>NZ_CP108729.1:0-264197 GCF_045162655.1 Streptomyces sp. NBC_00989 | reverse complement strand
GATATGCTCCCGGCAAGCCGGGGCATAGAGCGCGAATTGCGCAAGCGCAATTCGAATTCCGGCGTAAACGCCGGAATGGAATTCCGTAAACGGAATTCCTAACCGAAATGCAATTCCCGCAAGCGGGAATTGCAGGCGCCCGCGCAAGCGCGGTCACCCTGGCTGGCTATAAGGGGGAGTGCATCACGTGCGGAGCTGTGTAGTCACTGGGATTCCAGCCCACCACCCCCGCCGGTTGACGGATGATCAGATCTGATGGGTAGTCAGGTGAGCGGTGACAGGCCCCCGTCTACGCTCCGCCTGAACCCCTCCCAGCCTCCCGCCCCGTACGGCTACCCCTCCCCAAACCACCCTGCCCAGCGTACGCCCTCAAGGCGGCCCCGCAAGGCCTATACGTCCCACCGGGTCAGCCAACCGCGAACGTGCCGCCGCAAGATGCATCACGGAGCACGGTGTGTAGTGATTGGGATCAGGCGCACTACCCCCTAGCTTGAATAGAAAAGCCACCTACCGAATTCGGAATTACGAGGATCGAATATATCGGCAAAGATGACCCCGAATAGAGAATGCCAGAATTCAGCGTACGGAGGTAAATCCAGACGTCTCCGAGGCTGGAAGGTGGAACTAGCCGCCGAGCCTCCCCGTAATAGCGCGCCGCAATTCCGGAGATCTCGCCTCTACTAAATCCGCCATTCGGCCCGACGTCAGGAGCGGCCGACGGCCGACGCCCGAGCGCGGAGGCGGAGCCGACGCGCAGAAAGACACCAGCCGCGCCCGATCGCCGATGCCGCCGCGCCGACCACGCCCGCCCCCGCCCCCTTCTTTTCTTCACACGGGCAGGGAGTAGCGGCAGCAGAGGGGATGTCTGCGGCCGACCATGCGCAGGCGTACAGGCTGACCAGGGGTAACGGTCGGGAGGTGGGATGCGGTGGGCATCAGTTGGCGCAGGAGATAGCGCAGTAGTGGGCGCGCTGTTTGGTGCGCGAGTTGTCATGGGGTGGCGCTCGATTTGGTCGCGTTTTCCCTGTTCAGAGGGGTTGTGATCACACGTAAGAGTATCTAGTATCGAATTAGCAAGTTGTTCCGGGTGACGCCGGAGCGGCCACGCCGAACACGAAGGGAAGCCCCGTAATGGAGGCAGCATCAGCAGTCCAGCTGATCAATCAGCTGATCTACAAGCCCGGTTGGACGATCAAGGCCGGGGATCACACCAGCCGGTTTGAGGGAACGGTGAAAGTCACGTTCACGTTCCCCGCGTACAGGTCGGAACGGGAGTTGGCGCCGGAAGGCTACCCGGAGAAAATCACCACGTACGCGGAATTCCCGATCGTTGTCGCCGACTGTGACGACGTTGAGCTGTACCGCCGGATTCTCGGCAAGATCATGGAAATTGAGCTGCACGAGGCTCGCGAATTCCTCCGAGTCCCGCCCACGTTTTGGGCCCCTTTCCACCCGCACCGCGTAGAGGGCATGCGCCGTTGGGGTGACGGCCCCGGGGATCTGCTTTACGGGATCTCGTAACAGACACTCCCGGACGGGGGCCGCATCTCACCTGCGCCCCCGTTCGGGAGGCCAGCCCGCACGAACCCCAGTCCTCCCCCACGGGAGGGCGCACCCGGTCAGTGAGGAAGTCATGAGCCTGAAAGTGATCATCCTGATTGTCGTCGTAGTGGCCTGCTACGCGTACAGCAAGGGCCGCGCCCGAGGCGAGCGCGAGAACATCGCGAGGGCAGTTGCGCGGTTCTTCGAGAACAAGTGACCATGCGCGAGCGGGCATGCGCCGCGTATCCGCCCTCCCCGTGGCTGGACTACGAAGAGCCGGGGCTCTCACGGCTCGAACGTTGGGCGCCCCACGCGTACGTGGTTGCATGCCTGCTTGACGCCGTGGCGCTGACAGCGCGCGCGCTCTGTGTCCTGCCCCGCTAGACGGGTGTTGGGTGGCCGCCCCTGGCCACCCAACACCCCACCGGCAGGGGGAGCCGGCCCCGCAGCCCGGGCGCGCGCCGGCCGGCCCCCGGTGACCGCACCTCTGCCCGATCCCTGCCGCGGCCGGGCAGAGGTAGTTCCGGGAACGAGGCGACGTCGAGGGTCCCGGCGCCTCCCGCGCGGTGTACGGCTGCCGCGGCCCACCGCCCCAGCGCTCACCGCCCCACCGCCCCACCGATGCGCATGGTTGAAGCCCCAACTTCCGGGTATATATCTAGTATCGAAGTTCATCGGGTGACGCCGATGGACCGCCGAAACAACACGAAGGGAGAGCCCTAGTGGCTCACCAGACCAACCCGACCCCCATGGGCACCGAGGTGAGGGGCGCGCGTAACGCGTCCTTTGACGATCTCCTTCAGCTCCTGGGGCGGGACCAGGACGCCAAGATCGACTTGGTGGCCCCCGCCTCTGCCATCAGTGCAGTGGACGGCAACCTCACCGTGACCGGCATGGAGCCGGTACTGACGCCAACCGGGGTAACACGGGCGGACGGCGCCTACCGTCCCACCGCCGTTGCCGACGAGGGAATTGCCGACAAGCTGAAGATCCCCACCGCCTACCTGCGCCGTATGCGCGCCGAGGCAGTCGACCTGTACGACCTCAACGTCAACGGCTGGCTGCAGAAGGACCCGACCCGCCGTTTCCTGCTCCGCGCCTTCAAGGGCGAGCCGGGCGTGCTGCGTGCCTGGCTCTCCGACGGCTACAAGATCATTGACCATCTGGACATGCTCACCGCCGTACTGGCGGGCATCGAGGAGTCGGGTCACCCCGTGAAGATCACGGGTGCCGATCTCACGGAGCGGCGCATGATCGTTCGGGTGGAGTCCGAGCACGTCGAGGCGCTCGCTCCCGAGCTGCTGCGCGGGTACCGGTCGCCGTTCACCGGGCAGACGGGTGATCAGTTGCCGATCGTCTCGGCCGGGTTCGTTTTCACCAACAGCGAGGTAGGCAGCGGCAAGTACGCGATCACGCCCCGCATTGTCGTGCGGGTGTGCGGCAACGGTATGACGATCACGAAGGACGCGTTCGGCAAGATCCACCTCGGGGCGCGCATGGACCAGGGGATCGTCAAGTTCTCGGAGGACACCCAGGAGAAGAATCTCTCGCTGATCACCGCCCAGACCCGTGACGCCGTCGCAACGTTCATGAACCGCGACTACGTCGAGCGGAAGCTGGCCGACATCCAGCGGGAGGCAGGCCGCGAGATCACCAGCCCGGCCGAGACCGTGGAACTGGTGGCGAAGCAGCTGCGATTCTCCGACAGCGTGCGCGAGTCCGTGTTCAGCCACTTCATCAAGGGTGGCCAGACCACGGCGGGCGGGATCATGCAGGCCATCACCGCTACCGCGCAGACCCTCGATGACGGGGATGCGGCCTACGAGCTGGAGACGCAGGCCCTTTCCGCGATGACCATCGCCGCAGCGGCATAGTCGCCAGCAGCCCCGGCGGGAGCGCGGCGGCCTCCCGCTCCCGCCGGATTGGCCGTCTGTGAGCGGCACTTGCGTGCCGCTCACAGGCGCCCGAGCCGGACCCGGCAGGGTTTGACTTCGAAGCATTTATTATCTAGTATCGAAGATAGCTAGTTGAGGGGTGACGCCCTCCACTGTCGCCGAAACAACACGAGGGGAAGCGCCCGATGGGCCCCAACAACCTTTCATCCAGCCAGGCCCGGGAACGTCTGGCACCGGTCACCGCGCACGCCGTGGACACCGTCACCGATCTGATGACGACGGCGGGCCCCGGAAGGCACCTGATCACCGCCGTTGTCCATCCGAGGAACGCGGAGCCCGTCACTGCCTACACCTGGTTCGACGTCCTCGGAGAAGGCGCCGACGCACTCTGGAGCGGCGTCTACGCCGATACCGCCGCAGTCGCCGAAGTCGTGGCCCTCGGTTTCATCGTCGACAAGGGAAGCGTCATCCTCGGTACGACAGCGCCGACAGGCGAGGAGACCGTGCGCGGCTGGTTGGTCGACGGCCATGCGCTCAGGCCCCTCACGGCCGACCAGATCCGCCACGCCTTCCGCGAAACGCTCGGTCCGCAGTCGGACGCCGTCACCTACCAGACGGCATTCCCGGTTCCGGCATCCGCCCCTGCGTAGCCCCGGCTGCGCACCCCAGTCCGGCGGCCAGCTCTCCCCCACGCCTGGCCGCCACCCGGCCGCCGCCCCTCTGCCCGCTGCGGGGCGGCGGCCACCTCAAGGCCCCCTCAGGGACTCAAAGGCACGTGCCCATGGCTGACACCGATCCGGTGCCGATCACCGACGAGAACGCCGTCGCGCACGCGATCGCTGCCGCCATCCACGACATCACCAAGCAGGACTTGCCGGGCCACGGCCACGAGATCGTCCACGAGCGGCTGACCCGGCCCGGATCAGTCGTCCGCGCCTCGGTCGCGTACAGCAAGGCCCGAAGCACCGGCAAGACCGAACGCGGAGCCGTCCGCGACGCCGCGATGGAACTCGTCAGGCAATACCGCTTCCAGCACAACCTCTGACTCCCCGCGCAGTGACTGGCCAACCTCGCCCAGCGTCACGCCGGGACTGACCAGACCAGCGGCCAGGCGTCTCTCCCCGCGCGTGGCCGCTCCCAGGGCCGCCGCCCCGGACTACCCGGCACCGGGACGGCGGCCCGCCTCAGGGGCCCGTAGCTCAGTGGCAGAGCCAGCGCCTTAAAAGCGCACAGCGCCGCCGGTTCGAATCCGGTCGGGTCCACCCACACGCCCCCCAACCGCCCCACCACGGAGGAGCCATGACCACCGACGACCAGAACACCGCATCCCAGCCCACCGCCCCCAACTCAGCCTCGAAGGCCCGCAAGCGCGCCAGCGCGCAGGAAGTGATCGAGTTCGTCATCGCTGAGAAGCGGCTCGCGGACCTGGACGTCGAGATCGACTTCGAGGCGCTCGCCAGGCTCGACGACATGTCCGACGAGGAGGCCGCAGCGCTGATCGACGAGACCATGACGCGAATCCTGTTCACCTGACCAGCGGCCGGGGCTGCCCTCCCCCGCAGCCCCGGCCGCTCCCAGGGCCGCGCCCCGCTCCGCCCTACCGGGGCGCGGCCCGCACAACTCACCATCCGGGGTGCTGTAGCTCAGTTGGTAGAGCGCCGGTCTTATAAGCCGTCGAGGTCGTGGGTTCGAGTCCCACCAGCACTACGCGAACCGCCCGTCCAGGAGCGGCCGCCGCGCGCGGCCCGCGTCACAGCGCACCGGCTCGCTTCCGGCGGGCAGGCCCCGCCGGCCACCGCAGGCTGCGACGACCGACACCGCCGACATCTCTTACGCCGTTCCCGTCCCGGCGAGCGGGCACGGCCAACCCGGCCAGCTCGTCACTGGCCAGCAGTCCGCCGCCCCCGCACATACGCGGGGCGGCGGACCCCGCCCACCGCCCCAAGTCCCCTCCGTCCGACGGGAGTTCTGACCGTGACCGCCGAAATCCTCACTATCGACACGCCGTCCGGCACGGTGCGCGCCACTGCCCAGTCACAGGGCGAGGACGCCGTCCTGTACGCCCTGACGGGCGTACTGCGCGGCTTCGTGCACGTGGCCGGCACTCATCATCCGCGCCGTTGGGACCAGTTCACCGCGCTGCGCGTGAGTCTCGGATCCGTCAACGCCATGGACGCCACCGCGCCGGCCGAGTCGCTGCCGCGCAGGCGCGGCAGCGCGACCGGCTACACCGGCGGCCTGGTGCAGTGGACGGACGACGATTACCCCTACCAGCACACCGCGACGACTCTCGTGGAGTCGACGGCCGGGAACGCGCCCTCTGCCGCAACGGGCGAGGCCCTCGCCCGGGTCATGCGTGCCTGCGCCGAGGACGTCGCCCAGCGGCCCGATCTTCACCGCCTGCTGGACGCCTCCCGCGAGCGCGAGACCCCCGGCCTGCTGCGCTTCCTCGACTGGTCGATGCGCAGGGGCGAGGCCGAGGCGGCACGCTTCGAGCGCAAGGCCCAGGCCGACCGCCGCGACGCGCGCACCGCCGTCTCCAGTTGGTGGACGGCCGCCCGGTGGCTCACCGCCCGGCCGCACCCCGTCCTGGCCCTGCTGCTGATGAACTACCCGGGGTCGCTCGCGCGCCGCGCCGACTACCTGCCCGCATACGCCGACTACGCCGAGCGCACCGCCCGTGAGGAGCGTGACCGCGTCGGTCGCATGCGCACGGAGATCGCGTCCCTGCGCGCCCAGCAGCGGCCGCGCCGCCCAACCCGCCGCTCTGCCGCCCGGCAGCGGGGCGCCGCCGATGCCCCGCCGGCCGCGCGCAGCGGGAACCGCCCGGCATGAGCAGCTTGTTGCGGCCGTGGAGCCCCGAGGACTTCGACGACACGTGCGAGACCTGCACCGCGCCGCCCGGGCAGTTCTGCCACCCGTGGTGCACGACGGGGTACACCGCCGCCGACGCGCGCCGCGAGGCCGCCGCCGTGAACGCGCGGGAGAGTCGGTGACCGGCCCCCGCCCTCTGGACAGGCCGCCGCCAACCGGGGAATAGCCGACCCACACCACTTGTTAATCTAGTATCGAAGTAATTCGGTCCCGGCAGGCGCCGAATCCGCACGAAGGGAAGTCCCAGGCATGGGCTACGACATGTACCTCGTACGCTCCCCGGAGGGCGAAGACGCAGCGTACGAAGCGGCCAGCAGGTCGTTCGACCGGGCCGTGGAGCGGCGCGACGGTCTCGACCTCCCGTACGACCACCCGCAGTACCAGGCCCTCCAGGTGGAGGTCGCCCGTGCCTACGACGCGATGGAAGCGGTCCGCACCACGCACTTCCACCTGACGACCTGGGCGATGAGCGAGTGCCGGGCACTCATGGACCACTTCGGCATGCTGGCCGCCGCGCAGCCGCCGGACCGGCCCGCACCCGAGGAGTACGGGACCACCCCCGGGGAGGCCGTTCCGGCCCCGGCGGGAGGCGCGGCGCCGGTTGCGGTCCAGCGGTACCGCAAGGCTCTTGAGGCGCGGCTGTCCTGGACGCCGCCGCAGCCCGAGGGCATCACGGCCCACAAGCTCGGCGGTGACGAGGGCTGGACCGTCACCCCCGGCGAGATCCACACGGCTCTCACGGCGTACGAGACCAGCAGGGCCGCGAACCCCGCGCTCCTCTCGGAGGTCATCGAGGACGCCGACTGGTGGCCCGCGTGGATCGACTACCTCAAGCATGCAGCCGGGCACGGCGGGTTCCGCACCTACGGGCCACCCGTGACCTGACACGCCCCTCGCCGGTCACCGCGACACGGCGCGGGCCGCAGACCGGCCGGGCCCGTTCCCTTCGTTCGGGGCCCGGCCGCCACGGCCCGGCACGCGGTCGAGCCTCGTGCGGTCACCCCCCGAACCGCACCCGCGCTCCCGCGTGCCGGGCCGACCACCCCCTTCCGCAGCGAGCACGAGAAGCACCCATGACCAAGATCCCTACCGCCCTGCTCCTGACCTGCGACGCGCAACTCGTCGAAATCGACCTGCCATTCGGCCACGACTGCCAATCCAGCGCCCAGCGCCGTGCAGTGATGCGCGCTGCCCTGCGATGCGACCGGTTCGACGTCGTCGCCCTGACCCGCCAGTGGGACATGTGGATCGACGACGAAGGCCAGTACAACCACCCGGTGAATCCCGCCGCAACGGCCCTCGCCCGGCGGTTCGGCTTCACCCACCAGCGCTACCACGGCCCCGTCCTGCTCACGGGAGGGCCCGACGCGGAGGGCAACACCCTCCCGCTGCTGAGGCACCAGGTCATCGGCCTGCTCCTCACCCTGGGAGACCTGTGACCACACCGGTCCCCACCCGCCCGTGCACAACTCCTGCGGTCCGGTCCCTCCGCACCCACCGACACACCTGGGCCCGGCCCGGCGCCGCGCCCGACCGCCGGCGGACTGCCGAACCGCCCCCGCCCTCACCTCTGGAGCACCTGCCATGCCCGACCCCACCTTCCTGCCCGATCCGTTCGAGACCGCAGCCCAGGCATTCGGGGCGCTGCTGGACGCCCTCGGACCGGGACGCCATCACCTGGTGTGCAGCGCGCACACCGCCCTGGGGAGTTTCGCCTCCGCTTCGGCGACCGTCGAATGCGCTCCCGACGACCCAGACCAGGTGAACGCCGACTACGAGGGCTGGCTGATGTTCTGTCACCTCCTGGCGCAGACCTCGATCGGCTTCCGGGACGCGGCCCTCTTCGTGCGCTCGTACACGACCGACAGCGCGTCTGTACTGCGCGGCTGGCACGTCGCCGACGGGTGGCCCCAGCCCATGGAAGCGGCCGACGTGTTCTCGGCGTACTGCACCGACCTCGCCACCGGCGACCCGATCCCGCCCGAGCCGGGCACGGACTACCAGGCGGGCACACCGCTGCCGACCGCGTCAGGCGGCAGCGGCCACTGACCACCGCGAGCACGCCCCGTGCCGCCGACGCCACCGGCCCCCACGGTCGGACTGCGCCTCCCGCACCCCGACCCCAACCACCACGAGCAGGAGGTGACCGTTTGCTTTCAGCCCGCACATTATCTAGTATCGAATATGCATGGTGTTGTCGGCGCCCTTCCCGCACACCGTGAACTCACCGCCCGAGAGGAATGCACCGCCATGGCGCGTGCCGAAGATCCCACCCCCTTCCCCACCGGCTGGCCCCAGACCCGCTACCGCGCCACCCGCCGCGCGATGAAGGCCCTCCGGCTCGCCGATCACCTGCTGCGCCGTGGGCTCGCCTACACGCCCGACGACGCCACCGACGAACTGATCCGCACCGCTGCCGAGCAGACCGGCCACCGCCAGCCGTCCCCCACCACGTGCTCGCTCGTGCGCGCCGTCCTCGGACTGCTGCTCTCCCCGGCCGTCGCCGACTCCCCGATCGAGGGCGGCGCCAGCGGACGCGTCATCCGCGTGGTCGTCACCATCGGCGACCTCCCCACGGCCTGACCGGCCGACCGGGCCGGGCACATCCGGCCCGCCAAGCACCACCAGTACAGGAGTACCTTCCATGTCCACCGCCCCGCAGGCGAAGAAATCCACGCCGACACCCACCAAGGCCACCTCCGCCGCAGCCCGGAAGCCCGCGCAGCCACAGGAGCCGTCGGCCGTCGAGGAAACCCACGACCAGATCGTCCGCCTCGACCCCACCCTGATCGTGCGCGACGCCTACAACGCCCGGACCATCGACACCGAGCCGGACGGCGACCTCAAGGCGTCGGTGGCCGAACTCGGTGTTCAGGACCCCGTCCACGTCCGCCCACTGGAGAACGGAACGTACGGCGCCTTCAAGGGATGGCGGCGGGCGCAGGCCCAGCAGGCCGCCAACGCCACGGCCGAGGCCGACGGCAGGCCCTCACGCAAGATCCCCGCGATCGTCCGCGCCGACCTGGTGGGCAACGACGCGATGACGCACCTCCTGTCGCTGATCGAGAACGATCACCGCGAGCAGATGCACGACCGCGACCGGGTCAAGGCCATCGAGACGCTGGCGCTCATCGACGTGAGCGAGGAGCAGCGCGCGAAGATGGCCCGCGCCCTGAAGATCAAGCGGGCCGAGCTGCGCGCGGCACGCGAGGCCGCCCGCCTGGACGACGCCCAGCTCCACCGGGCAAGCGTCCAGGGCTTCGACCTGATGCAGATGGCCGAGATGGCCGACGTCAGCGACGTCTCCCGGGCCGCCCAGGTACTGGAGGAGGCTCACGCCAAGGACGCTGCCGAGGAAGGCGGCGGGCGCGGCCACTGGGACCAGGCCCTCGCGCGGCTCCGGCAGACCAAGGCGGACACCGAAGCCCGGCAGGCGGCACTGGACGCGCTGGAAAAGGCCGACATCCCGCTGCTGCCCGACTACTTCCCGTGGGGCACGAAGGACACCTCCCGGCCGCTGACCGACCTGCGCACGCCCCTGGGCGCTCCGGTCACGGCCGACAAGCACGCCTACTGCTCCGGCCACACCGCCCGCCTGGACGAGGAGTTCCAGCCCGTCTGGTACTGCTCCGACCCCGCCCAGTACGGCCACAAGGTGCGCCCCGGAGCCAAGCCGACCAAGCAGTCCATGACCGAGAAGGAGAAGGAGGCGCGGGCGCGGACCATCGCGGGCAACAAGGCGTGGAAGACCGCGCGGACGGTCCGCGAGGACTTCGTGAGACGGCTGTGCAAGGGAAAGTCCCTGCCCGAGGCAGTGCGGCAGCTCGCTCTGCGCACCGTGATGAGCCCGCCCTACCTGTATGCGAAGTGGTGCGAGAAGGGCGGCACCGAGGCCGTCGCCCAGTTCCTGGGGGTCCCGGACCCCAACGCCGAAGGCTCCCGCTACAGCCGTGAGGGAGATCCGTTCGACGACCTGGTCAGCCGTCAGGGCAAGGCCAGGGGATGGCACCAGGTGTTCGCCCAGGTGGCCGCCGCGTTCGAGTACAGCATGCGCGAGCCGAAGGCGTGGCAGGGCCTCGACCGCCACCAGGCCGCCTACCTGCTGTGCCTGAAGGCGGAGGGCTACCGGCTGTCCGACGTGGAGGAACTCGCCGTCGCCAAGTACCTGCCCCAGCCCGCCGACGAGGACCAGGCCGTCGACCAGGCCGCCTGAGCCCTGCCGGGCGCAGCACTCCCAACGGCGGTGCTGCGCCCGGCCCCCTCTCTTCCTCCCCCACAGCAAGGAGTTCGTCGTGTCCGACACCTGCCCGTCGGGACGACGGCGCTACCCCGACCGCGCGGCCGCCCGCGCGGCCTTCGGAGCCACCCGTGCGCGCGGCAAGCCGACGCGCGGCTACCGCAAGTGCGGGATCTGCGGCGGCTGGCATCTCACGCCTGAGCGCAACCACCGCCCACGCCGACGCAGACGCGCGCGGACGCCAGGACGGCCGCCGCCGCGCAACTCGGCGGACCGCGCCCGTCCCTGAGCGACCGGACCCGGACGCGCCCCAGCGCCCGACCGGCCTCCATCCCCCCACCCTGTGCTCCGGCCGGGCACGCCCCGAGCCCGGCCGGAGCCCGGTCAGCCTGTGAAGGACCGGCCTCTTCATGAATCCGGCAATACCCCAGCGGTGTGCGCACCGCCCGCTGGCCGGCGGGCTCATCGTGCCCTGGGTCTCCCTGATCCACAACGGTCATGCCGCTTTCGGCAGCCTCGACGCCGAACGCGCCCTCCGGGCCTACCGCGACCGCCTGTGCCAGATCTGCGGCCACGAGCTGGACGAGCGGTGCTTCCTCATCGTCCGTCCATCCGACCAGGCCCGCTGCTACTCGCCCGAACCCGCCCTGCACCCGGAGTGCCTGCCCTACTCGGCCGCACACTGCCCGATGCTCAACGGCACCGCGACGCACTACCGCCGACACCCGGTGCTGGCCCGCCACCCCGCGGGAAGACCCTGCACCGATCCGTCGTGCCCCTGCCCGTCACGCGGCCCCGACGCCGGTCACACCGCCCGCAGCGGCAGCCCCGCCGACCGGTACGAGGCCTGGATGATCTCCACCGCCGACTACCGGCTCGTCGTCCAGCCGGACGCACCCGGTGTTCCGGCCGGCATCAGCCTCGCTGTCCCGATCCGGCGCAAACGCCTGCTGCGTGAGGCCGCCCTGCCCGAGAACACCGCGCACCTGCTTGAGCTCCTGCGCAGCGCGCTCGGCCTGGAGGGCGACGGGTGAACCCGCCCCGCCCCCGCGCCCTCCCAACTCCCTGCCTCCACGCCCGAGGAACGACCCATGCAACTCGACCTTTTCGCCGCCGATGACCCGCCCGAGCCCGATCCCAGCCGGCCACGGATCCACCTGAACTCAGCCGACACCCCTCCCCCGCGCCCGGAACGTCCGGCAGCCACACCGCCGCTCGCTGCTGCCCGCCGCAAGCACCCCCGGACGCGCGGCCTGTCGCCGACGTCTCTCGCCCTGGACGTGGCGGAGAAGGTCGCCCGCACCTGGCACCGCCACCGCATCGACTCCCGCATGGAGATCCCGGTCGGTGTCGTCGCCGTCCTCTCCCTCCTGCGCCAGACGGACGACGGCCCGGATCTCGCGGGACACCTACTGGCCTTCGGCCCGCAGGAGTTGCTCGGCCTCTACCGGCGCGTGTGGGGTCTCCTGTGGATCAGCCGTCCCGAACTGGTCGAGTGGGCGCACCCGCTGCGCGGATGGCTCGACGAGGAGGAGCAGAGCACGAAGCGGCTCGCCGCCGTCCACGCCGTCACCCGAGCAGCGCTGGAGACCGGGTTGCTGGAGCTGACAGCGGACGCGGACCCGTCCTGGCGATCCGAGGCCGACGTGCTCGGCTTCCTCGTCACCGAACTGCGCTCCCGTGGCGCACGGGAAGCCCTCGGCCAGGTCCATACACCGCCGGACATGTGCGACCTGCTGGCCCGCATGACGCTGTCGGAGGAGGATCTTCCCGAGGGAGCGTGGCTGGGTGAGCCGACAGCCGGCACCGGCGGTCTCGTCCGGGCCGCCGCCCAGTACCTGCGGGATACCGGCCGCGATCCGCGGGCCTACGTGTGGGCCATGAACGATCTCGACCCCATCTCCTCGGCCTGCTGCGCCGTCAACGCGGTGGTGTGGGACCTCGGTCGCCGTGTCCTGATCTCCTGCACCGACACCCTGCACGACGGCGACGGTACGGAGAGGGCCCTCGCGGAACGCACCGCCATCTTCGCCCGCCGCGACGAACTCGTCGGCCACGCCCGGACGGTCGCCGCCACCCGCGAGGCCATCGCCGAGGTGGAGGCCCTGATCGCGCGCGGCCCCGGCCTGCGGGAGGCGTGCTGACGATGACCTCACTCCCATTCGATCAGGCCACACCTGAAGGGGCCGCGATCGCCGATCTGTTCAGCCGGATCAAGGACATCGAGGAGGGCACCGGCGACTGGAACGGCGGCGACGTTGTCGACCTGCTGTCCCAGTGGTTTGCCGAACTGGACCTCGACGTCGACGGCGGCGCGGATCAGGTGCGGCATCCGCAGCCCGGCATGTGATCGGGCCCGCCGGCGGGCCCGCAAGCCCACCGAGCTGTACAGCAGTTCACGGGCATCTGGAAGTGCCCGCTGACGGGCCGACCCACGCTGCTACCAACGCTCTGAGCTGCAACGAATCGCATCTCCAGCCGGTGATGTGGCCGTGGAATCCGTTTGCAATTCCGCCTATTTTTATCTAGTATCGAAGCAACGGTTCGGTCGGAGATGCCCGCCTCCTGGGCGGCGCCGACGTGCCGGTCGACGGCCACGTTCCAGCGGCCCGCCGCCGATCCGCTACCTACGCAAGCACCCGTCCCGTCCGGCGCTGCCCTCACCGGACGCGGCCCTCACCCGCCTGTCTTTGGGGAGGGCCGCGCCCCCGGGCACCCCGGGATTCGCTCAGCCAGAGGAACTCGTCATGCCCACCCCTGCATGCGCACCCGCTGCCACCCGCCAGCAGACCACCGTTCGGCCCCGCCCCGAGCACGTCAGCGAACTGCCGTACCCCATCGCCGAGGACTACGTGAAGGACTGGACCTCCGCGCGCGCCCTCGTGGAGCTGATCGCCAACGCACTGGACGAGGACCCGCACGCACACGTGTACTGGAGCGACGGCGTCCTGACCATCCACGACCAGGGGCCCGGCATCCCCCGCACCGGACTCCTCCTGGGGGCCTCCCGGAAGACCAGCGAACAGATCGGCCAGTTCGGGGAGGGCAAGAAGCTCGCAGCGCTCGTCCTCGCCCGCGACCCGGAGATCGGAACGGTCCAGTTCGACACGGTCGGCTACAGCTTCATCCCCGTCCTGAAACCGAGCACGTACCTCGCCGACATCCCCGGCCCGGCCGAGACGCACCAGAGCCTGGTGCTGCACTACCAGTACTGGTCCACCGACCGGCAGCACGGCACCCTGATCAGCGTGCCCTGCCCGAGGAAGGTGGCCGACGAGGCCATCGGCCGGGTCCGCTACCTCAACAACCCCGCCTACCGGCCCCCGTTGGAGAGCGCGGAGGTCATTCTGGAGGGTCAGCCGGGACGTATCTTCGTCGGCGGCATCCTCGTATCCACCGACTCGCGGCTCGCGGCCAGCTACGACCTGCCCCTGGCCACGGCCAAGGGCGAGCAGAACCGCGACCGTACGATCGTCGACGGAGCCGCGCTGGAAACCCACATCCGCGGCGCCCTCGCGAACAGCACCGACCCCGCAGTCATCGCACGGTTCGTCGACCGCGCGCTGAACGGCCCCCGCCTGTCGTCCGCCGAGACCTACTTCGACTCCGTCACCGACTTCGACGTCCGCCTCGCCTTCCGCAACCATGCGCGAACCCTGTGGGACGACGCCGAGGTCTACTACAGCGCTGCGGGCTCCCCGATCGAGGACGAACTGCATCTTCAGGGCCGTGGTGCCACGTGCGTCACGAGCAGGCTGAGCCGCCACCTGCACGCCATCCTGATGGGCCTGCTCGGCGTCCGGCCCGTTCGTGCGGCCGTGGCCCACCAGGAGCGCCAGCGCCCCACGACGCAGTGGATCCGGACAGCCGACGTCTCGGCCGAGCGCCGCCGCACGCTGGACCTCGCCTGCGCGGTCTTCCGCAGCGTCTTCGGCCTGGAATCCCTCGGGAAGGTCAGGGTCTACCAGGAGAACGATCTCCCGTCGTACTACTGCACCACCGGCATCTACCTGCCCGCCACCGATGTGACGGGCGTCAAGGAGAGCACCCTGGACGACCTGGACACGACGCTGCGCACCGTGTTCCACGAAGGCGGCCACCGGCGGGCAGCCAGGGAGGGCAGTCAGAGTGCCGACCGCAGCGAGGGCTTCGAGCTGGCCATGGACGCCCTGGGAGGCGGCCTCCTGCGCCTCCTCCTGGCACCCGCGTCCCGAAGCCTCCCGCTCCTCGACACGGAGGCGTGGCACGGGGTATCACTGCCGACCGGCGCCTACCTGGCCGACAGCGCGGATCTTCAGGACTCCCGCCGAGGCCAGCCGACCGTCACCCAGCTCCGTAGGTCCAAACGGCTGGAGGCGGCCCCGGAGCCACGGCGCCTGCTCGCCGAACTCGCGGAGCGGCGGATGGCTGCGGTACTCGATGAACGCGGACTGCGCACGGCCGGAAGGGCCCTGTCCGCCGTCGCGTGGAACACGGCTCAGTGGCGGGTGATCGTCGACCCCCATCCGGCGGGATACCGCCGCCTGCACGGGTTCACCTGCGTCCCCGACTACCGCAAGTCCGTCGCCCTGGCCGGGCTCCTGGGCATCCACGCGCCCGTGCTCTACCTCGGGCACATCGCGGTCGAAGGCCCCGTCTACAACGTCCGGCGGGGCGCCAGCCCGGCCGATCGTCCATGGGGGAAACCCCTGAGCATCCACATGCCGAAGGTCATTTCCGACCTGCGGGCTCTCGGCGGACCCTACGCGGCGCAGGCCGACGCCATCGAGACCATGTCCCAGGGGCGCACACCCTACGACGCGGAAGGTTCCTGGCTTCGCCCGGTGATCGACATCCTGAACGCGGAGGAGCAGCGGCTCAGCAACTGAGAGGACGGCCCCGGCCGCCGCCGCCCGTGGCCGGGGCCGGGGTTCCTCAAGAACGCCCCCGTCGACGGGGGCGGGCAGGCGGCCGGCCCCGACGCGCCGAGCGGCCTCCGGGGCGGCACAGGGGAATTGCCTCGCTCCGGCCCGCCGACGGCCCCACCCGGGCGGGGCATGATGCCGTTTGCATTCCACCCACTTAATATCTAGTATCGAATTACCAGGAGGGTTTGACACCCCCTCTGCGCCCAACCACACGAGACAGGAGTAACCCCGTGCCCACGCCCCACCCCATGCCGTCCGCCACCGGGTCCACGCCGGACGGCGCCCGCCGCCGCGCCCGGAACTGAGCACCGGCATGACCGGCGAGACCATCGTCACCGTCACCGGAAACCTGGTCGCCGACCCCGAAATCCGGTTCACCGAGCAGGGCACGCCCGTCGCCCGCTTCCGGGTCGCATCAACGCCCCGGGTCTACGACCGCCGCAACGGCCAATGGACCGACGGCGAACCGCTGTTCATCACCTGCACGGTGTGGCGGCACGTCGCCGAGCACGTCTGCGAGTCCCTTCAGCGCGGCATGCACGTCATCGTCCAGGGCCGCCTGCGCCAGCGCACCTACGCCGACCACGAGGGCATCAGGCGCACCGTGTTCGATCTCGACGCCGACGACGTCGGGCTGAGCCTGCGTCACCGCATCGCCTACACCGACAGCACCATCCCGACCACGCTGGCCCGACCACCCGCACCCGCACCACCCCGATCAGTACAGGGCGCGCCGGGACACGAGCGGCAGCCCCGTCAACAGCAGCACGGCGGCTGGTCCCGTATCCGCTGACGTCCCTGGAGACCCCCGGGTCCGGTGGCAGTCGCGCCCGCGGCCCCGCACCCCAGCCGGATCAGCCGGCCCCGCCCGCCTGAATGCCCCGGAAGACGACATGAACGACACCTCCACCGCCGCCCAGCAGCAGATCACTATCCCCAGCAGCCTCGGCCATGACTTCGCCGACACCTGGTGCGGCACCCTCACCGCCGACATCGCCCCCCTCCTGAACTGCGAGGAGGTGGACGTGCTCGCCAGCCTGCTGCGCACGCTCGGCGCCGAACAGGCCGCCGACGAATGGATCGACGCCCACTCCGTCTCCGACAACGAGCCCACAGACAGCCACTACCGGGACCCCCACGACCCCGAGGCGCTCTCGGCCGACGCCTTCCGCTGGTACCCCGCCCTCGAAGGGACCTGACGCCGTGGCCCACGAACACCCCGTCGCGATGAGCCCCTGCATCAGCTGCGGGCGGCCGTTCATGTACGACCCGGAGCGTGTGGTGTCGGTCCTGGTCGACACCGAGACCGGCTGGTACCCCGAACCCGGCCGACGGCATCGCGCGGTCCGAGAACCGGCCTGCCACTTCTGCGTCAGGGCGGCGAACGTCGAACGCCGCAGGCGAGGCCTCCCTCTGGGCTACGAGGGCGACACCTACGCCGACCTGATACGGCGCCAGGCCCGCGACGAGTGGTGGAGCTGACCCTCGTGCACCGCTCCCCCTACTCCCCCGGTTCCCGGACCCGCCGCACCACCACCAACCACCCTCACGGCCCTGTTGGAAGACATCTCATGAGAAGCCGCGCCCGCACACCGGATACCGTCTCCGCCGCCCCGGACGAACGCATCCCCTTCCCCCACACCGACCGCCCCACTCCCTGCCAGGCCGACCCTGGGCTGTTCGCCTTCGAAGAGGTCGCCGACCCGCTTCAGCGGAGCAAGACGATCGTCAGAGCCAAGCGTGCCTGCTCCGGCTGTCCCGTCGTCCGGGGCTGTCTGAAATGGGCGCTGGCCAACCCGTCGCTGACCCGCAGGGGCGTGTGGGCGGCGACCACTCCGGGCAAGCGCGGCGAACTGCGCATCCGGCTCGTGCGGCGCCTCGGCGACGACTGGATCAGTGTCGTGGCCGACCAGGACCGCCGACGCGAGCAGCAGCAGACGGCGCGCACCGTGCCGCCCACGGTCCGGGAGCAGAAGCTCGCCCTGCTGGAGCTGGAACTCATCCCCACCCGGCCGCAGCCGTACGAGCCGTGGCGTGAACCGCTCACCCCCGAGCGCCGCGCCCACAACCTGCGCCTCCTCGAACTCGCCCTCACCGGCAAGGCCCCCAGGCGCGGCCGCCGTCGTACGCCGAAGCCGCGCAGCACCCCCTGACTGCCGGTCCCCACCTATTCCCCAGGAGACTTCGATGCCCACGCCCGTCTTCCCGTCCTATGTCGCACCGGTCCACGCCCGGCACGGCTCCTACTCCCCGCGCTACGGCTGGCTCCTCAAGACGCATCTGGCCGTGCGGGACAACCCGCGCGTGTTCGCCACGTCCCGCGCGATCGTCGAACTCGGGGCCGGCAAGAGCGCGGTGGCCTCCATGCGGTTCTGGTCATCGGCGTTCAAACTCACCGACGAGATCCGCCGAGGCCACGGCGTGGCCAGCGACGTGACGCCTACCGCCAGAAGCCGGTGGCTGCTCCACGAGGACGGGGCCGACCCCTATCTGGAGCAGGAGGGCAGCCTGTTCCTGCTGCACTGGTGGCTGCTCGCTCCTCCGTGCCTGGTGCCCGCCTGGTTCTACACCTTCTGCCTGTCGCCGTACGCCCGGCTTGAGCCGGGCCCGCTGCGGGAGGGGGTGCTGCGCGCGGCCGCCGCGGCGCACTGGCAGCGGGTTCCCACGGCCGGCGCGGTCCACCGCGACATCGGCTGCCTGATCCGCATGTACACCACGGGCAGCCCCCATGAGCAGCCGCGCACCACGCTGGAGGACCTCGTCGACCGGCCGTTCAGTGCCCTGGGCTTGATGAGTGTCGCCCCCGACGGCATGGTCCGCCTGAGCCCCTCGGCCGGCGCCCGGGCACCGGCCGCAGTGGTGGCGTATGCCTGCCTTGAGTACGCCTCGCGGGCCACACCCGGCCCGGGCAGTATCTCGCTCGGCCGTCTCCTGCACGACGACGCCGGGCCGGGGCGCGTGCTGCGGCTCCAGCCGCGCAGTCTCCGGCACGCGCTGCAGGCCGCCGCGACGCGGCACCCGCAGCTGGCCGTGGCGGAGACCGGCGGCACCGAGGTGCTCACGTTCAACTGCCCCCCGCTCGCGCTGGCCTGGGATGTCCTCGCCGAGAGCTACGGGCGTGTTCGGCAGCGTCTCGGTGTCCATCCCGAGCAGAACGCCGCACAGATCCCGGCAAGGAGCCGCGAGGAGGCCCCGCATGTCTGAGTCGAACCTTCCACAGCCCGACAACGCCGTCACGGCGTCCGCTACGGGCCGCGCCCTGCACGCACTGACCACGTTGCTCCCGGCTCTCGGGGAGGGGAGCCACGAGCTCAGCCTCTCGGTCGAGCGTAGGGACGGCATGGAACTGAGCGCCGGCCTGTACGTGTCCGTCGAGCCGGGCGCGTTGCGCGTGGATCAATCCGCTGAGGAGTACCTGCGGTTCTTCGTGCTGCTCACGTTCTCCCTGGACGGCACCACCGTGCGTGACGCCTCCCTGGTCGCCATGACCGCCGACGCCGGCACACGCGTGCGCGGTTGGGACGTGCAGGACGGGTGGCTTCACCCCATCACTCCGGCCGAACTCCAGATGGTCGCCACGTCCTTCGCCACAGACGACGCCTCGCCCTACACGGTCGGAGACCCCCTCGTACTGCCACCACCCCCCGAAGCCGAGGAGTAGCACCTCAGACGCCGCCCACGCCCCGTCCCGCCGAACAGTTGGCATTCGGCGAACCAGACGCTCGGGGACAGCCCCTGATGTGACCTGCCTGTCCACCGGCGGAGCGCCGGACCCCGCGGTTCCCCATCAACGCCTCTTTATCTCGGATCGACCCTGCGCGGTCGCTTCTCCCTACTCCGCCTCACGGAGCACCATCATGATCAACCGCCCCAGCAACCGGACTGCCGCGCCGGAAGCCCTCGACGGCCACGCCGTGTTCGACCCAGACCTGATCATCGGCAGGCATCCCGTCCACGGCGTCCTCGCCGACGGCCACGTCGACGACATCACCACCCTCCGGCTGGAACGGGCCGGATTCGTCTACGACGAGGACCTCGGGGTGCACCGGGTGCCCGCCGGCGCCTCCTCCGACGCCGAACAGGACTGCGTCCAGCGCGCGATGACCTCGTTGTCCGGCCACGTGTCCGTCGCCTACCTCTCCGACGACCTGGCCGCCGAGGCCGCCGGGTTCTCGTACCAGCAGTTCCCGCCGGATTGACCGCACGCGGCATCGCCACCTGCCCTGACGCCGCCCGCTGCCGCCGCTTCGGGTCAGGCCCTCTTCCTTCTGCACGCTTCCGGAGATCTCCATGCCCACCTTTCTCGAACAGCCCAGCTACGGTCCACGGGGCCCGGACGGTCAGGGCTGGAACCGGCTCAGCCTCAATGCCCAGAACGACCGGCTTCACCAGTGCGGGTGGCAGCCGAGGCGTTTCGCCGCCCTGTTCGAGGCGTTGACCGGCCGTCAGCAGTGGGGCGGGTTCGGGCGCTGCTTCGTCGGCCATCCCGGCTCATGCGGGACATGCCCCGTACAGCTCCGTCGCCTCGCGCGCGAGGGCGGAATCGCCTGGCCCGCCAGGACGCCGCTGCTCCTGGCCCGCGTGCGGCCGTCGCCGCCGACAACCGGAGCCCTTTTCGCCGACCCGGCGGCCGGGCGCAGCTCACTGGAGTTGTCCCCCTGGCGAGGCGGGCCGACGGTGCTCAAGGCCGAGTGGGCGGAGATCCTGAACACCCCGGACCACACGATGAGTTGGTGCTGGCAGGACGAGCGGGGCGAAGCGTTCTGGCTCGTGCGCAACCACCTCGCCGCGGACGCCGCGGTGGTGGTCAGCAGGAAGCTCGGCGCCGGCATGCGGCACGAGTTGTACGGCGGGCCCGGCACACCGCGTCTGGCCGTGCTGACCTGCCGCGGGTCCTGCGCCCATGAGGCGTACCACCTGCAGCACCTGGCCGCCGACCTCAACGACCGGGACGGCACGGTCGGACCGGACGCCGAGCTCCCCGAGCAACTGCCCGGTGTGCCCCTCACCGGACTCGCACAGACCGGCACCGGCAGCCTGCTCCACCGCAACCGCTCGCGCGACTACAGCTCGTCCACCGTCGAACTCAGCTGGGACGTGCCGTTCGACGAGACCACCGCGACCGCACTCGTGGCCCACACCGTGCGCCTCATCGCCATCTGACTCACAGCGCCGGCCCCCAATCCCCTTCGGGCCGCGCATCCGCCCCCACCCACAGATCCCACCGATGCACGCCGCCTTCCCGTGACCACGCGCGGGCACGGCTCTTGGAGAAGATCCCCATGAATCACCCTGCCGGCTTCCCCCCGTCGGCCATCCCCGTCAGCCCCGGCCACGCCGGTAGCACCGAACTGCTGAAAGATCCCACGACCGGCCACTGCGCGCCCGACGACGGCGCCTGCGTCCCCGACCCGTCCGCCGCACGCACCCGCCCCTGGACGCCGCCACCCGCTCACGCCCGGGTGCTCGTCGCGGCCGCGCCCCGTCCGGGCGAGGAGTGAGGCCCGCCATGCCCACTGCCACCGCGTACACACCGCCCCTGCTCGGCTTCACCGCCGACGACGACCTGGACACCGTCATCAACTGGGGCCTGGGAGCGGACTCCACCGCCTACATCGCACGCATGCTCACCGACCCTGCCGCCCACGGGATCGACCTTGACCGTACCGTCGTCCTCTACATGGCCACGGGCAGCGAGTGGCCCGAAACCCGGCTCCTGGTCGACGAGTTCGCGCTCCCGCTGCTGCGCAACAACGGCGTGCGCTTCGTCCAACTGGCGCGCAACGGGCACCTCCAGTCCGACGGCTTCACGGTCCTGGACGACTCCCGCCGACCTGAGCGGCTCTTCGCGCGTGGGCCGTGGACGCTGTGGGACGACCAGGAGTCCGTCGGCACGGTGCCCCAGGTGGCCGGCACGCGCAAATGCAGCCTGTGGGCGAAGGGCGACGTCGGCGACTGGTGGCTCACGCAGGTCTTCGGCGGCCGGCCGTTCCGGCAGATCATGGGCTTCAACGCCGACGAGGAGGGCCGCCGTTTCGGCGACCAGGCCGCCTCGAAGATGCCCGGCCGTACCGGGGAGTTCCCGCTCATCGACTGGGGCTGGCACCGCCAGCAGTGCGAGACCTACCTGCTGAAGCGGTTCGGTGTGCACTGGCCGAAGTCGTACTGCACTTTCTGTTGCTACCCCACCTCGATGGGCGCGCTGCCCGCCCACATGGAGCGTCTGCGTTCCCACCCGGACATCGCTGGCGAGGTGCTGCGCCTGGAGTACACGGCGATGAGCCTCAACCCGAACGCGAAGCTGTACGGCCGCAAGACCCTGCTGGAGCTGTTCGACCCGGCCCAGCCGCGGGACCGGGCGTGTCTGGAGGCGTTCGAGCGCGAGCTCGACATGCCGTGGGCGCTCTACCACGTGCGCCGTCTGTTCCTGCTGTCCCAGGACGGCAGGCGTCGCCCGGTGAAGCGCTCCACCGAGCGCGTCGACCTCGGCCGGCCTCAGCAACTCGCCCGGCGGCTGATCTCCATCTCCGGGCGGCACCACGTCGAGGTCGAGCACGACCCGGTGTACGGGCGCGCCCGGGCCTGGACACGACCCCGCGCACAGGTGTGGCCGATGGCGGAGGAGCTCTTCGCCACCGCCCCCGCCCGTGTGATCGACAAGCAGGACAAGAACTTCGAGCAGGAGTGGGACGCCCTGATCTCGGGCTCCGCCGCCCAACTCCCGCTCGTCTGAACCGAATCCCCCACCCTCTCGATCGGAACGGCCCGCCATGCTCCCCTCCCGGCACGTCTCTCCTGATCGTCCAGTCCCTCTCCCACGCAGTGCTGTACCTCGCGACGCCGTCCGGCGCTGACGTACGGACTGCCATGCAGGCGGGACTGCTGGGCTGCATGACGACCCCGGCCCAGGGCAACGTGATCCCGCCCGGCGCCCTGTACGCGTGCGACAACGGCAAGTTCGGCAGGGGCTGGCCCGGCACCGAGCGCTGGTTCGCCTGGTTGAGGTCGACCGTCGACCGCTACGGGCCGGACCGCTGCCTGTGGGCGGTGGCCCCCGACGTCCCCCTGGACGCCGCGGCCACCCTCGCCGAGTCGATGCCGTGGCTGGCCCGGATCCGCATCCTGGGCGTCTCCGTCGCCTTCGCCGCCCAGGACGGCAGCGAGCACGGCCTCATCCCCTGGGGCTCCTTCGACGTGCTGTTCCTCGCCGGCAGCACGGTCTGGAAGACCGGCCCGGCCGCCCACCGCCTCGCCGTGAAGGCCCGCGAGCGCGGCCTGGCCGTCCACATGGGCCGCGTCAACTCCCGTCGGCGGCTGCGCCTCGCGCAGGCCTTCGGCTGCAGCACCTGCGACGGCACCTACCTCGCCTTCGGTCCCGGCACCAACCTCCCCCGCCTCCTGGCGTGGATGAACGAACTCCACGCCACCCCAACCCCGTTCGGAGACACACCATGAAACGAACGACCTGGCTGCGCTTCATCGGCGCATCGATCATGGGCATTCTCGACCCGGTCCCCTCCCCCACGCCGTCCCCCATGAGCGAGGAGGAAGGTGTCTGGGTCCGCGAGAACGCCTGGACCAAGGGGCTGCGCCGCATCGAGGACGCCTACCCCCACGGCTTCCACCGCTGGTGCTCGTGCGAACGCGGCACCTGCCACCCCTGCGCCTCCGGCCACCACGACCAGTGCGTAAGCGCTGATGGCCCTCGCATCGACGAGGACGCCGGCACCATGACGGACCGCGGAGGCTTCGTCGTCGCCGTCCTCCGGTACAGGTCGGGCCAACGGCCCTGCCGGTGGATCTGCCGCTGCACGCACCCCGTGAACGTCGAACCGACCGCCTCCGCCGACGCTTCCGAGGCGCCACCGGACCCTGAGAGCTCGCCGCCCGCGTCCGCCCCTGCCGGCCAGCTCTCCTTCTTCGCCAGCGCGGGCCTGCCGAAGAACTATGCGGGCGGGGTGGCACGATGAGGCTGCCGGTCCAGGAGATGCTGCCGTTCGAGACCCTGGAGGAGATGCCGACGGCGTCGCCCTGGTGCCAGCGGTGGCAGGCGCGGAAACACTCGTGGAGACATGTCAGTGAGGGCGGCTTCGATGCGCGCCGCTACGAGGTCGACCGGCTCAGCGAGCCGGACGCCGAAGCGTTCGTCCTCGAGCACCACTACTCCGCCTCGTACCCGGCA
The DNA here is from genome assembly GCF_045162655.1 of Streptomyces sp. NBC_00989. Lineage (NCBI taxonomy): Bacteria > Bacillati > Actinomycetota > Actinomycetes > Kitasatosporales > Streptomycetaceae > Streptomyces > Streptomyces sp. NBC_00989. The sequence goes on along the minus strand of NZ_CP108729.1, from coordinate 240,560 downwards.
GCCGTCCGCAGGTTCGGCCTGTACGACGTCTCGACCGGCGAGCGGCGGCTGTGCGGCGTAGCGGTGTTCGGCATTCCGGTCAGCAAGGCCGTACTCACGAAGCCGCTGCCGGAGTTGACGCCGTACACAGAGTCGCTGGTTTGCTCGCGATTTGTGCTCCTGCAGGAGTGCCCAGCAAATTCCGAGAGTTGGTTCCTCGCGCGCTGCCACGCCGACTTGCTCTCCACGGGCGTGCGCGGTGTGGTGTCCTTCGCCGATCCCGTCCCCCGGCGCACCGCGTCCGGCGCCCTGGTCATGCCCGGGCACTGCGGCTGGATCTATCAGGCGACGAACAGTGTCTACGCCGGCAGGGCGACCGCGCGGACCATCAAACTCCTGCCCGACGGCACCGTCTTCCACGACCGCACGGCCCAGAAGGCCCGCCGCCAGGAGCAGGGCCACGAGTATGCAGAAGCCCAGCTCATCGCGCTCGGAGCGCCGGTGCCGCGCGCGGGCTGCGACCGGGCCGTGTGGCTGCGGGAGGCCTTGGTCGCGGTCGGCGCCCGCAACGTGCGCCACCGCGGCGCTCACCGCTATGTGTTCCGCCTCGGTCGTACCCGCCGAGAGCGAGAGGAGATCAAACTCGGCCTCCCTGCCCGCCGGCCGTATCCCAAATCTCCCGACCCCGAGCCGACGGTCATCTGAGAGTCGCACCCCGGCACGGCGCAACCCTGCTCGCCGTGCGGGGCATCCAGGCCGACCGCCCTGCGTTCCCGGAGAAATCGTGTCGGCTCGTTCTACCTGCCACCCGCCCCGTCCACCTGTCCTGACCTCGTACGATCTGCTCGGATCGCAGGCGTCCGGAGGTGCCGGCCGCGCACGCGCTCGCGTTCCGCGCTCTCGGAGGGAGAAATTCTCGGATCCCGCGGCTTGCCAACCCCGGCAACCTATATCTAGTATCGAACTATCGAAGGTCGCCGGCGCACCTCGCAGCCGGCCACCGAGCGCACACACCGAAAGGAGGCCACCATCATGCAGGCTGACGGCACCCGCCAGACGCACACACCCACCGCTGCCGGCTACGGCGGCCTCCTCCCCTCCCTCCGCGCAGCCAGCTCGCGCGGCCTATCGCCCCTCACCACGCCTTCCTGGAGGAAGACGATGACCGGCACCGACGAGAACGAACTCCTGGACGCCAAGCAGATCCACGAGGAGTTCGGCCTCAGCCCCTCCCGCCTGAGCGAGCTGTTCCGGGACCGTGCCACCACCGGATGCCCGGACCCGGACGAGATCGATGGCCGCCGGCGCCGGTGGAAGCGCGGCACCATCGGCCCCTTCCTGTCCGCCCACCGCGCGGCGAAGACGTCACAGTCCCCCGTCCGCCACAGCCTCCTCACCGGCCCGCGCGACCGGTTGATGCCGACGTCGGAGGTGGCCAAGGTGCTCGGCCACAAGCGGACCGTGACCCTGCTCGGCTGGCTGCAGGACCGGCCCGGGTATTTCCCCGAGCCCGATGTCGAGGAGACCACCGACGGCGGCCGCCTTCGCCGCTTCTGGTACCTGGGAACCGTCGCCGACTGGATCGCCCAGCGTCCCGGCCCGGGCAACACTCAGAGCAAGACCCGCCCGCCGGCGGCCGCTCCGGTCGAGGACGGGGACCCGGAGGAGCTGCTCGACACCAAGCAGGCCGCACCGATGCTCGGCTACAGCAACCACCTGGAGCTCAACCGGGCCATCGCCCGCGGCGTCCTGCCCGAGCTCGCCAGGCCGGACGACGTCCTCCGCAGCGACAGGGGGCTGACCAGCAACCGCTACAAGCGCCGGCGAGTCGTCGCTCTCGCACGTGCCCGCCACCAGCTCCCCACCAGTTCCGAACTCGCCCAGCACCGTATGGAGGCCGCCACGCAGGCCCTGCGCACCGCCGCCGACCCGAACGCGGTCACCATCGAGGCCCTCGCCGAGGCCCACCCCGGCCACGGCAGCACCCTCGCCTGGAAGAAGACGATCGACGAGGCCCGCGGCACCATCCAGGCGGACTGACACACAAGAACGCAGGGAGCGCGCCGTACGGCCACTACCCTGACGATGTACGGCACCCGGCTGTGGGTTTTCTTCGTGTGACCCCGGCGGGCCGGGTGTGTCGGCCGGTGGCCGGGGGAGGCTGTCAACCTCCCGCCCGGGATCCTCGCATCCCGGACCGGCCACCGCTCTCTTCGGCCGTCAGCCGTTGCCCAGCAGGTTCGAGGCTTCGCCCCGTTCCCCTGCTCGATGGAGCTGACGCGACCGTACGGGGATCGTCTCCCACCGCCGGCGTCGACCGGCACCACTGCGGGATCAACAGATTGAGGGCCTCGTCGTACGCGGCGTACACGAAGCCGACCACGACCGACCAACCGATCCGGCAGCACGGGCTCAGTGCCGCGGTCTCGCGGCCCTCCTGGATCGGGCGCAGTGTGACTGAGCGCGCCCCTTGGCCCCTGCGCGGGACAGTCGGCCCGTTCGCCTTTCGTGGGGACGCCGATCCCTCCTATTGGTCCGTCTGAGCTGGACGTTAGCCTCGGCGCATGAGTGCTGTGCGGCCTTCGAACGTGATCACGCGTAACCGCGACGGAGCGATCTACGCGTACGTGTTGGACTCCAGCGCGCTCGGCACGGTGAAGCCTGTCGCGGTGTTTCAGCCGCGGTCCGGGGACGAGGTCGTGGAGTCGGCAGTCTGGCCCGATCTGGAGCGAGTCGTGTACACGACGCTCAACAGCGTCGTGTGCCTTACGCGTTCCGGTGACCTGGTGTGGGCGTCGGACTTCGAGCCGCATTCTGACCGGCCCCATGGTCACCGGCCTGGCTGTGCGCTCTCCCGGGACGGCAGCAGCGTGTGGGTCTACCGGCCGGACGCGATGGCGGGACGCGGGGGCGCAGACCAGTGGGTCGTGCACGACGCCGACAGCGGGACGGTCTTGGCCCGCAGAGAGCTGGAGACTGTCGGCCACGGCGCCTTCCAGTACGTGCATCCGGTGGACGGCAGCATCTACCTCAACGTCGGTGAGGGCCAGGACGGCTCCGTCATCCTCCGGGCCACAGCCAGAGCCGCCGACGAGCCGGAACTCGTGACCTATCCGTGGTCGGACCGCTGCCTGATCGACCTGGCACCGGACGGTCAGCAGTTCATGACCGTCGACCACGGGCAAGCGGATGTCTCCTTCCACCGCCACCCCAGCGGGGACGTGCTCTTCACCCTGCCTGTCGAAGCCTTCGGATACGACCCGGAGGAGACGTTCGTGGAGTGGAGCGGCGGCTACCTGACCTAGGACCTGGCCATCGTCACCCTGGGCGGCGAGGGCCAGAACGAGGAGGAGTGGTTCCGCTACCTCCTGGTCGACGTCCACACAGGCACGCCCATCGACGAGATCACCGTCGAAGTGACCAACCCGTACGAACTGGTGCCCCTGGGCGACGGTTCCTGGCTCACCGGCGCTCTCGACGACCACCCCGTCCGCCGGACGCAGCGGAGCGGCACCTGACCGGGCCTCCCCCGACTGAGCAACACAGTTGTCCAACGGGGCCAATTACGACGCTCAGACCACAGGCAGTCCCTCCGCCCCTCACGGGTCAACTGGCCACTGCAGTCAAGGGCGCACCCCGCAGCAGCAGCGTCAAGCCCATGGTTGGGCCGACCACGGGCCCGACCACGGACTGTGTGTCCCCATCGTGACCATGGTCGGGGCCTTGTGGTCGGTGGCCGGGTCGGGGGCAGCGAGTTTCCTCAAGGTCAGCAACGCCCTGTTCCGACCTGGGAGCTTGCCCATGTCTCCCGCCGAGAAGGGATGCCAGTGACTTCTACCGAAACCGCTGCCTCGTTCACTCCCACGCCCACCGAGCCGCTGCCTCATCAGCTCCTGTCCGCGCTCGCCCAACACCGGATGGCCACCACCAGCCAGCTCCACGATCTACTTCGGCCGAACGTCGCCCGACAGACCATCTCCACCCCACTGAACAAGCTGCGGCGGAAGGGTCTCGTCAACTACACCGTGCTGCCCCAGTCCAATCACACCCGCGCCTGGTACCTCACGGGCGAGGGCGCCCGCCTCACGCGGGACTTCCCCGCCCTGCGGGGCCGCCCTCCGTATCCGATCAGCTCGGCAACGGCCGCCTCGCTGAAGACGCCGCACACGCTCACCGTCGTGCGCACACACCTGACCTTTGCGGCAGACGCCCGCCGGCTGGGGCACGAGCACGGCCCGTGGGACTGGACCCCTGAGGTATCCCACCCCATCGGCGAGGGCGAGCGGCTCTCGGCCGACGCCGTCATGCACTACACCGTCATCGACGGCCAACACCGGCGGAAACTCCGCGCCTTCGTGGAAGTCGACCGCAGCACCATGAGCGCCGAGCGCCTGGCCGTGAAATTGATCGAATACGCGAGGCTCTTCCAGTACGAGGCGCAGCCCCCCGGCCGCCGCAAGCCGGTCTCCGCCGGACCGACGTGGCTCCGCTGGTATCCGGTCTTCCCCCGCCTCCTCTTCATCCTCACCGGTGCCTCCCGCAGCAGGCTGAGCGACCGCATCAGTGACCTGCAGGCGATGGTCGCTCAGCACCCGCTCGTCGCCGCACTCGCCCGCGAGGTTCAGCTCGGAGCCGCCATCCTGGAAGACATCGAGGAACACACTCCGTCCGCAGCCGTGTGGGTGCCGTTGGCGGGGGGTGAGCCCCGCCCGTGGACCGCCCTGTAGTCGCGGCGACCGCGGCTTGGGCAGGTGCATGAACTGCGGGTTGGACACCAACGGCCGCCATCGACGCCTACTTCCATGACCGGCCCGGCTATTTTCCCCCGCCGGACCACGACGGCATGGAATCGGCCGGTGGGATGTCCGTCCGCGTTGTCACAAGTGGGAGAAGTCGGCTATCCGGTGGGAAGGCGGCGGCGATGATCGGGGGATGGCAGGGCTCGGGGGACACCGCCGACGGCGCAAGTGGCTACTGATCGGCGCCCTGTGCGCCCTGGCGGTCGGGGTGAGCGCTGCGTACGCGGTGCGAGCGATCATCCACGGGGGTCTCCAGCCAACCGACACCGTGACCCTGCTGGGATTCCCCCTGGGTGTGGTCGGGATCGTGCTCGCGGTCATGGCGTTGCGCAAGCCGGTCGACGGCAACGACGCCGAACTCGCCCGTGGTTGGGCCTCGACACTTGCCAAGCAGGTCGAGGCCGGCGAGAGCGCGGTATGGCGGCAGTTGCTGGGCGATGACACCCGGCGCATCAACCTCGCCTACGTCCTGCACTCCACCACGGTCCGCCCGGCCGCAGCCCCGGCCGCCGGCCGCCTGACCGCCGACGGCCCCAGTCCGGCGACACTGCCCGACATCGTCACCTACTACCGCTCCACCCAGCCCCTGCGCCTGGTCGTCACTGGTGCCGCCGGGGCCGGCAAAACCGTCTTGGCCCTGGAACTGCTGCTGGCCCTCATCGACGGCCGTAGCGACGACGAACCCGTCCCGGTCCGAATCCCACTGTCCCGCTGGGACACCGAACGCCAGTCCCTGCCCGAACTGCTCCAGCATCGGCTGACCGAGGCCTACGACTGGCCATCGGATCTCGCCGCCGGCCTCGTCCGCCACCACCTCATCCTGCCGGTCCTGGACGGCCTGGACGAGATGGACCCTCTGGTCAACGGCTCCCCGGATCCTGCTGCGCCCCGCGCCACCACCGTCATACGTGCCCTCAACGCCTACCAGCACGGCCGTGATGTCGGGCCCCTCATCCTGACCTGCCGCACCCGCCACTACGACGCCCTGACCTCGAACACCGGAGTCCTGGACGCCGCCCGCATCGCCGTCGCCCCCGTCGATACCGCCGACACCCGGCTCTACCTCGCCAACCGCGCCTTGGACGCAGCCCGCTGGCAGCCCGTGCTCGACCACATGGCCGCCAATCCCGCCGGGCCCCTGACGACCGTGCTGTCCACTCCCTGGCGGCTCTGTTTGACCGCAACCGTCTATCACCACGACGGTGACCCCAGCGAACTCCTCACCCTCCCCGACGCCGACGTCCTGGACCGCCACCTCCTGGCCCGCTACATCCCCGCCGCCACCCGCACCACCCCCAACCCCCGCGGCTACACGCCCCAGGACGTCCACCGCTGGCTCCACCACCTCACCACCCACCTCGACCCCACCGGCGTCCTCACCGCCCAGGCTCCCCGGGGCGTGGAGACCACCGACCTCGTCCTGCACGAACTGTGGCCCCTCGCCGGACGCACCCTCGTCCGCGCAACCGACGTCCTCCTCACCACCCTCGCCCTGCTCACCACCCTCCCCCTCGCCTGGGCCGTCCCCCAGTGGGCGGCAGGCATGGTCGCCATCCTGATCAGCGCAATAGCCGCCGTGTCCGGATCGCTCGCCCTCACAGTTGGCATCCCCAAGAGTCTGGTGAACCCGCTCAGGACCGCTGAGCGACGTTCGGTACTGGCACGCGGGCTCGGATTCGGGCTCGTGGTCGGGTCCACGGTGATGCTCGTGGTCGACGGGCTTCCGTTCGGGCTCACGGCTGGGGTTGCGGCCGGGCTCGCGCTGGGACTCGCGTTCGGGCTTATGGAAACGATGGTGCAGGAGCCGAGCGTAAGTCTGGGAGCCCGAGCCGTCATCAGGAGCAATGCCCTGGCCGCGCTCCCGGTTGGGCTCTGGGCCGGGCTCATGATCGGGCTCCCCTTCGGGCTCACGAACGGGCTCATGATCGGGCTCGGGTTCGGGCTTCCGTTCGGGCTCATGGCTGCGCTCGCGGTAGGTGCGCGAATTACGTGGCGCTATACGGTGTTCCTGCTCTGCTCGCGCCGCCGTCTGCCTTTCCGGCTCGGCCTGTTCCTGGACTGGGCCGTCACCGCAGGACTCATGCGCTACAGCGGACCCGCCTACCAATACCGCCACCGTGAACTCCAGCACTGGCTACGCCAGCACCCCCAGCCCCCATCCGGGCCTTGACGACACAGCCCCTGCCGAGGCCTAGCCGAAGCGCCAGTCCGGAGTGAGCCTCCGTGTGGGAAGGCGTCGTCATGACGCTCTTGAGAACGGCGCGCCATCAAGTCCGCCAAACGTCACCGCCCCGACCTGCGAAAAGAGAATGTGACTCAGCTTCCGGGCGTGCGGTGGCGCGGGACGGCGGCGGCCGGCGAACAGGCCCGTGGTGACGACGGGCCTCGCGGTCGCGGCCGTCGCCGCACCAAGGAGTTGATGGTCTTACGCCTGTTGGCAGAGCGGGGACAGCAGGCCGTCTCCCGGCCAGAATTCCCGCTCGGCTACGAGCCCGGAGAGGCCCATGTCGACCTTGGCCAGGACGGCGGCGCGCTCCTGCGGCCCGTAGGCGATGAACTGGTCAGCTGTGGCGTCGAAGACACGCACGTGACTGAGCGGCCCGACACAGACCAGGGCACGCGCGATCTCGGCGAGACCGAGGCTGAGGGCGTCGCACCCGCCGGTGCGGACGAGCTGCACAAGGTCGGCGGTGACCTGCTCCCAGTCGCCGACCGTCGGCCAGTCGGCGCCGCCGCCCAGTTCGTGGGTGAGGGTGGCCAGCGGGACGATCTCGCCCGGCCGGCGTCCCCGGGTGAGGCGGTTGTGGATCTGGGCTCCGTCGGGCTGTCGCACCCGAGGGTGGAGCAGGGAGGCGGCGGCCACCAGGGTGGTGTTGATCTCTTGGGTGCCGACGCCGAGGTAGTACGGCTCGTGTGCGAAGAGCAGGTAGACGTCCGCGGTGCGGATCTCGTCGCCGGGCTGGACATGGGGCACAGGGAGGTTTCCCTTCGGTCGTGAGGTGCCGGGGTCGTGTTGCGGTGCCGGCCGCTGCGCCGGTTCGAAGCCGGGCGGGTAAGGCCGGCCCAAGGGGCCTTCGTGTCCGCGGGGCGGACCCTCCGGGCCGGAGCGGGCCTCGGCGCGGGTGCCCTCCAGGATCTGGGCCACTTGGTCGGCGAGCTGGACCATCAGCCGCTCACGGTCGATGAGTTGAGACGACACCGAGCGGGTGTCCTGCGTCTGGAGCAGCCCGGCGGTGTCCCACATCAGGTCCTGGCCGATCTCGGCCGAGCGGCGCAGTGCGTAGTCGTCGCTGCCGGCGGCGGCCTGGACGAGGTAGGTGTGCAGGGCGGCGAGGCGCTGCAGGTACTGGCAGGCAGCGTCTCCTTCGACAGTGCGGACGTGTCCGGCTGCCCGGTCGTCGAGCCGGTCGGGCAGATATTCGGCGAGCAACGGGGCGAGCAGCGCCCCTGGCAGCACAAGGCCGGCGGGGATGCCGTGGCCGAGGGCGGACATCGCGGCGAAGAGGCTGATGACCCCCACGACCACTGCTGAAAACCGCAGGGAGGCGGGGCTCGTAGAGGTCAGCGCGATGCGGTGGGCGCGACGCCTGGTCAGCCAGCGCACGGCGAGTCGCTGTGTCAGCGTCGCGTCCGGGGGGAGCACCCCGATCTGCCAAGGGCGCTCTGGCTGGGTGCCGTCACCGGGCACGGTCCAGGCCAGCCACCCCCACCTGGTCCGCTCGTACACGATCGCCGGCTCGCAGGTGCCGGTGCACGCGGTGCCGGAGCAGACGTGGCCGAACTGCACCGCGCGGGATCGTTCTTCCTCCCACCTTTCCGGATCGCGGGCGAAGGGGCGGGCGTGGTACTGCGGCACGGTCCAGGTTGCTGGATCGAACGTGTCCGTCATGAGGTGCTCGCTTCCAGAGGGGCGGTCAGAGTGGTGGAGCAGGTGGCGCAGCGTCCGTCGCCATCGGGACGGGCCCGGCGGGGAGTCGGGCCGGGGCAGGTGCGGCACAGCGGCCAGCCGAGGCAGGCCGGGCAGAGGTCCTCGCCGGGGGCGGTGCCGGGCCTGCCGCAGCCGGCGCATTCGACGAGGGCGCGTTGGGTGCGGGCCCCGCTCACGGTGCTCGCGGCGGCGGGGACGGCCGCCCGGGGCGGCGGGGCGTCCCGAGCGGGTTCGCCGTGGTGGCCGGCCGCGGTAGCGGGTGGGGGGTAGGTCTGGGCGGCGCGGAGGCGTGCGGCGATGATCGCGCCGACCGTGGTGCGCACCGGGTGGGGCAGGGGCCGGGCGGCGATGATGTGCCGCAGGTGCTCGCGGCTCCAGCCGGCCTCCAGCATCACGGTCGCGACGCGCCCTTGGTCGGTCAGTGCCTTCCCGGTCAGCAGCAACTCGGGGCGGGCCGCTCCGAGTTCGAGCAGCAGTTGGATCCCCGGGTGCATGTCATCCGCCGCGGGCAGCGCCGACGGTGGGCGCGGCCGGTCCGCCCGTCCCGCTGTCTGCGGCGCTTCGCCGCGGCATGGACGGAGGGGTCTGGTGTTCTGCTGGTTGGTCTTCTTAACGATGGTGTTCTTAGTGCGGGGATGAGCCAACGTAGGCTCAGCCAATCCTGGATAACCCGACTCTGGTTGTGAGCTGGGGTTTTGCAGGGCGGGCAGGTCGGTGATGACGTACAACGCCTGACCGAGCGTGCCGTCGGGGTTGCGCTCGCGGGCGCGGTAGAGGAATCCGTTCCGCTCCAGCTGGTGAAGCCCTGTGGTGACGGCGTCGACGCCCTCGCGGCCGCGGCGCACCAGTTCGGCGACGGTGACCTGCCAGCCGTCCCTGTGCGTGGAGACGTACCCGAAGATCCCCTTCGACTTGAAGGACAACTCGCTGTCCCGGAACAGCCCGTTGGCGATCTGCGTATACCCATCTGCCGCCATCACGCCCCGGCGGATCCCCGCCCCGAAGCCGCGGTGGTGTTCGTCTCCGATGGCGAGGCCGGACGCGGCCTCCGGCAGGGCCGCGTCGAAGGTGGCGGGGTGATCGGTGATCGAGTAGACGACCTCGCCGAGCGTTCCGTTCGGGCGGCGCAGGCGTTCGCGGATGAGGTAGCCGTGCCGCTCCAGCTCCCGCAGGCCGGCGCGGACCGCATCGCGTCCGTCGGGGCCCACGGAGACGAGTTGGGCGAGCGTGACCTGCCAGCCGTCCCGGTGTGTGGAGACGTACCCGAAGATCCCCTTCGACTTGAAGGACAACTCGCTGTCCCGGAACAGCCCGTTGGCGATCTGCGTGAACTGATCGGCCGCCATCACGCCCCGACGGACCCCTGCCCCGAAGCGGCTCACCGCGGTGTCTCCGAGGTGGGCCTTGCGCGGTGTCCGGGCCAGCGCTCCGAGCCCGCCAGGATGGGGCGGGTGGCGGGCCCGGGTGCGCGGCCGTGCGTGTGTTCCATGGCGTCAGCTCATCCGCCGGCCCCGACCAGACCGACGGCCATGAGCCCCGACCATCGGTCACGATCCGGCAACGCGGCCGCCTGGCTGCCGTGGTGGGGCTCATGGTCGGGCCGACCACGCACCGTCAGCCGGGTACGCGGTCACGCCAGGACCCCGATTGCGCAGCCTCGGAACGGTGTTGCGCAACCGGGCTGCGCAACCGGCCGGGGATCGTGCGCAGTCGCCACGTGCGGTGTGGCTGCGCATCCGGCCCGCGAATTCTGATCTTCGGCTGCGCACGGTGCGGGCGGTGCACTGCGCAGGTGCCTGACGAGGTCCGGGTGATCTCTGTCTGCGCATCGGTGTGTGGGGCCCGTTGTCCGTGGGGTGTGTGGTCGCCCAGCCCCGGCCCGGGGACTGTGGGCGGCCGCGATGTCCATTCCCCGGTCAGCCCGTGGTCGGGCTCGTGGTCGGGCCGACCATGAGCCCGACCACGGGGTTCGTGTCTCCATCGTGACCGTGGTCGGGGTCTCGTGGTCGGTGGTCGGGTCGGGGTCGGCGGGTTTTCTCAAGTCAGCAAGCACACCTTCTGACCTGGGAGTTTGACCATGTCTCCTGGCAAGCAGGCCTCAGAGAGCGAGGCCCCTGTACCGATGGCGGCCGACGCCCGACTGGAGGCGATGCGGCGCCGCGTGCGCCTCTCGCGCCTGGCGGTGTGGGCCGTCATCGCGGCCGGCCCGATCGCCCTGGCCGTCGCCGTCGCCTCCACCCCGACCACGGTCGAGGCGGCCACCCCGGACACGCCCACCTCCGTGCGCACGGTGGCGGCCGCCGCCCAACCGGGGGGCTATGCGCAGGTGTTCGTCAGTGCGTGGTTGCGCAGCAGCGCCGACGACGCGACGAGTGCGCAGGCACGTCTTGCGCAGGCGCTCGCGCCGGACGTCGAGCTGCCCGACCCGGCCGCCGGTGCGCAGCCCGCGCCGCAGTCCGTGACGGCGGTGCGCAGTGCGCAGCGCTCCGGCGGTGCGTGGTCGGTGACGGTGGCTGCGCAGTACGCCGACGGGTCGGTGCGTTACTACGCGGTGCCGGTTGCCGTCGGCGGTGCGGGCTCCTCGTTCACGGTGACCGGTGCGCCGGGCGTGGTGGCGGGTCCGGCCCGGGTCGAGGCGGCGAAGTCGCCGTACGGCGTGAGCGTCCCGGACGGTGATCTGTCGTCCGCGCTCGGGGAGTTCTTCGCCGCCTACCTGACCGGTTCCGGAGAGGTCGACCGCTACCTCGCGCCCGGCGTGACGCTGTCGGCCGTCTCCCCCGCCCCGTACGCGTCGGTGTCCGTCCAGCAGACCTCCGCCGTCGAACAGGCAGCGGCCGCCGAGCAGGTGCCGGCCGACGGCACGACGGTGCGTGTCCTCGTCCAGGTGGAGGCCCGGGATACCGGCGGCCGGTGGCCGCTGGCATACGAGCTGACGCTCCGGGCCCGCTCTGGCCGGTGGGAAGTTGCCGCGCTGGAGTCCGGGGAGTCCGGGACCGCTCAGGTCGGCGGTGCGCGGTGAACACGGTGCACAGCGTGCTGCTCGCCGGGCAGTTGGACGACCTCGGCAACCACTGGATCGCCATGTTCAAGGAGTGGGCGACCAATGGGCTGGAGGCCGGGCTGCTCGTCCTCGTGGTCGTCGTCATGATCCAAAAGTTCTCGCTCAAGGCGGGGATCGGCGCCCTGCTGCTGATGGTGATCGCGCTGGGCCTCTACAACTCGCGCGACAGCCTCGCGAGCATGTTCGAGGACGAAGTGAAGAACGGCGCTCCCGCCGTCCCGGGCGTTGTCCACTCCGAACTCCCGGCCTCCCGCGAGCACTCGTCCGGCGTCGGAGGCTGGCTGTGACCGCCGCCGCAGCCGGCCGGGTGGGCCGCTTCTACACCACCGCCCGCCGCCACCCCTGGGTTCTGGGCAAGGTCGCCGACTGGCGCATCCCGCTCGGCCCGTACACGCCCGCACAGATCGCGGTCGCCGTCGTCGGCGGCTTCCTCCTCGTCAAGACCATTGCGTGGTGGTCGTGGATGGGGCCGGTCCCGATCGTGGCCTGGCTGCTCGCGATCTGGGCCGTGCGCCGTCCGAAGATCCGGGGGCGTGCCCCGATGCAAGCGGCCCTGGGCTGGCTGCTGTTGGGCGGACAGCCGCGCGGAGGGCGGATCGGCGGGCGCGCCGCCCGCGACCGCGCCTCGCGCCCCCTGCTCGGCGGTTTCACCATCGAGGGCCCGCCCGCGCTCGCTGCGGGAGGCGCACCGTCTCGCGCGGCTGGTCAGCGAGGCGCCCGGTCACCGCACGCGAGCACGGCCGCCGCTCGCTCATCTTCGCGCCGCCGCACGGAGTCGGCTGCGCCGGTGGCGCCGGTGGGTCCGGTGTCGGGTGTGCAGCAGCTGCTCGCCCTCACCGCGCAGAGCGGGGATGCGCGATGAGGGTGCCGATCCGTCACATCGCCGGACACCTCGTCTGGTCGACGCACGGCAGCGTGTGGGCGATCTACCGGCTGCACCCCGGCCCGGACGCCCGCGGCCGCAACGAGGAAACCGTCCAGGGCACCTACGTGCCTGCCGCGGTCCGCGACGAACAGCTCGCCAAGATCACACACCTGATCCGCTCCCTGTCCGGAGCTCCACGCCTGTTCGGACTGTGCGCGCAGGTCGATCCCGGGGAGATCGCCCTGCGCATGATCGAGGGCATCGAGCCGACCGACACGGCCCCGAGCAACGGTCCGCATCCGTGGGTGGAGAACGTCGAAGCCACCCTCGATCTGCTGGACGGTCAGGAGATGCACCGCCGCACCCTGTGGCTGGCGGTGCCCCTGCAGACCGAGAGCGCCGGCCTGCGGATGTCGGCGTCGCTCGGTGCGATGTGGGCGGAACTGTCCCCGGCGCTGGGCATGCGGCCGGCTCCCGTAGCGCGGCGTGAGGTGACCGCCTACCGCGAGCAGGCATCCCGGGTTGAGGCCGCGCTCGCCGGCGGTATCGCCTTCCGCCCCGCCCGCCCCGCCGAGATCGTGTGGATGATCCAGCACGCCCTCCACCGCGGCCTGGCGGAACCCCTGCTGGCCGAGGCCGAGGCCAGCGCACTGTACGGAGGGCAGGTCCGTGAGGGCGTGCTGCACTCCCCCAGCTACGCCGACCTCGGCCAAGTACGCCTCCAGGAAGGCGGTATCGACCCCGAACTCGACGACGCAGACGACCTGGGGAGCGCCGGACAGATAACGCGGTCGGGCCGCACAGCCTGGTGGCGGCTGAAGACGGACTCCCCGCTGCGGCGGCGCTGGCTGCAGGTCGAATCCGACACGGGGGTCGGCTACCAGGCGCAGTTGGCGCTTGCCGAGTGCCCGCCCGCCGTCGCGCAGGACTCCGCCGATCTCTTCGCCCAGCTGGAAAGCCTGGACTTTCCCGTCGACTACACCATCGACCTCACCCTGGTGCCCGCCGAGAAGGCGCGAGATCAAGTACGGCGCAAGAAAAACGAGTTGATCGACCAGGCCGACCAGTACGACGCCCGCCCCACCGGCATGCCCGCCTCCCTCTCCGAGGCCGCACGCGATCTCGGCGAACTGGACGCCCGCCTCTCGCGCACCTCCGTCGAGGTCGAGGTCCAGTCCGTGACCGTCCTGACCGTGTGGGGGCCCACCGCAGCCGTCTGCGACGCCCGCGCCCGGGCCCTGGCCGCGCTACTGGGCGGCGCCGACTACCGGGCCGTCCGCCCGGCCGGCCTCCAGGAGGCCCTGTTCACCCTCGGCCTGCCCGGCACCGTACGGCCGGGCGTGGTGCGGGAGTTCACCCAGCACCAGGTCTCCGAGGACTGGGCGCTCGGCGGCGCCTTCACCGCCACGGAGGTGGGTGACCCGGCCGGCATGTTCCTCGGCATCGACCTGGACTCGGGCACCACCCGCCCCGTCATGATCAACGTGGCGGACGCCCCGAAGCAGGACGCATCCGCGTCGATGGGCATCGTCGGCGACCTCGGCGCGGGCAAGTCCGTGCTGCAGAAGCTGATCGCGGAGGCGGTGTGGGCGCGCGGCGGCTGCGCGATCTGTATCGACCGCACCCCGGTACGTGAGTGGGCGACCTTCGCGCGGACCGCGGCGAAGGGACGCGTTCAGATCATCGACGCCGCCCGGGCCGAGGTCTCCATCGACCCGCTGCGGATGTTCGACGGCCCTGAGGGCCGCCACTACGCCCTGTCCTACCTCACCCTGCAGCTCGGCATCGGCCCGATGAGCACCAACGGGGAGGTGCTGCACCACGCCGTGGAGCAGGCCGCCGCCGGCCCGGAGCCGTCCATGCACCGCGTGGTCGAGGTCCTTGAGGAGATGGCTGTCCGCGAGGTGGGCAAGCGTCAGGACGCGGCCGCCACGCTCGCCGGCCTGATCCGCGTCGTGGCCACCAACTCTCTTGCTGCGATGGTCTTCGACCCGGCGCTGCCGCCGGTGCGGCTGGACGCCTCCAGCACCTCCGACATGATCGTGATCACGACCACGGGACTGAAGCTGCCGCCGAAGGCCGCGTTCGACAAGCCGGAGGTTCTCCTCCAGCAGCCGCTGGAGGCGCTGATCGGCCGTGCGGTGCTCTACCTGATCGCCGCGATCGCCCGTCAGACCGCATTCGAGGATCCCGAACGGTTCACCGCCGTGGTCCTGGACGAGCTGTACTGGCTCACCTCGTCCGCCGAGGGCACCGCCCTGGTCCACGAGATCCTCCACGACGGCCGCAAGCACGGCGCCGGCCTCCTCGGCGCATCCCACGACGCCGAAGAACTCGGCCCCGACCGCGGCCTCATGGCCTACCGGGCGCTCGCCCGCACCACCGACCGCGAACGCGCCCGCCGCGGCCTGGAGTTCGTCGGCCTCGACGCGCACGACCCGGAACTGCTGCGCCTGGTGACCACCGGCTTGTCCCCCGTCGGCCGCAAGGGCCGGGAGGGCGAGGTCCTGCTGGCCTGCCCGCGACAGAACACCGGCCGCGTCAAGGCCGTCATCCCCCGCATCGCGCGCATCGAGTCGTCCATCACCACCACACCAGGACACCACCCCAGCAACGCCTCGCACCACACGGGTTCAGCGACCAAGCCGCTCGCCGGTGAAGCCGTCGCCCTTCCGAAGGAGCGCGTTCAATGATCTCTTCCTCCTGGGACCGCTCCCGGCGTATCCGCGCGGCTGCGGCCGTCCTCACCTTGATTGCCGTGACCATCGGCGTGCTCGTCCTGGCCCTCCGGGTGGACGTGCCGGACGCCTGGTGGCCGCACACCGGGCAGGCCTTCGCCGCCAGTTCACCGCCGGCGCACGATGATCCGTGCCAGCTGATCGTGGGTGAGGCCAAGAAGTACTGCGAGCGCGGCACCACACGCGCCGCCACGGCCGAACACCACGGCGGGGCTGAGGCAGCGTGGCGACTGCTGTCGGTCGGTGCGGGCCTGAGCGGTCTCGTCGTGTGGTGGCACCGCGCCGCCGGGCAGAGGCGGCGCTGACATGTGGCGTCCAGACCGCGCCACCCTGCGCTCGGCCGGATTCGTCCTGCTGCTCACCGGCGTGTTCGTGATGGTCAACACCCAGGTCGTGTACGCGGCGAGCAACGGCGGCGAGACGGGAGGTCTCCTCGCGCCGCTGAACATCACCTCCTCCGAGGGGGTGCCGATCAACGGCTACGACCTGAATGCCGAGGGCGGCTCCATCCTCGACTTCAAGGGCCAGACCCTCGCGTTCGCGTTGTCGGGCTTGTTCACCGTGATTCGGCTGCTGGTCGGGCTGGCGGGGTGGGCGATCGAACTCGCCTTCCGCTTCCCGCTGTTGAAGATCCTGATCCACCCGTCCCAGAAGGTCGCCGACGCCTACAACCATGTGGTCGTCGACACGCTCGGGCTGAAGGGACTGCTGCTGGCCTGGGGTTTCGTCTTCGCCTGTTTCATGATCGTGCGCGGTCGGGTCGGCCGCGGGCTGGGCGAGATCTTCCTTACCCTGCTGATCGGTGCGCTCGCCGCCTCCACGTTCGTGCGCCCCGACTACCTCCTCGGCCAGGACGGCCCGCTCGGACAGGCGCAGCAGGTGGCCGCCTCCGTCGCCCAGCAGAGCGTCAACTCCTATGACTGGGGCGGGAAGATCGCCTCCACCGACCCCTGCGCGGGGATGGCCGGCAACGCCGAACTCAAGTGCCTGCAACTAGAAGAAGGGGGCCCCGTCTCCGCGGCGGAGGTGGCCCGCCCCTTGCAGGACTCGATCACCAACGCGCTGATCGTCAAGCCGTACATGCTGCTGGAGTACGGGCGCATCCTCGACCCGGGCAAGGCCTCCGACCGCAAGGCGTACGCCGTCCATCTGAAGTGGGTCACCGGCGGATACCTGCCGAACCCGGACTGGACCCCCTCCGACGAGGCGAAGCACGCCTGCCGACTCCTCATCGGCGATGCGAAGGACCTCTGCGAGAAGGATCACGACAAGGCGTGGACCGGTTCGGACGGCGACTCGAATCTCCCGCCGCTCACCTCCGGCGGCGAACTCCTGGACACGTCTTCCCCTGCGCTCATCACCGACGAGGACCGTTCCTTCTCCCTGTTCCTGGACGACATGAAGAAGGCGGGCCCGGTCGGCAAGGCGTGCGCCTCCTACGCGCAGAAGCCCACCTGGTGGCGGGTCGGCGGCGCCGGACTGCTGCTGGTCGCCGCGCTGTTCATCTGCGGCATGCTGCTGTCCGCCGCCATTGTCCTGCTCGGCACTCAGGGCATCTGTGCCGGGGCAGCGGCCGCCGGCGGTGTCACCTTTATCGCGGGCATGCTGCCCGGGCCGCCGCGCCAGAGCGTGTGGAAATGGTTGTCGGTGTGGGGGATCTCGATCCTCGCGCTCGAAGCGGAATGCGCGTTCATCCCGTTCTTCGGCATTGCCGTCGACGCCACCATCACCAATGGCCCCGACCTCATGGTCGAGCGGATCCTGCTGATCGACGTGCTGGCGATCGCCGGCGCGGCCGGGCACCGCCGCATGCTGAGCGGCATCGCTTCCTTCGGCCGGCGCTCGGCGATGCGGATGCGGTACGCCAAGGTCGGCGGCACGCATCTGCCCGGCGATTCCTCCGAGCTCGGCGCGGCTCTCGCGATGAACTCCCCTGCCGCGATGGGTGGTTACGGTGGTGGGCTGCGCATGTTCGCCGGCGGTGGGGGCGGCCGGTTCGGAATGCTGGGCACTCGCTACCGGCTGCTGAGCGCGCTCACCTCCCTCGTCGACGGCGCCGGCATGCCGATGGACACCGGCGCGATGCTCGCCGACGCCACCGCCGAAGCCGGGCGCGGTCTCGCCCCGCTCACTGCCGCGGCAGCCGTCGGCGGGCTGGGGGCACGCCTCGGGCTGAAGGGCTCCCACTGGCTGCTGATCGGCAGGCGGCCAGACCACGAGCAGCTGGCCAGGTGGCGCAAGCCCACCGCGGACGGCGACCCGAACGCCGGCGGCCCGCCGAACGGCGCACCGGGCGACCCGGATGGGTCCGGTGGGGGGCCGCGCAGGCCCGGAGGGCCGCCCGACCGGTACCGCAACGACCAGGGCCAGATCGTCAACCCCACCACCGGGCAGGTGCTGCACGATCAGACCTCCGACCGCACCCTGCTGTCCACGCGCGCCCACAACCGTCTGGTCCGCTTCCGCGGCTACCGCATCCTCAACCGGGGCGGCCGGGCCGCGTACGGAGGGACAGTCGGTCTGCCGGCCAACGTCCGCCGCGCCCGCGAGGGCGGCTCGCGCTACACGCAGGACGCACACCAGCAGGTACGGGTGTGGGCCAACACCGTGCGCGAGGACGCCCGCGTCTGGGGCGACACCGGCCGCCACGTGGCCCGGGCCATGCGGGACCAACCCTCTGACAGGGGTGGCGCAGGGCCCTTCAGCAGGCAGCGCTTGCCAGTTGGACCGCCAACGTCGCCTGGCGGCACGCCCCGGCCGGCTCCTCCCCGTCCAGCCCCAGCCCCCGCACGGCCCGCGCCGCCGACGGCCACCACGCCACCGCCACCGCGCCGGAGCGGTCCTGCACCCGCGCCCCGGTCCGATCCCGGCGGGGCCGTTCTTCCCGGCGGCAGGAGCGCGCGGAGCCAGACGCGCCAGGAGGCGCGGGCCCGGATGCGGGAGCTGATGCGGCGGACCGCGCCCGAGGCGGAACGTCTGCGACAGGAGCGGGCCCGTCGGCGCGACGAGGACGGTGAGGACGAGTGAGCCGGCCCGGGCGCCGTACGAAACGGATCAGGCGGTGGGCATGCGTGATAGCGCTGTTGATGTTCGCCGCCGTGTGCTGCGCCGCACCGGTGTCCGACGCAATCGGCGCCTACGTGGCACTGAAGACGGGGGTGAGCGACGACGGCGGGATCGCCGAGGGCGGCAGTGCCGCGGACATCCCGGCCCGCATGCTCACCGCCTACAAGAAGGCCGTCCAGCAGGTCGGCCAGTACGTGCCCAGGTGTCAGGGGATGCGCTGGCCGATCCTGGCCGGGATCGCCAAGGTCGAGTCCAACCACGCTGTCGGTCGGAACATCGCTGACAACGGTGACATCCGCCCGAAGATCTACGGGGTTCTCCTCAACGGTTCCGGTGCCGGCGGCAACACCACCGCCGTCGCGGACACTGACGGCGGCAAGTGGGACGGCACCGCGACCGGTGAACGCGCCGTAGGGCCGTTCCAGTTCCTGCCCTCCACCTGGGAGTCGACCGGGAAGGACGGCAACGGCGACAAGACCGCCGACCCGCACAACGCCGATGACGCCGCGCTCGGCGCCGCCGTCTACCTGTGTGGCAACGGACGTGACCTGACCCGGCGTTCACAGCTGAAGTCCGCGATCCTGCAGTACAACCACTCGGATGCGTACGTCACGGACGTGCTCGGGTGGATCGACCAGTACACGGCGGCCGCCAAGGACCCGGACCTGAAGAACGTCACGGGCACCGTCCGCACCGTCATCGAGGCGGCACTCTCCCAGCGAGGTGTCCCGTACTCGTGGGGCGGCGGCGGCACGAACGGCACGTCGTACGGCACCTGTTGCTCGCCGAGCGGCAAGAGCGGCGCGAGCATCAAGGGCTTCGACTGCTCCGGGCTGACCCAGTACGCCTACGCGAGGGCCGGTATCCGTCTGCCGCGCGTCGCGGCCGCCCAGGCCGGTGCCGGTCAGCGGATCCCCGCCGGCCTCGGCCCGCTCTTCCTCAAGCCCGGGGACCTGGTTTTCTTCGCCACCGCGCCCGGACGTGATTCCACGATCTATCACGTCGGGATCTACCTGGGCAGCGGACAGATGGTCAACGCCGCCCGCCCGGGCACCGTGGTCCGACTGGACTCCGTCAGCACCATGTCCGGCTACGCGGGGGGAGCACGATTGCTGTGACCACCGCTCCGCGCTCGCCGCGTCTTCTGTTGTTGAGCGCCGTCGTGCTCGCCGTCGCCGGCATCACCTTGCTGGGCATGCCGCACGGCCAGGTACCCCAGGCCACGACGAAGCCGGCAGCGACCGACGCTCGCGCCGACACGGATCCGTCGTCTGCGGCCGCTGTGTCTCCTGCCGGCAGGCCGACCGCCAGTACGTCTCCCGCCGCATCGGCCCCCTCGGTCCTGGAGTCCGCTCTGCCGCCGCACGGCGAGGGCATCGCCGGCGACCCGGCCGTCCAGCGGAACCTGGAGGCGGCCTGGCCCAGCGACCTTCCCGCCGCCGACGAGCGGGTGTTGCTCGCCGCCGGCCGGGCACTGCTGCGCGCGGACGCCACCGGCATCGGCCGCACGCAGTGGCCCACGGTCTTCCCCGACCCGGATGGGGCGGTGGCCCCGGCGTTCGCCTCCACCGGTTTCCGTATCCAGGCCGCGATCGCCCGCCGCGACCACAGCCCCGAGAAGGCAGTGGTCCATCTCGTGTGGGCCGGCACCGACCGCGGGGGCATCTTCACCGACCTCCGCATCACCGACTGGCACTTCACCCGCACCGTCAAGAAGGGAACCACGACGTGGACTCCGCAGCCCCGCACCTGACCAGCCGGGCCGACGACGCGGCCGCCGGGCAGGTACTCGGCCTGCTCACCGGCCTGATCGACGCCGTCGACTGGCTCTACGACCACTGGTACCTGCTCGCCCTGACCATCGCCGCCTGCTGGAGCGTGGGGGAACTGGTGATCCGCCGGCTCGCGGAGCGGGCCTCCGCCGAGCGAATGGCCCTGGAGCTCGTCTCCAACCGGCACTTCGACCCGGGCCTGGAGGAGATCTTCCGGCGCGGTGTCCAGCTCGCCCGCGCGTCCACGGCGATGCCCTGGTGGGCGCCCCGCCGGGCGAAGACGGTACAGATCCGGCTACGTGCCGACGGCAGCACCCCGCTGCGCTACCGCGTCGAAGGCCCGGTCGGCGGTGAACGGCTACTGTCCATCACCCCGTTCGGCCCGGACATCACCGTCAACCGGGCCCGCCCGATCGTCGACGAGCCCCGGACGCACACGGTACGGGCCGAGTTCATCCTGCGCGGCAAGCTCATCTCTCCGCTGCGCGAGGTCCCGCTCGCCCCCGACCCGCTCCAGCCGCTCATCGACGCGGTATCCGACCTCCGCGCTGAGCTCGGCGACCTCGCCGAGATCCGCCTCGATATCCAGCGCGCCCCGAAGTGGGCCCTGCGGGCACGCCGCCTGCAGCTCATGAGCGCCGCGCGCCGGTCCGAGCGACGGGAAGCTCAGCGGGCCGCGCGCTGGCTGCGACAGGACGCGAGCGGCATCGAGGACTCCTGGGGCGGGCAGTTGCAGCAACTCCTCAGCGACCGCCCCGGATCAGGTTCCGGCCGACGGCTGGTGATGCCGCCGGTGCCCCACCGAGTGGAGCCGGCCGTGGCGCTGGGCAAGCTCGCCGAGGACGACCACCTGGTCCGGGTCCAGCTCCTCGTGATGTGCGCCTCCAACATTGAGGGCCGTGCGCAGGCCCGGCTCTCCCAACTCCAGGCCGCCCTCGACGTGTTCGGCGGCCGCTCACGGTGGTCCATGCGCGGATGGCGGCTGGGACCGTGGCGGATCGGCGCCGACCACTGGCCCACCCGCCGTGGCTTCCAGCGCCGCTGGAACCTGGGGCACTGCCAGCCGCCCCGCGCGAACTGGGTGCGGCTGGAGGAGATCACCGGCCTGCTCAAGCCCCCGACGGTGCACTGCAGGCTGCCGGTACTCGCCGGGGACCTGCCCACCTTCGTGTTCGGCGACCCGGAGTTGCTGCTCCAGGGCATCTACCGGGGACCGGACGGCCGGCAGCGGCTCGTTGCCACGTACGCCGAGGAGACCCTGTTCGAGGTGGGGACGGGCAAGGCGGGCGGCGGCAAGACCGAGCGGGCCCTGGCGCAGGCGATCGGCTGGGCACATGCCGGCGGAGGACTGGTCTTCGTCGACCCGCACCGCGACTCCTGGCCCAGGGCCATCACGTTCCTCGCTCACGAGCACCTGGCACCGCGGATCGCGCTGGTCGACCTCAACGGTCTCGGCCCCAACCCGCGGGTGAGTTCGTGGAATCCGCTCGGCATGCATCACGGGCAGGCGGCACACGAAGTCGTCGAGGCGATCACCGACGCCTACGCCTCCGTCCTGGCCTGGGACGATGCGACCGCTCCGCGCGCCCTCACCATCCTCACCGCCACGCTCACCGTCCTGGTCGCCGTCAACGCGGCGGCCTGCCAGGCCGGCCGGCCCGAGGACCAGGCCACGATCTTCCACGTCCGGGCTCTGCTCAGCGACGCAGCGTTCCGTACGGCGGCGCTCGCCGCGGTGGCTGGCCAACTGGATGACGAAACCCGTTCCTGGTGGAAGGTGGTCTTCCCGACTCTGTCGCCGGACGCGTTCGCCGTGGTCCTCAACCCGATCGCCCGTCTCTCCTCCAACCCGGTCACCCGCGCGTTCCTCGGCCAGCCGGTCGGCGCCTACAACATTCGCACCGCGATGGACTCCAGGATGATCGTGTGGGTGTGCCCAGGCGGCAACGGGCCCACCGACCGCCTCCTGACCGCGCTGCTCGCCCGCGATCTGCTGCGGGCCGCGCGCTCCCGACGTGACACTCCCGAAGACCAGCGGGTGCCGTTCCGGCCGTACTTCGACGAACTGATCACCCTGACCGGCGCGGCCCCGGAGACCATCGCCGCGATGTTCGAGGACCTGCGCAAGTACCGCTGCCACGTCCACGGCATGACCCAACTGCTGCCCCGCCTGCCCACCCCGGTCCGGCTGTCCCTGGTACAGAACGCATCCACCCTGGCCACCACGGCCGGGTCGATATCCGCGATCGCATCGATCACCGCGGAGTGGGGCGACAATCCGAGCCCGGACCGGGTCGCCACCATGGAACGCTTCGAGCACTACGTCTCCATGAACGTGCGCGGCCATCGCGTCGGGCCCGTCCAGTTGCGCGGGCCCCACCTCGACGACGTCTTCGCCGCCCAGGCCCGCCCGAACAACGTCCCCGCGCTGGAGCGGGCCGCCCAAGCGAACGCTGGGGCGCTGCCCCTCGACCAGCTCACCGGCCGTGCCGCCGGGCAGCTCGGCCGCGTCACCGCCTTCCTCGCCGCGCACACCCCTGTCGGCGCCGCTGTCCGCCTGTCGAAGGACAACGGTTGGAACTGACCGCCGCTCAGCACAGACCGTATCGGCGGGATTCACGCCCCAGCCCTGTGGAGACTTCTCATGCATCAGCTCTTGGCCGCGCTCGCCCAGCACCGCGTGGCTCCACCCATCAGCTGCACGTGGTCGTACGAACCGCGGCCGGTCGGCCGGCGCCGACAGCGACCGATCCCGGCTGGCTGCGCTGGTACCCGGGGTTCCCACGGGTCGTGTTGGTGGTGGCCGCCGCCGTCACGCGCGCCTTTCGCGGCCGGCTCGTCGGCGCTGAAGCTGCTCCTCGCGAGCTTCGAGGAGCGCCTCCAAGGTGGGGTATAAGCGCGGCCAGGTGCTGGGGGGCGCCAGCGTGCCGTGGGGCAGGCGCTGTAACGCGATCGCCAGTTGAACTGCCAGGTGGTGTTGTCCGATCACTGCGAGCCACCCGGCACACAAGGGCAACGGTTGGGCGCCGTCGGGCTGTTCGAGGGAGCAGTCCACGACAGGGGCCTCAAAGTTCGCTTGTTCGCGCGGCGGTCTGCCGTTGGCTCGTGCCAGCAGGTCCATGTCGTGATCCGTTGCGGCTGTGAGATCGGTATCCGTACGCCACAGGCAGCGGGCGCATGGATGGTCTCGTGAGTGGTACGTCGCGTCGGGCTCGAAGGCCAGGACCGTAACGTGGACCGCATCGTCGCTGTGCGGTCCGCTGGCGTGCTCCACGTTCGTCTCCCCATGGATTCGGCTGCCTGGCATCGGACAGTTAGGAAGCGCTCTTCCATTCCTGTTCGCTCAGCGGCGCCCGGCTCAGGTGGGGCTTCTTCGGGCCGAAGATCATGGGGATGAGCATGTCCGGCGAGAGGAGCCGCGTAGCTGGCTTCTCCAGACTCATCACGTCCAGCAGAGCCGCGAGCGCACGTGGATTACGGGCCCCGGTGGCCACCGTCTGGTCGACGAATCGGGCGAGGAGCCGCTCCAGTGCGTTGGGGGGTGTGTCGGTGGCGCCGGGGTAGAAGGCATCCTGTCCGACGGCGAGGTCCCAGGCGGCGGCGACCGGGCGGGCGGCGGCACGCTGGAGGCGCTTGGCGGTGCCGGGTGCGGTGATGCTGGTGGTGCGCAGGATGTTCCGGACGGCTATCGCGCACTGGGCGGCGACCGTCAGGCCGTGGCCGTAGACGGGGTTGTAGGCGGCGATGGCGTCGCCGAGGACCGTGTAGCCGTCGGGCCAGTGTTGCGTCTTCTCGTAGTAGCGGCGGGTGTTGGCGGTGCTGCGTGTGGTGGCGATGTCTCCGATCGGTTCGGCGTCCTTGAGGAGTTGGCCGATGACGGGGTCGCCGAGGTTGAGGGCGAAGTCCTCGAAGGAGTCCGGGTCGCTGGTCGGTTCTCCGCCGCGGGTTCCGGAGAGGGTGACGATCCACTGGTTGTCTTCGATGGGCAGGATGATCCCGCCCTGTCCTGGGGCCTTGGCTGGGTTGGCCTGGACGTTGACGAGCGGGAAGTTGATGTCGGCGGTGGTTCGCGGGGCCCGGTAGCGGCGGGTGGCGTAGGCGACGCCGGCGTTGACTTCCCGCTCAGGAGTTTCGGGCAAGCCGAGTTCTGCGAGCCAGGCGGGGCTGTGGGAGCCGCGGCCGGAGGCGTCGACGACGAGGTCGGCGTTCAGGGTGAGCTCGTCACCTCCGGTGCCGACGCGCAGGCCGGTGATCCGGGTGGCATCGCCGACGAGTCCGAGTGCAGTGGTGTTCTCGCGGAACGTGACGTTCGCCAGGGCGCGGACGTGGTGGCGCAGTACGGAGTCGAGGAGGTCGCGGGAGCAGACGAGATTGCGGTGATGGGTTGCTTCGAAGCGCCGGAACCACAGTTCGTTGGGGCTTCGGGAGACCATGTCGCCCATGATGCGGACCAGGCGGCCGCCCTTGGAGACGACGTCGTCGGTGACGCCGGGGAGCAGGTCGTTGAAGGCTTTTACACCGCCGCTCCACACCAGGTGGGCGTGGCGGGCCTGCGGGACGCCGCGGCGGGGTTCGGCTCCGTCGGGCAGCAGGTCGCGTTCGACGATGGTGACGTCGGCGACCTCGGTCAGGGCGGCTGCCGCGAAGAGCCCAGCCGCGCTTGCCCCGATGACGACGGCAGTAGGGCGACGGTTCGGAGCACTACGAGGCATATGTATCGGCGCTTTCTGTGGTCACCCGCTGGCGGATGCTGTCGACGAGACGGGGGCGGTGCAGGGCCTGCGCGATGGTGTCGATGTGCTCGTGGATGTCCGTGCCGAACTCGAGCTGCCGAGCCGTGAGGCTCTCCGGGCGGGACACACCGCTGCGGTGGGCGTCGATGGCCGCGCAGATGGTGACGGCAAGGGCCACGTCGTGGACCTTCTCCTCGGTGTAGCCGGCCGGGGCTGCGCGGCACGCTTTCTGGTAGAGGTCCCGGTCGAAGTAGGGGGCCAGGACACGCAGAGCGTCGTGAATGCGCTGTTGACGCTGGACCAGGCGGAGGTCCAGGGGCACCCAGAGGCCGAATCGGGCGGGGGCCGCAGAGGGTGTCACGTCACGCAGGGCCCGCCACAGTGAGCGCAGGCGCCAGTACTCGCGCCGGTCGCGGATCCACTTCTGCTGGAGGGGTCCGGCCTGGGGAACGATGAACCCCATGGCGACGAGGATGCCGGACAGGAGGGCGAAGGGCGGCGCGATGTATGTGCTGAAGCCGTCCCAGTCGTGACCGGACCAGCGGGCGCTGATCGCTATCAGTTTCGCCACGTCGAAGAGGAGTCCGGAGGTGAAGCCGAGCTGGAGGAAGACGACACCCGATTTGAGCCAGCGGTTTTCGACCTCGGGGGACCACTTGACCAGCATGTAGGTGGCGACCACGGACGTCACCATGTGGGCGCTCAGGTACAAGAGGATGTGCTCGGTCATCCACGGGGTGCTGGCGTAGTAGGTGTCGAGGTCGTAAATCCTCGGCTCGGGCACATGGGCCAGCAGGAACGTCACCCACAGCATCACGATGATGCCAGCGTAGATCCAGTAGATACGCCGCATCCGGCGCTGACGCTGGGCGGACGGTTCCTCCCGCCATCGCATGATCATGGTGAGGGCGGTGGCGCAGAAGCCGGTCAGGAAGCTATAGGCCCAGGGTGATGCGATGTTGGGGACACCGGTCAACTGATTGAGGCGTTCGATGTTGACGGGCGTGACGACGATGTGTACGGCGGTGGCGAAGGACAGCAGGAGCGTGGTGGCCTTGACATTGGGGTCGCGCCAGGCCCGCACGAGGGTGGGTAATTTGAGGAGGACGGCGATCGCCAGGAGCGCGGTGGGGATGGAGTAGGGGATGTGGAAGTAGTAGTTCATAAGAGGTTGACGCCACGGTTGAGCAGGGAGAGGTTGATGCGTCCCTCGACGGTCGCGTCGCTGACCGGTCCTTGCGCGTACCGCCCTCTCATCCAGGGGCGTACGGCGCGGCCGAACAGGAGGCCGAAGGTCTCTGCGTACACCTCGTGTTCATCGACGGACTGGGCCCGGGCCGTCACCGTGAGGACGGCCTCGCGGGACGCATCGTGTTCGTCGAGGATCTGATCTACGGCGCGGCGGACTGCTCCGGGCGGCCGGGGGGCTCCGAGCGCGCGGGCTGCCGCCGACATCCCGGCCGTGTGATGGTCTGTGTCCTCTTCCTCCTCGTGCCACAACTCGTGGCCGAGGATGACGAGTTGAGCCTCAGGAGCGGTGGCTTCCTCGACGACGATGAGAGATCGGTCCCCGAAGTCCAGGCGCACACCGCTCATCCCGGCCTCCGGCGGAAACGAATGGAATTTAAGCGTGATGGGCCGTCCTTTGCGGACGCTCATGGCCCGGCAGAACTCCTGCATGACGTCTCGGGGTTCAGCCGGGCGCTGGAGTGATTTCGATGCTTCCTCACCCAGGGCACTGAGCAGCGATTTCATCGCTTTGGCGCTCATTTGCCGGACTCTCCCTCCTGCGGCAGCACCGATCGCAGCACTCCCTTGAGG
Source organism: Streptomyces sp. NBC_00989 (assembly GCF_045162655.1). Lineage (NCBI taxonomy): Bacteria > Bacillati > Actinomycetota > Actinomycetes > Kitasatosporales > Streptomycetaceae > Streptomyces > Streptomyces sp. NBC_00989. The sequence continues at coordinate 213,798 of NZ_CP108729.1, read as the reverse complement.
ACACGTTCGATCTGCTGTCGTGTCATGGAGCCGTCCTGCCTCAGATGCGCGGATTCCACGCCGTACTGGCGCAGGAGCAGCGTCAAAGCGTCTGCCTCGGGGACCTCCAACTGCCGCAGGGTGGGCAGCAGTACGCGGTTGAGTGCTTCGTCGGCCGGGGCCGTGAAGTAGCGTTCGCCGTCTTCGACGCCGAAGTACGCCGCCAGGTGGTGCAGAAGAGCGACGTTGGGCATCCTCTTGCCCTCACAGACACTGCGCGCCCAGACGTCGGAGATGTTCAGCACTCTGTGGATGTCGGCGGCCAGCTCCGACATGCGTTTGCCGCTGCGAGCCAAATGGGCGGCACTGACCACCTTCATTCGCGCGCAGACACGTTCGACGACCGTATCGGGCGTCGGTTTGCGGCCCTTCAGCAGGCGTCTGACGACCGCGTCCGGCAGAGCCGTCTGCGCGGCCAGCGTCCCGACGTCGAAGATGTCCTCACGCTTGAGGCCTCGTTCTGTGATCAGCTCGTCCAGACGTCGCAGCGTCTCGTCCAAGGAAGTGGATGGCTCCAACGAGGTTCTCCCTACGGGCCCGTGGGGGCAGCGGCTCCTGCCTACATGTGCATGGCAGGGTACGCGCACCCCCCACTGTTCTCAACGATCGTTTATTGGCCACGTGCGATCGTTAAATTCCCGGCGTTCTTCGCGGATGGGGCCAGACCCCCTCCCCGACGTCCGCAAGGAGACGTCGCCCGACCAACCCTCACGACGGAACGATCGTTCTTAATCTCAGAACCATCGTTGACACATGGTGTTTGCGCGTTGCAATATCACGGGGCAGCGGAGGTGAATCATCCGACTACCAGGCGTGATCACCGTCGTTGGTGCTGTCGGACCGCACCCAACCCCTGGGGAGACACCCTTGCACGCGCCACGCACACCAACTGACACACCCCGCGCCCGGTTTGGTTCCCGCCGCCGCGGTGTGGGGCAGCTCCTCCCACTGCTTCCGGACGCCCTCCGAACCCCCTAGCGGGGGCTGCCGGAAGTTCCGGGCGGGGCCCGGTACTTCCCAGCGTCGCAGGACCGGCTCCCGCCCACGGTCCAGCAACCGCCGCCCGTGCTCACGCATCGGACCGCAGCCGTGCAGGCGCCAGCGTCACCGAGCAGCCAATCCGCACGGAAGACAGCGCGTGCAGCGCCGCCCGGCGCCGCGGGCCAAGTGACGGACCTCCTCGTTCTCCGCTCTCGCCGCACCAACCTCGCAGGAAGGACGCGCTCATGAGCAAGTCACCGCTGACACACCGCGGCAGGGCGGGACGCCGAAGCCGTTGGCGTGCCGCCCCGGCAGCGGATGCGGTCATGCCCGGGCCGGCGACGCCGGCCGAAGAGCACCTCCCGGTCCGAGAGCCGCAGGCCGCCTTGTCCGCCCTGCCGCACCTACCGGACGAGCCCTCGCCGGTGAACCTGTTCGGAGTGCCCGCGGGTGAGGTAACCACTCCCTCCTTCGACCTGAGTCGGCTGCGCCGGGTCCGCTGCACCGACGCGCCGCCGGAGAACATGCCATGACCACCACTGTCTTAAGAACCCACAGGCTGTCGGCAGCAGACTGGAACCAGTGGGCCGCGTCTTTCCCGCCGGTCGCCGTCAGTCCGGCCGAGAGCGCACTCTTCCAGCAGGCGGCCACCCCGCACCCCGGTATGACCGCCATCGATCTCGCGTGCGGCACGGGCCAGTGGACACGCCAACTTGCCTCCTGGGGCATCACGGTGACCGGCTACGACTTCTCCGACGAGGCCCTGGGGCAGGCCCAAGCGGCAGCGCCTCGCGAAGGCCTGTCGTACGCACTCTGGGACATCGTCGCCGATCCGATACCCGGCCTTCTGGCCCCCGGCAGCCTCGATATGGTCACCTGCCGCTACGGCCTGCCGTATCTGGAACCCGGCCGGCTCCTCACGGACGTGGGCCGCTGGCTGAAGCCGGACGGCGTGTTCTCCGCACTCGTGCGCGTCACCCCGGACCCTGACCGCGACGACGCCACCGAGCGGAAGGCTCACGACAGCGCTCCCGTGGACCCGGCCTCGTTCGATCTCGGGCTCACCGAGGCGCATCTCAGCGATATCGGCGCTGGTTGGGCGCGTCACGAGGTGCACCACCTCGACCACCGTCTCCGGATGATCGTCCTGAGCGGGTACGGGAGCCCTCCTCCACAGCAACCGCCGCCGGTGAACAGCACAATGCCCGCGGGACTCAAGCCGCCCGGCCAGGTGCTCGACGACGGCTCACCTGCTCGGCCGGTCGCCCAGGCGGCCTTCTCCGCAGCCGTCGGCCATGCTCACGGAGATCCCGCAGGCATGTATCCGGCCGGCGCCCACGCCTGCGCCGCACAGGCCTGAGTGGCCGCCATGACCGCTCCCGGCGCGTACCGGCTCCCCGTACCGGTCGGCGCCTGGAGCTGCGGACGGGGGCCTGACTGGCTGACCAGGCAGTCACATCAGGCCCCCGTCACGTGCCCGCACCGAGTGCCGAGCCCGGTGGGCGAGTTCCGGCACGACGCATCTGGCGTCCGTCCGGCCCCGCCTCTGCCCGGCGGCCTTCCTGCGCACATCCCGACTGATACCGCTCGACCGGTGCACTCCGGGTTGAGGAGGACTCATGCCCCGCTTCCGTCGGCCGCGAGCAAGGGCCGGCTTTACCTGTCCCGCACCCACACACCAAGGGCTGTGCGGGCTGGAGATCGTCGCCGCTCGGTCCACCACCAGCAGGGCCAAGGCCCTCAAGACGGCGGTCGTGGTGCACGGAAAGTTCTCCGAGAAGGAACTCCACGATGTCCGCACGAGCCATCCCGGACGCTACGTCACGCTCGACGACGACGTTCTCGTCCTCTGGCCTGGCGGGCAGATCTCATGACATCAGGTCGCGCCGTACGGGCCGCCTCCTCACGCGAGCAGTTGATCCGGCGGAGCAACAGATCGCGCGCGGAGAGGGCAAGAACCACTCCGACCAGGACCATCTGCCAGAAAGGACGGACATAGCGCCATGAGAACGGGCTTCACCATCGCGCTGCGCAGACAACTGCTCACCCCGGTCCTTGCCGCAGCTCTGATCCTGGGAGCCTCAGGCTGCGCAGGCGGCGGCAACCAAGACGGCGGCGCGTTGGCCACGGCTTCGGCAACCAACGGCTCCGCCCCGCCCGGGAAGCAGGGCCTGACCGGCACAGGGCTGGCTGACCTCCAGGGCCAGAACGGCCTGGCGCTGACGATCACATCCGCCGACCGGGATCCGGCCGGCTACCTCACCGTCCGCGGCGACCTCAAGAACGACGGGGCCCAAACGGCCGTCGTACCCGCTGAGTTGCGCGGCGACGAGCTCGCCGTTCTCAGGACCGGACCGTCGCTGGCCGGAGCCACGGTCACCGACTTCGTGCAGCACAAGCGCTATTACGTGCTGCGCGACACGAGCGGCCATCCCCTCACCACGACAGGCCTCTCCACCCTGAATGCCGGGGAGAGCGTCCACGTCTTCATGCAGTTCCCCGCACCACCGGCGAGTACGACCTCGGTCGGCTTCCAGCTCCCTCTGTTCGACACCGCGACCATCAAGATCTCCGGGTGAGGTGAGGTACTCCATGCGGCCACTACCGTCTCGCCTCACGGTCGGGCTCCTCGCGCTCACCACCCTGGCTGCGGCCCTCAGCGCGACCGCCGCCGGCGGTGTCCAGGAGACCGTGGCCTTCCCGAACCACAGCGGCACCGGCCTCGCGCTGCGCGGCGGTGCCACACTCGCCCCGCCCAAGATTCTCGATATCGGCTCGGACCCTGTCGCCGTCAGCCGAGTGGTCGCGGACCAGGACGGCTCCGAACGGCGCACGGACACGAACGCGGAAGTGACGTACGCGCTCCAGGCCGAGGTGCTGTTCGCCAAGGACAGCGCGAAGCTGAGCGGTTCGGCGCAGTCCCGCATCACCGCGATCGCCCGCGCGATCAGCCGGCAGCAGCCGGTGAGGGTCCGCATTTTCGGCTTCACCGACAACCTCGGCTCCTCAGCCCACGGCGACGTGCTGTCCGCGCAGCGGGCCCAGGCCGTACGGGGGGTCCTGGCAGGCGGGCTCCCGTCGACGGTCAGCTTCGAGACCCGGGGTTTCGGCGAACGTGATCCGGTCGCGTCGAACACCACGGAGGCCGGCCGGAGAGCGAACCGTCGCGTCGAGATCTCCTTCTCGCGGACGTGACGTTGGCCCCAGGAGGGAGGAGGAGCCGGCACGACGAACCGACATCCAGTTCTGAACGTGACCAGGTACATCCCGAGTTGCGCGAGTGAACTCACTGAACAAGCTGGGAAGTTGACTGGCAAATGCGCGAACGTGCGGCTCCGCAGACGCATCACCACGGCCAGCTCTGACCGCGAGCCCAGACCGTCGTGCGCCGACGACCGCCAGTGATCATGCCGCACCACATCGTACGGGGAGACAATGTGACACGTGCACAACGAGGCCCGGGAGGGCTCACCGCTGTCCGCATCCGGGAGTACGCAACCGCTGTCCTGATCGCCGGCGGTCTGCTGCTGGTGACCGCCTGCGGAGGCGGCGGCGAGTCCGGCTCGTCCGCCGAGAATTCGCCGCCGGCCAGGAGCACCTCGACGCCGCCGGCCGCTTCGGCCCGTACGGATCCGCAGGCTCAGGCCAAGGCCGACGTTCTCACGGCGTACGACGGTTTCTGGGACGCCCAGGTCAAGGCGTACGCAAAGGCCAGCATCAAGGGCACGGACCTGGAGAAGTACGCCACGAAGAAGGCCCTGGGCCGCGCGATGGGCGACGTGCTGGTCATGCAGAAGGCCGGCACCGCCACCACGGGCGCTCCGACGCACGACGCGAAGGTCACGTCCCTGACGCTCACCGGCGCAACGCCCAAAGCCACGGTGCAGGACTGCCTGGACATCTCGAACTGGAAGACCGTCAAGAGGAAGACGGGCGTCGTGCGGCCGTTCCCGTCGACTCAGCCCTTGCGATACGTGACGACAGCCAAGGCAGAGAAGTGGGGAAAACAGTGGATGATCACAGAGGTCACGCCAGACGGAACGCGCACATGCTGAATCGCTTCCTACTGGCCACGTTCCTGGCTACCGCCGCGCTCTGCACGCTGCCTGCGACGTCGGCGAGCGCCGACGACGACCCGGTGATCGGCGGCGACTGCCCCGGCGCGAGCTCCTACGTCACGGTCTGCGAACAGCAGCCGGGAACCTCGAACGGGCAAAGCCCATCGGGCGATCCGACCGCCAAGGGATCCGACAAGGACACCGGCCCCCAACTGTGCTCGGTGAAGCGTCTCGATCCGCAGCCTCCCGCCAGCGACCCGGTCTGGGACGGCCACAAGCCCGGCGACGGAGCGATCTACACGCGCATCTGCCTGAGCGACGCACTCGCGGCCGCTGCCGGAGCACAGATCGTCCCCCAGGTCTTCTGGGCGGCCCAGGCCCCCGCGGTCAACGTCGACCCCGAGCAACTGGCGCGCGAGGCCGTGGACCGGATGCTGCTGACGGGCCCGAGCATCGCCAGCCCTCGCGCCGCGGGGCAGTACCTGGTCGGCGTGCCGATGTGGATGTGGGTCAACGAGAGCGCCACCACCTACGGACCCAACACCGCGTCCGCGTCACTGGCCGGTGTGACGGTCACCGCAACAGCGAAGGTCAGCACAATCGTCTGGTCGTTGGGCGATGGAAGCGCGGTCACCTGTACCGGGCCCGGCACCGCGTACGCGGCCACGTACGGCAAGCGGGAGTCCCCGACCTGCGGCCACACGTACAGCACGGCGTCCGCCGCTAAGGCCGGAGGCAAGTACGCCGTGACCGCGACAGCCACGTGGACAGTCAACTGGCAGGTCGTCGGGGGTGCCGGAGAGACCGGCCAGTTCGCCGAAACCCGTCAGTCCCAGATGCAGGTGGCGATCGGCGAACTCCAGGTCGTCAGGTAACGCCACCGGAAGGATGAACGTTGAGCAGGACCAAGACCCAACAACGCCCGGAGACAACAAGTGCGACCGGAGTCCCCCAGCAGGGGCAGGTGTCCGCACCGGTCGCTCCGCCACGAGTGTCGGCCCGCCGGCGCCGGCCGGGCGTGATCGCCCTGTCGCTGGCGCTGATCGCCGCCGGCGGCGCGGGGGTTGCCGTCCTGCTGCTGCAGGTCGGCCACCGCACCCAGGTGGTCACCGTGGTCCGCGACGTCCAGGTCGGCCAGATTCTCACCGAACAGGATCTGGGGACGGCCTCGATCTCCCTGGACCCGGCGGTGAAAGCCGTCCACGCGGACGATGTGAAGGCCGTGGTGGGCAAGCGGGCGGCCGTGGAGCTGAGGCCCGGCTCGCTGCTGACTCCGTCACAGGTCACCAAGGACTCCCTGGTCAAGGCGGGCGAGCAGTTGGTGCCGATCGGGCTCAAGCCCGAACAGGTTCCCGCCACCAGCCTGGTGCCCGGCCAGAAGGTCGAGCTGGTTCACGTGCCCGCGCAGGGCACCACGGACACCGTCAAGACGTCCACCGCGCCGGAGACGATCACCGGACGCGTCGTGAAAGCATCCAAAGCCGCTCCCGGCACCGGAATCGTGGTCGTCGACGTCGCGACCTCCGCCACCGACGGCCCGACCGTCGCCGCGTGGGTGTCGGCGAACGCACTGCGCCTGGTCCTCACCGCTGCGGACGGCAGCTGATGGCCGTCATCGCGCTGGCCGGCTGCACCGGCGCACCCGGGGTGACGACCACTGCGCTCGCGCTGCTGTTGTCGTGGCCGCTGGAGCCGGGCCGGAAGATGATCTTGGCCGAGTGCGACCCGGACGGCGGAGCCGTCCTGCACGGGCTGCTGCAGGGCACGCTCGGCGAACGGTACGGGCTGCGCAACCTGTCGGTGGCCGCCCGCACGGGGGAGTTCGGCAACGCCTTCTGGCGGCAGCTTATTGATCTGAACGATGGGGGCGGCCAGCGGGAGTCACCGCGTGACCGGCTGCTCCTGCCGGGCATCACCGACCCCGCGCAGGCGGCGAGTCTGGGCTCGGTATGGAAAGGGCTGGCGGCCATGTTCCGGGGCATTGAGGCCGACTACGGCCACGACGTACTGATTGATCTCGGCCGCAGCGGGGCCTTCGGTCCTTCCGGGGTGCTGGCCGATCAGGCTGATTCCGTGCTCGTGGTGGTGCGCAACACCCTGCGCTGCCTGAAGGCCGCCCAGGCAGGGGTGACGGCGCTGGAGGACCGCGTCGGGGACGTCGGCCTGCTGGTGATCGACGAAGGCCCCTACCCCGCCGGCGAAATCCAGCGCGTGCTGAACGTTCCGGTCGTGGCGACACTGCCGTACGCGCCGGCGGACGCCCGGGTGCTGTCCGACGGTGCCGAGCAGCCCCGCCGCTTCACGAAGTCGCCGCTGATGAAGGCCGCCCGCACGGGCAGTGCCCTGTCGGTGCAGCGGGCCGCCGTACGCCGCTCGCGCCTCGATCGGCGCCGCGCCTTCGCGGGCGGGGAGGTGAACCGTGGACGCTAGGCCCCTGCACCCGGATCCCTCCGTTGCTCCCCTGCCCGGCCGCCCTCAGCAGGCGTACCGGACTGGGGCCGGAACCGCTTCGAGTCCGCACACGGTTGGCGCCGCAGCACCTCAGATCACCGTCGACTACCAGGCCGCCCGGAACATCGCGGCTCAAGTCGCGCGGAAACGCGAGGAGTTACTCAAGACCGTCCCGGACATGGACCGGGACAGCGAGGAGCAGCTCTGCCTGAACTGGATCAACGAGGCGGTCGCGCAGTGGTCGGTGGCGAACGCGATGACACCGCACGAGGACGAGGCGCTGCGGCGTGCCGTCTACGACCTGCTCTACCGGGCCGGGCGGCTGCAGCCGTATCTGGACGACCGGCAGGTCGAGGACATCATCATCCAGGGCCCGGGCGAGGTGTGGCTGGACTACGGCGACGGTGCACGCCGGATGGTCGGCCCGATCGCGGACTCGGAGGAGGAACTCCTCGAACTGCTGAGGGAGTTGGCCCGAGACTCCGGGCACAGCGAGCGGACCATCTCCACCGCGAACCCCACCCTCGCCCTCTCGCTCCAGGACGGCTCCCGCCTGCAGGCGATCACCGGGCTGGGGCCGATGACGTATGCGGTCATCCGCCGCCATCGGGTCTCCCACGCCGGACTCGACGACCTGGTGCAGTTCGGCACGATCGACCCGATCCTGCGGGAGTTCCTCGGCGCCTGCGTCCGTGCGGAGAAGAACGTCATGATCGCGGGGAAGCAGAAGGCTGGGAAAACCACATTGTTGCGGGCAATGCTCCGCGAGTTCGACCCGGAGTGCCGCTTCGCGACCATCCAGACCGAGGACGAACTGTTCGCCCACAACAACGGCTACCACCGCCAGGTCGTCTCCCTGGTCGGGCGGGAGTCCAACGGGGAGAAGGACGTCACCGGCCGCGGCGCCGGCGAGTTCACCCTGCTGGACCTGATGCATCCCGCGCTGCGGATGTCGCTGGAGCGGATCGTGGTCGGTGAGGTCCGCGGCCCCGAAGTCGTCGCGATGATGCAGGCATTGACGAACGGGTCGGGCGGCAACCTGTGCACCATCCACGCGCGTCGCCCCGACATCGTCTTCGACCGGATCGCCGAACTGTACGCGCTGGCCCAGGGCAACCTGTCCGAGCAGCTCGCCTACCGGCAGACCGCCAACGGCCTGGACTTCATCGTGTACGTCGACATGACGGACGAGACGCGTATCGGTGGCCACCGCCACCGCTACGTCTCCCACGTCCTGGAGGTGACTGGCATCGGTGAGTCCGGGCGCCCGGCGACCAACGAGATCTTCTCCCCCGGAACGGAGTTCGGGGACCTGCGGGCGGTGCCGCGGATGGATCCGGCGTGTGTCGACGACCTGCGCCGGGTGGGCTTCGACTCCGGCCTGCTCCAGCTGCCCTACGGGGCCTGGGAGCATCCGCTTGCCCTGAAGGTGGGGGCCGGCCGGTGATCCTGTTGTGGGCGCTGCTCAGCGGCATGGCCGTTGTCGGCGGTCTGCTCGGCCTCATCTTCGGTGTGGTGGGGACGTCGGCGCCACGCCGGGCCTCGCTGATCGAGCGGTGGAAGGCCGGCCACGGCGGGGCGGAGCTGGGCGAGGCTGTCCGGCGTCGGCGGCGCACGCTGACGGTCGCGGCAGTGGTGGTGTTCGTGGCCGTGTGGCTCGTCTCCGGGAATTTCGTGGCCGGTGCGCTGCTGGGTGCGGCCGTGGTCGGGGTGCCGTGGCTGATCTCGCCGGCGCAGATCGCGCAGGAACGCATCGGGCAGTTGGAGGCGCTGAGCGAGTGGACGCAGAAGCTGGCCGGGCTGCTGCGGCTGGGCATGGGCCTGGAACAGGCGATGATCGCCAGCCGACGGGGTGCCCCGGAGGAGCTGGCCGGGCAGATCGTCAACCTGTCCGACCGGCTCCGGCTGGGATGGCGTCCAGAGGAGGCCCTGCGTGCTTTCGCCGACGAACTCGACGACATCACCGCAGACAAGGTCGCGGCCGCGCTGATCCTCTCGGTCAATGACCGCGGCCCGGGCCTCGCCCAGGGCCTGGAGGACCTGGCCGCGACCGTCCGCGACGAGGTCGCCGGCAAGCGGAAGGTCGAGGCGGACCGCGCCAAGTCCAGGACGACCGTACGGTGGATGACCCTCATCACCCTGGGCATCGTCGTCGCCGGGTTCTTCGTGCCGTCCTTCACCAGCCCCTACAACACCCTGCTGGGACAACTGGTGTTGGCGTTCCTGACCGCCGGGTTCATCGCCACGCTCGCCCTGATGCGCTCGCTGGGCACCTTCCGGCACATCGCGCGGTTCCTGATCGCCGATGCCCGCAGCACCGTCCGCCTGCCCGCGCCCCTGGTGGAGCCGGCCACGGAACGCCACCTGGAAGGAGTCGGTCCGTGAACCTTGTTCCTGTCGTACTGGCCGGGGGCACGGTGGGCGCCGGCGTCGCCCTGTTCGTGCGTGAACTCCTACAGCCGCAGCCCGCGTTGGCGGCGGCCTTGCAGCGCACCGGGCCCGCGAGTCTGAGCATGCCCGAGCCGGAGCTGGACCGGGAGGAGGTGTGGGGGCGGTGGCTGCTGGCCCACCTTGAGCACCTGCCCGGCGTACGCATCCCGGCCAAGAACCTCGCCCTCCTCGGACAGGGCCGGGGGCAGTTCATGCTGAGGAAGACCGCGCTGGCCGCGCTGGGCCTGCTGTGCCCCGTGCTGGTGTCCGTCCCCTGGATCGTCGCGGGCGTCGACCTGCCTTTCTACGTGCCCGCGGCCGCCGGACTCGCCATCGCCGCCCTCCTGTTCATCACCCCCGATCTCGCGGTACGCGACCAGGCCAAGCGGGCGCGGGAAGAGTTCGCGCACGCTCTGTCCGCCTACCTGGACCTGGTGGCGCTCAAGCGGGCCGCCGACGCCGGGCCCGCGGCGGCACTGGAGAAGGCTGCCGCAGTCGGGCGGGGCTGGCCGTTCCTGTATCTGCAGGGCGCGCTGCGCCGGGCCCGGCTGGAGAAGATCCCGCCCTATCAGGCCTTGTCCGAACTCGCCGACGAGTACGACCTACCGGTCCTGACGGATGTCGCCGACATCATGCGCGGCTCGGCCACCGACGGCGCCGCCGTCTACAAGGCCCTGCGGGCCCGCACCGCCGCGCTGAACACCGAACTGCTTGCCGACCAGGCCGCCGAGGCCAACGCCGCCAGCGAGCAGATGACCGCCCCCGGCGCTCTCCTCGCCGTCCTGGTCATGTTGCTGATGGCGTTCCCCGCGGTGATCCGCATGCTCACCGTCTGATCCATTTCGACCTTCGAACTCGCTCAACCCCTGGGAGCACGCACGATGAAGTTCACCGAGATCCGGTCCTACCGCGCCGTCCGCTGGCTGACCACACGCTTAGAGGAGGCTTCCCGCCAGCCGGACCGGGGCGATATCAGCATCACCACCGTCATCATCTGGGTTGCCGCCGTCGGCGGCGCCCTGGCGATCGCCGGCACGATCGCCGTAGTGATCGCGAAGTACAACCTGAGCCTGAGCGGGGTCTGATGGTCAATGGCGCCCGTATCCGGGCCTGGTGGCGCGGGCGGCGCTGGGGCGACGACCGCGGGGACGCCTCTATCCAGATGGCGATCGTCTTCCCGGTCATCCTGCTCACCACGATCGCCGTCATCCAGGCCTCCATGTGGTACTACGCACGGGAGATCGCCCTGACCGCCGCCCGCGAAGGCCTCACCGCGGCCCGCGCCTACCAGGCGTCCCCCGCCGACGGTACGGCCCGCGCGCAGGAGGTCCTCGGCCGCAGCGCGGGCGACAGCCTGCACGGCTACGGCGTCTCGGCCAGCACCGACGGACAACGCGTACGGATACAGGTTTCTGGTACGGCCCTGTCGATGATCCCGGGCCTGTCGGGTCTCAAGATCACGCAGTCGGCGTCGGGGCCTGTTGAGCGCTGGACGACGGCAGGGGGGTGAATCCGTTGCGTATCAGGGGCCGTTGGAAGCGGACCGCCGGTGGGGACGAGGGCAGTGTCGCGGTCGAGGCCGCCATCGTCCTTCCGCCACTGATCATGTTCCTGTGTCTGGCGATCGCGGGCGGACGCCTCGTCATGTCCGGCGCGAAAATCGACTCGGCGGCCGAGGACGCGGCGCGGGAGGCCTCCATCCACCGCACCGCGGCCGCCGCGCAGGACGCCGCGCACGCGGCCGCCCTCGAGTCTCTGGACGATCAGGGCATCAAGTGCGCGTCCGCCATCGTCAGCGTGAACACCAGCGGGCTCAACGTGCCCGTCGGGCAGGTGGGAACGGTCACCGTGACCGTGAACTGCACCGTCAACCTGTCCGATCTTCTGCTTCCGGGCGTGCCCGGGGCCCGGACCCTGACGTCGACGGCGACGTCGGTCGTTGACCAGTACCGGCAGCGGGGGGACTGATGATCGCGTGGCTTGCGGGCCGGTACCGGGGCCGGGTGGACGACCGGGGTGGCGTCACCATTTTCGTGGCCGTGTGCGTGGTCGCGCTGATCGGCATCATCGGCGTCTGTGTCGACGGCGGCAGCAAGATGCGCGCCACTGAGCGCGCCGACTACATCGCCGGTGAGGCTGCCCGGGCGGGCGGGCAGGCCATCGACCCGGCCCAGGCCATCACCGGCAAGGCGATCGTGGTGGATCCGCAGGACGCGCAGGCCGCAGCCCAGGCCTACTTGCGCTCCGCCGGTGCGACGGGATCGGTCAGCGTTTCCGGGGACGGTAAGACCATCAACGTCACCGTCACCGACTCGTACGCCACCAAGTTCCTGCCCGTGGTCGGGATTGGCTCTCTCGCGGTGACCGGCCACGGCGAAGCGACTCTCCTGCACGGCGTCACCGCACCCCAAGGAAACTGAATGCGCGCCCCCCGCTCCCCCGCCACCGCGCGCTCCCTGACGGCCCGGATCGTCATCGCGGCCGGCAGTCTGCTGGTCCTGGCCGGCGCGGTCGCCGGGCTGCCGCTGCTGCTGGTGTGGGTGACCCCCGTCCTGTGGGCTGCCGGCCACGACGACCTCACCCACCTGCTGGACCGGCAGGACACCGGCGGGGCTTTCCTGCTGCTCCTCGTCGCCGTGGGCTGGACCGGGTGGTTGCAGTTCACGTTCTGCGCCGTATGGGAGTTGAGCGCGCAGCTGCGCGGCCGGTCCTGGCGCGCTCCGCGCGGGCTGGGTGCCTCGCAGCGCGCCGCGGCCGTCCTGATCGGCGGGATCCTGGTGCTGCTGCCCACCGGCTCCGCGCTGGCCACCCCCGCGCAGGCCGCGCCGAGCGCCACGGCCGTCCAACTGCCGGGGCAGGTAAGCACGGAGAGCGCCACCGGGGACCGGGCGGCGGCCGCCGACAGCACCCGGAACGCGACGTACACGGTGCGGGAGGTGCGGCCGGCGGAGAGCTTGTGGAGCATCGCCGAGAAGGAGCTCGGCGACGGCGAGCGGTGGCGGGAGATCGCCGCCCTCAACGAGGGCCGCACCATGGCAGGGGGTGAGGTCTTCCGCGCGAACAGCTTCCTGCAGCCCGGCTGGCAACTCAGGATGCCCCGTAGTGCCGCCGCGGGAGGCCTCCGGGCACAGACGGGCGGCGATGCTCCGCCCGCTGCTGACAACGAGAGCACGCACGTCGTCACCGTCCACCCGGGCGACTACCTGTCGAAGATCGCGCAAGCGGAGCTCGGCGACGGCAACGAATGGCCGAAGCTGTACGAGGCCAGCCGGGGCAAGGCGCAGCCGGACGGGCTGCCCGCCATCACCGACCCGGATGAAGTCTTCGCGGGGCAGCAGGTCACCGTGCCCGGCGTCCCCTCCGACCAGCACACGCCGTCGCACGACAGTGACGACGGCGAGGACACCGGCAGCCCGGAGACCACTCCCCCGGCCACCCAGACGCCCGACGGCAAGAAGCCGGGTACTGGCGCGGGAGATGAGCGGACGCCGACTCCGGGCACCGCCACCCCGGCTGCACCCGAGCCGTCGTCCACGCCCTCCAGCGTCCCGAGCAGCCATGCCGCCGAGGCGCCCGGCCAGGAACAGGGCTCTCCCTCCGTGACGGCGTCCGCGACTCCCGGGCCCAGCACCAGTTCCTCTCCCTCTGCCGCCGGTCCGTCAGCATCTGCGTCGGCTGCGGAGCCAGGCTCCGCTGTCTCCTCCCCTACCGCCGCACCGTCCGCCACGCCGGTGCCGGCTCCGGCAGGCAGCTCGCTGAACCTGCGCACCGTGCTCGGCGCCGGCGCGCTGCTGGCGGCCGCCATCACCGGCGCTCTCGCGCTGCGCAGGATGCTGCAGCGCCGCCGCCGCAAACCGGGCGAGACGATCGCCATCGCGTCGGAGCCCTCCCCTGCCGAAGCTCAACTGGCCGCGACCGCCGAACCCGTCGGCGCTGTCCGCCTGGACGTGGCGCTGCGCACGATGACTCACTATCTGGCCGGGGAAGCGGAGGATGCGAACCTGCCGTCGCTGCGGGCCGCGCGGATCGGCGCGCGCACGGTGGAGGTGCTGCCCGAAGACCTCGCCCAGGAGCCGGCGGCGCCCTTCACCTCCGGGAAAGCCGGCTGGTGGGCCCTGTCCGCCGACGCCGATCTCCTCGACGAGGAGACTGCCCGCCAGGTGCCGGCGCCGTATCCGGGGCTGGCCACGATCGGCAGCACCGAAGCGGGTGACCTTCTGCTGCTCAACCTCGCCCGTGTGTCCGCCGTGCTCCTGGACGGCAACCCCGTCCACATCACCGAGGTGTGCATCTCGCTCGCCTTGGAACTCGGGATGAGCCCGTGGGCCAACGACGTCGAGGTCGTCACCCTCGGGTTCGGCGAGGACCTCCCCGGTCTGCTGCCCACCGCGCGGATCGCACACATGCGGCAGCCCGCGCACGCGCTGCGCGATCTGAGCGAGCGGCTGCTGGAAGCACACCAGTTGCCCGAGACCAGCCACCAGCCCTACCTGCTGCTGTGTGCGTCATCGTTGGACGCGGACACGGCCTGGGAAGTCGCCGACGTCATCGACAAGGCCACGACGGTTCCTGTCACCCTGATCGCGCCGGCGAGCACGACGGCCGCGCACTTCCCCGAGGCGGAGATCCTCAACGCCTCGCTCAGCACACCGCAGCACCTCGAGTCCGTCGGCACCGACATCACCGTGCAGCGCCTGGAGCACGGCGCCTATCTCCAGATCACCGACGCGTTGAGGATGTCCGCCCAATCCGCCCACCCGGCCGAGGGGCCCTGGCAAGACGTGCCGGACGAGCCCGACGGGATGCAGCAGCCGCGCCAGAGCACCCCGGTGGCACCCCCGGCCCCGCCTACGGCCGACGGTGCCACCACGAGCACGTCGTTGACGCCGGCGGCAGAACGCGGCAGCGAGATCTTCCCGGCCCTGCTCGCCGCCACCGCCGACCCGTCCGGACTCCGGCTACTGCCCACCGCCGAAACCCCGCCTCAGCCCGAGAAGGACCAGTCCCCGGGCGGTACCTCGGCAGCATCCCCCGCCGCGGAGGCACTGAAGGCTGAAGAGCGGGACGGTGCCGAGGAGGGCGAGGCTCATGACCTGCACGCACCGGAGATCCGAGTACTGGGTCCGGTCGAAGTGAGCGGCGTGGAACACACCGGCCACGGCCCGCGGATGGCGCAGCTTGCCGCGTTGCTCTTCTTCCGGCCCGGACGGGGCGCCGATGTTCTGTGCTCCGACATGGATCCCATCAGCCCCTGGTCGACCGCCACCCTCAACGCCCGGATGCAGGGACTGCGGGGCGCGTTGGGCAACGACTCCGCCGGCAACCCCTACGTGCCGCGCCGCAGGTCCGGCGAAGACCCTTACCGGATCTCTCCCGACGTACGCTGCGACTGGGGCCGCTTCCTGCAACTCGTTGAACGCGCGCTACCGCTGGGGCCGTCCGGCCTGCCCGATCTGGAGAAGGCGCTCACTCTGGTGCGGGGCCGCCCGTTCGGCGGCAGGCCGATGCCGTGGGCCGAGCCCTACCAGCAAGAGATGATCACCCGCATCATCGACGTGGCGCACACGGTGGCCACCTACCGAACCCCCGCGGGCCCTCACCACGATCTCAGCGCGGCCCGCCAAGCCGTCGCGACCGGCCTCGACGTCGACAGCACGGCGGAGCTGTTGTACCGGGACTGGCTCCGGATCGAGAGCGCGGCCGGAAACCGGCAGGGTCTGCACACCGCCATCGCCCGTGTTCAGCAGGTGAACCGGGCGCTGGACTGTTCACTGGAGCTGGAGACCGAGCAACTCATCAACGATCTCCTCAACGGCACGGGCAGCGTGGCACGCATCTAGGATCCGCGACTCCGCTGACAACGACGGCACCTCGTTGGCAGCGGATTGGCAAATCCGCGGTCCCGTTGACAACGACTACGTCCAGTAGCGGTCGTCGGCGGGGCTGCTTCGATCTTCTCAGGGTGCGAGCTACCGATCCTCCGCAGCCTGCTTGGGGTGGCGTACGGGGCAGTCTCCTCATGACGAGATTGTGGTGGCCGCACTTCGGCCGGGCGGATTAGGCCGACTCATGGGTTCTCGCCCATGAGAAGCCCTAAAGTCCCACCGTGAGAGTGTCTGCACCCAACGGAGGAACCGTGATCGAGCTGGCCGAAGTGATCCGGGAACTCCGGTCGGAGCTGGACCAGGCGATCATGGACGCTGGCGGGCAGAACTTGCGCTTCGAGGTTGGACCGATCGAGCTTGAGGTC
Organism: Streptomyces sp. NBC_00989; assembly: GCF_045162655.1. Classification (NCBI taxonomy): domain Bacteria; kingdom Bacillati; phylum Actinomycetota; class Actinomycetes; order Kitasatosporales; family Streptomycetaceae; genus Streptomyces; species Streptomyces sp. NBC_00989. The sequence goes on along the minus strand of NZ_CP108729.1, from coordinate 197,589 downwards.
ACCGTGGCGATCAGCCGGGAGGCGTCAGCCGGCGGCAAGGTCAAGTTCTGGGTGATAGAGGCGGACGGCCAGGGCAGGGCCGGCAGCTCCACCACTCAGTTGATCCGGCTGACCCTGGAGCCGAAGCTGGTGTCCACGGGCCGCCGCCCCGAGGTGTCCGGGCAGACTGGTGACCAGGAGCGCTGAAGGGCTCGACGTCACTCGGGCGGTGGAGGTCATCGTCGAGTCGGCCCAGGGTCCGGGCCGACGGGGATCCGGCTACCGGATCACGGGCAGTACCGTCCTGACCGCCTCCCATGTGGTCAGCGGAGCGGTGCAGGTGCGGGTGCGCTGCAATGCCGACACCTCTGAGGAGTGGACGCAGGACGCGCGAGTTCTCGGCCAGGACGGAGACCTTGCCGTCCTGGCCGTCGGCCGGCCCGACGAGCTCACCCCCGTCCGCTACGGCCGTGTTCCCGAGCGGGATGCCGTGCTCGCCTGCACAGGTCTCGGTTTCCCCAGGTTCAAGTTCCGTGGCGACGCGTCGTCGGGTACTTACCGGGACCTGTGCCATCTGGTCGGCTCCGCGCCGGTGCTGTCGAACCGGCGCAGCGGAACTCTGGAGATCACGGTTTCGAGCCCACCGGATCCCGATCCCGACCCGGCGTACTCGGCCTGGGAGGGCATGTCGGGAGCACCGGTCTTCGCAGCGGGCCGCCTCATCGCCGTCGTCACCGCGAATCACGCCTTGGAAGGCGCGGGCAGGCTGGAGGCACACCGCATCGACGCCCTGTACCGCTCCGGTGCCGACGAGTTCCGTGACGCCCTCGGGCTGCCGCCCCTGTGCGAGGACCTCCCGGACGTCCTGCCGCCGGTGACCCGGTCCCTGGAACTGGAAATGCACCAGGCCGAGGTCGCGTCCATCGCGCCCCTCCGCCTGTTCGGCCGGGACGCCGAACTGGCAGAACTCACGGAGTTCTGCTCGGGCACGGACCCTTATCTGTGGTGGCAGGCGGGCCCCTGGGCAGGCAAGACAGCGCTGGTCTCGTCCTTCTCGGTCGCCCCACCGGACGGCGTGAGGGTCGTGTCGTTCTTCATCACCGCCCGGCTCGCCGGGCAGGCGGACGCCGCCGCCTTCAGTTCCTCGGTGATCAGGCAGCTGTCGGAGATCGCGGAGCGGCCCCTTCCACTCGGTGCGGGCGGCCCCGGCCTGCTCGCACTGCTGCTCACCGAGGCGGCCGGGCGATGCGCCGGGCGCGGTGAACGCCTCGTCCTGGTCGTCGACGGTCTCGACGAGGACCAGGGAGCCAGACCGAGTGTCGCCGCACTGCTGCCGCGCCGCCCACCGGACAACCTGCGCGTCCTGGTCACCAGCCGCCACCACCCCGGCCTGCCCGACGACGTGCCGGGTGACCACCCCCTGCGCAGCTGCCGGATCCGCCCTCTTAAGCCCTCCGCCTACGCCCAGGACCTGGAGCTCAGGGCTCGGGCCGAACTGAACGACCTGGTCCGATCCGGACCTGACGGCAGCGAGGTCGTTGCCCTGTTCACCGCGAGCGGCGGCGGCCTCACCTCCGCCGACCTGGCCGAGCTCACCGAACGCCGCTACTACGAGGTCGTCTGGGACCTCGACAGTGTCTTCGGCCGCGCCTTCACCGATCGTAGAATCGCCGACGACCAGGTCTTCCTGTTCGCCCACGAGACCCTCCGGGATACAGCGGAGCAGTTCCTCGGCCCTGAACTACCCGCCTACCGCGACCGCCTGTACGCCTGGGCGCTGCGTTACCGGGACCTCGGCTGGCCCGACGGCACCCCGCGCTACCTCCTGGAGCCGTACGCCCGCATGCTCGCGGAACGCGCGGAAGCCGATCGCCTGGCGGAACTGGCCCTGGACTGGCGTCGGCACGATCGCATGCTCGCCCGCTTCCGCACGGACAGTGCCGCGCTTGGCGAGACCGACGCCGCAAGGGAACTCCTCGCCGGGGCACCGGATCTGACGCGCCCGGCGCTCCTGGCGCTCGAACGTAATCGGTTGGCCGACCGCAGTACGAAGGTCCCGAACGAACTGGCCGCCGTATGGGCGCGGCTCGGATACCTCGGCCACGCCGCCGAGCTGAGCGAGTTCCTCTACGACGAGCCACTCGCGGAGTACGGCCTGGCGCTGGTCGAGGCCGGGCACTACGACGACGCCGCAGAGGTGGCCCGGCAGCACCCCGGGTACGACCAACTCGCAGTGTGGGCCGCGTTGCTCAGGCGTGCAGTGGCGGAAGACCCGGACCAGGTGGGAGCGTTGACGGCCGGAGCGCTGGCGACGATGGAGGCCATGCCGACCTACAGCGCCACCCTGGAGCTGTTGATCGACCTGCTGGACATCCTCAGGCCATTTCCCGCGAACGCCACGCTGATCGTCGAGAAGGTCCCGGCTCTGGTGGACGACTCCGAGCCGAGCTTGCCCGAGACGGTTATGGAGCACCTACAGGTCTCGCTCGCCATGGCACCGAACAACGCCGAACGGGCCCTACTGATCATCTACGACGCTCTGCGTGCCTTCGGTACGTTGTCCGAAGTCGGCCGAATCAGCTTCTCCGGCGTGATGGTCTGCGGGCTGCTGAGGACGGCCGCCGTGGTGGGTCCGGCGTGGACGGAGGAGCGCCTCGGGGCCGAGATCGACAGCGTTCTGGAGGCCAGCCGGGGAGCTCGGCTCATGTACGGGCGGTCTCGCGGGCTGTCCGCGCTGGCCGAGGCCGACGGGTCCCGCGCGGGGGAATGGGCTCAGCGGTACCTCGCCGAGTTCCTCGCGCTGGATGAGCAGGCGGTCACGAACGCGGGCTGGGATTTCGACCTCGACATCATCTACGGATGGCGCGAACTGCTTTCCGTCCTCACTCGCACGGGCCGTCAGAAGGAGGTCCGCGCATTGCTTCGGCACCCTCTCCTCCCGCTCCGGCCTCGAGTGGAGGCATGCTGCGCACTGGTCCGCCACGCCCGCGACGGTGCCGACGAGAGGCACAACCTGCTCCTTGAAGCCGCGGAGTGGGCAAGGCGGTCGGCGGAGGGCCCGGATCTGCTGGCGCAGATGGCGGCGGCCTCGGTCGATGTCGACCGGACCCTCGCCGTCGAACTGGCGACGGAGGCGGAACAGAGGGCACGTGAGCATCCGCACTACGACACTTGGGAGAAGACGAAGGAGTGCCTCGCCCGCGCGCTGGTGCGGCTGGGCCGCCCGGACGCGGTCGAAGACGTGTACCGGGCAGGCGGGATGCCCGCGTCGCTGCGAGCCGATATGGCGCTGGCCCATGCCCGGACGGCACCGGAGGACACACTGCGCCTGCTCAGCGGTGTCGACGACCGGGCCAGGTGGCGAGGTCCGGACGGCCAGCCTCTCCAAAAGATCAGCATCGAAGATCTGGCCAAGGCGTCGGCGGCTCTGGAGGAACTTGCTCCCGACCGCGCCCGCATCCTGGTCGAGCGGGCGATTGCCCGCGTCCGCGGCCGGACCAACGCCGACAAGCGCTGGAAGGGACTGTTCGACGTACTGACCCATGCGGCGCCGAACCGGGCCGAGCGTGTCCTTGGCGACTTCGCTGAGGACCTGCGTGCCACGGACGACTGGCCGCCCCTGAGGCAGTACGGGCTGGCACGGGCCCTGCTCCACCTCGACCAGCGACGCGCCGCGCGACTCGTCGGCCAGGTGCCGCACACGGACCGAGAAGAGCTCCAGTCGGTCGACCGGATCGCCGTACTGGCCGTGACCGCGCCCGACCTCGCCGTCGAGCCGGTGGAGCGCATGTTCGGTGAGGACTACCCCTTGTTGATGGACGAGCTGGCCGAGGCGCTGATCGGTGACCCAAAGTGTCCGGGGAATCCGGCGCTGAGGCCACTTGCCCGTCGCTGCGTCAGAGTGGCTCTCACCGAGACCCACTGGGAGACCGCGCTGCCACCGCTGGCCGTACTGGAACCGGAGGCGGTCTTGGCTGTATACGAGCGTATGCGGGATCTGGGCGTCGTCGGGGCAAGCTGAGCGGCCGTCCCTGGAGTTCAGGACCAGATGACGGACGACGACCTCGGGCCGTCGGCTTCTACGGGCAGATAACCAAGCGTCTTGCATCGCTGCCGCTAGTCGGCTCACACGCTGTTGCAAGCCGGCCCAGCGGGATCCACTGATCGTCAGTAAAGAACCGCCGCCGCCACTGCCAACTGCACGCCGATTCCACCGTTTCGGCAGGAGCCTCTGCCCACGATTCCGCGGACCTTGCAACGCAAGGCCCTGTAGCCATTGCGCGGGCGCGCGTGGTCGGGATGTCCTCCCGGGGTGCGGCCGCGGAGCGCGACGCTACGTGCGGGGGGGGGTGATATCCCGTGTCGCGTACGCGAGGAGCTCATCCACGGCGGCGTGGTTCGATGCGGGCGGCCGGATCCGCCAGGTCGCGAGCGTGTCCCGCACCGTCTGCGCAACTGTGTGCCCGTGCTGGGCCAGTTCGTCGTCCAGCGGGTTCACTCCCCCGTCCTGTCCGCGGCCGGTGACGACGACGGTCCCGTGGAGCGGGTATAGAGGCGTCCCACGCCAGGCGCTCGCCAGGGCCCACGCGGCGAGGTTCGCGTCGAGCCCGATCACCCGGCCGCTGCCGTGAAGGTGCAGAACGGCCCTCCGGTGGTACACGCCCTGGTCGACTGCATCGGGTGATCCCACATGGTCCCGGATCGCCGATTGCGCATCGGATTCCGGGAGGTTGATGTCCGTGACGGTGGCGTCCGGGTCGATGCGCAGTGCTCGCATGGATCTTCCTCTTCGGGTCAGGAACGGGAGTGAGGAGCGTCCCGGCATCTGCGGCGCAGGGTCTGCGCAATGATCTACCTGTCTGCGCAATGCATGCCTGACCTGGCGTTTCTGCTGATTGCGCAGGTTGGCGGGGTTGACCGGATGCCTCATGCGCAAGCGGTGCGCACCTGCTGGCTACTGCTGCGCTTCGACGTGATGCCGGGCGAGGGCCTGCCCGCGTCGGTCGAAATCGTCGACCGACGCGGTGACGTATTCGGCGGTGACGGGCTTGTTGTACTGGCCGGTGATTCCGCGGACTGCGCACTCCTGCGCAACGGCGCCGGCGTCCGGATTGTCGTTGCGCATCCGGTGCTCGGCCCAGACGTTGTAGACGCGGAACGGCAGAAGATAGCGGCGCAAGGTGGCCGGGCTGACCGGTTTCCCACCACGCCCATGCATGCCCTGCGCTGCGAGATGGACGGACAGTTGCTCGTCAGTCGGTTCGTCACCGTGCTCGGTCTGGAACTGACTCCACGCCAGGTAGTAGCGGTCAACCGTAGTGAGGACAGCGCGCTCCCCCGCTGAACTCTCCAGTCCCGTCGTCGAGTGATCGTCGATCGAGGCGCTCACCCCAGGGCTACGCCCTTCCTTGGCGGCCTGAGTTCCCGCACCGGCGAACGCCTCCTCAGGGGCCTCCTCCCGGGCGAGGGGCGCTTCAGCGACCGGCTCGCCGGGATTGCCGGCTTCCCCGACAGACGGCTCGGCGGCGGCCTCACGCTCCTGGAAGCTCACGACGAAAGCCGCCAGGTCGTCGCCCGTGATGGGCCGACCGCCGTCTCCCGTGATCGCGTCCCGCTCATAGAGATACGCCGCGAGAGCAGCAGCATCCGGGTAGGTGCCGTACTCCTCCGCATAAGCGCTCCAGGCGCTGTAGAAGTAGTCGTACCACTGGTCCGCCGGTTGGCCGGTCGCCTGCAGCTCATCGGCCGCGACGGGCTCCTCAGCTCGCACCCCGTAGCGCTCTTGGAGGACCAGAAGCAGAGGCTGCACCTGCTCTTCCGAGAGCGGGCCTCCGACCCCGGTGGTGATGCCGTAAGCGTCGCGGAGCCAGAGGGCCCACTGCGCGGAAGTCGGCTCGACCTGGAACTGCGTGATGAATGCCTGGTAGGCCTCAGCGAACGGCTCAGCGTCCTCCCCGACGGATCCCACTGGCTCACCGGCCTGCCGGGGCGCCGGGACGCGAGCTTGCACCTGATCCGCGCTCCCCAGTTCCTCTGCCTCCGGCTCTTGGTCCGGCATCTCCTCGACTGCGGAGTCTTCGGGCTGAGCGGGGGCGGAGACCCGTTCAACGGTGAAGAGGATCGGAAGTTCAGCGATGCCGGCGGCTGCGAGACCGGCGGGCGCGGTCTCGGCGAGGGGAATGCCGTAGCGGGCCAAGCGCAACGGCATCAGTGCCTCGACGGGCGCCTTGCGGCGCCAGGCCTTCCCGAACCGGGAGCGGAGGCTGGTCTGGTAGACGAGTCGCTCCTGTTCGAGCTTGATGACCTGCTCGTAGGAGCGCAGCTCCCACAGCTTCATCCTTCGCCACAGCAGGAATGTCGGTACGGGCGAGAGGAGCCAGCGGGTGAGGCGGACGCCCTCCATGTGCTTGTCCGCGGTGATGTCCGCGATCCGGCCGATCGCGTGGCGGGCGGCTTCGACGGCGACGATGAACAGCACGGGGATGACAGCGTGCATGCCGACGCCGAGCGGATCGGGCCACGCACTAGCGCCGTTGAAGGCCACTGTCCCGGCAGTCAGGAGCCACGCGGTCTGGCGCAGGAGCGGGAAGGGGATGCGGATCCAGGTGAGCAGCAGGTCCAGGGCGAGGAGGACGCAGATGCCAGCGTCGATGCCGATCGGGAAGACGTACGCGAAGTTCCCGAAGCCCTTTTGGAGAGCGAGTTCCCGCACGGCGACGTAGGACCCGGCGAAGCCGATCCCGGCGATGATGACGGCGCCAGCGACGACCACGCCAATGAGGATCCGGTGTACCCGCGTCAACTGGATCCGGCTTTCCCGGGTTGGCTGCGGTACCTCGCCGCTCCCCCTGTTCACGTCCCACTCCCCTAGTTCGAGCCTCACAACTGAGCAACTCTCACACTCCCACGATGCAGCTGGGGTTGCTGCGGTTCAGATGTCGCCAACTGCAGATCGTCAGCGAAAAGTGATCGCCTGCACAGGTGCTCTCGACGTCGGCCGCCGTGACGACCGCCTAGGCGTGTTTGATGTGCAGACGGGCTGCCCATCGTTCCAGTGCGCAACCGAGCGTGCCTGACCCGTTGATCCTTCTTGGAACTTACGTCTCAGAACGGTGTTCCGTGGTTGGCGAGGCGTGAGGCCGACGCTGAGGGCTGAAACTTGAGTTGGGACGCGCACTCCCCCAAGCGGCCTCAGCTCCGCACATTGGTACAGGACAGGCTCATCCTCCCTCTGGCCCCGATCAGTCCGTTCGCCGCAACGAAGGTCCGTAGCGGGTCCCGCTCCGGCGCTTGAGAATCGCTGGGATGCAGACGGTGTCCCTACGAGGAGTCGAGACAGCGACGCGGCGCCCACCCCGCACTCGGGTCAGGCGCCGCTGCGCAGTATTCCGTCGGAATACTCTTCATCGCTTCCGTGTGGAGTTGAGGCGTTGGATGCCGAGGTTATCTGCGACGGCGGCGATGTCCTGAAGTGCCTCGTTGCGGGGATCGAGGAATCGCAGTGGGCGCTGGGTCACGATGGTGTCCTTGAAGCGCTGCTTGCGCCGGATGATGGGCAACAGCTTGCCATCCCAGTCCGGGTTGCCCCGGATGGCTTTGATGGCGTCGTCCGCGACGGCTCCGCCGCTGCGCCGAATCTTGCCTTCGGCGTCCATGGGGATGTTCGTGGCAAGGATGTGCTGGACCTCGGTCTTGAAGCCGAAGCGGCGGAACTTACGAGCTCCCTTGGCCAGGGTCTCTTCGAGGTCTTGCAGGCCGATGATGTACTTGAACTCGTCCGCGACGCATCCGATGACCTCAGGACCGACCATGGCGATCGACAGCAGAAGGATCCCAAGTGTCGGACCACAGTCGAAGAACATGATGTTCCAGCGTCCTTTGGGCATCTGCTCGTCCAGGACGTTCTGCAGCCACAGCACACCGGCCGGGTCGAGACCGAGGTTGACTTCCGCATCCGCCATCTCCGGCGTGCCGAGGATCAGGTCGAGGTTGGGGATGCGGCGGAACGCGCTGTCCTCTTCGCCTTCCCCGATGCGATAGCGGGCCGGTACGACGGCTTCCTCAAGACGGTGATTTCCCTGCAGAACATCGAAGATGGTCGGCTGGCCCTCGGGGGGGTCTTGGTAGCCGAGGATGTGGGATGCGGTGCGCTGCGGGTCGAAGTCGGCAACGGCTACGGAGTGCCCTCGTCCGGCCGCTTCGACGGCGAGGTTGACGACGTCTTGGGTCTTGCCGGCGCCACCGGCGATGACAGTGCAGGCGAAGATACGGCACTCGCCGTCTTCGGGCGCGATCGAGGTCTTCGAGGTTGGCAACGATTCTCCTGAGGGGTCGTGCTGGGGCGCCTCATATTCCGTCGGAATACCGCTGGCGCTGTGGTGACGATATTCCGACGGAATACGGGCGTGCCTCAGATGCCGCCGAGGCGGTCCAGTTCCCAGTCGCTGGGCTGATAGTTGACGGCGGACTTGAGGTGCGCGACGTAGTCGCGGTCCTGTGCGTCCCAGGACCGTTTGTCGTCGGCGGCTCGCTGCTCGGCCGTCGCGAGAGCTACGGCCAGGGCCACGTGAGCCGTTAGCTTCACGTCGCCGGATGCGGACACCTCGGTGAAGTACCTATCCGGCCTCTCCACGTCCGGTCCGACGGGCTTGGCCGTTGACCGCAACCACTCGTGAGCCATCTCGCGCGCGGTCTTACTCGGGGCAACGAGAAGGGCGGGGGCCAGAAGACGCAGAGTCTCCCGGGGATTAGCCGGGACACCCAACGCCACGACCGTGCGGCACGCTTGCTCCCGCAGCTGTGCGGCTTCGGCCCGCGGATCGGGCTCTGGTTCGGTCTGCACCTCCGGCTCGGTCCGCTCAGTCTCCTGATCAACGGCGGATTCTTCAGGACCGGCAGGGGTGGCCTCGGTCGGACCGGCATCCGATACCGAGGCTGCCACGGGTGCTGTCTCGTCCGGGGAGTGCGTCTGCTGCTGTGGGACCGGGGGAGCCGGCTTCGCCTTCGGCTTGGCCTCAGAGGGTGTGGGGGCCGGGGGTGCGAGAACCCTGGCCGCAGCGAAGGCGGCCTTCAAGCCCTCTTCCTTCATCACTCGCCAGGCCTGCACTTGCTGGTCCGGAGTGGTGAGCCTGTCGAGCAGGACCTCCGCTTCACCGACGGCGAGGCCGTCCATGACGGCCTGCTGTACCTCGGTGGGGAGTTTCAGGAGCTTGACCCGACGCGAGATATGCGGCTGCCTGCATGCGGTCTGGGCGGCAACCTCTGCCTGGGTCAGCCCGTCGTCGAGTGCGCCTTGGAAGCCCAGGGCCTCTTCGATCGGGTTGAGTGGGATCCGCCGCATGTTCTCCGGCAGACCGAGGAGCCGCGCCCTGGGAATCTTGGAGTTGGTGACCTTGCAGGGTGCGGTGTCCTTGCCGACACGGATCAGGGCGAGTTTCCTGTTGTGCCCGATCAGGGTGACGTAGTCGCCTGCGGGAACCGATCCGAGCTTGTCTTCCAGCTCTTCCAGCTTCTCCGGCTGTGTCTCGGCGAGGCGGCCGCGCCAGTAGTCGAGGAATCCCTCTACTTCAGCAACCGACAGGTCCTGCAAGACGCCGTCTTCTGCCCTGATCGACTCAGCGAGGTCGTCGATGTCCTCGTCGCGGTAGACGAGGCGGGGGTTGAAAGGATTGGGGTGTAGTTGCCCGAGGGGGATGTCGATGACCTCATTGGCATCGGGGTCATCCCAGATACTTCGGGTTTTCTTCCTCTTGCCGAAGGTCATCGTGGGCCCGGAGGCTCCAGCGGCCATGTGGGGTGCTCCTGAGACGAAAGGGTACTAACTGGAGGTGACCCTAGCGGTCTTGGTGTCTGCCCTTCGCCAACGGGGCGGTATTCCGTCGGAATATCCGAGCCTTCACGGACATCGTTTCATCCACTTTCGCGGCTATCACGCCGGTGCGTCCTCGGTGATCCAGCGTCAGACGGCGCTCGTTGGTGGCGGGCTGATATTCCGTCGGAATACTGGATCCGGTGATCCCTCCCTGCGGCGAGACCGTCAGGCGGCAGCCCTGCCTCGGTGTGCCCGCTCAGTGTCAGCCGATCCGATGGCCGCCGAGTGCGCAGATTCAGGTGCCATCGAGCTTACGACGTTCGGTAAGACGCCGGGCCCCGGGATGCCTTACTGCACAGCGATCAAAGGCCGTGGGCGGCACTGGCTCTCCAGTTCAACGCTGCGGGCCTGCGGGCGCAGCTGGGTCGCGCCCCGATCCGGGTGCCGAGCCACCGCTGCCGAGGTCCCTGCCGCCCATGACGGTGGCAGTCTTGGCCTTGCCGTTCAGCGCCAGGAAGAGCCCGAAAAATGCGGCCAGCCCGGTGAGCAGTCCGATTGCGTACCAGCCGAACGTGTCACCCTGCTGAGGGTCGAAGAGTCCAGTCACCGCAGCACCGCCCACGGCGCCGACGACCGCCGTGAGATCCGAGACAGCCGCCTTCTCCGTGCGGATCAGAGTGCGATAAGTGATGTATCCGATCGCGACGCCGAAACAGCAGGCGCCGACGGACATGACAACGTGCGAGGCCACGTTCACTCCTGGGTGGTTGGTGGTGGTCGCAGGACCAGGTTGGCGAGGCAGTAGGCGGTGTAGGCCAGGCCCATGACGTTTCCGCGCCGGAGCATGGTCCAGCGGACACTGTGGAGTGCGGCGGTGACGGTTTCGCCGTTTAGGAGACGGGCGAAGAGTTCCTCCATGGCCCAGCCGGCCAATCCCTGCTCGATAGCGACTTCGGTGCCCAGGACGCCCGAGGCACCGGCCCAGCCGGTAAAGACGGGGACGAAGCTGTTGAGGGTCCCGCTGGTCGTCTCGGCGGTGTGGCATCCGTTGAGCACGACCAATGGACGGCGGCGTCGCCAGCGCAGTGCGTCCGTTGCAGAGCTGCGTGCCCACCGAGTGATGTCCACGGGTTTGACGGTGTAGCCGCCGAAGTCGAGGTAGCGGTCGGCGGCGGCCAGCGGGCTGCGGCGGTCGTATCCGCAGTGGCAGTAGAAGTAGACGACGTCCATGGCCTCCGGCGTCAGTGCGGAAACCAATTCCTCTTCCGTGGCGATCGCCGGCTGGTGGAGCATGCAGGCGGGTGGCCCTTCACGGAGTCTTCCCACGTGTGTGTTGGTGAGGTCCTGGTCGAGGGTTCCTCCGACCGCAGCGAGAACGGCGACGCTGTCGGTGCCGTCGTAGACGACCGTGCCGAGGTCTCCTTGGACCATCGGCGGCTGTTCCAGCAGGCAGGAGAGTCCCCAGAACCCGTAGGGGCAGAGGACGTCGTCGGGGTGGGCGTCTTCGTAGGGACACACCGGTGGTATCGGACCGGTGTGATCGCCTTCCGGTCCGAACTTCCGCACTGACGGGCACGGTTGGTAGCGGGTGGGATCTCCGCCGATCGGAAGGTCGTAGACGGCCGACCAGAGCATGGCGATCTCATCGGACTTGTCCATGATCTGCAGCGTCGGGGGCCTGTCGCGGATGCGGGCCTCGTGACGGAGTAGCGCCGGCAGAGTGAAAGCAGTGTCGCCGGTTCGTGGCGGGCTGAACAACCGTACATAGAGTTCGGTTCCCTCCCGGGCCAGGCGCCGCAGATCGCGTTCGTACTCAGCGTGGCTCTTGGCGAATGTCTGGTCATAGCAGGACCGGAGGCGCGTGCCTCTCAGCGGCCACCGCCTGACCACCTCGAAATGGCTTTCAAACAACGCGGTGCGGCCATTGAGCGCCGAGGTATCTGCTGCACCAGCTCCGATCACGAACGGGCTGTCGAGGAAGCCGACACCGTTGACGACCACCCGCTGCGTCCGCGGCAGCATCACCACAGACGCGGTGCGCTCGGCCAGCTTGCCGAGATCCGTGAATGAACTGGTCAGCTTCCTGACGACCGACGCGCGCGGATGACCGGGCCGGTCGACCGGAAGCACGACTTGCACGACCACTACCGCAGCCGCTTCGTAGTAGACGACCAGCTCGCCGCGGATGCGACCGGAGAGATCAGGGGTGCGGAATGGGAAACGTACCCACGGCCGTGGCGAACACGTCTCCTTGTGCGGCAGACCGGGCTCGCAGTCACACGTAAAACTCTCGCCTCGCGAAGGCAGGTAGAACGGCGCCGTTGCTGAGACTTGCTGGCCCTCGATGAGGAGCGCTGCGCGCAGCCAGAAGCCCTCGTCGGGGAGCAGTTCGGCCGGCCAGCGTGCCTCAGCGGCCTGCACGATGCTGGCAGTGTGACGGCGGCCGATGCTCAGGAGGAGTTCGTAGTCCGTGGACAGGCCCAGCCGTCCGACCGATTCCGTTTCGCCGGGCAGCGCGACGAAGATGTTGACATAGGTATCTCCGCCATCCGTTGAAACAGATCCGTCGAAGCGGCTCTCCTCCAGGAGCAGCTCGATTGCTTCTTGATCCGAGTCCGAACCACCGGGCAAAGCAATCCGTACCTCGCTCGGGAGTTCAAGTCTCCGCATCTGAAGGCTCGGTGCCCAGACTCCAGTGACGACGAGAAGGGTCCGGACTGCGGAACCGGAGCCGACTAACGCCCCGGCCACGAGCAAGCCGTCGATCACGTCGAACTGGCCCTGCGCGAGGCGCCAACTCCCATAGACCAAACAGGCGGGGCCAAGGAGGGCACCGACAGCAACGACGAGCAATCTCCAATTGCGCCACCACGCTGTCATCACGTCACCGATGATGACCGGCGCAGCGGCCAGGGGTGCCCGCCGTGTCCGTTCTGTGACTCTCGCGTCGCTGTGTGCTAGGTCGGGAGGTCCCCTCAGAGCTCTCTCGTGGCCCTTCGGTGTGTCCGTCCGCCGGCCGGTTCACCGCAGGACCGCTTCAGCTCCAGCCGGCACGACGCAGGGGCAGGAGTGCGTACGCCGGGCTGGACGGCGACCGCCTCCCCGGAGTGCGTCCAGGATCGGGCGGGACTCTGGTGAGACTGTCGCCTGTCTCACTGGGGGAGGAGTTCGACCGCTGCCGCATAGGCGAGTTGAGCGTCGACGGTGGTCGCTGCTGGCCGCGCCGTTGTTCGCTCGACCTGCCGCAGCGCACGGACCGTCGCCTGGACGTAGGTTTCGAGACTGACGAACTGGGTGGGGGTCTGGCAGGGGAGTACGGCATCGATCTGGTCCAGCCAGTAGGTGACGTTCTCCTCGTTGTCGAGGCCGGAACGGTGATCGAGGAGGCGCTGGGCGACGGGCGCGAGGACTCGGTGCCGACGTTCTGCCTCAGCCTGGGCGCGGTGCTCGGCGGCAACTCGTGCAGATGCCGCACGCTCGGCCTCCAGGACTGCTTCGGGTGTGCGGCGCAGGGCCCGTCCGCCGGTGTCAGGGTCAACGAGGAGTGCAGCCCGCATGCGTACGGCCTTGTTGTACGCCGCGCTCGGGGCGTTGACGGCCATCGCCGGAGCCAGGTCCGCCCACTCCACACCTGCGGCGCGCGCATGGGCGATGGCCTTCGCCTGGTGGACGTCGGTCTGCTCTCGTACGTACTCCCAGAGCTTCACGCGGTAGACCGCGGCTTCCCGTTGTGCGCTTTCGGTCTTCAGGGCGCCAGCGTGCGCTTCGAGGTAGAGAAGAGCTTGGTACACCTCGTCGTCGGCCGCCATCTGGTCGAGGTCCGGGTCCTCGGCTGCCGCATGGAGGCGGCGCAACTCGCTGATGGTGGCGGCAGCATTGAAACTCCCGATCCGCATGGGTGCTTTGAGCAGCGGCTTTGTAGGTGGAGTCGGTTTCCGGGAGGGACGTGCCATGGAAGCAGTCTGCCTTCCCCGGTTGATTCACAGTCTGTGAATCCAACAGTCAGCGACGTTCCCGCAGTCGATGTGGCCAGGCGCCAAACCTGGCCAGTCGCCGGAGAGTTGGCCAGACTCGCTGCGTTGTCACTGGTCACCCCGTCACGGCATCTTCCAGGAGAGACATCCATGCCATCGATCGAGGCCCTGCTCCATCGGCGCACCGACTTGTCCGCCTTCGTGGTCCACTTCACTCGTGCCACCGCGGGCGACACCGCCAGCGACAACCTAAAGGCGATCTTGAGAGATCGCTCGATCGAGGCCCGCAACGTCTTCGGTATGGCACGCGACCTTGCCGCGAAGCACGAGGCCGTAGCAGACACTCAGCGGACCGTCTGCTTCACCGAGACGCCGCTCGAACATGCGTGGATGATGTGCGAGCAGATCCCCAACCGCACCATGAAGTTCAACGGCTACGGCCTGGCCTTCACCCGCACCTTCGTGCGGCGTAGGGGCGCCAACCCTGTGTGGTACCTCGACATGACGCCCGGTCACGACTTTCTGACCAACCCGATCGACAACATGGTCGATGAGGTCCTGAGAATCGCCGGCGATTCGTCCGAGGGAGGAGTGGAGGCGGCAGCGAAGGCAGACATCCTGCGTTTGACCCCTTTCATCGAAACAATGGGCAAGCCGCGAGAGACCCGCAAGGAGTTCTGGTGGGAGCGGGAGTGGCGCCACGTCAGCGACTTCGACTTCGACTTCGAGGACCTGGTCGTGGTCTTCGCGCCGGAGAAGGAGCACGACGAGTTCGAGGATCACCTGGGGGAGTTGAAGAAGAGGGGGAGGCTACCCAAGTTGGTCGATGCCAGCTGGGGTCTGGAGCGGATGATCGCCGCGCTCGCCAGAGTCTCCGAGCCCGGTCCATTCCCGCGGTAGCGCGAATCTGGCCAACTCCCTTACTCGCCGGGCGACTGACGTTCTGGGAGACGCCGGTGCGGTCCGGCTCCGGCCGGGCTCGGGAAACAGAAAAGGCCCCGCTTCCCCGGACAGTTCCGGGGAAGCGGGGCCTCACGTCAGTGTGGGCAGTCGGTCGCTGGAGCCGGGTGCGTCATCCGGACTTTGCGGAGCCGAGGAACCCGTCGTACGCGGCACACGCTCTCTTCCAGATACGGACAGCTCCCTCATACCCCTCTTGCGCATACAGGCGCGACCATAGGTCGGGGAAGTCTCGGCCGGTGCCGTCCCCACCCGGCTCGTAGTGCATCAACGTGGCCAGTTCGTAGGGGTCTTTCGGTACCTGCGGGTCGGCGTGGTCGAGCCCGGGAAGGAAGGGGTGCACGCCCACGGTCGTGCCGGCGACATGCTGGGTGTTGTGCCTCTGCAGGCGGAGGCTGGTGGAGAAGGACATCGCCTGGTGGAGGTAGTCGTAGGGGCCGAGACGGATGTCGGGCAGATCAGGTCGTGCGAGGACGACCGCGTAGCGATCGTCCTGGGAGTCCAGGCGGTGCTCGGGCCGGGCTTCCCAGGGTTGCGGAGTGAGTCCGTCATGGAGGCGCAGGGGGTGGTGGGGGTGGCCGGCTTTGGTGGTGGCGAGCGTGCTCAGCCGGTGCATACCGGGAAGAGCGAGCACGTCCGCGACACGATCGGGGAGAGCGTGAGTCCCCCAACCGGCAACGAGCGGGCCGCTGGTGTGCTCGGCAACCGCAGCGGCTGTTTGGATGTAGGCGTCGTTGTCCGGGCCGACCGGGTCGTCCGCGGCTTCGAGGTCGCGGGGTTGGGTGGCCCGCCACGCGTACAGGTTGACGATGAGGAGGCTTCCGCAGCCCCAGGCCTGGGCGTACGAGATGCAGCGTTTGCTGGTGTTGTCGTCGGTGGTGGCGTCGGCGGTGGAGGGGTTCAAGAGGAGGAAGCAGGCTGTCTTGCCGGTGTCTGCCCATTCGCGTGCGAGCAGGTTGCGGTACCGGCCGCACGCGGACAGGACTGCGGAGCGTCGTATCGGACGGGGTGAGGTGCGTATGCGTCGCGTCATCAGCGGTCTGTTTCGTGGTCGAGGGGTCGGTGTCCGCGATGTGCAGGATCGCCGAGCGGTCACAGGCAGGGTTCCGCGGTCCGCCGCGTAGTTCCGTTGGCCGCGTGTGCCGTGGCGGCGAGGAGGGCGGCCAGGGCGCGCGGCTGGTTGGACGTCTCCATAGTCCACAGTCGGATGGGTGTCTGGTCGACGGTCGTGTCGATGTACGTCATGCGCCACCACAGCCAGTCCGGCATGCCGTCGTGGCTGGGCTCCGTGGTGCCGTAGGCGCTTGCGCCCGTCGTGTGGCCGGTCGTGTTCAGAGCCTGTGCCCAGGCGCGCAGGGTCTCTCTGTCGTCGACTTGGATCAGGGCGGCTGGTCCGAGCCCTGTCACGTCAGTGACGTCCACCGATTCCGCAGCGAGGGAGGGGTGCGCGGCGATCAGGGCGGTCGCTGCGGCGGCTGCCGCGGTATGAGGTTCCTGGGGGTTGGTCGTCATGGGTTCCTTCGGCAGGGGAGTTGGGCAGGGTTGACGGCCCGCCCCGGGCTCGCGGGGCGGACTGCTGTACTTCCGGTGTAGAGGTGTGGGCTCGGATCAGCCCGAGCCGACGGTGGTGAGCCGTGCTCGCGGCCCGGCTACAGATCGCATCCAGGCGGATGGTCAGCGGGGATCTGGGCGGTTGTGGCTGCCGCTTGCCCCTTGCCGGGCGTGTCTTGGTGGGCGGGGAGGGCGCACGCTTCCGTGACCGGTCCGTGCTCGGCGACGAGGACACGCCATCGGATCCAGTGCGAGCCGGTGCATGTCCACCGAGTGGGGCCGCGAGTCCAGAGGCGGCCGTGCTGGTCCCGTACGGCGTGCACGCCCTGGGGCGCTTGGAACGAGCCTGGCCCGTCCGGACGCCAAGTGCGGGTAGCTGGCGCGGTCACGAACCGAGGTCCTCCCAGACGGAATGCACATCCGGCGTGGTGGGTTCGGTCTCGGACGCGCGCTCGCTGGTGTCTTCAGCGGCAGCAGTATCGGGCGAGGCATCTCCGGCGGCGAGGAGCCGGTCGACGGTCGGCTCGTCGACACACAGGGCGGAGGCGATCTCGTGGCGGAGCCAGCCGCGTGCGGCGTAGTCGCGGGCCATGGCCGCCCAGGTGGCGGGGCGGTGGGCAGGTTCGATGTAGTCCGTGCTCGCGGACATTGCTGCTTCCTTCGTGAAGGTCGTCGGCGGCCGCGGCGCCCCTGGGCGGCGGTCCATGTATGGGTGAACGGTCTGTCCCCCGCGGCTCCCGAGAGATGGCTCGCGGTCGTTCCGCCGTAGAGAGGGCGGGGGAGTTGTCCCGACCTGCGTCACGGCAGCGCGCAAGACGGGGTCTGGAGCCGGGCGTTGGTCTGGCGCGGGCAGTCAGACCCGGGGCGCTATCGTGCGGCAGGGCTGAGGGACGGCACGGCGTCGTGGAGGTGGCCGTCCAGGAGTCGGCCGGCCTGTTTCTTCCCGCGGCGGATCATCTCTGTGCGGTGTCCGAGGTTGTCGACTGGATCGCCGACCAGCATGATGCCGGGCCTATTGCCGCCGATGGCGATACGGCCCGAGGGACCCCATGTTCCCCACTGTTTGAAGAAGAAGTCCGTGTCCGCCTGGCGGCACTGATCGCGAAGGTTGCGGGCCCAGTCCGGGTTCATCGGCCGGGCTTTCGCTCCTGACTCGCCGCCGGTGATGACCCAGCTGATGCGCGCGTCGCGAGAATCTGTGTCGGGCCGCCTGCTGCCGAGGTATGGCTCCAGGTTGATCTGTTCTACGAGTGGCTCGCAGGACAGGAACCTGAGGGCCTTGATCCGGAGAAGATGGGGGATCCGTTCGTCGGCGCAGCGCTGGTCTTCGGCGGTGGTGCCGATCCACACGTGGTCGGGCCACGTCTCTCCCCACGGCGCCATGGTGGCGATGTTCTCCGGCCTCTTGGTCAGCAGTTGC
This sequence comes from Streptomyces sp. NBC_00989, assembly GCF_045162655.1. Lineage (NCBI taxonomy): Bacteria > Bacillati > Actinomycetota > Actinomycetes > Kitasatosporales > Streptomycetaceae > Streptomyces > Streptomyces sp. NBC_00989. The sequence goes on along the minus strand of NZ_CP108729.1, from coordinate 179,894 downwards.
CACCGCAGCCACGGGGTCTCCTCGATGAGGTGCCAGAGCCGTTCGCGGGCCGCGGTGACGAGAGGGTGGTCCTCGAAGACGTCGGCCATGGAGGCCGTGAACACCCGGAGGGGTACGCCCGTGCGCTCTGCCTCGCGGTTCCAGGTCCGGGGTTTCCGCCAGTACTGCTCGGACATCATGCGGCGGTCGCCGTCCCGGTGGAACAGGTCGTGGCCCCAGCGGCGGGCGTTGTCGTCTGCGTAGCAGTTCTTGCACCCGGTTGAGACCCGTGAGCATCCCCACCAGGGGTTGAAGGTGCGGTCTGTCCATTCGATGCCGGTGCTGTCACCCACGGGGTGCTTCTCCTGCGTGGCTGGGGATCGTGGTTGCGGAGGTGGAGGCGTGAGTGAGGTAGGAGGCGTATGCGGTCTCCGCGAACCGCCATGCGGCTGGCGTGTGCCGCTTCGGCCGCCATGGTTCAGGCGGGACGAGTGTCTCGAGGTCGCCGTGGCCGTGGTCGAGGAAGACGCCGATTCCCCAGAAGTCCGCTTCGGAGAGCAGGTAGTTGCGGCGGGGTGGTGTGGGTGTGACGACGGCGCGGGTGCAGATGGGGGCGTAGTTGCTGGCCCGGGCGATGCTGTCGCGGGTGCAGGTGGCATGGACAGTGGCGAGGTCGACGCGGCAGGGTCGGACGGCGTGCCGCGTGACGATGCCGAGGGCCAGGTCGAGGACGCCGGCGGGGGCTCGGCTCACGGCCTGCTGCTGACGTCGGCTCAGGACGTCGAGCGGGACGGGAATGCCGGCGGGGAGGGACATCAGTGTGTCGAGCAGGGCGCAGTGGGAGTCCCTGATGTGCCCGAGCCCGATCTCCTGGCGGCGGCGGTGTTCGGCGGTGTCGATGGTCAGGTGCAGGGTCGCGGCAGGGTAGCCGCAGGGCGAGGGGACCGTTATGCGGCCAGTCACGTGGTGCTCCTCTCGGGCTGGGCGGCAAGGTCCAGGAGGACGCCCGCGTGGCAGTGGTCGGGCTCGCCTGCACGGGGCAGCGAGCAAGTGCAGGCCAGGTCACGTCCCTTCAGACGGGGCAGGCCGGTGAGGACGCGGCGCCGGTCGAAGGTCTTACGGCCGACGGTGTAGGTGTCGGGGCCGTGGCCGTCCAGCCAGGTCCGGTAGCGGTTGCTGGTTTCCTCCCGGGCCGCTTCGGGAGTCGGCAGGTTCTGGGTGGTGTCGTCAGGGTTGATGAGGACACTGCCTTTGATGCGCCAGGGGTTGCCGTAGCGGCTGCTGCGGTCGACGATCTTCGCTTCTCCGGCTCGCCAGCCCTTGGTGCGCATGCGGCGGATACGGGCGGGCTTGGCCGCCTTGCTGCGATCTGGGGACATTGCGTCTCGCGTTTCTGGGACGGGCCCGTCGGGCCGGGGTGGTCAGAAGACGAGGGCTTCGTAGAGGACGCGGTCGACGGCGTCGAGTTTCTCGTCGCGGCTGCCGGTGACCTTCTGCCACTTGATGTCGGCGATCTCGTCGGGGCGAGGTCCTCCGAGCCGGCGTAGGACCACGGCGCAGAGGGGGAGGCCGACGCCCGGGAAGATCCGTGTGTCCAGTGGGGGCCGTTTGCCTTCCGGGGTGAGGTCGATGACCCAGCCGTGGTCGGCGGTGGCCCGCATGCGGCTGCGCATCTCGTTGAAGGTGGGGCTGATCAGCCAGGCCGACGGGGACACGAAGGCGATCGTGGCTGCGTGCTGGCGGGTTTCGAACGCGCGCCACAGGGCCCAGCGCCAGAAGTACACGTAGAGGTTGGACAGGTGGTGCTCGATGCGGCCCTGGCCGGGGGTCCGGAATTCGTCGAGGCTGGGGCGCGCGAGGTCTTCCGGGGTGGGCTTCTTGCTGCGCCGCTTCTCGATCCAGGGCGCGGCGCCTCGGGCCTTGTCCTTGTACGGCGGGTTGCCGACGATCGCGAGGGGGACGTCGTGGGTGATGCGGTCCGTGACGGCCGGCGGAAGGTCGGCGTTCAACGCGTTCCCGTGGACGATGTTGTCGTCGAGGAAGTCGATGGGCGCCGCGCCGTTGGCGGCGAACCAGCAGGCGGATTTGGCGAGATCGACCGCGACGGGGTCGGTGTCGATGCCGAAAACGCAGGACTGGGCGATCGCGGCGGTGAGTTTGTCCTGGTCGGGCCGGGGAGCGCCGTGGTAGCGCAGCAGCTCGGTGTAGTAGGCCGTGAGGTGGCGCGCCGTGTAGGCGAGGAAGACTCCGCTGCCGCAGGCCGGGTCGAAGGCGATCGTGTCCCAGATCCGCTCCGGCCGGTGGTCCGGGTCGTGTTCGAGCAGGGTGTGGAGGGCGCCGCCGGCGAGGGAGTGGGCGAGGGGCGGTGGGGTGTACCAGGCGCCGGATGCGCTGCGCTGGTCAGGGTCCAGGAGTTGTTCGCGTAGTCCGCCCAGTTGGTTCTCGTCCCAGCCGGCCAGGTCGGCCTGGCGGTCGAGGAGCTTGGTGACCCGGGCGTTGGTCTGCGGGGGCAGGTCCACGGTCCAGGGAGCGGCGAGACCGCGTGCGCGTGCGACCCGGTTGATGGCCAGCCGCATGATCTGCTGGTGGTCGTCGGGATCGGCACGTTCGGTGTGCAGGGGTGCGAGGGGTGCGGCCAGCGACATCAGGGTTCCCCTCGGGGTTCAGGCGGATACGCGGAAGCCCGGGCCTGTGTGCTGTGAAGCACTCGGGCCCGGGCTGGGGTGGCGCCGGAGCGCCGTGGAGCGGGGGGATAGCTACGCAGGATGTGGGGGCGATTCCTCACGGGGGCTTCGCTGCCGGTGTCGATAGGAGTCTTGACGGCGTGAAGACGGAGGGGCGTCTTCAGGAATCGTGTGGTGCGGAAGGTGTCCGCGGGTCGGTCTCCGTGACGGGTCAGCCGTTGAGGCGGACCGGCATGAGGAGGTACTGCAGCGCCTGGTCGTCGGTGTCGTGGCCGCGTAGGAGGGCGGGCTTGGTGGGGGTGACGAAGTGGAAGTCGACCGTGTCGGCGGTGAGGGCGTTGAGGCCGTCGAGGAGGTAGACGGCGTTGAAGGCGACGGTGAGTTCATCGCCTTCGAGGGGACTCTCCACGGTGTCGATGGCCTGGGATTCGTCGCTGGTGCCGGCCTCCAGACGGAGGGTGTTGTCGTGGGTGAAGGTGAGCCTCACCGGGGAGTCCTTGCTCGCGACTAGGGCGACGCGCTGAACGGCGGCCTTGAGTGCGGCGGTGTTCACGGTCGCGGTGTGATGGAACTTGGTGGGGAACAGGTTCTTGAATGTGGGCAGGGCGCCGTCGAGGGCGCGCAGTGTGGTGGTGCTGTGCTCGCCGCGTACCGCGAACAGGCTGTCGGCCCCGGCGACTCCGGCGAGGGTGAGGTCGACGGTGGTGTCGGCGGCGGCGGTCTTCACGGCGTCCAGGAGGGCCTTGCCGGGGGCGAGTGCGGTGTGGTCGGCCGTGAGGTCGCAGTTCTTCCAGGGGATGGTGCGCACCGCGAATCGGTAGCGGTCGGTGGCGGCCAGGGTCAGGGTGCCGGCCTTCTGGTCGTGGTGCAGCTGAATGCCGGTGAGGAAGGGAAGGGTGTCGTCCTTGCTGACCGCGCACACGACTTGGGCGACGGCCTCGGCGAAGGCCGGGCCGGGCAGTGTGCCGGCGGGGCTGCCGGGTTCCGGGAAGGCGGGGTACTCGCTGAAGGGCAGCGTGTGCAGGGTGAACCGAGCGGCTCCGGCGCGGAGTACCAGGCGGGGGCCCTTGAGTTCGAGATGTACGTCACCGTGGATCCTGGAGACGATGTCGGACAGCAGCCGCCCGCTGACCAGTGCACGACCTTTCTTGGTCACGGTTGCGGCGACCGAGGTGTCGGTGGAGACCTCGTAGTCGTAGCCGCTGACGCGTAGTCGGCCGTTGTTCGCGTCGAGGCGGAGTCCGGCGAGGACGGGGACGGGCGGCCGGGCGGGGAGCGCGCGTGAGACGTAGGTGACGGCGGCGGCGAAAGCGGCGTGTTCCACGGTGATCTTCACGAGCGGTTTCCTGTCTGTGGTGTGAGGCGGCCGGGAGCGTCAGGCCAGGGAATGGGCTGGCCCTCCGGTTTTCCGCCCTGGTGGGTGCGGTGGCGAGGGCTATGCGGCGAGCCGTATGGCGTGGGCCGGGTTGTCGGCGGCGATCTTGTCGAGCAGGGACTGTTGAGGAGTTCAGAGGCCCTGTACTCCGCGGGCCCTGACCGGCTGGAGGCGCCGCATGGTGCTGAGTTCCCAGCGGTGACTGCCACGCTCGGACCAGGGAGTGCATGGCCCTGGTCCGGATGGATGCCGATGAGGTTGGCGACCTCGACGACACGACCCAGCACTGGCTGGTAGTCATCGGGCAGTGCCTCGTGCGCGGCGGGCAGGGCCAGCGCCGCAGGCGGAAGGTCACCAGGTAGGGGTGGGTGTACATCGGTCCGCGCGCGATGGGGCGGCGAGCGGGGCCTAGGGAGACGGCTCGACGCTGCTGTGGGCGGGGTCGGCGTAGCTGCTGGCGCGGATCCGCAGCCGGTAGTCGCAGTCGACGGGGGCGCCGGGGGCGGTGTCGAGTTCGTCCAGCAGGACGATCAGGTGGTCCTCGTCGGCCAACTCCACGCTGAGGTAGGTGCCGCAGGAGCAGGGGGCGATGAGGGTGAGGACGTGGGCCAGGCCATCGTCCTCACCGGAGCCTTCGTCGCGGCGGGTGTAGTGAAGCCACCAGCCGCGCTCTCCGCCTGCGGAGCCAAGGTAGGTGACGGCAGAGGCCATCAACTGCCGGTCCGGGACGGGCGGGTGCCCGGTCCAGGACATCGGCTCCACCACAGTGTCGAGGGTGTCCGGCATGGAGCCGGTGAGGACGGCGCCGGCGTTCAAGACGGCCTGGAAGGCGTCCTCTTCGTCGCGTTGCTGCTCGCGCTGCGACAGGTCGAAGGCTTCTACCCGTTGGTGCAGGGCGACGATCGGCTCAGGGCCGGTGTCCTCGTGAGGACGGTCGCTGCGGGAGGCGGGGTCGAATTGAACAACGGTCATGAGGGTGGTCCTCCTCTCGGGGATTCCTTGGGGGCCGGTCGGGTCTGTCCGGCCGGCCGCACTACCCCGACCCGCAGGCGGGGTTGGGGTGGCACGGGCGGCCGTCAGCTCAGGCGGCAGCGGTGTCCATGCGGAGTTCGGCGAGCGCGATGCCGTACGTCGCGCAGGCGCCTGAGCAGTAGTCGCGGGCGGGCTCGGTCGATCCCGCCACGTGGACGCGGACCCAGCCACGATGCTCGGGGAAGGAGCCGACGGACTGCCGGCCGCAGCCGTCGGTGGTGCAGGGCGCCCGTACGGCGGTGTTCGCCTCCGGGCGGGAGGTGCCGGCGAACTTCCCGCCGTTCCAGCGGTGCTGGTCAGCTCGGGGGGCGTTGTCGGCCTGCCGCGCCTCGGACTTGGCCGTTTCGTCGTCGCGCTTGGCCTGCAGGCAGCCGCACGCTTCGGTGACCTCAACCTTCCTGCGGGTGTGCTGCCGGTAGCCGCGCAGAGTGCCGTGCTCGATGCCTTCTTCTTTGCCGGTCAGGCTCACGGAGCCGCTCCTTCCTGGGTGTTGGGGTTCAGACGGGTAGTTGGTTGCTGTTGTCCATGAGGGCCAGGAACTCCCGGCCGAGGTCCGGATCGGCCAGGACCACGCGCAGGGTCGAGGCGAGGCCGTCACGTTCGATCTGGTTGAGGCGGTCGAATACCGCGTGGGCGTCGCGGTGGGCGCCGACGGTCTTCAGGTAGTTGTCCTCGGTGGTGACGGTTCCTGGCACCGCACCGCCCGCAGTTGAAGGCCGCCTCGTCCCATCCCTGCTCTGCCTGGGCAGGTGCTCTCACTTGTCGCCCCTGTCCTGCGAGCCGCTGGGGGAGGGTAGTTGGGCGAGCAGCAGGCGTAGGGTCCGGGCCATCACCACGGCGGGCCCGGTGAGGTCGCCGCAGGACAGCCAGTGGGCGAGGTCGCGGTGGTCGGTGATGTCCGCGGTGTAGATCGCGGTCGGCGTGCGGCCGTCGCCGCCGTCGATCCATGCCTGGAGGGTGATGCGGCATGTCTCGGGGTCGGGGTCGGCGCCGACCGACCGGCGCGCGGCGGCGTTGGTGAGGATCGCGGTTGGGGCGCCGGAGCCCATGGTCGGTTCCCAGGCCTCCCCGAGCCCCGCGCGCAGCGCGTCGCCGAGCCGTTCGACGGGGTCCCAGATCGGTTCGATGGCGGGTGCGTTCATGACCGGGCCGCCTCCGCGTGCGGCGTGGGCAGCTCGTCGTGGCCGTCGGGGTCGGGCGCGAGACGGAGCCTGCGCTGGTGGAGGCGCTCGTTGATGACGTCGACGGCCTCGGTGTGCGTGACGTCGACGATGCCTTGAGCGGCCGCCCGGCGACGGATGGCGTCGCTGGTGATACTCGGGCACGTCAGGTCGTCCCCGGGCTGTTCGGCGAGAGCCCGGTCGACGATGCGGACGAGTTCCTCGGTGCGCTCGATGGCGGGGATGGGCATGGTGTGGCGGGAGTCGAGCAGCTGCAGCAGGTGGGCCGGTCCGGTCAGGACGGTGGTGCCGTCCGCGGTCTCCAGGGTGTATTGCTCGGTCCAGTCCAGGGACAGCGTGGTGCCGAGTTCGCTGTGCTTGGGCTGGTAGCGCAGGTACTGGCCGGGGGCCAGGTAGTAGGTGGCGGTGCCGTCCTCGTAGCCGTGCCAGAGGGCGTCATGCCCGGCGGGGTTGCGCGGGTCGTTCCAGTACCAGCGGGACCTGGCTTTTCGCGCGGCTTCGGTGGCGGCCTGCGCCGCGATACGGGGCCGTGCCTGGTCGTAGGACGTGGCGTGAGCTTCAAGGGCGGCGGTGTTCAGGGTGCTGCGCCACGAGCCGGTGGCGGTGTTCAGTACGCCGTCGGTGATGACGGCGGCCGTCAGGCTGGCGGCCACGGCGGCGGCGATGCGGCTGGCCGAGCCGTGCTGGTCGGTGGTGCGGGCGTGTGCGATGCGCCCGACCGTGGTGCCGACGACCACGCCGCCGACCACGCTCATGCTGTCGAGCAGGTCCGCGCCGAGGGTGCGCGCGGTGGAGTACGAGAGATTCACGAACGCTCCTTGTGGGGTAGGCGCCGGGCTGTCCGGGCCTCCGCATCGCCCCAGCCCGCGGCGGGGGTGGGGCGGCACGGGGGGCCGTCAGGCCGCGTGTTCGACGACGGGCCGGTGCATGTCGCGATGCTGGAGATCGACCTGGTGACCGCGGCGGCGAAGGCGTCGGGCCAGCAGGTAGGCCGTGACGGCGGCGCGGTGCCTCCCTCCTGCGCAGCCGACCGCGATGTGCAACGGGTACTGCCCGGCGCCGGGGCCGCGGGCGTAGGACTGGGCTTGGGCAACGGTGGCGGCGAGCAGTTGCCGGATGCCCGGCGTGTTCCGTACGGCCCGGACGACCTTGCGGTGGCGGGCGGTCAGGGCGCGGAGGCTCGGGTCGAAGTGCGGGTCGCGGAAGTGTTGGGCCAGGTCGAGTTGGATGTGGGCGCCGGCGGGGGCTGGCCCGTGGAGGTACCCGAACGAGGTGATGCGAATGTCCATCGAGGGGCTCCCTGGTGCGTGAGGGGTGGCATCCGGGGCGGCCGGGCTCACGTGCCGGCGGCCGCCCCGGGCCGTTTCGAGGTGCTGGTCAGAGGGTCTACGGATGCCCCACGCTGCTCAGCCAGGTCTGACGGAGCCAGCTCCGGACGCGGTGCAGGCGCGTCGGGCGTCGCCTGCTGGGCGGGGGCACGGGGGCGGGCTCCGTACGTGTGTCGTTGGCGGGAGTGGGTGTTGAGCGCCGTCGGTGGGCGGCGATGAGGTCGCTGAGGGTGCTGGGGTCGTCGGTGGAGTTGACCCATTCGCCGGACGCGTGCCAGATGCTGGTGAGGTAGGTGTCGGGGTCGTTCCAGGTCTGGTAGTCGGCGTAGCGCTCGATGTACCCGTGCTCGGAGAGGACTGCGGGTCCCAGTTCGTCCTCGCTGGTGGACTGGCAGAGGTCGATGCCGTTTTCCAGTGCGCGGATGGCGCTGACCTCCAGCCGGATTCCGTCACGGGGGTCGTGTGGGAGCAGGAGATGCCCGCTGACGCGGAGCAGGTCGTTGGCGCCCAGGTCGTTGACGACCGCGTACGCGAGTTCCGGGTTGGTGACCGTGCAGGGCATGACGAGTTCGTCGATGCGGTCTTCGGTGGGAGAGACGACCAGTTGGAACCGGACCGGCGCTTCGGCGGCCAGACCGTCGGGGAGCGTCCCGTCGTCGAGGTAGCCGTCCAGGATGATCAGCCGGTCGGCTTCACCAGGGGAAGGGATGGGCAGGGGTGCGGTCACCTCACGGCCCTCCGTATCTTCCGGCCGCGGGGGCGCAGCGCGCGGGGGAGGGCACCGACCGTCCTGCGTCGTTGGGCGTACTCGCGGGCGTGTGCTCGCCCGTGGGCGCGCGTGCACGTGGTGCAGGGGTCTTCGTCGCGGGCTTCGTGGCAGTTGTGTCCCTCGACCGTGCCGTGCGGGGCGGTGATGTCGTGGAGGGCGGCGAGGCGGTACAGGTCGTTGGGCTCGGTGCCGGTGCGGAAGGTGATCTGGCGCTGCCGGTAGCCGTCGCGGAGCATGGTCAGGGCGACGGCCTGCGCGACGGTCAGTGCCAGTTGCGGCTTGGGCATGACGGAAGTCGTCATTGGGGAGTTCCTTCTTCAACGGGGTGGTGACGGGCGCGGTCAGCCGGGCGATCCGGCGCGGTTACGCGTGCGGACCAGTCGCAGCGCGGGCCGTAATGCGACGGGCTGTCCCGGCTCTGGAGGCGGAGTGTCGGCGGTGTTGACCACCAGGCGCAGGTCGCTGGTGTAGGTGTCGGGTAGGGCGAGGTAGCCGCTGACCGTCACCGGGGTTCCGGGTGGCAGCGCGGCGAGGTCCGCAGCGGCCTCGGGGTCGGCGAGCGCGCAGGGCAGCACCGCCTCGCGGACTTCGAGTTCGTGTCCCGCGGGGGCGCTGTTGTGGCTTTCGGGCGTGTACGCCAGCCGGAAATACGCCTGGCCGTCGATGAGTACAGCGGGGTCGGCGAGCGTTCCCCTCAAGGTCATCGGGTGGGTGTGGACAGACACGCTGAACTCCCTCCGGGTTGTGCGGGCGTCGCGGGCACGGCCGGACGGGCAGCGTCGGAGGTGGGCGCGGCGGGTTCCCTGCGGAGATGGGCTGCGAGGCCGGCAGCGGTTTGGGGGAGCGCTGCTGCTACGCGGTGACGCAGGTCGTCGTCGGGCACCCAGATCCGCTGGCGTCCCTTCACACCTGTGACAGGGGTGGGGAGTTGGACGACGTCGGAGAGTTCCCAGTGCCACTCCGCCTCGAGGTCGGCCCAGGTACTGCACTGTCCGTCACAGTCGGTGTGCGCCCCGGAGATCCGGGCGACGGCCACCACCGCACCCCTGGGCAGCTCCAGGTCGTGGGGCAGGTGGCGCAGGGCCGCACGGTCGGTGTCGAGGCCGGCGTGGACGAGGATCAGTCCGCGGAAGCTCCCGGGCGGCCAGCCGCGGTTCTCGATGTCCTTTCCGAGGACGGCCACTGCGGAGGCGTAGGGCTGCCAGAGCGTCAGCGCGCGCACTGCATACGGCTCGTGGACGACGAGCTTGTTCACGCCGAGGTCCTCGCTTCCTGCATGGGCGGCCTCGCTGGTGGGCTGAGAAGCACGGGTGCCTGCCGTACGGCGGTGGTGAGGGCGGCCCGCAGGAGGCAGTTCGTGATCTGGTAGGCGGCGAGCGGGTAGAGCGCGCAGGCCCGGGCGACCTCGATCACGGGGTGGCTCCGTTCCTGTTCACCGGCGTCGGGGCTTGGCGGGGTGCGGGCAGGCCGAGACGCTGTGCGAGGGCGCGGCGGGCATCCAGGTCGTAGACCTCGTCATGGATGAAGTCGGTGACCGTACGGATGCGGCCGCGGAGACGTGCAAGTTCGGTTTCAGCGCTGCGCAGGGCCCCGCCGAGCGGTAACGGAGCTCGGGGCGCGGCGTCGGTGGTTTGGTTGGTCATCGCTTTCCTGTGTCTGGTCGCCTCACGGCGTCCCTGGCTGCCGACGGGCTGGCAGCGGCATGCCGGGGCGCGTTCACGGACGGGGTGGAGGGGAGGTGTGTGCCCGGGCTGGGGTCAGGCGGCCTGGCCCCAGCGGGCGGTGCCGGGGCGGCCGAGCCTGCGCCCGTTGGCGGACGGCACGGTGGCGTGCCGGGGGGCCGCGAGGACGGCTCGACCGGAGTGCTTGCCGTCGTAGAGGGCAGCGTCGGCGGCACGCTGGAGGAGCTTCAGGGAGTGCGTGCCGAGCAGATCTGGGGCGGCGGCCCCGACCGATGCGGCGACAGGAACGAGCCATTCGTCGTCGAGGGGGACAGGCACGTGGAGCATCCGGACGAGCTGCCCCAGCCGGGCATGGCGGTGGTTGGGGTCGATGTGCAGGACGAGGGCGAACTCATCACCGCCGAGGCGGCCGACGGCAGCGTGAGGCCCCGCCCAGTCAGCGAGACGGGCGGCGGTCGCTTGCAGGACCACGTCGCCGGCCGCGTGCCCGAGCGTGTCGTTGATCCGCTTAAAGCGGTCCTGGTCGACCATCACCACCAAGGCCGTGTCGGGGTTCCGGCGCAGGAGCCGTTGGGCCTTGGCGGTGTATGCGTCGCGGCGCAGGAGCCCGGTGAGAGGGTCGCGGCGGGTAGCGGCCAGGCGCCGGTACAGGCACACGACGTGCGCGGCCCATCCGGCCGCCGGCACGGCGGCGGCGATCAGGATCCCGTTCACGGCTGCCCCGCCTCGTCGTCGGCTCGGTCGTCGGCCCGTACGACGACGTACAGGTCGTCGGGGAGGGACTGATGGACGTGAGCGCCGCCGCCGTGCTCGGCAGCCGCTTGGTCCGCCCTCGGCAGGGCCGCGGGGGCTCCCACGCTGACTGTGTGGAGGCGGATCGCCGGGCGGCCGGCGCAGATCTTGCAGCCCAGCGCGACGTTCGCGGGCGGGGGTTGGGGAGTCCTTGCGGACTGCGGTAGGGGTGTGGTCATCTCGAAGTGCCTCCGTATCGGGGGTTGGTGGGGCACGCCCGGTGGTTGGTAGCCGGAGGCGTGCCCCGCGTGCGTGGCCGGGCAGGACGGTGCCGCCCTGTACTGGTGGCGAGGGCGATGTGCGCGACCCGGGGTGGTCTGCCGACGGGTCTTTACGGCGTAAAGGTTCAGAGAGCGGCCGCCGCGGTCAGGAACGCGGTGTCCGCGGCGAGTCCGCGTTTGCGACGCGCATCTATGTCGGCTTCGGTGACCGCCGCCAGGTCCTCGCCACGGCGTTTCACGGCATAGGTCGCGTCGACGGCTTCTTCGGCGAGCCGCAGCAGGCGCGTGTTCCGGGTCAGGACCCGCAACTCGTACAGGGCGAGCGTGATGTCGCCGCGGGTGGTGTCGCTCATGTCGCCTGCGGCCCGCTGCTCCTGCGGGTCAGGGTTCTCCTGACGTGCGATCTCCCAGCGGCGGTAGAGCTGCCCGCGGTGGACGGAGAGCCGGTGAGCGAACTGGGCCGCGGTCTTTCGGACTTGGTCCCTGCGGCTGATGTGGACCTGGACGACGAACCCGCCGAAAGCGGCGACCAGCGTGCCGGTCACGGCGACGAGGCTTGCCAGGACAGCGTCCATCAGTGTCTCCAGTCAGCCGACGGCGATTCCGATGCCGTCGCAGCCGGCACACCGGGGTCGGGCTCGGTGATCATCCGCGGACTGGCTCCATCGTCTGCTCTTCGAGGTCGCCTCCGACCTCGGAAGCGTCGTCCTGGTCGCTGTTGCCGACGCTGTCGACGCCCTCATGGTCCACGTCGTCAGTCCCGCCGTGGACGGTGCAGACGATGTCCTCGCTGTCGTCCAAGTCACCGTTCAGGGCCTCGAACAGGGAGGTGATGCTGTCGGCGGGCGCCCACGCGTAGCCGGTGCACTCGTCGTCGTGCGGGCACGGCAGCATCACGTCGAACCCGATGTCGCCGTCGCCGTCGACGTTGTTGCGGAGGGCGAGGGTGAGGTACATCTGACCGAGGCGGATCTCGCCGACGCGGTCGCCGCCGGCGAGGTTGGAGCCGGGCTTCCACCGCCACAGGGGCAGGATCTCGGGGCCGAAGGTGCGGCGTACGAGCAGCAGGTCACCCAGGCCGTCGCCGCCGTCCAGTCCGAGGTCGGCGGTCCGAGCGTCGCTCAGCCGCTTCAGGTAGGGCAGGAGCCGGTAGAGGCTGTTGTCGGCGACGACGACGTCGTTGAAGCCTTCGCTGCGCAGCTGCGGGTGGGCGTGGACCATCAACTTGTGCTGCGCGAGCACGGTGTCGTCCCGCACGGTCCGGTTGGCCAGCCTCGGGATCTGACGTTCCACACACACGGCGGCAGGAGTGGACACCACGACCGCGATGACGGGCATGTTGTGCCGTTTGGCAGCGGCGACCAGCGGCTCCCGCGCCGCCCGGGTGACGTTCGTGGCGTCGACGACGGTGAACTTGCGCCGGGCCATGCGGCGCTCCAGGAGCAGGTGCAGGGCGTCGACGGCGTCGCCGGTCGCGTCCTGGTCGCCGGCATCGTCGCTGAACGCTTCGCGCAGGGCGTCCAGGGACAGGACCTGCGAGGCGGGCCAGGTGGACGCGATCGTCGACTTGCCCGCCCCGGACGCGCCGATGAGGACGACCAGGCAGCTATCCGGCATCTGCGGATAGACGAGTGAGGTCATGCGAGATCTCCTTGCGGGTGAAGGGAGTTGGCTGCCCAGATCAGGCGCTGCCCGACGTTGTCGGTGATCAGGGCGGCGGCTTCGTGCAGTGGGCAGGAGGCGTCGCCGTCGCGGTCGGGCTCGATGTGCTCGGCTCGCTGTGCGGCAGCGGTGAGCAGTTGCGCGAGGAACGCCATGAGCCCGCCGGGCGGGTCGGTGTCCTCGCTCAACTCGCGCAGGATCGCGGCGAGCTCCACCGCGTCGATACCGTCGCCTCTGAGGTCGTCCTCGATCTGCTGGAAGGCCAGGGAGGCGATTGCGACCGAGGCGCGGACGCGTTCCAGACGTGTGCGGGCGGCTGAGGGCGCGGTCACAGCGCGAGGCTGGTGGCGGCCAGCGCGAGCAGGGCCAGCGCGGCGAGGGACAGGTCGACCGCGTGCCGCAGGTGGGTGAACTTCCGTACGGCGATGCCGGACAGGACGCCGATGCGGGCGGCGCGGGTGTCGCCGTCCATGCAGGCGCGGATCTCGTCGTCGTCCAGGCGTGCCCAGTACGGGAAGGACGCCCGGTCATTGCCGCCCAGGCGGGGCCTGACGACCAGGAGCAGCAGCACGGCGGCCGCGCCCAGGACGAGGACGGCGAGCGCGCCGAACACCTTCGTCACGGGCGGCAGGTCGTTGTCGGCTACGGACGCGAGACCGGCGAGGACCGCGCCGTTGAAGGCGAGCAGTAAGGAGGACTTGTTGTCCGTGCGTCCGATCTCGTTGACGACGGCCGCGTAGGCGGTGTCCAGGTTCTTGTCGGTGAGGGAGACGGTGTCGGTGAGTGGCGTCATGGGCGGGTTCTCCTTGCCGGAACGTGAGTGGAGCGGCCTACGTGATGTGCAGGCCGCCCGAGAGGGGAGTGGGGACGGCTGGTGCGGTTCTCGCGGACCAGCCGCTGTTGGCTGTCACGGCCGGGTGGCGCTCCAGTCGCGCAGAAGGCGCTGGCTGCCGCAGTCGGGGTAGTCGTTGTGGTGCGGGAAGCGACCGCCGGTGGCGCGCAGCTCGGTGAGGACCTGCAGTAAGTCCCACTCGCCGCCCAGGGCAGTGTCGACGTAGCCGTTTCCGCAGGTGCAGGGCGCGATGAGGGTGAGGACGTCGCGCTCCTGGTCGCCGTCGCTGGAGTGGTGCAGCCACAGGCCACCATCCAGGTAGGCGACGGCGCACGCCTCCCATCCGGCCTCCGGAAGGGCGGGCCGGCCAGACCAGTCGTCTTCGTCCACGGCCTTGCCGAGGGTGTCGGGGTAGTGGCTCCAGACGTGGTGCAGGGCGGCCGTCTTGGCGTCCTCGCGTTGTTCGTCCTCGCCCTGCACGCCGATCTCAAGGGCGATGTCGAAGAGGAGGGCGAGCGGCGAGTCCGCGGCGGCGGTGGGCGGGGTGAGGGTCTCAGTCACGTGCGTGCAGCTCCTTCAGGGGTTCGGGCGACCGGGCTGTCCGGTCCTCCGCGCCGCCCCAGCCAGCGCTTGTCTGCTGGTCGGGGCGGCACGGGGATCCGTCAGAACGGGGATACGTCGTACGGGACGGTGGGGCGCGGCAGAGGGCGGAGGACCCGCTCGCGCCGCTCTCCCCAGCACCAGCAGGCCTCCGTGTCCGGACAGGGGGCACGACGCCTCCCGGATGCCGTGACGGGAGGCGGTCATCCGCCGGCGGCCGGCTTTGAGCGCACCGGGTGCGGCGGCCGCCGTTGCAACGGCGCCGCGCAATCGAGGCACAGGAACCGACACATTGCGGCGAAGGGGTCGGTCGTGGCGCTACCAAGCTCGACCAGGCATCCGCAGTTGGCGCAGACCAGGCCGAGGAGTTCGCGGAGTTCGTTGAGGTGGCCAGCGAACGCGGCGAGCTCGTCGGGGAACATGGCGGCGACGATCCGCTGAGCGCCTTTCCGGTCGCCGGTGGATACAGCGTCGAGGGCCGCAGACCCCGGATATGCGGCAACTACGGCCGCAGCGACATCGGTTGAGGGGCAGCACGTCGGCGGCTGAAGGTCGCGGTCGTGCTCCTCGGCAGGCCGGGGATCAGGGTGCGCCGGCGGTGCGGGCGTCTCGTACGGGGTGGTGATCTTGTCCAGGGCGGCGCGGATACGGTCGGCGTTGCCCAGGACGAAGGAGCGCTGCTGCTCGGGCGTGATGCCGTTCACGTGCGCGGCGGTCTCGTCGTCGGGCTGGTCGGCCGTATCCGCCAGGTGCTCCAGGTGGAGCGTCGCGACGACTAGCTCGCTGATGCGGCGGGTGCTGCGACCCGCGGCCTCGGCGGACTCCGGTGACTCCGCGCGGCTGTGGGTGATGTCCATGGTCGTCATGGGGCGCTGGCCCTCCGTGTCGGTCGGAGCCCGCCTGCCGGGCCTCTGCACTGCCCCGTCCCGCGAGGGGTCGGGGCGGCACAGGGGTCCGGCAGGTCAGGCGCTGACCGGCTCGTCCTCCACCTCGCGGTCGAGGTGCTGCTTCATGAGGTCGCGCACCTGCCCCATGGACGTGACGGGGACCGGCTCGTCCTCGTTCTCCGGTACGACGAAGGTGTACTCGTGGGTCGCGAACTTGCCGTCCTCGTTCTTGCGGTACTGCACGTAGGCGCCGTCGGCGAGGGGGAATTGTGCGCTGGTCCCGTCGATGCTGACCCACAGCTTGACCTGGTCCAGCAGGTTCCCTGCCGGGTCGACCTTCCCGGAGTGCAGCGCGGCCTCGTGGGCGCAGCCGGCCCGGGCCGCATCGGTCAGTCGGTCGATGAGGTCCTCGGCGCCGGTGGGCAGCTCCTCGTCCGTCTGCTGCTGCGTGCCCGGCCCGTAGGCCAGGGAGGGCGAGGTGCGGGCGAGGGCACGCAGCGGCGGCATGACCGAGTTGAGGAGCTCGCCGACCCCTAAGGCGAGGGCGAGTCCGATGAGGCCTGCGTAGAAGGGGGCCGAGATCGAGGTGGTGTTGCCGGGCCAGCCGTCGAATCCAGCGGCGGCCAGTCGGGCTGGCGCGTTGTAGCCCAGTACGCCGCCTGTTCCGGCAGCGGTCAGCACGACGACGATTTCGAAGCCTGACACGGCGATCGCGGCGATGGCGCGCATGGTCTTGCCCATGGGTTCTCCTCCTTGGGGAGTCCGGGAGCGGGTTGGAAACGCGGGGAGGCCACCCGATCGAGGATCAGGCGGCCTGCGGGAAAGGGCCGAGCAGCCGGTGGTACCCATCGCGTTGACCGGCGACGGTCACGTGCTCGTCCAGGCGTTCGATGGGGCTCTCTGCTGTGTTGCTGTCCGAGGCGGGCGCGGGCGTGAAGTCCATGGCGGGTACCTCACCCGGTGGCCCCGACCAGGGAGGCGACCATCAGCCCCAACCACCGGTCACGTTCAGGCAACGTGTTCCCTGGGCTGCCGTGGTCGGGGTCATGGTCGGCCCGACCATGGCGGGCCCGGGCGCGGGAGTACTCGGTCCCTGTTGCGGTCTCAGCCGGTACCGCCGCGGAGACCACATCGTGGCCACCGCGGTCAGCCGACTGCCCGCAACTCAGCCTCTCTCCGGCAGTCGCGGTCTGAACCCGCTCCTGGAGGCTGTCGGTGCCCGTTTACGTAGGGCCGGGTACGGGACGGAGCAATGCCAGCAGCCCGTCCAGCTCGTGCGGTTTCACGATGACGTCGCGCGCCTTGGAGCCTTCGCTGGGTCCGACGATGCCCCGGGACTCCATGAGGTCCATGAGCCGCCCGGCCTTGGCGAAGCCGACGCGCAGCTTGCGCTGGAGCATCGAGGTGGAGCCGAACTGCGTGGACACGACGAGTTCGGTCGCCTGGCAGAGCAGGTCGAGGTCGTCGCCGATGTCCTCGTCGATCTCCTTCTTCTGCTTGGTGCCGACGGTGACGTCGTCCCGGAAGACCGGGGTCATCTGGTCCTTGCAGTGCTGCACGACGGCGCGGATCTCGTCCTCGGTGACGAACGCGCCCTGCATGCGGGTGGGCGTGTTGGCACCCATCGGCAGGAACAGTCCGTCGCCCTTGCCGATCAGTTTCTCGGCGCCGGGCTGGTCGAGGATGACGCGCGAGTCGGTGAGCGAGGAGGTGGCGAACGCGAGCCTGGAGGGCACGTTCGCCTTGATCAGACCGGTGACGACGTCTACGGAGGGCCGCTGGGTGGCGAGGACCAGGTGGATGCCGGCCGCGCGCGCGAGCTGCGTGATGCGCACGATGGAGTCCTCGACGTCCCTGGGCGCGACCATCATCAGGTCGGCGAGCTCGTCGACGATCACCAGCAGGTAGGGGTACGGCTGGAGTTCGCGCTCGCTGCCCGCCGGTGACTCCACCTTGCCGTTGCGCACGGCTTCGTTGAAGTCGTCGATGTGCCGGAAGCCGTACGCCGCGAGGTCGTCGTAGCGCAGGTCCATCTCGCGTACGACCCACTGGAGCGCCTCGGCGGCCCGCTTCGGGTTGGTGATGATCGGCGTGATCAGGTGCGGGATGCCTTCGTAGATGGACAGTTCGACGCGCTTGGGGTCGACGAGGACCATGCGCACGTCTTCGGGGGTCGCGCGCATCATGACGGAGGTGATCAGACCGTTGATGCACGACGACTTGCCCGTTCCGGTGGCACCGGCCACCAGGATGTGCGGCATCTTCGCCAGGTTGGCCATGACGTAGTCGCCCTGCACGTCCTTGCCGAGCGCGACCACCATCGGGTGGTCGTCTTCGGCCGTGTCCGCGAGGCAGAGCACGTCACCGAGGTTGACCATCTCGCGGTCGGTGTTCGGGATTTCGATGCCGACCGCGGACTTGCCGGGGATCGGGCTGATGATCCGCACATCGGGGCTGGCGACGGCGTAGGCGATGTTCTTGGTGAGCGCGGTGATCCGCTCGACCTTGACGGCGGGGCCCAGCTCGACCTCGTAGCGCGTGACCGTAGGCCCGCGCGTGAAGCCGGTGACCGAGGCGTCGACCTTGAACTCCATGAAGACGTTCTGGAGGGAGGCGACGACGATGTCGTTGGCGGCGCTGCGCGTCTTGCCGGGGCCGCCGCGTTCCAGGAGGTCGAGCGGGGGCAGGGAGTAGGTGATGTCGCCGGACAGCTGGAGCTGCTGAGCGCGCGCGGGAAGACCGTGCTCCCCGCCAGCAGGCGGCTCCTTGGTGAGGTCGGGGACGACCAGGGGGGACGTCATTCGGTGCGGCTGGGAGTCGGTGGACGCCGGCTTTGCTGCGGTCCTGAGTTTGCCGCGCCGTGGTGCCTCCTGTCCGACGCCGTCGGTGTCGTTTGCCTCCCTGGCGGGCCCGCTACGGCGGGAGCCCGCGGGCGGCGCCTCGCGCCGCTGCTCCGCATATCGCTCGTCGTCCTCGCTGGGCATGTCGGCCGCTTTCCCCTGGACGACGCCGAGGTGCTCGCCGAGCGCCCGCAGTCGCTGCGGGATGGCGTTGACCGGGGTGGCCGTGACGACGAGCAGCCCGAAGACGATGAGCAGCACCAGCAGCGGTGCGGCCAGCACAGAGCCCATGGTGTGTGTCAGCGGGGTCGCGACGCCCCAGCCGATCAGTCCGCCGGCGTCCCGTATGGCCTGCATCCCGTCGTCCCGCGCGGGCGAGCCGCAGGCGATGTGGACCAGCCCGAGGACACCGATCAGCAGCGCGGACAGTCCGATCACGATACGGCCGTTGGCCCCGGGCTTCTCGGAGTGCTGGACGAACCGGACGGCGAAGAGCGCGAGCAGGATCGGTACGAGCAGGTCGAGCCGCCCGAAGGCACCGGTCACCAGGATGTCGACCAGCGCGCCGACCGCGCCCTGGAGGCCGGCCCAGGTGACTGCGGCGACGATCAGCGCGAGGGCGAACAGCCCCAGCGCCACGCCGTCGTTGCGGTGCGCCGGATCAAGGTTCCTGGTGCCCCGCCCTATACCGCGGAAGAGCCGGTGCAGAAGGCTGGTAGGGGTGGGCGCCGGCTTCGCCGCGGCCTTCTTCGCGGCGGGCCTCTTGGCCGGTGCCCTTTTCGCAGCAGACGTCTTCGCGGGGGTCTTCTTCACAGCAGGCTCCATGAGGTAGGCAGGCAGGCGGTGCGCGGTTGAGTGACAGGGCATGGCGGAGCGGGCCGTCCGGCGTCGTGACGTGGCCCGGGGTGTTTCCGTCGCCCCTGCCAGTCGTGGACGCGGCTCGGCGGAGGCGGACCTGGTGGGGTACTTCACCGCGGTCCGGGTCGGCAGCCGAGCGGTCAGCGTGCGGCCGCCTCATATGTCGGCCTCGTGTCCGCCGAGACGTTGGGTACGGCGTCGTGGAGTCGGCCGTCGAGCTCGCGGCCGGCGGTCTTCTTGCCGACGCGGACGGCGATGGTGTCCTGGTCGAGCATCCAGGTGCGTCCGGTGCGGTCGCCCGGCACCATCGCGCGCCACGGGCCCGAGCGGAACGTGCGGCTGGGGCCTCGCTCGCGGAGCGAGGCCGAGCTGCGGCCTCCGTTCAGCGGGTCGTCGTATGCGCGGCCGCCGCTGAATGCCGGGTCGTCGACGACGGGCGCCGTGATGTAGTCGCCGTGCCGCGTGAAGTAGAACGGCACGTCGTGCTGCTCGCACGCGTCGCGGATGTCGCGGGCCCACTGCGGGTGCAGGGGGCGGGCGTTGGGCCCGAACCCGCCTCCCGTGATGACCCAGTGCAGGCGCTCGGTGCGGTGCAACTGGTCGCCGTGGCGCACCATGCCGTCGATGACGGCGTCCTCCGGTGCGTCGGCGTACATGTCGGTGACGTCACGGCGTTCGACGAGGTAGTCGTGCAGGTCAACGGGGCCCTTCAAGGGTTCGCAGACGACGAACCGGATCGCGGCCGGGGTCTCCAGCAGTACCGGGATGCGGGTTCCCGCCGTCCTGCGGTCGTAGACCTTCACCCCGAGCCAGATGTTCGTCGGGGGCTTCGCGGCGCGGGCGCGCGCGGACGTGGCGGCCGGGCTGGTGCGCTTGGCCTCGTCCGGGAGGTCGTTGAACTTGGCGGCATACTCCCGTTTCCTGGCCTCGCGCTCCTGGACGAAGTCGCGCATCCGGGTCTGGTGTTCCGTCGGGATGACGAAGGTGATCTGCGGGTTGGCCTCCATCACGTCGAAGACGCGGGTGATGAAGAGCTGCGGCACAAGGGGGTGGAAGAGGCGGGGCACCAGGACTCGTCCGGTCTTCCTCCACCGGTAGGGCGAGTCGATGCGGTCCTCGTGCCAGATGACGCTGCCCAGGCGGCGGCCGGTGCCGGCGGTGACCACGTCCCAGGTGCGTGTGGTCCAGGTGGTCGCGCCGTCGGGCGTGGCGGCCTCCTGCGCGGTGGTGACGTGCGGCGCTGGTGCGGTGGTCACGGGCTTGTTCTCCTGACTGTCGAGAGCGGAAAGGCTGCCGGTTCGGCCCGGGATGGGACGGGATCGGGACGGCGGAGGTGGGCGGCGGGTCAGCAGGGCTCGAACGGCGGCTGCTGGCCCGGCCCTTCAGGTGTGGGGCCCGGCCGCGGTGGTGAGGACGCTTTGATCTGGTGGGATCGGTGTAGGCGTGGTGCCCGAGGACGCGGGCGGAGGCGCGTGGCTACTCCACAGACCGGAGCTCGCGTCCGTTGATCTCCACGCGCTTCACCACGGGGGCCGGGGTGTGGATGTTGACCCGGATCTGCGGGTCGTTGTGCACGTGAGTGGTGAACTGCGGGCGCAGAGACAGGCCGCGGAGCGCGAGGGCGGAGGCGACAGTCCAGCCGAGGACCATAAGGACGGTGGCGACCGGACGGCCGCTGGCCGGGGAAGCGATCCACACCATGGCCGTGGTGGCGGCACCCCAGGCCGTCCAGGTCAGGCGCGCGCAGGTGGCCTTGAAGATCGTGCTGGTGAGGAATGTGGCACCGCCGACGACCTCCCAGGTCCGGTAGGCCATCTGTGCGTCGACGGGCAGATCGCGAGTGTGGGCGGTGAGGTAGCCGTGGACGGGGTGGATGACCGTGGCGAGCAGGCCGGTGTCGCCGAGCGCGGTCCAGGGCTGCAAGGCGATGAGGGCGTTGATGCTCCACCAGCCCAGAAGAGTGATCGCGGTGAGTGCGGTGAGAACGATGACGGTCCTGATCCAGGTGGCTATGTGGCGCCACCCGGCGCTGGGTACATCTCGGATCTCCTGCAACCGTGCCCGCGGCCAACTGTCCGGGCGGCCGGGCGCGTGCCACCGGGTGGCTAACCGCTGTCGCATCCTGCGGGGTGGGGGGCCAGCACCGTCGTTACTGGTCGGCGGCACCGGAAAGGGAACGGTCTTGTCGTTCGCGTTCATGGGCTGCTGCCTCCTTGAGGCCGGTCACTGTGCTGCCGAAGTGCAGGTGGTGGACCGGGAGTTCGGGATCGACGGGTGAGTCGGGGCTTCGCCTACGGCGTGTTCACGGGCGCGGGGTTGCCGACGTGCGTCGTGTAGGCGGGCGGGGAGGGCTGGGTGTGCTCGGGGTTGGTGCCGTCCGCGTTGTGTGCGATGGCGACGACGACCAGGGCGACGACCGGCAGGACCTGGTGTCGGTGAGCGACCCACCAGCTCGTCTTGGAGGGCGGTACGCGCTGCAGGGTGTACTGGACGGTCGGCGGCTTCTTACGCATGGCGTAACTCCGTTGGGGAGAAGGGGTGTTGGCGTTCGCTGGGGCTGTATGGCGCAGGGTCAGGCAGTCCGTGGGAGGCGCAGACCGTGGGCGCCGGTGTGGGCGAGCAGGACGGCGCGGTCCTCGAAGTGCTTCTGGGGCTTGACGCTCTCCAGCACGGCCGGAAAGGCGGCCCGCAACCGGTCGAGTGCCGGAGTCCGGTTGCAGTGCAGACTCCAGTCGTGCGCCACGATGTGGTGACCGGACCGGCGGCCGGACACGATGAGGGCGTAGAGGAGGTCGAGGGCGTTCTCGGCGCGAAGGTCACCGTCGCGTGCGTCGGCGTGCAGCAGGTTCAGACCGTCGATCATCAGGAAGCGGTGGTCTTCCGGATGGGCGGGGGCCCCGGCGTTCACCATGCTGGCGTGAAATGCCTCGACCGCTTCGGCGGCCTCGGTTTCGGTGTAGTGGGACATGCGGGGGCTGTCCGTGAATCGGCCGGCAAGCGAGGCGATACCTGTGACCAGGTCCAGGTGGGCGCCGCGGGCGAGGATGTGGTCGAGGACGGCGTCCATCGTGGGGCCGATCGACCAGCCGAGTTCGCCTTGCATCAGCAGGTGCGCGTCGCGGTCGAAGTCGACGGTGACGGACTGGCCGTCGTGAATGTCGACGCCGAGCGGGACCCGCCAGTCGCGGAGGATGCTCCCCGAGGTGGGACTGGGCAGAGGCGGTGCCGTAGCTGAGGGCATGGTGGCGGGCAGGGGGTCGGCGGGTGGGGGTGTGTGACGTCGAGCGGGCCGCATCCAACTGGGCAGGCGGGCGCGGCCGTTGCGGGATGTACGGGGCATGGGTTCCTCTCGGATCGGTGAGCGGGCAGGGGCCGCTGTTGCGGGCGCTGTTCGTGGAGGGGGCGGTGCGTGGTCTGGGGTGTGGCGGCCGTGTCGATCTGTCCGGTCCTCGGACGCGCTGTGCGGCGCGGGGCCGAGGGCCAGGCGGACCGGCAGGTGGTGCCGGTTACTGCTTGTTGCGGTTGCCGTCGCCGAATTGGAAGTTCACGTCACCGGAGCGGCCGATCAGGCGGTTTCCGCCGGTGTCGATCTGCGGGGCGATGACGATGTGCTGTTCGCTGTGGCCGCCGCCCTGAGGGCGTGAGGCTCCGGTGGCGTGGTTGTCGCCAAGGGCGGAGGCCAGGAGACGGCGTACGACGATGCCGGCGCCGAAGAAGATGACGGCGAGGGCGAGGGTGACCCGCCAGATCATGTCGAGCACGTCCACGAGGTCTCCGAACGTGGGTGCGGCGATCCGAAGGGCGACGGCGCTGCCCAGGACCAGGACGGTCAGGCCGCCCGAGACGAGGCAGATGCCTTTGGCCCAGCTCGGCATGGGCTCGTGGGGCTTGGTGGGGATGGGGTCGAGGCGGGCTTCGACTTCCTTTGCCCAGGCCGTACGGCCGTTGGGAAGGGTGACCTCGATCGCGCCGGGGACGGGGACCTGGTAGAGCGTCAGGACCGGTTCGTCGTGGTGGGGTGCCGGCGGGGTCTGCAGGGGGACTGCTCTCAGCAGGGGGGCGGTCTGGCCGACGGTCTGGTCGGCCTGGAGGTCGTGCGCGTAGCTCATCAGGTGCTCCAGATGTCGGCGACGTGCTGTTCGGGGCGCGGAGGTACGCGCGTGTGCCCCGTCACCGGGGGGCGGTGGCGGGGCACACGGGGTAGGGGTGGGGACGCCGGCGGGTGGGTCAGGCGGCGTCTTCTTCTTCGGTGGGGGCGGCCCAGGTTCCGTGGGCCATCTGGACGACCTCTCTCTTCTTCGCTGCGCGGGTGAGGGTGGAGGAGACGGTGGACAGCGGGATACCGAGCCGGTCGGCGATGATCCCGGTCGTGGTTATCCGGTTCGCGGCGAGGAAGTCGAGGATCTGCTGCTTCTTCGTTCCCGTCGCGGGCTTCGCCTCGGCCTCCACCATCACGGTCAGCTCGTTGGCGGGCTGGACGCGGACCTGCTTTGCGGTGGAGACCCCGACCGGACCTCCGCCGCCCATCTCGTCGACCTCGTCGTCGACGTCGGTGACTCCGGGGACCGGCGGTTCCTCGCCGGTGCGGCGCAGGGCCAGTCGTTCGCGCCACTCGGTGTAGAGCGGGCCGACCCGTTCGGCGGCGCCGTCCACGAGGACGGCGACGACGTCCGTCTTCTTGGCCCAGCGGGTGGCAACCTCCTTGGGCTCCGGGCTCCAGCCGCGGAAGGTGGCCGCGCGTTCCTGAACACCCTTCATGTAGCCGAGGCCGGAGGTGGGCACGCCGAGTTCGTCGGCCCACACCGCGGGGATGTCGTTGGGGTCGGCGGGCAGGTTGATGACGTAGCCGGCCGATCGCTCGGTGGTGCGCAGAGCGATGATGTTGCCGGCGGTCAGCGGCTGGCGCAGTTTGGCGCTGCCGAGGGACTCCAGGGTCGGCAGGTGGGTACCGAGCCGCAGCTTGATACCGCACTTGCGGCCCAGGATCGCTATCCGGACGGCGAGTTCGATCGCTTCCTCACCGTAGGCACCCCAGACGTCCTGCCATTCGTCGATCGTGACGCACAGCAGGGGGTCCTCGCCGGGTTCCCAGTCGGTCTCGCCGTACATGGTGTCGCCGTCGGCGTCGACCCAGGTGGTGACGGCGCTGCTCTTGGAGCGCCGGTCCAGTTCGGTGTTGGTGGCGATCAGCAGGCCCATGCACTCGTCCGGGCCGGGGGCGAAGTAGTCCAGGTAGTCCTGCCAGAACCCGAAGCTCTTGCCGTACTGCGGGTCGCCTCCCCAGGAGACGATGCAGCCGGACTGCTTCTCGATGGCGAACAGGTTCCGGAAGATTGCGGACTTTCCTGCGCCGGTAGACCCGGAGACGTGGGTGTGGACGGCGCCCCAGCCGGGCCGCCACATCTGGTAGAGCGCCGGGGTGCCGTCTATGTGGAGGCCGAGTTGCGCGATGCCGGTCTTCTTGTCCAGGACCTGCGGTCCGGGGAAGGCTGGCACCTTCTTCAGTGGGTTGCGCTCGTAGATCTGCAGGCGGGCCAGTGCGGCGTTGCCGGACGGATGCCCTTCGACGGATACCGAGGTGACCGACACGCCGTACGCGGCGGCGATGCGGCTGGTCACGGCGATCGCGTCGGCAGTGGTGTGCCGGACCGGATCGAGGGCGATGGTGCACTGGAAGGCGCCCTCGATCTCCATCTCTTCGGGATCGTCCAGTGTGGATTCGGGCAGCGCGCCCTTGGAGGAACCGACGGTGGCCAGCCAGCGGGCGGCGAGCGCGGGGAGTTCCTCGGGGATGGCCTCCTTGGTGGGGCGGATACGGCGGCGGTACCACCACGGGATCGCCGTGGCGGGCAGCCAGCCGAACCACCAGGCTCCGGACATGCCGGGTTCGAACGGGCCGGTGTCCAGGACGGGCATGAGCGTGGTCAGGACGGCGGCCGCGCCCACCGAGGAGGCGGAGCGCACCAGTTCACCCCGCCGCAGCGGCCGGCCGGGCGGGGTGGGCAGCATCCGCCAGCCGTTCAGACGCTGGGCGAGCGGGCTGTCCCAGTCCTGCTTGGCCCGCCACTTGGTCCAGGCGCAGTAGGTGGCGACGGTGACGGCGTCCGCGATGAGCGCGCCGGTGGTTCCTTCGGGGGCGCTGGTGAGCGCCTGGCCGTACCCGGCGAGGGCCACGGACGTGTAGAGGGGGGTGAGGTGGCGGCGGTTGCGCCAGCCCCAACGGCGCACGGCGCCCAGGGCCCTCACCGGCAGCGCGGTGTCAGTGGCGGTGTCACCGGCCTCCGGTGTCTCGGAGACCACGACCCGCTCGGGTTCGGGAGAGCGTGCGGCGGACAAGGGGACAACCTCCGGCATACGGGGACGGCGCGGAGCCGCTGCGGGGCGGGGGGAACCGGATCGAGGCCGGCTCCCTGTACAGGAACCGGCCTCGGAGAGGAACTGGGTGACGGCTGCTGGCCGTCGGCGGCCTTGGTCAGCCGGCCGGGCTCCCGGCGACGGGAGGGGTCGACGCCGTGGGCGTCCAGGCGGCCGTGTACGCCTCCACGGTCGGGTACTGCCAGAAGCGAGGCAGCCCGTTCGGCGCCCGGTCGTAGGCCGACAGGGACAGGCCCCGCTTGCGGCCGAGGAGGAGGAGCTCGCGTACGGCGTCCCGTACGCCCGGCTGCTCAGCCAGGTCTGCGGATTCGTCGACGAAGATGGTCAACGACGGCTGGGGAGAGGTGAGTTCACGCATGGTCGGGGTGCTCCTGGTGGATTCAAGGGGGTGGTGGTGTCGTCCGGTCGGCGGTGTATGCGGGTGCACGGCCAAGGACCAGTACCTGCTCCCGCGTGGGGCGGAAGAGGACCTGTCGTCGGCCGAGCCCGCTACAGACGCCCGTAGGCCGTGCGATGTGCGGGCGCCACGGGGGCGCTGCCCACGGCGTTGTGGATGCCGCCGTGGTTGCGCCGGACGGTGGCCACGGCCTTCTTAGCTCCGGCGTTCAGGTCCCTGGCCGCGTTCGCCGCCAAGACCGCCTTACCGGCCTGGCCCGCGAAGTTGTCCGCGATCCTGCACACGTCGCGCCGAGTACCCGCGTCGAAATCCAGTTCCGCGAGCTGGGCCAGTACGACGTGTGCCTCGGTGGTCTTGGCCTCGATGCGGCGGCGGCGTTCGTCGCCCGACTGCGCTTCCGCGTGCGTCGCGTCGGTCAATTCGGTGACCACGGCCCGAAGTTGGCGATAGGTGATCTCCGCTCCGGCCGGCGACGATTGCGCTGATACGGCTCGCGTTTCCGGGGCCGGCTCTCCCGCGCTAGGCGCAGGGCGGCGGCGGACCGTGGAGTAGCGGGGCACGAACACTTCCTTGTGGGTGCTGCCGCTGCGTCCGTCATCGGTCTCCCAGGTCCCGTCCTTCAACGGCAGGAAGTGGCCGTCGCCCCACTCGGCTCCCAGGTAGGAGTGCCGGTCGACAACTTTGGTGGTGCCTTCGGGGGTCAGGTACGACCGGGGCGGTGTAGTGCCGCGTCCCCTGACGGTCACGCTCCGGTGCACGGTCGGGCCGTCGACGTCCACGTCGTCGAACAAGCCCGGGTAGTACCAGCCGTCTTTGGACGAGACCGTGATGCGCAGGGACACGTCGTCACCGGGCTCGATGTCCGGAGGGGTGACGTTGGCGGTGTAGCCGCCGGCGCGGTCGCGGGCGACCTGCGCGTCGTGTTCGGCTGTCCACTTCCGTTCCGACGCAACCATCTCCGCGTACATGCCGCGGTCGTCCAAGTCAGGTCGGATGCCGCGGAGCTCGGTGACGGCCTCGACAAATCCCTGTCCGGTCGGCGAACGCCACGCCTTGATCAGCGGCAGGGCATCGTCGGCGTCCCAGGACACGTCGACCGTGTCCTCGATCGCTGCGGCCAGGGCCAGGGCCTGCTTCTTGGACCGGCACTTCGTGTTCGCCGAGAGGTGCTCGGCAGGGCCCGGCGCGATGATCCACCACTCCGTGTGCCCTTGGAACTCGTCCCGGACCACGGCGAGTTGGCGGCCCGGGGTCTGGGTGAGCGTAGGACTCTCGGCCCACTCCGCCGCGCCTGCGGCCTTCAGGTGGTCACGCAGCGCGGAGAGGCTCGCGAAGCGGGGCCCGGCGGCCGCGGCAGTCGTTGCATGATCATCGGCGGGCATATGTGAGGCGGCCGCGAGGCGGGCGTCGCGCATGCGGATGTGGGCGGTGCTGGCCCTGCTGCGGAGGTCCCCTGAGGCGATGGTCGCCTCATGTCCGAGCCCGATGTCGATCTTACGCAGCGTGGTCTCGGACTGGTCCTCCAGCTCGCCGACGACGGTGATGTCGTGGAACTTGATGCGGTCGGTGGTGGCGTCAGTGGCCGGGCCCATGGCGTAGAACCACACGGTGTAGTAGTTGCGCGGATCGCCGGGGGTGAAGTCGTTGGACCCGGGCCGGAACTCCGAGATGACAAGGGCCTTGCGGCGGGTGACGGCGTCGCGGATGAGCGTGCCGGGGGTGATGGAGGCGGCGGCCATGTGGCCCTCCCTGGAGGTGAGTTGGGCGGATACAGCGGCGATTCGCGCTGTGCCCACGACTCGTCTGTAGCGGCACGGCCAAGGACCAGCCCCCACCCGCGCAGGGCAGAGGGGGACTGGTCCTTGACTGTGCCGCTACAGACGCCCGTAGGCCGTGCGATGTGCGGGAGCCACGGGTGCGCTACCCACGGCGTTGTGGATGCCGCCGTGGTTGCGCCGCACAGCGTTCGCGGCCTTCTGGGCCACGGCGTTCAGGTCCGTGGCCGCGTTCGCCGCCAGGACCGCCTTACCGGCCTGGCCCGCGAAGTTGTCCGCGATCGTGCGCACGTCACGCTGGGTGTGCCCGTCGAATTCCAGGACGACGAGTCGGTCTCCGACATTGAGGGCGTCCTGCGCCTTCGCCTTGATGCGGGTCTTGCGCTCGAACGCGGCCACCGCTTCCGCGTTGGTCGCAGCGACCAATTGGGCGATGACGATGAGCAGTGCGCGATAGGTGATCTCTGCCATGAGAAGCAGTGCCTTTCTGGGTCCGGGGGAGAAGGTCAGTCGACGTACGTGCGGGACTCGGCCATGTCGACCGGTGCGGCGGCTGCGGCCTCGTTGATCCCGCCGTGGCGGACCAGCACGTTGTTGGCGGCGATGCCGCTGTTGGCCTGTGCGTCCGCGCTGCTCCTGGCGTCTTCCTCACGGGTCAGCTTCAGCTTGGCCAGGAGCTCGCGCAGGCTGGCGAGCAAGGTGAGCGTCTCTTCGTCGTACTTCGCGGCCGCGGCCGCGGTGTACGCGTTCTCGACCTTTATCTCCAGGTCACTGATCCGCTTGACTGCCGCGATCGCGTCGTCACGCTCACGGTTCGCGAACTCGACGGCGTCGGTCAGCCACAAGACCAGGGTGTCGACGGAGACGACTTCAATGCTTCCGGGGGTCGTCACGCTGCTGCTCCCAGGGGTAGACGGAACCGGCCCGGCGGGTGCCGGTCCGGAAGACGAGGGCGGGTTCGTGGGCGGAGGCGGATAGCTCGGCGGAGCCGGAACCATCGGCGGGCCACCCGCAGAGGTGCCCCCGCCCGGCGCGGGCGGGGCCGGCGGAGCGGGCGGGGACTTCGGGGCCGGCGGAGCGGGCGGGGACTTCGGGGCCGGCGGAGCGGGCGGGGACTTCGGGGCCGGCGGAGCGGTCTCACCGCCAGGAGCGGGCGCAGCAGAGTCGTCCTTCTTCAGGACTCCCGCACCGTCCGCCTCCGTGACCGGCGGGCGGCCGTCCCCGGGAGGCACGGTGCGGCGGTCGCGGAGTTCCTTGTTCCTCGCCCGCTGCGCCTCCACGACCTCGCGTGCCTCACCCGAGGCTTCCTTCCAGCCGTTCCTGAAGCCGGATCCGAACGTGTAGATCGCGGTGGCCCCGGTGATGATCCCCGCCGCCACGTTCGTGCCCTTGCGGGACTTGTCGCCCTCTTCCTTCGGCGACAGCCTCTTCTTGTTGTTGTCGTGTGACTCCTTGACGTTGTTGGCGCCCCCCTCAAGCCCCTTGAGCACGAGGTAGGCGATGACCAACAGGGAGATCGGTTCCATGACTCACATCCCTTAACGAAGACCGAAAGCCCAGCCGACGACGCCGCCGACCAGGCTGCTGACGAAGGTGATTGCCGTGGCGAGGCCGGCGCCGACAGATCCGGGGATCGCCACCACGGCGAACGGCGAGGTGGCGGCCAGGCCGAGGGTGCGCGGGCCGGCCCTGTTGCCTCGGATGTCCTTGATGAGCATCACGATCAGTGCGAGCGACACCAGCCACGCCAGGCCGAGCCCGACCCACGGGGTGAGCAGCCCGGACACTTCCGTGTTGGCCCAGGTGACGACCGAGTTGACCCAGGCGCCCATCCCGGTGCCGACCATGCCCACACCACCGGTGATCCACAGCACGATGTGCAGGACCGGGTTCTCCATGACGGCCCAGACCTTGCCCAGCTTGCCGCCGCCACCGCCGTGTTCCTTGCCATGCCCCTTGCCGCCGCCACCGCCGCCCTTGCGGGCGATCATCTGAAGCGACACCGACAGGGCGATAGCAGCGACACCGACACCGGCGCCCACGGAGGACGCGTCGACTGCAGCCATATGAATCCCTCCTCAGGGGTTCCGTTTCCGTCGAAATTTCTTGATCGAATGCGGACGTTGCCGCCAGTTGCCGATTACGCACGGTGGCCTGTACGCTCGCGCGCGCCCGCGCGCCCGCCTACGCATCAGGCGTCCGCACGCACTGCATGCACGGGAAATACGCACTGCGAATTTCGCAATCCGCTCACTGCTTGTGACGGCTACTCAGGCCGTCGTTGAGCTGCCGCAGGACCGCGCTGATCGGCTTCCACTCCGCGTCCTGCAGCTCGGCGGACAGCCGGCCGATGGCCGCGCGGATGATGTTCCATTCCGCCTCGGCGAGACCCTTGGGCCCGCTGGCCTGGCCCTGGCGGCGCAGCCCTTGAACGTGTCTTAAGGTGCGTTTCCGCCTGTCCTCCTGGCGCCGCGTGGCTCGCTTGCGGTTCCAGGCCGTCCGGCCCTCGTTTGTACTGGTCACCTGCCGTTTCCACCTTCCTGACGGGTAATTGGAGTGAGAGGGTGTGACTCGGCGCTTCGGCGCCTTCACCGCGTCCCCGGGATGTTGACGGCATCTCGGGGGCCGGTGGAACCGTCGAGCGACTCTTTCGTGCAGGTCAGAGCCTGTTCCGGCTCCTACAGATAGGGGCCGTCGCCGGTCGGCTGAACTTCGGCGGCCTTCTCCATCTCGCGGCGTACGACCCGGGCGACTGACTTCTTGTCGACGGACAAACCCAGGGCCTTCGACAGCCGGTCCGTGATGACGCCGGCGTCCTTCTCGCCGACAGCGAGCTGCCGGCGGACACCATTGGTGAGGGCCCCACGGGGCGGCTTCTTGTCCGCGTCGTTGTCCGCGTTGCCGTTGTCCGCCTCGTTGTCCGCCTCGGAACGCCCGCCGTTGTCCGCTGCGTTGTCCGCGTCGAGCGCGACCATGTCCGGCGTTGTGTCCGCCCGGTTGTCCGCGCTCGTCTTGTCCGGGGCCCCGTTGTCCGCGCTGGTCATGTCCGCAGCGGACAATGCCGCGACGGCTTCCTTCCCGGCCGGACCCGGCCGAGCGTCCGCGCGGACAGACTCATCCGTGAAGTACCGGCCGTGCTGCGGGATTTCGAGGTCGAGCGGATGTCCACCGTTGTCCGCGCGGACATGCTCGCCGCCGTCACCGGCGGGCGCGGACATCCGGGCGGACAACGCGGACGACAACGGGCGCTCGACTCCGTTGTCCGCGTCCGAAGGCATCGAGACGGACAAGACCCTGGCGTCGTTGTCCGCCGGGCCGGACAACACGTCGGTTCGCTCACTCGTTGTCCGCGTGTTGTCCGCGCGGACAACGGCGTTGTCCGCGAAGAACACGACGGGCGCGGTAATGCCCGCAGCCAGGAGCCCAGCAGGGCCGGTCTGGGCGAGCGGAACGCCGTAGCGGGCGAGCCGTAGCGGGGTCATCGCGTCGACGGGAGCCTTGCGCCGCCAGGCCCGGCCAAAGCGGGCACGGAGCCTGGCCTTGTAGACGAGCCGGTCCTGCTCCAGGCGGACTACCTGCTCGTAGGAGCGCAGCTCCCACAGCTTCATGCGGCGCCACAGCAGGAAGGTGGGTACGGGGGAGAGTAGCCAGCGGGTGAACCGCACGCCCTCCATGTGCTTGTCCGCGGTGATGTCCGCGATCCGGCCGATCGCATGACGGGCGGCTTCGACGGCGACGATGAACAGCACCGGGATCACGGCGTGCATGGCGACCCCGAGCGGGTCGGGCCATGCGGAGGCACCGTTGAAAGCGATCGTCGCCGCGGTCAGCAGCCAGGCCGTCTGGCGCAGCAGCGGGAAGGGGATGCGGATCCAGGTGAGCAGCAGGTCGAGGGCGAGCAGCACGAGGATGCCCGCGTCGATGCCGATGGGGAAGTAGGGCGCGAAGCCGCCGAAGCCACGGTCGGCGGCGAGTTCGCGAACGGCGGCGTACGAGCCGGAGAAGCCGATCGCGGCGATGATGGCGGCACCGGCGACGACTACACCGATCAGGATCCAGTGCAGTCGGCTCAGTCCGTTGGGGGTGCCATCGCCGTTCGGCTCACGGGGCGGAGGGCTGGGACTGTTCATCGTCAGCTCCTTGGGCTGGAGGAACGGGAGACAAGGAGCCGGGTCCGGTACAGGGGGATGGTCGTACCGGACCCGGCAGCAGGAGGGCCGGCCTCCCGTCGGGGAGGCCGGCCGTGGAGTGCGGGATCGGGGGGAAATCCCTGCAGCTCCCCGCCGTCCCCGCCTCGTTGGTTGGCGGGGGCGACAGGCAACACAGGGCGGTGCACGTGTCGTTGGGCTCAGGCGCGGTAGACGGGCGGGCGGACACCAGCGCGAAGCTCGCGAATGATCGAGCAGGGGCCCTTAGTCGCGCAGTACGCGCCGTCGTCATCGGGCAGGGGGTCGTACGTCATGCCGAGGTTTTGCCGCGCAACGGCGTTGACGACCTTCAACATTGCCGGGTCGGAAGGGCGGCACTGCGAGTCGCCGTCGCGGTTCACGCCGTAGCGGGCGGCGCTGACGATGTGCTCCCGCGCCTGCCGGGCAACCCACCTGCGGTCGTGCGGACCGTTGTTCTCGTGGACCTTTCCGCCGTCGTGGAACGTGTCCTGATGGCAGGCGGTGCAGTGGTAGGTGATCATGTTGGCTGGGGGCTGCTCGGGAAGCCACTTGCCCTCGAACTCGTACACGACGACTTCGGCGCCCTGGGCGACCGGGTGCTCGAAGGCCGTGACGAGGCCGACGCCGTCCGCGATCGCCCCGCGCGCGGCGACGTTCCAGAAGACGCGCGGGATGAAGTCGTCCCATCCCTTGCCGTGGGGCCACTGCGCGTACATGACGCCCTGGGCGGCGTCGAAGGTCGCCGTGCCGTCGGCGTTCTCCCGCTTGTACTGCTCGATCTGCTCGATCGACCCGAAGTAGGTGGCGCTGAATTCCTCGGACTCCAGGAAGATCAGCCCGTACCCGTCGGGGCGGGTGTCGTGGCCGTCGTCCTTGAGCCACGCGACCATGTCCTCGAATCCCGGGTCCCCGGGGGCAATGGCGCCGACGAGCGGAAGTCGGTAGCGGTCGCAGCTCGTAACGTGGGTCGGGTTGTCCTCGCTGATGTTGTGCGGTGTGCCGTACGTGTTGCGGATCGTGACGCTCATGCGCAGTGCTCCCTTCGGGTGGTCGAGTCGTTCATGGACGTGCTCGGGATGTGGCCGGGTCCGGTACGGGGGGATGGTCGTACCGGACCCGGCGGCACGAGGCCGGCCTCCCACGGGGGAGGCCGGCCCTGGAGTGCGGGATCGGGGAAAATCCCTGCAACTCCCTGCCGTTCCCGCCGAACGGATCGGCAGGAGCGACAGGCAACGTCAGCGAGTCCCCGGGATGCGGTGCAGGTCAGCCTTCTCGCCACAGGCTGTCGGAGCCGCGGAAGTAGCGCTGGTGCGCGTACGTCGGACCGAGCTCGTTCTCACCGTGTACTTCGATCGTGGTGACGTCCCCACTGGTGCCGCGGCTTCCGACCTTTCCGCCCTGCAACATGGCGCGACGGCGTAGCTGATCGTCGGTGAGCGCGGGCTTGTTCGCCTCGGCGAAATACCGTTGTTCGGGCGTGGTGGTGACGTTCCGGGAGGAGCGCATCTGGACCTCCTGGTCCGATTCCTAGTGAAGAAGGGGTTAGACGGTGGGGGGACGGATCTTCGGGACGGACGAGAGACATCTGTCAGGCCGACGGGTGAAGCGCGGCCAGGGCGGACTTCCCCCAGCCGGCCGTGCCCGTGACGAACAGGTGGGTGTCCTCGGGCCCGATGGGCAGCGTCGACACCTCGCTCAGCGTGTCGGTGGGCCGGTGCGGGATGACGATCCGGCCGTCGGGGAGCAGCTCGCCGGTGTCCTCGAAGAGGAAGACCCCGTTGCACAGCAGGCTCCAGCCCTGCTCCGGGTGGCCGGCCACGGTTTGGGCGGCCTCGCGGTCGGGGCTGGCGGCGGTCGGGCACGTCGGCGTGTGCTTGCACTCGATGTCGGCCATGGGTGAACTCCCTCGGGACGGTGCCAGATTCGGATGAGGTGGACCGGAAGGCAGCAGCACGACGCAGTCGGCTGCTGGGTTCGGTCCCTGCGTTCTCCGCCGCCTCCGGGTCGGCCAAAACCGGTCCGGAGACGCCCGGGCAGCGCAGGGCTGCGGGTGGTAGAGATGTCAGGCACTTGCCTGGCGCGCGTGGTTCCGGGCGGCGCGCCGCCTCGTGGAGCGGCGCTCGTATTCGCTCAGGCCGCCCCAGACGCCGGAGTCCTGGCCGGACTCAAACGCCCACTGAAGGCACTGATCCATCACCGGGCAGCGGCGGCAGACGGCCTTCGCTTCCTCGATCTGCAGGAGTGCCGGGCCGGTGTTCCCGATGGGGAAGAACAGCTCGGGGTCCTCTGCCTGTTGACTGAACTAAGTACGTAGTTTTCGCAGGTCAGATGCTGTTCTGCTAGCTTCCCGGCATGCTTGATCGAACCGGTCCCAAGAGGGACTTGGTGAACCTCGTTGTGCCACAGATAGGCAGGCTTGAGGAGACGGGGAGGGCGGAGGAGCCGTACAGGCTGCTCGATCCTTCGGACGTCCTCGTTGAGCCGGTGGCGGAGTGGTTCGCCGAATTACAGGCGGCCTCGAAGCCGCCGACCACGATCCGGTCGTACGGCATGGACCTGCTGCGTTGGTACAGGTTCCTGTGGACGCTGGAGATCTCGTGGGACAAGGCGGCCCGAGTCGATGCACGGGACTTCACCCGATGGCTCCAACTCGCCGACAAACCAGTGCGGTTGCACTGGCGCTACCAGAAGTACGGGATACCTCCGGAAGGGATCCCACGGCAGAGCCGGCCGGACCGCGGGACCTCGAACGCGCTCACGGGCAAGTCCGGTCCGGGCACCAAGTACGCGCCGACGACCAGGGCCCACAGCGAGACGGTGATCCGGAACTTCTACGACTTCCACTGCGATGAGGGCGGCGCCGGACCGCTGCTCAACCCTTTCCCCCTGGACCGGTCCCGTCGCTCCCGCAAGGTCCAGGCGGCGGCTCGGCCGAACGCTCATCGCAGCCCGATGGAGGTGTTCCAGGAGGAACGCAAGGGCCGCTACCGTCCGACCGTTCCCAAGCGGATCCCGAAGCGGATTCCCGACGAGCTGTTCAACGCCCTGTTCGCCGCGCTGAACCACAACCGGGATCGGGCCCTGCTGGCCTTCTGGGTCTCCACCGGGGTCCGGGCCGAGGAACTCCTCACCAGCAAGTCAAAGGACGCTCACCCGGGCCAGCAGCTGATCGGTGTGATCAGGAAGGGCACCCGCGAGTACCAGGAAGTCCCCGCCTCCACGGACGCGTTCGTCTGGCTTCGCCTGGCCCAGGAGGAGGCCTGGCGTCAGGGGGTGCCCCGGGGCCGCAACCACACCTTGTGGTGGACATTGAGGAAACCCTGGCGCCCGCTGAATTACCACGCTGCCAGGGCGATGTTCACCCGGGCCAATGAACTCCTCGGATCGAACTGGACCCTTCACGACCTGCGGCACACCGCCGCCTACCGCATGGCCCGCGATCCCGAGTTGTCGCTGGCCGACGTCCAGTGGGTCCTCAATCATGCGCATCTGTCCACGACGGAGATTTACCTGGCGGCCAGCCAGGACGAGATCATCGAGCAGCTGCTCGCCCATCACGCCCGCCGGGCTGCCGGGAAGCTCCCTGCACCGCGGCCGCCGGCACCCGGCTACAACGCGGCGAGCCTTGACGTCCTGTTCGGACGGTCATGACGAGTACGCGAGTTCTGGTGGAAGTGCCAGCTCAAGCACCCGTTCTGGCCTTTCACGGATCGCTCCACCGGGCCCTGCAGAAGACCTACCCTCCACGGTCCGTCCCGGTGACCTGGGCCAAGACCGCGGTCAGCTCCTACCTGGCCCTCGACGGGCTGAACGAACTGTTCAAGGACATCCCGAAGCAGACGCGCTACATGCGATGGCACGGAGCTCGCAACGTCCTGCGATGGCTTGAGCAGTTCGAGGGCGAGACCTGGCAGGAACGCTGGCTCAACTGTCCTTTGGACAAGAACTTCACTGTCGGTCTGCCCGAGCTTGAAGCCTGGGTCCGGCAGCACGTGGGCCCAGTTGCCGATGGTGTTCTTCGATCCGGAATCCTCGGGCTGGCCTGCGCCGATGTGATCCGCCCCGCTCCTGCCTGGCTGCTGACCCGTCGTTCGCGCCACATGCGCCAGATCGTGGCCCAGCACCGTGATCCGGACGGTTTCGCCGCTCTGGAGGCTGGGGCCGCTCCCGGCGTCTGGGACGCCAAGCTCGGGCTCCAGGCCCGAAATCAGATCGCCACGATCGTCCTGGCCAAGGGCGGCAAGGTCCGCGACATCACCGTCGGAGACTGCCTGGAACTCCGGGAGATCGAGATCGAGGTCCTGACGCACAACAGCGGCCGGACGCTGTTCTACCTCTGGCTCAAGGATCTGGAAGTTCTTCCGCCGGACTCGCCGGCCACCCTCCGCTCCTTCCGCCAGCGGTCCGGACAGGTCAGCGTCGAAGAGTTGGTGGACCGCTACCAGTTGCAGTGCCGTCCGGTCCGCGACCTGATCGTGGACTACATCACCGAGCGCCAACCCGCCCTGGACTACACGTCGTTGGAAGGGCTGTCGCGCAACCTCGCCCAGCTGTTTTGGGCAGACCTTGAGCGCCACCACCCCGGGATCGACTCCCTTCGCCTCCCGAAGAGTGTCGCGACCGCCTGGAAGGACCGCATCCGCACCAAGAAACGCCGCAAGCGGCAGCCGGACGGCAGCTACATCGAGATCACCGCTGAACGGCAGAGCGCGATCTCGGTTCTGAACATTGTCCGGGCCTTCTACCTCGACATAGCCCAGTGGGCAGCCGAGGAGCCGGGTCGCTGGGGTCCCTGGGTGACCCCCAGTCCCATCAAGGACTCCGAGCTTTCCCACAAGAAGCACGCCAAGCGGCAGAAGGCGAAGGCCGACCAGCGCACCCGGGAGCGGCTTCCTGTCCTGCCCGCCCTCGTCGAAGCCGCCGACCGGCAGCTCAAGGAGGCGCGGATGCGACACGAGGCGGCTCTTGAGGCGGCTCCCGGGGCGGAGTTCACCGTTCTCGGGGAGACCTACACCCGCGTCCTGCATCCTCGTTGGGCCGACGGCGTCCCCGCCACCAGCGCCTACGACGTGGAGGGCCGACGATGCACGCTCGGTTATTCCGAGAACCGGGCCTTCTGGGCCTGGGCGACCGTGGAGTTCCTCCGTCACACCGGCGTTCGTATCGAAGAGATGCTCGAGGTCAGCCACCACAGCATCACTCAGTACACACTGCCCGACACCGGTGAGGTCGTCCCGCTCCTGCAGATCGCCCCGTCCAAGACCGATCAGGAACGACTTCTGCTGGTCAGCCCCGAACTCGCCGATGTCCTCAGTGCCATTGTCTGCCGCGTCCGCAACGCCTCCGGGACGGTCCCGCTGGTCCGCACCTACGACCGCGGCGAGAGGATCTGGAGTCCGCCCATACCCCTGCTGTTCCAGTGGCGCACAGGGGGCCAGGACCGGCCGATCTCCGAGAGCCTGATCCGCCGGGCCCTCGACGAGACGCTTGAGTTCGCCGGCTTGACCGACAACACCGGCCAGCCGCTCGGCTACCAGCCCCACGACTTCCGAAGGATCTTCATCACCGACGCCATCATGAACGGCCTGCCGCCGCACATCGCGCAGATCATCGCCGGCCACGACGATATTTCAACCACCATGCGTTACAAGGCGATCTACCCGACGGAGGCCATCGAGGCCCACCGCGCGTTCATTGCCCGGCGCCGGGCAACCCGTCCGAGCGAGGAGTACCGCACCCCGACCGACGAGGAATGGAACGAGTTCCTGGGCCACTTCGAGCTCCGGAAGCTCTCCCTCGGCACCTGCGGAAGGGCCTTCGGGACCGCATGCATCCACGAACACGCATGCATCCGCTGCCCCATGCTCCGTGTCGACCCGGCGCAGAAACCTCGACTGATCGAGATCAGGAACAACCTCCGTGATCGGATCGCAGAAGCCGAACACGAGGGCTGGCTCGGCGAGATCGAGGGGCTCAAGGTCAGTCTCGCCAAGGCCGACGACAAACTCGTCCAGCTCGACGTCGAGAGGGCCCGTCGGTCGACCGTCGTCGAACTCGGGATGCCGACTTTCAGTCAGATAGCAGCCCGAACAGTCCAGGGAGTTTCCCGGAGTTGACGCCCAAGACTCTCGGAAAACCCCACCTCACAGGCGGTTTGGGCATCCGTGCTAGCGGAACGGGATCTTGTCTGGTATCTTACGGGGTTAGGCAGCAAGCGCCTGCCTCTCGCTTGATCGGACTCCCCCACGCGGGGTCCGTGATGACGGCCAAGGGTCCAAGACTCGCGCAAGGTCTTCTCGTCGTTCAACGCGCGCATGTGCGTTCTCCGGGCGGGGAGCGTGGGTCCACGCCGAGGGAAGAGTTGAACATGACGGAAAATAAGGCCCTCAAGAAGGCCATCCGCGAGCGCATGTCGGAAACCGGCGAGTCCTACACCGAGGCCCGCCGGGCCGTGCTCGCCGAGCACCGGGCCGCCCCCACCACCGAGGTCGGCGCCGATCGTATTCAGCGTGATGACCTTTCTGCGCAGAACGATGCGCAGGCGGTCTCACCGCAGTCGACCCCTGATCAGGTGGTCCGGTTCCAGCCGCTGGCCGATTCAATCAACACGCAGATGCGTTCGGCGCAACCCCTCGCAGAGGCATACGCGAGGCTGGCCGCCTCCATCACCGAGCCGATCCGTCGCGCGGTGATGCAGAACGCGAGGGTCCCGGTCGTGCCGGCGTTCCAGTTCCCGGACCTCGCCGCCTCGGTCTCCGAGCCGATCCGTCGCGCGATGGCGGAGAACGTGAGGGTCTCGGTCCTGCCGGCGCTTCAACTCCAGGAACTGGCCGCCTCGGTCACCGAGCCGATTCGTCGCGCGATGGAGAACACGAGGGTCGCGACCGAGTCGGCGCGCCAGCTGCAGGAACTGGTGAACCGCTCCTACCTCGGCACCATTGCCGGGCGCAGCAACTAAGTCACGACCCGCATAACGGCTCCGGCGATCACGCCGGAGCCGTTTCTCTATGAGGTGCTGGCAGAGCGTCTGCCAGCACCTCTTCTTAGTTCAGAGAATTCACGGCAAACAGCGTTGTGACGCCAGTCCATGTGATTCCTCCGTGGGTCGGATATGGAGCGCTGGCCAACAGAGAGGCCAGCCTGGGAAGTTGGGGGACTGCTGGGCCGGCCCGGATCTCCGCGACCGCGCCGTAGAAGCAGTGAGGCAACCGGCGGCTCAGCCAGAGGATGGGGGGCGGGCGCACGGTGATCTCCGGCCCCGTCGGACGCGGTGGGGCTGCGCCGGAGGGAGCTGACCTTCCTCGCGCCCGCCCTCCCATACAGCGACGGTGCTACTCACCTCGGCTGACGAAGCACCTGATCATCTTTTCGAAGCGGGGCTCCGTCGACGGCTCGACCGACCAGCTGTCCGTGAGCGCGGCAAGGATGCCCAGGCCCCGGCCCGACTCCGCCTCGGCACTGTCCATCGCGGTCTCACCCCGGTGCGGCTGCCCCGGGACGGTGTCGTGAACGATCACCTCGATGCCCGGTGAGCCGGCCAGCGCGGCGTACACCTCGACGACCAGCCGGACCTCCGTGCCCGGGCCGCTCGCCCGCACCGCGTTGCCCACCAGCTCCGAGACCACGAGCTCCGCGGACGCCGCAAGGCTCGCGTCCGCGCCGTACGACGCCGGCATCGACCGCGTCAGCGCACGAACACCGCTGACAGCCTCGCGGGAAGCCGTCAGGTCAGCACGGAAACCGCGCTCACGCCCGCTCACCAGCAGTCCCGGCACCGGGTCGGGAAGCAACGGCCTGTCGTCTACGGCCACGGCGTGCAGGGTGCCGGTGCCGTAGACGGTGGCGGTCACCGCGTCCCACCCCTCTGGTCCTGCTCCTTGGCCCGGCGCAGCAGCTCGTCCGCGTCCGGGTCGGAGTCCCCGGTGGCACCGATCGGTCCGGGGGATGCCATCATGTTCTCCAGCAAGGTCGTGTTCCTCTCACGCGATGAACGACAAGCGACCGACAACAGCCCCCGGGGTGCATCCCGGGGGCTGTCCTCGTTTTTCGGGTTTAACTGCTGGGTTGGCCTTCCCTGGCGGAGGCCAACCCAGCGGGACTGCTGACCTGATGAGGTCCTGCTGCCCCCCGCCATCGCCGCACGTCACTCGGGCGGCGATCACAGGTAACGCAGGAACGGCCAGATCGAGCGCGGCAGTTGGATCTCATCGGCGATGACCTAGAAGGTGTACAGCCCGACGGGCTGGGCCTCGTACAGATCAATCGCCTCGCCGAGCGCCTGCCGCAGCTCGTCGTTGCGGCCCCACACAGCCGGGGGCGTGGTTGTTCGGTGTGGGGAGCGGGTCAGGCGGTTGGCTTCTCCAGCGGGAGGCAGGGGCCGCGGTAGTCGGACAGCATGCCCGGCTGGCGTCGCCTGGCCTGGTTGTTCAGGTCTTCCACCGCCGTACCGGAGCGCTTGGCGAGGTGCTTGGAGCCGGTGGTGGCCTTCTGTTGTGTCGCCCAGCCGGCGGACCGGACTTCGGCGGAGTGCTTCTCGTAGGTGCGGTCGAACCGCTCCCGCTCCTGCTCGAAGAACACGCGCAGCGCGCGGCGTTCTGGTTCCTGCCGCAGCAGACGGAGGTAGGTGCCGGCCAGCCGTAGACCGTCGGGGCAGGCCAGGACGATGCCATCGCGGTCAGTGACCGTGCCCTGGCAGGCCTTGCACTCGGCTCGGTGAGCTCGGAAGGCCCGGCGCACCATGTCTGCGCTGATCGGAGTGGGCACCACCTGTGAAGTCGCCGGGGTGGGCGGCGTTTTCGGCTTGCGTCGTACTGGCGTGCGACGCCGGGCCGCGTTGGCCGTGATTGCCTCGCCCAGCCGGTGCTGCCACTCGGACAGTTTCAGGTCCAGCTCTACTGAGCGAAGACTGCCGTTCTCGCAGCGCACCGCGTCTGGAGTACCGGCGCGCTCGCTGTGGTGCGGAACGAGTTTGGGGTGGCGCCCCCAGACACCGGTGATAGGAACCCAGGTGTCGCAGTCCGGGCAGATCAGACTCTCCGTGCCAGGGAGAAGATCGATGTCGTTGGCATGCAGGGTCGAGACCTTGAGACTCGGCTGGTCGTTGACCCGCCGCGTGCGGGCCCTCTTCGCCCGCTTACGGGCCGTCGGCATCGCGGACGTATTAGTCATGATGACTCCTCAGGTACGGAGTGACAGGAGGATGCGTCGCGGGTGCTCTCTCCGCCCGTCAGGGCGCGCGGCGAACCGGCGTCCCTGACGGACGGACAGCGCAACAGCGCTGCGACGTGCACGCAGCAGTCACGGGCCCGGAGGAGTTGAAAGAGCCTCTGAAACTCCGGGTACCACCGAGGTGGCGACTGCTGCGGTGATGCTGGTAGGGGACCGAAGGTCCGGCTCCCTCATCCGGCGCTGTCACAGAGACAGTTCCGGGTGGGAGAGCCGGGTCCACGAGGACCCGGCAGCGCATCAATCGCCGCCCTCTGCCGTGGCCGAGCTGAGGCTGGCCCGGGTCAGGTGCGCCTGTACGGCCTGCTCGGGGACACGGATCGCGCCGCCTCGGGACTTTGATCCCTTCTTACGGGGCTGGCCACTGCGGATTCCTTCCAGCACTCCGCTTGCGATCAGTCGGTAGACCGTCGCCGTGCTGACCTTCAACTCTTCGGCGACTTCCCTCACGTTCAGCACAGAGAGACCTCCCTCAATCGGATACTTCCACAAGCATTCTTCGACTGTACTCATCAAATCAGCACAGTTGCAATAGCTCCAACAGGTTCACACTGTGCTGATACATGCAGCAAGGCGATAGCCTTGGAACCGAAGGCACAGGAGAGGACGACGCAGTGACCAACG
Organism: Streptomyces sp. NBC_00989; assembly: GCF_045162655.1. NCBI lineage: Bacteria > Bacillati > Actinomycetota > Actinomycetes > Kitasatosporales > Streptomycetaceae > Streptomyces > Streptomyces sp. NBC_00989. Next base: position 138,607 of record NZ_CP108729.1, on the reverse strand, counting down.
CCTGGACGAGCACCTCGATCTCGTACGTCCAACCCCGCCAACCAGGCCAAGTCGATGCCTGGACCGCCGAGGCCGCGCAGGCCGGCAAGAAGGGCGGCCAGCGCCTCACCGAAGTCGGGGAGTGCGTTCCACCAGAGGCGATCGCGGCGGCCCTCCGCCTGACCCCCGGCGAGCCGGCAGTGGTCCGACGTCGCCTGATCCTTGAAGACGACCAGCCCGTTGAGCTCGCGGATTCGTACTACCCAACGCAGATCGCCCGAGGGACGGCCCTCGGAGAGCGAGGCAAGATCCCCGGTGGAGCTCCAACACTCCTCGCTCGACTCGGATATACGGCGGCAGAGGTCGCGGAAGACGTGTCGGCTCGCGAGGCCAGCGCTGACGAACGCGCTGCGCTCAACCTTGCGCCGGGCGCGTGGGTCCTGGTCCTGGCCCGCATCGCAGTCGCCGAAAACGGGCTGCCCATGGAAGCGATGCTGATGACCATGCGAGCGCAGGATCGGCACCTGCACTACCAGATGCGAGTTGACTGAATGCCAAAGCAGCACCCGGATCCTCGGCCACAGCATCGACAGATCGCCGCGGAGATGCGGGCGCTGATCCTCTCTGGCGATATGGCCCCGGAGAGTCGACTTCCGTCCGTCCGTGAGCTCATGGAGACGCACGGCGTCGTCAACCAGACCGTCCAGCGCGCACTGAAGCTCCTTAAAGACGAAGGTCTCATCAGCGGCAAGGCGGGCGCCGGCGTTTTCGTTCGCGGGACGACTCAGCAGGTCATCGACCCCACCTCGTACATGGCACCAGCAGAGGAAGGCGCCGCGTACAGCTGGATTACCGAGGCCGCCAACCGGCAGCAACGAGGCAGTAGCGAGATCATCGACGTCAGCGAGGTCGCGCCCCCCGTGCAAGCGGCTGAAGTGCTGGGGCTTCAGACCGGGGAATCCGCCCTGATGCGCTACCAGTTGCTTCTGCTCGACGACGAGCCGGCCGAACTGGTGCACTCCTACTATCCCGTGGACATCGCGCAAGGAACGGCCCTCATGCACCGTCGACGTATCCGCGGCGGCACCCCAACCCTCCTGGCCGACCTCGGCTACCCCCCACTGGGAAAACTGGATCTCGTCTCCGCACGGCCACCGACCCCCGAAGAGGTCACACGCCTCGAATTGCCAGAAGACGCTGCGGTACTGCGCACCTTCCGCGTTGTCTACACCACGGGCAGACGCCCACTGGAGGTGTCCGTGATGATCAAGGCGGGACACCTGTACGAGGTTCTGTACCGGCAAGGGGAAGCGCTGTAGCGAGAAGCCGGTCACGGCCAGGTTCGTCACGGAGACCTCCGGACCTTCAGGCGCCAACTTGGATGTAGAGACAAGAGACCAACGCGTGGTACCACTTAGACCACTTGGCCCGCTTGGCCAGCTTGTTGGTACAAGTTATAGAGTGATCGTGCTCCTACAGACAGCGCTGAGTCAAGGGGGACCCGGATCTGATGTACCAACAAGAAGGAGTGGTGGGGGAAGATGCCCCCATGAACACCCCTCTTTACCTTCAGGTCGCTGACGCACTCAGAGCGGAGATCAACGACCGCACGTTCCCGCCAGGCGCGGGCCTGCCGTCCGAGCGAGAGTTCATGGACCGCTTCAACGCCTCTCGGAACACCGTGCGCAACGGCCTGAAGAAGCTAGCGGGCGAGGGGCTCATCACCTCGTCCCAGGGGCGTTCCTACCGCGTGGTCGAACGGCAAGTCTTCACCCTCAACACGAGCCGGTTCGAGAACCTCCAGTTCTCGAACCCGGAGGCCGGCGACTCTTACGACAACGAAGTACTGCAAGCTGGCCGTGAGCCGAGGCAGGAGTTCCGAGTGCAACTCGTCGAGCTCCCGGAGGAGGTCGCTGAGCGACTCGGGGTTGAACCCCGATCGTCAGCTGTACTGCGCTACTGCCTGAGGTACGTAGACGACACACCTTGGTCAACACAAGCCACCTACTATCCAAAGTGGTTGGTCGACGATCACCCTCGCCTTGCCGAACCTCGCGACATCGAAGAGGGCACGACTCGCTATCTAGCGAGTCGTGGAATCGACCAGATCGGCACGCTCAACGAGGCCGAGGTGAGGATGCCGTCACCCGTCGAGTCCCGCGAACTGGACATGGGAACCGGCGTCCCCGTACTGATCTGGACTCGAACCGCTTACGCGTCGGACCACCCAGTACGGTGCACAATCTCTACATTCCACGGCAACCTCAACAGATTGACCTGGGAACAAGGTGATCTCAACGCCCTCGGCCAGACCGAGGAGCCCCTTCGTTGATCATCGTTCAGGCATCCGAGAGTGCCCTGCCGCTGCTGCTTGAGTACCGCGCGGAAGCGGCAACGTGGTTGGCGGAACGGGGAATCGATCAGTGGAACAACCCGTTCCCAGCCGACCACATACTTGAGAGCATCCGTGCGGGATCCGTCTACCTCATCAAAGACGGAGACACGACGGCCGCGACCGTCACTCTCGATACCGAGCCCGAACCGGATCTCTGGACTGATGAGGAACTCCGCACCCCGTCCCTCCACCTGCACAAATTGATCGTGCAACGAGGTTACGCGGGCACCGGGCTTGGCAGCCGCATCGTCGACTGGGCTTGTGACCGTTCCGCACACGCAGGCGCGGTGTGGGTCCGCATCAATGTCAACACGGCCAACGCGGCCTTGCAGCGCTACTACTTGGACAACGGCTTCCACTATGTCCGCACTGTCGAAGGCGGCGGTGTTGGAGGCGCCGGCGTCGCCGGATGGCTCGCTCAACGACACGCCGCTCGGAGTGATAGCCACGGGTTCCCTGAACTACCCACGGCCCTCTAGGACATCACCGAGGCACAGCGAACGGAGCAGTGAAGTGCGTGACCGTGGCCTGGTCCGATTCCAACCCGACATCACCATCACCCTCCGGTCGGAGGGCATTCATGGCCGCCCGAAGGGTGGCGGAGCCACGGTCCCAACGCTTCGGAGCGATCAGCTTCAGCCGCGGCGCCTCAGGCGGCGTCATGACCTGGCTCTTGCAGTCGATGACGGGTACGAGGCCCATGTTGTGGGTCCACAGCAGGACCGGCCTTTTCGCCACCAAGGAGCGGAGTTCGAGGCGGGCTACGGGGCCGAGTACGTGGACGCGGCTCCCAAGCCTCTTCGGCTTCCCAATGATGACGAGTCCGTCGAGGTCGTCCACGAGCGCGTCCCAATCGTAGGGCCGTTCCTCGAAGGCGGAGCGGTAGTGCAGGAGTTCGACACCGCTGGGCAGGCCTTCGGTGATGCACGTGAGCCAGCGCTGCCAATTGGTGTCGGTCATGGTCTGCGGGGCGGCACTCACATATACGCGAGCCGGCTCCCCGGCGCGGCGCTCCGCGGCGATGCGATTCATGGCCGCGATGTACCGGCGCTGCTGCTCGGGGCGGGCGAAGGTCTCCACGTCCAGGGGATCGTCATGCGTTGGCATCTGCGTCGCGTGCATACCGCTCATCATGCCCGGACGGCGACCCAAATGGGGAACAGGGCAGGTGACCACGGCGCCTGGCGCTCCGTCAGGAAGCCTTCGTCCATTGACGACACGAGCGGTGCCGGGGTGTCGCCGGAGGATCTAGGAGGGGTACCGTGTCCCCTGAATAAGATCCATATGGACATGGTTGAGCCCCGCGAGGCTGCACTCCGGGGCACGGCCGCAGACCTATCCAGGGAAGGTCTCGACGCGATGAAGGGTACCCGTACCCTCCGACAGGCACACACCAAGGCACCCGCCGTGGCAGCGATGACTCGTACGTCGCTCCGGCTGGGTGCCTTCCATGTCTTCCCGCGCCAGTCCGGCTGCGGGCACACCTCTACCCCAGACGGGGGTGCGATGGAGTAGGTGCGATAGGCGGCGCCCGCTGAGCGGGTCTTCGAGCCGCCGGGACGCCCGGCCACCTCGGTGAGTACGAATCACCTTGGCTGATGGCGTCCCATCTGCCACCGGGTGGGCTTAGCAGGCCCTCCCGAAGGACCTGTCCTTCCGGTTAGCAGCCGGTCGAACAGTTCGATCTTGGTTCTCCCCGAACCAGCGCCAGAGGCGCCTTTTTCATGCCCTCCCGCAACTACTCAGGAGTGCACGACCAATGTTGCAGCATGACGCTGCCCTTTGTCAGCCCATCCGTGCCCGAGTGGCCCCATTTGTGGCGTCTTTCCGGTCACATTCGATGTCACGACTTCGATCGCGCTTGCGCAAATCCGGCGCATGAGCGCAGTTGCGGCGTCGGCGGCCGTCGTTCCGTCACCTCGCTCCGGATCTCTTCCGGTCGGGGTGCTTTCCGTGCCCGTCGTGCTCGCCGAGGAGCAGGTCGTCGCGCGGACGCGGTCGCGGCGTTCCGGACCGCGCCGGTGGCTGCGCTCGGTCGAGTGGCTCGTAGCCGCCGGGCTGCACCCGCGCGCCTCCGCGACGACCGTGACGATCGCGCGCGACCTGGCGGAGCGGATGGACTTCGACTCCGGTCACGTGCGCTACTGCTTGGAGGGCATGGTGGCGCGGCTGGGTCTGTCGCGGGCGACGATCAGCCGACACGTGGCGTATCTGCGGGAGTTGGGATCGCTGGTGTGGGTCGAACGCGGGTGCCGGACGAATGCGCACCGCGCACGCGGCCTGGACGGATATGCAGGGACCGCGACGGTGTACGGCGCGGTCATCCCGGCCATCTACGACGACGCCCACGGCCACATCGTCGTCGGCGACGCCTACGCGGCTCGGATCGTCATCGACCAACGCGGCATCACTCCCGCGTCTCCGGAGCGTGTGGAGGCTGTGGATAACTCGCCTGTGGATAACCGGAGTTCAGAGGCCTGTGAGACCCCTTCCCGTACTTGGGTTAAGCAAGACGGCCAGTTGAAGATGGCGGGGGGTTCTAACTACAGCGCGCGCCAACGCGCGAGCCGGTCGAAGACACGAGTTCACCACCAGAGCACCCCGGTCGAAGGCCGTCGTCGTACGGCGGCGGATGTGCGCCGCGCCGCGCGGACGATCCGGCTGGTGCGCGCCCTGGTCTCCTGGACGCAGACGGTTCCGCTTCGGCGGCTGGAGTTCGTGCTGCGCCCCTTCACCGACCGCGGTCTGGACGCTCACGAGATCGCCGCCGAGCTCACGGCGATGTGTTCTGGCATGCGGTGGCGGCCGCAACGACCGGACGTGTTCATCTCCCAGCGCCTGGCCGTCGTCGCGGCGTACGACCAGCGGCTCGCCGAGGAGACCGAGGCGGGCCGCCGGGCCGTGGCGCCGATGAGCAACCCCGAGTGGGCGGCCTGGATTGAGACCAAGCAGCGCCGCCGGGAGACCGAAGCGGCTGCTGTGCGGCCGCGCAACGACTCCGACCGAGCCGCTGCTCAGGTCGACTGGAACATCTGGCCCGAAGTGGTCGCCCATATGGAAGAAGACCAGGACGACGCCATCGACCTGTACGGCGTAGCTCTGTGCAGGTTTGCTGTCGGGCAGGGCGACCGCCTGGAGCTGACGGGAAATCGGGTGTGAGTGAGCCGTTGCCACAGCCGCCTCACGGACTCTGCTGCCGTGCCGAACGGCGGATGGCCAGATCGCTCACCTTGCGGAGCGGCTCGCGCATACCAGCGCGGTGATGGGGGGCAGAACTCCGGTTCACCGTGACAACCGCGAGGGGGACCGGATGTCTGTGGACTGGCCGACGACCATCACCACGATCGGGGGCGTGGCAGCCGCACTGATCGGCGTGCTGGCCGGCTCAATGCTCACCAGTCGGGCCGACCGAATGCACTGGTCCCGCGACAAGCAGATCGAGGCATGCGCCGCCATCGTTGCCGAGTCGACCCGCATCCAGCTTGCCCTGCGCAGGGCCTGGCGCCACGACGAACCCTTGGACTGGGTGCCCTGGAATGTGGCCCTGGGAACGATCTGGCTTGTCGGTAGCCCGGCTGTTGTCACTGCCGCTGCCGCCATCGACCAGGTCTTCTGGGACCACAGCGAGCAGTTCATCCAGAAGACCGCCACCGGCGAGACGGCCTGGGAAGATGCCAGGGACCGAATGGAAGCCGCGCGGCTGGACTTCATCAACGCCGCCCGACTGCACGTCGATCCCCGGCACAACACGCTCACACAGGTGCCCGACAGCGTCTCCCTTACCCCACACCGCCAGACGGAGCCAGGGCCTATCACCAACCGGACGCACAGCGCCGGACCCATCCACGACCTGAGCTCGGCTACGGGAAGACGGCGTGAACGCGCAAGGCAGGCCTTCCCGTTGGCGGAGCAGAGGATCGACTGGGCGAAGCGCCGGGCTTGTGACCCTCCGACCGCAGGCGCCAGCCGGCCAGAGTGTCAGGGACGTGCAGCGCAACGGTGCTGAGTTTGTCCGGGTCCCGGCTGCTTCCGGCTCCGGTGATGAACACACGGCAAATGGCAGGTAGTTGGGGCGCCACCGAGGACGGTGGCGCCCCGGGATCTACCCGTACGACGGAGCGCCTTTGGGGGCAGCCGCGTGGGCCGGTCGTCAGACGAGGCCGAGCGCGCTGATGTGAGCGGCTACGTCGCCCTACGATCTTGAGGAATCCGCACGCCCTGGTAGCCGGGGCCGAGGGCACGGCGGCGGGACCGGATCGGCGTCGGCTGGCTGACGGCCTGGTGTTCGTCGCCACCGACGTCAGGCTCCCCGTCGCGGGGCGGGAGGCCGAGGGCGGCGCGGGCCCGGGCGAGGTTGCTGCGGATGGCGAGCATGACGTCGGTGGCGTCGGGGTGGGCGTGCATCAAGGCGAGCGCGGTGATCTCCATGGACTCGATTCCGTCCTCTATCGCGGCCGCGCTCCACGCCGAGGGGGCGAGGACGGAGTCGTGCAGCTCGCACGCCGCATCGGCCAGGGTCTCGGCCCGCTCGGCGACACCCGGCGCGGCGGCGCGCTGCAACTGGTCCATGCCGTGGTCAACGACGGTGACGTCGGACGGGTGCTCCCCTATATACGGAGAGCACCCCGAGCCGTGCCCCTACGCCGCGGCGTTGCCCGCGCCGGCGTGGAGCATCTGCTCCTCGATGTCGCGGTGGACGGCCTGGACGCGGAGTTCGCCGAGGTGGTCCATCTGTGCGGCGGCCTCAGAGGCCAGAACTGGAGCCCTGTGGCGACGGCTCGGTGAGGCCGCCTTAGGCGGGACCCCGCTCGCCCACCGCGTGGCGTTGGCCCTGATCGGCGCTCGTACGACTTCCGGTGTCCATGAGGCCGGCCGTCGACCGCGCCCCGCTCCCGAAAAATATCGGACACAGATACGCCAATCGCGTAAACGTTCTGGCCCTCTCGACACATGTATAGGTGTACGCGTTTCAGGGTCGAGACAAAGAAGGTGACTGGTAGATGTGGACGGAGCTGGGGCGGAACGGTCCCGCCTGGGCCACCGCATGCACTGTGCTGCTGTTAGGCGGAGTGCTGAGGCTGCTGGTGGAGCGCGCCCGCCGCAGGACGCTCGTGGCGGTCACGACACGTGCGCCGGCGGGGACGCAGGTCGTCCAGCGAGGCGGTGCGGGCGGGCCTGCCATGTGGATCACCGTAGGGAGCGGCCCCTCGGCCGCCTCCGGTAGCGAGGAGTCCGGATGAGCCGTATCCCACCGAAGCACTGGTCGGAGGTAGGCCTCCTGTACAGGGAGGTCAGCCGTGAACTCGAGGAGTTCGTCAGCCGGTTGCAGGGCAGTCCCGATGCAGCCTCTGATGTCGTTCAGGAGGCGTTCGAAACCGCGGCGATGCGCTGGGGGAGACTCGGGTCTCTGGACCAACAGGCCCAGCGGGCTTGGCTGTTCCGGTTTGCCAGGATCAAGGTGTTCGAAAAATGGCGTTCCGCAGGGCGCCGGGCTCCGATGCCGCACGTCCTTGATTCCCCCTCGGCGTTTGATACGCCGCGGACCGCGTCTGCCAATGTGCTGCTGGAACAGTGCTGGGCCGCCATAGCCGAACTGCCGCCTGTGCGGCGGCGTGTTGCGCTGCTGCGGTGGCAGGGCGACTGGACGCCCCGCGAGATCGCCGAGTATCTCGGCATGACCGCCGGCACGGTACGAGTCCATCTGCACAGGGCCCGCAAAGTGCTTCTTGAAAAGTTCGGGACAGAGGTCCTTTTCCCATCCGACTGGTGGGAGTCATTCCAGGAGGAGGTGCCCAGTGAGCAGCGCTGACAGGCCCCATGACGAGCTCCGTTCTCCCGAGGGGGAGACGCACGGCATGATCACCGTGGAGGAGCTCCTCGGCCAGCTTGATCGTGTCGCCCCCTCGGCGCCGGGCTACGACCAGGCCGGTCTGGACCGGCTGATGGCCTGGATGGCCGCCGACGACCCGGCAGACAGTCTGACCGAGGCCGATGCCGGAACGGGGACCTTCAACAGGCCGGTGAACAGCAAGATCCTCGTCGTGGGAAGCCGGCAGGCAGGCTCAGTCGACTTCATCACAAAGGTCAGCGAATTCAGTGCACCTACGGAATTCCAGGTGCCGGGACGGGATTCGGTGATCACCGGGTTCTTCGGCCGCATCACGCTGTCGGAAGACCTGATGCTGTACACATTCGCCACGCCCGACTCCGTCGACCCGCAGGCGTGGGACATCCTCGGAAAGGACGCCGTAGGCGCAGTGGTGCTGGCCGATCCCCGGCGCATGGTGGACTGCTTCGACGCGCTCAACTACCTCGACGACGCGGGCATGCCCTACGTCCTGGCCATACGCGGGAGTGCAGAACACTGCCCCTGGGACATCCCCAGGATCCGTGAGGCGCTGCAGCTGGCGGGGGACACCCCCGTGCTCTTCTGGGAACCGGACCGCACGCTCAGCGCCGCGGCCGCGCTCATCGCCGTGGTCGAAACGGCACTGGAAAGGCGCCGGAGTGACGACGGGGACGTGCCCCTCGACGAGGAACTCACTGCCCTGACGCTGCTGACGCAGCTAGAGCTGCACCTGCAGTGAGCAGACCACGAGTTACCCAGTGATCTGGAGGGCAGTAGCTCCAGTTGCACGGGAATGATCACCGTGCGCGGGCCTCGTCTCCCGCCAGGGCTTTCCGCCCAGGCGGGAGGGGAGCCTGCCGCGGACTGGGTCCTGCGCCGCCCTCTTCGTCGGGTAGTCCCGAGTTCCGATCCAGAACGTGGGCAACGAGGCCACCTCTCACCTGCGTGTGGCCGAACTGCCCGTCCGCCGACTGGTCTCGTCGGTTTCGACGAACTGTGTCGACCCGGCACTGGAAGAGGTGGAAGGGGCCACCGCGTTCGGACAGGGCGGTGACGTGGTCGATGAGCTCCAGTACGCGCTCGCGCGGCACGCCTCTCACTCGCTCAGATCTCATCGAAGAGAAACTTGCGGGTGATGCCCTGAAAGGAACCGTTGCGAAGCGTCATCGCCTTCTCCACCTCGTTCAGGGTCCGCTCAGCGCTCAGGGCCGCAGCGTCGTCCGGGTGCCCGACGACGAACATTGGCGCAAGCGTCCAGGTCACGGCGTTCAACCAGCGGACCCAGTTCGGGCGCAGCGTCAGGTGGTCGAACCCTCCGGCGCTCTCACCCAGCCAGCCCACTGCGGCAACCCTGGAGTTGAGAGGCAGGTACAGGGCACGACGGCCGCGTGCCCCACGGTCAAACTCCGGGACGTAGCTCCAGGCGCGGTCGTTGAGCGTGAAACGCGGGGCTTCGGGCGGGCTGTGGAGGATCCGCCAGCGCCATTCGCGCAGCGGCACCAGACCGTTTTCGAGCGCTTCGAGCCGCACTCGGTGGACATCGTCGCCGCGGACGTCGGGCTTTCCCCATTCCGCGAGCCACCGGTTGATCGCGTGCTCGAAGTCCGGGTGGCGCACTCCGGCCATGGAGGCGTACACCATCAGCCACTCCCGCTCCGCCGCGGTCTCCGTGCGTTTCTCGAATTCGCCTACCGCGTCTGAAATATGCGGCTCGATCACTTTCCACACCTTGTCGACGACATCCGGGTCGAGGCCATCGGCTGGGTCTTTCAGCCGGTACATCGCCTTGACCCAGCCGATGGTCTCGGCCTTCGTCTCCAGGGCGGCGCCCGACTCCCGTCTGCGCCAGCACACGACCGCGTGCCGTGTGCGCTTGCGGTCAGCTGCGTTCCCGAAGCCGCCGATCAACGCGGCGGGTACGTAGTGCTGTTTGTCTCCCGAGCTCATGAACTCACCCTTGCACCATCAGTGACCGTGCCCGGGACCACAGCGGGGTGCGCTCAGACCGGGCGGTGGGCGTGGAGGAGGTCCTGAGGACGGCCTGCCGCCACTCGACGCGGCTGGCGAACTGGTCCTGGCCGAGGCCGTCCGGGTTGTGCTGCCACTGGGCAAGGTGCTCGGCGACGGCCGCGAGGATGGAGGCGTACCTCGCGTCCATGCCCGGCACAGCTGTCCGCAGGGCTTCGACCGCGGCCACGACCAGGTGGTCGCTCATCAGCGTCGTGGGATCGCCGGCGTCAATTCCTGCGTGGAGTGCGGCGATCGCTTCCCTCAACCCCTCATCCTCTGCCTCGGCCGGTGCCTGCGACAGCGCCTCGCAGAGAACTCGGGCTTCGACGGTGTTGAGCGGGATGATGGTGCTGCCGCTGAACACGTGGTGGAAGGCGCGCAGGAGGACGTCCGTGAGGCGCGGTTTGACGCGCCGGTCGAACAGGCAGTGCGCGCACAGCCAGCCCATCGGGAGGAACCGATCAGGCGTCACCCGATCGGCTCAACCCGGGGCGAGGGAACGGGGTCGGCTGGTCCTGGTGCCCCTCCAGTGCGGGTTCGCCAGTCGGAGTTCAGCTCGAAGACCATTCGGGCGATGTTCAGCCCGGTCTCGAACGGCATGTCGTAGAAGCGCTCTCGATAGTGCGGCCGCCGGTGGACCCTTCCGCCGACGCTCAGCACGACGCGTTCCAGCGCCTGGGCATCGTCCACACCGGGCGACGCCCAGCCGGCCACGAGTCCGTAGCCGTGAGGTTCCGCAGCCCGGCAGTGATCCACCACACGGTTGATCAAGTTCGTCGTCCGTCCGAACATGCAGTACTGGCGCGCTCCTTGGAACTCCAGAACGTAGATCCGGGCCGCTCGTGGGCGATCGGCTTCGACGTAGCCGGCCAACTGCTGCTGGACGCACTCTTGGGCCAGTTCGCTGGTCTCCGTCAAAGGCGCCTGAGGGTAGTCGGGAAGGGTGCCAGCGCGGAGTTCCGCTCGGGCCAGCTCAACGATGGCAGGCACATGCGGATCCACGGGCGGGAGCACCGGCGTTGTGAGCCGCACCCGCCCGAAGTCAACATCCAGTTCCAGCGAGCCGCGATAGTCGGGATCCCAGGGTCCGTACAGGACCTCCATCACGTTCTGAGCCTCAGTCACCAGGCCAGCATGGCGCAGGGGTCTGACAGTGCAGAGGCGTCGCCCCCGGAGAGAGCCGGTCAATCCGCGGCGCTGCCGTCCGTCTCGGCGGCGTCGGGACCGGCCGGCGAGAACGGCATGCTCCCATGGTCCGTCCTGGAGCCTGACGGCATGGCCGCTGGGCAGGGAGGAGCGACAGCCGAGGGGGTGTCAGCGGCTGACCATGCGCAGGCACACAGGTTGAGCAGGGGGAATGGTCGAGATGCGGAATGCCGTGAGCATCAGTTGTCGCCGCACCGTTTGGTGCGCGAGTTGTCATGGGGTGACGTTCGATCACGTCACGTTTTCCCGGTTCCGAGGGGTTGCGATCACCCGCATTATTATCTAGTATCGAATTAACAACTTGTTCCGGGTGACGCCGGAGCGCCCACGCCGAACACGAAGGGAAGCCCCGCAATGGAGGCAGCGTCAGCAGTGCAGCTCCTTATGGGATGTGGAGGAGCCCGCCCGTGAAAATCAGCGAACGCACCAGCCCCACCCGCTACCGGGCCGCCCTCGTGGGCGCGGCGCTCCGCTCGGGAGTCGCCCACGATGCGCCCGACGCCGACCTCGACCAGGCCGCCGTCGCGGCGGGCATGCGACCGCCGGCCCTCGCTGATTCGCGCGAGGCCGTCCGGGATGCCCTTCAGTGCCCGGTGGACTTCATGGACGTCACCGACAGCCCGGACGCCGTCGTCGGCGGCAACGACATCGGGCAGGCCGTGTTCGACGCCGCCAGCGAGCTCCGCCCGCTGGTCGTCGTCGACCACCGCGGCCGCCCGGTCGTGATGGTGCCGCAGCCCGTTGAGGAGTCGGCGTGATGGCCGGCACGAACGCTCCTGGGACCCGCGGGATCACCACTACCCCGGCCACGCCTCTTGCTCCCGGCGACCTGATCTTCGTGTACACCGGCCCCGGCCTCGTCACCCGCCTGGAAGGGTCGGCTCTGAGCGTCATCGAGATGATGTTCGGTGACGGTCCCGAGGCCACCCGCGAGCGGCGGGTCGCCGTCTTCCGCGACGCCGACGGCAACCTCGACATCAGCCGGTACGTCTCACCCCTCGCCGCCGTCGAAGCGTCCTGGCACCTCGTCAATCCCGCCGGCGACATCGTCCACGGTGGCCCCCGCGGCGAGGAGCCGTGCCGGACGCCCGACGAGCTCGAAGCGGACCGCGCCTCCGGCCGGTACACGTTCCTCCAGGGCGCGGTAACTGTCCACGGCATCCCCACCACCGCACAGCGCTCGCCGTCCGCCGACGCCGACTGGGTGCACGAGGCCCCTTCGGAGGCCGGGTTCAGTGCGGCGCGCGGCGGCATGTACCGCTGGTACGAGCCGGACTCCGGCCAGCTCGCCACCCCCGGCGAACCCGCCCCCGCGACGGATACGCCGGACCGCTCCGTGGCCACCGGCCCGTACGCGCAGGCCCTCGCGGCCGCCACGAAGGCCGGCGCCCGCCACGCCGACGACGCCGGACTGATGGCGCTCTTCTGCGCCGCCGACCTGGAGATCCTGGTCGGCGCTGTCTCACCCCAGCTGGTGTGGGAGGGAGCGCAGCGCGCCGGGCTGTCCGCCGCTGACCTGGTGAGCCTGTGCGCCGAGGACGTCATGGCGGTCGACGAGCTCCAGTGGACGACCGCCTGACGCCTCGCGCGTCCGCTCGTTTCCCTGCGGGCTGACCTCACCAGCGCCATCGGCACTTCCGAGCACGAACCCCTTCGCCCCGGCCACCCGGCCGGGGCGAACTCCAGGCTTCTGCGAGGCGATTGCGATGACCACCCCGACCACCACTACTCCACCGGCCGCGCCCCGTCCCACCACCGCGGTGACACCCCTGCTCCTCGCGCGCACCCGGCGTACGAGCAGCTCGGAGTACTGCCTGCCGGCCTGGTACGACGAGCAGCACATGCGCGAGTACGCGATCGAGCGTCTCAGCCGTGCCGAGGTCGAAGCGACCGTCCGGCGCTACCTGGAGGTCAAGCGGGCCAGCGAACCCCTGCGTCGTACCCCCGGCAACGAGCTGACCCGCGAGCAGTGGCAGGCCATGTGGGACGCGGACGACGAGCTGGGCGACCTCTACCGGCGGCTCGACCGCGCCTGCGCTCTGATCTACCTGCCGGACGGCTACCGGCCCCAGCACCTGGACCATCTGGTCGAGGCCTACCGGGCCGGCAGGATCCTGCCGGGTCCCCGCCAGCCCGTGCCGATGCCGGGCGGCCTCCTCGTCGAGCACCACACCAGCCTGGGTGCCTGCCTCAAGGCGCTGTCGCGGATCCGGGCCGGCGAGCGCGTCGAGGCCACGGCGACGATCGCCGCGGTGGGGCGGTTCGGCGCACACGTACGCCTCCTGCTGGAAAGCAGCGACGACGAGAGTGCGTACGCCCGGGTGTCCGCCGACCGCTTCGCCGCAGCCGAGCAGTCCCTCGGCCGTCGGCTCAAGGCAGGCGACCGGGTGCTGGTGCGCGGCTACGTCGAGCAGGAGCCCGCCCTGCGCCCCGGTGCCCGGAGCGTCGAGGTCGGCTCGTTCCGGGCCGTGGCATGAGCCGGACCACCAACTTCCTGCTGCCCTCCGCCGCGAGCCGCACGCGGACGGCGGAGGGCAGCACGCCCGCCCGTGTCCTCGGAATGGTGGGGGAGGGGCGAGCGCTGCTTGCACGGACCTCGGCGCGACGCCGGCCGCAGGCGTCGCGCCGAGGTCCGTGCCTGGCAGAGCGCGCGGACGTTCGAGGACGTGGCGGTCTTGACTGCCCAGTGGCTGCGGGGACTGCTGCTCTTCCACCCCAACGGCCATCGCGGCGGCACCGATCCGGAGACGCTCCCGTTGGTGGACGTGCTCGCGGCCGCCAACCGTGCCGGGATTCTCACGGTCCAGTCCCAGCCCGGCGAACTCGCCGCGCTGCACGGGCGTCCGTGGCGGCAGCGGGCGTTCGTCACCGCGTTCGTCGCGGACCCGGCTCTGGCCCGGGCCCTGCACGCGCGGGCCGCCGAGGCCGGACTGGTCGTACGGGCGTACCCGCCGCGATGCCGTGCCGGCGAGCACGGTGCACGAGACGCCGTCGACGTCACGTTCTGGGAGGGCCACGGCGTCATGACCGCGATCGGGGACCGGATGCCGCCACGCGCGGTAGGCCGTACGTTCCCCGGCTGCGACCGCCAGGCCGTACGCGAGGTCGTCGGCGCCTGGCAGGTCACGCTCATCGATCCGGAATGGGGCCGGGACACTCTGCTGTGGCCCTTCCTCACCCGTTTCCTCAACTCCCAGGAAGGCGAACCGACTTGAACGCCGTGCGTAAGGCCGGTCCCGAACCCGCCGGTGGTCCACCCGTGAGGGACGCCCTGGAGGACGGGGCGGAGGACTCCACCGTCCCCGCCACCTCCATGGTCGACGCCTGGGGGACCTTCAACGACGGCACGAAGAAGCCGGTGCTGGCGGTGGCGCTGCCCTATGAGGTTCAGCGCCGGTCGGCCGCGTACCACGAGGCCGGACACGCCGTCGTGACCGCCGCCTACGGGGCCCACATCAAGGTCACCGGCGTCCTGGACCTGCCCGCCGCAGACGGAGGGTGGTCACTCACCGGGCGCACCGAGTTCGACGGGCCGCCGATCCCGTTCTGGCGGTATGCCGCCCAGTGCGCCGCCGGTGAACGCGCGCAGGCCCGCTACTTCAACGCCGCCGGCCTCTGGTCCTCCGACACCCGGGCCCTGTGCGCCAACCATGACGACTTCGCGTCCACCAGCACCTGGTTCCAGAACGCCGGCCTGGTGCTCACCCGCGATGAGGACCTACCGGACGAGGGCACGTCCGGCATGTCGTGGACCACGGCCTGCCGGATCGCCGACCTCATGCTGTCGATGCTGTGGCCGCAGGTGGAAGCCGTGGCCGCCGGCATCGACGCGCGCGGTCTGCTGACCGGGGACCAGGCCGCCGAGCTCGCTGGCGCCACGAATCCGCCGCCGTACCGCAACCGCGGCTGACTACGCACGAACCCACAAGACCCGCCCGGCGCTCCGCGCCGAGCGAGCACCCCCACCACCATGAAGGGGAACACTTCTTCTCCCGGTATTTCCAAGCGCTCTCATCGAAGGGCGGCCCCGTAGGGGCCGCCAAGCACTGTGTGCGCGTTGCTTCGTTACCTCCGACGGTTGTGGGTTCTCTCAGCCGGAGGGGTAGTGGATCTTTTCTTTGCCAGCCGGGCCCGCGTACAGGAACGGCCTGGCCTGTACGGCAGCGTCGGGGAGGAGGCCGTACGGCGGTTGGACTCCAGGGCCTTGCCGGACCGTCTGCTCGTCATCGTTGACGACCAGATGCGGCCGGTAGAACCCGCCTGTTCCTGGTTTCGCCACCTGGCCTACCTGGGGCGCGATCCGAGCACCACGCCAACGGCACCCTCACGCCGTTCCCCCTGCCCGCTCTGGTACAAGCAGACCGGGATATGCGCTTGCCCCGCAGACGAAGCAGGACCGAGCATCACCGTTGAAGGAAGGGGTGAGATGACCGACAAGACCACATACATGTCGCTGGTCAAGCAGATGGCAGGGGACGGGGCACCCATCGCCGCCCTTGCGCTGGCGACTGCGGATGCCCGACGCCGCCAGAATCTGGAGCGGCTGTCTGGCGACATCCGATTCACGGGGATCAACGAGCTGCTTGCCCGGCTCTCGACGGTCGGGAAGACGTTCGCTGAAACTCCAGAGCTCTCGAAGCTCACCTTCGTAGTCAAGCGCACTCACGCCGACTTCATGACAGCCCTTGAAGCGGCACTGTCCGGATACTTCTCGGTCGCGTCCGACGCCATGCGTGATGTTCTGGAGATCCAGTACCTCCTGATGGACTTCGCGATCAATCCCGGCCACGCTGACGACTGGCTGACCATAGACGACAAGGACCGCTGGAAGCGCTTCGCGCCGGCGCCGGTTCGCAAACGCCTCCAAACGGCCGGAGTCGTGCACTTCGGCGACAAGGCAGAGTCGAAGGACTACAAGGGCCACAGCATGGGCCTCCACATCAGCCCGGTCCCGCTGATCAACTCGGCGGACGGCATCGTCCCCGAGCACTCATGGCTCAACGAGGCTGGATTCTGGGAGATGTTCGATCATGGCCGTGGTCTGCTGCGCGGGCTGACGATGCTCATCGAGAAGGCGGCTCCCGGCAGCCGCGCCGAAGATGAGATCAAGAAGGACATGCCGTCGTTCGACGAGGCCAGCAGGCAGGCCGAGTTGCTCAAGCAGGTCTGGCTCGCCATCCCGGAGGCGCGGGTCAAGCTCCGCGAGGGCGACCCTGCCACGGCCGGCAACATCATCATTGGGGCGATGGTGGGGAGCGGAATCCTCGACCGCGAACTGATCGTCTCAGTTGGCGGTGACGATGCAGTGCTCGAAGCTCTCATCGAGACGATGCACCAGCTCGCCGAGAGCGATGAGCCCGTCTCCAGGAATGCCGCCAGGGCATTCCTGAGTATCGTCAAGAGCAGCGACACCAACACCACCGCCTCCTCAGGCCAAGGCGAGCGGCCTCGTCAGTAGTTCCAACCCCTACGGGTGAACTACACGAAGCGACCTTCACTCTCAGCCCGCCCGCACGACTCTGACCAGTTGCGAGTGCGGGGACGTGCCCGCACGCAACAGGGGCCGAACCGCTCATGAGACTGCGAAACGGTGAAGAACACGTCCCGGACTCGCACAGCGGTGCGGAACTGCGGGAGTTGACCGCGTACGACCAGGTCGAGGTCGACACCGTGATGGCCACTCCGGGCGTGCGCGGGGTCGTTGCGGCGACTGCACTGCTGGTCCAGGGATATCTCTCCGGCCCCACGAAGGCGCCACTCACTCTGGTCACGCAGTGCGCCGACGGTCACCACCGGGCGGCGGCCGCGGCCCCGGCGCTGCACGCCGTACTCCCCGGCGACATCGAGGAGGCCGCCGTGAACGGACTCGCCGACGCCACCCACCAGTTCGTCGACCGAGGCCTGGTCGTGCGACTGGTCCACCGCGACATCGACCGGGCCGTCGTTCAGCGCTTACCGAGGGCCGGGAGGAGTCAGGATGGCTCCTCACCGTTGCCTGTCTGTTCACGTCGTGCCTGGTCGAGCCGGTCATGGAGTTCCGTGGCATACGCGCGTGCGGTGCTGTGGCGGTGGACGGACTCGTATCCGCGGCCGCGCCGCGCTTGCAGGTCCTGCCCGAGATGCGCGGCGAAAGTGCCCGGACCCAGTGCCGAGGACACGGCCTCGACATACTCCAGCAGGAGCCCGAGCGCGTCGAACTCGCTGGCACGCAGCGGCAGTTCGATCATCGGGTCAGGTACGCCCCGGACCGCGAGGGAGGCCAGGACCCGGTTGCGGTAGGCCGTGGCCTGGGCCTGGATGAGTCGCGGCCCGGGCGGATGGTTCGGCGAGGCCGGGGCCGGCACATACGAGGCCAGGCGCTCCAGCAGCGCCGGGAAGTCGCGGCCTTCCTGGCGGTAGTACGGGCGTTCCACGCTGCCGGCCTGGGCGGGGTTGAGCCGGACGGTGTCGAGGAAGGCCGCCACACGGCGCGGCTCGGGCAACAACCCGTCTCCCATCCAGCGGGCACCGTCAAGGAAGTCGCCGTAAGCGCCCGGGTTGTTGTAGAAGCACCAGCCCGACGCGCCGCTCCAGTGCAGGCCGCAGTCGTTGCCGCCGAAGAGTTCGTCGAAGCGGTCGGTGAAGTTGATGCCGCCCTCGACGTCGACGAAGGAGTTCTCCGGCTCGGTGTACGGCCCGCAGGCGTGCACCGAGCTGACGGGAACGCCCTGAGCCAGCAGTTCCTCGGCGACAGCGGTGGCGTAGTGCCGCGCGCCGAAGGCGAGGTCCTTGGCCGTACGGGGATCAGTGGCCATGAGGAGCTCCGATCGCGTGGGGGTTCCGGGTGACAACGGGTCAGCGCAGCGAGGAGTTCTCCACCAAGAGCTTCGCCTTGCCGGACGCCGGACGGCGGCGCTTGACGACAGGACCGTGCCCGAGGTCACGGACGTCGTCGTCCACACGGAGGACTCCCCCCTTCGACTCGATCGTCAGGGGATCACCGTGTCAAGGACTCGTCGAGCTGTATCGCAGGAGCGGCCGTCGGCCGCGGGAAACCACGGGTGCCCGGGCCGGACTGTCCTCCGAGGAGCGCGAGGCCTTCGCTGCCGAACGAGCGCGGTGGGCGGAGAACCCCCGTCGCCATGCGGCGCGAGCGGCGGGCATCTCCACGAGAGTGTGATCCCCAACCGACGTATCGGGGCAGGGGGTTGCGCGACTTCCTGCGGCTGTGACCCCGATCCGTACGGTGGACGGGTATCGCCTGGGGCTACCCGTCGACGCCGCGTGCGTCGGCCGGGGCGCGCAGGGCCCGGCCACTGCTGCACGGCGCAGTGGGCCCGGCCTCCCACCTCGCAAGCAGGTGCATTGCGTATGGCATCCCTGACGGGCTCAAACTGCCAACGTTGTCAACGCAGGTCGCCCTCAATCGAGCGAACCAACAACGATCAGGGCTCCGCAATTCAAAGGATCTACGGCGAATTCCAGCGCGCGGGATGCATATGAAACGTGCCTTGACCTGCGCCTTAGCGCACCCGTGGGTGCGCTGAAGGGGCACCGATCCATCCCGGTGCCCTGTGGCTCAGGACGGCATCGGACGGCCGCGCGGTCGGCGGAATGCGGCCTGTCCCGGCGGTGACCTGCCGGGATACCGAAGCGCGCGCACCTCATCGGGGCGCCGGCAAGCCCGCGGGATGGACCAGGATGGGTGGCGGGGAGGTCCTGCACGGTCTGCGGGACGGAGTGCTGGTGCCCGGCGTCGCCCCTCCGGTGGGGACACAATTCCGTACTTGAGTCCTGGAACTTTGCGACGCAACAGCGTGGGAATTGCAGACTGCGGAATGTTTCACGCAATACTTTGGACGCAAATACCGGAAAGTCAACGGCTCGCAATTACAAATTATCCCCACCAGAATCCGACGAGGATAGTTGCGTAATTGGATTTAAAATGTGCTACCGTGCCTGACATCAGTCCACGCAGAGGGTGGGCCCCGTACCCGCCGAGTAGCACGGCACGGGGCCCACTGGCGGAGGACTGGAGGGGGGCCCGCCAGGCACGGCGGCCCCCCTCTTCAACATCCGAGGTCAGGGCCTACAACTCCCGCCACACGCAGAGCGCGTAGTAGATGAGCTGGGCCACTACGACCACGGGCCGCAGGCGACGGGAAACCCGCGCCCAACGGCCTCGATGCTTGCCCGCCGGCCCGTCGCCCTCGTCGGGCGCCGTACCGGTAGTCATCCGCTTTCACCTCCCTTCACCGTCCGGTCTCACGCGAGGTGAGACGGCTATTTAGGGAGCAGGAATAAGCTACACCACCACGCCGTGTCGGAAAGGCTCGGTGGCCCGCCGGGGAATTTATGATGTATGAATCCAGTGCGCTTCATTACCTACCTTCGCCGCCGCCCGGACTCAATAGGCCGACCTGTAGAAGTGCAGGTCAGAACGTGGTCGCTTTAGTTTCAGCCGGTCGCTCGGCGGCGACCGTCGACGTCACACGAACGAGGCTAATGTGACCTGCATCACGTTACGTTGCGCAAGGGGTCGATCGTGGTCTGCCACTGGATGCGGCAGGCGGCGCTATGGCCCATCCATCGCCGGGCCCCGCAGATCGCAGCCTCTCAATCGACGATGGCGTCGATCTCCGCAATGCGAGCGGCGAGGCGCTCCCGCTCGGCCCGGAGGGCATCGTTGTCCGGCCCGTCCTCGCCGGCAATCTCAAGGCCCCGATCCACGGCGACAGTTCGGGCAACGTCGCGGACCTTGACGATGGTGCCCTCAAGCGGACCCGTCTGATCAGTCGCGCGCGTCAGCCACGGCCGCGCGGAACTCCTGGGTCATCAGCGCGACCGAGCCACGCTGGACGGGAGCCTCATCGAGCTCGGACGGCACCCTGGCCACCGCGGCACTCATCCGCTCGTACATAGCCGCCTCGACCACCGCCCGATACGGCTCGGGGACCTCCCGGGTGTCCTGGATGGCGATCATCGTGCCGAATCGGGTGCCGATCCAACCGATCGTCTCGACCTTCCAGTCGAGTTTCCGGGCCGCCTTGCGCATCGCAGCCCTGATCAGTTCGACTCCGCCGAGCCCTACGGCTTCCTCGTCATCCAGATTCACCTGGTAGGAGCCGCCGTAGCCGCCCGCCCCCTCGGGGCAGGCGCGGCGCAGCAACGGGGCCATGGCCTCTGCCATGGCGATACACCGCGGGTCCTTCGCGAAGGAAGCCATCGGCGGCATCGTAGAGCCGGACGGACGCTGCGCACTGCCGTTCGGCGGGCCGCTCACTCGAAGTGGGCCGCGCTGTAGCGGTGTTGCAGTGCATGGTCTGCCGGTCAGACGGGTTCCAGGAGGTCGACGACGGAGAGCCCGGTCTCGCCGTTGACGAGTTGGAGGGCGACTTCGGCTCGGGCCGCGAGGTCGAGGGGGTCGAGTTTTTCGGCGTACGCGGCGTGCACGATGCGGTCCAGGCCCGCGCCGACCAGCGGCGCGGCGGTACGCAACGAGGCCTCCAGAGCCACTCCTTGGGTGGCGCCGCCGTGCAGGATGATGTTCCTGGTGCGGTACAGCCGCCGTAGTGCGATGCGGAAGGCACCGGCGACATCGCCCAGTACCGGACGGGGGTCCTGGACCAGGTCGGCCATGCGCTGGGCAGCGGGCCGGTCGCTGTACTTCGTGGAGGTGCCGGTGAAGTCCAGGGCGGAGGCACCACCCGCGCTCAGCGCATCGGCGACCAGGCGGGCGCGCTCCTGATTCGTGACGCACGAGGCGATGGCACGGGCGAGGTCGTCCTTCGCACGGGGCTTGTGACGGTGCGCGAGGGCGGTGAGTTCGGCGCGGGGCCACGAGCAGGCGATGATGGCTGCCATCCGGTCGGCTGCCAGCGCTTTGCCGGACCGCTCGTTCTCCCCCTTGGGGTCGTCCGGGTGCGTCAGCAGCGATTCGACGGCGGCCCACGCGCCGGCGACGGCCGGGGCCATCGGTCCGCGGTTGACTGCGGCCGCGAGTTCCAGGGCGTCGTCGATCCGGCTGCGGGTGCCGACGACATCGTAGAGGTGCCCCTCGTTGACCAGGGTCAGGACATCGGCGCCCCGCGCCGGGGGATCGAGTGGGATGGGCTGGGTGTGACCGGCGACCCAGATATAGGGGAGTGGCTCGACCCCGCCGCGGTCCTTGCGCAGGAACTGGGAGCGGGCGGTCATCCGCTCTACCATCTGGCGCGCCTGCTCGGCGGCACCGTACGGATCCAGCGCCGTGAACCGGTAGACGAACCCGCCGCCCGGCCGGACACCAGCGGTGTCGTGGCCGTGCTCGCGCAGCCAGGCGACGACCTTGCCCTTGCCGTACCAGTGCTCCAGCGGTTCGGCGAGCTGCCGCATGGGCACCTTCTCCAGCGCCACCAGCACCTCGTACGAGCCGGCCGGCGTCCGGGCAAGCTCGGCGGCACTATCCGCTATGTCCACCGTGGTGACACGCGCGTCGTAAAGACCTTTCGCCCAGGCCTTGAGGTGGCTGGCGCTGTAGCCCAGGTCAAGGAGGTGGGAGGCCACCGTGCGGGAGTACCGCTCAGGCTTGACCCGCTCCGCGACGGGAACGTTGACCGCCGACGCCCACCGCTCCAGATAGCCGACCCGGACGTGCCCGATGATCTCCTTGAAACGACGGCGCGCGGGGCTGGGATCCGGCAACGAGTTCTTCAGCAGACCGGTGAGTTCTTTGCGCAGGTCCTTGTCTCCGAGACCTCGGTCGGGGCCGATCAGAGCGTTGAGCTGGATGCGCTGCCAGTCACACGCGGTCTGCGAGAGCACCCCGTGGGCCTGCCAGGAGCCGGCCTCCCAGAGTTCCTCGAGCGCGAGCACGGACCCTATGTCCCACAGACGGCGCGCCCACGGCGTGCCTTCATCGGTGAAGAAGTCCGACATGCGGGCCAGCACGTGCCGGGCATAGGGATCCGAAACAGCTGGGGCTGTGGCCATCGGAGCACCCTAGCCGAGGTGATCGCGCCCACCGTGCACGGCGACGATCACGTGGTACGCTCATCGCAGACTTAAAGGGGCACTCGCCGTCTAACAACGGCCACTGCCCCTTTCTTCTTTCTCTGGACCGGCTTCCTCCGAGGCATCTGGCTAAGCTCTTGAAGCAGGCCTCGCGGACCCGTTTCTCCTGACAGACCACTCCGCTCATCCCTCCCCGCCGGGAACTTGGTCCGGCTACCGTGGGGGCATGGCGAAGGAGATCAGAATCCAGGTCGACGACGAAACGTTCGAGGAGTTGCGCCGTCGCGCCGCCGACGATCATGAGGAACCAGATCAGTACGCGAGTCGGCGGTTGACCGACGACCTCGCACGAACCCGGTTCATCGAGGGAGCCAGGGGCTTCGTCGAGGAGCACGGGCAGGCCTTCGTCGACCGCTTCGGGACCGGCCCCACCAGCCACGCCGCCTGATGCCGCCGGTCGTACTCATCGATGAGCGATGGCTGCTGGACATCGTTCAGAATCTTGTGCCCGGCGACCCCGATGTCACCGATTACGGTGCGCTGGCGGCCTCCGTCGCGCGCCACCGGCACGAGGTCATGGGGACCCTGGTGTACCCGGCTGCGCGTCACCGGGCCGCCGCGCTCCTGCACTGCCTCGCCCGGGTTCCTGCTCTTGAACACTCGAACGAGTTGTTCGCCGCGCAGGTTGCCTATGCCTATCTCTACGCCAGCGGCATCCAGGTCAAGGTCGGCAGCCAGGAAGCGATCACGCTGGTCGCCGACGTCGTCGAGGGGCGCCGCGACGTCCGCGAGGTCGCGGAAGCGCTGAAGAACTGGGGCTGACGTGCCCGACCATCCCAAGAAACACCATTTCGTTCCCCAGTTCCTGCTGCGACGGTTCGCCGATCCGGTGGGGCGCCTGATCGTCCATAAGGTCATGGATCAGAGGCAGTACCAGAGCACCGTGACCAACGTCGGGCACCGCAACTACGGGCACACGCTGTACAGGCCGGGGCGGGAACCGGACCACACGACGCTGGAAGCGGCCATGTCCCAGATCGAGGGCGACGCCATGTCGGCGATCCGGACACTGGACGCATCTCGTTCACGGTCCGTCCCCGATGAGGCACGCGAGGCGCTGGCGTGGCTTCTGGCCCTGCAGTGGCAGCGCTCCCGCTTCCTGATGTACGTCGTGGCGCGGGAGGTCGACACTGAGAGTCAATGGGAACAGGCCTCCCGCGAAGAGATGCAGACCAGCCTTCTGGGGCTGCTCGATGTCTACGTCATCAGCCCGTGGAGCATGCGCCACGAAGATGTGCGTCCCAAGGAGCGGTTCAACTTCCTGGTGAGCGTGCTCGCAGGCATGCACTGGTCCTGCTACAGGCCCCGCGCGGGCGGGCTTCTCGTGGGCGACAACGTGGTGTGCCTCTCCGGCTATGCCGGAAGCGATCCCCCGTCCGTACCCCTCGGGTGGTTCGACCACGGTGTTGGAGCAGGCCTCCACGAGTTCAAGAGGATCACGGTGCCGCTCGGCGAGAGTATGGCCCTGGTCATCTCCCAGGACCCGGAGGAGGCCCGGCGACTGGACACCGCCGCGCTGAACCGCCTCACGGTGTTCAACAGCCGCGAATTCGTGGCGCACTCGCCAGCGTGGGCCTCAGACCATCCGCGGTTGGCGCAGGATCTGTCTGAGTGGCTCGGCATCCAGCACATGATTGCGCCGGCCTTTCTGCAGGAGTACGGGATCACCGGCGTGATGTAGAAGTCCCGCGCAGACTCCCGGAAACGGCCTGCCCGTCTCGGGCGAGACACAACTCGCGCCGCACTCCTGCAACTTGCCCACACTCCGGAGTCACACCGCCGGTTCGGGCAACTGCCCGGGCTTGACCTCGACGAGTCTGAGAGCCTGTGTCTGAGGCCGACATGACAGTTCCCGATTTCGGGAATCCTGTTCTCGTGGCGTTGGACGCGCGATGGGAAGCACTGCGGGAGCGGTTGGATGCGTCGACGGAGTGCGCTGTCGAGCTCGTGCGGACGGCTGGCTTGTTGACCGAGGAGTGCCAGGGGCTGCTTGACGAGAGCTGTCGTCTGCGGCGTCGACCTGCCGGAGCGGCGGAGGATGTCGGGACCTGCCAGAACGGTGACGCTGATCTGGCGGCTTCTCAGCCTTGGCTGTCTGGTCCGTAATCGGCCTGGCACGGAAGGGGTTCCTCGCAAGCCCGTGCGGCGTAGTGTCGGAGTACGAGGACGAACTCCGGGCCTGAAGCCCGGCCGGAGTGTGTGGCCGCCGCCGGGGCATCGGCGTCCCCGGCGGCGGCCGTGGCGCGGGGACGGGCGGCTCCCCTCCGCGGTGTCCTCGCACCGATCGTCCTCACCAGCGTCCGGGGGGAGCGGGAGTTCACCCCGGCTCGAAAAGCTGGGAGGACGGGGTCGGAGCCGTGTTGTCGGCGATACGGCTCCGACCGTCACTCGCCCCGGGGGCTGGGGGCCATGCATGCGGGCTCGGCGTCCGGTGGCCGGCTGGTGCCGGTGAAGCGGACGACTGCCCTGGGATCAGGATAGAACCAGGCAGCGGGTGGGCAACACCCCCGGCTTCCGGCCTTCGTGACGGTATCGGACCGGGTGCGGGCAGTCGGCTGTGGTGCTCAGGCGGCCTGCGGCATCACGTAGCCGTGGGCGACGTCGCGGCGTTCGGCGGGACGGGCCTGGCGGCGGGTCAAGCGTCGGGTCATGAGGGTGATGCAGGACCAGGTGATGAGTGCTTCGCTCATCTCGGGGAGCCGTTCGTGGTCCCGGCAGTGCCGACGGGCTCGCATGATCCACGACCAGGACCGTTCCACTGCCCAGCGCCGCGGTAACACGATGAAACCCTTGGCCTGTGGCGGCCTGCGCACCGTTTTGACGGTGATGTCGAGGTACTTCTTCGCCCAGGGGATGAGGCCGTTCTTGGCGTAGGCGGAGTCGGCCCAGACGATGGCGATCTCCGGGTGCATGAGCGCGAGACGGAACAGCAACTCGCGTGCGACCAGAGAGTCCTGGGCGTCGGCGGGAGTGACCATGACCAGCAGCACGAGGCTGCGATGATCGCAGATCAGATGCCGTTTCCTGCCATTGATCTTCTTCCCGCCGTCCCACCCCCGGGTCGCCTGGCCGACGGTCTCGGACGCCTTGACCGACTGGGAGTCGACGATGACCGATGCGGTCTGGGGTGTCTTGCCCGCGGCGAGACGGATGCGGCGCCGGAGGTGGTCACGGATGACACCGAGGACCCCGGCGGCGGCCCATCGCCTGGCGAATCCGTAAATCGTGCGCCAGGGAGGGTAGTCGGCAGGCATCGCCCTCCACTTTATGCCGTTATCGACTAGATAGCGGATGCCGTCGACGATCTCCCGGCGGGGCCACCGCTCGGGCGCTCCGCCCCTGGACGTCCGGCAGGCCGGGATGGGAAGAAGAGGCTCGACGAGGGCCCATTCCGCGTCACTCATGTCCGAGGGATAGCGGGAAGCACGCACGGGAGAAGGCCAGGAGACCGGCCCGTGGGGAGTGCGGATGGACGAACCGGACCGGCCTCCAGGCCTCCTGTGCATGATGGCGACCCCCTCTCTTGCGGGGCTATTGGTTCTGCGGGTGGGCGATCATGTCGAGGGAGCTCTGGATGGCGTTCATCTGGGCGCCGATGTAGGACACCCAGCGGCTTTTGGGGAAGAGCCGCGCATGCCCGGCCAGAATCCCGTTGATCACGCTGCTGATCTGCGTGGCCTTCACCTCGGCCCAGTGCCGCTCCCACTCCTCCAGCTCGACGGCGTCCTCGCAGAAGTGGTAGCCGTCCCGGAACGACCACAGCAGCGGCGGCCACCGTTTCTCGCCGGCAACTTCGTGGTAGGCGGCGAGCCCGCGCACGACCTGCGACCGGGAGAGCTCGGTGACCACCATCAGCCTCGGCTTCTTCAGCCCGGCCGGCGCGGTCTCCATCAACGCCAGGCGGATCGCTTCGGCGTGACGGGCGGAGGTCGGAGAGCGGCGCCGGTCACGCTCCCTGCTGGAGCGCACCACGGCTATTCGCCCCGCAGGAGCCGGGCCAGCGCCTCGTCCACGTCCACGTCGCCGGTCTCGGCGGCGTGCTCGATCCACTCCAGCGCGCCCCGCACCCGGGCTACGTTCTCGCGCAGAACCGCCCGTTCGTCCTCGCTCAGGGTGCGTCCGCGCAGGCCGGGAACGATCCGGTTCGTCGTGGCCACGAACGAGTGACAGGCCCCGACGAGGTCGAGGAACTCACCTGTCCGCTCGAAATGACGGATGGCCGGGGCGAGTTCGCTGGTGCGCTCGTACTCTTCGCGGGCCTGGCGACCGCGTTCGACCTGGGCGTGGTTGACCGACTGCCTGGCCCGGTCGTCTCCCATCGCTTTGAATGCGACATCGGGACGGTGCAGCAGCCTGCGTGCGGCCTCGGCGGCGACCTGCTCGTCGTGGGCGAGCCCCCCGATCGCCTCGATCCGTGCCTTCACCGGCACGTTCTCGGCGACCGCCGGGCGTTGCAGCAGGTCCGAGGCGACCCGGGCGGCAACCCGGTCGTCGGTCGCCAGGCCGTGGATCGCAGTGACCTTCTCCTGTACCGACCGCGGATTTTGGACCTGCCAGCCCATCTCCCGCTTCGCGGCGTCCTGGGTCCACCGGCATGTTCCGTAGTGCTCGTTGAAGGGCGGCTTGCGGATCAGCTCGAACCGGTCCGAGCGCCCCGTCAGGATCCGGTGGATGTCCAACGACACCCCTTTCACCCGCTGCTTCGGCGGCCAGTGGGCCGCCGTGCTGCGGTAGCTCATCACGCTCGACGTCGACACCCCGACATCGTCCGCGAACCGGGCCAGAGTCTCCTCGACCGTCTGGACATCCTCGCCCGCCGCGGGCCGTGCACCCCCTCGCATCTGGAGGGGTTCAATCTCCAAAGCGTTGTCACCTAACTTGAAATGCGTGTCCCGCTCGGTCTCGACCAGGCTCTTCGACTCCGCCACGAGCTCGTCGTAGCGCTCCTGGGTCACCCTGCCGACCATGGTGGGCATCGCCCTCACCACCTGCCACGGACCCGGGGGCGGCACAGCGCCGGCGACAAGGCCGGACCCGCGATACGAGACAGCGTCCATCCGTCCGGAGATCGAACACCAGCACCGACCAGCACTGACCGGAAATGACCGAACGGAACCCGAAACGGTCAGATGAGCCGTTCGCTCAAGCGTCTATTCGGCGCTTCGGCGAACGCTTTCTTCCGCTGGTACGAAGCCCGGCCACGGCACTTCGCCGAGCAGTACACCGCGTTGCTGCGATGATCCACCCCGGCCACCCACACCGTCTGGCAGACCGGGCAGACCCGCCGCCCCTCACCGCCACGCTCAGCCGCCACCCGACGTCGAATCCGCCGCGCACGCCGCCACTGCCTGGCCCGACATGCCGCTGAGCAGTACACCGCCCTCGGCGCGGCCCCCACCTCCAGCGGAGAGTCACACACCGGACAACACCGCTGAAACGGCAGCCCGACGAACCCGGACACCTCACCAGGCTAGACCCGACTGAAGGTCCATATCAGGGGATCAGACACAGGCTCTGACGTCCTTGCACTCGGCGTCTTCGAGCTCCTGTTTCCGCCGTTCGCCGCTGGGCTCGTCGTATGCAACTGCCGAGGAGCAGTGCGTGCCGTCGGTTGCCGTCCAGGTCAGCCCGTAGTTCTTCATCGTGATCGTCATACGGGCCATCATCGCCGCCAGCACTGACAAAGCACCCACCATGCGGCTCCGGCGGGCTCCGCACCGTCGCCGGGTACCTGCTCGGCGCGCTGTACGGCGTCGGTCTCATCCTCGCGCGACGCGCGGGACGGAAGGTGACGATCCCGTTCGGCCCGTTCCTCCTGGCTTGTGCGGTCGCCGGGATCCTCCTGAGCTCCTGGTCTATCTGAACGAGACGATCACACACCTGGTCAGCCGCCACTGCATACGAGTTTGACGAGCAGTTCGGTGTCCCTCAGGCCGGGGAGGACCACCTCTGCGCCGGCCTCGCGGAGCGCGGCTTCGTCGCTCCGGCCGGTCGCGACGGCGATCACGCGCACTCCGTTGGCGTGGGCGCCCTCGACGTCCGCCGGGGTATCACCGATCAGCACCGCGTCGGCCGCCGCGGTGTGCGCGCGGTGCAGGGACAGATCGACGAGGTCGGCGCGCACGTCGTGGTCCTCCCCGTAGGCGCCCAACTCCCACAGGATCGGGGCGTCGAGACCGAAGACCTGCAGCTTGAGCTCAGCGACGGCCCGGATGTTCCCGCTGACCACGGTCTGCCGCACGCCCACGTCGGTGAGCGCGTCGAGGACAGCGGCCGCGCCCGGCAGCGCATGGCCACGCTCCCGGAGCTCGGCGGCGCGGTCCAGGTGCGCAGCGGCGAGGGCACGGGCGAACCGCTCGAAGTCCGTGCGGTCCGTGGCCAGGCCGTGGAGTTTCGCCGTCTCCCGGAAGATCACCGGCTCCGTGATGCCGTCGATCCGTGCCTGCTGACGCATGGGCTGCCCGGTGGTCTGCGAGAACGCGACGGCCGACAACTCGCGGCCCACACCGCGCGTGTCGATCAGGGTGTGGTCGACGTCCCACAGGACCAGCCGGGTCATTAGGTGCCTCCCCAACTACCCAGCCCTCACTGGGTCACGGAATCTCCTTCGAGGATGCCACCGGCTGAAGTCGAACTATGGAGCGGGGCAGGGGAGGAGGGTGATCCGGCCTACTCCCGAGACGAGGTGGGTCAGCCCGTAACGACCAAGAGCTTCAACTGTCAGTCCTCCCAGGTAGGTTCAGGATCATGACGACACCAGCCCAGGTCGCGGAAGGCTCCGGGCATGCCCGGTACGCCTTCCGCGTTCGTGTGTCATCCACCGCCAGGGCCGCACTCGAAGCCGAGTGGGACCGGTGTCGATGGATTTGGAACGAGTGCGTTGCTAAGTCCAAGCAGGTCCACCAGCTCAGCAAGGCGACCGGCGAGAAGCTGACCTGTGGTCCGGCCCAGTTCGACAAGATGCTGACCGAGGCACGGCGCGTGACGCCATGGCTGGCCGAGGGTGCAAGCGTTCCTCAGCAGCAACTCATACGCGACTTCGCGAAATCCCGTGCCAAGGCATTGAAGGACATCAAGGCGCGGTTGCCGATGCGGCAGCGTGCCGGGTTGCCGAAGCACAAGAAGAAGCGCGAGGCGCTGCCGACGCTGAACTACACCCAGCGCGGCTTCCGTCTCAAAGACGGCCGTCTGCACCTCGCCGGCGGTATCGTCCTGACGGTCGTGTGGTCGCGGGATCTTCCCAGGCCGCCGTCCAGCGTGAGGGTCTACCGAGACAGCATCGGGCATTGGTACGTGTCGTTTGTGGTCGCCACGACTACCGTGCAGCTTCCCGCCACCGGCCGTGTCATCGGGATCGACTGGGGTGTCAAGCAGACCGCGACCACAACATCCGCCGACCACGACCTTCCCCACGCCCAGCACGGGAAGACGGCCGCGCAGAAGCTTGCCCGCTACCAGCGGATGATGGCCCGGCGTAAGCCGAAGAGAGGGCAGGCCACCTCGGGCAGATACCGCGAGGCGAAGCGGCAGGCCGCGAAGCTGCACAGGAAGGTCGCCCGGCAGCGTGAGGACACCGGCCGCAAGTGGGCCAAGAAGGTCGTCCGTGACCACGACGTCCTGGCTGTGGAGGACTTCCGCCCGAAGTTCCTCGCCAAGTCCACCATGGCCCGCAAGGCCGCCGACGCCGCCATCGCCACGACGAAACGCGCCCTGGTCGAGATGTGCCGCAAGCACGGCCGGACCGTGCACCTGGTCCACCCCATGCACACCACGATGGACTGTGCGCAGTGCGGAGCGAGAACCAAGCACGCACTTCCCCTCTCCGAACGAACATATGCCTGCACCGCGTGCGGAGCCGAATCCCCCCGGGACAAGAACTCCGCCCGTGTGATGCTGGTCCGGGCTGGTCTCGTACCCGGCTAGCGCTGATCGTGTAAGACCTGCGCGCCCGCCGGGCCGCAGGCGACGTGAGCTAGGAATCCCCCTCGCTTCGTTTACCAGGGGGAGGAGTCAAAGCGTGTCACTCGAACGTGGTCGGACCGTAGGTGCTTGCCGGGTCCCGGCCTCTACGCTGACGGTACGAGCACGGCCCGGGAAGGGGGCGACGGATATGACGTCGACTCCGCCGCACCTGTCCGTGGGCCGCAAGATCCGGCGGTACCGCCAAGAGAAGGGCGACCGGCCGGTCGCCGCAGTCGCCGGGCTGTGCGGCATCTCCCCGCGCTACTTGCACATGATCGAGGACGGAACGAAGGTCCCGTCCGTAGACGTGCTGGACCGGATCGCTGCGGTGCTGGGCGTGCCCCTGGCCGCGCTGCTGTCCGAGGACCCGATCGAGGAAGCCGCGGTCCCCGTCAGCGTGGCGCCGGCTGTCGCCCGGGCTCTGCTGGGCCACACGGGGGCGATCCGGCCCGCGCCTGCGGATCCGGCACAACTACGGGAAAGGATCGAGCGGGCGTGGTACTCGTGGCAGGCCTCAAAGGACCGGTTCACGCAGGCGGCCCTCTTCCTGCGCCGTGCGCCGTCACCGTCACGGCAGCGATCCCCGGGCGCGCCGCGAGGTGTTGAGGGTGGCCGCCGATCTGTACGGGCTGCTGCGCTCGTACTGTCGCCGGGTCGGCCGCCTCGACCTGGCACTCATGGTCGCCGACCGGGCCAAGCACGCGGCCGAGGAAGCCGACGATCCCGTGCGGCGGGCCGCCGCAGCATGGAACCTGGGCCACGTTCTGCTCTCCCACAACGAACCCGCCGCGGTGGAGGAAGCGAAGGAGATCGCGCTCCAGGCCGCCGAGCAGTTGCGGACGGTCCCGGCAACTCCCGCTTCCCAGGCCGTCGAAGGAGCTCTGGAGCTGGTCGCTGTGGTCTCCGATGCCCGGCGCCGCAGTTGGCGGGAAGCCCGGCGGCGCCTGGAGCGGCAGGCCGTCCCGCTCGCCCGGAACGCGGGGGAGGGCAATGTCCAGTGGACGGTGTTCGGCCTCACCAACGTGGCGCTGCACGCGATGAGCATTGAGATGCTCGCCGGCGATGCCGCCGAGGGACTGCGTGTGGCCGACCAGGTCGACATCAGCCAACTACCAAGCCGCGAGCGGCAGTTCACCTTCGGACTTGAGGTGGCCCGCTGCTACGACCTGCGCCGTGACGACGCCGCCGTCCTGGTGCACCTGCTCAGCCTGGAAGACCTCGCTCCCGAGGACCTCTCCCGCAGCCCTCTGGCCAGGAACATGGTCAAGAACCTGCAGCAGCGGGTACGGCCCACCTTCCGCCGGCCGGTGGACGCGCTCGCCGAACGCCTACAGATCGCCTGAACATCCCCTACGGCACCCGCAGTTGGGGTACCGGCATGAACGCGGACACCAGCCGTAAACGGTGACAATCCGCATCTGAACCTGGGATTGCGAAGCAGGAGTCCCGCCGGCTCACCGCTCGCTCTTCTGGCGGGGTGATGGCTGCCGGTTCCTCGCGCTGCAGGCCCTGGAGAGGATCATGGCCCCCGGCGCGGTCACCGTGGATCCGTATCCGCCTGCTCCGTCCTTGTCCTTCCTCGTGGCCGCCGGTGCCACTGTCGGCTGGCGGTTGCCGCACATCACCGGCTGCGGATCCCCGCTCCGGGTGCCGTTGCCTCCGGACGGCAAGGAGGCGCCGCCCGGGCCGTACTGGCCGATTGGGCGATCGCAGGGTCTGACGTCGGCGCACGCCTTGAGCGCGGCGCTGGAGGCTGCCGGGAGGCGGCTGTCCGTACGGGATCCGGGTTGTGCCGCCACGGTGCGCGAGTTGTGGGTCCCGGGCCGTCTACGGTCGGCGCGCTCCGTACGAAGCCGGGTTCCTCTCGGTGAGGGCCGGTGACAGCGTGGCGAACGACGAAACCCTACGGTGCGAGGACCGCGAATTCGTAGGCGACTTCCCAACGCGAGTCCGGGACGGTGATGTCGGCGGTCTCGACCGCGCGACCGTCGCCGTCGAAGTAGCTCCGCTCGATCACGAGGACCAGATCCCCGCGGTTGATGCCGAGGAGGTTGGCCTGCTCCTGGGTGGCCCGGGCGGGGCGGGGCACTTCCAGCGCGGTGACGATGTCGATGCCGATGGACCGCATCCGGGCTACGACGCCCGTGCCGGCGAGCGGGCCCATCTCGGGCAGCATGACGGGGGAGTCGCCGGTGATGGACATCGGTTCCCAGCTGACCGAGAGCTGGGCGGGCTGGGCGTCCGCGAAGAACTCGTAGCTGGTACGGACGCACAGGGCGCCGGGTTCGATGCCGAGTCGCTGGGCGATCTGGTTCGGAGCGGGCGTCCGTGCC
The DNA here is from genome assembly GCF_045162655.1 of Streptomyces sp. NBC_00989. NCBI lineage: Bacteria > Bacillati > Actinomycetota > Actinomycetes > Kitasatosporales > Streptomycetaceae > Streptomyces > Streptomyces sp. NBC_00989. The sequence goes on along the minus strand of NZ_CP108729.1, from coordinate 105,843 downwards.
TGGGAATGCGCCTCCCAGGTGCCGGCGCGGCCGAGTTCGGCCATGTCCGCGCGGAAGGGGCTTCCACCACGGCGTTCCCGGTGCCGGGACCGGATCATGCGCCGCCGCTGCCGCGGCTTGGCGACGAAGGTGCCGGATCCGACACGGCCCTCCAGCCGGCCTTCAATGATCAGACGTTCCTGGGCCTTCTGCACCACATTGGGGCCGACGCCGTACTCCTCGGCGAGTTGGGCGCGCGAGGGGAGCCTGTCACCAACACCCCATTCGTTGTCGTCGAGTCGGCGGCGCAGGTCGTTGGCGATCACCTCTTGCTGCGGCGGCTCGTCGTGGCCCATGCAAGGACTCCGTACTGGTCAGCGGCTCCCGGATCGACGGGTTCGAACGACCCGATTGACAATTTAATGCATCAGGTTCAAGCTAATGCATTAAAACTACGGTACGTGATCAGTTGTGCGCGGGGGAGATCCGTGAAGTCGCCGACACTCCAGGCCACCGCGATCGCCTCGATGCTCACTGCGCTCGGCGCGACCCCGGTCAAAGACGAGACGCAGGCGTGCGTCCGGATCGAGGCCGAAGTGCCGCCCACGCTCGGCGAGGCCGCCCTGGTGGACCTCCTCCACCTCCTCCTCCGCGCCTCCGACCGCTTCGGGCACAGTCTCCAAAAGGACGGCACCTCGGTCATCTGGGCCGAAGTCGATACCGACGACACGCAAGATCACCGAGGTGAGTCGTGACCCTCCTACGCCCGCAGGACAACGTCCCCGCGCGTATCGCCCCCATGCCGCCCGCGTACGGCATCGTCGGCAGAGCCGCTGCCGGAGCCAGCGTCGCGCTTTACACCTGCACCATCGACTCGCACATCGCGGGCGCGACGCTGACCGTGCTGCGCGACTTCGCCTCCGCGCAGGGCTGGACGTCCGTCCTTGAGGCGTACGACCTGGCGCCGCTCACCACCCCACGCAACCGCCGTACCGGCTGGCGCACGGTCGAGGACGCCCTGACCCGCGGCGAGGCCACGGGCTTCATCGCCCCGTCCGAGCAGGAGATCGCCTCCCATCCCGCAGACTGGACCGCGCTGCGCTGCTGGCTCATTGACCTCCCGGCCTTCGCCGTCTACCCCCGGCCGAAGAACCGCCCCACAGACCCCGCCGCCGTGTGGTCCCACTCGTACGCCCTCGTTCCGGTCAGCGTGCGGCAGGTGGCGGGAACGGCACGCACCCACTTGACGCTCCGGCAGTGGTCCGGGGACATCGACTCCGCGTCCGCGGTGCTCGCACGACTCGCATTCAATGCCGTCGTCCACGCACAGCCCGCCGACGGGGCAGATGCCTGGATGCACGTGCACCTCGCCTTCACCGACGACGGAGGCTTGCGCATCGACGTCGAGGATCCCTCGCCCGGCTTCCCCGACGCACAGGCCGCCCTCCGCGGTGAGAGAGGCCGCGGCCTGCGCGACGTCCGGCGGTTCGGCGCGGATCTGACCTGGTTCCTCGCCGAAGACGGGCGCAGCAAGACGATCCGGGCCACTCTGCCACCGGGGGAGGTCCCCGCATGACCCGCCTGCCGGGCGGCTGGCGCCAGTGGTGCCCGCAGCTCCTGACCGTCATGGCCGTCGCCGCACTCATCGTCCCCATCGTCATCGCCTACGGAAGCTGACCCCCATGGCCGAGGTACCGGAGCATCTGCCGGAAACACCGCTCCCCACTCGTGAGCCCCAGGACGCGCCGGCTGCGCTGCCCGCCTTCCCCGGCCACCGCACTGAGGTGAACCGCTCTGGTGTGCGGCACGGGGAGGCGGTCGACCGGCGGCTCGCCCCGGGCCGACTGCGCCGAAGCCGGCCCTCTGAAGACCCGGGCGGTACACCGTGATTACGACCACGCCGAGGCTCACGGCCGCCGACTGGGACTCCTGGTACACGGCCAGATGGCCCGCCTTGTACACCGCCGGATGGCCCGCCCTCATCACCGACAAGGAATCCGAGTACTTCCACCGGACTGTCCGGCCGCGCCCCGGAATGACCGCCGCGGATCTGGGCTGTGGTAACGGCCAGTGGACGCGGCAACTCGCGGCCTGGGGCACGCTCGTGACCGGCTACGACTTCTCCACCGAAGGCCTGCGGCAGGCAGCCGCGGCCGGGCTGCAGGACGGACTGTCGTACACGCGGTGGGACATCGACGCCGAGGCGATCCCCGCCGCCCTCCTGCCCGGCACCCTCGACCTGGTGACGTGCCGTCACGCGCTTCCGTTCCTTGACTACGCGCGTGCGCTGACCGACGTGGGGCGCTGGCTCAAACCATCCGGCACCTTCTACGCCCTGGTCCGAGTCACCGCCGACCAGGACAACGAGGGTGCCGCGACACAGAACGACTCCGCCCAGGAACCCTTCCACCGCGGCTTCACCGAGGCGCAGATCGACGAACTCGGCATCGGCTGGGCCCACCGCACGGCCTACAGGCTCAGCGCCCACAACTGCGGGATCGTGCTGCGCGGCTACGGCGACACCGCCCTCACGCCCCGGCACGCCGCGGGTGAGACCAGCAGGCTCCTCACGCCGGCGGCCACATCCCCTGCCCTTGTGGAGAGGCGAGCGCGATGACCGACACGATGCCGGAACCGGGCTGGACCCATCCCGTACGGGAAGCGGTGCTGCCCGGTTCCACGCAGGGACTCGAGAGACTCCTTGAGAGGGTCCAGAACTGGGCGCCCTACGTCGACGGCCTGCTGCTCGACGACGTCGCCGCCGTCCTGGACGACCATGTGCCGGACGAGGACGAGGTCGTCGAGCACGCTCAGCGGCTCGGCAGCCACCTGATGCGCTTGGTGAACCTCGCCGTCGCCTCCAGGGGCGACCAGCGGGATCGGGAGGTGGCTGACCTCGTCGAGCGGGGCCGTGAACTCCGGTCCCAGGAACTGCCTGGTGACCATGCGCAGGCTGTCGGGCACATACGACGGATGGCGTGGACGTTGAACGAGCTGCTCGAACTGCTGGTGAAGCACCAGTGCCTTACGGCCGAGCCGTGAAGTCCAACCACCCTGGCCGGACGCCGGCCCAGGCGGAAACTGGAGAACCGCTCCGTACACGCCACGCCTGATCCCACGCAGGATCCACCGGGACGTCGAACGGCGACAACGTCCCAGGTGAGACCGACAGACTCCCGGCTCCGGCGGCTACGCCCTTTTCCCCCGAGGGGCTGGCTCCGGCGCCGGGTTGAGCGGCTCCGGCCAGCGACGGCGCCGGCCGGAGCCGCGTTACTCCACGTCACCGCCGACGTGGGCCATCCGGATGACGTGTCCGGGCGGGCCTTCCACAGCACCCCGGTTGAACGGATCATGGTCGTCATGGCCACGAAGGATTCCAATGCGCTCCCGCCGAATCCGCAGCCGGGCGGTGCACTCACCGGCAGCGGCGCGCTGCAGACCGTGCAGGACCTGGCGGCGAACGCCGCCGTGCAGCAGGTGCTGAGCGGTATCGCCAGCGGCGTCGCGGGCGCGGTCACTTCCAAGGTGCTCAACCGTCCGCCGAGCAGCGGCGGGCCGGCCAGTGGTTCCGGCAGTGGCCAGCAGGGCTCCGGTCCGCAGGACTGACAACGGCCTGGGACCGTTCCGGGCGACAAGCGGTCGGCGGCAGAAGGTCAGGCGGATCCAGGTAGTTCGACGATCGGGTACTGACCGTGGACATCTGCGGCCGCGATCGGATCGACGGCGAGCCGGATGGCTGTATGGACATCCTGAGCGGCGAGGAACAGCGTCTTGGTGTCGAGGCGAGTGCCGTTGTGGGTGATGAGCACCTTGTCCTCCCCGATGCCGTAGCCGAAGCCCGCATTTCCGCTGACGGCGGTGCTGTCGAGGTGCTCCAGCGCGTTGCGCACACCGGTCACGGGCAAGACCTGCCGGTCGAACGTGGTCATGGCCTGGCGCAGGGAACTCGTGGGCAGTGCGCTCCTGCGCACGAGTTGACACACCCTGTGCAGTCGTCGCAGCGAGAGCAGGAAGAAGTCGATGTCGCTCTGGCCGCGGGCGATGTCCGAGACGGGCAAGAACGCCAGCCCGACCGCCGATCGGCAGAAGGCGACGATCCGGTCGTGCTGCTGCTCGACGGCAAGGAACTGCTTGTCGGCCAGATTGCGGATCACCAAGGCCCGGGATGTGTCGGGCAAGGACCTCCACTGCGCGTCGTGCGAAACGCGGGCCGTTCGTGCTGGCATTCCCCCAGTATGGTCCGCTGCCCGAGCGAGGCGACGGTATTTGAACGGCCTTCAGACTCCGAGGTCACCGGGGTGCCGGCCGTGCGACATGGCGTTGGACGACTGGACCGGCTGACCGGAGGCGCCCGAAGAGGCAGGCGCACAGCCCACGTTGTCGCGCCCCGTACGAACCCACGTGGTTTTCGCGCTAGGCGGCGGCGAGTTGGAGGAGTTCCGGAACACCTTGGGCGCGGGTATAGGGCTGGAAGCGGGGGAGTAGGTCGTTGACGAGGCTGACACAGCGGGGTGCGCCGATGCGGCGGGCCAGGAGCAGGGACTGAGTGGCGGCGGCCGCGGCGGGCTCGGGTTCCTTCAGATCGAGGTAACTCGCCGCGCGGTACGCGTGGAACACACTCTTCGTCTTGTCCCGGGCTGTGGGCAGCAGACGCTCGCCCTCGGTGATGAGCTGGTGGGCGCGTGCGGTGTCGCCGAGGTCCAGGAGCGCCTGCCCGGAGTCGACGGCAAGGTCAGCCTCGGATACCCAGGCGCACCAGGCGGGCCGGTCGGCGCCGGCGTCGTTGAGGTGTTTCTCGGCTGCGGCGAGGGCGCGCAGAACGGTGCGCCGTTCCCCTCGGTCGCCTCGCGCTGCGAGGGTCCGTGCGAGGCGTAGTTGGAGAAGGCAGCGGGCGGCGGGGTTGTGGGCGCGCGTCAGGGCGTGGTTGAGGATGCTGGCTGCGGTGGTGTGATCGCGCCGCCAGGCGGCCTGGTAGGCGAGGTCGCCCAAGAGGCCAGCACCCATGTCGTGATCGCCGGCGGCGTGCGCGTTGTGCAGGGCGGCGACCCAGTTCTGGCTGGCGTGGGTGTGGCTGCCGAGGTCGAAGCGGTGCCAGGCCACGGTCTGGGACAGAGAGGCGGCCAGGGTGTGGAGGCGAAGTCTGACGGCTGGGCTGTAGCGGCCGTGTTCGAGCAGGTCGGTCACCGTGGACAGGTGGGCATCCAGCAGTATGGCCGTGTGCTGCCGCTGCTCGGTGGGGAGAGTGGAGAGGTGCTGGGCCGAGTTCTCTAAGAACGCGACGAGGTCCTCGCCGATGGGTTTGCCGCCGTGGGCCCGGGCGAGGGCGGTGGAGGGGCCGATGGCCCAGTCCGCGGCCAGGCCGGACAGGGCGGCCCCGGAAATCGTGAATAGCGCGCGGCGGTCCATCGCGGTTCGCAGAGCCTCTCTCAGGGCGGGAACGGAGCTGTGGGGGCTGAGCGGGACCACGCCGTCAGCGGTGAGCGGCAGCCAGTTCGGCCAGTCGCCGACGCGGACGATGCCCGCGGGCCAGCCGAGCGCTTCCGCGATGTAGACCTGGGATTCCTCGCTGGGCTCGACACCTCGCTGCCATTTACGCACCCGCGCTTCGTCGGTGCCGGAGCGCAGACCGCGCCGGGCGGCCGCGGCACGGATACCGGAGACGAGGTCCTCCATCGTCATGCCGGCCGCGAGGCGTGCGACCACCAGTGGGTGGCGGGTGCTCTCTTCCACTCCTCCATCCAATCACTCAGCGCACTCGCCCGGTGACTGTTTCGTGGAGCGGGACCCCCTCGGGACCCCCTCCAACAGGTCGACCGGGTCGAACAGTTGAGCCCATCCTCGTGGAGTCACAGCAGATGGGATGGCAGAAGACCTCAGGAGGTGGCGTGCAGCGCTCCCGGCCTCTCCCCAGCATCAGCCACAGCGCGTCCGTCCAAGGCAACAGCACGTGGCTCGTCGCCCCGGGCCCGGCGCCCGGCCGGTTCGCGATCGCCCGCTCGGGCGCGGACGTCGCCCTGCTGGACCTGGAGGAGACCGTCCCGCGGTTGGGGCCCAAATCACGGAATCTCACGTACGTGGATCGAAGCTCACAAGGCTCTCGCTCAGCCCCGATGCGGCGAGCGGGGTCCACGCGTTGTCCTGATCCCATCGCGCAGGTCCGTCGACCGGCCGGTCTCGCGCAGTTGGTGAACTGGCCGTCTGTCAGGGAGAGTCGTGGGTAGCGAGAACAGTAACGATCTTGATGCCGTGCCTGACGAATGGGCACGATCCTTCTTCGACGAGGGCTTCGAGGAGACGTTCCGGCTTCGCGGCGCCTACGGCTCCACGCAAGACGACCTTGACGCCCTGTGCTCCACCGCGATGCCTCACGGCCACGGAACCCGTGTCCTCGACGTGGCCTGCGGGTCCGGCAGGCACGCCGGGCCCTTGACCGAACGCGGATACCGCGTCGTGGGTATCGATTCTTCTCCTGAACAGATCGCCCGGGCCCGGCAGTTGTATCCGCAGACGCGGTTCGTCGTCGCCGACATGCGACAGCCGCCGCCCGGCCCGTACGACGTGGTTTTGAACCTGTGGACCTCGTTCGGGCTGTTGCCCACCGGAGCGGACGACCTGGCGGCGCTGACCGCGTGGCGGAGCGTCCTGGCCCCCGGCGGCATCTTGATCATGGATCTGACCACGCGTGAGCGCGCCGAACACCTCAACCGCACGGGCCGTGAGCAGATCAGCACCAAGCGGGTCACCCATGAGGGTGTCACCACGGAGGCCCGGTACGACTGGGCTGAGGGAATCTCCTACGTCCGCTACAGCCGCGACGGATGGTCCCGCCCGTCCCGGACCCGCCTCTACTCCCGCCCCGACCTGGAACTCGCCCTGCACGAGGCGGGGTTCGCGGCAGTGTCGCTGTGGGGCGACTTCCAGCTCGGGCCGGTCGACCCAGCGAAGCGCACCGTCGTCATCGCGGGCACCGAAGCCTCCGCACTGCCCCCTACACCCCATCCGACCGGTCCCGGCGCATCCATCCCCGGCCGCCCGGAGTGAACACCCCAGCCCGCCCTATGCGGATGCAGGCGGGAGCTCACCTCGGCCCCGGGCTCCCGAGGGCAACGGGCTGCCACGGCAGCGATCTACGACGTACTGGAGGAGATGTGACCGGCGAACCGCGCCCATCGTGGGCCGACTTGTCCTTGCCGGACCTGGAGCGTCTGACCGACAGCGCCGACAAGCGCGCCCACTACCTGATCGATCCGTCACTGGCTGAGGGCTGGGCCTCGCTGCGGCTGCTCCTCGGTGAGCAGGGGGCCTACGACTTTGCGAACCAGACCGCGCTGATGTGGATGCGCCCTGACCTCATGGCCGGCGGACACATGGATGCGGTTCTCCGGCGGACTGCGGAGGCGGGCTTCGTGCCGCTCGCCGCGATCCCCGCACAGCTTGATCGCGCCGACGCCCGGACCTTGTGGTGGTGGCAGTTGAAGCGCGCCACGATCGAACGCCTCATGCTCCTGGACGCCGTGGTGGACCTCGGCGCGGGTCTGCTGGTCCTCTACGCGCACCCGAACACACAACCCCCGCAGGTACTCACGCAATTGAAAGGCAGCAACGACCCTGCCCAGCGCGGCCCCGGCAGTCTGCGGACGCTGGCCGGAAGTGAGAACCGCATCCTGACGATGGTGCACAGCAGTGACGACGGTGCCGATGTCGTGCGCGAGCTGGCGGTGTTCCTGCCTTGGAAGGAACGGCTGGCACTGGTGGCGCAGGCGGAACTCCGCCGACTCCGTGGCGCGGCGGCCACCGAGGAGCTGAACCGCGCCGCCGCGACCGTGCGGGCCGCGTATCCGCCGGGCCCGGGTCCCGCCGCCGTGGTTCATGCCGCTGGTGAGCGAGGGGAGCGGTTGCAGCGGCTTCTCGCCGACGTGGCGGATCCGGACGTGGCTCGGCGCTGGGGTGCGGTGCGCGCGTGGGCGGGTTGCGTGCCCGCGGTCAACGCGTGGAGTGCCTCAGCGAGGAGTGCCGCTGGTGGCGAGGGTGTCTGCGAGCTTGAGCCACGTGTGGAGGGTTGCGACGGCGGCGCCGGATTCGACGGCGTCCCGCACGGTGACCAGTGCGTCGGCGAAGGCGGTGGGGAAGTCGTCGCCGATGCCGCGGTAGGCGGCGAGAGCCCCGGCGGCGTTGGCGAGGACGGCATCGAGAGCGGGCGTCTTGTCCCCGCCGAGGATGCGGTGCACGGCCTTGGCGTTGTAGGCGGCGTCGCCGCCGCGCAGCTCGTCCGCAGTGGCGCGGGCGAGGCCGAAGTCCGCGGTGTCGAGAGTGAGCGCGCGGACACCGTCCGGGCCGACGGTCCAGACGCTGGTGGGCGCGGCGGTGGTGATCTCATCGAGGCCGTCGTCGCCGCGGACGACGAGCGCCCGGGTGCCGCGTTCGGCCAGGACGGTGGCCAGAACCGGGGCCAGGGAGAGGTTGGAGCAGCCGACCAGCGTGGTGCCCGGGTCTGCCGGGTTGGTCAGCGGAGCCAGGTAGTTGATGGCGGTGGGCACGCCCAGGGCCTTGCGGGCGGGCACGGCGTGACGCAGGCCGTGGTGGAAGACGGGCGCGAAGGTGAAGCCGATGCCGGCCTCGGTGACGCACTGGGCCACGGCGTCGGGCGAGAGGCTCAGCGAGAGGCCGAGGGCTTCGAGGACGTCGGCGGAACCGGCCTTGCTGCTGACCGACCTCCCGCCGTGTTTGACGACGGGCACGCCGGTGGCGGCCAGCACGATCGCGGCCATCGTGGACACGTTGACCGTGTGTGCTCCGTCGCCGCCGGTGCCGACGATGTCGGCGACGCGGCTGCCGTCGACGGGCAGCGGGATCACCCGTTCCATCAACGCGTCGAGCAGGCCGCGCAGCTCGCCGGCGCTCTCGCCCTTGGCGCGCAACGCGACGAGGAACCCGGCGAGTTGGGCGGGCTCGGCGTCGTCGTCCATGACCTGTCGCATCGCCCACGCGGTGTCCTCGGCGTCCAGATCGGTGCCGGACAGCAGAGCGGCGATGAGTCGGGGCCAGGAGCGAGCGGGGGCAGTCACGGTCGTCCTCTCGATGTGGCGGCCCGCGCCGAAGGCGCCTGGCCGGTGGGTTCGAGCGTATCGGCTCCCGCCGCACCGTACGGCCGCATCCCGCCAGCGGGGGTGACGCGGTGGACGTGATGACCGTGGACCGTGCCTGGGCCCGTCGTACGGCCGCGACCCACCTGAACGGTGCCGCGCAGGGCGTCAAGGGGGACGGCGGCATAGTGATCGTCGTCGGCGGCTCCCAGGCCTACGGCGCACCCCCGTATCTCGCGGGGCTGGGCGCCTTGCGCGCCGGGGCGCACCGTGTCTACGTCCTCGCGCCGCACGGTCCCGCAGCTATGGCGGCCGGGCTGGAAATGCACCTGCTGCCCAATCCCGGCCCCGAACTGCAGCTGTCCTCCGTCAAGGACCTCCTCCCTCTGTCGGGGCATCTGAGCGACCAGCTGGCCCGCACCGGCGCGGCGGGCCAGCTGGTGTGGCTGATCGGCCCCGGCCTGGGCGGACATCCCGCGGCGCGATCCGTGCTGGAGGCCCTGGCCGAAGCCCGGGCGGCCGAGTCCCGGCCGGCGGTCGTCATCGACGGATCGCTCGGCGGCGGCGAGAGCGGCATCGACTTCATCGCCGCCCTGAACGCCCAGATCCTGCTGCTCAACCGGGTTGAGGCAGCGTCACTGACGGACAGCTGTCCTCTGGCCGAGCGAGGTCCCGGCGCGCGCATCGAGGACCTCACGACGCTGGCGGCCCGCGCCGCCGTACCTGCGGTGACGGCCAAGGGGGAGGTCGACGTCGTCGTGGCGCCCGAGACGGTGTACCGCGTTCCGGCCGGACATCCCTCCCTTGCCAAGAGCTCCAGCGGCGACGTCCTGGCCGGAGTCGCGGCCGGCCTGCTCGCCCAGCGCGTTCCCTCCGCCCAAGCCGCCGCGCTCGCCTGCTACCTCGTCGGCACGACCGGTCGCCGGCTCGCTGCCCGGACCGGACCGGGGTGGCTGCCCAGCGAACTCCTCGACGCCCTGCCGCATCCCGTACGCACCGTGCACGGCTCCGTCCTGCGCCGGCTCGCCCGGCACCAGATCACCCGACCGATACAAGGAGGTCTTCACCGATGGTGACCGCCCTACACGTGACCGAATCCGAATCCCATCAGCTCGAAGACTTGTGCCGAGCCGCTCGCACCCACCGCCTTTACGGGGAGGAGCACAGCACCCTCCACCCGGACATCTGGACGGCCCTACGCAACTCGCCGCTGCCGCGGGCCGCCCTGCCGAGTTACTGCGGAGGCCTGGAGTGGGACGTCCCGCAGATCGTCGACGCGGTGCACGCCCTGTCGATGGCCGACCCGTCGCTGGGGTGGGCGGCCGCGATCCACGCGCCGGCGGGCGCGTTCATCGCCCGCCTGGAGACCGAGACCGCCCTGCTCGTCTGCGCCACCAGCGACGGCCTCCCGCCGCTCATCGCCGGGTCCTCCGCCCCCGTCGGAAGCGCGGAGGTGACCGGCGGCCACGTGCGACTGTGCGGCACGTGGCCGCTGGTCACCTCGGCTCCGGAGATGACCGTGGCGGCGCTCGCCGCGCCCGACCCCCAGGACGGCAAGCCCCGGTGGTGGTTCGTACCCCGCAGCGCCGTACGCGTCGAGGACGACTGGGACGCGGTCGGGCTGCGCGGCAGCGCGTCGTGCTCGGTCACCTGCGAGACGCTCGTGCCCGCCGGCCACAGCGTCCGCCTCACCGAACCGGCTCGCCTCGACCTGCCGCTGTACCGCTTCCCGCTCTACGGCCTGATGTCCGCCTGTATCGCGGCCGTCACCCGCGCCATCGCGGACCGCGCCATCGCCTCGTTCAGAGAGCTCACCCACACCACGCAGCCCCGGCACGCCCACGCCACCCTCGCCCACCTCGCCCCGGTCCAGGCCGCCTACGCCCTCGCGGTCACCCGCCTGGACGCCGCCGCCCGCTTAGCCGACACCGCCGTCGCCGCCGCCTGGACGGGCGCGCTGCGCGGCCCGGTCCCGGATGCCGAGCGCGCCCAACTGCGGGCCGCCTGCGCCCACTTGTCGCAGACCGCCGCGACGGTGTGCCAGGACCTGTTCGAGGTGGCGGGCTCGGCCGGAGTCCACCGCGCCAACCTCATGGAGAGCTGCTGGCGAGATACTGCGGTGGCTTCCCGGCACGCCCTCGTCGCGGCGCGCGGCCGCCAACTGGCCGGCGCGCAGCTGCTCACCGGCACGGCGGCGGGCGACCTGTGATGCCCGGATCGCTCCTGCACCGGTTCCTGGGCCACCCGCCCCGGCGTACGGCCGTCATCGGCACGGACGGTGACCCCTGGACGTTCGACCGGCTGCTGGCCGCGGCCTGCCGCACCGCCGACCTGCTCCGCCCGCTGGGCTGCGCGGGCCGTACGGTCCTGATCCATGCCCGCGGCGCGGGCGGCCCCGCTTTCGCGGTCGCCGACCTCGCGGTCCTCCTAGCCCACGGCGTGCCCGCCGTCATCCCCGAGCACCTCACCGACACCCACAGTGCCGACGTCCTGCACGCCCTACAGCCGGCCGCCGTCGTCGACACCGCTCCCGGAATCGGCCACGCCCTTCTGGCCAAGGCCCGTCACCTGGACCTGCCGGTCATTACACCGGCCACGTCCGCCCATCCGGTCTTCTCCAACTCCAGCTCGCACCGGGCGGCTGCCGCGTGCTGGGCGGACAAGCGCACCGAGGCGGCCGCCGCGGTCGTTTTCACCTCCGGCACCACCGGAGCACCCCGCGGAGTCGTCCTGCGCGACCGCGACCTCGTCGACGGCATCACCGCCTGGACGGCGCACTGGCCCACCGCCGCCGTACGGCCCGCCCGCACCGTGGCCCACCTGCCCGTGGCGCACATCGCCCAGAGGATCATGGGGTACTACCTGATGTGCCTGTTCGGCACCACCGTCTGTACTTCCACGCCCGAGCGCCTGAGCAGCGACATCACCCTGTACCGGCCCGACATCCTCCTTGGCGTTCCCCACACCTGGTCTGGGCTGGACACCGCCGCGGACCACGACCACCATCTGGCCGCCGCACTCGGCACGATCGGCCTGGCCGTCAACGGGGGAGCCGCCCTCGACACGCAGCTCGCCGGACGGCTCGCCCGCAGGGGCCTTCGCGTCGCCGGAGCGTACGGCGCGACCGAAACCACGATCCCCGCCTTCCACCAACCCGACCTGCGCCAACCGACGTTGGGCACGCCCATCGGCATCGAGTACCGCCTCACCGAAGAGGGCGAACTACTCCTGCGCAGCCCGCACGAGGCCGCGGGCTACGTCGCCACCTGGCCAACCCTCGACCCGATCAGCGGCGGCGACGGCTGGCTGCACACCGGAGACCGCGCCCACCAGAGAGAGGACGGGCAACTCGTGCTGGCCGGCCGGGCATCGGCGGCCTTCAAGACCGGCAAGGGACGCCTCGTGCACCCCGAGCCCGCCGAGGCCCTCCTCACCGGACACCCCTTGGTGGACGGCGCGTGCCTCCTCGGCGACGGCCTGCCCGCCACCATCGCCCTCGTCAGCGCCCCCGCAACCGGCTCCTGGACCGCGGACCAGACCCGCGCTCTGGAAGACGACCTGGCCAAGACCATCGACCAGGCGCAACGCGACGGCCGGGTGCCGTGGACCGACCTCGGCCAGGTGCACATCGTCACCGACTCGTGGTCCGACGAAGCACTGGTCACGCCCACGGGCAAGCCACGCCGCGACGCCATCACCACCCGCTACGCCGGCCTGCTCACCGCAACTCCGCGAATCCCACCCCGAGAGGAGCAGCATGTCTGACACCACCGCGCGGCCGGTCCTGCTGATCGACATGGGCGGAGTGTCCTTCGCCTACTCCTTCGCCCAGGCCCTCGCCCACTGGGCGGCCGCGGCCGGCACCAGTACCGAACGGCTGGAGGCGGCCTGGCGGATCGACGCACCGTTCGACGCGTTCGAGCGCGGCGAGATCACCCCCGCCGCCTACCTCCAGCACCTGCGGAGCCTGCTCGGCGTCGACCTTTCCAACGCGCAGCTGGCGGAAGGCTGGAACGCCATCTACGGCCAGTTCAACACCACTCTCACCGACCTGCTCCGAGACCCTGACCTGCGATCCCGGTTCGCGGCCGTGGTGGGCGTGTCCAACACCAACCAGCTGCACGCCCAGGTGTGGCCGACGCTCTTCGGCGAGCACCTGAAGTCCTTCGACGACCTCGTGTGCTCCCACACGATCGGCATCACCAAGCCCGAACCCGGCTTCTTCGACCACATCGCCGGCGAGTACCACGTAGGGCGCGAGGACCTGGTGCTCGTGGACGACATCCCCGAGGTCACTGCCCGGGCCACCGAACTGGGCCTGACCGCTCACACCTACACCAGCGTCGCCGCGCTGAGCGACTTCCTCAACTCCCTTTGACCGCACCGGACTTCAAGGACACCCTGCCGTGGACGATGTTCTGATCACCGGCGCGGCCGGCTTCATCGGCTCCGCCCTGACCGCCGCCCTGCGGGCCGTCGGCGTGCACGTCACCGCCGTCGACGACCTGTCCGTCCCTTTCTGGCGGCCCCACCCGGCCGGCCTGCAGATCCGCGACGTACGCACCCTGACCCCGCAGGACCTGGAGGGGACGGACACGGTGGTCCACCTCGCCGCGCACAAGTCCGTGCCCGGCAGCTTCCGAGACCAGACCTTCGAGCACAACACCTCCGCCGACCGCCACCTCCTCGAAGTCTTCACCGCGTCCTCGGCCCGTCGGCTGCTGCTCGCCACCAGCTGCGAGGTCTACGGCCAACGGCACGGGCCGCTCAGCGAGCAGACACCGTTGCAGCCGCGCTCCCCGTACGCCGCGGGCAAGGCCGCCACCGAACACCTCGCCCTCGTCTACCGGCCCCTGCTCGGCCCGGAGCAGCAGCTCACCACGCTCCGCTTCTTCAACACCTTCGGCCCGCTGGAAGGCTCCGACGCCGTGGTCCCCGCCTTCCTCGACGCCGCCGCCGAGGGACGCCCCCTCGTCATCGAGGGAGACGGCTCCCAGGCCCGGGACCTGACGCACATCGACGACACCACCACGATGCTCACCACCATCCTGCAACGACGCCCCCTGCCGGCCGTCCTCAACCTCGGCACGGGCCGCACCACCACCGTGCTCGAACTGGCCGATACGGTCATCGCCCTCACCGGCCGCGGCACCATCCGCCACGACGACCCGCGTCCGAACGAGATCACCTGCTTCACCGCCGACATGAGCCTGTACCGGCGGCTGTACGGGCCGGTGCCCGAGCGCGACCTCGTCCAGGCCCTGGCCGACACCCGCCTACGGCGCGATGCAGTCCGCCCGCAGTCCGCGACAGCCGCCTCATGAACGCGGACACGGTGTGGGCGGCGCCGGGGCATGTGGCCCTGGGCACCTTCGAGTTCGGCAGTTCCATCCCCGCCGGCACGGCCATGGAACTGCTGGACGTCCACCACCACCTCGGCGGCCGGATCATCGACACGGCCCCCACCTACGGCCCCACCGCGCTCGGCTGCCGATCCGAGGAGGTCATCAGCCGCTGGCTCCGCTCCCGTCGGGTCCCGGCCGGGATCGTGACGAAAGCAGGCCTGAATCCCGCGCGCCCCGAGTGCGCCGATCTGGCCCCGGCCGGACTCATCCGCTCCGCGCACGAGTCCGCCGAACGGCTGGGAACACCGCTGGCCGGCTTCGTCCTGCACCGCGACGACCCCGACGTACCGGTGGACGAGCTCGCCGACGCCTGCGACCGCCTCGTCGCCGACGGCACCACGCACTGTCTCGGCGCCTCCAACTGGACCACGCCCCGCCTCGGCACCTGGATCGCTCACGCGAGAGCCCACGGGCTCGCCCGGCCGCAGATCACGCAGCCGCTGTGGAGCCTGGCATGCCGCGCCGACCCGTGCCCCGAGCCCTGGCTGGTCGAGGCCGACGACGACCATCTCGCCCTCGCCGTACGCGAGCAACTGACCGTCATGCCGTACCGCACCCTGGCCGCCGGCTACCTCGCCGCCCATCACAGCGGCCGTCACACGGCCCACCACACCGCCACCTACGACACACCCGCCAACGCCGGCCGCCGCGACCAGCTCCGTGCCGCGGCCACCGCCCTCGATGTCCCCGTCGAGCAACTCGCCCTGGCCTGCCTGCGCGTGGGTACCGGTGCGCACGTTCTTCCGGTCACCGGGGCACGCACCGTACGGCAGTTGCGGGAGACCATGAGCGGTGCGGCCGCCGCCGACCAGGTGGCCGCCGGCCTGTACACCCATCTCGCCGGGGCGGGCCGGTGACGGCGCCGGCCCGCCCCGGCGGCTCAGTCCAGAAGGCGAGCGAAGCGCCGCGGTACGAGGCCGACCGAGTTGCGGTCGTAGGGGAAGGACCACGTTCCGCGGCGGCAGAAGTCTCGAAGATCGTGCGTGACCGCATCCAACTCCCCCCGCAGATCGAGCGGTTCGCCGAAGTCGAACACCACCACGCCCCCGGGACCCTCGACACGGACCTCCACCATGCCGTCCGGATCCACTGGACGCACTCGCCACGCTCCGCCCGATCCGTCCGCGAGCGACCAGGCGCCGTCCGCACCACAGGACACATCCAGGCCCTTGTACGCCAGGCGCCTGATCCAGTCGTCGACGAGCGAGCTCACCGCCTGCCGCCGCTGCACGGTATCCAGGGCCTGCGGTGCGAGCGTGCGCTTGACCCGCGCCGGCACGCCGGCGGCCAGCACACCGGTCGGCAACGACGCGGTTACCGTCGCCGTGGCGGCGACCACGGTGCCCGAGCCGATACGGACCCCCGCCAGCACCGTCGTCCGGAACCCCAGCCACACGCCGTCGTCGACGACGACTCCCGCGAAGACGGCGGGATGGCCGTCGCGCACGGCGTGCCCGGCGTGATAGCCGTGCGTGAGGATCACGACCTCGGCGCTGATCCCGACCGACGACCCGATGGTGATCGGCTCGGTGGCATTGAAGATGACGTCGGGGGCGATCTGGCAGTCGTCACCGACGACCACCAGGGAGCGTTCCTCCATCGTCGCGCCCGCGCCAACCCGCCACCGGCTGCCGATATAGGTGCCGGCCCCCACGGTCAGCTCGCGGCACACCACGTCCGCGCCCGAGTCCAGCCGTGTTCCCTCGCCCAAGGCGACGCCGTCGGCGACCAGGACCCGGCTGTCGGCCCCGACCTGTGCGCCGGCGGCCAACTCGATCCGCGCGGATCGCAGATCACACCCCTCCTCCACGACGGCACCGTCACCGAGCACCAGCTCATCGGCCACGATCACCGTTCCCGGGGCGATCCGCACGCCGTCCCCGATCCGACGCCGCTTCACCCGTAACTCCACGTCAGGAAACTCGTCCGTCATCACCCATCTCCTTCGTCATCGACCGACACCTTCGACCCCCACCCATCCGACGGCCCGTGACCGTGGCGGCCGTCCTCCGTGTGAGAGAGGCAGATCCACATGACCCAGCAGACCGCCGAGCGCGTCCTCGCCGTGGGCGCACACATCGACGACGAGATCCTCGGCGCGGGCGGCACCCTGGCCGAACACCGCGCCGCCGGCCACGCCGTGACGCTCCTGCTGCTCAGTTCCTCGGTGACCAGCCGGCCCGGTACCAACGGCGCCGACGTCCAGGCGCACCGTGTCGAATGCGCCCGGAAGGTCGCGGCGCTGTACGAGGCCGACCTCGTCCTCAAGGACTTCTCCGACAACGCCTTCGAGACCGTCCCGCAACTGCGCGTCACCCAGACGATCGAGGACGTGGTCCACGAGCGGAACCCGACCATCGTCTACAGCCACAGCACCGCCGACCTCAGCCGCGATCACCGCATCGTCGCCGAGGCCACCGCGGCCGCGACCCGCCCCCATCCCGGATCCAGCGTGCGGACCGTCCTCGCCTGGGAAGTGCGCTCCGCCACCGAATGGGGCACCGAGAGGTCCTTCCGCCCCGCGTGGTTCCAGCCCTTGTCCACCGACGCCGTCGCCCTGCGCCGCCAGGCGCTCGACATCTACCGGTCGGAGCTGCGGCCGTGGCCGCACAGCCGCTCCCTCGAAGCTCTGGACGCCGAGCTCCTCACGCGCGGAGCGCAGATCGGCGTGCACGCCGCCGAGGCCTTCGAAGTGGTCCGCCACCAGCACCTGCTCACCCGCCAGCCGGCGTGAACCACGTCGGCTGGCTCCCGCTCTCAACGGCCATCGCGATCCGATCGGCGACGTAGGGGCGCATGTCAGGAAGCGCATCGGTCGCGAACCAGTCCACGGCGAGCGACTCATCGTCGTTGACCCGCGGTCGGGCACCAGCCTCGCGCGGGCGGCACAGGAACAGCACCTCCAGGTACTGCGCGAGATCACCGTTGGGATGCGTGATCCTCGGAGAAACCGTCACGCCCACCAGCCGCTCGGGCACCACGTGGACACCGGTCTCCTCCAGCACCTCACGCACCGCACCGACGGCTGGATCCTCACCGGGGTTGAGGATCCCGGACAGCAACGACCACTCGCCCGTATCGGAACGACGGTGCAGCAGGACCCGTCCACAGGAGGAGTCGTGCACCACCATGTTCACTCCGGGCAGCCACAGCAGGTGGTCACTTCCCACCAGCTCACGAAGAGCCTGCACGTACTCGGGAATCACGGCAGCACCACCTCGGACACGGACGGCTCCCCTCCACGTATGGACCCACGAACCTCCAACAGCCCAGCTCACACCGGCTGCGGGCACAACCGTTCCTGGTGAGACAGTCGTGATAGGTGGCCTGAAAACGTGAGAATGCGTGAACTCGAACGACCTTGTGGGGACTCGCCTACTCTCACCCGGGTGACCACTGTCAGCGGTCCGCGGCCGTATCCGTCGGCCGCACCCTCCCAAGACACCGGCAACCCTGCGCTGGTTTCGGCGCTGAGCTGCGTGGGCCTCTCACCGCGAGAATTCGTACGTGCCATCAACGACCGCGTCGTAGCCGTGGGCCATCGCC
Source organism: Streptomyces sp. NBC_00989 (assembly GCF_045162655.1). Taxonomy (NCBI): domain Bacteria; kingdom Bacillati; phylum Actinomycetota; class Actinomycetes; order Kitasatosporales; family Streptomycetaceae; genus Streptomyces; species Streptomyces sp. NBC_00989. The sequence goes on along the minus strand of NZ_CP108729.1, from coordinate 87,830 downwards.
GCCTCGACGTCACCGCCGGCTACAACTGGTGCCGCGGCGCCGTACCACGGTCTCCGCTCGTACGACATGTGGCAGCCGCCGTCCTCAGCGACGTCTCCAACACCGGATACACCGTCGAGAACCTCTGGGGGCAGGCACCAGCCGGGGTTGCGGATCCGCTGCAGTCGCAGTGGGCAACAGATGACCTGGTTGGTCCCCGCGACCTTCCGGACGTACTCGACAGCGCCGCCTCGTGGAGCAGCGGCTCGACCAATGTCGCCACGATGCGAGCCGCCACCCCGGACCAGCTGTCTGCGGCCGTCTGGGACGCCATGCGCCAACAGGACAGGCGCGTCTTGGGCTCCGGCGGCGATCACGCCGAACGCGTCGACCCTCCGCTGATGACCGTCCACGAAGAACATCTGAAGTCCCTGCGCCGGTTGGACGACAAGACCGGCGGCGGCCCGCTGTCCCAGCGGCAAGTCCGCATCGCCCTCTTCGACGTCATCACCCTGCTGCGGACCAGCAGTTACACACCGGACATCCGGACCCGGCTCCTGCGTACCGCGGCCGGTCTCGCCCAGCTCGGTGGATGGATGGCCTTCGACGGCAGCCTCGCCGCCGCCGCCCAGCGCTACCAGCTTCTCGCGCTCCGCTTCGCCCAGGCCGCGGGCGACCACGACACGGTCGCGAACGTCCTCGGCATGCTTGCCTACCAGCACGCCGCACATGCCCGACCGGCGGAGGCCCTGCGCTTCGCGACCAGCGCGGTCGAGTACTCCTCCCACGGGCTTCCACTCGTCCGCGCCCGCGCCCTCGGACGCCTGGCCACCGCACACGCGAGCGCCGGCGACATCGACGCCTTCCGCTGTGCCGCAGACCAATGCCGTCACCTCATCGCACAGCGGACGCCCGACGATCCCGCCGCCCTCTACTACTTCACCGACGACCAACTCGCCGCAGAGTCCGGTCACGCCCTCGTCGAACTCGCCTCGTCCAACCCGCGCTTCACCCGCAAACTGCTCGCCGAGGCGGCAGACCTCCTCTCGCCCATGGTCAGCGAGGGAACCGACGGCGAATACAAACGCTCAGCCGTCCTCCACGGAATCCACCTCGCCCGGGCCCGCCTCCTGGCCAAGGACACGGACGCCACCGCCCACATCCTCACCTCCCTCGCAGGCCAGCTGCCCGGCGTCCAGTCGCTGCGCTGCCGAGACCTCCTCATCAACGTCCGCCGCAGCGCCGGCCGGCCGCTGCGCTCCGCCCACCGCACCGATGCCATCGAGGCAGTCGACCAGGCACTATCAGCAGCATGACCTCGCATCCCACCAGCCCCCAGATTCCCCGCACTTGGGACATCACAGCCGCTCCGTACGACTCTCCGGACGTACAACAACTGCTGCTGCAGTTCCAGGCCGCCCAGGCCGACATCTACGGGTACGCCGACAATCCGGCCGACACCCCCGGCACGGACTACGAACCACCCCACGGGCTCTTTCTCCTGGCCCGAGATCCCGCCAGCCGGCCTCTGGGATGCGGCGGTTGGCGCCTCCTCACCTCGGCCACCGGAGAGATCAAGCGCATGTACGTGCACCCGGACGCCCGAGGACGCACCCTCGGACGGCAGATACTCGGACACCTGGAAGACGACGCCCGCAGGCACGGGCTGACGCACATGCAACTTGAGACCGGCGTTGCCAACCACGCAGCTCTCGCGCTCTACAGCGCCAACGGCTACCAGCCCATCTCGCCCTACCGGCCTGGCCGCAACCCGGACATCAACCGGGCACTGCGCAAAGCTCTATGAGCCATCGGCCCAGGCCTAGCGGGGCAGGGATCTGACGTGGAGGACGACGGTCGCGGCCGGCAGAAGCACGGAGAGACCAACCACGGTGAGCACGAGCCAACTCGGGGTGGTCGCCCAGTCCTTGGCCGGGAAAGCCGCCGCCGCGCCAGCCGTGAGCGCGCTGATGAGCACGAACAGGACGGAACTGCGGGTGGCCCATCGCGCAGCACCGTGGCGATTGGCGGTGGGCTTCATCCAAACCCAGATGCCGGCGAGTGTCGCCGCGCCGATCAGGGCGTATACGGCGTCGGTCACCGGGTCGCGCCATGCGGTGGGGTAGAGGACGGCTTGTGCGTAGCCCTGCGCACTCACCATGACCATGAGGGCAACGATGGCGGACACGGCGGCACTGACGAGGTTGACGAACTTCAGGGGCTCGCCCGTGTAGCCGTAGGAGTTCACAAGCCACGCGAGGCCCGTCATCAGGCCGGTGCTGCCGATGCCCAGCACGGCACCGCACATGACGCTCTCGACGTAGGCGCGCCCGCATGTCTGTTCGCCTGATATGACCCCGAATCCATAGGAGTCGTAGGCGAACGCGAACAGGGTCGCGATGAAGATCTGGAGCGTCGACGATAAGTCTTGGTTGGCGCGGCTCACGATCAGAACGGCCAGAACGGTGAAGACGAGGCCCGCGACCACTCCGGAGAACTGGGAATGCTGAACTGCAGTGATCAGGGGATTCCAGTCCAAGTCCTTTGTGCAGTCCAGTACATGACGACTCATCAGTCCCCCTGTGTCTCATGCGCAGAGGGACATGCTGATGCAATCCGATGCGATTACGCCCCGGTATCGCCGAATCGAGATCTTTGCCCGGTCGGCGAGTCCGTTGCGCCGGTCCGCACTCCCCGGATGAAGTCGAAACAGTGTTCCATTTCCAGGAGGGTGCGGGTTAAAGTCGCGATCTAAGAGATCTTGTACGGAGGTGCCCCCAATGGACAGCAGCGTGCCGGCCCGCAGAGGCCGTCCACCGGGCCCCCGGACCGCCGACGGTGAGCTGACCGACCGCCAGTCGGACATCGTCCGCTACATCAGGGAAGCGGTCGACCGGCAGGGCTACCCGCCGTCGATGCGGGAGATCGGCCAAGCCGTCCACCTCGCCAGCACATCCTCGGTCGCCCACCAGTTGATGGCCCTGGAGAGCAAGGGCGTCCTCTACCGCGACCCGCACCGTCCCCGCGCCTACCGGATCCGGCCCACGTGGGCACCCGAGCTGGACAGCAGGAGCGCGGCACAGGTCGACGTGCCGCTCGTCGGACGCATCGCCGCCGGCGCACCCCTGCTCGCCGAGGAGATGGTCGAGGACGTCTACGCCATGCCCCGCCAAGTCGTGGGCGACGGCGACCTGTTCGCCCTGACGGTCACCGGTGACAGCATGATCGGCGCCGCGATCTGTGACGGCGACATCGTGACCGTACGGCGCCAGGACAGCGCCGACCACGGAGACATCGTCGCCGCGCTCCTGGACGACGAAGCCGCCACTGTCAAAACGTTGCGCCGACAGGACGGGCAGGTGTGGCTCATGCCCCGCAACCCTGCATACGAGCCGATCCCCGGTGACGGGGCACAGATCCTGGGCAAGGTCGTCGGGGTCCTGCGGCTGCTCTAGAAGCGCCGACTTCGCCCGCAGACCACACGCGTCGGGGGCGAGTGTGGCACCGTGGACCTCAGGCCTGGTCCGCCGCCTCCCCCCGTGGTGGCGGACCAGGCCTCACCTGCGTACCGGGACCCAGCGCCCGCTTCGGCGAAGAAGACGTCGAGTCGAAGGCCGGGTCCTGGTTCGGCGGGGGTTGTCAGACGTGGCGGCTACCGTCCTGACATGACCAGCTCGCCGAACTCCCGTGACAGCGCATGGGTGTTGGAGGCCACCATCCGGACTGCACCGGCCGCCGATCACCAATGGCGCGAGCAGTTGGACAGGCTCCGCCCGATCGCCTCGTACGACCCGGAGACTCAGACGTGGCGTACGCGCCTCGGCGCGCTCGACCTGGCCGGCGTGCAGACGTTGCAGACCCTCTTCGACATGGCGAGCGCCCACGGCACCGAGGTGTTCCTCGCGCCCGCGGCTGTCCCGGAGCACTGGGAGGGCCCCACCTTCACGGAGTATCCGGACGCGGCCGCCGTTGTGCGGGCGCGGACCGAGGGCGGACGGCCGCTCGGTCAGTTGCCTCTGGCTTGATCAGCCCGGGTCGGATGGGGACTTCGAGGACGCTATCGGCGGCCTGGAGATAGTCCGCACGGGTGTGACGTTCGTCCGCGACGGCGCCGAAGTCGTAGATCGGCCGGGCAACTTCCTCAGGTGTCGGCCGTCCGCGCTCATCGGCAGGGGTGGCTTACCATCGCCCGCTGCTGTCGCGCTTATGTCGCAGCGAGCCGTCTGAGAGGCCTGTAGGGAATCACTCCAGACTGGCATGACGACCTGCGACGTTCCTGTGGTTCAGCACACGCATCAGGGTCGCTGTCGCGGCTAGTTCAGCACTCTGGGGCTGGCGCCGAGATCCTTGCGAAAACCATTGGTGCCCGGCTTGCTCCGCTGATGGACTGACGTCCTACCGTGAGTCTGCCGCGTGACGGAGGTAGTGGTTGTGACAGGCTATGACGTGCTTGCCGAGGTGTACGAATGGCTCATCTCGGATGCAAAGTTGCCTCCAGCCGAGTTCGCTGCGTCGTTCAACGACGTCCTCAATCTCCTGCCGTCGAACGCTCACGTCCTCGACTGTTCGTGCGGAACCGGACAGTTGGCGGTTGGCCTCGCCGGTCGTGGCATGCAGGTTGTCGCAACTGACGCCAGCGAGGCGATGGTTCGTCGGACCGCAGAGTTGTCTGAGGAGTTCGGGGCATCCGTCCGGGCCGTACGGGCGAACTGGGAAGAGTTGCCCAACCATTTCCAGGACAACACGTTCGACATGGTGTTCTGCGTTGGCAACTCGCTTCACCATGCCGCGGGCGCGACAGGCAGAGGTGCTGCTCTGGAGTCGATGTCACGGCTTCTGCGCCCCGGCGGGCGCTTGGTACTCACATCCCGCACTTGGGAACTCGTGAGGGCTGGAGGTTCCCGGCTGGAGATCAGTGACCGACTCGTCCGCCGGAACGGTCGCGATGCCGTCGTGGTCTACCGCTGGGAGATTGCGCCGCATTGGGAGCAGGAGCACCACATCGAGATTGCGATCGCGCAAGTTGATGCGACCGGGCTGGTTCTTGTCCGCTCGGAACTGCTGTCCTGCTGGCCCTACCGGTACGAGGAACTCGAAGTCGAGCTGCACCGGGTCGGACTCCAAACGGAACTGAGCACGTTCGATCTTGAGGCCGAGAACTACATGGTGGTCGCGAGCAAGGTATAAACACCGGACTCTCAGTCCCTGGCCGGACCGCGCGGTTGCTCGCAGGACGCTTGCGCCCTCTCATCGGTGCGGGTTCAAGTGGTCAACGCAACGCCTCGGACGAGGAGTGCTCGTCGATCAGACGGCGGTAGATCCGGGTGACGGTGTTGAACTACCCGACGTTGCTGATGTACTGCTGAGATACAGGCGCGATTGCTGAACTAAATCGACCCCCTACAGCCGCTCCGGCCCGGCCAATGAGCGGACGAGGGTGGGGAGTTGACGGCGAGGGCGGCGGGATAGAGCACGTGGTGGCCGTAGCGGGCACGGGCACGGTCGGCGACGGCTTCGATCGCGAGCGGCTTGTCGTCCTCCGCGTCGAGAGTGAGCTGTCGGACGGCGTGGTCGGCAGGGCGAAGGGCGTCGGCGCGCAGCGCGATACTGCGGACCCGGGCGCGCTGGAGCGCGAGAGAGTCGTACACGCCGTATGCGGTGCGGGCCAGGAGCACGGTGTGCTGGGTGGCCTCGGGCAGGGTGCGGCTGCGCCGGGTGCCGCTCGCGTCGGCGTAGCGGACGGTACAGGTCAGCCCTGTCGCGATCTGGCCGGAGCTCCGGAGGCGGGCGCCGAGGTCGGCGGCCAGGGCGAGCAGCGCGCGCCGGTGCTGGGCGGGGTCGAGTTCGTCGCGGCCGAAGCGGTGCTCGGCGCTCATGCTTGCCGACACCGGGGTGGGGTCGACGATCTGGGTGTCGTGGCCTTGGGCGTACTCGTGGAGGGTGCGGCCGGCGCGGGCGCCAAGGAGTCGTTGGAGGGTGAGTTGGGGGACGGCGACGATGTCGCCGACGGTGTGCAGGCCGTACTCGGCGAGCAGCGTGGCGGTCTTCGTTCCCACCCCGGGCAGTTCCCGTGCCGGCCGCGTCCGCAGGAACGCCGCGATCGCCTCGGGAGAGTCGTCGACGACCGTACGGCGGTCGAGGGGAGTGAGGGCGCAGGCCATCGCGGCGAGCATCCGGTTGCCCGCGCACCCCGCAGCGGTCCTCAGGCCGAAGTGGGCGAGCACGCGCAACTGAACCATGTCGGTCAGGCCGCGGGCGTCACGCCGCCAGTATGCGAGCGCGCCCGTCAGATCGAGCACCGCGGCCGCGTCCTGCTCGATCATCTGCACGCGGGGCGTAACGGTCTCTAGCAGGCGGCGCAGCCCTTCGGGCAGACCGATGTCGTGGTCGGCGGGGAGGTCGAGGCGGAGGTGGAGGATAGGGCGGCTCACGGCGATCACACCGGAGAACCCTGGTTCACCAGACGCGTCAGAGTGTCTCGTTGATGGCTTCGGGAGGCTGTCCCCGGACGTACCGCCTCTTTCAAGCGGATCACCTCCCAGGTGCCTCGGACAGGACTCGGATCCATCGTCGGATCCGTCGCCAATATATCGAACATAAATCGAACATGACGAGTCTTGGGACGCCGTACGCAGTGTGACGGTGCAGCCTTGTTTGCGAGTGGAGCACAGTGGTTTGCAAGCGACCAGCGAGGGTCGCCTGACCTGGGGGTTTACCGTCGATACGGGTTGCCCGGCCGGCGGCGCTCGCAAGGTGCCGTGCTCCAGCCTCGCAAACTGCAGCGCACCATCGCGGTCCTGACCAGCGGGTTCCGAACGATCACTCGCAACCTACGGTGCTCCGTCACACGCAGTTGTGGCGACGCACCGTTTGCTACGAGCGGAGCACGATGGCTTGAGAGTTCGCGCTCAGATCGCGGCAGGTCCGGACGGTCGTACGCGGCCGTGTGTCCGCCGGACACACGGCCGCGTGCACTGCCTGGTGGCGATCGGTGGCCTACTGCTCTCGGTACCACCGCTCGTTGGCGGTGCCGCCGCCCCAGGGCCAGGCGAGGACGTCGTGGTGCGCGGTCCCGCCGCTGTAGTCCTGGTTCAGGTACCACCCGCTCTTGGCGTTCTGGAGATAGAACACGGTCCTGGCCGTGTTCGCGTAGAGGTACCACTTCTCGTTGAGCGCCGAGCTGTCGCAGGTCCAGGCGAGCATGTCGTGGTTGGCGGTCCCGCCGCTGTAGTCCTGGTTCAGGCACTGGCCGCTCTTGTAGTTCTCCAGAATCCACAGAGCGCTGTTGCTGGAGTCGCCAGAGAGCCACCACCACTGGTTGTCCGCGGCGGTGTCGCAGGCCCACGCGAGGACGTCGTGCTGCGCGGTGCCGCCGCTGTAGTCCTGGTTCAGGCACTGGCCGCTCGCGGCGTTCTCCCAGTAGTACAGGCCGTCCACCACGTTGGCCGACACGTCGCCGTGCGTGACCAGGGTGAATCCCGACGGAGTGGACGGGGCCGCGCTCGCGCTCGGCGTCACGAAGACCACCGCCGCGGCTGCCGCGGCAGCCGCCATGGCGAAGACCCGTTTGAAGACGGACATGGACATGTTCTTCTCCTTCTGGTTGTGGAAATTCGGCTGATAGGGAGGGAGGCTCGGGGTGGTCAGGAGGGGCAGGCCGCGTCTCGGCGGCCGCCGAGGTACGTGGCGCGTTCCGGCCCTGTGAAGTCGCGGTGCACGGCGGCGCAGACTCTGTCGATGGCCTGCTTCGGGTCGAGCAGCGTGAGGTTCCACAGGCGCGCGGTCCCGTCCATGCTGCCGGTGGCGAGGGTGCGGCCGTCGCGACTGAAGGCCAGGGACCGTACGGGTTCGGTGTGTCCAGTGAGGGTGGTCCGCACTCGTCCGGTGGCCGTGTCCCACAGGCGTACCGTGCCGTCGCCGCTGCCGGTGGCCACGGTGCGGCCATCAGCGCTGAAGGCCACCGACCACACGTGGTCGCCGGAGCCGGTCAGGAGGGCCCGCCGCATCCCGGTCGTGGTGTCCCACAGCCGTACGGTCTGGTCCTCGCTGGCGCTGGCGAGGGTCCGTCCGTCGGGGCTGAAGGCGAGCGCGTCGTTGAGGCTGATGCGGCCGGCGAGGGTGGCCCGCGTGGCGCCGGTGGCGACGTCCTGGAGCTGGACCGTAAAGTCGCGCGCGCCGATTGCGAGGGTGCGGCCATCGGGGCTGACGGCGAGGGACCACACCGGTTGGGCGTGCCGGAGGGCGGTGAGACGGACAGAGCCGGTGACGGTGTTCCACTCGCGCACCGTGCCGTCCTCGTATCCGGTGAACAGGCCGCTGCTGTCGGAGGTGAAGGAGAACGCCCCGGCGGCTGACGGCGACCGCAGCACGTGGCGCACGGTCGCCGTGGCCACGTTCCACAGATGTACGGTCCCGACGCTGCCAGTGGCCAGGGTGCGGCCGTCCGGACTGAACGCCACCGACATCACCAGGCCGGTGTGGCCGTTGAGCATGGCCTGGAGTGTTCCGCTGGCGGTGTTCCACAGGCGGACTTTCCCGTCGCTGCCGCCGGTGGCCAGGGTGTGGCCGTCGGGACTGAGGGCCACTGAAAAGATGGGCCCCGTACGGCTGTTGAGGGTGGTGGGGGACTGGCCGGTGTCCGGCTGCCACAGGCGTGCCGTGCCGTCTCCGCTGCCGGTGGCCAGGGTGCGGCCGTCCGGGCTGAACGCCACCGACTTCATCCAGTCCGTGTGTCCGGTGGCGATGGTCTGGCCCTCGCCGGTGGCCAGGTCCGTCAGCCGCAGCGTCTTGTCGTTTCCTATGGTGGCCAGGGTGTGGCCGTCCGGGCTGTAGGCCACCGACGTCACCTGGCCGGTGTGGCCGGTGCGCAGGATCCGGCCGGCGCCGCTGGACGGGTCGTACAGCTGGACGGTGTCTCCGCCGGCGCTGGCGAGGGCCTGCCCGTCGGGGCTGAAGGCCACCGATGTCACCTCGTCGGTGTGGCCGGGCACGGTGGCCCGCGGCCGTCTGGTCGCCGCGTCCCACAGCCGGACGGTGCCGTCCGCGCCGCCGGCGGCCAGCAGACGGCCGTCCGGGCTGAACGCCACCGACCAGGGGACCAGGGTGTGGACCTTCACCGTCGCACGCAGTCTGTGCGAGGCCACGTCCCACAGCCCCACCGCTCTGTCCTGCGCGGCCGCGAGCGTCCGGCCGTCCGGACTGAACGCCACCGCGGTCACCGCGCCGTGGCTGGTGAACTGGGCGCGGACCTTTCCCGTGGTCACGTCCCAGAGCTGAAGACCGCGCTCCCCGCCGTCGGCCAGGGTCCGGCCGTCCGGGCTGAAGGCCACCGCCCCCTGGACGTCCGGACCCCGGCCGGCAAACGTGGCCCGCCGCCTGCCGGTGGCGGTGTCCCACAGGCGGATGCTCCCGTCGATGCATGCGGTGGCCAGGGTGCGGCCGTCCGGGCTGAACGCCACCGTCAACACCTGACTGCCGACGGCCAGGCGGTGACGCAACGGCAGTGCGGCAGCCGTGTAGAGGCTGCTGACGGCCTCGGTGGTGGGTTTCGTGCGGTATGCCTGGACCGCGAGCAGCGCTGCCAGGTCGGGGTTGGTGTCCAGCAACGCCGCGGACTGGGCGGCGAGTTGCCGGGACAACGCCGTGTGCTGTGCGGTGACGGCTCGGTCCTGTGCGGTGACGGCGCGGTGCTGCAGGGTGAATGCCAGCCCGGCGGCGACGACGGCCATCACGAGCAGAGCGGCCAGCGCCGCGGTCAGCGAGCGCAGCCGGCGGTTGGTACGGGCCAGGTCGCGTTGCTCGTCGTCCCGGGCCTGGAGGCTCGCGGTGAGGAAGGCCCGCTCCAGCAGCGTGAGCCGGTCGGGCCGGGCCGGGTCGGCGAAGACCTCCTCCGCCGCGGTCAGCCGCGCCCCGCGGTACAGGGCTCCGGCGTCGCGGTCCAACTGCTCCCAGGCGGTGGCGGCTTCGGTGAGTAATCGGCGCCGGCGCAGCAACTCGCGGTCGCGGTCGATCCATTCGCGCAGCCGGGGCCAGGCGGTGATCAGCGCCTCGTGGGCGAGGTCGACGGTGTCGTCGTCGAGGGTGATCAGCCGCGCCCGGGCCAGCCGGTCCAGGACGACGGCCGTGTCACCGCTGCCGTCGGCATCGAGTTCGGCGCGGCGGGCGGGACGGCTGGTGTCGTCACTGTCCTCGCCGGGGGCGATGAGCCGGAGCATCACCTGCCGGGCAAGTGCGGCCTCCTGCGGGGAGAGACTGGCGTAGAGGTCCTCGGCGGTCTGGGTGATCGCGCCCCGCACGCCGCCGGCGGCCTCGTAGCCCTTGAGGGTCAGCGTGCGGACGCGGCGGCGGCGCCAGGTCTCCAGGAGCGCGTGGGACATCAGCGGCAGGCCGCCGGGCTGATCGGTGACGTCCGCGACGATCCGGTCGGTCAGGGCCCGCTCCACTGTGAGGCCCTGGGCCGTGGCGGGTTTGACGATGGCCTCACGCAGTTCGTCCGCGCTCATCGGCGCGACGAGCAGGCTCGTGCCCAACAGGGCGGCCGCGAGACCGCGGTGTTCGCCGAGCCGGCCGTAAAGGTCCGCGCGCACCGCGATCACCACCCGCATCCGGCCGTCGGGCGCGGAGGCCGCCAGCAGCCGGTCGAGGAAGCGGGTGCGCTCGGCGGGGTCTGGGCAGAGCGTGAATACCTCCTCGAACTGGTCCACGATGACCCAGGTGTCCCCGGCCCCCGTGGCGGCGGTGCCGCTGGAGGTGATCTCGGCGGGAGCGAGCGCTCGGGCATGGGTACGGGCCGGATGCTCGCCGGGGGTGAGGATGCGTACGGCCGCCGGGCGGGCGCCCGGCCACGCGTCGCCGCGCAGCGCCGGGACCAGTCCGGCCCGCAGCAGGGACGACTTGCCGCTGCCCGAGGTGCCGACGACGGCCACGAAGCGGTTGCCCAGGGCCAACTCCGCCAGATCGGCGACCAGTTGGTCCCGGCCGAAGAAGCGGTCACTGTCACCCGGCTCGAATCGCGCCAGCCCCCGGTACGGCGGCATCACCCCCTCCTCGTCCTCGGCCGGCCGCCCGGCCTCCTCCTCGACCGCCCGCCGCCAGCGCTCTTCCCAGCCACCGGTGTCCGCGCCGCAGGCCCGTACGTAGGCGAGGACGACGGCCAGGGACGGGAGGCGTTCGCCGGCCGCCGACTCCGACAGCGTGGCCGCGGAGAAGTCCACCCGCTCGGCCATCGCCCGATACGTGACCCCCCCTGCCTCCCGCCGCAGTTGACGCAACTCGTACGCGAACCGCTGCACCGGCCCCGCCTCAGGATCCAGCCAACTCTCCGGACGCCCCATGCCACTCCCCCTCTACGCGACGACACCGTCCGTCTCCCTCGGACGGCCCGTTCGAACGGAGATTCCCGTTCCTGAGGACGTCACCCGCGGAACCGCGGGCCGGCCGAACGTCCCGCGCCCCTCCCCCAAGGGGACGCGGGACGACCTCCCTCACCGCACCGAGTCCACCGGGCCGACAGTTGATTGGCAGCTCTTTCAAAGGCGCTAATCAACAGGAACTGACCTGCAGAAGCAGCGAGTTGGGCGGAGCTATCCAAAACGGACCGGTCCGCCATCCGAACCCCGTCCTCCCAGGGTCCGCTGTTGTGTCACGTGAGACACGCATCAGCCTGGAGAACCCGGGCTGCGGTGGCCGAGACGGCGCAGGTCGGCCGAGCGGGTGCCGGCGGGCTGGAGGTCGGCGTACGGGTGGAGGCGGGCTCCGGTGGTGCCGTCGGCGAGGGTGCGCTGCGGCGGGGCTGGTTGGGCCGGGGTGGGGGAGGGGGCGGCGCGGCCGAGGAGGTCGAGGGCGGCCTGGGGGCCGTGGTCGCGGCGGGCCGCGGCGACGTCGTCCAGATCCCACGCCTGCTCGCCGACCACGGTGCGGCGTGCGCCGCGGGCTGTGACGGTGCCGCGCACCAGCAGCAGGCCGGAGTGGAAGACGGTGTGCGCGCAGGCCTCGTGGGAGTCCTCGAAGAACGCGAGGTCGACGAGGCCGGTGCCGTCCTCCAGAGTGACGAAGATGATCCTCTTCCCGGACGGGATCGGCGGCGTCTGGGTGGAGGCGCGTACCCCGGCGACCAGGACCGTCTGGCCGGGGACCATGCCGCGAAGATGCGCGGCAGTGGTGGCGCCGAGCTCATTCAGCAGCCGGTGGTGATGTTCCATCAGGTGATGGGTGACGTCGATCTGGAGCGTGTCCAGTTCCGCGCCGAGCTTGTCCCGTCCGGTCATCTCAGGCAGTCCGCTCGGCGTGGCGGTCACCAGCTCGCCGCCGAGCGGCAGTTGGCCGTCGGTGGCGGCGCGCGAGCGGGACTGCTGGTGGAGTTCGGCCGCCTGCAGCAGGAGATCCCGCCGGGTGAGGTCCCCGGGGAGCGGGCCGAGCGCGCCGACACGGATCAGCCGCTGGGCAACCGGCAGGGAGGGCCGGGCGCGCTGCCACAGGTCCTGCAGGCCGGTGTAGGGCTGGCCGGCCACGAGGCGTGCGACCTCGCCTTCGTTGATCCCCTTGACGGTGGAGAAGGCGAGGCGCACGCCCCAGCCCTGGTCGGTCTGTTCGACGAGGTGCGCCGCGCGGGAGTGGTTGATGTCGACGGGCAGGATCGGCACGCCGTGGCGGCGGGCATCGGCGACGATCAAGCGGCGGCTCCACATCCCGGGGTCGTACTCCAGGAGCCCGGCGTACAGGAACGCCGGAAATCTTGCCTTCAAAAAGGCGCTCTGAAGTGCAGGAACAGCAAATGCGACCGCATGCGCCCTGCAGAATCCATATGCTCCGTGGCTGGAGATGGTCTTCCAGACCTCGTCCAGCACGGCCGTGCTGTAGCCGCGCTCACCGGCCGTACGGCGGAACCACTCCTCGACGCGGGGGATCCGGTCGGCGTCGGCGAGCGCGCGGCGTGCGTACTCGCCGGCAGCGCGATCGCATCCGGTCAGCTGTGCGAACGTCGCGATGATCTGCTCGTGCCAGATGGTCACGCCGTACGTGTCCGACAGGATCGGTTCCAGGTCGGGGTGCGCGTAGCGCGGCGCAGCGCCGTGCCGGGCCGCGATGAAAAGTTCGGGCATTCGCCCGCTCACAGGTCCTGGCCGGAACAGCGAGATGTCGGCGATGACGTCCTGCATGTGGCGGGGCTGCAGCCGGGACAAAAGATCTTGCTGCCCCGGCGACTCCAATTGGTATAGACCAATTGAGTCGGAGGCCTGGATGAGCTCGAAGGCCAGCCGGTCGTTGAGGTCGACGTGGTCGGGGTTGTCGAGGTCGAGGACCCGCCCGGTGGCCCGGTGGATCTCCGCGACCGCGTGCGCCATCGCGCTCTGCATCCGGATGCCCAGGACGTCCAGTTTCAGGAGTCCGTAGCCGCCGAGCTCGATGTCTTCCTTGTCGGCCTGCACCATCGGGTAGCCGGCCGGAGTCGGCTGCACCGGCAACCTGTCCAGCAGGCTCACGTCGGACAGGATCACCCCACAGGGGTGCATGGCGTACCCGCGGGGCAGTGCGTCCAGACCCTCGGCGAGCTCCCACAGTGGTCCGAACTCCTTTACCCGGGAGGCGAGTTGCCGCAGTTCCGGCAGCTCGGCCAGGGCGCCGCGGATGTCCTTGGCCCTGATGTGCGGAAAACTCTTGGCGATCTCTCCCACGACCTGGGGCGGAATCCCGAGGGCAAGTCCAACATCGCGAAGGGCGTGCCTCGCCCGGTACGTCTCGGGCATACCGGTGACCGCGGTCCGCTCCCGCCCGAACCGGGCGATGATCGCGTCATACACCTCCAGGCGCCGCTCGGACTCCACATCGAGGTCGATGTCGGGCAGCGTCGTACGGCGCTCGTTGACGAACCGCTCGAACAAGAGGTGGTGGTCAAGGGGGTTGGCCGTGGCGATGAACAAGGCGTGGTTGACCATGCTCCCGGCGCCGGATCCACGGGCGGCGACCCGGATTCCCAGCGCCCGGGTATCGGCGACCACCTGGGCCACGGCGAGGAAGTACGCCTCGTACCCGGGGAGCCGGCTGATGACGTCGAGTTCGTAGTCGAGCTGCCGTACGGCACGCTCGTCACGGTCCAGGCCGCGGGCAACCATCCCCGCCTCGCACCGCTGCCGCAGCAGCCGGAGCGCCGAGCCGGCCTCCGGGCCCGCGCCGACGACGGAGGGTTCGGGGACGTGCGGCCTGCCCAGGCCGAGGTCGGCCGGGGTGAGGGTGCAGGACTGGCCGGTGGCCTCCGTCTCGGCAAGCAGGCGTACGGCGCGGGCGGGATCGTCGCCGACGGCCAGCGCGATCCGCTCAGCCACCGCCATCATGGCCGCCGGGTCCTTCAACCACCGCTCCTTGCCGTCCAGTTGGCGACGGTCGATGGGCCGCAGCAGCCGGGCCGCGTCGAGCACGTCGGCCAAGCGGTGCTGCTCGGGGTCGGCGTAGCGGACCGCGTTCGAGAGGATCGCGCGGACGCCGTGCTGGTCGGCCAGGCCAAGGGTGCGCGCGGCCAGCCGCAGGGAACCGGCGCCGGTTCCCTGCCGCCCCAGAAACACGGTCTCCAGCCGCAGCCGCTCGCCGGCCAACTCCCGCCACGGTGCGAGCAGTTGCCCGGCGACGTCGGGACGGCCGGAGGACAGAGCCCGCACCGGCTCGGAGGACGGACCGAGCAGCACCACCAGGTCCCGGTCGGCGTACGCGCGCAGGGTGGGCCAGGAGACGACCGGCGCCGCACCGTCGGCCTCGGCGTGCGCGGCGGACACCAGGCGGCACAGCCGCGCCCACCCGGCCGCGGACTGCGCGAGCAGAGTGATCCGCAACGGCGACTCCACCACGTGGGCGCCGCCGCGCACAGGCGTACGCGGCCGGCCGGCTGCCGGGCCGGGCGGGGAGGCGGGGGCGACGGCGACGTCGACACCAAGGACGGGTCGGATGCCGACGGCCGTAGCGGCCTTGGCGAAGCGGACCGTGCCCGCGACGGTGTCCCGGTCGGTCAGCGCGAGCGTCGTCATCCCGCGCTCGGCGGCGCGCTGCACGAGGACGCCGGGGAGGGAGGCGCCGTACCGGGCGGAGTACCCGGAGGCGACGCGCAGATGAGTAAATCCACGCTGCTCACCTCCGTTTCTCGCGTGCCCCTCCCTGACCTGTGACCTCTCCAGGTATCCACACTTTCCAGAATCGTACAAGTGTGCGAACTGGTGACGTGATGGTGTCCCACGCGCCGCAGTGACCGCAAGGAGCGGGGCACCCTTGAATCGACGGGTCGCCGCCACCGCCTATGTGATGTGCGTCTCACTTCGGCACTCGGTCCTGTACGGCGGCCTTCAACTCGGCGGAAGGGGTGAGGCCGACGACCGTCGCCTGGCCCCAGAAAGGCAGAGATGCCCCATCCGCTCCACCTCGTAGTGCTCGCCGCGCTGGTCGCCCTCACGGCGATGGCCTTCGCCTCGCTCGCGGTCGACGCCGGCGACGAGCTCACCGAGCACCAGGCCCGCGTCCTGTGCGCCGCGCTGAAGACCATCGAGCACGTCTCAATCGCCTACGGCACCGCGCTGGCCGCCCAGGACACGCCGCTCACGCTGCTCGTGAAGGCGGTGATCTCCCTCCTCCGGTAGCGCTCGTCCGCATGCGCGACGTCCGCGGGGGCCGGAGTCTGATCGTGTGGACTTCCCCGTTGCCGTTGCGCTCGCCGAGTTCGTCCCGACCCTCCCGGTCGGGACGAACTGGCGCTACGAGCCCAAACTGGACGGGCATCGGACGGTGATGTGGAGAGAGGAGAGCACGGTCCGTCTACAGGCTCGGTCCGGCAGGGACGTCACGCCTGTGTGGATGGATCTCGCACTCGCCGGACTCGAGATGCTCCCGCCGAACACGGTCCTGGACGGCGAGGCCGTGATCTACACGGGTGGGAAGATCGATTTCGCGGCCGCGCAGTCGAGAGCCGCCTCCACGCCCGCCCGCGCCCGCCGCCTCGCCGAGGATCTCCCTGCCCATTTCGCGGCGTGGGACATCCTTCTGCATCCGCAGCTCGGTGACGTCCGCGCCCGTCCCTACGACGTCCGCCGCGCCCTTCTCGTGGACCTGCTCCACGAGTACGACGTCCAGCCGCCGATCCAGGCCGTCCCGATGACGGACGACCCCGACGTGGCGATGACCTGGTACCAACAACTCCGGGAGCAAGGCGTCGAGGGCATCGTCTGCAAGCCCGCCACCTCGGTATTCAGAGCCGGGCGCGTGTGGAAGAAGATCCGTCACTCCGAGACCGTGGAGGCCAACGTCGTCGGCTACACCGGGCCGGCCACGCGGCCGCGGACACTCGCGGTCCGCCTCCCCGGCGGACGTATCGCGCTCACCCAGGCGCTGAAGGCGCCGCTCGCCGCCCAGGTCGCAGCGCACCTCGCGACCAGCGCACCGGTCCGAACCACACACACCGGAGGGGAGACCTACACCAAGTCCGATCCCGGGCTGGTGGTTGAGGTCCTGGCCGGGACGACCCGGCACGCCGTGGTGTTCCCTGTCAAGTTTGTGTGTTCAAGCTGCAAGGACGCGGTCTGGAGAACCTCGATCGGTCAACGAGCCTGCGTCACTCTGGATCCTGCGGAAGGGTGCAGTCTGCGTCGCGCCGCCGCCGACGAGCAGCTACGAGGCTGGCCCATGGCCGCCGCGGACCGCGCGCACAAGGCGCCCTGCGCCCCCTGCGCGACCCGGACGCGCCGGAGCTGGACGAGGACGAGTCGGCCGCCGACTGAAGCAAGGTCAGCCGACGGGTACCAGGGGCCCTCCCCCCAGGTCTGACGGCAGAGGTCCGCGATCTCGGAGGAGACGACCCTGTCGGCTCGACGGTACAGCGGTCGCCGAACTGAACTGACGACCCGGGAACGGCAAAGGGCCTTACCTGCCGATGGGACCTTCGTTCTCTCCACAGTCGCAGTCAGAGAACGATCGGGCCCCAGTACGGGCTTGATACCACTCCTGCCACGGTCAGAAGCCACCAGATCATTGCCAGGGACACGGACAGCTGCAGATGCCGGCCCGCCCTCAGTTCCAGACCCGAGCGGTCCAACCGCAGATCCCAATTCTGTTCGTTCCCCATGCGGCCCTCACTCGACTCGCGCTCGTCCATGCACCCGGTCCTCTCCGAACCTTCCTGTCGCGAGAGTACACCAGAACTCTACCTAGGTAGAGAACGAAGTGTGCAGATCAAAGCTATCTACCTAGGTAGAGTTCTACTCGGATCTCCGGGTACGCTTCAGGTATGAGCGGACTTCGGATGACACTGCAGACGCAGTTGGTAATGAGAGAGCTGCTCCAGAACCCGACGCGCGCCCAGTACGGGCTCGAAGTGGGATCCACTGTGGGCCTGCCCAGCGGCACGATCCACCCGATCCTGGCTCGGCTGGAACGCGCGGGAATCGTGGAGAGCTTCTGGGAGGCGGCGGACGAGCACGCCCAAGCGGAGCCGTCCCGGCCCCGTCGGCGTTACTACAAGTTCACTGAAGACGGTGCCGAGACAGCCCGGCTAGCGCTCGCAGCCGCCTACAAGGGCGGCCAGGCCTCTGCGCGGATGACCGGGAAACCCATCGCCGACTCCTGAACGGATCGACAACCTGATGCTAGACGTCGTTTCTGGTGCTTCTTTGGTTTCCCGCATCGAACTCATGGCGGCCTTTGGCAGCGTGATGGGGTTAGTGGCCTGGATCGTTTACCGGATGGCATTCAACGAGGATCCGGAGGCTCCTCTGCTGTGGAGAACGACGAAGGCACGGTTGGTCGGGACCTTTCTCAATGTGCAGAGGGTGTCCAGGGAGCATTTCTTCAGCAAGCCTTCGTCTTCTGAGACCACGCCTCGGCGACGGCGGGATCCCGAGTCTCGGGTGGGGGTGAAGCTGAGGCTGATCAGCCTGGTGCTACCAGCGGGCGTGGCGCGGGAGCGATACCTGGAGGAGTGGATGGACGAGCGAAACGGAATACGGCGAGGCATTTTCCCCAAACGGCGCTTCTGGGCCTTGACTGTCCTGTTCGGAGCCATCGGCCAGTCGTACGAAAGCCGCGTCCACGCCCGCCGACAAGTGGACTGAAGCCCCCAGATACAGCGAAGGGCCCCGCCGCATACGACTACGGTGTCGGTGCTTGAACCCGGGTAGGGCGTTCACTGCTTCCCATCTGTCGTCAAACGATCGTTTGACGACAGGTACGGCGGACGTCCAATGAACCCGCGCAATCCGGGGGTTCGCGGCGGCTCGAATCCAATCAGATCCGATGGTGATTGATGACAGGGTTTGACGACAGATAGGGTCCGATCCTCCGTACGGAAGGGGCCCTCGGTGGCGAACCTGGTCTACAAGCGGGTCTCGACCGACACGCAGTCGACCGCCCGGCAGAACCTCGTCCTGGACGAGGCCGGGATCGAGGACCCGGTCGTCTTCGAGGAAGACCCGGGCACCTCCAGCCGCCTCCACCCGCTCCAGCGCCCGAAGTTCAGCGAGCTGCTGACGTACGCGCGGCCGGGCGACACCGTGCACATCTCCGAGATGTTCCGCCTCGTACGAAGCACAGGGCACATCCTCGACGTGCTCGACGTCCTCCACCGCGAGCAGGTGGCCCTGCGCATCCACGACGGCGCGTTCTCGGCGATGGACCTCACCGCCCGCCATCCGCGCACTGGCGAGCTGCTGTCCACCGTGAAGTTCATGGTGCAGACCCTCGCCGCCGCTGGCGAACTCCAGCGCGACCTCCAGCGCGAGCTGACCTACGACGGACTCCGGGCCGCCGACGCCAAGGGCAGTAAGGGCGGGCGCCGCCCGGCCATCATGGACGCGAGGGCCACCGCTGTGCGCGCCGCGTTTCTGGGCGGCCGGTCCATCGCCGGTCTGGCCCGCGACCACCACGTCAGCCGGGGCGCCATCCGTACCGCCGTCGCCGACCTCATGCCCGAGCACACCGCTGGCCACGAGGACACCCCGGCCCCGGAGCTGCCGGTCACCCTCGACATGCCGGGCAAGGTCGGCGACTTCCTGCGTGCGACCGACCTGGAGCCCGCCGAGCGGGCCGCGATCGACCAGGGCGTGACCGTACGACGCGGCCAGGGCTACACCTTGCGCATCACCGCCGTGCCCGCCGTCCACCGCCAGATCCTTGACCGCTGCCAGTCCCTCGACGGCACCGCGGCGGTCCCGGCCCAGCGCAAGGCCCGCCGTGAGTACGAGAACCGCGTCGGCACCCTCACCCCGACCGGACCATGATCAACGGCTTAGTGTTAACCGCTGTACCGATGTTCCCCGAGGCCGCGTTAGTTCCAACAGGTCCGACCGGTCCCGTCCGTGATTCGCGGACGGGGTCTTCGCGTGCCTGCCGTGAGACCGGGACCGCACCGTGCTGAACTGCGGAAAGGAACATCCGTGGAACTCGTGAGACCGTTCCATGCGCGCGGGTTGGGGTTCCCTGTGGCTGTTCCCAAGATGGGCTGGATGGGGAACTGCACCCGCAGGCGAACGGCCTGCGGGTCAGGAGCGCTGCACGACCCCCGACGCGAAGAACTGCACAAGACTCGCGGCAAGGTGTACTGCCATGACCGCCTCTTGCACGGTCTCCTCCCGAGTCTCCTGCAGGTTGCCGTGACGGCTGGTCTGGCCCGTCCACAGCAGGGCCATCATGCTCTCGACCACCGCCAGGCCCTCGGCTCCGGACTTCCCGGCGATCGGCACGGTCAACTTGGCCCGTACTTGACGGAACTCGCCAAGCATCGTGCCCAGCGTCGCCTGATCGTGCTTGGGTTGCAGGGTGGCGTGCGCAGCCGACTCCACCGCCTTGATCGCCTCGCTGTACGCCTTCACCGGATCGGGATGCAGCGCGTACGCGGCATCAAGGGCCTGCCTCAGGTGACGGGTAGCCGAACCGCGCTCGGGCTGGTCCGCCGCCTTGGCGGCCTCGTCGGTGACCGCCACCACTGCTGGGCCGAGACGCCGTACCAGGGCCCGCCCGTCGGCCCGGATCGTATAGAGCGAGCCGGCGTCGGCAAGGAGTTGCTGCAGCGGAATGCAGTGCGTCAAGTCGTGCGGCGTATCTGCGGCCTGCCACGGCGCGAGACTCGCGATCTCCGGTTGATCCCGCAAGCTCCTGATGGGCGCCAGGTTGAGCAACGCGTCGGTGATGTCCAGGAGCTTCTTGGTGGGAGTCCAGTAGGCCAGGCGCGCGACGATGTCAATGCCCTCGTACTGGTACGGGTACGACTCGGGGTGTAGATCCACGTCGGTCCGAACGGCAACCCGCTCGATGACATCCATGTACTGCTCGGCGGTGCTCTCAATCCATCCCCTGAGCGGGGTCTCCAGGCCGGCGGGAACGCCGTCCTTCAGGGCACGAGCAGAAGGAGCATCGCGGTCAGACAGAGGCGTCCACTGGTCTTCGCTCACCATCCGGCGAACGGTAGAGCTTCGCAGCGATTTCTCCGGCTACTTACGACCTGCTTTGCGGCTGGTGTCGGAGATAGGACTCCGAGGCCGTGACGAAGGAACGCCCGGCCATCGCTCCGCAGAGACCAAGTTGGATGCCGGTAAGAATGCTGTCACCAGCCGCAAACGGCGAAGGTCACGTGCGTCGACGTGTCGGGCAACCGAGTCGACGCCGGGCCGCGCGTATCGCACGCGGCAGCCGTCACCGCACTCCGAGGAATTCGCGGGCCGTACGCCGAGCCCGAAATAGGTGAGCCGACACGGTCTTCGGCTCGATGCCCAAGCGGGCACCGATCTCATTCTCTGAGAGTCCATCCATCCGCAGTGTCAGTACCTCGCGCTGCCGGTGCGGCAGCAGCGCAAGGAGCTCGCCGAGCTGTTCCGCCACCTCCAACGACCTTGAGGAGTCTTCGGTACTGACCGCCTTGGTCATGGCCTCTTGGCCCAGGCTGATGGCGAACTTGGCGTGGTGGTGCTCCTCCCGGACGTAATCAATCAGCCGTCGTTTCACCACCAGCTGGAGGAGCGACGCCGGATTATGAGGCCGGCCCCTTTGCTTCCAGAACTTCCACAGGCCCAAGAACGCGTTGTTCACAACCGTGTCAGCGTCAGTTGCCGGAACTCCCCGCCGGACGACGTACGACACCATCACCTTGTACTGGTCGCGGAAGACCTCCTCGAATTCCGAGACCGCAATGGACTCGTCCTGCGAGGTACTCGGCTGATCGTCGGGGAACGCGTTCAGCCCGGACACCGGGGCCCCGCGGCCGAGCGGGGTCCCGGGCCGTTCCTCCAAACGCTCAGGAGCCATGCTCACCGGTCGTCGGGGTGCCGCCGCTGTCACCCCACGAGAAGGTGACCGAGCCGCGCAGCTTGAGGGACTTGTACGCCTTCACCGCGCACATGGTCACGATCTGGAGACCGAGGCTCCAGTACGCGCCGGTGTGCAGGTGCTCGTTGACCACGCCAACCGTGGACTCGGGGGCCACGAAATTCTGCACGGCCTCCGTGGCGACCACGGCCGTGGCGGTGGTCCACTTGCTTGCCTGGCGGATCAAGCCGCGTGGCGTGGTGCTTGTCTCGGACATAGGGCGAATACCCCGATTTCGCTGGAGGTGGACAAAAGGGACAACCGGTGCGGTCTCTGGGCTCCCGGCGAGTCACCGACAGAGATCCGCGCATCAAATCTGCACAGTCACGGAGAGTTGCGCAATGGGCGGGTGGCATCTGTGACTTCGTAACGGAATCGGGCATGCCAAACGCACTTGCCGACGGCCATTACCGTCTGGCAAGTGCGCCAGGCCATGCGGTGGTTGTCCGGCGGCTTGGTCCTCGGTGACTCTTTGCCGGGAGCCCGACTGCAAGCTGCGTCCACCTCTGGGAGGAGAGGGGTTTTATTGCCGCCCTTCCTTCCACCCCTCTCCTCTGATGGGCGGCGGCCATGCCTTACCCCGCCGATGGATTTTTGCCTTCTCTTTACTAACGCTCGGTAAGGGTGAGCTCGGCACATGGCTTCCGATCCTGATGAAGTATCAAACGACATATGTCCCGGAGCAGGCTCATTCACAGACAGGCTGCTGAAATCCCAGCTCAGCCCAGGTCTCAACGGCCCACCAGGCCCTCGGGGAGGGTCGGAACGGTCAGTAGCGACATCTGGCTGATCTTGATTCCGGTTCGATGACTCGCTCCGTTCCCGCTGATCAGCGGTCCTACGTTCCGGGCTCCAGGACCGCAGAACGTCGTTTGCGGCTGGTGACAGCGCGCTGCGCTCGCGGTCGAGCTGGGGGACTTCACCCTCGTGGACCGGCTCCTGCAGGAGGCTGAAGCACTGTCTGGTCCTGTCCGCGAGAGTGGCGAGGAAGACCAGGTCAGTACCAGTTAGGTCTGTTAGTGCCAACAGGGGTAATGCTCTGTCGTCAGCACAGCACGCCGTATGTTCCCGCCGGCCCCGGGATCGTCGAAGACCAAGATCTCAAAAACGTGGGTTAAGGAGCGTCCAGCAGGTCAGCGATGAGAAACGATGTACCGCCGGGATGCGCGGCAACGGGGAAACGAAGCGTGAGGAGGGGGCAGTGCCTGATTTCGGAGCGGTGTTCGGGGCTATAGGCCGGGGCACTCTCGCGGTGGGCCGGTTGGTGTGGGATGCGATGAGTAGCCCGACGGAGGCCGACGAGGAGGGGGCCCGCTCGGAGATATCCCGGCTCGCAGACTTCATCGACGACGAGGTGCCGGAGGAGCTGCGCGGCCTGGCGTGGGGCCTCGTGGTCAACGAACTGCAGCGGATCGACGCGGACATCGAACGGATGGTGGAGCAGGCCGCCGGGGACGTCGAGGACGAGGGACAGAAGAAGTGACCACGATGTCCCGACATGATGCGGCGCGTCCGCCTGGATCTGGCTCCCGAAGACCAAGATCTCAAAAACGTGGGTTAAGAGGTGCCGGGAGCCCGGTCCGACTCGGCGGCAGGCTCGGCGCCTTCGAAACCAAGGGGCCTCCCACCAGGAAGCGGTGAAGGCCTTCGCCGTCCCGCTGGTCACCGCCACCTTCGGATTGAAGGACGTGGCGCGGTCCGTGATTCGCGGACCAGGTCGACACCAGTTGGACCCGTTGGGGGCAACAGGTCTACGGCCTCATGGAACATCGGTACAGCGGTTGGCGCCGAGAACGATCATGATCGTCTATATCCACTTTGCCGCTGGGGTTCGTTGAGACGCCTCCGGTCCTGGTCGGGGTGCCCTCGCTGCGGTGCACGGATCTTCCGCAAGATCCCCCTTCGCCCCGTGCCCAGCTGAGTGACAATCAGCTCTGCCAGGGACCCGCCACGGCAGAGGAGAGCTGACGGAGATGGACATCCAGAACGCGGTCGACAACTACTCCAGCGCGATGAAGCACTGCGACAACCTGATCGCAGTGCACAGGGCCGCAGGCAGCGGCGGCCCCGGCAAACGGAGCGTCGAGCCGTCAGTGAACCGCGGCACCATAGTCCTCGCCGTCGCGTCCTGGCAGGCGTTCATCCAGGACGTCGCCAAGTCCCTGCGGGACGAAGCCCTCACCGAAGCCCGCAAGGCGGCAACGGGAACTCACCTCCTACTCGCGGCCATGGACCAGTGGGAGATCGACTTCAACGCCGCCCTGGAGAAGTTCTCCACTCCACAACCGGGACAGGTCCAGTCGCTCCTCAAAAGAGCCGGATACGACCCCCGACCCCACTGGACCTGGAACCAGAGAGGAGGCCAGGGGAAGCAGGACGTTCTGGTGGAACCCTGGCACGTTGAGAAGGTGATCTTCCAATGGCTCCGTGTCCGGCACGACGTCGCCCACGGGCACGACACCATCACCCCGCTTCCGATCCTGGAAGCCGTCCGGGACCCCCAGTCGTCCGCCAAGCTCAAGGCAGCTCCGACGCTCCGACTGACCGACGCCGACGACTGCGTCAAGTTCTTCCGGGCTGTCGTCCGGCTCACCGCCGATGGTGCAGCGCAGCACCTCGGCGAGCAGCCTCCGACGTGGGAGAAACCACCAAGCCTGGCCCTCGGACTCCACGTGTCCAACCTCAAGAAGTAAGTGTCTGGTCTAGTCGGCGGGCGGTTCGGCGAGCGGGGTGATCGCGGCGTAGCAGGGCGCGCACAGCGGCAGAGCGTCGGTGATGTCGCCCTTGTCCTGGGCGAAGGGATCGGCGGGTGCCGGCCTTGGTACTGGTGGGCTCGCTCAGGAACTGACGACAGTTGAATAGGCGAGCCCACCAGTACCAAGGCCGGTACCACCCGGAGCCTTGAGGTTCATGGTGCAGCCCCTCGCCGCCGCTGGGCATCCTCGTCGCTGGAAGGCGCCGTGCTCGGCCGAGCGGTCGATGCGCCGCATCCTCGTCCATTCCTGGGGTGTCAGGTGGTGGGTGCCCGGAACGGGATGACATTGTCGGCGGCCGGGGTGGGTGGTGGCGGGCTGTCCTTCGTTTGGGCGAGGACGGCGCTGGCAAGGGTGAGGCGGGTGACTTGCTGGCGGAGTTCGTCGATCTCCATCTTCTGGTTCTTGATCGTCTTTTTGAGCTGGGTGACGGTTTCCCGGAGTCGTTTCTCGGGTTCCGGGGTCTGTGGGGTCTCGGTGCGGACGCGTTCGTAGAAGGTGTTCTTCAGGTCCGCGTGCCGCTTCATGAGGGCCATGCGGTGGACACCGGCTTCGGCGGCAAGCGCGACGATGGTGAGGCTGCCGTCGGAGGCGGTGGGCCGTCCGGCCAGGAGCCGGTTCATCGCTTCGTGGATGCGGGTCCGTTCGTCGTCGTGCCGGGGCTGTTGGGTCATGTCAGGGCCTTTGCGGTCTGGGCGGTCATCTCGTGGGCGGCGGCCGTTTCGCGAAGGCGGTCGGCGTTGGCCGTGAGCCGGGCTCCGAGCGGGCCGGGTGCTGCGGCGGCGAGCTGGTCGAGTTCGGCGGCGCGTTCCCGCAAGAGGCGTGCGTGGGTGTCGGTGCGGACGGCGTTCCCGCAGCCGGGCCGGCAGTCGTACTGCCTGGGCGCGTTCGCCCCCGGGTCGGGTTCGCACAGGGCGTTCTCCCGTTTGAACGCGCAGATCAGCAGCGCTTCGGGGTTGTCGAACAGCACGATGCCGTCGCGGGCGAGGAATGCCGCGGCCTTCTTCGCGAACGTCGCGGGGACGATCCTGCCCTCGAACCGGGGTGTTGTCGCGGCGGCGGTCAGGGCCCGGCGGGCGGCCGGGCCGGATATCTTCTCGCCGGCGGCTGTCTGATCGCGGAGCCTGGCTGCGGTGTCGGCGGCGGCGAGGGCGGTCTCGATGTCGAGGACGGAGTGGATACCGCCGCGGCTGCGGGATCCGTAGCCGCTGGAGGTCCGGGCGTCCAGGACGGTGCGCATGTGCCCGTACTGGATCGCGAGCGCGATCAGTCCGCCCGGGCGGCGGGCGATGTGCCAGGCCAGGCTGCGGCGGAACCGCACCAGACCGACTCTGCCGTGCGGGTCCGGGGGGATTGCCTGCCCGGACAGGCCCCGGGCTTCGGCCTCGCGGTTCGCCCAGGCCGTGAAATCCTCGATCCGCTTGTTCAGCGCGGAATATTTCAAGGCTCCGGGGTAGCCGCGCTGGAGAGCGACGTCATGATGGGCGCCGGACAGGAGGAGTTCGCCTGGGGGGACCATGCGTTCCAGGATGCGGATGGCGCGGACGACCGGAGTGATGGCCACCCACGGGATCTCGCGTTCGGCGCCCGCTGAGACGTGGTTGCCGTCGTCGTCGGAGACGTTCTTGTAGTGCCGGCTGCGGATCAGGTGCCGTCCGAGTGCGCCATCGGCGGCGGGCTCGGGGTCGGGGCAGCAGCCCGCCCGCAGGCCCTGGACCTCCTGCGGGCGCATACCCGTCAGATACAGGCACAAGATGGCTGCGGCTGTTCCCAGGTGCCGCATCAGTTCGGCGGCCTCGCCGTAGTCCCTGTGCTCGCGCCAGGGCTTCCCGCCGATCCGTCCGGTGACCTCCACCTGCAACGGACACGATCCTGGCCGTTCGCCGACCAGGGCCGAGAGCCGGTGGTCTGCGGCGAACCCGTCGATCTGGCCGAAGCTCGCGCCGGTGAGAGCGGAGATGTAGGTG
Source organism: Streptomyces sp. NBC_00989 (assembly GCF_045162655.1). Taxonomy (NCBI): domain Bacteria; kingdom Bacillati; phylum Actinomycetota; class Actinomycetes; order Kitasatosporales; family Streptomycetaceae; genus Streptomyces; species Streptomyces sp. NBC_00989. Next base: position 61,807 of record NZ_CP108729.1, on the reverse strand, counting down.
CTGGCCAGCCGTCGCCTGCCGTGCATCCGGACCGTGGGAAGCGCCCCGCCGCACCGGATGAGGGGCAGCAGGAACTCCTCCAGGGCCGCCCGGCTTTCCGGGGTACCCCCGCCGGGCGTGGCCAGCGCGGTCAGGCGGCGGCGTTCGGCCCAGGCTGCGAGGATGTCGTCGGCGAAGTCGTCGGTGAACCGGATCGCCCAGACCAGCAGCGGACCGAGGACCTGCGGGTCCAGCGGCTCCGTGGTGTTCTCCCTGCCTGCGGCCGTGACGGTCGCGGGCAGGAAGTCATCGATGCCCTCGTTCTCCCACGGCGGCCGGGCGACGCCTGCGGGGCGGGCGCTGAGCTGATCGAACGCCCACAGATCCGACAGCCAGCCGCACACTTTCTCCGCGTGGCCGCGGGAGACGCCGCCCTTCCAGCGGTCGGACAGGTAGACCCGCCACACCTCCTCGGTGCACTCGCCGAGACTGGTGATGCGCCGCTCATGCAGCCAGCGCGCCAGCCGCATCCACTCACCGCAGGTCACCAGCGTCTCCCCGGCAGACGCCCGAGGCCGGGCCGCGGCCCCGCGGTCTTGGAGGTAGGTGGGCCGCAGCTGGCCGTTGATCATCGTCCAGGCCGCCAGTTTCACCTCGCCGAGCAGGGATGCCGGGCAGTTCTTCCAGTGGATCTTGACCAGTCGCGTGCCGGGGTTGTCGATGAGCGGGGCCAACGGCCATACCGGATCGGCGTAGCGGGCGCCCGGGTGGGTGTTGCCGTCGCTGATCCACCGGGGCAGCACCACGGGGCTGCCGGGGCCGGGCAGTGCCAGGAGGTAGGGGTCGTTCTCAGCGGCGGGGCTGGTCACGGGGCGAGGTCCTTGTTCACCAGGAGTTGGACAACGGTGCGGTCGGTTTCGGTGACGCGGGCCAGGGCGGCGCTCCAGGCGGCCGGGCCGATTCTGCCGCGCAGGTCCTGAAGCCGCTGCAGGTGGCTGTTCCAACCGGCGCCGAAGGTGCGGTCGTCCAGGGCGGAGCGCAGGCTCAGGATCTGCTGGTGCAGGTGGGCGAGCCGGGGATGGTGGCCGGGATGGACGTGCGCGTTGGGGCAGGCCAGGCAGAGCAGGAAGTCCGCTGCGCAGCCGCCTCCGGGAGCCGGCCAGGGACTGGTCTGCTCGTCCTGGCAGTCCACCGTCGCCGTCTGCTGATGGCCTGGGTCCGGCCCGTCGGTGACCGTCCCGCCGAAGACGACGGTGTGGGCCTGCTCCAGGGCCTCGCGGGCCCCGGCCTCGAACACCTCGCGCGAAGCATGCTGGACCCGGTGGTCGGGCAGCACGTAGACGCTCTCGTGGGTGCCCCGGGTGTGCTGCAGGGGCCGGCCCTGGTCGGTCACCGTCGTGCGGCGGGCCCGCTGGAACGGTGACCCGCCCAGCGCGTGGTTGTGGGCCCACCGCTGCGCCATGCGCTCGGAGACCCCGAAGGCCAGCGGCCCCACCGGGGCGGGCCGGTCCAGGTGCCGGTGCTGCTGTTCGCGCTGGTAGGCGCGGGCGGCCATCAGCAGATCGCTGCCCGGCTTCAGTATGTTGGCCAGCGCGCGTGCGTGAGCGGTGACCTCCAGCGCCTGGGTGATGAGCCGGCCGGGCGAGTCTGCCCCCGAATCGGTGATGTTCTCGGTGGAGAACCACCGTCCGCCGCCCGCACGGTGCTTCTCGATCTGGACCTGGTAGGTCACCGAAGCCGTCTCGCCGGCCGACGGTGCCGTGGTCGGCGCCGGCAGACGGTCGTAGAGGGACAGGTTCCATCCGAACCTGTCGGTCAGGAGCACCGCCAGCGCGGTGAGCTCCCCACGGGTCGCAAACAGCCTGCCCCAGGTCCTCTCCACACCGCGGCCGCCCAGCAGCGTGTAATGCGTCGCCTGGGCCCGCCCGCTCGGGCAGAGGGTCAGGGGGACATCGCCGGTGCGGGCGAGGTGGTCCAGGATCCTCCCGATCCTCCACTCGCGACTGCCCACGGTGACCCCGCCCGCCCGCCACCTGTCCAGCAGGCGCGTGTTCTCGCAGATCCGCAGCCAGGCCGCCCGGAACTGACGCTGGGCGGCCAGCACGACCCGGTCCCGCTCGGCCTGTCCGTAGGACTGCCTCCTCGGCGTCGGCCCGGATATCCGGCGGGCCAGTTCCTCCGCCACCGGGCCGACGGCCAGCCGGGGATCCCGCCGCAGCATCAGGCGGACCGATCGGAGCGTGCCCCTGCCGGTGTTGGTGCCGATGTGCCGCTCCCGCCAGTCCCGCATGGTGGCGGCGGTCAGTGCGTCCAGGTCACCGGGCGGCTCCTCCAGCCCGGACACGAACGCCGCGAACACCCTGATCCTGCCCCAGTACGACCCGGCGGTCTTGTGGCAGGTCCAGCCGCGGGACAGGGCGGCGAACGCCGCGGCCAGCGATTGCTGCACCGGCCCCGCGACCGGCAACCCGGTGAAGTCGAACTCCTTCCCGTAGCCGGCCTTGTTGGTGACCGTCACGACGAAGCCGCCCGGCGCCAGCGGGGGCTCGGTGCGATGCCCGGCCGGCGGCAGGACGGCCTTGCGTCCACGCCCGCTCACGAGGCCGCCGTGCCCAGCAGGGCGTCGATGTCCTGGATCCCGGCCGTCTCCCGGGCAAGCCGGGCGAAGATCCCGTCCATGTCCCCGACCTGCTGGTCCTGGCCGCTGTCGGTCTCGGCCATGGCCAGGATCGACTCCAGTTGCAGGTGCGCGACCGGCGCGAGGTAGTGCCGTTTCGTGGTCTCCACGTCCGCGTGCCCCAGGATCGTCTTCACCAGCCACCACGGATCACCGAACAGCAGGGCGAAGTCCCGCCGCTCGGCCTTCGACAGCCCGTAACGGGACTCGAACAGCTCGTTAAGCAGCACCAGCAGGTAGAGCGCCGCCGAGTGCCGGGTGGAGTGCGGGGTGGCGTACGGGCTCTTGCCCCGCACCTCCGCCAGCCGGAAATCCCGGGTGAACGCCCGCTCCCCCGCGGTGAGCAGGACCTCCTCGCAGCGCAGGTTCGCCGCCCGGAACACCCCGCTCCACCGCTCGGGAGCCATCGGCAGGCCCTGCTCGGACAGCCACAGATACGCCGGCTCCGGCCCGTCCGGCCCCTCCAGGAACAACGACTGCCGCTCGACCCAGCCCAGACGGCTCAGCTCCCGCCCGCCCAGGACGCCGTTCCGGTCGACCCACTCCACCTTCGTCCGCGGGCCGCCTGTCACCCGGGTGATCAGCCGCATCTCCTCCAGCCGCTCGTAGCGGCCCGCGGCCTGGGCCCGTTGGACGGCCAACGCCCGCTCGGACTGGATGTACGCCTCGACCTGACCGACCGCGTCGACCGAGGCGTAAAACACCCGGCTGTTCTTCGACCGGGTCACTGCCCCGGCAATCCGGCCGTGGCAGTACCGGCCGTGCCGAAGACGCCGGGTCGGCAGCTCGAACGTCAGCAGCGACCCACCCTCCTGCCTCCGCAGAGCCGAGGAAAGCAGCAACTGCACGAAGCTCGTATTCCGCATCTCCGTCCGCGACTCCCACCCCGGAGCCGGCATCCCAGCCCGGGAGTGGCCCCGCAGGCCGATGTCGGACCACAGACCCCACGTCCGCGGCGTCAGCCACGACACCCGCGAGCTGACCGAATCGGCCGCCCGGTCCTCTCGCCGCGAGACGTCCACCGGCAGCGGGCTCACCTTCCCCCACCGGAACAACTTGGTGAACGCCGCCGCCTCCCGGTCCCACTTCGTTCCGCTGATCCGCTCCGGGTTCTGCGGCGCATCGCACCGCCAGTCCCGGAAGTCATCCAGATCCTGCTGCGTCGCCCGCCGCCACGGGACATCCCGCGAGGACAGGAAATCCAGCAGCAGCCGCATATCCGTCGAATAGTTGCGCTTCGACTCCGCTCCAAGTTCCTGAACGTGCCCGACCGGACGAAATCGAGAAGATCCGCATCAACCGTCCCGTCCGGCCGTACGAACACCGGATCGCCCGGCTTCAGACCGATCCCGGCCACCGCCTCCGGCAGATCCCGCACCCCCAGGACCCCCTCCGAGGGCAGCTCACCCCACAGGCCCGGCTCCGGTACCCGCACCACTTGCCACGTGCCTAACAACGATCTCCCCTGACGCTTGAACTCGCTCAATCATCAGGGAAGTGGTCACGGTCACCCGACTACGCAGTTCGTGACCCACCAGCCGCGGTAGGCGAGCATCTTCTTCGCGTCGACGTCATCACCGGCGGCCGTGTACCCGTTGTGCGGGTGTTGGTGACGCGACCACCAACACCCGCACGGAAGGACTACGAGACGCCATCAGCATTCGCGGGAGAGGGACGAACACGTGGGAACCGAGCCGCCGTTGGGCGGGTCGGTCGACCCCGAAGGCACGGCCGCCATCCCGATCGACACCAAGACCGCCGCGACGGCCGCGGCCGACATGATCGCCGTGCCCAGGTCGCCGGCGCCCGGAACCTCGGTACTGCGCCTCTTCGTCTGGAGGTACACGGCGACGCCGACGGCCCCCGACACCATCAAGATGAGCAACAGGCCGGGAGTGATGAGGAAGACGGTCATCGGGAGGCCGGCATCCCCACCGGAGCGACGGCTGCGTCGGTGGCGAGCGCTCCGCTCGACCCGGCGGGGGCGTTCGTATCCGTTTCCGCAGGTCGGAGGGATTGTCCTACCTGTGCTGTAGCTTCAAGAATGTCAGTCAAGGGTTTCTCCTACTGCCCGTACACGAGGGGTGGGGGACTCGGGACGACCGAGAGCCCTGGGATGCGGCTGCCGCCAAGCAAAGTCCGCACTTCCAGGGCTCTTTGGGAGCGCACAGAGTCCTGACACCCATGACGCTACCGGCCGGGACTGACAAAGAGGTGTCCGTGCCCGGCACGACACCGGCGGACAGCCGGGTATCCCGGACCACGTGTTTCAGCTGCACGAACACCGCCCCGGGCGCCGTACGCGCAAGGTCGACGCCGTGCGGTTCGGGGCTCAAGCGCTTCACTGTCCCGTCGTCCCATGAGTGCCGCGTCCCCGTCGGTACGTGCAGTGCGACGTCGTTGACCATGGGCTCTATCAGGACCTGTTCACCGGACGCACCCAGTTCGGCGTACCGCACCCCGGTGCCGAGGTGCCGCCGTCGGCGATGGCGTTGTCGAGGATGAGCATCGCCTCGGTGACCTCGGGCGGCAGCAGGACGTTGGAATCACGTAGATCGTCCCGGAGTAGAAGTCGACATCGGGAATGGAGTCGAGCTCGGGACGTGTCGGTGATGGCGATGGCGTACGCGACGATCGACTCGGCCACGGTGCCTTGTTCTTCGCCCACATGATGAAGTTGGCGACCACGAGGAAGTACCCGGGGACGCAGACCTCATCTGTGGGCGCTCTGGCCGCGAATGCCTCGTCGCGGTCTAATGCGCCGTGATGGACGCGAGCGTGACGGGTGTGGTGGGCGCGGCGATCGGCGCGCTGGGGGCCGTGGCCGGCGGCTGGGTCTCCGTACTCGGTCAACAGCGCCAGCAGCAACGGCAGTTGCAGTCCGACCGCGAGCACCGGCGCGAGGCCGCGCGCCGGGAGGCGTACGGCGGATTGATCGCGAACACGAAGCTGCTGTCGGCCGCGTGGTGGCGGTTTTCCGATGTGCTCTGGAACGAGCAGTCGACGCCGGAGCAGTGGCGGGCGTGCTTCGCCGAGGCGCACGAGGCGTGGCCCCAGTTCAGCACCGCAGTCGCGGCCGTTGTCGTCGCCGGGCCAGTGTCCGCCGCGGAGGCGGCCGAGGTGCTGCGGGTGGCCATGTATGACTGACTGGGAGAAGGCCGGGGTGACTCCTCCACCCCGTAAACGGGGTGGCTTCTCGCTATGCCTGGTTGGCGTTGCGACGGACCAGCCCGGCCCGTAGGACATTGGTTGCTCCGACGACGTCAGCGTGCGCGGTGTGGCCGCAGGCAATGCAGTGGAACTTTTCCTGGGTGGGCCGGTTCTCCTTGGCGGTGTGCCCGCATTCGGGGCAGGTGCGCGAGGTGTTGCGGGGGTTAACGGCGATCACTTCCCGTCCGGCGCTTTCAGCCTTGGCGTGCAGGATCGTCAGGAACACCCCCCAACCGGCATCAGCGATACTGCGGTTGAGCCCGGCCTTCGCGGCGGCCCCGTTGGGCAGAAACACGCCTGATGTCCCGGGATCGGGCTTGGGGGCGGGGGCCTTGCTCATGTTGCGGATCTTGAGGTCTTCGTGCGCGATGAAGTCGTGCGCGCGGACCAGGTCGAGCGCCATCTTGTGGGCGTGGTCCAGGCGCTGGCGCCGCACCTTGCCGTTCAGCCGGCCGACCTTCTCCACGGCCCGCTGGTGGTTGCCGGTACGGTCCTTGGCCTTGCGGCGCGGGAACCGGCTCAACGCCTGCTGCGTGGCTTCGAGCTTCGCGGCGGCCTTGCGGGCGTGGCGGGGACTGGCGAAGTGCTCGCCGTTGGAGGTGGTGAGGAACGAGGCGATCCCGAGGTCGATGCCGACCACGCTGCCCGTTGGCGGGAGCGGTTCGGGCTGGGGCTGCTCGGCAGTCAGCACGACGAACCATTTGCGGCCCTCACGCTTGACCGACACGGTCTTGACCTTGCCGACCAGCGGGCGGTGTTGGTTGACCTTGACATGCCCGACGCCTTGGAGGCGGACGCGGGTGACGGGGTCGTGCGGTGTGGAGTCCCAGCGGCAGCCGTCGCCGTCCTTGGGGAAGTCCACGGTGTCGAACCAGGTCGCCCCGCGAAAGCGCGGGTAGCCCGGCTTGTCCCCGGCCTTCACCCGCCGGAAGAACGCAGTGAACGCCTTGTCCAGTCGGCGAAGCGTCGCCTGCTGGGAGGAGAAGGACCAACGCCCCTGCCGCTCCGGGTCGAACGCCCGGATGTCCTTGAGCTGCGCGGACTGCTGCCCGTACTTCACGCTCGTCATCGAGACGTGCCGGTAGGCGTCGCGGCGTTCCTGTAACGCCCCGTTGTAGAGCGAGCAGTGATCACGCAGCATCTCACCGAGCGCGGCGGCCTGGCCCACGGTGGGCCGCATGAGGAACTTGTACGCACGGATCATCCAGCCCACCCCCTTTCCGGTTTCTGTCATCAACCTAACGGCCGCCACTGACAACGAAGCGGTCTCCGGCCCTCCGCACTTCCAGGCCGAAGACCGCATTCCCGCCCGACCTGACGGCCGGGATTCCCCGCGACGATGAGGGATGGACTGGCGCGCGGCTGCACTGCGGGAGGGACATGGTCAGATTAATGAGCGTGCCGAGCGTTTCAACAGGTGCGCCGAGGCGAAGCGGGCTCCGGACCGCGCCTTTCAGCACGCCGCGCAGGTGGCCCTGGGAGCAGATCATCCGTGGCAGGATCGCACGGTCGCGACACCACGGACCAGGTCCGGTGGTCGAGGTTCCGGCAGGCGCACCCCGGCACGCCGTGGTGACGGCAAACCCGGCTGCGCAACTCGCAAGAGCCTGGGCTCGTTCCGCGTGAAGTCCTCGACGATGTTGGCCAGTTGCATGAGGGTACGCAGGCAAGGAACCCTGACGGGGGTACCGATGCCTGAGCCATCGGCAGAGGCGGAGGGGACGAGGATTGAGTACCGACAAGCCCGACAAGCAGCGCATCGGCTGGTCCGGCAAGGTATGGCGGGCGTGGGAGTCGGTGCGCGGCAGGAGCTGCTGGTACGTCGTCTACTGGCCGGACGGCGAACCGCACAACGACGAACGGGCCGTTGTCCTGCGCCGTACTCGATACCGGTGGCAGGCCTCACGGTGGATCCGGAACTGGGGCGCAGGACTCCCTGCGCCGATCTTGATCACACCCCACGATATGACCCCGCAGTACGCGTCCAAGCAGCCCCTCTATCCGTACCCTGGCAACCCTCTTGGAACGGATTTCTCGATCATGGACCGAGCACTTGGGGAACCCGACGCTTGAGAGAGCGGCGATCGCCCGAATTCCGCGCCGCAGATGGTCTGGGACCCACGGGATTTCTGTGGGCTTCGCCGCCCGAGCCGGGCACCCCTTCGGCGCGGGCCGGGCGGAGGGGTGCATAGCGCAGTCGTACGCCCTACGAGGGCGTATGTACGGGCGGCGAAGTCCCCGAGACGGTCTACTCGTTGGCGGCGGGTGGTTGTTCCATCAGCCAGGCGTGGGCGGCCTCGATGGAGTTCGTCGAGTGGGCGAATCTGGCGCCGGCCTGGAAGTGCTTGTCAGCAAGTCCCGGCCAGCCGCCGCCCGTCTTCGCCTCAAGGATGATCACTCGTTCTCCTGGAAGGGAACCGCGAGGTCAACGATGAGCCTGTAGAGCGGTCAGGGCTGAAACAACTCCGCGACGGCGAATTGGTGCGTGAGGTCCAGCAGGAGACGGTTCGCCGTGGTGCGCCGGCTCTGCGGGGAGCCGGCCAAGTCCTGGAGCGGAGCTTCGGTGAGGACGGGCTCGGGGCGTACGGCGAGGCTGCCGTCGACCTGCCGGTCGTACTGAACGCCGGGGTTGGCGAGTGCCATCACGTTGCCCGGGGTGACGACGGCGGCGCGGAGCTGCAGCATGCCGTCGGCTCCCCGGCGGGAGGCGTGGACGGCGGCCGCGGTCACCAGGTCACGAACCGCGTGTTCAAAATCGAGCCGGGGCAGCAAGGCCGGCCCGTGCTGCTGCGCGGAAGTCGACTGAAGGGCGCCGGCGAACGAACCGTCGTGGTGGAGCTCGATGTAGACCCTGTCGCACTGCCCGGTGTAGGGACGGGATTGGGTGAAGACCGTGCGCCGCAGGCCGACGAGCGGGGCGAGCTGGGTCAGTCGGTAGTTCAACCAGCTGTCGCTGAGGCCCGTTGGCAGGGCGGCGAAGATCTCGGTCATGCCCGGGTCGTCCGACCGGGGGTCGATGGCCGGTGCGGTGTCGTACGGGGCAGGTACCGAGCAGGTGGCGGTGACAAGCACCCACACGCGGCGGGTCTCGCGTGCCAGGTGCGGTTCGAGTTGGTCGGCGAGATCCTGCAGGTGTTCCTGGGCGTTCCGTCGAGCGGCGAGGCGTCGCGTATACGCCGCCTCCATCTCGGACTCGCCCAGCCAGACGGTGTCCTCACCAGCCCGCTTCGGGTAACGCCAGCTGTCCTTGTCCCAGATGACCAGGTGCGGGGACTCCGGGCTTCGGGGAACTTCCACGACGACGACCGAGTGATCCGGGACGGCCGGCAGTGGCACGGTGTAGACGGTGAAGGCGGGGATGAAGGGCCGCACCAGCGAGTTGGCGATGCCGCGGAACTTGTTCGCGAGGGCCTGGGCGCGGGCATCGTCGACCCCGGGGAGGCCATCGGCCTTGCCGGTGCCGTTCTCCGTGACGCCGGTGACGATGATTCCGCCGGCCGCGTTGGCCAAGGCCGCGAAGTCCTTGGCGAGTTCGCGGTTCTCCTTCAGGTCGTTGCCGTCCTGCTTCCAGTCCAGGTCGTCGCTCTCGCCGAGCTGCACATCGACGGCCTGCTGGAGCATGGCGGCGGTGACGCGACCGGGCAGGGCACCGACGGAGCGGTGAAGCGACGTGTAGGCCATACCGGCACCCTATGGCTGGGCGCCACTGCGGGGCGGGGCCCAGAAAGGAACGGCTTTGAGGCGCACCGCACCCGACAATGAGGCCGGAGGACACGATGGGAACCAAGTACCTCGCCCGGCTCCAGTTTGAGACTGATGGCCCGGTCGTGGAGGGCCAGTGGACGCGGGTCTCGACCGCCCGCGATTGCTACACCCAGTGGGTACAGCCACGACCCGAACGTCACGGTGTCGCTCATCGAGGAGACAGACGGCCACGAACACGTGCTGCGGACCTGGACGGCGCAGGGCGAGACCGTCCCGTAGAACACAGGTGTGACCGACGCGCTCGGCAACGGCGCCCGGCATCCCGCCACAGGCGACATAGGATCCGTCGACGTGGCACACACATTCGATGAACTGGTGGAAATGCAGAAATCGGCCGACGCAGCGCACGGTCGGGTCCTGGAACTGCGGGACACCTACGGCCAGCCCACGACGGTGATCTGGACGGTGGAGCAGACCGAGGCCTACGAGACGGCCTGGCAGCGCTGGCGGAATCTGGCCGAGGAGGTCCAGGCGGCCGTCACCGAGCATGCCAAGGAGAAGGACGAAACTCGCTTCGGCGTTGAGGCCGCTGTGCGGACGAAGGCCCGGCACCCGCAACCGGAGCAGGAACCAGCGACAGCGTAGTGCGGTGCCCGGCGCCATAGGCTCTCTGTATGCAAGGAGCCCGCAGCGTGCAGCCGTTGTCGTTTGCCGCCTTGTACATCGAGGCCTGGCATCGCTCGCGGGGAGACGCCGGTGACGCGCTCCTCGGGCCGGCCACCGGCTTTCTCGTGGGAATCCCCGGCCGCTTCTGGCTCGTTACCGCCTGGCACGTCCTCAGTGGCCGTCGCTCCGACATCGGAGATGCCATCCGCAAGGACGGTCTGCGCCCGGACTTCGTCCGTGTGCGCTTCGCGGGCCAACGTGAGGGCCGTTTCGACCCCACCGGCTTCGACCCCATCGACCAGGACTTCGAGTTGTACGACGAGGAGTTCCAGAGCAGTCCGAGGTTTCGCAGCCCCGGCGATCGGCGGATCGATATCGCCGCCCTGTACATCGGCAGCGTCCCGGAGACCGCCGTGGATGTGTTCATGCCCAACACCTGGCCCACCGTGCGGGAGCTGTACCCCACAGACCACCGTGCGGAGCTCGGCAGCGACGCCGACGCTGTCATCCCGCTGCGGATCACAGATCGCCTCTTCGTACTGGGCTTTCCCTTCGGAGACACGGGCAGTTGGCCGTACGCCGTCTGGACAGCGGCTCCGGTGGCAAGCGAGCCCCTCGCCCCGTGGAACGGGCTCCCCGCATTCCTCCTCGACTCCCGAACCCGTCCCGGCCAGTCCGGTTCTCCCGTCGTGATGCACATCCGGCCCGGCGAACCCGTCGTCGCCGGCGGCCACGTTCACCTGCACGAGGAGTCAGTCACGGCTCTTGTGGGGATCTACAGCGGACGGCTCGACCCGAATGCCGACCTGGGGTTGGTCTGGTCGACCGACGCACTCTTCGAGTTCCTCCCGGAAGTCGCTCCACCTGGCTGGTCGTCGTCGAGCGAAGCCGATTGAAGGGCCCCGCTCTCCCGTCACTGCTTTCAGGAAAGCCGTCCGCGCTCCCGCGCTTGTTCTCGCACGCCGTACTCCGGCCAACTGCGCCTTTCTCGGACGGCGTTGCTCATGCCGTCGACGAAAGATCGCAAACGCTTTACGCTGCGTGCTCGGAAGGTAACGAGTTGGGGGGCGGATGGCCGATCCGATCGAGATCGAGGCACCGGACGATTCGGGCTCGGCCACGTTGCGGCGGTACGAGTATCAGGTCCACATCGCTGTACAGGCGGTCTTGGAAATGCTGGCGGGCGGGACAGTCGAGCACGTCACGTGCGAGCACATCGAGGACATCGTCGTCGCACGCAGGGACGACGCCCGATGCGTGGATGGCAAACTGTTCTGGGACTATCAGCAGATCAAGACCCGGGACGCGGTTGAGCCCTGGACGCTCGCGGACGTGATCGCCAAGAAGCCGTTGAAGAGCCTATGGCGCACCCACACTGCGGTACGGGGAACCGGACAGGTCTATCAACTGACCGCTGGTATCGAGGGGTATCTCGACCCTGCCGACGCCCTCGTGATGGCATTGTCACGCGGACAGGGCGGTGACCACGAGTCGTGCCGCAAGCGTGTCGCCACCCACCTGAAGGTCACAGATGACGACCATCTGAGCGAGTTCCTGGGCCTCGTCCAGGTCCGGGCCTTCGTCCGCCGGGAGAGCGTCGAAGCACACAACACCCGCGTGCTCGCCGATCTGGGGCCCGGGCTGCCGATGGCCACGATCGACGCCCTCTACACGGAGTTGCTGCGCCGTACCCGGGAAGCCACGCAGGGCCGTCCGGGGGCCCGCTGGACCGAGCTGCTGGCCGTCGACGACCCGCCGCCCGCCGTACTGAACAAGCGCATCTCTGCTGGAGTCATCGCCGACGTACGGCAACGGCTGACGCGTCCCGACCACGTTCTGCTGCAAGACCTTTCCCAGCAGCTGAACGGCTCCGAGACCAACCTCGTCCGGAAACTCCGGCAGGGAGCCGCGTCCAAAGACGTCATCCAGGACGCGCAGATGATGCGGGCCAACGCCGACCATCACCTGCTCCGCGAAGCAGCCCTCGGTACCTGGCCCGACGACCCGGCCATGGAGACAGACCTCGACCAGCGATTGTTGCTCCTGGCACGCCGCATCGGGCGCACCCATGCCGAGCACGCCCGCCCGGCGGACGTCATCTTCGACGACCTGCAGGTCGAACTGCAGCACAACGCGGCCGCCTACGACCGTCGGCCTCTGTACGCCCAGGACGGTGTCCTGCTCATGGGACGGGCCTGCGCCGTGTCGGATCAGTGCCGATTCAACTGGGGGAACGCCCGTGACGCCTCCTGACACGGCCGCGCCCACGGCCGCAGCGCCGCCGGCCGACGGGCAGCCGCCCTCTGCCGACGCCCAGGCACGCCTGCTGCTCCTGATCGACGTCTTCTCCGGGACCAAGCGGAACAAGGGCATCGAGGGCCGGATGAAGCTGGCCAAGCTCGACTTCCTGCTGCGCTATCCCCAGCACTTCAGAAAGCTCATGGCTGTCCGGCGGCCCGATACGGACGTCGGTGAAGACCCCTGGTTGACCGGCGCGATCGAACAGAGCATGATCCGCTACCGGTACGGGCCCTGGGACCCGGCCTACTACGCGCTGCTCGGTGCCCTCACGGGCAAGGGCCTTATCGAGCCCAAGCATGAGGGCGCTGTCGCCACCTACTGCACCACTGCGGCCGGACACGACGTTGCTGTCGCCCTGGCGAAGACCGAGAGCTGGCGCCCTGTCCGCAACCGCGCGCTGCTCCTGCGCCGGCACCTCGACTTGACCGGCACCAAGCTGAAGGACCTCATCTACGAGACGTTCCCCGACATCGTCGAGGCGGACTGGGGGACCCACCTGTGAGACTTCGGATCGAAGAACTGACCTTGGTCGGCACCAGCCGCACCGTACGCTTCGAACCCGGCATGAACGCCATCGTCGGCGCGATGAGCGGCGGCAAGACCGCCACCGTCAGCTGTCTGCGGGCCCTTCTGGGCGCCGACGTGAAGGTCGTCCCCGAACTGAGGGGACGGACGATCTCCGGCACCGTACTCATCGGCGAGCGCCGCTTCCGTATCGTGCGCCAGTTGGTCACCACTACCACTTCCAAGGTCGACATCGCCGAAATCGGCGGCCAACAAGAACTCTGGCGCCTCCCCGCGAGTGAGCTGCAGGCGGGCTATGACCAGACGTTCCGCAACTGGTGGCTCGACATGCTGGACCTGCCTGCCATCCGCGTCCCCCGCGCTCCCACGGATGACGCGAGCCCCCTGGTCCCCGTGACCATCAGCGACTACCTCATGTACTGCGTCCTCAAGCAGAAGGAGATCGACAACTCCGTCTTCGGGACCCCGGACAACAACCACAAGAACATCAAGCGCAAGTACGTCTTCGACATCCTCTACGGCCTCTACGATCCCGAGGCAGCCGGACTGCGAGAACACCTGCGCAAAGTCACCACCGAGCTCAACGCCCTCACCGCGGATGCGGACACCCTGGAGCGCATCCTCGAGAACACGGTCTTCTCCTCACGCGCTCACCTCGAAGTGCAACGGCAGGAGACCGAGCAACAGCTCGCCCAGGCCCGGCAGGCCGACCTGGACCTGACCCTGGAGCTCACCGACACCGCCACCGTCTCACTGCGCACGCAGATCAGCGAAGCAGAAGCCGAACTGGGCCGCATCTCCGACGCCGCTGCGGCCGAGGCCGTCTCCCGGTCCCGGCTGGAAGAACTGCGTGACCAGCTCATCGCGCAAAGCCGCCGCCTCACCCGGGCCCTCGTCGCAGAGCGGCTGCTGAACGACTTCGAATTCCACACGTGCCCGCGCTGCGGCGCCGGAGTACCCGACCGTGGCGACGAGAACACCTGCAGGCTGTGTCTCCAGACTCCGCCCCAAACACCAGCACCTTCCACACTCGCCGCCGAGCAGGACCGCGTCATCGAACAGGTCACCGAGACAGAAGACCTCATCAAGCGCAGCACGAGCCGCCTCGACGAACTCCAGGCCGCCCGCTCCGTCCAGGCGCGCCGCCGCACCGAGCTCGGTGAGCAACTCGACCGCGCCACGGCCACCTACCTCACCGACGAGACCGAACGCATCCGTTCGGTGGCCGCCCAGCAAGCCCGGCTGGAGGAACACCTCGCTCGCATCGACGACGCCCTGGCCCTCCATGAACGGCTTCAAGGGCAGAATGAACGCATCGCCGAGCTGGAGCGGGAGCAGGAAGACCTCAACGACCGCATCGCGGCTGCCCGGCACAGCAACACGGCCGTCCACGAGCGTCTGAACACGCTCGACGAGGCGTTCGAAGCAACCCTCCGCAGTTTCGACGCGCCCCGCTTCGACAACCAGCCCGGCTCCCGCATCAACCGAGACACCTACATGCCCGTCGTCGACGGACGCTCCTTCGCCGACCTTCAGTCCCAGGGCGTCGAAGTCCTTGTCAATGTGGCCCACGTCCTCGCCCACCAGAATGTGGCGCTCAACGATGACGCCATCCCGCTGCCCAACCTTCTGATCATTGACGGGATCAGCAGCAACGTCGGTCACGAGGGCGTCGACTTGGAACGGCTCCGCAAGATGTACGCCACCCTGCTGCAGACCGCCACCGAACACGTCGACCGCCTGCAGATCATCGTCACAGACAACGACTCGCCGCCCATCGACGGCATCCACCGTGCCCTGAAACTCTCGGACACCGATCGCCTCGTACCGGCAGAGCCGACGAACGATGAAACGCCCGAGGTTGGGGAAGGCGAGCCCGGCGGGGATACCAGCCCGTTGTGATCCCACGAGACCGTATGCCGACTCGCGACCTGGGCGGGCGTCGCCGCAGCGCAGTTCTTCCGCGTCTGACCCCACGGGAACGAAGGGCCTCCCTCACTCAACACCCCTTGAGCGTCGCCGAGTTGGACGCCGTGCCGCCTCGGATCGAGCGCGGCGGCCAGTCCGGCGGCATCGAGGACGTCCATGCCGGCACCGCACCGACCGCTGCAGTGCCGGTGGTGTGTCCGCTATGCCCAGGGCGGGGCGGTGATCTGCATGTTGGTCCTGCCGAGCTGCCACTTCCCGGGGACGGGCTGGTGGAAGGCGGGGAAACGGTGCAGGAGACGGCCCAGCCCGTCCATCTGCCGGCGGTGCGGGTACTGCGCGGAGGTTGGAAGGGCCGCCGGGATGTCGGTGCGCGTCATCGGTGCGGGCGCACGAGCGCGCAGCCGGGCGACGAGGGAGATGCCGGAACGGCACCCAGCGCGTGCATGTGTGGCCAAGGGTTTCTACAGCCCAGCGAGGGGCTGTACTGTGCGGGCTTGGGCCGACGCATCGGCCCAAGCCCGCACCCTGGCCCATGACCGGGGCGCACCACGGCAAAGGTGCCCGCGGACCCTCGCCCGAGGATCCGGTCTGTGCAGCATCACTGCGAAGTGAACGTCAACTTCCGGCGGCCGTACAGCCGTTGAGCCTTCCGCATGCTGCTCTTCATCGCGCGCATCGGGTCATGGGGCCGGGCGCGGGAAACGTGAGAGTCGTATGACCAAGAGCCATGGCCGCAAGAGCCGGGCGAGGAAGACGAGTCGGAGCCGGGGCGCCACGTACGCCGCCGCCAACGCCGGCACCCTCCACCAGCACGACAGCGGACCGTCCAACACGGATCTCCAGCCGGCCGACCCCAGTGGATGGGGCGTGGAGGCCACGCCGGACATGCGGACCGCGTCCGCGCTGATCGGCGCATGCATCGAGCGATGCGCCGTGTGCCAGCAGGCCCTTGCCGTGAAACTCCTGGACGAGGACCCGATCGTCCTCACGGTGACCGCCGGGTCCGTCTACACCCTGCACGCCGCCACCGAGCCGGATGCGGGAAGCCTCGCCTCCGCCCCCAGCCAGAGGTTCTTCCGCCTCGTCCAGCAGGCACGCGCCCACGGCGGCGACGGGCGGATGATGCTGACCGGGGTCGAGATGATGAACCGCGCCGACCGCGCGGAACTCCTGGAGGACGCGCTGGACCTGTGGACGTTCTACGGACACAAGCACCCCGGCCTCATGCGCAGCCAGGACACCGGCCCCAAGAACACGTCGCCCTTCACGTTCACCTTCCCGGACAGCGAGCCCGGACAAGCCGACCCCGGCACGGTCCTCGACCTCTCCGGCCTCGCACACCCCGCCGAGTACGGCGTCCGCGCCGACATGACACTGACCGAGTCCGGCCGCATCGCCTCGCTCGGGCTGTTCCCGCACCCCGAGACCTCCGAGGCCGGATACGACGACCTGCGGGAGCGCCTCGCCTGGGAGCCCTACGTTGCCGAGGGCCTGCCCGAGAAGGATCCGGCGTGGGTACTGAAGGTCGACGGCACGCGAGGCGCTCTGCTCGGCATCGTCCGGCTGCTGGACGCCACCCTCCTGCCCGACCGGCCGCGCCGGGAATGGCGCACCGATGCGTACGACGTCATCCTGTGGACCGCCCCGGAGCTGACGACGGTGTCCGCCGAGTGGCTGGAGACCGCCCGCCGGAGGGGATCGGCCCTGCTGTACGGGCCGCTCGACCTGAGCGGTGCCACGCCCCCTGATCCTTCGCGTCTGGTCGCCGTGCACGCCCACTGCGAGTTCGCGGACCGGCTGTGACCAGGACCGGGGGAGGAGCGATGGCGCAGAGGTTCGAGAATGCCGCTCTGGTGCTGGGGCCGGCTGGCGGCCGGTCGGCGGCGTTGTGCCGGTTCGCCGGGTGCTCCGGCGCCGAGCAGAGCACGGCCACCCTCGCGGTGGTCGACGCGGCCCTGGACTTCGCCGAGCGCCTCGAAGGCGTAGACGACGTCCGCGAGTTGACGGGTCTGTGGAAGCTGGCCCACGTGTGGGGCCACCCGCCGCGCTCTTATGTTCAGTTGCCCTGGTTGAGCAGGGCGAACGCCGCGGTTGCAGGTCACCTGCAGACGCTGTTGGAACATCTGGCGCCGGAGGAACTGCGGGAGGTGGGGATCGCGTTGTCGGTGAGCCACGGCATGGTGGCGATGGCGCTGGGACTGGTGGAGGAGGCTGCGGCTGGGAGCGGTGAGTTCCGGGTGCAGTCGATGGCGGAGTTCGAGGTTGGGGACCGGCTGAACGAGGACCGGATCGACGACGCCGTGGACGTGCTGCTGCTTGATGCCCCCGGCGACTGGCCGCCGCTGCAGCGTGCTGCCCTGACGCTGGCGCTGGTGTGGGACGTCGCCGATCTGATCGCGTATGCGGCGGAACTGTCGGCGATGGACGTGCTGCCCGCCGCTCTGTTGTGGCAGGCCCCCGGCGCCGGCCATGTCTGCGCGAGCTCGCGAGTCCCCGTGCCGGGAACCGACCTGCTGGTGTGGACCAAAATCGACCCGGCGCCGTTCGACGCGCGCCCGTTGTGGAGCCAGGCCCCGGCCCTCGGCTTGTGGCGATGGTCGCTCGACTGGCAACGCGCGGACGGCTCGACCGTGTTCTACACGGGCGGGCGTGCCCCGAGTGCGGCCGCCGCACGCTGGCGAGCCCAACGGGCCACACACAACCTGCTCGCCGACCCGCATCGGGCCAGGAGCCCGGTATCGGACGAGCCGCTGATCACCCCACGCTGAACACGGGACCCATTGGTGACCTGCCGTGCACTCGGCGAGCCGTACCGGTCACCTGGTGCGCCCTGTAGCACGCCGAGCCTCCACACCACTTCTGAAGTTCCGCCTGCACGCCCATCCCACTGTCGCGCGCCCACGCCGCGCGAGTCCCGGGCGAAGGTCCTCCGGGATCCGGATCACCAGAACAGGCCAATCCTCTTCTCCACCGGCCGACGGAGTGGGCGCGGGCCGGTCCCATGGAGACGATCGTGGCCAAGCGAAACTTCAGCGGACAGCGATCGGGACGACGATGGAGGCCATGGCCGCTACGGCGGCGATGCCGACGGTCATCGGCCCGCGCGCGGCGGGGTGGCGGTACGCCAGGTACGCGAGGGCGCTGGGGACGAGAACGAAGGCCAGGGCAAGCAGGACGAGAACGAGCAGGACGAGCGTGGACACGGCGGGTCTCTCCCGTGGGTTCGGGCATGCGCGTCTCGCATGCGGCGTGGAGTGTGAAGGGCTCTCACCCCTTGTGTCGCGGGGTGAGAGCTCCGGCAGGGCCCGGAGTGTGCGGGAGCGGGGGGCTAGTCGCGCAAGTTTGTGCCGCCGCACGGGTGGTGACACCCGCCTCCGGTCCCTCGGATGGGCCCTGGCCTGCGCGCTCAGCGCGGACAGGGCCGAGCGCCTGAGCCTCTGCCCGGTGTGGGTTAGTCGCGCAACTGGCCCGCAGGTGAAGGAAGTCGCAGTGATGGTATGAGCAACCCAGCTGCGCGGCAGGGGTGCGAGGACGGGTCAGGGTGCTGGAGGACCTGGATACCGCTGTGCGGCGCGGCGGCGTTGTTCGGCGGCGAGTCGCTTGACCTTGCGCCGGACTCGTTCGCCGAGGGCATCTGGGGCGGCGGCGCCGACAACGTGTGTGGCGGCTTCGGTCCAGGTGGTGCCATCGCCTTCCGCGTACGCGAACACCACCGCGCGCTCCGCCGGGTCGAGGCCGCGCAGTACGGTGTTCAACCGCTCGTCGGCGTACACCCCCTCCTCCGTGCGGGCGAGCAGGTCCACGTCCGGGGCGACCAGGTCGTACAACGACAGCCCGCCGAGGTCGGCGTCCAGGGACAG
Organism: Streptomyces sp. NBC_00989; assembly: GCF_045162655.1. Lineage (NCBI taxonomy): Bacteria > Bacillati > Actinomycetota > Actinomycetes > Kitasatosporales > Streptomycetaceae > Streptomyces > Streptomyces sp. NBC_00989. Next base: position 42,955 of record NZ_CP108729.1, on the reverse strand, counting down.
CACCCGCCCGGCCCGGGTCCCGTGCCGCCAGACGGGCACCAGTTGCCGGTGCAGCGTGCGGGCCTCCGCCTTCAGCGCGCCGAGCGCGGTGGTCGGCAGGTAGCCGGTGCGCAGCAGCGGCTCGCACCAGTTGCCGAGGACGGCAGTGGTCACGGCCTCGCGCCATCGCTCGCTGCGCGGCAGCACCAGCACCTCGGCGCTGAGGCGGTCCACCTGCTCCGGGGCTGGGAAGAGAGGGTGCGCGGCTGGGCCGCAGAAGTAACCGACCACCCCCAGGACCTCGCCGCGGAGCTTCAGCGGCTGCACCAGCTCGGGCTCGGGACAGCCAGGGATACGGGTGTGGGGGAGACCGGAGCCGAGCAGACGGATCCCGTCCGGCTCGGACGTGACGGTGTGAATCATGCGGCCGACGTGGGGAGGCTGTGTGCCCCGGTCTCCTGTCATGGGATCGAAGAAGCTGTACCCCAGTGGCAGGTGGGCTTCGGCTTGCACGGTGCGGTACTCCAGAGGAAATGAGGGAATCAAGACTGGCGAACTGGAGGCTGAGGCCGGGTCAGAGGGTCGGCGAACCGGGGCGGCGCTGCGCGGCGCGGCGGCGTTGTTCGGCGGCGAGCCGGTTGACCTTGCGCCGTACGCGTTCACCGAAGGCCTCCGGGCCGGCGGCGCCGGTGTGCGCGGCGGCCTCGGTCCAGGTGGTGCCCTCACGCGAGGCGTATGCGAACACCACCTGCTGCTCGGCCCCGGTCAGGTGGCGCAGCACACGGTTGAGGCGCTCGTCTTCGAACACGCCGCCCGCCGTGTGCGCGAGCAGGTCGACGTCGGCGGCAACGAGGTCGTACAGCGACAGGCCGCCGAGGTCGGCGTCCAGGGACAGCACCCGCCCGGCCCGGGTCCCGTGCCGCCAGACGGGCACCAGTTGCCGGTGCAGCGTGCGGGCCTCCGCCTTCAGCGCGCCGAGCGCGGTCGTGGGAAGGTGCCCGGTCTTCCACAGAGGATCGCTCCAGCTGCCGAGCAGCGCGGTCTCCACAGCTTCCCGCCACCGGTCGCTGCAAGGCAGGACCAGTACGCGGGCAGCCACCAGGTCTGCATGGTCAGGGCTGGGATCACGCAGCACTTCCCCCATGGCCGCAACGGTGGTGGCCAGTTCCCGCGGACGCATCCCGCTGGTGGCGTCGTCGGGATGTACGTCCCGGGTGCCGACGAGGCGGATGCCGGTGTCCACCGCGACCGCCAGGGCCCCGCCGTCGCGCATCCCCTCCGGGAGGCGAGACACCAGGGGTTCGTCCCAGCGGATGACAGCTATGTGGGTGGAGAAGTAGGGGAGGTGGGAGGTGGTCGACGGCTGGTCGAGGTTGTTGCTCAAGGGGGTGGGCTCCTTCGCGGTTTGTCGTCCCTTCATCTCTCGGTCCCGGGCGACGGCCCGACCGGCAATAAATCTTGAAGGCCGCAGGCGGCTCCGGTCAGTCACTGGCCGGACCGGGGTGGCTCTGTCCGGCGCGCCGGGCCTGTTCGGCCGCGAGTCGCTTGGCCTTGCGCCGGACCCGCTCGCCGAAGGCCTCCGGGCCGGCGGCGCCGGTGGTGGCGGCGGCTTCGGTCCAGGTGGTGCCCTCGCCTTCGGCGTACGCGAAGACGACCCTGCGCTCCGCCGGGGTCAGGGCACGCAGTACGGAGTTGAGGCCCTTGTCCTCGAACACGCCGCCCGCCGTGAACGCGAGCAGGTCGACGTCGGCGGCGACCAGGTCGTACAGCGACAGCCCGCCGAGGTCAGCGTCCAGGGACAGCACCCGCCCGCGCCGGCTGCCGCGTTGCGACACCGGCACCAACTGCCGGTGCAGAGTACGGGCCTCCGCCCTCAGCGCTCCGATCGCCGTGGCGGGCAGATAACCGGTCTTCCACAGCGGATCGCACCAGTCGCCGAGAAGGGCGGTGGACACGGCCTCGCGCCACCGAGGGCTGCGATGGACCACCAAGGCCTTGGCGACGTGGTCGAGGGAAATGTCCCGCTCGGCGGGCGTGAGCGGGCGGCCCAGTGTGGACGTCGTCCGGCCGTACTCGGTACTGCGGATAATCATGGCCTGCACGAGGTCCGGCGGCCCTCCCGGAAGGTCCGGCACCGGCAGATCACTGAGTGCTTCGAGGCTGCCGTGGCGGCGACGGAGTCCATCCCGGCTTTCCAGACGGATGCCGTCCTGCATGACGGCGACGAACTCGGCCCTGTCTCCGGCGCGGCGCTCGGGCACGGCGACGTACCAGTCGCGGGTCGACTCGGCGTTCTGGGGATTCACTGCGCGCTGCTCCTTGCACGAGGGGGTGCTTCACCTCTCGGTCCCGGGGAGCGGGGCCACCGGCAATGAATTTCCCCCACGCTGGTGTGATCCGGGTCACGGTGCGGCGGCGGGGATGTACTGCGGGGCGAGGAGGGCGGGTGTTTCGTACCGTTTGGCGGCCCTGAAGCGGACGGCGTCCAGGGGCGTTGAACGGCCGGCCGGTTCGGAAGCGGGTGAAGACGAGGTTGGGACTGGCGGACGTGTTGCGGTCAGGCATCCCCGTAGTCGGGCTCGGCGTCGTCCATCCGTGCGTCGATGCAGTACGTCTGCTTCTGGGCGAAGAACGATGTCATCAGCATCACGGCGATGAGGCAGTGACCTTGATTGAGGTGCTCCAGGGAGGGACGGTGCGCGACCAGGTGGCGGGACAGGTTCGGCGGCATCGGATCGCCCTTAGAAGCCTGGTATCTCGTATACAGGGATTTCAGAGGCAGGAAGAGTGCCATCGGATCCAGGCCGTCTCCCCACGCAGGCGACGCAGGCTTACGGTATTGGGCCTTCCGTGACAGGCCCGCGTAGCTGGTCCGCCTCCTCACCCACGCCTGGACGTCCTTGTCCAGCTTCTTGTCCTCGATGTCGGGGGTGCGCTCCTTGATCTCCTCCTTCTGGTACTTCTGCTCCCAGGGGCTGAACTGCTTGAATTCCTCAGGGTCGCGGGGCACGTTCATGACGTCGTAGAACGTGTCCTCGGTGCCCAGCAGGGCCAGGCAAGCTGCTGCCTCACGATGGCCCGCCCGGAAGGCCGCGAATACCCGGTGCGCGAGAGCGACGTCCGCGCGCATCCATTCGTCCCCGCAGGCGTCGATCTCCGCCTCGCAGGCAGAGAGGATCGTGTCCTCGAACTCGCTGAGGACTTGCAGCCGGGCCTCGTGCCCGCTGACGGCCAGCAGCGCGCCCAGTACCTCAGCCGGTGGAACCCACGCGACAGGGATGCCGTCGGCCTGGGCAATGTTCAGCAAGTCGGTGACGGGAGTGCTCTCCAACCCCCGCCAGTTCTCGAAAGCCACCCCGTCCGCTGAGCCGATCAACTGCACGGCACTGTCTGATATCTGAGCATCCGTACTCGTCATGCGGCGTATTCTGCCGAGTTTCTGACGGTACAACTGCGGCTTCACCGAGAAGCGGACGGCGCCCCCGTGGTACCGGCGGTCGGGCGGCCCGTGCGGTCGGGGATTCGGGGGATGATCGAGGGATGGACGATGACCTCTCCGCCGTCGCGGCCAGCAGGCGGGAACCAATTGGCCTCGACGGACTGTCGGCGCCTCGTCGGCGCACGGTGGACGAGCACATGTTCAGCGCGCTGGTGACCTCAGGGCAGTCGTCAACGTGCCGACTGCAGTTGTTCACCGCGGACGGGGCACGGCCTGTCGTGGTGGTCACCCAGGTGATGGGTGAGGGTATGAGCCTGACGAACGCGGTGGAAGCGTTCGCCGCCGCGGCGTGGGAGCGGTACTGCCCGCAGGAGGTACTCCCGCCCGTGTGGGTGCAGCGGCTCCTGGGTTCCGAGGGAGAGGCCCTGCCGACAGGATTCCAGGTGGTGCGTTTCACCGAGGGACAGCCCTACCGGCCGCAGAACCCCCGCTGGTCTGCCATCACCGTGGAGCAACTGAAGGAACTGGTTGGCACGCGGGTCGAGGAGGGGTGTGGCGACGGCTATGTCCCGCGCCCTGAGGAGCCGGAACCGGACCTGGTGTTCGAGGAGTTCACGGTGGTCCGCCTCGCCCGTCCCCGCCCCTTCAGGAAGCCGGAGTGCATGCCGGTCGGCGTGACGTGGTGGCGGCGCTGGGCACGCCAGGCCTGGCCCCGGCGTGGGGCCCGGGGGTGCTGCTGGTATCACGGCGGCGACTGGCACGAGGTCAGCGCGATGGCGCTGGACGTGCTGAAGCAGGCCCGCGCGCAGCCGGTCGCCCCGCAGGACATGGAGCAGTACGCCGTCGCTCATGCTGACGCGGCAGGGGCGAGCCGGTGGCAGGTCGAGGCGTTGGCCACGCTGTTCAACGTGGCCGACGCGATCCAGCCCTCCAGGAATCCGGGTTACATCAACGGTCAGCACCGGGCGCAGGCGTTGCTGGATGCGGGGGTGCGCCGCACCGTCGTCCTGCGGATGGTCTGGGCGCAGTAGTCGGTCATTCCCTCCGCCCGCTGTCCTCGGGTGCGAGCGTTCGGGGCGTCCGACGGGCATCGCTCACTCCGGGGCGGGTGGCCGACACGCCGGTTCCACGGCGTGGGTGAGGTCGTCCTCGCTCATCCCCAGCGGGTGCTGCAGCCGGCGTTGCAAGGGGATGTGCAGATCGTGGTGGGTGACCAGCCGGGCTGCGTCGTCCTTCGGGTCGGTCGGCAAGAAGCGCGTCAAGTCCGCCGTCCGGCCCGTGTGCGACGTCAGGGTGTCGTCCCCTTCCCGTGGAACGTGGCGCGAACGAACACGATCTGCGCCATGCGCTGCCCACGTCAAGAGGGGGGACAGGGGCGAGATGGCTCCCAGGGAGCGGAATCGTGGGGATCGGTGCCGTTGGCTCCTTCGTGCTCGACGCGAACGTCGTGCGTGCGTGGTCCGCCTTTCCCTGGCGTTCCGTCCGGAAGAGCCGACCGCCGCAGTACGGCCGGGGGTGCTCACCAGTCGTCGGGGGCGTTTCCCACCCACGCGATGGGCTGGCCCTCGCTGTTGTGTCCCCAGTGCGGTTCCTCCATCGACGTCTCGTGCCCTTCGTCCAAGACGCAGATCCGTCCCCAGCGGCCGTGCTTGCCGGGACAGATCCCGGTGAGCAGGGCCACGTCGCCGTCGTGCACCGCTTGGTCGTAGCGGCCCTGGAAAGGCTGGAGACGGGCGCGCAGCTCCAGGCCGAACTGCGCCTCCGCCGCCTCGGCTTGGGCCCGCGCTCGCTGTACCTGCGGATCGGACATGACGAACGAGAAGACCTTCTCCGCCCAGAACCAGTCCATCTCCCGGCGGTGCCGACACACGGCCGCCTGCACCCGCTGCTCCTGGGAGCTGTCACCGGCCATCACGCTGCCGCTTCCTCCGCCGCCCACGCCAACCCGAGTTCCGAGAGCTGCCGAAGCTTGTCGCTGGTCAGCTTCGCCCTGCGGCCCTTGAGGTTCATCACCCACACCCCGAGCTTGATCGCGTGCTCCTGGCCGTCGACGGCAATCGTCTCTGCGTGCCCCCTGGGCACCGTCACCGAGCCCGTACGGGCCTTGTACTGAGCCAGGGCCGCCAGACCCAACTCGAAGGCCCCCAGCGGTGCGTTGGCCGCCTTCACGGGCGCCTCCGCGGGCGGGGCCAGCGGTACGATGCCGAGCTGCTCCAGGCGCTCGCGCTGCCCGGTCTTCAGCGTCGCCCAAGTGGCGTGCTGGCGCTGCTTGTTGAGCCATCGTCCGACGTCCTGGCCGTGGATGGTCATGCCGGGCAGGACCTCGGTCTGGTCCTCATCGCGCAGCAACTCCCGCACGGCCGCGAAGTGCCGCTGCCAGTCGGCCGGCCAATCCGGATTCCAGTCCGGGTCGACCTCCTGGAGCGCGGTCTCCCACTCCGGGTGGCCCTCCAGCGCACCCGCGCGGCGCAGGTTGCTCAACCACTGTCCTACCGGCCTGTCCAGGGCTACGGCGGACCTCGGAGCACAGAGGCTCCAGTGATCTTCGTAGTACGCCTTCGCGGCCTCCAGGTTCTCCTGGAACTTCTCATCGGCCACCGACCACACCATGCCCAACTGCTCCAGCCGCCGGGCGCGTTGGCCGTTCATCTGCCCCGCGCCGTAGGCCCGTCGCTGTTCCGCGTTCCACTGTCCGAGCGGGTAGGCGCCTTCCTTGTGGCCGTAGGGCACCCGGGCGTGCTTCTCGCGCTCGGTGAACTTCTTCAGCGCCGCCCAGCCGCGGGCCCAGTCCTGCCGTTCCGTGTCGATGACGTTGAAGGAGACCCAGTCCGCGACCGTGTTCGGGTCACGCGGGGCCGCGAAGCGCAGCAGCAGACGGGATTCCTCCTCGCCGTCCTTGGGAGGCGTGCCGATGTACGTGGACGGCTGCACGTCGGCCTTCTGGGGCTCCTGCGGGATCGCGAGCAGTTCCACGGCCTCCTCGTCATGAGCCCGCAGCCCTTGAAGAACCTTTACCAGGGGCCGGTAGGAGCCGGAGGTGAACATCTCCTCGGGCTCTTCTCCCGGCTGGAGGAAGACGGGCACGATCAGCGAGGCCAGCTTGTTCTGTCCCGGCTGCTGCCGCAGGGCCCGGCCGATGGCCTGGACGATGTCGTGGGGCGCCCCCTTGGGGTCCAGGAGGGCAACGCAGTCCACGGCCCGGATGTCGACGCCCTCGCCCAGGACGCGGCAGTTCGACAGGATCGCCCGCCTGGCGGTGGTGGCGAACTCACCGAGGACCCCGCGCCGGCGCTCCGGGTCGTGTTCGCCGCACAGCCAGTCGGCCCAGATCTTCGCCGGGTACGTCTCGGGCTGGTCGGCGTGCAGCTTCGCCGCGACGCGCTCCAGCCCCTCGGCGTAGGCCTGTGCCTCGATCGTCCGGTGGTGGAAGGTGATGCACGTGCTGAGATTGTGCTCCGCCATGGTCCGCAGCAGCGCCGCGTGGAGTGCCCCGAGCCGCTGCCCGCGCACCTCCTCGCTACGCCGTTCATCGCCCATCAGCCGCTCCGGGGTGACGACCGGGTCCCTCAGCTCCATGACGATGATCTGGTAGCGGGCGAGCAGGCCGCGGGAGACCGCCGACGCCATGGAGAGCTTGTAGAGCACCGGACCGAAGACGTCTTCGTCGTCCATGGAGGCCGCCAGTTCCTCCGGCAGCGCGTCGCGCACCCCCTCGGCGACCTCCCAGTGCGGGGGGCGCTCCTGCCAGATCCGCGGCGTCGCCGTTAGATACAGCCGCCGCGCCGCCGGGATGACCTCCTGGTCGTGGACGGCGGCCCACGCCTTCCCCAGAGATCCACTTGTGCGGTGGGCCTCGTCGACACATACCAGGTCCATGGGGGAGAGCTGCTGGCCGTACACACCGGCGAAGGCTTCGTCCAGGACGCCGAGCGAGGCGTACGTGGCGTAGATGGTGATCGGCCCGTCGCCGTGCCACAGCGCCAGCTGGATGGGGTTGGTGGTGCAACGGACCTTCAGGGTCCACAGTTCGGGGTCGTCGTGGAGCGAGCACACCGCGACGGCAGGGCCGTTGTGGCCGGCCGCGCGCCACGCCCGGATGGTCTGGGTCAGCAGGTCCAGCGTCGGCACCAGCACGAGGACGCGCCCCCTGGGCGCGATCCGCTTCGCCGCGGCGGCGGCGATGATGGTCTTGCCCGTCCCGCACGCCGCGTGCACCTGTCCGCGCAGGCCGTTCGCCGGGATCCCGCCGGGCGGGATGTCCAGGCCCCGCACGATGGCGGCCACGGCTTCAACCTGGTGGTCGCGCAGCTTGATCCCGGTCACCGCTCGTCCCTCTCTCGCGTGTCGTACAGCCAGGCGTCGCTCAGCCGCTCCAGCGCGGTCTCCTCGTGACCCTCCTGGCCCCAGACCCCTCCCAGCCACATCGGATCGCTGTCGATCCTCTCGCACAGGAGGAAGCACACGGGCAGGTCGATCAGAACGAGCTCGCCCGCGAACATGCCGCCGGGCCCGTAGCGGAGCCACAGCTGCTCCAGCCGCTTCCGCTTCTCCCGCAGATACTCCGAGAGCGCCTGCGGATAGTTCTCGCGCTCCGCCACGCGCACGGTCAGCAGCGCGACTCCCACAAGCTCCCGCGAGAACTCCGTGTCCCACGTCTCGGATGTGGTCGCGGTCACCGCCGCGTAGTGCTGCTCACAGATGGCGAGCACCTGCCCGACCAGCTCCGGGGACGCCTCGCCTCCCTCAACCGTCCGCCTGCGGGCGGGAGTTGGCTGCGCGGACGCCTCCTGCCGCGCCTGGTGGGCTAGGAACCGCCTGGCGGAGGCCGCGCCCCCGCGCCGCTGGTAGCGGAAGTCGGCGACGCCGGCCAGGTCGCTGAAGACGGCCGCGACGCCGTCGCGCCAGCCCTTGCCGTAGGCCTCACCCCGCTCGGGGAGAGCCGACCCGTCCCGCTCGACCACGTGGCGCTGCGCCCCGGCAACGGCCCCGGCCTCGACGGCGCAGACGAGTTCGTCGGCCGCCTCGGTGCTGAATCCTGCGGCCGCCAGGACGGCGTGGACCTGGACCTGGGCGTTCACACCGGCGGTCTCGTACTCGGAGACCCGGTGGAGCGGATCGCTGCTGAACTGGCGCGCGCCCATCGTCACCCCAGGCCTCCGTCAGCGCCCGGGTCGGTGCCGTCCGCCTGGAACGGCGCAGCACGCTGCAGTGTGGGTGTCGAGCGGATCAGATCTTCCTGAGATGCCATGTGTCAGTACCTCCATCCAGGACCCTAGCAGAACTTACCCTAATATTTAACCTCAAATTTTACTCGTTCGGATGAATGGCCGAATGGAGCGGGGTGTGCCGCCCCATGACAGCCACAACGACACCACACACCGCCCCATGTCAGTGACCCGCCAAGCTCAACACCCCACCACCAGCGAAAACGCAGTGACCTGACATGCCGTCACTGACATCACCCACTGACACCAAACCGGCGCATCGCAGTCACATCCGCATGCCACGTCACCCGAAAGAGTAAAGTGAGGGGTTAAACGGAAGGGTAAGCAGTGCTAACCTCCTGGATGGAGGTACTGACACATGGCATCTCAGGAAGAGCTGTTCGCGAACGTCGAAGCTCTGCTGGAGGAGGAGCCACTGCTCCCGCCCCCGGCAGAGCGTGCCCGACTGCGCGAGGCGGCCGGCGTCCCCCAGACCCGGGTGGCGAAGGCCCTGGGCGTGACCGAGCAGACGGTGAAGAACTGGGAAAACGGAAGGAGCGAGCCCAAGGAGCCGCGGCTGTCGGCGTACAAGCGACTGCTGGACGGCTGGGCGGAGCGCTACCCCGCGCCCGGCACCACCCCGGCTCCCGCACCAGCCGCACCGCAGGCGGCACCGGTCCCGGAGACGTTCACCGGCCCGACCGGGCCCGAGGCGCCCGCCGTTGTGGAGACGCCCGCTGTCCCGGCCGCCCCGGAGCCTGAGACCACCGTCGCCCGGCGTGCGGCGTCAACCTCGCGCCGACCGGCGCAGCAGCGTGCCGTGCCCGCGGTCGACGCGCGGTTCCCGCACGGTCCGCTCGCGGTGCTGGACGGCGACGGCAACGCGTACGGCGTCGACGGCATCGTGCTCGACTGCCCGGCGACCACCGTGGTGGAGCTGGTGGAGTGGACGCTCAAGGCGTCCGGCCTCGGTGCGAAGAAGCTGCACAATTTCGGCAAGGACTCCGACCCGCTGATCGTCATCACCGCGGCCGCCGCGGTGAAGTTCGGCCTGCCGGAGCGCCTGGAGGACCGCCGGGGCCTGCGCCTGGAGGAGGACCACCCGGTCGTCAAGCAGGTACTGAAGGCGAAGTGGCAGCTCACCAGGCGCGGGTTCGGCCCGTGGGCCCGTATCTACCGCAAGGCTCAGGGGCGTGAGCGGCAGTGCGTGCAACTCGCGATCCTGCCGTGGGACGCCCTCGATGGCCGGTCCTGGCCCGGGGTCACGGAGACGGAGATGGAGCCGGCCGACATCGCCCGCGTCCTGGGGGTGTACGCCCAGCGGGTCATCACCCCGCGCGGCAGCACGGCGGTCAACGGGCTGGAGCTGATGACGGCGCTGCGGCCGCCGACCCGCCCCGTGCAGGACAAGGAGACCGGCAACTGGGTGAGCGGCCATAACCCGGGTTCGCTCGGTACGGAGCCGCTGGATCCGGCGCCGCCGGAGGCGAGGCCCGAACACCCCGTCGCACAGGGCTGGACGGGCGGGTTCGTTCATGAGGAGGCGTACGAGTGGGTGCGGCCGGTGGACCTCCTCACCGGTACAGAGGGCGCGATGCCCTACGCGGTCGGGCTAGACCTGAACACGGCGTTCCTCGCCGCCTCGGCCCGGCTCACCGTCGGCCTGTCCGCCCCGGACCATTTCTACGCCCCGGTGTTCAACCCGAAGATCCCCGGCAGCTGGCTGGTCGATCTCTCCCACATCGAGCTGGACCCGCGCCTGCCCTCGCCGTTCACGTCGGACGGCTCCCGTCCGACAGGCCCGGCCTGGTACCAGACGAACACCGTCGCCTACGCCCAGGAGCTCGGCTTCAACGTCGCCCCGATCGAGGCGTACCTGCGCAGGGAGAAGGGCGCGTACCTGGATCCGTGGCACGACCGGCTCAAGACGGCTTTCGTCGACACCCTCGCCGACCTCGGCGTCACCAAGGACCTCACGGACACCGAGTTCCTCGCGGCGATGGAGCAGCACAAGCAGGTCGACCCGGTCCTGACGGCGGTCCTCGCAGCGATCAAGGGCACGGTGAAGGGCGGCATCGGCAAACTCTTCGAGGGACCGCAGGGCAAGGGCCACCGCGACGGCGAACCGTGGCCGGCCATGCAGCGCGCCACGTGGGCTCCGTGGATCCGCAACGCCGTCACCTCCAAGGCGCGGGTCAACATGCACCGCAAGCTCAACAACATGGCGAAGCTGACAGGCCTGTACCCGCTCGCGGTGCTGTCCGACTGCGTCGTCTACGCCTCGCCGGGCGCCTCCCCGCTGGACTTCCTGCCGTACGCGGCCTCCGGCAAGCCGCAGCAGGGCACCTTCCGCCTCGGGCCGACGCCCGGCCTCGCCAAGTTGGAGGGCGTGCGGGACTTGGCGTGGGCGGTCGACCTGATGGAGCAGGGCTACAACCCCGCCCGTCACATCAAGGGCGACGGTCACGACGCCGTCCTGGACGAAGGCGAATAGGGCGTGGCCACCGACACCCGAACGTCCCCCGCTTCGGGCGGATCCGCCCGAAGCGGCACGCCGTCGCTGGAGGCCGGTGCGGAGCTGGAGCGGACGCTGGACCGCCTGGAGGCGCGTATGGAAGCCCTGCAGTTGTCCATGCGCATGCGCCGTACTTCGGCGCGGTTCGAGCTGTGGCGGCACGACCTGCGCGAGACGCGCGAGACCTGGTTCCTGCTCGTCGACCCCGACGGCCAGGACCCGACCCCCGTAGGGAGCTGAACGTGGGCGAGATCGAGGACGCCATCGCGCGTGCCGAGCAGGAGACCTTCACCCAGGAGCTGCCCAAGACGCTCAAGGGCCAGATCAACTTCCTGGTACGGCAGTTGGGCAGCGCGAAGGCCGTTGCCCAGGAGATCGGCGTCACCGCCGACTCCGTCAGCCGCTATCGGCGCGGGGCGCGCAAGCACCCGCCGAAGGAGATCGCGTCGAAGATCGACGGAGCCATCCGGTCGCGCTGGCAGCCGGGCGTACGCAAGCGCCGCCGCAACCACGCCGCCACCGTCGGCGGGGTCACGGTGGAGACCAGGGCTCAGGTCGGGTACAAGGCCGGACCCGGATCGACCGACGACGGCCGCTTCCGGCGACTCACCGTGCACCTCCCGCCGTCGTACGCGCAGCGCCTGTTCGACGCCCGCGACGCAGGCGCCAGCGACCAGGAGATGCGCGAAATCGTCGCCGAGGGCCTTAAAGAAATCTATTTCCAGGACGGCGGAAGACGCGCCGTGGGACTCTCAGAAGTCATCCTGAACGACATTGATTACATCGATCTCGACCTGAAATAAGGAAATTCGTGACCTCCACCGAATTCCCGGCTATCGACCGCGACAAGAGTCCGCTGATCGACGCCGACTACGACCCCGAGCGCATCGCCGCCGCGCTGCGCAACAGCCCGCACCTTCTCGCCGCCGACGGTGAGGCCGGCGGTGACACCGTGCGGTTCACGACCCCGGACGGGGCCGTCTTCACCCTCACCCTGCGGGATGCGCCGCCGACCGACGACGACATCCTGCCCGATCCGTTACTGAACGAGGCCGTGGCCGCCGCGATCCTCAACGACCGCAACTTCTGCGTGGCCAGTCCGGACTACCAGGGCGAGGACACCATCACCGTCCAGACCCGTTCCGGTGGTCGCTACCTCCTGGTCCTGGGCTTCGAATCCGCCGAAAGTGACCAGAAGCCGTCGACCCCTGCCGCCGACATCGCGCAGGCCGCCGACCGGGTTCTCATCAGCAACCCGTCCGACGCCGACCGTTCCGCGGCGGAGCTCCTCAACTACATCGCCGCGACCTGGAACAAGCAGGACCTCCCGCTGCGCCAGCACGCCCAGGCCGTCGCCCGTAACCTGCTGCGCGCCCTGGACCAGTAGGAGGGACGGACGGTGATGGTCACGGTCTCCGCGCCGCGCGGCGTGGGCGAAGCGATGCTTCATCTCGACATCGACGACGTGGAACATGAGCGGCGTCGTGCCGCCGGGCTGGGTGTCGCCACCGGCTACGGTTTCGGCGGACTCGATGTGCTGATGGGCCTTCCACACGGTCTACCCGTCCCGCTCTCCGCACTGAACAGCCATCAGCGGGAGTACGTCCGGCAGGCGCCGGCCGGGATCTGCACAGTCAATGGCGGCCAGGTCGTCCGCCACGTGACCCGCCCGTGCCGGGTCACGCTGGCCACGGTGCGGGCCAGGAGTGCCTCCCAAGCGGCGCTGGCCGCGGCGTCACGGTTCACGCAGTTCTGTGCCCGCCGGGTGGTCATCACGAGTGCCCCGAGCCTGAGTTGGCCCGAGAAGGTGCTGGAGTTCGGCCTCTACGGCATCGGTGTCTGCCTTGAGCACGAGGACGGCGAGCTGGAGACGCTGGCGGAGCCGCGCCCGTGGCGGCCGAAGCGGCGGCACACCCCCGAGACGTGGTGGTTTGCCGAGACCGCCTACGGCCGGTTCCTCAACCCGCAGCCGGCACCCGAGACGGTCGGGCCCCTGCCCGCTGCCTGACCCTCCAGATCCACCCGTCGGCCCTAACCCGCCCGGTCAGGCCGACCACACCAGGGCTCGGGTCCCCGGCATGTCAGCTGCCGGGGACCCGAGCCTCCAGTGTTCCGCAGTCAACCAGCAGACGCAGCCCATCCCTCAGCAGGAGGACCCCGTGCCGTACGACCACGACGACGACCTGGACGGCATCGTCCACACCCGCAACCGGCAGGCCGGCCAGCTGGACTACATCAACACCTACTACCGGCTGCCCGAGCGGTTCGGTGTCCGCGCGGCGATCGGCGGCCGGGTCAGGCACGCCGACGGAGAGGGCGCGATCGTCGACACCGCCGGGCAATACCTGCGCGTGCTCCTGGACGGCGCCACCGAGCCCGTCACCCGCCACGCCACCGCGAACATGACCTACTGGGCGCCGACGGGGGGATGGGTGCAGGCGACCCCGCTGCCCGACCCGTACGCCACGGCCGGCGCCCCGCCGATCGCCGACACCGGACAGGTACGCGCTGCGGAAGGCACCATCGCGTGAGCGCGCCCGAAGAGCTCGCGCTGCGGGTGCAGTTCGACCTGGAGAGCGCCGGACTCACGCAGAAACGGGACGGTGGCGGGGCCGGCGGATTCGCTGTCTACATCCTTGAGCAACAGGTGCACGTCGACTGGTTCACCCACGCGCGGCTCGATGGCGCGGATCTCGACAGCCAGGACCGCCCCGACGACCTGTTCGCCGACACGAGACGGCGCTACGAGACGGCCACCACTGCGATGCACCGCGCCCTCGTCTCGGTCCTCACGTCCTTCGGCTACCGCCCGCAGCGCTGGGGCTTCGGGTCCGGCTACACGATCTCCGCGGACACGACACCCTCCATGCCCGCTCCGACCACCCCACCGACCCTGACCTCCACACGGACGGCAGACCACCAGACCAGGAGTGACAGCGTTGACTGGCTTCGTAGGTGACGGTTGACTCCACTTGTAGGTGGGTTCTGACTCCACCCGGCGCCTGGGGGACCCGGTTTTGTAGGTGAGAAATGACTCCACCTGGCGGCCCCGCTGCGGCGGGCTGAGCCCGTGCCGGGGCAGGGGTTCGAGGGCGTTGTTGCCCAGGGCCCACTGATCGTGGGAACACACGTGGGACGATCGGTGTGGGTCTGCGGCCTGGGAGGACACATGCGCGCGAAGTCGAGCACGGACGAGCTGATCACCTTCGTGAGGGCTCGCTTGGCAGAGACCGCATCGCAGGCCGAGTTGTTCCACGAGCTGGTCTGCCCTGCCGTCGCCTCGGGAGAGCCGGGAGCGCGCACTGCCGTGCTCGAAGGCTGCGTCTGTCCCGTCCCGAGGCAGATCCTTGACCGCGTTCGGGCACTCCGGTCGGTGCTGGGCGACTGCGAACAGCGGATCCGCTGTCAGGACCCGCAGGATCCGAAGTGGCCGCTGGACCCTGTCTTCGCCGCACAGACTCTCCGCGCCCTTGCCCTGCCCTTCGAACTGCACCCCCAGTGGCAGGACGCGTGGCTTCCCGGATGACGTCTGGACTGTGCTGGTGGCCGCGGCGGCCCATAGGGTGGTGACAGCTCGTCCCGCGTTCAGGGGCGGGTGGTGTGCCGGGAAGTCTGGTCGGCGACGTGTCCGTCGCGCCCGGAAGGCTTGCCGTGCAGCTCAGACCTCCTCCCCGCCATCGTGACCGGACCGTCGTCCGGCTGCGGGGAGAGCTGGCCGCGAGCAAGGTGCCTCGCGTCCGCAGGAGACTTCTGAGAGCGTTCGCCCGAGCCCCCAGCGTCATGGAAGTGGACCTCGGAAAGGTCACCTATCTCGCCCCCGAGGTGCGCGGACTGCTCCTGGCAGCCGCGGCCTCCGCCCGCCGTTCCGGCATGCGGTTCGTCATCAGCCGTGCCTCGCCCCGCAACCTGCGTGTGCTGGACGAACTGGGCATGCGGCGCCTGACGGACGTGCCCCTTCTTCCCGGCCCGTAGCTCCGCAACAAGACAAGAGTCTGGCGATGTCATCCCCGAACGGTCCCTCCTCTCCGCCTCCGCCCACCCGGCAGGAGCTTGCGGTCCAGGAGGTCCTCACCTGCTTCGACGCCTATGCCCGTATCCGCGCTTCGCGGGACAGCGTCCTTTCCGCCGCCCGCGTCGGGCCGCGCGAGGAAGAACGCGCCTTCGCCGATCTGCAGCAGGCCGTCTCCCGGCTCCGCACCGCTTCCCGGCCGGCAGGACCGTAGGACCGGAGAGAAGACATCCGGGCCGGGCGGCGGGCGCCGCCCGGTCAGCCCGCGGCGGCCTGCTGTGCGGCGCGGGCGCGGGTGGCAGCGAGGCGGTAGGAGTCGGTGCCGGTCTCGATGATGTTCCCGCCGAACGTCAACCTGTCCACTATGGCCGCGCAGAGCCGTGGATCCGTAAAGGTTTTCGTCCAGCCACCGAAGGATTCGTTGGAGGCAATCGCCACGGAATTCTTTTCCTCACGCTCCGTCAAAACCTGGAACAGCAGTTCCGCCCCGCGACGGTCAAGCTCCATATAGCCCAATTCATCAATACAAAGAAGGTCGACGCGGCCGTAGCGGGCGATGGTCTTGGCCAGCAGCTTCTCGTCCGCGGCTTCCACGAGCTCGTTGACGAGCTTGGTGGCCAGCACATACTTCACCCGGTACTCGTGCATCGCCGCCTCGGTGCCCAGCGCGATGAGCAGGTGCGACTTCCCGGTCCCGCTGTCGCCGATCAGACACAGCGGCAGGCCCTTCTTGACCCAGTCGCATTTGGCGAGGGTATGGATAGCCGCCGCGTCGATAACCGGGTTGGCGTCGAAGTCGAACTGCCGGATCGATTTCTCGCGCGGAAATCCGGCCGCCTTGATCCGCCGCTCCGAGCGCCGGCGGGCCCGGTCGTCGCATTCGGACAGCAGCAGTTCGGCCAGGAATCCGCGATACGTCATCTGGTCACGGGCGGCGGCTTCGGCCAGGTCGGGGTACTGAGTGCGGATGGTGGGCAGCCGGAGCATCCGGCATGCCTGGTCCACGGCGGTGTCGGCGGCCTGTTCGGTCAGTCCGCGGTTGCGCTTGGCGGTCACGGTGCCTCTTCCTCGTTATGCCTGGCCGTCGGCGGGACGCCGGCGGAATCGCAGCAGCTGGTCGTAGGCGGCCACCGACGGCAGCGGCCTGGGGTCGGGCGGCAGCGCGGCCAGGCGCCGCTCGGTCAGCGAGGTCACCGTCGCCCCGCCGTCTACCCGCCGCGGCGGTATGTCGTGGTCGGCCGGCTGGTCGGCGCCCTGGTCGGCCTCGCCCCACTTGCGGGCCTCCAACGCGACCGCGTCGGCGGTCAGCGCGCCGGCCCGCAGCGCGGTCGCGATCCCGGCGACCACGTGCTCGTGGACCATGTGCCGGTGCAGCAGCAGGACGGAGATCAGCGCCCGGGTGCCCTCCGCGTCACCGTGGGCGGTGCAGGCCGCCTGCCACCAGGCGTCGTGCACCGGGGTGAACCTGCCCGCCGAGCGAGCCTGGTCCAGCGCGGTCGCCCCGGGCAGCGCGCCCGGTTTGCGGACCAGCGCCTCCAGGTAGTGGTCCAGCTCCAGCCGGGCACCGCCCTTGGCGATCAGCCGCTCGTGGCGGGCGACTTCCCGGTGCGCGTCGTAGACCACCAGCTCGGAGGCGTGCAGCACGACCCGCACCATCCGGCCGATCAGCCGCACGGGCACCGAGTAGTGATTCGTGCGCACGCTGACCTGGCTGTAGCGGTTCACCCGCAGCGAGGACACCAGCCCGGTCTCGAACTCCTCCTCGGGCAGCGCCACCAGCAGCGGGCGCTCGACGGCGAACATCTCACCGATGGTCAGCGCCCGCTGCATGATCCGGCGGGCGTCGTCCTCCTCGTCCCAGCGCTCAACCATCGCGTTCAGCTCGGCCAGCGAGGCGACCTTCGGGACGGGGACCAGGTGGTTTCTGCGGAACCAGCCGATCTGCCCCTCGACGCCGCCCTTCTCGTGGGCGCCCTCGATGCCGGGATTGCAGTAGAAACTGTTGATCGAGAAATGCGAGCGGAATGCCGCCCAGCGGTCGCTTTCCACCCGGCCCCGGGTGCGGCCCAAAACCTGGCTGACCGCGGCCCGCAGATTGTCGTAGCGGACCTTGCCGCGCGGCACGCCGCCCAGCACCTGAAGCGCGTGGACATGGCCTTCCAGGAACGCTTCCTGCCCGCACGAAGCAAAGATCTTGTGCACGGACTTCCCGCTGAACGACAGCCGCAGCGAGAACAGGAACACCTTGGTAGGCACGCCGTCCAGGTGGATCCACACGTCCCCGAAGTCGACCTCCGCCTCATCGCCGGGGCGGTGGGTCTGCGGCACGAACGCCTGCGGCGGCCCCCGGCCCTCCTCCACCCGGATCTCCGGACGGCGCACGGCGATATAGGCGCGGACCATCGAGTAGGTCACGCCCCGGGCGTCGTGCTCGTCGATCAGCCGGTCGAAGACCCGCTTGACGGTGTGCCGCTGCTTGCGCGGCGCGTCCAGGTCATCGCGCAGGATCTGGTCGATGGTCGCCTTGAACGCATCCAGGCGTGAGATCCGGGGCGGAAGCTGCTTGCGCGGCGCCGGCCACACCGACTCCAACGCCATCGCGACCGTCCGCCGGCCCACCCCGTACTTGGCCGACAAAGCCCTGCTGGACAGCCCTTCGACCCGAGCGTCATGGCGTATCGCCGCGTACAACTCGACCTTCGAAAAGGGCACTTGAGCCACCCAGGGCTAGCTGATGCACCCCGATACTCCCACCGCAAGGCCCCCAGTGGAGTCAAAACTCACCGACATCAACTCTCCGCCGACAGCACTGGAGTCACACCCCACCAACACCTGGCCTCAACTCTCACCTACAAAGCCAGTTGACGAAGTGCCCGTCGCGGTCGCCGACATCCTCCAGGCCGCCAGCAAGCTCCGCTGCTCCCACAACGCCGACGACCTGGACAGCGTGCTTTCCGACGCGACGGCCGACCTCCTTGAGCACATCGCCGACACCTGGGACCAGCAGGATGACCAGACCCGCCTGCGCACCATGAGCCTCGCCCTGGCCCTGATCCTGTAGGGAGATCGGCCGGGGTTTCGCGTTCGCACCCTCGGCGCTGACGCGGTGCTGGGCTGTTGGGCCGCAGTACGACCCGCCCACGCTTGAGGCCCCCACCCCGACTAGGGGTGGGGGCCTCGATGGAGCGCCGGCCAGGACTTGCACCTGGACCTCCCGACAGGAAGTCGGGCGTGCTGCAATTACAACCACCAGCGCCAGCCGGTCGCCGTTACGCGGAACGACCGGACGGAATCTGACACTACATCATTCCGCTTTCCCCGACCGTCGCTGCCGCCGGTAGGCCCATACGGCAACGGCGATCGAGAAGGTAGCGGCACCACTGAAGCAGCCCGCCACCAACGCAACAGGCGCACCCAGAAACATGGTCCCGACCATCGTCAGCACCACAGCCACGCTCGGGGTCAGCACCATGAACCGGATCCGCTCCATCCGGCTCAGACCGAACACTAGGTCCGCGAGGTCCTCCAGCCACTCCGGAGCGGTACCGCCACTCTTCGGCTTGGCGTCCTTCATCACGGGGGACGGGCTAGGTCGCGGGCTCACGACTGCGGCGGTGGAGCGGGCACCGTAGAGCGCGAGCTGTGTGGCGAACAGCATGGCCCGCACGAACTTGGCGACGAAGAAGCCCTTCTCGTCGAGGATGTCCCACAGGTCCGCCGTCCACTTCTCGTAGAGCGCGGCGCGTACGTCCTCGGGGGTGGACATGCGGGCGATCCGCAGGATGAGGAAGGGGATGCGGCGGGTGACCGCCTTCGTCATCGCCATGAACATCTCGTAGATGAAGGCGGCGATGACGGCGACGATCAGGGCCATGGTCCAGCCGTTGATGTCGTGGTCGAGGAGGACGAAGCGGTCCCCCGCAGCCGTGGCCGTGGCGTAACCGGCCGAGAGAGGGTCCACCGGGCTCAGATCCTGTCCGTCGAGGGGCGGAGCCGGCCGATCGTGCCGGTGAGGCAGCCGACGATCCGGCTGGCCTGGGGGCCCAGCTTCCAGCCCGGGGAGGACTGCGGCGGGCGGACGCTGTCGCTCAGCTCGACCAGCGCCATGTGAGCTGCGCGAACACCGAGGCCCGTCATCCGGTAGTAGTGCCGGGCCGGGCGTCCGGCTTCCTTCGGGTCGACGTCTTCGATCTCGCAGGTCACCCAGCCGGCCTTCTCCATGTTGGCGAGGCCCGGGTACAGCGAGCCGCTGCCGACGTGGGCGGCTCGCATCAGTTCGCTGGCGTAGAACGTGCGGTCCGGATCCTCCAGGAAGGTCTGGAGCATCCTCACCACAGCGGGTGTGAGGGTCTTCTGGTCCATGCTTTGAGAGTACACCCTCATTTCGCCGTTGACCTAGCTCTGAGCTGCTCAGTCAACGCTTGATCGAGGTCGATAGCGACGAAGCTGCTGGTGAGCCAGGTACAGAAGGGCGTGGACGCACCTGTGGCCGCCTAGTGGCGGCCGGGTGGAGGGGGAGAAGGCGGAGGGGGTGATCCGCTTGGACGACTGTGGGGTCCATTGGCGCCACTGTCCGGGAGGTCGGGTGGTGCGGGAGCCTCCTGGACTGTGGCATGCCCGCATCCACGGCCACCCGGCGCGCGTACCGTGAGGTGACGACCCGCCGGGAGGACCAGATGAGCGCGCAGCCCGACCACGCACCCGTCACCCCGTACGTCCCCGCCCCGGGTGCTCCGGCCGAACTGCTCGCGCAGCTGCGTGCCGACCGGCGTGCCGATCGGTGGGTGCCGGCCTTCGAGCAGGAGTGGTCGGCGGCGCTGGAGGAATCCCGCCGGACGTTCTCCCTCGCCCACCTGTACGAGGTCGTCCAGGCGTGGGAGGCCCGCGTCGCTTCCATCCCGGCGGTCGACGTGTTCCTCGCCTCCGGGAAGGACGACAGCACGTTCGTGGGCCTGGACGAGATCCGGAGCAGGCGCCGGTGACCGAACCGCAGCCGTACGCGGTCCGCCTCTCCTCGCAGGCCGCTAAGGTGCTCGACGCCCTGCCCGAGTACGCGGAGCAGATGCTCTGGGACGTCCTGGACGCCACGGCCGACAACCCGTGGGACTTCCCGCAGTGGGACGCCGGGGACCCGGAGGGCGAGGACGTGCGTATCGCGTCCGTCGGCCAACTGTCCGTCATCTACTTCGTCAACCGGGCGCTGCGCCACCTGTCCGTTCTGGACATCGTCTGGCTCGGCTGAGCTACCGCCCGTTCGAAGCGACTGCTGGCCAGGCAGCTTGCCTCCATCGGAGTCTTCCCCTCGCGCTGAGGTGCGAGGGGAAGACCCCGACGGTCAGCAGCACGAGGGCGATGATGCCCGTCGCGCCCTACTGCGACTGGACGATCTGCCCGACTCCGCTGCTACGGAGCCGAACGCGGCACACCTCTGAGCCCGAGGTCGTCCTGAAGCAAAACTTCCGCCAAAGTGGCCAAGTTGGCAGCCAACTTCACTGCTGTTGTCCCCACTCGACCCCTGCTCATAAACAAGATTCAGGAAACTCCCACTAGATGGGACAGAGTTTTAACGTTTGGTCGTGACCCAGGAGAACGGAGCAGTGAACGGCATATGCCTAGTTGACCAGGAGGAATACGGGAGCTGCGAGCCGCAAACAGCAGGAGAGAAAGCAGAATCGCAGCCCTCCGCTCTGTACTGCCTCAGCCCGCCATATCGTAGGCTGAGCAATGCGGGTGATGCCCCAGAGCTCTATCGGGACAGATGTTGTTGTGAAGCAGCTTGTTCGTGTGGCGCCCGAGCAGCAGGGACCTCTCGTATCTCAAAGAGAGAGGATGTGCCAGGTGGCGAGCAGTGACAGGGTGATGTTACTGATACGAGTTCTGCCACTGAAGTAGCCGAGCAATCACACCCCTTGGCCATGTTGTTCAAGTTGGTTTCCAACCGATAACTACTTGTCTCTACACAGGTAGATCTCATAACCACTTTTCCCTGGACTCCCCAAAAACGGCGGGAAGTGGTAGCGATTGGCCCGCAACCTCGGGAGTTGGCGACCCTTGGTTTTCGGAAGGTCCACAAAGGGCACAACCCGCGGCA
The DNA here is from genome assembly GCF_045162655.1 of Streptomyces sp. NBC_00989. Classification (NCBI taxonomy): domain Bacteria; kingdom Bacillati; phylum Actinomycetota; class Actinomycetes; order Kitasatosporales; family Streptomycetaceae; genus Streptomyces; species Streptomyces sp. NBC_00989. The sequence continues at coordinate 21,718 of NZ_CP108729.1, read as the reverse complement.
AAGGCAATACGGGTGGCTGCTACCACTCCGCCTTTGATCTACAGGGATAAGTGCACACCTCTGAGCCGAAGGGAAACCAATGTCCGATACTTCCTCCGATGCGGACCCGAGCGTTCGCGGAAAGTCTCACTGGATTCCAGTGTTGATCGCTTTCGTGCTCGCGGGTACTGCTCTCACCGCCGCGGTCGTCATGACCGTGCTCCGCCCGGCAGACCCGGCTGTTCTGGGAACCGCCTCGGCGATCGCTGCCTCTGGCCTCACGGCAGCGGCGAGTGTTGCCCTTCCCCGGAACTGAGGGATGCGAGAGCGCGTCCGAAAGAATCGCAGGCACGTGCCCGCCGCCTTTGTGCGACGGGCACGTGGCGCCCGTAGGTAACCGCCTCATGGGCGGTGACGTACCTGCACGTTCGCCCGGCCCAACTGCCATCTGCCGGGCTCGACTTGGCAGAAGGCGGGGAAGCGGTGCAGGAGCCGTCCCAGCCCGTCCATCTGGCGCCGGTGCGGGATCTGCACCGTGGCGGGCAGGGCGGCGAGGATCTCGGTGCGGGTCATCGGCACCGGCGAGCGGGCGAGCAGCCGGGCAACCTGAGAGAGCGGGTCGTCTCCCGCAGCGCCGCGTTCTGCCTGCGTCCAGCCGGGCTTGTGCAGCTCGTATTGGGCGAACGGCTCGCCCAGGACCCGCAGGACTTTGGTGCCGAACCTGGTCAGTTTCGCGCGAGTCTCGGGGGTGAACCGGTCGCGGTTGACGTAGGCGTACCCGCCGACGAGGGCCATCGCGATCCCGGTGGCCACCGGGTGGGCGCGGGCCAGCCTCGCGGCGCCGTAGAGGCCGTATCCGGTCCCCGCGACCATGGTGCCGCCGGCCTGCATGCCGGCCTCCGCATCGCCGATCTTCCCCACGGCGGCCCGTACGTCCCTCCACTTCGGGACGGCGATGCCGTGGCGGATCAGGTCGGGGTCCTCGGCGAAGAGCACGACGGGCGCGAGGAGTCCGGCGAGCTGGAGGATGCCGACGTCGCTGAGGTCCTCCTGGGCGAGCTTGTCGGCGGCCGCTGTCATCGGCAGGCCGTCCGCGCACACGACGTGCAGCAGTGGGACGTACTGCTGCCACCACAGGCGTTCCGCCGCCGCGAGGCCGAAGGCGCCGCCCTCGCGCTTGAGGTCGGCGAGCACGCGGGGGACCTCGGCCCACACGTAGTGCGGGATGAAGCCGCGCAGTGTGCCGTCCTGCATCCCGTCGACGAGCGAGGACGGCCGACCGCGGAAGACCGCTGCGGTGACGTCCGTGGTGAGCACCGAGGTGTCGAAGACGCCGATCCGGAAACCACCGCCGGTCGTTGGGCGGGGGCGGGTGTAGAGGCTGGACATGACGGGAGCGTAGGCCCCCAACTGGACGGCCGGGGACGCATTTTCTGCGGGTCGGGCAAGCGGCGAGGGCCGGCTGGACCTTCACGGCGTACGTTGCGGGGATGACTGCTGCGCAGTGGGTCTCTGCTGGGGGAACAATCGCGGCAACGGCCACGGCCGTGTGGCTTGCCGCCCGGCAGCGATCTGTCCAGGAGCGCGTACTGGCTGGTGCTCAGAGGGAGAAGGCCGCCCACATCGCGCTCGAAGTGCTCGACCGGGATGGCGTGACGGTCCGGAACTACGGCCTCACCCCGATCACAAGGGTGGTCGTGCGGGCAGAAGTGCACCTCGATGAGGACTTCGGACCAGACGAGGGCTGGCAGACGGTCGAAAGGGTGCGAGCGCACGGTGTCCCGCGCAAGCAGGCCCTGTTGGCCGCCGGCGATACGGCGCGTTTCACCTTCGACTGGAGCGAGCAGGCAGTTGACCCCGCTCTCCGGTGGCAGGAGCCCGATGTGACGTACGAATACACCGATGCGGCGGGCACTCGGTGGCGGCGCGCGGGGTTCGATCTGCCGGTCCCGGTGGGGGGAGTTCCTCTCCCCGGCAGTGCTGCGGAAGGGCGGCGCCAGAAGTGGCGCACCAGTAAGCGACGATGGAATCGGCGACGCAGGGACCTGTGGAGGAGCCTGCGACTCGGTGTCCGTGGCAAGGGCTTCACTAAGAAGGGCCGTCAGAAGCGACGCCTCCGCAGCCCTGAGGAGAACTGAACTCGCCGCCGTGGATCCGCTGACGCCCCTACAGACGCCGATCAGAGCGTGGTCCTCCCGGCTGGTCGTCCTCAAGCACCCAGGAAGAGCTGAGGCAGCTGCTCGACCGTCTTCAGGGCCACGGCGTAGTTCTCCCGGGCCTGCTTGATACGGCGAACGTCCACGACCAGATCGGCATACAGATCCTGGATACCCCGCTCGCGCTGATCACGCAGCCGCTCCAAAACCTCTTCGGCAGCCCCCAGCTCCTTCTCTGCCTTCGCAGCGGCCTCGGTGACGTAATCGGGGACAACCGCGTGCTCGAACCGGCGCAAGGAGGCGGCACGCTGTACGGCGGTGTGGTGCTCCGTCCTGGTGGTGCGCAGCTTCAACACGGCGGCGGAGCACGACAGATAGACCTTGGTGTCCTCGATCATCGCCACGACCTGGTCGTCGCGGACCAGGTCGAACAGCCGGCCCTCGAAGAAGTCGGTGGAGCCCCGGTGGGTCTCCAGAGCGCAGGAGTCCAGGAACTCCCTGTCGACGCGGGACCTCGGCTCGTACGGACCACCGGCGATCAGGTTGTACGGAGCGTTCTCCGCCCCCTGCCGGAGCCCCCACACGGCCAGCTCGCCCTCGCACTCATACACGACGTGCCAGTGCTCCCGGCCCGCAGTGCGCATGCTGTGGCAGCACTTCGGGTCGACCACGACTCCCCAGAGGCGGCCCCGAACCGAGCTGTCGTGATCAAACGGGCTGCGGCGGGGCAACTGGCTGTAGATCGCCTTCGACATCCGCTTGCCGTTCACGGACACGACCTTGATGGTCACGGTGGCCTCTTCAGCTACAAGCTCCATGCCCGGAGAACGGGGACCTGTCCGGTGACGACGCGGCGAACCGTCAAAGTTCCCGCGTTCAGCCGAGCCGGGAGATTCAGCCGAGTTGCTCGCGAAACTGCGCGCAGACGGCGTGCGGAGCGGTGGGTGCCGGCCTTCGATCAGGAGTGGGCAGCGGCGTTCCCGTACTGCTGGAGGGAGTCAGACCTGGAACGGCAGGGAGCTCGACGGCCCTCCCGGGGCGAGGTAGCGGGCGCCCATGTTGTCCATGGGGCTGAAGTAGACCATCGCAGTCCACCAGGCGGCAGCCTTGCGTGGCTGCTTCAACTGCAGCAGGTTCGCATAGGCGTACACCAGGCGATGGGCGGGCCGGTTATCGATCGGGCCATACGGAAGGACGTCGCCGAAGGGGTAGGGGAGCGACTGCTGTAGGACGCAGACCCCGGCGGCTGCCCAGGCCAACCCAGCCTCCAGGTCACCACGGACGAGATCCTCTTCGCTCTCCACGTCATTCGGATCGAATTCCTCGTCCTGGTCAGCGAGGTCGGCGAGCTCGTAGGCGATGGCGGTGTAGGTATCGAGATCACGCGGGTGCAGCCGACGGCCGCCGATCGTCACACACGCCTTCTCGTAGGCGGCGTCGTACGCCTCGTCGGTCTCCTCGTCGGGCGACCACACCCGTTCCATCTCCCATTCTGGGCGGGGCGGCAATTTCGCGATCTTCTGCTCCAGCCGGGACAGGCCGCCGGGCTGGTCTGCGTACTCGGCGTAGTGCGCCGCGGAGTCGAACATGTGGAGCTCTGGGTCCTGCATCCAGGCCAGCAGCGGTCGGTCCAGCTTCTCCAATGCGTCCGATGCGAGACCCGTCGGCGTCAGCCAGGGCATCACACCCTCCAGGGCTGCCTTCTGCTCCTTCGGCCCCAAGCCCACACTCATCGCCATGGCCGTCAGTATCCGCCGCCGGCTCTCTCGCAACGGGGTTCTTGCCGAACAGCCACCCAGACGTGCGACGGGGCTTGCGCCACTACGGCCGCGCTCATACCAAAGCGGTTCGGCCGGTGGTCAGGACTCGTCGCGAGAGGACGCCGCTGGCATGGACGGACGTCCGACCCAGGCCTCGTGGTGCACCGCGACAAATGATCCTTGTCGGCGGCGGCCTCTCAACACCCCGACGCGCGTTCTTCCTTCCACCACCTGCAGACCACTCTCCGACGGGTCGAGCAACCGTCTGTCGATCAGGATGGGCGCACGCTTCCACGTCCCGAGGGTTTCCCAGCATCGAGCAACACCCTCGTGAATTCCCGTTCTCCGAACGGCGACCCAGTGATCCGGGTTGGCGGCGTACTCCTCGATGCAGCCGTCGTCGGATGCTCCGGTCGGCATCTCGCTGAGCTCTTCAGCCGTCGTCGCTTCGAGGCCCCACACGACCCTGGAGAAGTCGATGTCCCTGTAATCGTGCAGGAAGTGGGAGTTGTCACCATGATCGTAGAGAAACTGCTCGACGACATCGTCTGGCCACCGCAATGAGGCGATCATGGAGTCGGTGCAGAAGTCTTCGAGGCTGAGGCCGCCCCGACGGCGCTCCATCACGGTTGCGAGGTCAGCGAGCTTCATGCCCCCACCGTAGAGCCACCTGCCCATGTCACCGGGGCACCCTCACCGTTCCCCGGCTACCTCAGGGCTCCTGCCGCCCGAAGCGGAGGTCACCACCGTCGTGTTCGCCGTGCCCTCCGTGTCACCAAGGGCGCCGTGCTGCCCCTCGTGCGGGTGAATCCCCCGCCCGCAGCTCTCTCCGTTCCCTCTTGCGGGTGACGGGGTGTCAGTGCCGCTCCCTACCGTCGAACCGTGACGACTTCGACGCGCCTGGATGGCGCTCGCTGCCCAAGGCGGTGTTCATGAGCCTGACTTCAGGGATCCACTGTCCGCGCACCCCGCTGCGCCGCTTCCTCGACCGTGAACTGTCCGCCGGCGCAACCCCGTTGCGCAAGAACTACCGCGCCCGGAACCAGAGCGACCAGATCCTGATGCCGGGCCCCGGCGTCGGCACCGAGGCCGGGAACGTCGGCACCGCGATCGACTACCGGCTGCGCCTCGCATTCACCACTGCCGAGCCCGTCGACCCCGTCGCGCGCGCCGGCATCCTGCTCACCGGCACCACCGTCGACTCCTACGACTCAGACGCACGCCAGCGGATGCGGGAAGTGGGCGAGGAACTCACCGCGCGTCTGGAGGAAACGGTCCTTGCCCTGCAGCTCCACAGCCGTGAACTGCCCATGGACCGAGGCCAGGACGAAGAGGAGGACCTGGCCCGCCTCCTGATCGCCGCGGCCTGGTACCAGGTCAACTACCGGACCCCGGTCGGGTTCGGCTACACCCCGCTGGCCGTCACCGCCCGCGAGGACCCCGACGCCTTCACCCTCGAACGACTCCTCCGACTGCCGCACCGCGACATGGTGGCCGACGTCGTCGCCCAGCTCTACAAGGCCGCCGACAGCCCACTCCAGGCCCTGCGCGACCGGACCCGGCCCGAGGACTGCACGCCCGGCCCCACGTTCTCCACCCACCACTTGACCGCGGACGCCGACCTCGCCGTCGACGGGTTGCTGCTCGACTTCAAGAGCACCCGTTCCACCCGCACCCTCCGGCAGGCCGAAGCCTGGCAACTCGCCGGCTACCTGCTGCTCGACGCCGAGGACCGCCACCGCATCGACACCGTCGGCCTCTACCTGACGCGCTCCGCCACCTTCGCCAACTGGCCGGTGGAGGAGTACCTGGAGCTGCTCGGGGCCTGCCGCCGCGACCTCACCGAATTCCGCACCGCGTTCACCGAACTCATCGAGGGCTGCGCGTCCGACGAAGTGCCGCACGGAACGGAAGAAGAAGACCGTGTCCGCAGACTGCTGCAACGCCTGGCACCCGTCGCCGACCTGGGCCACTGCAAGACCTGCACCCAGCCCTGCCCCTCAACCGGGCGACGATCCCGGGAGTTCTGCTCGGCCTGGTGCCGAAGCCGCGCCCAAGTCCTCCAACGCCGCGGCCTGCTACCCGGCGGCCAGGTACCGCTGCTCCCCACCCCGCGCAAGGAACGCCTGGACCTCCCCGACGACGTGGAGATTGTGAGCCTCACAGCACGAATCCCCAGGTAGACGGCGCACGGTGTGAGGCTGTTCAGGTGGAGGGTCTTCACTCACCTCGGCGGCGGCCAAGGCCGCCAAATGGAAGGTGATCCCGGCTAGGCTCCTCGCCATGCCCGAGCCCCGTCGCGACGCCGCAGGCCTCGCCGTGCGGATCACCCACCAGGCCGCCGCCCTGCGCAGCGCGCTCGACACCCGCGAGCAGCCCACCCCCGCCGTCGCCTCCGAGCACGACCACGGCCTGCACATCTTTGCCCGACGCCTGTTGGACGGCGTCGACAAGCACGTCGCACCCGAGCGGGCGCCGACCGCCGACGACGTGGCCCAACTGGTCCTGGACGCCGAACCGTTGCGCGAGGCCCTCGCCCTGCGCGAGGACGACACCACGCGCCGGAAGGAGACCGACTGGGAGCTGCACTCGCTGGCGTACATGCTGCTGACCACGGTCGACCTGCTCGGCGGCGGCCACCCCGAGCTCAATGTGCGCGTCGACGAGGCGATCCGCGAGCGGGAGCGAGCACATCCGTTCAGCGAGTCGGTCGCCGCCACCCTGGCCGCCGTCGACGCCGCGGCCGCGCTGGCCTGCAGCCGGGCGATGCCCGCTGACATGGACCCCGGGGACAACCGGATCCGCGCGATCGCGGCACCACTGTACGAGATGGCCGAGCAGTGGAAGAACCAGCCGCACGTCCAACCCGCCTGGCAGGCACGGAGGTTGGACGCGGTCTCGGCACAGTCCGAGGCCGCTCCCCGGCGGGCGAGAACGTCATGACCGAGGCGAACGCGGACGGCCCGGCCACGGGCGCCAATACTGAGGTGTCCGTCGACGCTGGCGGCGCCCACGTGGCCCGGCCGGGCAGTTGGCGCAGGCCGGGGATCGCCAACGGCCGGCTCTACGACCCGGGCAGGGAAGTGGAGCATCCCGGCAGTGAGGTGATCTTCCCTCCGGTCCCCAACGGCCTGGACTACCTGCTCAGCGTGGTGGAGCATCTGGAGTCCGGCGACGAGCGGGTCAGCGCCCGGGACCTCAAGTACGCCGTCCTGCACCTGGCCGCCGGCGCCGAGGTACTCCTCAAGGCCCGTCTCCAACTGGAACACTGGTCGCTCGTCTTCAAGGACCCGGGCCAGGCCAAACGATCGGAGCTGGAGAACGGCACACTGAAGAGCTGCGGACCGGACGAGACCGTACAGCGGCTGAAGGACATCGCCGGCATCGTCATCGCAGACAAGGACACGAGCGCCCTGTGGAAGCTGGCGAAGCACCGCAACGCCCTTCAGCACTACGGGCTGTTCGGACAGAGCGGCAACGCCCGCGCGGTGGAGAGCCAGGCCGCGGAGGTGCTGGACTTCCTCATCCGCTTCCTCGACGAGGAACTACTGCCCGCCCTGCCTCCGTACGAGGCCGAGCAGTCGACCACCGACATGGAACGCATCCGCGGCGGCCTCTCACAGATCCGCGGCTTCGTCACCAAGCGCATGCAGCGCATCCGCGCCGAGCTGGAGCCGATTCGGGAACGCACCCTGCAGTGCCCGGACTGCGACCAATGGGCCTTTGTCCCCGACCTCGACCGCGACCGCGACCGCGTGCACTGCCGGTTCTGCGGCGGAGAGCAGACAGCCGACGACGCAGCCATCGCCTACGCCGTGTCCGTCCTGGGCCGCGACCCGGTGTCGCCGGACGTATTCGGGGTGATGGCCGTCGAGTCGTGCCCGGACTGCCAAGGCGAGTCCCTGGTCCCGGGGGCAAGGACAGCCGCCGCTCCGGACGAGCCGGGGTACTTCTGTTTCACATGCGCCCGGGTCGTAGCGGGGATGCTGCCATGCAGCCGCTGCTTTGTTCCGTTCCACCCACGGGAAGGCGAGAGCGTCTGCCACGACTGCGCACCAGCAGGACCTGACCGGACTGACGAGATGAGCTCGACGTGACTGTCCACCGGCGGCGACTCCCAGGACACGTAGCCGCGCCCGGTTCGCTCCCACCGCAGCCTCGGCGGTCGATCCCTTCAAGTCAGTGATCGGTGGGATCCTGCGGGGCCGCCAGCACAGTGCACGCGTCGTGTCACAGCCAACGCCGGGGGCCCGCGCGGAGAAGACACGGGCAGGTCACCAGGACGCCAGCACCAGTGTGGCCACCACAGTCACCAAGACCATCCGTGCCCGCGCTTTTCAGTCGTGGGCACGGATGGTGACGTTTCACCGCTACGCCTGACGCGACCCCCACCGAGTCAGGAGGGCCTCTGCACTTTCAGTCCCTGAAGCTCGGTCCCTCGTAAATGTGCAGGTTACGGCGGTAGGGGACGTCCGTAAGGGACTCAAGGGACTCTAGTTGGGAGTTATGAGCGAGTCACGTGTGTGTATGTACGCGCGGGCGTATCTGTTCAGCTACATGTAAGTTAGGTGGCTCATAATTGGAGTTCTGAGTCCCTACAGTCCCTCTTGGGTACGGCATCCGCTCCTGAGCTGCGGAAATGCCCAGGGACTCATGCCAGGGTCCAGCCCCTGGCTGCCCGGCTCAGGCCCTGTCCGAGGGCAGTAGCCGCAGGAAGGGTCTGGCGGCCGACCAGGAGCTACGAGTTCCAGGTGGGATCCGCCCGCCAGGGTCTGACCGCCCCTCGCCGGTGCGCCGATAGATGAATTACGGTCCCTTCAGGCACTCCCATTAGGGGCATTACGGGCATATGTCGCGCCTGTTGGTCTCTCTTCAGAGACTCAAGGGACCGTAGGGACCCGAAAACAGATACGGCGCCACGCGGGGGAGCTGCGGTCTGTCCCCGCTCGGGGGTCCTAGACTCTCTTCCGAAAGCCAGTCCCTACAGTCCCTTTGGTCCCTCATTTCAGCGCGCCCGCCCTGACAGGGATCGCAGGACGAGACCCTCGCAGAAGGACAGACGCGTGCCCGGCCCCGATGTGACGAGAGTGCCCGCCGCCGCTGCGCGGGCGGCCACATCCCACGCTGTGGCCCGCTGGTGTGCCGAACAGGGCTGGCCGGTCCACCCCTTGGCGGCGGGACGCAAGACACCCGCCGCCAACTGCCCGGCCTGCAAGGACAAGCACCACTCTCCCTCGGGGTGCGTCTGCCTCCCCGCGGGCCGCCCCTGCCACGGATTCCACGCCGCGACGACCAGCACGGCGCGCATCGACGCCTGGTGGTCCGATCACCCTTCCTGGGGCGTCGGTGTGGCCTGTGGCGGAGCCGACCTCATCGTCATCGATATCGACGCGCACGCCGCATCCGTCCCGGACCGCAGTCGGCTCTTGCCGGGTATCGCCATCCACGACTCCGTGAATCTGGATGGCCTGGCTTCCGGCTTCGACACTCTGGCGCTCCTTGCCGCACTGCGTGGCCAGCCCAGCCCGGCGCAGGACGACAGCACACTGCGCGTGCGTACCCCCTCCGGCGGCCTGCACGTCTGGTACCTGAACCCTCACCCGGCCATTCGGTTTCGTTGCTCGACCGGGTCCAGCACGAAGACCGCGTTGGCCTGGCAGGTCGACGTGCGGGCCGACGGCGGCTACATCGTCGCTCCCACCACCCGTACCACGCACGGCACTTACCTGCGGGAAGGGTCCTCCCATCTCCCCGCGCCGCTGCCCGAGTGGCTGGGCGAAGAACTCGTGCGAACCGGACACACAATCCGGCGACCGGCGGCGGCCGCCGCCCGGCCCGCGATCCCGCGCAGCCGCCGCTCCCGGACCCCGGTCCGCGCGCACCGCGTCCTGGACCCGCTGCTGCTCGAGGTCGCCGAGTGCGCGGCCACGCCCGAGGGCGCCGCCTTCACCGAGAAGCTCAACAAGGCCGCCTACACCGCCGGGGGACTCGCGGCCGCCGGCCACCTCGACGAAGGCGCCTCGCGCGCCCTGCTGCGCGAGGCCGCCGAGACCGCGCGGCCCTGGCAGAGTGCCCGCAACGAACGCATCATCGACGACGCCCTCGCCGCCGGGTCCGCCCGCCCGCTCCACCTCGAAGGACGTTCATGAGCAGCGCCGAGACGCCGCGCTTCGACGCCACCGCCGCTGCCCAGCAGATGCTGGACCTCGAACAGCCGGACCAGCAGCCGCCTGCGCTGCCCGCCCAGGCCCACGCCTCCTCCCTCGCCCCGCCGACGCCGTCCTGGGCACTGTCGGCCCCACTGCCCGGAACACTCACCGACCGCGGCAACGCCAAACTGTTCGTCAAGCTCTACCGCGATCAGTTCCGCCATGTCGAAGGCCTGGGCTGGTTCTCCTGGGACGGCTACCGCTGGAAGCGCACCGGCGGCGAGAAGGCCGCCCTGTGGGCCGCCGGCGAGATGGCCGAGGACATGCCCGACACCGACCCCAGCGGCTTGTTCAGCGACCGCGATCTCCACCACCACAAGAAGCGCACCCTGTCGACCACCGGCATGAGGGCCCTCCTCACCCAGGCCAAGGCCTCCCCGGACCTGTCCGTCGACCCCGACACCCTCGACGGCGACCCCTACGCCCTGTGCACCCCCGCCGGCGTCGTCGACCTGCAAACCGGCCTGCTGCGCAAACCCGACCCGACCCGCGACTTCCACTCCCGCGCCACCAGCGTCGCCCCCCAGCAGACCGAGACCCCCCGCTGGCACCGCTTCCTGCACGACACCTTCGGCGACGACGCCGAAGGCCAGGAAATGATCGACTTCCTGCACCTGCTGCTCGGCTACTCCATCACCGGCGACGTCGGCGCCCAGGTCCTGCCCTTCCTCCACGGACACGGCAAGAACGGCAAGAGCGTCCTCCTCGACGCCATGATCCAGATCCTGGGCGACTACGCCGACGCCGCGCCGCCCGGCTTCCTCATGGACCGCGGCGCGTTCTCCGAGCACTCCACGGAACTCACCGAGCTCCACGGCCGCCGGCTCATCGTCTGCAGCGAGCTCAAGCCCAACGACAAGTTCGACGAGGCCCGCGTCAGGCTCCTGACCGGCGGAGACAAGATCAAAGCGCGCAGGATGCGGCAGGACTACTTCTCCTTCAGCCCCACTCACCACCTGTGGCTGCTGGGCAACCACCGCCCGGAGGTCTCCACCGGCGGGTTCGCGTTCTGGCGGCGCATCCGCCTGCTGCCTTTCGAGCGGACCGTCCCCGACCACCGCAAGATCGACAACCTGGCGCTCGAACTCGTCCGCGACGAAGGGCCCGGCATCCTGCAGTGGCTCATCGAGGGCGCCCGCCGCTACCTCACCACCCGGGACAACCTCGAAGGCCCCGACCGCGTCCGTATCGCCACGAGCGCGTACGCCAACACCGAGGACCACATCGGCCGTTTCCTCACCGAGTGCTGCACCCGCGACACCGAGGCCCAGCCCGACCTCCGCGTCGAGCAGGGGCTGCTGTACGCCGCCTACGCCTCCTGGTGCAGCACCGGCGAGGGCATCCGCCCAGCCGGCACCCGCGCCTTCGCCACCCGCGTCCGGCAGGAAGTCGGCCTCGCCTCACCCGCAGACATGATCAAATCCAACGGCCGCAAGTACTACCCCGGCCTCGCCCTGCTGGATGCCCCGTCATGAACCAACTCCCGCGCCACTGCGGCGAACTGCCGCACACCGGCGAAGACAACCGGCGGGCCCGGCAGTGCCTACCCACCCGCATCCGCCCGACTTACCATGGAGCCGCAGGGCCACATCCGGCAGCGGGCGGCTCACCACACCACGTGGCGGGCCGCGATCGGGCCCCGCAGACGAAGGAGGGGCTACAGCCATGAGCTCGCTACTGACCGAGGGCGATCTCACCCACGAAGAACACGTCGTGTGGCTGGAAGACCCCGAACACCTCGACTACGTCCGCCAGGCCCTCGACAAGACCCGCCGCCGCAACACCAAACCCCCTTACGCACGCGACGGACGCATGGTCGGCTACGCCCTCCTCGACGACCAGGCCGAACCCGACCCCGACAGCGGCCTGTACAAGCGGCGCGTCTTCTTCCTCCTCCCGCACGACCGCGACAGCCTCCCCGGCGGCCTCTACCGCGAAGGCGCCCCCGGCGAAGCTGTGGACCCGCGCACCATCGAGGTGAAGAAGGTGGGGGAGAAGACCCCACGCTCGCAGAGCGGGCCGGCCGCCATAACCGGCTCCCGCTCATGACGGTCTGCGGACCGTTACGTGGCAAAGCGGTCGTCGGTCCGGCCTCGACGCCGCGCCGACGACCGGTTCCCTGACCCGCTACTGGCCGCAAACCGACGCGACAGGGACACCCCGCAGCACACGGTCACCCATGCCCGCGGACACAAGGGCCGGCCCCCAACCGCAGGGTCGGCCCTTGCACATACCCGCCCCCGGTCGCGGAACCGGTGCAACGCGCCCGCGCCGCCTGCCGGCCGACCGGCGAGCGCTGATCTCTGCCGGTGCTGGTGAAAGGAGCGGCAGGTCGGGCGAGGATCTTCGATATCGGTGCGGGGGCGGTGGCCGACGGGTCTACGGTGCTGCGGTGAGCGACGAGGTGGCGCCGGTGGGCGCGAGCGTGCTGTCTGAGGTCGACGACGTCCTTGCGGAGGCCCTGACGGTGCAGGGGGAGGCGGGTGAACGGGCGTTGGGGCTGCTGCGGGATGCCCACCGGGTGCTGACCGGGGAGGGTTTGGTACGGCCGGAGGAGGTGGCCGCGGCCTGTGTGCGGTCCGCGGCGGACACGCTCCTGGAACTGCCCGGGGCCCCGGAGTCGGTGGGCCTGAAGGGCGCGGCGAAGGACCTGTTGGCCGCGGTGGACGCTGTCGGGACGCCGGCCGCCGCGGAGACCGGCCCGCCCGGCGAGGTCGCCGGCCAGGAGGCGCCGGCCTCCGGGACGGGTGCTGCCGGCACCGGCTCCGGTGATCCACAGGACCCGCCGCCGGCGGTGGGCGCGGTGTGGGAGCGAGTGACGGCGGCGGCCGAGGTGCTGCGCGGCGAGCTGGAGCACCCGGGTGGCTACCACCGGAGGCGGGCCCGCGGCATCATCGAGCGGCAGACGGGCGTCACGCTGGGCGGGGCGCAGCAGAAGGCGCTGGATGTGTGGGGGAAGGTCTACGGGCTGGCGTCGGGCATCCTGCACGGCCGGGCGGCCGGCCCCGGTGACGCCGTCCTCCTCTACACCGAACTCCTCGGCGCGGCGCGCGAGTTGCTGGTGCCGCTGCCGGAGCGCGCTGCCCGGGTCCTTCAGCTCGCCGCGCTTGAGGGCCCGGGTACGGCCGAGGCGGCCGAGCTCGCCCGCTGGTGGGACCTGCGCGCCACGGACTACTTCTTCCGCTCCACGCCGGCGCCGGCGTGGCTGGGCGTGCTACAGGAGCACGCGCCGCACCTGCTGCTGCCGGACCAGGAGGCCGGCGGGCGGTGGCCGGCCTCCTGGTTCCTCGACCACGTCGCCGGCGCCGACCCAGATGCCGTCCGCGCCTGGCTGAGCGAACCGGCCGGCAAGGGTGCTCCTGGTGTCCTGCGGGTTCAGCAGATCGCCGCCGCCGGCCGTCTCGCCCTGGACGCGCTGCTGGGCCTGGCCGTGCGCCACTGGGACGCCGTCGACGCCGCCCAGCTCCAGACCCTGCTGGCCGGCCCGGTGGTCCGGGACGGGGGCGGTCCGGCGGTGGGGGCGACGCTGCGCCTGGCCGCGCGGTGGGCCCGCGCGGTCCCGCGCGCCGAGCGGGCGGGGCAGTGGATCGGCGTGGTGGAGGGACTGCTGGCCGGCGCGGTCGAGGACGAGCACACCGGCCACCTGGCGCTCGATGCGGTCGCCGGGCGGGTGAAGACCCAGATGCGGGCCGCCGGCCTCCTCGACGGCGTCGACGAGGGCGTCGAGGGCGCGATGGGTGATGGTGCGGGTGCAGACTGGGTGGTGGCCGAGGAGGAGATGCGGGAACTGCTCGCCGTGGAGGCCGCGTCCCGTCTGCCCGACCACGACGTCGCCATGCTGGTACGGGAGTTGGCGCGCACCGCCTACCCGCCCGGCCGCCCCGGCCCCGCGCACCGCAACGTCGGCGCCGTCCGGGTGGTCCTGGCCAAACTCCTCGCACTGGATGTCGAGTTGACCGCCGAGGCGGCCCGGACAGTCGTCTTCCACGCCGACCTGGACCGGGTGCACGTCGGTGACACCGCGGCGTTCGGCGGGCCGCGGCTGGCGCGCGCCGTGCTCGATGTCGCCGCGGCGGACGCGGACGCCGGTGTGGACCTGGCCGTGCGCACCCGCGCGCTGCGGCGGCTGGCCGCCGTCGACGCCCGGCTGCACGACCGTCTCCTCGCCGAGCATCTGGCCCACCAGCCGCCGGCGGATGCCGCGGCGGGCGCCGGCGAGTGGTGGCAGGAGGCGATCGGGCTCGTCCCCCAGCTGGTGGCCGGCGAGCCCGCGCCGGAGACGGCCCGCCTCGTCGAGCTCGTGCTGCGCGCCTGCTCGCCGGAGGATGCCGCGCGGCTGGAGGAGCACGTCCGTACGGCGCTCGGCACGCCGCCGTCGGCCGACATGGTCGCGGAGGTGGTGCCCGACGGTGGCGAGAAGGTCGAGGGGAGCGTCGAGCCGCTCGCCTCGTGGCTGCGGGTGTGGGAGTGGTCGCCCGTCCTGACGGCGGTGGTGCTGGCGGGCTGGGAGCCGGTGCTGGACGCGGTGAAACGCCTCAGCCCCGAGGGCCCGGGGGACCCGCGGGCCGGCGCCGTGCTGGAGCCGGTGACAGCCACCACCGTCCTGGGCGAGGAGGAGCTGGCCGGGCTGGGACCGGTGGCGGCCGCGACCGCGCTGGCCGGCGCCGAGGACGCCGGCGACGACGGGTACGCGATGGTGCTGCACCGCCTCGTCGCCGCCGATCCGGCCGCCTGGACGAGCGACGTGCCCGCCGTCCTGGACGCCCTCAAGCTGCCGGAGCTCGCCGCGTTCTACCTCGCCGCGGCCGCCGCCCACGCCGACCGGCGCGGCGCCTTCCCGGACGGTGCGCTGCCGCCGGCCGTCGCCGCGGCGCTCGGCCTGCGCCGCGGCCTCGGCGAGATCGACCCCGCCGTCGGCTCCGACGGCGTACGGCGCCGGCACGCCGGAGCGTTCTTCGCCGACCAGGCGCTGGCCGACCTGCTCACCGCCGCCTGGCGCGCCGACGGCCTCCCCGGTGACCAGGAGAAGGACGCCGTGGCGTACGTGCAGACACAGCTCGCCCCACTCACCCGCCCCGCCGGGGCCCCCGCCCCCGCCGCGGAGACCAAGGACGACACCACCACCTCGGTTGCCGCTGCTCCGGCCCCGGCCGGCGGCCCGGGCGCCGCTGCTCCGGCAGCCGCAGGGGAGGCGACGGCGCCGGTGCTGGTGGGGTCAGATCCGGAAGTCCGGGCGCTAGGCGCGCTGTTGGAGTACGCCGTCCACCGGGCCCGTACCGCCGGCGAGATGCCCGAGGACGTCCTGGACACGGTCGCGGCCGTTCTTGCTGCACACGCCGGCCAGGAGGCGCTGGCCACCGCGGTCGGGGTGCACCTGCCGGCCCTGCACCGGTACGCGCCCGCGTTCACGGCCGCCCACCGCACCGCCCTGTTCGGGATCGAGCCCGGCCGGACCTCGCCGGCCGCCTCGTGGCTGCGCTGGGGACCGTACGACCGGCTGCTGCTCGCCGCTCTGGACCGCGCCGAGCTCCTGGCCGCGCTGCGCGCGCAGATGCCCGGAGCCGACGGGCACCTCGCGCACGCCCTCCTGGACGACCCGACGGTCCTGGGTGATCCGGCCGCCCTGTGGACCGAGTTGGCCGGCGGCACCGACGAGGGCGCCGCCGCGGTCTCCCGGCTGCTGGAGGCGGTCGGCGGCCGCGTTCCGCGCGCGGTCGACGGCGTCCCTGTCCCGCCGGCCGCCGGCCGGGTGGAGGTGGCGGTGGCGCTATGGCGGGCCGCGCTCGCGGCCGGCCTCCCGCCCGGCGCGCTGGCCGGTGCGGGCGCCCTCGCCGACGCGGCGGTCGAGGAGGCGGTGTGGCTGGAGTTGATGCGGGCGAGCGCCGGGCACTCCCCGCCCCTGACCGATGCTGATCTCGTCGCCGAGCGCGCCGCGGCCCACCCCGATCGTCCCGACGCCCTGCTCCTGGCCGCGCTGCTGGTCGCCCGGGCGCCCGGGACATGGCAGGAGACGGCCGTACGACGCCACGCCCGCGTCCTACTGGACGCCGCAACCGTCCTGCCCCCCGGCGAACGCCCGCGCGGGGTGAGGGAGTTGAGGACGGCGCTGGTCAACGTCGGCGACCTCGGCGCCGCCGCCCGCCGGTGAGCCGCGCCCGGCACCGGAGCCCGGCCCACCGCGGTGCCGGTGCCGGGCGCGGCCGGTCACGAGCACGAGCTTGAAGGGAGCCTCGGCCCGGGCCCTCGCCCGGGTCTGAGTGGTCGTACGACGGTGCTGGCGTTGCTCCCGCTCGTATGACGGTCAGCGGTTCGTCGTGCGTGGGCCCGCCCGGTGGAGAGGCGCTGTTACGGCTGTGCGCGCAGGTAGTCGACTGCGTGCGGTCGCCGTCGCCGCGATCAGGGGCGATCCGGCGGCGGGGTACCGGGGCGGTGTTGCTCGTGCGCCAGCGGGTGTCTATGCGTGCTGGGCCTGTAGTACGGCGGCGAGGCCGGGCGGGGCGGTGTGGCGGTAGTGCTTGGGCTGGATCAGATGGAAGGTCCCGTCGTCGGCGACGAAGAGGGTGTCGGGGACGGTGCCGTTGCGGCGGGCGCGGCTGGCGAGGAGGCGGTTGATGCCGGTGGCGAGGACGGTGTGCCGCTCGTCGGGGGTGAGGACGTCGAAGACACGGGTGAGGGCCTGTTCGCGCCCTGGCCCACTGTGTAGTGGTACTTCACCTGGTGGTACGACGACGGCACGGTCGAGCGGATCCACGACGCCCTGCGCGACCAGGTCCGCGAGGCCGATGGCCGCAACCCTGAGCCGAGTGCAGGGCTGATCGACTCACAGTCGGTCCGCACCGCCGATACCGTGCCGGCCGCCACGAGAGGCTTTGACGCGGGCAAGAAGGTCAAGGGTCGTAAGCGGTTCATCGTCACCGATACCCTCGGTCTGCTCTTGGCCGTCCATGTCGTCGCGGCGAATGTTCAGGACCGCGATGGGGGCAGGCGCCCGTTGCTGTGGACTCGCCTTGACCATCCGAGCATCCGGAAGATCTGGGCGGACCAGGGCTTCGCCGGCCGCCTGGTCAACTGGGCCGCGCACATCCTGGGCCGCGAGGTGGAGGTCGTTCGCAAGGATCCCGATCAGCGAGGGTTCCAGGTACAACCGAAGCGGTGGGCGGTGGAACGCACTCTTTCCTGGCTCACCGCCCACCGGCGCCTGGCCCGCGACTACGAAGCCAGCCCTGCCCACTCGGAGACCATGATTCGTTGGGCGATGATCGGCATCATGGTGCGCCGGCTCACGCGCACAGGTCCTACCGCGCGTCCGGGTCGCCGACCGCTCACCAGGGTCTCGGCAGCGGGACAGACGCCTGGCGTGTAGGCAACCGGCTCAGTCCACATCGTCACCGAGAAGCACAGCCTGCAAGGCAAGCAGCTCCGCGTCATCGAGCTGTGGAACCGTCCAGCTGTTGGCTTGCGCGTGCGCGATGAACTGTGGGTCGAGTGTCACGTGGTAATGCTCGACGTAGTGGGCCAGGTCCGAGTACCAAAGCCAGTGCCCGTCGGTCAGCAGGTGCAGCCCTCCGATCACAGCCTTGTCAGGGCTGAGAACATCACGCGCCAGGGTGGTCGTCGCAGCGAGCAGGGCACCGGATCGCAGGTATTCGACCAGCTCATGAGCGTTCACTGACGCCTCGGTCTTGATCGCGTACCGCAGCGACGGCCCGTCTGGGCTGCCCTGTTCAAGTTCTCTAAAGTCGCCGACGAAGGGGACCCGCGCATCGCTCACCCGCAGAGGTTAGAACACCCCTCCACCCACGATCGACGTAGATCTCAAACACGGTCTCAGACAGAGTTGGCTACCAACTCCAACTAAGTTGTCCTCGGATGGTCCCAACATAGGATCATCTTCTGAAGGATGGATCGAAGTTGTAGCGTTTGGTCGCCGACTGCTGCGGCACCGCCCGGCTCCACGGCGGCTGGCAGGTGTGAAGAGATGGCTCAGCTGCGGGACGAGCGTCGTTGAGTGACTGCCATGACGGCAGCAGGTGGGCTGTTGTGGTGATGTGGCCCTATGGGGCTGGCTGAGCAGCAGCGACCCGGGCGCACCGGGATCGCGGTGGCGCTACAGAGGGAGCAGAGGCCCCGGTGGATGGCGCCTTCCACAGCGCTGCTCCAACCGGGGCCCTCCGCGTGAGCACTGCTTGCCTGCCGTCGTCACAACAACAAACGAAGAGAGCTCCTCAGGCAGGGTACCGCCCTCGCTGGCTCGTACGAGGCAGGACGGTTCCTGGTAGGCCGAGAGCGCGCTAGCCAACTCGGGTTGAACATGACAATTTCCGCATTTCGGTACGCCTCTTCGATCGGCTATGGCTGCCTCTGCGTTCCTGAAAACCCATCAGCAGAATTCCGAAATAGGTTGCGATGAAGATAGCCGGGAAAAATTTAAATAACTGCTAAATTCCCGTAAGAGTTCGTCTGAGTCGACAGGGCGTCCGTACATCGCGCTTCCTCAATGATGTATCCCGAAAACTTACGAATGCGCGATCCGGGAGAGAACCTTGTTGGAACATGATGCTTAGGGTGGCTAAACAATCGCCACGGGACGGCAGTCTCTCCACATCACGTAATACAGGGTAGGTAAGCCCCTTCGTGTCCACCGAGTCGGCTACGGTGTGGCCCGGGTGCTTGACCGTCCGTTGCCCTCCGAGGAGGCGGCGGCAGTAACATCCGTGGAGCACCGCCGCGGTGCCGACCTTCCACCTGACAACCCTGCTCTGCGTCAGACGTCGGCCCCACGCGTATGTACTCGAAGAACCAAGTCCGTCGTCACAACACCAAGCAAGAGAGAGACCCATGACAGCTTCAGTGATCCCATACGCGGGACCGCCGGCTCCGTGCGCGAAGTGCACGGAACGCGAGGAGTCCGGCCGCCGCACCAAGAACCGGCTGATCACCGGCGCACAGACCCTCGTTGGTGTGGGTCAGGTGGCCCTGACCGGTACCGGCGTCTGGCAGTTCGTCGACAGCCAGTGGCTGGCCGCCGGTGCCGCTGCGGGCCTCGCCGCACTCGGGTACGGGGCGATCAGAGGGCTGTCGAAGCTGCGCCCCAAACCCTGAAACTAGCGCCTGACAAGGGCAGTTCAGGGTGACGCGCTCCCTGAGGGTGGGGTCGGACCACGCCAACGTGGCCCGACCCCACCCTTCTGCATGTCGACCCAACCGGTGCGGCACGTGATGACTACGAGCGGATCGTGGTCATCACTCGCAAGACCCTGTTCCGGACGAAGAACGGCCCCCCCAGACGCCGTGAGTACGAGAGCGGCAGCTCTCGGGGGGCACCGAACAGTCGGCTGGCCGGGCGCCGTTGGCGGCTTCCCTTGAACTGCTCCAGGTGTGCTCCTTCTTCGCCCCCGACTCGATCTCCCGGCACCTTCGAGGGCTCCTGACGCCAGTCAAGAGCCGATGAGCCTGCTCAAGGCGCGCCAGCGCGCCCCAGCGGTCTCACAGCCGAGACCACGAACATCGACGCGCTCAACGACCTCGTGCACGTCCTGGAGAACGAGAAGGTCGTCAGCTTTGATGTGGAGATCGAGGCGCTGTGCCTGACCTCGGTCCTGTGCCGGGACGTTCGTGCTACCGCCGCTTTCCTGGTTCATGAAGCAAGGCATCTAGAACTCAACGCACTTCTACTCCTGACGCCGCTGGTCGAGAAGCGGGACGCTCACGGCCGCGACGACTCGACCGTGCACTATGCCTCGTGGCGCAGCGATCCCCGCCCCGCTCTGGGCCTGTTCCACGGAGTTTTCGCCTTGACCGGGGTGGCAGCGGTCAGCAGACTCTCTGCTGCGGAAGTTGACCACCTTGCCGGCGACCTTGGCACCGGTGACTGCGAGGTCGACGAGGAGTGGATCACGTCGCTCCTTCACGACCTGCTTGAGAGCGCGGAGACCACATTGGTCCTCGGTGAGGGGAAGACCCGGCGCCCGAGATGCGCATGGCCGACCAGCTGGAGCTTCTCCAGCAGTTCCAGGGCCCACTACACCGTGGAGATGTTGACCCTCGACAGCTGCCTTCCGCCCTCCACGAGCCCGTCCTCCCGTGCCCGAAGGCTCGTATGGGCGCGGGTCTCGGTAAGCGCCTAGCGATCACTCGCCAGATTGGTCGCGCACACCAAGGTCAGCGGATGGAGGTCGCCGAGCCGTGCGTTCAGCAGGCGCAGCACCACCTCGTCGATCCCGCGGACCTTCGCCGGTTCGCTGTTGAGCCGCAGGAGCACCGCCAGGTTCATCCAGGGGTGATCTTGTGCGGATGCGTCGGACCGAAGGTGACCGCGTACTGGTCATGGATACGGCTGGCGAGTTCATAGGCCTGGCCCGGTACGTCGACCGATTGGCTGGCATCGCCGAAACGTCGCGGAGCGGGAGTTCCGCTCGCAGAACTTCGGCCAGGCCCGCAACGCGTACATCCGCATCGTGAACCAGGCCGGCGGCGCGGAGATCGCCCGCTACGACCTCTCCGAGGACGCGGCGACGGCGACGGAGACGGCGATGGTCTTCGGCGAGCTGTACCGCAACGGCGCGGAGTGGAAGTTCCGCGCGGTGGGCCAGGGTTACGCCTCCGGCCTGGTCGGTATCGCGCAGGACTTCGGCGTCAACGTCTAGGACCACCCCGGCATCGGTGGGAGACGACGACCTCATCCGTTGCAGCAGGTCAGGCCCGTTGAAATCTGCTAGCCAGCTAATCGCCACCTAGCAGAACGCACTGTCCCTATTGGTGGGTCGCTGCACAGGGCGTGCGCCATGTCTGGCGCCCCATATGCTCCGAGCGCAGTTCGGCGCACATAGAAACTGCCATGGGTCTGCTCTATTGGATTCGTCTGCGCCAGAAGATCCAGCGTCGGCACCAGTACGAGAACGCGCTCCTTGGGCACAAGCCGCTTTGCCGACGCCGCCGCAATGATTGCCTTCCCCGTGCCACGGGCTGCGTGCACCTGCCCGCGCAGGCCATGGAAGGGGAATGCCGCCCTGCGGGATGTCGAGACCGCGCACAATGGCGGAGACGGCCTCGATCTGGTGGTCACGCAGTTTCACGGACATTCCCGTGCTCTCCTTTTCGCGGAATACGATGCGCAATCAGAAAGGGAAAAACCAGGAGCGGTTGAGAGGTCCAGGGGTGGTGCTGTCTGATACCAAACTCTACACAGTGCATAATCATGATGCATCCATCTTGAATGGACTTTCACCCGTCAGAAGTGATACACCGTCGAACCCTACCTCGTCGCGGCGAGTTTCAGTGTAGCCTGGCAGGATATTCGCGAACCATGCAGTGGCAGATTCGGGAGTGGGGGGAGCGCAGCGGGGCCCGTCACTGCGGGTGAGGCCGGCACCTGTCGGACCGACAGTCCGTCACTTCTGTTGCGGGGGAGGTGGCTGTGATTCCCAGTGGTTACACAGGCCCCCGCGCGATGCACCGCCTCTTGCTGCCAGCCTGGGCGACCGCGCTTGCGCGGGTGCCTCCAATTCGCGCTTGCGTGAATTGACTTCCTTTCGGAATTCCGTTTACGGAATTCCATTCCGGCGCTTGCGCCGGAATTCGAATTGCGCTTGCGCAATTCATTCACTATGCAGCG
>NZ_CP108728.1:9372500-11950319 GCF_045162655.1 Streptomyces sp. NBC_00989 | reverse complement strand
GCTCCGCAGGAACGACGCGCCGACGCTACGCGTCGGAAGCTGTCTTCGCTCCGCGAAGACAGCTCGGTCCCTCCGGGACCGGAGATCCGCTCCGCGGATCCTGTAGGGTTCGTCGGTGCGGTGTCCCGATCGCTCCGCGATCGTGCCTCCTCCCCGACTGGCCTGCGCCTATACAGTGCATCTCCACTGTTCCTGAGGTGAGTTGAGGGATCCGTCCACTCCGTGGCCGGCTCCTGCTGGCTACGGAGTGGATGCTGCGTCCTTCGGCTGGCGGGCTTGGCCGCATCGGGTAAGTGATCAGCCATGCGTTCTGAGGGAGTTTCAGGGATTGGGTGCTTCCTTAGTCGAAAAATCTTGGGATATCTGAGTTCTGCCCCTCCCCCTCTCCCGGCTTCGCGAAATCTAGTACCGCATTCGGTACCTGTCCCGGTACCCTGGGCCTATGCCTGCACTCAATGTGGTTTTCACCGAAGACGAAATGACACGGCTGCGCCAGCGGGCGGCTCTGACGGGCCGGAGTCTGAAAGATCACGTGCACGACGTGACGGTTCAGGAAGCCGACCGCATCGCCTTCGTGGAGGGAGCGGTCGAGGAAGCCGCCCGGGTGCTGCCCGGCGTCGTGGCGCGGTTTCCCGAGGGACAGCGGTGAGCCCGATCATCCGTGTCGATGTCGGCTGGGTCCTGCAGATCCAGTCGGCGATCTCCCCGCTGAACGTGCCCATCGCGGACTGGGGCGCTCTGGGGTTCATGGCCGACCGGCACACGTTCGAGCGGGAGCGCGGCGTCCTGTACTACGAGGAGGCCGCCTCCCGGGCCGCGACCTTCCTGCACACCGCGCTGCTGCTGCGGCCCTTCACCGACTACAACCTGGTCATCGGCTGGGCCTGCGCCAGCCAGTACATGCACGTCTCCGGCCAGCCTCTTCAGGCCAAGGACGATGATCTGTACGAACTCGCCCAGGCGATCCGTGCCCAGGAAGCCGATCTGCGCACGGTCGCGCAGCGGCTGGAGTCCTGGCGTATCGAGTAACTACCGTCAGCGACTCCGCTTGGGGGTTCCGGGCGACGAGGGTGTGACGGCTTCCCGGGCTTCATCTTCGCTTCCGCCGGTTGCCCGGGGCCCACGACCTGCTGCCGCTGCGGGCCCTGGTCGATGTCTTCCCCGACGACGTGCACGCGGGCCGCGGGCGGCGCCGGACACCACGGACAGCCCCGACCTCTCGCCGTCATGCCGTCTGACGGCAGCGGTACTGGCCCTGGGCGCTGAGTGCTACGCACAGGGCCAGTCCAGGGCGGCGCACAGGTCTTCAAGGACCTGCCGGTCGGCTGCCGGCAGATGGGGCGAGAGGCCTACGCCGATGTCGAGCAGTCCCGGCTGCTCCAGGCTCTGGCGCATGGCAGCGATCCCGGCGAAGGGGTAGTCGGGTGTGAATTGCTCTGCGGCGGCAAGCCGCTGGGCCCATACGGTACCGGGGCGCATCCACGCGGCTCCATAGCGGGAGACGTCGACCGCGAGGAGCACCGGCGCGCCGTCCAGGGAGCGGCCCTGGGCCGCCTTCTGCGTGCCGCGGCCAGCTTCGAACGCAGCGTACTCGGCGGCGCCCAGCGGGCCGTCGAGTACGCCGGCGGTGACTTCCCAGCCCACCGCGCCGTTTCCCGGACAGACCTGGACGGTGATCTCCAGGGGGCCGCCGTTCTTCGGGTCCTCGACCTGGATGACCTCGGCCATGGCCGGGCTGCCCGCGCCGAGGGCATCAACCTGGGCGCGCACCGCTGCCGCGGCCTTGTCGGCGATCTCCGGCTGCAGCCGGCTGGGATAGCCGTCGAAGGCCAGGTCCACGTCGAACCGTCCGCCGCTGACGGCTTCCACGCGCTCGACGAGTTCGTTGATGTTCTGCGGCGCCCGAGCGGTCACCTCCACCCCGGCGCAGATAGCGCCGGAGCCGGTGAGCAGGAGGAGGTCGGGGTTCACGATCTTGGTGTTGCCCAGTTCGTAGCCGATACCGGCATCAGTCAGGGCCAGGGCGAGAGCGAACTCGGCCCGCATCTCCAGGAGTTGTCCCATCGAGGTCAGCTGCCCGAACTCCGCGATCTTCCTGCTCCAGCGCGGGTTGTCGGCGGCCGTGTCGTCGAGTGCGGCCGCCATCATCTCCAGGGCGTCCAGCCCCATGGGGACAGCCGGGTTCGTCTCAGTCTTGGCTTCCAGAACCCGGACGGGGTGGGTGTCGGGGGCGTCGGTGAGCCACCGTTGGAGCACCGGGCGGCCGGCGGAGGGCAGTTGGGAAGTGCCGCTGGTCATCGCGCCGGTCTCCTCAAGTTCGCCCGGCCTGCGGCCGGCGTGGACAAAGACTGGGCGTGCCCCGTCCGGTGGCGTCCCTCTCGTGTGCGCCGACGCGGCACCTGCTGGTCGTGCGCGGCGCGTTGCCGCATCCCGTTTCCTGCGGCAACGCGCCGGAGTTGACGCTTTCCCTGAGGGTCCTGGGCGCCGAGCGCCTCCGCACCAAAAATCCGGTCCGACGTGGTGGGATGCGGCCGGCTTCGACGGCTGGATCAGACCGCGGTAGCGGTCCGTTCAGGCCCCTCAGTGACGGGGGCGTTTGGCATGGAGCGTGAGATCCAGCCGATGACCGTGTCGGTCAGCCGCTGAACCTGGTCGGCGGTGCGCGGCATCCGCGCACGATGCCATGGAGTATGTCCCCACTGCTGTTCCAGGACCCATGCCGGTCCGTTTCGCTGTGCTTCAGCGAGGAAGCACACGCCGTCGTCGAGGAGCGCGTCCAAGACGATGCGCCGTCCGTCGTGGATGTGGGTGGCCATCCAGATGAAGCCGCCGTCGGGTATGAAGCCCTCCTCGCTGTTGTCGATCCATCCGTACTCGCCGAGGGTGGCATCGCCGTTGTCGTGGTCGATGCCCTCGCTCCAGGCGCTGGGGTCACCGGTCAGGGCTTCAGCAATACGCCGGATGCAGGGCAGCATCATCGCCCGTGTCGCCTCAACATCGCGGCGGTTGCGGTCCCCATGCGGCCCCCAGCCACCCATGAAGGGACGGCCGAAGGGGCGGAAGCGGGCTGGCTGGGCAGTGTGGCGATCAAGCCAGGCCGCCAGTTCAGCATAGAAGTCGGCCATAGTCAGCCGGTCATGCACCTGGTGCTGGGTCGCGGCCTCCAGGACATGTTCCAGGGCGGTCGTTGCGTTCCCGCCGCCGAGAGAGGACAGGCTGAACTCCTCCGAGCCCACCCAGTGTGCTCCTTCGGGCGGATACGGGCCGCGACCGGGGTAGGCCAGGACGAAGAGGGTCTTGGCGAGAGAGTAGACATCAGCCCGCTCGCCGCGGTCCTTGCCGCCAGCGCTGCGCATCTCGGGGGCCATGAAGTTCGCGGGCCCGACCCTCTCCCCGACCCGGGTCAGGCCAGCCGGCCGGTGGGCGAAGGCCGCGATCCCGAAGTCGGCCAGGACCGGCGCCTCGTCGTACCAGAACAGGTTGTCGGGCTTGATGTCCCGGTGGAAGATCCCCTGTTCGGCGAGCCCCGCGAGGGTCCGGGCCAGGGCTGCGATGTGCGTGACGACGTCCAGGACGGTCGAGGTGTCGTCGAAGACGTCGGCCAGCAGCCGGGCCCGGGGCATGGCGTACCAGCGGGGTGTGTTGCCGTGGGTGTCGTCGATGTCCCAGATCGGCAGGATGCCCGGGCTCCCGTTCACCTGCCGCATGAAGAGCGCCTCGTCGTAGAAGCGTTGGCGACGAACTTGTGTTGCCTTGTTCACGTAGCGCTCGCCCGGCACAGGCGGGGCGGACATGTGCTTGAGAACGCCCTTGCGCCCGCTGCCCGCCTCGGTGCCTTTGCGCACCCACTTCTTCCCGCCCAGTGGGCCGCCGTCGCGCCAGCGCACCACGTTGTAGTTGCCGTTGTTGTGGGCCGGCTGGGGCTTACGCGGACGCTGCGGAGGGCGGGGTGTGGGTCTTCCTGGCATGCCCGAACGGTAGCGTTCCTGGCACTCGTTCCGGGACCAAACGGTGTGGTCTGCCTGCGAGTTGGGGCTCGGACGGGGCGGGCGGACTCTGCGGGAGCGGGCGTACGGCTGCCGTGCACAGCAGGCTGCGTCATTCGATCATCGAGCCCGATGCCGCCCGGCAGCCGGTGCGGCCCTGCGCGGAGCACTGAGCGGGTGGGGCGTGGTGCTGGGGCGCAGTGGTGCGTGGAGGGCCAACCAGCGGCGCAGGCGCAGGGGCGGGTGCAGGTGTCCGGCGCAGGTGAAGTTCCAGGCGCGGGCGGCCAGGGACGTGGTGTGCTCGGCAGCGATGTCCGCGCTCCACATGTCGGCCACGCCGGTACGGCCGCAAGCCCGTACCGCGGCCGCGTCGCAGGCGAGTTCGGCCCACCAGTGCAGCACGACGGTGATCAGCCAGACGGTCAGGGCGGTCGCGGTGAAGGCCACGAAAGGCAGGAGGCCGGACGCGAGGGAGACGGCCACCACGGCGGCGGTCTCGACGCCCACCCGTGTGCGAGTGTCGCCGCGTCGCAGGTGAGCCAGTTCGTGCTCAAGGACCGGCGCCAGGTGCTGGGTGTGGTCGGGATGGAACCAGTGGGCGCCGAGCCACAGATGCCCACGCCGCCCGTAGCCGGTCGAGCGGGCGTCCGTGAGGGCGTGCCGGTCGCCGGGCAGCGCGAACGAGATCCGCTCGAGTCCGTGCCGGGCGGCGAAGGCACGCGCATGGTGCTCGGTGTCCCGCATGCGTGCGGCCATCGACAGGTAGAGTGCCGACGGATCAGCTGGCGCCCTGTGCGGGCGGACGTGAGAGTCCCAGGTCAGCGCCTGGGCGAAGCCGCCGGCAGAGACGGCGCGGTCGCTGGTGTGGTGTCCGTTCCAGGCCCAGAGCGCGCCGCTGAGGAACGCGGTGTAGAAGGCGATGGAGTGCGGCCCGCCGACTGCCGTGGTGATGGTCTGCGCGGTGATCCCGGCGGCCACGATGAGGGAAACGCCCCAGCGGTCCAGCACCTCCCCGATACGCATGGCGTCAGCGTAGTGCGCGTCTCGTGTCCGCCGGGCCCGCGGGCCCGGCGAGGAGATTGGAGGCGTTGGCGGAGTGGGGGCACGACGTCAGCGGCCTGGAGAACGCGGACGACGTCGCGGTCCGCGCACACTGGGCCAACAGCGAGCGGAACGCTGGACGGGCGGCTGCGCAGACGGTCCCCCGTTCTGCGTGGCCTCGGCCCGAACCCGGGAACGTGCAGGCTGCCCCGGGGCGGGTCGGCGTCGCGCCCAACCCTGCTCCGTAGGGCGGATGTTGAATGTGCCGGGTATCAACCGGGCGGTGCAAAAAAGGGCGTTGAGGTTCCGCGTAGACCATTTCCCAGTTGGGAGGTGGCCGCGCAAGAGGCCGACGGCTACCGCGCGGCTGTCCGGAGGCCGTCGATCAGGGCCCGCAGTTTGGGTGTCAGGTCCGGGTGGTCGCCGCGGGAGGCGGACTGGAGCAGCTCGGCGCAGACGACGAGCAGGGCGGCGCGGCCGGCGGCGCCTTCGAGGAAGGCGGCGAGTTCGCGGCGGATGCGGGCGGCGGTGTCGGGGGCGAGCTGAGCGTAGGCGTAGAAGATGGCGGCGTCGTAGCCGCGGGGCGCGATTCCCCATCCCTCCCAGTCGAGGACCGTGCCGCCGGTGGTGAGGTTGGCGGCATGGAAGTCGCCGTGCGCGCACTCCCACTCGTCGATCCGCGGCGCCGGTAGTCCGGTGAACTGGGGAACGGCGCGGTCGATGTACTCCTGCCGTACGGCGGTGCGGTCGGTGGGGGTGGCGGCGATCGACGCCAGGTTCGCGCGGGTGGTGGCGAACCAGGCGTCGGCAGGGTGAGTTCGTGGCGCAGGACGGGGTCAGGGGAGAGTACGGGCTCGTCGATGTACTCGGTCAGTTCGGCCCGGTAGGCGTGCGCGCCGGCTGTCCAGTCGTGCAGTCCGTAGAACCCTGGTTTGCGGACGGCCGGGAACGCGGCGACGGCCCGCTCGGTGCCCTCCCACAGTTTCCCGCCCTCCTTCGCGGCGGCCACGGACACCAGGCGCAGCCAGCACACGCCGTGTTCGGGGTGCTCGGCGCGATGGCCGAGGGTGCGGCCGTGCCACCCCCACACCCGTGGCCCGTGGACGGTGACGCCGAGGGTGACGGCCGCGCGTGCGTGCGCGGCCGTCATGCGTCGGGTGTCGTCGTCAGACGGGGGTGGCGAGTACATCGAGGGCCGTCCGTAGCGTGTCGGGAGGGGTGGCGGGCGCTCTTCGGACGTACCGAAGTTGGGCGACCATGTTTCGACCGGAACGAGGTCACATCAGCTCGCCGGGCTTGAACTCACCGACCGTCTTCTTCTCCGCCCTCCACACCCAGATCGGCGACCTCGTCCACAGCTCCGGCTGCTGCTCTCCCTTGGGCGCCGGCCGCCAGGCCTGGTCGGGGATGAAAATTGCCCGGACTTCATCCAGGCGCATCGTCGGCCCGCGCCAAGGGATGCGCCACTCCCGCTCGTGCGTCCAGTCAGTGGAGCCGCCGGTGCGCACTGCCCAGTGATCGAGTTTCGCGCCTTTGAACATCGCCAGCGTCGCCTCGTCTTGCATGTAAGCCACCGTGCCGCCGCCCCTACACAGCACCTGCGGACGTGTCATCACGATGCCCCACGGGCAGTAACGGCGTTCTCCCAGCAGGAAACGCAAGTGGTCCCCGGTCGTCTCCGAGAAGCTCACGCAACGCATCCCTGCACCGTAGGGAGGAAACGCTCTGATCAGCCCGCTGCTGACTATCGACCGCAGTCGCTCCTCCGCCGACATCCACCGGATGTCCCGATCCACCCAGTCCGGGTGCGGGCGACCGCCCCGGCCAGTGAAGTGGATGAGGAAGTCGCTCTGCGACGGACTCATTTTCTCCATCGGCCCCCCAGCCCTCTCCTGCGGCGCGGAGACCGGCTCCGGGTACACCGAGCCCCCGGCTGTCCGGTGGACGGTGCCGGGGACTCGTATGCGCAGAAGCCCGGGGATCCCTAGTTCTTTGGCGAGAGCGGGGAATCCAGGCTTTCCTCCAACCCGGAGCCACCTCCAAGTCGGTAAGCACAGAAACCGACACTGAAACGGTCACAACTGTGCTCGTGACAACACTACGCCCGACTCCCCCCGAAGGAAAGCGAGCGTGGCAAGCTACATCCGGCCCATTGCCCACAGGAATAGGCATTTCTTTTGCCTGCTTGCCGTCGTCATTACTAATAGGCGCCGAGAACGACGGACCGTGCAGCCGCAACGAAGTGACCTGCGTCACACGCCAGCAGGGAGCGTCTGCCAGCGCAGGCGAGGGGACAGAGCCGTGACGGCCACCGGGAGCCGGGAGCCGGGAGGGCCGATAAGACAACAAGACAAAGAATGAGAGAGCGAAGGGTCCGGAGGCGCCGAAGAAGATCATTAATTGCGGGTGATCATCGCCGAATTCACGCCGCCCCGGAACACGGAAACGTGCAGTGAAGATCACGTGAACCACGTCACGCCTTCTCCGGAATCCGAATTGGTGCACAGCGGTTTCAAGTTCTGCTGTAATGGAATGAAAACTCAATACCCCTGCAGGGCGAGGGACTTCACGAACCCTTTTGGCGAGAGCGCGTGAACCCGAGCCACCTCCACCCCGGGGCCGTCGGTGTCCGCGTACGCGGGCCCGGCGGTCCCCTCTCTCCCGAGAGGCACCTCCGATATGGCCTTCTTCGGCCTTCCCGAGCGCGTACGCACGGCGTCGCGCACCGTCCTCGACCTCGCGAAGCGCGGCGTCGAGGCCGCCCGCCGCGGTCTGGAACCCGCGGAGATCTGGTTCCAGGACCATCACGTCGCCGTGCTGGTCTGCGTGGCGGGCACGGTCCTGCCGCTGACCGGCCTGATGATGTGGACCCACTGGGACGCCGTCACCGAGACCGCCCGCCAGGTGGGCCCGGTCCTGACCGTCATCAGCATCATCACCGGCGCCGTCCTCCGCATCGTGCGGTGGGTACGCAAGCGCCGCGCCGACCGGCTCGCGCAGGTCATCACCCTTCCCGCCGCCCGCAACACCGAGTCCGGCACCGAGACCTCCCCGGCCACCGAGACCGAAGCCCGCACCGAAGCCGACGGAGGTGCTCATGACGACGCCGCCTGAGGACCCGCAGCAGCATCGGACGGACCGCGACGCGCTGGAGACGGCCCGCCAGATCCAGCTCACCCGCGTCCGCGACGTCCTGGAGAACACCCGCCAGGCCCAGCTCACCCGCGTCCGCGACGTCCTGGACCGCGGCGCCGAGTCGCTGGCTGTGGACCGCGAGAGCGGCGTGCCGGAGGGGCTCCGCCTCCCGCTCGACTACGAGGCGTTCCACGCCGTCGACCGCACCGAGTTCATGAAGTTCGCGTTCGTGCCGCTCAGGGAGGACGTACCAGAGGATGTGCCCCCGGAGCCTCTCTACGCCCCGTCCAGCTTCGAGGCGTTCTACGCCCGCAACGTCGGCCGGTGCACGAAGTACGTGTCCTCGCGGCGCGGGCGCGGCTGGTGGAATCTGCCCGGTCACTCGCCGGAGGACATCACCCAGGACGCGTTCGTGACCGTGCTGCGCAACTGGGACAAGGTCAGCGTCATGGCCTACCCCTACGCCTACCTGCGCAGGGTGGCCGACAACCTGCTGCGCCGCGCCTTCGAGCAGGGATGGGAGTACCCCGTCGAGGAGTTCGGGGACCTCGAGTCCTGGGACCGGACGGCGGAGCACGAGCAGGGCCTGGACGCCGTGATCGTCAACGGCGAGACGTTCCGCGAGCTGGTCGGGCAGCTGCCGGAGCGTCAGGCCCAGGTGCTCGTCCTGTACGCCCTCGAGTTCACGGACTCGGGGATCGGCGAGCTCCTCGGCCTGGCGCCCGCCACGGTCCGCTCCCACCGGCGCCACCTGGTCAACTACGTGACCAGGACGGGCTGGAGGGAGCCGGAGGAGGAGATCGCGGCCGCCTAGCCCCGCACACGGACGAAGGACCGGCCGCCGGACTGCACCCGGCGGCCGGTCCTTCTCCGTCCCCGCTCCGGGACCGGCGCCGGAGACGGCCTCGTTGCCGTGCCTTGTGATCCGGTGCCGTCAGAAGTGGGGCCGGCCGGCGCCGTCACCCGTGCTGTCGTAGGCGTTGATGTAGGCGAGACGGAACGTCGGCCCGCAGCGGCCGGTGTCGCCGTAGAGGCCCTCGTCACCGAGCAGTTGATGCGCGGCCACCGCGAAGACGCCCTCCGCCGAACCCACGACCTTGCCGCTGCTGTCGAGGAACTCGTACCGGATGTCGTACGCCATCGAATGCGCGGCATGGTTTCGCAGCCAGAACGTGAGCTGAGGCGAGCCG
This sequence comes from Streptomyces sp. NBC_00989, assembly GCF_045162655.1. Classification (NCBI taxonomy): domain Bacteria; kingdom Bacillati; phylum Actinomycetota; class Actinomycetes; order Kitasatosporales; family Streptomycetaceae; genus Streptomyces; species Streptomyces sp. NBC_00989. The sequence goes on along the minus strand of NZ_CP108728.1, from coordinate 11,940,967 downwards.
CCGGCCTCACAGTCGCTCTTCACCCGGTACAGGTCCTTGACCGGGTGGAGATAACTCCGGCTCGGTGACGGGCCGGGCGTGGCTGACTTGTCGTTCGACGGGGCTGCGGACGAACAGCCGGCCGTGACGAAGGCGAGGGCGGCCGCAGCGGCCGTGACGCGGTATCTCACCAGGTCACCCTGGCAGAACCCGGGCAACCCCATAGTGGTTTCACCAGGCACCGTGTCCCTCAAGTGCCCTTGGCCGAGCGGCAGCTGAGCGGGTGGGGCCTGCATGGCGCACTCCGCAGGTCACAGCACATCTCCATGGTGCAACAACGCATTCCGCAGGTCGTCTGCCTTCACACCGCGCGGCGGGCCGGACAGCTCCGGCCCGCCGCTTTGATTGGCTCCCGGGGATGGACCGCCTTTACGCCACTATGTAGATTTGCGACATTGGAGGTGTGCCATGAAGACGTCCCTCTCCTTGCTGCGCGTGCTCGCGGCCCTACTGGAAAACCCTGACGACCCCGCGTACGGCTACAGTCTGATGAAGACGACCAGCCTGCGTTCGGGGAGTCTTTACCCGATCCTCGCGCGACTCACCGCCGAGGGCTGGGTCACCCGCGAGACGGAGGAGGCCCGGCCCAGCGAAGGCCCGGCCCGCAGGTACTACCGACTCACCGCCCTTGGTGTTGCCGAGGCCCGCCGGGAACTCGCGTCTGCTGCGGCCGGCCTGACGCCCGGCCAGCGCCAGCACCCGGGGGTGGCCGGTGCTTAAGGATCTGGCCGTCGGCCTGCTGTCCGCGCTCCTCGCACTCCCAGTCCCGGCAGTCCTCGGCACCCTCAGCCGACGCCTGCGCCAAGCGATACCCCACGCGCTCGTCCTCATCGCCGCTTTCCTCACCCCGCGCGAACAGCGGGTCGAGATGCGCGATGAGTGGACCGCAGAGCTCGCCCAGATTCTTGCCACCATGCCGACCGCCTGGCAGCAAAGCACGGCCGCCAACGGGTTCGCCTTCGACCTGATCCGCGCAGCCGCCAGAGTCCGCGCCGCCACACACCGTCTGACCCGTGCCGCCCGCCGCGAGGAACCCACCGTCACTATCACGGTCAACAAGGCCTTCCGGGTCTGGGAAACCAAAGAGATCACCGTCCCCGCCTCCCTCACCCGGCGCTGACCCGACACCACCCGGGTCGCTGACCAGAGGTGATCAAACTTCCCTACGTTCTTCTCCGGGACCGGGCGAGCCCTTCGTATGGTTGGCCCACCCAGGTGTGACCTCCAGTGATAGGTCGCCAGGGCCGACGGGAAGCCCGCAGTTCAGCAACCGGTACTCAACGATGGTTGGCCACTGCGGTCTCGGCTCCATTCGAGGCCACCAAGGCATGGGTGGGGCGGTTGGATGCCTGCACTTTTACTCGTACTCGATACATGCTTGCATGTCGTACTCGATACATGCTCCACTTGTGGCATGACGAATATTCGGCTCACCAAGCCGACGATCGCCGTCCTGGAGACACTGCTCTCCGCGACAAGCGACGAGCGGGCATGGGGCCTCAGCATCTGCCGCGACGCCGACCTCGGCCCCGGCACCGTCTATCCACTCCTTGACCGGCTATCTAAACGTGGGTGGGTCACCAGTTACGAAGAGACTGGCCCCCATCCGGGCCGTCCAGCACGCCGCTTCTACGAACTCACCGGCATCGGTCGCACCCGAGCAGAGGAAGCTCTGGAGGCGCGAAAAGCAAGGCAGCTCAAGCTCCACCTGTCAGGAGGCTGGGCATGAGCACTCCGTCCCACATGGAGGACCCGGCTTCAGCCCGACTCGCCACGGGCGCCCTTGTTCGGAGCAGCGTCGAGGGCGACGCGGCCGCCTGGAAGTCACTGGTGGAAGGGCTGAGTCCGCTGGTGTGGTCGGTCGTGCGCGCACACCGACTCTCCGACGCCGACGGGCACGAGGTCTACCAGGCCACCTGGTTCCGATTCGTGCAGCACCTGGAACGACTCAGGGAGCCGGAAAAGGCGGGGTCGTGGCTTGCGAGCACCGCCCGGAACGAATGTCTCAACATTATTAGGAGCCAGAGTCACCCAACACGTCAGGAGTACTCCCAGGCCGCAATGTCGTTCGCCGAGAGGCAGGACGTCGAGCTTCCCTGGCGGAGCCCACAGGCCTATCGACCGCGGAGGTCTCGCTCGGCGTGGGGCCTGACGTCCTGGGCTTCACGGCTAGCCGGGAGGCAGCGGGACACAGACCAGTGGCGTGCGCACCTTGCCGGAGTTCCGGAGGAGGGCATTGTCCTGGCACCGCGCCAGCAGTTGGGCGCAGCATTTGGCTTTCTCGTCGCCGCGGTGCGGTACCGCCTTAGCGATCTCCTTGGCGGCTTGTGGCGACCCGTGGACTGGTTGCTCCGGACCCCGCATCGCAGCAACGCTTTCATCACCGCGGCGGTCGGCGCCCAGGCTGTATACATCGTCGGCGATGATGGGTTGGCAGCACTCGTGACGGAGGTATGGGAGCCCTGCGGCATCGCGGGCGCCTCCTTGTTCGCCCTGACCCGCTGGCTCCGTCGCGTCCGCGGCATCGAGTTGGCCACACCCGATCGTGAGCCCGCCGACGACTAGATGATCGATTCCAAGAAGTCTCTGTGGTTAGTGGTCGTAGGCGGTCAGTGAGCGGAGGGTGGGCTGGCCGGTGTGGTCGTTGTGCCAGATCGCGGCGGTCAGTGCGAGGATGCGCTGCATGACGCGGGCGATCACGCCGCCTGGTGTGCGGCCTCTGTGTTGTTCGAGGTTGAGTTGGCCCTTGAACGTCTCGCTGACCGACTCGATGATCTGCCGCAACGGCTTGAACAGCGGCGCGCCGGGCCGTTCCGGCTCGCCCTTGCGGGCCGGCCGCAGCAGCCGGATGTTCTGCTCGGCCACCTGGTGCTCGAAGTCGCGGCCGAAGTAGTTCTTGTCGCCGATCAGCGTCTGTCCGGGCCGGGCGGCGACGAGGTGCGGTTCGGCGGCGAGCAGGTCCAGCAGGGTTTCGCGCTCGTCGGCCTTGGCCCCGGTCAGAGCGAAGGCGATGGGCAGTCCCTGCAAGGTGCACACCAGGTGCAGGCGCAGGCCCCAGAAGAAGCGGCTGTGGCTGGCGCAGTACCCGTACTCGGCCCATCCAGCCAGGTCGGAGCGTTTGACGGTCTCTCGGGAGCGTCCGCATTCCACCGGCGTGGAATCCACGATCCACACGTCGTCGCTCCATACGGAGGTGGCGGTGGCCAGCAGCCGGGTCACTTGCCGCAGCAGCTCGGCGGCCTTGCGTAGGCGCTTGTTGTAGCCGGGCTGCTTGGGCAGGTAGGGAAAGAGATGCCGCAGGTGGGAGTGGGCGTGGCGAAGCCACTTGGCCTCAGAGGTGAAGCCCAGCATGGCCTGCATCATCGCGAGTGTGACCAGTTCGGCATCGGTGAGCTGCGGAGCGATACCCGTGGCCGGACGCCAGGGCGCCAGATGCGGGGACGCCTTCAACAGGTCGTCGGTCCTGACGTACAGCGCGGTGGCGAGGTGTTCGATGTCGCACTCTTGACCCTGCATACCCTCAGTATTAATACTGGAGATATGCAGACGATGCAGGGTATCCACAACCCGCTCGACCTCGACATCATCGACGCCAGCGGCTACCTCACCGGCCAAGAGACGTGGGTCGCCGACCACGTAGCCGCCATCACCGACAGCATGCGCCGCCACGGCTGGCAGGGCGCCCCGCTCGTCGTCCTCCCCGAGTGGGCCATCTCCTACAGCGGCACCCACCGGCTCCTCGCCGCCGAAGCCGCCGGACTGGAGCAGGTGCCGGCCGTCAGCCTGGAAGACCTCTTCGAGGCGTGCGGCCTGGACCTTGAGGCCATCGTCGCGGCAGACGACCTGATGGTGACCATGCACCGGCCCGAGATCCTGGGCCACCTGCCCGACGACGTCCGCGCCGCGTACACCCTCGACGACATCATCTGATCCCGCGGGAAGCCCTGATGACCACACCCACCACCGGCTACGAGGCCGAGCCCACCGACGTCGCAGCCGAAGTCGACGGCCACCTCGCCGACATCACCGACCCGCTGGAGCGATACCACCGGGCCACCGCCGCCCAGGCCCACCACCAGGCGGTCGCCGCCGCCTTGCAGGCCGAACGCGACAAGGCCCTGGCACTCCTCAACACCCCGGACCCGGACGGGTGCCGCCTCACCTACGAGCAGATCGCCGAACAGGTGACCGTCGGCCTCACCCGCTCCGGCGTCCAGAAGGCCGTGGAACGCGGTCGGGAGCACCTGCGGTGCGCCGGCTGACGAAGGAGGAGAAGACCGCGATCCTCAAAGACGTGGGCACGGGCCTCTCCCTCAACGGGAGCCTGGGCCGTCTCGACGTCTACGGTCATCTGTTCTACGACGAGCGCCGCCTCAACCCTGGATTCGAGGCGGCGCTCATGGCTGCGGCTCACCGGGGCGGGAACCAGGACATCCAGCCCATCCGCACCGCCGCTGCCCGCATCGAGGAGAAGCGTGTGAAGCGGGCCGTCCTCGATGCGCTTCAAGCCGGTGGGACGCTCGCCCTGGCGTACCGGCAGGTGGGAGTCACTGACCGGACGGTCCGCCGACTGCGTATGGACGACGCACAGTTCGACGCCGTTGTGGGCAAGATCCTGGACTCGCGGAAAATCGACACGGAACGTGTGAAGCAGGCCGTCCTTGAAGCGCTCCGCGCCGGCCACCCACGTGCGAAGGCATACCGGCAGGCGGGCACCTGCCGCAGGACGGTCCACCGGCTCCGAGCGGAGGACCCGCAGTTCGACAGAGCCGTCACCGAGTCACTCCACGAGGTACTCGACAGGATACTCCGCGGGGAACATACCGTGCCTCGGATGCCCACGACGACCGGCCCTCGCCTCTTGGAAGGATGCACGGTTGCTGGCTGCCCGGACACCAACATCAAGGCGAAAGGGCTGTGCATCCGGCACTACTACCAGCAGTACCGGACGGGCCAGACCACGCCTGGTCCGCAGACCTACGGCCGGACGACATGCACAATGCCCGGCTGCGGCCGACCGCACCGGGCGAAGGGCTACTGCACCCGCTGCTACGAACGACACGTCAGGCAGCGTCTTCGCGCACGGAACGGCAACTGACCTTGGAATCAATCATCTAGGACAGAGCGGCTCGCCTGCGCCTCGTGGCCAGATAGCTCTGCCAATGGCCAGCTATCGCTGCGAGTCACACCAGGGGCGTCGGGTGTGGCTTTCAAATTCGAACATATGTTTTAATCGCATAGTGCAGCAGCCGACGTTTCCGCGCGATTTGATCCGGACCCAGCTCCAGCGGACCCGCACATACGCGGCCCTGGAGCTCCGACCCTTCGAAACGACTGCGCTGCGCCGTCGGCTGCGGCAGCTCGACAACCGGATCAGCGCTCACCCGTTCTGGCAGACGGCGGCCGGGCGCTCGCCGTCGGCCAGGGTCGAGCTGCGCGAACTGGTCCGGGAGATCCAGGAGACAGAGGAACACCTCTCGGACCAGCAGCGGCGCATCCTGCGGTGCATCAGGGAGTGGGCCGCCGCGCACAACGGCGAGACCCCCTCGGTACGGGAGATCGGCAGGATCGTGGGCCTGTCCAGTACCGGCAGCGTCGCCTACCAGCTCGGGCAGATGGAACAGCTCGGCGTCCTCGACCGCAGCGTCAACCGCGGCCCGGGCAAAGGGATCTCGCTGCCCTGGTGACCACGGGACCTGCGGGCTCCGGGCTGGTCAGGCCTCGTCCGACTCAGCGGTGTCGGCGAGTGCGGTCAGGTCCTCGCCGAGACCGGGGCCCGTCCGTACAGGGCCCGCCGCCGTCCGGGCCGGAGACCCGTCGATGCGCTCCAGCGTGATCCTGGCATCGAGCACGGGCGCCTCGTCAGAGGTGTCCCCCGGCTTGCGGTGCAGCTTCGACCTGAGGCCGCTCAGCCCGCTCTTGGCGTACGGCGCGGCCTTCATCGCGGCGTAGCACGCCACGAAGCCCAGCGCAGCGAGCACCGTACGCTCCATGATCCTGTTGTCGTCCTGGTCGGCCGGGAACAACTCGACGTGTCCGACGAACGTGTTGTCATCGTTGATCAGGAGTCCGCGGCTCCCCTCGGACGCGCGTGACCGCGCGAGACGCGTCCCGGCCGGACGCTCCACATACATCACGTCGCGGACCTTCTCGGACATGTCAGCAGAGGCCATGGGGCAACTGTAGAGATCTCCGCCGGTGCCGTGACGGGGATTCCCGAGACCCGGTGCCGATCGCAGCGCCGCACTCCTGCACGGCATGGCCCCGGGCGTCGGCCGCAGGACGTCGAGCGCGTCGTCTACCACCATCCGGCCCCCTCCGATATCCCAGATCGGCGGGGCCGGAGCCGTGTGCGGTCCCGGACATCCAGACGTGAGATACCGGGCACGACCCGTGGTACTGCACGATGCCGAGCTGGCGAAGTGCGAGCTGGTCAGCGTCGGAGCGGGCGCACGGCAGCCGTGCACAGCAGGGGAATCTCATCGAACTCCCACAGACCCTCACTCCACTCCCACGCTCCGCCGCGGTCGGCTTCCTCGTAGCCGAGCTCGGCGAGCGCCCGGCGGCGGCCGGAGCCGGTCAGCAGGCCCGCGTCGAGAAACACCGTCGGCTCATCCATCCACGGGTCCCCGCCGTCCTCGTGCAGCTCACCGGGCGCCACCGCCATCAGCCAGCGCCCGTCGTCCTGCAGGGCGACGTACGCCGTGGCCCTCTCGTACCGCTCCCTGCTCACAGGCACCGGCCCCGGACACCGACGGCCCCGGCAAGGCCCGGGACGGTCGCCGACATCTTGCAGTGGGAGATCACCGGGATGCGGCCGTACCAGCCGGCGCCGCCAGGACGGACTAGTCGCGCCCGTACTACGGCCGCGGGGCTGCTCAGGAGTCGGCGCAGCCGGAAAGCGTCCGGGCGGGCGGTGCCGGCGTATACGGCGGTCTGCAGGACGTCGCAGAGCAAGGGCGGGTCCGGCTGGAGCAGCCGGCGGTCCAACAGGCGTGACACGGCGGTCTCTCCCCTCGGTGCGGCAGCGGCGGAGCGGTGGTTGCTGTCCGCCAGCCTGCCGTGTGGGCACGCTGCTGATCGCTGTGCGCGGCGAGTCCTCCCGCCTGGCGGTCCGTGCCGCTCTGAGCGTCCCGTGCCACGGGATTCGGCCCCGGGACCGACCGGCGGGTGCCGGTCACGCGCATGACTGATCGAAGTGGGGTCCTCAGGTCTCACCCCGCCCCTCCCCCGTCCCCTGCTCTCCGCCGGCGTCGGGGTACCAGGGGGCGAGGCGCAGGAGGAGGTGGAGGGTGTGGCGGGCGGCGGTGCGGTGGGCGGGGCGCGGAGCGTAGGCGGCGCCGAGGGCGATGACGGCGGTGAGGGTCAGGAGAAGCAGGAGCGCAGCGCCGGCGTACGCGAGGGCGGTGCGGCCGGCCGGGGCGAGGAGGAGCACGGTGGCGGCCGTGGTGGCCGTACGGGCGGGCCGGCGCCGAGCGGAACGCCGGCGGGCGGGACGGGGACGGGCTGGCATGGGCGAACGGCTCCTTCGCGGCGTGCGGCGATACCCTGGGCCCCTGCCGGGACCCGGTCGTCTGCCCAGTTCAGCGGGTACGCGGCGCACGTTTTCCGGGTACCTCGCGGGGTTCTAAAATGCGGCGGTGACCAGAGGAGAACCGAGCCCGGCGGACCAGCAGCTGATCGAGCACCTGACAGCGCTCGGCCTGGACGTGTCGGCGGCGCAGCTGGAGCGGTGGCGCGGGGCGGGGCTGCTGCCCGGGCACGCTCGGGCGTGGCTGGGGCGCGGGCGCGGCTCGGTGTCCGTGCTCGCCGAGGAGACCGTCGCGGTGGCCGCGGCGATCGCCGAGCACGCGCGGCCGGGGCGGGACCTGCGCTGGACGGTGATCGCCTGGTACGCCGAGGCCGGACGGCCGGTGGTGCCCGGGGAGTCGGTGGTGCCGGAGCCGCCGTGGCCGGCCGTGCACGAGGCCCTGCTGTGGGCCGCGGGCCGCTCCCAGGCGCAGCGCCTGGCCGCCGCCGGGAGAGCCGCGGCCGCCGCCGGCGACGCGGAGCAGGACGCCTTCTACACCCACGTCACCCGGCTGTTCGGGCGTGCCCCGGGCCCTCTCCCGCACCCGGACGAGCTGCTGCGGGTGGTCCAGGACCCGGACGCCGAGCTGGAGCGCGGCCCCGACCGCCGGCTGCGGCGCGGCGCGGTCCGTCTGATCGCGGCCGCCGGCATGGGTGCCGACGAGGTCGGCGGCGAGGCCTTCGTCGACGCGCTCGCCGCCCTGATGCCCGGCCTCGACTGGGCGCCCGTCGCCGCGGAGGCGCGGCGGGCCGAGGAGGCGGGAACCCTGGAGGACTGGGTCCGGGCCGGGACGCTCGACCCGCTCGCCCTCCTGCGGGCGGCCGGCGAGCAGGAGGTGGCCGCCGCGCGCCGGACGGCGCAGCTGCTCGCCGGGATCGGCGGCCTCTACGTGATGCACGGGCTGCTGATGCCCGACACCCCCGGCCTCGCCCACCTGCGCGAGCAGCTCGACGCCTCCGGTTTCGGGGTGATCGTCGCCCAGCTCGTCCCCCTCATGATCAACCCGACCGGCGTCCCCCAGGCCCTCGTCATGTGCCTGATGCCCGTCATGGGCGCGCTCGCCGCCCACTTCGAGGCTCTGCTCGCCCAGCAGGCCGACACCGGGCGCGGGCTGCTGTGGCTGCCCGGCGACGAACACGGCTCAGCCGAGGCCTACATGGAGGCCTGGACCGGCCGCGTCCACCAGCTCGCCGAGCGCTCCCGCACCCGCCGCACCGCACAACAGGCCGACAGGGTGGACGAGGTGAACGACGACGTCGCCGTCGAGGCCTGCGACCGTCCACACGGCGCCGGCCGCATGATGGAGCCCGCCCTACAGCCCGACGAGGAAGGAACCCGCAGCCGATGACCAGCAACGGCCTCCGGACCGGGCCGGGAGGTGCTGCATGACCCTCTTCGACGACCTCGCGCGCGCCTCCCGGATGCGCACGCCGGAGACGGAACTGCGCTACCACGGCGGCCCGCTCGACGGACAGGCCCACACCTGACCCCTGGCCGCCGTGCCGCCGCAGATCCCGGTCGCCCCGTGCCGCCGGCCAGGCGGGAGGCCGGTACCTGCTCGCCGACGGCACGGACGACCCGAACCTCTCCTTCTCCTCCTACTGGACACCCGGCGACCGCGCATCCGCGCCGCGACCGGGTTCCGCCGCCCACGACGCCCCAGCGGCCGACCAGCTCATCGAGCTCCCGGACTGGGCCCTCGCCATCCGCGCCCTCTTCCAGGACAGCCGGGGCCGGCATGCCTCCCTCCAGCTCGATGTCCCGCCCCCGCCCCACGAGTAGCCGTGCCCCTAACTCCCCGATGGCACCAGGCGGTTGGGACCCCGCCACGGGCGCGGCCTGGCCGGGGAACTCGCGGGGGTGACGCCGGCATGACCGTCGAGCAGTGACGGGCCGCGGCCCTACGGATGGATCCAACGGCACGACTTCGTACGGGAGTTGCTGGGGCAACTGGTCACCGTCCCAATGCCGGCAACGGCTGTGCGTGGACGGGAGGTTGAGGCTTTGTCGTGCGGCCGTCAAGGCCGCCTTCACCCGTAGGGATTGCCGCGCCTTGACGGTGTCTCATGCCAGGTGCGTTTGTCGTACGGTCTCCCCACCGTCGCATCCTCGGGTGGGACTGTGGCGGTCCGGATCGGGGAGAGGACGGCATCGGGTGATCGCGGGTGATGGGGAGTCGTGGGGTGCGAGGGCGATCTGCCGAACCGCCGACCCCGAGGAACTGTTCGTCGAAGGCGCCGCGCAGAACCGGGCGAAGGCGGTGTGCACCGGCTGTCCGGTGCGTACGGAGTGCCTCGCCTACGCTCTCGACAACCGTATTGAGTTTGGGATTTGGGGCGGTATGTCGGAGAGGGAAAGGCGCGCACTGCTGCGGCGGCGGCCCACAGTGACGTCTTGGCGGTGTCTGCTTGAGGCTGCCCGCACGCAGCACAACCGGCAGGAATCCCCCGAAGGTGACGAGCGCCGTGCCTCGGCCAGCTGAGTACGGCCCGGCTGGCCGCCGCTTCATCACCTCCGCTCCGGCGTCGACGAGGAGAGCCGGCTCACGTTGAACCACGACCTTGCCGCCGAGCTCCACCGCCGTGCCGAAGACGACCAGGCTGTGCGCGCCTCCCGGCCGGAACTCATGACGGACGCGAGATGCGCCGAGCGCATCGGGCAGGTCTGTCTCAACGCCATCACATGACAGCAGACCCGGACACAACACATTCCCGACGACGGGGACCGAGACCACCCACCAGCACTCACACCATCAGCGAGCCAACGCCCCGAGATCGTCCGGGCCGTGGGAATGCCGCGCCGGTTCGGGCGGGGAGGTCACCGGTCATCCCTCATTCCTGACGGGCGGCACCGCGGCGCCGCCCGGGCCCCGGCCGGTCAGCGGGCGTGGCCGGTGTCGGGGCGAGGTCCACCTCGCCGGCTTCGACCAGGGACCGGCGTAGTTGTTCGGTCTGGGTGGGCCGTTCGGCCTCCGGCAGCGCTTCGGCGGCCTGGAGCAGGGCCCGTGCGTGCCGGCGGACGTCGGCATCGTACTCGGGGTCGGGGGCGGGGTGGGTCAGCAGGTGCGCGGTCAGGAGCAGGGCATCAGGGCTGCGCGGGTGGTCGGCGGCGATTTTGGCGACCTTGTCGGCGCAGGTCTGGGCGGGGGTGTGCTCGGCGCTGCGCCGGGCCAGGGGCAGCCATACCTCGTCCGTGAGGGCGGAGCTGACGAAGTAGCCGGCATCGGCGAGCGCACCGGACGGCAGGTCGGCCTCCAGCGCCGCCGTCCACCACGTGCGTGCGACGTCTTCGGGGGCGCGGGCGGCCGGGGCTCCCGCGGCCTCGCCGGACCGCGGGCGCCCGCGCGCGGAAAGGGCGAGCGGCATGAGGAGATGGGAGGCTCCGGCGCCGTCCGGCCCGGCCACCTCGCGCCAGGCGTCGACCGGGTCGCCGAGCAGGTCGTGCTGGCCGTCCAGCAGGAGCGCGAACGCGACGCGTGTGGCCGCGCGGTACCGGTTCTCGCGCACCGCGGCCAGGAGCTGGTCGCGGTGCAGGGCGGCGAGCAGCAGCGGATCAGTTCTTCCCCGGGCCAGCCATACGGAGGCCGGGGAGGGCCGGTGGGGGTCGAGGGCGTACAGCTCGGGGTGGGCGGCGGTGAAGGCGGTGGCACGGCGGTGCAGGACCGGCAGGTGCGCGCCGATCACAGCAGCGACCGCCTCGTCGCCCGGGCGGGCGGCCAGGACGTCGGAGAGAAGGCGAAGGATGTCGGCGGGCATCTCACCGTCCGCAGGGGCCCGGCTTGCGGCGTAGTCGAGCAGGCAGTCCAGCGCGCGCACTGCCGGGTGTGAGCCCAGCAGTCCCTCGGGCAGCTCTTCTTCTCCGCCCGCACCCGCACCCGCACCCGCACCCGCACCGTCGCTGTCGCCGACGCTGGGGGCGGGCGTGTCCGAGGTGCTTGCGGGCGGTGGCGGGGCGGGGCGGGTGAGGGGCTCGGCGAGGCCGCGCAGGTTGTCCAGGACGGCCGGCAGGTAACCGTCGAGGTCGGCGCCGGTGTGCCACACGACGCTCAGCAGACCGGACCACGCCCGGCCGGCGAACTCCGCCGCGTCGGGGACATGGGGGCTGGCGGGGGCGGGCAGGGCGCGGCTCAGTGCGAGAGCGGCGAGGACGGCCTCGGCCGGGCCGGCGGGGAAGGCGTCAGGGGCGCGCGCGACGGTCGCGACGGCGGCGAGGTAGAACGCGCCGAGCTCCGGCCGGGCCAGGACGGCGAGGACCTGGGGGACGTCGGCGGTCCAGGCGGCCCGGTCGGCTCCCACGAGGCGCTGCAGCACGAGGGCGTAGCCGTCGGCGCCCGCGTCTTCGGCGGCGGCGAGGGCGGCGGCGGCCTCGAGCGGGCCGGCCGCGGCGGCCAGATCCAGCAGGTCCTGGAGGGCGACGACGGTGTCATGGCGCGAGCGCGGGCGCGCGGCGGAACGCGGGTCGGGCGGTCCGGCCGGCTTCAGCCGGTGCAGCGCGGCGAGCAGCGGGGCGAAGTCGGTGAGCAGCGGTACGGGCAGGACCGGTGACCAGTGCCATACCCGCAGCCAGGAGGCGGGCAGCTCGGTCCGGCCGCTGGCCTGGGTGGCAGCGGGGGCGGCGGGCAGGGCCTGGTCGATCTCGTCGGGGGAAGGGGCCGGACCGAGTGCCGCGCGTGCCCGCTGGTTCAGGTCGGCGGCCCGCTCGGGCGGGCAGGTGTCCAGCACCAGGGCGGCCAGCCGGGAGCCTTCCGGGTTCGGGCGGCCGGCCAGCAGCCGCACGGTGACCTCGACCGCCCGGTCCCACCACTCCCCCGCGCCCGCGGAGTCGGTGCCCGCGGCCGGTGGGTGTGCGGCCAGGTGTGCGGCGAGCATCCGGTCGTGCAAGCGCGGGGCCGCGGCGTCGATCCGCGGCCATCCCCGCATCCGCTCGACAAAGGGGACACCGGCCGCGGCGTCCGCTACGGCGAGGTCGAGGACCGCCCGGGCCAGGAGCGGGCCCAGGAACGGGCCGAGGACACTGGCCAGGAAGGGGACCTCGTCGTCCCGGAGGCGGACCTCGTCCAGGTCGACGCCGTCGACAAAGCCCTCCTGCCAGGTGCTCTTGGAGGTCGCCGAGACGTTGCGGCACAGCAGCGCTGCCAGCGCGTTCCGGGCCCGGCGGTCCCAGCGGACCGTCACGCCGTCCGGGCTGTGGACGGTCGCCACCAGCTCCCGCAGCAGGGCCACCACGTCGCCCTCGGGCAGGAGGGCAGCCCATTCCTCGGTGGCATGCGGGCGCTCCAGCATCGCTTCCAGGGCCGGGAAGCCTGCGTCCACCACGTCTTTGAGCAGCTCCTCGACGACGGCCAGCCAGTCCCCGTCCCGCTGCGGCATCGGGAGAGTGCACGCCCAGCGGGCAGTCAGCCCGCGCGGCCAGCCCGCCGGCTCGATCGGCATCCCGGCCCGGGCCGGTCCGATGACGACGGGGAGCAGCAGGCGGACACCGGCGGGAGCGAGGGCTCCGACCGGAGCCAGGAGCAGTACGTACAGGGCGTCCGGGCCGGCGGCGGCGAGTTGTTCGGCGTGGGCGGCCAGCCACGGGCGGGCGGTGTCCGGGGCTGCGGCGGCCAGGTGCTCGAAGAACCGGACAGCCGGCCACCGGCCGGTCGCCTTGTCGGGCAGGAGCAGGTGCGGTGCGTGCTCGTCAAGGACGTGAAGCCAGGCCGGGGCAGGGCCGGAGCGGAAGAAGTACCCGGTGGCGCGCGGGTCCGCCCAGCCGGCCAGCTCTCGCGCCTCCTGCTCACCCGGGCCCGTGAGCGCGGTCAGCTCAAGAACCCGCGCGGCACGGGCGGGGAGCGGCACCAGCAAGTTGCGGGCCGCGCTGAGGAGTTCGGTGTACAGCGAGGCGGCCTTGCCGGGGGCGGCGGCGCGGCCGTGCAGGATGCCCGAGGCCACCCCGTAGAGGGTTCTCCACACGTCCAGCGCCGTCTCTTGCGCCGCGCCGAGTGTGACGCCCATCAGCCGCTCGACGATTCTCGCGGCCCGTACCTGGTGGCCCGGCTGGTTGAGTTCATCGCGCAGCACGTCGGCCGCCGCCGTCACCCGTTCCCACGCCGCGCGCTCCGTCGGAGACGGGCTGGCCGGGGAGTCGGTGACGCCGGGAGCGGCGGCCCGGGCGGCCTCGGCGGCGGCCGGTGACGGGACGGCGTCCACTGCGGCCAACAGGTCCTTCGCCGGGAGCATCAGGCTCACCGTGCCCGGCGAGCCGGACAGGCCCAGCAGCGCGTCCGCCGCGGACCGCACACACGCCGCGGCCACCTCCTCCGGCTGGAGGAACCCCGCCACGGTGAGCACCCGGTGCGCGTCCCGCAGCAGCCCCAACGCCCGTACGCCCGCCTCCCCCTGAGCGGTCAGGGCGTCGGCCAGGGTCTCGTCGACCACGGGCAGTCCGGCCGGCGGCATCTCGTCGCTCACCGGTGCACCGTAGAGCGTGGTGGGCGGTGGCCGGGCAGGAATCGGACAAGTCCGACCACCGGGCCCAAGCCGGCGCGGCAGGGCGGGAGCGCGGGCGATACGGCGCTGACGGGCCCGGGAGCGCGACGGGTCGAAGACGGAGGTGCTGTGGCTTCTCGCCGCCCGTCCGTTCGCGGCACGGTTTGCCCTGGTCCACTGGCGCCCTGCGCGGCTCGCAGCGGCTTCCCGTAGGTGCTGTCGAGCAGGGGGCCACAGGGGTCCCTGAGGTAGAACGACGACTTCACAGCAGCGGAGTCTGTAGCCCAGGTTGTAGACCGGGAGGCTATTTCCCGTACGATCGAGACGCGGAACAACGCGGAAAACTTGACGCAGAGGACCCCTTTCCTGGGCTCCACCCCAGGTCCAGGGCCCTCCATCCGCGACACAGCCAGTGAGCCCGGTCGTCCAGACATCGGCCGGGCTTACTGCTGCCCGGCGCTACGACCCGCTCCCACGTTCTCCGTCAGGAGAAGTGCTGCACCACGAGGTTGGCGAGGCCCGCGAGCACCGGTGACCAGTCGATCAGAAGCTGCCGGGTGAGTCGGCGCCGTCTCCGGCGCTTCTCGGCTGCTTCCTCCTCGTCACCGCCGTCGGCGGGTGTCTTGCCTTCCATGTGGGCCTCCGTGGCGTCCGAGACAGCCCGGCTGATCTGCCGGGCCTTCACCAGGCGGTGAAGTACAAGGCAGGCGCCACAGAGGAACGTCCCCAAGCATAGAGGTGGGGCCGACACACGAGGGCACCGAGGAGCACAACCTGCGGAAGTCCAAAAGCCGCTGAGCCCATGTCAATTAGCGGCTCCACCTGCGACGGAGAAAAGAGACTCGGTGACGCGGGGCGATTTGCAGGGGGTCCCCAAAAGTGGTGCTCGGCCGGTGTCTGGGCCCCTGGGACCATCGAAAATTTCGAGCTCCCCTCCTTGATGTGAACTGTGGTTTCGTCAGGGGCGCCGCGTGCCGGTCGGATCACTGTCCGGGCCGTGCCCGAGCGCCGCCCGGGCCTTGATCACCAGACGTGAAGGCGCCCTTCTTGCTGTCGCGGGATCTGGCCCGGGTCCTTCAGGGGTCGGCAAGAGTTCTGCCACCGCGAACCGCTGCATCAGCTGCCGGGAAACCTGTGTGAAGGGCTGCATGGTGGTGGACGTGCAGACGGGACAGGGCTTGGACCTCGCCGAGAGGACGGTAGTTCCGTCGGGAAGGGTGAAACGCCGGAGCTCCTGCCCGTCGGGGGTGCGCTCGGGATCCGAGTGGAGGTACACCGGGCGGCCGTCCGGAAGAACGACTCCCGAGGCCTGGCGCCGGGCGACGACCGCGGGCCCGAGCCGCCGCTCCTCCGCCCGGTCCCACGCCTGTTCCCACTCGCGCAGCACCAGCCCCTTCGCCCCGCAGGCGATGGCGAACGCCCGGACGAACTGGCGGGTGGGACGGCCGCCCTCCTGGCGGAGGAAGCGCCCGACGGTGGCGTGGGCCAGCACACCGGCGCTGGCGGCCTCCAGCTCGCGGTACGGCCGGGCGCCGTCCTTCTGATAGAGGTCGGCCAGCGCTACGTGCAGTTCCGCGAAGTTGCGCACGTACCGCGGGTGCGGAACGGGCTCCTGGCAGCCGCGGGCGGCCCGGTAGCGGGCACGCTTCCACAGCCGCTCGGCCTCATCGGGGTCGGCGTCGCAGGCCAGGGCGTAGGCCCGGACCGTCTTCAGCTTCGGCATCTGCTCGCCGGCCACGGCCCGGATCAGCGTCGAGGCGCTGCATCCGGACCGTACGGCGAGTTCCCTGTAGTTCAGCCCGGCCCGCTCGCGGTGGTCCCGCAGATAGAGAGCCAGCTTCTCCAACTCCCGCTCGCACGAGGCGATCGGGTTCTCCCGCCGCCCCACCGTCAGCTCGCCGCTTCGACCCGCTTGGCGGAACGCGCCCGGCGGACCAGGCGCAGGCCCGAGTCCGTCGTCTCGGCGAGCAGGACCAGGACGGACAGGGCCGGCATCCCCGCGAGGGCCAGCAGCACGGCCAGGACCAGGACGACCACGACGACGGTCGCCTCCGGAGCGTTCAGCGGCCGGTCGCCGGTCACCACGCAGGTAGCGCGGGCAGTGTGAGACATGGTGTTCTCCCCTTCGGTGTCTGTTCGGGCTCCCCAACTGGCGTCACTGCGCGGGCGGTTGCCGTCGCCCATGCGAGTGACATTCCAACGATGCTGGCGCACCGCACAGACTGCTCATGACCAACTCCCGGACCACGCCGCGTATAGACCCGTCCCCGTCTCACACTGGACATCACGCATCCAGGCCTTCACACGCGCCGAAGCCGCAGGTCGGCGCGGGGGCTCTCTGGACTTTGCGCCGATTCCGTCTCAATCGTGGTTGTGCACTCCTGCGCGTACTGCCGATTCTGGTTGACGCCTCACCGCGCCAAGCGCTGAGGATCCCGTTCCGTTTGTGGGCTCCCCCACGACCTCGGGACATCGTCGTGGGCGGCCGCGTTGCCGCGAGGGCTCCCGCGACCGTCGGCCCGCTTCACCTGCCGACACGACGTGCGAGAGGCCGGCGGTTACCGTCGGCCCCTCGCCGTGTCTCCGGCCAACCCGCCTGGAGCTCGACGGCCCGCTCGGGTATCCGGCACGGTCTGCTCCAACTCCGCAGAGTGGGGCCCCCTCCCCGTTCCAGCAGGCGCCTGAAGAACAGACTCGGGACCCGCGACGTCTCCTTCCCAGAGGGCCACTGCGGCCAGCGGATACCCGGCACACCGTGCCCGGCTCACGCCATGTCCCCCGGCGCCAGGTCCGGGCGCAGCCGGTGCCAGGAGGGATGCCGCAGGTAGCCGGCCCGGGCACGGGAGGCGTATGTGACCTCGCCGACCAGACGCGGCAGTACCCAGTGCGCGCCCTCGATCCGGGGCACCGGGGTGAAGGGGCAGGAGGCGACCGCGGCCGGTGCGGCGGGGGACCTGCGCGCCGAACTCGCCGCGTACGTGACGCGGGCACGCGCCGGTGGTGGGTGCGGGCCGGCTGCTGACGGACGGTGCGGCACGGGGGCTTGTGCGAAACTGCGCGTGGAACTCCGCGAACCCCGCTTCGCGCGACAGCGACAGAGCCCTCCGCGGCCCTGGCAAGACCGGCATCTGGGTGGAGACGGCCCCATGACAGAACCCGAAGGCATAGTCGCCAGGGCTGAAGAGTTGCTCTTGGAGGGCGCTCAGGCCCGGCACGCGGACAGGAACCTGGCCCGGCTGCGAGCGAAGGACCCGGATGCGGCCCGGGTACTGACCGTCGGCTTTGTCGACGCCCTGATGGACTCCGAGCTCTACACGCAGCAGGGCGAGGAGCACCGCCGGTACTACGCGCTCAAGATGGAGTCAGACGAGACGCATCTGTGGGACGAGCTCTTCGCCGGCATGGACGAGATCGAGTAGGGCCTCCCATTTTATGAGCGCCTGCCGGCCTACCCGCCGACGACGTCCCTGGGGCCTGGCACGATGGGCACCATGACGCAGACCCGAAAGGCCGATGGCGCGTAGGCCGCCCGGCGCCATCCGCTCTCAGCGGTGGCCAGCCCGCAGCGACACTCGTCCGATCCGCCAGATTCCCGGCATTTCCCGCCGAACGCTGTCGACCATCCACCGGATCGAAGCCCAGCATCTCGGGCGTGGTGCGGTCGCCAAGGCCCTGCACCAGTACGAGCGCTTCCTCCGCCAATCCGGCAGATACCTCTATCTGCCGTGGGACGAGTGCCCTTGCTGCGACCCGACGGACGCTCGGGACATCCTTGAAGAGGCGCTTCGCCGGCTGCCGCCCGCAGCCCGGGCGGGGCTCGGCAGGATCGTTGCCCCGCTGGATGAGGAGTTCCTCCGTCGAACCCTGCCTGACCCCCGGGCCGCATCAGTCAGTTCGTGGCATGCGGCAGCGTGGTGGCGGCAGAGAATCCGGGAGAGATGACCGCTGCCCTGCTGCCGAACAGCGTCACCCCCGCCGGCTCCAGGACTGGACCGGCACATGCCCCCGCCGACGCAACGGCGCGGCCGTTGTGGCCTGACGGCCGGGGCAACCGGCGGACACCGGGCGTACGTCGTCGCCAGCATCACGCCTGAGTGCTGTCACGGAGGCGAGCTCGCAGCCGCCGCCCGGCGCAGAGTCCCGACCGCGCGGCCAGACGTCCCGGCCGTGCCGCGCGCGTGGCACGGCGGTGCTCCGCGACCGCTGCCCCGACCCAGCGCTGCTCCTCGGCTTTACGCAGCCGCTCCTGTATCCCTGCATGGACGGCTTCCGGGGTGTGGTGGATCGGGTGGATCAAGGCAGACGCTCCGTTCTGGTCCGGACGAGGAGCCGTCGGACACGACGGTCCTGTCGTCACCGGGAGTGTGAGCGGCAGCATCAGGGCGTTGGTGCAGGTGAGAGCCCTCGTCCCGTATGATGGGAGAAACGGGGCGGCCGGTGTCCTTCCGGTAGCGCAGGACGGAATCGCAGCCCCGGGCCCGCCCTCGATGGCCGGGGCGGTTGACCGGGCGAGCCGCCCCTTTCACCAGCATCAGCAGGAATCAGTGGGTGCCGGTCAACCGGCGTGCGGTGCGGGCCCGTTGTACCGGTTCCGCAGGCTGGAGACGGCCCCCATCCGGCACCGTGCTGCCGAGCGCTCCGGTTCCGCGTGGATCTGATGAGCGTGCGTCGGACGCGGCTAGTGCTGTGACCGCATTGGTTCGCCGGGTGGGCTTTCGGAGCGGTTGTATGGGTGGTGACGTCCGCTCCGACCGTTGGAGGTGTGGTGGCCGAGCTTGTGCGGGTGCGCCGACTGACCGATCAGGAGGGGCAGAAACTGCAGCAGATCGTGCGCCGGGGCAGTACCAGCTCGGTGCGCTATCGACGGGCGATGATGCTGCTGGCCTCGGCCGGCGGAAACCGCGTCCCGGTGATCGCCCAGCTCGTCCAGGCCGACGAGGACACCGTCCGCGATGTGATCCACCGCTTCAACGAGATCGGCCTGGCCTGCCTGGACCCTCGATGGGCGGGAGGCCGTCCCCGCCAACTCAGCACTGACGACGAGGACTTCGTCGTCCAGACGGCCACCACCCGCCCGACCAAGCTCGGCCAGCCCTTCACCCGCTGGTCGATCCGCAAACTTGCCGCCTACCTGCGCCGTATACACGGACGCGTCATCCGGATTGGCCGGGAAGCCTTACGGTGTCTGCTCCTGCGCCGCGGCATCACTTTCCAGCGCACCAAGACCTGGAAGGAATCGCCCGACCCCGAACGCGACGCCAAGCTCGACCGGATCGAGCAGGTACTGGACCGCTTCCCGGACCGGGTCTTCGCCTTCGACGAGTTCGGGCCCCTGGGAATCCGGCCCACCGCAGGCTCCTGCTGGGCGAAACAGGGCAAGCCCAACCGGCTCCCGGCGACCTACCGTCGTACGCACGGCGTCACCTACTTCCACGGCTGCTACTCCGTCGGCGACGACACACTCTGGGGCGTCAACCGCCGCCGCAAAGGCACCGTCAACACACTGGCCGCGTTGAAGTCGATCCGCGCCGCCCGGCCCGACGGCGCCCCGATCTACATCATCCTGGACAACCTCTCCGCACACACCAGCGTGGACATCCGCCACTGGGCGAAGAAGAACAAGGTCGAACTGTGCTTCACCCCGACCTACGCCTCCTGGGCCAACCCGATCGAGGCGCACTTCGGCCCACTGCGGCAGTTCACCCTGGCCAACTCCCACCACCGCAGCCACCCCGCGCAGACCCAGGCCCTGCATGCCTATCTGCGCTGGCGCAACGCCAACGCCCGCCACCCCGACGTACTCGCGGCCCAGCGCAGGGAACGCGCCCGCATCCGCGGTGAGAAGGGCATCCGCTGGGGCGGACGCCCCCTCGCCGCCGCAGCCTGACAGTGGCTCAGAAGCCCCGGAAGACACCGTCGTCGTCGACGGCACCGACGAACTCCCCGAAGTCCATGTTCGCGCCCGAGAGGTTGTTCTCGATGCTCCACAGCTCGGCTGCCACCACGCGGACACAACGCCCGCGACCACCCCGCAGGTCCACCACGAGGAGCGGCAGGTCGGCCGAGGTGACAGCCGCGGAGTCCGCCAGGACAAGCAGGGGATGCCGGTACGCGGGATGGATCAGGTCAATGGCCTGCTCAGGCGTCACGCCCTCGTACCTCCGGTCATCGACGAGCGCGACGTTGGCCAAGAAGCCGTCCTTGCTGGGCGAATACAACGCCGCCCGCAGAGCATCCCAGGCACCGTCCGCCGAGAAGTCAGTGCGCACAACAAGGGCTTCCAAAGTGCTGGGGAGCTGCTTCATGCGCGGACAGTACCGCCAAGCCGGTGAACCATTCCGGTCACAGCACTAGTAGGACTCCGTTAGGTCTGCCTGGATCTTGGCTTTGAGTATGAACCGCTGGGCAGGGGTTGGTGGCAGGTGGTGCAGGTCCCGGTCCAGCACCTCAGGGTGTCTTGGAGAGCGTCGAGGATCTGGTAGAGGGTGAAGCTGGTTCCGGTGCTTTTGGGGCGAGGCGCCGCTCGGTGAGGAATGCCTGTGCAGCCGTCACGAGGGTGACGTGGTGATGCCAGCCCGGCCAGGAACGGCCTTCGAAGTGGTCCAGGCCCAGGCCGTGTTTGAGCTCTCGGTAGTCGTGCTCGATGCGCCAGCGGACCTTGGCCAGGCGGACCAGATCGGCGATCGGAGTGTCGGGCGGGAGGTTGGAGAGCCAGTATTCGCTCGGTGCTTCGGCGCCGACGGGCCATTCGGCCAGCAGCCAGCAGTCGGGCAAAACCCCGTCCCACCAGCCCTGCTCGGCCGAGGCCGCTGCTTTGATCGGGCGTTCGACCGCCTTGCCGGCCGGACGTACGCGCACGGCCGCGAAGCGGGAACGCAATTCCCCTTTCGCTCCCTGGCGCCAGGTGACCGGGACGAATGCCTCTTGCCCCAGGCCCGTGGCAAGGGCTGCAACTGACGGGGCCTTCTGGCGGTAGCGCGGCTGGGGCCAGCAGCCGACATCTCCTTTGCGGTCCGGGGCCACGGGTTCCGCGTCGAACGGGTGGGCGCTCACATCCGACCGGATGGACAGGACATAGGTGAGTCCTCGCTCCGACAGGGCGGCCCGCAGGTGTGCGTTGGTGCCGTAGGCGGCATCGGCCACCACCGCCGGCGGGGTCATCCCCCAGTCCGCGAGACTGTCGAGCATGTCCAGGGCCAGACGCCACTTCTCCCGGTGCGTGACCTCGGGCGGAATCAGGGTCCTTGTGCGGCGGTGGCTGTCCGCAGCCCAATCCTCGGGCAGGAACAGCCTCCACTGCAAAGGGCACGAGGCAGTGTTACTGGCAGCGTGGACGCTGACCGCGACCTGGCAGTTCGCGCGTTTGCCCAGGGCTCCGCAGTACTGCGGAGCCACACCGACCGACATCCGGCCGTCCTTGGGCATCGACACATCGTCGATCACCCAGGCCACCGGGTCGACCAGCGGCAGCAGCCGTTCGTTGACCCGCCGCTGAACAGGCACCGGATCCCAGGTCGACTGATTCACGAACTGCTGCAGGTTCTGCTCGTTGCCGTCCGGCAGCCGCGCAGCCATCGCCTGGATCGATTTGCGGCGGCCGTCCAGCATGAGTCCCCGCAGGTAGCAGTCGCCCTTGGCCCGCTGATCCTTCCGCGGCACCGAAGCGAACACATCGGCCACGAACAACGCCAACGTCGCTCGAACACGCCTCACTTCATGTAAGTCCACATACTTAACATGCTCTTGATCAGCGCAAACAGAAAGACCTAACGGAGTCCTACTAGTGCTGGGTTCCTCTTTGGCTGGGTATAAGTCCTGGTGGCGGGGTAGTTGACGGTGCTCGGGGGCGGGTGCTGGACGATGGTTTTACGGGCACGACCGGGGCTTGACGAGGACGAACGGGCCGTCGTTCGCCGGTTATCGCGGGCGCGGAAGGCTCCGCGCGATGCCGTGATGCGGGCCCGGATGATCGAGCTGAGCTGGTCGGGGCTACGGGTGCCGGCGATCGCCGGGGCACTGGACTGCAGCCCCAAAACGGTCCGGTGCTGGCTGCACCGCTTCAACCGCTCGGGCCTGCGGGGGCTGGATGATCTGGGCGGGCAGGGCCGCAAGCGGCGGATCACCGAGGAGGAACGCTCCAAGATCATCGCCCTGGTCAAGACCGTCCCGCCGGGGCGGCTGAGGTGGGAGCCGGTCGGGGAGCTGTGGGCCTTTGACGAGTCCGGGCCACCCGAGTGGACCCTGGATTCCCTGGCCGCGGCGGCACGGGCCGAAGGGATCGAGGTGGGCCGCTCGCAGGTCCGCCGCATCCTGCTCGCCGAGGGCGTGCGCTGGCGCCGTACCCGGTCCTGGACGCGTTCAAAGGACCCGGACTTCGTCCCAAAAGGACACGGATCATCGGCCTCTACACCCACCCGCCCGACGACGCGACGGTGATCTGCGCCGACGAGCTGGGGCCAGTGATCCCGCGGACCTTCCCGCCCGCACCCGCCTGGTCACCCGACGGACACCGGATCAAAGCGGAACTCGACTACAGCCGCGGACCCGAGAAAACCTGGGTCTACGGGGCCTTACGCGTCCGCGACGGCCAGCAGATCACCATGGCCGCTTCCTCCCGCAACAGCGTCTTCTACCAGCAGTTCCTGCAACAGATCGAAGACGCCAACCCGACCGGCGAGGTCTGGATCGTCACCGACAACCTGTCCAGTCACAACAGCCTGTCCACCCGGACCTGGCTCGAGGACCATCCCCGCATCCACCACGCCTTCATTCCCGTCGGCGCGTGCTGGCTCAACCTGCAGGAAGGCTGGTGGCGCATCTTCCGCAAAGCCGCCCTCGCCGGCCGCTCATTCGCCAACCGCGACGACATCGAATACGCCACCACCCTTGCGACCAGCCAGCTCAACTCCCGTGCCAAACCCTGGGTCTGGGGCAGACCCGCACCGCCAACCCGCCGACTACGGCGCCGATATGTGTACACCGTTTGAGGAACCCAGCACTAGGTGCCCCCGGAGCAGAGGAGGCGCCGTGCTGGGTACGGCTCAGGCGATGGTGGCCGACCACCCCCTACGCGAGAGCGTGGCCGCCCCGTCGGGGGTGATGGTCACCGTGGCGCCCCGTACAGGGAGGTCGCCGTCTATGACGAGCCAGGTGCGGATGCGGTCCAGTTCGTCCCACAGCCGCCGAGGTCCGCCCTGGTGCACGGTCGGGAGGTCCCGACGCCCCGCAGCCGTGGCGCGGGCCCACGACCCGTCCGCGTGGAGCATGTAGACGGTGCGGATGCCGTCGTCCGCCGTGTGCCGGCGGTGGTCGATGCCGGGGACGAGGACTGCGAGGGTGGAGCGTACGTCCCAGGTGTCCGGCACGTACATCAGCGGATAGAGGCCGGTGGTGATGCTCTCGCCCTCGGCGTGCTGGGCGCTCTGCCACACCGGCGGGTTCTCGGGGAAGGTGTCGTCGTAGTCCTCGCCGTGGCGCGCGTTCATGAACCCGGCCGCCTCCGGTGCGACGTGCCCGACGGCGCCGCCCTCGGGGGTCTTGTCGGCGACGACGACCAGCCCGGTGTCGGCGAGGGCGGTGACCAGCCGCCCGCCGGGGGCGAGCGCCGTCAGCCAGGAGGCGGGCACGGTGGGCACGGAGACGGTGGAGACGATCCGGTCGTAGGCACCTTCGGGCAGGGGCCCGGTCAGGTCGCAGACCTCGACCCGGGGGTGGTGGCCGGCGGCTGCCAGCCGTTCCCGCGCCGCCTTCACCAGGTACGGGTCGACGTCCACACTCGTCACCCGCTCTGCGCCGAGACGGACACAGGCCAGCGCGGTGCCGTAGCCGCTGCCGGTGGTCACCAGGAGGCGGGAGGCGTCGGTGACGAATGCCGCCCGGTACATCATCACAAGCAGTGCGGGCAGCGTGGAGGACGAGGTGGAACGCCGGTCCCGTCCCCGGGGGAGAGTCTGGCCCCTCTGGGCGTGGTCGGCGTGGTGGGTGCCGACACGGGTGACGAGCGTGGTGTCGGCGTAGGTGTCCCGCAGCCATGTGTCGGTGTCGCCGCCGCCGCGCAGCTCCCACAGGTCTTCGCCGTCGGTGCTGGTGGTCCTGGTCCACCAGCGGGGCACGAAAAGGTGTCTCGGTGTGGTGGCCAGCGCCTGGTACCAGCGTGACTCGCGCCGGATCACGGTCTCGGCGGCGAGCCCTCGCGCTGCTGACTCCCAGTCCATCGGGGGTGTCCTTTCAGCCTGCGGTGCTCGGGATGACCCCGTCGTCGGCGGGGCCACAGGTTCCGCCGCCGCCCTTGCTGTCGTCGTTGGGGCCGCAGTCGGGGGTGCACGGGTCGTGGCGGCCGGCCGGGATGCTCGCGGCGGCCTGCCGCCACCGCGCCGAGGTGAACACCCGCTCCAGCGCCGTGCCTTGGACCTGCCCAGCCGGCAGGAACCGGCCCAGCACGCAGGGGGCCACGCTACCGTCCGAAAGGATCGCGGCGATGCCGTTGGCGCACCGGCCGCACAGTGCGGACGTGGACGGCAAGCCACCGCCGGTGAGGGCATTGCCGACTTCTCGCACTGGGTCGGTGTGCACGTTCGTGATGCCGAGCGCCGCCAGGTCCGCGCGGGCCTGGCCGACGCGCTGTCCGTCGAGGACGTCGACGATTCCCACCCGCACGGGAATGCCGCGCCGGTGCGCCTCGACGATGTTCTTGCGGGTCGCGGCGTGGGAGCCCCTGCGGCCGGTGACCTGGTCGTGTCCCTCGTCGGTGTCGGCATAGTAGGAGGTCGCGAGGCTGATGCCGGGCCGGGTGAAGAGGCTCCAGTGGTCGGGGCGCACGCGGTACAGATTCGAGTACACCTCGGCCCTGAGCCCTTCCGCGAGGGCGTGTTCCACGAGTTCGGCGAAGCCGGGGTGGAGCGTGGGCTCCCCGCCGATGAGCTGAACCGACCTGACGCCGAGCGCGGCGGCCTCGCTGATGGCCCGGCGCCAGTCATCGACGGTCATGACACCGTGCCCCTGTGCCGGGCCCGCTGCGGCGTAGCAGTGCGAAGAGCAGGAGAGTTGGCAGCGGCGGGTGATCTCCAGCTGAAGAACCCGAGGAATGAGGGGGGTTGTCGTTGTCGGGGCTTCGGGTGCGATCGTCACGTGTGTTCCCTCCGGTTGTGTTCCACAGTGGGGTGGGCCGGCCGCACCAGTCGGGAAGGGCGCACATCTGGTTCGTCGGCTCCTGCGTCCGGGCCCTGGTGCATCACCGCAGCAGCCGCGCTGTAGGAGTCTGCCCAAGGTCCCGCCCGAACGCCGGGTACAGCGTGGTGCTCACGGCGGGCACCGCCTTCGTGGACGCCACGGTCGGCGGGCGGTCGCGGACGGTCTCAGCAACGTGACGAGGCCAAAGCGGGAAGTCACGGGTATTCACCCCGGGTTGAGGGCGTCGTGGTCGGCGACGATCCATTCCGTACCGCCGCCCTCGGGGCGCAGGAAGACCGCGCAGACGGTGACGCTCCGGGTGACGGGGTCTTCCCACTCGCCGATGAACTGCACGATGCCCCGCCGGCCCTGGCCGTCGACCGCGACGGAGCCTTCGTGCAGCCAGTCGGGCAGGTGGCGGTGGGAGACGGGCCGGTGCCCGGTGTGCATGACGCGGCCTCCATCGGTCGGGCTCACGCAAGGGTGAACTGTGCCGCACCCGCCGCGGAGGGGCATCTTGAGGGGCATCATGTGCCCATGCCGATCGGACAGTTGATCCGCGATCTGCGCACCCTCGAACGGTGGACACAGGCCCAGCTCGCCGAGCGATTAGCCATCGCCGCAGGTGACCCCACCGGTGCTCCGGGCCGGGACGCCGTCAAACGGTGGGAGAGCGGGAAGGTCATCCCCGGAAGGCACTGGATCGGGCACCTGTCGGGTGTGCTGGACGTCCCTGCCGGGCTGCTGGCAGCGGAGGCTACGCTCGACCGTGTGAACCGACGAGCCTTTCTGGGACTGTCCGCCCTGGCCGTCACACACGGCCCACTCGCTGCCGAGATGGCGGCCAGCATCGCCGGACGCGACCCGGGACCCCTCGCCCGCGTGCAGACGACGCACGGCGCGGACATCGTCACCGCGTCGCTGGCGGACAAGGCGTCCACCACGCACCTGCGCCGGTGGATGGCGGACGGCGACGTACCGATCCTGCGGGTCAACGCCGCGGGCATCCTCGCCAAGATCCCCGGCCAGGGCCAGGCCGACCATGTCGCCCGCACTCTGGCCCACGACGAGGAGGTCCGTCACCTCTACCTGACGGCCGTCACTTCCCGCGTCTGCGCCGTCGACTGGACCACCGCGGGCCAGATCGCCTCCCAGCCCACCGCCTACGCGCACCGCGCGGACTTCCTCGCCACCCGTTTCGTCGGAGAGGCTCTCAACCCCCGTGACTCTGGCGCCCGCTGGTGTGCCTCGGTCATGCTGCGGGAGCTGAGCCCCATGATCGGACGGAGTCCCGCGTGATGATCGTCTTTGAAGTCCCCGAGGGTGACCTCGTCGCCGAGCTGAACCGCCAGGCCGCCGAGGCCGGCATCACCGACGCGGCGATCGTCTCCCTGATCGGAGGCGTCGACTCCTTCACCGTCTCGACCATGCCCAAAGGCGACGCACTCACGGACACCATCACCAAGTACGACCTACCCGGCGAGATGACCGGCGGCGGCGAGATCCGCAGCGGTCTTGTCCATCTTCACGTCGTGATGGGCGTCGAAGGTGACCGTGCCATCGCCGGACACCTCCACGAAGCTCTGATCGCCACCCACTTCGCCCGCGCCTACGTCATCCCCGCCGGCTGACTGAACTCACGGCTTGCACCGCCCGGTTCTCACCGGACCCAAACGCCCCTCACCGCAGGGTCCTCCCGGAACGACCTGGCCTGTGCAGCACCCGCCCAGCGGCGACGCGTTCCCTGCGACGACGGCCGGGCAAGGACATGACCAACGACGGGACGGCTCCCCCGGGCGCACGCGCCTCCCCTCCGGGACCGCCGCGGGCCGAGGCCCGCTCTGGCCCGCATTCCGGACGGGCGCGGCCTCGCGCGCCGCGCCCCTGCCCAAGGCCGACGGCCGTGCCCGTCCGGGCTGGTCAGGATGTCTGCTCGTCGCGGACGCTGACGTGACCGGCCCGGCATTCGCGCACCGCGTGGGCCAGCGTCCGGACCGCGGCCTGTGTCCGTTTCGTATCCCGGCCATGGTCGATGGCTTCCAGCGCCTCGGCGGCCGTCACCCGCACCGAAAGCGGCAGGTCGTCATAGGCGGCGAGCTGGTAGGCGATGGCACGCCGGGCCTGGCGCTCCGTGAGGCTCGCTCCCTCGGGAGTCAGCGGGAAGACCGTGGCCTCGTACAGCGTGATGGCCCGCAGGACAGCATCCGCGGTGGCTTCCGTCTTCCCGTCGCCCACCACGATGCGCTCCAGGAGGGTCTTCGTCCGCAGACGGCACAGGGAAATCGTGACCCGCACGCACAGGAGCACTGTGCCCATGCCCGCGGCGATCCCCCCGACCGAGCCCCACCCGCCACCCAGCAGACGCCCGGCCCAGCTCCCGGCAGCGCCCGCGCACAGGAGCAGCAGCGCCAACGCCGCGTACAGGCGGGTGCTGGGCGCAACTCTCATGCCCAGGAGTATGCCCGCCCTGCCCGTGCCGCGACCCCTGATCCGGCACGGCCCGGTCCGGCTCCGGCCCGTGGTGCCGGAGCGAACCCGCCGGTGTCCGGCCCGCCCGGGGCCCTTGGGAACAGGGCGTTGCTTCAGCCGCCGAAATGCCCCTCGGCGGCTGAAGCCGGGAGCGTCCGGGCGGGCGGCGCCGGTGTATACGGCGCTCTGCAGGACGTCGTAGAGCGAGGACAGGTCCGGCTGGAGTAGGTGGCGATCAGGTCGCGGACCGGCCGGAGAGCGCCCACCAACCTACGAAAAAGGCGGCGGGCTGGAACGCGGCGGCCACGTGCGTCAGCTCGTCCGGGGCGTCCGCAGTGGTCACTGGGAGTTGTACGCCTTGACACTCACCGCCGGGCCGTTGGAGTACCTGGCCACTGCGCGGGCTGCGGCGCCGGTGACCTCGACCACCGCACTGCCGTGGGCGGGGACGCGGACCAGTCCGCCGACCGGGGTGTCGGAGATCGCTTGCTGGGTGTCACCCGCAGCCGGCTGGTCGTAGACGAGGTAGGAGACCCGCACGGAGACCGGAAAGGCGTCAGGGTTCTGTACCCGGACGGAGGAGAAGCGCGAAAACTTGCTGACGACGTGTCCGGCAGCGTCCAGCGGCTCGGCCGTCAGGGGATGAATGTTGGCCCTGGTCTTCGCGGCAGCGAGGTGGGCCACGGTGACCCGCACGTCGTACACCTCGTGCTCGCCGGGGCCGGAGAATCGCAGGATGTCCAGGCTCCACCCGTAGGGAACCACCAGACGGCCGCTGTCGCTGCCATAGACGGTCCTGACCCGTACTCCGGGCAGCGGGTGGTGGTGGCGGTCGAGCGCGGTGAACTCCAGGTCCGGGACAACCGAGTGGGGTTCCGCGTTCTTGATCTCCAGGGTCTGGTCGATGTAGTTGTCGCCGCTGTGCCGGTGATAGGCGAACGTCAGCACGTTCTTCTCCGGCACCGCGGACGATCCAGCCGTGCTCCCCGAACCTGGCGCATGGACACCACCAACGTTGTGCGCCCCGCTGTTCGCGGAACCGCACCCCGCGAGCAACGCCGCCGCCAGCCCCGCCAAGACCCCCGCCACAGCCTGTCTTCGGCCCACCCTGGTCCTCCTCAACTCGTGCCTGTCCGCGCCGTGTTCAACGCAGCATCGTCGGAGCCTAACGAACCGGGCCCGGGCGGCCCACCAGGGGATCCGGGCTGATCGGAGCGTGCGCGCCGGCGACGGACGGACCGGGCGCGCGCCCCGCCGCCGCCGTCCTCCAGCAGCACCCGGGACTCGCGGGCCGCCCGGGCGGCGTCGCATCCCGGCCACGGCGCGACGGCCCGCACCGCGGTGTGTGCCCCGGCCGCTACGACGGGACCCGCGACGTCTCCTTCCCGGAGGGCCACTGCGGCCAGCGGATACCGGCACACGGAGCCCGGCTCACGCCATGTCCCCCGGTGCCAGGTCCGGGCGCAGCCGGTGCCAGGAGGGATGACGCAGGTAGCCGGCCCGGGTACGGGAGGCGTAGGTGACCTCGCCGACCAGGCGCGGCAATACCCAGTGCGCGCCCGCGATCCGGGGCACCGGGGTGAAGGGGCAGGAGGCGACCGCGGCGACGGACAACAGACCGGCCAGAGCTGCCCGTTCACGCTCGCTCCACCCGGTGCCGACGCTGCCGATATAGCGCAGCCGGCCTTCCGTCCGCTCCCCGAGCAGGAGCGCCCCGGGCAGGCCTGTCAGACGGCCCCGCCCCGGCACCCACCCTCCGATGACCGTGTCGGTGGTGAGCAGGTTCCTGATCTTGATCCACGACCGGGAGCGCACCCCCGGCTCATACCGCGAGGCCAGGAGCTTGCACACGATCCCTTCCAGCCCCGAGGCCCGGGTCAGGTCGAGCGCCTCCGCGCTGCGTCCGACCGCCGCGCCCGGCACCGACCAGCGCGGCCCGTTAAGTCCCAGCGAGCGCAGTACCTGCCGTCGCTCCGCATACGGCTGTGCCAGCAGGCTCTGCCCGCCGAGGAACATCACGTCGAACAGGACCAGGTGCGCCGGGGTCAGCTCTGCGGCCCGCTCGACAGCCCGGACCGGCGCCCTGGTGAGCCCCATCCGGGACTGCAGCCGCTCGAAATCCGCCCGTCCCTGTTCATCAAGTGCGACGATCTCGCCGTCGAGGACCGCCGGCGTCCCCCCGAGCGCGCCACCCACATCTCGCAGTTCCGGGTACGCAGAGGTGATGACCTCGCCGGACCGGGAGCGCACCTGGACCGTGCCGTCCCCCGGCAGATACACGACCGCCCGCTGGCCGTCCTGCTTGGTCTCCACCGCCCACCGGTCGTCGCCACCGGGCAGCGGCAGCCGACCCGGTGTCGCGAGCATGGGCGTGATCCGTGGCAGGGCGGCCATGGCCGAACCCTTCACCGCCCGCAGCACCAGACACACGCGGGCGGACGAGATTTCCATCGTACGCGGGCGCGCTGGACAGCCACCCGGCCCACAGCGCGGGCCGCCGGGCCCGGTCTGTGCGACGAGGCCGCCCGTCCCGGGACCGTCTCCTGGTGCCGTGACCGCATACGTTCACCGGGTTGGCGATCAGTGGTGCGAGGGGACGAGCTTCTAGAGTGAGGCGTCACAGCTCAGCTGTGGGTGGGAGAGGCGTATGGCGAAGGCTGAGGTTTCAGGGCCCGTGTCGGACTGGGAGCGTGCGCCGGAGTACCAGGGAGGGAAGCGAAACCCGGCCCTCCAGGCCAGCATGTGGGAGTACGCGACGAGCTCCTTCCGGCTCGCTGCCGGCCTGTCGCCGTCGCTGGACGTTCTGGCCGCTCGGCTGCGATTGACCATCGAGCGGGGCTGGGAAGACCTGGGTGCGGTGGATGCGGCGATGTTCCGCATCCAGAAGATCGACTTCGCACTCAGCCGGTTGGAAGGCAGCACCCATCCTGATGTCTTCGTCTGGGTCGGCCGTGCCCACGCGGACGTCGACATGGCGCTCGGTATCCTGCTCGATGCTCTCGGCATCGGCGAGGAAGCCCTCACCTTCCGCGGCGACGTCGAAACCGGCTTCGTTGACCTGCGGAGCGAGCCCCAGGCATGAGACCTGAACTCACGCAGCTTCACCGATGGGGGTGTCCGCCCCCATCGGGTGCCTTTCTGCGATCGGATCGGATGTCGCCTCGCATCCAACCGCTGGAACCGTCCACCCGGTGAACCTTCCCGTTCGAAGCACTACTGAACTTGAATGGGTGATGTCGGGGGACGGCGAGCGTGGTGGTACCCCGAACCGCTCCGCGTAAGGCTGTCGCGTCAAGATGACCGCATGACCGAGAGCGAAGCGGATCTGCTGGCGTTGCTGCGCGAGCTCGATGATCCGGAGTGGCTGGAGTGGCCGCAGCACTACAACCGTGGCGAGACCGCGGCCCTGTTCAGCGGTCTGGTGAGCCGGCTCGAAGGTGACTTCGCAGCTCGGTGCACGGCTGAGCAGGACACTCAGGACTCCAGCGAGTACGGACGTGTCGTCGTGCCTGCGGACGCGACCGTATGCGGAACCCGGATCGTGGTCTGTGTGAGCAAGTTCGGCTCATTGGCTCTGGTCTGCGCGGACAACCCGGGCGCCTTCTTCGGGACGGAGGATGCCCAGGCTGAGGGCGAACTGGACCGCGTTGACCTTGCCAAGGTGAATCGAGCGTTGGTCGAGCTCGGCTACGTGGTGGTCGCCGAGGAAGTGTTGGAGCGCGATTACGACGGGCCGAGCCGCCTGCCCTCGCACGTTCAGCGGCCCAGCTGGTGGCATCGCTTCTTCGGCATCTCCTGACGATCACGACCACAGGGTCAGGCCGGTGCCCGCCAGGCAGCCGTCAATCACCTCCGGTTGGTACTGCAACATCTTGAGCTTGCGCTTCACAGCGCGGGTGACCTGGCCGAGGTCTGCGGCGGCAAGGTTGCCGATGGAGGCCGGGCAGGCGGACCTGTTCCGGCGGGCCCACGCCGGGGACACGTTCTGGTGCGGGCAGTGGCTGGGCGGCTGCCGAGGGCGTCTGACGATCAAGACCTACGCGGACCGTGTCGCCCACTTCGCCCATGTCCCGGGCCCTGGGCGCGTTGTGTGCCGCCGGGCGTCGGTAGGTATCTCCGGCGCCGACCACCTCTACATCAAGCAGCAAATCCTCGCGTGGCTGGCCGGCCAGGACATCACCGCCGCCGCGCGCCTGCCCGAAGACCAACCGCCCGGCTCCGAGGTGGTGTTCGAGCCGGCCGAGCACGGCTGCCTGCGGGTCCTGCTGGACCAGGATGCCGCGCTGCCGGCGTCCCAGGACGGTATCCAGCTGCTCCTGGGCCCGCAGGTCGCGCACGATCCGCACCGTCTCGTCCTGGACGGCTACGTGCTGCGCATCCGCTGCGACACCGACAGCCACCTGCGCCGCGTCATGATCGGAACCCAACTTCACGGCCGCACCGAGTGGTTCGGCCTGGACGAATGCCGTCTCAGGCCGTGGGGGCTGTCCACGCCCGCGGTCGAGGAGGTCCGCCGCCTGCGCGGCAGCAGCCGCCCCCTCGCCTCCTTCCCGCGCCGCGCCGCACCGGCCCCGCCCGGCGCCGTGGTCCGGCCGGTGGCAGCGCCCCAGGCGCCGGACGACCGCCAGGCCGCGTTCGACGCGCTGCGCACGGCCGTCGAGGGCGAGCACTCCACCAGCGAACTGCGCCATCACCTCACCCATGCGGAGGCCGCCGCCCACGGCGGCGCGAGCGCCGAGGAGAACGCCCTGCTGCGCGACGCCGCCGACCTGCTGCTGCGCCGGGACCGCGGTGTGGGCGTCAGCGCCCCGCCCCCTGACCCGCCAGGGCGTGGTCGTCTCGTCCGCGCCGAGCGCGGCGGGAAGAGCACCGCGGGGCGGGCGGCCGAGGCGGTCGCCGATCTCCTGGACGTCCTCGACCGGCGCCGCGGCCACCTGGGTCCCGGCGAGCAGGAACGCCTGGTGACCCGGCTGCAGGACCAGGCGCGGGCGGCCGAGCCCTGGCTGACGCGCGTTCAGCGCAGGCAGATCACCGCCTGGACGAAACGCACCCGGCCGGCCGCACTGCCCGTGGCCGAGGTGTCCGTTGCTCCGACCGCCGTCGTGGAGGAGGCACCCGCGCAGAGCGCGGCCCCGCGGGAGCGCCGTCGCGACGCCCCGCGCCGTCCCGCCCCTGCCGGCGTCGACGCGGTGGCGGACGCCGCGCGCGACGTCCTCGAACACACCGCCCGGCTCCAGGCCACCATCCCCTGGGACCGGCTGTGTGCGCAGGTCAAGGGGCTGCGCGAGCTGAGCGAGGAGGAGCAGCGCCGGGCCCTTGAGTCCGCGTCCGCCCGCTCCCGTTCCACCCGGCCGCTCACCGCCCTGATCACCACCGGCAGCGGGACGCCGCACCCGCACTACAGACACCCGGCCACGCCGGGCGACGGCCCGGCCGCCCGGAGGGCCTGGCAGCAGACCGTGGCCGACGTCCATGCCTCCTACCGGCCCAGCACTCCCCCGCCCGGGGCCCGGCCTGCCGGATGAGACGGCCGGTCCGGTTCACCGGCGTCGCGCGCAGGCCGGTGCGCAGTCAGGATCTCGCGGCGCCGGCGATCAGGGCCACGAGCGGGTCGGCGGCAAGGCGCTGACGCGCCTGGAGGAGCTGTGCCCGGACGGCACTAGGGGTGAAAAGGAAGTCCAGACCGCCTCTGTGCGGTTTTCAGATTAATAGGCACGACATCTTTCGTTTTCGTCTTGTCCTGACGTACGGTCAGGCCTCCCGAGCGGGCCCGCCGTTCCCTCCCCCGGAGCGGCGGGTCCTGGGACGTGCCTAAACGGGCGCTCCTCCCCCACCCACCCGGAACGGGCAGGTGCGGGCCCAGTCGCGACGCCCGCATCCGTCAGCGGCCCCGAGCCCCGGTCGAGGAGAGACAGGCCGCTCCGGTCACGCCTGGTACACGGGGGTTGACGTGAGGTGTGGGTGGGTCTTGGGTAGAGGCTCTCGGTTTACACAAGGGGGCGCCTTATGAACCAGATTGTGCGATCCCGGACCCTTCCCGTCTGCTCACGCTGCCACGCCGACGAACTCATGACCGTGGCGGACATGCCCAAGAACGACGCCGACGGCCGGCGTATCCGGCTGGAGCTGTGCAAGGTCTGCGACGCGGACAAACCCGCGGCCTCCGCGGTCATCGGCTTCTTCGCCTCAGGCGGCGGCCACGATCTCAGCCGGGCAGAGGAAGGCAGCCGGCTGATGATCGAGTGGACCAGGGAAGGCATGGCCGCCTACGGCTGGTACTGGAGCGAGACCTCCCACAGCCATGGCTGAGCTGCCCGCACACACGGCGGCGTGCGAACGGGCCGTGACCACGGCAGGGACGGCGTCGTTGAAGCCCCGGAACGTATTTCTCTTCCCCGCGGAACTACGTCAGCGCGAGCCCCCGGCGGTTGGGCCCCGGGGGCTCGCTGCCGCGTTGATGAGGATGTTGAAAACGGCCGGGTACGCTCATCGCGCCACTCGATCCGGTGGTCAACACAGCGGGAAGTTCCAGCGAGCGCCGGGCGCCGTGCCGACTGGTAGTCCCCCGCTCGTGGAGTGCGCGAGATGAACCCCCGGCAGACGCCGTGTCATGTGCCGTGCTGCCTCGTGAGGACTCTTCCAGAGGGCGGGGGGGCGGGCTTCACGCCGGGCGATCGGCCGTTCCCAGAACGACGAGTTCGGTGCTGCCCAACACCTCCGCGACCGCCTGCGGCGCGCCGCGCATGTGGTGGTGGTCCCACTGCGCGCGGCGAATCATCTCGTCCGGATGACCGAGCGCACGCAGCACGTCCCAGTGCAGGGCCTGGGCCCAGACGTACCCCGGCCCGCCGTCGACGTCCATGTCCTCCGCGTCGATCGGGGTGTTCGCGAGCGCGGAGGCCAAACGGTGGCTGTCCACGGGGCCGGTGGCGAAGTCCAGGAACGCAGCAGGATCCGCACCCAACGGTGCATCGTCGGCGCTCCCATCGTCCCGGCCCGGCCAGGAGTCGTAGCGGTGGGCACGATCTCCGTCCCGCCAGACCTCCAACTCCAGTCGGTCACCGTCGTACTGGAAGGCCGCCAGCACCGCGACGCCCAACTCCGCACTGATCGGCCCGGCGAGCGCGAAGACACCATTGCCGTCGACGAACCGGTTCGGATGGACAAGGCAGAAACGCGGCCCGGCGGGAGTCGCGTAGCCGTCCGTGCAGACCTCGCGCAGGACAGGGGCCGCCTGTCCGAGCGGCACAGGAATCAAGATCGTGCCGTACGTGGTCACGGCCTCACCTCCTGGGACGCGGTGACCCTATGCGGCGGTCACGCTGCCCGCCAAACGAAATACGCCCTCAGAAGTGCGCCTCGCGCCCGGCTGGCGGCCTTCCGCTGAGGGAGGTCCGTCAAGCAGGTTTGGGGGGACCCCGGAGCAGGAGATGGCCGTTCTCGAGATTCTGGCCGCAGTTCCGTGAAGGATCTTGGGGTGGCCTGACCTAACAGCGGGGGCGAGCAAAAAACTCGGCCCTACTCCTCCGCGCGACTACTGTGCTGCTGGTAGATCGTTCACCGATTTGAGGGCTGAGTTGTGCTGACCACTTCGCACCCGCCGTAGGTACCTCTGGAGAGCCCAGAGGGCCCTACGGAGGCTCTCGATGTCCAGGACTGTTCGCACGACTCCCTGGCGACTCCGCGTCCGAGACGGCGCATCGGAGTCCATGTCCCTGTACGACCTGCGCTACACACACGCTGAATTGGCCCAAGCCGCCCGCGAAGGCCGTCGCCCTGCTCCAACGAAGACGCTGCGCCGGATCACCTCCTGGCAGTCGATGGTGCTCTACTGCAGAAAGGGCTCATTCTCCGCCGAGATCGCTACGGCTGAAGGTCGCGCCCGGCTCCAGGGTCGACTCGAAGCCCAGCGGATCCGCGGACTGCACCACGCCGGCCACGACCTTGACGACGTAGATATCCCTCCGGTCCGCCACCGTCACGGTGAGCTCTGGCATGCGTGGTAGACACGAAGCACCCAGGACTGACCGGCACGTGCGAGGCAGGGGTACCTACGGCGGGTCGAACAAAGGGCTTGCGCCCTCCGCCCGTTCACCGGCAGCCCGGCCAGGCCGCGCTCGTACGACGAATGCACCCTCGTTGCCTGTGAGTTGCACCCCGGACAACGTGGTGGCGGCCCGCACGCGACCGCCTCGACGACCAGCCCCTCCGCGGCCTTGGTGACGCGCGTCAACCGCACATCGAACCCGGCGAACAGAACATCAGCGAGCGATTCGACCCCCATCAACGTGAGCTTCAGCCACACCAAGCAACCAGATTCACGATGTGAGTGCAGGTCAGGGCGACCGACGGCGCGGATGACACCGCCGGCCCGGGCACGGCACAGCGAGAAGGCCGCGGTCTGTCACGCGCTGGGGACGGCCGTCCGCCGACAGAGGCCGCCAGCCTGGCCGAAGAGGCGCAGCAGGGTGTCCAGGACATCGGCGAACTCGTCGACGCGGCGCGAGAGTTCGATGTATTCGTCCGTGGGCATGTGCGTCCGGGCGGCGGCCTCGGACGCGGCCCCGGTGGGAGCGGGGAGAGGGTCGGCGACGAAGGTTCCCCGGCCGGGCCTTGTGTGGACGAGGCCTTCGTCGCGCAGGATCCGCACGGCGGACCGGGCGGTCATGTCGGCGATGCCGTAGTCCTCTCCCAGGATGCGGGAGGGCGGGATCTGGTCACCGGGAGCCAGCCGCCCGGCGAGGATCTGGCGCCGCAGGTCGTCGGCCAGGAGGCGGTAGGGAGGCCGGTCCGAGGAGTGCGGCAGACGCCGTGTCGGAGTCCTGCGGGCAGCCCGTGCGCGTGGACTGCCGGGCGCCGCCGCGGCGTTGCTCACGACGGGTCCGCGCCCGGGGCGGGGCGCCGGGGGGCGCGGTGGATCAGGCTGCTGACCAGTTCGATCTGCTCGGCGCCGTAGGCGGTGGTCACGCCCGAGGGCTTGTAGCCGGAGGCCGGGGCGAGTTCGCGCAGCGGGTAGCGGCCCGAGGGGTGGAACTCCCGGGCGTAGGCCAGGAGCAGGCGGACGCGGCGGTCGGCCGCCTCCCTCTGCGCCCGGGCCTCCTCCAGGGCCAGGATCAGGGGATCGGCATCGAGGCCCAGGGCGGCGGCCTCCAGGTTGGAGGCGTACTCCGAGCGCTCGCGCTCGGCCTCCTCGCAGGCGTCGGGGAAGGCCTCCTGCGGAGTCACACTCCCCGGCTCGGGCAACGGGCAGAGCACGGTGGCGAGTTCATCAATCAGCAGCATTTTTCGATTATCGTAAAGATTTACGATAATCGCAAGACCTTGGGGCGGCCCCGCCCTTCCCCGGCGCCGGCCCGCGCGTTCCGTCACCGGCGGGAGGCCGAGCCGCGACGGCGCCATGCCTCGGCGGCCGACGGCCGGTTCCGGCGGGCCGGCCTCGCTCCGGTGACCGGTCCCTCGGCACCCCTGACGCCCCGTCCGCGATGCGGTCGCGGCCCCCAACTGCCGTGGGCGCGGCTACGGTTGACGGTGCGGACGCGGCATCGGCGGACACCGGCAGGAACAGCCGCGCGCCACAGGGCCGGATGCGGCACATCGGCCGCGGCCCGGACGGGCTCTCCGCACCCCTCACTAAAAGATCTTGAAAGATCCGTTCCCCGGTCCGGGTCCTCCGCGCGATGAAGAGGGTGGACGGCACGGAGAACGAGGAACGGGGCAGTAACCGCGATGCAGGAGTTGGCAGTGTGTGAGGAGGTGTCCAGGCCGAGTGTGCTCCGGGCCGAAGGACCGCAGAGCGATGCCGGCCACCGGTACGCCCCTTCGCGAGTCACGGTCCAGGCGAAGGCGGGCCGCCGAAGGCCCCCCGGTGCCACAGGCGGGACGGAGCCGCGCCGGTGACCGTGGAGGAGCACCTGGAAGCGGTCCCCGGCGGCGCCGGCGACAGCCGGCCGGTGATCGACGAAGCCCGGCTCGTCATGTTCTACGAGCAGGAGGCCGCCCGTCTGCGCCGGTACCTGTACCGCAAGGCCGGCGCGAACGACGCCGAGGATCTCATGATCCACGTGTTCGAGCAGTTCTTCGCCTGGTGGCCGGACAACCCCGGCCACACCAACCCGGTGGCAAGCCTCTACCGGATCGCCAACTGCCGTCTGCTGGACCGGCTGCGCAGCATGGGCCGGGACCTGACCCTCGTCGCGGACGACCTGCACGCGGCCATGGACGTCGAGGCGGGCGAGGACGGATTCGAAGCCGTCGACCTGCGCCTGGACCTCGACCGGGCACTGGCCGAACTGACCGAGCAGCAGCGGCAGTCGCTGGTGCTGCGCTACGTGGCGGAGCTCTCGGTACAGGACTGTGCCGAGACCCTCGGGGTCAGCTACGAGAACATGAAGAAGATCTTGACGAAGGCGCGGGATTTGCTGCGGCGTTCGCCGCGGATGGATAGCTACGAGATCGCCGCAGGGATGAAGGAGGTGCGCCGGTGAAGCACGTGGAGAGCGACGGACGTGATGTGCCGCAGGAGTGCGGCACACCGAGCGCGGCCCGGAAGGCGGGATTCGCCGCGGTCATGCAGCGGCTGGCGAGCCGGAGCGAGGCCGAGCGCGCCGTGCTTGCGGCCGAGGCCGAGGGTGCGGTCCTGGGCTACGAGGCGTACGCCCTGGGCCAGGAGTACCTGGAGCGCGGCAACTGGGCCAAGGCCCTCCAGTGGCTGAAGGTGGCGGCCCGCCACCGTGTCCCCGGCGCGGACGGCACCCTTGCCGAGGCGCAGACACGCCAGGCCGCAGACCGCCTCGCCCCACAGCCTCCGGACACGGCCACACGCTGGACCCGGCACGGCGCGGACGCGGCGGTGCCCGCCGAATCTGCGGACACCGCACCGACCGTGGTCTGCGGGCAGAACCGGATCACCGCCCCCACGACCTGGCGCGACTGGCCGCCGGTGCAGGTACGACTGGTGCGCCCGGACCCCTGGGCGGCCGAACAGGCTGCCGCCCGGGCGGCGGCCGAACGGATCACCACGCAGGCCCGCCGGGAAGCGGCCGAACTCCTCGGCCGGGCGCAGCAGCAGGCCGAGGCCGCCATGCGTGCCGCACGCGAACAGGTATCGCCGACCCCTCCTGCAGGCCGTCTGCAGAGGTACACGCCGTTGGCGATCAGGCTGCCTGCGGACTTCTCACTCGAGGCCACCGAACTCTTTTGCACCGCGAGGCAGGTGATGTTCCGTCATGGCCTGGTCCAGATGCTGAAGTTGGTCTTCTCCACGGAAGAGGCAGACCTGCGCAGGACGCAGGCCTATGCGCCACGTCCGGCACCGAAGCCTGGGGCTCCCTGGCGGTCGGGGCACGACCGCATCCCGGTTCCGATCACGCTCGGCTGCGCCGTCCTCGTGTCGTTGCCGACGGCGCCGTCGCCTCAAAAGCCGCTCCCCATGGGACAGCCGGCACCGGCCATGGCCTTGGGCGGAGGGCACTTCGGTGAGCCCGCGCCCGACCTCGTAGGGCAGGAGCAGTTCGGACTGGTGAAGCTGCGGATGCTCTCCGCCGGAGTGCCCGTTGTGGTGGCAGCCTGCGGACTGGTCGACGATCCCGCGCCTGACCTCTCGCCGCAGGAACACGTGGGACTGGTGAAGCTGCGGCCGATGGCCTCCGACGGACTGCCCGTTGGGGTGACAGGCAGCACAGGGCCAGCCGGCCATGGACTGTGGACTCCTGGCTCTCCCGGGCTACCAACAGGAAAGTGGGCTCCCGCACCCGGCGGAACCGACGCCGAGCGGAGTGCCGGGTCGGGCAGACCATGGCAGGGCCAGACTGTGCAGGACCGGCCGCCGATGGATGAAGCATGCGCGGACAGCACTGCGTGACGGCGGAGCATACTGCTGCGGCCCCGGCCGGAACTCCGCCGCCCGCCGCCGGAACGGACACGGACTGGCGGGTGCGAGCGCTGCAAACGGCTTGTGGCGTGAGTTCGTCGGGCGCTTCGGGAAACGGTGACTGCTGCGGGCGCAACAGGCAGGCCGCCGAGCACGGCTTGAGCGGCAGCACCCCGCCTCGACGCGGACTCTCACGGGCCGCGGACGCATAACAGCGCGGTCTTCCTGCCCGCGTGCGGCGGAGCCCCAGGGCAGCGATGCCGCATCCGTCGTCGACACCGGGCGGGGAGAGGTGTGCCCGGCATCTGGAGTGAGGGCGCCCGGCAGAGGAGGGCTCTTGGCTTCTCGTCGGACAGCCTCCGACGGTCCGGGACCAGCACTCACAGAAAGTGAGGCACGTCACACGAAATCAGGGACAGGCGAAAACAGGTTCGAACATTGCGGCCGGAAAATACGGACTAATTACCCTCGACAGGACCGGAAAGCAAGATCGAAAAGATGATCAACAACGGCAGGAAAAGGGAACAGGGGCCCGCCTTGATATTCTTTCCTCAGCAGGCTCATATCCCCTAGAAGAAAGGCCCAGGCATGTCCGGTATCGAAGAGTCGGCTTCCGAGCGTTCCGACGACAAGGTGCCGGGAAAAGGTGACCGCCGCCTGTGGAAGTGGCTCCTCGCCCTCCACGTCATCGTGGCGACCACGTACTACAGCATCTACATCGTGGAGCACTGGCTGCGGCCCCTGCTCTGCACACTGGCCAGCATGATTGTGCAGGTCATCGGGATGCTGTAGGCCGACAGGGCCGGAGTCACCAGCCGGTGACCCCAGCCCTGCGGCAGTCCCGGAACCTTCCCGGGAATCTCACACGGTTTCGCGGCCAAGAGATTCCCGGGAAACAACTTTCCAAGACTGTGCCCGGAGGTTCGGCGTCGCCGAACTTTCGGGCACAGTCATTCTACCGCGTCCCGAACTGGAATCACACTCCACATACGAATGTTTTGGACGTCGGAACTTTCCAGTTCGTCAAATCCGGCAGCAACTACCGCACCGGCAATGTTTTGCATGCCTGCAATTCATGTTCACCATTTCACTTCCGACGTCGGTGCAGTTCACGTTCACCACTTCACTTCCGACGTCGGCACAATTCATGCCGTGTGATTGCGGAGGGAAGTTGTTCCGGTCGAGTGGAAAAACCAATTCATCTTCCGCGGTGCAACTGGCGCGGTCGCCGGCTGCCGGGTGAGCTCCCGGCGCAGGTCAGCGCAGTGCCTGCTGCTGTGCGGATGCCGGGCCGGGGACGGCGGCCGGCTCCGTCTCGGGTGTGCTCCAGTCCTCCTGGAGGATCCCGGACAGCAGCTCCGCCTGCTGGGGCGGCAGTGTTCCGGCGTTCCTCTTCGTGCGGGTCTTGGCGAGCCAGGGACCGATCATGACGCGTTCGCCGTCGACCTCGATCCACTCGCGGGCGCCGGGGGTGCGTCCCCAGCGGTCGACGAACAGGCTGAGGATCTGCGCGGTCTGGGCGAAGGTGCGCCGCTTCGGGGCGCCGGCGCTGGGGGAGGCCTGGTCGGGGGTGAGGCCGGTCGAGGTGAGCAGGTCGCGCTGTCCGGGGGCGAGCTGGGTCCAGGTGGTGAACTGGCGGTGCAGCCAGCTGCCCGCCTTGACGGTGCCGATGACCGTGTCGCGGGTGAGGGTGGCGGGGTGGTGGCCGGCTTCGAGGTGGCGGCGGATCACGTGGTACTTGCGGTGCCAGTCGGGGCCGTGCGGGAGCATCCAGCCGGGGTCGAGGGCGGTGAGTTCGGCGGCGCGGGCGGGGGTGAGGCGGCCGTTGCGGGCGGCGGTGCGCTGGTCGGCGAGGAACTGGCCGCCGGGCGCCTGGGCGGGGACGGCGAGGTGGCCGTGTTCGGCGAGGAAGGCCTCGACGGTGGCCATGTGCCCCTGCCAGAGGGCCTCGTGCTCGTCCCAGACCATGCCGAGCGCCTCGAGTTCGGCGGTCCACGCCGGATCGAGGGCGCCCGCGCGGTGGGCGGTGCGCTGGCCGGTGACGAAGGCCCCCAGCCGGTAGCCGTAGGCGTCCTCGTAGTCGGCGCTCACGCGCAGGTGGCCGCGCTCGGCGTGGTAGCGGACCGCGGCCGCGAGGCCCGCGCGGCGCGGGGCGGACAGGACGGCGCCGTCGGAGGGCCACACCAGCAGGTCCAGGGCGCGGGCGATCGCGGTGGGGTCGAGGGTGTGGTCGAAGCGGAAACGGCGGGTGATGTAGGTGTGGGAGTCGCGGGCGGGGTGGGTGTTCTTGGCGCGGGGGGCGCGGGCGGCGATGGTCTGGTCGTGGTGGCGCAGGGCTGCGGTGACCAGCCAGAGGGCTTCGTAGGGGGTGCCGAGGAGGTCGGTGGGGTCGGCGCCGGGCGGGATGTAGGCGGGGACGACGAGGGAGGCCGTCTTGGTCGTGAGGGTGGGGGGTTTGCGCAGGGCGCGGCCCAGGGCCTGGACGATGCGGCGGACGCTGGCGGTGCGGTCGGCGAAGACGATGCCGTCGACGGCCGGCAGGTCGACGCCTTCGCCCAGGACCTTGGCGTTGGCCAGCACGCCGCGTTCGGCGTCGGCGAAGCGGGTGAGGATGGCGGCGCGCCGGTGGGGGCTGTGGGTGCCGTCGATGGACTGCACGCTCAGCTGGCCGGCCCAGCCGGGGCGCAGGTCGTCGGGGAGGGTGCGCAGGGTGTGGGCGAACTGGCGGGCGAAGTCTGCGGCGTCGGCGATCTGCTGGAAGTAGACGAACACATGCTTGAGGTTCTGCTCGCGCATGGCCTTGAGGATGGCCAGGTGCAGGGCGGTGGTGCGGCGTGCGGTGGGCCCGGCGTCCGGGTCGGTGAGGGCGGTGCGCAGGTCGGTGTCGGTGACAGTGGGCACGACGAGCTGGTAGTCGGCCAGGACGCCGTCGTCGATGGCGTCGGCGTGGGAGTAGGTGTGCAGACGGGGGCCGAAGACCCTCGGCTGGTCCATCGTCGCCAGCAGGGACGGATCGTCCCAGCCGGGCGCGGTGGAGGGGGTGCGCTTGGGCTGCGCCCTGCTGGTGGGCGCCTCGGCCAGGCGGGGGGCCTCCCACACGTAGGGGGTGGCGGTGAGGTAGAGGCGGCGCTCGGCGGGGATGCGCTCGTCGTCGTGCAGCGCGGTCCAGTTCTTGGTCCAGGTGCCCGCGGTGGCGTGGGCCTCGTCCACGACCAGCAGCCCGAACACGGGCGGGGCGAACACCGCGGAGTGCTGGGCCTCTGCGACCTTGTCCAGGGAGTCGAAGGTGAAGAACACCGTCGCCCGGGGGTGGCGGCCCAGCCAGTAGGCCAGGTACTCCCCCGAGTTGGTGGAGGCGACGTCGGCGTCGGCCAGCAGCGGGTGGGAGGCGGCGTTCATCGAGGAGACGGTGATCATCGGCTCGTCGCGGTGGTCGGCGCGGGCGGCCGCGGCCCACTGGGCAACCAGGTCCAGGCTCGGCGCCGCCACCCCCAGGTGACCGATCCCGAGCGCCTCCGCCGTGCGCAGCGCGATGAGGGTCTTGCCGGTGCCGCAGGCGGACACCTCGTGGCCGCGGGTGCGGGGACGTCTGAGGTGGCGGGCCGCGCTGTCGACGCCGTCCTGCTGGTCCGTGCGCAGGACGAAGCGCGGCGGGCGGCCGTCGGGCGTGGGTTGGGCGGTCATCGCGCGGGTCCTCGGTATGCGGAGCGGCGGGGCGGCGGGCAGGACGTTGGCGTTCATCCTCCCGTACCGCGGGGGCGGGTGCGGTGCGGATCCGCGGAGCGCGCCGGACGGTGGGGCAGGCAAGTGCTGCGGCTTCCGCGCCCGCTGGTCTTTTGGCATCGGGCGGGGCGCACGGTTCCTGGCAGGCCGTCGCGGCCCAACGGGCAGCCGTGTACGTCTCCTTGGCCGTGTGGTTCCGGGGGACTCGTGATGGCGGGGTCTACTACGGTTTCCTGGCGGGCTGCCGAGGGGGCGGTCGTCGGTGAGGAGTTGGCATGCTGCCGCAGGTG
This sequence comes from Streptomyces sp. NBC_00989, assembly GCF_045162655.1. NCBI lineage: Bacteria > Bacillati > Actinomycetota > Actinomycetes > Kitasatosporales > Streptomycetaceae > Streptomyces > Streptomyces sp. NBC_00989. The sequence continues at coordinate 11,897,371 of NZ_CP108728.1, read as the reverse complement.
GGGCTGTACTACCCGTTCATCCACTTCCGTGATGAGCGGTGGCTGAAGACGGCCGCGCTGTACTGGCGGGAGCTGGCGCGCGTCGTGCCGCAGGGATACCCCCTGGCGGATTCACGGACCGCCCGTGTGCTGCGTGAGGAGCTCGGCTTCGTCAGGCCGGTGGATCCGGCGGAGACAGCCCGGCAGGTGGCACCCCTGTTCCTCAGTGTCCTTGCCCGTCACGGCGGGGCCCTGCGCGCCGCCGGATACGCAGCGTCGCCGGCGTGGGGCGCCTGGGGCCGCCACAGCGCGGGGGACTCCTTCAATCCGGCACCGCCGCTCACATGGGGACGCGCAGCGAGGCACACCCACGGCAGGGTGTCCGCGCGTGCGGGCGTTGCTGCCTCCTACGAGGAAGAGTTCACCCCCGAGCTGCGCGAGGTGCTCATGGAGTGCGGGCTGGCAGCCGATGTGCGGCGGACGCCCGGACTGCAAGAGCGGCAGTCCCTCGTGTACGGGCGCTGGATGGCGATGGACGCCAGACTCACCTGGGTCTACAAGTGTGCGTTTGTCGAAGTCCTCGCGCGCCAGGGCCGTTACACGCCCACGACGGACCAGCCGGATGCGCATCTGGCGTCGGACGGCTGGGATGTGGACCGCATTGCCCAGAGCCTGCTCGACGCTCCGGGCGTGGCAGCGGCCGCTCGGCCGGACGACCTCACCGATGCGGTGGGACTGCTGGCCATCCGTCTGGCTGTGCCGGCCGGAATGGACAACATACCGGTCGAGAAGATCGTCAAGCTGCGCCAGGAGCACCGCGAGGAGTTCGCCGCGTTCAACGCCGTCGTGACGCAGACCGTGGAGGAACTGCGGCAGGAGCTGAGCGGGGTGACGTTGCAGGAGGCGCGCGTGCGCGATGTGCGGCTCGCGGTCGAGGACCGATTCGATCGTCCCTTGCAGGCCTTGCGGAAAGCGATGAAGGCACAGGGCATGGGTACGGTGTACGGCCTGGCCAACGTGAAGTTCGATGTACCCGCCCTGATGAGCCTGGCCGGTACGGCTGCAGGCGGCTTCCTCGACCATCCCGTGGCAGGTGCGGCAGCCGGAGCGGCGCTCGGCTTCATGAACGTCCGCCACACGCACAAACAGCAGGTGCAAGGCCTCAAGTCCGGGAACCCCGCCGCCTATCTGCTGTCGGTGCAACGCGGCCTGAAACCGCAGTCCCTCCTGCGGCAGATCACCCAGCGCGCCTGACCTGCCCAACGCAGCGAGCAGGCTCCCCTTGTGCACTCGGTGCCGGCACCGGCTGGTGGCCTGTCCGGCACACCGCAGCGGCTTCTAGGCGGCGAAGCCGATGCTGGTGCAGTACTCGTACTGGCCCCACTGGGAGCCGAGATCGACGATCTTCTCGATCCAGGCGTCGTCCAGCGCCCGGTCGTCGCCGGCGGCCCACGCGTCGACGATGCGGTCCCAGTGGCGGACGTTGAGGTGGCGGTGCCCCATGACCCGCTGCAGGGGGCGGCTGACGAGGGACTGGTCGAGGGGGTGGATCTCCACGCGGGTGCCGCGGCCCTCGCGGTTGAGGCGGGACAGGAGGTGGCGGGCGACGTTGTGGCGGCGCACCGCGCGGTAGGCGTCCTCGACGGCGGCGAGGTTCTTCTTCAGGGGCCGGCGCTCGCCGTTGAGCCAGGCGTTGACGGTGTCGTCGGTGACGGTCAGGCCCGCGTCGCGGGCGGCGGTGCGGGCGTGGTCGGTGCGGGTGAGGTAGTGCAGGCGGGCGAGCAGGCCGCGTTCGGTGGTGACGGGGGTGGTGATGTAGGTCAGGTAGGAGTCCAGCTGGCGGGCCACCAGTTCGTGGCCCTTGGTTCCTCGGGCGTGGTACTTGCCGAAGTCGACGGTGCGCTCGGGCATGCGGGGCTGCTCCTCCTCTACTCGTCGGTGTCGCCGGGGGCGGCCGGGTCGTCGGGCGGACCGCCCACCATGTAGGTGTCCTTGACCTTCACCTCGGTGACGCCGCGGCCCTCGGTGAAGACCTGGTGCCAGTCGCCGATGACGTGGAGTTCGTCGGTGCCCTGGACGCTGACGACCATCAGGCCCTCGTCGTGGGCCCTGAATGCCTTGGTCCAGAGGTTGGCGAAGGCCTGGGAGCGGATGAGGTGCATCCAGTCGGGGCGGTTGAGCTCCCGGTTGTACGTCGATTCCCCCATCGTGGAGACGAATTTGGAGTACATGGCTTTCACGTACTCGACGGTGACCTCGTCGTCCTCGGCGATCGCCTTGTCGCGGGCGTCCTTGAGGGTGATGCGGAACTTCTCCAGCAGGCTCTCGGTCGCTCCCGAGGTGAACGACTCGTGGATCACGGGCGGCTCGCACAGCCGGTGCTTCGGGCCCGCCAGACGCATCAGCAGGCGCAGGGTGGGTTCGGTCACCCACAGCGGACCGGGCTCGTCGCGGTCGCCCAGCGGGTTGGGCAGGACCGCGTCGTGTTCCCAGGCGGACGCGGTGATCCGGTGGACCCCGGAGCGGCGCCGGTCGTGGACGTTGCCTTCGGAGTGTTCGAGGCGGCCGATCGGCAGGTGGGTCTTGAGGGCCGACATGTAGGCGCCGTTGATGTCGAGGCGGGCCACTTCGTGCGCTCCGGCGGGCAGTTCGGGGCGGGTCCACTTGGGGCGGGCCTCCCAGATCTGGTCGGCTCCCCTGGCGGTCTGCTTGCGCAGGATGTCGGGGATCCCCGGGTGGGCCACGATGTCGTAGCGGCCGCCCTTGCGGGTGGCGTCCAGCAGGGCCATCGCGTCCGGGATGGCCCGCTTGACCAGCGCAGCGGTCGCGGCCTCCATATCGCCCCGGTGCTCGGCGAGCGCGGCCGCGACCGCGTCGCCGATGGGATCGGGGACGTCGGCGGCGGTCCGCACCCGGCCTGCGGTGGACCCCACCGTCTTCACGCTCCCGGACCGGCGCGGCGGGGCCGGGCGCGGCACACGGCCGGCCGGAGCCTCCGCCACCGAAGGCACCGTCGCAGTGGGTGCCGGGACCGGGGGTGCAGGAGCGGTGCACTCGGCGGGGTCCAGGTGCTGGGGGTAACCGGCGACCTCGTGGCGTGCGTCGTGTCCGCACAGCACGCACGGCCGGGGCACCGTCAGGGTCTGCACGTCCTCGACGTCCTCGGCGTCGTCGGTCTCCTGCCCGGCGGGCGTCTGGTGCGCCGCGTCGCCCGGCCCGGCATCCGGCGCGTCCTCGGCACCGGTGCCGGTGTGGGTGTCGGCATCTTCGGCTGCGCGGTCCGCGTCGAGGGCGGCGAGCCTGGTCTGGGCGCCCTTGAGGAAGTAGGCGTACTGGTCGCGGACTTCGCCGCCCGGGTCGCGGCCGCTCTCCCAGCCGCCGACCGTGGAAGGGCTGACGCCCAGGGCGCGGGCCACCTGCGCACGCGAGAGGTTCAGCGCCTCGCGCAGCATCCGGCGCTGCTCGGCCGGGGGCAGTTCGGCCTCCTTGCGGGCCGTGGCCAGCAGGGCGTCGACCGCGTCGAACTGTGCCATCACCGCTTCCTCTCACGTTCGCCCGTATCCGCCCGTTCCCGCACGGCGCGGCGCGCGTCGGGCAGTTCCTCGCACGCCCGGCTCGGCCCGGCCAGCAGGTCCAGTACGTCGATGCCGTAATGCGCGGCCAGTGCGTCGCAGTCGTCCAGGCTCCATGCGGCCGTGCCGGACTGACGGCGGCTCACCTGCCCCTGCGTGACCCCGAGCACCCCGGCCAGTGCCGCCTGCGACTCACCGGTGGCATGCAGCAGCGCCGCCACCGTGACCCGCACTCGCTCCGCCAGAGACATTCCCATGCCCCACACCCTACCCCAATCATGTGACTTCCGCATGCAGATTGAGTTTTTCGCATCACGAGAAGAGTGTCCGCCCGCAGGCCGGTGCAGACTTCCTCCCTGGACCCGGCGGAGGCAGGCACCGCATGCTGGTGATCACTTGATCACTGCCTTGCCGGAAGGAGCCGCCGTGATCCCGGGCGCCGTCCGTACCGCCCCGCTCGCCGGTGAGACGGCCTTCTCGCTGCTGCGCCGGGCCGCCGCCCGCTACGGCATGACGCCCGCCCAGGTGCTGCCGTGGTGGTCGTGGGCCAACCATCCGCCCCGGCATCCGGGCACGGGCACGGGTCCGCGCCCGGACGCGGAGGTGCTGTTCGACCGGGCCGGGCAGCGGGTGCTGGCGCGGCTGTGCGGCGTGCCCGAGCAGCATCTGGCCCGGGCGCTGCCGTCGTGGCCGCACGCCGCGGCGCTCTTCGGCGAGGAGACGGACGCAGCAGGGCCGCGGGCGCGGTGGGAGCTCGCGTCGCGGGTGGCGGGGCCGGTGGCGCTCGCCTGCCGCCGGTGCGCCGCGCGGCGCACCGGGCGTGACGGGGAGGTGCTGCGGTATCTGCCGCTGTGGCGTCGGGTGTGCCCGCGCCACCAGTACTGGCAGCCGGACGCCCCCGACGGGCAGGACGGGCCCGGCGGGTACGGGCCGGTGGCCCTGGACGTGTCCGGGTGCCCGGAGATCGGGCGCGCGCAGCGGCGCTGGGAGGCGGTGGCCCGGCGCGCGCAGGGTGGGGGGCATGACGCGGGGCGGGTGTTCGCGATGGCGCATGCGGTGGTCGCCCGGTGGTGGGAGCAGGCCCTGTACTGGGAGGAGGAGAGCATCTGGCCCGGCCGGCTGCACCGGGTGGTGGGCGGCAGCGCCGGGGAGCGGCTGGCGTGGTGGCGGGCGGTGGGCCGGGACGCGGTCACCCTGCCCGAGACGGTGGCCGTCGCCGGCGCGCTGATCGACCCGGTGCTGCACGAGCTGGTGTGGGCCGACGCGGGCGGCGCCCGGAGTGTGCGGCCGCTGGGGCCCGACGGCCGTTTCGTGGCCCGCCTCGGCGAGCTGGTCGCGCGTCCCTGGCTGGGGCCGCTGGCCGGGGACGACTGCCCGAGCGCGCTGTACGACTTCATGGGCGTGGTGGTGCGCACCCGGCGCTGGCCGCCGGCGCCCGGCGCGAGCGGTCCGGCCGCCTACGGCTACGACCCGTTCTTCCTGCGCCGTGAGTGGCGGCCGCCGTCCGTGGCCGCAGGACTGCGGCGGCTGGCCGGGCAGGAGTACGCCGCACGGCAGGTGGCGGCCCGTCAGGAGGCGGCCCGCCGGGCGCGGTCGGGGGCGGGCTGGAGCGCGGGCGAGGCGTTCACCGACCGGCGCGGACGCCGCGGACGGGCCTACCGCCGCCGTCCGGCCCCGTAACCGGTCACGCCCCAGGCGGGGAAAGTGCAGGATCCCGCACTGACACGGGCGGACGCTGCGCGGCATCCTGGGCGCCGCGCGCCCGGCCCGCCGGCCGGTGGGCGGGCGGGAGTTGGAGTTACCGGCCGGTTCGCCTGCGCGGCGCCGTACGCATGGACTTGTCTGGAGCACGTGATCATCGAGAGCCATCACGCCGAGGTGCCCGCCGGTTTACCGGCCGCCGCCGCAGGCGGGTGCCGGATCCCGGAGACGGACGGCGTGGAAGCGGTGTTCGCCGCGCCGGACGGAACGCGGCTGCCACGGCGCCGGCTCGCGGCCGCCCCCGTGGGGCGGTTCGAGGACCTTCAGGCGGTGGCGCCGCTCCCCGCGGTGCCCGGACGGCGGTGAGGGCCGGTGGTGGCCGGCTTCCCGGGACAGGCCCTTGAGGGCGATCCTCACCGCGTCGGGGTCTTCCGCGTCGTTGCCTTCAGCGGGGAGACGACGTCGTCCCTGATCTGCCGCATCGCGGCGCGCTACGGGCTGGAGGCGAAGGCGTTGCGATCCTGCTGGAAGTGGCGCAACTACCAGCCCCGCCACGAGAGCGGGCGGGTGCGCTTTGATGCCGATGTCCTGCTGAATACGGCGGGGCGGCAGGTGCTGGCCGGGCTGTGCGGCGTGGGAGAGGAGTCGCTGGCTCAGGTGTTGCCGTCCTGGGCTCGGCAGGACGCGAAGCTGTCCGCCGCGCAGGACGGGGGGCCGCTGGCGGTGTGGCGCATCGGGGGTGAGTTGGCCGGGCCGGTCGCCTTCGGCTGCCGCCGGTGCGCGGCCCGGCGGTGCGGGATGCCGGTGCAGGTGGTGCGGTACGCGGCGCGGTGGGAGCGGGTGTGCGTGCGGCACGGGCGGTGGCAGCTGGATGCGGACGCCGACCAGCCCCTTGAGGACCTCGACCTGCGCGGTGTCCCGGAGGTCGTTGCGGCCCAGCGGCGGTGGGCGGGGGTGGCACGCCGTGCGGTGCGGGCCGGAGCGGAGTGCGGGGAGGTGTTCGCCCTGGCGCACGCGGTCGTGGCCCGGTGGTGGGATGAGGCCCTGTACTGGGAACGGGAGGAGATCTGGCCGCGGCGCCTGCACCAGGTGGCGGGCGGCGACGCCGGCGGGGACGTTGAGCGGTGGCGGATCGTGGGACGGGATGCGGTCATCTTCCCCGAGGTGGTGGCCGTGGCCGGCGCGCTGCTGGACCCGGCCATGGCCGAGCTGGCTTGGAAGGACAGCGGTGGTGCGCGTCCGCGGCAGCTGCCTGTCGACGGAGGATGCTGCCGCCGGCTGGGCGAGCGGGTGGGACGGGACTGGCTGGGGCCGCTCGCCGCGGTCGACTACGGCGGGCCGCTGATCGCGTGGATGGGCAGCGTCATCCGCCTGCGCCGCGGCAGCGGCGGACCGCCCGGGTACGACAACAACCCGTGGTGGGTCCGGCAGGAACACCAGCCCGCGGCCATGGCCACCCAGCTGCGGGTGCTGGCCAAGGAGCGCAGCTCGCCCGGCTCCGGCACCACGTGGCGCTCGGTGGTTCTGGCCGAGCGGCGTGCCCTGATCACTAGTCTGATCGGCGGCGCCGAGGAGCAGTTGACCCAGCTGCGCGGCGCCCAGCAGGGCACGACCACTGATGCCGCGCGGCAGTTGCTGGGCAGCCTCGGCCAGGCCGCCACGCTGATCGACCAGGCCGTGCGGGAGACCGCGGCGGCGGCCCGGCAGGCAGGGGTGGCGCTGGAGGATCTGGCGCAGTGGGCCCGCCTGCCTGCCGACGCCCTGGCCGAGGCGCTCGCGGACTACCACAACGACCGGCCCGGACCTGAGCGGTGAGCACGCATCGCCACGGCCGCAGCACGGCACGGGGCGCTTCGAAGGGTGTTTCCGCATCACCGGGCACGGTGTGATCAAAACCTGTAAAAACTGCCCGTCACCAGGCGGCACGGGCTTGGATGGAGCGTATGAGCGGCAAGGACGCGGCGGCCACATCGGGCGGCCGGCCACGGCGTGTGCAGGCGGCTGCCGCATCGGGGTGGGAGGCGGTCTTCGTCGACCCCCTCGGGCAGGTGGTGCAGCAGCGGTGGGCGGACGCGGCCCTCGCGGTGGCGTTCGAGGACCTGGAGCCGGTATCGACGTTCCCGGTGGTGCCGGGAACGCGGTGGGGTCCGGGCCTGTGGTGGTCGGCCACGACCGGCCGGCATGTGTCCTGCGGATCGGCCGCGATGCGGGCGCAGTTGATGGTGCTGGACCGCGATCCGCGGGTGGTCGGCCTGGCCGGGCGGCCGGTCCGGCTGCTGTGGCGGGACGGGCGCGGCAAGGCGTATTCGTGGGTCCCGCAGCTCTTCGCCCGCTACAGCGACGGCAGCGCCCTGCTGGCCGACTGCCCCAGCCACCCGCAGGCCGGCGGCGAACGGGCCCGGCGGGCTGCGCCGGTTCTCGAGGCGGCGTGCGCGCAGGCCGGCTTCAGCTACCGGCGTCTTGAGCCGCTGGAGAAGGTGCGGGCGGCAAACCTGAAGTGGCTGGCCGGATACCGCCACCCCCGCAACCAGGGCCGGCCCGGCCTCGCGGCCGCCGTGCGCGGGGCGTTTACCCGGCCGCGGCCGCTGATCGAGGGCACCGAAGCGGTCGGCGACCCGCTCGAGGTCCTGCCCGCCGTCTTCCACGCCCTGTGGCACGGACACCTCACGGCGCCCCTGGACGTCCCGCTGAGCGAACGGGTCCTCGTCAGCCCCGGCGCCGACCAGGAGAGCGGCCGCCGCGACAGCACCGGCGGCCCAGACCGTGGGGAGGAGCGGTGAGCGTGCGGCGTGGCGGGCGGCCGGTGCTGAAGGTCGGCGCGCACGTCCGCTTCCGCGACCGCACCTGGCAGGTCATCGCTCTGGCAGGACAGCAGGTCCACCTGGCCGGTGAGGCGGGAGAAGACGAGACCGTCGTGGCCGGGCATCTGTTCGCCGACCCGTCCTTCGCCCTCGTGGGTGCCGAAATGCCCCAGGCCGTGACGCAGTGGGGGCTGTTCGAAACCGCCCCCGAGAGCGCGCGCCGCAAGGCGCTGGCCTGGCAGCGGCACATCCGCGAGGTGGAGTCCGGCCTGCCCGACCAGACGGACAGCGGCCAGGCGCCCCGGGCACAGTACGACCCCGAGCGGTTCACCCTCGCGCAGCGCGAGGAGGCCAAGGCCGCGGAACTGACCGCGATCGGCTTCGGGCCCGTCTCCCGCACGACGGTGCAGCGCATGCGCCTGGCCTACCGCAAACAAGGCCTGTGGGGCCTGGTCGACCACCGCACCACCCGCCGCCCACACCCCACCGGGCGCACCGACGAGCGCGTCATCGCCGCCATCGAGGAAGCCCTGCGCCGCCAGCGCGGCCGCTCCAAGGGCACCATCAAGGGCCTCAGGCCCCTGGTCACCCAGATCCTGACCGACCGGCACGGGCGCGGCACAGTGCCCACGCCCTCCCAGGCCACCTTCTACCGGCTCGTCCACCGGCTCGCCCACCCCGCCGACCACCCCCACCGCCCCGCCCGTACCCTCCCCTCCCCCACCGGCGGACAGGCGTTCACCCCGACCGTGGCGCTGCGCCCGGGCGAACAGGTACAGGTCGACACCACCCGCCTGGACGTCCTCGCCGTCTTCGACGACGGCACCACCGGCCGGCCCGAACTCACGATCGCCGTCGACGTCGCCACCCGCGCCATCCTCGCCGCCGTCCTGCGCCCGGCCGGCACCAAGGCCGTCGACGCCGCCCTGCTGCTGGCCGAGACGGCCGTCCCCCACCCGGCCCGCCCCGCCTGGCCCGACGCGCTGCGCCTGGCCCACGCCCAACTCCCCCAGCTGCAGCGGCTGCTGACCCTGGACGAACGCCTTGAGGGCGCGGCGGCCCGGCCGGTCGTGATACCCGAGACGATCGTCGTCGACCGGGGCAAGGTCTACCTGTCCGCGGCGTTCACCGCCGCCTGCGAAACCCTCGGCATCAGCGTCCAGCCCACCCCGCCCCACGCCCCCACCGCCAAAGGCATCGTGGAGCGCACCTTCGGCACCATCAACGCCCTGCTGTGCCAGCACCTGCCCGGCTACACCGGCTCGGATGTCACCCGGCGCGGACCGGCCGCCGAAGGCGAGGCCCGCTTCAGCGTCGCCCAGCTGCAGGACCTGCTCGATGAATGGCTCATCCACTACCACCACCGCCCGCACGAAGGCCTGCGCCACCCCACCCTGCCGAAGAAGGCGCTCACCCCGAACCAGATGTGGGCCGCTCTGGTCGCGGTGGCCGGGTACGTGTCCCTGCCTTTGAACGGCAACGACTACCTCGAGCTGCTGCCGGTGCGCTGGCAGGCCATCACCGAACGCGGCATCCGCATCGACCACCGCACCTACGACGCGGACGTCCTGGCCCCCTACCGCGGCCAGCCCTCCCCCGTCTCCGCACGCGGCGGCAAATGGGAGATCCACACCAACCCCCACGACGCCCGCCAGGTCTGGATCCGCCTGCCCGACGGACGCCTGACAGAGATCCCGTGGATCCACCGCGACCACATCCACCAGCCTTTCAACACCGCCACCTGGCAGCACATCAAGACCATCACCGCCCGCCACGGCGACCGCGACACCCACGAAGTCGACCTCGCCGACGCCCTCGACCAACTCATGCGCCGCGCCCGCACCGGCACCGCCACCCCCGGCGAACAGCGCCTGATCACCCGCACCGCGCCGCTGAAAACACCCCCGCCCGCGGACCACACCCGCCCTCCCCGCGCTCCGGACCCGCCCGCCGACGGCTGGGACGACGACAGCCTCGACGACCTCGACGACCCGGAACAGGCCGACAGCGAAGACGAACCCGACCCCGGCGACAACGACCACGCCCCCGTGCCGTACACCGGACTCGGCCTCTACGACCCCGCCCAGGAAGCCCTCAACTGGTGACCAGCCCCGCACCCGACCACCACGCCACCACCGACACCACACCGCCGCTGCCTGGCACGCACACAGCACAGCCGGAGTGGCCGATCACCCACTGGCAGGGCTGGCACACCTTCGCCACCACGCCGCCCCTCACCCCGCCCCAGCCCGGCAATGCGCCCCGCAGCACGGAAGAACGCCTCGCCTACCACTCCGCGTTCGTCACCGTCCGCACCCCCGCCATCGACACCCTCGCCACCCAGGTCCGCACCCTGATGCTGCTCGGCCGCCACCAGCAGACCACCGCCCGGCCCTCACTGATCGTCACCGGCCCCGCCGCGGCCGGGAAAACGACCGCCCTCCTCGAAGTCGGACGCACCTGCCACCTCGCCCACACCCGCACACCCCCCGCCCCGCCCGGCCGCACCTACCAGCAAATACCGGTCGCGTACCTGCTGGTGCCGCCCGGCGCCACCGCCAAGACCCTCGCCACCGAATTCGCCCGCTACCTCGGCATCCCGGTCACCACCCGCATGACCCAGGCCCAGATCACCAGCGCCGTCTGCCACACCTACACCCAAGCCGGCGTCCGCCTGGTCCTCATCGACGAGATCCACCGCCTCAACCCGCGCACCACCACCGGTGCCGAAGCCGCCGACCTGCTGAAAGACCTGACCGAACGCATCAAAGCGACCTTCGTCTACACCGGCATCGACGTCGCCGCCACCCCCCTGTTCGCCGGCGTCCGCGGCGCCCAACTCGCCGGCCGCGCCAGCCTCATCACCTGCGGCCCCCTCCCCGCCCGCCACGGCGCCCGCCGGCCCTTCACAGACCTCATCACCGACATGGAAGCCGCCCTGGACCTGACCCAGCACACCCCCGGCACACTCCCCCACCACGCCTCCTACCTCCACCAGCGCACCGCCGGCCGCATCGGAAGCCTCGCCCGCCTCATCCGCCAAGCCGCCATCACCGCCATCTGCGACGGCACCGAACGCATCACCAAGAAGACGCTGGAAGCCATCCAGCTCGACCATCTCGCCGAAGAAGCCAGGCGCCCCCGCACCCGCCAACCGTCCACAACGGCATGATGCGAACGTGAAGAAGAGCACGGCCATGCCGGCCGACGAGGAGTTCGCTGCCCTCTACGGCCGGGCGTGGGACGTCCTGATCCCCGCCCGTGTCGGCTACCTGGCCGCCGTCTCACCGCACTACGACGAAGTCTTCCACGACGTCGCGCAGCGAACCGAAGACACCGGCAGCCTCGGCAAGACAGACATCGCAGCCCTCGTCGTCTGGAAACGGCTCTCCGCACAAACCCGTTGGGTGACGGCCCTCATGTCCCTGCCCGACACCCACGTACGGGCCGTCACCCAGCGGGCCGTCGCCGCCGTCCGCGACGCCGCCCTGTCCCGTGGCGAAGCCGCCCGCGCCGGACGCGGCATCATCGCCGAACTGCCCGGCTTCCGCACCGGCGACGCCCTCGCCTCAGCCGTCCTCACCGCAGCAGCACCCCAGCGGATGGCCGTCTACGACCAACGCGTCCAACACGCCCTCGACACCCTCGGCCTCACTCTCACCCCCGCACCGGGACGCTACGGCCGCTACCTCCAGTTCCTCGACGACCTCCTCAGGCACGGCGCAGCACGCGCCGACGGCTGGACCGCACGCGACATCGACACCGCCCTGTACTGGACCGGCGGCAGCGGCAACCCGCCCCACCCGGCTGCCCCGACCGGCAAGCAAGCCGCTGACCAGCACAAACACGCACCGGACCTTTAGACACCGGGGACCATTACCAACACCACGCCACCGTTATCAACCAACCACGAATAGCCCCAGGCCAGAAGCCTCGTCATCGCCCCACCCAGTACCCAGAACGCGCCCTGCCGCTTCTCAGAAAACTCCCAACACCCCAGCTCAAGCCACCCTTGCCGCACCGACTATGAACCCCGGAATCACACCGGCACTGTCTGGGCGGCAGTCTCCTCGTACGCGGCCAGGAATGTCTCAGCTGCGACCGGGCCGTACAGCAGGGCGAGGTCGAGTCGACACCAGCTCACGTCGAAGCCGCGCGGTGCCAACGATGCCCCTGACCAGTCGACGATGCCGGTGAGTTCGTCCTCCTGCCACAGGACGTTGCCCGACCAGTAGTCGTAATGAGTCAGGACCGGTGCTTCTTCGGCGAGACGATGACCATGGGACGCCAGGATCGTTGAAGCAGGAGCGGCGGCATTCACACGGGCGGACGAGACAGTTGCGGCCGCCATTCCGTCGCGCAGTCCGATGAGTTCAGCGAGCGGGACATCGTGGAGACGGGCCAGGGTGCGCCCCAGTTGGACCGCTGCCACGTCGGGGGATGCTGATGTGATGTCCGAGCGGCCGGAGAGACGGGTGATCAAGGTCGCAGGTTCGCTGAAACGCTCTCCGTCGGGGTCGGCGCCCAGAAGCCGAGGAGCCCAGCCCCCCAGTCCGTCAAGCGCCGCCAATACGCGTGCTTCTCGAGCGGCAGCGCGGTCACCAGGCGGAAAGCGACGCAGGACCATCTCTCCCGCCGGGTCCACGGTTTCCAACAGATGAGTGGCGGCGTGAGTGCCGCCGACCAGTCGCTGTACGGTGCGCGCGGAGGCATGGGGGCCAGCGATTTCGGCCGCCCAGGTGAGGGCAGCGGCAGGCGGTTGCGACTTGATCACCAGGCCAGTGTGCATGGCCGCCGCCGTGCGGGACCACCGGTTTCTGCTCGCACTCAGGACGAGATGCGGGCACAGGCCCCGGCATTCAGCTCGGCGGCTGACTTCGGTGGCTGGATCACCGAGCGGTCGGCGGCATAGCCGGCCGAGCCGTGGTCTCGTTTTGCGATCGGTGGAGATCGGACGCACGCCCCACCTACGCGACGACGTCTTTTGCGATCGTTTCCAGCGCGTTGATCTCCTCGTCAGAGATCGGTTCGCGCAGGCGACCGACCTGGGAACGGTCGCCGGTGTGACTTACCGCCCGGCCGGGTGAGGTGACGGCGGATCACCGGGCGTGCCGGGGCTCCGGCCCGCTACGGAGATCACAGCCCTGTCTGTTCTCCGGAAGGATCCTCGTGCACCCCATCCGCACGGCACGCTCCGCGACAGCCGTCCTGTCCGTCCTCGCCGCCCTGCTCTCCCCCACCGCAGCCCATGCTGCCGCGACCGAGCGTCACGCTGCTCCCGGTGACAGTGTGACGCTGCCGGTCCGTGATGCCCTGGCCGCGCTCCCCGTCCAGACCGAGAACCGCACCGGCTACGAGCGCACCAAGTTCCGCCACTGGACCGACGCGGACCGCGACGGCTGCAACACCCGCCTGGAAGTCCTCAAGGCGGAGGCGGTCAGCGCCCCGGTCCAGGGCCCCAACTGCGTTTTGACCGGGGGCAGTTGGTACTCGCCGTACGACGACCGCTACCTCGACAGCGCGAGCATGCTGGACGTCGACCACCTCGTTCCGCTCGCCGAGGCCTGGGACTCCGGCGCCTCCCAATGGACCGCGAAGGAACGGGAGTTGTACGCGAACGACCTGGACGACGCCCGCGACCTGATCGCCGTGTCCGCGGCCAGCAACCGGTCCAAGGCCGACAAAGACCCCAGCGAGTGGATGCCGCCGTACGCAGGCTACCGGTGCCAGTACGACACCGACTGGGTCGCCGACAAGATGCGGTGGGGCCTGAGCATCGACGCCACCGAGCGCGACGTGCTCACCCAGCAGCTCGTCGGCTGTCCCGACTGGCCGATCACCGTCACCCTCGCCCGCTGAACACGACTCCGGCCCGCCGCTACGGGGGAAAGCGACGGGCCGGAACCACTTCCACCGTGCCACATCCGCAGGCCGGACATACGAGGTGCGGCGGAATCAGCCGATGGGATGGCCCGGATGCAGCTCGCAGAGTCCTTGGCACAGTGGTCCCCCAACGACAAGGTCAGGCAGCGCTCTTCGCCTTCCGGACACCGCTGGCAGCTGTGGTGCGCCTGCTCTGGTTTGGTCGGCGATCGCCGGCGAGGCGGTGGCCTCCGATCCTCTTCTGGGGAAGTGCGGGTGGCTCTACGCTCAATGGCACGGGGCAGAGGGCGAAGCCCCTCCTATGTGCTGCCGGGGGACAACGTGACGGTGCCGACGCTGATCCTGCTGGGGGCTGCCGGTGGCGTGCTGCGCGGGCTTCTCGATGTCTACACCCGGTTTCTTGACTGGCAGTCGGACCGCCGTGCCCACCGCCGATTACCGCCTGGACAGGAGGGTGAACCACCGCGCTTCCAGCAGTACTTCGATCCGGTCGGCGATCCTGTCGCCGCTGTGGTCCACAGCGGTATGGGTGCCGGCGCCGCAGTACTGTTCGGCGCCACGGGACAGATCAGCGGGGCGTACGCGGCCATTGTGGTGGGGATCTCCGCACCGGTCATCCTGACTCAGCTCAGCCGCGTCCAGTCGGTGAGCGATGCGCTCACCGCGGGCCCAACGGCGGGTACAGCCTCCGGCGACACGACGACGGAACCCACAGCGCGCCGTGATCCGATCGCTCCCGAGCCCGCAGCAACTTCCATGGCGCTCGGTTCCACGGCGGTGACACCGCCCCAACTCCAGGTACCTCCGCGTACATCCGCGCACCGTGGCGAGTTCCCGTCGCCGGTCCGGGCCGAGAGACGAACAGAGGGACCACAGGCGCAGTCGAACGGCCGGCCGGCGGATGCCGTAAGCGAACCGGTGACCGGGCACACCGGGCCCGATATGCCGCCGCTGCCTCATACCCGGCACCGGGGAGAGGAAGGGACCACATGACGGTCCGCTCCTCCTGGCCGACGCGCATCGCCGCCAGCGTTCTCGGCGTCGCCCGCCCCGGACGTATCCCGCCGACGATGGAACAGCAGCGCAGCCTCCCGCTCCGGCGACGGCTGCTGGCCTCGCTCCTCGGCATCCGCGTACGCCCAGGCCTTCCACAGACCTCCACCTCACCCGTCGCACCCGCGGCTCCCGGCGGATCCATCACCAGGGCCGAGGAATCTCCCCCGACCGCCGACCATCTCGACGACTCCCCCACGCCGGTCCACACCCCGCCCCCGGCCGGCCAGCACGAACCCCGGCACACTCGTACCAAAGGCCACCTGCACAGCGAGGACCGCCAGGAGTACGAGCGGATCCTCGACGAGGCGCTGCGCTCCGCCCCTACCCGCCCGGAACTGGCCGCTGTCGGTCAGCGGCTCAACCCCGAACAGCTGCGCACCATGGCGCTGAACGCCACCGCGCTCATCACGGCGGCCGCGGCGACCGAGTACCAGCACTACGTGAAGGTCCGCGAGGAACTGCGCCAGCCGGCGTCGTCCACCCCGTCGACCGTCCGCGAGACCGGCTCCGCGGAGCCGGGCGGCGTGGGCGCGATGGGGCTCGCCACCACCCGGGGGGAGGCGGCCGAGGGTGCGGGTGCCGTCGCCGTCGCCGCCGTCCTCACCCCCGTCCTCTCTGGAACATTCACCGCGATCTTCCTGCTCGTGGGCTACATCCTCAAGATGCTCAACCCCGAGCCGGCGTTCGCCCAGACCATGCTGACCGCCGGGTGGGTGTTCGGTGCCATGACCGCCGCGGCGATCCTCGTCGCCGCCGTCGGCCTGCTGTTCACCGTTCTGCGCAACAGGCCCTCACCCGACACCGGCCCCTACGGCGAGTCTGGCGGCGAAGTGGCCCGCGCCAGGGATGCCTGGCACGACGCCCTCCTGGAACGCGGCATCCTGCCGTTCCTCCAGGAGGCGCTCGCGGCTCCGGGCACGCTGGCACTGCGCCGTACGACGCCCCCGGGACCGAGTCGCATGCCGCACCTCGGCTACGACCGCCCCGGCTTCTCCAGCCCGGACGACGGCCCGGAACCGAGGCACCGCCCGAGCTTCAGCAGCCCGGACTTCGAAGACCCAGACTTCGGGGGGCCAGAACACCAGCCGGAGTGACCGGGTCGCAGACGGGACTTCGCCCACGGTCCGGCATTTACCGCGACTGCGGATGTGGGAAGGCTGCCCGCGTGGTCCAGGCAAAGACGAAGGCCGGTACCAAGGGGATCAGGGCTGTCCACGGGAGCATCACCACCAGGGAGCTGCTCGTCCGCCGGTCAGGGCTCCTCCCTCGATGCCAGGTTGAACGCGGAGACATACCAGGGGGACGCGGCATCGGACCGGCCTCACCCGGGACACCTTCACGCCGCTTCACGGCGCACCGGGCCTCACCGGCCAACTGCCGCCCGGAGTTCATGCTGTCGGCTCCTCCCCCGCCCACGCCTTGCTGCACGCCCTGAACCAGGACCTTGACGCCCCGACGACGAAGAGGATGAGGATGAGGCGTAGCCGCTCCTGCACCTCACCGCCGCTTCCGGTCGTTTCCCTGCACCTCGGGGCTACGGCGATCACCGACCCCGCTCCTTCTCCTCCTGACCGCGACCGCACGTCAGTTGATGCCGATCAGGCTCGTCCACCAACGGGCCGGGCGTACGGCGAGCCGACGAAACCGGCCGACAGCCGGGCCTCGTTCACAACCCCGGGATGCAAAACGGTCGCTGTCCCGCACCGTGTGCGGGACAGCGACCGTGTATGGAGCGCCGGGCAGGCCTTGCACCTGCATTTCCCCGCAGGAAGCGGGGCGTCTTTCCTTGGACCACCAACGCAGCACCAGCCGACCGGAGTTGCGGCGACCAGCTCAAGATCGATTATAGCCGGTGGAAGGTTGGCAAGGAACCGGCGCCGGAGGCAGCCGGGGCTGCGAATCCGGTCCCGAATCCGGAGGGGCCCTGCGAGAGCGCCTTGGCGGCCCGGGTGCGGAGGCGGCTGAGGTAGTAGGCCGTGCGGGTGCCGAGGCTGTCCGTGCTGTCGGCGGTGGCCGCCTCCCAGGAGCAGACGGCGCTCGCCTCCTGGAAGAACGTGTGGGTGATCGCGGGCTCGTCGTGGCCGTCGGCGGTGACGTTCACCAGCATCTGCTCCGGGCCCTGCGTCCAGGCCGGCACGCGCTCGCTGTCGCTGTCCGGGTCGGCCGGGGGACGGTTGGGCAGGTCCTCCGTGTCGGCGGTTGCGGCGCCCGACGTGTCAGTCGGACGGGTGTAGTGGCCCGTGCCGGATGCCGCGATGGCGACGACCGCGAGCCGTTCGGCGAAGTGGTCCCCGGGTACGGGGAGTTCGAGGTCGGGGTGGCGGTCGTAGCCGACGGCGACCGCGGCGGCGACGATGTCGATGACGGCCTGCGCCATCGGTGTGTGCCTGCGGGGGTCGGTGCGGGTGAGGCGGCTGAGGATGCGCAGGACGGTGGAGAGACTGGTGTCGGCGGTCATCATCCGGTAGGCCGGAGCGTCCTGGTCAGCCTCCGCCGGATCCGTGCCGTCACCGCTGTCGTGGGGTGCGTGGGGACCGGCCTGCGCTCGCCACAGGGCGGCGGCGTGGGTGTCGCCCTGGGCGAGGTGGTGGAGGTAGAGGCAGTAGGAGGACGGCTGGTCGTCGGCGCCGGCAGCGTACTGCCACCAGAAGCGGGCGCCGTCGTCGGCGCCCGCGAGCTGCAGGGCGCAGCCGAGGATCCATGCGGCCCGCGGCTGGGGCACCTGGTCGGTGAGGAAGTCGGCGAGCTGTTCGATGGTGCAGTGGGTGACGACCGCCTCGCACAGGGCGGCAAGACTCCGCGCTGCGCCGTCATCTGCCGTCCTGGGCCTGAGGTCCCACAGCGGGAAGCCGTCCGCGGCGAGATCGTCGTAGGCCAGGTCGTCGTAGGGGACGACATCGGACGGGACGTGCGGCTGGTGCAGCAGCAGGGACTGGGCGAGGAGGTCGTCGACGGTGCTCATGGCGGGGTGATCACTCCTGGGTGTCGGTGTCGGGGAAGAGCTCGTTCAGAGCCCCTCGTGCGTGGTGGTCCAGGGTGTGGGCGACGGCCTCGGACAGGCCGACGACGCCGGGGACCGTGTCCGGAGGGATGCCGCACAGATAGCGCAGCACGGTGACGTCCATCTGGTCCGGGGGCAGGCCCGCGATCGCGTCGAAGAACCGGGTCAGGACGCCGATGCGGGCCAGCCGTTCGGAGAGGTCGACGATGCCGGCCTGACAGGCCGCGAAGAACGCGGCCGCGCGCAGGTCGGGACGGCCGCCGGGCCTTTGCGGGGCCCGGGCCAGGACTCGCGAGCGCAGCAGCAGCCAGGCGTGGCGGGGCGTGTCGGGGCTCGCGGTCGCTTCGTCCCAGGTCAGCCAGAGAATGTCGAAGGTCTCCGCGACCACCTGCTGGGCACGCTGGTCGGACTGCAGGAACGCGCGGGCGTAGGCGGTGTAGGGCTGCCACATCGCCTGGGTGAACGCCAGATGGGCGACCGGCTGCTCCTCCAGGTCGGGCGCCTGGACGTCCCGGATCCCGTTCTTGATCCAGGAAGTGTCCTTCTCCGCCTCCACGGCGGCCGCCTTCCACAGCCGGCACACCGGGCTGACGGGGATGTCGAGCGCGCGGACCACGCTGTAGGTGATCTCCCAGCCCGGGTAGTAGCCCTTGCCCCGCAGGAGTTCCGACAGGCGGGTCTTGGAGTAGCCGGAGCGGCTCACGAGGTCATCGAGGGTCAGGCCGCTCGCGGTCAGCCGGGTACGGACCGGCTCCAGCCAGGTCCGGTGGGCGGTGCCGGCGCTCTCGCAGATCGGCTCCGGCGGGCGGCCGCGGCGACTGGGAGGATCCCCTCCGGGCTGCTCGGGCACCTGGGGCGGCTTCACCGTGGCGGCTCCTCACTCCCGGCCGCTGCGGCCGGGGTCGGGCCGGAACGGCTGTCCGTGCCGCTGAGCGCGGCGACGATCTGCTGGATGAGGAGCCCCAGCGAGGGCAGTAACGCGGCCACCGCCGCGAGTTGCCCGAGCACAGTCATCACCGTGCTCCATGCGAGGACCGCCGCCAGCACGGCTGCGGTCATCACCTGCTTGCTTGTCATTGCACCTTCCCTGGGCGGAAAGAAGGGTCTGGGAGGGCCCCTCCGGGACGGTGCTGAATCGCCCCGGAGGAGTTGGACGACAGCATGGTGCGCCGGGCGCACACCACTCAACGTGATTCGGGGGTTACGGAACAAATAGCGCCCGTCGCCCGCCCCGGCACAGTCGGCCCGTTACTCCATGACGGCCACAAGTACGGGCAAATCATGGCCGAATGAACGCTTTTGGTGGCGAAACCGTACTTGTCGTTGCGGCACCGGCGGGATGGCGCACCATGGAAGCGGACGCCTCCCCCGGCGTCGCACCTTCCGGTCTGGAAGGCCGCGCGGCCCCCTTGTGCTGAAGAACAACCAAAGGGGACCGCCCCGCTTCCGTCCAGCCGCCCACGCGCTGGGCGGAAGCGGAACCCGCCCCCTACCCCGTCTCGGGGGTAGCTTGAGGCCGCCGGGTGCAGTGGCGTGGACGTTGCGCCCGTCCTGCCTGGGCTGCTGCCCGAACCGCGGGGCTAGAGTCTGGCATCATGGCCGCAGTCCCCTTCCCCTTTGCCGCCGCCCCGGACGGGTGGCGGGTGGCGGGTGGCGGGTGGCGGGTGGCGATCAAGTGCCCCAGCGACAGCCTGATCATGGTGATGCCGATCGTCGGCTGGGCAACTCCCGTAGACGGCATGCGGCGAACCGATGACCAGCTGGCCGTCGAGCCCGTCATCCTCTTCGACAACGTCGACGAGCCGCTCATCACGGCTCTCGCCGACACGCTCCATGACTGGACCGACGGCGAAACACTGCACCAGATCATGGCGCCGGGCTTCGCGGTCCGCGACGTGCCTGCCGGCTGGTCAGTGCGCGAATACGGAGACTGAACACGCGAACACCCCCCCGGGGGGCGAACGGTGTCAGCGAGGGGCTGACCAGTGGGTGCGCGGTCTCGCCAGGGTGGGGTCAGGAAGCGGGCCGGTACGTGGCGGCGGGGCCGATCGCGCCGGGCCCGAACTTCTCCCGGATCCGGTCGGCGGCCGACTCCGTCACCAGACGGGCCTGCCGCGCGGCATCGAGGCTGAGCTGTTCGGCCACCAGGCCGGCGTCGACGAGGTCCTCGCCGCGCAGCGCGAGTCCGGTCAGCCGGCCCCGCTGGAGACCCGCGGCGTCCATCAACTGGTAGGCGAGCAGCCGCAGATCGTCCTCGTGCGCGGACGGCCCGGTCAGGCGACGCGTCTTCTCCCACGTCGGTCCGCCGGCGAACGACAACGTGAGCGTGAGCGCGCGTGCGGCCTGCCCGCGGCCGCGCAGTTCGGCACCCAGCTGCACGACCAGACCGAGCAGAGCCGCGCGGGCGGCGGCGCCGTCATGGACGTCGCGGGGGAAGCGGTGGCGGACGGTCGCTGAGGCGGGCTGGAGGCGCGGGGTGACGGTACGAGGGTCGATCCCGCGTGCCCGGTCGACAGCCATGCGGCCGGTCTTGCCTCCGAGCATCCGCTGGACCGTGGCCGACGGGAGTGCGGCGAGCAGGCCGACGCGGTCGATGCCGTAGCGCTTCAGGGTGGCCGCGTGGCGGGGGCCGATGCCGTGCAGGTCCTCCACGGGGAGCAGGGCGAGCCAGTCGGCGGCGTCGGCCGGCTCGATGGCGAGGACGCCGCCGGGGTGGGGAACCTGGGCGGAGGCGGTCGTGGCGACGGTGATGGTCGGGCCGATACCGACGCGCACGTCGATGCCGTACCGGGAGACCGTCCGCAACCGCAGCACGTCTGCGAGGTGGGCGGCGGTAGCGGCGTGGTAGCGCAGCGCGCCGCGCAGGTCGACCAGCGCCGCAGTAGGCGGCAGCGCCTGCACCACCGGCGACAACTCCCCCAGCTGCTCCAAGACCAGCCGGTACAGCTCATCCGGCAGCCGCTCCGCACAGCGCACATGCATCACCACCGGCACCCGGCGCCTCTCTCCGTCCATGTTCACCGCACCCGCCTCTCACACACCACGCTATCGAACTAGTATTCGAACGCGCGAGTTACGTGCACCACGGACCACGACTCTGGATCACGACATGCCCGACGACCTGCCGCCCGACCTGGACCGCCTGCACACCCTAGAAGTTACGTGGAATCCGCCTGGGTGATCATGTAGCCCGGCGTCGTCCACGGATCTGGGGAACGGATTGAGCAGCACATCGTTACTGGTGGTCAAGTGGCCGGTACTGGCCCGGCATGGGCATGCAGCGGCCTGGTTGCAGGCGTGGGAGGACCTCGGTCGTGCGCCGCGGACCTTGGACGCGTACGCACGGGGGCTGGCGGAGTATCTGGCGTTGTGCGACCGGGAGGGCGTCGATCCGCTGGCTGCCGGCCGGGCGCATGTGGGGGTGTTCGTTCGCGAGTTGACGTCGCGGCCTCACCGGCGCGGGGCGAACGTCCCGGGCTCGCTGGGAAACCTGACGCGGCTGCGCTACCTCAACGTCGGCGAGAACGCTCTCGCCACCCTGCCCGAGGCCGTCGGCCGGATGGCCGACCTTATCGAGCTCCGGGCACAGCACAACCGGCTGGCCACGCTGCCCGACAGTATCGGCCGCCTCCGCAACCTCCGTGAGCTCTGGCTGAGGGGCAACGTGCTCGAGAGCTTGCCGCCGTCTGCAGCCGACCTACCCGAACTACGCCACCTGGACCTGCGGGAGAACGCACTCGCCGAACTGCCGGAGATGCTGGCGGGCCTGCCCCGACTACGCCAGCTGGACGTGCGAAGCAACCACCTCACCCGACTGCCGGAATGGGTCGTCGACATGCCCTCACTGGAAAAGCTGGATCTGCGCTGGAACCCATGCGAGCTCACCCCGCAAATGGTGGCCACGCTGGAGCGGCGGGGATGCATCGCCCTGACGTGAGTGCCTGTTCCCGAACCCTCTGTGCGACCCCTGCCGTGAGGCAAATGACAGAGTCACCGTCCGTTTTGGCTGCCCGACGAACAAGGCGGCATGGCGCATGATCAACACCCTGTGCTCCATGGCAATCTGCGGCCCAGCAGGATGACTTGGAGCCGGAGGTACACCGCCCGTGGCGGCGAACAACAACCCCACCGTCAGGAGACGCCTCCTGGGAGCCGAGCTTCGCAGGCTCCGCTTGGCGAGTGGGCTGAAGAGCACAGAAGTGGCCGAGCGGCTCATGGTCTCCCAGCCCAAGATCAGTCACCTGGAGAACGGCCGCCGCACCGTCAGCCCCCGCGACGTACGAGACCTGTGCGCGATCTACGGAGTGACGGGCCAGCAGGCCATCGACTCACTGATGCAGATGGCCAGAGAATCCGGACAGCCGGGCTGGTGGCACGCCTACGGCGACATTCCCCAGAGCGTCTACATCGCCCTGGAGACGGATGCCGCCTCACTCCATGCCTACGAGCCCTTGGTGATCCCCGGCCTGTTGCAGACGCCCGCCTACGCCCACGCGGTCATCGAGGAAACGATCCCCCAGCTCACCGCCGAAGAGGCCGACACGCGCCTGAAGGTGCGGTTGCGCCGCCAGCACCGGATCTACGACCCGGCCCGTCCGCTGCACCTGTGGGTCGTCCTGGACGAATCGGCTCTGCGCCGTGTCGTCGGCAGCCCGGACGTCATGCGTGAACAACTGGAGCACCTGAACGCGCTCGGCGCCGAGCCGCACATCACCGTGCAGGTCCTCCCCTGCACGGCGGGCGCCCATCCGGGCCTGTCAGGACAGTTCTCCATCCTGCGGTCCGCCGACAGCTGCGCGGCGGCGGTGGTGTATCTGGAGCGGTTCACCAGCGACCTCTACCTGGAGAAACCATCCGACGTGCAGCATTACAGCGTGCTGCATGATCACCTTCAGGCCCAGGCGCTCAGCCCCGACAGCAGCCGCGACTTCATCACCGACGTCACCAAGATGTACATCGACGCGGCAAGCCACCTTGTGACTGTGGTGTGAGACGAAGATTCAGTGATCACGCGGTATGACATGCGTTCAGCTGACGGTGACTGTGCGCTGCACCGCGTTGGCGAACAGCTCGGAGACCACCAGCAGCACCGCCGGGTGTTCCGCTGACAGATCACGGACGGCGGTGGGAGAGTCGTTCTCAGGACCGCAATTTCGGCCGGGGCAAAAGACCAATGTGATGACCCTGACCTTGAGAACGATCAGTGCCGCCGGGCTTCGCGGGATGCCAGCTGCCCGCTTTTGCGCGTGATTCGCACCAGAGGTTGCTTGACGAGAACTGTCGCCTGCGGCGTCGACTTGCCGGAGCGGCGGAGGATGTCGGGACCTGTCGGAACGGTGACTTGAATCTGGTGGCTTCTGAGCCTTGGCGGTCTGGTCCGTAATTGGCCTGGCGCAGAAGGGGCTCCTCGCGGGCCGGCGCCGCGTAGTGTCGGAGTACGAGGACGAACTCCGGGCCTGCGGCCCGGCCGGAGTGTGTGGCCGCCGCCGGGGCATCGGCGTCCCCGGCGGCGGCCGTGGCACGGGGACGGGCGGCTCCCCTCCGCGGTGTCCTCGCACCGGTCGTCCTCACCGGCGTCCGGGGTGCGCGGGAGTTCACCCCGGCTCGAAAAGCTGGGAGGACGGCGTCGGAGCCGTGTTGTCGGCGATACGGCTCCGACCGTCAATCGCCCCCGGGGGCTGGGGGGCGACGCATGCGGGCTCGGCGTCCGGTGGCCGGCTGGTGCCGGTGAAGCGGACGACTGCCCTGGGACCAGGGTAGAACCAGGCAGGGGATGGGCGACACCCCCCGACTTCCGGCCAGGAGAAGCTCTCTGCCGGGGCTGCCAGTCGTGGCTACCCATCCAGGCGTGGTAGCAGTACGAAACGCCAGAGCCAGACCAACTGGCACAGCTTCCGGCATGCACTCGCCCGCTACCAGATCAGCTGAGACCACCCACATCCGCAGATCTAAGCCGATCTGATCGCCGCGGGTCACAGCTCCCGGCCTGGACGCCATCGCCCACGAACTCAACCACCGTCCAGGCAAGACCCACGGCTACCGTTCTCCGGCAGACGTCTACGCTGACCTCCTGAACAGCAGTGATGCACTGACCGCCTGAGCTCGCCGGCGACCGTGCCCACCCGTAGGTGCACTGCCTCTACCGAGAACGCTTGACAAACCTGATTCCACAGAATGCGCGTATGGCACGCCATGTGGCTGGACCGCATCGACCGCAGAATCGCCTACGTCCGCAAGCGGCAGGCCGAAGAGGAACGCAGACGCCGCAACCGGCCGAAGCCCCCGGACAGGGTCGTCGAACTCAGCAGAGCCACCGACGGACCGCTCCAGGTCCACGACGGCGCATGCGGCATGAAAGGCAAACGGCACCGTGAGGTCAGCCGCAACGAAGCCCGCCGACTCCTCACCACGGACGCCGTGCCAGCGTGCCCGTTCTGCCACCCCGACACCCAGCTGCGCATCATCGGCGACTTAGCCGACCGGCGAAACCACCCCCGCCCCGCCTCGAACGACCGTTCCACCACGCCCGCTATCGTGCCGAACAGGCGACTTGTGATGACCGCCTAGAACAGGCCCCCTTCCGATGACCACGACTCCCCCGCCCCCCGCTCACCGAACCCGACCCGTCCGCACTGACCTGCCCCGGGGACCGGGTCGGCCTCTGCTCCGGATGCCAGCGCAAGACCCACAAGTACGGATCCGGCGGCAGCCTGCTGCGCCAGTGGTGCATGGCCCCGGTCCAGTCGGGGTGGGCACGTTCGTGCGCTACATCAGCACGCGCGTCTGACCTCGCGGCCCGTGCACCCGGCCGGGTGAAGTCACCTCTGCGGGAGAACTTCCGCGGGCGCCGGCACGTCGTGCCGGGCATGAAGCAGATCACTGAAGCGCACGTGGCCGCGCCGGGCCTGGTCGTAGTGGACATCGCAGCAGCCGACGACGAGACCGCGTTCGTGTTCCAGCAAGCGCTCGCTGCGTGGTGGGCGACCGCGACGGCGGACCGTACAACTCGCACGCCCGGCGAACCCGGCGTACGGCTGCGCTGTTTCCTGGACCTGCGCCAGGAAACCGGCGCATAGCGGCAGGCCGTGCACCAGTCTTCCTCGTGCCCTAAGGCACGTATCGAGTCGTGATCAAGCGGTACTTTTGACTGACACCGCCCTTCTCTCAGGGCAGCACGCGATAAGTCACGTGTGTAACCGAGTTCGCTGCTCGCGACTCCACCTGCTCAAGATTCAGTGACGGCACTCCGTCGAACAGCCGTGTGCCGGCGCCGAGCGTGAACGGCACAATGTGCAGCCGCAGCTCGTCGATCAAGCCTGCGGCTAGGTACTGGTTGATGGTGGTCGCGCCCCCGTGGATCGACACGTTGCGGTCCCCGGCCGCCTCGCGAGCCTGCCGCAGTGCGGATTCGATGCCGTCGGTGACGAAGTGGAATGTGGTGCCGCCGTCCATCGGTTGCGGGTCGCGCGGGTGGTGGGTGAGGACGAAGACCGGCGCGTGGTACGGCGGATTGTCGCCCCACCAGCCCTTCCACTGCCGATCCCACGCGCCGCGTACGGGGCCAAACATGTTGCGCCCCATGATGAAGGCGCCGACTGCCGTCAGCCGGTCGAGTTCGACCTGCCGCTGCTCCGAGGTTTCAAACATCCATGCGTGCAGCCTGTCGCCCCAGCCATCACCGGCGTCGTCGCCGAACGGGCGCTGCTCGGCCTGGTTGAGTCCGGCCGAGTACCCGTCGACGGAGATCGAGAGGTCGCAGGTCACCCTGCCCAAACGTTTGGTCACTGTGCCGTCCTCCTGGTGGCGACCTTCCGTCGCCTTCGCGGTGAGTCGCCTGATCCATTCACTACTGGGGTAGACCGTTCCGGGCCCGCGAACTCATCGCGCGGCCGTTTCGCTGTTTTCGGCGCCGCTCAGCTGGCCACGCCCCTTGACACTGTGCTCAAACTTCGACGACACGAACTCGCGTCCGTCAAGGTTCGATGGCGCGCGATCAAGGTTCGGTGACACGGGACAATTGATCACAACCGGATACACGCCCTAGCGGCCCGCGACGTTTCGGCCTCCTTCGAAAAGCTGGCGCCCCCTGCTGGCGGCACCTAGGTTCTTGCCCACCAGACCGACCGCCAGGGGGAAACATGCGCAAGGTAATGAGCGCCGCCGCCGCGTTCGCGACCGCGGCCACGGCAGTAGTGGCGATGAGCGGCGCCGCCCAGGCCGCGCCCGACGGCGACTCCACGGTGTACGGATGCAGGTCCGGCAACGTGTGTATCTGGCCCCAGGGCGTCGAACCCTTCAACAACCCGCACCCGACGGTCCAGTACAGCAGCTACGGCTACCACAACCTGAGCAACCAGTACGGGGACCATTGGGTCCTCAACAACCAGTACGGCGGCGCCACCGCCAGCCTCTGCTACAACTACGGCGGCACCAACTGCTACGAGACCCTCTTCCAGGACGATTGGACTTACGAGAGCCTCACGCCGATCAACTCCATCACCCTCAACCGGCCGTAGCGCACCATTCACCACGGGGGAGCGTCCACCGGGCCGGCCCACACCGGTCCCGTCCGGCGTGTGAACCTGCATGTCACGAGGCCGGACAAGAGGGGCGGCCGGGTTCCGCCGAGTACCGGCGCCGGTCGGTCCGTCACGGCCACGCGGAGAAGATCACCCGCACCGGGTCCGGCAGGGGAACGCTCGTCGGCTGGTCGCGCGGCCCCGCCGACGAGCGAGGTCCCATTCAGAGCGAGAATCGCACCGGCTACGAACTCACCAAGGCCGAAGCCGTCACCGCCCCGACCCAGGGACCCAACTGCGCTCTGACCGGCGGCAGTTGGTACTCCCCCTACGACGACCGCTACCTCGACAGCGCGAGCAAGCTGGACGTCGACCACCTCGTACCGCTCGCCGAGGCCTGGGACTCCGGCGCCTCCCAATTGGACCGCGAAACAAAGGGATCAGGTCGCCAGCAACCTCGACGACGCCCGCGACCTGATCCCAGTGTCCGCGGTCAGCAAACCGCTCCAAAGCTGACAAGAACCCCAGCGGGCAATCTCATCCAGGAGGACCGGGCCCCTCGTACCGGGTGCTTGTCGAAGTACTCCGTGGCCGTACGCCGGACCGAAGCGCAAAACGCCCCGTCAGATGCCAGGTGTCCTGGATACAGCGAGCAGGATCAGAGTGCCCACAGGCATCCAGTCCTCCCAGCTGCGGCCACGGGCCGCATCTACCGGTACCAGTACTTGACGCCCCGGTGGTGCGAGCACGTCCCGCGGGCGTGGGCACTGTAGGAGTACAAGCCGTCCTTGCACTTCGCGGTAGCGCCGCGCGGATGAGGTGAGTTCGCCTTGCAGACACCCGTCGTGTGGCGCGCGCACGACGCGGCCGCCGCATCGGCTGCCACGGCCACCGGCACCAGGAGTGCCCCCGCCATCACCGCCGCCGCAACCGCGCCCCGGACCTTCGTCAGCATGATTCCCCCTCTGATCGTTCGGAGAGGCGAGCATGCGTCCGCCGGCCACAGCATCCGGGCAGGCCGGGCGGACTGTCACACAGCGGTGACCGCCGTAGCAAGACCCTCGCACTGGGTTCGAAGCATGCGAACAAGCAGGCGGGTCAGAGCACTCCTCTCTTGACTTCCTCCCCTGCCTAAAGGCGGGGGATTCCAGCGGTCGCCCGCTGGGGTTCCTGTTTCACCGACGACTGCCCCGTCCGGGAGGACTCCCGTTGAGGTCTTACACCGTCTCCACAGGCTGCTGCCGCCAGCCCGGCGGCCAGGATGTTGCGTGCCGCGTTCACGTCGCGGTCATGCACGGCGCCGCAGTGCTCGCACGTCCACTCACGGACGTTCAGCGACAGTTTCCCGCGGACCGTGCCGCAGCTTCCGCACAGCTTCGAGCTGGGGAAGAAGCGGTCGATCACGACGAGTTCACGCCCGTACCAGGCACACTTGTACTCCAGCATGAAGCGCAGGTCCGTCCAGGCCGCGTCCGAGATGGCGCGCGCGAGCGTGTGGTTCTTCAGCAGGTTGCGGACGGTCAGGTCCTCGATCACGACCACTTGGTTCTCGTGGACGATGCGCGAGGTCAGTTTGTGCAGGAAGTCGCGGCGCCGGTCAGCGATCCGCGCATGCACGCGGGCCACCTTGCGGCGGGCCTTCTCCCGGTTCGCAGAGCCCTTCGCCTTGCGCGACAGCTCCCGCTGCGCGCCGGCCAGACGGGCGCGATCCCGCCGCTCGTGCTTCGGATTGGCGATCTTCTCCCCGGTGGACAGGGTCACCAGGGAGGTGATCCCGGCGTCCAGGCCGACCGCTGTGCTCATGGCGGGGGCCGGGGCGATGGTGTCCTCGCACAGCAGGGACACGAACCAGCGACCCGCCGCGTCGCGGGACACGCTCACCGTGGTCGGCTCGCTGCCCTCAGGAAGGGGACGCGACCAGCGGATGTCCAGTGCACCGGCCATCTTCGCCAGAGTCAGCTGTCCTTCGCGCCACGTGAAGGCGCTACGCGTGTACTCGGCCGACGCCCGCGACTTCTTCCTCGACTTGAAGCGCGGATACTTCGCCCGCTGGGCGAAGAAGCTCCCGAACGCCGTCTGCAGGTGGCGCAGCGCCTGCTGGAGCGGAACCGAGGACACCTCCGTCAGGAAGGCGAGCTCCCCGGTCTTCTTCCACTGGGTCAGCGCGGCCGACGACTGCACGTAGGAGATGCGGCGCTGCTCGCCGTACCAGGCCCGGGTGCGCTCCTCCAGCGCCTTGTTGTAGACGAGGCGGACACAGCCGAACGTGCGCGACAGCTCGGCCGCCTGCTCGTCCGTGGGGTAGAAGCGGTACCTGAACGCCCGCTTAACCTGCTCCGCCATACCTCACCCTCTATCAACTCCCGTGTGAGAGGCGGGTATCGGACGGTCGGCGGTGGGCGCCGGTCCACCCCGGCGGCGAACCGACTCCTCCTGCCCTGCTCCGCAGGAGCTTCGCTTCCTCCCCGGCCTGAAGGCCGGCGTATCCACGAAGGAAGGCCCCGATGAGGTCGGTGTCCCGGCCTTGTTCGGCCGCAAGCCTGTACTCGGTGGCTATATCAGGCCCATGGCCTGGGCCATGGCTCCGGCCGTCGGTACGGCACAGCACCGCGTCGGGCCGGGCGCCCTCGATCCTGCGTGGATGACCCAGCTGTGTCACTGGCTGAGTGCTGGCAACGTCGCAACGGCCTCGGTGCGGCCCGCCACTCTGCTCACCGTTGTCCCGGCCGTCTGGCTGGCACTCCATAGCTACCGGCCGACGTCGCGCCGGCCTCACCGGGTGGAGCGCAGGACACAACGCTAAGCTTGGCGTCTATGCAGCTCTGCTGCTTGTGACGGTTGCCGCGAGGTTTGGTTTGTCCTGTTTCCCGACGGCATGCTGGCGTGCACGGTGCTTGTTCTTCACGCCGACTGGTCGGCCGGGGCCTGCGGTGTTGGGTTTCGGTGCGCTGGCCGGCCGGGCGTCCTCCCGTAGCTCGGGCCATATAAGACAAGCTGAAGGGAACAACGGGTTCCGCCTGTCCGTAGTATCTCTACGGGGCAGGCATTTTGCGCCAGTTACAGCGGCTGCCTCACCGGTACAGCACAGAGGAAGCGCTGCCCCGGTTCGGGGCCGAGAGCCTGGATCGCTGCCGCACACCGAGGAAAGGCCAGCACCATGTCCGAGAGCACAACTGTCGCCACGGGACTGACATCCCAGTACATCGCCCAGGTGGCCGGCGACCTCGAAAGCAACTTCAAGGAGCAGGAACGCATCGGCGCGGAGATCGCCGTCCTGCAGCAACAGCTGACTGCCCTGCAGCAGGACCACAGCGTGCTGGTCAACATCCAGCAGGCGCTCGGCGTCACGCACGAACCTGACGGGCAGTCGGCCGCGGCTGAGAGCGCCGCAGTGCCCTCTCTTCAGCAGAAGACCGAGGCTGCGCCCCCAGCAAGCGAAGGGCACGGAAGGCCACAGCCGTGCAAGAAACGACGGCCAAGAAGCCTGCCGCCCGCAAGCCCCTGCCCAAGGCCGGCACCACGGCGGCCCGGCCCACCCTGGTGGAACTCATCCGCCGCCACCTCACCGAGCAGAACGAGCCGCGCTCCGCCGCGGAAATCTCCACCGCACTCAGCCAGGCCCACCCCGAGCGCGGCATCAAGACCAAGGTCGTCCGCGTCACTCTCGAAGGGCTCGTGGCCAAGAGCCAGGCCCAGCGCACCAAGCAGGGCGCCGCCGTCTTCTACACCGCCCCCACCGCACCGGAGCCGACAACTGCGCCCCAGGCCGAGGAGAAGCCCGACGACACCGACCGCTGAAGCCACGGGGCAACAACCGCACACCACCAGACACCACGGTCTGAATCAACACGTCCGGGGAGTACTCGCCGTCGCCCGCGCCCTTCCGCGGTAGCGAGTCCGGCATCGGCAAGGTTGTGTCAGGGCAGGCTCAGCCTGATCAATTCCATCGTGTAGAGGCCCGTCTGGGATTCCGTGAGCGCATCGCCAGCGGTGCCGATCGAGGCGTCGGTGCCGAGCCAACTGCTTTACGCCGTGTCTCAGGCGAGGCCGAGGCGGCTGAGGGCGGTGGTCCAGTCGGTGACGATCGCCTTCTGCGCGGCGGCGAGGGTGACCGTGCCCTTGCAGACCGCGGTGTGCAGCTTCGTCTCCACCGGGTCCTTGGCGTTGTTGACCCCGGAGCCCTTCTTGTGGCCGGGGTCGGCGGGCTCCACCCACAGGTTGCGGTAGTCGTTCGGGTCCCCGCCCAGCTGCAGGCTGATCAGGTGGTCGTACTCGGCATCCCCCATGCGGCCGGTGAAGCCGTAGGAGGCGGCGTTCAGCTTCTTCTCCTTGCCGGTGACGGACGTGGAGGGGCGGATGCCGGAGGTGTAGCCGCCCTTGCGGCAGATCGTCGACTTCAGATTCGACTGCGTGACCGCCGGGGAGATGGCACCCGGCGTGCACGTCGGATCCTCGATCGGCTCGCCCTTGAGATACCGGTAGTGGCAGGTACCCGCGGCCGGCTGCCGCTGCACCGTGTACGTCTTCTGCGGACCCGCCCCCACCGCGATCGCCCGCCCGGCACCGCCGGCACCCGACGGACCCGCCGAAGGGGTTCCGCTCCCTGACGCGCCCGCGTTCGAGTTTCCGAGCGACGTGGGAGAGCAGCCCGCGAGCACCAGGCAGGTGAGCAGCACGGATGATGCGGCGCGGCGGGTGGAACGCATGATGACCCCTCACAGGCAGGCAATGGCTGAGCAGATGCTGCCCTACCCGACTGTCGGCCTACCGTGCGGGGGTACGGCGTACGGGCGCGCAGATGTCCCACGCCCGGCGCCGTCGGCGCGCAACGCAGGAACCGCACCCCGCATATCGCCACTGTCCGTGAACCACGCGTGGGCGGGCAGGGACATGACGCATCACCACCGCGCCTGGCCTACG
Organism: Streptomyces sp. NBC_00989; assembly: GCF_045162655.1. NCBI lineage: Bacteria > Bacillati > Actinomycetota > Actinomycetes > Kitasatosporales > Streptomycetaceae > Streptomyces > Streptomyces sp. NBC_00989. Next base: position 11,865,939 of record NZ_CP108728.1, on the reverse strand, counting down.
GCGTCCTGCGACTCTGCCGACGTCGTTGCGGAGCGGTTTTGACGGTGACGGTGGTTCAGCTCGTGGGCACGGCCGGCTCGATGTGCTTGCCCAACTCCAGCCCGTTGGGCAGGTGATCACGGTCGAGGCGGGCGGCGGCGTATCGCCACACCGGTTTCACCACCGTCGGTGCCCCTGAGACCGCGCTGAGACCGCGCTGAATGGAGGGTCGGTCACGCTCTGCGGCATGACGACAACGGCCCCGTCAGGGGCAGCGGACGGGGAGGGGATCACCATGAACAGCCTGCGGCTGATCCGTCGGCACGCGGCGGCCTTCGGGCGCTTCGCCGGGCTGGGCAGCGGGGTCACCCTGGCGGCCTCGGCGGCCCTGGTCCTGCTTTCGCAGTGGATCCCGTGGATGGCGGCGAACGCGCTGACCACTGTCGCCTCCACCGTGGTCGCCACCGAGGTGCACGCCCGCGTCTCGTTCGGCCACGGACGGCCCGGCCTTGCCGGGCACCTGAAGAGCGCGGCCACCATCGCTGCCGGCTGGCTGGTCACGTCCGCTGCGGTCGGCGCGCTGGCCGTGCTCCGCCCCGGCGCCGGACTCGTCCTGCAGCAGACGGTGTACCTGTCGGCCACCGCGCTCGTCGGGATGGGCCGCTATCTCGTACTGCGTCTGGCGGTGTTCGCCGAGGGTGCCCCGCAGCGCCGGACCGGCGGCGAAGTCCGGTTGCGGGCCGCCTACGACGCGGCGGCGTAAGTGTGTGGCTGTGCTCGACGCAAATGCCCAGGAGGCCAGCGACCTCGGCAAGGCCCTCAAGCGCGGCGGGTGAGGCCGGCCGTCCCGATCAGGTGCTGCCCGGCCCGCCCGCCGGAGGGTAGCCTCCGCAGCCCTCGCCCAACTCCTCCGAGTGGGGCGGTGTGTGACGTGCGCGTTTGCCCGGCCGGGTCGTCGGCCTGCCCGTCCTGCGCGGTGCCGGTGGCATCGTCGGCGAGATGCCGGTGCGCGTCCGCCGGGGAGCGGGCTCAGTCGACGGCGAGGGCGTCCAGCAACTGCCGCAGCGCCTGCACTATGTTCCGTGCACCGGAGGCGTCCACCGCCTCCAGTACCGTCGCCGCCGGATCGAGGACGGCGACCAGGTGCCCGGCGCGGACGGAGGCCGGCAGATCGCGCAGCGCGGCCCGGAAGGCGGATCCGTTCCACCGCACCCGGGCCAGATCCCCGGCGAGCGCGTGCTCCCCGTCCGCCGGGAACCAGTTCCCGCCCTCGTACGCCGCCAGGAGCACGAGAGCGTCCCGTTCAACGGCATCGGTCAGCGCGGTGGTGGTCACACGCCTTCAACGACCCGCAGCACCCTATGTGACGGCGCCCCGGTGTGACAGAGCACGACTGTTTGCGAGTGATCGCAAGGAGCGAGCTGGTCACCAGCTCCAGGGAGCGCGACGGTTCGCGAGGGCGGAGCACGAAGGTTGCGAGTTCGGCGCAGGCAACGTCACTGAAGGTGATCGGCTGAGGTGTCCTGTCCCGACGACCTGGACTCAGGAGCCATGGGCGCAAAGCCTGACGCGGTGTCGCTGAAGGTCGACTTCCGCAACCCGCACCGTGATCTGGTCGCCCTCGCTGACGAGTTGGGCTGGGCTTTCGACTGGCGAGTCGGTCATCTCGGATACGTGCAGAAACCCCTCGATGCCGGGGGCGAGTCACACGAACACGCCTCCAGCAGAGGTCCGTACGGTGAGTGGTGTAACTCCCGTGCAGAGAGCGACAGTTGATGACTGATGTGACGAGGACGGCCTCGTCGTCAGCTCTCAGTGCGGTAGTGGGCGGCGGTCCCTGTGGCGTGCGGGTTGAGTTCGGGGCGCAGGACCAGGTCCTCGTCGTAGTCGCCGCCGTTCTGGTGGCGGAACGGCAGCGGTCCGGTGTACGGAAGGTCCTCGAGACGCTGGCGTAGGACGTTCGCGTGGAAGGCGTACGCGGCCTCGTCCACACGGTCGGCTCCGTGGACGAGCAGCGGGGGCAGGACCTCGATCCCCGCGTACCACAGCGTGCCGTGCTGGAGAGGGAAGAGCAGGTCGTTGAGCTCACCGTTGACGCCGCGAGGGCCGAGGCTCGCCTCCCGAGCACCGGCACTGACGACGACCATCGCGCGCTTACCCGCGAGCGCCCCCTCGCCATAGCGCAGTTGGCGCCCCTGGGCGTCACGGACGCCGAAGGCGAACCCGCCGACGAAGACGCGGTCGAACCAGCCTTTGAGGATGGCCGGCATCCCGTACCACCACAACGGGAACTGCACGACAAGCGTGTCTGCCCAGGACAACTTGTCGTGTTCGACGGCGATGTCAGGGGACAACGCGCCCCGTTCGAAGGCCTGCTGGGCCGCGCTGCCGACGACGAGCCGCTCGCCGTCGGGGTGGGAGAAGTCACTGGCCCTGACGACCGGGTCGAACTTCATCGCGTACAGGTCGCTGGTGCGCACCTCGTGCCCCTGGTCCAGGAGGCGTTGGACACCGTCGCGGTACAAGGAGCCGTTCAGGGAACGGGGTTCGGGGTGGGCGGTGAGCCACAGGACTTTCACTGTAGGTTCCCTTCTGGCAGATCCATGATCGTGCGCACCTACCCGGCCCGTCCTGGGGCAACCCGCCGCCGGGACCGTCCCGGACGCGGTGACGCCGAGTCCCCGCCAGTGGCCTGGCAGGGACTCCAGGGATGCGCGGGTGTCGCGGCGCGGCCTACTTGGCCTCCACCACCTCGTCCGTCAGCAGCGGATAGACTCCGTTCTCGTCGTGGTCCTCACGGCCGGTGAGGGCCGGGGTGAAGATGCACAGGAACGTGCTGTCCTCGATCGGCTTGATCGTGTGGTTGTCGGCGTCGTCCAGGATGTGGAGGGTGCCGGGCGTGATGACGTGTTCCTCGTTCTCGTCGCGGTCGACCAGAATCATCTTCCCGGAGATGCAGAAGACGGCTTCCACGTGGTTCGCGTAGCAGATGTCGGTCTCGGTTCCGGCGTACACGACGGTCTCGGAAACCGAGTACCCGAATCCATCCGAAGCCAGCAGGATGCGCTTGCTGCGCCACGCGCCGCTCGCCGCCGTGACATCGCGGTCAGTGCCTTCGATCTCCGAAATCCTGCGAACCTGCATGATATTCCTCCTGATCGTTCTCGAATTCTTGGCGCTATGACAAATGAGGTGAGGTCGATAGGGCTAGCGCGTTTTCAGCGACTTCAGGAGCTCGATGTAGAGGCGGTTGAACTGGGCCCCTTTATCCAGGTAGGCCGCCCCGACGATCGCGCTCTCCCGCAGGTACGTGACGAGGACTCCGTCACCGGGGCGTTCGAGGTCGCCGCGAACGATCTCCACGGAGTCCGCATTCCTGGGGTTCCCCGCGATCTGGATGCGAAGTCCGAATACTTCGGTAGCCATGCTGGGGAAGTACGCGATCCGAGTCATCTTCGATCCGTATCCCAGAGACGACGCTAGCGCCTTCCCAGCGATATTTCCGGTGTCAATCGCATTTTTCCAGAATTCCATGCGGGTTAGCTTTACCGTGCCCCACGGGTCGGGATAGCGGGCGATGTCGCCGGCTGCGAAAACGCCATCGCACCCCAGTACGCGCATATACTCGTCGACCCGTACCCCGTCAGACAGGTCCAGGCCGTTCCCGTCCAGCCATTCCACGTTGGGAACGCTGCCGATGGCCTCGATGAAGAGCGGTCGTTCGGACGCCGCCCCGGGAGGCGACGCCGCGTGCCTGCCTCCGGAGCGCCTTCCCGAGCGGTCGCAGAGGAGCTCCTTCGCCGCCTCGCCTGTCAGCAGAGTGACGCCGTTCGCGGTGACCCAGCGTCCGAGCGCTCGCGCGACGTCCTCGCCCAGGATGTTCTCGAAGGGGCCGTGCCTCATCGCTTCGAGCATGACCACGTCGCAGCCGTACTCCTTGGCCAACGAGGCCAGTTCGCACGCGACGAACCCGGCGCCCGCGATCGTCACCACCTCTCTCCTATGGAGCTCTTGGTGGATGGAGTGCGCGTCGTCCAGGCCGCGCAGCGTCCTGTGCGCGTGCGAGGCGCACTCCTCGTCGTCACGGGCGGCGGTCCGCGGGCGTACTCCCGAGGCGACCACCAGGCCGTCGTAGGCGAACGTTCCGCCGGTGCTCAAGTGCAGGACCCTGCCGCGCAGGTTCGCCGCCTCGACGCGGGTGCCGAGGTGCCAGTCGAGCGCGCTGGTCTCGGCCCCCTTGACCCTCAGGTCCTCGGTGATGGCCGCCCTGAGGTCGGCCGACGGCGGGTACCGCTTCTTCGTGAGTCCCGGCCGGTTGTACGTGCGGTGGGCCTCGTCCCCGAAGACGGTGATCCTGGCACCGGTTTCGCAAGTGAGGACCGATTGGGCTGCCCGCAGGCCGGCTATGCCGGAGCCGACGATGCCGATGCGCGGCGCTGCGCCAGTCATGCGGCGTCACGGCCCATGACGATCGCCTGCAAGGGGCACGAGTCGATGGCGTCCTCGATCGCATCGAGGTTTTCCTCGTCGAACGTCTCCTGGTACGTCAGCTTCCCGTCGGCGTCGAGTTCGAAGTGATCCGGCGCCGAGATGGCGCACAGGCCGTGGTTCTGGCACTTGACCTCGTCAACGGTGATCTTCATGGTCTCCTCCGATCGGAAGCACGGTTTAGGAACGCGAGGTGAACGTGATGGGCAGCACAACCGCCCCCGTGTTGCCGGAGTCGGGCAGCCACTCGGCGTCCTCCCCCACGCGCAGGTCGGTCAGCCGCGTGGCCAGCGTCGAGAGGGCCACGCCGATGTCCGCACGGGCGACGAAGTGCCCAAGGCAGTGGTGCAGTCCGCCGCCGAACGCGAAGTGCGGGGAACGCTCGGCGTCGAGGTCGATGCGGTCAGGGTCGTCGAACGCGGCCGGGTCGGTGGCCGACGTCATGGTGAAGAGGTGGAGCGTGGTCCCCTTCTCGATCGTGCGCTCCTTGTGCTGGAACGTCTCCGCCGCTTCGCGCGAGATCCAGCGGCCGATCGGGTTGACGCGCAGCGCCTCCTCGACCGCCGCGGCGGAGTAGCGCTCAGGGTCCGATGCCAGCTTCTCCCACTGGTCGGGCTGCTTGGAGAACGTCTCGACGCTCAGGGCCAGTTGGTTCCGGGTCGTGTCGATGCCCGCGAAGATCAACAGGATGATGAGGTTGATGAGCTCCTTGTCGGAAAGCTTGCCCGCGTCCTCGTCCCTCGCGTCCACGAGAGTGCTCAGGATGTCGCCCTTGGGGGACTCCCTGCGGCTGCGGACCAGGGACTCGGCGTACTCGGTTAGCTCGACGATGGCCTGGTCGATCCGGGCGATATTCTCCTGGATGGTGATGCCGAGGCCGAGGCCGATCGTAGAGGCGAGTTCGTGGATCTTCTTCCAGTCGTTCTCGTCGATGCCCAGCAACACGCACAGAATCCTGGTCGCGTACGGTGCGGCGAACCGGCTCGCGAACTCGGTGCGCCCGTCCTCGATCCACTCGTCCACCAGGCCGTCCGCCAGATCTTGGAACTTCGCGTGCAGCGGCGCTATCTGGCGAGGCGAGAAGGCGGGGTTCACCAGACGGCGAATCCTGTTGTGCTCGCCGCCCTCCAGCACCAGCAGGGTCTTCTGCCACCACTCGTCGAAGTGTCCTTCGACGACCCCGTGCTGGGCGGGCCACTTGGCCGATCCTTGCGTCAACAGGGGGCTCTTCAGGAGGGCGCTGCTGTCCTCGTAGCGCAGGACGGCGATGCCCCAATCCGTACGTGCGTACCAGTGGGCGTCTCGTGCCTTCCGCACCTCCTCGGAGTCCATGCGGAAGTAGGCGTTGCTGATGTCGAGGTGCAGTGTCGTGGGTTGCGTGGCCATGACGGTCGGCTCCCAGTCGTCGGATGCGGTGCTGCTCGGACCAGTGACGGGCGGCCCGGTTCAGCCGGCGGTCAGCGGGCCGATGCGGTACAGGACCTCGTCGTGGTGGCCCTCGCTGTCGGCGAAGAGGGAGCTGGGGAAGAGCACGCGGGTCTCAACGGGGGCCGAGTGCTTCTTCGCGTACTGCTTCAGCACCATGATGATCGCCTTGTTCTCGGCGGAGACAGTGGCCTCGACGTACCGGGCGCCGTTGGCAACCTGCTGGTCGGCCGCCTCCTGGAAGAGCTTGACGCCGAGGAACGGGATGCCGTGGCGCGGGTTGACGGCGGTCTGCCACACGAAGTAGGTCTCGGGCTGCTCGGGGCGGCGGTAGCCCGTGAGGAAGCCGACGAGTTCGTCGTCCACCGTCGCGACCAGCGAGCCGTCGGCGAAGTCCCGGAACCATAGCGAGTAGTAGTAGAGGCTGTTGGAGTCCAGGCCGGGAGTGTCCTCGACCATCTTCCACACGGCGGGTCCGTCCTGAGGGACCGGTGCGCGGAAGACTGCCCGCTTCTTCTCGGCAGTGTTCGGCTCCGTGGAGGCTGCAGTGGGCATGGTGATCGTCATCTCGGGTCGGGCCTTTCTTTCGTGTGTCTCTCATGTCGGTGGCGGGCGCGGTCACGCCGTTTCGTAGACCGCGCGCTGCACAGTGCGCAGTCCCTCGTCGAGTTCATCGGTGGTGATGGTGAGCGGAGGCAGCAGCTTCAAGACCTCGTCGTAGGCCCCGGAGGTCTCCACGAGGAGCCCGAGTTCGAAGGCGCGGCGTGCGGCGCGCCCCGTGTGCCGAGGGTCGGCGAGCTCCAGGCCCCAGGCCATCCCGCGGCCGCGGTAGGCCGATCCGCTGTGGTGTGCGGCGGTGTCGTGGAGCGCTGCCTCGATGGTCTGGGCGTGCGCCAGGGTCTGCCGCTCCAGCGTGTCGTCGCTCCAGTAGGTGTTGAGGGCGGCGGTCGCGGTGACGAAGGCCGGGTTGTTGCCGCGGAAGGTGCCGTTGTGCTCGCCCGGCTCCCACACGTCGAGCTCCGCTCGGAACAGGCAGAGCGACATGGGCAGTCCGTAGCCACTGATGGACTTGGAGACGGTGACGATGTCCGGCGTGATGCCCGACTCCTCGAAGGAGAAGAAGGCGCCGGTGCGGCCGCAGCCCATCTGGATGTCGTCGACGATGAGCAGCATGTCGTGCCGGCGGCAGAGCTGGGCGAGGGCGTGCAGCCACTCGGCGCGGGCGACGTTGATGCCGCCCTCGCCCTGGACCGTCTCGACGATGACGGCGGCCGGCTGGTTCAGGCCCGAGCCCTGGTCCTCCAGGAGCCGCTCGAACCAGATGAAGTCCGGGGTCCTGCCGTCGAGGTAGTTGTCGAACGGCATGGGGGTGCCGTGTACCAGCGGGATGCCGGCGCCGGCCCGCTTGAAGGCGTTGCCGGTCACGGCGAGCGAGCCGAGCGACATGCCGTGGAAGGCGTTCGTGAACGACACGATCGACTCGCGGCCCTTGACCTTGCGTGCCAGCTTGAGGGCGGCCTCGACGGCGTTGGTGCCGGTCGGGCCCGGGAACATGACCTTGTAGGGCAGGTCCCGCGGGCGCAGCACCGTGTTCTGGAAGTACTCGAGGAACGCGCGCTTGGCCGTGGTGGACATGTCCAGGCCGTGGGTGACGCCGTCGTGCTCCAGGTAGTCGAGCAGGGTGCGCTTGAGCACGGGATTGTTGTGGCCGTAGTTGAGAGAACCGGCCCCGGCGAAGAAGTCGAGGTACTCGTGCCCGTCCTCGTCGTACATCCGGCTACCTTGCGCGCGGTTGAACACGGTGGGCCAGCTGCGGCAGTAGCTGCGTACCTCGGACTCCAGGGTCGTGAAGACGCTGAGGTCGGGCTGGGTGAGCGTCATGCCGCGACCTGCTCGCCCTGTGTCGCGAGGACGAAGTCGGTGAAGGTGTCCACGGAGACGAAGTCGTCCGCGTCCAGCTCCTCCGGGTCGACGACCAGGCCGATGGAGTCCTCAAGGAACATGAGCATCTCGAGCATGGTGGTGGAGTCCAGGTGCAGGTCGGCGAAGAGCTTCACGTCGCCGGTGAGACCGGTGACGGGGCGCTCCAGGACGTCAGTGAGGGCGCTCTCGAGGGCGGTGACGACGTGCTGGCGGTCCATGGTCAGTTCCTCACGTGTGTCGGGTGGTTGTCGTTCTCGGGCGTTGCTCTGGTGGGGCGTGCGGGGGTCAGTGGGCCAGGCGCGCTTGGAGGGCCTCTGTGGTGACCGAGGCGGGCGGGTCCTGTTCGATCAGGGCGGCCAGCTTCTTGCGGTCGACCTTGCCGTTGCCGTTGGTGGGCAGGGCGTCGAGGCGGACGCAGCGGCGCGGGATCTTGAAGGGTTCGATGTGGTCCCGCATACCCTCGCGCACCTGGTCGGCGGTGAGGTCCGCGACGACGACGAGGAGCGCGGTCCGCTTGCCCTCAGGAGGCAGTACGGCGGCAGAGGTCACTCCGTCGACCCGGGTCGCGGCGGCCTCGACCTCGGTGGTGCTGAGGCGGAACCCGCGCTCCTTGTAGAGGTCGTCCCTGCGGCCGGAGAAGTAGAGGTAGCCGTCCTTGTCCTGCCAGCCGTAGTCGCCGGTGTGCAGCTCGGGGAACAGCCCCTCCGTGCGCGGGAAGCGCTCGCCGGTCAGCTCGGGGCGGCGCCAGTACCCGGCCATGACGTTGGGTCCGCGGACGACGATCTGGCCGATCTCTCCCGCGGGCAGCCGGTCTCCGTCGTCGTCGACGATGAAGACCTCGGTGCCTGGCAGCGGCAGCCCACAGGAGCCCGGGTGGTCCAGGTCCCCATCGGGGGGCATGATCGCCGTGCGCTTGCACTCGGTGAGGCCGTACATCACCTGGATTCGCAGGTGGGGCAGGGCGGCGCGCAGCGCGGTCATGGTGGGCTCGGAGAGCGCCGCACCAGTATTGGTGAGCAGGCGTAGGCGGCTCGGCCCCCCGCTGCTGCGGCTGAGCAGCCAGGCGAGTCGGTCCGAGACGGAAGGCATGGAGGGCAGGACGGTGGCGCCCGCCTCCTCCAGGCTGCGCAGCAGCGGGGGGCCGACCTCGGCGACCGTGGCCAGGTGGAGTCGGGCGCCGCTGAGGGCCGCGAGGTAGACCTGGTAGAGGCCGTAGTCGAAGGAGAGCGGGAGCGGGCAGTAGACGACGTCGTCACTGCGGTACTCCAGGCACTCCTGGATCGCGATGGCGGCGAATAGCACCTGCTGGTGGGTGCTCACCACGGCCTTGGGCAGGGAGGTGGTGCCCGAGGTGTAGATCAGGCTGACGGGGTCCACGCCTAGGGCGTTCGGGCCGGCGGGGGTAGCGGGCTCGGCGGTGTCCGCGTCGAGTGCCGTGCGCACGAGCTCGTCGAGCACGAGAGAGCGGACGCCGTGCTCGGCGGCGGTCCGTCCGGCGTCGAGGTCGTCGGAGACCAGCAGCGCGGGCTCGCAGTCGCGCAGGACGTGTTCCAGCGGCCCGCCGCGTACTTGCTCGTGGAGCACGCTGAAGACGGCGCCGACACGCGAGGCGGCGTAGACCAGGATGGCGATGCCGATGCCGTCGGAGGCGGTGACGATGATCCGGTCGCCGCGCCGCAGGCCCTCGCGCCGCAGGCGGGCGGCCATGGCGGTGGTGGCGGTGGCGAGTTCCCGGTAGGTGAGGCCGCGATCGCGTGAGCTCAGTGCGGCCGACTCCGGATCGCGGTCGGCGGCCCGGTCCAGTATCTCGTGCAGGAGCTGCGGAATGCGGGGCATCAGGCCTCCTCGGCCGTGGGGATGCGGGCGGTCGCCATGTGTGCCCGGCGGTGGGGTACAACAGTGGTGGCGGTCGCAGCGCACACGAGTTGAGGCTCGTCGAGGACCTCGCCGGCGCTGTCGGCCTCTTCGGGGCTGGCGCGGATGACCTTGTGCGCCTCCAGCTCGACCACGCGGCGCAGTCGAGTCTGGCGCACCAGCCGTGCGCGCGCCTCGATGTAGTCGCCAGGCCTCACGGGCGCGGTGAAGCGGATGTCGCTGTACTGGGCCAGCAGTCCTTCGTCGCCGTCCGTGCGGACGGTGATCTCGGTGACGAGGTCGCCGAACAGGCGCAAGATGCGCGCACCGTCGACGAGATTGCCCCCGTAGTGAGCCTCTTCCTGGCCGACGCGTACGCGGAGGAAGGCGGTGGTCTGCGCTTCTCGCTCGTCGCGGGTACTGGTCTCGATGGTCGCGGTCGCGGGAGTGTTCGGCGGCGGCACGGCGTCAAGCTCCTTCGGTGCAGTGGGTTCGGTTCGTCCGTCTCCGCCGGCTTCGCCGGTGGGGTCGTCGGCGGTCGCACCAAGGGCCTCGGGAAAGCTGATGGCGACGGCGGCCACGACGTTCTGCTTATGAGTTATGGAGACCGAGACGGATGACGGGGTCAGTTGCGCAGCTCGTCCGCGGAGGTGGACGACAGGGGCGCCGTGCGCGGTGTGTTCCACGTAAATCTCCCGTGGCGTCACACCTTGCAGGAAACCGATTCCCAGGACTTTGAGGAGAGCCTCTTTGGCGGCGAACCGACCGGCCAGGAATTCCAGGCGACGATCTTCGCCGAGGGTCTCGGCATGGGCTATTTCCTCCGGGGCGAAACTGAAGCGCAAGAACCAGGGTCGTTCGATGAGGCGGCGGAGTTCGGAGCGGTCGAGTACGTCCAGTCCGACTCGCGCAGCTTGCTTCGCTGCGGTTCTCATTCGGATCAGGTGTCCATACGGATCACGTGTTCAGGCGGACACGGCGCGGAGATCGACGAGGCGCTGCTTCGCCAGCAGGTCCTCCGTCGTGTCGCGCTCCCGGATGAGGTGGGCGCGCCCGCCGTGGACGAGCACCTCGGCCGGGAAGCCGTGGCTCAGGAAGAGGCCGGGTGAAGCGGTCGGCCCGTAGGCTCCGGACCGCTCCACCGCGAGCAGGTCTCCCGGCCGTACTTCCGGCAGACGGACCTTCTTGGCCACGACGTCGTTGGGCGTGCACAGGGGTCCTGTCACGCTGTAGGGGCGCGAGGCTCCGGCGGCCCGGTTTCCCAGGTGGCGGACCGGGAAGTTGCGCTTGACGAAGCTGCCGACGCCGACGGCTGCCATGTGGTGGTTCGTGCCGCCGTCGGCCACCACGAAGCTCTCTCCCATGGACTCCTTCACGTAGCGGGCGCGGACGACGTACGTACCGGCCGTGGCGGTGAGGAAGCGGCCCAGTTCCATGATCATTCGGCAGTCTGGGTTGCGCACCGAGAAGGGGGTGATGACCTCCGTGAGGCCGGCGCCCAGCGCATCGAGGTCCAGGTCCTCCTCGTTCTCGAAGTAGGCGACGCCGAGTCCGCCGCCGAAGTCGACGGTCTCCAGGGGGAAACCGAGCTGTCCGGCCAGGTCCTCCGCATTGGCGAGGATGCGCCGGGTGTTCTCGACGACGTCCTCGTGGTTAAGAAACCGCGTCCCCATGTACGCGTGCACGCCCTTCACTCGGACGTTACGGAGGGCCGCGAGGCGGTGCTTGGAACCGCGCAGTTCGGCTTCATCGATGCCGAACTGCCGGGGTTTACCGCCCATGGCCAGCCCGGACCCCTTGCTGTCGAAGGCCGGGTTCACCCGGAGGAGCACCGGGAAGTCGTCACGTCCTGCCGCTGCCAACAGCGAGTCGAGCAGGTCGAGTTCATCCAGTGACTCGCAGACAATCGCGTGAATGTCGGCTTCGACGCACGCGGTGAGCTCCCTCTCGTCCTTACCGGGGCCGAGGAAGATAATGTCGCCAGGATGGACTCCCGCCCGCAGGGCGGTGGCCAGTTCGGCGTAGGAGGAGACCTCGGCTCCCGTACCGAACGAGTTCAGCAGGGCGCAGACGCTGATGTTCGGGTTCGCCTTGAGCGAGTAGAAGATGTCGGCGCCGGCGGGGAGCAGGCCGCGCAACGTGCGGTACGTGTCCGCGAGGACGTCCGCGTCGTAGACGAACAGCGGGGTGCCGTACTTCTCGGCGAGATCCGCCATCGAATTTCCCTGGACACTGTTCTTCGAGGTCGTCATACGGTCACTGCCACCCGCCGTCGTCTTCGGGTGAGAGGCAAGGAATTCCCCTCTTCACCGGTGAGCTATCGGAGATGAACATTCGCTCTTTCATGACTCGCCTCTCGCTGGTTTGCTGTGCGGCGATAACGAGTCTGCGATGTTCGCAGCGGCGAGGGAAGGGCGGACGGTTGGCCTAAAGGGTCCTGACCTGTTCAGGACTGCGGTCGGATTAGTCATCCGGCCAAAGGGACACGGCGATCGCGACATTCTCCGGGCTGGACCGTTTGGGACACGCAAGAATGTGCATGCAGGTCCCACGCACCGCCCGGGCACGGGCAGCGGCGGCGCGTGGCACGGGCGTCGAGAGGAGCAGGGCTCACTCCACGTCGTAGGGGTGGAGGGGCACTTCGGCCCGCCGCAGGGACCAGGCGGCCAGAGGGCTGCAGCTGGTGGTCGCGTGCTGCCAGATCCGCTTCGCTGCCGCCTCGGCCTCGTCCAGGGAGGCGGCGCGGAGAAAGAGGCTGACGACAAGGTGGGGCCGCGTCTGCGTGTGAACGCTGACGTGTTCGACGACGTCCGGCGCTGCGTCGTGGAGCGCCTGCTTGATCTCAGCAGGTGGGTGGGCATCGCCCGAGGGTGCGAGGGTGAGCTGTACGAGGTACATGAGTGGAGTGTCCTGTCCGAATGGTTATTTCCTTTCAACTGCTTGTCGATCGGTGACGTACGGGCCGTCACGGCCGAATGAGGCCCCTAGCAGCCGCGTGCAGGCCGGCCTGGAACCGGCTTCGCGCGCCGAGGTGACCCATGAGTTTCGTGGCGATCCGGCGTGCCGTGCGGCCTGACACGCCCAGCCGCGCCGCAACGTAGTCGTCGGTGTGCCCGAGGGACAAGAGCCTCAGGGCTTCCAGTTGTTGCGGACTGAGGCCCTGTTCGTCACTCGACTGGGCGCTCTCTCCCATGAGTTGGGCGGCCTGCCAAATATTCTCGAAAAGTGCGTAAAGGGACGAAACTAATCCAGCCGTCCGGAGGACCACCGCCCCGGCCGAGGTGTCGTCTGAGTCGACGGCGACGATGGCGATCTTCTTGTCGCAGATGATCAGTCGGTTCGGCAGCGAAGGCGCGGTGCGTATCCGGCCGCCCCGTTCGGCGAGCCAGTCCGCGTGCGCGACCGTGAGGGGATCGTTGCGGACGCTGTCCAGGTACACGGTGCGCATCTGCACCCCTCGCGCGAGCAGGGAGTCCGCGATCGGGCGCGAGCTGCGCAGGTTGGCCTCCGTCTGCGCTCCGCCCGGGGCGAACGTCAGCAGCTCGTCCTGGACCTCGTTGTGAAGCGCCGCCAGGTAGTCGCGTACGGAGTCGACCCCGGTCAGGCGGTGCACCTCGTCCTTGGGGCTCTCCTGGGTGAACTCCGACTTGAGCTGCAAGGCGGCGGCCTGGACCTCCTGCACGCGCTGCTGCTGGGCCGCGAGCTCGGCCCGTTCCCTGGCGAGCAGAATCTCCGCGGCGAGGTGAGGTTCCACGACGTGGAAGCTCTGGGGGTCTTCGAGGGAGTGCCGCACCAGGGCCAGCTCGCCGAGGGTGTCGAGTGCTGCCCGTACCTCCTGCTCGGTCAGTTCGAGCCGGCGCACCAGCTCGGCCATGCCCTCCTGCGGATGCGCCAGCATCTCGCGGTAGACCACTTCCGCGGTGGCGTCGATCTTCAGAACGTCCAGCATGTACTTCCCTCTCTGCACCTGCGTGCGGTAGCGGACGAGGGGGTGCGGGAGCCTGCGGCAACGACGCCCTGCCCTCGTCGTCTACAGCGCCCGACGGTTGTCGAGCGGTAGCATTCCGAATTCGCGAGCAGCACACTGCGGCGCGGGCCGCTTCCAACGCACGAGGCAAGTCCTGACGTTGGACGCGGTCGCGATGAGCGACGACGGCTCGGCTACTCGCTTGCGACGGTCGAACACGAGGCGCTCCGGCCACCGTGCGACTGGGTCGGGCACCTCCCTGACGAGGAGGGACGGCCAGGAGGCAGAGGGGCGTCGGCGTAGAACGGCGCCCGGTGCGACTTCAGCCGGCGCGGCTCGGGTCCTGGCGCTTGCTGGCGAGGAAACGCGCCTTCTTCTCGCGGTTCCCGCAGGTGTTCATCTCGCACCATCTGCGCGTGGCGCCCCGACTGGCGTCGAAGAAAGCGGCCCGACACGTCGGGGACGCACACAACGTCATCCTCCCCTCGCGCGCGCCCGAGACGATGTCAACCGCGTCGGCGGCGATCACGCTGAGAGCGTCCTCGACGGAGGCGGAACCCAGGTACCACTCCTGTTCGCCCCGGGGCGAAAGGACCGCCGAGGCCTGGCCGCCCGTACTGCAGTCATTGATGACCTGGACGGCTGCGGCGGGAGGGGGGACCTGCGTTGCGACGGCGGTAGCGGCTTCATGGATCGCTTCACGCAGTTGCCGAGCATGCTCCAGCTGGGAATCGCTGCACGAATCGACCTTGAGCCCGTTGACCGCCAACCAGTCGACCAGCCGCTCGGGGATGGGAATGCGTTCGACGGGTTCACCGCAGCGTTCTGTGAGGGTTGCCGTGAAGCTGGTCGCCAGCACCTTGCCAAGACGGAACTCGGGGAATCGCTTGACGGACATGGAACCACCTTAGCCGGTTGCCATGCCGAGGACAAGCAAGCGAACTGCTCCAGGTGGTTCCGCGCTGCTGGAGGGCACGGCACCCCGCGTCCGCGTCTCCGTGGACGGACGGTGCGCTTCGCGGTCCTGATTAGGCCAAGGACGATTCAGGACACTCGAAGACCCTTTCTTTACTCTCTGCGAGCTTGCAGTATCGAAAGGGCCGGAGGACGGACCAATGAGCCGCGAGAAAAAAGGCCTTGGAATTCCGGCACCCCGCCCCGCGAGCCGATGAATTGCGCTCCTATACGGGCAGAAGAAGCCGCCGCTCCCTGAAAAGGAGAACAGCACATGACTGTCGCTCAGCGCCCAGACCTGTATCCGACCCGAGTCCTCGGTGAAGCCGTTCCCAAGCCGCGGACGGACCCGTCGGTGTGGGGAGAGGCTCCGGGCCCGCTCGACGCCGAGCAGCTCAAGCAGTACGAGTCCAACGGCTACCTGGTCCTCGACGACCTGCTCTCCACGCAGGAGGTGGACCTCTACCTCTCCGAACTCCGGCGCCTCGGTGAGGACCCGGCGCTGCGCGCGAGCGAGCGCGTCATCCTGGAACCGGAGTCCGACGAGGTCCGTTCCGTCTTCGAGGTCGAGAAGGTCAGCGAGATCTTCGCCGAGCTGCTCCGGTCGCCCCGGCTCATGAACATCGCCCGCCAGGTACTCGACTCCGAGGTCTACATCCACCAGAGCCGGGTCAACTACAAGCCGGGGTTCGGCGGCGCCCCGTTCCACTGGCACTCCGACTTCGAGACCTGGCACTCCGAGGACGGCATGCCCCGGCCGCGCGCGTTCAGCGTCTCGATCTCCCTCACCGAGAACCACCCGTTCAACGGCCCGCTCATGGTCATGCCCAGCACCCACAAGACGTTCGTCCCCACGGTCGGGGCCACCCCGCAGGACTACCACAAGGAGTCGCTCCGCGTGGCCGCCCCCAGCGTCGGCTCCCCGGACCGCAAGCACCTGACGCACATGGCGGAGGAGCACGGGATCGAGCAGATCACGGGTCCCGCCGGCTCCGCGGTGATGTTCGACTCCAACCTGCTGCACGGCTCCAACGGGAACCTCTCGCCGTTCGCGCGCTCGAACATCTTCATCGTCTACAACAGCGTGGAGAACACGCTGGGGGCACCCTACGCTGCGGACACTCCGCGTCCGCAGCACCTCAGCAACCGCGAATTCCCCTCCTCGCGGGGCATGTAGGGCACCCGCGCCCGTCGCCGCACAGGTGAGGCCGTGCTGGCCTCGGCCGTGCCAGCGCCCCCTCTCCGGGCGCCGCACGGGCCGGGGCCCGGCTTGCGTAGTTCCGGCCGCCGGTCCGTCGCAGGGTCGGCCTCCGACGCAATACTCGCGCGGCGCCCCAGGCAGGAGCGTGGAACCGGCTTGGCCGGTTGACTTAAGAATCACAGACTGGTAGAACCGTCTCAGGTGGTTCATCCTCGACTCGGAGACCTCATGGCGCCCTCGAAAACCAGCCCTGAGTGCCCTGCGGCCCACCGCGCGGCGCACACAGGTCCCACCGGGCTCGGAGAGAGAAGACCGACGGCGGATTTAGCAGTCCTGCCGGGCGTCGTCGCAAAAGTCCTCCTCCTGCTGCGCTCGCCGAAGAAAGCCAACTGAGACGAGGTCTGCCATGACCGGAACTGTCCTTGCCCCAGCACGGTCCACCGGCGTGTCGAAGAAGGTCCTCTTCCCGCTGCTGCTGGTCCCCATGTTCCTGGGCGGTGTGGACTCCACGCTGTTCAACTCCATCGCCTACGACCTGCCGGTCCTGACCGACTCATGGCGCCTGTGGTTCATCGACGGGTACACGATCGCCCTCGCCTCCAGCGTCGTCCTCGGCTCGCGTCTGGGCGCACGCCTGGGTCCCGGCGTGACGCTGGCGACCGGCCTCTTCGTCTTCGCCCTCGCGGGGGCGAGTCCCGCACTGCTGGACTCGGCGACGACGTGGACGGCGAGCCGGTTCATCCAAGGCTTCGGCTACGCGCTGATCGTCTCCAGCGTCGCCTCGGTCATCGGCGGACTGCCCGAGACGTCGGAGCGCACCCTCGGCTACTCCCTGTGGATCACCACATACGCCATCGGAGCCGGTACAGGACCCCTGATCGGCCGGGCGTTCGTCGGCATGGACGCCTACACGATGCTCTTCTGGCTGCCCGCCGCCGTCGCCCTGGTGTGCGGAGTGCTCGCCACCGCGCTGCTGCGCGGCATCACCCTGGGACAGGCCTCATCGACCAGGGTCGACGTCGCCTCTTCCGCCCTCGCCTTCGTGGGCTTCGGACTCTTCGTGGCCGGACTGCAGAGCCATGGTGCCGCGTTCGGGCGCCTCCTCGCGACGGTCGCGGGCTGCCTGGTCCTGGCGGTCTTCTGCACGCGGCAGCTCCGCTCGCTCGACCCGCTTATCGACGTACGGATGCTCAGCTTCTCCCGGCTCGGCGCGCCTTCCCTCGCGCTCGTCGTGAGTTCCGCCAGCTACACGGGATCGGTCTTCCTGTTCAGCGCGGAGGCCGACTCGCTCCTGTCGATCCTGCCGGTTTCGGTCCTGGCCCTGTGGGTCTCCCTCGGCGGGTTCGCGTTCCACAAGCTCCAGGCCCGCTTTACCGCAGTGCGCATGCTCCAGGTCAGCCTGGCCACCTGCGCCGTCGGCCTCATCGTGGCCGCCTTCGTCGGCCTGTGGCCCGCCAGCTTCCTGATCGGCCTAGGCGTCGGCGTCTCCATGGCCTCCGGCGACGCCTACCTGCTGGGCAGCGTCCCGCCGAAAGACATCGCGCGCGCCGCGGCCCTCCAGGAGACGGCCCTCGCGGTGGGTGCGGCGCTGGGCGTAGCCGGCTTCGGTGGCATCTTCGCCGCCACCGACTCGGCCGTAGGGACGGCCGTCATCACGGCGGTCATGATCGCCGTCGTCGTGGCGGCGCTGCGCTGCAACCGGGGCGTCTTCAAGGCGTAGCTCGAGCGCCTCGCGGGTCACGCGGGTGGCTACCGATCCGCCGGTGGCCACCCGCGTTCCGCGGTCCGGGTCTGTACGGTCTTCGATGTAACTCCCGATCATGGAAGTGACGCAATCATTACGTCAAGCAGGTTCTCCTCAGCTCCCTCCCAGGTGGCCGAGTGCGTCCCCGCTTGGGTGATGAGTGGTCCGGGACTCCGGCTCACCGTTGAGTACGCGGAAGGCAACGGCCTCGGTGCTGCCGGTGCCGAAGGGATGGCGGCCAGCGACCGCGACATCGGCGCCCTGGCCGAAGTCATGCGCCTGCTCACTACCGGCCACCGCGTCGCCCTCGCCCTCGCCCGAGGAGGACAGCAGCTCGCCGCGCTGGCCCTCGCCGCCCGCGACCTCAAAGACCGGCGCCGCACCACCTGCCCCGAACTCGTCCTCTTCCCCTCCTGGGGCGAAGTCCAGGACTACGCCCTCTACGACCCCGCCGGTCGTGACCTGCGGCCCTTCGTCGACCTCGTCGACACCCACGGCCCCGACGCCATCCTCAACGCCGTCGACCAACTCACCGACGAGGCCCACGCCGATGTGACCGTCTCCACCGCCCACACCGCCAAAGGCCGCGAATGGCCCACCGTCCAAATCGGCAACGACTTCCCACCGCCCAAAGACACCGACCAGCACGACGACCGGGGACGCCCCGTCCCGGAACCCGTCAACGACACCGACGCCCGCCTCGCCTACGTCGCCGTCACTCGCGCCCAACAGCACCTCGACCTCGGCGGCCTCTCATGGATCACCACCCACCCGTCTGGCGAGGTCAGTCGTGTCGTTCGCGTTCTCCGGTGACGAGGAATTTCACGTCACGGCAGAATTTGTCGAAGGAGGGCGCTGCGGCGCGCGCGGTGTCCAGGTCGAACTGTGCTGCGAAGGACGGCTGGTGTGCGGTCTCCTGGTACGTCGCGCCCGGTGGCATCTGCCGTGAGAGCCACTCCTTGGCGCCCCGGATGCTCTCTGGACGCGGTGGCGGCTGGAGGTCGTGCGGCAGTCCGGCGCGGCCGGCCAGGCTGGCCGCGCCGGCGAGGAACCAGGCTTCGAATTCACGGACTGCCGCGACTGCGACCAGCGGGACGTTGTGGTGAGTGGCTTGTGCGTGCTCATGCAGGGTCCGGGCCAGCTCGACGGGGCAGTCGTCGTCCGAGTCCAGCAGAGCCAGGACCCCGGTCGGCCGGGGGGAACGCGTCATGACGATGGTCAGGGTGTGCTCGAGGTGGTTCTTTTTGAGCATCCGGTCCCGGGGGAGGCGGTGAGGACGCTGGATGTCTGCGTACATGCCGGGCAGCAGGTGAGGGACAAGGCGGTTCAGCAGCCCGTGCAGGGCTCTCTCTTCCCCGTGTCCCTCGACGATCGAGGCGATGACCGGGTAGGGGCTGTTCACCGCTGCTCGCCCTCTTCCCGCTGCCCTGGTCCCGAAGCGGTTGCAGGACGCATCTCTCCACTGCGCAGGAGTTCCGGCAGGGTCAGCACGCCGTCGGCGAGGAGGCGGCGCCCTGAGCCGTCGATCGGCCCGATCACGGTTCCTGTTCCGGCGTCCCGGACGATCAGCAGATGGTCGGGATCGGCGGCCGCGTTGTCCAGGAGGTCCGCGCTCTGTGTAGTGACGATCACCTGGGTATTGCGGGAGGCGGCTACCAGGGCGTCGTAGAGGGCGCCGAGCATCGGGGGGTGCAAAGAGATCTCTGGTTCTTCGATCCCGACGAGCGGGATGTTGCCCTCCAGCGCCAGCGGCTGGAACAGCGCGGCCAGGACCGCAGTGAGGCGGAGGGTCCCCTCCGACAGCGACCGGCGGTCGACCCTGGTTTCGTGTCCGTCCGCCTGGAGGAAGCGGCCGACGACATAGGCGAGGCTGGCTTCGGATACCTCGACGCCGTCCACCGCGACGGCGTTGTCGATCATGGTGGAGAGGTAGCCGTCCACGGCCTCCTTGGCCCAGGGATACTGCTTGCTCATCTTGGTGAGCACTCGGGCCAGATGGCTTCCTCGCTCGCCGAGCAGTTGTCCGCTCGTACTGCTCGAGGTGTCGTCGACGTCCCGCAGGGCCGGCGTCAGGAACTCGTAGAAGCGCATACGGCCCAGGGAGCGGACGAGTGCACGCGCCTCACGGTTGCCGCGACTGAGACGGATCGGCAAAAGGAAGTCGTCCCGGAAGACAGGCTCGTCCCCGGACGGGTCGGGGGGGAACGGCTCGCCGACCAGAGTTCCGTTGATGACGAGTTCGTCCTTGCGCACCACCGGCAGGGAGGGGTCACGCTGCGGGTCGGTGCCGATCTCCACTGTGTAGGCGGCATCGAAGGGGGTGCGGCCGTCGTGTGCACGGACTTCCATGTGAATGCGGAAGGACTGTGCCTGCCGGCCGGCTCCGTCGCGGTGCAGGACTTCATCGAGGCCGCCGCGTGGTTCGAGTGCACGTGCAGGCGAGGTTCGCACAGCATCGCGGACGAACCTCAGAGCGTCGAGGAAGTTCGACTTGCCTGCGGCGTTCGGGCCGGCCAGGACGGTCAGAGGGCCAAGGCGTACGTCGCAGCCTCCGATGGAGCGGTAGTTCCCGATCTGCAGCCGAGTGAGGAACTCGGAGGGGGGCTGGTGTTCGACGGTCATGACAGTGCCCTGGTCGGGACGGGTTGCGGACTCCGGTACGAAACCGCGGCAGGCAGTGACGTTCTCACGGTGCCCGCGGCAGAAAACCGCTTCTGACGGCTTGAGGCAATACGGCTCGTCAAAGCAGCCTCCGGTCGCCTGATGTCACCGGCGCGGGCTTTGGGCGTTGCCGGGGGCACTGCTTGGGTGAAGCGTGTGAGGTACGTGCTGCTCACCGTACGTTGCCTGCTGTGATCCACAATCCGTCACCCTATCCGGATGACTGCGGACGTTCCGAGCAACAGCCCGGTCGACGGGACTGAAGGCCGCGCACCAGGGTGAGGGCAAGACGCCGCGCATGTGACGTGCACCGAGCAATAGCAGCACCCGCTGACGAGACCCGACCCGCCCTAGGCCGGCGGAAGACTGCAGAGGCAGAGGAGGACCGCATGGCCCCATCGTCAAAGATCTTCTTCGAAGAAGTACGAGCGGCTTACGCAGAGACGGCAGGTTCTCTGCGTCTGGCCGGTCCGGTCGAGACGGAGAACGTCCTACCGGTGTCGACGTACACAGCCGGCGGCGTCGAGTACAGCGTCGAACTCGACATCAGAGAGGGCTATGTGGACTGCGTCGTCGGCACCGAAACAGAAACTGTCGACTTCACCGTGAACGTGGAGCAGCTGGCACTGACGGCCGGGGTCATCGAGGTCCACGGAAAAATCTCCTACAGCGCCCGCAACCTCACCCAACTCAGAAAATCACTGTCGGGGCAAGCCAGATACGTCCGGCTCGTACACCCTTTGCTGGCCGACAAGGCCACAGAAGCACTGATGCGACGGGCCGGCGCACGTGCATGGAAGAAACCGGCACGCCCTTGAAGCAGGGCTTGCAACTGACTCGGCTGCGGTTCCTGCTCCTCGAACACCACTGGCGGCTCGTAGACCCTGAGCAGTCGCGGAAAGTCCAGCGATCGTCGGGATCACACGACGGTCAACGGGGGCTGACGTCGTGCGTGGCGATCGTGTGCGGGAAACGAAAATCCATGGCCCGGCCGACCTCTCGCCAGGCCACCTCTGCCACCGGGACCAAGACAGGCGCCGTCACCGCCACTAACGGCCACCCCTTCTGGGTTCCCGCACTCCATCAGTGGGTCGAAGCAGGCAACCTGACGGCCGGTCAATGGCTGCAAACCAGCAGCGGCACTCGGGTACAGATCACTGCCATCCGTCACCACACCAAGCAGACCCCGGTCTACAACCTCACCGTCGACGATCTCCACACCTACTATGTGGGCACTGGCCAAGGTGACCTGGTCCACAACGCTCAGCCTGGCTGCGGGCCCCACCTCGCCCTGGGTCTGAGAAGCATCCATGGTGGCCAGCAGGGGCTTCTGGACGAGTTCGCTCGAAGCGTCGCAGCGATCACCTACACCGACGCCATGTTCAACGTCCCCATCGGGGGCGTCATGACCGAGCCCATGGTCCGAGACATGATCGACGTCGTTGTCAGCCGCAGTGGACGCATGACCTTCAACATGCACGGCATCACAAGGGTCGACGAAATGCTGACCGGCGGAGAGAGTTACGTAGCCACGCGTGGTCACGGCGATGGAGCTGCGCTACATCTGCGGGAACGCGGCTGCCCGGGCCATCACGACCTTCGTGAACGGAGACGCGCCATGCTGAGTGACTCTCGCAGTCCGGAATCGGCATGGACGCGCCTGCTGCAGGAGTTCCGCCCCCCACACTCCGGCTCGGACCTCTACACGCCGGCGATGTGGACCCTGCTGCAGGCCGCCCACAGGCATCCGCTGCTGAGCACGCTGTATCCAGAGCTGTCGACCACCATGCTCACCTTCTCCCGGACAGACGACTTCCAGATGCGCGGGGGCGAACGGTTCCCTGTCATCGGCGCTGCCGCCGGCGAGTTCGGCGTGTCCGCCTATCCCGTTGCCGAGAACAACATCCTGCTTGTCACTAGCGAGGTGAATAAGGCCGTCGCCCTTGCCGCCAGCCTCATCGAGGAGCAGCTCGACCAGTGACAACGACAAGCAGGCGAGGGGTCCTGCGTGCCGCGATCGCCGCTGGCGCTGTCGGCGCAGGCGGCCCCGCCGCTGCCGACACCGTCGCTCTGCGCAGCGAATCCAGCCACCAGGACCAGGAGGCCGCTCACCTCCGCGGCCCGGCCCCGTTGCCGTACGCGCAGGTAATAGCCCTCGACTTCATTGGGGGTGGAACTCGCGCCGGTGGTTCCCTGCGTACTGCACACCACGTGGTCGAAGCGGTAGACGGCGGCAACGTCGCCGCTTGGTTGGCCATGCAGGTAGGCGCGGGCCACGGCCCGGGGCTCAACTCGCCCGAACCGGCCCGCGATCCGGGCCATGACCTGGTCGAACATCGCCCGCCAACGGGCAGGGTCTACGCCGTGGCCCGCAGCCACCGCACGATCTTCAGGAGTCCACACAACCCCCGATGATCACGCGGTGGTCGTGCTCGTTCCCGGCCGACCCTGACACGAGGTCATGAAGCTGGACCGCAGTGCTAGGTCAGGACCAACCAGCGCCGGCCGTCGATGAGCTCTCGTGCCGCATCGAGGTGGCCGGCGTGGCATGCAGTCTCGGTGATGACGTGCAACAGGACGTCGCGCAGGGTGTGTAGGTGTGGTTCGCCGAACAGGTCGTGAGGCCACCAGGCCAGGACGGCGTCGGCAGAGGTGGTGGCGATGATGACGTCGGAGAGCTCTGCCTCCTGCCGATATCCGTCGAGCACGTCGACGGCCCGCGCTTCCGGAGCCACGTTCCAAGCTTCGTCGCCGCTCGTCAGGCCGCGGATGATCTCCTCGTCCCCGGCGACAACCGCACGGAACCAGAAACGCTCAACGTCGAGCGTGAGGTGTTGGACCAGCCCCAGGCAGTGCCATCCGGATGGCAGCACCGGCCGTCGCAGAACTTCGGCGTCGAGCCCGTCAAGGATGCCGAGAACGTGGCGACGCTGCCCGGTCAAGACCCGAAGAAGCGCCCTGACCTCATTATCCGGAGCTGTTTCGCTCGTATTTTCGGTCATGAGCAGCCAGGATTCCCCAACTCCGGCGGTCATGCAGGGAGTTCTCCGAAATCCGGGACACACGATCAACGGCAGGCCAACGCAAGCGTGGATGTGCGCAGCACCCGACAACATCTGCCGCTCCAAGGACGCGTCGCCGTGACGACTTGCCGCACCCTCCAGCCATGAATCACGAAACCGTACTGGAGTACTAGGGCGTGTTTCAGAAGTGGATCAAGGTTGTGCGATGATCACGTCTCGTGGCTCGGGGAGATCTGACAGAAATCCAGTGGGTGGTACTGGAGCCGCTGTTGCCGAGGGGCATCAAGTCCGGACGCCCGCCGGTGCACACCAAGCGGCAGCTGATCAACGGGATACGGTTCCGCACCCGTACCGGCATACCGTGGCGGGACCTACCCGAACGGTACGGGCCGTGGGAGACGGTGTACGGGCTGTTCCGCCGCTGGCAGCGCGACGGCACCTGGCACCGCATCCTCGAACAGCTCCAGGCCCGGGCCGATGCTGAGGGCCTGATCACCTGGGACGTCTCAGTAGACTCCACCGTCGCCCGTGCCCACCAGCACGCGGCTGGCGCTCGCAAAAGGGGGATCTCCAGGTCGAGCCGCCCGGCGGGGTTGCCATCGAGCCCGACGACCACGGGCTCGGACGCTCCCGGGGCGGTCTGACCACCAAGCTGCACCTGGCGGTCGAGCAGGCCCAGAAACCGATGTCGCTGGTGATCACGGCCGGGCAGCGCGGAGACTCCCCGCAGTTCCAGGTCGTCCTCGGCCGCATCCGCGTACCCCGGTCCGGGTCCGGCCGGCCTCGCACCCGGCCGGACAAGGTCCGCGCCGACAAGGCCTACGGCTCCCGTGCGAATCGCGCCTACCTGCGCCGACGAGGGATCCGCTGCACCATCCCGGAGAAGCGCGATCAGATCGCCAACCGCAAGAAGCACGGTTCTCGCGGCGGCCGTCCGCCGAAGTTCGACCCGGTTGACTACAAAGAACGCCACGCGGTGGAGTGCGGCATCAATCGCCTTAAAAGACACCGCGCGGTCGCCACGAGATACGTCGCCCGCGAGATCTACCAAGCCCTACTCACATCGCGGAGGCGATCTCCCGCACCAGCCCCCGCCGGTTGACATCCATAGGGGCATCAAACTTGCCGTCCGTTACGAAGCGACCGTACTGGTCGCCGCCATCAACGAGTGGCTGTAGGAATCCGGCGAAAGCCGAGAGCCGGTGGAGGCCCCACAAACCAGTCGAGAAAGCCTTTGCGGGCTGTCACCCTGGCCAGATGTTGCTCAAGCTGACCGGATCCAGCGGCGCGGGCAAGACCACGCTCGCCTTCGCCCTCGCCGACCGGCTGGACGGGGTCGTGGTGCACGAGTTCGACGAAGTCGGTGTCCCGGACCCTCCTATCCCTCCCCACTGGCGCAATCACATGACCGAGATGTGGGTACGGCGCGCGCTGGAGTACCAGGACCGTGGAATGGACCTGCTGCTGTCCGGGAACTCGCCACTGGGCGAGGTCCTGGCCGCCCCCTCGGCCCCGTTGCTGAACGGGACCGCAGTCTGCCTGATCGACGTCGCCGACCAGGACCGGCGACACCGACTCGCCGCACGCGACGGCGGCCGATGGGATCAGGCCGCCACCGACGCCTTCTGCGGCTGGGCCGCATGGCACCGCGGGCACGCCCGCGACCCGCGCTTCCGGCCTGACGTCATCATCGACGGGAGCTGGCCGGAGATGGTCTGGCGCCGGTGGACCACGTGGACCGCCGAGGACCCGCGATGGCGCACCCACCTGATCGACACCACCGGCCAGTCGCTCGCGACATCCGTGAACCAGGTCGAGCGATGGGTCACCGAACAGCGCGAGGCACATCGGTCAGGCCGACTGGCCTTACCTCGAGGCTGGACAGACGAGACACCCCGCCCAACCGACCACGATGCTTGATCCACTTCTGAAACACGCCCTAGTACTCCAGCCGTAGATCGCTGGTGCGACGTCCGACCGACCGCGCCTACGGGTGCGTGTCCGTGATTGCGATGACCTTGTCGAGGCGGTCCAGGGCAGCCTGCATGTCGTCGATCTTGGCCTGGATGCGGTCCCGCTCGGTGCGCAGCATGGCTCGTTGCCCGGCGTCGGTGTGCCCGGAGTCCCAGCACGGAAGGAGTGCCATGATCCCTCGGCTGGTCAGGCCGGCGGCGAACATCTGCTGGAAGAAACGGACCAGGGCGACGGCATCCTGCCGGTAGAGACGCTGGCCGGATGGGCTGCGCTCCGCGACGAGCAGCCCCTGCTGCTCGTAGTAGCGCACGGCGCGTACCGAGACGCCGGCACCCCGCGCCACCTCGCCGATGCGGATCAACCGCTCGACCGCGGCCTGCGTAACGGTCATGGTGATTCCTCTCCCCCGGCCCTGATGACCAGCACTTGCCTCTGACGTCAGCGTCAGGTTTTAGCGTACCGGGCATGGACATCAACAACTCAGTTGCCCTTGTCACCGGAGCCAACCGCGGCCTGGGCCGCGCCTTCGCCCAGCGTCTGCTCGAACGGGGCGCCCGCAAGGTCTACGCGACGGCTCGCCGGCCCGAGACCGTGGACCTGCCCGGGGTCGACGTGCTGCCCCTCGACATCGCCGATCCCGCATCCGTGAGGGCCGCAGCCGAGGCCGCCCCGGACGTCTCGCTGCTCATCAACAACGCGGGGATCCAGACGGGGACCGACCTGGTGACCGGTTCGCTGGACGCGGTACGGCACGAGCTGGAGACCAACATGTTCGGCCACCTGGGAATGATCCGGGAGTTCGCGCCGACGCTCGCCAAAAACGGCGGGGGCGCGATCGTCAACGTCCTCTCCGCCATGTCATGGTTCGGGGTCAGGGGCGCCAATACCTACCACCTGACCAAGGCCGCCGCCTGGGCCATGACCAACGGCGTCCGCCTGGAACTCTCCGAGCAGGGCACGCTCGTGACAGCGGTGCACCTCGGCCTGGCCGACACCGACATGGCGGCGGGCTGGCCCGTGGCCAAGATCGCGCCGTCGGACCTGGCCGACGCGGCGCTCGACGGTGTCGAGGCAGGCTTCGCCGAGGTCCTCGCCGACCAGTGGAGTCGGGACATCAAGTCCCGTCTGCCGCTGACGCCGGAAGAATTCAACGACGCGATGGACCGCGCCCTGGCGGCGCTAACGGCGGGATGAGGGGGCCCTCGGGCCGCACTGACTTCGGTCGGTTGCTTCTGAGCTCAGTCAATTAACACTCCATCCGCAGTCGTGGATCTTCATCGGGGCCTTCCTTCGTGGATACCCCGGCCTTCAGGCCGGGGAGGAAACGAAGCTCCTGCGGAGCAGGGCAGGAGGAGTCGGTTCGCCGCCGGGGCGGACCGGCGCCCACCGCCGACCGTCCGATACCCGCCTCTCACACGGGAGTTGATAGAGGGTGAGGTATGGCGGAGCAGGTTAAGCGGGCGTTCAAATACCGCTTCTACCCCACGGACGAGCAGGCGGCGGAGCTGTCGCGCACGTTCGGCTGTGTCCGCTTGGTGTACAACAAGGCGCTGGAGGAGCGCACCCGGGCCTGGTACGGGGAGCAGCGCCGGATCTCCTACGTGCAGTCGTCCGCCGCGCTCACCCAGTGGAAGAAGACCGAGGAACTGGCCTTCCTGGCGGAGGTGTCCTCGGTTCCGCTCCAGCAGGCGCTGCGTCATCTTCAGGCGGCGTTCGCCCACTTCTTTGCCAAGCGTGCGAAGTATCCGCGCTACAAGTCCCGTGCGTCGGCCGAGTACACCCGCAGCGCCTTCACCTGGTGCGAAGGACTGCTCACGCTGGCCAAGATGGCGGAGCCTTTGGACATCCGCTGGTCGCGCCCCCTGCCTGAAGGTGCGGAGCCGACCACGGTGAGCGTGTCCCGCGACGCGGCGGGTCGCTGGTTCGTGTCCCTGCTGTGCGAGGACACCATCGCCCCGGCCCCCGCCATGAACACAGCGGTCGGCCTGGACGCCGGGATCACCTCCCTGGTGACCCTGTCCACCGGGGAGAAGATCGCCAATCCGAAGCACGAGCGGCGGGATCGCGCCCGTCTGGCCGGCGCGCAGCGGGAGCTGTCGCGCAAGGCGAAGGGCTCTGCGAACCGGGAGAAGGCCCGCCGCAAGGTGGCCCGCGTGCATGCGCGGATCGCTGACCGGCGCCGCGACTTCCTGCACAAACTGACCTCGCGCATCGTCCACGAGAACCAAGTGGTCGTGATCGAGGACCTGACCGTCCGCAACCTGCTGAAGAACGGCACGCTCGCGCGCGCCATCTCGGACGCGGCCTGGACGGACCTGCGCTTCATGCTGGAGTACAAGTGTGCCTGGTACGGGCGTGAACTCGTCGTGATCGACCGCTTCTTCCCCAGCTCGAAGCTGTGCGGAAGCTGCGGCACGGTGCGCGGGAAACTGTCGCTGAACGTCCGTGAGTGGACGTGCGAGCACTGCGGCGCCGTGCATGACCGCGACGTGAACGCGGCACGCAACATCCTGGCCGCCGGGCTGGCGGCAGCAGCCTGTGGAGACGGTGTAAGACCTCAACGGGAGTCCTCCCGGACGGGGCAGTCGTCGGTGAAACAGGAACCCCAGCGGGCGACCGCTGGAATCCCCCGCCTTTAGGCAGGGGAGGAAGTCAAGTTGTGGCCTCGCGTCGGCGGTAGTGGCAGTCGCGGGCGCGGGCCTGGTGTCGACGACGTCATAGGGACCAGTGCAGGCGATGGTCGCGTTGGTGGTTCGGGGATGCGGCGGGCAGGGCGAATGGTCGCTGTATTTCGTTGCCGGTGAGAGCGATGAGTTCGGTGGGGGCGGGGTGCTCGTCGGCGCGGATGACGGCCAGGAAGGCGTGGGCGAGCGCCGAGAGGGTGACCCAGCGCAGCCAGGGGGTGTGGCGGCGGACCTGGTGCTCTTCCAGGCCGGCGAGGCCCTTGCCGGCCTGGAAGGTCTCCTCGATCTTCGTGTACTCAGCGGTTCGGGCTGACTGGCGCGACCGTAGAGCCTGTGACGTGGGTGTCCCATCGCATTCGAGCCGGCAGGTGGCAGGCTTTTCCGCGGGGCTGCCAGATAGTTTGAGAATGCGATGCGGCGGGGGCTCAGGTGAGTTGCCCTTCGCGGGGAAGTTCTCGTAGCCGGTGGTGGGGCGGTGCTGCGAGCGGGGTGGAGGCCGCGGACAGCTGGCGGCGCAGCTCGACCGTGCTTCCCCGGCGAGATGCGCGCTCTGCCGGGCGGGCTGGCGGTGTCATTGGGAACGGGGGGGCGGGATCATGGGCGAGGTCGGACTCGAGGGTCGGCTCGTGTCGGCGGTTCGGGCGGGGGATGCCGAGGCGGTTCGGGATCTGCTGAGCAGGGGTGCGGATCCGGATGCGGTGGACGCGAACGGGCTGCCGGTGCTGTGTGTGGCGGTGACGGCGTACGACGAGCAGGTCGCCGAGGCGTTGGTGGAGGGCGGGGCGGACCCTGACCGGGTGCTGCCGGACGGGACCACGCCGCTGGGGTGCGCCGTCGACGGCGGTTCCCCGGCGCTCTTCTCGGCGGTGCTGGGCAAGGAGCCCCGGCTGCGGCTTGCGGAGGCTGCCCGGGAACGGTTGCTCGCGTCGGCCCGGAGCTGGTACGAGACGGGCGCGGCCGAGGAGCTGCGGCGCAGGACGGGCGCACCGGGTCCGGCCGTGACGGTCCGGGTTCAGGACGGCGAGTACGACTGGGTCGATCAGGTCACGCTCGGCGGCCTCGTCGTGCGGGCTGGGCACGGTGCCATCCTGACCGCGCTGGAGTGGGCCTTCCGTGTTCTGACCCCCGTCGACGAACTGATCGCCCGTGCTGTGGAGCAGCCGGACGAGGAGCATGTGGGCTGGTCCACGGTCTGCTGGATCCTCACCGAGCGCCGCAGCTTCGAGACCTGGTCCGCTGTGGTGGCCCATCGTCACGACCCGGAGCGGGCGCATCGCCGGTTCGTAGTGGATTACCTGCGGATGCGGGGGTTCCTCGATACCAGTCCCTACTACGAGAAGGAGGAGGGCGAAGTCCTGGCCGCGTGGGCGGCCGAGGAAACGGACGGCGAGATGCTCGCGAAGGTGCTCGACGCCTTCACCAACCGTGCCCATCCGGGTCAGGAGGCCATCGGCCTTCGGCATGCCGGCCATCCCGACCCGCGTGTACGCCGCGAAGTGCCTTACGCCCTCTGCGCGACCCGCACGCCCGCGGCCAGGGCCGCCCTGCGCACCCTCCTGCGCGACCCGGACGCCGGAGTGCGGCTCAGGGCATGCGAGGCGAGCATGCGGGACGGCGACCTCCTCCCGGAGATCACCCGGGCGCTGCTGTTGCTGGCCGAGGCACCGGATGCCGGTGTGCGGGGTGAGGCCGTGGCGGCGCTGGCCGGTTCCCCGGACCGTACGCCCGCCGTTGCCGACGCCCTGGCCGCGTTGCTCGGTGAGGACAACCAACTCGTGCGTCTGGAGGCCGCCTACGGTCTCGCCCGGCGGGACGACCCGCGCACCGCCGAGGCGATCGAACGGGTGGGGCCACTCGGTGCCGGCTTCGAACACGACCATCGGGTCGACGAGTTCTGGCGGTGGAGGTGGCGCAAGGACAACCCGGACGGCGAGTGACGATCTCCTGTCGTGCAGGCTGTGGTTCGCTGACCTGCAAAGGAGCCAGCTGGTTTGAGAACACCGGCAGCCCTTGTTCTCAAACACAACGTGGCCTTCGCGGACGTCTCGTTCGCGGTGGGGCAGAAGCGCCGGCCCGCGAGCAACGACACGCCTCCGGAGCGAGACTGCTCTGCTGTCGCCGGCGACCGGAAGCCGACGAGTTCGCCGAAATGGCCGTTGCCGACCAGGGACAGGAGCTCCGCCCGCGTGGTGCTCGCCCGGTTGGTCGCAATGCGGCTGGTGTTGATCATGCAAGAGCTGACGGGCGGCCGGTCCCCCGCCGGCGTGAGCCAGAGGTCTTCTTCCTTCACGTTCCGGGAGTGCCGACGGCGTTCAGCTCTTCGCCGGTGGCGAGGCGGGCCCGGACGGTGATGCGTGGGTTGTGGGGGGCGGGTACGGCGAGGGTGCGGGTTCGCTGCGTGGCCGTCACGTCTCCGCTCACCGTGAGGCGTGTGACGGCGCGGCTGCCGGCGGCCAGTGCGTACCAGTGGCCGTTCGGGGAGCGCCAGCCGTCGGCGGCCACGACGTGCTGGCCGAACCGGCTGCAGGCCGCGGTCGCGCGGGCCCGGGTGATGGTCCGGGCCGGTGCGCCGGGTGCGTATGTGCTCGTGCGGAAGGAGACCGTCACGTCGCCGGGTCCGCGCCAGGTGTCGGCGCGGGCGCAGGTCCACACGGCGTGGCCGCCGCCGTCGGGCAGGTCCTGTTCGGCGAAGTCCCAGGTGTTGACGGCGCGTACGCCGGTGTCGTGCAGCAGTTGCAGGGAGCAGGCCTGGTGGGCCCAGGCCAGCAGGGCCTGGGGGCCGGTGGCCTCGCGGGGCTGGCGGGCGGGTGGTGTGCCGTGTCCGGGCAGGGGGGTGTAGGTGAGGTGGACCGGGGACAGGTCGCCCAGGGGGGCGAGCAGGAACGCGTGGTGTTCGGCGATGCGTTGCGAGGAACGCAGTTGCAGGACCGGCCGGCTGTCGCAGTCCCCTGTCGCGGGCCCGGTCGCGACCGGGTCCGTGACGCCGTCCTTGGAGACGTGCAGCGCGCGGGCGGGGACATCGGGGCGCAGCAGGTCGCGGGTCTGTGTCTCGGCGATCCAGGGGGCCAGCAGGTAGCGGGCGGTGCTGCCTGCCGGGGTGAGGGTGAGGGCCGCCGCCGTGGTGACGTCCGCGTCGTCGGCGCGGGCGATGCTGAGCTGCGTGTCCCGCGCCGCGGAGCGGGTCTCGCTGTAGCGGGCGAGACGCGCTCCGTCGTAGAGCAGCACCACGGCGCGGTCGCCGACGTCCCCGGCGTACAGCAGTTGCGGTGCGGTCGCCGGTGGGCTCGCGGTCGTGGCGGGGGCGAGGTGGAGGTGGGTGCGGGCCTGCGGGCGCGTCCATGCGGACAGGGCGCGGTCGAGGAGGTGCTGGTCGTGGACGCGGGAGCCGCGGGCCGGCCATGCGGTGAAGTCGACCCGCGAGGTGTTGTCCCACACTCCGGCGGCCGTGCGCACCAGGTCGGCCGGCCCCGGTGTGCCGTGTGACGCGGGTGCCTGGGTGCCCGTCCGGTGCGCCGTGCCGCCGGCGGCCACGACCAGGGTCACCACCGTCACGAGTCCGATCGCGGCCGTCCCCAGGACCAGGCGGGTTCGCCGGGTGCGGCGCAGCAGATCGGTGGGGCCGGCCTGGAGGGCGCAGGCGTCGAACTCCTGTGACGCGAGCAGGGTGGCAGGTGGCCTGCGCGCGTCCTCCTCCAGGAGGCCTGCGGTGCGCAGGGCGGCGGCCGCATCCGGCGCGTCCGCCGACTCCAGCAGGGCGTGGACGGTGTCGGGGGGCAGGCCGTGGACGGTACGCAGCAGGAAGGCTGCGCGGGCCGCGGCGGGGGCTGCGGACAGCCGCTGTGCCAGGGCGAGTTCGTCCGCTCCTCCCGAACGCGGGAACAGCCGCAGCCCCCAGACCATGGGCAGCCGGGGCCGCAGAGCGCCCGGGTGGACGAAGCGTGCGGGCCACATCCGCGGACGCCGCCCGTAGGTCAGCGCGGCGCGCAGCACTTCCACCAGGAGGCGGCGCTCGACGGTGTCCCCGCCGCGGGACTCCCGGCGCGGCAGGGGGACGGCGGGTGCGGTGGGTGCGGTGGGTGCCGTTCCCGCGCGGCGCAGCGTCCGCTGGACGAGGGAGTGCGCCAGGAGTACCCGCCGGTGCCGGCCGAGTGAGGCGGGAAGGACGAGATGTGCCAGGCGGACGAGGTCGCCGTACTGCTCGACGAGGACGGATTCGGTCTGCCGGACCCGGGACCTGACGCCCCCGGTGTGGCGCCGGAGCGAGCGAAGTTGCATGGAGCAGGACGCTTTCCGGGAGGGGACGTGGCGATGTGTCGTTGCGTCAAACGAGTGAATCCCGGGCCGGTCACCGCCTGCGGGGTGTGCGACGGTGTTCCGCCCGGTCGCGCGGTTCACACGCCGTGAGCAAGCAGACCGTCCGTGTCGGCGAACTGTTGCGTGGCCTGGGCCTGCCGGCCTGATCGCAGTCTCGGCACCGCGGGGGGGGCAGGACTCAGCGAGAGTTCTTCCAGCGGGTGGCGGACGTGGTGCAGGCCGCCCCGGGTGCCGCCCTGTCTACGTCGGTCATCGTCCGGCCGGCGACATCTTTCCCCGCCAGGGGTGACAGGACTGCGCACCGCCGAGGCCATCCGTCGTCAGCTCGCCTGCTGTCCGGTCGCTCACCGGCAGCTCAGGTCTCCGGGCGTTCGTTGGGGGTGCTGTTCCCTGCCGCGGAACGAGATGTCCGTGCGGGCAGTCAGGCCGTTGTCTGCCGGGCGTGAAGAGTGAACCGCTGCTGTGCCGCACCTCTGTGCGCTCTTCGCCGGGGGCGTGTCCCGCGGGACGATGCCTGAGCCACCGCGACCGGCGGCCGCAGTTGTGCGGGTGCAGGTGGTCGGGCGTTGGCCGGCGTGAGGGCCGGTCGTAGACGACACGAGCAAGGAGCGGGAATTGGCTGTGGTGATGGTCATGCGCTGGGCGGGTGTGACCCCCGAGCAGTACGACACCGTGCGGGATGCCGCGGGCTGGGAGGAGACCGCGCCTGAGGGCGCTCAGGTCCATGTGGCGTGGTTCGACGGCCAGGGACTCAACGTGACCGATGTCTGGGAGTCGGAGCAGGCCTTCCAGGCTTTCTTCGCCGCACGGCTGTTCCCTGCGGTCGAGAAGGCAGGGATCACCGGCGAGCCCGAGAGCGAGTTCTGCCCGCTGCACCGGCGTTTCATCACCCCCGGGGTCAGCGGCGCCGCGTGAAGCGAGTGCCGGCTTGTGTCCGGCTGCCCCGGCAGGGACCTGCTGCGTGACTCCTCCCCCGGCTGCAGCCGGGGGCTTCTCGCTATGCCGGGTTGGCGTTGCGACGGACCAGCCCGGCCCGTAGAACGTTGGTGGCTCCGACTGTGTCGGCGTGCGCGGTGTGGCCGCAGGCCACGCAGTGGAACTTTTCCTGTGTGGGCCGGTTCTCCTTGGCGGTGTGCCCGCATTCGGGGCAGGTGCGGGAGGTGTTGCGGGGGTCCACGGCGATCACTTCCCGTCCGGCGCTTTCAGCCTTGGCATGCAGGATCGTCAGGAACACCCCCCAACCGGCATCGTGGATCGACTTGTTGAGCCCGGCCTTCGCCACGGCCCCGTTCGGCAGGAAGGCGCCCGCCTGGTCGGGGTCGGGCTTGGGTGCGGGGGCCTTGCTCATGTTGCGGATCTTGAGGTCTTCGTGCGCGATGAAGCCGTGTGCGCGGACCAGGCCGAGGGCGGTCTTGTGTGCGTGGTCGAGGCGCTGGCGCCGCACCTTGCCGTGGAGCTGGGCAACCTTGTCCACGGCGCGCTGGTGGTTGGCTGTGCGGTCCTTGGCCTGGCGGCGCGGGAACCGGGAGAGGGCCTGCTGTGCGGCTTCGAGTTTCGCGGCGGCCTTGCGCCCGTGGCGCGGGTTGGGGACGAAGTCGCCGTTCGAGTCGGCGAGGAAGTTCGCGATGCCCAGGTCGATCCCGACCACGCTGGCGGTCGCGGGCAGCGGCTCCGGCTGTTCCTGTTCGGCGGTCAACACGACGAACCACTTACGGCCCTCGCGCTTGACCGACACGGTCTTGACCCGGCCGGCCACGGCGCGGTGCTGGTTGACCCTGACGTGGCCGACGCCCTGGAAGCGGACACGGCTAACGGGGTCGTGCGGGATGGAGTCCCACCGGCAGCCGTCGCCGTCCTTCGGGAAATCGACCGTGTCGAACCAGTTCACCCCGCGAAAGCGCGGGTAGCCGGGCGTCTCACCGGACTTGACACGGCGGAAGAACGCCTGCATCGCCTTGTCCAGGCGACGCAGCGTCGCCTGCTGCGAGGAGAACGACCACCGCCCTTGACGCTCCGGGTCGAACGCCCGGATCTCCTTGAGCTGCCCGGACTGCATCCCGTACCTGACGCTCGTCTTCGAGCTGTGGCGATAGGCGTCACGCCGCTCCTGCAAGGCCCCGTTGTAGAGGCAGCAGTGATCCCGCAGCATCTCGGCCAGTGCCTGGGCCTGACGGACGGTGGGCCGCAGGAGGAACTTGTACGCACGGATCATCTCAGCCCACCCCCTCCGGTCGAGTTCGCTCGATCCTACTAAACTTGGCGTATATCACCGCGCTGGGAACCAGATCCCGATATCAGACGTGGAAACCACGTCATCTACAACCTCCACGCACACTTGGTGTTTGTCACGAAGTACCGGCGCGAGGTCTTCAACGACGACATGCTGACACGCTGCGAAGAGATCATGCGGGACGTGTGCCAGTCCTTCGAGGCCGAGTTGCGCGAGTTCAACGGCGAAGGCGATCACGTCCACCTGCTCGTGCACTACCCGCCGAAGATCACCCTGTCCAAGCTCGTCAACAGCCTCAAAGGCGTCAGCTCCCGCTACCTGCGCGCGGAGTACACCGGCCGGATCAACCGGATCGGCACCGGGTCCGTCTTCTGGTCCCCGTCCTACTTCGCGGGATCCTGCGGCGGCGCACCACTGAGCATCGTCAAGGACTACATCGATAACCAGAAGCGGCCTGTCTGACCGTCAGAACGAAAGCGCAGAGAAGTCCGGCGCTTCGCGCCTCCGGACGAAGGATCGCATTCCCGCCCGGCCTGAAGGCCGGGATTCCCTGCGAAGATCAAGGGATGGAGCATCCGCCTGAAGCGCCACCACCCACCAGCACCAAACCGATCAGCCCACGCCAGCCCGCCACCCGCTGATCGGAAAAGGACCGCTCCTGGACAAGGCCACCCTGCGGGAGTTGAGCATGAGGGCGCAGTCGTTGTGACGAGCCTCGCTACGACACGGCCGGTCCGAGTAGCCCTGGACCGGCCTCTTCGTGTGCGGCGTTCTCGGAGGCTCCCGCTCGGTGATGACGACGAGGCTGGGTGAAGGGGGCAAGGATCTGGTGTCGGTGCGTGCTCGTTCGTCCGCCGAACATCCCGACAGCGAGATCATGCCGGAGGCCACGTCCCTCAATGGCCCGACTGGGTAATGCCGTCGGCGATCTGTCCCATGGTGTGGGCGACTCCCTGCCCGAACGTTGTCGGGGCGATGAGCACGCCGAAGGCCAGGACGATGAGCACGGTCAGCAGTTCGTCATTGCGGCTGCGTGCCTGAGTCCGGCGGCGCAGCCGGAAGAAGATGATGACCGCCAGCAGCACCGCCACATTGATCGTCAGCACGAACAGCACCTTCTCCCCCACGCAGAGATGCCCTTCATTCAGGTGTAGTCAACGACCGGTGAGGAAGTGACACAGTCGGTCAGGAATGGCAGCAAAGGGCGTACAGGTCGGCCGAATCTGCGTCGTTGACCTCCAGCCGTATCCGGTGCGACGTCTCACGCCGATGCACTGGGCATTCTTAGAGGATGCCGCCGCTTTTCCTCGCGCTATGTCAACGGATCAAGACTGCGATCAATGAGGACAGCTGACATCCGCATGAGGGTCGGCTGGGCATCGAAGTGGGAAACACACGAGGTCCCTCACGGCCGTTGGCGTCGAAACGGATCCCGCGTCGTCACTGGCGAGACAGCCGTCGCCACCGCGTGTCTGCCCGGCAGTCGGGCAACGGTCGTCATCCGGCACACCGGCACCGGACAGGCCCGGCCGGCTGGGGAACAAGCGTTACGGACCGGCCGCCGGTGTGCCGGCCGATTCGACGTGTCCAGGGCCCACAGGGCACTGCCGTGGTCCCCCGTCACCTCCTCCTCACCTGCAACATCCGAGGTCAGGGCGTCGTACTGGTGTTCATCAGGGAGTTCGCCGGAAGTGCTGCGGCGGGTGCGGGAGGCGCATAGCGTGCGGTGACCGGGCCGTTTCCCCGCGGTTTTGCGGTCCGTGCCTTGTGGGGCCCACGACCCTCTAGGAGATCTTGGGATGTCTTCCGACAGCTCCGAGTTACGTCCGCTGCCGCATCGGGCCGGACGGCATGCTTCCGCTGTTGCGCCTGGGTGGGCCACGGGCCGGGTCCGTCCGTGGACCGGGCCGCACCGGGATCTGCGGCTGTTGCGGCGGGCGTGCCGGTGGCAGCGGCGGGTGGCCGCGTTCGCCGCGCTCGGTTATTTCGCGGTCTTTCTGGCGCTGACCGTGGAGGTGCCCTCCCTGATGGCGCGTCCTGCTCCGGGCGGGCTGCCGTTCGGGTTGTTCCTGGCGCTGGTGCAGTTGCCGGTGACGTGGCTGGCGGTGGTCTTCTACGAGGTCACCGCGCGCCGGTTCGTGGATCCGCTCGCCCGCCGGGTGCGGCGTCAGGGCCGTGAGGGGCAGTGGCGGCCGTGACGGATTTCGAGGGCGCCGCGCAGTCCTGGTCGCTCGTGGCGTTCTGCAGTGTGGTGACGCTGACGCTGCTGCTGTGTGTGATCACCGGTCCCGACCGGGAGGACCTGGACGAGTTCTACACCGGCTACCGGTTCCTGTCGCCGCTGCGCAACGGGCTGGCCATCGCCGGTGACTACATCTCGGCGGCCACCGTCCTGACGGTGGGCGGGATCATCGCGCTGTGCGGTTACGACGGTGTGGTGCTGGCGCTGAGCACGCTGCTCTCGCTGCTGCTGCTGATGTTCCTGCTGGCGGAGCCGCTGCATCACACGGGCCGGTTCACGATGGGGGACGTGCTCGGGCGGCGGATGCCGGGGCGGGCGGTGCGGATCACGGCGTGTGTGGTCACGCTGGCGGCGCTGGTGCCCATGATGGTGGTGCAACTGGCCGGTGTGGGGCAGCTGTTGGCGTTCGTCCTCGGCTTCGACGACAGTTCGATGCGCACCGGCTGCGTCGTCGGGGCCGGCGCGCTGATGATCACGTACGCGGCGATCGGGGGGATGCGCGGGACCGCGCTGATCCAGATCCTGAAGACGGTGATCCTCCTCGGTTCCGGGCTCGTCGTCGCCGCGCTCATCCTGCACACCTTCGGCTGGAGCCCGCAGACCCTGTTCCAGAGCGCCGCGCAGAACAGCGGTGCCGGGCCGGGCTACCTGCGTTACGGCCTGCAGTTCGCGGGCGGGGAGCATCCGGCCCTGGACATGGTGAGCACGCAGTGCGCGATCGTGCTGGGCGGTGCCTGTCTGCCGCACGTCACGATGCGGATGTACACGGCGGGCAGTACGCGTCAGGTGCGGCGTGCGATGTCCTGGGCGGTGTCGGCGGTCGCGCTGTTCATGGCGGTGATGACCGTCGTGGCGGTGGGGGCGACCGCGTTGATCGGGGGCAAGGAGGTCGCGGCGGCGGATCCGCGGGGCAACACGGCGTATCTGCTGGGGGCGCGTGCCGCGTTCGGGGCGGATCTCTCCCGTGCGGAGGGGCTGTTGTTCACCACGGTCACCACGGCGATCTTCCTGACGCTGCTGGCGTCGGTGGCGAGCATGACGCTGGCGTGCGCGAATTCGCTGGCCCATGACGTCCTTGCCCGCGCGGGCACGGCGCCGTTGCGGGAGATGGGGCTGGCGCGGCTGTCGGCGCTCGCGGTGGGGGTGCCGGTGATCGCGCTGGCGGTGCTGGCCCAGCACCGCAGTCTGCAGCCGCTGGCGATCGTCTCGTTCTGTCTGGGCGCCTCGGCCATCGCGCCCGCGCTGGTGTTCGGTCTGTTCTGGCGGCGCTACACCCGTGCCGGCCTGCTGTGCACACTGATCGGCGGCAGCCTCAGTGTCCTGGTCCTGATGACCGGCACCAACCTCGTCTCCGGTTCTCCTCAGTCGGCGTTCCCCGAGGCCGACTTCAACTGGTTCCCGTTCACGACGACCGCTCTGGTGTCGGTGCCGGCGGGTTTCCTGTGCGGGGTGCTCGGCACGGTGCTGTCGGGCAGGAGGGCCGCGGCGCGTGAACGCAACCGTTACGAGGCGGTCGAGCCCGTCCTGCTGGCCGGGCCGCCTCGTCCCCGCAGCGGGTGACACGGGCCGGGGACCCGGGGGGTGCGTGTCCTGCATGTGTGGCGGGGTTCCGCTGCAGAAGCGCTGTGTTTCGCGTTGAGCAATCTCGGCGATGACATTGCCGGTGTGCCGGCCGCACCCTGATGTGTGAACGTGCTCTGCGGGAGCGGGAGATGAATTCACGTGGCTCGCGGGTACGGCCGAATCCATGACTGGGGAAGGTCTCGCATGTCGCCCACTCTTTTTGGGGTCACTGAGGATTTCGACGTTATCGTGATCGGCGGCGGGCCCGCCGGTGCGACCACCGCGGGGCTTCTCGCGAAGCGCGGGCACCGTGTTCTCGTGCTCGACCGTGAACGGTTCCCGCGTTATCACGTCGGGGAATCCCTGATTCCCGGCGTGATGGTGCCCATGGAGGAACTCGGCCTGGTCGAGCGCATGGAGGCCAAGGGATTCGAGCGTAAATACGGCGGGACTCTGGTGTGGGGGAACAACGAGGTTCCGTGGAATTTCTCGTTCACCACGGGCGGCCGTATCCCGTACGCCTATCACACGCGCCGTGCCGACCTGGACGCGCTGCTGCTGGACCGGGCGCGGGAGCTGGGCGCGTTCGTCGTGGAGGACGCGACGGTGAAGGAGCCCCTGGAGGAGGACGGCCGGGTCGTCGGTGTCCGCTACGCCCTGCGCGGCCTGAGCGGCACCCACGAGGCCCGGGCCCGTCTGGTCGTGGACGCGTCCGGACAGGCGCGGGTGCTGGGGCGGAAGTTCTCCACGGTCAACTGGAACGACCAGCTGCGCAACGTCGCGGTGTGGACGTACTTCGACAACTGCCACCGGCTGCCCGGCGACGAGTGGAGCAACATCCTCATCGAGGGGACCCGGGACGGCTGGTTCTGGGGCATCCCGATCGACAAGGGTGTCTTCAGCGTCGGTTACGTGACCCGGTCGGACGTCGCCAGCGGGAGCGACAAGTCGCTGGAGGACCTCTTCGAGTCGGAGATCGCGCAGACCACCAAGCTGAAGGACATCCTCAAGGACGCGACCCAGGCCGCCGGCTACCGTTCCGCGCGCGACTGGTCGTACACGAACGAGCGTTTCCACGGGAACGGGTGGGTGCTGGTCGGGGATGCCGCCGCCTTCGTGGACCCGCTGTTCTCCACCGGGGTCGCGCTCGCGACGCTGGCGGGCAGCACGCTGTCGAAGGTCGTCGACAAGATCCTGCAGACCCCGGGGATCGAGGAGAAGGCACTCGACCGGTACTCGACCGCGTACCAGGACTTCTTCCACGACATCCGTACGTTCGTGGAGGGCTTCTACGACCGTTCGAAGACCAAGGGGTTCTATTTCAACCTGGCCCAGGAGATCAACGACCCCGGCCAGGAGAACGACGCCCAGGTCGACTTCGTGAAGCTGATCTCCGGGCTCAGCGGGCGGGCCGGCGGGCTGTTCGACCTCGACCTCGACGACCTCGTCGCCGACGCCACGCAGGCCGGCGCGGCCGGCGTATGACATGACGCCGGGGCCTGACCGGGGCCCGCAGAAGCGGGTGCGGCGGGTCCCGGCACGGACAGCACGGTGCGGCGGTTCCCGGGAGCGGGGGCTGCCGCACCGCGCTGTCCGGCCAGGCCAAGCCGGAGTGGGGCGGGGCGGGGCGGGCGGCGGACCGGGGCGGCGGGCCGGGGTGTCAGGCTGCCGCGTCCTGGCCGCCGGGGTGCTTCGGGGCACTCACCCAGCGGACCGTCTGTATCCGTGCGTCGAGGATGCCGAGCGCCAGGGCGCCCAGGGCCGTGCCGTCGCGGTCGTGGAAGACAGCGCCGGGGCCGCCGTCCACGTCCTGCGGCCTCATGGTGACGCCGATGCGCAGCAGGGCCGGGACGACCGCGGCCAGGACCCGGGCGACGTGGTCCGCGCCGGTGATGCGGTCGGGCCAGGACGGGCCGGGGCCGCCGGGCCCCTCCGGCGGCGTCACGCAGGCGGTGAGCCGGCGGCTCACCGCCTGCGGGCAGCCCACGGCCGCCGCGATCTGTGCCGTGTCGCATCCGAAGATCTCCCGCAGGGCGAAGACCGCGCGCTCCAGCGGGGCGAGCCGTTCCAGGAGCAGTACGGCCGCTGCCGCCGTCATCGGCGACAGGGCCGCCGGGGCCGAGGTCGGCTGCTGCTGCGGGTGCGGCGGGTCCTGGAGGGGGGCGTGGGCCGGGTGCTGTGCGGCCCGGGCGATCCGGGTGACTTCGGCCGACAGGAACGCCCGGGGCGCGGCGGGCACGGCGGGGGCACTCTCGTAGGCGAGCCGGGTCTCCTCGACGGCGTCCCGGGCCCGGCTCGCGTTGCCCAGGATCCGGTAGGCGATCGAGAACAGCAGCGGCCGCAGTTCCTCGAACTCTTCGGTCCGGCTCACCCGGGCCCCTCCCTTCTTGGACACGGCGGACGGTGTCCGCCTCCTGCTCGCCGTGCTCGCCGCGGGAGAAGCACTGACCCCCTGCGGGCCGTCGTCACCGCCGTGCGTCCGGCGGCGGCACCGGTTTCCCGTCCTCTGCGCCGCACGCACGTCTGCCGCCTGCCGTGCACGAGACGAGACGGTCCCGGCGCACGTGACATCGAAGGGCATCGAAGGGGCATCGAGGGGTGCGGACCGTCGCGCCCGCCCGTCGGCCGGGGGGGGCGGGACGGGCGGGCGCGGCGGTCCGTGCGGGGCGGCCTCGGGGGGGGTGGCCGCCGCCGCGTGTCCCGTGCGCGCCGGGGGGTGGGGTGCGCACGGGGGCCGGGGTCAGGACGGCGTGTCGGGGGTGGGCGCCGGGTGTTCGTCGTGGGCGGCGTAGACCGCGAGGAAGGCGGCGAGCGCGCGGACTTCGCCTCCGCCGCCGGGGCTCAGGCCGGTGACCGGGATGCACCGGCCCAGGCCCTGCGCCAGTGCGCTGTGGGCCCGCAGCGCGTGGGCCGCCAGCTCACCGGGCCCCGGGCAGCCGGGGTCTGCCCTGCCGTCAGAACCGGAGCGAGAGCCGGGGCCTGAGCCGGGGCCGGGGTGGGGGTCTGCGGAGGTCATGGCGAGGGCCTCGGTCCAGGCCCGGGAGACCAGTTCGGCGGCGGGTGCGGGCCGTTGCGGGGCGGGCGGGGCGGCGCTCATCGGCTGTCCTCCGTCGGTGGGTCTCTCCTGCTCCGGGGAGCCGCACGCACCGCCGCCCCGGCCGCGGGCGGGGCGGCGGTGGGCGGGTCAGTCCTCGGTGTCGCCGCTGATGTGGCGCTGCACGAAGTCGTGGGCCAGGTCGCCGAACTGGGCGCCGAAGGGGATGGAGCGCTGTGTCGTCCCGGGGAAGGCCACGCCCGCCCACACCCGGCTGGCGGCGCAGTCGTTCTCGAAGTCGGTCCAGGTGTCCCAGGTCAGTTTCAGGTCGCCGGCGGGCACCAGGCCCGGCTCGGTCTGTGCGGTGCCGGCCGGGAAGGCGTGCGTCCAGTCCAGGACGTCGTCGCCGAGGAAGCGCCGGGCCGCCTGGGCCTGGGCGGAGCACAGGGCGGTGAACGCGGAGGGGAACTCGGGGTGGCTGCCCTGGGGCAGGTAGCCGCTCCACAAGTTGGCGGGCAGGTCGGTGACGGTTCCCCGGCCGGGGCCGCCCCAGGCGGCCACCGGGGTGTGGCCGTGGACGTGCCGGACCGCGCTGGGGGGCCGTACCGCGTCGTGGGCGTGCTTGTGGTGCCAGACGGCGATCAGGTTGTCGAAGCGGGCCAGGGCGGTGGTGAGGAACAGCTGGGCCCAGCCGTCCAGGTCCAGGTCGTGGGCGAGGGCGGCGGCGCGCGGCGCCCAGGTGAGGGAGACCGGTGAGTGCTCGAAGAACTCCGCCTTCACCTTCTGCTCGTCGCTCAGGCGGGCCGACGCGTCCAGGACCTCGTCGACCGCGCGCCGGTAGGCACCGGGGTCGGCGGGGTCGAGGTGGGCGGGCGGGGCGAGGGGGAAGGCGGCCGGGTCCTTGTAGGTGTAGGGGGTGACCAGCCGCAGCTGCGGGGTGAGGAACTGCTGGACGGTGTAGACGCCCTTGTCGCCCGGTCCGCCGCCGACGCGGCGCTGGTGGGGTCCCAGCGCGGGCTGCCAGCGGGTGGGGTCGGTCAGCTCGTAGGCGGTGTTGACGGGGGTGTAGCCGGTGTAGTCGGCGTAGGGCAGGGCGTTGTAGGTGCGGCCGTCGTGGTCGCCGCGGTGGTTCATGCCGTCGTCGTGGTGGGCGGCGACGACGGCTTTGCCGGCGGTGTTGCCGATGCCGACCGCGGTGGTGGGGTCCTGGGAGTCGTCGTCGGGGTCCAGGCCGAACGCGGTCATCGCCATCCGCATGACCGGGGCGCGTTCCTCGAAGACGGCCTTGACGACCTGGTAGGAGGCGTGGAGGCCGGCGATGTTCTTGTTGCGGTTGGTGGCGGACTCGGCGGCGGGGCGGCGGGCGATGCGGGAGTGCACGCCCAGGGCGGTGGGGTGGTAGGGCGCCAGCGCGTCGAACCAGGCCGTCTGGAACTGGAGGGTGATCCAGGTGTAGACGGGGGTGTCGCCGGGGGCGATGGCCTCGGCCGGGGGAAGCCGCCGCCGCCGTTGGTGGTGATCAGGTCCCGGATGAAGTTGCCGTTGTCGAAGTCGAAGGCGACCTTCGGGGCGGGAGGCGCAGCCGGTGCGGCCGGGGCGGCGGGTGCGGGGCCGGACGTCGTCATGGGGTGTGTCCTTTTCCTTGGAGAGGGCGCTGCGGTGAAGAGGACGCTGCGGTCCGGGGGCGGGGCGGGCCTTTCTGTGCGGAGATCCGGCGGGCTGCTGTTCACCTGCGTCGCGAATTCCGTCCGGGAATCCCGCATTTCACCCCATGGAGAGTAACCGCGGCCGCTCGAGGCCCGGTGGAAATCCGCTGCATTTACCGGCCCTGCAGAATATCGGTGGGAAAGATTAGCCAATATCTTGACAGGCCGAGTTTCCGGCGTCGATGCTTCGATGGAGCGGCGGCCCGGGACGTGCTTTCTGCCGGTGCCGATACAGACGCCGGTACCGGCGCCGTGTGCGGATGATCCGCCCCGGTTGTGCGCGGACATCGATATAGATATCGATACGGAAATCGATATGGTCATTGACGGTGACACTGGAGGAAGACGAATGAGCGGGACAGCGGAGCTGGAAAGTCTTTACTCCGTCATGGAGGAAACGGCCGGGCTGCTGGACATCACTCCCTCGCGCGACCGGGTCTGGCCCATCCTGGACGCCTACGCGCCCCTCATCCCGCAGGCCGTGATCGCCTTCCGGGTGGCGACGCGCGACACGGGTGACCTCGACTGCCGTTTCACGGCGTTCCCCCGGGGCTTCGACCCGTACGCGCACGCGGTGGCGCACTCGCTGACCGAGAAGACGGAGCACCCCGTCGGGTCGCTGCTGGCCGACCTCGAGGAGCGGTTCCCGATCCCCTGCCACGGTGCCGACTTCGGGCTGGTCGGCGGTTTCAAGAAGACCTGGACGTTCTTCCCGGTCGAGGACCTGCAGAAGCTGTCGGATCTCGCCGAGGTCCCCTCCATGCCCCCGAGCCTGGGCGGCAACCGCGACTTCTACGCCCGCTACGGCCTGGACGACAAGATCAGCATGGTCGGGATCGACTACCCGAGCAGGACGGTCAACGTCTACTTCCTCGGGGCCCCCGCCGCCTGCCGCGAGCCGGAGACCGTGCGCGCGATGATGCGCGACATCGGGCTGCCGGAGCCGAGCGCGGCGATGCTGGCGCACGCCGCGCAGGCCGGCGGCATCTACACGACCCTGAGCTGGGACTCCCCCGCGATCCAGCGGATCACCTTCGCCGCGCTGCTGCCCGACGTCCGCGAGCTTCCCGAGCGCTTCGACGTCGACCCGCGGGTCGCCGGGTTCGCGCGGAACGCCCCCCACACCTACGGCGCGGTCGGCAAGGGCCTGTACAACGTGGCGTCGTACGCCGGCGGGGAGTACTTCAAGCTCCAGACGTACTACCAGATCAGCGAGGGCTCCGTGGAGGCGAAGGGGCTGCTCGGCCGCACGTGACGGTGCGGGCACATGAGGCAGGCCCCGCATCCGGTCCGGGTGCGGGGCCTGCCGCGTGTGTGCTCACACCTGCCCGGGTGCGGGGGCCGGCAGCGGGCGGGGGGCGGTGTGCTCGGCGGCCCGGTGGTCCCGGCCGCGGGCCCGCAGCGCGCGTACGGCCGGCAGGCACAGGGCGAGGGGGAGGGCGAGGACGGTCAGTA
This sequence comes from Streptomyces sp. NBC_00989, assembly GCF_045162655.1. NCBI lineage: Bacteria > Bacillati > Actinomycetota > Actinomycetes > Kitasatosporales > Streptomycetaceae > Streptomyces > Streptomyces sp. NBC_00989. The sequence goes on along the minus strand of NZ_CP108728.1, from coordinate 11,821,518 downwards.
CCGTGCCCAGGCTCCAGCCGGCCTGGGCCATCAGGCCGCCCGCCAGGGCGCCGAGCACGGGACCCAGTTTGCCGGCGCTGTTGGCCCAGCTGATGCCGGTGGCGCGGGCGGACGGCGGGTAGGCGAGCGCGGCGATCACCTGCAGCGCGGAGTTGGCGGCCGGCAGGCACAGTCCCAGGACGAACGCCCCGGCCAGCAGCGCGGCGAACTGCGGCGCCCACAGGCCGGCGGCCGCCAGGCCCAGTGCGCCCGCTGTCCACAGGGCGGCCAGCACCGCGAACCGGTCGAAGCGCCGCAGGACGAAGGAGACCGCGAGCTGTCCCGCCAGGCCGCCCCATCCGAACGCCGCGACGGCGATGCCGGCCTGTGCGGACGTCAGGCCCGCGCGCTCGGCCAGCAGGGGCAGGTAGCTGAGGATCAGGCCGACCACGCCCAGGCCCGTCAGGAAGCACAGCCACAGCAGGACCGTGGTGCGGGCCGTCGCCCCGGACAGGACGGCCCGGGAGACGGGGAGCTGCCGGGACTCCGTCTCCCCCCGGTCCAGATCCAGGTCCACGCCGGTCAGGTCCCGGCCGGCGACGGCGGCACGCAGCGCCGCGCGCACCTGCGCCGGCGGCCGGCCGCGGGCGGCGAGCACGCTCACCGACTCCGGGACGTACACGAGCAGTGCCGGGATCAGCAGGAGCGGGAGGAGTCCGCACACCGTCAGCAGCACGGGCCACCCGTGGGCGGGGATCAGGAGCGAGGAGAGGATGCCGCCGGCGGTGGTGCCGGCGGTCACCCCGGCGAAGGCCAGCGCGACCATCTGGGCCCGGCGCGCGGCGGGGGTCCAGTCCGCGACCAGGGCCATCATCGTCGGCAGCACCGCGCCCAGCCCCAGGCAGGCCACGATCCGCACCCCGGCGAAGGGGCCGATGCCGTGCGTGAGCGCCATGCCGGCCGTGCCCAGGCCGAAGACGGCGATGCCGGCGGCGGTGACGCCCCTGCGCCCGTACCGGTCGGCGAGCGGTCCGGCCACCGCGCCGCCGAGGACCATCGCCAGCACGCTCAGGGTGACGGTGGCGGTGACGGCGCCGTCACCGGTCCCCCACTGTTTCTCGATCTTCGGGTAGACGAAGGCGGCGACGACGGCGTCGAGTCCTTCGGCCACCATCATGAGCAGGCCCAGGATCACGATGAGCCACTGCCGGCGGCTCATCGGACCGCGGTCGATGAACTGCTGGGGGCTCAGGCGTGCCGAGGCGTCCGTGGTCGAGGCATCCGTGGTCACCGGCGGACCCCTTTCGTCGCGAGGGAAAAGATGAAGGGAAGACATGAGGAGGGCGGGGGGAAGGTGTGCGGGCAGCAGAACGCCCCTCCGCGGGTGCGGAGGGGCGGGGAGAAAAAGAGGGGGGCGCCGAGGGCGCAGGGGCGGGTCGTGGGGGGTGTGGTCAGTGTGTGGCGCGGCGGGCGCGGTTGGCCTCGCGGCTCAGTGCCCAGGCGTCGGCGACCGGGCCCAGGTGGGCGAGCTTGTCGGGGTTGGTCACCGAGCGGATCGTCTGGACGCGTCCGTCCAGGACGTCCAGGGTCCAGGCGGTGAGGACCCGGCCGTCGCGGTCGCGGAAGATCGCGCCGGGCTGGCCGTTGACCTCGCGCGGCTCCAGCGTCACCTCCACCCGTACGAGCGCGGGCACGACCGAGGCCAGCAGGCGGGCCGTGTTGCCGGCGCCGCTGACCGCCCTGGCCAGCTGCGGGGTCTTGCCGCCGCCGTCGCCGACCAGTTGCGCGTCCGCGGCGAGCAGGTCGCGCAGGCCCTCCACGTCGCCCTCGCGCAGCGCGCAGAAGAAGCGGGCGGCGAGTTCGTCGCGTTCGCGGCGGCCGGCCTCGAAACGGGGGCGCTCGGCGGCCATGTGCCGGCGGGCGCGTACCGCGAGCTGGCGGCAGGCGCTCTGCGAGCGGCCCACCGCCGCGGCGATCTGCGGGAAGTCGAAGGCGAACACCTCGCGCAGCACGAACACCGCGCGTTCCAGCGGGGAGAGCCGCTCCAGCAGGATCAGGGCCGCCATGGACACGGAGTCGGCCAGCTCCGCCGAGCGGGCCGGGTCCTGGTAGGGGTCGGTGAGCAGGGGTTCGGGCAGCCACGGGCCGACGTACTGCTCGCGCCGTACGCGGGCCGAGCGCAGCACGTCGATCGAGATGCGGGTCACCACCGCGGACAGGAAGGACTTCACCGACGTGGGGCTCGCCGTGGAGGCGTCGTAGCGCAGCCAGGTCTCCTGGACCGCGTCCTCGGCCTCGCTGACGCTGCCCAGGATGCGGTAGGCGATGGAGAACAGCAGGGAGCGCAGTTCCTCGAACTCCTCGATCCGGCTCACCGTGACCTCCTGCCGTGGTGCCGAGCGTGGATCCGGGCCTGTGCCGGGGCGGTTTTCACCCTAGGGGCGGTGTCCGTGCGCGCCCCGCACGCTCCAGCGGTGCTCGAGTACGGCTGTGGCGGGTCTTGAGCGGGAACGGCGGGTGCGGCCGGCCGTGCCCGGGGGTGACCCGGGTGCGGCCGGCCGCTTCGACGGCCCGTCCGTGAGGGGGGCGTGCGTCAGGAGCGGGCCGCTTGGGCCTGTTCGGACGGCTTCGGGGCGCCGGCGCCGGCCGGTGCGGGCAGGGGTCCGCCGCGCAGCAGCAGGGCGGAGACGACGGCGCCCAGGACGAGGAGGGCGGTGCACCACCAGAACACCCGGATGTCGCCGTGGATCGACGCCAGGTGCAGCTCCCGCACGGTCGGGCTGCCCTGGACGTGGCCGGCGAGCCAGTCGGTGGCGGCGGCGGCGGCGATCGTGTTGAGCAGTGCGGTGCCGATGGCGCCGCCGAGCTGCTGGCCGGTGCTGATGACCGCCGAGGCGATGCCCGCGTCCTGGGGTGCCACACCGGAGGTGCCCGCGCTCAGCGCCGCGCCGTAGATGAGGCCCATGCCGATGCCGACCAGCAGCACGGGGCCCAGGATGTGGCTGGCGTAGGCGGAGTTCGCGTCGATGCGGGTCAGGCCGGCCATGCCGACGGCGCTGATCAGCAGGCCGCCGGTGATCAGCGGCCGCGGGCCGAACTTCGGCAGCAGCTTGATCGCGCCCACGCTGGTGCCCACCGGGGTGATCGCGATCATCGGGAGCAGCGCGCAGCCGGAGGTGATCGCCGAGTAGCCCAGGATGGTCTGCATGTAGTAGACGAGGAACATCAGGATGCCGAAGAAGCCGATGCCGACCAGGAGCACGGTGAAGTAGGCGGCGCCGCGGGTGCGGTTCAGGACGATCCGGGGCGGCAGCAGCGGGTGCGCGGCACGCGTCTGCCAGATCGCGAAGGCGATCAGCAGGACGGCGCCCAGGGCCAGGAAGCCCCAGGTGGAGGTCTCGCCCCAGCCGTTGTGCGCGTTGGAGAAGCCCAGCACCACGCCGAACATCCCGACCGACGCGAGCAGCACTCCCGGGATGTCCATCCGGGCGTCCGACTTGGGCTGGTCCTGCAGCAGGGCCATGCCGCCGAAGAACGCGACGGCGGCGAGCAGCAGGTTGACGTACATGCACCAGCGCCAGCTCAGGCCGGAGGTCAGCGCACCGCCGATGATCAGGCCCACGCCCGAGCCGCTGGCCACGACGCCGCTGAAGACGCCGAAGGCCTTGGCCCGTTCCTTGGGGTCGGTGAACGTGGTGGCCAGCAGGGCCAGGCAGGACGGCGACAGCAGCGCGGCGAACGCGCCCTGGCAGGCCCGCGCCGTCACCAGCATCTCGAAGTTGGTCGCGGCGCCGCCCACCGCGGAGGCGGCCGCGAAGCCCAGCAGGCCGATCAGGAAGGCCCGCTTGCGGCCGATCAGGTCGGACAGCCGTCCGCAGAACAGCAGCAGGCCGCCGAAGGGCAGCGCGTACGCGGTCACGATCCACTGCCGGTCGGCGTTGCCGAAGTCCAGGGCCCGCTGCGCGGAGGGAAGCGCGATGTTCATGACGGTCAGGTCGAGGCCGACCATCAGATAGGCGGTGCAGATGACGGCGCCGATCAGCCACCGCCGCCGTGCGTCCGCGGCCGCCCCCGTGCTCGGCCCAGCCGCGGCGGCTGCGCTCTGTGCTGCCATGATCATCTTCTCCTTGTTCCGTGGTCCGGCGTTTTCGGCGAACGGGCTCGATGCCTCGCCCCTAGGACGAGACACGGGGTGGCGGCTGTGACATGACCGCGGAGCGGGTGCGGCTGCGGCCGGGAGCCGGCGCGAGCAGGACGGCACCCCGGAGGGCAAAAGCGGGGGGGCGGGTCAGGCGGGGCGGGCGTGCGACGTGAACACCTTCAGCAGCAGCGGCGAGATCTGGTGGTACACCGCGAGGTCGAGATGGTCCCCGCCGGGCGACCACTTGACCGCCGACGCGTTGACCGGCTCACCGGCGTACGTGTACGGGGAGGACCTGACGAAGTGCTCCAGCCGCGGATCCAGCCGGGCCGGGAGCGCCGAGGGGTCCAGACCCGGGGACGGCACGGGGGCGAAGGAGATCCGCCGGATGTCCGGGGAGTCCCAGCCGAGGGTCGCGTAGACCCGGTACGCCGTGCAGGCGTACGCCAGCATCCGCTCGTCGGGCTCGGGCAGCCCCATCGCCCGCAGCAGCGACAGGACCGTCCGCGGGTCCAGGTTCCCCGCCACCTCGGCGGGCAGCTGGAAGTACAGGTTCAGCGTCCTGCTGCGGTAGTTGATCCCGACCAGCGCCACCTCCTCCAGGCCGTGACGGGCGAAGAGACCGGCGTTGTCGGCCACCGAGCGCGGCACCGACGGGATCCGGGCGAACTCCGACACCTTCTGCAGGTTGCGGGGGAACTGCGCGTAGATCTTCTTGAAGCCGTCGGCGACCCCGCAGTCGATGAAGTAGTCGTCGACGACGATCCGCTCCTCGATGTCCGAAAGCAGCGTCGCGACGGGATGGCCGGTGGGGGGAAGCAGGCCGCCGGCCAGCGCCCGGGCATAGGGGCCCTCGGTGCCCGGGGACACCTGGACGGTGTATTCGAGTTCTCCCACCCGGCCCGCGTTGACCTGCGCGCTGAAAATGATCGCGCCGTCGGTGAGCGCGTCACGGAACGCCTCCAGGACCGGCCAGACCGTGTCACGCGAGAAGGCCGCCCCCACCAGCCCGGCCGCCTCCTCGATGGCCGAGTACAGCTTTTCCGCCTCAGTGCCTTGGGACATCAACACTCCAAGTAGTCTGCGCCGGTCGTTGATTCCGCAGGAATCCCGTGCTCCGCCGCCTTCGGGAACATAACGCGGGGCCGCTCGGGAACCGCTGGAGAATTCACTGACGCCGGGGTCGGTGAAGTCGTGAGCGCGTGAACAGCGTGAACGGGTGGTGATCGGCCCGTCCCGCGACCCGGAGGACCTCGACGGCAGTCGCAGGGGCACCCCGGCGGGAGAAGCAGCAGGCCGGCTACGGCGTCCGCGCCTGCCGCGGCGAGGACCCCGAAGGACGGGGCCGGGCCGGCCCGCGCCTCGTCCCCTCCCCCGGGCCCGCCCGTCCGCCGGCGGTCCAGGAGACCCGCAGCGCGCGTACGGCCGGCCGGCAGGCAGGCACAGGGTGAGACCCGGCCGGCGGATCCTGCCGCGGACGCGCCCCGGGGGGCACGCCCGTCTGCGGCGCCGGTCGGCGGTCGGCGGCTCCGCCGTTTCCCGGCTTCGCCCGAGGGGCGGGCCCCCCGTCGCGCTGGTTCTCTCTATCTGTCTCGCGGCCGCGCGCGCCACGGCCCGCCCACCGGTCGGCGCCGGTGAGGGGCCGCCGCTCTCCTGCGGCTCGATGCGCCGGGCAGGGCTAGGCGGCCGTGCCCACGGTTCCCGCCGGGTGCCCGGTACCGGTTCCGGTTCCGGTTCCGGTCGCGGGGTCGGTGCTCGTCGCGGGGGCGGGCGGGCGGGGCAGGTCGACGTCCGTGGGGCGGGCGGTGATCCAGCTCAGCAGCGGGCCCGCCATCGCGGTGGTGACCACGGCCATGACGACCATCAGCGAGTACAGGTCCCGCTCCAGGAAGCCCAGTTGCAGGCCCACGTTCAGCACGATGAGCTCGGTCAGGCCGCGGGTGTTCATCAGCGTCGCGAGCGCGGCGGACTGCCGCAGCGGCATCCGGTTGAGGCGGGCGGCGGCGAACGCGCCGGTGAACTTGCCGCCGACCGCCACCAGCAGGATCAGCCCCAGCGTGCCCAGCGCGCCCGCGTCCAGCTGGGACAGGTCGACCTGGAGACCGGCGACCAGGAAGAACACCGGCAGCAGCAGCGTGCCGCTCAGGTGGCCCAGCCGCTCGTGCACGTCGGCGCGCAGCCGCTCGCTGCCGCCGCGCGGCAGGATCACGCCGAAGAGGAACGCGCCGAAGATGTAGTGCAGGCCCACCCACTCGGTGGCCGCCGCCGACAGCAGCAGGCCCACCAGGGCGGCCGCGAACACCGTCGGGGTCAGCGTGCGGGCCGGGCGGCGGGCCACCAGGCGGCGCAGCAGGGGCCGTACGACGAAGAGCATGCCCAGCAGGTAGGGGACGGCCAGCAGGATGCGCCACTGGTCGGGGCCGGCCGCGCCGCTGACGGCGATCACCGCGGCCAGCAGCGACCAGGCCAGGACGTCGTCGATGGACGCGCAGGCCAGCGCCACCACACCGAGCGGGGAACGGGACATGCCCCGGTCGGTGAGGATGCGGGCCAGCACCGGGAACGCCGTGATCGACATGGCGATGCCCATGAACAGCATGAACGCCGTCCGGTCACCGGTGCCGTAGTCGTCCATCAGATACAGGGCCAGCAGCATGCCCAGGCCGAACGGCAGCAGGACGGAGCTGAAGGACACGGTCGCGGCCAGGCTTCCGCTGCCGCGGATCATCGAGGCGTCCCACTCCAGGCCGACCAGGAACATGAACGCCGCCACGCCGACCGCGGCCAGCGCGCCCAGCAGCGGCCGGATGCCGGCCGGGAAGAGGGCGTCGGACAGCGCCCCGTGGAAGAGGGTCGGCCCCAGCGCGATGCCGGCGAGGACCTCGCCGATCACCGCCGGCTGGTTCAGCCGCCGGGCCAGCATGCCGAGCACACGGGCCAGGAACACGACGGCGGCGAGACCGAGAAGCAGGGACGAGGTCTGATGAGTGGTCATGGCGAAAGATCTCCGTAGGTGGAATCCGGCCCGGGAGCAGAGCAAGGGTCGTGCCGCGGCACACCGGCGGCGGGACGCCGGCCGCACCACCGCGGGACAGCCGCGGAACCCGGCGGCCACTGTGTGCGGTCACCGGGCTCCCCGCGGGAACGGTGCGGGCGGCATGGCGCGGCTCAGTGCGGGGTGGGGCGGCTCAGTGCGGGGTGGGGCGGCTCAGTGCGGGTAGCCGCCGAAACGCCGCTCCCGGTCCCGCAGGTCCGCCAGCGCGGCGTCGAAGTCCGCGCGCGTCATGTCGGGGAACAGGCACGGCGAGAAGTGCAGTTCGGCGTAGGGGGACATCAGCGGGAAGAAGGACGACATGCGGGTCGCGCCGCCGGTGCGGATGAGGTGGTCGACCTGCGTGGGGACGTAGGCGTGGCGGGCCAGGATCTCCTCGGTCAGCTCCGGGATCTTCCCGTTGAGCCGGTTGAAGATGCCCACGACCTCATGGGTGAGGGACATCCCCAGGATGTAGTGGAGCGTGAACGGCGCGTCCCTGGCCGACTTGTCGCGCAGTTCCTCCAGTTCGGCCAGGTGCGGGGCCGACACCAGGTCGAGGGAGCCGGAGAAGTCGAAGGCACAGGTGTCGTGGACGCGGCGCACCACATCGGTGAACGCGTTCATGAACGTGGTCACCGCGGCCTGGGGACGGCTGTGGTTGGCGGCGGAGGAGGCCGTGATGTAGAGGGTCGTGACCCCCTCCTGGCGGGCCCAGTCCATGAACTCGACGATCTTGTCCCCCATCGCCGCGTAACCGTCGTCGAGAGAGACGCCGTGCGCCTCGGACCAGCGGCGCATTCCGTCCGGCAAAAGCATCAGGGTGGTCACCGGGAACTCCTTGTCGTTGCGGGTGGGAACAGGCGGGGACAGATGAGGCAGGAGCAGGGCGGGGCGGGGATGTCCGGCGCGGGTGCGGGCGTGTTCAACGGCCGTGTTCCGCCCGGCTTGTGCTCGGTGAGGGGGAGGTGAGCAGGTGCGCCACCGAGGCCCACGCCCGCACGCCGTGCAGGGCGCCGTCCACCTCGGCCGTACGCCAGGTGCCGGACGGGGAGCGCAGCAGCCGGGCCCGCTCCAGACGGGCCGTCACCTCACCGCCCGTCCCCTCCGCCGCGCCGGTGCCGGCGGTGATGCGGGTGCGCCGCATCCACAGGTTGTTGCTGTCGGCGCGCTCGACGCCGTCCAGCGTGTAGAGCAGGACCTGGCCCAGCTGCATGGCGGCGACGAACGCGTCGATCATGGTGGCCGGTGCGTCGTCGAGGGCGGGCTGTGTCCCGTCCCCGACCAGCGCGACCCGGGCCGACGCCCGCGGGTCCTCCCCGGCCCCGTCCTCGACGCGCACGCCGGTGAGCAGCTGGCGGCGCCCGCCGTGCGGGACGCCGTAGGGCGCGTCGTTCCAGGGTCCGGGCAGCTCCTCCGCCAGGTAGTACGACCGGGGCGGGCCGGGCGGGCGGCGGCCCGGGCCGTGCCGTGCCTGGACGCGGGCCGACAGGGAGCCGATGCGGCAGTCCAGGGTGGTGGACCAGACCGGCCCGGCCGTCTCGGCGGCGACGAGCCGGCCGGTGACCGGGAAGCTCTCCAGTCCCTCCTCGTCCGGGCGCGAGCCGGCCCTGATGTCGACGCGGCACACCTCGAAAAGGTCGCCGGGCGCAGGCGAGCAGGCGTGGGCCGCGTACAGGCCGGTGAGCCGGGCGGCGAAGAGCATCACGTCGAGGGAGCTGAGATGCGGGGTCGGATACCGGTCACCCTTGCGGGACCAGGCGGCGGGCAGCGCGAGGTGGGCCGTGGCCCGGATGCCCGCACCGCCGCCGGCCGTACCGGGGGTGACAGTTGTGCCGGGGGTGGTGGTGGCCGGTGTGATCGTGAGGTCGGTCAGCGAGTGTGCGACCCGCTTGAATCCCTCGCCGAGGAACCGGCCCTCGCGCGGGCCGAGGAAATCGTCGATGGACGCGAGGTGCAGGGATGACACAGGTGCTCCTGTTCCCGCCGGGAGACCGTCCCCTCCGGGTTCGGGCGGCGGGAGCGGCCGTACGTCCGCCGCGTCCGCGGTGACGCCCTCGGCGATGGGCGTGGCTGTCCTGGTACGGGTGGAGACACGCGGCCCGCGCGCCGGCGGCAGCCGGGGGTGACGCGCGGACGGGTACGGCGCGTGGGTCCGCGGGGCCTGACCGTGGGGGTGGGGTGCCGTAGCGCGCGGGCCTCTCCCCCGGGTGGGGCCGGTGCCCGTGTCCTGCGTCGCCGGAGGACGGGCAAGAACGGGCGGAGGCCGTCCCGCTCCGGGCAGGCCGGCGGAGGACTCCTCGGAGACCACCGGGCGGGCACCATCGGGCAGTTGGGTGCCGTCATGGGCAGGAGGACGGTCTTGGCGGGTCTGTGTCCGCTGCCGGAACGGCCCGCCCCTGGCCCACCCGGTCCGGGCGCAGCGCCGGGGGGGGCGGGCAGTCCGCAGAGGGCGTGTCCGGGATCGCCCCGGTGCTCCGCCCGGACCGCCCTCGGATCTCGGGCCTCGGGCCTCGGGCCTCGGGTCAGTTCTCCGTGGCGGGCCGTTGTCCGGTGGTCAGGGCGGTGCGGCCGGCGAGGTGGATCGCTGTCAGGCGGGCGACGCGTTCGCCGAGGTGTTCGGCGGTGGCGATGTCCGCCTTGTGGACGGTGTCGGCGGGGAGGTCGCCCGGCGCGGTGGCGGCGGCGCCGTTGAAGTAGCCGAGCCGGTTCAGGTCGTTCTCGCTCTCGTGGCTCAGATGCCAGCCCGGGAGCAGGCCGAGGCTGACCCAGATCATGCCGTGCTGGGCGCCCAGGGTCGCGAAGTAGCCGAGGGTGGAGTCCTTGTCGCCCGCCTTGCAGGCGCCGATCGTGAACCCCGATCCGAGCTTGTCCTTCCACGCCTGCCGCGCCCAGCGCCGGCTGGTCGACTCGGCGAAGACGTGGAACGCTCCCGACGCCGACCCCATGTGGGTGGGCGCCCCGAAGACGATCGCGTCGGCACGGTCGAGGCTGTCCCACGCGGCGTCGTCCATGGCGGCGACACCGACCATGGTCACCTCGGCGCCCGCCGAGCGGGCGCCGGCCCGGACGGACCGCGCCAGCACGTCGGTGTGGCCGCGGCCGGAGTGGTAGGCGACGGCGATGACGGGCGGTGTCTGCATCGGTTGTCCTCCTGCGGACGCGGGGCGGCTCAGGGGTGTGCCGGGACCCGTTCGTGCTCCATACGGAAGTCCTGGCGGCCGTACTCCTGCCGGGCCAGTTCGATGGCCTCGGCCGTGCTCATCACCGGGGTCCAGCCGAAGATGTCGGTGATGGTCTCCAGCCGCCGGGCCAGGGGGCCGCCGACCACGTGGTGGGGGATGCGCAGTTCCTCCAGGGTGGCCAGCAGCATCCGGTCGACGTCCGCGCGGAAGGCGTCGTTCATCGGCCGGTGGCCGTCCGCGGCGAGCGGCAGTTCGTGCCGCAGGTGGACGTAGGCGTCGTAGGTGGCCTTGACGTGCTGTTTGAAGGCGTGCCCGTACTGCTCGACGACCTCGCCGAAGAACACCATCTCCGGCGACGCCGTCGTGGCCGGCACCCCGCCCCCGCCCCCGCCCCCTCCCCCGGCTGCGGCGGTGTTGGGGTTCATGCCGTAGCGGCGGCGGACCTCGCCGTAGAGCCATTCCTGCAGGGAGGACCCGTCGGAGACGAAGTCGTCGCCCAGCAGGGCCTCCTGCACGGCGCGGCCGGTGTGGCGGCGCAGGGTGAGCTGGAGGAACTGGGCCGGCGTCACGTCCGTGAGTCTCACCCCGGGCAGGGCCTGCGGCATGATCTCCCGGACGGTGCGGGCGCGCGAGCGCGGGATGCCGGTGTAGTGCGACAGCGCCATCACCGTCGAGGTCTTGCCCGAGGAGTAGGTCCCGGACACGGCCACCCTCATGACTCCCCCCGCTCCCAAAGATGCGGGGGCAGGGTGGAGGGCCGGCCGCTCACGCGGTCTTCGTCGCGGTCAGGACGGCCTGGACGGGGATGACGTCCGGCGGGATCTGGGCGGTGTCCCTGGTGACCGCCCTGGTCACCTCGAAGCCGCACTCCCGCAGCCAGCGCTCGTAGACCGAGAGTTTCTGCGGGCCACCCTGGCCCATGGCGGCGCCGATGAAGAACGCCGGGAAGAAGTCGACGTTGTAGTTGCCGGTGTCCTTGATGTCCTCCGGGTAGACCGGCACCAGGACGTTGACCGTGCCGCCGACCCTGAGCGCTTTGTGGACGCCCTGCAGGATCCTGACCACGTCGGCCTTGTCGAACATGTCCAGGAAGTGCTTGACCAGGACGACGTCGTAGCCCTGCGGGATCTCCTCGAAGACGTCGCCGCCGATGAACGACAGATGCTCCTGCAGGCCCGCGGCACGGAAGTTGGCCAGCGCCTCGCTCTCCTTGCCGGGCAGGTCGAAGGTGGTCACCTTCAGGCCCGGGGATGCCTGGTGGCGGTAGGCGTGGATCGCGCCCAGGCCGGTGTTGCCGGCGACGTCCAGGACGCGGGAGCCGGCCGGGATGTCGATGGTGTCGAAGAACCAGGGGTCGATGTGGGCGGTGACGCTGTTCATCAGCGTCAGCCAGGACTCGTTGAGGTCCGGGTGGTCACCGACCGCGTCGTAGAGGGTGCCCGAGGCGCCGTAGAGCTCCTTGAGGCCGACGACAGTGCCGGTGCGGGCGGACTCGGTGAGGTGGAACAGCTGGCGCAGCGCGGTGACCTTGATCAGGTTCATATAGGCCAGGGCCCGGTCGAGGTCGGCGACGGGGACGGCGGCCAGCGCGTCGAGGGTGTAGGTGCCGGCGGCCTCGTCGTGGGCGACGAAGCCCTCCTTGACGAGGAGGAACAGGAGTTGTTCCACGGCGTCCGGGGTGGTGCCGGCCGCCTCGCCGAGATGGGCGGCGCTCGCACCGGGGTGCTCGCGCAGGGTGTCGATCAGGCCGAGTTCGAAGGCGGAGAGCAGGCTCATGAACCGCGTGGGTCCGACCATGTACTCGCGCAGCCGGGCGAGCGTGGCGTCAGGTGTCACGGCGTCAGCCTTTCGGGTCGGTGACGTGCGCGGCCGGGCCGGGCGGGGTTGTGTCCGGGCGGTTCGGCTGCTGTTCGAAGCGGCGGGCCAGCGCGAGGCGCTGCACCTTCAGCGTGGCCGTCCTGGGCAGTTCGGCCTGCGGGATCTGGACGGGGTCGGCGAGCTGGGGGAAGGCGGTGGTGGCGGCGCGCCAGCGGGCCGGGTCCAGGGGGGTGTCGTCGTGGGTGCAGATGACCGGGACCGGGCGGGCGTCGGGGCCCTGCACCACGACCAGTTCGCTCAGTTCCCCGAGCGCGCCCAGGACGACGTCCTCGATCTCCAGGGAGCTGCGCACCCCGGGGATCATGTCGACCTCCCGGTCCAGGAGGTGCAGGCAGCCCAGGCGGGTGACGTAGCCGACGTCGCCGGTCCCCCACCAGGCGCCCTTGCGGTTGCCGTCGTAGCGCTCCTGCTCGCCGTGGTAGGTCTTCGCGAGGCCCGGCCAGGCGACCTCGATGCGGCCGGGGTGGTGTTCGGTGGGGCGTCTGCCGTCGCGGCTCACGACGCGGATCCGCGCGGCGCCCTTCGGCATGGGCCAGCCCACGCAGCGGCCGTTGGCCTTGTGGGCGAAGGGACGGAAGTAGGCGCGGCCGACGGCCGGGCCGACCTCGCTCTGGCCGTAGATCTGGAAGAACAGCGCACCGCGCCGGGTGGAGGACTTCAGCAGGCGGCTCATCGTGCCCGGGTGGATGGCGTCGAAGGTGCTGGAGAAGACCTTCACCGACGCGAACGGCATCCTCGGGTCGGCGGTGAGCTGCTCCCACTCCATCAGCGAGTTGGGCAGCGCCTCGATGAAGGCCGGGCGGTGGGCGAGGAGGTGTTCGGCGACGGCGGCGGGGTCGTTCTCGCGCATCAGCAGCACCGGGTAGCGCCTCAGCAGCGCCAGGGACATCGCCGCGACCATCCGGGAGTGCACGAACGGCACATGGATGGCGACGGTCTCCCTGCGGCGCATCAGGGCCAGCAGCCGCCACTGCGGGACCAGGCGGACGGCCTGGGTGCGGGGGGTGTGGACGACGAGTTTGGGGATGCCGGTGGTGCCGGAGGTGTGGGTGATGACGGCGGCCTCGTCCAGCGGCCGCAGCACCGGCCGCACCCGCGGCGCGCCCGCCAGGCCGGCCAGGGAGACGGTGCCGGGGCGGTCGGCGGCCGAGGTGACCACCCGGCGGGTGAGGTCCGCCAGCGGCACCTCGGCCAGGCGGTCCAGGGTGGGGCCGTCGGTGAGCAGCGTCGGGCAGCCCACCCGGCCGAGGAGGACGCCCACGGTCGCCGCGTCCAGGGCCGGCGACAGGTTGACCACAACCGCGCCGATACGCGAGACCGCGCAGGCCAGCATCCAGTGGTCGGCGTTGGCCGTCTTGTAGATCACGACGTGTTCGCCGGGCCGGACGCCGGCCGCCCACAGCCGGGCGGCCAGGTCGTCGACGTGTCCGGCGTACCGGCCCACCGTCAGCCGGCGTCCCGCCTCGGGCAGGACGTCCAGGTCGTGGTCCAGGGTGATCGGCGTCGACGGGTCGATCGCCGCGGCGATCTCGGGCAGGAGGCCGATGTGCAGGCCGCGTCGTTGGATCGATCGGTAGGCGGTGGAGCCCTTCATAGGAATGTGTCTCCTTCGGGGGCACGCTGCGGGACGGGCGTGGGGTGGCGTGCGGGACGGGGGCCGCGTGGGCGGCGGGCTCCGCACGGACAGGTCGGTCCTACGCGGCACGGCGGGCGGTGCCGGTGTGGGTGCGGACGGCGGTGCGCAGGGCGTGGGCGACGCGGGTGACCTGGTCCTCGGTCAGCTCGGCGTGCATGGGGATCGCGAGCTGGCGGGTGGCCAGGCCGAGCGAGACGGGGCAGTGCTGCTTCGCGTCGAACACGGGCTGGATGTGGCCGGCGAACGTGCCGTGCCCGCAGCCGATGCCCTGGCCGCGCAGCGCGGTGGCCACCGCGCCGCGGTCCACGCTCCCGTCCAGGGTGACCATGTAGGTCTGCCAGGCGTGGGTGCGGTCGGCGGGCACGTGCGGCAGCGTCAACAGGTCCTCGCCGCCCAGGAGTTCGCCGTACTGCGCGGCAACCGCGGTGCGGCGGGCGAGGAGTTCGCCGATACGGCCCAGCTGTACCTGGAGGATCGCGGCGGCGATGTCGGACAGTTTGAAGTTGTAGCCGATCTCGGTGAACGTCGGGATGGGCAGGCCGACGACGTTGCCCATGTCGAAGATGCTGCCGATGCCGAAGGACGAGCGCAGCCGCGCGTCCGCCCCGATCTGCGGGTCGGCGGCCAGCAGCGCGCCGCCCTCGCCGCTGCTGGCGCCCTTGCGGCCGTGGAAGGACAGGCAGCCCACCTCGGCGAGTGCGCCCGCCCTGCGGCCCTGGTAGGTGGCGCCGACCGCGCAGGCGGCGTCCTCGACGAGGAACAGGCCGTGGCGGTCGGCGATCTCCTGCAGCTCGGTGTAGTCGGCGGGCAGGCCGACCGTGTCGACCGCGACGATCCCCACGGTGCGGGCGGTGACCAGATCGGCCACCGCACGCGGGTCGACGGTGTAGGTGTCGGGGCGTACGTCGGCGAAGACCGGGGTCGCGCCGACGTAGCGGGCGGCCTGGGCGGGCGCCGGGAACCCGTAGTCGGCGACGATGACCTCGTCGCCGGGGCCCACGCCCAGGGCGAGCATGGCCAGGTGCAGGGCGGCGCCGCAGTTGCTCACCGCGACCGCGTCACCGACCGCGTACTCCGCCGCCAGGCGCGCCTCCAGCGCCTTGCCCTGCGGTCCCTGGCCGGCCGGCCAGCCGGAGGCGAACACCTCGGCGACGGCGGCCAGTTCCCGCTCACCCAGGCTCGCGTGCACCAGGGGAATCGCGTCCATCGTGGTCAACTCCGTTCACGCTCCGCGCCCGGCGGCCCGGGGGGAAGAAACAACAGGGGCAGGGGCAAGAGAAGGTGCAGGGGCAGGGGCAGGGGCAGGGGCGGCTGCCGGCTCCGGCGCGGGCCCGGGGTCCGGTGCGGGCCCGGGGGCGGGTTCCGGGGCGGATTTCGGTGCGGGGGTGGGGGGTTCGTAGCGCAGCGGGGTCAGCTGGTGGACGTCGTAGCGCCGGCGCATGCGTTCCACGGCCTCCTGGTCGACCGTGCCGCCCGCCTGCCAGATCTCGGCGATCTCCTCGAAGTAGAACTCGTGGTACGGCGAGGGATAGCACTGGAAGAGCATGCGGGCCGGCTTGTCGGAGGCGTTGCGGAAGGCGTGCGGGGTGCCCGGGGGGACGAACATGAAGGCGCCCTCGGTCGCGGCGGCGATCCGGTCCCCGTCCGGGGAGGTCCACCGGTGCCAGGAGTCCTCGGTGCGCCGCTCCGGTTCGAACGCCAGGAGCTCCAGCTCGCCCTCCAGGACGTAGAAGAACTCCTGCGCGTCGTGGTGGACGTGCGCCCCGACGTCGAAGCCGGGCGGGACGACCACCTCGAAGACCGACAGGGAGGAACCCTGGTCCTTCGTGGCCTTGAAGGTGACTTCCTGCGCCTTGGTGATCAGTTTCCGGCCCTGGCCGGGCGGGACGATGAGGCCAGTCATCTATTCGGTTCCTTCGGCAGAGACAGCAGCAGAGGCGCCGGCAGCAGCAGCGGGGGCGGAGGGAGGCCGGTCAGGCCACGTCGGCGCGGGCGCCGTCGTTCCAGCGGCCCAGGGCCATCTCGGCGGTGATGCCGGGGCCGAAGCCCGCGATCAGGCCGGTGGCGTCGGGGGCCGGCGGGTCCTCCTCGAACAGGCGGCGGGCCGCCTCCAGGACCACCGCGCTGGCGATGTTGCCGTACTCGCTGAGCGTGGCCCAGCTGTGGCGGAACACGCTGCGGTCGACCTCCAGGAACTTCGCGAGGTCGTCCAGGATCCGCGGGCCGCCCGCGTGCACGATGTAGAAGTCGAGGCTGCCCGCGTCCCAGCTGTGGTCCTTGGCGAACTCCCGCAGCACCGGCGCCAGCGGCTCCATCGTGCCCGGCACCCGCCGGTCCAGCTGGAAGTGGAAGCCCGTCTCGCGCACCGCGTAGGAGATCCAGTCCTCGGTGTGCGGGATGAGGTAGGAGGCGTTGCGCTCCAGCTCGATGCCGGTGCCGCCGGTGCCGCGCACCACGGCCGCCGCGACCGCGTCCCCGAACAGGCCGTCGGAGAGCAGCGAGCCGATGTCGTCCATGTCGGGCTGGTAGCACAGCGAGCAGAACTCCGCCGACACGATCAGGACGTTGCTTCCCGGGTGGGCCACGCAGAAGTCGTGCGCGCGGTTGACGGCCGCGCCGCCGGCCGCGCAGCCCAGCTGGGCGATGGGGATCTGCCGGGTGTCGGGGCGCAGCCCCATCGTGTTGATGAGCCACGCCGTCAGCGACGGCATCAGGAAGCCGGTGCACGACACGTAGATGATCGCGTCGATGTCACGGGCCGCCACGTCGGCGTTCTTCAGCGCCTCCTCGACGACCTGGGGGGTGCGCTTCTTCGACTCGACCTCGTAGATGCGGTTGCGTTCGGTCAGGCCCGGGTGGCGCAGGGTCTGCTCGATGGGCTGGACGAGGTGGCGCTTCTGCACGCCCGTGTTGCGTATCAGGCGCAGCGCGAGCGGCAGTTGCTCCTTCCCCTCGTGCACCCGCCGGGCGAACTCCAGCGTCTCCTCCATCGTGATGACGTGTTCGGGCGCCTGCACCGCGGGCTTGCACAGCCTGGCCATGTCTGGGTCCGCCTTCTCTAGGGTCTGCCTGGGGAAAAGTGCGCGTGCACGTACATGTGGGAGTGCGTGTGGGTGTGGGTGTGGGGCTGCGTGTAGGTGTGGGGGTGGGGCCGGGTGTGGGGTGCGGGTGCCGTGTCCGCCGCGTGGGGCGTGTACGGTTCCGCGTCACGCCGCCGCGGGGTGCGGGGCGAGGTCCATCAGGGCGGAGAGGACCGGCGGCCTGCTCCAGTCCGGCGCGCTCAGGGTGAGTTCCAGGCGGCGCGCGGTGCCGTCCTTGACCCGCACCGGGCCAACGGCCGCCGTCAGCCGTGCCGGTGACGGTGCGTCAGCCCTGTCGTCGCTGCCGCCGCTGCCGTCATCCGAGGCGGGGGCGGGGGGTCCGGGGCGGGTCACCGCGTGGACGTACCAGACGCCCGCGGGGATGCGCTCCAGCGTGAAGGGCCCCGGCGCGGACGCGTGGGTGAGACGGACGGGGGCGCCCTGCAGCAGGGGGCCGGCGAAGACGCCGACCCGCACCGCCCGCCCAGCGCCGCCGCCGCCGGTGATGGTGGTGGTGTGCAGGAGTCCCGTCACCGTGCCGGCACACCGGACCGGCACGGGTGCGGCTGCGGGTGCGCGCGGCGCCAACTGAGGTGCGGGCGCGGCCGGTTCGGGCACCGCCGGGGTGGAGGCCGGGGTCAGGGGCGAGACCGGGGCCGGGGTCAGGGTCGAGGTCAGGGAGAGGGCGCGGTAGCGGGTGGGCGACAGTCCCACCAGCTCGGTGAAGCGGCGGGTGAAACTGCCGGTGCTGCTGTAGCCGACCCGCGCCCCGATGTCCGCGACGGTCAACTGCGTGCTCAGCAGCAGGACCTTGGCCTCCTGCAGCCGCACCGCACACAGGAACCGCCCCGGGGTGACCCCCGTGACCTTGGTGAACACCCGCAGGAAGTGGTACTTGCTGACCATCGCGCCACGCGCCAGCTCCTCCAGGCTCAGCGGCTCCCAGAAGCGTTCGCGGATCGTGGTGACGGCATGCCGCACGAGGTGCTCCATGAGCTGCTCCAAGAGGGCTCCTGACAAAAGCCGTCCGGCCGGTGACGGGGGTGAAGGGCGGCAGACCCGGACGAGGTCACAGGGTCGCGGCCGCCGCCGCGCGACAGGCGCGGAGAGAAACAGGAGAGAACAACAGGGGCAGAAAAAAGGGGAGTCGGGGCGCTCGGCCCCTCAACTCCCCACCGCTCCCCCGCTGTACGGACTGTCCGCCGTACGAACTGTTTTCGGGCAGGGGGCGTGTGCCGAAATAGTGACACGGCCGGTGTCCGCCCGCCAAGACTCCCCCAAAGTGACGTAGGTCACGTCAACTGCGGGGGCGGGCGGCGGAGTTGGCGTACGGATCACGCCACCCGCACCCGACCGGTTCTGTAGCGGCCTGCTGCCACCATCGGCCCAGACCCACACGACCGGACACGGAGGGCGAATGTCTCGCGCCGAGGAAGCCACCGTCAGGACCAAACGGTCGACCGCACCACCGGCGCGGGCCGGCGGCTCAGCCGGCCGGCTGGAGGGGCTGCGCCGGACCGGGGCCCTGATCACCTTCATGCTCGGCGCCCTGTCCGCGGTGCCGCCGCTGTCGATGGACATGTACCTGCCCGCGCTGCCGGACGTCACCCGCTCCCTGCACACCTCCGCCACCAGCGGCCAGCTGACCCTGACCGCGTGCCTGACCGGCATGGCGCTGGGCCAGCTGATCGTCGGCCCGATGAGCGACCGGTGGGGCCGGCGCAGGCCGCTGCTGATCGGCCTGCTCGTCTACGTCCTCGCCTCCGTGAGCTGCGCGCTGGCGCCCGACGCCGCGCTGCTGATCGGCTGCCGGCTGGTGCAGGGCCTGGCCGGGGCGGCCGGCATCGTCATCGCCCGCGCCGTCGTGCGCGACCTCTACGACGGCCTGGAGATGGCCCGTTTCTTCTCCACCCTGCTGCTGGTCTCCAGCCTCGCCCCGGTCGCCGCGCCCGTCCTGGGCGGACAGGTGCTGCGCTTCACCGCCTGGCGGGGCGTCTTCCTCGTCCTGGCCGTGATCGGCGTCGCGCTCACCGCGCTGGTGTGGCGCCGGCTGCCGGAGACCCTGCCGCCCGCCCGGCGCCGCGGCGGCGGCGTGCTGGGGGCCCTGTTCATCATGCGCGGCCTGCTCGCCGACCGCGTCTTCGCCGGCTACGTGATGGTCAACGGCTTCGCCTACGGCGCCCTGTTCTCCTACATCGCCGCCTCCCCCTTCGTCATCCAGGGCATCTACGGCGCCTCCCCGCAGACCTTCTCCCTCCTCTACGGCCTCAACTCGCTCGGCATGATGATCGTCGGCCGCGTCAACGGCAAGCTCCTGGTCGGCCGGGTCCGCCTGGACCGGGCCCTGGGCGCCGGGCTCGCCGTCATCGCCGTGGCCGGGACGGTGCTGCTGCTGGTCGCGCAGGGCGTCTTCGGCGACGCCGGCACGATCCCGGTCGCCTGCTGCCTCTTCGTCATGATCTCCGCGCTGGGACTGGTCCTGCCCAACACCAACGCGCTGGCCCTGATGCGCACCCCGCACGCCGCCGGCTCCGCCTCCGCCCTGGTGGGCACCTCCTGCTTCGCCATGGGCGCGATCGCCACCCTCCTCGTCGGCATCGCCGGCAAGGGCACCGCCGTCCCCATGGCCGCCGTCCAGACCGGCAGCGCGCTCGCCGCCGTCACCTCCCTCCTGCTCATGTGCCGCCCCTGGCAGAACCGGCCGGCGGAAGAGGCCCAGCACTGAGCAGCGGGCCACCGAGACCCCCTCCTCCCCCGGTACGCCGCGGCAGCTCCTGCGGACCGCTGAACCACGCCGACCACCCCAACGATCCGCACCACCACACCGGGAAAGCGGAACCCGGCGCCCACCCGACACAACGGCTGTCGGCCTGCCCACCCTCAGCCACCGAAAGCGAAACGGTCCGCCGACTCCGTCGGCGGACCGTCAAGAACGATTGAGGCCGGCCTCAAAACGAGATCACCGAGTGGCCGTCAACACACCACCTCAGCGGACGTGACCCAGTACCCGGCCCCACCTCATCGAAGGGCTCATCGCCAAGACCGGACTCGACTTCCAACCGCCGTAACCCCAGCCATTGAAGATCTCCAGGGTTGGCGAACGAGGGCTGCCGGAGACGGCCGAAGCGATCATAGAGTGACACTGTGCTGGATCTCCTGGTGACGCTGCTTCTGTTCGCCTTGTTGCTCATGCTGCTCATTGGCATGAGGCTGATGCGTGGCCCCAACCGGATGGCCCAGCCATGGCGGATCCTCTATGTATTCCTACTTGCCGGGCTCGTGCTTGCGATTGTCATGTCCACAAGGGCGAGCTTCGCGTTGTGCCGCACACAACCGGAGACCTGCGAGTCGGTCCCGCCCGGTGAACGGTAAGCCGGTTCCCGCGCCTTCCGCGAGCGGTTCTTCACCCACTGCAACACCGTCCACCGGCACTCCCGCATCGGGCTGCACACCCCCGCATCCGTCCACGACGGCACAGCGAAAGCCATCCAGGCCCAGCGAGCCGCAGTACTGGCCGACGCCTACACCACCAACCCCGACCGATTCCGGCGACCCCCGCCTCCCGGGGCCTGGCCGGCGCGGGCGTCTGTCTTGCCGAGCGAGCGCAGCGGGACGTCGTGGGGCCGGAGGCGGCGACGAGAGCGGGGGACCGTCCCGGCCCGAGGGCGCGGGACCGTCCGCATAACCGATGCGCCGGGCCGGGGCGTTCTTCCTTATACGGGCTCCCCTCCCCGATAATGGCCCTCCGTTGTCTGGCCGTGGGGGGCTTGTGTCGGATCGTGGTTCCACTCCTGTTCCGCCCGCCATGCGCAGGGTCGCGCGGGACTTCGAACTCGGGTCGCGCCAGGGGCTGGTGTGGACCGAGCCCAAGCGCTTCCCGTGGATCGTGGTGCTGCTGCCGACACTGGTCGCACTGCCGGTGCTCTGGCTGGGGGTTTCGGCCGCGGTGGAGGGCCAGCGGAGCGACGGCGCCTGGTACTACGGGCTGCCGCTGCTCATCTTGGGGACCGCCATGGTCGCCTCAGTCGGGTATTTCCTCTTCCTCGCGCTCACGAGACGGCAGACGCAGGTCTGGGTAGGTCACTACGAGCACGGCATCGTCCGGGAGGTCGCCGGACACGTGCCGGAGGCGTACTCATGGGACGAGATCGCCGGCGTTCGGCGGAGCAGCACCAAAGTGACGAACGGGATCACCAGCGTCACCACGCACGAACTCTGGGTGCGTCCCCATGAGGGCGCCGAGATCACGGTGACCGACGCGTACAACGGGGTCGCACGGTTCATCGACGAACTGGAAAAGACCTTCACGCGCGTTCGGCTGCCGCAGGACAGAGACCGGCTGAAGGCGGGCGAACGGGTCGACTTCTTCGGGGCCCACCTCGATCCCGCCGGTGTCGGATACCTCGACCACCGGCTCGACTGGCACGAGGTCGACCGGGTCACGGTGGAACAAGGCCGGCTGGAGATCCATCGGCATGGTGACGGAAAGCCGTGGGCCAGGCTCCCCGTAGAGATGGTCCAGAATCTTTCGGTCTTCCTGGCCCTCGCCGCAAGGATGCGCCAGGAGGCGGCCGGGAAACGGCCCTGACCAGACGATCCGGCCTGATCCGGCGAAGGCCAGCACTCCGGCAGCAGATCTGGATCAACGAACCAGCACCACGGCGGTCACCGTGCTTGGGAGAGGAACTACCTGCACCTCTCAAACAACGGCATTGGCCGTGCCGCTGGCTCCGCGCCCATCCCGGTGTCGAGATCGCCTGCCGCGACGGCTCACTCACCTACCGGCAGGGCATCACCGACGGAGCCCCCGACGCCGTGCAGGTCAGCGACCGCTCTCACCTCTGACAGGGACTGCCCCGCCGCGTCCAGGACGTGACTGCCACCCACCGCGGCTCGACTCCGGCCGCACCTACAGCTCCGTGGCCCGAGAACTGGGCCTGGACCGCAAGACGGTGCGCAAGTACGCCAGGGCCCGCACCTGGCAGGAGGTCGTGCGCCGCCCGCCCCACCGACCCTCCACGCTGGACCCTTACCTCGGCTACCTGCAACAACGGTGGGACGAGAGGCAGCACAGCGCGAAGATCCTCCATGAGGAACTCCTGACGAAGAGCTATCTCGGCCACTACCAGCGCGTGAAGATGGCCATCGCCCCCTTGCGGCGGGGCTGCCCTTGGACGAACCACGCGAACGCCCGCCCTCCCCGCGCGAGGTGTCACGCTGGATCAGCACCCGCCCGGACCGCCGCAGCCCACACTCCACCGACCGGCTGCACCGACGAACTCAGTCATCTTGCAAAGAACGACCCTACGATTCAGCTGATCGGCTTGCCTCGCCTCTACCACGGAGAGTGACCCCGAACCGGTAGTCTGGGGCCAGGTCCGGCCCCTGCCGGTGCACGGCAGCGAGCAATCCCACACAGCCTGGAACGCACGGGCGTCATCGCCTGCGGAGCCAGGGAGCCGACTTCCTCGGTCGGACGGGCCAGGGCCTCAAGCCCTTTGCAGGCGCAGCTGTGAACGCAAGTGTGCTGAGCACCATGCTGCTGGCCCCCGGAGCTGCAGGCATCACCACAACCGCTGCACATGGGCCGGTGTCCGTGTCAGGTCCTTGCATGACAAGTCGGTTTTATTGATGCAGTTGAGGGCTCGTAGCTCCGGGCGGATCCGCCCGGAGCTACGACTGGGCCACAGGTACCGCCCGCCGGGCGATGGTCGTGTGGACCACCGCCTCAATGCGGTCCCGGCCGCCCTCACGGCAGTCGGCCTAAGGTCCCTCACTGCTGTGAGGCTGTCCGTCCGTTGACGCCCAACCGAACGGGAAACCGGATCACGGATGCGTTCGCAACACCGTGACCTGCCGAAAGAAGATGTGCCACAGCCTCTCAGTTCAGCGTTGCGTCGTTTGGCCAACAGCCTCGGCGGGCCTCGAACGATCCGCTGGTCGTCGGTGCGCTGCGGCCTGCGTGCGACCACCCGCACCCGATGGGTCCGAAGACCGGCCGCTCTTGATGTCAGCCGCCGTAGAGGGTGGGCAGATCGACCAGGAGAAGGTCGTCACGGCGGTCGGCCAGGTCGACCAGATCGGGGTAAAAGCCATGCAGGGAATACAGGGCCAAGGTCGTGGCAGCTGTGTCGTACCCCTGGTCGGCGAGCAGGGCACGAATGCGTTCCAGGCGTTCCAGGTCACCGGTCCCACGGCGGGCGGCGGTCGCCTTGGCTTCGCCTAGCAGCGCGATCTTCGCGCGGGGAGCCTGCGGGCGCTCACCGGCGGCCAGGGCGATGACGTCGACCTCGTGCTTCGTCCGGGCGGTCTGGTCGGCGACCTCGGTGGTGCCGACCGGGCCGGGCAGTCCGCCGGGCAGCAGGGTGTGGGCGTAGCGCCGGGTGAAGTCGCGGGCCAGGTCTTCGAAGTGCGGCCCGAGGATCTTGGAGTTGAAGGTCGGGGCGGCCTGCTGCCACACCTGCTCGGCGAAACCCTGCTCCACAGCGGCGGCCTGCGGGAGGGTGATGAGCTGGTTGAAGCGGATGACCGGGTCCGCGAGGGTGATAACGGGGTGCTTGGATCGGAGGATGTCCTGTTCCCGCCGGATGTATCCAGTGGATTCCAGCACTCCGAGAGGGTGGGCGACGGCGTTGCGCGGGCGTTCCAGCGCGGCGCCGATCTTGCTGGGTGTGGTGGCGCCCCGCGCGATCGCGGTGAGGATGTCGTAGTACAGCGTGTGCTGCGTGATCCTCGGGTCCTCGCGCAGCAGGTACTCGGTCTCGGTACGCGAGTACACCGCCCTGCCCGGATCGAGCAGTGTCCGGGCCAGCCACGTGTCGAAGCCGTCGTCCGGATGCGGCCGGGCAGCCACCGGCCGATAACCGGGGGCCCCGCCCAGGACCGCATGCACCTTCAGCGCGGTCAGCGGGTCGGTAATCTGCCAAAAGGTCCTGCTGTCACGGTAGTCGAAAGCGCCCAGTCGCAGATCGACCACGGCCCGTCCCCGCAACGGCTTGGTCCCCGAGAGCAGTTCGTGCATGACGCTCATCGCGGAGCCGCACAGGATCAGCCGCGGCCCCGGCCCGGCACCGGGCCGGGCACCCCTCTGACGCTCGTCGTAGAGCTGCTGAAGCAGACCCGGGATCTCGGGTGAGTGCTGGAGCAGATACGGCAACTCGTCGA
Source organism: Streptomyces sp. NBC_00989 (assembly GCF_045162655.1). NCBI lineage: Bacteria > Bacillati > Actinomycetota > Actinomycetes > Kitasatosporales > Streptomycetaceae > Streptomyces > Streptomyces sp. NBC_00989. The sequence goes on along the minus strand of NZ_CP108728.1, from coordinate 11,797,424 downwards.
TCACCAGGAACGGGCGCGACGAACGGGCGGTCACATCAAGGGCATTGGACAGGACGTCACGCCAGTCGGTCAGGCGCAGGCTCCCCGGCCGCAGGCCGGCGTGGGCGGCAATCGCATCACTGAACCGCTGGATCGCGGGAAGTCGCCCCTCCTCCCGGACGGCGGTGACGTAGAGGCCGCCGACCTCCTCGGACAGGGCCTGCAGAAGGTACGACTTCCCATGCCGCCGCCTCCCCGACACGATGCCGAGCCGCATCGCCGGATCCGGATCGGTGAGGAATTCCGCAAGCAGACCCCATTCCCGGTCCCGGTCGACCACGTCGTCCGGCTTGACCGGCAGGTCCTTCTTCACTCGCTCTCCTGTACATCGACTGCGACGCAATGCGTCTAAGTCTACTTCGACATAATGTGGCGCACTGGAATTTCCCCTCTCCCCGCGACAGGTCGCCCCACTTTTCGGTGTCCCGAAGCCCGCCGCCGACCGGATCACCGACAACTTCGGTTCCCCTCCGGCACTCAGCCGACGGCGTACTGATCGCGCGCGTCCGGAAGTTCCAAAGGGTGAGCATGGAGGCCACGGAGCGCACATGCTCGGCGAGCACTGCCCCCGTTTACAGCAGGGGCAAGGTTCAGACGCTGGGCGATGGTGTCGCGGACGAACGCGGGAAGGTGCCCGGATTCTGGCCGGGATCCCATCGGGTGAGGAGTCGTTGGCGGATCTGCGGCGCTTCGCCGGCCTCAGCCGCGTGGAAGCAGTCCGCCTGCTGGCCCCCTCACTGCCCAAGGGACCTGCCCGGGCCACGGCATGGAAACTGCAGGTTCTCGAATCCGGCCGGCCCGTATCGGCCTGGCTGGAAGCAACCGTCCGGGAGAGCGTCGTGGCAGTCATGGCCGATGTCTACGGTGTGTCGCCCCACACCGTCAGGCGCAGCTGGTTCAGCGCGTTTCCCGAGCACGTCCACCTGCTGACGCCCGAGGCGGCCCGGCCAGGTCCGCCGGGACACCAGGAAACCTGATCCATCAGCAGACCGCACGTTCCACGATCCGCCGTGCCGGGGACCTTCCCGTGCCCGGCGCCGGCGCACAGGGCTGGGCAAGCAGCCGGACAGCAGCCCGAAGACACTGGCCGCTGACGTCACAGGCGGCAATCACGCAGCACTGTCGCAGGCATCCGCCCCTGCCTCAGCTCCCTGGTCAGGAAGTGCTGGGGTGCTGGGTCCTGGCATGGGACACCAGCCGCACCAGCACGGACCGGGGAAGAAACCGCCGGGAGGCGGAGCAACCGCCGGTACCCGTGTCTCTGCCGGGTATCTGAAATGCCACCGGTTCAGCTCTTGAATGCGTACCCGCTGGTTCACCAGCACGGCTGGCTGCAGCCGGGCCACGAACAAGGACTACGGCTGGCGTTTCGGCGTGGACGTCGATGCCTTGGCCCTGCCCTCCGTGCTCTGTCCCGAGGAGTGCCCTTGAACGTGTGCGTCCGGTGCCCTGGTAGTAGGGCTCAGGGCGTCCACCAGCTGACGGTGCATCCGGCCAGTCTTTCCTGGATGCACCAGGATGTACCCGGCAACTTCGGGGATAGCAGAGGCAGCGGCCGGAACCCTGACGGCGTACGGCATCCGTCTGGGACGGATTCGGCACGGCGCCCGCAGTGCTCCCGCCCTGCACCAGCCGGTCGTGTCCCGCCTCGTGGTGTAAGCGACCTTGCTCGACGCGTTCCGGTAAGCCGCGCGTCGGCCACCTGATGGGCAACGACGCCCGCGTCGCGCGCGGCTGACCTGCCGTCAGCGCCATCGGCGGCCCTGAATCACGTCAGTGTCGCGATGACCTGCGCATTCCGAGCACTTGATCGGCTACACCACCTGGCGGGACGCGATCCACCAGCCTGCCGTCGGGCTGCCCGCGCGGAACAACCTCACCTGCGCGCCGTCCGACTGCCCGCATCGTTCGTCACAGCAGCCACCTTCGCGGAGCACCTGGATAACGAAGGGCACGATCGCCCGGACGACTGGCCTTGGCCGGCAGATGTACGCCCCGGTGCCCCGCAGACCCCGGCCAGGTCACCCGCGCTGTGAAGCGCAGGCTCAAGATGGTGCAGCACCAGCCGGAGGTGACCGACGGCTGCCTGGCGGGCACCGCCCGACCCTGTGGTCGTGATCGTCAGAAGACGCCGAAGAAGCGATACCACCAGCTGGGCCGCTGAACATGCGAGGGCAGGCGGCTCGGCCCGTCGTAGTCACGCTCCAACACTTCCTCGGCGACCACCGCGTAACCGAGCTCGACCAACACGCGCTTCACCCTGACAAGGTCGACGCCGTCCAGTTCACCCTGGCTCCGGGCGTCCTCCGTTCCGAAGAAGGCGCCCGGGTTGTCCGCGCAGACCAGAGCCAAAGAGCCGAACTTGCTCACACAGACCACGATCCGGGTTCCGCATACGGTCGCGTCCGCAGGAACGACGACACGTCTGTTGTCCTTCGACAGTGAAGTTAGTCGTGTGCAGCGCGCTGACCTGCGGCGACTAGGTTGGATGGCAACGCGAGAGTGACGGGCTCACGAGTGTGGGCTCTGGGCCACTTCAAAAGTGGCCCAGAGCCCAAGCCTGGACAGCAGATGTTCACCGGCCTGGGCAGCGCCATGTGGTCGACGGGTTCGAGCAGGCGGGGCCGGCGGTCACCGATGCGGCGGCTGATCGGTCTCGGCGGCGGACTGCTCGGTGTCGGCGGCGTGGAGGACTTCGCGGATCAGCAGGTCGAGGTCGTCGGTGATGGTGCGGTAGTTGCACAGGGCGGCGCGCAGGACGGTGCGGTCGTGGATGGAGACGGTGGCGAGGTAGGCGCGTCCGTTGTCCTGGACCCGGCGGGCGATGCGGGTGTGCAGGGCGTCCGGGTCGCCCTGGTCGGGGTCGGTGATCCGGAAGCAGGCGACCGGCCACGGGCCGCCTGCCAGCAGGTGGAGCCGGGGTTCGGCGGTGATCCGCTCGCGCAACTCGCCGGCGAGGGCCAGGTAATGCTCGATGAGGCCGGTGACGCCGTCGCGGCCCAGGTGGTGCAGGGTGGCCCACACGGCGAGGGCGCGGGTGCCGGGGCGGGTCAGTTCGATCGTCGCGTGGGACAGCCAGGGCAGTGCGTCCGATTCACCGGCGGTCAGGTACGACGCCTGGTGGGCGAAGGCCGTGTGCAGGTGCTCGGGGTCCGGGACGAGCAGCGCCCCGCACCCCACCGGCACGCTGAGGGTCTTGTGCGGGTCCACGGTCAGCGAATCGACGCCACCGACGCCCACGTACTGCGGTGCGAGGGCCGACACGCTTGCACCGAGTCCGCCCCAGGCGCCGTCCGCGTGGTGCCACATGCCCACGCTCCGGCACAGGTCCGTGACCGGTTCGAGCGGATCCACGGCGCCGGTGGCGGTGGTGCCCAGCGTGGTGACGGTGCAGAAGGGCAGCAGGCCCGCGTCCAGGTCGGCGGTGACCGCGGCGCGCAGCGCGGCGGGGTCCAACTGGTCGTGCGGGTCGGTGGCGACGGGGCGCAGCCGATGGGCGGGCAGGCCGACGCAGGCGGCTGCCTTGGCGACGGACATGTGCGCCTGGGCGCTGTAGTAGAGGGTGAGACGGGCGTGGTCACGGTCGAAGGCGGGGCCGTCGGCGGAGCCGCGCCGGGTGAGGAACCAGGTGCGGGCGGTGGCCAGGGCGAGCAGGTTGGCCATGGAGCCGCCGCTGGTCAGCACCCCGCCCGCGCCGTCGGGCAGACCCGCCAGGTCGGCGAGCATGCGGACAGTGCCGCGTTCCAGGTCCATCAGGGCGTTCTCGCCCATGCCGCAGGTCGCGTTGACGGCGCAGGCCAGCAGGTCGGCGACGATCCCGGCCGGTGCGGGCGGTGAGTTGACCCACGCGAAGAACGCGGGGTGCCCGTTCCCGGTCGGGTATGGCGCGATCTCGTCGCGCACGAAGTCCAGCACCGCGCCCAACTCCCCGCCTTGCTGCCGCAGTTGCCCGGCACGCAGCTCGGACCGCAGCTGCGTGGGCAGCGGACGGCTGACCGGGCCCTGGGGCAGTTCGCTCAGGTACCGGGCGGCCCACTCGGCCGCCGCCACGAGTTCGTCCCGCAGCACCTTCGTATGGACCGCGGGCGGCTCCGGGGACAGGCCGAACTCGCCGAACCGAGACGGAGCTTGGTCATGCAAACGCTGAGCCATGGTGGCGTGTGGGGCCTTTCGTCGTCACAAGGCCCCCTGGTCAGCGAAGCGAGGGCCATGATCGCAACGAGCTACTTGCCTCAGTGGACACGTGGACCAGCACACTCCAGTGCGCTCACTCTGCACGACTGGGTTCGCTGTCAAAGAAGCTGAAACGGCTGGGTTCCATGTCAAGCGCCTCGGTTGGATGACAGAGGACATCCGTACTCGCCGGAGTCCTGAGTGTCCTGCTCAGCCGTGCACCGAGCTGCAAAGTCGTCTTCGAGCCGGCTCACCAGACCGCTGAACAGGGCTGCAGTCCCGGCACGGTTGTAGTGCTGCGGCCACTCCAGCCAGTCCGGATCATCGAGCTCGCGCAACAACACCGGCAGGACCGCTCCGCTCCCGGTCATGCGGTCATCCTGACGCGACAGCCGGACGCGGAGCGGTCCGGGGTACCACCCCGCTCGCCGTTCCCCGACAGCATTCGGCACTCACGAACGTCCGTCGCCACGGCAGAATCAACCAGCACCGGCTCGACCTGCGGCAAAGCCGCTGTACCCGCGTTCTCCAGCGCCTTGAGGAGTCGCGAGGGGCCTGCCGGGGTTCCTCACTTGTCGTGGGCCCCGCTGGTCGGATGCCGACCGGCGGGAAAAAGGCGTGAGCAAGATCAGCCTGCCGGGCGGATGGCGGACAGTAGGCTGAGTCCAGCGGGATCGGGCCCGCAGCGCAGTGTCCGGGAGGTGCTTCATGACGGCCGAGATGGTGGCCCCGGCGTGGATGCATGAGCAGATCACGGCAGAGGAATACGAGTCCTGGTCCGAGGAGCAGTGCGCCGGCATCGAGATCGTGGACGGGATGGTCGTGGTGAGTCCGAGTGCGTCCAAGCGGCACAACCGGCCGGCCCGGATTCTGGCGAACGCCCTGGATGCCGCCGCGGGCCCGGAATGGAACGCCGACACGGACTTCGACGTCCGGCTTCAGGATGTCCCGCTCACCAATCGCCGCCCGGACGTCGTCGTGTACCGCGCGGACACGATCGACATCACCCCCACCCGCCCTGAGCACGTGCTGCTGGTCGCGGAGGTGGTGTCACCGGGCTCGGAGACCACCGACCGGATCGTGAAGGTCGACCAGTACGCCAAGGCAGGCATCGGCTTCTACTGGCGGATCGAGCAGGCCGCGACAGGCGTTCCTCTCGTGTACACCTACGTTCTCGACCCCGCGACGAAGACCTACCGGGACGGGGACGTGTTCACCGGCGTCCTCAAGGCAGCGGCCCCCTTCCCCGTGGAGATCGACCTCGGCCAGGTCTGACCACGCGCTGCTGCCGGCAGCGCGTGAGCGACGCGTGAGAGGACGGCCCGATACAGGGCGGCATGAGCCGGATCAAGCGGCTCGCCGTGCGGTCCCCGACCAGGGGAGACAACACCGTGCGGCAGCGCCCCGCATGACCTGGTTTCTTGGTGAGATGTCTGCCGACCAGGGAAAACTCCTTTCCGTGGTTTTCCCTGGTCGACGCCGTTTCCCAGGCCCATGTGCCCTGGATGTGCCCTCGTGACTGTCCAACGCAGCAGATCCATGAGGGCTTCGCACACCGGGCGCACCGGGAGGAAGGCTCTTCTGGGCCGATCCCTCCTCCTGGTCCTCGGTGGATCGCTTCCAACCGCTGCATAACCGAGACGATGCTGTCCGACCCCCGACATTTCTTCCGCTCGTACTCCGCAGCCGAGATCAGCCGCCTGCTCACAGCACAGCACCAGTACCCAGGAACGTTCCCGCCCCATGGGCAACACCACCCCGCGCGTCCGCGAACTCAACCTCTACCGCCAGTACTTCGGCCTTGTCGCCGCTGGCACCAAGACCATCGAGGTACGGGTCAAATACCCCCACCTCGCCGGTCTCGCCGTCGGCGACGTCATCCAGTTCCGCATCAAGGGCACGGACGAGACCTGCGAGGTCGAGATCGCGTCCCGTCAGGTGGTGTAGCCGATCAGGTGCTCGGAATGCGCAGGTCATCGCGACACTGACGTGATTCTGGGCCGCCGATGGCGCTGACGGCAGGTCAGCCGCGCGCGACGCGGGCGTCGTTGCCCATCAGGTGGCCGACGCGCGGCTTACCGGAACTCGTCGAGCAAGGTCGCTTACACCACGAGGCGGGACACGACCGAGGTCGAGGTCAAGCGCGTAACCGAGTACACCGACTTCGAGGCCCTGCTCGACGGCGAGGTGCCAGCAAACGTCAACCCGACCGCCACTCACGACGAGCAGCTCGCCAACATCCGCGCCATCTACCCGCCCGAGAAAGGAGTTCTCGGCGCTCTCGCCATCGAGATCCAACTCGTCCGCTAACCAGCTTCTCCTGCCCAGCGAGGTCGCTGCGATCGTTCGGTGATGAGCCCGTCCTGCAACACGGAATCGAGTCCCGCGTGCTCGCGTTCCGGGAGCATTCACAGTTGCGTGGACGCGGGAACTCGCTGCCCTACGCTGAGCTGCTGAACGGGGTGAATCGGAACACCCGTCCCAGTCGGCTCACTCCGTGGTAGGCCAGCGGATCTCCAGGTTCGTGATCTCCTGGGTCGCGTCCGCTTGGCCCTCCGCCGCCGACAGGTCGACCACCGTCTGGGTGAAGAGGTGATGGGCCCGCGGGTCCACCAAGTCCGTCAGTGCCGCTGGCCCACCGTAGCTCCCACGCAGCAGCCATCCCGGCCCGTCGCACCCGACGATCCGCGTCGGCTGAAGCACTCGCTGCCCGTCCTTCACAACAAAGATCCGCGCACGGACCTCGGATCCGAGGCCGCTCTCGGCCTCCTCCGCCGTACCGCCCTGATCCCGGATCCCCTGGATGATCTTCGGGAGGGTCTTCCTCCAGGCCGGCTCCACAGGAACCCGGAACGCCTGGAGGCTGAAGGCGGCATCACCGAGAGAGACGGTCACCCCGACGGTACGCCCACCAGCCATCAGCGGATGCATACCCGCGCCCTCCAACAGCGGCACCCTCAACACGCCGTAGTCGAGCCGCTCCACTCCGGCGGACACCGGCGTCTCGGTCGCGTCCCAGGGCCCGAACTCGCCGTCCCTCACCTGAGGACGCGTCATCTCGCCGGAATCAAGCACCTCGGACCAGAGTTCTTCCGCCTCGGACAGCAGAACGTCGAAGGTGCCCTCCGACGCATCAGGGCGCCGGACGTACTCCACGAGCCGGGCAACAATCTGATCCCAGCTTTTGGTCGCGTCCTCGACGCCCAGTTCAATCGCGCGGAAGTCTCCCGCGATCAACCCGGCCAGTAGCGTGTCGTCCGACTCCGCGATCCGCTCGACGAACGACGGGTCCTCAGCTGCGGCAACACCAAGGGCCATGACGAGGAGCACGCCCGGAGTCAGTCGATCCCAGACACCGAACTCCGCAGAGGCAAGGCTCTCTGAGGACAGGACCCCGTCCCGACCGTATTGCTCAACGATTCCCTCAGCATCCACTCTGGCCTGGTTCATCGGCCACCCTCCGCTGCCCTGCGTGATCTGCGCTCCAGCACCTTCTTGGCCGCGTCGAACAAGACCGTCGCGGTCACGGCGATAGCGCTGACCGGGTCGGCCACTTGCACGCCACCTCCGATGTGATCACCGACGTTCTGCGCGACGCTGAGACGTCTCTTCGACCACACAAGCCTTAAACTCAGCGCGTTCCTGGCCTTCCTCGACCGACTGGTGTTCTTGTCATTAAACAGCAGGTGGGCCCCGCCGGAAATCAATCCACCGGAACCCATCTACCTATTGCCGGGGGGAATCCCTCCCCGCTCAATCAATCAAGCACTACAGCCCATACACCGAGAACTTTAACAAAGTCCTCAGTTCGAACAATCAGATTCGGTGATCCAGTCCTGCTCGACAAAAGCCCGTCAACAATTCTGCGCGCCTCAACCGAGCCGAGCCCACCAGAAACTGGCCAGACAACCGGACCGTCACCACCATCGCCGAACTCCTCATTGAGGACCGATCCATCTGAATCCGGAATTTCCCAGAGCCCGAAAATCCTATCGTCCAGAATTGAGCTCTCAGGGCGTTCCGCGAACAGCTTGAAATACCAGCAGGAACTCTCGCTCTTCCACCTCAAGATCCCTTCCAGTGGACCATCACGCCAGTCGAAGATCACTAACACCTGAAGTTGACCGCGGATCCCATCTAGATTTCCCGTCATATCAGCTCCGACCAAACACCGTGTTGAAACCTCTTTGAACTGCCGAGTCCACCGGTTTCGGAAGTATCAGCGTGTGATGCATAGGAAGATTTCGCGTCGGAGTGAATATCAACGAGAACCCAGCTGTCTCTATCTCTTCTTTGGTCGCTACCGATGCTCCTTCAACCGGACCATCAACCGCTCGCACTGAAACACCATGCCCGAACGACTTTGAGTTATCTTCCGCCATTTGCGCTTGTTTCGAGAGCCGACCAGTGCTCTCCTTGCTTGTCCCAAGGCGCGCAAACCCCTGATCCCCGCTGCATGTACAGGCCTGACCAAATTCCGGACCACCAGGGCCGCAATTGTGGACCAGGACCGGCGTGGCTCCCGCGAGCACATAGTACGTGTGGAGGGTGCCGACGGTGAGTCGCCGGCCACGACGACGTCGACATCGACAGCGCCCTCGGACTGCTGCGGGACCAGCTGAAGGGCTGGGGCATCAAGGTCATCTTCACCACCCTGACACCCTGCGACGGCAACAGCGCCTGCACGGCGGCAGTCGACCAGAACCGCATCGACACCAACACCTGGATCACCGACCAACTCGACTTCACCTCGCCCACGGTGAGTTATGTGGACGCGGAGGCGATCGTCGCGGTCACCGACGCAGCGAGCACTACGGACCCGCAAGCACTGAAACTGGGCAACGACACGGCCCCGGCGGACTTCGACTCCGGCGACCACGTCAATCTGACCGCGGACGCTTACAGCACCATCAGCAACGCCTTCGACCTGGCATCACTGGGCCCGGACGCGTAGCGCAGTGACCGGGACCGGGTGCACCACAGCTTTGTGTGGCGCACCCGGTCCGGGTCCGCTCACACGCGGGCGGACGCCCCAGCACCAGCCGCCAGGATTTCCTTGAGGGACTGGACCAGGAACTCCTGTCGCTCAGCAGGCCGATAGCCTTCTAGGACGGCGAGGGTACAACCAGGGCACATGAGCCTGGGAAACGGCGTAGACCAGTGAGAACTACCGAGAGGCGTTTCCCCTGGTCAGCGCACACATCTCCAAAGAACCCCAGGTCAGCAGCCTCCCGCCGTCAATCGCCGCACGAGTGGCAGGACGTGAGCCATCGGCTGCAGGAGATCGGGGCATCAGACGTGCTGATTCCCCTGTTGGGTGGAACCGCCGATCCTCACTGAGCACCCCGTGCCCCCCAGCGGCATCACCGTTCCGGCGGCAGGATCAGGGTGGGTTCCAGGACGACGCGGGCGGCGGGCTCCTCGCGTACCACCGGGGCCACGGCGTGGCGCGGGCCGCGCTGCTGGCGCCAGTGGGCCTGTGCGAGGACCACCGCGACGTACGGGATGACGACCGCGCCGGCCAGTGCGCAGGCCGCGAGGACGGGCCAGCGGTTCCAGGTCGCGGCCATCACCACCACGCACACGGTGCGCACCAGCATCGCCATGAGGTAGCGGCGCTGCCGGCCGCGCAGGTCACGCGTCAGACCGGTACGCGCCCGGGTGATGGACTCGGCCGGGGCCGGGCGCCGGGGAACTCTGTTCATCGGGGCCTCCGCGGACACTCCGGCACGAACACGCCGGACAACCGGACAAAGGGGCGGGGTACGGCGGGCGCGGTGCGCGGCGGCCGGGGTTCCCCGCGCGGTGCGCGGCCGGCCGTATCCGCGCCCGTGCCCATGCCCGCCGTGCTCTACGGCAACTGCCTTGAAGGCGGCGGACAGTGACGGTTCGTCAGGGTGGCGGGGGTGGTCGTGGAACGGCGGCGGCGCGGGTGACCGTCCCCCGATCACCCGCGCCGCCCTCACCGGCCCCGTCTTTCGGGTCAGTGCGGTTCCCGGCCCGCCTCCCGGTCCCGGGCGGAACCCCGCCCCGCGCCGGAGTCCGCGGACACGGACTCGGACTCGGACTCGGAGCCGGGTGTGGAGGGGCCGTGGCCGTTGGACGAGGAGGCGTGCCCGTTGGAGGCGGCGTGTCCCTCCAGCGCGGCGTGTCCGTTGTCCGGGTGGCCGAGGTGGGCCAGGGCCTCGCGCATCTCCTGCGGGGTCGGTTTGGCGATCTGGTTGCCGTAGAGCCAGCGGCTGAGGCGGTGGCGCAGGGCCTGCCGGCGGCGGTCGGGGTTGGGGACGCCGTCGTGTTCGGGGGTGGGGGCGGGCAGCGGGGCGTAGGCCCTGCGGGCCAGCAGTGCGTACTCCCGCTGCCGGTCCAGGCGTTGGTGGACCTCGACGAACTCGCCGTCGGGCAGTCTCCTGATCCGGCCGGTCTCGCGGCCGTGCAGGAGGGTGTCGCGTTCGCGGCGCTGCAGGCCCAGGCAGATCCGCCGGGTGAGGACGTAGGTGAGTGCGGGGACGGCGAACACGCCGATCCGTACCGCCCAGGTGATCTGGTTCAGGGACAGGTGGAACTCCTGGGCCAGCACGTCGTTGGCGCCGCCGAGGAACAGCACCAGGTACAGGGCGACGAAGCCGGTGCCGAACGCGGTGCGGGTGGGGTGGTCGCGCGGCCGGTCCAGGAGATGGTGCTCGCGCCGGTCGCCGGTCACCCACGCCTCCAGGAACGGCCACAGCGCGATCACGGCCATCATCAGGGTGGGCACGATCACGGCCGGGATCAGGATGCCGAGGTTGACGGTGTATCCGCCGAGGCTGAACTCCCAGGCGGGCATGGCCCGCAGCGCGCCCTCCAGGAAGCCCATGTACCAGTCGGGCTGGGAGCCCTGGGAGATCTGGTCGGCGCTGTAGGGGCCGTAGGTCCACACGGGGTTGATCTGCGCGATGCCCGCGAGCAGGGAGAGCACCCCGGCGATGATGAAGAAGAAGCCGCCCGCCTTGGCCGTGTAGTGCGGGAACAGGGGCTGGCCCACGACGTTCTTCTCGGTGCGGGCCGGGCCCCGGAACTGGGTGTGCTTGTGGTAGAAGACCAGGATCAGGTGCACGGTCAGCAGCGCCACGACGATGGCCGGGATCAGCAGGATGTGGAAGCCGTAGAACCGGCCGATCACGTTGTGGCCCGGGAACTCGCCGCCGAACAGGAACATCGACAGGTACGTGCCCACCAGCGGAATGGCCAGGGTGACGCCCTCGGCGATGCGCAGGCCGGTGCCGGAGAGCAGGTCGTCGGGCAGGGAGTAGCCCACGAAGCCCTCCAGGGTGACCAGCACCAGCAGCGTGAACCCGAACAGCCAGTTCAGCTCGCGCGGCTTGCGGAACGAGCCGGTCAGGAAGTGGCGCAGGGTGTGCAGGCACAGGGCGCCGATCATGGTCAGCGCCGACCAGTGGTGCAGCTGGCGGATGAACAGGCCGCCGCGCACCTCGAAGCTGATGTGGACCGTGGAGGAGTAGGCCTGCGACATCTGCACCCCGCGCAGCGGGGCGTAGGAGCCGTTGTAGACGGTCTCGGACATGCTCGGGTCGAAGAAGAGGGTGAGCCAGGTCCCGGTCACCAGCAGCACGACGAAGCTGTAGAGGGCGATCTCGCCGAACATGAACGACCAGTGCTCGGGGAACACCTTGCGCACCAGGAAGCGGAAGTTGTAGATCCCCAGCCGGCCGTCGGTCCAGTCGGCGATGCGTTCGCCGCGCGGCGCGGCGGTGCGGCCGGCGCGCGGGGGTGTGTCGGTGCCGCTCATGCCCGTGCCCCTTCCCCTCGCCGCCGGACGGTGCGGGCGGGGCGCCGCGGCGGGCACGCCGCCGCCGGCTGTGACGGGACCGGGCCCGACGGGGCTGTCCTGTGGGCGGGTCGGGTGGCGCCCGGGGATGTGCCGGTCTCCCCCGTGACCGGCCGGCGTGCGGTGTCTGCCCTGCCGGGGGTGCGGGCCGGGCCGGCTTCTGGGGCGGCTGGTCGGTTCACTTTCTCCACTCTCGTCATGCGGGACACCTCGTGGGACCGGGTGCGGGCGGGGTGTTCACGGCCGCCCGCGCTCACCGGCGGGAGCCGGCGCGGGCAGGCCCGTGGGGCGCGGGTGCGGGGCACCGGCCGGGCGGGCCGGGGCGGCGGGCGCGCGGCGGCGCGGTGCGTCCGGGCCGTGGGTGGTGCTGGGGGGCGCGTACGGGGCGGGGCCGCGCGGGGTGCGCAGGGCGGCCCGCAGCGCGCGCGGCCGCAGCGCGCCGCCGGGCGGCGGCGTGATGCCGTGCAGGGTGCGCAGCAGCATGCCGGCCGCGTAGGGGTCGGTGGTCGCGGCGGCCGCGATGCGGGCCGCGTACCGGGCGCGCGGCCCGTGCGCCGTACGGGAGGCGGAGCGGGCCTGCTGCCAGGCGGGGGCCACCTGCCCGGCCATGGCGTGGCGCAGCCGGTGGCTGATGCCGACGGCGGTGCCGTGGCAGGCCAGCAACTGGTCCAGCGCCAGGGCGCACTGCACGGCCAGCGCCATGCCCTGGCCGCCGGGCGCGTCCAGCTCGGCGAGGGCGTCGCCGACCACCAGGAACTGGTCGGGCCAGCGGCGCAGTTTCTCGTAGCGGTGCCAGCAGGCGCCGGTGCGGGTGCGGCCGTAGACCGGGCCGAGGGGGGTGGCGGCGGCGAGGACGTCGTGCAGCAGCGGGTGGCGCAGGGCGCGCGCGGCGTGCAGCAGGGCGGAGTGGCCGGCCGGCGGGCGGGCGGGGCCTGCGGTGGTGAGGGTCACCGACCAGCGGCCGCCCTCGACCGGGTGCAGGACGCCCTGGCGCGGATGGCCGGGCGCAGCGCTCAGCACCAGGCTCCTCCAGTCGGCGACATGGCCCACCGGCGGGGCGAACACGGCGCTCGCGCAGGCGGAGGGGGCGCTGGTGAGGCTCTGCGGGGCCTGCTGGTAGCCGAGTTCGGCCAGCCAGCGCCGGGCGTGGGAGCCGCGGCCGGAGGCGTCGACCACGAACTCGGCCGGCAGCAGACGCCGCCCGCCCCGGCCGTGGGGAGCGCCGCGGTCGCGGGCGTGTGTCCACACGCCGGTGACGGTGTCGTGGCGGCCGCCGCGCAGGGCGACGGCCTCGTGCCCGGGCAGGAAGGCCACCTTCGGGTCGGTGCGCAGCCGTGTCCGCACCACCGCGTCGATCAGGTCGCGGCCGGCGGAGAGCAGCGCCACGCCGGTGTCGGAGCGGGGCAGCCAGCCGCCCGGCCCCAGCAGCAGCACGTCCCGGGGCACGGTGAGCGGGACCGCCCCGGCGCCGGCCAGGTCCTGGCCGATGCCGGGGAAGAGCCGCTCCAGCCCCTGGTGGGCGGCCGGCACCAGCGTGTGGGTGTGCCGGGCCTGGGGCACCCCCGGGCGCCGCCCCGGTCCGGAGGGCACCCGGTCGCGCTCGATCACCGTGACGTGGTCCATGAAGTTCGCCAGGGCCCGTGCCGCCGTGAGCCCGGCGAGACCGGCGCCGATGACCACGGCACGCCCGTGTCCACCACCCGCGCCGGCCCCCGCGTATGCACTCAACTCGGCTGCCCTCCCTGCTCGTTGTGCCTTCATCATGCGGCGCCCCCATCACCCCGGACGGCCGCTTCGACCGCCCGAGGACCACCCCTCCAGCCCCTCTCCAGCGGGACTCCACCGGCGCTGTGGAGCGGCTCCGGGGAGATTCGAGGAGGACTCCAGCGGGACTTGAGCGACAGGGGCGTGACCAGGGCGGGGAGCGGGGTGGGGCGGGGTTCGGGGGCTGTTTCGGGGGGTGGGGGGTTCGGGGGCTGTTCCGGGAGGGGGGCGGGGCGGGGGCCGGGGCTGATCTTGCTCCGGGGAGGGCGGGGCTGGGTCTGCTCCGGGGGCCGGTCCGGCGGGGGTGTCCAGGGGGCAGTCCGGGGGCGGGGCGGGTGTCCGGGGGGCCGTCCGGGGGCCCGGGTGCCGGGCCGGTGAATGCTCGGGCGCCGGGCCGGGAGTCCGGGGGGCTGGGGGCCGGACCGGGAGTCCGGGGGGGCTGGGGGCCGGGTGCCGGTACGGGAGCCGGCCTGGCCTTGCTCCGGGTGCCGGACCGGGGTCTGCTCCGGCGGGTGCCGGGTGCCGGGGCTGTGGGCGTTCAGAGACCGGTCCGGGTACCGGAGCAGTCAGCGCTCGGGGCCGGTCCGGTGGGTGCACGGAGGCACCGTCGCGGGCCGGCCCCGGTGCGTGCCGGGTGGGCAACGTTCTTGTACGGCTTGGGAGTTGGGGTCGGTGACGGCGGTACGGAAGCCAAAGGCCCCCGGACCGGCGGCGGGTGAGGTGTCGTCAGGTGCCGTGTCCGCCGGACGGCGCTGCCACCGCACCCGCGCCGGGGCCGGTACCGGGCGCATCGTCGGAGCGGAGGCCGGGGTCGCGGTCGGGATCGGGAGCGGTGGAGTCGGGCAGGAGCAGGGAGCGGTCCACCAGGGCCGCTGCCGCGCCGGTGTAGCCGGCCGGGTCGAGGAGGGTGGTTGCTTCCTGGGGGGTGAGTACGCCGGCCAGTTGGGGGAGGCCGGCCAGGACGTCGGCGAGCGGGAGGCCGGTGCGGGTGGCGAGGAGGGAGGCCTGGGTGAGGAGTTGTCTGGCCGCCGTCCGGCCCAGGCGGGGGGTCAGGACGGCGGAGACGCGTTCGGACAGGAGCTGTCCGCCGGTGGCGCGGAGGTTGGCGCGCATCCGCTCGGGGCTGACGGTCAGGCCGCGGGCGAGTTCGACGGCCGTGTGCGCGGCGCCGCCGGTCAGCCGCAGGCACTCGCGCAGCGGCTGCCACTCCGCGTGCCACACCCCGGCCGAGCGTTCGTCCTCGGCGGCCAGACACTGCATCAGCACGCTCGCCAGCGCGGGCACCTGGAGGGCGGCGGAGCGGATCAGGGTGGCCAGCACCGGGTTGCGTTTGTGCGGCATCGCCGAGGACGCGCCCCGGCCGGCCACGGCGGGCTCGGCCACCTCGCCGATCTCGGTACGGGCCAGCACCAGCACGTCCGCGGCGATCTTGCCGAGCGCCCCGGCCGTATGCGCGAGGGCGGCCGCCAGATCGGCGACCGGGGTGCGCAGCGCGTGCCAGGGCAGCACCGGTGCCGTCAGGCCCGTCTCCTCGGCGAAGGCCGCGGTCAGGGTCTGGGACAGGACGGCGGGATCGGTGTCCTCGCCCGCGTACTGCAGGTAGCCGGCCAGGGTGCCGGCCGCGCCGCCGAGCGCCACCGGAAGCCCGCCGCGGGCACGGTCGAGGCGGTCGGCCGCGTCCAGGACGAGGCGGCGCCAGCCGGCCGCCTTGAGGCCGAAGGTCGTGGGCACGGCGTGCAGGGCGAGGGTGCGGCCCGCCATCACCGTGTCCCGGTGTCCGGCCGCCAGGACGGCGAGGGCATCGGCGACGGCCCGCAGGTCGGCGACGATCAGGCGCAGCGCGCGGGCGGCCACCAGCATCGCGCCGGTGTCCAGGACGTCCTGGCTGGTGGAGCCGCGGTGCACGTACTCGGCCGCGCCCGGGCAGTCCCGGGCGACCCGCGCGGTCAGCGCCGCGACCAGGCCCACCACCGGGTTCGCGGTCTCCCGCGCGGCCAGGGCGAGTTCGCGTACGTCGAAGAGCTCCGCGCGGGCGGCCGCGGTCACGGCTGCCGCCGCGTGTTCGGGCACGGTGCCCAGGCGGGCCTGCGCCCGGGCCAGGGCCGCCTCCGCGTCCAGCATCGCCTGCAGCCACGCGCCGTCGCCGACGGCCGCCTCGACGGGGGTGCCCGCCCGCACCGGGGACAGCAGCCCGGCGTCCAGATGCGCGGACAGGGCGGCGGGCGGGGGCTGCCGGGGGGAGGTGGTCATGCGTCCGCCTTCGCGCTCGGGGCCGTAACAGGGCTCTGGGGCACGGGAGTTGCGGCGGCCCAGGCCGGCCAGCGGGCGGGGGCGGGTGCCTGCGGTACGGCGAGGACCGCCGCCGCGATGGCGTCGGAGTCCTCCAGGGTGACCGAGCCGACGCCGGGCCGGATGCCCGCGGCGGTCACCCAGTGCACGGACTCGGTGGGCACCCCGTAGGCGAACCGGCGCGGATGCGGCACCCCGTGCGCGTCGATCAGACGGTAGGGCCGTCCGGACACCGCCAGTCCCCCGGTCTCGTACTCCCCGCCGCCCTCTCCCTCTCCCCCGCCGCTGCCGTCGTCGTGGGCGGGGATGCGGTAGGGGCGGCACTGGCCGGTGCGCAGCAGCTGGTTCATCAGGGGGTCGGCGGTGCGCCGCAGGTCGATCGCGGGCAGCCGGGCCTCGATGAGGACGGCCGCCCGGATCCGTACGCCGGGAACCGTCTCGGAGGTGGCCACGAAGCAGGGGCCGCCAAGATCGTGCGCGTCCGTGCCGATGCGCAGGCCGGGGCCGGTCACCTCCAGGACGCCGGCGTCGATGAGCGCGGCCATCTCCTCGATGCGGGAGGCCGGCGGGCCGATCGAGAGGTAGGCGTTGAGCGGGGTGTACCAGCCCTCCAGGTCGTCGCGGTGCGAGGCGGCGCTCAGGCCGGCGTGGTCGACGGCGAGCCGGACCTCGTTGCGCAGGTCGCGCAGCACGTCCAGGGCCGCCTTGACCGGCCCGCTGACATTGCCCTGGCGGGCCAGGCGGACGTCCTCGTCGAGATGGCCGCGCAGCCAGGTCCGGAAGGCCGCCAGGTCGGGGAAGGTGCGGGCGCCGTAGGGGCGGGCCAGGCGCTCCCAGTCCCAGCGCTCGGCCCCGGCGATTCCGGCCTCCTCCAGCAGGCGGTCCTCGGCCCCGCCCGGCTCGGCGTGCAGATAGCGCTCGGTGAACTCCTCGGCCACCGCGGCCGGTTCACCGCGCCGGGTGAGCAGGGCCGCGTAGTAGACGGCGCACACCTCCTTGGAGATGAGCGGCCACAGGTCGGCGGCGAAGTCGACGGCCGTGCTGCGCCGGTCCCCCGCGCGCAGCGCGGCGACGCAGCCGGCGGTCAGCAGCCGGGGGCGGTGGCGGCCGTGGGCGCCCTTCTCGTTCTCGCCGCGCGCCTGGTAGGGCACCCCGCGCCGCGACCCGGCGTACAGGCGCGGCTCGCGGCCCGAGGGCCGGTAGACCAGACGGCCGCCGCTGCGGGTGAAGACGCCGCCCCTGCCCCGGGTGAACAGGGCCATGTGGTCGAAGAAGTTGAGCCCCAGGCCGCGCAGCAGCACGCTCTGCCCGGGCCGTACGCGGGAGAGGTCGACGTCGGCCGGGTTGGCGGGGGCCACGTACGTCAGACCGTGCCGGGCGGCGAAGCCCGCCAGCCGCCGCTCGGTGGTGGACAGCCGGGCCGGGACGTGGCCCTGCGCCAGGACGACCGCGGACAGGCCGTTCAGCCGGGTGCCGTCCTCCAGGGTGATGCTCTGGCGCCCCGCCCGGACGCCGTCGGTGTCGGTGAGGGCGACGGCGCGCGCCGCGTGGGTGCGCACCCGTACATGCGCGGCGGCGTTCGCCACGACCCGCCCGAACGCCCAGGTGAGGTAGGAGCCGTAGAGGGCGCGGGTGGGATAGGTGTCGGGGCCCAGGGCGCGCGCCTCGGCGAGGATCTCCGCGATCTCCGCGCCGTCCTGGTCGAGGAGCTCCGTGCCGCCGGCCGGTCCGGGGCCGCTGTCGAGGGTGCCCGACTCCAGGGCGCGGGCCCACTCGTACAGGCTCGGGCCCTCCTCCAGCGGGCCGTCGATGCGGACGCTGGCATCGGTGTAGACCGTCACCTGCGAGGCGACGGTGTTCATCAGCAGGTGCCGCGACTGGGTGGGGCGCCACACCCGGCCCGAGCCCGGCGGGTCGGGGTCGACGACATGCACGGTGACGGTGTCCCAGCGGGGCGACTTCCGTTCCTGCGCGCACAGCCGTTCCAGTACGGAGAGGCCCCGCGGGCCGGCACCGACCAGGCACACCTCCAGATGCGCCGTGGCGGCGTCGCCGGGTGGCGGCGCGGCGGCGCGTGGGTCCGGGTCCCCGGGGGGAAAGGCCCCGCCCGGGGGAGACTGAGCGGCCGTCATGACGAGCGGCCCTGCGAGGAGTCCGGCGTCTACTGCGCGTTCGCCTGCGTGCGTACCGTCCACAGTTCCTCCCTTCCTGCGGCCACCGTCCGTGCAGGCGCTCGACCAGGGCTCGGCTCCGGGTGGAAAAGGCCTCGAGAAAACGGGCCCCGTATTTCACCGGCGTGTTCCCGAACCGGGCTGTATCGGGACTCGAGTCGCCCGTCGGGTAATGGAAGGAACCGTCAGAGGCCGGCGCAGCAGCCCTTGGCGGACGAAAGCGCCGGGTCAACTGCCGCGATCGGCACGGGATATCCGACAGCAGAACCCGCAGGTCCGGAAAGCCGGAAGAACCGACAGAGCCGGAAGAGCCGGCAGGTCCGGGGGAAACGGCAGGTCCGGGAGAGCTCGCGGGACATGCGGGATATGCGGGATATCTGGAAAAGCACAGTTATGGACAGCGGTTGCGGGGCGCCGACGCCTCGTGGAGGAGTTTCGATGAATTCCCAGTCATGCCCCAGGAGTCACCCCCAGGAAAGCGTCGCCGCCGCCGGGTCCGTCCTCTGCGCCCCGTGCGTGCGAAGGGCGGCGCACCATCTGCGGGTGCTTCCCGCCCTTCACCAGGAATGCCTGCACCAGGCGTCCCTGACGGGCCGGCGCACGAATCCCACCAAGGTCTCCGGCAGCCGCAGGAGGGACCACCTGGACATCACCGTCCTCGACGCCCGCCACAGCATCGAGACCCTTCTCGAGTCGTGGTCGTCGATGGTCGCGGAAAAACGCGGAATCACCACTCCGCCGCGTGCCGTCCCCTCCCTGGCACGGTTTCTGACCCGGCATCTGGAATGGCTCGCCGGCCAGCCCCCGGCCGACGACTTCGCCGAGGAGATCGAGTCCCTGGTCGGCGAACTGCGCCGGACCATCGACCCCGACCCCCATCCCCTCAACGCCCTCATCCGCAACTGCGTCGTGGACGGCTGCCCGGGGACGATCAGCGCCCTCCCCCAGCACGCCACCGGCACAGGCGGCCCGACCGGCGCAGGAGGCGGTAACGATGCCGGTTCGGGTTCGGGGGGCAGCATCCGCTGTTCCTCGGGGCACGCGTGGGACGTGGGCGAGTGGCTGGGGCTGCGCACCCTCATGGAACGGCAGCGGAAGGGCGTCAGCGCATGATCAAGCCACCGAGCCACCGGCTCGTCCCCACCAAAGTGGCCGCCCTCGCCGTGGGCGTGTCCGAGGCGACGATCCGCAAGTGGGTCAGCCGCGGGAAGATCACCCGCTACGGCGCCCCGAACCGCCGCTCGGAGTTCGACATCGAGGAACTCACCGAGATCGCCCTGCACCGACGGCCCTGACCGGACCCCGGGCCTCGCACCCCGGCCCACCCCCACACCGGCCCGGCCTCCGACCTCCGGCGACCAGCTCCCGGCTCCCGGCCCACCGACTTTCCCACTCCCCCGCTCCGCCGCTCTCAGCCCGCCGACTCTCCTGACGTGATGTCAATTCCCTTTCCCTGTACGCCCGTAGCCCTCGATGTGCCCGCCGCGACTGCCCTGGCAGCCGCGGCTGCGGCGGTTGTGCGGGCTGCGGATCCGCCCCTCCATCCGAGTGACCCACGTCACTTCGGTGCGGTGTTGGCGGGGGGCCTGACCCCGTGTCACTATCTCCCTACATCTCCCCTGCCCAAAAGCCGCCGCGAGGCCGTGCGACGGCAGGGGACGCGTGCCGCGGCCGCCCGTCATCGGGCGCGCGGCACTTTTTCTTTCGCGGTTTCCTTCACCGTTTCTTCCGGCGTTCTTCCACCGCGTCCGCTCCGCCGCCCGGCGCACCCGGGTGCTGTCGCGGTGCCCCGCCACCGGCACCGCGCCGCGGGTGAAGCAGCGAAGTCGGTGAAGTCCCCTGTCGCGTACGGCAGTTGCTGCCGCGCGCCCTCGCGGACCCCCTGCACAACAGACATCTCCATGCACAACTGACATAGGGAGCTGAGTGCGTTGACTCTACCGACCTCGGCGGAGGGGGTGCCGGACAGCCGCCGGTCCCGCTCGGTCGGCATCGGCCGCGCCCACGCCAAGGCGATCCTGCTGGGCGAGCACGCGGTCGTCTACGGGGCTCCGGCGCTCGCCCTGCCGATCCCGCAGCTCACGGTCACCGCCAGTGCCGGCTGGTCCTCCCAACCCGGCGACGGGCAGGGCGACTTGTCCTACACGGTGACCGGTTCGCCCTCGCGGGCGATGGTGACGCAGGCCTCCGACGGTCTGCGCCGGCTGACCGCAGAGTTCAAGGCGCGGATGGGCGTGAGCGGCCGGCCGCATCTGGACGTGATCCTCGACGGTGCGATCCCGCACGGCCGGGGGCTGGGTTCCAGCGCGGCCAGTTCGCGGGCGATCGCGTTCGCGCTGGCCGACCTCTTCGGCCGGGAGCTGGACGAGGCCACGGCGTTCGACCTGGTGCAGACGGCCGAGAACATGGCGCACGGCAGGGCCAGCGGTGTCGACGCCATGACCGTCGGCGCGCTGCGCCCGCTGCTGTTCCGGGCGGGCCGGACACGGGAGTTGAGGCTGGGCTGCGACGGCCTGTTCATCGTCGCGGACAGCGGGGAGCCGGGCAGTACCCGGGAGGCGGTCGAGCTGCTGCGGGACGGGTTCGAACGCCGGCCCGGGGCGCGGACGCGGTTCGTGCGGCGGGCCTCGCAGCTGACCGAGGAGGCCCTGTCGGCGCTCGCCGAGGGCCGGGCCGGTGACCTGGGCCGGCGGATGACGGACTATCACGCGCTGCTGCGGGCGGCCCGGCTGAGCACCGGCTCCATCGAGCGGCTGGTCCAGGCCGCGCTGGGGGCTGGCAGTCTCGGCGCCAAGATCACCGGCGGTGGTCTGGGCGGCTGCATGATCGCGCTGGCCCCGCCGCAGCGGGCCCGGGAGGTCACCCGGCGACTGCACGAGGCAGGCGCCGTACAGACATGGCTCGTACCGGTCAACGCTGACCAGCGCTAAGACGCTGGGCTCGCACAACGGGCATCACCGGGTGTGATGCCGCGTTTGCGTCCAGCCCCGCTCCGAGCTGTTCGGGGCGGGGCAGGGGCCGTTGACGGGGCCCCGCGTCGCCACAACTCCCACGCGCGGACGCGGATGTTGCGGGAACTGTTGCGGTCCGCATGCGCAACGACGCCGCAGTTGCGGCACGCGGACCAGGCCTGGGAGACCCGGTTCGCTCTGCCGATGTGACCGCACTCGGCGCAGGTGCGGGAGGTGTACGCCGGATCGACGTACACCACCGGCACTCCCGCCCGGCGGGCCTTGTACACCGCTCGCCCGGACCAATGACACGCAGGGCCGTGCGCTGGCGCCTTGACCGCACGAAAGAGCCGGCGGCCGAGCAGCGTCATGACGCTGCGGCACTCCGCGTCACCTGGCCAAGGACGCAATTCCTCCCGGACATGAACGCCCGGGGTTCCTCGCAAGACCAAGCGGAAAGGGCTCGACAGCCATGCGCCGTGAACCACCGACAACTGTGCCAAGCCTGCCTGAGACGGTGCCGCGGCTGTCGCAGACCGTGCCGCGCCCGATGAAGGCGGACGCCGCCGATGTCACCGCCGTCGCGCATCCGAACATCGCCCTGGTCAAGTACTGGGGCAAGCGGGACGAGCGGCTGATCCTGCCCTGGAGCGACAGTCTGTCGATGACGCTGGACGTCTTCCCGACCACCACCCGCGTCCGGCTGGACGCCGCGGCCGGCCACGACAAGGTGGTCCTCGACGGGGTGCCCGCGACGGGCGAGGCCGCGCGGCGCGTCATCGCGTTCCTGGAACTGGTGCGGGAGCGGGCCGGTCTGTCGTGGCGGGCGGTGGTGGACAGCCGTAACACCGTGCCCACCGGGGCGGGGCTGGCGTCCTCGGCCAGCGGGTTCGCCGCGCTGGCCGTGGCCGCCGCGGCCGCGTACGGGCTGGGGCTGGACGCCACGGGACTGTCCCGGCTGGCGCGCCGGGGGTCGGGGTCGGCCTCGCGGTCGGTGTTCGGCGGCTTCGCCGTCTGGCACGCCGGACCGCCCGGCGCCACCGGCGCGGCGGCGGACGCCGCCTCCTACGCCGAGCCGGTGCCCGCCGCGGGCATGGACCCGGCGCTGGTCGTCGCCGTGGTCGACGCGGGCGCCAAGACGGTCTCCAGCCGGGAGGCGATGCGCCGCACCGTGGACACCTCCCCGCTGTACCGGCCCTGGGCCGACTCCAGCCGGGCCGACCTGGCCGGCATGCGGGCGGCGCTGGCGCTCGGTGACCTGGAGGCGGTGGGTGAGATCGCGGAGCGCAACGCGCTCGGCATGCACGCGACGATGCTGGCCGCGCGGCCCGCGGTGCGCTATCTGTCGCCGGCCACCGTCACCGTGCTGGACCGGGTGCTGGAGTTGCGGCGGGACGGTGTGGCGGCCTACGCGACGATGGACGCCGGGCCGAACGTGAAGGTGCTGTGCCGGCGCGCGGACGCGCGGCGGGTGGCCGGCGCCGTCGGCGAGGCCGTACCGGCGGCGCGGGTGCTGGTGGCCGGGCCGGGACCCGGAGCCCGTCTGCTCGACGAGGCGGACGGGGCCGGACGATGACCGCGCCGACGGCAATGACGACGGCGGTGTCCGCGGGACGCACGGTGGTACGGCGGGCGCCGGGCAAGCTGTTCGTCGCGGGCGAGTACGCGGTGGTGGAACCGGGCAACCCGGCGATCCTTGTCGCGGTCGACCGCGACATCACCGTCACCGTCACCGGCGCACCCGGCAGCCTCGGCGCACCGAGCGCACTCGGCTCACTCGGCAGCCTCAGCGGATCCAGCGGGCTCGGTGGGCCCGGCAAACCCGGCGAACCCGGCGAGTCCGGCGAGTCCGGCGCACCCGGCGGCTCCCGCAGGCTTCGCGGACCTGGCGGATCCAGCGGACCCGGCAGCCCCGACGGACCTCGCGGACCCGGCGCACCCAGTGGACCTCACGGACCCGGCGGATCCAGCGAGTTCAGCGCACCCGACAATCCCGGCGCACCCAGCAGTCCCGGTGCACCCCACGCCCCGCACGGACTCGACGAACCCGGCACAGCCCGCAACCTCACCGCCCCCGGCAGCCCCGACGTGGTGATCTCCAGTGACCTCATCCCGCAAGCCGTCGCCTGGCGCTGGCAGGAGGGGCGGCTCGTCGTCCACGGCGCCGGCGCCGGCGCCGGTGGCCGTTCCGGTGACGGGGCGCGGGCGCGCGGCGCGCTCGCGCATGTCGTGTCGGCCGTCGAGACGGTGGGTGCGCTGCTGGCCGAACTCGGGCTGGGCGTACCGGCGTTGAAGGTGTCGGTGAGCAGCCGGCTGCACGAGGGCGGGCGCAAGTACGGGCTGGGTTCCTCCGGTGCGGTGACCGTGGCCGCGGTGGACGCCGTGGCGGCGTTCTGCGGGGTCGGGCTGTCGGCCGGTGAGCGCTACCGGCTGGCGCTGCTGGCGAGTGCGCGGATCGATCCGAAGGGCTCGGGGGGTGATCTGGCCGCCAGTGCCTGGGGCGGCTGGATCCTCTACCGGGCGCCGGAGCGGGCCTTCGTCCTCGACCTGGCCCGGCGGGTGGGGATCACGCGGACGCTGGCCGCGCCCTGGCCGGGGCATGCGGTGCGGCGGCTGCCGCCGCCGGCCGGGCTGCGGCTGGAGGTCGGCTGGACCGGGGAGCCCGTCTCCACCGCGTCCCTGGTGGCCGGCCTGCACCGCCGCGGCCGCGGCCGGCAGGACGGTGCCGCGCGCGGCCGGTACACCGAGGCCAGCAACCGGCTGGTGGAGGCGGCCGTACGCGCGCTGGAGCGCGGCGACGACGGCGGACTGCTGGAGCAGATCCGCACCGCCCGCGTCGAGTTGGCGCGGCTGGACGAGGCGGTCGGGCTGGGCATCTTCACCCCCCGGCTGACACGGCTGTGCGAGGCGGCCGAGGCCGTCGGCGGCGCGGCCAAGCCGTCCGGGGCGGGCGGCGGCGACTGCGGTATCGCCCTGCTGGACGCGGCGGCGTCCCGGCACATCTGTCAGGTACGGCGGCGGTGGAGCGCGGCCGGGGTGGAAGCCCTGCCCGTGCACCCCGCCGCGCGACGGCCCGGAAGGACCCCACAGCCATGAGTGCTCAACGCAAGGACGACCACGTCCGGCTCGCCATCGAGCAGCAGGACAGCCCGCGCGGGACCAACCAGTTCGACGAGGTGTCGTTCGTCCATCACGCCCTGGCGGGCCTGGACCGCCAGGAGGTGTCCCTGGCCACCTCGTTCGCCGGCCTGTCCTGGCCGGTGCCGCTCTACGTCAACGCGATGACCGGCGGCAGCGCCCGCACCGGTGCCATCAACCGGGACCTGGCCGCCGCCGCCCGCGAGAGCGGGGTGCCGATCGCGTCGGGGTCGATGAACGCCTACTTCAAGGACCCCTCCTGCGCGGGCACCTTCCGGGTGCTGCGCGAGGAGAACCCGGACGGGTTCGTCCTGGCCAACGTCAACGCGACGGCGTCGGTGGACAACGTGTGGCGGGCGATCGAGCTGCTGCGGGCCGACGCGCTGCAGATCCACGTCAACACCGCGCAGGAGACCGCGATGCCGGAGGGCGACCGGTCCTTCGCCTCCTGGCCGGGGCAGATCGAGAAGATCGCGGCGGCCGTCGACATTCCGGTGATCGTCAAGGAGGTCGGCAACGGGCTGAGCCGGCAGAGCGTCCAGCTGCTGCGCACGCTGGGGGTGGCCGCGGCCGATGTCAGCGGCCGCGGCGGCACCGACTTCGCGCGCATCGAGAACGGCCGCCGCGCGCTGGGCGAGTACGCCTTCCTGCACGGCTGGGGCCAGTCCGCGCCCGCCTGTCTGCTGGACGCCCAGGACACCGGGATGCCGCTGCTGGCCTCCGGCGGTGTGCGCAGCCCGCTCGACGCCGCCCGCGCGCTGGCGCTGGGGGCGCGTGCGGTCGGCGCCTCCGGGATCTTCCTGCGCACCCTCCTGGACGGCGGCGTGGGCGCCCTGACCGCCCAACTCGCCCGCTGGCTGGAGCAGTTGGCGGCCCTGCAGACGATGCTCGGCGCCCCCACCCCGGCCGCCCTGACCCGCTGCGACCTGCTGATCCACGGCTCCCTGCGCGCCTTCTGCGCCGACCGGGGCATCGAGACGGGCACCCTGGCCCGCCGTTCCAGTTCCGGCGCGCTGCGCGCCCCGACGACGGGAAGCACCCGATGACCGACACCCATGCCACCGCCGGCGTCCCGATGCGCTGGGTGGGACCCCTGCGCATCTCCGGGAACGTCGCCCGCACCGAGACCCGGATCCCGCTGGCCACCTACGAGTCGCCGCTGTGGCCCTCGGTGGGCCGCGGCGCGAAGGTCTCCATGCTGGTCGAGGACGGCATCGTCGCCACCCTGGTGGACGAGCGGATGACCCGCTCCGTCCTGGTCGAGGCGACCGACGCGCAGGCCGCGTACAGCGCCGCACGGAGCGTGGAGGCGCGGATCGAGGAGCTGCGGGAGGTGGTGCGCGGCTGCAGCCGCTACGCCCGCCTCCTCGGCGTGCGGCACGAGATCAACGCCAACCTGCTGTTTCTGCGCTTCGAGTTCTCCACCGGCGACGCCTCGGGCCACAACATGGCCACCCTCGCCTCCGACGCCCTGCTGGCCCACCTCCTGGCGACGGTTCCCGGCATCTCCTACGGCTCGATCTCCGGGAACTACTGCACCGACAAGAAGGCCACCGCCATCAACGGCATCCTGGGCCGCGGCAAGAACGTCGTCACCGAACTCCTCGTCCCGCGCCAGGTGGTGCACGACGTCCTGCACACCACCGCCGCGAAGATCGCCCAACTCAACGTGCGCAAGAACCTGCTGGGCACCCTGCTGGCCGGCGGGGTGCGCTCGGCCAACGCCCACTACGCGAACATGCTGCTGGGCTTCTACCTGGCCACCGGCCAGGACGCCGCCAACATCGTCGAGGGCTCGCAGGGCGTGACGATGGCCGAGGACCGCGACGGCGACCTCTACTTCGCCTGCACCCTGCCCAACCTGATCGTCGGCACCGTCGGCAACGGCAAGGGCCTGGGCTTCGTGGAGACGAACCTGACCCGCCTGGGCTGCCGCGAGCAGCGGGCGCCCGGCGAGAACGCCCGCCGCCTGGCCGTCATCGCCGCCGCGAGCGTGCTGTGCGGGGAGCTGTCCCTGCTCGCCGCGCAGACCAACCCCGGCGAACTGATGCGCGCACACGTCCAGCTGGAACGCGACCCGAAGACCGCAAAGGTTGGTGCCTGACCATGTCCCTGTCCATCGGAATCCACGACCTGTCCCTCGCCACCGGCGAGTTCGTCCTGCCGCACACCGCGCTCGCCGCCCACAACGGCGCCGACATCGGCAAGTACCACGTCGGCATCGGCCAGGAGTCGATGAGCGTGACCGCCGCCGACGAGGACATCGTCACCCTCGCCGCCACCGCCGCCGCCCCCCTGATCGCCCGCCACGGCAGCGACCGCATCCGCACCCTGATCCTGGCCACCGAGTCCTCCATCGACCAGGCCAAGGCGGCCGGCGTCTACGTCCACTCCCTCATCGGCCTGCCCTCCGCCACCCGCGTCGTCGAACTCAAACAGGCCTGCTACGGCGCGACCGCCGCCCTGCAGTTCGCCGTCGGCCTGGTCCGCCGCGACCCCGCCCAGCAGGTCCTCGTCATCGCCAGCGACGTCTCCCGCTACGACCTCGACAGCCCCGGCGAGGCCACCCAGGGCGCCGCCGCGGTCGCCATGCTCGTCGGCGTGAACCCGGCGCTGGTGCGCATCGAGGACCCCTCGGGCGTGTTCACCGCCGACGTCATGGACTTCTGGCGGCCCAACTACCGCGACACCGCCCTGGTCGACGGGCAGGAATCGGTCGGCGCCTACCTGCAGGCCGTCGAGGGCACCTGGAAGGACTACACCGAGCAGGGCGGCCGCACCCTGGAGGAGTTCGCCGCGTTCTGCTACCACCAGCCCTTCACCAAGATGGCCCACAAGGCCCACCGCCACCTCCTCAACTACTGCGGCCGCGACACCGACCCCACCGCCGTCACCGCCGCCCTGGGCCACACCACCGCCTACAACCGGGTCATCGGCAACAGCTACACCGCCTCCCTCTACCTCGCCCTGGCCGCCCTCCTGGACCAGGCCGACGACCTCACCGGCCAGAACATCGGCTTCCTCAGCTACGGCTCCGGAAGCGTGGCGGAGTTCTTCGCCGGCACCGTCGTCGCCGGCTACCAAGACCATCTGCGCACCGCCGCCCACCGCGAGGCCATCACCCGGCGCACCGAGGTCGACTACGCCGGCTACCGCGCCCTGCACGAACACCGGCTGCCCGCCGACGGCGGCGACCACGCCACCCCCGCCCAGACCACCGGCCCCTACCGGCTGGCCGGCATCAGCGGCCACAAACGCCTCTACACCACCCGCTGACACACCCCCGCGAGCACTCCGAGAGCACTCCGAGAGCACTTCTGCGGGTGCGGACGGCCCCGCCACCGCGCACGGGCCGTCCGCACCCGCCATTCATCCATTCACGCACCATGCGAAGGGGAGGGCAGCCGCATGGACGACGCGACGATCCTCGGTACAGGCAGCCCCATCAGGGACGTCAGGATCCTCGGCACCGGCGCCTACGTGCCCGAGCGGATCGTCTCCAACGACGAGGCCGGCGCACCGGCCGGGGTCGACGACGCCTGGATCACCCGCAAGACCGCGATCCGCGAACGCCGCTGGGCCGGCCCCGCCCAGGCCACCTCCGACCTGGCCACCGCCGCCGCCCGGGCCGCGATGGCGGCGGCCGGCATCACCGCCGAGCAGCTGTCCGTGATCGCCGTCGCCACCTCCACCCCCGACCACCCCCAGCCGCCGACCGCGGCCTACGTCCAGCACAACCTCGGCGCCTCGGGCACCGCCGCCTTCGACGTCAACGCCGTGTGTTCGGGCACCGTGTTCGCGCTCTCCGCGGTCGGCAGCGTCATCCTGCGCCGCGGCGGCCACGCCCTGGTCATCGGCGCCGACGTCTACTCACGCATCCTGGACCCCGCCGACCGCAGGACCGTCGTCCTGTTCGGCGACGGCGCCGGCGCCATGGTGCTGGGCCCCGCCGACCGCGGCCCCGTCGTCCGCCACGTCGCCCTGCACACCTTCGGCGAACTCACCGGCCTCATCCAGGTCCCCGCCGGCGGCAGCCGCCGGCCCCTCGACGCGGCCGCCCTGGACACCGGACTGCACTACTTCACGATGGAGGGCCGCGCCGTACGCGACTTCGTCGTGGACCAACTCCCCCAGCTGACCAAGGCGTTCCTCCACGAGGCCGGCGTCGAGCCCGCCGACGTCCACCACATCGTCCCCCACCAGGCCAACGGCGTCATGCTCGACGACGTCTTCACCCACCTCGCCCTCCCCCACGCGGTCATGCACCGCACCGTGACCCACTACGGCAACACCGGCGCCGCCTCCATCCCCATCACCCTGGACGCGGCCGTCCGCGCCGGCGACATCCGCCCCGGCGAACTGGTCCTGCTGGCCGGCTTCGGCGGCGGCATGTCCGCCAGCTTCGCCCTCGTCGAGTGGTGAACAGAAAAAAGGCCGAGTGCTGAACAGAAAAAAGGGGGGCGGCCACCGGCCGCCCCTCACCCGCTCCCCCATCACCTGCTCCCCCGCCGCCCGTGCCTCAGCCCCAGCCTCAGCCGCCGTCTCCGTCGGGGGCCCGGTGCCCGGCATACCCCGCCGGCCACAGCTGCCGCAGGATCCGCCTCTCCTGCTCGGACAGCGCGACATCCTCACGCACCCGCTCGGGATGGGCCGGCGGCGGCCCGCCGGGACGCTGCGGCACCTGCCGCTCCCGCTGCCCGGCCACCTGCTGGGCGAACGGCTCGTAGGAGGAGCCGAAGGCCACCAGGGACAACCACAGCCGCCGTACGACATAGTCCGCCAGCGCCCGCCGGCCGCCCCGCAGCACCCGTCCCATGTCCGCCCCCTCCGTGCCGTCGCCGTCTCCTTCCTACGCAGGCTGCCAAGAGCGGCTCGCGGACGGCTCGAGAACGGCACGGGCGGGGTTGCGGCGGGACGGTGTGTCAGTCGATACCGCGCACCACGTGCGGCTCCCCCCACTCCTCCTCGTCGATCCCCGCCAGCAGCAGCGGCGGCGTACAGGACAGGGACAACGGCAAGGGCGGGTGCGGAGGCAGGGGGGCGTCCGCCGCGTCCTGGGACGGCCTGCTGTCCACCTCGGTGATGTCGTACATCGCGTCCTCCTCTGCTCGGTGCGGGTCAGGAGCGGATGGCGCTCCGGCGTGCAAGGAATCCCCCGGCCCCGCTGCGCCTGCCGTCGTCCTGGCGGCAGGCGCCGGGGCGGGGGCGGGGGCGGGGGTTCACGGACCGGCGGCAGCCCTCAGGTGCCGGACACGGTCGGTGCGCTCCCCGGTGAAGTCGGGCAGTTCACGGCCGAAGCGGCCGCAGGCGGCGGTCTGCGCGCAGACAGGGCGCAGCAGGGCGAGGCGGTCCCGGCGCGGCAGGGCGTCCAGGACGGTGTCGCTGATCCGGCTGGCAATCTTGTCGGAGTGACCTTGGGCCACGGACTCCGAGGCGGACAGACGACGGGACATGGCTCTCCAGAAGCTTGCGGCCTGGGGGCGCGGCCGGCGTCGGCAGCCGGGCCGGATCACCCCTGCCACCGCCACGGTCCCCGGCCGCGGACGAGGCGGGGTCGAAGCCCGGCGGAAGAGGAGTGGAGCGGCTCCCGGCCAGGGGGGTGGAGCGGGCTCCGGGTCAGGGAGTGGTGCGGCCCCAATCCCCGGGAGGCGGGCGGCCCCAGGGACAGGAGCCGGTGTGGTGGTGTCCTGCTCCTGCCCCTGTCCGGCCAGGGGTGGTGGTGCGGCTGCGGTCAGGGGGCATGCGACCCCGGTCAGGGGTGTACGGCTTCGATCGGGGGGGTGCGACCCGGTCGGGGGGGTGGGTGCGGTGGCGCTCACGGGGGCGGTGCGGTGGCGTTCTGGAGGGCCCGGGCCAGGACGCGGGCGCGTTCCCGTTCGCCGGGCGGGGCGGGGGTGAGGACCACCCGGGGCGGGCGGCGGCCGGCGACGGCCAGGCGCCGGGCGAGGTCGCAGGCCACCGCGCCGGCTCCGGAGAACCCGGCGAGCAGCAGGGGCCGGCCGGCGGTGCGGGCGGCCAGGGCGGCGGAGGCACTGCCGGCGTCGGGGTTGGCGGAGGTGTTGAGGAGCAGCAGTTCCTGGGGGCCGGGATAGGCGGGGGGCAGCAGGTCGTAGCAGGTGGGCGGTGCGCCGGGGGGCGGGACGAGGCAGATGGTGCCCGCCTGTTGGTGACGGGCCGCGCGCAGGAGGGTCAGCGGAGTGCCCGGGCCGACGGGATCGGCGGCGGGATCTGGGGCGGGGGTGGTGGCCGGGTCGGGGGCGGCCGGCGGTCCGGGGGGATCGGCTGGACCGGTGGTCGGGCCGATGGGACCGGTGGCCGAGCCGGTGACGGTGGTCGGGCCGGGCAGACCGGTGATCGGGCCGGGCAGACCGGTGATCGGGGCGGGCAGGCCGGTGGTCGGGGCGGGGCGATCGGTGGTCGGGGCGGGGCGATCGGTGGTCGGGCCGGGGCGATCGGTGGTCGGGCCGGTGGTGGGGGTGTCGGCCTTGGGGGTGTCGTCGGCCATGGGGGGTACGGCGCGGCCCTCGAGGAGTTTCAGGACCTGGGCGACGGTGGTGGACTCGTCTGCTCCCAGGGGGAGTTCGCGTAGCAGCAGGGCGCTTTGGACCAGCAGTTCGGCGGCGGCGGCCTCGTCGAGGAGGGCGCGGTCGTGGACACCGGTGAGGATGAGGCCGCCGGTGCTGTCGTGGTGGGCGAGCAGGGCCAGGGGCAGGACGGAGCGGGCGGGCACGGTGCCGGGGAACTCGGCCCGGATGCCGTGGGCGGCCAGTTCGTTCTCCAGGCCGTGCACCGGGTGCGGCGGGTCCTCGAAGACCAGGACGGTCTCGGCGCGGTCGGCGTCCGCCCCGGCATGCGCCCGGGCCTGGGGGGCCTGGGGGTGGGTGGGGGCAGGGGTGGGGGGCGGGTCGGCGGGCAGCCATTCGTAGGCGGCCATGTCCAGGGCGCGGTCACGCAGATGGCGCAGCAGACGGGGCACCGTGTCGGCGGGGTCGACCTCGATGGACATCGGCAGCAGGTTGCGCAGCGGGCCCGGCAGCCAGGCCGCGCCGTCCAGCGCGATGCCCCGGCCCGGGACGGTCACCGCGAAACACACCGGGGCCGGTCCGGTGGCGCCGGACGCGCGGTAGATCAGCATCGCCCAGACGGCCTGCAGCACGCTGCTCTCCGCGGTGCCCCAGGTGCCGGCCCAGCGGGCGAGGCGGACGGTTTCCGCGGGGTCCAGGCGCAGCCGGGCCCGGCCGACCCCGCTCAGGCCGGTGGCCTCGCCCGGGCGGCCCGGCCGGGAGGCCGCGGCGGCGGCGCCGGGCGGGGTGAAGCGCGCCCACAGGGCGCGGGCGGGCCGCGGGTCCTGGGCGGCGATCCAGGCGGTGTAGTCGCGCAGGTCGGGGCGGCGTTCGCCGCCGGGCAGGGTGCCGCCGGCGAGGTAGGCCCGGTAGAAGGTGCGCAGCAGGAGGTGCGCGGACCAGGTGTCGAGCAGGGCCCGGTGGTAGGTGAGCACGATCCGGGTGGGCGTGCCGGCGGTGGCGGGCGGGGCCTGTTCCGGCTCCAGCAGGGTCAGGCGCAGCGCGCCGGGGCAGCGCAGGTCGAAGCCGCGCAGCCGGTCCCGTTCCAGGAACGGGGCCCAGTCCCCGCCGGAGGGGATCCGGTGGGTGATGTCCGGGGTGACCCGGCCGTGCACGATCAGCTGCGGCGGGCTCGTCCCGGTGAACGCCGTGCGCAGCACCGCCTCGCAGTCGAAGACCGACTGCCAGGCGGCCCCGAACCGCTCGGTGTCCAGCGGCCCGTGCCACACCCACACGAGCTGCTCGACATGCCGGCCGGTACCGGGCTGTGCGTCGCCCCCGGTGTAGAGGG
This sequence comes from Streptomyces sp. NBC_00989, assembly GCF_045162655.1. NCBI lineage: Bacteria > Bacillati > Actinomycetota > Actinomycetes > Kitasatosporales > Streptomycetaceae > Streptomyces > Streptomyces sp. NBC_00989. Next base: position 11,765,220 of record NZ_CP108728.1, on the reverse strand, counting down.
CCACCTGCTGCGCGGTGGGCGCGAACGCGGCCGGGACCGGGGCGGTGGCGGCGTCGGCCAGTTCTTCCAGTACGTCCCGCAGCAAGGGGGCGAGGGTTGTTGGCGTGGGGGTGGAGGTGGGCGTGGGGGGTGTCTCGGGAGCGGGGAGGGCGGGGGTTGCCGGGGGGCCGGTGAGGGCGGTGGACGTCGAGGTCTCGGTGACGCCGGTGGTCACGGACGGGGTGGTGAGGTCGTCGGTGTCCGGGGCGTCGGGAAGGCCGTCGGTCGCCGAGGGGGTGGCACGGCCAGTGGTCACCGGGGCGGCTGACGCCGGGCTCTCGGCAGCGCCTGCGGATACCGAAGGAGTGGTGAGGTCGTCGGTGCCTGGGGAGCCGGGGAGGCCGTCGAACGCCGAGGGAGTGGTGGGACCGGGGGTCACCGGGGCGGGGGTGGTGGGCCGGTCGGGCAGCTGGTCGAGGGTGAGGTGCAGTCGGCCGGCGGTGATCCGCGCGTGCGCGTGGAGGCGGTGGGTGCGGTGTTCCGGTATGCCGGGGACGGGGTGGGCCGGGGCGGGCGGTGCTTCGTCCGGGGCGTGCAGGATCAGGCAGGCGGGGGCGGGCGGCAGTTCGCGCAGGGTGGCGCGCAGCAGCGGGTCGGGGCTGAACTCACGGCAGGCCCCGAAGCCGGCGCCGCCCGCGGCCCGGCCGGCGCCGGCGGCCAGGAAGCCTGCCGCGGCGGCCAGTTGGCCCAGGGCGTCGGGGCCGGGATCCAGGGTGAGCTGGACCGGGTGCACATCGGTGAGCCGGCCGACGTGGCGGCGCAGGCCCGGGTGACCGCTCCGGGGATCGCTGCAGACGTCGAACCCGACCTCGTCCGTGTGCTGCCAGCGGGCCAGCGCCAGCGCGAACACACCGGTCAGCACCTGCTCAGCGGTGAGCGCGAGACGCCGGGCCAGGTGCTGGGTGATCCGCTCGGTCCGCTCCTCGTCCAGGGCGAAGGCGGTGCGCTGCACCGGGTCCGGGGCGGGGGGCGGGGGTGTTTCCGGTGTGGGGTCCGGTGTGGGCAACGGCGCGGGGCCCGAGGCAGTGCCCGGTCCGGTCTCCGGGGCAGGCGGCAGGGCGGGGTCCGGTCCAGTTTCCGGGGTGGGGAGCGGGGCGGCGGTGTCCGGCCCGGTTTCCGAGGCAGTGCCCGGGGTGATGGCCGGGGTGGTGTCCGGAGCGACGCCCGGTCCGGCTCCCGGGGTGAGGGTCCCCGAGGCCGGCAGCGGGGCGGTGCCGGGTGGCGCGGTGGCGTCGGCCGTCCAGCTCGGCCGGGGCCGCCCGGCGACGGGGCGGGAGGCGGCCGGGCGGGACCTGCGCTCGGCGATCAGGCTCCAGTGACGGGCCTCGGCGGGGTCGCGGGCCAACTCGCGCAGGCCCGCGACCCAGTCGGCCACGCCGTCGCCCGCACACTGCGCCCGTACCGCGGTGCGGACCGCGGCCGAGGGGAGAACCGTGGCCGCACCCGGCGCCGCGGCCGAGGGGAAGTCCGCAGAGCCGAGGATCGTGGCCGGGTCTGCCGCCGAGGAGGAGGCCGTGGCCGAGCCGGGTACCTCAGCCGGACCGGGCACCTTGGCCGAGGAAGAATCCTCAGCCGGACCGACAGCCTCAGCCGAGCCGGCGACTGCGGCCGGGGAAAAGCCCACGGCCGGATCCGGCGCCGTAGCCGAGGAAAGAACCGCAGCCGAACCGACAGCCTCAGCTGAACCGGAGACCCCAGCCGAACCGGAGACCGTAGCCGGGGAAAGACCTGCGGCCGGACCCGGCACCGTGGCCGGGGAAGGGACCGCAGCCGGACCGGCGATGGCCGTCGGGCCGAGGGCACTGGTCAGGTCGGTGAGGAGGGTTTGCCAGGCGGCGGTGTCCGCGGTGAGTTCGTGGGTGAGGAGGGTGAGGCGGTCGGTGTGGGGGTGGGAGGGGCGGTGGTCGCGGGCGAGGAGGGCCCGGAGGTGGATGCCGCCGGGTGGGTCGAGGGTGCGGGCCAGTGCGGTGACGGCCTCGGTGAAGCCGCTCTCGTCGGTGAACCGCCCCTCGGTCAGCAGGTCCTGGCCGGCCGGGACGGGCGGGCCGCTCAGGTGGCCGGTCGCGGTGTCGAGGCGGAGGCACAGGTGCGGGTGGGCGGCGACGACGGTGTGCAGGGCGCGGCGCACCGTTTCCGTGTCCGTCCCGGCGGCCGTTTCGAGGAACATCGCCCGGTAGCCGCGGGCGGCGCCGGCCCGGGTGAGCAGCGCACGCTGGGCGGGGGTGAGCGGGTGGCCGTACGCCGCCTGCGCGGTGAGCAGGTCGGCGATGCGGCCCGCGACGGCGAAGGCGGGGGTGTCCGCGGTCGCCGTGCAGCGCAGGGTGTGGTGGTCGGGGGCGTGCCGCAGCAGCCGGTGGTGCCCGGTGCTGCCCGGACGCTGCCCGCCGGCGGGGGCGGTCTGGTCCAGGAGGCGGTGCAGCGCGGCGGGATCGAGCGGTCCGCGCAGGTCGAGGTCCCACGGCGCGGTGCGGGCGGGGAGGCCGGGGCCGGGGCCCAGGACCACCACGGTCGGCGCGTTCGGGAAGCGGTTGGCAGTCATGGCGGTGTCCGGGGGCGTGCGGGCCGCTACGGGAGGCCGGATCCCCTCTGTCTCCTCTCTGCGGGCGCGGGACGGACCTGCGGGACTCCCCCCGGCCGGCTCACCCGCCGCACACGGACCCGGCAGGTCCGGCGGATCCGGCAGGTCCGGACCCGGCGGGTTCCCGGCTTCGGCGGCGGCTGTGACGCGGGCGGTGGGGGCGGTGGGGGGCCGGGCGCACGGGGGCCGGTCCGGGGGGCCGTACTGCCTCTCTGCCATGACGGCCTCCTGGCCTGCCTGCGTCCACAACGGTCGAGATCAGCACGTTAATGGCCCTGCGCGCCCGGAGTCCGTTTACCCGAGCGGATGTGCAGCGGGGTGCGAGCAGGTCCCGAGAACGGCGGACCGCCGGGCGGCGTACGGAACGCGGCAGGGGCGGCAGGGGGTGGTGGCGCAGAGGGTCGGACCGTGTCCGTGCCGGGCGGGACACGACACCGGCCGTGACCGCCGGCCGGTTGCAACGGCCGACCGTATGCCGGGCGGGCGGGCGTCACGATACCGGCGCCCGGCGGCGCGCTGTCGCGGACCGGGGGCCGGCTCGAGGCGTTCTCTAGCGGACGAGGCGGACGGGAGGGACAGGACGGGTCGGGGGCACCAGCATGCGGACGGCGGCCGGCCGCGTGCCGGCCGGCCAGGGTGAGCAGGGCCCGGCAGTCGCGGCCGAGCGCCGCCCGTACCTGCCGGCGGGCGTCGGCGAGACTCGCGCCGTCGCCCAGCACCGCGGGGATGTCCTCCTCGCACAGCACGACGGTCTGCCGCGAGGTGAGGGTCGCCCCCCGCTCGTCCTCGGTGAGGGACCACTCGCCGGTGTGGGCCGTCAGCAGCGGGGACGGCGTGGTCTGCTTGTGGACGATGCGGCCCGCGTGCGGGAAGCAGATCCGTACCGACTCGCTGGTGTGCACGCCGTCGCCGGCCGGGGTGCGCAGGGTCAGGCGCTGGATGCCGGGCGCCTCCTCGCTCACGTGGGCCCCGCTGATGTGCGCGACGTGCCCGGGCCAGTCCCCGGCCCGGTAGAGGAAGTCGTAGGCCAACTCGGCGGGGCCCTCGATGCGGATGGAGTCCTCGCAGGACAGCACCAGGTCGTCGAGGCGGCTCCACCGTTCGGCGAACCGTTTCAGCTGGGTGAGCTGGAGCCGGATGTTCAGGTCGGCGAGCCGCCCCGGCCACAGGCCGCCGGCGGGCGCGCCCTCGCGGGCGCCGAAGCCGTAGCGCAGTTCCAGTTCGCTGGCGTGCGGGCCGCGGTCGCGGATGCTGACCACGCCGCGCATCGACTCCAGCGGGGAACCGGGGGCCTCCGGGCGGACCTCGATACGGCGCTCCACCGGGTCCAGACAGCGCCACGAGGTCCACGACTGCAGCCGGCCGCCCACCAGGAACCACATCCGCAGGCGTTCGCGCCCGCCGTCGAAGTCCAGGCGCTCGACGTGGATGCTCGGGGCGAAGTAGAGCGGCAGCTGCGCCGCATCGGCCAACACGGCGTAGACCACACCGGCGGGTGCGGCCACCTGTATGCGGTGGACCGCCCCGCCGTCCCGCTCACCAGCCATCCCGGACACCTCTCTTCTCTTCCTTGTTCTTTTTTCTCTTCACGTCTCACGTCTGTACGCCGCGGTACATCGCGGTACGCCGCAGTACGCCGCGGGGGGGGCGGGCCGGTGGGTCAGCCGACGGGTGCGGGTTCGGGGGTGAGGCGGCGTACGACGCGGCAGGCCCGGCCCAGCAGCCGGGGCAGTTCACGGCCGCCGCGGACGAAGAAGTGCCGGCCCGGGACGGTACGGGAGCGGACGGGGCCGCGGGTCCACCGCTGCCAGCCCTCCCCCGCCCGGGGCGCGGCCAGCGGGTTGTCCTGCGAGGCGACGACGAGGACCGGGGTGCTCAGCGGGCCCTGCGCGGAGGGCAGGCGGGCCGCCTCGTGCAGGGACTGGGCCAGCGCCAGGTCGGCGCGCAGCACCGGCAGGACGGCCCGCAGCCAGATCCCCTCGTCGCTGCCGGCCGGCACCGCGCCGCGGCCGCCCAGGACGTGCAGCAGTTCGGCGTCCGTGGCCCGCCGGGCGTCGGGCAGCCCGGCCGGCAGCCGCGGCGGCGGCCAGGCGCCCACCGCCAGCAGCGCCGGGCCCGGCAGGCCCGCCTCGTGCAGGGCGCGGGTGACGGTGAGCGCGATCATCGCGCCGAACCCGTGCCCGTACAGGACGAAGGGACCCGGCTGCGGGCCGCCGAACCTTGGCAGCACCTCGGCGAGCAGCGCCCGGTGCGTGCTCACCCTGGGCTCGCCGCGCCGCGGGGCACAGCCCGGCAGGAGGACCGGCAGCGGCCGCACACCGGGTCCCACGCTCGCGGCCCAGTGGTCGAAGACGGAGACGCCCTCGGCGGAGTGTGCGAAACAGTGCAGCCGCACTGGCTGTTCGTCCGGCATGGCAACCTCCCGTGTGTCCGCTCCCCCCACCACAGGCCGACGCGGCGACGGGGCGGAATCCGAGCATCGCCACACCGCCTCGAACCCCACTCGAGAACGGCCCCAGTACCGGCGGAGACCACGCCGGGGTGCATCCAACAGGGCCCCGGGGGCGGGGTGTTGCGTGTCCGGACGCCGCCGCAGGGCCTCAAGCGGCCGCCACGGCACGGGATTTGTTGACTTCCTCTCCCTCCTGAAGGAGGGGGATTCCTACGGCTCGCGCCGTAGGGGTTCCTGCTTCAACGCCGACTGCCCGCCAGGAGAACTCCCTTGAGGTCTTACACCAGCTCCACAGGCCAAGACGGCCAGCCCGGCCGCCAGGATGTTGCGGGCCGCGTTGATGTCGCGGTCATGTACGGCACCGCAGTCGCACGTCCACGCGCGGACGTTGAGCGGCATCATCGCCGCGAGGGTGCCGCAGGCCCCGCACAGCTTGCTGCTGGGGAACCAGCGGTCGATCACGACGAGTTCGCGCCCGTACCAGGCGCACTTGTACTCCAGCATGGACCGGAGTTGCGTCCACGACGCGTCACTGATGGCGCGTGCGAGCGTGTGGTTCTTCAGCAGGTTGCGGACGGTGAGGTCCTCGATCACAACCGTTTGGACGCCCCTATGACTGTCAAGCAGTCATGCCAGGACGGGCGTGAGCCCGGCACGTGGGAGGAGGGAGAAGATCTCGCGGGCGACGTAACGCTTGAGGCATCTGATCACTTCGCGCCGGGTCTTTCCCTCGCTGGTCCGCCGCTTGAGGTAGTCCTGGGTGCGTGGATCCCAGCGCAGGCGGCTCTGCACGATGCGGTAGAGCGCAGCGTTGGCCTGTCGATCGCCGCCGCGATTGAGGCGTCTTCGCTGCTGTTTGCCGGAGGAGCGCTCGACCGGGCTGGCTCCGCACAGCGCGGCGAAGGACGCCTCGTCGGCCAGGCGTTCTGGGTTGTCACCGGCGGTGATCAGGAGCGTGATGGCGCTGTCCGGGCCGACGCCGACGCGCTCCAGCAGTTGCGGAGCGTGGGACTGGACAAGGCCTGCCAGGCGTCGCTTCAGCTCGTCGATCTGCGCGGTCAGTTGCTGGATGCGCTCGGCCAGCAGCTGGAGCGTGACCACTGTGGCGTCCAGGACGTCGTCCCTGCCGAGGTAGCCGGGATCCGAGGTCAGGTTCGCGCAGGTGCGGATCAGCGCCGGGTTGGTCAGAGGGGTCAGTTGCTCCCGCAGGGCTGGGTCGGCGGACACCAGGACGGCCTTGAGCTGGTTGATGGCCTGGGTGCGGGCCTTGATGGCGGAGTCCTTGGCGAGTTTGAACATGCGCGCGATCTGCACCGGCCCATTGCCGGTCTTGGCCTGGGCAGTGGCTCTGCCGGAGATGACGGCCCGCGCGGCCGCCTGGGCGTCGACGGTGTCGGTCTTGCCCTGCTGCCGCTGGGCCGTCCTGTCGGGCCGGTTGACGTCGAAGACCTGGACGTCTCGGGCCAGGAGGTGGCGTGTCAGGGCTGCTCCGTAGGAGCCCGTGCCCTCGACTCCGGCACGCGTGAGTGTCCCGAAAGACCGGGCCCAGTCCAGCAGTTCGCGATAGCCGACCGAGGTGGCCGGGAACGCCTCGGTGGCCAGGACTCCGCCGAGAGGAGTAACCACGGCGGCGACGTGTGTGTCCCTGTGGGTATCGACCCCCAGAACGACCTCGCCGTCGGGCTGTCGCTGGCTGGCGTGCACACGGTTGGGCATACTGGCCACGGTCAATCCGCTCCCGGTCTGTTGGAGTGTCGGTTGGCCGACACCGGACCGGTCGGGGCGGTCAAAACTGTGACGGCGCCCTGTTCACGGCAAGGCCCCTATCGGGACACACCCCGCCGGCCCGGTGACAGCAAGCACCACCCCGGACCAACGACCGACAGATCCAAACCAGGACACCACGGTCCGTTCTCACGCGGGTCAAGCCGCAGCCCGGGACAGCACCCGCCGATTCTCACAGTTCTCACGGACGAGACGAGTAGACAGCTTGTGCAGGAAGTCGCGGCGCCGGTCGGCGATCCGCGCATGCACGCGGGCGACCCTGCGGCGGGCCTTCTCCCGGTTCGCCGAACCCTTCGCCTTGCGCGACAGGTCCCGCTGCGCCCTGGCGAGACGGGCGCGGTCACGGCGCTCGTGCCGGGGGTTGGTGACCTTCTCTCCGGTGGACAGGGTCACCAGGGAAGTGACGCCGGCGTCGATACCGACCGCGTTCGTGGTGGCCGGAGCCGGAGCAATACGGTCGTCGCACAGCAGCGACACGAACCAGCGGCCCGCCGCGTCGCGGGACACGGTCACCGTCGTCGGTACCGAACCCTCCGGGAGGGGACGCGACCAGCGGATGTCCAGCGGACCGGCCATCTTCGCCAGCGTCAGACGGCCCTCGCGCCACGTGAAGGCGCTACGCGTGTACTCGGCCGACACGCGGGATTTCTTCCGGGACTTGAAGCGCGGGTACTTCGCGCGCTGGGCGAAGAAGTTCCCGAACGCCGTCTGGAGATGGCGCAACGCCTGCTGAAGCGGAACCGAGGACACCTCCGTCAGGAACGCCAGCTCCTCGGTTTTCTTCCACTGAGTCAGCGCGGCCGACGACTGCACGTAGGAGATGCGGCGCTGCTCTCCGCACCAGGCCCGGGTGCGCTCCTCCAGCGCCTTGTTGTAGACGAGGCGGACACAGCCGAACGTGCGCGACAGCTCAACTGCCTGCCCGTCCGTGGGGTAAAAGCGGTACTTGAACGCCCGCTTGACCTGCCGCGTCATGCCTCACGTTCTATCAGTTCCCGTGTGCGTGGCGGGTGTTAGCCGGTAGACGGTGGACGCCGGTCCGCCCTGGCGGCGAACCGGCTTTCCCTGCCCTGCTCCGCAGGAGCTTCGTCTCCTCCCCCGGCTGAAGCCGGGAGTATCCACGAAGGAGAGCGCCGATGAACGACGGCCTGTCCGGGCCGGGTTGAGGCCCGCGGACCCGGCGGGCGGACGAGGCCGGGCGGAGCGGGGCGGGGCGCTGTCTGCCGCGGACCGGGCCCGGCCGGGCGACGCGTCGCGTCCGGCCATCCGTCCGTCGTCCGCAGCCTGCCTGCCGGGGTGGCCGGGCGGCCGGTGTGCGCCGGAGCGGAGAACCGACAACCGACACCGGCACTCGGCACCGACACCGACACCGGCGCTCGGCACCAACACCGGGCGTGGTGTGGCGTCGTGGCGGGAGGGCTAGGCGGCGTAGCGGTCGAAGGTGGAGCCGCGGCGCGGGCCGGCCATCACGTCGAGTTCCGGGTCGACGGCGAGCATCGCCTGGTGCAGGCGCTGGAGCTGCGGGGTGGGTTCCACGCCGAGTTCGTCTATCAGCCGTCTGCGTAACCGGCGGTAGACGTCGAGGGCGGAGGCCTGTCGGCCGGACCGGTACAGGGCGAGCATCGCCTGCGCGTGCAGGCCCTCGTGCTGGGGGTGACGGGCGACCAGGTCGGTGAGTTCGGCGATGAGTTCGGCGTGCCGGCCCAGCCGCAGGTCCGCGTCGATGCGCCGTTCGACGGTCACCAGCCGTGACTCCTCCAGCCGCAGCACCTCGATCTCCAGCACCGGGCCCAGGCGTACGTCGACCAGGGCGGGGCCCTGCCACAGGGCCAGGGCCTGGCGGAAGCAGCGGGCGGCGCGTTCGTCCTCGCCCTGTTCGAAGGCCTCCTGGCCCTCGGTGATGAGGCGTTCGTAGGTGTGCACGTCCACGGACTGGGGCGGCACCTGCAGGAGGTAGCCGCCGTGCCGGGTGGCCAGAACGTTCTTCGCCCCGCCCGGGGCTCCGGGTCCCATGGCCGTGCCCAGGCTGCGGCGCAGCTGCATGATGTAGGTCTGCAGCGTCGTCACCGCGCTCTGCGGCAGTTCCGTCCCCCAGATCTCCTCCATCAGCGTCGACACGGGCACGACGCGGCCCGGATACAGCGCGAGCAGGGCGAGAACCTGCCGGGGTTTTCCGGCGGTCGGGACGATCGAGTCCCCGTTCACGGCGGCACACAGCGGACCCAGAACCTGAATCTCCATGGTTTCCTCCGTTCGTCGTGGGGCACTCCCGATGGCGGAAATGCGTCGGTGGATCTGCACGCTAGCCGCCCCCGCACCGGAGGCGCGGGTTCCTTCAGCGGCCTTCGAGCGGTCCTCAACACCCCGCCGCCGGACAGGCCGCGGCGGCCGGCCGGCGGGAGGGGAAGCGGGGAAAGCCCGGCCGGAACAAATGCACCGGCATCGCTGAAATCCCCTCCCCCCAGGGCCAGTTGACGCCGTCCGCTCCCCCGCACACGCCCACCCCCCTTCCTTCCCCGGCCTGTCGGCGTGCGGGGCGGTGAAGTCCGGGAAGGCCGGGGCCAGTTGAGAAGCGGGAGGGTGAGGACGGGGGGCTGCCGTCAGTGTCCGGCGGGCGGCGGCTGCCGCCGGGCCCGCGGCGCTGCGGCGGCGGGCGGCGCGGTGCCGCCGGACATCAGCGCGGCCAGGTCCCGCCGGTGGGCGAGGCGCGGCAGCAGCACCTCCCACAGCCGGGTGACGTTGTGCCGGCGCAGCCAGGAGGCGTCCGCGGCGCCGAGGACCTGCAGGCCCACGGTCGCGGCGACGACGACCCGGGCGGCGTCCGCCCCCGACACCCCCGGCGCGAGCGCGCCGCCGCGCCCGGCCCGGCGCAGGCTGTCCTCGACCCAGTGCTGCCACTGCGCGCGCGGGCCCGGGAGCGCGTGCGGGGACGCCGCGGGGCGTGCGGCGGTGTCGCCGGCGAGCTGGAAGCCGGCGCGCAGAACGGTGTCCCGCGCCAGGGCGTCCATCAGGCCGTGGGTGGCGTCCACCACCGCCTGCAGGGACTCGCCCTGCCGCTGCCGGGCCGCCCCGGTGATCGCGGACACCGTCCCGGCGGCCTGTGCCTCGACCGCCTCGGCGAGCATGTTCTTGTTGGCGAAGTGGAAGTGCAGCGCCCCGTTGCTGACACCGGCCCGCGTACTGATGGCGCCCAGCGACGCGGGGGCGAAACCGGCCTCGGCGAACACCTCGGACGCGGCCTCGATCAGCGAACGCCGCGTGCGGGCGGCCCGCTCCTGCTTGACCATGTGCTGCCTCCTGGGCACCGGGACGTCGGCCCTGTCCCGCCCACCGCGCACAGACCCGGCACGGAAGGCCGCCGTGCACGCGAAGCCGCAGGCCGCGCGGGCGCGGCGGGGCAGGAACCGCACCCCACACACTAACAAACCGCATGAGCGGTTTCATGCATGGGGGCATGAAGCGGGCACGAACACCGCTGGTCAACGACTGGGGGGCCGCCACAGGCGGCCCCCGATCCTCCCCGGACACTCCCCCGCCACCGCTACACGGCGGACTCCGGCTCCACGGCACCCTCCGCGGCACCCGGACCCGCCGGACCCGCTGTGCCGGCCGGGCTCTTCACCGAGTCGAGGAGTAGCTGGGCGACGTCGACGACCTGGATGGATTCCTTGGCCTTGCCGTCGTTCTTCTTGCCGTTGACGGAGTCGGTGAGCATGACGAGGCAGAAGGGGCAGGCCGTGGAGACGATGTCCGGGTTGAGGGCGAGGGCTTCGTCGACGCGTTCGTTGTTGATGCGCTTGCCGATGCGCTCTTCCATCCACATCCGCGCGCCGCCGGCGCCGCAGCAGAAGCCGCGTTCCTTGTGGCGGTGCATCTCCTCGTTCCGCAGGCCCGGGACGCTGGCGATGATCTCGCGCGGGGGTGTGTAGATCTTGTTGTGGCGGCCCAGGTAGCAGGGGTCGTGGTAGGTGATGATGCCCTCGACCGGCGTCACCGGGACCAGCTTGCCGTCGTCGACGAGGTGTTGGAGCAGCTGGGTGTGGTGGATGACCTCGTAGTCGCCGCCGAGCTGCGGGTACTCGTTGCCGATGGTGTTCAAGCAGTGCGGGCACGTCGCGACGATCTTCTTCGCCGACCTCGGCTTCGCGGACCCGGCCACGACCTTGCCGTCGTCGTCGAGTTCCTCGCCGAACGCCGTGTTCAGCGCCATGACGTTCTCCATGCCGAGTTCCTGGAACAGCGGCTCGTTGCCCAGGCGGCGGGCGGAGTCGCCGGTGCACTTCTCGTCGCCGCCCATGATCGCGAACTTCACGCCCGCGATGTGGAGGAGTTCGGCGAAGGCCTTCGTCGTCTTCTTCGCCCGGTCCTCCAGCGCGCCGGCGCAGCCGACCCAGTACAGGTACTCGACCTCGGTGAGGTCCTCGATGTCCTGGCCGACGACCGGGATCTCGAAGTCGACCTCCTTGAGCCACTCCAGGCGCTGCTTCTTCGCCAGCCCCCAGGGATTGCCCTTCTTCTCCAGGTTCTTCAGCATCGTCCCGGCCTCGGACGGGAACGCCGACTCGATCATCACCTGGTAACGCCGCATGTCGACGATGTGGTCGACGTGCTCGATGTCCACCGGGCACTGCTCCACGCACGCCCCGCAGGTGGTGCAGGACCACAGGACGTCCGGGTCGATGACCCCGTTCTCCTCCGCCGTCCCGATCAACGGACGCCCGGCCTCCGCCAGAGCCGCCGCGGGCACGCCGGCCAACTGCTCCTCGGTGGCCTTCTCCTCGCCCTCCATGGACGTGCCGCCACCCGCCAGCAGGTAGGGGGCCTTGGCATGCGCGTGGTCCCGCAGCGACATGATCAGCAGCTTCGGGGACAGCGGCTTGCCCGTGTTCCACGCCGGGCACTGCGACTGGCAGCGCCCGCACTCCGTACACGTGGAGAAGTCCAGCAGACCCTTCCACGAGAACTGCTCGACCTGGGAGACGCCGAACACGTCGTCGTCACCCGGGTCGGTGAAGTCGATCGGCTTGCCGCCCGACGTCATCGGCAGCAGGGCGCCGAGGGAGGTTTCACCGTCCGCGTTGCGCTTGAACCAGATGTTGGGGAACGCCAGGAAACGGTGCCAGGCGATGCCCATGTCGGTGTTCAGCGAGACGGTGATCATCCAGACGTAGGAGGTGGTGATCTTCAGGCAGGCGACGAGGTAGACGAGGTCGCGCAGGGTGGCGGGGTCCAGCTGCCGGAAGCCGGCGACCAGCGGGTAGGAGATGAAGAAGGAGGCCTCGTAGGCGTCGACGTGGTGCAGGGCGCCCTCCAGGGCGTGCAGCACCACGATGCAGACGCTCACGACGACGATGACGGTCTCGACGAAGTACGCCTGGCCCGAACTGGAGCCGGCGAAGCGGGACTTGCGGCCCGGCCGGTCCGGTCTGTTCAGCTGGCGGACGGCGATGAGGACCAGGATGCCCAGGGCGGTCGCCGTGCCGAGGAACTCGACGGCGACGTTGTAGGGGGTCCACTCGCCGATGACCGGCAGCAGCCAGTCGGCCTGGAAGAGCTGGCCGGTGGCGTTGACGAGGGTGATGAGCAGGGCGTAGAAGCCGACCGCGACGAACCAGTGCGCCGCGCCGATGACGCCCCAGCGGTTCATCCGGGTGTGGGCGGCGAACTCCCTGGCCAGGGTGGCGCTGCGGCGCCAGGGTGCGGCGGTGCGCAGGCCGTCGGGGACGGGCAGGCCGAGCCGCAGGAAGTGGTGGATCCGTAAGAGGGCGCGGCCGAACAGGGTGAAGCCGGCCGTGGTCAGGGCCAGCGACACGATGATCGCGACGAGTTGCATGAGTGGGCTCCTCGAACCGGCGAAAAACCGGTTACCAGTCGGTAACTTAGGTGTTCCGTCCGAGGCTACCCACTCCCCGTGGCGCGCCGCAGCCGCAATCGCGGCACTGCGCCGGCCGCCGTCTCCCGCCGCGGGCGGGCGACTTCAGGCGGGACGGACGCCGACGCGGGTGCGGGCGGCGGGCGGTGCGGGGAGGGCGGGCGCCTGCCCGGGGACCAGCGGCGGGCCCTCCGGCGCGGCCACCAGGATCGACTGCTGCAGCCGCCGCAGCCGGGGCGAGGGCTCGAGTCCCAGGTCCCGCACCAGGGTGGCGCGCAGCCGGTGGTAGACGTCGAGGGCCTCGCCGCGCCGGCCGGAGCGGTGCAGGGCCAGCATGAACTGGGCGTGCAGGTTCTCGTGGGTGGCGTAGCGGCTGCTCAGCACGGTCAGTTCGGCGAGGAGCTCGCGGTGGCGGCCCAGCCGCAGGTCGGCCTCGATGCGCTGGTCCAGCGCGCACAGCCGGCTCTCCTCCAGCCTTCTGGCCTCCGTCTCCAGCCGGGCGCCGGCGGGCACGCCGGCGAAGGCCGGGCCGGTCCACAGCAGGAGCGCCTCGCGCAGCAGGCGGGAGGCGTCCTTGTGGTCGCCCGCGTCCATCGCGCGGTAGCCCATCCCCGCGAGGCGTTCGAACTCCCGCACGTCGCTGGTCCCGCCGCCGGAGACGAGCAGGTACCCGCCGGGCACGGTGGCCAGCACGTCCTTGGCACCGCGCCGCACCGGCCCGGCCGACACGGCGGACGGCACAGCGGGCGGGGCGGCGTAGCCCGGCTCGGGGTCCGGGCCGGGGCCGGGGTCGGAGCCGGGGGTGTGCAGGGCGAGGGTGATGAGTTCGCGCAGCTGCAGGACGTAGGTCTGCAGGGTGGTGCGCACGCTGCGCGGCGGGCGGCCCGACCACAGCTCGTCGACCAGCGCGGACACCGGCACCACCCGGTCGGCGTGCAGTGCCAGCAGCGCCAGGACCTGGCGCGGCTTGGGCGCGGTCGGAGCGATCGACACCCCGTTCTCCCTGACATCCAATGTGCCCAGTACGTCGATCTGCACGCCGTCGCCCCCTCGGTGGGTGTGTGCCGTCATCCGGTACCCCGAGTACAAAACAGGCCGGACGGTTTGTCAATACCAAACCGCTTGCGCTGTTTTGATGCATCGTGCAGCCGGACCCGCACCACTCCCCCGCCACCCTCTCTCCAACACCCCCTGAACTGCGGGTACATGGAGATCCGGGCCGCCGGGCCCCGGGGTGCGCGCCAGGGTGTCCGCCCGGGTCCGGGCCGGGCCGGCGTGGTGGAGGGGGCGGTCGCGCGGCCGCGGCGGGGGCTCCCGGACGCCATAAACAGACTGATTGTGCTGTTCGTGTGGGAGGGAGTGCCGCCCCCGGCCCCGGGGGTGCTGCCGGGAGGCGGCGGGTGTGGGGGCGGGCCGGGGGCGGGCGGGGTCATTGCGGCTGGTTGCCGTGTTTGCGGGAGGGCAGGTCGGCGTGCTTGCTGTGGAGCATGGCGAGGGAGCGGATGAGGACCTCGCGGGTGGCGGCGGGGTCGATGACGTCGTCGACCAGGCCGCGTTCGGCGGCGTAGTAGGGGTGCATCAGCTCGGCCCGGTACTCCTTGACCAGTTTCTGGCGCATGGCCTCGGGGTCGGCGGCCTCGGCGATGCGGCGGCGGAAGATGACGCCGGCGGCGCCCTCGGCGCCCATCACGGCGATCTCGTTGGCGGGCCAGGCGTAGGTGAGGTCGGCGCCGATGGACTGGCTGTCCATCACGATGTAGGCGCCGCCGTAGGCCTTGCGCAGGACCAGCGAGATGCGCGGCACGGTGGCGTTGCAGTAGGCGTAGAGGAGTTTCGCGCCGTGGCGGATGATGCCGCCGTGCTCCTGGTCGACGCCGGGCAGGAAGCCGGGCACGTCCAGGAGGGTGATCAGGGGGATGTTGAAGGCGTCGCACATCTGCACGAACCGGGCGGCCTTCTCGCTGGCCCGGATGTCCAGCACGCCGGCCAGGGTGCGGGGCTGGTTGGCGACGACGCCGACGACCTGGCCGTCCAGGCGGGCCAGCGCGCAGACGATGTTGCGGGCCCAGTGCTCGTGGACCTCGAGGTACTCGCCGTCGTCGACGATCTCCTCGATGACCCCGGTCACGTCGTAGGGGCGGCTGCCGTCCGCGGGGACGTGGCCCAGCAGCATCTCGCCGCGCCGGCCGGCCGGGTCGGCGGTGCGCACCCGCGGCGGGGCCTCCCGGTTGTTCTGCGGGAGCATCGACAGCAGGTAGCGCACCTCCGCCAGGCAGGTCTCCTCGTCGTCGTAGGCGAAGTGGCACACCCCGGACGTCTCGGCGTGCACGTCGGCGCCGCCCAGGCCGTTGTGGGTGATCTCCTCGCCGGTGACCGCCTTGACGACGTCCGGGCCGGTGATGAACATCTGCGAGGTGCCGCGGACCATGAACACGAAGTCGGTCAGCGCGGGACTGTAGGCGGCGCCGCCGGCGCAGGGGCCGAGTATCACGCTGATCTGCGGGATGACCCCGGAGGCCCTGGTGTTGCGCTGGAAGATGCCGCCGTAGCCGGCCAGCGCGCTCACCCCCTCCTGGATGCGGGCGCCGGCGCCGTCGTTGAGGGAGACGAGGGGCGCGCCGGCCGCCAGGGCCATGTCCATGATCTTGTGGATCTTCGTGGCGTGGGCCTCGCCCAGCGCGCCGCCGAAGATCCGGAAGTCGTGCGCGTAGACGAACACGGTGCGGCCCTCGACCGTGCCCCAGCCGGTGATCACACCGTCCGTGTAGGGCTTGCGCGTCTCCAGGCCGAAACCGGTCGCGCGGTGCCGGCGCAGCTGCTCGACCTCCTGGAAGGAACCCTCGTCCAGGAGCAGACCGATCCGCTCCCGCGCCGTCAGCTTGCCCTTGGCGTGCTGCGCCGCCGTCGCCTTCTCGCTCGGCCCGGCCGTCGCCTGGGCCCTGATCGCGTGCAGCTCCGCCACGTGTGCGTGCATGCCGCCCGGTCCTGCCGCGACCGGTGCGAGCGCCGTCGTCATCGTCATCCCTGGTCCGTTTCCGGGACAGCCGGGAGAAGAGGAGATCCGCCCCGGTCCCATCGAGAGCAAAAGTAACCGTCCATGAGGTGCCCTCCCCCGCGGCTGGAAGCCGCCTCGGGACACGGTGGACCCGTCCGCCGCCCGCCGGGCCGCGGTGGGGTTCTGCGGCGGCCGCCGTCCGGCGTGC
Source organism: Streptomyces sp. NBC_00989 (assembly GCF_045162655.1). Taxonomy (NCBI): domain Bacteria; kingdom Bacillati; phylum Actinomycetota; class Actinomycetes; order Kitasatosporales; family Streptomycetaceae; genus Streptomyces; species Streptomyces sp. NBC_00989. The sequence continues at coordinate 11,749,291 of NZ_CP108728.1, read as the reverse complement.
GCGGGGAGGGCGCCGCGGGGGCCGGGTGCTGTCCGGCCGCGGGCGCGGGAGGGGTGGTGACCGGGGCGGGAGCGGCCCGCACGGGTGCCGGGCCCGCGTGTTCCCGCCGCCGTGCGGTGTCCGCCGTTGCCGTGTCCGGCCCGTCCCTCCTCTCCTCGCGGCCCACGGCCATGGTCGGCCGGACCGCTGGAGAAGTGCTGAGGGATCGCTTGAGGATCGGTCGGGGGCGGCTGAGGTGAGATGGAGTGCAGTGGGGTGGGGTGGGGAGCAGTGTTCCGGGCCGGGGGCGGGCTGCCGGGCCGGGGGCGGCGGCTCTGGGTGAGGGGCCGGTCGTCCGGCGTGGTGGCTTACCGGGGGCGGGGCGGAGGCCGGGGTGCCGCTGGGGGGCGCCGTTTGCCCGGGCGGTCAGGGCCGTCGTTTCAGGGGGTGCGGGTTCAGAGGGTGCGGGGCCGCTGTTCTCCGGGGGTGAGGCCTGCGGGGCCCGCGCACCCGGTCCGGGAGCGAACCGGGCGGCGCGTGTCTTCGGTGCCCGGTGCGGCGTCGCGCAGGTCTCGCCGTTCAGGGACGGCGGGCCGCTCCGGCCGCGGGTGCCTTGTCTGTCGTACGACTGCTGCCCGCCTCCCGGGACTGGGGGGATGCCGCATCTCCTGTTCTGCGCCGTCCCGTACCGCCGTGGTGGGCCGTGGTGGTACGGGAGTTGGCGGGAGGAGGGGAAGGCTGCGGTCGCGGGCCGGGCCACCGTGGTGCCGGTGCCTGCCGTCCCGGCGTCTGCCATCTGCGGTCTGCGGGGCGGGTGTTACGGCGTCTGCGGGTGGGGGCCGGTCTGGTCCGGGGGCGGGGTGAAGGCCTCGAGGTGGTCCTGGGCCCAGTGCCGGAAGGAGCGGGCCGGGTGACCCGTCAGGGTGCGGACGGTGTCCTCCACGTGGGCCTTGGCGCCGGCCCGCTGGCGTTCCGCGCTCGCCAGGAGGGCCTCGACGACCGGGGGCGGATAACGCCGGCCCAGCGCGGCGCGGGCCTGGTCCGGGGTCAGTTCCTCGAAGCGCAGGGGGACGCCGAGCAGCCGGCCCAGCTCGCGGGTCTGGTCGGCGGCGGTCAGGGCCTGCGGCCCGGTCAGGGTGTAGGCGCGCCCGGCGTGGCCCTCCTCGGTCAGCGCCCGTACCGCGGCCTCGGCGATGTCGCGGGGGTCCACGCAGGCGTTGGGCGAGGTCCCGTACAGCGCGCGGACGGTGCGCTCGCGGCGCACGGGCCCGGCCCAGGACAGGCAGTTGGACATGAACGCGCGCGGGCGCAGCAGCGTCCACTGCAGGCCGCAGCCGCGCAGCAGGTCCTCGTTCGCGCGCTGCCGGCGGGTGACGAGGTCCTGGGCCCCGGGGTCCAGGACGGCCGCCGCGGAGAGCTTCACCACCCGCCGCACCCCGGCGGCGCGGGCGGCCGGGACGAACGCAGCGTCGTCCTCGCCGTCGACACCGGTGGTGACCAGGAACGCCGTGTCCACGCCCCGCAGGGCCCGGGCCAGCGACGGCGGGTCCGTGTAGTCCCCGGCGACCGCCTCCACCCCCGCCCCCGCGAACACCCCCGCGGCCCGCGCCGGATCCCGGGTCATCACCCGCACCCGCAGACCGGCGGGCAGACCCCGGACCACTTCCCGCCCCACCGTCCCCGTCGCACCCGTCACCAGCACCACCGGCATCACCGGGTCCTGCCCGCGGCCGGCCCGCGACGCCGCATCCCGCCCGCCGTCATCCGTTCCTCCCTCGTCCATGACTCCGCGCCCGCGCCCCTTCCGCTCCCCGGCCCCTGATCCCTGGCCCCTGGCCCCTGGCCCCTGGCCCCTGCCTCACGATTCCCTTTTTGAGCTGATTCTTCACAGATTCTTCCGCTTCTTCCGTTTCCGGCCCGGCGGGTCCGGCGGGCCGGAAACGGCCGGGGTGCCGGGATGTGATGTGGGTGCGTCCGGTCTGCCGGTGCGGGGCCGGACGCAGTAAGATCCGGACTGGACGGTTTTTATTGGGCTTTCGGGCTCATCGGAGAGAGAAGACCGGGGGCGGCGATGCAGGACCGGGCGATCCTCACCCGCCAGGCGATCCTCGCCGCGGCGGCCGGGGTCTTCGAGGAACGCGGCTACCGGGCCGCCACGATCAGCGAGATCCTCGCCCGGGCGGGGGTGACCCGGGGCGCGCTCTACTTCCACTTCCCCTCCAAGGAGGATCTGGCGGAGGGGGTGATCCGCGAGCAGGACGGCCGGCTGCCCGCGGCGGGCCGGCACTGCGCGGTCCAGCAGCTGGTGGACACCGTGGTCCTGCACGCCCACCGGCTGCGCACCGACCCGGTGGTCCGGGCCGGTGTGCGGCTCGCCCTCGACCAGCAGGCCGAGGGGCTGGACCGCGGCGGTTCCTTCCGGCGCTGGCGCGAGGTCGGCGCCGGCCTGCTGGAACAGGCCCGGGAGCGGGGCGAGCTGCTGCCGCACGTGGTGCCGGCGGAGACCGCGGGCGTCCTGGTCGGCGCGTTCGCCGGGGTCCAGGCCATCTCCCGGTCCCTGTCCGGCTACCAGGACCTGCCGCGCCGGGTCACCGGCCTGCTGCGGCACGTCCTGCCGTCCGTCGTGATCCCCCCGGTGCTGGCCGCGGTGGACCTCTCCGAGACCCGGGGCGCCTGGGTCCAGGAACAGCTGCACGACACCGGCGGCACGCCGGGACCCGCACCCCTCACCTGACCGCACCCCGCGCCGCATCCCCCACCCCCGCACCCACCCCGGCCACCACACCCGCGCCCGCGTCCACACCCGCATCCGTCACCGTGCCGGTCCCGGTGGCGGTGCTGGTGCTGGTGCTGGTGCTGGTGCTGGTGGCGCGGGTGTCCGGCTCCTCCCGCTCGCGGCCCTCGCCCCTCCCACTGCCCTCACCCGTGCCCTCGCCCATGCCCTCGTCCCTGCCTTCGCCCGTGTCTTCGCGGAAGTAGGTGCGCAGGGCGGGGGCGAGGGGGCCGGCGCCGGCCGCCCAGCCGACGTATCCGTCCGGCCGTACCAGGACCGCCCCGCCCGGCAGCGCGGGTGACGCCGCCCGGACCCGTACCACCCGCAGCAGGCCGGCCCACGGCCGGGCCTGCGCCTCCCAGCGGCCGCCGTCCGCGCCGGACAGCAGGAGCAGCGGCGATCCGCCGGCCAGCAGGCGGATCACGTCGGTACGGCCCTGCGGGGTGGCCAGTTCGGTGTTGGGCAGGAACCGTCCCTCCCAGGGCGAGGGATCCGCGGTGCGGGCGGGCAGCACCGTGTCCTGGGCGCTGACCATGGAGGCCAGCACCCCGCCCTCGCCCTCCCCGCCCCGGGCCAGCAGCTCGCCGAACAGGGTGCGCAGCGGGTCCAGGCCGGCGTCCGGGCGCATGAGGGCGAGCTGGGCGCGGGTGTTGTCGATGACCCGCTGCGCGGCGGGACGGCGTTCCTGGTCGTAGCTGTCCAGCAGGCCCGGGGCGGCGGCGCCGCGGACGGCCAGGGCCAGTTTCCAGCCGAGGCCGAGGGCGTCCAGCACCCCGGCGCTCAGCCCCTGCCCGCCGATCGGGAAGTGCACGTGCGCCGCGTCCCCCGCCAGCAGGATCCGCCCCGCACGGTAGGAACGGGCGATACGGCTGAAGTCGCTGAACCGGCTCAGCCACCGCGCCCGCCCCATCGCGACCTCCCGCCCGGTGATCCAGGCGACCTCCCGGCGCAGCTCCTCCAGCGTGGGCGGCAGCTGCCGGCCACGGTGCGCACCCGTGCAGTTGAGAGTCCGCAGCCGGACACCACCGGCGCCGGTGGTCCCGTCGATGTCGGCGGGCTCGTCGATGTTCTTGACGACGATCCAGCCGCGTTCGGTGCGGTGCCAGCCCGGGCGCAGCGCGCCGGGCTCCTCCAGACGGACGTCGCCCGCCAGCGCGGAGACCGTGGCCGGGTAGCTGCGGCAGGCGAAACCCGCCTGCTCGCGCACCACGCTGCGCGCACCGTCCGCGCCCACCGCGTAGCGGGCCGTGCAGGTCACCGGGCCGTGGCGTCCCTCGGCCGTGACCCGCACCCCCTCCGGCCCCTGCCGGACGCCGGTCACCCGCAGACCGCGCAGGATCACCGCGCCCGCCGCGAGCGCCCGCGCCTCGAAATGACGCTCCAGCCGCTCCTGCTCACACTTGAGGACCGGCGGCGGCTCCAGCGCCGGCGCGCACATGTCCATCCCGGGAATCCCCGCGAAATGGAACCCGCAGCGCGTCGGCGCCGACGCCGTCCGCCCCCCGGGCAGACCGGCGAGATACCCCCGCCGCACCAGGCACTGCACGGCCCGGGCATGCAGCGTGGTCGCCTTGGGCCGGGCGGACACCCCGCCCCGCTCCTCCACGACCACCGTGCGCACCCCGTACCCCGCCAGCTCACACGCCACCACCAGCCCCACCGGACCCCCGCCCACGACCACCACCTGCGCCCGCACGTCACCCGCCATCCCCGACTCCCCCTCCTCATCCCCGACCAGAACCACGCCGTCCACGCACCGCACCCGCCGGCGACGGAACACCGGCCGGCACGGAAACCCGAAGACACCGGAAGACGGAAGAAGACCCACAGACAGAAAGACAGAACCGAAGACGGAGACGAAGAGACGAAGAGCGGGGGCAGGGAGGGGAGCGGAGACGGGAGAAGGTGTACGGCAGCCCGCACGACACCGTGCGCTGCGCGGCACGGCGCCTCCCCCTCCCTCCCCCTCCATCTCCTGCCCTCCGACCGTCTTCCGACTGTCTTACGGCTGCCTCTGCCGGCCCTCCTGCGGCTTCCCGCGGCATCTTCCGGCGCGGCCCGGGCACGGGTTCTGCGGGGCCGCGCGCGACCGTCCAGGGGTGCGGACGCCGCCAAAATATACCGGGTGGACGGTTCTTTGCAATGGTCCCGGAGAACCGCCCGGGAGCGGGCGGGGAGAGCACCGCGGGAGGGGCGGGCACGGGCCGGGGGCAGCATCCGGGACGGCGCCCCGCTTCTTTGCCGGGGCGGGCAACAGCGCGGCAGGGGTGGCCTGTTGGAGGCCCCCGGACGTGCGGTCCCGGAGGTGAGTGGGTGCACGGTCGGACAGGGCGGGGCAGGCTTCAGGGGGCGGACGGGGTGCCGGTCGTTTCCCGGGGCGGTGCTGGCGGCCCGGCCGGGTCGCGCGGTCCCGTTCATGTCCGGATGCCGGAGCACGAGGGCGCGGGGACACGAGGGCGCGGGGCGCGGTGGGGGCGTGTGTCGGGGCAGTGGGTGGTGACGGTCCGGGTGCGCTCGAGGTCCGGCGCGGGCCAGGCGGGTTCCGGGGCCCGGTTGCCGCATCCGTCGTTCACGCGGTGCAGCCGGCTCCGTACCGGACGGGGAAGCCGGTGGCCGCGGATCCGCCGGGGTCCCGGCATGTCCGTCGCCGTTCCGGTCAGGACGAGGCCGGCGGCGGGCTCATTGCCCCCTCGGGAGCAGTTGGACAGCAAGCCGCCTTCTTCGGACTGCCGGGCCGGAGCCGGTTCACACAACAACCGGCAACCGGCCCATGGCCGGGCCGGCATCGCGGTCGACCTGATACCCCCGGCCGCATCAATGACGTTTTCGCCGATCGGAAGCGGTGGGACGCGCCGCCCCCTCCGCCTTCTGCCGGTCCGTTCCTATCCGAACCTCTCCCATGTAGTAACATGTAGGACATGGAGACGACCGCCCGCGAGTTCAACCAGAAGTCCTCACAGATCCTCGCCGCAGCGGCGCGCGGCGAGACCGTCACCGTCACCAAGAACGGCACTCCCGTCGCCCGGGTCGTGCCCATCACCGAAAACGACGTTCCCCCGTACCCGACCAGCCCCATGGGTGACATAGAGCTGCCCGACCTCGGCCTGCCCGACCTCACCGTCGACGAGATCGAGGAAACGCTCAGGGGGATGGGGGCATGAGCCTGGTCGTGATCGCCGACACCAACGCCCTGTACCGTCTGCTCGACCCTAACCTCACGGGCCATCAGGAACACAAGAAGGCCCTGGCTGCGGTCAGCCATCTGGTCATCTCCCCCATGGTCCTGGCCGAGCTGGACTACCTGATCACAGCGCGCGCGGGAACCCGCAAGGCCCTGGCGGCAGCCCGGTTCATCGAGCGCAACACGGCTACCCGTCGGTTCGAAGTCCCGGCCGTCAGCGCGCACTTGAGTGCGGCGATCGCCGTCGCCGAGGGGTACGCGGACGCCGACGGCGGCAAAGGCATCGGTTTGACCGACGCGATGAACGTGGCCCTGGCGGCCGCTTACCGCACCGACGCCATGTTCACCACCGACCGCCACTTCCGGATGATCCGTCCCCTGACCGGCCATCCGGCCTTTCGTCTCCTGCCTGACGATTTGTAGCCCGCGCAGGCCGGAAGGCCGCGCCAGTCCGATCCCGACCCAACACCGCATACAGCTTGCCCCCAGCGGTGTGCTACCCGGTTACGGTGAGGCTGTGATCGCCCAGCCCGAAATCACCCAGCGCGACCTGCGCACCAGATCCAGAGAGATCATGGACGCCGTTCAGGGCGGCCAGTCCTTCACCGTCACCCGCGACGGCCATCGCATCGGCGAACTGATCCCCCTGCGCCGGCACTTCGTCCCGCGCGACGAGTTCGCCGCCATGTCCCGCGCCGCCCCCGACATCTTCCCGGACGCCTTCCGCACAGACCAGGACGCCACCGCCGAGCAGGAGCCGGACGCCCCCTGTGCCCGGTGAGCACCGACAGGGACTCCTGCACACCAACATCATGATTCTCCGCAAGTGGATCGACCCCGCGGAACTGCCCGCCGAGATGGCCATCACCTCCATCACCCTGGCCGAACTCTCCGCAGGCCCCACCCCGTCCGCGGCAACGCCGAACAGGACGACTACGACGAGCACGCCGAACGCGCCCGCCGCACCGACGTCCTCCAGCGCGCCGAGAACGGGTTCGGCCCCGTCCCCTTCGACGTGGAAGCCGCCCGCGTCCACGGCCAGGTCTGCGCCGCCGTCATCAGCGCGGGCCGTCAGCCCCGGCGCCGCATCGCCGACCTGACGATCACCTCGGTCGCCGTCGCGGAGGGCCCGCCCCTGTTCACCACCGACCCCGACGGACTTCACCGGCCTGGACGGCCTGCTCACCGTCGTTGCGGTCGCCCGCCCGAAAGCGCTCCACGACCGGCAGGACGCCACCGCATCCGGACACGTCGCGGGAGAGGCGGGCGCGGACCGGGGCCGCCTCTGCGACGGCAGAGGCGAATCCCGAACGGCTGCCAGGGCCCGGCCACGACGTGAGGCGGCTCACCGCAGTACGCCGGCAAGCGGCCCCCAAGCCTCGGCCGACGGCCGGCGAGGAGGGCTCGGCGCATCCTGGAGGCCCTGCAGGAGGCGGACATTCCCAACTCCGGGCAGTTCCGGCCACGGTGGGCAAAACCCCGCGGGCCGAGAAGGACACAGACCGGGCCGGGTCAGGCCGGGCGGGCGGTGAGCTGTGGGGTCGTGCCGCCGGCGGCGGGGGCGGTCACGGGGGCGCTGTCGGGGCGGGCCGTCAGGATGGAGCGCTGCAGGCGGCCCAGCGGCGCCGAGGGTTCCAGGCCCAGTTCCGTGACGAGGGTGGTGCGCAGCCGCTGGTAGACGTCCAGGGCCTCGCCGCGCCGGCCCGCGCGGTGCAGCGCCACCATGAACTGGCCGTGCAGGCTCTCGTGCATCCGGTGCCGGCTGACCAGCACCGTCAGTTCCGGCAGCAGCTCACGGTGACGGCCCAGGCGCAGGTCGGCGTCGATGCGCTGGGCCAGCGCGCACAGCCGGGCCTCCTCCAGCCGCCGGGCCTCCATGCCGATCTGGCTGCCGGCCTGCAGACCGGTCAGCGCCGGCCCGCTCCACAGATCCAGCGCACCGGCCAGACGGCGGGCCGCCCCCGCGTAGTCCTCGGCGTCCATCGCCCGGTAACCGGTCCCCGCACGGCGCTCGAACTCCCGGTGGTCGACCGTGCCGCCACGCGTCGACAGCCGGTAACCGCCCGGCACGGTCGCCAGAACATCCTTGGCCCCCAGCCGCCCGCCCCCACCGCCCTCCTGCTGCTCCCCCCGCTCCTGCCGCTGTTGTGGTTCTGGTGCGGCCAGCGCCACGCCGATCAGCTCCCGCAGCTGCAGGACGTAGGTCTGCAGGGTGGTGCGCGCACTGCGCGGCGGCAGCGCCCCCCACAGCTCCTCGACCAGCGCACCCACCGCCACCACCTGATCGGCGTGCAGGGCCAGCAGACCCAGCACCCGCCGCGGCTTCGGCGCCGTCGGCACGACCGACACACCGTTCACCCGCACCGCCAGCGCGCCCAGCACTTCGATGTCCACACCCAACTCCCCCACGAGGCCGCCACGACAGCAGGTCCACGGCCCCGCACTCCGGGACCGCCCAACGCCCCGGCCGTCACCGCACCGGAACCCCTCGATAAAAAAACAGCACGGACGGTTTGTCAATGCCGGGTGGACAACCCACCCCCGGGAACGCACAGATCCGGCCAACCCGGCCCCCGCCCCGACCTCCGCCAGGACCCGCCCCGACCCCCGCCAGGACCCGGGCCCACCCCGGGCGGGACACGGGGCGAACCGCCCGCCCAGGAGTTCACGCGAGCGCACGGGGAACCGGCACGGGAGCTCGGGGGCGAGCGACACGGGGGCAAGAGGGCACGCGGGGTTCAGGGCGGGCGCGGAGCGCGGGGCTGAGCGGTACGGGGGGCGCGGGATTCAGGGCGGGGGTGCGGGCCGTGGTCTGGGTGCCGTGTCCGGGTGATGTCGGGCGGTCGTGTGGTGCCCGGGCTTGCATCGCCGGGAGCGCGGACCGTGGGGGGCGGGTCTTTCCGGTCCGGGGTGGTGGGGGGCGGATGGGTCCGGCGTACGTGCGGGGGCGTCGGGGTGGGGCGCGGGCCGGCCGGGGCCGGGGTGCCGGGCGGGGGCGGCCCGGGTAACCGCCGGAACTCCGCTCCCGCCCCCACAGATCCGGGCGGAGGTATGTGCGCGGGAGGGGGCCGGGACGGGGGGCCGCCCGCCCGGCCTTCACCGCGCCCTTCGCTGTGCGGCGGGCCCCGTCCGCGACCGGCGGGAACCCCGAAGACACCGTCGGACACCCTCCCGGGGAGGGGGACGTACGGCTGGAAGCGTGCCGCCACCCCTGCCGTACGGCGGATCGCCGGAAGCTCGGTAGGGCAGGAAGCGGCGGATGGGCGGCCGCCGGAAGCCACCGGGCGGCCTCCAGAGACGGAGGAGCGAGGTGCCGGCGGTGCCGAGGCCGGCGCGCAGCGCCACGCGGGGCAGGTGCGGGGCACCCGGCGCCGGACCACGGACAACACCGCCCGCCCCGCACCCGGGCACTCCGCACCACCGGAGACCGCAGGATCGCCCCGCACTTCCGGGAACAACACCCACACCCACACCCGCACCACACCACACCCGCGCCGGAAGGCGCCTCGGCCGGCCGATACGTGCGGGTGCCGGCCGGCACGTGCGGGTGCCGGCGCCCTCCCGGGCACGCACGGGCACCCGCGCCGCCCATCGGGCGGGACGGGCCGCCGGGCACTCCTTCCGCGGCGTACCCCTCCCTCACCGCATGACCGGACGACGTCACCTCACCGTAACAAACCGCATGCGTGGTTTATATGAGGGGGTGGGAGACGCCCTTGCCGAACCGGCCACCTCCGCAGGATTCCCGGGCCGTCACCGCCAGGCCCGGGGAGGGCGGTAGGCCGCGGCCGTCCGCTCCGGGTGCCACGCCTGATCCCGCGCCGGCCCGGTGCCGCTCCCGTCGCCGCCGTCGTCCGCGCGGGCGGCCAGCACCGCGCACAGCACGGCGCACAGCGCCGCCAGTTCCTCCCTGCTCGCCCGCCCGCGCTCCACCCGGAAAACGCTCTCCGCGCTGCTCACCCGGCCCGCACCCCCTTCATCCCGACGTGCGGCCACCCTGCGCCGGCACGCTGGAGGACCACTCCCGCACCGCTGGAGAACCACCCCGCCCCGCCCCCGCACCGGACACACCGCACCCCCGGCGGGCCGCCCCCGCACCCCGTACCAGGCTCCCGCCGCCCACCCCGCGAAGCCGCCCGCACCACACGCCCCCGCCGGCCCGACGACGGGAGCCCGGCACAGTTCCGGCCACCCGGCACGGAGCGGGTTCCTCCACATCCCGTGCCCCCGGAAGCCCCGATACCCCTAGAAAGAAAACCGAGTGGTATGTATCTTCTGGTCCGGACACCGCGTCACACCGCACCACACGGCACGGCACCACACCGCACGAGTGCACCGCACCGCCGCACCATGCCGGCGCACCGCACCGCACCGTCCCGTACGAGCACGGCACCGCACGCCCCACCCCGCTCCACCCCGCCCTGTCCCGTGCTGCACGGCGGGGCACCGCGGGGCCCCGTACCTCATCCGATCCGTCCCGATCCCGGCCCAGGGGGAACCATGTCCGCACCCACGTTCCACGCCCACCGCCCGGCCCCCGCCACACCGCCCGCCCCGGACACCGCACCCACCGCACCCGCCACCCCTGCCGCACCCGTCATACCCGCCGCACGCACCCCGGAGACCTCACCCGCCACGCACACCACGGGCACGGGTGCCCGGGCGTCCGCGGGTGCCGGAGCGTCCGCGGGTACGGCGATGTCCGGGGGTGCGGCAGGCACGGCGGGTGCGGCGGGGGTGTCCGGGGCCGGTGACGCCTTCGGTCACCTGTCCCTGACCCGGACCGTCCCCAAGGAGTTCGTCCACCGCGCCTCCGTCGCCGAGGTCCTGCTCACCGACTGGCACCGCACCGGCGAGGACCGCTTCACCGTCAGCGCCCAGTGGCCGCGCGGCCACTCCTTCTTCACCCCCATCAACGGCCGCCACGACCCCCTCATCGCCGCCGAGACGATCCGCCAGAGCGGACTCCTGCTCGCCCACACCGAATACGGCGTCCCCCTCGACCACAGCTTCGTCATGCACGACCTCGCCCTCACCGTCGACCCCGCACACCTCCACGTCGGCCCCGCACCCGCCGCCCTCACCATCGACGTCACCTGCTCCGACATCACCCGCCGCCGCGGCCGCGTCTCCTCCCTGCGCTACACCAGCACCCTGCGCCGCGACGGCCACACCCTCGCCCGCGCCGACGCCTCCTGCACCTGCACACCCCCCGCCGTCTACCAGCGCCTGCGCGGCACCCGCACCCACACCACCCCCCTCCCCCTCACCGCCCCCACCGCACCCCAGACCGTCGGCCGCACCTCCCCCACCGACGTCGTCCTCACCCCCACCCCCCACCCCCACACCTGGCAACTACGCGCCGACACCCGCCACCCCGTCCTCTTCGACCACCCCGTCGACCACGTCCCCGGCATGGTCCTCCTCGAAGCCGCCCGCCAGGCCACCACCGCCCACCTCGGCCACCCCACCCTCCCCCTCACCCTCACCACCACCTTCACCAACTACGCCGAACTCGACACCCCCTGCCACCTCCAGACCCACACCACCCCCACCCCCCACCCCACCCACCCCGACACCCACCACACCATCCACATCACCTGCCACCAGAACAACCGCCCCGTCTTCCACTCCACCATCACCGCCACCACCCCCTAACCCCCCAACCACCAACCACAGCGGCACCCCAGCCCCGGCCGGCCCACCCCCACACCCCGCACGCACACCGGACCCACGCCCCCACCGCCCCGGCCCCGCCGCCCCGGACAAGAAAGACCCGCCCCCACACACAGGCCACCACTCCCGGCGACACCAGCCCGGGCAACAGGCAACACACCCCGACACCACCCGGACCCGGCACCCGCGCCGGCCCACACCCCCCACCGCGACACCACGCCGCGAACACACGAGAAACCCCGGCCCCCCCGACCGGCACGACACACCCCGGCACCCCCGGCACCCCCGGCACCCCCGGCACCCCCGGCACCCCCGGCACCAGACAGTCCGCCGCCCGGACACACCGGCACACATCACGACACCACCCAGGACACCCGCCCGCGCCGCCGCCTCACCACCCGAACAGCACGGGCAACAGACCGCCGAACGACGAACCGGCCACCGGGAACACCACCTGCCCGCGGTGACACCGGCCGGGAAAACCCACCGACCGCCAGAACCCAGCCCCCGAGCAGGGCCTTCTCACCCCACCCCGCTCCGCCGGCCGGCCCGCCGGACCTGGAGCCGACACAGCCCCCGGCCGTCCACCGGAACCCGGACCACGAACCCGACAACCCACCACGAACACCCCCGCACCAGCAGCGAGACCACCCCGGACCCACAGCCGGCACCCACACCCGACGGGCCACCGACCGGACCACAGAAACAAACCGGCATCACACCACCCGGCACCACAGCCCCCGCCGAGGACCCCACCCCCACCACCGGCCCGACCGAACCCGCCACCCACCCGCAAACGCCACCCCCTACAACAAGGAACCGACCCCACACAGAACAAACACATACACACACTGACAAATCGCCACAAAAAATGTGGGTTCACCCACAGGAAACCAACACCCCACCCCCACCCCCACCCCGACCACCCCGCCAACCGATCACCACACAACCCCCCACCCCCCACACCGAACCCCGTAGACTATACGAACTGGACGGTATTTTTAAACCAGCGGGCACCCCACCCGCAACGAAAGAAGCCACACCATGCCAGCACCCAAACAAGACCGCGCCATCCGCACCCGCCACACCATCCTCATGGCCGCAGCCACCGTCTTCGAAGAACGCGGCTACCAAGCCGCCACCATCAGCGAAATCCTCACCACCGCCAACGTCACCAAAGGCGCCCTCTACTTCCACTTCAAATCAAAAGAACAACTCGCCCAAGGCGTCCTCGCCGGACAAGACCAAAACCTCACCGTCCCCCCACACCCCTGCAAAACCCAAGAACTCATCAACACCACCATGCTCCACGCCCACCGCCTCCAAACAGACCCCCTCGTCCGCGCCGGCGTCCGCCTCACCCTCGACCAACGCGCCGACGGACTCGACCGCACCGCCCCCTTCCACCACTGGACCACCATCGTCACCAACCTCCTCACCCAAGCCCAACAACAAGGCGAACTCCTCCCCCACGTCAACCCCCAAGAAACCGCCCACATCCTCGTCGGCGCCTTCGCCGGCATCCAAGCCATGTCCCAAGCCACCACCAACTACCAAAACCTCCCCACCACCATCACCACCCTCCTCCAACACACCCTCCCCACCATCACCCACCCCGCCACCCTCACCACCCTCAACCTCACCCCCCACCCCTGGCCCCCCACCACCACAAACAACAACAACAACGAGAACGAGAGCAGCGAAAGCGGGGACAACAACGAGGACGAAGGAGACACCACCGGGAACAACAACGAGAACACCAACAGGAACACCAACGGGAACGAAGGAGACAGCCACAGCAGCAGGGACAGAAACAACAAAGAGGACGAAGAAACAACGGAGAAAAACAAAACCAAGGAAACACAGAACACCAGAACAAAAAATGACAAAGCAGCCTGACAACAACAACAGAAACAACAACCCCAAGCCACACCACACCAACTAGTGGTCTGGTGCTGCTGGTGATGGTGACAGCGGCCAACGTGACCGACCGCGGCGCGGCCAAGGAACTGCTGTTCCGCCTCGCACGCATCCACCCCGAGATCGCCATCGTCCGGGCCGACTCCGCCTACGCCGTGAAGCTTGTGACCTGGGCCAAGACCTACCTCGACATCACCATCAAAACGGTCCGGCGTCCACCCGGACGCGAAGGCCTTCGTCGCCCTCCCGCGCCGCTGGGTGGCCGGGCGTTCCCAGTCGTGGATCATGCGAGCCCGCCGGCACTTCCGCGACCACGAACAGCTCCCCGAGATGAGCGAATCGTTGATCACGTGGGCGGCCATCACGCCAATGACCCGGCGTCTCACCCACAGCAAAACCCGTCCCGCCGAACGGCGCGACCTCGCTCCGTACTACCTGCAGCAGAAGGCAGCAGCCTGAGCTTGAGCAGACGACCAGAACCGGGTTATGGGAGACGATCACAGAAGCCGCTGATCACAGCCGGGTCTGCTGCAGGTTTGGGTGACAGGTTCGGTCACGCGGCCTGAAGGGCCGGTGTGGTCATGACGGTCTCGAATTCGACGGGGGTCAGCCGGCCGAGTGCGGCTTGTCTGCGGCGCCGGTGGTAGGTCCTCTCGATCCAGGTCACGATCGCGATGCGCAGTTCCTCGCGGGTGGCCCACGATCGGCGGTCGAGGACGTTGCTTCTGCAGCAGGCTGAAGAAGGACTCCATGGCCGCGTTGTCGCCTGCCGCGCCGACCCTCCCTATCGAGCCGGCCATCCGGTGGTGGTCGAGGGCCCGGACGAACTTCCGTGAGCGGAACTGCGATCCGCGATCACTGTGCAGAATGCACCCGTCGACGTGTCCACGCCGGGCAACAGCGTTGTTGAGGGCTGTGACGGCCAGGCGGGACTTCATCCGCGTGTCGATCGAGTAGCCGACGATCCTCCTGCTGAAGACGTCCTTGACCGCACAGAGATACAACTTGCCTTCGCCGGTGACGTGTTCGGTGATGTCGGCGAGCCACAACCGGTTCGGGCCGGTCGCGGTGAAGTCACGGCGGACGAGGTCGTCGTGCACCGGTGGGCCGGCTTTCTCGGTACTGCCGCGCTTCTTGCCGAACACGCTCCACCAGTTGTTGTCCCGGCAGATCCGCCACGCGGTCCGGTCGGCCATGCCGGATCCCGCGCTGCGGGCTTCGTCGGCCAGGAACCGGTAGCCGAATTCCGGATCCTCGCGGTGAGCGTCGAACAACGCGTTCGCGCGTGTGGCTTGCTCGAACTCGGCACCGGTCACGGGACGTTCGAGCCAGCGGTAGTAGGGCTGGCGGGCGAGTTTCAGGACCCTGCACGTGACCGTGACGGGAATTCCGCCCGTGGCCAGCTCTTTCACGAGCGGGTAGACCCTTTTCCCGGCAGATGAGCCTGCGACAGGTAGGCCGCGGCCCGGCGCAGGACCTCGTTCTCCTGCTCCAGCAACTTGATCCGCCGACGCGCTTCCCGCAGTTCCGCGTTGTCCTGGCCGGTCGTTCCGGACTTGGTCCCGTCATCGATGTCCGCGCGACGCATCCACTTCCACAGCGTCATCGCGTGCACTCCGAAGTCGGCGGCCACCTGCTCGACCGTCACGCCCGGACCGCGGTTCCTCGCAATCCGTACGACGTCCTCGCGGAACTCTTGCGGATAAGGCTTGGGCACAGCGACATCCTTCCCACCCACCCCACAGGGCAAGCCATTTCAGATGTCACCCGATCGTGCACCAGACCCCAGGGGTTACCCGGGCAGATGGCTCAGCGGCCGGGCGCGCCAGACTGGTCGTACGGCTTCCCGCTAGCTAATCTCTTTCCAGGCTTTGCAGCCGGTGGTGTTGAACGCCTTGTCGGTGGCGGCGATCGTGACGGTCGTCTGGCCGCTGGTGGCGTTGTTGGCGATGATGTCCTTCACCTCGCCGGAGGTGCTGGAGAGCCTGGCCCAGTAGCAACTGGTGACGAGGCCGCCCTGCGGGCCCCCGCTGCGGTAGGTGCCCGGCTTGATGTCGTTACCGACGACGTACGTGCCATCGCCAGGGAACCCACCCGAGGAAACCTTGCCGGCTGCCGACGGGGTGCTGTCGGTGGCCGCGCGCGTGGCGGTCACGGTCGCGGTGACCGTCGCTGAAGGTGCTGCCTTGTCGCTGCTGGAGTTGCTCGTGACGCCGATCAGCACACCGACGAAGAGACCGACGAGAGCCGCGCCCGCATGGGTGAGGACCTTCCAGCGGGGGCGCGCTGGACATGGCTCCGACTGAGTCCTGTCGCCGCGGTCCGGGGGTTGCAGTGGCCCGTCCGGAGGGCCTGGCGGGATCGGGCTGTTCATGACTTCAGCGTGCGTCCGCCAGCCTGTCCCCGCACGTGGAGCCGCGGGGAGGGCGCCGTGGATAGGCGCGGCGTTGTCGGGGTCGAGGCGTGCGCCGCCCTTGGACAGCGGCACGACGTGGTCGACGGTGAACGACAGCGGCTGCTTGGCATGCAGCTCGTATCCGATGTTGTGGCCGCACCGTGCGCACGGGAAGCGCTGGGCTCGGAGCCAGGCACACAGCCGGCGGTATAGGCGCCCGTTGCGTGGGTTGCCGGCCACGGGCGCCTCCTCGGCTACGCCTTGGGCACGGTCCAGGTGACGGGGTCGCGGCCGCCAGGGCCGTAGATGATCCGGTCGGGACGGGTGCCCTTCGCCATGCTGAACGTAATCTTTCCGCGCAGGCAGGTGCCAGGCTGTACGGCGGTGCTCTCGACGGGGTACTCCGGCTTGGGGATGCCGGCGCCGCTGACGCCGGGTGCCTGGATCCGGGTGTCATCGGGGTAGCCCAGGGCCCACGGGCTCTGGGCGACCATGACGTTGGTGCTGGTGGCGTCGGCGCAAACCTTGACTTCGAGGATGGCCCAGGTCGGATTGGGGAAGTCGGCGAGCGCGTCGGAGAGGTCGACCTTGGCCGGCTGGGTATAGCTGATGACGCTGGTGGTGGCGCTGATGTGGCTGCCGTCGAGGTCGGTGTCCGACCAGTGGCGGCCACCGCCGATGGCGAGGGCCTTGAGCTTGGCGACCGCCGTCGTGGTGGCCGTGCTGGAGGGCTTGGCGGCAGTCGTGGGCGCCTTGCTGTCGTCGCTGCTGGTGTTGCTGCTGCAGGCGGTGGCGGCCGCGATGAGCAGAGCCGCGCAGGCGGCTGTGCGGGCGTTCATGGTCCCCCCGGGCGTGCTGATGCTGAGGGTGCATCATCGCGCCCCGTGTGGGGCGATGCGGGGTCGTGTGGCCGTCTTGTGATGTTGAGGTCCGCCGCCCGGCACTGCACATCCCGTCGGGTCACCTCCACCCCAGCGCCGGGCAGCGAACGCTGACACGACGAAGCCCCAGCCGACTACTGGCGGATTCTCGCAGTCCTCGCAACACCTGATGGCTTAGAAGTCATCTCATTTGGCGAGTCTGCGGTAGCAGATGAGGGTGCAGGCGATGCTGGTGAAGGCCAGGAAGTGCTCGGCCTTGCGCTCGTAGCGGCGGTGCAATCGGCGGCATCCAGCGAGCCAGGACATCGTGCGTTCTATGGTCCAACGGTGGCGGCCCAGACGGGTCGAGGAGTCAATGCCTCTGCGGGCGATGCGGTGCCGGATCCCTCGGCTGGATAACCATCGCCGCAGGTGGTTGTAGTCATAGCCCTTGTCCGCGTGGAGTTTGCGGGGCCTGCGCCGCCGGGGTCCCCGGCGGGATCGGATCGGCGGTATGCCCTGCACCAAGGGGATCAGCGCCTGGCTGTCGTGCGTGTTGGCGCCCGAGATGCCGATGGACAGGGGTAGCCCGGTGCGCTCCGTGATCAAGTGGATCTTTGACCCGTACTTACCCCGGTCTACAGGATTCGGACCTGTCAGCTCCCCCTTTTCTGGGCCCGCATGTTCACCGAGTCGATCGCGCACCGCGACCAGTCCAACTCGCCACGGGATCCGAGTTCGTCAAGCACCAGACGGTGGAGTTTGGCCCACACTCGAGCCTTCGACCACTCGGTGAAACGCCGGTGAGCCGTCGCTCCGGACGGCCCGAACGACGCGGTCGGCACCTGCTGCCACGTGCAGCCCGAGGTCGCCACGAAGACGATCGCGGCCAGCACTTCACGGTCACCGTGCCGACGCCGACCCCCACCCTGAGGCCGCGACGGCGCCTCCGGCACCACCCGCTGGAACAGCTCCCACAACTCATCCGGCACCAGCCGCTCAACGATCCTCGCCACGACTGGCAGCTTACCCAACCAAATGAGATGACGTCTAAGCACGGAATAAGCCAGCAGGATCGGTGACAGAGTTCTTACCGGAACACCGAACTGCGGGCAGCTGCACCCGCGTCAGCGGCGGGTGACGGTGTAGCCGGTGTCGTTGACCGCGCGGGTCCACACGTCCCGGTCGAACCATTTACCGATGTCGGGCTGCGCCTCGGTGATGGTCCGCATCCGGGCATCCCAGTCGTGGCCTCCGGGCCCGCGGCTGCCGTCGCAGCCGGTGCACCCGTCCTCGTCCTGCTCGTCGAGGTGAAGTCGGGACTGCCCACCGCGCAACTGCGGCTAGGGCCAAAGGACTTCGCCACGGACCTCAACAAGAAGCTCGGCAAAGCGGTGGAGCAGATCGACCGGAGCGCCGCGCTCATCGAGGAGCGCAGGTCCGAGTTCATGCACATACCCAACGACCGCCCGGTCCTCGGGATGGTCGTCACCATGGACACCTACTACCTGGTCCACGCCCCGGAGTTCCGGTCGGTGCTGCCCGAGTCCACCGTGCCCACGCCCGTCACGGCGATCGGGGAACTGGAGGATGCCGTCACCGTCACGGACACGGGCCTGGCCACGATCCTCATCGACGGCGCGCGGGCCGGCTCCGCCGGCGGCTGGTGGGTGCGGGCCGACCTCGCCGGGCACGCCACCGTGCCGTTGAATCCGATCCTCGAACAGGCCTGGGCGGTATACCCGTTCGGCCTGCCCGAATCCGTGCCTTCGGCGACCGACTCTTCGTAGACGACCTGCGGCACACGTTCGCCGTGCTGATCCGGACCCTGTCCTTGTCGGATCGCAGGGCCGGGACGGGGTATCGCCACCGAGCACGAGTTCCGGGACCGCGGACCAGGACCCGATCGTCCAGTTCAAGGACTCCTTTGCCGATGTCTCAGGCATCAGTACCCCCGTAGAGGTCCCGTGTCTGCGCGCTGTCGCTCAAAGGTAGGGGGTGACCTGCGCCGCGAGCGGCGGCTCCGGTGCAGTCGACGACGGCCCGATATATCAGTCACTCACGGTGACGCCGACGTGATCAGCGAGGCGGTGGAGAACGGCACCTGGCTTTTCGCCGGTGTCGTGCCGGGCACGGACACCGCATTGTCAGACCCTGCGGGTAGCGTCATGGGTGTCAGGACGCTGAGCGTGCCGAAAGAGCCCTGAAAATGCGGACTTTGCTTGGCGGCTGCCGCATCCCAGGGCTCTCGGCGCGTCCCGGGTCCCCCCACCCCTCGTGTACGGGCAGTAGGAGAAACCCTTGACTGGCATTCTTGAAGCTACAGCACAGGTCGGACAATCGCTCCTACCTGCGGAAACGAACACGAACGCCCCCGCTGGGTCCAGCGAGGCACTCGATACCGGCGCGACCGTCACTCCGATGGAGATGCCGGCCTCCCGATGACCGTGTTCCCCATCACCACCGGTCTGCTGCTCATCGTCATGGTGTCGACGGTCGTCGGGGTCTCAGTGTTCCTCTACACGAAGAAGAACAGCACCGCGGCCCCGCCCACCGGGGACCTGGGCACAGCGATCGGCTCGGCCGTGGCCATCGCGATGTTCCTGGTCACGGTCGGCCTGGCGTCCGCTCCATCAGGGTCGACTGATCCACCTGCCGGAGGCGCCGTGCCCACCTGTTCGTCTACGTCCCATTCTCGCGGGTGTTGAAGGGCGTCCCGTAGATCTCCTGTGCCGGGGCCGGTGGATACGTGACCACCGGCCCGGCATTTCAGGTACACGGCCGGGGACGACGTCGACGCGAAGAAGATGGTCGTCTCGAACTGGTTCGCGGGTCACGAACTACGCAACAGGACTTTGCCACCGAGCTCATCACCAAGCTGGAGAAGGTGTTCGGCCAGATCGACAGGCCCGCCGGTCTCGTCGCGGCAGTGGCTCCGGCGGCTCGTCGAACCCGGTGGTGGTGGTTGCTGCCGGGCGGCCGGCGTTCTCCAGGTGGGTGAGGGCAACGACCGCGCTCGGTGTCGGACGTACGCCGTGGGCGGCGCAGGCCTTCACGAAACGGACCGTCCCGGTGACACAGTCGCGATCGGTGAGCGCGAGCGCGCTCATGCCGCGCCCTGCGGCCCGGGACACCAGGTCCCGGCCGTGCGACGCACCGTAGCGGACGGAATGCCCGGAGGCGGTGTGCAGATGAGTAAATCCATCGCCTCACACCTCCCGTCGCTCGCGCACCCCCTGCCCGGCCTGCACCTCCTTACATACCCACCACACCCCAGGACTAGCACACCCGCTCGAAACACGTGTTCGGTTGGCGTCCGGTGCGGGTGTCGGACTCGGACATTCAGATCGCGGAAGCCGTCCCGCCCGCAACCGCGAGGCGGGCCGCCGGCCCTGATCGCGGCGCCCTACCTACACAGCAGAGGGTCGAGGGCCAGTACGTGATGAAGCGGCCCCGATCAGATGCCATGGCGCGCCGCGGCTCATAGCCTGATGTAGGGTCTCGCCGCTCGTGGCAGAGGCTGTGTTCCCTGACCAGCGAGCCTTCCGTTGTCTCAGGTCGATGCCCTGGCCGCTCCGTCTCACGAGCGTGGCAATTCCTCCTGGCTTGGGCGGTGACAGCAACGGGAGAACATCCGCTATCGCGGCGAAGAACGCGAACAGCAGCCGGCGGGGTCCCTTGGAGTCGTACATGCCGGGCAAAGGTCCAGCTGATGTTTGCCTACCGAGCAGACGCGCCCGGCGTCGGCATGGAGGGCGCCGACGACTGCCCGAAGCCGGGGGCCAGCAGGAGAGCGAGGAGTGTCGCGACGGCAGCCCCCGTGAGGATCGATGCCACCATGTCGCCACGGCCAGCGGCTCCGTGCGTCCGCGCGGTGTACTTGAAGACCCCGATGCCAACGGCGTAGCCCACGACAATGAGCAGGGCTGCCAGAGGCGCGATCTGAATGGTCACGACGTTCTCCTCGCTGTCCGCCCTAACCGGCGGTTCGTCTGTGCCGAGTGGCACGGCGCCATGTCACCAACAGGGCTATGGGCGGAGCGATCCCGGAACTTCGCGAGGTTCTACGCTGAGCCGCATGGCGAGGACCACGAGCACAGCGATGCGCGAGCTGATGGAGTTGTCGGGAGCGTCTCAGGCACAGATCGAGCGGTGGCAGAAGCGGAGCTTCCTACCGAGACTTCCCAGGGCGTACGCCGGAGGCGGAGGTAGCAAGTCGGAGCTCAGCGACGAGATCGTCGAGCGGGCGAAACTGCTGGCAGATCATGCAACGCAGGGCACCTTGACGATGGGCCCGATCTCTTTGATCGCCACGCTGTCCGAACCGGACGCCGCCCTCCTACGCGAAGCGGTCATCGAGAACCTGACTGCGCTGCGCCGGCGAGTGGGTATGGACGTCCAAGCCGCCTCGCCGCGGGAAGCCGCGCTCGCCCGCCAGGGCGCTGCCGACCGGAAGGCCAAGCGCCAGGGCCATACTTGGAGTTTGAAGGACATCGCAACGGGCCCGGTCAAGGAGGGATCAGCGCTCCAGCTAGCCGAACTAATGACACTCTTCAATCGGGACACGGATGAGGAGATCGACGAGGGCGACCTGGAGGTTGCCATCGACATCGTGGTGGAGCGCGTCAAGGAGAACTTGTCCCGAGCAATCGGTGTCCCGGTCGGTCTCCTGCCGCCTGGTATGGAGGCGGGACTCAGAGCCGATGCCCGGCAGCACCTGCTCGGCGTTCCGACGTTCGATAAAGAGTGCGACCTGGTCCGATCCGTGCCGGAAAGCCTGCTGATCCGGGCATGCCGCCTTGTTCCGATGGTTCGGCGGGTCCAGATCGCAGCGGTGGAGTCCGCGAGGCTGGCTCACGCACTGCACACCGGATCGCTGACGGCGGAAAGGCTCGGCGAGTGGAACGACTTCCCCATGCCGTACGACAACGTGCAGCGGATGGAGGCGCACCCGATGTGGGAGCGCTGGGGGAGCAAGGTGATTGAAGCTGGAGCGGTGCGCGACAGCGGGGACGGTCAGCGCATCGTGGTTTGCCTGCTGGCCCCGGCCATCTTGGATGAGCTGGAGGACTACGTCGACTTCATGGTGGCGCTGATGCCGGCGCGGGCCTTTCACCGACTGGCGTTCAATCCGACTGGACCCGAGAGCCTGACGGTCCAGTGAGCGCCTATCTGGTCAGCGCCAGGCACTGGAAGCCGGGCGGCCCCGACCAGATTCCATTTCTATAGGCAAAACCATGAACTACATGGATCCGGATGAGAAGGTAACAATGGGGCCATCTTCGGAACCAATAACCCGAACATCGAAATTCCGGTGAGGAAATTCGGCAGACAACGCAGCACCCCACGTTTTTGCAACACATGCGGCAAAGAAATCCTGCGCCCGCCAGTCCTCTTCGACATCATCCGAATCGACAATCTGCCAGACTCGCAGCCGATTCAGTGTCGCCTCAATTTTTCGAATGTCACCGGAGAGACTCTCGCGCCATGCCTTAAAATTCGATTCTTCGTAAGCACGATCCCACAGCACACACCCCTCCACTTCGATAAAACGCGGCCAGAAGATCCGGGAGAATGCCACCATCATTCCTAGATCGCCATGACCTTTCACATAATCTAGGTAATCAACCCCCCCTCCCCATTCCTCCACCCAGGACTTGATTCCGGGGTAGTCCATCGGGTCATTCATAGATAGCTCCTCACGTCACTTGCGTAGGGGTCAGCCATTCGAGCCACCCAGGGATATGGCGGCAAACCCACAGAGGTTCACAAATTCAGAGACCTCAGGCGCCCGTCATGTTACTGCGAGCGCCTGAGGTGATGCATTTCTACCAGTATTCAATTATTTATGAACGACTTCCATGTCAGCCATCCATATTTAGCTCGGTCTACCGGCAGCCGCATAGTTCTTCCTCGGGGCGTAGAGGCCGCGGCATCTTCTCCCAGTTGCGAAAAACCTGGCCTGTTTTTGGATTGACATGCCTGGCCATATCGAGAATGTGTGGAGCCGGTATTCCGGCATGCGGTGCCGAGTCAGGATCGAGGTCCGCGCGCTGGGAAATTTCTCCTTCCTCATCATAACGCGCATACGCAGTAACCGTCCCGTCCTCTTTCTGACGGTAAAGCGTCTCCCCGGGGTTAGCAGTCCTGGGAAAGCGTCCGCTGACGTGCCGCGCACCCGAGAGACTCAATCCTCCTGTTTTGCAGTTGTGAACGAGTATCGGCGTCTGTCCAGCGAGTACATAGTACGTATGCAGTTCCTCGACCGTGAGGTTGTACATGTCGCGGTCGCCGGGTCGTGGGGTGACGGCGGTGACGTGGACGTGGCGGTCGTCGGCGGTGTTGAGGGCGTGGCCTGCGAGGAGTTGGCCTGCGGGGACCCAGGTGTGGAGGGTGTCGTCCCAGAAGGGGTGCTTGGACGTGGTGTGAAGGGTTTCCGTCTTTCCGTCGGCCAGCTGGATCTTGAGGTCGACGAGGTCGTAGTCGTCGTTGACGTGAGTGGCCGTGACTGTACGGAGGCCCTGGTGCTTGCCGTTGGTGAGGTTGGCGGCCTCGACCTTGTCGCCGGTCTTGATGTCGCCGATGGGCTTGGTCTTGCCGTCGGCCATCAGGACCGGGGTGGAGGGGGTGAAACTGCACTCAATGACTTTGCTTACGCCGACTTCACCCTCGGCCTCGGCGCCGGCGCCTCGCGTTCCCAGGAGGAGGGCTATGTCGAAGAGCAGCTTTCCGGTGCCTTCGGCGCTCTTGCCGTTCGCGTAGTCGCCGTATATTTCCTCGCCGCGCGATGTCATCGCTGCCGCGCCGGCGAGGGCCGGATTGGAGCCCATGAGCAGCTGGGTGAGCAGGTCTGTGCAGCCGTCGCCGTCCAACAAGCAGTTCTTGTCGGCGAGGAACTGCTGAACGGGGGCTTGGAAGATGGTGACGACGGTCGATTTGGCCTGGCCTACGATGGTTTTGCCGACATCACTGACCCAGCCCGAGACGCCACCGCCGCCTCCGTTGACGTTCCCCTGGCTGTTCGAGGAGACGGTGCCGCCTCCGGGGCTGCCGTCGGAATTCCTGTTGCTGCCCCCGGTGGAAGTACTGGGGCCATGCGGCTGGCCGTCAGCGCTGCAGAAGGGCGGGCACTGCTTGTTCCCTCCGTCGCTTGATCCGCCACTGCCGCCGGGATCCGGCACATTCATCAGCCCCGAGGGGTCGCTGCCGGTGACGGGGCTGTTGTCGGCGTAGGTGTAGCCGTTGAGGGACTGGGCGTCGCCGGTGTCGAGGACGGGGTCGACGCTGAGGAATCGGCCGATGGCGGAGTCGTATTCGCGGGCGCCGACGTAGGTGAGGCTGGTCGTGGGATCGGTGGTCTTGCCGAGGAAGGTCTTGTCGTCGGCCCAGACGCCGGTGCCGCCGGTGCGTGCGGCCCCGAACGGGGTCAGGTAGCGCTTGGTGACGGCCTGGGTGGTGGCGTCGAGGCTGACCGTGGACGTGCCGTGCGGGTCTCCGGAGAGGTAGGAGAGGGTCTGGGTGCCGCTCTTGTTGGTGCGCAGGGCGATGGTGGCGCTTCCGGTGCCGTAGTAGCGCTGGGCCCAGTACTTGGCCGTCGAGGTCGAGGTGTCCAGGTGGACCTCGGTGGCACCGAGGTAGAGGACGGTCTCGCCGCTGGTGTTGCGGCGGATGAGGAGGTTGCCGTCGGCGTCGTAGACGTGGCTGGTCGTGCTCTTGGTGGTGCCGGTGCTGGACTTCTCGGTGACCGTGTCGAGGCCACCGGTGGCGTTCCAGGTCAGCGTCTGGGTGTCGGTGCCATTGGGACGGGTGGTCGTGTCACCGGACTTGTCGTAGCCGTAGGTGGCGCTCACACCGGTGCAGGAGGTGGCGGTGGTGGTCGCGGTGAGCTGGTGAGGGGTGGTGGTGCTGTAGCAGTAGGTGCGGGAGGAGTCTCCCGTGCCCGTGTGCGCGGTCTCCGTGGTGCGCAGTCCGCTGCTGGTGTAGCCGTAGGAGGTCCAGTAGGGGGAGGCTCCGCCCAGGTTGGTCGTGGTGCGGCCGCTGGTGGCGCAGGAGGCGGTGGACGGGGTCCAGGCGTCGGTGAGGCGCTGGTAGCCGTCGTAGGTGAAGCACTGGTAGTCGGTCGCGCCGGTGCCGGAGAGATTGGCGGTGTCGAAGGTGGAGGTGACGTTGCCGGCGTCGTCGTGGGTGAAGTTCAGGTCCTGGACGCTGCGGGTGGCGTCGGTGGTGAGGCTGCGGGTGAGCCGGTCGGTGCCTTCCTCATAGGTGTTGGTGATGTACGCCTTCTTGGCCGTCAGCGCCTCGGACGTGCCCAGGGTGTACTGGTTGACTTGGCCGAGCGCGTTGTAGTCGGCGGCCAGCAGATAGCCGGTGGCGCCCCCGACGTCGGTGACCATTCCGAGGCCGTTGTACTCGTAGTCCACGGTCTCGCTGCTGAGGCCGCCGGCCGCGGGTTCGCTGTAGTACTGCTGGGTGCCGTCGATGTTGTAGTACGAGGTGGTGGCCAGGGTCGCCGAAGCAACCGCACCGTCGGCGACGAGTGGGTCGCTGGAGGGCAGGGTCAGCTGGCTGCCGGTGGCGTGGTAGAGGCTGTCGTAGGCGGTGACCTTGCGGGTGTAGGCATTGCCGGTGGTGCCGCCGACGTAGCTGATCGCGTCGTCCAACTGGCCCTTGGCGAGAGTGTCGTAGTCCCAGTGGGCCAGCTTGTTCGCGTCGGTCTTCGCCGTCTGCCACTGGTCGGTCTTGCGGCCCAGCACGTCGTAGCCGTACAGCAGTTGCGTGCCGCGGTTGTCGGTGGTGGTGTCCGTCTGGTCCAGGGCCGTGTAGCTCGTGGACGTGGTGCCCAGGTCCGGATCGGAGGCCGAGGTCTGCCGGCCGAACAGGTCGTACACATAGGACCACTGGGCGTTGTCCGGCCCGGTGACCGTCAGAGGCTTGTTGTCCAGGGTGTACGTGTACTTGGTGGACGTGTAGGCGGCTCCCGCTCCGGCGCCGTAGGCGGCGTCGGCGGGGTCGGTGCCCGCATAGGCCCGCTTCTCGACGGTGTTGCCGAAGATGTCGGTGATCGTGCGGGTCGCCGAGCCGCCGTTCAGTGCTGTCGTCGCGGTGGAGTCACCGGTGTAACTGGTGCTGGTGGTCCACTTCTTGACGCCGTACGCGTACAGGCTGCTGCTGGTGGCCCGGCCGACGCCGTCGAAGACGGTCTCGGTCTGCTTGGGCGCGCCTCCGTATTCGGCTCGCGCGTAGGTGCCGCTGGGGAGGTTGGCGGAGTCGAAGACGTCCGCGTAGGTCTCGTAGGCCAGGCCCCTGCTGTCGTAGCGGGTGTCGGTGAGCAGTCGTCCGCCGTCGGGGGTGGGGGACTGTGTCTGCAGGGGGCGCAGGAGGGAGTCGTAGATCGTGTACGCGGTGTTGTAGGTGGTTCCGTCGGCCTTCAGGGTCGAGGTCGACGTCCAGGAGGGGGCGTCGTTGGTGACGCTGTAGGCGTAGGTGTAGTTCGGGGTCTGGTTCGCGGAGTGGGAGCGGTTGGTCAGCCACGTGGCCGTCTCGCGGCCCAGGGCGTCGTAACTGGTCTCGGTGATCTTGTTGTTGACGTCGTAGACCTTGGTGGGCAGACCCGAGGCGTAATCGGTGTAGGTGTAGGTGGCCTGCGCCTTGGCGTTGGTGACCTTGGTCTTCGTCAGCGGGCCCGAATCGGTGGGCGTGTAGGCGGTCGCGGTGGTGTTACCGGCCGTGTCGGTGACGGTCAGTCGACGGCCCAGGCCGGCCGTGCCTCCGCTGTCGTCATAAGTGGTCTTCGCGACAGTCTGCCAAGTGCCCGGAAAGCGCTCGCCGTTGGTGACCGCGGCCGGGTAGGCGACGGCCCGTCCGGTCCACGTTGCCTCACCGAGAGTGGGGGTCTGGGTGGCGGACCAGGCGGTGGCGGAGGCGTTGTCGTACGACGTCGCCGAGTCGGAGAGGACGTCCCCGCGCGAGGTGGAGGCGGTCGGCAGGTTCAGGCCGGCCTCGGTGACGGAGCAGTCCTGGCCCACGACTCGGGTACGCGAGACGAGGCTGGTCAGGCCGATGCCGGTGTTGCGGGCGTACCAGGTGCGGGTGCAGGTGTTGTCGCCGCTGACGCCGGTCTGGCCGGTGTCGTTGACCTGGGTGGGCATGCCGTAGTCGTCGTAGGTGGTGCTGGTGGTGCGGGTACGCCAGGTCGCGGACGCGGTGAGGTAGGTGGAGGTGGAGCTCTGACCGGTGCGGACGTAGTACGCCTTGATGCTGGCGTAGGACTTCTGCTGGCTGGCCGTCTGCTTGGACCAGGGGGAGTTGACCGTCACCGTGACCGGGATAGCGCCGTTGTAGGTGACCTGCTCACGCAGGGATCCGGCGTACTGGTCGCTGTCGGTGAGGTCGGAGACGTCCAGACCTGAGACGTCGAGGCCGGTGCGGGTGGCGGAGGCGGTGGTGCCGTCGGACTGCTTGTCGCCGTCCATACCCTGCATGTAGAGACTGACGGTCTTCGACTGGGTGGAGCCGGCCGCGCCGGTGGTCGTGGTGACCTTGCCGTAGCCCCGCCACTGCGACCAGGTCCGCTCGTCGGCCGGGACCAGCGGGTCGAAGTTGTAGTGCCAGGCCGGGTCGGCGTAGCTGTAGGAGTTCTCGACGCCCTCGCCGAGACCGGTCGGGTCGGTGCTGAGGACGGCGGTGACCCGGTATTTGTGGAACCAGTCGAGCAAGGATTCGGTGGCGCCGTTGATGTGCCAGTACTGGGGATAGCAGCTCAGAGTGTCGTTGTCCTCGGACGAGGGCATGTTCGAGCCGCGTACGCACTCCGGGTCGGACAGGGTCACGGTGGTGATGGCGCCGGTCTCGGAGGTGACGGTGGCGATGCGCGGCATGCTGAGTTTCAGGATGTCGTCGGAGGTGGAGTCCACCCGGTTGGGCCGTAGTTGGTAGGTGAAGGTGACCGGGTCCAGCGTGATGTCGGTCCCGTTCTGGCCGGTGTGCTGGATCGAGGAAAGCACCAGGGTCTCGTCGGAGGTGTCGCCGATGTCCTGGCCGTCCAGGAACTTCTGCGTCAGCGCCCAGGAGTCCACAGCCGTGTACGCCGAGGTGGCTGCCGAATAGGCGAGGGTGTCGATGCCGGTCAGTCGTTTGCGGCTGAAGAACGACGGGCTGTCGCTGTTGCAGTCGTCGGCACCGCTCGCACAGATGGCGTCGAACGGCACGTCCGGCCAGTTGTCCGAGGTCGAGTCGGTCAGCGAGGAGCAGTCCGAGGCGGTGCACCGCTCGTCGTAGGAGAACGTCACCTCGTCCGAGGCGGTCCCGGTGAACAGGGTGCTCGCACGCTGCCCGTAGAGGATCTTGTCCAGGTGTCCGCCGCGGGTGTACTTGGTGTTGGCGGTCGAGGCCCCGTTCTTGGGGTAGTAGTTCGTCTCGGCCGTGTACCAGTACGACATGGCGTTGCCGTGCAGATCGACGACATAGTCGAGGTTCCAGCGCCACGCCTGGGTGAGGGAGCGGTCGGCGAAGCTGGATCCCTGGTCGTAGCCGGGCTCGCCGGAGTCGTCGCCGAAGACCGGCGCGGTCCACACCGAGTTGGTGCGCTGAGCGTCGGCGCCGGGGAGCTTGTTGAGCCCGAAGACGTACTGGGTGCCGTCGCCGGTGGTGACGGTCCAGTACTCGCCCTTGCCGTCGTTCCCGGTCACGCCGTCGTCGTCGTTGTCGGCGCCGGTGGAGTGGGTGACGGTGGAGGCGTCGTCGTCCTTGAGGTGCCAGGCTCCGTCGGCGTCGTTCTTGACCAGTTCGGTGGACTTGCCGTTGAGGACGAGCGAGGCGTTGTCGTACTTCCAGCACTCGTCGTGCTTGTCCGTCTGACCGTCGTCGTCGCAGGAGGCGTACGACCGCTCGATGTACGACGACTCGCTCAGGTCGAAGCCCTCACCGACCTGGGTGGACTGGTTGTTGGTGGACGCCGTCTTGCCGTCGGTGCTGCCGGAGTCGTAGCCCAGGGAGAGCGAGGGCGCCGGGCCCGCCGCGGCCGGCGGAGTGGACAGCGGATAGCTCCAGGTGAACGCACCGGAGGAGCCGCCGGCCTGCCAGCTCGACGACGAGGACAGGGGTGAGGCTGAATAGTTGCCCGATCCGGATGCCGACTCTCCCGAGGTGGCCGTCAGTGCGAGCACGGTGGCCGAGGCCGCCGTGCCCTGGGACAGTTCGGCCGTACGGGCGCTTGAGCGGGATGCTCGTGTGTCGCTCTGTTGGACAGGTGTCTGCCCCAACGGGACCGTGGCGGACACACTCTGGCCTCTGATGTTGTTGTGCGAGTCCAAGGGTGTCTGGACTCGGCAGGCGGCTTTGTCCGGAGTGGTCAGGGCACAGGCCGGCAGTTGTACGAGGTGCAGGCGGCCTGCCCAGTCACCGCCGTACGCCGAGGCGAAGGCACTGTAGTCGACGCTGATTTTGGCGTTGCCGTCGCCGCTCGCGCTCGCGGTCAGCAGCACGCCCTTGATACCCGCCGCGGCTGCGGTCTTGCGGCTGAGCACCTGAACGCCGGCCGTGCCCGAGGCGGACTTCGCTCCTGCGGTACGGCTCAGGGACACGGGCAGTCCACCTGCCCTAAGGCGGGTGACGCCGGACGCAGCCAAGGGCGCGGAAGTGGAGGAGGCTTTGGGCCACGTCGCCTTCTGTTCCGCGAGGGCGTCCTGAGCCTGCTTCTTGTTGGCGGCCTTAGCTGCGGCCACCCGCGCCCGGGCCTTCTTCGCCCCGAGACCGTCGACGGTCTTCACGGTGTCGGAACGCTGCTCCGGTACGGCGGGTACCAACTGCTTGGTGGATGTCGCGGCTTGGGCGGCCACAGGAGTCAGACCGGCCACGGCCAGCGCGAGTGTCACGCCGACCGTGAGCACTCGATGTCTACGGCGTCTCGCACCACTGGCGGCACTCACGACAACAACCCCTCACACGTCAGAAGTCATCAACAAAGGAAGCGCTGGACTTGCTCGGGTGAGGCGGCAGCAGGTGCCGCCTCACCAGGGAGGGGGGAGGTCAGTCCCCGACCGTTTCGACGATCTGTTGCTGGCTGGCCATGGCCCCGGCCCAGACCCTGATGTCGCTGACCGTCGCGGGCAGATAGCGGCCCCAGACAGAGTTCACGTACGTCTTGCCGACGGCGAAGTCACCCGTTCCCGGAGTCGCCGTATAAGCGGTGGTGTCACCGTTCTGCGCGTCACCCACGTAGAGGCTGACCGCGCCGGACTGGGCGTCGAACACGCCCGTCAGGCGCACCGCGCTCCCCAGGTCGGCGACATCGTCGGAAACCACTCCGGTGAAGCTGCCGTCGGTGTTGAGGCGGCCGAAGTGCCAGAACCCGGCGGGAGCGGTGGCACCGGTCTCAGGATCGGGATCGCTGCTGCCCGTCCGCTCGTACCACAAGCCCCAGGCGGAGCCGTCCGCACTGCGTTGGCCGAGGACCTGCCCCATGTAGCCCACCGCTTTCGCCGCGAGCGCGGTGCTGTCCAGTTGCACGGCGGTGGTCACGGTGAAGGATCCGGTGTCGTCCACCAGCGGGCCCGGCGCGGACGCGGCGTCGTCGGTGCCGTCCAGGACGATTCCCGTCCCGTCCAGTGACGCCCCGCCCGACAGAGTCAGGGACGTTCCGTACCCGGAGGTGGTGTCGGTGACCGTGGTGCCGGTTGCCGCGGACGGATCCCAGGCCGCCATCAACTCGGCCGCCGCGTAACTGTCGTTGGTCTTCAGCTGCGCCTCGGTGGACAGCTCTGTCGGCGACAGGGCGCGCTGCCAGACTGTGGCCTCGTCGATCTGCCCGCTGAAGTAATCCGCGAACGTCCCCGCGGTGGTGCCATTTCCACGGCCGAACTCCAACGGGCCGGTGTCCGCCTCCGGCTCCCCGCTCGGGATTGCTTGCGGACTGCCCTGTGCCTTGCCGTTGACGTAGAGCTGGATCGTGTCCGTCTTCGTGTCGTACACGCCGGCCAGATGCGTCCAGACCTTCACCGGAGGCGAGGCCGCATCCGCGAGCGAGCGCACGAAGTGTGTGGTGCCGGCCGAGTCCGTCCAGTGCCAGTTGAAGATCCACTTGCTGTAGGAGGTGGAGTAGTAGATCGCGAAGCCGGGTTGCGTGCTGCCACTGCCCGTCTGGGAGAGCACCACGTAGTTGCGGTTCGGGGTGGCGGCCATCCGGGCCCATGCCTCGACCGTGTACGACGACCGGGACTCCACGACCGGGCCGGAGGTGGCCGCGTAGCCTGTCGAACCGTCCACGGTCAGGCCCGTGTCCGTGACCGGCGTCGCCAGCTCCGCACCCGTGGCGTCATGGGTCAGCACACCCCTCCGGCCACGATCGTCCCGGGAGGCACCGGAAGAGGAGAGCGTCGCGTTGTCCTGCTCGGCCGCGACCGTGGTGGACGTGTCGAGTGCGGCACCGCTGGCTTCGTCGAAGTGCCACTGGCCGGTCGGGCCGTCGCCCTCCGCGACCAGGAAGTCCACCGAGTTCTGGGCGCCTGGGCCCAGCGAGTCCTCCGCTCGTACGACGATACTGAAGGTGCCCGAGGTCGGTGGGGTGAAGGTCACTGTCGGTGTCGAGGCCGGGATCGACGACCATGCGGCCGAAGAGGACAGCTTGTACTGGTAGGCGATGTTGGTGGCCGCGTCCCCGGACGCGGGACTGAACGTGAACGTCACGTCCGTACCCGGTCCGCCAGCCGCAGTGCAGGAGCTGGTGTCGCACACCGAGTACGGGCTCGACAGAGCGATCCCTGGGGCCTTGGGGCGGCTCGGGTCGACCTTGAAGTAACACCAGCCCGTGGTTGACCCGTTCGACGGACCGGCCAGATAATCGCCACCGCTGTTGTAGTACGACCGGGTCCACGACCGGTACCGGTACAACGTCCCCTCAGTCAGCGTTGACGTCTGCACGCTGCCCGGCGAAACGTTGTCACCCACATACCCACTGGTGGGGTGTGCGGTCTCGAAAACGGTCGACCACGTCCCGCTGCTCGCCGAGTACGCGTCCACACTGTAGACGGCCTTCAGCGACGCACCCGACTCACCGCCCGCCGCGGTCTGCGGCGTCGACTGAAGCAAAGGCTTCGCCTCGGACACCACCAGCGGGTCCGACTGCGTGGTCTCGCAGGCGACAGTGGTCCCGGTAGTGGCCCCAACGACCAGACCGATCTTCGTGGGCTTGGCCGGGATACCGACGTACTTCACGTCGATTTCCGCGTTGTCGTCGAACCGCTTCCAACCGTTCGGGTCGGTCTCGTCATGCGCCTTAAGCATCAGCGTCAGACGGGAGAAGTCACCGTTGGCGAACTTCGTCATGGTCGAGGTGAGGTTCTCGTTCGGCTCAGTGGGGCTGTCGTTGAACTCGATCGAGGCAGAGGGCTGGCTGGGATCGCAGGCGGACCCGCGTCCCGCGGACACATTCCGGTCCACCATCAGGTCCCAGTTCGCCGTCGGACCCGGCCAGTTCGTCGACGAGGAGATGTTGCCCGTCCGGGTAAGGTCCACCCAGGAGGGGGTGCAGGACATCGACCACTTCTCCGTGATCGCGAACGTGGCGTCCAGGACGTGCTTCCCCGCCAGCTTCGCTGGCGAGAACTCGAAGTACATGCGGTTCTTGTAGCCGGAGCCGCAGTAGTACCCGACACCGCCCGTGACATAGGTGCCGCAGTAGCCGACGCCCTTGCCGTCGTCCCCGCCGGAGAAGTTGTAGAAGGTGTCCCCGTCCGAGGACAGCAGGGTCCGCTCGGAGGCCGTCATACCGACATCCGGGTCGATGTACTGCGGGAAGACAGCGGAGTCGGCGGCGAGCATCGACGCATCCGGGGTCACCTTGATCGTGCTCTGCTCCGCGGTGACCGGAAGACGAGTGGAGGTGTCCCCGTCGCTGGGGCCCTCGGTCGGGTCCGGTGTCGTCTCACCGTCGTCGCCAGGGCTCGCCGCAGTGGCAGTGTCCTGCGCCGTTGTCGTGAACGAGCTCTGGGACGCCGAGTGGGCGGAGGCCGCGGGCGAGGCGGATGCGGTGCTGGTGGTGTCGCCGGACGAATCCCACTGCTGGGCGGCCGGAGCACGGAAGACTGCGTTGCCGTCGTCGTCGACCGCGGACAGGCCGCCGCCTCCGCCGTCCCGCAGGGACAGCCCGTCGGCCCGCACAGGGAACGAGAGTTCTTTCAACTCCGGGTTCGCGGCAGCCGACGCCGAGGTGACGACGAGCACCTCGCGATAGCCCTCGGCCGTGGCGGTCATCCGCAGATCCACGCCCGGCAGGACATCCCCGTACACCGCCGAGTCCCCCTCCAGCGTCGGCTTCGGCAACGTGCCCGGCCAACCCACCGTCAGCGAACGCCCGTTGAGGGACAGCTTCACCAGGTCGGCGCCGTCCCCGCCGTTGGAGAAGGAGATCTTGGCGACCGACGCCTTCGGCCCGACCGTGCCGTCCGACCTCGCCTCCAGCGTCGCGTCCGGCTGCGCCCAGGAACCATCGGCCTGGCGCGTCCGCACCGGCACGACAGAGTCCTTCAGCGTGAACGTCACCCCGTCCGGATTCGCGAACGTCGTGGTGTAGGGCGTGCGTTCACCTACGACCTCGACCTGCTCACCCGTCTCAGCTGCCTTCTCCGCGTCCGCCCGTGCCTCCGGCGTCGGCTGGTCGGTGACCGTGGTGTCGTCCGCGTGTGCTCCGGTCGCCGGCACTGCCAGCGTCGGCAGAGCTGCCATCAACGCGGCCGTCGCGGCCAACGAGACCACACGTCTACGCGCGGCGACCGCCGAGCGCGCACGCCAAGAAAACCCCATCCCCCACCCCACCCGTTCACGGAGTCCTTACCTCGCCCGTACGGCCGCCTCATCAGAACCGCGCGCATCACAGCTGGTCAATGGCGTATACAGCGAAGAAGCGCAAGATTCAGCCATACCACGGGTGCTACCAAATAGGGCAGGGCGGAGACTGCGCAGACAGGGACCATCGTCAAGCCCGGCGGCACCCGTCCAGGGTCGGCGCCAGCCGGCCACCTCCGCCGTCATATTGACCGCAGTTGCAAACCATTCATTTCGGAGACTCGGCTCCCGCGACTCTCAGACCGCGGCCTGAGGATTCGCTGAATTGAATGATCCAAGCTTCGGTCCAATCTCGGGACTCCCACGGCCACCCCGCCGGCCATGCTCGCCCCACGTGTGCGCCGTACCGGAAACGCGCCATGAACTGCACTCAGCCCCACGCGAGCGACCGGCCGGGCGTGGCTGGTATTCGACCTTCGAAAAGTGAAAGAAACGGCAAAGAGGGGTCGGTGTGGCCACAGTAATCTCACAGCTTTCTTGCGCAGGAGATGTTGTCCCGAGACCGCCCGCTTCGACGAACTCCATTCGTGTGGCAGTCAACGCGGTGAAGTGAGAAGGCTTGCGCTTTCCGAACGTGATCGTGTGGTTCGAGGTTGGTGGGCGTGAACTCCGCCTGGAGGCGGGAGAGATGGGGCGGTTCGTCTGCTCGTCTCGTCCGTGGAGGTGGCTGTGCCGTCGGTGCTCGGAATGTTGGAGGCCCGGGAGAAGAAGTTCCGCGAGGAGGTGGCCCGGCTGCGGGAGGAGGCCGACCGGGTGCAGGCCGCGCTCGTGGCAGCGGAAGGCGCCCTGGTGAAGCTGGCCGCCGCCCGGGAAACGGTGGCCGAGGTGCTGGGTGAACAGGCCGGTCCCCCGGGCCGCGACACCGAGTTACGCCGGAGACGCTCCCCCGAACCGGGCCGGAACCGCACGACGCCCACCCCGCTGTCGGCGTCCACACGAAGGTTTCCCCGCTCCGGCCGGTCACCCACACGCAGATTCCGACCAGAACTGCAGGCCAACCACCATAAGGAGAAGGCCAGTTGACCCCTCGCGGACGGTCCGGCGCGCAGCGGGACAGGGAGCAGCACCTCGACCGCGGGCCGGCCGGCAGCCGCGTCCCGGAACCGCCACCGCCCAAGACCGGCACCCACGCCACCCGACCACCACAACAGCCAGCAGCCGTGCGGGAGCAGGGGCGTAGGTACGGTGCGAACGAAAAGAGTGAATTGCCGACTCGCCGAATTTCATGGCCAGTTGAGCATTTTGCACTGTTTCAATCCGGCCGACCGGCCCGGAACAAGGGAAGGTCCCACCACGCGAGCAACTTTGCTGGAAGCAGCGTGGTGGGACCTCAGCCGAAGGAACCTCGTGAACGGAAATCACATCGACCTCACCGCCATTGTCGCCCTACTGAGCTCGCCGGATTGTTGTCGGGCGCTGAGTGAGGGTGAGTCCGGTGCCGGCGAGACAGCCGTCGATGAGGTCGGGTCGGAGTTGGATATGACGCAGGCCCCGGCGCAGGGTGCGTTCGAGATGCTCGTCGTCGGTGAAGGCGGTGTTGGCCAGCGGGCCGCGCCGTAACAGCGACCAGATGCCCTCCACCGGATTCAAGTCCGGTGCGTAGGAGGGCAGTTGCACGATGGTGAGCCAGTCATGTGCGGCCGCGTACTCCCGCATCCCGGCGGCCCGGTGGACGTTGAGGTTGTCCCAGATCAAGACGATGGGGGCGCCGAGCTGGATGTGGGCGCGGACGGCCAGGTCGCGGTAGTCACGCCAGGAGAAGCTGTCACGTCCTGTGCCCTTGTGCTTGCGGTGGCGGTGCGGCCGGTAGATCAGACGGGATGCCTCGCCCGGCCGGTAACAGCACATGGCGGCGATCGACCAGCGGCGCCAGGACCGGCCCCGCACCCGCACCACGGGCGTATACCCACGACGGCCCCAGGTGCGGGCCCGTGGCGGCGTCATCGAGAACCCTGCCTCGTCCTCGAAGACGACAAAGGCCCCGAGCGCCGCCGCAGTCATTCCGCCTGCGGCCACACGTCCTTCTTCCACAGTTCGACCGCATGCCCGTCGCGCTCCATGGCCCGGCGCGCGGGAGACTGCCAGGACCAGCCGTGGCGGTGCAGCAGCCGCCATACCGCCGCCATCGAGCAGTCGATCCGGAACCTGAAGGCGATCACGGCTCTGATCCGTGCCAGAGTCCACCGCTGGTCCTCCCAGCCGTGCTCGGCGGGTCCGAGGGCCAACTCCTTCTCCAACTCGGCGAACTGGCCGTCGGACAGCCTGGGCAACTTCGGCGGCCCCGCGGTGGCGAGAGCATCCATCCCGCCCTCCCGCCAGGCACGCCGCCAGCGTTCCACCGACCGCTCGCTCACCCGCAGATCCTTCGCGATCACCGCGCTCTTATCGCCGCGTGTGAACCGTTCGCCCGCCTCGTACCGGATCCGCTCACGAAACTGTCGCCGCTCGGCGGTCAATCCGCCGCCCTGCGTGTACCGCATACGACCGGCCTACCGCAGGGATCAGCACCCGACAACAACCCGAAGAGATCAGTAATTGTGGGCGGCGTGGCGACTTACCTCGCCTATCGGGACCTGCGGCTCGGCGCCGCCATCGGAGTCGGAGTGGCGGCGATCACGCTGACCTGGCTCCTCCTGGGCCTGTAAACGGGCCGCTGGTCGGGCCGGGAAACACCCGGCCCGACCAGCCGCAGGCATGAGGAGAGCTCCGTCACCCGACCGGGAGCGGCGGGCGGGTGTGCCGTGGCCGGTCCGCCGTGGCAGTAGGCGACCGTCGTCCTCCACAGGGGCGCTTCGGCGTGGCCGGTGGACAGAGCCACATCCGTCCGGCGCTCGACGATGGCACAACGCGATCCCGCGCAGGACAGCATCCGCCGTCGCCTCCGCCTTCCCGTCGCCCACCTTGATGCTCTCCAGGAAGGACTTTGTCCGCAGATGACACAGAAAGATCGTGATCCTCACGCACAGGAGCACCGTCCCCACACCCGCGGCGCCCCCTGCCTCCGCTCCCCACCGGCCGATCAGCAGGAACCCGGCATAAGCTCCGCCGCTTCCCGCAAAGGCGATCAGCAGCCCCAACGCCGCGCATGATCCGCCCGCTGAACGAACAAGCAGATCACGGCCGGAGACATTCTCCCTGCGGATCGAAGCAGACGAGTCCGTGCTCGCGAGCCAGCGTGGCGGCCCACTCGGACACTTCCTCCGCCTTGCCATAGGACATGAGCAGGTACACGATCGGGCCTGATGCCTCCTCGATGACCGGCGGGGACGCCCATACGACACTGCGATCAGCGTTGTCCGGATATCGCGCGACGAGCTCTTCCACATAGGCCACGATGCACGGCGCCGGAGGCACGACGACATCGTCCGACTCCAGGTAGCGCTCGTAGAGCTCGTCGTAGATCAAGCCCGCTTGGCGGTCGTCGAGTGGACGGTCGCCCTCCCAAACCGCAAGGTCATAGCTCACAAGCGCATCGTCGCAGGCCGCAGTCCCATCAACGTCGGCAGGTCCTGAGATCGAATCCCCGCGATGTGATCCGTAAGAACCCGTCTTTGAACCCTGCTGATGCTCTTGGAGCGTTGGCCTGAGGTTGCTACGGATCTCGGTGTGGGTTGACGCTGCGGGGAGTGGGGCCGCGACTCGTCGTCGGCGGCATTGCTCGACGCGCCTGGGCCTCAGGGGGTGGGCGGTATGCCCGCAGGGACCAAGATCGGGAATGTGAGCCGGGCCCGGTACGAGGAGATCATCGCCGAGGACCGGAAGCTCGTCGAGATCGATACGAAGATCCAGTTCGTTATCGGTGACCACGCCTTGGAGATTTTTACCGACCGCAGGAGCTCGGATACCAGGTCTGAACTGCGGCGATTCATAAACTACATGTCCGTTACGGTGGATGGGTGCCGTTTGGTATCGCTCATCCGAGTGACTGTCAGGGGGCCCGGCGCGGCTGTCGATCGGGGCGCCGGTCGAGGGCCGCCGCGTCTCCGGTTGGATGGCGGTGCGTGGAGATCCGCGTTCTTGAGGCGACCGGCCGAGGAGTGTGCGTCCCTGTGGACCAGGTGCATGAGGTAGTGGCAGGCAATCGCTATCCGGGGCGGGGTGTGCTGTGGGCGAGGACCCTGGGCGGCGCGTTGTGCGGCGGCTACTTCCTCACCGGACGTAGTACTGCGTCCAAGGCCCGTGTCCTGCGCCGAGGGGACGGAGAGCTCATCGTCGCGCCGACCGGGGAGTTGGCCCACGATCCGCTCCGGCACTATGTCGCGGCTCGTGAGCGGGGCGGCTGGCTGGTCTTCGGCAACGGAGAGCAGGTAGCCGTGGTGTCGGACCGGCTGCAGGAAGGGCGAACGCCGACCGAGGCGATGGCCGGCCTGGAGTACGAACCCGATCCGCCGATCTTCACGCCTCGCATCACCGTGGCGGCGGATCTGCGCTCGGAGCAGGACGCCTGGTTCGGTGCCGCCCGTCGAAGCGCTGCCGGCAGGTCGGCGGCCGACGTGCTGACGCTCGCCGTCCGCGGTCTGGGCCCCGGGGATGCCGTACTGATGACGACATACCGATCCGACGGGCAGCAGGTCGCCACCGGTGAGCCGTTCCTCGAAGCCCGGACCGAGGCAGCCGATCAGGGCGAGCTCCTGGAGGAGGTGTGGGCCGCGCTGGCCCCGGAGTTCCGCGTGGCGGTGGCGGTCTTCGAACCTGGACAACTGGTTGATGCCGCCATCCGCCACGAGGCGGCTGCGCGGGTGTGATCACCCGCTTGGCGGGGCTGCGATCTGGGCTTCGAGGTCGGCGACGCGGCGGTCCTGGAACCGCAGGTTGGAGCGGGCAGCCTTGAGTCGCTCGTCGAGGGTGCGGTTGTCGGTGGTGAGCTGGCGGACTCGCTGCTTGAGAGTGGCGTTCTCGGTGGTGATCCGCTGGATGGTGTCCTCGGTCCACTCGGTTTCCAAGTCGCGGATCTGGCCGAGGAGTTCACCGATCCGAGTCCGCTGGCTGAGGATCTCGCCGTGTGCGGTCTTGAGGGCCTCCTCGGCGTTGAGCGCGCGTTCGCGCCAGGTCGCCTCGCGCGCGTCGTCCTACTAGGCACTGTCTCTCCGATCACGACCGGCGAGACTAATAGGACTCCGTTAGGTCTTTCTTGATCTTGTTGTCGTGCGGGTTCTGGTGGGGAGGGGTTGCTGGCAGCTGGTGCAGATCCCGGTCCAGCACCTCAGGGTGTCTTGGAGAGCGTCGAGGATCTGGTAGAGGGTGAAGCTGCTTCCTGTGCTTTTGGGGCCAGGCGCCGTTCGGTGAGGAAGGCGTGGGCGGCTGTCACGAGGGTGACGTGGTGGTGCCAGCCCGGCCAGGAACGGCCCTCGAAGTGGTCCAGGCCCAGGCCGTGTTTGAGCTCCCGGTAGTCGTGCTCGATGCGCCAGCGGACCTTGGCCAGGCGGACCAGATCGGTGATCGGGGCATCGGGCGGGAGGTTGGACAGCCAGTATTCGCTCGGAGCTTCGGCGCCGGCGGGCCATTCGGCCAGTAGCCAGCAGTCGGGCAGGACCCCGTCCCACCAGCCTTGCTCGGCCGAGGCCGCTGCTTTGACCGGTTGTTCGACGGCTTTTCCGGCCGGACGCACACGCACGGCTGCGAAGCGGGAACGTAACTCCCCTTTCGAGCCCTGGCGCCATGTGAGCGGGGTGAACGCTTCCGGTCCAAGGCTTGTGGCAAGGACTGCCACGGACGGTGCCTTCTGGCGGTAGCGAGGCTGCGGCCAGCAGCCGACATCTCCTTTGCGGTCCGGGGCCATGGGTTGTGCGTCGAAGGGGTGGGCGCTCACGTCCGACCGGATGGACAGGACATAGGTGAGTCCTCGTTTCGACAGGGCGGCCCGCAGGTGTGCATTGGTGCCGTAGGCGGCGTCGGCCACCACCGCTGGCGGTGTCATCCCCCAGTCCGCGAGCTTGTCGAGCATGTCGAGTGCCAGGCGCCATTTTTCCCGGTGTGTGACCTCGGCCGGAATCAGGGTCCTGGTGCGGCGGTGGCTGTCCGCGGCCCACTCCTGGGGCAGGAACAGTCTCCACTGCAGGGGGCAGGAGGCAGTGTCACTGGCAGCGTGGACACTGACCGCGACCTGGCAGTTCGCGCGTTTGCCCAGGGCTCCGCAGTACTGCGGAGCCACACCGACCGACATCCGGCCGTCCTTGGGCATCGACACATCGTCGATCACCCAGGCCACCGGGTCGACCAGGGGCAGCAGCCGTTCGTTGACCCGCAGCTGCACAGGCTCCGGATCCCAGGTCGACTGGTTCACGAACTGCTGCAGGTTTTGTTCGTTGCCGTCCGGCAGTCGCGCAGCCATCGCCTGGATCGACTTGCGGCGGCCGTCCAGCATGAGTCCGCGCAGATAGCAGTCGCCCTTGGCCCGCTGATCCTTCCGCGGAACCGAAGCGAACACATCGGCCACAAACAACGCCAACGTCGCCCGAACACGCCTCACTTCATGTAAGTCCACCAACCCAACATGCTCTTGATCAGCGCCAACAGGAAGACCTAACGGAGTCCTACTAAGGCTTGTCCCGTAAATGATCTCCAGATTGCGTCGGGCAGGGCTGACCCGCCGTACGGCCCGCTGATCTATCCGGCGAGGGCGATGTTGTGCATCCGGGCGATGCCGAGCATGGCGTGGTGGACGCCGTCGCCTTTGAGGCGGCAGTCGCGGAGGATCTTCCAGGTCTTCATGCGGGCGAATACGTGCTCGACGCGGGCCCGGACCTGCCGGTGGGACTTGTTGTGCTCCTCTTTCCAGGCCGGGAGTTCGGTCTGGCCGCGCTGGCGGCGGTGTGGGATGACGAGTCCGGTGCCCGGGTAGCCGCCGTCGGCGATTGTCAGGGTCTTGCCGACAGCGGCCTTGGCGCCGGACTCCTCCCATGCCTTGCAGTCGTTGCGGTTGCCGGCGAGCGGCCGGCCGATCACGACGACCAGGCGGGTGACGGCGTCGATGACGACCTGGTGGTTGGTGGAGTACCGGTAGTTCTTCGACCGCTCGGCGATGGTGTGGTCCCGGGTGGGGACCAGGGTGCCGTCCACAATGAGCACGGTGCCCTTGGCGAACCGCCTGCGGGGCCGCAGAGCAAGCGCGGGACCGAGATGGTCGATAATCCGGTCGGCCGCGGACTTCGAGATGCCGAAGAGCGGCGCGAGTTGGCGCATCGTCAAATTCGTGCGCCAGTAGGCCGACACGAGCAGTACCCGGTCCTCCAGCGGAAGGGACCACGGTCTGCCCTTGCGGACCGGATCCGCACCTTCGCGGCGCAGAGCGGTCACCAGCTTCCTGAAGGAACGCGGGCTCAGCCCGCTGAACGGGGCTATCCAAGACGGCTCCGACGCCGTGATCACAACAGCCACCACAAGATCGTTCCATGATGCCGGGCACAACATCGCGATCCTCTGTCTCCCCGCCCAGCGCCGGCCACGCCGCATCCTGTAGCAACGCCCACGTTCAGTCTCTACAGTCACCGCATGGCCACCGAAGACGAGCACCCATGGCACCCCGACATCGCCGCGATGCTCACCGACCAGACGAGCGCGTGCAAGCCAGCACGCGAGGCCATCGCCGCCGGCGCCGAGGTAGAGGTCTGGGACAGGGAGGTGCCCCAGTGGATGGTCGCCGGCATCGCCGCAACGAGGTTGAGACGGTCGTTGAAGCGCGGCGTGCAAGAGATCATCGGCCTCGACGAGACCGTTGAGATCCTCGCACGGCACCGCGGCGAACAACTGCGTACCGGGATCATCGACGCAGTAGACCGGCTCTGGTTCTTCACTCTGTACTTCGACGCTACCGGGACCGAGCTCTTGGC
Source organism: Streptomyces sp. NBC_00989 (assembly GCF_045162655.1). Taxonomy (NCBI): domain Bacteria; kingdom Bacillati; phylum Actinomycetota; class Actinomycetes; order Kitasatosporales; family Streptomycetaceae; genus Streptomyces; species Streptomyces sp. NBC_00989. Next base: position 11,707,839 of record NZ_CP108728.1, on the reverse strand, counting down.
ATGCAGCGGTGTCAAACGCTCTCGGAGGCCCAGCACGAAGGACTCGTTCGAGCCCTGAGCTGATCCGCATCCGCCACTACCTGCAGAACCTCAGCTTCGAGGAGCAGGTCGTGGAGACAGGCATGCCGAAGAAATCTCAACTGCGGTCAGGTGTTACGGGACAAGCCTTAAAGGGTGTTGCACAAGGCCGTGTTCGGGCAGGCCAGAGTGGGTGAGCACAGTCTTCTGGTCATGATGCGAGGGCGAGGTTGTGCATGTGGGCGACGGCTTGGACCGCGTGATGGAGGCCGTCGCCGTGCTGTCGGCAGTCGCGGAGGATCTTGTAGTTCTTCAGGCGGCCGATGACGTGTTCCACGCGGGCGCGGACCTTGCGGTGGGCGGCGTTGTCGTCCTCCTCGCCCGGGAGCAGAGCCCGTCCGGGGCGTTTGCGGTGCGGTACCGCCATGCCGCAGTTGAGGTAGGCGCCGTCGCCGAGCACCGTCACGCCCTCACAGTGTCGGCTCAGCCCGGACGCACGCCAGGCGTGGGCGTCCGCCGTCGTGCCCGGCACCGGTCGTGCTGCCGCGATCACCAGCCGGGTGTCCGCGTCCACGACGACCTGCACGTTCGCCGAGAACCGGTAGTTGCGGCTGGATGCGGCCACCGACCGGTCGCGGAGCGGGATCAGCGTGCCGTCCACGATCCACATGCGTTCCGGGGCATCGGCCGGGCGGGAGACGGGCTCGATCGCGAGCAGCGGTCCCAGTCGTTGGATGACCCGGCACACGGTGGAGGAGGAGACACCGAACAGCGTGCCCAGCTGCCGCATCGTCAGATTGGTGCGGTAGTACACCGCGACCACCAGCACCCGCTCGGCCAGCGGCAGCGACCATGCCCGGCCCCGCAGGGTGCCGTTACCGCCCCGCTCCCGCACCACTTTCAACAGACGCGCGAACTGCGTCACTTACAGCCCGGTGAATGTCTCCACCCACACCCGTTCGGCCCTCAACAACCCTGCCATACACCGGAGATGCCCAGTTCACGGCCTTGTGCAACACCCTTTAGTGCTGTGACCGTATTGGTTCGCCGGGTGAGCCTTCGGAGCGGTTGTATGGGTGGTGACGTCCGCTCCGACCGTTGGAGGTGTGGTGGCCGAGCTTGTGCGGGTGCGCCGACTGACCGATCAGGAGGGGCAGAAACTGCAGCAGATCGTGCGCCGGGGCAGTACCAGCTCGGTGCGCTATCGACGGGCGATGATGCTGCTGGCCTCGGCCGGCGGAAACCGCGTCCCGGTGATTGCCCAGCTCGTCCAGGCCGACGAGGACACCGTCCGCGGTGTCATCCACCGCTTCAACGAGATCGGCCTGGCCTGCCTGGACCCTCGATGGGCGGGAGGCCGTCCCCGCCAACTCAGCACTGAAGACGCGGATTTCGTCGTCCAGACGGCCACCACCCGCCCAGGCCGCCGACCGAGCATGCATCATGATCGGACAAGGGCAGCTCATGAAGCGGGGGGAAGATGATGGCGGCTCCAACAGAAAATGGATCGCACGGGAATGCGGGCTCGGCGGGTGCTTCGCAGCCATCCGGCGGGCTGATCATCTTTCTGAACGGCACGTCGAGTTCTGGGAAGTCGAGCATCGCCAAGGCGCTCCTCACGGTCTTGGACGATATGTACTTTCACATGCCGGTGGACATGCTCGATGCCATGCGGTCGCAGCGGGCCATCGCTCCGGACGAACTGCCATCGGTGCTCAGGCGTGCATTCATGGGCTTCCACCGTGCGGTCGCCGGTATGGCTGCGGGCGGCAACAACGTCGTGGTGGACCACGTCCTGAGCGAACCCTGGTACCTGCTCGACTGCGTCGCACTCTTCGCCCCCGAAGACGTGGTACTGGTCGGAGTGCACTGCCCCTTGCTGGAACTGCAACGGCGGGAGCAGGAGCGCGGAGACCGCCTACCGGGGCTGGCCGCACGCCAGATCACCCAGGTCCATGCCCACGGCCTCTACGACATCGAGTGCGACACGAGCACCGCCAGTCCGGCCGACTGCGCTCAACAGATCAAGGACTTCCTGCCGCACCGCTCGACGCCCACCGCATTCGAGAAGCTGAAGGCGAACCCCCCGGCCCAGCAGCCACCGGCTGCTTGACCCCTGGCCCATCCGAATGCCCGGCTCAGGCGGGCACGGACGCTGTCGGCGACATCGACTGGCTCGTCCAGATCGACTCCACCATCGTCCGCGCCCACCAGCACTCGGCCGCCACCGGCCGAAAAGGGGGACCCACCGGCCGGACGAACCGGACGATCACGCCCTCGGCCGATCCCGAGGCGGACTGACCACCAAAATCCACCTCGCCTGCGACGGTCGCGGCAGGCCCCTGGCCGTCCTGCTGACACCCGGACAACGCCACGACAGCACCTGCGCGCGTCCCCTCCTGGAACGCATTCACGTCCCGCGTATGGGACCGGGCCGACCCCGTTGCAGACCCGACCAGGTCGTCGCCGACAAGGCTTACAGCTCTCGTGGTTTCCGCTCCTACCTGCGCAAACGCGGAATTGCATGCACCATCCCGGAAAAGACCGACCAGAAGCGTCACCGCCACAATCGCGGCAGTCGCGGCGGCCGGCCACCCGCTTTCGACCGCCAGCTCTACCGTCGGCGCAACGTCGTCGAGCGCTGCTTCAACCAGCTCAAGGGCTTCCGCGGCATCGCCACCAGATACGACAAGACCGCCACCTCCTACGAGGCAGCGGTCAATCTCGCGTCATTCCTACTCTGGGCAAGATCCGTTTGAAGACGAACCCTAGTGCTGGGTTCCTCAAACGGTGTACACATATCGGCGCCGTAGTCGGCGGGTTGGCGGTGCGGGTCTGCCCCAGACCCAGGGTTTGGCACGGGAGTTGAGCTGGCTGGTCGCAAGGGTGGTGGCGTATTCGATGTCGTCGCGGTTGGCGAATGAGCGGCCGGCGAGGGCGGCTTTGCGGAAGATGCGCCACCAGCCTTCCTGCAGGTTGAGCCAGCACGCGCCGACGGGAATGAAGGCGTGGTGGATGCGGGGATGGTCCTCGAGCCAGGTCCGGGTGGACAGGCTGTTGTGACTGGACAGGTTGTCGGTGACGATCCAGACCTCGCCGGTCGGGTTGGCGTCTTCGATCTGTTGCAGGAACTGCTGGTAGAAGACGCTGTTGCGGGAGGAAGCGGCCATGGTGATCTGCTGGCCGTCGCGGACGCGTAAGGCCCCGTAGACCCAGGTTTTCTCGGGTCCGCGGCTGTAGTCGAGTTCCGCTTTGATCCGGTGTCCGTCGGGTGACCAGGCGGGTGCGGGCGGGAAGGTCCGCGGGATCACTGGCCCCAGCTCGTCGGCGCAGATCACCGTCGCGTCGTCGGGCGGGTGGGTGTAGAGGCCGATGATCCGTGTCCTTTTGGGACGAAGTCCGGGTCCTTTGAACGCGTCCAGGACCGGGTACGGCGCCAGCGCACGCCCTCGGCGAGCAGGATGCGGCGGACCTGCGAGCGGCCCACCTCGATCCCTTCGGCCCGTGCCGCCGCGGCCAGGGAATCCAGGGTCCACTCGGGTGGCCCGGACTCGTCAAAGGCCCACAGCTCCCCGACCGGCTCCCACCTCAGCCGCCCCGGCGGGACGGTCTTGACCAGGGCGATGATCTTGGAGCGTTCCTCCTCGGTGATCCGCCGCTTGCGGCCCTGCCCGCCCAGATCATCCAGCCCCCGCAGGCCCGAGCGGTTGAAGCGGTGCAGCCAGCACCGGACCGTTTTGGGGCTGCAGTCCAGTGCCCCGGCGATCGCCGGCACCCGTAGCCCCGACCAGCTCAGCTCGATCATCCGGGCCCGCATCACGGCATCGCGCGGAGCCTTCCGCGCCCGCGATAACCGGCGAACGACGGCCCGTTCGTCCTCGTCAAGCCCCGGTCGTGCCCGTAAAACCATCGTCCAGCACCCGCCCCCGAGCACCGTCAACTACCCCGCCACCAGGACTTATACCCAGCCAAAGAGGAACCCAGCACTAGTAGGGCTTGGTCATCTTCACTTGTGGGTGCGTGTCTCCTGTTCCATGAGTGTCGTTGGAATGGTGTGACACCTGAGGAGATGGCCTCGGTCCGGGAGGACTTGGAGGCGTTCGCGGTGAAGTTGTTCGACGGGTTCTTCCGTGCGGATCAGCGGCGGTGGGGGCAGGCGTATGTGCGCGGGCTGCTGCTGGACGGGCGGCGCAAGTCGGTGGAGCCGATGGCGGCCCGTCTGGGCGAGGACGGCAACCGGCAGGCACTGGCTCACTTCATCACCTCGAGTCCGTGGGATCCCGCGCATGTGCAGGCCCGGCTGGCCTGGCAGATGCAGGACGCGATCGGCGTGGAAGCGTTGATCGTGGATGACACCGGCTTTTTGAAGGACGGGGATGCCTCGGCGTGTGTGTCGCGGCAATACACCGGGACCGCGGGCAAGGTCACCAAATGCCAGGTGGGCGTCTCCCTGCACCTGGCCAGTGACCGTGCCTCCGCGGCCGTCAACTGGCGGCTGTTCCTGCCCGCATCCTGGGATCCCGCCTCGCCGGAGGCCGATGCGGACAAGATCGCCCGCCGCGGCCGTTGCGGGATTCCCGCCCGGGTGGGGCATGTGGAGAAGTGGCAGCTGGCCCTGGACATGATCGACGAGGCCCGGTCATGGGGCGTCGACGTTCCCCTGGTGGTCGCGGACGCCGGATACGGTGATGCCGCCGCCTTCCGCCTGGGCCTGGAGGAGCGCAACTTGCCCTACGCGGTGGGGATTTCCTCTCGCCATACCGCCCAGCTCGCGGATGCCCGGCCCGTCCAGCCCGACTATGCGGGCACCGGCCGGCCGCCGAAAATTCAGTACCCCGAGCCTGCGCAGACCATGAAGGACCTGGTCATCGAAGCAGGCCGGGCGGCCGCGCGGCCGGTGTCCTGGAGGGAAGGCTCCCGGCCGGGCAAGGGCCAAAGCGGCCTCAAGCGCATGTACTCGCGGTTCGTCGCCCTGCGGATCCGCCCGGCCGGACGCGGCATCCGCAAGGCCGGCGACGATCCTGAACTGCCCGAGCGGTGGCTGCTGGCCGAATGGCCCGCCACCGAGAGCGAACCGGTGCAGTTCTGGCTGTCGAACCTGCCCTCGGGGATGCCGCTGGCCACGCTGGTGCGGCTGGCGAAGCTGCGTTGGCGTATCGAGCACGACTACCGCGAGATGAAACAGGCCCTGGGCCTGGCCCACTTCGAAGGCCGCACCTGGGGCGGCTGGCACCACCATGTCAGCCTCGTCTCCGCCGCCCACGCCTTCTGCACGCTGCAACGGCTGGCACGAGACCCAAAAGACGCGGCGCAGGTCTGAGCCTCTACCAGGTCGTCCGGGAACTACAGACACTCCTTGCCACCTGGGCCGGAGCCTGCCCCACCTGCCACCGCGACATACCCACACCACTACGAACCTGACCAAGCCCTACTAGTGATGGTTGTCGCCGTCCAGGGGCCCGCGCAGGGACCTACCCGCCACGACACCGGAGGCGTGCCCTCTCCCCCACGGCCATGGACGGCCGAGAGGCGGTCTTTACGCTCGACACGCCAGCGCTCACCATCTGCTACCAGGGGGTGCAGTTGGCACGTGCCAGCCACCCATGGCAGACAGGGGGCAGGGATGGACGTCCTGTGGAAGCTGGAACCGGCGACCGCACCGGCTGTACCAGCGGTATCTGGACGCTTGGTGGCCGATCCTGCTCCAGACATCCCAGCGCACCGGCTACTCCCGGCCCCGGGTCACCCTCCTGGATGCCTTCGCCGGCCCCGGACGCTACGAGGACGGCGAACCAGGATCACCCGTCTTCATCCTCGATCGCCTCCTCCACCACAACGCGGTCGACCGCATGCACCTCAGCCCCCAACGAGTCCACCTGATCTTCATCGAGAAGGACCGCGCCCGCCACGAGCACCTCCGGGCAGAACTCAACTCCCGCTTCGGCCCGTTGAAGGACCTGCCCGTACGGGTGGAGATACGGCGCGGGGAAGCCGGCCGCGACAGTCTCGCGATCCTCAGCGAACTCGGCTCCTGGGGGAACCCGGTCCTGGGCATCTTCGACAGCTGGGGCAGCGTCAACGTACCTCTGGACGTGATGAGGCGAATCGCCCGCAACCGCTCCAGCGAGGTCATCACCACCTTCGGACCCAACTGGTTCAGCCGACGCGAGGAGCTCAACGCGGACATCCTCGACACGGTCTTCGGCGGCCGCGACCACTGGTCCGCGGCCGCCGAAGAGTTACGTTCCGACGAACGATGGCGCGTCTGGCTGCGTACCTACCGCGATGCACTACGCCGGGCCGGCTTCGGCTACCAGCTCCAGTTCGAACTCGTCCCCCGCACCGGGCAGCCCCTCTACCTCGTCTTCGGCACCGGCAGCCCCGCCGGCCTGAACGCAATGAAAGACGCCATGTGGAACGTCGACGACCTCGATGGAGAGAGCTTCCGCGACCCCCGCACCCGTGGAGCCAAAGCAGACGGTCAGCTTGACTTGTTCCAGGCCGCAGGACTCGTCGACGACGAGCTGGTCGAACTTGTCACCCAACGCCTGGTCGCCGGAGCCGCCACCGTGGAGACGATCGGCGAGTGGCTGCTCACCGAGACCAGCCGCTGGATGCCGAAACACGCGCTCAAGGCGGCCCGGCAGATGCGCCAGGACGGTCTCATGGTCGTCCAGTCTCCGGGCAAACTCACTACGAAGAGCCGCGTCAGCCTGCAGGCACAGGTCCGCGCATAGGCATCTGATCCCAGGTGCGGCCCTGAAGAGTCCGGCCGGACGCCTTCGGAGTGCGGCCACCCCACTGCTTGAAGAAGAAGGCCACGTCAGCCTGTATGCAAGCGTCCCGGATACCGGTGATCCACTCCTCGTCCACAGGACGGAACCGGGGACCGGACTCTCCGCCCGCGATCAGCCAGTGAATACCCGTCAGGTCCAGGCCGTCCAAAGGCCCGAGCAGCGGCTCACAGGAAAGGAACCGGACCGCCGCCGGAACCTGCCGCAGGTCGCCGACACGGGAAAGTTCCTTCGCGCTCTCCACGGACACACCCATCCACAGATTCGTGGGCCACCTAAGACGGTCAGCGATCTGCCTCAGCCTCCGAGCCCGCTTCGTGAGCACCTGATAGGTGTGCTGCGGGGTCTGCTCAATCACCTCGAAGACCTGGCGCACGTAGTCCAGCGGCACACGCGCATGGAACAAGTCCGACATCGAATTCACGAACACAGTGCGAGGGCTCTTCCACCCGTACGGCACCCGCAACGCCTCCGGGTGCACCGTAAGTCCGAAGCCGGGCCCGGACGTGCGCGGGTCACCGTCGGCCTGGTATTTCGGCGAGCCCATCGCCTTCAGCCGCTTCGCCAGCGTCAACGCGTAGCAGTTGTCGCACCCCTCGGAGACCCGGTCGCACCCCGTGGTCGGGTTCCATGTCGCCTCGGTCCACTCGATCGCACTGCGGTCACTCACCGGCCGGCCCTCCATCCCCTCGAACCGAGCCCTTGCACCGGCGGCACAACCGAGGCCCGCTGTAAGCCCAACGAACCGTCGCACCACCGGATACCGGCATCCAACCATCCGACGCCCGCCCCGTATCCACTACCTCATAAATGAAACACATGTTCCCTTTCTGTGCTGGTCTGCACGCTTCAAACCAGCCATCCCCGTGTGACGGAGCCCGACAGTTTGCGAGGGGCCCGACAGCTTGCGAACGTGTGGCCAGCGACTGATTTCTCGCCTGGAAGGTTGAGTGGCGAGATCTTCCGGAGAGTGAGAGCTGCCCCGCCTGCCCCGATACTGTGACTTCGCATGACCAACTCCGAGATCGAGATCACCGTAGACCTGGTCCGTGACCTGCTGCAGGAGCAACATCCAGACCTTGCAGGGCTGACCATCCGCGAGGTGGCGGGCGGCTGGGGCAACCAGATGTGGCGCCTCGGGGATGAGTTGGCCGTGCGTATGCAGCGCATGGACCCCACCCCGGAGCTCCAGCTCAAGGAGCGGCGGTGGCTACCCGTGCTCGCTCCGCGCCTGCCGCTGCCGACCCCGGTGCGGTTCGGCGAACCGTCCGAGCGCTTCCCCAAGCACTGGACCGTGATGACGTGGGTTCCCGGCGAGCCGCTGGACCACGGCTCGATCAGCCGCGGCGACCACGCGGCCGACACACTGGCGGGCTTCCTCCGGGCACTCCACGTGGAGGCGCCCGCCGAGGCGCCGATCAGCTCGGACTTCGGCGCTCACCCCAAGAAGTGCACGGACGGCTTCGACTACTTCTTTGAAGCCGTTGTCCCCGGCGGCACTGCCGACGATGTCCGGGCCGTCTGGGACGACGCTGTCGCGGCGCCAGAGTGGGAGGGCCCGCCGCTCTGGGTGCATGGCGACCTTCATCCCGCGAACGTCGTCGTCTCGGACGGAACGCTCTCGGGCATCGTCGACTTCGGTGCCATGTGCGCCGGCGATCCGGCGTGGGACCTGGCCGCCGCATGGGTACTGCTGCCCGCAGGCACGGCTTCACGGTTCTTCGACATGTACGCGTACGCGGACGAGGCGGCGATCCGGCGCGCCCGCGGGCTGGCCGCTATGAAGAGCCTCTTCCTGATGCTCATGGGACAGAACGGAGATCGGGGCCTTCCCGGCGGCAAGCTGAACTGGGGACCCGTAGGCCAGGGGGCACTCGATCGTGTTCTTCAGAGCTGGAGGGCGGCACCTGGAAAGCGACCGTAGTCCAACGCTGCTCGATACAACTTCGCCTGGCCTTGCACGACACCCTGACCGAATGCCCTACCGGGCCGCCCAGCCGTCACGTCGGTGACCAACGCGACTGCAGGCTCGCGAACTTCGGCCCGCCAAACTCGCAAACTAACGCGCACCACCAGGCCCCCGGATAGGCCCTTCCCAGCGATCACTCGCAAACAACGCTGCTCCGTCACACCCCGTCCCGTTTCACGCCGACTGCGGCGCACTCCCGACCTGCGTACCGGCCGTCGGTACTCCGGTACGGTCCGCCCGTTCCTTCCACGCACGGCGCAGGGCAGCAGTCTGGCTCTTCTCTGCTTCACGACGGCTTCGAGCGCGAGCCGTCCTGATCGGCTCTGGTTCCAACTCCGGTTTAGGGAATACACGTTGGCTGAGCTCGCGCATCGCTCTGGTCTGTCGTTCGGCCGCCTCCGCGATGTCCCGGTCTGCCGGGCGGGCTGGTGCGGCCGGCCGGTGGGCGGCGAGAGCACGGTGGTAGTCCTCGCTGGCCAAGCTGGCCAACTCGCTTGTCCTTACTGGCCCCCTTGGATGCCTACAGGGCTTGGAGGCATCCGTTGTCCGACGGAGCCGGGCGGGAGGAACCGCAGACCGCGCACGACCGTACGGCCGGCCGACGCGTTGGCCGGCCTCGATGAGTTTGAGTGTCACTCGGGCGTGCGAGGAGGGGTACAGACCCGAGAGCGTGTCCGCGCGGTCGCGATCGCCAGCTCATCGCTTTGGGCGAACTCGTCGTGATAGTCAGAACCAGTGATCGGTCGACTTCCCCTTGATGAGCAGCTGGACGTCTTGCAGACGGTCCTCTCCCGCAACGAGGTCTTGACGGATGTGCTGGCCAGAACTGCGACGCTGAACTTGCCCGGTTGGTACGTGACCGCGGGCTGTCTGTTCCAGACGGTGTGGAACGTCGTCACCGACAAGCCGCCGACCAGCGGCATCAAGGACTACGACGTCTTCTACTTCGACAGCTCCGATCTGTCCTGGGAAGCGGAAGACGCGGTGATCAAAGCTGGGCAGGAGGTGTTCGACGGGGTGCCGGCCGAGGTGGAGATCCGCAACGAAGCACGCGTGCACCTCTGGTACGAGGAGAAGTTCGGCGTGCCCTGCGCCCCGCACGAGTCCACCGAGTCGGCGATCGATTCCTTCGCCGCGACGACGTGCTGCTTGGGGGTGCGGCTGGAGCCGGACGGACGATGGCGCGTCTATGCCCCCCATGGACTCTCCGACGTGTTCAACCTCGTTGTCCGGCCCAATCCGGCGCTTGCCCCGCAGACCGTCTATGAGGCCAAGGCACTGCGGTGGAGAAGCCAGTGGCCTGAGCTCTCCGTGCTGCCGTGGCCGAGCTGATGTCCGGTCGATGAGCCCACTCCGGCGGAGCGTCAGAGTCGGCGGGCCGACCAAGCGCTGTCCGTCCGGCTCGGGTCGATGTTGGTGGCGTCAGCCTGTGGCGGCTTGTTCGGCTCGAGCTTTGGTCTGGGCGGGGCGGGCGGTCTGTGCCGGTGGACTGTCGATCTCCGCTCGTGTCTCCCACGCGTTGATCTGCTCCTGCTGGTCGGCGTCGCTGTGATCGCCGGCGTCGGATGCCGCGTGGACGAGCTCTCGCACCAGCTTGCGTGTCGTCTTCGGGGCCCCCTTGTTCCCGCGCTGCTGAAGTGTCGCCAGAAGCGACTGCACCCGGCCGGCTGCACGACGTGCCCGGGCCTCCTGCTGTTCGGCCCCTTGGGCCTCTGCATGGGCCCGCAAGCGCTGCACATAGGCCTGCTGTTGCTCCGCAACGTATTCGGCCGCCACGTCCGCAATGGTGATCTCACCGACGGTGCGCTTGTGGCTGGCGACCGTGTTGACGCGGGCCAGCAGTCGGCGAACCTACGCGGTGTCGCGCGCGGCGAGCGCTTCCTCCAGGTGGGAGAACAGTTCCTGCCGCACGCGGGTCTGGTCCTCCAGCCAGCGCTCCGCATCCGCGACGGCGGCCGCCAGCTGGTCCTGCTACTCCCCCTCCACACCGGTCAGATCGGCGATGTCGCCGCACACCCGGCTCACCACCAGGACGGCTTCCACCTTGATGACGTCGGCCAGCTTGCGCAGGAGTACCTGTGCCTGGGCACGTGGGGTCGGGGCCTTCCTGGCCTTGGCCACGCCCCACGGGGTGCCGGGCCGGGTGCTGCGAGAGCGCACGATCTGCTCCACCGCCGGCGTCGACAGCCCTCGCTCCGTCATCTCGCAGTCGTCCAGCGTGAACCACTCTGTGTCCCGCGCGAACGCCTCGGTGCCGATGCTGATCTTTCGGGCCGTGCCGTCGCTGTCCAGCCGGATGCGGTGGACGTACCAGCTGCGGATCAGGGTGTCGCGGTCCACCGGCACCCCGAGCACCAGCTCACGGCCCTGGGGGTCCCACGACGGCTCCACCGCCTGGTCCAGGCGCACGCGCAGCCCGCCGTGCTGGAACCGGATGTCGACCACCGAGCCGATCGAGGCCCCCTCCGGCTGGCCGAACTCGAAGTCGGCCCGTATGTCCCGGCCACGGAGCCAGGCGGAGACCGCCGACTTCACGTAGAGGTGGTCGGCGCTGTTGACCCCGCGAGCACGGCGGCCACACAGGTGCGCGTGCCCGTCGGGGCCCGGGTGATGGGCGAAATGGCAGACCCGGTCGGTGTACAGCTTGGTGGTCAGCTGCAGGCCGCAACCTCCGAGCAGCAGCCCGCACCAGAACGAGTCGTGCCCCGCCGTCGGTCTGGGCGTGCGCGGCGGACACCAGACGGCACAGCCTCGCCCGCCCCGCCGCGTTCTGCGCGAGCAGCGTGACGCGCAGCGGCGCCTCCACGACGTGTGCGCCGCCGCGGACCGGGGTACGGACCCGGGCACCCTGTGGTGCCGACGTTTCGAGCGGGGCGACCGCAATGTCCACGCCGAAGACCGGCCGTAGTCCGGCGGCCGCAGCGGTTTGGGCGAAGCGGACCGTGCCGGCGATGGTGTCCCGGTCGGTCAGCGCGAGCGTCGTCATCCCCCGCTCCACGGCGCGCTGCACGAGGGCGCCGGGCAGGGAGGCGCCGTAGCGGGCGGAGTAGCCGGACGCGGTGTGCAGATGAGTAAATCCATCGCCCCGCACCTCCCGTCGCTCGCGTACCCCCTGGCCGACCTGTGCCTCTTCAGGACACCACCATAACGCTAAATTCGCTCAGATGTTCGATATAAACGCTCGAGCGTGCCACGCCTGCACATTATCGTCTGTGACCGTTCAGGCTTGTTGGCGGTTGTTCATCGGAGTTGGCGAGTTCTCGCCGCAAGCGATCACGTCGCGCTGAGTAACGAGCAGATGTGGTGATCTGTACCGGCGTCGGGTACGGCAGTGCTCCTGTTGACCTATGCACGGAGCGATGAAGGCGGAGATTCGATCGGACTCATGCGGACTGGAGCAGTTGATCGCGGCCTATGACGAAGGCCGCATCCGTGACCAGCTGGTGCTCACGGATGGGTGGCCGCGCCGATGGAGTGGGACATGGCTGGTTGGTGCGGGCGAGGTGTCCTGGCCGGTCCGCGACATGGGGTCCGTGCCGGTGTCTTCGTCGAAGCCGGTGCGGCAGTTCACGTGGCGGGCTCGGCAGGGGCACCGTCCGGGGCTGCAGTTCATGGTCTGCACGGGGCGGCATCACGGGTTCGAGTCCCTGGAGGAACAGCGGCTGCTGCTCGCATTGGACTTCCTGGGGGTATCGGATGTGCTGCCGCAGCCGTTCTGCCTGGACTTCGAGCACAGGCAGGGCCGCAGCCAGCACATCCCGGACTTCCTGGCGGTACTGCCCGACGGCAGCCTGTGGCTGTTCGACGTCCGTCCGGGAAATCTGATCAAGGAATCTGACGCGCTGAAGTTCGCGGCCGCCAGGGAGGCGGCGGCAGCCTGCGGCTGGCATTACTCAGTCGTGACCGAGTGGCGCCAGCATGTCCACAGCGTTCTGGATCATCTGTCGTCCCAGCGCCGGCCCTTGAAGGACCCGCTCGGGCTGCAGCAGCAGGTGGAGGTGGCGGTCGGCTCGGGTCCGGTGCCGTTCGCGGAGCTGGCAGCGTCGACCAGCCTTCCGGTGGTGGCACGCGCGCATGTCACACACATGCTCTGGCATCGCCGGCTCGCAACTGACCTGGGTTGTCCGCTGGGAGACCGTTCGCTGGTCTGGCCAGGCTCTGCCGCGATGGGGTGCGGGTAGTTGGGAGCCGGACGGGGGCTCCTGGGCCTGGCGCCAGGCCGCCGGATCCTGCTGAACGCAGTGGAGTGGACCGTCGAGTCGGTCGAGCCACAGCTCGGACGCTTCGTTCTGTCTCACGCTGACGGACAGGTCGAGTCGCGCTCGATCCGCTGGCTGATCAATCATCCCGACGCCCGGATGGCGAAGGAGGTGAAGGCGCACGACGGTTCAGGGCATGGCACCCAGCCTCGCGCCGTGGCCGATCTCACCCCGGAACAGCGCAGTCGCGCCCGGATCCGGGCTGAACACGTCCTGGAAGCAATGACAGGATTCCGCAGCGGCCACCCCTCGCGGGCCCAGCCCGGCGAGCCGAGACCAGCCTATGACCCCGACCGGACGACGCTGACCGAGCGCCGGCTGGTGAAGGTCTCCGAGCTGAAGGCGATGCCTCCGCAGGAGGCGGAAATGCTGGGACTGCGCTTCATGAGCCTGCGGACTCTGGAGCGCTTGTCGTCCGCGACCGGCGAGAGCCTGCTGCTGGCCTGCGCGGACGGACGGTGGACCCGCCGGAGCGGAGGCCACCGGAGCATCACCGAAGAGGTCCGCGAGGCGATCTTCGCGGTGAAGAAGGAGTGCAAGGACCGCGCCCGCATCGGCATGGCGGCCAAGCATCGCCTTCTGCACCAGTACATGAAGGAGAAGTTCCCGCAGTTCCCGACCGAGAAGATCCCGTCACGGACGACTTTGTGGCGGGTCTGGCACGAGTGGTTCGGTCCCGGAGGCAGCCGGCAGCGCTACGAGCGGTCCGCGGACGAGGCCGAGGAGGCCGGCGTCGCCGGGCGGGTGGTGGTACACCGGCCGGGCCAGGTGCTGGCGCTCGACTCGACTCCGATGCCGGTGAAACTACGCGAAACGGTATTCGGGGACGCGGTCACTGGGACGCTGCCCCTGGCTTTGGACCTCTATTCGCACTCCCTGCCGGCCTTTCGTCTGACGCTGCAGTCGGATACCTCGGTGGACATCGCGATGCTGCTGCGGGACGTGATGCTGCCCCTGCCCATGCGTGAGGGCTGGGGCGAGGAGATGCAATGGCCCTACCCCGGGGTCCCGGCCGACGTCATCGCCGAGTTCACCGGCTGCGGGGTCGCAGCCCTGCCGTTCTTCGCGCCGGAGACCGTGACCACCGACCACGGAAGCCCCTACAAGAACCACGACCTGGTGGACGCGGAACGCGCGCTGGGCTGCAACATCCTGCCAGCCCGCACCCTTCGCGCCAGCGACAAATTCGCCGTCGAGCGCGCATTCTCCTCGATCAAGACGCTGCTGTTCGAGCACCTGCTCGGGTTTACCGGCACCGACGTCGCCGACCGCGGGGCCGACCCGGAGGGCGACGCGGTCTTCACCCTGGCCCGGATGGAACACCTGATCGCGAGCTGGATCGTCCAGGTCTGGCAAAACCGCAAACTCGGGGAGTACGCGCCGGCCTGGGGGCCGGGTGAAGACCACAGTCCCAACTCGTTGTTCGCCGCGGCGATGCTCCAGGGCGGCTTCTCCCTGCAGATCCCCGAGCCGGAGCTCTACTACCAGGTGCTGCGCAAGCATCACGTGAAGATCCATCCGCGTCGCGGGGTCAAGATCCTCGGGCTCTGGTATCACGCCGAGGTACTCGATGAGCCCCGTTATCGGCTCCCGTCCGACCGGGGCGGAAAGCACGCGGGCAAGTGGGTGGTCCGCAGCGACCGAAGGGACCGGCGCCAGGTCTTCTTCCAAGATCCCCTCGTCCACGACACCTGGCATGTCCTGCGCTGGAACGGTCTGCCGCCCGAGGGCGAGATCCCGGCCTTCTCGGACACGACTGCCGCGAACCTGCTGGCCCATGTCAAGGAGCACAAGCTCGGGCCGCGCTCGGACAAGGACCTGCTGCCGGTGCTGCTGGAGATCCTCAATTCCGCAACGCCGGTGTCCCAGTGGCCGACCCAGCCGCAGAAGCGGGAGCGTGCCGCGCGGTCACGCGAAAGCAGCCGCGCGCAGACTGCCGCCGCGGACCGGGTTGGACATCGGGCCGCCGAGCCCGCGTCCTGGAGTGAGCAGTCCCGGACGATCGCGAAGGCCGTCGATTCCTCACGGCGTCAGCGGCGGGAGGCGGCCCAGCTCGGCGAGCCCGTCGCGCCGCCGCTGCTGGTGGACTCGCTGCGGCACCGCCGCCTGTTCCTGCTGCCGGACGGGCCCGACGAGGACGGCGACGACACGTCGGAGGAGTACGGATGAGCAAGGACCCCCTGGCCGGACTGCCGTCGCGGAGCCGGATCGCCGAGCTCGTCCTGCGGAAGCATCCGCACCGCAACACGTTTGCCGGCTGGGAGCACTACCGCCGCACCCGCGGCCTGCTGGTGCCCGCGCCGATGCTGACGGCGGCCCAGTTGAAGTCGGTCCCCCTGGCCCGCCGCTCCGATTACGACCTCTACCGGCAGGTGACGAACGTGAACCTGCCGCTCCAGCAGACACCGATGCTGACCAAGGTCAACGAGGTGATCGACCGGCGCTTGCTGAGCAACCCCTTCGTCCAGGACGACGCCACCCTGCCTGGGGTCATGGTCAGCGGCTTCGGAAACCACGGCAAGACCGCCGCCGTCTGCGCGCTCGCCGCCGAGTTCGAGGACTACTGGCTGGACCTGCACGGCCACCTCGATCCCACGTCGGTCGAGGGCACCTGGGATCTGCACGCGCCCGTCGCCTACGTTTCGACGCCGGTCACCGCGACCCCCAAGAGCCTCTGCGAGTCGATCCTGAACTTCTTCGGTCCCGACATCCGCAAGATGACGCTGCCGCAACTGCTGCGGCAGGTTGCCGACTCGTTGAGGGACCACGGCGTCATGGTTCTGATCCTCGACGACATCAACCGGCTCCGCATGCACCGCTCGGACGACCAGGACGTCCTGGACATGATCCGGGCCCTGATGGGCTGCGGGATCACCCTGATCCTGTCCGGCGTCAACATCCCGGGCACCGGCCTGCTGCGCGAGGCCACCTACGACCGCAAGACCAAGCAGTGGGTCCTTCCGCCGCTGGAGACCCACCGCGTCCACGGACTGGAGGTCACCCAGACCGAGCGCCGCTTCGATCTGGTCGAACTGGACCGCTTCCCCTACGGCACTCCCGCAGAAATGCGGCACTTCGTCGGCCACCTCAAGGGGATCGAAGACCACCTGCGGCTGATGAAGGCCAAACCCGGCATGCTCACCTCAGGCGGCATGCCCGAGTACCTCTACGGCCGCTGCGCGGGCGTCGTCGGCATCCTCGGCCGCCTGGTCAGGGACGCCGCCATCGCCGCCATGCAGAGCGGAAAGGAGAAGATCGACGAGGCACTCCTCGAAGGGATCATCATCGGCCGTGAGAATCCCGCCCACGGGATCGGCCAAGCCCCGGACGACGCTGGTGAACCCGAAGCCTGCAAGCCGACGACCAACCGGACAAGGCCCCGCAAGGCGGGCAGGAACACCGTCTTCGACGACCACGGCCCGCAGCACTCCAATGAAGCCGCGAGTTGAATGATGCCCCCGATCGAGCCGCTGCCCAGGAGCCTGACCCCGCTGGCCGGCGAGAGCCTGCACGGGCTGATCCTGCGGCTGTCTCATCGCCTGGACCAAGCGCCGGGCCACATCCTCTGGCGCACCGGCCTGACTTCGGACACACGATCGACCAGTCTCGCCCCGAAGCGGTTACTGCTCATGCTCGATGCCAGCGAACAGCAGAGATTCGCCGCCGCCACCCGCCTGGACCCCGAGACCGTCGACCAGCTCACCCTCCGGCGCTACTTCGCCACCCACCCTTCCCTCGCGAAGGCCATGGCCCGCCCCGGCCAGAGCCCACGCCAACGGTTCATCCCGCCGACATGGCTGCTGTTCGCCAACCCGCGCCACTGCCCAGAGTGCCTGGCCGGAGACGGCAGCGAGATCCAGCGGCGACACGGCGGTGCCTGGAAACTCCAATGGCACCTGCCGATCGTGTTCGCTTGCCTGGAACACACGGTCTTCCTGCAGCACCGCTGCCCGGGCTGCCGCCAGCGCGGCGACAGCCTCGACCGCCGCATCACCACGCGGCTCATCGCCAGCCCCGGCGCCTCCGGACTCCACCCGGCCCAGTGCAGAAGAAAGACCACCGAAGCGCACCACGCTTCGCTCTGCCCGCACCGGCTCGACTCCTTCGACCCGCCGCGCGTAGAACTCCCGCCCGAGCTGGAACGCCTCCAGCTCGAACTTCTTGCCCTCCTGGAGGACACCGCCGACCCGAGACGAAGCCTGGGCCGGCTGTCGGACCTGCGTCACCTGTCAGCGATCATCTGCGCGACCTGGCCCCACAGCCGGCGCGGCGACCTCCCGCCAGCCGTGACCAGAACACTCTCCACGGACCTTCGCCGTCCGGCCCAGCCCGGGTCCGACAGCAGGACCGACCAGCACCGCTGGGACTCCGCCCCACCCTCTGCCCTAGTAGGACTCCGTTAGGTCTTTCTTGATCTTGTTGTCGTGCGGGTTCTGGTGGGGAGGGGTTGCTGGCAGCTGGTGCAGATCCCGGTCCAGCACCTCAGGGTGTCTTGGAGAGCGTCGAGGATCTGGTAGAGGGTGAAGCTGCTTCCTGTGCTTTTGGGGCCAGGCGCCGTTCGGTGAGGAAGGCGTGGGCGGCTGTCACGAGGGTGACGTGGTGGTGCCAGCCCGGCCAGGAACGGCCCTCGAAGTGGTCCAGGCCCAGGCCGTGTTTGAGCTCCCGGTAGTCGTGCTCGATGCGCCAGCGGACCTTGGCCAGGCGGACCAGATCGGTGATCGGGGCATCGGGCGGGAGGTTGGACAGCCAGTATTCGCTCGGAGCTTCGGCGCCGGCGGGCCATTCGGCCAGTAGCCAGCAGTCGGGCAGGACCCCGTCCCACCAGCCTTGCTCGGCCGAGGCCGCTGCTTTGACCGGTTGTTCGACGGCTTTTCCGGCCGGACGCACACGCACGGCTGCGAAGCGGGAACGTAACTCCCCTTTCGAGCCCTGGCGCCATGTGAGCGGGGTGAACGCTTCCGGTCCAAGGCTTGTGGCAAGGACTGCCACGGACGGTGCCTTCTGGCGGTAGCGAGGCTGCGGCCAGCAGCCGACATCTCCTTTGCGGTCCGGGGCCATGGGTTGTGCGTCGAAGGGGTGGGCGCTCACGTCCGACCGGATGGACAGGACATAGGTGAGTCCTCGTTTCGACAGGGCGGCCCGCAGGTGTGCATTGGTGCCGTAGGCGGCGTCGGCCACCACCGCTGGCGGTGTCATCCCCCAGTCCGCGAGCTTGTCGAGCATGTCGAGTGCCAGGCGCCATTTTTCCCGGTGTGTGACCTCGGCCGGAATCAGGGTCCTGGTGCGGCGGTGGCTGTCCGCGGCCCACTCCTGGGGCAGGAACAGTCTCCACTGCAGGGGGCAGGAGGCAGTGTCACTGGCAGCGTGGACACTGACCGCGACCTGGCAGTTCGCGCGTTTGCCCAGGGCTCCGCAGTACTGCGGAGCCACACCGACCGACATCCGGCCGTCCTTGGGCATCGACACATCGTCGATCACCCAGGCCACCGGGTCGACCAGGGGCAGCAGCCGTTCGTTGACCCGCAGCTGCACAGGCTCCGGATCCCAGGTCGACTGGTTCACGAACTGCTGCAGGTTTTGTTCGTTGCCGTCCGGCAGTCGCGCAGCCATCGCCTGGATCGACTTGCGGCGGCCGTCCAGCATGAGTCCGCGCAGATAGCAGTCGCCCTTGGCCCGCTGATCCTTCCGCGGAACCGAAGCGAACACATCGGCCACAAACAACGCCAACGTCGCCCGAACACGCCTCACTTCATGTAAGTCCACCAACCCAACATGCTCTTGATCAGCGCCAACAGGAAGACCTAACGGAGTCCTACTAGCAATGGCAGCAGTGCTGAGCATCGCCATGCAGCTACTGAACCTCCCCCTGAGAGAGCTGCGGAAAGAACTCCAGGACCTGGCCAAGCACGCACCCTCCAATCTGGACCCGGCCTGGGGCAGGACCTGGAACCTACTGCCCTGCAAGCACTCGCCGATCATCGAATACGAGATCAAACAGGCATTCCAATCCCAGCAGCCACGGAGGCTTGCTCCCGCCGAGCCAGTCCTTGATCCCCGGCCACGCGGCTACCTTCCAGGACACATCCCGCAACACCTGCCCGAGGAGTGGTTCACCGTCCTCCTCGAAGCCTCCACTCCTCACCCTCTCCCGCGAAGTCTCAAGCTCCGCCGCATCGTCGCGGTCCAACTAATCCAAATCGCCACCGGCCAGTCGATGGCCGAAGCTGCCAACTTCCTGCAGATCCCCGGCTCCTGGTTCAACCGCCAACCACGTCAACAACTACCTCCGCTGCACGCACACATCCGCAACGGCCCCTTCAACCTGACCGAGGCATTTGAAGCCCTCGCCTCGCACATCGGTCAGACCCCTGATCCGATCGACTACCGACAGCGCCGCGAACGGTTCGCGTCCTGGTCCCTGCCCCGCGAAGACTGGGAGGACCTGATCAGAGGTCTGCCTGGGGCGAAACCCCGCCGACAGCCCATCGAGACCCCAAACTGGCTGGAGAAGTGCGCGTCTGCGCTCATCTGGTCGAAACTCACCGGCAGCGAGTGGCGACTGGCCCCCACCATCGACCCGCTCGCGGTCGGCACCGGCGGAGTGCTCGACCGTCGCAGCCCAGCGGGCGAGGCGATGGCAAGGCTCCGTGCCCTGCGGGACCCCTACATCCGGTCCCTCAGAGCGCTCCTGGATGAGTACACGGCCGGACTCGCAGCCACGGAAGGCAACCCGACCAAGCACTCTCCGTTGATGACGATCTCTGGAATCGGCTCTGGCCGCGATTGCGCGAATCCCCCGGCCGCCACATCAATCACACGGGCGGGGTCATGATTCACGCCGTCCGGTACCGATGATTGCGTAGGAGAATGAATGCAGGCCGCCGAGCACCCTGCGGAGTACGCATGAGCGGGGCACCACCCGGCAAGCATGGCCGCGTCGGCACGGGCGAGCCGGCCCCGCCCCCGGCGGGGAAGTGATCCGAACCGGAACACTGTGCTCCGGGGCTGCCTCAGGAAGCTGGGGCCGAGCGGCCGGCATCCGGAACTGCGGCCCGCCAGCGGCCCCGCCCTCCTGGCCGAGGCGACTGCGGCAGCCAGTCCCGGCCCGGTGAACTGGGCCGTCGACGTGGGGCGCGACCTCGCATCGGCCATCATCTCCGAGATCCCCGAACTCGGCGGCGGTGAAGGCCCGTTCGAGACACTTCGCATGGGCACCGACTCGGCGCGCCCGCAAGGGGCTGCCAGGGCCGGGTGAGCGTTGCCTTCGGTATGCGCGACATAGCCTGCGTCCTTCTGAGGTTCCGAGGTCTCATTAGCCCTGCTTGGGCCCGGTGTTGTAGCGATCGGGAACTGCCTCTGCCAGCGCGGAAGGACTGAGATGCCTACCACCGCACACCCCCGACGGCCTCGACGCGCCGACCCTGCTGCGCCGCCTCGCCGCGACCGACCTTCGGGTAATCGACCTGATCGACCTGACCGCGTCCCTTTCGCCGGCCTCGGCGCACGGCTACCTGGTCGTCCGGGACGGAGCCGCCGGGCTGGTCAGCGTGTTGCGATCCAGCGACCTGCCTGTCTTCATCAGCCGGGGCCAGGATCCACGTGCAGCGCTGCCCGGCGTGATGATCGCGCCGCGCGGGACGACCCTGGCCGAACTGTTGAGCGCGGGCACGACCAGCCTGTTCGACCTCGAACCCACGATGGCGAGCATCCTGCTGGTCACATCGGACGGGAATACTGAATCCGTGGCGCCCCAGGAACTCCTGGTAAGCGCACGACGCAGCGAGGTGCATGTCCGGCACCGGCCACGTACGACATTCCGCCCACCGCACGAGTGGCCCGTTCCGCGAGTTGACAGAGCGCGGAACCTTCATGCCAATATTAGTAATGACACGAACTAAATCCTCCGCGCCGCGACGGTCGCGGTGGTCCCACCGAAAGGACGTGCGGCGATGGCGGACTGGCCGCTCGTCCCCGATGAGGAGGCCTTCGCTCCGGGCAGCCTGCTGCGCACAGCGCAGCAGGTGCACGATCGCCTGTGGCAGGAGCTGGTGCCCGGCGGCTGCACCTCGCCGCAGTTCGCGGTGCTCCACCGGCTGGCGCTGCGGCCGGGCATCGACCAGCGCACCCTGGGCGAGGCCGCCGGCCTCGACAGGGCCACCGGCGCCGAGCTCGTGGCCCGGCTCGAACAGTCGGGGCTGATCAGACGAGAGCGCGCCGCGGCGGACGCGCGCCGCAACAGCCTTCGGCTCACCGTGGCCGGCGACACCGCCCTGCGGGCCTGTGCGCCCTGGGTGGCCCAGGTGCAACTGCGACTGACCGCCCCGCTGGGCGATGCCGGGACCGGGCGGATTCTGCGGCTGCTGAGGACGGTCGCCGAGGTGGCGACCGGTCAGCCGGTTGGGCAGGAGCTGCCCGAAATCGTCGGCCTGCCCGCGGATCCGTCCCGTATCCCCGGCCACCTGGTCCGAGTGGCCCATCAGCGACACACCCAATTCTGGACGGCCGCCGTGGGCGAAAGGCCGACCTCACCCCAGTACGGCGTGCTCTACCGCCTGGCGCGGGAACCGGGCATCGACCAGACCACGCTGGCCGACCGTATCGCCCTGGCCAAGGCGCCCACTGGCGAGATCGTGAAGCGGCTCGTCGCACGGGGTGAAGTCCTGCGCGACGTCGACCCGGGCGACGCCCGCCGCAGGCTGCTCACGCTCAGCTCGCAGGGACGTCAGGTTCTGCGGGACGTCACGCCCGCGGTGCTGCGCGTCCAGGAGGAGCTGACCGCGGAACTCACCGCGGACGAGCGCAGGGAACTGCTCACACTGCTCAGGAGGATCACCCGGCCGTAGCCGCGGGCTTTTTCTTCCGCATTTAGTAACTGTACGAACTGATCTGCGGGAGAAGACCACCACGAGGCAAGCCGGGGAGACATGAGATGGAGACGCGAAATGACGACTCAACGCTTTGACGCACCTGCCGATCCGCTGCTGCACGCTCTCTACGGCGACCTCGCGGAAAAGGATCTCCAGCCGCTGTGGCGACTGCACGGGCTGCTGACCCCCACCCCTGCCGTCAAGGCCGTCCCCCACCTCTGGCGGGGCAGGGACCTGCGCGACCTCGGCGAGCGGGCCGGACGTCTGGTGCCCGTGGACCGCGGCGGCGACCGGCGGGTGCTGTCACTGAGCAACCCCGGCCTGGGCGGACTGCCGTACGCCACCTCGACCCTCTGGGGTGCGGTGCAGTACCTGGGACCGGGCGAGACGGCGCCGGCCCACCGCCACACCCCCGCCGCCCTGCGCTTCGTCCTGGAGGGCGGAGGAGTATGGACCGCGGTGAACGGCGACCCGCTGGCCATGTCCGCCGGAGACCTGATCCTCACCCCCAGCTGGACCTGGCACGAGCACCACAACCCCGGCGACACGTCGATGACCTGGTTCGACGCCCTCGACCTGCCGCTCGTGGAAGGACTGGGCGCGGTGTTCTTCGAACCCGGCGACGGCAGAACGGCTGCCACCACCTCACCGGCCGGGCACTCCGCGTCCGAGCGCCGCTTCGGAGGCGGTCCCGGCCTGCTGCCCGACGGCACCACCGCCCCACCGACCGCGCACTCCCCCCTGCTGCGCTACCGATGGGCCGACACCGACCGCGCCCTGGCCGGCCAACTCTCCGAACCCACCTCCCAGGCCGCCCGCTCCGGCCACGCGCACATTCGCTACGCCGACCCGACCAGCGGCCGCGACGTGATGCCGACCATGCGCTGCGAGATGGACCGCTATCTGCCCGGCCACACCGCGCCCGCCGTGAGGCGCACGGGCTCGTCCCTCGTCGCCGTGTTCCGGGGCTCGGGCACGGTCGCCCTCGACGGTACGCACCACGACATCGAACCAGGCGACCTGATCGCCGTCCCGTCCTGGACGGCGGTGCGCGTGCTCGCGCACGAAACCCTCGACCTGTTCACCGTCAACGACGCCCCCGTCCTGGAAGCCCTCGCCCTGTACCGGACCGAAGAGGTCACGGAAGACGCCCAAAACGTCGCCGACAACTGACCGTTCACCCTTGGGAGACCCCATGCGCATCGCCCGCTTCAACGAGGATCGCATCGGCATCGTCCGTGACAACCGCGTCCTGGACGTCACCGACCAGCTCACCGAGCGCCTCTCCCCGGCCCCCTACAGCCTGGCCCGCCGCCTGATCACCGAATTCGCCGCCGTCCGCCCGCTGCTGGAACAGACAGCGTCCGTCGCCGGGCCCGGAGACGGCCTTCCGCTCGCCCAGGCGCGGCTGCTGGCCCCCGTCCCCGACCCGGCGAAGATCGTCGCGGCACCGGTCAATTACCGGGATCACCAGTCGGAGATGAACGAGGCGTACCACATCAGCTCGCTCGGCTTCTTCCTGAAGTCGCCGTCCTCGATCCTCGACCCCGAGGGGACTGTGCGCCTGCCCTACACCGACCGGCGCTTCGACCACGAAGCCGAGTTCGCGCTCGTCGTCGGACGCCGGGCCAGCCATGTCACGCCCGAGCAGGCACTGGACCACGTCTTCGGCTACACGGGCCTGATGGACATCACCATGCGCGGCGGCGAGGACCGCTCCACCCGCAAGTCCTTCGACACCTTCACCCCGCTCGGGCCGTGGCTTGTCACCCCTGACGAGCTCGGCTCCCCCGAGGACGTCGACCTGGAACTGACCGTCAACGGCGAACCGAGGCAGAAGGCCAACACCAGCGAACTCATCTGGTCGGCCGCCCGCTTCCTGTCCTACGCCTCCACGGTCACCGTGCTGGAGCCCGGTGACGTGGTCACCACCGGCACCCCCGCCGGCGTCGCCCCCGTCGAGGACGGCGATGTCGTCGAACTGACCGTCGCCCGCATCGGCCGCCTGCGTGTGGCGGTGTCGGCCGAGGGCGCCGTGCCCTGCCCCACCTCGGGAGCCTCCCGCGGCCCCGTTCCACCGCCCGCCCCCAGCCACAAGTAACCGACGAGCCCACGAGGACGACATCATGACGAACGCGACACGCGTCCCGCTGCTCATCGTCGGCGGCGGCATCGGCGGCATGGCAGCCGCCCTCGCCGCGGCCCGCGCAGGACAGCAGGTGCGGCTGCTGGAACGCGCCCCCGCGTTCACCGAGATCGGCGCCGGCCTCCAGGTCGGGCCCAACGCCATCCGGGTCCTGGCCGGCCTCGGCCTCTACCCGCAGATCGAGAAGGTCGCGGTCTTCCCCGAGCGCGGGGTGTTCATGGACGCCGTGACCGGGAGACACCTGACAGCCCTCGACCTGGGCTCCGGCTTCCGAGAGCGTTACGGAGCGCCGTACGTGGTGATGCACCGCAGCGACCTGCTCGACATCCTGCTCCAGGCGTGCCGCGACAGCGACCTGGTGACGCTGGAGAACGGCAAGGAGGTCACCGAGGTCAGCGACCCCGCCTCCGGAGCCGTCCACGTCAACTGCGCCGACGGCAGCGCGTACGAGACAGAGTTCCTGATCGGCGCCGACGGCCTCAACTCCGCCGTCCGGCCGCTCGTCGTCCAGGACGAGCTGGTGTGCTCCGGCTACGCCGCCTACCGCGGCACCATCCCGGTGGGGGACGCCGCCGAGCACATCGACGGAAGCAGCGTCGTGCTGTGGATCGGTCCCGGCCTGCACATGATCCAGTACCCCATCCGTCGCGGCGAGCTCCGCAACACCGTCGCCGTGTTCCGCAGCGACGCCTTCGCCCGTGGCGAGGACGACTGGGGCGGTCCGGACGAACTCGACGCACGGTTCGCCGGCACCTGCAACCAGGTGCGTCGCGGCGTCCAGCTCGTCGACCGCAGCCGGCACTGGAAGACGTACGACCGCGACCCCGCCGACCGCTTCACCGCCGGCCGGGTGGCACTGCTCGGCGATGCCGCGCACCCCATGCTGCAGTACCTGGGTCAAGGTGCCTGTCAGGCCCTGGAGGACGCCGAAACCCTGGGCCGTCTGCTCGGTCGTCACTGCGGCGACTACGGCAGGGTGCTGGCCGCCTACGAGCAGGAGCGCGTGCCCCGCGCCACCGGCGTCCAGCGCACCGCCCGCAGCTGGGGCGAGATCTGGCACACGGACGGGATCGGCAAAACACTGCGCGACCACATCTTCACCGGCCGGGCTGTGGATGACTACACCCATACGGACTGGCTGTACCTGCCCAGTGCGGTCTGACACCGTGGGACGTCCTGCGCCACTCACCGCGGCCGCTGGGCAGTCCGACCCGTTCGACGAGGGCGATCCCGAAGCCTCCGACGCTGTGAGGAAAGGGCGTCAGGCAGCGGCAAGGGCCAGGCGTTCGCTGATCTCGCCTGCCATGGCCAGCAATTTCTGGGCGACCTCCGCCTCCGCCTCCGGATGCAGGCGGGAGGCGAGGGCGGCCACGCTCAGTGCTGCCACGACCTGCCCGTCCTGGTTGCGGATCGGCGCGGAGATGCCCACGACGTCGGGGTCGAGTTCGCCGCGGGTAATGGAGTAGCCGAGCCGGCGGATGCGGCCCAGGCGTTCGACCAGTGCGTCGACGTCGGTGAGGGTGGCCGGGGTGAAGCGGTGCAGTTCGGCGGCCTCCAGCACTCGGCGTGCCTCGTCCTCGGCGCTCCAGGCGAGCAGGACCAGGGCTGCCGCTCCGGCGTTGAGGGGCAGTGCGCTGCCTCGCTCGTAGGAGATGCGTACCGCCCGGGTCTCGTTCTCCGCGAGGTCCACGCACACGACCAGGTCCCCTGCGCGGCGGGTGAGCAGAACGGTCTCCTGCACCTCTTCGGCGAGTTTCCGCATCGAGGGGAGGGCGACCTCCGAGAGGCCGTAGCTGCGGCGTGCCAGCCGGGAGATCTCCAGGACCCGCAGGCCGAGCCGGAAGCCGCCGCCGGGCGCTTCTTCCAGGAATCGTCCGGCGACCAGGCTCTGCAGGTAGCGGTACGCGGTGGAGCGGGCGACTCCGAGTCGCTCGGCCACTTCGGTTCCCGAGATGACGAGGTGGGTGTCGTCGAACATGGTCAGGATGTCGAGTGCGCGGTCGGCAGTGGCGTTACGGTCGCGGTAACTGGGGGACGCTGTTCCTGACATGCCGGACACTTTACCGGCCGGGCGCGGTCCGGTGGGGGGCATGTCCGTCGCGGTCACAGCCGGTCCCTGACTACGGTGTTGCGCAGTTCGCCTATGCCCTCCACGGTCGTGACGAGTTCCTGCCCGGGCCGCAGGAACACCTGGGGGTCGCGGCCGGCACCGACTCCTGCGGGGGTGCCGGTGCAGATCAGGTCGCCCGGCAGCAGCGTGATGATGGTGCTGACGTAGGCGATGACGTCGGCGGCGTCGAAGAGCAGGTCGGCGGTGTTGGACTTCTGCATGGTGTGGCCGTCCACCCTGCAGGAGATGGTCAGTCCCGAGGCGCCGGGCGGGAGTTCGTCGGGGGTGACGAGTGCGGGCCCGAGGGGGGTGGTGGCCTCGAAGGTCTTGCCGGAGAGGAACTCCCGGGTGCGGTGCTGCCAGTCCCGTACTGTGACGTCGTTGACGACCGTGTACCCGGCGACGTGCTCCAGGGCGTTCTCGCGCGGGATGTGCCGGCCGCGGCGCCCGATGACGACACCGAGTTCGGCCTCCCAGTCGAGGTCGTCGCTGACCGGTGGCATGTGGATGTCGTCGTGGGGGCCGATCAGCGAGCCGTCGTACTTGGCGAACAGGGTGGGGTGCGCGGGGGTTGGGCGGCCCATCTCCTCGATGTGGCTGGCGTAGTTGAGGCCCAGG
Source organism: Streptomyces sp. NBC_00989 (assembly GCF_045162655.1). Taxonomy (NCBI): domain Bacteria; kingdom Bacillati; phylum Actinomycetota; class Actinomycetes; order Kitasatosporales; family Streptomycetaceae; genus Streptomyces; species Streptomyces sp. NBC_00989. The sequence continues at coordinate 11,681,058 of NZ_CP108728.1, read as the reverse complement.
CAGACGATCTTGTTGGGGTGGGGCACGACGGCGGTGAAGGACGCCCCGTCGAGCGGGACGCGTTCGCCGTCCCCGGCGGCCAGCTGCGGCCAGTTGTCACCGGCGGCCAGCAGGGCGCCGACGTCGGAGTACGGCAGTAGGACGAGTGCGTCGCCCTCCTGCCGGGCGGCAGTGGTGATCTCACGGTCGCCGGAGAGACGGACGGTGCTCAGCTTCACAGGGTGGCTCCTTCGATACCGGTGTCGGTGTGACTGCCAGGGGCTAAGACCTTGGCAGTGGGGTCCGCCGCGGGGGCGGACACGAAGCGGCGAAGCTCCTGGCCGACCCGCGCGGCTCGGTGGGGCGGGAAGACGGCGGCGACCAGGCGGTCGGGCCGCACCAGGACGAAGTGCCCTGCCAGGTCCTGGAGGAATGCCCCCGGCCCGCCGTCGGCGTCCGTGATCTCGGGCCGGTCGGTGACGCGGCCGAGTGCCCGGTCGTCGATGAGCACGTCCACCTCGGTGCCGTACGGGAGGCCGGCCCCTCTCGCGCAGGTCCAGTCGGCTTCGGTGAGGCCCACCCCCAGCAGACTCCAGCCGGTGCCCAGGACGTCGTCGAGCAGGGCGAGTCGGTAGCCGGGCCCGTGCAGGACCCTCGGTTGCGGAAGCAGCGCGCCGACGAGCGGGTTGGCTCGGCGCCCCGGCCGGACGACGGCTCCGGTCCGTACCCGGGTGTCGGGGCGGTAGCGCATCTCGGTGAGGTAGCGGCGTCCGGGGCCGGTCAGCAACGCGGCGCGTACCAGCAGGTCCCGCAGGTACGCTCGCGGGCGGCTGGTGGTCATGATGGTCCGGCCGAGCTGGACGGACAGGTCGATCACGGCTTGGGCGTGCGGTCGGCGTTCCACGTCATAGGTGTCCAGGAGGGCATCGCCGGCCCGCCCGGCCAGTACCTCCGCGAGTTTCCAGGAGAGGTTGGCCGCGTCCCGGACACCGGAGTTGAGTCCCTGGCCGGCGAACGGGGGCATCATGTGCGCGGCGTCGCCGAGCAGGAAGCAGCGGCCCACCCGCAGCCGCTCGGCGAGCAGCGCGTGGAAGCTGTACGCAACCGCGCGCTCCACCTGCGCCGGAGTGATCTCCCGGTACGGCTGGAGGAGACGTCGCACGAGTTCGAACGGCGGCTCCTGCCAGACGGCGCCCTCGCCGGGCCGGAGCAGGAACTCGTAACGGCAGCGGCCGTCGCGGCCGGGCACGATCACCGTCGGGCGGGACGGGTCGCCGATGTGCATGCCGAATCGCTCCTGGTGCGGGTCCTCCAGGGTGTCCAGCACGAGCCACACGTCGTCAGGGAAGCTGCGGCCCCGCATCGGGACGGACAGCAGCCGACGCACCGTGCTCCGTCCGCCGTCACAGCCGAGCACGTAGCCCGCAGTGAGTTCCTCGGTATGTCGACCGTCGCCCCGGTGGAGCGTCACCTGGACCCCGTGCGGGAGTTGGGTGAGTCCGCTCAGGCCGGTGGCGAACCGGACCTCGATGTTCGGGTGCCGGGCGAGTTCGGTGCGCAGCACGCGCTCCAGGTCCGGCTGGGCGAAGGGATTCTTGAAGGGGTGCCCGAAGCGGCGGTCGCCGCTGCCTCGGGCGTGTACCAGGGGGCGGCCGCCGACACCGAAGTACTTGGTGCCGGTGCCGGGCACGATGATCGGGTACACGGCGCCGGCCAGGTCTGCGGCCTGCAGGGTTCGCAGCGACTCGTCGTCCAGGCTGATCGCCTTGGCGTCGTCGCTGGTGGTGGAGTTGCGCTCGACCAGCAGGACTTGTACGCCCAGCGAGCCCAGGAGGTGGGCGGCAGTCAGGCCGACGGGGCCCGCGCCGACGATCAGTACGGCAGGGGCGGCAGCGGCCGGAGTCTGGGCCTGGGCCGGAGCAGGGCCGGTTGCCGGTGTCGGTTCGGTCATGAAGTGGGCTCCGTGGGGTCGTCGGGACGGGCGGCGGGCTCACTGGACGGGCTGGTACGCGGGGCCCCCTTCGGCCAGCAGCCGCTCGGCCTCGGCGAGGACCTCATCGGGTGACTGGTCGAGGTCGATGGTTTTGCGGAAGGGCTGCCGGACGTCGCGCTCCAGCCGCAGATAGACCTCGTTGCGGTTGCCCTCGGGATCGAAGAAGTAGATCCCGATGGCGTTGCCGTGGGTGACCTCCTGCTGGACCTCGATGCCCTCGGCGCGGAAGCGGTGGTGGAAGGCGATGACCGACTCCAGGGAGTCGACCCGCCAGGAGACCTGGTGCGTGAGCCTGGCTCCGTCGGGTGCCGTGCGGCCGCGCTGGAGCACGAACTCGTGATGCTCCTCGTCGGGGCGGGCGGACAGGAAGACGATCCCCCGTTCCTCGTCCTCGTCGGTGACGGTCAGCCCCATCACGCGGCTGTAGAAGTCGCGCATCCTCTCCAGGTCGTGCACCCAGAAGCCGGTGTGTCCCAGACCGGTAATCATTGCTGACATCTCCTTTCCAGGACTGCTGTCTCCGTTACTAGGACATGTTCGGGTCGAGTGCCGACAGGCTCAGGTCGACCGCGGAGGCACCGCAGTCCGCCATGAGTACGGCCCCCGTGACGACCGCCGAGCGCGGGCCCGCGAGGAACGCGATGACCTCGGCGATCTCCGACGGCTCCGCGGCCCGGCGCAGGGGCACCAGTGAGCCGGCACGCCGGTAGGCGGCATCCCGGTCCAGGCCGGACCGGGAGCCGGCCTCGTCCATCACGCGGTCGAGCATCGCGGTGCGCACGGCACCGGGGCAGACCACGTTCGCGCGTACCCCGAGCGGGCCGAAGTCGGCGGCCAACGACCGGGTGAGGCCGATGAGGGCGTGTTTGGAGGTGGTGTAGGCGGCGGAGCCGGGCACGGCGAGCGTCCCTGCCAGCGAGGAGACGAACACGATGGCCCCACCGGTGTCGATCAGCGCGGGCAGTGCGCGGCGCGTTGTCACATAGGCGGTGTCCAGGTTGGCCCGCAGCGTGTCCCGCCAGACGGGTTCCGGGTCCAGGACGGTGCCGAAGGTACCGATGCCGGCGCAGCACACCACCGCGTCGAGCCGGCCCCCGTTGCGGAGTGCGACGCCGACCGCGCGGTGTACGTCGTTCTCGTCGGCGGCGTCACCGGGAACGGCGGCCGACCGGGGCAGTTGGGCGACCTTGTCCAGGCCCGGGTCGTCGGGTCCGAGGGCCACCACGGTGGCTCCGCGCTCGGCCAGCAGCTCCGCGGTGGCGTAGCCGATGCCGCCGCCGCCCCCGGTGATCAGAACGGTGCGGCCGGCGAACTCCCGCGTACTCATGCGAGGTCCACGGCGAGAGACTCGGTCCCTGAGGGGGCGGTTTCGGTCTCCTTGCCGCTGCCGGGGCGTGGGCCGAGCAGGCGGCGGGTGGCCCGGCACAGCAGTGGCCACACGCCTTGCGGGGCGAAACGGACGATGGCGATGAGGAGGATGCCCTCGATCACCAGTGAGAGCGTCTGCTGGCTCTGCAGTTCGCGGGTGAGGCCGTAGTAGACGACGGCCACGCCCAGGAGCGGGCCCAGCACGGTGCCCATTCCCCCGACCACGGCCATCAGCACGGCGTTGAGGCTCCAGGAGACGCTGGCCACGCTGTCCGGGGAGATGACGACGAACTGGAAGGCGATCACCGCCCCGGCCAGCCCGGTGACCGCGCTGGCGGGCAGCAGCGCGGCGAGCTGGTGGCGGCGGACGGCGACACCGAGCCCGACGGCGGCCGGTTCGTTGTCGCGGATCGCGGCCAGCCGGAGCCCGAAGTCGCTGTGGCGCGTGTAGAGGGTGAGTGCCAAGGCCAGCGCCGCGACGAGTACGGCGAGTTGGAAGAGGTTGCCGCCGCTGGGCACGGCGTCGACCGGTAGGGTGATACCGCTGGCGCCGCCCGCCCAGTCCCAGTTGCGGATCAGGGCCTGCAGGGCGATGGAGATGGCCAGGGTTCCGATGGAGAAGTAGTCGCCGCGCAGCCGCAGCAGCGCGGCGGACAGCAGGAGGGCGAGCAGCATGGCGGCGACCGGCGCCGCCGCCACGGCGAGGGGCCAGCTCAGGCCGGTGTGGACGAGCAGCAGCGCGGCGGCGTAGCCGCCGGTGGCGACGAAGGCCGCGGAGCCCAGCGAGACCAGGCCGCCGAAGCCGGCGAGGATGTTCCATGCCTGGGCGATGGCCAGGTAGCACAGCAGAGTGACGCCGAGGTCGAGGGTGCCGTTGTCGAGCACGCCCCCGAGGGCGAAACAGACCGTGGTGGACAGCAGCAGTGCGGCCGCCGGCCACCAGCGCCGCAGAGTTGGGCTGAGTGTCATCCGGCATGCGCCTTTCGGAACAGGCCCTGCGGGCGGACCGCGAGCACGAGGAAGAAGGCCAGGTAGACGACCACGTCCCGCCAGCCGCCGCCGAAGAGGCCGACGCTGACGGACTGCAGAACACCCAGTACCACGCCCGCCATCAGCACGCCGCCCACGCTGCCGATGCCTGCCAGGGCCATCACTGCGAAGCCGGTGAGCAGCAGCGGCAGGCCGCTGCTGGGGGTGAAGCTCTGAGCCACGCCGGTGAGCACTCCGCCGGCCGCGGCGAGCGCCGCCGCACCAGCGAAGGTCAAGGCGTAGACGCGGTTGACGTCGATGCCGAGTACGGCCGCGGTGTCGGGGTCGGCCGAGGCCGCCCGCACCGCGCTGCCTGCCCGCGTCCTGGTGAGCACCAGGTGGGTCGCGGCGCACAGCACGATGGTGAGCCCGAAGGCGATCACGTAGACGGTCTGGACCCGCACGCCGAGTACGGACAGGCCGGTGTCGGCGTAGGAGGCGGGCAGCGCCTTGGGGTGGGTGCCGAAGGCGGCCTGGAAGAGCGCCTGCGCCAGCAGCGAGAGGCCGAAGGTGGCCACCAGCGGGGCGCTCTTGCTGCCTCTCAGTAGTGGTGTGAGCAGGTAGCGCTGCAGGGGGTAGGCGATCAGTGCCATGGCGGCCATGGCGAGCGGCAGCGCGGCCAGCGGGTCCCAGCCGGCGTCCACGACGAGCAGCGAGGCCAGGTAGGCGCCGCCGATGACGACTTCGCCGTGTGCCAGGTTCATCAGTCCGAGCACCCCGAAGACCAGGGAGATTCCCAGGCCGATCAGGGCGTACAAACCGCCGGCCAGAATGCCGGCGGCCAGCACGTCGAGGCTCATGTCTCGGCTCCCTTCTGTCGTTTCGGCGGACGGCTCAGCGCAGGCCGGCCAGGGACTTCAGGGGGACGGCGCCCTCGGCGGGCCAGACCTGCTGGATCCTGCCGTTCTCCCACTGCCCGATGAAGGACGGGGTGGTGCTCTTGTTGGCCGTGAACTTCACGGGGCCCAGAGCGGACGACATGTCGGTGGCGGCGAGGGCCTTGTTGACGGAGGCTGCTGTGGTGTCGCCGGCGCGGGAGATGGCGTTCATCAGGACCTGGGCCTCGTGGTAGCCGAGCGCGACCGAGCCGAGGTCGTTGAGGGCCGGGTACTTCTTGGCGAACTTGTCGACGATCATCTGCGTTTCCGGGAGTCCTGCGGAGTCCGTCCAGTTCAGCTGGACGAGCGTGCCGTCGCCGAGTGTGCCCAGCGAGCTCCAGCCGGGGGTCTGGGCGCACTGCAGGCCGATGGCGAGCTTCGGCTTGTACGCCAGCGCCTTCATCTGCTTCCACATCGCGAAGCAGTCCTGCGGTGCCATGGAGGCGATGAGGACCTGCGCGCCGGTGGACTTGCCGGACTGGATGACGTCGGAGAAGTCGGTGGTGCCGGTGGGCACCGCCTTGGTGGAGGCGATGGTGTAGCCGCTCTTCCTGCCCAGCCCGGCCCACAGCTGCCCGGTGGACTTGCCCTCGGCGTCGTTGCTGGTGACCACCAGGATCTTCTTGTTGGTGGACGTGGTGTCGGCGAGTTCGTAGAACTTGTCGGCGCCGTCGGCCAGGGACTGGAAGGAGTCCCAGGTGTAGCCGTTGCCCTCGGGCAGCAGCTCCACTGGGAGGGCGCCCATCATCAGGGGGGTCTTCAGCGCGTCGGCCTGGCCCTGCATGTCGATGTTCTGCTGGCAGCAGGACCCCAGCAGGGCGATCGCGTGGCTGCTGAGCACCAGGGAGCGGACCTGCTGCACCATCGTGTTGGTGTCGCTGCGGTTGTCCAGCACGACCAGCTTGATCTTGCGCTTGGTGCCGCCCACCGTGACGCCGCCGGCGGCGTTCGCCTTGTCGACGGCGAGTTGGTAGCCGTCCTTGATGGAGGTCAGCACCGTGTTGCCGGACAGGGAGATGCTGGTGCCGATCACGATGGGGCCGGTGCTGCTCGCGCTGCCCGCGCTCGATGTGTGGTTGCCGGCGCAGCCGGCGACGAGCAACGCGGCGCAGACGGTGGTGCAGGCCAGACGCAGGGAGGGTCTGAGCGTTCTCATGAGGGTTCTCCAGTGGTGCGGGTGCCGGTGGGTACGCCGGGGTGCGTCGGGGGGACGGTGGAGGAAGCAGGATCTGTGGCGGAGGTGCCGAAGTACGCGGCATCCAGGTCGGCGTCGTCGAGCAAGCCGGCCGGGCCGCCGCGGTAGGAGACGCGCCCCCGGGATAGGACGACCGCGTGGTCGCAGATGCCGAGGGCGCGCTTGACGTTCTGCTCGACTAGCAGGATCGCCACGCCCTGGGCGTTGATCTCGGTGAGTGCCTGGTACAGCGCGTCGATGGCGACCGGGGCCAGGCCCAGCGAGATCTCGTCGCAGATCAGTACGGACGGGTTCGCCATGAGGGCGCGTCCCACGGCGAGCATCTGCTGCTGCCCGCCGGACATCGTGCCCGCGCGCTGCCCGGCGCGTTCGGTGAGCACGGGGAACACGGCGTGCACCCGCTCCATCCGGGCGTGTACCTCACCCCTGGCGAGCGAGAGTGGAGCGCCGAGCTGCAGGTTCTCAGCGACGGTGAGGTCGCCGAAGACGCGGCGGCCCTCCTGGCAGTAGGCGATGCCCAGGCGGGCCCGCTCGTGCACCGGCAGGCGGGTGATGTCCTGGCCGAATGCCGTGATGCGGCCCGTACGGGTGCCGACGGTGCCCATGAGGGTGCCACAGAGCGTGGACTTCCCGGCGCCGTTCGCCCCCAGCACGCCGACGATCTGCCCGCGCCTCAGGCGCAGTGAGAAGTCCCGCAGGGCCAGCATGTCGCCGTATCCGGAGGTGACGCCGTCCAGGACCAGCGCGTCGTCCGTGTCGCCCTGTGCGGCGGTTGCCGCGGTGTCCTGTTGTACGCCCGGTGTGTCCTGAGGTGCGGCGGGGGAAGGGACGGCGGCTCGGGGAGTGGGGCCGGTTCCTTCTGAGGAGCCGCTGTCACCGAGGTAGACCGCGCGCACCTGCTTGTCGAGGGCGATCTGCGCCGGAGTGCCCTCCGCTATCGGACGCCCCCAGTTGAGCACCAGGACGCGGTCGACGAGCTCGCGTACGACCCGTTCGATGTGCTCGACGAGGATCACGGTGGTGCCGCGCTGGTGCACCCGGCGGATCAGGTCGATCGCCTCGTCGAGTTCGCGGCCCACCAGCCCGGCGGCCACCTCGTCGAGCATGAGCACCTGCGGCCGGGTGGCCAGCGCACGGGCGACCTCCAGCCGCTTGAGGTCCAGGACGCGCAGCGAGTCCGCGGCGCGGGAGGCTTTGGTGTCCAGCCGGCACAGGGCGAGCAGGTCGGCGAGCTCGGGTGCGCGCATGGGCGGACCGGCGGCCATGGCCCCGATCCGCACGTTGTCACGGACGGTCAGGCCGTGGAAGGGCCTTGGGACCTGGTGGGCCAGGGCCACCCCCAGTCTGGTGATGCGGTGCGGCGCCAGCCGGTCCAGTCGGCGCGCGCCCAGATGGACGCTGCCCGAGTCCGGGCGGTGCACCCCGGCGATCAGTTTGAGCAAGGTGCTCTTCCCGGCCCCGTTCGGGCCGATGACCGCCACCGCCTCGCCACGGCGCACTGTGAGGTCCACGCCCTCCAGCGCCGTCACGCCGCCGAAGTGTTTTCCCAATTCCTGCACGGTCAGGGCGGTGTCCGAAATGTTCACTGTCGCGGCTCCTTCCATGTCGTTGACCGACGTGTGGCCGCAGGCTAGTGTCCCGCTAAACAAAATACTAGTCCTAACAAGCAGGACACATGAGAGGTCTGGGGGGTTGATATGTCCTTCGCTGGGCTTACCGGACGTGTGGCGGTGGTGACCGGCGCCGGCAGCGGCATCGGGGCGGCCACCGCGCGGCGCCTCGCCGCCGAGGGCTGCTCGGTCGCTCTCGTCGACCGCGACGGTGACGCCGCGTCCGCCATGACCGCACAGTGCGGCCGGCGTGCGCTGGCCATCGCAGCCGACGTGTCGGCAGAGGCCGGCGCCGCGGAGTACCTCCAGGCCGCCGTCGCCCACTTCGGCCGCGTCGATCTGCTCCACCTCAACGCGGGAATCCCCGGCCCCTTCGGCTCGTTCGCCGACCTCGACGTGGGGGACTACGACCGGGTCGTCGCGGTCAACCAGCGCAGTGTCTTCCTCGGTCTGCGCGACGCCCTGCGCCACTTCCGCGCCACCGCCCGCCCCGGCGCCGTCGTCGTCACCAGCTCTCTCGCGGGGCTGCGGGCGAGCGCCGCGGTCGTGCCCTACACGGCGAGCAAACATGCCGTGATCGGCCTGGCCCGAAGCGCCGCGCTCGAGGGAGCACCCCTGGGGGTGCGGGTGAACGTCGTCGCGCCGGGCCTGATCGAGACGCCACTGCAGCAGCCCCTGGCCGAAGCACTGGGTGGTGAGGCAGCCGCCACCGCACTGCGCACGCACAGCCCGCTCGGGCGCATGGGCACGGCCGACGAGGTCGCCGCCCTGGTCGCCTTCCTGCTGAGCGAGGAGGCGCCGTACATCACCGGCGCCGTCCATGTCATCGACGGCGGCGTCGATGCCAGCGACCCCATGCAGATCCGCCTGTGAACCACTCGGCCAGAAAGGCCAGCACATGAACGTGTTCGACGTACGCAACGTCGTCAGACAGCCCGACGCCCTGCTCGCGGTCACCGAGAACCCGCGGCACCGGGCGATCCTGCTGAACTTCCGCCGGCACGCGCTGCTGGAGGTCTCCGGGCGCTGGCAGGAGATTCTCCGGCCGGACATGATCGTCGACGTGCCCTGCTACCGCATCAACGAGAACGGCACCTCGCTCCGCCTGCGCGGCACGGCCGAGATCGGCGCCTTCTACGCGGGCATCACCGAAGCCCGCGCAAACGTCTTCGGCCCGATCACCGAACACGTGGCCGTCGCGGACTGGGGCCTTGCCATCGAATCCTTCTTCGGCCACCACCTCCCCGGCCGGGTCCTGGCCGAGCAGGGCGAGGACATCGACGACCCGGACGCCTACTACCAGCTCACTCACTACATGGCGTCGTTCTGGCCGTACGACGCGGATTGCCGCCTGATCGGCGAGCACATCTACGAGGACACCGGCAGCCGCCGCCTCGAGAAGATGGACCCGGCGAACGTCATCACCCCCGAGAAGGCGCGCGAGCTGCTGGCCCCCCTCTTCGACAGTGCCCCGCCCGGACCCGGTCCGGCCCCGCATGAGTGAGCACTTACATCGCACCGTGTGCCGTGATCGGGAGGATGATGGGCCGCAGATGAGCGAGGTGAGAGTCATGACGGGCGCCGGCGAATGGCTCCTGCGACTGCGACCGGACAGCGACACGGACCACCCGGCACCGGCCTCATCCCCCGCGACGGTCGCGGAGGCCGAAACCGACCTGGGCCCCGGTCCCGTGGCCTGGGTGGTGGAGACGGCTGCCGGGGCCGCCGAGAAGTGCGCCCGGCAGTCTCCCGAAATCGCCGATGGACCAGTGGGCCTGCGGACGGCACGCCGATCGGTGGAGGCGTGCTGCATCGCGATCCTGCGGGGGCTGCTCCACGACACGCCGGCCGACCGCATCGACGCCCCGCCCGAGGCAGTCGACGGCAATCGCGATCTGGTGCACCGGGGCGTGCCGCTGGACCGTATCCTGCGGGCCGTGTGGACCTCTCACGTCCACACCTACGGACGGCTGCTGTCCGCTCTGCGGCTCCTCGTCGAAGCGGAACGGTGGCCCGACGAGAGCGAGCGCGTCGCCCGGCTGTCCTTCGCCTACGTCGAAGAACTGACCGCGGCGTTCGCCACGCAGTACGCGGCGGAGCGGGAGCACTGGGCGGGCAGTCTCATGGCCGCCCGCCGCAAGCTCGTGGACGACCTTCTCGCCGGCCTCCACGCCGACCCGGCGACAGTGGTGAACACCCTGGGTCTCGACCTCGGCCACCACCACATGGCCGCCGTTGTGTGGACGGACGACGAGGGGGACGGGCAGAGCGCTTCCGTGCCGCTGCACCGGCTCGCCGCCGATCTCGTCGGCGTCTCGCAGGCCGTGCGCTCCCTCGTCCTGCCGACGGGAACGTCCGAACTGTGGGCATGGCTGAGCTGGCCACACCCACCGCCGACGGATCTCGTCTCCCTGGTCCGTAAAGAGACGAGGGCGAGGACAGCCCACTACCCCGGCGGGGTCTACGTCGCTCTGGGACCACCGGCCCGGGGCGACGAGGGGTTCCGAGGCAGCCACGTCGCCGCCCGGGAGACCCAGCGGGTGGCACAGGCCCTCGGCACCCCGGGTACATACGCCTACGCCGACGTCGCCGAGCTGTCGCTGCTGACCGCCGACACCGAGCACGCCGAGCGCTACATGCGCGACGTCCTGGGGCCGCTGGCCGGCCCCGGCCCCAAGGCTGCCGAGATCCGCGAGACACTCCGTCGGTATCTGGCGCACGGCCGCAGCCGCACCCTCGCCGCCGAGGAACTGTTCGTGGCGCCCAACACCGTCGCCTACCGGGTCAAGCGTGCCGAAGAGCTGATGGGGCGGCCCCTGCCGCAGGACCATCTGCCGCTGCGGCTGGCGCTGGAGATCAGCCGGGTCATCACTCCCTGATCGCAGACCGCACGGGCCTCGCCACAGCTGTCGCACCCCGTACCGCCGCTGACTGCGCTGCGGCGACAAAACCGAACCACGATTCTGTCGTCCGGCACCGAGGACGACCGGCGTGCGGCGCCGGAAGATGACCGGGCCGGGCACGAGGAGGTGCCCACCGGGTTACGGAGCGATGCATGAGCCGCAGACTCCCGGGGCCTGCCTCGTCACTCCAGAGCGCGGTGGCTGTGGGCCCGGCGCGTACCGGTCCTTCGCCCGGTCGCGACGCAGCTGCCGTACCCGCAGCGGCGTGGCCTTCGAGCCTCTTCGCAGAGCCTGTTCCCCGTGAAAGGGACCTTATGAACACCCCGCCCGTCCCCGTCATCGCGACCACGCCGATGTCCGTCGCGCCGCAGGCCCAGCGCGTCGGTGCCGACCAGAACTGGCCGACGGACAACAAGTGGCTGCGTGGCCCGTTCGCCCCGTGGACGCAGGAGAGCCACAGCTACGACCTCCCGGTACAGGGCCAGATCCCGGACGATCTCGCCGGCGCCCTGTTCCGGGTCTCCTCCAACCCCCGTTTCCAGCCCCGCAACATGGACCGCTACCACTGGTGGGAGGGCGACGGCATGGTGGCCGCGCTCTACCTGCGTGAGGGCAAGGCGGCCTTCCGTACCGGCTGGGTGGCGACGGACTCGATGAAGTTCGAGGTCGAGCAGGGCGAGGCCGTCTACAGCGGCTTCGTCAACGGCGGCACGCCCGGGCGGCTGCCCAAGGGCGCCCCGCCCGCCAAGAACGTGGCCAACACCAACGTCGGCATCTTCGACGACCACCTGCTCGTCTACTTCGAGGGCGGCCTGCCGACGGCGATGCACCCGCGGACCCTGGAGACGTACGGCACCTACGACTTCCACCGCGGCATCGACATCCTGTGCACCGCCCACTACAAGACCGACCCGGCCACCGGCGACCTGCTCTTCTTCGCCGCCACCGGCCCCGTCATCACCTGGTACCGCGCCGATGTCCGGACCGGACAGGTCATCGACTCCCACACCATCGACATCGGCATCCCGGTCCTCATGCACGACTTCGCCGTGAGCGAGAACTACGCGATCTTCTTCGTCGCACCCAACCTGCTCCGCCCCGACCTGGCCGCCCAGGGCCGGCCCGGCGTGGTCTGGGACGAGGCGGCACTGCCGCACGGCACACAGATCGTGCTCATGGACCGCCGCACCCACGAAGTGAAGTGGTACGAGGCCGGTGGCATGTTCGCGCCCACACACTTCTACAACGCCTACGAGACCGGTGACGAGGTCGTCATCGACATGCACCGGATCTCCCGCATCGGCAGCCCCGCCGACAGCCTCACTCCGCTCAGCTCCCACGAGTGGTTTCCCCCGGGATATTCCTGGCAGTGGCGGATCGACACGGAGACCGGGAAGGTCACCGACCGCCGCGTCTCCGGTATCGCCGGCGAGTTCCCGAAGATCAACGACGGCTACGCCGGCCGGCAGCACCGGTACGGCTACTTCGTGACCACCCGTGACCTGGCCCCCGCCACCATGACCGACGGCCTGGCCCGCCACGACTACCTCAAGGACTCCACGGTCGTCATCGAGGGACCGCACCCGCTCACCAGCCCCAGCGAGCCGGTGTTCGTCCCCCGGACCGACCCGCGCGGCGAGGACGACGGCTATCTGCTGGCCCTGTGGTGGAACCCCGAGACGGGTCTGAGCGAGCTGCTGATCCACGACGCGTCCGACCTCGTCGCCCAGCCCCTGGCCCGGGTCGGGCTGCCCGTACGCGTGCCGTTCGGCTTCCACGGCAGCTGGGCCGACCAGACCGTACTCGACAAGAGCGTGTCCGCCCTCCGCGACGCGCACTGATCCCCCGCGCACCCATGAGCCGCACACGAACCCCGGAGACCACCTTGACCACGACAGTTGAACCGCCATCCGCCCACGCCCGTCCGCCATGGGACGGCAAGATCTTCGACGGCACCTGGGCTCAGGGCCACGGCGGGACCGTCGACGTGACCGCACCGGCCACCGGCAAGGTGCTCGCCACGGTCGGCGCCGCCTCCCCGGCCGACGTCGACCGGGCCGCCGGCCTCGCGGCGAAGGCCCAGCGGGACTGGGCCCGGCTGCCCTACGACCGGCGGGCGGAGGTGTTCCGCAAGGCGGGGGCCCTGCTGGAGGCCGACCCGGCCCGGCTGGTGCGCTGGCTCGTTCCCGAGGCCGGGTCCGGGATGGGCAAGGCCGCCTTCGAGACCGGTCTGGTGGTCTCCGAGCTCTTCCAGGCCGCCGCGCTCGCCGCGGAGCCCTACGGCGAGCTGCTGCGCAGCACCCGGCCGCGGATGTCGTTCGCACGCCGGGTCCCCCTCGGGGTGGTCGGGGTCATCTCGCCCTTCAACTTCCCCGCCATCCTCTCCATGCGCTCGGTGGCGCCCGCGCTCGCCCTCGGCAACGCCGTCGTCCTCAAACCCGACCCGCGCACCCCGGTCTCGGGCGGACTGGCTCTCGCCGAACTGCTGGCCGAGGCAGGCCTGCCGGAGGGAGTGCTGCACGTCCTGCCCGGCGGGGCCGATGTCGGTGAGGCGCTGGTGACCCACCCGGCCGTGCCGTGCATCTCCTTCACCGGCTCCACCGCCGCCGGCCGGGCGATCGGCGCGGCGGCCGGGCCCCTGCTTAAGAAGGTGCACCTGGAACTCGGCGGGAACAACGCCCTCCTCGTCCTGCCCGGCGCCGACCTCGATGCGGCCGCGTCGGCCGGGGCATGGGGGTCGTTCCTGCACCAGGGCCAGATCTGTATGACCACGGGACGGCACCTGGTGCACGCCTCCGTCGCCGAGCAGTACGTGGCCAAGCTCGCGGAGAAGGCCGCGGCGATCACCGTCGGCGACCCGGCCGACCCGCACAACGCCCTGGGCCCGCTCATCGACGAACGCCAGCGTGACAGGGTCCACGACATCGTCACCCGCAGCGTGTCCCAGGGCGCGCGCCTGGCCGCGGGCGGAACCTACGACGGGCTGTTCTACCGGCCCACCGTCCTCGCCGGCATTCCTCACGACGCGCCCGCATTCACCGAGGAGATCTTCGGCCCCGTAGCCCCCGTGACCACCTACGAGACCGTCGAGGAGGCCATAGAGATCATCAACTCCTCCGAGTACGGCCTGTCGGTCGCCATCCTCACCCAGGATGTGTTCGGCGCTCTGGAACTCGCCGAGCGCATCGAGTCCGGCGCCGTCCACATCAACGACCAGACCGTCGACGACGAGGCCGTGGCCCCCTTCGGCGGCGCCAAGGCCTCCGCGGCCGGCGGCCGCTTCGGAGGCGGAGCCAACCTCGACACCTTCACCGAGGTGCAGTGGGTGACCGCGCAGGCGAAGATCGAGCGGTACCCGTTCTGAACACTGCCGCAGTCCATGGATACCCGGCCGCCGGGCAGTACGTGGTGCCGGGTTGCCGGCGCGGCAGGCTCGGCCTCTTCCGCGTCCAGCACGGGGTTGAGTTCTACTGTCTTAGCTTGAACTCAGGGAAGGGGGATGGCCGTCACCTTGAATTCGGCGGCCGGGTTGCCGACGTTGGAGAAGTTCTCGCCGAAGTTGGCGTCGACCACGTAGAGGCGGCAGCCGAACGCCTTGGCCGCGCTCGGCAATGCGGCGCCCGGCACCTGGGTGGTGCCGAGGACCTGTCCGGCGGTCAGTGACCGTGAGAGCTTGATCTCGGCCACGCCCTGGGGGTTGGCCACGTACAGGGTCCGCCCGATCAGCTGCAGACCGTCGGCGGCGTCCGTGGTGCCGTGGAGGGTGATCCGTCGGGCGTCGGCCACCCCGTCGGCGGTGTCGGTCGGCACGAGGTAGAAGGGGAGCTGATCGCCCAGATTCACCGTCAGTACCACCTGCGAAGGCTGCGAGGCGTCCGACTGGCACGTGGCCGCTGACGAGCGGACCAAGGACATCCTGGACTTCTACACCCGCGCCCGGGCCGCCGCGGACGAAGCGATCGAGAGCCTCGACATCGACGCCACCGGCACCGCATTCGCGTTCTTCGACGGCGTCACCGTTTCACTGCGCTGGGCACTGATTCACATGTCGAGGAAGTCGCTCGGCACGCGGGTCACGCGGACATCCTGCGCGAATCCATCGACGGTTTCACAGGAGATCACAACTGGGGCTGACGCACAGAACCTCATTGATCCTGCCGAAAACAGTTGGGGAAATTCATAGAGCAGGCGTGAGATCCAGCGGCCCCTTCTCCCGCCAGCTATCGCGAACAAGACCCGCCAACCCGCATGAACAGAAACCGTACGAGCAGGGAAGCCACCCCGCTTCACTCGCCAACTAGCGAGAACGGTCACAGGCACGCTATGCCGATGAGCGACGCGCGCTTCTTCAACGACGAACCATTCCTCGACGACGAGGGGTCCGACCTGCTGGGGCGTGAACAGTACGCGCGGCACGCGGTGGAATTGCTGGGGCGCGTCCGGGCTCAGACCGAAACCGGCGTCCTGGCTTTGATCGGTTCCTGGGGTTCCGGAAAGTCGACGGTCCTGGGCAAAGTGATACGCCTCCTACAGCGGCAGGATGGCAGCGATGACTGGCTGATCGCGGAGCTCAACCCATGGCTGTACTCCGGCCTGGAGACGCTGACCGCCGCCCTGTTCAGCGAGATCCGTGCCGCCCTCCCCAAAGGAAGGCGCTGGTCAGAAGTCCGTAAAACGCTCGGGGGCTTCGGGCAGGCCATTAGCCCCTTGGGCAAACTCACCGCGCTGGCCGGCCTCGACTCAGAAGGCCTGATCAAGGCTTTCAGCGACCGCATCAGCGGAGACACCAGCGCCTCGGCGGCCAAGCGGAAGGCCGAAGAGGCCCTGCGGCGGGCAGGGCAGCCCGTCCTGGTCGTCATGGACGATCTGGACCGCCTCACCCCCGACGAGTTGCTCCTTGTCTTCAAGCTGGTGCGCCTGGTGGGCCATCTACCGAACGTCTACTACCTGATCAGCTTCGACGAGCAGACGCTGCTGGACGTCCTGCAGCGCAGCGACCTCGTAGGAAACAGCGAGGGCAGAGCCCGCGAGTTCCTGGAAAAGATCATCCAGGTGCGGCTCGACCTCCCCGCGTTCCGCGAACGCGACGCCGCCGCCATGAGCGTCCGCGCCCTCAATACCCTGCTGGACTCCCACAGCCTGTCCATGACGCCAGGCGAGGAACGACGCTTCTCCGAGGCCTACTTCCGGCACCTGCAAGACAGGCTGCAGACGCCACGGGCCGTCAAACGCTACTTCGGGCAGGCCGATGCCACTCTCAGCTCCCTCGCCGGAAACGTGGACCTGGTCGACTTCCTCATCGTCACCTTCCTCCGCACCAACGAGCCCGGCGTCTACCGGCTCCTGGGACGGCACCGCGCCGAGCTGACTGGCACCAGCATCGACCCAGCACAGCGACACAGCACGCAACAACCCGGCGAACGAGCCGAACGCTGGCGCCGCCGCCTACGCGAAGCCGGCGTGGCCGAAGAACACATCAAAGGCGTACTCAACCTGCTGGCCCTGCTGTTCCCGACAG
The DNA here is from genome assembly GCF_045162655.1 of Streptomyces sp. NBC_00989. Taxonomy (NCBI): domain Bacteria; kingdom Bacillati; phylum Actinomycetota; class Actinomycetes; order Kitasatosporales; family Streptomycetaceae; genus Streptomyces; species Streptomyces sp. NBC_00989. Next base: position 11,664,585 of record NZ_CP108728.1, on the reverse strand, counting down.
TCCAGCAAGACCTCGGCAACGGCAGCGACACGAAAGCAGCCGCCCAACGCCGCGGGATCGGCAGCACCGACTACTTCGACCGGTACATGGTCTTCGGCATTCCCGACGACGATCTCCCCGAAGCCGCCTTCGACCAAGCCCTGGCCCAGCTGACCGCCGACGCCCCTGGAGAGGAAGCAGCCGAACTCCTGCTCCGCCTCCGTGACGACACCCACCGCATCACCCGCCGGATCGAGCAGCGCCGCAGCGCCGGCATCCGCCTCCCCGCCGCTGCGCTGCTCAAGGCCATGGCAGACAGCTACGGGCAACTGACCGCCGAGCCGGAAATGATGGGCCTGGTCAACAGCGGCATGAGCCTGCAGTTCCTGGCCCGGGACCTCCTCACCGACCTCCCGCCGGAACAAAGAGCCCCAGTACTGGCCGCCATGGCCGCCACCCCCGACGGAACGGTCCTGGCCACCCGGACCCTGCACCGCGCCACCAACCCTGACAGCAACGACTCCGAGGAAGTACAGACCACCGAAGACTGGTCTCTTCAGGCCCGCGACGCCGTAACCGAGCGGATCGCCCAGCACCTCGTACCCGCTACGGGCAGACCTGCTGAGGAACTCACCGAGTCCGACACCGACCTGATCTGGATGTGGCGCCACACCCACCCCGACAGCCTGCGCCCTTGGCTACGCCAACGTCTCGACAACGGATGGGAACCCCTCCCCCTCCTGGGCAAACTCATCCAACCCACGTCACGCCCGCACCACCTAATCGACGAGAGTGTCCTGGCGGGCCTCGACGCGATGTTCGGTCTCGACGACCTCTACACACGCCTGGATCCCCTCCTCCAGTCCGAGACCGGCAACAGTCCTGCCGACGAACACCACGCCAACATCCTCCAAGCACTCCGCGAGCACCGCCCCACCACCGCCCACACCCCCGACGACAACGCCGCTGCCTCTTAACCTCAGCCCCCGAAACATCTCCGCCGACTCGACAGGCAACGGCCCGAACCGAACAATCCCGCCATCGGTGCATCCCTCGCAACGCGGCTCCTCAGGGCGGTCCTCTAGATGGCCTGCCCCACCTGCGAATACCTGATGTGGGCCCGCTACTCGGAGGCCGCGGCCCGGACTGCCGTGACCTGCCCCTGCTGCTACACCCGCATCTGGCTGGTCGACGACACCGGAAGCGCGCAGAACGCGGGCGACATCGTCCAGCAGCAGATCGCACAAGCACTGAAAGGCATCCTCCGGTGAAGTACCAGCAGCGCCTCCAGGTCGCCGTACGCGAACGCCTGCGCAAGCTCATGACCGTGCCCTACTCAAGCGCCGGCCACGAAGTCCACCTCGCCGTCACCTGGATCAACAGCCAACCCGCCCTCACGGGACTCCTCGAAGAGGCGTCCCGGACAGAACCAGGCGTCGACCGGGAGCAGTTCCGCACCGCACTGACCCGCAGTGGCCGGTTCGTCTGGCCCAGCCGAACCGAACAAGGGCGAGCCACACTCATCTGGGAACTGATGCAGGACATCGCTTCCAAGGCAGCGAGGGACCCCAAAGTCGGACTGCGCACCGCGATCGGCTACAGCATGGAAAAACCCCATCAGAACCGATGGCGTAAGTTCGCCGAAGACATCCTGCAACCCCTGTTCGACTTCCTCAGCGAGCGCGTCGGCGCCGAAAGCAGCACCTTGCACACCCTCGAGCGCTACCGAACCCGCACCGAGTGGTTCGACCGCGAAGAGTTGTACGCGCGCTTCGACGCCGATCGCGCCAATGGTGAAGAGGTCTACAACCTCGACCTGCAGCGCTTCCTCTTCCTCGAAGGCGACCACATCACCCACGCCAAGCCTCGCTCAGCCTCCGGCGAAGCCGACCTCGTCGGCGACCTCGACGGCCGCGACCCCCTCGTCTGCGACGGCAAGATCTTCGACGGCAACGGACGGGGCAAGCACTACCTCATCAAAGGGCTGCACCAGATCGTCAAATACGCCCACGACTACGGGCAGCACACCGCCTACCTCGTCATCTACAACATCACCGACAAGCTCCTCGAACTGCCCACCGACGGCACCCCCAGCGCATGGCCCCCGTACGCCGAACTCTCCGGCGTCCGCGTCTACTTCATCCACGTCCGCGTCCTGCCACCTACCACCACCGCCAGCAAAGCCGGCAAAGCCACCCGCGTCACCCTCACCCACGACGACCTCACCAACCCCGACACCACTTGATCCGTCTCATCAAGTAGCGGCCCACTGGAACTGCACCACGATCAATCAACCTGCACAGGCCACAACCGTGCAGGTCAGCCACCATGGCCCCACCCAGAACCACACCCCGAGCACCCCGGGCACCCCGGGCACCCCGGGCCCCGCGAACAACACTCAGAAGAACTGAGAAACCCCAGCTCGAAGCCACAACAACAACCCAGAAAAACTAGGCGCCGACACCTGCGCCCGGCGGCTGCAGCAGCTGGGCATGGTGTGGTCGGTGGCCCATGAGAAGTTCCAGGAGAACCTGGAGGCCGCGAAGGCGTACTACGAGGAGCACTGGACGCTGTGCGCTCCCCGTACCGCGAGCATGCTGGACCGGCCGGTGGGGCAGTGGCTGTCCAACCTGCGCAGGCCCGGCGTCCTGGACGGACACCCGGAGTGGGAGACCGCGCTCCAGGAGGTCGACCCGGACTGGAATCCGGAGTGGCCGGCCGACTGGCAGCGGCACTTCGCGGCCGTGCGTGAGCTGCTGCGCGATGAGGACCAGACCGACGTCCTGCCCGGCATGACCATCCACGGCCAGGACGTCGGACGATGGCTCAACAAGCAGCGCCAGCACGCCACTTGGGCGAGCCTGACGGTTGGGCAGCGCGAGCGCCTGGAGCAGCTCGGCATCACACCGCTCGCCCCGCCCGCGAAACCGGAGACACCCGCAGAACCCGCCGCGGCGCCCGTGGGGGCCTTCGAGCGGGGCGTGGCGGCCCTGGCGCAGTACAAGACTCGCACAGCTCTGCGACGGTCCCCAGGGCCCACGTCGAGCGGCTGAAGGACGGGACGGAGGTCAAGCTCGGGGTGTGGGTCATGAACCAGAAGGTGCGCAGGAGGTCACTCACCACCGACCGGCTCACCGCACTGGCCGCGCTCGGACTCGATTGGGCGGCAGCGTGATCTAGACAAGGCCAGACAGCTTGGTCATGCTTCGCTGCCATGAGAAGCCGTTGTCGTACCGAACTTGATCGGCATGTTCTCGCAGCTCAGGCGTGATGCCGGGGCTGGCGAGGCAGGCTGTGGCCGTCGGGTTGGCTCGTCGGTGGAGGTGCGGGGATGGCGTCGGTCGTGGGTCTGCTGGAGGAGCGGGCGTTGGCCGCGCGGGAGCGCGTGGAGGGGCTGCGGGAGGAGGCGGACCGGGTGCTGGCCGAGCTCGCGGAGGCGGAAACGGACTGGCAGGAGTGGCTGATCGCCCGGCAGCGTGTGGGCGAGGTCCTGTCCGTGCCGCGAATCCGCGAGGCCGGCGCGGCCGACCCGGTGCCGGCGGAGGAGCCCTCCATGCCCGAGCTGGAACCCGAGCCGCTGGCGGACGCGCCCGCTGCGGTGTCTGTCCCTGGGGCTGCACGGTCGGGTTCGATCGTCCCGGTGTGGCGGCCCGCGCTCACGGCGGACGCGCTCGCCGTGGACTACCAGCGCATCCTTTCCGCTCTGGTGGAACGCCGGTCGGGTGGTGGCGGGGTGATGACATGCCAGGAGATCGCCGTCGTGCTCGGGCTGGAGTTGTGCCCGACCAGCGTGGAGGGCGTGCGGTCGAAGATGAAGCGGCTGGCGGACCGCGGCTGGGCGACGGAGTCGGCCCCGGGCCGGTTCACGCTCGCCGACGGGCCAGCCTGCGGCTCATGAGCATCGTCATCGACCACAGCACCATCTGCTCGTGGACGGCGGGCAGCGTCTCGCAGTCGCGCACCAGCCGACGCGAGCGGAACAGCCAGGCGAAGGTGCGTTCCACGCACCAGCGCCTCGGTAGCACCACGAACCCCGCGGCGTCGTCGCTGCGCTTGACGATCTGCAGGGTGAGCTGGGGCCTCTCCATGGCCCAGGTGACTAGGCGGCCCGCGTAGCCGCCGTCGGCCCACACCAGGGTGATCTTCTTGAAGCGGCGCCGCAGACGCTCCAGCAGGTCCACGGCCGCGTTGCTGTCGTGGACGCTCGCGGTGGTCACCATAACCACCAGGAGCAGGCCGAGGCAGTCCACCACGATATGGCGCTTGCGCCCGGGCACCTTCTTGCCCGCGTCGTAGCCGCGCGAGGACGCGGGGACCGTGGCGGCGGCCCGCACCGACTGTGAGTCGACGATGGCGGCGGTCGGCTCCGGATCACGGCCGGCGTCCTCACGCACCAGGCCGCGCAGCCGGTCGTGCAACTCGGCCAGCAGTCCCTGCGTGCCCCAGCGCCGTGCGAAGGCGTAGACGCGGTCCCACACGGGAAAGTCGCCCGGCATCGCCCGCCACGTGATGCCGCCCGCGACCACGTAGCGCACGGCGTCCAGCATCTGCCGGTGGCAGTAGCCCTCCGGCTGACCGCCCTTGCCGTTCATCCACGACGGGACCGGCAGCGCCTCCCGCACGACCGCCCACTCCGCGTCCGACATGTCCGAGGGGTACCGAGGCTCGCGGTCCGGATGGTCGCCCGCATTGCCGAACCGGTGGGCGAGGCAATCGCACGACCGGGGAGCCGCGTTGGACTCCACAAGCACTGAACCGCAAGACGGCGACACAAGGGCCTCCCGGCCGGCTCGTTCGGACTTCGACAATCCCGAGCTGGACAGGAGGCCCCGCCTTCATGCACGTCGGAGCCGGAGATCACGCAACCGAGTCACCGCACTCGAACTGGCGCCCAAATGGATCGCTGCGGAAGACGGCTTCTCGCGCCTGCTGTCTGTAGTTGGTCACAGGAAGTAGTGGCCTTGTTCGATGTCCTCGATGAGGCCGGGGTGGGTGGGCTTCCATCCCAGGAGTTGCTGGGTGATGCTGCTGGAGGCGGGCATGTCGGTGCTGAGGAGGCGCACGAGCATTCCGTTGAACTCCTCGGCGGGCAGGGAGTGTGCGGGTAGGTCAAGGTGTCGGCCGATGGCCCCGGCGATCTCGCGGACCGGCACGCCGTCGTCGCCGACGGCGTTGAGGACGGAGCCGGCGGGTGCCTGCTCGACGGCAAGGCGGTAGAGGGCCGCGGCGTCCTTGACGTGGACGGCGGGCCAGCGGCTGGTGCCGTCGCCGATGTAGCCGCAGACGCCCTTGGCTCGGGCCGTGGCGATGAGCTGAGGGATGAAGCCGTGACGCTCCCCCTCGCCGTGGACCGAGCGGGGCAGCATGACCAGGGAGGTGCGCACGCCCGTTTCTGCTGCTGCGAGCGCTGCCTTCATGTTGGCGATGCGGGCGGCGACGGGTCCTGCCGCGACGAGTTCGTCGTGCTCGGTCGCGGGCCGGCCGGGTGTCACGAGTGTGGCGCCGGAGATCACAAGGGGCCTGCCGGAGCCGGCGAGGGCGGCGGCGAACGTCTCGATGGCCTTGGCGTCCGTCCCCGTCGCGGCCTCGCTCATGCTGGGAATGACGAAGGCCAGGTGGATGACGCCGTCGCTGCCCAGGGCGCCGGCGCGCAGCACGTCGGTGTCGTTCAGGTCGCCGCGCAGCACCTCCGCTCCCATCGCGGCGACCGCGTGTGCGGAGGCGTCCGAGCGGGCCAGCCCGAGGACCTGGTGCCCGGTGTTGATGAGTTCGGGGACGACGGCTGAGCCGATCCAGCCGGAAGCACCGGTGACGAAGATATGCATGAGAGGGACTCCTTAGTGACGGCGGGGCCGAGGACGCGCAGCTCAGATTCGCTCGCGGGAGACTGATGCGACCCTGTTGCATCAACAGTAGCGCAGCGATGCGACTAGGTCGCATCATTTGCGAGATGATGCGACCTGGTCGCTTCGCATAGACTGCGACGGTGAGCAGATGGGCACCGGACGCACGTGAACGCCTGGAGAGCGCAGCGTTGGACCTGTTCGTGGAAAACGGGTTCGACGAGACGACCGTCGCGCAGATCGCGGATCGCGCCGGCTTGAACCGCGCCACGTTCTTCCGCCACTTCACCGACAAACGCGAGGTCCTGTTCGGCGGCGAGGACGTACTGGCCGGCCTGTTCGCCGACGGCATCCGCGCCGCCGCTGCGGACGCGACGCTCGCGCAGTGCCTGCGGGCGGCGTTCGCGGCCACCGACCCGGTCATGACCCCGCAGCGGCGGGCCAAGGCCGTCCAGCGCAGGCGGGTGGTCGCGGCCAACAGCGACCTGCAGGAGCGGGGACTGCTCAAGCACGCCCGGATCGCCACGTCGATCAGTACCGCGCTGCGCGAACGCGGCACGGACGAGCTGACCTCCCGACTGGGCGCGGAAGTGGCGATGCTCGCCTTCGCCATCGCCGCCGAGCGCTGGATGAAGGCGGACGACGACGAACCGTTCCCGCCCCTCGCCCAAGCAGCCCTGAGCGACCTTCAGGTGCGCGCCGCCGAGCTCGACACCCGACCCCGCCCCTCCACCTGACGCGAGAATCTGGCGCACACCGTCCCGCGCATCACAACGGACAGCAGACCCTGCCTTCATGCACGCCGGAGCCAAAGATCACGCGACCGAGTCACCACGCTCGAACTCGCGTCCAACAAGATCGGTACGACAACGGCTTCTAAGGACTTCGTGGAGCCGACCCGGCGGCTACATGGCGGCCGGGAGGGGTCCTGTGAGGCGGTCCAGCCGGGTGTAGAGGGCCCGTACGAGGCGGGCGTGGAGCACTGGGCGGTGCCCGTGAGCGGTGTGGACAGGCGTCTGTCTGCTTCGCGGAGGATGACCTCGGCAAGGGCGCCGCGGCCGTCGTTCTTGGGCAGGGCGGCGGCGTGGCTGCGGACGTCGGAGGCCACGGCGCGGGCGTGCCCGGTGAGCTGGAGGGCGATCTGCTCGTAGTCGCGGGGTTCGACGTCCGGGTTCTTCCACGCGAGGACGGCGGTGACGAGTGCCTCGTGCGGGGCGCGGTCCAGGGGGAGTTCGGCCTCGACCAGGCCGTGGGGGTCGTGGAGCACGGTGTGCGCTCCGCTCATCGCTGCCTCGCCGCGTCGCCCTGGTGGCCGTCGCTCAGGGCGGCCGGGGCGAGGAAGCGTGCGTAGCCGCGGTCGGCTCGGGCAATCAGTGCCGGGGTGGGCCGGCCGAAGGCGGGCGGCTGGAGTCCGCGTCCTTGCGGTACGGGGCCGTCGGGTGTGGGTGCGCTCATGGGTACCGCCTCCGTTGCTGGTGCGTCGGTGGCGTTCGACGCCACGGAGGCCGCTGCTGGTTCCTCAACGAAATTGCGGGTAATTGCGGAAGTTCACTCCAGGGCGTCGATCGCGGCCTGGATGAGGTCGCGGGCCGCGTCGCCGTACACGGCCATCTCTGCGAGCCCGGCGAATGCCTTGGCGTAGTCGGCCAGTTCGCGTGGCTGCGTCACGTTGATCTCTGCGGTGAGCGTCTCCACCACGGCCTGGACGTCGTCGTGGAGGTAGAACGCTTCCAGCGGCCGCACGGTGCGCTGGTCACTCGAAGGAGTTGGGCTCTCTTGCGCTGCTGAACGCGCAGCACCGGGCTCACGTACTGTCACGTGACTGCCGCATGTAGCCGGGCGTTGCTGCTGGCCGAATCGGGGAGGGGACGGTGCCGAGGTGATAACGGATTCCGACTGGGGCGAACGCGGGCTGTGCAAGAGTGCCGACCCGGACGAACTGTTCGTCGTGGGAGCCGCCCAAAATCGGGCGAAGGCCGTGTGTACCGGCTGCCCCGTGCGCACCGAATGCCTGGCCTACGCCCTGGACGAGCGCATCGAGCACGGCATCTGGGGCGGGATGACGGAACGTGATCGAAGGGCACTTTTGCGCCGTCGGCCGACCGTGACTTCGTGGCAGCGCCTGCTGGAGACCGCCCGCTCGGAGCACGATCAGCAAACCCGTTCCGTTGCCCCGGCGAGCGGGCTGGTCCAGGTGCTGGACGACGCCTGCTGATCGAGGGTCAGGGCCTCCCCGGTCCCGGGGAGTTGGTCTCTGCTCAGGTCGGGAGGAAGACGGCGGTGCCGGGGCCTTCGGCGTGGGCCTCGACCCGTACGCGAAGGTGTTTTGGTCCATGCCGTCGGCCAGGCGGCGTGCGATGGTGGCGCGCACCCATCGGGCCAGGCCGAATCGGTCGGTCACCGCCATGGCGGCGCTGTCGTCGGCTCCGAGGCGTTCGAGCTCCCGGTACTGCAGATCCCGCTCCAGTTCGGCGACGACGATGCGCAGCGCGGCACTCTGTTCCTCGCTGGTGAGCCTGACCGGGGTCTTCAGCTCAACGGTGATTTCGTAGCGGTGTCCGCGGTTCGGCGAGCACATGCGGTCCGGCGTCCCCCGCCGGCTGCGAGGTGGTACAGGTACGCAGTGAAGCCGTGCTGGCTGGTCAGGGTTCCGGATCCGGTGCCGGTGCCGGTGCCGGTGCCGGTGCCGGTGACACAGATTTCGGCGCTCTGTTCCAGAACGTGGTGAACGAAGTGGAGTCGGGCCGGGTCCACGTAGCTGCCATCCGCTCGGTACATGGCCGTGCCCGGACATGGCCGTGCCCGGCAGGAAGAACTGCGCCACGGTGAGGGCCGTCGACCAACTGGGGAGAGCCCTGCGCCTTCACGGGGCCGACCGCTTGGCCGTTGCCGGGGTACTTGGCGACGAGGTCTCGGCACGCCTGCTTGGCGTCTTTCTTCGAGAGGTAGTGCCGGTGGCCGATCCAGGCTGGGATTCCTCGGGACATGGTGCCTCCGATCTCTGCCGTGAGATCAGCGTGCGGGCAGTGGTGCCAGCGCGCATCGCGACGTCGCCGACCGCTCGTGCGGCTGGGCGGCCAAAGCGGCAAAAGCGGAGGCCGCCGGGCACCCGCCGCGTTGAGGTCGCGGAGGCGTGCAGCCGACGAAGCCGCGCGGCGCGAGCCGTGCGGAACATCAACCCGGCGCCCCGATCCCAGTCGATATCGGCGATTCGGCCTCTACCCGGAGGCAAGCGCAGATGGTGTTCGTCGTCTCAACCGTTGTGGTCCGCCGGCGGCGTCTCGAAGTGACTGCAAGACTGCATGTCGAGCCAGGTCTGGCTACCCGCCCGCGAAACGCGCTGCCAGGTTCATGGCCTCCTGGGTGAGTTTGATGTGCAGGCCGGCGTCGTCCTGGGTGGCGACCTGGGTAAAGCTGCCCTCGTGCCACCAGAACACCGAGGGGCTCAGCGCGCCCGGTGACTGCTCGAAGCCCATGGCGGCGAACCGGGCCATGGCGTGCAGCGAGGAGGCCACGTTCCTGTCGCGGACGACGTGGAAGGCGAGTTGGTGCCGGTGCGGCAGCGCGACCAGGATTCCGTCCGGCGCCGGTGCGTCCTTGGTGTAGCGGAGTACGACCTCGTCCAGAACCAGGGCGAGGCTCGCAATGAAGTACGAGCCGCCCATCAGCACGTCGAAGTGGGAGCCGTCCTTGTCCCTGACCACCTTGTGTTTGTCGACGCGGACGGCTCGTAGGTTCTGGAACGCACGGTCCCGAAGGGTCGTGATGTCACCCAGGTTGGGGAGGGAGTCCGCGGTCAGCATGTCGACGGTTTCCGGGAGGTCGAGCGCCAGCACCTCCAGCAGTCCCGGGACCGATTGGGAACCGTACCCGAAAGCCTTCAGGAGCGCGGGATCGCTGGGAATGAAGCGGGGGTAGAGCTGGGCCAGGAGCTGTTCGCGCGGCAGGGCCTTGAGAGCCTGAGGTCCATCCATCGACCGGATGACCCGGTCAACATGTTCGTCTACGAGCGCCCGCCAGCACCGGGGGCCGCGGCTGTCGTTGTGGCACAGGGCCGCAAGATTGGAGAGGCCGAAGCGCCAACCCGAGCCAGTGGTCACGCGTCCCGGTTCGACCGTTACCTCGATGCCGCGCTCCGCGAATGCCTCGCGGACGAAAGTACGCAACCGGGCAGCCTCCGCCTCGGACAGGAACGCGAACTCCCCGTCGCGCGGCAGGTCCACCCCATCACGACGCTCTCCGCGCCGAAATATCCCCACCAGGTCCCCAATCGCTCGAAGATGCGGATCATAGCCGCGACCGGCCCAGGGGCCTTCTTCAGGTATGCATGCCTCGGTAGGGGGCCCGGACGCCGACGGCTCCTCGAACGGACGGCGGTGACGTACGCGAGTACGGCGGCCGGGGTCGCACCTGTCCTCCCGTCAGACGCGTTCGTAGAAGCCGTCCAGTCGGCCGCGTGCGAGCACGTCACCCGCGGCGGCCAGGACGGCCCGCGGCCTGGCGGAGGCGGGCACGGTGTCGCTCTTGCCGACGGTCAGCGGCTTGCCCAGGGCGAACAGCTGGAAGACGTAGCGGTGCGGGCCGTGACCCTTGATCGGGGCGGGGCCCAGGTATCCGCGGCGCGAGCCCGAGCTGAGCAGCCACACGCCGTCCGCGGGGGTCTCTGCGTCGAGGCCACCCTGCGGGACACCGGTCAGGGTCGCGTCGAGCAGTGCGATGCCGTGGTTGTACGGAAGGGCCGTCGGAGCGTCGGGATCCTCGATGACCAGCAACAGCTGCGCCGTCTCCGGGGGTGCCGCGTCCCAGTCCAGGGCAGGTGAGAGGTCCTGCCCGCCCAGGCGCTTGCCGGCATGCAGGGTCGGGATCGTCGCCTCGTGCGCGAAGTCGGGGCTGCTCAGCTGCAGCGTGCTCGCGCCTGCGAGGTTCGGCGCGTTCCAGGCGAGTCCTTCGTCCCCTGCTCGCTTGTTCTTCAGCAACTTGCCCATCGCTGCCATGAGTTACTCCTTATGGTGCTGTTGTCGGGTCCGTGCCGTCTTCGGGTGCGTCACAGGCGCCGGGTGTCCGCAGGAGAGCAGGGGTACGGCGAAGCGGCAGATCTCCTCGGCTCCGCCGAATTCCTGCGTGGTTGGTTCGCCCCAGTCGTCGCCGACGGGTGCGCCCGGCGCAGGTCCGACGGGTCGGGGCGGCGGTGCTTCCCGGGGCGCCGCGGGGACGGAACTCGTTCCTTATACATCGGGGCCCCTGCCGTTCGCACAGAAAGATTACGGGCAAATCACCCTAAATATTGCAGAGTTGTGGCAGTTGACGCCGCAACGGACCGGGGCCCGGCCGTTGCGGCCGTACAGAACCTGCTCGTTACATCCTCGATCGAGCACCCCCATAGGCCACGTCACGAGGATCGGGCCACTGGATGATGTCCTTCGCCGGGACGACTTCCGACCGGCACTCGGGTGCCGGCGAAACCGCGCGGCGCGAGCCGTGCGGAACATCAACCCGGCGCCCCGATCCCCTCGCCCACCGCCCGCGCTCCCGCGCCACCTCCCTTTCCTCCCTGTGGCTTGGGCGGGCGTGGGTGGCGTAGAGGGGGTGTCAGCCGAACCGGAAGCCCCGATCACGGCAGCTGACCAGCGGCAACAACAGGCTGCGGAATCCGGCGTGCGCAGGAGAAGACGCAACGGATGACGCAGGAGAAAGTGCGCTCCCTGTCGGGCCTGTCCGGAACGCAGTCCGCCATTCGCGGTGATCGCATGGAGAACTGCCGGACTACTCCGACGAACCCGGCTTGGGGCTTCGCGCACAGTGAGACTGGCAACCAGCCGTGGCGGCCTGTCCGAGCAGCGTGCCGGCCGCCGAATCCCACTGGCCGATCGTCGATCGAGGAGTCCAGATGCGTCTGCGCAAGCGTGCGGTTGCCGCCGTGTTCGTGACCACCGCGGCCTTCACCGCCATCGCCCCCAGGCCATGGCCGCCCCCATGCCCTGGGCATTCGTCCCCTTGGCGATCTGGTGCGATGTGGTGATTCATCATTCCCGGGCCACCCATGCCGGTGGTCGGTTTTCCTAGCGTCCGGCGGTCTGCCAGGGCGCCCGATTGATGATCTCCGCTCGCGTGTGGGTGGCGAGAACCTGCGGGGCCCGGCTGCTAGCCGACGGTATCAGTTGCTAGCTATGGTGGTGGGTATGGCAAAGCAGACGAATATCCGACTGGATGACGCCGTAAAGGCGGCAGCCGAGGACCGGGCCAAGCGCCGCGGTCTGACCCTGCAGGGGTACGTGGCTGACCTGATCGAGGCCGATGTGAATCAGGCGCGGGCCGCCTTCATGGCCGGCGCCGCGACGTTCCTGGCCCAGTATGCGGACGCGTTCGAGGCGGAGGCCGGCGAAGACCGGTACCCCGGCCTTCCCGAAGGGCTGGCCGAGCGCGCGCCGAGGGACGCCGCGTGAATCTCCGCATCGATCTCGCCTGGATCTTGGCAGTGGCGCAGCAGATCCCAGGGGATCCCCAGGTCGTCGACTACGGCGTGCCGGTAGCGGCCGAAGCACGTCATCGGGCGGAGGTCCTGGACCACGAGGTCTATCCCGAGCCCCATCACAAGGCTGCGGCCTTGCTGTGTGAACTGTCGAGGAACCCCAGCCTTGAGGTGCGCAACCTCTTGTTCGCAGCCACGGTGACGGCGGCCTACCTGTCCGCATGCGGCCTCCCGGTGAGTCCCGGCCTGGACACCGTGATTCCCTTGGCCCGCGCTGCCCGGGACGGGCTCCCGGTGCGTGAGGTCGCCGCTCAGATCAAGACCTGGACGAGCTGATCGGGCATGGCCGTGGACGAACGTCGCCCGGCCATCAACACGCCTCTGGTCATGGACCGGAGTTCCTGCGGTCGACGCACCGCGCAAGATCGGTCACGCGCCAAGGGGCCTTCACCCCCGCCGCGCGGGGGGCGAAACGGTTCAGGCTTGCGGGACGTCGTCGTGCCCGGGGCTGTCTGCATCGGGGCCCAGATGGTCCACCAGGACGAGCAGCATCTGCACGGTGAGGGCACCGAGGAGCATGGCACCGTCCAGCGACATCACGATCGGCAAGTTGTTGATGGCCGAGTACGACAGAGTGTAGGAGGAACAGAAGACACGGATAAGTTTCCGGGACAACCTGCTCTACGTGACCCTGGCTGCGATGGTCACGGTGCTCTTTGGTGCGGCTCAGGCTCATCACGCCGAGTTGCTTCTCGCCCTGCCCGTCGCCACGTGCGTCCTGGGATGGACTTATCTGGCCAACGATCATTCCATGTACGTACGTGCCGTCGTGTGTCCCCGAAAGCAGCGGATCTCAGCAGGTCGGGTGACGTGCGAGGTTAAAGATCAAGCTCACCACACAATCCCAGCTCACACACCCCGGCCTCCCCACCGAAGCCATCCACCCCACCTCTCAACAAACCAACAACACACCAGGCCAACAGCCTCCTCATGCACCAACAAGCCCCCCGCCAAGCGTCAGGCGCGGAGGCGCGCCGCCGAGGCGTGCCGATGCTCGTCGACGCGACGCTCGATTTCTGGACCGGCAACCTCCACAAGTGGGGTTGTGCCCCGCGCGGCACCGCGGCCCTGGTCGCCCACGGGCCCCTGCGGGACCTGCTCCACCCGCTGATCGACTCCTGGGGCGCCCAGGACCCGTACCCCGACCGCTTCGACCAGCAAGGCACGCTCGACGCCACCTCCTACCTGGCCGCGCCGACGTCCCTCGCCTTCGTCGAGCACACCTGGGGCTGGACCGCGGCCCGCCTCTACATGGACCGGCTGGCGGACCATGTCGCCCATGTCATCGGTGCCGCCTTCGAACGGCTGACCGGTGAGAGCAGCCGAGCCGACGCCGGTACGCCCGTCCCCGGCATACGCCTGGTGCGGCTGCCCGACGGCCTCGGGTGCACCCGGATAGACACCGACGCGCTGCGCGACCGGATGGCCCGCGAACTCGCCGTCGAGGCGGCCTTCACCACCTTCGACGGCATCGGTCACCTGCGCGTGTCCGCCCACGTCTACAACACCCCTGCCGCCTACGAGTACTTCGCCGAGCAATGCGTCCCCGTACTGGGTGTCTGAGCCCGGGAGTCCTGCCGCTGAGACGGCAGTTCGGGAGTTCCGCCGCGGAAAGATCAGCCAAGGCGTTCCGTACGCTTGACTCGGCGGGCATGCGGCCCGATCCTCGTCCCAGATATTGCGCGGGCCATGACAACCTCAACGGTCGGTCAACCGCGTCTTCCCGCCGACCGAGGGATGTGGGCCTTGACGCCGCTTCGACGCTCGTACCGCAGACGCAGACACGCCACCATGCTGTCGCTGCTGCTCCTGGTGCTGGCCATGGCCCTCGGGCCCACCCCGAGTTCGGCGGCCGGCAACGACTGGTGGATCCCGACCGCCCGCCCCGCCCCGGACGTTCAGATCAACGTCACCGGCGAGCCCTTCACCGGCACCAACTCGGCAGGAGAGGTACAGGGGTTCGTCGACGCGCACAACCACCTCTTCGGCAACGAGGCCTTCGGCGGCCGGCTGATCTGCGGCAAGGTCTTCTCCGATGACGGTGTCGCCGACGCCCTGAAGGACTGCCCCGAGCACTACCCCGACGGCACCCTCGCGATCTTCGACTACATCACCCACGGGGGCGACGGCAATCACGACCCGGTCGGCTGGCCGACCTTCAAGGACTGGCCCGCGTACGACTCGATGACCCACCAGGCCGACTACTACGCCTGGGTGGAGCGGGCCTGGCGCGGCGGACAGCGCGTGCTCGTCAACGACCTCGTCACCAACGGCATGATCTGCTCCATCTACCCCTTCAAGGACCGCAGTTGTGACGAGATGACCTCGATCCGGCTGCAGGCGAAGATGACCTACGCGCTCCAGGCGTACATCGACAAGATGTACGGCGGCACCGGCAAGGGCTGGTTCCGGATCGTCACCGACAGCGCGCAGGCGCGGCAGGTCATCGAGGAGGGCAAACTCGCCGTCGTCCTCGGGGTCGAGACCTCAGAACCCTTCGGCTGCAAGCAGATCCTCGACATCCCGCAGTGCAGCAAGCAGGACATCGACAAGGGACTCGACGAGCTCTACGCCCTCGGCGTCCGCTCCATGTTCCTCTGCCACAAGTTCGACAACGCGCTGTGCGGCGTCCGCTTCGACTCCGGGGGCCTAGGAACGGCCATCAACGTCGGCCAGTTCCTGTCCACCGGCACCTTCTGGCAGACCGAGAAGTGCACCGGCCCGCAGCACGACAACCCCATCGGGAGCGCCACGTCCGAGGCGGAGTCGGACCTGCCGGCCGGCGTGGACGTCCCCTCGTACGACTCGAACGCGCAGTGCAACAAGCGCGGCCTCACCGAACTCGGCGAGTATGCCGTGCGCGGCATGATGAAACGCAAGATGATGCTGGAGATCGACCACATGGGTGTCAAGGCCGTCGGCCAGGCGCTGGACATCCTGGAGTCGGCGTCCTACCCCGGCGTGATCTCCTCGCACAGCTGGATGGATCTGAACTGGACCGAACGGGTCTACGCCCTCGGCGGCTTCGTCGCCCAGTACATGCACGGCTCCGAGGGCTTCGTCGCGGAAGCCGCCCGGACCAAGGCACTGCGCGACAAGTACGGTGTGGGCTACGGCTACGGCACCGACTTCAACGGCATCGGCGACCATCCCGCCCCGCGGGGCGCGGACGCCGCGAACAAGGTGACGTACCCCTTCAAGAGCGTCGATGGCGGCTCCGTCATCGACAGGCAGACCTCCGGCGAGCGCACCTTCGACATCAACACCGACGGCGCGGCCCACGCCGGGATGATCCCCGACTGGATCGAGGACATCCGGCAGGTCGGCGGCCAGGACGTGGTGAACGACCTGTTCCGGGGCGCCGAGTCCTACCTGGACACCTGGCGGGCCACCGAACAGCACCAGGCCTCGGTGAACCTTGCCAAGGGGCAGCCGTCGACGGCCAGTTCGTCCGAGTCGAACCCGTTCACCAGCTACCAGCCGGGCCGAGCCGTCGACGGCGACGACGCCACCCGCTGGGCCAGCGACTGGAGCGACGACCAGTGGTGGCAGGTCGACCTGGGCTCCACCCACCTGGTCTCCCGGGTGACCTTGGACTGGGAGCGCGCGTACGGGAAGTCGTATCGCATCGAGCTCTCCACCGACGGCACGAACTGGCAGACCGCCTGGTCCACCACGAGCGGCGACGGCGGCCTGGACACGGCCCGGTTCACCGGGACTCCGGCCCGCTACGTCCGGGTCCACGGCCTCGATCGCGGAACAGACTGGGGGTACTCGCTGTACGAGGTCGGGGTCCACAGCGCCTGAGCCGGGGCCGACGGAAGGCACGCACGCCGTCCCCCACGCGCGACCGCCCCGACGAGCTCCGTCTCCGCACGGGCGGTCCGTCACGGCCCTCTCCTGGCACGCCTTGCGGAGCGGTCGCGCCGCACCCCCGAGCCGGTCCGGCGGACCCCGGCGATCTCCACCGCGGAGATCCACAACGATCCGCGGCCGGCCAGCCCCTTCGACGGCAAGGTGGCGGGGCGCCGAGCCGTCACGAGGGCCCTCGGTCACCTGGTGCAGGCCGCGAGAACCTCTCCGGCCCGGTGCAGCGCCTCCTGGTGGCCGAAGAGCCCGGACGTGTTGAGGCTGCCCCGAAGCCACCGCGAGGGAACCCCGGTCGGCCGTCGCGGTGCGGGCCAGGGTGGTGGCATGAGCGACACTCTGACCATCGGTGTGCTGCTGTTCGACGATGTCGAGGAACTCGACGTGGTCGGCCGGTGGGAGGTTCTCGGATTCTGGGCGTCCCACATCGCGTCAACTCCCTTGCACGTACTGGCCGTTGGGCCGGAGGCCGGAGTGGTGCGCGCTTCGAAGGGGCTGGGGCTCGTCGCCGACCACGCCGCGACCGATGTGCCGGCGTTCAATGTCCTCGTCCACCCCGGCGGCAACGGCACGCGCGCTCTGGTCAAGGATTCGGCGCACCTGGAGTGGCTGCGGCACCTTCATACGCAGGGCACCGTGCTGGCGAGCGCGTGCACCGGTTCGCTGGTGCTCGCCGCCGCCGGTCTGCTGGCGGGCCGCCCGGCGACCACCCACCGGGACTACCTCAACAGGCTCGCGAAGATCGACCCGTCGGTCGATGTACGGACGCGGGAGCGGTATGTGGACGACGGCGACATCGTCACCAGCGCCGGGGTGTCGGCCGGCATCGACATGGCTCTGCTAGCCCGGGCGATCACGGTGTCCGGGTGGTCGGCGGTCGAGGTTCCCCCGCTGCGCCGTCAGGGCCTCTGCGCAGGTCTTGGCCCGGCGTTCCTGCCTCTTACGACGTGGGGAGCGATTGAGGCCGGACACGGCTCCGGTCCCGCTTGCGGCAGGTAATACGAAATCGTATAGTCCGAAATCGTGAAGTCCGAATCCGTTCCATCTGAGTGGTCGGCCCTGCTTGCTCTGCAGCGGGCCACCCACGCCACCCTGCAAGTGCTCGCCGCAGAGCTCGTCGACCTGGACCTGACCGCTTCCGAGATCAACGCACTGGCCAACCTGGCCGACGGCCGAGGCCGGACTGTGTCCGAACTCGGCGCGGCCGTGGGCACCCGCCCCACCACGCTGACCAGCGTCCTGGACCGCCTGGAACGACGCGGCCACATCACCCGTGGCGCCAGCCCGGGAGACCGCCGCGCGGTGCTCATCCAACTCACCTCCTCCGGACAACTGACCGCCACCACGATCCGACAGGCCATCACCGGCCTGGAGCATCGCGCGCTCGACGGCCTGCCGACGGACGCGATTGCAGGCCTGCGCGCTGCCCTGCAAGCCATGACGGAGGTGCCCTCATGACCGCTCATCCCCCGCACGCTGCCAACGCGCCCGACTTCGAAGCCTTGATGGCCGAAGTGACGGCGACCACCGAGCGGTTCGGCCACCGGGAACATGTTCATCTGACGTGGCTGGCCGTGCGGCGGGTCGGTGTGCGCGCGGCGGTCGGCCTGGTCAGCGACGGCATCCAGCGCACCGCCCGCTATGCGGGGGCGCCCCAGAAGTACCACGCGACCGTCAGCCGGGCCTGGGTGGAGTTGGTCGGTCACCACGCGGCCGAACACGGCGAAGACGACTTCACCGCGTTCGCCGACCACCACTCCGCCCTGCTCGACAAGCGACTCCTGACAGCCCGTTTCTACCGTCCGTCGACGCTGGCCTCCTTGCAGGCGAAGACAGGCTGGATCGAGCCCGACCTCGCTCCCTTCCCGTGGCAGGACGCCGGCCGGGGGCAGCCCCGGGAGGAAGAGGAACGGTGACCGTAACCGGGCAACGGCCGCACGGGTTCAGCCGGTTGTGAAGACTGGCTGGACCCGTGCGGCCTGTTCCCATCCTGTCCTGACGGGCCTCTCCCGCGCACATCTCGGCGAGTTGATCGAAGAACTCGCCGCCAAGTGGCAGGCCGTCCGGCAGTCGGCGCTGCGCGAACGACGCGGCGGGGCCCGGCGCCGGGCCGCTGGTGCGGGTCCCAAGCAGCGCATGGTGTTCACCGACCGGCTGCTGGTCACCCTGGTTCACCTCCGGCTGGGGCTGCCGCACGCGGCGCTGGCGGAGCTGTACTCGGTGGACCGCTCCACTGTCTCCGGGGCGATCCGCCAGGTCCGCCCGCTGCTGGCGGCCCGCGGCTTCGCCGTCCCGGACCGTCCCGGAGTTCGGTTGCGCTCGCTGGAGGACCTGTTCGCCTACGCTGACGCTGAGGGTGTCAAGCTGCGGATCGACGGCACCGAGGTGCAGGTCCGCCGCCCCCGCGCGGGGCGCCCCGGCCGCAAGGCGTTCGTCTCTGGCAAGAAGAAGCAGAACACCATCAAGACCACCACCTTCAGCGACGGCCAGGGTCGCACCCTGTTCAGCGGAGTCGTGCGGCCGGGCCGGATGCACGACCAGACCGCAGTACGCACCGAGGGCATGGCCGAGCAGTTCCATCAACACCCTACGGTGGAGGCTGAGGTCGACGAGGGCTACCGGGGACTGGCCAACGAGTTCCCCGGCCAGGTCAGCGCGCCGCCGAAGAAGCCAAAGAACGACGCGCCGCTCGGCGAGCACAATGCCTGGCGCGAACGGCGCCGCTGCCAGTCCTCCGCCCGGATCTGCGTGGAGCACAAGCAGTGGCGGCCGCTGCAGCGGTTCACAGGCCGCCGCGAGGCCTACGCCGAGACCCACCTCGCGATTGCGGGACTGGTCTCCGACCGCTCCGCCCGGAGGGCAACTCGTCACAAGCCGAGCACTGAACTGGTGCTCGCCCGGCGCACCTCCTGCTGATCACCCACCAGCCGGACCGCCAGGCCGACACTCCCCGGCCTCAATCGCTCCCCACGTCGTTACGTCACCGGGTGAGTGTTCAAGAACGTGGGTGCGCGGATGCCGATGTCCGGGACAGCGCCGGGGCCAGCCAGCGGTTGAGGAAGGTGCGGAGCCGGGTTTCGTCCTGTGATGGCTCGCTGGGGTGCTGCAGCAGCGACGTCAGGAGTCGCATGATGATCTCGGCGAGGCCGTTGAGTTCGTCCTCATCGATGTCTGCGGCGGCCCAGTCGACGGGGAAGCGCTGCAGCATCTTGGCGCCGTAGGCGATGGTGTCCCTGGTGGTGGCGCCGCGGCCGAAGGCGGTGGTGTCTCCGAGTTGCAGCAGAAGGCTCAGGCGTGGCTCGGTGGGGATGGTCCGTACGCAGAAGACCATGCCTTCGACCACGGCTTCGGCCGGGTCGGTGGTCCCTTGCAGGTGCGCGATCATCAGGTCGACGAACGACTCGGCGCCCTGGGCCGCCACCTCGCCGATGATGACGCTGATGCGGCCGAAGTGGCGGTAGACGGTCTGGCGGGTGACGCCGAGCTCGCCGGCGACGTCGGACAGGGTCGTCTTCGTGACGCCGTGCCTGTCGATGCAGCGGGCGGTCGCGTCGATGATGCGCTGCCGGGCCTCCGCGTCCGATGCGGGAGGCCGGCCTCCCCAGCCGTGATGCCCCATGGGCTTAGGATCGCACAGACTCTGTGGTCTGCCGGGACGTGGTCGCGCGGAGTACGGCCACGATGAGCCCAGTTGCGGCTACGGTGCACAGCATGGTGTACCAGAGGCTGCCGATCGGTGTGCCCTGCTCGGTGATGCCGTTGGTCGCTGCGAAGTAGGCCGGCAATGCGAGCAGCCAGAGGACGATGTGGACGCCGAGGTACAGCGCCGGATAGATCTGTGCGAACAGCGGCGATGCCACCGGAGCCGGACCTGTTCGCCGCGCGCGCCAGGCGTCCGCGAGAAGGTAGAGGCCGACGATCCAGACCAGGGCTAGCTCGGCACCAAGGATGGCCTGCTGGATCCCAAGGTGGTCCCCACCACGGAAGATGTTGCTGGGGACGCCGGCGACCGCCATCGCCAACGGGGTCAGGGCGCCGGCGGCCACGGTGCGCAGGCTGGTCTGCCGGCCGGTGAGCGTGCCCCGGCCGTCCTTCGCGCCGACCAGCCGGATGACGAGGTAGGTCATCGCGCCGAAGGACACGGAGGCGAACAGGAACATGCTGTTCATCGGGACCGAGGCGAGCGCCGGCTCGTTGATCATCTCGTTGCCGGGGTTCCAGGCCCACCACTTCAGCTGAGGTCCGAGCTGATCGAAGATCTCGTAGAACGCCTGGCAGGTGAACGCGACCGCCAGCGAACCGAGAAGGAGCCCACGTCGCGCGAAGACGCCGAGAGCGCGGACCACCTCGTAGGCGAGCTGCGACAGCGCCGGATAGAAGGCCACGATGTAGAGCGGCAGCCGGTCGTACATGAACTGCACGGTGAACACGTTGTGGGAGAAAATGAACCCAACGTGCTCCTCCAGGCCGAACCAGCCCGGGAAGTAGAGCGGCGGCTCGATCACCGCCAGGTAGACGAGCGAGGCGAACCAC
This sequence comes from Streptomyces sp. NBC_00989, assembly GCF_045162655.1. NCBI lineage: Bacteria > Bacillati > Actinomycetota > Actinomycetes > Kitasatosporales > Streptomycetaceae > Streptomyces > Streptomyces sp. NBC_00989. Next base: position 11,643,834 of record NZ_CP108728.1, on the reverse strand, counting down.
AGAGAGATGTTGACCGGGTCGTTGTCGCGCCGCCACCGCCGCCACGCATGGACGAGCGCGAACACCGCACCGCCGATGATGAGCAGTTCGAGGAACGGCATGGTGCCGTTCTCGAGACCGAACGGATCGCGGAAGGTGACGATGGGATCGGCCCCGTGGCAGGAGAAGCCGAGCTTTCCAGCGAGGCGCTCGGCCGCTGCATCGCATGAAGAGCTCATTCCTTGCCCCTCGGGTCAGTCATTGACGAGGTCGGTCTCGGCGTACGGCGAGCTGCCGGCGCGGGTGTGGCCGGTGAAGTCGGTGCCGGGCGGATCCTGCTGGTCGTCGAATCCGCCGGGCACGACCGTGCGTCCGAGCAGCTGACGCAGCTTGTAGCGCGCGACGCCGAACCAGAACCGCACGTCGGTGGTCATCTCCCTGAGTGACATGTCGAGGTTGAAGACCTGGGCGAACGTCCGCTCGACGTAGGCGTCCTCGCGGCTCGTGGCGTTGATGGCGTTGAAGACCGGCCAGCTGAGGCGCGCGGCCACCTTGCGGCGCCACGGAGCGACGACCTCACTGCCGGTCGCGAAGTCGTATGCCTGGTCACGTGCCATCGCGAGCATCCAGGGCACGTCGAGTGACTTCTTCTGACGGGCGAGGAATTCACGGAAGAAGGCGAGGTCGAGGACGTCGTGCCCGTGCAGCATTTCGGCGAGGATGAGCGCGGAGCGGGCCGCCGAGCTCATCCCCTGGGCGTAGAACGGGTTGAACGCGCAGATCGAGTCACCGACGCAGACCAACCCGAGCGGGGGCTGGTCGAGCAGGTCGAAGCGGCGCCACTTGTTGCCGGTCGCACGAGTGAGGTGCACCTCGGAGGTCGGAGTGCAGGCACGCGTCGCCTGCCCGAAGGACCTGGCCCGCACGCGGTCCACCGCGGCCTCGAAGGTATCGACCTCGCGCGGCATCCGGATGCCCCACGCTCCCATGCACACGATGGCGCGGTTCCCCTCGATCGGGAAGAAGTTGCTGAGGAACTCGTGTTCCTCAGGATGGTCGCCGGTGCCCTGGGTCGGGGTGATGACCAGGTGCTTCCACCACCACGACGGTGGACGCAGGTCGGCGGGCGGCAGGTCGTACCACCGCGACGTGTAGGTGACCTTGGCGTCTAGAGTCTTCTCCGGCGGCGTCGGCCATCCCGCCGTGCTCAGCCAGTCGGCGACGGAGGAGCCGCGCCCCAGCGCGTCGACGACCAGGTCGGCGGACAGGTGGCCCGAGTCGTCGCCCGCGCGGTACTCGACTCCCTCGACGCGCCCGCGCTCGGTGCCGCCCCCGGTGGAACGAAGTCCGGTGACGGTCACGCCCTCGCGGATCTCGATGGCCGGGAGCTCGCGGACCTTGTCGCGCAGGACCCGCTCGATGAGCACGCGGGAGCTGTAGACCATCGTCATCGACCCGGCCTTGCGCGGGGCCCAGCCGGCGTGCTCGCAGTACGCCGCGTCCATCGCCGGCATCAGGCGCATCCCGCCCGCGGCGATCAGCGCCTCCTCGAACCCAGGAAGGATCTCGCCGATCGCACGACGCCCGGAGTTGAGGAGGAAGTGCGGGTGCTTGCTCTGCGGCACGCCCCGCCGATGCTGAGCGTCCGGCGGGAGCCGGTCCCGCTCCAGGACGATCACCTCGTCGAAATGCCTCGCAAGCACTCCCGCGGCGCACAGCCCCGCCACGCTACCGCCGAGCACCACAGCCGTCTTTCCCCGCATGCCGCCTCCATTCATACACGTCATGACTGAATGTATGGGCGGACGGGACCGTAACAGGTACGGTCTGAACATTCCACACCCTTCCCGCGAGACGTCAGGTCCGGCGGAGTGACCTCCCACGGTCCAGCCGGGGCAACGGCCGGCTGGGACGCCCACGTAGTGGTGTAGGGAGTACCACCGCTCCGCTTCCGGTCGATGCCCATGACCGGTGTCAGTTCTCATCGAGCGTGTTTCAACCTGAAGTTGCACGGCCGTCGGCGAAGTCGACGGCGCTGTTCTGTGAGGCGGCGTGCCGTTCGAGGCACTGGCGGCGCATGCGTCGGGCGAGGGCTCGGACCGAGGCGGTGAAGGGCGGCGTGACGGCCTCGTGTCCGCAGTGTGGGGCGGTGTGGACGGTCGGGGTCGACCGCCTGGTATCGGCGGTGTACTGCTCTCCCGCCTGCCGCAAACAGGCCTGGCACGCGCGGCGCGCGCGGCCGGGCGCGGTGTGAGCCTGCGCGTTCGATGGATGCGGGGCCGCTTCGGGCGCCGGGGGCGACCTCGCAGACGACCTGCCCGCCCTGCATTCTCTGGTCAACGGCTTGACTTCCTCCCCCTTCTGCTTGACTTCCTCCCCCTTCTGAAGGAGGGGGATTCCTACGGCTCGCGCTGTAGGGGTTCCTGCTTCAACGCCGACTGCCCGCCAGGAGAACTCCCTTGAGGTCTTACACCAGCTCCACAGGCCGAGACGGCCAGCCCGGCCGCCAGGATGTTGCAGTCCGCGTTGATGTCGCGGTCATGTACGGCACCGCAGGCGCACGTCCACGCGCGGACGTTCAGCGGCATCATCGCCGCGAGGGTGCCGCAGGCCCCGCACAGCTTGCTGCTGGGGAACCAGCGGTCGATCACGACGAGTTCGCGCCCGTACCAGGCGCACTTGTACTCCAGCATGGACCGGAGTTGCGTCCACGACGCGTCACTGATGGCGCGTGCGAGCGTGTGGTTCTTCAGCAGGTTGCGGACGGTGAGGTCCTCGATCACGACCGTTTGGACGCCCCTATGACTGTCAAGCAGTCATGCCAGGACGGGCGTGAGCCCGGCACGTGGGAGGAGGGAGAAGATCTCGCGGGCGACGTAACGCTTGAGGCATCTGATCACTTCGCGCCGGGTCTTTCCCTCGCTGGTCCGCCGCTTGAGGTAGTCCTGGGTGCGTGGATCCCAGCGCAGGCGGCTCTGCACGATGCGGTAGAGCGCAGCGTTGGCCTGTCGATCGCCGCCGCGATTGAGGCGTCTTCGCTGCTGTTTGCCGGAGGAGCGCTCGACCGGGCTGGCTCCGCACAGCGCGGCGAAGGACGCCTCGTCGGCCAGGCGTTCTGGGTTGTCACCGGCGGTGATCAGGAGCGTGATGGCGCTGTCCGGGCCGACGCCGACGCGCTCCAGCAGTTGCGGAGCGTGGGACTGGACAAGGCCTGCCAGGCGTCGCTTCAGCTCGTCGATCTGCGCGGTCAGTTGCTGGATGCGCTCGGCCAGCAGCTGGAGCGTGACCACTGTGGCGTCCAGGACGTCGTCCCTGCCGAGGTAGCCGGGATCCGAGGTCAGGTTCGCGCAGGTGCGGATCAGCGCCGGGTTGGTCAGAGGGGTCAGTTGCTCCCGCAGGGCTGGGTCGGCGGACACCAGGACGGCCTTGAGCTGGTTGATGGCCTGGGTGCGGGCCTTGATGGCGGAGTCCTTGGCGAGTTTGAACATGCGCGCGATCTGCACCGGCCCATTGCCGGTCTTGGCCTGGGCAGTGGCTCTGCCGGAGATGACGGCCCGCGCGGCCGCCTGGGCGTCGACGGTGTCGGTCTTGCCCTGCTGCCGCTGGGCCGTCCTGTCGGGCCGGTTGACGTCGAAGACCTGGACGTCTCGGGCCAGGAGGTGGCGTGTCAGGGCTGCTCCGTAGGAGCCCGTGCCCTCGACTCCGGCACGCGTGAGTGTCCCGAAAGACCGGGCCCAGTCCAGCAGTTCGCGATAGCCGACCGAGGTGGCCGGGAACGCCTCGGTGGCCAGGACTCCGCCGAGAGGAGTAACCACGGCGGCGACGTGTGTGTCCCTGTGGGTATCGACCCCCAGAACGACCTCGCCGTCGGGCTGTCGCTGGCTGGCGTGCACACGGTTGGGCATACTGGCCACGGTCAATCCGCTCCCGGTCTGTTGGAGTGTCGGTTGGCCGACACCGGACCGGTCGGGGCGGTCAAAACTGTGACGGCGCCCTGTTCACGGCAAGGCCCCTATCGGGACACACCCCGCCGGCCCGGTGACAGCAAGCACCACCCCGGACCAACGACCGACAGATCCAAACCAGGACACCACGGTCCGTTCTCACGCGGGTCAAGCCGCAGCCCGGGACAGCACCCGCCGATTCTCACAGTTCTCACGGACGAGTCGAGTAGACAGCTTGTGCAGGTGGTCGCGGCGCCGGTCGGCGATCCGCGCATGCACGCGGGCGACCTTGCGGCGGGCCTTCTCCCGGTTCGCCGAGCCCGTCGCCTTGCGCGACAGCTCCCGCTGCGCTCGGGCCAGCCGCGCGCGGTCACGCTTCTCATGCTTTGGGTTGGCGACTTTTTCCCCGGTGGACAGCGTCACGAGGGAGGTGATCCCGGCGTCCAGGCCGACGGCCGCTGTGGTGGCGGCGCCCGGGGCGATGGTGTCCTCGCACAGCAGCGACACGAACCAGCGGCCCGCCGCGTCGCGGGACACCGTCACCGTCGTCGGCTCGCTGCCCTCGGGCAGCGGACGCGACCAGTGGATGTCCAGCGGACCGGCCATCTTCGCCAGCGTCAGCTGTCCCTCGCGCCACGTGAAGGCCGAGCGGGTGTACTCGGCCGACGAACGGGACTTCTTCCTCGACTTGAAACGCGGATACTTCGCCCGCTGGGCGAAGAAGTTCCCGAACGCCGCCTGAAGATGACGCAGCGCCTGCTGGAGCGGGACCGAGGACACCTCCGTCAGGAACGCGGACTCCCCGGTCTTCTTCCACTGGGTCAGCGCGGCCAACGACTGCACGTAGGAGATGCGGCGCTGCTCGCTGTACCAGGCCCGGGTGCGCTCTTCCAGCGCCTTGTTGTAGACGAGGCGGACGCAGCCGAACGTGCGCGACAACTCCGCCGCCTGCCCGTCCGTGGGGTAACAGCGGTATTTGAACGCCCGCTTGACCTGACGCGCCCTACCGCACGTTCTATCAGCTCCCGTGTGAGTGGCGGGTGTCGGCCGGCAGCCGATGGACCCCGGTCCGCCCTGACGGCGAACCGACTTTCCCTGCCCTGCTCCGCAGGAGCTTCGTTTCCTCCCCCGGCTGAAGCCGGGGGCATCCACGAAGGAGAGCCCCGATGAACATCGGGGAGATCGCCCGGCGTGCGGGCGTGTCACGGAGCACGGTGTCGTACGCGCTGAGCGGCAAACGTCCCGTCTCGACCAGCACCCGCAGACGTATCCAAGACATGATCGACGAGTTGGGATACCGGCCCAATGCGCCCGCGCGGGCCCTCAAGGAGGGGCGGACCCGGACGATCGGTCTCGTCATCCCGCCCGCCGGCAACCGGCTCACGCACATGCAGTTGGACTTCGTCACCAGCGTGGTCGACGCCGCCGCCCGGGTCGACCTGGATGTGCTGCTGTCCCCTTCCGGCGGGGATCACGACCGTTCCTTCGAGCGGTTGGTTTCGAAGAGCCGCGTGGACGGTGTGATTCTCATGGAGATCCGCCTGGAGGACCCTCGTGCCGGTCGGCTGCATGACGCCGGGCTGCCCTTCGTCGGCATCGGGCACACGGCTGGCGACCAGCAGATGTCCTGGATCGACGTCGACTACGCCGGCTTGATCCAGCACTGCGTGCGCCACCTCGCCGATCTGGGGCACCGCCGGGTTGCTCTGGTAACCCGGTTCCCCGGAACTCATCGCGGCGGGTTACGGCCCCGCCCGCAGGGCCAGGGAGGGCTTCAAGAGGGCCCTGGCGGAACGCGGCCTCGACGGCATCGAAGTGCCTTGTGGGGACGATGCCCGTTCCGGCCAGGAATGCATGACGGCGCTTCTGCAGAGCCATCCGGACCTCACAGCTGTCGCCACCATCAACGAGGCCGCCCTGCCCGGCATCCAGAGGGCACTGTCGGACACCGGCCTGGAAGTGCCGTACGACTTCTCCATCACCGGAGTGGCGGCCAGGACCTGGGCCGAGGACTTCCGTCCACCGCTCACGGCGGCGGACGTACCGGCCCTGGAGATGGGCGAGAAGGCCGTGTCCCTGCTGGTGGAGCGCATCACCGCGCCGGACACCCCGCCTCAGCACATCCTGCTGGCACCCCCGGTCTCGCTGCGCTCCAGCACAACCGCCGCGCCCACCGGCCGCCAGACGCGCGTCAACGGCACGGCGCGCTGAGCCGGGCGGCTACGGCAGACCCCTGCAGACCGTCGCGCACGAACTCCACCGCCGGCCACGCAGAACGCTCGACCGGGAAACCCCGGCCGAGCGCCTGTCCCCACTGCGCGCGACCGTCCGCAGCTGACGCGTGTCGCCTCGGTGTGAATGCCGCGGATCACCCGTGTCGAGCCCGCTTGGCCAGGAGTGGTCTGATAACGGTTCACGTGTCCGGCCGGCGTCTGCGGTGCTGGTGTGCCCGGTGCACTCACAGTTTGCCCTCCGAGAGGTCCGGGTACGCCCGTGCCCTGGCCAGCCGTCACACGGCTGGCCAGGGCACATTGACGGACAGCGGCTTTGCTCCTGTGCCCACGTCAGTTCTGCGCTGCCGTATGCGGTAGCGGCTGGTGCATCGGCTCATGAGGGGACCGGTGGCGGTCGGTCACCTGGCAGGTGCTGCGTCCGGCTCGCCTTGAGTACGCGACTTGGCGAAGCGGAACTCCGTGCTGTGCTTTGGGGGCCTGGCCGTCGAGGGTTGGTATCGCTGGCTGCCCGTGGGTGGCGAGATGGGCTCCCGGGGCGTCGCGTGTTGTTCCGCCCCGGGGCTGGTGTGGCAGGTCACCTTCCGACCGGACGGATGGGTCAGGGCCGGCTGTACCCCATGCACTTGAGTGGGTTGGCGTTCGCGTCGGCGACGCAGACGACGACAATCCCGGCCCCACCAGGCACATCCGCAGGGACTGTGGTCACGATCGGATATGTCGCGTCGCACTGGGTACTGGTGCTTCTGGCGTCGAGCTCGCTGGCCGAGGCAGTGTACGTGCCGATCCACGCCCTTCGGCAGCCCACGGCACGGAGTGTTCCATCGACCCCGACCGACCGGTTGTACCAAGTCAGGGTGCCGCGGGCGTAACTGGCCCCGTATGTGACGTCGAAAGTGGTGGTCGGGTAGGCGGCGGTCTGCGCGCCGGCGGCGGGAGCGCCCAGCAAGGTGCCCGCGGTCAGCACGACGGAACCGACGGCGGCAGCGAGATGAGTCTTCATACGATCTCCAGAATGGGATGAGCCGGTTGCGGCTTCACATCCTGGGCAGGTCGGCCACCTGCGGCCTACCTCTTAAGTCACGGCTTAAAGGGGGCTGGGACGGCAGGCGCGGCGCCTCACGCACCTCGGCACGAGTGTCCGATGGCACCCGAGCAGGGCGGCACTGCGCTCAGCGGTCTGACGCCGCGGTGTCCTCGGGCCTCACGGTTTCGTCAGGGCACCGGTCCGCAGCAGGGCCAGCCCGAGGGGGGTGATGAGGTGCAGCACGGACCCGCCTCGGCGGCTGGTGGTGATGAGGTCCGTGTTCCGCAGCACGGTCGCGTGCTGACTGGCCGCTGCGGCGGTGACGTTGAGGCGGCGGGCCAGTTCGCTCGTCGTGCAGCCTTCTGCTGTCACCTGCAGGGCGGCAGCTCGCGTGCGGCCGAGCAGAGACTCCAGGTTCCGCACGGCGGAGCCGTCCGCTTCTGCCGGTCCGGTACCGGTCAGCGGCCGACGGAGAGCCGGCACGGTCAGCCGGGGTGGCTGGGCGGTATCGAGCGGGTCCCACAGAAAGCTCACCGGGCGCTTCGAGAAGACCGTGGGCGTGATGATCAGTCCCCTTCCCTGGAGACGTACATCAACTCGGCGCGGGTAGGGAGCTTCGAGCACCGGCGGACGCCAGCGGACCAGTGGTGCGCAGATCGAACGCAGCAACAGATCGATGCCTCCCTCCAGCACCAGGTTTGCGCAACGGGTGGACAGCGCGACCAGTTCGGACCGCCCTCGATGCCAGTAGGGCTCCACGGCCAGCCGATGGCAGGCGCGCACGGCCTCGGCGAGCTCCCGCCGCGCGTCAAGGCCGCCCTCGGACACCCGTCTGGCCCATGGCAGGTGTCCGGGGTGGAAGTCGAGACCCTCGAACTCGCGTCGCAGCCGGGACACCGGGGCGTGCAGCAGGTTGTCAACGGCGTGGTCCAGAGAGGGCACATCGCCCATCAGGGCCAGCAGATCAAGCCCGGGGCCTCGCACCGGAACCAGAGACGTCAGGGGGCGCGTGTCGGCTCCCATCCGGCCCGCGACCGCTGACCGCCACGTGCGGAAGTGAGGAGGCTCCCGGTTCTCTCTCAGCAGCTCCAGGCTGTAGTAGACCTCCGCCGCGACGCCGATCGTTGCGGCCACCCGTGTCCGGGCGAGGTCTTCCGTCGTGAAGTGAATGCGTAACACCGACCGGCCCCCTGCCACCGAAGTAGAGCGCGTGAGCGCACCCCAGCATGCCCCAACTCACCGCGCCCGATCGGGCATTAAGGCGTAGGCAGCGCCCGCTTGCTGACTGCGCATGCGCGCCCGTAGACCGGTTCGTACGACGGATCGGGTCTGCCCCGGCATGACTCGGATAATCCGCTGACAGCTTGGTCTTCTTCGGCGGCTTCGTCACCGGGCCCGACCGCGGCTCGAACAACGGTCTGTGGGCGGGCGCATCAGTACCCCCGTGGTTCGAGGTGAAGGACGGGAACCGCTTCTTCGGCCAGCACCCGAAGAGAGGCCGGGCCGCCAGGTCGGCTGCAGACGGTGTCGGCCAGGAGGCCGCTCATCGAGGACAGGTCCCGGGCCCTCCTTGATGACTGTGGTCGGCAGATGCACAACCGACCCGATCGCGGCGGTACCGGCCGTCCGCACGGACGCGTTAGACGTTGGGCTGGACCAGGACCAGGACCTCTTTCTCCGGGAGGACGAGCATGCCGCTCAGCCCATGGACGGTGACCAGGGTGATGAGGCCGTTGCCCCACGCAGGATCGGCGAGCAGCCCGGCGATCGGTTCGCCGATGAGATGGCCGATCCACTCGACACGCTGGTAGCCCTCGTCGATCCCCCTGTCGTGCTCCGGGAACCGCACGTGCGTCTGCAGGTAGTCCCCGATACGCAGGGCGCTGGCAGGCTTGGGGAAGGAGACCGCCCGGCGGGTCGGCGGCACACCGGCCTCCTGAGGAGCGACTGCGACCGGTCCGGCGAGGTCGCCGCGGCTCCAGTGGACTTCCTCCGGGGCCTGACCGCCGACGAACACCGGCCTGCTGATCGGCCAGCTCGGGTGTGCGGCATCCCAGGAAAGCCGCTCGGGGTCCATCTCGGTGAGCACCCGGTGGTCGCCCCGCCGAAGCAGCACCGGGCCGGGAAGTCCCTGGCAGCACAGGGCGACGAGGGTGTCCGCCCGGCCCTTCGGGGCTGGGCCTACCCGGTACCATCCCCAAGGCTGGCGAGGCCTTCGCGAACCAGCTGCGGGACCTGCTCCAGCTGACCCCCGCCACGCCCTCGAATACGGGTCCGCCGGTGAACGGCTGTGGGGCGCACTCGACTTCCTCACCGGCCGACTCCACCCCGACCCGGCCGACCCGTGGGCGAGCAGCCCCCGACCGGCAGGTTCTGCCAGCCGCTGACCTCCCCAACCCCGGGGCGCCACCGTCCTCGGTGGCGCCCCAATTACCCGCCACTTGCCGTGTGTTCATCACCGGAGCCGGAAGCAGCCGGGACCCGGACAAACTCAGCACCGTTGCGCTGCACGTCCCTGACGCTCTGGCCACCGCCAAAGGCCGCGAATGGCCCACCGCCCAAATCGGCAACGCCTTCCCACCGCCCAAAGACACCGACCAGCACGACGACCGGGGACGCCCCGTCCCGGAACCCGTCAACGACACCGACGCCCGCCTCGCCTACGTCGCCGTCACTCGCGCCCAACAGCACCTCGACCTCGGCGGCCTCTCATGGATCACCACCCACCCGTCTGGCGAGGTCAGTCGTGTCGTTCGCGTTCTCCGGTGACGAGGAATTTCACGTCACGGCAGAATTTGTCGAAGGAGGGCGCTGCGGCGCGCGCGGTGTCCAGGTCGAACTGTGCTGCGAAGGACGGCTGGTGTGCGGTCTCCTGGTACGTCGCGCCCGGTGGCATCTGCCGTGAGAGCCACTCCTTGGCGCTCGTTTTGAAGTTCGCCTCGCTGAAGGGGTTGTCGTTGCTGACCTTCGGGCATGAGTGCGACCCGGTCACGCCGAGGTCGATCAGCAGCTGGGAGACCTTCTTGGCGGTCATCGCGGTGCCGCGGTCGGCGTGCACGGTCTCGGGCACGATCCCGTTGCGTTCGATGGTCTCGCGGATCAACTCCTCGGCGCGCCCGGCAGATTCGGCCCGCTCGACGGTGAAGCCGCAGATGTAGCGGGCGAAGATGTCGATGATCACGTAGAGGTGGCACCAGTCGCCCTTGTCCGGCCCGCGGAGTTTGGTGATGTCCCAGGTCAGGACCTGGCAGGGGGCATCGGCCTGCAATTGCGGAACGGTCTTGGCCGGGTGGGTGGCCTGGCGGCGGCGCTCGCCGTTCTGGGCCTGCCCACCAGCCGTCCACGGTGGCCGGACAGCAGGGCAGTCCTGGGAACGCTGCATGTCGGTCCGCCACCAGCGTGCGCGCACATCCGTCCAAGGATCCGAGAACAGGGCTTGGGCATCACACGTGGCACCGAACGCAAACTGTGCCAGAGGTGCCACCAGCCGCTGGCCTGCACCGCATCGGACAGGGCGCGGCATCGACATCTTCCGTTTCGACGCAGACGGCAAGATCGTCGAACACTGGGGCGTCCTCCAGGTGATCCCACCCACTTCCAACAACGACAACACCATGTTCTGACCCCCGCCCCGCGCGCTCCACATCGAGCCATGAGCCCTGGTCTCCGCCAACTGCCGCCCCGGAGCGTTCCGTTCGCGCGGGGCCGGCAGGGCAGCCGGGTCAGTGTCGGGCGAACTGGACCTGCGTGGGCTGCACGACGTCAGGCCGCACCGCGATCCCGTTGATGGTCAGTTGTTCTCCGTAGATGTCGGTGAGCCTGATCGCGCCGCCGCACCCGCTGCCGTCCGGGGAGAGGAAGTAGTTGTAGTCGGTGCGGGCCAGCTGGCGCCAGCCGCCGCTGGTACGGACCTCCAGCCGAGCCAGCGGGTTGCGGTGACCGATCGCCTGGATGCCGCACCAGTAGGGGCTGGATCCGTTCTTGTAACGGATCGAGATCGTGCCCGACGTGTCGGGGCTCAGCAGGCTCCAGGTGATCGCGAGCCGGCCGGTCGAGACAGGGGCCAGTTCGGCGAAGGCCTGTTCGCTGAGGTCGAGTTGGCCGGGTGCGCAGGGCAGGGGGCATTCGTTGGTGATCCGGACCGTGACGGAGGCGCCGTTCGCCGCGCGGACGCGTATGTACGCCCCGCACGCTCTGGACGTCTCGTAGTCGGTGGTGTTCATCGCCGCGATCATCATGTCGCTGCTCGGGCCGTACGAGCAGGCGCCGTCCCCGACCCCGGCCTTGTAGACCGTGGCGACCCCCGGGTAGGTGACCTTGGGCCGGATCCGCCCGGCCAGCGAAGTCGTGACGGGAGCCTTCCGCGGGGAGACCTTTGACGCCGCCGACCTGGACGGGGAAGCCTTCGGAGTCGTCGAACCGGCCGACGATGTCACGGAACTCGATGAAGTCGCGGACGGGGACGCCGAGGACGGCTTGCGCCCTGGCGAGGCCGCCGGGAGAGACCCCTGGGAGTTGGCGACGGCCGTGGCCACGGCTGGTCCTGCATCCTCCTTACGGTCTGGTTGCATCGTCATGACCAGGCCGACGAGAAGTCCTGTGACGATCAGCCCCGTGGTGGTGCCCACCAGCAGCCGGCGTCTGCGCCTGCGCTGCCGCGCCGCCTGACGTGTTGTCTCGTGCATGTCCATCCGTTCGAAAGAGCGAGTCGGTGTTGCACTGCTCAGTGGTCACAGGCGGCGAAAAGGTTGCCGCCGACTTTTCGGCGGCCGGGTACGGACGCATGAGCAACTGGACAGAAGTGCCAGGCACGGTCTTTGTGGTTCCCGTGCTCCCGCTCTTGGATCCTCAGATGGGAGCACGGCCTGCTGCGGGCGCGGGTCACTGTCTCTGCGGCCTGGCGCTGCCAGGTGGGCCCGGGTGAGCGGGCAACCTGGTGGGACTGCGCCATGACGGGCAGCCCCTGGCTCCGGAAGAGGATCGGCTCGCCGTCGACGCGCTCCTGGTGACCGGTCGGCCGCTCGCATCCCGCGCTGTCACCGCCAAGGACTCTTCCGCACGCATCAGCTGAATTCCAATGCCGGGCCCGGGCAATGAGACAGGGAAACCGGCGCCGGCCACGGAGATGCCTGAGCGAGCAACTCCGCAGCCTCGGGCCGCACTTGCTTCGCGGTCGGGCCGCCCCATCGGAATACCACATCCCGGGAGTACGCCACTCCCGGGACCACCCTCACCGCGACGGAGAACCGCAGCAGTTACTCGTCGAGCGCGGCGATGAACATCCGGGAGCCAGGTGGAGCGATCTGCCGGTAGTCGCGGCCCGTAGCCCGTCCCTGCTCGGAACCGAGCGCGGCTTCCAGGGACTCCATGTCCGTGAAATACAGTTCCGCGATTCGATGGAACGTCTGCTCACCGCCGTCGGCGGCTCCGAACGACGCGTGCGGACTCCCATCGTTCGAGGCCTGGAACCGCCTCCACGAGGGGTGCGTGGACACCCACGTAATGTTCGTCGAAGGCGTCGCCGTCGACGGGCTGCGTGTACAGCACCATCAGTTTCACGGTCATGCGCTGTCTCCTGCGGACGTGAGGTTCCTCGCGGAGAGGTCGGCGAGTGGATCGCGTTCGAGCACGGCGGATGCCGCGACGAGTCCGCCCGTCACCGCGCCGCTGACGCCGGCCGCGGCGACGTCCTGGCCGCTGAGGAAGAGGCCGGGCACCGTGGTGTGGGCGCTCAGACCCCGCTGGGCAAAGCGTTCGGGAGTGTGCGCCAGCGACATGAAGTCACCGTGGGTCCGGCCGAGGAAGTGATTGAAGCTGAGCGGCGTGGCCAGCTCCATGTGATCGATCTTGCCTTCCGCCTTGGGATAGAACCGCAGGACCTGGTCGAGCAGTTCCTGGCTCAGCCGTTGCTTGAGCTGCTCGTACTCCGGTCCGCGACGCATCCAGGCGCTGTCCGCGAAGGGCTCGAAAAGGGACCAGGTCGTCACCCCGGCGATGTCGATCGTGCTCCGCCCGGGGTAGCGGTCGTTCCAGAGCGGATCCTTGGCCGAGGCAGCGGTCAGGAAGTACGCCGGCATCGGACGGTGCAGGGGATCCGCCTCATAGGCGGCGAACTGGGCGTCGGGGCCCGGTCCCTGGTGTGCCCAGATGTTGGACGCCTGCAGGCCGAGCTGGTCGGCCGGCTCCTTGAGCCCGATGTTGAGGACGACCCAGGTGAGCGAGGGGCCGATCGCCCGGCACGCCTGAACGAGGCCGTCGTCGCGTTTCGCTTCGGCGGGCAGCAGGCGGGTGAGGGTGTTGAGGGCGCCGGCATCGCTGATCACTACCGGGGCGCGGAACACACGGCCGTCGGCCATCGTGACACCGTCGGCCCGTCCCTCGTCGTCGAGCAGCACGGAGGCGACTTCGGCGGCGATGAGGACCTCTCCGCCCGCGTCCCGGATCACCTCACTGATGGTCTCGGCCAGTCGGCCCGATCCGCCGACCGGGAAGTTGGCGCCGTCGATGTAGTGCCGGATGAGCATGGCGTGCATACCGAACGAGGCGCGCCCCGGGGTCAGTGAGTAGTCGCCGTAGTGACCGCACAGGACGGTCTTGAGCTCCTCGTTGTCGGTGAGTTCCGAAACGACGGCCGTCGCCGTGCGGTCGGAGAAGGCGCGAAACGGTGCGCACATCGCCTCGTAGAGCTCGTCGGCGGCCGGCTGCGGCAGACTGCGCTGCGCGAAGAAGTTCCTGGCCGTCCGGTTGGCAGAGAAGACCAGGTCCACGTAGCGGCTGATCGCCTCGGCATCGTCCGGGAAGTACCGGGTCATGCGCTCCTTGAACCGTTCGACGCCCGACGGGAACTCGTACTCGCGGTCGCCGACGACGATCCGGTTGTAGACGTCGGGCATCGGGGCCCACTCCAGCTTGCCGCCGGTGATGTGGTCGAAGATCCGGCGCAGCCCGCTGTTGGGACGGTGCACCTCGCCCATGTAGTGCAATCCGGCGTCCCACTCGTAACCGGCCCGGCGGAAGGTCTGGGTGGCTCCGCCAGCCGTCGAATGCCGCTCCAGTACCAGAACCCGTTGTCCGGCCCGGGCGAGGAAGCCAGCGGTGGTGAGGCCGCCGATCCCGGACCCGATGACGATCGCGTCCCATGACGTACCGGCATTGCTCCGGTGGTAACTCTGTCCGACGCTCATATGCGCCCCCCCTCCTCGGCTGAGTCCGCATAACCGTACTCAGCCTCAAGGTGAGTGTAAAGTGCAGGCGTGCGAGGGGCCTGCAGGCAGGCGCCGACGTGGGGAGAGGGACGTGGCTGACGCATCAGAAGGACCGGACCTGCCGGGCGGTCCAACCCCGTGGAACCGCGATTCCTGGGACATCGAGCCCGACTCGATCGCCCTCGCCCTGGAGGTCCTCAACCCCCGCGCGGCCGGCAAGATCTTGAAGGAAGCCTTCTACGGCACGCGGCGTTTCGAGGACTTCCAGCGTCGGTGCGAGCTGAGCCGGACCGTTCTATCGACGCGACTGCGTGACCTCGTGGCCATCGGCGTGCTTGAGAAACGTCCCTACCGCGAGCCCGGTGCCCGTGAGCGGGACGAGTACCGGCTCACCGACAAAGGACTCAGCCTCGCTCCCACCCTGGTCGCTCTCAACGCCTGGGCCGAACACTGGCTTGTCGATGCGCCCGGGCCCACGGTCACGCTGATCCATCGCGACTGCGGGGCACCGGTCCACTCGGTCATCGCCTGCACCTCCGGCCACGAAATCGCCGCCGTCCGCGACATCACCGCGACGCCCGGCCCCGGAGCCCGGCCCGCCCGGCCCGGCGCAGCGGATGCCCCCGGCCGGGCTGACGGGCCGTGACATCCGCATCGCTGCGCCGCCTGCGGCAGTTCGGGCTACACGCTGACGATCCGCCACTGCTCCCGAGCGGCATTGGTGTACGTGTACTGGTTGATGTTGGCCCCGTCGGCGGTGGAAGCGCCGTCCACGTTGAGTGAAAGACCGCTGAGCCGGTTGGTGAGGAAGTAGTAGCCGTCACCGGTGGGCGTCAGGGCCCAGTGCTGCTGGGGAACGTCGGCATCGGCCCATATGCCGACGTTCCCGCCGTCGACGCGGGAGAGCCCTGCGACCTCCATGAGCTTGCCGCTGTTGACGTTGCGGATCTTGAAGTAGCCGTCGCCGGTGCTCGCGAAGGTCCACTTCTGGGCCGTGTTGTCCAGCCAGGGCCACTGCTGGATGTTGGCGCCGTTGGCGGTGCCGAAGTTGTACACGTCGGCCACCTCTCCGCTGTTGCGGTTGACCAGCTTGTAGACGGTCGAGTCGCCGGGGAACGCGCTGGAGACCAGGGCGGGCCTGGCCGACCGGCCGCCGATCCTGACGCCGCCGATGTTCGCGTAGCCGCCGGTGGCGGCATCGACCCGGATGCGCACGAAACCGACGTTGCGGTTCGTCCACTCCACCAGCTTGGTCGTCGCGTTGCCGGCCCAGGTGCCGGTGGCGGCTTGCGTGAAGGTGACGCCGTCCGTGCTGGTGAGGATGGTGTACGACGTGATGTCGCCGTCGGTGGTGTTGGACCGGTTCCACTGTTTGGGCAGGTATTCCAGGGTGGAGACGTTGCTCCAGACCCCGCCCAGGTCGATCGTGATCGACTGCGGCAGCGACAGACTCCAGGTGGACCAGCAGGTCTCGAAGGACTTGTCGCTGAGTCCGTCGATGGCGTTGAGCGGGCCCTCGCCGGTGTGGAAGTCGGTGGCGTAGGCATTGACCGGGTTGACCGGGTGTTCGCAGCGCAGTTGCTGGGTCGGCAGCGGGGCCCGGGAGCTGTTCGGGCTCCACGCGTCGCCGACACCGGCCAGGCGGTTGACGATATTCGTGTCCAGTACGCCGTTGCGGTTGGGCGGGCAGTTGAGGATGAACGAGGTGTACTTCGGTTCCAGGTCCGCGAGATGGGACAGGATCGACGCCTGGCTCATGAGGCCTTCGGACGGTGTGGACGGATGCCAGAACCAGCCGTTGCTGATCGTCTGCCCCTGCATGGAGGCATAGGTGTTTCCGGCCGGCGAGGTGACACCGAGCGGTTCTTCGAAGTAGATCGCGTCGCCGAGCCACGGTTGCGAGAGCCCGCCGTGGTCGATCATGACGATGTTCGGCTGCAGCGACTTCACGTGTTCGCGGATCCGCTGGTAGGAGACGGCCTGCTGGCCCATCTGCCAGGCGTAGCCGTCGGTGATGAACATGTCGATGGTGCCGTAGTTCGTCAGCAGCTCGGTGATCTGGTTGAGGATGAAGGTGATGTCCCCCGGCTGGATCTCCTCGGTGGCGGCGACTCCCTGCCGCGTGTTGTAGGCCTGCACGTTGTAGGTGCGGTCCCAGATCGAGTAGTACAGGCCGACCCTGAGGCCCTGAGCGCGGAACGCGGTGACGTACGCCTGCACGATGTCGTGCTTGTAGGAGCTGTTGGCGACGTTCTGCGTGCCGTAGGCGCTCGGCCACAGGGCAAAGCCGTCGTGGTGCTTGGTCGTCAGGACCCCGTAGCTCATCTTCGCGGCGGCGGCCGCAGCCGCCCACTGCGCGCAGTCGACGGCGGTGGGAGCGAACAGCGTGGGGCTCTGGTTCGGCGCGGCCCACTCCTCGTTGGTGAACGTGCCCAGGTTGAAGTGGTTGAACATCCCGAACCGCAGGTCGGCCAGATGGGCCAGATTGGTCTGCAGGTCAGCGGCGGAGGCCTCGGCCAGAAGGCCGGAGAAAGCGGGAAGAACGGGCAGGGCGGTCACTGCTGCCGCAGCACCCGCCGCAGTCAGAAGCGTACGGCGGGACAGTCTTCCTGACGACATGATCTCACTCCTGGTTGGTGCGCTCTATCCCTGACTGGGCTGTACACGGTGAGAGACGACCGCATGCGCATCGCCCTGTTCTCGCACCTGCAGGCAGCCGGCGAACTCCCAGGTGCCGCGAACGACGGGTTGAGGGCGGGCGGGGAAGCGGGTCGAACAGCGCCCCAGGCCGGGGGCTCCGGATGTTAACGATGAACCTCGGCCATGTATCTCGTGGATGTCAACACCCGTGCAGGGATGAAAGACAGGATGCATGGCCTATTTGCCATCGATTGCACCTTATTAGATGCCTCGTTTGGGCTCAGACATGGCATGTCTGAGCCCGCAGTGATCGAGTCAAGGGTTTTCGTGACGGAGCACCCACGAGGGCAGAGATGGGATGGATCGCGAGGCAGAAATCCGCGTCCGCCACCGTTCTTCACTCGTTACCTGGTTTTTCTGGCGAGTTGTCGCAAGCATCTGGACACGGCGAAGGATTCACGCCTATAAACATCCCATGTCTATCGGCGACGTCATCTGACGTTCGCACCCCCGAAACATTGCCCGCCCGTCCAGCCGTTCCGCGTGAGGAAAGAAGCCATGAGACTCAGAACCGCACTCTGCAGCGTCGTCTCGGCCACGTCCGCCCTACTGCTGATCAGCGCCTGCGGCGGAGGTTCCGCCTCCACGTCTGCCGACGGTGCCCCGCTGGTGGGGGTCGACTACCCGCGCTCGGACACCGACTTCTGGAACTCGTACATCAAGTACACGCCGGAGTACGCCAAGGAGTTCGACGTCTCCCTCAAGACCACCAACTCGCAGAACGACGTCGCCAAACTGACCGCCAACGCGCAGACGTTCATCAGCCAGGGCGTCAAGGGCGTGGCGATGGCCCCGCAGGACACCGCCGCCATCGCGCCGACGCTGGCGCAGCTGGCGGCGAAGAAGATCCCGGTCGTCACCGTCGACACCCGCCCCGACAGCGGCAAGGTCTTCATGGTGGTCCGCGCCGACAACCGGGCGTACGGCGAGAAGGCGTGCCAGTACCTGGGCACCAAGCTCGGCGGCAAGGGCAAGGTCGTCATGCTGGAGGGCGGCCTGGACTCCATCAACGGCCGTGACCGCACCGAGGCGTTCAACGACTGCATCAAGAAGAACTATCCCGGCATCAAGGTGTTCGGCGAGGCCACCAACTGGGACGGCGCCGTCGCCGCGCAGAAGCTGCAGACGGACCTGACCGCGAATCCGGACATCAAGGGCGTCTACATGCAGTCCAGTTTCGCCCTGGCCGGCACCCTCCAGGTCCTCAAGCAGAAGGGCCTGCTGGTCGAGCCGTCGGACAAGAAGCACGTGTTCGTCGTGTCCAACGACGGCATCCCCGAGGAACTGAAGTCCATAGGCGAGGGCAAGATCGACGCCACCGTCTCCCAGCCCGCCGACCTGTACGCCAAGTACGCCCTGTACTACATCAAGGCCGCGATCGACGGAAAGACGTTCAAGCCCGGCAAGACCGACCACGACAGCACCATCATCCAGGTCCGCGACGGCCTCCTGGAGGACCAGCTCTCCGCCCCGCTGGTCACCGCCGACGGCGGCACCTACGGGGGCGCGCCCAGCCTCAAGAGCGACGACAAGTCCCTGTGGGGCAACAACCTCGGCTGAGGGTTCGTCAGAAGATCAACGGTTCACGAACACAAGGCGGTTGAGATGAGCGACGGGGAGCGAGCAGTCACCCCCGCGCCCGCCCCGGCGGACGACGGACGGGCCCCGGCGGACCCGCCCGTCGTCGAGGCGACGGGCATAACCAAACGATTCGGTCCGACAGTCGCCCTGAACGGCGCCCGGATCACCATCAGACCCGGCGAGACCCACGCGCTCGTCGGCCGCAACGGAGCCGGCAAGTCCACCCTGGTCTCCGTCCTCACCGGCCTCCAGGCCCCCGACGAGGGAACCGTCTCCTTCGGCGGCACCCCCGCGCCGCGGCTCACCGACCGCGACGCCTGGCGGCAGCGGGTCGCCTGTGTCTACCAGAAGTCGACGATCATCCCGACGCTGACCGTCGCGGAGAACCTCTTCCTCAACCGGCACCACCACGGGCGCAGCCGGCTGATCAGCTGGCAGGGCGTGCGCCGCCGTGCGCAGGAGACCTTGTCGACGTGGTCGGTGGACGTGGATCCGCAGACCCCTGCCGGTGAACTGGACGTGGAGCAGCGGCAGTTCGTCGAGATCGCCCGCGCGCTGTCCTTCGGCGCCCGGTTCATCATCCTGGACGAACCCACCGCACAGCTCGACGCGGCCGCCATCAACCGGCTCTTCGGCAGGATCCGCGACCTGCAACGCCAGGGCGTGACCTTCCTGTTCATCAGTCACCACATCCAGGAGATCTACGAGATCTGCGACATGGTGACGGTGTTCCGCGACGCCCGGCACATCCTGACCGCGCCGGTGACCGAACTCCCCCGCCCCGAACTCGTCGCCGCCATGACCGGCGAGGCGGCGGCCGACCGGCAGGGGGAACGGGCGAGCACGGTGGACACCGCTGCCAGGGTCGCACTGAACGTCCAGGGGCTGAGCGGCGGAACCTACGGCGATGTCACCTTCCAGGTGGGGGCGGGCGAGATCGTGGGACTCGCCGGGGCCACGGTGAGCGGTCGTACGGAGGTCGCCGAGACCGTCGTAGGACTTCGGTCCGCCGACGGTGGCGCGGTGGAGATAGCAGGGCAGCGGCCCCGGCCGGGCAGCGTGCCCGCGGCGCTCGCCGCCGGTGCCGGGTTCGTACCGCAGGACCGGCACCACCAGGGCTTCGTGCCCGACATGTCGATCGCGGACAACGCCACCCTGTCCGTGCCCCACCGGATCGGCAGGAACGGGTTCCTCAGCAGCCGCACCCGGGACCGGCTCGCCGAGAACATGATCGAGAACCTGGCGATCAAGACCCCTACAGCGGACCTGCCGGTCTCCGCCCTGTCCGGAGGCAACCAGCAGAAGGTCGTCATGGCCCGCGCCCTGGCCAACGACCCCCGGCTGCTGGTGCTGATCAACCCGACCGCGGGTGTGGACGTGCGCTCCAAGGAGTTCCTCCTCGGCAAGGTCGAGGAGACCGCGCAGACCGGCACCGGAGTGCTCATCGCATCCGACGAGCTCGACGACCTGCGCATGTGCGACCGGGTCCTGGTGATGTTCCAGGGCCGAGTGACGACAGAGATCGCCCGCGGCTGGCACGACCACGACCTCGTGGCCGCGATGGAAGGAGTGGACCTCAATGTCTGAATCCGTTCTCGCGGACAAGCCCGCCTCAGAGGCCGCGGAGCCGGGAACCAAGCCGACCGCGCTGTTCGGCGGCCGGGTGCCGCTGGCCAGGCTGCGTGACCTCGCGCTCGTCCCGGCGATCGTGGTGATCGCGGTCGTCGGCCAGATCGTCAGCCCGGTCTTCCTGCAGGCCGACAACCTCATCAACGTGCTGCAGACCATGTCCGAGATCGCTCTGCTGGTCCTCGCCCAGACCATGATCCTGATCGTCAAGAAGATGGACCTCTCCCTGGAGTCCACCATGGGCCTGGCGCCCGGGGTGGCCGCCTGGCTGGTGGTGCCGGCCGGTGCGGGACACGGCCTCGGCCTGCTGCCCGGCGCCTGGGCGATTCCCGTCACGCTCGCCGTGGGCGCACTCGTCGGTGTGATCAACGCAGTCCTGATCATCCGCTTCGGCCTCAACGGCTTCATCGTCACCCTCGGCATGCTGATCGTCCTGCGCGGGGTCCTCACGGGCATCTCCGGCGGCCAGACCTTCTTCCAGCTGCCGGAGTCGATGCTCTACCTGGGCACCGCCGAGTGGTTCGGGATGCCCGCCTCCATCTGGCTCTGTCTGGCACTGTTCGCGGTCGCCATCGTGGTCCTCGGCTGGACCAGCTTCGGCCGCTCCCTGTACGCCATCGGCGGCAACGTCGACGCCGCGAAGGCGGCCGGTATCCGCACCGACCGGGTGCTGTGGATCGTCATCGTCACCGGCAGTGTGCTCGCCGGTCTCGCCGGACTCCTGCTCTCCGGGCGGCTCGCCTCCGTCGCCTCCGCACAGGGCAACGGCTACATCTTCACCGTCATGGCCGCCGCCGTCATCGGCGGGATCAGTCTCAACGGCGGCAAGGGCACCATGTTCGGGGCCTTCAGCGGCATCCTGCTGCTTTTCATGATCCAGAACGTGCTCACCCTGGGCGGCGTGCCCGCGCAGTGGATCGGCGCCCTCAACGGCCTGATCATCCTGGTCGCGCTGATGATCTCGCGCATCACGGGCGGCAAGATCCAGGACTGAGCGGTCGGCCGCCGCCGGATCCACCGTGACCGTGCGGCCCCCGACCTCCGCCGCCGCCGTCGTTGCCCCCTCTCGTCGCAGGGTCCACGCCCCTGCCCCCTAGGAGTTGCCATGTCCTCCACCGAGTCCTCCGTACCGGCATCTGCCCGCATCATCGCCCTGGACGTCCTCGACGTGCGCTTCCCGACGTCCGAGCACCTGGACGGCTCGGACGCGATGAACCCCGAACCCGACTACTCCGCCGCCTACGTCGTCCTGCGCACCGACGCCACCGACGGCCTGGAGGGCCACGCCCTGGCCTTCACCACCGGCCGCGGCAACGACGTCCAGGCCGCCGCCATCGCAGCCCTCGCCCCGTACGTGGTCGGCCTCTCGGTCGAAGAGGTCTGCGCCGACCTCGGCGCGTTCTCCCGCGCCCTGGTCCACGATCCCCAACTGCGCTGGCTCGGCCCGGAGAAGGGCGCCATCCACATGGCCACCGGCGCGGTCGTCAACGCGGCCTGGGACCTCGCCGCCAAGCGCGCCGGCAAGCCCGTCTGGCGCTTCCTCGGCGAGATGCCACCCGAGGAGCTGGTCGCCCAGGTCGACTTCCGCTGGCTCAGCGACGCCCTCACCCCCGAAGAGGCCCTGGAGATCCTCCAACGTGCCGAACCCGGCCGCGAGGAGCGCATCGCCCGCCTCCTGGAGCGCGGTTACCCCGCCTACACCACCACCCCCGGCTGGCTCGGCTACTCCGACGAGAAGCTGTCCCGTCTGGCCCGCGAGGCCGTCGCGGACGGCTTCACCCAGATCAAGCTGAAGGTCGGCGCGTCCCTGGAGGACGACGTACGGCGGATGCGCGCCGCCCGTGAGGCGGTCGGGGACGGGATCCGCATCGCTGTCGACGCCAACCAGAGATGGGACGTCCAGCCCGCGATCGACTGGATGCGCGAACTGGCCCCCTACGCCCCGTACTGGATCGAGGAGCCCACCTCCCCCGACGACATCCTCGGCCACGCGGCCGTCCGCAAGGCCCTTGCCTCCATCAAGGTCGCCACCGGCGAGCACATCGCCAACCGGGTCGTCTTCAAGCAGCTCCTCCAGGCCGGTGCGGTGGACATCGTGCAGATCGACTCCGCCCGGGTCGGCGGCGTCAACGAGAACATCGCCATCCTGCTGCTCGCCGCGAAGTTCGGCGTGCCGGTCTGCCCGCACGCCGGCGGGGTCGGCCTGTGCGAGATGGTCCAGCACCTGTCGATGTTCGACTACATCGCCGTCTCCGGCACGCTCGAGGACCGCGTCATCGAGTACGTCGACCACCTGCACGAACACTTCGTCGACCCCGTGCGCATCACCGATGGCCACTACCTCGCCCCCGCCCTTCCCGGGCTGAGCGCGGAAATGCACCCCGAGTCCCTCAAGGAGTACACATATCCCGACGGGCCGGTCTGGGCCTCCCGTGTCTGACAGCCGGCGCCTGGTGGACGCCCACCATCACGTGTGGGACCTGGACCGCCGACCGCAGCCCTGGCTCGACGAACCCGGCCACGAGCCCATCCGCCGCACCTTCGGCACGGCCGACCTGCGCTCGGCGGCGACCCGGCCGATCGCCGGACGGAAGCCGGCGAGCACGGTGGTCGTCCAGTGCGTGGCCTCCGTGTCCGAGACGCGGGAACTACTCGCCCTGGCCGGCGCCGACCCGCTGATCGGCGCGGTCGTCGGCTGGGTGGACCTCGCCTCCCCGGCCGTCGCGGACATGCTCGACAACCTGCTCGCCGGGCCCGGTGGCCCCTACCTCCGTGCCCTGCGCCACCTCGTACAGAGCGAATCGGACCCGGCGTGGCTGCAACGGCCTTCCGTGGAAAGGGGGTTGCAAGCGGTGGGCGAGCGCGGACTGGCGTACGACGTCCTGATCCGCAGCTGGCAGTTCGACCAGGCGGTCCACCTGGCGGAACGCTTCCCCGCGCTGCCGATCGTCCTCGACCACGCGGGCAAACCGCCCATCGCCCGGGGTGAACTGGGTAACTGGGAGAGGCAGTTGCGGACTCTAACCGCGCACCCTCAGGTGCGCTGCAAGGTCTCGGGTCTGGTCACGGAGGCCGACCGGCAGAAGTGGACGACCAAGGACATCCGCCCGGTGTGGGACGTGCTGCTGTCCGCCTTCGGACCCGACCGGCTGATGTTCGGTTCCGACTGGCCGGTCTGTGTCCTCGCGGGCGGCTGGAACCAGTGGGCCGCCACCGTCGAGGAGCTGCTCGCCGGCTGCTCCGCCACCGAGACCTCGGCGATCCTCGCCGACACCGCGACCGCCTTCTACCACCTGAACCGCACTGCACCGCAAACCTCTGGAAGGAAGGAGGGAACACCATGCTCCTGACCCGTCTGCTGCACCCGGGGATCCTCGAAGCGCTGGCCGGCGCCGGCCACGGCGCCCGGGTGCTGCTCGCCGACGGCCACTACCCGGCGAGCACCGCGACCGGGGAACGCGCCCACGTCATCCACCTCAACCTGGCGCCCGGCCTGCTGGACGTCACCACCGTGCTCGACGTCCTGCTGAGCGCCCTGCCGGTCGAGTCGGCCCAGGTGATGGTGCCGCCCGAGGGTGAACCGGAGCCACCCGCCATCGCGGAGTACCGCGCCCGACTGGCGCCGGTCCCGGTCGACACGCTCGGCCGGTTCGAGTTCTACGACGCCGCCCGCTCCCCCGACCTGGCGCTGGCGATCGTCACCGCCGACACCCGCACGTACGCCAACCTGCTGCTGACCATCGGTGTCCGCGCTGAAGGGACCCTGACCCCGCGATGACACTCGCCGTCCGTTACGTATCCGCCCGCACCCTGGACACCGCCCCCGCCGAAACCTCCGCCCCTGGCCCCGGCGAGGTGGAGCTGGCGCCCGCCTACGTCGGTATCTGCGGCACCGATCTGCACATCTTCCACGGCGACATGGACGCCCGGGTATCCACGCCCGCCGTCCTGGGGCACGAGATGTCCGGCCGGATCGTCCGCGTCGGCCCCGGTGTGGACGGCTGGGCGCCCGGTGACGCGGTCACGGTGATGCCGCTGCGCTGGGACGACACCTGCCCGGCCTGTCTCAAAGGCCATCAGCACATCTGCCAGCACCTGGACTTCATCGGCATCGACTCCCCCGGCGCGATGCAGCAGCGCTGGACCGTGCCCGCCTCGACACTCATCCGGCTGCCCGACACCCTTCCCCTGGACCGGGCCGCGCTGGTCGAGCCCACGGCGGTCGCCGTGCACGACGTCGGCCGCGCCGAGGTCGCCGAGGGCGAGAAGGTCGTCGTGGTCGGCGGCGGCCCCGTCGGCATCCTCATCGCGCTGGTCGCCCGAGCCGCCGGAGCCGACGTACGCATCGCCGAACTGAGCGCCTACCGGCGCTCGCTCGCCGAGGAGTCGGGGCTGACCGCCTGGGATCCGGCCGTCGACAACGTGGCTGAGCTGGTCCGCGAGTGGACCGCAGACGCGGGCACGGACGTCGCCTTCGAGGTGTCCGGCGCCGCCGCCGGCGTCGACACGGCGGTCGAGGTGCTGGGCGTACGCGGCCGGCTGTGCCTGGTGGCCATCCACCCCCGGCCCCGCGAGATCAGCCTCCACCGCTTCTTCTGGCGCGAACTCACCCTCGTCGGGGCCCGGTTGTACGACCGCACGGACTTCGAGAAGGCGGTGACCCTCGTCGCCGACGGCACGATTCCGGCCGAGCGGCTCATCAGCAGGACCGTACCGCTCACCGAGGCGCCCGCCGCTTTCCAGGCGCTGGAGGCAGGCGGCGACGTGATGAAGATCCTCGTGGACTGCACCACCGACAACGCCCAGGGAGCCGCCGTATGAACGCCTTCGACCTCACCGGGAAGCTCGCCGTCGTCACTGGTGCCCGGCGCGGCATCGGCCGGGCCATGGCCCGCGCCCTCGCCGAGGCCGGCGCGGACATCATCGGCGTCAGCGCCAACCTTGAGGAATCCGGCAGCGCGGTGGAGAAGGACGTGCGTGCCGCAGGGCGTACCTTCGAGGCGATCCGCACCGACTTCGCCGACCCCGGAGCCGTACGGGCCCTGGGCGCCGACCTCGCGGGACGCGAGCGGCCGGTGGACATCCTGGTCAACAACGCGGGGACCATCCGCCGCGCCCCGGCGGCCGAACACACCGACGCGGACTGGGAGTTGGTCCTCCAGGTCAACCTCAACGCACAGTTCGCGCTCACCCGCGCAGTGGGCGCGGCGATGGTGGCCCGCGGCCGGGGGAAGGTCATCTTCACGGCCTCGCTGCTCAGCTTCCAGGGCGGCATCAACGTCCCCGGCTACACCGCCGCCAAACACGGCATCACCGGACTGACCAAGGCACTGGCCAATGAATGGGCCCCTCACGGCGTCAACGTCAACGCCATCGCCCCCGGCTACATCGCCACCGACAACACGCAAGCGCTGCAGGTCGATCCGATCCGCAGCCGCGCGATCCTCAACCGCATCCCGGCAGGCCGCTGGGGCACCGCCGACGACCTCACCGGCGCCACCGTCTTCCTCGCCTCCGACGCCGCCGCCTACCTCCACGGCGTCGTCCTGCCCGTCGACGGCGGATGGCTCGGCCGATGAACGACACCGACGACCTGGCCTCCGTACTGGCCGGCGCCCGCCTCATGCCCGTGCTGACCGTGGCGTCCACGGCGACCGCCAGCCCGCTGGCCGACGCGCTCGTCGCGGGTGGCGCCCGCTGCGCCGAGGTCACCTTCCGCACCCCGCAGGCCGAGCAGGTCCTCAGGGCGATAGCGAAGCACGGCGGACTCACCGTCGGCGCCGGCACGGTCCTCACGCCCGAGCAGGCGGAACGGGCCGTGGCCGCCGGGGCCCGCTTCGTGGTCTGTCCCGGCTTCGACGCGGAAGTCGTCGCGATGTGCCGGAAGCTGGGAGTTCCAGTGGTGCCGGGTGTCGCCACCGCCACCGAGCTGATGACGGCGTTGCGGGCCGGCATCGACACGGTCAAGCTCTTCCCCGCAGAACCCCTTGGCGGCCTGCCGACGCTGCGGGCGCTCGCCGCGCCGTTCCCACAGGCACGGTTCGTACCGACCGGCGGGATCGGCGCCGATCTGATGGCCGGCTACCTCGCCGAGCCCGCGGTCCTCGCCGTCGGCGGCAGCTGGATGGTCACCTCCGCGCACCTGAAACGGGGCGACTACGAGGGAATCCGCCGGCTGACCGCCGAGGCCGCGGAGAGGAGCACGCCATGATCGACGTGGTGGCGCTCGGCGAGGTGATGCTCCGCCTGGACCCGGGCGAGGGCCGGATCCGCACCGCCCGCACCTTCCAGGTCTGGGAGGGCGGCGGCGAGTACAACGTCGCACGCGGTCTGCGCCGCTGCTTCGGGTGGCGTGCGGCCGTGGTGACCGCCCTGGCGGACAACGCGGTGGGCCGGCTGGTCGAGGACCTGATCCTGCAGGGCGGCGTCGACACCTCGCTGATCCGCTGGGTGCCCGGCGACGGCGTCGGCCGCACCGCCCGCAACGGCCTGAATTTCGTCGAACGCGGCTACGGCATCCGCAGCGCACTCGGCGTCAGCGATCGCGCGCACACGGCCGTGTCCCAGTTGAAGAAGGGTGACGTGGACTGGGACACAGTCTTCGCTGCCGGAGTGCGCTGGCTCCACACAGGCGGCATCTTCGCCGGCCTTTCGGACACCACCCTGGACGTCACGGAGGAGGCCATGACGACGGCCCGCCGCCACGGCGTCACGGTCTCCTACGACCCCAACTACCGCCCCAGCCTCTGGGCCGGCCGGGGCGGCGCCGACGCCGCCCGCGAGGCCGACCTGCGCCTCGCCCGGCACGCCGACGTCGTCGTCGGCGCCCTGGGCCTGGCCGGAACGCATCCGGGACAGGCACACATCGGGGGCGACGAAGTGGCGGACGCCCTCACCGAGGTGGCGGGCCTGCTGCCCGAGGCAAGGGTGCTGGCGACGACCCTGCGCGAAGTGCCCTCAGCCGGGGTCAACGACTGGGCGTCGGCCGCCTGGTCACCCCGGACCGGCTTCGTCAACGGGCCCCGGATGCCCGGCCTGCACGTCCTGGACCGCATCGGCTCCGGCGACGGTTTCGCCGCCGGCCTCATCCACGGCCTGCTGGCCGGGGACGACCGGCCAGGCCGGTTGACGACCGCCTGCCTGGAGCGGGCCCTCGCCTACGGCACCGCGCACGGCGCGCTCACCATGACCACCCCCGGGGACGTCTCCATGGCCTCACTCACCGAGGTCGAAGCCCTCATGGCCGACGGCTCGGCCGCCGTCAGACGCTGACCTGCCGCCGAGCGGCCCGCGCCACCCGTACCCCCAAGTCGCCAGGAGCACAGTTGAGACATCGGACCGCCGGACGCCGAAAGATAACGAACACCGCTGTCGAACTCACCGGCCTCGGCTTCGGGGCCTCCGTCCTGGGCAACCTGTACCGGGTCACCCCGGTCGAGGACGCGACCGCCGCGGTCGAAGCCGCCTGGGAAGCCGGCATCCGCTACTTCGACACCGCCCCGCACTACGGCCTGGGCCTGTCCGAGCTGCGCCTGGGCACCGCCCTGCGGCAGCGGCCCCGTGCCGAGTACGTCGTCTCCTCCAAGGTGGGCCGGCTGCTGGTTCCCAACGAACATCCACGGGGCGTCGACAGCCAGGGCTTCGTCGTACGGGACGATCTGCGCCGCCAGTGGGACTTCAGCCGGGAGGGGGTGCTGCGCTCCATCGAGGCCACGTTGGACAGGATGGGCCTCGACCGCCTCGACGTCGTCTACCTGCACGACCCGGACGACCACTGGCAGCAGGCCGCCGAGGAGGCCATGCCCGCCCTGGCGGAACTGCGCGACCAAGGAGTGATCGGCGCGATCGGCGCCGGCATGAACCAGTCGGCCATGCTCGCCCGCTTCCTGCGCGAGACCGCCGCCGACGTGGTGATGCTCGCCGGGCGCTACACGCTCCTCGACCAGTCGGCGCTGGACGACGTCCTGCCCGCCGCCGAGGAACTCGGCAAGAGTGTGGTGGCCGTGGGCGTGTTCAACTCGGGGCTGCTCTCCCGCGACCGGCCTGCCGAGGGCATGAAGTACGACTATCAGGATGCCCCGCCGCCTCTGGTCTCCCTCGCCCGGGCGATCGCCGACGTCTGCGCGGCACACGGGACGAGCCTGCCCAAGGCGGCGATCGCCTTCCCGCACACTCATCCCACTATCATCAATGTCACTCTCGGCATGAGGACTTCGGAACAGGTCAGGCGGAACGTGGAACTCCACCAGCAGCACATTCCCGAAGACCTCTGGGAAGATCTCCGTGCCCAAGGACTGATCAGGTCGGACGTGCCCGGCGCGGGCGCCGTGGCGAGGAGTTCGAAGTGTCTCTGACGGACAAGGCCATCGATCGGATCCGTGAGCTCGTCCGCACGGGTGCACTGCCTCCGGGATCGAAACTCCCCCCAGAAGCCGACCTGGCGGCCCAACTGGGTCTGTCCCGCAACCTCGCACGTGAGGCGGTCAAGGCACTGGCCGTGGCCCGGGTCCTGGAGGTCCGCCGGGGCGACGGCACCTACGTCACCAGCCTGCAGCCCAGCCTGCTCCTGGAGGGGCTCGGCGGCGCGGTGGAGCTCCTGCAGAGCGACTCGGCCGCCCTGCAGGACCTCATGGAGGTGCGCCGGCTCCTCGAACCCGTCGCCACCGCGCTGGCCGCCGCCCGGATCTCCGACGACCAGCTGGCCGAAGTCAAAAGCCACCTGGACGCCATGCGCGAAGCCCGCGACAACGTCGAACTGCTCAACTCGCACGACGCCGCCTTCCACCGCGCCGTAGTCGCCGCGACCGGCAACGAGACCCTGCTCACCCTCCTGGAGAGCGTCTCCGGTCGCACGCTGCGCGCGCGGATCTGGCGCGGTCTGGTCGACGACCAGGCCGCGGGCCGCACCCTCGCCGAGCACGAGGCGATCTACGCGGCCCTCGCCACCCGCGACTGCGCCCTCAGCCAGGCCGCCGCGCTACTGCATGTGAGCAACACCGAACAGGCTCTGAAGGAGCACCTCCGCTCAAGCGGGCCACTCCCCTTCCCAGCGCCGACACAGAAGTGACGCGCGGCATCACACACCCGTCCGCATGAAGCCGCCTGCGCGGCGGGGCGAACCGCTCATAAACCGTCTGCCACGGTCCGTGGCGTTCCGGCAGGTCACGCCAGGAAACACCTGTTCGTAACCGCCACAACACGCCGTTGATCACCTGGCGGTGGTCGCGCCACGGACGGCCGGGTCCATCGGTAGCCGGGAGCAGGGGCTTCAGCGCCTGCCGTGCAGCGTCCGTCAGCTCGCCGCGTGCGCGTCACGTGATCGGCCACGAACCGGGTCTCAGGCGGCTGTGGTCGTCTGCGTTCTGGCCTGGCGCACCCCGCGCAGCGCGCCGGACCAGGCGGTCACCTGGTCGAGCATGCCGCCCGCGGCAGTGTCGAGACCCTTCTGGGGCACGAAGGTGCCGGTGTGGAACGAGGGGTGCGTCGAGATGGTGGGCTGGGTGCGGACCGTGGCCACCTGGAGTTCGGCGAGGACGAGCCGCAGCGCCTCGGCGGCCCGGGCCCCGGCGGCCCAGCCGCCGTAGCTGATGATCCCGGCGGCCTTGTCGTTCCACTCCCGGTAGACGTAGTCCAGGGCGTTCTTCAGGGCTCCGGGGTAGGAGTGGTTGTACTCGGGGACGAGGAAGACGTAGCCGTCGAAGCTGTCGATGAGTGCGCCCCAGGCGTGTGGTCGTGCTGGTACTGCTGGAGGTTCGGGTTGCCGGGCTCGTCGAGGTTGCCGAGGTTGTGGTCGGCGAGGTCGACGAGTTCGTAGTCCGCGCCGCCGTGGGCACGGGCAGACTCCAGTGTCCAGGCGGCGATATGACGGAGACTCAATCGCTGGAACCCGAGGAGTGGGAGTTCTGGGACACCTGGATGCGGGCGCAGCGCCTGCTCACCAGGGAGCTGGAGCGTGGTCTGCAGCGTGACTGCGGTATCTCGAAGGCCGAGTTCAGTGTGCTGGTGACGCTGTGGAGGGCTTCCGGTCGCGAGATGCGTGTCGGTGAGCTCTCCGAGTCGCTCGACTGGGACAAGAGCCGCGTCTCACATCAGCTGACGCGCATGGAAAACCGCGGCTTCGTCAAACGCACCCAGTACGGAGCGGACGGTCGCCGCGCGGGGATCGGGCTGACCACCGAGGGTCGCCGGGCCGCCCAGAGTGCGATGCTCGTGCACGGCGGCAACATCCGCCGCCACTTCCTCGACTCCCTCGCTCCCGAGCAGGCATCGGTCATCCGAGCATGGAGCGAGCAAGCAGTCGACCGCCTGGAGCCACACCGCAGCAAGGCCGCCAGCGACGGCGCGTCCCAGTAACTCCAGCAGCACTTTGACGATTTCCCTGTTCAGGGGCGGTTTGGGTGAGTGCAGTGGGCTGGTTGTCGGTCCCTGCTCCCTTTCCCGGGCCGCCCCTCGATCGTGTGCAGCCGCCGCTGATAGTGGAAACGCTCGGGGCAGCCTCCTGGTGGGGTTCGCCCTGCCCCCGAAAGCGGGACCCCCGCGACCGGACGACGGACCGCCATGGCATGCCGCCGGGTAGGCGCATTCACCATATGGATGCCCCGCTATACGGGATTCGGATCGCTTGAAGGATGGCGAATCGAGCACCGGACCACCCATATTCGTCCTACCCCGCACGCCGCTGTCCGGACCAGCCGCCGACGTGCGGCCGTCCGCAGCATGCCGTGCCCACCAGCGCCCGCACCGCGGTCGCCTGTGAAAGGCATGCCCACTCCCGTACACCGTCCCCTGGAGTCGACATGCCCGGTTCCGTTCTGCCGCCGTCCCCTCCCACGGCAGACGCCGCTCCCGCTTCACCGGTGACCGTCTCAGGTCCGGCCCATCTGCTGCGTGTGACCCTGCTGATGGCAGGCAGTTGTCTGCCGATCCTGGGCGCGGTGCTGATCGCCCCGGTGCTGCCGAAGATGCAGGAGCACTTCGCGTCCGTCCCCGGCGCCAAGGCGCTGGTGCCGCTCGCGCTGACCGTTCCGGCGCTCGTGCTGGCGGTGCTGGCGCCGTTCGCCGGGGTGATCGTGGACCGGCTGGGACGCAAGCGCCTGCTCATCGTGGCCACCCTGCTGTACTCCGTGTTCGGGACCGCCCCGCTCTGGCTGGACTCGCTCGGCGCGATCCTCGCAAGCCGTGCCCTCGTCGGGGTCACTGAGGCCGCGATCATGACCTGCTGCACCACGCTCATCGGCGACTACTACTCCGGTCAGCAGCGGGTGAAGTACCTCGCCCTGCAGACCATGTGCGCCTCCGCGTCGGCCACCGTCTTCTTCGTGGTCGGCGGTGCGGCCGGATCTGCGGGCTGGCGGATGCCGTTCTGGGTGTACGCCGTGAGCCTGGTGCTCGCGCCGCTGATGGTGTCCGCGCTGCCGGACGCCGGAAACCGCGCGGCCGCCGACGAGGCCCCGGTCAAGGCATCCAAGGCCCAACGGCGTTTCCCCTGGCGGCAGTTGGTGGGTGTCTGCACCCTCACCTTCTTCGGCGCGATGGTCTTCTACACCGTCCCGGTCGAGATGTCGTACCTGCTCGACGACCTCGGGGTGAAGAACACCGGCGTGATCGGCCTGGCCACCGCGCTCGCCAGCGCCGCCACCATGGGCGGCGCGATCACCTTTTCCCGCCTCAAGCGCTCCCCCGAACCGATGCTCCCCACCGCGCTCGCGGTCTGCGCGGTCGGCTTCGGGGTGATGTTCTTCGCGGGCAGCGCGCCGCTGCTGGTCATCGGAGCGGTGATCAACTGTGTGGGTGCGGGCATCCTGCTGCCCGCCTTGCTGACAAGTGCCATGTCCCGTCTGGCCTTCGAGGACCGCGGCCGCGGTACGGGGCTGTGGATGGCGGCCTTCTTCGGCGGTGAGTTCGTGTGCCCGCTGATACTGCTCGCCGGGGAGTCGGCGGTGGGGAGCCTCGCGGGTGCGGTGGGCGTGCTGTCGGTCGTCACAGTTCTGGTCGCGGGCGGGCTGCTGGCGGCCCGGCGGCGGGCGGGGGCCGTTGCCACACAGCCGCTGCCGGAGCCGTCGACCTGACGCGCGCTGAAGGGCCGCGCCCCTTGAGGGCGATGCCGGACCGGTTCACACAGCCGGTCCGGCATCGCCGTTGCCGTTAGCCGTCAGCGTCGCGCCCACCTCCGCCGCCTTCTGGCGCAGCCAGATGTGGGCCGCGTCCTGGGCGTGGACCGGATGCCACCACATCGCCTCCTTCACGGGTACCGCCTCAAAAGGGCAGGGCAGGACCCGTACGGCCGCGGAGCGCACCGCTCTGCGGGCCAGGCGCTCCTGGATCATGGTGACCCGGCGGGTGCCCTCGATCATGTGGGGCAGGAGCTGGAAGGTCTGCACGGAGACCTCCACCCTCGGGCTGATGCCGATCATGCTGAGCTGGCGGGCCGCCGGGGCGTCGTAGGGGCGCTGGTAGACCGCCCAGGGCAGGTGCGACAGATGATCGAGGGTCAGGACATCGCCGACCTCGGGGTTGTCGTCGGCAACCATGCAGAGCCAGCGGTCGCGGTGGATGTCGACGGCCGGGAAGCCGTCGATGATGCCGTGCGGCATCATCAGCCCGTCCACGGTGCTCAGCACAGTGGCCGCGTTCTCCACAATCGAGGGTGCCGGGTGCTGGAAGGTGAGCCGGATGCCGGGCGCCTCCTGGTGCAGGGTGCGGGCGAGCGCGGCGCCGAACACGGCGGCGCCGTAGTCGGAGGCGAGCAGGGTGAACTCGCGGCTCTCGGCGGCCGGATCAAAGTCCGCCTGGCTGGAGAAAACTCGTTCCAGCAGGTCGCATGCTGTCGCGCTGCGGTCCCGCAGGGCGACGCCTAGCGGCGTCAGCTCATAGGCGTTGCCGGTACGGGCGAGCAATTCGTCGTCGAAATGGCGGCGCAGCCTGGACAGCGCCGCGCTCATCGCGGGCTGGCTCAGTCCGACGCGCTCGCCGGCCCGGGTGACGTTCCGCTCCTCCAGCAGCGCGCGCAGGGCGAGGACCAGATTGAGGTCGAGTCGGGACAGGTTCACCGGGCACCACCTGGGGAAGTCAGAGCCATCTGTGACGTGGATATGGCGAATCCACAGGATTGATTTCCGTGATCAGCCGTTCGGGATCACAGTAGACCGCAACCCCGCAGGAGGAAATCTGATGGCAACGCTCGCGCAACCTGTCGGCCCGATCGCGCTCGGCACGTTTTCCGCCGAGGGCGGGGAGCCGTTCCCCGGCCTCCTGGCCAAGGGCCGGGTGCTCGACCTGAGCAGAGCCCTGACCTGGGCGCCCTCCGAGGTGCGTGCCGTGGTGGAGCGGTGGGAGGAGTCCCTCCCGGTCCTGCACGTCCTGGCGGACGAGGACGCCCTCGACTGGCGGCCGCTGACAGACCTGCGGGTGCACGCCCCGCTGGAGCCCCGCCAGATCTTCCAGTCCGGCGCCAACTACCGACAGCACGTGATCGACCTTGAGGTCGCCCACCGCTCCGCCGACGACCCGCGCACCGTCGAGGAGGCGCGTGCGGAGATCGCCGCGATCATGGACCGACGGGCCGCCGAGGACCTGCCGTACGTGTTCATCGGGCTGCCCACCACCATCGCGGGTCCGTACGACGACGTCGTCCTGCCCGCCTGGGCCGAACAGCCGGACTGGGAGCTGGAGTTGGCGGCGGTCATCGCCGAGCCCGCCTACCGGGTGTCCGTCGAGGAGGCCCTGGGGTACATCGCCGGGTACACCATCGCCAACGACCTCACCGACCGCGCGACCGTCTTCCGCCGGGACATGAAGGCCATCGGCACCGACTGGCTGCGCAGCAAGAACGCGCCCGGCTTCACACCGCTCGGACCGTGGCTCGTCCCGGCCGAGTCGATCGGGGACCCTGGTGACCTGCGGGTCACGTTGAAGCTGAACGGCGAAACCATGCAGGACGAGTCCACCAAGGACATGCTGTTCGGCGTCGCACGCCTGGTGTCGTACATCTCCCAGACCGCCCGACTCCTGCCCGGCGACCTGGTGCTGACGGGCAGCCCGGCCGGCAACGGCATCCACTGGGGCCGGCTGCTGCGCGACGGAGACGTCATGGAGGGGTCCATCACTGGTCTGGGTGTCCAGCGCACCCGATGCGTCGGGGAAGCCTTGTGAACCGCCACGACCCCGAGAGCGCGATCGCCGAGGCCGCCAAGGCGTACTCCAACTGGGGGCGTTGGGGCGAGGACGACGTGCTCGGCACCCTGAACTTCCTCAACGAGGCCAAGCGGCGCGAGGGCGCCGCACTGGTCCGCCGGGGGGTCACCTTCTCCCTGTCACAGCGGTTCGACATGAACGGGCCGCAGAAGGGCTGGCGCCGGCGGACGAACCCCGTGCACACCATGCTGGACACGGGGACGGACGCGGCGCTGGGCAACCAGGGCTTCCCCCACGGCATCGGCGGCGCCGACGACGTGATCGCGATGCCGCTGCAGTGCTCGACCCAGTGGGACGGGCTCGGGCACATCTTCGACCACGGCAAGGCGTGGAACGGCCGCGCCGCGGAGAAGGTCGTCACCTCCGACGGCGACCTGGTCACCGGCATCGAGCACATGGCCCCGTACGTCGCCGGACGCGGGGTGCTGCTGGACGTGGCCCGGGTCATCGGTGACGACGACGGTGAACCGGAGCTGCCGGACGGCTTCGCGATCACCGCGGAGCACCTGACCGCGACCGCCGAGGCCCACGGCGTGAGCGTCGGACGCGGCGACATCGCCCTTGTCCGCACCGGGCACCTCGCCCGCGCCCGGCGCGACGGCTGGGGCGACTACGCGGGCGGCCCCGCACCCGGCCTGTCCTTCACCACTGCCGGCTGGCTGCACCGCACCGAGATCGCCGCGATCGCCACCGATACCTGGGGCTTCGAGGTACGGCCCAACGAGTTCCTCCACGCCTTCCAGCCGCTGCACCAGGTCGTCATCCCCAACATGGGCCTGCTGATCGGCGAGATGTGGGACCTCGACGCCCTCGCCGCGGACTGCGCGGCGGACGGCGTGTACGAGTTCTGGCTCACCGCAGCTCCCCTCCCCATCACCGGAGCCGTCGGCTCACCTGTCAACCCCATCGCGGTCAAGTAGCCGCCCGGTCTCCGGATGCACCCTTCCCTGACAGGAGTGGCTCATCCGGCCCGCCCCCGTCCCCACCCAGGCCCGCACTCCCAGCGAGCTGGCCGCACCCCCGCCGCCCGAAGCCGTGCGGCCCGACCGGGAGGTATTCCCGACGATGACCGAACCCCGCACTCTCCCCCAGCCTCCGGCCGGGGGCACCCGCACCGTCCTCGTCATCGGCGGGGGCGCCTCCGGCAACGCCGTCACCATCCTGCTGCGCCGTGCCGGTATCGCCGTGGACCTGATCGAGGCCAAGCCCGACTGGAACGCCACCACCGGCTCTGGCATCACCCTCCAGGGCAACGCCCTCAGAGTGCTGCGCGAGCTGGGCGTGTGGGATCAGGTGAGCGCTTCCGGCTTCGCCTTCGGCTCACTGGGCCTGACCGCCCCGGACGGCACCGTCCTGTTCGTCGCCGACGACATCCAGACCGGCGGCCCCGACCTGCCCGCCACCCTCGGCATGCAGCGCCCCCGACTCCAGCAGATCCTCATCGACGCGGTCCGCGCCTCCGGCGCCACCGTGCGCCTCGGCACCACCGCCGAGACCCTGAAGCAGGACGCCGACGGCGTCTCGGTGCTCTTCAGCGACGGCACCGAAGGCCACTACGACCTGGTCATCGCCGCCGACGGCCTCAACTCGGCGACCCGCACCGCGATCGGCATCACAGACAAACCGGAGCCCACCGGAATGGCCATCTGGCGCATCGCCGCCCCCCGCCCCGAAGGACTGGAGCGCACGGACCTGGCGACCGGCGGGCCCGCTTACATCGCGGGCTACTGTCCCACCAGCGAAGACACCATCTACGCCTACGTCGTCGAGGCCAACCGTGAGCGCGCCTCGATCCCGCCGGAGTCCCTCCCCGACGAGATGCGCGAACTCGCCCAGGGCTACGGCGGCTACTGGCCCGAGATCGTGAAGCACATCGAGGACCCGGCCCAGGTCAACTACACCTGGTTCCACCGTCTCCTGGTGGAGGGGCCCTGGCACCGCGGCCGGGTCGTGCTCGTCGGGGACGCCGCCCACTGCTGCCCGCCCACCTTCGCCCAGGGCGCGGCGATGTCCCTGGAGGACGCCCTGGTCCTCGCGGAGCTGCTCACCGCCCGGAACGACTGGGACGACGAGCTCTTCACCGAATACCACGACCGCCGCCTCCCCCGCGTCAGCATGGTCGTCGACGCCTCCTGCCAACTGGGCCAGTGGCATCTCGACGGGGTGCGGGACGCGGACGTGCCCGGGCTGACCTACCGCACCCTGAACGCGCTGAAGGAACTCCCGTGACCGAGCCCGAGTCGATACCGACGATCGACGTCCACGCCCACCTCCTGCTGCCGGAGGTCGAGGAGGCCGTGGCCGGTCATTCCGGCCTCGCCGAGGCCCGTAACCTCGACGCCCGGCGCAACGGCCCGGCGGCCCTGGCCGTGAGCGGCCCCATGGTCGGCGCACGGGTGCCGAAGCTGACGGACGTGGCCGTGCGGCTGGCGGCCATGGACGCGCAGGGCGTGGACATCCAGCTGGTCAGCCCGTCCCCGTCGCACTACCACTACTGGGCCGAGCCTCAGCTGGCCCAGAAGGTCTGCCGCTTGGCCAACGAGGGCACCGCCGCGCACTGCGCGAAGGCACCCGACCGGCTGCACGGCCTCGGCCTGACCCCCCTCCAACACCCCGATCTAGCCGTCGAGTTGCTCGACCACGCACTGGACCAGGGACTGAAGGGTGTGGAGATCTCCTCGCACGCACCCGGCCACGAGTTGTCGGATCCCGCGTACGAACCCTTCTGGTCCCGGGCGGAGGAGACCGGCGCCCTGGTCTTCCTGCACCCCTTCGGCTGCACGCTGGATGAGCGCCTGGACCAGTGGTATCTGTCCAACACCGTCGGTCAGCCCACCGAGAACGCCGTCGCGCTCTCCCACCTGATCTTCTCCGGCGCCCTGGACCGCCATCCGGGCCTGCAGCTGATCGCGGCGCACGGCGGTGGCTACCTGCCCACCCACATCGGCCGCTCCGACCACGCCTGGCGGGCCCGCACGGACGCCCAGGGCTGCTCACGGGAGCCGAGCAGCTATCTGCGGCAGCTGTACTTCGACTCCCTCGTCCACGACCCCCACGTCCTGCGGAAGCTGCTCCGGGCGGCCGGCCCGGAACGGGTCCTGCTCGGCTCCGACTTCCCCTTCGACATGGGCACCGAGGACCCGCTGGGTGCACTGCGCGCGGCGGACCTGCCCGATGCCGACTTCCACTCCGTCCGCGGCGCGAACGCCGCGGCCCTGCTCAACCTCTTCTGAGGAGGAACCCCATGAGCAACCGTCTGCTCACTCATCTGCGGCACGTCGACCTCGCCGTGCCCGACTACGACAAGCAGCTCGAGTTCTACTCTGGCGTGTGGGGCCTGACCAATGCCGAAGAGGACTCCGGCATCTCCTTCCTGGCAGCCGAGGGCTCCCCCGAACGGTATGTGATCCGGCTGCGCCAGGCTGAGGAGAAGCGCCTCGACCTGGTCTCCTACGGGGCCGCGAACGCGGCCGACGTGGACACCCTGGCCGAGGAACTCCTCGCGGGTGGTGTCCAGTTGATCTCCCAGCCGGGCAAGGTGGACACTCCCGGCGGCGGTTACGGCTTCCGCTTCTTCGACGTCGACGGGCGCACCATCGAGGTCTTGGCCGACGTGGAGGTACGGCAGCACCGCAGGATCGAGGAAAAGGAGTCGATCCCGGTCAAGCTGTCGCACGTCGTGCTCAACTCCCCCGATCTGAACAAGACGCGGGAGTGGTACGAGCGCCACCTGGGCTTCCGCCTCTCCGACACGCTGCACTCGCCGCACATGGGCGAGGTCATGCACTTCATGCGGATCTCCAACCAGCACCACTCGATGGCCATCGCGCAGGGCCCGCACACCGCCCTGCACCACGTCTCCTTCGAGATGCGCGGCCTGGACGAGTACATGCGCGGCTCGGGTCGGGTGATGCGGGCCGGCGTCCGCAAGGTCTGGGGCCCCGGCCGTCACATGGCCGGCGACAACACGTTCACCTACTTCCTCGACCCGCACGGCAACACGGTCGAGTACACGACGGAGCTGGAGGTCCTGGACGAGGACACCTGGCACCCCCACGTCTACGACTTCTCCCAGCCCGAGGTCACCGACCAATGGGGCACGGCCAATCCGATGAACGAACTGATCGCCAAGGAGTCGTTCAACGACGTCGACCCCGGCGTCTTCGTCGCCCCGCCGGTCTGACCGGCACGGCGTCCCGGTCGCCGGGGGCGCGGCAGCCCTGGCATGCCCTGCCTCCCCGCCGCGCCCCCGGTCCCGTTCCGCCTCCTCCCGCCCTCCCCCCGAGAGGACCCTGCCATGCGTTTCGCCGCGTACGAGTACCGCAACCGACGCCAGGTGGCCGTCGTCGAAGAGAACGGCACGCTCTATCCCCTGCCCGGGATCAGCTCGCTGACCGGCCTGCTCGCCGCAGGCGGCGGGCTGGCCGAACTGCTCGAGGCGGGCTCCGCGATGCTCGACGTCGCGGCTGGCCCGCAGGTCTCCGAGGTGCGGCTGCTGCCGCCGCTCCAGCCCCCCACCGTACGAGACTTCGTCACCTTCGAGGAACACGTCGAGGGCGTACGGCGCTCCCTGGAGGAGGCGGCGGGGGTGCCGGAGCGGTGGTACGAGGCGCCGACGTTCTACTTCACCAACCCGTACGCGGTGTATGGCCCGCACGACGACATCCCGGTGCCGCCGGGGTCGGGCGTCCTCGACTTCGAGCTCGAGGTGGCCGCCGTGATCGGCAAGGAGGGCCGGGATCTGACCCCCGAGCAGGCCCGCGAGCACATCGTCGGCTACACGGTCTTCAACGACTGGTCCGCCCGTGACCTGCAGTCGGCGGAGATGAAGGTGGGCCTGGGCCCCTGCAAGGGCAAGGACACCGCCACCACCCTGGGCCCGTACCTGGTCACCGCCGACGAGCTGGAGAAGTACCGCGACGCGGACGGCTTCCTGCGCCTCGCGCTGACCGCCGAGATCAACGGCAAGGCCGTCGGCAAGGACATGTTGTCCAACATGAGCTGGACGTTCGAGGAGATGGTGGCCTACGCCTCGCGCGGCACCTGGGTGCGCCCCGGTGATGTGCTGGGCTCTGGGACCTGCGGCAACGGCGGCTGCCTCGCCGAGCTGTGGGGTGTACGTGGCGAGCAGGACCCGGCGCCGCTCAAGCCTGGCGACACCGTGACGCTCACCGTGGAGGGCATCGGGTCCGTCTCCAACACCGTCGTGAGGGGCGTTGATCCCATGCCGGTTCCAGCGGCTCGGCGTCGCTCCCGGGAGAGACCATGACCGAGCGGCTGTCGGCAAGGTCGTCGTCGTGACAGGCACGGTCGGCGGGCACAGTGCCACGGAGGCCGAGATACTCACCCGCGACGACGCCCGGGTGCGCGCCACCGACGTGACCGAGGCACCTGGCTGCCGCCGTCTCGACGTCGGAAGCGCCAAAGAGTGGGCCGAACTCGCCGCCGAACCAGGGAAGTCGTACGGCCGCGCAGCCTCCTGGCGCCGGCCCTTGCCGGAGTCGACCGCCGTCAAGTCGGCCACGGCCCCCGGCTGCAGCAACGCCGAGACGGACCGCGCCACACCCGGGTCCTGTACAGGGAGGCCATCCGGCAGCTCACCCTCAAAAGCGCCCTTCTGAGCCAAGGTGCAACTGTCCATCCCCTGTCCCCCGGACCCCGACGGACCTGAAAGGACAGGTATTCCC
Source organism: Streptomyces sp. NBC_00989 (assembly GCF_045162655.1). Classification (NCBI taxonomy): domain Bacteria; kingdom Bacillati; phylum Actinomycetota; class Actinomycetes; order Kitasatosporales; family Streptomycetaceae; genus Streptomyces; species Streptomyces sp. NBC_00989. Next base: position 11,603,658 of record NZ_CP108728.1, on the reverse strand, counting down.
CCCTGCCAAGTCGCCCTCCTCGAACAGGTTCGAGCCGAGCAGGACTCGCACCATCCACCAGACGGCCGCAGCGGTCATCAGACTCACCCGGCTCGACGCCTGGTGGAGTGGACGCCTGACGCGCACCTGACCGTGGCGCGCGGGATCCGCCGGGATCCGTTCCTCGGTAGGGCCGAGGAACGGATCCCGGCAGTCACACACCGCGTCAGCAGGTCACGACAACGGCGGGTACGCGTTCTGGATCAGCTGCTGGAACTGGGCGGAGAACCAGTGTCCGGCCAGCGGCGAGTTCGCCAGCGCGCCCGTGGCGTTGTTGCCGTTGCGCGCGTTGCCGCCGTACGTCGGGTCGCACATCCGGTCGAAGCCCTTGCCCTCGTCGTTGGGGACGGCGGCACTGTTGCCGTCGGACTCCCCCGGCGGCTTCACCCACACGTAGGCGTCGATACCGGCGGCCGGAGCCGCTGTCGGCCGTTCCCCGATGCCTGCCCCGCTCTGGTTGCACCAGTTGCCGGCGTGGATCCGCCGGTCGATCCGACTGCTGTCGACGTAGCCGTCCACGGTGGTCTGCGCTCCGGGTCCGGTGGGCCGGGCGGAGCCGCCCCAGCCGTTGCGTGAGGTGTCGATCAGCATGCCGAGTCCGGAGTCGAATCCGGACGCGACTAGCTTGTCGCGCAGCGCCTGGGCAAAGGACTGCTCGTCCACGTACTGGTTCCAGTCCACCCACTTCGACTGGCGTACGGTCTGTCCGTTCACCGTGTCCGTGACCTTGAGGTACGGCTCCTTGGTGGGGCTGTAGTTCGCGGTGTTGACGATGAAGCCGGCCACGTCGTTCACGCTCGCGCCGTTCGAGGTCGCGACCTTGTGAAACTCCTGCACCGCGGGATCGAGGTTGCTGTCCCAGCCGAGCCAGCCGTGGTGGGCTGCGTCGATGTAGTTGTAGACGTTCGGGATGGCACCCAGCTTGTCCAGGGCGTAGCCCACGCCCTTCTCGTAGTTGCCGTTGGACTTCATGGTCACGCAGGCGTCGGTGGTGGTGGGGGTGCCGCCGGCGTTGGTGACCAGGTTGGGCAGCGAGTCGGGCTCGATGACGGTGGCGACCCGCAGGCCCGCGTACTTGGCCTCGGAGAGGATCGACGCGATGGGGTCGATGTACTGGGATTTGTACTTGTCGAGGTCGTTCGGCCCCAGCTCCCCGTTGGAGGCGAGGGCGGCGCAGTCGCGGCCGGGCAGGTCGTAGATGACGAGCTGGACGACGAGATCTCCGGAGCCCTTCTGCCTCAGGGCTTCGTCGAGGTGGGCGCGCAGGCCCATGCCGCCGCCCACACCGTTGATGGCGGCGATGCGGTCCAGCCAGACGGCGGTGGGCTGGTCGGCGATGCGGCTGCCGCCCGGTTCCGCGGCGGCTTTGGCGGACCACTCGGGGTTCACGTACACCTTGGCGCCTGTGTAGGGGTTGTCGGCACGACTGCCGGTGTCGCCACCTCCACCGCCCCCGGTACCACCGCCGGTGCCGCCGCCGTTGTCGACGTTGCAGGCGACACCGTCGAGCGTGAACGTGGCGGGCACGCTGTTGGTGCCGCTGTAGGAGCCGTTGAACCCGAAGCTGACCGAACCCCCGCTCGTGAGAGGGCCGTTGTAGCTCTCATTGGCGGCGGTGACGTCGGCACCGCTCTGGCTGAGCTTCGTGTTCCAGGCGTTCGTGACCTTCTGGTTGCCGGCATACGACCACTTCACCGACCAACTCGACTTGGCGGCCGCGTTGTTGGTGATGGTCACGGCGGCGGTGAAGCCGGTGTCCCACTGGCTCTGCACCTTGTAGTCGACGGTGCAGGGGATGGACGAGGTGGCGGCGCCGGCTTGGCCGACAAGGAACGCCGACCCCGTCGTCCCGGCGACCAGCGCCACGGCGACGAGCAGCGATGTCCTGGTGTGACTCATGTGCGGGTGCTTCCTTCTCTCGTGGTGGACTTGTGGATGAAGACCGCGCGAACGGCCGCGCGAACCCCTGCCCAGGGCACGCGTGGCGTTCCGGTGATCGGTGAGCTGGTACGTCCGGCATCACCTCGAAGGCACCGCCGTCCTGCCGGCGCTTCGAGGCCTCCGTCGTACTGGGAGGGGACGCCTGGTCAGGCGCAGGGGCGCTCAGTCGTCCGCGAAGGTGCCGACCGCCGACTGAGGTTCCCTACGGTTCGAGGCGGGACTTCACGCCCTGCGTCTCGTGGTGGGCCACCGGGACACCGGCAGCGTCGACGCGGTTCGGGGTTTCGTTCCCGGGCTTGGTGACCGGCACGGTGCGGAGAATGTGCGGCGCTCGCGAAGTACGGCGGGGCACTCGCCGATCGGTCGACGGCGCCGCCTCGGAGTGCGCACGCCCAATGCACGCGGCCGTGGTTGCCCGGGCCGGGAACACCTCGTGGAACAGTGCGCGAGAGCGCGTCGCTGACTAAAAGTACCGAATGCGGGGGGTGTCGCATGAGCGAGTCCTTACAGCTTGGCGCGCCGCTACGGACGCGTCACTGATGGAACCGCTCCCACTGGTGGGGAGGAAGTTAGCGTCAACTGACGAGGTTTCATAGGGTCCTTGCGAAACTTTTCGATCCATCGGTTCAGTTCGAACTTTGAACGCCCCAGCATCTTGACCGTGCCCGCCTTCATCCCCACGATGGGAGCGCTCCCACTGGATTCAGGCCTTGGCATCTCTCCATGAGTCGCGTGACGCAAGGAGGAACAGCACATGGATCCCGGACGCAAACGAAGAGCCGTACGACGGCTTTGGACCGCCGTCGCCGCCGCGTTCGCCCTCCCCCTGACGATGCTCGCCACCGGCACGACCACCGCGAACGCGGCGACCGTGCAGTGCAGCGTCGACTACAAGACCAACGACTGGGGTTCCGGCTTCACCGCCGACCTCACCCTCACCAACCGCGGCACCGCCGCCATCGACGGCTGGACTTTGACCTACGGCTACACGGGCAACCAGCAGCTCGCGAACGGGTGGAACGGCACCTGGTCCCAGACCGGTCAGACCATCACCGTCAAGAACGCCTCGTACAACGGCACCATCCCCCCGGGCGGCGCCGTCTCCGCGGGAGCACAGTTCAGCTACAGCGGAACCAACGCCGCTCCGACGAACTTCACGGTCAACGGCACCAGTTGCACCGGCGCCCACCAGCCCCCGATCACCGTGCTGACCAGCCCGGCCGCCGGCGCCGTCTACTCGCGCGGGGACGCCGTGCCGCTCGCGGCGACGGCGGCGGCCGCGGACGGCGCGACAATCGGCAAGGTGGAGTTCTACCTCTGATCTTGCGCAGTGCTCCGTCCTTCAGGGCGGGGGTGAAGCGCATCCTTGGCCCGGAGGCGCGGAGCGCCGGTGTTCACTGCGCCTTGGGACCCCGGCTCAGACGGCCGCGGGCCGCTGCTGGTTCTCGATGTACTGGCGGACGACGGTCAGGGGTGCGCCGCCGCAGGATCCGGCGAAGTAGGAGCCGGACCAGAAGTGTCCGCCCCATAGGTAGCGGCGGACGTGGGTGTCGTACTCCTGGCGGAGGTATCGGGAGCTGACGCCCTTGAGGGAGTTGACCAGCTTGGAAAGCTGGACCTTGGGCGGGTAGTGGACGAGCAGGTGCACGTGGTCCTCTTCGCCGTTGAACTGCTTCAGCTCGGCCTCGAAGTCGGCGCAGACCTCCCGCATGATCTCTTCGGTGCGCGTCAGCATGGCATCGGTGAACGCCTTCCGTCGGTATTTGGTGACGAAAACCAAGTGGACGTGCAGGTTGCAGACAACATGACGACCGGTTCTGACATCGGGATTTGGGTTCCATCGTGGTGACATGAACCAAATGATACGGTCCTCACGTGAGCAGCGAACATGTGTGGGAGAAGCGGCAGTTCGGGCATCGTGCCCGTCTCGCGCTGACGCCTGCGCAGGTCCTGCTCATGGATGAGCAGGCCCACGCCGCCCGTGCGATGTGGAATCAGATCCACGACCTGTGGCAGATGACGCCGAAGTGTCAGCGTTCGCTGTCCCGCATGGACCAGACGTTGCGGCAGGCCCGTAAAGAGATCGACTGGTACGGGGTCCTTCCCGCGCAGGCTGCGCAGGCGGTCCTCAAGACGTACCTGCAGGCGTGGAAAAACTGCTGGGAGGGCCGGGCCGAGGAACCCAACTTCAAGGCCCGTATCCGGTCGGTGATGTCCGTGGACATCCCGCAGGGACGCGACCTCCAGATCAAGCGGGTGCACCGCCGATGGGGCATGGTCAACATTCCCAGGATCGGCCGTGTCCGGTTCCGCTGGACGAAGGATCTCCCCGTCGGCAAGGCCGCGAACAAGGAGAACCGCGTCACCGGGGCACGGCTCGTCAAGGATGCGCTCGGCTGGCACATCGCTTTCCGTATCCACAGCCTGCAACCCAGGCCCGCCCCGCACGTCGGCCCCGAGGTCGGCATCGACGTCGGGGTGAATCTGCCCCTCGCCCTGTCCGACGGCAACCATCAGGACCACGGGCGCGCGCCCCGGCTCCCGGACGGAACCGCCGACCGCGACAAGTGGTTGAACCCCGACGAGAAAGCCAAGCTCCTCCGCCTGGAACAGCGGGCCGCGCACCGCAAGAGCTTCCGCAAACCCACCGAGCGCGGCTCGAAGCGGCTGCGTTGCACCTACGACCAGATCAAGCAGCTCCGCGCAAGAGCCACGCGCCGCGCCGTTGACTGGCAGCACCAGACCACCACCGGCCTCGCCCGCCGGTACGGCACGGTTGTGGTCGAAGCACTCACCATCACGAACATGGTCAAGTCCGCCAGGGGCACCACCGAGGAACCCGGGAAGAACGTCGCCCAGAAGTCCGGCCTGAACCGCTCCATCAGCCAAGAAGCATGGGGCCGCACCGTGACACAGCTGGCGTACAAGACCGCTCGCCAGGGCGGCACCCTGCACAAGGTCCCGGCCCCGAACACCTCCCGGCGCTGCTGCGCCTGCGGGTTCATCACCCCCGGCAGCCGCGAAGACCAGGCCACGTTCGTATGCAGGAACCCGGACTGCGGGTGGGAAGGCAACGCCGACCACAACGCGGCCCGGAACGTCTTGCACCTGTACCGGACGGGCCACGCGCTCGTCCCGGCTGCCGGAAGGGCAGTCGCAAGGCGCACCCGTGGCGTCAAACCCACCACCGCAAGGTAGGTAGGAATCTCCCCCGTTCACGGGGGAGAGAACTTCAAGTGCCGAGCGGCTGGACCGGCAAGATGCCGAACGGTGAAGCGATCGACTCGTCCTCTACGTTCGCCTCGATCCGGGCCTTCTACAAGAACGACCCGGCCTGGTCGAAGGTCGAGGCCTATCTCAAGGGCGGCGCCGCGCCCGTCTTCACCTATCACCGGTTCTGGGCCCAGGCGGACATCGCCCTGGCCATGGGCTCGTACGCGGAGTTGCTTGAGTAGCCCCCGCCGGCGCTCCGCGTACCGGACCCCGTCGCCAGGTGACGGGGTCACCCGGCCGGGCGGCCCCCCACCCACGTAGGGAGCCGCCCGGCCATCCCAGGACCAGTTCGAGCCGCTCACTCAACGACCGGCATTCCCCTGTGCAAACGCAGATCACCAGGGCCTGGCAGCTCGTTTCGTTTATGACGGAGAACGCCCACACCTCCCCACCCGAAACGGGAGCGCTCCCAATCCATGGGGGCACGGCGACCGTCTGTAACTATGCCACTGGTGAATTCGTGTGCTCATCCCCCTCCGGCCGGTAAGATCGGTGATCTCTTGGGGGGAGGTGGTCATGGGCAGGCGACGCCCGGGGGCACCGACGCTGGAAGAGGTGGCTGCCCACGCGCGGGTGGGACGGGGCACGGTCTCCCGCGTCATCAACAACGCGGCGGGCGTGAAGGATTCGACGCGCCGGGCCGTACAGCGAGCCATCGAGGAACTGGGTTACGTTCCCAATCTCGCGGCCCGTTCCCTGGCGGGACGACGGGCCGACGCCGTCGCCCTGGTCATGACGGAGCCGGACTGGCGGCAGTTCGCGGAGCCCTTCTTCTCCGAGATCGTCAGTTCGCTCGGAAACGCGCTGACAGACACCGGAATACAACTGCTGCTGACCCTGGTCCGCTCGGACACCGAACGGCAGCGCTTCCTCGAATACGCGCGCGGCGGCCGGGTCGACGGCGTCCTGCTGATGTCCGTGCACGCCGGCGACCCCCTGCCCGACATGCTCGCCGAGGCCCGGCTGCCGACTGTGCTGCTGGGGCGCCGTTCCGGGGAGGAGTACGTCAGCTACGTCGACGCGGACAACATCGGCGGCGCCCGCAGCGCTGTCTCCCACCTGGCCAAACGGGGCCGCAGAGTCATCGCCACCATCACCGGGCCGCTCGACCTGTACGCCGCCCAGTGCCGGCTGCGCGGCTACGAAGAGGCCCTGAAACTCGCGGGCCTGAAGGGCCTGCCGACCCTTGTCGCCGAAAGCGACTTCACTACGGACAGCGGACGGCGCGCCATGGCCGAGCTCCTCGAACGGCATCCGGACATCGACGGTGTCGTCGCCGCATCGGACACCACGGCCGCGGGGGCTCTGGAGGCCCTGCGCGCGGCCGGACGCCGGGTACCCGAGGACGTCGCCGTGATCGGCTTCGACGACTTTCCGCTGGCCCAGCAGACCGAACCACGGCTGACGACGGTGCGTCAGCCGATCGAGGAGATAGGGGGGGCCATGATCCGGCTGCTCCTGGAGGAGATGGAGGAGGGCGCCGTGGCCTGGCGTCACGTCATCCTCCGCACGGAGCTTGTGGTCCGCGACTCGACCTGACCTCTGTCGGCACATCCGCCGGGGAACGCACCGGCGGTCGGCGCACGGCGTCTCGCCCCCGTGTCCGACCTGCGCGTCCGAAATCGCTTCAACGGGTTCACGCCGACAGTCTTGTCATGGACCTGGACCGTCCCTACAGTCCTGCCGAGCCAAGTTTTGGGAGCGCTCCCATTCACATAGTCGCGGGAGCGCTTCCCCACTACCCCCCATCCCTCGGAAGAGGATCCGCATGCGTCCTTCAACGCACCATGCCCGCAGCGCGCGTGGCCTGCTCGGCGCTCTGCTCACCTCGCTCGTCTCACTCGCCGCGCTTCTGACCACAGCGCCGGTGGCACAGGCCGACACCACGATCTGCCAGCCCTTCGGCACGACGACCATCCAGGGCCGATACGTGGTCCAGAACAACCGCTGGGGCACCAGTGCCGCCCAGTGCATCACCGCGACGGACTCGGGGTTCAGGATCACCCAGGCCGACGGATCCGTCCCCACGAACGGCGCCCCGAAGTCGTACCCGTCCGTCTACAGCGGCTGCCACTACACCAACTGCTCACCCGGAACCAACCTCCCCGCGCAGCTCAGCACCGTCTCCACCGCACCGTCGAGCATCTCCTACAACTACGTGAACGACGCGGTGTACGACGCCGCGTACGACATCTGGCTCGACCCCACACCCCGCACCGACGGGGTGAACCGGACCGAGATCATGATCTGGTTCAACAAGGTCGGATCCATCCAGCCCATCGGCTCCCCGGTCGCCACCGCCAGCGTGGGCGGGCGCGACTGGCAGGTATGGTCCGGCAACAACGGCTCGAACGACGTGCTGTCGTTCGTCGCACCGTCGGCAATCACCAGCTGGTCCTTCGACGTCATGGACTTCGCCCGGCAGGCCATTTCCCGCGGACTCGCGCAGAACAACTGGTATCTGACGAGTGTTCAGGCCGGGTTCGAACCCTGGCAGAACGGCGCGGGCCTCGCCGTGACCTCGTTCTCCTCCACCGTCAACACGGGTTCCTCCGGCGGCCCGGGCAACCCCGGCGGCTCCACGTCCTGCAAGGTGGCATACGCGACCAACGTCTGGCCTGGCGGCTTCACCGCCGACGTCACCATCACCAACACTGGATCCTCCCCCATCAGCGGCTGGAAGCTCGGGTTCACGCTCCCCTCGGGGCAGCAGATCTCCAATGCCTGGAACGCGAACCTGTCCTCGTCGTCAGGAGCCGTCACAGCCAGCAACGCGGCTCACAACGGCGACGTGGCGGCCGGAGGCCAGGTGTCCTTCGGATTCCAGGGCACCGTTGGCGGAACTTTCGCCAAGCCTTCTGCCTTCAACCTGAACGGGAACACCTGCACCATCGCGTGACACATCTTCAGCCTCCGGGGTCCGCCTGATCCCACCACGCCGACCGGCGGACTCCGGAGGCCGCAGGGCCCAGCCCTTCCCACACTGAGCCCCCAAGGGGCGCCGAAGAACACGCATAACCCCTTCGGCGCCACCAAGCATTCAATGACAAAACGGACATGCACAATGACCCGGAGTGATCACGCCTGCCGGTCAGTCACTGATCCGCGCCGTGACCACGCCTCACCTCCAGCTCCACAGATCGAGGTATGTCATGCATGGGTCCCATCCGAGTCGGCGTGCCGTTCTTGCCGGGAGCGCGGCGGCCGCCGCGCTGGTCGGCCTCCCGTCCGTCCAGGGCCGTGCCCAGGCAGCGGGCTCCGCGGTCGGGGCGGCGACAGCAGCGTCGCCCTACAACTGGCGCAACGTGTTCATCGGCGGCACCGGATTCGTCACCGGCGTGGTGTTCCACCCCGCCGCGCGGGGGCTCGCCTACGCCCGTACCGACATGGGCGGCGCCTACCGCTGGGACGACAGCGCGGCCCGCTGGATCCCGCTGCTGGACTGGCTCAGCCAGGACGACCAGAACCTCCTCGGCGTCGAGTCCCTGGCCATCGACCCCGCCAAGCCGGACCGCCTCTACCTGGCTCTCGGCACCTACGCCCAGTCGTGGGCGGACAACGGTGCGTTCCTGCGCTCCGACGACCGCGGGGCGACCTGGACCCGTACCAACCTCAGCGTCAAGCTCGGTTCCAACGAGGACGGCCGGGGCACGGGCGAGCGTCTCCTCGTGGACCCGCGCAACAGTGACACCCTGTGGCTGGGCACCCGGCACGACGGCCTCCTCAAGTCGACGGACCGGGGCGCCACCTGGGCCGCCGCGCCGGGCTTCCCACCCAAGCCCAACGCCTCCGGCCAGGGCATCACCGTCCTCGTCGCCGCCAAGCGCACCCTGTACGCAGGCTGGGGTGACGGCGACGGCACCTCGTCCGCAACCACCCTGTACAGCACCACCGACGGCACCAAGTGGGTACCCGTCGCCGGGCAGCCATCCGGGCCCGCGGCCAAGATGCCGATGCGAGCCGCGTACGACAGCCGCGCCAAGGAGCTGTACGTGACGTACGCCAACGCGCCCGGCCCCAACGGCCAGTCCAACGGCAGCGTGCGCAAACTGGCCGTCACCACCGGTACGTGGACCGATGTCACCCCGGTGAAGCCCGGCGGCGCTGACGGCTTCGGATACAGCGGGGCGGCCGTCGACGCCCAGCGCAGCGGCACCGTCGTCGTCACCACCAACAACCGCTGGTCGTCGGGCGACACCCTGTTCCGCACCACCGACGGGGGCCGCACCTGGACCTCCCTCAAGGACTCGGCGACCATCGACGTGTCGGAGACCCCCTACCTCAAGTGGGGCAAGGCCGCGCCGACGTTCGGCTGGTGGATCCAGATGGCCGCCATCGACCCGTTCGACTCCCAGCACATCGTCTACGGCACCGGCGCCACCCTCTACGGCACCCGCGACCTGAAGAAGTGGGCCCCGCAGATCCGTGGCCTGGAGGAGACGTCGGTGCTCTTCCTGATCTCGCCCCCGACCGGCCAGGCACACCTGCTCAGCGGCTCACGGGACATCGGGACGCTGTACCACGACCGGCTCACGTCGTCTCCGGCCGGCGGCCTGGCGACCAACCCCCTCTTCACCACGGCGACGGGCCTCGCACAGGCCGCGAACAAGCCGTCGTACGTGGTCCGCACGGGCACGGGCGACAACGGCAACGGCGCCTACTCGAACGACGGCGGGCAGACCTGGACACCCTTCAAGTCCCAGCCTTCCATCGCCAAGGAGGCACCGGGGCCGATCGCCACGACCGCCGACGGCAGCGTGCTGGTGTGGTCCTTCATCCACTGGGACGCCACGAAGCACCCGACCCAGCGCTCCACGGACAACGGCGCCACCTGGTCGGAGATCTCCTCGTTCCCCGCCGGCGCCACACCGGTGGCGGACCCGACCGACCCCAAGGTCCTGTACACGTTCGACACCGCCACGGGAAAGCTGCTCGCCAGCACCGACAAGGGGCTGACGTTCGCGGCCCGGGCCACCGGACTCCCCTCCGGCGACGGCGGGTACCAGCTGGCCGCGGCACCGGGACGCTCCGGTGACCTGTGGCTCAGCACTAAGGGCAACGGACTGTTTCGCTCCACCGACGGCGGCAAATCCTTCACGAAGATCACGAGCTGCCAGGCCTCGTACACTCTCGGCTTCGGCGCGGCGGCCGATGGCGCATCCTTCCTCTCGGTCTACCAGGTCGCCACCGTGGGAGGCGTCACCGGCGTCTATCGCTCCGACGACGCCGCGAAAACCTGGCTGCGCATCAACGACGACGAGCACCAGTGGGCCTGGATCGGTCAGGCCATCACCGGGGACCCCCGGGTCTACGGCCAGGTGTACCTGGCCACCAACGGCCGCGGCATCCAGTTCGGCCAACCGGCCTGACACGCGAACACCACCGCGGCCGGAGCCGGATGAGCCGACTGTTGCCCCTGCAAGCGCTCCGCTCGCAGGGGCTCGGTGGACGGAGTCGGTGCCGGGCGGACCGGACCCGCGTCGGCCGCACGACGTCCGGCCGCAAAGCGATCCACGGTGCCTCTCAGCCGACGGGACCCCTGCCCGAAGCAGGCCGTCGCCAGCCAGCTTGAGTGAGCTCCACTGCTGCGGGCGGCTGCCCTTGGGTGTGTGCGTGTCCGCCGGGTCGAGTACCGCGTCGGGCCTGGTCCGCGAGTGCACGGACGCGCTCCGAAGTTCGTGTCGTCTGTCCGCCCACAGAGTCTTCGCCTCCCGTCCTACGGGACCTCGTCCTCGGCCGGTTCGCGGGCGTCCGCGTCGGCACACGGAGGCCTATGCCACGATCAAGCCTGGCAAGAGTCAACAACGCTCGTGACCAATACATCTAGGGCCTGTCTGACAATGCCCGGGCTGCATCGGCAACGCCTGTCAGGGCGGCGCAGGGCACGATCTAGGACGCACCGTCGTCGGCGGTCTCGCTGGTGCGCGGCTCGAGGCGGTCGACTGCTTGCTCGCTCCATGCTCGGATGACCGATGCCTGCTCGGGAGCGAGGGAGTCGAGGAAGTGGCGGCGGATGTTGCCAGCATGTACGAGTACGGCGCTCTGCGCGGCGCGGAGGCCCTCGACGGTCAGCCCGATCCCCGCGCGGCGGCCGTCGGCCCCGTACTGGGTGCGTTTGACGAAGCCGCGGTTTTCCATGCGCGTCAGCTGATGTGAGACGCGGCTCTTGTCCCAGTCGAGCGACTCGGAGAGCTCGCCGACACGCATCTCGCGGCCGGTGGTTCGCCAGAGTGTCACCAGCACACTGAACTCGGCCTTCGAGATACCGCAGTCACGCTGCAGACCACGCTCCAGCTCCCTGGTGAGCAGGCGCTGCGCCCGCATCCAGGTGTCCCAGAACTCCCACTCCTCGGGTTCCAGCGATCGAGTCTCCGTCATATCGCCGAGGATACCGCGACCAGCAGAGTTGTCACGTCAACTCACTCCAATCTAGAGTTGACGTGACAACTCTCCCGGAAGGAAGACCATGCCACTCCGCATCGCACTCATCCTCGGTAGCACCCGCCCCGGTCGCCGCGGCGACCAGATCGCCGCCTGGACACTGGAGTCTGCCCGTGCCCACGGCGGCGCGGACTACGAACTCGTCGACCTCGCCGACCACAACCTCGGCAACCTCGACGAGCCGGGCAACCCGAGCTTCCAGCAGTACCAGCACGACCACACCCACGCCTGGGGCGCACTCATCGACAGCTTCGACGGCTACGTCTTCCTCGTCCCCGAGTACAACCACTCCTTTCCCGGAGTCCTGAAGAACGCCCTGGACTACGTCTACCGGGAGTGGAACGACAAGGCCGCCGGGATCATCAGCTACGGCGGCTGGGCCGCCGGGGCCCGGGCCGCCGAGGCGCTGCGGCTCGTCCTCGCCGAACTCCAGGTGGCCACGGTCCGCGCCCAGCCCACCATCTCGACGCACCCCTCGTTCCACACCGGCACCTTCGTCCCCCAGGAGGGTCTCGACACTGCCGTGGGCGGCATACTCGACCAGGTGACCGCCTGGTCCGGCGCGCTGCGCGGGGTGCGCCAGGCCAGAACGCAGACGACCACAGCCGCCTGAGACCCGATTCGTGGCCGATCACGTGACGCGCACGCGGCGAGCTGACGGACACCGCATAGGAGACGTCGACTGAGGAGGGGAACCAGCAGTCCCGCCAGGAAGCCAGGCCCGAAGGCGTTCGGCGGGGATCCTTCGTTCCCGATGCCCGGCCCCCGATCGAGCGCGGCCGGGTGTGGCGTTGACCCTCACGGCTAACATGACTAGTCTATAGCTAATTACGTTAGCCATTTTGGTGGAGGACGGCATGACCGAGCACCTGAGAATCGGCAAGAACACCATCGCCTTCGACGTGACCGGGGAAGGTCCCCTGGTCGTGCTGGCGCACGGTATCGGCGACAGCCGGCACTCCTACCGCTTCCTCGTTCCCGGCCTGGTGGCCGCCGGCTACCGGGTCGCGAACGTCGACATCCGCGGGTGCGGTGAGTCCAGCCTCGGCTGGGACGGTTACAGCCGCACCGACATCGCCGGAGATCTGGTCGCCGTCGTGCGTCACCTCGGCGGCCCGGCCGTGATCATCGGGCAGTCGATCAGCAGCGGCGCCGCGACCATCGCGGCCGCCACCGCGCCCGACGTGATCAGCGGAGTGATCGAGCTGGCTCCGTTCACCCGTGCGCAGCCGGTCGACCTGGGCGGGCTGATCCGGGTCAAGCGTTTCCGGACCGGGTACATGCGGATGGCGCAGGTCATCGTCCGGGGACGCCTGGCGGACTGGAAGAAGTACCTCGACGTGGCCTACCCCGCCAAGCCCGCCGACTGGAACAGCGAACTGGCCCGCATAGAGGCCACGCTGAGTGAGCCCGGCCGGATGAAGGCCCTGCAGGCCATGTGCAAGTCCAAGCCCACCGACGCCGGCGCCCAGCTCGCCCACGTCACCTGCCCGGTCCTGATCATTGAAGGCAGCCTGGACCCCGACTGGGCCGACCCCCGCGCCGAAGGGGCGAAGATCATCGCCGACCTGCCCGCCGGCCTCGGCGAGCTGGCCGTGATCGACGGCGCCGGCCACTACCCGCACGCCCAGACCCCCGACCAGGTCCTCGCGCTGGCCCTGCCGTTCCTGGCTAAGGCGGCCGGCCGTGCCTAGGGCCGGACTCACCGCCGCGGCGGTCACCGAAGCCGCCGCCGCCCTGGTCGACGAGATCGGGTTCGACCAGCTCGGCATGGGCCTGGTCGCCGAACGGCTCGGAGTCAAAACCCCCTCGCTGTACAAACACGTCACCGGCCAGACCGACCTCGCCCACCGGATCGCCATCCTGGCCATGAACCAGTGCGCCGACGCCATCCGCGACGCCATTCAGGGCCGGTCCGGCACCGAGGCCCTGGCCTGCGGCGCACAGGCGATGCGGACATTCGTCAAGGACCACCACGGCCGATACGCCGCAGCCAACGCCGCCCGTCCGACCGGACCCGACGACCCCCTCATCGACGCCCTCAACCGGGTGGTCGACTCCTGGGCCGCCATGCTCCACGGCTACCACATCGACCCCGACCAGCAGATCCACGCGCTGCGGATGCTCCGCACCGTCCTGCACGGATACGCATCCCTGGAAGCAGCCGGCGGGTTCCAGTTCGCCACCGACATCGACGACAGCTTCACCTGGATGATCGACTTCATCGACCACGGCCTGCAGGAGACCACGGCCACCAGCACCCACAGCGCCCCCTCCCGCACGGCCGCGCCGGGCGTGACGCTCTGACCGCCGCGCACTGCGCTCCACGCCAGTCCCCGGCCCCGCCGGGTACCGGTGGGGCCACCCGCTCGCCGAACCCCCGCCCCTCCCTTCCGCGCCTAGTGCTGTGACCGAATAGGTTCGCCGGGTCGGTGTTCGTGGCGGTTGGATGTGGGATGACGTCCGATCCGACCGCTGGAGGCGCGGTGGCCGAGCCTGTCCGTGTGCGCAGACTGACCGATCAGGAGGGGCAGAAGCTGCAGCGGATCGTGCGCCGGGGCAGCACCAGTTCGGTGCGTAACCGGCGGGCGATGATGCTGCTGGCCTCGGCCGGCGGGAACCGGGTGCCGGTGATCGCCCAGCTGGTGCAGGCCGACGAGGACACCGTCCGGGATGTGATCCACCGCTTCAACGAGATCGGCCTGGCCTGCCTGGACCCTCGGTGGGCGGGAGGCCTCCCCCGCCAACTCAGCTCTGACGACGAGGACTTCGTCGTCCAGACGGCCACCACCCGCCCCGCCAAACACGGCCAGCCTTTCACTCGCTGGTCACTGCGCAAACTTGTCGCTTAGCTGCGGAAAGTCCACGACCGTGTGATCCGCATCGGCCGAGAGGCGTTACGCGGCCTGCTCGCCCGCCGCGGTGTCACCTTCCAGCGCACCAAGACCTGGAAAGAATCCCCCGACCCGGACCGTGAAACGAAGCTGGACCGGGTCGAGGAGGTCCTGGACCGCTTCCCGGACCGGGTGTTCGCCTTTGACGAGTTCGGACCGCTCGGCATCCGGCCCACCGCGGGCTCGGGTTGGGCCGAACGGAAACATCCCGACCGGGTGCCGGCCACCTACCACCGCACGCACGGTGTGCGCTACTTCCACGGCTGCTACTCGGTGGGCGACGACCGCCTGTGGGGTGTCAATCTCCGAAAGAAAGGTGCCGTGAACACGCTGGCCGAACTGAAGTCGATCCGCGCCGCCCGGCCCGACGGCGCACCTATCTACGTCATCCTGGACAACCTGTCCGCCCACAAAGGCGCCGACATCCGCCGCTGGGCGATGAAGCACAAGGTCGAGTTGTGCTTCACCCCGACCTACGCGTCGTGGGCGAACCCGATCGAGGCGCATTTCGGGCCGCTGAGGCAGTTCACCATCGCCAACTCGAACTATCCCAACCACACCGTGCAGACCCGGGCCTTGCACGCCTACTTGCGGTGGCGCAACGCCAACGCACGCCACCCGGGCGTCCTGGCCGCCGAACGCAAGGAACGCGCCCGCATCCGCAGCGAGAAGGGCATCCGCTGGGGAGGACGGCCCGCAGCCACGGCCGCATGAGGAGCTGGTCGCCGCGGCTCAGCCCTGGCGACAGCGGGCAATGAGCTGTGCACCCTCTGCGGTGAGCAACTGCGGCATCAGCCGGCGCAGCGCAACGGCATGCTGATGGACTCGCTTAAGCATGGCTCGCCGAGTTGGGGCCGAGCCGGGAACGTCTTGAGCGGGACCGCATCTGCTCAGGACATACAACTCGTCCAGCCATACGCCCCTGGCCCTCACGCCGTCCGATGCGACCGGGGCGACCAGCGTCGTCACCACGGGCTCGTGCACGTCCAGGAACCAGACCTCCACGTCCAGGCCGACGCTGTGGAAGAGAAGCCCGTTGTCGGTCTGCTCCGGGCCCGAAAAACCGACGTCCTCGACCAGGAACGCGAACTCAACGCTCACCTCTGTCCGGAATGCCTCGGTCAGATCCCCCCGATTCCCCATTCTTCGATACTCCGAGATCGTCAACGCCGGCGGAAGACCCAGACCCGGTGGACCTTCGCGGTCACAGCACTAGCCGGACCCGCGCTGTCTGGCAGTGCCAGCCCGTCCCGACGTTGTCGGAGCTGCTTACCGCTCGGCTCGGCATCCCCTGAGCCGAACTGCCCCCAGCTTCAGCCGGATTGCTGCGACAACCCGGCGGTGAAGGTCTCTCACCTCACTCGATTCCATGGCGCCTCGTGGCGCACCCACGAGATACGACTCGCCGTCCCTACGCAGCAACCGTGCTGGTCGCGGCCATCAACGAGTGGCTGTGACCACACGGCCACCAGCCTTCAGTTAATCCTTTGCCGAGCAACCAATAGACCAGCTACGTTCTCCCAGCCGTCCATGTTGATCCGGACCGGCGCTGTCGACGAGGAGGTGTGGAGCACATGCGCAGGAGTGCCCAGCAGTTGAGCCCGCGTACTGACCTTTGCCACCTCCTGACGACGGAGACACCTTGTCGCTTCGCATCACCCCACTGACCGACCCCGCTCACGGGGCACGCAGCCGACGCCTTGCATGGCTGGCGTCCGACGCCGATTCCAGCCCCGTCGGGACGGCCTTTCTGCGCCTGTTCGATGGCGGACAACAGCATCTGGCCGAACTGACCCTCCACGTCCACCCCGTGGAGCGCCGCAAAGGCGTCGGCTCCCAGCTCCTCGACAGCGCCGTGGCCGCCGCCCGGGACAACGCCCGTCGCTGCGTCAGCGCGCAGGCCCAGGCCGGATCGCCCGGCGACCACTTCCTGCCGGCCCACGGCTTCCGCAAGGTGCTCACCCTGAGGTTCGCCCGCCTGCCCCTGGCGGACGTGGACGCCATCGCCCTCGCCGAGGTCATCGAGCGTCCGCATCCCGGCTACCGGCTGACGTCATGGCAGGGAACCGTCCCCGACGCCCTCGCCCAGACGTTTGCCGCCTCACGCCGCGCCATGGACGACATGCCCACGGACGACACCGACTACGGCACCGAGGCCTGGGACGTGGACCGGGTCCGGGCTGCGGCGAAGGCCGTCGAACAGCGCGGCGACCAGCTGCACACGGTCGTCGCCATCGACACTGCCGACGACTCGATCGCCGGATTCACCGAACTCGTCGTCCCCGGCAGTGGCAGGGGTGATGGCCAGCACTACGGCACCGGCGTGCTGCCCGAGCACCGCGGACACGGCCTCGGCCAATGGATGAAGGCCGAGTCGATCCGGCAAGCCCATGGGCGCTATCCAGACCTCGGCGGCCTCCTGACCGACACTGCCGACAGCAACACGCACATGAGACACATCAGCGACAGCCTCGGCTACGTGCCCACGCACACGACACTGCAGTATCAGCTCGACCTGTAGAGACGAGCGGACGGGCCGGACCTGGGCATCTCCTCGTCCGGCCCGTCGGCACTTTCACAACAGGCCCTAGAACGATCAGCCTGTGGACAGATTCCGGCACCGGAGCGGAAGCACTTGCTGGCGAGCCGAGCATGGGACCAGTGCCCTCAACCCGAACGAGGGACAGCGCGTCGGGGCCGAAGGCATCAAGCTCAACAGGGGACAGAACCGCAGGAGTTGAGAGATCGGGGCGGTGCGGCATCACCGATGACGAGGACTACGGGCCCTTGGTCTTCACACGCACACGGGAAGATGCCAACGCGGACGGCACCTTCATCACGATCCCGCCCGCGGCAGGCACGGCCGTCGGCATCAAGATGCCGCTCATCATCACCGCGGACGCGCGCGAGGAGTTCGGACCGCGCAGCTGACTGCCATCGATGAGGGCTGGAACTACCCCTGGCCACTCGGCTGGCAGCGCCCCTACCGCGTCCTCGCCGACCTCGTCGACGCCGACGGCGTCCTGCCAACCATCCAGCCGAGCGTCCTGCTCGAGGGCGACGACATCGGCAAATGGCTCGCACGGCAACGCGAGGCAAGCACCTGGGCACAGCTGTCCACCTAACAGCAGGAACGACTGACGGCGTGGGGAGTGACACCCGCCCAGGCGCCGTCTCCCGACCCTGCGGCGAAGCGCACGGCGGAAACGGGCCCGAGCAAGGCGGAACAGGCCTTCCAACGCGGCCTGACGGCCCTCACGCAGTGGGTAGAACGGGAAGTCGCAGGCCGGACGGTGCCGCGCGGGCACATCGAAGAGATCCCGGTCGACGGCGAGACGGAACCGGTGACCGTGAAGCTGGGCGTATGGATCTCCAACACCCGCGCAAGGCGCCACAAACTCACCGCCGAACAACTCGCCGCACTCCGGGGGCCGGCATGGACTGGGCATGAGGACACAGTCGTTGTGCTGACCCTCGCTATGAAGCGGCCGGTCCGAGGAGCCCCGGACCGGCCGCTTCATGTGCGGCGTTCTCAGACATCTCCCGCTCGGTGATACGCCTGGAAGCCGAGCCTTGTCCCGCTCAGCCGATGAACAACACCGAGCGGGGGCCTCCGATATGGGCCACCGAGCGACCGGGGTCCAGGTTCAAGACAAAAAAGGTGCAGTTGGCGCCGGAGTAGACACTCATCGTCTTGTCCGTCTGGTTGGCGATGAGATCTGGCTGGACCTGGAGGTTGATACAGACGTTGTCCGGCGGGTTGGTGATCCGGAACTCCTGGCCGCTGACCGAGAAGTACCGAAGCGCTCCCGTGGCGGCCTGAGCGTCGGTGGACAAGCCGATAGCCAGAACGGCTGCCGTGCCAACCGCCAGGCCGAGCCTGCCCAGACGGGCGAGTGTGAGCATAAGAGGTCCCCGTTTCCTGCATGGCGCCGGCTCTCAGCGGTCCGGCAGCAAAGTAAGAGAGCCCCCCGCTTGGGGCTGATGTTGTTGCTGCTCACCGGCGACCCGGCGCGCCCGGCTTCCCACGGTGCCCTCCTCCATAGTCGGCGGGCCCCGCATGTCCCTCATGTTGGGGATGGAGCCATCGTCATGCCACACGTGTGCCGCTCAGCGGACCGATGCATCGGCCTCCGCGTGTCCCGTTCGAACCAGGCACTGCAGCCCGCACACATCACCAGGGCAACGGCAAGCTGCGCCACATCCGGTCCGAGATCCGGACCCGGCTGCGGCAGCTACTGGAAGGCGCCCGTCGCCTGCGCGCTCGCCCGTACGGCGGGCTACGGCGTCCTCCGCGGCTCCGCCGACGCCGTGAGCGCGAGCGCGACCGGGTGGGTCATCTGGTGGATCCAGCAGCACTGACCCGGCGCACCCGCTGATCCCACATCCGCCGACTCGATGGTCCCGCTCCCGAGGCCGGGGCCACCAGCGGCTCCCCCGTACGCAGTCACCACGCACACGCCGTTCCGGTCTTCAGGGAACTTTGTGGGCGAGAACGTCGAGTTGCTCGACGGAAGGCGGCTGGGAGAGCAGCTTGGGGGCTCGTGCCATCAGGGTTGCGGCCAGCCGACCTCCGAGGTGGGCCTGGCGTGCGGAGCCGTCGGAGAAGGCGTCGAAGATCGCGAAGGCGGTCAGGTTCAGGCGCACGGCGAACCAGGCGACGGTGCCGGGCTCCTCCTGCACGATGCCGAGGCCCCCGCGGAGAAAGGCGGCGACTTCCTCCTCCTTGCCGGGCTTGGCCTCCACACGTACGTACAGCCCAACCTTGACGTCTGCCATGAAGGGACTTGTTTTCGGTGCTCGGCCGCCCGCTAGCGCCGGGCACTGCCGTGACTGGTTGACACCCAAAGGCCCCACTATGGCTCCACGAATATGTCTTTATATATATTCGTCTTTCATTAGCATGACGAATCACCCTCACCCCGCACCCGCAACGTTCGGAACACAAGCGGCCGGAACCGCGTGACGGTGGTCTCCCGCCGGCCGACGGTTCCCGCCGTGGGCTGCTGATCGAGCCGGACGGAGCGGTCACCAAAGCCGTGGCCACGAACGAGGACACGCCGGGCTGGGCAATGGAGCCCGGGGTCCCCAGCCCAGGGGAAGATGCAGGAGCAGGCACGGACTCACCAAGTGTTCATGGGACTTGGATCGGAGCCGCCGTCAGGTCCCGGAATCACTGGGTTCATTGGACGTCAGCCGTGCCCGGTCTGCGGACGGTCCTGGGTGAGTGGCAGCCACAGCCGTAGTGGCTGCTCGCGGTGTGGTTGCAGTGGTGGTCTGCGTGCCGTTAGCGCCCTGGGTTCGAATGGTCGTAACGGCCCTTGTGACACCGGTGGCAGGACCGCGACAAAAATGCCCACAACTGTCGGTGGGTCTGCTCGGTCTCACTCTGCGTGGACGGCAAGGACCGGCCGTCCCGCCATGACTCCAGCAGGGGGAACACCATGAAGTCGATCCGCCACAAGGCAGCCACCGTTGGCGCCCTTGCCGTCCTGGCCCTGGCCGGCACGCTCGCCGCGACCGCGCCGGCCTCGGCCGCCACAGCGGGCGCATACAACGGGGCATGCGGCACGGGGTACGAGGTCTTCACCTCGACTCCGATCAAGTCCTCGCAGACCACTGTGGCCGCCACCACCTACGTGGCCTACAGTTCCGCGGACAAGAAGTGGTGCGCCGTCACGGTGCGCAGCAAGCCCGGTGTCCGCGTGTTCATGGAGGTCACCCTGGACACCTGGCCGACCAGCAGCACCCCGGCGAGGGACGCCGGCTCCTACACGACCTTCGCCGGCCCGGTATACAAGGACCTGCCCAAGCCCGGCCTGTGCATGACCTGGAGCGGTTCGATCGACATCTACTACAACTCCGACAGTGGCCTGTGCCCCTGACCTGACGATACTCAGCAGGAGCAGCGCGGGCCGGTCGGTCGCCGCTCCCCGGCCCGTACGCGTGCCGGGGAGCGGCGCGGGGCCCGCTCGGTCACCCGCGCGCCGATCGCGAGGCCCATCGGCTCGCGCCCGTCGCGCCGGACCACCGACGTCGTACGCGGCTTCGCCTTCGTCGTACGGGTGTTGCCGCGGTTCTTCTTCGTCGTCTCCAGCGCGACCCGGGCCAAGTCGACGCCCGGCAGCTCGCCGCCGCTCACGACGCCACCCATGTGGTGTAGCCGAGATTCAGCTGCCGCCCGGCTGCTTCCGGAGCCCAGCGCCTGACGCTCCACCGGTCACGCGGTCTGCTCCAGGCGACGTGCGGCGCCCCTGTTCAACAGGGACACCGCGGCGGCCCGCGACAGTGTGCGAGCGCGAGGACCTGGCCGACCTGGTCGCCGCCAACACCCCGCTCGGTCCCGACCAGGCCGCCGCTCATCTCCGGGTGAGGCGAGTCGAGTTCGACCACATGCAGGCCCTGAAATGGATAACGCCCACGGAATGGCGGGAGGTCCGGTTCGGCACCTCCCGGGCCGGAGCAGTCGACGTGCCGATGTTCACCACGGCATCGGTCGACGCGGTGATAGCCGCACACCTCCCGATTCTAGGCACCGGGGCGCCGTGAGCCGCCTTCAGTCCTCGCCGTCTCTCAACTACTGCATACCTGGATCCATTTGACCCCCTATAGGGCCAGTGGGGACATCCCGCCCAGCAGCAACA
This sequence comes from Streptomyces sp. NBC_00989, assembly GCF_045162655.1. Classification (NCBI taxonomy): domain Bacteria; kingdom Bacillati; phylum Actinomycetota; class Actinomycetes; order Kitasatosporales; family Streptomycetaceae; genus Streptomyces; species Streptomyces sp. NBC_00989. The sequence goes on along the minus strand of NZ_CP108728.1, from coordinate 11,582,426 downwards.
CACTGGGGGGAACCAGATGAGACACACCATTAGTACTGCAACGGTCTTTGCCGTGACTGCTGGCCAGTTCGGTCGTTGGCGTGGTTATGGGTGGGGACCTTGCTGATGTCAGGTTGTGGGCCGGTGAACTGGGTGCTGTGCATGAGCGGTTCGTGCACCGGTTCAACCGGGAGGAGCCGCGTCAGTCGGCGTTGGCCTATATGCGGGGGCTGATTGCTCCGCTGGAACGGAAGAACGGCTGGACGCTCGCGGAAGAAGCCGGTCACGCGGGTCCCGACCGCATGCATCGTTTGCTGAACCGGATCGAGTGGGACGCCGACGAGGTCCTGGACGACGTCCGTGACTATGTCGCCGAACACCTCGGAGATCGGGACGCCGTGCTGATCGTCGATGACACCGGGTTCCTCAAGAAGGGCATCCGTTCGGCTGGCGTGCAAAGGCAGTACTCCGGTACGGCCGGGAGGACGGAGAACTGTCAGATCGGCGTCTTCCTTGCCTATGCCTCTTCGCTCGGGCGGACGTTGATCGATCGCCGCTTGTATCTGCCCACTTCCTGGACCGATGACCGGGAACGGTGCCGACGGGCCGGCGTGGAGGACAGCATCGGCTTCGAGACGAAGGTGGCCATGGCCAAGGCGATGGTCCGCCGGGCGATCGCGGACAGGATCCCCTTCACCTGGGTGACCGCGGATGCCGCTTAGCTTGCCGTTTAACCTCTGGTGCGGGGAGGGGGGTTGACGAGCAGGTCTGGCCAGCGAAGTACGGGGCCGCTGGTGATCGCTTCCCATGTGGAGGGTGATCGTTTCCCGGAGCAGGGGTCGGGGACGGTCGTTGGACTCGCCGTCGGATGCGTGACCAGTAATGTGACCAACAATGTCATCGCCGATGGTGGAAGCTGGTTCTAGTGATGCCTTCCTGGGCCGCTTTGGGGGGAGCCCTCATCTTTGGGGTACTGGCGGCTCGATCCTGGGCGAGGGGTATCCGGCGCTGGTCGGATCCCTACGCGCCCGCGGTACCGGTGGCGGCGTTCGCGCGCCGCCTCGCCCTCGGACCCAAGCAGCAGGCCAGGCTCGAACGTGCCTCGCTGCTCGATGCGGCGTGCTTGAGTGGTCTATCGGTGATGTTTCTGGGCGGTGCCTGGCTCCCCGCCGGTGGAACCGGGCACCGTGCGGGATCGGTGGCGGCCTTCGTCGTGACCTTGGCGGGGTTGGTAGTCTTTTTTCTCGGCTTTGCTGCCCAGGTGATGGTGGCGGTCTCCGGACAGCCGGCCTTCCTGCTGGCGAGGGAGAAGGCCACGGGGGTGAGACCGCGGTCCGTCGGGTCGGGTGGTCCTGCCTCGGCAGGCACCGAGGTGTCCGTCTATCGCGATGACGCGGACTCCTATGCGCAGTTGCGGCGCTATGAGGTCTACATCGACGGCGAGCGCGTCGGCCGGCTGCGGCGCGGGGAGTTGGTCAACATCCCCGTCGCCGTGGGCTCGCATGCCGTCCAGGTGAGGATTTCCTGGTGCTCCAGTGGTGAAGTACCTGTCGAAGTCGGTTCCGGTGAGCGGGTGAGCCTGATCTGCCGGGCCAAGCCCGGCGCACGTACCGACCTGGGCGTCGTCATCCGTCAGCGGGACGGCTTCCTACTGCTCCGCGAGGTGTGAACCCGCTCCGGGCGATACGGCAGTTCACCACTTCCGCGAGACCCAGATCGTTTGAGAGGACCACCGGTTCGGAGCGACTGGGTTGCCGTCGATGGGACAGGTCGCGGGGATGAGGCAGGCAGTATTGGAGTCCATCAAGTACTCGGCGGTATGCCAAGACTGCGGTGCCCGGCTGGAGTGCTGCGGCGTCCAGGCCCTGGTGGGCGGCTCTTTGCGGTGGGACGTTGAGGTCATCTGCTCGGCTTGTGGGTTCGCGGTGGCTGTGTGCGATGGCGTACTGCCGGCGGACCTCCGCGATCAGTTGCTCTCCGAGCACGGAGCGGCGAGGTTGCGGGTAACTTCCCCACAGGGAATGAGCATCGCGATCATGCGAGTGCTGCGGGCTGAACTCGGCCTTGGCCTGACCGAGGTCAAGGCCGAACTAAGACGCGTGCTGGCCGGGGAGTTCTCGGGAACCCTTCCCGAGATGGAACTCCTCGCCCGCAGCCTGCGGGTGGCCGGAGTCTCTGCGGTATCCACTCGGCCATAGTGCCCCCCGGCCTGGTCTTCTTTGCTCGCCAGCTGGCGGCTGACCTCGAACAGCGCGTCGTACAGGCTCACCCACCTGGGCATTCGCGGGACAGGCGGACGGCCCTCGCATGAGCATGCGTTCCGTCACAGAACCGCACTCATACGAAGGCCGCAGGGGTGAGTCTGCTGCACCACGATGCCCGGGACGAGGCTTTCGGCTTAACGTCCCACTTTCGAGAGGACCTCTACACATGTCTGACCCGGCGCGGTGACACCCTGTTCGAACTCACGGACGCGATGCACTGCGGGGACGGCCCGGTGACCTCGCCGGTCGATCTGACGCTGCTGGCCGAACACCGGCGTGGGCACGGCGCGTTGTACGACGCGCTCAACCAGGGCCGCATCGACGTGGCCTGGCTACGCAGGGCGCTGGCCATGCTGCCGCAGCCCAAGGCCGCCGACGGGCGCCTGGTCTTGGCCGTCGATGTCTCCGCGTGGCTGCGGCCCGACGCGCCGACCAGCCCGGACCGGCTGTTCTGCCATGTCTACGGACGCTCGGGACGCTCCAGTGACCAGTTCATTCCCGGCTGGCCGTACTCGTTCGTCGCCGCGCTGGAGACCGGGCGGACGTCGTGGTGCCAGCTGCTGGACGCGGTCCGGTTCGGCCCGGACGACGATGTCGCCGAGGTCACCGCAGCCCAGGTCCGCCGCGTCGTCACCGACCTGATCGGCCAGGGGCAGTGGGAAGCCGGTGACGACGACATCCTGGTCGTCTTCGATGCCGGCTACGACGCCCCGCGCATGGCCTACCTCCTCGACGGCCTGCCCGTCGAGGTCCTCGGACGCATGCGTGCGGACCGGGTGATGCGCCGTCCGGCGCCCTCGCTCAAGGAGTACGCCCTGTCCTATCCCCAGGGCGGGCGACCGCCGAAGCACGGCAAGGAGTTCCGCTTCGCCAGGCCCGACACCTGGGGCGAGCCCAACGCGGAGACGGTGCAGGTCACCGACCGCTACGGCACCGCGAAGGCGATGGCCTGGGACCGTATCCACCCGCGGCTCACCACCCGCTCCGCGTGGATCGACCACGACGGCGAACTCCCCATCATCGAGGGCACCCTGATCCGCCTCCAGGTGGACCATCTGCCCGGCGGTCACGACCCGCTGCCCGTCTGGCTGTGGTCCTCCAGGACCGGCATGACCGGCGAGGACGTCGACCTGCGGTGGCAAGCGTTCTTGAGGCGCTTCGACCTGGAACACACTTTCCGTTTCGTAAAGCAGACGCTCGGCTGGACACGTCCCAGGCTCCGCAGCCCTGAGGCCGCGGATCGGTGGACGTGGCTCGTGATCGCAGCGCATACCCACCTTCGGCTCACCCGCGAGGCCGCAGCCGATCTCCGCCGCCCTTGGGAGAAGCGGGCTGAACCCGCCCGGCTCACCCCCGCCCGCGTCCGCCGGGGGTTCAGGAACCTCCGCCCCCACCTGCACAGTCCTGCCCGTGCACCCAAACCCTCAACTCCCGGACCAGGACGCCCACTCGGCTCGAAGAACCGGCGACCCGCCACCCGTTACGACGTAGGCAAATCGACCAGGCGCCCAGAAAGCATCACCGAACGTAGTCAGCTCAAAGCTCACAAACCATAAAAAACAAGCTTAGAGCCTGTTTTTGAACCGGGTGCTTCGGTCGTGCGTGTCAGCGCTTGATCCCGTCACTGTGTGGTCATGCTGGGGGACAGTGGTGCCGTAGATGACAGAGGTTCGGGACGAAAGCCGTCAGGCAGACAGCAGATAGCGCACCGCCGTCTCTGCCAGATCAGCGATGAAGGCGTCGTCCTCGACAGTTGCCGGCCTGGCAAATCCCGGGCCGTAGGCGACACGGATGACCGACGCGGCGAAGACGGTGCTGAAGCAGGAGTGCACCGCAGTCTCGACATCGGGGAGCGTGATGGCGTCCGCTACCCGAAGGACCACCTTGGCGAATCCGTTCCCGAGCTCCTGGCTGTAGCGGGAGCCTCGGCGCCGGATCTCAGGATGTGACGCGGAGGTCAGGACGACGGCCCGTAGGAATCGTTCGTGGCGCAGGAACATGCCGATCGTTTCGGCCACTGCTGCGCGGACGAGTTCGGCCGCGGACAGGTCTGCCCATCGGCTGTTGTCGGAGAAGACCTGCTGCTCCGCGCGCAGGTGCTGGATGCCGTGCTCGTAGACGGCAAGGAAGAGAGCGTCCTTGCTGGTGGTGCGGGCATAGATGGCCGGCGGCGCGACCTCGGCCCGCTCACATACGGCGGCGATGGTGAACGCCTCGTACCCACCGTCCTCCAGGATCGACACTCCGGCATCGAGCACCCGGTTCCACGCCTCGCGACTGCGATGCTGCCTGGGCGGCCGGATCTCCAAATCGGCCGCTTGCGCTGCTTGGGCCTCGCCCATGACCTCAGCCTCTCGTTCCCCGGGTGCGTGCACAGGTCTTGACCGAACCGTAGTCCACACTACAGTCTGCGGCTAACAGTAGCGCTTGCTACTGTTTCCTCTCGATGACGCGAGGTGTTCCCATGCTTATGCCGAACAACCCCGGCGGCTGCGTCGCCGTCCTCGGCGCCGGTCCGGCCGGTATGGCCGCGGCCCTGTCCATAGCCCAGGCCGGTCACGAGGTCGCCGTCTACGAGCGCTACCGCGAGGCGCGGCCGGCCGGCAACATTCTCAACCTGTGGCCGCCGCCCCTGAAGGCGCTCCGCATCCTCGGAGTGGACACCGAAGACCTCGGCTCCCCCACGGATTCCGAGTTCCGCAACCTCCGGGGCCACGTGCGCGCGCACGTCAGGCAAGACCCGGAGACCAAGCGTGCATACGGCGGCGGGTTCATCGGACTGCTGCGGCCCGAACTGTACGAGCGGATGCTCGCCGCCATCCCGCCGGGCACCCTCCGGTTCAACCAGCAGGTGACCCGGATCGAGCAGAACGACCACGCGGTCACTCTGCACTTCGCCGACGGCACCACAGCCGAGCACGACGTACTGGTCGGCGCCGACGGCATCGACTCGCTGGTACGGCGCACGCTGTGGGGGGATACACCCAAGCGCGAGCACCGACTGCACATCTTCGGCGGATTCACCTTCACCAACGTCGACGGCACCGAACCGAACAAGTCCGTCCTGACGCACAGCAGGACCGTGCAGGGAAGCTGGACATCGATCCGGCACAAGGGCCGCGACGGCTTCCAGTGAGAGGTGCACAACCTGAATCTCTGCTGGTCAGTGGTGCTGGCGTGGGAGACCGGTGGCGTACTCGCCCTGGTCGGGGGCGGGTGTCTGGCGCGTAGATCATTTGACATGTCGTGGTTGGGCGTTTCCGGATTTGGCCGCGCTGCCGGCGGCGGGGTTTCTAGGATCGTGGGCGGGGTGCCTGGTCGTTCAGGAGGGGAACCGTGTCGTCGTTGGAGAAGATCTCAGCTCGCCGCGCAGAGCTGGATCAGCTTGCCGAGGTGCTGGCCAAGCAGCTTGCCGAGGTGGACGCCGAGCGCGAGGAACTCGCCGTCGCGGAGCGGGTACTGCGTCGTCTGTACGAGCAGGAGGCCGAGGCTGCCACCGTCGCCGCGGCCGTTTCGCCGCAGCGGGTGCAGGTCGCGGGCCGGTCGGTGCTGAAGGTGCCGCACCGCAGCGAGGTGGTGGATGCGGCCGCGCTGCCCGCCGACTACCAGCGGATGCTTGAAATCGTGAAGGCAGGGGGCGGGCCGGTGATGGTCAAGGCGGTCGGCGCCGAGTTGGGGATCGACGCCTCGGTGCCGGGCCGGCTGGAGCCGTTGCGCGGCAAGCTGTCGAAGCTGGCCGATCGGGGCTGGCTGCACAAATTGCCGAACGGCACCTTCACCACCCGGCTGTGATCCGCGGCCCGCAGGCCGTAACGGGCGGGCCCCCGGCCCGGGTTGATGATGTATGCCTACAAAAACCGTCCCGGCCGGGGACCACACCGAGCTTGTCTACCAGTGCCGGCTGCCGCTGTCCACGCAGACCCTGCGCTACCTGACCGGGCTGCTGAGCGCCCACTTGAAGAAGATCGGCTCCCGGTGGCGCAAGCTGCCGACCGGGCGGATCGCGGTGCTCGTGCTGGCCGCGTTGCGGCATGACCAGCGCCTGTCCGACCTCGCCGGCGGCAACGACCTCTCGCGCACCACCCTCGACCGGTGGCTGAAGGAGATGACCGAGCTGCTGGCCGCCCGGGCCCCCAGACTTCAGCGTGTGCTGGCGAGAATCGCCCGGGAGGGTGGCAGTGTCGTCCTTCTCGACGGCTCGCTGATACCCACCCAGCGCCGCACCGGCCTGCCCATGAGACGCCGCTGGTCCGCGAAGCACAAGCGGCACGGGCTGCTGGTCATCGCGCTGACCGATGTCAAGGGGCGGCTGTTGTGGACCTCCACCGCCCGCCCGGCCCGCGGCTCGGAGATCACCGCCTGCCGCCACGACGACCTGGTCGGCCGGCTGCGTGAGGCCGGCCTCGCCGCCATCGCCGACCTCGGCTTCGTCGGCCTGGACGACGACGCCGGCGACCCGGCAGTCATCACCGGCTACAAGAAGCCGAAGGGCAAGCTGCTCCTGCCCGCGAAGAAGCTGGTCAACCAACTGATCGCCGCGGAACGGGCAGTGTGTGAACACGCGTTCGCGCACCTGAAGAACTGGCGCGTGCTGACCAAGCTCCGCCTCGACGTGAAGTGGGCCACCCGGCTCGTCCGGGCACTGATGATCCTCAACCAGCACGAGATCGCCCGCTGACCGACGATCTTCACACCAGACAGGCCCCGCCGACCAGCACGAGCACGCCATCACCCGCCCACGCCACCACCAGGATCGGGTAGGGGCTGATTGCCCTGGCCGGGATCGTTCAGGCGGGGAGGGCGTCTCCGGGGAAGCCGTGGCACGGGTGGACCTCGCAGCGCATCATTCCAGCTCGCACGCAGGGGTCGCCGGCCATGATCTGCGTTGCTTCCTCGGTCGGCACGGTCATGATCGCGATGCCGGCCATGGTGTCGGAGGCGACCGGGCACAGGATCGCGATCACTCCCTCAGCGCGCAGCGACACCATGCGTCGCTGATGCTCGAGTTCGATCGCGTCCGCGCCGTCCATGGTCCGCTCCGGTCCCCATCGAAGGAGCGCCACGCTATAGGGCTTCGCGGTCGCGGCCAGAGCCCGAATCTGTTCGTCAGTCACGTGCGTACTCATGGGGTCTCCCTACTTCTCGATGTGCTCGGCCAACGAGACGATGATTCCTTCGGGCCCGCGGACGTAGGCCATCCGCCACACGCCCTCGTATTCGCCGATGCCTCCCACCATGCCGTAGCCGTTGGCTGCGGCATGGTCGACCGCGGCTTGGAGGTCGTGCACCTCGAAGGCGACGTTGCGCAGGCCCAGCTCGTTGGCCGGCGCAGCAGGTGAACCCGGGAGGTGGTTCGGCCGGGTGAAGCTCGACAACTCCAGCGTCGTACCTCCGCCGGGCGCCCGCAGCATGACGATCTCGGTGCGGGCGTCCGTCATGCCGATCACCGTGTCCAGGAACTCGCCTTCGACGGCCATCTTCCGATCGGCTTCCAGACCGAGGCTGACGAAGAACGCAGTCGCTGCGTCAAGGTCGGCGACGGTGATGCCGACGTGGTCGAAGCGCCTGATGAGTGTCATCGGATCCCTTTCGAGGTTTCTTCAAGAGACGCTGAGGAACGTAGCACTCTGGGTTCCTTAAAGGAACCCCACTTGTTAGATTGCTTCCATGCAGCGAACGGGGTTCGGGGAGATGACGTGTTCCATCGCGCGTACGTTGGACGTGATCGGCGAGCCATGGTCGCCGCTGATCCTGCGCGACGTGTGGGCTGGGGTGTGCCGCTTCGACCACATCCAGGCTGACCTCGGGATTTCCCGCAAGGTACTCACCGAACGGCTCAACTACCTGGTCGAACAGGGTGTGCTCGAGCGGCTGCCCTACGACGCCCGCCCCCGCTACGAGTACCACCTCACCGCCAAGGGCGCCGACCTCGTCGAGATGCTCATGGTGATGGCGCGGTGGGGTGACCGCTGGCTCGCCGGCGGGGCCGGGCCTCCCGTCCTGTACCGCCACCATGCCTGCGGGCAGATCGGCCACGTCGACCCGCGCTGCAGTCATTGCGGAGAGCCGATGCACGCCGACGACGTCGACCTCCTCCCGGGCCCGGGTTCAGCCTGATGGCCAAGGCCGTGACGCCGGCTTCCAGGTCGTGACCTTCGATCGGAGCTCGTTCACGCACGACGAGAAGCAGGTCGACGCCGCGCTGAGCACCACGATGATGGAAGACTCCTTCAAATGCATGAAGGCGTCCAACGGTGAGCGGCGGTGTTGACCGCTGGGGACGGAGATTTCCTGCCGACGATCGAGTCGTTGCAGGACCGTGGCCTACAGGTGAGGGTCGAGTCCCGGTCCCACGCGGTCAGCCGACGTTTGCGCGACGTGGCCAACGAGTTCATCGAAGCTGATCGCGTCCGTGCGCGCGGTCTGCGAGCAAGTGTGCGCGCACCTGAAGAACTGGCGCATCATCACCAAGCTCCGCCTGCACGCGCATCACGCAACCGCACTCCTGCGCGCCCTGCTCGTGCTGACCAACATCGAAGTCGCACGCTGACAGACGATCTTCGCCGCAGACAGCCGCCCACGACCAGCATGAGTATCCCGGAGACCGATCACACCAGCCCCTTGAACTGCTACTTCAGGATGAACAGAGCTCAGTGGTGGGTACTCACCGCCACCGACCCCGACGCCCCGGCACCGTCCGACCTCAAGGCCGCGGCCACCGCGTTGGCCGCGGAGTTCCCCGCGCCCCTGCCCGGACTTATCGCCCAGACAGAGCCGGACAACGTCCAACGCTGGGTGCTGCGCGACCGGCCCCGCCTGCAGCAGTGGTCCAAGGGACGGTCCACCCTCGTAGGCGACGCAGCACACCCGACCTCCCCCTACGCCGCCTACGGCGCGGGCATGTCCATCGAGGACGGCTACTTCCTCGGCCGGGCCCTGCGTGGCGTCGACCTCACCGACCTCACCGCCGTACAGCGTGCGCTGCAAAGCTACGAGGACCCGCGCAAGCCCCACACCGCCCGGCAGGTCCAGCAGGCATGGATTCTCGGCCAGGTCTTCCACCACGCGCCGGCACCACTGCGGCCGGTCCGCGACTTCATCCTCGACCACACCCTGCTCCTGCAGAAGGTCGCCGGCGACACCAACCCCCGCGAAATCCAGAAGCAACTGGCCCTCATCCAGGACTGATGCACCGCTGGAGGGGATCTGGTCGATCCCACGTCGCCTTCAGTGAGAAGCCGCTCAACGGATCACGGACGTGCAGATCGAACAGGGTTCCTGGCCGGGTGATCTTCCGGCGGTACGCGCATGAAGACAGGGCCTCTCGGTAGCTCGGGGATGCGAATCCGACCGAACAGTGCCGGGAGGCCCTGGTGTCGTTGTTGTACGCGCCCGAACCCGTTCAGTTCAACCCGGCTGCTCCATCGTGTGACTGCCTTGCGCATGTGTACGGCAACGCGGCCGACCATCCGGACCGGGAACGCCGGTATCCCTCCGACATGTCGGACGCGGAATGGGCGGCCGTCCGGCCTTTGCTGCCGGTGCCGGCCTGGCTCCAGGGCAGAGGCGGGCAGCCCGAGGGCTACTGCCACCGCCAGCTGCTGGACGCGATCCGTTACCTGGTCGCGGGCTGGATCTCCTGGCGGGCGATGCCCGTGGACTTCCCTGATTGGGGCCGGGTTTACGCCTTCTTCCGCCGCTGGCGCGAGCACGGGCTGATCACAGAGTTCCACGACCGGCTGCGCGGACGGGTGCGTGAGCGGGAGGGGCGTGAGGCGGAGCCGACGGCCGGGATCATCGACGCGCAGTCGGTGAAGGCCGCGGCCTCGGTGCCGTCCGTCTCGCGCGGCTGGGACGGCGGGAAGAAGGTGGGCGGCCGCAAGCGGCACATCGTGACCGACTGCCTCGGTCTGCTGCTGGTCGTCGCGGTGACCGCCGCGAACGTCGGGGACCGGGATGCCGCAGCGGGCCTGCTGCAGCGGCTGCGCCGCCTGCACCGTGACATCTGCCTGGTCTGGGCCGACGGCGGTTACACCGGCGGCCTGGCCGACTAGTGCCGGAACAAACTCGCGCTCACCCTTCAGGTCGTCAAGCGCACCGACGATATGGAGGGGTTCGTGGTGCTGCCGAGGCGCTGGGTGGTGGAGCGCACGTTCGCGTGGTTGATGCATTCGCGCCGACTGGCCTGGGACTACGAGACGTTGCCGGCCAGCAGCGAGGCGATGATCCGGTGGTCGATGGTCACGCGGATGGGGCGGCGTCTGGCGCGGGCACAGGCCGCCGGTCGGCGCTGAACATCCCCGACGTCTCCTGCACGATCCACCCGCGCTCCGCCAGGCGCCTGGCCTTCGAGCGCACCCCCTCGACCTTCGCCGACGTCGTCTGAAGGCCCAGCTCCGCCGTGATCTCCTTGGCCTTCAGGGGTTCTTGGCCCGCCGGCTGCCGCTCGTCGAGCACGCCCAGGATCCGTTGGTAGTCCGGCGCCAGCACCGTCACCGGCAATCCTTCGCGCCAAGGCGGCACGATCGAGCCCGGCGGCGAGGGTGAGGGCACGGTTTCCCGCTCCGCCTCGGCCTCGATCACGGCGGTGGTCTCGACAGCCGAGGCTGCTAGGGCCTCGACCAGCTCTTCCCGCGCGATCACCCGCCGGTCCAGCTCAATCTCAGCGGCCTCCAACACCCCAGCCAACCGGGCGACTTCCTCCCGCAGCCCTTCCACCCGCACCCGGGCCGCTGTCTCCCGCTCCTCCAGCATTCCCAGCACCGACGCCATTGCGCACCCCTCGCTCATGGAGCGGAAACAAGACGCCGGATGCCTCCCTCATTCCGAGCTAGACCATGCCTGACCAGCCGAAATCAAGCGATCACGTTCGGTTGAGATACGGCTTCTATGGCTTCTCCAAGGGCTGGCGCTTCGAGCTTGAACAGGCCGATGTCTTCCACGTCATGGCCACCACCCGCCACGACACCGTCGTCACCCGCTGGGCCCTGGACCACCCGGTCCACGACCTGTTCCCGGGCCTGCCCCGGCAGAAGTGGAAACGCCGTTCCTGCGGCGACGGCGCCCACGGCCGGCAAATCCTCGACTGGGCCCGGGTCGAGGTCCGCCCCTGGCACCGGGCCGACCGCCGGCACTGGGTGATCGCGCGCCGCAGCATCAGCCGCCCTGAGGCGATCTCCTACTACATCGCCTACTGCCCGGCCGAGACCACCCTTGATGAACTGATCCGCATCGCGGGCAGCCGCTGGGCCGTGGAGGAATGCTTCCAGACCGCGAAACAGGAATGCGGTCTGGACGACTACCAGGTCCGCCGCTACCCCGGCTGGCACCGCCACATGACCCTGGCCATGGCAGTCCACGCCTGCCTGACCGTCCTGCGCGCCCGCCAACTCGACACAGACAAAGCAGAAACGGATCCTCCCAGCTCATCCACCTCAGCCTCGCCGAGGTCAGACGTCTGATCGCCCGTCTCACCGACCGCCGGCCCCCACCCGTCGACCACATCCTCAACTGGTCAACCTGGCGCCGCATACGCCAACATCAAGCCCGCATCAGCCACTACAAACGACGGGGACACAGCCCCTGAAACTGGCCAGCAGTCACGGCAAAGACCGTTGCAGTACTAAAGGTGTTGCTCGTTGCCGGGCGGCGTGGGCGCGGCTTACCGGACAGGTGCAGCCCACGCCCACTCAGTCACCGAGCGAGAACCTGGTCACGTCGGCACCGGCGGCTGACACAATGCCGGCGATCTCGTGTCCGGGCACCAGCGGGTGCGTCGTCGTTCCGAACTCGCTGCGTGCGCGGCTGACGTCGGTGTGGCAGACCCCGCAGTACGCGATGTCGATCAGGACGTCGGTCGGGCCTACGTCCCGCCGGTCGTTGGAGGTCGGCTTGAACGGTTCACCGAGGCCGACAGTGGAGCGAGCGTTGACGGGACGGCTGCGTCACGTGCCCCTGATTCCCGAGGATCTCAGCAGGCCCGAGTGACCTGCGACCTCATACGCGAAGCTCAGGCATGGTTCTCCCAGAACATTCTTTCGCTCCTGTCCGGATCGTTGACGATCCGGCACCTGGCGTCCAGCCACATCGTGGCGCGGTCGGTCAGGGTGTAGGCGGGCCAGCTCGGCACGCCCGCTGCCGTGGGGCGGCTCGTGTGGGCGAAGCCCGCCCACAGTTCGCTCATGTGCCGTGCGGTCGCCAGCCGTCCCGGCGACTGGTCCTTGTTGAGGATGTAGTCGAGGTCCTTGTCGGTGTTGGCGAACTTGAGGTTGATGTCCGATGCGTGCGGTGAGCCGATGGGGAAGTCGGTACCGGGCACCAGGGTCGGGCTCGGGTAGGCGAGCTGGTACATGAACACGGGCGCGGCGTGCTGCGCCCGTTTGGCCTCCGCGATCTTGATCGCGTCGCGCCAGATGGGCGATGTGGTGATCGCGAAATAGAGATGTGCCGGCGTCACGCCGGGCCGCGACGCCTGGAAGGTCCGGATGATCTCGTCGAGTTCGGCGCCCTGATACGTGCTGCTCAGTCTGGAGCGCAGTCCGGCCTCGTCGATCCGGAAGATGTCGGGCGGCCCGAAAAGACTGAAGAACACCGTTTCGTCGCGGCAGGTGCCGCACATCAGCGGCTTGTCGGCCGAGTAGGGCGCGGCGCCGTCGGCGAAGGGGTGCCGGGGGATGACGGCGCCGTCGACGAAGGCGCCGAAGCCGGGGAGCGCGCCGGGGTCGCCCCACGGCGGGACGCCGTTCGCGGCCTCGGACTGCTGGATCTCGAGCAGCCTGGCGGCCGGAATGTCATGGAGCCGGGGAATGTCGGTCGTAGTCAGTCCCAGTAACTCCAGTGTGCGTCCGGCCCGAGCGTTGGCACCGTCGCGGGTGGGGAAGCGCAGTGGCGCGGCGCTCTCGATCGAGGCCTTGTGGAACAGTGGCACGGCGGCCGGCATGGTGTAGACGGCCGCGGTCTTGGCGCCGCCGCCGCTCTCGCCCCAGACCATGATGTTGTCGGGGTCGCCGCCGAAGTTCTCGATGTTCTCCCTGGTCCAGCGCAGCGCGGCGAGAATGTCCAGCATCCCCTGGTTGGCCGCGTAGTCGCCGCCGGCGAGATCGCCCAGGAACAGGTACCCCAGCAGGCCCAGCCGGTGGTTGGACTCGACCACCACCACGTCGTAGAGCTGCGCCAGGTGGGTGCCGTCCTGCCCGGTGGCGGAGCCGGAACCGATCATGTAGCCGCCGCCGTGGTTGTAGAACATCACCGGCCGCCGCCTGCCATCGGCGGCAGGGGTCCAGATGTTGAGGTAGAGGCAGTCTTCGGAGGGAGCCGGCATCCGGCCGTTGCCACCTGGCCCCATCTCGCCACCCGCCACCTGGAATGCCGGGTTGGGGAAGCTCACCGCATCGCGTACGCCGGACCACCGCGTGGGCGGCTTCGGGGCTTTGAATCGGAGTTCGCCGAGCGGCGGCGTAGCGTAGGGCACGCCGAGAAACTTGGCGATGCCTTCCTCGCGTCTTCCGCGCACCTTGCCGTAACGGGTTGCCGCCACGACCGTGCTCCCGGCTGGCCGCGCTTGCGCCGGGAACGACATGCTCATCGCGGCCAGCGCGGACAGCGAACTGCCGATCATCGCCCTGCGGTTCATTTCCGAGCCCATCATCAGACCTCCTCTTTCGGAGAGCGCTGCGATTGCGCTCCGGACGTCGCTAAACGCGCTTTGTGGCGTTTCGATTCGTGGCCCCCTGGAACGGGACGGCATCGTCTCGCGCACGGTCTTCCCAACCACTCCCCCGGCCGTCGAGTACGCCTTCACTGATGTCGGCCACGACCTGCAGGGTGTCCTGCAGCCCCTCGCCGCACGGGCGGAAGACCATGCCGACACCATCTGAACGGCTCGAGTCCTCTACGACGGTCAGACCTCGATATGGGCAGGGCGTTGGAGAGAACTGCGGGCGAGCACGTCTGCGGTACTTGAATGGCATCGCAGACGCGCCGCCAGTCCCTTCAGCACATGGCCATCAGCGGAGTTGGGAGGTCAGGCGGTACCGGCCGGACAGCAACCGGCAGGCGTATACCCCATCGGTGTAGCCGATGAAGCGCACACCGTCCGCCCGTGCCAACGGGGCGCGTCCGTCGTGGACGGCGTCGACCGACACCGCCGGGAGGCGCAGTGTCGCCTCACTGTTCGCGGGCACCACCACGTCGTGGACAAGGCTTCGGCCTCCGTCCTGAACCTTCCACTCGCTCCTGATCTCTCCGTACGGCGACTCGTAGACGCCTGACACCTGCGTGATCCTGCCGGTGGGATCGATGTGGGGTTGGAGCAGGAAGTGCTTGAAGCCGGGGCTGTCCGGGTCACGGGCGATGCCGGCCATGTAGGCGTACATCCACTCCATGATCGCGCCGTACGCATAGTGGTTGAAGGAGTTCATGCTGACCGGGCCGAAACCGACGTCCTTGGAGTACGAGTTCCAGCGCTCCCACACGGTGGTGGCACCGTTCCGCACGGAGAAGAGCCAGGACGGCAGCGCGTCCTGATGCAGCAGCTTGTACGCCAGGTCGGCGTGGCCCTCGTCGGTGAGGACGGGCGCGAGGACGTTGACGCCGAGGAAGCCGACGGACAGTGTGTTCTCCGCATAGCGGACCCGGCTGCTGTTCGGATGGGCCGCCTTGTAGGCCGCGTCGTTGCCGATGTTGTCCGCCAACAGACCTATGAGTGTGCGGCGTTGTGCTTGCGTCTCGTAGAAGCCGAGTTTGAGGACCCACAGCAGCGCTGTCTGGCTGTTGTCCTCGGTCTTCTGGTTGGGGTCGGCGCCTGGTTCGATCGGGGAGGCGTCGCCCAGGCTGGACTTGACCGTGACCGTCCCGCCCTCGGTGTTCAGGTACTTGGCGATGAACGCCTGTTTGATGCGCGCGAAGAGTTGCTCATACGTCACGCCCTCCGCCGGTCGGCCGATCGCGCGGGCCAACTGCGCCATCAGCCGGGCGACATAGCCGTAGTAGACGTCGCTCATCATCTGGGCGCTGGTCTTCTGCGGGGCCAGCCAGTCGCCGGTGAGGGAGCCCTGTCCGGCGTAGGTGTCGCCGGTCTGCTCCCGGATCCAGTCCAGGTAGCGGGTCATCGCGGGCCAGCTGCGCTCGACGACGGTCACGTCACCTGTCATCTGCCACACCGTCCAGGGGAGTACGACCCCGCAGTCGGCCCAACCGCTGCCGCCTCCGGGGAAGTTGTACCGCCCGCCGGGGGCGACCCCGGTGAACTGGGCCTTGTTCTCGCCGTAGATGACAGCGGAGTCGACGATGGTGTCCTGGAAGTGGCTGAGGAAGACACTGGCATCGGCGTTGTAGAGACCGGTCGTGGAGAAGACCTGGGTGTCGCCGGTCCAGCCGAGGCGTTCGTCGCGTTGCGGGCAGTCGGTGGGCACCCAGAGGTAGTTGCCGCGCTGGCCCCAACGGATGTTGCTCGCCAGCTGGTTGATGTCGGGGTCGTTGGTGGTGACGGTGCCGATCTCGCGGATCGCGGAGGTGGCGACCTTGCCGGTCAGGCCGGTGATCGTGACGGTGTCGGTCGCGGTGACGGACACGTAGCGGAAGCCGTAGAAGGTCAGGGAGTCCTGGTGGGTCTCGCCGTGCCGGTCGCCTTTGAGGATGTAGGTGCTGGTGGCTTTGGCGCTGCGGAGGTTGGCCCGGTACACGGAGCCCACCGGGCCGTCCGCGCCGGCGCTGCTGTCGTTCAGCATCTCGCCGAATCTGTATTCGGCCTTCGCTCCGGCCGGTCCGCGCAGGCCGTAGCGGGCCACGCCGACCATGTTCTGCCCGAGGTCGAAGATCGCGGTCTCACCGCTGCCGATGGTGACCGCGGCGGAGGAGGCCTTCGCCGGATCGGTCACGGTCCGGGCGGGATCCACGACGATGCGTCCCCTGCCGTTGGGGCTGCCCTCCTGCCCCGTCACGCCGGTGGCGACGGTGATCGACCTCGGACGCTGGTCCCAACGGTGCATGAAGCGCGCGGTCTCGCCCGGATACGCGAGCAGTTGGGCCTCGGGGTACTTGTCCTCGAAGGCAACTCGCTCCACGCCCGCCCAGGCGGAGTCGTCGAAGCCGTGCGCCGCCCAGCCCGACAGTTCCAGCCGGGCGTCGTAGGTCTGGCCGTCGTAGATGTCGTCGGCGCGGTAGGGGCCGGTGTCCGTGGCCTTCCAGCCGCTGTCCGGTCCCGTGACGACCGTCTGCGACGTGCCGTCGGTGTAACGGATCAGCAGTTTGGCCTTCAGCGCCAGCGCGTTGCCGTCCCTGGAGTAGTACGTACTGCCGTCCGAGATGCGGGCGTTGTACCAGCCGTTGCCCAGGACGGCGGCGAGGGTGACGGCCGGCTCCCGCGTCACCAGGTCGGTGACGTCGTAGGTCAGGTAGTTGAGGCGCGCGTCGTAGTTCGTCCAGCCCGGGGCCAGCAGTTCGAGCGTGGAGCCGCCGTCCTGCGGGACGGTCACGTGGTGTCCGTTAACGTGGGCCTCGTAGACGCCGAGGGCGGAGGCGTACAACCGTGCGTCGCGGACCTTGGCACGGCTTGTGAGAGCTGCTTCCTTCCGCAGCATCGGTGCCCCGGCCGAGTTGGGGGTCTTCCCCTGCATTCCGATCCACTGCGCGCCGTCCCACCCGGTCACGCCGTCGGTGCTCATGAGTCCTGTCTCGAAGAACGAGGGAGCGGCGGTACCGACCGGACGACCTTCGGTGTCCCAGACGGTGACGGTCCAGTGGTAGCGCGTCGAGGCGTTCAGCACCCTGCCCGTGTAGCGGACGGCCACCGAGTCGGAGGAACGGATGCGGCCGCTGTTCCACACGTCGGCGCGGGTGGAGGTCAGCTTGCTCGCGGAACTCGCCACGAGGATCTGGTACGCCCCCTGGCTCCGGCCACGGGCTGTTGACCGCATGAACCAGCCGAAGCGCGGCCGGGCGGCGTCCACGCCGAGGGGATCCGTGCGATGTTCCACGGTCAGCCCGGCCACCGGAGCGTCTCCCGTACTACTACGCGCGGGTGTCGCCTGCGCCGTGGATCCGCCGCTCACGGTGCCCGCCACTACGGCCGCTCCGGCTGTCGCCGCGAGCACGGTGCGCCGGGGAACTCCGCTGCCGAGCCCGCCGGACCAGTCGCCGTTCTCGGCATCACGGGCCGTGCCGTCTGCGTCGCCTTGCTCATTTCTCACACCTTCGTCCCTTCGGTGTTCGGACGTGTTCCCGGCAGCGGTCAGGAGCCGGCCTTGTAGTCGGCGTCCATCTCGTCGAGGAGTTTCTTGGGCGTGGACTGTCCGCTGAAGATCTCCTGGAGGCCGCTGAGCATGGTCTGTTGGACCTTGGCGTTGGGCCAGAGCTGGTCCATGAACGGCACGGTGCGGTTCGACGTGACGAACGTCGAGAGTTCGGTCAGCGACGGGTCCACCGCGAAGCCCGTGTCGGGCAGGGAGGGCAGACCGCCTTGTTTCTTGACGAACAGGTTCATGCCCTTCGGTGACATCACGAAGTTCACGAATTTCAGGGCGAGTCGAGGGTTCTTCGCCTTGGCGTTGACGGCGTAGCCGGCGCCTGCGGCGGCCGGGATGAGCGTCTGGGACGGAGTGTCGGTGGCGGGCAGCGCCTTGAGTGTGAAGGTGCCCTTCGGGTTCTTCTGCTTGAGCAGGGCGACCACCCAGTTGCCCTGCACGATGCCGAGGGTCTTGCCGGTGGCGGCGAGTGCCTGGCTGGCTTCGTAGTTGGTGCCCAGCGGGTTCTTCTGGAAGCAGCCGGTCCTCTCCATGGTCAGGTACTTCTCCAGGGCGGTCGCCCACGGCGACTTGGCGAAGGTGATCTGCCCGGCCTGCATCTTCTTGTCGAAGTCGCGGTCGTGGCCGTAGACGGTGGTGGCGACCAGTGCGTACAGGACGAGCTGGGTCACCCAGTTGTCCTGGTTGCCCAGCGCGAAGGCGGGGGTGCCCTTGGCCTTGGCGGCCCGGCAGAAGGCAAGCAGCTTGGTCCAGGTGTCCGGCGGGGTGAGCCCGGCCTTCGCCATGGCCTCCTGGTTGTAGACCGCGCCGATGCCGTTCTGCCCGAAGATCGCGTTGTACGTCTTTCCCTCGTACTGCGCGACGGTCTTGATGGCGTCGGGCATCTTTGCGGCCCAGGGCTGGTCCGAGAGGTCGCGCAAGTAGCCCGGCTTGGCCAGGACGTAGGTGGCGCCGGGGTTGCCGTTGCCGGGCCAGACCGACATCACGTCAGGTGCCGTGCCCGAGGCGAGTTGGGTGCGGATCTGCTGCTGGTACTGGTCGGCGCCGCTGGTGGTGTAGCGGACCTTGACGCTGGGGTTGGCCTTCTCGAAGGCCTTCACGACGTCTTCGACCGAACCCTGGTCGACGGAGGCGAGCGTCAGTGTCTTGGACCCACCGCCGCCGGCGCCCGCCTTGGTGCCGCCGCTGCAGGCCGCGAGTACGGCTACGGCCGTCAACGCGGCGATCAGGACTGGGAGTTCACGTGTCTTCATGTAGTCCCCCTCGGGGAAGAGCCACCGGGCATGAGGGACGGGTGGGCATGGCGTCTCATCCGCGCAGCCCTCCCGCGAAGCCGTTGATGATGCTGCGTTGCAGCAGGAAGTAGACGAGCAGGACGGGCAGGATGCTGATCACCAGTGCGGCGAAGATGAGGTTCCAGTCGGTGACGTACTGACCGACGAACCCGGCGATCGCGACCGGCATGGTCTGCCGGGCGCTGCCGCTGAGATACAGCAGCGGGGTGAAGAAGTCGTTCCACACGGCGACCGCGTTGAGCACGAGGGCCGTGACGGTGACGGGTTTGAGCATGGGCAGGACCACGTACCGGAAGCCCTGCAGTGGTGTGCAGCCGTCGATCAGGGCGGCGTCCTCGAAGTCGCGGGGCAGGGCGCGCAGGAAGCCGACGTAGAGGAACACGGTGAACGGCACCTGTAGGCCGGAGTAGAAGAGGATCAGCGCCCAGGGCGTGCCGAGCAGGCCGAGGTCGCGCATGGTCTGGTAGAGCGGCAGTGAGGCGAGTTGGAAGGGCAGGACGAGGCCGAGCAGGAAGCCCAGGTACGTTCCCCGTGACCAGCGGGCCGTGACGCGTGCCAGCGGGTACGCGGCCAGTGACGAGACCGCCAGCACCACGATGACGCTGCACACCGTCACGAGCACGCTGTTGCCCAACGCCCCGCCCAGCGCGCCCTGTTGCCAGGCCTGGGTGAAGTTGTGCAGGGTCGGCGAGGTGGTCGGGCTGATCGGTGACGACGTGTCCGACGCAGGGCGCACGGCCAGGTTGACCAGGACGTACACGGGGAAGCCGATGAACAGGGCGATGGTGATCATCGTCAGTTCCAGGGCGAGGGTACGGCCTCGGTAGCGGTTCATGACGTGGCCCTCTCGTTGCGGGACAGGACGAGGTACTGACCTGTGGAGAAGACTGCGACGATGATCGTGAGAACGACTGCGAGCGCGATGCTGTAGCCGAACTCGCCGAGCGTGAAGGCGTCTTTGTAGATCAGCGTGGAGAGGGTGTCGGTCGCGTGTCCCGGCCCGCCGCCCGTCAGCGCGTACACCTGGTCGAAGAGTTTGATCCCGCCGATGATCGACAGCATCAGGTTGATGGTGAAGGCGGGCGCCAACAGCGGCCGGGTCACCGACCAGAAGCGCCGTATCGGACCCGCGCCGTCGATGGCCGCCGCCTCATGGACCTCCTTGGGCACCGACTGCAGCCCGGCCAGGAAGATGACCATCGAGTAGCCCGCGAACTGCCACACGATCACCCCGGCCACCGCCCACAGCGCAAGGCGCGGACTGCCCAACCAGTCCTGCTGCCAGGAGCCGAGTCCCACCGCGCCCAGCAGGCTGTTGACCGCGCCCTCGGGACCGAGCAGGTTGCGCCAGAGATAGGCGGTCACGATCGGCGTGATCACGGCCGGGGCGAACAGGAACACCCGCAGCAGGTTGCGGGACTTGATGGCCGTGTTGACCCCGAGGGCCAGTCCGAGACCCACCGCGTTCTGGATCACCGTGATCGACACGGCGATCAGCAGGGTGTGCCACACCGCCTGCATCGCATCGGTGTCGCGGAACATGTCGGAGAAGTTGCCGAGGCCGACGAAGGAGAAGTGGGGGTCCAGGCCGTCCCAGTCGGTGAACGCGTAGTACACACCGCGCGCACTCGGCACCAGGACAACGAAGGCGAACAGCAGCAGCGCGGGCAGCGCGAACCACCAGGGCGGGGTCGTGCGTGCCAGCCGGATCCGCGCGGCCACCGGCCCGGGATCCGGAGGTCGGTCATGGTCCGGGAGTTGCTCGTGCGGGGCAAGAGTCACCGACGGACCTCCTTCTTGAAACGATTCAAAGAGACTGTCGAACAAGAGCACCGGCCGACACGGCGTAGGAGCGTCCGCCGACTTCCGCATGCTGGGGCGACCTGATCTGCTCGCTGGGTCCGGGTGGCCCGAAGCGACTTATGGGCAACGTTCCCCACGAGGTGTGCCAGACCCTAGAGAGCAGCCCGCGTGACGTCAAGATGCCATGCACACTGCGCAATTGTTACGGCGGCGGGAGGAGCGTAAATACGACAGCGCGTGCCCAAACAAGGCGTCTATACGTACACTCGTCGGCAACGTTTCCCACAGAAGGAGGGAGCAAGATGGAGCCGTCGGCACGGCCTCGTCGGGTCACCATCGTCGATGTCGCGCAGCATGCCGGGGTCTCGACGACCGCCGTGTCCAAAGTGCTGCGCAACGCCTACGGCGCCAGCCCGGAGATGCACACGAAGGTGCGCCGGGCGATCGACGAGCTGGGCTACCGGCCCCACGCCGGCGCCAGAGGACTCCGCGGGCAGACGTACACCATCGGCGTGATGCTGCCCGACATTCGCAATCCCTTCTTCCCCGAGGTCCTCGACGGCATCACCCAGTCGTTGGAGGACACGGAGTACCAGGTCCTCCTGGGACCTGGCTGCAACGGTGAAAAAGCAGAAGCCCGGGTCACCGAGGCGATGATCGACCGCGGCATGGACGGCCTGGTACTCGTGGCGCCGGTGTCTCCGCGCACGCATCTGGAACACGTGGCCTCCATGGTTCCCACCGTGGTCGTCGGCAGACACGGATCCTCTCCGGTGTACGACACCGTGGTGGACGACGACGTCGAAGGCGCCGCCCTGGTCGTCGGCCACCTCGCCGCGCTCGGACATCGGCGCATCGCCCACATCGAGCACCTCGAAACCGACCCGACGCGCCTCGCGGAGATGCCCAACGCCCGACGCGCCGACGGCTACCGGCAGGCCATGCGAACCCATGGCCTTGAGCAGTGGATCGACGTCGTCTCCACCAGTTACACCCAGGAAGGGGGCTACCGTGGCACCAGGGAACTGCTGAATCGTCCCCAGCGTCCCACCGCCGTGTTCGCCGGCGCGGACGTCGTCGCGATGGGCGTGCTGGAGGCGCTGACCGAAGCCGGGCTGTCCGTGCCCGACGACATCTCTGTGTCCGGCTACGACAACACCACGTTCGCCGCGTTCGGCCCGGTGTCGCTGACCAGCGTCGATCAGGCGGGCAACGAGATCGGCAGGAACGCCGCCCGTCTTCTCCTGGAGCGGATCGCCCACCGGAACAGACGCTCGGTCCAGGTCAGCCTGTCCCCCACGCTGGTGCCCCGCCGGACCACCGCTCGGCTGCCGGAAAGCAGGCGGACACCGACCAAGCTCGATCCTGACGTTCAACCGTTCGGTTGAACGCGAATTCCACCTTTCGCCGGTTTGATCGCTGCGATCGGGCGACGCGAAGGCACCTGGAGTCCGCCGAGAATGGCCTTACCCCAGGCGCCGGGGCGTTGTTACGCCACCCCCCTCAAGGAAGGTCCCCTCAGACGTGTCCAGTTTCCTCAGCAGACGACGTGTCCTTGCCACCGGAGCCGGTGCCGCCCTCAGCGCCGGCGTGCTCGGCGCGAGCGTGACCCCGGCAGCCGCCTCCCCCTCCGCCTCCCGAGGTGCCACCGGCGCCGAGGAGACCAGGACGCTCGACGAGCTGTACCAGGCCGCCCTCGCGGAGGGCGGGAAGCTCGTCGTCTACGCCGGCGGTGACACACCGACCCAGCAGGACGGCACCAAGGCGGCCTTCAAAGCCCGCTTCCCGGACATCGACCTGACGCTGATCGTCGACTACAGCAAGTACCACGACGTACGTGTCGACAACCAGTTCGCGACCGACACCCTCGTACCCGACGTCGTGCAGCTCCAGACCCTTCAGGACTTCACGCGCTGGAAGGAGCAGGGCCGGCTGCTGCACTACAAGCCCGCCGGGTTCTCGAAGGTCTACGACGCGTTCAAGGATCCGCAGGGCGCGTGGGTGGCCACGGGAGCGCTCGCGTTCAGCTTCATGTACACCACGGCGGCGGTCGGTTCCGGCGTACAGCTCACCCCGCGCGACCTGGTCGACCCCAAGTGGAAGGGCAAGATCGCCTCGTCGTACCCGCACGACGACGACGCGGTCCTCTACCTCTACACGCTGTACGCCCGCAAGTACGGCTGGGACTGGGTGGCCAAGTTCGCCGCACAGGACGTGCGGTTCGCGCGCGGCAGCAACTCCCCGGGCGACGCCGTCTTCGCGGGGCAGAAGACGATCGGGGTCGGCACCGCCGGGTCCGCGGTCAGCTCCTCTCCCGTCACGTTCGCCATCGGTTCCGGTCACCCGTTCATGTCCTGGGGTCAGCGCGTGGCGATCCTCAAGCAGGCCAAGAACTCCACGGCCGCCAAGCTCTTCCTCAACTGGCAGTTGTCGACGGAGATGCAGAACGGCTCCTTCAACGGGTGGTCCGTCCGTACGGACATCACTCCCCCGACTGGTCTGAAGAAGATCTGGGAGTACCCGAACGGGAACCTGGACGGCTTCCCCCGCTTCATGGCGGACCGGGCCTCCATCGAACGCTGGAAGCAGACCTTCGCCCTGTACTTCGGCGAGGTCAAGGGCGACCCGACACCCGGCTGGCTCGGGCTCCACCCGGGGGCGTAGGGCTCGTCCCGCTGACAGGCCCCCAGAGCGAGCGGGGGCGTGGGTCGGTACTCCGGAGCGGCTACCGGCAGACCGACGCCCCCGCTCTTCACAGGACCCCTACAGGTGGCGGAAAACTCGGACGCCCTGTCCGAGTAGATCATCCACCGAGGGGGCTTGTCGTGACCAACCGCGACCCGGGCGTCCAGACTCCGTCGTGGTCCCGCACCGGCCGGTTCGCCGTGGGACAGATCCCGCACTGCGTGCTTTTCCTCGTCGTAGGTGCCGCGCTGGTCCGGCTCTCGCGTCTGGACGACTCGACGTGCCGGGGCATCGTGATCACCAGCGGGCTGCTCGCCGTGGGATACGCGTCGGGTCTGGCTCTGTGGAACAGACTCGGCACCCTCCCTCGCGGCTGCTGGGTCACTGTCCTGCTGGTGCTCTGGGCGGTTCTGGTGGCACTCGCCCCGCCACCGTCGACCGGCGCGTACGCCTGGTGCGCCGTACCGATGGCCTGTCTGGCGCTGCGTGCTCCGGGGCAGCGCCGGGCCACGGTCGCGCTGCCCGTGGTCACCATCGTCCTGATCGGTCAACTGACCCGAACCACAGACGGTTTCGACCCGGAAATGGTCCTGATTCCGGTCGCCGCCGTGTGGGGCACGGTGGCGCTGTACCGAGGGTTGCAACGCGATGCGGCGCAGCGCCAACGTCTGCTGGCCAAACTGCAGGGCACACGTCACATCCTCGCGGAAGAACAGCGCAGGGCGGGTGTACTGAAGGAACGTGAGCGCCTCGCCAGAGATCTCCACGACACGCTCGCGCAGGAACTCGCCGGCCACCTCATGCTGATGCACGCGGCCGAACGCGATCGGGCGGTACGGCCCGACACCGCACGCGCCCGAGTGCGTGCGGCTGTCGACGGACTTGACGCCGCCCTCGCCGAGACCCGGCGCATCATCTGCGACCTCACGCCCACCACCGTCGCCGAGGCCGGCCTCGAAAGGGCCCTGCGGCTGCTGTGCGATCGCGCGCAGCAGGAGGGAACGGCCGCGCGGGTGCAATTCCGCATGGTGGAGAACCATCGCCCGGAGCTGGACGCACAGTCCGCCACCACTGTGTTCCGGGTGGCACAGAGCATGCTGGCGAACGTACGGGAGCACGCACAAGACATGAACCTGCCGGTAACACTTCACCATCACCCGGACCACGTCGAACTGGAACTCCCCGACGACGGCGTCGGCTTCGTCCCGTCCCGAACGGGCCATACCTCCCTTCCACATCGGGGGTTGGGCCTCCCCGCGGCCCGGGCGAGGCTGCGCGAGCACGACGGCGACCTCGACGTCGACAGCGTCCCGGGTGGGGGGACCACGGTTCGGGCAACCCTGCCCGCCCGCACGCAATCCGGCCCCAGCATGGCGGTGTCCCCGGTGATGGCCCCATGACCAGTACGCCGCTGCGCCTGCTGATCGCTGACGACCACGTGGTGGTCCGGGCCGGTCTGCGGGCCCTGCTGGAGGGCGAGCCGGACCTCGAAGTCATCGAGGAGGCCAGCAGCGGCGAGGAAGCCGTCCAGCTGGCTCTCGGTCTAAAGCTCGACGTCGTGCTGATGGATCTGCGATTCGCGAGCGCCGGTCGGAGCATCGACGGAATCGAAACGGTCCGGCGGCTGGCCGCCGAGGCACCGGGGCTGCCCGTGGTGATGCTGACCAGTTACTCCGGCCGCGTCGATGTCGTACGCGCGTTGGAGGCGGGTGCACGGGGCTACGTACTCAAGGCGGGTCCGCCCCAGGAGTTGTTCCGGGCCGTGCGCAGCGCCGCCGCCGGAGGCATGGGCCTGGCTCCGGAGATCGTCAGCGATCTGGTCGGCCAAGTGGTCGGCCTGCGAACCGACTTGACGCAACGGGAGGCAGGGGTCGTCCAGCTGATGTCCGAGGGGCACAGCAACCGCTCCATCGCCGAGTCCCTGTTCCTGAGCGAAGCGACGATCAAGACACATCTGGTCCGGATCTACCGGAAACTCGGCGTTGACAACCGAGCCGCGGCCGTCTCCGAAGCCGCTCGCAGAGGACTGCTGAACCTCGCGCCGTAGCGCTCGTCGGGGCCGACCTCACTGTCACACTGCCGTCCCCGGGCATGATCGGTACGGTGATGCCCGGGATGGCGAAAGGGGCAGCGAGGCCGTGAGCGAGCAGGCGGAGATCAAAACGCCGAAGGAGGCCGCGGATCACGAGCTGATCCTGGCGTTCGGACGACTGCAGGGGGCGGCCAATCGGCTGGAGTACATCCTCGGCCGGGCACTCGAGGAAGAGTGCGGGATCAGCCATCTCATGTTCGAGGTCCTGCTGATTCTCGGGCGGGCGGGCACGCTGGGCCTTTCCATGCGGGTCATAGCCCAGGAACAGGTCCTGACCACAGGAGGCGCCACCAGGCTGGTGGACCGCATGGTGGCGGCTGGACTCGTCGCGCGCACGGACTCCCCGGACGACCGGCGCGGGAAGCTGGTGCAGCTCACCCTGTTGGGCGAGGAGACGACGGTGCGCGCTTCTCGGGTGCACGTGGAGAACATCAAGCGGTACTTCGTTGAGCCGCTCCCGGCCGAGGACCGCGAGCGGTTCGCGGAGGACCTTCGCATTCTCAGCCACACCGCCCGGGACGTACTGCCCCGCCTGCGCTGATCTGCGCAGGGGCACTCCTAGGACGCCAGCCCCACGCCTGTGTCGCGGATCACGGGCATCAGGAAATACCTGACTAGTCAGATGCTGTTCTGTCAGATGAATCGCCTGCATCGGGTGGGCGTCACCCCTGTCGAGGTCCTCGATGAAGCTGGTCTACGTTTTCGATGCCTACTGCGGCTGGTCGCACGGATTCTCCCGAACGCTGCGCGAAGTCGTCTCCCGCCATCCCACCCTGCCGGTCGACGTGGTTTCCGGCGGCCTCTTCACCGGCAGACGCCGAGTCGCGATCAGCAACTTCAGCTACATCAAGGAAGCCAACGCCGAGGTAAGCCGGCTGACCGGCGCCCGGTTCGGAGAGAGCTATCAACGGCTCGCCGCTGAAGGCTCGTTCGTCATGGACTCCGAGGCCGCCGCCCGCGGCGTCGCGGCCCTGCGGCAGACCGCCCCCGACCGCGCGGCGGAGCTGACCCTGGCGTTGCAGCACGCCTTCTACGTCGACGGACACAGCCTGTCCGCCCCCGCCACCTACCGTCAGCTCGCCGAGACGGCCGGACTGGACGCCGACGCCGTCCTCGCCGCATTCCAAGCACCTGAGGCGCAAAAGGCGGCCGAGGCGGACTTCCGCCGCACTGCCGAGCTAGGCGTCACCGCCTTCCCCGCCCTGCTCGCCGTCGACGGTTCGCGCACCGTCTCCCTGGCCCGCGGGCACGCCACCGCCGACGAGGTGGATCGTCGCCTCGCACCCCTCGGCATCACCCCGACGTTCTGATCTGCCCTCTCCCGCCACCTCCCACACTGACAGCCACGGCGGCCCGGTGGAAATGGGACCGCCCCTCAACGACTCCATGACAAGCGTCTTACGCGTCCACCCTCACCCCGACGACATCAGCTGCACGGTCGTCGGCGACGTCGGCACCCCGTCACCGGACCAGGTAATCCCCTGGCGGACTGGCGCACGGAAGGCCATGGGCGAGATTGGGCACCACCAGCGGACTCACCTATGGGATGCGCTCGACGATGGTGTCGGCCACTGCGGACATGCCGCCCTCGCGTACGGTACGAGCGCGGGCCCGGGTGGCGTCCTTGGCCTGTGGGGCCTGGGCGCGGACCGGCCCGAGCAGCGCGAGCTTGGTGACCCGGTCGGCATGGGCGGCGGCGAAGGCGGAGGCGGAGGCGGAGGCGGAGGCGACCAGGGTGCCCATGGAGTGGGCAACGACGGCGGTCTCCCCGATGCCTTCGGCATCCAGCAGGGCGGTCAGCTCCTCGACCCAGCCGGTGATGCTGGGCGTGCCGTTCCTGGATGAGCGGCCGTGGCCGGACAGGTCGTAGCGCAGCACCGTGTGATGCTCGGCCAGGGCGGCGGCCTGCGGATCGTAGACGGTGGTGGCGCCCCCAGGCCATGGATGAGGACCACCGGCGAGCCCTGCCCGGACTTCTCCACGAACAGCTCGGCACCGGCGGCGGGCCGCAGGCGGTCACGGCCGGCCGCGGGGCCGATGATGTTGGTCAGCTCGCCCAGCCCCGGGGCGGAGACGACGACCTGGTCGCCGGTGGTCAGGTACTTGGGCGGGTCGAAGCCGATGCCCACGCCGACGGGGGTTCCGGTGGCGATGACGCCCCCGGGTTCCAGCGTGACGCCGGCCGAGAGGGTCTCGATGATGGTCGCCACGTCGAAGATCAGCTGGGAGGTGTTGGTGTCCTGGCGCAGCTCGCCGTTGACGCGGGTCTGCAGCCGTAGATCATGGATGTCGATCTCGTCGGCGGTCACGGCCCACGGCCCCATCGGGCAGAAGGTGTCCAGGGACTTCCCGATGAACCACTGCTTGTGGTCACGCTGCAGGTCGCGGGCGGTGACATCGTTGATGAGGGTGTAGCCCCACACGTGGTCCATCGCCTCGTCCCGGCTCACCTTCGAGGCGCGCCGCCCGATGATGACGCCGATCTCGCCCTCGTGGTCGAGCGCGGAGGTGATGTCGGTGTGCGGGTCGACCACATCACCCGAGGCGATCACGGACGCTGCGGGCTTGGTGAAGACGACCGGGTGCTCCGGCATGTGCTGGCCGTCCGGGGAGCCGGTCGCGTCGAAACCGCTCCTGGCGAACTCCTGCGCGTGCTCGGAGTAGTTGCGTCCCACGCAGAAGATGTTGCGCGCGGGGATGTGAGGGGCCAGCAACCGGCCGTCGACGGCCGTGCCGCCGATCTCCAGGCGCGCTGCTGCTTCCGGGCCCGCATCGATGATCTGCCGTAGGTCACTGACGGGTACGCCCGTGTCGGTGAAGCACACCTCGCGGCCCGTTCCGTGTTCGTCGACCGCGTACACCCGCACGCCGCCCTTGATGTGAATCCTTGCGAAGCGCACCGCACCTACTAGACCAATAGGAACCAATATGGGGAATGGGTTCTTATCGGTGAGACTAGGTTCGCGTTTCCAGGAGGTCAATGCTCGATTTCTCGCACATTGATCGCCCATGGCGCTAACATTGGTCCGCATTGGTTCACGGGAGGGATGAAAGATGGACGCTGTCGGCCCCGCAGCCACCGTGCTCAAGCACGTGGAAAAGATCCTCGCCACCGGCGGCCTCAACCCCGGCGACCGCCTGCCCACCGAACGGGACCTGGCGGCAGCCACCGGAGTCGGCCGCGCCGCGGTCCGCGCCGCCCTGCAGGACCTCGAATCCCGCGGCATCGTGCTGCGTCACGTCGGCCGCGGCACGTTCATCGCTCCGGACGAGACCGCCCTCGCCGACGACCCCGCCCACCAGCCCAGCCCCGCGGAGATCATGGCCTCACGCCTGGTCCTGGAACCGGAGTTGATGCCGCTCGCCGTCGCGTCCGCCACCGGGGCGGACCTCACAGAAATGGAACGCTGCCTGCGCGGCGGCGAGCAGGCATCCGGCTCGGAAGAGTTCGAACGCTGGGACACCGCCCTGCACCACAGCTTCGCCGTGGCCACCCACAACGCGGTCCTGACCAGCGTCAGCTCCCTGCTCATCAGCGCCCGCCGCCAGCCCATATGGGGCGGACTCAAGCGCCGCAGCTTCAACCCCGAACGCCACCGCTGCTACTGCACCGAACACGAGCAGATCGTCGCCGCCGTCCGCGAACGAGACCCACATGCCGCCCGCGACGCCATGCGTAACCACCTCCACCACGTACGCCGCGTCCTGCTCGGCGACCACCTCTGACACTCCGCAGCCGATACCACGCTTCACGGCTTACGGACGGCCGACCAGGGAGCCCAGCCCACGCGCCCCAAATCATCGTGTCCGCATTGATGTCGGTTCGTCGTGTCCGAGTGCGTTGGCCATCTCGTCAAGGAGCCAGGGAGACCTCTTCGGCGGGTCTCAAGTCGATGCGCGCTCTGTGAGCGGCGCCTGCCCGGAACCTCCGCCCCACAGTCAGCTGCCCGCCGTGAAACGCTCGGGTTTCCGCTCAGAGGCATCCCGGATCTTACGAACTCGTGCGCTTCAGAGTTGAACACCCTCGCGACCGCGCTCCATGTGACGACCGACGACCTGCTGAAGGCGTCTGCTCATCTCGCGCCATGGCGTCCTGCCCTGGAGATCGCGCAGCAGCGCGTGGAGTTGGTTGACCGTGCGCACCCGGGCCTGGGCCAGGTTCACACGCCGTTCGTCCAGGAGAGCCAGCGCCGTGGTGTGATCCTCCGCCGCGAAGTCCCGCTCGTCTCCCTGCAGATAAGCGACGGCGGCTGCGGCCGCTGCCTCGATACGGTCATTCTTACGCCGGCCACCGCGGGAAAGTTCGCGCACCCGGCTGGTCGCTGCGGCAGGAACATCGACCGCGCTCTCGCCGCGGGCGAGGAGCCACTGGGCGAGATGCCGCCCCAGGCCGTTGGCATTCTCCACAGCCCACTTCCGCTGCGGCCACCGCTTGGCCCAGGACAGCAGCCGCCGGTAGTCCGCCAGACTGGCCTCGATCCGCATCGACCCGACCTGCTGGTTCGAGGTCGGCTCGACGGCGGTGGCGGTATGGGTGGACTTGTGCGGATCGACACCGAGCACTATCACGGGACTGGATTCCTCGTGGTCGGACGACAGGGGCAGCCACGGTCGACACGCCGGCTTCCGGAACCAACCTGGCCGGGACACGCCTCTGTTGAGCCAGACCGCGGACGGACGTCGGACCGGCGACATACCCCGGGAGAACCAGCCCCGAAGAGCGGCAGACGGTTCACTAGCCACCCGGCCCAGCGTCCTACGGCACGCTACGAGCGGCCAACCCGACCGCGTCCCGCTACCCCTATACAAGTCGGCGGTTCAGTGTCGATCGACGGGGGCACGCCACAGACGGTCAACCTCTCCGCCGACAGCCGTTCCGTCCGCGTCCCTGTCTTCACTCGCCGGGGCTGACAAACGGCGCCCACACGCTGACCGTCACGACACTCAACAGCAACTGGGTGAGCGTCGACAGCTTCAGCGTAACCAGCTGACCTCGAGCGTCGCGCAACCAAAGGGCCGTGGGAAGCCCGTCAACTCTGCGTCCGTTGAGCCGTGTTGAGGCTTACGAGACTCTGACGTGAGCCACGTAAGCCTTCACACCCTCCTTCACTTCGTCAACTCTGGTCACGCAAGACCCCGGATCAGAGGAGGCCCAAGTGAGTAGGCACAACACGCGCAGGTTGAAGCCGCGGAAATGGATCGCCGTCTCCGGTGGTGGCGCGGTGGCCGTCGCGGCGGCCGTGGTCATGGTCAACGGAGCCTCCGCCACGCAGGTTTCGCCCACCCCGCGCGCCGTCTCGAAGGCGGACCACGCCGTCTTCGTCCAGGGCAACGAGCTGGCCGGGAACACCATCCGCGTCTTCCGCCGGGGCGACGACGGTAAGTTGACTGCCGCGGGGAAGTACGCGACCGGCGGCAAGGGCGGGGACCAGACAGACGCGCCGACCGACTCGCTCGCCTCGCAGGGGTCGCTCGTCTACGACCACCGTTCCGGCCGGCTCCTGGCGGTCAACGCGGGCAGCGGCACCCTGACGTCCTTCGCCGTGCACGGCCAGAAACTGACGGACCGCCAAACCGTCTCCACGGGAGGCGACTTCCCGTCCGCCGTCACGGTCTCGGGAGATCTCGCCTACGCCATGAACGCGGGCGGCGCGGGAAGCGTGCAGGGTTTCCGAATCACCTCCAAGGGGCTGAAGCCGCTGAGCGGTTCGTACCGTAGCTTGGGCCTGAAGAACGAGAAGGTACCGCTGTTCAGCAGCTCGCCGGGGCAGGTCGCGTTCACGCCGGACGGCCGGAACCTGGTCGTCACCACCAAGTCGGCGAACACCATCGAGGTCTTCCCCATGGGGAAGGACGGCCTCCCGGCGGACAAGCCGGTCGTGAACAAGTCGGCGGGCATGGTGCCGTTCGCCATCGCCTTCGACAAGTCCGGGCGCATGCTGGTCGCCGAGGCCGCCAATTCCACCGTCAGCACCTACAAGGTGCGCCACGACGGCGAGTTGAAGACCGTACAGGCTTCCCTGCCGAACGGGCAGAACGTCCTGTGCTGGCTGGAGCGGGCCGGTGACTTCTTCTACGGCGGCAACACCGGCAACTCCACCGTCAGCGGCTACCGCCAGGACGCGCACGGCCGACTCAAGCTGACCAACAAGGCGGGCATCGCCGCAGCACCCTCCGCGATGTCGCAGGGCGTCATCGACCTCGCCGTCGCCGCCGACAAGTTCGTCTACGTCCAGAACGCGACCTCCGGCACCGTCGACGGCTTCCGTGTCGAACGCACCGGCGCCCTCACCAAGATCACGACGATCACAGGCCTGCCCGCCTTCGCCGCCTCCGGCATGGAGGGCATCGCCGCGGTGTAAGAAAGCGGCCACCGCGGCGGAACGTCCCGGACACGCCCCCCGGCGTGTCCGGGACGTCGTACCACTGCGTCGATGACGACCTGGTAGTTGGTGGAGTAGCGGTAGTTCTAATACCTCATCGGTGAGCCTGAGCGCGTGAGCGCAAGGGCTGCCGAGCGAGGTGGAAGCCTGCGGCGCGGCATTGAAACGGAGGTCGAGCGGCTCCGGGAGATCTTCCGGGCGGAGCACCTCCACCAACTGCCCCTGGTCGAAGAGGCCATAGGACGACAGGCATCGGCACTCATCCAGCAGGTCAGCGCCGCGTGCAGCAGCGGCACCGACCTCGCAGCAGCGACAGAGAAAACGTTCCCCGCGCACCCGGACGCCGACATCATCACCAGCTTCCCGGGCCTGTCCGTGCTCTCCGGGACCCGACTGCCGGCCGAGATCGGCGACGACCGCTCCCCGTTCGCGGACGCGAGGGCGGTCAAGGCATACGCCGGAGCGGCACCCGTGACACGGGCATCAGGCCGCAGCCACGTCGTCGTGGCTCGGACCGTCAAGAACCAACGACTCGCCAGCGTTGGTCACATGTGGGCCTTTGCCACCCTCCGCACAGTCGCTCCGCGCACCCATTACGACAGACGACGAGCCGGCGGAGAACGCCACACCGCCGCACTGCGGAACCTGTTCAACAAACTCCTGGGCTGCCTCTACCACTGCCTGCAGAACCGAACCACGTACGACCCCGACCGAGCCTTCCCAGCCCCTTTGCCCCTCGCCGCCTGAACGACGACTGCGCGATCGATGGCTCGCACATCCGGTCCCTGAAAGGGGGGATCACGTCGGGCCCTCGCCCGTCGACCGCGGCCGCCCCGGGTCCAAGCATCATGTGATCGTCGACCGGCACGGCACACCCCTCGCCGTCTCGGTGACCGGCGGCAACAGGCACGACGTCACCCAGCTCATACCGCTGCTGGAAGCCGTTCCACCTGTACAGGAACTGCGGGGGCGACCCCGCAACAGACCGAAACGGCTGTTTGCCGATCGCCGCTACGACTTCGACAAGTACCGCCGCCTGCTCTGGAAGCGCGGCATCAAGCCCCTCATCGCCCGACGCGGCGTCGCCCACGGCTCCGGCCTGGGCAAGACCCGTTGAGTCGTCGAGCGCACCTTCGCCTGGCTCCATCAGTTCAAACGGCTTCGCATCCGCTATGAACGCCGAGCCGAGTTCCACCAGGCCCTGCTGGAACTCGCATGCTGCATCATCTGCCTCCGCCGCATTCTGAAAGCAGGTGCCGTTTACGACAGCAGCTTTCCGCCTGAGACGTCGAAGCAGACCAAACCCATGGACGTCGCGACCTGCGCGGCGAACGTCGAAACTTCCTCGGCCGCGTCCCGTCGTACGCCGAAGTAGATCAGCGGGCCCGTCTCGTTGCCGTGCAGTCCGTCGTCCCATACCGGGTGGTCATCCTGCTCCCCGGTCGGGTTGGGCCACCGCTCCAGCAACGCGGCCACGTAGGCCGCAATGCGCTCGGTCGGTGGCTCATCCGGGCCTCTGTCCTCCAATCGATCCCCGCGACGGACAAACTGGCCGTAGAGTTCCTCGAAGGTCTGACCAGCAGCAAAGTCGTCGGGCGGGCGGCCACCTTCCCAGACAGCCAGGCTGCGAGTGCCGTATTTCCGAGTGCCGTTGTTCATGACGGAACAATTCCACACGGCCATCAAGCGCTCTGGCCCGCCCAGGTAGAGCGTGGGTAGTCGCACGCCGAGCCGAGGCAGACCGACATCATTCTGAAACGATCAGTAAGTTCGACTCGTGGACAACACTGAGATCACGATCAAGCTCACCTCCGATGAGGCGCTCGTCCTCTCGGACTGGCTGGAGCGAGTTCAGATGACGGATCTCAGCCGTCTGGTCGACGATCCGGCCGCGTGGGCCCCGATCCACAAGCTCGCGGGGACATTGGACAAGGCGCTTCCCGGGATCTTCGCTGCTGACTATGCGGAGCGTCTGGATGCAGCACGGCGCCGTCTGAGGGAGACCCTGGGCAGCTTCGCTGAAGAGCAAGACGGCTGAGTCGGCTGTCCCCTCCGTCAGCACGATTCCGCGAAAGCCACGTTGATTGAGAACACTGAGGGTCAGTGTTCTCAATCAACGTGGCACCCCACCAGGTCAGCGGCTCGGCATCTGACAGATGCACTTCGACAGGACAGCGCTCCTGCGCCCGGTGCTCGGCAACAACTACCAATGGCGCCGGCTCCATACGTTCCTCCAGGTCGCCGGATACCGATCCCTCTCCGAGGCGTGCGGCGGCAGGTGGCTATCCACGCACAGCGTCACCAGCCACCTGCTGCGCCTGGACGAGGAGATCGGAGGCCCGCTGCTGTTTCGGACCACGAAGAACCGACCCCTGCAGCCCACCGACCTCGGACACACCACTACGGCTCAAGCGGCGCGCAGCCTTCCGTGCGGGCACATCCTCGGCGGAGGCCACGTACACCCGCCGCTGCGGCAGCAAGGCTGGTTCGCCTGCCCCCTCTGCTGCGGCCGGCGGCAGGAAGCAAAGGCGGACAGAGCCGTCTGCGCCGCTTCCTGGAAGCAGTCCGCTATCCCACGCTGACGACGTTCGCCCGCGACGCGGGCCTCGATCCGGGCACGGTGACCCTGCAGATCCACAAGCTGGAACAGGACCTGGACGGCGAGCTCCTTTCCCCTGCGGAGTCAAACACCCCATGCAGCTCAACCGCCTTGGCAAGAAGGTCGTGGCCGCCGCGGCGCCGTATACCGACCAGTTCGGTGATCTCCACGGACCACGCCACAAGCCGAAGGCCCTTGCCTCGCCCGAGCTGCGATAGCCGGCGGGCATGAGCAACGGTGAATCTGGGCGGTTCCTCCTGCGCGGGCCGCGAGGAATCTGGATCATGGGAGGGGGTGTTCTTCGCCCGCGTCGAGGAGTTCGGTCACGAGCCGACGGGCGTACGCGGCATCGAGTCCGGCCGGGCGGAAGAGGATGCGGTACATCATGGGGGCGACCACGCGATCCATCGCCGTCTCGACGTCGGGAGTGTTCTCCTCGCGGCCGATCGCGCGGGCGAGCACGACGTCGATCTGTTCGGCCGCGTAGGCCGAGCACCGACCGGCATTGCTGCCGTCCGGGTCGCCGAGCAGAGCGTCACGGATGTAGGCGCGGCCGGAGGGGGACGACATCTCGTCGAGGAACTGTTCGGCCCAGGCCGTCAGGTCGGACAGCAGGTCGCCGTGGTCCTCCGGCGCGGTGTCGGGCCGCAGGCGCTCCACCGCGACGTCCGACAGCAGCTCCTGAAGGTCGCCCCAGCGGCGGTAGATCGTCGAGGGGGTGACTCCGGCGCGCTGGGCGACCAGCGGGACGGTCACCGCGTCGCGGCCCCGCTCCGACAGGATGTCGCGGACGGCGGTGTGCACCGAAGCCTGGACCCGTGCACTGCGCCCGCCGGGGCGCACCATCGGCTTACGACTCATGACTCCATCTTAAAGCACGGTTATTGCGTTTAGGCGGAGTGTGTCGGCTCGACGGCCGCGCCAGGGTTCCCTCGCCGGTCTCCTCCCTGCGGGCATCCGGTCCTGATCCCGACCGGAGCCGAACGGCATATGGGCCGGTCCGGAACCGTCCGGCCCGCACGCCGCTCTCAGGCGGCCGGCGCGAGCGACCGGGCGGACTGCGTCCGCTCGTAGGCGTGGCCCACCCGCAGCAGTTGCCGCTCACCGAAGGGCCGCCCGAGCAGCTGCATGCCGATCGGCATGCCCGCCGTGTCGTGGCCCACCGGGACGGACAGAGCGGGCACTCCGGTGATGTTGGCCGGGGAGGACAGACGCACGTAGGCGTCGGAGACGGCCTCGGTCGAGCCGTCGGACCAGGTGACGCTCTCCTGGCCGGCCTTCACCGCGGTCATCGGGACCGCCGGGGCGGCGATCACGTCGACCTTCTCCAGAACGCGAGCCCATTCCTCCTGCATCAGCGTCCGGGAGCGCTGGGCACGCAGATAGTCGCCCGCGCCCATCAGCTCACCGGCCTCCAGGAGGATGCGGACGTCCGCCTGGTACAGCTCGGGGACGGTACGCAGCGTGTCCTCGTGGTAGGCGGTGGCCTCCGGAACCATCAGCCCCCACTGCGTGGCGTGGATGTACCGAGTCATCGGGATGTCGATCTCGACGAGATGGACGCCGAGCGTCTCCAGCTCCGCGATGCCCCGGCGGACGGCGGTCTCCACCTCCGCGTCGACATGGTCGAAGTAGTAGTTGCGCGGTACCCCGACGCGCACGCCCGCCAGGTCCGGCTCCCGTTCCGGCCGGTGGTCGACAGCGGGGGCGTCCAGCGAGGCGGGGTCACGCGGGTCGTGCCCGGCGAGGACGTTCAGGACCAGGGCCGCGTCCTCGACGGTGCGGGTGACCGGGCCGACGTGGTCCAGCGACCAGGACAGTGACGTGACGCCGTGGCGCGGCACCAGCCCGTAGGTCGGCTTGAGGCCGACGACCCCGTTCAGCGCGGCGGGAACCCGGATCGACCCGCCGGTGTCGGTGCCGAGGGCGAAGGTCGCCGCCCCGGCCGCCACCGCGACGGCGGACCCGCCGCTGGAGCCTCCCGCGACCCGGCCGCGGTCCCAGGCGTTGCCGGTCTGCGGGGTGGTCAGGCCGTAGGCGAACTCGTGGGTGTGGGTCTTGCCGACCAGGACGGAGCCTGCGGCCCGCAGCCGGGCGGCGACCGTGCTGTCGGCGGCGGCGCGGTGGCCGGCCCGGACCCGGGAACTGGCGCTGGTGGGCGAACCGGCGACGTCGATCAGGTCCTTGAGCCCGGCCGGGACGCCGTGCAGCGGCCCCCGGAACATGCCGCGGGCCGCTTCCTGCTCGGCCTCCCGCGCCGCGCCGCGGGCCTGCTCAGCGGTGACCGCGACGTACGCCTCGACGTGCGGGTCCACCTGGTCGATGCGTTCGAGGACCGAGTCCACCAGCTCGACGGGAGACAGCTGGCGGGCCCGGATCTGCTGCGCGGCGTCGGCGAGGGTCAGCTCATACGGCTGCATCGTGCTTCTCCTTTCCGGCGCGGTAGGCGCCGGCGGGCGGGGTGTCCCCGAAGTCCAGCTCACGCAGGACCGAGACGACGGAGTGGATGTGGTCGGCGGTGGCGGCGACCGCGGCGTGGCGGTCATCGGGCAGCGGAAGTCCGGCACGGGCGGCCCAGCGGGCGGCCTCGGGCGGCGTGAGTTCAGCGGAGGACACAGGCTTCTCCTGATCAGGGGCGTGGCGACGAAGCACCCCGTAGCAAAAGCTAACGGTTTGCTTTAACTCGACTGTAGGCCCTACGGTCGAGTTAAAGCAAATACATTGCGTTTACGGAAGGAGTCCTATGCCCGGCGTCATCTCCGACGTACAAGCGCTGGCCGACGCGCCAGCGATCTCCGACGCACCCGCGGCGTCCGACGCACCCGTGCACATCGCTCATCAGGCCACCCGCACCCGTACGAGGAGGCGCACGGCTTCCTTCGCCCTCGACGTGTCGATACTCGCGGCCCTCCTGGCCGCGTCCAGCGCTCCGACCCCGCTCTACCCTCTCTACCAGGACCAGTGGGGCCTCTCCGCGCTCGCCGTCACCGTGGTCTTCAGCGCGTACGCCCTGGCCCTGCTGCTGGCCCTGCTCACCACCGGAGCGCTCTCCGACCACCTGGGGCGACGCCCCGTCCTGGCAGGCGCCCTGCTCATGGCGGCCGCCTCCATGGTCCTCCTGGCCTCAGCGGACGGCGCGGGCTCCCTGACCATCGCCCGGGTCCTGCAAGGAGCGGCCACCGGCGCGGCCACCAGCGCCGCGGGCGCGGCGCTCCTCGACCTGGAGAACCCCCGGCGCCCGGGCCGATCCGCCCTGGCCAACAGCGTCACCCCGGTCGCCGGCATGGCCACCGGCGTGCTCGTCTCCACCCTGCTCGTCCGTTTCGCCCCCGCCCCCACCGTCACCGTCTACGTACTGCTGGCGGCGTTGTTCCTAGCCCAGGCGATCGCGGCCACCTTCACCACGGAGACGGCCCACCGCCGCGTGGGAGCGCTGCGGTCGCTGCGC
Source organism: Streptomyces sp. NBC_00989 (assembly GCF_045162655.1). Classification (NCBI taxonomy): domain Bacteria; kingdom Bacillati; phylum Actinomycetota; class Actinomycetes; order Kitasatosporales; family Streptomycetaceae; genus Streptomyces; species Streptomyces sp. NBC_00989. The sequence continues at coordinate 11,544,636 of NZ_CP108728.1, read as the reverse complement.
CCGCGGGCCGGCGTCCCGCCCCCGGTCCGCCGCACCCTGCTGGCCGCGGGCGCCGCTATCGGCACCGTCTGGGCGCTGGGCGGCTTCTACTCCTCCCTCGGCCCGGCCCTCGTAGGCCTGGTGGCCCCCGACGCCCCGCAAGCAGCCCGTGGCATGGTCTTCTTCACCCTCAGCGCCACCGCCGCGCTCACCGTATGGGCGCTGCGGCGCAGGCCGCCCCGCGCCACGGCGATCGGCGGCTGCCTGTCCGTCCTGCCCGCCGCGGCCCTGACCCTGAGCGGTCTGCACGGCGCCGGGCTGCCCGCCGTCTACGGCGGCGCGGTGCTGGCCGGCATCGCCTTCGGCGCCGTTTCCCAGGGGGCGCTGCGTATGCTCCTCGCCTCGCTCGACGAGCGGGACCGCGCCGCGACACTGGCCGCCTACTACATCCTCAGCTACCTCTCCATGAGCCTGCCCGCCGTCGCCGCGGGCGCCGCCACCCAGCACTACGGGCTGGGGACCACCTCACACGCCTACGCCATCACCGCCGCTCTCCTCGCCCTGGCGGCCCTGGCGACACTCACCGCGTCACGACGCGTAGCGGCCCGCCCCGAAGCCGACCGCTCCCACTGAAGAGAACAACCGACCGCTTCCGCTGAAGAGATCAAGGGAAACGACACACAATGCACACCTCCCCCGCCACCGCCCCCATCTCCTCCTGGACTGTGGGCGGCGTCACCGTCCACCGCATCGACGAGGTCGCCCTGCCGCCCGCGACCGGACCCTGGCTGCTGCCCGACGCCACCCCTGAGGTGGTGACCGCCCAGGACTGGCTGCATCCCCACTTCGCCGGCCAGGACGGGATTCTGCACATCGACAGCCACAGCTTCGCGTTCGTCGTCAACGGGTTGCGCGTTCTCGTCGACACCGGCATCGGCAACGGCAAGGAGCGGGCCAACCCGGCCTGGCACAACCTGCGGACCGACTTCCTGGAGCGCCTCACCGCCGCCGGTTTCCCCCCGGACTCCGTCGACCTGGTGATCCTCACCCACCTGCACGCCGATCACGTCGGCTGGAACACACGGCGGGTGAACGGCGAATGGGTCCCCACCTTCCCCAACGCCCGCTACCTCACCTCCCGCGCCGAGCGGGAGTTCTGGGCCACGTACGACATGGAGGAGGCACGCGAACAGATGTTCCGCGACTCCGTGATCCCGGTCGAACAGGCGGGTCTGCTGAGCACGGTCGACGTCCCGCACAAGGGGGCCGAGATCTCCCCCGGCCTGCGCTTGGTCCCGACACCCGGCCACACCCCCGGCCACGTCGCGGTGGAACTGACCAGCCAGGAGGAGACGGCGCTGATCTCCGGCGACTGCGTCCACCACCCCGTCCAGCTCGCCCACCCCGTCATCGGCGCCTGCGTCGATATCGACCCGCGGCAGTCCGAGGCCACCCGCCGCGAGCTGCTCGGCTCCCTCGCCGGCACGGACACCCTCCTCCTCGGCACCCACTTCGCACCGCCCACCGCCGGCCGCGTGGTCGCCCACGGGGACGCCTACCGACTGGATCCCGTCCCCGCTTCCTGATTGCCGTTGCCACGCCGTCTCGGTCACCGCAGGTATGGCCCAGCCCTTCGGACCCCACCACCTCCCACGCACTGGCGGATACGCGGCTCGAGTCGATGGGTTTCCCGCGCTGGGGTCGTATCTGGCGGGGATCGAATCGGACGACGCTGACCTGCAGCCTCAAAGGGACAAGATCGTGAGACAGCGGAGGTGTCCCCCCAATGAGACATACAGAGAACCTGCAGACCACTACAGCGGAACGGGACATCCCGATTGCGGGCCTACAACGTCTCGGCGCCCAGCACGACGAAGAGTTCGACCTGGCGGAACTGCACGGCCGGCTCGAAGCGGTCGACTTCACCTCCGACCAGGAGTACACCGCGTACGACATGAGCCCCGACCGCATCATCGAACTGCGGGCGTGGGTCCGGGACTGGCAGGACGATCTCGGCCTACGTCTGGCCGAGCCGTACGCAGAGGACGATGACGAGGACGACGGCTGAGCTGACGCTCGCTCGGTATCGCGTGCCGGTGAGGGTGGAGTCCGTGGTTGTCGTGACCCGCGTGTGGCGCGGACATCGCCGTGATCACCGGGCGGACCAGGAGCCTCCTTTCGACGGGCTGGTCGAGGGCTGGACTGGCAAGCTGGACGGCGAGAACAGCACGTCAGGAGCAGCATTATGGCCAAGCAGGAATACGGCGCGGTCTCGGACACCCTGCGCCACAGTCGTTCCCTGCTGGCCCGTGTACGGCTGGATCCGACGGACCAAATCTAAGATGCGTTCGTTCGGTGCTGCCCAGCACGCAAGGCGAGGACACCACGTACTTGTGGTCGTCTGGGCGGCAGGCACCACGCGCTTGGCGATACCAGGGCCGCGCTGGAAATGCTCACGTCCCTGGCGTCGGCCCCAAGTTGGGCGGCGAAGCGTCTTGGAGAGAAAGTTGTCGCTTGATCCGGCTCGCTCTGCTGGGCCCAACTCCTCGGCCCGTCGGAGCAGTTCACGGTTGCCGCCGTCTGCCCTCCCGTGCTGTTCACGAAGGCAGTTGTCCGTATCTCACGTGAAGAGATGCTCGTCGGCCTCGAAATATCCGAAGCCCCGGAGCATGCGCACGAGAGCACGCCGGAGGACCTTCCGGCGCTCGGTGTCCTCCAACGTCGGAGACACGGTGATCGTCACTGCCATCTCGGGCAGCGAGTTGCGGTCGGTCGGCCCGACCTCGCCGAGATCGATCAAGGTGTCGAGGTTGGCCCGGGGCTGATCGTGTGGTCCCTCAGCACTCACCCGCAGCTCAACAGTGGGTGGGCCGGCCCACCGCATCGTCGTCGCATCACACGCAACCGCCGGCAGGACTTCAGCTGCTGTCTCCCAGGCCGCCAGCAGGATGGACGTCACTTCCTCGAGGGTGAGTTTGGTCGACGCACCCGGTGGGAGAACGGCAGCCCAGGCAGCGGCGTCCTGGATCGTGACCTCGGCGCAGGTCACGGTCGACGATTGCAGGGTGCCGGGCAGAGCGGTCATGACCGCCCCGGTCAGGGCTGGCCGACCGTCCGGGGAGGCGATGGTGGCCGAATAGCTGACGGAGGCGTTGGCGTTACGGTTCGACCCCAGGTCCCAGTTCGCGGCGCGTAGATCGGCGCCTCTCCTGAGCGAAAGCGTGGTTACCGCACCGTCGAGACGGCTGACGGGGAGTTGGGCCTTGAGGTCGCGGCGCCGCGCCGGGGTGACTTCCAGTTCCTCAGCGGTGTCCCAGGGCAGCGTGATCAAGGCGCGAAGCCGCAGTTGAGGTGGTTGGGGGCCGGGCCAGTTGGTGGCGGGGCCTGTTTGGTTGAAGCTCAGATCTACTTGGGGTTCCCAGCGCCAGCCGTTGTCAAAGCGGACCAGCCAGCCCTTACCCCAGCCTCCGCCTTCGAGGGCCACGCGCTGTACGTCTGGGTCGAGCACTGTGGGCTCGGTCCCTGGGGCGGTGGGGTATCCGACCGCGTTGAGGGGGTCGCCGTCCGCCGCTGGACGTCCTGCCCTTACAAGGGCACTCCGGAAAGGTGCACTTACGGCTATGGCCCGGTCGTTCCTCAGACTGAGCACCCAGCCGGGGCCGGGTTCCTCTACAAGGGCACTCCAGAAAGGTGCACTTACGGCTATGGCCCGGTCGTTCCTCAGACTGAGCACCCAGCCGGGGCCGGGTTCCTCTACAAGGGCACTCCAGAAAGGTGCACTTACGGCTATGGCCCGGTCGTTCCTCAGACTGAGCACCCAGCCGGGGCCGGGTTCCTCGGCGGCCTCGAAGTGCTGCACAGCGGTGGCGCCGGAGAGGTATGCGTCGGAGTCCGGCACCCCGATTCCTGCTGACCTCAGTTGGTCGTACGCCTCCGGCAGCTCGCGTTCGTAGCGGGGTAGGCCCCGGCCCACCCGCGGCTGCGGGCCGGCGGTGTCGGGTACTGCGGGCGGGTCGGCCACGGTCGCCAGCGTGCTCGTGCCGCTGGGCGGGGATGTTGTTCCTGTTGGTGCGAGCAGGCGCTCGTTGAGGAGGCGCACCAGAGCGTCGTAGGCCTCGAAGAAGGCATCACGCAGCGTGTGCAGCCGCAGCTCGCTCTCACCAGGCTGGTACTCGCCGAGAACGAATGTCCAGGCGTCTTCCCTCTCCCGCGCTGGCAGATTTTCGAACGCCGTGGCATCGGCACGGTCGGCGAAGAGAAGCTCGATCATCGCTTTGCTCAGGTCAGTGGTGGCCGCGCTGGGGTGTCCCCGTCACGGGAGATCTCACTTCCTGGAGGATCGCTGGGGAAGGCGGGCGGCTGTGTCGCGGGCGCCGGTCATGCGGTGGTGTCGGGCGCCCCGAACCATGTCGAGAGCGCCGTGGTGAGGTCGTCGTGCGGGACGGCTGCGCAAATGTGGCCGTCGGGTCGCACGAGCAGGGCGTCGCATCCGGGCAGGGGCAGGTTGTCGACGTGCAGCCCGACTACACGGGAGGCCCATGGCTGTGCCTGCTCCAGGTACTGCGGCTTCCGTGCGAGGAGCACACCGTGTCCGGTGTGGAATGCCGTGCTGGCCCAGGAGCCGCCTGATTCGAAGTCGCGCAGCCGGCTACCGACCGGTGCTTCGCCGCCGTAGCTGATGGCGAGGCCGGAGGTCGTCTCGGCCATGGCCTGGATGGCCTCCGGTGTCTGGAGCAGCCGTTCCAGGACCCTCCGAAGGGCTTCGTGGTTTGCGTCCTGGATGCGGAGGGTGTTCTGGGCGCGAGTGTTCTCCAGGACTTGGGCGCCGACTGGGTGCCGCTCTGCGTGGTAGGTGTCGAGCAGGGTCTCGGCCATGGTGCCGGTGATCACGGCGGCGAGTTTCCAGCCGAGGTTGAAGGCGTCCTGCACACCGAGGTTGAGTCCCTGGCCGCCGGCCGGGAAGTGGATGTGCGCCGCGTCGCCGGCCAGGAACACGCGTCCTGTGCGGTAGTGCTCGACCTGCCGGGAGGCGTCGCCGAAGCGGCCGGCGTAGAGGACGTCCTGAAGCTGGTAGTCATCACCGTAGAACCGGTGCAGACCGTCGACGATCTGCTGCCTGGTTACCTCGTCACGGGTCGTGCGGTGGTCGCTGTAGAGGATCCGGTACAGCCCCGGTTCGGCGTAGGGGAGCAGGTTCGCGGTGGATCCGTCAGGCTCGGCACGCCGCAGCCGGCGCATGGACCTGCGTTCCCGCTGCTGTTCGGTGAGTTGCGGCAATTCCTTGACCCCCGGGCTGAGCCGGATGTCGGCCATGGTGAAGTACTCCGTCGCCGCCGTACCGGGGAAATCGACCCCTAACAGCTTGCGGATGCTGCTGCGACCGCCGTCGCATGCCGCCACGTAGCGGGCCGTGAGCGTGTCGGGGCCGTGCACGGTGACCGTGTTCTCGTCCTGCTGGACGTCGTCCACGGTCCAGCCCCGCCGCAGTTCGCCACCGAGTTCGAGGAACCGCTGCTCCAGGACCGCTTCCAGCTGCGCCTGCGGGAGCACCATCTGGTAGGGGTAGCGGGTGTCGAGGGAAGTGTAGGGCAGGAACGCGACGGTGAAGTGGGAGCCGGGGATGCCGCCTTCGGCCCTGTCCTGCGCCGCCGTGAGCAGGCCGCGCAGGTCAAGCACCTCGGCCGTGCGCGGCTGGAGGTTCAGTGCTTTGCCGAACTCGCTGCGTTGCGTGAGCTTGTCGACGACGATCGTGGTCACTCCGCGCAACCGCAGTTCGGTGGCGAGCATGAGTCCCGTCGGGCCGGCGCCCACCACCACGACATCCGCGTCCGTGGCCTGTCCTTCAACCATCGATGATCACCGTTTCTCCGCTGTACGCATCGCTGCCCACGGCTGTGCGGCAGCGCCTCCATCGGCAGCGACCGTAGCTCGATCCCGCAAAACGTGCAACAGTTACAAGTTTTGCACGACTCCAATTTGATGGTACTGTGACGCCCATGACCTCCAGCAACGCGGATCCTGGCCGCCGTGAGCGGAAGAAGGCCGCGACCCGCAGAGCGCTGAGCGAGACCGCGTTGCAGCTCTTCCTGGAACGTGGCTTCGACAACATCACCGTCCGGGAGATCGCAGAGGCGGCCGATGTGTCGACCACCACGCTCATGAACTACTTCCCGACCAAGGAAGCGCTGGTCTTCGATCTGGACGACGAGCTGGAGCGCTCGCTGGTCGAGGCCGTGACCGGACGTGCGCCGGACATGCCCGTCCTGGAATCGTTGCGCCGCTACATGCGAGAGCGGGTCAAGCGCGCGGCTTCAGGCCGGCATGCCGACCGGTTCATGAAACTCGTCCTGGACACGCCCGCGCTGAGCGACCACTGGCGCAAGATCTGGCTGCGCCACGAGCAGGTGCTCGCGGAGGCCGTCGCCGCGGAGCTCGGCCGGCCCGCCGACGACATGGCCTGCGCCGCCCTGGCCCACCTCGTCCTGGATGCCTTCTCACTTGCGATCCAGTCCGCTGACCCCGTACGGATGATCGACACGGCGTTCGACATCATCGAGCCCGGCTGGCCGCCCACCAACCGGGCGGCCACGGACTGAACCCCGCCCGTGGGGAAGGTGGGCACGGGCCTGTCCGCACACCGCCGGTGGCGCACGGCGCTCGGGGCCCCGTGGACAGGCGCGCAGCAGGGGCAGGCCAGCACACCGCCGGCCACGACTGGCTCCCTCTCGCGCTCCTCCCACTGCGGTCTGGGCGCTGTGCTCCTGGTGTGGTTGATGGCGAGCCGACAGATAACCGTGGCTCTGCCGCCCGCGCTTGAGGGCAGCCCGGCGCCGCGATCGACAACGTTGACAGGGGGTCAGACTGGCGCTTCGGGGCAGGGCTTGGGGTATCCGCTGAGTGTGGACGGCCTCGACCTCGTTCGCCGCTCCGGTGCCCCATCGGCGGAGAGACCGCCGTCATCATCTCAAGCCTCCGCGGCGCCTCACCCGCGCTCCGATCTCCAAAAAACCTTCGCTTTAACTTCCTCACCCCGGGCCTCGGATCCGATGCCGCCCGTCAGTCGCTTGGGTCGCCGCACGAGAGCTCCCTGCCGCCTGCTGTGCTGCCTTGTGGGGGCGGATCCGATCGGTCACAGATGGGAGAACTCGGCTCTCCGGAGGGAGGGCGGCGGGATGATCGGTGGATGGTCGGACTCGGGGGACGCCGCCAGCGGCGCAAGTGGCAGTTGATCGGCGCTCTGGGCACCCTGACGATCGTGGTGAGCGTCGTGTACGCGATCCGGCAGATCATGCATGGCGGCCTTCAGTGCGTTGTGGCAAACCGGATCTTGTTCGAGCAGCAGCGGGTGATCATCTGGACGGAGGTTCGGGTGCGGTCGCGGGCATGAGAGAACGGGCCCTTTGGTAGTGACGCGGTTACGACACCAGCACGACCAAGGAAGCCCGTTGCGTGATCAGTTGAGCAGTATCTCTGTGCCTGCGTCCACCGTGGTCACCCCTGGGTGTGACTGCTAGGTGCACCGGTTCGGTTCGCTCGCTCCGGGGCTGCGGGCAGGCTGCTGTCCCAGTGCCATGACGGATGCGGAGTGGTCCGAGGTCCGTGCCGTGATGCCGGTGCCGGCCTGGCTCCTGAAGCGGGGCGGGCGTCCGGAGGCGTACTGCCACCGGACCATGCTCGACGCTGTGCGTTATCTGGTCGACAACGGCGTGAAGTGGACGGCTCTGCCGGTCGATTTCCCGTACTGGCGGGCGGTCTACGATTTCTTCCGCCGCTGGCGGGCCCACGACTACGTGCGTGAACTGTACGAACGCCTGCGCCGCACGGCGAGGGAACGCTCGGGCCGCAACGCCGAGCCCAGTGCGGGAATCATCGACAGTCAGTCGGTGGACGCCTCCGAGACCGTCGGCGAGGATAGCCGCGGATACGATGGCGGCAAGTCACGTGACGGCCGCAAGCGTCACATCCTGACCGACACCGATGGCCTGCTGGACGCCGCCGCACCGTTGGCGGCCCGCGTCGCCGCGAATGACGTCCAAGGCGAACCGCAAATCAAGCCTCAAGTGCCGCACGTTTTCCGGACGTTCGCCGGGCTGTTCGATGAGACCGCCGCTGCGCCGCGGGCCGCCCCCGTTACCCAGGCGCACTGGACCGCTACCCCGACGCGTCCGGCGACGCTCTGCCGTACGGCGCGCCGTAACCCGACCCGGGCGGTCAGGACTCGGCTCCGTGTAACAGATCCGCTATGCGGCAACACAAGCTTCGTGTCGTCCGTGGCATCTGGACGACGATGGTCCGCATGGCGACGATGAATCACTTTGGCATGACTCTGCGCGGCTGGCGTGAGCGTATGTCACCGCAGGACATTGGCCTGGAGGCCGGCGCGGAGCGGCGCGTCCCTGGACTGCGTCGTGAAGAACTGGCCCGTCTGGCAGGCATATCGATCGACTACCTGGTCCTGCTGGAACAGGGCCGCGCTCGCAACCCCTCGGCCCAAGTGGTCACCGCTCTCGCCAGAGCACTGCGCCTCGACCCGTCCGAGCGTGACCATCTGTTCCGCTGCGCCCAACTCGCACCGCCCTCTGCCGGGAACGTCTCCAGGCACATACCCGCGAGCGTGCAGCGACTGGTCCATCAGTTGGGAGCGACTCCCGCCGGGATCTTCGCCGCTGACTGGACCATCATCGGCTGGAACAAGATGTGGACGGCCACGGCCGGCGATCCCCGCGCGTACGGCTGGGAGGGACGCAATCTCGTCGCCGGGATGTTCCAGACGAGAGCCAGCCGAGACCGGGACCCGATTGCGGCATGGCCCGTCTGGTCATGGAGAGGCAGCGACGCGGAAGAGGAGGACCTCGTCGCCGACCTGCGTGTGACGGCGGCCGCCCATCCCCAGGATGAACGTCTTGCCTCACTCGTCGAAGGCATGCTTCGACGGGAACCAGCGTTCACCCGACTGTGGTTCAACGGCACTGCCACCCCCTGGGCCGGCGACCGCAAGACCATCGAACATCCACGGGTGGGTGACATCACCCTCGACGTCGATGTCCTGATGCCTGCCGGCACCGACCTCCGGATCCTCACGTGTGCGGCTGCGGCCGAGACCACTGACGCAGAGAAGCTGGATGCTCTACGTGCGGCCTGTCATCTGCCCGGAAACAGCCTGACCCGCCCCGATCCAGAGGTCTCCAGCCCTGATCGAGGACTGTGACCCGGCTACGACCGGCCTCACCTACCCCTGCTTGTCGCTGTGCAACTGACGATCACCGATGGGTGTGGCTCTCGGCTCATACAAGATTTTCGTAAGCTCAGTGCTGCGGTGGTCAGGAACGTGGCGCGGACACCGGGGACGAACTGGCCGGGTATGGACGGGTCACCTTGGTGAAGCGGCCGGTGCGGTAAGTGCCGGCGACCGCCCCGGAGCGTGAGCGTCAGCCTGGCTGAGCGTTACAACGTGGGCAGGGGTGGCGCCCGACGTCGTCCGCTTCGGACGTGGGTGCGATCTGAGGTTCCGTCATGACCCTGTGTGCTGCCACAAACATTTCCCAGAACGCGCCTGGTTCCACTTTTGAGTGAGAACGAGTTGCGGCAGTGAATCCGCGACCCGGACCGCTCCCGCCGACTGTTCTTGGTCCTGCTCCGAGAAAGGGATCATTGGTGAGAAGCCGTGTCACAGCTTCACGGTGAGTGATTGGTGCTGGCCAGAACAGACGTTGCCTCTTCGTCGTATGTCTCAGCGACGCCCCTTCGAGGCGCAGATCGCTCAGCACAAGGGCGACGTCGAGGTACCGATCGGCGCGCTGTACCAGTCGATGACGGAGAACCGCATGCTGCGTCGGCAGCTGCCTTTGAGGGTGCCGACGCGGTCCGGCACTGCGCACGCAGCCGAGGACCACACACACCGGACGGCCGGTGCTGTCCGGCCTTGCGTGATCTGCCGAGCCAGCTTCGACGGGCGGATCGGAAGCTGGCCCGTCGCGTCCGAGACCGCGGTCGTAGGAGGAGGCCGGGAGCGTTGTCAGCCCACCAGGAGACCGATGGCGACCTTCAGCCGTTCGAGGTAGAACTCCCGTGCTGGGGCCTGATGCTTGAGGCCGATCGATGCGCTGATCATCGTCTGTGCGACAGAGGAGGCCGCCCCATGTCCTGACTCGACGGCGATCGCGTCTGTGATCAGTTCCTCGAAACGTCGCGGCGTGGTCTCGACGATCTCTCCGAGGAGGTCGGGATTGTCCTCGATAACCGCCGCGACATCGCGCGTCAGCGGGCCGATATAGCGGCCCGCCCAGTGGTCGAACGCTTCGACGAGGCGCTCTGAAAGGGGGCGGCCGCTGTCGGCCAGAACCTGTTCGACAGCGGTGATGTCCCGCTCCAGGGCCTGGGTGACCGCAGCACGGAAGAGAGTCTCCTTCGAGGAGAAGAGGAAGTAGAGCCCGGGCCGGGAGATGCGCGCCGCCCGCGCCACCTCCTCCATCGAGGTCTTCCTGTAGCCGAATCGCGCGAACGTGGCCATGGCGGAGTCCAGAACCATGCTTCGACGGTCGGCATCAGCGACTGTCGACGGCGGGCGGCCAGCGTCGGGACTGCTCATGGAACGAGCATACGGGCGAGAACCGCACTATACAAATTAAGTCTAGTGCGTATAGTCGCGCCGTGAACACTCGCAAACTCATCTCCACGCCCTTCACCGCCTCCAGCGCCGCGGACGAGGTGCTGCGGGGCGCCGATCTCACCGGCGTCCGCGCGATCGTGACGGGAGCCTCCTCCGGACTCGGAATCGAGACGGCTCGTGCGCTGACCGCTGCCGGGGCGGAAGTGACGCTCGCCGTCCGGAACACGACCGCAGGTGACGCCGTCGCCAAGGCGATCGAGAAGTCGACCGGAGGAATGCAGCCCCGAGTCGTCCGGCTGGACCTCGCCGACCGGACCACCGTCACACAGTTCGTCGACGCGTGGAGCGGCCCGCTTCACCTGCTGATCAACAACGCGGGCGTAGTCACCAGCGGCCTCGAACGAACGCGTGAGGGCTGGGAGCTGCAATTCGCGACCAACCATCTCGGCCACTTCGCTCTGGCAACCGGCCTTCACGACGCCCTGGCCCTGGGAGCGTCCGACCGCGACGGAGCACGCATCGTCTCGGTCAGTTCGACGGCGCACATGCGTTCCGGCATCGACTTCGACGACCTCCACTTCGAGCGTCGCGACTACGACCCGCAGATTGCCTACGCCCAGTCGAAGACGGCGAACTCGCTCTTCGCCGTCGAGGCGACCCGCCTCTGGGCGTCCGACGGCATCGTCGCCAATGCGGTGAACCCCGGCGGTATCGCGACGGGACTGCAGCGGAACTTCACAACAGAACAGAAGGAGTCGCTCGACGCGGCCGAGGCCGCCGGAGTCTTCACCTATAAGACGGTCGAGCAGGGAGCCGCCACCAGCATCGTCGCGGCCGTCGCCCACGAGTTCGCTCACTCCGGAGGCCACTACCTCGACGATTCACAAGAGGCCTACACCGTGCCGAACGACGCCGCCCTCGTGCAGCACCCGCACGGTGTCAAGGAATGGGCGCTCGATCCCACCACCGCCAAGCGCCTCTGGACCGTCTCGACCAACCTGCTCCGCGTCTGACCTCAGCTCGGAGCGCCGACCGACGCGCCTTGTGGACTGCGCGGGCCGGGCACCGTGGCCCCGGTGGCCGCGAGGTCCAGGTCGAGACGGCTGTTCATCGGGGCCTTCCTTCGTGGATACCCCGGCCTTCAGGCCGGGGAGGAAACGAAGCTCCTGCGGAGCAGGGCAGGTGTGACCGTTGCGAGAGCCGTGAGGACGGTTCGGACCGGACCCGGACTACACAGGATGAGGAGCCGGCACCCGGTAGCGGCCAAGGAGTGGGAGGTAGGGCAGCCCGAGGCCGGCCAGTTCCTCCGGCGTCACACGCCGGCACCACTCCGCCGCCGCGGTGATCGAGTCGTGGCCGGACGGGGTCATCGCGCAGACCACCAGGGCCAGCAGCGAGGAGAGCCGGTACCGCACTCCGCAAGCCCCCTCGGATCACAGACCGACTCGAACTCGGCGACCATGCAGCGGACTTGCTCCGTGGCGGCACCCTCGCCGAGGCCTTCCAGACAGGGCGCATGAGGCATGGGGACAGCGACAAGGGATAATAGAGGAACGAACACGGCACCTTCGTGGATCTTGCAGCGTAGAGAACTACATGATCCACAGGCGCCGTGTTCACCTGCTTCCGGGACCCACCACCAAGATCAACACCCCAAGCCGGGACGATCCGGGCACTCGACGGGGCCCTGGGGGATCACCCGCGAGGCGATGACGGAGATCCAGTCCGGCGACGAGATGGTCGCGGAGCCCGGGTCAGGGCCAGGGCCAGGGCCGCAGGCCGACGGAAGCGTCAGGCGGCAGTTCGTCCGCGTCGAAGAACTTGTACTCGTCCTTCACGTCAGGCGCTCGCGCGGGGCGGGGTAGGGGTGCCGTGGACCTTTTTCGCGTGAGACCGGAAGAGGCGGCGGCTGATGACGGGCATGATGAGACGGACGGGAAGAGCAGCGCCCTTCAGGACGCCCTTCATGACCTCGGGATCGCCTTCGTAAAGCGCCAGTCCGAGGCCCAGAGGCAGGTTCTTCTTGGGTGTCTCGGCCAGGGCGTGCTCACTGAACTCGTGCCACTCCTTGGCGGTGATGTACTTCGCCGCAAGCGGCAGGATCTTCTCCTCCTCAAGGCCCATGTGCTCGAAAAGGACCTCGTTGAGCCGTTCGCAGGTGGTGGCGACCGTTTCGCCCTCGGCCGAGGGGGCGGAGGAGGCGTTGGAACGCCAGGACTTCAGCTGCGCGATCAGTTCGTCGCAAAGAGTGTGCATCCTCCCGTGGTGCTCCTCCATCAGGTGGACCACCGGAGCGATCTCCTCGCTGACGCGCTCCAGCAGCCTGGGCCACACCAGCAGGTCCTCGCCCTCGTGGTGGGTCAGCAACATCCCGAGGACGATGTCGAGATGCGCTGCCACAATTTTGGAGCGTGTGGTGTCACCGTCGCTGACACCGCGTATGAGCCCCGGGGCGAGGCCGAACTCGCGGCGGAACACGGTGTGCGCGACATACATGTCGCGCACATCGGCCATGGGAACGTCGGTTGCCGTACTCATAAGTGCCTGTCGCTTTCCTAAGGGAGGGATTATCTGAGAGGGTACGCATGGATTGTGACGCACTGCGTGCACCCGGCGATTTTGAATGCTATCGGCACCTGTGGCAACTAACTCAAATCCTTGCGGAGTTGTGCGCGATCGTACCTTTTTGCATGCGGCTCTTCTGAAGTGAGGTCGCCGGTCAGGCCAGGGCGGTTGCAAATTCCGGCATCGTGCGGCTGGGCGGGTTGTGACCAGGTGGGGCGCATAGCAGAGCAGGCACGGGCTTCGTGATCATTGTAGTTTCTAAGCCTCAGATTCGGTTGTACAACGGCTTCTGGCTGTCTCCGGTTCGGGGTCTGCGGCGCTGCGGGGCCGGCCAAAAGCAGGAGGGCGCCGCCATCTCGCGGCATGAAAGTCCGACGGCCGTGGTCGACGAACTCGCCGGATCCTTTGCGTGCCTGATCTTCCTCCAGTAAACACGGCAGCTGCCAGTCGCGAGGGTAGCAACAGCGGTACTACCCCCGGTTCTGGCCGCTGGTGGTTATCTCTGACGGAACTGTGAAGAAATTGAGCCTCCATAACCTCGGCAGACAGGTGTACCCCAAGCAATGCCGGACGCCTATCCGTGGGACTGGTACAGCGATGGCTGCCACACCCCGTCAGGGTCATTGCATGATCGAGATCTGTCTGGGTTCGTCATGTGAGACCGAGGGCTCGTAGGGGCCGGTGGTAGTCGCGGCCGGTAAGCGGGGGTGCCTCTATGCGGTTCGTCAAGGAAATCGGGCTGTGCTCGGGGGGCTCGCCCCCGCCCGCGTCCGCCGGGGGTTCAGGAACCTCCGCCCCCACCTGCACAGTCCTGCCCGTGCACCCAAACCCTCAACTCCCGGACCAGGACGCCCACTCGGCTCGAAGAACCGGCGACCCGCCACCCGTTGCGACGTGGGCAAATCGACCAGGCGCCCAGAAAGCATCGCCGAACGTAATCAGCTCAAAGCTCACAAACCATAAAAAACGAGCTTAGAGGGTACGGACGCAAGCCTTCGCGAGCGCCCGCCAGTCCAGCCACGCCTCCGAAGCCGTCACCGAGCTGTGGCCTCTGGTCGCCCGGCTCGACGCCCGTATAGAGGACGGGCACACAGAACGCGACGTCCTGCACCTCCTGGCCCGATCCCGAGCCCGCGTCGGCCTCGGCGTCGCCCTCGGCAAAGTCCCGCCCGAGGAACGACTGAGCACCACCGCCCACTGGACCGCGAAGAGCATCGACATCGCCCGCTACTTCAGCGAATCGCCCTCACCTCCTACGTGTTGCGCGTGCACGGCAACGAACTACGCAAGGCCCGCCTCCACAGAGCCGCCGTCGACCGTCTGCAGCGCGCGGCTGCCCTCGCACCCGATCACGAGGCCAAGGCGGCCGTGCTTCCGCTGCTCGCTCGTGCGGCCGGCGCCCTCCGGCTCAGAAGCAGGCCTGCGGGCCGCCACAGATTCGTGGCGCCGAGTGCTATCGCGACGACGAGGCCGACGAGCACGGTGGCCCGGTCCCGCCATGACGAGGTCGTGCCCGGTGGAAGCACTCCCGCCAGTGCGTCGGTCAGGCCCACGCGATCGGCGAGCCTGCGCAACAGCACCGCCCCGGCATGCCCCACCAACCCCTTCCCGTCGGCCGGCACGGACAGCCCGCGGTCAAACCCTGTACGCCCGCTCACCAGAAAGGTGCCCTGGCTCCTGCGCCGGATTCGATCTAGACACACGCATCCTTGCAGGTCGGTGGCGTCTTTCTGCTCTCAAGGCGCCAGGCCGGCCAATTCCGCTGAAGAGCCGGGGACAATGCGAGTCATGGCAGCCAGCCCACAGCCTCATGCATCGTCCCAGACACCGGACATGTCCAGCGCGTACGCCGAAGACCTCGCGCTCTACCGGGAGAAGTTCATTCAGCGCCTGCCGAAATCGCTTACGGAGTTGCACGGCCCCACCAAGGGGGTCGTGGAGTTGCCACTACACGTGGCCTGGTCCGGGCTGAGCGCCTACGACCTGGATAATCCGCGCCAGCGCATGGGCCTGTACCGCACCGTCCTGCACGAGGGCCTGCGCGAGGACCTGCCCCGCTACCTTAACCAGGAACTGCTCCTGCAGATGTGGCCCATCCTGCGCACTCTCGTCGGCCGCACCGTGCGCATGGTGTGGGAAGACGCCTTTCCCGAGTTCGCTGCCCGGGCCCGGGCAGCCGCGTGAGGGACATGCCGCAGTTCCACACCCGGCTCCTGGCGGATGTGATCGACCTCGGCTCCCCCTATCCACTTGTCCTTACCGGCGGTTACGCCGTGCGGGCACACCGCCTCGTGAACCGCCCCAGCCAGGACCTCGACGTGGCCACCGAGAACCCGGCTCCCATGGCCGACATCGCGGCCACACTGCGTGCCGGCTGGAAGCACGAGGCTGGCAGGTGCAGTCGCTGGAGACCGCCCCGCTGTCTGCCCGTTTCACCGTGACCGACCCGGCAACCGGGCAGGACTGCGAGGTTGACATCCTCAAAGAGATCTTCTGGCGTCCCATCGCCCAGAGCCCCTACGGTCCCGTTCTCGCGGAGGAGGACGTGATCGGAACCAAGGTCCGCGCGCTCGGCGACCGCGGTGCACCCCGCGACCTGATCGACGTGCTCGCGGCGTCCCAGCGCTGGAGCACCGCCGACCTCGAGGAATTGTGGGATCTCAAATCCCGTGTCGGAATCTCACGGCCAATGTCGGATCGACGTCGGATACGACACCGGCCGTGAGACCGCCCATGTCCTTTGTTATCCAATCGAGGCGTTTGACAACGAACCCAGTCGTTTCGCCTTTTTTGACAGTGAACCTAGTCGTGCGGGGCGTGCCCGCCACGGGCCGTTGGCGACATTCGTACAAGACCGGCAGCCGCCGCCCCCGCACCATCGCTCTATGAACGCCCACGACGCACAGCACGCGCAGCCGATGCATGTGGACCGTGACGGACCGCGGGACGCGCCGCCACTGCTGCTCATCCACGGGTCTGGAGCCTCGGGCGCCTCCTGGGGGCCGGTGGTCCCGGCCCTCGCCGCCCGTCATCATGTCGTCCGGATAGACCTCCCCGGCTGCGGCCAGTCCCCGCGCGCCACGTCCTACGACGTTCCGGCGCAGGCGGGCCGCGTGGCGGCGCTGCTCGACGAACTCGGGCTGCGCGCCGTCACCGTGGCCGGCCACTCCAGCGGCGGATACGTCGCCACCGCGCTCGCGGAGCAGCGCCCCGACCTGGTGGGTTCGCTGGCGATGATCAGCACCGGCCCGCACCTCGACGCGCTCCTGCCGCAGCCGGCCATCCTCCGCGTGATGCTGGCACCGCCCTTCGGACCGCTGCTGTGGTGGCGGCGTTCGGATGCGATGATCCGCAAAGGCATCGGCGCCACGCTCGCCGGGCCTGCGCCCATTCCGCCCGGCATGGTCGCCGACGTGCGGAGTACCACGTACCGCGCGTTCCGCAAGGTGCTGCGCGAGAACACCGCGTACCTCGCCGAGCAGTCCGTGCCCGAGCGGCTCGCCACCCTCGGGCTCCCGGTGCTCGTGGTCTTCGGCGCCGCCGATCCCCGGTGGGATCCGGCGTCGGCACGCCAGTACGACGTCGTGCCGGACGTGCGGGTCGAGATGCTGCCGGGCGTTGGGCACATGCCCATGCTGGAAGCGCCCGAGCCGGTGGGCCGGCTACTGCTGGACTTCGCGACCCTGTGCGCCGGAACCCCGCCGGCAGGCCCGGCCTAGACTGGCGCCGTGTTGTCGCAGAGCGTGCCACCCGCGTGGTCGGGCGTTGACATCGCAGTACCGGAGCCCTCGGACCGGCTGCCGGGCATCAGCATGGCCGGATTCCGCCACCGTGTCCCCGCGCCCGTCGACATCGCGATGGTCGCGCATCCGTCCGTCACCTTGCTCATCGATCTGAGCGACGATGACGGCCTGGCTTACGACACGCAGGGGCAGCACGGACGCGGCAGTGTCGTGATCGGCCTGGCCCCCGGGGAGCTGCGGGCGTCAGGCCTGGTGGGCGAGTGCCTGCAGATCCGGCTGCAGCCGGGTGTGGCGGCCGCAGTGCTCGGCTCGTCGGCCGGGGGCAGCGGGAGCGTGGAGTCCTTGGCGGACGTCTGGGGCCGCGACGCCGGGCGCTTCGAGGAGCGGCTGCGTACAGCCGGATCGTGGGACGAGCGGTTCCCGATGGCGGCGGACGCCGTCCGCCGGCGGATCGGGGACGGCCTGCGGGTCGATCCGGAAGTCGTCCACATCTGGAGGCGGACGGTCGCCAGCAGAGGCCGGATGCGTATCGACGGCCTGGCGGACGAGGTCGGCTGGAGCCGCAAGCGTCTGTGGGCGCGTTTCCGGGCGCAGCTCGGCGTCACCCCCAAGTGGGCCGCCCAGCTGGTGCGGTTCGACCATGCGGCCCATCTGCTCGCGGCGGGTGTCCCTCCCACCGGTGTCGCGGCCGAGAGCGGTTACGTCGACCAGTCCCATCTGCACCGCGAAGTGAAGGCGTTTACGGGGCTCACGCCGACTGCCGTCGCCGCCGAGCCGTGGCTGGCGATCGACGACGTCGCGTGGCCGGCCTCCTGGCGGGCAGGGAGGCCCGTGACAGGTGGCGCACGCGGTTCCGGCCAGCGCTGAACCGCCCAGCCGCGGCCCTCACATTGCTCCCGACCGACAACTGTCCTTTGACATCCAACCTAGTCGCCCCAGGTCAGGGCATCGCACCGGACTAACTTGGCTGTCAAAGGACAGCCAAGGTCAGAGGACCGGCGGCCCGAGCCGCCCGGCGCGGACCGTCGAGGAGACGACACGGCGTGAGCCTCCAGCGTCCGATACGTCGTGAGACTGCGGATGAAGCCGCAGGTCATGAAGGCGGCATCCCACACGAGCGGCGAGAACCTACAAGGAGTCCGGCCGCCGGCACGCCCGGGGCCGCTTCGAACGGGAGGACCTGCAAGCCAATCTCGCGGGTGCCGAGTGGACCGACGACGAGGCCTTCGCCGCCTACGGCCTCGACGACGCCGCAATCACCGCTCTGCGTACCTGGGCTGTAGATTGGGCCGACGACCTCGCAGCACGCCTCCTTCAGGCATCCGACGATCCGGACGCCGGCTGATCCAGGACACCGGTCCACCGTTACCCTCGAACGGGCACCTGGCTGAAGGAACTCATTGGCACCGGCCAGCAGCGCATTGCGCGGCCTGCCCGCCAGGTCAAGCCAGTTGCCCCGGCAACCGCTACGACACCGGACCCCAGCCCAAGGATCTACAGGGCCTTGCGACGGCTCACCGACCGCGCGACAACAGGTTGGCCAGGGGCGGGCGGCTGTTCCGGATCGGTTCGCACGGGAGCGGCACCCTTCTCAACGCCGCGCACCCAGCGGGCACGTCGACGACGGTGGATGAAACAACCCCCAGGGACCGGGGCGACGACCTCACCCTTCGCTTCACCGCCCCGACGGGCGGCGGACGATGCGCGCGGGCACCGCTGGTCCCAGGACCCGGTGCCGGGTCCGCCCGGATCACGGCCGCAACCGCCGTCACGGCCACCGGTGTTGGGGTGCCGGTCGCGGGCAACGCCTACCGGGTCGGTCTGGGGCGGGGCAGCCGCCCGATGCGTTACGCGAAGAACCCGAGGGGCTTCAGGTCGTGACCTGCCACGACGTTCTCGCCTTCCTGGCGTGGTCCGGCCGTCGGAGACCAGAGCCTCGTATCCCGGTCCAGGATCATGCCTGATCGAGCACAGGTGTCGGAGGACCCTGTCCCCCGGTCTGATCCCGGCGTCCCCGGGCGACTGTCGCTGTCCAGGACCGAATCCGGGGACTACTCTGGGTGGTGCCGCCCTGGCCCCCGGCAGCGCCGCTTCCACCGCGATGTCGCACCGAAGCACTCCGCTCACCCGTCGCAGGGCCCGTGTCCCGTTCCCTGCACACGGTGCTCCTGGGCAACCCGATGCGTCCAGCGAGGTATCTTCCTCTGCCCCGCCCTTCTCGACAGGCCATCGAAGCCCTGGCGGTGCTCATGTACGTACTACTCCTCCCGGCGGTTCTCCCGCCCGCCCTGCTCGGCACGATGATCGCGCTGTCCTGGCGGGAAGGCTGCCGGCTCCGGCCGCGGCAGACCGAAGGGCTCCTTGCGGCGTCGGTGGTCGTGTCCCTTCGCCCCTCTGCGCTCGCCGAGATATCGGCCGTTGACCACCGCCCGCTCATCGGGGGCGTAGAAGCGCACTGGACGGTAAGACGCTCCACTGCGAGGTCCCCGCGCCGACGTGTGCTCTTCCTGCCTGCGGACGACAGCCAAGGCGCGGAACGGGACCACACAGCTCTTACACCGCTGAAGAGTGCGCCTGCTTCAGGACGCGGCTCAAACGGGCGTGCCTGCGCACCCCGTCGCACCCGTCGGAGAGGAGAACGAAGCTTGACTTCCTCCCCTGCCTAAAGGTGGGGGATTCCAGCGGTCGCCCGCTGGGGTTCCTGTTTCACCGACGACTGCCCCGTCCGGGAGGACTCCCGTTGAGGTCTTACACCGTCTCCACAGGCTGCTGCCGCCAGCACGGCGCCGCAGTGCTCGCACCTCCACTCACGGACGTTCAACGACAGTTTCCCGCGGACCGTGCCGCAGCTTCCGCACAGCTTCGAGCTGGGGAAGAAGCGGTCGATCACGACGAGTTCACGCCCGTACCAGGCACACTTGTACTCGAGCATGGAGCGCAGGTCCGTCCAGGCCGCATCGGAGACGGCGCGCGCGAGCGTGCCGTTCTTCAGCAGGTTGCGGACGGTCAGGTCCTCGATCACGACCACTTGGTTCTCGTGGACGATGCGCGAGGTCAGTTTGTGCAGGAAGTCGCGGCGCCGGTCAGCGATCCGCGCATGCACGCGGGCCACCTTGCGGCGGGCCTTTTCCCGGTTCGCAGAGCCCCTGGCCTTGCGCGACAGCTCCCGCTGCGCGCGGGCCAGACGGGCGCGATCCCGCCGCTCGCGCTTCGGATTGGCGATCTTCTCCCCGGTGGACAGGGTCACCAGGGAGGTGATCCCGGCGTCCAGGCCGACCGCTGTGTTCATGGCGGGGGCCGGGGCGATGGTGTCCTCGCACAGCAGGGACACGAACCAGCGGCCCGCCGCGTCGCGGGACACGCTCACCGTGGTCGGCTCCGCACCTTCAGGCAGGGGGCGCGACCAGCGGATGTCCAAAGGCTCCGCCAACTTGGCCAGCGTGAGAAGTCCTTCGCGCCAGGTGAAGGCGCTGCGGGTGTACTCGGCCGACGCACGGGACTTCTTCCGCGACTTGTAGCGCGGATACTCCGCACGCTTGGCAAAGAAGTGGGCGAACGCCGCCTGAAGATGACGCAGCGCCTGCTGGAGCGGAGCCGAGGACACCTCCGCCAGGAAGGCCAGTTCCTCGGTCTTCTTCCACTGGGTGAGCGCGGCGGACGACTGAACGTAGGAGATCCGGCGCAGCTCGCCGTACCAGGCCCGGGTGCGCTCCTCCAGCGCCTTGTTGTACACCAAGCGGACACAGCCGAACGTGCGCGACAGCTCCGCCGCCTGCTCGCCCGTGGGGTAGAAGCGGTACCTGAACGCCCGCTTAACCTGCTCCGCCATACCTCACCCTCTATCAACTCCCGTGTGAGAGGCGGGTATCGGACGGTCGGCGGTGGGCGCCGGTCCGCCCCCGCGGCGAACCGACTCCTCCTGCCCTGCTCCGCAGGAGCTTCGTTTCCTCCCCGGCCTGAAGGCCGGGGTATCCACGAAGGAAGGCCCCGATGAACTGCTACGAGTGTCACCAGTCCGGGACGGCCACCGCTGCAGTCGCCGTCTGCCGGAACTGCGGCGCCGCCCTGTGCCCCGAGCACGTCAAGGTCAACCCGCAGCATCTGGAGCGGCCGGAAGGCATGGGGGTGACCACCCTCAAGCAACCTGCTCGCCGCATCACGTGCCTCACCTGTCATGACGCGGAGCACCAGTTCTGACCTGGCCGCGCCACCCACCGGGCATCAGCAACAGCGGGGTCACCCGGGACGACCGAGCGACCGGAGGCAGCACGTGAACGTCGAGGAACACGCACGGTCCGAGATGGTGCCGCAACTACGTCTGGACGAGCTGCTCGAAGAACTCCAGGCCCAGATCCGCGTGGTCCGCGGCACCCGAGGACGCCTCCACGGGCTGCTGCAGGCGATCCTGTCGGTGGGCCGCGAGCTGGATCTCTCCCAGGTGCTGCGCCACATCACCGAGGCCGCGGTGGTTCTGGTCGATGCCGAATACGGCGCACTTGGTGTCATAGGTCCCCATCAGAGCCTCACCCAGTTCATCACGGTCGGGGTCAGCGAGGCCGAGCAGGCACGGATCGGGGCTCTGCCCGCCGGGCACGGGGTACTCGGCGAGCTGATCAGGCATCCGGAACCGCTGCGGCTGACAGAGCTGTCGCAGCACCCGGCCTCGCACGGCCTCCCCCCGCACCACCCGGCGATGCACTCCTTCCTGGGTGTGCCCGTCAGTGTCCGGGGAGAAGTGTTCGGCAACCTCTATCTCACCGAGAAGCGCGGTGGTGCTCAGTTCGACAGCGAGGACGAAGCCGTCCTGTCGACCCTGGCCGTGGCCGCAGGGGTGGCGATCGACAACGCCCGCCTGTACGCGGAGGCGCAGGTCAGAGAACGCTGGATGGCGGCCGGCGCCGAACTCACCCGCGGCCTGCTCTCCGGGACCCCGGAGACGAAGGTGCTGGAGCTGATGCTGAACCGGGCGCAGGACATCACCTCGGCCGATCTCGGCGTGGTCGACCTGGTCACCGTGGGAACACAGGAACTGCGCGGGGTACTCGCGCTCGGGGAAGGTGCCGAGCTCCATCGTGGTGTGAGGCTGCCACGCGAGGGGACGCTGAGCGGGGCGGCCCTGGCCGCAGAGCAGTTGATCGTCACCTCGGATGTGGGGAGTGACCCGCGGATCACCTACTGCCCCGAACGTTGGACAGGGCTGGGGCCGGCGGTCGCCGTTCCCATGAGCACCAGTGACGGAGACCGCGGGGTCCTCGTGCTCGCGCGCACCGCGGGGTGCCCGCCCTTCACCCAGGCGGAGATCGCGCCGCTGCCCGGCTTCGCCGGCCAGGCCGCCCTCGCGCTCGAGCTCGCCGACCGACGCAGGGCCGCCGAGCAGGTGAGCCTGCTGGAGGACCGCGACCGTATCGCGCGCGACCTCCACGACCTGGCCATCCAACGGCTGTTCGCGACGGGAATGACGTTGCAGAGCGCGAGTCGCTTCGTCGAGCACCCGGAAGCGACCGAGCGAATCGGCCGGGCGGTCGACGACCTCGACACCACCATCAAAATCATCCGGTCCACGATCTTCGGTCTGCGGGCCCACGACAGCACCGCGACCGGCCACGGCCTGCGAGCCCGTGCTTCCAAGACCGCCGAGGAAGCCGTTCCCGCGCTGGGGTTCACTCCCTCCCTGCTCATGGAGGGACTGCTCGACACCGATGTCCCGCACACCATGGCGGACGACGTCGTGGCGGTACTGAGCGAAGCACTGTCGAACATCGCCCGGCACGCACACGCCTCGTCGGCGGAGATCGCACTCGTCGTCCGCAGAGAGCGGCTCACGCTGACCGTCACCGACGACGGCGTCGGAATCGTCGAAGACGGACACCGCAGCGGGCTGCGCAATCTCAGCGAACGCGCGCGGAACCTGGGCGGTGAACTCACCCTGGCCGCACTGGCTGAGAGCGGCACCCTTCTGTGCTGGGGCGTACCGCTTCCCGACCGGCACTAGCGCGATCCTCCCGGATCACGTGTTAGGGGACAACGGTGCGAGCCGGACCGCCAGGACCGCCGCCTGGACGCGGCGCTCGACCCCGAGTTTCGCCAGAAGCCGCGAGATGTGGTTCTTCACGGTCTTCTCCGACAGATGGATACGACTGCCGATCTGCCGATTGGTGAGACCCTCACCGATGAGATCCAGTATCTCGCGTTCGCGCACGGTCAGAGCGTCCAACCGTCCTGCCTCTGAAGCAGGTTGCCCGGAGGGTGCGCGCAGACTGCTCATCAGCCGTCCGGTGGTCGCCGGGTCCAGCATCGACTGCCCGGATGCCACCGTCCGCACCGCCGTGACCAGATCAGAGCCCTTGATCTGTCTCAGAACGTAGCCGGCCGCCCCGGCCATGATCGCGTCCAGCAGGGCGTCGTCATCGTCGAACGACGTCAGCATCAGGCAGGCCAACTCCGGTATCCGGTCACGCAGTTCACGGCAGACGGTGATGCCGTCACCGTCAGGAAGGCGAATGTCCAGGATCGCGACGTCCGGACGCAGCGCCGGGCCTCGGAGCAGCGCCTGGGCGCTGGTACCCGCTTCGCCGACCACCGTGATGTCCGGTTCCAGATCGAGCAGGTCATGCGCCCCGCGTCGTACGACCTCTTGATCGTCGAGCAGGAAGACCCGGATCGGTGACTCCGGTGTGAAAACGCGTTCCTGGCTCACATCGCCCTCCGGCTTCGGTTGTCCCCGTCTATCGGGCCGGGCTCCCTTCGGCGCCCCGCCGCTCTCAGCTTCGGGGCGCCGCAGTGCCGTTGCCTCGAACCGCCACCCACAGGGAGGGAACAGCCATCGCCACCCCACGAGTTGACCCGGCCCCCGCGTCAAGGTGCTCTGCGGGAAGCCCACTGAGGATGCCGGTCATGCCGGACATGGACCGTTCCCCTCCTCACGTACCGGCGTCTCAGGCCCGATGAGCCCATTGAGGCTCGACATCGACCCAGGCCCGATCCCACTCGATCAACCGCCGGCGAAAGCCGATACGTCCGACAGCCAGCCGGACACCAAGCACCGCGATGATGACGCCCGCGAACGCGGCGACACCCGCACCCGCGGACCGCGCCACGACGGCACCGTGATCAAGCGGTGCCGCTGTGACTCGATTGCGCCGATCGACCCAGATCGTGGTTACCGTCCCACTGAGGCTGTCGGCCGTCACCGCGGCGATCCCGGTCTTCTCGTGGCCTCGGACGCTCCAGCGGACAACGGCCTTGCCTTTCGCACCGACCACTCCGCGCACTGTGTACAAGTCCTCCGTGGGAGCACTTCCGACCAGTGTCGCCTGCACCGGATTCCGGGAACTTCGTTGCTGTTCCGCCCTGTTCTGCTCATGGTGGTAAGTGGCCTGGACCCCTACCGCGCAGGCGAGGGGCGCGGCGAGCAGGAGAAGCACTCCCAGCAGGAGCCGGGTCCACGCCTCGACGGTGTCCGAGGTCCTGCGGAGCGGATTGCTCCGCCACCGCCACATCGCGGCTCCGGCGCCCGTCATGACACCTGCGCCTCCGCGTCGCTCTCCTGCGCGATACCGGTGGCCCACGCGGAGATCCGGTCGAAGTCCCGGAAGTCCCCGCCGCGTCCGGCCTCGACGATCATCCGTGCCATGCGGCCGCGTGCCCCGGCTTCGAGCCGACCGCCGAAGGTCACGTGCTGCCGGGCGTCGAGGCGCACCGACGCGCGCCGGGCGCCCCGTACCGGCGGGATGTCCCGCTTGTCGGCCGACGCGTCGAGCGGACCGCTGCTGAACAGCCACACCGCCCGATCCAGCAGCGCGACACGGTGCCGCCGCGCGAACCGCACGGCGTCCCGGTGCCAACGGCCCGCGTACAGCGCGCCGCCGAGAACCACCACGTCGTACGGGCTCACGTCACCGACCTCGGAGGCGGGATACACCTCGGCCTCGATGCCGTGGGTGCGCAAGGCGTCCGCGACGGCCTCCGCTATCCCCTGTGTCGAACCGTTCTTCGTTCCGTACGCGACGAGTGCTCGCCGTGCCATGGCCGATCCTCCCTCTCAGAGCTTGTGGATCCAGGCGTCCGCGACGTCCTTCAGGTCCTCCTCCACCGCCTCGCCCACGCTGTCGTCGATACGCCAGGTCAGCTCGGAGACGACATCGATCACACCGTCGACCTGCTGGACCATCCGCTGCGCGACCATGGCCTCGATGCGCCGCTCCACCTCGCCCGTGAGAGTGACCACCCCGTCGCGGACGTCGAGAGCAACCGCTGTGGGCGGCAGGCACAGGGCCCCGCCCAGGACCTCTTCCACGACCTCGCGGTGCAGGTGCGCATCCGGCCGCAGGAAGAGCTGCAGCAGGTCCCGCCGGGTCACGATGCCGACCAGGCGCTCCTCCTCGTCGACGACCGGCAGCCGTTCGACCCCGTGCTGCGCCATCATCCGCGCGCCTACGGCGACGGTGTCCTCGGCGTGCACCGTGACGGCCGGCTTCGACATCAACTGGCCGGCCGAGTGTGCCCGGACCCTGACATCGTCGTCCCCGGCCCCTCGCCCCTTGGGCAGGAAGCGCAGGCGCGGCCGTGGCTGCGGCGAGGCCACTGTGCGTGCCCGGTCGAGCATGAGGTCGGTGCCGGAGACGACTCCGATCACCTGCTCGTCGCCGTCCACGACGGGCAGACCACTGATCCTGTGGTGGGCAAGGAGACGGGCGACCTCCTTGAACGGAGTGCCGAACTCGACGCACACGACACCGCCCGTCATCACGGAGCCGATCTTGCTGTGCCGCATGACCGCCGTCCTCTCAGCTCAGCCAGCGGTTGTCTCGCACGATCGCCATGCTTTCCCAGCCACGGCCCAGGCCCCACACCCGACCGGCATGGCCGACAGCGAGCGCGATGAGGATCACGGCGTACAGGACGTGATAGTCGACCAGGGGGTTCGACGACATGCTCGGCGCACCGGTCGAGAGGTGCTGGGCCGGCGGCCACTCGGCCGCCCACATCAGCGCCATCATCACGGTGCCCGCGACCGCGGCGAACCGCAGCGCCACGCCCGACATCACGGCGACGCCGATGGCCAACAGCCCCAGCATGAACAGCCAGTTCACCCAGGCGTCGCCCGCCATGCTGTGGAAGGTCGACTGCATCGGTCCCGCGGCGACTCCGCTCAGGAAGCCCTTGGTCGGCGACCCTCCGTCGACCCAGCCCTTGCCCGAAGCGGTCGCGTAGCCCCACCCGAACGTCTTGTCGAGGAAAGCCCACAGGAAGACGAACCCGGTCAGGATCCGCACGCCCGCGAAGACCATGGCGAACACGGTCGACCGGGTGGTGTCACGCGCCGCGACAGACGTCGCCGAAGTCGATGCCCTGCGGCGCGAGGGAAACCGTATTCCCGCCCGGCCGCCCGAATGATCGTGAACTGCCATGGCGATCCCGTCCTCCTGACACTGCCACCGCAAGTGCGGTGACCTCTTCAATGTCCCGCCCCCGGCCGTCATCGCGCTGTGGGCCGAAGGACCGCACGGGGGGCCAACCGGCCCTAAAATGAAGCGCGATCAAGTTCTCGGCAGAAGCAGCCACGAGTCGCGGAGAGCACACACCGGACCCGTCCCGCGTTGGGTGAAGTCGAGTTGATTGGTTTCAGGCGACTGGTGGAGCGGGTGTCAAGTCACACACCGCCGGACACCTTGTTGGCAACCCTCGACAAAAGGTCCCTGAAAAGTCCCTGGCCTGGCGCAGATCGCGTCCACCCATACCGAATCCGCAGGTCATCGACATGATCAGAAGCGGCCGACATGTCCGTGAAGTACAAGGAGACGGCGCGCGGGGGTCTCACGGTGAACATCATCGAATGCTGAAAAAGTAGGCCATGACCAGCGCGTTCATGTCTTTCAGCGCTGTCAGGGCCTTCCCCGCTTACGCGGCGGAAAATCCCTGGACGCTCCCTGAGACAGGCGTGAAAGTCCCTGAAAAGTCCCTGGGATGTCCATAGGCTGGGACCCGTTCCGAGGCTGAGAGAGGGCGCATCCGGCCAGGGAGAGCACTTCCTTGAGCAGGCGCCCCGCCCGGTTCTTGGAACCATCCCGGCGGGTGCGGAGAGCGCTTCCTCGGCCATCAGCCCATCCGTCCCGTGGAGGGACCATCCCCGCACCTACGCGAGGTAACGACACCTACGCATTACAAGACCTGGCGGGATCTTGCCGGATGGTTCCGGACACTTCTTCGGTGTCTGAAACCACCAGGTCAGGACAGATACCGCTCTGCACTCAGTCCACGCAGTGATGGTCTCTGCCACCTCATCCGCTCACGCATCGCTCACGCATCGCGTGTCGCCGAGCAGCGGCTTCATGGGAACCACCAGGGCGACACCGACAGCCAAGGCGCGCGGTTGCGGGGAGGCCGGATGCTAGGCCGGGCCAAGGTCGTGCGCAATCCAGCCCGGTGCATCTCAGTCCCGCGGACGTGACCGGTGACTTGACCGCTCGACGGGTGGTTGGCCGATAAGGCGCATCTGTTCAGGCACTCTGTGGTGCACTAGCCCTTCTGGCACCGGGTTCGGCGCCGCCCCCTCGCGTACCAGGGCGGGAGCCCCGGGCACCAGCTAGCAGCGAGGAGTCACCGTGACCGTACGCGAGCATGACGGGCACGGTGGGCCGACCACTCCCGTGAACCGGGGTGGCCAGGGCAGGGTGATGACCTTGGCGGGGACACTGGCCGCAGCGGAGACAGCGGCACCCGTGGAGTCACTCGACGTGGTCGCGCGGATGCTCAGGGAGCACCTCGGGGCCGCGTCGGTGTCGTTCCTCATCACCGACTTCACCGGCGGCTCGGTGGTACGGCTGGGTGCGGCGGGCAGCGTCGACACCGATGAACCCGCCCGGCGCATCACCCTGCGGGGCACCCTCTACGACGACGTGATCCGCACCCAGCAGCCGAGCGTGGAGGACAAGGGCGGGGGCGCACTGGTGCGGATCATCGCCCCGGTGACCAACCGCGGGGACGCCATCGGGCTCCTCTAACTGTTCCTGCCCGCGGCACCCGACGCGGAGACCATGGGAGAGATCGGTGAGACCGCGCACGCGCTGGCATACATCGTCATCGCGAACCGGTCCTTCACCGACGTGTACCAGTGGGGCCGCCGCACCGTCCCGCTCAGCCTGGCCGCGGAGATCCAGCACCGGCTGCTCCCCGCTTCGCTGGCGTGCGAGGCCGCGCAGTTCGCCGTGGCCGGGGCGCTGGAGCCGGCCGACCACGTCGGGGGTGACACGTTCGACTACGTCATCGACCGGGACACCGTCCAGCTCTCCGTCACCGACGCCATGGGCCACGATGTCAACGCCGCGCTGCTGGCCACCCTCCTGGTGGGCGCCCTGCGCCGGGCACGCCGGGCCGGTGCCGACCTCGCCGAACAGGCCCGCCAGGCCGACCAGGCCATGCGTGAGCACGGCCGTCAGAGCTACGTCACCGGTCAGCTTCTCCGCATCAGTCTGATCGACGGCACAACCGAGTTCATCAACGCCGGCCACCCCTGGCCGCTGCGCATGCGGAACGGCGAAGTGCAGGAGATCACTCCGAAGATCGACATGCCGTTCGGCTTCCACGCCCCTCACACCTGCCGGGTCCAGTCGCTGGACCTTCAGCCGGGCGACCGGCTGGTGATGCTGACCGACGGCATGCTGGAGCGCAACGCCAACAGTCTCGATCTTTCGGACCTGATCGTGCGCACCAGCGCGCTGCACCCCCGTGAGGCCGCCCGCACTCTCATCGGGGCGATCGTCGACGCCAACCACGGCCACCTGCAGGACGACGCGACCGTCATGTGCCTGGACTGGCACGGCGTCGATCACTCGGAGCGGGACGCCAACACCGGCGCCGACCTCACCGATGCCTCCGCGCCGTCACGGACAAGGCGGGCACCTTCTGCGCGATGACCCGATGCCTGCTCCGGCATCCCGCTGCGTCCGGTCCCCGGGCGGGGCTGCCCGGGGCAGCTGCCCGGCTGACCGCGTCACCGGGGGAGACGCCTGCGACGGCGGCCCAGGCGCAGGCCCAGGAGGACGAAGTCGGTGGCCAGAACCACCACACCGATGACCAACAGGTAGAAGAGGCCCTTCGCCACCACACCGATGATGCCGAGCACAACAGCCACAAGGACCAGTAGGAGAAAGAGAGCCATCGGTGTCACCTCATGGTGGGGCACATTGGTGGGGGAATCAGCGGCGGGCGAGGCGACGCTCGCCGCCCTCACCAGTTCGGTAGGCGAGCTCGTAGTGCGCGAAAACCGTCTTCTCGTTCTCCGCGAGCAGTTCGCCGTCCGTGCCGATCGAGGGTGCTTCCTTGACCTGCTTCTTGTCGTAGGCGACCTTCAGATAGCCGGGACCGACCGTCGCATCGCCCAGGGGGACGAACACCAGCCGGTGCCGGGTCGGCAGGCCGACCCTGACCGTCGCGAACGCGGGCTGGTCTGTGGCCGTGTCCACGTAGACCGCCTCCAGGACGCCGATCTTGTGCTGCTCATGGTCGACCACTTCGTGGCCCCGCCATTCCCTGATGTCTTGCGCCTCGAACACGGCAGCCCCTCTGTCGCAGGTCAGCTGAAGACCGCTGGCGTCACGTTCTCCTCCCTCCTTACCTGTCCACGGAGCGTCACACCCTTCAGAGCAGCCAACTTGTAGGCCGGACGGCTGACGACCTTCACACGCGGCGCGATACCTCGGCGACAGCCCGGCCCGTTCGCGGTCCAGCGCGCGGCAGCGCGGGCGATGAGCGGCGCGGCCGGAACGCTGTCGCTGTCAGTAGGCGGCCAGGGAGATGGCGATGTAGTGCGCGGTGAAGGCCGCCACGGTCAGGGCATGGAACACCTCGTGGAAGCCGAACCAGCGGGGTGAGGGGTCGGGGTGCTGGAGGGCGTAGACCACCGCGCCGGCGCTGTAGAGGAGCCCGCCGGCCACGATCAGGATGAGTACGGCTGCTCCCCCGGTGTGCAGGAAGTCGGGCAGGTAACGCACCGGCGCCCATCCCAGGGCGAGGTAACACGGGGTGTACAGCCAGCGCGGAGCTCCGACCCAGAAGACCCGGAACGCGATACCGGCCAATGCGCCCGCCCACACGATCCACAGCAGCAGGGACCGCTGGTCCGGCGGGAGGAGAAGCACCGCCAGGGGTGTGCAGGTGCCGGCGATGATGAGGAAGATGTTGGCGTGGTCGAGACGTCGCAGGAGTGCCTCGCCGAGCCGCCCCCAGGTGCCAACGTGGTAGATCGCGCTCGTTGCGAACAGCATCCAGGCGGTGACCGAATACACGGCGCAGGCCAGGGCCGCCTGCGGGGTCCGGGCCAGGCAGACGAGAACGATGCCTGCGATCAGTGAGGCGGGGACCATCGCGGCATGCAGCCAGCCACGCAGCCTCGGCTTGATCGGTTCGGCCAGGTCAGCCGCCCGCTCGACCAGAGCGGCAACCGGATGAACTTCTTTTTCTGCTTCATCGCCGACTGGTCCGACGGGCGGCCGGTCTCCTCGACTCTCCGCACTCCGTGAGGCACCGTGAATGTGTTCGACTTCAGCGACGTCGCGGGATACGGCCCCTCGCCCCCTCTCGGACTCCTGGGCATCACCGGTGATCATGCGGTCATGCTAGAAGACGGCACTGGGACGCCATTCCGGGAGGTCGGTCGCGAAGCCGCCGTCCATGTCGTCGGCATGGTGGTCCGCCGCTGTTTCAATTCCGGGCCCTCGTTGATACTGCCGTCCATTGGGCCTGCCGAAGCCGAGTAGATCGGCCGGCCATGGGAGCGATCAGGACTTACGAACAGGCATTCCGCCCGGCTACGTCCAAGGATCGCATCGCGGCCCGGCTGATCGGCAAGGCGTACGGCGAGGTGTGCGAGCCGGGGACGACGCTCGAATCGGCCGGGTCTCGTGCAGGGCGTCTACAGGATCTGTTGTGCACAGGATCAGGGCCGCGCAGCAATGGCTGGGCGGCCCTGATCTGTTGAGTGAATCTGGGGCCGGCGTGACCTCGGCCGCAGAGTTCCTGAGGTCCGGTCCCCGTTCCCTGTGTCCGGGTGAGCAGCACGGCGCGCACAGTCGGCGGCAGTCACGGACGCGGCGTGCGCGATCCCCCGAGCAGGACTGCGGAGGTCAGGCCGGGCTGATGTTTTCGGCCTGGGGGCCCTTCTGGCCCTGGGTGACGTCGAACGTCACGACCTGGCCCTCCTGGAGCTCACGGAAGCCCGACGAGTTGATCGCGGAGTAGTGCGCGAAGACATCCGGGCCGCCGCCGTCCTGGGCGATGAAACCGAAGCCCTTCTCCGCGTTGAACCACTTCACAGTTCCCGTAGCCATGTCTCATGCCTTCCAGTCGATGAACGCCTCCCACTCCATGTGGAAGGCGGAGGTGATCGCCCTGGTCCCTGCGACACAGCACAGCAAAACGCCCACGCCAAGAGCGTGGGCTATAGGGAAGTCCGAACCACGACAGCTGACACAGACGCTACATGCCCACACCTCGCGTCACCAGGGAAAGCGATCACCCCGAACACCAGGACCGGGTGTACGGCGGTGCCCGCCGATGCCGGCGGGCCATCTTCTCAGGGCGTGGTCGTCGGGTTCGCCGCTTCGGCAGCGCGGCGGTATTCGGCGTTGATGCGCTGGGCTTCTTCGAGCTGGTCTTCGAGGACGATGATGCGGCAGGCAGCCTCGACGGAAGTGCCGTGGTCGACGAGTTCCCGGGCGCGGGCCGCGATGCGCAACTGGTAGCGGGAGTAGCGGCGGTGCCCGCCCTCGGAGCGGAGCGGGGTGATCAGGCGCGCTTCGCCGATGGCGCGCAGGAAGCTCTGGGTGGTGCCGAGGAGTTCGGCGGCCCGGCCCATCGTGTAGGCGGGGTAGTCCTCGTCGTCAATACGGCCGAACGAGTCGTCTGCTGTCATCTGCACCTCTCTGTGGAACGCGTCGAGGGGCCCTGGTGCTGGATCGCACCAGGGCCCCGAAGGAACTCTTACACCATCTGCCGGCCCTCGTACTGCGCCGGCCTTCTGTTTCCGCAGACCCGACCGGCATGCTGCCGGGGCTGCTGGGATCGCGGTTGCTTGACCGGAGACCACCTCACTATCGATGTCCTGCGGTACCCGGGTTCAAGATGTCGGCCCGGGCGATCCTGATGGCGCTCGGCTCCTCCGTTCTTCCCTCTGGGATCAACTACTTACAAGCGGGGTACTGCGCACTGCTGGTGATACGAACTGCTCAGCGGCCTGTGACAGCGCCGCTCTCCGGCAGCCAGCCCCGTCGCCCGTCCTGCGTCTGCCCTGGCTTGGAACCCCACTGCCGAACCTCCCGGTGCGCGCGTCCGCAGCCGACGCCTTCACCGAGGTGCTGCTCACCTACTTCACTGCTGGGTACCGCGAACTGCACTTTCGGGTACTGCCACGGCGGCCCCTGATCACTGCGGGCCACCCGGTACGGTCGTCAGCCGCGTCGCCGTCCTGCAACCGCTCTGGCTTCGCGACTCCACCACCGCACCGTCCTGCGAACTGCACTTGCATGTACTGCCGCCCGGCAGTTCGTGTCTGCCAGGCGCTGCTGTTTCTCTGGGCTACGAGAGAACCATAACCACACCCCCGACATGATGTCTACTCTGACAAACGCAGATTTCCGCGCGTTCGACAGAGAGGCAATCGGCCTCGAACAGTGACCGGCGCAGGAGGAAGGGCTTCAGCGCCTGGTTAACTCTGGTTAACGGGGCACAGGCGGGGGAACGAGGCACGGCAGGCAGAACCGGACATCGACGATCCAAAGACCGGGGAGACCTGATGAACACCATGAGCGTCAACGTCGCGACCGTCCGCTCCGCGACCTCCGTCGCCGGTGCACGCGAAAGCGCCCGGGACTTCCTCGGAAGTCTCCAGCGTCCGATCGCAGCCGGGGATGCCGACACCGTGGTCCTGGTCGTCTCGGAGCTCGTCACCAATGCCCTGCGTCACGGCGGCGGAACCTGCACCTGGACCTGACCGCACACCCGGACGACATCGAGGTGGCCGTCTACGACCACAGCGCCGAGATGCCGCGCATGCGCACCCCCGACCTGAACGACGGCACCGGAGGCTTCGGCTGGCCCATGATCAACCGCCTCGCACGTACCACCGCAGTCACCTGCCAGGCGGCCGGCGGCAAGACCGTGAGCGCCCTCCTCGCCCGGTGACGCCACCGCTGAAGGAGCCGGATGGCCGGCAAATATAATCTGCCCCATGTCGAAGCATGACGAGCTGCTCGTTGACATCGCCACCGTGGTGGAGTCCGGGCAGAGCAACCAGATGTCCCTGACCGTGGTCACCGGCGGCGCTGTCATCACCGGCCGGCTGGCTCCCGAAACCGTGTGGAGGCGGAGGGTGTCGGAGGTGCTGACGGATTCCGCCCGCCTGGGAGAGTTCTCCGCCGTCTTCGACACCCCCGCGAAGGGGGACGGGCCGCCCACTCATCTGCACTTCCACGTCGCCCGAATTCTTCAGGGCACGGTGGGGATCCCGGAGACGGGCGGGATGTACCGGGTCGCGATCGACGACGTCAGCGCCTGGACCGTGGGCGACTTCAGCTATTCCGACCACTGATATTCCGGCCGCTGAGGAACCATGGCGACGGGAACCCGTCGCACGCAGTGGGCCCGGCCGACTTGCGTCGGCCGGGCCCACTGCTGTTCAGGTGTCGGCGCGTGCCTGTCGCGTCGGTCAGACGGACATGGGAGTGCCGAGCATCGCGGAAGCCTGCCGGAGCGAGCCGAGGATGCCTACGGGTACGGCCTTGGGGAGGGCGCGGCAGGTGAAGCCGAGCCTGGTCATCGCCCGGCGGACTTCGTCGGCGCTGAAGTCGCGGCGGTCCTGGCGGGTGATGACCTGGCCGACCTGCCTGACGGGGTAGTGACGGCGGCCGATGATCACGGACTCGCCCATGACCTGCTCGGGCTTGATGCCCTTCATCGATTCCAGCACACCGCTCTTGGTGAGCTCGAAGGGGAAACGGGCGATGACGCAGCGCATGGGGCCTCACAGGGAGAAGGGGAGAACGGTCCGACCAGGGTGAGGCGGATCAGCGGGAGAGGGCGAGGACGCCCAGGGCGCCGCCTTGCCCGACGACCACTGGCAGGGCACCGAGCCGACGGGAGCGCATCGCGTGCTCGGCTTCGGCCATCGTCATCACGGGTGACGTGAACGACCGGTGGTCGCCGAGGATGTCGCGCAGGCGGACGCGGTCCGTGTAAGCGGAGTTGTCGCGCACGGCGGTGAGTTCGGTCCGGGTGACCAGGCCGGTGCACTGGCCGTCTTGGTCGCAGACGACAAGTCGGCCCGTGCGGGCGGCGGCCATGACGGACAGCGCCACCTCGACGCTCATGTCGTCCCAGACCTGCGGTCCGGCCACCTCCACGACCTCAGCCAGCGTCCTGTGCACAGGGCCGGCGTTCGCCGGACGGGGCTGCGTCTCAACCAACGTCAAAAGATGCCTCCTGCAGAGATGGGTCAGCTTCCTGATCACGAAGGTTCTAGGCCGCCGCACCGACGACGGACTGGCGTACGGGCCCGCGCCGGGCTCCCGAGGAGGGGCGGCGCCGGCCCCTGGAGGAGGCGCTGCGCTTGGGGCGTTCGGCCATCGGTACGGTGATGACGACCGGGATGCCGGACGGAGCCTGGGCACCGGTGATGCGGTTCAGTTCGGCCTCGCCGGGGCGGACCTCGGTGATCTGAGGCCGGATCCCGGCGTCCGACATGAGGCGGGCCATGCCGCGTCGCTGGCCGGGTGTCACGAGGGTGACGACGCTGCCGGACTCGCCGGCGCGGGCGGTACGGCCACCGCGGTGGAGATAGTCCTTGTGGTCGGTCGGCGGGTCGACGTTGACGACCAGGTCGAGGTTGTCGACGTGAATGCCTCGCGCCGCCACGTTGGTCGCCACCAGCACGCTGACGTGCCCCGTCTTGAACTGGGCAAGTGTGCGGGTGCGCTGCGGCTGCGACTTGCCGCCGTGCAGCGCGGCAGCCCGTACCCCGCTGTTGAGGAGGTCCTGGGTCAGCCGGTCGACGGCGTGCTTGGTGTCCAGGAACATGATCACCCGGCCCTCGCGGGCGGCGATCTCGGTCGTGGCTGCGTGCTTGTCGGCGCCGTGGACGTGCAGGACGTGGTGCTCCATCGTCGTGACCGCACCAGCCGACGGGTCGACCGAATGCACGACGGGATCGGTGAGATAGCGGCGCACCAGCAGGTCGACATTACGGTCCAAGGTGGCGGAGAACAGCATCCGCTGCCCCTCCGGGCGCACCTGGTCGAGCAGTGCGGTGACCTGCGGCATGAAGCCCATGTCGGCCATCTGGTCGGCCTCGTCCAGCACCGTGATGCCCACCTGGTTCAGACGGCAGTCGCCGCGGTCGATGAGGTCCTTGAGCCGGCCCGGGGTAGCGACGACGATCTCGGCCCCGCCTCGCAGCGCGCCGGCCTGCCTGCCGATCGACATCCCGCCCACCACGGTGGCCAGCCGCAGCCTGACGGAACGGGCGTACGGAGTGAGCGCGTCGGTCACCTGCTGCGCCAGCTCACGCGTCGGTACAAGGATCAGGCCCAGCGGCTGGCGGGGCTCGGCACGCTGTCCGGCCGTACGGGCGAGCAGGGCGAGACCGAAGGCGAGGGTCTTACCGGAACCGGTGCGCCCGCGGCCCAGGACGTCACGGCCCGCCAGAGTGTTCGGCAACGTCGCACCCTGGATCGGGAACGGTGCGCTCACACCCTGCCTGCCGAGTTCAGCCAGCAGTTGCTCGGGCATGTCGAGATCGGCGAAACCCTCGACGGCGGGAAGCGCGGGGGTGATCGTCTCAGGGAGCGCGAACTCACCCTGCACCGCGGCGGGCCGGCGGCCGTAACCGCCGGAACGGACAGGCCCACCGGAACGGCGCGGTGCCGACGAGCCGTAGCGGCTGCCGCCCTTCCCGGCGTCGGCGCTGCCACTACGGGTGCGGGCAAAGCGGTCGTTCGTACGTGTGCGGTTCATGCGGAACCTTCCTCGATGTGGCACATATCAAGGAATTCCCACAGCGTTGAGCAGCACGGAGAACCACAAGTATGGACCGGCAACAAAAGCAAAATGTAAAAGAAAGCAGATCTGGCCGACGGAAATCCACGCGGGCACAGGTGCTGAAATGGGTGACGTGACGGGGACGCACCATCAGGATGTCGACCGCGGTGCGGCTCAGGGCGGGGCTGCATCTCTGAAGGATGGGCCGCGCCTGGTGAGGCCGCGGATTCCTCCGAGCCGTCCCGCAGATGAAACCGTCACGGGAAACACGTGTAGCTGGGGCCCGCACCCCGGAGGATGCGGGCCCCAGCTACAGAGTGCTCGTCAGCGTCAGGCCGGGACGATGTTCTCGGCCGTCGGGCCCTTCTGGCCCTGCGCGATGTCGAAGGTCACCTTCTGGCCTTCCAGCAGCTCGCGGAATCCCTGGGCGGAGATGTTCGAGTAGTGGGCGAACACGTCAGCGCCGCCACCGTCCTGCTCGATGAAGCCGAAGCCCTTTTCCGCGTTGAACCACTTCACGGTACCGGCAGCCATGTCATATCTCCTTCGGGGCAGTACATCGGAATCCGCACCGTGCGGACACCGTGTCGCCGCAATGATTACCCCGCCCGGAAAACGACCGGAAAATACAAAAGTGCTCTCCCCGACCGAAGCCGAGCGGGAGCACTTGAAGTTTCGGGAACCAAAACTGCAACTGGAATGAACCGTAGCACGCCGCTACGACCCGCGTCGGTCAAAAAATTCCACTCCGCCCATTGCTACAAAAACTCTCGCTGGATGGTCCGGAAAACTCTCACCTCACAAGCACAGTTATTGACTCACTCACAGCGCAACGTTCCGGAAAAGCGGAGTCGTCAGCCGCAACCAGGGCCGCCCCAGCGCGGGAAGGTCCGCGCCTGTCCGCAAGATCGAATTGAACAGGATCACGTCCCCTGTGACGCAACACGAGTGCGTCAGGCGAGATTCCTCCAGGGGCCGTCGGTCCTCAGACGTACGCGACCGCCTGAGGTGCGGTGGAGCTGCGTGCCGTCGGAGACAACAGCCCGGGTTGTCCGGAGTTCGGGCCCGATTGTTGTGTGGCACCGGCTGCCAGGCCGGCGGGCGCCTGCATGTCTTGGCCCCTCAGCATGCGCCACTATTAATGAGAGATGCCGCTCACCGGACCAGAGCCCTTTGATTCCGTGAGCGACGCCAGAAGCCTGCGGAGCACTTGCGGACGGACCGGAGCAGGTCGGCGACCGCAACCGCGATGCGTCACGACGCGGGATCGGTCAGCTCGGGATCCGCATGTCCTTCGATCACCTCACGGGCCACTTCCCTCAGCGGTCGCTGACGTGATCGGGCATGTTTGCGCAGAAGGTCGAAGGCTTCGTCCGGGGTCACCTTCCGGCGGGTAGCGAGTACGCCCTTGGCCTGTTCGATGACGACGCGGCTGGCCAGTGCCTGTTCCAGTTGGGCGGCGAGTGTCCGGCTCCGGTCGACCTCGCGGGCACTCTCCAGGATGACGGCGGTGAAGTCCGCAAGTGACCTGCCGAGAACCAGCGCCTCCGGGGAGAAGGTACGCCCTGCGCAGGACAGCAGGATGAGCGCACCGCTCGCTCCGCTCGTTCGGGTGTGCTCGCCCAGAGGGAGGGCCACGACGTGCGAGTAGCCCAGGCTCAGCGCCTGTGGGGTGTAGTGCGGCCACCGCCGCCTGGTGTGACTGTTATCGAAAGCGGCCTGAGCCCAGGGCCCTGCGCCAAGGTGGTGGCAGTCGTGGCCGGGACCCTCTCGCCATCCGACGGCCTCGTGTTCCAAGTGGAACACCTGAGGGTTGGAGCCCACCACACGCGCCGCGTCGTAGCCCTCGGGGGTGAACACCACGGCCGCGGCACGCGTGCCCAGCAGGGCCGGGGCGCGGTCGGCCAGGACGGACAGGGGTCCGGGCACGTCTGACGAACTGTCCGCCGTGCTGCCGGCCAGGGCCACGAATGCGTCGGCCAGGCGCTGTTCGGGCGTCATCGTGCCTCTTCCTCAGGTGAGTTTCAGGTCTCCGTGCACGATCTGCCGGGCGACGGCGTCGGGGGACATGTCCTCGGCGAAAGCCCGGGCCTTGATGAGTGCCAGCGCGTCGCCGACGGAGCAGCCGATCCGCGCGGACAGCACGCCCGTCGCCTGCTGAACGATGGCTCGGACATCGGTTCCGCCGTAGAGGTCCGGGTCCGCGTCGGGGTCGAGCAGCACGATGCGGGTGAGGGCCTCGGCCACCTTGGTGAGGTGGGCAGGCCGCACGTCCCCGGGCCGCGGGTCGAACACCGTCAGTGACCCGATGCAACTGTCCTGCGTGCGCAGCGGTACGGCGGCCACCGAGGAGATGCCCAGCGAGACCAGGGAAGGCCCGTATCCCGGCCAACGCGCCGCGATCTCAGGCCCGGACACATGCACCGGACGGTATCCCGCCGCCGCATCCTGGCCCGGACCTTCACCGAGTACGTACTCCAGGTCCTGAGCCGTACGGGACAGTTGGTCGGACACGGCGACCGCGAGCTGGTTCTGCTCCGTGTCGAGTAAAGTCACCGCCGCGCTGCCGGTACCGCACTCCTCGGCGACCACCGTCATGAACCGCGGCTGGGTACCCCGCCCTCCAACCCAGGCTGTCGCGCGGAGGGCGAAGTCGTCCTGGAGGCGGGCCGAGGCGCGATGGCACTCAGCGGTTCGGCGGTGCGTCCTCGCGATCTGGGTGTGGAACTCCCGGCCGGGTTTCCTCGCCAGCAGTTCATGCCGCTCGGCGGCCGCTTCCGCCCTGTCCGCGCGCTCACGGGCCAGCGCGGCACGTCGCCGTGCCACCGCTGCCAGCCCAGGGTCCTCCGTACGCCCCTGCGGGTCCATGAGTCCGAGGCTACGCCGCAAGGTCAGTCGGCGTCGTCGCTTCGGCTCTCTTCCATCATCAGGACGACGCCCCCGTGGTTCCCGCCGAACGGGGAGAAGAACACGTCGCAGGTGATGGGCCGGCCGATGCGGCTCGTGGCCTCCACGCCGACCGGGCCGGAGCGTTTACGGGTCTCCAGACACCGCTCCACGACTGCCCGCAGCATCTGGGTGGGCAGCCCGAAGTCCAGCTCGAAGAAGGGTTCGCCGATCACCTCGTCCGCGCGCAGTCCCCACAGGTCGACGGCGCCCCGGTTCCAGCTCTTGACCTTCAGGTCCTCGCCCAGAACCACCACACCCGCCGCGATGCTCGTCAGAACCGCCTCCAAGAACGCCCTGGCCTCGTCCAGTTCGTCCGTACGGATGCGCATCTCCTCGTTCATCGTCTCCAGTTCCTCGTTGCCGGACTGGAGTTCTTCGTTGGTGGTCTCCAACTCCTCGTTGGTGGACTGGAGTTCCTCGTTCGTCGTCTCCAGTTCCTCCACGCTGGACTGGAGTTCTTCGTTGGTCGTCTCCAACTCCTCGTTGGTGGACTGGAGTTCCTCGTACGCCGTCTCCAACTCCTCCCGGACCCTTTTGACCTCGGACTTGAGATGCGTGGCGACGGTCACGTCGGTGAACGAGATCACGGTGGCAACGTGCAGCGCGCCGGGCCCGGAGATCGGCTGGATGAGGATGTCGAAGTACTGGACCTCCTCGCCCACCCGGCGCTCGACCCGGTTGACCCGGAGAGTCCGGCGTTCGTGCGTGGACTGGTCGATCAGGGAACGGAGTTCGACCGGCCGGTAGGAGACCTCCAGATCCTGGAAGGGGCGGCCGATGTCACCGGTGGTCAGGCCGAGCTGGGTCCTGGCCTGACCGTTGATCACCACGACGGTTCCGTCGCCGTCAAGCGAGATCAACGGGGTCGGCCCGGCGTCGAGCACCAGGTCGCGCAACTGCCGAGCGCGCGCAACCGAGTTCCCCTCGGCGCCTGTGCCCGTCCTGAGCTTCAAGGGGGCCGGATGATAGGTCAGTCCGTTGCTGCCGACCCGGCGCCGGAAGACACGCTGACGCATGTTCACCACTTCGAACCGCTCGCTGTCGTTCAGCAGCATCTCGGCCTTGCCGAGGAAGAGGAAACCACTCGGGCGCAGGGCGAAGTGGAAGCGGTCGACGATCTTCGTCTGGGCCTCGACGTTGAAGTACATCAGGGCGTTCCGGCACACGAGCAAGTCGAGCCGGGAGATCGGGGCGTCACGGGTGATGTCGTGCCGCCCGAAGATCACCCGCCGCCGCAGGTCCGGGCGGAAGCTGAACTGCGCGCCGTTCTGCTCGAAGTACTTCTCCCGCATCTCCGAGGGAAGCGCTTCCAGCGACTTCGGCGTGTACAGCCCCGACCGGGCCTCGCGCAGCGCCTCCTCGTCGACGTCCGTGGCGTAGATCTTGACGCGGCGCAGGCACTCCTCGATACCCAGTGCCTCCGCGAACATCGTGGCCAGCGAATACGCCTCCTCGCCGCTGGAGCAGCCCGCGCTCCACACCCTGATCTCCTGGTCCGGATCGAGAGTCGTCAGCAACTCGGGCACGACCTCGTGCTGGAGAAGGGTCCACGCCTCCGGGTCGCGGAAGAAGGAGGTGACGTTGATCAGGATCGTATTGAAGAGCGCGCCGAATTCATCCGCGTTGGTCTCCAGGAGATCCCGGTAGTCCGGGTGCGAGTGGATACCGACGTCCGTCATCCGCTTGTGGATGCGGCGGGACAGTGTGGAACGCTTGTAGCCGGTGAAGTCGAAGCCGCGGGCCTCGCGGATGAAGACGAGCAGCTCCTCCAGCGCCTCGTTGCCTTCGGAGTCCTGCGGTGCACCCATCACTGCCTCTTGGCCTCGACAAGTCCGCGTACGACCGCGGCGATGTCCTCAAGAGGTAGCACGAAGTCCACCGCTCCCGTGTCCACCGCCGACTGCGGCATCCCCGAGAACTCGGCGGTTCGCGGATCCTGGGCAATTACCATGCCACCGCGTGACTTGACGGCGTCAACTCCCATGGCGCCGTCCTGGCCAGTCCCGGTGAGCACGCAGGCGATCGCCTCCGCCCCGTAGGCACCGGCGACCGATTCGAAGAGAAGGTCGGCGGAAGGGCGTACGAAGTGGACGAGCTCGGAGTTGGACAGGCTCAGGGTGCCGTCGGAGTCGACGAGGAGGTGCCGGTCGGGAGGGGCGATGTAGACGGTGCCGGGCAGCACGTGCTCCTCCGCCTCGGCGAGCTTGACCCGAAGCGTGGTTCGGCGCGCCAGGACCTCGGCCAGCACTGTCCGGTGCCGCGGATCGAGGTGCTGGACCAACAGCACCGGAACGGGCAGGTCGGGGCCCAGCGCGCCGAGCAGCGCACTCAGGGCCTGGATGCCGCCCGCGGACGACGCGACGGCGACAACGCTGTAATGATCTGCGGGTGCCTCGTCGCGCGTCACGGCATGAGCGTAGCGGAACGGGGTCGGCCGCTGAGGAGCTGAAGCTGTCGGCGGGCGCCCCGGTTCACGGCCGACACCTTCCGGAGTGACTGCCTGGTCCGATTGCACCCTTTAGGCTCCTTATCAAGAATATAAGCAAAATTACACCCTGAAGAGGGAACCCACTCCAAGGCGAAGCGTTTCGACTCAGAGACTCGGCCTGCCCCTGACGTGGGTCGGCCTAAAGTCGCCCCTGCCGTCACCCGAACCCCCGGTGGCTGTGCACATCCGTTGTCGCCCGCTTCCCCATCGAGGCGAGCATCTCGCGAAACCCACGGAGACGCAGCGATGCCACGGGAGCCCACCTCTTCCGCCCAGCAGATTCACATCCACGAGACGCAAGGCGAACCGTCGTCCAACTGTTCGACGAGATAGACATAGCCGTCGTGCTTCTGATCACCGCCGAGGTGGACGCAACAACAGACCGTCCGAATTCCTATGTCGTGGTCGATCTCCACCCTGTCGAGTTCCTCGACTGCTACGGGCTGGGGTTGCTGTGCCGTGCACGGCGACGCGCCGAGGAACGGGGCGGACACCTGACCCTCGTCTGCCCCCAGCCGGGCATCCGCAGGATGATCCGGATCGTCGGCCTCAGTCAGGTCTTCGTCCTGACCGACACACTGGACGAGGCACTCGACGGTCGCACATCCGTGAGTAAGGGGGCAGGTCCGTTCGACGGTGGCCGTTGGCCGTCGCCGACACCCGGCGGCGGCCATCCCTGTCTTGGCACTCTTGAACGGCGGCTGATACGCAACTCGGGTGGGGCGGGATGAATGAGCTTCTTCAGCGTTGCCGCTCCAGGGTGAGGATGGCTTTGGCGATTGACGTCATGCGGTTTGGACTGCACCGGGATCTGCGGAAGATCTGCCAGGACTTCAGGCGTGCGACGCCGCGTTCGACCGGTGCCCGTGCCGCGGCCAGGGCCCGGTTGGCGGTCTTTTCGGTGAGGGTGAGTTCCTGCAGGGGCCTGCGTTTGATGCCCGTGGTCACCCAGGGGCCGCCGCCCTGGTAGGCGAGGTCGGCCAGGATGGGCACGCCCTGGCGCTCGCAGATGCGGATGATCCGGTGGGTGCGGGCGGCGGTCAGGTCGTGAGATCGGCCCGACAGCGCGGGTGAGATCCACAGCAGCCTGCCGCCCGGATCGGTGACCACCTGCACGTTCACTCCGTGCCGGCGGTGCTTGGCCGAGTAGTCGGCCCGTGCGTCGCCGACCCGGTCGCACTCGGCGAGCGTGCCGTCCAGCAGGACGAAGTCCGCATCGGCCTCGCGCAGGGCC
Organism: Streptomyces sp. NBC_00989; assembly: GCF_045162655.1. Lineage (NCBI taxonomy): Bacteria > Bacillati > Actinomycetota > Actinomycetes > Kitasatosporales > Streptomycetaceae > Streptomyces > Streptomyces sp. NBC_00989. Next base: position 11,502,040 of record NZ_CP108728.1, on the reverse strand, counting down.
TTCAGCAGACCCGACGCACGGTCGGCGAGCAGGTGGATGACCGTGCTGGTGTAGGCGTTGGCGGTGGACTCGCTGATCCCGAATCCGGCAGCGATCTTCGCCAGAGTGGTGTGTTCGCGCAGGTACACCAGTGCCACCATCGCGCGCTGGGACGGCCGGAGCTTGCAGCGCCGGTCACCCTCACGGGTGACGACGAGCATCGTCACCCGCTCCACGAGCGCATGGGGCAGGTCGAGTGCGGCAGGATGGATGACCAACGAGGCCCCCGAGCAGCGTGGTTGAGACGTCAGACATCTCGATCAACAGCCCGGGGGCCTCGCCCGTTGCGCTTCATGGACCATCACCTGATTGGTGGCCAACTCGAAGAAGCTCATTGGTGGCCGAGCCGGACTGACGAGCCCTCAACCGCGGGGCCGATGCGCAGCCGGATCTGGAACCACATCATTCCGATCTTGGGCGACCTCTCCCTCCGGGACATCGACGCCTCGGCATTGCGCTCGTTCAGGGCAGCACTGCTCGCCCGGGTCGAGGACACGACGGCCGAAGTGATCTGGGGCCACTTCTCGTCCATCCTCAACAGTGCGGTCGACGACCAGCGACTGTTGCGGAACCCCATCAAGGTCCACCGGAGCGTCAAGCCGCCACGGCGTACGGAGAAGAAGGCTAAAGCCTGGGCTCGATCCGTCGTCGACGCGGTCCGCTCCCACCTTCAAGAGCGCTACAGGTTCGCAGTCGACCTCGGGCTTGGGCTCGGCCTGCGCCAGGGAGAGGCCTTCGGCCTAGCCGAAGACGACTTCGACTTCGAAGCGGGCGTCGTACACATCCGGCGTCAGCTCAGGTGGGACATCAAGGGACGGCCGTACTCCTGCCTCCCCAAGGGCGGCAAGACGCGCACGGTACCGCTGCCTCCCAACCTCGCCGCCCGAGCACACGACCACTTCCGACGTTTCCCATCCACCCCCTGCACGTTGCCGTGGCGGAACCCGGAGCCCCCGGCCAACGCCCTGGAGACAAAGCAACGCAAGCCGATCACCGTGCAGTTGGTGCTCACGACCTTGCACGGCAACCGGATCTACTACCGGACGTGGAACGACAAGAGCTGGAAGCCCGCACTGGCAGGGGCAGGTCTCATCCAGGCGGTGGGCGAGAAGGTCCATCGCTACGGCGGCCGGATCCGGCGGAGCCCGAACTACGTGGCGCCGCGCGAGGACATGTTCCATGTCCTGCGGCACACCTATGCCAGTGTGCAGTTGGAGGCTGGCGAGTCGGTGGTGAGCCTGTCCGTGTGGCTCGGACACTCCTCACCGAAGATCACTCTCGACCACTACGCTCACTTCATGCCCGGTGCCGGCCGACGCGGCCTGGCCGCCATGGATTCGCGGCTGGGACAGGGCCAACCGCAGATTGTCCCTGAGAAGTCCCTGCTGACCGGATGGATCAAGAAACTGACCCCGAATCCGCAGGTCAAGGAACTGATCGCATCCGGGACCACCATGAACGTGAAGTACAAGGAGACGGCTCGGGGCGGGCTTGCGGTGAACATCATCGAGTGCCGAAAAAGTAGGCCATGACCAGCGCGTTCATGTCTTTCAGCGCTGTCAGGGCCTTCCCCGCTTACGCGGCGGAAAATCCCTGGACGCTCCCTGAGACAGGCGTGAAAGCTCCTGAAAAGGTCCTGGGATGTCCATGGGCTGGGACCCGTTCCGAGGCTGAGAGAGGGCGCATCCGGCCAGGGAGAGCACTTCCTTGAGCAGGCGCCCCGCCCGGTTCTTGGAACCATCCCCGCGGGTGCGGAGAGCGCTTCCTCGGCCATCAGCCCATCCGTCCCGTGGAGGGACCCCGCACCTACGCGAGGTAACGACACCTACGCATTACAAGACCATGAGCGTTCGTGTTGCCTAGTTCCTTGTCGTGCTGTCCAGTGATGTTTTTCCTGATCAGAGCACGTGCGACTGGTTGGTCGGCGCTACCCCGTGACGCGCGGTCCAAAGGCGTCTGTCCACCGGCTGTCCGCCGGTGGAACTGCCGGAAGTGGCCAGCAAGGCACCACATGGCTGCAAGCGTGGCTGCCGACGAGGCCAGACGGGCACACGCGGATGCTTGTCCGATTTCGACAAATGCACCTTCGTCGCCGTCTGCTACCGAGCGGTGTCGGCCCAAGCCAGAAACCGCGCCTCCCGCACGGCGGCGAGTCTGCGGGGCCGGTCGACGTCGATGGGCGTCAGAACGCGGCCTTCGACAAGACCGACTCTGGTCGATCGCGCAGCGGACGGCGCCGGCACGCTGATCGGGAAGTGCTGGCTGCGACCGCGTTTGTGGCCACGACGACTGCACCTGGCAGCAGTTGCTGTCCGTGTCGTTCGGGCCATCGGCGGCGACCGCGCACCGCCGTTTCACAGAGTGAACCAGGGCCGATGGGGCTGGGGAAGCCGCAGGCGCTCGGCTGCACGGACATCGGCACCATCCCCATACGGCAACGTCGGCCTCCACGACCACAACTGAGGTGATGGCGCCGAGGTCGCGCGCGGACCGCGTGCGCCTGGCGCGACGACGGCACCGACTACACCATCCATGACCTGCTGCGCCGCCAGGCGCGGGAGATGGCGCGCCGGAAGGCGGACCCGAGCATGGTGGTGCTCGACACGCAGAGCGTGCAGGCGGCGGCCGGGGTGCCCGCACCGCCGCGACCGCCCACTCGCCCCGGACGAAGCAGCGAACCGGATATAAGGTCTCATACCGCCCTCTCGGGTCCGCCGGTTCGGCCGCACCGTCATCGAGGCCACCGCCTCGGAAGGCGCGGACGAGCGCGACCGACCTGGCGGCCGATGGAAAGCGCGGGTCGCACATCAGGGCGTGACCAACGCCGCGACCGCTGAGGCCACCAAGGCGCGCCGTTCAGGTTCGGGCACCAGGCCCGCCACGTCCTCTCCGGGCAAGTGCCACATGTTTGCCAAGGTCAGCACCAGGGCCAGAATGTGCGCCGCGGGCCGCGCCGTCGTCACCGTCCCGCGCCGCTGAGCCTCGGTGATCGCCGCGACTTTCTCGGACATGGAGGCGGCCACGGCGGTGCGCTGCGAGGAGTCGCCGCGTTCGAGGTCGTACCACTTGAGAAACCGCATGACGTCGGGGTGTGACGCGCCTGCGTCGTGCAGGTGGCCCGCATACTCGGGCAGGCGATCTGCGTCGATCGGCACGGACGCGACGATCAGGTCGACTATCCGGTCGAAGACCGCGTCGAACAGTTCGGCCTTGCCCTCGTAGAACGAGTAGACCAGCCCCGGACTGATACCCGCACGTCTGGCCATCCGGTCGATCCGCGCTCCCGCCCGGCCGAACTCGGCGAACTCCGCCAACGCGGCTTCGAAGAGCAACTGCTTCTTGGCTTCGGGATCCCGGGTGCGCATCCGCCCACTTTAATTAATGAACGTTCATTTGACAAAGCTTCGCTCCACCCGCACGATGACTATTGAAAAATCGTTCAGTAAGGGAGCATGATCACGATGAGTCACTGGACCCCGGATGCAATCACGGACCAGGCTGGACGCACGGCCCTCGTCACAGGCGGCAACAGCGGCATCGGGCTGGAGACCGCACGTGTGCTCGCTGCGCGTGGCGCGCGGATCATCCTTGCTGGACGCAGTGAGGCCAACCTCGACAAAGCGGTGCAGCAGGTGCTCGCCGTGGCGCCGAAGGCCGAGACCGGCACGCTGGTGGTCGACCTGTCGGACCTCGCCTCGATCCGCGAGGCGGCCTCTCGCATCGCCGAGACCGAGACGATCGACCTGCTGTTCAACAACGCCGGGGTGATGAACCTGCCGACCCGTCAGAGTACGCGCGACGGGTTCGAGATGACCTTCGGTACCAACCATCTCGGCCACTTCGCGTTCGACGCGCAGCTGTGGCCCGCCGTTCTCCGCTCCCCAGCCCCTCGGGTGGTCACGGTCAGTGCGATCGCCGCGCGCTGGCCCATGGGGCGGCTCGAGGACCTGATGAGCGAGAAGAGCTACCGGGGCATGGGTGCCTACGCCAAATCCAAGCGCGCCAACATCGTCTACACCCTCGAACTCGCCCGGCGCACCGCCGGCACGCCGCTCAAGGCGCTGGTGGTCCACCCGGGGGCCGCGATGACCAACCTTCAGCAGCACGGCAACGGCACCCTGGCCAGGGTGTTCACCCCGATTGCCGAGCGCTTGCTCATGGGTTCGTCCGAGGGCGCCGCGTGGCCGTCGCTGTACGCCGCCAGCACCTCCGACGTGGTGAGCGGGCAGTTCATCGGCCCTTCGGGACGCGATCAGACCTCCGGCACACCGAAGCCGGTCAAGCTCCCCCGCGGCGCGGACGATCCGCAGCAGGGCGCACGCCTGTGGGCGGAGAGCGAACGGCTGACCGGAGTCGCTTTCCGGCCCTGATACGCCATCGAGGCCGCAGCACCAGCCGGCGTTTCGCCGACCACACCGCCCTCGTCCTCCCCGGCCACCGGGTCCGCGGCTTCTTTGCCAACGCCTTCCCCGGCCATGACGACGAACAGTTGCGCGCCCCTTCCCTCTCCCCGCTCTTCGCGAAGCAGGTCGCCGGCAACCGCGCCGACCTCGATGTATGGCCCGATGGCGTTCACGGCTTCAACAACGTGGTCCCCAAGACCGGCCACGCTGTCGTCGAGGGCATCTCCTCCTGGTTCAACGCCCGTCTCTCCGCCTGATCCACCGACCACAGGAGCACCACCATGAGCGCGCAGGACAACATCGCCGTCGTTCGGGGATTCATCGACACCGTCCTCAACGGGGGCGATCTCTCCGGCCTGGAGCGGTACTGGACCGAGGACATGGTCTGGCGCGGGGGCAGTCTCGGCGAGTATCACGGCCTGGCGGACTTCAGGAAGTTCGCCGAGGCCAACGCCGCCGGCGCGTTCACCGGCATGCACCTGGAGCCGCAGCGGTACCTGACCGACGGCGACACCGTCGTCGCGCTGTTCACCAACAGCGGCGTCAACACGGGCCCGTTCATGGGCATGCCCGCCACTAACAAGCCTGCCAAGTGGAACGGCGTGGGGATCTATCGCATCCACGACGGCAAGATCGCCGAGGCGACCTTCGTCGAGGACATCCTCGCCATGCTCCTGCAGCTCGGCATCACCAGCCTGCCCTCCGCCTCCTGACACAGCGAGCCGTACCGGCGCGACCGATGATCCCGGCCGGCACCCATGGACACTGCCGGGATCGTCCCGGTCGTCGGTCGGCATCTCGGCAGTGTCACACCTGCATCACGGACCTGGAAAAGGCACCGCCATGAGAATGACCGTCTTCGGCGCCAGCGGCAGTGTCGGCTCCGTGCTCATTCCCGAAGCACTGCGGAGGGGGCACGAGGTCATCGCCGTCACCCGCGACGCCTCCCACATCACGCTCTCTCATTCGAATCTGACGGTCGCGATCGCCGAACTCGACTGCGTGCCGGCCCTGGAGAAGGCCCTCGCCGGAGCTCAAGCGGTGATCATCAGCCTCGGCGACGCCGTCTGCGACACAGGTACCCGCGCCATACTCGCCGCGATGCGCAACACCGGCGTACAACGCGTTGAGGTGCTCACCGGATTCGGTACCAGCGTGATCAGCCGACGCCGACTCACCCCTGCGATGCGAGGCGTGGTGGGCGCAGTCCGCCTCCTCGCCCGTTCCGGCTTTTCGGCGAAGGAACGGCAGGATGCGCTGGTTCGCGCTTCCGGTCTCACGTACACGATCGTCCAGCCGCCCACCCTCACCTTCGGCCCCGCCACCGGCGCCTACCGGCAAGGGGATTACCGAGGCCGATCCATCCTCGGCAGGATCTCCCGAGCCGATCTCGCCGACTTCATGCTCGACAATCTGGAACAGGAGCGCTATCTGAATCAGTCTGTCTACGTGCAGAACTGACCAGGTCCGCCGCACCCTCCGGAGTCGTCGCGTCGGGCCGCGCCCATGCCTGCGTGGTGCAGCACAACGTCTCTCCTGAAGCCGCCGCCGCTATAAGCGTGCGGCCAACGCCGGTGTCGCCGAACCGGGCGTTCTTGCCCGCTCCCTTGTGCGCATCAGGCCGCTGTCGCCCGATCACCGTTGAACCCGGCTATGTGGCGGTCGCCGACCTCGGGTCGGATGGCGGCCGCCACAAGGGGCGGTGTCAGGCGGGCAGATGGTCGGCGCTGGTGTAGATGGACTTGTGGTCCAGGTAGCTACTGAGCCCCTCGGGACCGTACTCGCGGCCGATGCCGCTCGCCTTCAGGCCGCCGAACGGGGAGTTGAAGTCGATCGCGTAGTAGTTGACGCCGATCGTGCCCGTGCGCATCCGCCGGGCCACGTCGATGCCGCGTGCCTCGTCCTGGGTCCAGACGGACCCGGCCAGCCCGTAGTCGGAGTCGTTGGCGATCCGTACGGCGTCGGCCTCGTCGTCGTACGCGATGATGGCGAGGACCGGTCCGAACACCTCCTCGCGGGCGAGCCTGTCGGAGTTGTCCACGTCGGCGAAGACCGTCGGTTCGACGAACCAGCCGCGGTTGTGGCCCGCAGGACGCCCACCGCCAGTGATGAGCCGGGCCGACGAAGCGCGGGCCGCCTCGATGTAACTGAGCACCCGCTCCTGGTGCGCTTTGCTGGCCATCGGGCCGCAGGTCGTCGCCGGGTCGAGCGGGTCGCCGACGACGAGGCCGGAGGCGAAGTCGGCCACGGCCTCGACGATCTCGTCGTAGCGCGAGCGCGGTGCGAGGATCCGGGACTGGAGGGTGCAGGTCTGGCCGTTGTTCATGAAGGAGGCGCCGTCCAGACCGGCGACGAACGTGTCGAGGTCGGCGTCGTCGAGCACGATCGAGGCGGACTTGCCGCCGAGTTCGAGGGTGCAGCGGCGGATCAGGCGCCCGCACTCGGCGCCGATCGCTCGACCGGCCGCGGTGGAGCCGGTGAAGGCGACCTTGTCGACGCCGGGATGGCTCACAAGGTAGGCGCCGGCCTCCCGGTCGGCGAGCACGATGTTGAGCACACCCGCGGGCAGGCCGGCCTCGATGGCGGCGTCCGCCAGCAGATAGCTGTCGAGCGCGGTTTCCGGCGACGGCTTGAGCACCACGGTGCAGCCGGCCGCGAGGGCCGGGGCGAGCTTGCTCAGCGCCAGTCCGAGCGGGAAGTTCCAGGGGGTGATCGCCGCGACGACACCGACAGGTTCACGGCGGACGATGGTGGCCCCCCGCATGCTGGGGCGGGGCGCCTCCAGGGGAAAGTTCTCGATGAGGTCGGCGTTGCGCCGTAGATGCCCGGAAGGGCCGAGCCCGTTGGTCTGCCGTGACAGGCCGATGGGCATGCCGTTCTCCCGGCTCACGAGCGTGGTCGCGAGGTCTGCTCGCTTGTCCCATGCGTCGGCGAAACGGCGCATGGCCTCGGCCCGCTCAGCCGCGGTGCTGCGGCCCCAGGGCCCGCTGTCGAGGGCGGCGCGGGCGGCGGCGACGGCGGCGTCGATGTCGGCGGGGCCGGCCATCGCGGCGATGCCGATGGGTTCCTCGGTGGCGGCCTCCAAGGCCACATGACGCTCATCGGTGCTGGGGCCGATCCAATCGCCGCCGACGAAGAACATCGGCCGGTCGAAGGGGGTCTGGTTCTGGACGGTGCTCATGGGAATCTCCTTGTACGGAGCGGCGGCTGGGAAAGAGTCCGGAATGCTTCGGAACTGCCGGTCGGGTGACGCGGCCTCGGTGTGTGCGGGCAGGCTGGAACGGCGCGGATGGTGGGAGTCGCGGTGCACCCGCCGCGTGCGAAGTCCGCGAGATGTCCGAGCGGGAGACGCTGCGGTCGGGTCGTCCGCCCGGAGAGGCGGTCGGCTGTTTTCGGGTACGTCGAGTAGCCGTCCGAAGACGGGCCGCGGACGAACAGTTGCTCTGGCTGGACGGTTATCCGGGTTCGGGCCCGGTGGCGTGCGGGTCGCCCGCCGGGTGTGGGTGATCCGCGCCCGGCTTCGACGCCGCCCAACTGGCGAGCATCCGCAGCGCGTCCTCCGACGGGGTGTCCGGCTCGGGGGTGTACATGATCAGTATCTGACCGGGGTCGGCCAGCCGGGTCGATTCGTATGCGAGATCGAAGTCGCCGACGACCGGATAGTGGACGCGTTTGACGCCAGTGGCGTACGAGCGCACGTCATGGCGAGCCCAGCGGACCCGGAAGTCTTCGCTACGCGTCGACAGCTCTCCGATCAGGGTCGTGAGCTTCGGGTCGTGAGGCGTCCGGCCGGCTTCGGCGCGCAGCAGTTCGGCAGAGTCATCGGCGATTCTGTCCCAGTCGCGCCAAAAGGTACGGGCCGCCGGGTCGAGGAACGCGAAGCGGGCGGTGTTGACCGGCCGACCCGGGGCGGCGTACATCGGTTGGTAGAGCGCTCGGCCGAGCGCGTTGGCGCCGATGATGTCGAGGCAGCCGGTGAACACGAGCGCCGCGGTGGTGGTCATCGAGTCGAGGATGCGCTGAACCGGCGGCCGCAGCCGCGGCCGTGCGGTGGGCGGCGCGGGTCGACGGGAGCGCCTCGCGTCGAGCAGGTCACTCAGGTGCGCCCGCTCGGCATCGGTCAGCTGCAACGCGTGATGGATGCCGTCGAGGACCGATTCGGAGACACCGGTGGCGTCGCCGCGCTCAAGGCGTATGTAGTACTCGACACTGATGCCGGCCAGTGCCGCGACTTCCTCGCGGCGCAGACCCTTGACCCGCCGATCGCCGCCGAACACCGTGAGACCCGCCTGCTCGGGGGTCAACCGTGCGCGGCGGGTCGCCAGGAACGCGCGGATCTCTTCCCGCACCCCGGGGCTGACCTGCTTGCCATCACTCATGCGATTGACGGTACGCCGCCGCTCGCCCGCCAACGAGTCACGCTCAGTACCCCCCAGCGGATCCGTCACCGGCACAGTTGACGGCCTCGCTCGGACTGGGCCCTCCGGGCGGGTCGCTCATCGAGCCGCGGTGTTGTCAGTCCTCGCCACTGTCGCTCGGCCGGTCACGATATTCACGGAGGGTGGCCTGGTGGGCGCCGACGGCGGCCTTGGCGACTTTGCAGGCCAGAGCGTCAGAGGGCGGTATGAGACCTGATGTTCGATTCGCTGCTTCGTCCGGGGTGAGTGGGCAGGTCGCGGTGGCGCCTGGATCGGCTCCGCGCCGTGGATGCTGTGGCTGATCGCACACGGCCACACCTGCGAGCAGGCGGAGGATGCCGCCGCCCACCCACCCAGCGTGGGCACTCGCCCCCACCGGAGGCCTCCAAGCCCTCTCCCGCGTCCAACGGCGTCTGTGGGACTCCATCGGCGGAGCAGAGCGAAGACGACTGGGCGACACCGATGCAGGAGGCTGCCCACGCCTGAGAGGAGCATCGCGGTCGGTCGATCCCGCCCCGCACCGTGCCCCCGAGTTGCCTCCCCCCACTCGGGGGCACACTGGAAGTGCTGTCTGCGGACGGGCGTCGGCTGAATCCGACGACACCACCGTCCACAAGATCTCCGCCCAGTGACCGGCTGCACCGCGATCCTGCCCCGGCTGGACTCGGTCATGGGGCAGTGGCGGCAGGAGGTTGTCGGCCCTCTCCTTCAGCAACACGCTGAAGACGCCGGCCAGTTGGCCGGGATTCGAAACGATGAGGAACCTGAAACGCAGGCTGCGCGACTGCCCGGCCTGCGCTCCACATACAGAGCGATCAGGCGACGGCGACGAGTTCGCGGACCGCGGGCGCGACCTCTGCCGCGAACTGGCGGAGGAAGTCGGCCGAGGCCGCACGGTAGAGGAAGAACGTGTCCGCCTGCTTGTTCAGGACCAGTTCGGCAAGCTGCTCGGCCCACACCGTTGCGGGGCCTTCGAGGAAGCCGGAACCGGTGCCGAAGGTGCCCTCGATGTTGTAACCGCGGCCGATGTCCCGCGGCGAGCGGCCCGCGGCGAGCGCCGCCTCGTCGATGATCCGGTTGGCGTCCGGCAGCGCGCCCGGCGGGAGGAACGGGGAACTCGGGATCCAGCCGTCGGCAATCGTCCCGACCACCCGCAGCATCCGCGGCTGGTAGGCGCCGAACCAGATGCCGATCTCGTGCCGCGGCTCGGGCCCCGGCTTCGCATTGTCCAGCCGGTAGTGCTTGCCGTCGAAGGCGACATCCGTCTTGGACGTCCACAACGCGCGGATGAGCTGGGTGGCCTCCTCCAGCGCCTCGATGGACTCCCCGGCGGTGCGTGCCGGCCCGCCCTCCGCGGCGATGGACCCCCACATCTGCTGGGCGCCGGTGCCGAGACCGAGTTCGAATCGGCCGCCGCTGAGGATGTCGATGGTCGCGGCGGTGCGGGCAAGCACCGGAGGCGGACGCAGCGGAAGGTTCAGCAGGTTGGACATAACCGTGATGCGCTCGGTCCTGACGGCCATGGCGGTCAACAGCGCGAGGGTGTCGAGCCGTTCGGGCCAGTACGGGTGATCGGACAGCGTGACGACGTCGTAGTCGAGCTGTTCCATCAGTTCGGCCAGTTCCACGACATCCTGCGGGTGGTCCGGGCTCGGCTCCAGCAGGGCGCCGAACCTCACTTTTCCGGTGGTCATCGGCTCACCCCGCCACGCGCACCGACGCGCTCCGGCGTGGCAGTGCCGTAGACCTGCTCCGCGTGGGCAGCGTAGGCCTCCGTGGCCAGACTGCCGATGATGCCGCTGACCTCGGGCGGCAGCTGGGCGACGATGTCGCGGACGGTGTCCGGGTCCGCCTCGTAGGCCATCATGCCGAAGATCAGCGGGGCCTGTTCCGGCGCGACGTCCCCCGCGCCGTCGGCCAGCATCTGTCCCCACTCGGCAGCGGTGATGTACTGGGCGAGAAGCGGTACGGCGTGGTCCTCCTCCGCCGCGAGGTGCTCTTCGAGAAGGTCCGAGAGCTGGGCCATCGACACGGCGAGGCTTTCGCGCTGCGCGGGGTCAGCGGTGCCGCGCCAGTGCGCCAGCCCGGCGCGCACCTCGTCCAGGACCCTGTCGATGTGTGCGTGCTGTTCCTCCATCAGCTGCGCGATGGACTCGGCATTCGCCGCGTTCCGCTCCAGCAGCCGCGGCCACAGGTGTTTGTCCTCGGCGCTGTGGTGGTGATGGAGGCCGTTGTCGACGATCTGCAGGTGATCGGCGATGACGGCGGCGCGGGTGACATCGTTGTCGGCTACACCGCGGATGAGTTCCGGGGCGAGTCCGAACTCGCGACGGAACATCGCGTGGGCCATGTACATGTCACGCACGTCGGCGAGCGGTTCGTTACTCATGTCTGCATTCCCAGGGGTTGCCGGAGGGACTTGGCGATCCGGAATCTAGCAACCTGACGTGCGTCGGCAAAGAAAATGTCCAGGACGCGAATCGGATTATCCGCGGAGCGTATGCAGCGGCTTCTGACCGAATTTCGCTTCGTGCGCGGCGGCGAATCTCCCCAGATGAGCGAAACCCCAGCGGCGCGCGACGGCGGCGACCGAATCCGTGGCCGGGTCGGCCACACGGAGCTCCTCGTGCGCCCGACGCAGCCGGACGTCACGCACGTACTCCATCGGTGACATCTCCAGATGCGCCTGGAATGCCTTCTGCAGAGCTCGCGGACCGACCCCGCAACGGTCCGCGAGGAGCGAGAGCGTCAGCGGCGCCTGCGGGTCCGACTCGATGATGTCGATGGCCGTGCGGACCGACAAGGGCCGTGCACGGGTGACGGGCCCACCGAGCACCTCGGGGTGGGAGTGCGTCGCCGCCAGGAGGAATCCGTTCACGATGCTGTCCGCCAGGGGCCCGGCCACCAGCGGCTGCGACAGCAGACTGCCCGGAGCCGCGATCTGCCGGTTGACGGACACCAGCAGTTCGGCCCAGTTGCGTCCGAAGCCGTCGGCGTAGTTCATCACCGGGTCGAAGCTGACACGGCGGGAGGTACGGTCGCCGACCAGCCGGGCCAGCATGGTCTCCACCGCGGGCATGTCGATGCGGACGCACAGCCCGCGGTACCCGGCAGGCCAACGGGCGGAAACGGCGCCGCCACCCGGTCGGTACAGAGCCGAGCCCAGGCGGCTCACGGTCAGGTCCACACCCCGGTGACGTGACGCGAAACGCCCCGCGATGGGCACGTGCACGTAGAAACCCGTACCGATGTCCTCGGTCTCCAGCCTCAACTCGCCGCTGAAATCGACCTCACCGATATGGATGGGACCGAGTTCGGCGAAGCGATACGTCGATACCGTCACCTCGTCCTGCGGCACGGATTCGATCGTCGACGTGCGAACGAGCATCAGACACTCCCCCGATGCCGGTCGGACCACTCGGCAGGAGACCGGGCATTCGAGTCATCGTAGCCCGTGATCGCGAGGCCGACCGGGCGGTTCACGGAACCCCGGCCCAGCGGCACAGCGGTCACGACAGCTTTTGGAGCGCTGGGCTCTCAAGGCGGGTGCCCGGCTGCGCGTGGACATCGAGTCCCAGAGCCTTGACGTGAAGACGTTGTACAACGTCCATGCCTTCCAGTACACGGTCGTGCAGTTCGACAACGGCGTGCAGAGCGGGCGGTACGTGCTGAAGTGCACATCGTGAGGGCCAGGCCGTTCGTGCGGCGGGACGGAGCGGGTTTCTCCGTCCGGTTCGTCGGAGCGCAGCGCGACCTCCTCGCCGAGGTACTGCCGTGGCTCGCCCACCGGCGGGAGGGCGAACCCGTCCTCACCGTCCGAGCGGGGTGTGGCAAGGAGCGCCTCGAACAGCTCAGTGCCACGCTGAAGGGTACGGAAAGGGTGGTCCTCTCGGCCGAGGACCTGCACGTCCTGCACTCGGTGCTGCTGTCCACGTACAGCATGTTCGCTTCGGACGAGGCCTTCCATGTCCAGCTCGGCTTCTACCGCGAGAACGTCCTTGCTCTCGCGCAGGGTCTCGCGCTGGCCGTCGAGGACGCCGCGTCGCAGGACTGATCGGCAGGCTCTGCCGGGGCCCTCTCTGTCGGCCCAGCAGTTGACGCCGGCTTCGGCGAGAGCGTCGACGATGCCGTGCTCGCGGGCTGCACGAATATCGTGGACGGCGCCGGGCAGAGCCGACGAGGCCCACAGCAGACGGCCGGAAGGATCGGCGATCACCTGCACGTTCATCCCGTGTTTCTTGTGCTTGCCCGAATAGAAGGGTCGGTCGGCGGCGATCTCCCCCAGCCTTCGGCCGGGAGGTGCCCCCAGTCGATCGGCAGCAGTGTCCCGTCCAGCAGGACGAACGCCTTCATCGACGCCGCCCGAACCACCTCGGCGAGCGTCGGGGCGAGGGCGGCCAGGATCTCAACCGCCTCGGTGACGTAGCGGTAGGCAGTGGTGGTGCCGACGCCGAACCCGGCCGCGAGCCGGACATACGGATGACCGTTGCGGAGATGGGCGAGTGCGAGCAGGGCCTGCCGACCTGCGCTCAGGCGCCGCCATCGGGTGCCGAGACCACGGTGGTGTTCCCGCAGGCGGGCGGAGAGGAACCGGAGGGCAGAAACTGGACACGTCCAGCCCGGACGGGTAAACGAGCGTATGAAGCCTCTGGTAGAGACTGAATTCTTGGTCGAAAACCCATTTACCAGGAGCTTCACCCCTGTGTCAGGCCGACTGGCGAACTGCCGAAGCAGGCTGGAAGCCCTCGTTGACCACCGGCCCGGGGTCCAGCCAAGGTGAGGCCAGAAGCCGCAACGGAGATGATCTTGAGGGTGTGGCGGTCCACTGGTCCAGGTCCCCGTCGCGTGCGGAAGTGGAACTCGGAGGCAGTGTGGATCTACCTGGACTCCACAGCCTGATGCCGGGGCGGCCCCGGCGACTGTCAGTCTCCGGAGGGAAGGGGCTCTGCTGCCGTGCGAGCGGGTTCGGGTGTGTGCGGCGTCGGGTGGGCGGTGCTGGCGGGGGCCAGGGGCACCGGAGCCCGTTCGCCGCCAAGCCAGGACAGGTTGACGGCCACGGCGGCCATGGAGGCCACGACGATCAGTGCGCCGGCTGTGGCGAGCGCAACTCGTCGGCGGCGGATCCGGAAGCCGCCGACGACAGCCGCGTCGATAACGCTGGGTAGCTCAGGCTCCGGCTCGGCGCTGAGGACTGCCTGGAAGGCGGCGTGCAGAGCGTCGTTCTCGTGCTCATTCATGGCCGGTTTCACCTCCTGGTCCCTTCACTGTCAAAGCCTTCGACGATCTCGCGCAGCCGGGCGAGCCCGCGGGCGCTCTGGCTCTTTACCGTTCCCGGACTCACCCGCAGTGCGTGCGCGGTCTGCTCAACGGACCAGTCCTCCCAGAATCGCAGGACCAACACGGCCCGGTAGCGGGGCGCCAGCTCCATCAGGGCTTCTTGCATCATCAATCGCAACTCCGGTGCGCCGGACACGCCCGAGGGAAGATCGGGTGGCTCGCTCACCGGCTCCTCACGCCAGCCTCTCTTGCGCCACTGGTCGATGAAAGTGCGGGTGAGGATGGTGCGAGCGTAGGCATCCGCATTGCCGTCCCGGCTGACCCGTCCCCAGGCCGCGTACAACTTCATCAAAGTCGTCTGGGTCAGGTCCTGTGCCTGGTGCCAGTCACCGCAGAGCAGGTAGGCGCTGCGTCGGAGCTGCGCCTGCCGCGCCTCGGCAAATTCCCGGAACTCTCGTTCCCGGGCCGTGTCCCTCACTCTTTGCCGGCCTCTCCCTTGCACACCACTCCATCTGTCATACATACGGGGGGTGGCCCTCTGGGGTTGCACGGTGCGGGCAGGAGAATTTTCCCGCCGCACCGTGCAACCTGACCACCGCCCGACTCCGTACCTCTCTCCCGAAAGGGCTCCACGCACAGGTGGGAGTCCGGCGATCCGAGGAAGAGGCACACCGTTGTCGAAGCACCGCAAGTTCTCGCATAACCGCCGCGCTATGTTCAGCGTGGCCGCCGGAACCGTTCTGGCCGCCGCGGGGATGGTCAGCGTCGCCAGCGCCGCGACCCCGGCCACTCACGCGAACCCGGTCCCGGTCCCGGCCACTCAGGCGGACCCGGTTGCCGCCACCCACGCGGACCCGGTTGCGGCCACCCAAGCAAACCCGGTCCACGCCAAGTCTGCCGCCGAACCCCTCTCGTCGCTGAGCGCGGCCGAGCGGGCGAACGCGGTGGGCTGAGCCCCACCCCGAGGAGTACGCACGCCTCCCCGAGAGCCTCGGGCCTTTGCCCGGTGCGGGAGGCGTGCTGCTCCGCACGACCCGCCGTGGACCTCATTGCCCCTCGGAGGGGTAGCAACGTGCCCTGGATGAAGATCAGGCGCCCCTGTGGCGTGTCCCGGGAACGGTCCCTCTCCGACATCCCCGTTGCGGCGTTTGGCTTTACCTTGGCTGGACCCCGGTCTGGCCTATCCGAATCTCGACATCATGAGTCGGCCGGTTGTCTTGACGGGCGCGCTGCTGCGTCCGTGGGGCCGACCGCTGAGCTCGGCGTCGAGCGTCTCCTGAGCCACGCGCATGGACTCGGCGTATACGGGGCCTGCAGCCCCCGAGATTGCCCAGGTCCGGGAGCGCTGGGCAGCTGGATCACGCTGGCACGCCGACATCGAGGCGCTGCGCATCATCCACCCCGGACTGCGTACGCTCGCGGACTGGCTCGCCGAATCCGGCGCCGCCCTGCTGCGGAAGCGACTCCTCGAAACCGCCTAGTGCCAGCTGTCGATCGTGATCTTGCTGGTCGGGGCCGGTGCGGAGACGGGTGCGGCCACCGTTGATCATCGCGACTTGTGTGGAGTAACGATGAGACGGTGGCCGCAGGTCACAGCACAGATCCCGTCCGTTGGCGGGAGGCGTTCGAGGTTGCCATGGGCCGGATCGCTGCCCGGTTCGCCCGGGTCGAACCCCGCCTGCGAGCCGGGCGGTTGGTGCTGGGACTGCTGTCGGACCTGCCGAGGAAGAACTGCTGGACGATCGCGGAGTGGGCCGGAGAGGCCAACCCGCACGGCATGCAGCATCTGCTGTGCCGGGCCGTGTGGGATGCCGATAGCGTCCGTGATGACGTGCGCGAATACGTCGTCGAGCACCTCCACGACGAGGCAGCGGTGCTGGTCGTCGACGAGACCGGCGATGTGAAGAAGGGCACCCACACGGTCGGGGTCCAGCGCCAGTACACCGGAACGGCTGGACGGATCGAGAACTCCCAGGTCGCGGTCTACCTCGTCTACGCCGGCGAGCGCGGGCACGCGGCGGTGGACCGGGAGCTGTACATCCCGCGCTCCTGGACGTGCACCCTGGACCGAGACCGAGCAGCAGGGCTCGGCGAGGACACCGTCTTCGCGACCAAGCCGGACCTGGCCCGCACGATGATCGAACGGTTCCTGGACGCCGGACACCACGTCGGTTGGGTCACCGGGGGCGAGGTCTACGGCGGAAACCCAAGACTCCGTACGGCTCTGGAGGAACGCGGCATCGGTTATGTCCTCGCGGTGGCCTGCACGACCGAAGTTCCCACCGGCACAGGCAAGTTCCGCGCCGACGCCCTGGTGAAGAAGGTGCCGAAGCGGGCCTGACAGAAGCTGTCGGCCGGACGCGGGGCGAAGGGACAGCGGTTCTACGACTGAGCCGTCATCGACCTCGCCGAGCCGGCACGGGGCCGCCACCAACTGCTGATCCGCCGCAACCGCAGCACTGGTGAACTCGCCTACTACCGCTGCCACTCCACCGCGCCGGCATCCCTGGCCACCCTGGTCAAGGTCGCAGGTTCCAGATGGCGGGTGGAGGAGACCTTCCAAACGGAGAAGGCACTGGCCGGGCTGGATGAGCACCAGGTCCGCCGCTACCCCTCGTGGACCCGCTGGGTCACCCTCGCGATGCTGGCCCACGCCTTCCTTTCCGTCGTCCGCGCCGACGAACACGCACACCGGCCCACGCCGGACGACCTGATCCCACTGTCCTGCAACGAGATCTGCCGCCTGTTCATCGCACTCGTCGTCCGGCCCGTTCGCGACGCGGCCCACCGGCTTGCCCGGTCTGACTGGCGCCGCCGCCACCAGGCACGATCACGCACCAGTCACTACCGGCGGCAAGCCGCATCCCAGACATGAAGATCACGATCTACAGCTGGAGTACTAGGCTGTTGTCAGGGCCCGAGAAACAAGGGAAACAAGGGATCATGGCGATTGGGGACGAGCCCATGTCCAGGCGGTCCCGGCCGTCGATGGCGGACGTCGCCCGTCACGCCGGTGTCGCGCCGCAGACGGTTTCGCGCGTGTCCAACGGCCACAGCAACGTCGACCCGGCGACCAGGCAGCGGGTCGTGGAGTCGATGCAGGCGCTGGGCTACCGGCCGAACGGAGCCGCACGCGCGCTCAAGAGCGGGCGGTTCAACACGATCGGTGTCATCACGTTCACGCTCAGGACGTTCGGAAATACGCGCACACTCGACGCCATAGCCGAGGAAGCCGCACGCGCCAAGTACGCCGTCACCCTCATCCCCGTGCCGGACCCGACCATGGGCAGGGTTTCCGGTGCCTACGACCGGCTCAGCGAGGCGGCCGTCGACGGAGTGATCCTCGTCTTCGAGGCGCATCTCCTGGACGACGCCGAGTTCAGCCTCCCGCCGGGGGTTCCGATGGTGGTGGTCGACTCCGACACCGGCCCCGGTTACACCGTGGTGGACACCGATCAGGCGCAGGGTGCCCGTCAGGCAACTGAGCACCTGCTGGAACTCGGCCACCGGCAGGTATGGCACATCGCCGGACCCCAGACCTCGTACTCCGCGGCCCATCGGGTCGAGTCCTGGCGGCGCACCCTGCAGTCTGCCGACATCGTCCCGCCCCCAGTGCTGTACGGCGACTGGACCACCCGATCCGGATACCGGCACGGGTTGACTCTCGGGCGAAGGCCGGAGGTAACGGCGATCTTCGCCGCGAACGACCACATGGCGCTCGGTGTCATGCGTGCCCTGCACGAACTCGGCCGCCGGATTCCCGACGACGTCAGCGTGGTGGGGTTCGACGACGTGGAGGAGGCCCATGCCTTCTGGCCGCCGCTGACCACCGTGCGGCAGGACTTCGCCGCGGTCGGCCGGCTCAGCCTTCAGAAGCTGCTGAGCAAGATCGGCCGCACCGGGCCCGACATGATCGACAAGACCCTGGTTCCGACCTGTCTGGTGGTCCGCGCGAGCACCACAGCGCCGCCGACCTCGCCGGAAGGCGAAGCGCGGCGGCGCTGACGTGCGGTTCGGATCAGCAGTCGACGGGAACGGGTGCCGGTGTCAGCTCCTGGTCCACTGCTGGTTGCTGCCTCCGTTGCAGTACCAGACATCGACCGACGTGCCGTTGCCGGTGCCCGCTCCGGCCGCGTCCAGGCAGAGCGCCGGGTTGGCGACGCTGGTCACGGAGAGGTCCGCGTTCACGTTCCACTGTTGTGCGGTCGTGCCGGTGCAGTCGGAGATGACCACGGGATCTCCCGCCGTGGCTCCGGTGCCTCCCACCGTCATGCACTTGTTGCCGTAGACGGTGAGCTGCTTGTCCGCGTTCCAGTTCCAGGTCTGGTTGCCGCCGGCGTTGCAGTCCCAGAGGTCGAGCTGGGTGCCGTTGGTCGTGCTGAAGCCGGGTACGTCGACGCAGCGGGTGGAGCCCACTCCGCGCAGGACCTCGCCGGGAGGCGCGGCCGGCAGGTTGTTGACGGGCGCCTTCTTGCCGAAGCCGTAGCCCCAGCGCAGCAGCGCGACTCCGGTGGCGCTGTTGTCCACCAGGTTGCCCTTGGCGTCCAGCGACTCGATCGAGTAGGAGTCGCCGAACCGCAGCCCCGGCCAGTACACCAGGCCCATCCCCTTGCTGCGGGCGGTGTTGGCCACCGCCGCGAGGTACGAGGTGTAGACGTTGCCGTTCCACGCGCCGTAGTTCAGCCCGATGGTCATCGGGGAACCGGCCTCGTCGATGACGGTCCGGCCGGCGTACTTGCCGATCCGGGCATTGAGGTCGGCGACCCAGTCCGCCTGCTGGGTGTAGCTGGCCCAGTAGCCGTAGAAGTGCAGCGACAGCAGCGTTCCCCGCAGCGCGGGTGCCGCGCCGACACCGGTGACGTTGTCGTTGTAGCCGGTGCCGCTGATCACGACACGGCCGCGCGGGACGTCCTTGTGCTGGGCCAGCCAGCCGCTGGTGACGGACACCCACTGGTCAAGGGTGTAGCCGTGCGGCTCGTTCATCGGCTCGAAGTAGACCCGCGGGTTGTGCTTGTACTCCCGCACCACGGTGTTCCACATCTTGTTCCAGGCGGCCGTGTCGTCGACCAGGCCGTCCTTGCTGGAGTCGGCCTCCCAGTAGCTGACGATGACCTTGTCACCGTAGGCCGTGGCCGCGTCGATCGTCGCCCGGTACGACTTCCACCAGGTGGTGCCGACGCTTGCCGGGTTGATCGGCAGTCGCAGCGTGTTGGCGCCCAGGTTCTTCTTGAAGCCGCGCACCATGTGACCCGTGGTTCGGTACACGGTGCGGTAGTCGTCGGTCACCGAGAGCCCGCTGGGCACCACGGCGTCACTGGCGTAGTTGTCCCGCGGGTCCGCCCAGTTCACCCCGCGGAAGTCACTGGTACCGCCCTTCGGCCCAGGCTTCGCCGGCGCGTGCGAGGCGGCTGATGCCGCGGGGGCCGACTGGGCGAAGGCGGGGGCGGTCAGGAGCATGAGTGTCGCGCCGAAGCCGGCCATGATCACACTGGCCAGTCTTTTCGACCTCGTCGGGGTCTTGGTCATGTCGTCTCCAGTGACGGGAATCGCAGAGGGCGGCGTGCGAGTTCGTCACCTGAGCCGAGGCAGTGATGAACCAGGGTCCGGATGCAGACACTCGGACCCGCGCAAACCGGCCATGGTTACGTAACCATGGCCGGACACTCGCACGGCGCCCACACCGGTGACAAGACCTGTGACGGTTCCGAATACGACAGAACTTCGAGGCAGACAGCACCAAGTCGATACGGCCGGACACGAAGGGCGTCCTGACGATGATCTCGGCGTCGAGGCCGGCGGCCCACCCGGAGTCGCGGCCCGGAACGTTGACGGCGACGCTGTTCCCTCGTCATCGGCAAGAGAGATGAGCTCCCTCGGAACGATGTCGTCCAGATGATGTGGGAGTCCCGGCTGCCAGGTGCACCGGCTACCCCGCTGCGCGCCCACGGCATCCCCCAGGCCGACGAACTCGACGTCCCCGGCGCCCTACACCCGCATCTCCGGCTACCAGAGGATCCGCGCCGCCCTCCGGGCGGGCCTCGACTTCACCGCCGTCTTCGCCAGCACCGACATGGTCGCCGCCGGCGCCCTCACAGCTCTCCGCGAGGCCCACCTCGACGTCCCCGGCGACATCTCCCTCGTCGGCTTCGACGACGTCCCCTTCGCCGCAGACCTCACCCCCGCCCTCACCACGGTCCGCGTCCCCTTCCAGGACTTCGGCCGCACCGCCGTACGCCTGGCTCTCCACGGCGAGGACCGGCCCGCCGCCGACGACCACGTCGTCCTCAGCACCCAGCTCGTGATCCGGCAGTCGGTCCGGACGCTGGACCGACCGTGTGGCTGTGCCACTTTCGACGGGAGTTATTTCGAGGTGACTTGGGGAGTCGTTTCGCGGCGGCAGGCAAGATCAATGTCAGTGACTTTTGATGTCACTCCCGGCTGTCAGTGCCGGGTGGGAAACTGCCCGGCATGATCGAACCGAACCCGAAAGCGGACCTTCTCCGTTACCTGCAAGACGGGCGTGACGCCCTGCTGTGGAAGCTCGATGGACTCTCGGAATACGACATCCGCCGCCCGCTGACTCACACGGGCACGAACCTGCTGGGGCTGGTCAAACACATCGCCAGCGTGGAGCTGGGGTACCTCGGTGACACGTTCGGGCGGCCCTTCTTCGACGAGGACGTGCCGACCTGGTGGTATACGGAGGACTCAGAACCCAACTCGGACATGTGGGCCACCGCAGACCAGTCGCGAGAAGAGATCGTTGGGCTGTATCACCAGGCGTGGGAGCACTCCAACAGCACAATCGCGACGCTACCGCTCGACGCGATCGGTCACGTCCCGTGGTGGCCGGAGGAACGCCGAGAGGTGACACTGCACCACATCGTGGTGCGCGTGATCACCGATACCCAGCGCCACACCGGCCACGCCGACATCGTGCGAGAGCTCATCGACGAGAGCGTCGGGTATTTGAAGGGCAACGACAACATGCCACCAGGCGATCACGCGTGGTGGGAGGACTACCGGAGCCGACTGGAGCGCGTGGCGCGGGAAGTCGACGGCTGATCTCGCCGTGCTGCCGACCCCGTTGGCTCCGGGGTCGGCCATACGGCGCCGTTCAGCCGGCTGCGGTCTGCCCGGCCAGGGCTTTGGTGTGGGCGAGACGGTAGGACTCGGTGCCGGTTTGGATGATGGCGCCGTTGAAGGTCAGGCGGTCGACAATGGCCGCGCAGAGCCGAGGGTCGATGAAGGTCTTCGTCCAGCCACTGAAACTCTCGTTCGAAGCAATGGCGACGCTGTTCTTTTCCTCACGCTCCGGCAAAACCTGAAACAGCAGCTCAGCACCCCTGCGGTCAAGTTCCATAGCCGAGTTCATCAATGCATAAAAGATCGACACGGCCGTAGCGGGCGATCGTCTTCGTCAACTGCTTCTCGTCGGCGGCCTCGACCAGTTCGTTGACTAGCTTGGTGGCCAGCACGTAGCGGACGCGGAAGCCGTGCATCGCCGCCTCGGTGCCCAGGGCGATCAGGAGGGGGGACTTGCCGGTGCCGGAGTCTCCGATCAGGCAGAGCGGCTCGCCCTTCTTGACCCATTCGCAGGTGGCGAGGGTGTTGACGGTGGCCGGGTCGATGCTGGGGTTGGCGTCGAAGTCGAACGCCCGCTGAGGGCTACGTGAACTTCGCCAGGGCCTCCTCCCAGAATCCGGACGGGTAGGCGAGGGTGCCGGCCTCGATCGCCTCGGTGATCATGTGGTCGACGCCGGGGAGGACGGCGTAGGTGTGCGAAATGCCGTACTCGGTCAGCAGTTTGCTGAAGTTCTCCGTGATCCGTGTGCCGTTGTTGTCGTAGAGCCAGTCGCCGTCGCCGACGAGGAGACGGACCTTGACGCCCTGGGCCTTGATGGCACGGGCGTTGTGCTCGACGTAGTGGTGGGGGCGTACGGAGTTGAAGTACGCCGCCGAGGCCGGGTCGTCGATGGGGCCGAAGGTGTTGGTGATGTACTGCTTCATCGGCTCGTCGTCGAAGCCGATGACCGCTCCCGTGGCTTCGTAGGTGACGGTCGACGCCACTTGTAGGTCAGTTCTGACTCCATCCGGTGCCTGGGAGACCCGATTTTGTAGGTGAGAAATGACTCCACCTGGCGGGCGCCGCTGCGACCGATTGAGAACCCGTTGTGACACAAGGGACGGATCAGATGCAACTGATCCACAGGTGAGTACGTCTGCGCCTGCGTGCTCGAATCATGAGGTGCCGGTCTGCAACCCCGCGATGAGTCCGTCGAGTATCCGCAACTGGCGGGAGGGTGTGGTCAGGCGAGCCGCGAAGATCGCGTTGATCTGGAGTCCCATCAGCGTGGCCATCGCAAGGTCCAAGAACGCATCGAGATCGCAGGATGGGTTGATCTCTCCCGCTTCAGCCGCAGTGTGCAGATACGAGAGCATCTGATCGCGCCAGCGCGATATCGCCTGGTCGTAGACGCCGATCAGTTCCTGATCGGCTACCGCGTAATTCCAGAAGCCGATGACCACGCGGGCCTCATTGAGACGCTCGTCGTCCAGGGGCATGATCTCGACGCAGAACTTGCGGAACGCGTTCAGGCCGTTGGCGCCGGCGATGGTGCGGGCGGCACGCTGCTCGGTGGCCGCATTGGCGCGCTCCAGCGCGGCCCGCAGAATGGCTGCTTTGGTGGGAAAGTATCGTGCGAGCGCACCGTTGGTGAATCCAGCTTCGGCGGCGAGATCCCGCATGTTCAGCGCCGCGAATCCTCGCCGCGCGACAAGGCGCCATACGGCTTCGATGATCTCTTCACGCCGCGCGTCGTGGTCCACGATCTTGGGCACGGTGACACCTTACCAACGGGTAGACGCCTGAATGCTGAGGGCTGTGGTCGCACTCGCGGGCCTCACGGCGGATGAGTCCGAGGGGTCGTGTGACCCGCAGACCCAACCCTGTGACCTGGTGAACCTCTTACGCCGCGTGCTCGCGGCAGGGGCGTCACGGGGCGAGGGCGAAGAGCTGTCATTCCCGGTGGCCGTGAGAGGGGTCCCCATGGCGCCCCCTTCCCAGCGACCCCATAAGGGATTACATTGGAGCTATTAATCTACAACTGTAGACGCCAGGCTCTGGTGCGGCACCCGTCGGTACCCGGCATCGAGGCCCTCTGAATCCGGTAGCGGCCAGCTCGCCCCGGGCACCTGATCATCCCCAGCGCTCAGGTGGGCGCTCAGCCCTCGTCATGACCAACACCACCTCTTAGGACAGAGCATGCCTGATCTTGAGCCAGATGAATTCCGCCGCCAGGGCCACCAGTTGGTCGACTGGGTCGCCCAGTACCGCACCTCGCTCCCTTCCCTGCACGTGCGGCCGAAGGTCTCACCGGGCTCCGTGAAGGCGCAGCTTCCTCGTGAACTGCCTGAGCAGCCGTCCCAGGCGCTGGGCGATGATCTCATCGCCTTGCTCAACGACGTGGTCGTCCCCTCGTCGCTCCATTGGCAGCACCCGGGCTTCTTCGGCTACTTCCCAGCGAACGCGTCCCTGCTGTCGCTCCTCGGTGACATCGCATCGGGCGGGATCGGAGCGCAGGGAATGCTCTGGTCGACATCGCCGGCCGGGACGGAAATCGAGCAGGTCCTGCTCGACGGCCTGGCGGATGCCCTGGGCCTTGGTCGCGAGTTCACTTTCGCCGGAGGCGGAGGCGGTTCGCTGCAGGATTCGGCTTCGTCGGCATCGTTGGCCGCCCTGCTGGCTGCGCTGCAGCGCAGCAACCCGGACTGGCGCGAACACGGCGTGGACGGCACCGAGACGGTGTACGTCACTGCCGAGACCCACTCGTCACTGGCCAAGGCCGTGCGTGTGGCCGGGCTCGGCGCGCGAGCATTGCGGATCGTCCCCTTTACCCAGGGCACGCTGTCCATGTCGGCGGATGCCCTGGCAGACATGCTGGCCATGGACGCGGCCGCCGGAAAGAGGCCGGTCATGGTCTGTCCGACCGTGGGAACAACCGGCACGGGTGCCATTGACCCCGTGAGAGACGTCGCGCTGGCAGCGCGTGCGTACGAGGCGTGGGTGCACGTCGACGCCGCGTGGGCAGGAGTCGCGGCGTTGTGTCCCGAGTTCCGCTGGCTCCTGGACGGCGTGAACCTTGTCGACTCGTTCTGCACCGACGCACACAAGTGGTTCTACACCGCCTTCGACGCCTCGTTCATGTGGGTGAGGGATGCCCGAGCGCTGCCCACAGCGCTGTCCATCACACCGGAGTACCTGCGTAACGCTGCGACCGAATCGGGCGAAGTCATCGATTACCGCGACTGGCAGGTCCCCTTGGGCCGTCGTATGCGTGCGTTGAAGATCTGGTCGGTGGTGCACGGCGCCGGGCTGGAAGGCCTGCGCGAAAGCATCCGCGGCCACGTCGCTATGGCCAACTCCTTGGCCGACCGGATCGAGAGCGAGTCGGGCTTCGCCCTGGCCACCCCGCCATCACTGGCACTCGTATGTCTGTACCTCGTCGACCGGGAAGGGCGCCCCGACGACGCCGCTACCAAGGCAGCAATGGAGGCGGTCAACGCCGAAGGGCATTCCTTCCTCACGCACACATCGGTCAACGGTCACTTCGCCATTCGCGTCGCCATCGGCGCGACGACGACGCTGCCCGACCACATCGACACCCTGTGGGACTCGCTTCGCAAAGCCGCTCGCCAGAGCGGTGGATGACTACTGACCTTGGCGGATTGGCTTCGGGTGCCGGGGTTGAGGGTCAGGCCGGTTTCGGTGAGGCAGCCGTCGATGAGTCCCGGGTGGCACTGAATGTGGGCGGGCCTCGGCGGAGGGTGCGGGTGAGGTGGTCAGGGTCGGTGAATGCGGTGTTGGCCATTGGGTCTCTTCGTAACAGGGACCAAACCCCTTCCACCTCTTCTTCAACCCGCGGCGACCGCGGCGGGCTTCTGTTCGGCGCGGGCGCGGGTGGCGGCCAGACGGTAGGAGTCGGTGCCGGTCTCGATGATGTTGCCGCCGAACGTCAACCGGTCCACGATCGCCGCGCAGAGCCTTGGATCAGTGAACGTCTTGGTCCACCCTCCGAAAGATTCGTTCGAGGCGATGGCCACGCTGTTCTTCTCCTCCCGTTCCGTCAGAACCTGGAACAGCAGCTCGGCGCCTCGCCGGTCGAGCTCCATGTATCCCAGCTCGTCGATGCAGAGAAGGTCGACGCGGCCGTAGCGGGCGATGGTCTTGGCCAGCAGCTTCTCGTCGGCGGCCTCCACGAGTTCGTTGACGAGCTTGGTGGCCAGCACGTATTTCACCCGGTACCCGTGCATCGCGGCCTCGGTGCCCAGCGCGATGAGCAGGTGGGACTTGCCGGTGCCGCTGTCGCCGATCAAGCACAGCGGCAGGCCCTTCTTGGCCCAGTCGCACTGGGCAAGGGTGTGGATCGTGGCCGGGTCGATGGCGGGGTTGGCGTCGAAGTCGAACTGCCGGATCGACTTCTCGCGCGGGAAGCCGGCCGCCTTGATCCGGCGCTCCGAGCGCCGGCGGGCCCGGTCGTCGCATTCGGCCAGCAGTAGCTCGGCCAGGAACCCTCGGTAGGTCATCTGGTCCCGGACCGCGGCTTCGGCCAGGTCGGGGTACTGGTTTCGGATGGTGGGCAGCCGGAGCATCCGGCATGCCTGGTCCACGGCGGTGTCGGCGGCCTGTTCGGTCAGTCCGCGGTTGCGCTTGGCGGTCACGGTGCCTCTTCCTGGGTCATGCCTGGCCGTCGGCGGGCCGCCGGCGGAATCGCAGCAGCTGGTCGCAGGCGGCCACCGACGGCAGCGGACTGGGGTCGGGCGGCAGCGCGGCCAGGCGCCGTTCGGTCAGCGAGGTCACCGTCGCTCCGCCGTCCGCCCGGCGGCGCGGGGCGCTGTCCTGGTCGGCGAGCTGTTCGGTGCCCTGGTTGGCCTCGCCCCACTTGCGGGCCTCCGGGGCGACCGCGTCGGCGGTCAGCGCGCCGGCCCGCAGCGCGGTCGCGATCCCGGCCACCACGTGCTCGTGGACCATGTGCCAGTGCAGCAGCAGGACCGCGATCAAGGCGCGGGTTCCCTCGGCGTCGCCGTGGGCCTTGCAGGCCGCCTGCCACCAGGCGTCGTGGACCGGGGTGAACTTGCCCGCCGACCTGGCCTGGTCGAGCGCGGTCGCGCCGGGTAGGGCGCCCGGTTTGCGGACCAGTGCCTCCAGGTAGTGGTCCAGCTCCAGGCGGGAGCCGCCCTTGGCGATCAGCCGCTCGTGGCGGGCGACGTCCCTGCGCGCGTCGTAGACCACGAGCTCCGAGGCGTGCAGCACGACCCGCACCATCCGGCCGATCAGCCGCACCGGCACCGAGTAGTGGTTGGTGCGCACGCTGACCTGGCCGTAGCGGTTCACCCTCAGTGAGGAGACCAGTCCGGTCTCGAAGTCCTCCTCGGGCAGCGCGACCAGAAGTGGGCGTTCGATGGCGAACATCTCGCCGATGGTCAGCGCCCGCTGCATGATCCGGCGGGCGTCGTCCTCCTGGTCCCGGCGCTCAACCATCGCGTTCAGCTCGGCCAGCGAGGCGACCTTCGGGACG
Organism: Streptomyces sp. NBC_00989; assembly: GCF_045162655.1. Lineage (NCBI taxonomy): Bacteria > Bacillati > Actinomycetota > Actinomycetes > Kitasatosporales > Streptomycetaceae > Streptomyces > Streptomyces sp. NBC_00989. The sequence goes on along the minus strand of NZ_CP108728.1, from coordinate 11,475,325 downwards.
GGGACCAGGTGGTTCCTGCGGAACCAGCCGATCTGCCCTTCGACGCCGCCCTTCTCGTGGGCGCCCTCGATGCCCGGATTGCAGTAGAAGCTCTCGATGGAGAAGTGCGAGCGGAATGCCGTCCACCGATCGCTTTCCACCCGGCCCCGGGTGTGCCCAGTACCTGGCTGACCGCGGCGCGCAGATTGTCGTAGCGGACCTTGCCGCGGGGCACGCCGCCCAGCACTTGAAGTGCGTGCACGTGGCCTTCCAGGAACGCTTCCTGCCCGCACGAAACGAAGATCTTGTGCACGGCCTTCCCGCTGAACGAAAGACACAGCGAGAACAGGAACACCTTGGTCGACACGCCGTTCAGCTGGATCCACACGTCCCCGAAGTCGACCTCCGTCTCATCGCCGGGGCGGTGGGTCTGCGGCACGAACGCCTGAGGAGGGCCGCGGCCCTCCTCGATCCGGATCTCAGGTTTCCGCTGAAGACGTAAGCGCGGACCATCGAGTAGGTCACGCCCCGGGCGTCGTGCTCGTCGACCAGCCGGTCGAAGACCCGCTTGACGGTGTGCCGCTGCTTGCGCGGCGCGTCCAGGTCATCGCGCAGGATCTGGTCGATCGTCGCCTTGAACGCATCCAGGCGTGAGACCCGGGGTGGATTCTGCTTGCGAGGTGCCGGCCACACCGATTCCAGGGCCATCGCGACCGTCCGCCGCCCCACCCCGTACTTCGCCGACAGAGCCCTGCTGGACAGCCCTTCGACACGAGCGTCATGGCGTATCGCCGCGTACAACTCGACCTTCGAAAAGGGCACTTGAACCACCCAGCGCTAGGAGCTGTCTCTTTGGCGTTCGGTGACGGGACGGTGCCGATCAGGAGCCGGACATGTCCCATCCGCCCGATGAGGTCTGCTCACTGCACGCCTCCCTCGCAAGGCTGCTTGCACCGCCTCTATGATCGACCGGCCGCAGAACGACGACAGGTGGGGGGGGCGTGATGCCTGGTCAGGTGACCGCAGTGAGCCGTGACGAGGAGTACTCGTTCGGCAAGTCCAATCGCGATTCCATCAGGTTGCTCACGGGGCTCGGAGTGGAAGGAGACGTTCACGCAGGTGAGACGATCCGCCACCAGTTCCGCATGACCTACGAGCCGAACCTGCCCAACCTGCGCCAGGTCCACCTTATGCACGAGGAACTCTTCGACGAACTCGCGCTCAAGGGCTTCAGGGTCTCTGCGGGCCAGCTCGGCGAAAACATCACCACGCGCGGGACGGACCTGTTGGGCCTGCCCACCGGCGCCCTGCTCCATCTCGGGGAGCAGGCGGTGCTTGAGGTGACTGGACTGCGCAACCCATGCTCGAAGATCAACGACTTCCGCAAGGGACTGCTCGGTGAGGTCTTCGCCATGGACCCCTTGTCCGGCGAGTTCACGTTCAAGTGTGGCGTCATGGCTGTGGTCCGCCGTGGAGGGACCGTCCGCCCCGACGATTCTATCCAGGTCGAGCCCCCGCCACCCCCTCACCGCCCGCTGGAACGGGTCTAGGTTCTTGTCCCGTGGTCATCGGCGTGCCCAGATGAGGATGGCGGCGAGGTGGAGTGCGGCCTGGTAGGCGATGGCGAGCTTGTCCGTTCGCGTGGCCAGGCCGCGCCACTGCTTCAACCGGTTGATACATCGCTCGACCGCGTTGCGTTGCCGATACGCCTCGGCGTCGAAAGCCGGTGGGCGACCGCCGGCGCGGCCTCGCCGCAGACGGTGGCCGATCTGGTCGACGGCTCGGGGATGACAGCGCGGCTACCACGTCGGCGGAGGTGATTTCGGATCGCGCGGGATGAGTACGCGCGGTCCGCCAGGATGGCATCGGGTCGGGTCCTCGGTCTTCCCGGCCCGCTTCGCGGAACACGGATGCCTGCCATGACGGTCTCGAAGGTCGGGGCGTCGCCAGCCTGGCCTGCGGTGACGCAAAGGGCGAGGGGGCGTGCAAGGCTGTCGCTGGCTAGGTGGACCTTCGTGCTCAGGCCGCCGCGGGAGCGTCCAAGCGCATGGTCGTCGGGTTCGGCCCGGCCTGGAGCCCCTTTTTCCTGGCGCCGGCGGCGTGCTGGTGGGCCCGGCAGACGGTGGAGTCCACCGACACGGTCCAGCCGATGTCGTCAGCACCCTCGGCCGCTGCCTGGACCGCGGCGAGGACGCGTTCCCAGGTGCCGTTCACAGCCCACCTGATCAACCGTTTGTGGGCGGTCTGGAACGAGCCGAGTTCATCGGGCAGGTCCAGCCAGGGCGAGCAGTGGCGGTACTTCCACGCGATGGCTTCCAGGGTTCGGCGATGATCGGCCCACCGCCGACCACGGACCGGATCGGCTGGCATCAGCGGCTCGATCCGGTCCCACATCGCATCAGTGATCACTAATCGGACGGACACACCCGATCAACAGACCAACCGACCAAAGAGACACGCTCTAGCCGATGCACCCCGATACTCCCACCGCAAGCCCTCCGGTGGAGTCAAAACTCACCTACAAAGCCACTCCCGCGAGGCTGGAGGCGTAGGCGAACGTCTCGGGGTACTTGAAGGCGAGCCGCAGGGTGCCGAAGCCGCCCGCCGACCAGCCCTCGATGCCCCGGCCCTCCCGGCGGGCGATGGTGCGGTACGTCGCGTCGATGTGTGGGATCAGGTCCTTGACGATCACGTTCTCGACCGGGCCGCTCAGTACACCGTCCGCCGCCTCGTTGGCGTTGACGTACCAGCCGATCGGCAGGCCCTGCGCGCACACGACGATGGTCGGCGGGAGTTTGCCGGCCCTGATCAGGTTGTCCACCTGCGCCATCAGCCAGTTCTTGGCCTCGCGTTGGTTGCCGTTGCCGCCGTGCAGGAAATAGATCACCGGGAACCGCTTGCGGGGGGGGACCCGGATTATGTGGCGGGCAGGTAGATCGCGTAGCTGGCGTAGGCGCCCCGGCCGCGGGACGGCGAGGGGAAGGCGTGGTATTCACCGAGTTCACTGGTGTGGATGCTGGGGTCGACCCAGGAGACGTCCGGGGTGGTCATGTCGAGCGGGTCCGAGGCGTCGTAGGTTCCGCCGATGTGGGCGGTGAAGTACTCGGCGATCTTCTTGGTGTTCGCCGTGGTGATGAGCGCCTCGTAGTCCGTGTCCCTGGGCGCGTCGACCGTAAGGTCGGTGACGTCACCCGCCTTGCCGCCGCTGACGGAGATGCTCGCGGTGTAACCGGTGCGCGTGGCGGTGAGGACGCCGACGTTGTCCGTGTCGATGATCAAGTCGTCGGCGTGGGACTTGAGATACGTGATCAGCAGTCGGAGGTCTTTGCTCTTCGATGCCTGTAAGGCGTACGTGGCGCTGATGACCGCGTATCCGTAGGCGAGGTAACTGGCGATCGGGGTGGGGTACTTGCTGTCGACGTTGGTGCGGTTGCGGCCGGCGACGTACTCCTCAAGGCCGTACTCGGGTACCCAGATGACCACCGGTGTGGGCGTCTGGGGCGGGGTGGGGGTGTTCTCCATCCCGGTGCCGGCCGGCTGGACCTTGCCCTGGTAGAAGTCGAACCTCAGGTTCGCGCCGCTGGCGATGGCGTAGTTGACGTCCGGAGTGAAGGTCAGGCCGGTGATCGCCAGGTCCCCGTCCGGGGTGTCGGCGGCCCGGGCCGGGGACGCGGAGGACGCGGCCAACAGGCCCCCCGCGCCGATCAGACCTAACGACAGAGACGTTCCGGTGAGGCTCATGAAGCTGCGTCGCGCGAGGTTGTCGTGCACGTTCTCCTCCTGATGTCCGGGGTTGTCGTGTTCGGTCGCTCTCGCGCTCAGGCGGCGTTGATGACCACGGCCTTCACCTGCGTCCAGTCCTCCAGGTAGTCCGGTCCCATGGAGCGGCCGAACCCGCTGTGCTTGTAGCCGCCGAAGGGTGCGCCGATCGCTCCGGCGGGTCCGCCGTCGCCGAGGGTGTTGACGGCGACCTGCCCGGCCTGGACCCGGCGCGCCAGCCGTACCGCTCGTCCGATGTCCTGCGTCCACAGGGTGGCGGTCAGTCCGTAGCGGGTGCCGTTGGCGATGGCGACGGCCTCGTCCTCGTCCTGGTAGGTGAGGACGGACAGGACCGGGCCGAAGATCTCCTCCTGGGCGATGCGCATCCCGGGGGTGACCCGGTCGAAGAGGGTCGGCTCGACGAAGTAGCCGCCGTCGTACGGTTCTCCGGTCAACTTGCCGCCGCCTACTACGACTTCGGCGCCTTCCTCCCTGCCGATGGCGAGGTAGTCGAGCACGCGCTTCTCCTGCCGTGCGTTGATCAGCGGGCCCATGTCGACGGGCTGGTCCCACAGGCCGACGCGTACGGCGCGGAAGGCGTCGGCGACTTCGGAGACGAGCCGGTCGTGGAGGGAGGAGTGGACCAGGACGCGGGAGCCGGCGGCGCAGACCTGGCCGCTGTTCATGACGATGCTGCGCACGATCGCGGGGACGGCCTTGGTGAGGTCGGCGTCCGGCAGTACCAACTGCGGTGACTTGCCGCCGAGTTCGAGCTGGAGGGGGATGAGGTTGCGGGCGCAGGCCTCCATCACGGCGGTGCCCGTGGCGGGTGAGCCGGTGAAGCTGATCTTGCGGATGCCGGGGTGTGCGGGCAGGGCGGCGCCGGCCTCGGCGCCGTAGCCGGTGACGACGTTGAGGACGCCGGGCGGGATGCCGGCCTCCTGTGCCAGCCGGGCCAGGTAGAGGGCGGTGAGCGGCGCGTCCTCGGCGGGCTTGAGGACGACGGTGTTGCCGGCCGCGATGGGGGCGGCGGTGTTGAAGACGGTCATGGGGCCGGGCGCGTTCCAGGGGATGATCGCGCCGACGACTCCGTAGGGCTCGCGCAGGGTCAGGCCCAGGACGTCCGGGGAGCGGGTGGGCAGGGTGTCGCCGAAGACCTTGTCGGCCTTGCCCGCGAGGTAGGTGAGCCGGGCGGCGATCGGTGAGGGGCCGACGGGGTGCCCGACCTCGACGGCCTCCAGGCGGTTGATGTCGTCGTCGTGCTCGCGCACCAACTCGGCCCAGCGGTAGAGGAGTTCGCCGCGTGTGGCGGGGCTGGTGTCGCGCCAGGCGGGCAGGGCGTCCTCAGCCGCTCGTACGGCGTCGTCGATGTCCTCGGCGGTGCCGCGCGGGACGCGGGCGATGACGGCGCCGGTGGCCGGGTTGACCACGTCGAGGGTGGCCCTGGAGCGGGCGGGGACCCATTCGCCGGCGATGAGGTGGGCACCGTCGGGCAGCAGCGCGGAGATGGCGAGCGGGGCAGGTGCGGTGGTGGTCATCTTGGTCCTTGACGGAGAGAGGGTTGGAGACCCGGCTGTCCACGGCGGCTCCGAGTGGCGCCGGGGAATGCTCGGAGGGGCCAATGGCCGGTGTTGCGGGGGCTGTTGGCCGCTGTGGTCAGGCGGCCTCGGCCGTGATCTGGTCGTAGCGGTGGCAGGCGACGGTGACCCCGTCGTGGTCGGTCAGTTCTGGCCGGGTCGTCCAGCAGGTCTCCTGGGCGAACGGGCAGCGCGGGGCGAAGGCGCAGCCCTGGCTGACCCGGCCCGCGGCCGGGACGGCGGCGAGCGCGTGCCGTCGCTCGGTCTGGCGTTGGCGCTGCGCCACGGGGTCCGGGACCGGCGCCGCGGCCAGCAGCGCGCGGGTGTACGGGTGGGCGGGATGGTCGGCGACCTGCGCCGCCGGGCCCCGCTCGACGACCCGGCCGGCGTAGAGGACGACGATGGTGTCGCTGAGGTAGCGCACCACGGACAGGTCGTGCGAGATGAACAGATAGCTGAGCCCGCGGGTGCGCTTCAACTGGGCCAGCAGGTTGAGCACTTGGGCCTGTACCGACAGGTCCAGGGCGCTGACGGCCTCGTCGCAGACGATGAAGTCCGGTTCCATGACCAGGGCCCGTGCGATGGCGATGCGTTGCCGCTGGCCGCCGGAGAAGGCAGCCGGGTAGCGGCGGGCGGCACCCGGCGGCAGGCCCACGTCGTCGAGCGCGCGCAGCACCCGCTCCCGGATCTGGTCGGCGGGCAGGCCCAGGTTGTGGCGCAAGGCCTCGGCGAGGGTGTCGCCGACGGTGTGGGCGGGGTTCATGGAGCCGAAGGGGTCCTGGAAGACCACCTGCATACGGCGGGCCAGCAGCCGGCGTTCGGAGCGTGAGCTGCGGGTGATGTCGGCGCCGTCGAACTCCACTCCTCCCCCGGTGACGGTGACGAGTCCGAGGATCGCCGAGCCGATGCTCGACTTGCCTGAACCGGACTCGCCCACCAGGCCGACGATCTCGCCCCGGTGCACCGTCAGATCGACACCGCGTACGGCGTGCACGGCGCCGCCGCGTCGGCCCGCGTGCCGGTAGGTGACGTCCAGGTCGCGCAGCTTCAACAGGGCTGTGTCCGCTGCGAGTTGGTCAGTCATGCGCTGTTTCTCCGATCAGCTCGACGGGCCGGATGCACCGTGCCGAGCGCTCCAGGGCCGTCAGTCGGGAGATGACGACGGGCTTCTCGCGGCAGGCGTCGGTCACTCGGGGGCAGCGGTTCTGGAAGTGGCAGCCGACCGGCCATTGGGTCGGCGGCGGTACCGCGCCCTCGACGGCGGGCAGCGGCTCGCCCGGGACGGCGTGGTGCGGGTCGGAGCTGAGCAGTCCGGCCGTGTAGGGGTGGGCCGGGGCGGTGACCAGCGCGGTGACCTCAGCCTCCTCGACGACCTCGCCGGCGTACATCACGACGGCCCGGTCGCACAGGTCGGCCAGGACGCCCCAGTCGTGGGTGATGAGGATGACGGCCGTGCCCGTCTTCTGGAGGTCGCGCAGGACGTCGAGGATCTCGGCCTGCACGGTCACGTCGAGCGCGGTGGTCGGCTCGTCGGCGATCACCAGGGCGGGGTTTCCGGACAGTGCGGCGGCGATGCCGACGCGCTGGGCCATGCCGCCCGAGAGTTGGTGCGGATAGCTCGCGGCGACCCGGGCGGGGTCGGGCAGTCGTACCAACTCGAAGAGTTCCAGGGCACGTTGACGGGCGGCCTTGCGGGTGCAGCCGGTGTGCACGCGGACCGCCTCCGCGACCTGGGCGCCCGCGGTGAAGGACGGGTCGAGGCTGGAGATCGGGTCCTGGGAGATCCATCCGATACGGCGGCCACGTACCCGCCGCAGCGCGTCGGCATCGGCCTTCGCCAGGTCGGCGCCCTCGAAGTGGATGGTGCCCGCCGTGATCTCGCCGCCCGCCGGCAGTATGCCCAGCAGCGAGGTCGCGGTGACGCTCTTGCCGCAGCCGGTCTCGCCGACGATGCCCAGTACCTCACCGGCGCGGAGGTCGAAGGAGACGTCACGGATGACCTCGGTCGGTGTGCCGTCGATCGGCAGGGCGACGGTCAGCCCACGTACCGACAGCAGCGCGTCCTTGGCGGGTTCGGCGAGCGGAGTCACCGCCTTCGGTGCCCTGGCCAGGGCCTCGCGGGCGGCGCGGCGGCGGGACGGCGGCCTGTCGGCCGGGGGCGCGTACCGCTCGGCGAGCGTGTCCCGCAGACCGTCGCTCAGCAGGCCCAGGGCCAGGATGAAGCTGATGATCATGAACCCGGAGGGGACCAGGAGCCACGGGTCCGTTCCGACGTTCTTGGACGCCTCGGCGATCATGCTGCCCCAGCTGGCCTGGGTGGTGCCCAGGCCGAGGAAGCCGAGCCCGGTCTCCAGCAGCACGGCGTACGCGCCGTAGACGGAGGCCTGGACGAGGATGACGCCGCTCACGCGGGGCAGGACGTGGCGGCGGATGATGACCCGGTCGCTGATCCCGTTGGCGACGGCCGCGCGGACGTACAACTCCTCCTTCACACCGAGGGTGGCCGACCGTACGACGCGGGCGAGCAGGGGTGCGCCGAGAAGGCCGTTGGCGGCCATGGCGGCGCTCTCGTTGTTGGTGAAGACCGACAGGACCACGAGCAGGACGATGATCACGGGTACGGCGGAGATCAGGTCGGCGCTCTTGAGGACGAGTCGGTCGAACCAGCCGCCCCGGTAGCCCGCGACCATGCCGGCCGGGACGCCGAGCGTCAGATACACGGCCAGGGTGATCGCCACACCCAGGAGGGTGACCTGTCCGCCGTGCATCAGGCGGCTGAGCACGTCGCGGCCCAACTCGCCCGTCCCGAGCCAGTGGTGGCCGCTCGGGCCGCTCAGCGCGGCGGTGAGGTCCTGCGCGTCGGGGTCGTAGGGGGCGATCCAGTCGGCCAGGAGGGTGACGAGGAGGACGAGGAGGAGGTAGCCGGCGGAGACCGCCGCGGCGGGCTTGCGGGCCAACCTGGCGGCGAAGCCGTGCCGTTGGGAGGCCGGGCGCCGCACTGTGTTCTTGACGGCGGCGCTCGTCATGTCCGCACCTTCGGGTTGACCATCGTGTACACCACTTCGATCAGCAGGTTGATCAGCATCACGGTCACCGTGAACACCAGGGCGACACCCTGGACCATGGGAATGTCCTGGGTGGAGGCGGCGGTCACGGCGAGGCCGCCCAGTCCTGGCATCACGAACAGGGTCTCGGCGAGCACGGTCCCGCCGAACAGCGTCACCACGACCACGCCGAGCACCGTCACGATCGGCGCGGCGGCGTTGCGCAGCACATGCCGGAACAGCACCGACCGTTCCGGGATGCCGCGCGCCCGCAGGACCCGGACATACTCGCGGTCGAGCTGGTTGAGGACGCCGTCGCGGGTCTGCTTGGCCACGGGCGCGGTGGCCGGCACGCCGAGGGTGAGCACCGGGAGCACCAGCGACTCGAACCACTGGACAGGGGATTCGGCGAACGGGACGTATCCCGTCGCGGGGAAGAGCGGCAGTTGCACCGCGAACGCCGTCATCAGCACGAGGCCGAACCAGAAGTTCGGTACGGCAAGTCCTACCAGGGCGATGCCGTCCACGGCCCGGCCGAGCCAGCCGCCCTTGAGCGCGCTGAGCACGCCGAGGGCGACGCCCGCCACCGCGGCCACGAGGATCGCACCGCCGATGAGCGAGAGGGTGACTCCGAGGCGGGAGGTGAGCTGGTCGCTCACCGGGACGCCCGAGGTGATGGAGTCGCCCAGGTTGCCGTGCAGGGCGTCGGTCAGCCAGTCCCAGTAGCGGACCGGCAGCGGTTGGTCGAGGCCGAGCTGCTTGTCGATCGCTGCGACCTGGGCGGGGCCGGCGTTCGCGCCGAGGATGGTGCGGCCGGGGTCGCCCGGGACCAGGCTGGTCAGGACGAACGTCAGGGCGGAGACGCCGAAGACGACGGGGATCGCGCCGAGCAGCCAGCGGAAGAGGATCCGGTGCATCTCGCCTCTCTCCTTTCTTGGGCCGGGCTGCCCCCTTGGTCAGGAAGGGGGCAGCCCGGAGCTCTACTTGGTGGCGTAGAAGGCCAGGGGGCTGGCGAAGGGCGCGCCCGCGCTGACCTTCACCCCGCCGACGCCGGGCCGGACGTAGTAGTTGACCGGGGTGAAGGCGACCGGCGCGAACCAGGCGTTCTTCACCAGGTACTCCTGCATCTGCCTGTCCAGGTCGGCCCGCGTGGTGGCGTCGGCCGCGGCGGCCTTGTCGTAGAGGCTGGTCAGCTCAGGGGCCGAGGTGCCGAAGCCGTTGAAGACCTTCGAGCCGGGCATGAACAGGTCCTGGCCCTCCAGGTACATGGGCTCCTCGGTGAAACCGCCCGAGACGGCCGGGTACTTGTGGTTGGTCTGGTTCTCGACGAAGGAGGTGATGCTGGTGACGGCGGTGACCTTCACCTTGATGCCGACCTTTTCGAGCTGTCCGGCGATCGCCTGGGCCATCGTGTCGAAGCCGACGAACGTCGCGGCGAGGACGGGGAGTTCGAAGCCGTTGGGGTAGCCGGCCGCCTTCAGCAGCTGCTTCGCTCTGGCCGGGTTGTACGCGTAGTGGTCCGCGTAGTCGGCCGAGTAGCCGTCGCCGCCCTTGATCACGGTCTGCACGGTCGGCGTACCGCTGGAACCGAGCAGTGCCTTCGTCACCGCGGCCCGATCGATCGCGTAGTTGATCGCCTGCCGGACCCGCACGTCACCGAGCGGCTTGGACACCTCGCCGCCGCGGTCGATCAGACTCAGCCCCTGGAGAATGACCGGCAGGCCGACGGTGGACATACCCGCGGACTTGGCCGAGGCGGCGGACGTGTAGTCGCCCTTGTAGACGTCGATCTGGCCGGTCTTCATGGCGTTGACCGCGGTCTGACCGTTCTGCACGATCTTCATGACGATCTTCTTGTAGCCCTGCTTGGACTTGTCGTAGTACGACGGGTTGGCCGTGTACGTGTAGTGGTCGCCGGCCACACTCTGCGAGGGCTGGTAGATGTACGGGCCCGCGCCCTGGCTCGTGGCGGTCGGGGTGAGCTTCGAGGCGGCGGCCAGACCCTTGGGGCTGATGATCTGGCCGATGCCGTACGACTGGGTCAGCAGGGTCGGCAGGATCGGGTTCGCTTTGGCCAGCTTGATCGTCAGGCCCAGATCGCCCGAGGCCGTGATCGTCGCGTCCGTCAGATAGTGCGCCTGATTGCCCTGGGCTGTCTTCGCGTACTCCAGGGACGCCTTCACAGCGTCCGCGGTCACCGGTGTGCCGTCCGCGAACTTCACCCCGGACCGCAGCGTGACCGACAGTTCCGTGTTGCCCGTGCCGACGTACTTCCAGGACTTCGCCAGCGCCGGCTGCACCGTCCCCTCGGGGGAGAGATAGAACAGCGACTCGTACGACAGCATCGTGAAGTCGACGAATCCGAGGTCGAGACTGCCGGGGTTCATCGAGGGCGGGGCCTGCTGCTCGGCGACGGTGAGGGTGCCGCCGGCCACCTTCGTGCCGCTGCCGCTCCCGGAGCCGGCGGCGGCGCCACCGGCCGCTCCGCCGCAGGCGGCCAGGGTGAGGGCGAGCGCGGTCGTCAGGGCGGCGAGGCCGAGGCGGGTGGTGCGGAGAGTCCTGCGCGAGGCTCTGGGGGCGGACGGGGACGGTGCGTCATCGTGAAACGTCATTGTTTCTCCTTGCTCTGAGCTCGGCGGGGGCGCGGCCGGGGACTCGGGCGGCTGGACGGGCGAGGTTCGGTCGGCCCGGAGATCGGCTCCGCACACCACGGCGGAACGGACATGAGGATCAGGGGGGATGAGCGGCCTGAGCGGCGTACGCCGGACGCGGATGACCGGAGTCACCCGGGCCGGCGGTGTCCTGTGGGGGTGTCCGCCTGCGCCTGTTCACGGGAGTGGGCGAGTCGGCCGAAGGGCCGAATTGGGGAAGCGTTGCGTCGCGGTAACCGTCGTGCGATCACGGCCTGGGCCGTGCAGGACGGACGGTCATGGATGAGCGGCGACGAACCGGAGGTGCTCCCGCTGCTCGCGAGGTCGCGCTCAGAGGTACTGACGCACCGGGGGCTGGCCGGTGAACCGGGACGGATGCCGACCCGGTGCCGTAACCCTGCTGAAACGGTGCAGCGATGTCCAGTGGTCGTACAAGACCAAAACGGTGAGAGATCCGCAAGGTAAGCGTGCGGATCGCGGGAGTGCGCGACGGGGTGTCGTGGTGCACGGCCGCAGCCGTGCCGCTCGTCAGCCCAGCAGGCCGTGCAGCGCTTCCGCCGTCGTACGGATCAGGTCGGTCCAGCCCAGGAGCGTCTCGCGGGACTCCAGGTAGGTGATGGCGGAGATGCTGACGCCCCCGACCACGGCGCCCTTGGCGTCGCGGACCGGGGCGCCGAGGCAGCGTACGCCGATCTCGTTCTCCTCCTCGTCGAGGGCGAAGCCCTGAGCGCGCACCCGGTCGAGTTCGGCGCGCAGGGCGTCGAGTTCGGTGATGGTGTGCTCCGTGCGGGCCGGCATGCCCACCCGGTTCATCAGCGCGGTCAACTCGTCGTCGCTCAGGCCGGAAAGGATGCACTTTCCGATCGAGGTCGCGTGCAGCGGCAGATGCATGCCCACGCGAGAGGCGGTCTGCACCGGCCTCGGGCTGGTCACCTTGATCAGGCAGGTGGCGGCGTCCCCGGTACGCACTCCCAGGTGCACGGTGTCGCCGACGCGTCTGCTGAGCACCTCCATCTCGGCCCGCATCACCTGGTCCTCCTCGCACCCCTGGGTGACACGGGCGGCGAGCGCGCGCAGCCGCGGTCCCGGGCCGTAGCAGCCGGTGCCGTCGGAGGCCAGGAACGAGGTCGCCACCAGGTTCTGGAGGATGCGGTGAGCGCTGGCCTTGGGCACCCCGGCGGCCGTGGCAACCTCGCCCAGCCGGTGCGGATAGCCGGGGGCGACCGCGGCTTCCAGGAGGTTGAGCGCCTTGTCGGTGGCGTTGCCCGCATGGGAGGTGCGTCCTCCCCGGCCGCTGCTCTGTGAGTCCTCTGAAGTTTCGATCCCGGCCATTGACAGGCTCCCGTCGCAGGGTTTCACTGATGAGCGTTCCACAACAGGATACGCCATTCCACGTAACGGAACACCGTGTAGAACATCGCTCGGATGGGCGGGGCCGGAGGGCTGCCGGCGCCCGCCCCGGAGGATCCCGGGCCGTAATCAAGACCCACCGAGAGGACACAGCACCGTGGTGCAGAAGGTTCACAAGGTAAGCACGACGCCGGAGCAGATGGCAGAGATCGAACAGCAGTGGATCGACCCGGTCCAGGAGGACCAGGAACTCACCACGTTCCAGCTCTACCCCCAGCCCTCCCGCGCAACGGCCGACGCCCAGGGCAACTACCAGCTCTATCTGCCGCCCCAGTACGAGACCGAGCCGGAACGACGGTTCCCCGTCATTTACTGGCTGCACGGCGGGTTCGGCAACTCCCGTCAGGGTTCAGAAATGGTTGCGCGGATCGACAAGGCCGTCCGGAACGAGGTGATACCGCCGACGATCGTCGTCCTCCCGCACATCCTGCCGATCGGCTGGTACGTCGACTCCAAGGACGGTGCCCGACCGCTGGCCCAGATCACCGCCTTCGACCTGGTCGACCACGTCGACTCCACCTACCGCACCATCCCCGAGGCACAGTCCCGCACCGTCGAGGGCTTCTCGATGGGCGGCTTCGGCGCCCTGCACCTGGGCCTGAAGTACCCGAAGGTCTTCGGGAAGGTGTCGGCGGTCGCTCCCGCGATCCTGCGCGACCTCAAGGACGAACCCGCGGACCGGGTCAACAACACCTACTTCGGCGACCAGGAGTACTACGACCTCTGCCACCCCTGGAGCCTGGTCCTCGCCAACGCCCCCGAACTGCGCCGCACCAGCCAGGTCCGCCTGCTGTCCGGTCGGCTCGACACCCGACTGGCACCCACCATCCGCGACCTGGACACCCGCTTCACCGACCTCGACGTGGCGCACGACTTCTTCGAGTTCCCGGACGCCGACCACGAGTACGCGGACATCATGGACGGCTACGGCGACAAGTACTACGCCTGGTGGCGCACCGCCTGACGAGCTCCGCCTCGTCTGCGGCACAGAGCTCGACACGACGGCGCCCGTCGCAGGGGGCCGGCCGGTTCAGCGGGCCGAGGCCCCGCCGCCCAGCCCGACGACACCTCGATCAACAGCGGCACCCACGACATCGCCCCTGTTCGGCATGCGGCCCATTACCCGTAGACACCGGGCGTCACACCCATAGCGCCGTCAAGGCGCCGACGCTCGTCGGACCTGGTCACCGCACCCCGTCCGGCAGCGCGCACGTCCCTGCCGCCACTCCGCCGGCCATCGCGCCCGTTCCCTCGCAACTCGTCGCGGTTTCCACCCTCACGAGATGCATCCCCGCACAGTCCACCGGCAGGCCGGTGGACCTCCTCCCCGCCGGTCCACCGGCCTGCCGGTACTCCCCCACGCCTCCGGACACCGAGCCGTCCCGCGGTCCACCTGTATCCGGAGCATGGCCGACCCACCCCGAAAGGAACAGTCGCATGAGGTCTCCGGGCCGCCCGGTACGCACGGAGTACGGCCGTGTCTCCGGCATCCCGGCGCTGCTTCCCGGCGTCACCGTATATAAGGGGGTGCCCTACGCGGCAAGTACGGCGGGCCCGCGCCGCTGGCGTCCCCCGAGACCACCACAACCGTGGGAGGGGATACGACCGGCCGACGCCTTCGGCCCCATCTGCCCGCAACCGCCCTCCGACCTCGCCGATCCGGCGCTCCCGCGCGGCGAGGACTGTCTGAACCTCAATGTCTGGACACCCGCCGGCCCACCGGACGAGCTGCGGCCCGTCCTGGTCTGGCTGCACGGCGGCCGCTTCCTCTACGGCTCCGGCGCCGACCCGCAGAACGACGGTTCGGCGCTGGCCGCCAAGGGCCTGGTCGTCGTCACCGTCAACAGCCGCCTCGGCGTGCTGGGCTTCCTGGCGACACCCGAACTGAGCGCCGAGTCGGTGGACGGGGCCTCCGGCAACTACGGGTTGCTCGACCAGATCGAGGCCCTGACCTGGATACGGCGCAACATCGTGGCATTCGGCGGCGACCCCGGACGGGTCACGCTCGCCGGGCAGTCCTCGGGCGCTGCCTCGGTGATGGACCTGGTCTACTCCCCGCTCGCCAAGGGCCTCTTCCACGGAGCGATCGCGGACAGCGCCGTACTGCACCCGAAGGACCCGGCGATCTCCACCCTCGCCCCCTCCCACCGACGCCTCGACCGGGCCGAACAGGAGGGCACCGCCTACGCCGAGGAGTGCGGCGGCAGCACCCTGAGCGAACTGCGGGCCCTGCCGGTCGACACCCTGGTGGACGGCAGCACGGCGAACGACCCGGAGATCCCCGGTGCTCCACCGCCCCCGCTGTTCCGGCCGGTCGTCGACGGCTGGGTACTGCCCCGCACCTACGCCGAAACACTCGCCGCCGGTACGCAGAACGACGTCCCGGTCATCGTCGGCAACAACCGCGACGAGAGCGGCGCGGGACCGGGAACCCGGCTGACCGTGGCGGTGTACGAACGCCGCGCGGCCCGGCGCTACGGAGAGTTCGCCAAGGAGTTCCTGAGCCTGTACCCGGCGACGACCGACGCCGAGGCGACCGCACAGCACAATGCGGCCCGCGCCGACACGGCACGCACCAGCACCCACCTCTGGGCCGAGGAGTGGGCGAACCGTGCCAGGAGTCCCGTCTTCACCCACTTCTGGACCCGTACCCCGCCCGGCCCCGACGGCGAGGCGCGCGGCGCCTTCCACGGCTCCGAAATCCCTTACCTACTGGGCACGTTGGAGTCGCTGGACCGGCCCTGGGCCGAGGAGGACCGGCACATCGCCGACCTCCTCACCGGTTACGTCACCCGCTTCGCGGCCGTGGGCGACCCGAACGGCCCAGGACTGCCCGCCTGGCACCCCACCCGTCCCCAGGTGCGGGAGGTCTTCGAGACCGGCCACGGCTGGGCGCCGATCCCGCTCGCCGAACCGGCGCGCGCCGACTTCCACCAGCGGTTCCTCATGGCGCAGACCACCGCCTGGTGAACCACACCCGAAAGGAACCACGATCATGCGACTGACCCCGCTGACCAGCCTGACCCCCGAACAGACCGAACTCCTCGAAACCGTCGTCGGCCCCGGAGTCGAAGAACCCCCGCCGCCCTTCCTCGTCTGGGCCCGCAACATGGAACTGGCCCACTGGGTCGAGAACCTCGGCCGCTACTGCCGTCACGAGTCCCGCTTCCCGCAACGGCTGCGCGAGTTGAGCGTGCTCATCTGCGGCCGCCACTTCGACAGCCAGTCCGCCTGGAACGCCCACATCGAGCAGGCGATCGCGGAGGGCGTCCCGGCCGAGTGCCTGGAGCGCCTCGCCCGGGGCGAGGACCCGGGCTTCAAGGCCCCGGACGAGCGCGTCTTCCACGCCTTCGCCCACGAGATGCTCTACGACCACTTCGTCACGGACGAGACCTACGCCGAAGCCATCGGACTGTTCGGCGAGGAAGGTGTGCTGGACCTGATCGGCTGCATCGGCAGCTTCAGCATGTCCGCGATGATGCTCAACACCTTCCACGTCCCGCTCCGGCCGCACCTGTCCCGGCCGTTCGCCGATGTCAACGGCTTCCGACGGGCCCCCGGAGGTGTGGCCTGATGCCGCATTCCCCCCTGCAGTCGCTCGAAGGCCTCTTCGACCAGGACGACATGCGGTTGGCACACCGCTTCGTCCTCGGCGGTCCCTTCGGAGCGGAGCCGGCCGAGGCCTCCGCCGAGCGACTGGCCCACTTCGCCGACGCCGGCGGGCTGCTGATCGAGACCTCGCACAGCTATGCCGGCGGCCGGGCCGAGGCGGCGGCGGGCCAGTGGCTGCGCAAGAACCCGGGCGTCCTCGGGGTAGCCACCAAGGTCGGCCACGACACCAACGGGGCCGACATCCCGCTGAGCCGCGCCACGGTCCACGAGCACGTACGGTCCGCGCTGGAAAACCTCGTCGTCGACTCCATCGACGTCCTCCTCTACCACTGCGACGACCCAGCCCGCCCCGTCGCCGAACTCGCCGAGACCCTCGTGAGCCTCGTCGAGGCCGGGCACGTCCGGCGCGTCGGGGCCTCCAACTGGCCGGCGGAACGGCTGTCGGCGCTCGCCGTCGAACTCGCAGAGCGGGGGCAAACCCCCGTCGCCAGTTACCAGTTCAGCCTCGCCGAACCCGACCCGGCGCTGCTCGGCGGCAGCCTGCACGCCGACCGCGCCGTACTCGACGTCGTCCGCGAACACCGCCTGCCCCTGTTCGGCTGGTCCTCGCAGGCCCGCGGCTACTTCGCGCGCACCGAGGCACGGCAGGTCAACGGCAGACCTGATCCGTACGACACCGAGGACAACCGCGCCCGACGGCTCCGCTGCGTGGAACTCGCCGAGCGACTCGGCTCCCGGCCCGAGACGGTGGCCCTGGCCTGGACCCTGCACCACCCGGAGGTGTGGCCGTCCATCGGCCCGCGGACGACCGAGCAGATCGACACCTCGCTCCAGGCGCGCCGCCTCACGCTCACCGAGGAGCAAGTCGACTGGCTCCGGCACGGCGGCCGGTGAGCTCCGAGCACCCGACCGGCACCGGCGTCGCCCCGCAACACGAGCGTCGCGTCTCCGCGAAGGCCGCAGTCTGCGGGGTGTTCATCGCCGCGAACTTCATGTCGATCACGGACACCACGATCGTCAACGTGGCACGCCCGTCCATCAGCCGCGACTTCGGCGTGGACACGTCCGGTCTGAGCTCCGTCAACGTTGGTTACCTCGTGGCCCTCGCGGTCTTCATCCCTGTCTCGGGCTGGCTCGGCAACCGCTTCGGCACCCGGCGCACCACCCTGAAACAAGACCGACGGGGAACTCCGCCTGGTCGCCGACCGCGGCGGGTTCGTCGGCATGTACTTCATGCTCGTCCTCAACCCGACCGGCCACGCCACCGCCACCGACGTCGTGGACCACATCGTGCACGCGGTCGACGTCTGCGGCGAGGACCACGTCGGCATCGGCACCGACCCCGGCGTCACCGCCGTGGACGACCTCGACGCCTATCGCACGGCTCTCGCCGAACACGTCGCCGCCAGGCACGCGGCCGGTGTCGGCGCGGCGGGTGAACGGGCCGACACCTTCCCCTTCGTCGTGGACCTGCGCGGCGTCGACCAGTTCCGCGACCTGATCCGCCTCCTGGGGAAGCGCGGCTACCGCTCGGGACGCATCGAGAAGATCCTCTGCCGCAACTTCCTCGACCACGCCGACCGCGTCTGGGCGCCCTGAGAGTCCGCGCCCGCGTTCTCGGCCATGTACAGCGGGTTCTCGTAGCGCATGTCGATCACGCCGGAAGGTCATGCCGTTGGCTTCTGCGTTGATGCCGACGTCACAAGCAGCCCATGCCCGCCCGATCGCGGCAATGGTCACCCCTGTGGTCGGGCCATCGAAGAGGACACCGGAGCCAATGCCGGTGGAGCAGGGCGAAGGTCTGCTCCACGACGTGACGGAGTTCGCCCGGGCCCCATGATCACGGCATCACGACTTCCCCTGCGACGCTCAGGGGAAGCGCACGGTGAGAATGAGTCCGCCCTCGGGACCGGGTCGCGCAGTCAGCGTGGCGTGGTGTGCCTCGGCGATGGAGGCGGCGATGGACAGCCCCAGGCCGTGGCCGGTGGTGGCGGTGCGGTCCGCGTCGAGGCGACGGAAGGGTTCGAACAGGCCGGGGATCCGTTGGGCGGACACGTGGGGGCCCGTGTTGGTCACCGTGACGGTCGCCGTGTCGAGCCGTACGCGGACGGTGCCGTCGGGGTGGTTGTACTGGAGGGCGTTGCGGATCAGGTTCATCAACAGGTGGCGCAGCAGGACGGGGTCTCCGGGAACGACCGGCCGCGCGTCGGCGCTCAGGTCGAGGCGCACACCGTTCTGGGCTGCTTGGAGGGAGAGCTCCGCCGTCACCAGCCGGGCGACTTCCGCCAGATCCACGCTTTCGGTCACGTCCGGCCCTCGGTCGCTCCGGGCCAGCAGCAGGAGCGCGTTGATCAGTTGTTCGGCTTCGCGGTTGGTGGTGAGCAGGTCCTCTCGCACCTCGGCGAGGCCCTCGGGGAGGGGATCGGCGAGGCCGACCTGGAGGGTGGCGCGCTGGGCGGCGAGAGGGGTCTTGAGTTCGTGGGAGGCGTTGGCGACGAACCGGCGCTGGCTCTCGAAGGCCTTCTCCAGTCGGTCGAGCATGGTGTCGAAGGTGTCGGCGAGGCGGTGCAGTTCGTCGTCGGGGCCGCTGAGCGCCAGGCGCTGGTGCAGGTTCTGTTCGCTGATACGGCGGGCGGCTTCGGTCATGGAGGCGACAGGACGGAGGGCTCGTCCCGCGAGCCACCGGCCGAGCAGTCCGGCCAGCAACGCCATGACGAGGAGGCCGACGGCGGACCAGAGCACCATCTGGCGCAGCGCGGTGTTCTGTACGGCCTGCACGGTCTGGTCGATCTTCTTGATCATGGCGC
Organism: Streptomyces sp. NBC_00989; assembly: GCF_045162655.1. Lineage (NCBI taxonomy): Bacteria > Bacillati > Actinomycetota > Actinomycetes > Kitasatosporales > Streptomycetaceae > Streptomyces > Streptomyces sp. NBC_00989. The sequence goes on along the minus strand of NZ_CP108728.1, from coordinate 11,456,486 downwards.
TGTCGCTCTGGGGCGAGGAGAAGGGATCCGGCCGAGTGCGGTGCGACGGCGCGAAGGACGTCGTGGGACCGCTCGGCACATCCGCGTAGGTGATCGACAGCCCCTGGACCTGTTGATCCGTTCCGTAGCGCGCGAGCAGCACCACGAAAGCGAGCAGGGCCGTGCCGGCGAGCAGGAAGAGCCCGGAGAAGGCGACGGCCAGTCGACTGCGGAAGGGCAGTCCGCTCAGCAGAGCCCGCGGGTTCAGTCGCACAGCCGGTACCCCTCCCCCGTGTCGGCGGCGATCAGGCCCGGGTCGCCGAGCTTGCCGCGCAACCGGCTGACGGTGGCGCGAACCGCGCTGGTGCGCGGGTCGAGGTGCTCGTCCCAGACGGTCCGGACCAGCTCGTCGTGCGCCACCGGCGCACCGCCGGACACGAGCAGCAGGTGCAGGACCGCGAACTCCTTCGGAGTCAGTTCCAGCGGGCGGCCGTCCACGGACACTTCGCGCCGCGCCTTGTCCAGGGAGATGCTCCCGAAGCACAGCACGGCGGAGGGCGGCTTCGGCGCGCGACGGCTCAAGGCGCGTACACGGGCTACGAGTTCGGCGAAGTCGAAGGGCTTGGCAAGGTAGTCGTCCGCGCCGAGCTCGGTGAGGCCGTGGATCCTGTCGGTGAGCTCACCGGCCGCGGTCAGCATGATGATCCGAGGTGGGTCCTGGAGTTCGCGCAACCGTCTGCACACCTCGTCTCCGCTCATGACAGGCAGATCGCGGTCGAGGATCAGCACGTCGTAGGCGGTGAGCAGACACATCCGCTCGGCCGCGTCGCCGGTGGCGGCGACGTCGACGGCCATGGCCTGGCGGCGCAGACCGGTGGCGATGGTGCGGGCGAGCACACGGTGGTCCTCGGCAACCAGAACTCTCATGTCCTCATGAAACCAAGGTCACGATTGCAGCCGGATAAGGACAGGGAGCGGGGCCTGCCCTTATGCCGCTGTAACACGCTTATCCCGCTGCGAACGGCAAGCTGCTTCTGTCTGCGGCATGAACTTCGTCAAGCGCGCCGGGATGAGCCTTGGTGCCAGAAAGTCCAGGACCGCGGCCCTGCTGGCGATCTTCGTCGTCATCTGCGTCCTGCTCCTCGGCGGCTTCCTGCTGAAGGCCGCCGCGGTCCGCCAGGAGGCCGACGCGCAACGCACCATCGGCGTCGACGTCACGGTCAGGGCGCAGGGGTTCACCCCGGCCCTGGCCGACCGGCTCGGCGCCTCGGACCTGGTGCACCGCTACAACCCGGAACTGCCGGTGGGAGCCGGTGCGCGAGACTTCGCACCGCTGACGTCGAATGCGCCGCGGCCGGGCGGCGCCGGAGCCGGGAAGAAGAAGCTCGGGGCGGAAAAGGATCCTCTGTCCGTGAACGGCGTCCGGGACTCGGACCTTCTGCTGCCCTTCTCGTACGGCTCGACGAAGATCACGGCGGGCCGTGGCATCACCCCCGCGGACGCGGGCCACGACGTCGCGCTGATCGAACAGCGCCTGGCCGAAAAGAACCACCTCAAGTCCGGCGACATCATCCGGGTGCGGTCCGAGGACGGCGAACGCACGGTGCCGCTCACGGTCGTCGGTGTCTTCCAGGACCCGACTCCGGATCCGACGAGCTGGGCGCGGCCGCACGAACTGCCCGGCAACACGCTGTACGTGCCGGTGCGCGCCGCGCAGGAACTCACCACCGGCACCGCGACCCTCAGCGAGGCAGTGTTCAAGATCGGCTCACCGGACCGTGCCGATCAGTTGCACGCCGAGGCCGGACGGCTCCTGGGCAAGGGCGGGTTCGACTTCCGCGTCAACGACAAGGCGTACCGCGACCAGGTCCGCCCGATCCAGCGGGTCGGCACCTTCGCCGGCTTGATCGTCTGGGTGATCGCCCTGGCCGGGGCACTGATCCTCGGGCTCGTCGTGACGCTGCAGATCCGCGAGCGGCGCGCCGAACTCGGGGTGCTGCTCTCGATGGGCGAGAAGAAGTGGAAGCTCGTCGGCCAGCACGCCGTGGAGGTGGCGGCCGTCGCCCTGCCCGCCGTAGCGCTCGCCGCCGTGGCCGGCTCACTCGCCGGACAGCACGTGGGCGACACGTTGCTCGGCCGCCAGGCCGGCAAGCCGCTCACGGCGGCCGGGGCGCGGGGCGCCGAGATCGCCCCGGTCGCGGTACGGGTCGAGCCGGCCGCCATCGGAAAGGTCGCCGGCATCGGGCTCGGCATCTCCCTGGTCTCCACCGTCGTCCCGGGCATCGGGATCCTCCGCCTGCATCCCCGCTCCATCCTCACCGACCCCGAATAGCCGTGCCGTTCACCGCACTTCCATCCACCGACAGGGACCGAGAGAGCGATACCCATGAACTTCGTCAAACGCGCCGGGCTCAGCCTGTGGGCCCGCAAGGGCCGCACCCTGATCACCCTCGCCACCTTCCTCGTCATCTCCGTGATGGTGCTGGCGGGCGTCCTGATCAACGACGCGACGGCCCAGGCCGAGCAGAACGCCGAACGCTCCGTGGGCGCGGAGATCAACATGGAGATGGACATGGGCCAGTTGGGCGGTGGCGGTGGCATGCAGGCGCCGAGCATCGACGCCGCGACCGTGGACAAGCTCGGTGCGCTGCCCCAGGTCCGGAAGTACACCTACTCGATGTGGGACCGTGCCTTCCTCAAGGGCGGGTACAAGCTGGTCGACGGCGGGCCGAAGACCCAGTCCATGGGCCCCGGCGCCACTTCGGCCACAGGCGTGCTCGACTCCTCGCTGCTGCCCGATTTCCGCAGCGGCAAGTTCACCCTCCTGTCCGGCCGGCACCTCACGGCCGCCGACCGGGACAAGAAGAAACTCCTGATCGAGGAGCGGCTGGCCAGGAAGAACGGTCTCAAGGTCGGGGACACGATCCCTCTGACGTCGAACGACGAGAAGACGACGGTCGACTTCACGGTGGCAGGCATCTACCGTGACCCGCGCCCCAGCACCGAGCCCGAGCCCGAGAACTTCCTCAGCCCGGCCAACCTGCTGTACGGCACCGTTGGCGGTGTCTCCGCACTTGAGTCCGGAGGCAAGGGAACGCTCCAGGTGGGCAAGGCGACCTTCCTTCTCGAGGACGCCGACGAACAGAGCGCGTTCAAGGACAAGGCGAAGCAGGTCGCGGGCTCGGCGCTCGACGGTTTCAAGCTCGACGCGAACGACAAGGCCGTCCAGCAGATGACGGGTCCGCTCAAGAGCATCCGCTCCACGGCCACCGTGGCCATGTGGCTCATGGGCATCGCCGGCGCGGCCGTCCTGGCCCTCCTGGTCAATCTCGCGGTCAAGCAGCGCCGCAGGGAGTACGGCGTCCTGCTGGCCATGGGCGAGAAGAAGAGCAAGCTCATCACCCAGCAGGCCCTGGAAATCGTCGTGGTCGCCGTCGTCGCCATCGGCGTCAGCTCACTCTTCGCCCCGGCCCTGACCCAGAGCGCCGGACAGTCGCTGCTCGGCAGGGAAGCCTCGGCCGCCGAGAAGAAGCTGAACTCCTGGCAGCCCCCGGCCCCCGGCAGCACCGGTCTCGATCAGGGCATCGACCCGAACGACAAGCCCGTGGAGAACGCCGACCCCATCAGCAGGATCACGGTGGCACTCGATCCGGCGGACCTGGCCACGGTCGGTTCCGTCGGCCTCGGCATCGGCCTGCTCGCCACCGCCGTCCCGGCAAGCGCCGTGCTGCGGCTGAGCCCCCGCACCATCCTCACGAAAGGCAAGTGACCCGCCATGACCAGCCCCACCGCCACCGCGCCCGTGCTGCGCCTCACCGACGTCAGCCACACGTACTCCAGCCAGCGCCGCAGGACCACCGTGCTCAAGAGCATCGACTACGACTTCGAGCGCAGCACCTTCTACACCATCCTGGGACCTTCAGGCAGCGGCAAGACCACTCTGCTCAGCCTGGCCAGCGGCCTCGACACCCCCACGAAGGGCGCCATCAGGTTCGACGGCCGCGACCTCACCGCACTCGGCCTCGGCCGCTACCGCAACCAGCACGCCGCCACGATCTTCCAGCAGTACAACCTCCTCACCTACATGACCGCTCTCCAGAACGTCACCTGCGCCATGGAGATCACCGGCACCAAACCCGCCACCGGCAGCCGCAGGAGCCGTGCCCTGCTCCTGCTGGAAGCGATCGGCCTGGACAGGGCGACGGCGACCCGCAACGTGATGCAGCTCTCCGGCGGCCAGCAGCAGCGTGTCGCCATCGCCCGCGCCCTGGCCTGCGACGTCGACATCCTCTTCGCCGACGAACCCACGGGAAACCTCGACGAGGACACGGCCCAGGGCATCATCGACACCTTCCGCGAGCTCGCCCACGAACAGGGAAAGTGCGTCATCGTCGTCACCCACTCCCAGCAACTGGCCACGCAGTCCGACCGCATCCTCCATCTGCGCAAGGGCAAGCTCACGGAACAGCGGAACACCTCATGACGCCGCATGCGCTGCCGCCGGCAGCCCCTCCCCTACTCGCCCATGCCGTCACCTGCACCCGGCACCGGCACCCGGGAGGTTCCAAGAACTCCCGGACAACCAACAGGCTGCCTCCCGGCTGGGCCTGTCCGAAGTACGGGTGCCGGTAAGAACCGTGTCACCAGCCGCGAACGGCGGTGATCTTGGGAGGGCGTCACCCGTGTGGGTGGGTCCGGGGCCGTAAGGCTGCGGTGGGTGAGGCTCTGCGGGGACGATCGGCGATCGTGGCCCGTGCTCCGTTGGACCTGGACGAGTTTCGAGCGCTGGACGCTGCTGAAGGACGAGCGGGCGCTCGTGTCCGGCAAGCGTGGTGCGACGCGACTGGGCTTCGCCGTGCTGCTGAAGTTCTACACGCGGTACGGCCGGTTTCCCCGGAACCGGGCAGAGCTGCCCGGCGCCGTCGTGGAGTTCGTCGCCCGGCAGGTACAGGTTCCCGCCTCGGAGCTGGAGTCCTACGACTGGACGGGCCGCACGGTCGAGTACCACCGCGCGCAGATCCGGGAGCACCTCGGCTTCCGTGAGTGCAGCGTCGCGGACGCGGAGAAGCTGACGGCGTATCTGGCCGAGCACGTCGCGCACAAGGAACGCAGGCCCGAGCAGGTCCGGGTGGAACTGCTGGCGCGCTGCCGCACGGAGAGCATCGAGCCGCCCGCGCCGGGCCGGTGCGACCGGATCGTGGCGGCTGCCCTGCGGGCGGCCGAGGAGTCGCTGACTGCCCTGATCTCCTCCCGGCTGACCGCGGAGAGCATCGAGCGGATCGTGGCTCTGGCAGCCGGCGCCGACCAGGACGACGCCGGACCCGCGGGCGGCGGCGCGGAGAGTGAGGGCGCACCCCCGGTGCTGGCGAAGGTCAAGGAAGCGCCGGGCAACGTGAGCCTGGAAACGATGCTCACCGAGATCGACAAGCTCCTGGCGGTGCGGGCGATCGGCCTGCCACCAGATCTGTTCATCGACGTCGCGCCGAAGGTCGTAGCCGCGTGGCGGGCGCGGGCCGCGGTCGAGTCGCCTTCCCCCCTGCGGACGCACCCGGTACCGCTGCGGGTGACCTTGCTGGCCGCGCTGCCGCACGAGCGGGAACGGGAGATCACCGACACGCTGGTGGAGCTGCTGATCTCTACCGTGCACCGGATCGAGGCGCGGTGTGCCTGCGAATTCTCCAGTCCGCCCTGGTCTACGTGAACACCCTCATGCTCCAGGACGTCCTCGGTGAACGGAGTGGGCTGGCCTCCTCACGCCCGCCGACCGGCGCGGCCTGACCCCGCTGTTCTGGTCCCACGTCCGCCCGTACGGCGAGGTCAACCTCGACATGGCCGTCCGCCTCGATCTCGCCGCGGCCACGATGCCCAGCCCCCGCACCGCAGAAGCCGAGTCCAAGGACCGCACCAGCAGCGCCTTGAAACCGGCCCCAAGTTGATCGCCGAGGGAGACCGGCGCAGCGCCTGCCCCAGTGGTCAGTTCTCCAGGCGGACAGGCATCAGTATCGAAAAGGTGTCCTCGGTGTCGGTCCGGCGGATCGCCAGGGGCGCTGTAGGGGCGCCGAACTCCAGAATCAGTTGGTCCCGGGCTCCGGCGGCGAGGGCATGCAGTAGGAACTCGCGGTTGACGGCGATGTGGTCCTGATCGTCGTCACCGTCTTCGCAGACGGTCACCACGCCGTCGGCCGCCACCTTAAGCACGCTGAGATCACAGGGCACGCCGTCCTGCTCGCGCACCTCGCTTGCACGGACGGGGCCGGTTTCCACCATCTCCCGGAAAGCCGGGACATCGACAAGGGCACGGCGCCCTGCTGGCAGGCGGACGAGGCGACGGTAATCAGGAAAGTCGTGATCGAGGCACTGGCCAGCCGCCTGACGGTCCCCCGTCTCCAAGGCCACGCGGTCACCATCCACAGTGAGTTGAACGGATGCGTCGTCACTCAGCAGCGCCCGCATCGCGTCGGCGAGCGGGGACGGCACGATGATCTGCACACGGGGCCCGCCATGCCCGGTGGTAGCGGCCTGTGCGACAGCCATCCGGTACCGGTCGGTGGCCACGACACGGAGCTCGTCGCCCTCGATGTCGAACAGGACACCGCCGAGCATTGGCAGCTCCGGGTCGGTGCTGGCGGCGAAGCGGACCGCGTCCAGCGCGGCGGCCAGCGCAGGTGCGAAGACAGCCGACCGGACGGTCGTGGTGCGGAGCGAAGTCATGGGGTTCTCCCTGCATTCGAGTAGCGCTCGGATCGTGGAGAACTCATTGCGGGCATCCGACAGCCCGAGTTCGAGACGGCGCAGATGCGCCTGGAGCAGCTTCCGCACCAGGTCGGTGTCCGCACCGGACCATCCGGCCAGTACCAGCCGAATGTCCGCCAACGGCATAGCAGCCCGGCGCAGCCGGGCCAGCAACTGGGACTCCTCAAGCTGCTCGGGGCCGTACCAGCGGTAGCCGCTCACCGGATCCACCCAGGCCGGGACCAGCACGCCAGCACCGTCGTAGAACCGCAGGGCGCTCACGCTCAGTCCACTGTCCCGGGCCATCTCGCCAATACTGCGCATCTCGCTCTCCACACCCAGCACTCTGAGCCCTCCACCAAGTCGAGGGTCAACAGCCGGCCGACTCGAACACTGAACAGCATGCGGGTACAGAGGCGAGACCGGCCGATGGAGAGGCAGGACGAACGGCCCGTGCGAAACGCGCGCAGGCCAACAGCAACGTGCCGCAGACTCAAAGGCCGGCTCTCGATGCCCGTGGCGGGCGGCGTCCAGGAATCGACCTGAGCGGTACACCGATCGGGCTGCGGCGCAGTCGGGGGAAGGGACAGCAGAACCGCAATCTCACACGGCCCGTCCCTGCGAACAGTCAACCAAGGGAGCACACGTGAACATGCGTCAGCGCATCGCAGCCGTCCTGGTCGTCACCGCAGCAGCCATCGGCGGCCTGGCCCCCCTCGCCGCAGCAGCACCCATGCCCTGGGAAACGAGCCGACAGCCCGCCGGCACCCACACCGTGGCCAGCCACCACGAAAACACTGTCACGCCGCAGTGCGGAGCTCCCTGTTACGAGTAGCCGCGGGGCTCGCCGTGACCCGTCGGGTGTGCCGGCCTCCGATCGCGAGGGTCGCCGGGTAGAGCACGCTGTGACCGAAGCGTGCCTGTGCGCGGTCGGCGATGGCTTCGATCGTGAGGAGCTTGTCGTTGCCAGTGTCGAGGGTGAGCTGGCGGGTGGCTTTCGACGCGGGCTTCACGGTGACGGCGCGCAGGGCGATGCTCCTCACCGGGGCGCGTTGCAGGCCCCGCCATGCCGTCAACGTGGCAGGCGCCAACTCCATCTCCCTTACGCCGGCGGCGCGTTACCTTCGAAGCTTCTCCAAGCTGCAGGACTGCCCTGATCTCAAGCGAGGCCGGCCGGGGCCAGGCGGCTTCGAGAAGACGGCCGCGCGAGCCGGCGGTCCTGTGCCCGCTCCGCTCGTGGAGATGCTCAGGACGCTGCTGACCGGCCCCACCGGCATGGGACAAACAGCAGAATTCATGGTCAGGCTCTTCCGCGATGACGAGGAAGCCTTCTACGACCTCATCGTCGACCTCGCGGATACATCTCCTCCTGCATCGGTCTACTCGCCGCACACGGCATCAGCAGCCGCGAGGACACACTGGACGCGCTGAACGACATGCTCGACACATTCTTCAATAGCTGACCGGTCAGCCGCCTGTTCCCGGTCACTGGGAGTTGTACGCCTTGACGCTCACTGCCGGGCCGTTGGAGTACCTGGCCACCGCGCGGGCTGCGGCGCCGGTGACCTTCACCACCGCCCTGCCGTGAGCGGGGACGCGGACCAGCCCGCCGAGAGGGGTGTCGGAGACCGCCTGCTGGGTGTCCCCCTCGGCCGGCTGGTCGTAGACGAGGTAGGAGACGCGCACGGAGACCGCAAAGGCGTCGGGGTTCTGCACTCGGACGGAGGCGAAGCGCGAAAACTTGCTGACGACCTGTCCGACAGCGTCCAGCGGCTGGGTCGTCACGGGATGAATGTTGGCCCTCACCTTCGCGGCGGCCAGGTGGACCACGGTGACGCGCACGTCGTACACCTCGTGCTCGCCGGGGCCGGAGAAACGCAGGATGTCCAGGCCCCACCCGTAGGGAACCACCAGACGGCCGCTGTCACTCCCGAAGACGGTCCGCACCCGCACTCCGGGCAGCGGGTGGTGGTTCCGGTCGAGGGCGGTGAACGCAAGGTCCGGGACAACCGAGTGGGTGTCCGCGTTCTTAATGTCCAGGGTCTGGTCGATGTAGTTGTCACCACTGTGCCGGTGATAGGCGAACGTCAACACGTTCTTGTCCGGCACCGCGGACGACCTGACCGTGCCCGCCGTGGCCGACGAAGGGGCGCCACCGTCGGCCTGCGCACCGCTGGTCACGGGACCGCACCCGGCGAGCAACCCTGCCGCCGTCCCCGCCAAGACCCCCGCCACAGCCCATCTTCGACCCACCCCGGTCCCCCTCAACTGATGCCTCCCCGCGCCCTGTTCACCAAAGCGTCGCCAGAGCCTAACGAACCGGAACCGTGGACTTGCCAGAGGCCCCGGACTAATCGAGGAGCCGTGAACGCCGTCAGCAGAGAATGTGCGAGAGCACCAGCCAGCACTGGGTGACCGAGGCGACCACTGACAGGTCGCGAGCACTCCTTGCTTCACAAGTTCCCGGCACGCGCCTGGGGCATCTGATCCGCTCATGGAGGCCTCCGTAACAGGCGGTGCCGCCCGCACCAGCCGACCATTTCCATAAACCATGAATATAAAAACGCTATGCTTTGAGCGTGAGTCGTCAAGACACCGCTTCTGGCGCGTCCGCCGCCATCGGGGCAGCCCTCTACGGCCTGGCCACCAGGGCCGCGAGACGCCTGCCCCGGGACATGAGCCTGACGTCCGCCGCCACCCTGGCCACCCTGGACCGGACCGGCCCGCGGCGCATCACCGATCTGGCCGCGGTCGAGGGCGTCACCCAGCCCGCGATGACCGCCCTGGTCCGGGTGATGGAGGAGTCCGGCATGGTCGAGCGGCGGGGCGACGCGTCCGACAAGCGGGTCACGCTGGTGTGCCTGACCAAGGACGGCGCCTCCTATGTGCAGACGCGGCGCCAGGCGGGAGTCCGCGCGTTCGAGCGGTTGATCGGCGAACTCACCGGCGTCGAGGTCAAGGCGCTGGTGGCGGCCCTTCCGGCGCTGGAGCATCTGGCAGAGCTCGAAAGCCAGGACCGCGAAGGGCCGAAGCAGTGACCGGGCAGCCGGTCAGCGGGGTCTCGGGGAAGGCGTTCCCGGTGGCGCGTTCCGAGGCGCGGCTGCTGGTCCCCGCCCTGATGTTCATCGCTCTGGTCGTGGCGGCGGTCGCCAGCCTCGGGACGCCGCTCATCACCAGCGTGGCGACCTCGTTCCACGTCTCGCTCGGCAGCGCGCAGTGGACGTTGACCGTCGCGCTGCTCAGCGGCGCCGTCGCCACGCCGGTCCTGGGCCGGCTCGGAGCCGGCCCACACCGGCGGCCCACGATCCTCGCCACGCTGGCGGTCGTCGTCGCCGGCAGCGCGCTCACCGTGCTGCCGCTGCCGTTCGTGTGGCTGCTGGCCGGCAGGGCGGCCCAGGGCGTAGGGCTCGGGCTGACGGCGCTGATGATGGGCGTGGCCCGGGACCACCTCCCCGAGGAGCGCAGCGCGGCCGTGATCGCCCTGATCTCAGTGGTCTCGATCATCGGGGCCGGCGTCGGCTACCCGCTGGCCGCACTGCTCGCCGAGCTCGGCGGGGTACGGGCCGCCTACGGCCTCGGCCTGGTCGTCACCGCCGCCGCCCTCCTGACCGCGTGGCGCTCCATGCCCGAAGCCCCCGAAGGCCGCTCCGCCCACGTGGACGTGGCAGGCGCGGTCGTCCTGGCCGCTGCGCTGCTCCTGGTGCTGTTCCTCGCCGGCGAACGGAATCTATGGAGTCGGCACCTCTCCGTGGCGGCGGGCCTGGCCGTCGTCGCGGTGGTGCTGCTCTGCGTCTGGGCCGTCATCGAGCTGCGCAGCACGACGCCCCTGGTCGATGTGCGGGCGGCGCGGCACCCGGCGGTCGCCGGGGCGAACCTCGCCATGTTCGTCGGCGGGATCGGCATGTACCTCCTGCTCACGCTCATCACCCGGTACGCGCAGACGCCGCGCGGCGCCGGCTACGGCTTCGGGCTGACGACCTTCGCCGCCGGGCTGGTCCTCATCCCGTTCTCGGTGCTGGGGTTCGTCGCCGGCAAGCTCACGCCGCGGGTCCGGACGCGGATCGCCGACCCGCTGCTCCTGGCCGGCAGCGCCGTCGTGGTCGGCGGCGGGTTCGCCCTGTTCGCGGCGGCCCGGTCGGACCTGGCCGAACTGTTCGCGGCGATGGGCGTGCTCGGCTTCGGCGTCGGCGGCTTCTCGGCCGCGATGCCCGGCGTCATCCTGGCCGTCACCCCCAAGAGCGAGACGTCGAGCGCCATGAGCTTCAACTACGTCGTCCGCAGCGTCGGGTACTCCCTGGGCAGCGCCATCGGCGGTCTGATCCTCGCCGCGGGCACCGGCCCCGGCCACCTCTTCCCCGACGACAGCGCCTACACCACCGCGGCGCTGGTCGGCCTCGGCGCCATGGCGATCACGACGCTGACAAGCCTCGCCCTCGCCCGCCGACGCTTGCCCGAGACCACCCCGTAAGTCAGATGCACTCATCCCAACACTGGAGGTTCCATGCCCAAGGGCTACTGGGTCAGCGCCTACCGCACCATTTCAGACCCTGAGAAGCTGGCTGCCTACAACAAGCTGGCTGCTCCGGCCGTCAAGGCCGGGGGCGGCCGGGTCCTCGCCCGTGGCGGCCGGGTCGTGGCACATGACGCCGGAATCGCCGAGCGCACCGTCCTGATCGAGTTCGACAGCTTCGAACAGGCCGTCGCGGCGCACGAGAGTGCGGCCTACCAGGAGGCGCTGGTCGCCCTCTCCGACGGCGTCGAGCGCGACTTCCGCATCATCGAAGGCATCGACTGACCGAGGTCCAGTCAGACCTTCACTGAAGATCCACCATCTTGGTTTTCGCTGGTGCGGCTGCCGGCGTGACGGAGTTCGGATCCGTCGCACGATAGGCACGTCACCGAACCCGGTGGCGGCGGTGACCGACTCCCAGTCCGTCAAAGTCGCGGCCACCGTCCCGCGCTCCACATCCGGATACGACGCCGGAAAAAACGCCGGGCCGGAAGAGACACACAATCGTGGACCTCAAAGGGCTCCCGCTGTTCGTGATGGTCACTCCGGCCGGCATGCACAACAGCGTCGCCGCCCGTGAAGCCCTCTTCCGGCTCCGGCCGATGCACCGCGAAATCACCATCGTCTGGGCCGACTTGGCCTACGCAGGCACCTCGCGGCCTGGGCCAAGTCCTTCCTCCACCTCACAATCAAGACCGTGAGCAGGCCCAAGGGCACCAAGGACTCCCTGACCCTGCCGAGGCGTTGGGTCGTAGAGAGGCCACTGGCCTCGTTGTCACATACGCGTCGGAACGTGCGCGACCACGGGACCCGCCCTGAGCACCCCGAGACGATGCTCACCCTCGCCCCGATCACGCTCATGACCCGCAGCCTCACCCGGCCCGCCGTCCAGCCCAACGCATCCCTGCCCCGATCTGCCGAACCCGTCCACGCTGCTCGAGGCGTCCCAGGCATGACGCCGACCAAGCCTGGTGCCAGCATGTTCGCCTGGGTCATGCCCCCAGATCCTCCGTCACGGGCAGGCACTCGGCGAGCAGGTCGACGACGTCACGCCAGGCTCGCTGCGCGTGCCGAGGGTGGTAGCCGACGCCGGGGACCGTGGGGTGGCCGACCGTCGGATGGTGGAAGGCGTGCAATGCGCCGCCGTAGACCGCGAGACGCCAGTCGACGCCCGCGGCCTCCATCTCAGCGGTGAACGCCTCGCGTTGCGCGGGCGGCATGATCGGGTCTTCCGACCCGACCCCGGCCCACACCGGGCACCGAATGCGCGCCGCCTCACCCGGACGGCCCGTGGTGAGTGCGTTGACTGTCCCGATCGCGCGCAGGCTGACGCCGTCGCGCCCGAGTTCCAGCCCGACAGCGCCCCCGGTGCCGTAGCCGACCACGGCGATCCGGTCGGAATCGGTCCGCGGTTCGGAGCGCAACACGTCCAGCGCCGCATGGCCGATGCCCCGCATCCGGTCGGGATCGGCGAGCAGTGGAATGCAACGGGCCAGCATCTCCTCGGGGTCGCTCAAATAACGCCCACCGTGGAGGTCGAAGGCCAGCGCTACATATCCCAGCTCGGCGAGAGCATCGGCCCGGCGACGCTCGACGTCGCTCAGCCCCATCCCCTCCGGTCCGACCAGCACCGCGGGCCGTCGGTCGACACCGGCCGGGAGCGCGAGGTGCCCGATCATCGTCAGACCGTCGGCCGAATACTCGACCATATGCGTCGTAATCGTCGTCATGAGACCGGACTGTAGTAATCGCCGAGCCCGGTCCGGCCACTGTTCTGCCACTGGCAGAGCAACACGGGTATCCGTTGCCGAGACCGTAGTCAGGTTTCAGCGTTCCGGACGTTTCCGCCCGGAAGGTCCGTCTCGTCACCAGAGCGTGAGGGCTTCGGCTTGAGTACGGTCTCTCGCTTCCGTCTGCCGCTGGTGCGGCAGGGTCGCGCCACCTGCCCGCCCCGCCTCCACCTTGCGGCGGGGGCGGGTGGCACGGGTCTTCTGGTCGGCTCCACGAGGCTTCGACACCGATTGGGTGTCCTGGTCTCCGGCCACTCCGGTACCAGTTGTTGCGGCTGCCGCGAGCGCGGCGAGGTTGAGTGCGGCGTTGTCGTCCCGGTCGATGACCAGGCCGCAGGCGTCGCACTGGTAGGTCCTCACGTGCAGCGGCAGTTTGGTTTTCACCGCGCCGCACCCGGAACAGGTCTTCGAGGAGGGGTACCAGCGATCCGCCGCGATGGTGTGGGCGGCGTGGCGCTGGCGGGTCTTGTAGGTGAGCTGGCGGCGGATCTCCCCGAACCCGGCGTCGGCGATCCTTCGCGCGAGACGCCGGTTGCGGAGCATCCCGGCGACGTTGAGGTCTTCGACCACGACCGTGCCGTACTCGGCCGCCACGGCGGTGGTGAGCTTGTGCAGGGCGTTCGCGCGGAGGTTGGCCACCCGGTGATGCACCTTGTTGCGGGCGGCGTTGGCTTTCTCCCACCGCTTCGACGGCTTCTGCCCGGTCCGCCGGTTGGGGCCCTGGCGTCGGGAGACGACACGGGAGGCGCGGCGCAGCTGCTTGCGTGCCCGGTCGTAGTGCCCGGGATTCGCGATGGTGCGGATCTCGCCGGTGCTGTCGGCCATGACCGCGAGGGTCTTCACCCCGAGGTCGATGCCGACCGCCACATCCGGCCGCGCCACGCGTTCGAGGTCCCGCTTGGCCTCGGCCTGGAACGAGACGAACCAGCGTCCGAGCTCGTTCCGCACGGTCGCGGACAGGATCCGGGCCGTCCCGGCCTGGACGCGGGCGCGGAGCTTCACCGTGGGCTCGTGGGTGCGGATCGTGCCCAGCCGGGGCAGGGTGACGTGACGGCCGTCAGCGTCCACGCGGATCACGCCGGTGGTGAACCGGCAGGCAAGGCGCGCCCTGCGCTTCGACTTGAACCGCGGCGCACCCATCCGCTTGCCGCGCCGTTTGCCGTTCTTGGACTTCGCGTAGTTGTCGAACGCGGCCGACGCGTTCGCCAGGCCGGTGGAGTACGCCTCCTTGGAGTTGTCCTCCCACCAGGCGGCGAACCTCGGATCGGTGTGCTTGGCCTCGTTGAACGCCTTCCGCAGCGCGGGCAGCGACCACGGCCGCCACTTGGTCAGCCCGGCCTCGCCGATACCGTAGGACTCCTCCGCGCGGCGCTGCCACCAAGAGGCGGTCACCCAGCCGACGGCCCAGTTGTAGGCGGCACGCGCCGCGCCGCAGTGCGAGCGCAGAGCATGCTCCTGGGTGGCGTTCGGGTCCAGTGCGAAGCGGTACGCCTGCACCGCAAACCCGGGCTGCGGCTGGAACCTCTTCACTCGGCGGCCTCGCCGGTCGCTACGGCCACCGCGCGGGCGGCCCGGTTGTTCGCTGCCCGCCGCCCGTGCAGGCGGGCGCACATGGAGGTGAGCACCTCGGTGATGTCGCGTACCAGGTCATCGGCGGTCTCGGTGGGGTCGAGGACGACCAGGCGCCGCCCGGACGCCGACAGCGCGGCCTCCAAGTGCTCGACGCCGAACCGGGCCAGCCGGTCCCGGTGCTCGACCACGATCACCGCCGTCTGCGGGTCGGACAGCAGCCGGTGCAGCTTGCGGCGCCGCCCGTTCAACCCGGATCCCACCTCGGTGACGACCTCAGCGACGGCCAGGCCCAGCCCATTCGCGCCGGACACGACCCGGGCGGCCTGCCGCTCAAGATCGGCTTTCTGGTCAACGGACGACACGCGGCAGTACGCCACCACACGCCCGGACGGCTGGACAGCGACCTCGTCGACCAACCACGTCCCGGACGGCGCCTGGCGAACGGGGACGGGCATCTTCCCGTCCTTCACCCACCGCCAGGCGGTCTGGTAGCTCACACCCTGCTGACGGGCCCACTCCGAAAGCTTCACGAGACCAAGGTACGTGAGACACACGACTAGGGATGACTATGAATGACTAGAAAAACTGTAGCAGCTTTCGCCCCCTGAAATACGACGAGGGCTCATAAGAACCGTCACAAACCTTGTCCCCACGGCAGCTATCCATCCCGTTGCCGCTTTGGCCCGTATCTCGGTCAGACCTCTCACCGGTTTGAAGATGGGTTCTCAACCCGCCCCGGTGACCGGCCAGTCGGCTGCCCCGAGAAGGAACCGCTCGTGTGTGAAACCGTCTCCGGCAAGCCGTCCGTGCTGTTCGTGTGCGTGCACAACGCCGGACGCCCCCAGATGGCCGCCGCCTTCCTCACACATCTGTCCGCCAGCCGGATGGAGGTCAGTTCGGCCGGGTCCGCCCCAGCCGAGACCGTGAACCCGGCGGTCATCAAGGTGATGGCCGACGCCGGGATCGATCTGTCCGCGACGGGTGAATCGTGATTCTGGCCGCGATTGCGTGAATCCCCAGGTGAGTGCGGAACGCTTCTCGTGGGGATCGCCCATGCATGGCGGCCGTGGGGAGCGAGGATGTGCTGTTTCCAGGGACAGGCGCCCGGGCCGCAGGCCCTCGGCGCCCGTGCCGCAGGGTGTGCGGCACGGGCGCCGATCATGGCTCAGGAGACGGCGTTCCAAGAGTGTGCGACGTCGATGACCACGTGATCATCGAGCTGCGTCACCCGGAACGGCAGCCGCGCACGCACGCCGACGCCGATCAGTACATCGTCCTCAGGGGCATCGACATAGCGAGTGTCCTTGAACGTCCGGTAGCCCGTGATGTCCACTCCCGGCAGCGGTTGCCCGTGCTGCCCCGGGTAGGACGGCGAGCCGGTCGACGGGTCGAAGTTCGGGCCCACGGAGATCTGGAGGATCGCCCCGCCGTCGACGGGGATCTCCCCCGTACCGGGCGTGGTCAGCTTGTCGACGTACTTGACGCGGTAACCGATCGGCCCGGCCGCCGAACCCTTGAAGTCGAGGACCATGCGGTCGAAGCACTCGTACTGAGCGGTCCTGATGTCCGCCAGCGGGGGGTTGTAGTCCTCCGTCGGCGACACCTGCTTCTCCAAGCTCCCCCAACCGGTCTCACACACCGCCGACGTGCTGCTGTCGGCCTGTGCCACCCCCACCGTTCCTCCGATCCCGGCTCCCGCCAGCATGACAACCGTCAGTGTTGTTCCGAGTCGTCGCATAGTTGCTCCCAAAGATCGAGTACACGTGTACGGCGCCAGTGCCTGCCCACCAGAGCAGGCCTCGGGAGGCCGCGGTGGCTCAGACTGGGCCCGCAATGTGATCGGACCTGGCCCGGATCTTCACGAAAAGGCAACAGTCCAACGCCGAGGAAGCTCCGCCGCGACCCCGTTGAGGTCCTGATCGTCCGGCCGCTCCCGTTGGCGTACGCCGCACCTCGCGCCGGAGCCACCCGGCCGGGCCATGCACCATCTGCAGTTCCGGCACCCGGGTCCGCGGACTTCTTCCGAACACGACGTCAGGAATCAGCACCCGACAGCTGCCCTAGGAGGTCAATGACGCGGTATCACCTGGCTGGCCGCGCGCCTCCGGCCCGGGGTTGACACAGGGAGAAGGCGACACCGCGTCCACCCGGACGCACTGCCCGGGTGGGCGCGACGTGAGCAGTGGCGGTGGGGTCAGGTCGCGGTCAGCGACAGGTCGGCCGTCGTGGCGCGGCCCGGCAGCAGGGTCACCTCCTTGGATGCCGGCGGTGGCCGGCGGCCGAGGCCGTGATCCGTAGCGGGCTCGCGCGGGCGTCCAGCCAGAGCTCGTAGTGGCCGTCGGAGTCGGTACCCACGGTGTGCGCGAGGTGGCCGCAGCCGGTAGTTCCGGTGTGCGTCGGCGGGCAGATCAGGACGGTGGCTCCGGCGAGCTGTGCTCCCGTGTGCTTGTCGGTGATTGTTCCGGAGAGGTGTCCCCAGGTCGCGAAGGATCTGACTCGAAAACAGCCGAGTGAGGGCAGCACTGATTGCCCCGATAGGAGAACTGGGGAGTAGGGAAGTTCAGGCAGGTTCGAGGCCGGATGTGTCGACTCCGAGTGCGCTCAGCTCGGCGATGAGGCGTTGCTGCCGTCGTTTGGCCTGGTGGGGGTCCTGTTGCCAGTGGTTGGGTCCGAGGTCCTGGTAGCGAGCGTCGTTGGTGAGCATGTGCCACATGGCGATGACGATCTTGTGCATGACCGCGACGAGTGCGCGTTTCTTGCCCATGCGTCTGATCAGCCGCCGGTAGTGAGCATTGAGATAGGTGCCCTTGGTGCGTGCTGCGGCGGCTGCCGCATCGCCGAGGCCGCCCTTGAGCCAGACGTTGCCGTGGGTCGTGGCGCCTGAGTAACTCCGGCCCGCTGACTGGTTGTTCCCCGGAGCCACGCCGCTCCAGCTTGCCAGAGCGGCCGCAGTGGGGAATCGAGTCATGTCGACGCCCGTCTCTGCGATCACGACCTGCGCCAGGCGGGTTGAGATGCCGGGGATGGTGGTCAGGAGATCGTGCTGCCGGCGCATGGGCGCGGTTTCGGTCTCGATACGCCGGTCGAACGCCGCGGTCTGTGCGTCGATGGAATCGATGTGGGCCAGGGCCTGGGACGCCAGGAAGGCGTGGTGGTCCTCGAAACGACCGGTCAGAGCCTCACGGAGGTCCGTCATCTTCGAGCGGGCTTTCCCGATGGCGAGGTCGGCCAGCACCACCGGGTCGCGTTCACCGGCGATAAGGGCTTCGATCATGGCGCGGGACGACATGCTCAGTGTCTTGGTCAGCACGAGTGAGGTCTTGATGCCTGCGTCCTCGAGCACCTTTTCCAGCCGGTTCAGCGCGCGGGAACGTTCCCGGACCAGGTTGGTGCGCTGTCGGGTGAGGTCGCGGAGTCGACGAATGCGCGGGGGTGGCACGAAGGACGGAGAGACCAGCCCGTGCTGGGCCACTTGGGCGATCCACCGGGCGTCGGAAACGTCGGTCTTGCGGCCCGGCACCCGCTTGATGTCTCGGGCGTTGACCAGCCACACCTCGAACTGCTCCTCGAGCAGGTAGAACCTGGTTTCCAGTAGTCCGCCGTCGCCTCCATGACCACCAGTTCGACGCCCTCTTCGGCCAGCCAGTCAGACAACAGCAGCACCGACCTGGTCATCGTGGAGAAGGTGCGGACCTCATCGCGGTAGCGACGTGACCCCTGCGAGACGGGCCCACGGACGCAGACCTTCACATCGCCTTTGGAAACGTCGAGTCCGGCGACTCTCTCGACCAGCACATCCATCGCAAACCACCACCTCGGAGACCGTTATCGCCAAACGATCCCGGCTTGGTGAGGGCACAGCCAACTTAAGAATCTGACTCGCATGCTCAGAGGCAACAGTCCGGGGCGCCTGCCCCGGCCCTCGCGTCAAGCTTCCACACGGACCCAACCGCACCAAGATCCTTCGACGTCACCCAAGCCGGGACCGCCGTCAGAATTTTTCCCCGGTCAAGGACGCCGCAAAGCGGCCCGAACAGCTTCCAGGTCTTCATGCGCGCGAAGACGTGCTCTACCCGGGCGCGCACCTGCTTGTGGGACTTGTTGTGCGCCTGCTTCCAGTCGGGAAGTTCTTCACCTGCGCGTCGCCTCCGCCTCCCCGGCTAACCGCTGGATGCGTCGTGGGCCCCTTCTGTCGGACTGGTCCCGGAGGCCGCCAGACCGAGCGCAGGCCAGGACAGGGACGCGTACGGCCCGGCGTGATGCAGGCCGACGGCCAGAAGTATCGCCGCCAGGCAAGTCACGGTTGACCATGGCTGCCGCCTAGACGGTTTGGGCGATCAGGCGTCGCCGAGACACGCTTGAAAGGGGGCAAGGCCCAGGCCGACAGGACAGAAAGGGTGACAAGTCGCACACTAGGGCTCATCATGGCTGATTGTTGGAGGGGGGAAGATTGCGCGTTTTTTCTGTGCGCCGCCGTGGCCACGTGCCGCCTGCGACGACGATGGCAGCCGCCCGCGCAGGGATGTTTTCCCTGCTCGGAACCATGGTCACAGTGATCGTGCATGACCTGGCCTTCGAATCGAACCCGTCTCGGCTCGTGAAGGCGCTGGCGGCTTGTTTCCTGTTCATCGTGGCACTGCCTGGTGCCGGAAGCGACAAGTCTCTCCGTACTCAAGTGCTGTTGGCGTTCGGCTGCCAGGCCATCATCGGGTACTGGTTCGTCCTCGCCGACAACTCGGTCACATTCCGGGAACACGGACTGCTGCCGTCTTCAGTTCTCGCAGGATGGCCCGTGGTGATCGGCCACATCCTGCTGGCCCTGCTCTGCGCAGTCCTGCTGCATGGACTCGACGACAGTGTGCGCCGCGTGCTGTACGCAGCCAGGAAGGAGTGGTGCGCGTTGCGCGCACTGCTGCACAGGCTCCTGGTTCCTGGTCGTCTCGCATACGAAGCAACAGAGTCCGGGGCCGCCTGGCGCGTGAACACCGGGCCGACACGGGCTCCCCCGTCATCAGTTCTGCTGGCCGGCGCACTGGTCCGCCGCGGCCCGCCGTTCCTTCCCCTGCCGTACGCCGCCGCTTGATCCGTCACAGCGGCACCCGTACGGCTTCCGGTGTACTCACCCGTCCCTGTCGGGGACGGTTCTGTCCACCATTCCGGCACGCGGGCTCTGCGCGAGTCCCGTGGCAGGGGGAAGTCCTTTGAACCACATGTTCCTTGCGACGCGAGCGATTCCGCCCGTCGTCGCTGCGGGCCGCATCGGCCCGTCCACCACAGCGCACCTGAAGGTCCGAGGCCGTGTTGCTGCTCGGGTCCTAGCCGAGCGGGCCAGCGCTCACTCAAGGCGTACGTACGAGTTGTGCACCGCGCAAGGCCGGGCGGCATTGGTGGCCCGGGAAGGAGTGGGCCGATGACGGCAGCAGGCAGGGCGAAGTCCGGGGCGAAGCGGCTCCTGGAGCGTGCGGGGTTCCAACTCGTGCGCAGCACCACCCCTCAAGGTGGCGTCGATGATTTCATCCCGTTCGAGCCGACAATGCGGGCGGCGCGAGCGGCCAGTCTGTCGGTGTGCGACTACATCGACGAGGTCATGAACGGGACCCCGGGGGCCACCCAGTCCACCATCGACGAACTACGGACCCTCGGCGTCTTCGCCGCGATGCCAGACACGGTGTTGGAGATCGGCCCCGGGTCCGGGCGGTACCTGGAGAAGACGCTGGAGGAGTGCTCGCCGACCCGCTACGAGATCTACGAGACGGCAGAGCCCTGGGCCAACTACCTGGTGGACACATTCAGAGTGATCGCCCAACCGGTGACAGGATTCAGCCTCGACACGACACCGGACAACAGCGTCGACCTCGTCCAAGCCCACAAAGTCTTCAACACCCTGACCTTCCTCGGCGCCTGCCGCTACTTCTTCGAGATGGCCCGCGTCACGCGACCGGGTGGACGGATCGTCTTCGACGTCATGACGGAGACCTGTCTCACCCCGGAGACAATGCATGTCTGGGCGACGAGGGGCGGGACGGGTCACGATTCGTTCCCGTCCGCCATGCCTCGACGCACGTGCGTGGACCTCTTCGCGGCACTCGACTTCAGCCTTGAGGCCGGATTCCTGGCTCCCCTGGGCGTGGCGTCCACGGAGGTGCTCGTCTTCAAGAAGACGGCCTGACCTACGGCAGGACCTCCTGCTTGCCAACCAGCGGGGACGTGCCACGCGGAGCATCACCGGCTCGGCGTGACATGGACTCGCCGACCCAACCAGCGCCGCTGACACGCCACGAACCGAACTCGACGCACATCCTCGATGAGGTCCGTGACGGAGCCTGCGCCTAACATCCCTCGCCGCCCGTGCAGTTGACTCCGGCGTGGCCAGGAGGTCGCGCATGGGGCGTTTGTGGGTGCTCTGCAAGGGGCTTCCAGGTACGGGGTGGTTGAAGTCCAGGCTCAGCCGCACACGCCGCCCCGCGATCCAGCCGTTCTTGTCAGCACGCAAGACATTGGCCGCTCCCCGACGAGCGGGAATGTCCGTCGAGTAGTACATCGACCACTCCAGCGCCGCTCCCTGTGCGACCACGGAGACGGTGAACGCCCTGCTCAAGCTGGCGGATTTCAGCGAGAAGGTCGAGCACGTATGCGAGATCGGCGCTGCGACGGGCCGATACGCGGCCCAGGGAATCATCTCAACGTAGCCTGACAGCTACGAAACCTACGAGACCGCTGGTCCTCACATCGATGCCCTGGCGAACAAGACATAGCTCATGACCTGCATAGCAAGCCATCTGACGATCCATCAGAATGGGCGTCAAATGAGCGTCACGAGCGTCATTTCAGCGTCAAGATATCGCCTGTAACGCCCACACCGCACATAATGCGCACACACAAAACCGCAGTTCAGGACACCCTGGCCACCGGTTCAAGGATCGCGACACACTCCACGTGGTGGGTCATCGGAAAGATGTCGGCCTGAGCGGGTCACGGAAAAGACCAGGTCAGCACCTACTTCTCGGCTCACGGCCCCGCGTGGGGGCGCCCAGAGCGTCAAACGAGCGGCACGACCGACAAGTCCATCCCTCCTACTCCCGTGTCGTATTGGCAGAAACCGTGTCCCGCGCAGGTCCCGTCGCTTTACACCGGATCTGGGCCTTCGGATCGTGTCGCGCTGCGGTGCCCCATCGTGTCCCTTGGTTTGCCGGGGTCTGGGCGCGGGTCAGGGAACCGCTGATGACAGGACCTCAGGCAGTTCAGGCTGCCGCGGCGGCCTGGCTACGAGAAGGCTGTACAGAGAAGTGTCACCTGATGACCACCAGGTGACTGCTGTCCGCTCGGCGATTTGTCGGAGTCCAGGGAATGCTTGGAGGGCGCCGCCGCGAGCGATCAGCCGCCGACACGCCGCGCGAAAAAGCTAACCGCACCGGAAGGAATCTCACGCCATGACCGCTACCGTTCCCAAGGCTCCGACTGCACCAGGGGTGCGGTCCTGGTGGGGGATCCCGTACGCCACCGCCGAGCGGTACCGCCGCCCCGTGGTCGCCGGCTTCGATCCGGGCCTCCCCTATGACCGCAAGGGCGTCGTCTCTGTCCAGCCCGACAGTGGCGCCTGGCTCGAAGCGGACAGCGGGATGGGGGAGGACTGCCTGAACCTGAATGTGTGGGCCCCTGAGCAGCCGGCCGACAAGACGCTCCCGGTGGCCGTGTACATCCACGGCGGCGGATTCGAGTACGGCGCGAACACCCAGATCACCTCCAACGCCTCTGGTCTCGCCGCGTCGGGGCGCGTGGTGAGCGTGTCGGTCAACTACCGGCTCGGCGCCCTGGGCGCGCTCTCGCTCTCGCAATACGGCGGGCGGCTCGCCGAGGCCGGCAACCTTTTCCTGCAGGACGTGATCGCCGCGCTGACCTGGGTCAAGCGGAACATCGCCCACTTCGGCGGCGATCCCGACCAGGTCACGGTCTACGGCCACAGCGCCGGCGCCTACTCCACCTTCGGTCTGCTCGGCGCCTCCTCCGCCGATGGCCTGTACCGGCGGCTGGCCGGGTTTTCCGGCGGGCCCGCTCGTATCGTCCCGGCCTGGTGGGCCGAGGAGCTCGCGCACTTGTTCGTCACCGAACTCGGCGTCGCGGACAACCCGGAGAAGCTGCTCGACCTCGACGCGGTCTCCCTGAGGGACGCCCTGCGCAAGGTCGCCCCGACGGATCTCGGAGTCTGCGGCGGGGTGGACAACAAGGCCACCGGTGTCGTCCTGGACATCGGACAGCCCGGCGCGGTGGTGCACGCCCATCCCATGGACGTCCTCGCCTCGGGCGCGCACCGCGATGTCGACGTGCTGCTGAGCATGGCGAGTGACGACATGGGGTGGTGGGTGGCGAACGACCTCGACCGCGTCGTCGACGAGGTCGCGGGGTGGCGTATTTCCCGCTCCCGCGCGAAGAAGATCGTCGACGCCTACAACCAGGGCGACCGTACCCCTGCCGAGGTCCGCGCCGCGGTCATGGCGGACTACCTCTTCGCGCTCCCGGCCGCCCGCGGTTGCCTTGGCGCACGCCGCCGCGGGCGGCAACGCCCATCTCCTGATGATCGGGCCCGCCGAGGGTGCGCCCGCCGTGCACGGCAGCGAGATGTACGCCCTGGTCGGCCAGGAACAGCCGGGCCGCAGCCCCGGGCAGGCCGAGCGTGACACGCGTATCCGCGACATCGTGCTCGACTTCGCCACCGGCGAGCAGACCCGTCTGTGGCCCGCCGTCACAGACCGGCCCATCTCGGGAAGCGTCGACAACCCTCCCTTCGAGGCCACCGCCCACTACCAGCAGGCCCTTGGCCTATGGGAGGGCATCGACCGTCCCTGACGGCCGGCGCGCGATCCCGAGATACAGAACGGCGCAGGGTCACCACTGACTGATCACCCGGGGCACCTGTGCCTGGAGCCCCGGCTCCGCCTTCACATTCCCCGGGGGACGAACAGAACAAGGAGCTCGGCATGAGCCAATCGACATCAACCGGCGGCGCCGCACCGGCGACGATGCGGGCCGTCGTCATCACCCGGCCCGGCGGCCTCGACGCACTTCAGATCAAGGACGTACCGGTGCCCGTCCGCAAGCCCGGCTGGGTGCGGATCAGGGTGAAGGCGTTCGGCGTCAACGAGTCCGAGGTCACCACCCGCAAGGGCGAGTCGGACGCGGTGGTCACCTACCCGCGCGTGCCCGGCATCGAGGGCGTCGGCGTGGTCGATGAGGCCGACGAGGACAGCGGGCTGCGGCCAGGACAGCAGGTGGCCACGATGATGGGCGGCATGGGCCGCTCCTACGACGGCGCGTACGCCCAGTACGTCACCGTCCCCGCCGGGCAGGTCATCCCGTTCGAGACCGGCCTGCCGTGGGACGTCGTCGGCGCGCTGCCCGAGATGTTCCAGACCGCCTACGGATCCCTGACCCGCGGCCTGGACCTCAAAGCCGGGCAGACGCTGCTGATCCGCGGCGGCACCTCCACGGTCGGGCTGAGCGCGGCCACCATCGCGAAGGACCTCGGCGCCACCGTCATCTCCACCACGCGTCACGCCGGGCGTGCCGACGAACTGCGGGCCGCGGGCGTCGACCATCCCCTCGTCGACACCGGCACCCTCGCCGACCAGGTGCGCGAGCTGATCCCGGACGGCGTCGACGCCGCCCTGGAACTGGTCGGCTGCTCGGTCCTCCCCGACACCCTCAACGCCGTCCGCCGGCACGGCACGGTCTGCTTCACCGGAGCCCTGGCAGGCCAGTGGTCCATCCCGGACTTCACCCCGTTCATGATCCCCTTCGGGGTACGCCTGACCTCCTACGGCGGTCAGGCCGCCGATCTGCCGGCCGACGTCTTCGCCCACCAGCTCCAGGCCATCGCCGCAGGACGCCTCAACGTCCCGGTCGCGCAGGTCTACCACGGCCTGGAACAAGTCCGAGACGCCCAGGCAGACCTCGAATCCGGCACCACGCCGGGCAAGCACGTCGTCGTCCTGGACGACTGAAAGCAACACATCCCCTGGATCGCCGACAGGCACCGGCTGGGGCATGCACAAAGAAGGAGAGGACGCCGTGGGCGTCAACAAGGAAGAAGTCAGCAAGACCATCATCGAGCTGGAGAAGTCGTACAACGAACGCTTCAGCGCCGGCGACCCGGGCGGCTACCTGGACGGCTTCGCGGACGAGGTGAGCTACTTCGACCCGATCCTTGAGAACATCGTCGTCGGCAAGGAGAAGACCGTCGCGTGGCTGTCGTCCATCTACTCCAACCCGCACATCGTGCGCAGCGAGTACCTCAACCCGACGGTCCACGTCGGCGACAGCGGCGACTTCGCCGTCCTGGCCTACAACCTGAAGACCTACGTGCGCGACGAGGACGGCAACGAGAAGCAGCGGCGCGCCTGGAACGCCACGCACGGCTACCGGCTCGTCGACGGCCAGTGGCTCATCGTGCACTCCAACTGGGCGTTCTCCCAGACCGTGACCGAAAGGACCGCCTCCTGACCGCGGCGCAGCCTGTGGTCCCCAGCCTGACCGGGTTCCTCCGGCGTGGCGAGCGGGGCCCCGCCCGTGCCGCCGGCATCCGGCCAGTGGTCGTCCCAGCCGCACCGATCAGCTCCGAGACACGCCCCGCGACACCAGCGCACCCGAATGACCGAACGTCAGGACCCCATGATCACCGACACCGCAACCGACGCCTACAGCTCCTTCACCGCGACCGACCTGGAATCGACCCGCACCTTCTACCACGACGTACTCGGGCTGCAAGTCGAAGACCGGGACGCCATGCTCACCATCCGCCTCCCCGGCGGCGCGAGCACCGTCGCGTACGCCTCCCGCAACCACCAAGCGGCACGATTCATCATCCTCAACATCGTCGTTCCTGACCTCCCCAGTAGTGTCGCGGACCTCACCCGACGCGGCGTGGATTTCGAGCGCTACGAGGGAGTGCAGATCGACTCAGACGGGATCTACCGCGCCAACGGCCCCTGGTTCGCCTGGTTCACCGACCCCTCCGGCAATGTTCTTGCCGTCTGCGAACGCGACCTCCGCACGGCCGACGCGAGGCGTACCGGCTGATCGACGGACAGTGGAACGTCGGGTACTCCGCATGGGCGTTCACGCAGACCGCGAAGGCAGCCGTCTCTTCCTGACGGGCAAGGCGCCTCCGCCGGGTTTCCGTCACGCGTCGGTCTTCGCTGCGCGGGTGGCGAAGGCGGCCGGGGTAAGGCCGGTGCGGTCGCGGAAGAAGCGGCCGAAGTTCGCGGGGTCGGTGAAGCCGAGGTGGACGGCCACCGTCCGGGCGTCCCACCGGGCACCTCCCAGCAGGCGCCGGGCTTCCAGGAGGCGCCGCTCGTCGATGAGTTCACGTACCCCCTTGCCGGTGGCGTCCCGGGCCGCGCGGCTCAGGGTGCGGACCGAGCAGCCGAGCACCTCGGCGTAGTCCGCGGCCTGGTGCAGCTCGCGAAAGTGCAGTTCCAGGGCGTCCAGGAAGTGCCCGTACCGGTCGGTGCGGCCCGCGCCGGCCGTGGCCGTGCCAGTGGGGGTGATGCCCGGGGAGTTGGCCAGGCGCAGCAGCAGCGATTCGAGCAGGCTGCGCCGCAGGGCGTGGTGCATGTCGAGGGGGCGGCGCCCCAGTGCGCGGTGTTCGTCCAGGAGCTGGAGTGCCGTCTGCTGGAGCCAGGCGGCGTCATCGGGGTGCGGGCTCAGCACGGCCTGGGCGTCGTGCGCAGTGAGCGGGGCCAGCAGACGGGCGATGTCGGGCCGCATTACATCCGGTTCGAACAGGACGAATGGGCCGCGGGCCGTGCCGGGCGCATGAAAGCACAGCGTGTGTCCGGGACGCACCCACAGCCACTGTCCGGGGGTGACGGTCCGCGTGACGTGGTCGACGTCGTGCCGCAGCTCGCCCTCGGTGACCGCGATGAGGTAGTGGAAGGTGGCGCGGACCGGACGGGGCGGGTTCCACGGCCAGTCGTCGTGCTGGGCGAAGAAGTCCTCGATGGTGTTCACCTCCAGGCCGTACGGAGTGCCGACCGGGGGCTGGAAACCGTACAGCGGAACCGCGTCGGGACCGGCCTGCCTGCTCGGCCTGGGGTGTCGCTTGTCGACCATCATGTGTCCGCAGTTTACCGCGCCTTATGTCGGTTTCGGGGAGAGAGTGGGAGGTGCCGCCACGACCGTGCGGCGTTCCACTCGCGTGATGGGGTGCCCAGCCCGCGCTCACCCGATGAAGGAAACGTTCATGAACGAAACGACCCTGCACAAGACCGCCGCCGCCTGCGCCGAGGAGCTTCCCGGAGCACAGCTTGAGCATCCCTTCGGTGACGACTGGGAGGTCTTCAAAGTACGCGGCAAGGTGTTCATGCTGATGACCGAGGTCCCCGGGCGTCCCGTCGTGATCCTCAAGGCGGACCCCGGCGAGGCCCACGCCCTGCGGGAGCAGTACAGCCACATCACCCCCGGCTACCACATGAACAAAAAGCACTGGATCACCCTGGAGGGCGGGGCGGGCGTCGACAAGACGCTGATCGAGGAACTCGTCACCGACTCCTACCGGCTCGTGGTGGCCCACCTGCCCCGGGCCGAGCGGCCCGTCGACCCGCACACCTACGGCACCGACACGCGGGCGGCCCGGTGAGCGTGGCCGGTGACCGGCTCCAGGACACCGCCCGCCAGGCGGCGCTGGCCCTGCCCGACGTCAGCCACGGATACCCCTTCACCCCGGGACTCGACGTGTACAAGGTCGCGGGCAAGGTGTTCCTGATCGTCACCGACGACCCGGACGATCAGATCATCACGGTCAAGTGCGAACCCGAACACGCCCGCGCATACGTACGCGGTTACGCCTCGATCACGCCGGGCCGTTATCTCGACAAACGGCACTGGATCTCGCTCGGGCCGGGACCCGGCATCACCGAGCGGCTGGTCACCGACGCGGTCGACGATTCCTACGACCTGGCCGTCGAGCGGCTGCCGCGGCGAGACCGCCCTGGTGCCCGATGAACGCCGCGAGCTTCCCCACGATCGGCTGAGCCGACGCCTGTCAGTGCCCCGTGCACGGCTGGCCACGTCCGCACACGTCCGCCTTCGACCACCCGAGAGACCGATGGAACCGACCGAAGCGACCCTGCCGCTCTTCGACGAGGAGCCCGCCCGGCCCCTCGCCGACCGCCTGCGCCCCACCCGGCTGGAAGAGGTCGTCGGGCAGGACCACCTCCTTGCCCGGGACGCCCCGCTGGGCCGCATGGTCGCCCAGCAGCGCCTCGGCTCCGCCATCCTGTGGGGTCCGCCCGGCGTTGGGAAGACCACCATCGCCCGGCTCCTCGCGGACGCCGGCAACCTGGCCTTCGAGCCGGTGTCGGCCACCTTCTCCGGCGTGGCCGATCTGCGCAAGGTCTTCGCCACCGCACGAAGCCGACGCGGCATCGGCCGGGGCCCCCTGCTGTTCGTCGACGAGATCCACCGCTTCAACCGCGCCCAGCAGGACAGCTTCCTGCCTTACGTCGAGGACGGCACCGTCACCCTGATCGGCGCCACCACGGAGAACCCGAGCTTCGAACTCAACGGCGCCCTCCTCTCCCGCGCCCAGGTCCTCGTCCTCAAACGCCTCGACGAAGCCGCACTGTCCACGCTCCTCGACCGCGCCGAGCAGCTCACCGGCCACCATCTGCCCCTGGACGACGACGCCCGCCGTGCCCTGATCGCCATGGCGGACGGTGACGGCCGCTACCTCCTCAACATGGCCGAACAGCTCCAGGCCCTCCCGGACACCGAAACCACCCTGGACACCGCCGGGCTCGCCCATCACATCCAGCAGCGGGCCCCGCTGTACGACAAGGCGCAGGAGGGCCACTACAACCTGATCTCCGCGCTGCACAAGTCGATGCGCGGCTCCGACCCGGACGCAGCCCTGTACTGGCTCGCCCGCATGCTCGACGGCGGCGAGGACCCGCTGTTCGTCGCCCGCCGCCTGGTCCGCTTCGCGAACGAGGACATCGGCATGGCCGACCCGCACGCCGTCCAGCAGGCCCTCGCCGCCTGGGACGTGTACGAGCGACTCGGCTCCCCCGAGGGCGAGTTGGCGATCGCCCAGGCCGTCGTCTACCTCGCCACCGCACCCAAGTCCATCGCCGTCTACCGCGGCTTCAACGCCGCACACCGCGCTGCCCGGAACACCGGCTCACTCACGCCGCCCGCCCACATCCTCAACGCCCCGACCCGGCTGATGAAAGACCTCGGCTACGGCAAGGACTACCAGTACGACCCGGACACAGCCGACGGCTTCTCCGGCGACGACTACTTCCCCGACGACATGGACCGCGAGACGTACTACCAGCCCACCCGCAACGGCTACGAAGCCCAGATCACCGAGCGCCTGCGCCACTGGGCCGCTCTGCGCGCCCGCCGGCAACGCGGCTGACCGGCCGACGCCCGCGAAGAATCATCACGGCGGGAGGAGTGAAGACAGCGCGCCCGAGTTGCCCGTGACGTGCCCTCACCCGAGCGTGCGCCGCATCCGAGGGTGAGGTTCACCTACTCCCCGTCGTTCCATTCCCGAAGGAGAAACAGATGGCAGACCAGACAGCAGCAGACGACTTTGGCGCCGTGACCATCCGGCCTCCGTTGGACCCGGAACTCGCGCCCGTCGAGGAGGCGCGGGGAGCTGTTTTTCCGGCCCTGTCGGACGAGACCCTGCCGGAGATCCGACGGCAGATTGCCCAGGGCTCCCCTGGACTGGATTCGGAGGCTCTGACGGCGGGCGGCAGAGTGCGGGTGGAGGAGCGCCAGGTACCGGGGCCGGAAGGCGCGCCGGACATCACTGCGCTTGATTCTCAGCCCCGTCGAGGACCGAGGCCCCAGGGGAGGCATCCTCAGCCTCCACGGCGGCGGGATGATCATGGGAGGCCGCCGGGACCATGTGAGTCATCTCCTCCCTCATGTGATCGAGGGGACTGCGGTCGTCGTGTCGGTCGAGTACCGGCTGGCGCCGGATCACCCCGATCCCGCGCCGGTCGAGGACTGCTACGCGGGGCTGGTGTGGATGGCGAAGAACGCGGACGAGGTCGGCATCGACCCCGAGCGGCTCCTGATCGCCGGAGTCAGCGGCGGAGGCGGCCTCGCGGCGGGGACCGCGCTGCTCGCCCGCGACCGCGCCTTTCCCCAGCTCAGCCACCAGGTTCTGATCTGCCCCATGCTCGACGACCGCTTCGAGACGCACAGCAGTCGCATGGTGGACCGCGAGGGCGTATGGGACCGCTACAGCAACCTGTACGCGTGGACCTCCGTGCTGGGCGAGCGGCGCGGCGGCCCGGAGGTATCGCGGTACGCCGCGCCGGCCCGCGCCGAGGACCTCAGCCGGCTGCCGCGCACGTACATCGACACCGGCTCGGCGGAGGGGTTCCGCGACGAGATCCTGATCTACGCCGGCCGCTTGTCCGAGGCGGGCGTGGGCGTCGATTTCCACATGTGGGGCGGAGGCTTCCACGGGTTCGACATGTCGGTGGATGATGCGGCTGTGTCGCGTGCCTCAAACGCGACCCGTGAGGAGTTCATCCGGCGGGCTCTCGACAGGTGAGCGGTGCGACAACGCGAGATGCGACAGAGCTCGATTACTCGCCCGAGCTTCGATCCCGTGTGGCGCCGCTTCAAGAGCTCGCGGAACCTCTCAGTTCACAGTCGCGGGAAACAGGCGCTCGACAGCCGCGACGATGGCAGCCCGGCGCGCGACCAGGAACGCAGCGCGGTCATCGCCGGACGGAGGCAGCAGGTCAGGCTGTGCGGCCCAGGCGGTGGCGATCTGGTGGACGAGGACCAGGATGTCGACCGGGTCCCAGTGGGCGTCCAGCTGGCCGGCTTCCTGGGCCTCTCGGATCTGCTCGATCTTGCGGACCACCGATTCCCGGAAGGTGTCGTGGGGCAGGGAGTCACCGGCGTCGAGCTCGAACTGCCCCCAGCTCATGAGCCGGAAGCGGTCGGGGTGTCCGGTGAAGTAGTCATGGAGACGGCCGGCATAGCCGGGCAGATCGGTGGGGTCCATACGGGTCGCTTCGGCCACGGCCGCCAGTTCCTGCGCGGAGACGAACCGGTAGAGGGCCACCTTGCTGGAGAAGTAGGCGTAGACGCGTTCCTTGCTGGTCTGGGCGGCCTTGGCGATCCGGTCGATCCGCGCCCCGGCGATCCCGTGCTGGGAGAACTCGGCCTTGGCGGCGCTCACGATGCGGTCGCGGACCGAGTCTGTTCGGGTGGAAGGGCTCATGCCTCCACGCTACCCGACCAAACCGTTTGGTTTGCCCCTGGAAAACGATCAGCGTACGCTCCAAACAGAACCGTTTGGTTTGACATGAGGAGATTGGCATGCAGCACAGGAAGCTCGGCACCCAGGGCCTGACCGTCTCGGCGATCGGCTATGGCGCGATGGGTCTGACCCAGGGCTACGGCCCCAGTGACGAGGAGGCGGGCGTTGCCGCCATCCGCCGCGCCCACGAGCTGGGCGTCACCTTCTTCGACACCGCCGAGGTCTACGGCTGGGGTTCGAGCAACAACGAGGTTCTGCTCGGCAAGGCGGTGAGCGACTTCCGCGACGAGGTGGTCCTGGCCACCAAGTTCGGCTTCGCGCAGACCGAGCAGGGCCTGGGCCTCAACAGCCGTCCGGACAACATCCGCACGGTTACCGACAACAGCCTTCGTTACTTGGGCGTCGACCAGATCGACGTCCTCTACCAGCACCGCGTCGACCCGGACGTGCCGATCGAGGACGTAGCGGGCACCGTCAAGGAGCTCATTGATGCGGGCAAGGTCAAGTACTTCGGCCTCAGCGAGGCCGGCCCGCAGACCATCCGCAGGGCGCACGCCGTCCAGCCGGTCTCGGTCCTGCAGACCGAGTACTCGCTCTTCGAGCGTGACGTCGAGCAGCTCTTCCCGGTCCTTGAGGAGCTCGGCATCGGCTTCGTCCCCTATTCGCCCCTCGGCCGCGGCTTCGTCACCGGTAGCGCGAAGCCCGCGGCAGAGTACGACGACACCGACTTCCGCAAGACCAACCCGCGCTGGCAGCCCGGCAACTTCGAGAAGAACCTCGAAGCCGTGGAGCGACTTGGCCGGCTGGCCACCGCCAAGGGCATCACCGTCTCCCAGCTCGCGTTGGCCTGGCTGCTCGCCCAGGGCGGGCAGATTGTCCCGATCCCGGGCACGCGGAGCGCCGCCCGCATGGAGGAAAACGCCCACGCGGCCGACGTCACGCTCACCGAGGCCGATCTCGCCGCGATCCACGAGATCCTCCCGACCGGCGGATTCGGCGCCCGCTACGCCGAAGAGCACATCCCCAACTGGGTGTGACCCCAGTCCAGTTGGTAGACCTACCCGCGCGTTGCGTCCCGGACTGCGAACGCGGCCGGGGTGAGGCCGGTGCGGTCGCAGAAGAAGCGGCCGAAGTTCGCGGAGCCGGTGACGCCGAGGTGGGCGGCGACGGATCGGGCGTCCCATCGGGCGCCTCCCGGTAGGCGTCGGGCTTCGAGGAGGCGCCGGTCGTCGATGAGCTCCCGTATTGGCTTGCCGGCGGGCGTCATGGGCGCGGGCTGAGGGTGCGGACCGAGCAGCCGAGCGGATCGGCGTAGTCCGCGGCCCGGTGGCGTTTGCGGAAGTGCAGTTCCAGGGCATCCGCGAACCGACCGTGGGTGTCACCGCGGCCCGTGTCGGCTGTCGTGCCGGGCACATGGCCGGCCGACCCCAGGCCCCGAATGGTAAGTGGATCGACTTGCTACTCGGGTGGTGCGGAGTCGCCTTCAGCGGGTCCGCGCCGACCGACGCTCGTACCCCCACGAACACGGCGTACGTGGAGGCCGCCGACGATCACTCCCACAACACTCCGAAGGGGCACGACCCATATGAGAATCCGACTGACCGCTGGCGAGACCGTCCTCAACGCAACCCTCGACGACAACGCGACGGCACGCGACTTCGCCTCACTGCTTCCGCTGACGCTGCGTATGAACGACCTGTTCAAGCGTGAGAAGTACGGTCACCTGCCCCGGTCTCTCGCCACAGGAGGCGAGCCGCGGTTCAGCTACGAGATCGGCCACATCGCCTACT
Organism: Streptomyces sp. NBC_00989; assembly: GCF_045162655.1. NCBI lineage: Bacteria > Bacillati > Actinomycetota > Actinomycetes > Kitasatosporales > Streptomycetaceae > Streptomyces > Streptomyces sp. NBC_00989. The sequence continues at coordinate 11,423,822 of NZ_CP108728.1, read as the reverse complement.
GGTCACCCGGTCCCGACATCGCCGTCTTCTACGACCACGACGGCCAGTCCATCCCCACCCCCGGCATCGTCATCCTCGGCGAAATCGACTCGGGGGCCGATGCCTTCAAGAAATACGACGGCACGGTCGACGTCACCATCGAGGCCGTCGACTGAGACCCAGCCGGACACCACCGGGATCGTCAACCACCGAGAGGAGGGGCCATGTCCCGAGTCTCGTCATCGGGGCGACCGGTGACGTCGGCTCCCGCCTCGCCGCACAACTCAACGAACAGGGTGACCAGGTCGTGGGCCTTCACCGCCATACCGGGCAGGCGCCCACCCTGGAATCCGACGGAACAAAGCCGTTTCTCGGCGACCTGACGTCGCTCGGCAGGGCGTGGAAATCGCGGCAACCGCCGCAGCGGAGGCAAGAGTTGGCTGCTTCCTCCTCGTTGCTGCCTTCCCGTGCGCGGCCCACGACACGTGTCCCTTTGTGATGGGTGGAACATCACGAGAAGCCTATGAGCGCGCCAGCACGCCGTCGGGATGCGGCGCAGAACCGGACCCGCATCCTGGAGGCCGCCCGCGCAGCCGTTGCCGAGTCCCACGACGTCCCCCTCAACGAGATCGCCAAGCGCGCCGGTGTAGGAAAGGGAACGCTCTACCGGAGCTTCCCCAACCGCGAGGCGCTTCTCGCCGAGGTCTATCGGCGCGATGTCGAAGAACTCGTGGCCGCCACCTCCGCACTGCTGGCGGAACACGAGCCCGTCGAAGCCTTGCGTCACTGGCTCGACCGACTGATCGACTACGCCGAGATCAAGCACGGTGTCCTGGCAGTCCTTGAGACGGCGGCGTGGCAGGACCTTGTCGCCCACAGCCGCAATCCCATCGAGGGCGCACTCGGTCACCTGCTGGACACCGGGAAAGCGGCCGGCTCCATCCGTACGGACGTGGACACCCACGGGGTCCTCCTCCTCATCGCATACCTCGGCCGACTGGACCAGGATGAGTGGGAATCGAGGGCACGGCCCCTGATGAACGTCATCCTCGACGGTCTTACCCGACAAGACGCGGACCGGTGAGGGCAGAGAACTGGCCACAAACGTCTGGCAGTTCACAAAGCGGAATAGCCCGGCTAGCTGGGGTGCTGTCTGCTGGAGCCAGGCGGTGTCGTCGGGGTGCGGGCTGAGCACGGCGGGAGCGTCGTGCGCGGTGAGCGGGGCCAGAAGACGGGCCAGGTCGGGCCGCAGCACGTCCGGTTCGAACAGGATGAGCGGGCCGCGGGCCGTGCCGGGCGGATGCCAGCACTGCGCGTGTCCGGGACGCACCCACAGCCACTGTCCGGGGGTGACGGTCCGCGTGACGTGGTCTCGACGTCGTGGCGCAGCTCGCCCTCGGTGATCGCGATGAGGTAGTGGAAGGTGGCGCGGACCGGACGGGGCGGGTTCCATGGCCAGTCGTCGTGCTGGGCGAAGAAGTCCTCGACGGTACTCACCTCCAGGCCGTAGGGAGTACCGACCGGGGGTGGAAACCGTACAGCGGAACCGCAGATGGTCCGGCCTGCCTGCTCGGCCTGGACTGTCGCCTGTCGCCCGGTTCGAGAACGGCGTCCTTGTCGAACGCGAGGAGGCCACTGCCGCCTGACGTCCGGTGACCCGGGACGGGCATCAAGCCCGGGACAAGAACGTGATGATGACGGCAGGCTGTCGGAATGAGATCTCGAACCGGTGGCATGTGGTGGGGAACCACGATCGAGGCACCGGACCCCGGCGGCTTGGCGAAGTTCTACGCCGAACTCCTTGGCTGGAACATCGGACACGAAGAGCCGGGAACGACCATCGTCGCCGCCTCCCCGCAAGGACCGTTCTTCGTGTTCCAGCAGGCGGACGGCTATCAGGCTCCCGTATGGCCTCCGATCGAGGGGAAACAGCGCCCCATGATGCACTTCGATTTCCAGGTCGGCGATCTGGACTCGGCAGCCGCCGAGGCGATCGCCCTGGGCGCTACTCTGGCGGACTTTCAGCCGCAGGAGAACGTCCGGGTGCTGTTCGACCCCGCCGGGCACCCCTTCTGCCTGTGCTTCGACGAGCCATGACCAGCCGGTCCTGACTGATCAGAACCGAAAGGCGGAAACAGGGAACCCTTCAGCGATCCACAACTCTTGACAATTGCTCAGTTCGGGCGCGCCAGCGTCCGTTGAGCCATGCGCCTTTCCTCTCCATGACGTCTCTGGCCGGCTGGTGACGACGTATCGAGCCGCCTCTCGTGCGCGCTGCTACCTGACTTCGACGGAGTACGAGGCGCCGGGGAATTCCCATCCGTCGGTGCCTTCGCCGATGTCCTCCACGATGACGTCGTCGACGAAGCGGTCCTCGAACTCGTCGTCCGTGAGTTCGCCGGCGAGCCAGAGCTCCTCGATCTCCTCCCAGTTGCCGCGGGTGCCGTCGATCCGCAGCGGCGCGGCGTCCCGGGTGCCGCGCGTGCGTTCGTCGTTCCCGGTCCTGACGACGCCGCTGATCTCGTACTGGCCCCGCTTGATGTGGTCCGGGATCGGGTCGGCGGGGACGATCGCGACGTTCTCGTAGGCGGTGTGGATGAGGTCGCGGTAGCTGCGACGGACGTTGTACTCGGGATCGGACAGCCAGTTCACCAGTGTCTTGACGGTCACGTCGAGGCCGGCATCGTCCAAGGCCTGGTAGCCGCGGTGGGTTGCAGTGAGCTGGCTGAGCTGGGCGTGCCAGTGCTTGGCGGTGTACGACGACAGCCGGTGGCGGGGGGTGACCTGGGAGCGCAGCAGGTCGTTGAGAGCGGCGCCCAGGGAGTCACCGCGGCCTGTGGGGCCGGCCATCAGTCGTCACCTTCCGGAATGATCTCACCGGACTCGACGAACTTGCGCTTCACTTCACCAAAGCCGGCGCCGATCCGGTACGTGTCGGGCGGAGTGTCGGGCGGAGTCCAGAAGATGGCCTGGTCGACGCTGCGCAACGCCACGAGCGTGTGTCCTTCCAGGACGGCCTTGAACGCGACCGTCCAGTGGCGGACAGCTGCCTCGGCGACCATGCTCATGCGCCAGTCCGGCCGCCAGAACGGGGACTTCTGTTCCTCGCGCTTGGGCCACAGCAGGCGCAGTGCGATGGACAACCGGGTCTTGTACGCCGTGTAGGACTCCCCGCCGGCCTGGACGAGCTCGGTACGCGCCTTCCGGGTGGCCTCGTAGAACGGCTTGAACAGCGACTCGTTGGCCTTCCCCGTCCAGGAGTCGTGGATGGTCGGCATCTTGGTGATGTGGCGGTCGCGGACGAGCCTTTCGAGCAACTTGATGTGCGGGGTCGTGACCCACACCCGGCCCTCTTCGTCGGGCATCGTGGCGATTCGCCCCAGCGGATGCGGCATGTCGGTGCGGTCCCACTGCGGGATGTCGATGAGGTAGATGCCGGCCTGGCTCTTGTCGAACGCGGCGAGCGGGCCGGTGTGAAGGAGCTTGTTCGGGGCGAGGGGAACAGCCGAACAGGCGGAGGGGAAGCTGCCGTTGCGGTCGATCAGGCACAGGATGCCGTCACCGAAGGAGTCGGGCGGCACGTCGAGCTTGTAGCGGCGCACGCGCTTCCCGTTCGGCCGGATGTGGGGAACCCGGGTGGCGGTGATGTCGGGGTGAAACCAGCGGGGCTCGCCGTCCATGTGCTCGCTGATCAGCGGCCACGGCCCGCTCTCCCGCTCCTCGGTGCGGATGACGCGGATCGGGTGCATCTTCGAACGGTCGATCGAGGCCTTGAGGATCTTCAGGCCGGGGAAGGGCGCATTGTCCGGCTCGTCCTTCTCGTCTCCCGGCTGAAGTTCCACTGCTTCTTCTGCGTCGTCTTCGTCGTTCGGGCCGTGCCCGCTGCTGCCCCCGGTGGGCTGAACGGCGATGTCGGACTGCTCGGTGGCGTCGGCGGGCGTGATGGTGTTGCAGGCGTTCAGCGCAGTGGCGAGGCGACGTCCCTCGTCGGTGTCCGGCAGCTGGGGCGGTGCCGCAGCGATCTCGGCGAGCGACGGCCCGAGTTCGTCCAGGGCATCCTGGTCGCCGTTCGTGAGTGCGGTGCGCAGCGCGGCCAGTACATGAGTGACGGCAGCGGGCAGTCCCTGCCTGGCGCCGGACGTGTAAGGAAGCGCCGCTTCGGCCAACTCCCGTTCCACGGCACTGCCCGGAGGCCGCGGGGGTTGGTCTCCGGCCGTAGGGACGGTGGGGGTGCTGCCGGCGTCGAGGAAGCGGGCGTGCAGCAGGTCGGGGCTCAGGTACGCCGAGCCGATCGCGCCGAGGTCGCGCTCGGCGACCGTCACCTGGACCCTGGCAGGGTCCTCGGTCGGCGTGAGCGTCAGCGTGATGTCGGCGTCCAGGAGTCCCAGGAGGGCGGGGTCGTCGCTGTCGACGATGGCGAGGACCGGTACGTCCAGGGTGCGCGCGAGAGAGGCCAGGACCTGGGAGGCGTCCGGAAGACGGTCACCGGACAACGGCAGCCTCGCGCTGCGGACGGCCTGGAGGCGGTCCACGACCACCAGGGCCAGACCCTCCATGTGCGGGGCGGTCTCCGCGATGTCCTCTGCGCTCAGATCGCTCCCGTCGTCGATCATCAGCAGGTCGCCCGCCTGCACCAACTCGTGGGCGACCTCCTGCTCGTGCTCGGTGAGGCGCCCCTGCTTCAGACGCGGATAGTCGCCCCCGGTCTCCGCCGAGACGATCCGGCGGAAGATGTCGTCCCGGTTGGGTCCCGACGCCGCGTACAGGACCGTACGACGGTCCACGAGCGCACTCTGCCGCGCGGCAGCCAGTCCCAGCAGACTTCCGCCGACGTTCGGGGCAGCCGCCACGAGCGTCAGCCGGCCCGGCTGCAGACCGCCCGTCGCGGCATCCAGCCCGGCCAGCCCGAACGTGGCGCCTCCAGCGGGGCCGGAAGCGAGCACGGCCCCCACGGCGTCACCCAGCCTGGCGAGCCTGCGCGGCGCGCTGCCGCGGTCCTGATTGCCTTCACTGTTCACCGCACCTCCTGCGGACGCCGCGCCCGGGTGCGCAGCCATGTCGGACGAGACGGCACCCGAGCCGGTGTCGGCGGGGAGCAGTACTGCGACGGGCGTGGTGTTCCGTCGGAGCACCTGCGGCTGGCCCTGAGCCGCCCGCGTGATGAGATCACCGAGGTCTTTCTGCGCCGCACTCAGGACGTGGGACGGGAACACCCCGGGCTGCCGGGCTGCCGGAAACCGCGCCAGCGGCACCAGCAGAGCACGATCATCCCGCTTGCTGATCAGCGTCGAGACCCCGTCCTCCTCGGCACGTTTCACCAGAGCGAAAAGCTCCGTACGGGCCTCGGTCGCGGTCATCGCGGTCTCAGCCGACGGCTTCTGACTCACTCACCCTCCCAGAACATCAAATCAACCCCCACAATATCAAAATTCACTAAGGAATTTGAGGAAGAGTCATGCCTCTGTGCGCGATATTCACTCACTTGCGAGATCTACTGGCGGGGTTGACCGGGTGAAGCGCTCGTCGGCGAGCGGTGACAAGCAGCCGCACAACAGGGCGGAGGCCGGGACCACCGGCCCCGGACTCCCCTCACCGACGAACAGACCGTCTCAGCCGCATGCCGCCTGCTCGCACCGGGCCGCGGACTGGACCGAGCCCGACGCCGGGGAGCTCCGGCCGGAGATCGTGCACCGGACCGCGTGCCTGGCGGACACCTCCAGGCCCGGGCGCAGTATCAGCTGGATAGGGTGGATCTTCTGGGTGATCGACAACACCCTGGCGACTGCGGCGCGGCTGCGGGAAGCGGTGGTTGACGCCATATAGCGGCCCTTCCGGCGGGCAGGTGTCGACTTCGGCCAGGTCCCCGAGGGTGACTCACACGACGCGTTCGAGGCCCGTCAGGAGATGGCGGCCGCGATACTCAAGGACCGGCACGGTTCCCGGAGGGACTTCGACGGGACTCTGCGCGCGGGCGCGCCCGAGGCCGAGTTCGACCTGCCGCCGTCCCGCTCGGTGTCCAACATCCTCCAGCAGGCCCTGATGGACCCGGGCGCCCCGATAGTGCTCCGGAGGTGCCGACGTCGGATTCGAGGAACTGATGGAGGCATACGAGGCCGCCTCGCCTGACAACACCGAGACGATCGGGCACCGACGCGCCGCGCACCGCGAAGCCGCTCTCGTCGGCGTCGACCTGCTTGCCCAGTCCCCCATGGCAGGCGGTTTGCGCGGCTTGATCCACGCCGTCCGGGAGGCTGACGACCGGACGTTGTACGCGGCGGTACGCGCCTGCACCAAGGAAAACGGGGCTCTGGGAATCCCGCCCCGCTCCCGCCAACGGGCAGCCTGGTCGGCATCGACCTCGGGATCGCCTCGTACCTCACCACCTCCAACGGCGAGCACTTCGCCAATCCCCGCCACGCCCGTAAGGCCGCCGCGAAGCTCGAAGCCGCGCAGCAGGCGTTGAGCCGGTTCCCGCGCCGCAAGGCCAAGGACCGTGCGGGTAACCACCAGCGGGCCGTGGAGAAGGCTGGCGGGATCACGGCAAGGCGCGGCGCCAGCGCCTGGACCACGCGCACAAGGTGGCGCTCAACCTGGTCCGCGCGCACGACTTCATCGCGCACGAAGGCCTCAAGATCCGCAACATGAGCAACGCCCCCGCCTCCCAAGCCCGGCCCCGGGACACCAGGCGGGTTTCTGCCCAACGGGGCCGCCGCGAAGGCCGGGCTCAACCGCTCGATAGCTGACGCCGGTTGGGGGATGTTCCTGACGATCCTGCACGCCAAGACTGAAAGCGCCGGACGGGAAGTGATCGGCGTGGACCCCCGCAACACCTCCCGCCAGTGTCCCGAATGCGGGCACACCACGAAGGAGAACCGGCCCACACAGGAAAAGTTCCACTGCGTTGCCTGCGGCCACACCGCGCACGCCGACGTCGTCGGAGCAACCAATGTCCTGCGGGCCGGGCTGGTCCGTCGCGACGCCAACCAGGCATAGCGAGAAGCCACGCCGTTTACGGGGTGGAGGATTCACAATCGTGGCCACCGGCGCCTCCACGGCCGAGGCCATCCTCTCCGTGGGAGGCGCCTTCGCCGTCTCCATGGGACTGTCTCTGAGCACGCTGGCTGCGCTCGGCCTCGCCTGACGACCGGCCCGTGTGGTGTGCCCCGGCTGGGGCTCCGTCGCACGGGCAGAGGAGACGGCTGATTCAGGACGCGTTCGCGGCGCGTCGGCCGGAACTCTGCTGGCGTGTGCGGTCGACGATGTCCACCACAGTAAGCGGTGCCTTGGGGTCCGCGATCCAGCCGTCCTCGCTGGAGCTGCCCTTGGAGAGATACTTCGCGGCGACATAGACGACGACCAGCGCGTTCCGGAAGCTGAAGCCTTCGGCCACCCCCGTGCTCGTGGTGAACTCCGGCAGCTGGCCGCCGTGTCCCACCTGAGATCGGCTGCTCGCGCTGCTCGGCGCACTGACTCTCGGGTCTGCTGTCCTTCCCCCCGCGCTTCCCTTGCTCGCCATGCTGTTGGCGGTGGCCAGGTTGGTGCCGCGCCAGAGGTAGACCCCGTGCTCCGATCCCTCCGCAACCATGCTTGCCACGGTCGCGTAGTCCGTGGGAAGAGTCAGGTCCTTGATCAACGTGTCGAAGTTGTCGTCGTCCGAGTCGTAGTTGTCGCTGTCCGGGTCACGCTGCGTTTTCGAGGTCTCGTAGCGGACCCGTTGCACGGAGGTCTCCGCGCTGGACGACCTGGTTGTCGCCTCCGGCTTCGCCCGCTGCACAGCGGGGACGAGCTGCGACATGGCCCGTGAGGCGTTGGCCTCGGCCGCCTTCTCGAAGCGGTCGCCGGGATCGCTGACCTTGAGGCCGTCGCCTGCGACAGTTCCGTCGACCGGGCCCGAGCGCTGCTGGATCACGTGCGTGAGTTCATGAGCCAGTGTGTGATCGTCACCGCCGTCCTTGCCTATGACGACATGGTTGCCCGAGGTCCAGGCCCGTGCGCCGAGTTCGGCGGTCGAACGCTGTGCTACGGCGTCGGTGTGCACCGTGACATCGGAGAAGTCGGCCCCCAGCCGGGCTTCCATCTCCGTACGTTTGGCGGATTCGAGCGGGCGGCCGGCCGAACGCAGGACCTCTTCGGCAGCGGAACGCTGTACCGGCTGGTGCCCGCAGCCCTCGCGGTGCTGGTGCTCCTCCTCGGCTTGCTGAGCAGCCAGCAACTGCACCACGGCGGCATTGCCGATACTGCGCTGCAAAGCCATCAGGTCCCCGGACAAACCGGCCGCCGCTGTCGTCCGGGACTCCACCGGCTTCAGCGGCGACCGCGCCGGAGACTGAGGGGACGTGCGGGCCTTGTCGTCGTAGCGCATCGGTGAGGACCTCTCCTTGTCTTGCCGGGAACTCCACCATGCCCAACCGCAGCGTGAAACCGCCTTGCGTGGATGCTGCTCCCTGGCGCAACGACCTTGCCCTTATGGGCAGCCACCGTTGCCCATGGGTTTGCTCAACTCTCCGACTGGCGTGCTCAGTCACACGACGACCGCGACGATGTCGTCCTCACCCGGGCCCGCCAGGCCGGCCAACTGGACCACATCAACACCTACTACCGGATGTCGGAGCGCCTCGGTGTCCGCGCCGCGATCGGCGGCCGGGTCCGCCATGAGGACCGGGAGGGCGAGATCGTCGACACCGCTGGGCAGTACCTGCGCGTGCTCCTGGACGGCGAAACCGAGCCCGTGACGTGCCACGCCACCGCGAACATGGCCTACTGGTCGCCGACGGCGGCGGGATGGGTGCAGGCGACTCCGCTGCCCGACCCGTACGCCACGGCTGACGCCCCGCACCGTGCGGAAGGCGCACTGTGACCACACCGGAAGTGCTCGCGCTGCGGGTGCAGTTCGACCTGGAGAGCGCCGGCCTCACCCCCAGCGCCGACCTCGCCAGCGGCGGCGCAGGCGGATTCGCCGTCTACACCCTTGAGCAGCAGGTGCACGTCGACTGGTTCACCCACGCGCGGCTCGACAACGCGGACCTCGACAGCCAGGACCGCCCCGACACCCTGTTCGCCGACACGACACGGCGCTACGAGACGGCCACCACCTCGCAGATCGATGCCGACCACGACATCGTCCGCATCGCCGAAGCGTTGCGCCGCAGCCCGCACATCCTCAGCGTCGACGACGTCGCGCCCGGCGACAAAGCCGTCTGGTTCAGCGACGCGAGCGGCACCGGCCACACCCTCGCGCCCGTGTCAGCCTGCTGCGCGCGGCCCGCGTCACCGCCCGAGAAGTCGCCTGGTTACCGGCCGCCGGGATCCGTACGTTGCGCAGCCGTGCCGGCTCGTGGGCCCTCAGCCCACCGACCGTCGCGTCCTCCTGCGCGGAACGGCGCACCCACCTGCGCGGTGTCTGCCGGTTCACTCCGAACTCGACCGACAGATGAGGCAGGCGCCAGCCGGGTCACAGTCCTCGGGCGGGACGGACCAGCCCCTTTCCCTCCAGATGACAGGCCGCACGCAGAGCGTCCATCTTCTCAGCGTCGGTGGTCTCGGCCGCAGTCGTACACGTGAGGATCCTGAGGTTGGTACCGGCAGGCATCAGAACGTCGACGTCGATGGTGATGGCACCCACCGTTGGATGTTCGATGGTCTTACGGTCACCGGCCCAGGGGCCGGCCGTGCCGTTGAACCACAGTCGGGCGAACGCCGGTTCTCGTCGAAGCAGGCCTTCGACGAGTGAGAAGAGTCGTGCATCGCGGGGATGGGCGGTCGCTGTCACACGCAGGTCGGCGACGAGGTCCTCCGCCTCGGAATCACTGCCTCTCCATGTCCGAACGGGCCATGCCGCATTCGGGTCCCGGCCTCGGCTGGCTCTCGTCTGGAACATCCCGGCGACGAGATTGTGCGCCTCCCAGCCGTACGTGCGGGGATCGCCGACCGCGGCCGTCCACATCCTGTTCCAGCCGATGATGGTCCAGTCAGCGGCGAAGACCCCGGCGGGAACCGCTCCCAACCGGTGTACCAGTCGCTGCACGCTCATGGGGATGTGCCTGGAGACGTTCCCGGCGGAGGGCAGGGCGAGGTTGGCGCAGCGATACAGATGGTCACGCTCGGACGGGTCCAGACGCAGTGCGCGTGCCAGCGCGGTGACCACTTGGGCCGAGGGATTGCGAGCGCGGCCCTGTTCCAGCAGCACCAGGTAGTCGACCGATATACCTGCCAGACGGGCCAGCTCTTCGCGGCGCAGTCCAGGGATGCGCCGCTCCGCGCCGGCCTCCAGCCCGCTGTCCTGCGGCGACATGCGCTCGCGCCAGCCGCGCAGCGTCATGCCGAAGTGGTTCACCGCGCCGTCCCCGTGCCTTCTACATCCTGCGCGGCCTCTGCCGCGCGCGTTGAGACGGCTGCCGCCGCGCGCCGGTCGCGGCCGGTGAGCTTCCAGCCGGCGAGCCGCGCGATGAGGGCAAGGGTCGGCGGGAAGGTGCCGAGCTGGCCGAGCATGGTCATGTCGTCGCGGACGGCCTCGTGCCTGATCACCTTCCCGTCGTGCACGGTCAGTACGTGGATCTGCTCGTAGTCCAACTCGCGGCCGGTCGGCGGCATGACCCTCTCCATCGCCCCGTCGTGGAAGAGCACGAACGGTCCGGTGTGCCGCCCCTGCATGCGCACCCGGGCGAACACTTGTCCGCGCTCGTCGTCGACGCCCGTGTCGAGGACGGGGAAGCGCAGGTCGGTGAACGCCGAACGCATCCAGGCACTGGAGGCGAGCACCCCGGCCGGTCCGGGGATCGCGCAGGCGGCGGGAGAGTTGACTGCCTCCCGGTTGTGGAAGTCGGCGTGGACGACGTCCGCGGCGAGCGCCGGGTCACCGGTCTCTATGACCCTGAAGAGGGAATGCGCGCTGTCGGTGGCGTTGCTGCCCATGAGAACTCCGCGGTTGTGGGTCAGTGGACGAGATGCCTCGCCGAATTAGCTCCAGCAAGAGCCTATTGAATAGGGCGACAGTACATCCAGGAGGTCCGGCAGGTATAGTGACGGCCATGCCGACCAAGCGCGCCTACGCCTCCCCGCTGCGGGAGAAGGCGGCGGCGCAGACGCGGGAGGTGATCCTGCGGGCCGCGACGGAGTTGTTCGGGCAGCGCGGCTACGCGCTGGTGACGGTCGCGGACATCGCCGCCGCGGCGGGCGTCTCGCCGAAGACCGTGTTCGCGAGCGTCGGCAGCAAGCGCGAGATCATGGACCACATCATCGACGCGGGCGTGGTCGCGGGTCGCTGCGACGAGGCGATGGAGCAGTTGCGGCAACTGCGTACACCGCGCGACGTCCTCGCGGCGCTGGCGGCGGGCACCCGCTTCGGCAGCGAATCACAGTTCACGGTGCACGAGGCGATCCGGCTGGCGCTGCCCGTGCACGAAGACGGCGCGGCACTGTGGGAGCGGGCCACCCGCAGCTCCCGTGCGGCGATGAGCGACACGGCACACCACCTGCACACCCTCACACCGCGCCCGCGCTACGCGGCGGCGGAGACCGCCGACCTGCTCTGGCTCTGGTTCGGCCCGCACGGCTGGCGCACCCTCGTCGCCGACGCCGGGTGGTCCTGGGACAGCGCCGAAACCGCGATCCGCGAGACAGCCATCGCGGCGCTCTACGGCGACTGCTGACCTCAGGCCTGCGGGGGGGGCTGCCCAGCCAAGGACGAGTCCCGCCGAGGCCGCCGCGAGGCTGCATCCGTAGCCGGCTGAGCTGCTGGCGTTCTACGACTTCCCGACCGAGCACTGGATCCACCTGCGGACCACGAATCCGATCGAGTCGACCTTCGCGATCGTCCGGCTGCGGACCAAGGTCACCAAAGGGGCCGGCTCCCGCGCGGCCGCCCTGGCGATGGTGTTCAAGCTCGTCGAGTCCGCCCAGGCCCGCTGGCGAGCCGTGAACGCACCCCACCTCGTCGCCCTCGTCCGCACCGGAGCCCGCTCCGAGCGCGGCCACCTCGTCGAACGCCCCGAGAGCCACGCAGCCTGAACGACCTCGATTCATCCACAGATCTTGACTGCAACTCCCCCGCGCCCCCGCCCGCGCGCCGTCCTGGGCAGCAGGGTCGGCGCGTCAGGCCGATGAGTTTGCCAGTTGACTGAAGTCTTCCTCGTGACCTGCCCGCCCCGTCGGCGGATCAGGAAGCGGCGAGTCCCGGTGTCATGGAGGAGAGATGGAGGCCAGGATGCACAATCCGATTCGGTTGTACATGTCGATGTCGCTCGACGGCTACATCGCCGGGCCAGGCGATCGGCCAGGTCAGGAGCTCGGACGCGACGGCGGCCGGCTCTTCAACTGGCTCGACGACCGGGAATCCGACGGCCCGAGCGGCCAGGTCTACCGCGAAGCGCTGGCCACCGGCGCGGTGATTTCCGGCCGACGGACCTTCGAACTCGCGGGGCGCTGGCAGGGCGACCATCACGACGGCGTGCCGATCCTCGTCCTCACCCACCAGGTGGATGACGGGGACGTGCCACCCGGCCACGCGCGTTTCGTCACCGACGTCGAAGAATGCGCCCGTCAGGCTCGCGCCGCCGCCGGGGACCGGCCGGTCATGGTCCATGGGGCGGAGGCGGCCCAAGCGCTTCTCCGAGCCGGGCAGATGGACGAGATGGAGATCCACCTGGTGCAGGTCCTCCTCGGGGACGGCCGACGACTGTTCGACCACCTCGGCGATGATCACATCGAACTCGACCTCGTCCGACGGCTCGAGGACCGAGACGTCACGCACCTCCGCTACCGGGTGCGCCGACCCGGGGAGACCGCATGAAAACGCTCTTCGTCTCCTACCGCGTCACCGACCTGGACCGCTCGCTCCGTTTCTACACCGCCTTGGGCTACGCCGAGCTGGGCAGGGTCGAGGCCGGCGACGGGAACCGTCTCGTGATCCTCAAGTTCCCCGGCGAACCGGCGTCCTCGCTCGAACTGGTCCATCGTCCCGCCGATGGACGCGTCGACGTGGGCAGCGGAATCGACCACCTCGCGATCCAGGTGGACACGCTGACTGTCACCCTGAAGACGCTGGCCGAAGCCGGTCTGGAGCCGGAGCCTGCCCAGTATCCGGGCGGCCTTCACGGCCCGAAGACGTCGTGGCTCACGGACCCGGACGGTTACCGGATCGAGCTGGTCGAGTGGCCGTTCGGACATCCCGACGGCATCACCGCAGCAGACTTCTCCTGAGATGGTCACGGTGAGCAGGGTGGCGACGCTCCCCTCGGCGCGGCCGCAGCGCAACGCGCCGCGTCATCCCCACCCCATCCACAGATCGTGACGATTGCTCCCGAGCCCGGTCCACCATCGCCAGCCAGCTCTACAACGCCAAGGAACCGATGACGCTGTTCGAGCTGCAAGCCTGGCTCGGACACCGGTCTCCGCAATCCACCCAGCACTACTCGAAGATCACCCCGAACATTCTGGCCAAGGCGTATTCCGAGGCAGGCTACTTCGAACGGAACGTCCGCACCATCCCTGTCCGACCGGGACGCGGTCGCCTCCGGCGCCGCCGCGACCGGCGAACCCTGGCAGCACTACGACCTCGGCCACGGCTACTGCACCTACACCTTCTTCGAACAGTGCCGGCACCGCATGGCCTGCGCACGCTGCGACTTCTACACCCCCAAGGACTCCACGAGAGCCCAACTCCTCCAAGCCAAGGGCAACTTGCAGAGAATGACTGCCGTGATCCCGCTCACCGACGAAGAACGCGCGGCCGTCGACGACGGCCAGGCAGCTGTGGACCACCTGCTTGACCGTCTGGCCGACATTCCGGCACTCCGACACCCGCAGGCCCGACACCACGCGAACTTGACGTGCCGGCCACCGCACGCCTTCTGCCACTCATCGCCGTCCGGCAGGGCAGCGCAGCGCAGGCCCAGCATCGCGCTGATATCGGAGTGCGAAGTGGCTCGGGAGAGTGTCACAGTCACTGTCGTGACCTTGATGAACGTACTCGTCGGCTTCTCCCGCACTGGCCGGCTCGGGCCCCTGAACTGCGGAATGTCCCTGGCTGAGGCTGAAAACCTCCTCGGCCCGGGGCACCCGCACCCCGCCCACATCATGAAGGGGCCCGATATCGACGGCTACCCGTACTCCTGGGACGGACTTGGGCTGGTGATCACCCAGCGGGCCGTCAGCGGGATCTGGATCAACCTCCGGCCCGGCTCGACCGCCAAACTTCCGCCGCTCGTCCTGCCTGATTCCGAATCGTTCGAGGCCACCGTCCTCCGAGAGGAGCTGGTCGCCGCCCTCGACGGCGCTGGCTGCCGGCATGCGGTCAACACCACTCTCACATTCGGCGAGCAGTCGAGCATCCTCACCCAGCCCGCTGACGTCTGCGCGGTCTTCGGCCTGCCGGGACGGGACAACCACGTGCCGCACCGTGATCGGCACTACCTCGACGTGATGCACAAGCACACGGCTTGACACTGCTGATTCCACAGAATGATCTTGTTGTTGTGGCCTTCGACGGCGCCGGAGCAGTAGCGCAGGCTGAGGCCGGCGACGGCGGCGTCGAGGTCCTGGCCGAGGCCGTTGACGAAGCTGTGCAGGGCGTCCAGGCCGTCGGCCTGGACGCGGTCGATCCGCTGGTGGAGGTGCCGGCCTTGCCGGTTGTTCGTCAACTCGGCGCATGCCCGGATGTGTTGGGCGATCTGCTCCAGCTCCGGGCAGCGGGCCTGGACGGCTTTGAGCTGCTGGGCCTGGTCGCCGTTGAAACGATCGAGGTGCCGGGTGATCCAGCTGGTCACGTCCCTCACCGAGGGATTCTTGCGGGGCGGATCGTCGTGGGGGCAGGCTTCGCGGAGCTTTCGCACGTACTCCTTGACGACCCTCTCGCCGCCTTCGTATCCGCGCTCCCGGAGCTCCTCGGATACAAGCTGTCTTGGTCGACTGCCTGTACCGACGAGCTCAGTTGTCCTGCGTCAGAAACCCTACAACTGGCTTGCGTGACCTGCGAAAACGCTAACTACCCGGCCTTGGGGAAGACCCGACAGTTCAATCAAGGACGGGTAGACAAGCACACGAAGCTCCTGGCGGACACAGGTGATCTTGGTCCGGAACCCGTGTACCAGGAGCTTCGTCGTTCCGCAGGACTGTCCAACTCGCGTTCAGCACCGCGAGGTTGGACAGGGCCCACTTGCGCGCTTCTTGTGCCGCGCCCTGCCACCCGAAGGCGCACCCTGCTCGCCGACGAAGGGTAGAGACAGGCGAAGTGTCGCCGTACGCCGGCGCGAGTGCGGCCGGCTGTCGCGGTTCGGCCTGGTCGCTCGACTCGGCGTGCTTGGCGCGGTGATCGAGGAGCCGGCCCCCGTCCGGGACCAGGCCGGGGGCCTCGGTTCAGAGGCCGGGGCTGAACTTTTTTACGGCCAGGGGGAGGCAGACGGCGATGATGACGGCGCAGTAGGCGACGAGGGAGATGACCGGGTGCTCAAGTGGCCAGCTGCCGCTGGATTTCGTGCCCTGGGCGACCTGGCGGACGGCGGCGACCAGAACGGCGATCGGGTTGTACTCGGCGATCGTGCGCGGGATCACCTGCATTCCGGAGATGGGGACGTAGGTGCCGCCGAGGAACGCCAGCGGGAACACGACGCCGTAGCTGATGCCCTGGATGGCGGTTGGGTTGCGCACGATCGTGCCCAGGAGTACTCCGAAGGTCGTGAAGGCGAGCAGGCCGAGCAGCAGCAGCGCGACCAGCCCGGACCCGGTGACGGCGTTCAGGTGCGGGTGCCAGCCGAGGGCGAGGCCGAGGCAGGCCACGACGGTCATGCTGGCGATCTGCTCGATGATCTGGGCCACGATCTGCGCGGTGATGACGGCGAGACGGGTGATCGGGAGGGACGTGAGCCGGTCCACGACGCCTAGGGAGAAGTCCGTGGCGGTCGCGACTCCCGCGCTGATCCCGCCGAAGGCGATGGACTGCGCGATCAGGCCGGGCAGCAGGTAGTCCTGGTAGCGCGTTCCGGGGATGTGAATGACGCTGCTGAAGACACTGACGAACAGGGTGGTGTTGAGGATGGGTTGGAGGCTGACGCCGCTGATGCGGGTGGGCACCCGGGCGGCGGTGCGCAGGCCACGGGCGACCAGCAGGGCACTCTCGCGCAGGAAGCGCCAGGTGCGGAAGCGGCGCAGGAGCATCCGCTGGTGGGTCACCGGCCGGGGCGGGACCGGGCGCCGCGCAGCAGGGGCGGTCATGTCCTGTCCTTGGCCGGATGACCGGTCAGGGCCAGGAAGACGTCGTCCAGGGTCGGGCTGCGCAGGACGATTTCATCGACGCCCACGCCGCTTTCCAGCACGGCCCGGGTGACTGCCTCCAGGTCCTCGGCCGCGCGCGGGGCGGGTACCTGGAGCAGCAGCCGTTCCGGAACGTCGGTGAGGGCGAACCGGGGTGCGAGGGCCTCCCGCAGCCGGGCGAACCCGTCGGCATCCGTGGTGGTGACGTCGACCCGCTGGTGGCCGACGCGGTTCTTGAGTTCGGCCGGGGTCCCGCTTGCCGTTGCCCGGCCGTGTTCGAGCAGGACGATCTGGTCCGACAGGGCGTCCGCCTCGTCCAGGTACTGCGTGGTCAGCAGTAGCGTGACGCCTTCGGCGACCAGTTCCCTGACGGTGGACCAGACGATCTGGCGGCTGCGGGGGTCCAGGCCGGTGGTCGGCTCGTCGAGTACCAGCACGCGGGGTTGGACGACAAGGCTTGCCGCGATGTCGACGCGGCGGCGCTGGCCGCCGGAGAGCGACCTCACGTGTTGGTCGCGGAACTCCCCGAGGTCGAAACGGTCCACGAGCCAGTCGGTGACCTTGACCGCCCCGCGCTTGCCGTGACCGCGCAGCCGCGCCATCAGCAGCAGGTTCTCCCGCGCGGTCAGGATGTCCTCCAGCGCGGTGAACTGTCCGGTCAGGCTGATCATGGAACGCACCACTGCCGGCTCGGCGGCGATGTCGTGGCCACACACCCGTGCGGAGCCGGCGGTGGGCCGGATGAGGGTGGCGAGCATGCGCACGATCGTTGTCTTGCCGGCCCCGTTGGGGCCGAGCAGGGACACCACCGTGCCGGCGGGAACGGTCAGGTCGAAGGCGTCGACGGCGGTGAAGTCGCCGTACGTCCTGGTGAGTTGGGCTGCCTCCACGGCAGGATGGGTCATGGGTACCGCTCTCCTCTGGCGGACACCACGTACCCGCGTTCCCTGCGTCGGAGCCGGCCTGCGTCCGAGGCGGCCCCGTGCCGGAGCCGGACCGTGCCGCTGTCCTACGGACTCTGCAGGTCCTCGGGCAGCACTGCCGCGACCACGGCGTCCCTGCGCTGTCCGTCGGGGCCGGAGAGCTTTCCCCTGGCCGTCCCCTCGTGGCGGAAGCCCGCGCGCAGTCCGGCGTAGTGGACCGGGCTGTTCTCGAAGTCGGCGAACGCCTCGATCCGGGTCAGTCCCAGTTGCTCGAAGCCGAACCGGCAGACCAGGCGCAGGCCGGCCACCGCCGTGCGCAGGCGTCGGGCAGGCGCGTCGAGCAGGAACGCGATCTCCGCGCTCTGGTAGAGCTCGTTCACCGACAGCAGTTCCGCCTCACCGATGAAGGTGTCGCTGGTCTCGTCCGCCAGCACGAAGACCGCGCGCTGTCCACGCCACATGTCCGGCGCCGTGTCGATGAAGCTCTGGGCGTGGGCGGCCGTGTAGTCGGGGGGTACCGGCATGAAGCGGCGGACCCGGTCGTCACTGAACGCGCGGACCAGACCGGCCAAGTCGTCCTGGCGCGGCGCCCGCAGGCGTATACCGTCCCCGGTCAGCGTCGGAATCGTGTCGAAGGTGCCCGGAAGCCGCATGGAACAAACTCTCTTCTTCGTCGGTCGCCTGCACTGGCGCGGGCCGTGACGCCGTGGCGCCACGGCGTCACGGCCCGCTGCCGGAAGGAGGGATCACCTTCTGCCGGCAACTACAGGTGTTGCTCAGGTGCCCACCGGCGGCGTGGTGCCGCAGCTGGAGCTGCCCTTGCTGTAGGACATCGTGTTGTCCTCGCGGACCTCCGCGTACAGGAACTCGTCCGTCTCGAAGGTGCTGTCGCTAGCCATTTCGTTCATTGTCGTTCACCTCCTTGAGAGGTCTTGGGGGCTGCGCCGCCGGTAGCGCGGCGCAGGTCTGTGATCCGTCAGTCAGTGCCGGACGGAAGCGGTGGCCGGATCGCGCGGTGGCGGGTCCGGGGCGGCGGTGCCGAGGGCCAGGGCGACCAGGGGCCGGCGGCTCAGCGGGTCCAGCCGGGCAGTCGCGGAGAGTTCGGGGCTGGGCAACGTGGCGCCCAGAATCGCCGCGCCGTACCCGCGCCGGGCCGCGGCCAGCCAGCCGGCGTACGCCGCGGATCCGGCCCTGCGCAGCAGTCGCGGGTGCCCGGGGGCGCCGTGCCGGTGCCAGGCCGCTCCGATGCTGCCGACCATCAGGATCAGGACGGGCGCGCTGGCGAACTGCGGGCCGGAAAAGAGGCAGTTCCATCCCTGGGGTGTGAGCGACCCGTACCGGTAGAGGGAGTTGAGGGAGTCGGGGGCGGGGTCTGCCCCGTTGAGGGCCGCCGGGTCCGCGCCGTAGACCCCGGGGGCGAAACCGGTGGCGCGGCGTACGACCACGACCGGCGTCAGGCCGTTGCCGGCCTGGGTCTCGCCGGGTGCCGTGCGGGCATCGTGTTCCCGGGCCGCGGTCAGCGCCGCGGCCAGGACGGTACCCGGCAGGGGCGTGGGGGCGAAGTCCCGTACCGTCCGGCGGTCGTCCAGCACGGCCCGCGGGGACCGGAGCGGGGGTGCCGGGGGCGGCAGCGGGTACGAGTCCGCGGTGTCGGCGGGTAGGCCTGGGCGCAGACGGCGCGGGACAGGGCCGACTTCGCCCGCAGGCCCGGCCTGGTAGGCGCGGAGCAGGTCTTCGAGCAGGTGCTGCGCGGTCGCCGGGAGCGGGAAGGTGTCTGCCATCACGACTCCTCGGGGTGTACGGATCCGGTGCCGGTGGTCCGAGTCAGGGACAGGACCGCCGTCACGGGTTCACGGCCGGTGTCGATCAGGAAGGCGTCGGTGAGGGCTGCGAGGTCCGGCGCCGGAAGGTCGTCATGCAGCGTGACCCGGTGTCCGAGCAGATCTGCGACGGTCTCGATCTGGGTGAGTGCCACGCCTGCGTCCAGGCAGGCGAGGTGCAGTGCGAAGGGGCCGTACTTGCGCTGGATCCGCGGTACGTCACCGGTCATCGCCAGGACGGCACCCGAGGTGTGCGGGCCGGTCAGGAAGTCCACGGCGGGCAGGTCCGCGAGCCGGGCGAGGGAGTGGGCCAGTGCGTCGTAGCCGTAGGCGCCATCGGCGAGTCCGGCTATGCCCCATGCGGCCAGGTACAGGCACGGTGAGCCGAAGTTGCCGCCGCTGGGGGCCCAGAAATCAAGGTTCTCCCGGGGGCCGCGGGGGCCCGCGGTCATGCCGAGCAGCAGCGCGAGGTCGGCCAGCGCCGGTGCCCCTGGGCCAGCCGAGGCACCGGCGTCGGGCGCGGGGCCCCACGGGGTGCCGGGAGTGGGCAGGGCCGGCAGCGGAACCAGGGCGGCGCTGGGCCACTGGCGGCGCTCCTTGGCCCAGTCCCGGAAGCGGGGGTCCAGGGACTGCAGACGGGCCTTGGGAGTGATCCGGTGCAGTGCCGGCTTGCTGATCGCCTGGTGGTACCGGGCCGCGACGGTTACCGGGTCGGCAACGGGGGGCCGGTCGGTTACCGCGGCCGAGGGCGCGTCCGCCGCTGCCGGGGCCGAGGGTGCGTCCGCGGCCGACCGCGGATAGCAGGTGGAACAGGACAGGTCGGCGGTGGGCATGGCCCGTTCGGTTGTCCATGCCTCAAGGTCGTAGCGGGTGGCACCGTCCGGGGAGTGAGCGGGTGGCACACGGGCGAGCAGGGCCAGGACCTCACGGCAGGCCAGGGCGCCGTGGATCCCTGTCCAGGGGTCGGCGGCGCCGGGGGGCGTGGTGTTGGCCGCGCTGCCCAGTTCCAGGCGCAGACAGCTCAGGCACAGGTCGAGTTCGGGTGTCAGCAGCGGGCCGATCACCGAGACCGGTCCCGCGACGAACCAGGGCAGCACTGCCACTGAGTCGCGCGCGTACGCCTCGGACAACCGCTCCGCCTGGTCCCCGGCGAGGTCGTGGGGCCCGAGCAGGACCACCGCCAGGTCGGCCGGGCAAGGTTCCTGACGTCCCGTCACCACGGTTCCCATACCGGCTTCGCGCAGGGCTTCGGCCAGTCCGGACAGCTGTGGTGCGGGGCCGTGCAGGACCACCCGGGCCGTCGCCAGCCGGCCCATGGTCCGCCCGGCGTGAGAGTCCACCCAGGTGGTGGCGCCGAGCCTGGCCAGCGCCTGCGCCGAGGGCGTGCCGACGGGTGCGGAACTGCCCTCCTCCAGCAGTCCGCGGAGATGGAGGAGAGCCAGCACCCGTTCGATCAGTGCGACCTCTCGGCCGACCGCCTCGGCAAGCCCGGCCACGTCGTGGGCCCCGTCCAGCAGCGGAAGCAGGCGCGGCAGCAGGGTCCGGGTCGCCGGGCCCCGCAGAACCTCGCGTTCGGGCCCCCCGTCGAACTGGATGCCGTCCGGCAGGTTCACGAATCGGATGCCGTGGCGCAGCCGGGGCAGGCGCGGCGTGGCCGGCAGCGGGTCACGGTGCAGGTGGTGCGCGGCCGTACGGGCGCTCACGGACATGGTCGGGCTCTTCACCGGGCCGCCTCCGAACCGGCGAGGCGAGCCGTCCAGGGCGCCGCGGGGAACTGCTGGGCCAGGCCGGCCCAGGTGTCGGCGCCGCGGTCCGGGCGGCGTCGGCAGCGTGGGCAGGCGTGCACCCCGATCACCGGGTCACGGCGCACGTCCCCGGACACTCCGTCGTAGGCCGCGACGGTTCCGGCGAAGGCGTCGGGGCCCATGGCGACCAGCGCCTCGGTCAGGCCGCGGGCCATCATGAGGTCCGAAGGAAGCCATCCAGGCACCGTGTTCGATGGGTCGACGGCGACGCTGTGCCACCAGGCCGGGGTGTCGCCGACCTCCCAGTCATGCTGGAGCCGCCGCCGCAGGAAGCAGTGGTAGCAGGCGGAACTGCCCGGTGTCACGACGGGCCCCAGCCGGACCCCGCGGGGCGTCAGGACCAGGGGCGCCCAGGTGAGCGACCACTCGAAGGCGAACTTGTCCACGTCACGGAAGTAAGAGACGTCCTCACGGGCGCAGGCCACGACGTGGCATCGCGCCCGGGGCCACGTGGCGGGGGCCTCCGGTGTGGTGTCGGTCCCGCTGCCGGTTGCCGCGGTGCCCGCCCGGGCCGCCGAGGAGGAGCCCGAGACGATCCTGTCGCCGCCCATAGGTGACGCCACGGCCTCGCCCCACTCGTCGAGGGCTATCAGGTGAAGTGGTGGCACATCCACGATGCGGACCTCCGGGGCTGGGCGCTGGCGCGCTCGCTGACAGGGAACGGGGATAGCGGTCATCACGCGAAGGGTTGCGGCATCGGGTTGATGTCCGTACCGACGCGCTCGGGATAACCCAGCCGTTCAGGGGCATCGAGGAGCCGGGGATGGCCGAGGTAACGGCCGTCCTGGTGGAAGGAGAGAGGGACGAGTTGGGGGACGAAGACGCGGACCGCGTGGAAGCCGACATCACGTGCCTCGTCGGTGGTGACGTCCACCGCCACCGCTTCCATGCCCCGGCGGCGGAGTTGCTCGACCACCAGGTCCGGATCACGGGCGGCGTCACCGCGGGCGAGCACCGGCATGTCGGACAGGCGCGTGCGCCGCGTACTGGACAGGAGGAAGTCGAAGGCGTCCGCGCGCTCGGGCCGGCCCATCCAGTGGGCACCGTCCAGTACATCCCGGAAGTCGTCCACGTCGGGGGGAACCTCGTGGTCGACGTGGAGCGCGATCCGGTAGGCGATCACCTCGCGCAGGACCTTGGCGAGTACCTGCTGGGGGTCGGCGCCGGTGGCACACGCCACCATCGTGGCCGCACGGGAACTGTGCGGTGCGCGGCCCACCAGGTAGATCGTGGGGATACCGAGGTCGGAGGTGGCGTCGAAGACGACGGGATCGGCCAGAACGGACCGGCGGTAGCGCTCCAGCATCTCCCGGGCCGGCTCGCCGAGTTCGGACGTGCGGCTGATGTCCAGCTGCGGCAGCGGCAGACGGCGCAGCCACACGGTGCTGATCATGTCGCGTTCGACGCATTCGCACAGTGCGTGCGTCACCGCGGTGCGCAGCTCCCCGTGGACGGCGAAGCCCGTGCTGATCGGATGCCAGATACGTTCCGCGGGTCGCTGCGGGGGACAGCCCATCCAGGCCACCACCGCAGGGACGTACACGGGACATCGCCGGGTCAGGGACCAGCCGCGCACCCACCGGATCGGGGCGGTGGGGTCCGGCGGCAGCAGCGGTTGGCCAGGGCTGGCGAACTCTTCGGCTGACAATCGGGGTAACGACGACAAATCGAGTGCCGCGTCACCGAGTTCCTCTGCGCTGGCCCGGATCACGACGTCAGGGTCCTGGGCCATGGTGGCGCAGTAGCGTTCCAGCATTTCCGCGAGGGCGAGCAGCCGCGCCCGTTCGGGAGTGTCCGCGGTTCCCGCCGCGGTGAAGTCCTCCGATGCACCGACCTTGGAGCCCCGGGTACGTACCGCCGCACCCGCCCTGTTGAGGGGGTCCGCGTCGAGCAGGCCCAGAACCTGGCCCGCCAGCGTCCCGTACGCCGGCACGGTGGGCTCCCCTGGGGCGTACGTCAGCTCCCGGACCTCGCCGGCCACACCGTAGGGGGAGATCAGACTGCCGAGGTTCTCCAGCACGTCGTTCGGCACTGTCCCCCTCCCTTCCTCAATGAATTCGTTCGGCGAATGCATACGCCGTGGATCGGTTATCACCGTATTTCCGCGACCGCAGCATACTCACATAATTGACGTGCTCCGGAATAGATTCTTTCTAGGGTCCGGCAACCCGAGTCACGCAACAACACACCGGTGACGGGCACCAGAAGAGCATTCGCTCTTGAGGGTGTCAAGTCCCGCATTTTGGCGGGCACTTAGCGCGGATGCCAAAAAGCGCCGCGCGGTTCCATTACGGCGCGTCACAGAACGATGACACGGCCACGAAGCACCGGCGATATCCGTGTTTCCTATCGAGAGCCCGACTCCGATTTGGACATGCCCGGGATGCCGTCGGCGGTTGTGGTTATGCGGAGCCTTCGGGGCGGTTTCCCGACCGGACCACAGGTGGCGATCAGCGTGTCGTCCGCCCGGTTCGGCGACCGGTCGACGCGCCTCGCCGGGCCTGTCGATGCGGGAACAGCAGCCGCCCGCATGGAAAGCCGGCCACATCCGAGACCGCGCTCGGTGCACACCACGGTCTCAACTCGACCCGTTCGTCCCGTGCGTCGCGTACAAACGGGCAATGCTCACCCCAAGCCGAAGAGCGGTTCTGCTGCACTTCCAGGGCCAGAGTCACGGATGGTAACAGCCGGTTATGCGTATAGTCACCACAGGGTGCTAAGCCCACCACAGCTAAGAGTTCCAAGTTTTGGTCAATTCCTTCTCCATTCCTGCGACTGAACGGGAGATCGCTTTCCCGGCCATCAGAGATGCGGCCAAAAAATTGTGCGGTTTCGTGTTTTCCAAACGAAACCGGGGCAGAGCGCCGACCAGAGCCTTGCCGATCAACGAGCGTTTTCAGCGGAGCCACTCCAGGGTGAGGACTGCCGCGACGATTGACGACATTCGATTCGGGCTGCAGCGCGCCCGGCGGAAGATCCGCCAGGACTTCAGTCGTGCGACGCCACGCTCAACCGGAGCCCGTGCGGCGGACAGCGCGCGGTTGACGGTCCGCTGGATGGGCGTGAGGCCGCGGCCGGGCGGGCGTCTGACGGGCGTCGTTACCCACGGGCCGGCTCCCATGTAGGCGCGGTCGGCGAGGACCGGGATGCCTTGGCGTTCGCAGATCCGGATGATCCGGTGGGTGCCGGCCGCGGTCAGGTCGTGCGTTCGGCCGGGCAGTGAAGGTGAGATCCACAGCAGCCGGCCATCCGGATCGGTCACCAACTGCACGTTCACGCCAAGTCGGCGGTGCTTGGCGGAGTAGTCGGCCCGGCCGTCGCCTACCCGGCCGCACTCAGCGAGCGTGCCGTCGAGCAGAACGTAGTCCGGATCGGTCTCACGCAGCACCTTGAGCACGCCCGGTGCACGCTCTGCCAGCAGGCTGATCACCGCGGCGGTGCAAGCGTGGGCGATGCCCACCGAGACACCGAAGCCGGCGGCGATCTGGGCGAGCGTGTCGTGCTTGCGCAGGTACGGCAGAGCGACCAGGGCACGCTGGTGCGGTAGGAGTCTGCACCGTCGGTCACCCTCGCGGGTAGGGATGCCGCGACGCCCATCAGGCTGTTGCGGACCAGTAGTCGACCGGGTCCCGGTTCCGGGACGGGGACCTCCGCGACGGTGAAGTGGGCTGGTTCCAGGGCACCTTGGGGACGGGAGGCGAGACGGACCTCGCGGCGCGTGGCGGGGATGGTCGACGGAGACATCTGCGGGCTCCTGACGGGTTGCCGGAGCGCCGCACACCTCGCTCGGCGCCCACCGACGTCAAAAGTTGATGCGCACGTCAAGGTCAAACCGGAGCGGACCTTCTGGTCGACGCCTCCGGTCTCGTCGGCCCGCAACCGCCCTTTCGGAGCCGCGCCTTGAACTGCCGTACGAGCCCTGGCGCGAGGCGCCCGATGACCGGGACACGGAGGGGACACCCGGCCCACGTACCCGGGACGCACGGCGTCCTAGCGTGGCGGTCCGTGGGAGGCGACATGTCCGGCCCACGCGGGCGCAACACGACCAGAAGCGGGGCAATCTTCCATGTCGAACCGACCCGACCGACCACTCGACCCATCGCTCGACCGGCCTCTCGGCCGCAGACGACTGCTCCGCGCCTCCGCCGGTGCAGCCGCCCTGGCCGGCCTGGCGGTGACGGGTGTCGCCCCGGCACGGGCAACCACCGGCGCGGGCACCGGGCGGACGTCGACCCTGCCGCCCGTGCCCGGGATGCTGGGCGACCGCCGGGCCAACGAGGTCTGGTACCAGCTCGACGAGGTCGCTCTCTATCACCCGTCGCCCGAACTGCTCGCCGCCTACAAGGCCGTCGGTCTCCAGGTCGGCGGAAACATCGAGGGCGGAGTGCGCGGGCTGTGGCAGGAGATGAGCAAGTCTCCTGATTACCCGGGCAACTACCGGGACTTCATGGCGCCGATCGAGGAACCCCTGCGGGTGATCTCGGACATCCAGCTCGGCGTGTTCGACAGCCTGTACCGGCCCTACGACCCGCGACTGGTCGCCACCTTCGCCTGCTTCGGCGAGGGTGTGCTCTACGACCCGCGCCGTGAGAGCGTCCACTCGCCGGTGCACACGATGGACTCGTTGCCCACCGTTCCTCCCCCCGGTTACCACACGTGGTACGCCTACATGCGGGCGATGATGCTGCTGAACATCGACCGACCGCGCTGGACGGCGTTCGCTTCGCTCATGGCGTACGCGTGGGCGCTGCAGTCGGTGGCCAAGCCCACGACGCAGACGCCGAGTTCACCGCTGCCCCGGGAGACCGTCGTACGGTTCGCCGCCTCGTGGCTGCCGCGCGGTCCGCGCAGGCTCGACGCCGACTTCCAGTCCTACCCATATCCGCAGGGGATCAACTGACGGGGTCGGTGGGGGCACGGAAGGGCGGTGGAGGTCAGCCTCCACCGCCCTTCCGTGCCGTCGTGCCTCGCCCGGTGGGACTCACTCACTGCGGGAGAAACGGTACGTGGCGACGGCCAGCGCCACCGCCGCCAGGGCGGCCACGCACCCCAACTCCGCTGCCACCGACGGAGTCCAGTCCCCCCACCTCGGCCCGGCCGCCCGGCCACCGAGTCCCGCGACGCCGACTCCGGGAAGGGTGCGGCGCAGCGCGTCGACCGCGTAGGTGAGGGGGTTGAGGCCTACGACAGTGCCCAGCCAGCCGGGCAGTCCGCTCGCCGGGAACACCGCCCCGGACAGGAACAGCAGGGGCATCATGCACAGCCCGACGACGATCTGAAAGGTCTCGGGCCGCTTGGCGCAGACGGCCACCAGGACACCCAGCGACGTGAACGCGAAGGCGATCAGCCCCAATTCCCCCAGGACGAGGACGAGTTCGGGCCGGTAGGGGACGCCGACCAGACCGGCGAGGCACAGGACGGGGATCGCGTAGCCGAGGCCGGCGGTCGCGCCGCCGAGGCAGGTTCCGGTCAGCAGCGGGGTGCGGCGGACGGGGGCCACGAGCAGTTGGCGCAGGAATCCGGCCTGCCGGTCCCACACGATGGACGCGCCCGCGGCCATGGCCGGTGCCTGCACCGCCATGAGGAGGACGCCGGGGAAGAAGAAGGCGCGGAAGTCGCTCATGGCGTCGTGCCTGCCGGACACCGCAGAGTTGAGGCCGGTGCCGAAGACGAACAGGAACATCATCGGCATGATGACGCTCATGGCGATCCGCAGGCGGTTGCGGCTGAAGCGGATCACCTCCCGTTCCCACAGCACCCGGACGGCGCGCAGATCCGCAGCGAGACGTCCCGGTCGCGCGGCACCACCGGTGACGCCGGGCCGCACTGCCATGTCCGCCATGCCGGCGGCAGTTGACGAGTCTGCCGCATCCGCTGCGGTTGCCGTGTCTGTCGTCCTCATGGTCACCTCCTCGAAGCGGGCGTCGGAAAGCCGGTCGGCTCGGTGTCGGCCTCCCGGATGGTGCGGCCGGTGTAGTGCAGGAAGGCGTCGTCGAGCGTCGGCGGTGTCACGGTCACCGAGTGCACCGTCAGAGGTACGGCGTCGCAGATCCTGGGCACCCAGGCGGCTCCGTCGGCGACCCTGACGCTCAGCCCTTCCGGGTCCGTCTCCGCCTCCAGACCGAGGCGTTCGCGCAGGGCCAGGGCCGCCGCCGGGTCGTCGGCAGTGCGTACGGTGATGAGGTCGGAGCCCACAACAGCCTTGAGGGCGGCGGGAGTTCCGTCCGCGACGAGTTCGCCCTCGTCCATGATGGCGATCCGGTCGCAGTGTTCGGCCTCCTCCAGCTGGTGCGTGGTGAGGAAGACGGTGACCTCCCGCTTCTCGCGCAGCCGGCGCAGGTGGTCCCAGATGGCGGCGCGGGTCTGCGGGTCGAGGCCGGTCGTGGGTTCGTCGAGGAACAGCACGCGGGGCGTGTGCAGCAGGCCACGGGCCATCTCCAGGCGCCGTCGCATACCGCCGGAGAAGGTGCGGACGGGGACGTGGCGGCGCTCGGCCAGGTCCACCAGTTCCAGCATGTCCATGATGACGTCGAGCCGATTTGCGCGGGGAATGCCGAACAGGTCGGCGTGGAAGCGCAGGGTCTCCATGGCGGTCAGGTCGACGTCGAGGGTGGACTCCTGGAAGACGAGGCCGATACGGCGGCGCACTTCGTGGGGCTCGCGTGTCACGTCGTACCCGGCCACCACTGCCCGACCGGACGTGGGGCGCAGCAGGGTGGACAGCATGCCGATGGTGGTGCTCTTGCCCGCGCCGTTGGGGCCGAGGAAACCGAAGGTCTGGCCGGTGGGGACGGTCAGGTCAAGGTCGCTGACCGCCTGGTGGCTGCCGTACGTCCTGGTCAGTCCGTCGGTCAGGACGGCCACGCCGTTGTCAGCAACTGCGGTGCGGCGGACGGCCCTTGGCTCGCCGGCCGTGTTCATCGACGGCCTCCGTCGCGCTGCCGGACGCTCATGACGGTGTGGAAGAACGCCACGTCTCCGGACTCACCGACGGCCTGCGCGCCGACCTCCACCCAGGCGTGGGCGCGGAACGGCTGGGTGCGGAATCCCGTGCACCAGTCGGGCCATCGGCCCCGCAGTCGGCACAGCAGTACGGTGGCGACCGAGCGTTGCAGACAGCCCCGGCCGGCGCAGCGGGCGCTCACGGTAACCACCGCACAGCGGGCGTCGAGGGCCTGCGCGTGGCTTGCGGCGCGGGACCCTCGGGCCGCCGCGGTCAGCACCTGGCGCAGTCGGCGCGGGGGCAGCAGCAAAAGTACACGGGCCGCGCCCACGGCCGCCCGTGCGCTCAGCTGCCGCTGCCAGGGCAGCCGGGTCCCGGTCTCTCCGACGACCTGCATACTCATGCCGTCACCACCAGCCGGGCCCGGTCCAGGGCGTCGAGCAGTGTCCGTACGTCGGTGAGGGCGCGTCCTGCGGCATCGGGGTGGTGCCGGGTGAGCCGGTCGGCGGTCTCCTCGGGGGTGTACCCATCGAGGAGGAGCCGCAGCGTGGTCGCGCCGGAGCGGTTGAGCTGCCAGTACCGGCCGCTGCGCTGGTCGAGCAGGACGAGGCCGTCCTCGGTGTCGGTGGCGGTGACGTCGGGTTTCAGGGCGAGGGTCATGGGGTCTCTCCAGCCAGGGACGCGACACCGGGCGCGGGCGCCGCCACGGACCGCAGCCAGCTCTCGCAGGCCAACGTGTTCTCGTACGGGACGAGTTGCCAGGATTGGGTCTTGAGGCCGAGCAGTGCGGTGCGCAGAGCGTCGGGGTCGACCAGACCGAGCCGGGACAACCGGAGGTCGTCGCAGAGGTCCAGCAGATCCCCGCGGTTGCGGCGCATGCCCTGGAACGCCTCCGCGCTGAACTCTCCCTTGCTGCGGCGGGCCAGGATCTCCTCGGGCACGATGCCGCGCACGGCTCGCCGCAGCGTCGGTTTGAAGTCCCCGCTCACCAGCCGGTCGTCGATCCGCACGGACAGGGCGGCCTCGACGACCCGGTCGTCGAGGAACGGCGCCTCGCAGGCGACCCCCAAGTCATCGAAGGCGGCGTCGAGTTGGCGCATGGCGCTGCCGGACTGGACGACGATGTCGAGCATCTGGTGCTGGGCCCGGTCCCGGTGGTGCGGATCGGGGTGCTCCCGTTCGGCGGTGTCCCGCAGCAGCCGGCGTACGGCGTCGACGGCGTCGACGGTCGCCCAGGGCGGGAGCCGGGGTTCCCAGCCCCAGCCGAGCAGTGCGTCCCCCGGGCCCGGCGCCGGTTCGGTGAGCCGGTCGGCGGCGGAGCGCAGCCACGCGGCGAAGGAGGTGCCGTCGGCGAGTCCGCGGACGGTCGACGTCAGGGTCCAGCGGTTGAGGACCCGGAAGCGGTGGATCCTGGCGAGGCTGCCGAGCGGGTGGCCGCGGACCAGCGACCACAGGGCGGTGGGGAGGACGCCGAACAGTTCGTCGCCGCCGATCCCCAGGAGGTGGCAGCGCGATCCGTCCGCGGCCATGGTGGAGAGCAGACGTCGCATATGGGCGCGGTTACGGGCCCAGGGCAGCGGTCCCTCCTCATGGCCGGAGTCGACGGTGGCCGTCGTCTCGTACCAGCTCGGGCCGTTCCGGTCGGCACCGACGTGGTGTCGGGCGGCGGGCAGATGACGCGCGGCGCGTTCGGCCCATTCGGTGTCGTCGTTCGCCCGGTCCTCCGGTTTCCAGTGGTGAGTGACGAGGTCGGCGCCCGCCGCGTCGGCCAGGAAACAGAGACTGGTGGAGTCCAGGCCACCGGACAGATCGGCGCTGACGGTGGCACCGGTGCGCGCTCCGACACAGGCGAGCAGGGCCTCACGAATATGTACGGCCGCCTGTTCCGTCGCTACGTCGGGCTCCGGCGGCCGCCACCAGCGGACCTCACGAGCGCTGCCGTCCGAGTCCAGTTCCAGCCGGCAGCCCACGCCGACCGCCGACACCCTCGACCACACCGGGCGCAGGGAGAGCGGCCAGGGCGGGACCGGGGTCAGCAGGCGCAGCGCCAGCAGGTCCCGGTCGACGGTCAGGGTGCCGTCGTCGCCCCGCAGCGTGCCCGCCCACTGCGCGAGTCGGCGCGGCCCGTCGGCGGCCACGGCGATGCCTCCGACGTCGGCGTAGAAGATCTGCCGTGCGGTGGACAGGCTTCCCTGGGCCCGCGTCCACCCGTCGAAGGAGGCGACGAGGTGGAAACAGCCGGGCAACGAGCGTGCCACGTCGTCGAGTTGACCGAGGGATCGCGCCTGGGCCAGTGCGCGTTCCACGCGGTGCCGGTCCACGGTCGAGCGACCCAGGACGGCCACGCGCCGGGCCCCCGCGCTCACCAATGTCAGTTCC
This sequence comes from Streptomyces sp. NBC_00989, assembly GCF_045162655.1. Classification (NCBI taxonomy): domain Bacteria; kingdom Bacillati; phylum Actinomycetota; class Actinomycetes; order Kitasatosporales; family Streptomycetaceae; genus Streptomyces; species Streptomyces sp. NBC_00989. Next base: position 11,393,728 of record NZ_CP108728.1, on the reverse strand, counting down.
TCGTCCGCCCAACGGCCCACGAGCCAGGGGCGCCCCGAGGCATGACGGACCACCCGGACATCCGCGGCACGAGTCAGTGGTTCGGCCACCGCCGGCGCGGCTGGGCTGTCGGGCAACACGACGAAATCCATGTCGGGGCAGGTCCCTTCGTACGGTTCGGGCTGCACGCCCGCCAGCTGTGGAAGCGCGAGGGCCGGGCAGCGGATGCCGGGTGAAGGTCACCGGCGAAGACTGCGCGGCGAGCGGTGCCCCGCGCGGGAACAGGAGCGGCACGGTGGTGGAGGAATGTCGCCTCCACCACCGGCCGTGGCGGGCACGGCGGCCCCTCTCCTGTCAGCGGGTCCGCTGGATCAGCAGATCCAGGCGGTGCCCCAGAAGAAGTCGTTCGCGAGGCACGGCCCGAAGGCCATGGTCAGTTCCGCGAAGCCGCCGATCTCTTCCAGCGCGGGCGGCTCGTAGACGTCGTTCGTCTCCATGTTCGTCTCACCTGCTCCCTATGACTCGATCAGGAAGGAAAGACGGGAACGGGGGCGCAGGCCCCGGGCTCGCCCCGTATCTCCCGAGCACGTTCACGCTAGGGGGCCCCGGGTCCCGGGCGCCTGGGTGTCTGGTCCCGGACCGGTCCCCCATTCGCCCGGGTCAGACACCGAGCCCCGCGTCCCGGGCCCGCATCGCCGCCTCCACCCGGTCCGCCACCCGGAGCTTGGCGAACACCCGGGAGACGTGATTGCGCACGGTCTTCTCCGACAGGACCAGCTCGCGGGCGATACGACGATTGCTCAGGCCCCGGGCGACCAGGTCGAGCACTTCCCGCTCGCGTTCGGTGAGATCGGGAAAGGCGGCCCGGAAGGGCATGTCATGGACGGCGGAGAAATAGCGGCCGAGGCGGTCGGCGACGGCCGCGCTGAACACCGCCCCGCCCTGCGCCACCGTCCGCACGCCCCGCACCAGTTCCTCGCCCGGAGCCCCCTTGACCATGTAGCCCCGCGCACCCGCCCGCAGGGCCGCCACGACCGCGTCGTCCTCGGCCGACCCCGAGATGAAGAGCACCCTCGGCGCGTCGGGCCCGGCCGGTGCGTCCGCGACGATGGCCCGCGTCGCCTCGATACCCGAACAGCCCGGCAGCAGCAGGTCCATGAGGACGACATCGGCGACCACATGACCGTCCCGCAGGGCCACGACCGCCTCCTCCCCCGTGGTCGCCTCTCCCGCCATCTCCAGGTCGGCCGCGTCCTCCACGACCTGCCGAACTCCGGCCCTGAAAAGCGGATGGCCGTCGACGACGAACACCCGGGCCGTCACGGCCGCCGCCGTAACGCGACCACTAACCCCGCGAGCGTCGACTTCCGCCATTTCCCCGATTCCAGCATCTGCATGTCATCCCCCGTGCTCCGCTGTCCGCTTATCAATTCGTCCACTTGTCGACTGCTTCAGAGCGATAGATCATGAGTTCATTCATGAGTCGAATGTATTCAGCTTCACACCGTGACAGACGGAACGGAAACACTTCGACGGGGCTCGAAGCGGCAGGAGCGCTGGGCGGGAGAAAGCCAGTTGGAGAGGTTGCCGACCGGCAGCCGGAGCGAGCGCCGTTGCAGTGGGCGTAGAGGATGCCGCGGCTCTCGCTCTCCGAGACACCGGCGATGTGGGAGGTGAGTCCGGATGGACGCGACCTCGCCGGGTCAACTGCTGGACAGCGCCACCTTCTTGTTGGCCAACCCGAGTGAACGGCGCGTGTCAGGCAGCGAGCCAGGCCGTCGGCGGTGAGGCGGAACTCTTGGACACTGCCCGCGCCGCCCGCGTCCACGGCGTAGGCAATGTGTCCCGAGGCCGCGATCGAGGAGGCGAAGTCCCCACCCGAGCTCACTACTTGACGATCCGTCAGGAATGCTGTCCTTCGACTCTGAATTACGTTCTGGGTCGGTGTCTTGTCGGGCCTCTTCGCGATCAAGGATCTACAGCCGAGGATCTCGGCAAGCCGGAGGAACGCGCCGGGAGCATCGGTCAACGGGATGGAGGCGACGTCCGGGCCGTTCATCGCGTTGGTGGCGCCAAGGATCTTCAGGCCGTGCCCGGTCAGCTTCCACGGGTCGGCCGGCAAGCCGGGGCGATGGTCCCGGTCCGGCGCGTTGGCAGCTGCAGCCGCGATGGCCCTGCCGGCCTGGTTCAGGCCGTAGTAGACCAGCAACGGTCGAGATAAACGGGTACCGGATCCCCGTCAAATACAGCGGACTCCTCTACAAGGCCGACCTCTTCGACCAGTACCTGGGAAAAGGTGATCAGCGCAGCGACGTGAGGGGCAGGCGGTCTGCCGGAGGCTTCCGCGGCCGAAAGACCCCAGCCGGCTGGGCTCTTTCCGCCACTGCCACGAGGGGGCTGTCTTGAGCAGCGGTGCTGACGCCCCACGTCATTCCCCCTCAAAGTGGAGCTCCGTCAATTCGTCGGACGCGCGTCTTTGGCCGAGGCCTGTGACTTCCTCAAGGATCTTTCGGTCCGTTTCGAGCAGGACGCGGCCTCACAGCACGCCGAGTTCGTCGGCCGGCTGGTCCATCTCCGTCGACGTCAGGATCAGGGACCCGTAGGAGTCCACGCGGCTCAGCATCGGCAGGCCGCTCCGGCGCGGAGCCGGGAGCAGGCGTCCGTTTCGTCCAAGAAGACGGCGACCTCGGTCCGGCGGCGGCGGTCCGGAAGGGCCATGCCGGGGTGAAGCCGGCTCACGTTACGGACAAGCTGTGTGCGGCAGTGGACTGTCTTTTGGTGGCTGTTCCGAAGTGAGGTCGAGTCGGCGGGCGAGCCCGGCGACGGTCGGGTTCTCGAACAGCGCGCGCACCGGAAGCTCGACGTCCAGCGCGGCCCCTACCCTGCCGGTCAGCCGCAGGACGAGCAGCGAATGCCCGCCCAGCGCGAAGAAGTCGTCGTCGGCGCCGACGGAGGGTACGTCCAGTATCTCGGCGAACAGCTTGGACAGGACCGCCTCCGGGCCTGCCGAGGTCACCCGGCCGGTACGTGGGACGAGCCGGGACGGGACGGCGGGCAGCATGGTCTTTGGCAGGGCGTGATCCCGTGTCGGCGAATCCGGTGTGGACTCCAGCTCCGAGACCACGTGGTGCAGGGCTTCGACCAGTGCGGTGCACACCCAGTCGGTGCCGATCGACGGCAGCGCCTGGGCGACGAGTAGGAAGCCGTCCGCGGAGTCGTCGACCGACAGGAAAACCGGGTAGTTCGTCCGCTCCTCGCCGGCCAGGAGCGTGACGCCCGGCACTATCTCCGTCACCCCCGGTTCCAGTACGACGGACGTGGCGTGCCGGTAGTTGAGGACGGTCGTGAACAGCGGCAGTCCGGCGTCCACCGCACCGCACCGCTGCGCCCGTGCCAGCGAGGCGTGTTCGTGGCGCATGAGCTCGGCCAGGAGCCGGTGCGTGCTTCGCACGCACGCAGCGGCGTCTCGCGCGGCCGCCGCCACCCGGACCGGCAGCGTGTTGATGAAGGCACCGATCCCTCGCTGCGCGTCCGCGCCGCCTCGCCCGAAGAGCACCGTGCCGAACACCGCGTCGTCCTGGCCGGTGGTGCGTGCCAGGGCCCGTCCCCAAGCGACGTGGAACAGCGTCGCCGGCGAAACCCCCGCTGCTCGCGCCGTCCCTCGTACGCGCGCGGCCAGCTCCGTGTCGAGCCACGTCCGTGCCTCGTCGACGCCGAGGCCATTGCCCTGCACGTCCAGAACGCCGAACGGTGCTGTCGGCCCGGTCACCCCGTCCAGCATCCGCCGGAAGAACCCGTCGTGCTCCGCCTCCTGGGCGTCGAGGACCGACCGGGCGACCACCGTGCGGTACGGCACGGGGTCCGGCAGCCGTCCGCCGGTGCCCGCCATGTGCGCGCCGATCTCGGCGAGCAGAAACTGCAGCGACGTGTTGTCGTCCACCAGGTGGTGCAGCAGCAGCGAGACGAGCCAGCGCCCGTGTTCCGCGTCGAACATGGTGGAGACCCGCAGCAGTGGTGCCGCTTCGAGATCCATCCGGTACCGGCGCGCGTCGACCGCGCTCGCCAGGTCCGCGGCCGAGCCCGGCCCGAGCCACCGGACCGGCAGCTCCGCGCGCCGCCGCACCACCTGGACCGGCAGCGGAAGTCCCCGCCACACCACCGCGGTCCGTAGGACGTCGTGACGCTCGACGGCCTTGTGCAGTCCGTCGAGGAACGCGTCGAGCCTCTCCCGCGAGTCGACGGCCAGCAGCCCGGAGATCACGTACGGGTCGCCCTCCCGCGCCAGGACATGGTGGAAGAGCATGCCCTCCTGGAGGGAGGTCAGCGGATAGATGTCCTGCACGTCCGCCGCCCCCTCCGGGACGGTGGCCAGCACCCGGTCTATCTCCTCCTGGGTCAGCTCGACCAACGGCAGCATTTCCGGGGTGATTGCCCCGGTCCCGGGCGTCACCAGGTTCGGCGGTACCTCTGTCTCGGCGCTCGACGCGCCGAGCGCCGCGGCGAGGCCGGCCGCGGTCGGTGCCGAGAACACCGCGCGGACGTCCAGCCGTATCCCTTGGGCGCGCAACGCCTCCACCAGCTGCACCACCAGCAGGGAATGGCCGCCCAGCTCGAAGAAGTTGTCGTCGACACCCACCCGGTCGACGCCGAGAACCTGCGCGAACGTCGTGCACAGCAGTTCCTCGTCCGGCGTGGACGCCTCCCGGCGCGTGTCGTCGCGGGCTGCCGCGTAATCGGGAGCCGGCAGCGCCGCCCGGTCGAGCTTTCCGTTGACCGTGAGGGGGAGGGCGGGCAGCTCTACGAAGGCAGCGGGCATCATGTGCGCGGGCAACGCCGCCGCCACCCACGCCCGCAGCTCACCGGTGTCGAGACCGTCGGCCGACGTCATGTATCCGACGAGGCGCCGGTCGCCAGAGGAGTCCTCACATACCACGACGGCGGCCTCGCCAACCCTGGGATGGGCGGCGAGCCGCGCCTCCACCTCGCCCGGCTCGATCCGGAATCCCCGCACCTTGACCTGCGAGTCGGAGCGCCCGAGGTACTCAAGACGTCCCTCACGGTTCCACCGCACGACGTCTCCGGTCCGGTACATGCGCCTGCCCGGTTCCCCGAACGGACAGGCGACGAACCGCTCCGCCGTCAGGCCGGGACGCCCCAGGTAGCCGCGTGCGAGCTGGGCACCCGCCAGATGGAGGTCGCCCGCCACGCCCACCGGCACCGGACGCAGCCGCTCGTCCAGCACGTACGCCTCCAGGCCCGGCAACGGCGGACCGATCACGCTCGACACCCGCGCCGAGCCGGACTCCACAGGCAGCTCCTGGCAGCTCGCGTGGACCGTCGTCTCGGTGATCCCGTACATGTTCACCAGGCTCGGGGACTCCACGCCGTGGCGTGCGAACCACCCCTGCAGACGCGCATGGTCCAGTGCCTCGCCGCCGAGGACCACCGTGCGCAGCGCCAGCCGCGCGGACAGCCGCGGTGCCTGTTCGTCGGCGCGCACCAGCTGGTAGAAGGCCGAGGGGGTCTGGTTCAGCACCGTGATCCGCTCACGCACCAGCAACGCGAGGAACTGCGCCGGCGAACGCGAGACCGAGAACGGCACGACAACGAGCCGGCCGCCGTGCAGCAGTGCCCCCCACAGCTCCCACACGGAGAAGTCGAAGGCGAACGAGTGGAACAGCGTCCACACGTCCTGCGCGCCGAACGCGAAGCGCTCACGAGTCGCCGCGAGCAGACTCACGACGCTGCCGTGCGTCACGGCGACCCCCTTCGGCCGCCCCGTCGAACCGGACGTGAAGATCACGTAGGCCGGCTGTCGCGCGTCCACGCCCGGCGTGAGGTTCGCCCCGCTCAGCCCCGCCAGCCATTCGGCCGTCCTCGGATCGTCCGGCACCACGACGGGCACCGCGCCCGATACCGCACCGGCGGACGCGGTATCGGTCACCGCCAGCAGGGGCATGGAGTCCTCCAGTAAGGAGGTGATGCGCTCTGGCGGATAGCCGGGATCGACCGGGACGTAGGCCGCGCCGACCTTCAGCGTCGCCAGGATCGCCACCACCAGCCCGGCGGAACGCTCCAGCACTACGGCCACGCGCGTGTCCGGCCCTGCACCCCGGGACCGCAGCAGGCGCGCGAGCCGGTTGGCCCGCGCGTTCAGCTCTTCGTACGACAGCGCCTGGGCGCCGTGCGTCAGCGCCGTCGCTCCCGGAGCGCGTGCCACCTGCGCCTCGAACAGCTCCGGCAGCGCCGCTCCGGACACCGTAGGCGCCGGACGGCTGCCCAGGGCCAGGACGTGCTCGCGCTCGGTGTCGCCGAGCAGTTCGGCATCGCCCACCGTCGCGTCGGCCCCGGACCGGACCGCCCAGTCGAGCACGCGCCGAAACCTGTCGACGTGCTCACCGACGTCGTGCGAGTCGTACCTGTCGGCGGCGGCGTCGACGACGATCTCCATGCCGTCACCGCCTCGCCTGTCGTACACGGCGAGCGACACGTCGTCCACCGGCCCGTTCGACAAGTTCCGGCCGCTGACCGCGCACCCGCCGAAGGACATCGCCGAGTGGTCGAACGACATCACGTTCACACGGAAGTCGGCGAGAGTGCCCCGCTCGACGAGCCTCAGGTCGCGGAGAATGTCCTCGTAGCGGTACCGCTGGTGCCGCAGCCCGCGCCGCACCGACGCCGTGACCTCCCGCACCACCTCGCCCAGCGACATGCCGGCCCGCACGCGGCAGCGAACGGGAAGGACATTCGAAGTCATGCCGGGTATCCGGAGCCGCCGGGACCCCGAGCGACCGAGCACAGGGATCCCCACAAGAAAGTCCTCCGCCCCCGTGACGCGGTGCACGTACACCGCCGAGGCGGCGATGACCAGGCCGGACAGGCTCGTCCTCAGTCCCCGGGCCGCCTCGCGCAGCGCCTCCACCCCGGCCGGACCGATCTGGCCTGTCGCACGCACCGTTGCCCACGACCGGGCACCCGCGGTGCCACGCCCCCGGAAATCGAGCGGCGCGGGCGGCTGCGCGAGCGTCTCCCTCCAATACGCCTCGTCCACGGCGCGGTCCGCCGATGCGCGGTAGGCCCCTTCGTCCTCGAACAGGACGGAAACCGGTGCCAGCCGCCCCTCGTCCGGGTCGCCGCCGGCCGTCAACGCGTCGTAGACCTGTGCGACGCGTGCCAGGATGACCGAACCGCTGAACCCGTCGATGGCGATGTGGTGGCACCGCTGATAGCAGAAATAGTGGTCGTCGCCGGCTGTGAAGAGCGCCGAGGTGAACAGAGGGCCCTCCTGGAGATCCACGGGGCAGCCCATGTCGGCCCGCATCCACTCCTCCGCCGCCGCACGTGGGTCGGCCGCGGCGCTGACGTCCACCCGGCGCAATGTCCAGTCGTCACGCTCCCCCACGACCTGCCACACGCCCGCGCCGTCACCACCGAACCGCAGATGGAACGCGTCGACCTCGCGCAGCGTCCTCCGCAGTGCTTCCTCGAACGCGGTGAGATCCAACGGGCCCCGGAACTCGAAGTACTCGCCGATGTTGAAGCGAGGGTCGTCGGGGGCGAGCTGTTGGGCGTGCCAGATTCCCAACTGCCCGGCCATCAAATCCGACCGGGTCGCCTCGCGCTCCGCCATGGACATGTCCCTCAAGATTGTGGTGGTACGAAAGTGGGTCCGGGTATGCGTGCTTCGATTTCCACCGACACCGCGCTATCTCCCGGCACGACGCGCATACCGACCCCTCGGGCATGGTAGATGCATGTGTCATCGCCCCAGAGCCGAGCCTCGGCGAGCGCGTAGCAGTGCCTTCCCCCAAGGCCGGTTAGTCAGGGCTTGCGGAGAATTAACCCGTAGCTTCACGTTCCGTGGTTCATTGGTCTGCTCCGGGCGCTCTGGAAGGACAACAGGCCGCGCCGGCAGCCAAGTTCGAAGCGGTCCTGCCATCTCTGGATGAGCGGCAGAGGCGTCTGCTGATGGGCGCGGAGGCCCGGCCGGTCGGCCATGGCGGGATCGGGCTGGTCGCCCGTGCCGCCGGGGTGCGCGAGGGCACGGTGTCTCTGGGTGTCGCCAAACTTGACCAGGACAAGGAGGCCGAAGAGGGCGTGGTGGTTGACCCACATCACCCCGATGACCAGGAAGCTGACCACGTAAGCGGCGTAGGACGGCCACTGGCGGGTGAGCGCCTCGGTCAGTGCGTGGCCGCGCTCGGAAGGCACGTGGATTTCCAGGACCAGCAGGGTGACGGCGATGGCGAAGACGCCGTTGCTGAACGCCTCGACGCGTCCGGTCTCGCTCACACCAGCCCGTTCCAGCTCCAGCGGGGTGTCGGTCCCGGTTCGCCGAGATCCTGGCCGACAGGACCAGCTGAGACGTCACGGGCGATCCGGGTGCCCCAGTCGAAGTACTCCAGCACCCGGCGGCACAGCCTCTCGTCCTTGGGGAGTTCCTTGCCGACGGCGTCTATCATCAATTCCATCCACCGGGTCCGCTGCTCCTCGGTGATCGACAGGCCGAGGTGTACCCGCAGCAGGCCCTGGTGACCGCCGTGTTCGGCGGTGAAGTCCGCGGGCCCGCCGAACACCTCGGCGAGCCAGAGGGCAACGTGCTCGATGTGGGCTCGGGTGAAGTCCGCGAAAACCGGGGCGAGCAGCGGGTCGGCGAGCACGCCGTCGTAGAAGGTGTTACTCAGCCGTCGGAGGGCGTCCATGCCGCCCATGGCCTCGTACAGGGTGGCGGCACGCTCAGTCACGGGTCTGCCCGCCCGCCCCGTCCCCGGTGGCCGCAGACACCACCGATGTCCGGGCGTAGTGCTTCATCTCCACGATGTCCCCTATGTAGGGTTGAACGGCTGCCAGGAAAGGCGGGAAGTGCGGACCGCCGCGGAAGCCCTGCTCGTGGTCCGCCACAGAGGTCCACTCGATCCGCAGGATGTACCGGTCGGGCTCCTCAACACCGTGGGAGAGCTCGTACCCGAGACACTGCGGAGCCGGATCCAACTGCTCCGAGGCAGCTGCATACGCCTTTTCGAACTCGGCTCGGCGTTCCGGCTCGGCGATGCGGTACCGGATGTACTCCACGATCACGTCTGTCCTCCGTGGGGTCGGTTCTCGGCAATGATCAGAAATGCCGACCGGGAAAACGAGGACTTTCGCTTCCAGCACATGAAGCGGCGGGCAGGATTCCGCGGATGCGACCGAACACCGAGTGGTCGTACACCCCCGGAGGCAGGGGAGGTGGACCGCTTCCGGCATAGCCAGAGAAGCACACCACGCTGTCGCCCACGAGAAGCCCGGCTGAGCGTGGCCTGCAGCAGGCCCACTGCATGCCTGCGAGCACACTCACCAGGAAGTTGAACCGCTCCTTGGGACGCACAGCTTCGTCGCGCATGGTCCACGCGCCGATGACGTAGGCACCGAGCAGCCTCAGAACTCTGGTCTTCATCTCTTCGGGCGAGGCCTCAAGCGTTTGGCCGTTCGTGTCGACCTCCCGAGCGACGACGTACATCACGAGGCGGGAGAGCTGCCACTGCAGTGCCAAAAGCCACGCCAGCGCCTCGCGCGCTTCATCGGGGACGGTGCGTGAACGAAATGCGTCCAGTGCCCAGATGGCTGACATGGCGTCGCCCTCGATCTGGGACGTGGCCGCTTCCAGCGTTGTGTGATCCGGTTCCCGCCCTGGCCTGTACAGCGTGTGCCCGAAGTTGGTCACGGTGCCCTGATACTGCGTCTGCGCCATGAACCGATGGACGATCAACCGGCCGGACGGGTCGGCGAACCGGCGCAGCAGGAACGGGGGAACGAAGTGGTGCTCCTTGGGATGGTCGGGCACATCAGCCCCAGTTCTTCAACGCTTCCGCGACCTGGCGGACGTCACGGCGCCCCTCGACGACGTCGACGACCAGCGTGATCGCCTCCTGGCTGCCGACCTTGACCTGGACGCCGCTGGCGTAGAGATAGGCGTAGGCAACCTGCGCGGCGAAGAACTCGTTCGAGTGCTCAAGAGCAGGAACCCGAGCGAGGCAGTGAAGGAGCGCGGCGGCCCGGTGATGCGCAGCCGGGTAGACCAGAGTCCCCATGACCTCGTACCGGTGGCGGGCCACGGCGGCGGCCAGAGCGCCGAAATCGGTGACATCGGGATCGCCGGGCACGAGACTCTGCGCGATATCGAGCAGCCATCGCTCGTCGATGAGGACGACGGGCGGCATCAGGCCGCGTGGCTGCTGGCGCCGGTCCCGGAGCCCCTTTCGCGCTGGTCGACCCTCCGTCCGAGCGCACCTCGGCGCTCGACCGGGTCGCGCGGCTACCCGTCGAGGACGTGGTCACGCTGGCCGACCGGCTCTCCGGCCTGGGTATGGACGAGTTGGCCTTCGGCCTCTTCACCAGGGCAGGTCAAGCGTGCCAGGTCGCGGACGTCGAGGCGCTGGTGACCCGGAGTCGGCAACGTGATCTCGGCACATGGTGGTTACGCTGGCTCGTCGAGCTCGCCTCCCGCCGGCACACCTCGGACATCGTCACGAGGGCCTTGAGCAAGAAGCTGTCGGCTGTGACGGTGCACTTCGCCACCCTGCCCCCTGCCGAGGTCATTCTCCTCGTGGACTCGCTGCGCCAAAACTCTCTGGACCGCGAAGCAACTGAGACTCTCTGGGGAGCCGGCGATCGGGCGGATGTCGGGGAGGCTCTTTCGGCTCTGTACGAGGCCAGTCGCTTCGAGGACGCCGGGAGGGTCCTTGCCGGAGCACTGGACAAGTCACCTGAGAAGAACGACGCGGCGCTCGACTGGCTCGTCCGTGCCACCGACTGGCTGCCCGTGTCCGCCGTGGCGACGATGACTCTGAAGCTTGTGCACCGCCATGTCGTGCCCCTGACGGACGCGTTGCTTCCGGTCGGCCTCCTGGTGCTGGTGGACACTTTCCGCGAGCACGGCCGGGAGATCGAGGCTGCAGAGTTCCTCCAGGCCGGCGGCGGGAGACCGGATCTTCCGCAACTCCTCACGCTGCTCGGCGACTCCGGCCGTGTAGAGGACATCGCCTACGTGCTGTCCCGGGTGAAGATCAGGCGCGGGGCGCGGCGGGCGATCGTGACGGCACTGGCGGTAACGTCGCTCGACAAGCGCGATCAGAGGAGGTTCCTCCGCAGGCCCCGGCCGATTTCGACGCGCACGGTCGATCTCGGTCTCTACTGGTCCCAGGTCTCCATCTTGATGGGATACGGGGAGTTTGCGCCGGACACGCACGGCACCGGGCGGACGGTCGCTGTCGCGGTGTTCGTCGTGCTCATCCTCGTATGGGGAGCGCTGTGCGTCCGATGGTTCAGGCTCTGCGGATTCGTCAACCTGATCATCTGGAGCAGTGGCGTGTTAGCCGTGCCCGACTGGATCCCTCTGGGGGTCGGTCCTAGTCCCACCACCGAGTGGGCGTTGAGAATCCACAGTGGAGTGCTCGGCGCCCTGGCGGTACTGCTGTACTGGCTGACCCACAGCGCTGACCGGAGCCGCGTCTGGTGCCTGAAGACCGTCGAGAATTTCCGGCGTCAAAAACCGGCTGCCCTGCTCCGCCTAGGCTCGCTCAGCGAGAAGGACGGGGACATCGACGGCGCTCGACGCTGGTACCGGCGAGCCGCCGCGACCGGTGACGCCCCAAGCGCTGACTACCCGGATGCCGCGGATGAGGTCACCGCCGACACGACTGCCGCGGATGCGGTCACCGCTCTCGTTCGGCTGGAATCGCAGGGCTCACCGGAGCAGGCGGCAGCCTGGTACCTGCGCGTCATCAGCTCCTCGTACACCTCAAGCCAGGAGCCGACCGTGCTCGCAGCGATCGAGCTTGCCCGGATCGACGCGGCTTCCTCCGATACCGAGGGCGCGATCGCCTGGTACGACTACGCCCTCGGCGTGGAGCGGGACAGTACTGGCAGTCATCACCGTTTCCTCTACTGGTCTGCCGTCGAGCCTTCCGAGGACGGGCCTGGTGTACCGCGCAGATCACCCGGCAGCCTCAACATGCCGCACGTTCTATCAGCTCCCGTGTGAGTGGCGGGTGTCGGCCGGCAGTCGATGGACCCCGGTCCGCCCTGACGGCGAACCGACTTTCCCTGCCCTGCTCCGCAGGAGCTTCGTTTCCTCCCCCGGCTGAAGCCGGGGGCATCCACGAAGGAGAGCCCCGATGAACATCGGGGAGATCGCCCGGCGTGCGGGCGTGTCACGGAGCACGGTGTCGTACGCGCTGAGCGGCAAACGTCCCGTCTCGACCAGCACCCGCAGACGTATCCAAGACATGATCGACGAGTTGGGATACCGGCCCAATGCGCCCGCGCGGGCCCTCAAGGAGGGGCGGACCCGGACGATCGGTCTCGTCATCCCGCCCGCCGGCAACCGGCTCACGCACATGCAGTTGGACTTCGTCACCAGCGTGGTCGACGCCGCCGCCCGGGTCGACCTGGATGTGCTGCTGTCCCCTTCCGGCGGGGATCACGACCGTTCCTTCGAGCGGTTGGTTTCGGAGAGCCGCGTGGACGGTGTGATTCTCATGGAGATCCGCCTGGAGGACCCTCGTGTCGGTCGGCTGCATGACGCCGGGCTGCCCTTCGTCGGCATCGGGCACACGGCTGGCGACCAGCAGATGTCCTGGATCGACGTCGACTACGCCGGCTTGATCCAGCACTGCGTGCGCCACCTCGCCGATCTGGGGCACCGCCGGGTTGCTCTGGTAACCCGGTTCCCCGGAACTCATCGCGGCGGGTTACGGCCCCGCCCGCAGGGCCAGGGAGGGCTTCGAGAGGGCCCTGGCGGAACGCGGCCTCGACGGCATCGAAGTGCCTTGTGGGGACGATGCCCGTTCCGGCCGGGAATGCATGACGGCGCTTCTGCAGAGCCATCCGGACCTCACAGCTGTCGCCACCATCAACGAGGCCGCCCTGCCCGGCATCCAGAGGGCACTGTCGGACACCGGCCTGGAAGTGCCGTACGACTTCTCCATCACCGGAGTGGCGGCCAGGACCTGGGCCGAGGACTTCCGTCCACCGCTCACGGCGGCGGACGTACCGGCCCTGGAGATGGGCGAGAAGGCCGTGTCCCTGCTGGTGGAGCGCATCACCGCGCCGGACACCCCGCCTCAGCACATCCTGCTGGCACCCCCGGTCTCGCTGCGCTCCAGCACGACCGCAGCGCCCACCGGCCGCCAGACGCGCGTCAACGGCACGGCGCGCTGAGCCGGGCGGCTACGGCAGACCCCTGCAGACCGTCGCGCACGAACTCCACCGCCGGCCACGCAGAACGCTCGACCGGGAAACCCCGGCCGAGCGCCTGTCCCCACTGCGCGCGACCGTCCGCAGCTGACGCGTGTCGAGCACGTGCGGGTGGTGTCAGCAGCGCGGCAGTGATCCGCGGCATTCACACCGAGACCAAGGGTGCTTACGGCGTCCCCCGGATCACGCGTGAGCTACGGGAATGGGGTCCGGTGGTGAATCACAAGCGGGTCGCGAGGCTGATGCGGGCCGCAGGCACCCCTACGAAAGCAGGGGCCGCCGACAGGGCCGATGCCGGGCTGCCCGGGGCGGCGGTCATGGTTGAGCAGTCGGATCGGACGCCAGGTATAGGCAACCGTCGGAGCTGCCGTTCCGGCGGACCCGTGTGGTCAGAGCGTTAGCCAGGGACAACTTGTCCGTGGTTAGAACCACCCTTCATCCGGTTCCCGGTTCGCGTCAAGATTGCCCTGTCGAACAGAGGAGGTCGGACGATGGACCGGGCATTGCTGGCGGATTTTCTCCGAGCGCGTCGTGAGGCGTTGCAGCCGGAGGATGTCGGGCTTCCCCGCGGGCAGCGGCGCCGCACCGGCGGGCTGCGGCGCGAGGAGGTGGCGGCGCTGGCCGGGATGTCGGCCGACTACTACAGCCGCATCGAGCAGCAGCGAGGCCCGGCACCGTCGGAGCAGATGCTCGTCGCGCTCGCCCGGGCGCTGCGTCTCAACGAGAGCGAGCGTGACCACGTCTTCGTCCTGGGTGGGATCCCGGCGCCGCAGCGAGTTCTTCGGGACGATTACATCGGTCCCACGATGCTGCGGATCGTCGCCGGTCTCTCGGACGTGCCCGCGATCGTGCTGTCACGGCTCGGCGAGGCATTGCTGCAGACGCGCCCGGCGGTCGCTCTGCTCGGTGACTACACCCAGTACTCGGGCTTGTCCCGTTATCTGGTCTACCGCTGGTTCACCGGTGATCGGCGGGTCCGTGGCCTGTACCCCGTCGAGGACCATCCGATACGGGGCAGGGTCTTCGCCGCGGAAATCCGGGACGCGTACACGGCGGATCCCACCGGGAGGGCCGGCGAGATCGTCGCGGCGCTGCTGGAGGTCAGCTCCGAGTTCGCGAACATCTGGCGGTTGCACGAGGTGGGAGTGACCCATCATCACGACCTCAAGCGCTACCTACACCCCGAGTTGGGGGAGCTGGAGCTGTACGCCGAGATGCTCTTGGATCCGGAGCAGCATCAGACGCTACTGGTGTTCACCGCCGTGCCCGGTTCTCCGAGCCACGGCAAGCTTCAGCTCCTGACCGCCGCCTAGCGGCTGTCTTCCCTCACACATCTGAAAGGCACTGTCTCGAAAGCCCAGACGTGCCCAGGTCTCACAATGCTTCAAATGTGAAGCACTTCTTGGCCATGAAAGGTGGTATTTATCGTGAAAGCAGTGCGTTTCTATGAGTACGGTTCCCCGGACGTCTTGCGTTACGAGGACGTGGAACAGCCGGTCCCCGCGGCCGGGGAGGTCCGGATCCGGGTGGCCGCGACGTCATTCAACCCGGTCGACGGCAACATCCGCGCGGGCTTCATGCAGGGCCCCATCCCGGTGACCCTGCCGCACACCCCCGGCATCGACGTCGCGGGCACGGTCGACGCACTGGGCGAGGGCGCGGACAGGGTCAGGGCGGGTGACCAGGTTGTCGGCTTCCTGCCGATGACCGGTGCCGGCGCGGCGGCGGAGTACGTGCTGGCACCAGCCGGCCTGCTGACGGCGGCGCCCGCGAGCATTCCGCTGGCCGATGCGGGCGGCCTGCCGCTGGTCGGGCTCACCGCCTGGCAGGCCCTCTTCGACCACGCCAAGCTGACTGCCGGTCAGCGGGTGCTGATCAACGGTGCAGGCGGCGCGGTCGGCGGCTACGCCGTCCAGCTGGCCAAGCACGCCGGCGCACACGTGATCGCCACAGCCGGGCCGCGCAGCAGTGAACGCGTCAGGACGGCGGGTGCCGATGAGGTGTTCGGCCACGGGGTCCCCGAGCTGTCCGCGCTGGTCGACGTCGTGCTCAACCTCGCACCGGTCGACCCGATGGAATTGGCCGCGCTGACTTCCGTGGTCCGCGACGGCGGCATCGTGGTGAACACGACGGTGTGGATGCCCGCGCCTTCCGACGAGGAACGCGGCGTGCGCGGCGTCAACCTCTTCGTCAACAGCGACGCCGCGCAGCTGGCAAGGCTGGTGACGCTGGTCGACTCCGGAGCGCTGCACGTCGACATCGCTCGCCGGGTGCCGCTGGCCGAGCTGCCGGCGCTCCACGCGGAGTCCGCAGAAGGCACGCTCTCCGGCAAGGTCCTCGTCCTTCCCACCGCCGCCTCTCTCACATAGGCGACCTTCCACGGCGGCAACCACCGCGGTTACACCGACTACCCCACCCTCCCCACCGCCACGGAGAGCTGAACCATGACCACACTCCTCATCAGCCCAGCCGACAAGACCGTCACCATCACCGTCCAGCAGCGGACCCGCACGGCACCCCGGAACGCCTTCCGCATTCTGGTGCCCATCGACCTCCCCACCGTCTTCCGCCCGGTGGTCCCGTTCCCCGGCATCAGCAGCGTGAAGAACCAGACCGAGTCCTGGGACCACGCGGGATCGCGAAGGAACCCACAGTTCGACGACGGTTCCCAGGCCGACGAAGAACTCACCGAGTACGTAGTGGGCTCCAGCTTCGCCTACCAGCTGACCGGCTTCACCAATGTCCTCTCCCGCCTTGCGGCCGGTATACGGGGCGAGTTCAACGTCAACCCCGACGGTGACGGCGCACTCATCCGCTGGACCTACGAGTTCAAGCCGCTGCCCGGCCGCCGCTGGATCCTGGCCGGTCCCTTCGCCCCGCTCTGGCGCCGCTACATGGTGGCCGCCCTCGACCGGTGCGTTCACGTCATCGAAGCGAAGGACAACAACGAGCAGGAGCAGCTCCAGGCCGGGTGACAGCCCGAAGCAGCGGCATCAGAGTTCCAACCCGGTCGTTCCGACCGAGCTGAATTCGTAAGAACCCGTCCTCGATGCCGGCCTCCCACGAACTCCAGCTTCGACGATCACCTCGGACACGCCCCCAAGGTCCACTGCACGACACCGGCGGCAGGGCCGGAAAGAGCCCCACAGCAGACGTCCTGGACCGGCGGATGCACTCGGTGAATACACCCATTGCAACCGAGCACTGCCAGTGTCCCGAGGTGGGCGTGCTGGAGCTGAACAGACAGTGGCCGGCCAGCCCCTGATCAGGCCCGGAGGCTACTGAACAGCCCCGGGCGCGGGCAGGCGGTCCGAAGCACCGCGGCTCCAGCCAGCGAACCAGCACATCCAACAATTATTCGGCCAGCCACATGGTTGGCAGCACGTTTCAGGTGTCTGGCCACCTGATCTGGCGCGCCGGATCAACTCATTGAAGGAGACACAGTTATGAAGGCCATCGTTTTTGACACGTTCGGCGGCACCGAGGTCCTGCACGAGGCGGAAACCGAGATCCCCGAGCCCGGTCCCGGCCAGGTACGTGTACGTGTACGGGCTGTCGGCGTCAACCCGGTGGACGGCAAGATCCGCTCCGGGATCATGGAAACCATCTTCCCCACCACCCTGCCCGCCGTCCCCGGCGGGGAGATCGCCGGCACCGTCGACGCCCTCGGCGAAGGCGTCGACCTGTTCAAGGTGGGCGACGAGGTGCTGGGCTGGTCCGACACCGGCGCCTACGCCCAGTACGCGCTGGCCGACGCGGCCGTCCTCGCACCCAAGCCAGGCGGCCTGGACTGGACGCACGCGGCCGCCCTACCCGTGGCGAGCGACGGCGCAGACCGGGTCTTGGACCTGCTCGACGTCAAAACCGGCGAGACCCTGCTGATCCACGGCGCGTCCGGCGCGCTGGGCACCGTCGCCGTTCAGCTCGCCATCGCCCGCGGTGCCCGCGTCATCGGCACCGCCGGCCCGGCCAACCAGGAGTACGTCACCTCGCTCGGCGCCACCGCGCTGGTCTACGGAGAAGACCTGGTCGAGAGGGTCCGCGCAGCCGCCCCGGGCGGCGTGGACGCCGTGTTCGACGCCGCGGGCAAGGGCGCACTGGAGGACTCCATCACCCTGCGCGGCGGCACCGACCGGATCGTCACGACCGCCGACTTCCGGGCCCGCGAACTCGGTGTCGTCTTCGCCGAGGGCCCCGCGCGGCGCTCGGCCGCCCGGCTGGCCGAACTCGCCCAGCAGGCCGCCGACGGCACACTGGTGACCACGGTCGGCGCGACCTACCCGCTCGCCGACGCGGCCAAGGCCCAGCAGACCAGCGACGCCGGCCACAACCGCGGAAAGCTCGTCCTCACCGTCGACTGACCCCCTCCCCCACGGGCCGGCCCGTGGCCGCGCGGACATCGTCACCGTCGGCGCGCTCGCGCTGGCCAATCCCGACCTGGCCGAGCGGGTGCGTTCCGGAGCACCGCTGAACACGCCCGCCCCGGCCCTCTTCTACAGCGGCGGCGCCACCGGGTACACCGGCTATCCCGCCCGCCACGACGCCTGAACAGAAGGATGCCCGACCCCACCTCCGAGCCCCAGCACGGCGCGCGACGGCACCTTCGTCAGTGACCAAGCGGTCACCAGTAAGCCAAGGCACCTGCTCACCGCTGCGCGATCAACGCGCCGCTGTCCTCCTCTTCGATCAGAAAGCAGTTTCGTCGTGAGTCCTGAGCCCCTCACCCCCGCCAACACCACCGTCGTTCTCGTCGACTACGCAGTCGGCTTCGCGAACCTTCTGCGCTCCCACAACCTCACCGAACACATCAACAACGTCGTGGGCCTGGCGAAGACGGCGAAGTAGTACGAAAGCGGTCTGGTCGTGACCAACGGCCAGTCGAGCAAGCCGTCCGGCCCGCTGTACCCGGAGCTGTTGGAGGCCATCGGTGACCAGCCGGTCATCGAGCGTGCCGTCGACTTCAACTCCTTCCTGGACGAGTCGTTCGCCCAGGCGGTTCGGGAGGAAGCCGGGGGAACCTGGTGGTCGGCGGCGTCGCCACGGACGGATGCGTGCTGCAGACGGTGCTGGGCGGCCTGCGCAAGGGCTACCGCGTCCACGTGGCCGTCGACACTTCCGCCAGCCCCTCGCTCGAGGCACACAACGCCGCGGTGCAGCGCATGGTCCAAGCCGGCGCGGTACCGGTCACCTGGTTCTCCCTTGGCCGCCGAGTTCCAGCTCGACCCCAAGTTCCACGACGCCCCGCACCGCATGCGGCTGATGCAGGAGAACGTGCCGTCCATGGGCATGAGTGCCCGGACCTTCTTTCACGCCCTCGAACTGGGCAAGCGCGGCGCCACGGCCGTCTGAACCCCTGTGGGGGGGGGCGGACTCCGGCCCACCCCCCCACCTTCAGGAAAGGGATCCCGCCCGTCGCGGGCCGCGTCGGGCAGGCCGCGCAGGCGCCCCGACACGCTGCTGGCCGGCCACGGCTACGACCACGACAAGTACCGGCGCCTGCTCTGGGCCCGCGGGATCCGACCGGTGATCACGAAGCGCCGCGAGCCCCACAGCACCGGCCCGGGCATCTTCCGCAACGTCGTCAAGCCCACGATCGCCTGACTTCACGGCTTTCGCCGCTTGCACATCCGCTGGGAACGACGCGCCGACATCCACGAAGCGCTCCTCGGACTCGCCGTCCGCCTGATCACCCATCTCCACGTCCAACGGCTTTGTTAAGAACAGGTAGTGCGCTCAGAAGATCCGGGCCGACTGGCCCACCCCGACAAAGCGAGTCTGGTGGAGGCTTTGTAGGAGTCGGCTTCACGGACGGAGAGCATCCAGTGCTGGCCCGCGACGACGCGGTGGTAACCACGACTGCGCTCTTGCCGCGTGAAGTGCAGGGGCTCGCCCGTGTGGTCGGTGTGATCGACGTTGCTCAATCGGGGCGGGAACCCAGTGGCTCAGCCGCCGGAATGGATCCAGTGGCCGCGGCGCAGGGCGGCGATGAAGGCGGCGCCGTTCGGGGTGCCGATGCCAGTCATGGTGTCGTAGCCCTTGGCGGTCACCTGCTCGGTGTCGGGGCGTTTCTGGGCGTCGAAGACGTCGACGTTCGCGCTGGTGGAGGTGTCGTCGGGCGCGATGTACGCGGCCTGGTCGCGCTGCGGCGTGGACGTGCTGGTCGGCAGGGCGTCGTGAAACGCCTGGGCTCGGGCCCGGCGGTAGAGCAGCGGATTGATGAAGCCGTAGGGCGACTTCTGCCCCTGTTGGGCGTCGGCGACGAGACCCGCGACCAGCGGGGTGGCCAGGCTGGTGCCGCCGCTCGACACGGTGCGGTAGCGCCCTGGGTTCCCGTGGCTGTCCGTGTCGGTGTAGCCGGTCAGCATGCCAGTGTCGGGGTCGGCGTCGGCGGCGATGTCGGGCACGGTCCGGCCGAGCACCGTCTTGTGGGCCACCTTGACCCGTGCCATCGACGCCGGGACGACGCCCTTTTGGTACGACGGCTGCCGGTAGACGTCGCTGACGCCCCCGCCGCCTCCGCTGACGCCGAGATCGGTCCACCTGCCGCCGTCCAGCGAGCCGAAGTCGTCGGACCAGCCAGTCTCGAACACACGGTTCTTCGCGGCTCCGATGCCCAGGGTGGTGCCGCCGACCGCCACCGCGTACGGGTCGGAGTCGGTGACGGTGAGGCCCGGGGTGTCGCCGGAGGCGAAGTACATGCCGACCCCCTCGGCTGCGGCCCGCACGTCGATGGCGTGCACGATCCATGGCGACACCATTCCCAGCGGGATCTGCCACGAGTTCGACGCGATGGAGGCCAAGGGGCGGTGGCCGTCCCCGGTCAGCACGGCCGAAGCCGCGTTCAGCAGCGACTGGTCCTCGTCACAGCCGGTGCCCACCACCATGACCTGGTTCGCACCCGGCGCCATCGCGTAGACGGCCTCGGAGTCCATCTCCGCCTCGACGTCGGCAGAGGTCGACTGCGCCGCACGGTCCGTCACCGCCGAGGACGCTTGGCAGGCTCCGGCCCCGATCTGCCGGAACTGGGAGCGCTTCGGCAGCGGCAAGTGGTTGCTGCGGGCGTATGCCGTCAGCGTCCGGAACATCGCAGTCGGCTCGGTACTCTCGGTCAGCGCCACGGTCTGGCCCCTGCCGGTGTCCCGCCACGTCGCCCCGTAGGCGGCGCGGAGCTGCGCGGCGGAGTACCCGCACACCGGCAGCGAGGCCCGGGTCAGCCCCTTGTAAGCGGGGTGCAGGGCATGCGTGTGCTGCGCCCAGTAGCGGGAGCACGTCGCAGTCCTGGCCGCCGCGCGGCTCTGGAGTGCCGACGTCGACGTGCTCCGTGATGTGGCGGACGCGCTGCTCAGCCCCGTCACACCCAGCACGAGGGAGGCCAGCGGGGTGGGTACCGACACCTCGCGGTCGTTCGAGGTGAACACCGCCGACCCGGCGGACGACCTGCTTGCGGCAGCCCTGGCCCGGTACCGGCCGATCCGCACCTGGAAGGCCGACTCGACCGCCGAGACCGGCCCCGTCGCCGACACGTAGTCGCGGCCGGCGTCGACCTGGACTCCTGCCAGTCCTTTGCTAGCGAGCCACGCCGCCACCGCCCTGGCTTGCGCGACGGAGGGGCCGAATCTCGAGGTGTAGGCGTCCGGGCTCAGGTAGTGGTGGAATTCGGGACTGCCCGGCGTGGCCACTGCGTCCGCGGCCGCGGCAGCGCGCGCCGCGTCCGGGTTGAGCCACACCTGGACCGTCAGTCGCTGCGACGCGGGCGCGGCCCCCACCCGCGCGGCGGTGCCCACCGCGGCGGGCAGCGACCCGGGCACGGCGTCGGCCGACACTGCCCGCACGGAACCCGATGCCCCCGCACTCCCGCTGACAGCCACCATCGCCGCACAGACTGTCATCACGGCCCCCGCGCGAAGAATCCCGCTCATGAATACTTCCGCCCGTCTGCAAGCACAGCAGTCCCACCGTCACCGCTCTTAGTCGCGAAGACGCAGTCCGCGAACGCCCGGTTGCCGACTGAACGCAAAGCCGTCCCATCTGGCGAAGCGCGTGGGCCGTATGCATGCCGACCTCGGACGCCGGGGTCTGCGGACGCGGCGGCTGGAGAAGCTCGGCATGGTGTGGTCCCCGGCCGATAAGCGGTTCCAGGAGAACCTGGAGGCCGCTCGCGCGTACTAGGGGCTCTCGTTTGGATCATCGGGCGGACCAGAGGAAGATGCCGGCGATGTGAAGTCCGGCCAGATAGATGGTCGCGGTCTTCTCGTAGCGGGTGGCGATACCTCGCCGCTGCTTGAGGCGGTAGATGCACCGCTCGACGGTGTTGCGCTGTTTGTAGGTCTCGCGGTCGAAGGCGGGTGGTCTGCCGCCCCGGCTGCCGCTTCGCAGCCGGTGGCCACGCTGGTCCCCCGGGACCGGGATCACCGCGCGGATGCCGCGTTTGCGCAGGTGGTCGCGGATCGCGCGGGCGGAGTACGCCTTGTCCGCCAGGACCACGTCCGGCCTGGTGCGCGGCCGGCCACGTCGTCGGGGAACGCGCAGGCGGGCCATGACGGCGGTGAAGGCGGGTGCGTCACCGGCCTGTCCGGCGGTGAGGACGAAGGCGAGGGGCCGGCAGCGGGCGTCGGCTGCGAGGTGGATCTTGGTGGTCAGTCCGCCGCGGGACCGGCCGATGGCGTGGTCGGCCGGTTCGCCGGCCGGGGCCCCCTTTTGCGGGCGCCGGCCGCGTGCTGGTGAGCCCGCACGATCGTGGAGTCCACCGACACGGCCCAGTTGAGGTCCTCGTCGGCGTCGGCCTGGGCCACGAGCGCGGTGAAGACCCGCTCCCAGGTGCCGTCAACGGCCCACATCCGCAGCCGGTTGTAGACGCCTCGCCAGTTGCCGTACTTCGCCGGCAGATGGACCCACTGCGTTCCGGTCTGGAACTTGAAGGCGATCGCGTCGATCACCTCCCGGTGATCCCGCCACCGGCCACCCCGCTTCGGCGTCCGGTCCGGGAGCAACAGCTCGATTCGCGCCCACTGCGCGTCAGTTGACGGCACACCCAGACCAACGACCGACTGATCCAAACGAACCCTAGAGCCGCTTGGGGCTCAGAGGGCTTTCCGGGCGCAGGGCGCCTTGGTCATCGAGGTCGTTCAGCACTGCGGGCAGGCCCCTGGTGAGCATCTTGGCGCGGACGGTGCCGAGGATTTTGGCCATGAAGAAGCCTCCGGTGCCGGTGAAACCGGTGTGGTCGAAGGTGAAGCGCGTTCCGCTGCGGTGCGGTTCGAGGCTGTAGGCGACCTCGGTCACCTCGCCGCCACCTTCGTCCTGCCACGAGTAGCGCAGCAGCGATAGTTCGCGAACCTCCAACACCTCGCACACGACGACGCCGCTCCAGCCGGGCTTCGGTTTCGCGACGAACTTGAACGTGGTGCCGGGGATGGTCGTGAAGCCCTCCGGCCGCCCGTCGACCGGGCCCATCACCAACCTCTGTGGGTAGAAAAACTAGAGACCTTCAATGGCTGGGGTTACAGCGGGGAGACGATCGATGGCAGGGCCGACGACGCCATCCTCGCGAACTGACCGCTCGGGCGGCCACACTGGGGCCATGGAATACCTCGGCCGGGTGCCCGCTCCGCCGCTCGACCGGTTCATCGACGACATCTACTGTCTGACCGGGGTGCCGCACCACCGCCTGATGAACGTGCCACCGATGCCGTCGGCGCACTTGTTCCTTCACCTGGGTGGGCCCGTCCGCCTGTGGGACTCCGACCGTTCGGTGCCGCCCGCTGTATTCACAGACGGGTGGTTCATGGGCGTATGGACCAGGCGCTTCCTCTTCGAGTACCCCACACGGGTGCGGCTCGTCGGGGTGCACTTCAAACCATGGGGTATGTCGCCGTTCGTCGACATGCCGACGGCCGAGCTGCGTAACCGGTGGGCCCCGGTCGATGCCGTCTGGCAACACTCTGTGGACCGGATTCGAAACCGGACCGGCGACGCCGCGTCGGCCGCCGAGACACTGCGGGCGCTGGAAGAGGAGCTGCGGTCGCGACTTACCGATGCCCCGGCGCGCGGCCTCGACCTGGTCCAGCACACAGGCGGGCGTCTGGAGACATCGCACGGCTCGATCCCGGTCGGTTCGCTGGCAGACGCAGCCGGGGTGAGCGGCAATCACCTGGCCAACCTGTTCAAGACTCATGTCGGTGTCACCCCGAAGCGGATGGCGCGGATCTACCGCTTCGCGCAGCTGATCGTTTCCGTGGATGCCCTGCGCCCGGTCGACTGGTCGGAGCTCGCCCAAACGGCGGGCTATTTCGACCATGCCCACTTCAGCAGAGAGTTCAAAGACTTCACCGGCCACACCCCGACGGAGTACCTAGCTCTGCTGCGTCGATTCCCCGTCGGGCGGCGAGGCCCGCAGGACATCGGCCCGATGCCCGCCGATTGATTTCTTACATGCCCGGATCCCATCGGCGCGAAAGGATTGCGCCGAACCTGCAAGAAGACGTCGAGGAGGGCCCGTGGGCACGGTGATCATGCACAGTGTGGTGTCGGTGGACGGATTCATCGCCGACGAGAAGGGCGAGGTCGGGCCCCTTCATGAGTGGTACTTCAGCGGAGACGTCCCGATCGTCGTAGGTGGGGACGATCAGTACGACCATTCCGGAGCGGACAGCGGCATCAAGGTCTCGCGTGCGTCGGCAGACTACGTCCGCTCCACGTGGCAGTCGATCGGCACGATCGTGATGGGCCGCAACCTGTTCGACCAGGTAAACGGTTGGGAAGGCAACCCACCCGCGGGAGATCACGTGGTCGTGGTGTCCCACCGGCCAAAGCCCGAGGGGTGGCACCCCGAGGCGTCTTACCATTTCATCGATGGCGTGGCGGCCGCGATCAACAAGGCCCGGGAACTCGCCGGAGACCGGATCGTCGCCGTGAACGCCGGCGAAGCGGGCGCCCAAATCCTCGCGGCCGGCCTCGTGGACGAGGTGGCGATGGACGTGGTCCCGGTGGTGTTCGGGTCGGGCAGACGCTACTTCGGCGGCATCGACCAGCAGCATCTGCTGGAGGATCCACACGTGGTCATTCAGGGCGACAGGGTGTTGCACCTGAGGTTCAAGGTACGCCGCTAGAGATCTTTAACGACTGGGGTCACGGCAGTTGGAGGTCGAGTCCGGTCTTGGCGATGAGCCCCTCGATGAGGCTGGGCCGGTACTGCATCCGTTTCAGCCGCGTCTTCACCCGTGCGGTGAGCTGGGGCTGTGTTTGGTGAGGTTGGCCAGGGACCTCTTCAGGTGCGACCACACGCCCTCGACCGGGTTGAACTCCGGTGCGTACGGCGGCAGTTGGTAGACGGTCAGCCATAATCGCGCGGCGATCAGCTCCCGCATGGTGCGGCTGACGTGGGTGTTCAAATTGTCCCAGCCCAAGCCGACGGGGCCGCCGAGCTGCTGGTGTGCGGCATCCAGCAGCCGGGCGTAGTCGGTCTCGGTGAAGCCCTTGCGCCGACACTTCGCTGGACCGCGGTCCAGGCGGACGCGGTAGATCAGCCGTGGCCGGTGTCCGGCCCTGATGCAGATCAGAGCGGCCATCGAGACGCGTGGTGCCCTGGGCGGTGACCTTCACAACGGGTGTGTGGCCACGGCGGCCCCAGGTACGGCCTTTGGGCGGCCTCAGGCCCTGACCTGCCTCGTCCTCGAAGCAGAGCCAGGCGCCCAGGTCCGCCGCCGTCTTTTTATGACGGGCCACTGCTCGTCCTTCCAGGCGGCGATCCTCGACTCGTCCCGCTCGGTGGCCTTGCGGCTCGGGATCTGCACGCTCCAGCCGATGCGGTGCAGCAGCAGATCCAGCCCGGCCAGGGTGTAATCGACGCCGAACCGGCGACGCACCACCTCGGCGATCCGGGCCAGCGTCCAGCACTGGTCGCTCCAGCCGCACACGGCCGGACCGGCCTCCAACACCGCCTCCAAGAACCGTAGCTGGCCCGCGTCAAGCTTGCAGTGGGCGCCGCCAGGGCCCTTGGAGACCAGCGCCTGGCGGCCTCCCGAAGCCAAAGCCCGGCGCCAGCGGTTCGCCGACATCCGCGCCACCCTGAACCGCCGGGCCACCGCCGCGTCACTGGCCCCGCCTCGATCAAGTCAGCCGCCGCAAGCCGGACTTGCTCACGCCGATCCCGCTCCTCGGCCGTCAGCCCACCGCCATCGGGATACCTCATCCCTCCGGCATAGCGCGGCCCACACCAACCGTCACGAGCCCACGTAACCCACACCGTTAAAGATCTCTAGAGGGCGTCTGAAAAGCCTGTCAGTTGGCTGGTCTTGCGAGGCGGCGCACGAGGAGCATGGCCATGGTGAGGTAGATGGCGTTCTCCGAGCAGACGCGCAGGTACTCGTAGTCCTTCGACAGGCGGCGGCACCGTCCCAGCCAGGCGAACGTCCGCTCCACCACCCAACGGCGAGGGACCACTGCGAAGAGGGGCACTGCCGGAGGCGGTGCTCCCACCCGAGCCCAGGTTGAGCGGAATCCTCCGTCGCGGCGCTGCACGACCTCCACGGCGATGCCGGTGGCTTCCCGGGCCCAGGCGTGGAAGTCGGCACCGCGGTAGCCCTGGTCCGCCCACACGTGCTGAAGGCGTGGGAAGGCATCGGCGGCCAGGGAGAACAGCACCGCGGCACCGTCGCGGTCGCCGACGCTGGCCGGGCTCACGCAGGTGACCAGGACGGTGCCGCGGGTGTCGACGAGCAGGTGACGCTTGATGCCGCTGACCTTCTTGCCACCGTCGTAACCGTGCAGGCCACCGCGCTCACTGGCCCGCACGCTCTGGCTGTCCACAATGGCCGCACTGGGAGTGGGATCACGGCCGAGCTGCACCCGCTCGCGTTCACGCAGCGCCGTCAACATCCGCTCCCACACGCCCTCTTGCTGCCACCGCCGCCAGTAGTGGTAGACCGTCTGCCACGGCGGCAGGTCATGCGGCAAAAGTCTCCAAGCGCAGCCGGCCCGCAGCCAGTACGCCAACGCGTTGAGGATCTCCCGCCGCATGTGTTTCGCCGGTCGTCCACCGGGCTTGACCGCCGGAACCAACGGACGGAGGATCTCCCACTCCGCATCAGACAGATCCGTCGAGTAACGGGTACGCAGCCCGCACACCCAAACCCCCGAAAGTGCGCCACCACCCCGCTACCAGGCAACTTGCCCACTGACAGGCTTTTCAGACGCCCTCTAGTGTCCTGCACTTGCAGGGCCGGTACGAGGAGGCCGAGACGGAGGGCCGCGCCACGCTGGAGACCCGTATCAGGGTGCTGGGCGCCGACCAAACCAGCATCTTGATCAGTCGTCGCAACCTCGGCTCGACCCTCGAAGCCATGGGCCGATACGAAGAGGCCGAGGCCGAACTCCGCGGAGCACTTGAGGGCTACGCCCGCGCCTGGGGCCCCGAGCATCCGAGCACCAACACCGCCCGCAGTCAGCACGCCGATGTACTCGTCAGCCTGGGGAGGCTGGAGGAGGCGGAGACGCAGGCACCCGCCGCACTCGACATCCAAACTCGAGCCCTGGGCCTCGACCACACCGACAACCTTGAAAGCCGCAGCGACCTGGGCATTCTGCTGCGCAGGCTGGAGCGTTACGAGGAGGCGGAGGCAGAGCACGCCGCAGTGCAGGAGGTCCGCTCACGCCTGCTGGGTCCCGACCACACGCTCACCCTGTCCAGCCGCGACAACCGGGCCGTCGCACTGTCAGGCATGGGCCGCTTCGAAGAGGCAGTAGCCGAGCACCGCCACATACTTGAGGCCCGAAGCCGTCTACAAGGCCCCGACCACCACGAGACACTCCGCAGCCATGCCAATCTCGCCGTTCCACTCGGGAAACTGGGCCTGTTCGAGGAAGCGGAGACCCAGGCGCGCATGGCGCTGGAGGGACGCACCCGCGTCCTGGGCACAGCACACCCTGACACCGCCGCCAGCCGCGACACTCTGACAGGCCTGCTCCGCGACCAAGGGCGCCACGAAGAGGCCGACCGCATCGACTGACCCTACGACGAGGGCGTCGCTCCGCACTGCGGGCCGCCCGGTAGGCGCCTCCCACCCGGTCTGCTTCCCGCACCTATCGGGGAACGCGCGTTGGCTGAACTCGCGCATTGCCCTGGTCTTCCGTTCGACCGCCTCCGTGATGTCCGGGTCGGCCAAGCGCGGCAGGGCGCCCTGCCAGTACGCAGCGAGAGCAGGGCGGTAGCCGTCACTGGCCAACTTCCGTTTTCTCACCGGCCCTTTGGGCGCCTCCGGGATCTGAAGGACACAGTCGTCCGGCTCCGGTGCGGGCACAGAGCCGGGCGCGAGGATCCGCAGGCCGCACACGACGCCGGACCACCGACATCGTGCGCGGCTTCGCCTTCGTCGTACGGGTGTTGCCGCCGTTCTTCCCCGCCGTCTCCAGCGCGGCACGCAGAGCGACCCGCGCCAGGTCGACACCCGACAGTTCGCCGCCGCTCACGACCGCTCCCGGGTGGTGTAGCCGACGTTCAGGTGCCCGAGGCGGGACAGGCGCTGCACGTCCGCGACGAAGGCCCTGGTGAACAGCCTCTGTACCGAGTGCTCGCCGTACCGGTCGATGTGGTCGAACACGACCTGGTGGTCGCGGGTGGCACGGTTGCACCAGTCCAGGACCTGCTCGCTGGTCAGTTCCTCGAGAACCAGGTCCTGGTCGACGACGTCGGCCTCCGACGCCGGGGCGGCGGGGGCCGGGCGAGGCGCGGGCAGTACGGCCCGGTCCGACGGTGTGGCCGGCTCATCGAGGGCGGGGTGTGCGGCCGCGGTTTCGGCGCGGTGCTTTCGCGGCCGCGGCCTGGCGGGCCCGGACCTGCGCCCACTCGTGCTTGCGGGCCCACGCCCGGGCGGTCACGGCCTCGTGCAGTTGCCCCTCGGTCGCCATACGGCGCTCCGCCTCGGAGGCGCACGGCATCGCGGTGTCGACGGCGGCCGCGACCGCATGACGCTGGGAACGCCTGCTGGCCTGCCGGTCCTCGCAGCGCGGGCAGTCCCGGCCGGAGTCGAGCAGCATGCGGTCGTCGCACAACACGTCGCCGCACTCCGGCCGTTGGGGCAGACCCTTGCCGATCAGCCAGCCCACGGGTCCTTGATCGGACCGCCCAGCCGCAACTGGTCCTCCAGATGCCGGGCGACCGGCTCGTAGACCTCCCGGAGTCTGTTTTCGTGTTCCCTCCGCGGCCCTCACCGGTCCGCGTCGTGGCGGCGAAGGCCGTCGAGGATGACGTTCATCAGGGGCCGTGCCCTTGCTTCCCATTCGTCCTGGCCCAGTCGGCCGAGGTAGGCGATGAGTATGAGGACCCCGTGGGCGTCCACGTCCGTACGGAGGGAACCGGCCGCTTTCCCGGCGTCCAGCAGGTGACCGAGGGCGCCTTCGATGGGGTTGTGGCTGTGGGCGACAAGGCCTTGCCACGCCGCCGGCTCGAGCGCTGCCAGGACGCCGTACTTGATCTCGGCGTAGTCGATCACTCGGTCGAGCCAGTGACGCAGGGCTTCCACGGGCTCGTGTTCCGCCAGCAGAACGGGGGCGGCGGTCACGAGTTCTTCGACGTCGCGCCGGTAGACCTCGGCAAGGAGGGCTTCGCGGTTGGGGAAGTTCCGGTAGAGCGTTCCCTGGCCCACACCGGCGCGTTTGGCGATCTCGTTGAGGTGGACATGGTGGGACTCGGCGAGGGCTGCACGGGCGGCCTCGACGATGCGGGTCCGGTTCTGCACCGCATCCGGACGGCGTCCTGGCGCGCTCATAGGGCATCTCCTGATGTTCCGCCGCTAACAAGTGGACACGTGTCCGGTAGGGTGGGACCACACACCGGACACGTGTCCACTTTACCTGGAGGCAGCAGTGCTCTCTCTTCACGGCAAGATCGTCGCCATCACCGGAGCAAGTGGTGGCATCGGCGAAGCCACGGCTCGCCTGCTCGCGGAGCGCGGCGCCTCGGTCGTCCTCGCAGCACGCCGCAGCGAGCGCATCGACGCCATAGCGCAGTCCATTCGGGAGGACGGGGGCCGTGCCGCCACATGCGTCGTCGACGTCACCAGGCCGGAGGACCTGCAGCACCTGGTCTCCACCACCATCGACCAGTACGGCCGTATCGACGTGCTGGTGAACAACGCCGGCATCGCCCCGATCAGTCCGCTGGCCGACCTCGACACCGAAGGCTGGTCGGCCATGATCGACGTCAACCTTCGCGGCACGCTCAACGGCATCGCCGCCGCGCTGCCCGCCTTCCGCGAGCAAGGCTCGGGCCATCTGGTCAGCATCATCTCCGTGGCCGGCCTGTCCGGCGTGTCCCCCTCGATGGCCGTCTACGCCGCGACCAAGAACGCGGTGCGCACCGTCCACGAGGGGCTGCGCACGGAGTCCACCGACGGAGTGGTGCGCACGACAGCCATCTCGCCGGGATACGTCCGCACCGATCTCGCCGAGTCGATGGCAGACCCGCGCATCCGCGAGCAGACGCGCAAGAACATGGACGCGATCGGCATCCCGCCGGCCGCAGTCGCCCGCGCGGTGGCCTTCGCCATCGAGCAGCCCGGCGACGTCGAGATCGGCGAGATCAACGTTCGCCCCACCGTCCAGGCATGACACCTGCTGTCACCGGCGTCCCCTCACCACGCACAGCACGCCCAATGCGCCACCGCAAGCACCCGAGCGGCGTCAAAACGCAGGCCTCACCGATAGAGCCATGTGCCGTCTACCGGTACCAGTACGTGACGCCCCGGTAGTGCGGGCAGATCCCGCGCGCGTGGGCACCGTAGGAGTACGAGCCGTCCTTGCACTTCGCGGTAGCCCCGCGCGGATGCGACGAGTTGTCCGCGTACTCCCTGAAGTGGCTCTGTCAAGCCTATGGCGTTACCGTGCTCGGCCCGGTCCGGCTGGTCTCTCCCCGACAGCACCGCCCCGGCTTCGACAAGAAGGACTTCCACATCGACTGGGACCGCCACACCGCGACCTGCCCACGCGGAGTGACCAGCCCGCCCTGGAAGACGACCCGCCTCGACGGTCGGTCAAGCCACTCAGTGCTCTTCCCCCGCGCCGCATGCCGAGAATGCGCGGATCGACAGTCCTGCACCGGCAATGCCGACGGTCGAGGCCGCCACCTCATCCTGATGCCCCGCCCGCTGCAGGAGATCCAGAACCGCGCGCGCATCGAACAAGAAACCCTTGCATGGCACCCGCTACGCGGTGCGCGCAGGCTGCGAGGCCACCGTATCCGAGACTGTCCACGCCCATGGCCTGCGCCAATGCCGCTACCGAGGGCTGGCGAGAGTGCACGTACAGCACGTCCTCACCGCTGCCAGGGCCAACGTCGTCCAACTCAGCGGATGCTTTCCACCAGGAACTGCACCACCCAGGCCCGCACGGCGGCTCACCCCGTTTCAGCGGCTCTGCCGGAACAGCACCGCAAAACGTGGCAGTTGACCATTCTCACCAAAGATCACCAACAGCATCCGAAAACCTTGCCAGAGCCACGTTCACGTGTACGCCGACACCTGCTCGCCAAGTGACCGCGCTGTCAGTGGCTGGTGCGAGGATCACCGCACAACCAGTCAAGGAGAACACCGTGGGTACCTGGGACACCGGCCCCTTCGACAACGACACGGCTGCGGACTTCGCCATCGCGCTGGACCATGCGAACCCCGACGAACGCGAGGTGCTGATCCGCGGTGTCCTCGTGCGCACGGTCAGCGCCACCGGTTACCTCTCAGAAGCAGAAGAGGCGATTGCCGCCGCCGCGCTGATCGCGGCGCAGTGCCCAGGCGGCGAGCCGATCGACACAGCCTACGGACCGGAGAAGGCCATGCCAGCCTTCCCCGTCGATCTTCGGACACTCACAGCCGAAGCCCTCACCCGCATCCTCGATGACGAGTCCGGACTTGCCGCAAACTGGGTTGACCCTGCTGACGCGAGCCGATGGCTCGCAACGATCAGTCGCCTTCACACAATCCTGGCCCCGCCGCCAGAGTCCGGTGACATCCCGCTCTTCGACATCGACGCATAACACTGCGTTACTGGTCACGGAACTGATGCTGTTGGTGATCTTCATCCGGAGAGGTGAATCGTTCGGGTGCTGCTCCTACTGCGCTGGGGGTTGTGCTCCGCTGGTGGGAGCGGGGCGGCTTCGGCGGTCGAAGGGGGACCGCGATGGCTATGGGCGTGAGTTCGGGGCGGGTGATCCCGGCGTTGACGGTGCGGGTGGCGCGGGCGAGTAACCCGCGGGGCACGGCGGCGATGTGGGTACGCGACCGGCTCGACGAGCTCTTCACGGACGATGACTTCGCCGACTGGTACCCGGGCAACGGCCGACGGGGGCTGTCGCCGGCCCGTCTGGCCATGGTTTCGGTGTTGCAGTATGCGGAGAATCTCACTGATCGGCAGGCAGCCGAGGCGGTCCGCTGCAGGCTGGACTGGAAGTACTGCCTGAGCATGGAGTTGGACGACCCGGGGTTCGATCATTCGGTGCTCAGCGAGTTTCGGGACCGGATGGCCCAGGGCGATCGGGCGGATCGCCTCCTGGCGGTGGTGGTCGACCGGCTGGTGGCCGCCGGTCTGGTGGGGCGGCGCGGCCGAGTTCGGACCGACTCGACGCATGTGCTGGCCGCCGTGCGCACGCTGAACCGAGTCGAGTTGGTCGGTGAGACGATGCGCAGCGGGCTGGAGGAACTCAGCGAGGCCGGTGAGGACTGGCTTGCACCGCTGGTCACCGCGGACTGGGCGCGACGTTATGGACGGCCGGTGCGCTACGAGCGGCTACCGCGCAGCGCGGAGGACCGCCTGGAGTACGCCCTTCAGGTTGGTGCAGACGGCGTCCAGCTGTTGAGCGCCGTGTACGGCGATGATGCGCCACACCGGCTGCGGGAATTGCCAGCGGTGCAGGTCCTGAGGCAGGTGTGGTTACAGCAGTATTGGTTCGACGAAGAGGGGCAACTGCGCTGGCGTGAGCCGAAGTCCACACATGACCGGCGGTCCAGGCGGGAGACTCCACGCCGCTCTACCGTCGCGGAGGCCCAGGGGCGGCCGGATCCCGCGGTCGCGCGGGTGCCATGGGCCAGCGTGGAGATCATTACCCCGCATGACGCCGAGGCCCGCTTCAGCCGGAAGGTCGTCTCATCCGGGGCCCGATCGTGGATCGGCTACCGCGATCACCAGACGGAGACGTGTGACGGCACCGGCCCGAACGTGATCGTCCAGGTTGTCACGGCTCCCGCGCCGGAGCAGGACATCGATGCTCTCCCGCGGATCCATGAGGGCCTGGCGGCCGGCGGGTTCCGCCCCGTGGAGCATCTGGTCGACGGAGGTTACATCAGTCCCTCTACCATTCACACGGCGCTCACCGGATACGGAATCAGGCTCACCGGACCCATTCGCACGGTGTCCAGCAATCGAGAGCATCCCGGCTTCGACAAACGCGACTTCCGCCCCAACTGGGAGCAGCACACCCTCACCTGCCCGCGCGGCGAAACCAGCTCTCCCTGGAATGAGACCTATCTGGACGGCCGTCCGCAGTACTCGGTGCGCTTCCCGACGGCTGTCTGCCGAGCCTGCGAGGACCGCGCATTGTGCACAGGCAACACGGTCAACAGAGGCCGACACGTCATGCTCCTTCCGCGCCCCCTGGAGGAGATCCAGAATCAGGCGCGCCAGGAGCAGGAGACGAGCGCCTGGCGCGAGCGATATGCGATGCGGGCCGGCTGCGAGGCCACGGTCTCCGAGACCGTCCATGCTCACGGCCTGCGCAACTGCCGCTACCGGGGAATCGCCAAGACGCATGTGCAACACGTTCTGACCGCCGTCGGAACCAACATCATCAGGCTCAGCGACTGCTTCCCACCCGGCGCTGCACCGTCACGACCAACCCGACCCACCAGCCCATTCCAACTCCTCTGCCGAAAGCTGATGTTCAGCACCACACGCGATCGGTGAAGATCACCAACAGCATCCGGAACTTGTGCCAGACCCCGCCGAGGCTCTGGCACAGATCTTGGGGAGTGATCGCGGAGCGTCATCGGGCAGGTCGCTTCACGGCTGTGATCACACTTGTTCTTGGTAGACCCTGAGTTCCTTGGGATGGAAGTTGCGGATGATTGTCCAGAATTCCTGACGGTCAAGGCCGTCGGCCCAGCGGTCGAGTTCGTCGTTCGTCTCGTGGAAGAACCAGGACTCGAAGTGCCCCAGGGCCCGAAGTTGAGGGACGGGCTCGTATCGAAATTCGCAGTGGAGCTGGATGTAATGATCATGCCCGCCGGAAGCGTCGTTGATCTCGAACTGCCGGGCCAGGTCCAGCGTGAAGACGGGCGGTCCCTCGAAGGCGTGAGTCCCGTACTGGAAGAGAAGGCCATCAGCGTCCGGCGTGTCCGCGGTGTCGAAGCGCTGGGAGCCGAAGCGCACGAATCTGAACCACACCTCGTTCAAGTCCAGTTCGGCGAGGGGCTGCTGTCCACGGGTCAGCTCATGTTGAAGTCGCTCCTCGGCCCGATCTATGGGCGGTCTCTCCGACATTCTGTCCTTCGCGGTCTCGACGGCATCTGTGGTCTCGCGGTGATCTTCTCAGCCCACCACGCTCGCTGACGTGACCAGGGTTGGCTGCAGAGTCTGGGCGCGACGCTATGGGAGCAGGATCAGCTTGCGGCGCAATTCGAATCCGGCACGGCCGTAGAGCTACCTCTTGATCTTCTTGATGCGGTTCACGGCGCCTTCCGTACCACCGGAGCTCCAGTGCAGGGTGAGTGACGGCGGCCTCCGTAAGCTCCCCGGTGGCGGCCATCTACGGCGCATTTTGTGGCCTCGGGAATCCCCGCGTACGGCCAGATATTTCTCCCCGCTCGCCCCGAGTAGTCCCGCTCGGCGACGCTGGAGCGGGTGAAGAACAGCAGGGAGATCATGGAGATCCTTGAGGCATACGACCTCACAGGCAGTTACCGTGCGGCGGCCGAGCTGGCCGGGTGCGACCACCACACGGTGGCCCGTTATGTGAAGATGCGGGCGGCCGGTCAGCATCCTGACCAGCGCCGTCACCGGGCTCGCGCGATCGACGATTATCTGCCGAAGATCGAGGAGCTGGTGGTCCGCTCGCAAGGCCGTATCCGCGCGGACGTGGTCCACAAGAGGATCGCCGCGATGGGTTTCACCGGTGGGGAACGCACCACCCGCCGCACGGTGGCCGAGGCGAAAGCCCAGTTCAGGGCCGGTCTGCGCAGGGTCTACCGGCCGTGGGTGACCGAGCCGGGGCTCTGGATTCAGTACGACTTCGGCGACGGGCCGGTGATCAAGGGCCGCAAGACCACGCTGTTCTGCGCATGGGTGGCCTGGTCCCGTTTCCGCGTCGTCATCCCGATCTGGGACAAGACGTTGCCGACGATCACCGCATGTCTGGACGCCACCTTCCGCAGGATCGGCGGGGTCCCGGCCTATGTCCTTACGGACAACGAGAAGACGGTCACCATCGACCACGTCGCCGGGATCGCGGTCCGCAACCCGGAGATCGTCGAGGTCGCGAGGCACTACGGCACGACGATTCGTACGTGTCTGCCGGCGGACCCGGAAACCAAGGGCGGATCCGAGTCCACGGTGAAGATCGCGAAGGCCGATCTGGTGCCCCGGGACGTCAATCTGCGCGAACAATACAAGACGTTCGGCGAGCTGGAAGCCGCCTGCCGGCAGTTCTGCGAGGAGGTCAACTCCCGCACGCACAAGGCGACTCGACGCAAGCCGGTCGAGCGGCTCGCGGAGGAACAACAGCGTCTGCATCCGTTGCCGAGGCGGCCGTTCACCGCCGCCTTCGGCACCACCCGCCGGGTGACCTGGGAGTCGACGATCTCGGTCGACGCGGTCCGCTACTCAGTCCCGCACGAGCTGATCGACACCCGGGTCTGGGCCCGTTTCCACGGCGACGAGCTGATCGTCACCGCCGTCGACGAGACCGGCTCGGCCCACGAGGTCGCCCGCCACCCGCGCGGCGAGCCCGGCTC
Organism: Streptomyces sp. NBC_00989; assembly: GCF_045162655.1. Classification (NCBI taxonomy): domain Bacteria; kingdom Bacillati; phylum Actinomycetota; class Actinomycetes; order Kitasatosporales; family Streptomycetaceae; genus Streptomyces; species Streptomyces sp. NBC_00989. The sequence continues at coordinate 11,358,524 of NZ_CP108728.1, read as the reverse complement.
GCCGGTCCTGGAGGATGCCCACTACCCGCCGCGCGAAGACAAGGAAAGGGACCGCACTCCGAGGGCGACCTCCGCAGAGGAAGCTGCGTTCCTCCAGCTCGGCCCAGGTGCTGCGAGCTGGCTGGTCGAGGCCGGGGCTGCCGGGGTTCGCCGGATCAAGGCGAAGATGGCCGAGGCCGTCGCGCTCTCAAAGCTCTACTCCATAGCGGAAGTTGACCGGGCGCTCGGCACCGCCGCGGTCACCTCCCGCTTCGCGGACAAGGACCTTTTGTCGATCCTCGACTACCAGGCCGTTCACGGCCTGGCCGAGCCGGTCCGCCGCAGTGAGGCCCACTCGCTGCAGCCCGGCACCTCTGCCTGGTCCGCCCTCGGCGCCCCCGCCCCGAGCACTCCTGATCTTTCCGAGCACGACGAAAGCGACCACGTCTGATGGCCACCCCGATCCGCACCGTTCTCGGCACGAACGGCGACCCGCTCTCCGAGGCCATCGAGCTCACCAGACGGCTCAAACTGCCGCACATCCGCCGCTCGTTGACCGACATCATCCCCACCGCGAAGGCCCAACGCTGGGATCCCGCCGAGGTCGTCCGCGTCCTGCTGGCGGAGGAAGCCGCCGGCCGCGACCGGGCCAACCTGCACACTCGCCGCAAGCGGGCCGGGTTCCCCACCGGCAAGACCTTCGGGGACTGGCACGAGACCAAGTCGTCCATACCGCGGGCCACTCAGGACGCCCTCAAGAGCCTGGAATGGGTCGGCCGACGGGAGAATTTTTGTATTTGTGGACCGTCGGGGACGGGAAAGTCGCACTTCACCGAGGCCCTCGGGCAGACCGCGGTCGAGGCCGGCCTGACCGTCGCCTGGTTCACCATCGAGGACCTGGGGATGCTGGTCCGCCGGCACCGCGCGGACGACTCCATCGCCCGGGCCCTCGCGAAGATCGTCCGCTCGGACCTGATAATCGTCGACGACATCGGCCTGCTGCCCGTCTCCGAGGACGCCGCCGAGGGCTTCTACCGCCTGGTCGATGCCGCATATGAACGGCGCTCGATCGCGGTTTCGAGCAACCTCCATCCGTCCGGATTCGACGAGATCATGCCCAAGACCCTGGCCACCGCGACCGTCGACCGACTCCTCCACCACGCCCACGTCACGGTCACTCAGGGTGATTCGTTCCGGTTCACCGAGGCCACCACCGGAAAGGGAGTGAAGCCCTTCAGCTGATCCACGTGAATCGAAGGCGGGGAGAATATCTGGCCGCAAGCGGGGCGATCATGTCGTCCACCTGCGGGGATGCCTCACGGCCGCCAGCGGGGACGATCAAGAGGCCGTTGACAGGTGAGGCCGGCGGTCACCGCGTCGAGGTCTCAGAGCAGGTGAAGGGCAAAGTTGGTGAGGCCGGGCAGCTCGCTGGCATCGACGGCTTCGATCCATGCGGGAAGCGTGGGGCCCAGCCGGTGAGCCAGGATCTCGCCGAAACCGCGGACATGTTCGGCCGCGGCATCCAGTTCTGGACAGCGAGCCAGGACGTCCTTCAACGCGGCGTGCTCGTCTTCGCTCAGGGTTGAGGGGTGACAGGCGACCCAGCCGGTGACCCGCCGCACGGTCGGCGGTGGGGGTGGCACCTGCGGCGGTGCGGCGCGCAGGGTGGCAACGTAGGCGCGGACCATCTCATTTGCGCACGCCTCGACCAGGGACAGCACAAGTGCAGCCGAAGAGACGGTGACCAAAATCGAGCAAGCAGGCCGGCCGCAGAGGCCGTCAGTCGAGCACTGCGTGGTGGACGGCGTCCGTGTCGTCACTGTGCGGGGCGAGATCGACCACCATGTCCAGGGCGTCTACCGCGAAGCGCTGCTGCCCGAGGATGGCGAGTCGGCGCCGGTGCGGGTCGTGGTGGACCTCAGTCACGTGACCTTCATGGACTCCAGCGGGATCAACGTCTTCATCGCCGCCTGCAAGCGCGTGAGCGCAGCTCAGGGGTGGTCTGCGTATCGCCGGCGCCCAGGAGCCCGTCTTGCGCGTGCTGCGCACCTTCGGCGTCGACGAGATCATTAGCTGCCATCCCACCGTCGAGCAGGCCCTGCGCCGCTGATCTCCGCGCCCGCGTAATCCGGCGCATCCTGGTATCGCGAGCGCCGCCGCACTGCCGCGTCCAGCTCCCGGCCCAGCGGCTCCGGCTCGGTCGGCCCAACACGCAGCCGATCAGGGCTTCCGCGACCCTACGCAGTTTGCTGTTGGTGTGCGGGGAGACCTCGCGCGGCACCTCGAACCCGACAGCCGCCGGAATGCCGTACGTCGCGATGAGGACTCCGACGGCCTGGTCGACCATCGCACGGGAGTCAATTGCCTGGCGCAACTCGGCGTTCTCCTGCCGAAGACGGGCCACATCGACGTCGGGCGTTTCCTCGGGCAGGGGCCACGGTTGGCGAGAGGTCGTCATAACGGGACTCCAAAGGTCGGGCCTCCAGGTACGCCTGCCCCGGAGTGCAGCAGCAAGACGCCCCTCCGCACGACACGAAGAGCCCCCACGGCTGCCATCTCAACCTCCCCCTCCAGCTGAGTCGCCCTCATATCCACGGTCACACGCGCTCTGCGCAACCAGCGACCGCGTTCATGCCTGACTCACTGACCGGACCGTTGCGGCGGATCACCGCTACGGGAGGTCTGTTCCCGCCGGTCCGCGGCGATCACCGTGCCAGTCCACTATCAAAACCGTGGCATCGTCCCTGAGGTTGCCGTGACAGGCGGCGAGCACTGCGGCGGTCAGGCTCCGGACGGCTTCGCGCGGGTGCAGAGGACGGGTGTCGTGCACGAGCGAGGCCAAGTCGACGGCAGCAGCACCGCGCTCCTGCATTCCGTCGGTGAGCAGGACCAGGCGGTCTCCGGGACGCAACTGCAGTTCCTGGAGGCGGTAGGAGGCGGATGCCGCCACACCGAAGGGCAGGTTGACGGCGAGGTGCACCACTTCGACGGCGTCATCACGCATCAACAGCGGCCAGGGATGACCGGCGTTGACCAGGTCGCACCGGCCGGTGTCGAGGTCGACACACAGCAGCTGCCCGGTGGCCAGGCCGCGACTGTGGCTCAGCAGGGCCTGGTGGGCGTGGTGGGCTTGCTTGAGGGCGTCACAGCCACTGCGGCGTGATCTGCGCAGTGCGCTCACCAACAGAGTGGCCAGGAGAGCTGAGTTCGTGTCGTGGCCCATGGCGTCGGTGATGGACAGGTGCAGGGTGTCACGGTCAAGGGTGTAGTCGTAGGTGTCGCCACCGATGTCGTCGGCTGGCACCAGCCCGGCGGCGAGGGTGAACTGCTCCGCCTCACAGCAGGGCGCCGAGGGAAGCAGCTGGTGCTGGATCTCCGCGGCCAGGCTTGTCTCGGTGGTACGCCGGCCCAGGTGGTACAGGTCGGTGAAACGGCGATCTGTGACGATGATGTAGGCCAGCGCGTGCGCCGCTTCGCGGACCTGTCGCAGCACGGTGTCATCCACGCACTGCAAAGTGACCTCCAGGACGCCGATGCAGTCGCCGCGGTTGGTGACCGGCGTGATGACACGCCGCCCGCCCTGACCGTCCGCCTCCACCTGCTGGCGCTGGCTCTGCAGAACGCCGTCGTACACGCTGCCCCGCAGGTCGAGCGACTCACCGGGGTCGTCTGTCTCGCCGCCAACCGCGGCGAGGCGTACCAGCCGCTGCCCGATGAGGTCGACGAACAGGAAGGACACATGCTCCGCACCGAACCGCTTCTGCAGGTCACGTGCCACCACATCGACAGACTCACCGGGCGGGGCCGCTTCCGCAGCAGCCAGCACCTCGCCCAGTTCCAGATCTCGACCCTCCACGACAACCTCCTATCGGCTGCCACCCCTTCTTCCCCGCTTCCCCGCAATGTCACCCCACCAACCCGTTTTACCAGTTCAGGGCGGCGTGGCTGGCGTGAAGGGCTCCCGGATCGGTCAAGCGGCGGTCGTGGGCGTCCAGCGCTACGACGATGGTGGGATACAGACACAGCAGCGTCCCGAAGGTCGATCGGTACGCGGCGATGCCGACCTCGGCGGCGAGGCGAGCGGCGGCGCGATGTTCGTCGCCGGTCAGCAGCACGGGCGCGGTTCCCGTGAGAGGACCTACGTCTTCCAACGAACCGTCGCCGTCGCGGCGGCAGAAGCATGACGCAGTTCACAAGGAAAGGGTGACAGGGCGTTGTCGCGGGCCGCTGAGACTGTCGAGGGCATGACGATCACCGATGAGGACTGCCTCCCCGAGACCCTGGGGTTCAACGAGCAATTTGAGGCTGCCGCCGCGAGCCGTCCAGCTCGCGGGCAGGCGCCGAGCGCCGCCACGCTGGCGCTCCTGCGGCGCAACCGGCTCGGCGGCGACACGCCACCGGTAAGACTGCCGCACGGCCAAGACCGCGTCGTTGAGGGCACAGTGAAGGTACGGGTCTTCGTGCCGGACCAAGTCGACGGCGTGTACCTGCACATCCACGGAGGCGGTTGGGCGTTCGGGTCCGCGGACGGACAGGACGAGCGGCTTTGGCGGCTCGCCGAGCAGACACGGCTGGCCGTGGTGAGCGTGGACTACCGCCTCGCGCCGGAACACCCGTTCCCCGCCGGGCCCGACGACTGCGAAGCGGCTGCCCGGTGGCTGGTGAAGCACGCCGCGGCCGAGTTCGGTACCGACCGGCTGCTGATCGGCGGTGAATCGGCCGGTGCTCACCTCAGCGTCGTGACGCTGCTGCGCCTTCGCGACCGGCACGGCATCACCGGCGCGTTCCGGGCAGCTCACCTGCTCTTCGGCCCCTACGACCTGTCGATGACACCAAGCCAGCGGAGGTTTGGCCCCCGACAGCTGCTGAGCAATACCGACACGCTTCGGGGCGGCTACGACCTGTTCACACCGGGGATGGGGGAAGAGCAGCGCCGTAGCCCGGAGGTCTCGCCCCTGTTCGCGGACCTGGCCGGGCTGCCGCCCGCCCGGATCGTCGTCGGCACCGAAGATCCTCTGCTGGACGACTCGCTGTTCCTGGCCGCACGGTGGCAGGCGGCGGGTGCGCCTGTGCAGCTCGGCGTCGTCGCCGGCGCTATGCACGGCTTCACTCTGTTCCCCCTGACCATCACCGAGCGGGAACTACGGCGAGAGCGGGGCTTCCTGGCCTCCGCGTGACGGTAGCGTCGGCGGCATGAACCGCACTGACCGGCTGTATGCGCTGGTGGAAGAGTTGCGCGCGGCGGCGCCGCGGCCGCTGACGGTCGCGGCGCTCGCCACGCGGTTCGAGGTCAGCACACGCACGGTGCAGCGCGACCTTCAGACACTGATGCAGACCGGTGTCCCGGTGCGCTCCATACCCGGGCGAGGCGGCGGCTGGTCGATCGACCCGGAGATGACCCTGCCCCCGATCCACCTCACCGCCGATGAAGCCTCGGCGCTGACCGCCGCGCTCGCCGCGGCCGACGCCTCCACCCCGTACGCCGGCGCGGCCCGCACGGCGGCTCAGAAGATCGTGGCCTCGATGGACGGCCCCGCCTCGGCGGCGGCCCAAGAACTCGCCGCACGGATCGTTACCCTGCCGACGCACGGTGACTCCGCGATCCGTACCGCGGTGGAGCACGCCCTCGCCAACAACATGGTGCTGCGGCTGTCCTACACCGACGCGGCAGGACACGAAAGCAACCGCGTCGTGGAACCGGCCGGACTGCTCACCGCCGACGGCCGCTGGTACCTCATCGCCTGGTGCCGCACACGCCGGGCCGGCCGGGGCTTCCGGCTCGACCGGATCGCAGCAGCGGCTCCAACCGGCGAGCAGGCACAGCCCCATAACCTGACCGAACTACTACTCGGCTCGGCCGCCGCCGGCGCAGTACAACCCACCGCACTGGCCTCACTCACACCCTCACGATGAGAATCCGAAGGCACCAACCCGGCGAACCTTCCCGGTCACGGCCGTAGCAGACGACCGCCACTTCCCCTGTCGACTCGGCGAGTTGTCCCGACGGGCTGCCGTCGGCAGTCGCATGCCGCCACACTGTGAGGGGCAGTTTCGTGACAACTTGCCACCGGGGGACGAATGAAGGACAACGCTTCGATGAGAGCCGGCCACACGGATCAGCGGGCGGACGGCGCGGTGAACGTACTGCTGGTCCTCTCGCCCGACCCCGAGCTGGACCCGGAGGCGGGGGAACGACTGGCACGCCAACTGCGGGCCGAGATCGCCGAACTGGACGTCGACTCGATCCGTCCTGGGCCCGGCGGCCCGGTTCCTGACGGCGCGAAGGGCACCGATCCGGTCACTCTCGGGGCCATGGTCGTAGCACTGAGCGCGTCCGGTGGCGTCTTCACCGCGCTCATCGAGACCCTGCGCGACTGGCTTGGCCGGTCTTCCGCGCAGCATCGCGTCTCACTGACCATCGACGGAGACACGATCGAACTGGAGCGGGTGTCCGCTGCCGAGCGGCGAGACCTCATCGACGCGTACATCCGCCGCCACACCGGCAGTTAGCCATGGGACGCCGGCTGGCGCTGCTGATCGCCACCTACGACTACCAGGACACCGGGCTGCGGCGGCTGGCCGCTCCGGCGCACGACGCGGAGGCGCTCGCCGAGGTGCTGAGGGACCCGGCCATCGCCGGGTTCGAGGTCACCACGATGGTCAACGAACCGCATCACCGGATCGGCGAGGCCATCGGCGACTTCTACCGCGACCGCCGCCGCGACGATCTGACCCTGCTCTACTTCACCGGCCACGGCCTTAAGGATGACAACGGCCTGCTCTACCTGGCGATGACGAACACCCGCCGCGACAGCCTACTGTTCACCGCACTGTCCGCCGAGCAGATCGACCAGGCCATGGAGGGCTGCGTCTCACGGCAGAAGGTACTGATTCTGGACTGCTGTTACAGCGGGGCGTTCCCGGCAGGCAGGATCTCCAAGGCCGACACCGCGGTGCACGCGCTGGAACGGTTCCAGGGCCGGGGCCGCACGGTGCTGACCGCGTCGGACGCAACGCAGTACTCGTTCGAAGGGAACCAGGCGCACGGTCAGGCGGTGCAGTCGGTGTTCACCCGCTACCTGGTACAGGGTCTGCGCGACGGCAGCGCGGACCTCGACGGCGACGGTGACATCACCCTCGACGAGTTGTACGGCTACGTCCACGACCGGGTCGTCGACGAGATGCCGCAGCAGCGGCCCAAGAAGCAAGACAATGTCGAGGGCCGCATCGTCATCGCCCGGAACATCAACTGGTCCCTGCCGGCACACCTGCGCCATGCGCTGGGCAGCCCCATCGCCACCGATCGCCTCGGTGCCGTCGACGGGCTCGCGCACTTGCACCGGATCGGTAACGACCTCGTGCGACGACACGCCCTCGATGGGCTCCAAGGATTGGTGGACGACGACAGCAGGCTCGTCTCGGCTGCCGCCGCCGAGCGCGTGCGGGCCCTACAACCGATATCCCCAGAGACTCTGGCAGAACAGCACGGGCTGGAGCCCGGCCCAACGGAGCCGGTGGCGCAGGAGCGGGCGCCTGAACCACCGCCACCGACTCCCCCGCCACAGGCAAGCCGCCCGGTCCAACACCCGGAAGGCTCCCCCGTACCCAGCCGTCCACTCGCCAGGTCCGCGCCACCTACCGCGCCGAGCGTCAGAACTCCCACCGCGACCGCCCGTTGGGCGTCACGCCTCATACCCCGCACCCCCCGTGGCAGAGCCATCACCGCCGGTTTTGCGGTTCTGGTCGCGGTGGTCGTGGCTGTCCTCGCGTTCGGCCCCGGGCTCCTTGCGGACTTTTCCGACGGCAGCGGCTCTTCCGATTCCACGGGCGCCCCCAAAATCGTGCTGGACCGGGCCAGTGCCGTCCTGACCGTCCGCAGCAGTGCAAGCGGTTCCGTCAACGACCTGGCCTTCAGCCCCAACGGCAAAACGCTTGCCGCTGTCAGCAACGGTGACCGGGCGATACAGCTGTGGGATTCCGCTACCCATCGGTCCCTCACATCGATCACTACTACCAGCAAGGCTGTGACCAGCGTGGCGTTCAGCCCCGACGGCAAGACCCTTGCTGCCGGCACCACCAACGGCCTAGGCACGGGCGGCAACGCACAGGTATGGCAGCTTCCTGCCGGGGACAGTGTTGCCACGACGACCGGCCACACGGAAGCGGTGGCCGGCGTGGCCCTCAGCCCTGACGGCAAGATCCTCGCCACCGGCGACTGGGACGGCACCGCCAGACTGTGGGACGCGGCCACGGGAAAGCTGCTCACCACACTGATCCGCGTCCAAGGGGACTGGCCTCGGTGCGTGTGCAGCGTCGCGTTCAGCCCCGACGGCAAAACACTCGCCACCGGGAGCACCGACAAGACCGTGCGCCTGTGGGACGTCGCCGACCGCAAGTTGCGGCGCGTCCTGACCGGCCACACGTACGGGGTGAACACTCTGGCGTTCAGCCCGGACGGACGAACGCTCGCCTCCGGCAGCATCGACGGCACGATCCGGCTCTGGAACGTGGCCACAGGCAAGCCCCTGGGTACCTTGCAGAGGGACCCCCGGTCGGTCAGCTCGAACGTGACAGGAGTGGCCTTCGACCCGAAGGACGGGAACATCCTGGCCTCCGTCGGTGACAACGGCGAGAACCGGCTACTGCTGTGGAATGTGACCACACACAAGGTCATCACCCAATTCACCGCGAGCGAAAGAGGCTTGTCCTCCGTCGCGTGGTCCCCGGACGGCCGCACCATCGCCACAGGCGACGGCGACAAGGCCAAGGTGCGACTGTGGGATGTCGCCCGCGTGAAGGCAGGCTCGTAGGCTTCGTTGCCAGCGTCAGGGATCAGCTCACCCTGAGAAGAAGTCGTACGGCGACGACATGGGCGGGTTGGATATGCCCCGGTTACGCCCGATCGTGGTCGCAGGTGACGACACCGGTCCGCGGTTGTGCCGGGGGGTGCGGCGGTCCGCTGATGCCGACAGTGAAGGCGACGGCGGTGTTCTGCTCGGCGGCGTGCCGCTCCAGGCACTGGCGGCGGATGCGTCGGGCTCGGTCGAGGACCGAGGCGGTGAAGGCCGGCGTGACGGCCTCGTGTCCGCGGTGCGGGGCGGTGTGGACGGTCGAGGTCGATCGCCTGGTCTCGGCGGTGTACTGCTCTCCCGCCTGCCGCAAACGGACCTGGCACGCGCGGCGCACGCGGTCCGGGGGGTGAGCCTGCGCGTTCGGTGGACGCAGGGCCGCTTCGGGCGCCGGGGCCGTACGCCCTTCGCTGTCGGGTGAGGCGTTCGGATGGTGCGAAGTGACGTGTTTCCAGGGCGAGTTGACGGCACGCGAGGGTGTTGTCCTCGGGGCTCGTGGGGGTGGTGTCCGGATGACCGGGATGGTCGGCAGTGTGACCCGGCAGCGATACGACGAGCTGGTCAAGCTGGGGCGGGAGGTCGAGAGCCTTGTTCCCCATGACCTTGCTCGCCCCGCCGGACAGACGGAGGTACATCGAGCCGTCGAGGCGGAATGAGACCTGCCTGCCGGGATCAAGATCCCGGCAGGCGCAGAAGGACCGGCGCGCCGATGTCACCGCCGTGCAGGACCGGCTGCGTGAGGTCCCCCTCGGCCCTGGTCGCCACGGCCGAGGGGGACCATGGGCGGGCGGGTCAGTGGCCGGGTGCCGCGGGTGCACTGTGGTGGGACACCGGCATCGCCACGTTCAGGCCCGAGCATGTTGATCAACAAGCACCGACTCCCGGCGCTACGACCCCCGGTGCGGCCGTCGTGTCCGGGTTGCCGTAGTAGGCGTCGGGGCCGTGTTTGCGGGTGTAGTGCCGGGCGAGGAGGTGCGGTGGTGGTGGGGCTGTGGGGGCCAGGGCGAGGGTGTTGATGGCGATGTCGGCGACGGCTTCGCAGATGATGGCGTGTTCGAGGGATGTGCGGGGGGTGGTGGCCCAGGTGAAGGGGCCGTGGTTGGCGACGAGGGCGGCCGGGACCTCGGTGGCCCGTTGGTTGTCGCCGTCGAGCATGTCGACGATGACTTGGCCGGTGTTGTATTCGTAGTTTTTCGTGCACTGGTCGGGGGTGAGGTCGGGGGTGCAGGGGATGGGTCCGTTGAAGGTGTCGGCGTGGGTGGTGCCCAGGACCGGTATGTCACGGCGGGCTTGTGCGAAGGCGACGGCGTGGGTGGAGTGGGTGTGGGTGATGCCGCCGATGGAGGGGAAGGCGAGGTAGAGGCAGCGGTGTGTCTCGGTGTCGGTGGAGGGGCGGAGGTTGCCGTCGACGATCTTGCCGTCGGACAGGCGGACGGTGACCAGATCGTCGGGGGCGAGGTCTGTGTAGGGCACCCCTGAGGGTTTGATCAGGAACACGCCTGCCTCGCGGTCGACGCCGCTCACGTTGCCCCAGGTCAGCGTCGCGAGACCGGCTTGGGGGATGGTCAGGTTGGCGTCGAGTACCTCGTGCCGCAGGCCGGCACGGAGTCGTGCGGTCATCGGTGCTCTCCTTGCAGATCGGTCAGGATCATGGGTGTCAGAGGGCCTGGGCGAGGCGGTGGTAGGCGGCGTTCCAGCGGATTTCCTTGGCGAGGTGTCCGGTGCTGGTGGTCTCGTCGATGGTCAGCAGTTCCACGCCGGTCATGTTGGCGTAGTCGGTGAGGGTCTCGGTGTCGACGGCGGAGCTGAGGACGGTGTGGTGCGGGGCGCCCGCGAGCAGCCAGCTCTCGGCGGACTCGGCGAGGGAGGGGCGTGGCTTCCACACGGCGCGGGCCACCGGGAGGCGGCGCAGGGGTTCGCTGGGGGTGACGACGTCGACGGTGTTGGCGGTGAGGCGGAAGCGGTCGCCGAGGTCGGCCAGGCCGACGACGACGGCGGGGCCGGGGGCCGCGTTGAAGACGAGGCGGACGGGGTCCTCGCGGTCGCCGATGTTCAGGGGGTGGATTTCGCAGCTGGGGCGGTCGGTGGTGATGGAGGGGCAGACTTCCAGCATGTGGGCGCCGAGGATGCGTGGGGTGCCGGGGCCGAGGTGGTAGGTGTAGTCCTCCATGAAGGAGGTGCCGCCGGGCCGGCCGGCGCCCATGACCTTCATGGTGCGCAGCAGCGCGGAGGTTTTCCAGTCGCCCTCGCCGCCGAAGCCGTAGCCGTCGGCCATCAGGCGCTGGACGGCGAGGCCGGGCAGCTGGCGCAGTCCGCCCAGGTCTTCGAAGTTGGTGGTGAACGCGGTGAAGCCGCCTTCGGTGAGGAAGGTGCGCAGGCCGATCTCCTGGCGGGCCGCGTAGAGGAGGGAGTCGTGGCGGATGCCGCCGGGGCGCAGTGCGGGGACGACGTCGTACAACTCGACGTATTCGGCGGCGAGTTCGGCGGTCTCCTTGTCCCCGGCCTGGTCGACGACGGCGACCAGGTCGTTGACGGCGTAGGTGTTCACCGAGTAGCCGAACCGTAGTTGGGCTTCTACTTTGTCGCCTTCGGTGACGGCGACGTCGCGCATGTTGTCGCCGAAGCGGGCCAGTTTCAGGGTGCGTGAGGCGTGGCGGCCGACGGCAGCCCGCGCCCAGGCCGCCACCCGGCGGACGACCCGTGGGTCGGTGGCGTGACCGGCGACGATCTTGCGGTCGATGTTGAGGCGGGACTCGATGTGGGCGAACTCCCGGTCGCCGTGGGCGGCCTGGTTGAGGTTCATGAAGTCCATGTCGATGCTGGGCCAGGGCAGCGACAGGTTGTACTGGGTGTGCAGGTGCAGCAGCGGCCGGTCCAGGGCGGTGAGTCCGGCGATCCACATCTTGGCCGGGGAGAAGGTGTGCATCCACACGATCACGCCCACGCAGGTGTCGGAGGCGCTCGCCTCCTGGCACAGCCGGCGGATCGCGTCGGCGTCGGTGAGGACCGGCTTCCACACGATGCGGACCGGGATCTTCCCCGGGCCGCCGAGGATCTCGGCGATGCTTTGGGACTGTTCGGCGACCTGGTGCAGGATGTCGCCGCCGTACAGGCCCTGGCTGCCGGTGAGAAACCAGATCTCCTGACCCGGGTAGGGCGCGTGGTCGGTGTCCATGAGGGTTCCTTTCAAAGAGAGTTGACCGCCGGGCGTTGACCACCGGGCAGGGGGGTGCCGGGAGTTGACCGCCGGGCGGGGGGTGTGCCGCTCAGGCGGAGGCCTCGGCGCGGAGGTGGCGCAGCCGGTGCATGACCTCGTTGGCGCCGCGGCCGAAGTAGTCGTGCAGCAGCCGGTATTCGGCGTACAGGCGGTCGTAGGCCGCCGCGCGTTCCGGGTCGGGCCGGTAGGCGGCGGGGCGGGCCTTGGCCATGGCGTGGGCGGCGGCCCGGATGTCGGGGTACACGCCGGCCGCGACCGCCGCGTGCATCGCCGCGCCCAGCGCGGGGCCCTGCGCCGAGTCGATGACACCGAGGGGGAGGCGGGTGACGTCGGCGTAGATCTGCATCAGCAGCGGGTTCTTCATCAGGCCGCCCGCGACGATCAGTTCGCGCACCGGCACGCCGGACGTCTCGAACGCCTCGATGATGGTGCGGGTGCCGAAGGCGGTGGCCTCCAGCAGCGCCCGGTAGACGTCCTCGGGGCGGGTGGCCAGGGTCAGCCCGAGCAGGACACCGCTCAGGTCGTGGTCGACGAGCACGCTGCGGTTGCCGCTCTGCCAGTCCAGCGCGACCAACCCGTGCCCGCCCACCCGCTGTTCGGATGCCAGGGCGGTGAGGTGTTCGTGCGGGTCACGGCCGAGCGCGGCGGCCTGCTCGGCGTACGACGCGGGGAAGGCGGTGCGCACGAACCAGCCGAAGATGTCACCGACACCGCTCTGCCCGGCCTCGTATCCCCACAGCCCCGGCAGGATGCCGCCCTCGACCACCCCGCACATGCCCGGCACCTCGGCCCACCGGTCGCTGCTCATCACATGGCAGGTGGAGGTACCCATGATCGCGACCATCCGGCCCGGCTCCACCGCCGTGGCCGCAGGCGCCGTCACATGGGCGTCGACGTTCCCCACGCACACCGCGATCCCCTCCGGCAGGCCCGTCCACGCCGCCGCCTCCGCCGTCAGCCCGCCGGCACGGTCGCCGAGCTGGCCGACCGGCTGGTCCAGCTTGCCGCTCACGAAACCGGCGAACGCGGGGTTGAGCGCGGCCAGATAGTCGCCGGAGGGGTAACTCCCGTCCTGGAGCTGCCCCTTGTACCCGGCGGTGCAGGCATTGCGGACGTAGGTGCCCGACAGCCGCCACACGATCCAGTCGGCGGCCTCGATCCAGCGCTCGGTCAACGCGTAGAGATCCGGGTCCTCCTCGAGCAGCTGGAGGGCCTTGGCGAACTCCCACTCCGAGGAGATCCTCCCGCCGTACCGCCTCAGCCAGGGCTCCTTGCGCGCCTCGGCGAGGGCGGTGATGCGGTCGGCCTGCCCCTGAGCGGCATGATGGCGCCACAGCTTGACATAGGCGTGCGGACGGCCCGCGAACTCCGGCAGCTCACACAGCGGCGTGCCGTCCGCGAGGACCGGCAGCACCGTACACGCGGTGAAGTCCGTGCCGATACCGACGACCTGCTCCGGCCGGACACCGGCTGCCGCGAGCGCCTCGGGCACGGCGACGCGCAGCACGTCGACGTAGTCGGACGGCACCTGCAGGGCCCAGTCCGGCGGCAACGGGGTGCCGTCGGGCAGTTGCCGGTCCAGGACCGCGTGCCGGTAGGCGTGCTCGGCCGTCCCCAGTTCCGCGCCGTCCCGGACGCGGACGACGACGGCCCGTCCGGACAGCGTCCCGTAGTCGACTCCTACGACGCAGGGTTCCAAGTTCCCTGCCGTCTGGTCTCCGGCGTTCACCAACAGTCCCTTCCCAAAGAAGTTCGGTATCTCGATCACCGTCTGACTCCTCGAAGATGCCGAGGCGGCGGCAACGCGCCGGGATCGGCGTCGTCGACCGACGTACTAGCTACGGCTCTTGCCGAAGTAACGAGCGCGTGCCCGGTCGAGCAGGATGGCGATGCCGAGGACCGCTCCCTGGACCACCTGCTGGTCGTACGGGCTGACCTTGAGCGCGAGCAGGCCGTTGGTGATGAACTCCAGCAGGATCGCGCCGGCCGCGATGCCGGCGATGCGGCCCTCACCGCCGGAGAGCGACATGCCTCCGACCACCGCCGCGGCGATGGCGGTCAGTTCCCAGCCGGCGCCGACCGAGGGGTCCGCGACGTTCATCCGGCCGATCACCATGATGCCGACCACGCCGGCCAGTGCGGCGCTGGCGACGTAGGTGGAGGTGATCCGGCGGGCGGTCGGGATGCCGGCCAGCCGGGCGGCCTCCTTGTTGCCGCCGACCGCGTAGATCTGCCGCCCCACGTAGGTGCGCTCCAGCACGAACCAGGCGATGACGGCAGCGCCGACGAAGAACAGGGCGGGGACCGGCACTTCGCCGATGTAGTACTGGCTCAGGTTGCTGAACATTGGCGAGAGGTTGTTGATGGGCGAGCCGCTGGTGATCGCGAGCGCCATGCCCTGCGCGACGGTGTAGGTGACCAGGGTGATCACGAAGGGCGGCACGTTCAGGCGGGTGACCATGATGCCGTGCCAGAGACCGACCCCACCGCAGATCACCAGCGTGAACAGGATCGCGAGGGGCGCGGGCATACCCTCGTTCACGTTCATCCAGGCGGCCAGGATGCCGGCCAGACCGGCCAGTGCGCCCACCGAGAGATCGATGCCGCCGGTGAGGATGACCAGCGACTCGCCGATCGCCAGGATGCCGACCTGAGACAGGTCGCGGCCCATCACCTGGAGGTTGCCCACCGCGGTGTACGTCTCCGCGTTGGCCGCGATCCCGACGAACACCAGCACGCAGGCGATGATCACGCCGGCCTCCGGGGAGGCGGCGAGTTTGCGGGCGAGGCCGGCGACGGCCGGGCGGGAACGCGGCGCGGCCTCTTCGGGTGCGAGCGTGCTCTGCGCGCTCATGCTGGGGCTCCGTTCGTCAGTTGTTCCTGGTCGGGGTTTCCCGGATCGGGATCGTCGGCCTTTCCGTGCTCGGGTTCCGCCTCCTGGAGGGAGGAGGTGCCGGCCGCGGCCGTCATGATGCGTTCCTTGGTGGCGTCGGCCCGGTCGATGACCGTGACCACCCGGCCGTGGTTCATCACCGCGATGCGGTGGCAGATCCACAGCAGTTCCTCCAGTTCGGAGGAGGCGACCACCAGCGCCATGCCCTGCTCCGCCGCCCGGTCGATCAGCTTGTAGATCTCCGCCTTCGCTCCCACGTCCACGCCGCGGGTCGGCTCGTCGAGCAGCAGCAGACGCGGTTCGGCGGCGAACGCCCGGCCGAAGATGGCGCGCTGCTGGTTGCCGCCGGAGAGCGAGCCGATCGGCTGCTCCACCGACTGCATCCGCACGTTGACGTTCTCGGTGATCTTCCGCGCCTCGGCGCGCTCACGGCCCGGCCCCAGCAGGCCACGCGTACTGATCCGCTTGAGCACCGAGATGACGACGTTGGACCGGATGGACGCGAACAGGACCAGCGACTGTTCCTTGCGGTCCTCAGGGATCAGCGCGATCCCGGCCGCCACGCCGTCACCCGCGCCGCGCGGCCGGTAGGGCTCGCCGCCCAGCCGCATCCGGCCGCCCGTCGCGGGCTGCGCGCCCGCGATCGTGTGGACCAGGCGGCTGCGGCCCGAGCCCATCAGCCCGGCCACGCCCAGGATCTCGCCTTCGCGCACCTCCAGGTCGACGGGGCCGAGACCGTCCGCGGTCAGGCCCTCGGCCTGCAGCAGGACCGGGCTGGTCGCGGGCGGCGCCTTCGGCTCGCCCTGCGCGACCTCGCCGCCGACCATGTCCCGGATCAGCCGTTCCTCGGTGGCCTCAGCCGGTTCGAGGTCGGCGACCAGCCTGCCGTTGCGCAGGACCAGGACGCGGTCGCTGATCTCCCGCACCTCGTCCAGGCGGTGTCCGATGAACAGCACCGTGCCGCCGCGGTCGGCCAGTTGGCGGGCCAGGCCCAGCACCATCTCGGCCTCGACCGGCCCCAGCGAGGAAGTCGGTTCGTCCAGGATGAGCAGCTTGGGCTCGCGGCCCCAGGCCTTGGCGATCTCGATCATCTGCCGGGTCGGCACCGGAAGGGTACGCACCTCCCGGCTCACCGGGATCGTCTCGGCGGACAGGCCGATCTCCGCCAGCATCGCCTTCGCCTCGGCGCGCTGCGCGGCACCGTCGACCAGGACCCGGCGTTTCGACTTTCGCGGGCGGCGGCCCAGCAACAGGTTCTCCGCCACTGACAACTGTCCGACCAGCGGGAACTCCTGGGAGACCATGGCGATACCGAGTTGTCCCGCGGCCTCGGTGGACCCGGCGGCGAGGGGCTCGCCGCCGATCAGGATCTCGCCGCCGTCCCGGTGGACGGACCCGGCCAGCGTGCCCATGAGCGTGGACTTTCCGGCGCCGTTCTCGCCGACCACGCCGATGACCTGGCCGGCGTACAGGTCGAGCTCCGGCAGGTCGAGGACGCGCACCGGTCCGTAGGACTTGTGCACTCCCCGCAGCCGCGCCGTGACGGCGCGGCCCGGGGCGTTCTCCGTGGCCGTCATGCTCAGCCGATCCCGAGCTGCGACTCGAGGGACTGGTACGCGCTCAGGTCGGACTTGGTGACCAGGCCCACACCGGAGCTGAGGGTCGAACCGTCCTTCTCCAGATAGGGCTTGACGAGCGCCATCGTCGCGGACTTGCCCAGCACCTTCTCCGCGGCCAGGATGTACGCCCCGGTGTAGCCCTGCTGGTACGGCATCTGCACGACGGTGCCGGAGATGACACCCGACTTGATGAACTTCAGCGTCTGGGCGTCGGAGTCGTCCGACACGATGTGCACCGAGGCGGTCTTGCCGGCCGAGGTAACCGCCTGGGCCAGCGCGGGGCCGTCGTAGGAGTAGACGCCGTAGAGCCCGGTGACGTCCGGGTTGTTGGCGAGGATGGTCTCGGCGTCGGAGGTCGCGGTGCTGGCCTGGAGGTTGTCGTTGACCTTCTGGGCGACAGTGATCTTGGTGCCCTTGAGCGCGGCCTCGAAGCCGGCGATGCGTTGGGTGGCGTTCGACGCGGTGAGCGAGCCGACCAGGATGGCCACCTTGCCTTTGCCGCCGAGGACCTGCTTCATCGCGGTGCCGGCCTGGAAGCCGGCGGTGTAGTTCGGGGTGCCCAGGTAGAGCGAGGCGGCGTCGGTGCCGGGCAGCGGCGAGTCGATCGCGAGGACGCCGATGCCCTTCTGGACGTCGGTGTGGATGGTGCCCGCGGCCGAGGTCGGGTCGATCGCCGAGATCGAGTAGCCGGTGACGCCCTGCGAGCGCAGGGTCTCCAACTCCGAGTTCTGCTCGGTCAACTTGCCGTTGGGCGGGGCGAAGTAAGTGCACTTGCTCTTCGATATGCCGAGGTCGGAGCAGCCCTTGAGGAAGCCGACCTGGCCGGCCTTCCAGTAGTCGGCGGCCACGTTCACGACCATCGCGATGTCGACCTTGGACAGGTCCTTGCCTGCCAGCGCCGACTTCAGTGCCGCGTCGAGCTTGGCGAGGTTGGTCTGGTTGAAGGTGACCGAGCCGGCCAGCGCGACCGGCGCGGCGCCGGGGCTCGCCGAGTCCGAGCCGGAGGAGCCGGTGGCGTTCTTGGAGCAGCCGGCCGCGGCGAGCGAGATGAGCACCACGGCCGCGGCGGCCACCGTGCGGGACCTTCTGGTACGAATCATGACTGATCAGCGCCTTTCTGGGCGTGTCGGGGTAGCGAGGGCCCACGGCCGGTTGCGGTGTGGGCGGATCGGGAACGGCCGGAGCACTGTTCGGCCGGCCCGCTCCGGCTGTTGGGCATGACGGTGCGCCGGAGGCGGGCGGGGGTGAGCGGTGGCAGTCCGGTCAGGGAGCCCTGACGGGCGAGTGGTCGACTGTCGGCGAGAGAAGGCCGACCATGGCGAGTGCGACGAAGGCGGTGATGCACGAATGCCTGACGGGACGTCAGGGCCTTGGGCCCATCCGGCCGGAGGACGGATCACTTCCCGGGCCTCGCGCCCCAAGTGGTCAGGGAAGAGCGGTCGTTCGGCCTGCGGCACTCACGTGCGACGGCGCCCGGGTGATCGGGGGCCCGCGGCCGGATGGTCGGCGGTCACGCTAACGGGAAGGGGCCCATCTCGTTTCCTTTTCTCTGTGCAGGCCGGTGGTGCGATCGAGGCGCCGGTCAGTGCCGGGGACGGGTCGCCGAGGTGCGCACCACAAGACTGGGTGGGATGACGATGTGAGGTCTCTCATCGACCGCAGGGAACCCCGCGTCGGGGTCACCGACGATCTCGATCAGCGCGCGCAGGGCGCGCCGGCCCAGTTCGTCGAAGTCCTGGCGGACGCTGGTCAGTGACGGGCCGAAGTACTCGGTCTCCGGCATGTCGTCGAAACCGACGACGCTGATGTCCTCGGGTACCCGGCACCCGGCCTGCTGCACAGCGCGCAGCAGGCCGAGGGCCATGTGGTCGTTGGCGCAGAACACCGCGGTGACCTCGGGGTCGGCGGCGATCCGTCGGCCGATCTCGAATCCGGTACGGGCCGTCCAGTCGGCGCCGCCCAGCGGTTCGACCACCTGAGCACCCCGCTTTTCCAGGGTGTTGCGCCATCCTTCCTCGCGCTCCTGCGCGTCGAGCCAGGAACGCGGACCGACCATGTGGTGCACGGTGCGATGTCCGAGGTCGAGAAGATAGGAGGTGGCCAGTTCGGCACCCGCCTCGTTGTCCACGGCAACCGATGCCAGCTTGGCGTGGGTGCCGCAGCCGACCGCGACCAACGGCACGTCCGACGGCACGCTCGCCAGCGCTCCGACGGCCGAGGTCTGCGGCGCGATCACGATGATTCCCTCGACGCCCTGGTCCCGAAGCCGGTCGACAGCATCCAGCACCGAACGGCGGTCGAGCGTGCCGACCGCGGCCACGGTGACGAAGTACTCGTGTTGCCTGGCCGCCTGCTCGATGCCGTAGAGCATGCAGGCCGGCCCGTACAGCGTGGTGTTGAAGCTGATCACACCCAGGGTGCGGGTGCGGCGGGTGGCGAGGTTGCGGGCGGCGGCGTTGGGGCGGTAGCCGAGTTCGCGGACCGCGGCGAGCACACGGTCGCGGGTGGCGGACCGTACATTCGGGTGGTCGTTGAGGACCCGCGAAACGGTCTGGTGCGAGACGCCCGCGATCCGGGCCACGTCCGCCATCACCGGTGCGCGTTCCCCGTCCATCCGCCGCCTCCTCACCTGTTGTCGTGTTTCCGATCGGTTGCTTCTCCGGTCGGAAACGGCCTGTCGTGGAGAATTGTTAGCGCACACATTCCGGAGGGGTCAAGGATCGCAACTGCTCGCTTTCGGATGTTTCGGACAGCGTTGTCAGATGCTCGCGAACCCCGCTGACCTGGTAAGCCATCGCCGAGAGAAGCTCCGCTCCACCGGGGCCGCGGACAACACCCCATGAAATCCAGGGCATTTGTTTCCACACTCTTGACTGCCCGTCACTGTTGACCGCCCGTTCATCCCCGCGTAAAAAAGGCGGAGTCGCGAGACCAGTCGATCACTATCGGCCGTGCGAGGTCGACACCTGTACAACGCCCCGCCTCCAGACCGGGTCAGCCCTTCCGACATGCAGATATCACCCTTTGCGGACGTACTCGAACAGAGGAAGACACAGGCCGCGAGGACCCCTGTCCCCGTAGAACTCGGATGAGTGACGGCATCTGGGAGTCTTGATTGTTAGCGCTCACATTTCCCGCCGATCGTGCTGGCCAGGCCCCGTTTCAGCACCCACGCCACGTCCCGGCGGCAGCTCCCGGCATGCAGAGCACCGCATACCGGCGTCCCCCTGCTCCCTGCGCATGCGGCGCCGGGCTTCAGAAGAACGCGACACGGAAGAGGTTCACAGTGATAGCAAGGCAACTGAGAGGGCTCCGGCTGAGGGTGGTCGGCGCGGTTCTCGCACTTCTCGCCGGCATCCTGGTCGGAGCCATCGGCACCGCGGGCGCGGCCCAGGCGGCCTCGTCCCTGCCGTGTGACATCTATGCCTCCGCCGGCACCCCCTGTGCAGCCGCCCACAGCACCACGCGAGCCCTCTACGCCTCCTACAACGGCGCTCTCTACCAGGTCAAGCGTGCCTCGGACTCCACCACCGCCGACATCGGCGTCCTCAGCACCGGCGGCTACGCCAACGCCGCGGCACAGGACTCCTTCTGCTCCGGCACGACCTGCGTCATCACGAAGATCTACGACCAGAGCTCGAACCACAACGACCTGACCATCGAGGGCCCGGGCGGCAACGGCGGCCAGGACGTCGGCGCGATCGCCAACGCGCTGCCGGTCACGGTCGGCGGCCACGCGGCGTACGGCGTCTTCGTCTCCGCGGGTGTCGGCTACCGCGACAACAGCACCACGGGCATCGCCACCGGCAGCTCCCCCGAGGGCGCGTACATGGTGACCAGCGGCCACCACGTCAACAACCGGTGCTGCTTCGACTACGGCAACGCCGAGACGTCCGGCGACGACACCGGCAACGGACACATGGACGCGATCAACTTCGGTACGGAGTGCTGGTTCTCGTGCACCGGCTCCGGCCCCTGGGTCGAGGCGGACCTGGAGAACGGACTGTTCTTCGGGGCGAACGGCGCCTACTCGGGCAACAGCGGCATCTCCAGCGATTACGTCACCGCCATGGAGAAGAACAACGGCACCTCGGCCTACGCGATCAAGGGCGGCAACGCCCAGTCGGGTTCACTGAGCACCTTCTACAACGGGGCCCTGCCCACCACCAGTGGATACAACCCGATGCACAAGGAAGGTGCCATCGTCCTGGGCACCGGCGGTGACAACAGCAACGGGTCCGACGGCTCCTTCTTCGAAGGCGTCATGACCTCCGGCTACCCGACCGACGCCACCGACAACGCCGTACAGGCAAACGTCACCTCCGTCGCCTACACCACCCCGACCGCGAGCTTCCCCGTCACCGGCACCGCCTACCGCCTGACCAACACCAACTCCGGCAAGGTCCTGGACGCGGTGAACTGCGGTACGGCCAACGGCACTTCGGTCGACCTCTGGTCCTCGCTCGGCAACACCTGCCAGCAGTGGAAGTTCGCCGCCGCGGGCAACGGCCACTACACGATCACCAACGTCAACAGTGGCACGGTCCTGGACGACAAGAACTGTGGGCAGAGCAACGGCACGGCCGTCCAGTTGTGGGCCTCGCTCGGCAACACCTGCCAGCAGTGGGACGTCACCAAGGTCGGCAGCCACTACACCATCTCCAACGTCAACACCGGCATGACGCTGGACGTCACGAACTGCGGAACGGCCAACGGCACCGTGGTGCGCCAGTGGCAGCAGCTCGACAACACCTGCCAGCAGTGGGACATCGCCTCCTGAGCGGAAACCCGACCCACCGATGGTCCGCCGACCTCCCCAACGGCGGACCATCGGCCCAACCCGGAGCGCGATCGACGGACGGACCTCCACACGGTCCGAGCCGTCCTCTCCGCAGCCGGCCCGGAACACGCTGATCCTCGCCCGGGCCTGACGCACATTCAGCCGCCGCCCGGTGTACTCCCCCTGCGGAGACCCCGTCCTGCCGTCGATCCCAAGACGAACACTCACCACCCGCCCGCACTCACCCGGAACCCGCCGCGGAGAGGCACTCACCACTCCTCCCCCGATCAGCTCCCCGCCTCACCGCGCCCTGTCCGATCGATCCGTCTCGCAAAGGAACTCCCGCATGCCCCCAGAAAACGGACTGCCCCGCAGAACCGTCCTCACCGCCCTCGGCGCCGCGTCCCTGGCCGGAACCTTCGCCGCTGCCTCTCCGGCACGAGCCGCCGAACACTCCGGCACCACAGCGGACGCCACCGCCTCGGACCTGCCCGCCGCAGCCGCGCACTGGACCTTCGACGAGGGCTCCGGATCCTCCGCCGCAGACTCGTCCGGCAACGCTCACACCGCCGCCCTCCTGGGCGCGGCCGCCTGGGACACGGGCAAGATCGGCGCCCACAGCCTGAGCCTCGTCGCGGGCGGCAACGCCGCGGCCGCCGGCCCCGCCCTCGACACCTCCCAAGCGTTCTCGGTGGCCGCCTGGGTGAACCTCAGTCAGCTGGGCGGCTACCAGACCGCCGTCAGTATCGACGGCCAGGCCGTCAGCGCCTTCTACCTCGGGCTGCGCGACGACACCGGGACCTTCGCCTTCGCGCGGCTCGCCTCGGACGCCACGCAGGGTGCCGCCGTGGCGGCCGCCGCCTCCGCGCCCACCACCGGCACCTGGACCCACCTGGTCGGAGTCAGCGACCCGTCGGCCGGCGTCACCCGCCTCTACGTCAACGGCGTGCTGGAGGGAGAGACCGACTACACCGCGGGCTGGGCCGGCAACGGCGACACCGCCATCGGCCGCGCCCTCTACGGCGGCGGGCACGTCGACCAGTGGCACGGCCTGATCGACGACGTCTGGATGTTCCCGACCGCCCTCACCTCCGACCAGGTCGCGACGCTGGCCGGGGTGCCGGTGGAGTCCACGACACCGTTGCTGAGCGTGGACGTCGCCAACCCGGCGCACGCGGTGTCCCCCATCCTTCCCGGCCTGATGTTCGAGGACATCAACCACTCCGGCGAGGGCGGCATCTACGCCGAACTGGTACAGAACCGCTCGATGATGGCCAGCGACACCTCGGCCGTCCACTGGTCCGCCGTCGGCGGGACGACCCTCGCGCTCGACACCACCACGCCCCTCAACGACGCCCTCAACCGCTCCCTCAAGGTCGTACTTCCGAGCGGTACCGGGGCCGACAACCGGGCCGGAGTGGCCAACGACGGATTCTGGGGCATCCCCGTGCGCCCCCGAACCACGTACACCGCGCGACTGTTCGCCAAGGCGTCGCACCGGATCGGCCCCCTGACGGTGGCCGTCGAGTCGGCCGACGGCTCGACGGTGTACGCCTCCGCACGACTGCACCACGTCGGTACCGCCTTCCCGGACCGCCCCTTCGAACTCACCCTGCACACCGGCCCGCACACTCCTGTGGTCGGTGACGCGAGGCTGACCGTGACCACCGACGACCCCTCCGCCGCGGGCGAGACCCTCTGGCTCCAGTACGTCTCCCTCTTCCCGCCCACCTACAACAACCGCCCCAACGGCCTACGCATCGACCTGATGGAGAAACTGGTCGCCCTGACGCCGAAATTCCTGCGTTTCCCCGGCGGCAACTTCGTCGAGGGCAACACCTTCGCGACGCGGTTCAACTGGAAGAACACCATCGGTCCGGCCTGGGAGCGCCCCGGCCACATGGACGACGCCTGGGGTTACTGGTCCACGGACGGGCTCGGACTCCTCGAATACCTGCACTGGGTCGAGGACATGCGCGCCCAGCCGGTCCTCGCCGTCTTCGCCGGCTACACGCTGAAGGGCGAGCACGTCACCGGCGACGCCCTCACTCCGTACGTCCAGGACGCCCTCGACGAGATCGAGTACGTCACCGGCCCCGCCCACAGCACGTGGGGCGCGAAGCGCGCGGCGGACGGCCACCCCGAGCCGTTCCCGCTGGAGTTCGTGGAGATCGGCAACGAGGACTGGTTCGACTCCTCCGGGTCCTACGACGAGCGCTTCGCGGCCTTCCACGACGCGATCAAGGCGAAGTACCCGCACCTGAAGCTGATCGCCACCACAACGGTCACGAGCCGCACGCCGGACCTGATCGACGAGCACTACTACCTCGCGCCGTCCGCCGCCCAGGCAGCAACCCACAAGTACGACAACCGGGACCGCACTTCGACCAAGGTCTTCGTCGGGGAGTGGGCCGCGCAGGAGGGCCGCCCCACGCCCGACCTCAACGCCGCGCTGGGCGACGCCGCATGGCTGGCCGGGCTGATCCGCAACTCCGACCAGGTCCTCATGGAGTGCTACGCCCCGCTCTTCTCCCACGTCAAGAACAACGTCTGGGCCACCAACCTGATCGCCTACGACAACCTCACCAGCTATGTGTCACCCAGCTACTGGGCACAGCAGATGCTGACAAGCAGGCTGGGCAGAACCGTACTGCCGGCCACCGCACGTGCGTTGCCGGCCATCGCCACAGTCGCCACCCGCTCGGGGAACCGTCTCTACCTCGCGGTCGTCAACTCCGGGACAGAGAAAGTGAACGTACCGGTCGAACTCAAGGGCCTGGCGAAGGGCGTGAAGAAAAACGTCACCGCCACGGTCCTGACCGGACCCGCGCGCACCACTACCAACACACTCACCGAACCCACCACGCTGGTCCCCAGAACCAGCACCGTCACCGGCGCGGCAGCAGCCTTCACCAGCACCCTGCCGCCGCTCTCCGTCACGGTCCTGGAACTCGTCCTGACCTGACATCCGTCCACCCCGCGGCTCGCCCTGCCCGACTGCCCATCCCGGGCAGGCAGGGCGAGCCAGGCCACAAGACCGCTTCGGGGCCCGGACGGCAAACCAGCTGACCTGCCCCACGGTTCGGGCTCCAGCTGTGGTGGCTGGCTGGCGGCGGGGATGGTGTCCTGTTCGGAGAGTAGCTCGTACTCGATCGGGGTGCGGTAGCCCAGTGCTGAGTGGCGCCGCCGTCGGTTGTGGAAGACCTCGATCGACGAGCGCTCCGTCCGTTTCCCGCTCGGATGGACCTCGGAAGGTGTCTTCGCGGTGGCTGATTTCACCGGGGCACACCTGCTCCACCTGGCCGCGGCTGGCTGCATGCTCGATACCCCGAACCGCAAGGCCGCCGGAATGGACATCGCGCGCATCGGTGTACGCGTCAGCGCAGCCGGGGGATTCAACACCGACAACCGGTCTTCGACCGGCATCAGCTACTCCGTCGAACTGGGCTCGGCCGCATCCCCTGCGGCCCTGTGTCGGCTGCTCGTGGTCGTGGACGAGGTCGCCGAAATCCCGAAGGCGATCCCTGTCGGCACCCGCGTCAGCCGGAGCACGACCTCCGCGAGCTGATGCGAACCTTGACCTCCTTCGCGGTGTTGTCCACCCCGGGACGATCGAACGTCTCACGCGGGCGGTGCCTGCGACCGTTCCGTTCTTCTCCATGAGCCGCATGCGGTGGCGTTCGGACCTTCCGGCGCGACGCCCCACCGGCGCTCCTCCGAGTGGACAAAGGCCCGCGTGTGGGCCAGGCGCCACCGTCCGGTCCTCGACGAGCTCGGCTCCCGCGGCGAGTTGGACTGGTCCCGCCGTGCGACCGACTCGGTCACCATGCGGAACCTGAAAGGGGCGAGCCGACAGGCCCGACTCCCGCAGAGCGGGGACGTACGGGTCAAAGATCCACCTGATCACGAGGCGGACCGGCCTGCTCCTGTCCATCGGCATCCCGGCCGCCGACACCCACGACAGCCAGGCACTGATCCCACGGGTGAAGGGCACACCGCTGGTCGCTCCGCCGGGGGGACGCCGACGGCGCATGCCCTGCGGGCACCACGCAGGGGATACAGCTACGACCACTTGCGGCGGTGGTTACGCGAGCGCGGTATCCGCCACTCCTTCTTTCTCCGTGACCGTGTCCCCGTGTTCGCCGAGACCGAAGGTCGGATGCCGCGACAGTGCGTACGCCAGTGCTCTGGCAGACCGGCACCTGCCAGAGCAGCGTGTTGAGCAAGGTCGGTCCATGATCTCGATGCTCTTGCCGGAGCCGCTGGTCGAGGTCACAGCCTCCACGGTGCCGGACAACACGTCGGAGCACAGGACGATGGAGCCGCCGGAGTACCTGACGTAGCCGGCTGAGCACGCTCCCCAGGTTGAAGTCATGGCAGGTGGACGTACTCGGCTTGGTGAACGTCGAGCCGCCGGAGATTTCGGGGAGCCCAGGCGTGTTGGTGTCCTCCTTGCCCGTCGTGCCGTTCACGAATACACAGGCTGCTGTGGCCGATGTCGTGGCCGCTTCGGCCGGGGCCGCGCCGACGGCCGTCACGCCCCCGATCAGTCCGAGGGCCGCCACCCCGGTCGCGAGTTGCTGGGCCATCCTCCTTCGTGTGCGCGCACCAGGGCGCTACGATCGGCCCCCCGCGATCACGACGCAACTGTGTGCTTCGGCATGGGGACTTGGCGCCGAAGAGCTCCGCATCCACCGCCCCCTGGCTATGTCGATGGCGCCGCAAAGACTCTCCGCCGCGACGGGCTGGAAGCCAGCCCTACGGGGAAAATGACAGAACCGCGGGAAGAGACGGCCCCTGAGCTGCGATTTCACAGCGCCCCATGAGTGACCAGTGAGACGGTGTTGCTCGCCTCGTAGCGTGGAATCCGTGATCGTAGGGGGGATCCGAGGTTCGTGACTCCCCCTCGGCTGAAGCCGGGGGTTTCTCGTTGCGCCGGGTTGGCGTTGCGACGGACCAGCCCGGCCCGTAGAACGTTGGCCGGACGAGGGTGGCATCGACGATGACGCTGACGCCCAGGCCCAGGCCCAGCATCTTGATGACCACGTTGGTGGAGAGCAGGAAGACCTCGTAGTCCATGGACAGGCCGAAGACGATGGCGAACATCCTCATCGACACGTACGACTCGACCGGGACGGGCTCGTCGACGCCGAACAGGGAACCGCCCCAGCCCCAGGCGGGACCTGACGATCGCGTTCGTGGTCGGGGTGGAGCAGATGTACGAGCTGCTCGCCGTGGCCGCGGGTGGCGATCGGGTCCGGTACGTGTGGGGGTCGTTCTCCGGCGACGTACTTGTCGACCGGGAAGGCCTGGCCGTCGACCGCTCGACCAGGGCCCGGCGGGTGAGTGTCCAGAACTCCTCGTCCGGTGACGAGCGCCCTCTGCGGGCGGCTTCCACGTCGCGTGTTCGGGAGCCTCGTGCGACGGGCACGACCCAGGGCAAGAGTCGTACGGGGTACAACCACAGACACTCCTACGTGTCCAGACTCCTACCGGAGTGGGTCTGGAGATCCGATACAACCCCCTGCGCCACGCCGCCTGGGCCGGGGTGTGGAACGCCGTCGACGGAGAC
Organism: Streptomyces sp. NBC_00989; assembly: GCF_045162655.1. NCBI lineage: Bacteria > Bacillati > Actinomycetota > Actinomycetes > Kitasatosporales > Streptomycetaceae > Streptomyces > Streptomyces sp. NBC_00989. The sequence goes on along the minus strand of NZ_CP108728.1, from coordinate 11,331,615 downwards.
ATGCTCACCCTGGCGGCACCTGGTCGGCCCACCCAGAGCGTCACCGTCACGAACCTGGGTAGGCGTGACTCGTTCGTCTACACGGATCTGATTGCAGCCGGCAGTGGAGCGACACGGTTGGAGGCCTGCCTGACGACCCCCGGGCCGCACGATCCGGCCCAGTGCTGCTCGGCGTCGCCTCCCTGACGCGCATACATGCCCGCGTCGGCACTGGAGAGGATCACGTGACGGGGGACATCTGAGCCGGAGCAGACCTGCGGAGCGTTTTCACGGCCAGACTCTCGATGGGACAGGAGCGTGTCCAGCGCCTTGCCGGGTTGGCCGTTGAGTTTGGATGAGGCGCAGTGATCAGTGGTTCCGGGCGTGGTCGATACCAGGTGCCGGGCGATGGGACTCAGGGGCGGGAACCGGCTCGGACGATGGCTGCCACTCCCGCCTGATCAGCCCGTAGACCCAAGAGTCGGAGACCTCGCCGTTGACGACGCAGTCTTCCCGCAACGTCCCTTCACGCACGAAGCCGAGCTTCTCCAGCACGCGGGCAGAAGCAACGTTGCGCGTATCGGCCTCAGCTTGGACGCGATTTAGGTCCAGCGTGTCGAATGCCCACCGCAGCAGAGCGCGCGCGGCCTCGGTCGCGTAACCGTGGCCCCACGCCGCATCGTCGAAGCAGTAGCCAAGCGACGCGCTGCGGTAGTCCGGATTCCACCTGTTCAGGCTGCACCAGCCGATGAACGCCCCGTCGGAGACGCGATCTACGGCCAGCCTCGCCCCGGTGCCCTCCTGTGCCATCCGCCGGCAAGCCGTGATGAACTTCTCGGCGCGCACGCGTTCGCTCCACGGTGGCGCGTCCCAGTAGCGCAGTACGTAGGCGCTGCTGTGCAGTGTGAAGAGGTCGTTGGCATCCGCGTCTTCGAAGGCACGCAGTCGAAGCCGAGCGGTGTGCAACGAGGGGGTGGGCAGCGACGTCGTCATGGTCCGTCCCGTGATCGGTGGCCGATCAATCAGACATCCGATGCCGGTCACTCGCAACGGATTTCCTCGGCAGGCTGACAGAACGACGTGAGTGGGCCGGTGGTGGGTTTGCCGGGCGCTTACGGTCGCGGCCTGGTGAACAGTCCCTGGTCGGTCTCATCGAGGATTCCGCGCCCGCTCAGGCACTTCAGTTTGAAACGAACGTTGTTGATGTTGTTCGGCACGAGGTTCAGGTCCATCGCCTCGCACACGTTCCTCGCCCGTAGTGGACCGACGGCTTCGGCGAACGCGGCCATGATCTGGGAGCGTCTTGCGGGTGATCGTGATGTGCTCGGCGGCTCGGGCGAATCCGTCCGGTAGCGGGGTCAGCTGCGCGATCTGCTCGTGAGCGGTCTCCGCTTCCACTGCGATCTGCCGCCCGCGGACCTCCAGACGTGAAAGCGGGCACCGAGGGTCTGCCGTGGGTCGCCTCTGCGGCGTTCGTAGTCGCTGACCAGCCTGCGGTGCTGCATCAAGATCCCGTTGGTCTGCTCGACTCTCCAGCGGATCGTCGGCTGGAGCAATGCTCAAGACCTGTGGATCGGTGTCGGGGAGGCAACGCGAAGGGCGTACCTTCCCGAATGATCCTGTGATGGTCATCGAGTAGGCCGACGTTGGCACGTCGGTCGGAAAGGCACGCCCGTGCGCACAGAAGTCAGCAGCTACATAGCCGAGTTGACCAGTGAGCTGGTTGGCAGTGGGCGCCGCCCGGTTGTCCGTAATGGCTACCACCGGACCATGTCGGTCGCCACGGCCGCCGGGTCGGTCGAGGTGCGGGCCTCAACGCGCCTGAATGACAAGCGGGTTGAAGAGGTGACCGGGGAGCGCAAGCGGTTCTCCTCGGCGATCCTTCCGCCCTCGGCCAGGAAGTCCCCGAAGGTCGCGGAAGTGCTGCCGCTGATCTACCTGCACGGGTTGTCATCAGGTGACTTCGTGCCCGCGCTGGAGCAGTTCCTCGGCTCCTCGGCCGGCCTCTCGCCTGCCGCGGTAACGCGGCTGACCGCCCGGTGGCAGGCCGACCACACGGCCTTCCAGGACCGTGAACTGTCCACCACGGACTACGTGTATGTCTGGGCAGACGGCGTTCACCTGCGGATACGGCTGGAGGAGGCGAAGGCCGCGGTCTTGGTGTTGATGGGGGTGCGGGCGGACGGCACGAAAGAGGTGATCGCGGTGCCGGACGGATACCGCGAGTCGTCCGAGGCATGGGCGGGACTGCTGCGCGGCTGCGCCCGCCGGGGCAAGCGGGCCCCGGTCCTGGCCGTCGGCAACGGCCCGCTCGACTTCTGGGACGCGCTGAGCGAGGTCATCCCCGACACCCGCCATCAAAGATGCCGGGTCCACAAGACGGCCAACGTTTCGGACGCGCTGCCGAAGTCGGTACAGCCCGCGGCCAAGCGGGCGATCCAGGAGATCCACCACGCCGAGGACAAGGACCACGCGACCAGAGCCGTTCTCGACTTCTCACCGTCCTACCAGGCGAAGTACCTCAAGGTCGTGAAACGGACCACGGACGACGAGGACGAGCTGCCCGCGTTCTTCGCCTTCCCCACCGAGCACTGGATCCACCTGCGGACCACGAACCCGATCGAGTCGCCCTTCGCCACCGTGCGGCTTCGGACCAAGGTCACCAAGGACGCCGGCAGCCGCGCCCCAGAACTTGCCGTGCTCTTCAAAGTCATCGAATCCGCCCGGGCCCGTCGGCGAGCCGTGAACGCGCCCCACCTCGTTGCCCTTGTCCGCGCCGGAGCCCGTTGTGAACACGGTCGCCTCGTTGAGCGCGACGAGCGGGCAGCCTGATGGACACACCCGATCCGATGACCGACGAGGAACTATCCGAGATCGAGGAACTTGCCGGGGCCGCGACTCCCGGCCCCTGGCACGTGCGCCAACTCGACGACGACTTCGCCATGAGCCTCGTCGCCATCAGCACTGTCCCCGACACCGGGACCGGTGAACGCTGGCCAGACTTCGACCACCGCCACATCGTGGCCGCCACCCTGGTCCAGCAGCCACGGTACGTCGACGTCGCGGACGAGCGCTGGGACGAGAACGCCCACTTCGTCGCCAATGCCCGCCAGGACGTTCCCCGCCTGATCGCCGAGATCCGACGTCTCCGCCGCCTCCTCGAATCCACGGATCAGAAGCCCGAGGAAGGCCCACACCAGCCCCACAAAGACACCAGCTTCGCCCACGCGCCAGACCACGCCCAGTCCGGTGAAGCCGGCGGCCCTCCGCCCAGTCCTCGACGCTGATCACCCTTCGCAGGCCCGGCTTGTCGAACCGGGCCTGCGAAGGGTGATCAATTTCAGGCGTCGCTACTCGTCCACGTTTGAGACGTCGTCGACGGGAGTTCTGACGGGGTCTGGGCCGATGAGGAAGTGATCAGTGCAGAGCTGCCGGTATCGCGGTCCGTGAAGCCCGCGAGGAGTGCGAGGCCGAGGCCGGCCGCGGCGAGCGTCGCGCCGACCAGGGCCGGCGAGGCCCAGCCCCAGCCGGCGGAGATGGCCAGGCCGCCGAGCCACGCGCCACCGGCGTTGGCCAGGTTGAAGGCGGAATGGTTGGAGGCCGCGGCCATCGTCGGGGCGTTCTTCGCCTTGGCCATGAGCAGCATCTGCACCGGGGTGGTGACCAGAGCGCCCATCGCGCCCATGAAGGCGAGGGTCACCAGGGCGGGGACGGTGCTGTGGACGGTGAAGTAGAACGCCACGAGCGTCGCACCGAGCAGGAAGAGGCCCCCGTACAACGTCGGGCGCAGGGCCCGGTCGGTGAGCGGACCCGCGATCAGCGTGCCCAGCGTCATTCCGATGCCGTAGAGCGCGAGAACCCACGTCGTCGAGGAATCGGAGAGACCGGTCAAGTGGGTCAGGATCGGCACCAGGTAACTGTAGACAGCGAAGAACCCACCGAATCCCACGACGGCGGTGGCCAGACCCAGAACGACCTGCCGATTACCCATCGCCCGCAGCTCATGCCGGATGCCGGCCTGATTACCGCGAGGCTGGTGAGGAACGAACGCAGCCAACGCGGCCAGCGCGACAAGGCCGATGACGGCGACGGCGCAGTAGGCGTAGCGCCAGCCGAGATGCTGCCCCAGGGCGGTGCCGGCCGGGACACCGACGATGTTGGCGATGGTGAGTCCGAGGAACATCCTCGACACGGCCCGCCCGGCTCGTTCGGGAGCGACCAGCCGGGAGGCCACGACAGCGCCCACACCGAACAGGGCTCCGTGGGGCAGGCCCGCCAGGAACCGTGCGGCGAACAGCAGGCCGAAGTTCGGGGCGAGAGCGGAGGCGACGTTGCCGACCACGAACAGGGCGGACAGCAGGAGCAGGAGCCGTTTGTGAGCGATGCGCGCGCCGATGCCGGTCAGGAGGGGTGCCCCGACGACGACACCGAGCGCGTAGGCGGAGACGAGGTTGCCGGCGTGCGGCACGGACACGCCGACACCGTCGGCGATCTGGGGCAGCAGTCCCATCGTGGCGAACTCGGTCGTACCGATACCGAACGCGACGAGGGCAAGGGCCAGCAGGGCCAGTGGCATGGAGCGCGAGTACCTTTCACGGGCGGCGGTTTGCGTGCGGATGCGGGGGAAATGGGCAGGACCGCGATGCGTCCCGTTCGCCCTGTTTCTGTAGCCTGTCGCGTCGGCCACCGTTGCCCGATGCGCCCCTAAGGGCAGGGAAAGTCTACGAGCGCTATAGCCGCGGCATGCACTCGCGCATTCCAAGATCGGATGACGGGAAGCATGGCCTGCGTCACAGTCGGCCCGTCGGACTGCCGTCGCAGGCGGGGACGGGCCCGCGATCGCTCCGGGTCGGCCGCTCGCCCGGCCGCGAGGTCAAGGTCAGGACGCGGCGCTGACTAGCTGGAGCATCCCCGCCGGTCGGCGGACCGGTGTTCACGCGGGCGTGTTCCCGCTGCTCCGCTCGATCGGGATCCACAGCTGGGAGTGGGTCTCTTCACCGATCTCCACCGGCTGCGTCCGCAGGAGTTCCGGACCTGGCCGGCTTGTGTACGGGTTCGAGGGGAACCACTGCGTGAACACGTCCCGCCACAGTTCCTGGAGCGCGCTCGGATAGGGCCCGTCGTTGTCGAAGACCGCCCAGGTCCCGGCCGGCACGTCGAGGGCGCCGAGTTCCTCGACGGTCGTCTCCGGGCCTGTGGCCACGCCGATCCAGTAGTCCGCCTCGGCGCCCTCCTCCCGACTGTCGGTCAGGTACACCGCTGCCGACAGGATCCCCTCCGGTTCCCGGTCGGCCAGCTCCTTCATCCGTACGATCGCCCGCTCGTCCAGGCTTTCCATGTGCGCCGTGGCGACCGCGTTGGCCCCCTCGTGCACCAGCGGGACCCGGGCCTTCCTGCCGACGATCCGGAACGCCTCCTTCTCCACGATCCGGTACCGCATCGTCGTACTCCCTTCGACGACGACGCGGAAGGACATGCGCGGCTGTGCCGTGAGCAGTGCGCCCGTGCGCCGGGCCTCGCCCGGACCGATGCCGTGCACCGACCGGAACGCCCGGGCGAAGGCCTCGCCCGAGCCGTAGCCGTACCGCACCGCGACATCGAGCAGCGTGCGTTCCCCGGCCAGCACCTCGGCCGCCGCGAGCGTCATCCTCCGGCGCCGCACGTAGACCGGGAGCGGCATCCCGGCAAGGGCGGAGAACAGCCGCCGGAAGTGGTACTCCGACACCGCGGCGATCCGGGCCGCCTCGGCCACGTCGACCTCCTGGTCGAGGCAGGCCTCCAGGTGGTCCAGTGCCTGATTCAGGCGCTCCAGCACGTGTCTCCGTCCCTCTTCCTTGAGTCTCCCCGTGGGAACGAGCACTCGGCTGTGGCAGCTCCTGCGGCCGGGTGCGCTGTGGCGACACATCTGCCGTTCGAGGGGTTCCCGAGCCCGCGAGACCGGCTGCCGATACGGCCGGCCGGGCCGTCTTCAGGTGTAGGTGATTTCGTCGCGCTCGGCCCGACAGAAGCCGTGCGGGAATTGTCGGGCGGGTGGCCTCGGCGTTGGCTGAGGCTTGCGTACATGACTGATGTTAAGGGGATGTGCGAGCCGCGGTTCGCCGCCGTAGAGGAGGCCCTCGCGGCTTCGCTCGGCAAGGACGATGTGGGTGCCTCGGTCGCCGTCCACCTCGACGGCGAGCCGGTGGTCGACCTCTGGGGCGGGTACGCCGACGCGGACCGCACGGTCGCCTGGGAGCGCGACACCCTCACGGGCGTGAACTCGACGACAAAGAACATGACCGCCTTGTGCGCGCTTGTCCTTGCCGATCAGGGACGGCTCGATCTGTCCGCGCCGGTGGCCGCCTACTGGCCCGAGTTCGCCGTGGCGGGCAAGGAGCGTCTGCTGGTGCGTCACGTGCTGTCGCACACCGCGGGGCTGCCGGATCTGTCCGGGCTGACGGCGGTCGAGGACCTCTACGACTGGCAGAGCGTGACGGCAGGGCTGGCCGCGCAGGCCCCCGAATGGGAACCGGGCACGGCCGCCGGGTACCACGCGCTCACCTTCGGGTTCCTGATCGGTGAGATCGTCCGCCGCGTCACCGGCCGTAGCCTCGGCGATTTCTTCGCCGCGGAAGTGGCAAAGCCACTGGGCGCGGACTTCCACATCGGGCTGTCCGCCGACGACGACCACCGCGTCGCACCGCTCATCCCGCCGCCGTCACTGACCGACGAGTTCGCCGCCGGCGCACCGCTCGGACCGGACGGTACCCGTCGGGAGTACACCGGTGCCGCGGTCCGGGTCAGGGATGCCAACTCTGTGGCCTGGCGCCGTGCGCAGATCCCCGCGGTGAACGGCTTCGGCAACGCTCGGTCCGTCGCCCTCGTCCAGTCGGTCCTGGCGAACCGGGGTTCCGCGGGTGGCGTGCGGCTGCTGTCCCCTCAGGGCTGCGAGCCCGCGTGGCATGAGGTGTTCCACGGTGAGGACCGAGTGCTGCGCACGCCGATGTCCTGGACCGTGGGCTTCGGCAAGTTCGGCAACACCTTCGGTTGGGGCGGATGGGGCGGCTCGCTGGTCGCGAGCGACCCTGAATCACGTATGACGGTGGCCTACGTGATGAACCAGATGATCGACCGGGAACAGCAGGAGGACAACCGCGGCATGGAGATCATCATGGCCGCGTACGGCGGACTACGGTGACCATCCGCGGGAGGGGGCACGGACTCCCCCTCCCGCGGGCCGGCGTCGACTCGGCGTTCCTTTTGTCGGCCAGGTCAGGCAGGTCTACGTCCCGGTCTTCCGGCTCGATCACCATGGGGACCCGGTGCCGGAGGATCGAGAAGGCGCCGATCCACCCGACGGTGAAGGCCCGAACCGTCGCGGACGACGAGCGCGACACCCAGATCGCGTTTCGGAAGTTCGGCAACACCGGCCGGGTGGCGCGCAATTCGGTCTCGCAGGACATCGATCGCCTCGACGCGCTTCCCTGGGTCGCCTCCTCCGGCGGCAACTCACACCCCCGAGACCGGAATTGGTCTAGACGAATCTTTCCCAGATCTCTTGACGCCGGCCGACGCAGCCAGCCACGCTTCGTACCGCAGGCAGATGTAAGGAAAGTTTCCGGTTAACTTCACGACCCGCCGTTCGACGGTCTTCCCCTGCCTCACCCTGCCCTGATCACGTCGCACGGCTCTTCCCCACCCGCGCCTCTCCGCCGTGCAACGGGCGTTCAGGGCACCGCAATCCGCGTACCGGCGCGACGCCGTGCGCGGCCTCGCCCCACGGAGGAGCATCCGCATGAGACGTGCGTCGCCGCTCGCCGCACTGACCGCCGCCCTGATGGTCGGCGGCACGGCCATGATCACCATCCCGGCCGCCCACGCGGCCGACAACACCGGTCTGATCGCCTCCTTCGGCATCACCTCCACCTGGGGTGCCGGCTTCGAGGGCGGCTACACGGTCACCAACAAGTCCACCCACACGGTCACTTCGTGGACCATCACCTTCACCCTGCCCGCGACCGAGGCCGTCACCAGTTCGTGGAACGGCACGGTCACCCACAGCGGGACGCAGTACACCATCACCTCCCCCACCTGGGAGGCCCCGCTCGCCCCCGGTGACTCCGCGCCCGTCGTCGGCATGGACTTCAGCTACACCGGCTCGGTCGTCCCGCCGAGCGCCTGCCTGATCAACAACGGCCCCTGCGCCGGCGTCCCCGCCGACACCGTCGCGCCCTCGACGCCCGCCGGACTCGCCGTCCGGGCCACCGGCCCCGGCAGCGTCACGCTGGGCTGGAACGCCTCGACCGACAACGTCGGCGTGGTCGGCTACCGGGTCTACGAGGGCAGCGACGTCATCGCCACCACCTCCGGCACCGGCACCACGTTCAAGGTGATCGGCCTGCTCCCCGGCAGCAGTCACAGCTTCTCGGTGACCGCGCTCGACGACTCCAACAACCAGTCGGCGCACTCCGCGACGCTCACCGCGACCGCGGGCAGCGGCACCACGCCCGGCGTGGCGGCCCCCTTCATCGACCTCGGTGCCTACCCGACGCCGAACCTCACGCAGATCGCCACGAACACCGGGCTGCGTCAGTTCTCGCTCGGGTTCATCACCGCCGGGTCGACCGGCTGCAACGCGAGCTGGTTCAACTCCTTCGACCCGGGCGCGGCCTGGGACCGGGCGGACTTCGACTCGCTGCGCGCGATGGGCGGTGACGTCCGGCCGTCCTTCGGCGGCGCGTCGGGCACCGAACTCGCCCTCGCCTGCACCAGCACGACCGCGCTCCAGGCGCAGTACCAGAAGGTCGTGGACGCCTACGCCCTGGACCGCGTGGACTTCGACATCGAGGGCGCCGCGGCGGTCGACCACGCCTCGATCGACCGGCGCTCGACGGCCGTCGCCGCCGTCCAGGCCGCGCAGCGCGCCAAGGGCCGCGACCTCAAGGTCACGCTCACTCTCCCGGTCCTGCCCAGCGGCCTGACCGCGGACGGCGTCTACATCCTCAACTCCGCCAAGTCGCACAACCTGAACGTCGACACCGTCAACCTGATGGCCATGGACTACGGCGACAGCGCCGCGCCCAACCCCTCCGGGAAGATGGGCACCTACGCCATCCAGGCCGCGACCTCGACCCGCGCCCAGATCGCCTCGGTATGGCCGACCCTCACCACCGCCCAGACCTGGGCCATGGTGGGCCTCACTCCGATGCTCGGTCAGAACGACACCGCCAGCGAGGTGTTCACCGTCGCCGACGCACAGCAGGTCCTCACCTTCGCCAAGCAGAACCACCTCGGCGAACTGGGCTTCTGGGACGTCACCCGCGACGGGAACGCCTGCACCGGCGCCCTGAGCCAGTGCACGAACATCCCGCAGACCCCGTACCAGTTCTCCAAACTCTTCGCGACCTACGCGGGCTGAGCCCACGAGGCCACCTGTGCCCCCGCACAGCAGCTTGTGCGGGCCGAGCCCCGGCTCGACCCGCACGAGTTGGGGACCCTGCGGTGGCCGAGCCCGAGGCATTGCGGGCCGCCCCGAAAGCACCCGCCGCCAAGGAGACCGCCGCCCGCCCTCGTGATCGACATCGAACCCCGGGCGTGGTGGCCGAGTTCCCTGGTCCGAACGGTGCACGGCCCGAACGCCACGGCCTCGACGCGGCCCCGTGTGGCCGCGCCGACTGGGGAGGGCGGGCGCGGTTCGTCACCTGACGTCGACGAAGTCGCCTGTCGCCGTGGCGGGGCCGGTGGTGGGAGTACCGGTGAAGACGTAGCGGAAGTAGCCGTCGGTCTTGGCCTTGACGGTGGTCTTCAGTTTGCCGCCGACGCCGCTGGTGACGGTTTTCAGCGCGGTGTAGACCGAGCTGCCCTTCTTACGGAACTGCAACTGGGCCGGTCGGCCCTGGTAACCGGTGTAGTTGCCGCTCTCCCAGTTCGCGCGGGTCAGCTTTCCGGTGACCGTGATCGTCCTGCCCTTCTTCACGGGTTCGGGTGAGGCGTTGACGGTCACCGTGGCATACCGCTTGACGTCGACCGTTCCGGCGACGTCGGTCTCCGTCCAGTCGTCGGTGGTGTCCTGTGCCCCGGCGAGCACCTTCCAGGTACCGGCGAGGCCGTTGTGGTCGAAGTCCCGCCGGGCGTCCACGGCGAAGCTCACCTTGCAGACGGTGGTGGCCGGGTCGGCCGACGACACCACGCACGTTCCCTCCGGTGGGTACAGCGGCAGGATGCCGTCGGCGTCGTCGGTGTTGGGACCGTGCCACAGGTAGGCCCAGGACGCGGCCACGCCCTCCGGGTCCCGGGCCGTCCACGTGATCGTGACGGTCTTTCTGGTGGTCAGGCCGAGCACGATGTCCTTGCCACCGTTGACCGCGACGTTCGAGAACGTGGTGCCGTCGGCAGCGGCCCTGTCCGCCGCGTGGGCGGTGGCCGGAAGTACCGACGCGGAAAGAGCGACCGTCAGAAAAGTGACGGCGACAGCCGGGCGCATGCGCATGAAGTCCCCCCTTGGGACAATGGGTTCGCCGCCTCCCCGTGTACGACGAAACCTGATGGTGTGTCATCGGTGGCTAGACCCATGAGGGACGGTCCCGGTTGCCCCGTATCTCGAACCAGTGTCCGCATGTCCGTTGTCGACTTCACCGCTGCCGACAACCAGGCCGCGTGGTCGATCAGGAGCTGCTTGCCGGGCGGGGGGGAGAGAACGACCACGGCAGCGGACCATCTCAACGGCTTCCGCGGAGCCCCCCGTCCTCTCCCGCACGCGACCGACGCAGCCGCTCATCGACGCCCTTGCCCCGATCGGCTGCTGCGTGCGCTTACGGCCCACCATCCATCGCTTCAGGAGCCGCAGGAGTCCATTGATGGAGGGCCACACACGGCTGTTCCACCGGCTGTCCAATCGCGGCCGACATCCGCCTTCGACTCCCGTGATCCGCTACCCCGGCCGGCCCTCCTCGGCCTCGCGTGATCACGAACCGGGCGTCGTGCGACTAAGCCAGAACCCCGACCGTGTCATGGTGTCCGTCCTCCCGGTGCTCGCCCCGTTCCTCAACGGCCCTGTCGGCCAGGGCGTTGACGGCCGTGTTGAAGCGTTCCATGGAGGTCGGGACGTCCGCGCCCAGCACGTACTCCTTGAACTCACCACGGTGCACCGCCATCGGATCGTGGCGCGGCTCGCGGACCGAGCGAAGGATCTCTGGCAGCCGGGCGCAGTCGCGGTCAAGGAGATAGGCACCGCCGGCGGTGGTGTAGGCGGCGCGGAAGTCCTCGTCGGGCAGATTCTGGGCGTTGGTCAGAACGTACGGCTTGAGGCTGGCGACGAAGTCGGCGACCACCGAGGAGACATCGCTGATGAGAAGGTCCGCCTGGTTGAAGCATTCGTACAGCGTGGGCAACTGACCGGAGATCACATGATGCCGGACCGGTCCGTGGCTCTCCCAGAAGAGCCGGTGCCACTCGGCGTACAGGGTGTGCCACTCGGCGGTGTCGCCGCGGTCGGGAACTCGCGCGTCGCGGGTCTGCTGCGTGTAGTCGCCGCTGTGCCTTCCGGCCAGCTCGTCGATCCGGGCGCGGATGTCCCGCAGCCGCGGCCCAGCGGCGAGGACGGCCTGCGCCTCCGGTCTCTCGCGGCGCTCGTTGTCGTTGCTCAGCAGCTGGCGGACGGCCCGGTCCGCGGCGGCGGCCTCGGGAGAGCGGCGGCCCGTGAGCGGGTGCGGCTTGTAGATGATCCGTACGTTCTGCGCGAGGAGCTTCTCGACCAGAGGCACGCCCATCGGGATGAGGGAGGTGTGGCAGTCGTCGTCGCTCCAGCCCTCCCAGGTGGGGGCGTACAGCACGACGGGCAGCGGGCCCGGCCTGTGGTCGGCGTGCAGCCGTATCGAGGACAGTTGCGGACGTCCCACTTCGACGATCGCCTCGTCGCTGATGGCGTGCCGCACCCGCTGGTAACGGTCCCGCCCGGCCCGTCCGGCCACCCAGATCTCGTCGTACACCTTGCTGACACGGTTGCTGCTGGCGAGCTTGTCGCTGTCGCCGTGCCCGATGAAGACGTGCTTGGCCTCGGCGACGCGCAACATGTGCACGTTCTTGCCGGCGTTGCCCGGGTACAGGACGACCCGGACGTCCGGCAGTTCCAGCTCGGCCAGGTCATCGGCTTTGGGCACGCACACGACCGGGAGCCGTGTGCGGCTCAGGTACCGGAACGAGGCCTGCTCACGCAGGATGATCAGCGGGCGTCGGTCGAGCTGCTCCAGCGTGTCGATCCACATGTTGACCTGGTACATGAAGTCCCGGGACACAGACGCGAAGCTGAAGTACAGGGCCACCTCGGGCCGGTAGCCCGCCAGTTGCCGGTTGACCTCGGCGATCACCTCGCCCCTTCCCGGCATCCGGCGGGCCCGGCGGAACTCCATCAGCAGGGCCACGACGGCTGCCACTGCCGACCCGGCCGTCAGCGTGTAGCCGATGACCGCCGGAACCCAGGTCCCGGCCGCGAGCGCCACCAGCAGCCCCACGTGGGCAGGCAGGTCCAGGTGCAGCACCTTGCGCAGGAAACGCCGGAAGAGATAGGCGGCCGGCTGCTTCTGGATGCCGGACCCGCTCATGTCGAGGTTGCGCACGGCCACCGGCAGCACCCGCCGCCGACTGATCGCGTGGTGCACCGCCGAGTACAGCATCACCAGCGCGAAATGGGCGCCGAAGACGGCGAGTCCGGCGACCAGCACCCGATCCGGGGCCTCCGTGTGCTCGGCCAGGGCGAGCAGCATCAGCGTTCTGAAGGCGAACCGCAAGGTGCGGTCGACCTCCAGTGCCGCGAGCCTGCGGACAAACCGGGGTGCCCGGACGTGCAAGGCCTCGTCCACGACGTAGCTGACGGCTGACGCGGCGGCAAAGCCCCACAGGGACGGCAGCAGCGCGAAGACAGGCAACGCGGCAAAGCTTGCGGCGAAGAGGAACACCAGCAGCAGGTCGGCCTTCCCCGGCACGCGCAGGACAGCACACAGCCAACGGACCATCTTGGACATGAAATCCCCCCACAGGACCTCCCGCGACGGCGGCGCCGTTGCACGCCGGTTCGACACGGGGAGGAAGTGAAGGGTTGTACATCTGATGGCTTTAAATAGTTCATCTCTGGTTGGCCAGTAGTTTTCGTCCCATCCACTGGCCATGCCCGCTCCGGGCTGTCGCGATCTCGATGAACGATCGGATCAACGGGTTGGTGTCGGCCTCGTTCCACACCGCGACCACCCGGCTGGGCGCCATGTCGGTCGGCGGGACCACCGGGTCCTCGCGCGGCTCGCCGCCGCTCCAGTACGACTGCCGCGCCGGGTCGGTTCAATGCGGGAGCTGGAACCAGCGACGATAGGCGAGGTCAGCCAGCCGCAGCCGGCCTCGGCGGGCGGGCGGATCATCGGCGCGCAGGACCACACCCACCGGATCGGTACGCAACTCCCGCACGGTCAGGGCGGTTTCGTCGAACGGCGCCCGCGTCAGGGCGACGTCGACCGGTCCGGCGCGCAGGCCGCAGGTCGGGTCGGTCAGGTCCGTATCCCGGATACGGATGTCGCTGCCGGGACGGCTTCGACGACAAGCGGCCGCCGGCCTGCTCGCTGCCCGATCAGTGCCGTCGCCCAGGATGCCGACGGTGAGGGTCGCGACGCCGACCGGCGAGCGGTGGAACAGCAGAGCGCCGACCTCGGTCTCCAGCTGCTTGATCGCCCGGCTCAACGGCGGCCGGCTCATGTGTACAGGGGTGTCACCGTGCCGTCGGCCCCTCTCCGCCCACCGCATCGGTCAGCGCGGTCCGCGCCAGATCTCGTAGCCACATGTGCGCGGGTTCGGTGTCGTAACGCTGATGCCACGACAGGTACACCGGGGCCGGTGGAAGGTCGAGCGGGAGAGGGAGCAGGACCATGCCGAGATCCGTGGCGGCCGAACGCGCCGTGGATTCGGGGGCGGTGATGACGAGATCGGATGCCCGCGCGAATTCGAACGCGGCGCTTTCCGTAGGCGCGGTGACCACCACACGTCGCGTGAGATCGAGGCGCGCGAGGGCGTCGTCGAGGATGTTTCCGAGCCTGCCGCGCCGCGAGACGCTGACGTGCTCCGCCGCGGCGTACCGCGCGGCGGTGACGGTCTTGACGCGGGTGAGCGGATGCCCCCGCCGCACGACGACGACCTGCTGGGTCTCGGCCACCCGATCGGCGTGGATCTCGGGTGCGGTCGGGCGGTCGGCGTTCGCGGCGAGGTCGACCTCACCGCGGCGCAGCTCAGGTGTGTCGATGCTCGATTCCGCGATGAAGCGCAACCGCACGCCGGGCGCCTGCTCGCGCACGGCGGCCAGAAGCGCGGGCCCGCTGAGGGCGACAAGCGCGTCGTGCCAGCGGAGCGTGAAGGTGCGTTCGAGTGTCGCGAGGTCGAGTTCACGGCTCGGCGCCAGCACGCCCTGGACCTGCTGGAGCAGGTCGTGCACCTGTTCCCGGACGGCGATCGCGTACGGCGTCGGGGTCATCGTGCGTCCGGTGCGCACCAGGATCTGATCCCCCGTCGTACGCCGGATCCGGCCGAGGCTGCGGCTCATCGCGGGGGCGGTGACGTGCAGGCGGTCGGCGGCGCCGGCCACGCTGCCCTCCTCCAGGAGAGCGTCTAGCGCGGCGAGCAGATTCAGATCCAATTGCATGGGAGTCATCCTAGGCGTGCTTTACATGCACTTGATGTTAATCATGGCCTCTCCTACCGTCGAACTGCGGGCGCGGACGAACCAGGTTCTCGCCCGGTCGACCTCAATCCCCTTGCTCAGATGGGAGTACCGCCATGCCCGAATCGATGCGGAACACCGGCGATGCCACAGCCGCCGACTCCGCCGTCACCTCCGACGCCGGCCTGCTCGCACAGACCGAGCTCGCCGTACGCACGGCGAGTGCGGCTCTGCGGGACCGCTTCGGGGACGTGGTCCCCTACCGGACCCGCGACGAGCTGATGCGTGCGCTCGCCGCCAACGACGACTCGGTCCTCGACGTCCTGCGCCCGCGTCTCACCGCCCTGCGTCCGGACGCCCGCTGGGTGGAGGAGGAGTTGGCGGGCGGCGCCCTCCCGGCAGGCGAATGGTGGGTGGTGGACCCGGCCGAAGGCAACGTCAACCACCTGCACGGCCTGCCGGAGTGGGCGGTGACCGCGACCCTCGTACGCGACAACCGGCCGGTGCTCACCGTGGTCCACCTGCCGATGACCGGCGAGACGTACACCGCGCTCGCGGGCGCCGGCGCTCACCTCGACGGCCGGCCGCTGCGCGTGTCCCGGACCCCGGAACTCGGTCTGAGCATCGTGGCCACGAGCCAGGCCAGGCCGGACGAGGACGAGAAGGTCGTGCGGCGCGTCGGCGCGTCGATCACCGAGATGCTCGTTGCGGCGCTCGTGGTGCGGACATCCGTGCCCGCCACCCTGCACCTGCTGAACGTGGCCGCCGGCCGGATCGAGGCCTTCTGGCAGTTCGCCGGAGCCCGCGCGGACCTGCTTCCGGGGGCTCTGCTCGTCACCGAGGCCGGCGGACGGATCTCCGACGTCGAGGGCCGCCCTTGGACTCCGGAGAGCGAGAGTTTCCTGGCCGCCACACCCGACGTGCACGCCGATGCGGTCGCCGCGCTCTCCCGTTGAGCGCTGAGCACTGAGCGCTGAGCGCTGAGCGCTGAGCGCTTTCGAGAAACAGAATGACCAGGAGGACCAGTTCAGCATGAGTGACATCACCGTTCTTGGCGGCGGCCGCGTCGGCGGCAGCCTGGCCACCGCCCTCAGCCGGGCCGGGCACGAGGTGACCGTGGCGACCCGTTCGCCGGGCGCCGTCGCGGACGCCGTACGAACAGCGCGCATCGTCATCAACGCCACACCGGGCGCCGGCTCGCTGGAGAGACTCGCCGCACTGCGCGCGGAGCTGCGGGGCAAGATCCTCGTGGACGTCTCCAACGCCACCGTCGACGGACCGGACGGACTGCCCGCCGACCTGCTCTACCCCGGCTCGAGTCTCGCGGAGCAGCTCCAGGAGGCACTGCCCGAGACGTCCGTCGTCAAGACGCTCAACACGATGCTTCACTCGGTGATGACCGCGCCCGCCGCACTCGCTCAGACGCCCACCGCTTTTCTCTCCGGCACCGACCCGGAGGCCAAGCAGATCGTGCGCGGGCTTCTCCTTGACCTCGGCTGGCAGCAGGAGTGGATCACGGACCTCGGCGGGATCGAGACCTCCCGGGCTGTCGAGTCCGCGATCCTCTTCGTACCGCACGTGATCCGGTCCAGCGGATTCGCGCCCTTCGCGATCTCGATCGCCCGCTGATCCACGCGCGGTGCCGCACGCGATGATCAGGCGTGCTCGCGCTCGGCCCGTTGCCTGATCAGTTCCTCGACCGCGCTCGGCAGGGTCGTCTCGAAGTCGATCAGCTTCACCCACGTCGGCGTCACCACGATCCGGACCATGCCGTCGTAGAGCGAGCGGATCTCGGCCTCCCATTCGACCCGCTGCTCGGGCGTCATCTCGTAGGAGCCGTTCATCCGCAGGTACTCCTCCGGGATGCCGTCCACGACATCCAGCTCCGCCCGACCGCGGATCAGCAGGATCCTGGGCGGGTGCACCTCGGTGTCGATCGTCAGCGCGACCATGGGGTTCTCCCGCAGAGCCGGGAGCTTCGGGGCGTTCTTCGTCGTACACATGACGATCTCCGAGCCGTTCCAGGTGAACGCGATCGGAATGTTCCGGGGTGTGCCGTCCTTGGCCGTGTACGCCAGCCGGGCCACGTCACGTGCCAGCAGTTCCCGGCTGATCGGCCGGTCCAGAATCTCGGTGATCTCACTCGCTCGCACAATCGTCCTCCGGGGAAGGGGAAGTCGTCGCCATCTGCCCCAGGGACGGAGCGGTCACAGCGATCTCGACATCCACCGGCCCTGAATCGCCTCAGCACCGCCGATGCTTTCGCCGCGGCAATTCGACCGTGGGGCGGCCCCAACCACCGCCGAGCCCCGCGCAACCAGTACGAGGGACTCCGCGCAGAGCTTCCCCTCTCCCCCGGGAACGGCCGGACGCCCCGTGCAGCGGTTGCGCATGGCGTCGCCGGCCGCGGGGCCCGCGGTGAAGACGTGGGCGGCACTGTCGTCGAGTCGACGGCCGCCTGTTGCAGGTGACGCGGCAGCTGCTGATCGAAGCCGGGTTGCTGAAATCCGGTCCCGGCACGCCCGCCTTGACCGGTCTGCCGAGCGCCATGAACCAGGTGATCAGCTCGGTCGGGTCCTGGCCGTCGTGGACGCGTGCCGCCGAGCCGGCTTCCAGCTCCATGAGGGCGGCCGCGTGGTCCACCGCAGGTGTGATGCGGACGCCCCCTCCGTGGGAGTCGTCGGTGTGTGCACCGCGCCGGGAACGGGACGGAGCCGGTGACAACCACGGGTGCCGAGCGCGAAGGTGTTCGCATGGTGCTGCGCTATCGGACCAACGGTCCGGAGTTCGACTTCCCGCCCTTCACCGGTCTGCCGCCGGTCCGTTACGTGCTCGCGTCGACCCCCCGGTGCGGCAGCAACATGCTCGCCCGCGCCCTGTGGCACACCGGGCTGGCCGGGTTCGCCGAGGACTACTTCGCCGACGCCTTCGTGCTGGACTACTTCGAGCGGTGGGGATTCGACTCCGACGATCCGCAGGAGCTGGCGGCGGGCTACGTACGGCAGTTGATGACGTACCGGACCAGCCCCAACGGCGTGTTCGGGCTGCGGATCCACGCGGGGCACCTCGCCGGCCTGGAGGTCGACCCGTACGACATCCTCCAGGCACCCCGGTACATCTGGATCCAACGCAGGGACCGTTTGCGGCAGGCCGTGTCGTACACCATGGCCGAGCAGACCGGTGTCTGGATCCTGGACGGGACCTTTCTGCCTGAGGGGAGCTCGCGCGCCGCTCCCCGGTACAGCTATGAGGACATCCGCCGCCATCTGCGGATGCTCGACCGCGACGCGTCGGTCTGGGAGGACTACTTCGGACGGCACGGTGTCGTCCCGCAGACCGTCGTCTACGAGGACATGGTCGCGGACTACGAGGCAGGTCTGCTGGCATGCCTGGACTTCCTCGGTGTCGGCGCGCCCGCATCCGTGCCGGCTCCGGGGATCAGGCGTCAGGCCGACGAGTTGACGGAACGGTGGGTCGAGAGGTTCCTACGGGATCGTCGTGCTGAGCGGCCAGCGTCGTAGGCGGTACGGCGTCCACCAGAAGTAGCGCCCGGCGCGATGGACCAGGTTCTCGCGCAGGTGACGCTCCAGAACCCGCTCCGTCGACGCCGACGCGACCACGGGGACGCCGTCCAGCAGCCTCTGGAACGCCGTGCTCCGGGGGGCGTTGACGACCAGGCGTCGGAAGGAGCCCCAGCGGTGGTCGCGGATCTCCAGGAATCCGGGGCCGCGGCGGTAGCCGCACTTCGCGATGTGGAACGAGTCGCGCCACTCGGTGACCACGTGGTCTTCGTTATCCTGTCCCGTGGAGCTGCGCAAGACGGCTGCTGGGGGATGCAGGTGGCTCAGCGCGCGCCAGTGGGCGGGGTCCGGCATGCGCAGTGTCCAGTCCACCGCGATGCCGTGGCTGGTGAGTTCCCGGACGAGGAGGAGGACCGCGACCGCGGACACGCCGTCCGGATCGGTGAGGTCCACGGGCTCGTGCACCTGGACGAACTGGACGCCGGCGGAGGCGAGTTGGGCGACGGCGTCCACCGGATCGTCCGGCGGTCGCTCGAGGGTGCCGTAGTAGATGTCCGGCAGACACATGGCGGCCGGATCGCGGTCCCTCCACAGGGTCAGCTCCGGGCTCATCGGGTGTCTCCTGCGGCCGGGGCCGTCAGAGCAGGGACGAGCGACGCGCCGTCCCCGTGCAGTCCGGCGCCGTCGAGCCGCAGCAGGTCCTGGTTGGCCACCGCGGGCGCGACCTGCACGTACTGGCCGCCCTCGGCGAAGACCAGGCCGAGGGCGCGCCAGCGCGCCAGCAGTCCGGCGACGCGCTCGTCCGTCACCTCCCCGGCCGACTCCCCTGCGGCCGCGCACCGGGCAGCCGCCTTGCGCAGCAGCGCCGCCGGACTGTGCGGTGTGTCGAGCAGCCGGAACACCGTCACTTCGAACGGGTCGGTGAGGTCGAGGAGCCGCCAGGAGAAGTCCGGCCGGGTGTCGACCAGGACGATGTGTGTGCCGAGGTCGCAGTGGGTCAGGCGGCTGCGCGGATACGCCCGCGTCCAGTCGGCGACGGCCGTGCGCAGGCGGTCCAGGCATGGGCCGGCGATGCCCTGGTGCGGTGAGTCGAAGATGTACACCAGGTCGGCGAGTTCAGCCTCCGGCAGGTCGTAGATGTGGTGGTAGTGCGAGGCGGGGCGCAGGTCGCCGAAGCCCAGTTCCGGGCGGTCGAAGTAGGGGCTGAACCGCTCGACCTTCAGGCGGGTGGAGTTGGCCGGCGGGCCGAGATGGTGCAGTGCGGGCAGCTGGTCGACGATCTCGTCGTAGTCCTGTTCGGTCTCCCCCGGGAAGCCGTAGAGGTAGTTCCAGCTGAGGTTGACGCCGACGGTCTCCGCGTCCCGCAGCAGCCGTACGTTCTGGCAGCCGCTCACCCCCTTGTCCATCAGCTTCAGCACCCGGCTGCTGAGGCTCTCCACGCCGGGCTGCACATAGCTGACTCCGGCCGCGAACAGCGTCGCCAGCTGGTCGCGCCGCAGGTTCGACTTGATCTCGTAGCACAGCCGCAGGTCGTACCCGCTCTCCTGGAGGAGCGGGGCCATGGAGTTGAGGTAGGCCATGTCGAGGATGTTGTCGGTGACCCACACGTCGAGTACGCGGTGGAGCTCGACGAGGCCGAGGATCTCGTCCACGAACCGCCGCGGGTCCTTGCTGCGGAACTCCATGAACGAGCCGTTGAGGCCGCAGAACGTGCAGTGGTGCTTCTCGCCCCACCAGCAGCCGCGCGAGGCCTCCACCACCAGTCGCGGCTCCACCCAGCCGCCCGCGGTGGACCGCGCGTGCCGCTCGAAGTAGTCGCCGTAGTCGGGGGTGACGAGTGCTCCCGGGGGCAGCGGGGCGGCGTCCATGGGATGGGCCACGGACAGGCCGTCCGGGTCGCGGCGGCACAGGCCGGGGATGGTGGCCAGGTCGGCGGCGTCGCCGTCGCGGAGCGCGGCGAGCAGCCGTGGGAACGCGATCTCTCCTTCGCCGCGCACCACGAAGTCGACGTACGGGAAGTTGCGGTGCAGCGCGGCGCCCTGCGGGCCGTCGCAGTTCGCGCCGCCGAAGACGGTGGTGGTGCTCGGCGACAGTTCCTTGACCACCCGGGCCGCCGCGAGGGCCGCCGCGTTCTGCGCGAACGTGGTGGTGAAGCCGACCACGTCCGGTGCCGTGGCGGCGATCTTGGCGGCTGTCTCCCTGACGAACAGCGGCGCGAGTTCGTGCAGTTCGCGCGCCTTGGCCAGCATGTGCTCCGGCATCTTCTCGCCGAAGTGCTCCGTGAACTCGGCGACCCGCCAACGGGGTTGACCGTTGAGCGCGGCCGAGAAGATCCACTCGCTGTGCCCGGAGAAGTACGAGGTCGCGCAGAAGTCGTACTCCTCGAAGCCGTATTCCGTACGAGCGGACACCCAGTCGGCGAAGTCGAGGTTGGCGTGCACCACTTCGACGTCCGCGGCGCCGTCGGGGAAGACGTCGAGGATGCGGCGTTTGAGAATGCCGAGGGCGAGGGACGGTGCGTCAAGGGACGACCACGGCATGTCCACCAACACGATGTGCAAGGCGGTTCCTCTCCCTGTCACCACAGTCCGCGGCGGGCCAGTGCCCGCCGCGCGGTCTCGCGCCGGTCAGTCGGTTCGGCCTCGAAGGCCGCCGCCACCCGCCCGGACACCACGCCGTGAGCCAGCCCGGCGGACGTGGTGAAGTACGCGTAGTGCACTGCGTCCGCGCCCTGGTTCTCCTCGGAGGGACGCCCACTGGTGGTGGGCCCCCAAGTGGCCACGGACGCCGCCGCATACGCGCGCACGGCGGCGTGGCCTCGGTCGGTGGGGACGATTCCCTCCGCCTCGATCACGAACGACAGCGGCTGCTCGCACGTCAGCGCGGTGAACAGGGCGATCATCAGCTCGTGGGTCACCGTGTCGCGCAGCGCACCTGCATCGGCGCCATCCAGCAGGTAGGACGCGAACGCCTCCTCCGCCGACAACCCGGGTGCGGTGTACGGGATCAGCCGGAAGCGGGCGAAGTGCGCTGAGCCGAGGAAGCCGGTGAGGAGGTCGGACTCCGTGGCACCGGTGTCCTGGAGCAGCCGCAGGCTGCGCGGGAACGTGGTCGCGAGGCTGCCGCCGCTGCCGGGCCGCCAGACCTGGGAGCGCAACCGCCGTGCTGTGGTGTCCAGTTCGGCCAGGTCGACGGAGGCCAGGCACTCCAGCTCGCCGGGATCCGCCGCCACGGCCTCGGCGCCCTCCTCGGCGAGGCGGGCCCGGAGGTCCGCGTCCAGCAGCAACCGCATGAGCAGGTCGGTCAGTTGCTCGCCGTCCAGCGACGCGTCCGGCTCCACCGTGGTCACGCCGCCTCCCCGCGCTGCCAGGCGGCGACCAGGTCCCGCAGCCGCGCGTAGTTCCGCCGGGACTTCTCGACCAACTGCCCGTCCTCGCGGTACATCGGGTCCTCGTAGGACACCCCGAGCAGGTTCGGGCAGCGCGGCAGCAGATACGCGGTGAGCTCCAACTGCTCGTCCAGCAGGACGCCGTGGTGCAGGTCGCGGAACTTGCCGCCCACGATCTGGCAGCCCGACAGGTGCAGTTCGCGGCAACGGGTGAGGGGCAGTGCCTCGATCCCGTCGTACATGCTCTTTCCGGTACGTCCCCTCAGCCACTGGTAGCTGAGCAGGTGGCCGACGTCGAGCGTCACCCGCACGTCGGCGTCCTCCGCCAGCCGGGCGAAGTACTCGAAGGCGTCCATGTGCCCGAGGACGAACGAGCCGCCCTCGGTGAAGCCGGGGAACTCGACGTGCAGCGGCGGTTCGAGCAGCTGGGCCGCCTCCGCCACGTTCCGGGTGGCGATCTCCAGGCCCGGCCCGGTCAGCGGCGGCGGGAGCGGATAGGGCATCGGTATGCCGCGCAGGCTCCAGATGCCCAGGTCCTCGACCACCCAGGAGAAGCCGTAGCGGGCGGCCAGTTCGTTGGTGAACTCGGCGGCCGGGCGGCGGTCGTAGCGCTCGGGTGTGCCCATGTTCAGCTCGGTCTGGTGGAAGGCGCGGGCCGTCCCGGTGGGTACCGCTTCGAAGAAGCGGTCGTACGCGCGCACGTAGTCGGCCGTTTGTACACGGGCGCGCGAGCGCGGCTGTAACGCGAGGGCCGAGTAGGCGAAGTCGCCGCCGTGGCGGTGCAGGAAGGCGCGGACCCGGTCGGTGATGTCTCCGCCGCCGTCGTCGCTCTCCACGAATCCGATGCCCCGCCTGCCGAGGCGTCCGCCGCCCCACGGCATGTCCATCAGGACGCCCAGGCCCATCCGGCGCGGGACTTCGGTGACGGCGAGGGTTCGGGCGCCGCCGGGTGCGGTGCGCGGCGGGTGCGTCATGACGAACTCCTGGCTGAGGGGGCCGGGTTGGCTGAATGCGCTGGGTCAGGGGTGCCCGCCGCCGCGTCGGCCAGACGGGCCAGCAGTCGGCTGCCACGGTCGGTGCGGGCCGTGAGCAGACCGTCGGCGCGCTGTTCCACGTCGTTGATGGGAAGTGCGTAGAACCGCTCCCGGACGAGGTCGGCGAGCGTGACGCGGTCTGCCGTGCGGTCGTCGGCGTACGCGGGCACGGTGCGTACCCACGTGTGCGGGCGCAGGGCCGTGACGGTGGGCGTGCGATGGCCGTTCGGGGCGGGGTGCGAGGGTGCCGAGGCCTTCGCCCGGCCCGGTCTGACGGTGTCGAAGATCCGCACCAGCCGGTCCAGTGCCTCGGTGCGCGTCGGGCCGCCGGGGACGGACAGGGAGTGGCCGACGCGGCCGGACAGGTAGCTCAGCTCGGGGTTGCCGACGAGGCGGTCCGAGGTGTCGAGGGCGAGCCCGTAGTCCTCCGGGCTGCCCACGAGTCTGCTGCCGGGCTCCGCGACCATCAGCTCCAGCGCGTCGATGCCGATCCGCCGCTCGTTGTCGACGAGGAAGCGCAGGGACGCCTCGAACTCGTCCGGCGTCTCGTCCAGGACCTGGCCCATCACGGTGAACCGGACGGTGATGCCCGCCGCGTCGAGGTTGTCGAGGATCCGCTGGTAGTCGGCCGCGCGCACGCCCCGGTCCACCCGGTCCAACAGGCGCTGGGAGGTGCCCTCGTAGCCGACCGAGATCATCGCGCAGCCGACCGAGGCGAGGTCGTGGCAGAACTCCGGTTCGGTCAGGGCGGGTTCCAGTCGGCTGCGCACGCCGAACCGGACCCGTATGCCGCGTTCGCGTACCGCGCGCATCGCCCTCTGGATCAGCCTCAGGTTGGTGTTCTCGTCCGCGACCGACACGTACCGGGTGCCCGTGGCGCGGACCACGGCCTCCACGGCCTCGGCGATCTGGGTGGCGGTGCCCTGCTGGTAACTCCCTTGCGGGAGCGACCGGTTGCCGTACGAGCAGAACGCGCACCGCCCCCAGTAGCAGCCGACGCACGAGACGATCGCGAGCTCCAGGGCGTCGTTGAGATAGGAGCGGAACGGCAGTCCGGTGAAGTCGGGAGGTCCGAGATCACGGAAGCGCAGGGTCACCGGGGGGCCTGTGCGCGGCCCGGCCCCGGAGCGTGGCAGCCAGGTCATGCCGGGTACGGCGGTGATCGGAACCGTTCCGTCCAGCGCGTCCAGCCAGCGTTCGAGCGGCTGCTCCCCGGCGGTCGGGCACAGGGCGTCGACCGTTTCCCGGACTCCGGGCAGCCGGGCGAGGCTGTCGTGGCGGAGCATCACCTGCTGACCGCCCAGACAGATCCGGATGTCCGGCACGAGCCGCCGGATCCAGGCGGCGATCAGCAGCGCGGGTGCGAGCTGGCTGAAGAACGCCACGGACAGGCCGACCACTCGGGGGCGATGGCGGCCGAGCAGCCCGGTCACCAGGTGGTGCAGCGCTACGACCGGTACGTCCGACTCTGCGGGCGGCCGGTCCGCGGCCCGGCGTACGGCCTCGTCGAGCCGGCCGAGATCCTCCCACGTCCGCACCAGGAAGGTGTCGCGGACCAGCAGTTCGAGGGCCAGGGTGGCGAGCCGGACCGCGCGGTCCGGGCCCAGCTCGCCGGCCGGCTCCTTGTGCAGGACGTGAGCACGCAACTCGCCTGTGTGCGCGGCGAATACGTCGGCCATCGCCCGGTGATACCAGGCGCTCACCGCCGTACCGCCGTCGCCCGCCTCCTGGGCGCGGACCGCGTCGTCCAGCAGCGCGGGACGACGCAGCAACTCGTGGAGCACGGCGATGTTCAGGTCGGCCTGGTGGACCCGCCGGCCCCGGCGCCTCAAGTGGCCGGTCAGATACGGCAGGCTCAGATACGGGAAGAACCGGGCCTCGGTCTGCGGCGGGAAGATCAACAGGACGTCGGTGCGGGTACGGTCCGCCGACTGGCTGGACGGCACCACCCACCTCCTCGTCCCACTGGTCTCGTCCGTCGGAGAGTTGCCTCGGCTCCCGGGCGCGCTAGCCGGGGATGTCCTCCGTGCTCTCCGCCGCGATGTAGGTGTAGGTGTGGTACGCCGCGCCGAGCTTGAGCTCGCTGGAATCGATCACTTGGAGTTCTTCGAGCTCACCGAATTCCTCATCGGTGAGTTTCTCGGGAGTTGCAGCAGTCATGGTTTTCTTCCCTTCGCAGACGTGATGGGAATGTGCCGCTTGCCGTGTATGGCGCCCACGCTAGCGAGACCGCACGTGCGTCAACAGCCCATACGTCGTCGTTCGGCCTGGACGACATTCGGCCAGGTCAGCGGCTCACGGAGACTCTGAGGCACCGGGTGGCGCAGCAGCAGCCGGAATGACCATGGCTCATAACCACCCTCGGCACCGGGCGGTTCTGGAAAATGGGGGACAACGCCGTTGCGCTGCTGGAGGGTCCGTTTGTACCGCCATGTCGATGCGGCCGTTGTCCGGGCGGCGGTCCGGCGTCCCGATCACCCGGTGGTCTGGCCGGACCTGACCGGCCCGTCCGCGCACCAGGAGTCGTGGCGGGCATGGCTTCAACTGATGTGGCAGGCAACGGATTTCGCCACCGCGGTCGAGTTCTCCAGCCCGGACCTGGCGAGACGGGTGCATCAGATATGCGTCGGCGAGCCGGTGCCGGATCTCGCCGTGCGGCGCACGGTGCTTTCGGTATTGCGCTATCTGCTGCGCGCCCGCTCACGTGCCACTCCGTTCGGCCTGTTCGCCGGCGTCGCGGCCGCCCGCACCAGGGCCACTCCCCTGCTGCGTGCGGGCACCGCGCACCGGCCGGTCACCAGACCGGACGCGGCGTGGACCGCTGCGCTTGTCGACCGGCTGGAGGAACACCGTGCGCTCCGGCCCCAGTTGACGCTGCTCGCCTCCAGCCTCGCGTTCGAGCGCGACGGACGCCTGATGGTCGAACACCGCGCAAGCAGTGCGCACGACGGTGACCCCGTGCACGTCGGGATACGCGCGACCGGGCCGGTCCGCATGGCCATGGACGGCGCGCGGGTGCCGGTTCTGTGGACAGTTCTCGCCGAAGCTCTCTCCGCCGGTTTCCCGGCCGCTTCGCCCACCGCGATCGAGAACCTGCTCGCGAATCTGGTACGACAGCGATTCCTGATCACCAGTCTGCGTCCCGCGGTCACGGCCTCCGACCCGATCGCTGTCCTGCTCGGACAGGTACAACACCTGCCCGCTGCCGAAGCCTCCGAGTTGCGCGAGGTCGCGGCGGGACTGGCACGGCACGACGACGCGACGTCCACCCCTGCGGGCGCCCGCGCCGAACGCGCCCGGGTGACCGCCGCGATGACGCGACTCTGTGACGCCGCGAACCCCAGGCTCGCCCTCGACCTGCGGTTGGACTGGGACCTGGTGATCCCGGAAGCGGTGGCCGAGGAGGCGGCATCGGCCGCCGCGGTGCTCACCCGCCTGGCGCCACGGGCGGTACTGAGCCCCGGGTGGGCTGCCTGGCACGGCCGCTTCCTTGACCGCTACGGCCCGGGAGCGGTCGTACCCGTCCTGGACGCCATCGACCTCCTGGGCTACCCGTCCGGCTACCTCGGGTCCACAGCCGCGACGACGGGCCCGACGCTGACCGCCCGTGACAGCCGGCTACTGGGGCTCGCGTACACCGCCGCGATGCGACGCCGCCAGCACGTCCGGCTCGATGATGCCGCGATCGACGACCTGGCGGTGGCGGATCCTGGCCGGCCCGTGCAGCCGAGCACCGAGGTCACCCTGCGGATCCATGCCGCGAGCGTATCCGCCCTGGAACAAGGGGAGTTCACACTGCACGTCGTCGGGGTGGCCCGTGCGGCCGGAACCGCCACCGGGCGGTTTCTCCACCTGTTCGACGCCGACGACCGACGCCGGATGACCGACGTGTACGCGAGCCTGCCCGGCGTACAACGGGACGCGCTGATCGCGCAGATCAGTACCACCCCGCTGTACATACGCTCGGCGAACGTCGCGCACACCCCACAGGTCGCGGAGCTGGTGATCCCTCTGGGCGACTACCACGGCCCGGACACGGACCAGTTGCCCGTGACGGACCTGGCGGTGACCGCCGACGCCGAGCAGTTGCACCTGGTCTCGGTCTCCCGTCGCCGCCCGGTGCACACGATGCTGCTGAACGCGGTGGATCTGAACCACCACACCCATCCGCTGGCGCGCTTCCTGATCGAGGCACCGGTGGCACTGGCCGTCCCGTGCACCGGGTTCTCGTGGGGAGCCGCCGTTTCCGGCCTGCCGTTCCTCCCGGCACTGCGCTACGGGCGCACCGTACTGTCCCCGGCCCGCTGGACACTCGCCGACGACGACCTGCCCGACGCGCGGACACCGTGGCCGCAGTGGGACAAGGCGCTGGCCGAGTGGCGGCGTGATGTCCTCCTGCCCGAGCACGTGTACCTGGGCGACGGGGACCGGCGCATGAACCTGGACCTGGCGGAACCCTCCCACCGGGTCCTGCTCCGTACCCACGTGGAGCGCGAAGGCAGGGCGCTGCTGCGTGCCGCACCGGAGCCCGGGGACCTGGGCTGGACCGGCGGGCACACCCACGAGATCGTCATCCCCCTGACCGCCGCGGACCAGGCCCGCGCCCCGGTCCGCGGATCGCGCGACGTCGTCACTCGGGAACACGGCCGCCTGCCCGGCTGCGGCGACCTGCTCTCCGTCAGCTTGCACGGGCACCGGGACCAGCAGGATCCGCTCCTGACCCGTCATCTGCCGTCCCTGCTCGGGGAGTTGGGCGAGCCCCGTTGGTGGTTCGTTCGGGACCGCGATCCCGAGGACCACCTATGTCTCCGTCTGAGCTGCGCGCCCGGTGCACTCGGCATCGCCGTCGGACAGATCGGCGAGTGGACCCGGCGGCTTCGGCACGCGGGCCTGATCACCCACACAAGCCTGGACACTTACTACCCGCAGACCGCGCGCTTCGGCGGCCCCACGGCGATGCAGGCGGCCGAGGAGTTTTTCGCCGCCGACTCGGCCGCCGTCCTCGCCCAGTTGACCGCGCAGGCCGGTCGGGGCGCTCCCGACGCTCGTGCGGTGACCGCCGCGAGCATGGTGGACATCGCCGCCGGCCTGCTCGGGGACGACGCGAAGGCGATGCGCTGGCTGGTCGGGCACACCCACACGGACAGGAGCGCCCCTCCCCGAGCGGTCTACGACCAGACCATCGCCCTGACGACCGCCTCCCGCACGCCCCAGGCCCCCGGCACCCCGGTGCTGGACGCCCGCGTCGCCGCGAGCTGGACCGCGCGCCGCGCCGCGCTGGCCGCCTACCGCGGCGCGCTCGAGAGGGCGGGGACGCTGACCCCGCAGGACCTGCTCCCGGACCTGCTGCATCTCCATCACGTCCGCACGCGCGGGCCGGGACTTCCCGAGGAACGCGCCCACCTGCACCTGGCCAGAGCCGCCGCGCTGAGCTGGACGGCACGCGCGAGGAGAACCTCGTGACCACGACAGTCTCCGGCGCCACCGTGCCGTAGGCCGCCGCAGTCTTTCGTCGGAGGCACCTCGGGTACGGCCCTGCCACATATCGAGCGCACCTGGACCGGCCTCGGTGACTGGGACACCCCGCACGGCTGACTGGCTACGGCTGTGCACGAGGTGAGCGCGGCTGCCGGCGCGGCCCCGCACTTCGGCGTTCCGGCCGTCGCATTCATCGAGCCACCGCGCGGCCAACGCAGCGAGCTGGTGCCTCCGGGTTCCGTCGCCAGGAATACCAACGAGCAGACAGACGCGGTACGACGCCCGTCCCGCGCCCTGCCTTCCCCACGTCGTACGTAGGGAAGGCAGGGCACCGGGCGCGCCGACTGTTCGTCGGCCAGCAGGCGTACGCGCCCGCTCGTGGTCACCGCGGCTCATAGGCGGTGGCCAGCACTGAGACAGTGACCTGGTCGGGCAGAAGGCCCTCACCGTTCAAGTCGGCACGGCTCACGTGGTGTGCGCTCGGTGTCATCGCCACCAGGTCCAGGGCATCCGGCCTGGACAGGGGCGTGGGGTACTTCACCGGTCTGGTGACCGTGGCCTTGAAATAGGGATCCAGCGCCGTGTGCAGGCGCTGTTCCTTGGCCGGGTCGATCGTCACCATCGCGGGCAACCGGCCGCGCAGTTCGGCCAGGTGCAGCGCGGTGGGACGGACCACGATCAGCAGGCCGGTGGGGCGCAGTACGCGGTGGAACTCGGCCGGGTTGCGCGGGGCGAACACATTCAGCACGACATCTGCCACCCCGTCGACCAGCGGGAAGGGCCGGAAGACGTCCCAGGCCACCGCCGCGGCTCGGACATGGGCGCGGGCCGCCGAGCGCAGCGCGCGCACCGATGTGTCCAGACCCAGGCCAAGGGCGCCGGGCAACTGGTCGAGTACGCCGGCCAGGTAGTAGCCCGTGCCGCATCCCACGTCCACCACCGTGGCCCGCTCGGACACGGCTTCGGCCGCCAGGCGGGCCGCGGCTTCGCGGATGGGCGCGTAGGTGCCGGTGGACAGAAATCGCTCCCGGGCCTGGACCATGGGTGCGTCGTCGCCGCTGGTGGCGCGGGTGCCCGTCAGGAGACCGGCGTAGCCGTGACGGGCCATGTCGAAGGTGTGGCCCACCCGGCAGCGCAATGCGCGGTCGTGAGGGTGCAGGCGGCGCGTACGGCACGTTGGGCAGCGCAGCAGACCGAGGGACAGTTCGAGGGCAGGGGGAAGCGACATGGGCACGAGGCACTCCTGGCGAGGGGGAAGGGAAGAGACCGTGCCTGCACACGCGCTCAATGCGTCACTGCCTCAGCGAGGACGGGAGGCAGCGTTGGGAACGCGGTTCACGCGGAAGGCACACCAAGGAGGGCGACGCCGTCCGGCATCGCCCTCAACTCCTTCCGATCACAGGAAGCAGTGGTGCGGGGTGCTCATGAATGCCACGTCATGAGTCTACGAGCATCGCCGACGCCCCTCATTTCCAAGGGAGTCGGGAGACACGGCCCCATCGCGTCAACGGTCGGACCGTGGGCGCTGCGAGCGTGCCGTGGGGATCTCGATTTGGGTGACCGGATCGCACGACGCGATATCCCGGCGAACCGGGGTAGCCGCCAGGCACACGGCGGTTGGACGCCCACGCTTCAAGGAGAACCATGTTCACACTCACGTCCCGTCGTCTGCGCGGCACCGCCCGTCGGGTCTTCGGCTGGCAGCAGTTGCGCCCGGCCCAACTCAGCGCGATGAAGGCCGTGATGCAGGGGCGTGACGTACTCGCCGTCATGCCGACCGGCGCGGGCAAGTCCGCCGTGTACCAGGTGCCCGCGGTCCTGCTCGGCGGTCCGGTCGTGGTCGTGTCGCCGCTGATCGCGCTTCAGCGCGACCAGATGCAGAGTCTGCTCGGATCCGGCGCGCTGCGCACCGCCGCCATCAACTCCGCCCAGCGCAGAAGCGACAACGAGACGGCATGGGCCCGCATCAGCGCCTCCTCGGTCGACGTGATCTTCCTCGCTCCCGAGCAGCTGGCCAAGCCGGACGTCACGGACCGGCTCGCCGCCGTCCGTCCCCGGCTGCTGGTGGTGGACGAGGCACACTGCGTGTCGTCCTGGGGGCACGACTTCCGGCCGGACTATCTGCGGCTGCGCCACGCGCGTGAGCGGCTCGGCAACCCGCCGGTGCTCGCCCTGACCGCGAACGCGGCCGCCCCGGTACGGCGGGACATCGCCGAACGTCTCGGCATGAGCGACCCGGTGGAGATAGTGGCCGGCTTCGACCGTCCCAACATCCACCTGGACGTGTCGACCTTTCAGGACGCGGCCGCCAAGGAGCGGTTCGTCGTGGAACGGGCGGCCGTCGAGGAGAAGCCGGGAATCCTTTACGCGGGGACACGGAAGGCGGCGGACAGCTACGCCGAGCAGTTGAGCGATCTCGGACTGGCCGCCGCGAGCTACCACGCGGGCCTGTCCGCCGCCGAACGCCGCGAGACCCAGGACCGGTTCAGCGCCGGTGGACTCGACGTGGTCGTGGCGACCTCGGCGTTCGGCATGGGCATCGACAAGGCGAACGTACGGTTCGTGCTGCACGCGTCCGTCCCCGGGTCGCTCGACGCCTACTACCAGGAGATCGGCCGGGCCGGCCGCGACGGCGCACCGGCCAGGGCGATCCTCGCCTACCGCACTCAGGACCTGGGCCTGCAACGCTTCTTCGCCGCCGGCGCTCCCGACGCCGACGCCCTGCGCCGCGTCGCCGAGCGTCTGCGCGGCGACGCGGGCGCCGTGAGCGCGACCCGGCTCCGGGCCGACTGCGAACTCAGCGCTACGGCGTTGTCGGCCGTACTGAACCTGCTGGAGGAGACCGGGGCCGTCCGTACCGGACGCGACGGCAGCCGCTTCACCGGCACGGCCGACACCGACGACGCCTCCGCGGACGACGTTGTCGACGCCGTTGTGCGGAGCGCCCTCGCTCTCCACGCCAACCACCGCAAGCTCGAACAGTCCCGGATCGACATGATGCGCGGATACTGCGAGACAACCGGCTGCCGGCGGCAGTTCCTCCTTGGATACTTCGGTGACTCCGCGCCCGTCCCGTGCGGGGCGTGCGGCAACTGCACGGACCTGGTGACCGTGCCCGCGAGTGGGCTGAGGCGCAAGCGGTCCGGGGACGCCGGACGGCCGGACAAGGCGGCCGCTCGCGGCCGCTGGTGGACCCGGGCCGGTGCACGCGCGGACGCGTCAGCAGGCGCCGTCCGCGCGGCGGAGACCGTCGCACGCCCCACGGCGGACAACGACACCTACCTGCCGGGTGTCCGCGTGAGCCATGACCAGTGGGGCCAGGGCGAGGTCATGAGCGAGGGCGACGGCAAGATCACCATCCTGTTCGAGTCGGTCGGCTATCGCACCCTGTCGCTGGCCGTGGTGACCGACAGGCGGTTGCTCGTCGCGTTGCCCGAAACACCGCGCTGACACGGGATCTGTCACGACCATTCATGACACCTGTCACGAACATCGTGAACTCCACGGGAAAGAACGGCGCCGGCGAATACTGCCATGCACACACCTTGACCAAATTGGTCTAGACTTTTACTTTCGAGTGGTCAATTCCCTTCGGATCGCGCCCAGTTGAGGCCCGTGCCCTCTTCCGCGTGCGCCGAACCGCTCGAGAGGGCCTCGGCACCCCCATAACCGCTCGTTCTCCCCTCCCCCGCACCGCGTTACGCGGCGCCCCCGTCCTCGCCCTACTGGCCCTGCTGATGGGCCTCCTCACCGCGGCGCCGGCAGCGGCGACGACCGGGTCCATCACCGGCCTCGCCGGCAAGTGTCTCGACGTCGCCGGAGCCGCCTCCGCCGACGGCACACCGGTTCAGCTCTACGACTGCAACGGCACCGGCGCCCAGCAGTGGACGGTCGGTACGGACAACACCGTCCGCGCCCTGGGCAAATGCCTCGACGTCACCGGCAACTCGACCGCCGACGGCGCCAAGGTCCAGCTGTGGACCTGCACCGGAGGCGCGAACCAGCGCTGGACCGTCACCACCGCGAACGACATCGTCAACCCGGCCGCGAACAAGTGCCTCGACGTCTCCGGCAACTCCTCCGCCAACGGGGCACGCATCCAGATCTGGAGCTGCACCGGAGGCGCCAACCAGAAGTGGAACACCCCCGCGCAACAGTCCGGGGAGCAGTGCTGGGCCACGCACTACGGCCCTCAGCCCGCCGGTGCTCTGACGGCCAGCGGCGAGGTCTTCGACAACAACGCGGACACGGCGGCCACTTCGCTCTCGCGCCAGCCCCAACTGCCTTTCGGTACACGCGTCCAGGTCACGAATGTCGCCAACGGCCGCTCCCTGACCGTACGGATCAATGACCGCGGGACGTTCGCCCAGACCCCGCAGGAACCGAAGTGCCTCGATCTGACCGACGGCGCCTTCGGCCGCCTCGGAGGCGTCCTCGACCCGGACGCCGGACACATCGTCGTCACCCAGACGGTTCTGGGCTGACGACTGCGCCACGCCTGGCTCGCATGCAGCCCGACGCCGACCGATCGCCCTCGGCCAACGCCACCTCCACCTCCACCTCCACCTCTCAACCACAGGAGCAAAAACCCATGGTCACCCCCCACTTCATACCGAGTCTCCGCAGACTCACGGCTCTGAGCAGACCGACCCTCGTCATCCTGCTCGCCGCGGTTCTGTCCGCCCTGTTCACCGTCTCCCCCGCCCGTGCGGCGGACGGCCGGATCACCGGTCTGGCCGGCAAGTGTGTCGACGTCGCCGGTGCGAACTCCGCCAACGGGACCGCCGTTCAGCTCTACGACTGCAACGGCACCAGCGCCCAGACCTGGTCCAACCCCGGTGACGGAACTCTGCGCGCCCTCGGCAAGTGTCTGGACGTGACCTCCGGCGGCACGGCGGACGGCACGACGGTCCAGCTCTACGACTGCAACGGCAGCGCCGCCCAGAAGTGGGCCGTCAGCTCCGCCAACGACATCGTCAACCCGCAGGCGAACAAGTGCCTGGATGTCACGGGCAACAACTCGGCCAACGGCACCCGGCTCCAGATCTGGACCTGCTCCGGCGGCGCCAACCAGAAGTGGAGCGCCCCCGCGAGCGGCGGCGGCACCACCCCCTCCGGCTTCGTCGTCAGTGAAGCCCAGTTCAACCAGATGTTCCCGAGCCGGAACGGCTTCTACACCTACCAGGGCCTGACCGCCGCCCTGTCCGCCTACCCCGGCTTCGCCAAGACCGGCTCCGACACGGTCAAGAAGCAGGAGGCCGCCGCCTTCCTCGCCAACGTCAACCACGAGACCGGCGGACTGGTCTACGTCGTAGAGCAGAACACCGCCAACTACCCCCACTACTGCGACGCGAGCCAGTCCTACGGCTGCCCGGCCGGCCAGGCCGCCTACTACGGCCGCGGCCCCATCCAGTTGTCCTGGAACTTCAACTACAAGGCCGCCGGCGACGCCCTGGGCATCGACCTCCTCAACAACCCCTGGCTGGTCCAGAACGACTCGGCCGTCGCCTGGAAGACCGGCCTGTGGTACTGGAACACCCAGTCCGGCCCGGGCACGATGACCCCGCACAACGCCATGGTCAACGGCGCCGGCTTCGGCCAGACCATCCGCTCCATCAACGGCTCCCTGGAATGCGACGGACGCAACCCCGCGCAGGTCCAGAGCCGCGTCGACGCCTACAACCGCTTCACCGCGATCCTCGGCGTCAGCCCCGGCAGCAACCTCTACTGCTGACGCTCGTCCTCGGACACGCCTGATGCGGGGGCCGGTTCATCCGTGAACCGGCCTTCGCACCGAACCTCCTCCATCACGCATGCACGAAGGTGGGATCAGGCTCCGGTCCCGGAGACTCTCGGCGGCGTCGGCCGACATCCGGGCCGACATGCGGTAGCTGATCCGCGCGGGTTCGTCGCCAGGCTCGGCGCCCGCGCGCTCCAGGAGGCGGGCGCGGGCGTAGGCGCTCCGCGCCATGTCTCCGGCCTCACCCCGACAAGCGCGCCGACTGCTTCGGAGAGCCAGAACGCCGAGGACGTGACAGCCGATGGCGAGGCTCCCGCCAGTGCGCGCCATCCACAGGGCCGTATGAGGTTCCTTGCCGACCCACTGCACGGCGCGCATCAGCCGTTGCGCTCCGAACGCGCACTGTTCGAGCTCCCTTCCCGCCCAGAACCCCTCCCGAGTGAACCGGCGCGCACAGGAACCCTCAGCCGCAAGGGTTGACAACGATGTCTACCGGAGGCAGATTCCACCGGGCGCGAACGGGAACCGGCACACCTCCACCACGGGCCCAAGTGGCCCCACTCCAGGACGGAGCTGTCCGTGAGAAGACGATCGGCGATACGCACCACACGCTTCCCGCGAAGACGCGTCACGGTCCTCGCCCTCATCAGCACCCTCGCCGCCATGCTCGTGACCGGTACCGGAGCGGCCTCGGCGCACGCGGCGCCGAACCACCGCACAGCGTCGGTGACTTCCGGCAACGCACGTTTTCAGGTCCTGTCCCCCACCCTGATCCGCACGGAGTACGCGCAGGACGGGAAGTTCACCGACAGCGCGACGTTCAACGCGATCGGCCGCACCGCGTTCACGCCGCCCCCGTACACCTTGAGTACGTCCAACGGCTGGCTGACCATCACCACGAGCGCGCTCACCCTGAAGTACCAGGTGGATTCAGGGCCGTTCGACGCCCAGAACCTCTCCGTGCATCTGTCGGCCGGCGGGTCAGCGGTCGACGCCACGCCGTGGCACCGGCTCACCTGCGGCCTGGGCGCCCTGTGCGAGGCCGAGCAACTGCCCCACAGCGGGCCGGGCGTCGCCTCGGACCACACCGGCTACACCGGGTCCGGGTTCCTCGCAGGCTTCGAGGGGACGGGCGACTCCGTGTCGGCCGACGTCGACGTCAGCGCGGCGGGTACCTACACGTTCGACGCGCGCTACGCCAACTCCGTCGGCGGGGACGGCCAGAACACCACCCGCACCCTCACGCTGTCGGTGGACGGCGGTGCGAGCCGCACGCTCAGCCTGCCGAAGACCGCGAACTGGGACACCTGGGGTCTCGCGAGCAGCGCGGTCCAACTCGGCGCCGGGCACCACACGTTGACGCTGACGAGGAGCGCCGCCGACTCCGGGGACGTCAACCTCGACAGCGTCGCCCTGGTGAACCAGGGCAGCGGATTCCCGTCCACCTCCACCACCGCCATCACGAGTTGTGGATACGGCGTGAACTGTGAGGCAGAGGACGGCCGCGTCTCGGGTACGGCGATCACCGCCACCGATCACGCCGAGTACTCCGGCAGCGGATTTCTCGCCGAACTCAACCAAGGGGCAGGCGCGTTGACGCACGTGGTCGGCGTACCGGCCGACGGCACCTACGCGTTGCAGGTCCGCTACGCCAACGCCACCGGCCGGGACGGGCTCTACCAGACCCGTACGGCCACAGTGTCGTCCGGCGGCACCACGCGGACCCTGTCGCTGCCCGTCACCGGCAGCTGGGACACGTGGAGCACCGCCACCGTCCCCGTCACCCTCAAGGCCGGGGCGAACGACATCACCGTCGGCTGTCCGGACGCCGCGAGCTGTCACGTCAACCTCGACACGGCCTCCGTCACCGCGTCCAACTCCCCGGCTCCGCAACCGCACTTGGCACTCGGCGGCTACCGTCGCAGCCTCGACGGCGTCAACGGTGACAACGGCGCGCCGGCCACCACACCCGGCCTGCTGTACAAGGACGGCTGGTACCTCCTCGACGACACCGCCTCCGCCCTGTACGACACGGGCACCCACCAGGTCACCCAACGCCCGTCCCACGGCGGCGCGCCGTACCAGGACGGCTATGTCTTCGGTTACGGCCACGACTACCAGCGGGCCCTGACCGACCTGGCCACCCTCACCGGCCCGCCCGAACTGCTTCCCCAATGGGCGTACGGCGTCTGGTACTCGGAGTACATCGACCGCACCGCCGCCGACTACGAGGACAGGATCCTGCCCGCCTTCCGCGCCGAAGGCGTGCCGCTGGACGTGCTCGTCACCGACACGGACTTCAAGTCGCCCAACACGTGGAGCGGTTGGGAGATCGACCAGTCCAAGTTCCCTGATCCGAAGGGGTTCTTCGACTGGGCCGCCTCCCAGGGGCTGCACAACACGCTCAACATCCATCCGAGCATCCTGAGCAGCGACCCGCAGTTCGCGCAGACCCAGGCGACCGCCAAGGGCAAGCTGCACAAGGGAGGTTGTGCGTCCGCGGCGAGCAGCGGTTCCGGTGACTGCTACACCTTCGACTGGGGCGACCCCGACCAGCTCAAGGCGTACATGGACCTGCATCAGACCATGGACCGGCAGGGCAACGACTTCTGGTGGCTGGACTGGTGCTGCGACGCCACCCAGTCCTCACTGCCCGGCGTCACCCCCGACGCGTGGATCAACCAGCAGTACGCCACGGACGCCGACAAGAACATCGGCCGCGGATTCGCCGTCTCCCGCGCCTACGGCTCGCTCCAGGCGGGCGGTTACAGCGGTCAGCAGGGGCTGCCCACCGGGCCATGGGCCGACAAGCGCACCACCGTCCACTTCACCGGCGACACCTCCTCCACCTGGGGCACCTTGAAGGCCGAGGTCGGCTACACCCCCGGCGAGGCGGCCGCCACCGGCATGTCGGCGATCAGCCATGACATCGGCGGCCACAACGACACGACGAACCTGACCGGTTCGGAGACCTACACCGCCGACGGCACGACCCACACCACGCACAAACTCCCCGATGACATGTACGCCCGCTGGGTCCAGCTCGGCACCTTCCAGCCCATCGACCGCCTGCACAGCAACCACAGCGACCGGCTGCCCTGGCAGTACGGCACGGCCGCCCGCGCCTCCGCCGACAAGTTCCTCAACCTCCGCGAGAACCTGGTGCCGTACACGTACTCGCTCGCGCGGCAGGCCAACACGACCGGCGTCCCGGTCACCCGCCCGATGTACCTCCAGTACCCCAACGAACCTCAGGCCTACGCCACTTCGGGCAGCGAGTACTTCTACGGCCCCGACATGCTGGTCGCCCCGGTCACCACGCCCGGCAGCACGGCGACGACCTCGGTGTGGTTCCCGCCGGGCAGCCAGTGGACGGACTACTTCACCGGGCAGACCTACGCCGGCGGCACCACCCAGAACATCACCTCCGGTCTCGACACCATGCCGGTGTTCGTCCGGGCGGGTGCCGTCATCCCGACCCGCACGAACGACGTCACCAGCAACGACAAGGCCCCGCTGACCAAGGTCACGCTCACCGTCGCCGCGGGCGCCTCCGGCTCCTCCACCCTCTACGAGGACGACGGAACCGCACGCACCGGGCACGGTCACAGCGCCGTCACGAAGATCCGGTACCGGGAGAACGGCACCCGGCACACGGTGACGATCGATCCCCCGACCGGAGCCTTCCGCGGCCAGATCAAGAACCGGCAGTGGACCGTCTCCCTCCTCGGCGTCACCGCCCCGAGCACCGTCCGGGTGAGTGGGATCCAACTCCCCTCCCACGCCTACCACTTCGACAGCGCGACCCGCACGCTGACCGTCACGCTCCCGGCGCGGAGCGCGCGCACGCCGATCACCGTGACCTGCGGTTGACCGGCACCAACTGGTGCCGATGACTCGGTGAGCCATGACGTCGAACCCCGGCGCGTGAGTTACGCACCGGGGTTCGACGTCACTCGTACAGCAGCCGTACTCGACATGCTCGACTAGTCGGTCTCAGCCTTGCATTGAGGCCGAACTTCCCAGCCCGAGAAGGGGACTTAGAGGCAATGCCGCGACTCTGTTGGTGATCTTGCCGGGGATGCTGACAGGTCGTCTGTTCGGCGGTTTGCTGGAGTGAGGCGGGGTGGTTCCGGGGAGAGGGCCGGAGATGTCCTTGCGGGCCAGGAGTTACCAACGGATCCCGGCGCGAACGGTGTTGACAGCGCGGGCGGCGTGCCCGAAGGGCACGCCGGCGATGCTGATGCGGGACCGGCTGGATGTGGTGTTCAAGGACAAGAAGTTCGCGGACCTGTTCCCCAGGGACGGGCGGCCGGGCTTGTCGCCGGGGCAGTTGGCGCTGGTGTCGGTACTGCAG
This sequence comes from Streptomyces sp. NBC_00989, assembly GCF_045162655.1. NCBI lineage: Bacteria > Bacillati > Actinomycetota > Actinomycetes > Kitasatosporales > Streptomycetaceae > Streptomyces > Streptomyces sp. NBC_00989. Next base: position 11,293,447 of record NZ_CP108728.1, on the reverse strand, counting down.
TTCGCGGAGAACCTGTCCGACCGTGCGGCCGCGAGCGCGGTCCGCACCAGGATCGACTGGAAGTACGCGTTGGGCCTGGAGCTGGATGATCCCGGCTTCGATCATTCGGTGCTGTGCGAGTTCCGGGCCCGGCTGGCCGAGGCCGACGCCGCGGACCGGCTGCTGCAGGTGATGCTGCACCGGCTGACCGAGGCCGGACTCCTCAAATCCGGCGGACGGCAGCGCACCGCCGCGACCCACGTGCTCGCGGCGGGGCGCACCCTCAGGGGGCTGGAGCTGGTCGGCGAGAGTTTGCGGGCCGCATTGGAACAGCTCGCCCAGGCGGACCCGGACTGGCTGCTGCCGCTGGTCGAGCCGGAGTGGGACAAGCGCTACGGGCGCAAGGTGGAGATCGGCAAAGTGCCCGGCGGGAAGGCCGGGGGCACCGCCCTGGCAGAGGCCTTCGGCCGGGACGGGCAGAAGATCCAGGCCGCCGCGTGAGCGGCCGACGCCCCGAGAAGGCTCCGGACGCTGACGCAGGTGGAGATCCTGCGCCGGGTCTGGGTGCACCACTATTACCGGGACGCCCGCGGGCGTCTGCGCTGGCGCGACGGCCACACGCTGCCACCCGCGTCGCTGCGGTTCGACTCCCCGTACGACGCTGATGCGCACTACTGCGTCAAACGGGACACCGTCTGGTCCGGCTACCGCACCCATTTCACCGAAACGTGCACGTCAGACCTGCCGGAGGCGGTCGTTCACGTGGCCATCACGATCGCCCCGGTCCAGGACGGCAAGCTCACCGCCCAGATCCACGACGACCTCGCGGCGATCGACCTGCCCCCGGCCGAGCACGCGGTCGACGCCGCCTACGTCGGCCCCGTGCAGATCGAACGCGCCCGGCGGGTGCACGGCATCACCCTGCTCGGCCCGGTCGCACCCGACCACAGTCATCAGGCCAAAAACGGGGCCGGATTCGACAAAGCCGCCTTCACGATCGACTGGGAGCACCGCACCTACCCCAGGGCAACCTCAGCCGCGAGTGGCGGCCCCTGCGCATCAACGGACATAACTACATCCAGGTCTAGTTCAACAGGGCCACCTGCCTGGCCTGCCCCGTGCGTCCCCAGTGCACCGACGCGGTCAGCGGTCCGTGCTCACTCGCGCTGCTGCCCACCCGCGAACTGCATGAGATCCAGCAGCGCAACCGTCTCGACCAGCGCACCGGGGACTGGCAGCGCAGGTACGCGATCCGCGCCGGCATAGAAGCCACCCTCTCCCAGAACGTCCGCACCTACGGCCTGCGCCGAACCCGCGACCGAGGCCTGCCGAAAACGCACATCGGACACGTCCTGACCGCACTGGCCTGCAACGTCACCCGCATCACCGACTGGATCAACGAACCGACCCGCCCCCGCCGGACACCCAGCCACTTCCACACCCTCTGCACCGCCCCCAGCTGACCCCGGCAAGATCACCAACAGAGTCACGGCATTGGCACTAGGGCCTGTCCGGCGGACCATGACGCCAGGTGCCGTCCGCCGACCAGCGGCGATGCCGTTCGTAGGCGGTCCTCCAGGAGCCGTAACGATCCGGCAGGTGCCGCCACGGGACACCGGTGCGGATCCGGAACAGGATCCCGTTGAGGCACCTGCGGTGGTCGTTCCACCGGCCTCCCCGGCCACCTGAAGGCGGCAGATACGGCTTTAGCAGCGACCACTCGCGATTCGTCAGATCCCCCCGACCCATGACCGAACCAACGAACGACCTGTCGAAAAGTCCCATGATCCGCCGGACAGGACGTAGCTCTGAATATCCGTAGTCGCCGCGAAGACGCACCGCCTACGCTCCATCACATGCGCAGCGTTTTCGTGTTCCCCGCAGGTGACCCGTTCGGTGACGGGCGAGGAGGGGCAGGCCGCCAGGGCTTTTGCGGCTCCGTCTCGGCCTGAGCGTTTTGATTCTCGCGCTCGCGGAGGCTCCGCCCGCCGGATATTCGGAGGGCGGAGCCTCCACGGTCACGGTTGCTTGTCGGCATGACCGGCGGTCACAGCTCCTTCGCGTAGGTGTCCTGGTACGTCGCCCTCCCTCCGAACACGTTGAGGCCGATGTGTCCGCTCGTGTACGTCGTGTCCGTCACGTCGATGATCCGGGTGCCGTTGAGGAACACCTGGATGCGGTCGCCCTCGGTGAGGATGCGGACGGAGTACGTCGTGCCGCGGCGGACCAGGGCCGGGACGCGGGCGAGGGCAGCGCTGTCGTCGAAGTAGCCGTTGGCCTTGGCGACCAGGCGGATCACGCGCAGGTCGGGGTCGATGTTGAGGCAGTAGGCGTCGGCGCCGTCGGAGGAGGCGCGCCAGAGGAGGGAGAGGGCTCCGCCCGTGTCCGGGTCGGGGCCGCCGAGCCGGACCTGGGTGGTGAGGTCCAGGTCCGTCGCCGTGCGGGACGAGATCGCGTTGGAGTCCTGGTCGAAGGTTCCGGCGCGGCCCGCGCTGTCCGTCGACCAGCGGCCGGCGGGGGTGATCGTCAGGTTGCCGAGGTCCGAGCGGAATTCACCACCTCTCGGGGCGGCCACCAGCGGCTTCACCCGATCCACCAGGCGGAAGGTGCTGGCCAGCCTGTGCACCTTGAGCGAGTCGACGTGTGCGGTGCCGCCCTTGGCGTAGAAGGCCATGCCGTCGGCGTCCGGGCCGGGGAAGACCAGACTGGTCACGGTGGCCTGTCCGTCCGCGCCGAATGCCTCGACCGACGACGAGTCGACGTACACGCGCAGGGTCACGCGGCCGTCGGTCGTCTTCATCGGCGCGGTGGTGCGGCCCGTGAAGTACTGCGTGAAGTCGCTCAGGCCCGATGCCGAGCGGTCCACGAACAGTTCCTGCGCCTCGGCGTCGTATCCGACTGTCGTGTGCTGGTCGTCGTCGGTCCGGAGCCGGAAGCCGATCTCCGTGGCGGTGCCGAGGGTGATCTCCGCCTCGATCTCGTAGGCGATGTCCCGGACTCCCGCGAGCGGGTTCGCGGAGCCGGGGCCGACGGCGAGGTTCTTGCGGGTCGTGGTGGACGTGCGCAGCGTGACCAGCTCCGGGACCGGGCGCTGTGCCAGGCGTACGCCGTCGGCGGTGTCCGTGAGGGTCAGTTCGCGGGGGGTGCTCAACTGGCCGTTCCAGCCGCCGGTCGGGGCACTGAAGGGGTAGTCCCAGTTACTCATCCAGCCGAGCCAGACGCGGCGGCCGTCGGGCAGGCCGTAGAAGGACATGGCGGCGTAGTAGTCACGGCCGGAGTCGGCGCGCAGGACCGTGCCGGCCTTCTGGTCGGGAGTGAAAGCGATGCCGTTCCACTCACCCGTGAAGCACTGGGCGGCCGAGCCGTTCGTGGCGCGTACGGCACCTGTGCTCAGGGTGAGGACCCACTTCACCTTGTCCTTGTCGCCGTCGACCGGCAGCGGGAAGAAGTCGGGGCACTCCCAGACGCCTGGCGTGGCCCAGTCGCCGTAGCCGAAGGAGCTGACCTGGGTCCAGGTGAGGAGGTCGGTGGAGGTGAAGAAGCGGATGTGGTCGCCGCCGGAGACGACCATCAGCCACTGGTCGTGAGCCTCGTCGCGGATGACCTTCGGGTCGCGGAAGGTCCAGCCGGCGTCGGGGCCTCCCGGGTTCTGCACGGCCGGGGTCGAGCCGCCGTGCCACTGCCACGAGCGGCCCCTGTCCCCGCTGTAGGCGATGCGCACGCCGGCATTTCCGCCCGGCTTGTCCGGGTGATAGCTGGTGTAGTACGCGATCAGGCCCGAGCCACCGTCGAAGAGGCCGGAGGTGTCGTCCGCGTCCACCACCGCCGATCCCGACCAGCAGTTGCCGTAGTCGTTCCAGGGCAGGGCGATCGGCAGGGCCTGCCAGTGGACAAGGTCCGTGCTCACGGCGTGCGCCCAGCGGCCCTCGTCCTGGTGGAAGAGGTGGTATTCGCCGTCGTAGCGGACCAGGCCGTTGGGGTCGCTGGTGGAGCCGGTGAGCTGGGAGTAGTGGTACGTGGGGCGATACGGCTCGGTGAAGTAGTCGGCGGTGCTGTGGACTTCGACGTTCTGGAAGTACGACGTCCCGTGCGCGGCCGTGGTGCCGACGGTGGCGCACGTGGTGCGGGACACACGGGTTTTCAGCGCCCGTACGCCGTCCACGTACACCTCGATGGTCTTGCTTGTGGCTCGGGCCTCGACGCGGTAGGTGCCGCCGGAGGCGATGCGCCGGACCGGGCCAGCGGCGGAGGCGAGGCGGGCACCGGAGGAGCGGTCCAGCAGGACGACGGAGTTGCGGCCGGCTTCCAGGCGGGCTTCGTAGCCGCCGGAGCCGTTCGCGGACGCGCGCAGGACGAGGCCGGCCGAGGAGGAGGGGCCACCGGGTGTGATGTCTGCCCTCGCCACCAGGTCGCCGTCGGTGAAGGGGGCCGTGCGCAGGCCGTCCTCGCCGCGGATGCCGCGCAGGTCGGGGGTCCAGGTGCCGGAGCGGGCGGTCCAGCCCTGGAGGTCGGTGGCGAGGTCGGCCGCGGCGATGTTCTCGAAGGACACTGCTCCGGCCGATGCCGTGACGGCGAGTCGGCCCTTGGCGTGGGTGGAGTCCTGGGCGGTGACGACGGGGCTGTAGCCGTCGGGAGAGAGGAAGTTGGTCTGCCAGTGCACGCGCAGTTCGTCGCGTTCGGCTTCGAGGCGCAGGCGGTAGACCGTGTCGGCCTTGATGGTGGTCGCGTACGTGCCGAGGGTGACGTTGCCGTCGATGCGGTAGAGCCTCAGCCTGCCCTGGTCCGCGTCGACCTGGACGCCGTAGCCGTGCGTGGCCGTGGCGTCGGTGCGCACCAGCAGTGAGGCGATGGCGGAAGCGTCGTGCAGGAGCAGGTCGGCCTGGAGCGCGGTGTCGTACGACTTGGTCGTGGTGATGGCGCGGGCGATGGCTCCCTGGGTCGGGGCCGCGCGCCAGCCCAGCGGACTCGCCGTCCAGGTGCCGCCGCTCGTGGTCCAGCCGGTGAGGTCGGTGGTGACCGAGGAGAGGGAGGGCGGGCCGAAGGTGACCTTGCCGCCCTGGGCGAGCAGGCCCACCGAGCCGGTGTCGTGGCGGTGGTCCTCGATGTGGAGGAGCCGCTTGCCGTCGACTTGCACCGTCAACTCGGGTCCGTCGACTGCCACTTCGAGGTCATGGGGCTTGCCGGCCCGCGCGCCCGGAAGTGGAGCGGTGGCGAGTGTGTCGCCGCCGGCCAGGTCGTAGAGCCGTACACGGGAGCGGCCCGGGTCGAGGGCGACCGCGTACCCGGTCGAGCCGTCCAGGGCTGCCCTGAACACCAACGCACCTGTGGAGGAAGAGGATTGGGGCGTGACGCGGGCCGCGTACGTGCCCTTGGCCGCGAGTTGCTGCTCGGACAGGACGAGGGCGGGCCCGCGACGGCCGGCGGTCGCCTGCTGGCCTCCGTCGGAGGTGCGGGTCCAGCTGCCGGTGACGGGGACGGGGTCAGGAATCGGGGTGGCGGCGGAGGTCGCTCCGGCGGCCTGTGCTGCGGGGAGGATGCCTCCGAGAGGCAGCAGGGTGGCGGCGGTTCCTCCGGCGAGCAGGAGGGTACGGCGGGACACGCTCATGGCAGCTCCTGAGGAGAGCGGGGGAAGGTGGGCCACGGCCCGGGGGGACGTTCACCCCGCGGGCCGTGGCCGTGTGTAAGACCGTCACGGCCACAGCGGCCGGGGTCCGTCGGTGAAGGCCGACGCCATCTGCCAGGCGTCGAACCGCTCCAGGGTCACGTCGCCGTCGGCACCGATACCGACGCCCGTCGCCTCGTCCGGGTGGGTGGGATAGATGCGGGCGGTGAGAGAGCGGCCGTTGGCGAAGATCTCCAGCGCGGAGTGGTCGACGAGGACGCGCAGGTCCACCCGGCCGTCCTCGCCCAGCGGGAGCTCGCCGTACCGGGGTTCGATGTCGACCGTCGGATCGAGGCTGCTCGTCTCGCGGTGCAGCAGGAGAGTGCCGCCCCCGTCGTGCGTCCGGCTCACCTCCACGACTGTGCGTTCCGCGCCGTCCGGTGTCTCGCGGACCACGAGCCGGGCGGTCGATCCGGGGGCGAGGCGCAGCGTGGTCTCGATGTCCAGCTGGTCCCCGCGTACGGCGCCAAGTCGGGTGTACGGCTCGGTCAGCGCGCCCGGCGCCACCTCCTCGCACTCCCTCCGCAACTCGGTCAACTCCGGCACCGGCGCCTGGTCCAGGCGGCCGTCCGCACCGAGCCTGACGACCCGCGGCAGGGACATCACTCCGCTCCAGCCGGCCTCCGCGGCCGCCTCGTCGGTGCGGCCCTCCTGGAGCCAGCCGAACATGATGCGGCGGCCGTGCTCGTCGCGGGTGGACTGGGGGGCGTAGAAGTAGCGGCCGCCGTAGTCGAGGCGGTGGAGGGCGGTCGGGGTGAACGTGTCGCTCTTGTAGTGGCCGGTCCAGTACAGGGGGTGGTGGGTGGTGCCCTCGTCCCAGGCGGAGAAGGCCAGCACGTCGGTGCTGCCGGTCTCCTCGTCCTCGCCGAGCCGGAAGAGGTCGACGCACTCCCACATCGTGCCGGTCCAGTCGAGCTCGCCACGGTTCTGCGAGGCGTCACCGGTCAGCAGGGGGCCGACGTAGCGCCAGCCGCGCAGGTCGTCGGATTCGTACAGGAATGCCGTTCCGCCGGCGCCCCGGATTCCCGAGCCCACCAGTTGCCGCCACACCTCGCCCTCCCGCCACACGCAGTGGTCGCGGAAAGCCGTGATGTCGGTGCCCTCCGGTGGGGCGGCGATGACCGGGTTGGCCGGGTCCTTGGTCCAGTACCGCAGGTCGGCCGATCCCCTGGCCACGCAGGGGAGTTCATGCTCGCCGTGCCTGCCCGAGTAGACGAGCGTGGGCACTCCCCCGTCGTCGACCAGGACACCGGACCAGCAGCCGTCGCGGTCGGGGCCGGTGGTGCCGGGGACGAGGGCGACCGGCTCATCGGCCCAGTGCACAAGGTCGGTACTGGTGGCGTGGCCCCAGTGGATGCGGTGGTGGGCGGCGGCGAGCGGGTTGTACTGGTAGAAGAGGTGGTAGACGCCGTTCCAGTGGCTCAGGCCGTTGGGGTCGTTAAGCCAGCCGCCGGGCGAGGTGAAGTGGAAGCGGGGGCGGTGGGGGTCGCGCAGGGCGCGTTCGGCCAGCCCCTCGGCGGTGTGGCTGCCGGAGGGGAGGGTGACTTCGTGGGTCATGCGGCGGTGGTCTCCGCTTTCTCGGTGGCGTCGGTGGCCTCGCCGTCCGGCCGGTCGGTGGCCTTCAGGACGCGGCGGGCGATGTCGGAGGCGGGTGCGCGCAGGTGGCAGCGCACCCAGTGGGGCTGTCCGTCGTTCTCGCCGACGATGTGGCGGACGGTTTCGGTACGGCTGCACGTGCCGTCGTCGCCGTAGGGGCAGGACGTGGGGTTGAGGATCGCCTCGCGCAGGCGGGCGCGCTCGACGGGGTCGTAGCTGCCGGTCCGTTCGGGGTCGGGTACGGCGGACAGCAGCAGGCGGGTGTAGGGGTGGGCGGGGGCGTCCATGACGGCCAACGCGTCGCCGCCCTCGACGAGTTCGCCGGCGAACATGACCATCGTGGTGTCGGCGAGATAGCGGGCGGAGCCCAGGTCGTGCGTGATGTAGAGCATGGCGATGTTCCGCTCGTCGCGCAGGCGCCGCATCAGGTTGAGCACGCCGACGCGCACGGAGACGTCCAGCATGGACGTCGGTTCGTCGGCCAGGATGAGGCGCGGTTCCACCGCCAGCGCGCGGGCGATGGAGACGCGCTGACGCTGGCCGCCGGAGAGTTCGTGCGGGTAGGACTGGAGCATGTCCTCGGTCAGGCCGACCGTTTTCATCAGCTCGCGCAGCGCCTCCGGTGCGGCGGAGTGGCCGTGCAGGACGAGCGCCCGGGTGAGGAAGTGCTCGATACGGTGGACGGGGTTGAGTGAGCCGAAGGGGTCCTGGAAGACCATCTGGACCTTGTGGCGGTACGCCCGTGACACCCGGTGCCGCTCGGTGCGCAGGATGTCCTCGCCGTCGAGCAGCACCTGTCCGGCGGAGGGCTGTTCGAGGCGGGCGAGGCAGCGGGCGATGGTGGACTTGCCGCTGCCCGACTCGCCGACCAGGGCGGTGATCCGGCCGGCGGGGAGATCGAAGGAGACGTCGTTGACGGCTCGGACACGGCGCCGGGAGAAGACGGTGCCGACCTGGAAGTCCTTGGTCAAACCGCGGACGGACAGCAGGGGTTCGGTCATCGGGAGGCTCCCTGGGCACTCTGGGCCACCCACCGGCCGGTGGCGATCTCGCGCAGGTCGGGGATGTTCATGGAGCAGTCCGAGCGGTCCTCGGGACAGCGGACGTGGAAGCCGCAGCTGTCGGCGGTGCGCGGGGCGTCGAAGAGGCCGGTGAGCTCCTGGCGCGGGCCGGTCAGCGGCGGGAAGGCGTTCATCAGCGCCTCGGTGTAGGGGTGGAGCGGTCCCGCGAACAGGTCCTTGGCGTCGGCGAGTTCGACGATCCGTCCGCCGTACATCACGCCCATGCGGTCCGACAGCTCGATCATCAGGGACATGTCGTGGGTGATGAAGAGGATGGAGAAGCCCAGCTCCCGCTGGAGGTCGCGGATCTGCGCCATGATCTCCTGCTGCACGACCACGTCGAGCGCGGTGGTCGGCTCGTCCATGATCAGCAGCCTTGGCTTCAGGGCCACGGCCATGGCGATGACCACGCGCTGGCGCATACCGCCGGAGAGCTGGTGCGGGTACGCCTTCAGCCTTCCCGGGTCGATGCCGACCAGCTGGAGCAGCTCGCCGGCCCGCTCCCGCGCGGCCCGCTTCCTCATCCGCTCGTGGGTGGTGAAGATGTCGACGATCTGCTCGCCGATGGTCAGGACGGGGTTGAGCGAGTTCATCGCCGACTGGAAGACCATGGCGATCTCCCGCCACCGGAAGGCGCGCAGCTCCCGTGCGTCCAGGGCGAGGACGTCACGGCCCTGGAAGCGGATGCTGCCCGCGGTGATCTCCGCCGGGGGCTTGAGCAGTCGCATCACCGCGTTGGCGATGGTCGACTTGCCGCAGCCGGATTCTCCGGCGAGGCCGAAGACCTCTCCGGCGCCGATGGAGAAGGAGACGCCGTCGGCGCCCACGACGGTGCGTCCGTCGCCGCGGTATTCGACACGGAGGCCGTTCACCTCAAGTACGGGTTCCATGGCTCAGCCCCTCCTCTCACGGCGGGCACGGCGGTTGCGCAGCCTGGGGTTGGTGATCTCGTCGACCGCGTAGTTGACCAGCGCGATGGCGAAGGCGACGAGGGCGATGCACAGTCCGGAGGGGACGAAGGCCCACCACGCGCCGGTCATCAGCGCGCCGTCGTTGCTGGCCCAGTACAGGTTGGTGCCCCAGCTGACGACGCTGCTGTCGCCGAGGCCGAGGAACTCCAGGCCGGCCTGGGCGCCGATGCCGAAGATCACGCAGCCGAGCAGCGTGGTCATCACCACGGACGCCATGTTGGGCAGGATCTCGCGGAACATGATCCGCAAGGGGCGCTCGCCGGTGACGACGGCGGCGGCCACGAAGTCCTTGCCGCGGATCGACTTGGCCTGCGCGCGCAGGACCCGGGCCGAGCCCGCCCAGCCGGTGACGACGAGGACCAGGATCACGGTGGAGGTCCCGGGCGGCAGGAACGCGGCCAGGATGATGAGCAGCGGGAGGCCGGGCAGCAGCAGGAAGATGTTGGTGACCAGGGTCAGCGCGTCGTCGACGACGCGGCCGAAGTACGCGGCCGCTAGACCGACGACGATGGCGACCGCGGTCGCCACGAGCCCCACGGTGAAGCCGACGAAGAGGGAACTGCGCGCACCCCACAGGGTGAGGGCGAGCACGTCCTGTCCCTTGGCGGTCGTACCGAGCCAGTGCGCGGCCGAAGGAGCCTGGCTGCCCGAGGAGTTGATGAACGACGGGTCACCCGGGGCGAGGACGGGTGCGAGCAGCGCCAGCAGCGCGAAGAGGACGAGCAGGATCAGCCCCGCCAGCGCCTTCTTGCTGTCGACGAGCTGGCGCAGCAGCCCGCGCCGGCGGGACGTGCGCGCGGGGGTGGTCGGCGTGGTGGCCGTCGCGATGTCTATGGCGGTCATGTCGGCAGCCTCCTCAGCGGACGCGGACGCGCGGGTCGAGGCGGACGTAGACGAGGTCGACGAGGAAGTTCGCGATCAGCACCGCCGCCGTGATCGTCAGGAAGATGCCCTGCATCAGCGGGTAGTCCAGGCCTTGGACGGCGATCAGCAGCTGGTAGCCGATGCCGGGGTAGGCGAACACGACCTCGGTGAGCAGGGCGCCGCCGACGACGAAGCCGAGTGCCATGCCGAAGTTGGTGACGGAGGGCAGCAGGGCGTTGCGGGCGGCGTAGCGGAACATGATCCGCGAAGGGCTGAGCCCCTTCGCCTCGGCCATCGTGATGTAGTCCTCGGCCGCCGTGGCGATCATGGTGTTGCGCATACCGAGCATCCAGCCGCCGATGGAGACCAGCACGATGGTCAGCCCGGGCAGCACCAGGTGGGTGGCGACGTTGGAGACGAACTCGGCGTTGAAGCCGGGGGTCAGTCCGACGTCGTAGGCGTGCCGCATGGGGAACCAGCCGAGGCTCACCCCGAACAGGTACAGCGCGCCCATCGCCAGCCAGAAGTACGGGAACGAGCCGACGAAGATCAGCAGGGGTGGGAAGGCGGAGTCGAGGACGCCGCCGCGCCGCCAGGCGGCGACGATGCCGAGCAGGTTGCCGAGCACGGCCGCGATGACGAGCGCGACGCCACCGAGCAGCAGGGTCCAGCCGATCTGCGAGCCGATCACGTCGGAGACCGGGGTCGGGAAGCGGGAGATGGAGATGCCGAGGTCTCCGGTGAAGACACTCTTGACGTAGGAGACGTACTGCTCCCAGAGAGGGCGGTTGTCGAGGCCGAAGAGTTTCCGCAACTGGGCTATCTGGTCGGGCTGCATGGTGCCCTGGGCCTGCGCGAACATCCGGGAGACCGGGTCGCCCGGCATGAAGCGCGGGAGAACGAAGTTCAGGGTGATGGAGGCCCAGAAGGCGAGCAGATAGAACCCCAGGTTGCGCAGGATGAGACGCACGGGTCGTGCTCCCTGTCGATGGGGGGTGAACGTGTGGCTCGGTGCGCGGGGGCGGCCGTCCGGGGAGGAGGGCGGCCGCCGGTCCGCGGGCGGCGTCAGCTCTTGACGGGCTTCAGCGAGGTGAGCACGAGGATCGTGCTGCCGTTGCGGTTGCCGAGGGTGGCGTACGGGTTCTTCTCGGTGGGCCAGCCGGTGAAGCGGGCGTCCGTGTACGCGCCCCACTCGGGGCCGGTGAACAGCGGGACGACGGGCGCGTCCTTGTTGTACAGCTCCTGCAGGCCGTTCATCTGCGCGGCCTGCGTCTTCTCGTCCGTGGCGGCGGCGAAGGCGTCGATGAGCTTGTCGGCCTTCTTGTCGCCGAAGCGGTGGTAGTTCTCCGTGGCCTGCTTGCCGACCGGCTGGACCATCTTGGTCGACATCACTCCGCGGAAGTACTCGTACGGGGTGGCGCCGTTGTTGCTCCACACGATGCCGGTGTCGAACGTGCCGGTGTTGTACGAAGACTGGACCGCCGACCAGTCGGGCGTCTTCACGGTGGCGGTGATGCCGACCTTCGCGAGGTCCTGCTTGATGATGTTGGCGACCGAGATCCAGTCGGAGGAGGCGGAGCCGACGGAGATGTCGAGCGTGAAGTTCTTGCCGTTCTTCAGCTTCCGCTTGCCGCCGCTCTCCTTGTAGCCGGCCGCGTCGAGGGCCTTGGCCGCCGCGGCGCTGTCGTACTTCGTCCAGGTGCAGGAGGATGCCAGCGAGGTGTCACGCCACTTGTCGTACGTGCGGGCCAGGCCCGTGCAGTCGGCGGGTTCGGCGTAGCCGTTCATCGCGACCTCGGTGATCTGGTCGCGGTCGACGGCCATGCTGAGCGCCTTGCGGACGGCCGGGTCGTCGAACGGCGCCCTGGTGGTGTTCAACTGCCAGTTGATCATGGCGCCGGTGGCCGGGAACCAGTAGTGGTTGTGCTTCTTGTCCTTGGCGACGAAGGACTTCTCGATGTCCGGGATGAACGACTGCGTCCAGTCCACCTCGCCGCTGGTGAAGGCGATGTTGGCGCTGTCGTTGCCGGAGAAGGCGAGCATCTGGATACCGGCGATCCGCTGCTTCGCGGGCTGCCAGTAGTCGGGGTTCTTGCGCAGCTCGTACGACTGGCTCTGGAACTTCTCGATCTTGGTGTACGGGCCGGTGCCGACCGGATTCGGGTTGGTGAACTTCGCCGGGTCCTTCACCTTGGACCAGATGTGCTTCGGCAGGATGTAGTGGTTACTGATCTCGTAGAAGGCGGTCGAGAACGCCTTGTTGAAGGAGAACTTCACCGTGTGGGCGTCGACCGCGGTGACCTTGTCCAGGTAGTCGAAGCCGCCCAGCACCTTCTTCTGGAGCTGGAAGGTGTAGACGACGTCGTCGGCGGTGAGCGCCTGGCCGTCCGACCACTTGACGCCGTCGCGCAGCGTGAAGGTGAGGGACTTGCCGTCCTTTGCCTGCTCCCACTTGGTGGCCAGCCACGGCGTGTCCTTGGCATCCGCCATGCTGTGCACGACCAGCGGCTCGTAGACCGCTTGGAGGGTCATGGGGGCGGCCTGCGGGGAGAGCGGGTTGAAGTTGCGCGTGAACGTCGCCAGATCCTCGCGCGGGATGGTGAGCAGCTGGTTGCCGGAGGTGTCACCGGCGCCGGAGGCGCCCGAGCCACCCGTACAGGCGGACAGGACCAGGGCTGCGCCGGCGGTAGCGGTGACCGCTCTCAGGACGGCTCGGGGCCGCCGTGAAGATATGCGGGAGGGTGCCATAATGGAGACTCTCTTCCTCTCTTCAACACACAGGACGAAGACGGGACGGGATTCCTCGGCGGACTGATTCGCAGTCAGACCGACGAGCGTTCGAGCAGCGGGCAGTCGATCGTCACCTGATGGGTGTCGAGCGGCTGCCCCGCTGCGAGAGCGGCGAGCATGTCGATGCCCTTGGTGCCCATGGCCTCGAAGGGCAGGGCGAGCGTCGTCAGCTTCGGCCGCAGATAGGCGGCGATGAGTTCCTGGTTGTCGAACCCCACCACGGCCACGTCGTGCGGGATGCGCAGCCCACGTTCCTTGATCGCGTCGTACGCGCCCATCGCCATCCGGTCGTTGCCGCAGAACAGCGCGGTCGGCCGGTCACCGGCCGGGCGGTCAAGCAGTTCACAGGCGGCGGTATAGGCGCTGTCGGCGGTGGCCCAACCGGGGATGACGAGGGAGGGGTCGGGGGTGATCCCGGCCTCGCGCAGGGCACGTTCGTATCCCTCGCGCCTGCCGATGGCGGCCGGGATCGCCGGGTCGAGGTTGATGAACCCGATGCGGGTGTGACCGGCGTCCAGGAGCCGGCGGGTCGCCTTGTATCCGCCCGACACCTCGTCGGGCAGGATGCACGGCACTTCACCTGCCGCGTCGTAGCAGTTGACGAGCACCGTCGGCACCTCCCGGGCGGCCTTGGGGAGCGTGACGGCGCGGTGCCAGGTCGTGGCGTACAGCAGCCCTTCCACCCGGTGCTCCAGCATCTGATCGAGCGCGGCGGCTTCCTGGGCGGGATCGCCCTCGCTCGCGGCGATCAGCAGGAACCTCCGGTCACCCCAGGCACGACTCTGCGCGCCCGTGATCATCTCCCCCGCGAACGGGCCGGTCACGATCTCGGTGATCAGCCCGAACCACCCGCTGCGGTTCGCGGCCAGCGCCCGCGCCCCGGCGTTGGGCCGGTAGCCGAGCTCGTCTATCGCCGCCAGGATCCGCCGACGGGTCTCCTCGGGGATGGCGGCGCCGGGCTTGTCGTTGAGGACGAAGGAGACGGTGGTCCGCGAGACACCCGCATGGCGCGCCACATCGCTCATGGTCACGCGCTGCGTGCTGTTCGTGGCCACTTCCAGTTCCTTTCGGCCAGCCGAGAGCGAGACAACGCCTCCGGTTTCGCGCTTTAATAACGCGCGTTACTTCCTTGTGGCAGGGAAGTTACGTCCGTCTTGAGCGGCATGTCAATACCTGCGCAAGGGCTGCATCAGGCCATCGATCCCGGTGCCCTCGCACCCGCACTCCTTCTGAGAGAGGCAGACAGTCACCATGGCCCGACCCCAGGCCCCCGTCAGTGTCACCGTCCTCGGCGAGTGCGTCGCCGACGCCTTCACCGACCCCGTCCGGTCCAGCGCCAGCGAGCTCGCGCTGCGAGCCCTGCCCGGTGGTGGCCCCGCCAACACCGCTGTCGCTCTCGCCCGGCTCGGCACCCCCACCCGCTTCCTCGGGCGCTTCTCCACGGATGTCTTCGGCACCCTCTTCCGTGCCCGCCTCAGCGCCTCCGGCGTCGACCTGACCGGCAGCGTGACCGCCCCCGAGCCCAGCACCCTCGCCGTCGCCGACCTCGACGAGAGCGGCCAGGCCACGTACACCTTCTACGCCGACAGCGCGGCCGACTGGCAGTGGACCGACGAAGAACTCACCGCCACGGGGCCGGAGAGCGCGGCCTGCCTGCACACCGGCTCCCTGGCCCTCATACGCCAACCCGGCGGCACCCGCATCGAGGACCACCTCGCCAAGGCCCGCGAGCACGTCACCGTGTCCATCGACCCCAACGTCCGTCCCCTGCTCGTACCACCCGCCGCCTACCGCGAACGGCTCCCCCACTGGTGCGCCCTCGCCGACATCCTCCGCCTCAGCGAGGACGACCTCGCGCTGCTCCTGCCCGGCGTCAACCCCGAGGAGGCGTGCGACACCTGGCATGCCGCCGGCGCGCGCCTCGTCGTCATCACCTTCGGCGGGAGGGGCGCCCTCGCCTCCCTCGACGGTCTCCGCGTCGCCGTCCCGGCGCCGACCGTGGACGTCGTCGACACCGTCGGCGCCGGAGACTCCTTCACCGCCGGCCTGCTCCACCGACTCGCCGCCCTCGGACACCTCGGCGGCCGACTCGACGCACTGAACCCCGAAGACCTCGCCGACGCCTGCACCTTCGCCGCTCGCGTCGCCGCCCTGACCTGCTCAGTGCCCGGCGCGAACCCGCCTCTGGCGGATGCGGCTGGGCTCAGAGCCGGGGAGGATGGGCTCCTGTCCCATGCCTGAACGCGACATGCCCCGTTCCCGCAGCCATGACTGCGGGAAGCCTTGGATGCTCCCTCATCTGCTGGCGGAAGCTCTGCTCACCCCGGTGACAAGTGGTCATCCCAAGCACGGAGTACGGCGCCGAGTAGACACCGGTGGGTCGCGATCCAGTCGGCCGGTAGGTCAATCGGCACCCGAACGGTCACCATGGAGGCGAGATCGTCTTCAACCACCACCTCAGGACAGTCACGCTCGCTGCTGAGATGGATGAAGATGGACGGTCCACGCTGGACATGCAACCAGGCGATGTCCTCGCCGGCCTCAAGACGATCCAGGGCATCGCCCCACGAAGTCAGCCGTGACCGCCACAGCGAGAGATTCACGCGTCCGGCGACGAATGGCGTGTCAACGACGACCTCCGCGGCGAGCCCTCCAGCCACACCCTGCAGAGCGCCGAGCACCGTGATGCGAACGCTGTTGCCCTCGTCGTCACAGAACAGCGCCAGATCCAGCTGCGCTGCCGTCTCCAAGTCGCGTCCCATCAGCATGCAGCGATCTTGACGCACGTCCGGTCAGCTGACCAGTGACCCGGACCTGCGCCCACTCATTTCGTTAGGAGTTCTTAAGGCCCAACCTGCGGTCACGGCACGAGGTCTCGCCCTGCGGGCGACACCTCCCCCTGCCCTGCTCCGCAGGAGGCCGTTTCCCTCTCCGGCGTAAACGCCGGAGCCTCCACAGACGAATCTGATGGCCGGCACCGCTGTCGACGACACGCCCTTGCTGGTGAGGGGTGTGGTCGTCGCGCGCACCGAGGTCGACCGGGTCGCGCAGGCGAACTTCTATCTGGATCCGGTCGAGCAGGGAGGTGCGGGAACTGCCCGCCGGTCAGCGGGAGATGGAGGAATCACGCTCCGAAAATCCGTGCCCTCATTCGCACCCCTCGGCGACCGCCGAGCCGTTCCACCTCGCGCGACCGCGCGTCCCACGAGGCCGATGACGGCCCGCCGAATCGATACACCCACCACAGCACTTCACCTCGTCGGCGACGGAAACCGTCCGATCGGAAATTTGTCAACTCCGATCACTTGTGACCGTTTCCAATGAGAGGGTTTAGCCCCTCGCCCGGGCCGTGCAGGATGGGACCGTGTTAGGCAACCTCCCAGTGATGACAACCAGCTTTGTCGGCCGCGACAGCGAACTCGACACAGTCAAAACGGCGTTGGCGCAGCAGCGGTGCGTCACGCTCACCGGTGGTGGCGGTGTCGGGAAGAGCCGGCTGGCGCTGCGTGCCGCGGAGGAGATCCGGGGGCAGTACGCCGACGGGGTCTGGTGGGTCGACCTGTCCAACCTCTACGACGACCGGTTGTTCACCGCCACGGTCTGCGACGCCGTCGATCTCCTGGACCACAATCCGCGTGCCCCGGTCGAGGCGCTGTGCGAGTGGCTGACCGGGCGGCAGATCCTGCTCGTCTTCGACTGCTGCGAACGCGTGTTGGCCTCCTGCCTGCTCCTGGTGAGTGAACTCCTCGCCGCCGCACCGCAGTTGACCGTCCTCGCCACCAGCAGACAGGCCATCGGTGTCCGGGGTGAGCGCCGCATCGAGGTGGCGCCGCTCTCCATGGACGAGGGTGGCGACGGAGATGCCGTACGGCTGTTCCGGGAGCGTTGTGCCACGGCCGCGCCCGCGGTGTCGCTCGACTCCCCCGGCTCCGCCGAAGCCGTCGACGCCATCTGCCGCCGGCTGGAGGGCATCCCGCTCGCGGTCGAACTCGCCTGTGCGCGCCTGCGGGAGAGCAGTCTCACGGAGATCGCCGAGCGCCTCGGCTCACGGCTGGACACGCTCGTGGACGAGACGGTGTGGCCCAGGCGGCACCGAGCGCTTCGTACAGCGATCGGCTGGAGCCATGAACTGTGCTCTCCGCTCGAGCGGTTGCTGTGGGCCAGGCTCTCCGTCTTCCGAGGACCGCTCGACATGGCCGACGCGCAGTCCGTCTGCGCGGGCGGCCCGCTCGATGCCGACGACATCCCGTGGCTCCTCGAGCGACTGGTCGACCAGTCGGTGCTCCAACAGGTGGGCACCCGCTACCGAATGCTCGACACGCTGTGCGAGTACGGAGCCATGTGGCTCGCGGAACTCGGCGAGGAGGACGCCCTCGCCCGGCTCCATGCCGCGCACTTCGCCGCCATGTTGGCCGACGCCGAGGCCGGTTGGCTCAGTGACCAGCAGGTCGCCTGGTACGCGCGGATCTCCGCGACCCACGCCGACGTACGCGCCGCACTCGACCATCTCATCGAGGCGGATCCCGACGCGGCCGTCGAGATGGCCGGTCGTACGGGCCTGTTCTGGCCCTGCTGCGGGCACCTCCACGAATCCCGCGACTATCTCGAACGCGTCCTCGCCCTCGACACTCCCAAGGGCCCGTCCCGCACCCGCGCGCTCTGGGCCCTCGGCATCACGCTCACCCTCCAGGGCGACCACCGGACCGCCCTGCGCATCGGCGAGGAGTGCACCGAAGCTGCGCGGGAGGACGGCACCCCGCAGTCCGAGCTCTTCGCCGCCCACACCCTCGGCCTCACCCACCTCATGGCCGGCCGCCCGGAGGCCGCGTACGACGTGTGCGATCACGCCCTGATCGCCCACGGCACGTCACCGCCGTCGGGTGCGCCGCAGCTCTGCTGCATGGTGATCCGGACCTTCGCCCACTCCGCGCTGGGCCGGCTGGCCGAGGCCTACGAAGCGGCCATCGCGCTGCGCCGTCTCAGCGTCCGGTACGGCGAGCACTGGGCGCGGTCGTACGCGTTCCACCAACTCGCGTTCATAGACCTCCTCCAGGGCCGTGCGCACGACGCCGAACTCCATGCCCGGGCCATGCTCACCAGCAAGCACAACCTCAACGACAATCTCGGCATCGCCCTCGCCCTCGACCTCCTCACCGGAGCGAACGCGGTCCAGGGCAACGGCATCGCGGCCGCGCGCACGTCCGGCACCGGCAACACGTTCTGGCGCATGCTCGGTCACCCGAACCACGGCACACCCGAACTCTCCGAGGTCCGCGACCAGTGGGAACTCCAGGCCCGCAAGTCGGTCGGGGACGACGCCTACGACAAGGCCTTCACCAACGCCCTGCATCATGACGCCGAACAGGGCCTCGCCCTCGTGATGCAGGGCCCGCTCGCCTCCTGACCGTGGTGCTGCACCAGTGGCTCAGGTGGCGCTCTCAACGGGCCCGTCCGCCTGGCCCCCAGGCGGCACGGACGAAGACCTGAAGGCCTCGGCGATCGCCGCGTACTGGGCCGCGAGGTTCAGGTCGGGCCCGCCAAGGGTGTCCGCGGCCTTGACCTGGGCCTCGTAGAGGAAGAACCTGGCCCGCTCCAGGCAGAAGGCGCGGACCTGCGCGTCGTTCATGTTGAGGACGTCGGCGCCCTTGTACCGGAACACGCCGATGACGTCCTCGGTCTGGGGCAGATCAGCGGCCCCGCTCGGCTGTCGCGATCGCTCCCAAGGCCGTTTGTCCTGTGCCATGCCGACCCCTTCCGCAGAACATGATGGCAGGGCGGAAACGGCCTCGGGAATTGTGGCCCCCTGAATACAGGTCAGGCGTAGCAGCGCGAGCGGGTGCCGATGCGGATGCCGGTCACGTTGCCGTAGCCCTGGATGCGCAGTGAGGCCTGGCGCCCTGGTTCGACGCAGCTGGTGTAGCCACTGCTGTAGAGGAAGTACGCGACACCGTGGTGCCGGGCGTTGTAGGCGTACCTGACGTCGGTGCGGCTGAAGGTCTGCCAGTAGCCGGTGACGTCTTTGTAGGCGCCCACCATGACCTCGTGACGCTCGTACAGACAGACGTACGGATGCCTGCATCCACCGAGCGATGACGATGACGCGTGAGCTGTCGTACCGGTCGCCAGACCTGACCCGATGAGCAGCGCGGCCGACGCGCACAGTACGGCGAGCCGTTGCGCAAGACGATGGCGCATGTCCTTTTCCCCCTAGTTGTACGGACGACGAGCTCATCAGGGGTCGGCCTCGAACAGGAGGGCGTGCGGGGGTAGTTCGGAGGTGCGTGTACGGGATGCGGCCGCTCCTGCGCCGTTCTTCACTCCCGTGCCTTACAGGAGGTGCCGACGGTTCGTCATCGGTCCTCAGGCAGAGGCGCCCGGGTGCGACTGGTCCGTCGCCAGCAGCAGGGCGAGGACGCCGAGGGCGGATCCCGTGGCGTACCGCTGTACCCGCAGCCAGGCGGGGCGCGCGGCGAGGAAGTCCGACAGGGTCCCCGCGGCCATGATGATGACCAGGTTCGCGCACTCGCTCACGACGACCTGGATGCCGCCGAAGACGAAGCCCTGGAGCAGGACGTCGCCCGCCCGGGTGTCCACGAACTGCGGGATCAGGGAGAGGTACAGCAGGGCGATCTTGGGGTTGAGGAGGTTCGTGACCAGCCCCATGACGAAGAGCCGGCGGGTGGAGGTGTCCGCCACCTCGCGCGGGGCGAATACGGACGCGCCGTCCGATCTGAAGGCCTGCCAGGCCAGCCAGCCCAGATAGGCGGCGCCCGCGATCTTGAAGGACGTGTACAGCACGGGGACGGTTCTCAGCACAGCCATCAGGCCGAGGTTCGTCACCACCACGAAGACCAGGGCGCCGACCGCGACCCCGCCCAGCGACACCACCCCGGCGCGGCGGCCCTGGGCGATGCTCCGCGAGACCATGTACATCATGTTCGGCCCGGGAGTGACCACGACGCCGAGGGATATCGCGGCCACGCTGATCCCGTTGCCCAGGTTCATCGTCGGTGCTCCCCGGTGTGGTCCGGGGAGTGCTCCCCCTCATTGCCGGAAGGCCGGGGTCCGCCACGGCGAACGGGCTTCCAGAGGAGTTTCCCGGAGTCGTGCACGACGGCGTTGCCGGTGATGTGATCGGCCGTCGAGGGAAAGTCCTCGCGGTGGTGCGCCCCTCGCGATTCCTCGCGGAGCAGCGCGGACTCGACGATCAGCCGGGAGGCCAGCAGGAGGTTCTCCAGGTCCAGGCACGTCTGCACCTGGACTGCCGCCCGAGGCCCGGAGGCGATGTCCAGCTTCTCCCGGCGCTCGTCCAGCGCCGCGATCGTCTCGGTCATCGCCAGGAGGTCACGGGCCGTACGGATCGGGCCGGCCTTCAAGTACATCTCCCGGCGCAGGAGTTGGAGCAGGACCTCGGGGCAGGCACCGTCCGGGGAGACGTCCATGCGGTAGGGCCCGGTGACCCGGATGTGCTGTTCCCGCGGTTCTGTCGGCGACCCCGTACCGGCGCCGTGGGTCGCCGCGTGCCGACCGGCGGTCCGGCCGAAGACGAGGGCTTCCGAGAGGCCGTTCCCGCCGAGGCGGTTGGCGCCGTGGGCGCCGCCCGCGGTCTCGCCCGCGGCGTACAGGCCGGGAATCGTGGTGCGGGCCGTGCTGTCGATCCGGAGTCCGCCCATCAGGAAGTGGGCGGTGGGCCGCACGGCGAGTACCGAGGTGGCCGCCGAGACGCCGAATCCCGGGCTGATCAGGCAGAGACGTTCGTACAGGGCCGGATAGCGCTCCGGTACGACCTGCGCGCAGGCGCCGAGATCGAGCCGGACCGTCGCGTCCGGGAAACCGCGCCCCTCCATGATCTCGCGGTAGGCGCCGCGCGACACCTTGTCCCGGGTGGCCTGTTCGCCCAGCGGGTCGTAGCGCAGCATGAACCGCTCGCCGTCACCGTTGAGCAGGGTCGCGCCGTCGAACCGTACGGCCTCCTCGACCGGCATGCCGTCGTACGTCGGTACGTCCGACGCGAGCCCCGTGGGATGGAACTGGACGTACTCCATGTCGATGGCCTCGGCGCCGGCCCACAGGCCGAGTGCCAGACCGTCGCAGGTCTTGTCCGTGGAGGCGGCCGACGGTGCGTACATCGAGGTGCCGCCGCCGTCCGCGAGGATCACGGAGTCCGCGGCGATCTCCAGAATCTCCAGGCTCTCGACGGACAACATCTCCAACCCGCGTACGTGTCCGTCGGCGTCGAGCAGGACCTCCGTGGCGCGCAGCCCCGAGCGGACCTCGACGCGGCCCTCCTGCACGAGCCGCGCCAGTCGGTCACCGAGCACCCGCTGGATGTGGAAGCCGAGCCGGTCCTCCAGGTGGACGGCTCGGGGCGCGCCGTTGCCGCCGAAGGGGCGGGTGGCGAACCGGCCGTCACCGCCTTTCTCGAAGCGCAGCCCGAGGCCTTCCAGCCACTCCACCAGGCCCAACGCGCCCTCGCAGAGCGTCCGTACGATGTCCTCGTCGCCGGCGAACGCCCCGCCCGCGAGGGTGTCCTCGATGTGGGCCGCGACGCTGTCGTCCGGCGCGACGGCCGCGTTGAAGGCGTGGGTCTTCCAGGTGCAGCCGCCCGCCGATGCCCAGCGGTGCCGGGCATGCTCGTAGAGGGCCTTCGTGACGAGGACGACCTGTGCGCCCTCAACTGCGGCCTCGATGGCGGCGGCCAGGCCCGCGCCACCGGCGCCGACGACGATCACACGCGGGGCCCATGCTGCGGGTACGGACGTCGTCCGAGCCTTGTTCACAGTCGTATTCGCGGTCGTATTCGCGGTCATGTTCACTGCCTTCGCCGGTGTCGTCGCCCTCTTGAGCCCGTCGCCCGGGTCAGAGCCGGGCACAGATCTCGTCGAGCAGTCGTCGCTCGGCCGCCTCGTCGTCGTCGACTCCGCCGAGCATGTAGCCGCCGAACTTCATGTGTCCGCGCTCCCGGCCGAGGGCGATCACGCCCCGGCCGATATCGGCGATGGCGGCTTCCACGTCCACGAGTTCGACCTCTGTGTTCTCGTGGACGTACAACTCGGTGAGGCGGCGGGCCGGAATGATCTCGCCGTGCGCGGCACGTACTTCGGGGTGGGTGCGGAAACTCTCCCAGTACATCCGCGAACCCGGGATCACACCGGGGGCCGCGACCGACACGGTGGTGATGGTGTCCCGATAGGTCTCCGCGAGGGAGAGCCAGGAGTCGACCTCTTCGTGGAGTTGTTTCCGGGTCGTACCGGGCAGCCCGAGAATTCCCGAGGCGTAGATCTTGTAGTCCAGCTCCTGGGCCAGTTCGAGTGCCTCATGAACCCGGTCGGGCCCTTTGTTGATGCCCTTGGAGTCGCCCTTGAGGAGTTTGGGGTCGAAAGCCTCCAGGCCGACGTTCCACGTGCGTACGAAGCCCTGGCACAGCTTGGCCGACTGGAGGAACTCGAAGACCAGGCCGTAGGCGAGGAGGAACCGGTGGTCCCGGAGGACCGGTGAGGCGGCGCAGCGTTCGGCGAGTTCGTCGAGGTAGCCGATGTCGCCGGACCACTGTGCCCTGGAGAAGCCGAGGGTGGAGTCGCCGGCTGCGTAGACATTGGCGCCGAGGCCGCCGACCGCCGTCTCGAGTGCGGGAACGATCGTGTCCATCCGGGCGAATTTCGGAGTGAGCCCCTGGATCGAGCAGTGTTTGCATCGGCGTCCGGGGCGCATTCCCCAGGTGCAGCCGGCGTCCAGGGGAAGCGTGACCATGCGTTTCAGGTCGTAGTGATGGGCGTACCAGACGGCGAACGCCTTGTCGTAATACCGCTCCAGTTGATCCTCGATGAGTGTGTAGTCGGGGAGGATGCGGCGGTCGAGCGGATAGGTGGGGGCGGGCTGGTTGACCACCTGGAGATGCCGACGATAGGCGAGGGACGGGACACGTTTCAGATCGAGTTGCCCCCGTAATGCGTACAGGAGGCCGAGCATGGTGAACGGTCCGTTGTTTCCCGTGCTGACGAAATCGACGAGCCGTCGGCCGTAGTGGCCGGTGAGTATTTCGCGGTGGAGGATTCCCGCATGGTCGTTGCCGAAGACGACGACCGCGTCGGGGTTCACTCGCTTGATCTCCGCGGCGACGATGAAGGCCCACAGCGCGGTGGCGGTGTAGACGGTGAACGCCGCCACGTCCGGGGGGTCCGCGGCGATGGCGGCGCGTACGTCGTCCCACGGGACATGGCTCAAGTCGAGGTATTTCCAGGAGAGTTCGGGGAGGTACCGCTCCTGGTAGGTGATCATCTCGACCAGGCCGGAGTGGGGGTAGACCGTTCCCTCGTTCCGGTACCGCTCCTGGCCGTCCACGCCGTCCACGAGGGCACCGCCGCCGGAGTGGCCGCCGCGGTGGGCGGAGGTGAGCGGCAGGGCGAAGTACCAGACGGACAGGGCGGCGGAGCCGGGGTCAGGTCCGGAACCCGAACCGGGTCCGCTACCTCCGGGCGGAGGGAACTCCCACTGGAACCGACCATCGATGCCGACGACTTCCTCCACCGGCTCCAAGCCCATCTCCACGACGTCTCCCACCACAGTCGGCACCAGGAGCGCCCCAGCGTCATCGCCCCCTCCCGGCCCTGTCACGCGCGGTTCCACTGAGCGGACCGGTTGTCGCGGACACGGCTCGGACACGGTGTCGGGAATCGCCGGACCACCGCACGCCGAGCCGTCCCCGCCGGCCCCGACCGCCCCGACGCTCAGCCGACAGACGCGAGGTACTCCCGGGCCCGCCCGAGCGGCCACACCTCGCCGATCTTGTGCTTGATGTCGAAGAGGTTGGCCGCGTGGATGTCCGGGTCCCGGTCGCCCACGGCCTCCTCGACCACGATCGGTACGAATCCGTGCTGCATGGCGTCCAGGGCGGTGGCCCGGACGCAGCCGCTGGTCGACAGTCCGCCGATGAGCAGGGTGTCGATTCCGTCGGCCGTGAGGTGGGCGGCCAGTTCGGTGCCGAAGAAGGCGCTCGGGCACTGCTTCGCCACGGTCAGCTCGTGCGGCTCCGGGGCCAGTCCGTCGATGAACTCGCCGAAGGGGCTGCCCTCCGCGAACGCCCGCAGGACCGGCACCTTGCGGAGGAAGAGACCGCCGTCGCTGCCGTCGGCCCGCAGCAGCACCCGCGTGACGATCACCGGGATCCCGGCCCGGCGGGCGGCGGCCAGGAGGAGCCTCATCGCGTCGACCGCCGGTTCGACGCCGGCGTAGAGCGGGCAGTCCGGGTCGGTGTAGGCGCGGGCGGGGTCCACCAGGATCAGGGCCGGGGACGCGCCGGGGGTGAGATGGCCGTCGAACCCGGCGCGCTCGTAGTCCTCCTGTGCGGAATCGGTCATGGTGACGTCCTTCGTGAAGTGGCTTTCTCCGGTGGGGTGTTGACGGTGGCGGCGTCGGCGGTACGGGGCCGCCCGCAGCGATGTGGGGAACGCCAGGCAGATCAGCCCGCCGACCGCGACGATGCCCGTGAGGACGAACCCCGTGGCGCGGATGTTGGCGACGAAGCGGTCCAGCTGGCCCGAGGCGAGCACGTTGAGCGTGTTCAGTGTCCCGTCGTAGGCGGCCTGGCGGGCCGGTTCGCTCAGCCCCGTCGTCGTGAACGCGAGGGCGAGGGCCGTGCTGAGCAGGTAGCCCACGTTCTGTGTGGTCGAGCGCAGGCCGTTGGCCATGCCGCGTCGGTCGGCCGGGACGCCGAGCATCAGCGCGCTGGTGCTGGGCGTCATGAACAGTCCGGTGCCGGCGCCGACGAGGAAGAGGAACGGGGCCACGGCCAGGAACGGCACGGTCGTCGTCGAGAGGGTCAGGGAGAAGCCCAGCAGACCGCATGCCGTGACCGCCATGCCCGTGGTCGTGAGTGTGCGTGGGGTGAAGCGGTCGAACAGGGAGCCGGCGGCGGCCGAGGTGATCAGCGTGCCGGCCGCGACCGGTGTCACCAGCACCCCCGCCTCCAGGGACGTGGCGCCGCCGACCGCCTGCTCGTGCAAGGACGCCAGGAGGACGACGGCGTAGCTCCCGACCGCGTTGGCGAGGACGGCCGCAAGCACCAGGGCGATCGCACGGGTGCGCAGCAGCGCCACGTCGACCAGGGGGTGAGAGCGTCGCGTCTGGACGACGACGAAGGCCGCGAACAGTGCGAGGGTCGCGGCGCCGCAGGCCCACGGCAGCCAGTCGGCGACGGTGGATGTGACGCCGGGTGTGAGGGTGAGGACGAGGGCGGTGAGCATCGCCGTGGACAGCAGCGCGCCCGGCAGGTCGAACGGTTCACGGGCCCGGCCGCCCCGCTCTCCGGTCGCGGGAACGGCCAGTACCGACGCGCCGAGCGCGACCAGTCCGATCGGTACGCAGACGACGAACAGCCCACGCCAGCCGAGCAGTTGGGTCGCCGCGCCGCCGACGACCGGTCCGGCGACCTGGGCCGTCGCGGCGACCGTGACGTTCCAGCCGAGGGCCCGGCCTAGCGTGCGCGCGGGGAACACGTCGGTGAGCAGGGCCGTGTTGTTGGTGATCACGGCGGCGGCACCGACGCCCTGCACGACCCGGGCCGCGATCAGGAACCCCGCCGACGGGGAGAGCGCCGCGAGCCCGGTCCCGGCCGTGAAGACGACGAGCCCGGCGAGGTACAGGCTGCGGCGGCCGACGATGTCGGCGAGCCGGCCGAAGACGAGGATCAGGGCGGTGGTGACCAGCATGTAGCCGAGCAGGATCCAGTCGGCCTGCCCGGGTTCTGCCCCCAGCTCCCGGGTGATCGTGGGCAGTGCGACGGCGAGACCGCTCATGTTGAGGAACACGGCGACCACGCCGACCGCGGTGGCGGCGAACACCCGCCACGGACCACGGACGGCGTGCTCGGTCACGCGGGCAGCGAGCGGGACTTCATCAACGGCTGGATGCGGGTGCCGAAGTTCTCCAGGCCTTCGAGGAAGTCGTCGAAGACGAGCATGATCCCCTTGGTGCCGTCGACCTCGGCGACCTCGTCGAGCAGCTTCGCGACGGTCTCGTACGACCCGACCAGCGTGCCCATGTTGAAGTTGACCGCGCCTTCGGGCAGCACGATGGTGCGGGCGGTGGAGGTGTCGTCGGCGGTGGTGTCCGTGGCGGACTCACCGGCCATGTACGCCAGCGCCGCGTGGTCCGCGTTGTCGTGGTAGTCCTGCCATTTCGCCCGGGCGGCCTCGTCGGTCTCGTCGGCGATGATCATGAAGAGGGAGAGTGCGCCGACGTCACGGCCCGTGCCCTCCGCCGCGTCCACGAGCGAGGCCGTGGTGTCCGACAGCGCGAGCGGGGTGTTGACCCCGCTGCCCAGGATGAAGTTGTACTCGGCGTGCTCGGCGGCGAACCGGATGCCCGTGGGACTCTGCCCGGCCGCGACGATGTCGATGTGCCCGTCCGCCGGGCGCGGCGAGAGCACGCAGTCGTCCATCTCGTAGAACTCGCCCTTGAAGTTGCTGACGCCCTCGCTCCACAGCTCCTTCATCACGGTGACGTACTCGGCGGCGCGGGCGTAGCGGTTGCCGAAGTGTTCGTCGCCGGGCCACAGGTCCATCTGGGAGTACTCGCCGGGTGCCCAGCCGGTGACGATGTTGATGCCGAAGCGGCCGGGGGCGATCGAGTCGATGGTCGTGGCCATGCGGGCGACGATCGCCGGGGGCAGGACGAGGATCGGGGTGGAGGCGTACAGCTTGATCCGTTCCGTCACGGCGGCCAGGCCCGCCATCAGCGTGAACGACTCCAGGTTGTGGTCCCAGAACTCGGTCTCGCCGCCGAATCCCTTGAGTTTGATCATCGAGAGCGCGAAGTCGAGCCCGTGCTCCTCGGCCTTCTGCACGATGGCCTTGTTCAGCTCGAAGCTCGGCAGGTACTGAGGTGAACTCTTCGATATGAGCCAGCCGTTGTTGCCGATGGGGATGAATACGCCGATGTCCATGCCGCTCCTGCTTTGACGGGTGGGAGGGGGAGAGTCTGACGGGGTGACAACGTCCGGACATGATCAAGGGGTTCCATACCCCGTTCACGACGCCCCGTTCCCCCGGATGCCGAGTATTGTCACCCGAGCCGGCACGGGTGGAACGCCGGGGCAACTCGGTCTGGAGCGCTGCCTGTTGAGAGCCGTGTGCGAGAGCGGGAGTCAAAGGTGAGAGTCCTGCGCAGCACCGCGTTATATGAGGCGGGAACGGTAAAATTTACGGTATGAACGCACGTCTGGCTCTGCTCGGCACCGTGGACCCCGGCGTCACCGAGAGCGAAGTGTTCCGGTTGGCACTGCAGCACGCGGTGGGCGAGCTGGGCGCGCTCGGGGGAGCGATTCACCTGCGCGGGCCGATGTCCGCGCTGCGGCTGGTGTCCTCGACCGGTCTGCCGCCCGCTCTCACCCGCCCGTGGGAGATCATCGACCAGGAGGGCCCGACGGCCCCGGCCAGGGCCGTGCACCAGGGCAGTGGCGTGTGGGTGCCCGTGTCCGCCACGCTCACGGGCCAGGAGCTCGCCTGGCCCGGCACCGGTCTCGCCGCCGTACCGGTGTCCGGCGGGGACCGCAGCATCGGCGCGCTCACGGTCCTGATGGGCGGGCAGGGCGAGCCCACCCCCCGGCAGTGGGACTTCCTCCGGGATCTGGTCGCCTGGACCGAGGAGCGGATGAGGCAGGCGCCCCCGCCCTCCAGACCTTCCCAGAGCGAGCCGAGCGGCCACCGCGAGCGGCTTCGGCAGGCTCTGAAGGAGGTCAGCGTCGGCTCGTGGGACTGGGACATCCAGGGCGGCGAGCTGCTCTGGGACGAGGCGGCCCTGGAGCTCTACGGCACCAGACCCGAGGACTACACCGCCAGGGTGGAGAACTGGATGGCGTGCGTCCACCCCGACGACCTGGCGCCGACGCTGGACGCGGTGGACCGGGCGATCCGCGAGCACGGCGTGTTCGAGGCCGAGTACCGGGTACGGCGCCTGGACGGCACGTACGGCTGGACGCAGGCCCGCGGCCGGGCGACCTACGACGAGCAGGGCGAGCCCCTCCGGATGATCGGCGTGGGCTGGGAGAGCAACGAGTCGCGGTCGGCCCGGGACGCGCTGAGCCGGGCCCTGCGCCACATGAGCGACGGGTTCCTCGCCGTGGACGAGGAGTGGCGGATCACCTTCGCCAACCTGGAGGCGGAGCGCACGCTGGGCCTGTCCGAGGAGGAGCTGTTCGGGCGCCTGCTGTGGGAGCTGCCCACGGTACGGAACGTCCCCGGCCTGGAGGACCGCTGCCGGAAGGCCGCGGCCGAGGAGACGCCCGTCGGCTTCGACGCCCAGCTGGAGGGCACGGGCCGTCGCCACCACCTGCGGCTGGTCCCGGGTCCCGACGGAGTCACCCTCTATCTCACCGACGTGACGGAGAAGCGGCAGCACGAGGAGGAGCGCCGGGCGTCCGAACTGGCGGTGGCCCGCCGCGCGGTCCGGATGGGCGAGTTGACGGCCGCCCTCGCCAAGGCGACGACCTCGCAGGACGTGGTGACCGCGGTGGCCCGCCGGGTGCTGCCGCCGTTCGCCGCCGCCGGGCTCCTGGTGCAGGCCGTCGAGGGCGACCGGCTGCACACCGTGGGCGCGGACGGCTACCCGGACGACTTCCTGGCCACCGTCGACGGCCACATCCGGACGCCCGGTGAGCCGGGCTGGGACGTGATCGCGTCCGGTCTGCCGATGTTCCTCTCCTCGACCGAGGAGTACGCGGCCCACTACCCGGAGCTGGCCGCCCGGCCGGAACGGGCGGGGAAGGAGGCGTGGGCGTTCCTCCCGCTGACCGCGTCCGGCAACACCTTCGGCGTCTGCGTCGTCGCCTTCGACCGCGCCCGCCGGCTCACCGACGAGGAACGCACCCTGCTGACCACGATCAGCGCCCTCGTCGCCCAGGCCCTGGAACGGGCGCGGCTCTACGACGCCGAGCACACCCGTTCCCGCGAACTCCAGCGCAGTCTGCTCCCCCGGGCCCTGCCCGAGCTGCCGGCGTGCACCGCGGCCGCCCGTTACCTGCCCGCGGGCCAGGGCATGGACGTGGGCGGCGACTGGTACGACATCATCCCGCTCTCCGGCGGCCAGGTCGCCCTGGTGGTCGGCGACGTCATGGGCCACGGCCTCCCGGAGGCGGCGACGATGGGCCGGCTGCGCACCGCGCTGCACACCCTCGCCGACCTGGAGCTGCCGCCCGACGAGATCATGAGCCACCTGAACGAACTCGTCGCCGGGATGGGCGAGGAGTCGTACGTGACGTGTCTGTACGCGCTCTACGACTCGACGACGCAGATCTGTTCCATCGCCGGGGCCGGTCATCCGCCGCCGGCCGTGGTCCACCCGGACGGCACCGTGCACTTCCCGGAACTGTCTGCCGATCCGCCCCTCGGCGCGGCGGAACCCCCTTTCGAGACGGTCGAGCTGAAGGTGCCGGAGGGCAGTCTCCTCGTGCTGTACACCGACGGGCTGGTGGAGTCGTCGAAGCGTGAGATGGACGAGGGCATGGCGGACCTGGCCCGCCTGTTGAGTTCGGCGTACCGGACCGAGTCCGGCGCGGAGGCGGACCTGGAGGACCTCTGCGACACCCTCACGGCGGGCCTGCTCCCCGCCGAGCACTCGACGGCCGACGACGCCGCCCTCCTCGTCGCCCGCCTCCACGCCCTGACGAGCGACAAGATCGCCTCCTGGCCGCTCCCCCAAGACCCACGCGCCGCCGGTCAGGCCCGCCGTCACGTCCGGGAGCAGTTGCGCACCTGGGGCCTGGAGGACCTGACCCCGACCACGGAACTCCTGGCGAGCGAGCTGGTCGGCAACGTCGTACGCCATGCCAAGGGTCCGGTCAGTCTGCGTCTGTTGCACGGCGCCGAGCTGATCTGCGAGGTCTTCGACGGCAGTCTGACGATGCCCCGTATCCGCCGTGCCACGGAGACGGACGAGGGCGGTCGCGGTCTGCAGCTGATCACCGCCCTCTCCCAGCGCTGGGGCACCCGCTACACGCCGACGGGCAAGTGCATCTGGACGGAGCAGACCCTGGGCGCCCCCGAGGCCCGGCAGGAACTCCCTGACGACACCCTGGAGTTGATGTTCCCGACCGTGGTGGACTTCACCGGGGATCTCGACTCGCTGCCGTTCGGGGACGAGGACTGACGGACCCGTGGTGAGGGCTCGGCGCAGCCGGTCCTTGGGCTTTGTAGTAGGCGCCGCCGAAGGGCAGGAACCAGGCGGTGCCGTTGGAGAAGGGCGGCACGGGGACCTTCGGGAAGCCGAGGCCGCGCCAGGGGTTGGCCTCCGGTGGCCGTCCATGACCCCGGCGACAACTCAGCGCGGCTCCACGGCGGTTGGGTCCCTGACGTAGCCCTTCTCCTTGTCGACCACGTTCCGCAGCGGACGGCCCTCCGCCCTGCGGGTGAGGTTCTCCAGGAAGAGGTCCGCCAACTCGGCGCGCCAGCCGGTGACTTCGCCCGCCGTGTGCGGGGAGACGATCACGCCGGGCATGTCCCACAGCGGTGAGGCGGCGGGCAGCGGCTCCTGCGCGAAGACGTCCAGGGCGGCTCCGGCCAGGCGCCCGTCCGCGAGGTGCTTGACGAGCGCCTCTTCGTCCACGAGGCCGCCCCTGCCGACGTTGACGAGCCGCGCTCCGGGTTTCATCGCGCCGAGGGCGGAGGCGTCGACCATGCAGCGGGTGGCCGGGGTGAGCGGGGCCGCGAGGATCACGTAGTCCGCCTCGGCCAGCGCTCCTCGCAGGCTCGTGCCCTCGTGCACCGTCCCGAAGTCCGGGTCGTCGGTGCGTGCGGTGCGTCCGGCGCCGCAGACCCGCATGCCGACGGCGCGCAGCATGCGGGCGACGGCGCGGCCGATGGGCCCGGTCCCCCACACCAGCGCCGTACGGCCGCCGATGCGTTCGCTGTCGCGGGGCCGCCACTCGCGGCGCCGCTGGTGTTCCCAGCTGCCGGGGAAGTCCTTGGCGAGGGCGAGGATCAGGCCGAGGACGTATTCGGCGATGGCCCGGTCGTAGACGCCCCGTGAGTTGGTGAGCACCACGTCCGGGTGGTCGACCAGCGCGGGGAAGAGCAGCGAGTCCACTCCGGCGGCGGCCACGTGGACCCAGCCCGGGGCCAGGGCCGGATTCTTCGGCCAACTCGCCGCGACCGCCGGGGTGATGGAGTGCCAGCACAGGAGGATGTCCGCGCCGGGCAGGAGGAGCGGGAGTTCCTCCTCGGTGGCGTACACCGTGTCCGCGAGGCGTTCGATGTCCTCGGCGTTCGGCGGCAGGGTCCCCTGGTGCAGGACGACGAGTAGGTCAGCCACGGCCGTCCGCCGCCACGGGAACCACGGGGATGGCGAGGTACTTGTATTCCAGGAACTCGTCGATGCCGACCCGTCCGCCCTCACGGCCGAGACCGGACTGCTTGACGCCGCCGAAGGGCGCGGCGGGGTTGGACACCAGGCCGGTGTTGATACCGACCATTCCGGTCTCCAGCCGCTCCCCCACGCGCAGAGCGCGGTCGAGGTCGCGGGTGAACAGGTAGCCGACCAGGCCCCATTCGGTGTCGTTGGCGGCGCGGACGACCTCGTCCTCGGTGTCGAAGGTGAGGATGGCGGCGACCGGGCCGAAGATCTCCGCGCGCATCAGCTCCGAGTCCGCGCGGACCTCGGTGATGACCGTCGGCGGGTAGAAGTGGCCCGGCCCGTCCGGGACTTCGCCGCCGGTCAGCACCTTGGCGCCGCGTGTGACGGCGTCCTGGACGAGGCCGTCGGCCTTGGCGCGTCCGGCGGCGTCGATCAACGGGCCCACCTGGGAGCCGGGTTGGGTACCGGGACCGACGGACAGTGCGGACATGCGCTCGGCGAGCCGCGCGGCGAACGCCTCGGCGACGTCGCGGTGCACGAAGAAGCGGTTGGCGGCGGTGCACGCCTCGCCCATGTTCCGCATCTTCGCGACCATGGCGCCGTCGACGGCCCGGTCGAGGTCGGCGTCCTCGAAGACGATGAAGGGCGCGTTGCCGCCCAGCTCCATGGAGGTGCGGACGACGGTGTCGGCGCACTGGGCGAGGAGCAGCCGCCCGACCTGAGTCGACCCGGTGAAGGAGAGTTTACGCACGCCTCCGCCGCGCAGCAGGGGTTCGATCACTCCGGCGGCGTCGGTCGTGGTCACGACGTTGAGGACACCCTCGGGCAGTCCCGCCTCGGTGAGGATTCCGGCGAGGGCCAGGCTGGAGAGCGGGGTCTGCGGGGCGGGCTTGAGGACCATGGTGCAGCCCGCCGCGATCGCGGGGCCTATCTTGCGGGTGCCCATGGCAAGGGGGAAGTTCCACGGGGTGATGAGGAGACAGGGGCCCACCGGCTGCCGCATGACCAGGACGCGGTTGGCTCCGTCGGGGGTCCGGGTGAACCCGCCGTCGATCCGTACGGCCTCCTCGGAGAACCAGCGGAAGAACTCCGCCGCGTAGCCGACCTCGCCGCGTGCCTCCGCG
Organism: Streptomyces sp. NBC_00989; assembly: GCF_045162655.1. NCBI lineage: Bacteria > Bacillati > Actinomycetota > Actinomycetes > Kitasatosporales > Streptomycetaceae > Streptomyces > Streptomyces sp. NBC_00989. The sequence goes on along the minus strand of NZ_CP108728.1, from coordinate 11,261,055 downwards.
AGGGGTTTGCCCATCTCCAGAGTCATCAACAGGGCGAGTTCTTCCCGCCGTTCGAGGATGATCTCGTAGGCGCGGCGCAGGATCTCGCTGCGGGCGCGGGGTGCGGTGGCCGCCCAGGCGTCCTGTGCCGCCACCGCCGCGTCGAGGGCGAGTTGCCCGTCGGCCGGTGCGGCGTCGGCGACCTCGCACAGCCGCTCGCCGGTCGCCGGGTCGTCGACGGCGAAGCGGCCGCCGTCGGTCGCGTCCTGCCAACTCCCGCCGATGAACAACTGCTTGGGGACGGTGTCGACGACGGACACGGTGTCGACGGCGGACGTGGACGTCGTGGTGGTGGTCATCAGCGGGTGCCTCCGGGCGGGTTCGGGTCGAGCAGTTGGGCCAGGTGCCGGGCCTGCGGGCCGTCCGGGCCGGTCAGATGGGCCGCCTGGGTACGGCAACTGAAGCCGTCCGCGAGGACGGTGGCGTTCGGGTCGAGCGCGGCGAGCTTCGGGGCGAGGGAGAGGGCACCGACAGCCATCGACGTGTCGTAGTGCTCCGCTTCGAAGCCGAAGTTGCCGGCCAGGCCGCAGCAGCCGTTCGCCTCGTCGACCTGTCCGACGCCGAGGCGGCGCAGGAGTGCGCTCTGGGTGGACTCGCCGAAGACGGCGTACTCGTGGCAGTGGGTCTGGAGCGTGACCTGGTCGGGGACGGCCTCGGGTTTCCAGTCGGGGTCGGCGAGTTCGGTCAGCGCGCCGGAGAAGGTGTGGACGCGTGCGGCGACCCGGCGTGCGGTGTCGGTGCCGAGGAGCGCGGGTGCGTCGTGGCGGAGTGCGGCGGCGCAGCTCGGTTCGGGTACGACGATGGGCAACTCGCCCGAGCCCTCGGCGTCGAGTCGTTCGACGGTACGGGTCAACACCCGCCGGGCGATGCCCAGTTGGCCGGTGCTGATCCAGGTGAGCCCGCAGCACAGTCCGTCGCGCACGGTCGCGGGCACCCCGGCGTCGGCCAGGACGCGGGCGGCGGCTCCGGCGACGTCGGGGCGGAAGGCGCGGGTGAAGGAGTCGACGAGCAGGACGGCGGCCGGAGTCGCCGGTTGCGGGGGCAGGTGCGCCGGGAGGTCACGGCGTCGGGCGAAGCGCGGCAGGGCGCGCTCGGTGGTCACCCCGCCGAGCCGTGCCACCAGCCGGCCCAAAGGCCCACCGAGCACGGCGTTCACGGGCCGCGCGAACCAGCGGGCCAGCGCCGCCCACCAGGGCAGCCAGCCCAGGCTGTAGTGACTCAGCGGGCGCAGCCGACGTCGGTAATGCCGGTGCAGGAACTCCGACTTGTACGTCGCCATGTCGACGCCCACCGGACAGTCGGCGGCGCAGGCCTTGCAGGACAGGCATAGGTCGAGGGCGTCCCGTACCTCCGTCGAGCGGCCGCCGTCGGTGATCACGGTGCCCGGGCCGTCGCGCAGCATCTCCTGCAACAGCCGGGCGCGGCCCCGCGTGGAGTCGCGTTCGTCGTGGGTGGCGCGGTAGCTCGGGCACATGGCTCCGCCGGTGTCGCTGCGGCAACGCCCCACGCCGATGCACCGGCTCGCCGCCGAGGCGAGGCCGCCCGGGTCGTCGGGGAAGGTGAAACCCCCTTGCCGCACATAGGAGTTGACCGGTGCACGGGAGGTGATCGGGTACAGCGCGAGGTCGGCGTCGACGGCCGCCGGATCGACGATCACCCCGGGATTGAGGATGCCGTCGGGGTCGTACAGCCGCTTGTAGGAGGCGAACGCGGCGCGCATGCGCGGGCTGTACATGGTGGCGAGGAGTTCGCTGCGGGCGCGGCCGTCGCCGTGTTCGCCGGACAGGGTGCCGCCGTGCGAGACGACCAGCGTGGCGGCCTCCGCGAGGAAGGCGCGCATGGCGGCGGCGCCCTCCGGCGTCGCGGGGTCGAAGTCGATGCGGACGTGGACGCAGCCCGCGCCGAAGTGGCCGTACAGCACGCCGGTGAAGTCGTGCTTGGTGAGGAGGGTGCGGAAGTCCCGTAGGTAGTCGGCGAGTTGGTGCGGGTCGACGGCCGCGTCCTCCCAGCCGGGCCAGGATGTTCCGCCGTCGACGAGGCGGGCGGCGAGTCCGGCGCCGTCCTCGCGTACGCGCCACAGGGAGCGGCGTTCGGCGGGGTCGTCGATGACGCGGCCCGCCACCATCCGTTCCCCGGCGCGGAGTTCGGCGAGGACGTCGGCGGCCCGTGCGTCGGCGTCGGTCTGGTCGGTGCCGTCGAGTTCGACGTAGAGCCAGGCGGCGCCCTCGGGCAGACCGGTGACGGCCTGCGGGCCGCGTCGGTGGCGGAGGGTCGCGACGATGGCCTCGTCCATGCCCTCGACGGCGGTGGGCCGGTGGCGCAGGATCGCGGGCACGTCCATGGCGGCGTCCACGACGTCCCGGTAGCCGAGCGCCAGCAGCGTGGTCGCCGCCGGCACGGGGTGCAGTCGTACGGTCGCGCGGGTGACGATCGCGCAGGTGCCCTCGGTGCCGACCAGGGCGCGGGCCGCGTGTCGGCCGTGCTCGGGGAGGAGGTGGTGGAGCTGATAGCCGGAGACCTGGCGGGGGATGCGGCCGAGTTCGGTGCGCAGGGCGGCGAGGTTGGCGTCGACGAGCCGGGTCAACTCGGCGTCCAGGCTGGCGATTTCGGCCGCGTTCTCGCTCTCGACGGCGCTCAGTCCCCCGGCTCCGGCCACCGCGCGCACTCCCGTGGCCGTGACGATCTCCAGTTCCTCGACGTGCTCGACCGTCCGGCCGTAGCGCACCGAGTGGTTGCCGCACGCGTCGTTCCCGATCATCCCGCCGAGGGTGCAGCGGCTGTGGGACGACGGGTCGGGGCCGAAGAACAGGCCGTGCGGTGCGGCGGCGCGCTGGAGGTCGTCGAGGACGACGCCGGGTTCGACGACGGCGGTGCGGGTGCCGGGGGCGACGGCGATGACCTTGTTCAGGTGGCGCGAGAAGTCGAGGACCACGCCGGGTCCGATCGCGTTACCGGCCATGCTGGTGCCCGCTCCGCGCGCGGTGAGCGGGACGCGCAGGTCGCGGCAGGCCCGTACGAGCGCGGCCACGTCCTCGGCGGAGCGCGGGAAGGCGACGGCGAGGGGCGGCACCCGGTAGTTGGACGCGTCGTACGCGTACGCGGCGCGCCGCCCTTCCCCCGTGTCGACCTCCAGGCCCGGAGCCGTCCGGGCCAGCAGGTCGACCAGGGAGCGGGCGTCGGTCATCCGGCGGTGCCCACCGCGACGGCGGCCGACCAGGCGCGCAGTCCCTCGTCGATCGCGCCCGCGTCGACGATCAGCGGCGGGATCATGCGGACGACGTTGCCCCACGGGCCACAGGGCAGCAGGAGCATTCCTTCGTCAACAGCCGCCTTCATCACGCGAGTTGCCGTCCCGGGGTCGGGTTCGCCCGCCTCCGTCACGAACTCGCTCGCCAGCATCAGACCGAGCCCGCGCACGTCGCCGATCGCGGGGTTCTTCGCGGCGACCTCGTCGAGGCCCGCGCGCAGCCGGGCGCCCATGGTGGCGGCGTTGGCGACGAGGTTCTCCTCCTCGACGACGTCGAGCGTGGCGACGGCCGCCGCGCAGGCGACCGCATTCCCACCGTACGTGCCGCCCTGCGAACCGGGCCGGGCCTTCCGCATCAGCTCTTCGGAGGCGGCGATGCCGGACAGCGGGAAGCCGCTGGCCAGGCCCTTGGCCGTGATGAGGATGTCGGGGCGGACGCCGAAGTGGTCGTGGCCCCAGAAGCGGCCGGTGCGGCCGACTCCGGTCTGGATCTCGTCGAGGACGAGCAGGATGCCGTGACGGTCGGCGCGTTCCCGGAGGCCTTGCAGGAAGGCGGAGTTGGCGGGGACGTAGCCGCCCTCGCCGAGGACCGGCTCGACGAAGATCGCGGCGGTGTCGTCGGGATCGGAGACGGTCTGGAGGAGCTGGTCGAACTCGCGCAGCGCGAACCGGGTCGCCGTCTCCTCGTCCCAGCCGTAGTGGAACGCGTGCGGGAACGGTGTGACGACGACCCCGCCCATGAGCGGGCCGAACCCGGTGCGCACCTTGGCGCCGGAGGTGGTCATCGACGCGGCGGCGACCGTACGGCCGTGGAAACCGCCGTGGCAGACGACGACGTTGGGGCGGCCGGTGGCCTGGCGGGCGAGCCGCAGCGCGGCCTCGACGGCCTCGCTGCCGGAATTGGCGAAGAAGAGGCTGTCGAGTCCCTCGGGCAGGACCGTGCCCAGCCGTTCGACCAGGCGCTGCAACGGCCGGTGCATGACCGTCGTGTACTGGCCGTGGATCAGCGTGGCGACCTGCTCCTGCGCGGCGGCGACCACCTTGGGGTGGCAGTGGCCGGTGCTGGTGACGCCGATGCCGGCGGTGAAGTCCAGATAGCGGCGGCCGTCCGTACCGAAGAGGTGCACCCCCTCGCCGCGTTCGACGACGACCGGTGTGGCCTGGCGCAGGTGCTCGGACAGGTGGCTCATACGGCGGTTCTCCCACGACGTGAGGAGGTGCGGGGGACATCTCTCACCCTGTGGGCGGTGCGCCGGAAGGGGCAACGGTCAACGTGTCCGCCCGGCCCGCCCGGTGTGGACGGTCTGTCAACCGGACCGCGTCCGCGGAACACACTGTCCACCCGCCGGTGGCGAAGCGAACACGGTGTTCATTGACGGTGGCCGCGCACTGAACCAGGGTGTTGCCAACCCCGGACCGCCTCACCGTCCCCCTTCTCCCCTCGGTGATCTGCTCTCACCTCGGTGATCCGTCGGTCTCTCCGGCGTACAGCGGCGTACGCATTCGAATGCTTGACGCACGACCTCCTCCGCCCCTGCGTCCCCAGGAGCCTCAAGCATGTCCGTGACCTCGTCCTCGACCACCTCGGGGGGCTCGTCGCTCGACGACGCGCCCGTCAGTTCCTTCCACCGTCGGATCATGGCGGTCGCCATGGGCGGCCCGTTCTGCGACGGCTATCTGCTCGGCGTGATGGGCGTCGCCCTCGGCCTCATCACCCCGGCGCTCGCCCTCGACACCCTGTGGACCGGCCTGGTCGCCGCGTCCGTCCTGATCGGCGTGTTCATCGGCGGTGCGGTATTCGGCCCGATCACCGACCGGGTCGGCCGTCATCTGATGTACGTCCTCAACCTCGCCGCCTTCGTGGTCTTCTCGGCGTTGCAGTTCTTCGTCGCGGAGGCCTGGCAGCTGGTGTTGCTGCGGCTGCTCATCGGCGTCGCGATCGGCGCCGACTACCCCATCGCCTCCGCGCTCACCACCGAACTGGTCCCCCGCCGGCTCCGCGGCCCGGCCCTGTCCGGCCTGGTGCTGGCCTGGTGGATCGGCTACGGCGTGAGCTACTGGGTCGGCTGGGCGCTGACCGGTCTCGGCGACGACGCCTGGCGCTGGATGCTGGTCTCCGGCGCGGTACCGGCGCTGGTCTTCCTCGTCTTCCGTGCCGGCATCCCCGAGTCGCCGCGCTGGCTGGCCTCGCGCGGCCGGATGGACGAGGCGCGGGCCGTCGTACGCGAACACCTCGGCCCCGACATCGACGCCGACGAGCTCCTCGCCGAACCTCAGCGGGAACAGCGCGGCGGTTCGGGTCTCGGCAACCTCGTCGAGATCTTCAAACGCGGCTACACGGTCCCCGTGGTCTTCTGTTCCGTGTTCTGGATCTGTCAGGTCGCGCCCGCCTTCGCGGTCCGCTCCTTCCAGCCGCAGATGCTGTCGGCCTTCGGCGTGGAGAGCACGTACGGCGCGAGCGCGCTGATCACCACGCTCGCCGTGGCCGGCATCGCCCTCGGCCTGGTGGTCGTGAACCGGATCGGCCGCCGCCCGCTGCTCATCAGCACCTTCGCCTGCATCAGCGTCTCGTTGCTCGCGCTGGCGGTGCTGCCGCTGCACTGGGCGTTCCTGGTGGTGACCCTGTTCGCCGCGTTCCAGTTCTTCGAGGCGGCGGGCAGCGGGCTTCAGTTCGTCTACCCGAGCGAGCTGTTCCCGACCGATCTGCGGGCCACAGGAGTCGGCATCGCGACCGCGATGAGCCGGGTCGGCTCGGCCACGTCGACGTTCCTCCTCCCCATCGCCGCCGACGACCTGGGCGTGCGCGGCACGTTGGGCATCGCGGTGGTGATCACGCTGGCGGGGCTCGTCGTGTCGTACTTCCTCGCCCCCGAGACCAAGGACCTGGCCCTGAAGGACGTGGGTCTGGCCAAGGCCGTCAGCCGTTCCTGAAGCCACCGAGTTCTCCGAACACCCCTCCCCCATCCAGGAGTTCACCCATGCGCAAGGTCGTCAGCTTCGACTGCTACCGCACCCTCATCAACTTCGACACCCGTGCCGCCACGCACGAGATCGTCAAGGACCGGCTCGCCCAACTCGGCGTCGACCCGGACCAGTTCCACCACGACGCGTACGTGATGCGCTTCCAGGGCGTCGTCGACGCGTACCGCCCCTACCGGGAGATCGTCCGCAGCACGCTGCGCAACGTCATGCTGCTGCACGGTCTGGAGTACCGGGACGAGGACGGCGAGGCGCTGATCGAGGCCATCAAGAAGTTCAAGCCGTTCCGCGAAGTCCCGGACGCGCTGCGCCGGTTGAAGAGCGAGTACGACATCGCCATCCTCTCCAACAGCGAGGACGACCTCATCTCGTACGCCGTCGACGAGCTGGGCGTCGAGTGGGACTACGTCCTGACCGCCGAGCAGGCCGGGGCGTACAAGCCGCTGCCGCAGGCCTTCGAGTACCTGATGAAGGCGACCGGGCGCGGCCCGGAGGACATCATCCACACGGCCCAGGGCTGGGAGTACGACATCATGCCGACCAAGCGGTACCCGGGCATGCGGCGGATCTGGGTGAACCGGTACGGCTTCCCGGGCTCGGCCGCGTTCCAGCCGTACGAGGAGATCAAGGACCTGTCCGAGCTGCCCGGCCTGCTCGGCGTCTGACCCTCCCGGCACCCGCACGCCCGCCGCTTCGAAAGGAACACCCCCGTGAGCGCGACCACGCTCGGCCGGCCCGGACCGGTCAACGGCCGGATCTCCCACTGGTTCTCCGAACTGCCCACCCCCCGACCGGCGTTGCCCGGGGACCGTGATGCCGATGTGTGCGTCGTCGGCGCGGGTCTCACCGGGTTGTGGACCGCGTACTACCTGAAACTGGCCGACCCGACACTGCGGATCACCGTCCTGGAGGCCGAGTTCGCCGGGTTCGGCGCGTCCGGACGCAACGGCGGCTGGGCTTCGGGGCTGGTGCCCGGGGCGCGTGACCGGCTCGCCAAGGAGTACGGGCGGGACGCGGTGCTCGACTATCAGCGCGCGATGAACGAGGCCGTCGACGAGATCATCGCCGTCGCGGAGCGGGAGGGCATCGACGCCGACATCGTCAAGGGCGGCACCCTGCGCGTGGCCCGGACCCCGGCGCAGGCGACCCGGCTGCGGCACAAGACCGAGGGCGACCACGAGTGGGGCGTCACGGACTCGGTGATGCTGACGCCGGAGGAGGCGGCAGAACGCATTCGGATCGAGGGGATGACGGCGGCCGCCTGGACGCCACACTGTGCCCGGTTGCAGCCGGCGGCCCTGGTGCGCGGGCTCGCCGAGACGGTCGTACGGCTCGGTGTGACCCTGTACGAGAAGTCCCCTGTCACCGTCATCGAGCCTGGGCGGGCGGTCACCGCGCACGGTGCGGTGAGCGCGCCTGTCGTCCTGCGGGCCACGGAGGGGTTCACCGCGTCGCTCAAGGGGCTGCGGCGGGCCTGGCTGCCGATGAACAGTTCGATGATCGTCACCGAGCCGTTGGCGCCGGGCGTGTGGGAGGAGATCGGCTGGGCCGGGCGGGAGACCCTGGGCGACACCGCCCACGGGCATCTGTACGCCCAGCGCACACCGGACGACCGGATCGCGATCGGGGGGCGGGGGGTGCCGTACCGGTTCGGGTCGCGGACCGACTCCGACGGGCGGGTGGCCGACCGGACGATCGGCGAGCTGACCGAGACCCTGTACAAGGTGCTGCCGCAGACCGCCGGCGCGCGGGTCGACCATGCGTGGTGCGGGGTGCTTGCGGTGCCCCGTGACTGGTCGGCGACGGTGGGGCTCGACCGGGGTACCGGGCTCGGCTGGGCCGGGGGGTATGTGGGGCACGGGGTGACCTCTACGAACCTGGCCGGCCGTACGTTGACCGATCTGGTGCTGGGGCGTGAGTCCCGGTTGACCCGGTTGCCGTGGACCGGGCATCGGCCTGGCACGTGGGAGCCGGAGCCGTTGCGGTGGCTCGGGGTACGGGGGCTTTACGTGGCTTATCGGCTGGCGGATGCGCATGAGGCGAGCGGGCGTTCGCGGACGTCTCCGATCGCCACGGTTGCGGATCTTGTTGCTCGGCGGCCTTGAGGTCGGTGGAGCGCTCGCCCTTTCGCCGTGGGGGCGGGTGGTCCGTTGGCGGGTGGCGGTTCGTCGTGGTTGCTCGCGCCCACGCGGCGGAGCCGCACATGTCACAGCCCCGCGCCCCTTTCGGGGCGCCGTCCTGAACGGCGTTTGAGCAGCGCAGGCTGCCCTTGCGTTACTCGCTTCCCACCCCTCAGAGTGGGGTGGAACCACGTGTCGGGACCGGCGGCACTACGTCTCTTGGGAGCCCGTGCCCATGCCGTTTCTCACGGTCGCCGACGTACTGCGACTTCCCGTCATCGCGGCCGGGCTGCCCCGGGTCGCCGCCGGTGAGGGGCAGTTGGGGCGCACGGTCCGGTGGGTCCATGTCACCGAGCTGCTCGATCCCGCCTCGTTCCTGGAGGGTGGGGAGCTGGTCCTCACCACGGGCATGCCGCACCCCTCGGATCCGACACAACTGCGCGGCTACGTCGACCAGTTGGCGGACGTCGGGGTGGCGGGGCTGGTCGTGGAGCTGGGGCGCCGGTATCAGCAGGCGCCGCCGGATCTCGTCACGGCGTGCAGTGAGAGGGAGTTGCCGCTGATCGTGCTGGCGCGCGGGGTGCGGTTCATCGAGGTGACCCAGACCGTGCACGCCCTGATCCTGGACGCGCAGGGCGAGTTGCTGCGCCGCGCCCAGCATGTGCACGAGCTGTTCACGTCACTCACTCTGCGTGGCGCCGAACCGGAGGAGTTCGTGCAGACCGCCTCGGACCTCTCGGGGTGTCCGGTCGTGCTGGAGAACCTGATCCACCACGCGGTGAGTTGGGCCGTGGCGGGGCGCGCGGACGGGCAGGTCCTGGATGCCTGGCCGCGTCGTTCGCGCGCCGCCGGAACACCGGACCGGGCGGCGGCCAGCGGGCCCGAGGGGTGGCTCGTGGCGCCGGTCGAGGAGCGGAGCAGCCGGTGGGGGCGACTGGTCATGCTGCCCCTCACGGGCGGACCGCCCTTCGGTCCTGAGCACACGATGATCCTCGAACAGGCCGCCACCGCCCTCACGTTGGCCCGGCTCACCGGCGCCCCGGAGTGGGATCGGCGGGCGCACAGTTCCGTCCTGCTCGATCTGCTGCACTGGCGGTACCGCAGTCGGACCGAGGCACGGTTGCGGGCCGAGGCACTGGGGCTCCCCACGACCGGGCATCGCCTCCTGCCCGTCGTCGTCGACCACTCGGGGGCGCGGATCGGCGACACCACGGTGAGCGCTCACCTCGCCGACGGACTCCTCACGTCCGGCGTCAAAGCCCTCGTAGGAGACCTGTCGGGGCGTCGTACCGGACTGCTCATGGCGCTGGCCCGCGCTAGTGCGTGGCAGCCCGTCGTGGAACGCATCGCCCTCGATCTGCGGGCCACGTTCGGGGACGACGCCGTCGTAGCGGTCGGCCCGGGTGTCACCGAACTCAGCCAGGTCACAAGGTCGTTCCGCGAGGCCGAGGAGGTCGCCGACGCCATCGGTCCCACCTCCCGCACCCGCCCCTTCCACGTCGCCTCCGACGTGGGCCTGCCGGAACTGCTCTACTCCCTGCGCGACGACGTACGGGTCCAGAAGTACGTGGAACATCGGCTCGGGCGCCTGGTCCAGCACGACGCCCGGCACGGCAGCGACCTGCTCGGCACCCTGCGCGAATACCTCGACGCCGCCGGCAACAAGTCGATCGCGGCCAAGCGCGTGGGGCTCTCCCGGCAGGCCTTCTACCAGCGTCTGCACACCATCGAACGCCTCCTCGGCGCCGACCTGGAGGCCGGCGCCGAGCGCACCCAACTGCACGTGGCCGTCACCGCGTTGGAGGTTCTGCACGGGAAGCCGACGGACTGACCGACAGGCGGCTTCGTCTCCGGCGGGGAGGAGGATGGCAGTGGGACATCGAGCGCGTCAGGTGAGGCACCTCGCGGACTTCCGGTCGGCGCCGTGTGCCTTCAGCGCCGCGAGGAGTCCCTCGGCCAGGCGCGTGACGGGGACCGGGTCGCCCGGTTCTGCCGTGGCCCGTACGACGGCCCGGAGTCGGGCGTCCGGATACGTGTCGCCGTACGCCTCCCACCCGTCGGTCGCGTACGCCCGTGCCAGCGCCCCGCCGACCGCCTCCGCGTGGGCCTCGGTGCAGGCCCGCGCGTTCGCGTCGCTGCTCAGCCGTGCGTACTCGTGGCCGTACCCGTCGGCCTCGGACGCGGAGAAACCGTTGGCCAGCGCGTAGTCGCGAGCGCCCGTGTGGGCCTCGGTGTACGCGCTCGTCCGGTCGTACGCCGCGTCGTAGAGGTACAGGAGCACCGGGGTGAGCGCCGTCCTCCAGGTGTCCTGGTCCGCTGTCCTCCCCTGTGCCGCTTCACGGTGCAGGTCGGCCAGAGCCGCGAACTCCGTGCAGTCCCCGTCGTGCGACGTCTCGGCGAGGAGCGGCAGGATCGTGTCGGCGTGCCAGCTGTGGACGGCGTGCAAGGTGCACATGTCCGAGCCTTCGCCCAGCACGCCGTGCAGATGGGTCGCCCATACCTCCCGCCGGTCCGTCGGCAACTGCTCGTGGAGGGTGCTGGCGACGGACCACAGCCACGCCGGCCGCGCCTCCGGGGGAGGTTCGGAGGTGGGATTCCGTAGCGCGGCGAGGAACGTCTCGGGGGCGGCGGTCGTGGACATGGGGCGCCTTCGCTTCCGTCGGGGAACCGGGTCAGGCCTCTAGGCGGCTGCCGTTGACGGCGATCCGGCGACCCTCGCGGGTGTGCGGGAAGTAGTCCCAGACGGCGTGGTGTTGGACGCTGCGGTTGTCCCAGAGGACGAGGGTGCGCTCCTGCCAGCGGACCCGGCAGTGCAGCAGCGGGGTGCGGGCTATGTGCGCGTACAGCATCTCCAGCAACGCGTCGCTCTCGGTGCGGGACAGCTGGGTGATGTGCGAGGTGTAGGGGGCGTTGACGAAGAGGAGCTTGCGGTCGGTCTCCGGGTGGCGGGCGACGACCGGCTGTTCGGTGCGCGGCACCTCGTACTCGGGCGGCGGGGTCTGTCCGGCGGCGGTCCAGGGCAGGGCTCCGTCGTGTACGGCGGTGAGGCTTTCGAGGAAGGTCCGCATCGCCGGTGAGAGCAGTTCGTAGGCGAGGTGCATGTTGGCGAAGACGGTGTCGCCGCCGCTGCCGCCCTCGGGGATCGTGGTGATGTACAGCAGCGAGCCGAGGGAGGGTTCGGCGTCGGCGGTGCCGTCGGCGTGCCAGCCGTTGCCGGCCACGGCCTTGGACTCCTTGGTCGCCTTGATCTCCAGGATGTACGGGTCGGACCCCTCGGGCGCGAGGGCCACGGGGTGGAGTTCGCCGAAGACGCCCGCGAACCGCTTGTGTTCCTCGGGGGTGATGTCCTGGTCGCGGAAGACGAGGACGTGGTGGGTCTGGAACGCGTGCTGGAGTTCCTTCTCCTGCTGGGGTGTCAGCTCCTGGGACAGGTCGAGGCCGGTGACCTCCGCACCCAGCAGCGGGGTGATCGGGTCGACGGACAGGGTGTCGTAGGGCTCGGCGGGACGGGTGGTGAGCCGCTCGACGGCCTTGAGTGCGTAGTCCTCCATGAGGGACCTCCGTGAATCGGTAGGGGTGAAGAGGCAGGGAGCAGGGAGCAGGGAGCAGGGAGCAGACGGCAGGGGGCAGCGGGGGGGGCTTAAAGGCCTCGGTCGAGGAGTTCCGATACGACGAGACGCCCGAAGGCGAGGCTGCCGTGGATCGTGTCGTCCGCCTGGCAGAAGGCGGGGCGTTGCAGGCCGGTGCCGTCGGTGACACGGGCTCGCAGGTCCACCAACTCGACGCTGCGGGCGGTGAGTTCGTCGACGAGGATGTTCTGCGCGGCGAAGAAGACGTTCGGGTCGGACCTGCCGGGGACGCGTTGGGGCGGCAGGGGCGCGAGCACCCGTAGACCCAGGGCGACGGCGTGGTCGTAGAAGGCGAGCGCGCCCCGGACAGTCGCCCTGACCAGGTCCGCGAAGAGGCGGCTTTGCAGGAAGGTGTCCGGGACGGTGCCGCGCCGGTCGCGGTAGAGGTCCCAGTTCTGGCGGGTGGCCACGGTGTGGGCACTCAGGCCGAAGGTGCACACCAGCGGTACCGGCAGTCCGGCGAGGGCGGTCACGTCGAGGGTGTCGAGGTGCTCGCGGTAGAGCCGCTGCGGCTCGGTCTGCCGGAAGGTCCCGTCGGTGTCGAAGAAGGGGTCCAGGAAGTCGCGCCCTGATCCCAGCGGGCCGCCCACGAAGGGCAGTTCGGCAGCCTGGGCGGCGCGTCCGACACAGCCCGCGTGGGAGTCACCGAGCAGCAGGAATCGGGCGGGGGTTGTAGTAGTCGAGCACTGCGTCGTCACACCAGTTGTCCTCTCCGCCGGCGACGGGGGTAATGGCGGTGATGGGTCCGGGCGCGGGTCCCGCCGCAACCGGCCGGCCCTGGAGGGCCTGGAAGAAGTGCCGCATCACGAAGGCCACGCCGTCGGGGGTGACCGTGCGGAGGTTGGGTTCGTAGAAGGCCGCCCGATAGGGGAAGCCGGTGATGATCTCGTACGACGGGAAGTAGTCGACATCGTCCGTCTCGTCCGCCAACTGCCCTGCCGCCGCGCGCAGTACGGACTTGGAGTGGGTGGTGGCGACGAGCGCGTGACGGCCGGTGGCGGTGGCCGTCAGGGGCACCGGGGAGACGGTGAGGACCATGCGCAGCCGGGAGTTGATACCGCGGGCGAGGTCGAGCACGGACGTCAGGTCGCTGTGCACCTGCGCCACCGTGTGGTTGCGCAGGACGTGCCGGTTGGGGTCGAAGGTGCCGCGTACGGTCCCGGGGCACATCGGCAGCACCGTGCCGGTTCGGGTGTCGTGCCAGGCCTCGGTCAGGCCAAGGGTGAAGACGAGGACGTCGGCCTTGGTGAGGGCGGTGCGGATGGCGGTGAGGGTGATGTCGCGGGAGCGGAGCAGGTCGTCGGGCGAGGCGAAGCCGGCCGGTTCGAGAGTGGGCCGGTAGGGGTCGTAGAAGGTGTCGCGGGAGCTGTCTTGAGCGGTGCCGCCCTCCGCCCAGACCTCCTCGGGCGGTTTCTCCTCGTCGAGCGCCCAGGCAATCCACTGGCGCAGTGCGGCGGCGGTGTAGACGTTGCCGGTGCGGAAGGAGAAACGACGGTAGCCGCGTGCCGACTGTTCGGTGCGGGTGAGGCCCGGGGGTGGCAGTTCGGCGTCGTACCAGTGCATGCCCTCCTCCAGAAGGGCTCGTCCGATGCGGGCGGCGAAGCACGAACCGGCGGTGACGACGGGGGCGTCCTGGCCGATCGTGAACTTCGGTGTCCACAGGTCGGTGATGTCGAGTGCGTCGGGTTCGGCGACCGCGGTGCGCCAGAAGGACCGTTCGGGGAGGCGGGTGTAGGGGTGCTGCACGGTGACCTCCTCAGGATCGTCCGGCGGGGTGGGGCAGGGCGGCTTGTGTGTCGGGGAGGGGCGTCGCGACTACGGCGGCCGGCGTGCGGGGTGGGGCCGCCGCGAGTGCGGCGGCGATCGCCTGTACGTGGGGTTCGGCGACGAGTTCGTAGTGGTTTGCGTCGACGTGGTGGAGGCGGAAGGGCCGGGGCAGATGAGCGTCCCACGCGTCGGGCGCGGTCGGCTCCGGGGCCAATGCCCCTTCCTCTACGGGGCGTTGGGCCAGCCACACCTCGGCGGGCGTCCGGTGCAGTCGCGGCAACCGGTGTTCGGCCATGGCCGCGAGGTTGGCCCGGCAGCAGTGCGCGAGACGTTCGGCGTAGGCGCGACCGGAGTCCGACAGCCGTCCGCCGCCACCATCACTGCTACTGCTACTGCTACTGCTACTGCTACTGCTACTGCTACTGCTACTGCCGTTGCCGTTGCCGTTGCCGTTGCCGCTCAACTCGCGGGCGAACACGGCGTCCACCTGTCGTTCGTCGTAGGCGGCGAGCCGTTGTCCGGCGCCGGGTGGCGGCGGATCGAGGAGATGGACGGCGTCGACAGGTCGGCCGTCGGCCTCGGCAAGTGCCGCCATGGACAGAGCGGTCCAGGCGCCGAACGACCAACCTGCCAGACGCAGCCGGTAGTTGGGGTCCGGGAACGCGGCACGCACTGCTTCCAGGTAACGCGCGGCACGGTCGGTGATCGAGCGGGCGGGCTGCGCCGGGTCGCGTAGTTTCGGGTCGGCGATGAGGCAGACGGTCAACTCGCCGGGCAGGGCCGCCACGAGGGGTCGGTAGGCCTGAATGTCGCCGCCTACTGGATGGACCAGGCACAGGACATCCGGGCCGGGTCCGCGCTGCCACACCTCGACGTCGACTTCAACGTCGACCTCGACGTCCACTGGGGCGGCGGACGCGCGCGTGCCGGTGTCGAGGTGGCCGAGGATCTCGGTGAGGCTCACCCGGTGACTGAGCCGGGACAGGTCGATGTCGGTGCCGTAGCGGCGTTTCACCTCGTCGATGAGTTCCAGCAGGGTGAGCGAGTCGGCGCCGAGGTCGTACAGCGCGGCCTCCGGGTCGACGGTGTCCACACCGAGCAAGTCGACCAGGATCTCGGTGAGTTCGGCCGTGGGGTCGCCCGGTGCGGGTTGCGTGGAAGGCGTCGGCTCGTAACTGGAATCGCGGTCCGGCTCGTAGAAGAAGCGGGCCTCCGCCAAGGGCGTGGTGTTGACCATCAGGTGCGGCAACTGGAGGTGCAGGGCTCGTTCGAAGACGGCCGCGCCGTCCTCCGGAGTGAGCGCGACCTTCAGGTGTTCCTGGTGGCGGGCGTCGGTGGTCAGGGCGTGCTGCGCCATGCCTACGTCCCGCCAGGCGTCCCAACCGATGCTCATACGGACGGTGGTGGCGTCGTCTCCGGGCGGCGTGTGGTGGGCGTAGGCGTCGAGGCAGGCGTTGGCGGCCGCGTAGTCGAACTGTCCGACTCCGCCGTACCGCGCCGCCATTGACGAGCAGTAGGCCGCGTAGTCGGGGTCGTGCTCGGCGATGAGCCGCTCGACGAGCAGCGCGCCGCGCAGTTTCGCGGCCGTGGCACGTCGGGCGGTGGCGGGGTCGCGGCGGGCGAGGAGTCCCCCGGCGGCCGTGCCTGCGGCGTGCACGATGCCGGCGAGGCCGTCGAGATGCGGGGCCAAGCGGTCCTCGATCGTGGTCAGTTCGTCCTTGGCGAGGTCGGCAGGGACCAGAGTGACGCGGTCCCGGTACGGCCGTAGCGCGGGCGGTGTCTCAGTCCCCCGGGCGACGAGGACCACGCGGTTGCCGGGGTGCTCCAGGAGGCGTGCGGCCAGGGTGGCGCCGATGCCTCCGGTGCCGCCGAGCACCAGGTGGGTTCCGGGGGCGGCCGAACGGACCGCGGTCGGCGGGGAGTTGAGGACCGGCACCGGATGCAGAGTCCGCTGCCACCAGAAGCCGTCGCGCAGGGCGGTGGCCGGTTCGCTGAGCGTGTCGTCCAGGAGCAGGTCGGGCAGATGTGCCGCCCAGTCGGCCGGGCGGGGTCCGGGCAGGTCCAACCAGCGCAGGGTCATGCCCAGTTCCTGCCGGGGCACTTCGAGAGCGGCGGCGAGCAGGCCCGCCTCAGGGGTGCGGACGGGGCCGGTGACCGGCTGCGCCCCGTGGGACAGGAGCCAGGCGCGTGGTCGTACGACCTCCGGGACGTCGGCCAGGGCGCGGGCGAGCGCCGCGACGGTGTCCAGGCACGCCAACTGGGCTGCCTCCAGGGCGTGTTCATCGAGGCTGCCGTCGAGGGCCAGCGGCAGCGCGTGCAGCCAGTCGACGCCGGGGCCGCCGGGCCGAGTGACCCGCTCCAGCACGGCGGCGAGCTGCCCGGAGTCGGCGGGATCGACCTCGTAACGGTCCTCGCCGAGACGGGCGAAGGCCTTCCCGGCGCACACGGTCACCACCCGGGCGTAGTGTCGCTCCAGGAAACGCCACGGTTCGCCACCCGCGCCCGTGACCACCACGGCGGTGCGCCGCGGTTCGTGAACGCCGGTGCGGGCGCGACGCAGCCGGGTCCACTGCGGCTGGTGCAGCCACTGGTCGGCGGGCAGCCGCCGCGGTCCGGCCGACAGCTCGGGCGTACGCGCGAAGTCGTACTCCGCCGTCTCGAAGGCGGGAGGCGGGAAGTCCCAGGGCGCGGACGCGGGCCCCTCGGGCCATCCGAGGGTATGGCCGGCCGTCCAGGCCTCGGCAAGGGCACGAGGATCTCGGTCCCGGGCCATGAGTTCGCCCTGCGGGTGCGGCGTCGCGACCTCGCCCAGCGCGTCGAGCCACGCGACGGCGGAGGTGGCATCCGGGCAGACCGCCGCCGCCCGGTGGCCGAGCGCGGGCCGTCCGGCCTGGAGGTGGCGCAGGACCTGTGCATAGGTGTCGGGGTGCGCCCTCAGATAGGCGGCGATACGACGTCCATCCGCGCGTACAGCGGCCTCGGAACTGCCGGACAACACCAGGCACGGCACCAACTCGTTGGCGGTGTTCGCGACTTGCGCCGCATCCGGCCGTTCGAGGAGCAGGTGGGCGTTGGTCCCGCCGATGCCGAAGCTGCTGACGGCGGCCAGGCGCGGTCCGTCCTGCGGCCAGGGTTCGGCTGCGACCGGAATCCGAAACGGACCGTCGTCGATCTCCGGGCTGAGCCGGTCGAAGTCCGCCGTCGGCGGGATGATCCCGTGGTGCACGGCGAGCACGGCCCGCACCATGCCGACGACTCCCGCGGCGGCGCCCAGGTGTCCGATCTGGCTCTTCACGGAGGACAGCGCCACCCGCGCGTCGTCCGCCAGGCCGTACGCCTGGCGCAGCGCGGCCGCCTCGACCGGGTCCCCGAGTCGGGTCCCGGTGCCGTGCGCCTCCACATAGCCGAGGTCGGCGCCGCTACGGCCGCTGCGGTGCAGGGCCGTGCGGATCGCGGCGCGTTGCCCGGCCAGGGCGGGGGCGCTGTAACTGAGCTTGTCCGAACCGTCGTTGTTGATGCCCGAGCCGGTGATGACGGCGTACACGGTGTCCCCGTCCCGGCGGGCGGCGGCGAGGGGCTTGAGAACGACCACCCCGCTGCCACTGGCCCCGACGGTGCCGGCGGCGTCCGCGCTGAAGGGCCGGCAGTGGCCGTCCGGCGAGAAGATGTGCTGCGGCCGGTAGGTGTAGCCGTCGGTCAGTTCGGTGTCGACGAGGACACCGCCGACCAGCATCACGTCGGCGTCGCCCTGCCGGAGCAGCCCGGCGGCGACGTGTACGCCCACGAGCGAACTGGAGCACGCCGACTGCACGGTGAAGGCGGGCCCGGTCAGGCCGAGATGGTAGGCGGCCTTGGTGGCCAGGAAGTCCTTCTCGTGGTGCAGCGCGAGCCGGAAGGTGTCGGGCAGTTCGGCCGGCTCCGCCTCGCGCAGCATGCGCTGGAAGTAGGTGTTCTCCCCGCAGGCGGCCAGGAGTCCGACCCGGTGGGCCGTCGGGTCTCCGATACCGGCGTGGGCGAGTGCCTCGACACAGTTCATGAGGAGGTGCCGCTGCTGGGGGTCCATCAGCCGGGCCTCGTGCGGGCTGATCGTGAAGCGGCCCGGGTCGAAGTCGAGCATCCCCGCGAGCTGACTACGCGCCCCGACCCGGCCGTCCGTCGTCGGGAAGTGCTCGATGCCCCGGCGGCCGGAGACCACCAGGTCCCAGAAGGCGGCGAGGTCCGGGGCGCCCGGCAATCGTACGGCCATCCCGATGACGGCGATGGCTTCCTCGGTCCGCTCCCCCGGCGGCCGTGGAGTGTCGGGGATGACGGCGGTCGCATCGGCGCCCTCCAACGCGCGTTCCTCGATGAGGCGGGCCAGCGCGCGAAGGCTGACGTGCTCGAACAACTCCGGGACGGTGAAGGCGAGTTCGTCCTCGCCTGCGCAGCGGAGCTGGAAGCGCATCAGGTCCAGGCTGGTGGCGCCGGCGTCGAAGAACCGCTGCTCCACGCCGATCGCCTTGCCGGTCACCGTCTCGAACAGCGCGGTCAGCCGTCCTTCGAGCGGTGAGACGGCCGGGGCGGTCACGTCGAGGGAGCGCAACTCGCGCCCCGGGGCGGTGTGTGCCGCGCGACGGTCGAGCTTGCCGCTCGGGGTGCGCGGCAGTTCCGTCAGGCGACGGAAACCGCTGATCCGCACGTAAGCCGGCAGCAGACCGGCCAGATGATCCGTGAGGTCGGCCGGATCGGGGTCGCCGCCCCGGCATTGCAGGAAGGCCACCAGCCGCCCGTCCTCCACTGCCGCGACCGCGTGGGTCACACCGGGGTACTGGAGCAGCGCGGCCTCGACCTGCCCCAACTCCAGTCGGAATCCGCCGAGTTTGACCTGACTGTCGTCGCGGCCCGCGTAGTGCAGCAGGCCTTGCGCGTCGAACCGGGCCAGGTCGCCGGTGCGGTAGAAGATCCCGAGGTCGGGGTCGTCGGTGAAGCGGTCACGGTTCGGCGTGTCGTCGCCGTCGCCGTCGCCGACGTAGCAGCGGTTGGCCATGACACCGCCGATGAGCAACTCGCCGGTGACACCGGGCGGGACGGGGAGACCGCCCTCGTCGACGACACGCAGGACGGCGTTCGCCACCGGGCGTCCGATCGCGGGGCGCAGCGGCCAGGCGGCGGGGTCGCCGTCGAGGCAGAGGCCGCTGACGACGTGGGTCTCGGTGGGGCCGTAGTGGTTGAACAGCCGGGCGTCGGGCAGACCGGCGAACCAGCGGCGGATCGCGTCGGTGCACACCAACTGCTCTCCGGCGGTGATGACTTCGCGCAACCGGGACGGGAACTGCCCCGTGCGCACCCCGTGTTCGGCGAGGAGTTGCAGCGCGACGTACGGCAGGAAGATCCGCTCCGCTCCCCCGGTCTCCAACTCCCGTAGCAGGGCCGGGACATCGTGCCGCCAGGCGGGTTCCACCAGGCGCAGCAGGCCGCCGGAGCACAGGGTGGTGAGGATCTCCTGGAAGGAGACGTCGAAGGACAGCATGGAGAACTGCTGGGTGACGGCGGGCCCGTTCAGGCCTCCGTCGGTGCGCTGCCAGGTCAGCAGGTTGCACAGGGTCCGGTCGGAGACCTGGACGCCTTTGGGAGTGCCGGTGGAGCCGGACGTGAACAGGGTGTAGAGCGGGCGCAGCCCCTGGTGGGCGGGTAGTTGGGGCGCTCCGGTGGGGGTGTCGGCGAGGGTGAGGACGTGCCGGGGCAGGGACGGCGGCGCGATCGCCGTGAGGACGGCTTCGTCCTCGGGTGCCACGAGGACGCACAGGGGGTCGGCCTGGTCGAGCACGTGCCGCAGCAGGGGCGGCGGATAGGCGGGGTCGAGCGGTACGACGGTGAGGTTGAGGCGGGCCGCCGCCAGGAGCGCCACGACATGCTCGACGGAGGGCTGGAGGTAGAGCGCCACGGCCGCCGGGGCGGCGGGGTCGGCCGGGAGACGGGTGCCGAGTGCGGCCGCCAACTCGGCTGCCTGTGCGTCGAGTTCGGCGTAGGTGAGGGCGGATTCGCCGGTGGTGACGGCCGGGGCGTGCGGGGTGCGGGCGGCCTGCCGGGCGAAGCCGTCGGCGACGGTGGTGAAGGCCGTCGTACGCGTGGGGCCTTGGCCGTGGTCGGGCAGGGTACGGCGGTAGTCGGCGACCAGTTCGTGCAGGGTGATGTCGGTGTCGCCGGTCAGGTGGTCGAGGGTCTGGCGGAAGAGGCGGGCCGCGGCCTGGGCGCGTTCGGCGCCGATGTCGTCGCGGTACTCCCACAGGCAGTCGAACCCGCCCTCGTGCTCCACGACCGACAGCGTGAGGGCGCACTTGGCACCCAGCGGCTCGGGCCACAGCGGCCGCACCTCGCAGCCGTCCAGGCGCAGTGCCGAGAAGTCGGTGTTCTCCAGGACGAACAGGTAGTCGAACAAGGGGGTTCGCTCGCGGAAGGCGCGATCCGCGAGGACGTCGGCGAGAGCGACCTCCTGGTCCTGCAGTACGCCGCGAACGGCATCGGAGTGGGCCGCGAGCTGCGTGTCCAGTGAGCGGTGCGGCTCCAACGGCAGGTCCAGGAGCACGGTGTTGGCGAACATGCCGACCGTGTCCGCGAATTCGGGGCGGGGCCGGTTCACCACCGGCGTGGCGACCAGCGGGCGGCCCTGCCCGGTCACGCCGTAGAGACTCGCGGCGAACGCGGACACCAGCAACTGGAAGCGTGTCAGGCCGAGTTGTGCCGCGCGACGGTCCAGCGCGCTGCGGCGGACCAGGTCGAGGGAGGTGCGCAACAGGCGCGCCCGGGGGGCGTCGGGAGCCGGCAGCGCGGGTGACGGTTCGCCGTCGCGGCCGTAGTGGGAGCGCAGGCGGGCGCGGCGGTCCTCGTACGCGGGACTCGTGTGCCAACTGCGTTGCCAGCGGGCGAAGTCCAGCGGTGTGGGGGCGCCGGACTGCTGGGTGGTGTCGCGTGGTGAGGGGACGGACGCCGGCTGGACATCACCGCCCGTGCAGGCGTCGGTGAGGTCGCGGAGGAGGAGGCTGAGCGACCAGCCGTCCACGGCGATGTGGTGCAGGTGCAGCAGGAGCAGTCCGCCGTCGGCCCGCGTCACCCAGGCGGCCCGGAGCATCCGGGCGTCGCCGAGGTCGAAGCGGTGGTCGTAGAACCGGTCGGCGGTGTCCTGCCACTCCTCCCCCGGGTGGGCTTCGAGTGCTTGCCACGGGTCGTAGGGTTCGCCGGTCTGCTGGAGCAGCCCGTCGGGTGTGGGGACCAGGCAGGTACGCAGGGCCACGTGCCGTTCCACCAGCGTGCGCACCGCGCGACGCAGGGCCTCCGTGTCGACGCGTCCCCGGACACTGAAGGCCAACGGCACGTCGTAGGAACGGTTTTCGGGCTCGCGCTGGTGCAGGAGCCAGAGGCGTTCCTGCTCGCTGGTGGCCGGTGCGGTCGGCTCGCCGGAGGGGGCGGGTACGGGCGGGTGTTCTCCCGCGGTCGCCTCCGGGGCGTGCACGGCATCCGCGAGGGCGGCGAAGTCGGATCGCAGGACGAGGTCGTGCGGGAGGTCGACGGCGAAGCGGCTGAGGATCTCGAAGCGGAAGCGCAGCGCCTTCAGCGAGTCACCGCCACTGGCGGCCCAACGGTCCCCGGGACGCAGGCCGTTGACGGCGAGGATGTCCTCGGCGACGTCCAGCACAAGCCGTTGCTCGGCGCTGACGGGTACGTCACCCTCCTGCGCTCCGCGCCACGGGGTCCCGGCGTCGCGCAGCAGGGCGGCCCGGTCGACCTTGCCGTTGGCGTTGCGCGGCAACTCGGCGACGAGGTAGGTGTGGTGGGGGCGCATGTACGAGGGCAGGGCGGCGGTGAGGTGACGGTCGTAGGCGTCGTAGGAGAGTTCGTCGCCCAGGACGAGGAAGGCGAGCAGCTCGCTGCGGTCGGCTTCGTCGCGGCGGGTGCATATGTAGGCCTGGCGGACGGTGGGTTGGGCCAGGATCTGCCGTTCCACCTCGCCCGGTTCGATGCGGAAGCCGCGGACCTTCACCTGGCGGTCGGCCCGGCCGACGTAGGTGATCCGGCCTTCGGTGTCCTGGCGTACGAGGTCGCCGGTGCGGTACCAACGCCGTTGCCCGTCGGCCGTGTTCGGCAGTCGTACGAAGCTGCGGCCGGTCAGCTCCGGGAGGTTGCGGTAGCCGTGGGCCAACGCCGGTCCGGACAGGAGGAGTTCGGCAACCTCGCCCGGTTCGGCGGTGCGGTCGTCCTCGGTGCGCAGCAGTACGCCGGTGCCGGGGAGCGGGGTGCCGATCGGGATGGTGTCGCCGGTGAAATCGCGTGGGATGGGGTGGCAGAGGGCGAAGGTCGTCGCCTCCGTCGGCCCGTACACGTTGTGCAGGACGGTGCGGGACGTGGAGTTGGTGTCGTACCAGCGGCGGACGATGCGTGCGTTGAGCTGTTCACCGCCGACGAGTACCTGCCCGACGGTGGAGAAGCAGTCGGGTACCTGCTCGACCACCGCGTTGAACAGGGCCGTCGTGATGAACAGCGTGTCGACGTGCCGTTCGCGGAGCGCATCGGCCAGTCGGGGCGCGCTGTGCACCTGGTCGTCGTCGAGTACGACGCAGACGCCGCCGGTCAGGAGCGGGACCCACACCTCGAAACTGAGCGCGTCGAAGGCGGGGTTGGCCAGGCTGGCGAACCGGGCGCCGGGCTGGAGGTCGAGGTAGCCGGGCCGGGCCAGGCGCCGCACTCCGCCGTCGGTGACTTCGACGCCCTTGGGTCGGCCCGTGCTGCCGGAGGTGTAGAAGACGAAGCCCGTGGCAGTGTCTCCGGGCTGCCTCGGAGGGACGGCGGGCAGGACCGGACCGTCACCGGCCAGGAGCAGATGAGCGTCCAACCCGGTTAGATGCTGCGGTAGTTGAGGCGTATGCCCGCTGTCGTGGATGACGGCGACCGCGCCCGAGTCGTCGAGGATGTGCCGCTGCCGGTCGGGTGGGCTGAGCCGGTCGAGGGGGACGACGGTGGCTCCGGCGCGTCGGACGCCGAGCATGACGCAGACCAGTTGCCAGGAGCGGGGCAGGTGTACGGCGACCGCGTGTCCGGGGCGAACTCCGGCCGCGTACAGCTGCGTTGCCACCCGGCCGCTGGCCTGTTCGAGTTCGGCGTAGTCGAGGATCCGGTTGCCGTCCTCGACGGCGACGGCGGTCGGGGTGCGGCGAGCCTGGCCCAGTACGGCCTCGGCGAGGGAGGCGGACCTCGTAGGGGCCGGGGTGACTCTGCGGGCGGGGCGGAGGTCCATCACGCCTCCCGTATCGGCAGGGCCAACTGGGCGCTGTGGTGGTCCAGTTCGGCGGCTAGCAAGGTGCCGACCTGGGCCGCTCCGACGCCTTCCAGGATCTCCCAGTGGTCGCACTCCATCGTCTCGACGCGGTAGTCGCTCTCGGCGCGGCGCCGCCAGAAGGCGCGGACCTCGGCGTGGAAGGGGGTGTCTTCGCCGTCGGGCACGGCCTGGGCGAGGACCGTGCGCGCCGGGGAGGCCGCCGGGAGGTGTTCGCGGGCGGTGAGCCGGTTGTGGTTGTAGAGGTGGAAGTAGCGGTCGACCTGGGCGTCGTCGATGCCGGGGTACATCCCGTTGAACCTCACGAGTTTGTCGCGGAACTCGGCCGCGTCGACGGCGCCGATCTCCGCGCGTGCGGATGCGTCGTCGGTGGCCTGGGTGTCGAGGAGGACGACGCTGACGGCCCAGTGTCCGGCACGGGCCAGGAGCCGTCCCATCTCGTGGGCGACGAGGCCGCCGTAGGACAGACCGGTCAGGACCAGGGGTGATGCGCCGTCGGGTTCGAGCAGGCGCAGGTACTCCTCGGCCATGGCCTCCACGCTCGGCAGGAGGTCCTCGTCGGGGTTCACTCCCGGGGACTGGATGCCGTACAGGCCGACGCTGTCGGGCAGGAGTGCGGCCAGGGGGAGGTAGCAGAAGGCGGTGCCGCCGGCGGGGTGGACGCAGACCACGCGCGGGCCGGTGCCGGGGCGGAACTCGATGAGGCTGCCGGGTGCGCGTGCGGCGCCGTCCTCGCGCAGCAGCGCGGCGAGTGCCTCGATGGTGGGGCGGGTCATCACCTCGCCCACCGGAAGACGGCGGCCGAATGTCTCGGTGACGGCGTGGGTCATCTTGATGGCCGAGAGCGAAGTGCCGCCGATCTCGAAGAAGTTGTCGCTGACGCCGATGTCGGGGTGGAGCAGGATCCGCTGCCAGATCCGGTACAGGCCGTGTTCGATGTGGTCGCGCGGGCTGGCCGTGTTGACCTGGTCGGAAGTCGACTCCTGGGCCAGGCGCAGAAGTTGGGGCCGGTCGAGTTTGCCGCTGCGGTTGAGCGGCAGGGTGTCGAGGTCGAGGAAGACGGCGGGGATCATGTAGTCGGGCAGTCGACGGGCGAGCGCGGTGCGCCAGTCGTGGGTGGTGCGGGCCGGTGCGGTGCCCCGGCCGATGCCGGCGAGCAGGCGGGGCTGGCCGCTCGCGTCGTGGTCGACGAGGACGGCGGCCTCGCGGACGCCGGGCAGCGCCATGAGCGCCGCCTCCACCTCGGCGGGTTCGATCCGGAAGCCACGCAGTTTGACCTGGTCGTCGGCGCGGCCCATGTAGTGGGCCTGGCCGTCCGGCAGGCGTCGGGCGAGGTCCCCGGTGCGGTAGATCCGCTCACCGGGCACGAACGGATCGGGCAGGAAGCGTTCCTTGGTGAGGTCGGGGCGGCCCAGATAGCCGCGCGCCAGCGACGCTCCGCCGAGGTACACCTCCCCCACCACGCCGGGCGGGACCGGTTCCATGCGGCCGTCGAGCACGTACATCCGGGTGCCGGGCAGGGGGCGGCCGATGGGGCACGGCCGTTCCAGCGGGCGGGGGTCGTAGTAGGCGGTGCTGTAGAGGGTCGCTTCGGTGGGGCCGTAGCCGAAGCAGATCCGCAGGCCGGGGAGGTGCTGTGTCATGCGGTGCAGGGCGGCTTCGGTGAGCGACTCAACTCCCGTGAGAAGCGTGCGCAGTTGGAGCCCGCGCAGTCGTACGGCCGGGTCCTCGTCGATCCACTTGGCGTAGGCGGGTGGCAAGAAGGCCTGGGTCACGGCGTGTTCGCGCATCCATGCCAGCAGGGCCTCGGGGTCGCCGCGCAACTCCTCGGGGACGATGTGCAGTTCGCCGCCGGTGGTGAGGGGCAGCAGCAGTTCGTGGATCGAGGCGTCGAAGCCGATGCTGGACCAGGCCGAGCCGACCGCGCCGGTGGCGGTGCCCATGCGGGCGTGCCAGGTGGTGAAGAGGTTGAGGACGCTGCGGTGTTCCACCGCGACACCCTTGGGCCGTCCCGTGGACCCGGAGGTGAAGATCACGTAGGCGAGTCGGTCCGGCGTGGGAGCCATGCCTGCGGGCGGTTCGTGGCGGGTTGCTCCCTCGGCTTCCACAGCCCCCAAGTCGAGCCATTCCGGGGTCCGTTCCGCGCTGTCGTGGTCGCTCAGGACGAGGGGGCAGGCCGCGTCCTCGACCATGTTCGCGAGACGTTCGGCGGGTTGGCCCGGGTCGAGCGGGAGGTAGGCGGCGCCCGCTTTGAGGATGCCCAGGATGCCGACGGCCAGGTCGCAGGACCGCTGCGCGTGCAGGCCGACGACGTCACCGGGGCGGACGGACCGGGCGACGAGGGCGTGCGCGAGGTGGTTGGCGCGGCGGTCGAGGGACGCGTAGTCCAGGGAGCTGTTCCGGTCGACGACGGCGGTCCGCGTGGGGCGCTCGCGGACCTGGGCCTCGAAGAGTTCGACGAGCCCGGACGCCGTACGCAGGACGGTTTCCTCCGGGTCGGGGCGGACGGCGGTGTCGGGCCGCGTGGCGTCACCGTCGAGCAGCACTCGTTGGCGTTCCTCCGGCTCCATCAACTGCAGGGCGCGGATGTCCCGTTCGGGATGACGGACCATGTCCGCGAGCAGATGCCGCAGATGCCCGGACCAGCGCTGGGCGGTGGCCTGGTCGAGGAGAGCCGTCGCGTAGTCCAGGTGCCCGGTGATGCGGCCCTCGGACTCGGTCGCCGACAGCGCGAGGTCGAACTTGGCCGGCGCCTGCGCGATCGGCAGCGGCTCGGCCTCGACTCCCGGCAGGTGCAGCAGATTCCGCCGGTCGGGCTGCCAGGCCAGCATGGTCTGGAACAGCGGGGTGCGGGAGGCGCTGCGCGGCGGGTTGACCAGTTCGACGATGCGCTCGAAGGGCAGGTCCTGGTGGGCGAGGGCCTCGCGGACGACGGCGCGGGTTCGGGTGAGCGCCTCGGACGCGGTGAGGGAACCGGACAGATCGATGCGCAACGGGAGGGAGTTGACGAGGAAGCCGATGAGCCCGGCCGCTCCCGGGCCGCGCCGGTTGGCGAACGGGCTGCCGACAACGATGTCTTCCTGCCCGGAAAGGCGCGACAGGAGGATCGCCCAGCCTGCCAGCAGGGCCACGAAGGGGGTGGCGCCGTGCTGTCTGGCCAGGCCGCGGAGCCCGGCCGTGACGTCGGCGTCGAGGCCGAACTCGGCCCGGCCTCCGTCGTATTGCTGTTCCGTCGGCCGTGGACGGTCGAGGGGCAGTTCCAGGACGGGCGGCGCGTCATGCAGCGCGCGCCGCCAGTACACCTCCTGGTCGCCGAGTCCGCCGCCGAGGACGGCTTGGCGCTGGGTCCGCACGTGGTCGGCGTACTGCGCCACCAGCGGTGGCAGGGGGTTCGGGGCGTCTGCCGCGAACGCCTCGTAGAGATGGCCGAGTTCGTCCATCATGATGTTCATCGAGACGCCGTCGTAGATGCTGTGGTGGAACGTCAGCAGGAGCACGTGGCGCTCGGACCCCAGGGCGAGCAGACGGCCGCGTCCGAGCGGGCCTGCTTCGAGGTCGAACGACCGCCGTGCCTCGTCGAGTTGGCGGGAGGACACACATGCGTCGCGGTCCGGGCCGGGGATGTCGGTGAGGTCCTCGAAGGCCAGGGAGAACCCCGCGCCCGGCGGGTCGACGTGCTGACGCACGTCACCCTCCATGGCCACGAGCCTTGTCCGGAGCGTCTCATGACGGTCAGTCAGCGCGTCGAAGGCACGGGACAGTAACGCACGGTCGAGCGGGCCGGCCAGCGAGAAGGCGATCGTCTCGTTGTACGCGGAGTTCGCACCCGGCAGTTGGGCCAGGAACCACAGCCGCTGCTGGGCGAAGGACGCGGACCGGATGCGGGGCACCCGTCCGGTGTCGCCGACGGAAACCTCGGTGGACGCGCATGGAGTGGGGACAGAGTGGGGGATGTTGTGCACCGGCGATACCTGGCCTTCCCATCGGTGTGGGGCTGGGTGACATCGGGCGCGACAGGCCGGGATCACCGGACTGCCGACGGTCCGGAACAGGGTGCGCCCGCCGTCGGGCGGGCTTCACGGGAGTGGGCGCAGGGCCGACGAACGCGGGGTACGCGGGGCGCCATCGCCCCGGAACACTCACCGGGAGACGGGGGGAATGTCAGGTCGTCGACGAAGGGGCGAGCACACGGGGCGAGGCGGCCGAAAACGGCCCGCTGATTCGATAAATCGATTCCCGAAATCGCTGGCCAATTACCTGGTCACATCGCTTTCTTACTCACGAGGATTTCCTCCCGGAACTCCGTGACACAGTCGTAATCATCGATCACGGGCTCAGCACATGTCAATACTCGACATTCCTCGACACTTCACATAACACCCACACGGAAAAAGAGTCCCATGAAATTCACATACAGGAAGAAAGGTTCCACAACGTCGCCTGAACTCGCTTTACGGACTCTTCCGCTCTTCTTCCTTCGGCACGGCGTATCCGGGCACAGAAGGCCAGCGCAGGGTCAACACCACGGACTCCTCCTCCGCGGCCCAGGAGTGATCCACGCCCTGCCCCCAGACGACATAGTCGCCCTGCCCTTCCAGCAGCACGCTACGACCGGGGAACTCCATACGGAAGCGGCCCGAGATCAGCACCAGGAAGGTGGTCCGCACCTCGCCCTTCACCCACTGCGCCCGCTGTTCGCCACGTGGGTGAACGCCCCACTTGACCTCCACGGCATCGCTGTGGCGCGGACCGCCCCGCTCCCTGAAGTGACCGAGCAGCCATCCCCGGTCCAGTGCCGCGTCCTTGCCCGCACTACCCACGTACACGCCGTCTCCCATGCGGCGGAACGCTAGCAGTCGACCACTGGGTGAGTGACGCCCTGTCCAGCCGCAGGTGGATGCGTGGGGCTGGGACCGGGCGGCGGGCCCATCAGGGACGCCGGGGCGTCGGACCCGGTTTCGTCAGCGGTCCCGCGGGGGAGCCTGACCCGCTGGTGCCTATCCACAGTTGGGGCAGGTTATGCCTTTCTCCTCGGCCCATACTCGGATCCATGACCGGTAAATCACAGCTCGGGGACTTCCTACAGGCGCGGCGCTCCCAACTGCGTCCCGAGGATGTCGGTATGCCCACCTACGGGGAGCGTCGGCGGGTGCCTGGTCTTCGGCGTGAGGAGTTGGCGCTGTTGGCCGGCGTAAGCGCCTCGTACTACACCCGGCTGGAACAGGGACACTCACTGAGCGCCTCGCCCGAGGTGTTGGACGCGCTCGCCGGGGCACTGCAGCTGGACGAGTCCGAGCGGCGGTACCTGCACGACCTGGCCCGGGTGGAACGGCCTCGCTCTCGGGGGCGGCGGCCCGGGCCGGAGCGTGTGACGGAGGCGACGGCCCAGTTGCTGGACCTGCTGGCGGACGCTCCAGCGCTCGTGCTCGGCCGGCGCGGTGACGTGCTGGCGTGGAACCGCCTGGGTCACGCACTGTTCGCCGGACACCTGGATCCCGGCGCCCCTGAACTGTCGGCGCGGCGCCCCAACATGGCCCGGTTGGTGTTCCTCGACGCGCACACCCGTGACCTGTACGCGGACTGGCCGGGCAAGGCCAGGGCGGTCGTGGGGAATCTGCGCCTGGTGGCGGCCCAGCATCCGCAGGACACGGCACTGCACGCGTTGCTGGGCGAACTGAGCGCGAAGAGCGGTGAGTTCGCGTCCCTGTGGGCCGACCATCGGGTCAAGGCGTGCACCGTCGCCACCTATGAGATGCGGCACCCGCTGGTCGGCCAACTGACCGTCGTGCAGCAGACCTTGAGCCACGGGCCGGGCCCCCACGTCGTGGTCGCCACCACGGAGGCGGGTTCGCCCTCGCGGGCCGCGCTGGCCCTGCTTGCCCAAAGCGTCACCCGGAGTACCGTCCCGGCCGAGCCGCCTCGGTCGGGGGCCCGGGCCGACGCCGGCTGACGTCGCACACAGCCACCTGACGCTCAGCCGGCACCTCTACGTACCCGTCCCACCCGGACACGGCCGACGATCGGCCGCCTCTGGGCACCGTCCCGGGAGCCGCACGGCCCCGGGCAGATCCCGTCCACTTGTCCCCGGCGTCGGCGCGTTGCCGCCGTATGCCCGAAATCCATTGAAGGAACCATGTTCAAGAAGCTCTCCACGTCCGCCCTCTCGGCGGCCGTCATTGCCGCGGCCGGTGCCACGGCGCTCACCCCGACATCGGCGTCGGCCGTCTCCTCCCCGCTGAGCAACGCGCGGACCGCCGTGCACTTCGACCTGGCCAAGGGGCAGACACCGGAAAACATCGCCCTGGCACCTGGCGGCTCCGCGTACGTCACCTTCGCCGAGAGCCGCCAGATCGCCGAGGTCTCCCCCAGGGGCGCCATCCGGATCCTGGCCACCCTGCCCAAGCCCGCCGACGGGGGCGTCCACACCCCGGTCCTGGGATTCCCGCTGACCGTCGGCATCGTCCGTGCCCACGACGGCACCCTGTACTTCCTCTACTCCACCGGCACCCCCGACCTCACCGGCGTGTGGCGCCTGCGCCCCGGCGGTCAACCGCAGCGGATCGCCGCGCTACCGGCGGACGGCCTGCCCAACGGCCTGGCGCTGGACCCTCGCACCCACATCCTCTACGTCACCGACTCCGTGCGCGGCGCCATCTGGAGCGTGCCCATCACCGGCGGTACCCCCACCATCTGGTCCAGCGCCCCCGAACTGGCCTCCACCGGATTCCTGGGCGCCAACGGCCTGAAGATCCACAACGGCGCGGTCTGGGCAACCAATCTCGACAAGGGCACCGTGCTGCGCATCCCCATCCGCCGGGACGGTGGCCCCGGCAAGGTCCGGACCGAGGCCACTGGTCTGCCGGGGATCGACGACTTCGCCTTCACCGGCCACGGCGACCAACTGCTGGCCGCCCTCAACGGCCCGAGCGAGGTGGCCCTCGTCCAGGCCGACGGCACCCACTCCACCCTGCTGACTGCGGCCGAGGGCCTGCAGAACCCCACATCCATCGCCCTGCGCGGCGACACCGTCTATGTGCTGAGCGCCGCCTACGTCACCGCCAAGGACCCCAACCTGATCCTCGCCCGCCTGAACGACTAGCCCCGCAGACACGAGACAGGCCCGGGGCCGAGCACACCCGGCTCGCACCGGGCCGACCATGCCCGCGGACCATTTCCTCCCGGACCTGCCCGAGCATGCGGGGCAGGTCCACCG
Organism: Streptomyces sp. NBC_00989; assembly: GCF_045162655.1. Lineage (NCBI taxonomy): Bacteria > Bacillati > Actinomycetota > Actinomycetes > Kitasatosporales > Streptomycetaceae > Streptomyces > Streptomyces sp. NBC_00989. The sequence goes on along the minus strand of NZ_CP108728.1, from coordinate 11,230,754 downwards.
GCAGCCGCTCGAACCCGACCGTCTCGGCGCCGGTGCCCTGCACAGCGGGCACTCGGCAGATCGCTGTGACCGAACGCCACACATCCGCCTCGCGCTCGGATCGGTCGGCGCGTTCTTCCTCGGCCTCGGCCTCTCACCGGAGGGCGTCGAGCAGGAGGTTCGCGGCCACCGTCGCTCCGTCGGTGCGGAACCTGCCGCTCACATCCTCTGCCCTCGCCCGGGTCTCCGGTGCCAGAACCGTCTTGAAGGCGACGTTCAGTGACTCGGTGGTCACCGTCTCGCTGTCGAGTGCCGCGCCGAGATCGAGATCCGCGACCCGGCCGGCCCAGTAGGGGTTGTCCGCCAGTCGGAGAGGCACCACCACTTGGGGCGCACCGGCCCGGGCGGCGGTCAGCGTCGTGCCCGCGCCGCCGTGGTGGACGACGGCGGCCACCCGGCCGAACAGGCGCTGATGGTTGACCTCGCCGATGGCGAAGCAGTCGTCCTGGCCGTCGACCAGGTCCAGTTCCGCCCAACCACGGGAGACGAGTACGCGGCGGCCCTGTGCGCGGATCTCCTCGACAGCTCTGTGGGCGATGTCCGGCGACGGGCTCATGCTGCCGAAACCGACGTAGACCGGCCGTGTGCCCGCGTCCAGGAACGTCACCAGATCGGCCGGGAGCGGGCGTTCGTCCGGCAGGGTCCACGCACCGGTCTGTGTCACGTCGAGGCCGCGGGTCTCCCGCCACGGTCCCAGGACCGGGTCCGCCGCCAACCACGGACGGTCGCTGTAGACGTGGTCGCGGACGTTGTTCACCGGTGCCAGATCGAGCGCTGCCCGGTGGTTGTTGAGGGGCTCGGCGAACTGCGCGTTCACGTTGTCGGCGTCGCGTTCCCACCGCGTCCGGTTGTCGTCCGCCGCCGGCTCCGGCCAGCCCGGACGCGGTGGCGGCGCGTGGTGGGGCGACGGCAGGTTGACCGCCGAATAGCTCACGTACACATAGCGGATGCCCGCGGCCTCGGCCACGGACCGCGCGGCGATCTGCGCCAGGCCGGCCGCCACCAGCACGTCACATCCGTCGAGCGCCGCGGGGAAAGCGTCGAACTGCGCGCCGACCATCTCGGTCCGGTACCGGGACAGATCCGCCGCCGACGGCAGCGTCGTCCCACGCATCACCTCCCGTACCGGTGGCCCGACCGGCACGAGCCGCACCCCGAGACCTGCCAGCCGCTCCGCGAACTCCTCATCAGGCGGGGCGCACATCCGTACCTCCACGCCGAGCGCCCGTAGCCGCACCGCGAGTGCCACCAGCGGTTCGACATCGCCGCGCGTTCCGTACGTGGACAACAGCACCCGCATTCCGCACCCTCTTTCGTTCTGACTTCTCCCGCCATTCGGCCCGTGCCCGCCCGGACTTCGAGCCGCACCCGCTCCGGCGACGGGTCGGCCGGAGCGGGTGCGGCTGCAGTGTACGTCGCACACGCTCAAGTCGGTTCTGCCGTAAAGGAGTTGGAGCTGCCGCGCGCATGCGATGCGGGCGCGACTGCGGCATTGCAGGCCGAACATCGTCTACCGGTAGGCGGTCTTGTGCCGCTCATGGGCCAACTCAGCTGTTTCGAAGCCAAGTTCCGCCTCCGACGGCGGCGGCGAATACCTACCGGTCCGTGTGGGGACAATCTCGTCGATCAACGCTCCGCGCGCTCTCGCGTGGAGCCGTCCTCGATGGCTACGGTGAGCGCCGGCGTTCCTTCGATGCCCATTACGTGTATGGAGTCGGCCCTGGATCGCCCGTACCCGTACCCGGCGAAGTGCGCAAGGTTCCCGATCGTCAACACAATCTGAGAGCCACTTCATGCAGAGTTCGTCCGCGCCCGTCCCTGATGTTTCGATCATCCTGCCCTGCGCCGGATTCGCGACGCGCTTCGGTGCGCCGTACTCGAAGGAGCTGCACTGTCTGGCTCCTGGGGTCACCGTGCTGGACCGCAGCCTGGAGGCCGTTGTCGAGCTGGCCAAGAGCGGGCTCAACGTGCGCCTGGTCGTCGTGTTCGGGACGCACAAGCTGGACACGGTGAGTTACCTCGCGCGCTACGCCGAGATCTTTCAGATGGTCTTCGTATACCAGGACCAGTCGCTCGAGCCGGATCTCGACGGCGCGATCCGGTCCGCCCTGCCGATGACGCGCGGGCCGGTGGCCCTCGTCCTGCCCGACATCGTTGTCTCCGGCGCGGGCAGCGCGGGCGTTCTTCTCGCCGCACTGCGACAGACGGAGGTGGCGGGGTGGAGCGTGGTGGCCGCCAAGGAGCGCGACCCCGACACACTCCGCCAGATGGGCGCGCTGGCCGTGACCCAGGGGGACGACATCTCGACAGTCCGGGCGGCCACCGACAAGCCGTCGGACCCGTCGGGCTTCAACGCGTTCTGGGGCATGGTGGCGGCCACCGAGGAGCAGGCGCACCGGTTGCCCGACGTGGTGGGCAAAGGGTCGGACAGTCCCCTGGCCGGTGCGGTCGCCCTCGTCGTGGAGCGAATCGTCAACTACAACACCACCACGGGCTGATCCCCCGGGCGCCGACGAGCACACAGACGGTCGACACCCCGCCCGCCCGGTGACAACTCGCTTGATACAGGACGCTGTTGGATCGGCGACCGGCCGGCTCGGCGCCTGCCAAGTTCACGCTTGCCGAGTTCACGCTTGTCATGCGCGCCTCATGCAATGCGGCAGCAGCCACTCGCCTTGGAACTGACAAACAAAAATGTTGGAACAGACACTTGATGTGTGGGTTACCGCAGGATCAGCGTAAAAACGTGCACGAAAACCGGCGAGAACATCCAGAAGGTTCCAGCCGGGCAGCACACTCGACGTCCCTGAAACGGTGCTCTCGACGTCCGCCATCACGGCCGGGACCTGCTACCACCAGACCCAGGACACCGTCTCGTTCAAGCGGGCGATGATGGAGGTCGCGGCCAAGCGGATCCTGTACGTCGACCACACCAAGTTCGAGCGCCGCGCCCTGCACGCTCTGGCCCCGCTCACCGACTTCGACTTCGTGATCGTCGACGAGAACACCCCTAATAGGACTCCGTTAGGTCTTTCTGTTTGCGCTGATCAAGAGCATGTTAAGTATGTGGACTTACATGAAGTGAGGCGTGTTCGAGCGACGTTGGCGTTGTTCGTGGCCGATGTGTTCGCTTCGGTGCCGCGGAAGGATCAGCGGGCCAAGGGCGACTGCTACCTGCGGGGACTCATGCTGGACGGCCGCCGCAAATCGATCCAGGCGATGGCTGCGCGGCTGCCGGACGGCAACGAGCAGAACCTGCAGCAGTTCGTGAATCAGTCGACCTGGGATCCGGTGCCTGTTCAGCGGCGGGTCAACGAACGGCTGCTGCCGCTGGTCGACCCGGTGGCCTGGGTGATCGACGATGTGTCGATGCCCAAGGACGGCCGGATGTCGGTCGGTGTGGCTCCGCAGTACTGCGGAGCCCTGGGCAAACGCGCGAACTGCCAGGTCGCGGTCAGCGTCCACGCTGCCAGTAACACTGCCTCGTGCCCTTTGCAGTGGAGGCTGTTCCTGCCCGAGGATTGGGCTGCGGACAGCCACCGCCGCACAAGGACCCTGATTCCGCCCGAGGTCACGCACCGGGAGAAGTGGCGTCTGGCCCTGGACATGCTCGACAGTCTCGCGGACTGGGGGATGACCCCGCCGGCGGTGGTGGCCGATGCCGCCTACGGCACCAACGCACACCTGCGGGCCGCCCTGTCGGAGCGAGGACTCACCTATGTCCTGTCCATCCGGTCGGATGTGAGCGCCCACCCGTTCGACGCGGAACCCGTGGCCCCGGACCGCAAAGGAGATGTCGGCTGCTGGCCCCAGCCGCGCTACCGCCAGAAGGCCCCGTCAGTTGCAGCCCTTGCCACGGGCCTGGGGCAAGAGGCATTCGTCCCGGTCACCTGGCGCCAGGGAGCGAAAGGGGAATTGCGTTCCCGCTTCGCGGCCGTGCGCGTACGTCCGGCCGGCAAGGCGGTCGAACGCCCGATCAAAGCAGCGGCCTCGGCCGAGCAGGGCTGGTGGGACGGGGTTTTGCCCGACTGCTGGCTGCTGGCCGAATGGCCCGTCGGCGCCGAAGCACCGAGCGAATACTGGCTCTCCAACCTCCCGCCCGACACTCCGATCGCCGATCTGGTCCGCCTGGCCAAGGTCCGCTGGCGCATCGAGCACGACTACCGAGAGCTCAAACACGGCCTGGGCCTGGACCACTTCGAAGGCCGTTCCTGGCCGGGCTGGCATCACCACGTCACCCTCGTGACGGCTGCACAGGCATTCCTCACCGAGCGGCGCCTCGCCCCAAAAGCACCGGAACCAGCTTCACCCTCTACCAGATCCTCGACGCTCTCCAAGACACCCTGAGGTGCTGGACCGGGACCTGCACCACCTGCCACCAACCCCTGCCCAGCGGTTCATACTCAAAGCCAAGATCCAGGCAGACCTAACGGAGTCCTACTAAGTCGGTCCTCAAGGATCTCCACGACCGCCAGATCACCGTCGAGGTGGCCAAGGCGGAATGACCGCCCGCCCCTGACCGGAGACCGGGAGACCGGGAGACCGGGTCGGGATCTGCACACATGCTGCGGGCGTCAGCCCCGAGGGCAGCACCCGCGGCACCGGGTCCCCACCACCTCCGGACACCGGTGCCAGACGATCCGTCACACCCCGGGAGTGTCCCGCTTCCCCGCCGGGACGAGCCGCTCGTCCGGGATCACCGCCACGCCCAGAATCTCGATCAATGCCTCCGCCTGCCACAGCGCGGTCGTGCCGATCCCCGCCATCGCCGGATAGACCGGCCCCGCAAGCTCGCGCCACACCTTCCCGATCTCCTTGCCGTGCGCCTGGTAGTCGGGGATGTCGGTGAGGTAGATCGTCAGGCTCACCAGGTCCTCGGGGATACCCCCGGCCGCGCGCAACGTGGTGAGCACGTTGCCGAACGCCTGCCTGAACTGCTCGACGATGCCGCCGGGGACGATCCGCATGTCCGCGTCCAGGGCCGTCTGTCCGCCCAGGTAGAGCGTGTTGCCGCTCAGCGTGCCGTGCGAGTAGCCGCTCGGGGCGGGGAGTGAGGGCGGGTTCACCGGGATCGGAGTCATAGAGGGGTCCTCCTCGGACGGATCTGACGGATTTGACGGATCGGTCGGACCTGACGGGCTGGTGCTGCAAGCAGCCTAGCCCATCTATTGACTGTTTTCGACGGTCGTGAAAATCTCGCTATAACGCAGCCCGGTCACCCCGGCCGGCTCCGGCCGCCGTCGCCCCGAGGGAGAACGCCCATGAAGCTCGCCACCGTGGCCCACGGAGGCCGCACCACGGCCGCCGTGCTCGACGGCGACCGCTGGCGGGCGCTGCCGGCCGACGACCTCTCCGCGCTGCTGACGACCACGGCGACCGACCGCATCGCGGGCCTCGCCGGAGCCGAACTGCCCGGCGCCACCCCCGTGTTGCCCCTGCCGTCACCGCGCAAGATCGTCTGCTGCGGGCTGAACTACGCCGACCACATCACCGAGATGGGCCGCGAACTTCCCGCCAACCCCACGCTCTTCGCCAAGTACGCCGACACGCTGACCGGCCCCGAGGACGACCTGGTCCTGCCGCCCGGCCTCGACGTGGACTGGGAGACGGAGCTCGCCGTCGTCGTGGGGGCGGAGCTCAGCCGCGCGGACCGGGACACGGCCGGACGGGCGATCGCCGGATACACGGTCGCCAACGACGTCAGCGTGCGGGACTGGCAGAAGCGCACGCTCCAGTGGTTCCAGGGCAAGGCGTGGGACCGCACCACGCCGCTCGGGCCGGTGGTCGTCACGCCGGACGAGCTCGACCCGGTCGCGGGCGTCGAGGTGATCTGCCGGGTCAACGGCGTCGAGCGGCAGCGCGGAAACACGAGCACGCTGGTGTTCGACGCCGCCGACCTGCTCGCCTACATCTCCACCTTCACGGTCCTGCGCCCCGGCGACCTCGTGCTCACCGGCACCCCCGGCGGTGTGGGGTCGGGCATGAACCCGCCGGTCTTCCTCGCCGACGGCGATCTCGTCGAGACCGAGATCCCCGGTATCGGCACCTTGCGCAACCGCTTCCGTCTCACCGACTCCAGGAGCTGATCATGGAACCCGATTTCTCCAAGTACGTCCTAGAGGGCGACAACTCGTTGTACGCCAACGAGTCCGGCCTGGTCGTACCGGTCGTGACGCGCGGTGGTCTGGAGGTCGGTGCCACCGGCCAGTCCGCCGGGGCGACCCGGATCTCCGGTGTCTCCGTCCAGCACACGCCGGCGACCAAGCTGTGGTTCGGGAAGGTGAGCAACGAGTCGGGCTACCGCTCGGTGCCGCACCACCACGGTGAGGCGGAGACCGGCGGCTATGTCCTCTCGGGGCGGGCCCGGATCTATTTCGGCGAGCGGTTCGAGGACTACATCGACCTCGGGGAGGGCGACTGGGTCTTCGTCCCGCCGTTCATGCCGCACGTCGAGTGCAATCTCGACCGCAACAACCCGCTGACCTGGATGACGACCCGCACCCCGGAGAACATCGTGGTCAACCTGGACGAGGTGGCCGACGCCGACCTGCGCGACTGGCTGGACCGGCCGTGAACGACATCCAGAGCACCAGCTCCGACACGCAGAGCACCGGCTCGGACTCCCGAAGCACCGGCGCCGGCTCCCGGACCACCCACGCCGACGTCCGCGCGGACGTCCGCTCCGGCCCGACCTCGGCGCCCTTCACCGACGCGATCGCCCTCACCCCCGCCGAACCCGAGCACTTCGACCTCGCCTTCACCGCGACCACCCAGCCCTGCCCGTGGCCGAAGGCCTACGGCGGTGACATGGTCGCCCAGGCCACGGCCGCCGCGATGCGCTCGGTCGAGGGCAAGACGCTGCACTCGATGCACTCGTACTTCCTACGGCCGGTCGACATCGGTGCCGAGGTCCGTTACGAGGTGGAGCTCCTGCGCGACGGGCGCGGCTACGCCACCCGGCAGGTCCGCGGCTTCCAGAACGGCAAGCCCGTCTACACCTGCCTCGCCAACTTCGCCGCGGGCGAGCCGGGCGCGACCTTCGCCGCCGAGCCCCCTGTCGGCGTACCCGATCCCACCGAACTGCCCAGCTCCGCCGCGTACTTGCGCGACACGGCCGCACCCCGCGGCACGATGACCGACACCTCCGAGGAGTACTGGAGCGGCGGGCGCAGCTTCGACATGCGGCACGTGCCCGGACCCGTCTACCTCACGGTCGAAGGGGAGCGCGTGCCCCAACAGGCTTTGTGGGTAAGGCCGTTCGACACCCTGCGTCCCGTCGACGGTCTGACCGACGAGCAGCGCGACCTCGCCGCGCTCGCCTACGTCTGCGACTACACGATCCTCGAACCCGTCCTGCGCGTACTTGACTTGCCGTGGGCACTCCCGGGACTCATCACCGCGAGCCTCGACCACGCGATGTGGTTCCACCGGCCCGGCCCCATGGACGGCTGGCTCCTCTACGCCCAGGAAGCCGTCGCCGCCGACACCGGTCGCGGCCTCGCCGTCGGCCGGTTCTTCACCCCCACCGGTACCCACCTGGCCACCGTCGTCCAGGAAGGCCTGATCCGCAGCTCTTGATTCCCACGCAGCTCCTGATCCCTGCACGGCCCGCCCCCGGCCTGCGGAAAGGACCCTCCCGATGGACCAGTTGGACCAGATGGGCCTCTCGCCCTCCGCCTATCCGGACACGTTCGCCCGCGACCATCTCCCACCGCGCGCCCACTGGCCGGTCCTGGAGTTCACCACCGACGAACTCCGCTACCCCGAGCGCCTCAACGCCGGCGCCGAGCTGATCGACGTCCCCACCGCCCGCTTCGGCCCCGACCGCCCGGCCCTGCGCACACCCGAGGGCGAGGTGTGGACCTACGGCGAACTGCTGCGCCGCGCCAACCAGATCGCCCACGTCCTCACCGACGACCTCGGCCTGGTCCCCGGCAACCGGGTACTCCTGCGCTCCCCCAACAACCCCTGGACCGTGGCCTGTTGGCTCGGCACCCTCAAGGCCGGCGGCATCGTCGTCACCACCATGGCCGCCCTGCGGGCCCGCGAACTCACCCCGGTCGTCGAGAAGACCCGCCCGGCCGTCGCCCTGGTCGACCACCGCTTCACCGCGGACGTCGAGGCCGTACGCGACACCGTCCTGCCGGACCTCACGATCGTGGCCTACGGCGGCGACTCGGCCGACGACCTGACGCGCCAAGTGGCGTCGAAACCGGCGGAGTTCACCGCGGTCGACACGGCCGCCGACGACGTCGCCCTCTTCGGACCCACCTCGGGCAGCACCGGCGTACCGAAGATCACCACCCACTTCCACCGCGACATCCTCTCGATCGACAACACCTTCGGCCGCCACACACTGCGGCTACGGCCCGACGATCTCGTGTCGTGCACCGCCCCGCTCGCGTTCACCTTCGGGCTCGGCATCCTGGTCGTCTGTGCTCTGCGGGCCGGCGCGTGCGCGCTGCTGACGGAGGCCGTCGCACCGGAGCCGCTGGCCGAGCTGGTCGCCGAGGCGGGGGTCACCGTGCTGGCGACCGCGCCGACGGCGTACCGGCAGATCCTGAAGGCCGGGAAGGCGGACCGGCTGCACGGTCTGCGCGGTGCGGTCAGCGCCGGGGAGCACATACCGGAAGAGGTGTGGCAGCAGCTGCACGAGGAGACCGGGATCAAGATCATCGACGGTATCGGTGCCACGGAGATGATCCACATCTTCATCTCCGCCGCCGGTGACGACATCCGGCCCGGCTCGACGGGACGGCCGGTCCCCGGTTACCGCGCCACGGTCCTCGACCTGGCCGGCGAGGAGGTCGGCCCCGGTGTCGAGGGGCGGCTGGCCGTGATCGGTCCGGTCGGCTGCCGTTATCTCGACGACCGGCGCCAGGAGAACTACGTCGTGAACGGCTGGAACGTCACGGGCGACACCTTCGTGCGCGACGAGGACGGCTATTTCTACTACCGCACCCGCACGGACAACATGATCGTCTCCTCCGGCTACAACATCGGCGGTCCCGAGGTGGAGTCGGCGATCAACACCCACCCGGACGTCCTCGAGTCCGCGGTGGTCGCCAAGCCCGACCCCGAACGAGGCTCCGTGGTCTGCGCGTTCGTCGTCCTGACCGAGGGGGTCGTCGGCGACGAGGCCAAGGTCAAGGACATCCAGGACCACGTCAAGACGCACCTGGCGCCGTACAAGTACCCCCGGGCGGTGCGCTTCTGCGACGCGCTGCCCCGCAACACCAGCGGAAAGCTTCAGCACTTCCTGCTGCGCCGGATCGTCGAGAAGGAGAACCAGGCATGAGGATCGCGATCGTGGGCGGCGGGCCTGGTGGGCTGTACCTCGCCGCGCTGATGAAGCAGCTCGACCCCGGTCATGAGATCACCGTGTGGGAGCGCAACGCTCCCGACGACACCTTCGGCTTCGGCGTGGTCTTCTCCGACGAGACCCTCGGCGGCATCGAGAACGCGGACACCGTCGTCCACGACGCGATGGAGAGCCGGTTCGCCCGCTGGACCGACATCGACATCGAGTTCGACGGCCACCCCTTCACTGTCGGCGGCCAGGGCTTCGCGGCGATGGCCCGCAAGGACCTGCTGCACATCCTCCAGGAGCGGGCCGCCGAACTCGGCGTCACCGTCCACTACCGCACCCTCGCGCCGGAAGTGGACGAACTGCGCGGCTCCTACGACCTGGTGGTCGCGGCGGACGGCATCAACTCGGCCGTGCGCACCAAGTACGCCGACGCCTTCGTCCCCTCGCTGGACCAGCGGGCGAACAAGTACATGTGGCTGGGCACCGACCGGGTCTTCGAGGCGTTCCAATTCCTCGTCAAGCAGACCGAGTTCGGGACCATGCAGATCCACGGCTATCCCTTCTCCGACTCCGGCTCGACCTTCATCGTCGAGATGGCGGAGGACGTGTGGCGCAAGGCCGGCCTCGACGCGACGGAGGGCACGCAGTTCCCGCCCGGGGTGAGCGACGAGCAGTCGGTCGCCCGGATCCGCGAGATCTTCGCCGGGGAACTCGCCGGGCACAACCTCCTTACCAACAACTCCCGTTGGCTCAACTTCACGACGGTCCGCAACGAGCGCTGGCACCACCACAACGTGGTCCTGCTCGGCGACGCCGCCCACACCGCGCACTTCTCGATCGGTTCCGGCACCAAGCTGGCCATGGAGGACGCCCTCGCGCTCGCCGCGTGTCTGCACGAACACCCCGGCGTGGACACGGCGTTGACGGCGTACGAGACCGAGCGCCGCCCGGTGGTGGAGTCCACCCAGCGCGCCGCCCAGGCCTCGCTGGAGTGGTTCGAGAACATCGGCCGGTACGCCGACCAGGACCCCGCGCAGTTCTGTTTCAACCTGCTCACGCGTTCCCGCCGGATCACCTTCGACAACCTCAAGGACCGCGACCCGGGCTTCGCCGACCTGATCGAGCGCGGCTTCGCGGAGGCGCAGGGCCGCACCGAGTCGGTCCCGGCGATGTTCCAGCCGTTCTCCATCGGCGGCCTGGAGTTGAAGAACCGGATCATCGTCTCGCCGATGGACATGTACTCCGCCGTCGACGGAGTGCCGGACGACTTCCACGTCGTCCACCTCGGTTCGAAGGCGCTCGGCGGCGCCGGCCTCGTGATGACCGAGATGGTCTGCGTCTCCCCCGAGGCCCGCATCACCCCGGGCTGCACGGGCCTGTGGAACGACACGCAGCGCGACGCTTGGACCCGGGTCACCGACTTCGTCCACGAGCGCAGCACCGCGAAGATCGGTCTCCAGCTGGGCCATTCGGGCCGCAAGGGCTCAACTCGCCTCATGTGGGAGGGCATTGACCAGCCCCTCGACGAGGACAACTGGGAGGTCGTAGGCCCGTCCGCGCTGCCCTACGGCACGGGCTGCCACACACCGCGCGAGATGACGCGAGCCGACATGGACGCGGTCGTGGCCGACTTCGTGGCCGCCGCCCGCCGGGGCGCCGACGCCGGATTCGACCTGCTGGAAGTACACGCGGCCCACGGCTACTTGCTCTCCTCGTTCCTCTCCCCCGTCGCCAACCGCCGCACCGACGGGTACGGCGGCGACCTCACGAACCGGTTGCGCTTGCCGCTGGAGGTCTTCGACGCCGTACGGTCCGCGTTCCCCGCCGACCGCCCGGTGACGGTGCGGATCTCCGCCACCGACTGGACCCCCGACGGGAACACGGAGCACGACGCGGTGGAGATCGCGCGGGCGTTCGTCGCGCACGGCGCGGCGGCCGTGGACGTGTCGTCCGGCCAGGTCACGAAGGACGAGAAGCCGGCGTACGGCCGTTCGTACCAGACCCCGTTCGCCGACCGGATCCGGCACGAGGTCGCCGCTCCGGCGGGGGCTGCCGTGATCGCCGTAGGAGCGATCTCGTCCTACGACGACGTCAACTCGATCCTGCTCGCCGGGCGTGCGGACCTGTGTGCGCTCGGGCGTACCCATCTCTACAACCCGCAGTGGACTCTGCAGGCGGCGGCCGAGCAGGAGTACCGCGGCGCGGGTGCCGACTGGCCGGCGCAGTTCGCGGCGGGCCGCCGCAAGCCGCCGACCTCACGGACGGACGCGGTCCGCCCGCGTCTCGCGCTGCTGCGCGACACCCCGCGGGACGCCGTTCACCTGCGGTGGACCCCGGGCAGGGCAGCGGAATGAGCGGTCCCTACGGCGTTCACCGTGCGCGGGTGGAGTGGATCGACACCGACGCGGCCGGGATCTACCACAACACCACCGTCGTCCGGTTCGCCGAGGCGGCGGAGGCCGCGCTGATGCGCGCGTACGACATTCCGGGCTACTTCCCGGTGGCGCCGAGGGTGCGCTACGAGGTGGAGTTCGAGGCGTCGATCCGGTTCGGGGAGGAGGTCGAGACGCGGGTCGAGCTGATCCGTCTCGGCCGGTCCTCGATGACCTTCGGCTTCGAGGTGTGGCGGAACACCGAGGACGGCAAGCCGAACTGCCGTGCTGCTCGGGGCAGTTATGTCACCGTGCACGTGCCCGACAAGGAGACCGGCGGCAGTGCGCCCTGGCCGGCCGCCTGGCGTACCGCGCTGGGCGGCCGGGCGGGATCGGACGCCGGTCGGGCGCACTGAAATACTACGATCGTGACGGCAAGCGATCTCGAAGAGGACAGCCCGGGCCAGCCCGCACCGCCGCGATCCCTGATCGTGACGGTGTACGGGCTCTACGCGCGCGAGGTCGGCGGCTGGATCAGCGTGAGCACCCTGATCCGGCTGCTCGCCGAACTCGACGTCGACGCCCAGGCGGTCCGCTCGTCGATCTCCCGGCTCAAGCGCCGCGAGATCCTGGTGGCCGAGCGCCGGGACGGCCGTGCGGGCTACGCGCTCTCGCCGTATGCCCGTTCCGTCCTGGAGACGGGTGACCGCCGTATCTTCGAACGCCATGCCGTCACCGACGACGGCTGGGTCATCGCCGTCTTCTCGGTGCCGGAGAGCGAGCGCCAGCACCGGCACCAACTCCGGTCACGGCTGGCCTGGTTGGGCTTCGGCACGGTCTCGTCCGGGATCTGGATCGCCCCGGCCCACGCGCTCGACGACACCCGCGACCACCTGCTCCGGCACGGCCTGGACCAGTACGTCGACCTCTTCCGCGGCGACTACGTGGCCTTCGGTGACCCGGCCGAACAGGTGGGCCGCTGGTGGGACTTGGACGCGCTCCAGAAGCTCTACGACGATTTCGTCGCCGAGTTCACGTCGATGGCCGGGCGCTGGGCCGGGCCCGGCCGGAACGGGCTGTCGGACCAGCACGCCTTCGTCGACTACGTCCAAGTCCTCACGGCCTGGCGCCGGTTGCCCTACCTCGACCCGGGTCTGCCCAGCACCCTCCTCCCCGCCACCTGGTCGGGCGCGACGGCGGCGGAGCTCTTCGCCGCACTCCGGCACACCCTGGCGGACCCGGCGCACGAGTTCGCCCGGAGCCTGCTGGACGACCCCGCGTGATCCGGCGGGGTCACTTCCCGAAGAACGCCTGGTGGAACTCGGCGACGGTCTCGGGCGAGGCCTCGATCGCGGCGCACGGTGGGACGAAGCCGTCCTTGGCGCCCACGATGTAGTGCCCGCCTTCCGAGTACGTCAGCGTCTCCGGGATGTCGGTGTCGCTGACGAGTTCGACGGTCGCCGCGTCACCGCCCTTGAACCACTGGTCCACACGGAAAGTGGCCGTCGAGCCCTTGACGGAAGTGACCGTTCCTTCGAAGAGGATCGGGTACTTCCTCAGCGTGTCGAGGCCGGGCACCACGCACTTGCCGGAGCCGCCCTCGGCGGTGAGCCGCAGCGCGCCGGCGGGGGCCAGGGTCTTGGCCGAGGCCGAATGACCGTTGCCGTTACCGTTGTTGGCCATGATTCCTCCGGCGATGCCGCCTCCGATTACCAGCAGACCGGCGGCGGCGAGTCCGAGGAGATGACGGCGTGCCCATCCCGCGGTCGTGATGCCGGCAGCGGTGGTCGCGGTCCGAAGCGCGGTGTCGGTGTCCAAGGTGTCCTCCACAAGGCGGTCGATGTCGGGCGGCGGAGCAATTCCGGTCAGTGCCGGGTCCGCGGACTTCAGCCGGGCCAGCAACTCGTCGTCATTCACTGACTGCTCCTTCCTTCATCCCTCTTGTGTCCGGGCCGTTCGGCATCCTTTCGCCCCAGCTGTGCGGCGAGTCTCGCCTTCGCCCGATGGAGCCGGATGCTCACCGCGTTGGACGTCAGCCCGGTCGCCTCCGCGATCTGCCGCGGTGCGAGCCCCTCCCACGCCCACAGCCGCACCACCTCGCGGTCCAGCGCCCCGAGGGCATCGAGCGCGGCATGCAGCTCGCCGTGATCGGCGGCCCCCGCCGGGGACTGCTCCTGGGTCCGGATCAGCCGCTCCACCAGCCGGAGCCTGCGCCCGTCGGCACGGCGGGCGTTCGCCAGACACCCCCGAGCCACCCCATAGCACCAGGGCAACACGTCATCGCGATCGGGAGGCGCATCGGGATCGGAACCCGCCCCGAGCCCGGGGACGTCGTCGAGACGACGCCACAGCACCAGCATCGTCTCCGACAGGACGTCGTCGACCATGTCGGCGCTCGTCCGTCGCAGCAGATAGCGGTGCAGCGGTTCCACCACCAGATGCGCCAGTCCTTCGAAGCGCGCCCGCCGCATCCGGCGCGCCTCCTGTTCCGTCATGGATTCCACACCCCGTACTGTCCGGCCGCGGCCGGTTCCTTTCAGCGTCGTGGCCTCGGTTCTGACGCCCCCGGCCGCGTCCTCTCCTGACGGGCCGTCATGAAAGCAGGACGTGGCCGCTGTCCAGGTAGGCCACCAGGTCCGCCTCGTCCCGCTCACCGACGGGCCGGACGGCATCGCGTATCGATCCGTTCGGCCGGCCGGAGCAGTTGTCCAGTTCGTCGTAGAAGCCCAGCAGTCCCAGCACCACGGCTCCTTCGCCAAGCCTTCCGTCCTGCCGAAACTCCCGGCGGAAGTTCGGAGAACCAGCTCAGAGCGGTGCCATCTCCAACTCGCCGAAGACCGACAGGCCCACCTGCGCCGCCAGCCAAGGCGCCCGTTCGGCCTCGACCTGCTTCACGTGAACGTACAACGTGTGGTCCGGCGCGGGATCTTCGAGGTCGAGGTCGCGCGCGTTCAGGCACACCGTCACGTAGGCGCCCCTGGGGCCTCCGCAGCCGAGGCCCACCTCCGGAGCCTCGGGCCAACCGCTGAAGTCCCAGCGGATCATGGCTGGGGTGTCCCCCGCCGCGGCCACGAGCTCCTTCACGGATTCCGGGGCCATGCACCATCTGCGCAAGAAGATCGGAAGCCACTCCGACGGAGCGTCGCCATTGTCCGAGGAGCCGTGTCGGTCGGCTCCGTAGGACCACCATTCGGCGTCCGGTATCAGTCCGCTCAACCGCTCCAGCTCTCCGGGCGTGGAGACCCGCGCCTCGAAGTCGACTTCGAGTTGTGTCGTGTCGGCGAGATCGAGCAGTCGGCCGGCGACTCGCAGTATCTCGGCAGGATCCGTCGTCCTCAGCACTGCCTGCGCGTACGAGTTGCTCATGACGGCAGTCTGTCGAGTCGGGCACCGCGCCGACCAACGAATAACCGCCGGAGTCCGGCGTCCGAAAGGCAACACCAGTCTGTGGGCAGCATGAGAATTTGTGTGATCCCGCCAGACGTGGGCAGACGCCGCCGTTATGAGCACCCTCCAGCGGAGCACGGTAGACGAGGCCACCGAGCAGAGCCCTGACGCGCGGGCGGCGGCGTCGCCACTCGTGCCCACGTCCGCGGAACGGGGCAGAGGCGGGGGGCGGGGCTTTTCGTCGGCGTTGCGTGGTGGTGGGCGGGTCGCGGGGCTGGACGGGTTGCGGACGGTCGCGGTGCTGCTGGTGATCGTCTACCACGTGGAGCCGGACCTGGTGCCGGGCGGCTCGGTGGGCGTCGACGTGTTCTTCACGATCAGCGGTTTCGTCATCACGCGGCTGCTGGTCGGCGAGTACGCCCGTACCGGTGGCATCGGACTGTGGTCGTTCTACCGTCGCCGGTGGGTGCGCCTGATGCCGGCCCTGCTGGTGATGTGCGCGGTCACCGCCCTGCTGTCCGTGGCGTTCGAACTGCCGTTGTTCCGTGGGGCGTGGGTGGCCGCCGCATTGGCCGCGGGGTCGGTGGTCAATCTCGTACGGGCCGGGGACTCGGGACCGTATTCGGATCTCACCGCGCCCCTCAGCCACACCTGGTCCCTGGGCGTGGAGGAGCAGTTCTATCTCGCGTGGCCGCTCCTGCTGCTCGTCCTGCTGCGGCACGCGGCGGCACGCGCGGTGCTGGCCTGTGTCGCGGTGCTGTGCGTGCTGCCGGTGCTCTGGCGGACCGTGCTCTGGGATCCCTCGGCCGCGCACCGTATCTACAACGGCCCCGACACCCGCGCCGACCAGCTCCTCATCGGCGCCCTGCTCGCCCTCGTCCTGGCCCGGCTGCGCGCCGACGACCCCCGCCTGGCGTCGCTGCGCCGCTGGGCGGGACGGCTCTGCTGGCCCGCGCTCGTGGTGCTGGGGCTGATCGCCTGGCAGATCCCGATCACCGAGGTGAGCGGCTGGAATCCCGTCTGGTACACGGTCGGTTTCCTGGCCGCCGCCCTGCTGACGGCCTGCGTGGTGGCCGCGCTGGAACTGTGCCCCCGGTCATGGCCGACCCGCCTGCTGTCGCTGTCCACACCGGTCTGGATCGGCCGCAACCTCAGTTACGGGATGTACCTGTGGCACTACCCCGTCATCCGGCTGCTCTCCAACCTCGGTGTGCACGGCGACGCCCTGCTCCCCGCCGGCCTCGCCGCCACGTTCGCCGCTGCCTTCGCCTCGTACGCCCTCGTCGAACGGCCTCTGCTACGACGTAACCGGCCCCGCGTGCGCAGGCTGGAGCCGGTTGTCGCCACGGGAGCGGGTTCACCGGTCCTGTGACCGACGACCGGCTGCCCCCCGCACACGCCGCCGGGGCTACACCGGATCCGCCGCCGCAGCACTCGGCGTCTGCGTCCCCGTGCCGCCGAACCGGATCCCCTTCGCCTCCTTGCCGACGGCGCTCAGCACAATCACCAGGACCAGGGCGGGAGTTACGGTCCACGCCATCGCCGCCGGATAGCCGTGGCGTTCGGCGAGGGCCTCCTGGATCGGCAGGTTGAGGGCGGCGATCAGGTTGCCCAGTTGGTAGGTGACGCCGGGGTAGAAGCCCCGGATCGTGTCCGGGCTCATCTCGGTGAGGTGCGCGGGGATGACGCCCCAGGCTCCCTGTACGCACAGTTGCATGAGGAAGGAGGAGAGCATCAGCCAGCCCACGGCGGTGGACAGGACGAAGAAGGGCACCACGACAAGGCCCGCTGCCGCCGCGATCATGATCGTGCGCCGGCGCCCCAGCCGCTCGGAGTACGCCCCGAGGACCATCCCGCCGATGATGGCGCCGATGTTGTAGACGACGGCGATGGCGATCGCGGTGTCCGGGGAGAGGCCCAGGCCCTTCTTGACGAAGGTGGGGTAGATGTCCTGGGTGCCGTGCGACATCCAGTTGAAGGCGGTCATCAGCGCGACCAGGTACACGAACCGCCGTAGGACAGCCGGGTTCTTGAACACCTCGTAGGCGGGCGTGCGGCTGAGTTTGACGCTCTTCTCCCACACCTCGCTCTCCTCCACCCGGGTGCGCACCCACAGCGCGACCAGAGCGGGCACCAGGCTGAAGGCGAACAACCCCCGCCAGCCGAAGGCGGGTTCGATGACGAAGAAGGCCACCGCGGCGAGCAGATAGCCCAGCGAGTAGCCGCTCTGCAGCAGGCCCGACCAGAAGCCGCGTCGCTCCGCCGGGATCTTCTCCATGGCGAGCGCCGCGCCCAGGCCCCACTCGCCGCCCATGCCGATGCCGTACAGCAGGCGCAGTACGAGCAGCACGGTGTAGTTCGGTGCGAAGGCGCAGGCAAATCCGACGACCGAGTAAAAGGCCACGTCGACCATGAGCGGGGTGCGGCGGCCCTTGCGGTCAGCCCACAGGCCGAAGAGGAGGGCGCCGACCGGCCGCATCACCAGGGTGGCCGTGGTGAGGAAGGCCATGTCGGTGAGGGAGACATGGAAGTCGTCGGCGATCTCGCTGTAGACGAGGACGACGAGGAAGTAGTCGAAGGCGTCCATCGCCCAGCCCAAGTAGGCGGCGACGAAGGCGTTGCGCTGATCCCTGGTGAGTCCCGCTGCCTGTTCCCGGACGGTCTTCAGCATGCCAACCCTCCCTTGGTCCGCAGGTCAGGCTAGGTGGGCGCGGTGGGACGGGGCAACGCAAGGACCGGCAAAACACCCGCCACAATTAGCCAAAGCGAACGCCCGGTTCACCCGGTTCACGGTGAACCGCCCCGAGCCAGACGCACGTTGGTCCGTCCCGAAGCGGTTCATCGCGACGCCGTGCGCCAACGAGGCCCCCGAACAGGGTCAGTTGCCGCGAATTTCGCTCACGAAACTGTGGTCGCCCGCACCGAGGCCCGCGACCGTGACCGTCCCGTCGACCACGCTCACGTCACGGCTCGACGCCCGCCGCCCGTCCCAGAGCGTCCGCCGGCCGACACTCACCCGCAGACCGCGCGCGTCACCGGGGAAGACGACCGAGCCCTGGGTGCGCCTGGGCACATGGACGGTGAGCCGGAAGACGCGGGCGCCGTTCTCCCACTCGACGCCCAACGGGCCGTGCGGGGTGGGGAGTTGGCCCGTCGCCCAGTCGACGTCGCCGGGTTGTGGGCGTACCTCCCAGGTGGCGTAGCCGGGCGAGGTCGGCCGGGCACCCAGCAGGTTGTGGGTCAGCGCCGGCAGGACACCGGTGGACCAGCCGTGGGCCATGCTGGTGTAGGCGTCCTCGTAGAGCGAACCGTTCGGGCCGATGCCCTCCCAGTGGGTGATGCCGGGGTCGTTCTTGTCCATCCAGCCGTACATCCGGCGGATCTGGTCGAGCGCGGAATCGGCCTGACCGCTGAGGAAGCGGGCCTCGATCTCCGGGTACGAGGTGAAGGCGTACACCCGCTGGGAGGCCTGGTCGAAGAGGGTGTCGTTGTCCATGAAGGCGTTGCCGTACGGCCGTTGCGTCGTCGCGTCGAGATGGGCGAGGGCCGAGGTGGCGCGGGCCGTGTCGGCGATGCCGGTGACGACGGCCAGGGAGTTGCCGTCCTGGGCGTGCCGTACCGCGCCCGTGCCGGAGTCCAGGTAGGCGCCCGCATCGGCGTCCCACAGCAGGGAGTTGACGGCCTGGGCAACGTTGTCAGCACGCGTGCTCCAGCGTGTCGCGTCGGCCTTCTGGCCCAGCAGGTGGGCCAACTGGGCGGCGTTCTGGAGGGCTTGGACGTAGAGCGCGTTGTAGTAGGTGACGCGGCCCGTGCGGCCGAGGAAGGCGTAGTCGCCGTATCCGCCGGTGCCGTTGAGGCCCTTGCTCAGCAGGCCCGCGTCGTCCGTGACGCTCGGGTACCAGGTGTCCAGGACCTTCAGCAGGGTCGGGTAGTAGCGCGTCGCGTACTGGCGGTCCCCCGTGTAGAGGACGTAGTCCCAGCTGCAAGTGACCCAGTACAGCGGATAGTCGAAGAGGGGAAGCGTGTAGTTGCCGATGGAGGCGGGCGGGATCCAGCCGTCGGCGCGCTGGTGGTCGGCGAGGTCGGCCAGGACGTTGCGGGCCGCCGCGGCGGCGTCGTCGTGGGTGAGGTAGAGGGTGCGCGCGGAGACGGCGAGGTCGCCGACGTACGGGTCGCGGTCGCGTTTGGCGCCGTCCTGGAGGACCAACTTCCCTTCCAGCGTGGCGCTCCACGCGTTGCGGGGGTCGACGTCGTCCTGGCGGAAGGTGTCGGTGACCAGTTCGTTGGTGTACGCGGCGCCGTACCAGTAACGATTCAACTCGTCGTCGGAACACAGGAACCAGCCGCGGTAGGTGCTCGGTGTGCCCACGTACGCGGTGAACTGGAGTGCCACGGAGTCGATTTCGACGGTTCCCCAGGGCTGTGCGGCGGGGCTGTCCGAGGCGAGTGCGTCGAGGCTGATCTTGAGGTAGCGGAATCCGTGCAGGCCGTCCGCGAACACCTTGTCACCGGCCTGGAAGCCCTTGTGGTCCGTCCAGTTGGCGCCCTTCGCGGGGACGGCGAACTGGTCCGTGCCCCCTCCGGCGCCACCCGCCTGGTCGGCGCGGGTGAAGTCCGAGCGGTCGGTGAGGAACTGGCGGGTCTCGGAGAACGCGACGCGTACGCCCGGGGAGTTGGCGGAGGCGGAGGTGAACCTGATCTGCGGATATCCGACCACGACCTTGCCGAAGTCCACGGTGACGGTCGGTATCGGGATCGGCTCGACAGGCGCGGGCCAGACCTCGTTGATCCGGGTGAAGTTGCCGTGCGAGGTGTCCTGCGCGTGGGTCACCGTGATGCGAACGCGGTCGGTGCTGACGTTCGACGCGAACGGAACGGCCTTCTGCACCGCGTCGTTGCCGGTGACCGTGGCGGCGGTGTGCCAGTCGCCGCCGCTCCACACGTCCACGGTGTAGTCGGTCGGCACGCCGTCGCTGTTGGAGATCACCGTGATGCCCTGCAAGGTCGTTACCTGCGGCGCGGTGATGATGAGGACATCGGGGAAGACGCCGAGGGTGTCGTCGTTCCAGAAGGTGTCCGGGTTTCCGTCGATCGCGTTGGTGGCGTCGTAGGTGCGTGGCTGACCGTCGTTGCCGTTGTTGCCCGCGTGGGCCGAGGAGGCCTCGGCCGTGGTGCCGGCGGGCCAGGTCGGCGCCGCCGCGGGCTGCGGGCGCCGCAGCACGGATCTGGCTCCGCCGGGCTTGAGCAGCGCGTCGAGGCTCTTCACGTCTCCGGTCGACGTGGTGATCCGCACCGGGCGGACCGTGCGCGAGGACGGGCCCTGGACGTAGCGGTGCCAACCGCCGGAGCGACGCGCCGAGTTGCCGGTGACGGAAGCGGAGGCCTCCTCGGCAGGAAGCGCTTCCGCCGTAGGGAGTCCGGCTGAGAGGGACACCGCGGTGAGTCCGACGGTGCCGGCTGCCGCCAGGGCCACGCGGCGGGAAATGCCTTTGTCCGGTGTGCTGTTCGACGCCATGCCGTCCCCTTGAGTGCAGTGGATTGAATCGTTTCACTCGGCAGCTGCGTGGTGACGCTATCTCGAACACCGGATGCCCGTACAGCGTTGGGACAGAAGTAGTTCCCGATGCGCGCCGCCCGGAATGCGGTGCCGTACGACAGCGGACAGCCAGACAGAACGATGATCGGAAGCTGACAGGATCTTCATGCGTGGACGGCACGTTGACGGCATGCCCTCCTCCATCCCTTCCCTGCGCCGCGGTGTCACCGGTCCCCTGCCGACCCTGACGCCGGGTACGTACGGATCCGTCTCGATGACAGCCAGGAAGACGTCAACAGGCTCTGGGACGCCTGGACCCGCCGTCTCAAGGAACACGGTGTGCCGTCCGGCAGTAAGGTCCCGGACACAGCGCGTCGGCGGGACCGCGTGAGACTGGGACCGTACGACTTTGGTCGTTCGTGGATGCGACGAACGGATGCTGTGCGCCCGGGTGTTGGTGCATACCGTTGGCGCGTGAACGTGAAGACGATGGCCCTCGATGTCCGGAGCCGGCTGGGCGCGGCCCGCATGTGGTCCCGGCGGCGGATCGCCGGCGAGACGGTACTCGCCGTCGTCCTGGCCCTGGCCATGGCCCTGAGCCAGACGGGCGAGGGCACGCTGCGGATGACCCTCGCGGCGGTGGCAGCCGCGGTGCTCACTCCGCTACGGCGGTTCTTCCCGGCGAGCGTCCTGGTCGTCACCAGCGCGGTCGGCGGTCTGCTCAGTGGTTTCGGCATCGTGCTGATGGTGGTCAGCTGGTCGGCGGGGGCGAGGATCGAGGCGCCGCGGCGGGCACTGGCGCTGTTCAGCGCCACCTTCGTCCTCTTCGTTGGGCTGTCCGTCCACGACCCGACGCAGCCGCTGTCCGCCGTGCAGACACTGGTGTTCACCACGCTCGCGTTCCTGGCGACGACGGTCGTGCCCGGCCTGGCCAGTCGCAACCGCGCCCAACGCCGCACGCTGCTACACGCGTTGCACGAGCACAACGCCCAACTCCTGCGCGAGCGCGAGATCATCGCGTCCCACGCCCGGCTGCGGGAGCGGCAGCGCATAGCGCAGGACATGCACGACAGCCTCGGCCACCAACTGGCGCTGATCGCCGTCCACACGGGCGCGTTGGAGGTCGACCGGGACCTGACGGACGGGCAGCGTGAGGTGGTGGGCGTCCTGCGGGACGCGTCCGTGTCCGCGATGCACGAACTGCGCGAGGCGGTCGGCATCCTGCGTGACGGCACACCCGACCAAGTGCGGTACCACGAAGGCGAGTTGGAGCCCCAGTCCCGGGGCGTGGCCGGCATCGACGGGCTGGTGGACGCGTCGCGGGGCGCGCGGACGGTCGTAGCGCTGCGGCGTACGGGGCAGTCGCGTCCGCTGGCTCCCGCCGCCGACCACGCGGCGTTCCGGATCGTGCAGGAGGCACTGACCAACGCCCTGAAGCACGCGCAGGGCGCCTCGATCGCCGTCGAACTGCGCTACGAGCCGGACTCCTTGGTCGTCGAGGTCGCCAACGGGCCGGTACCCGCGACGACTTCGGCACTGCGGCGGCCCGTGGTGAGCGGCGGGCAGGGGCTGACGGGGCTTCAGGAACGGGCCCGGCTGGTCGGCGGCATGGTGCACGCGGGGCCCGCGGCGGACGGCGGGTTCCGCATCGCGGGCGTGCTGCCCTACGGTCCCCGGTCGCCGCGCGCGGCGGAGAGCGGCCGATGGCCGGCGGACCCGCGGCCGGAGGGAGCGACCTTCGTCGACGCGGCGAACGACTTCCGGGGGCAGAGCGAGGGGGTGGTGCCCGGCGACGGTGGTGCGGACATCGACTGGTCCGGTGCGCCGGACAGGCAGAAGGAGTTCGACATCGCCATGGGACGCAAGAAGAAGGGCCTCGTGATCGGATGCGGCGCCGCACTGCTGACCTTCCTGGTTCTCGGGGTGCTCGCCGTCGTGCTGGTCGTCAACCTGGTGGAGAAGGAGTCCGACCGGCTCATGCTCGATCCGTCGGTCTACGACTCGCTGAAGGTCGGGGATTCCGAGACGGTCGTACGGGACAAGTTGCCGCACGGAAAGTCGTTCCTGGCCCCGGCCCTGGGCGACGAGGCGCCCGCCGAGCCGCGGGGGGCGAGCTGCTCGTCGTATCTGTCCACGAAGGACTGGCCGGCCGACGGCGGGAAGATGCCCGCCTACCGCTTCTGCTTCAAGGACGGCAAGCTGATCGAGAAGCGGACCTTCATGACCACGTCATAGTCTTGGGCCGCTCGTCGTCCCCGTGGTCCCCGTCGCCCCCGTCGTCCCCGCCGCCCCCCTCGTACATCCCGCAGGAGAGTCGTGATCAGAGTCCTCGTCGCGGATGACGAACCGCTCATCCGCGCGGGCATCAGGATGATCCTCACCTCCGCCGACGACATCGACGTCGTGGCGGAGGCGGCCAACGGCCGTGAGGCGGTCGACCTGGTCCGGGCCCACGCCGTCGACGTGGCCCTGCTCGACATCCAGATGCCCGTGCTGGACGGGCTGTCCGCGCTGGCCGAACTGCGGCGGGCGGCGCCGGCCGTACGCGCACTGATCCTGACGACGTTCGGCGAGCGGGAGAACGTGCTGCGTGCGCTGAGCCAGGGCGGCTCCGGGTTCCTGCTGAAGGACTCGGCACCGGCCGAACTGATCCAGGCGGTACGGGCGGCCGCGGCCGGGGACGCCTATCTGTCGCCGGGCGCCACGCGGCACGTGGTCGACCAGCTCGCCTCGGGGCAGGCGGCGGCGCGCGGCGAGGAGGCGCGCCGGCGTCTGGAGTCGCTCAGCACCCGGGAACTGGAGGTGCTCGCGCTGCTCGGTGAAGGCCTGTCGAACGCCGACGCGGGCGAGCGGATCCATGTGAGCGAGGCGACGGTGAAGACGTACGTCAGCCGGATCCTGACGAAGCTGCACTGCGAGAACCGGGTGCAGGCGGCCCTGTTGGCGCGGGACGCGGGGTTGGGACCGAGCTGACCCGTCGACCCGTCGACCCGTCGACCCGTCGGCCCGGTGACCCGGTGACCGAAGGTCCCGGCGCGATCCGGCATGCCCGGGACTCACCGGCCGCCGGGCCCTGCTCCCTGCTGCTCCCTGCTGCTCCCTGAGGGAGAAGAGGTTGGCCAAGCCCCCGGTTCTCGGTGATCCTCCCGGCGACCACACGCATCGCGTCGACGGTCTCGAACCGGATCGCCCTTCCCGAGGTGTGATCAATCGCCGACCAAAGTAAATGCACACTTGTGTAATTATTCTCAGGTGTATACCGTTCCCGCATGCAGCTCGAACCGATCCAGGAATCCGGCACCCAGGACCGAAGGGTCCGGCGCTCCCGTGCGGCCCTGATGGCGGCCGCGGTGCGCCTCGTGTCCGAGCGCGACACCACGGACATCCCGGTCACCGATCTCGCCGAGGCGGCGGACGTCAGCCGCCGCCTCGTCTATCTGCAGTTCGGGGACCGCGACACCCTCCTGACCGAAGCCGGGATCGACCTGGTGAGACGAGAGCTGCTCCCCCGGACCGGAGTCGGTGGCGACGTCACCGAGGGGGTGGCGGCGCTGGCACAGCACTTCGCCGCGCACCGCTCCTTCTACCGCCCGATGCTGACCGGCTCCTGCGCCTTCGCCATGACCAGCACCCTCAACGCGCTCTTCAGCTCCCTCAACAGGCCCGCCGTCCGGAAGCTGTTCGGTGAGCTGGACCAGCGGACGGCGGACGACCTGTCGGAGTTCATCGCGGGCGGAGCCGCCGCCATCGTCAACAACTGGGTGATCGACGGCACGGACCCCCTCGATCCCGCGGACCTGACGAACCGCCTGCTCCGCCTCGCGTCCACGCTCACCTTCAGCCGCCAAGTCCCGGCAGCCGGAGACCACGCCCCATGAACCTCAGCAGCCATCTCGCCCAGCGCCTCCTGCATCTGCCCCCGCCCGCGACCAGGGACCTCACCGTCGAGCACGATCTGCGGGTGCCGATGCGCGACGGAGCCGTCCTGCTCGCGGACCGCTGGAGCCCGAAGTCCGGCGCCGCCGACCTGCCGACCGCGCTCGTCCGCATCCCGTACGGCAGGACGGGCATGATCGCCGCGCAGATGGCGAGGCCGCTGGCCGAACGGGGATACCAGGTGCTGATCCAGAGCACCCGCGGCACCTTCGGCTCCGGCGGCGACTTCGACCCCCTGCGCCGCGAACGCGAGGACGGTCTCGACACCCTGCGGTGGCTCGTCGAGCAGCCCTGGTGCGGCGAGGCGGTCGTGCTCTACGGGCGGCAGCTATCCGGGTTTCGCCCAGTGGTCGGTGTCGGGCCAACTGCCGCCGCAGGTCAAGGCGTTGATCCCCTCGGTCTCCGAATCCGCCTTCACGCTGGAGTTCCTCCGCAAGGAGTCGTTCTCCCTGGAGGCGACCTTCGGCTGGGGCCTCCAAGTCGCGGGCCAGGAACGCCGGGGAGCGCTGCTCCATCAGGCGCTGCGGCTCCGGAAGGAGCGGCGCGCGTGGTACACGTTGCCGCTGAACGAGGCCGACACCGCCGCCATCGGACGCCGCTCCGACTACTTCCAGAACACCCTCGACCACGACGCCGACTCACCGTTCTGGTCCGTGCTCGACCACAGCTCCCGGGTCGCGGACCTCACCGTGCCGGTCAGCACGGTCGCCGGCTGGTACGACATCTTCCTGCCCGGCCAACTCCGCGACTACCAGGCGCTCCAGGGGGCGGGACGGGAGGCCCGGCTCACCGTCGGGCCGTGGGCGCACATCTCCATGGGCGTCGGCGTGACGGCGGTCGCCGAGGCCCTCGACTTCGGTCTCGCCCACGCGCGCGGCGAGAAGCCGTCCGACCGCGCCCCGGTGCGCCTGTTCGTCATGGGCGAGGACGCCTGGCGCGACTTCCCGTCCTGGCCTCCGCCGGGCTACGCCCCGCAGCGCCTCCACCTCCACCCCGCCGGCGCCCTGGCCGCCGACCCACCGGAGGAGTCGGCCCCGGACACCTACCACTACGACCCGGCCGACCCCACGCCTGCCGTCGGCGGCGTCCGCATGGCCGTCGGCGTCAAGTCGGGCCGCGTCGACAACACCGACCTGGAGGCCCGCTCCGACGTCCTCACCTACACAACTCCCGCTCTGGACACGGACGTCGAGGTCGTCGGCGAGGTGAGCGCCGAGATCTTCTTCCGCTCCAGCCTGCCGTACGCCGACGTGTTCGTCCGCCTGTGTGACGTAGACGAGACGGGCCGCTCCACGAACGTCTGCGACGGCCTGATCAGCCTCACCGACGCCGACAGGACGACGTGCGCGAAGGTCCAACTCTGGCCGACCGCCTACCATTTCAAGCGCGGCCACCGCATCCGCGTCCAGGTCTCCAGCGGCGCCTTCCCCCGCTACAACCGCAACCTCGGCGCCGGTGAACCACGAGCGACGGCCACCACGCTCCGCGCCGCCGACCAGGAGGTACTCCACTCCCCGGCTCACCCCTCCGCTGTGATTCTGCCGCTGCGACGACTGAACTGAGTCCGGCAGGTGGGCCGTTGGAAAACCATTGAGGAACTAAACCGCTCGATGAACTAAAAGTTGTTCCATAGCTACTGGTCAGCGCTGGATGACTTTGCTGTGGCCGGCGTGATCACGGCGTCAGAGTTGCGCTGGACAGCTCGCCGCAACGACAGCTTGGCTTGATAGTCTGCGGCGATGGACGAGGTATTGGACGAGGGACCGTTCTTCCATGGCACGAAGGCCGAGCTGCAGGTCGGAGACCACCTCACCGCCGGCTTCCGTTCCAACTACCGGCCCGAAATCGTCATGAACCACATCTACTTCACTGCGTTGCGCGACGGCGCGGGACTCGCCGCCGAACTCGCCGCCGGCGACGGGGCCCCGCGAGTGTATGCCGTCGAACCCACCGGGGAGTTCGAGAACGACCCAAACGTCACCGACAAGAAGTTCCCCGGCAATCCCACCCGCTCTTATCGCAGCGGGGAGCCGCTCCGGATCGTTGGCGAGGTCACCGACTGGACGCGACAGACACCCGAAGCTCTCCAGATGTGGCGGGACCGGCTGGCCGCAACCCGTCTGGACGACCGCGCCGAAATCATCAACTAAAGGGTGTTGCACAAGGCCATGATCTGGCCATCTCCCTTGTGTGGCTGGGGTGTTGGGGGCCGAGCGGGTACAGGTGGAGACGTTCACCGGGCTGCGGGTGACTCAGTTAGCGCGTCTCGATGACGCAGGTCTCCGTTCACCCGGGTACGGCGCCGGGTGAACGGCTCGCCCTCGGAGGCGTTGGCTAGTGCTGGGTTCCTCTTTGGCTGGGTATAAGTCCTGGTGGCGGGGTAGTTGACGGTGCTCGGGGGCGGGTGCTGGACGATGGTTTTACGGGCACGACCGGGGCTTGACGAGGACGAACGGGCCGTCGTTCGCCGGTTATCGCGGGCGCGGAAGGCTCCGCGCGATGCCGTGATGCGGGCCCGGATGATCGAGCTGAGCTGGTCGGGGCTACGGGTGCCGGCGATCGCCGGGGCACTGGACTGCAGCCCCAAAACGGTCCGGTGCTGGCTGCACCGCTTCAACCGCTCGGGCCTGCGGGGGCTGGATGATCTGGGCGGGCAGGGCCGCAAGCGGCGGATCACCGAGGAGGAACGCTCCAAGATCATCGCCCTGGTCAAGACCGTCCCGCCGGGGCGGCTGAGGTGGGAGCCGGTCGGGGAGCTGTGGGCCTTTGACGAGTCCGGGCCACCCGAGTGGACCCTGGATTCCCTGGCCGCGGCGGCACGGGCCGAAGGGATCGAGGTGGGCCGCTCGCAGGTCCGCCGCATCCTGCTCGCCGAGGGCGTGCGCTGGCGCCGTACCCGGTCCTGGACGCGTTCAAAGGACCCGGACTTCGTCCCAAAAGGACACGGATCATCGGCCTCTACACCCACCCGCCCGACGACGCGACGGTGATCTGCGCCGACGAGCTGGGGCCAGTGATCCCGCGGACCTTCCCGCCCGCACCCGCCTGGTCACCCGACGGACACCGGATCAAAGCGGAACTCGACTACAGCCGCGGACCCGAGAAAACCTGGGTCTACGGGGCCTTACGCGTCCGCGACGGCCAGCAGATCACCATGGCCGCTTCCTCCCGCAACAGCGTCTTCTACCAGCAGTTCCTGCAACAGATCGAAGACGCCAACCCGACCGGCGAGGTCTGGATCGTCACCGACAACCTGTCCAGTCACAACAGCCTGTCCACCCGGACCTGGCTCGAGGACCATCCCCGCATCCACCACGCCTTCATTCCCGTCGGCGCGTGCTGGCTCAACCTGCAGGAAGGCTGGTGGCGCATCTTCCGCAAAGCCGCCCTCGCCGGCCGCTCATTCGCCAACCGCGACGACATCGAATACGCCACCACCCTTGCGACCAGCCAGCTCAACTCCCGTGCCAAACCCTGGGTCTGGGGCAGACCCGCACCGCCAACCCGCCGACTACGGCGCCGATATGTGTACACCGTTTGAGGAACCCAGCACTAGTAGGACTCCGTTAGGTCTTCCTGTTGGCGCTGATCAAGAGCATGTTGGGTTGGTGGACTTACATGAAGTGAGGCGTGTTCGGGCGACGTTGGCGTTGTTTGTGGCCGATGTGTTCGCTTCGGTTCCGCGGAAGGATCAGCGGGCCAAGGGCGACTGCTATCTGCGCGGACTCATGCTGGACGGCCGCCGCAAGTCGATCCAGGCGATGGCTGCGCGACTGCCGGACGGCAACGAACAAAACCTGCAGCAGTTCGTGAACCAGTCGACCTGGGATCCGGAGCCTGTGCAGCTGCGGGTCAACGAACGGCTGCTGCCCCTGGTCGACCCGGTGGCCTGGGTGATCGACGATGTGTCGATGCCCAAGGACGGCCGGATGTCGGTCGGTGTGGCTCCGCAGTACTGCGCAGCCCTGGGCAAACGCGCGAACTGCCAGGTCGCGGTCAGTGTCCACGCTGCCAGTGACACTGCCTCCTGCCCCCTGCAGTGGAGACTGTTCCTGCCCCAGGAGTGGGCCGCGGACAGCCACCGCCGCACCAGGACCCTGATTCCGGCCGAGGTCACACACCGGGAGAAATGGCGCCTGGCACTCGACATGCTCGACAAGCTCGCGGATTGGGGGATGACACCGCCAGCGGTGGTGGCCGACGCCGCCTACGGCACCAATGCACACCTGCGGGCCGCCCTGTCGAAACGAGGACTCACCTATGTCCTGTCCATCCGGTCGGACGTGAGCGCCCACCCCTTCGACGCACAACCCATGGCCCCGGACCGCAAAGGAGATGACGGCTGCTGGCCGCAGCCTCGCTACCGCCAGAAGGCACCGTCCGTGGCAGTCCTTGCCACAAGCCTTGGACCGGAAGCGTTCACCCCGCTCACATGGCGCCAGGGCTCGAAAGGGGAGTTACGTTCCCGCTTCGCAGCCGTGCGTGTGCGTCCGGCCGGAAAAGCCGTCGAACAACCGGTCAAAGCAGCGGCCTCGGCCGAGCAAGGCTGGTGGGACGGGGTCCTGCCCGACTGCTGGCTACTGGCCGAATGGCCCGCCGGCGCCGAAGCTCCGAGCGAATACTGGCTGTCCAACCTCCCGCCCGATGCCCCGATCACCGATCTGGTCCGCCTGGCCAAGGTCCGCTGGCGCATCGATCACGACTACCGGGAGCTCAAACACGGCCTGGGCCTGGGCCACTTCGAGGGCCGTTCCTGGCCGGGCTGGCACCACCACGTCACCCTCGTGACGGCCGCCCACGCCTTCCTCACCGAACGGCGCCTGGCCCCAAAAGCACAGGAAGCAGCTTCACCCTCTACCAGATCCTCGACGCTCTCCAAGACACCCTGAGGTGCTGGACCGGGATCTGCACCAGCTGCCAGCAACCCCTCCCCACCAGAACCCGCACGACAACAAGATCAAGAAAGACCTAACGGAGTCCTACTAGTGCTGGGTTCCTCTTTGGCTGGGTATAAGTCCTGGTGGCGGGGTAGTTGACGGTGCTCGGGGGCGGGTGCTGGACGATGGTTTTACGGGCACGACCGGGGCTTGACGAGGACGAACGGGCCGTCGTTCGCCGGTTATCGCGGGCGCGGAAGGCTCCGCGCGATGCCGTGATGCGGGCCCGGATGATCGAGCTGAGCTGGTCGGGGCTACGGGTGCCGGCGATCGCCGGGGCACTGGACTGCAGCCCCAAAACGGTCCGGTGCTGGCTGCACCGCTTCAACCGCTCGGGCCTGCGGGGGCTGGATGATCTGGGCGGGCAGGGCCGCAAGCGGCGGATCACCGAGGAGGAACGCTCCAAGATCATCGCCCTGGTCAAGACCGTCCCGCCGGGGCGGCTGAGGTGGGAGCCGGTCGGGGAGCTGTGGGCCTTTGACGAGTCCGGGCCACCCGAGTGGACCCTGGATTCCCTGGCCGCGGCGGCACGGGCCGAAGGGATCGAGGTGGGCCGCTCGCAGGTCCGCCGCATCCTGCTCGCCGAGGGCGTGCGCTGGCGCCGTACCCGGTCCTGGACGCGTTCAAAGGACCCGGACTTCGTCCCAAAAGGACACGGATCATCGGCCTCTACACCCACCCGCCCGACGACGCGACGGTGATCTGCGCCGACGAGCTGGGGCCAGTGATCCCGCGGACCTTCCCGCCCGCACCCGCCTGGTCACCCGACGGACACCGGATCAAAGCGGAACTCGACTACAGCCGCGGACCCGAGAAAACCTGGGTCTACGGGGCCTTACGCGTCCGCGACGGCCAGCAGATCACCATGGCCGCTTCCTCCCGCAACAGCGTCTTCTACCAGCAGTTCCTGCAACAGATCGAAGACGCCAACCCGACCGGCGAGGTCTGGATCGTCACCGACAACCTGTCCAGTCACAACAGCCTGTCCACCCGGACCTGGCTCGAGGACCATCCCCGCATCCACCACGCCTTCATTCCCGTCGGCGCGTGCTGGCTCAACCTGCAGGAAGGCTGGTGGCGCATCTTCCGCAAAGCCGCCCTCGCCGGCCGCTCATTCGCCAACCGCGACGACATCGAATACGCCACCACCCTTGCGACCAGCCAGCTCAACTCCCGTGCCAAACCCTGGGTCTGGGGCAGACCCGCACCGCCAACCCGCCGACTACGGCGCCGATATGTGTACACCGTTTGAGGAACCCAGCACTAGTGCTGGGTTCCTCTTTGGCTGGGTATAAGTCCTGGTGGCGGGGTAGTTGACGGTGCTCGGGGGCGGGTGCTGGACGATGGTTTTACGGGCACGACCGGGGCTTGACGAGGACGAACGGGCCGTCGTTCGCCGGTTATCGCGGGCGCGGAAGGCTCCGCGCGATGCCGTGATGCGGGCCCGGATGATCGAGCTGAGCTGGTCGGGGCTACGGGTGCCGGCGATCGCCGGGGCACTGGACTGCAGCCCCAAAACGGTCCGGTGCTGGCTGCACCGCTTCAACCGCTCGGGCCTGCGGGGGCTGGATGATCTGGGCGGGCAGGGCCGCAAGCGGCGGATCACCGAGGAGGAACGCTCCAAGATCATCGCCCTGGTCAAGACCGTCCCGCCGGGGCGGCTGAGGTGGGAGCCGGTCGGGGAGCTGTGGGCCTTTGACGAGTCCGGGCCACCCGAGTGGACCCTGGATTCCCTGGCCGCGGCGGCACGGGCCGAAGGGATCGAGGTGGGCCGCTCGCAGGTCCGCCGCATCCTGCTCGCCGAGGGCGTGCGCTGGCGCCGTACCCGGTCCTGGACGCGTTCAAAGGACCCGGACTTCGTCCCAAAAGGACACGGATCATCGGCCTCTACACCCACCCGCCCGACGACGCGACGGTGATCTGCGCCGACGAGCTGGGGCCAGTGATCCCGCGGACCTTCCCGCCCGCACCCGCCTGGTCACCCGACGGACACCGGATCAAAGCGGAACTCGACTACAGCCGCGGACCCGAGAAAACCTGGGTCTACGGGGCCTTACGCGTCCGCGACGGCCAGCAGATCACCATGGCCGCTTCCTCCCGCAACAGCGTCTTCTACCAGCAGTTCCTGCAACAGATCGAAGACGCCAACCCGACCGGCGAGGTCTGGATCGTCACCGACAACCTGTCCAGTCACAACAGCCTGTCCACCCGGACCTGGCTCGAGGACCATCCCCGCATCCACCACGCCTTCATTCCCGTCGGCGCGTGCTGGCTCAACCTGCAGGAAGGCTGGTGGCGCATCTTCCGCAAAGCCGCCCTCGCCGGCCGCTCATTCGCCAACCGCGACGACATCGAATACGCCACCACCCTTGCGACCAGCCAGCTCAACTCCCGTGCCAAACCCTGGGTCTGGGGCAGACCCGCACCGCCAACCCGCCGACTACGGCGCCGATATGTGTACACCGTTTGAGGAACCCAGCACTAGAGCTTGTCCCGTAAATGATCTTGGCGTGCTGGATGACCCGGCCGTTTGCCGTTATCCGGTGAGGGCGAGGTTGTGCAGCCGGGCGATGTCGAGCATGGCGTAATG
Source organism: Streptomyces sp. NBC_00989 (assembly GCF_045162655.1). Taxonomy (NCBI): domain Bacteria; kingdom Bacillati; phylum Actinomycetota; class Actinomycetes; order Kitasatosporales; family Streptomycetaceae; genus Streptomyces; species Streptomyces sp. NBC_00989. Next base: position 11,198,647 of record NZ_CP108728.1, on the reverse strand, counting down.
GACGCCGTCGCCCTTGAGGCGGCAGTCACGAAGGATCTTCCAGGTCTTCATCCGGGCGAAGGTGTGTCCGACGCGGGCGCGGACCTTGCGGTGGGAGTTGTGTTCCTCTTTCCAGTCAGGGAGTTTGGCCTGGCCGGGTTCGCGGCGGTGCGGGATGACCAGGCCAGTGCCGCGGTAGACGCCGTCCGCGATGACCGTGGTCTTGCCGACGGCGGCTTTCGCGCCGGACAGTTCCCATGCCTTGCAGTCGTTGCGGTTGCCGGGCAATGGCCGGCCGACGGCGACGATCAGCCGGGGGCGGCGTCGACGACGACCTGGTGGTTGGTGGAGTACCGGTAGTTCTTCGACTGTTCGGCGATGCTGTGGTCGCGAGTGGGGACCAGGGTGCCGTCCACGATCAGCACGGCGGCTTTGCGGAGCGACCAGCAACACCCCGTCCTCCAGCGGCAGGCTCCAGGGCCGGCCCTTGCGGACCGGGTCGGCGCCCTCGCGTCGCAACGCTGTGATTAATTTGCCAGACTGACGAGGGATCAGGCCGGTGAACGGGGCCATCCAAGACGGCTCCGCCGCCGTGATCACACCAGCCACCGCAAGATCGTCTCATCTGCCGGTGAGGCAGTTGGCGAGCCAGTCTGCTTGTTCTGCACGATTGACGCCGGCATCGCCGTCTACCACGTAGGCCAACGCCTCCGCGAAGGTCGCCCCCAAGGGCCAGAGGACGTTCGGCCCGACGGCGACGACACGCCCGCTGGCCGCGATATACGACCTGAACTGGACCGACCACATACCCAGAGGGCTGTAGTTCTCTGCGTATCGGCGCCTCAGCCTGGAGGCTTCCGCGGCAGTGTCGACGCAGGCGTCAACGGGTTCTATATGCAGTGACGAGGCAGGGACGCGAGCGGGACAGCTCTTGATCGTCAGCTCGCCGAACTCAGCCCAGACCCCGATCGCCGCGTCATTGAGCTCGAACCCAGAGGCTGTCAGTTGCTGCGTCCAGTCCCCAGTGGCGATCTTGCGACCTGCTGTCCACCCAGCAACGCCAAGCGCATCCAGCACCGCCGGACCGCAGCCCCTCAACGACTCACTGATGTGTTCCATGCGCCCTCCCCATCTCCTCGCCCGTGTCCGTTGCCCGGAGTCTGCCGTACATCCGTACCAGCAGGCCGGGATACTGGTCGCGGAAGGTGCGGAGATCGTTTACGGGACAAGCTTCAGTGCCGCATCAAGCAACGTTTGCCCCGTCTTGCCGCACGGGTCCGCGGCAGGTAGCCGTTGGATACGGTCCGCGTAGTCTCGCGGGGTGCATTCTCATCTGAGTTTCGAGAACCCTCCCGCGCTGCCTCACGGGGTGGTGGTCGAGAGGTTGGAGTTGGCCCTGCGTGACCGCTCGGCAGAGGGCGAGGCGGCGGGAGTCCTGGTCGGCACCGCGTTGAACGACGACGACGCGGGGTTCGTTGAGCACTGGTGCGTGCAGGTCGGGACGCGGGCTGTGTCGGGTAGTCCGCTGCTCGGGCTGGCTGGGCTGTGCCTGGGCCATACCGCTCGACGCTTTGGGCATCTCGGCGATGAGGCCCGTGCCCTGGCAGAGTCGCTGGCGGCGCGGGCCGAGGCGGACCCGTCAGACGTGGACGGTCGGGCCCTCGACGGCTATGACGATGTCCGGGACTTCCTTCACCTGTGGTGACGTCGCCTGTTGCCGCTGCTGTTGCAGGTCAGGCTGCGTTGGCTCTCCTCACGAGGGCTTTGAGGCGCTTGTCGGCGGCGTACTTGTTCCGCCAGATGATGTAGCGGCGGATCATGCTGCCTTGGGCCTTGTGGGTGGGGTGGCCAGTGCCATCGAGGGCGAAGTAGCGCAGGGCGGTGAACTGGGCCTCGATGCGGTTGAGCCATGAGCTGTTGGTCGGTGTATAGGCGATCTCGACGTTGTTGGCCTCGGCGCAGTCGGCGACGCGGCGGCAGCGTTTGGTGATCAGGTGAGGGGAGTAGTTGTCGCTGATGATCGCGATGCGCTTGCCGACGGGGTGGAGGGAGCGCAGGTAGCGGCAGAACTCCAGGAACTTGGAGTGGTTCTTGGTCTTCTTGATGTGGCCGTAGAGCTGGTCTTTACCCAGGTCGTAGGCGGCGAACAGGTAGCGGACGCCGTGCGGGCGGGTGTAGGTCGCGCGGCGGCGCGGGCGCGGTTAGCGGTCGGGGTCCTTGTGCTGGCCGCCGCGTCCGGTCCACTGGCGACCGGGGCGGGGCTGGAGATTGAGGGGGCCGAAACTCGTCCATGTAGAAGACGACTTCTGGCTCGCCCTCCTCGGGTACGACCTCGCCGTCGGCGATGGCGTAGAGGTGCTCGACGCGGGCCTTTTTGACCGCGTAGTCAGGGTCGCGGGAGGTCTTCCAGGTCTTCAGGCGTTGAAAGGAGACACCTTCCTCACTTAGCAGGATGCGCAGGCTCTCGTGGCTGATGTCGTCGACCACTCCCTCGGCAACCAGGAAGTCGGCCAGTTTGACCAGGCTCCAGGTCGAGATGGGTAGGCCGTGCTCGACCGGCCTGGACTTGGCGATCTTCTTGATCTCACGGCGTTCGGGCAGGGTGAACGTCTTCGGCCGACCGCCCTGGTACTTGGGGTAGAGCGAAGTGAAGCCGTCGGCGTTGAAGTTGTGGATCACGTCCCGGACCCGGTCCGGGCTGGTAAACGTCACCTCGGCAGTCTTGGTCACGTCTATGTCCTGGGCCGATAAGAGCACCATCTGGGCTCGGCGCCAGGTCACCATGGATCCAGTGCCTCGGCGGACGATCCGCAGCAGCCGCTGCCCTTCGTCGTCATCGATCTCGCGGACCCGCAAGCGCTCAGCCACCCGTAAAGCATGAAGCACAACGCGCTGCCCGGAGCGCCATCCGAACGGCGCGTCACAACAGGGCGAACGTTGCTTGATGCGGCACTAGCGGTGGTTTGTTGACGGCGGGTTCGTGCGGGAGCAGGCCGCGAAGTGAAGGCGTCAACTACGGTCTAGGGAGCCTGAGATGACGAAGTGGCTGCCGTGTCCGCCCGCTCCGGGTCCGCTGGAGGCGTATGCCGCCGGCTTCGACGATCTTTTCGGGACGTTGGCACAGCGTCGTGGGTTTCGTGAGTACCTGGCCGGTCTGTTACTGCCGCGGGACCGCAACAAGACGCTGACCTGCCTGGCCGGCACGGAGCCCGTGGTGGGTGCCCAGCATGCGGCGGTGCAGCGCCTGCGGTTCTTCCTGTCCGAGTCGACCTGGGACGGCGAGCAGGTCAATGCCCGCCGCCTGAAGTTGTTGCTGGCCGACCCGGCGACCGCACCGCATGACGGCGGGGTGCTGGTCATCGACGATTCCGGGGACCGCGAGGACGGCAGCGCGACCGCCCACGTGGGCAAGCAGTACCTGGGCTCGGTCGGGAAGATCGACCGTGGGGTGGTCACGGTGACCACCTGCTGGGCCGACGAACGCCTCTACTGCTCACTGCGTGCCATGCCCCTGCACCCCCGCCCACCACTTCCCCGGCGGGAAGAAGGACCTGGCCTTCCGCACCAAGCTGCAGATCGGGGCCACTCTGACCCGTGCGGCGAAGACAGCGGGCGTGGTGTTCCGCGCGGTGGTCGCCGACTGCGCCTACGGCGACCACAACACCTTCCGCGCTGAACTGTCCGACGCCCGCCTTCCGTTCGTGATGGCCCTCAAACGCGGCCACGGCACTTGGCAGTACAAGGACGCCTTCCGGCCCGTCGATGCCGCTCGTGAACTGGCCTGGTACGGCCCCGAACAGCCCGGCGACTGGCAGCCGGTGACCCGCAGCTTCCGCGACGGAGACACCGCGACCTGGTGGGCCGCCGACGCCCAGCTGGGCTGGTGGGGACCCAACGGCGTGATCCGGCTCGTGGTGGCCACCACCGACCCGGCCACCCTGCCCGAGATGTCAACCTGCTACCTGGCCACCAACCTGCCCCGGCCCGGATCACCCCGCGAGGCACACAGCCGCCACCCGGCCGCCGATCTCACCGAAGTGGTACGGCTCTACGGGCTGCGGCACTGGGTCGAGCAGAGCTACAAGCAGGTCAAGGACGAACTCGGCTGGGCCGACTTCCAGGTCCGCTCCGACACCGCGATTCGCCGCCACCAGACCCTCGTGAACTGTGCGTTCAGCTTCTGCTGGAACACCTGGTTCACCCCCGACCCACCACCGCCCGCTCCGGTCGGCCCACCACCCGAGCCTGACGCGCCGTCAGGCTCGGCGGAGAGGGGGAGAACCCGGGTCCCAGCAGCCCCGACCGGCCTGTTGGCCCCAGGCCATCCGCGCCGTCCGTGGCCGGCTGATGCCCTGGGCCACGCTGCAACGCCACTGGCGGGCCTGGACGACGGAGCCCCCGCCCACAGCATTTCAGGAACTGATCAACAGCGTCGGCAACGGCAGACCCCTGAACCTCTACGTCCCGGCCTGACAAACCACCGCTAGGCAACTTCCCGTAGATCCGTTCCGGGCATCCCTTACGACCTCAGGCGGATGTGGCTCAAGGGGCCGGCGGGCTTCAATGGCCCGCATGCCAAGCGACGTCGTGTGCCCGCAGTGTGATCACACCTTCGACTCCGGCGAGGTCCGCCCGGTCGATCCCGGTGTGGTGCGCTGGTTGACCGAGGAGCTGACCTGGTCGGGCCGGGAACCGACCGAGCGCATGTACGCGAGCTATCTCTACTCGGCCGGCGACGCCCCCGTCTCCCGGCAACGCTTCGTCCAGGACCTCGCCTACCTCGGCGTGCCGGAGTCACGGGATCCGGACGGCACCTGCTTCCTCGTCAGAATGTGACCAACTCCCCGAACAGGCCCCGAAAATGCCCGAACTGCAACTGCTCCGCGCCGACCACGCCCCGGCGGTCCTGGCCTTCGAGACGACGAACCGCGCCTACTTCGCCACCTTGATCTCCGACCGCGGCGACGCCTACTTCGCCGAGTTCGCTGCCGGCTTCGACGCGTTGCTCGCCGAGCAGAAGGCCGGTGTCTGCGCCTTCTACGTGCTCGTCGCCGAGGACGGCTCGATCCTCGGCCGATTCAACCTGGTCGACATCGACATCACCGAGGAACACACGGCGACACTCGGCTACCGGGTGGCGCAACACGTCACCGGTCGGGGCGTGGCGACGGCAACCGTCAAGGAACTGTGCCGGTTGGCCGCCGCACAGCACGCCCTCCACACGATCAGAGCGGCCACCTCCCACGAGAACATCGCATCCCAAAAGGTGCTGACCAAGGCCGGCTTCACCCCGGTCGGCCCCGCCCACCCGTCCGACATCGGCGGCAAGCAAGGCACTTGGTACCAGCGCGACGTCTAGAACGACCGCGCTCACCTCAACAGGACAAGAAGCTCCGCTGGGCAAGTCACCGATGCCGAGCCCGAGTTGACGGGCTCGGCGGGGTGCGGAGGCACGCAACGGATCCGGGACGGACTGCGGGTGCAGGGCCAGACCCCGACGGCGCCACCGCCCCGGGTCGGACAGTCGATCAGCCCGCGGCGAGGAGTTCCAGCGTGTCGATCACACGGTTGGAGAAGCCCCACTCGTTGTCGTACCAGGCGACGACCTTCACATGGCGGCCGTCGACGCGGGTGAGGGCGGAGTCGAAGATCGACGAGGCCGGGTTGCCGACGATGTCGGAGGAGACGAGCGCGTCGTCCGAGTACTCCAGGACGCCTGCGAGGGGGCCTTCGGCCGCCGTGCGGTACGCGGCCAGCACGTCCTCGCGGGTCACGTCCCGGGAGACGGTGGTGTTGAGTTCGACGATCGAGCCCACCGGCACGGGCACGCGGATCGAGTCCCCCGACAACTTGCCCTCCAGGTTCGGCAGTACATGCCCGATCGCCTTGGCGGCGCCCGTCGTGGTCGGCACGATGTTGACCGCGGCGGCCCGGGCACGGCGGGCATCGCGATGCGGGCCGTCCTGCAGGTTCTGCTCCTGCGTGTAGGCGTGCACCGTGGTCATGAACCCGTGCTCGATACCGGCGAGTTCGTCGAGGACCGCGGCGAGCGGAGCCAGCGCGTTGGTCGTGCAGGAGGCGTTCGAGACGATCGTGTGCGTGGCCGGGTCGTAGGCGTCGGTGTTGACCCCGAAAGCGAGGGTGACGTCGGCGCCGTCCGAGGGCGCGCTGACGAGTACCTTGCGCGCGCCCGCGTCGAGGTGGGCGCGGGCGGCCTTGGCGGAGGTGAAACGGCCCGTGGCCTCAAGGACGAGGTCGACCTCCAGCTCGGTCCAGGGCAGGTCCGCCGGTTCACGCTCGGCGAGCACCTTGATGCGCCGGCCGTCTACGACGAGGGTGTCCCCGTCGACGGTCACGGGGCGGCCGAGCCGGCCGGACGTCGTGTCGAAGGCGAGCAGCCGCGCCAAAGTGGCGGGCTCCGTAAGGTCGTTGACAGCGACGATCTCGAGGTCGCTGTCGCGTTCGAGCAGGGCGCGCAGCACATTGCGTCCGATGCGGCCGAATCCATTGATGGCAATGCGAGTCATGAGGTAAGTCCCTTCGGTTCCCCACCAGGCTCGCGCGCGGCTGCCGTCGCGGACAGTGGCGCGATCGCCATGGTTCAAAAGGATTTCGCCACACCCCGGGACGGGCCGGGGGCTACTCCCCCTGCGCGAAGGTCCGCCGGTATTCGCTCGGTGTCGTACCGAGAAGACGGTGGAAGTGCAGCCGGAGATTCGCACCGGTGCCGAGACCGACGTCGGCGGCGATCTGCTCGACGCTGCGCTCGGACCGTTCGAGCAGTTCGCGGGCCATGTCGATGCGGGCGCGCATGACCCACTGCATCGGCGTGTAGCCGGTCTCGTCGACGAAGCGGCGCGAGAAGGTGCGCGGTGAGACCGCCGCCTGCCGGGCCAGCGTCTCCAGGGTGAGGGGCTCGCCGAGCCGGTGCAGCGCCCACTCGCGGGTCGCGGCGAACCGTTCACCGAGCGGCTCGGGCACGCTGCGCGGCACGTACTGCGCCTGACCGCCGCTGCGGTAGGGGGCCGCGACCAGGCGCCGGGCCGCGTGGTTGGACGCGGCCACCCCGAGGTCGCCGCGCAGGATGTGCAGGCACAGGTCGATCCCCGACGCCGCGCCCGCGGAGGTCAGCACGCTGCCCTCGTCGACGAACAGGACGTTCTCGTCGACCTGGACGAGCGGGTACTTCGTCGCGAGCGCCCGCGTGTAGTGCCAGTGCGTCGTGGCGCGCCTGCCGTCGAGCAGCCCCGTGGCGGCGAGCGCGAAGGCACCGGTCGAGATCGCGGCGAGCCGCGCGCCCCGGTCGTGCGCGGCGATCAGCGCGTCCAGGACACCCTGCGGCGGGTCGTCCCGGTCCGGGAACCGATAGCCGGGCAGGAACACGATGTCGGCCCAGGTCAGCGCGTCGAGACCGTCGGCGACGTGGTACGACAGCCCGTCGCCCCCGGTCACCAGTCCGGGCGCCGCACCGCACAACCGCACCTCGTACGGCATGCTCGCCCGCGTCGTGAACACCTGCGCGGGGATTCCGACATCGAGCGGCTTGGCGCCTTCGAGGACGAGGACGGCGACGCGGCGCAGACGGGCGGAGGACACGGAGACAGCCTACGCAGGGCTACGGCCCCACGTTCACGGAGCCGTACCAGGTCGCCGCAGGTCAGACCTTCCAGGACCTCAGCTGGTCGGCGACGGCGAGGACCCCGACCCGCGTGTCCCGGATCTTGCGGACGAGGTCGGAGAGGGCGCCGTAGGGCGGGTCGATGCCTTCGCCGGACTGGCCCATGTACTGGGCGGCGACGAACGCGGCGTAGAGGCTGTTGCGGTGCGGCAGCGGTTCCAGGCGCACGATGGTGTGCATGAGCGCGGCCGCCCGCCAGGCGGCGTCCGGGTCGGCCGCGGCGAGCGTCGGCAGCTTGGTCTTGTGACGGGATACGGCGGCCACGAGCGCGGAGTAGTCGGAGACCGACATGTCCTCGCGGCCGAGGGCGGCCTCCTGGACGTCGAGCAGCCAGGAGACGTCGATGTACAGGTACATCAGGCGGCCGCGGCCCCGTCGCGCTCGGAAGGCGGCACCTCGTCGGGGAAGGCGTCGTCGAACTCGCCGCGCAGCCGCTCGGCCCACACGGACGCGCCGGCGACGAACCGACCGCGCTGCATCTCGCGCACGCCGAGGTCGTGCAGATACTGCTTGAGGCTCTTTCCCTCGGCCGCGGCGGCCGCGCGCACTCCTTCGAGTTCCTCTTCGGTGAAGGACACATTCAGCGATGGCATGCTGCGATGGTACCTAGTTGGTGCCGCCGGTGCGAGGGCCTCGCACCGCATAGCGGTCACGCATGGCGTCGCCGGCCGCGGGCCCGGCCGTGAAGACGTACGTCCCGCTGTCGTCGAGCCGGCGGCCGGTCCTGGCGTCGACGACGACGGGCTCGACCTCCTGGCCGCTCTGCGCGTCGACGAGGATCATGCTGCGCTCCTCCGGTGCGAGGCGGGAGTTGCCCCACGCGGCCAGTGCGACGATCACCGGCCGGAGGGAGTGCCCGAGGTCGGTGAGTACGTACTCGTGGCGGACGGGGTTGGTCTGATAGGGCCTGCGCTCCAGCAGTCCGTCCTCGACGAGGGTCTTCAGACGGGTGGTGAGCATGCTGGAGGAGATGCCCAGGTTCTCCTGGAACTGGTCGAAGCGGCCGTAGCCGTCGAAGGCGTCGTGGAGGATCAGCAGCGTCCACCACTCGCCGACGTGCTGCACCGTCGTGGACAGCGGGCACTCCCGGTCCTCCAGCCTGATCCGGCTCGCCACGGCGACCATCCCCTCAGTTACTGCTAAAGTCGAAGTCACTAGCTTCTACTTTAGCAGTCACACCTCAACCACCTGAACTCGCCACCACCGTAAGGACCGTCATGCGCGACAATCAGCTCCAGGACATCGCCCCGACCACCCTGCCCCCGGCGATCACCCGCTACCTGAACGCACACCGGGCCCACGACACCGCCTCCGCCGTCACCGCGTTCACCCATGACGCCGTGGTGATCGACGACGGAAACACCTACGAGGGCATCACGGCGATCGAGCGGTGGCTGGGGCGAGCCGCTTCCGAATTCACCTACACCATCCGCCTCACGGGCGCCCAGCAGGCCGACGCGACCCACTACGTCGCCACGCACCACCTCGAAGGCGACTTCCCCGGCGGCACGGTCGACCTCCACTACGGGTTCACCCTCCGCGACGGCCTCGTCGAGCGCCTCGTCATCGAACCCTGACCAAGGCCGGAACAACGGGTTCGCCCATCGAGGATCCACCTCCTAAGCTGCCGGAATGATCTCTGGCGACTACCTCACCGAACTCTTCTCGCTCGACGGCCGCGTCGCCGTCGTGACAGGCGGCAGCTCCGGCATCGGCCGGGCCGCTGCCGGGGCGCTCGCGCGGGCGGGGGCCGAGGTGGTCGTAGTGGCGCGCAAGGAACAGGAACTGACCGCCACGGTCGACGAGTTGGTGGCGGAGGGCTGCCGGGCGGCGTGGGTGAGCGGCGATCTGGGCACCCGGGACGGCGTCCGAGCGGCGGCGGAAGCGGCAGCCGAGGTCTTCGGGGAGCCGGACATCCTCGTGAACAGCGCCGGGATCAACCTGCGCCCGCCGATGAGCGAGTTGAGCGAGGACGTCTGGGACACCACGATGGCCCTGAACCTGGAGGCCCCCTACCTCTTGGGCCAGCGCTTCGGTCCCGGCATGGCCGACCGGGGCTTCGGCCGGATCATCCACATCACCTCCCAGCAGGCACACCGGGCGTTCGTACAGAGCGGTGCCTACGGCGTGTCCAAGGGAGCGTTGGAGTCACTGGCCCGCTCGCAGGCCGAGGCCTGGTCGCCGCACGGCGTCACCTGCAACACCCTGGTCCCGGGCTTCGTGATGACACCGCTCAACGAACGACTGTCGTCCGACCCGGAGAAGGTCGCGGCACTCGCCACACGCACACTGGTCGGCCGCAACGGCCTCCCCGAGGACTTCGCGGGCGCGACGGTGTTCCTGGCGAGCCGCGCCTCCGCCTATGTCACCGGGCAGTCGGTGTTCGTGGACGGCGGGTTCTCCGTGCACTAGCCCAACACCGGCTGCGCCTCGGTCAGTTCGATTGGGGAGCCGCCCATCTCTACGGCGCCCCGCTCCCCCGCCGCAGGAAACGGATCACAGGATGCCCGGGGTCATGGCCGATCTCCGCGTCGACCCCGTAGACGTCCTTGATGAGGGTCGGTGTGAGGACGTCGGTCGGGGTGCCCTCGGCGATCGTGCGGCCGGCGTTCAGGACGAGGAGACGGTCGCAGTACATCGCGGCGAGGTTGAGGTCGTGCAGGGCGATGACGGTGGTGACCGGCAGGTCGGCGATCAGGTCGAGCAGGTCCAACTGGTGCTGGATGTCGAGGTGGTTGGTCGGCTCGTCGAGGAGGAGTTCGCGGGGTTCCTGGGCCAACGCCCGGGCGATCTGGGCGCGTTGGCGTTCGCCGCCGGAGAGGGTGTGCCAGGACTGGGCGGCGCGGTCGGCGAGTCCGGCGCGTTCCAGTGCCTCGGTGACGGCGCGGGCGTCGGCGGCCGACGCCGGTGACCAGGCGCGGCGGTGCGGGATGCGGCCGAGGGCGACGACCTCGCGGACGGTCAACTCGGTCTGGGTGTGGGTGTGTTGCTCGACGGTGGCGATACGGCGGGCGGTTGCGCGGCGCCCGACCTCCGGCAACGGGCGGCCGTCCAGCGTGACGACTCCGGCGGAGGCGGGGAGGACGCCGGCGAGCAGGCGCAACAGGGTTGATTTTCCGGACCCGTTGGGGCCGAGGAGGCCGACGGTCTCGCCGGGTCGCAGGACGAGGGTGACGCCGTCGACGATCAGTCGGCCGTCGGTACGGCGGGCGACCCGGTCCGCGTGCAGGCCGGTGTCCGGTGCGAGGGTCCTCATGTCTTCGTGGGCTTGGGTGCTCATGTCTTCCTCCGGCCCCGGTGCAGCACGATCACGAACGCGGGTACGCCGATCAGCGACGTCACCACGCCCACCGGCACCTCCTGGGGATCGACGACGGTACGGGCGAGGGTGTCCACCCACACCAGGAAGACGGCGCCGGTCAGCGCGGTGACCGGCAGCAGTCGTACATGCCCGGAACCGGTCAGCGCGCGGGTGACGTGCGGCAGGACCAGGCCGACGAAGCCGATCGCTCCCGCGCAGCTGACCAGGACGGCGGTGAGCAGTGCCGTGGCGCACAGCAGGATCAGCCGGGCGCGGGCGACGTTCACGCCGAGGCCGGCCGCCGCCTCCTCGCCGAAGGCGAACGCGTCCAGGGTCGTGGCGTGGCCGAGGCAGACGACCAGGACGGCGGCCAACGCGCCGGCGCACAGCAGGACTTGACCCCAGTCCGCGCCGGAGAGCGAGCCGAGCAGCCAGAACAGCACGCCCTTGGTGGTCTCGGCGTCCGCCGAGGTCAGCACGGTGAACGAGGTCAGCGCGGAGAAGAGTTGCATGGCCGCCACGCCGGACAGCACGACCCGGTCCATGCTCGCGCCGAGGCTGTGGCTGAGCAGCATCACCAGCCCGAAGGAGAGCAGCGCACCGACGAAGGCGCCCGCCGACAGCGACACGGCACCGCCGCCCACGCCGAGCACCACGACCGCCACCGCTCCCGTGGAGGCCCCGGAGGAGACGCCGAGCACGAACGGATCCGCCAGCGGATTGCGCAACAGTGACTGCATGACCGCACCGCACAGCGCGAGCCCGGCGCCGCAGACGGCGGCGAGCAGGGTGCGGGGCATGCGCAGGTCCCAGACGATGCCGTCCCGGAGCGGGGCGAGCGTGCTCTCGCCGCCGCCGAGGTGGGACGCGACCGACGCCCACACGTCGGCCGTGGAGATGTCGGCGGGTCCGATGGTCACGGCGAAGGCCACGGAGACCACCAGCGCCGCGAGCCCGCCACCCGTCAACAGCAGGGTGCGGAGGGTCACTTGGCGAGTCCGAAGTCGCGCAGGCCGGCGGCGACCTGCTCGATCCCTTCGACGGTGCGGATGGAGGGGTTCATCGCCTGGCCGCTGAGCAGGATGTACCGCTTCTTCTTGACGGCGGTGAGGTTGCGGGTGGCGGCGTTGGTCTCCAGGAAGTGGATCTTCGCCTTGGCGGTCTCGGCGGTCTGTGACTTGCGGGTCAGATCGCCGAGGACGATGACGTCGGGGTCGCGGTCGGCGACGGTCTCCCAGTTGATCTGGGGCCACTCGTCGTGGGTGTCGGAGAAGGCGTTCTCGGCGCCGACGGTGCGGGTGATGGCGCCGGGGGCGCCGCAGCACCCGGCCAGGTAGGGCGACTGGGAGTTGGCGAACCAGTACATGAGGGAGGTGCCGGAGGCGTCGAGCCCGGTGGTGGCCTTGGTCACCCGCGCCTTCAACCGGGCCACGAGCTTGTCGCCGCGATCCTTCACGCCCATCGCCCGGGACAGGTCGCGTATCTCGCCGTAGACGCTGTCGAGCGTGAGCGGTGTGCTGCGCGAACCGTCGCCGCCACTGTCGTTGTCCTTGCCCGCGCAGTCGGACGGCGAGACGTACGTCGGCACGCCCAGCCTCTCGAACTGTTCGCGGGTGGCGACACCGCCCTTGCCGAGCGTCGAGACGAAGGAGGCGGTGACGAAGTCGGGTTCGGCGTCCAGGACCTTCTCGAAGGAGGGGGCGTTGTCGGCGAGGCGCGGCACGGTCGCGTTCGCCTTCTCCAGGCCCTTGAGCACCGGGTCGGTCCAGGTGGCGGTGCCCGCGATGCGGTCGGCGAGGCCGAGGGAGAGCAGGATCTCGGTGGTCCCCTGGTTGAGGGAGACGACCCGCTTCGGGGCCGACTTCAACGTGACCTTGTTCCCGCAGTTCGTCAGCGTGAGGGGGAAGCCCGCGGCGGACTTCTCCGTCTCGCCGTCGGCGCTGTCGCCGTCGGATCCACCGCACGCGGTGAGCAGCAGGGCGGGCGCTATGAGGAGGGCCGCGGTACGGCGGCGCAGCGGGACGGGGGCGGTACGGATCACGGGCATGCCTTGCCTGTCGGGGCTCGAACGCGGAGCCTGGCCTACGAACTCCCCCTCGCCGAGGGCGAGAAGGCGCCAGCAGGTCTTCGGACTCGGGTTCGTCCGGACGGGGCGCCTTCCCGGCGCGTCACACACCGGCTCCTTCGGCCGGCCCGCGTCGCCCCAGTGGCGTGTAGTGCCCCGCCCGTCCCCCTCACCGCTGCGCGTCAGTTCCGGATTTCCACCGGATTCCCTGGCCTCGGTTGTGGCACGACTGGCCCGCACAACCTATCAAGATCGACCGCCGGCTACCGCCGCGGGGTGCGGGACGAAGGTACGGCTGGGCTGGTGCTGGCCTGTACTGATGCCGCTGTACGAGCCGATCCGGTGCGGTGTCGAGCCGCGCCGCACGAAGCCCGACAGCCTCACCACGGAGCGCCTGCAACACGGACTTTCCTCCGGTTCCGTCCAACCTCTGTGCGGCACGCCCGGCGCGGCGGATCGTGGGACGCCCCGACTCGCCCGCACGGAGGTCCAACGGCCATGTCCCAACTGATCGTTGTCGGTGTCGACGGATCCGCGGACAGTCGCGTCGCGGCCGACTGGGCGGCAAAGGAAGCGGAGTTGCGCGGACTCCCCCTGCGGGTCGTACACGTCTCGACACTCCCCGACGAGCAACTCCTCACCACATGGCCCTACTTGCGCGAACCCTCTCCCGACGCCCTTGTCACATCACTCGCGGAGGACCACCCCGGACTCCGGGCCGAGGGGCTCGATCTCACCGGAGCGATCGTGCCGACGCTGCTCCCCCTCACCTCCCAGGCCGACTGCACGGTCCTCGGGCTGCGCGGTACGGGCGGTTTCGCGGGCCTGGCCCTCGGTTCCGTGGCACACGGGGTCGCCGAGCGCTCCGAGGGGCCGGTGGTCCTGGTGCCGAGCGGGTCGGTCCGCAGCTACCACGGGCGATCACCGTACGGCGTGACGCTCGGCGTCGACGGCGGCGAACCGCCCGGCCCTGTCGTCGACTTCGCCTTCGACGCCGCCCGCCGACGCGACACCGGCCTGCACGTCGTACACGCCTGGCGACTGCCCTCCCCCGCCGAACACTGCATGCCGTACGCGCTGCCGGAGGAGGACCGAGGGCGCTGGGAGGACCAGGAGACGCAACGCTTCTCGGACGCGCTGCGGCCATGGCGGGAGAAGTATCCACAGGTGCGTGTCTACGAGGATGTCCGCCTCCGGAGCCCGGCGGCGGCCCTGGTCCAGGCGTCGGCCCCGGCGGAGCTGTTGGTGATCGGCCGCGCGGGCCGGACGCTCGGCCCCACCCTGCACGCCGTACTGGAACACACCGCGTGCCCGGTGGCCGTAGTCCCGCACCACGCATGAGAACAGCTCTGCCCGTTACACTCGCGGGCCCGAACTCACCTCGCGACAAAGGCCGTTGGGCAACAGGAGAACCGTAGTGACGGACACAGGTTTCGGTGCGGACGACGTGGACACCAGCAGACCCCAGTCGGCCCGCATGTACGACTACTTCCTCGGCGGCAAGGACAACTACCCCGTCGACTGGGAAGCCGCCGAGAAGGTCGTCTCCCTGTTCCCCGCCGTCAGGCAGATGGCGCGGGTGAACCGCGATTCCATGCACCGGGCCTCGCGGTTGCTGGCGGAGCGGGGCATCCGCCAGTTCCTGGACATCGGCACCGGGATACCCACCCGGCCGAACCTCCATCAGGTGGTCCAGGCGATCAACCCCGGTGCGCGCGTGGTCTACGCGGACAACGACCCGATAGTCCTCAGGCACGCCGAAGCGCTGCTGCACAGCACGCCAGAGGGCAGCACCACGTACATCCAGGCCGACGTGAGGGAGCCGGCGAAGATCCTCGCGGCGGCGAAGGAGCAGCTGGACTTCGAGCAACCGATCGCTCTGTCCCTGATGGCCCTCCTGCACCTGGTGGCGGACGAGGACGATCCCCGTCGCATCGTGGGTGAACTCCTCGACTCCCTGACGTCAGGGAGCTACATGGCGCTCTCCCACGCGACGGGAGACTTCGATCCGGAGACTTGGGAGCGCGTCGTCGAGGTCTACCGCAAGGGCGGCACACCCGCCCAGGTACGGTCACGCGCCGAATTCACCAGCTTCTTCGAGGGACTTGAGCTTGTCGCCCCCGGCATAGAACTCGCCGCGCGCTGGCACCCCGAGCCCGGAGAGCAGCCCGGCGACTCCGACCCGATCCCGCTGTACGTCGGAGTCGCCCGCAAACCGTGAGATACGCACCGAGCGCGGTGATCGCATCGATCACCGCGCTCGCCGTAGAAGAGGTGGAAGAGTTCGTTACGCCGGGACGGGGTCCGGCTCCTGCGACGGCGTACTGGCGTCCGGGCGCGCCGGGTTGAGGAGACGTTCGGCGAGGGGGGCGAAGATCAGGCCGAGGGCCGTCCAGAGGATGAGCTGCGCGGCGACCGAGTAGAAGCGGAAGTTGAACAGCACGTCGGCGGGGAAGCCCGGGTAGACGATGGTGCCCTTGGAGTCCTTCAGCGGCAGCGGTGTCTCGGTGGCCTGGTTGCCGAAGTTGGCCTTGTTGTACGAGAGATGGCCGAGCTGCGGCAGGAGCAGCATGACGATCCCGATCGCGACGACGAACGCGGCGCCGGCGAGGAGGGTCGCGTTCCAGTTGCCGAAGCGTGCCTGGAGGTGCTTGCCGAGGTAGACGGCACCGGCGAGGAAGGCGACGGAGCACACGATCATGATCAGGTACAGGGCGCTGCGCTGCTGGATGGTCTCTTCGTGGCCGATCGCGGGCGGGTTGGCCGGGTACTTCAGGAACGGCACCAGGTACATGCCGAGGAACCCGCCGCCGGCGACGAGAAGCGCCAGGTTGCGTGCCCGCAGTCCGCCGGTGCGGCCCAGGCAGACGGCGTAGGCGACGGCGAACAGGGCGCCCATCGCCACGCCGAAGAGGATCATGCCGGCGCCGATGCCGACGTTGGCCTGGATGGTGCGGCTGAACAGTTCATGTTCGTGGCCCTCGACGGGCAGGCCGGCCGCCTTGTCCAGGGCGTTCTGGGCGGCGTCACGGCCGCTCTCGTAGTCGATGGCCTTGGCGATCTGTGGCTCGGCGAAGATGCGCGCGAACACGAAGGCGAGCAGGCCCGCGACTGCGCCGGCGAGTATGCCGCGCAGTATGAGCTTCTTTTCCATGTCGAGTTGTCCGTACTTCCAGGTGCCGGCGGAGGGTCAGTGGCAGGGGAAACCGAGGAAGTGGCGCGCGTCGTGGACGAACTCGTGGACGTGCATGTCGTTGCCGAACACCGAAACGGCGCCCTGGTCGACACCGATGAAGTAGTAGATGGCCAGGGCGATCAGCGTGGTGCCGACCAGCCAGACGATCGACTTCGAGACCGGCAGGACAACCGGCGTGGACACCGGACGGGATGTGGAAACGCTGCTCAAGGTGAGCCCTCCTTCGGGATCGTGCGTCCCTTGCGTGTACGGGCGAGTGAAGGATCAGTGTCTGACTCGCCCTCCACCTATCGGCGGCGGGCTCACAGTGGCGCGACCGTGCTGGAATTCCACCAGCTTCCTTATGCCATCACTACAGGGGGAGAGTACGGCGCGTCTCTCCGGGCCGTCAATCAGGCCCGTTCCCCGTACGGCTCCTGACAGAGCCGTGTGCGTGCGGGGAGTTGGGTGCCGGTGCCCCTCCCGTCACCGCTTCGTCGTGAGCCTCAGGTCGACCTCCTGTTCCTGGTCTCCCGACGCCGTGCCGCGCTCGTCCACGGCGAACGTGACGCCCAGCGCCTCACGAAGCTGGTCCACGGCGACGTAGCCGCCCTGGAGCGTGGCGGAGACCGAGCCCCCCAGGGGGATGGGGTCGGTCGGGATCCATTCCTGTGTCGGCTCGAACTCCGCGGTCCATACGGCGGTTCGGTCGCCCGGCTGTTCCTGGGGCACGTCGTCGGAGGGCCGGTCGGTGGGGAACGCCGTCCGCAGGACGCCGAAGACGGTGGCGGCGTCCTCCTTGGACGCTCCGGTGAGGGACACGGTGGCCATCGGGGTCACTCTCCTTGGGTTCGTTGAGCAGTTGGTCCTTCGTCGGTCCCCGCGCCCCGCTGTGGGAACGATCACCTTCCTTCCACGCGGGTGCGGTCCGGCTCGGCCGTAGCCGACCCGTTTTCCGACGATTTCCCAGGTACCCGGCGTCCGCCGCTTCTCACGTGGCCCCCCGGAACGCGTTGATTCCATCTGACGCACGGCTCGCGCGCGGTGCGAGCAGGCAGCCACCGAACGGATGAGCGTGCGGGCCGCCCCGACGGCACGGGCGGCGGGCCGGGGTCACACGGGTGGCGTACTCGCGTGGCGTGGTGGCGGGCGGACGCCTAGTAATGGACGGGATCAGCTTGTTCATCGCGCTTCGGGGGGCGATAGCAGCATCACCTCTTCATGGAGCCGAGCATGACCACCCGCTCTTTCTCGCCCAGCCCGGACCAACCCGAGATACCTCACGGCATCGCGGCCCACCCGCTCGCACCCTCCGACGGAGGACCGGGCGACGGATCGCCGCCGACGTCACGTCCGTCGCAAGAGAGCCCCGCCCAGACCGGCCCCGAGGGCGAGAACGCCGATCCGATGCACCGCCTGGTGCATGCCGCCGTCGCCGACCGGCCCCTCGACGAGGTCCTCCAGCTCATCACCTTGCTGGAACAGTCACCCAAGTACGCGCAGGCCACCGTCGACGCCCTGCGGGCGGTCGGTGTGGACCGGTCCGTGGAGGACGTCACGCGCCTGGTGACGCTGCTGACGAAGCCGCCGCGCAACCCCGACTGCGCCGACGAGGCGATCCGCGCGGCCGCCGAACGCCGGCCGGTGGAGGAGGTCACCCGGCTGATGGCCCTGCTGCAGCAGGCTCCGCTGGAGCCGCACTGCGGCGAGGAGGCGGTACGGGCCGCCGCCGGCAGACCCGTCGAGGAACTCGTCCAGTTGATCGGCCGCTTGGCCGAGGAACAGGACGCGTCCGCCCAGGTCTCGTCACCGGTGGCGGGGAGGTCTACGGCTCCGCTGTACGAGGCGCCCGGACCGGACCCGGCGGACACCCACGATCCGGAAGGTACGGGCGAGCGTCCGGCCGCTCGTCAGCGCCGTCCACGGCGTCCGCGTACGGCGACGCACCGCACCACTCCCCTGCTCTGGCCGAGGCTGATCGCGGCAGCGGCGCTCGTGCTGTGCGGGCTGGCGTACTTCCCGCCGCACCGTGACGGAGCCTCCGGCACCGCCTTCGGGTTCGCGCTCGGTGTCTCGATCCTGTGCGTCCTGCTGGCACCGGCGCTGGTCCTCCACGGCGGCCTCTTCGTGCTCGCCGTGTCCATGGTGGTGCCGGCCGCGCTGGCCGCCCTCCAGTTGTTCGACGGGCGGTTCCACTCCTCGCGTCTCTCCCAGGCGTTGCGGATCACTGCCGCACCGCCCTGGCTCGCGGGGCTGATGGCCGTACTCGCCGCACTGACTGCTCTCACGGCGCTGCTCGCGCTGCTCGCCTCGCGGAGGTTCGGCCGCCAGCTGGACCTTCCCGGCCGTCCCGATCACCGGGCGCTGGCCGACGCGAACCAGACGCCTCAGTAGGCGTCCGACCCGCTCAACGAGCGGTGGCGCCGGAGCTGTTCACGGCGTCGCCGCTCGCGGACGGCACGCTCGACGCCGAGGCCGCGGGGCTGGAGGCGGCACTGTGGCTCGGCTTGGCACCGGAGCTGGGGCTGGTCTCCGGCTTCGTGCTCGTGGACGGCGAGGCGGTGCCGCCCGAGTACGACCCCGCGCTGCTGGAGGTGAGCGGCGTGGGTGTCGGGCTGTGTGCGGGAGCGTTCTTTCCGGCCGAACCGCCGCCCAGCGACGTTCCGTTGCCGGACTCGTTCCTGACCGCGGCCGCTATCGGCTTGCCCATGATGAGTTCGCCCACGGTCACCGTGACCATCGCCAGGGCGAAGACCAGGCCTGTCGCCAGGGCGAACTTCTTCCAGCCGATGGACTTCCAGAAGGATCCGGTGCGGCCCGTGCGATAGGTGGTCACCGACTCGTCGTCGGAGGGGGCCCCGGAGACGGCGTCGGACGGTGTCGCGGCACCGGCCGAGGTGTCGTGCGGTAACGCGAACGCCGCGCGGGCGTCCGCGCGTTGCATGGCCCGCTCCTCACTCGGCGTCAGCGCCATCGCCACCGACGGCACCCTTCTGCGGATCCCTTCTCCCGTCCGTCGGAAGGCATGCTGGAAGACCGCCGCGCCGGTGGTGGCGCTGGTACTGACCACGGCGGCGCCGATGATCGTCCCGGTGACTCCCAGCAGGGACGCGAGCACCGCGCCCACCACGGTGGCAAGCGCACTCGCCACCACCTGCACAGCGGTCAGATCGAGCACCTTGCGCTTCGGCGCCTGCTTCTTCTCTTCCTTTTTGTGACTCTCCATCAATGACCTTCAACATCCTTTGACAGTTCCGGAGCACGACAGCCGTCGACGAGGCATGTGCAAGGTGTCGACTGCCCTGTTGGCGGTGTTTCACCTCAACTCGAACCAACAGGGCTGGACTTCACCGGTACCGTCACGCCGGCGGCTGCTCCGCGAGCGTCTCGGTGAACGGTGTGACGGGGCGCTCCTGGGCCTCGCCGTCCACGCGGATGTCGACCGCCTCGTTGTAGAAGGCGAGGAGGTCCTTGACGGCGCCGACGGCCGGCAGGGGTTCCGGATAGCTCCAGACGATGTTCGGCGGGACACCGGGAGCGCCGGCCTCGCCCTGCCACGACCAGTAGGTGGCGGTGCCCTTGTAGGGGCATCCGGTGCTGTGGTCGGTGGGCTCGAACAGGTCCAGGCGGACGTCTTCGCGCGGGACGTAGTACCGGGTCGGCAGGCCGGTCTCGAACAGCAGGACCGGGCGGTGGGTGTCGGCGACGACCGTGCCGTCGATCTCGACCGTGACATGGCGGCTGCTGGGGATGGCGTCCACTCGTTTGTGCGGGTCACGGGGGTGGATGAAGATCTCTTCCTCCTCCTCGTACCAGTGGTCCAGACCCCGTCCGACCCGCCGGAACCACTCGAAGGCGATGTACCCGGCCAGGTCGTCGGCCGGGTAGGTCCAGGCCGCGTTCTCCACCAACTCGGCGCCGATCTCAAGGTCGTAGAAGATCCGTGATCCGGTGTGCGTGCCGTTCGGCGGGTTCTTCGCCGGGCGGAGGAGGTCCTCGCGGACCTCGTCGTCCGGGAAGGCGTACGTCGGTACCGGTACGGCGGGCTCCCATACGAGGACGGGGTGCCTGCTGTCCACGACGGTGGTGTCGCCCTTGCGGCCGCGTACCCAGCGTCGGCTCGGCTCCCACAGGAGGCCTTCGGGGGTGGTCCTGACGTCGCGTGCGGTGGGGAAGGTGCTCATGACCCTTGCTCCGTGTTCCGTAGGGGATGGGGCGGATCGGGAGGCCGATGCGGCTGACCGTTGCTTGCCAGTTTCCGGTGGTGGAGGGTTCACTGGTGGGGTGCAGACCTTCGCCACCACGCTGACAGGCTTCTGGCCCTCGCGTCGTGTCCACGTCTTCGACGTGTTCTGTTGCCGTGCGCCGTCCCCGACCCGCGCACCGCACTCCTGAGAGCAGAACACTCGAGAACCGAGGTCCACCATGTCCGTGACCGATGAACTGCTGGCCAACAACGCCCGTTACGCCGAGACCTTCGACGGCCCGCTCCCCCTTCCGCCCGCCAAGCACCTCGCCGTCGTCGCCTGCATGGACGCGCGGCTCAACGTGTACGCGATCCTCGGCCTGAACGAGGGCGAGGCACACGTCATCCGCAACGCGGGCGGTGTCATCACCCAGGACGAGATCCGCTCGCTCGCCATCAGCCAACGGCTCCTGGGGACCGAGGAGATCATCCTCATCCACCACACGGACTGCGGGATGCTGACCTTCACGGACGACGGTTTCAAGGCCGCGGTCGAGGAGGACACCGGCATCCGCCCGCCCTGGGCCGCGGAGGCCTTCGGCGATCTGGACACCGACGTACGGCAGTCGATCGCCCGCATCAAGGCCGACCCCTTCGTCGTGCACAAGGACAGCATCAGGGGTTTCGTCTTCGACGTCGCCACCGGGAAGCTCGCCGAAGTCGGCTGACCGCGACCGTGCCCGGCCCCGCACCCTCCGGCTGCCGTACGTCAGGGAGTCGGGCACCCGTCGGCGGAACGCAGCGCGCCCCAGGTACGTGGGCCGACGATTCCGTCAGGGGTGAGGGGGGCGGCGCAGCCCCGGAGGTCGTCCCAGGACTGGAACGCGCGTACGCCCAGGTAGACCTGGTCCCCGTAGCGGGCGTCCGTGCCCGCCCCGACCCAGCCCCGCAGCGCCAGAAGACACTGCACCTCGCGCACCCGGGCCCCCGTGTCTCCCCTGCGGGTGAGCGCCTCACCGCTGTAACGCCCGCACGACACCGCGGCGTTCGGTGCGGTGGGCACCGTGGTGGAGGCCCAGCCGGTCGCGTCCGGCCCGGTGCCGTTGACGTGGAGTCCCGCGACGATGAACGCGGCCGTGACGCTTGCCGCCACTTGCGTCCTGAAAGACATCCTTCTTCCCCCTGTTCAACATTCCGTTTAATACGGCTGAGACAAAGCTGTCAGCGGCACACACGCCGGGCTACACTTTTAAGCGGTGCCTTAACAGTGACTCGGTGAAGTGTCACTAAGCACCAGGGGGGTGAATACCGCGCTCCGCATTCATTTCACGGATGCCGATCTAGTCCGCACCAGGATGGCCACTGTGCCCGATCCACTGTGGGACATCGCACTCAGCCTGCACCGTCTCCAGGCGCCGGAAGGGCGCTGGGCGTACGCCAGTTGGTTCCGCGACGCGCACAGGCGACTGATCGACAAAAACCTCGACCGAGTGGTCACAGAACTTCTGCTGCCCCTTTTCCCGAGCACCTACTACCCCGACTTCTTGAATCCCTCCGAAGCACAAGTCGGACTGTCCGCGGGAATTGAAGCAATCGTCGAAACATCACCCGCGCGAATACAGGAAGAGGTCCGACGCTTCGCCGCGCAGGCGGCCGCCCCGGCGTGGGCACCGCGCCTCGCCGAACGCGGGATGCGCGAGGTCGTGGCGGAAGGCCTGCGCCAGTACTACTACACCGCCATCGCGCCCTATCACGACTACTCCCGCACCTGCCTGGACGCGGAGCGCGCGACCCTGGGCCAGACCATGCTGCACGGCGGCCCCGACGGCCTGCTGGCCAACCTCGGGCCGCACATGCGATGGATTCCGCCCGTCCTGTACGTGACGTATCCGGTCGAGGACCGCGACCTGTGGCTGGGCGGGCGGGGACTGCTGCTGGTGCCGTCCTACTTCTGCTGGGGCGCGCCCGTCGCCCAGGGCGACCCGACCCTGCCTCAGGTGCTGGTCTACTCCCCGCACCGGGAAACCCTGGACTCCCCCGGCCTGTTCTCCTCGACCGCACCGCTCACCGCCCTGTTGGGCCGCACCCGGGCCCTGATCCTGCGGGTCACCGCCGGCGGGGCCACGACCGGCGAACTGGCCCGCGCCGCCGGTGTCTCCGCCCCCGCGGCGAGCCAGCACACCGCGGCACTTCGGAACGCGGGCCTGATCATCAGTCACCGCCGCGGACCCAAGGTCGTCCACACCATCACGCCCCTGGGATCGGCTCTGCTGCACGGACCGGACCAGGCCGCGTAGACGAGGCGACCGACATACCCGGCCACGGCCCTGGTCAGGGTCCCGGCCGGGGAAGGCCTGCACAGTCCTGACAAGAAGCTGTCACACGCGGACCGGAATCCCCCGCCGGGCGGCCGGGGTTGGCACTGGTAGCAGCCCGCTTCGAGGCCGGGCCTCGCGTGACGAAGGAGCGACGACCATGACCGTTGACCTAACGACGACGGATCTCCAGGCCTTCACCCAGGACTGGCTGGAGTGGTATCGCGGGCAGGAGGAACGGCTCGCCGCTCCGCACGGGTTCCTGGCGATCACCGGGCTGCACTGGCTCGACGAGCGGCCGCAGCGGTTCCCGGACGCGCCGGGCGCCTGGTGGACCGACGACGCCGGGGTCGCCGTAGCCCTCGACGACGGCGACGAACTCGTCGTGGACGGCACGCCGGTGCGCGGTGAGCACCGCTTCGGTGTGCTGCCCGAGCGGGGCGGGGTCGACGCGGTCTGGGGCGATGCCGTGATCGAGGTGGCCAGGCGTGGCGGGAACGACATCGTGCGGCCCCGGCACCCGGACGCGCCGCTGCGCACCGCCTTCGCCGGTACGCCTGCCTACGCGCCGGATCCCCGCTGGGTGGTCCGGGGGCGTTACACGGCCTTCGAGACGCCGCGTCCGACGACCGTGGGCGCGGCGGTCGAGGGGCTGGAGCATGTCTACGACGCGCCGGGCCGGGTCGAGTTCGAGCTGGACGGGCAGTCGTTGGCCCTGACCGCGTTCCCCGGACGCGGGCCGGGCGCGCTGCTGCTGCTCTTCACCGACGCCACCTCCGGGGTGACCACGTACGCCGCGAACCGGGCCCTCGCGCTCGCCCCGCCGACCGCCGACGGCACGGTCGTCCTGGACTTCAACCGTGCGACGAACCTGCCGTGCGCCTACACCGACCTCGCCACCTGCCCGCTGCCGCCGGCGGAGAACCGGCTGCCGGTGTCCGTCGAGGCCGGGCAGAAGACACCCCGTGAGCGGGGAGGAGCGGTCTGATCGTCGCCCCGGCTGCGCCCAGGACACCTCCGGGCCGCAGCCGGGCTCGTCGAACCCGTTGGCTCGCCGGGACGCGGTACGGCCATCCGTCTCCCCCATCGACAACCATGCGCACCCCTCAGTCGTCCCCCTTAATGGCGCGCCGGTCTTCGCGCGGCCGTGCCCCCACCACCGACACCGCGCACGGACGACGCGCAGGAAAGAGGCCGCATGCTCCGTATCCACTTCACCTCGCAGGACCTGCAGAACATCCGGGTGGCCCGCCAGCCCCACGCTCTCTGGGAACTCGTGTGTGGTGTCTGCCGGTTGGACGCGCGGCAGGGGGCGCTCGAGTTCGGGCACTGGCGCCGGTCGGTGCGCGAGGGGCTGGCGAAGGATCCGCGGGCCCGGCGGGCCCTGTTGCCCTTGCAGACGCTGATTCCGCCCGTGGGCTACATCCCCGACTTCCTCACGCCGTCGGTCACGGGCGGCGGTCTGGCCGTCGCCCTCGACGAGGTGCGGTCCACCTCCCGCACCCGGCTGAGCCGTGAGCTGGGCCGGCTCGCCGAGTCACGTCCGCTGCCGTCCTGGGTGTCCACCCTCGACAGACCGGGCGCCAAAGCCCTGGGGACGTTGACGCGAGCCCTGGAACTGTCGTGCAGGACACTGCTCGAACCGTACTGGCCGCGCATCCAGACAGCGGTCGGCGACGATGTCGAGCTGCGTTCCCGCGCGCTCCTGGACGGCGGCACCTCCGCTCTGCTCAACACGCTGCGCCCGCACGCCCGTTGGCACGCTCCCGTCCTCGATGTGGAATATCCCGTCGACCGCGAACTCCACCTGGAGGGGCGCGGTCTGCTGCTCGTCCCGTCGTACTTCTGCTGGCGCAGGCCCACCGCGCTCGCGGATCCCACGCTGGGGCCGGTGCTCGTCTATCCGGTCGCCAAGCAGCCCCTGGAGATCGTGCGGGCGAGCAAGGACGGGCTGGAGCGGCTGCTGGGCCGGACCAGGACGGTCGTCCTGGCGGATCTCGCCGGTCATGGAGCGCGTACGACGTCCGAGGTGGCCACGGCGGCCAACATCGCGCTGCCCAGCGCCAGTTACCAGCTCGGCGTGCTGCGCGACGGAGGTCTGATCGTCAGTCACCGGGACGGCCAGTTCGTACGGCACTCGGCAACTCCCCTGGGCCTGCGCCTGCTTGACGCGCGGTGACCGCGCACACCTCGGCCGGCACCAGTTGGACCGGCTTCGAATTGATTGCCTCCATGTGCCCCTCACACCATCGTTTGTGCCGACCGCACACGAACATGCCGGATGCGGCCATGTCAGCGCGGTCCGGCCGCGCGGTGGCCACCGTGCACAGGGGGACGGTGGGCACCGCGTCCGCGGTGTCGGCGGGTCAGCCCGCCCGGTGTCGGTCCTTCGTGGTGCGGTGGGTGAGGGGTTCGCGCAGGGCGAGGTGTTCGCGGAGGGTCGTACCGGTGTAGCCGGTGCGGTAGACGCCGCGTTCCTGCAGTGCGGGGACGAGCAGGTCGACGATGTCGTCGAGGCCGTCGGGGATCAGGTACGGGGTGACGTTGAAGCCGTCGACGGCGCCGTGCCGGACGAAGTGGGCGAACTTGTCGGCCAGTCCCGCCGGGGTGCCGACGTGGCCGCGCTGGGGGCCGAGTGCGATGACGGTCTCGCGCAGCGACCACCGGTTGGCGTCGGCCTTCTCCCGCCATTCGGCGACCACTTGACGGGGATCGGCGATCCGCCGCGCGCCGAAGGAACCGTCGTTCTCGGCGACGACCGGGTCCTCCTTGGGCAGCGGCCCGTCGGCGTCGCGGCCGGCGAGGTCGAGGCCCCACAGGAGTCCGGCGATGCCCAACGCGGTTGCCGGGGTGACCTGTTGGAGGCGGATCCAGCGCTTCTTCTCCAGTGCCTCCGCCTCCGTGGTGCCGATGATGATCTCGGTGCCCGGGAGGATGCGCAGGTCGTCCTCGGGGCGGCCGACGGCCCGCAGCCGGCGCCGCAGGTCGTCGGCGAAGGCGAGCGCGTCGTCGAAGTCGTTGCCGTGCGCGGAGAAGATGACGTCGGCGTTGCGGGCCGCGAAGTCCCGCCCCTCGCCGGAGTCCCCGGCCTGGAAGATCACCGGGTGTCCTTGGCCGCTGCGCGGCAGGGTGGGCGCGAGGTCGACGTCGAACTGCGCTCCCTGGTGGCGGACTTGGCGTACGGCGCCGGGTGCCGCCCAGTGCGGGGCGCCGGCCGCGCCGGACACGGCCGCGTCCTCCCAGCTGTCCCAGATCGCGCGGGCGACGGTGAGGAACTCCTCGGCGCGCCGGTAGCGGTCGGCGTGGTCGAGGTAGCCGCCGCGGCGGAAGTTGGCGCCGGTCCAGGCGTTGTCGGTGGTCACCACGTTCCAGCCGGCGCGGCCCTCGGAGAGCAGGTCGAGGCCGGACAGGCGGCGGGCGAGGTCGGAGGGTTCGTTGAAGGTGGTGTTGGACGTGCTGACCAGACCGATGCGGTCCGTCACGGCGGCCAGCGCGGCGAGTTGGGTGATGGCGTCCGGCCGTCCGGCGACGTCGAGGTCGTGGATCTGACCGTCGACCTCGCGCAGCCGCAGCCCCTCCCCCAGGAAGAACGCGTCGAACAGGCCCCGTTCGGCGGTCTGGGCGACGTGCCGGAAGTTGGCGGGGTCGATCTGCGAACCGCTGGCCGGGTCCGACCACACGGTCCAGTGGTTGACGCCCTGGAAGAAGACGCCGAGGTGGAGTTGGGCGTCCGGGCGGGGGACGTCGAGGGGGTCGGTGCGGGTCATCGGACATCCTCCTGGGCGGCCGCGGCGGCGTTGCGGTTGGCGGGCCGGTCGAGGCCCAGGTGGCTGCGCAGCGAAGCGCCGGGCAATGGGCGTACGGCGTCACGTCGTTCGAAGAGATGGGGCAGGACCAGCCGGGACAGTTCCGGGAGGTCCTCGTCCAACACCAGCGGGTGCAGGCGCACTCCGTCCACCACCCCCCTCAACTCCCCCAGCAGCGCGGCGAGTCCGGCGGCGGAGCCGATGTGGCGCAGCCGTCCTCGGTCGCTCCAGGGTCCATGCCGCTCAAGGTCGGCGACGCGTTCCTCGGCCGTGGCGTCGGCGGTGTCGAGGGCGACCTCGACCTCGGCGAAGGTGCGCGGTGTTCCGGCGGCGGACGCGCTGGCGCTGACGGCGGCGAGGTCGCGGCCGTCGATGAGGGCGACGTCGAGTCGGTCGCCGGGCACGCGGTCGGGGTGGCCGAGCACGACGAGTTGCCCCTGCGGTGGACGCGGCACGATCGCCGGGCCCTTCACGGTGTAGGTGTCGCCGGTGAAGTCCACGTAGTGCAGGCGGTCGCGGTCGAGATAGCGGCTGGTGGCGACGGAGCGGATGACGGCGTCGTCCTCCCAGGAGTCCCACAGGGCGCGGACGACCTCGACGCCGTCACGGGACTCACGGGCGCGGGCCTCGGCCCCGTCGACGAGCGGGCGCCCCCAGACGGCGGCCGCCTCGGGCCGCACCTCCTCGCTCACCACCCACCCGGCGCGCCCGACCGAGATGTGGTCCAGGGACGCCAACTGGCTTGAGACATGGAAGGGTTCGGCGTACGTGAGCGGCACGGCCGGCGCGACGCCGACGACGCTCGTCGACGCGGCGATGAACGCGGCCCGCTCCACCGCGCCGATCCGGCCGACCGGGTCGGGGCCGGCGCCGGGCGGGAGTGCGCCGTCGTCCAGGGTGAGCAGGGTGAACCCGGCGTTCTCCGCGGCGGCGGCGACGCGGGCCACCCGGCGCGGGCTCAGCAGGTGGTCGGGCGAGTGGGCGGCGCGGCGCCAGGCCGCGGGATGGGCGCCGTCGCCGTCGATTTCGAGGGCGAGCCGCAGAGCGGGGCCGGACATGGGGGTTCCTTCCGAGAACACGTCGAGACAGCCGGCCCGAGGGCCGACATGGGTCAGGGCCGTGCGGAAGGACAGACGGCGGAGGCGGTACGGCAGTAGTCGACATGCCGCCGGATGATCAGCCGAGCGCCCGGGACGGCACCGCGGGGTGCGGCGTCGCGTACGCGCATCAGGGCCTCCACCCGTCCGGGAACGATCGCCTCAACCTTGGTCGTCGGCCCTGGAAGATGTCAAGAACATTAGATGTACGCGCATGCAGCGGTGTCGAGACGGAAAAGCGTTGGCCGCGACGACGACCGGGCTGCTAACTTGCCGTTGGCCGTGACACCGCATGAGGAGGTGAGACCCATGAACGCAGTATCCAGGTGGGTGCTCCCCCTCTTTTCCACGGTTGGGCCAGCGGCATAGGTGTCGCCGGGAGCGCCTCACACCAAGGCGATCCCGAAAGGCAACACCATGGAACTCTCCCAATATTCAGTGCACTTCACCGCTGAGACATCGTCGAACGGTGTCCTCGTCCGGGACTTCACCGTCGGCGAAGTCACCGGCGCGCTCTGGTCCCCCGCTGCCTCCGCCTCCGAACGCGCTCCCCTGGTCCTGATGGGCCACGGCGGCGGCAACCACTGCAAGGCACCGGCCATGGCGGGCCGTGCGGAGCGCCTCGTGAACGGCGCCGGCTTCCACGTCGCCACCATCGACGCACCCGGCCACGGCGACCGACCGCGCACACCGCACGACGAGCGCGAAATCGCCTTGATGCAACGGAAGATGGCGGCGGGCGAACCGGTCGGCGAGATCGTCGTCCGCTACAACGCGCACCTCGCCGAACGCGCCGTACCGGAGTGGCTGGCGACCCTGGACGCCCTCCAGGAACTCCCGGAGATCGGCACCGAAGGACCCGTCGGCTACTACGGCCTCAACATGGGCACCGCGATCGGGGTACCGCTGACGGCCGCCGAACCCCGCATCGCCGCCGCGGTGTTGGGCCTCTTCTGGTACGACGAGACCCTCGCCGAGACGGCGCGGCGCATCACCGTCCCGATCGAGTTCGCGCTCCAGTGGGACGACGAGCACATCCCCCGCCCGTCCGGTCTCGCGCTGTTCGACGCCTTCGCCTCGAAGGAGAAGTCGCTGCACGTCAACTCGGGCTCACACAAGGAGCTGCCCAGGTTCGAGGCGGACAGCGCGGTCCGCTTCTTCGCCCGGCACCTGACCGTGGGCGGCTCAACGGCCTGACATGTCAACGCGGTTGCGGCCCGGCGTCCTCTCCGAAGTCCATCCCCGTCATGAGTTCGGAGAAGGCGCCGGCCGCGCCGGGTGATGTGAAGAGCCGGTCGAGCCGTGCGCGGGCCAGACTCCGGTGAAAGGGACCGGAGTTGGTGGCGTCACCCGCGTCGTGGAGCATGCGGGTCATCCAGTGCGAGAACTCCTGGTCGCTCCAGACGCGGCGCAGGCACCGCTCCGAGTAGGTGCGCAGGGCGGTGTCGTCGTGGTCGTGGACGGCGTCCCGTACGGCTCGGGCGAAGAGATCGGCGTCGTAGAGAGCGAGGTTCATCCCCTTGCCGCCCATCGGCGAGACGATGTGCGCGGCGTCGCCGACGAGGAAGAGACGGCCGTACTGCATCGGGTCGTGGACCAGGCTGCGGAGCCGGAAGATCTCGCGGTCGGTGATCGGGCCGGAGACGAGGTCCGGGTCGCCGAGCCGGGTGCGCAGCGCGTCCCAGACGCGGGCGTCGGACCAGGCGTCGGGGTGGTCGTCGGGCGGGCACTGGAGGTAGTAGCGGCTGGTGTACGGGCCGCGCGGGAAGTGGGCGGCGAAGCCCTGCGGGCTGACGGCCAGGAGCGGGTGGGCCGGCGGCGGCGCGTCGGCCAGGACCGTCAGCCAGCCGATCCCGTGATCGAAGGCGTATGGCGTGAGGACCCCGTCGGGGACGGCGCTGCGGCTGATGCCGTGGTCGCCGTCGCAGCCCGCGACGAAGGAGCAGGTGATCGTACGGAGGCTCCCGTCCGCGGTGCGGTAGCGGACGGTGGGACGATCGCCGGTCAGGTCGTGCGGGGAGACGTCGGCGGCCTCGAAGCGCAGGTCGCCGCCGTCCTCCAGGTACGCGGCGGTGAGCTTCTGGACCAGCATCTGCTGGGGGCAGAGGCGGGCCGTGGGGCCCTCGGAGCCGTCGTAGTCGTTCACCAGATGGGTTTCGCCGTCGACCCGGAGCTCCAGGATGCCGTCGTGCGGGATGCCGCCCAGGACGCGGTCGGCCAGCCCCCAGGAGTCGAACATCCGGACGGCGCGGGTCTCGACGATGCCGGCCCGCTGGCGCTGTGCCACATACTCGCGGGTCTGCCGTTCCAGGACGACACAGTCGATCCCGTTGCGCCGCAACAGGTTCGCGACGGTCAGCCCGGCCGGGCCGGCGCCGATCACCACCACGGTCGTGGATTCCGGCGACTCACTCAACTCCCGTGCGGCGTCAGCCACTTGACCACCTCCGGAAGCACCCTACCGACGCCGGGGGCCCGAGCGACCGGCAGCCGGTCACTTCACCTCGATCGTCACCTTCCAGGTCTCGACGAGAAGGGGGCAGAGGCTGCCGGGGTCGGGGACGCAACGGCGTTGCGCGGTGACGGTGGCGGCGCCGGCGGCCGCCGCGTGGAAGACGGCCGTGGCGTCACCGGACGGGTACGTGGCGTCGGAAGCATGCCCGAGCACCGCCGAGTTGCCGGACTCCGGAGCGGTCCAGGTGTAGGTGAATCCGCGCTCGCGGGAGTGGGTGAGCCGGATCTCGACATCGCCACCGGAACTCGCGGGCACCGTGCGGCCGTTGTCCGCGTTCGTGAGGACGACGCGCGCGACCAGGTGTGCGTGCGGTGCCTGGCTCTGCGCGGCCGCCGGCGTCCCGGCGGACGTCGTGACGGCCACGAGGACCAGCCCCGCGGCTCCAAAAGCCGTGGACCACTTCGTTGCTCCCATGATTTCCTCTCCTCGCACCCGCCGGACCGGCGGTCTCCGGAAGCGGCGAGCGTGCCGCCCCGCGGCACAACGTGGTGGAGAAGGACGGGTCACAGACAACCACCCGTTCGTGCGGACCTGTGCCGCAGCGATGCGTGTGTTATGAATCTTCACGCGTCACCGATAGGACAAGAAGACAGACAACCGTTCGACCGGCCCCACGGGTGAGGACCGGTCGGGGTCGCCCATGCCGGGGTCCGCTCCCCGGGCTGCGGTGATCTTCCTTCCCAGGAGGACCTCCCGCATGTTTCGACGTATTGGCACTGGAGTCGTCAGACACCCCGTCTGGACGATAGTGGCCTGGCTGATCGCGGCGGTGGCGATCGTCGCCACCGCGCCCGGCCTGCCCTCCAACAGTGACGAGAGCAGTTTCCTGCCCAAGAGCTACGAGTCCATCAAAGCGGCGGATCTCCAGGTGAAGGCGTTCCCCAGCGCCTTCACCCCGTCCGCGATCGCGCTGTACCAGCGCACCGACGGCGGCAAGCTCACCGCCGCCGACAAACAGGATGTCGCCCGCATCACGACCGAACTGGGCGAGAAGCACATCGACCAGGTGCAGAAGGTGGTCCCCGGCCAGCCGTCCAAGGACGGCAGGTACACCATGACCCTGGTCCAGATGGACAGCAAGAACGCCGGTCAGCCGGTTCAGGCGGATGCCGCGAAGGTG
This sequence comes from Streptomyces sp. NBC_00989, assembly GCF_045162655.1. Lineage (NCBI taxonomy): Bacteria > Bacillati > Actinomycetota > Actinomycetes > Kitasatosporales > Streptomycetaceae > Streptomyces > Streptomyces sp. NBC_00989. The sequence goes on along the minus strand of NZ_CP108728.1, from coordinate 11,167,410 downwards.
TTGCGCGACGACGTCAAGCAGCTCGCCAAGGGCACGGACCTCGACGTCAAGCTCGGCGGTTCCGCCGCCCAGGCCCTCGACCAGCAGGACTCCTCGAAGCGCGGCGAGGCGCTGATCGGCATCGGGACCTTCCTCATCATCCTGGTGACCCTGCTGATCATCTTCCGCGCGCCGATCCTCGCCTTCCTCCCCCTGGTCCTGATCGGAGTGGTGGCGTCCATCGCCAACGGGCTGATCGCGTACGCCACCAAGCTGTTCGGCCTGCAGGCCAACAGTTCCGTCTCGTCGATCCTGATCGTCGTGCTGTTCGGCGTGGGCACGGACTACTTCCTGTTCCTGATGTTCCGTTACCGGGAACGTCTGCGGGCGGGTGACGAGCCGAAGCAGGCCATGGTCAACGCGGTCGCCCGGGTCGGTGAGGCCATCGCCTCGGCCGCCGGCGCGGTCATCATCGCGTTCCTCGCGCTGGTGCTGTCCACGCTGGGCTTCCTCAAGCAGATGGGCCCGGCGCTGGCCATCTCGGTCACCGTCACCCTGATCGCGGGCCTGACGCTGATCCCGGCCGTGGTGTCGCTGATCGGGCCGAAGGTCTTCTGGCCGTCCAAGTCCTGGCAACAGGAGCCGCAGAACGCCCGGTTCGCGGCTCTCGGACGCGGTGTGCAGCGCCGGCCCGCGCTGACCGCCGCGCTCTCCGGTCTCGTCCTCGTCGCCCTGTCGCTGGGCACGCTCGGCTACAAGGCGACCTTCGACCTGGCCTCGGGTTCCATGCCCAAGACCAAGGAGTCGATGGTCGGCCAGGACGAGATGCAGAAGGCGTACTCGGCGGGCGCCGCCGCACCGACCGACGTCTACCTCTCCAGCACCGACGGCCGGCCGCTCGACAAGACCGGCTTCGCCGCCTACGCGGAGAAGCTCGGGGCCGTCGACGGGGTCGCGAGCGCCCGTATGAGCCAGGTCAACCAGGCCGGTACGACGGCGGACTTCACCGTCACACTGAAGTATGAGGCGTCCACGGAGAAGGCGATCGACGCCGTGGGCCGGGTGCGGGAGGTCGCGCACTCCTCCGCGCCCGACGACACCGAGGCGCTGGTCGGCGGCATGTCCTCGATCTACAAGGACATCAACAGCGCGGTCAACCACGACTACCGCACCGTGTTCCCCGTCGCCGCCCTGCTGATCATGCTGATCCTGGGACTGCTCCTGCGCAGTGTGGTCGCACCGTGGTACCTCATCGCCTCGGTGGGTCTCGGCTTCGGCGCCACCCTCGGCGCGACCGTCTGGATCTTCCAGGACGCGCAGGGACACCCGGGGCTGATGTTCATGCTCCCGGTGATCATGTATCTCTTCGTGGTCGCCATCGGCACGGACTACAACATCCTCATGATCGCCCGGCTCCGCGAGGAGGCCCGCGAGGGCCGCGATCCGCGCGAGGCGGCGAGCATGGCGCTACGGCACGCGGGACCGACCGTGGCCGCGGCCGGTTTCATCCTCGCGGCGACCTTCGCCACGATGATGCTGGCCGGCAACGCGCTGCTCACGGAGATGGGTTTCGCCGTCTCCTTCGGCATCGCCGTGGCCGCCTTCGTGATGGCGATGTTCTTCACGCCGAGCCTCACCGCCCTGATCGGCCACGCCGCCTGGTGGCCGGGCCACGCCGACCGCACCCCGGAGCTGGCGGGCATCGGTTCCGACACCTCCGGACCGGCCTCCGGCGCAGGAGATCAGGACTCGGTCAGCCACGGTCCGGCGGGCCGTCGCAGCTAGCAACCAGCAATAGTGCGGGGCTTGTTCACCGATCCTTACGATCGGTGAACAAGCCCCGCACCCACGTCACCGGTCGACATGCCCGCGCAGGCCGTCGGTCAGCGTGTCGAGGATCGAGGTCACCTGGACCTTCGCCTGGGAACTGCTCGCGCTGGGCCTCAGCCCTCCTCGTGGCGTCCTAAGCGCTCGGGTCCCAGGCCAGGAGCAGGTCGAAGAGACGTGGGTCGCCGTCCACCTTCAGGGAGTTCACCGGGATGCGGGCGTACAGGGCCAGGACCAGCTCCCCGGCCGTGCCCCGGAGGGTGGCGCCGACCGGGTCCGGGGCCTCGCCGGAATCAGCGGCGGGCGCGGGGAGTTCGGTGACCCGGGCGCCGTCGGCGGAGAGTGAGAGGCGCCAGGAACGGCCCTCGGTGGCGTGGTATTCGACGGCAGCGGGCTCGTGCGGCCAGGGGTCCGTCCCGGCGCAGCAGGTGGACAGGAACTCGTCGACACCGTCGAGCGCCGCCTCGTCCGGCAGCGACTGCGGGGCACCCAGGGTGAGCTGCGCGTCGTAGGTGTGCACCATCGCCTCCTGGACCTGGTGCCGGGCCACGGCACCGGAGGTCTGCGGCGACCGCGACCCGCCCCACCATGTCCAGCAGCCGCGCTCCGGGCCGAACTCGCGCAGTGCGCGCAGCAGTTGGTCCGTGGACTCGGCCGACCAGGCCAGCAGGGCCGTACGCTCCCGAGGCGCTTCCGGGACGGACACGTCGGGGCGGGCGTCGGCAGGCCCCGCGGCGACGATGGCGGCCCAGCTGCGGTGCACCCCGCCCAGGTGCTGCACCAGATCCCGCAGCGTCCACTCCGGGCAGGTCGGCACCTGTACGTCGAGGCTCGGCGCGGAGGCGACCGCGGCCCGGAACGCGACCGACCGTTCGTCGATCAGCCGCAGCAGGACGGGGAACTCCAGGATCTGTGTCACGCGGAGTGTCTACCACCGTGCTTCGGCAACCCGCCAACGGATTCCCGGCCGCTCCGGCGGTCGGTTCCCCCCAACGGTCAGTTTTCCAGGGCCTGTTGGAGTGTCGGGTGGCAGCCGATGAATCCGTCGATACCGACGAGTTGGATGATGCGCAGCACGGGCGGGGTGGCCCCGGCCAGTCGCAGCCAACCGCCTGCCTCCGCGAGAGCCGTCTGCACGGCGATGAGAATGTTGATGCCGCTGGAGTCCATGAAGGTGACGTGGTGCAGGTCGATGACGACGCGCGGTGCGGCGCCCTCCGGCAGCTCCAGCGCCTTCCTCAGTGAGCCGCCCGTCTCCTGGTCGATCTCTCCGGCAACAGCCACGACCAAGGTGCCGTCGACGACGTCGGTCCTGACCGACAACCGCCCCGGCTGCCCCGCGTGTTCGGTGTCCACCATCTGTCCTCATACACAAGTCGGTGAGCGCTACGGATCAGGATTTTCATCCGGAGTGCTGCCCCGCATCGTACGGTTGATGCTTGTGTCCGGTGGAGCTGTCCGATGGAGCCGGCAGAGATTGGCGGAGTGCGCGTTGCTTCACGGGGTATGCGCCGGGCACGCGGAAGGCGGTGAGACGATCCGGATGGAACCAGATTCATCGGAGGACGACGACACAGCGCCGCAGGCCCGGGCCCTGCGGTCCACCGTGGCGTTGGACGGGGACGGTTCGTGCATCGCCGAGGCCCGCCGGCTGGCCGCGATGTTCCTCGCCCGGGCCCAGGCCGAATATGGACTGCCGGTGTCGGCCCGTGCCATGGATCTCACGCAGCTGGTCGTCAGCGAGTTGGTCACCAACGCCCGGAAGTACGCGCCCGGCCCGGTGCTGATGGATCTGCGGATCGTCGACGCCCTGGTCGAGGTGGAGGTGTGGGACTCCGACCCGGTGCTGCCGGTCGCCCGTGCCGCCGACGCCCAACGGGTGGGGCAGCACGGCCTGGAGATCGTACGGGCCGTGGCGCGCGGCTTCGAGGCACAGCGCGAACCCGTCGGCAAACGCATCACCGCCCGCATCCCTTTGACGGACGCTCCGGATGGCGCGGGGTAGGCGTGAGTGCTCCGGATCGCCGGCGGGTGGGACACAAGTACCGTGTGGCACGGCCGAGTTGTTGCGACTACGGCGCCGACGGAACTCGGTAGACGGAGACGTGCGAACGCGACTCGCCGGTGAACTCGGCGCCGGCCCAGTCCTCATGCCTGCTCTCCAACTCGAACCCGGCCAACTGGGCCATGAGATCGAGTTCGGCCGGCCAGATGTACCGGTGAGGGCTGCGGTACAGCCGCGCCTGCTCGGTCTCGTCGAACCGGAAGTGGTGCGACACGACGTGCTGGCGCAGGATGTCGTAGGTGTCCAGGGCGATGTAGTCGGCGTCGGTCTGCCACACGGTCGCCGCCTGCCCCGGCGGTAGTCTGCGCAACTCGGGCACCCACAGTTCGACCACGAACCGTCCGCCAGGCGTGAGATGGCGGGCGGCGTTCCGGAAACACTCGACCTGCCCGGCCTGGGTGAGCAGGTTCGAGATCGTGTTGTAGACGAGATAGACGAGGCTGTACGTCCCGGGCGCGACGGTGGTCGCCATGTCCCCGATGATCACGGGGATCGCCGCTTCGTCGGCCTTGGTCCGCAGCCGCTCCACCATCGGCACCGACAACTCGATCCCGGTGACCGGGACTCCGCGCTCGGCGAGCGGAACGGCGACCCGCCCGGTCCCGATGGCGAACTCCAACGCCGCCCCGTCCCCCGCGAGATGAGCGAGGCGGTCCACGGCCGGCCCGAGAGTATCGGGCGCGAACATACCGGTGCCGGGCGTGTCGTACCGCTGAGCAGCGTCGGCGTCCCAGAGCTTCTCCTGTCGCATTGGGTCAACGCTGGTTCCCGGCCGATGAGTTGTCCAACGAATTTCCCGGGGATTCCCCTCGGCGGTGCCGCGGCCGTCGAACTCGGAGTGGGTCTCGTCCCTGTCCGGAAGGGCGAGGGACTCTTCCCGGGAGACCGGGTCGTGCTGCTTGACGACCGCACGGGATCCCCCATCGTGCGAGTCCTGAGGCAGCCGCAGCACGAAAGTCGCGCCGGGCGTCCGGCTATGTGAAGCGCGGGGAAGGGATGGCGCCCGGGCCGGGGTTGGCGGTCAGGCGGTCACCGTCTCGGCGTGGTGGACGAACTCGCCGATCCGGTCGGCGAGTTCGGGCCAGAGTTCCTGCGGAAGGCTGTGGCCCATTCCCTCCAGGATCAGCAGGTCGGCGCCCGGTACGGTGGCTGCCGTGGCGCGACCGCCGCTGACGTCGCAGACGATGTCGGCGGCGCCGTGCACCACCAGGGTGGGCACGCGCAGTGACCGCAGCCGTTCGGTGCGGTCGCCCGTGGCCACCACCGCGAGGCCCTGGCGCTGGATGCCGAGGACGTCGTAGCCCCGGTCGAAGACGCGTCCCGCCCGCTCGGCCGCAGAGGTCGCGTCGAACGCGAAGCCCGGTGACGCGGCGAGCCGCAGGGCGCGTACCTGCCATTCGACGAAGGCCTCCCGGTCCTGGGGTGGTGCTCCCAGTTCGGCGAACACGGAGAAGTCGGCCTCCCCGACGCCGGGTTCGCCGGTCGTGGACATCATCGAGGTGAGCGAGCGGGCCCGCTCCGGGTACTCGATCGCGATCATCTGGGCGATCATCCCGCCCATCGAGGAGCCGACGAGGTGGGCGCCGGTGACGCCGAGCGCGTCGAGCAGGCCCACGGTGTCGGCTGCCAGGTCGGAGAGTGTGTAGGACGCCGTGGAGAGGTCGCCGGCCAGGGCCGCCGGGAAGTCCGGCACGGGTGCGTCGCGGAAGTGGGTCGAGCGGCCGGCGTCGCGGGTGTCGAACCGGATCACGTGCAGACCCCGGTCGACCAGTGCCTGGCAGAATCCCTCCGGCCAGTTGATCATCTGGGCGCCCGCTCCCATGATCAGGAGGACCGGCGGTGCCTCCGGGTCACCGAAGCGTTCGTAGGCGATGTCGATTCCGGACGGGCCGACGTTCCGTGCTGTCAGTTCCGGCATGGCCGAAACGGTAGCCATCGCGCGGGCGTGAGAGATCGAACCACGGTCTGACGTTTTTCGCGCCACCCCCGGGTTACGGTGGAAGCGGCCGGGAATTCCCTCGACACGCGGAACTGCCTCGCCTCGCCTAGAGTGTTGTGGACGACGTGCTCATTCCGGTCGCCTCTCGCCGCTGACCCTTGCCGTCGATTCTCCGTGTGACGTACTCAAGAAGTTCGATCAAGAATTTCGATCATTTCGAGAGGAACACACCATGCCCTTCGCCACCAGCACGGACGGCACACAGATCTTCTACAAGGACTGGGGATCGGGGCAGCCCGTCGTCTTCTCCCACGGCTGGCCGCTGACCTCCGACGCGTGGGATCCCCAGCTGAAGCTGATGGCCGACAACGGCTTCCGGGCCGTAGCGCACGACCGGCGCGGTGGCGGGCGTTCCGGTCAGCCCTGGGACGGCAACAACCTCGACACGTACGCCGACGATCTCGCGTCGGTCATCGAGGCCCTGGATCTCCGAGACGTGATCCTGGTCGGGCACTCGACCGGCGGCGGTGAGGTCACCCGCTACATCGGCCGGCACGGCTCCGACCGGGTCGCCAAGGCCGTCCTGGTCGGCGCGATCCCGCCGCTCATGCTAAAGACGGACGCCAACCCGGAAGGGCTGCCGATCGAGGTCTTCGACGAGATCCGCAACGGCGTGGAGGCGGACCGTTCGCAGTTCTACAAAGATCTCAGTGCCCCGTTCTACGGCGCCAACCGCGACGACTCGACCGTCACCCAGGGAACCCGTGACGAGTTCTGGCTCTGGAGCATGACGGTGGGAATCAAGGGCGCTTACGACTGCGTCAAGGCATTCTCCGAGACCGACCTCACCGAGGACCTCAAGAAGATCGACGTTCCCACATTGATCGTGCACGGCGACGACGACCAGATCGTTCCCATCGTGGCCTCCGGCGACAAATCGTCGAAACTCGTCAAGGACGCGATCTACAAGGTCTACCCGGGCGCTCCGCACGGCCTGGCGATGGTGCCCAAGTTCGCCGAGCGGTTCAATGCCGATCTTCTCGAATTCGCCCGGAGCTGATCGCCACGGCCCCGGAGCCGAGTCCACCCGTCGGCGTTTGAGTTCGCGCCCGGCGGGGACCCGAACGGTTGGCTCAAGGGACCGCACATTCCACACCGCACATTCCACACCGCACATTCCACAGAGAGAGAAGTTGAAGCGCTGTGACCGCGCGCACCGTCAAGAAGGAAGACCTGCGGCTGCCGCCCGAGACCGGTTGGGCGAAGGCCCGTCGCCGCGGCGGGAAGGCCGTACGCACCTGCATCCCGCCCGTCGACGACAACAGCGTGACGCCGCCTCCGCAGACACTCACCGAGGGCAACATCGTCAGAGGGGACGACTGACGAGCCGGAGGAAAAGGAACGGAACAGTGGCCGGAAGACGGGCCGGAGGCCGAAGGCTTCCGGCCCTCGGCATGTCATGGCCCGGTGACGGAAGCGAGGGAGGTCGACTTCCGGGGTACCCGTAGGCCCGTACCGGACGGACACTCCCACCGGAAGGACCCCGCCCATGTCCACCAAGGTCTCCGACCACCTCCTCCAGCGATTGCGGGAGTGGGACGTCGCCCATGTCTTCGCCTACCCGGGCGACGGCATCAACGGCCTGCTCGCCGCCTGGGGCCGCGCGGACGACAACCCCCGTTTCGTCCAGGCCCGGCACGAGGAGATGGCCGCGTTCGAGGCCGTCGGGTACGCCAAGTTCTCCGGCCGGGTCGGTGTCTGCGTCGCCACCTCCGGGCCCGGCGCCATCCATCTCCTCAACGGGCTCTACGACGCGAAGCTCGACCACGTCCCCGTCGTCGCGATCGTCGGGCAGACCAACCGCAGTGCCATGGGCGGCAGTTACCAGCAGGAGGTCGATCTGCTGAGCCTCTACAAGGACGTGGCCTCCGACTACTGCGAGATGGTCACCGTCCCGGAGCAGTTGCCGAACGTCCTCGACCGGGCGATGCGCACCGCCGTCGCACGCCGCACGGTGACCGCCGTGATCATCCCGGCCGACGTCCAGGACCTTCCCTACACCCCGCCCGAGCACGCCTTCAAGATGGTGCCGTCCAGTCCGGGTATGCCGCACTACACGGCGGTGCCGGACGACGACGATCTGCGGCGGGCCGCCGATGTGCTCAACTCCGGTGGAAAGACGGCCATCTTGATCGGGCAGGGCGCGCGGGGTGCCCGTGCGGAGGTGATGGAGGTCGCCGACCGGCTCGGTGCCGGGGTCGCCAAGGCCCTGCTCGGCAAGGACGCGTTGGACGACGGCCTGCCCTATGTCACCGGCGCCATCGGGCTGTTGGGCACCCAGCCGTCGTACGAGATGATGCGCGAGTGCGACTCGCTGCTGGTGATCGGGTCGTCGTTCCCCTACTCGCAGTTCCTGCCGAAGTTCGGCAAGGCGCGGGGCGTGCAGATCGACATCGATCCGCACATGGTGGGGATGCGCTATCCCTTCGAGGTGAACCTCGTCGGTGACGCCGCCGCGACGCTGCGCCGGCTGCTGCCCTTGTTGGAGCAGCTGGAGGATCCGGCGTGGCGGGTCAAGATCGAGGCCAATGTGGCCCGTTGGTGGGAGGTCATGGAGCGGCGGGCCGCCGTCGAGGCCGATCCGGTCAACCCTGAGTACGTCGTGCACGCGCTCAGCGGTCTGCTCCCTGACGACGTGATCGTGTCCGCCGACTCCGGCTCGGCCGCCAACTGGTATGCCCGGCACCTGAAGTTGAGCGGTGCGATGCGCGGCTCGCTGTCGGGGACGCTCGCCACGATGGGTGCGGGTGTGCCGTATGCCATCGGTGCGAAGTTCGCGCACGGTGACCGGCCGGCCATCGCGCTGGTCGGGGACGGGGCGATGCAGATGAACGGCATGGCCGAGCTGATCACCGTCGCCAAGTACTGGCAGGAATGGGCGGATCCGCGGCTCGTCGTCGCCGTGCTCAACAACCGGGATCTGAATCAGGTGACGTGGGAGATGCGGGGCATGGAAGGCGCCCCGCAGTTCCTGCCCTCGCAGTCGATCCCCGATGTCGCCTACGCCGACTTCGCCCGGTCCCTGGGGCTGACCGGTATCCGGGTGGAGAAGCCGGACGAGGTGACCGGCGCCTGGGAGAGCGCCCTCTCCGCCGACCGGCCGTGCGTGCTGGACTTCGTGACCGACCCCGCCGTACCGCCGATCCCGCCGCACTCCACGCTGGAGCAGATCGAGGCCGCCGCGTCCTCCGTCCTCAAGGGCGACAGTGATCGCGCGGCCATGCTCAGGCAGGGGTTCAAGGCGAAGATCCAGGATCTGCTGCCCGGCGGAGGACACTCGGCCCATTCGTGACGTATCACTCAGGGACGGGATGTCTGACCGCGCCGGACAGGGGCACCCGTGACCAGGTAAGGAACCGCACACCCTACCGAATGACCTGAGGTGAACCATGACCAGCGAGATCAAGGACCTGACCCCGAAGTACACCGTTCCCGGTATCCAGCGCGAGGCCGCGGGCCGGCTGATCGGTGTGCTGCGGCTGCGGCTCCACTCGCTGAACGATCTCCACCTGACGTTGAAGCACGTGCACTGGAACGTCGTCGGGCCGCACTTCATCGCCGTGCACGAGATGATCGACCCGCAGGTCGACCGGGTGCGCGAGATGGCCGACGACGTGGCCGAGCGCATCGCCGCACTCGGTGGGGTCTCGCCGGGCACTCCGGGCGCACTGGTCGCCGAGCGCACCTGGGACGACTACTCCATCGGCCGGGCCGACGCCATCGCCCACCTGGGCGCGCTCGACCTCGTCTACACCGGGTTGATCGAGGACCTCCGCGCCGGGATCAAGGAGGCGGGCGACATCGACCCCGCCACCGAGGACCTGCTGATCGGGCAGCTGCGCGACCTGGAGCAGTTCCAGTGGTTCGTGCGGGCGCACCTGGAGAGCGCGGGCGGCACGCTCGCCACCGGTGACGCGCGCTCCGAGGAAGAGGCGGCGGCCAAGGGCGCCGAACTCGGCTGAGGACGAGGACACCCCAGACACTTGCCGTTTGACAACTATGGCCATGAGGCAAGAAAGTAGCGGGTGTCGTCGCAGCAGGGGGAAGGATCTGGGATGTCCCGGTCGGCGGAGGCCACTCCGTGCACCGGGCGGCCGGGTCAGGCGGTGCGGCTGCCGGAGGAGTCGTCGTGGTCGTGTATCTGCGCCGCCGCCACCGCGCAGAACGCCTCGAGACCGGTGAGGAGCGCGCTGCGCCCGGCGGCCGGCATCTGTTCCAGCACCGCGCCGAGCGCCTCCTCGCGCCGGGTCCGCAGGTCCGACAGGAAGGACCGCCCCAGACTGCTGAGGTACAGGCGCACCTCGCGCCGGTCCGTGGGACTCACCTCGCGGTCGACGAAGCCGGCGGCCTGCAGACGGTCGCACAGCCGGCTCGTCGACGGGGGTGTCGAGGCGAGGTGGTCGGCGAGGGTGCGCAGGTTGATGCCCTCGTGGTGTTCCAGGATGAACAGGACCCGCAGCTGTGAGGCGGACGCGGGCGCCGTCGAGGCTCGCCCCCACAGGACCTCCAGCAGTTCCGCGGCCGTAGAGGTGACACGCGCGACCTCGTCGGGTTCGGGGCGGGGGTGGAAGGACGTCACGGTCACACTCTCGCAGGCACAGGGACGGGCCCCAGCCTACTAGGCACGCGCAACGGACACGGATGGACGAGACGACACGCGGCGCCGGGGCCGTACGGCCCACCGCAGGGCGGGCGGCGCGTGCCTCGGGTGAGAGATTGGCATACCTACGATCGTGAACAGATTCTTGGCTGTCGAGCGGGCGCTGCGCACGGCGGCTCCCCACGAACTGCCCGACGTCATCGGGCAGTTGCTGGGTCGGCACTACGCGGCGGACTCCGTGGACCTGCTGATGGCCGACTACGGCCTGACCGTCCTGCAACCCGTGACCGAGCTGCCGCACACCCTGCCGCCGGTCTCCGTGCACAACACCCCGGCGGGCCGCGCCTTCGGTGCCCAGGAGCCGTTCGTGGAGGGCAACTTCGGCGACGGCAGTGTGCGCGTGCACCTGCCGATCAGTGTGCGCGGGGACCGGCTCGGCGTGCTCTCGGTGACGCTGCCGGGCGGCGACCACGCGCGCGAGTGCCTGCCCGAACTGACCGAGCTGGCCGAGGTGTTGGGGCACGAGGTGCTGGTCGCCGAGCGCGACACGGACCTGTATCTGCGGGCCAGGCGCAAGGACCGGCTCACGCTGGCGGCGGAGATGCAGTGGCAGCTGCTGCCCGGCCGCTCGTGCTCCCGCTCCGAGTTCGACCTGGGCGCGCAGCTGGAGCCCGCGTACGCGATCCACGGGGACAACTTCGACTGGTCCGCGACGGCCGACCACCTCACCCTCTACGTCTCGAACGGCATGGGCGAGGGCATAGAGGCATCCCTTCTGACGAACCTGGCGGTCAACGCCCTGCGCAACGCGCGCCGGGCGGGCATCCCCCTCGCCGACCAGGCGGCCCTCGCGGACCAGGCCGTGTACGCCCACTATCAGGGCCGTAGCCACATGTCCGTGTTGATGTTCGACTTCGACCTCACCACCGGGCGGGCCCGGGTGGTGGACGCCGGATCGCCGCAGACGCTGCGGCTGCGTGACGGCGTGGTGGAGCGGATCGCGTTCGACGCGCAGTTGCCGCTGGGCATGTTCGAGGAGACCGACTACGTCGAGCAGGACTTCCGGATCGAGCCCGGGGACCGGCTCCTCTTCGTCAGTGACGGGGTGTACGCCGTCGCCTCGCCCAAGGGTGAGGCGTACGGGGACGCGGCGCTGGCGCGGGCGATCCAGCACACGAGGCTGCTGCCCGCCGCCGAGGTGCCGCGGGCCGTTCTGCGCGAGCTGACCGGCCATCGCGGCACGCCGACCCCGGACGACGACGCCTTGGTGGTGTGCCTGGACTGGCGGGGTCGGTGAGGTGCGGCCCGGCGTACCCCGCACCCACCGGCGTGACGCTAGTGTGAAGACACTGAGCCGGAAGGGTGAACACCGTGAGCACCTCTGAGTCGCTCCCCTCTGTGGAGAGCGAGTTGCGGTCGGCCCCGCCCAACGCTCTGGTGGAGACGGCCCGCCGCATTCTCGGTGACCGGGCCGGAGCCCGGGACGTCACCCTCCTCCTCGCCGACTACGGTCTGCGCGTGCTGCGTCCGGTCGCCCCGCTGCCGGGCACCGGCGAACCGCTGTCCGCCTACGACGGTCCGGCGGGACGGACGTTCACCGTGCAGACGCCCGTCGTCGAACCGCCGGAGGACGGCACGGTCACCGTGCACGTGCCCGTCACGGTGCGCGGCGACCGGCTCGGCATCCTCTCCGCCCGCCTGCCCGCCGCCGGCGCGGACGAGGCCGGGGTGGACCGGCTCGCCGAGTTCGCCACCGCGCTGGGCCACGAGATCGCCACGGCGGAGCGCGACACCGACCTGTACCTCCTGGCCCGCCGTACGCGACGGCTCACGCTCGCCGCCGAGATGCAGTGGCAGCTGCTTCCGGGGCGCGGCTGCGGTCGCCCGGAGTTCGTGATCGGCGCCCATCTGGAGCCCGCTTACACCGTGGGCGGCGACAACTTCGACTGGAGCACCGACGGCAGCCGGCTGACCGTGACGGTCACCGACGGCATGGGCCGCGGCATCGACGCCTCCCTGCTGACCAGCGTCACGGTGGGCGCCCTGCGCAACGCCCGCCGGGCCGGCGTGAGCCTCTCCGACCAGGCCCGCCTGGCCGACCAGGCCGTCTACGCCCAGTTCGGCGGCAAGGTGTACGCCTCGACCCTGCTGCTCCGCTTCGACCTCGCGACCGGCACGGTCCACGCCGTCGACGCGGGCTCGCCCCGGCTCTACCGCCGCCGCGGCGACACGGTGCGGCAGATCGAACTGGAGGCCCAGCTCCCCCTCGGCATGTTCGAGGAGACGGCCTACGAGGAGCAGATCTTCACCGTACGGCCCGGGGACCGGCTGGTGGCGGTGAGCACCGGCGTCCACGGGGCCCGTTCCCCGGAGGGCGCCCCGTTCGGCGAGGAAGCCCTGCGCCGGGCTCTCGACGCGGCGCCGACGCAGGCTCCGCAGGAGGTCGCGCGCTCGGTGGTGGCGAGCCTGGTCGAGCACTTCGGCAGCACGGACCTGACCGCGGATGCCGCCGTGGTCTGCCTGGACTGGAACGGACGCGACACCGACACACCGTGAGGCGGCGCGGCTTCACCCGTCCTCACCGGCCGGCGGATCCCGCAGCGTCGCGACGAACGCCCGCAGGCCTTGTTCCAGGGCCGCGCGGTCGTCCGGTTCCATGCCGCGTACGACCTCCGTCAGCGCCCGAGACCTGAGTTCGGCCACCTCGGCGAGCACGTCGCGGCCGTGCGTGGTGAGGCGCAGTTGTATTTCCCTGCGGTTGTGCGGCGCGGCCTCCCTGAGCAGCAGCCCGGCCGCCTCCAGCCGGTCGCACAGTCTGCTCACCGTGGGCAGCCCGGCCTCGAGCCGGTCCGCCAGCATGGTCAGGTTCGCGCCCGGTGTGTCCTCCAGGGCGTGCAGGGCACGCAGTTGATGGGGGGAGAGTCGTACGGACGCCTCGGTCGCCGCCGTGGTCCACAGTTCGGCCAGGCCGTCCACGGCATCGGCGATCCGGCCCGCGACGGCGTCCGTGCCGTCCGCTTGCGCCGGTTTCCGGTCCGCCTCCCCGTGCGGTGCCACGCGTTCGACACCTCAGAGAAGTCGGCAGTGTGGTGATTCGCCGCTCATGGGGTTGGCCTACCCGAGATTGCCACCCCCAAGCGGCCCCGTCTCCGGGAGCTTGGACGCCCGCTCAGTCGCGGTCGGGGTAGAGCACCGCCGAGATCCGCTGGTGCAGGTCGTGCTGCGGTCGGCCGGGTGCGGTGGGCGCGGCCTCGCGCACGGACTGGGCCAGCGTGCGGAGTTTGACGTTGGCGTACTGGGAGTGCCGGCGCAGGACGCGCATCGCGACGTCGGCGTCGATGCCGTAGAGGCCCATGAGCACACCGCGCGCGAGGTCGATGTCCTCCTGCGAGACGCGGGCCCGCTCGATGTCGGAGTCGGCGGTTCGCCGTGCCTCCTGCCGTACCGACTTCGTCACGTCGACGGCGAACCCGCGCAGCACCACCACGTCGCCGTCGTCTCCGGTGCGGCCGTCGCCGACGAGGACGAGGCTGCGTTCCTCGTCCGGCGTGCCGACCACGCGGATGTAGCAGCTGAAGGGGAGGCCGGTGGTCCTGCCGTGTTCCAGGGCGCTGTCGAGCCCGGCCTGGTCGTCGCTGTGGACGTGGCCGCGCAGCAGCTTGGCGGTGGGCGTGACGGCGTCGGGGTCGTAGCCGAGCAGCCGGAACATCTCGTCCGACCACCACCAGGTGTCCTCCGGCAGCCTGTGCAGGAACACCCCGGTGATCTCGTCGGCACGGTCGTCCTCCGACACCATGGCCCTCACCAACTCGACGCCCGTTTCATCACCTCGTACCAGAGACCCTAGCCCCTCAGCCGAAACGGTGGGGCAACCGGACGACCTGCACGAAGAAGTCGTCGATCTGCCGGACCGCGGCGATGAACTGGTCGAGGTCGACCGGCTTGGTGACATAGGCGTTGGCGTGCAGTTTGTAGCTGCGCAGGATGTCCTCCTCGGCCGACGAGGTGGTCAGGACGACGACGGGGATGTGCGCCAGCTCGGGGTCGGACTTGATCTTCTCCAGGACCTGGCGGCCGTCGTACTTCGGCAGGTTGAGGTCGAGGAGGATCAGGTCGGGCCGCGGGGCGTCGGTGTGCTCGCCGCGCTTGTAGAGGAAGTCGAGGGCCTCCTCGCCGTCCCGGACGACGTGCAGGGTGTTGCCGATCTTGTTGTCCTCGAAGGCTTCCCGGGTCATCAGTTCGTCGCCCGGATCGTCCTCCACCAGGAGGACGTCGATCGGGGTCGCGTCGGGGAGGGTCATGTGAGGGCCTTCTCGTCGTCGGTTGCTTCAGGGGTTTCGGTGGTTTCGGCGGTTTCCTCGGCGTACGGGAGCGTGAAGCAGAAGCGGGTGCCCTCGCCGACCCGGGATTCGATCCAGATCCGGCCGCCGTGGTGTTCGACGATCTTCTTGCACAGGGCGAGTCCGATGCCGGTGCCGCCGTAGGCGTCGCGGCTGTGCAGCCGCTGGAAGATGACGAAGACCTTGTCGGTGAACTCCTCGGGGATGCCGATGCCGTTGTCGGCGACGCACACCCGCCACATGCCGGGGCTCTCCGGGTCGGGGTCGCAGGTGACGGTCACGTGCGGGGCGCGGTCCGGGTGGCGGAACTTCAGGGCGTTGCCCACGAGGTTCTGCCAGAGCATCGTCAGCAGCGTCGGGTCGCCGACGATCTCGGGGAGGGACTCGGGCCGGTCGATCCGCGCCTCCGACTCCTCGACGGCCGCCGCGAGGTTCCGCAGCGCCTTGTCGAGCGCCGGGTCGAGGCCGAGCCGCTCCCGGGTGTCGTCGAGGCGCCCGACGCGGGAGAAGGTGAGCAGGTCGTTGATGAGGACCTGCATGCGTTTGGCACCGTCGACGGCGAAGTCGATGTACTGCAGGCCGCGGTCGTCGAGCTTGTCCCCGTACCGTTTCTCCAGCAGCTGACAGAACGAGGCGACCTTGCGCAGCGGCTCCTGCAGATCGTGCGAGGCGACGTACGCGAACTGCTCCAACTCGGCGTTGGACCGGCGCAGTTCGACGGCCTGCTCGTCCAGTTCCACGGCTTGGCGGCTGAGCACCTCCTCCTGGCCGCGGGAGGCGTCGAGTTCGGCCACGATCCGTCTGCGCATGCCCTCGACGGCTCCGGCGACCGCGGTGAGGTCGGCCGGGCCGTCGCCGGTGATGCGGTGCGCGAAGTCGCCCGCCGCGACCTTTTCCGACGCCTTGCTCAGCGCCTCCAGGGGCCGGGTCACCAGCAGTCGTACGAGTACGGCGAGGGCTACGCCGGTCAGCAGGAAGGCGGCGATCATGCCGCTGAGGACGGTGTCGCGTACCGTCCGCTGGTGGGCGAGGTGGGCGCGGCCCTCCTTCACGGCTTTCGCGAGGTCGGCGTTCTGTTTGGCCCAGAGGGTGCGCAGGTGGTCGAACTCGTGCTTGCCGCTGTCCACGGTGGCCTGGTCGACGGCGTGCGGCCGGCCGGGGGTGACGGCGGCGGCGAGGGGCGCGCCGTAGTCCCGCCGCCAGGCGGCCGCACCCTGCTCCACCGCCCGCAGATCGGCGAGGAGTTCGGGACGGTCTCGAAGCAGTACGCGCAGTCTCGCGGCCGCGCGTGCCTCGTCCTGCTGGCCGCTGGAGTAGGGGGCGAGGAACTGCTTGTCTGCGGCGATCGCGTAGCCGCGGATGCCGGTCTCCTGATTGACCAGGGCGGCCTGCAGCCGGTACGCCTCGGTCTGGGAGGGCTGGACGCGCAGCAGCAGATCGTCGGTGACCCGGGCCGTCTGGCTCAGCAGGCTGGCGCCGATCGCGGTGCCGACCACCACCAGCAGCACCATGAGAGACAGCGCCAGGAAGAACCATCCCTGCACCGTCAACCGGCGCCCGATCCCTGTTCCGCCCGCCATGTCCCTCACCGTTCGTCTCGTTTCGACACCCTCTCGTCCCACCTGCTCGTTTCCGGCGCGGTGAATCATGTCCGGGGCAGCTGCCGCTTCATGTCCAGTGCAGGTGCAGCACGGCGACGTCGTCCGCCAGGCCGCCCTGCGCCTCGGCCAGGCCCTCGGCGCGGGCGATGAGTTCGTCGACGAACCGCTCCGGTGCCAGTGCGGCCCGTTCCCGTGCGAGCCGTAGCAGTCCGTCCTCCCCGAGGCGCTCCGAGCCGCGTCCGACATGCCCCTCGAAGAGGCCGTCGGTGAACAGGACCACGGCGGCGTCCGTCGGTACGGCCAGTTCCTCGACCGGCCAGTCCGCGAGGCCGGGGACCACGCCCAGCGCCGGACCACCGGGCACCTCCACCCACTCCACCCGGCCGCCGTCCCGCATCAGCAGCCCGTGGTGCCCGGCCCGCACCACACGGGCCGTACGTTCGCCGGGTGCGGCGGCGAGGCTGACGAGGGTGGCGAAGACCTCGCTCCGGGCGCGCTCGGCGACCAGGAGTTCCTCCAGCCGGGCCACCTGTTCGGAGCCCGTGACACCGCTGAGCACCAGCGTGCGCCAGGCGATGCGCAGGGCCACACCCAGGGCGGCCTCGTCGGGCCCGTGCCCGGACACGTCACCGACCACCGCGTGGACGGTGCCGTCGACGCTCTGCACGATGTCGTAGAAGTCGCCGCCGAGCAGGGCCTGTGCGCGCCCGGGACGGTAGCGGGCCACCGCTTCGACGCCCTCGCCGCGCAGCAGGGGCCTGGGCAGCAGTCCCCGTTCCAGGCGGGCGTTCTCCTGGGCCTGCATGCGGCTGGCCTGCAGCGCTACGGCCGCGCGCTCGGCCTGCTTGCGCTGGATCGCGTAGCGCACGGCCCGGCCGAAAAGGCCCGGTTCGACCCGGCCCTTGACCAGGTAGTCCTGCGCGCCGGCGGCGACGGCGGCCAGTCCGGTCTCCTCCTCGGCGAGGCCGGTGAGGACCACGACAGCGGCCCGCTCGGCGCTCGCCCGGACCCGGGAGAGTGCCTCAAGGCCCTGGGCGTCCGGCAGGTGCAGGTCGAGCAGGACGCAGTCCGGCACGTCGACCGCGAGAACTTCGGCGGCCTCGGCCATCGACCGCACCCACTGCAGACGTATCTTCAGCGCGCTGTCGGCGACCAGTTCCTCCACCAGCAGCGCGTCACCGGCGTCGTCCTCGACCAGCAGGACGGCGGGCTGCCAGGCCACCCAGGTCTCCGGGCCGACCCCTTCGCCACCCACCGACAGCAGGTCGTCGGCCCGCGGCTGTGGCACCACCATGGCCCTGCCCTCCCCACCTGACCGTCTCGCGCGACCATAGTTGCCGTCAGACAACAGTCGAGAGCATACCGGTACGCCGGGACGTCCCGTACGCACTCGCCCCGACCGCAAGCGGAATGGCTCAACAGGCCCTGCGTTCCGCGTTGTTGAGGGTACGACGGCCACCTGGAAGTCGGCGAGGAACCCCCTCCCCCACCGGCCTGTGACCACGCGGACACAGCGGGCGCGCGGCGACGGGCCGGCCGGCCGCCGTTGCGTGCGCCGCGTCCGTCCAATGGGCCGGTTGTTGTTTGAACCAGCCTCAGCCCGGTAGTCCGAAGAGGGCGGCAGGCTGCCCAACCGCTCCCGGGAGGGTTCGGCAGTGAGCCCGCCACCGGCCGCCCCGGGATCACTCCCGCAGGGCGGCCGGCCTCCCCTTCCCGGCGCGGTCAGGCGGCGTCGGCCAGTACGCGTTCGCGCACCGTGGCACAGGAGTTGGTGATCAGTCGGGAGACGTGCATCTGGGAGACGCCGAGTTGCTCCGCGATGCGGCTCTGGGTCATGCCGCGGAAGAAACGGAGGTAGAGGATGACGCGCTCGCGTTCGGGAAGTGTCCGCAGGGCGGGCTTGACCGCCTCACGGTCGACGACCAGGTCGAATCCGGCGTCCCACTCCCCCAGCAGGCCGACGAGCGTCATCCCGGAGTCCTCCCCGGGCGTCTCGGCGTCCAGCGAGAGCGCGGAGAAGCTGTCGAGCGCCTCCAGACCGGCCTGGACGTCCTCCTCGCTCAGCTGCGCGTGCTGGGCGATCTCGGCGACGCTCGGGCGCCGGTCCGAACCCGTCGCGGACAGGTCCCGCAGGGCGACGCGCACCCTGTTGCGGAGTTCCTGGACGCGCCGGGGCACGTGCAGGGCCCACATGTGGTCACGGAAGTGGCGTTTGATCTCGCCGGTGACGGTCGGGACGGCGTAGCTCTCGAAGGCGTGGCCTCGGTCGGGGTCGTAGCCGTCGACGGCCTTGACGAGGCCGAGTGCCGCGACCTGGCGCAGATCCTCGTAGGGCTCGCCCTTTCCCCGATAGCGGCCCGCGATGCGTTCGGACATGGGGAGCCAGACCCGGACGAGTTCGTCGCGCAGGGCGACCCGTTCGGGTCCGGCGGGCAGGTGCGAGAGGCGGGCGAAAGCGGCGGCGGTGCGGGGGGCGTCGTCGTGCGGATGACGCTTCCGGGTGACGGTGACTGTGTCCATGGCGGTGCTCACAACTCCCTCAAGGGGTTGTCGAAGGACGGTCCCCATGGGAGCGGGCACGCACTGAGCAGGCGGAACACACCCGCGATCCGGCATACACCGGCTCCCACGGACGTGCCTCCTGTCCGAAGCACTCACCCTGCGCCTGCCCCCGCGCAGCACCCTGAAACACATGTACGAAGGCGATGACTCCCAGCCGCCATAACGTGACGAAAGGTGATCAATCATTGGAACTGGCGAAGATCCTGGGCCGCACGTCGCCCCTCGCGGAACCCGCGACCTGGGCGGCGTACGGTCCGGCGGGCCGCCACCCCTGTCGCCTCACGGCAGTTGAGGTGACCGATCGGGCAAGGGCGGGAATCGGGCGCGGCCCGACCGCCTCCAGCCCCTCAACGCCCGCGATCCAACGCCCTCGTGGTCCACGGTGATTGGCGTACCGTCGTCGGTTCGCCGACCACCGGCGATCGGCCCCACGCCATAACTCGCCGCAACTCGCCGCGTCACTCCGCGAGTTCGGAGTCCCGCTCGCCGGCCGGAGCCGTGGCCGAGTGCTCGCGCCGATCGTCATGCTGGGCGAGGGTCGAGAGCAGCGCCTCGACGGTCATCCCGGCCTCGGCCGGATGCCGGAGGATGGTTCCCGGCTGGATCCGGTAGGCGTTGGTCCGCCCCTCCCGTGTGTGGGTGAGATAGCCGTCCTGCTCCAGATCGGAAATGATCTTCTGGACAGCTCTTTCGGTGAGCCTGCATCGCACGGCGATGTCACGGATTCGGGTGCGGTGGTCCTCGGCGATCGCGGCCAGCACTCGGGCATGGCTGGTGAGGAACGTCCATCCTGTGTGCGTCTCGGATACTCCGTCCATGCCCCCAGCATAGGGCCCACCTTTCACGTATCCCGAGACACGAAACAGATTTCGTGTATATCTTGACGCGCTAAATGCGGCGGGCAAGACTTGACCGGGCAGAAAACAGGGCGGATGCCTCGGGAGCGGCTGCCATGCGAGAACACGAACGTAGCGCTCCTCCCAGGAGCGGGGTCCGGACGATCTGTGCGGTGTCCCCCGTTTCCGCGGTGGATCCCCCGTCGGCTTCGGCGTCTCTGAAGATCGCGACGCGGCCGGCCGGGACCCGGACGGTCGTCGTGGTCTCCGGGGAGATCGACATCGACACGGAACAGGCGGTGCGGCGCGCCCTGCGGCTGGCGCTCACCCGGTCGCCCGGCGGGCTGGACCTCGACCTGGCCGGAGTCGGTTTCTGCGACTGTGCCGGGCTCAACGTGCTGCTGTCCCTCCGCCGGATCGCCCTGTCGGACGGCAAGACACTCGCCGTCCGCGCCGTCAGCGCCGGGGTCGCGAGGCTGTTCGCACTCACCGACACGTCGTCGCTGTTCGTCCACGCGCCAGGGCCCGCGCCCGCCGACGCGGTGGTCGACGCCCGGCATCACCATTCCCCCACGACGCACGACCCGATGGAGGAGAACGGCGTGTCCGACGAGGCCGAGGAGCTGCGCGTCGAAGTCGGGCAGCTCAAGCGCGCGATGCTGACCCGGCCGGTCATCGACCTGGCCCGCGGAGTCCTGATGGCCTCCTTCGGTCTCAGCCGCGAGGACGCCTGGAGCGTCCTGGTCGACGTCTCCCAGCGCACGAACACCAAGCTCCATCAACTGGCCGAAGAACTCGTCGACTCGGTCAACGGAGCACCGCTGCCCGAGCAGCTGCGGCAGCGGATCTCGACGGCGGTCGCCGAGCTCTCACGCCCGGCCTAGGGGGGCGCGGCGCGGACGCTCGCCACCTGCCGGCGCGTGCCGGCTGACGTTCGCTACCTGCCGACGGGTGCCCGCTCCGGCACCGGCGCGATGCGCAGGGCGACCGTCCCCGCGGGTTCGGCGTCGTCGCTGCGCCGCGCCATCTCCGTCCACCACGATCCGCCGTCCTCGATGTACCGCAGCAGCACTCCTTCACGGATGCCCCAGGGGCAGACGGTGACGGTCTTGATGCCGGTGAGCTTCATGACCGTGTGCCCGACCACGGCTCCGGCCAGGCTCTGCGCGGCCCGCGGTGCCGAGACACCGGGGAGCAGGGCCCGGTCGGAGGCGGCGAGGGCCGCCAGCCGGTCGAGGCCCACGCGCAGTTCCGACCGCGCCAACCGCCGTTCCACGAAGGGACCTTGGCGTCCGGGAGCGGCGCCGCAGAGCCGGGCGAGCTGCTGAAAGGTACGGGACGTCACGACGGTGGTCCGGGGCCCTTCCCAGCGGATCCGTGCGGCCACGTCCCGCAGTTGGTGCCGTACCTCGCGACGCAGCGCCTTGACCGCATGCTCGGGCGGCGGGTCCTGGCCGGAGAGGAAGTCCCGGGTCAGCCGGCCCGCGCCGAGCGGCAGGGAGGCCACGAAGTCGGGCAACCGGCCGCGCCCGAAGGCGACTTCGAAGGATCCGCCGCCGATGTCGAAGAGCGCCAGCGGCCCGGCGCGCCAGCCCATCCACCGCCGGGCGCCGAGGAACGTCAGCTCGCCCTCCACCTCTCCCGGCAGCGTGCACAGCCGTACGCCGGTCTCGGTGCGCACCGCGCGGAGCACGTCGCGCCGGTTCGGCGCGCCGCGAACCACCGCCGTGGCAAAGGCGAGTGGGCCTGCCGCACCCCAGAGGCGGGCGGTCTCCGCGGCGGCCGACACCGACTTCACGAGGTGGCGTACGGAGTCCTCGGGGATCTCCCCGTACGGCTGCCCGACGCGCTCGGAGAGCCGTAGTTTCCACTTGGCCGTGTGTACGGGCAGGGGTACGCCGTCCTCCACGTCCGCCACCACGAGCCGAACCGTGTTCGAACCCACGTCCACCACACTCATCCGCATGAACCGGTGCGTACCCAATGCCGGAGCCGTCAGTCGTCCTGATCGATCTTCAGTTCGACGAACAGGTGATTCACCCGCGCAGTTCGTCAAGTCGCCGCCCGGCCGGGGTGAGGGAACGTCCCCGACTCGGCAGCCCCGCCCAGGGGTTGGTGCGGGCCTGGTCCACGGCGTCGGTGATGGTCCAGCGACGGGCGTCGAGGTCCGGATCGTCGAGTTGGTCCCAGCTGATGGGGACCGCGACCGGGGCTCCGGGCTTCGCGCGAACGGCGTAGGGGGCGACGGCGGTCTGCGCGTAGCCGTTGCGCTGTATGTCGAGGTAAAGGCGATTCCCGCGGTCCTTCTTGCGTGCGGCCGTGGTGAGGCGGTCGGGGTGTGCCCCGACGAGGTGGTCGGCGACGTCCTTGGCGAAGGCGCGTACCGCGTCGAAGTCCTGCCGCCCGTCGAGGGGCACGACCAGGTGCAGACCGCGCGAGCCGGTGGTCATCGGCGCGGACGGCAGCCGTAGTTCGTCGAGCAACTCCCGCAGGAGCAGGGCTGCTTGGCGTACGACGGCGAAGTCGTCCCCGTCATCTCCGTTGCCTCCGTTGTCTTCATTTCCTCCGTCCGACGGGTCGAGGTCGAAGACCAGGCGGTCGGGCCGGTGGAGCCCGCTCGCCCGGGACAGCCAGCGGTGCGGGGTGAGGCAGGCCTGGTCGGCGAGGTACACGAGAGTGGCGGTGTCGTCGCAGACGAGGTGCGTGACCGTGCCGCCCTCCTTGGACACCTCGACGCGTTTGATCCAGTCCGGGTAGTGCGCCGGGACGTTCTTCTGCATGAACCGGGGGCCGTCGATCCCGTCCGGGTGCCGCTCCAGCATCAACGGGCGTCCGCGCAGGTGCGACAGCATGAACGGGGCGACGGACCGGTAGTACGCGACGAGGTCGCCCTTCGTGTACCCCTTGCCGTTCCCGTCGGCGGGGAACAGCACCTTGTCGGGCCGGTGGACGACGAGGCTACGGCGGCCCGCCCGCACGGTCCGGACGCCTGCCGAGGTCTGCTGGCCGGCTGTGGTCCGGGTGCCTGCCATCAGGAGTCGCCGGACCTCTCGTCCCAGCGCGGACGCTCCTGGTTCTCACTGCGCCTGCTTCCGGAGTGGCGGAGGTTGTGCGGGAGGAGCCGCTCGCCGTCGGGGGTGCGCGGTACCTCGTCCGGCTCCCGCTGTTCCCGGACCTCCCGGACGGCACCGGATTCCGGCAGCCGGGGCTGCTCGTCCGGTCGCGGCGGCGCCGGTTCCCGCTGGCGCACCTTGATGCCCAACCGGACGGACCACACCAGCAACGCGACGATGACGAGACCGCCGGCGAAGGCCACCACCAGGCCCATGGCGGCGCCGGATGCGGCGAGGTCCACGTGTTCGTTCTCGGTGATCATCATGACGGCCGAGTACCCCCGCGCGAAGTGGCCAAGCGTGGCAGCCGACCGGAGTGGCCGGCCCCGGTGTCACATCCGGGGGCCGGCCGGTGTCTTCATGTCGAACCACCGACCAGGCACACATACAAGGAGGACACCGTGACGATCCGCGTTCCGAAGGCCGAGCTTCCCTACGAGCTCCGCGAGAACATGATCAAGCAGCTCGGGGCCGTGCCCGAGCCCGTCGAAGTGCTGTGGAACCAGCCTCAACTCGCCCAGGCCAACCAGGAGTTCTCAGCAAAGGTGGGCACGTGGGACGCCGCCGACGCGGGGCTCAAGACGTTCGCGCACATGGCTGTCGCGGCACAGGTCGGCTGTAGCTGGTGCCTCGACGTCAACTACTTCCACGCGCTGAACCAGAACCTCGACCTGGCCAAGGCGAGCCAGGTACCGCGCTGGCGGCAGTCGGAGGTGTTCACACCGCTGGAGCGTGACGTGCTCGCGTACGCGGAGGCCATGACGAACACACCGCCGACCGTCACCGACGAGCTGTCGGAGAGCCTGCTGGAGCGGCTCGGTCCGGCGGCGCTCGTCGAACTCACCGTGTTCATCGGGTTCGCCAACATGGCGGCCAGGTGCAACACCGCGCACGGGATCACCTCGCAGGGCTACTCGGACTCGTGCGAGATTCCACTGGCCCTCCGGGCGGAGCACACCGGCGCCGACGTAGCGTCGACGGCATGACCGAAGACCCCTTCGTCGCCCACCGCAGCCTCCTGTTCACGGTCGCCTACGAGATGCTCGGGTCGGCGGCCGACGCGGAGGACGTGTTGCAGGAGTCGTGGCTGCGGTGGGCCGACGTCGACCGGGCACAGATCCGGGACCCGCGGTCGTACCTCATCCGGGTCGTCACCCGGCAGGCGCTCAACCGGCTGCGCACGGTGTCGCGCCGCCGTGAGGAGTACGTGGGCGAGTGGCTGCCGGAACCCTTGCTGACCAGTCCTGATGTGGCCGAGGACGTCGAGCTCGCGGAGAGCGTCTCGATGGCGATGCTGACGGTGCTGGAGACGCTCGGGCCCACCGAGCGGGCGGTGTTCGTGCTGCGCGAGGTCTTCGAGATGCCGTACGGCGAGATCGCCGAGGTCGTCGGGAAGTCCGCGGCCGCGGTGCGGCAGGTCGCGCGGCGGGCCCGGGAGCATGTGGCGGCCCGGCGGCCGCGGGTGCGGGTGAGCCGGTCGGAGCAACAGGCCGTGGTGGAACGGTTCCTGCGCGCCCTGCGGACCGGGCAGTTGCAGGAGCTGATGGAGGTGATGGCCCCGGAAGTGGTGCTGGTGACCGACGGCGGCGGGGTGGTCGCCGCCGCGCTCACCCCGATTCACGGCGCCGAGTCGGTGGCGCCGATCCTCGCCCGCGCACACCGGTTGGTGGCCGCGTTCGACACCACGCCCGTGTGGCTCAACGGCGAGCCGGCGGGCCGGCTCGAGATCGACGGCGAACCGTCCACGGTGAGCCTCGTGGTGGAGGGCGGCCGGGTCACCCGCATCTATGTGGTGCGCAATCCACGGAAGTTGACGCAGCTGGACGAGCCCGCGGAGCTGTCCAGGTGAGTCCGTCGCCGTCCTGGTTCTTGTAACTTCCTTATGTGCAGGGGTAGTTGAAGGGATCAGCTCTACGATCGTCTCGGCTGTGCGCATCCTGTGCGGCGCCGGAGATCGAAGCGGAAGCCGGGGAACCGTCCCGTGTCCGGGCGCATCGCTATGGGCATGGGGTGGCCGCACGGCAGGCCGTAGAGGGGGCGACGTCGTGGCGTATGCGAGAGCACTGCGTGTCAGCGGGGTGATGGTGACCTGCGGGGCCATGGCGCTGGGGTGCACCGGGGGTGGTGGCGGTTCCGCGTCGCCGCCGACGACATCCTCCGGGACGGCTCGGAGCGCTACGGCCGACGCGCAGCCGTCGGCGTCGGCGGCCCCCGGGACGGATCCGGGCAAGGAGCCGAGAACGGCGGCGCAGGCGCAGGGTCTGATCGAACGGGTCATCTCGGGGCCGGAGTTGTTCGGTACCGGGGTGGTCCCGGCGACACCGTACGAGAGCGACCCGGCGCGGTGGGCGGTACTGGGTGACGACTGTCTGTGGCGGTTGCGCCCATTGCCCGAGGACGCGTTGGCCTCGCTGACCCGGCACTTCGAGGTGCCCGCGGCCGGCGCGAAGGGGGCCGTGCGGCTGTCGGCCACGGTCACCGTGCATCGCACGGCGTTGGACGCGTCCTGGGAACAGGCCAGGATGCTGGAGGAGGACCTGGACTGCACGGAGCAGGTCCAGCGGCCGGGTGAACGCCTCACGGGGCTCCAGTCGTTGTCGTTCGCGCGCGGCGAGGGCGGCAACACCAGCGGCGACGATCTGCTGCTGGAGACGGGACAGTGCGTCAGTGACACGCGCGGCGGCCCGTACCCGTACTGGTGGCAACAGGCTGTGCTGGGCTCGGTGGTGAGCGGTACGTCCGTGTGCGGCGGGCGCGGCCGGAGCCAGGAGGAGCTCAACTCCCTTGTGGCGGAGGTGCTTCCGAGGATGTTGCTCCGGGTGCAGCAGGAGATCGGGGGCACCGCCGGGTCGGATTCCAGCGGGCCGAGCGCTTCCGCGTCGGGCACGAAGGGCGGGTCGTGATGGAGCGGCTGCTTCCCTACGATCCGTCGCGGCTCGGCGGATACCGGCTGTTGGGGCGTCTGGGTGCGGGCGGCATGGGTGTGGTCTACCTGGCGCGCGGCGTGGCCGGTGATCTCGCCGCGGTGAAGGTGATCCAGCCGGAGTTCGCCCAACAGACGGAGTTCCGGGCCCGGTTCAGGCGTGAGGCGCAGTCCGCCCATGGGGTGGACAGCCCGTGGGTGGTGCCGGTGCTGGGTGCGGACACGGAGGGTCCGGCGCCGTGGCTGGCGACCGCGTTCGTGCCGGGGCCGTCGCTGGCCGAGGCGGTGGCGGAGTGCGGGCCGTTGCCGGCGCGGGTGGTGCGGGTGCTGGGCAAGGTGCTGGCGCGGGCGCTGGACGCCGTACATCAGGCGGGACTTGTGCACCGGGACGTGAAGCCGGGCAACGTACTCCTCGCGCTGGACGGGCCCCGGCTGATCGACTTCGGTATCGCCCGGCCCACGGCGGCCGAGGAGACGGAGCTGACCTCGGACAACATGGTCGTGGGCACGCCCGGGTTCCTCTCCCCGGAGCAGGCGCGGGCGTTGCCGGTGGGACCGGCGAGCGATGTGTTCTCGCTGGGCTGTGTGCTGGCGTACACGGCGACCGGGCGGCTGCCGTTCGGTACGGGCCCGGCGGACGCGCTGTTGTACCGGACCGTGCACGACACGCCGGATCTGGACGGGGTCGAGGACGTCGAACTGCGGGACCTGTTGGAGCGCTGCCTCGCGAAGGAGCCTGCGGACCGACCCCAAGTCTCCGAGATCGACACGGAGTTGGTGGAGGATGCCCCGGCCGGCTCGATCGGCTGGCTGCCGGACCCGGTGGTCCGGATGGTCGCCGACCGGTCGGCGGAGATGCTGGCGCTGCCCGGTGTCGAGCCGACCGAGGTCTCCGGCGAGTCCGAATCCCAACGGCCGGGCCGCCGCCGGGTGTTGGCCCTCGCGGCGGGCGGTACGGCGCTGCTCGCGGCCGGTGGCGGCGCGGCGCTGTGGGCGGTGCTGCGGGACAACGACGAGAAGACACCGGCGAGTTCGGCCGCCCGTCGCGACTGGGTCATCGGTGTCCAGGCCGATCTGAGCGGCCCGATGAAGGCCGCGGGGACGGCACAGGAGCGAGCCGCGCGGCTGGCCGTGGAGCAGATCAACGCGCGCGAGGACAAGCCGTTCCCGCTCACCCTGCGGGTGCTGGACGACCGTGGAGAGCCGGCCCGGGCCCAGGCCGTGGCCCGCCAACTGACCGGCGACCGCGATGTGTTCGCCGTGCTCGGCCCCACCGGCTATGCCTCGGCGCAGAGTGCCGTGGAGGTGTACGAGAGCGCCGGGCTGCCGTTGGTGACCGTGTCCGAACTCTCGGTCTCCGCCGTGCAGTCGGCGCTCCTGGCCAAGCCGCGAAGATATTTCCGGGCCGCTCCGCTGGCCGCGTACTCCGCGTTCGCCACCGTCACCGCGCTCGCCGCGCGGGGCTCCCGCCGTCCGGGGCTGCTGGTCGACCGCGCGGGCGGGATCACCGGCATGGAGTCCGTCAACGTCGTCCACAGCGCGACCGGAGCGGGTGGTGTGGCCCTGTACGCCCGGGTCGTCCCCGCGCTCGCGCCCGACGTGTCGACCGTCGTCGCCGACATGCTCGCGCACGGCGTCGACAGCTTCTACTACACCGGCACCGCCGAGCGAGCCGCGCCGCTCGCCCGCGCGCTGGCCGCACGGAAGTTCACGGGTCCACGTTTCCTGGACATTCCGTCGGCCACGCCCGCGTTCGTCTCGGCGGCGGGCCCGGCGAGCGAGGGCTGGCAGGTCCTGGCTCCGTACATCGACCCGGGCGCCGCGGCCGTACGACCGTTCGCCACCGCCTACCGCAAGCGGTACGGCAGCGCGCCGGGCGACTGGGCCGCCGAGGCGTACGACGTGACACGCCTGCTGGCCGACCGGCTCACCGCGCTCGCCGGGCGCGCCAAGAAGCGCCCCAGCCGCACGCAGGTCGCCGACGCGCTGGCCAAGGCCCGCTTCAAGGGGCTGGTCACCACGTACGCGTTCGACGCCGACCACCAGCTCGTCACCCAGCAGGTGCAGCACTATCAGGTAAAGGGCGGGCGCTTCGTCTACGACGGCCCGGTGGGAGTGTCCGCTTCCTGACGGGCGGGCGGTCGGGCGGTGCGTACGGAAGCGTCCCGCCCGACGACGAGAGTGTCCACGGGACCGACGAGGGGTCCGCCCCCGAGCAGCAACGGGAGCCGCAGGATGCAGGCATTGCGGGCCGAGGACCCGGAGATCCTGGGCGGGCACCGACTGCTCGCCCGGCTTGGCATGGGCGGCATGGGCGTGGTCTACCTGGCCCGTACCGCCGACGGAACACCGGTCGCCCTGAAGGTGATCCGTGCCGAGTACGCGGCCGATCCCGCCTTCCGCGCCCGCTTCCGGCGCGAGGTGCGGCTGGCCACCGGGCTCACCGGCCGCCGGGTGGTCGCGGTGACGGCCGCGGACACGGAGGCGCGTGAGCCGTGGCTGGCCACCGCGTTCGTCCCCGGCCCGTCGCTGGCCGAGGCGGTGGACGGCCTCGGACCGCTTCCCGCGGACACGGTCGTCACGCTCGGGGCGCAACTGGCGCAGGCGCTGGGCGAGTTGCACGCGGTGGGCCTGGTGCACCGGGACGTCAAACCGGGCAACATCCTCCTGGTCCCCGACGGTCCCCGGCTCATCGACTTCGGCATCGCCAAGGGCGCCGGAACGACCGCGCTCACCGCCCCCGACGTGGTCATCGGGACCCCCGGCTACCTCTCCCCCGAGCAGACCCGGACCCGCGGCGGCGAGGTCGGCCCGGCCGGCGACCTGTTCTCCCTCGGCTGCGTGCTGGCGTACGCGGCGACGGGCCGACGCCCGTTCGGTACCGGCGAGGCGCCCGCGGTCCTGTACCGCACCGTCCACGAACCTCACGACCCCACCGGCCTGGCCCAACTCCCGCCGGCCCTGCGCACGGTGATCGACACCTGCCTCGCCAAGGACCCCGCGCTCCGGCCGACTGCCGCGGCGGTCCACTCCGCCCTGACGGACGAGAAGCACCCGGACGACCCCCCGTCCACGGCGCCCGAATGGCTGCCGCCCGACGTCCTGCGGCTGATCGCCGAGCGCTCGGCCCGCGCCCTCGACCCGCCGCCTCGCACGGCAGGACCAGCCACGCCCGAACCGTTCAACACGCCTACGTCACATGGCATTTCACGCCGCCGCATCCTGACCATCGGCGGCTCGGCGGCCGCAGTACTCGCCGCGTCCGGCACCGGTGCGGCCGTCCTGCTCACCCGGGGGCACCCGGCGGCGAGCGGTTCGCACGACGTCGTACCCACGCACACCCTCGCCCTCCACGCCGACCTGACGGGCACTCAGAGGGCCCTGAGCAAGGCACAGATGCAGGGAGCGCTCCTCGCGGTCGCCGCCCACAACGCCCGCAAGAACGTCGACTACCGCCTCGCGCTCTCCTCCTACGACGACGGAGGCGACGCGACCCGAGCGCGGGACGCGGCTCATCGCGTACTCGCCCAACGGTCGATCATCGCGGTCATCGGGCCCAGCACGACAGCGGGTGCCCGCGCCACCGTCCCGCTCTACTCGGCCGCGTCCATGCCGGTGGTCCTGGTGTCGGCCGCCGACGACGCCGCCGGACTGTCCGCCACGACCCTGCGCACCCTGTGCGTGACGAGGGCGTCCGACAGCTCACGGACCCTGCCGATCCTCTTCTACCTGACCAGGACCCGCCCCAGCCGGCGCACGGCGGTCATCCAGGACGGCGCGGCGGGCGAGCCGGCCGTCGACGTCAGCCGGAACCTGGTCGAGACACCGCCCGGCGGCGGCACCGTCACCGTCCACCAAGTGGCCGCCACCACAAGCGACTTCGGCCCCGTCGTCTCCCGGGCACTGGCCACGCATCCGCAGGCGATCGTCTACGGCGGCACGTCACCGCGCCGGGCGGCGGCCTGTGCCCGGGCCCTGGTCACGGCACGGTTCACGGGGACGGTGACCGGCTTCGAGCCCGTCATGCGCGCCGACTTCCTCACCGCGGCGGGGCGGGCGGCCGAGGGGTGGGTCTTCGAAGCGCCGTACACGGAGGCGCAGTCGGCGACCACCCCGGCCGCGAAGGCGTTCACCGCGGCCTACCGGGCGCGCTACGGCGGGCCGCCCGGCCGGTGGTCCGCCGAGGCGTACGACGCCGTCGGTCTGATCGCCCGAGCCCTGGACGCGCTCGGGACCACCACCACGATCGAGCCCGCGCAGGTCGCCGAACGCCTCTTCCACACCGCGTACGACGGGGTGGCCAAGCCGATCCGCTTCGTCCAGGGCACAACACACGCGCTGGACCCGGAGAGCACCGGCTTCCTGTACCAGGTCAGGGACGGCGCGTTCCGTTTCCTGGGCCGCTACGACCAAGTGCGCGCGGTTCAGCCGTAGGGCGCGAGGGGGCTTCCCGGGGGTGGATGGCCGCCGCCCTGCGCCAGACGCCGTGACCCGCAAGAGCCCCTCCACTCCACCTAGTTGGTGTCCTTCGCCGCGGCCACCGTCCGCAGATACGCGCCGAGGCGGGCGATCGCCGACGGGTTGCGGGGGCTCTCGACGAGGTCGACGTAGTCGAGGACGAAGATCCGGCGGTGCTTGACGGCGGAGACGTTGCGCAGGGGGGCGTAGGAGAGGAGGAACTTCTTCTTCTGTTCGGCGCTCACGTCGCCGTAGTCGCAGATGACGATGACGTCCGGGTCTCGCTGCACGACGGTCTCCCAGCCGACCGTGGTCCAGGAGTCGTCGACGTCGTGCATGACGTTGGCGCCGCCTGCCTCGCTGATGATCTGGTCGGGGGCGGCGTAACGGCCGGAGGTGAACGGCGAGTCCTGGCCGCTGTCGTAGAGGAAGACCTTGGGGCTCTTCGCCGGGGCCTTGCTGTGTACGGCCGCGATCTGCTTCTTGAAGTCGGTGATCAGGGTGGCCGCGCGCTTCTCGACGCCGAAGAGTCTTCCGAGGTTGGTGAGGTCGGCGTAGAGGGCGTCCAGGGGCGGCATGATGCCGCGCGAGGTGTCCGTGCGGCCGTTGCGGCAGGACTCCGTGAGGATGTACGAAGGGATGCCGAGCTTCTTCAGGGCGTCGGGGGTGAAGCCGCTGTCGTCGCGGAAGCCGTAGTTCCAGCCGGCGAAGACGAGGTCGGCGCGGGCGTCGAGGACGTTCTCCTTGGTGAGTTGGTCCTTGGACAGCCACTTCACCTTCTTGTAGCCGTCCTTCCAGGGGACGTCGGTGAGGTCGCCCTTGTCGTCGGGCATCGCGAATCCGGCCATGCGGTTCTCCAGGCCGAGGGCGAACATCAGCTCCGTGATGCCGACGTCGTTGGTGACGACCCGCTTGGGGACCGTCTTGTACGTCACCTTCTGACCGCAGTTGGTGAGGGTGACGGCGGAGGATACGGCGTTCTGCGGCGAGGGCTCGACCGTGGCGCCGCAACCGGCGGTAGCGGTCGCGGCGAGGCAGAGCGCGGCGGCAAACAGCTTGCGCATGCGGGGCGTTGTCCTTCAGACGATGGGCGTGGTGGGCGGGAGCAGGTCGAACAGGAGCTGGACGGCGCCGGTCTCCGGATGCCGTACCGGATGCGCGCGGACCCCGAACACCTCGGCGAGCAGGGCGGGTTGGAGAACGTCGTGCGGCGGGCCGGAGGCGACGATCCGGCCGTTCGCGATCACGTACAGCAGGTCGCAGTGGGCGGCGGCGAGATTGAGGTCGTGCAGGGCCGCCAGGACGGTCAGACCGCTGCCGCGGACCACGGACAGCACGTCCAACTGATGGGCGATGTCGAGGTGGTTGGTGGGTTCGTCGAGGACCAGGACACGGGGGCGCTGGGCGAGTGCGCGGGCGATCAGGACGCGTTGCCTCTCGCCGCCGGACAGGGCGAGGAACCCACGGCCGGCGAGGTGGGTGACGCGGGTGCGTGCCATGGCTCCGGCACAGATCTCCCGGTCGGAGGTGGCGGTCCGGTCCCGGTGCGGCAGCCGTCCCATGGCGACCACTTCGGCGACGGTGAAGTCGAACTCGGCGGACGACTCCTGCGGCAGCGCGGCCAACTTCCGTGCGGCGGCGCGCGGTTCCATGGCGTGCACGTCGTCGCCGTCGAGCCGGATCACGCCGTCGGCCGGTCGCAGCGCCCGGTACACGCACCGCAACAGGGTCGATTTTCCACTGCCATTGGGGCCGACGAGCCCGACGAAGGCCCCGCTGCCCGCGGCGAGCCGGATGTCGTGCACCAGCCGCACCGCACCCGCGTCGACCGAGAGCCCCTCGATGTCGAGCCTCATCAACGCCCCCCGAACGCGTAGCCGCCGCGCCGCATCAGCAGCAGGAACGCGGGCACTCCCACGACCGCGGTGATCACGCCGACCGGCAGTTCGGCGGGCGCCAGCAGCAGCCGGGACAGGACGTCCGCCCACACCAGCAGCACCGCTCCGGCGAGCGGCGCGACGGCGAGGACCTTGCGGTGATCGGCGCCGACGAGCATCCGTACGAGGTGCGGGACCATCAGTCCGACGAAGCCGATGGCTCCGCTGACCGCGACGACCGTTCCCGTCACGGCGGCGGTCACGAGGAACAACTCCCGCCGCAGTCGGCCCGGTTGGACGCCGAGCGCGGCGGAGGTCTCGTCCCCCATCGCGAGGGCGTTGAGCGACTCCGCGCGCCGGCGCAGCCACGCCCAGCCGGCCGCCACGGTGACGGCGGCCAACGGCACCTGCGCCCAGGTCGCCCCGCCCAGGCTCCCCAGCAGCCACATCATCGCCGAGCGGGCCGCCTCGCCCCGGGCCGCGCCGAAGACCATCACGGTGGTGACGGCTTCGAAGCCGTACGCCAGCGCGGTGCCCGTCAGGATCAGCCGCAGCGGGGTGAGGCCGTGCGGCGAGCGGGCCACCGCGTAGACCAGGACCATGGCCGCGAGCGCCGAGGCGAACGCGGACACCGACAGCGCCCACACCCCCAGCCCGGCGAACGCGCCCAGCAGGATGACGGCGTTGGCGCCGACCGCGGCCCCCGAGGAGATGCCCAGCACGAACGGGTCGGCGAGCGCGTTGCGGACCATGGCCTGTACGGCCACGCCGACAGCGGAGAGCCCGGCCCCGACGACGGCCGCGAGGACGACCCGCGGCAACCGGATCTCCCAGACGATGGTGTAGGCGGCGGCGTCACCGGCCCGCACGGTCCCGCCGGTGACTCCGGCCCACAGGAACCGGAACACGTCCGCCGCACCGATTCCGGCCGCGCCGAGACCGACGCCGCACACGAGGGAGACGCAGAGCAGGAGCAACAGCCCGAGCAGCAGAAGGGGTTGGGGTATCCGGCGCGGATCACGCCCTGGACTCTGGCCACGGCCGGAGCCGGTTCTCGGACGTCGGAGCACGATCGGCGGTCCTTCACCTGGGGCCGCCTGGTGAACCTCGATCGAGGAGACAGCCCGGACGACCGTGCCGGCCGCTCGGTCCCCTCTCGCAGTCCACGGCGAGCAGTCAACGGGTACGCACCACCCACGGGCGATCGGACTCACGCGACGACCAGGGGTCGCCACGCACACCGTTGCGGGTCAGCGCCGGATTCTCACCGGACTTCCCCCGCGGGAGGCTCGGGGAGCGTAACAAACGCCGCGGAGCGGGCCGACGGCGCCTGAACCGCACCCCTCCCGTCAGCTGCCTGATAACACCTCGGAACTCAGGCCGCCCGCCCTCGGCATGGCGCCGGCCGGCTCCCGGCAGGTGGCGCGCAGCGCGTCCACCTTCTCCGCGTCGGTCGTCCCGGCCGCCGCCGTGTACGTGACGACCCTGAGGTCGGTGCCGGCGGCCATCACGATGTCGAGGTCGAGGTCGATGGCTCCCACCCGGGGGTGTTCGACGGTCTTGCGGTCGCCGACGTGGGTACGGGCCGTGCCGTTGGACCAGAGGCGGGCGAAGCGCGGGCTGTCGTGCAGCATGTGGTCGACGAACGCGGCGAGCCGCGCGTCATGGGGATGGGCGGCGGCCGTCACCCGCAGGTCGGCGACGAGGTCCTCCTCCTCGACCTCGTCGCCCGCCCAGGAGCGGACCGGCCAGGCCCCGATCGGCTCTCGCCCCCGTGCGGCGCTCGTCCGGAACATGCCGGCCACGAGGTTGTGCTCGACCCAGCCGTACGTCCGGGGATCGCCGATCGCCTCGGACCACATCCCGTTCCAGCTGACGAGGGTCCAGTCGGCGGCGAACACCGCGGTGGGGTTGCCCGCCAGCTGATCCATCAGCCGGTGCACCCTCGCGGGAACGTGTCGGGACACGTTCCCGGCCGGGGGCGGTGCGAGGTGCGCGCAGCGGAACAGGTGGTCGCGCTCGGACGGTTCGAGGCGCAGCGCCCTGGCCAGTGCGGCGACCACCTGGGCCGAGGGGTTCCGGGCGCGGCCCTGTTCCAGCCGGACCACGTAGTCGACCGACAGGCCTGCCAGCCGGGCCAGTTCCTCCCGGCGCAGCCCGGGGATGCGCCGGTCCCCGCCCGCCTCCAGCCCGCTGTCCCGCGGTGACACGCGCTCGCGCCACCCCCGCAGCGCGATGCCGAAGTGGTTCGTCCTGGCCGCCATGGAGCACATTGTCGTTCAACTGGCGCGCGGCACACGGCCGTTCAGCCGCGGCCCGCCGGAGTCTTTACTCGCCGGACTCCTCGACGTCCGCGCCGTCGGCCCACCGGGCCCGGATGAAGGCTCCGGCGGCGTCGAGCGCGGCGGCGCCCTCGTCGAGGAGCGACGCGAACGCCTGGAAGACGTGCGGGACTTGGGGCCAGACCTGCAGTTCTACGTGGACGTCGTGCTCGGCGGCGCGCGCGGCCAGTCGTACGGCGTCGTCCAGGAGGATCTCGTACGAGCCGACCTGGATGAACAGGGGTGCCAGGCCGGTCAGATCGGCGAAGACAGGGCTGGCGTGCGGGGTGGTGGGGTCGGTGTCGCGGAGGTAGTCGCGGGCGCGGGTGCGCAGGCCTTCCGGGGTCAGTGAGGCGTCGACCGCGGCCTTGCCCACCGCGCTGTCGCCGGACACGCTCAGGTCGGCCCACGGGGAGAAGACGGTGGCCGATGACGGCTGGGGCAGGCCCGCGTCCTTGGCGGCGACCAGCGTCGCGGCGACGAGACCACCGCCCGCGGACTCACCGACAAAAGCGATGGCGGAGCCGGGAGTTCCGTCGTCGAGCAGGGCCCGGTACACGGCCAGGGCGTCGTCGACCGCCGCGGGGAACGGGTGCTCGGGTGCCAGCCGGTAGTCGACGCAGACGGCGCGTGCGCCGGTGCGCCGGGAGACCTCGGCGGCCAGCCCCGCGGCGTCGGCCGCCGAGCCGATGACGTACGCGCCGCCGTGCAGGTACAGCAGGACGGTCGCCGGGTCGTTCGCAGGCGTCTCCACAGTGACGACCGGTACGCCGCCCAGGTCGCCCTCCGTGGTCTTGACGTCGGGCGGCAGGGGGATGGCCGTCATCATGTCGTGGAAGAGGGCGCGCTGTTGGGTGACGTCCCCTCCGAGGTCGAGCGGGCCGTGCCGCAGCATCTCGTCGAGGGCCTGGCGCTGTTGCCGGGACATGGCTGTGCCTTTCGTGGTTCCGGTCGATGCGGTGGAGCGGTGGGTCAGCGTGGCGGGCCGACGATGACCTGGCCGTACAGGTCGGCGGCCTCGGCCATGACGTCCCGCGAGATCTCGAAGCCCTCGGGGCGCGGGGTCGCGAGGTCACGTCCCGCGTGCCGGAACATGCCCTCGATGCCGCCGGGCGTGCAGATCATCAGCAGGTCGGCGGTGTCGGAGGTGATCCGGTAGCCGTGCGGGACGTTCCGCGGCAGGAAGACGATGCCGCCCTCCGACAACTCCATCTCCTCGTCGTCGCACCACAGCAGCGCACTCCCCTTGATGAGCATGAAGACCTCGTCCTCACGGGTGTGCTTGTGGTACGGCGGTGCCTCGCCCTTCGCGACGGAGAACCGTCCCACGGTCAGCTGTCCGCCGGTCGCCGCGGCGTCGAGGAGTACGGCGAACTCGCTGCCGTCGAGCCATTCGAGTCGCTGCTGCTGCTCGGGCTGTGCGAGGTAGGCCATGGTCATGTGGCTGTCCGTTCTGCGCGCTCGGCGGTCTCCGGTCGGGGCCGTGCCCTGCCCTCCGATGATCCTCTTCCGCACCCGCCGGCCGCCAGCCGTGCGGGTAGGACCAGCAGTACCACTCCCCCGGCCCGGCCCTCGGTGCCAGGCGCATTCGGGGCCTCTCGCGGCTTGTGGCATTCTCTGCTGCCGTGACTCCTCCCCCGGTTGAAGCCGGGGGTTTCTCGTTACGCCCGGTTGGCGTTGCGACGGACCAGCCCGGCCCGTAGAACGTTGGTGGCTCCGACTGTGTCGGCGTGCGCGGTGTGGCCGCAGGCCACGCAGTGGAACTTTTCCTGTGTGGGCCGGTTCTCCTTGGCGGTGTGCCCGCATTCGGGGCAGGTGCGGGAGGTGTTGCGGGGGTCCACGGCGATCACTTCCCGTCCGGCGCTTTCAGCCTTGGCGTGCAGGATCGTCAGGAACACCCCCCAACCGGCATCAGCGATACTGCGGTTGAGCCCGGCCTTGGCGGCGGCCCCATTGGGCAGGAACGCACCTGCCTGTTCGGGGTCGGGCTTGGGTGCGGGGGCCTTGCTCATGTTGCGGATCTTGAGGTCTTCGTGCGCGATGACGTCATGCGCGCGGACCAGGCCCAGGGCGGTCTTGTGTGCGTGGTCGAGCCGCTGGCGCCGCACCTTGCCGTGTAGCTGGGCGACCTTCTCCACGGCCCGCTGGTGGTTGGCGGTGCGGTCCTTGGCCTTGCGGCGCGGGAACCGGGACAGGGCCTGCTGTGCCGCCTCCGGTTTCGCGGCCGCACGGCGGCCGTGGCGCGGGCTGGGCACGAACCCGCCGTTCGAGTCGGCGAGGAAGTTCGCGATGCCCAGGTCGATGCCGACCACGGAGCCGGTCGCGGGCAGCGGTTCGGGCTGGTCCTGCTCAGCGGTCAGCACGACGAACCACTTTCGGCCCTCGCGCTTCACCGACACGGTCTTGACGTGGCCGGCCACCGGGCGATGCTGGTTGACCCTGACATGGCCGACGCCCTGGAAGCGGACCCGGGTCACGGGCTCGTGCGGGGTGGAATTCCACCGGCAGCCGTCCCCGTCCTTGGGAAAGTCCACCGTGTCGAACCAGTTCACCCCGCGAAAGCGCGGGTAGCCCGGGGCATCGCCGGACTTGACCCGGCGGAAGAACGCGGTGAACGCCTTGTCGAGACGGCGCAAGGTGACCTGCTGTGAACTGAACGACCAGCGGCCCTGCCGCTCGGGGTCGAACACCCGGATCCTTGAGCTGCGCGGACTGCTGCCCGTACTTCACGCTCGTCTTCGTGGCGTGCCGATAGGCGTCACGGCGTTCCTGCAAGGCCCCGTTGCAGAGGGAGCAGTGATCCCGACATCAGACGGGGAAACCACGTCATCTACACCCTCCACGTCCACTTGGTGTTCGTCACCAAATACCGGCGTGAGATCTTCAACGACGACATGCTGACGCGCTGCGAGGAGATCATGCGGGACGTGTGCGAGAGCTTCGGCGCGGAGCTGCGGGAGTTCAACGGCGAAGGCGATCACGTCCACCTACTCGTGCACTACCCGCCGAAAATCGCCCTGTCCAAGCTCGTCAACTCCCTCAAGGGCGTCAGCTCCCGATATCTGCGCGCGGAGTACACCGGCCGGATCAACCGGATCGGGACGGGATCCGTGTTCTGGTCCCCGTCCTATTTCGCGGGGTCCTGCGGCGGCGCACCGTTGAGCATCGTGAAGGAGTACATCGAGAACCAGAAGCGCCCAGCCTGACCACCACCCCGAAGACGCAGAGATCTCCCGCGCTTCACACCTCCTGGCCCAGGATCGCATTCCCGCCCGGCCTGAAGGCCGGGATTCCCTGCGAAGAACAAGGGATGGATGTCTCGACTGATCAAGAACTGCCGTCCGAGGACCAGGACATGGAGGTCCGGGCGGTCTCCGGCGAGCGCCTCACGTTCTTCGGTCACGCGGTGGTCGCCATCCCGCTCACATTGCTGGCTCTGGAACTGCCGGTACCGGAGGGGTCGACCAACTCCGAGTTGTGGCACCCGGCCACGTCACACCGTGCGAGCTATCTGGCGTTCATGATCAGTTTCGTGGTGATCGTCGCGCACCGGCGCTCACACCACCGGGTGTTCCGCTACGTCACGGCGACCAACAGCCGGTTGACGGCCTTCACCATGCACTGCCAGCTCATGCTGGTGGTCACCCCGTTCGTGACCGACGTGACCGGCGACCACGGGGCGTTCCAGGCGCGATTCATCTTCTACGCCGTCGTGCAGTTCCTGGCCTGTCTCCTGTTCATCCTGATGGTCCGTGAGGTCCGCCGCGACCGCCTCCAGCGCGTCGGCACCCCGCCCGAGCTCTTCGCCCGGGTCATCCGCCGTATCGGCCTGGTGGCCCTGGGATTCCCGGTCTCGATCCTGGTCGCGCACGTCACCAACTGGGCTTACATCTGCTGGATCGTGGTCCCGGTCTTCGACTCGGTCGTCGACGCGCGCAGGAACCGTTCCGGGCAGCAGGGCCTGGAGGATTGGACCGAGGGTCCGTCGACGCCCTGAACTCGCTTCGGCGGTAAGGGTGTTGAGCGGGTGGCCGTGTGATTCCGGGAACAGCACCGCTCTCCAGCGCTTCGTACGGTCAGGCGCGTTCGTTCACTTCACCACTCGGCGCAGGCCGTCATCGGGTGACCGCCAACAAATTCTTGGCCCCCTCCAGACACTTCACCGGATCCACCGGCGCCGCCTGCAATCCCGGCAGCAGCATCATCCACAGGTCGCTCACCGCCTCCTCGATGTTGCGGCGGTCGTCCAGCGCGTCGGAGACGGTGTGCACTCCGAAGAAGCTGGAGACGAGGACCCGTGCGGCGCGCTCGGCGTCGATGCCGGGGGCGAGTTCGCCCGCTTTCGCGGCGGCGGTCAGCATGCGATCGGTCGCGTCGATCCACCCCACGAAGGGCCTGGGCAGGGAAACGGGGATGGTCCTGCGCTCACTCCAGAGCCTGTTGCCGGCCCGGACGATGACGTTGTCTCGGAATTCCCGGGCGACGGCGAGGCTCAGGCCCACCAACCGGTCGAGAACCGGGCCCTCCTGGGATTCCCAACGCTCCACGTATCGCGGCCATTCGGCGAAATGGGCTTCCAGGACACCTCGGGCGAGCCCTTCCTTGCTGCCGAAATGGAAATAGATCGCCCCGCTGGTGTACCCGCTCGTACGCGCCACGTCGCTGATGCTCGTACCGACGTACCCGTGCTGTTCGAACAGCACCGCGGCCGTCGCCAGAACAGCCCGCCGGGTGGCTTCCGCACGTTCCTGCATATTCTCGGTCGTCCCTGTCCTGCGTGCCGGATCGTCTTTTCCGGTGAATCTAGCCGACCGGCCGCCGTTTCCCACACGTATGACAGAGAACCATAGCTTCTATTATTTTATGACTGACTCACACTCTTTTGCCCTGCCCGAAACCGACCCGGAACAGCTGACGTTGAGCTGGGACACCTGCGTGTCCCGGACTCTCGTGCACCGGAAAGCGGTCGCCGAAGTCCTGCTCACCGACGCCCGAGTGCTGCCCGACGGCCGTTACCTCCTCGCCGCGCAGTGGCCGCGCTCGTATGCCACGTCGGTCGCCTCCAGTACGGGTACGGCCACCGGTTCGCGTTCTGGTTCTCGTTCTGGTTCCGGCGAGCGGCACGATCCGATGCTCGCCGCCGAGACCATCCGTCAGGTCGGTCTGTACATCTGCCAGCGTTTCCTCGGCGCCCCGAGCACGAGCAGGCCCGTCATCAGAAGCGTCGGCTTCCAGCTCGACAACAGCACGGAGCCGGTGGTCGGCTACGGCGCCACGGATGTGTTGTGCCGGGCCGAGGTGCACGACGTACGCCACGTCGACGACGTGCCCTGGCCGGTCGCGCTGAACGTACGGATCCAATTCTCCGCCGCCGGACGGGAGTTCGGCTCGGCCTTCGGACGCGTCCGCGTGCTGTCCGAGGAGGAGTACGAGACGTTTCGCGGCCCGAACGCCGCCGCCGGCCCCGTCCCGGACGACGTGCACTGGCGCCCGTCGCCCACCGAGGTGTCGGTTCCCTCCCCCGGCGACGTAATGCTGGTCCGCGACCCCGCCGGGGCCTTGCTGGTGGCGCCCGCCGACCTGCGCCACCCACGGTTCTTCGACCACCCCAGCGACCACGTCCCCGGCATGGTCCTCCTGGAAGCCGCCCGCCAGGCGGCCTGCCTGGCGGGAGCCTCCCCCGGCCGACTGAACGGCTGCCGCATGCAGGCCCTGCGCTTCACCGAGTGGAACTCCCCCGTCCACGTCGAATGCGGACCGGCCGAGGACGGCTGGACCTTCCAGGTCACCCAGGGCGGCGCTACGACCGCCTCCGGCACGCTGTCGTTCGCGACGGAGGGGTAACTCCACTTCAAGGGGCGCGGCTTGACGTACACCTCGTGCAACAGCCCCGCTTTTCAACCCCCGTTGTCGACCTGCGATGGACGCCTGTCCGATCAAAGGACGGGCGCCCAACGCAAAACCCACCAGGCACAGGGCAGCTCGAGGTCGATCCGGCCGCCTACGCGGAGTTCGTACGTGAGCTGGTCGCCTGCCAATGCCGGACAGGCCACTCCGTGATCCTCACGCTGTCCGAGGGGTTCGTGGCGACGGCGGTCGCACTCGCGCGGCGCGCCGGAATCGAGGTGCCGATCCCGGAACCGGAAGCCGGCCACATCGGTAGTCGCGCCCAGAACGACATCCAGGTTCCCGGCAACCCCAGAACCGCGTCGACCGCCGTCGCCACCACGCCGGACACCCGGGCGCGGGAGATCGATCGCTGGATGGCCCGTCATCCGTTGCCGTCCGCAGCAGCCCTGAACCCGCGATCCTCAACCAACCGCATGAGGTAACGGCATTCCTGCGGCTCGCGATCATCAGCCAAGCGATCGTGGACGACCGCTTGCACCCGCCTCCGCTGATCATCATCCCGAAATCCGTCTCCGAGGTCCGCCAGAGTCACCGTCCGGCCGTAGCAACCGCACCCGCCACATCCACCACTCCCGACGGTGCCAACCACCGCCCCTACAAGCCCCTTTCACCGAGCCAGAGGGGCGCCCCGGCTCGCTGGGCGCAGACCCGGCGGAGTGCGCGCCGTGCGAGGCTGCGCACCTACGGCGACGCCCGTGTCAGGACCCGGTCCGCGCATCGCTCATGGGGGCGTCGAGGCCGATGAGTTGGCCGACCAGGACACCGAACCGCAGGTCGAGCCCGTCGGCGAGGCGGTCGCGCAGCTCCGTCAACCGGTGGATGCGGGCGTCGAGTTCGGCCAGTCGCCGGATGGCCACCAGCGGGACGACGCACTTGTCCGAGTAGGGACCAGGGCGGACCTGCGGCACGGTCGGGCTGGCGGGCAGCGCGTCGATGATGTCGATGAGGCGACGCACATCGCCGATGGTGAGGCCGGAGTCCAACAGCCCGCGGACGGCGTGGAGTCGGCGTACGTCCTCCTCGCTGTACTCCCGCTGTCCCGACGCCGTACGCCGTGCCGTGACCAGGCCGCGCTGCTCGTAGTAGCGCAGGGTGCGGGTGGTGACACCCACGGCTGCCGCCGCGTCGCCGATGCGCATTCCGTCCTCCGGAAGTCGGGTGGCCGGCGACTACAACTCCACGACCACCGTGCCGATGTGGTGTCCTTCGAGCAGTTCCATGAGGGCGCGGGGTGCCTGGTCGATTCCGGACAGGCGGGTGTGCGGGACGGTGACCGAGCCCTCGCGCAGCCAACGGCCGAACGTCTCCGGGTATTCCGCCAGCGCGTCCCGGTGGCGCGCGCCGCTGACGCCGCGGACCTCGATGCCCCGCACGATGAGCGAGTAGGTGTCGATCTCGACGGGCGCCGTGTCCTCGCCCGACACCTGTGCGGAGAGCGCTCCGATCAGTCCCACCCGGGCACCGGGACGGGCCAGCGCCAGCGCGGCTCGCAGCTGCTCCCCGCCGACGGTGTCCACGACCGCGTCGATGCCCTCGGGGGCCGCTTTGCGCAACTGGTCCTCGATCGGTCCGGCGCCACGCAGCACGACCGCGTCGTACCCCAGCGTCTCGACCAGGTAGTCGGCCTTGCGCTGTGAGCTGGTGCTGCCGATGACCCGGCCAGCCCCGCGCAGGCGGGCGAACTGTCCGGCCAGGGTGCCGAGTCCGCCCGCCGCGCCGGAGACGAACACCGTGTCTCCGTCGCGTACTTCGGCTCCCCGGACGACGCCGATCCAGGCCGACGGACCCTGCGAGAGGTACGCCACCGGGTCCGGCAGGACCGTGAGGTCGACGGGCTGCACCGCGTCGGCCTCCACCACGGCGTACTCGCGGAACCCCGCCCAGTGCGACACCAGGTCACCGGGGCGCAGCGTCCCGCCCTCGGGAGCCGTCACCACCTCGCCGACGGCCGGAGCCGACAACGGCCGGCCGACCTCGAACGACGGCATCGGCATCCCCGCGTCGCCCCTCATCAGGGTGCGCAGTGAGGCGGCGACGCTCATCAGGCGGTTGCGTACCAGCGCCTGTCCGGGTCCCGGTCGCGGAACGGGAACCTCCACCACGGCGAAGTGGTCCGGGTCGAGGGCGCGTTCGGGACGGGCGGCGAGACGGACCTCGCGATGTGTGGCGGGGAGGTTCGACCGAGACATCTACGGGCTCCTGACGGGTTGTTGGCGCCGCACACCTCGTGCGGCGCCCCCGACGTTAAAAGTTGACGCGTACGTCAAGGGCAAGCCGGAGCGACGGTCCGGTCGCTGCCGCTCGCCCGCCCGCACCTGCCATTGACGTACGACGATGTCGCTCCGTACGATCACGATCGGCATCGAGTGTCAGCGTCAAGCCCTGGCTTGCTGACCGGCAACCCTCCGACGCGGTGGGGTGCTCCAGGTGAAAGCCCGGCAGGATCACCGAGGATCTCTGCAAGCGCGAGGCCCTGTGGCCGGGGTCGGAGATGTGGAGGACGGTCGTGCGACACAGCAGTGACCCGAGTGTCTCCCCCGCCTCCCTGACGGCCGCGACCGTGTTCTCCCGGTTCTCGCGCCGCCGCCACATCGACCTGCAGCGCTTCACCAGCTGTCTGTGTCGCGCCTGACCGCCTTGACCACGTCCGTCTGACGTCTGTCGCGGCCTGTAGGCGTTCTCCCGCAGCCTCTCGCGGTCCTGTCCGTGTTCGCGGACATGGTCCGCAACCGCCGCGTCCCCTCCCGCCCGACCCCCGAACTGCACTGCCCGTCCTCGGCGTTGCGCCGACCGGAGCGGCGCGCCCGCGCGCGCAGCCGTGATCCGCGGGGCACCCCCATGCGTAGTGACACGAGTAGGAGCACCCTTCGTGAGAGCACATCCGGACATCCGCCCCACCCGATGGGCGGCGCTTGCCGCCCTCCTGACCACCAGCGTCCTGCTCACCGCCTGCGGGTCCGGCAGCAGCGGCGGCTCGGGCAGCGGCAGTGGCCCGGCGAAGTCCGGTGGCACCCTGACCTTCGCGGTGGGTTCCGACGCCGGCTGCGTGGATCCGCAGCAGGTGGCCAGCAACGACACCATCTACTCGGTACGTCAGGTCGTGGACTCCCTCACCGACCAGGACCCCGGGACCGGCAAGATCGTGCCCTGGCTGGCGAAGAGCTGGGACATCAGCTCCGACGCGACCACGTTCACCTTCCACCTCAGGTCGGGTGTGACCTTCAGCGACGGGTCCGAGCTGACCGCTCAGGTGGTCAAGGACAACTTCGACGCGGTGCCGAAGCTCGGCGCGCTGGGGACCCTCGCCGAGGGTTATCTGAGCGGCGTCAAGAGCACCACCGTGGTCGGCCCGCTCACCGTCAAGGTGACCTTCCAGCAGCCCAACGCCCAGTTCCTGCAAGCGACTTCGACGCACTCGCTGGGCATCGAGTCCTCGGCGAGCGTGAAGAGGTCCCCGCAGCAGAAGTGCAGCCAGGGAGTGGTCGGCTCCGGGCCCTTCGTGCTCAAGCAGTACGTGCAGAACCAGTCGATCACGCTGGCGAAACGCACCGGGTACGCCTGGGGTTCCTCGCTGTGGCACAAGAGCGGCGAGGCCTACCTGGACAAGGTGGTCTTCAAGGTCGT
Source organism: Streptomyces sp. NBC_00989 (assembly GCF_045162655.1). Classification (NCBI taxonomy): domain Bacteria; kingdom Bacillati; phylum Actinomycetota; class Actinomycetes; order Kitasatosporales; family Streptomycetaceae; genus Streptomyces; species Streptomyces sp. NBC_00989. The sequence continues at coordinate 11,123,375 of NZ_CP108728.1, read as the reverse complement.
GCCCGAGGCGGGGGTACGGGCCGGCAGCCTCCAGTCGGGGCAGGTGGACGCGATCAGCAGCGTCGGCAGGGCCAACGAAGCGGCGCTGAAGGGCGGCCAGGTCACCCTCCAGCGACGGGCCAACCCCGGCGTGGTGTTCGGCCTGGCCTTCAACAACTCACGGCTGGTTCTGAAGGACGCCCGGGTACGCCAGGCCATCGGGTTCGCCATCGACCGCAAGCAGATCGCCGACACCGTGTTCCCGACCGGGACCCAGCCCGCGACCAGCGTCCTGGCGCACACCACACCCGACTACGCGGACCTCTCCTCGGACCTGACGACCGACGCGGCCAAGGCGAAGTCCCTGCTGGACGCGGCCGGTTGGAAGACCGGTAGCGACGGCATCCGTACGAAGGACGGCAGGAAGCTGAGCCTGACGGTGAACTGGATTCCCAACTCGGCCACCAACCAGCCCGCGTTGGAGTTGATCCAGCAGCAACTCAAGGCTGTCGGTGTCGGCCTGACGCTCAAGCAGCTCCAGGTCACCCAGCTCGCCCCGACGCTTCAGTCGGGTGACTACGACGCGGCGTGGGGGAACGTGACCCGGGCCGACCCGGACATCCTGCGCAGCTCCTTCTCGACCAAGCTGGCCAACTTCTACCGCGTCCCGGTGGGCCCGCTGGACACCCCGCTGACCCAGCAGGCCGCGACCACGGACCCCACGAAGCGCGCTCAACTGGTCGGGCAGGCCCAGCAGTTGATCGTGCGGAACGCCTACTACGCACCGGTGGTGGAGCTCCAGACCCAGATCGGCGTGGCGACGAAGGTGCACGGCCTGAACTTCGACGCCTCCAGCCGGATCCAGCTCCACGACACCTGGATCGGCTGACCCGTGCGCCGCTACGCGGTCAAACGGCTCGCCCAGGCCGTCGGGGTGCTGTGGGCCGCCTACACGGTGTCCTTCCTGGTCCTCGACTTCCTGCCCGGCGATCCGGTCACGGCGATGGCCGGCGCCGGAATGGACTCCGGGCAGGTCGATCCGGCCCAACTCGCGGCGTTGCGGCACGAGTACGGCTTCGACAAGCCGATCCTGGTGCAGTACGCCGACTACCTCGGCAAGGCGGTGCGCGGGGACTTCGGCGACGCGGTCTCCACCGGCCGGCCCGTCACCTCGACGCTGGCCGACGCGCTGCCCCAGACACTTCAGCTGACCGGAGCCGCGCTGCTGCTCGCGGTGATCCTGGGCGGCGGTCTGGCCGTGCTGGCGACGTACACCTCGCAGCGCTGGCTGCGCCAACTGCTGCTGTCGTTGCCGCCGTTGGGGGTGTCCGTCCCGACGTTCTGGACCGGTCTGCTGCTCGTGGAGTCCTTCTCCTTCCGCTTGCACTGGTTCCCCGCCTTCGGCAACGACGGGCTGCGGGGGCTGGTCCTGCCGGCCGTGACCCTGGCGATCCCGACCGGCGCGCAGGTCGCCCAAGTACTGGCCAAGAGTCTCCTCACGGCACTGGACCAGGCCTATGTGGAGACCGCCCGCGCCAAGGGCGCCGGCCGCTGGCGGGTCCATCTGCGGCACGCCCTGCGCAACGCGTCGCTGCCGGCGCTGACGGTCGTAGGACTGCTGGTCGGGCAGTTGATCGCCGGTTCGGTGGTCGTCGAGACGGTGTTCTCCCGTGACGGCCTCGGCCGGGTGACGGCCGCCGCGGTCACGGCCCAGGACATCCCGCTGGTCCAGGGGGTGGTGGTGTTCGGGGCGCTGATCTTCGTGGTGACGAACCTGGTCGTCGACCTCGTGTATCCGCTGCTGGACCCGCGGATCGTGGTGGCCTCGGGCCGGAAGGCGGGATTCGCATGAGCCAGGAACTGATCGACGACGCCACCGGCGCCGCGCCGGACCTCCCGGCCCGGCCGGTCGAACCGGCAGGCGACCCCGGACCGGGCGACGGCCCCGAACCGGGGAGCCGTGTCGGCCTGCGGCGCGTCCGAGGGTTCCTGGTGCGCCGCCCCGGCCTGCTGCTGTCGGTCCTGATCGTCGTCCTGGTGGTGCTGGCCTCCTTCTGGCCGGACCTGTTCACCTCGAAGGACCCGCTGCAGGGGGTGCCGTCGGAGAATTTCCGCGGCCCCAGCGGCGCGCACTGGTTCGGCACCGACGAACTGGGACGCGATGTGTTCTCCCGGGTCGTACACGGCGCCCAACTCTCCCTGAAGGCAACGCTGATCGCGGTCGCGGTCGCCTTCGTGGTGGGCAGTCTGATCGGTCTGGTCGCCGGGTTCGTCGGACGCTGGGTCGACGACGTGCTGATGCGCTTCGTCGACGTACTGCTGTCCATCCCGGCGCTGTTCCTGTCCCTCGCGCTGGTCACCGCGCTGGGCTACGGCACGGTGAAGGTGGCGGTCGCGGTCGGGATCGCCAGCGTCGCGAGCTTCGCGCGGGTGACGCGGTCGGAGGTGCTGCGGGTGCGGCAGGCGGTCTTCGTCGAGGCATCGCGCTCGTGCGGATCCCGCTGGTACTCGGTCCTGGGCCGCCATGTGCTGCCCAACGCGGCGGGCCCGGTGATCGTCCTGGCCACCCTCGACTTCGGCTCCTCGATCCTCGCGGTGTCGGCCCTGAGCTTCCTCGGCTACGGCGCTCCGCCGCCGGCACCGGAGTGGGGCACGTTGATCTCCGACGGCCGCAACTACCTCGCCAACGCCTGGTGGTTGACCGCGCTGCCCGGACTGGCGATCGCCGCGACCGTGCTGGCCACCAACCGCATCGCACGCGCGCTGGACGGCGAATGGTCGCGGCAGCGATGACCGAGCGTGTGACGAACGACCCCGGAACGGGTGGGAACTTGACGACAACAACGAGCACCGAACCGAACGGGCAGGGCGCCCTGGAGATACGCGGCCTGTCGGTGTCGTACCGCACCCGCGGCACCACCGTGCGGGCGGTGCGGGACGTCGACCTCGACGTGCGGCCGGGTGAAGTGACCGCGGTGGTGGGCGAGTCGGGCTCCGGCAAGAGCACCACCGCGCACGCGGTCACCCGGCTCCTGGCACCGAACGCCAGGATCGACAGCGGCACGATCCGCTTCGGCCGGCACGATCTCACCGCACTGTCGGAGGCGGAGCTGCGCACCGTACGCGGCGCACAGATCGGCCTGATCCCGCAGGACCCCTCGGTGTCGCTGAACCCGGTCAAGCGCATCGGCGAGCAGGTCGCCGAGGTCCTGCGCATCCACGGTCTGGCGACCCGCCGTTCCGCTCCGTCGGAGGCGATCGACATCCTGGACCGCGCGGGCCTGCCCGACGCGGCCACCCGGGCCCGGCAGTACCCGCACGAACTCTCCGGCGGCATGCGGCAACGCGCACTGATCGCCATCGCCATCGCCGCGAACCCGAAGCTGATCATCGCCGACGAGCCGACCAGCGCGCTCGACGTCACCGTGCAGCGCGTCATCCTCGACCATCTCCAGGGCCTCACCGAGGAGTTGGGCACGGCGATCCTGCTGGTGACCCACGATCTCGGAGTCGCCGCGGACCGGGCACAACACCTGGTCGTCATGTCGCAGGGGCGGGTCGTGGAGGCGGGCCCGACCCGTGACGTCCTCGCCGACCCCCAACACGAGTACACACGACGGCTGTTGGCGAGCGCGCCGAGCCTGGCCACCGCCCGCGCGAGATTCCCGGCCGCCGCGCCCGCGGCCACCGAAGGGACACCACTGGTCGAAGTCCGCAACGCGGTCAAGGAGTTCAGGCTCCCCCGCGCGGACGGCGCGTCCCGCACCCTGCGCGCGGTGGACGACGTCAGCTTCACCCTGCACCGCGGCCGGACCCTGGCCCTGGTCGGCGAGTCCGGTTCGGGGAAGTCCACCACGGCCCGGCTGGTGCTCCGCCTGACCGACGCGACCGAGGGCCACATCCTGTTCGACGGAGCCGAGATCACCACCGCCCGGGGCGCGCGGGCCCGCCAACTGCGCCGCCGGGCCCAGCTCGTCTACCAGAACCCGTACGCCTCGCTCGACCCGCGCTTCTCCATCGCCGAGGTGATCACCGAACCGCTCCGCGCGTTCAAGGTCGGCGACCGCACCTCCCAGCTCGCCCGCGCCCGCGATCTGCTCGACCGGGTCGCGCTGCCCGCCTCGACGCTGGAGCGCCGTCCGGCGGAACTGTCGGGCGGGCAGCGCCAGCGCGTGGCGATCGCCCGTGCCCTGGCGCTCTCACCGGATCTGGTCGTCTGCGACGAGCCGGTGTCCGCGCTCGACGTCTCCGTCCAGGCCCAAGTCCTCGACCTGCTGGCCGAGTTGCAGGCCGACACGGGTGTGGCGTACCTGTTCATCTCGCACGACCTGGCCGTCGTACGCCAGATCGCGCACGAGGTGGCGGTCATGCGGGCCGGGCGCATCGTGGAGGTGGGCGCGCCCGAGGACCTCTTCACGCACCCCGGGCACGAGTACACCCGTGAACTGCTCGCGGCGATCCCCGGCCGCCGGGACGACCACGACCTGAGGACGCAGACCGCATGACCATCACCTCCCTCGCCTTCCTCACCCCGGGCAACTTCGCCGACGACGACCCCTACACCGGCCTGGAGGAGACCCTCCAACTCTTCGAGTACGGCGAGCGGTCGGGCTACGACGGCGCCTGGATCCGGCAACGCCACCTCGAACACGGCGTCGGTTCGGCCGCGGTGTTCCTCGCCGCGGCCGGACAGCGCACCGAGCGCGTCGAGTTGGGGACCGCGGTCATCCCGATCGGCTACGAGAGCCCGTTCCGGCTGGCCGAGGACCTGGCCCTGGCGGACGTACTGTCCCGTGGCCGGCTCCAGATCGGCTTCTCCACCGGCATGCCGCACGCCGAGATCCTCGGCGACCTCGTGCACGACGGCGACTGGCGCTCCTTCGACCTGTCCTACGGCCGGGTCGCCCGTGTCGTCGACAACCTGCGCGGCGACTACCTCGGCGGGCCGGACACGGTGATCCAGTCACCGGGCAACACCCAGCGACCGCGTCTGCAACCGCACAACCCCGGTCTGGTGGACCGCATTTGGTACGGCGGGGGCAGCCTGCGCTCGGCTCGCTGGGCCGGCGAGAACGGCCTCAACCTGCTGTCCGGCAACATCGTCACCGGCGAGGGCACCGACGACTTCACCACGGCCCAGTCGAACCTCCTCACCGAGTACCGGCGGCTCCAGCCCGCCGCCCGCGTCGCGGTGGGCCGCGTGATCGTGCCGTTCGACAGCGCGGACCGGGCCACCCGCACCCGCTACCGGGAGTACGCCGCGAGCCGCCACGCCCGCACCCTGGCCCCGCAGGGCCCGAGACGGACCCTGTTCGCACCGGACGTGGTCGGCACGGCGGAGCAGATCCTGGACCAACTCGCCGCGGATCCAGTGGTGTCGGCCGTGCCGGAGCTGCGTCTTGAGCTGCCGTACGAGTTCCGGCGGGAGGAGTACGAGCAGATCCTGCACGACGTGCGCCACCTGGTCGCACCCGAACTGGGCTGGCGTCCGGCGCAGTTGGAGGCCGCGCGATGAGTGCCGTACGACTGGACGCACACACCCGGGAGCCGTTCGCGGACGGTCACCGCTTCACCGAGGGCGGGGCGTACGGGGTGATCACCGCCACCGCTCACTACGCCGTGGACCCCGAGGCACCTGCCAACCGCCCGATCACAGACCTGGACCTCGCATCGCGCGACAGCGGCGGCGACGGCGTGGTGCGTTTCAACGGGGACGTCGAGATCCTGCGGCCGGTCGACGGCGAACGCAGACGGCAGTTCTTCGACTGGGGCAATCGGGGCAACAAGCGGGCCGTCCAGTACTTCTGCGACGCCCCGCACACGAACCGCCCCCGGACGCCGGCCGACGCCGGCAACGGCTATCTCCTTCGGCGCGGTTACACGGTCGTCTTCGGCGCCTGGCAGGGTGATCTGCTGCCCGGCGAAGGACGACTGCTGCTGGACCTGCCCGTGGCGACGCGGGGCACGGAACCCGTACGCGGCCTGACGACGGCCGAGTTCATCGTGGACACGCCCGTCCGGTCGCTCCCGCTCTCCCGCTGAACGAACACCAGATCCTCCCCCGTCAGCGCGCACGGGGTACACACCGCACGGCTCACCCGGCGCCGGTACCCGCACAGCGAGCCGGAGGAACTCCCCCGGGAGACCTGGCAGTTCGCCCGCCTCCAGGGCGGCGGGAGCGATCTGCGAGGAAGCTCCGTCGCCGTCGTACCGAGCCGGCACGACCTCCTCCTCGACAACGGGTTCCGGCCCGGCTGGATCTACGAACTCACCTACGAGGCCGAGGAACCGCTCGTCCTCGGGCTGGGCCTCGCCGCGGTCCGCGACCTGGTCAGCCATCTCCGCCACGACCCGGAACAGCCGGTCGGCGAGATCAACTACGCCTACGGCTGGGGGCGTTCGCAGAGCGGCCGCGCCATCCATGACTTCATCCACCCCGGCTTCAACGAGGACACCGAGGGACGACCGGTGGCATATCCGGCCGGCCCCACGGGGCGCCGCGCCAGACCGGAGCGGACGAGGGCCTGCTCGATGGTGTCGACGCGCAGGTGCACCGCCCCGATGCGCCCGGCCAGGAGTCGGGACAGCGTGGTCTTCCCGGTGCCGGGGAGTCCGCCGCCGACGATGAGCACGGCGTTCGACAGCACGCGGATCAGCGCAGCCGGGGCAGCAGTTGCTCGCCGATGCGGATGATCTCCTGCTTGTAGGGGGTGTCGGAGAGGACGAAATGGGTGATGCCGAGCTTGCGGTAGTCGTCCAGCGCGGTGGCGACGTCGGCGGCGGAGCCGACCAGCCAGGTCGTCGCCGCTCCCCCGCCGCCGAACCTGCCCGGTGTGGTGTACAGGCAGGTGTCGAGCACCTCGCCCCGGGCGGCGAGGTCGTAGAGCCGCTGCTGTCCGACGGCCGCCTTGCGGTTGCCCGTCCAGGTCAGCTCGTCACCCGGGCCGGCCGCCATCCGGGCAACCCGCTCCTCGGCGGCCCGCCACGCCTCCTCCGTGGTGTCACGCACCACGGTGGTGATCCGCAGTCCGAACTCCAACGGCGCGTGCCGACGGCCGACCTGCTCGCTCAACGCCTTGAGCCGGTCGATGCGTTCGGCGAGCCCGGCGAGGGGTTCGCCCCAGAAGAGCTGTACGTCAGCCTCCGCCGCCGACACCCGCTCGGCGGCCTCGGACGCGCCGCCGAGGTAGAGCGTCGGATGCGTTCTCGTGTCCGTCGGGTAGGGGCGCGGCGCCAGGGTGGACCGGCTCACCTGGAAGTGCGCGCCGTCGAACGTCACGTCCTCCTCGGTCCACAGCCGTCGTACGAGACGCATGAACTCCTGGGTGCGCGCGTACCGTTGGGCGGGATCGCTGCGGGTGTCGCCGTAGGCGGCCAGGTCGTCGAGTCCGCTGACGATGTTGACCAGGACCCGGCCGCGGCTGAGCTGGTCCAGGGTCGCCGCCGCGGCGGCGAAGTGGGCGGGCTGCCAGTAGCCGGGCCGAACGGCGATCAAGGGCTTGAAGGTGGTGGTCCGGGCGGCCAGCGCGGTGGCGACGGTGAAGGTGTCGGGCCGTCCCCACCCGGTGCCCAACAGCGCGCCGCCCCAGCCGTGTTGCTCTGCCGTGCGGGCGAGGTCGGTGGAGTACTCGATGGAGCCCCAGCCGTCCGTCGTATCGTCGCCGCGGTGCCCCGGCTCGACGGTGTTGGGGATGTACCAGAGGAATTCCAGGCTCATGGCGCTTCCGATCGCGGCCCGACCGGCGCCGGAGCGATGGCGGGACCGGGCGGGATAGGGAGGAACTCGGCGTGGATCGCGGTGTGGATCAGGCAATCAACACAGTGCGCTGGACACGCGGACGAGGTCGACGCAGCGCTCCCTGGTGAGCAGCAGGACCTCGGTCATGTGATCGAGTTTCCGAGGCATCGCTCCGCGTGTCAATGGCCCCAGGTCGACGCGGGACACCGTCCTGAGGTTCGGCCCCCGCCGCGTTTCACCGCGAGAGCCGCGCCATGCTCGCCGCGATGGGCGCCGCCCTTTCGGCGACCTCACCGGGCGGCACCTCCACCAGGTCGTAGCCGAACAGCCGATAGCTCTGTTCGTGGATGATCCTGTCGATCTCGGTGGAGAGCGCCTCCGGGACGGGGCGTCCGAGGTAGCTGCCGAGGGCGTGCGTGCAGATCCGAGACCTGTCGTAGACCTGCACGGACACGTCTCTCGTCGTGGGCCGCGTCTGTCGTCGGTGCCGCAGTTCGACGACCTGCTCGATGAAGTCCGCCCGCGTCCAGGGCTCTGCGTCCCCTTCTGCCTGCTTGCGCGTGATGACCGCGGTCGCCGCCTCGTCGACGACGTCGAACCCGCGTTCTTGCGGGTGACGGACGATCGACGTCTTCCCCGCACCGGGTGTGCCGGTGCGGATGAAACGCTTCATGGCGCATCCTTGTCTACGTGTGCAGTGCCTTCTCCAGGCTGTCGATCACGCCGATGGCGTCCGAGTAGGAGCACGGCAGGAAGTCCGAAGTACCTACCAGGTGATGGGACTTGGCCACCTGGAGGTCCTTGAACGCCTGCAACGCGAACAGCTTCTGGATGTTGTTGGCGGGGGAACCGTCGTTGTTCGTGTAGTAGACGACGTAGTCGGCGTCCTTGAGCAGATCCGCCCGCTCGTACGACACGGACTTGGTGCCGCCCTTGGCGACCGAGGCGAACCGTACGCCCAGCTCGGTCAGGATCGCTCCGACCGGTGATTCGGCGCTGTAGATCCAGTAGTTGCCGTTGTCGAAGCCGCCCTGGATCACGTCCCAGCGTGCGTTCGCCAGCTTCGAACCGTAGGTCTTGCGTACCGCCGCGATCCGGCCCTTGTACTTCCGCTTCATCGCGGCCAGTTGGGCCGTGCGGTTCACGAACCGGGCGGTGGCGTCCGGGTATGCGGACCAGGTGGCGGTGTCCTTGAAAGGGGCGAACGTGGTCGGCGCGATGGCGGACAACTTCTTGTAGGCCTTGGACAGGTAGGGCACGCCGACGCCGACGACCAGGTCGTCGCGGCGACACCGCAGGGCGCGCGCACCTCCGTCGGCGACCGGGGCGAACTACTCTCCGTCGGTCAGCGCCAGCGCGTCGCGCTCGGTCGGGCACTCGCGGCCCGGCCGCCGGTACTGGTCCTGCACGAACCGACCACGACCGTGGACACGGTGACCGAGGACGCGATCGCCGGGCGCGTCCGCGGCGCGAGGGCGGGCCGCACCACGTTGGTCGTCACCAACAGCCCAGCGTGGTTGGCGCGTTGCGATCACGTCGTGCAGGTGTCCGCGACGGGCAGGGTGTCCACTGCGCCAGGTTTCGACTCAACAGCCGTGGCTCCTAAGGCCGTTACACCCGGGACTGGTCCAACACCCACTCATCTCAAGCCCGCCGCACCGAGCGCCGATCCGACACCCCCACGCCCCAGGTCCGCTGCACCGAACACCGATCCGACACCCTCGCGCCCCAAGACCACCACACCGAACATCGGTCCAATACCCGCGCTCCCTAAGCCTGTTGCACCGTGCACCGACCCGACGGCCACGCAACCCAACCCCACTCCCCCGACACCCCGGCATCCCAAGTCCACTGCGCCAAACGCCAGTCCACCCCCCGCCCGCCCCAACACCCCCAGGACCACGGCACGATGACCACCGCACCCGCCGACCACCCGCCCCTCGCCCCGACGCCGCTGCTCCCGGTGGCCACCGCCCGGCAGACCCGGGCCCGACTGCGGGACGCCCTTCAGGGCAGGTGGCTCGTGCTGTGGGCCGCCGTCGCCGCCCTGGCGGTCGACAGCGCCCTCGCCCTCGCCGGGCCGACGGCCATCGGCCGGATCACCCAGGCCATCACCGACCGGCGGGCCCCGGGCGCGCTGGTCTGCCCGGTGCTGCTCCTGGCGGGTGCCGCCGCTGCCGGTGCCGTGACCGGCTGGTGCGCGGCCGTTCTGTCGGCCCGTGTCGTGCAGCCCGTCGCCGCCCGGCTGCGCGAGGACGCCGTCACGGCGGCGCTCGCCCTGCCCGTGGACGTCGTCGAGGCGGGGGGGGCACCGGCGATCTGGTCTCCCGGGTCTCCGGTGACGTGGACCGGGTGTCACAGGTCGCGTCCGGAGCGCTGGGCGACTTCGTCGCGGCGGCGCTGACGATCGCCGCCACCCTCGTCGGACTGGCCGCCCTGGACTGGCGGTTCGCGCTCGCGGCGCTGCTCGCGGTGCTGCTCCAGGCGTACGCCCTGCGCTGATATCTGCGGACCTCGCAGCCGCTCTACGCGGAGGGCCGCACCGCCGACGGACGCCGTACCTCGGCGCTGCTCGGCGCGTTCGCCGCGCTGCCCACGCTGCGGGCGCTGCGCCTGGGCCCGGGCCGGCACGCCCGGGTGGAAGCGGCCTCGGCGGAGACGATGACGTACGAACCGCGGGCCACGCACACGGCGACCCGGTTCTACGGCCGGCTCAACGGCGCCGAACTCCTCGGCCTGAGCGCGGTGCTGGTCGCGGCGTACGCCCTGGTGCACTCGGGGTCGGCCGACGCGGGCGCGGCGACGACGGCCGCGCTGTTCTTCGTGGGCCTGTTCGATCCGGTCAACACGATGCTCGGCAGATTCGACAGTGTGCAGCAGGCGGCGGCCGGCCTCGCAAGGATCGTCGGCGTCACGCTCGGCGGCCCCGCGTCGGACGAACGCCCGCAGGGCCCGATCAGCCATCCGGGAACGGCACTTGTGGTGCACGACGTCCACCACCGCTACGGCACCGGCCCGGACGTGCTGCACGGCGTCGACCTGGAGCTGGGCGCCGGACAGCGGCTGGCGATCGTCGGCGCCACGGGCTCGGGCAAGTCCACGCTGGCGAGTCTCATCGCGGCCCTGCGCCTCCCGTCCTCGGGACGGGTCACCCTCGGCGGCACCGACACCGCCGGCCTGGCCGCCCCCACGCCGGACGGGCGGCGCCGGATCATGCTGGTGACCCAGGAACACCACCTGTTCCTCGGAACCGTCGCGGACAACCTCCGGCTCGCCCGGCGTGACGCCTCGGCGTCGGACCTCGCCGCCGCGCTCGCCGTCGTGGGCGCGACGGGGTGGATCGACGCGCTCCCGGACGGCATCGACACCGCCGTCGGCACCTGAGGCGTCGGTCTCACCCCGCGCCGGATACAGCAACTCGCCCTGGCCCGCGTCCTGTTGCTCGATCCGGAGGTGGTCGTCATGGACGAGGCCACGGCGGAGGGCGGCAGCGACACCGCCCAGGCCCTCGACCGGGCAGCCCTCGCCGCGACCGAGGGCCGTACCGCGGTGGTGGTCGCCCACCGGCTGTCCCAGGCGGCCACCGCCGACGTCGTGGTGGTGATGGACGACGGCAGGGCCATCCAGCGTGGGCGGCCCGACGAGCTGCGGTCGACCGGCGGGATCTACGCCCGTCTGTGGGCCGCCTGGTCGCGCGGCACCGGGTGACCAGGCACCGTCCCGTCTGTCTCCCCCGTCACACCCGGCATCGTCCCGCCCAGTTCGCCCGTCCCGTACCGCTCCGCACGACCCCGCTCCGGTCGTCGCGATCCCGGCGCTGCATATACTCCATGATCACGACACGATCCGATCCCGGCCCCGTATCCCTGCCCGGACGCCCCGCGCGCCCGAGTGCTGGACGCGGGCAAGACCGAAGTGGTTACGGGGGCGGCGGGCGGAAGCAAATCGCCCAAAGCCTCCTCGCCGGGTCGGGGAGACGGGCGGTTCGGCCACGGCGGAGACCGTATCGGCCCTGCCGCCCCGTACTCTTCGTGTTGTCTACGGCGTCACATAGCGGGCGCCAAACCACTGGAGGCAACACCGCATGCTGATCGCTCAGCGCCCCTCGTTGACCGAAGAGGTCGTCGACGAGTTCCGCTCCCGGTTCGTGATCGAGCCGCTGGAGCCGGGCTTCGGCTACACCCTTGGCAACTCCCTGCGTCGTACGCTCCTCTCCTCGATCCCGGGTGCGGCCGTCACGTCCATCCGTATCGACGGAGTGCTGCACGAGTTCACCACCGTGCCGGGCGTCAAGGAGGACGTCACCGACCTGATCCTCAACATCAAGCAGCTCGTCGTCAGCAGTGAGCAGGACGAGCCTGTCGTGATGTACCTGCGCAAGCAGGGCCCTGGTCTGGTCACCGCCGCCGACATCGCGCCCCCGGCCGGTGTCGAGGTGCACAACCCCGACCTCGTCCTCGCCACGCTCAACGGCAAGGGCAAGCTGGAGATGGAGCTGACCGTCGAGCGCGGTCGCGGCTACGTCTCCGCCGTACAGAACAAGCAGGTCGGTCAGGAGATCGGGCGCATCCCGGTCGACTCGATCTACTCGCCCGTGCTGAAGGTCACGTACAAGGTCGAGGCGACCCGTGTCGAGCAGCGCACCGACTTCGACAAGCTGATCGTCGACGTCGAGACCAAGCAGGCCATGCGTCCCCGTGACGCCATGGCGTCCGCCGGCAAGACCCTGGTGGAGCTGTTCGGTCTGGCGCGTGAGCTCAACATCGACGCCGAGGGCATCGACATGGGTCCGTCCCCGACGGACGCCGCCCTTGCCGCCGATCTCGCCCTGCCGATCGAGGAGCTGGAGCTCACCGTTCGGTCGTACAACTGCCTCAAGCGTGAGGGCGTCCACTCCGTGGGCGAGCTCCTGGCGCGTTCCGAGGCCGACCTGATGGACATCCGCAACTTCGGTGCGAAGTCCATCGACGAGGTCAAGGAGAAGCTGGCCGGCATGGGCCTCGGCCTCAAGGACAGCCCGCCCGGACTGAACCTCTCCGCCGCTGCCGAGACCTACGGCGTCGACGACGACGTGGACGCGGGCTTCGTGGAGACCGAGCAGTACTGAATGCCGCGCTGCGCCGGCCTTGGTGACACTTCGCGGGCGGGGACAGGAGAACCTCCACACTGTTCCCGCCCGGAGGGGCACCTCGGCCGGCTCCGCGCCGGCGCGCGAACCCTGACGAAGGCGGCCGCAGACAAAGCGGGCGTCTTTGGCGTTTCTTGCGCAACCCGCAACCCGAAACCCGCAGCTCGCCCGACCGGCGGTTGCCGGTCCCCGGGCGGGGAAGCCGGCGCTCCTGGTGGGGATTCGGGTGACCGTCGACACCCGCTGCGCCTAGGCTGCGCCCATGCTCGATGCTCCAACGGTCCGGCAGGCCACCGCCGACCTGCTGTCCGCGCCTCGCACCTTGAGCGCCGCGGTCCCCGCACTGCCCGCGGCCTCGGGCCTGTACGCCTGGTGGGCGCCGCCCGAGGTCCTGGCCCCCTTCTCAGGGCCGCTCAACTCGGGTGATTCCGGATGGCGACTGCTCTACCTGGGCAAGGCGAGCCGCTTGCGCTCCCGGATCGCCTCGTACCACCTGCGGGATTCCGGGCGCTCCACCCTGCGCCGCACCCTCGCCGGACTCCTCATGGCCACCGAGGGCTATCGCACCACGTGGACCGACCGCGTCGTCCTGATCCACGAGGACGAACAGCGCCTCACCGACTGGATGCAACAACACCTGGCACTCACCTGGAGCGAGCAGGCCGACCCGGTCCCCCTGGAGACGGAACTGATCGCCGGCCTGTGTCCGCCGTTGAACCTGGCCGGAGCCCAGCAAGGCACCCCCCGGGATCGCGTCAAGCAGGCACGGGACGGGTACTACGCCAGCGCGGGACCCCGTCCGGACAAGCAGCCCGGGTCCCGGTGAGCGGAAGAACCTGGTCAGATCCCCACCGGTGATCAAGATCTGCCCTGCGAAAAGTAATGCCCAGTACGTACAAGGGAAAATCCAGTTCATCAGTCCGCAAATCGATCACTGGATCGGTGTAATCGCCACATACGCCGCACCGCTCGGCGATCTAGCGTCGGAGTGCACGGGGCCGCACGGACCAGAAAGGCATCCAGACACTCATGCCCATCCCGCATACCGACGTCATGCCCGAAGCCGAGTTCGACACCCTGACCGTTTCCCGCGGCGGCGGCCTCCCACCGGCCGTCGACCTCCTCCAGCCCGTCGACGAGCTGCCCGAGTTCGCGTCGGAGCCCGATCTGGTCTGCCGCCGCGTACGTGACGAGCTGATGCTCGACGGCAACGCGCGCCTCAACCTCGCCACCTTCGTGACGACCTGGATGGAGCCGCAGGCAAGGGAGTTGATGGCGGAGACCGCCGAGAAGAACCTCGCCGACCGCGCCGAGTACCCGCAGATCACGGCGATGGAGGAGCGCTGCGTACGGATGCTCGCCCGGCTCTGGCACGCGCCGCACGCGGAGGAGGTCCGCGGCTGCTCGACCACGGGTTCCAGCGAGGCCGCCATGCTCGGCGGGCTCGCGCTCAAGCGCCGCTGGCAGGAACGCCGTCGCGCCCAGGGCAAGGACACCGCGCGCCCGAACATCGTGATGGGCGCGAACGTCCAGGTGTGCTGGAAGAAGTTCGCCAACTACTTCGAGGTGGAGCCGCGTTACGTCCCGATGGAACCGGGCCGCTACCACCTCACGGCCGACACGCTCACCGCCTACTGCGACGACAACACCATCGGTGTCGTGACGATCCTCGGGTCCACGTTCGACGGCTCCTACGAGCCCGTCGCGGACATCTGCATGGCCCTGGACGGCTACCAGGCCGCCACGGGCACCGACATCCCGGTGCATGTCGACGGCGCGTCCGGCGCGATGGTCGCCCCGTTCCTCGATCCGGGCCTCATGTGGGACTTCCAGCTCGAACGCGTCGCCTCCATCAACACCTCGGGGCACAAGTACGGGCACGTCTTCCCCGGCCTGGGCTGGGCCCTGTGGCGCAACGCCGAAGCCCTCCCCGACGACCTGGTGTTCGAGGTCGACTACCTCGGCGGCAGCTCCCCCAGCTTCACCCTCAACTTCTCCCGGCCGGGCGCGCACGTCGTCGCGCAGTACTACAGCTTCCTCCGCTACGGCTTCGAAGGGCTGCGCAATCTGGCGTCCCAGAGCAGCTCCACGGCCCGCGCACTCGCCGCGCGCATCCGGACCATCGCGCCCTACGAGTTGGTCACGGACGGTTCCGAACTCCCGGCGTTCGCCTTCCGGTTGACCCCCGGCACGCGGGGCTTCACGGTGTTCGACATCTCCCACGCGATGCGGGCCCGCGGCTGGCATCTGCCCGCGTACAGCTTCCCCGCCCCCTGCCAGGACGTCTCCGTCCTGCGCCTGGTGGTGCGCACCGGGTTCACCGCCGAACTCGCGGGCATGTTCATCGCCGACCTGACCGAGGTCACCAGGAACCTCCACGCGCCCCGCCCGACGCTCACGCCGCAGATCAAGCCGCTCGTCACCACCTGACACCGGCGCACACGGACACGCCCCTCTCCTCCTTCACCGGCGTCTCACCGACCGGCCGGTTCCGCGCGGTTCGCAGGAACACCCTCAACGGGTGTGACGGCGGACCGCGTCGAGGAGTTGGTCGATGTCGTCGGCCCTGTGCGAGAAGGCGGTGACGAAGCGGACGATGCCCGGCTCCCAGCGGTCGTGGTAGAAGGCGTAGCCCTCGGCGAGGAGGCCTTCGGTGACCTGCTGGGGCAGTCGGCAGAAAAGGATGTTGGCCTGCGGGATCGCCAACAGGCCTGCCCCGGCGATGGACTTGAGGCCCTCGCTGAGCCGGGCGGCCATCGCGTTGGCCTGGCGGGCGTTGCGCAGCCAGAGACCGTCGGCGAGATACGCGTCGATCTGGGCCGTGTTGAAGCGCATCTTGGAGGCGAGCTGCCCCGCGCGCTTGGCGCGGAAGGCGAGTTCGGCGGCGAGTGCGGGGTCGAAGGAGACGATGGCGTCGGCGGTCATCGCGCCGTTCTTGGTGGCGCCGAAGGACAGCACGTCGACACCGGCCTTCCACGTCATCTCGGCCGGGGTGGTGCCGAGTTGGACCAGCGCGTTGGCGAAGCGCGCCCCGTCCATGTGGACCCGCAGCCCCGCGTCCTTGGCGATGGCGGACAGTTCGCGGATCTCCTCCAGGGCGTAGACGCTGCCGCTCTCGGTGGCCTGGCTGATGCTCACCGCGGACGGCTGCACACTGTGCACGTCACCGGCCCGGCGACGCACCGCCGTCCGCAGCGCGGCGGGGTCGATCTTGCTGTCGGGGCCCGGCACACCGACGAGCTTGGCCCCGTTGGTGAAGAACTCCGGAGCACCGCATTCGTCGGTGTTGATGTGGCTGTCCGGGTGGGAGAGCACGCTCCCCCACGGCGGCGTGAGGGCGGCCAGGCTCAGGCCGTTCGCGGCGGACCCGGTGGAGACGGGGAAGACGTCGACGTCCCGCTCGAAGATCTCACCGAGCCTGCGGCGGGCGCTGTCGGTGAAGGGGTCGTTGCCGTACGGCAGGACCTGCCCGGCTGCCGCGTCGGCGACGGCGCGGGCTATCTCCGGGGACGCTCCGGCCATGTTGTCGCTGATGAAGGCGCGGCCGGAAGGCGTGGTGGCGATGGCGGAGGTGCTCATGAGAGGGGGTTCCTCGGTCTCAAGTACTGGTGAGGTATTGGCTGTTGACGGTGTCTCAGGTGCTGAGCCACAGGTGCTGAGCCTCAGATGCTGATGGCCTCAGGTGCTGATGGGAGAGGCGAAGACGACGGTGATGTCGACCTCCTCGGCACCGGTCCGGTAGAAGTGCGGGGCGTCTCCGGCGAACGCGAGCATGTCGCCGGGGCCCAGATCCTCCGGTGCGTCGACGGGACCGGCGGTGACGTGCCCGGTGGCGATGAGCAGGTGCTCGATCGTGCCGGTGGCGTGCGGTACGCCGGCCAGCTCCGTCTCCGGCGGAATGCGCAGCCGCCAGATCTCCAGGCTGTTGCCGCTGCTGATCCGGCGCAGCAACTCCCG
Organism: Streptomyces sp. NBC_00989; assembly: GCF_045162655.1. Classification (NCBI taxonomy): domain Bacteria; kingdom Bacillati; phylum Actinomycetota; class Actinomycetes; order Kitasatosporales; family Streptomycetaceae; genus Streptomyces; species Streptomyces sp. NBC_00989. Next base: position 11,106,573 of record NZ_CP108728.1, on the reverse strand, counting down.
GGAGACTTCGCCGGGTTCGATGTCCGTGCCCGGCCGGAACACCGGCCCGGTGTCGGCGTCGCGCGCCAGCAGGTCGGCGATCGGGATGCGCAGGGCGATCGCGATCGCGTCCAGGGTGTCGATCGTGGGATTGCCGTTCCCGGCCTCCAACTGCGACAGCGTGGCCTTGCTCAGCCCGGCGCGCCGGGCCATCTCCGCGGCGCTCATCCCGCGCTGCTGACGGCGCAGCCGGATCTTCGCGCCGACAGCGGCGGCGGTGCTGCTCACCGGCCGACGGCCGGACGGCGGGGGCGTCATCAACGGCTCCGGTGGGTAGCGGCGTAGGACACGCGGATGCGGCCCTTCTTGACCTTCAGGGTCGGCAGCACCACGTCGGCCAGGTCCCCGAGGCTGCGCACATGCGTGCCGCCGCACGGCGCGGAGTGCAGCGCGTCGAGATGCACCATGCGCCGCCCGTCCGGGAGGTACCGCGCGGAGACCGGCAGATCATCGGCGACGGCGGCCGCCACCGCGGCGCGCAGCACGGCGGTCACTTCCTCCCGCCCGTCCGGGTCGGCGAGCCGCGCGTCCGCGTGCGGCGCCTGGAACTCGATCCGAGCCTGACCGGGAAAGTGAATGCTCCCGGCCATCTCCCACCCCTGCGCCCGCCCGACCGCCTCGACGAGATGCCCGGCCGTGTGCAGCGCGGCATGCAGCATCCGGGCCGGCAGATCGATCCGGGCGCGCACCGGCTCCCCCACGGCGAGGTCCGGAAGACCGCCGCCCCCGGCCGCCGTAGCCACAACCAGCCCCGACTCCCGCTCCCGGACCGGAAGGACCTCCACGTCCTCCAGCCACCCTCGGTCGGCGGGCTGTCCCCCGCCCTGCGGATGAAACAGACAGTGCCCTACGGCCGCCCAGGGCACTCCGTCCGTCTCGCCGACCGCGATCACACGCGTGTCGACCTGCTCCAGGTAGGTGTCGTCGAGGTAGGCGCTGGTCTGTCCGCCTACCCGAGAAGCCGCGATCGAATGAACCATGCGTTCACTATACCGAACTATGCGAGAGATACTGAACGCATCGTTCGTTATAGTCAACGATTCGGCGCACCCGCCGAACCTGGACACGCTTCCGACCCTCCCCAGGACCCCGCCCCCACTCGCACAGAGGCCAGAAATCGACGAACGCCCGAGAACACCCGGCCCACGGGACCCGTTCCGGCATCCCACGCGTCAGGAATCACGCCAATGTCGGCGCCCGTCGTCCCGCATCCGGCAGCCGCGCGACCGCCCGCGCGAACCCCGCACACCCGCCCCATGCCGTGCGCGTACGCGACTCGATCGATCACTCCACGCACTCGCCGCACGGCTGTCACACAAGAAGCGCATTCGGCCGATCCGCGATCCTGGCGCTCCCCGTGGGGCAGACGGCCTGCGTGCGGCCCGCCTAGCCTCCCGGCCCATGCGATTACCACGTATGAGACGCCTGGGTCTCGCCACCGTCCTCGGTTTCCTCCTCGCCGTCTTCGGCCTGGCCCCGAGTGCGAGCGCGGCGGACGCCGATCTGGCCTTCGCCACCGACACCGCCACCACCACCCCCGGCGGCGCGGTGAGACTCTCGATGACGCTGACCAACAACAAGACCTACGACATCCTGTTCGTCTACCAGACGATCGAGCCCACCTGGCTGACCACCCAGCGACCCGACCTCAAGTACAGCTTCACCGACTGCGCCCTGACCACGGACACCGGCAGCACCCCCTGCACCGGCCTCGGGCCCACCGACCTCGGCCCGGACTACGGCGCCACCATCCCGCCCGGGCAGAGCCGGACCGTGACGCTGACCCTGCAGGTCGCCGCGGACTCGGGCTGCAACGGCAACATCGGCTTCTACTCGTACTACTACTCCGAGTTCAGCGACTCGACGAACACCAGCGCCGGCCCGGTCTACACACCGGAGACACGCGTCCTCTGCGCCTGAACTCCCGACCGGCTCGCCGTCGTCGTCCTTGACTCCGCCGCTTCGCCACTTCGCCCCGCCGATCACTCGACCGGTGGGGCGAAGTTCGTCCGGCGTTCGCGAAGGCGAACGACTTGGATGGCATGAATGGACACAAATGACACGAACGGCAGGCGAGTTACGATCGATTGGTAAGTAGGCACTCTTGAGTGCGTTGCGCTCCTGACGGGAGAAACCAATGGCCGCCAAGACGAAGCAGACGCGCTCGATCGAGCCCGGCACATACGAGGCGTACATGCACGACTGCCCCGCGGTGGCCCTGCTCTCGACGATCAGCAACCGATGGGTCAGCCTGACGATGTGCACCCTCGGGTCCTACGGCGACCCGATGCGCTACAGCCACATCAGCCGCGAGATCCCGGGTGTCAGCCAGAAGATGCTGACCCAGACACTGCGCATGCTCGAACGCGACGGCATGGTGAAACGGACGGTCACGCCGACCGTGCCGGTACGCGTCGACTACGAGCTGACCCCGCTCGGGCAAGGCCTGTACGGCCTGCTGTCCCAGGTGCGCGACTGGGCCGCCGAGAAGACCGACGAGGTCGACGAGGCGCGAGCACACTACGACGCCCGGCAGGCCGACCAGTGACGACGGACAACCGACGACTGTCACCCCCACCCCGCAGGCTGTAACGCACTTTAAAGTGCCTACTTACTAATCGATCGTAACCCGCCTAGCGTTCGTGGTGTTCGAATACGCAAACGGAATGGCGGACATCATGCGCGCAGCAGTCGTCAAGAAGACCGGTGGACCCGAAGCCGTCGAGGTCCTGGAGGTCCCGCTCCCGGAACCGGGTCCCCTGGAGATCCGCGTCAAGGTCGCGGCCGCCGCGCTCAACCCCGCCGACGCCGCCGTGTGGTCCGGGTTCTTCGCGTTGCCGGAAGAGGTCGCGTACACGGGTCTCGGTCTGGACGCCGCCGGGACGATCGACGCGGTCGGCGCGGGTGTCCTGCTGAAGGTCGGAACGCCGGTCATCGTGTTCGACGCTCCCGTGCTGCGCCCCACGAAGGCCCAGGCCGAGTACCTGGTGACCGACCTCAACTCCATCGCTCTCGCCCCCGAGGGCATGGACCTGACGCTCGCGGCGACGATCCCCCTCAACGCGATGACCGCCTCGATGGCCCTGGACCACCTCCCGCTACGCCCGCGCGACACCTTGCTCGTCACGGGCGCCGCCGGTGCCGTGGGCGGCTATGCCGTCGAGCTGGCCCGGACGCGGGGCGTGCGGATCGTGGCGCAGGGGCGGCCCGAGGACGAGGAGTTCCTCCGCAGCCATGGCGCCACCTGGTTCGTGTCGCGCGACGAGGAACTCAGCGACGCGGTACGCCAGTTCGTGCCGGAGGGCGTGGACGGCGTGCTCGACGCGGCGGCGCTGGGAGCACCCGCGCTGGCTGCCGTCCGCGACGGCGGCATCTTCGTGAGCGTGCGCTTCGACACGCTGCCGGCCCCGGAGCGGGGCGTGGCCGTACGGCACACCGCCGCCGGCCCCGAACCCACCCGGCTCTCATACCTTTCCGCGCTCGCCGAGGTCGGCGTACTGACGCCACGCGTCGCGCGGATCTACCCCCTGTCGCAGGCCGCCGAAGCCCACGCCCAGCTCGCCCGGGGCGGCCTTAGGGGTCGAATCGTCCTGGTGCCGTAACCCCGAGACCGCCGTACGTCAGCGGAGCATCCACGGAAGTGGAGGAAGCACCTCCGTGTCTATTGATGCTTTTTTACGACAGTGACAAACTCGCTACATGACACCTGCGATGCCGTCCGCTCCCAAGCTCCCCGTGCCCGTCGCCACCACCATCGCTCCGTCCGACCTCGCCGACAGCACCCTGCTGCATGTCAGTTCGAGTCCGCAGATGACCCTTGGCGCAGTCGACATCGACAGCCGCCCCGACGTCATCCTCAGCACCGTGGAGCTGCCCAACGGGGCGTCGCGTGATCTGAAAGCCGACATTCTGCGGCCCGCGACGGAAGACCGGCTTCCGCTGGTTCTCTTCCTTCCCGGTGGTGCTTTCCTTCGCTGCAACAAGGCCATGGCGTTCGACTTGCGTCGACACGTCGCCGAATCGGGCTTTGTCGTCGCCAGTGTCGAATACCGCGTCGCACCCGACGGTGGTACCTACCTGGATTCCGTCCACGATGTGCGGGCCGCTCTCGTCCATCTGCGGCAGCATGCCGACGACTTCGGTATCGACCCGCGTACGGCTGCCGTCTGGGGAGAATCAGCCGGTGGTCATGTGGCAGCCCTGACGGGTGTCACCAACGGCCTGCCCGAGTTCTCCGGGGACTCGGACGCGTTCTCACCGGGGACCGTGCAGGCCGTGGTCGACGCCTTCGGGACCTCGCTGCTCTCGGCGATCGCCGACGACTTCGACGAGGAGGCGCGACTCCACTACGAGCGCACGGCCACGCATTTCTCGGCCTATGTCGGCAAGGCAGGCGCACTGTTCTCGGAAATTCCCGAGGCGGTCGGTGCCGCGGATCCCGCAACCTACGTCACGGCTTCAGCACCGCCGTTCCTTCTCCTCCACGGCAGCGACGACACGCTCGTCTCCTCCTCCCAGACGCAGCACGTGCATCAGGCCCTTCTCACCGCCGGCATGGACAGCACTCGCTATGTCGTGGCCGGGGCGAATCACGGGGATTTCGGAGTTCTCGCGGATTCGGACGCCGCCCTTGCCTGGTCGTCCGCGACCGTCACGAACGTCATCACCGAATTCCTGCACAGCCACCTCGACAGCGCCGACCAGCCGAAGTGAGCGACCTGCCAAAATGAGCGAGTTGCCGAAGTGAGCGAGTTTTCTGTCCCTGGGGCCACGAGGCGAGCAGCTCAGTGGGTCCCCTCGCTTCCGGTGAACATGTCGAGCAGGCTGTGCGGCGCGTTGTCGCCGAAGAGCACCTCGTTGAGCTCGGCGCCATCGGCTGCGGCCGCGGCACTGCGGGGGAAGAGGGGCTGCTCGTATGCCGCAAGGGCGGTCTCGGGGTCGTCGGGGTGCGCGGCGAGGGCCTTGCCGAGTTCGGCGCCGTCGTACATGGCGAGGTTGGCACCTTCCCCGTTCGGCGCCGAGAGATGGGCGGCGTCGCCGAGCAGGGTGACGCCGGGTACTCGGTCCCACCGGTGCTGGATAGGGAGCGCGTAGAGGGGTCGCAGGACCAACGGGGTGTCGCTGTCGGTGATGAGGGCGGTGAGTTCGGGGGCCCAGCCGTCGAATTCCCGCGCTGTCCGCTTGGCCGCCGTGGCGGAGTCGGTGAAGTCGATGCCGGCGAACCAGTCCTGGGGCCTGGACAGCGCCACGTAGGTGTGGAGGGTGCCGCCGTTCTCGCGGTGTGCCTGGATGCCCTTGCCCGGTGCGAGCGCGAACAGGGATCCGCCGCCGACCGCTTTCGCCGTGGCGGGGTGGCGGGTGTCGGCGTCGTACAGGTAGGTCTCGACGTACGACTTGCCGGTGTATTCGGGTGCCGCGCCTGACAACAGCGGTCGGACCCGGGACCATGCGCCGTCCGCACCGACCAGGAGATTCGTGGTGACGGTGGTGCCGTCGGCGAAGGTCACCTCGTGGCGGCCCTCGCCGAGGGCGCGGACGCCGTTGACCTTGTGGCCCCATCGGACGGTGTCGGCCGGGAGCGAGTCGAGCAGGATCCGTCGCAGTTCGCCGCGCAGTACCTCCGGGCGTCCGCGCGTGCTGTCGTCGTCGAACAGGACGGTCCCGTCCGGGGCGAGGACCCGTGTCGCCTCGCGTCCCTCCAGCACAAGGCCGCGGAACTCCTCGGTCAGGCCTGCCGCATCGAGGGCCGGCTGGCCGTTGTGCTCGTGGATGTCGAGCATCCCGCCCTGGGCTCGCGCGGTCGGAGCGGGCTCCGCCTCGTAGACGGTGGCCGGGATGCCGTGGACGTGCAGGACGCGGGCGAGAGTGAGGCCGCCGAGTCCTGCGCCGATGATCGTGATGTGCGTGTTCATGGTGACTCCTTCGGGATCCGGGCCGTCCGGTGAACCCCGGCCGACCTCTCTGGAACGCCGTTCCATTGTTGGAACGGCGCTCCAGATATGTCAAGATGGCCGCATGGCAACGCGGACTGGCAGGTCACAGCGGCGCACGGAGGCGCTCTCCCGTGAGCGCATCGTCGAGGCCGCCGTCGAGTTGCTCGACGCGGTCGGCGAGGACGGGCTGACGTTCCGGGCGTTGACCGAGCGCCTGTCCACCGGGCCCGGGGCGATCTACTGGCACGTGGCGAACAAGGGTGAGCTGCTCGCCGCCGCCACCGACGCCGTCGTCGCCGCGGCCCTGGCCGTCGAGCCCGCCGGATCTCCGGACGCACCGCAGGACGGGATCCGCGCCGTCGCGCTCGGCCTGTTCGACGCGATCGACGAACACCCGTGGCTCGCCACCCAGCTCGCGACACAGATCTCCCACAGCCCCTGGGGGCCGGTCGCACCGCGGATCTTCGAGAGCATCGGTCGACAGATCCGCGCGCTGGGTGTGCCCGAGGCCGGCTGGTTCACCGCGACCTCGGCATTGATGCACTACGTCCTCGGCGCCGCCGGCCAGAACGCCGCGAACACCGCGAGCGCCGGCGCTCTCGGGCCCGACACGGACCGCGCCCAGTTCCTGGACGCCGTGTCGACGGCCTGGGAAGAACTCGACCCCGACGACTACCCGTTCACCCGGGCCGTCGCGAACCAGGTACGCGGGCACGACGACCGCGAGCAGTTCCTCGCCGGGATCGACCTCGTCCTCGCGGGCGTCACCGCTCTCCACCCGACGGACGGTTAGGGCTGCCGACGGCCTAGGCCATCACGGCCCAGGGCACGACCGTCACGTCGCTCGCCGCATGCCTGAGGGCCCCTACTCCACAGACCCGTTCTCATCACCGGCGCCCAACACGCCAGCCTCGGCGCCGAGTTGCTCCAGTACGAAACCCCGGCGACCGCATCCCGCCTGGGCACCGCCCGCCGAACTGTCGCCCCGAAAAAAGTCCACGTTCATCCGGTTGTCCCCGAACCTCACCGGCACCCCTGCCTATCGTGCGCCGGGACAGAGCGTTCCGCCCCCGAACCAGAACGCCCGGAGCGCCGCCGCGCTGCTGTGCGCCGCCACCCTCACCATGGCCGCCTGGCATGCGCGGGATGTGCTGGTGAGCCGCTGGACGGTGGACGACGCGGAGCGGCGCGCCGAACTGCTCGCCTGGGGTGTGGACGCGATCATTGGCAACGACGCGAACGGGGTGGTGAAGAGCTGTGCCGAACGGACATGACCTGGACGGTGCTCTGCGGGTGGCCGTGGAGTTGGCCGAGTGGGCCACGGAGGCGATTCGTGGCGGGAACCGAGGAGGTGCGGGTCCGGTCCGGCAGAAGGCGAACCCGGCCGACATCGTCACGGACACGGACGAGGCGGTGGAGCGGCATGTGCGGGCGGTGCTGCGGCGGGAGTTCCCCGACTGGGGCATCGACGGCGAGGAGTACGGCGTCGAGGAGGGGACATCGGACGACGCGCCGCACTGGGTGATCGACCCGGTGGACGGAACGACCAACTACGCCCACGGGCTTGGCTGGTGCTCCTTCTCGCTTGGCCTGGCGGAGCCGGACGGCAGCCCGCTGCTGGGCCTGGTGGCGGACCCGTGGCGGGGTGAGGTCTTCACGGCGGTGCGGGGCAAGGGCGCGCACTTGAACGGGACTTCGATCCACGCGGCGGACCACACCACGCTCACCGGCCATGTGTTCCTCACAGAGTGGGCGGCCCACGCGCACTGGCCGGGCCTGGACGCGCTGCTCGCGCAACTGGCCGACCGGCACTGTACGGCCCGCGTCATGGGCTCGACCGCACTGTCGTTGGTCCAGGTGGCGGCGGGCCGGGCGACGGCCGCCGCGATCGGCGAGTTCCACCCGGTGGACGGTCTGCCCGCCCTGCTCATCGCGACCGAGGCGGGCGCGGTGGCCATGCCGCAACTCCCTTCGTACGGTGAGCCGTTGCTGCTCGTGGCGCCGGAGGCGGCGGCTGAGGCCGGGGAGTTGTGGCGTTCGACGGTCGGAGCCGCTTAGCGAATCGGACGGCGGCCACCGCATCGGTGGCCGTCGGTGTCCCTACGACAGGGGCATCACCTTGCGGTAGGCGACCACGGCGGCCGTCGCGACCGTCACGTGCATCAGGAGCAGCGCCCCGACACCGGTCGCGCCGCCGTCGCCGTAGAGCAGGAAGTCGGGGACGAAGGACACCACGACGAGGGTCGGTACCAGCCATCGCACCAGCGCCTGGGGGTCCTTCGACACCTTGCGCAGGATGGCCCAGCCGATGGCTCCCGCGACTGTTCCGAGCGTCGTCAGGAAGATGTACGACGGCGCCTTCAGGGGCTGGAAGTCGTCGGGCGCGCCGGCGGCCAGGGCGAGTTGGGCGAGCACGGTGTCCGCCGCGCAGGCCACCACGATCGCGGCGAGCACGCCTCCGGCCACGACGAGCGGACCACGGCGGACGGCGACGGCATCAGAGGCAAGTGACATGACAACTCCAGGGAGGAAGATCTCGGGCAGAACGCAGAGAGTCCCGAGATCCCCGAGACGGATCGTTTGAACTCAAACGAGAGTCTGATCGAATCCGTTTGAAACTTCAAGCGCGCTGGAGCGCGGGTGAGCGAGGACGTGCGGCCTGGGTGTAGGACCCGGCCTCGCCGGTCAGGTCACGGGTACCCGATCGCGGTCGGTGGCCAGGCCGGGGCGGCGTACGGGCATCGGAAGGTGTGGCGTCCCGAGCCGACCTCGAACGGGGGGCTGCCGTCCGGCAGTTGGACCTCGGCCCGCGTGTTCGCGGGGATCAGCGCGTCCACGACGATGACGTCGCCCTCGATGCGCCACCCCGCCTCGGCCCTGCCGTACGGGGTGTCGTGGGCCGCCTTCGCCCAAGTCAGGTCGCCGCCTGGGACCGGGGCGACGCGCAGTCGCCGCCAGCCGGGTTCGGCGGCGGCGAGTCCCGCGACCGTACGGTGCAGCCAGTCGGCGACGGCACCGAGGGCGTAGTGGTTGAAGGAGGTCATCTCGCCGGGGTTGACGGTGCCGTCGGGCAGCATCGAGTCCCAGCGTTCCCAGACGGTGGTGGCGCCCATGGTCACCGGGTAGAGCCACGACGGGCAGTCCTTCTCCAGGAGCATGCGGTAGGCGAGTCGGGGTTCCCCCGCCGCGCACAGGGCGTCGCAGATCAGTGGCGTGCCCGTGAAACCGGTGGCGATACGGAAGGACGCGCGGCGCACGATCCGCGCCAACCGTTCGGCGGCGCCCCGCTGTTGACGCTCCGTCGGCAGGAGCGAGAAGGCGATGGCCAAGGCGTACGCGGTCTGAGTGTCCGAGGACAGTCTTCCGTCCGGCGTGACGAACTGGTCGGCGAAGCGTTCGCGTACGGCCCGGGCGTGCGCACGGAAACGGGCGGTGTCGTCCTCCTTGCCGTCCAAGTGTCCGGCGTCGTAGAGGAGTTGGGCGGTCTCGGCAAGGACCTCCGCGGTACGGACGACGTACGCGTTGGCGACGAGGTCGCCGTCGGTCCGCGCCTCCCCCGGACGGTCCGGCGGGGCCTGCGGGTCGAGCCAGTCGCCGAGTTGGAAGTCCTGGCGCCAGAGTCCGCCGCCCTCGGCGGCGAGCCGGATCGTGGCCTCGCCCCAGGCCCGCATGCTCGGGTACTGGGTGCGCAGCACCTCAAGGTCACCGAACCGCTGGTAGAGGGTCCACGGCAGCAGTACCGCGACGTCGGCCCACACGGCCTGGGCCCCCGCGTCCCGGAAGGCATCCGGCAGCACGTCGGGGACGACGAGGGACGGCACGCCGTCCGGTCGCGCCAACTGCTCCGCGGACAGGTCGCGCAGCCAGCCGGCCAGCATGCCGGAGCAGTCGTGGAGGAAGGACGCGGTGGGCGCGAAGACCTGGATGTCGCCGGTCCAGCCCATGCGTTCGTCGCGCTGCGGGCAGTCCGTGGGGACGTCGAGGAAGTTGCCGCGCATGCCCTGTACGACGTTCTCGTGCAGCCGGTTGACGAGGGGGTCGGAGCACTCGAACCAGCCGGTCCGGGTCATGTCCGTGTGGAGTACGACCGCCTTGATGTCGGTGGGGTCGAGCGGGCCGGGCCAGTTCCCGATCTCGGCGTATCTGAAGCCGTGGAAGGTGAAGTGGGGTTCGTAGGTCTCGCCCCCCTCGTCCTCGTCTCCCTCCACGCCTTCGCCGCGCAGGACGTACGTGTCGGTGGCGGCGGCGAACCGCAGGGGGCGCGTGCTCAGTTCGCCGTGTTCCAACACCTCGGCGTGGCGCAGGGTGATCTCGTGGCCGGCGGGGCCCGAGACGCGGACGCGTAGCCGGCCGACCAGGTTCTGCCCGAAGTCCAGGACGGTCTTCCCGGACGGCGTCGTGATGACGTCGACCGGAGCGACGGTCTGCGTGCGTCGCACGGGCGGACCGGTCGGTGCCACCAACTCGGCTCGCGGGGAGGGCAGTTCAGTGACCTTTTTCCAGTAGGACACCTCGTGTCCTGGCGCCGACCACCCCGGCCGCTCCCGCCGCGCGTCGTAGGCCTCGCCGTCGTAGATCTCCGAACGCAGCACGGGACCGGTCGTCGTACTCCAGTGTTCGTCGGTGCGCACGGTCTGCGTCGTGCCGTCGGCGTAGCCGATCTCCAACTGGGCGAGGAGCGCGCGGTGTTCGCCGTAGATGGCGCGTCTGCCGCCGTGGAAGCCGAGGCGTCCGGTGTACCAGCCCTCGCCGAGCAGGGCTCCGATGGTGTTCTCGCCCGTTCGTAGCAGTGGTGTGACGTCGAACGTCTGGTAGCGCAGGCGGTGTTGGTAGGAGGTCCAGCCCGGGGCCATGACGTGATCGCCCACGTGCTCGCCGTTGATCTCGGCCTCGTGGACGCCGTACGCGGTGATGTACAGCCGGGCGGAGGCGACGGGACCGGTGAGGGTGAAGTCGCGACGGAGCAGCGCCGCGGGGAGCGGTTCCTCGGCGGGGGTGATGGGGTCCGGGGTGATGGGGCGGGCCGTCCAGTCGGCCGGTTCCAGGAGTCCGGTCTCGGCGTACGCCGTCCCCGACCAAGGCGATGGCTCCTCCTCGGTGTCGCCCCAGACGCGTACGCGCACGCCGACACGCTGCCGGGAGCCGAGGTCCGGCCCCGGCCAGGGAACGAGGACGGACGCGCTGGACTCCACGCGTCCGGTGTCGGCGAGGACCGTGCCGTCGGCGGCGGTGATCTCCACCTGGTGGGCGGCCTGATGCCAGTCCCCGGTGTCGGTGACCGTGCGCCAGCTGAGGCGGGGAGCGGACTCGCCGATGCCGAGGGGTTCGCGGTGGTGTTCGAAGGTGGGCGGTGTGACGTTCACGGGGATCAACTCCGGCTCGGGTCATGGCAGATGTACACCCTCGGTGCACCGCCCTCGTCGGGTACGGGTTCCACGGCGGTGGCGCGTACGCCCTCGCGGACGGTCTCGCCGGTGCGGGGGTCCACCACCCGGTAAGGGAGCGGGACGTTCTCCGGGTCGGTGATGAACAGCGGGCCGCCCTCCTCGGCGTAGCAGAGGTACAGCACGCCGGGGACGGACAGGCCCCGGGGCGCCAGGGCGGAACGCCAGTCCGGCCGCATGTCCGTCAGAGGAAGGCCGTCGAGGATGCGGGAGATCAGCCCGACGTGGCGCGAGCCGTCGAAGTGCAGCGCCTCCCGCCAGCCGGCGTCCTCGGCCAGGAAGAACTCCTCGTGGCCGGGTTCGGCTGCGTGCAGGCGCCACTGCCACAGGCTCGCCGCGCCGTAGACCACGCCCATCGTGCCGCCGGCGCAGAGGTTGCTCCAGGCCTCGTGTCCCTGCCACCAGCCGGCGGCGCGGCCGGGGCTGCCGGTGTTCTCGTACGTCGGCTCGGCGTTGGCGACCGCCTTGGCGGGGGTGTTGCGCCACATGTCGGCGACCCGTTCCTGGACGTGCCCGCCCATGTGGCCGGTCTGGCACCACTGGAAGTGCAGCCAACTCTCGCTCTGGTGGGCGCGGTTGTCGGCGTGCGGGCGGTAGTGGATGCCGCAGGGCTGACCGTAGGCGTCCCAGCGGCCGACCTCCGCGCCGCCCGCCGCGATCTGCGGTTCGTGACCCTCGCCGTCGGCGCCGACGAGGTAGACGACGGGGACGGCGCCGTAACGGGCGACGAGATAGCGGCAGTAGCGCGCGTACTCCTGCGGTGGCACCACCGGACCCGCCACCCTCAGGCCCTTCCAGCCGAACCCGTGGAAGAGCGGCTGGAGTACGGGGACGATCCCGTGCTCGCGCAGAATCCCGATCAGCCGGTCCACGTACTGGAAATACGCCGGGTTGAGCACATTGACGTGCCCGGTGGGCAGGTCCTCGAAGCCGACGTCGAACCCCTCGTCCACGGCGCGGTCGCGCGGTCCGCGCGCGTCCATGTCGGGCTGGACGCTCATCAACAGGGCCGCGTTGAAGCCCTTGGCCCGCCGGTCGGTGGCGTACTCCGTGACCTGCTCCTCGGTGGCCCGCCAGGGCAGGGCCCAGGCGGTGTCGCCGACCATCAGCGCGGGCGTCCCGTCGGCGTGCACCAAGCTGCGCCCGCCGGGCGACATCCGCCAAAACCCGTGCCGGTGAAAGGAGTCGGCGTCGTCCGGGGCGGGGTGTACGACGAGCGTTCCACCCTGCCCCGACAGTCCTTCGTCCGCTACGGAACCGCCGCTGCGCCAGGTCCAGCGGCCCTCCGCCTCAGGTGAGGCGAACCGGACCTTCCAGACCCGGCCGCCGTCCCAGAAGGCGGGGCGGCGCAGGACGGTCCCGGACTCGTGCGTGAACTCGGCCCATACGTCGATGTCGGTGTACGGGTTGGCGTGGTCGCGGGCTCCGGTCAGGGTGATCTCGGTCTGCCGCCAGGGGTCGATCACCGGTCCCGCTTCCGGCTGTGTATCGCTCATGAGTCGCCGACGGCGATGTCGACGACCAGCGGCAGGGTCGCCGAGGACGAGCCGGCTTCCAGGATGAAGGTCCCCAACTCGGCCGCCCAGCCGCCTACTTCGGTGTCCCAGTGCTCGAACGCCCGCGCGTCCACGGTGACCGTCGCGACGGCCTCCTCGCCGGGCTCCGCCTCGACCACGGCGAACCCCGCGAGCCAGCGCAGCGGGCGCTCGACGGCGCTGCCGGGACGGCCGGCGTAGACCTGCACGACCTCCTTGCCGTGCCGTGGGCCGCTGTTGCGTATCCGTACCTCTACGGCGAGTTCGGCGCCGGGACGCATCTCGCCGGGGACGTCGATCGAGACGTACTCCCAGGTGGTGTAGCCGAGTCCGTGACCGAAGGCGTAGCGCGGCGGCCGCCATCCGGTGCGGCCGTCGCCCCGGTAGCCGATGAACAGCCCCTCGTCGTAGGCGAGTACGCCGTCGACAGGCTCGGTGGCGGGCAACCCCTCCTCGGTGGCGGGCCAGACGGTGGGCAGGCGGCCGCCCGGCTCCGCGAGGCCCAGCAGTACGTCGGCGAGCGCGTTGCCGAACTCCTGCCCGGGGAACCAGGCGAGCAGCACCGCCGCGACCTCCTCGGACCACGGAAGCAGCACCGGGGCACCGGAGTTGACCACGACGACGGTCCGGGGGTTGGCCTCGGCGACCCGGCGGACGAGTTCGTCCTGCCTGCCGGGCAGGGCCAGGCTGTCGCGGTCGAAGCCCTCGCTCTCGACCTCTTCCGTGGTGCCGACCACGACCACGGCGACGTCGGCCTCACGGGCGAGGGCCACGGCCCGCTCGATCTCCTCGTCGTCGCTGCCGTGGGGTGGCTGGAGGTTGAGCTGGAACATGGTGACCGCGTCACCGAGGGCATCGTCCGTCGAGTCGATGCCGTGGGTGACTGCGTCGTGCGTGACTGTGTCGTGGGTGAGGACGACCTCGGTCTCCTCGCCCTCCGCCAGGTCGACGGCGTGGAGACGTTGCGGCGGGGTCATCAGGCCCTCCACCAGGTCGGCGCCCGGCGGGAGTTGGAGGCGTACGTCGAACACCTCGGCCCCCGCGACGGACAGCCGGAAGCGTCCGATGCCCGAGCCGCCGATGGCGTACCGGCCGGCGTCGGTCGCGCGGATCACGGTGCGCACCTCCACCCGGGCGACCTCGCCGGTGGGCACTCCGGGGCCGTAGGACCCCATCCAGGTGTAGGCGCCTCCGGCGCGGCGCTCGGAGCCGAGCAGGGTTCCGTCGCCGGACAGGAAGTTCACCTCCACGCCCTCGCCGTCGCCGTCGGGGTGGCGGAGATAGGACAGCGCCGCCGCGGGTGTGCGGGTCTGCGGGGTGACGCCGACGCCGTGGGTGACCTCCACGTCGTCGCCCAGGGCGGCGCGGATGCCGTCGAGGGGCGAGACGGTGTAGGGCGGGAAGACGGTGGCGCTGCCTCCGCCGAGGGTCCGGGCCACGGCGGCGTTGGGTCCGAGGACAGCGACGCGATGCAACGTGGCGTGGTCCAGAGGTAGTTGGGCGTTCTCGTTGCGGGCGAGTACGAATCCGGCGGCGGCGGTTTCGCGGAGGCGGGCCGCCACGGACGCTGCGTCGTGGTGAGGCGGAAGGGTGGGGGCGGGCACATCGGTCAGTGCGCCGACCCGGGCCGCGAGGCGCAGCAGTCGTAGCACCTTGTCGTCGACGAGAGCCTCGTCGACCTTGCCCTTGCGTACGGAGGCGACCAGTGCGTCGCCCCACGGCCCGATCGGGCCGGGCATCACCAGGTCGAGGGCGGCGCGGGCGGACGGCTCGGTGGTGCGGGCGGCGAACCAGTCCGACATCACCAGGCCGCCGAAGTCCCAGTCGTCGTGCAGTACTTGGCGCAGCAGCGGGCTCTCGGTCATCGGGTGCCCGTTGACGCCGTTGTAGGCGGCCATGACGGCCCAGACCCGGCCCTCGCCGACGATGCGCTCGAACGGCGCCAAGTACAGCTCGCGCAGGGCGCGTTCGGCGATGCGCGCGTCGAGCGTCATGCGCTGGGTCTCCGAGTCGTTGCCGACGAAGTGCTTGACGGTGGCCGCGACGCCGCCGCCCTGGACGCCTCGGACGTAGGCGACCCCGATGCGGGCGGTGAGCAGGGGGTCCTCGCTGAAGCACTCGAAGTGCCGTCCGCCGTAAGGGGTTCGGTGCAGGTTCACGGTGGGGGCGAGGAGGACGTCGACGCCCTTGGCGCGTGCCTCGTGGGCGAGCAGTCCGCCGAGTCGTTCGACGAGCGGCTCGTCCCAGGTCGCGGCCAGTGCGGTGGGCGAGGGCACGTTGGCGGAGGGGCTGCGCTCGTCCCACAGCTCGCCGCGGACTCCGGCGGGTCCGTCCGAGACGACCAACCGGCGGAGTCCGACGGCGGGTTCGGGGTGGAGGGACCAGAAGTCCGCGCCGGTCAGCAGCCTGACCTTCTGTTCCAGGGTGAGCGTGCCGAGGCGCCTGGCGAGCTCGGCCTCGTCGGTCGCGGAGGGGGCGTCGGTGGTGGGCTGCCGGGTCACGGCGTCCTCCTCGGTGAGGGTGAGAGTGAAGGTGAAGTGGGGTCGCCATCGCGCTCGATGAGCAACCGGACGTCCCAGGGCCCGAGTTCGAGCACCGTTCCGGCGGCAAGGGGTTCACCGGTAAACAGGTCGCGGACGTCTGCGGGCAGGCGGTGATCGACCGGTTCCCAGGCCCAGTTGTGGACGAAGCGCAGGACGGCGCCGTCGGCGGTGGTGGCCGCTGTGCAGGTGACGGACGGCGGCCGGTCCTCGCGCCAGGCGTCGGAGGGGAGCGAGACCGCGGCGATCCAGTCCGCGAGGCTGTGCGAGAGTTCGCGGTCCGGGACGGTGCCGACGTAGGTCACGCGGCCGTCGCCGGACTCGTGGGTGGTGACGGCGGCGAACTGGTTCAGGTGCGGATGGTCGTACCCGGCGAGGACGGTGGCGCCCTCCGCGATCAGTCCGTCGGCCCACGCGGTGGCGTGTCCGTGCAGAGCGGGGCCGTTCGAGTCCCCCGGTGTGATCGTGACGGGCTTCAGCACATTGGTGAACTCCTGGTAGCGCACGCCCGCAGCGGGGCGCAGCACTCCGGGCATGACCGTGTGCCGGGCGACGGCCTCCTCGTCGGCGTAGCCGGTGCGCGGGGTGAGGACGAGGTGGCCGCCGGCTTCGGCGTACCGGCGCAGCAGGTCGAGTGTCGCGTCGTCCGCGATGTACAGCGCCGGGACGACCAGGACCGGCCAGCGGTCGACCAACTCCTCCGGATCGGAGGGGAGTTGTTCCGGGGAAACGATGTCGACGGAGAGTCCGGCGTCGAACAGCCCCCGGTAGAACGCGGCGACGATACGGTCGTAGGACTGTGGATCGCCGAACCAGGCAGGGGTGTTGCCCCTGAGCGGTGCCATGAACTCCATGGCCCAGCGGCTGTCGGCGGACAGCAGCATCGCGACGTCGCTGCGGGGCCGCAGGCCCTCGATCGCGCTGCCGGCCTGCCTGAACTCCCCGGCGATCACCGAGAGTTCGTCGTACGTCCGGCCGGGTTCCAGGCTGTGGCCGAGGATGCCGCCCCAGTAGGTCTCGGCGCCGTAGTGAAGGGAGTGCCAGTGCCAGTACTCGATCATCCTGGCGCCGCGCGCGACCATGCTCCACACGGCCTGGCGGGCCTGGCCGCGGTAGAGGGGGAAGTTGTCGCCGGAGCCGCCGATCGACGTGGCGTTGGTCTCCATGACCAAGAAGGGTTCCTGGCGGATGCCGCGCGCCATGTCGTTCTGGAGGTAGAGCCAGGCGGGTCCGGACCAGGAGACGAAGAACGGATACAGTCCGCCGTCCGGTTCGTCGGGACCCGGCAGGGCCAGCCCGTCCTGGGTGGCGTAGTAGATGTTCGCCCCGGCGATGTCGAGGGGCCCGCCGATGGCCGAGATGTCCAGGCCCTGTTGGCCGAGTGCGACGCAGGTGGTGACGAAGTGGTGCTCCGGTACGAGGCCGCGGACCAGCTCGGCGTGCCAGGTGATGTATTCCTGCGTCAGCCGCGCCTGGTAGCGGCGCCAGGCGAGGTCGTACGACGGGGTGGAGTTGCCGTCGGGGGTCCACAGGTCCGCCCAGTCCCGCAGGCGGTGGGACCAATAGGTCAGCCCCCAGCGGCGGTTGAGTGTCTCGACGTCTCCGTAGCGTTCGCGGAGGTGGTCGAGGAAGCCCTGGAACACCGAGTCGTTGTGGAAGAGCCGTAGCCCGGGTTCGTTGTCGACCTGCCAGCCGATGACCGCCGGGTGGTCGGCGTAGCGCCCGACGATGTTGCGGACGAGCCGCTCGGCGAGATGCCGGAAGGCGGGGTGCGAGTAGTCCGCGTCCTGCCGCATGCCGTACGGGATGGGCTGTCCGGTGGCCGAACGGGCGGCCGTTTCCGGGTACTTGCGGCGCAGCCACGGCGGGACGGCGTAGGTCGGGGTGCCCACGATCGCCTTGATGCCCCGGTCGGCGGCGGCGTCGAGCACCGGTTGCAGCCAGTCGAGTTCGAAGTGGCCCTCGCGGGGTTCCCAGGTCGACCAGACCGACTCGCCGACCCGGATGACGCTGAACCCGGCCTCGGCCATGAGGTCGAGGTCCTGCGCGAGCCGCTCGTACGGCTGGTACTCGGTGTAGTACGCGGCTCCGAAGAGCATGCGTGGGGAGGAAGTGCCCATACGGTACTGGTGACTTTCTCTCAGGTGCCGGTCGGCTGTCTCGGACGGGATGAAGGCGTCAGTCCTCGCCCCGGTAGCCGAACCGGTCGAAGGCGACCGAGCCTTCGGAGGCGTACATGCCGACGACTCGGCCCGTGAAGGACGCGGCGGTCTCGGCGGAGACGTAGCGGCCGTCGAGCGCCGCGAGTTCGACCGGTCCGGTGCCGGCGTCGACGGACAGGTGGACCGTGTCCGGGCCGAGGGCGTCGAGGCCCATGCCGACGACCGGCTCGATCTCGATCCGTACGGTCACCGGGCCTGCGGGAATCGGCTGCTCCCAGCTCTGGCAGAGCCCGCCCACCCGGGCGCGGGCACGGGCGACACCCGCGCCGACCTCGATGTCGTAGTGATGGTGTTCGTCGATCCGCAGGCTCAGCCCGCCGACTCCCCCGGCGCTGTCCACGCGGACCGAGAAGACGGCCGACCGGTGCTGCTGGCGGCGGCCGACGAACCGTGGCCGTGGGTCGTCCATGGTCGAGCCGTCCGCGTGGAGGACGAGGTGGCCCGGTCGTTCGGTGAGCGAGGACCAGTCGGCGGCCGGTGTCCGTATGGAGAGCCATTCCGGGCCGAGTCGGGCGCCGGTGAAGCCGTCGTGGTGCTCAACCGGTGCGGTGGGCGGGGTCAGTTGGACCGGCTGCACCACCGGCCAGCCGTCGACCCATTCCAGCGTGGTGCTGAACGTCTCCCGACCCATGGGAGAGAAGGCACGCGTCAGACCGCCGGGGCGCATACCGAGCAGGAACAGCGCCCAGCCGCCGTCGGGAGTGTGTACGAGGTCGGCGTGGCCCGTGTTCTGGACCGGGCGGTCGGTGCTGCGGGCGCTGAGCACCGGGTTGGCCGGGCCGCCTTCGAAGGGGCCGTCGGGACGGGTGCCGCGGGCGATGCTCACGGAGTGCCCGCGCTCGGTGCCGCCCTCGGCGATCAGGAGGTACCAGGTGCCGTCGATCTCGTACAGGTGCGGCGCCTCGGGGAACATCAGACCCGTGCCCGACCACAACGACCTTGGTACTTCGAGGGTTTGGCCCGTTTCCAGATCCATGCGGACCTGCTGGACGCCGAGATGCTCGCCGGCGCGGTCTCCGTCGAGCTGGAGACCCGAGTACGTGACGAAACAGGTGCCGTCGGCGTCCCACGCGAGGTCCGGGTCGATGCCCGCAACGCCCTGCATGACGATGCCGTCGGACCAGGGGCCCTCGGCCCGTTCGGCGGTGAAGATGAGACTGCCGCGCCCCATCGCGTCGGTGACGACCAGCCAGAAACGCCCGTCGTGGAACCGGATGGTGGGCGCCCAGGCACCGCCGAGCGTGGGGACCTTCTCCACCGCCAACTGCCCCGGCCGGGTCACCACGTTGCCGATCTGCTCCCAGTGCACCAGGTCGCGGCTGTGGAACAGCGGTACGCCGGGGAGGTACTCGAAGCTGGAACAGGCGAGGTAGTAGTCGTCGCCGACGCGGGTGATGCTGGGGTCCGGGTGGAAGCCGGGGAGAACGGGGTTGGGCAGGGTCATGCTCGGTCTCCCGACGTGGAAGCGACAGTGGAGGCGTTCGGGGCGGCGTCGGCGGAGAGGTCGGTCGCCAGGGCCTCCGCCAGCCGTCGCCGCTCGGCCCGGCGTTCCGCCTGCCGCTGCGGGTCCGGCACCGGCGCGGCGAGCAACAGGCGCTGTGTGTAAGGGTGTTGAGGTGCGGTGGTGACGGTCGCCGCGTCCCCCGTCTCGACGATCTCTCCACCGGACATGACCGCCACCCGGTGACTGATGTGCCGGACCACGGACAGGTCGTGCGTGACGAAGAGATAGGCGACACCGGTGCGTTCCTGGATCTCGACGAACAGGTCCAGCACCCGGGCCTGCGTCGACAGGTCCAGTGCGCTCACCGGCTCGTCGCAGACGATGACACGCGGGTCCCGGGACAACGCCCGTGCGATGGCGATGCGTTGGCGCTGTCCGCCGGAGAACTCCCGCGGCAGCCGCTCCCCCGCGTCCGCGGGCAGCCGTACGTGGTCGAGCAGGTCCCGCACCCGCTTCTCCGCCTCCGCGCGAGGGGTTCCCGCGACGCGCAGCGGTTCGCTGAGGATGTCGTCCACGGTCATCGCCGGGTTGAGGGAGGTGTACGGATCCTGGAACACCACCTGGATGTCGCTGCTGAGCGCCCGGCGTTCCTTCGCGTCCAGGCCGGAGATGACCTTGCCGTCGTAGCGGACGGTGCCGGAGGTGACCGGGGCCAGTCCGAGGACGGCCCGGCCCAGCGTGGTCTTGCCCGATCCGGACTCGCCGACCAGACCGAGGGTCTCGCCCACGCCGATGCTGATCGACACACCCTTCAGCACGCGGAACGGCGGCCTGCGCCAGCCTTTCGACGGGTACTCCACGACCAAGTCCTCGACGGCCAGGAGGGGTTCGGCCGGCAGTTCCTCGTTCGGTGTCCCGTTCATGGTCACGGTCATGCCGGACCCTCCTGACGTCCGGTGTGCGTGCTGCCTGCAGCGCTCGCCGACATGGTGCGGCTCAGCGCGGCCCGCGGCTCGGCGTCCTCCAGCGTGGACGCCAGGAGCATGCGGGTGTACGGGTGCTGCGGATCGGCGAACAACCGCGCCACGGGTGCGGACTCCACGACGGTGCCGGTCTGCATCACCGTCACGCGGTCGCAGATGTCGGCCACCACACCGAAGTCGTGGGTCACCAGGATCATGCCCATGTTCCGCTCGCGCTGAAGGGACCGCATCAGGTCGAGCACCTCGGCCTGCACGGTGACGTCGAGGGCCGTGGTCGGCTCGTCGGCGATCAGCAGGTCCGGTTCGCAGGACACGGCGCCGGCGATGAGGACGCGCTGCGCCATGCCGCCGGAGATCTGGTGCGGATAGGAGCGGAAGACCCGTTCCGGGTCGGAGATCCCGACCCGCTCCAGCAGGCCGAGGGTCTTGGTCCTCGCCTCGGCCGCCGACAGCCCGAGGTGTCGGCGTACCGGCTCGACCAGTTGGGCGCCGATGCGGAAGGAGGGGTCGAGGTTGGACATCGGTTCCTGCGGGACGTAGGCGATCCGGTGGCCGCGGTAGCGGTTCATCGCGGCGCGGCCGAGCCGTCCCAGTTCCGTGCCGTCGAACAGCAGCCGGGCGGTGGTGACTTGGGCTTCCCGGGGCAGCAATCCGAGGACGGCGAAGGCGGTTTGGCTCTTACCCGAGCCCGACTCCCCGACCAGTCCGAGGACTTCGCCCCGGCGCACCGTCAGGGAGACGCCGTCGACGACGGTCTTCTCGCCCTGGGCCGTCGGATAGGAGACCGTCAGGCCTTCGAGGACGAGCAGGGCGTCGTCCGCCCCACTCGCGTCAGCTGTGGCGGGCGGTGCCTTCTTGTCCGCGACCGGCCTACGGGCCGTAGCGCCACGCATCTTCTTCCGCCCGCCGGTCGCGCTCCCGTCCAGCGCGTCCCGCAGGGCGTTGCCCAGCAGGCCGAACGCGGCCACGGTCACCGCGAGCGCCACTCCGGGCCAGACCATCAGGACCGGCTTCGTATAGATGTTGCCGAAGGCGTCGTTGAGCATGGAGCCCCAGCTCGCCTGGGTCGCCGAGCCCAGGCCGAGGAACTCCAGCCCGGACTGGATGACGATGCCGAGGCCGAGCATCTGGGCGGCCTGGATGATGGTCGGCGCCTGCACGACGGGCAGGATGTGCCGGCGGATGATCCGGGCGTCCGTCAGGCCGGACACGCGTGCCGCGTCGACGTACAGCTCCTCGCGTACGGAGATCACCGAGGCACGGATCAGCCGGAAGACGCCCGGCGACATCAGCACGCCGAAGACCGCCATGGCGAGGTACGTGTTCTGGCCCACCGCGGACATCACGACGAGCAGCACGATGATCGCCGGTACGGCCATCAGCAGGTTGGACACCCAACTGCTCACGGCGTCGAACCACTTGCGGTAGTAGCCGGCCACCAGACCGGCCGGAACGCCGATCACCACGGCGACGGCCACCGCGAGCAGCGCACCGAGCAGGCTGGTGCGGCCGCCGTAGAGCAGTCGGGCCAGGACGTCACGGCCGACGCCGTCGCCGCCCAGCGGATGCTTGCCGCTGATCGGGGCGAGGCTGTCGGTCAGTGAGGTGTGGGCCGGGTCCTGGCTGGTGAGGAGCGGTGCGAACAGGCTGGCCAGGGAGATGAGGGCGAGGATGACCAGGCAGGTCACGGCCACCGGGCTGCGCAGCAGCCGGCGCAGGAGTCCGGCCCGGCCCTGCGCGGCGACGGCCGTGGCGACCGTGCCCGCCGGTTCTTCGGACTGGGGAAGCGTCATCCGACACGCACCTTCGGGTTGAGCCAGCCGTACGCGAGGTCCATCAGGATGTTGACGACCACGACGAGGGCGACCATGACCACGACGACTCCCATGACCACCGGGGTGTCGCCCTGGGACCCGGCGGTGGTCGCCTGGCTGCCGATCCCGTTGAGGCCGAAGACCTTCTCGACGACCACCGCGCCGCCGACCAGGCCGATGAACTGGAGGGCCAGCACGGTCAGCGCGGCCGGGGCGGCGTTGCGCAGGGCGTGCCGGAACAGCAGGCTGCGCTCGCTGATGCCGCGGCTGCGGAGGGTGCGTACGTAGTCGGCGCGCAGGACGTCGACCATGGAGCCACGCACCTGTTGGGCAGTGGCCGCGATCGCTCCGACGGACAGCGACAGCGCGGGGAGGGTGACCGACCGCAGCCAGCCACCCGCCGAGTCCGCCAGCGGCACGTAACCGGTCGCGGGCAGCCAGCCCAGGTCGACGCCGATCACCACGGCGAACACCAGCGCGACCAGGAAGCTGGGTACGGCGAACCCCAACACCGCGAGCAGTTGCACCACTTGGTCCAGGGCGCCCCGTCGGACCGCGGCGGCCACTCCCAGCACCGTGCTCAGTACGGCCGACACCAGGAGGGCCACCAGCACGATCGACAGGGTGACCGGCAGTTTGTTCTCCAGCGAGCTCGTCACGGACTCGTCGCTGAACCACGAGCTGCCGAGGTTGCCGTGCACGGCGTCCGCGAGCCAGTGGCCGTAGCGGACCACGAAGGGCTGGTCGAGCCCGAGTTCGGCGGACTTGGCGGTCACCTGCTGCCGGGTGGCGGTCTGCCCGACGATCTGGCGGACCGGGTCGGAGCCGGTGAGGCCCATCAGCGCGAAGGTCGTGGTCGCGATGACCAGGACCAGGACCAGCCCGGCGGCGATGCGCCGGACCAAGAAAACGATCATCTGTCTCTCCACCTTGCCTCTCCCTGACCGGAGTTCGTCGGCGGCCGGGCGGGAGCCGTGTCACCGCTCCCGCCCGGTCCGGCTCCCTGGTCAGCCAGCGGGCTTGAAGTTGTAGATCGGCGGGACGGCGGCGAACGTCTGCGGTGTGAAGGTGACGTTCTTGGTCGTCGCGTAGGTGTTCTCCACGGAGTCCCAGGGCGCGTTCCACGCCTGGTCGACGAGGTAGGTGTTGAGCTGCTTGAACAGCGCGTCCTGGGTGGCACCGGTCGCGGACTGTGCCTTGGTGATGAGGTCGGTGACCTTCGGGTCGGCGCTGTGCAGCGGGTTCCACAGCGCGCTCTTCTCCACCTCGATCTGGATGGTGTCCCAGGGGCGGAAGGAGGCCAACGTCATGTACGACAGCGGGTACTTGCCCGCGAGGAGGGCGCTGATGAACTGAGTGACCGGGATCTTGTCGACCTTGACCTTGATCCCGATGTCCTCCAACTGCTGGACCATGGCGGCCTGTTGGTCCGGGAAGACCGACGACACGTCCGGGACGGTGACCGAGAAGCCGTGCGGGTAGCCCGCCTCGGCCAGCAACTGCTTGGCCTTCGCCGGGTCGTAGGAGTACTTCGAGTTCAGCGAGCTGTCGAAGGCGGAACTCGAAGGGTTGAAGATCTGGGTCGTCGCCTTGCCCAGCCCCTGCTTCGCCGTCTTGACGATCGTGGAGCGGTCGAAGGCGTAGTTCAGTGCCTGGCGGACCCGGACGTCGCCGAGCGCCTTGACGATCTTCCCTTCGCGGTCCCAGATGTAGACGCCCTCGACGTCGCCGGAGGTGTACTTGGTGACGTTCAGCCCGCTGCTCCTGGCCGGCGCGACGTTCTTGGCACTGGCCAGCAGGGCGCCGTTGACCTGCCCCGAGCGCAGCGCGTTGAGCACGGCGGTCGGGTCGGTCAGCGGCTTGAGGACGATCTTGTCGAAGGGGAAGGCGGCCTTGTTCCAGTAGCCCGGGTTGCGCACGAAGGTGTACGTACTGCCCACCGTGGTCGCGGACTTGTCCAGGGTGTACGGCCCGGAGCCCACCGGGGTGGTCTTGATCGTCCCCGCGGCGATGGCCTTGGGGCTGGCGATCATGCCGGCCACGTTGCCGAGGTTCGGCACCAACGACGGGTCGGGGGCGGAGAGTTTGACCGCGACCGTGGTGGCGTTGACGACATCGACCCCGCTGATGCCCTTGAGCTGGCCCGCGGCCTCGCTGGTGCCCTTCTCGGTGTGCAGCAGGTTGGTCCTGACCGCCGTCGCGTCCAGGGCGGTGCCGTCGGTGAACTTGACGCCGGTTCGCAGGGTCATCGTGAGCACCGTGCGGGCCGCGTTGTACGACCACTTGGTGGCCAGGTTGGGCTCGACCTCGGCCGTCGGGGACAGCCGGAGCAGCGAATCGTATACGGGCTGGTAGTACTGCGTGTTGTTGCCGAGACCGGCGTCGGCCAGATCCCACGGCTGCGCGGCGACCAGGGGGGCCAGGGTGAGGGTGCCGCCGGTGGCCGCCTTGCCCGAACCGGAACCCGATCCCGAGCCGCACGCGGCCGCGGACAACATCAGGACAGCCGATACGGCGGTCAGCGCGATTCTTCGCATGGGTGCTCCGCTGGTGAGTGGATGACCGGGCGGCATCGGACAGCGAGCCACCCTGAAGGGCCTCGGAGGGAGTGGGACACCAGGTCCTGACGCGGCCTGGACCGTTCTTGGCGGTCAGCCGTTCCTGGCGGAAGGGGGCTATATGTCCACCGTTTTTCGGTGGGTCCGAAATCAGCCACTGATACGTACAAGTGAAACGTATGCGTAACGTAGCCCCGCACCTGGTGGACCACAAGGGCCGTGCAACAGCTTTTTGGGAAGCGGACGTTCGGACGAACCGCGACAGGCGTTGGCGTCATGGCGTGCAGGGAGCCGACGCCGTACTGCGCGGGGAGCCGGCCTCCCCGGAATCAGACGAAGACGTCCAGGTGAGACCGGTGTGGGGCAGATCGGCTCGGCGCGCGTCAGACTGGCCGGGCCTGCGTCAGGACCGGCCAGGCATACGTGCGGGACTTGCTCGGCAAGCGTCCGGCCGACCTGGTTCACGTCGGTCCGGGTTCCGTCAGGCGGACTCGCGCACGACCAGCGTCAGCGGAGTCACCTGGGGCGCCGGCGGCCGAGACTCACCGGTCACGCCGTTGACGATCATGCGGGCGAGGCGGCCCACGGCGACATCGAGATTGTTGTCGATCGTCGTCAGCGGCGGTACCGCGAACGGCGCCAACTTGTCGTTGTCGACGCCGATCACGGCCAGGTCGCCGGGGGCGGCGAGGCCCACCCTGCGCATACCCGCGAGGAGGGCGAAGGCCGTCTCGTCGTTGTAGGCGCACACCGCCGTGACGGCGGGGACGGCCGATTGCCACTGCTCGGCCGCCGCGGCGGCGGCCGAGATGTCGAGGGGCACCTCCAGCACGACCGGCGGCTCGAGACCGCGCTCCGCGCAGGCGGTACGGGCGCCGTCGAGCCGCAGGTCCAGGAAGTCCCGCAGACGGGGATCCCCGGGGGCGGCGTAGCCGATGCGCACATGGCCCGTCGCCGCCAGCCGCTCGACCTGCATCGCACCGATCAGGGTCTGGGGAACGGTCAGGACACCCGGGGCGACCGCGGGGCCCATCCCGGCGCTGACCACGTGGATGCCCGCCGCGCGCATACTGGCCACGTCGTCGGCACCGACGTCGAAGGCCGTCATCACGGCCGCCGGCATGAGCTCACGCCACAGCGACTTCAGCGGGGCGTGCCGCTCGCGTCGCGTGACGAGGTTCAGGCCGTGCCGCTCCAGTTCGTCACCGAGCAGTTCCACCAGGGCGGTCAGCGTGCCGCCGACAGGAACGTCCGGAAGGAACAGCAGGACCAGGTCGCTGCGGCCCAGGCGCAGGGCGCGTGCGGCGGCCGACGGTTCGTAGCCCAGCTTCGCCACCGCGTCGAGCACCTTGCGGCGGGTCTGGTCGGAGATCTTCTGGTGCGACACGTCGTTCAGCACATAGCTGACCGTGGTCTGCGAGACCCCCGCCTCCTTGGCGACGTCGGTCGCCGTCACGCGGCCGGTCCTGCGCGCCATGGAAGTCTCCTGTGGAGGGTCTTGGACAGTCCCGGTCACGGGGTGTCCGACTGAGCAGCGAACTCTACTGAATCGTAACAGTGAGCATGCTGGATGTCCGATACTCCGGACACCCCGAGCCGCGAAAATCCCGTACGGGCAACTCGCGGGCTTCGCTTGGTCGAGCGACGCCGCCGCGCGCCGGTCGACAGCGTTCTCACTCGCTGTTGTCGATGCTCCAGGCCCAGAGCTTCCCCGTGGCGATGCGCTTGAGGAGTGTGTTGAAGTCGGCCTTGACGGCTTCCGGGGTCTTCTCCGGCGGGAACAGGGGCTTGATCGGCTGACGGTCCAGCGGCAGGTCCTGGGAGAGGCGGGCCTTGTAGGCGTTGTAGACCGCCGCGATGTCCTTGCGGATCGACTCACCCTCGCCGTTGCCCAGGATCGGCATGCCGCGCATACGGTTGTCGTTCGTCGCGGCGATCGACGCCACGTCCATGAGGAAGCAGTCGATCAGGTCGGTGACGTCCTGCTCCCGGGCGCCGTCCCGCTTGTTGTGCACGTCCCGCAGCAGCAGGTCCGCCATCTCCAGGGTGACGTCACGGTAGACGGTGTACCGCGGGCTTCCCGGGATGACGCCGAGCACGTGATCGGCCTGCTTGGCGGTGTCGGAGTTCATCGACGCGAATCCGTCGGGAACGTCCTTCCCCTCGAGACCCGGCACCGGGTACGGCATGCCCCGGAAGGTCTCCTCTTCCTCGTTCATGTTCGGGGCGGCCTGCGCCATCGGATGTATGCCGAACTCATGGCACAGCATGCCCACGATGTAGCCGATGTCGTAGTTCTCGAGGTAGTAGGAGGCCAGCGTGACGAAGACGCCCTCGGCCCCCTTGTCGACCACGTCCGCCGGCGTCTCCGTCGTCCGCTTCTCCAGCGTGATCCGACAACTCCGGTCGGCGAGAAAGGACGTGACCTTGCTGTTGGAGGCCAGGAGCTCCAGAATCCGCGTGGCCTTCCCCTGCGATTCCGGGTACTTGAGCGACACGTTGGTGAACGAGATGTTCCCGTGCGACAACTTGCTCCGCTGAACCACCGCCCTCTGCACGGCCGGAGCGGGCTCGACCCCCTGCCCGGCCCAGGAGTGACCCCCCTCGCCGAGCATCCGCACGACTCCGGCATTGCCCGCCCTGCCCTGGAGCGACAGCAACTCGTGCGGAGGCTGGACGGTATTGACTGCGGGGCTGCTCACCGAGGCGCGCCGGGCTGCGCCTTCCTTCGGGCGGACTTCGTCTCGGGCGTGCACGTGCTCACTTCCTGGCCTGGAATCGCGATCATCGCTGTCTAACCGCAGGCCGGATGCCCCCGCCAGGTCCTCCGGGGCAGTGATCTCCGCCGAAGACCCACTCCAACTGCCCGTAGGGGCACGGAGCTCAACCGTTCCCGTCCGGCCTGCCGTGTTCTTCGCGCCGCGCGAACCTGGCTCGGGCGTCGTCATGGGCACCGCGCAGCAACTCCGTCACCAACTCCCCTGTCCTCTCACCGGGGTTGACGACGCAGATCCAGCCGAGCGCTCCGTACACCGGGTGCGGCAGCACGGTGTCGGTGGCCGCGAAGTCGTGGGACCGGTCGAGACCGTGCGGCTGCCGCTCCCCCGTGAGTTCGCGGAACGCCGCACGACCGACGTGGACGTTCACGCGCCAACGCCCCGGCGGGTCAAGGTCGGACGCGGTGTCGTCGGGGTAGTTCTTGGTGACGACGGTCCCGTACGGCTGGACGGTGCGCGGCAGTTGGCCATCGGGGGCGTAGTAGAAGAAGGCGTCGCCCCAGGCGAGTTCGGGAAAGTCGCCGCCCGGTTCCGGTACGACGACGAGCGCGCCGGTGAAGTCTCGTACGGTCGCGATGATCTGTTCCATACTCATGGTTCGAGCATGACCTTCAAGTGCTTATGTGGGGTTGGCCGATGGGTGAGCCGATGAATGAGCCGGTGGGCGGTCCGCAGCAGGCGCCGCTCAGGACGGCCGATGTCGCGCGGGAGTCGGGGTACTCGGTGCAGCAGGTGCGCGACCTGGAGCGGCTGGGTGTCATCCCTCCGGCGACCCGGTCGAGCAACGGCTACCGTTCCTACGCACCGCCGCACGTCAACGCTCTCCGCGCTTATCGAGGCCTCGCAGGTGCTGTAGGACCAGTCGTGGCACGGCAGTTGCTCGCCGAACTGCGCACGGCGACGATCACTGAGGCCGCGTCGGCGATCAACGAGGTCCATGTGCGGCTCGCGCGCGAACGCGAGGAGGCCCTGCGCGCCCAACAGGCGTTGCACGCGATCCGGGCCGAGGCGGACACACCGGAGTGGGAGCAGGACTCCGAGCGGGACAGCGACGCGATGACGATCACCGAACTCTCCAGAGCACTCGGCGTACGCCCGTCGACCCTGCGGTTCTGGGAACAGGAGGGACTCGTCACCCCCGAGCGGGTGACCTCCCTCCGGGCCCGCCGCTACGACCTCCCCGCCATCAGGACGGCCCGCATCGTCACGGCCCTCCGCAGCGCCGGCTACGGCGTTCCCGCGGTCCGCGAGATCGTGGCGTCCCTGCGGCAACTCGACGGCGCGGAGGAGGCCCAGCGCGTCCTGCGTGAACGTCTTGACCGGATCGCGCTGCGGACCGTGGGGCTGCTCCACGCGGGGGCCGACCTGGCAGCCGTCGTCACGGCTGCCGCAGCCCAGGAACCGGCGGCCGTCCGATCCGTTCCGGCACCGGTCAGTGCCGAGGAGCCCGGACGCCCCTCACCGAATTCCCGAACCGGCACGGCCAGTTCACTGTAAAGAACCTTGACAGACGATTGGTCTAGTCCAAATATGGTCGCTGTTCGTCCCGGTCAGGGGCGACTTCCCTCCTTTCAGCATGGGAGCGTCAATGAAACGACCTGGGCCTCTTCGCGCGTCGCTGTCCTGCGCGGCCGTAACCGCCTTGTCCACGGGGCTTGTTGCTCTCGGCGGAGGTGACGCGAGTGCGACGCATCGCGTGCAGCCCATGCCAGACCATGTGGCGGCGCCGTACTTCGAGGCGTGGACCGGTGAGAGCCCGGCGGCGCTCGCCGCCGCGTCCGGCAACAAGTACCTCACGATGGCCTTCCTGCAGACCGAGGCGCCCGGTTCGTGCACGGCGTACTGGAACGGACTGCCCGCCCAGCCGATCTCGAAGTCCACCTTCGGCAAGGACATCGCCACGATCCAGGCGCGCGGCGGCAACGTCATCCCGTCCTTCGGCGGCTACAGCGCCGACACCACCAACACCGAACTCGCCGACAGCTGCACCGATGTCGACGCCATCGCGAAGGTCTACGAGAGCCTGGTCACGACCTACGGCGTGAGCCGGATCGACCTCGACATCGAGGCCGACTCCATCAACAACACGGCCGGCATCGACCGCCGCAACAAGGCGATCGCGAAGGTGCAGCGCTGGGCCCAACGCACCGGCCGCAGCGTGGAGTTCTCCTACACGCTGCCGACCACCACCACCGGCCTCGCGCCCAACGGCGTCGCCCTGCTGCAGAATGCCGTCGACAACGGCGCGCGCGTCGACGTCGTCAACATCATGACGTTCGACTACTACGACGGCGCCACCCACGACATGGCGGAGGACACCAAGACCGCGGCGACCGGCCTGCACTCCCAACTCGCCGCGCTCTACCCGAAGAAGAACCCGGCGAAGCTGTGGAAGACGATCGGCGTCACCGAGATGCCCGGCATCGACGACTTCGGCCCGGCGGAGACCTTCACCACGCAGAACGCGGTCACGGTGAAGAAGTGGGCCGTCGCCCGGGGCATCAACACGCTCTCGTTCTGGGCACTTCAGCGCGACAACGGGAACTGCGTGGGCACCGGGGGCGCCAACAACTGCTCCGGGATCGCCCAGGACACCTGGTACTTCAGCCACACCTTCAAGTCGTTCACGCGCGACTTCGGCTACCACCACTAGCGGCTCGGCGGACTGCGTGTCGCCGCCTCCCCCAGGGCGGCGTCGCGTCAGTCCTGCATCATCTCGCGCACCAGCGGCGCCACCTTCGTGCCGTAGAGCTCGATGTTGGTCATGAGGGTGTCGTGGGGCATTCCGGTGATCCCGTACTTCAGGTTGAAGCGGGTCGCGTCGAGGGTCTTGAGGGTGCTCGCGATCTTGCGGGCCACGGTCTCCGGTGAACCGACGTGCAGGGCGCCACCGGGGCCGACGTCCCGCATGAGGCTCTCGCGGGTCGGGGTGCGGAAGCCGCGTTCCCGCGCCACGCTCGCGATCAGCTGCTGGAAGGCCGGCACGAACTCCTCCACCGCCTGTTCGTCGGTGGCGGCGACATGACCGGGCGCGTGCACGCCGATGGGGCGCGCGGGGTGGCCGAACTCCGCCAGTGCCCGCCGGAACAGCTCGGAGAACGGGGCGAAGCGGGCCACGTCCCCGCCGATGATCGCCAGCATCAGGGAGAACCCGTACTGGGCGGTGCGGACGACCGACTGGGGGCTGCCGCCGACCCCGATCCAGGTGGGGATCGAGCCCGTCTCGCTGTGCGGGTAGACGGAGACACCGTCGAGGGCGGCACGGGTGGTGCCGGACCAGGTGACGGGCTTCTCCTTGAGCAGTTCGGCGAAGAGGGCGACCTTCTCCTCGAACAACTCCTCGTAGTCGTTCAGTTCGTAGCCGAAGAGCGGGAAGGACTCGGTGCTCGACCCTCTGCCGAGGATGACTTCGGCGCGGCCCGCGGAGACGGCGTCGAGGGTGGCGTAGCGCTGGAAGACGCGGACCGGGTCGTCCGAACTGATCACGGTGACGGCCGAGTTGAGGCGGATGTGCTCGGTGCGCGCGGCGATGGCCGCGAGGACGACGTCGGCGGCCGACAGGGGCATCGACTCGGTGTGGTGTTCGCCGATGCCGAAGTGGTCGACGCCGGCCTGGTCGGCGAGGACGCCTTCCTCGACGAGGCGGCGGATGGCCTGGCCGTGGGTCAGGGGCGTGCCCTCAGCGTCGTTGGTGACGTCACCGAACGTGTCCAGGCCGAGCGTGATGTCGAAGGGGGTGGTCGGGGTGGTCATCTCATGCTCCTTGGCTCTGCTCGGTGTGTCAGGTGGCGATACGGCGCATCACGCCGAGGAGCCGGGTCAGGTCGGCGGCGTCGACGTGGTCGAGGACATGGCGCCGGACGCTGGACAGGTGGGCGGGCCATGCCTCCTGGAGGCGGGCGAGGCCCTGGTCGGTGAGGACGGCGTTCCAGCCGCGGGCGTCCTCGGCGCACCGCTCCCGTCCGACCAGTCCCTGGGTCTCCAGGCGGGTGACGACGCGGGTCATGCCGCTCAGCGAGAGATTGCAGACGGACGCCAGCTCGCTCATGCGCATCCGCCGGTCCGTGGCCTCGGAGAGGTGCATGAGGGTCGTGTACTCGGACAGCGGCAGGCGCTGCTCGCGCGTCATGTCGGCGTCGACGGCCCGGGGCAGCACGAGCATCACCCGCGCGAGTTCGCGCACCAGCTCCTCCTCGTGCGGACTCATGGGGCGCAGTGGCTGCTCGGGCGTGGTCATGCCACCAGTTTACTTGATTGACGAAGCAAGCAAGTGGGTCGACCACCACGGCTGCCTCGAACCTTCCGTGCTCACCGGTCGGGCGGCTCGTCCCCCGTCGTGGTCGCGTGGCCGTGATAGCGCAGCAGGAGCATCGCCGCGTCGTCGTGAAGCGGTCCGGCCGTGTGCCGGACCAGGTCCTCGCGCAGGGAGTCCAGGGCGCTCTGCGCGTCGGGCTCCTTCAACAGGTGCGCCCGGTCGCCCAGCGGATAGAAGGTGCCGCGGTCGTCGCGGGCCTCGGTGACGCCGTCGGTGTACAGCAGCAGTTGCTCGCCCGGTGCGAAGCACACGGAGAACGGCTTCGGGCTCTCGCTGCCCTGGGCGCCGCCCAGGCCGAGCGGCGGGGCGTAGGCGGGCGGCGCGGGGAAGTCGGCGGTGCCGTTGCGGCGGACGACCATCGGGGGCGGGTGGCCGTAGTTGAGGAAGAGCACCTCGTGGTCCGTGCCGATCTCGGCGAGGACGGCGGTGACGAACTTCTCGTCGGACAGCACGCGGGAGACGCTGCGTTCCAGGCGTTCGCCGAGTCCCACCAGGTCGGGTTCGTCGTGCGCGGCCTCGCGGAACGCGCCGAGCACCACGGCCGCCGTCTCGACCGCGGCGAGTCCCTTGCCCTGTACGTCGCCGACGATGACCCGCACGCCGTGCGGGGAGGCGACCACCTCGTAGAGGTCACCGCCGATACGGGCCTCCGCGACAGCCGAGGTGTACGACACCGCCGCCTGGAGGGGGCCCGCGGTCAGCGGCACGGGACGTAGAAGTACTCGTTGCGCGACCTCGGCGATGGAGCGCACGCTGGCGAGTTCGGCCTCACGACGGCCGCGCATCACGGCGGCGGCGATGCCCGCGCCGGTCACGCCGACCACCGACACCATCGCGAGGAAGCCCCGGCGTTCCTGGAACAGGCCGTCGTAGAGGCCGAGTCCGACGCACAGGGCGAGCGCGGCGGCGCCGAACCACGCGGTGCGGCGCCAGCTGCCGACGAGTCCGGCGAAGGCGGGTCCGAGGGAGGCCAGGGGCAGGAAGCCGAGTCCGGGGCCGGTGAGAATGTCCCCGACCGCGACCACCGCCATCACCGCGGCAGGGAGCCAGGTCAGCACGGAGAGACTGCGCTGCGGCTTCGCTGCGGCCATGGTCGACTCCAAGGGCGTCGCGGCTTTCGGGAGCCGCCTTCCGCAGGGGCCCCTCCCCCACCTTTGGACATCGCAAGGCTGCCAGGCAATCCCCTGGGCGCGCCCGGCGCTTTACCCAATTGAGTCCGAGAGCGGACATTTCCTGATCGACGACAACCAAGTGGCGCCGCCTGGTTGCCGATCACGGACTCCGGGCAAGTGAACTGTGTAGGACCGGCCGCGCAAGATCTGCGGCGGCCCCGGTGCGGTGGCGCCGCGGGGATACCGGGTTGTCCTAGGAGGGGAAGTGATTCGCCATGCGTGCGCATCGGCGTACCCATAGGCGTTCCGTACGCGTGGAGTACCTGCTGCCCGACGAGGCCGCGTCGGCGGGTCAGGCACGGAAGTTGACGTCGGAGTTCCTCGCGCGTTCCCGCCATCAGCTGGCGCGGGTGGACGCGGAGCAGATCGACGACGCGACGCTCATCGTGTCCGAACTCGTCGCCAACGCGACCGAGCACGGACGCGGCGAGTGCCGGCTGCGCCTCCAACTGTCCGACGAGCGGGTCACGGTCGAGGTCTACGACGACAACCCGGCCCCGCCCCGCGTACGGCAGATGACGGCCGAGGGCGAGAGCGGACGCGGCTTGGCCATGGTCCGCTGCCTGGCCCACCGCCTCGACGTCACCCCGCTCACCGGGGGCGGCAAGCGGGTGCGGGCGATCCTGGCGATCTGACCCGGCGCGCCGGCTCCGACGGGCTTAACAGCAAAGCAACGCGGGCGTACTGCCGAGCGAAACGTGGCCGCGCGATTTTTTGCTCTACAGACGTAGAGAAAAAGATCCCCGGAGGCCCGCATGGCTGCCGCTCGTCATCCCCTCGACCCGCTCGCCCCGGAAGAGATCACCGTCGCCCGCGAGATCCTCGCGGCGGCCGGACTGGTCACGGAGACCACCCGCTTCGCCTATCTCGGACTCCTGGACCCGCCCAAGAACACGCCCGCGCGCGGTGATCGCCGACTGCGCGTCCTGCTGCTCGACATCTCCGGCGGCCCGTCCTGCGACGCGACGGTCTCACTGACCGACACGCGGGTCGACTCGCACCGGCTGATCGACGCCGCGACGGAAGGGCAACTCCCGGTCCTGGACGAGGAGTTCGCGCTCGTCGAGGAGATCCTCGCCAAGGACGGGCGCTGGCTCGACGCCCTCACCGCCCGCGGCCTGGACGTCGACTCGGTGCGCGTCGCCCCGCTGTCCGCGGGCGTGTACGACGAGGAGTACCCGCAGGAACGGGGCCGCCGCATCCTGCGCGGGCTGGCCTTCCTACAGGAACACCCGAAGGACCACGCGTGGGCGCACCCCGTCGACGGCCTCGTCGCCTACGTGGACGTCCTCAACCGGACCGTGGACCAGGTCATCGACCTCGGCCCGGTACCGGTGCCGGCGGAGTCGGGGAACTTCGACGACCCGGCCGTCACCGGCCCGCCGCGCACCACCCTGAAGCCCATCGAGATCACCCAGCCGCAGGGTCCCAGTTTCGCCCTCGAAGGCAACGCCCTGACGTGGGAGAACTGGTCCCTGCGCATCGGCTTCGACGCCCGTGAGGGGCTGATACTCCATCAACTCGCCTTCGCCGGGCGCCCGGTGATCCATCGCGCGTCGATCGCCGAGATGGTCGTCCCGTACGCCGACCCCTCCCCCGTCCGGTCCTGGCAGAACTACTTCGACACCGGCGAGTACCTCATCGGCCGCTGCGCCAACGCGCTCCAGCTCGGCTGCGACTGTCTCGGCGACATCACCTACCTGGATGCCGTCGTCGCCGACGAGACCGGCGCACCCCAGACCCTCACCAACGCCGTCTGCCTGCACGAGGAGGACTACGGCATCCTCTGGAAGCACACCGACCTCTGGGCCGGCTCGGCCGAGACCCGGCGGCAGCGGCGCATGGTGCTCTCCTTCTTCACCACCGTCGGCAACTACGACTACGGCTTCTACTGGTACCTGTACCTCGACGGCACGATCGAGTTCGAGGCCAAGGCCACCGGTGTCGTCTTCACCTCCGCCCACCCCGGCGGCGACCACCCGTACGCCACCGAGATCGCCCCCGGTCTCGGCGCGCCCTACCACCAACACCTGTTCAGCGCACGGCTGGACATGGCCGTGGACGGCCCCGTCAACCGCGTCGAGGAGGTCGAGACGGTCCGGGTGCCGATGGGCCCCGGCAACACGCGCGGCAACGCCTTCGCCCTCAAGCGCACCCCTCTGACCCGGGAGAGCGAGGCACAGCGGATGGCCGACGCGGGCGTGGACCGCGTGTGGCACATCTCCAACCCCGGGTCGCTGAACCGGCTCGGCCGGCCGGTCGCCTACGCACTGCACCCGGAGGGAAAGCCGGCCCTGCTCGCCGATCCCGGATCGTCAGTGGCGGCCCGCGCGGCCTTCGCCACCAAGCACCTCTGGGTCACCGCCTACGACCCGGCCGAGCGCTATCCGGCGGGCGACTTCGTCAACCAGCATCCCGGCGGGGCCGGACTGCCCGCGTACGCCGCCGCCGACCGGGACCTCGACGGGCAGGACCTCGTCGTCTGGCACACCTTCGGCCTCACCCACGCACCGCGTCCCGAGGACTGGCCGATCATGCCGGTCGACACCACGGGTTTCACGCTCAAGCCGGTCGGCTTCTTCGACCGCAACCCCACCCTCGACATACCTGCGAGCACCTCCGCTCACTCCACCTGCGAGACGGGCACAGGGGGCTGCCATGTCTGAACAGACCATCAGAACCAGCACAGTTGACGCACCGTCAAAACTCCGTGGCTCGATCGGAGTCGGCGGGATCGTCTTCATGGTCGTCGCGGCAGCGGCGCCGCTCACCGCCATCGGCGGTGCCCTGCCGGTGATGCTGGCCATCGGCAACGGCCCCGGCGTACCGGCCGCTTACCTGCTTGTCGCCGTCGTCCTGCTGCTGTTCAGCGTCGGCTACGCGGCGATGAGCCGCCATGTCGTCGACACCGGCGCCTTCTATTCCTACGTGAGTGCCGGGCTTGGCCGGATCACCGGCACCGGAGCGGCCGGGCTGGCGCTGCTCACGTACAGCACGATCCAGGCCGGGATCTACGGCCTCGCCGGCGTCACCCTGCAAGGGCTGGTCGTGAAGTACGGCGGCCCCGACCTGTCGTGGTGGCTGTGGGCCGGTGTGCTGTGGGGACTGGTCGCGGTGCTGGGCTACCGCAACATCGAGGTCGGCACGAAGGTCCTGTCGGTGCTGCTGATCCTGGAGGTCGGCATCGTCACGGTGATGACGGTGGCGATCCTCGCCCAAGGAGGCGCCCACGGCATCGACTTCGGCTCCTTCACCCCTGGCGCCTTCACCACGGGATCGCCGGGTATCGGGGTGATGTTCGCGGTCGCGTCCTTCGTCGGTTTCGAGGCGACCGCCCTCTACAGCGAGGAGGCCAGGGACCCCAAGCGCAGTGTGCCCAGGGCGACTTACCTCGCCGTCATCGCCATCGGCGGCTTCTACGCGGTGTCCAGCTGGGCGGTCGTGCTGGCCGTCGGCACGGACGACGTACGGGGTGCGGCGGCCAAGGACACGAGCGGGCTGGTCTTCACGGTGGCCGGGCGGTACGTCGGTCCGGCCGCCTCCGACACGATGGAAGTCCTGCTGCTGACCAGCCTGTTCGCGGCGCTGCTCGCCTTCCACAACGCGATCTCCCGCTATCTGTTCTCCCTCGGCCGCCAGGGCGACGCCCCGGCCGTCCTGGGCCGCAGTCACGCCAGGCACGGCTCGCCGCACGCCGGTTCGCTGGTGCAGAGCGGGTCGGCTGCGGTGGTGGTGGGGGCGTTCGTGCTCGCCGGGTCGGATCCGGTGCTGGAGCTGTTCACCTGGATGAGCGGTCTGGCCACGCTCGGTGTGCTGGTGCTGATGATCCTGGTCGGGGTCGCGATCATCGCCTTCTTCGCCAGGACCGGCGCGGACACCCGGCTGTGGCACACCCGGCTCGCGCCGGCGCTCGGCGCCCTGGGGCTGTGCGGGATCACGTTCATGGTGCTGGCCAACTTCACGACGCTGATCGGTGGTTCGGCCGGCCTCGCGCGGCTCTTCGAGGGGATCGTCGTGCTGTTCTTCGCCGCCGGTGCGGTCTCGGCCGTCGTCCGGCGCCGTCGTGACGCCTGACGTCCTCCCGGCCGCCGTCGCGTTGGCGGGCTCCGGTCTGTGCCTCGCGGGGCATGTACCGGGGCCCGTACGGCGCTGGGGGCCGCACGCCGTCGTCCTCGCCGTGACGCTGCTGATGGTGGTGGGGAGCCCGGGGCCGTACCTGCTGCTGGCGTGCGCCGCCGTGACGACGGGCATGTGCCTGTTCGCCCGCGGGCCGGTCGCCGCCGACCTCGCGGTGATGGCCGTGGTCACGGTGGCGATGGCCCGGCTTCCGCAGGGGCACCACCACCACACCGACGGTCACGGACTGTTCGCGCTTGCGGTGGTGTTGTGGGTGCTGGCGCGGGCGGGCGCCGTCCTGCACCGGGCGCTGCGTCCCGGTGCGCCCTGCGCCGATCCGCTCGGCGACGCGGGCGGCGCGCTGATGGCACTCGGTATGGCCGCCATGCTGGCCTGACCGGCCGGAGCGGCTGGATTAAGGTCTGGGCATGCCCAAAATCGTCGATCATGACGCTCGCCGCCGCGAGATCATCGAAGCCGTATGGGCCCTGATCGCGAGACGCGGGCTCGACGCCGTCACCATGCGCGACCTCGCCGCCGAGGCCGGATACGCCAACGGTGCGCTGGCCGGCTACTTCCGCAACAAGGACGAGATCCTTCTCGCCGCGTTCCAGCACGCCTTCGAGAGCACCAACGTCCGGGCCCGCGAGTCCATCGGCGACGCGACCGGCCTCCCGGCCCTGCGCCTGCTCTGCCTGGAGATCATGCCGCTCGACGAGGCGCGCCTCATGGAGGCCCGGGTCGTCATCGCCTTCTGGGACCGCGCCGTCCACGACGAGCGCATGGCCGAGGTGCACGAGAACGCCATGGCGGCCTGGCGCACCCAGATACGCGACTACCTGCAAAAGGCCCGCCGGCACGGCGACATCGTCACGGGCACCCCGGACGACGAAGTCGTCGACACACTGCTCGCGGCCCTCATGGGCTTCCAGATCAATGCCGTCCTGCTGCCCCACACCACTACGCCCCGGCGTCAAGAGGCCGTACTCGAGGGCTTGTTGGGCGCGTTGCGGCCGTAGCCGGGCGTGGGTGATTCAGCCGACGCGCAGCGGCGGTACGACGGGCACCTCCGGGGCGGCCTCGATGTCGGCCCGCGTCATCCGGAACTCGACGGGGTACGCCTCGCGCCGGGTGCGGCGGTCGGGTTCGGTGGTGCGCCACATGTAGAGGCAGCGGACGCACTGGAGTACGTCCCACACGCCGGGGACCGGCGAGGTGGTCACGGTGTCGACCGTGTCGTGGGCGCAGCGGGGGCAGATCATGGCGGGTGACTCCTGAGGTCGGTTCGCTGGGCGTTCGGCGGGCTTCAGCGGGCGGCGATGAGGGCGCGCAACCGGTCGGCCCACTCGGGAGTCTCGGGCAGGTCCCGTACCGGGGTGTCGAAGTGGCCCCTGTTGTCCGGTGCGACCGGGGTCGTGGCGTCGATGATCATCTTGCTGGTGATTCCGGGGGTGTTGGCGGCCGGTGCCAGGGCCATGACCGACAGGTTGGGGACGATGATCACGTCGTCCTGGGGGTTCACCTTCGCGGACATCGCCCACATCACCTGGGGCAGGTCGAAGGGGTCGACGTCCTCGTCCACGACGATGACCTGCGTGACGTAGCCGAGGCCGTGCGGTGTGGTCATCGCGCGCATGCCGACCGCCTTGGCGAAACCGCCGTAGCGCTTCTTCGTCGAGACGATCACCGCGAGGCCGTGGGTGTACATGGCGTTGACGGCCTGTACCTCGGGGAATTCTGCGCGGAGTTGCTTGAGGAGGGGAACGCAGGTGTTGGGGCCGACCAGGTAGTCGACCTCGGTCCACGGCATGCCCAGGTAGAGGGACTCGAAGACGGGGTCGGTGCGGTAGGAGACGCGGTCGACGCGGATCGTCGGCATCCGTCGTCCGCCGGAGTAGTGGCCGGTGAACTCGCCGAAGGGGCCCTCTATTTGGCGCTTGCGGCTCTCCACGACGCCTTCGATGACGACCTCGGAACCCCAGGGGACGTCGAAGCCGGTGAGCGGGGCGGTGGCGATGGGGGCGGGGGCTCCGCGCAGGGCGCCGGCCATCTCGTACTCGGACTGGTCGTAGCCCATCGGCATGCCGGCGACGACCGTGATGACGGGGTCGTTGCCGAGGGTGATCGCGATGGGCAGGTCCTCGCCCGACTCCTCGGCGGCGTGCAGGTGTTGGGCCACGTCGTGCATGGGGACCGGCTGGAAGGCGAGGCGGTCGCGGCCGATGACCTCGATGCGGTACGTGCCGACGTTCTGCTTGCCGAAGTGGTCCGGGTCGCGCGGATCGCGGGAGACCACGGCGGCCTTGTCGAGGTAGAAGCCGCCGTCGCCGTCGTTGAGCCGGAACAGCGGGAGGACCTTGAACAGGTCGATGTCGGCGCCCTGTTGGGTGTTCTCCCGCCAGGGCGCGTCCTCGCGGCGCTCGGGTGCGACCGGGAAGGCGTCCCAGCGGCGGGCGAACTCCTCGACCTGCTCGCGCACGGAGGTGTCCGGGGGCAGTCCGAGGGCGAGGGCGTGGTTGCGCCAGGAGCCGTGGACGTTCATCGCGATCCGGGCGTCCGTGAAGCCCTTGACGTTGTCGAAGTAGAGGGCGGGGGCGCCTTCGCCGATGCGTCCGGCCGCGTTGGCGGCGGCGGCCAAGTCCGGTTCGGGGAGGACCTGTTCGGTGATCCGCAGCAGCTGGTTCTCCTTGTCCAGGGTGTCCAGGAAGCTGCGCAGGTCGTCGTAGGGCATGGGGGCTCCGTACGTGAAGGGGCTTGTGGCGCAGGGGTTTGGGCGCCTCGGATGTCTCTGGTGGTGTGTCAGGCGGCGGGGTGGACGCGGGCGTCGCGGGCGGTTCGCATGCCTTCCCAGCGCTTGGCGGCGGGGGCGGGCAGGTCGAGCTGGTCGAGGACGCGGGTGGTGATGTGCGTGACGATGTCGTCGACCGTGGCGGGGTGGTTGTAGAAGGCGGGCATCGGCGGCACGATCCGGACGCCCTTGCGCGCGAGGTCGAGCATGTTCTCCAGGTGGATCTCGCTCAGGGGTGTCTCGCGCGGGACCAGGACCAGCGGGCGGCGCTCCTTGAGGATCACGTCGGCGGCCCGTCCGATCAGCCCGTCGGCGTAGCCGGTGCGGATGCCGGCCAGGGTCTTCATGGAGCAGGGCACGATCACCATGCCGTCGGTACGGAACGACCCGGAGGCGATGGTGGCGCCCTGGTCCTCGGGGCTGTGCACGACGTCGGCGAGCTCGGCGAGCTCGCGGGCGGTGCGTCCCGTCTCCAGCTCCAGGGTGGTCCGGGCCCAGCGGCTGAGGACGAGATGGGTCTCCACCCCGGGCAGCTCGGCGAGCTGCTCCAGCAGCCGGACGCCGAGGACGGCCCCGGTCGCTCCGGTCATCCCCACGATCAGTCGCACGTCGCCAGCTCCTTGCCCAGTCCGGTCTCTGTGCTTTCGACCGTAGGAGCGGTTCGGGGCCCGACAAGGGTAGGCTCGGGACTCACCATGGGAAAAAACGGTCAGTATCGACCCGAGATCACGGACGTGTCGTACCGTCCTTCACTCAGCGCGCCCATCGGTATGGACATCGTGGGATTCGCCGAGCTGCTGGCGCGCGGTGCCCGTCGTGGCATCGACCTGTCGGCACCGCAGCGGCCGGACTTCCACCACCTGATCCACGTCACGGAGGGCACGCTGCGCCACCGGGTGGACTTCACGGACTGCGTCGTGGAGGAGGGCGGCTGGCTGTGGGTGAGCTCGGGGCAGGTGCACCAGTACGTCCTCGCCGACCTGACGACGACCCGCGGCACGATCGTCATCTGGCAGCCCGGCTTCGTCCTGGCCGATCCCCCCTTCGACCAGTCACCCCTGCTCCCGGCGGGACCGCACGCGCGAGCGGCAAGCCTGACACTCCGTCATCTCACCCACGAGTACGCAGACTTGGCCTCGCTCCCGCTCGACGCCCACCTCCAGACCCTCCGCATGCTCCTCTCCGTCCTGCTGCTCCGCCTCTCCCACGTCCGCCCGGACCCGGTGTCGTCCGCCCCGGCCGACGACCCGTTCCGTCGCTACAGCGCCGCCCTGGAACGCGACTTCCGCACCAGCCACCAAGTCGCCGACTACGCGGCCGCCTTGGGCTACAGCCCGCGCACCCTCACCCGCGCGACCCTCGCGGCGACCGGCACGACCGCCAAGCAGTACCTGGACGCCCGCGTCCTCCTGGAGGCCAAGCGCCTCCTCGTCCACACCGACGCGACGGCGTCGGACGTCTCCCGCACCCTCGGTTTCGGCGAGCCGACCGACTTCGCGAAGTTCTTCCGCAAGCGGGAGGGTCGTACGCCGTTGGAGTTCCGGGCGGTGGCGCGCGGGCAGACATGACTCACCCGAGCAACCGGATGTGGGTATGCGGGAGTTCCAGCCGGGTGATACCGCCGTGTGGCGCGACGTGTTCCGGCGGAAGGTGTGGAGCGCCCACGCGTTACGGGTCGTCGAGGACACCGCGGAGGCGCTGGTTCCGGGGCGCCGTCCGGGCGCGGAGCTGTTGGTCCCGACGACCTGGATCGAGTGGCCGCGCACCGGCGACGAGACCGTCCGGCTGCGCGCCCTGCCGAACCTGGCCGACGACAACCGGCGGCTCGGCCACTGGACTTGGCGGCTCCTGGACCTGACGGAACGGGGGGTTTGGGAAGTGGCGCTACGAACCTCACTGGCCCGACCCCCAACTGCCCACCGGCGTAATGGACTTGGGCTAGTCGGAACCGCCCCGGTCTCCTGACGGGCCGATACGCACCGGCAGTTCACTCAAGCCCCGCAGCAGCATGCTCGTTCGCCACGTCAGTGTCGCGGGGTCGGTGGCGAGGGCGAGGTCCGGGCAGTGGTGCAGGAGGAGGCGTACGGCGATGGCCGCCTCGGTGCGGGCCAGGGGTGCTCCCAGGCAGTGGTGGAGGCCGTGGCCGAAGGCTAGGTGTCCGGGTCCCCGGCGCCGTAGGGAGAAGCGGTCGGGCTCGGGGAAGTGCAGCGGATCGCGGGAAGCCGCGGCCAGGGAGATCTGCACCGCGTCCCCGGCCGGGATGCGGGTACCGGCGAGGTCCAGGGACTCGGCCGCGAAACGGAACGCGGTGGCGTGGACGGGTGAGTAGTGGCGCAACGCCTCCTCCACGGCGGCACCGGCGAAGTCCGGTTCGGAGCGCAGCAGTTCCCGTTGGTCAGGGTGCGTGAGCAGGGCGTGGACGGTCGCGGAGATCAGATTGACGGTCGTCTCGTGGCCGGCGACCAGGAGGAGGAAAGCCATCCCGAGGAGTTCCTCGGAGGTGAGGGGCGGCTCGGCGCCGGGTTCGCGGGCTGCGGCGACCAGATCACCGAGCAGATCGGCGTCGCGTGCGTCGCGCTTCCGGTGGATCAATTCGGTCAGGTAGCCGCCCAGGGCGGCGGCGGCCGAGGCACCCGACTCGGGCGACGCGGGCATGACGAGTTCGTTCGACCAGGCATGGAACACCGCATGGTCCGCGGTGGGCACTCCGAACAGCTCGCAGATCACCGTGACGGGCAGCGGCAGAGCGTACCGGCTCACCAGATCCACCGTCCCCCGCGCCGGCAGCTCGGCGAGCAGATCGGTGGCGATCTCCACGATGCGCGGGCGGAGGGCGGCGATCCGCGCGGGCGTGAAGTGCCCCGCGACCAGCCGCCGTAGACGCGTGTGGTCCGGTGGGTCGGTCTGCAGCATGTTGCGGCCGAGGGCGTGTCCGCCGTCGTCCTGCCAGATCGAGGAGTGGCGGATGTCGTTGCGCAGGCGCGGGTCGGTCAGTGCGGCGCGCGCCGCGTCCCGGGTGACGACCAGCCAGGTCTCCCCGCTGCCCGGCACCAGGACCCGGTGCACGGGCCCGCGCTCACGCAGGGCCGCGTAGACGAGGTGGGGATCCGCGCTCGGGTCGAGGCCGTCGGGGGTCAGGTCCTGCAGGGTGGGTGCCGGCATGGCACTCCTTTCGATGGTCGCGGAGCTGTCAGGGCCGGTCGGGTCACACGCCGCCGCGCCACACACCGCGTGCATGAGGAGCGTCGCCCGGGCATGGCCGGCTCGGTCGGGCGTCGGGCGTCGGCGGTCAAGTCGCGGCTCAGCGCATGCCCGGCCGCGCGATCGGAGGTCCGGCACAGCATCCTCTCGATCGGTACGGGCACTCGGGATCGGACGGTCACACGCCGCCGCGCCACGCGGCATGCACCGCGTGCGCGATGGCCGTCCCCTGGACGTGGCCGGCCCTGGCGGCCGCCGGACGGCGCGTGTCGGCGGTCAAGTCGCGCCCCATCGCGCCTCTGGCCGAGCGATCGGGGGTCACGAGGGTGATCTCGGCTCCCTGGGCGGCGAGTTGGGCCGCCTGCTGTTGGGCGCTGGGGTGCGGGCCGACCGCCTTCGGGATCGGTACGACGGCCAGGACGTGGCGGTGGCCGGCGGCCAGGTGCAGGTTGGCGGTCGTGCGGCTGCCGCCGTCGATCCAGCGTCGGCCCGCGGCCGTCATGGGCGGCGAGACGAGGGGAACGGCGCAGCTCGCGGCGACCGCTTCGAGGAGGGGGACCTTCGAGTCGGCGTCGAACGTCTCCAGAGCCCCGGTCGTGGCGTCGACGGCTGCGATCCGCAGGGCGCGGTCGGGCCAGTCCCGTGCACCGCGCAGCAACGTGCCGACCGCGTCGAGGAGTTCGGACTCGGGTCCGGTGCGTGCGGTGAGGGCGGCACGGCCGAGCCGTCGTACGGAGCGCTGCGGATCGCGGGATCCCAGCGCCGCCCACAGGAATCGGATCGTCTGGGCCGCGGTGACCCGCAGCTCCACCTTGTCGGCGCGGGTCACCTGACGTTCGTACGACTCCTGCGGCGCCTCGCCGGCCGCGAGCCGGGCGCCGAAGATCGCACCCGCGGAGGTGCCGATGATCACGTCGGCTCGGTCGAGGTGGACACCTGCCTCCGCGAGACCCGCGAGCACGCCCGTCATCCACGCCCCGCCGACGGGCCCACCACCACCCAGGACCAGTGCCGTGCCATGCATGACGCCACCCCATCGTCGTCAAAGTGGGGACTGCTCCCCACTTGATGGATTGACGATAGCATCAGTACCGGGGAGCACTCCCCACCAGCTCGGAGGACGATGATGACGGGCCCGAACGACGCGACGGCACCTGCCCGACGCCGCGATGCGCGGCGCAATCGGGAGCTGCTGATCGAGGCCGCCCACGACGTCTTCACCGAGCAGGGGCTGCACGCGCCGATCGACGTGATCGCCCGCCGCGCAGGCATCGGCAACGCCACGCTGTACCGCCACTTCCCCACCCGTGCCGCGCTGGTGGACGCGGTCTTCCGCGACCTGCTCACGGACACGATGACCGTGGGCGAGCAGGCGCGCGCGGCCGAGGACGCGTGGGCCGGGCTGACCGGCTATCTGGAGACCGTCTTCGCCGGACTGGCCGCCGACCGCGGCACCAACGACCTGATGACCACCCACCTCGACGGCGTCGAATCGCTCCAGGCCGTGCACGCCCACAACCGCC
Source organism: Streptomyces sp. NBC_00989 (assembly GCF_045162655.1). NCBI lineage: Bacteria > Bacillati > Actinomycetota > Actinomycetes > Kitasatosporales > Streptomycetaceae > Streptomyces > Streptomyces sp. NBC_00989. Next base: position 11,062,169 of record NZ_CP108728.1, on the reverse strand, counting down.
ACACCGTGGACCTGCTGCTGAGCCGGGGCCGCGACCAGGGCACGGTCCGTGCGGATGTCACCCCGGAGGACGTCCTGTTCGCCCTCGCCGCCTTGGGCCGCACCGTCCCGTCCCTCACCGCCTCCGCCGGCCCTGACGCCTGGCGCCGCCCGCTCGCACTCCTTCTCGACGGCCTGCGCGCCGCCCCCACCACGACCGCGCTCCCTTCCCCCGCCCTCACCGCGACCCAGCTCAACGACGCGCTTCAAGGCCTCGGGTCGGGCAACTGACTGGTCTATGGCGTGAGTTCACCGCCGCGGACCGGTCTACGGCCGTGCGCCGACCGCAGTTGGCCCCCAACCCTGTCCAGGACCGGCATCCCAGGTCCGGTCACCTCACCGCAAGGGCCCTTGCCCACCGGGGAGTTGACGACCAGACAGCGCGCTGCCCGGCGCAGAGGACCGATCCCTCGATCCTCCAGCGCCGGGCAGCACGCCTCCGTACGTTCAGCCCACCGAGGTCAGGACTCGGCCCCCGCCTCCTCCAGCGCGCCGGCCTGCTCGGCCTTCTCCTCGGTCGGTGCGGCTGCCCGTACCGCCGGGATGGCCGCCGCGACCAGGGCCGCCAGCAGGGCGACGCCGCCGCCGATGATGAGGCCCGTGCGGAAGCCGCCCTCGGACGTGAAGGTGTAGCCGCCCGCCGTGGTGGTCATCTGGGCGAGGACCACGCCGATCACCGCAGCGCCGATCGAGGTGCCGAGGGAGCGCATCAGGGTGTTGAAGCCGTTCGCCGCGGCGGTCTCGGAGAGGGGGACCGAGCTCATGATGAGGGCGGGCATCGCGCCGTAGGCGAGGCCGACGCCGCTGTTGATGACGATGCAGACGACCATGAGGCCCCAGGCGGAGCTCATCAGGCCCATGGACAGGGCGTAGCCGGCGGTGATGACGAGGACGCCGCTGATCAGGGTGAACTTCGGTCCGCGGGCGTTGGTGAGCATTCCGCCGAGCGGGGAGACGATCATCATCATGATGCCGCCGGGGGCCATCCAGAGGCCGGAGGCGAGCATCGACTGGCCCAGGCCGTAGCCGGTGGCCTCGGGGAACTGGAGCAGCTGCGGGACGACCAGCATGCTCGAGTACATGCCGACGCCGACGAAGACCGAGGCGATGTTGGTGATCAGGACCCGGGGGCGGGCCGTCGTACGCAGGTCGATCAGCGGGTCACCGGTGCGCAGTTCCCACACGCCCCAGGCCAGGAAGGCCACGATCGCGACGGTGAAGAGGCCGAGCACGGTGGCCGAACCCCAGCCCCAGTCGGCGCCTTTGGAGATGCCGAGCAGCAGGCAGACGAGGCCGACGGCGAGGCCGAGGGCGCCGGGGGCGTCGAAGCGCTGGCCCTTGGCGGCGGCCGGTACGTCCGGGATCAGGAACCAGATCAGCGCGGCGACGACCACGGCGAGGGCGGCCGAACCCCAGAACAGGGCACGCCAGTTGGCGTACTGGGCGATGGCCGCGGCGATCGGCAGGCCGAGGCCGCCGCCGATGCCCATGGAGGCGCTGACCAGGGCGATGGAGGGGCTCAGTCGCTCCTGCGGGACCACGTCCCGCAGGAGGGCGATGCCGAGGGGGACCATGCCCATGCCCATGCCCTGCAGACCGCGTCCGACGATCATCGGGACGACGGAGGAGGAGAGCGCGCAGACCACCGAGCCCACGATCAGTGGGACGGAGCAGGCGAGCAGCATGCGGCGCTTGCCCAGCAGGTCACCGAGGCGGCCGACGACCGGCACACAGACCGCGGCCACCAGCAGCGTGGCCGTGATCACCCACGCGGCGTTCGAGGACGAGGTGTGCAGCATCTCCGGCAGGTCGGCGATGAGCGGTGTGACCAGCGTCTGCATGATCGCCGCGGTGGTGCCGGCGAAGGCGAGCGTGGCGATCACGCCGCCTGCGCGGGCTGAGGGCTGGGGGGCGTCCATGACGGGACTCCTCGGCATGTCTGTTCAGTCGGGATATGAAGGAATGTGCATCGTACACATCGCATGTATCAACCATGTGATGGGGATGATGCATACCGTCGTGCGAGGATGGGCCCGGCCGCCCCGAACCGCAGGATCCGGCGGCGGCATCGGCAGGAAGCAGGAGGCAGCGGACCGATGGACAGGCGCACGCGCGAGATCGAGTACGAGCAGATGCTCCTCAGCCGGCACGGGCTGCTCGCGCAGAAGGGCGGGCGCCGCAAGGACGGTGTGCTGGAGCGCAGCGCCTACATCCTGCTGAGCCGGATCCGCATCCAAGGGCCCATGTCCATCGGGGAGTTGAGCGACGCGTTCGGTCTCGACACGTCCACCCTCAACCGGCAGACGGCGGCCGCCATGCGGTCCGGGCTGGTGGAGCGCATCCCCGATCCGCAGGGCGGCATGGCCCGCAAGTTCCGCATCACGGACCTGGGCGCACGGATGCTCGACGAGGAGCGCGAGGGTCTCGTCCAGTCCCTGGACCAGATCATGGACGACTGGTCGGACGAGGACATCGACGCCTTCGCGGCTTTTCTACGACGCTTCAACACCGACATCGAACGGCTCGGCGGGCGTCCCTGGCCACGGCCGTGAGCCCCGCCCCGTGCACAACGCACGGGGCGGGGCCGTCAGTTCACGCCGGGCGTGTCCGTGTCAGGAGGAGCGGCGGGCGCGGCCGGCCGCGTAGACCCCGCCTGCGCCCAGGGCGATCACCAGGGCCGCACCGCCCGCTATGAGTCCGACCGGCGCGTTGGAACCGGTCTCCGCCAGCGGCTGGTTGCCGCCGTTCGGCGTCGCCTTCGGAGTCGGCGAGGGCGACGACTTCAGCGGCGGGACGTGCGCGGACGTGGGAGGTGTCGTCGACGGCTTGGGGCTGGCCGACGGGGTCGACTCCTCGGCGGGAGGCGTGCTGTCGGCCGGGGCCGACGGCGTCGCGGGCGGCGCGGAGGCCGGCTGCGTCGGCGTCGGGGTGGGCGAGTCCGGGGTGCTCGGGGTGCACTCCTTGTCGCCTCCGTTCCAGGCCGCGATGAGGTGGTACGGGGTCATGATGTTGTCCGGCTCGTAGGGAAGGGGGCCGTGGCCCTCGCCCGTACCGCCGTCATAGGTGACGTCGTCGCCGTACAGGTCGATCTGGCCGTAGCAGTCGGGCGACTTGACCTTCAGCTGCTGCCAGGTGCGCTGTGCGTCGGTCGCGCCGGCGACGTCCTTGGCGGTGAGGTAGACCGTGGCCTTGTCGACCATGGTCTGATGGCCGGAGGTGTACCAGTTGGAGCCCTCGGCGGTGTACTCGGCGAGGGAGACGGGGTACTTGCAGCTGTCTCCGACGCTCTGGTCGGGAGCGAGCCGGACCTCGACGGTGCCGGGGATGGTGTCCCACTGGAGGAACCCGCCCTGCGAGGTCCAGTCCGCGCCGACAACGTTTCCATCGGCGCCGACGATGCGGTACTGCACGGTGGCGGACTGGCAGGCGTCGGCGTCGCCGGCACTCGCCGGGCCGGCCGCGAGCACGGGAGCGGCGGCGGCTATGAACGCGGTGGCCGCGAGGGCGGACAGGGATGGGAGGTGGTGCGAACGTGACAAAGTGAGCCTCGACGATGGTGAAAGGTGTGGGAGGTGGCAGATCGCGAGCGGCGGGCGCACGAAGGGAGACGATCGAGGGCGTGCGCGACCGGACCGCTCGCAGGCACTTCGCTCAGTAAAGGCACAGCGAAGTAAGCCGAATTCTTGTCACCTTTCACAACTCCCGTCAATCCTTCACCAGTTGGCCACAGGTCAAGATCGGGGCAGGACCGCGACCAGATGCCAGCGCAGCCCCTCCAACTCGACATACAGACCGGGGTCGACCAGCTCGTCGCCGTCCCGGTCGTAGGTCAAGTCGCCGAGCAGTTCGGTGAGTTGGCGGGAGTCGCCGCGCAGGTCGGTCCACGGGAGGCGGACGCGGCCCTGGGCGGGCTGGTCCGAGAGGTTGACGACGACTAGGTGACGGCTGGAATCAGTCGTCCAGGACCAGGCGACGAGGTTCTCGTGGGTGGGGTTGTCGGGCCAGCCCGTGCAGTCGAGCAGCCGCCACTCCCCTCCCGCGCGCATACCGGAGGAGGCGACCGCGGCGAGCAACTGGTGGTGGAACGCGAGGAGTTCCTTGTCGACGGGCTCCTCCGGCCGACGGGAGAGGAAGACCGGCGGTCGCACCCGTCGCCCCTCGAACTGCCCCTCGTACCAGAGCGTCGCGCCGGGCAGGGTCGCGATGGTGACCGCCGCGGCGCGTTCTCGCTCGGGCGACAGGGTGGCGGCGGCCCGGGGTTCGTCGTGGTTCTCCAGGAAGCGGACCAGGCCGCGCTGGTAGCGGACGTCGGCCTGTAGATGGCCGCGCACCGAGTCGGCGCCCTCGTGCAGCAGTCGGTCGTAGAGCCGTTTGTCGTAGCAGTGGTCGAACCCCTGTTGCTGGAGGGCCCATTCGAGGTCCCAGTACGCCTCGGCGACGAACAGGAAGTCGGGGTGGCGCTCGCGGACCTTGGGGATCGTGTACGGCCAGAAGTCCTCGGCCGGTGCCGTGCCCGCCCGTGCGCCCCAGGTCTTGGCGAAGACGTCGGTCATCAGCAGCATGGCCATGTCGCAGCGCACGCCGTCCGCCTGGCCGGCGATCGAGGCCAGGGTGTCGACGGCGGCGGTGCGCAACTCGTCGCTGAAGGCGTTGAGTTGGACGACGTCCGGCCAGGGCGCGAAGTACGGGTCGCGGCCCCGGGCGAAGACCTTGCCGCCGGCTTCCAGGAAGGCGGCCGGGTCGCGGGCGAGGTCGTCCTGAGTGCCCTGGACCAGGCAGGCGGGGCGTTCGGTCAGCCAGGGGTGGTCGGGGGCGACGTGGTTGGGGACGTAGTCGAGGATCAACCGGACACCACGGGCGGCCAGTTGGGCGCGAGCTGCCGCCAGTCCCTCCGGGCCGCCGAGGGCTGCGTCCACGACGTAGTTGCGGACGCAGTACGGCGATCCGGCCACGTCCTCCGGGCGCAGGTCGGGCAGTGCCGCGCGGAACGACGCCTGGAGCGAGGCGTCGCGCAGTGCGATCTCCAGTCCGGCCGGGCTGCGTTCCCACACGCCCATCAGCCAGACGGCGTCGACGCCCGGGAGGGCGACCTCGTCCCAGGCGGGCGCGGGCACCTCGCCGAGGGTGACGGTACGGCCGTAGCGGCTGCTCAACTCCCCTAGCCAGATAAGGGTGTTGATCTCGTAGATCACCGGCTGCTCGGGCCAGGCGGTCACGACAGGGGCTCCTCTCGGTCACCGGTGGGGCGCAGGCTCTCGCGGCCCCGTGCCGACCACTCGCCGTCGCCCAGGGTGTGGAAGAGGGTGGCGGTGACCGCGGACAGGCCGGTCCAGCCGGTCTGGTGGGAGGCGCCGAGGCCGGCGCCGTTGTCGCCGTGGAAGTACTCGTAGAAGAGGATCAGATCCTTCCAGTGCGGGTCCTTGGCGAACTTGGCCTGGGCTCCGTGCACCGGCCTGTGCCCGTCCTCGTCACTGAGGAAGGTGGCGGTGAGCCGGTCGGCGATCTCGCGGGCGACCTCGTAGAGCGTGAGCTGTCGGCCCGATCCGGTGGGGCACTCGACGGTGAACTCGGCGCCGTGGAAGGCGTGCAGGTTGAGCAGCGCGCGGATCAGCAGCAGGTTGACCGGGAACCACACCGGACCACGCCAGTTGGAGTTGCCGCCGAACATCCCGGAGTCGGACTCGGCGGGCAGATAGCCGACGCCGTACGACTCCCCGTGCACCTCGAAGGTGTACGGGTGCTCGGCGTGGTAACGGGAGAGGGAGCGGATGCCGTGCGGGCCGAGGAACTCGCCCTCGTCGAGCATCCGGGACAGGACGCGCCGCAGCCGGTCCTCGCCGAACAGGGCGAACAGATACCGGCCGTCGGCGTTCGGACCCAGCGCCTCGTGCGAGGAGATGGTGGCTGCCACCGCCGGATGCCGCTCGATGAACTCCCTTGCCCCCGCGACCAGTTCGGGGAAGCGCTGGTCCGCCCAGCCACCGACCAGGCTGGTGGCCGCGAGCGGGATCAGTCCGACGAGGGAGCGGACCTTGAGCCGGGTCGCCGTGCCGTCGGGCAGCCGCAGCACGTCGTAGAAGAAGCCGTCCTCCTCGTCCCACAGGCTCGCGTTGTCGGCGCCGATGCGGTTCATGGCGACGGCGATCCACGCGAAGTGCTCGAACAGGGACTGCGCCTGCTCGATGTAGACGGGGTTGTCGACGGCCAGCTCTATGGCGATCTCAAGGAGGTTCTGGCAGTACAGCGCCATCCACGCCGTGCCGTCGGCCTGGTCGAGGTGGCCGCCGGTGGGGAGCGGGGCGCTGCGGTCGAAGACGCCGATGTTGTCGAGGCCGAGGAAGCCGCCCTGGAAGACGTTGTTGCCGTCGGTGTCCTTGCGGTTGAGCCACCAGCTGAAGTTCTTCATCAGCTTCTGGAAGGCGTTCTCCAGGAAGGCGCGGTCGGCCTTGCCGGTGCGGTGCTTCTCCAGCTCGTAGAGGAACAGGGTGGCCCAGGCGTGCACGGGCGGGTTGACGTCGCCGAAGTTCCATTCGTACGCCGGGATCTGGCCGTTGGGATGGAGGTAGAGGCGGCGCAGCAACAGGTCCAACTGGCCCTTGGCGAAGGTGAGATCGACCATCGAGAGGGCGACGGTGTGGAAGGCGAGGTCCCAGGCCGCGAACCACGGGTACTCCCAGGTGTCCGGCATCGACATGATCTCGTCGTTGACCATGTGGTACCAGTTGCTGTTCCGTATCCGGGGGTCGGAGGCGAGCGGGTCGACGCCGTGCTCGGACAGCCAGCGCTCGACGTCGAGGTAGTAGTACTGCTTGCTCCACAGCATCCCCGCCAACGCCTGCCGGACCAGCCGCCGTTCGTCGACCGACGAGTCGGCGGAAGTGATGCCGTCGTAGAACTCGTCGGCCTCGGCGCGGCGTTGGGTCAAGACGGTGTCGAAGTCGCCGGTCCAGTCGGGCAGTTCGGTGGCGGTGAGGCGCAGGCGGACGGTGGCGCTCTGACCGCCGGGGACGGTGAGCACGTGGTGGACGGCGGCCTTGGTGCCGGTCCGCTCGGGATTGACGGCTCCGGTCTCGCCTCCGACGACGTACCGGTCGATGCCGTCCTTGACGTACGGGGAGGAGTTCGAACTGCCGAAGATCTTCTCGTTGTTGGTGTCGTTCTCGGTGAACAGGGTCTGCGCGTCCGCGTCGCAGTAGAGCCGGCGCGGGCCCAGCTCCTCGTGGTCGGCGCGGAGCGGGCCGCCGGGTTCCTGGCGGATGGACGGTACGGCGGTACCACCGGCCCAGGACCAGGTGTGCCGGAACCACAGGGTCGGCAGCAGGTGCAGGGGTGCCTCGTCGGGGCCGCGGTTGTGCGCGGTGATCTCGATCAGCAGGTCGTCGGGGCCCGCCTTGGCGTACTCGACGAACACGTCGAAGTAGCGGTCCTCGTCGAAGATGCCGGTGTCGAGGAGTTCGTACTCGAAGTCACCGCGCCCACGGGCCTGGTTGGTGGCCTTGAGGTCCTCGTACGGGTACTCCGACTGCGGGTATTTGTAGAGGTACTTCATGTACGAGTGCGTGGGCGTGCTGTCGAGGTAGAAGTAGTACTCCTTGACGTCCTCGCCGTGGTTTCCCTCGGAGTTGGTGAGGCCGAACATCCGCTCCTTGAGGATCGGGTCGCGGCCGTTCCACAGAGCGAGCGCGAAGCACAGACGCTGTTTGTCGTCGCTGACGCCCGCGATGCCGTCCTCGCCCCAGCGGTAGGCGCGGGAGCGTGCCTGGTCGTGCGTGAAGTAGGACCAGGCGTCGCCGCCCTGGCTGTAGTCCTCCCGGACCGTCCCCCACTGGCGCTCGCTCAGATACGGGCCCCAACGGCGCCAGGGCACCCCGGATTCGTCGGCCTCGGCCAGCCGTCGCCGCTCGGCATCCGGTGTGTCATCGCTCGTCCCCATCGTGTGTCCTCCCCTTGGCCCGGCCCATTCCCCCAGACTCGGGTGTCCCGGACCCGACGGCAACACGAACAGCCGGGCGGAAGGCCTCGGCGTCCGCCAGGAACACCGCAACGGCCAGGAGCAGAGCAGCCGTTGCCGCGATCGGCGCCACCAGGAAAGCTCCTCCGCTGCCATGACGGTCGGCGAGATACCCGGCCAGCGCCTGCCCGGTCGCGGTGCCGAGCGGTCCGCCGGCGCACAGGATCGTCAGGGCGACGGTCGCCCGGTCGGCGGGTACGAGACGTTCGGTGAGGGCGTAGAGGCTGATCAGGTACGGGGCCACGGTCACACCGGCGACGGTCATGGCCGTAGGAACGGCGTGCAGTCCGTCCCCCACGACCAGGGTGAGCGCGCCCAGCAGCAAGGTCGCCGCGAAGGTCACATACCTGTGGCGGAGAGTGAAGCGCGCGGGGAGCCAGGCGCAGGCGGCGCCTGCCAGGGCGCTGCCGATGCCGAAGACGGCGTAGAGGAGTCCGGCGCTGCCCGGGTGCCCGCTCTCGTCGGAGTAGGCGGTGACGCCGGTCTGCACGGCGCCGAACAGCGCGCCCACCGCGGCCATCGCGAGGAACATCGCGCCAAGTGGCAGTCGGGGCAGGGGAGTTCGCGAGGCGCGCGGGCTCTGCCGGTGCTCGGTACTCCCCCGGGCCAGGGAGAGTGCGAAGGGCAGGGTGGCCAGGACGAGGAGGGCGATGGCGGCCACGGTCGGCGCGGTCGGGCCGACGAGGGTGAACAGTCCGACGAGCGCGGGCCCGGCGACGAAGCTGATCTCGTCGACGGTCGCCTCGTACGAGAAGGCTGTGGGTATGAGGTCGGGCCGGGCACGGGCGTGGAGCAGGCGTGCCCAGTGGACCCGTACCAGGGGGCCGACCGGTGGTTGGGTGAGCCCGGACAGGGCCGCAGCGACCAGCATGCTCGCGCGGCCGGTGTGGCTCGCCAGGACGAGGGTGGTCAGGGCGGTGGCGTTGGCGAGTGCGGTGACCGCCCCGACGAGGCGGTGGCCGTGGCGGTCGGCCAGTGCCCCGGCGATCGGGGCGCCGAGTGCGTTGGCGACGCCCTGGGCCGCCCCGGCGAGTCCGGCGAAGGCGTAACTGCCGGAGGCGGCCTGGACGAGGACGAGCGTCGCGAGGGAAGAGGTGGCGTAGGGAAGGCGGGCCAGAAACCCCAGCGGGAAGAATGCCGCGCCGGGGATACGGACAAGGGATCGGTACGCCATCGGCGTCTCCCGTGAACACGTCGGAGAGACGCGCCACCCCAGCCACCAACGCGTGGACGATCCCTGTTCTGCCGCGCAGCCTAGCGAGCGAACCGGCCCGTCACCAGACCGTTCAGTCCCTTCCGTGGTCCCCGAAAGCCGTGACCGACAGGAAGCGGACGGGGAGTTCGACCAGTTCCTGGGGGCCGTGCGCGCCCTCGCCGTCGAGTTGGAGGGCGTCGCCGGGGCGCATCGTGTAGGCCGCCTCTCCATGGCCGTAGACCATGACGCCTTCGAGCATGAACAGCAGCTCGGTGCCGGGGTGTTGGAAGAGGGGGAAGACCTCGCTGGACTCGGTGAGGGTGACCAGGACGGCTTCCATGCGTTTGTGGGGGCCGCGCAGGGCGCCGAGGAGTTCGTAGAGGTGACCGACCCGGCTGCCGCGGCGGATGATCTGGGCGCCGTGGCCGGCGGGGACGTAGACGGCCTCGCGTTCGGTGTCGACCCCGCGGAAGAGGGCGGTGACCGGGACGTTCAGGCCGGTGGCGAGGCGGCCGAGCGTGGTGAGGCTGCACGAGGTGTGCGCGTTCTCGATCTTGGAGAGCATCGCTTTCGAGATGCCGACCCGGGCCGCCATCTCCGCCACCGACAGCCCGGCCGCGATCCGGTAGCGACGCACCTGGCGGGCGATCGCGGTCTCCAAGTCCACTGGCCCGTCGGCCTGTTCGGGGGTGATCTCCCGATCCGGCAGCGCGGCTGTCTGGTCGTGGTGGTCGGTGCCCATGGCGGTCATTCTGCCTGATGGGCCCTGGTTTCCCGGGAGTTGCGGATCGGTGGTCAACGGTTCAGGGCGAAACGTGGATGGGGTTCGGCGCGGCCCAGTGCGAGGTCGGCGGCCACCCCGCCGATGAGCGGCGTGAACTTCGCGCCGTGCCCCGAGCACGGGGAGACGACGACGAAGGGGCCGGTGCGGTCGAGGACGAAGTCCTCGTCGGGGGTGGTGGTGTAGAGGCAGCTGGCCTCGGCGACAGGGGCGGGATCGAGGCCCGGCATGGCGCGTTCCACCCAGGCGGTGACCTTGTCGCGCGAGACGGCGTCCACGATTCCAGTGCGGGTGTTCGCTGTGGTCGGGGTGCCCTCGTCGTGCTGGGCGACCTTGAACGCCGGGAGGGGGCCACCGTCGCTTCCGGAGGGGAGACCGTAGAGGCTCAGTTCATCCTTGTGGACGAAGACCGGCCAGGCTGTCGTTTCCGGGTCGCGGCGGCGGAAGTGGAAGACCTGCTGCTGGGTCACCTGGAGGGGCGGCAGGGGCGCCACGATGCCCAGCGGCGCGGCGAGTTGGGGCAGCCAGGCACCGGACGCGACCACGACCGTGTCCGCCACGACGGCTGGGCCGTCCGAACTCAGCGCGACGCGGCCGTCGTTGCGGATCTCCGCGCCGGTGACGCGGACGCCGGCGAGTACGCGGGCGCCCAGTTCGGCGGCCCGGCGTACGGCGGCGGCCACCGTCGCGTCGGCGTCGACCGTACCCGCGTCCGGGTGGTGGAGCACGGGTCCGTCGAAGCGGAACTGCGGCCAGCGGTCCGTCGCTTCGGCCGCGCTCAGCAGTTCGTACGGTACGGCGGCTGCCGCCAGGATGCCCGCGATGCCCTCCGGGTCGCGGCCCGCGCCGAAGTCCAGGCCCCCCGTGAGGCGCAGCAGCCGGGCGCCGGTGTCGTGCTCCAGTTCCTGCCAGAGTTCGCGGGCCTCGCCGGTCAGGCGGACGTAGAGGGGATCGGCGTAGGCGCGCCGGTAGATGCGTGAACTGCCGTGCGAGCTACCGGACTTGTGGCCGATCTCGTACGCCTCGACGAGCGTGACCTCGTGGCCCTGCCGGGCGAGCTGCCAGGCCGTGGCCGCGCCCATCAGGCCCGCTCCTACGACGGCGATCACAGCGCGGTTCCGGAGGTGCCGGGGATCCAGTCGGTGCCGGCGAGGGGGACGCGGGCCATGGCGGCGGACTCGATGGTGAGGGCGACCAGGTCCTCGGGTTCCAGGTGGTGGAGGTGGGCCTTGCCGCAGGCGCGGGCGAGGGTCTGGGCCTCCATGGTGAGGACGCGGAGGTAGTTGGCGAGCCTGCGTCCGCCTTCGACGGGGTCGAGGCGGGCGGCGAGTTCCTCGTCCTGGGTGGAGATGCCGGCCGGGTCGCGGCCGTCCTGGAAGTCGTCGAAGTAGCCTGCCGCCGAACCGAGTTGGCGGTATTCGGCGTCATGGCGCGGATGGTTGTCGCCGAGTGCGATCAGGGCGGCGGTGCCGATGGCGACCGCGTCCGCGCCGAGTGCGATGGCCTTGGCCACGTCGGCGCCGGTGCGGATGCCGCCGGAGACGATGAGTTGGACCTCGCGGTGGACGCCGAGTTCCCGAAGTGCCTGTACCGCCTGGGGAATCGCGGCGAGGGTGGGGATTCCGACGTGCTCGATGAATACGTCCTGGGTGGCCGCGGTACCGCCCTGCATGCCGTCGACGACCACGACGTCGGCGCCGGCGTGGACGGCGAGCTTCACGTCGTAATAGGTGCGCGTGGCGCCGACCTTGACGTAGATCGGCTTCTCCCAGTCGGTGATCTCGCGGAGTTCGCCGATCTTGATGGTGAGGTCGTCGGGGCCGGTCCAGTCGGGGTGGCGGCAGGCGCTGCGCTGGTCCACGCCGACCGGCAGGGTACGCATCCCGGCGACGCGGTCGGTGATCTTCTGGCCGAGCAGCATGCCTCCGCCGCCTGGCTTGGCACCCTGGCCGAGGACCACTTCGATGGCGTCGGCCTTGCGCAGGTCGTCGGGGTTCATGCCGTAGCGGGACGGCAGGTACTGGTACACGAGGTGCTTGGACTGGCCGCGCTCCTCCGGGGTCATGCCGCCGTCGCCGGTGGTGGTGGAGGTGCCGGCCGCGCTCGCCCCGCGCCCCAGCGCCTCCTTGGCGTTCGCGGACAGGGCGCCGAAGCTCATGCCGGCGATGGTGACCGGGATGTCCAGGTGCAGCGGGTACTTGGCGTTGCGGGCGCCGAGGACGACGTCCGTGTCGCAGCGCTCGCGATAACCCTCCAGCGGGTAGCGGGACATGCTGGCGCCGAGGAAGAGCAGGTCGTCGAAGTGCGGGAGGGCTCGTTTGGCGCCCCAGCCCCGGATGTCGTAGACGCCGGTCGCGGCGGCCCGTTGGATGGCGTGGATGGTGGCGCGGTCGAAGGTGGCCGACTCGCGCAGGCCGCGGGATGCGAAGTCCATGAAAGTAACAACTCCCTCAGTACGCGGTCGAGTTGTCGACCTTGAAGTGGTACAGCTGCCGGGCCGATCCGTAGCGGCGGAAGTCGGCCGGATCTTCGTCGAGATCGGCCGCCTTGAGCAACTCGGCAAGTTCCGTGAGGTGTTCGTCCCGCATCTCCTTCTCCACGCAGTCCGCGCCGAGGGACTTGACCGTGCCCTTGACGTAGATACGGGCCTCGTAGAGGGAGTCGCCGAGGGCATCACCCGCGTCGCCGCAGACCACCAACCGTCCCGCCTGTCCCATGAACGCGCTCATGTGGCCGACGTTCCCGCCGACGACGATGTCCACGCCCTTCATCGAAATCCCGCACCTGGCCGCCGCGTTGCCCTCGATCACCAACAGGCCGCCGTGTGCGGTGGCCCCGGCGGACTGGGAGGCGTCGCCGCGCACCCGGACCGTGCCGGACATCATGTTCTCGGCGACGCCGACTCCGGCGTTGCCGTGCACGGTGACCGTGGCGTGCTGGTTCATGCCGGCGCAGTAGTAGCCGACGTGGCCCTCGATGTCGACGGTCACCGCGTCCTTGAGCCCGCAGGCGACGCTGTGGGCGCCTCGGGGGTTCAACACCCGCCAGGATGCGGCAGGTTGGGGAGCGTGGAGAGCCTGGTTGAGATCACGGACGGAGGAGGCCACGAGGTCTACGACTTCCGCCTCGGTCAGCGCTGCCATACGTACACCTCTTCCGGCTCGGGTTCGAAGATGCGGGCGTGCTCGATGCCCGGCAGGACGTCCAAGGCGCGGTACTCGGAGGCCATGGCCACCCAGGCGTCGGTCTCCGCGACCAGTGCGGGCTTGCAGGCGATGGCGTCGCGGACCACCGCGAAGGAGTCGGTGGTGGAGACCAGCAGCGTGTAGAAACCGTCGAAGCGCTCGCACAGCAGCCGCAGCGCCTTCTCCAGGTCGGTGCCACGGGCGAGGTGGTGGGCGACGAAGCGGGCACCGACCTCGGAGTCGTTCTCGCTGTCGAACTCCACGCCCTGGGCACGGAGTTCGCGTCGGATGGTGGCGTGGTTGGCGAACGACCCGTTGTGGACCAGGCATTGACCGGGGCCGACGGAGAAAGGGTGCGCGCCCTCGGGGGTGACGGCCGATTCGGTGGCCATGCGGGTGTGGCCGACGCCCTGGTAGCCGGTCACTCCGGCGAGCCCGAACGACTCGGCCAACCGGACTGGATTTCCGGTGCCCTTGAGTACGGCGAAGCCCTCCCCCGAGCCGATGACGGTGGCTTGCGGCAGTGCGGACGCGACGGTGGCGAGCAACTCGGGGATCGACGACTCCGCGTGGACCACCGTCGTGGCGTCGGCCGCGACAACCACCGCGTCCGGCAGGGCGTTTGACGCCTCCTGCGGGGTCACGCCCAGCAGCGAGACGACAGCGTGTCCTGGCGGTGACAGCCGCGGGTCGCCGTAGACCGCGACGCCCGCCGAGTCCGGGCCGCGTTCGACGACCTGGCCCAGCATGGCGGTGAGCAGTTCACCGAGCCGGGGTTCGAGGGAGGGCTCACGCAGATGGAGCCCGACGATTCCGCACATGCGGCTCTCTTCCGATGAGGAGGAACGGGTGGGTCAGAAGGCGGTGAGGTAGCGGTCCAGCTCCCAGGCGCCGACCGTGCCGTGCCAGTCGAAGAACTCCTGGCGTTTGACCTCGCCGAAGTACGCGCTGACGCCGGGACCCGCCGCGTCGAGAGCCCCGCCGATCACCTGGTCGGCGGCCAGTGCCTCAACGGCGTGCAGCAGGGTCGGCGGCAGTTCGGGGCGGGACGCCGTGGCCGCCGCGTCTCCCGGTTCGCCGGGGTCCAGGGCTCGTTCGATGCCGTCGAGTCCCGCCGCCAGGGCCGCGGCTGCCGCGAGGTAGGGGTTGGCGGAGCCGTCGCCGCCGCGCAGTTCGACGCGGTTGCCGTCGGGGACACGGATGAAGTGGGTGCGGTCGTTGCCGCCGTAGCCGGCCTTGCGGGGTGACCAGGTCGCGCCCGAGCGGGTCGAGATCGCGCCGGTGCGCTTGTACGAGTTGACGGTGGGCGCGATGACGGCCTGGAGGGCGCGGGCGTGGTCGAGGATGCCGCCGACGAAGGAGTAGGCGAGCGGGGACAGGCCGAGGCCCCGGGTGTCGGAGGCGTCGGGGAAGGCGGGCTCGCTCCCCCGCCACAGCGACAGGTGCATGTGCATCCCGGATCCGGTGCGGTCGGTGAACGGCTTCGGCATGAACGTGGCTGTCATGCCCCGCTGTTCGGCCAGTACCGACACCAGGTACCGCATGGTGATGACCCGGTCGGCGGTGGTGAGGGCGTCGGCGTAGGCGAAGTTCTGCTCGAACTGGCCGTTGCCGTCCTCGTGGTCGTTGGCGTAGTTGCCCCAGCCGAGGGAGTTCATCGCCTTGGAGACGGCGGTGAGGTGGTCGTACATCCGGGTCAACCCGCGTGCGTCGTAACAGGGTTGGGCTGCGGTGTCGCGGCTGTCGGCGACGGAGAGCGTGCCGTGGTTGTCGCGGTTGACGAGGAAGTACTCGATCTCCGCGCCGACCGCGAGGGACAGTCCGAGTTCGGCGGCGCGTGCCAGGACCGCGCGCAGGATGATGCGGGGTGCGTAAGGCCAGGGCTTGCCCTCGACGTGCGGGTCGCAGTGCACGAGGGCGAGTCCCGGGCGCACGAAGGGCAGTGGGGTGTACGAGGCGACGTCCGGGAGCGCGATGACGTCCGGGTCGCTGGGCTGCTGGCCGAGGGCGCCGGCCGCGTAACCCGCGAATCCGACGCCGTCGGACTGGAGTTCCTCGACCGCCTCGACGGGGACGAGCTTGGCGCAGGGTTTGCCCGCGAGGTCGACGAAGACGGCGAGGACGAACTCGATGCCGTCGGCGCGGACTTGGGCGGCGAGGTCGGGTGCCGGGTCGGCGGTCCGTGCCGGGTCGGTACTCGTGGGCCGTGCGGCTGCGGTGTCCATCGCCATGGGAGGCTCCCAGCATCCGGGGTTTCCTGATGTGAATCTCGATTTCTCCCGAGGAAACCGCGCGGGCATTACCGGCCCGTTTCCCGCACGGAAGCAGCCTGTTGCCAACTGCCGGGCGGGGCCGCCCGTGACGCAGGACCGATCTCCGGTGATGATTATGGCGTTCTCATTTATCGAGAGGTAGCCTCTCACTTGATCGTCGCAGCTCGTTCCGTCTCGTCAACGTCTCGCCGGGGAGGCCGTCATGGCAGGCACGATGCAGGGCAAGGTCGCCGTGATCAGCGGAGGTTCGACCGGTGTGGGGCGGGCCGTCGGAGCGCTGCTCGCCGAGAACGGGGCGGAGGTGGTCCTGCTCGCCCGGCGCGCCGACCGGCTGGAGGCGGCCGCGCGGGAGATGGCGGGGTCGGTGCTGACGATCCCGACCGACGTCAGCGGCGGTGACAGCGTCCGCGCGGCGTTCGCTCAGGTCGAGGAGCGGTTCGGGCGGGTGGACATCCTGGTGAACAGTGCCGGTGTCGCCCGCATCCGCGCCATCGAGGACACCGCCGACGAGGACATCCACAGCTGCATCGGCACCAACCTCCTGGGCCCGATCCACACGATCCGCTCGGCGGTACCCCTGCTGCGGGCGGCCGGAGGTGGTGACATTCTCAACATCTCCTCCGAGATCACCCTGGACCACATGCCGCTGATGGCCATGTACGCGGCCAGCAAGCACGGCCTGAACGGCTTCACCGCCGCGATGCACAAGGAGCTGCGCGGCGACGGAATCCGGGTCGCCCTGCTGATCCTCGGCTCGATCTCGGACAGCGCCTTCTTCGAGAACTTCCCCGGCGAGGACCGACAGCGCGCAGCCCCGATATGGGAGGCGGACGGCTATCTGACCAGGGTGGGAGCCATGAAGCCGCTCCCCTCGGCCACCGTCGCCCGGGTGATGTTCCAGTTGCTCAGCACACCGCCCGAGGTCGTCCAGGACGTGGTGCACATCCGTCCGGCGGGCTGAGAAGACCCCCGCGCAGTCCACACACCGGTCATGCGTGAGCCTTGGGCACCTCATAAGCCGGCCTTATGAGGTCATAGACCGGACCCGCATACCGACTTAGGCATGCCTTAGTTTAGGCTTCCCGTCGAGTCGCTTGTCATCGCTCGAAGGGAACCTGATCATGCCGCGCCCCCTGCGGGTAGCCATCGTCGGAGCCGGCCCCGCCGGGATCTACGCCGCCGACGCCCTGCTCAAGTCCGAGGTGGCCGCCGAACCCGGCGTGTCCATCGACCTCTTCGAGCGGATGCCCGCGCCCTTCGGCCTGATCCGGTACGGCGTCGCGCCCGACCACCCGCGCATCAAGGGCATCATCACCGCCCTGCACCAGGTCCTGGACAAGCCGCAGATCCGCCTCTTCGGCAACGTCGACTACCCGACCGACATCAGCCTGGACGACCTGCGCAGCTTCTACGACGCGGTGGTCTTCTCCACCGGCGCCACGGCCGACCGCGACATGTCGATACCCGGCATCGAGCTCGACGGCTCCTACGGCGCCGCCGACTTCGTCTCCTGGTACGACGGCCACCCCGACGTCCCGCGCACCTGGCCGCTGGAGGCGGAGAAGGTCGCCGTTCTCGGTGTCGGCAACGTGGCTCTCGACGTGGCCCGCATCCTCGCCAAGACCGGCGACGAACTGCTGCCGACCGAGATCCCGCCGAACGTCCACGAGGGCCTCAAGGCCAACAAGGCGCTCGAAGTCCACGTCTTCGGCCGCCGCGGCCCGGCGCAGGCGAAGTTCTCCCCGATGGAGCTGCGGGAGCTGGACCACTCCCCCACCATCGAGGTCATCGTCGACCCCGAGGACATCGACTACGACGAGGGCTCGATCACCACCCGGCGCAGCAACAAGCAGGCCGACATGGTCGCCAAGACCCTGGAGAACTGGGCGATCCGCGATGTCGGCGACCGCCCGCACAAGCTGTTCCTGCACTTCTTCGAGTCCCCCTCCGAGATCCTCGGCGAGGACGGCAGGGTCATCGGCCTGCGCACCGAGCGCACCGCGCTCGACGGCACCGGCAACGTCAAGGGCACCGGCGAGTTCAAGGACTGGGACGTCACCGCGATCTACCGCGCGGTCGGCTACCTCTCCGACAAACTCCCCAAGCTCCCCTGGGACATCGACTCGGGCACGGTCCCGGACCAGGGCGGCCGGGTCATCCAGGAGACCGGCGAACACCTCCAGTCGACGTACGTCACCGGCTGGATCCGGCGCGGCCCGGTCGGCCTGATCGGCCACACCAAGGGCGACGCCAACGAAACGGTCGCCAACCTGCTCGACGACCACGCCAACGGCCGTCTGCACACGCCTGTTTCGCCCGACCCGGAGTCCGTGGATGCGTTCTTCGCCGAGCGGAACGTCCGCTTCACCACCTGGGACGGCTGGTACCAACTCGACGCCGCCGAGAAGGCGTTGGGCGAGCCGCAGGGCCGCGAGCGCGTGAAGATCGTCGAGCGTGAGGACATGCTCGGGGCGAGCGGCGCGTAAGCCTCCCTCCCGCACAGCTGAGACCGAGGGGCCCGGCGGCCGTACCGCCGGGCCCCTCGCGCAGGTCTGCGTGCCGACCGGCCGGAACCTCTCACCACCAACTGCCCCGGTACGGCTCCAAGTCCACCCGCCCGACAGGGCCGTACGGGCCTGCTAACGTCCCCCGGTGTTCTCCCTCCTCGAACCCCCGTTCCTCAGCCGTCTGCGCGACGCGCGCCGGATCCTCGTCGCCGGCGCGGGCGGCGGCTTCGACGTCTACGCCGGGCTGCCGCTGGCCCTCGCGCTGCGCTCGGCCGGCAAGGAGGTGCACCTCGCGAACCTGTCCTTCGCCGATCTGTACGGCCTCGACCAGGACGTGTGGGTGGACCACGACGTCGCCGCCGTACGCCCGGACACGCAGGCCAGGGGCGACTACTTCCCCGAGCGGTCCCTCGCCCGCTGGCTCGACCTGCACGACCTGCCGTCGACCGTGTACGCGTTCCCCCTGACCGGTGTGGGGCCCCTGCGGGACGCGTACCGCACGCTGATCGCGCATCTCGGCGGCGTCGACGCCGTCGTGCTGGTGGACGGCGGCACCGACATCCTGATGCGGGGCGACGAGCACGGGCTGGGGACCCCGGAGGAGGACATGGTCAGCCTCGCGGCGGTGAACGGGCTCGACGAGGTGCCGGTGCGGCTGGTGGCCTGCCTCGGGTTCGGAGTGGACGCGTATCACGGGGTCAACCACTCGCTGGTGCTGGAGAATCTGGCCGCGCTCGATCGCGAGGGTGCCTACCTCGGCGCGTTCTCGCTCCCGCGTGGGAGCCGCGAGGGGCAGCTGTATCTCGATGCGGTGGCCCACGCCCAGGAGTGCACGCCGGACCATCCGAGCATCGTCAACGGTTCCGTCGCGGCGGCCGTACGCGGGGACTTCGGTGACGTCCGTTTCACCGAACGCACGCGCGGCGGCGAGCTGTTCATCAATCCGCTGATGGCGCTGTACTTCTGCGTGGACGCACCGGGACTCGCGCGCCGGAACCTCTATCTCGACCGGTTGGAGCGGACCACGCTCATCCGCCAAGTGAGTTCGCTCATCGAGGAGTTCCGCGACGAACTGCCCCGGCAGCGGCCGCCGCGCGCCTATCCCCACTGACCGAACCGACAAGGAGGCGCCCGCTCGCGCCCGCGAGGAGCAGGCCGGTCAGCATGCAGACGAGGCCGAGGGCGGGTCCGGACGACCAGTTCACGCCGGCCGCGCGGAAGGCCAGCACGACGGCGGCGGCGATCGCCGTGCCGGGAAGTGCCAGAAGCGCGGGGCGAGTTCGGTCGAGGTCGTCCTCGGCCAGGGCGCCGAGGACACCCACGCCCAGTGCCAGGGCCCAGACGCCGAGGGCCTGGGCGTCGACCCGGTTCACGGCCCAGGGAACGAAGTCGGCCCAGAAGGCGGGCCGGGTCAAAAGGCCCGCGCCGATGCCCAGCCAGGCCGAACCGAGTACGGCGAGCGGCGGTTTCGACCAGCCCGGGAGCGGGGCCGTGCGCGGCGGTGGCGGGCCGGCCGGGGTGAGGTGCTGCCAGGTCAGGGTGATCAGCGCGGCCACGCACAGGAGGCCCAGCGTGAACAGCCAGCCCAGGCTGAACAGCACGGGGATGATCGACCCGCCGCGCGCGATGTACAGCCGGCCCGCGTTGAGCAGCGTCACGGCGAAGAGGCCGACGAGCACGATCCCCAACGGGTGGACCAGCGTGCGCACTTCCTCCCACAGCCGTGCCCTGGCGACCGTGAACAGACCCGGCGCGGTGCCCAGCATCGCCGCGCCGATCAGGCCCGGGCTCACGGACTCGGGCGAGGGCCACGCACCGAGGACATGGCCGGTGAGGCTCACCGCTGTGAGGAGTCCACCGACGAGGAGGCTGACGACCGCGACGGCGGTGGCCAGCACGGCGACTCCGGCCGTGAGCGGACGCCCGCCCACCGGTACCACAGCCGGTGCGTTCGTCATGGGCGTCCCTGCGCGACCGGCGTGGACAGACGGGGCGTTGGGGCCGAGTCCGCGAGCTCGGTCCGTTTCAGCAGTTCACGGCCGTACATCACGCGCAGGCTCACCACCGTGGTCGCGGCGAACGCGAGCATGCCGCAGCCGACGGCGACACCGGCGGACAGGGCCGTCAACCGGTCGAGGCCGAGGGCCCGTTGGAAGACCGGAGCCGCGCCGATCGACAGCACCGGGGCCAGGCTCAGGGCCGTCAGGTGCAGTCGCCATTCCTCCCGGGCCCAGGGCCGGCCCTGACGTCCGGCGCGGCGGGCGTTGACGGCCATCACCGCGTAACCGACCGCGTAGGGAAGGAGATAGGCCCACAGCAGTCGCCGTCCGGTCGCGCCGAAGTCGAGGTAGGAGCGGGCGATCCACAACAGGGCGGCCGCCCCGGCGAGTTGCGCGACGGCGAGCACGGGCAGCGGTGCCCAGGAACCCGAGACGCCCTCCACCGTCGTACGCCGGTCCCGTGCGCGTGAGGCGATCAGCGCGCCGAACGCGACCACCGCGCCGAGGTGCGTGATCGCCACCTGGTTGATCTGCTCCATGGTCAGACCGGGCAACAGCCGGGGCAGGAAGCCCCATTCGAGGCGCAGCAGCGGTGCGGTGAGGAGGAATCCGTAGCAGAGGAGCATCCAGCGCTGGTGCAGGTCGGGGAGTCCGCCGACCGCGGCGAGGATGCCGAAGGTCACGCTCAGGACGGTGCCGACCAGCAGGGTGGCGAGCACGATCCAGAACGCGGGGCCGCTGAAGGCGTCCTCGGGGGCCGTGCGCGCCAGGTAGATTCCGGCGCCCGCCATCGAGACGTAGACCGTGACCGCGAAGACCACGCCCAGCGTGCGGTGCAGGCGGGTGCGTCGGCGTGCGGCGGTGAGGAGTTGGGCGGGGCCGAGCAGCATGAGGGCGCCGCCGAGGACCGAGTGCACGATCATCGGTACGAGGCTGTGGCGGTAGGGCGCGACGCGGTCGGCGAGGGCGTCGGTGACGTAGCGCGGGGAGACGACGCGGCCCATGACCCACTCGCCGAGGGCGGGGGCGCCGGGGCGGGCGTACGGCCAGAGTTCGGTCATCGCGATCGGCGCGTACGCCAGGCACACGACCGTCACGGCGATCATCGTGGCGCGGCGCCAGGTGCTGTTCGTCGGACGGCGCACGGCGGCCCCCCTGCCGGCTCAGGGCCTCGGCCCGGCCCTCGATAGTCTCGTCTGGACTATCGAGACGGTAGAGGCGGCCGTCGTCGGGGTCAACGGTCCTGCGCGCGTTCGTCGCGGTGCCGCACCCACTGCCAGAAGTCGACCATCATCCGCTCGTACCGGATGCCGAACTCCAGCGCCTCGCGCTGTCCCGGGGTCAGCAACTCACCCACGCCGTCCGCGAGTTCCTCGTAGCCGCGCAGGGTCTTCTCGTGCTCGCCGAGCTGGACCGGGGCGAGGACGTCGGGCCGGCCGCCGAACCACAGCTTCAGAATGCCGCGCTCCCTGGCCTCCACCGGCACGAACTCCGGGTCATCGAGCCAGCCCCGGAGGGTGGCCCGGCCCTGGCCGGTGAGGGTCAGCACCCGGCGGTTGCGGCCGCTCTCCTGTCGTACCTGGGACAGCAGGCCCGCCTCCAGCAGCCGGTCGCACTGCGCGTACACCTGCGCGTGGGGCACCGACCAGAACGGCGCGACCGTGCGCGCGGCCTCCGTCTTCACGTCGTACGGACTCGCCTCGCCCAGTTTGTCGATGATGCCGAGGACGAGGAAGGAGGAGGTGGTCAGCCGCGCGTCAGACATGCGCCGACCGTATCGCGGTGTCGAACGAATACTTCAGGGCCGTAAATGCTGTGAACTGCCCCACGACGGGTAGTTCTTAACTCAGCGCCTTCTCCGCGTGAACACCTCCACTCAAAGGAACTGTGGTCTTGGCTCTCGCGTACCCTGACGCCCCATCAGCCCGCCGGCCGGGGCGCACCTGGACTATTCGCATCACAGGTCACCGCGACCGTACCGCCTCGGTCAGCTGCTCCTCCGGGTGCGGCATGCCCGCCCGGTCGCGTGACATCGCGGCCCTGCGCCGCTTCGCCGAAGCCCATGCGGCGGCCCACGTCAGAGCGGCGACCGTGCGCCCCGACGCGGCCTGCGGCTGCCGTCGCCAGCGCTGCGCGGCGCACGAGGGGACCCGGGTCGACTGCTCGGGCTCGGTGCTGCTCGTGCTGCGCCACGATCCCGCGGTCGGCCAGGTGTGGACCCTGGCCGAGGTCTGCGCGGCCTGCGCCTCGCTGATGACGCACACCCGCGTCGTCGGCAAGCCGCTGCCGCGCACCCGGCCGCCGCGCGAGGAGACGGTCGTCCCGCTGGAGGCGCCGTCCGCGACGAGCGCCCGCTCGGTGCCGGCCGGCTTCAGCGCGCCCCCGCCCGCACCGGGCACCCCGTCCCGGCCGGGCGCCGCGGACAGGCGTCGGGGACGGTGAGACCCGATGACACACGGAAGAGACCCGCCCCGAGCGGATGGTGGGCGGGTCCCGTCCGCCCCACCATTCTGCGGACAGGTTCACGTCAGAGGCACGCGTGAAACCCGCCTGCCCGGAGTGAACCGATCACACCCCGCGCGTAAACTCGCGCCGTATCCCAGGAAAATCGGGCATACGAGACGCTACGACCCCTGCTCGACCCCCCGCTTGACCCGCCAAGATCTCCCACGGTGATACTGGTGGGTCAGCACCGCCCCCGCCCGCAGATTGGCCTATGTCGAACTCCTCCACAGCTTCGCCCACGATCCCCCACACGGTGTGGTTGGCTCGCGGCCGCCACGTCGGGTCCGAGGACGCCGCGGATGTCGTACGGCGACAGCTGCAACGGCTCAAGGACCGCGAGGTCATCGACGACCACCTGGAACCGGAGGACGACCAGCACGAGGATCCGCGCGAGCGGGTCTTCGAGGCCCGGTGGCGGGTCGAGGGGACGGTGACCGTGCGGGCACGGCTGACCTTCCCGCCCCCTCCGGAACCGGGCGCGAACCCGGCCGGCTCCGATTCGGACGAGGGCCAGGAGTGGCTCCTGGTCGCGGAGGCCGAGCGGGTCTGGGATCCCCGGTGGCCCTCCCCCGCGACCATGTTCTGGCCCGAGGAAGCGGATGCCGGCTGGGACCACGTGACGGTTCCGGAGCTCCGGTTCCGGCAGGTCAATCCGCTGCCTTCCGACGAGAAGGATCTACGGCGCCTGTTCCGCAGCTGCGCGCAGGACGGCTGGAGCATCCACGTCGTCGTGCACGAGGCGATGACCCCCGACGCGCAGGGCCGACTGCCCCTGGCCCGGCTGCTGCCCGCGAGCCTCCGGCACTGCGTGGTGGAGCACCGGGCCACGCCGGACCAACTACGGTCCGTCAACTGGGCGTTGCTGCGCGAGTTCGACTTCCAGGTGCCGCGCGGCGGTGCCGTGATCCTGCCCACCAGTCCGGTGGCCCCTTCCTACGACGTGCGCGAGTTCTCCGTGCGCAGCGTCTTCCTCGACAGCTCCGAGCCCACCGAACTCGTGGACGTCCTCTGCCGCTACGCCGCCTCCGCGCGTCCCCTGCCGGACGGCGGCCAGGAGGCGGTCACCGCGCTGCGCGAGCAGTGGAAGCTGATGACGCTGGAGGAGGAACTGGCCCGCGAGCGCAGGCTCGTGGCCATGTACGCCGAGGCGCTTGAGGCGATGACCAAGTCCCGTGATCTGTACCGGGAGTCCGCGGACCGGGCCAACGAGGCACTGGCCGCGCTGCGCGAGTCGTCCGGCGCCATGTCCGGCCTGCCTCAGCAGTCCGCCGGGTCTCCGTTCCAGCGGACGTTCGGCCGGTTGAGGGACGCGACGAAGGCTCTGCGCCCCTCACCGCCGACCGACAGCGACCGTGCCGATCCACCGGGTGACGGCAGCCGCCCGGCCGAGGAGCAGTAGACGATCGACGGCGGGGCCGAGGAAAACGTCGTCACTCAGATGACGTCCAGGCACCTCGGCCCTACCGAAGGCCTACGCAGCGCAATACCCGTGGTGAAAATCGACCACCAGTGGTGATCGCCGCCCACGCGCCCCCGGCACCGTCCGTCCTAGCTTGGCGGCATGCCGATGCAACCCTGGTTCCGCGATGCCAAGTTGGGCATCTTCGTCCATTACGGGATCTACGCCGTCGACGGCGTGCCGGAGTCCTGGTCGTTCTACTCGGGCCAGGTCCCGCACGACCAGTACATGCGGCAGCTCGACGGGTTCACCGCCGCCCGCTACGAACCACGGGCCTGGGCACGGCTCTTCGCGCGGGCGGGTGCCAAGTACGCGGTGCTGACCGCCCGCCACCACGACGGCGTCGCCCTGTGGGACACCGCCCACGGTGACCTGGACGTGGTCCGCCGCACCCCGGCGGGCCGGGATCTGATCGGGCCGTACGCCGACGCGTTGCGCGAGGAGGGTCTCAACGTCGGCCTGTACTACTCCCATTCGGACTGGAACCACCCCGACTACGCCAGCACCGTGCACCCCCAGCCGCCCGACGAGGAGATCCGCACCAACCCGTACGCCTCCGCACGACCCGGCCACGAGGACCCGGCCGCCTGGGCCCGCTACCTCGCCTACCGCGACGGCCAGGTCGGCGAGTTGGTCGAGCGCTTCCGGCCCGACCTGCTGTGGTTCGACGGCGAGTGGGAGCGCAGTGAAGAGCAGTGGGGCATGCGGGAGTTGGCCGAGCTGATTCTCGGCGGGAACCCCGACACCGTCCTCAACGCCCGCATGCTCAGCTACGGGGACTACGCGACTCCCGAGCAGGGGGTGCCGCTGCAAGCGCCGGACGGGCCCTGGGAGTTGTGCCTGACGGTCAACGACTCATGGGGTTTCCAGCACGGGGACGAGCACCACAAGTCGGTGCGTCAGCTGGTGCGTTACTTCACGGAGACGATCGGCATGGGCGGCAATCTGCTGCTCGACGTCGGCCCGAGGGCGGACGGGACGATAACGCCCGCGCAGACGGAGCGACTTGAGGGGCTCGGCGCGTGGATCGCCCGGCACTCCGAGGCGGTGTACGGCACGGTCGCCGGTCTGCCAGCCGGGCACCACTACGGCCCCAGCACCCTCTCCGCCGACCGCCGCACGCTGTACCTGGTGTGCTTCGATCCGCCGCGCGAGTCGGTGTCCTTGCGTGGCCTGCGTACGCCGGTCAAGCGGGTCACTGTTCTCGGCACCGGTGCCGAACTCGCCCACGACGTCATCGGAGGGCTCGGCGACGTGCCGGGCGTGACGTGGATCGACGCCCCGGGCGCGGCCGACGTGGACGAGTCGGCGACGGTCCTGGCGGTCGAGTTGGACGGGGAGTTGGACGTGTACCGGGGAGCGGGCCGGGACTGAGGCATCCGCCACCCTTCACCCGTGACACCGGCCCGCACGCCCAGCCTTCAGGTCCCTCACACACGGCCTTCAGGTCCCGCCCACCCGCGCCCGAACCGCCCTGGGTGAAGCGCCCAGTTCGCGTCGGCACGCCTTGTTGAAGGCCTGGAGGTCGCCGATGCCGACGGCGGCCGCGATCGCCGGGACGGACAGGGTCGACTCGCGGAGCAGGTGCCGGGCGCGTTCCATGCGGCGGTGCCGGATGTAGGCGACGACCGTGGTGCCGGTCCCGGCGCGGAACAGGCGGATGAGGTGGTTGTGCGAGACGCCGGCCGCGTGGGCCACGGCGGGGACGGTCAGCGGGGCCGCCAGGTGCGACTCGATGTGCGCGACGGCGAGGGCGACCGCGGGGTGCGGTCCCGTGGTCCCACCGGCCGCCGGGGTCGCCAGGTCCGCCACGCGCCACAGCACGGTCCACAACTCGGCCGCCGCGCGGGCGGAGTTGCGCGGTGCCGCCGCCACGGCCCGCCGCATCAGGTCGGTCAGCACGGGCGTCTGCGTACCGGCGTCCTGCATCACGGGAACGGTCAACCGCTCGCCGGCCGACGGGAGTTCCAGGTGGGCGAAGAGGTGCTCGGAACGGCCCCGGTAGTGGAACCGCACCAGCGCGCCGGGCGGCACCAGGCTCACATGGCCGGGCCTGATCTCGTGCGCCACACCGTCGACGGTCAACTCCGCCTCGTAGGCGTACAGGTGGAGCTGCCAGAGGTCGGGCAGCCGGAACACGTCACGCGGGCCGGCCGTCCCGTGCACGCCGACGCCGAGGCTGGCCACGCGTGGTGGGGCGTCGAGGCCGATCCGTACGTGGGTTCCGGTGCCGATGGTCGCGCTCACGGTGAAAACGTACCAGTGCCCGACAAGGGCCCGGCGCCTGTCAAGACTCTTCGAAGCGTTCGGGTGTGATGTTCCCCTCGTCGGCCATACCGGGGCCGTAACCGGGCATCCGGATAGGGCACATGCCGTGCGGCCGTACCGGAAAAAGGGGCGCCAGTGGACTCGACCACGACCGTGATCGTCATCGTCGCGGTGCTCGCGGTGGTGCTGCTCGCCGTGGCCGTCGGAGTGCTGGTGCGGCTCGTCCGCATGCGGCGCTCCATGCGGCGCGCAGGGCTTCCGACCGGCCCCAAATGGGTTTTCTGGGGTGCCGTCCTCTACTTCGTACTGCCGACCGATCTGATGCCCGATCCCGTGTATCTGGACGACATCGCCGTACTTCTCCTCGCTCTTCGCACGATGCGCAACTCCCTCGGCGAGCAGGAGAAGGGGCTGCCGGGCGACCTCGACTGACCCCGGCGCGCGTGCCGGACTCCTTCCTGTGATTACGCAGCGTAAGGAAACCATTCACTCGTTCGATTCGTATAAGTCTCTGGAAGCAGACGGAAGTCAGCGGGCCAAGCGATCTCGCGGGGTGGCCACCGCTTGCACGAGGCAGTACCGACGAGGGAGAGACGATGCAACCGTTCGCGCTCAACTACGCTCGCCCGGCAGCACAGTTGGAGCTCAGCGCTCCGTACAGCTACGACTCCGGACTGCAGTTGAACGTGCTCGCCGACGGACGGGTCGCCGCCCATGATCTCGCTCTGCTGAGAGAACTGGGGACCACGACGTCCACCGCGGGATCGAAGACTCACTTCGACGACTGAACACGGAACGACGAAAATGACCGTCCTGGTCCTTACCTGCGAAGAGGACGTCACGGCGGACATGGTGGTGGTCCACCTCCACGCGTCCGGCGTCCCCGTGGTCCGGATCGATCCCGCCGACCTCACCGGCGGGGTCGCGCTGTCCGGGGAGTACGTGCACGGAGCCTTCCGCGGCCATCTGTCCGCCGGGGGGCGGCTGGTGAGCGTGAGCGGGCTGCGGTCCATCTGGGTGCGCCGACCGGGCGCCCCGGCGACCCGCGCGCCCCAGCCCTCCGCATGGCTGACCGAGGAGGCCTCACAGGCGCTCTACGGCATGCTCCGCGGCTCCGGCGCCCGCTGGATGAACCACCCCGACGCGTCCCGCCGCGCCCGGCACAAGCCCTGGCAGCTGCACTTGGCGCAGCGCAGCGGGCTGCCCGTGCCGGCCACTCTCATCACCACGTTCCCGCAGGCCGCCCGCGAGTTCTCGCGGCGCTTCCCGGACCTGGTGGTCAAGCCGGTCTCCGGCGCCCACCCGCAGGATCCGCCCCGGGCGGTGCCGACGAGCCGGGTCGCGCCGGACACCGACTTCGCCGCCGTCGCGTTCGGTCCCACACTGCTGCAACGCCGGGTCGCCAAGCGGGCCGACATCCGGCTCACCGTGGTGGGCGACCGGATGCTCGCCGCCCGCACGGCTACGGCCCCGGACCCCGACCCGGCCGAGGTCGACGTCCGCTTCGCCGTGTCGGCGCAGCCCTGGTGTCCCACCGAGGTCCCGCCGCGCATCGCCGCGGCCGTCCTGACGTACATGCGGAACGCCGAACTGGCTTACGGCGCCTTCGACTTCGCCGAGGACAGCGACGGGACCTGGTGGTTCCTGGAGTGCAACCAGTCGGGCCAGTTCGGCTTCGTCGAGGCGGAGACCGGTCAGCCGATCGCCCGGACGATCGCGGAGTGGCTGGCCCTGCCCGCCGCCTCGGAACGGGAGGGCCTCGTCAACGGGTCGGACAGCGCGGTCGGTTGAGCAGTAACGGTTCACCTGAGGCAGCGGGGGTGAGCGCCCCGGGTCAGGAGTGGCGCTCTGCCCCGTATGTCCCCAGCAGGCTGCACACGGCGTCCTCCTCGACAGCGCGCACCTTGCGCAGCAGTTCCGGGTTCCCCGCCTGGTTCACCTGAGTTGTCAATGAGAAAGTGAGCGAGCGTCGGCCGTCCGGGGTCGCCGCCATCAACTGTGTGTAACCAAGGGTGTTCCCGGTATGTCCGAGGACCACCCCGCACCGGGTGTCGTAGCGGAAGAGGGCGAGTCCGGCACTGTTGCGGCCCGGGCCGGCCGGTTCGGAGGCGCCGGGGATCCAGTGCCGCTGTTCCCGCACGGCCGCCTTCGAGGTGAGGGCCCCGGCGGCGTAGCCGCTGATGAACGCGGTCAGGTCGCGGGGCGAGGAGGTGATCCCGCCTGACGCCCACACGCCCGACATGCCGATCGTCTCGGAGACGTCCTCCGGTCCGGACGGTCCGCCGACCGCATAGCCGTGCATGTACGGGTCCGGCATCTCGTACCCCTGCGGCAGGCTCGTGTCGCGCAACCCCAGCGGCCGGTACACGTCGTGGCGCAGCAGGTCCTCGTACCGCGCGCCGGTCGCCGCCTCCGCCATCAGCGCTACGGCGATGTTGTCGGAGTTGGAGTAGCGGTACTGCGAGCCCGGCGTGAAGTTCAGCGGTTCGCCGGCCACGAAGTCGAGCAGCCGCCGCGAGTCGAAGAGCCTGTGCGGGTCGGCGGCGATGAGGCTCCGGAACCGTGGGCTCTGGCTGAAGTCCGGGAGCCCGCTGGTGTGTTGGAGCAGCTGGCGCAGGGTCACCTTCCGCCAGGCCCGGGGCAGGCGGGGCAGCCGGGTGCCGATCGTGTCGTCGAGGGCGAGCCTGTGTTGTCGTACGAGACTCAGGGCCACCGCTCCGCTGAACGCCTTGCTGGTGCTCGCGGTCCGGGTGTGGTCACCCGGTTCGAGCGGGCGGCCGGTGGTGATGTCGGCGGTGCCGGCGCGCAGCACGCGCTGTCGGTCGCCGTCGCGGAGCACGACGATCACGCCGGGCGGGCCGTCGGGGGCGGCGACCAGGTCGTCGAGGCCGCGCTGGAGGGAGTGGTCGTCGGCCGCGGCGGGCGACGCGGGCACGAGGGCACCCACGCAGGTGGCGACCAGGAGGGAGACGAGGCGGAGCGGCAGGGGCATGGAGTGTCCTGGGGGCAGTGGGGTCGGGGCACGACCAGAATCCGGGGGCCCGTCGGTGTCCGCGCGGGCGTGTGCTCCATACGGCCCCCTCCGCCTGTTCACCTCACGCGGTGTTGCCCCGCGGGGCGTGCTGTGCCGTAATCGGATGACCCGCGGTTCGGATCTTGGTGGTGCCTCGCCGCGCCGGAAGGAGCGGCTGGGATGGACGCTTACGGTGCCGGGGACGGTGTCTCGGCCGCCCCGGGAGGGCTGCTGGACCTGTTGCGGGTCGCGGCGGTGGTCCTGGACGCCGGCGGGTACATCGCGCTGTGGAGCCCCGAGGCGGAGCAGTTGCTCGGCTACTCCCCCGAGGAGGCGCTGACCCAGCGCGCGGACCGGCTGCTGGTGTCGCCCGACGACCGGGTCAGGGCGCGTGAACTGTTCGCCCAGGTCGGTACGGGCGCCCGCTGGGCGGGGGTCTTCCCGCTGCTGCACCGGGACGGCACGGAGCGCCCGGTGGAGTTCCGCACGATGCGGCTGCGCGACAGCCACGGCCAGCCGCATCTGCTGGGGCTGGCGGCGGACGCCACGACCGTACGGGGTGTGGAGCGGGACCTGGCGCTGTCCCACAGCCTGGTGCGTCAGACCCCGGTGGGTATCGCTGTGTTCGACACCGATCTGCGGTGGGTCGGCGTCAACCCGGCCCTGGAGCGGATGAACGGCGTGCCGGAGGCCGAGCTCGTCGGGCGCAGGGTCGGCGAGGTGCTGCCGAATCTCGACGTGGCGGCGATCGAGTCCCGGATGCGGCATGTGCTGATCACCGGCAATCCGCTGCTGGACCAGCAGACCGTGGGCCGGACGGCGGCTGACGTCACGGACCGGGCGTACTCGGAGTCGTATCACCGCATCGAGGACGCGCAGGGCCGGGTGCTCGGGCTGGCGATGGCCGTCCTGGACGTGACCGAGCGGGAGCAGGCGGCGGCCGAGGTCGCGCAGGCGCGCCAGCATCTGTCGGTCGTGGCGGAGGCCGGGGTGCGGATCGGGACGACGCTGGACCTCCAGCAGACCGCGCGGGAACTGGCGGACGTCGCCGTACCCCATGTGGCCGACCTGGCCGCCGTGGACGTACTGGAGTCGGTCGTCACGGACGGCACGATCACTCCGGTGACCGAGGACGCGCAGGTCGAGTTCCGCGCGCTGGCCGTCGCCGCCGGCTATCTCACCGACGCGATCCACGCGGCGGACCCGGTGGGCGAACTGGCCACCTACGGCCCCAACCGCATCATCACCCAATGCGTCCGCGAGGCCGGCCCGATCCTGGTCGAGCGGGTGGACCCGCCGATGATGCGCCGCATCGCCAGGGACGGCCGCGCCGCGCAGACCCTGCGCACGGCGGGCGTCCACTCCTACCTGGCCGTCCCGTTGATGGCGCGCGGCGAGGTGCTGGGCACGCTGAGCCTCTACCGCACCGTCAACGAGCGCCCCTTCGACGAACAGGACCGCGTCCTCGCCACGGAACTCGCCGCGCGCGCCGCGATCTGCATCGACAACGCCCGCCTCTACGGCCGCGAGCGCACCACCGCGCTGACCCTCCAGCGCAGCCTGCTGCCACCGGCCCCGGCCCGCCAGGAGGGGCTCGACATCGCCGCCCGCTATCTGCCGGCACTGAGCGAGGTCGGGGGCGACTGGTACGACGTGCTGCCGCTGGGGCCGGGCCGCACCGGGCTCGTCGTGGGCGACGTGATGGGCAAGGGCGTCCAAGCCGCCGCCATCATGGGCCAGTTGAGCACCGCGACCCGCGCACTGGCCCGGCTCGACCTGCCACCGGCGGAACTGCTGCACCACCTCGACGACCTCGCCGGTTCTCTCGGCGACGCGATCGCCACCTGTGCGTACGGCGTCGTCGACCTCGGGCGCGGCACCTGCGAGCTGTCGAGTGCCGGGCATCTGCCGCCCGTCCTGATCCACC
Organism: Streptomyces sp. NBC_00989; assembly: GCF_045162655.1. Lineage (NCBI taxonomy): Bacteria > Bacillati > Actinomycetota > Actinomycetes > Kitasatosporales > Streptomycetaceae > Streptomyces > Streptomyces sp. NBC_00989. The sequence continues at coordinate 11,031,007 of NZ_CP108728.1, read as the reverse complement.
CGGACGGCACCGCGGAACTCCTCGACATCCCCGGCGGAGTCCCGCTCGGCGTCGGCGGGGTGGACTTCGGGACCGCCGAAGTCGACTTCACCACGGGCGCGTTGCTCGCCCTCTACTCCGACGGGCTGGTGGAGAACCGCGGCGAGAACATCGACGTGGGGCTGCACGCGCTGACGCGGCTGTTGCAGAGTTCCCGCCGTCCCCTGGAGCAGACGAGCGACATGCTCCTCAACGCGCTGCGCCCTGAACCCGACGACGACGTCGCCCTGCTTCTGGTCCGCGCCACGGGCTGACCGGTCAGGCGCCCGTCGTCGAACCGGGACGGATGATCATGAGGACGGTGACGGTCGCCCACAGCAGGTTGAAGATGCCGGTGAACATGGCGAGTTGAACGGTCCCGGCCCGCTCCACGGGCCGCTGGGCGCCGAGTTGCTCCAGGAGTTCGTCCTGGCGGGGCAGCACGAAGGCGATCAGGATGCCGGCCGCCACCGCGGTGAGGGTGATGGAGGCGATGAGCCAGCCGCTGCCCAGGACGCCCATCGCGGACGCGGTGGCGAAGCCGAAGAGGGGCACCGCCAGCCCGACCGCGCCGTAGACACGGCAGATGCGATGCAGCAGTCGCACGGTCGTCACCCCCGCGTCGGGTCCGTCCGGGCCCGTGAGAGCGCGGCGGGCCGCCGGTGGGAACATGCTGGCGGCGACGGTGACGGGGCCGACCGCGACGATGGCGGCCAGGACGTGCAGGGTGAGAAGGATCTTGGTCACCGGCCCAGGCTAGGGACGTCCGACGCGGGAACACAGGGGCTGAAATGACAGCCTCCAACGGATTCTCGCCAATGCCCCTGAGGGGGCCATGGTGGTGAAAGGCCATGTCACGTCCCTGGCGGGAATCCGTCTATCGTGGCGTTCATGCACACCGTCGCGATCCTGGTCCTCGATCATGTGGTGCCGTTCGACATGGCGACACCGATGGAGGTGTTCGGGCGTACCCGGCTGCCGGACGGCCGGAACGCGTACCGGGTGCGGGTGTGCGCCGAGACGCCGGACGTGCGGACGGACGGGTTCGCGCTGCGGGTCGACCACGGGCTCGAAGCGCTGGTGGACGCGGACACCATCATCGTCCCGGGCCGCTCGGAGCGGGCCGCGCCGCCCTCCGCCCGGGTGCTGGCGGCGCTGCGGGAGGCGGCGGCGGGTACCCGGATCGTGTCCATCTGCGTAGGTGCCTTCGTGCTCGCCGAGGCCGGTCTGCTGGACGGGCTGCGCGCCACCACGCACTGGGTGGCCGCCGAACTGCTTGCCCGCACCTACCCGTTGGTCGAGGTGCAGCCGGACGTGCTGTACGTCGACAACGGGCAGATCCTCACCTCGGCCGGGGCCGCCGCAGGCCTCGACCTGTGCCTGCACCTCATCCGGCGGGACTACGGCTCGGCGGTCGCCGCGGACGCGGCCCGGATGTCGGTCATGCCACTCGAACGCGAGGGCGGGCAGGCCCAGTTCATCGTCCACCAGCACCCGCCGGTCCCCCAGGGCTCGACCCTCGAACCGCTGCTCCGGTGGATCGAGGACAACCTCTCCCATGAGGTCACCCTGGGCGCGCTGGCGACGCGATCGGGCATGAGCGAGCGGACGTTCAGCCGCCGTTTCCGCGAACAGACGGGCAGCACACCGCTTCAGTGGCTGCTGCGGGCCCGTGTTCGACGCGCCCAGTACCTGCTGGAGAACAGCGACCACACCGTCGAGCGCATCGCCCAGCAGGCCGGGTTCGGCTCCCCCACCGCGTTCCGCGAGCGCTTCCGCCGGGTGGTCGGCACCAGTCCGCAGGCGTACCGCTCGGCGTTCCACGGCAGGACGGTCCCCGAAGTGGCGCTCCCCTGACGGACCTACGCCGCGGCACGGCCGTCCGCGACCCCGCTCCCGCGCGCCGTCGCCAACAAGGCGTCCGCCTTGACGATGGCTTCCCGGATGCCGGTGGTGCCCATCATCACGCAGAGGGTGTAGACGACGTCGTTCAACTCGTCGGCCGCCTGGGCTCGGTGGCGCTCCGCCTGGGAGATACGCAGCACCGCGTACCGGGTGAGCAGTTTTCTGACGACCTTCGGGTCCGGCACCAGCACGGAACGCCCCTCTCTCGCTTTTCGCTCCGTGTGCCCAGCCCGCGCCGGTCCAACCAGCCGGCCGCGAGATCCGGTCAGGCGACCTGCCCGCTGTGCAGCGCCGTGTACGCCCCGCCCCGGCGCAGGAGTTCGTCGTGCGTGCCGATCTCCAGGATCTCCCCCTCCCCCATCACCACGATCCGGTCGGCGCCTCGGACGGTGGACAACCGGTGCGCCACCACGAAGGTCGTACGGCCGCGCAGCAGCCGGGCGAGGGCCTGCTGGACGAGGGCCTCCGAGCGCGTGTCCAGGGCCGAGGTCGCCTCGTCCAGGACGAGCACCTTGGGGTCGCGGATCAACGCCCGCGCGATGGCGAGGCGTTGACGCTGGCCGCCGGACAGCCGGGCCCCGCGTTCGCCGACCAGGGTCTCCAGCCCCTGCGGCAACTTGTCCACGAACTCCAGGGCGTTGGCGTCCCGCAGCGCCGCGCGCACCGAATCCTCGTCGGCGTCGTCCATGCCGTAGGCCACGTTGTCGCGGATCGTGCCGTCGAAGAGGATCGACTCCTGGGGGACGACCGAGACGAAGCGGCGGTAGGTGCGCAGGTCGAGGGTGTTCATGTCGGTGCCGTCGAGCAGCAGTTGACCGGTGGTGGGGCGGATGAAGCCGATGACGAGGTTGAGCACGGTGGACTTGCCCGCGCCGGACGCGCCGACGAGGGCGACGGTCTCGCCGGGTGCGACGGCGAGCGTGAAGTCGTGCACGGCGGGCCGTAGTTGGTCGTTGTCGTAGGTGTGGCCGACGTTCTGGAAGGTGACGGCTCCGCGCACCTCGGCGACCTCCGCCTTGCCCTCGTTGTCCTCCAACTCGGGTGCCTGGAGCACCTCGCCGACCGAACGGACCGATTCCAGGCCCTTGGTGATGACCGGGGCCAGGGTCGTGAGGGTCGTGGTGGAGTTGGTGAGGGTGGTCAGGAAGGCGCTCAGCATCACGACGTCGCCGGCGGTGACTCCCCAGGCGCCGTAGTACGACACCAGGGCCGCGCCGGCGAGGACCAGGACGCCGACGACGTTGAGGACGACCCAGGCCAGCGATCCGAAGCGGCCGTTGAGGAGGTCGAGGCGGTTTCCGGAGGTGAGCAGGCGGCGCAAGGTGCCGTCCATGCGGCGCAGGGCCTTGCCCTCCAGGCCGTGGGCGCGGGTGACCGGGATGAGACGGGTCATCTCCGTCACGCGTGAGGACAGGGTCTCCACCTCGTGGCGGAACTGCTCGTTGTGGGTGCGCAGGCGTGCCTTGAGCCGGGAGACGAGCAGCGCGGCGACCGGTACGACGACGATGAAGACGGGCACGAACTCCGGTGTCCGGATGCCGATGATGACCAGGCCGCCGGTGAGCACGGTGATCGCGCCGAGCCCGGTCTCCGCGGTCTGCTGGACCATCTGCTCGACCGTCTCCACGTCCCGCACGACCTTGGCCTGGAGCACTCCGGCGCTGACCCGGGAGTGGTAGCCGATGGAGAGCTGCTGCATGCGGGTGCACAGTGCCGAGCGCAGGTCGGTGCCCATGCGGCGGACGCTGCCGTAGAGGAGGCGTACGTAGAGCACGTGCAGGGGGTAGTTGATCAGCAGGATGAACAGGATGATGCCGGTGCTGATCCAGATTCCGCTGACCGGCTGGTGCTGGACGACCGTGTCGATGATCGACGCGGTGATCAGGGGGAGCAGCCAGATGGGGCTGTGCTTGACCGTGAACACGCCGACGGCCAGGGCCAGTCGTCTTCGGTCGGCCCGGAAGAGGTAGGCGAGGGTGCGGATCGGGTGTTCGTCGCGGTAGTGGTGGTCGAGCGGTTTCTCTGCGGGGGACGCCATGGGCAGTGATCCTTCCCCTGCGACCGGGTGGCGGGCAAGCGCTTTCCATCCTTGCCCGCCACGACGGCACCTCAGGCGTCACAGGCTACTCAGACGGCGTCCAGCTCCGCGATCTCCTCGGCGGAGAGGGTGAGTTCGGGTGCGGCGGCCGAGTCGCGGATCGTCTCGGGGCGGCTGGCGCCCGGGATCGGTACGACGACCGGCGACTTGGCGAGCATCCAGGCCAGGCACACACGCTGCGGGCTGACGCCGTGCTTCTCGGCGGTCCGGGCGAACGGCGCGTAGGCGGAGCCGAGTTCACCGGCGCGGGCGATGCCGCCGAGGGGGCTCCAGGGCAGGAACGCGATGCCGAGTTCGTCGCACAGGTCCAGCTCCGGCTCGCTGGAGCGGAAGGCCGGCGAGAACTGGTTCTGCACGGAGACCAACCGGCCGTCGAGGATCTCGTTCGCCAGCCGGATCTGCTCCGGGTCCGCGTTCGAGATACCGGCCAGGCGGATCTTGCCCTCGTCGAGCAACTCCCGTACCGCGCCCACGGAGTCCGCGTACGGGACCCTCGGGTCGGGGCGGTGGAACTGGTAGAGCCCGATGGCCTCCACGCCGAGCCGACGCAGGGACGCCTCGCAGGCCTCCTTCAGGTATGCGGGGCTGCCGTTCAGGGTCCAACTGCCGTCCCCGGGGCGGAGATGGCCGCCCTTGGTGGCGACGAGGACGTCCGCGCCCCGGTCGTGGGAGGCGAGTGCCTTGGCGATCAGGGTCTCGTTGTGTCCGACCTCGTCGGCGTGCAGGTGGTAGGCGTCCGCGGTGTCGATCAGCGTCACGCCCGCGTCGAGCGCGGCGTGGATGGTCGCGAGGGAGCGTGCCTCGTCCGGCCGCCCCTCGATCGACATGGGCATACCGCCCAGGCCGATCGCACTGACCTCGACGTCACCGATACGGCGGGTGTCCATGCTGGTGCTCCTCCTCCGGCTGTCACGCGGGACCGTGCCGTCCAGCATCGCCGGAGCCGGATCTCGGATCGCGGATCGGCTTCACGACGGGCGGGACGCATCGTCCAGCCTCTCCGGCCCGGGTCCCCAGGTCCAATAGAAGAAATCGAACGCATCCAGCAGTGGGGCTGCTCAATCGGGACCGCTTGGTCGGAACCGTTCGGCCGGGAGTGCTTGGTCGGGATCACTTCGTCGGGAGTGCTTCGTCGGGACTGCTCAACGAGCGGCGACCTTGGCGATGAACGCCGTGAGGTTGGTGACGGTCCGTTGGATCTTCTCCTCCAGGGTGAGCGACTCGGGCAGTCGTGCGCCGATACCCGCGACCTTCTTGCCGCGGACGTACAGCGGGCAGGCGAGGTCGTTGCATATGTAGGCACCCACGGAGTTGCCCTGCTGTCCGGCCCTGCCCGCCTTCGCGGCGGTCATCAGCGAGACGCCGCCGGTGTGCGTGGTCAGGCACATCGAGCACATACTGCGCCGCGTCTGCCAGGAGGCGGCGCCGGGAGAGCGCAGGGCGATCGCCGTCGGGCGGCCGTCCAGCTCGATGGCGAGGTAGGCGCGGTCGGGGGCCTGGGGGTCCCGCCAGCCGAGGAAGTCCAGGTCGTCCCAGGGCCGCTCGGCCAGGTCGCGGGGGACGGACAGCCGCTTGGCCTCGCCCTTGGTGCAGTTCACGAAGGCGGCGCGGATCTCGGGCTCGGTCAGTGGTCTCATGAATGGCACGCTAGTTTGCCTAAAACCTTTAGGCAAATGCATAATGGCTATCGTCGAATGGGAGGAAGGTTATGGCCAGAGCAGGACTGACGGCGGAGCGGCTGACCCTGGCGGGGGCGGAGCTGGCCGACGAGGTCGGCTTCGACCAGGTGACCGTCTCGGCGCTCGCCCGGCGGTTCGACGTCAAGGTCGCCAGCTTGTACTCGCATCTGAAGAACTCCCACGAACTCAAGACCAGGATCGCCCTGTTCGCGCTGGAGGAACTCGCCGACCGGGTCTCCGACGCCCTGGCCGGGCGGGCCGGCAAGGACGCTCTCTCCGCCTTCGCGGACGCCTACCGCGACTACGCCCGGGAGCACCCTGGCCGGTACGCGGCGGCACGGCTCCGGCTCGACCCCGAGACGGCGGCCGCCAGCGCCGGGGTGCGGCACTCGCAGATGACCCGGGCGATCCTGCGCGGCTACGACCTGGCGGAGCCGGACCAGACACACGCGGTCCGGATGCTGGGCAGCGTCTTCCACGGCTACGTCAGCCTGGAACTGGCCGGCGGCTTCGACCACAGCGCGCCCGACGCGCGGGAATCCTGGGCCTGGATCGTGGACTCGCTCGACGCGCTGCTGCGGAACCGGGCCGCGCCCCGCATCTGACGTATTCCTGGCCCGGCGCATCCCGGCTCCGGGGCTGACGTCCTCCGCTTCCAGGGCCGTCTTCCGCTTCCGGGTCCGGCCTGTTCCGGACTCCTCGATCAACAGGCTGAGGCAATGAGCACCGAGCACGACACGATCACCACACCCGTCACCACCGACATGCTGCGCGGCTTCCTCGACGTGGAGGCGACCGCGCACGGTCTGCTGCCGCACCGCCTGCCCGCCCGGGCGCGCCGGCAGATCCCCGACGACCAACTGGCCGTCGCCGAGGCACAGCCCTCCGGTGTACGGCTGGTCTTCCGCACCCGGGCCACCACGATCGAGCTGGACACGCTGCCCACCAAGCGCGTCCACCTGGGGTTCCCGGCCCCGCCGGACGGTGTGTACGACCTGCTGGTCGACGGCCGTCCCACCGCCCAGGCCACGGTGACCGGCGGCAACGTGCGCACGATCACCGACATGGTGACCCAGTCCTTCGAGTTGACGGAGGGGCGGCCCGGCACCGCCCGGTTCGCCGATCTGCCGGCCGGTGACAAGGACATCGAGATCTGGCTCCCGCACACGGAGGCCACCGAACTGATCGCGCTGCGCACCGACGCCCCCGTCGAAAAGGCGCCGGACAGCGGGCGCAACGTGTGGCTGCACCACGGCAGTTCCATCAGCCACGGCTCGAACGCCACGCATCCGACCGGCACTTGGCCCGCTCTGGCTGCCGCCCGGGGCCAAGTGGAGCTCGTCAACCTGGGGTTCAGCGGCAGCGCACTGCTCGACCCGTTCACCGCCCGCGCGATGCGGGACACGCCAGCGGACCTGATCAGCGTCAAGATCGGCATCAATGTCGTCAACGCCGACGCGATGCGCCTGCGCGCCTTCGTCCCGGCGGTCCACGGCTTCCTCGACACCATCCGCGAGGGGCATCCGACCGCACCGCTGCTGGTCGTGTCCGCCATCCTCTGCCCGGTCCAGGAGGACACGCCCGGCCCTCTCATGCCCGACTTCGCGGACGGGACCCTGCGGTTCAGGGCGACGGGCGACCCGGCCGAACGCGCCGCCGGGCGCCTGACCCTCACCGTCATCCGCGACGCACTCGCCCGCATCGTCGAACAGCGGGCGACCGAGGACCCGAACCTGCACTACCTGGACGGCCGTTCCCTCTACGGCGAGGAGGACTACGCCGAACTGCCGCTCCCCGACGAGATCCATCCCGATCCGGCGGGACATCGGCGCATCGGGGAGAACTTCGGGCGGTTGGTGTTCGGCGAGGGCGGCGTTTTCGCGACCGGGACCGGGACCGGCGGCGGCGGCGGCTGAGGCGACTTGGCAGGATCACGATCGCGCTGCGCTGCGGCTCAACTGGGCGGACATGAGCGGGACTTCGAGACGGGTCCGCGGAACCAGCGGCTTTCCTCGCCGTCCAACCACCGCCCAACGACCGTCCCCGGGCCGGGAACCACGCATAGCGGCGGCGAGCGCACCGCCGCCCGCAGCTGCCTTGCCGTCATGGGAGGGGGCCGACCGGCCGAGCTCGGCGCCCCTGGCCACGACCGATTCCGCGTCCTCGTCTCATGGGCCGCGCAGACCACCGACGATCCCCAGCCGGACCGCCGGCCACAGGCTTCTCGGCGCGTGGTTCGGCAGGCCCGGTCGCGGTAAGGGCTTGCGCACCCGCCCCGTTCGTGTGGCACGCTCACCGGCGACCGGCTGATCGGATCGGGTCCGGTCGCGTCACCAGGTTCGACCGTGGAAAGGCACCGCTATGCGTATCGGACTGCTCGGCACCGGCCCTTGGGCTCAGATGGCTCACGCCCCCGCCCTCAGCGGGCACGACGCATGGGACTTCGCGGGCGTGTGGGGTCGCCGCGCCGACGCCGCCAAGGAACTGGCCGACCAGCACGGCGTACCGGCCTACGACGATGTGGACGCCCTGCTCGCGGACGTGGACGCCGTCGCCGTGGCGCTGCCGCCGTCCGTCCAGGCCGAGTTGGCGGTGCGGGCCGCGCGGGCGGGCCGGCATCTGCTGCTGGACAAGCCCCTCGCCCCGACGGTGGAACAGGGGCGGGCCGTGGTCGACGCGGTGCGGGAGGCCGGGGTCGCGTCGGTCGTGTTCTTCACCAGCCGCTTCCAGCCGGAGACCGACGCGTGGATCACCGAACAGGCCGCCGCGGAGGGTTGGTTCACGGCTCGGGCCGAGTGGCTCGGCTCGGTGTTCACCAGCGACAGCCCGTTCGCGGCCTCGCCGTGGCGGCAGGAGAAGGGCGCGCTGTGGGACGTGGGCCCGCATGCCCTGTCCGTGTTGCTGCCGGTCCTCGGTGATGTCCACCGGGTGGCCGCCGCCGTGCGGGGTCCCGGGGACACGGCCCTGCTGGTCCTGGATCACGTCGGTGGTGCGTCCAGCACGCTGACGCTGAGTCTCACCGCGCCGACCGCGGCGGCGGGAGTCACGGTCGAACTGCGCGGGGAAGCCGGAGTGACCAGCCTTCCGGACAGCTCGGGCGATGCGGTGTCCGCCCTGGTCCGGGCCGCCGACGCGCTGAGCGAGGCCGTCCGCACCGGGCGGCCGCACTCCTGCGACGCGGCTTTCGGGCAGCGAGTCACCGAGATCCTGGCCGAGGCCGAGGCGATGGTGGACAGCGAGACCGTCTGATCAGGCGCCGCGGCCGGTCGCCTGATCACGCACCACCCGGTGGCTCCTCGTCCTCGTCGAACGGCTCGTCGCTCCACCGGAACCAGGCCCGCTCCCCCTCGATGTGGAGCAGGAACTCGGGCACGGGTCCGTCCGGCGAGGTCAGCGTCACCTGTCGGCTGATCTCGTCGTAGGCCTCTTCCCACCGCGCCCAGTGCCCGTCGTCGTCAGCCTTCGTCAGGGCCAGTTCCCGCGCGAAAAGCTCCTCTACGTCACCGAACGCCGGGCCGGCGGTGAACTTGCCCGACAGCCAGGGGAAGTCGGCGTCGTCGATCAGGATCTCCCCGACCGGCTCCTCGCCCCTGCGCACCTGCCAGACCTCGCCGACGAACCCCATGCCCGCCTCCATCCCGCCGTGGATCGACCTGCCGCCAGCATGGCACCCGGCACTGACAGTCGCCCCGACCCGCATCGCGAGCGGGCCGGGGCGATGTGCTGTCCGTCTACGTTCGGTCGCGCCTACACGACGAAATGGAAGCTGGCCCGCTCCCTGATGACCGGGTAGCCGACCTCGGCGAAGTGCGCGGCCATCGGAAAGTTGCCCTGGTCCGTGGCGGCGGCGATGAACTCGGCGCCGCGCTCGGCGAGATGGTGCGTGCACTCGGCCAGCAGGTCGCGGGCGTAGCCGTGGCCGCGCTGTTCGGGTACGACGCCGATGAAGCCGACGCAGGGGCCCGACGGGTTGCGGGCCGGGATGTGGATGCCCGCGAGGTCTCCCTCGGGGGTGCGTGCGACCTGCCACCACTCGCGCGGGGACGGGCACCAGCGGAAGAAGTCGATCTCCTCCTGTGCGGCCTTGTCGACTCCCCCTTCCCGGATGGCCCGTTGGGCGTGGGCGTCGAGGGTGACGGAGTGGATGCGGCGCAGCGCGTCGAAGAACACGGCGTCGTCCGGTTCGGGGGCGAAGACGAGACGTCCGGGGCGTTCGGGCAGCCCGCACTCCGGGGTCCACCGGTAGATGAAACGCTCGACCAGGAGGTCGTATCCGGCCGCGCGCAGGGCGGTGAAGCGTGCCTCGGCGGCGGCGCGGGTCTCGGGGTTGTCGCGCCAGCCGGCCGGGAGGTTGAGTTCCACGTCGACGCGCCAGGGTGCGCTGCGCAGAAGTTCGGCGCCGGCCTCCTCCTCTCCCTCGATCAGGTCGAAGCAGTCGACGGCAAGGGGTTCGGTGTCGTTCGGGCCGCACCACCAGGCGGCGCGCGCGACGACCGTGCCGTCGCGCAGTGCCACTCGCTGCCAGTCGGGCCGCCAGGTCGTCAGGCGGTGCTCGGTTCGGGCGCCGAGCGAGTCGGGAAGGGCGTCGAAAAGATGGGCGTCGCTCTCGTCGAGCGAGCGAATGACCAGATCGGTCATCGGATTCCTCCGGGAGGGTTGCTGCGTGGAGCGCTCCCGGTCAGGTCAGGCGAGGCACGCCGGGTCAACGGGGAGGGAGCGCTGGGGTGTTGTGAACCTCATGGCACTCGCCTCCTTCCGCTGGTCTCAGGGCGTGCACGCACACGCTAAGGGGTTGATCTCCCGTCCGTCCAACGTATTTCCGGGTCGGCCCGGCGGAGCGCGACTCCGCCGGGCCGGTGTGCGTCACTTCGGCAGTTGTCCCGGGTCGGTCCCCCAGCTCGTGTCGGGTTCGGTGGCGAGCCGGAAGTCCAGCCTGCCGCCCTTGAGTGTCAGGTTCGCGCCGGTCCACGCGCGCGTGAGGTCACGGCCGTCGAGGCGTACGGCGTCGACGTACTGGTGGGTGTCGTCGGCGTCGGGTGCGGTGATGACGATGTCCGTGCGGCCCGGCCGGTCCACGACCGCCTTCGGGAAGAGCGGTGCGCCGAGCAGCAGGTCGGCGCTGCCCGGGGTGCGCGGATAGATCCCGAGGGCGGAGAGGACGTACCAGGCGGACATGGTGCCCAGGTCGTCGTTGCCGGGCAGGCCCTTGGGGCCGGTGCCGTAGGCGGTGTCGAGGATCTGGCGGACCGTCGCCTGGGTCTTCCAGGGCTGTCCGAGGGAGTTGTAGAGCCAGGGCGCGTGGATGTCGGGCTCGTTGGTCGGGTCGTAGCGCAGGGCGTCGCCGCCCCGGACCGACCATGCGCCGTCGGCGGTGTGGAAGAAGCCGTCGAGCCGGGTTGCGGCGCTCTCGCGGCCGCCCATCGCCTCGGCCAGTCCCTGTACGTCCTGCGGGACCATCCACACGTAGGCGGCGGCCGAGCCCTGTGCGAAGCCGAGATCGCTCGCCGGGTTGAACGGGGTCACCCAGGAGCCATCGAGCTTGCGGGCCTGGATGTATCCGGTGGCGGGGTTGAAGACGTTGCGCCAGTAGGCGCCCCGTTCAGTGAAGGTCTTCGCCTCGGCGGTACGGCCCAGCAGCTTCGCCCAGCGCGCGAGGGCGGAGTCGGCGACGGCGTCCTCCAGGGTCTCGGCGGCGCCGCCCCAGCAGTGGCACGCGTCCTGGGCGGCGTAGTGGGAGGTCAAGTACTGGGCGAGGTTGGGGCGTTGGCCCACGCACTGGCCGGGGCAGCCGGCGTCCGAGAGTTCGTCCGGGTTGGGGACTGTGGCCTGGTGGACGAGGGAGTCGAAGGCCCCCTCGTAGTCGAAGTTGCGGACGCCCATGGCGTAGAAGGTGGCCAGGGTCGCGGCCGACGGGTCGCCGGTCATGACGTGGGTGGCGCCGCTGATGTGCACCCAGCGGTCCCACACTCCGCCGTTCTGCTGGGCGAAGTTGTAGAGGGACTGGGCGAAGTCGCCCGCGACGGTGGGCTTGAGAAGGGCGAGGAGTTGGATCTGGGCGCGGTACTGGTCCCAGCCGGAGAAGTTGCTGTACTGCGCCCGCTGCCCGCGCGCGAGCCGGTGCACGGCCTGGTCCATGCCCCAGTAGCGGCCGTCCTCGTCGCTGATCAGGTTGGGCTGCATGAGGGCGTGGTAGAGCGCCGTGTAGAAGGTCTGGCGGCGTGCGGGGGTGCCGCCGTCGACGCGTACGGTGCTCAGTTCGCGGTCCCACGCGCGGGCGCCCGTCTCGGCGACGTCGGCCACGCGCGCGTGCGGGGCGATCTCCTGCCGCAGGTTGGACTCGGCTCCCCCGAGGCTGACGTAGGAGATGCCGATCCGCATGCGGACATCGTTGTCAGATCCTGTGTCGAAGCCGACCCAGCCGCCGGAACCGCGTCCCGCGCGGTCGGCGCCCGTGGCGTATCCCTCGCCTCCGGAGGCCGACGTCGACCCGGGTGACACCGTGCTGTCGTGCCAGGTGCCGACCGAGGAGAAGGCGCGGTCGAAGGAGGCGCTGAAGTAGAGCTTGTAGTAGCTCTTTCGGTTGTTGACGCCCCCGTTGGCGCGGCGCCCGCAGAAGGCGCCGGTGTACACCCAGCCGGTCACCTTGCGGTGGGCGGTGTCGATGTCGACGTGTGCGTCCTGGCTGCCGTTGAGGGAGTTGGAGACGCGGAAGAGCAGGCTCGCCGGGCGGTCGACGGGGAAGGTGAAGTCGGCGACTCCGGCGCGCTTGCCGACAGCCAGGTCGGCGGTGGCGCCGGACGCGAGGCCGAGGGTGTAGCGGCCGGGAGTTGCCTTTTCGTCGGCGTGCGAGAAGTTCGACGCGTACACGGCGTCCTTGGTGTCGGACGAGGGTGACGAGGTGACGTCGCCGACGAACGGCATGATCGGTACGTCGCCCGCCGCGCCGGGGTTGCAGCCGGCGCCGTTGACGTGGGTGAGGCTCAGACCGCGGATGCGGGTGGCGCCGTACTCGTACCCGTTGGCGGCTCCCGTGCTGGTCTGGTCGCCGGTGGTGCTGGTCGGGGACCAGGCGATCATGCCGTACGGGAGGGTGGCGCCGGGATAGGTGTTGCCGCCGTTGGCGGAACCGATCAGCGGGTCGACGAGCGCGGACGGCCGCTCGGACGCGCCGGTCGCCGCGGCGAGGGCGGGGAAGGGGGCGGCCGCGGCGAGCGCGGTCGTGACCGCCACGGCAGCGGCTCCGACGCCGAACCGTCTTGCCGTGCCCAGTAGTTGATGACGCATGCGTCAAGTCGCCTTTCGGGGAAGGGACATGGGAAGGGATGTGGGGGCCGAAGAGACAGGGGCGTCGCGAGGCTAGGAGGCCGCGCGATGGGAGGGAAGAGGCGCCCGCGTACGGGTGATGAAGTACGGGTGAACGCTTCGCCGGGCGCTTAAGTGGCCCTTAAGTGGGGGTTAAGCCACCCATCCCACCACGTCTGTGCAGGTCAGCGCGGTGACGACTTCCCGCGGAACCGTTGGCCCCGCCCGTGGTCGTGCGTAACATCGGGCCTCGGCGGCGGTGTCGGCGCACGCTGTGAGAGCGCTCTCAAAGCGTCGGCACCGTCCGCTTCGAACAGCCCGACTCGTCCGGAGGTCCCCCCACATGACTCCCCCGACTCCTCGTCACCAGCGCCCGCTCGGCCGCCGCAAGCTGCTCTTCGCCCTCGGTGGCGCGGTGGTGGCCGCCCCCGCCGTCGCGGCGCTCGCCCCGCACGCCCTCGCGGACACCAAGTCCATGGAGACCAGCGCACTTGAGGCCGGCGCACTTCCATTGACCCTGGTCAACAACAGCGGTTCGTTCGACAACGCGAACGTGCACGTCTACATCGTCGGAAACGTGGACGGCAAGCAGGTGCGGGTCACTCCCGACGGGACGATCGCGCCGATCGCGCTCGCGGACAACGGCGCCGACGGTTTCACCGACTACGCGATCAGCCTCGACTCGGGTGCGGAGACGACGATTTCGCTCCCGTACCTGTCGGGCCGCATCTACGTCTCGCTCGGCGCGAAGCTCAAGTTCAAGGCCGTGGCGGACGGCGACGGCAACCCGGCCCTGCAGTACCCGGCCGGCTGGGTGACCTCCGACCCCAACTACGAAGTCCTGCACGACTGCGCCGAGTTCACGCACAACGCGTCCGGCATGTTCTGCAACACGACGATGGTCGACATGTTCAGCGTGCCGCTGAGCATCCGGCTGACCGGCGCGCAGGACCAGACGACGGGCACCCTGCGCGACGGCGGACGGACGTCGGTGTTCGACGCGGTACGGAAGGTCGAGGCGTTCGCCCCGCTGGTCGTGGGCGACACGCGGGTCATCGCGCCGGGGCACGGGCTGGACGCGGGACTGTTCGCCGCGGACTACTTCGCGCCGTACATCGACGAGGTGTGGAGCACGTACACCGGCAAGGACCTCACGGTCACCACGAACGCGGGCGCCTTCACCGGGCGGGTGCGCGCCGACCGGTTCACCTTCACGGGGCCTGCCTCGGTCTCGTTCGCCAGGCCGTCGACGCGGGACGTGCTGTTCTGCGACGGCAACCTGGCCGCCCCGAACGACGGCACCACGGGCCCGGTCGCGGCCGTCCTCGGCGCCGGTTTCAACCGCTCGACGCTCCTGTCGAACCCGGCCCAGCCGACCACCGACCCGTCGAGCTTCTACGGCACCGGCCTCACGAACCACTACGCGAAGGCGGTCCACGCGGCCACCGCCGACGGCAAGGCGTACGGCTTCGCCTTCGACGACGTGGCGGACTTCGCGTCGTACGTCCAGGACACGGTTCCCACGGCGATACGGCTGACGCTCACGCCGTTCTAGGCGCTCGGCGTGCGGGGCCGGTCCCGCCGTAGGAGCGTGGTGGTGTGGGAAAGGTGCGCGTGCCGTCGTTCCGCCGGGTCCGGGAGCCGGCCCGGCGGGGGTGGCTTCGGGGCGCGCCGGCGCCGCGGTGGGTGCGGGTGCTGCCGGGTGTACTGGTCGGCGGGGTGGGTGTGGCGACGCTGGTGAGCCCGCACTCCCTCGACATCGGCTTCGTGCTGGGCGCCATCCCGCCGCTGGCCGGGCTGTCGTACGGCCCGGTGGCGACCGTGCTCTTCGGCGGCCTCAGCGTCGCCCTGCTGACCGTCCCGGCCTTCCACCTCAATGATCCGGGCAGTACGGATCTGCTGACGATCTGCTTCGTCGCCTTGCTGAGTGTGTTCATCTCCTTCGTACGAAGCCGTCGCGACGCCCAGCTGGACCTGGAGCGTACGGTCGCCGAGGCCGCGCAGCGGGCCGTCGTGCCGCCGTTGCCGGAGCGGGTGGGGCCGGTGGGGTGTGCGGGGCTGTACCGGGCGGCGCAGCGCGGGACACTGGTCGGCGGGGACTTCTTCGACGTGCGGGACGGGCCGTACGGCGTGCGGGCGGTCATGGGCGATGTGCAGGGGCACGGGCTGTCTGCCGTCTCTACGGTGGCCTCGTTGCTCGGGGCGTTCCGGGAGGCGGTGCTCGACCTGCCGGACCTGGAGGCGGTCGCGGCTCGGCTGGACCGGCGGCTGGTGGTGGACTCGGCGCGGTCGGCGCACGCGGAGCTGTTCGCCACGGCACTGCTGCTGGAGTTCACGGCGGACGCGGGGGCGGTGCGGATCGTGGCCTGCGGGCATCCGTCGCCCGTGCTGCTGCGCGGGGGCCGGGTCACGGAGATCGGCGTCGAGGCGTGGACGCCGCTCGGTCTCGGGCTGTCCGACGCCGGTCCGCCGAGCGGGGTGAGCGTCCAACTGCGGCCCGGTGACCGGCTGTTCCTCGCCTCCGACGGGGTGTGGGAGGCACGGGACACGGGCGGCGCCTTCTATCCCTTCGTCGAGCGGCTGACCCGACTCGCCGACGAGGAACCGGCCTTGATGACGGAGTGGGTGTGGGCCGACCTGCTGCGGCACTCCCCGGAGATCCGGGACGACGTGACGATGCTCGTGCTCACGCCCCGGACACGGCCGGTCAGTGGTTGAGGACGCAAGCCCCGCCCGCCGTCAGGGAGTTGAGGCTCACGCCTGCTGCTGCTCGTGGTCGCCCTCGGCGTCGATGTGCGGCAGGATCCGGTCCAGCCACCGGGGTGTCCACCAGGCGTGCCGGCCCAGCAGGGTCATGACCGCGGGCACCATCAGCAGGCGTACGACGGTCGCGTCGATCAGGACGCTGACGGCGAGGCCGAGGCCGAGCATCTTGACCACGATGTTGTCGCTGACGACGAAGGCCGCGAAGACGCTGACCATGATCAGCGCGGCGCAGGTGATGACGCGCGCGGTGATCTCCAGGGCGTGGGCGACGGACGCCTCGGCGTCGCCTGTGCGCAGCCAGGCCTCGTGGACGCGGGAGAGCAGGAAGATCTCGTAGTCCATGCTCAGGCCGAAGATGATCGCGAACATCATCATCGGGACGTAGCTCTCGATGGGGACCTTGCCGGAGACGCCCAGCGCGGGGCCGCCCCAGCCCCACTGGAAGACGGCGACGACGACACCGTAGGAGGCGGCGATGGAGAGCACGTTGAGGACGGCGGCCTTGAGGGCGACGAGGAGGCCGCGGAAGACGGCGAGGATGATCAGGAAGGCCAGGGCGACCACGACGCCGATGATCAGGGGCAGCCTGCTCGACACGATGTCGCGGAAGTCGACCTGGGCGGCCGTGGTGCCGGTGACGTAGCCCTTGGCGGAGGTGCCGGACACCGCGTCCGGGAGGGTGTCGTGGACGAGCCGGTTGGTGAGGTCGGTGGTGTCGGCGCTCTGCGGGGACTGCTTGGAGTAGACGGTGCCGACGAGGACGTCGCCGTCCTTGGTGGTCGTCAGCGGGGTGACCTTGGCGGCGCCCTGCACCCCGTCGAGGGTCTTCTGGGCCTGGCTGGAGAGGTCCGAGCGCTGGGAGGTCGGAACGCCCGTCTGATCGATGACGATGGTGAGCGGGCCGTTGGAGCCGGGGCCGAAGGCGTCGGTCATCAGGTCGAAGGCGCGGCGGTCCGTGAACGAGGTGGGGTCGGCGCCGTCGCCGATGTGGCCGAGCTGGAGGGAGAACACCGGGATCGCGAGGACGACGACGGCCGCGACGCCCGCCGCGAGGAACGTCCACGGCCGGTGTTCCACGCGCTGTGCGTAGCGGTGCCAGGTGCCCGTGGGTTCGGTGCCCGGCGCGGCGTCGGTCTCGGCGACCGGACGGCGCACCCGGTACCGGTCGATCCGCTTGCCGAGGAGCCCGAGCAGGGCGGGCACGAGGGTGAGCGCGCCGATGACCGCCGACACGACCGTCACGGCGGCGGCGAGCCCGAGTTTGCCGATGAAGGGCACGCCGGACACGAAGAGTCCGGCGAGCGCGATGATCACGGTGCAGCCCGAGACGAGCACAGCCCGGCCGCTGGTCGCCGTGGCCTGTCCGGCGGCGCTCACCGGATCGGAGCCGTTCATGAGGTTCTGCCGGTGACGGGTGATCAGGAACAGGGCGTAGTCGATGCCGACCCCGATGCCGATCATCGTCGCGAGGGTCGGCGACACCGTCGCGAAGGTGAACGCCGCCGCCAGCAGGCCGAGGCACGCGAGTCCGCCGATCACGCTGATCAGCGCGGTCACCAGGGGCATCGCGGCAGCGACCACGCTGCCGAAGCCGATCAGCAGGACGACGATCGCCACGGCGAACCCGATGAGTTCGCTGATCCGGTCGTCGGCGGCGGGCCGGGCCAGTTCACCGAGCGGTCCGCCGTACTCGACCTGGGCGCCGGCGGCGCGAAGCGGCTTCACGGAGGTGTCGACACCGTGGAGGTAGCCGTCGCCGAGGGTGGACGGCTGCACGTCGAAGCGGATGGTGATGTACGCGGTCTTCGCGTCGGAGGAGAGGGGGCCGACGTTCGGTCCGGTGGACGCCGGCGTCTGCGTTCCGGGCTGGGGCAGCGGGTTCTGCACGGACAGGACGTGCGGGAGCTTCTGCAGGTCGCCGACGGTCTCGGACATCTGCGAGTTCAGGGAGGTGAGCTGCTTGTCCTTGTCGTGCAGGACGATCTGGCTGCTGTAGCCGCCGGCCGCCGGATCGTGCTCCTTCAGAACCTGCAAACCATGCTGGGACTGGACGCCGGACAGCGAGAAGTCGTCCGAATAGTCGCCCCCGAAAGACCTGTTGAGGACCTGGAGCGCGGCCAGCGCGACGAGCCAGGCGACGATGACGATCACGAAGTGCCGGGCGCACCACTCCCCCAGCCGCCGCAGCACCCCCTTGGCAGCCGTCCCGCCGTCCCCTGCGCTGGATTCCGTGGGCGCCATGGCCTCGGCCTCTTCCGCCGGGTGACATTTCCGACATCCCTATTAGACGCCCAAGAGATCACTCCGGCATCTCGGGCCTACCGCCGTCTCAGGCATATCGGCGTCCTGGGCGAGGTCAGCCCACGTCCCACAGGAACCGGTGCGTGTGGATGCCGAAGTACGGGAACGACTGGACGCTCCGCACCCCTTCGATCGGCCGCACGACGTCGTTGACGAAGTCGAGCAGGTCCCGCGGCCCCGGGGTGACCACCTCGGCGAACAGATCGAAGCCGCCGGAGGTGAGCACGGAGTACACCACCTCGTCGCGCAGGGCGAGTTCGTCCGCTACGGCACGCGGGTCGCCGTCCACGTCGATGCCGAGCATCGCCATGGCCTGCCCGCCCATGGCCATCGGGTCCGTGACCCCGACGACCTGAACCGCCTTGGAGTCCAACAGGCGTTGGAGCCGCTGCCGGGCGGCCGACGCGGACAGCCCGACCTTCGGTCCGAGGTCGGCGTACGCGATACGTCCGTCGGTCTGCAGCTCACGCAGGATGGCGCGGTCGATGTCGTCCACGTGCTTGCCTCCAACTCCCTGTTTCAGTGCGCCAGTTCGGCGAGCGCGTCGGCGAAGACCCGGGTGTGGGTGTCCACGTCCTGCTCGGTGGTGTCGGGGCACATCAGCGCCATGCTGTGGAAGGGGGTGAGCAGGATGCCCCGGTTGGCGAGGTAGAGGTGCAGGAAGTCCTCCAACTCCGGGTCGCCGGCGGCCTCGGACTCGGTGCCGGTGCGCGGTGCCGGGGACGCGAAGCGGTACTCGCTGCGGGCGCCGAGGCGGCTCACCGTCCAGGGCAGCGCGTGGGCGTCGATGCCCTGCTGGACGCCGGCCGCGAAGCGTTCGGACAGCTTGGCCATGTGGGCGAACGCCTCGTCGGTCAGGACGTGTTCGAGCGTGGCGCGCATCGCGGCGACCGACAGCGCGTTGCCCGCCAGCGTGCCGCCGACGCCGCCCATGTCGACCAGGTCCAGGTCGGCGCGGCCGAGCAGGCGGTCGGCGAGTTCGACGGAGAGGCCGTAGGCACCGGCCGGGATGCCGCCGCCGATCGCCTTGCCGATGGTGAGCAGATCGGGTTCGAGGTCCCAGGCGGCGGTGCAGCCGCCCGGTCCCGCGGAGAACGTGTGGGTCTCGTCGTTGATGAGCAACGTGCCGTATTTCCTGGTCAGTTCGCGTACGGCGGCCAGGTAGCCGGGGTCGGGCAGCACGATGCCGATGTTGGTGAGCGCGGGTTCCATGAGGACGGCGGCGACGTCTCCGTGCGCCAACTCCCGTTCCAGCTGGGCGAGATCGTTGAACTCGGCGACGCGGCTGGTGAGCGTGACGTCGCAGGGGGCGCCGACGTTGCCGGGGCGGGCGGTGCCGTGTCCGTCCGGTCCTACGACGATGAGCGACTCGTCGACGCTGCCGTGGTAGCTGTAGCTGTTGACCAGGATCTTGGGGCGGTCGGTGACGGCACGGGCGAGCCGGATCGCCCAGCGGTTGGCGTCGGTCGCGGTCAGCGCGAAGCTCCAGCGGGCCGGCCCGAAGCGGCGGGTGAGTTCGGCGCCGACCCACTCGGCGTCCTCCGTGGGCAGCATCGCCGTAGCGCCGCCCTGTTCGGCGAACCGCCGTTGCACGGCCTCCGCGACGACGGCGGGCGAGTGCCCGGCCATCGCTCCGGTGTCGCCGAGGCTGAAGTCGATGTACTCGTGGCCGTCGATGTCGGTGACGCGGGCGCCCCGGGCGGTGTCGAGGTAGCGGGGGAAGGCTCCGGCGGTCTTGTTCATCCAGGTCATCGGCACCCGCCCGAAGAGGTGTTCGGCGCGCGCGTAGGCGGCCTTCGAGCGCGGGTTGAGCCGCTCGGCCTCGGCGCTCTCCCGGGCGAGCAGGTCCTTCAGGCGAGTGCGGTCCATGGGGCACCTCGGTGGCATCGGCGATGGAATACCCGGACCATATGACCGAAACCAGTCATCAGACAAGAGTTTGCCGCTGAATCGATTGTCGCGACAAGTGATTCACGCCTATGTCCCGATGGGACACAAGTCTCATCGGGACTGATGTCCCAGTGGGACATCACGGGTGTACGGTCGAAGACATGAAGGCAATGGAGCCCCTCGCCGACCCCGACAGCACCCCGGCTGATCCCGCCGGGACCGCCTCCGGGGACCGGCGGCAGCGCAAGGCGCGGCAGACCCGTAACGCGCTGGCCACCGCCGCCCTGGACCTGATCCTGGAGCACGGCCTGGCCGCGACCACGGTCGAGGCGATCGCGGAGCGCGCGGACGTCACACGGCGCACCTTCAGCCGGCACTTCACCGGCAAGGAGGACGCGGCGCTCGACTTCGTCCGGGGCGACGGAGACCGCATCAACGCCCTGCTGCGGACCCGGCCGGCCGCCGAACCGCCGCTCCTCGCCTATCGCAGGGCCGTGCGCGACTGGCTCGCCGACCGGGAGAACCCGGCCTGGCACCTACGACCGCGGATGCGGCGGCTGCTGGCCCTGGTGGACCGCGAGCCCGCCCTGTTCGCCGCCTACGAACGCATCCGGGTCGACGCCCAGGAGGAGTCGATCCGCATCCTCGCCGACCGGCTCGGCACCGACGACGTCCGGGACGTACGCCCGGCCGTCGTCGTCGACGCCGCCGCCGGAGTCCTCACGGCCGCCCTGCGCATCTGGGCGCGCCGCACGGACGAGCACGACTCGGGAGCCGCAGACCTCGCCGCCCTGGTGGAGCGGGCCTACGACGCCCTGATCGGGGAGGCCGCGGACGCTGCCTCCCGGAGCACTACCGAACAGTGAGCCCACCATGAGCACCATCCCCGTCACCGACTACGCGACCGAGTTCGCCGGCAGGACCGCCCTCGTCACCGGCGCCGCCTCCGGCATCGGCCTGGCCACCGCCCGCCGTCTGGGCGCGGGCGGCGCGAACGTCGTCATCGCCGACTACAACGCCGAAGGCGCCGAGAAGGCCGCCGCCGAGCTGAAGGCGGAGGGCGTCAAGGCCGCCGCCGTCGCGCTGGACGTGACCCTCCCAGAGTCCGTCGAGGCGGCCGTACGCTTCGCCGTCGACACCTTCGGCGGCCTCCACCTGGCCGTGAACAACGCCGGGATCGGCGGCCCGAGCGCGCCGACCGGCGCGTACGACGTCAAGGCGTACGACCGGGTCGTCCGCACCAACCTCGACGGCGTCTTCTACTCGCTGCGTCACGAACTCCCGGCCATCGAGGCCGCGGGCCGGGGCGGCGCGATCGTCAACGTCTCCTCCATCCTCGGCTCGACGGGCTTCGCCGGCTCCCCCGCGTACGTCGCCGCCAAGCACGGCGTGGTCGGCCTCACCAAGACGGCCGCCGCCGAGTACGCGTCGAAGAACATCCGGATCAACGCGGTCGGCCCCGGCTTCATCGAGACCCCGCTCCTCCAGGGCATGGACAAGTCCGCCTACGACGGTCTCGTGGCCCTGCACCCGGCCGGCCGCCTCGGCCGCCCCGAGGAGGTCGCCGAACTGATCGTCTTCCTGCTCTCCGACCGCGCCTCGTTCGTGCACGGTGGCTACCACCTCGTCGACGGCGCCTACACCGCCGTCTGAGCCCGGAAAGGAGCCCGGCCATGAAGGCACTTCAGTACCGCACCATCGGCGCCGCCCCCGAGGTGCTCACGGTCCCCGACCCCGAACCCGGCCCCGGCCAGGTCCTGTTGAAGGTCACGGCCGCAGGCGTCTGCCACTCCGACATCGCCGTGATGAGCTGGCCCGCCGAGAGTTTTCCCTACGACCTCCCGCTCACCCTGGGCCACGAGGGCGTGGGCACGGTGGCCGCGCTCGGCGCCGGAGTCACCGGCGTACGGGAGGGCGACCCGGTCGCGGTGTACGGCCCTTGGGGCTGCGGCACCTGCGCCAAGTGTGCCGAGGGCAAGGAGAACTACTGCCTGCGGGCAGCCGAGTTGGGCATTCACCCGCCGGGGCTCGGCGCGCCGGGTGCGATGGCCGAGTACCTGCTCGTGGACGACGCCCGGCACCTGATCCCGCTCGACGGGCTGAACCCGGTCGCGGCGGTGCCACTCACGGACGCGGGACTGACCCCCTACCACGCGATCAAGCGGGCGCTGCCCAAGCTGGTACCGGGTTCGACGGCGGTCGTGATCGGCACGGGCGGACTCGGCCATGTGGCGATCCAGTTGCTGCGCGCCATGACGTCGGCGCGGGTGATCGCGCTGGACGTGAGCGAGGACAAGCTCCGGCTGGCGCGTGAAGTCGGCGCCCACGACACGGTGTTGTCCGACGAGCAGGCCGCGCGGGTGGTCCGTGCACTCACCGGTGGCATCGGTGCCGAGGCGGTCTTCGACTTCGTCGGCGCGGACCCCACCGTCAGGACGGCGGGTGCGGTCGCGGCCGTCGAGGGTGAGGTGGCGATCGTCGGCATCGGCGGCGGCGCCCTGCCCGTGGGCTTCGGTCAGCTGCCCTTCGAGGTGTCGGTCAACGCGCCCTACTGGGGCAGCCGCAGCGAACTGGGCGAGGTCCTGGCGCTGGCCCGCTCCGGCGCGGTGTCGGTCCACACGGAGACGTTCACGCTGGACGAGGCTCCGCTCGCGTACGAGCGGCTGCACGCCGGGAAGATCAACGGGCGCGCGGTGATCCTGCCGAACGGCTGACGTCCGCCGACAGGTACAGCAAGTCCCGCCCGATCGACGGGAGTTCCGGCACTCCCGTCAGGCGCATCGTCTCGACGAGTTCCGCCGTCAGGTCCCCGATCAGACGGGTCACGCCCGCCGCGCCGGCCAGGGACAGGGCCCACAGGGCAGGGCAGCCGACGAACACCGCTCGGGCCCCGAGGGCGAGCACGGCGAAGACGTGGGTGCCCCGGCGCAGCCCGCCGTCCACGTACACCTCGGCGCCCGTCCCGGCGACCGCGTCGACCACCTCCGGCAACGCCCAGGCGGTCGGGACCAGGCCGTCGAGCTGGCGGCCACCGTGGTTGGAGACGATCAGTCCGGCGGCGCCCGCGTCCACGAAGGCTCGGGCGTCGTCGCCGCGCAGGACGCCCTTGACGACGACCGGCAGCCCGGTCAGGTCGCGCAGCCAGGCGATGACGTCCGGGGTGAGGTCCGGCGCGTGCTCGGCGGCCTCCCGGTCGGGCGTTCCGCTGACGTTGCCGTAGAGGTCCTCCGGTCCCACGAAGTCGGCGACGTGCGCGCCGGGTCGGCCATGCGAACCGATGACGGGTGTGTCGGCGGTCAGGACGACCGCCCGGGCGCCGGCCGCCACGGCTCGCCGGAGCGTCTCCTCGGTCAGGGACCGGTCGCGGGCCACGTACACCTGCACCCACCACGGCGCGCCGGAGGGCTCAAGGGCGGAGAACGGGACCGCGGTGTTCGAGGTCACCGCGAGCAGCGAGCCCGCGCCGCGGCGCCCAGCGCGGTGGCCGCCTCGCCGTCTGGATGGGCACGGCGTTGGAGGGTACTCGGGGCGATGAGGACCGGGGTGTCGACCGCCGTGCCCACTACGGTCGTCGAGGTGTCGCACCGGGACACGTCCCGCAGGATGTGCGGCCGCAGGCGGAATCCGTCCCAGGCCGGGGCGGCTTCGGCCACGCTGAGGCCCTGGCCTGCGCCTCTGCGGAAGTAGGCGTGGATCTCCGGTGGAAGGAGACCGGCAGCCCGCTCCTCGATGCCGTCCAGCCAGCGGGCCACGCCCGTCACACCGCTCCCCCTTCGTGCGTGATGCATCGACCTTAGCGACTCAACTCGCTTTCCCCACACGCCATTTCAGACACTTGGCGCAGAAGTGAACAGAGGCCGGTCAGTTTCGAAGGGAAGTCCTGTTACACCGTGCGAGAGCGGTCGATGACGGTGTGTACTGTGCTCCGGGCGCCCCGCCTGAGGGGCCCGGACTCAGCCCTGCCCGACTTCGCTTGGACTCGATTCGATGACCGAATTACCGGACCTGGTGGCCGGTGCTCTCGCCGCCGGCACGCTGTCCGCGCTGGCGCTCGGTGCCGGGCTGTTGCGGTCGCGGCGTCAACGCGCCCTGCAACACGAGGAGATCGCCGAGCTGCGGGCCCGACTGGACGGTGTCCAGGCGGCGTTGGCGGCCGAGGTCGAGCATCTGGCACTCCAGCGGATTCCGGCCGCCGCGCGGCACCTGACACATCCGCGGGTCGCCGTGCCGGGGCCCGGGCAGCCGCAGTTCATCGGCTCGCCCCTCGGGATCGCCCTCGAGAGCGTGCTGAAGGCGGTGCGTTCGGAACTCGCCGCGCAGCGCACCCGCATCGACGCCGCCGCGCAGGCCGGGATGCGCGGGGCCACCCGGGAGATCCAGGCCGCGCTGTACCGCCTGCAGGACGCCCTGCGCTCGCTCCAACAACGGTACGACGACCCGGAGTTGGCACAGACCCTGTTCATGCTGGACCACGAGAACGAGCAGTCGCTGCGCCGTGCGCAGGTCGCTGCCGTCGTGTGCGGCGCGTGGGTGGGGCTCGCGCGTGAGGAGTCGCACCTCGTCGAGGCCGTCACCGGCGGGCAGGCCCGGCTCGCCGGGTACCACCGCGTGCGGGTGCACAACCACCTCGAGGCCGGCACCGCGCTCGTCTCGCACGCCGTCGAACCGGTCGCGATCATCGTCGCCGAACTCCTCGACAACGCGCTGCGGCACTCCGCCCCCGACACCGACGTCGTGGTCAACCTGGAGCACGTCCATCACGGCGCCTGCGTCACCGTCGACGACGCCGGGCTCGGCATGACCCAGGACGAACGCGACCACGCCCGGCGGATGGTGGCCGGTTCCGACCCGATCCTGCTCACCGACCTGGGTGATCCGCCGCGTATGGGGTTCGCCGCGATCGGTCGCCTGACCCGGCAGTTCGACCTGAGCGTCGACGTGTCCTCGCCCTCGCCGTACGGCGGCGTCCGCGCGGTCCTGCGGATCGACAGCCATCTCCTCAGCCGGATCGACCCCGAGCAGCAGCCGCCCGCGGCCGGCGCCCCGCGCTCGACCCGCCGGGCCCCCGCACCCACCCGCGCGCCCGCCACCGCACCGGCCCACTCCTACGGCTCCGAGCGCGACGAGCGGGCCGAGCGAGCCGCGCGGGGCGTCGCCGACGTGTCCGGGCATCAGGCCGTACCCGATGCCGGTGGCCTGCCGCGGCGACGTCGCCGCACCCCGGCCGCCGCCCCACCGGTCGCACCGGCCGTGCCGGAAGCACACCGGCCGGAGACGCACCAGGCCGAGCGTCGCCCGGAGCAGGCCGCCGCCGCACTCGGCGCCCTCCAGTCCGGCACCGCCGCCGCGCGGGCCGCGATCGACGACGCCGGGACCGCCGTAGGAGAGCGGGCCGCGGCGGGCGAGACAGTGACAGCGCATGACACACCACTGAACAACTACGAAGGGGGAGCGGCTAGATGATCAGCCGCGATGGGGGCGACACGGCATGGGCGCTCGATCCGATCCTGGAGGTGCCGCATGTGGTGGCGGCGGTGCTGTTGACCCGGGACGGGCTGGTGCGGGGGTACACCGACGCGCTGTCCCAGGCCTCGGGCGAGCGGGTGGCCGCGATCACCAGCACGGTGCAGGGGGCGTGCCGTACCGCCGCGGCGGCGTTCGCCGACCGGGACCGGGCCGAGATACGGCAGGTCGTCATCGAGTCCGACCACGGGTACGTCCTCATCGTCCCCACGGATCACGGGACTTGTGTGGCGGCCTACGGCGACACCGAGGTGCGGCTGGACCTGCTGGCGCACCGGGTGCACTCGCAGGTGGCGCGGCTGGGCGAGAAGGCGATGGCCGCCGCTCCGCGGGGAGTTGACGGCGGCGCGCCGGCATGACGGGCCGCCGCGGCGGCCGTCCTCTCGTTCCCGCGTATCTGGCGACCGGCGGTGTGGCCCGGCCCACCCGCCCGCACCTGGAACGGCTGACGGTCCTCAGCGGCAGCGGCGAGCCCGCCCCCGCCGGCCTGCCCGCGGCTCAACTCGCCCTGCTGGACGCCCTGTACGGCGGTTCGCTGACGGTGCTGGAGGCGGCGGCCCTGCTGGAGCTGCCCGTGTCCGCGGTGCGTGTCCTGGCCGCCGGTCTCGTCGATCTGAGCCTGGCGCTCGCCCGCGCCCCGATCCCGCCCGCCGAACGCTTCGACCCCGACCTGCTGAAGAGAGTCGCAGATGGCCTACGCGCCCTCAAGCACCACTAGCGGCAGCACCACCAGCGGCATCCATCTGCCGGACACCGCACGCGAGTTGGTCAAGATCCTGATCGCGGGGCCCTTCGGGGTGGGCAAGACGACCCTCATCGACTCCGTGTCGGAGATCCGGCCACTGCACACCGAGGAACGGCTCAGCGAGGCGTCCGTCCCCGTCGATGACCTCGACGGGGTGCGGGAGAAGTCGACGACGACCGTCGCGATCGACTTCGGGCGGATCAGCCTGCCGGGCGGGATCGTGCTGTATCTGTTCGGCACGCCCGGGCAGGAGCGGTTCCGGGCCCTGTGGGAGGACATCGCGTACGGCGCGCTCGGGGCGCTCGTCCTGGTCGACAGCCGTCGCATCGACGCCTCCTTCGACGTGCTCGGGCTGGTGGAGGAGAGCGGGCTGCCGTACGCCGT
Source organism: Streptomyces sp. NBC_00989 (assembly GCF_045162655.1). NCBI lineage: Bacteria > Bacillati > Actinomycetota > Actinomycetes > Kitasatosporales > Streptomycetaceae > Streptomyces > Streptomyces sp. NBC_00989. The sequence continues at coordinate 11,004,396 of NZ_CP108728.1, read as the reverse complement.
CGCCTTCAACACCTTCCCGGACGCGCCCCGCCACCACACCGGGCAACAGCTGCGCGCCGCCCTGGACTTGGAGCCGGGCACGCCGCTGGTGACCTGTGACGCCCGGGACGCGGACTCGTCCCTCGACGCGCTGCTCGCCCTGGTCCAGCATCTGATCGACCGCGACCCCCCGGAGCACCGGTGACCACCTCCTCGCCCACCCGACCCGTCCGCCTGTGGGAGGACGGCTTCGCGCTGGACCCTTACGGCTACTACGCCGCCCTGCGCGCCCAGGGCCCGGTCGGCTGGGCCGAACTCGCCCCGGGCGTACCGGCGTACGTCGTCACCGAGCGGCGGGCCGCGCTGGAGCTGCTGCGCGACACCGACACGTTCTCGCACGATCCCCGGCCGTGGGAGTCGACGGTCGCCGAGGACTCGCCGGTCCTGGGGATGATGCGCTGGCGGCCCAACTCCCTGTTCTCGGACGGCACCGCGCACGTCCGCTACCGTGCCTCGCTGATCGACACCTTCGACCGGATCGAGCCGCACGACCTGCGGGCCCGGGTGCACCGGGCGGTGCATGTGCTGGTGGGCCGCATCGGGCCGCGCGGAGAGGCCGATCTGGTGGGCGAGTTCGCCAGGCCGCTGATGGCGCTGGTGTTCAACAGCCTGTTCGGGCTGCCCGACAGCCAGAGCGAGCGGCTGGACCGGGCGCTGGGCAAGATGATGGAGGGCGGCGCCCAAGCGGCGGAGGGCGAGGCCGAGTTCGGCGGTTACGTCCTCGAACTCATCGCCGCCAAGGCGCAGGCGCGCGGCGACGACCTCCCGAGCTGGCTGCTCGACCATCCGGCCGGGCTCACCCCGGAGGAGGTCACCTGGCAGGTGTTCCTCACCCTGGGCGCGGGCCACGAGCCGACCGCGAACCTGGTGTCCAACGCCCTGTCCCGGATCCTCGGCACCTCGGTCTACTACTCCACGCTGACCAGTGGCGCCCGGCCGGTCATGGACGCCGTGGTGGAGGTCCTGCACCACGAGACCCCGCTCGCCAACTACGGGATCCACTACGCCCGTTCACCCGTCACGTTCCACGGGGCGTGGATCCGGCCCGCGATCCCGGTCGTCGTCTCGTACGGCGCGCTCGCGCACTTCGCCGAGCAGGAGGTCGTCACCGGCCGGCACCCGAAGGACGCCTCGCACCTGTCGTGGTCGGCGGGGCCGCACGCCTGCCCGGTCAAGCAGCACACGCTACTCATCGCGACGGAGGCGATCGAGCGGCTCACCCTGTGGCTGCCGGACCTCGAACCCGTCGTACCGCGCGCGGAGTTGACCTGGCGTCCCGGCCCCTTCCATCGCTCGCTCACCTCGCTGCCCGTCCGGTTCAGTCCGCGCTCCCCCGACCAGCCAGGAGACCCGTCGTGACCGTGTCCGACCGCATCGCCCTCGACCCGTTCGGCGCCGACATGGCCGCCGAGAGCGCCAAGCTGCGTGCCCTCGGCCCGATCGTGCCCGTCGAACTGCCCGGCGGCATCCCCGCCTGGGCCCCCACCGGTTACGACACCCTGAAGGAACTGATCCTCGACCCGCAGGTCAGCAGGGACCCCCGGCTGCACTGGAACCTGTGGCCCGAGATCGGCGAACACCCCTCCTGGGGCTGGGTGTTGGGCTGGGTCGGCGTGATCAACATGCTCTCCACCTACGGCACCGACCACGCCCGCCTGCGCAAACTCGTCGCGCCCAGCTTCACCCACCGGCGCACCGAGGCGATGCGGACCCGGGTCGAGGCGATCACGACCGAACTGCTCGACGCGGTGGCGGCCGACGACGCCGAGGTGGTCGACATCAGGGCGGCCCTCGCCCATCCCCTGCCGATGCGGATCATCTGCGAACTGTTCGGTGTGCCCGACGAGTTGGTGGACGACACCGGGCGGCTGATCGCGGCCATCATGGACACCTCGGACCCGTCCCCGGAGCACGCGGCGTTCGTGCAGCAACAGATCGGCACGGTGCTGCCCGCGCTGATCGCCCACCGCAGCGAGCACCCCGGCGACGACCTCACCACGGAGCTGATCCGGGTGCGGGACGAGGACGGCGACCGGCTCAGCGACGAGGAACTGCTGTACACGCTGCTGCTGGTGATCGGCGCGGGCTTCGAGACGACGGTCAACCTCATCGGCAACGCGATCGTCGCCCTGCTCAAGCGCCCCGAGCAGCTGGCGGACGTGCGCGCCGGGAAGATCGGCTGGGACGCTGTCGTCGACGAGACCCTGCGCGTGCATCCGTCCATCGCCTCGCTGCCGCTGCGGTTCGCGGTCGGTGATCTCACGGTCGGCGACGTCACCGTCCCGGCCGGCGACGCCATCATCACCACGTACGCCGCGGCCGGGCTCGATCCCGCGCACTACGGCCCGGACGCGGACGTCTTCGACGCGGCCCGCGGAGCCGACGACCACCTGTCGTTCGGCATCGGCGTGCACCGCTGCATCGGGGCACCGCTCGCCCGGGTGGAGGCGCTGACCGCACTGCCCGCGTTCTTCGACCGCTTCCCGGCCGCCCGGCTCGCCGTGGACGCGGACGAACTGCGCCAGGTGCCGTCGTTCATCGCCTTCGGCTGGCAGGAAGTGCCGGTACGGCTGGACGGCTGAGCCGTCCAACAGCGTGGAACCGCCCCGCCGCGGCCCCGGAGGTGGGCCGCGGGCGGAGCCGGTCCTGCCCGGGTTCGGGGGAGAGACCCGAGCGCTCTCGTCGGATTCCCCTGATTCGCCGGGGTACACACCCGCCGGACCGAGCACCCGCAGCGGGCCCGCGCGGCGACCGGCGCGGGCACGGCATAAGCTCGGCGGGTGGCCAAGTACTTCGACGTGCATCCGGACAATCCGCAGCCCCGCACCATCTCCCAGGTCGCGGACAGTGTTCGCTCGGGTGCGCTGATCGCGTACCCGACCGACTCCTGCTACGCGCTGGGCTGCCAGCTGGGCAACCGTGACGGCATGGAGCGGATCAAGACGATCCGGCAGCTGAACGACCGGCACCACTTCACGCTGGTGTGCCAGAACTTCGCCCAGCTGGGCCAGTTCGTGCACATCGACAACGACGTGTTCCGCGCCATCAAGGCCTCCACGCCCGGCAGTTACACGTTCATCCTGCCGGCGACGAAGGAGGTGCCGCGCCAGCTGCTGAACGCGAAGAAGAAGACCGTGGGCGTGCGCATCCCCGACCACGTCGTCACCCAGGCGCTGCTGGCCGAGCTGGGCGAGCCGCTGCTGTCCAGCACCCTTCTCCTGCCCGACGAGGAGGAGCCGATGACGCAGGGCTGGGAGATCAAGGACCGGCTCGACCACGTGGTGGACGCGGTGGTCGACTCCGGGGACTGCGGCACGGAACCGACGACCGTCATCGACTTCTCCAGCGGCGAGGCCGAGATCGTCCGCAAGGGCGCGGGCGACGTCTCCCGCTTCGAGTGACCCCGGCGGAGGGGCCGTGGGCGGGCGTGCCACGATGATCGGAACACGCCGCGCCGGGCCGGCAGGTGGCCCGGCGCCGATCCGCTGGGAGGCACCTCCGCCATGACCGCCGTACAGGGCACAGCCGTGGACATCCCCACCGAGGACGGCATCGCCGACGCCTACTGGGTGCATCCCGGTGACGAGCGTCCCCGTCCGGCCGTGCTGCTCTACCAGGACGCCTTCGGGCTGCGTCCGCACCTGAGGTCGATGGCCGACCGGCTGGCCGGTGCGGGCTACGCGGTTCTGGTGCCGAACGTGTTCTACCGGGAGGGGCGCGCGCCGGTCGTCGAGCTGCCCGAGTTCATCGACCACGACGGGCGTCCGGAGATCTTCGAGAAGGTCGGCCCGCTGATCATGGGGCTGGCCCGGCATCCCGAACTGATCGAGCGGGACGCCGGTGCCTATCTGCGCTGGCTGGCCGAGTCCCCGCTGGTCGCCGACGGGCCGATCGCGATCACCGGGTACTGCATGGGCGCCCGCCTCGCGCTGTACACCGCCGGCGCCTACCCGGACCGGGTGGCGGCCGCGGCCGGCTTCCACGGCGGACTGCTGGCCACCGACGACCCGGACAGCCCGCACCTGGCCGCCGAACACATCACCGCCGAGCTGTACTTCGGCCACGCCGACCAGGACCCCTCGCTGCCCGAGGACCAGATCGAGCGGTTCGAGGACGCGCTCACCGCGGCCGGTGTCCGGCACCGCTGCGAGGTCTACCCCGGTGCTCGGCACGGCTACACGCAGGCCGACACCTCGTCGTACGACGCGAAGGCCGACGAGCGTCACTGGGTCGCGCTGCTCGACCTGCTGGACCGCACGTTCTGACCGACAGACCGCTTTCACTCATTCAACGCGGGTGCCCACGGCGCGAGTTGCCGTGGGCACCTTTCGTTCAACTCATTGACATGCCCGCGCCTCGGCGCGACTCTGAGAGCGCTCTCACATAGGTACGGACCAATTATTCGTACACCCCCCACACGGAGGTGAGCAGTGCTCGTCAGACTCCTGCGCCGACTGGGCGCCGCGACCGCGGTGGCCACCATGCTCGCGCTGGCCACACCGCTGACGGCTGATGCCGCGGTACCCGCCACGATCCCGCTGAAGATCACCAACAACTCGGGCCGCGGCGACGCGGTCTACGTCTACAACCTGGGCACCAACCTGACCACGGGCCAACAGGGCTGGGCCGACGCGGCCGGTACGTTCCACGCCTGGCCCGCCGGTGGCAACCCGCCGACCCCGGCGCCGGACGCGTCGATCGCGGGCCCGGCGGCCGGGCAGTCCAGCACCATCCGGATCCCCAAGTTCTCGGGCCGCATCTACTTCTCGTACGGCCAGAAGCTGGTGTTCAAGCTGACCACCGGCGGTCTGGTGCAGCCGGCGGTGCAGAACCCGACCGACCCGAACCGCAACATCCTCTTCAACTGGTCCGAGTACACGCTGAACGACTCCGGGCTGTGGATCAACAGCACCCAGGTGGACATGTTCTCCGCACCGTACGCGGTCGGGGTGCAGCGGTCCGACGGGAGCACGGCCTCCACCGGACATCTCAAGTCGGGTGGTTACACCGGGTTCTTCAACGCGCTGCGCGGGCAGCCGGGCGGCTGGGCCAACCTGATCCAGACCCGGTCCGACGGCACGGTTCTGCGAGCGCTCTCACCGACGTACGGGATCGAGACGGGCGCCCTGCCGAGCACCGTGATGGACGACTACATCAACCGTGTCTGGTCGAAGTACGCGTCGTCGACGCTGACCGTGACACCGTTCGCGAACCAGCCGAACACGAAGTACTTCGGCCGGGTTTCGGGCAACGTCATGAACTTCACCAACAGCTCCGGGGCGGTCGTGACGACCTTCCAGAAGCCGGACGCGGCCAGCATCTTCGGCTGCTACAAGTACCTCGACGCCCCCAACGACCTGGTACGCGGCCCGATTTCGCGCACGCTGTGCGCGGGCTTCAACCGCTCCACGCTCCTGGTCAACCCCAACCAGCCGGACACCACCACGGCGAACTTCTACGTGGACACGGTGACCAACCAGTACGCGCGCAAGATCCACGCGCAGATGGCCGACGGCAAGGCGTACGCGTTCGCGTTCGACGACGTCGGCGCCCAGGAGTCCCTGGTGAACGACGGCAACCCGCAGCAGGCCTATCTGACGCTGGACCCGCTGAGCTGAGGAAACCGGACACCCCGCACGCCTGGGGGCGCGTGCGGGGTGCCGGATGGAGCGGGGAAAGCGGATCAGCTGGTCGTGACGGCCGTGTCGTCGATGACGAAGCTGGTCTGGAGCGAGGAGTCCTCGACACCGCTGAACTTCAGGGCGACCGTGGTCCCCGCGAAGGCCGACAGGCTGAAGGACTTCGCGACGTACCCGCTGGCCGCGTTGAGGTTGGAGTAGGTGGCCAGGGTGGTGGATCCGGCGGTGACCGTCAGCTTGTCGTACGCGGTGCTGGTGGTGGTCTCAGCCGTGTCGATGTGGATGTAGAAGGTGAACGTCGTCCCCGTGCAGCCGCTCGGGATCGTCACCGACTGGGACAGCGTGTCGGTGTGGGTGGAGCCGTAGCCGTCGAGCCAGGCCTTGTACGAACCGGTGCGCGCCGCCTGGCTGCTGGAGCTGGTGATGACGCCGCTGGTCGCGGTCCAGGTGGTGGCGCCCGACTCGAAGCCCGCGTTGCCCAGGAGCTGGGTCGAGGTGCAGCTGCCGCCGCCGGTGGCGCTCACCGTCCAGGTGAAGGACGCCGTGCCGGTCGCGCCGGTGGAGTCGGTCACCGTGACGGTGGAGCTGTAGGTGCCCGCGGTCGTCGGGGTGCCGGTGATGGCGCCCGTGGAGCTGCTGATCGACAGGCCGGTCGGCAGTCCGGTCGCGGCGTACGTCAGAGTGCCGCTGTTGGTGCTGCTGGCCGTGATCGCCAGGCTCACCGCCGTACCGACGGTCGAGGACTGGCTGCCCGGGTTGGTGACCGTGACGCCGGTGGTCGGCACGGTGATGTGGCTGCCGACGTTGATACCGGCGAAGGCGTTGCCGACTCCCGCGTACTGGGCGGAACTCGTGCCGTACAGCGCGCCGGCGGCGTTCAGTGCGGCGGTGCGGGCCTGGGCGTACGTGGTGCTGGACGTCATGTACGTCGTCAGCGCCTTGTACCAGATCTGCAGGGCCGCGGCCCGGCCGATACCGGCGACGGCGACGCCGTCGGAGGTCGGGCTGTTGTAGGTGACACCGTTGATGGTCTTGGTGCCGCTGCCCTCGGAGAGCAGGTAGAACATGTGGTTCGCCGGGCCCGAGGAGTAGTGCACGTCGAGGTTGCCGACGCCGGAGTACCAACTGTCGGCGGAGCCGCCGTCCTTGTCGGGCTCGTCCATGTAACGCAGCGGCGTGCCGTCGCCGTTGATGTCGATCTTCTCGCCGATGAGGTAGTCACCGACGTCGCTGGAGTTGGCCGCGTAGAACTCCACGCCCGTGCCGAAGATGTCGGAGGTCGCCTCGTTCAACCCGCCCGACTCACCGGTGTAGTTGAGCCCGGCGGTGTTGGAGGTGACACCGTGGCTCATCTCGTGCCCTGCCACGTCCAGCGAGGTGAGCGCGTGGGTGCTGCTCGTGCCGTCGCCGTAGGTCATGCAGAAGCAGTCGTCGTCCCAGAAGGCGTTGACGTACGCCGTGCTGTAGTGGACGCGCGAGTAGGCGGCGACGCCGTCGTTCTTGATGCCGCTGCGGCCGAACGTGTTCTTGTAGAAGTCCCACGTCACCTGGGCGCCGTAGTGCGCGTCGACGCCCGCGGTCTGGGTGTTGGAGCCGGAGCCGGTGCCCCAGGTGTCGTCGGCGTCGGTCATCAGGGTGCCGGTGCCCGACGTGCCGTTGCTCAGGCTGTACGTCTTGTGGGTACCGCGCGTGGTGTCGTTCAGCTGGTACGTCGAACCGGACAGCGTGGTCCCGATGGTGACCGTGCCGCTGTACTGGCTGTTGCCGGTACCGGTCTTGATGCCCTGGTAGCGGTACAGCTCCGCGCCGCTGGAGGCATCGGTGATGACGTGCAGCTGGCTCGGCGTGCCGTCGTCCTGGAAGCCGCCGACCACGGTCTCCCAGGCGAGCTTCGGGGTACCGCTGCCGGCCCAGATGACCTTGCGGGCGCTGTCGGTGGAGGGGCTCTTGGCGTCGAGGGCCTTGGCCGTGGTGAGGGCCTTGGTCTCGGCCGCGGCCTTGGTGTACGACGCGGTGGTGGAGGCGACCGCCATGGTGCGCTTGTTGTTGAACGTGGCGCTCACGGTGCCCGTGGCCACGGTGGCGGGCGGGGTGTGCACGACGAGGTCGCCGCCGAGGACCGGGAGGCCCGCGTAGGTGCGCTCGTAGCGGGTGTGGAGCGTGCCGTCGTTGTCCTTGACGACGTCCCGGACGACCAGCTTCTCCTTGGCGCCGAGGCCGAGGGTGCGGGCGGTCGCCGTGGTGTTCTGCGTGGCGCTCTTCACCAGGGCGGTGCGCTGGGCCGGGGTGAGCTTCGCCTCCAGGCTGCCGGTGAGCAGCGGACTCGGGTGGGGGGAGGCGGGCTTCGCGGTCGCCGGCACCGACTGGATGCCGACGGCCAGGAAGGCGGCGGTGGAGACCAGGGCTCCTACCGCCATCCGCTTGCGGGGGATGCGTCTCACTCTTACTCCTACTGCGACGACCGCGAGCGCGGCCGGTGACAGACCGGGCAGCCGGGTCTGCTGTCCGGGAAGAGCTGAGCTGTGCGGGACCGGCGGAACTTTGACCAATCCGTGGAGGAATCGTGGGGGTGGCTGCGTGGAGGATGACAGCGTTGACCCGTCCATGTCACGCAGGTCAGGGGCACTCAAGGGTTTTCCCTCTGTCAGGGATTTCGCTACAAGTTCCGAAATTATTCGTGACGGCTGAGCCACGCCGGCGAAACAGACCCTTCCTAATGTCGCAGTCAGCCACAGAGGTCCCATCAGCCGCATTACGGCCGCCGGACCGATAACGCTGCTTTCCCCGAAAATCCCTTCACTGTCCTCAGCGCCCCATGAGACAGGAGCCCCCGAGTGTCCGATCCCTCCCGCCGCGGCGTCCTCAGACTGTCCGCCGGCACCGCTCTGCTCGGCACCCTCGCCCTCGCGGGCTGTGGGCGCGGCGACACCGCCACCGCCTCCGCGAAGGCCTCCGCGAAGTCGGTCGACGACAAGCCGGCGACCGGCACGGTCAACGTCTGGGCCGCCCAGGGCGACGCCGACGTCCTCGACAAGGTGATCAAGCCCTTCAAGGCCGCGAACCCGGACGTCACCGTGAAGTTCACGCTGATACCGAACTCCGAGTACTACACGAAGCTCCAGGCGGCGATCGCGGCCGGCAAGGGCCCCGATGTGGCCCAGTTCTTCCCCGAGTCGCAGGCGCAGTTCCTCGACCCGTCGATCCTCCAGCCCGTACCGGACGGACTCGTCGACTCCGGCGCCTTCTTCACGAGCCTGTGGGACGCGGGTCTGGTCAAGGACGTGGCGTACACGGTGCCCTGGTACGCGTACACGTACGCACTCGTCTATCGCGCCGACCTCGCCGAGAAGGCGGGCGTCAAGGCACCGACCACCTGGGCCGAAATGGTGCCGTTCTTCAAGGCGTTGAAGGGTGCCGGAGCCGTGCACGGGCTCGGGGCGGACAACGGCTGGGACATCTTCAACGGCCAGGACGTCGCGATGTACGCCTGGCAGGCGGGCGGCAACCTGCTCTCCTCCAGCGGCGGTTGGACCCTCGACACACCCGCGATGGTCGACGCCCTCAAGTACAACGCGTCGTTCTTCACCTCGGGTTCGGCCGACACCGCGACGCCCACCTTCCTCGACGCGCAGCCGTACTTCGTGTCCGGGAAGACGGCCACGATGATCACCGGGCCCTGGGTGCTCGGGCAACTGGACACCGCCGCGAAGAAGTCCGGCTGGACGGCGGCCCATGTCGCCACGGCCCCGCTGCCGGCCGGCGCCTCGGGCAGCGTCTCCTTCTCCGCCGGGGGGACTTGGGGCGTCCTCGCGGACGGCGGGAACACGGACGCGTCGTGGAAGTTCGTCCGCTACGCCGCGAAGCCGAGCACGCAGGTCGCGCAGTACTCGGCGTACGGCTCGCTGCCCGCCGTGATCTCGGCCTGGGACGCTCCGGCGGTCAAGAAGCAGCCGCTCCTCGACGCCTTCCTCACCCAGCTGAAGAACACCAAGGCCTTTCCTCAGGTGGGTACTTGGCAGCAGGTCGCCACCCGGCTGGGCAAGGAGATGGAGACCGTCGCGAAGGGCACACAGACCGCCGAGCAGGCCGCGGCGAGCGTCCAGGCGTATGCCACGAGTCTCGGCACGGGCACGGAGTGAGCCGCGGATGACCACCACGCTCGTCCCGGGAACGCGGCGCCGGGCACGCAACTCCCGCCGTACGGCGGTCGCCTGGCTGTTCCTCGCGCCGTTCGCCGTCGTGTTCCTGCTCTACACCGCGATCCCCACGGTGGCCGCGCTCGGCTTCAGCCTGACCGACCTGCGCGGCTCGGACCTGCGCCATCCCCTCGCGGTCGACTTCACCGGCCTGGACAACTACCTGCGCCTGTTCCAGGACCCGACCTTCCTGCGGGACATCCTGAACACCGCCGTCTTCGTCGCCGTCGGTGTGCCGCTGACCATGGCGATCGGCTTCGCGCTGGCCGTGGCGCTGAACTCGGGGATCCGGCGGATGCGCGGGGTGTTCCGTACGGTCTTCTTCGCGCCGGTCGTCACCAACGTCGTCGCGGTCGCGCTCATCTGGCAGTACGCCTTCAACGCGGGCGGCACCGTCAACAAGGCGCTGGCCGCGGTGGGTTTCGCAGGACCGAACTGGCTGGACGATCCGCACCTCGCGATGCCCGTGGTGATCCTGCTCGGCGTGTGGCGCAACTTCGGCACCGCGATGGTCCTGTTCCTCGCCGGGCTCCAAGCCGTGCCGGAGGACGTGTACGAGGCCGCCGCGCTCGACGGGGCGGGCCGCTGGCGGCAGTTGAGGCACATCACCCTGCCGCTCCTCCTGCCCACCACCCTCATGGTGTCGGTGCTGCTGACCGTGTTCTACCTCCAGGTCTTCGACGAGCCCTATCTCCTCACCGACGGCGGCCCGTTGGGGTCGACCGAGTCCGTGTCGCTGTACACCTACCACCAGTTCGGATCCGGCCAGCTGGGCATGTCCTCGGCCGCGTCCTTCGTGATGCTGTTGCTCGTGCTGCTGGTGAGTGTCGTCCAGTTCCGACTGCTGAGGCCCCGCACATGACCGCCGTAGCCGCGTCGTTGACCGACGCCGACGCCGACCTGATCGCCGTCGAGGACCGAACCGCCGTACCCACACGGTCCGTTGCCCGCCCGCTGCTGTACGGCGCGCTGGCGCTGTGCGCGCTGCTCACCCTGCTGCCCTTCTTCTGGGTGGTCAGCGGTTCGCTGCGCGGTCTCGACGAGATCCGGTCCGACCCGGGCGCGTGGCTGCCGCAGCACGTCACCCTCGACAACTTCGTTCGGCTGTTCCGGACCGAGGGCTTCGGACGCTTCCTCACCAACAGCGTCCTGGTCGCCCTCATGGTGGTGATCGGCAACATCGTGGCGGCCTCGGCGGCCGGATACGCCCTCGCCAAGCTGGAGTTCGCGGGCAAGCGGCTCGCGTTCGGCGCGGTGATGGCGGCGATGATGGTGCCGTTCACGACGGTGTTCGTCACCCAGTTCGTGATCACCGTCGACATGGGCCTCGCCGACACCCTCACCGGTATCGCACTGCCCGGGGTGGCGCTCCCGCTGTCGGTGTTCATCATGCGGCAGTACGCGCAGTCGGTGCCCGACGAGTTGCTGGAGGCGGCGCGCATCGACGGCGCGGGCGAGTTCCGGATCTTCTTCCGGATCTTCCTGCCGCTGGCCGGTCCGGCGGTCGCGACGATCACGATCATGTCGTTCCTGAACTCCTGGAACAACTTCATCTGGCCGCTCATCGTCGCCCAGAGCACGGCGAGTTACACCCTCCCGGTCGGACTCGCCGCCACCAGCCAGGCGGCCCAGCACGTCACCGACTACGGTCTGGTCCTCGCCGGCGCGATCGTCGTGATGCTGCCGGTCCTCGTACTCTTCCTGTTCCTGCAGCGGTACTTCGTGCAGGGCATCGCCGGATCGGGAATGCGGTGACGCCCATGACGGACACCGTCCACGCTCCCGCAACCGGGGTGTCCGATCCCGTCGTACTGGGCAAGTCCGAGGAGGCGGAGGGGTGTTGATGTCGGGGATGAACCAGAGCGCCGTGCGGCGCGTCAACACCTCGGTCGTCCTGCGCGCGCTCGCGGTGTCCGCGGGGCCCACGACACTGACCGCGCTCGCCGAGGGGGCCGGGCTGTCCCGCCGTACCATCGAGCTGATCCTGGACTCGCTCGTCGAGGCGGGCTGGGTGGCCGAGTTGGAGCGGATTCCGACCAGCGGCAGTGCTGGACGGCCGGCCCGGCGGTACGAACTGCGCGCGGAACACGCCCTGTTGGCGGCCGTCTACGTCAACACCGCCGACGCCTCCGCGGTGATCGCCGACGTACGCGGCCGGATCGTCGGCCGGGCGCACCGCCCGCTGCGCGCCTACCAGGACCCTCAGCTCACCCTCGACGACGCGGCGGCCCTGGTGCGGGAGGCGCTCGACGACGCGGGCGGATCACCGGACCGGCTGCGCGCGGGCGCGGTGGCGGCCGGTGGCGCGATCGACGACGAGGGGGTCGTACGACGCCTGGTGCACACCACCCGCTGGGAGGGCGTGCATCTGCCCAAGGAGCTCGAACAGCGCATCAGGGTCCCGTGGTTCGCGGACAACGACTCCAACCTCGGTGCGCTGGCCGAGCGTTGGCGGGGTGTGGCCGGTGATCACGACAACGTCGTGTGGGCGATCCTCGGCAACCGGACCGGTCTCGGCATCCTGATCCGAGGTGCCGTGCACCGGGGTCTGGACGGCGCGGCGGGCGAGATCGTCGAGGCGCGGTCGATCCCGACCGGCACGATCGCCGACCGCCCGGTGGCCTGGCTGAGTTCACCGGAGGCGGCCCAGCGCAAGGTGGCGTGGGAACGCTTCGACGCCGCCCGGGCGGGAGACACGGAAGCGCTCGCCGAGGTCGACGAGTTCGTCGAGAACATCACCTCCATCCTCACCACCCTGTCGTGGACGGTCGCCCCTTCGCTCATCGTGCTCGGCGGCGGACTGGAGGACGCCGCCGATGTGCTGCTCCCCCGGGTCCGCGAGGCGATGCGCGTCGCCCGTACCCCGGCGATCGAGCTGCGCGCCACCGGGCTGGGCCGCGACGCCGCGCTGATCGGCGCCGTGAAACTGGCGCTCGACCGCATGGACACCGAGCTGTTCGGACCGCTCGTCCCCAGCTCCTAACTCCCCCCACAGCAACCGACTTTGGAGTCTCCCTGTGACCGACACCCCGCACACCGACGTCCTCATCGTGGGCAGCGGCATCATGGGTTCCGTCGTGGCCCGGCTGCTGCGGGAGAGCGATCCGGGGCTGGGCATCACGATGGTCGACGGCGGCAGCGCGATCGGCGAGGCGCCCGGGCTGCATCTGCACGACGTCGCCGACCCGGCCCTCTGGTCGCGGTACAACGAGCGGGTCGACTCCGGTATCCAGGGCATGTACACCGGCGCCGAGGTGGTGCGCGAGGTCGCGGACAGCCTGGCCGGTCTGGCGCCCGGCATGTTCCACGCGCTGGCCTTCGGCGAGGACGCCGAGGCGATGCCCGCGACCGCGTTCGCGTGGAACGCGGGCGGCATGGGCGTCCACTGGACCGCCGCGACGCCATGGCCGGCCGGCCCCGAGGTCTTCGACTACGGCGACCCGGCCCGCTGGGCGGCCGACCTGGACACCGCGCGCCGCCTGCTCGCCGTCTCCCCCTCCCCCATCGGCCCGACCGACGTCGGCCGCACCGTCCTCGACGTCCTGCACCGCCGCTACGACGACACCGCACCCGTCGGCCGGCGCCCCCAGCCGATGCCCATGGCCGTCACGCCGACAGCCTCGGGCCCCATGCCGCGCACGGCGCCGGGGACGATCTTCCCGGCGATCGCGGCGGGCGGCGACCCCGCGTTCACGCTGCTGACGGGGACCCTTGCGACCCGGTTGCTCGTCGCGGACGGCCGTGCCACCGGCGCCCGACTGCGCCGCGTCGCCGACGGCACGGAGTCCGAACTCCACGCGGACACGGTGGTCGTGTGCGCCGACGCGCTGCGATCCCCGCAACTCCTGTTCGCCTCGGGCATCCGCCCCGAGGCGCTGGGCCGCCACCTCAACGAGCACGCGTTCATCACCGCCCAAGTCCTGCTGGATCTGGACCGGTTCGGGATCGCCCTGGACGATCTGCCGCTCCCGCGCCCCGGCGAGTTCAGCACGGACTCGCTGTGGGTGCCGCAGAACGGGCCGGCGCAGCCGTTCCACGGCCAGATCATGAACCGGACGTACGTGGACGAGCACGGTCGCCCCCTCGCACACGCCGTGGGCCTGGCGCTGCTCGTCCCCGTCGAGTCACGGCCCGAACACCGGCTCGTCTTCTCGGAGTCGGAGACCGACCTCGCCGGACTGCCGCGTATCGGCGTCGAGTTCGCCTACACGGACACCGACCGGGCGCTGATCGACCGCGGGATCGCCGAAGTCCGTTCACTGGCCGAGGAGTTCGGTCCCTTCGACCCCGCCACCGAACTCGCCCTGCTCCCGCCCGGCTCGTCCCTGCACCTGACCGGCACCGTCCGGTCGGGCACCGCCGACGACGGGACCAGCGTGTGCGACCCGGACGGCCGGGTGTGGGGCTTCGACAACCTGTACGTCGCCGGCACCGGCGTGATCCCCACACCGATGGCCGCCAACGTGACACTGACCGGCGCGGTCACGGCCGTACGGGCCGCACGAGCCGTCACCACCCGCACCGCGCCGCTCGCCGCGCACTGAGAGGAAGCCCGAACGTGAAGGAAGCCCGATCGTGATCGACATCGTGAAGGAATACCGCGTGGCGCTGCCGGCGTGGATCGACGACGAGCTGGCCGACGTGCCCGCCGTCGTCCCCGGCCGCGAGGACCGGATGCGCCTCGTGCACCGGCTCGCGGACCGCAACTGGCGGGAGGGGAACGGCGGTCCGTTCGCGGCCCTCGTCGCCGAGCGCGAGACCGGCCGGATCGTCTCGGTGGGCGTGAACGTCGTCCTCGCCTCGGGAGTCTCCAGCGCACACGCGGAGGTCGTGGCGCTCGGTCTGGCCCAAGTGGCCACCGGCGGCTGGGACTTGGGCGCCACCGGCCTCCCGCTCCACGAGCTCGTCGTCAACTGGCGCCCCTGCGTCCAGTGTTACGGCGCCACCCTGTGGTCCGGGGTGCGCGGTCTGGTGGTCGCGGGCGAGGGCCCGGAGCTGGAGGAGATCACCACGTTCGACGAGGGCCCGCTCGGCGCGGACTGGGCCGGGCAGTTCGAGGCACGGGGCATCGACGTCGTAGGAGATGTGCTCCGGGACGAGGCGCTGGCCGTGTTCCGGAACTACCGCAAGGCCGTGGACGCGGCGGACGGCGTCGTCGTCTACAACGCACGGGGAGGCACAGCGTGACCCCGCGTTTCGCGACCGATGTCGTCACCTTCTACCACCCGGACTTCTGGGGTCTCCCCTCCGCGGACGCGGTGCGCGCGTGGGCGCTGGCGCACCCCGAGCTCTTCTGGGCGCGGGTGATGGACGCGCTGGACGAGGCCGGCGTCACGGGCATCGAACTCACCTTCGCGCCGGGCGACATCGAGTCGGCGCTGCGGGCTTTCGGCAGCGCGCAGGGCTTCCGCCGCGAGCTGGTGTCCCGCGGGCTGGCCGTCGTGAGCGCGTTCGTCGCCGGGGAGGACAGCCCCGACTGGCGGGACGCCGGCAACCTGCCCGCGATCGTCGCCGACGCCGAGCGACGCGCGGCCTTCCTCGTCGACGTGGGGGCCGAACTTCTCGTCGCGGGGCTCCCGATGCGCACGACGTTCGGGACCCGGCCGCCCCTCTTCGTCGACGCCCCGTACATGACCCGCATGGCCGACATCGCCCACGCGGTGGGCGAGGCCGTCTCGCGGCAGGGCGTGCGGCTCGCCTTCCACACCGAGTCCAACAGCACCCTCTGGTACGAGCGCGACATCGACCTGTTCATGTCCTTCACCGATCCGCGCTACGTCTGGCTGTGCCCCGACTCCTGCCACATCGCGCTCGGCGGTGGTGATCCGGTGGCCGTGGCACGCCGTCACGCGCGACGCGTCGCCCTGGCGCACTGGAAGGACGCGGTCAGGCCCATCGACGTGGAACTCACCATCGACGAGACGGTCTTCGCCCAACAGCAGCCCTACATGGCCGAGTTGGGCTCGGGCATCGTCGACTGGAAGGGCTGGGCGGACGCGATGTCCCGTACGCCCGGCGCCGGCACGGTGCTCATCGAACTGGACGAGGCCGCCGATCCGGTCGCCGCGCTGCTGGCGGGAAGGGCGGTGGCGTCGTCGGTGCTGCCCTGACCGGCGGCTCAACTGCCTTGGCAGAACGGCCACTTGATACGATCCGATCATGCCGCGCCTGGTGGACGTTCCTGGGTACGTACGCTTCTGGACCGCCTCCGCGATCTCGTCGTTCGGCTCACAGATCACGGGGCTGGCACTTCAGATCCTCACCGCCGTCACGTTGGGCGCGTCCGCCACGGAGGTGGGTCTGGTCAGCGCGGCCCGCTGGGCGCCCTATCTGCTCTTCGGGCTCCTGGCCGGGGTGCTCGTGGACCGCTGCCGGCGCAAGCCGGTCATGGTGGCCATGGATCTCGGCAGGGCCGCCCTCCTCGGCGCGATCCCGCTGCTGTACGCGCTGGACCGGCTCGGCATCGCCGCACTCTGCGCGTGTGTCTTCGCCTTCGGGCTGCTGTGTCTCTTCTTCGACGCGGCCAACCACTCCTACGTCCCGCAGCTGGTCCCCAAGGAACTCCTCAACGCGGGCTATGCCCGGGTGGGACAGGCCGACGCGGCGGCCGGGTCGACCGGGCCGCTGATCGCCGGAGTGCTGATCAAGGTGGTCGGCGCGCCGCTCGCCGTGCTCGTGGACGCCGTCAGCTATCTGGTGTCCGGCCTGCTGCTCACCACGGTGCGGGCCGACGACCCCGTGCCCGACCGCGGCGCGCGGCGCGGTCTCCTCGGCGAACTGCGTGAGGGCGTGGCCTGGGTCTACCGGCATCGGATCCTGGCGTCCATCGCGCTGACCTCGCACCTGATGCTCCTCTTCAACACCGTCGTCAGCACGGTCTTCGTCGTCTTCGCGCTGCGTGAGCTGAGGATCGGGGACTTCGGCCTGGGCGTGACGTACGCCTGCGCGGGCCTCGGTGGAGTGCTCGGCGGCGCGTTCTCCGCACGCGCGGCACGGCGGTTCGACATCGGCGCCGTGCTGGTCGCCGGCCGTCTCGTCGCCGCCGTCGGCTGGCTGCCGCTGGTCCTCGCCCAGCGTGGACCGTGGGCCCTGGTCTCGGTGTCGCTGGCCTTCTTCGTCGTATCCTGCGCCATCTCGCTCGGGAGTCCCGTGGAGATGAGCTACCGCCAGGCGGTCACGCCCGACCGGCTCCGGGGACGGATGAACGCCACGATCCGCTCGTTCAACTGGGGGATGGTGGCGATCGGCGCACCCCTGGGCGGACTCCTCGCCGACCACGTCAGCTACCGGTTCGCCCTGTGGGTGGGCCTGTCCGGAGCGGTCTTCCAGGCACTCCTGCTCGCCGTGTCCCGCACCCGCAAGGCCCGCGACACCGACGGATTCGAGCCACTCGTACGTGCCTGAGCGCAGGGATCGCCGGGCTTCCCGAGGGCCGGGAGAGCAGGGCCGCGCACTACGACGGTGACGTCAGAGGTGTGGCTGACGGTCCCCCACGACGGACAGGAGCTGGAGCTTCTCGTGGCTCTCGGTGCCGGGTGTGGCGGTGTAGACGAGGAGGGCCTGCGCCTGGTCGGCGTCGAAGAGGACCTGGCACCGGAGGTCGAGGATGCCGAGGTCGGGGTGGCTGATGCGTTTGCGGTCGTCGGGTCTGCGGACCGAGATCTCGTGGTCGCTCCACAGTCCGGCGAACTCCTCGCTCTGAGCCAGGAGCGCCTCGACGATCTCACCCACCCGGGAGTCGGCGCCGTGGCGGGAGTAGACGGCGCGCATCTCGGAGGTGAAGACACGGCTGTTCAGCGCGTGGTCGGCCTCGGGGTAGATCCGTCGGGCCAGCGGGTCGGTGAACCAGCGGTAGCCCAGACTGCGGCTGAAGCCGGTGAACCCGGTCTCGTTGCCGATCAGCGCGACCGCGAGGCGGGTCTGGATCAGGGTCTCGCCGAGGCCGTTGACGACCTGGGCGGGCGTGTCCGCGAGGCGGTCCAGGATGCGCATGATGCCCGGGTTGACATGGTCGGTGCCGAGACCGCGGCTGGGTGTGTTGTGGCCGGCCATCCGGAACAGGTGATCGCGTTCGTCCAGGGACAGATGCAGGCCACGGGCGATGGCGGCGAGCATCGCCTCGGACGGCATCGGCCCGCGCTGCTGCTCGATGCGTGCGTAGTAGTCGGTGGAGATGCCGCAGAGCAGGGCGATCTCCTCGCGCCGCAGGCCCCGGGTGCGGCGGCGCGGTCCGCGGGGCAGACCGACGTCCTCGGGTTGCAGTGCCTCGCGCCGGGTCCGCAGGAAGTCGGACAGTTGTGCTCGGTCCATGACGTGATTCTTTCTCAGACGGGGAAGCGGACGCCGGTCAGTTCCTCGGACAGCTCCCAGATCCGCCGGGCGTCGGCCTCGCTGCGGACGTTCTTGTAGACGGCCTGTTCGGCGGGGGCGCCGCTCAGGTGCAGGAAGCCCGAGGGGCCGTAGAACGCGCCGCCCCGCGCGGCCGGGTCGGTCGCCGCGTACAGCGCCGGAAGCGGTCCCGCGTCGAGGGGCTGGACGAGGAGACCGGCGCCCGCGAGACGCCGGATGATCTTCACCGACGCGGTGTCCTGGGACCGGCCCATGTGCGGCTGCGCCGCGAGCAGGTTGGTGGGGGTGACACCGGGGTGGGCGACGTTGCTGGTGATCCCCCAGCCGAGCCGTGCGCTACGGCGGTCGAGTTCCAGGGCGAAGAGCATCTGCGCGATCTTGGAGTGGCTGTAGGCGCGGGAGGGCTTGTACGTGGCGCGCCACTGGGGGTCGGCCCAGTTGATGCCGCCCATGTTCGCGGAGACGCTCGACTGGGCGGTGACCCGGCCGCCCGCCGCGCGCAGCAGGGGCAACAGCCGTGCCGTGAGCGCGAAGTGGCCGAGATGGTTCGTGCCGAACTGAAGCTCGAAGCCGTCCTTGGTCTCCGCACGCGCGGGCGGCTCCATGATGCCCGCGTTGTTCACCAGGAGGTGGACGGGCCGTCCTTCGTCGATCAGGGTCGCGGCTAGGGCCTCGACGGAGTCCAGTGCGGACAGGTCGAGCGGGCGGGTCGAGACCTGTGCGCCCGGGTGGGCCGCCTTGATACGGCCGACGGCGTCGCCGCCCTTGGCCTGGTTGCGCACGGGCAGGATCACCTCGGCTCCGGCGGCGGCGAGACGGCCGGCGAGACCGAACCCGATGCCGTCGCTTCCGCCGGTGACCACGGCGAGCTTTCCGGTCAGATCGGGCACGGCCGGTTCGGGGATGTTCATGATGGTTCGGCTCCTCGGTCGGGGCTGGCTGATGGCCGGATGTGCAGACGAAGGGCGGCGAATCCGCCACCACCCACGATTCCGGCGCCGCCCGCGCGGAGGAAGGCACAACGCATCCAGGGACAACCGATCCCTGCCTGGGCCCCGCCCGGCACCGACATGCGGGGCGCGGTAAGCCGGGGGATGCTGGGAGGGCCAACGCACGTCCGAAGGAGGACAGCCATGTCGATCATGGACAAGGTCAAGGGAATGCTGGGCCAGCACTCGGACAAGGCCAAGGAAGGCGTGGACCGGGCGGGAGACATGATCGACGAGCGCACGGGCGGCAAGCACGCCAAGCAGGTCGACATGGCGCAGGACAAGGCCAAGGACTTCATCGACCGCGAGAAGCCGCAACAGCCCTGACTGCTTCTGTCCCCGTATCGCCCGCGATGCGACCGAAGTGCACCCCGGAAAGCACAGAGTTAATCGACAGCTGACGTGAAAGGGTTGCGCGCCCTGGGCCTGATCCATACATACTCCCCCCACAAGAAGCCACAACTCTGGGGGGAGCTGGCTCATGCAAGGCACGATCGACGGGTTCCGCTACGGTGCGGTGACCCCGGTGGCGGCCTATCTGATGGCCTGCCTGGGAGGGGCTCTGGGACTGCGCTGCGTGGTGCGGTCCCTGCACAACAGACAGTCGTGGAAAGCGGGTTGGCTCGCGCTCGGCGCGACGTCGATCGGCAGCGGCATCTGGACGATGCACTTCATCGCGATGATCGGCTTCCAGGTCGAGGAGACCCGGATCGGCTACGACGCCGGCCTCACGGTGCTGAGTCTGGCCGTGGCGATCGTCGTGGTCGGCGTCGGCGTGTTCGCCGTGGGCTACCGCGGCGCGACCGCCGGCACACTCTCCGCGGCCGGCGTCATCACCGGACTGGGAGTCGCCGCCATGCACTATCTGGGCATGGCGGCCCTGAAGTTGAACGGCGACATCGAGTACCGGACGAGCACGGTCGCGCTCTCCGTGGTGATCGCGATCGTCGCCGCGACGGCGGCCCTGTGGGCGGCAGTCTCCATCCGGGGCTTCCTGGCGAGTCTGGGCGCCAGCCTGGTGATGGGCGTGGCGGTGTCCGGGATGCACTACACGGGCATGGCCGCCGTGAGTGTCCACCTGCACGGCACCAGCGGAGCGTGGACGGGCGACTCGGCCAACTCCATACTGCTGCCCATGCTGTTGGGACCGGCCGTCTTCCTGCTGCTGGCCGGGGTCGTCGTGATGTTCGACCCGCTGCTGGTGATGGGCGAGGGCGACTGGGACCGCTCCTTCGCACGCCACCCGGTCGGCCCGGACACCGGCGGCAAGCGGCCCACCCCGCGCCCCGACTCGCTCTTCGACACACACGAGCGCTCCGCCGCCGGCCAACCCGGCCGCTACGAGAGCCCAGCCGCCCCACCGGGCAGCCGCCGGAGCCGGAGCCGGAACACCCGCAGAGACCCCGCCACCCCGGCCCCGGGCCGACAGGCCCCGCATGGCGGCCCCACCATCCCGTCGCCGCCGAGTCCCCGCGACGCCTACAGCGCCCCGGCCGCTCCCGCACGCGGCCGCCCCGATCCGTACGGCACCCCGCGGCGCCCCGGGGAGTGGTGACCAACACCGCGCGCCACGGCCCGACTTGAGCCCCTCACTGCCGTAGCCGTCACGTGGCCCTACGGCAGGCTCAGTTGGGTGCGCCCGGCGGCACCCTGGGCAGCGGATCGAGCCGCACCGACCCGGCATCGGCCAGGAAGGCCCGGATCAACTCGCCCGCCTCACCCGTCTGTTCGTCGCCCTGGCACCGCAGCTCCGTCCCGAGCCGCCGCACGGCACCGCGCAGTGACATGCGGACCGGCGCGTGCAGAGCCGTGTCGTCGAGCAGGGTCAGCAGGTGGTTCAGGAGGGTCCAGTCGGCCGCGTGCTGCACGGCGGCCC
This sequence comes from Streptomyces sp. NBC_00989, assembly GCF_045162655.1. Taxonomy (NCBI): domain Bacteria; kingdom Bacillati; phylum Actinomycetota; class Actinomycetes; order Kitasatosporales; family Streptomycetaceae; genus Streptomyces; species Streptomyces sp. NBC_00989. The sequence continues at coordinate 10,983,308 of NZ_CP108728.1, read as the reverse complement.
CGCCGGGCAGCTCGGCGGGTACCGGGTCGGTACGGCGCCAGGTGGGGGCGAGGAGCGCGTCGACGATGTCGGTGACACCGGGCACCGCGGGGTCGGCGGCATGCTGCCAGGCCACGCGGTTGAGCCGGGCCGGGTCCAGCAACTCCTCCGTGACCAGCGCGGTCGCGACCCGTACGGCCTCGAAGGGGTCGAAGATCCGCCCGGCACCCGTGTCGAGGTACTGGTCCGTCCGGCCGTAGCGGATCGCGGGCGGGGTGAGGGTGTCCAACACCGAGTTGGGCAGGGCGAGTTGCTCGGCCCTCAGCAGTTCGGCGAGGCGGGTCAGCGCCGTGTGCTGGGTGGCCGCGTCGACCGCCTGTGCGCCACGGCCGTCCTCGCCCGCGAGGCCGTACGCGTAGCGCACCCCGCCCACCAGCCGGGCCACGGCCGTCACCTCATGGCGGTGCAGAAGGTGCACCAGGACGGCCCGTTCCTCCAGTTCACCGGTCTGCCGGTCGGGCGGCAGCACCCCTCGGGAGAATCCGTCCAGTGCGCTGCGGCGGACGCGCAGCATCGTCTCCAGTGCCTGGAGGGCGTCCGGCCCGCTGACCCAGGTGACGGCGTCGGCGTGGGCGGCGTTCGGGCCCTGGGCATCCTCGTCGGAGATGTAGCCGAGGCCCGACTCGGCTGCCTCGCGGCGCAGTTCGGCGAGCGCGGTCTCTTCGTCGGAGGCGTCGAACCGGCCGTAGGCATGGGCGACCAGGAAGTGGTCCCACGGACCGAGTCCCGTGCCGTACGCGGCGGACAGGTCGAGGTCCCCGTCCTCCGTGACCTGGATGCGCGCGTGCGGGTAGTCCATGACGGACGGCTCGGGGTGTCCCGTACTGGCGAAGTTGTGCATGAAGCCGAGGGCGTGGCCGATCTCGTGCGCGGCGAGCTGGCGCAGCCGGGCGAGCACCAACTCCTCGACGGCGGCGAGCCGTTCGGCCTCGTCCGGGCGGCCGTACGGTGCGAGGAGGGCCTCGCCGAGCGCGCGGACCTGTTCGACGCGCTGGGAGCCGAGTCGTACCCGGGCGTGCAGGATCTCGCCGGTGCGCGGGTCGGTCAGACCCTGCCCGAGCGACCAGCCGCGGCCCGCCCGGTGCACCCAGACCACCCCGTTGACGTCGGAGTCGTAGGGGTCGAAGCCGTCGTCGCCGGGCTCGACCCGATAGGCGTCCGGGAGTCCGATCCGGGCGAAGGCCCGCTGCCACCAGTTGCCGCCCTCGACGACCGCCGAGCGGAACGGTTCGGGGACGGCCGGGTCGATCCGGAAGACGATCGGGACGCCGCCGGGTTCCGCGCGGAAGCGGGGCTGGAGCTTGACCTGGGTGCTCGCCCGGCCGACGAGGCCGTGGTCGGCGTAGCCGATGCCGTAGCCGCCCGAGGCGGGGTGGTAGCGCCGTACGGGCAGCGGGGACGCGGGCAGCCGCAGCAGGTTCAGCTGCTGGACGACGGTGAGGGCGCGCGGGTCGGCGGCGACGGCCCGGACCGCCGAGCCGCGGCCGGGGCCCCGGAAGGTGAGCAGCGCGGGCAGCCGGACGGCGGTGGGGCCGGTGCGGCTGTCGGCGACGAGCGGGAGGCTCGTGGACGCGTCGATCGTGTAGTCGCCCTGCTCGCGGGCGTGCAGATGCTCGGCGATCGCGTCGTGGTCGGCGAGGACTAGCCCGGTGGCATCGACGACCGCCGCGCCGTTCTCCTCGCGCAGCACGGGCCCGCTCCACAGCACGGACAGCGCGAACGACTCGTCCCCGGCCCGTACGGCGGCCGCGTCGCCGGAGGTCAGGAAGTGCTTGTTGCGGACGGCGAACAGGACCCGGTCGCCGACCCGCCGGAACTCCGCGAGCCAGGTCCGGCCCGCCTTGCCCCGGTCCAGCCAGAGCTCGCTGGAGCCCAGGCCCTGGGAGAGGGAGACGGAGAGGAGGAAGGGTTCGTCGAAGTGGCGGATGCCCAACAGCAGCCGGTCCGAACGGAGTTCGGGGTCGGGGATCAGGTCGATGAAGTCGGCTTCGCCGGGCATGCGGGGGCCTTTCGGTTGAGCAACGTCGAGTTGATGTTGTCAGGCCCCTGCCTCTCGCACCGCGCTGGCCCGTTGTTACGGTGCACCGGTGTCTGAATCTTCACGCGATACTCCCGAGGGCGCCGGTTGGGGCACCGCGGAGCGCGGCGCGTATCAGCAGCTCATGCCGTCCCACGTCGAGAAGGTCTCGTGGCTCGACCCGAAGACCCTGTGGGCCGCACGCAACGGTGTGTTGGCGTCCTGGTTCGGGGACCCGACCGGCGACACCCGCAGCCGCTGGGTGGCACAGCGCGCGGAGGCCGGCGCACCCGTCGACAAGGTGATCCGGCGCGACGATCCGGACACCTTCTCCTTCATGGTCATCGGTGACACCGGCGAGGGCGACGATCCCCAATACGCCGTCGTGCCGGGCTTCCTGAGGGCCAGTCAGGACACGGCGTTCGCGGTGGTCGCCAGTGACGTCATCTATCCCGTCGGCGCCGCGGACGACTACGAGACGAAGTTCTTCCGCCCGTACCAGGCCTATCCGGCGCCCATCTACGCGATACCCGGCAACCACGACTGGTACGAGGACCTCGGCGGCTTCATGCGCGTCTTCTGCGACGACGCGCCCGCGCTGCCCGCACCGAAGGCGCCGCGCCCCCTGACGCGTGCCTGGTTGCGCTCGCTGCTGTGGCACCGCCCCCGCCCGTCCGACGGTGAACGCCTGGACAAGGCAAGGGAGTTGCGCTCCTCACCGGTCCAACAGGCCGTGCAGCCGGGCCCGTACTGGGCGATCGACGCGGGACCGGTGCGCATCATCGGTATCGACACGGGCCTGTTGGGCACGATCGACGCCGAACAGGGTGCCTGGCTGCGCGAGGTGGCGAAGGGGCCCACGCCGAAGATCCTGATCACCGGTTCACCCCTGTACGTGGACGGCGAGCACCACCCCTGCGCCATCGAGGGCGGCGGCACGGTCGACGACATCGTCAGCGATCCGGCCCACCACTTCGTCGCCGCGATAGGTGGCGACATCCACAACTACCAACGCTATCCAGTGCAGTTGGCGGACGGTCGCACGCTCCAGTACGTGGTCTCGGGCGGCGGCGGCGCGTTCATGCACGCGACCCACACCGTGCCGCGCGTCGACATCGCCGACGTCACCGAGCGGGACTTCCGCTGCTATCCGCTGCGCGGCGACTCCCTCGCCTTCTACAGCAGGCTGTACGGCCGCCGACTGCACCTGCGCCGCTTCTTCACCCTCACCGAGGCCGAGGCGTCGGCCGTGATCTGCGAGCGCCTCGGCATCCCGCCGACCCGCACCCCGGGCCCGCCCGTCCGGATCACCCGGCGCGTCCGCCTGGTCGCGAGCCTGCTCGGCGCCGGGGGCCGCCCCGACCGCCGCTCGCGCTTCCGCCTCCCGGTGCGCAAGATCTACACGCAGCTCTTCTCGCCCAGCTCGGTGACGTACAGCCCGCCCTTCTTCAAGTGCTTCCTGCGGCTGGACGTCACCCCGGACGCGATCCGCCTGCGCTGCTTCGCGGCCACCGGCAACCACGCCCAGGAGATCGACCCGCCGGTCGAGGACGAGATCACCATCCCGCTGCACTGATCACACGCCCGCAATGTTCGCCTGTCACAATCAGGACAGAACAGAACTGACGTACGACCGCCGGAGGAGCCCGTGCCGCCCACCTCACGCCCGTTGCGGAAGCTGGGCTTCCTCACGATCGGCCTCTTCGACGAGGACGATCCGCGCCGGGGCCACGAATCGACGCTGGAGATCATCGAACTGGGCGAGCGCCTCGGCTTCGACAGCGCGTGGCTGCGCCACCGCCATCTCCAGTACGGCATCTCCTCCCCGGTCGCGGTCATGGCGGCGGCCTCGCAGCGCACCAGCCGTATCGAACTCGGCACGGCGGTGATCCCGCTCGGCTGGGAGAACCCGCTGCGGCTGGCGGAGGACCTGGCGACCGTCGACATCCTGTCCGGGGGCCGCGTCAACCCGGGCGTGAGCGTCGGCCCGCCGATGCACTTCGACCAGCTCAAGGAGGCGCTGTACCCCGACACGGCCGACGTCGAGGACTTCGGCTACGAGCGGGTGCGGCGGCTCCTGGACTTCGTGCGCGGCAAACCGGCCACGGACTTCAGCGGGGTCGAGGGCTTCGAGGTGTTCTCCGACCGGGTGCAGCCGCACTCCCCCGGCCTGGGCCGTCGCCTCTGGTACGGCGGCGGCAGCGCGGGCTCGGCGAAGTGGGCGGGCGAGCACGGGATGAACTTCCTGACGAGCAGTGTCGTCAAGGCCGAAGGGCCGGACGAGTCAAGGGACTTCGCCGAGATCCAGCTCTCCCACGTCCGTACGTTTCGCGCCCACCACCCCGACGGCGACGCCGCCCGCGTCTCCCAGGGCCTGGTGGTCATCCCCACCGACTCCGCGTCGCCCGAACAGCGCGCGAAGTACGAGGAGTTCGCCCGCAAGCGCACTCCCCGTACGACGTCACCGCAGGGCCCGGCCCGGCTGATGTTCGCGCCGGACATCGTCGGCACCTCGGCGGAGATCGCCGAACTCCTGCACGCGCACGCCGCGTTCAGGGAGATCGACGAGGTGGCGTTCGCGCTGCCGTTCACCTTCGAGCACGAGGACTACGTGCAGATCCTCACGGACATGGCGACGAAGCTGGGCCCGGCGCTCGGGTGGAAGCCCACCGTCTGACCTCGGTGTCACCAGCGGCCGGGCTCGGTGCCGACGATCGGCTCCGACGGCTTGCCGTCCACGCCGACCGGTATGTCGCCGGTCAGCATCACCCGGTGCATGGTCCGCGGGAAGCTGAGATGGGCGTTGTCGCCGGGGGCGAGGTGGATGGTGGCCCGGTTGTCCCAGAAGGCCACGCTGCCCGGCTCCCAGCGGAAGCGGACCGTGTACTCGGGCCGGGTCGCCTGCGCGAGCAGCATCTCAAGGATCGCGGCGCTCTCCGCGCGGGAGACGTCGGTGATCTGCTCCAGGTAGTAGCCGTTGACGAACAGCACCCGCTCCCCCGTCTCGGGGTGCACTCGTACCAGCGGGTGCACCGAGGCGACCTGGTGGTCCAGGAGGTGGCGGACGTACGCGTCGTCGCCGGGCCGCGGCTGATAGCCGACGCCGAGCCGGTGCTCGGCCCGCAGCCCGTCCACGAACTCCCTCACCGGCTGCGACAGTCCGGCGTACGCGGCCGCCAGATTCGACCAGGTGGTGTCGCCGCCGTACGGCGGGACGGTCTCCGCGCGCAGGATCGTCGCGGCGGGCGGGTCGACGCGAGCACCGTGGTCGCAGTGCCAGCCGCGCAGGAGGGTGTGCCTGCGCCGCTCCAGCCACTCCTCGTGCTCCATGCCGAACCGGCCGCCCAACTCCAGCCGGTCGGCGGTCGTCTCGACCTCGGGGAAGCCGGCCGGTGACGCGCTGCCACGCCGCCCGAGCACGACGGGTTCCCCGAAGCGGCGCGCGAACGCCACATGTCCGGTGTGGTCGAGGCGTTGCCCGCGGAAGAACACGACCTTCCAGCGCAGCACCGCGGCGCGGATCGCGGCGACCACGGCGTCGTCGAGTTCACCGGCCAGATCGACACCGGTGATCTCGGCCCCGATGTGCCCGGCGGCCGGCCGCACCTCCATGCCGTCCACCCGCACCGCCCCGTCCGTCGTCGTACCGCTGCTGTCCGTCGTCATGCCCGCTCCGTCGTCGTACGTGCCCGGCCGGTCGTCCGTACCAGGCCTCCCTACCGGGTCGTACCCAGGTCGTACGGGTTCCAAGGAAGATCGTGTCAGTGATCCCCGCACAGGGCGACAGGGGTTCAGGTCGCCCATACTGGGTGTACCGCACAGTCAAGGGAAGGTCCGACCGTGATCAGCATCCCGACGCACACGCTCAACGACGGCACGAAGATCCCCGCCATCGGCCTGGGCACTTGGCCGATGGACGACGCGACGGCCGAGGAAGCCGTCGCCGGCGCGTTGCGCATGGGCTATCGCCTGGTGGACACGGCGACGAACTACCGCAACGAGACCGGCGTCGGCCGTGGCATCGCCCGCAGCGGGGTGCCGCGCGAGGAGATCCTCGTGACGACGAAGCTGCCGGGCCGCCACCACGGCTACGAGGAGACCCTCGCCTCCTTCGAGGAGTCCCGGGCGCGGCTCGGCGTGGAGTACGTGGACCTGTATCTCATCCACTGGCCGCTGCCCCGCGTCGGCAAGTTCGTCGATTCCTGGAAGGCGATGATCAAGCTCCGTGAGGAGGGTCTCGTCCGTTCGATCGGCGTCTCCAACTTCACCCCCGGGCACATCGAGCAGTTGGAGAAGGAGACCGGCGTCCTGCCCTCCGTCAACCAGATCGAGCTGCACCCGCTGTTCCCGCAGGACGAACTGCGCGCCTTCGATGCCGAGAAGGGGGTTCTCACGGAGAGTTGGAGTCCTCTCGGGCGTGGTTCCGAGCTGCTGAACGACCCCGCCGTGGTGACGGTCGCCGAGGCCTTCGGTGTGACTCCGGCTCAGGTGGTGCTGCGCTGGCACACGCAGCTCGGGGCCATTCCGATCCCCAAGTCGGCGGATCCCGACCGGCAGCGCGCGAACCTCGACATCTTCGGCTTCGAGCTGGGCCCGGCCCAACTGGCCGCCATCGCCGACCACACGCCGCAGCGGCTGGGCGGAGACCCGGAGACGCACGAGGAGTTCTGAGAGCCCTGGGAGCTCCGGGGCTTCCGGAAGTCTGAGGGTTCAGGGGGTGGAAGTCGGCGTTTCTGCCCCCAACTCGCCTTCCCTGCCTCTATGTTCACGGCGGATGCTCAGGATCTCATCGGAAGGTTCTCGTATGCGCACCGCGTTCCGTACCGCCGTGACCGGGTCGGTGGCCGCCGCCGCCCTGCTGGTCGGCGGCACCGCCCAGGCAACCCCGGCGGGGCCCGGAGTCACCGCCCGGCTGATCAGCCAGACGACGATCGGCGACACCGACTACACCCTGCGCGAGATCACCATTCCGCCCGGCCAGGCCACCGGCTGGCACTACCACGACGGCCCTCTCTACGGCATCGTCAAGCAGGGCACCCTCAGCCACTTCGACTCCAGCTGCGCCTCCGACGGCGTGTACCGGGCGGGCAGTCCCATCCAGGAGCCGGCCGGTTCGGGCAACGTGCACATCGGCCGCAATCTGGGGAACGTCCCTCTCGTCCTCGACGTGTTGTACGTCCTGCCGCACGGATCGCCGTTCTCGGAGGACGCGCCGAACCCCGGGTGCCCCTTCGAGTAGGCCCTCCCGGTCGACGAACGGTCCGGTCAGTTCGGCGGCAGCGGCTGTTCGGCCCAGATGGTCTTGCCGCTCCCGGTCTGCCGGCTGCCCCACCGCTGGGTGAGCTGGGCGACGAGGAGGAGTCCGCGTCCGCCCTCGTCGTAGGCGTGGGCCCGGCGCAGATGCGGTGAGGTCGAACTGCCGTCGGAGACCTCGCAGATGAGGGCGCTGTCGCGGATCAGGCGGAGCTGGATGGGCGGTTCGCCGTACCGGATGGCGTTGGTGACGAGTTCGCTGACGACGAGTTCGGTGACGAAGGACTCCTCGTCCAGTCCCCACGCGGTGAGTTGCTCGGTGGCGGCCTGCCGGGCCCCGGCCACGTGCGCGGGGTCGGGGTCGATGTCCCAGGTGGCGACCCGGTCGGCGCCCAGTGCCCGGGTGCGCACCAGCAGCAGGGCCACGTCGTCGCTGGGCTCCTCCGGCATCACCGCCTTCAGCACCGAGTCGCACAGCGCGTCCAGCGACTCGGCGGACGCGGTGAGCGCACGGCACAGTTCGGCGGTGGCGTGGTCGACGTCGCGGTCGCGGTCCTCGATCAGACCGTCCGTGTACAGGGCGACGGTGGCGCCCTCGGGCAGCTCCAACTCCGCTGCCTCGAAAGGGAGTCCGCCGACGCCGAGCGGTGGTCCCGCGGTCATGGGGACGAGGCTCGCGGTCCCGTCGGGCAGGACGACGGCCGGCGGTGGATGTCCGGCGGCGGCCATGGTGAGGCGGCGCGAGACCGGGTCGTAGACGGCGTAGAGGCAGGTGGCGCCGAGTTCCGCGACCTCGTCGCCGGTGTCGTCCGTCGCGAGGTGGGTGACCAGGTCGTCGAGGTGGGTGAGGAGTTCGTCGGGCGGCAGGTCGACGTCGGCGAGGGTGCGGACGGCCGTGCAGAGCCGGCCCATGGTCGCCGAGGACGGGATGCCGTGTCCGACGACGTCGCCGACGACCAGGGCGACCCGGCTGCCGGACAGCGGAATGACGTCGAACCAGTCGCCGCCGATGCCCGCGAGCGATCCGGAGGGCAGGTAGCGGTGGGCCACCTCGACGGCCGCCTGTCCGGGCAAGTCCCTGGGGAGCAGGCTGTTCTGGAGGGCGAGCGCGGTGGAGCGCTCGCGGGCGAAGCGGCGCGCGTTGTCGATGCAGACGGCGGCTCGGCTGGCCAACTCCTCGGCGAGTACGGCGTCGTCGGCGGCGTAGTCGTCCGGGTGGGCCATGCGGACGCCCACCGCGACGCCGAGTGTGGTGCCGCGCGCCCGCAACGGCACCGCGATCATCGAGTGGACGCCCACGCGGTAGGAACTGCCCTCGGGGGAGCGCGCGTTGCGGTCCGCGACCCACCGCACGAAATCGGGTTCGCCCGCCTGACTACGCACCGCCCGTCCCTCGCGCAGGGCACGCACAGGTGGCGAGGACGGCTCGTAGACGTCCGTCTGTCCCAGGCGTACGGCGGCGCCCGGCGTGCCCTCGTCGACAGAGCCGTGGGCGACGCGCCGCAGCACGATCTCACCGTCCGACGCCGGTGGTGGTTCCTCCGCGCCGAGCACCCACGGGAGCAGGTCCACGCTGGCGAAGTCGGCGTAGCGCGGCACGAGGATCTCCACCAGTTCCTCGGCGGTGCGGACCACGTCGAGGGTGGTGCCGATGCCGGCCGCCGCCTCGTTCAGCAGGGCCAGCCGCTGCTGGGCGAGGTACTGCTCGGTACTGTCGAACGCCGCGAGGGCGACCGCGGTCACCCCGCCGGAGTCGTCCTTGAGGGGCCACATCTCGATGCTCCAGGCGTGCTCCCGGTTCAGGGCGGGAGCGCCCGCCCAGCTGTTGTAGCGGACCGGTCTGCCCGTCTCGGCGACCAGGCGCAGGTTGCTCAGGAAGCTCCGGCTGTGCTCGGCGTCCTCCACGCTCTCCGGGAAGAACCGGCCGATCAGGACGTCCTCGGACACTCCCATCACCCGGCAGGCGACGTCGTTGAGGCGGAGGTAGCGCTGCTCGGTGTCGAAGACGGACAGCGACATCGACGCCTGCTGGAAGGCCTGCTCGGCCAAGGTGGACGCGGGTGTGGGTTCAGGTTCGGGTGCGGCGAGGGGTTCGGCGGTGAGGACGTATCCGTCCGGTGCGCCGTCCGCGCCGAGCACCGGGCAGGCCCGCACGGTGAGCGGGAGCGGCGATCCGTCCCGGTGCCGTAGGACCAGGGGGCCCTCCAGCGCGGCCAGGGCCGTGGTGGAGGGAGGTTCGGCGAGGAGTGCCCCCACCGACCGGCCCACGGCCTCCTCGGCCGGGTATCCCGTCAGTGTCCGGGCACCTTCGCTCCACCCCGTCACGATGCCTCGGGCATTGATGACCGCCGCGGCGGAGGCCTGCTCCATATCGTCCAGGATGGTCCTATTACCGCGCCGCAACAACCGCGCTACGGCATTTGTGGCTCCTGTGTCACTTCCGGTGGGCGCGGAGTGCGGCGAGGGCGCGGTCGGCGTGGGTGTTCATCCGCAGTTCGCTGGAGACGACCTCGAGGATCGTGCGGTCCTCGCCGATGACGAAGGTGGCCCGCTTGGTGGGCGCCAGCGAGAACCCGCGCTTCACCCCGAACCGCTCCCGGATCGTGCCGTCGGCGTCCGAGAGCAGCGGCATGCCGAGGGTGTGCTTCCCGGCGAACTCCTGCTGCTTGTCGACGGAGTCGCCGCTGATGCCCACGGGCCGCGCGCCGACGGCCGCGAACTCGGCGGCCAGATCACGGAAGTGGCAGGCCTCGGTGGTGCAGCCGGGGGACAGGGCGGCCGGATAGAAGAAGAGCACCACCGGCCCCTCGGCGAGCAGTTCGGTGAGGCCGCGCTCGGCGCCGGTCTCGTCCGGCAGCGTGAAGTCCTCGACCTTGTCACCGACGTTCAGGCGTCCCGTCATGACCGTCCCTCCCCATTCTTCGCGACACTACGGGCCCACAGTACGAGCGGCACCTGCAACGGCAGCCGCCCGATCGCGGCGGCCTTCTGGGGCGCCGGCCGGTCCCGCCAGTCCAGCGCCATCTTCACGTTGGCGGGGAACACGCCCACGAAGAATCCCGCCGCGGCCAGCGCGGCCGTACGCCGGGTACGCGGCACCGCGATCCCCGCGGCCAGTGCCAGTTCGACGACACCGCTCGCGTACGTCCAGGCCCGGGGCGACCCCGGCAGGGAGCGCGGGATCGTCGCGTCGAACTGTCTCGGCGAGGCGAAGTGGGCGACCCCCGCGGTCGCCAACAGACCGGCGAGCAGCAGCGACGAGCGTTCGGACCGTGGCACGGTTCCTCCTCTGATGGCCTGCCGCGCGATGTTACTCCACGGTAGACGGGCGGTGACGGCCGGCCTTGTCCAGCGGTGCCGGTTGACCTTGCCCAAAGGTGAGGCCGGAGGGTCGTGCGGAGACGAACGAGAGGAACCCGCATGAACGCGCGCTGTCTGATCCTCGACATCGGCGGTGTCCTGGAGCTCACGCCCCGGACGGGCTGGCTCGCCCGCTGGGACGAGCGCCTCGGCCTCCCACCGGGCACGGCGGACCGGCGGCTGGCCGACGTATGGGAGGCCGGAGAGGTCGGGACCATCGCCGAGGACGAGGTGAGCGAGCAGGTGGCCGCCCGGCTGGGACTCGGCCCGGTGGACACCGAGTCCTTCATGGCCGACCTGTGGGACGAGTACCTGGGCACCCCGAACACCGAACTCATCGACTACGTGGCGGGGCTGCGCCGCCCGCACTGCCGGCTGGGCATCCTCAGCAACAGCTTCGTGGGCGCCCGCGAGCTGGAGACGGCGGCCTACGGCTTCGACCGGCTGGTCGACGAGATCGTCTACTCGCACGAGATCGGCGTCCGCAAGCCCGACCCCAGGGCCTTCGCCATCGCCTGCGCCCGGCTCCAAGTGCGGCCCGGCGACTGCCTGTTCGTCGACGACTTCGCGCGCAACATCGAGGCCGCCCGTGCCGCCGGGATGCGGGCGCACCTGTTCGAGGACAACGCCGGCACGGTCGCACGGATCACCGCGCATCTGGACCCTACAGTTTCGGTCTGACCTTTGATATGTTTCGCCATCGGAACCGGAGAAGGGTCCACATTCCATGGACTTTGAGCTGACCGAGGACCAGGAAACGATCCGCAAGTCCGTCGCCGGACTGCTGCGCGACTTCGACGACCAGTACTGGATGGAGAAGGACCAGGCGCACGAGTTCCCGACGGAGTTCTACGACACCGTCGCGGGCGGCGGCTGGCTCGGGATCACGATCCCCGAGGAGTACGGCGGCCACGGCCTCGGCATCACCGAGGCCAGCCTGCTGCTGGAGGAGGTGGCCCGGTCGGGCGGCGGCATGAACGCGGCCAGCGCGATCCATCTGTCCATCTTCGGCATGCATCCGGTGGTGGTGCACGGCTCCGAGGAGCTGAAACGGCGGACGCTCCCACGCATCGCCTCCGGCGACCTGCACGTCTGCTTCGGCGTCACCGAACCGGGCGCCGGACTCGACACCGCGAGCATCACGACGTACGCACGACGGGACGGCGACCACTACGTCGTCAACGGCCGCAAGGTGTGGATCTCCAAGGCCATGGAGTCCGAGAAGATCCTGCTGCTGACCCGCACCAGCAAGGCCGACGAGGTCGCCAAGAAGACCGACGGGATGACCCTCTTCCTTACGGACATCGACCGCGACCGGATCGACATCCGCCCGATCCCGAAGATGGGCCGCAACGCCGTCACCTCGAACGAACTCTTCATCGACGACCTGCGCATCCCGGCCGCGGACCGCGTCGGCGAGGAGGGCCAGGGCTTCCGCTACCTCCTCGACGGCCTCAACCCGGAACGCATGCTGATCGCCGCGGAGGCCCTCGGCATCGGCCGGGCCTCGCTCGACAAGGCCGTGCGGTACGGCAAGGAGCGCATCGTCTTCGGCCGCCCCATCGGCATGAACCAGGCCATCCAGTTCCCCCTCGCCGACTCCCTCACCCGCCTCGACGCCGCCGAACTCGTACTGCGCAAGGCGACATGGCTGTACGACAACGGGAGGCCCTGCGGGCGAGAGGCGAACACCGCCAAGTACCTGTGCGCCGACGCCGGGTTCACGGCCGCCGACCGGGCCGTACAGACGCACGGCGGCATGGGCTACTCCGAGGAGTACGCCGTGGCCCGCTACTTCCGCGAGGCCCGCCTCATGCGCATCGCACCGATCAGTCAGGAAATGATCCTGAACTACCTGGGATCACACACGCTGGGACTCCCGAGGAGCTACTGAATGACCGACAGCACAGGGCTGTTCGACCTCACGGGCCGGTCGGCACTGGTCACCGGCGCCGGGGGCGGCATCGGTTCCGCCGTCGCCGAGGCGCTGGCGCGCGCGGGTGCCGCGGTGCTGGTGACCGACGTCGACGAGCCGGCCGCCGCGGCCGTCTCGGGGAAGATCAACGCCGCGGGCCTGACGGCGGACAGCGCCGCACTCGACGTACGCGACCGGTCCGCCGCCGACGCGGCGGTGGCGCGCGCGGCGGCGCTCGCCGACGGGACGCTGCACATCCTGGTCAACAACGCCGGGGTCATCGCGCCGGCCATGTTCGACAAGCTGGAGGAGGAGGCGTTCCGGCGGGTCCTCGACATCCATGTGATGGGCACCTTCCACTGCGCGCAGGCCGCGCTGCCGTTCCTGCCGGAGGACGGCAGGGGGCGGATCATCAACGTCACCTCGTCGGCGGGCCTGGTCGGCACGCTCGGGCAGGTCAACTACTCGGCCGCCAAGGCGGGGATCATCGGCCTGACGAAGTCCCTGGCCCGCGAACTGGCGCGTCGGCGCGTGCTGGTCAACGCCCTGGCGCCGCTGGCGGCCACGCCCATGACGGAGACCATCCGCACCAACGAGAAGTTCTCGGCCCAGATGCTCGCCCGCATTCCGCTGGGGCGGTGGGCCGAGCCGGCGGAGATCGCGGGCAGTTTCGTGTTCCTCGCCTCGGACGCCGCGTCCTTCATCACCGGGCAGGTCCTGCCGGTGGACGGCGGCATGGTGATTTGAAACCTCCCCCGCCCGATGGGCGCGGGATTCCTGGCTCACGTTGGCTGTGGACCTGCGGTCCGGCAGCTCTTGCACGATCAGCACCAACCGGGTTGAGACCAGCCCGGACGAGCATCACACGGGCGGAGTTCTTGTCCCTGGGAGACACGGTTCCGCACGCGGTGCACGCGTAGGTTCGTTCCGAGAGGGGCAGTGCGTGCTTGGTTCTCGCTCCGCACTGGGCGCAGTCCATAGTGGTGTATGCGGGGTGTACGAGGTGCACGGTCCGGCTGTGCTTGCGGCTCATGTCCAGCAGGGCCGCCTTCGTCGTGCTGATCGCCGCGTCCGCAGCCTTGCGGGCCATCGTGGACTTCGCCAGGAACTTCGGGCGGAAATCCTCAACCGCCAACTGGTCGAAGTCACAGACGATGCTTTTGGCCCACTTGCGAGCGGTGTCCTGCCGTTGCCGCGCGGCCTTCTTGTGGACCTTCGCGGCCTGAGCCTGTGCCTGCCGGTAGCCCTTGGACCGCGGCTTGCCTCTGGGGGCACGGCGGCGGGCCATCTGCTTCTGGTAGCGGGCGAGGCGGGCGGTTGCGGTCTTGCCGTGCTGGGGATGCGGGAGGTCGTAGGCGTCGCTGGTGGTGGTCGCGGTTTCCCTCACTCCCCAGTCGATGCCGATCACCCGGCCGGTGACAGGCAGTGCCTCGGTGGTAGTCGCCACGACGAACGAGGCGTACCAGTGGCCGAGGCTGTCGCGGTAAACGCGGACGGAGGACGGCGGCTTGGGCAGGTCCCGCGACCACACCACACTCAGCACGATCCCGCCTGCGAGATGCAGGCGGCCCTCTTTGAGTCGGAACCCGCGTTGCGTGTAATTCAGCGTCGGGTCGGCCACCCGCTTCTTCTTGCGCTTCGGCATCCCAGCCCGCTGGTGCTGCGGCAGTCGGGCCTTGATGTCCTTCAGGGCCTTGGCCCGGGACTTGGCGAAGTCGCGGATCGTCTGCTGTTGGGGTACCGAACTACCTTCGCGCAGCCAGGCGTTCGCGGTGCGGGCCTCGGTCAGCATCTTGTCGAGGCGGGCCGGGCCGCACTTCTCCTCGTCGGCGTAAGCCTTCTTGGAGCGGGCGCAGCACTCGTTCCAGATCCACCGACAGCGCGCCCACTCCGCCTCCAGCGCGGTGCGAGCGGTCGACGACAGGCGGAGCCGATAGGTGTACCGGGCGCCTCCGGAATCCTCGGCTTCCTTTAGGGTCGTCATGCCACCACACTACTACTACGCTAGGGGCATGGATGGAGAAACAAAGATCACACTCAGGCTCCCCACGGAACTGCACCGATGGCTCACCGCTCAGGCCAAGTCCGCCCGCAGGTCTCTCAACTCCGAGATCGTCTACAGGCTGGAGGGTGAGCGCGACGCCGCCACTGCGGACGCCAAATCGCCCTGACGGCGATCCTCAAGGCCAGGGCATCCTCAGAGGTACCTGGTGGCAGTCGACGCGCGTGCTGTGTTGAATGGTTCAGCCAAAGAGGCCGAAGAGCACGGCTTTCGACGAGAGGCCTGAACCTGTGCAGAGCGCCGAGCACCCTTCCCGCACCCTTCGGGGGCGCGCTACGGCCGGTGAGCCCCGGCCGCGCTTCGACACGCTCACCGTCCCCAAGGCCTCGGACGTACTGGCGACGGAGGTGCGCGAGCGGATCCTCTCCGGGGAGTTCACCGAGGGCACGGCACTGCCGCCGGAACGGCAACTGGTCGAGCAGACCGGGCTGAGCCGGGCGACAGTGCGCGAGGCGCTGCGCATCCTGGAGGTCGAACGGCTCCTGGAGATCCGGCCGGGACGCGGGGGCGGCGCGTTCGTGCACCGGCCGGGCCGTGAATCGCTCGCCAACACCGTGCGGCTGGTGATCCGGGGGCAGCGCATTCGCCTTGAGGACCTGCACGAGACGCGGGAGGCGATCGAGCCCGCCTGCGCGGCACTGGCGGCCCGGCGCCACACGGACGCCGACCTCACGGAGCTGGACGACGCCCACACGGACCTGGTCTCGGCGGGCGAGGACATCCAGCGCTTCCTGCGCGCCAACATCCGCTGGCACAACGCCGTGGCGAGGGCCGGTGAGAACGAGCTTCTCATCGGGTTCATGAGCGCTCTCTCCCAGTCGATCCACGCGGCCACCAACATCGAGCAGTTCATGGACGCGGACATCCGCAAACTCACCGCCCGCGCGCACGCCCGGATCACCGAGGCGATCCGGGACCGCGACAGCGAGGCGGCCATGCGCCGTATGACACGCCATGTGTGCGGATTCGCCCGCGCCGCCGCAGAGGTGGACCGCCGGGACGGCGTGGAGCTCACGGATTCCGAGAACTGACCCACCCGAACGTGAGAATGTGATTCTCTTCTTCGTGCAACACCATTGACAGTATCGGTCTGACCTTTAATACCATCCCGGTATGAGCAAGGTGACTCCCGTGCTGACCGTGGCCGCCGACGGAGACGTCCGCATCGTCACCCTGAACCGCCCCGACCGGCTGAACGGCGTGTCCGAGGAACTGCACCGCCGCCTGTCGGAGGTGTGGCGTGAACTCGCGGACGACACCAAGGCCCGAGCCGTCGTCCTCACGGGCGCGGGACGGGCGTTCAGCGCCGGCGGCGACTTCGACCATCTCCTACGGCACCACACCGACCCGGAGCTACGGGAGCGGTCCATCAGTCTCGACCGCACCATCCAGACCGAGATGATCCGCTTCCCGCTGCCGGTGATCGCCGCCGTCAACGGCCCGGCGGTGGGCCTGGGTTGCAGCCTCGCCCTCGCCTGCGACCTGGTGCTGATCTCCGAGGACGCCTACTTCGCGGACCCGCACATCTCGGTGGGCCTGGTGGCCGGCGACGGCGGGGTCACCCTGTGGCCGATGCTCACCAGCCTGCTGCGCGTGAAGGAGTACCTCTTCACCGGGGACCGCATCCCCGCCGCCAAGGCGGTCGAGTTCGGCCTCGCCAACCGCACGGTGCCGCACGACGACCTGATGCGCGAGGCGCTCGCCCTGGCCCACCGGCTCGCGGCCCAGCCCGCCGAGGCCCTCCGCGCCACCAAGCTGGCCCTCGCGGCCGTCGTCGAGCAGGTGTCGCGCGGCGGTATGGAAGCGGCGCTGATGGCCGAGCGGGCCACGATGACCAGCCCTGACCACATCCGCATCATCACCGAACTCGCGGCCCGCGCCGAACGGCGCGCCAACCCCCCTGAGGAGAACTGAGCGTGGACCGCGAGGAGTTCGTCCTGGTCCGCGACATGGTGCGCTCACTCGCGACCCGGTTCGGCGTGACCTCGGCGGACGAGGTGAAGCCCTCGACCCGGACGGCCACGCAACAGGCCCTGGACGAACTGGGTCTGGCAGATCTACGGCGCACCTCTCCCCCGGCGGCGACCGCACAGGAGTGCGCGCTGCTCGCGGAGGAACACGGCCGCCGCCCGCTCACGACGTCCCTGCTCGGCACCGTTCTGCTGGCACCGGAGTTGCTCCGCCTGCTCGGCGCCGACACCCCGCAGTCGACCCCCACCATCGCGCTCACCCGTGAGCTCCGGTTCCCCGGACGGACGCCGACGGATCTCGTCGCCTGGGACTGTGAGGGAGCCGACAGCGCGCTCTGTGTCACCGCCGACGGGACGGTCAGCCGGGTCGAGTTGGGACCGGCGGCGCCGAGCACGGACCTCCTGCGCTCGGTGCGTGCGGTGCCGTCCGACGCCCCCGTGGAGGCCGTCGGCCGTCTCGCCCCACCAGGCCAACTCCGTTGGCAGGCCTACGCACTTGTCGTCGTAGCCTCCGAACTCGTCGGCGCGGCGCGCTCGTTCGTGGACCAGGCGGTCGAATACGCCCGCGTCCGCCGCCAGTACGGACAGCCGATCGGCTCCTTCCAGGCCGTACAGCATCTCCTCGCGGACGCGACGGTCCTCGTCGAGGCGTGCGCCAGCGTCACGCGCTACGCGGCCTGGTGTCTCGACAACGAACCCCCGGAGCGGGCCCTGACGGCGGCGCGTGTCGCCAAGGTGGAGGTCAACTCCTCGGCGCTGGAGGCGGTTTACGCCGGGATGCAGGTCTTCGGCGGTATCGCCCAGACGTGGGAGCACGTCGCCCACCTGTATCTGCGCAAGGTGCGGCTGGGCTCGACGCTGCTCGCCACGACGGCCGATCTGCTCCCCGCGCTGGCCGTGCCGGAGGTGACGCGATGACCGACGCCCCGCTGGACTTCGGCGACCCGGCCGATCTGGATCGGCTGCGGCGGGAGTTCCGTGCCTGGCTGGCCGAACACCCGCTCCCCGAGCGGGAGTCGGGCGAACCGGTACCGGTCTTCCTGCGCCGCTGGCACCGGTTGCTGCACTCGGGCGGCTGGGTCGGCCTCGACGTCCCGGAACGCTACGGCGGCCGGGGCCTGACCGCGCTGCACCAGGTGGCGATCAGTGACGAACTGGGCGCCTGCCGGGCCCCGGGTGTCCCCCGGATCGGCTATCTCGCCCACGCGCTGCTGGAGTTCGGCTCGGCGGAGCAGCGACTGGGCTTCCTGCCAAGGATGTTGGCCGGTGACGAGGTGTGGTGCCAGGGCTTCAGCGAGCCGGGTGCCGGTTCGGACCTGGCGGGCATGAGCACCTTCGCCGAGCGGCACGACGACGGCCACTACACGGCGCGTGGACAGAAGCTCTGGACGAGTTACGCCCAGTACTCCGGCCTGTGCCTGCTGCTGGCCCGCACCGACCGCTCGGCACCGGCCCACAAGTCCATCTCGGCGTTCGTCCTGCCCCTGGACCGGCCCGGCGTGACGGTACGACCGCTGCGCGCGGCCAACGGCGACGACGAGTTCTGCGAGCTGTTCCTGGACGACGTCCGCATCGAGGAGTCCGAACGCGTCGGCGCCGAGGGCGTCGGCTGGGCGCTGGCGATGACGACGGTGTCGTACGAGCGCAACGCCCTCGACACCGGGCACATCTCGAAGTACGGCCTGCTCGTCGAACGGCTGCGGAGCCACGCCGCCGAGTACCAAGGCCGCCTGCCCGACGGGCTGTTGTCCCGGATCGGCCGGTGTGTCGTGGACTACGAGGTCTTGGTCGCGCACGCCCGCCGCCGCACCGCCGAACGTCTCGCCGGGCAGGTCGCCGGCCCGGAGTCGTCCGTGGACAAACTGCTGATGACGAGGACCGAACAGCGGCTCTACGACACGGCACTCGAGGTGTTCCCGGCCGAACTCGCCGGAGAAGGAGGCGAGTTGTTCGGCGACTACCTCTACTCCCGTGCGGCCTCCGTCTACGGCGGCACCTCCCAGATCCAGCGGAACATCATCGCCAAGCGGATCCTGCACCTGCCCTCGAACGGCTAGCCCTGGAGCCAACTGATGCGCTACGACGACGAATTCCTGAGCATCCCGAACGTCATCAGGCTGGCGGCCAGGCATTTCGGGGACGCCACGGCGCTCATCGACGGTGACCGCCGCTGGACGTTCCGGGAGCTGGCGGAGCAGATGGTCGACTCGGTCCGCGCCACCATGGCGCTCGGCATAAAGCCGGGGGACCGGGTCGGGCTGTGCGCCCCCAACTCGGCGGAGTGGATCTTCACCGCGCTGGGCATCCACGGCGCCGGAGCCATCCTGGTTCCGCTCAACACGCGGTTCAAGGCGCAGGAGATCTCCTACATCCTGCGGAAGTCGGAGGCGGCGGCCGTCTTCGCCTCACCCTTCCTGGGCAACGACTACATCGGCGAACTACGGAAGGCCGATCCTGGCCTGTCGGCCCTGCACAAGACGGTGTCCGTTCTCGGTCCGCAGGGCGCGGCCGAGCTGACCTGGAACGACTTTCTCGGCGCGGGAGAAGGCGTTTCCGCGGCGGCGGCCCATGAGTCGATCGACCGGTTGGCGCCGGACGACGTGTCCGACGTGATGTTCACGTCCGGCACGACCGGCCATCCGAAGGGCGTGATGCTCACCCACGGCCAGTCCCTGCGTGCCTATGGGTGGATGGCGAAGGAGTACACCTTCGAAGCCTCCGACACCTTCCTCGTGATCCCGCCGTTCTTCCACTGCTTCGGATACAAGGCGGGCTGGCTGGCCTCCCTCATGCACGGCGTGACCGTGATTCCCATGCCCGTGTTCGACGCCGGGCGCGCGCTGGACATCATCGCGAGGGAGGGTGTGAGCATCCTCCTGGGGCCGCCGACCATCTTCCACGACCTGGTCAACCACCCGAACCGTGCCGCCCGCGACCTGTCGTCGCTGCGGGTCTCCATGACGGGCGGTACGACGATCCCGGAATCGCTGATCCGCGCCATGAAAACGGAGTTGTCGTTCGACATCGTGATGAGCGCCTACGGCCTGACCGAGTCGACGGCGCTGGTGACCACGACCCGCGTCGGCGACTCCGAGGAGACGGTCGCTCACACCACCGGAAGCGCCATTCCCGGTGTCCAGGTCCGGATCGTCGCCGCCGACGGTCTCGACGTCCCGATCGGCCTCGACGGCGAGATCCTCGTCCGGGGCTACAACGTCACCCGCGGTTACTGGGACGACCCCGACGCCACCGCCGCGACGATCGACGCCGAGGGCTGGCTGCACACCGGGGACGTCGGGCGGCTCGACGACGACGGCAATCTCGCCATCGTCGACCGCAAGAAGGAGATGTACATCGTCGGCGGCTTCAACGCCTACCCGGCGGAGATAGAGAAGCTGCTTCTCGGCTGCGAGAACGTCCAGCAGGTCGCCGTGATCGGGGTTCCCGACGAACGGCTCGGCGAGGTCGGCTGCGCCTTCGTGGTCGCGTCCCCGGCACAGACGCCGACCGAGACCGAGGTCATCGCCTGGGCCCGCGAGCACATGGCCAACTTCAAGGTCCCCCGGCATGTCCGTTTCGTCGACCAACTCCCGCGCAACGCGAGCCAGAAGGTGCTGAAGGACGAACTCCGGGCACAGTTCACGGCCGCCACCCGAGACGCGACGATCTGAGATGACGACAACAACAGGGCCGCTGGCCGGAATCACCGTGGTCGCGCTGGAGCAGGCGATCTCGGCTCCCATGTGCACCCGCACGCTCGGCGACTTCGGCGCCCGCGTGATCAAGGTGGAGAACCCCAAGGGCGGCGACTTCGCCCGCCACTACGACGACGTGGTCAAGGGCCTGGGGGCGCACTTCGTGTGGGTCAACCGGGGCAAGGAGTCGGTGGCCCTGGACGTGAAGACACCCGGCGGCATGGGCATTCTGCACCGGCTGCTGGAACGCGCCGACGTCCTCGTCTCCAACCTCACACCCGGCACCACGGCCAAACTCGGCATCTCCCCCGACGACTTGAAGACACGCCACCCCGAACTGATCGCCGTCGAGATCGACGGATACGGCGCCGGCGGCCCCCTCTCCCACAAGCGCGCCTACGACCTTCTCGTACAGGCCGAGTCGGGCGCCTGCGCGGTGACCGGCCACCCCGGAGCGCCCGCCAAGCCGGGACCGCCGATGGCCGACGTGTGCAGCGGCCTGTACGCGGCCCTGTCGGTTGTCGCGCTGCTGTGCGGCAGGGAACGCGGAGTGGGGCCGGGACCTGCGGCCTCGTCCGTCGCGGTGAGTCTGTTCGACACGATGACGGAGCTGATGGGGTATCCCCTCACCTACACCCGCCATTCCGGGATCGAGCAACAGCCGCTCGGCATGAGCTCCCCCGCCGTCGCGCCGTACGGCGCCCACCGCACCGCCGACGGCCACACCGTGGTCCTCGGCACGACGAACGACCGTGAATGGCAGCGCCTGGCACGGGAGTTGATCGACCGGCCGGACCTGGCGGACGACCCGCGCTTCGCGAGCAACGCGGGGCGGGTGGAACAGCGTGCCGTGCTGGAGCCGGAGATCTCCGCCTGGTGCGCACGGCACGACCTCGCCTACGTGCAGGACCGCGCGGACGCGGCCGGGATCGGCAACTCCCGCTACAACACGCCCAGCGACGTCATCGCCCACCCCCATCTCCAGGCCCGCGACCGGTGGCGCGAGATCGACACCCCGTCGGGTCCCGTCCCGGCGCTGCTGCCGCCTCCGGTCATCGCCGGGTACGACCCGCCGATGGGCGCGATTCCCGCTCTCGGCCAGCACACGGACGCCGTACTCGCCGAACTCGGGCTGGCGGACGAGGAGATCGCCGTTCTCCGGGCGCAGGGGGCGGTGCGATGACCGGGCAGCCGGTCCTGCTCACGAGCGACGCCGAGGGCGTTCGGACACTCACCCTGAACCGGCCCCACCGTAAGAACGCGATCGACGCCGAGTTGTGGGATGCCCTGAGACAGGCACTCTCCGCAGCGGGCAGCGATCGTACGGTGCGTGGGCTGGTCCTGACCGGTGCCGATGGCGCGTTCTGTTCCGGGGCCGACATCCGCAACGGCGTGAGCACCGAGCATCCCCTGTACCGGATGCGGACCTTGAGCGAGGTCACGCTGCTGCTGCACGAGCTGCCGATCCCCACCATCGCCAAGGTGAACGGCGTTGCGGTCGGGGCGGGTTGGAATCTCGCCCTGGGCTGCGACTTCGTCGTGGCCACCCCGGCCTCCACGTTCTCGCAGATCTTCGCGCGCCGCGCCCTGTCCCTGGACTGTGGTGGCTCGTGGCTGTTGCCGAAGCTGGTGGGGTTGCAGCAGGCGAAGCGGCTCGTGCTGCTGGCCGAGGCGATCAGCGCCGAGGAGGCCCACGCGCTGAACCTGGTGACGTGGGTCGTGGACGCCGACAAGATCGACGTTTTCGTGGACGGCCTCGCCGTCCGGCTGGTGGCCGGAGCGCCGGTCGCGCTCGCCCAGAACAAGGCGCTCCTCAACGAGAACGCCGATCGCACCCTGCGCGAGGCCCTTGCCGGCGAGGCACGCGCGCAGGCCATGAACTTCGCCACGGCAGACGTCCCGGAGGCGTACGCCGCCTTCGTGGAGAAGCGCCCGCCTCACTACACGGGGTGCTGGGCGGTGCCGGCAACGGCGGTGCCAGGTACAGCGGTGCCGGGAGCAGCCGTGCCGACAGCTACGGAGGACATGTGATGCGTGAGGCAGTGGTGGTGGCGGCGGTCCGCACCGCGGTCGGCAAACGGAACGGCGGGCTGGCCGATGTGCACGCGGCCGATCTCTCCGCCGTCGTCCTTCAGGCCCTTGTCGACCGCACGGGTCTTGACCCCGAAGTCGTCGACGACGTGGTCTGGGGCTGCGTCGGCCAGTTGGGCGACCAGTCGAGCAACATCGGCCGCTACGCGGTGCTGGCCGCGGGCTGGCCCGAGACCATCCCGGGGACCACGGTCAACCGGGCCTGCGGGTCGAGCCAGCAGGCGCTGGACTTCGCCGCCCAGGCGGTCATGTCCGGCCAGCAGGACGTCGTGGTGGCGGGCGGTGTCGAGGTGATGAGCCGGATACCGCTCGGCGCCTCGCGCGCCGGTGGAATGCCGTACGGCCCCCAAGTCCTCGCCCGTTACGAGGGGTTCTCCTTCAACCAGGGCATCTCCGCCGAGAAGATCGCGCTGAAGTGGGGACTGGGTCGGGGTGCGCTCGACGCGTTCTCCGCGCTGTCGCACGAACGGGCGGCGGCCGCGCAGGACGGCGGGGCGTTCGACGCGCAGATCGTGCCGGTGGCCGACGGTGCGAACACGGTGACCGCGGACGAGGGCATACGGCGCGGTACCGGCGTCGACACTCTCGCGAGGCTGAAGCCGTCCTTCCAGGAGGACGGGGTGATCCACGCGGGCAACTCCTCGCAGATCTCCGACGGGGCCGCCGCGCTGCTGGTCACCACCCCTGAAAAAGCACGCGAGTTGGGGCTGACACCTATCGTCCGCTACCGCGCGGGCGTGGTCACCGGTTCCGACCCGGTCCTCATGCTGACCGGTCCGATCCCGGCGACCGAGAAGGTGCTCCGCAAGGCGGGAGTGGGGCTCTCCGAGGTGGGCGTCTT
The DNA here is from genome assembly GCF_045162655.1 of Streptomyces sp. NBC_00989. Taxonomy (NCBI): domain Bacteria; kingdom Bacillati; phylum Actinomycetota; class Actinomycetes; order Kitasatosporales; family Streptomycetaceae; genus Streptomyces; species Streptomyces sp. NBC_00989. The sequence continues at coordinate 10,960,065 of NZ_CP108728.1, read as the reverse complement.
CGAGGTCAACGAGGCCTTCGCGCCGATCCCGCTCGCCTGGCTGGCCGAGACCGGCGCGGACCCGGCCCTGCTCAACCCGCTCGGCGGCGCCATCGCGCTCGGTCATCCGCTCGGCGCGTCGGGCGCCGTCCTGATGACCCGCATGATCCACCACATGCGGGACCACGGGATCCGCTACGGCCTGCAGACCATGTGCGAAGGCGGCGGCACCGCCAACGCCACCGTCGTCGAACTCGCCTCCTGACAGGGGATGTTGTGCGCCGAGACGTCTTCACCGACGACCACGAGGCGTTCCGCCGCCTCGCGCGGGACTTCATCGCCAAGGAGGTGGTCCCCCACTACGCCGAATGGGAGGAGGCCGGCCGACTCCCCCGCGCGCTCTTCGAACAGCTGGGCTCGCTCGGCCTGTTGGGCACGGCCGTCCCCGAGGAGTACGGCGGAGCGGGCCTCGCCGACTACCGCTACAACGTCGTCCTCCAGGAGGAATCCGCTCGCGCCCTGGTGACGTTGGGCACCGTACGCACCCAACTCGACGTCGTGCTCCCGTACTTCCTCACCTACGCCGACCCCGATCAGCGTGAGCGCTGGTTCCCCGGCCTGGCGTCCGGGACGCTGCTGACGGCCATCGCGATGACTGAACCCGGCACCGGCTCCGATCTCGCCGGGATCCGTACGACCGCGATGCGCGACGGGGATTCGTACGTTCTCAACGGCGCGAAGACGTTCATCACGGGTGGCCTCCTCGCCGACCTGGTGATCGTCGTGGCCCGTACGTCGACCGACCCCGACAACCGGCGTGCCGGGCTCACCCTGCTGGTCGTCGAGGACGGCATGCCCGGCTTCACGCGCGGCCGGGTGCTGCACAAGATGGGCATCAAGGTGCAGGACACGGTGGAGTTGGCCTTCGACGACGTACGGGTACCGGTCGCCAATCGACTCGGCGAGGAGGGCGCCGCGTTCGGCTACCTCGGCAACAACCTGCCGCAGGAGCGGATGACCGTGGCGGTCGGCTCGGTCGCACAGGCACGAGCGGCGCTGGACACGACGATCGCGTACGTCAAGGAGCGCAAGGCGTTCGGAAAGACGGTCGCCTCCTTCCAGAACACCAAGTTCGAACTCGCCGCCGTGGCAGCCGAGATCGAGGCCGCGCAGGCGATGCTGGACCGCGCGGTACTCGAACTCGTCGCGGGCGAACTGAGCGGACCCGACGCCGCCAAGGTCAAGCTGTTCTGCACCGAGATGCAGGCCCGCGCGGTCGACCGCTGCCTGCAACTGTTCGGCGGCTACGGCTACATGCTGGAATACCCCATCGCCCGGCTCTACGCGGACGCACGCATCACCCGCATCTACGCCGGGACCAGCGAGGTCATGAAGGTCATCATCGCCAAGTCCCTCGGATTGTGAGGCGGTTACGGTGCCGGACTTCTCCAGCAGACCAGGTGTCGCGTTCGTGGCGGGCGGCTCGGGCGGAATCGGGGCGGCGATCGTCCGGCTCCTCGCCGAGCGCGGCAGCGACATCGTCTTCACCTACCGCGCCAACCAGGAGGCGGCCGACGTGGTGGCCGCCGAGGTCACGAAGCTGGGCCGTCAAATCCGTTCTATCCGAGTGGACTTGACCGACGAGTCCGCCACAGCCGAGGCCGTGTCGGAGACAGCGGGTGGCATCCACACTCTCGTGTACGCGGCGGGCCCGCACGTACCGATGCGGCACCTGAGCAAGGTGACGCCGGGCGAGTACCGCGCCCAACTCGAAGGCGACGCCGTGGCGTTCTTCAACCTGGTGCATCCAGCGCTGCCGTTGCTGCGCGAGAGCCGGGGCAACATCGTCGCCGTGACGACCGTCGCCACCCGCCGCTTCCCGGTACGGGACGGACTCTCGTCGGGTGCGAAGGGCGCCGTGGAGGCGGTCGCCCGGGCGCTCGCCGCCGAGGAGGGCCGCTACGGCGTCCGCGTGAACTGCGTGGCACCCGGCATGCTCAACGACGGTATCGCCGGCCGCCTGATCAGCTCCGGCGAACTGGACGAGGCCGCGCTCGCCGTCACCCGCCGCAACATCCCCATGCGCCGCTTCGGCGATGCGACGGACATCGCGGAGGCGGTCGCCTTCCTCGCCTCGGACCGGGCCGGGTTCATCACCGGGCAGGCATTGGGAGTTGACGGCGGATACAGCGTGTAGGTCACAGGGCGTCGATGCGCCGGCCGGCCACATAGGCGGCACGGACCAGCTCCGCGGACAGCGTGCGGAGGGCCTCGCGCAACGGCACGTGGAGCAGGCACAGGTCGGCATCCGCGCCGACCGTCAACCGACGTGCCCTCGCAGGGTGTTGGGGCTCACCGGTGAACAGCAGCAGGGCCGCCCGGGGTTGGAGTCGTTCCGTGTCGTCCCGCTCGGTCGCGGCCCGCATGACCGCCCAGGGGTCCGAGGTGCCGTACGGCGCGTCGGTGCCGGCTGCGAGCGGCACGCCCGCCTCGATCAGGGTCCGGCAGCGGTAGAGGTGCGGGTGGTCGTCGGCGTCCACGTCGGTGGCGTACGCGTCGCCCCGCTCGACCGGGAAGTGGGGCTGGGTCACGACCGTCACGCCGAGCCGCCGTAGCCGGGGAATCGTCTCGGCCGGGATCACCGACCCGTGCTCGATCCGGTCGCCGTCGGCCGGTCCCGCCTCGTCCAGGGCGAGCAGCGTCACCAGCAACTGCACCCGGGTCACACAGTGCACGGCGACCGGACGGGGCCTGATCTCCCCTATGGTGCGGGCGAGTTGGGCGGGAGTGGGGAGTGTCGGATCGTCGAGCATCAGCTTCACGGGCTCGTCGACGCCCATCACCAGGAGCCGTTGCGGGAGGACCGACAGCATCTGGGTGAGCCCGCTCGCGGGGTGCGGGTCGGCGTTGGTGAACCCCGTGACGCCGAGCGCCGCGGCCCGCCGCCCGACCCCCTCCAGATCCAGCCGCACGGGCGGCACGAACCCGCGCAACCGCTCGTCCTCGCGCCAGAACAGCCCGTCGCCGTCCAGCCCGACCGCCCGGAGCGCGGCGCTGTTCCACACCCACAGCGCACCGGTGCGATGCTGCACCCGCACCGGCCGATCCGGCGCGAGCGCGTCCAGCACCCACCGGTCCAACTCCCCCGCGACACTCTCGTGATAGCCGACCGCCCGCACCCACTCCCCCGCTGGCCCACCAACCAAGGCCTCCGCAAACGCCGTTCGGTCCCGCACGTCCGCCGGCCCGACACGCACGGAGACCGCGTCGGCGGCCAGCGCCGCGAGGTGTACGTGGTGGTCGTGCAGGCCCGGCAGCAACGCACCGCCCCGGCCGTCCACGTCGACCGCGCCCCTCAGCCCGGACCCGATCTCGGTGATCCGCCCACCGTCGATCCGTACATCCACCACCACCTCGTGGCCCTCGACCTCAACGTTCCTGATCAACACGGCGGTTGGACCCGGTTTCGTACGTCCGCGAGTGTCGCGGCACAGGCCGCCATGGAAACGCAGAGCAGTTCTCCGCCTCCCGCGGCGAGGGAACGGGCCGCGGCCTGGGCGGCGAACACACCGGTCACGGGATCGGCGAGCGCGTCGCCCAGGAACACGGGGTCGCCGTTCGCGTCGACACCGGTCAGCCCGCCGGCCACGGAAGCGTCGTCTCCGAAGGCGATACGGTCGTTCTCGCGTCCGTATCCGGTGATGCCGACCCACACCCGACCGGGCCTGGCTGCGAGGAACTCCTCGGCGCGGAGGCCGAGTCGGCGCAGCGCGCGTGGCCGTGACGCCTCGATGACGACGTCGGCCTCGGCGACGATCTCATCCAGCGCACCGGGGGCGAAATCGACGACCAGGTTGTCGTGCCCGTCGTGCAGCCAGCGATAGAAGGCGGGCGTCCCGAAGCGCGCGCCGTCGGGTCGCGTCGCACTCTCCACCTTCACGACCCGCGCGCCTGCCAGCCCCAGCAGCCGTGCGCACAGCGGTCCCGCCCAGAGCGCGGAGAAGTCGACGATCCGTATCTCCGCCATCGCACGGGGGGTACTCCCTTCACCCCACCGCTCGGCATGAACCGCAGGCCGCGCACCCTGAGCCGATCCCGGTACCGCGGCGGCGATGCCGAGCAGCTCCGCGCCCCGGACCACCTCGGCCGCCGTGACCCGTCGTACAGCAGTCGGCAGGCCCCCGGGCTCATCCGGTGAGCCAAGAAGACCCAGTAGTGCCGGTACGGCGGCCAGGTCGTCGGGACGGGCCAGGTTCAAGGCGGCCCAGCCATCGGCGGTTCTGAGAAGGTGGCAGGAGCCGTTGGCGGATGTCCTGCCCGGGCGTTCCAGGCCTGCCAGTTGGGCCCGTAGGAAGAGAGCGGTCGGCAGGTCGACCGGCACACCCGTCAGGTCCGTGAAGGAACGGGCCACATCGGCGAGGGGGGCCAGGAACGGCTCGATGGAGTCCATCCAGGCACGGAGAACGTGATTCTCCATGAGTCGAACCCCCTTCTCTCCCAAGGTGATCTCAAATTACACTCCGGTCCACACCTGGAGGGAGATCACTGTGGAGTCGACCTTCGTGATCGTCGACCTCGACCACTCCCCCGAGAGCCACACCCCCGCATATGAAACGGAGGCTCGTGACCGGGACCGTGTCGTGATCGGTGTGGCAGCGGAACCACGAGTTGCGGTCGAGGGATGCGACATCCTGCTCACCGGTGTCCCCGATCCGCCCAGGCCGTGGGTGGGGTGCGTGGATCCGCATGCGACAGCCCGCAAGCTGGGGCACGTCGTCGAGAGTCGGCCCGCCGCGTCCGTCGCGCTGGTGCAGGTGCTGCGGATGGGCAGCGGGCTCTCGATCCCCGACAGGCTGGTTCTCGAATCCCTCGCGTACTCGACGCTTCAGGGCGGAGTGGACTTCCGGTCCTGGCTGGCCGCCGCTCCCCGGCGCACCCCCCGCCCCGCCGAGACTCCCGTACAGCTCGACCGTGACGGTTCCCGGCTGTCCATCACGCTGGACCGGCCCTGGGTGCGCAACGCGTTCGACGCGGCGACGCGGGACGCGCTGTGCGAGGCGCTCCAGGTCGCCGTGGCCGACCCGTCAATCAGTCGAGTCGATCTGTACGGCAGCGGTCCGGCCTTCTGCAGCGGCGGCGACCTCGCCGAGTTCGGTACGTCACGTGACCCGGCGCAAGCTCACCTGGTGCGCGTTCACCGCAGCCCGGGCGCGCTACTGAACCGTTGCGGTCCCCGCGTGACCGCGCATCTGCACGGTGCGTGTGTCGGCGCGGGGATCGAGCTCGCGGCCTTCGCGGGGCGTGTCGTCGCCGCTCCGGACACGGTGATCCGGTTGCCGGAGATCGGGATGGGGCTGATTCCGGGCGCGGGCGGTACGGCGAGCATTCCCGTTCGGGTCGGTCGGGAGCGCACGGCGTATCTCGCCCTGTCCGGAGCCGAGTTGAGCGTCGAGGAGGCGCTGCGCTGGGGGCTCGTGGACGAGATCAGTGACGCGGACGACGTTTCTGCGGATCCTCAGCAAGCCTTCCGGCACTAAGCCACTGGGAGCTTCACTCCAGTACCCCCGAGACCATCCCTCTGCCTCGGGGACACCGGAGTTCCGTCACTTCCCCGTCCACACCGGGCTACGGCGTTCGGCGAAGGCCCGTGCCCCCTCCACCGCGTCGGCGCTCCTGAACACCGACTCGACCTCCGCGGGTTCGGCCCAACGGTGTTCGCGCATCAGCTTCTTGGTCATCGCGACGCCGAGAGGACCGTTCTCGGCGATGCGCCCGGCCAGGGCCAGTGCCGTATCCCGTACCTCCCCCACCGGGACCGCGCGGTTGACCAGACCGAACTGCTTCGCGTCCGCCGCGGTGACGAGGTCGCCGGTCAGCCCCATCTCCAGGGCCACGGCCAGCGGCACCCGGTCGGCGAGGGTCGTACCGCCTCCCGCCGCGAACAGCCCGCGCTTCACCTCCGCGATCCCCAGTTTGGCGTCCTCGGCGGCGACCACCAGATCGCAGGCCAGGGCGAGTTCGAAGCCGCCGGCAAGTGCCGAACCGTTGAGGGCCGCGATCACCGGTGTGGTGATGCCCTCGCGGAAGAACCACACCAGACCGTCGAACCTGCCGCCGCCCTTCGCGAACGCCTTGAGGTCCATGCCGGCGCAGAAGACCGTTCCGGCGCCCGTGAGGACGATCGCACGGACCGCCGGGTCGGTGTCCGCCTCCCGGAGCACGGCTGACAGTTCGTCAATCAGCTCCGGGTTCAGGGCGTTTCGGGCCTCCGGACGGTTCAGGGTCGCCACGAGGACGGCGCCGGTCCGCTCCGTCAGGACCAGGTCGCTCATCGGGCCGCCGCCGCCACGGCCGCCCGGGCCTTGGAGCGGAAGGCCTCCAACTTCTCGGCGGGCTCGATGAGTTGGTGGCTGCGGGAACGGGTGCTGACGTCGTGACCCTCGGCGGCCTTGCGCAGTGCGCCCACGGTGGCCTGCTCGCGCGGGATGTGCGCGAAGGGGTCGAAGGAGTACCAGCGCATCGCGTTCTCGTAGGTGATCTTCCGGGCCTCGTCGTCGGGGACGTCGCAGCTCGAGAGCACGTCGTGCAGCTGCTCGGGGGCGTCCGGCCACAGGGAGTCGCTGTGCGGGTAGTCGCCCTCCCAGCAGATGTTGTCGATGCCGATGTCGTGGCGCAGCCGTACGCCCAGCTTGTCGGTGATGAAGCAGGTCAGGAAGTGCTCCCGGAACACCTCGGAGGGCAGCTTGCCGCCGAAGTCCTGGAGGGTCCAGGTCGAGTGCATCTCGAAGGTGCGGTCGAGACGCTCCAGGAAGTACGGGATCCAGCCCGTTCCGCCTTCCGAGAGGGCGATTTTCAGATTCGGGAACTGCTTGATCGGGGGCGACCAGAGCAGGTCGGCGGCAGCGGAGACGATGTTCATCGGCTGGAGCGTGATCATCACGTCGGGCGGCGAGTCGGCGGCCGGGACGGCGAGCCTGCCGGAGGAGCCGATGTGCACCGACATGACGGTGTCCGTGTCGGACAGCGCGCGCCACAGCGGGTTCCAGTACGGGTCGTGGAAGCTCGGGTAGCCGAGGACGGCGGGGTTCTCGGTGAAGGTGAGCGAGTGAACGCCCTTCTCGGCGACCCGGCGGACCTCCGCCGCGCACAGCTCCGCGTCCCAGATGGCGGGCAGCGCCATCGGGATGAAGCGTCCCGGGTAGGCGGCGCACCACTCGTCGATGTGCCAGTCGTTGTAGGCCCGGACGAGCGCGAGGGAGAAGTCCACGTCCTTGGTGGCGAACAGGCGGGCCGAGAAGCCGGGGAAGGACGGGAAGTTCATCTGGGCGAGGATGCCGCCCGCGTTCATGTCCTTGATGCGCTCGTGCACGTCGTAACAGCCGGGGCGGATCTCGTCGAGGCCCTGCGGTTCGACGCCGTACTCCTCCTTGGGCCGGCCGGCCACCGCGTTGAGCGCCGAGTTGGTGATGGTCGCGCCGCCGAACTGCCACACGTCGGTTCCGTCGTCCCGGTGCACCAGTTGGGGCGCGTCTTTCTTGTAGCGCTCGGGGAGGTGGTTCACGAACATGTCGGGGGGTTCGATGATGTGGTCGTCGACGCTGATGAGGATGAGGTCGTCGCGGTCCATGACGGCTCCTTACGGGGGTGGGTCGGTCAGTCGGAGGCGGGCAGCGGCTTGGCCGCCTTCAGGGTCATGGGGGCGCCGTCGCAGGTGAGTTCGCCGGCGCCGGAGGCGGTGCAGAGGAGTTCGAGCGTCCCGGTGGTGTCGACGTACCGCTTGCCGATGAGGGTGGTGGTGCCGGCCGGTCCGGGCTTCGCCGGGGGTGCGTCGGCCGCGGGGACCAACGGGCTGCCGCCGCAGGTCAGTTGGGGCTGCGGCTGGGCGGCGCCGGGTGCGCGGATGACGACCACGCGGGTGCCGCAGACGGTGCTGGCGAGTTGGTCACCGGGGCGCGGCGTCGGTGCCGGTGGGGTCATGGCGGAGTTCCCTTTCGAGCAGGCGGTCGGCGAGGAGTTCCACGTCGTAGGACTGACGGGCCATCCAGTACCGCAGGAAGCCGGTGAGCGAGTACCGCAGGAAGAGCGCGGAGCCGACGACGCTCCCGGCGACCGCGGCGAGGCCGAGGGTGAGAGCGTCGTTCTGCACCAGCGGATCGCTGGTGTTGTGCGAGATGAAGTAGGCGCTCACGCCGAGGACGACGCCGATCGTCATCAGCGCGGCGCCGGCGCGCAGCCAGAGAGCGGCCCTTCCAGCGGCCGGGTCGGGGATTTTCAGGACGGTGAGTTCGCGGACGAAGCGGTCCGCTCGCGTCTCGGTGGACGTCATGTGGAACTCCCCAGGTAGAGAGCGGACAGTTCGGCGCGCAGGTCGCCGTCGGGGTGGCCCTGCCGTTCGACCCGGCCGCGTACGAGGACGGCGGCGTGGTCGCAGATGTCGAGGACGGCGGCGGCGAACTGCTCGACGACGAGCACGGCGACGCCCTGCCGGGCGATCTCGCCGACCTGTTCGTAGAGCCGGCCGACGACCAACGGGGCGAGCCCCATGGAGAGTTCGTCGAGCAGCAGTACGGCGGGGTCGGTGGCGAGGCCGCGGGCGAGGGCGAGCATCTGCTGTTCGCCGCCGGAAAGGGTGCCCGCGGCCTGTCCGGCGCGCTGGGCGAGGACGGGGAAGCGGGCGAACGCGATCTCCTCGATCTCCTCGCGGCTGCGGCCGGTGAAGGTCATCATGAGGAGGTTGTCGCGGACGGACAGGTTCGGGAAGACGCCTCGTCCTTCGGGGATGAGGCAGACTCCGGCGCGGGCCAGGTCGCGGGGGTCGGCGCCGGTCACGTCCCGTCCGCCGAGGACGAGTTGGCCGGACTCGGCGGGGTGGACTCCGGCGGCGACGCGCAGGGTGGTGGTCTTTCCGGCGCCGTTCGGTCCGAGCAGCGCCACCACCTGTCCGGCGGCGACGTCGAGGTCGACGCCGTGCAGGACGGTGATGCGTTCGTGGGCGGCGCGGATGCCGCGCAGTTCGAGAAGTGCGCTCACGCGTCCCCCAGGTAGGCGGCGAGAACCGTTTCGTCGCTGCGGATCACCTCGGGCGGGCCGACGGCGATGATCTTGCCGAGGTCGAGGACGTACACCTCGTCGCAGACGGCCATCACGAGGCTCATGTCGTGTTCGACGAGGACGACGGCGGTTCCGTCGTCGGCGAGGGCGCGCAGGAGTTCCGCGAAGCGTTCGGTCTCCTCCGCGTCCTGTCCTGCGGCGGGTTCGTCGAGGAGAAGCACCTTCGGTCGGATCGCGAGCGCCCTTCCCACCTCGACGAGACGGCCGACTCCGGTGGGGAGGGCGTCGGGTGAGGTGTCGGCGATGTCGGCGAGTCCGAGCCGGTGCAGGATCTCGGTGACGACCTGGTCGGCGCGGCGGCGTTCGGGGCCGAGTTCGGCGGCGACGAGGAGGTTGTCGCGCACGCTGAGCCGGCCGAACAGTTCCAGGCGCTGGAAGGTGCGGGCGAGTCCGTGCCGGGCGCGTGCGGAGGGCCGGGCGCGGGTGACGTCCCGGCCGTCCAGCCGGACCTGCCCGGAGGAGGGTCTGCGCAGTCCGGAGGCGACGTCGAACAGAGTACTTTTGCCTGCCCCGTTGGGTCCGATGAGTCCGGTGACCCGGCCCGCCTCGGCGGTCAGGGCGACCCCGTCGAGAGCGCGGTTCCCGCCGAAGGAGACGGTCACTCCACTAACCTGCAGCGACGCCACGGGCCAGCACCTCCTCGTCCTCGGGGCGCCAGTCACGCCGTAGGCCCCACCACTCGACGGGGATCTCCGGTTCGGCCGGAGTGGTCTGCCGGGCGCTGGCCCAGATGCGGAGCGCGACGGCGAGGACGAGTGAACCGCCGTAGTACGTCCAGTCGTTGATGACCTCGGTGAAGCGCAGGGCCCAGGCCAGGGCGAGGGCACAGAGCAGGGTGGACAGGGCGAGGCGGTCGCGGCCCAGGGGCTCCCACTGGCGGCGGAAGCGGGGGACGATGCCGTCGGGGTTGTGGCCGAGTCCGACGCCGGCCAGGCCGGGGAGCAGGGCGACCAGGTTCGCGGTGCCGGGGGCGATGGCGATCAGGGCGTTCGTCGGGCCGGCGAAGGCGGTGCCGGCGAAGAGGCCGTTGCCGACCGCGCCGAGTCCGCCGACCACGGCGACGAGGAAGATGGGCAGTCCTGCGATGAGGCTGAACTGGTCGGCGGTGACGGTGCGTTGCTGCATTCCGTACAGTGCTCCGCCGAGTCCGGCGATGCCGGAGGCGAGGGCGAACACGGCGACCTTGGCGACCAGCAGGTTGCCGCCGAGGGTCGCGTAGGCGGCCTCGCTGTCGCGCAGGGCGATCAGCCGTCGGCCGAAGCGGCTGCGGCGCAGGGCCGCCACGCCGATCGAGGCGAGAGCGAGACAGACGGCGGCGAACACCATCAACTCCCGCCCGCTGTCGAGCCGTAGGCCGAGGAGGTGGGGTCCGGAGACGTCGACCGAGCCCTGGTCGAACAGGGCGATCCGCAGGCCGAAGACGTGGAACGCCGGGATGGTGAAGATCCAGCGGTCGAGGATCACGGCGAACGCGGCCGTCCCCAGGGCGAGATACACGCCGGAGAGTCGCAGTGCGGGCAGTGCGACCAGTGCTCCGGCCGCCGCCGAGACGAGGATCGCGGCCCCGAGTGCCCACAGTTGGCCGTGCGCGCCGAGGTGTCCCCAGACGACGGCTCCGATGCCGGCCATGCTGAGCTGGCACAGGGAGACCTGTCCGGCGTATCCGGCGAGCGGGACGTACGAGAGAGCCACTACGCCCAGCGAGAAGATCGCTCCGTAGGTGATCAGGTCGGCTTCTCCGAGCAGGGAGGCCAGTACCGCGCCGAAGGCGACGACGACCGCGGCGAACACGAGGGTGCCGCGCGCGCTCGGCAGCGGCACGCGGGCCAGCCGTCGTTCGCGGCCGCGCAGGCGTCGGTGCGGGAAGACCAGCAGGGCGAGGAGGAGCAGCAGGGCGGGGGCGGCGAGCCGTAGTCCGGGAAGGTAATCGTTCTGCGGGAGGTAGCCGGTCAGGTAGCTCTCCATGCAGCCGACGACGACGGCGCCGAGGAAGGTGAGCGGCAGACTGCGGAGCCGGCCGAAGACGGCCGCGGTGTACGCGCTGACGATCAGCAGGGAGAGCTGGGCGGCGTCGAGGGTGACCGTCGGGGCGATCAAGATGCCGCCGATCGCGGCGAGTTGGGTGCCGAGGATCCAGGAGACCCGGCCCGCGCGGACCGGGTCGGCGCCGGTGAGGCCGACGAGTGCCCGGTCGTCGACGGCCGCGCGCATCTCGGCTCCGGCGCGGGTCCGGTAGAGCAGGACGCGCAGGCCGACGGCGACGGCGACGGCCACCGCCATGGTGATGGCCTGGTGCCAGGTGATGACGGCCGGGCCGAGGTGGATGGGTTTGCGGGCGGCGAAGAACATCGGCAGGGGCCGCGCCACGTTCGGGTCCCAGATCCAGCGCGCGGCCGCGATGAGCCCGCTGAGCAGCGCGACCGTCATCACCAGCCGTTCGGCTTCGCCGAGGGCCTGGACGGGTCGCAGCACGAACCGCTCCACGAGCAGTCCGAAGCCCGGGGCGAGCACGAGCAGCACCACGACCAGGGCGACCGGAACGGGCCAGCCCCAGCCGACGGTCAGCTGCCAGTACATGAACGCGGACAGCATGCCGGCCGCGCCGTGCGCGAAGTTGAACACGCCGGTGGTGGTGTAGGTGAGCACGAGCCCACTGCCGATGACGGCATAGATCGCGGCCGTGCTCAGGCCGACGATCCCGAAGGTGAGGAACTGGTCCATCGCGTCGGATCTCCCCTCTCCATCGCTGGAAACTAGCTTCTCATCTACGGAGAATCAACCATTCAGACAGAGACTGTTGACGTCGCCTCACCCACCATGGAAATCTGCCACTCATCTGAGAGAATGCCATTCTCACTCATGGTGAAGGGTGGAAAGTCCTTGTCCTCCTTGCCCGTTCCGGCTCCTCCTCCTGGTCCGACCGACGACCTGACGGAGATCCAGCAGCTCCTCGCCCGCTACGCGGTGTGCATCACCCGCGGTGACCTGGACGGGGTGCTGGGCGTCTTCACTCCCGACGGCACGTACAGCGCCTTCGGGGACTCCTACGGCCTCGACGAGTTCCCTGCGCTCGTGGCCGCCGCACCCAAGGGGCTGTTCCTCACGGGTACGCCGGCCGTCGACCTGTCCGGCGACACGGCGACCGGCACGCAGCCGCTCTGCTTCGTCGACCACGCCACACACGACCTGCGGATCGGCTACTACAACGACACCTATGTCCGCACGGACGAGGGGTGGCGGCTGCGCACGCGGGCGATGACGTTCATCCGCCGCAGCGGAGTCCACGACTCGGGCCGCCCGCACGCCTATCAGCGCCCGGGTACATGAGCGTCGCCTCAGTGCCGGGAAACATGAACGTCGCCGACTTCCGCTCGGGCCTGCGCGCCTGGCTGGACGAGCACGACCTGTCCCCCGGCTCCGACCACTCCCTGGACGCCCAGGTCGCTCAACTGGCCCGGGTGCGCCGGGCGTTGTTCGACGCGGACTGGATGCGGTACGGCTGGCCCGCCGAGGTGAGGGGGCTCGGCGGGCCCGCGGTGCTGAGGGCGGTGCTCGGTGAGGAGGTCGCCACGAGGGAGTTGGCCGAGCCGGGGATCTACTCGATGATCGAGGTCCTCGCCCCGACGATGATCTCGTACGCCCCTGCGGCGCTCGCCGCCGAGATGGTCCCGCGGCTGCTCAGCGGCCGTGAGCAGTGGTGCCAGGGCTTCTCCGAGCCCGGCTCCGGCAGCGACCTCGCCTCCCTCACCACGCGGGCCGTTCCGCGCGGCGACCACTGGCAGATCAGCGGGCAGAAGGTGTGGACGAGCCTCGCCCAATTCGCCGCCCGCTGCGTCCTGTTGACCCGCACCGCGCCGGGCCACGATGGGATCACCGCGTTCTTCGTCGACATGGACACCCCCGGCATCACCGTCCGGCCGCTGCGCACGATGCACGGCGTGGACGAGTTCGCCGAGGTGTTCTTCGACGACGTGATCGTGCCCGCCGACCGGATACTGGGCCGCCCCGGCGACGGCTGGCGCCTGGCGATGGACCTGCTCCCGCACGAGCGGTCCACCTGCTTCTGGCACCGGATCGCCCATCTCTACACGCGACTTGACCGTCTGCTGGCCGAGACGAGCGTCCCGGACGACGCCGAACTCGGCGCCGCCTACCTGGCGTTGCACACCGTCCGCTGCCGCTCCCACGGCACACAGCGACGCCTGGCCGCGGGTGAGCGGCTGGGCCCGGAGACGTCGGTCGACAAGGTGCTGCTGGCCACCGCCGAGCAACACCTCTTCGAGACCGTGCGCGATCTCCTGCCCGGCGTAGTGGAGTTGACGGACACGCCGTGGCGCTCCGAGTACCTCTACGCGCGGGCCGCGACGATCTACGGCGGCACGGCCGAGATCCAGCGGAACATCATCGCGCGCAGACTGCTCGACCTGGGGAGGGAGTAGCCGTGGACGCCGCCGAACGGCATCTGCTCGCCGAGACGCTCCAAAAGACGATGACAGCGGCGTCGGGACAGGCGCTGGACGCCGCCCTGGCCGACCTCGGCTGGGCCGAACTCCTCGCGGATCAACCGGACATCGCCGTCCCGATCGCCTTCCGTCTGCTGGGCGAGACGGGTGCCCACGCACCGCTCCTGAACGACGTCCTGCTGAGCGCGGCGGGCCGTCCGGCCGGCGGGACGCTGCCGTTGCCGTTCACGGGTGGTTCGTGGGTCGTCTGGGAGCGCGACGACGCTGCCGCCGGGACGACCCTGGACGCCGAACTCCCCCTGCACACCGTGCCCGCCGGAACCCCGGTACCACTCGCGGCCGGCCGTGTCGCGCTCGGCTGGTGGCTGCTCGGAACCGGTCGCGCCATGCTCACGCTGGCCCGCCAACACGCCGTGGACCGCGTACAGTTCGGCCGCCCGCTCGCCTCCTTCCAGGCCGTGCGGCACCGGCTCGCCGAGACCCTCGTGACGCTGGACGGTGCCGAGGCCACGCTGGTGGCCGCCGAGGACGGGCTGGGCGCGCTGCTGGCCAAGGCGGCGGCCGGAAAGGCGGCTCTGACGGCGGCCCGGCACTGCCAGCAGGTCCTCGGCGGGATCGGCTTCACCGCCGAGCACGATCTGCACCGGCACGTGCGGCGGGCCATGGTGCTGGACGGACTGCTCGGCAGCGCACGGGAGTTGACGCGCGAGGCGGGGGCACTGCTGCGGGCCGGCGGGTCCGCGCCACGGCTCGTCCACCTGTGATCGACCGAGGAGTGACATCAGTGACCGATCTCTGGAGCGACCTGCTCTCCTGCCTGGACCTCGACCCCCGGCCCGGCTCCGTGTTCGAGGGCCGCAACCAACGACTCGGCTACCACCGCATCTTCGGCGGGCAGTTGCTCGCCCAGAGCGTGCGCGCCGCCCAACTGGCCTGCCCGGAGAAAGCAGTTAAGAGCCTTCACGTGCAGTTCGCGCGCGCGGGGCGCCCGCAGGAACCGGTGCGGTACGAAGTGACGCGTCATCACGAGGGCGGCTCCTTCGCCACGTTGACGGTCGTGGCGCGGCAGACACAGGGCGTCGCGGCCGTAGCCGCCGTATCGCTGCACTCCCACGAGGACGGCCCCGACCAGCAGATCGGGTTCCCGATGCCCCCGGTGCCGGGGGCGGAGCGCAACGTGGACCTGTCGCTGCTTCCCTGGGACACCCGGGCCACGGTCGACGTGGACTCGCCGAAGTCGGAGCCGCCCGAGTACGACCTGTGGATGCGCACGCCGACCGTCGCCCCGGAGCTGGCCCCGGCGTTGACGGCGTACGCGAGCGATCTGAGTCTGATCGGTACGGCGCTCCGCCCGCTGGAGGGGGTCACCCAGCACGATTCGGGAACGGCGTTCACCTCCGCCGTCACCGCGCACACGGTGTGGTTCCACCGCCCTTTCACCACGGACGACTGGCTTCTCCTGCGCCACCGGAGCCCGCTTCTCGCCCACGGCCGCTGCTACGGCCGGGGCGATGTGCTGACCGCGCGGGGGTCGCTCGTCGCGTCGTTCGCGCAGGAGGCGCTGCTGCGTTTCCGGGCGCCCGAAGAGTAGCTCCTGCGCTGGTGTGGAGCGATCAACGCGTGGTTCCACTACTGACACCTCGGCCGGGCAACTGGCAGACTGCCATGGTCATTACGCGAAGGAACTCGTCGGAAGGGAGCGCCGAGTTGAGCTCGACCGGCGTCCTGGCTCTCGTCCTGTGGCTGGTGGTCGTACCCGGAGTCGTTCCTCTGCTGCTGCGCTCGTATCACCAGGCCGTCAGGGCGCGGCTGACGTGCACGTCCGGTGTGGTGACGGGGTACGAGGACAAGTCGTACTCCGACGACGGCGGCTCCCACGAGGTGTACCGGCCCACGGTCAGGTTCGTCCCCGAGACCGGTGAGCCTGTGGAGATCACGTCGAAGGCGCGGCCGTGGACGTTTCCGCCGGAGGTCGGAGCGGAGGTGCCCGTGCTCTCCCGGAGCGACCGCTCGCCCGCCGACTGGTTGTTCGTCGGTGACCTGGCCTCGTACGACGAGCGGACACGCAAGAGTCGCCAGGGGTGGATCGTGGCCGGTCTCGTGCTGCCCGTCCTCCCGTTGACGGTGTGGTACCTGACACGTTGACCAGGGCGGGCGACCGCTGCCGCGCGCTCAGCGCATGACGGTGCCGCCGTCGACGTTGATGACCTGGCCGTTGATCCAGCCCCCCGCGGCGGACATGAGGTGGGCCACCATGCCGGCGACGTCGTCGGCATGGCCGTGGCGGGTGCTGCGGGTGCGGGCGAGCAGCGCCTCCAACAGGTCGGGCGCCGCGCCCTCCTGGATCGCCTGGGTCAGGATCAGGCCCGGCGCGACGGCGTTGGCGCGGATGCCCTCGCGGCCCCAGCGGGAGGCGACATGGCGGGCGAGGGCGTTGATGCCCGCCTTGGTCGCCGAGTAGGCGGGGCGTGCGGCCTCGCCGGTGAAGGCCGCGATGGACGAGGTGTAGACGATCGCGCCGCCGCCCCGGGCCAGGAGTTCGGGAACGGCGTACCGCGTGACGAGCATGTGGCCGCGCAGATTGACCGCGAACGTCCGGTCCCACACGGCGAGTTCCATGTCGACGACGTCCGTGTCCCTGGAGACGGTGCCCATGTCGCCCGCGTTGATGTGCACGGCGTCGAGACCGCCGTACGTCCGCACGGTGGTCCGCACGAGTTCGCCGACCGAGGTCTCGTCGGCGATGTCGAACTCCACCGCGATCGCCTCGCCACCGGCATCGCGGATGACCCCGGCGGTTCGCCGGGCTCCGTCGAGGTCGAGGTCGCCGACGACGACCCTGGCACCCTCGTGGGCCAGTCGCCGGGCGGAGGCGGCCCCCAGCCCGGTGGCCGCGCCGGCGACGAGAACGGCCTTCTCCTTCAAGCCCTCCATACTGTTCCCTTCACCTCGTCGACGCTCTCCACCACTGGGTCCGACAACTCACCCGTCAGGGCGCCGGTACCTCGATGACCGTGGCCGAGCCCATGCCGCCGCCCGCGCACATCGCGGCGACGCCGATGCCGCCTCCTCGGCGGCGGAGTTCGTGCACGAGGGTGACCAGCATCCGGGCGCCGGTCGCGGCGACCGGGTGGCCGAGGGAGCAGCCGCTGCCGTTGACGTTGACGCGGTCGGGGTCGAGGCCGAGCAGTTTCACCGCGGCGACGGGCACGGCGGCGAAGGCCTCGTTGATCTCGAAGAGGTCGACGTCGGCGGTCGAAAGTCCCGCGCGGGCAAGGGCTTTGGGGATCACCTTCACCGGGGTGAGGCCCGTCTCGGCGGGGTCGGCGCCGACCGACGCCCACGAGCGGACGACCGCGAGGGCGGGCAGGCCCAGCCGGTCGCTGGCCACCACCAGGGCGGCTGCGCCGTCGTTGGCGCCGCCCGCGTTGCCCGCCGTGATGGAGAAGCCGTCTATCTCCGGGTGCAACGGCTTGAGCGAGGCAAGCTTCTCCAGGCTGGTGGTGCGGCGGGGGTGTTCGTCGACGGAGAACAGGCCGTGCGGTGTGTCGATGGGCACCAGCTCCGCGTCGAAACGGCCCTCGTCGATGGCGCGAATGGCGTTCTGGTGGGAGCGCAGCGCCCATGCGTCCATGTCGGCGCGGGTGAGGCCGGCCCGGACGGCGGTGTTCCAGCCGACCGTGATCGACATGTCCAGGTTGGGGGCGTCGGGCCGGTCGGGATGTGTGGGCGGGCTCCAGGGTTCGACCCATTCCCCGTCGACGCGGAAACGCTGTTTCGGGGAGGTGGAAACCGAGTTGACGCCACCGGCGATGACGAGTTCGTCCATGCCGGCGCGGATGCTCGCCGCCGCGCTCTGCACGGCCGCCAGTCCGGCGGCGCAGTGGCGGTTGTGGGCGAGGCCCGGTACGGAGGTGAGGCCGACGGTCAGTGCCGCGTGCCGGGCCACGACGCCGCCGCCGTACAGGCCCTCGCCGAGGATCACGTCGTCGATCGCGTCCGGGTCGAGGCCGTCCGTGGCGGCCGACGCGGCGACGATGTGGTGGGCCAGGTCGAACGCGGTGGTGTCGCGCAGGGTGCCCTTGACGGCGGTGCCGACGGGGGTGCGCAGGGCGGACACGAGGACTGCTTCAGGCATGGGTGGTCTCCAACTCGGCCAGCAGGGTGCGGCGCAGCAGCTTTCCGGTCTCGGTCTTGGGGAGTTCGGCGCGGAACACGATGGCGTCGGGGGTCTTGGAGGAGCGCAGCCGGTCCTTGACCCATTGGCGGACCTCCGCCGGGTCGCCCTCGCCGACCACGACGGCGACGATCCGCTGCCCCCACTCCGGGTCGGGCACGCCGATCACCGCCGCCTCGACGATGCCGGGGTGGGCGACGAGAACGTCCTCTATCTCGGCGGGAGCGATGTTCTCGCCGCCGCGAATGATGGTGTCGTCGGCGCGTCCCTCGATGAACAGATAGCCGTCGGCGTCCAGCCGGCCCCGGTCCCGGGTGGGGAACCAGCCTCCCCCAGCCCCAGGGGGCTGGGAGGTGCCCCCAGCGTCGACGGCGCTGCGGCCGACGTACTCGCCGGAGATCTGCTCCCCGCGCACGAACACCAGCCCGGTCTCCCCGGCACGGGCCAACTTCCCGTCGTCGTCACGGATCTCGATCTCGACGCCGGGCAACGACCGGCCCACGGAACCGAGTCGGTCCCGGACGGCCGGGTCGGATGCCGCGAGCGCGTCACGGTGGTCGTCGGGCCCCAGCACGGCGACGGAAGAGGCCGTCTCCGTCAGGCCGTACGCGTTGACGAACCCCGTCCCGGGGAAGATCTCCAACGCGCGCTCCACCACCGGTCGTGGGGTCCTGGCGCCGCCGTAGGCGAGGCTCCGGAGCGTGGGAGTGCCTGCGTCGCCGGACGGGACCTCCGCGACGATGCGGGCCAGCATGGTGGGTACGACGAGTGCGTGGGTGACCTGTTCGCGGCGCGCGGTCTCCAGCCACTCCCCCGCGTCGAACGCGGACAGATACACCAGGCGGCGGCCCGAGTAGAGGTTCGTGAGCAGGTTCATCAACCCGGCCACGTGGTACGGCGGAACGGCCACGAGTGCCGCGTCGCCCTCCTCGGCGGAGGCGAACTCCTGGGTGTTCAGGACGTACGCCAGCAGGTGCCGGTGGCGCAGCAGGGCCGCCTTGGGCTCGGCGGTGGTGCCGCTCGTGTAGAGGACCACGGCGACGGAGTCCTGGTCCTGGGCCGACTCCGGTGCGCCGGTGACCTCTTCTGCGCTCAGCAGGGCGTCGAGGTCGTCGGTGCCCAGTACGAGGGCGCCGGGGTGGCGGGCCAGGAGGCGGGCCAACTGCTGTTCGCCGAGGCGGTAGTTGAGGGGGATGAACGGGATGCCCGCCAGGGCGGCGCCGAACAGGGCCACCGGGTAGGCGAGGTGACTGGGGCTCAGATAGAGCACGGCCGGGTGGCCCTGGAAGCGGTGCGCGGCGGCGCGGGCGCAGGCGAGCAGGTCCGAGGCGGTCAGGGAGCGGCCGTTCGCCGTGACCACCGGTCGGTCGCCGCCCGAGGCCACCATCTCGAGAATCATGGTTATATTCATGAGAATGCTATTCTCGTCTCACTAGAGCGCTGTTCGCAAGAGAGGAAATCCTTGATGCAGATCAGTGGGAGCTCCGCGGTGGTCGTCGGCGGGGCGGGCGGCCTGGGCGAGGCCACCGTCCGTCGACTGCACGCGGCGGGAGCGAAGGTCGTCGTAGCCGATCTGGCCGACGAGAAGGGCAAGACCCTGGAGCAGGAGCTGGGGGTCCGCTATGTGCGCACCGACGCCACCTCCGAGGAGGACGTCCAAGCGGCCCTGGCCGAGGCCGAGTCGGCGGGACCGCTCCGCATCTCGGTGGACGCGCACGGCGGCCCGGCGAGCGGTGGCAGGCTCGTCGGCAAGGACGGCTCGCCCCTCGACCTCGCAGGGTTCCGCACGACGATCGACGTGTATCTGACCGGCGTGTTCAACGTGATGCGCCTGGCCGCGGCCGCCATCGCCCGCCAGGAGCCCGCCGAGGGCGGCCAGGGCGTCATCGTCAGCACGGCCTCGATCGCCGCGTACGAGGGCCAGATCGGCCAACTCCCCTACGCGGCGGCGAAAGGCGGGGTCGTCAGCATGACCCTGGTCGCCGCCCGCGACCTGTCCCCGCTCGGCATCCGGGTTGTCTCGATCGCGCCGGGCACCTTCAACACACCGGCCTATGGCAAGGCGGGCGACCAGTTGGAGGCCTACTGGGGACCGCAGATCCCGTATCCGAAGCGCATGGGGCTGCCAGTCGAGTACGCGGGTCTCGTGCAGCACATCGTCGAGAACGACTATCTCAACGGCGAGGTCGTCCGTCTCGACGGCGCCCTCCGGTTCCCGCCGAAGTAGCGGGCATGAGTCAAGTGCCGGGCGTGAGCGGGCAGTTGAAGGGCAAGGTCGCGTTCGTCGCGGGCGCCAGCCGTGGCATCGGCCGTACGGTCGCGCTGGCGCTCGCCGAGGCCGGCGCGTCGGTCGCGGTGGCCGCGCGCACCGAGCGGGAGGGGCGGCTGCCCGGGACGATCCACTCGGTCGCGGACCGGATCACCGCGGCAGGCGGGCGCGCCCTGCCGGTGCCCTGCGATGTCAGCGACGAGGCGTCGGTCGACGCGGCCGTGGCCGCCGCGGTCGCGGAGTTCGGCGGAATCGACATTCTCATCGCCAATGCCGGGGTGCTGTGGCTCGGCCCGGTCGAGTCGACACCGCTCAAGCGCTGGCAGCTGTCCCTGGACGTCAATCTGACCGGGGTGTTCCTGGTGACCCGCGCGGTGATTCCGCACGTACGCACGCGTGGCGGTGGCTCGTTGGTGGCCGTGACGACCGGCGGGGTGGGCATGACGGACCGGGGCGCGAACGCGTACTGGGTGTCCAAAGCGGCGGTCGAGCGCCTCTACCTGGGCCTCGCCGCCGACCTGAGGAAGGACAACATCGCGGTCAACTGCCTTGCTCCGTCACGGGTGGTGCTCACGGAGGGCTGGCAGGCGGGTGGCGGGGGCCGGGAGATCCCGCCGGAGATGGTGGAGCCTCCGGAGGCGATGGCGCGGGCCGCGGTCATCCTCGCGGGGCAGGACGCCACCGGCCTCACGGGAACCGTCCAGCGCTCGGAATCCCTTGCCTGAAAGGCAGTTGGCCTGCGGGCGACGCGGGATGGCCATGACTGTTCGGCATCATCCGGGGCACTCGGGAGACAACGGCGCAGCCACCGGGATCACCGGTGGCTCGCCGTCTATCCGTAGGGGTTAACAGATGCTTGCATTCGTGGCGGCCGCACTCTTCTTCATCGCCTTCATCATCCGTGTCACCGAGACATCGACCCAGATCGTCTTCAGCTCGACGAGCCTCATGCTTCTCGGGCTCGCCTTCCTCGCCGCGCACTCGGCCGGCGTGGGGTCCGGCTGGTCCGCCCGCCGCAGCAGCGGACGTCGGCGCTGAGGAAGCGGCGCGCTCCGTCCATGGCGCGCCCCGCCTCCGGCAGCCGCTGACCGGTCACCGCCCGGCGCGTTCTCGCACCGCCGCACAGACCCCGCCGTCGACGAGAACGTCGATTCCGGAAACGAAAGCGGCCTCGTCCGACAACAGGAACGCCACCGCAGCCGCGACGTCCTCGGCCCGGCCCACCCGCCCGAGCGGCGTCTGCTCCACCAGAGCGGCCATGGCGGGCTGGGCCGAGGCCTCCTGCTGCCCCTGAGGGGTGTCGATGACGCCCGGCGACACGGAACACACCCGGGCGCCGTGCGGCCCGAGCCGTACCGCCTCCCGCCGTACGAACCGGTGCACCCCGTGCTTGGCCCACGCGTACGCGAGCCCGGTGTTCTCCACGGAAGGCCCGAGAGCCTCGCGGAGCCGGTCGAGAAAGTCGTCCTGGAGCGGGTCGTCGAGGATCGCCGCTACGGCGGGATCGGCCTCCAGGTTGCCGAGGAGCGGGGCCATCGAGGCGAAGCACACCATCGCGGTCCCCTCGGTGGCGAGCGGGCGGAGTGCCTCGGCGAGGCGCGCGGTGCCGACGAGGTCGACCTCGAAGATGCGCCGCCAGTCGGCCATGGTGGGCGATATCCCGGCGGCGTGGGAGACGGCCCTGAGGGAGCCCAACTCGGCGACGCGGGAAGTGAGTCGGGATAGCCCGGCCGTATCGGTGATGTCGAGGACGAAGGGTTCGACCTTGATCTCGTCCTCCGCTGCGGCCAGTTCCTTCGCCGCGGCGGTCACGGCCAACTCGTCCCGGTCCACCAGCAGCAGCGTGTCCACCAAGTCGGTGAGCCGCCGCGCGCAGGCCAGTCCCATGCCGCGCCCGGCGCCGGTCGCGATGCCTACGGTCGTCATGCGTCCCCTCCTCCATGGCCCCAGAGCTTCTCCAGCCCCGGCCGCGCCACCCGGTCCACGAGTTCCACGAGCAGGCCGCTCGGGCCGCGCAGAAAGGCGAAGGGCGCTCCGCCGGAACCGGCCCGGGTCGCCTCGGTGGTGAAGCCCTGCCGGGTGAGTTCGGCCGCGTCCGCGGCCACGTCGTCGGACCAGTAGCCGACGTGGTGCACACCGCCGCCGGGCACCGGTTCCCACAGCGTCCCCGGGATACGGCGGACGATCTCCAGCCGGGGCAGTGTCCGGGAGTAGGCGCAGCTGATGTCGAGAACGGCGTTTCCAGTCGGCAGCGTCAACGGAACCGCCCCGCCGATCTCGGCACACCACTCGTACCCGAACGCGGCCGAGAACTCGGCCAGCGTGCCCTCGAAGTCCTCGACGACAAGCCCGAGATGGAACTGGTTCTCCGCCCTCACGACTCCCCCACCACCCCGGAGACGTCATGCTCGCCCAGCCGGGGCGGCGGCCCGTAGTCCGGCTCGTACCCCTCGACCCGCACGGAACTGCGCACCAGCCGGAAGTCCCCGGCCGTCACGACGGCCTCCGGCGTCGCCGCCAACGCCTGCGGCAGCGTGCGTACGGCGGCAGCCGGCACCCCGAGCGGACGCAGCCGCGCCTCCCAGGCCGCGGCGGTGTCATCGGCCAGGGCGTCCGTCACCGCGGCGAGCACCTCCTCGCGGCGTTCCGCGCGTTCGGCCATGGTGGGGAATCCCTGGACGCCGGCCTCGGTGGCGAAGGACTTCCAGAAGCCGTCGTGGGTGATGAAGAGCGCCAAGTAGCCCTCGGCGGTGGGAAAGAGCTGCGCGGGCACGTAGTAGGAGTGCGCGCCGAGCGGCAGTCTGCGTGGTTCGACGCCCTCGTTGAGGTAGGCGGAGGCACGGTAGTTGAGCTGAGAGAGCATCACATCCCGCAAGGACACCTCGACTTGGCCGCCGCGCCCGGAGACGATCTGGGCGAGGAGCCCCAACGCGGCTGTCAGTCCTGAGGAGTTGTCGGCCGAGGAGTAGCCGGGCAGGGTCGGCGGGTCGTCCGGGGCGCCGGTGAGGGCGGCGACTCCCGTGGCGGCCTGGACGACGTAGTCGAAGGCGGGCTCGTCGCCCGCGTCCAGCCCGTATCCGGTGAGCGCGACGCACACGATCCGCTCGTTCCACTTGCGCAGCACGTCGTACGTGAGGCCCAGCCGGTGGATGGCCGACGGTTTGAGGTTGACGAGCAACGCGTGGGCGTCGGCGACGAGTTCACCGAGCCGGGCCTGTCCGTCGTCGGTCGTGAGGTCGAGGCGGATGCTGCGTTTGCCGCGGTTGAGGCTGGCGAAGTAGGCCTCGCTCACCTGACGGGAGATGTCCCCGCCCGGCGGCTCGATCTTGGTGACCTGGGCGCCGAGGTCGGCGAGCATCATCGTGGCGTAGGGACCGGCCAGCATGTGGCCGACCTCCAGGATGCGGATTCCGTCCAGCGGTCCGGCGGTCATCGCAGGTCCGCGGCGAGGGCGGCGAGCATGTCGCGGGTGCGATACTTGGAGGCGACCAGCTCGTCGCGGTTGTCGCCGATGGGCAGCAGCCGTACGGAAAGATCGGTGACCCCCGCGTCCGCGAACCGTTTGAAGCGGGCGGCAATGGCGTTCTCGTCGCCCGCCGCACAGAGATCGCCGACGTCGCGGGCGTCGCCGTACTCGAGAACGCGTTGGTAGTTGGGCGAGATCTCGGCCTCGCCGAGGATCCGGTTGGCGCGCTCGCGGGCCTCGTCGACCCGGTCGGGGCTGCACAGGCAGACCGGGATGCCCGCGACGATCCGCGGTGCCGGGCGTCCGGCGCTCTCGGCGGCCTTGGTGATGCGGGGGACGACGTGTTCGGCGACGGCTCGTTCGTCGGCCATCCACAGCACGGTCCCGTCGGCCCGTTCCCCGGCGAGCCGCAGCATGACGGGGCCGAGGGCCGCGATCAGGACCGGCAGCGGGGAGACGGGGGCGAGGGTGAGCGGATTGTGGACGGTGAAAGTGTCGTTCTCGACATCGACCATGTCCGTTCCGCCGAACGCCGCGTCGAGGACGTCCAGGTAGTCGCGGGTGAAGGCGGCCGGTTTCTCGTACGGCAGTCCCAGCATGTCCCGGATGATCCAGTGGTGGGACGGTCCGAGGCCCAGCGCGAGCCGTCCCCCGGCCGCGGCCTGGGCCGAGATCGCCTGCCGGGCAAGGGCGATGGGGTGCTGGGCCTGCAACGGGACGACGGCGGTGCCCAGTTCGATGCGTTCGGTCCGCGCGCCCATCAGCGCGATCGCGGTGAGCGCGTCGAAGTCGGTCGGGATCTGCGGCACCCACACGGTGTCGAAGCCCGCCTTCTCGGCCCATGTCACGTCGTCGATCATCCGCGTGACCTTGCGGACCGAGTCCCCGCGTTCGGGCCCGATCATCACTCCGATACGCACGCTGCCTCCAGGTTTTCGGGTCGCCGCCGGGTCATGGCGGGGTGACGGATGTCAGAGCGCGCACCTTGGCCACGAGGGCGTCGAGCGGCGTGCCCGTGGGGAAGACCGCGACGGCTCCCGCCGAGAGCAGCTTCGGCACGTCGGCCGGCGGGATGGTGCCGCCCACCACGACGGCGATGTCCTCGGACCCCGTGGCACGCAGCGCCTCGATCACGCGGGTGGTCAGCGCGAGATGCGCCCCGGAGAGGATGCTGAGGCCGACCACGGCCACGTCCTCCTGGACAGCGACGGCCACGATGTCGTCGACGCGCTGCCGGATCCCGGTGAAGATCACCTCGAAGCCCGCGTCGCGCAGGGCCCGCGCGACGATCTTGGCCCCGCGGTCGTGTCCGTCGAGCCCTGGTTTGGCGACCAGTACGCGGGCTTTCATCAGAACACCACCGGCTGCTGGAACTCGCCCCAGACCGCCTTGAGCGCGGCGACCATCTCGCCGACCGTGCAGTAGGCGTTGGCGCAGTCGATCAGGATGGGCATGAGGTTCTCGGTACCTTCCGCGGCGCGGGCCAGTTCGGCGAGGCGTTGCCGTACGAGAGCCGCGTCGCGGGTGGCTTTGACGTCGGCGAGCCGTCTCAGCTGCCGGTCGCGGCCCTCCGCGTCGAGTTCGTACGTGGCGAGGTCGGGCGGTGGTTCGTCGGAGACGAAGCGGTTGACGCCGACGACCGGCCGGGTGCCCGCCTCGACCTCGCGGTGCAACTGGTAGGCCTCGTCGGCGATGAGGGTCTGCAGATAGCCGTCCTCGATGGCCCGGACCATGCCGCCGTACTGCTCCAGGTCGTCCATGATCTCGACGATGCGGGCCTCGGTGGCGTCGGTGAGCGCCTCGACGAAGTACGAGCCGCCGAGCGGGTCGGCGACCCGGGTAACGCCCGTCTCATGAGCGAGAATCTGTTGCGTGCGGAGCGCGAGTGTCGCCGACTCCTCGCTGGGCAGGGCGAACGGCTCGTCCCAGGCTGCCGTGAACATCGACTGGACGCCGCCGAGGACCGAGGCGAGTGCCTCGTAGGCGACCCGGATGGTGTTGTTCTGCGCCTGGGGTGCGTACAGCGAGGCGCCTCCGGCGACGCAGCCGAAGCGGAACATGGCCGCCTTGTCGCTGCCCGCCCCGTACCGCTCGCGCACGATGGTCGCCCAACGCCTGCGTCCGGCACGGTACTTGGCTATCTCCTCGAAGAAGTCGCCGTGCGTGTAGAAGAAGAAGGAGACCTGCGGGGCGAACTGATCGATCGTCATACGGCCGCGGGCGAGCACCGTGTCGCAGTAGGTGACGCCGTCCGCGAGCGTGAAGGCCATCTCCTGTACGGCGTTGGCGCCGGCGTCGCGGAAGTGCGAACCGGCGACCGAGATCGCGTTGAAGCGCGGTACTTCGGCCGCGCAGAACTCGATGGTGTCGGCGATGAGTCGGAGGGACGGTTCGGCCGGCCAGATCCAAGTGCCTCTGGACGCGTACTCCTTGAGGATGTCGTTCTGGATCGTCCCGGTGAGTTTCGCCCGTGGCACGCCCGCCCGTTCGGCCGCGGCGACGTAGAAGGCGAGCAGGATCGCGGCCGTTCCGTTGATGGTGAAGCTGGTGCTGATCTTGTCGAGGGGGATGTCCTCGAAGAGGACCTCGGCGTCGGCGAGTGTGTCGACGGCGACGCCCACCCGGCCGACCTCCTCGGCCACTTCGGGGTCGTCGGAGTCGTAACCGCACTGCGTGGGCAGGTCGAGCGCCACCGAGAGTCCGGTGCCGCCCTGTTGGAGGAGGTAGTGGTAGCGGCGGTTGGACGATTCGGCGGTGCCGAAGCCGGAGTACTGGCGCAGCGTCCACAGCCGTCCCCGGTAGCCGGTGGCGTAATTGCCGCGCGTGAAGGGGAAGTTGCCCGGCGCAGGCGGTGCGGCGTCGACGTCGTCGGGGCCGTAGACCGGTTTGAGGGGCAGGCCGGACGCGGTCCGTATGAGGTCGTCGCCCTGGGGCGGTGTGGGAGGCGTCATCGCAGGAGGTCCTTCATCACCTTTCCGGTGGCGTTCAGTGGCAGTTCCGTGCGGAACTCCACGGTCCGGGGCACCTTGAACCCGGCCATCCGGAGCCGGCTCCACTCGATCAACTCGTCGGCGGTCAGCGGCTGTCGGAGGACGACGAAGGCCTTGCCGACCTGACCCATCCGTTCGTCGGGGACGCCGATCACGGCGGCCTGGGCGACCGCCGGGTGTTCCATCAGGAAGCCCTCGATCTCGGCCGGGTAGGCGTTGAAGCCGCCGACGATGAACATGTCCTTCTTGCGGCCGACAATCCTCAGGTAACCGCGCTCGTCGAGCGTGCCGAGGTCCCCGGTGTGCAGCCAGCCGTCTTCGTCGATGGCTTCGGCGGTGGCATCAGGGTCGTTGAAGTAGCCGCGCATCACGCTGTAGCCGCGGACCAGCACCTCGCCGTCGTCGGCGACTTGGACCTCGACTCCGTCGCAGGGGGTGCCGACGGTGGTGGCGATGTCCTCGAAGGAGTCGCCGGGCCGGGTGGCGGTGGCCGTGCCCGCCTCGGTGAGGCCGTAGCCCGTCATGATCGAGGTGAAGGGCAGTTCGGTCATCACGCGGCGGATCAGTTCGACGGGGATGTCCGCGGCCCCGGTCACCGCGACGCGCAGTGAGGACAGGTCTCTTGTGCCGCGGGCGGTGAGCAGAGAGTGGTAGAGCGTGGGCGGACCGGGCAGGACCGTCACCTTCTCGCGCTCGACCAGGTCGAGGACGGTGTCCACGTCGAAGACGGGCACGGGCAGGATGGTCATGCCGCGGATGAGCGAGGCGACCATGCCGGCCTTGAAGCCGAAGATGTGGAAGAACGGGTTGACGATCAGGTAGCGGTCGCCCTCCCTGACCCCGGCCAGATCGCACCATTCCGCGTACAGGCGGAGCGTCTGGGCGTGGGTCATGAGGACGCCCTTGGGCCGGCCGGTGGTGCCCGAGGTGAAGACGATGTCGCTGACCTGGTCGCCGGTCACCTTCCGCTCGAAGGGTGAACCGCTCGCCAGGAAGCCGGACTTGAGGTCGATGACCGGCACGCCGGGCGGTGCCTTGAAGTCCAGGCCGAGGAAGGCCTCCTGGACGAGAACGGCCTTCGCACCGCTGCGCACGATGATGTCGTGCGCCTCGTCCACCTTGAAGCGGGTGTTCACCGGCACCACCACACCGCCCGCGGTCATGAGACCGAAGGCGGCGACGATCCACTCGGCGGAGTTGGGCGCCCAGATCGCGACCCGGTCGCCCTGCTCCACCCCGGCCGACGCGAACGCACCCGCAGCCACACGCACCCGCTCGACCAGCTCGGTGAACGTGAGGCGGAGCGGGCCGTCCACCACGGCTTCGGCATCACCGAAGCGGTCGGCCGCGCTCAGCACCATCTGCGGGATGCTCTCCCAGGTCATACGCCGATCAACCGGGCGAGGTTGCCGCCCATGATCTTGGCCTGGTCGGCCTCCTTCATGCCCTGGAGCGCGTCGATGTAGGAGACCGGGTCGGCGAGCCCCTCGGGGTGCGGGTAGTCGGACCCGAACAGGACGCGCTCGACTCCTACGACCTCGGAGAGCGCGGCCATGTCCTCCTCCCAGAACGGGCTGATGTGGATCCGCTTCCTGACCTCTTCGACCGGGTCGCCGAGGAAGCCCTTCGGCTGCTTCTTGTAGGTGCTGCCCAGTTGGTCGAGCAGCGGCAGCAGCCAGGAGGAGCCGTTCTCGATGACCGAGACCTTCAGTTCCGGGAAGCGGAACAGGGCTCCGTGGCAGACCCAGGACGCGACCGCGTCGGTGACCGGCCGCCACTCGGACATCATCCGGAAGACCTGCGCCTGGAACGGCGTCATCTCCTGGCTCTTGCCCTCCCAGTCGCTGGAGTAGCGCGAGTAGCCGCTGTCGGAGGAGTGCATGGCGACCAGCACGCCCGCCTCCTCGACCCGCTTCCAGAACGGGTCGAACTCCGGCAGCGCGAAGGACCGCGAGCCGCCGTAGCCGGGGACCGGGGCGGGCCGGATGAGAATCGCCCGCGCTCCGCGCTCCAGGCACCACTCCAGTTCGGCGATCGCCTTGTCCAGGATGGGCAGGCTGATCACCGGCGTGGTGAAAATGCGGTTCTTGTAGTTGAACTGCCAGGTCTCGTGCAGCCATTGGTTGAGGGCGTGCACGACGACGTGGATCAGCTCCGGGTCGTCCCGCATCCGTTCCTCGACCAGGCTGGCGAGGGTCGGGAACATCAGGGTCTGCTGGATGCCCAGGTCGTCCATGAGCGCCAGGCGCGGCCCGGGCTCGCGGAACGCGGGGATCGACCGCATCGGCTCGCCGAACAGCTCCCGGTGGGACTTGCCCTCCGGGTTCCCCTCGCGGAAGTAGTCCTCCCACGCGCCGGGCCGGGCGACGACCTCGAAGGTGGGATTGGGGATGTAGTCGCTGATCTGACCGCGGATGGCGATCTTCGTACGGCCCTTGACCTGCACGTACTGGATGGCGCTCGCGTACTGCTTGGGCAGGTACCGAGTGAGCGCATCCTCCGTCTCATACAGGTGGTTGTCCGCGTCGAACAGTGGATACGGCGGCACGCGCGATGGCATGAGATCCTCCTTCGCAGATTGCGAGAATCCTATTCTCACTCTTGACGGGCGGCAATATCCTTGCGGAGAACGAACTTCCGGACCTTGCCGCTG
This sequence comes from Streptomyces sp. NBC_00989, assembly GCF_045162655.1. Lineage (NCBI taxonomy): Bacteria > Bacillati > Actinomycetota > Actinomycetes > Kitasatosporales > Streptomycetaceae > Streptomyces > Streptomyces sp. NBC_00989. Next base: position 10,930,957 of record NZ_CP108728.1, on the reverse strand, counting down.
GCGGTACGCGGGAAGTCCTCGACGACATGCAGTTCCTCCGGCCACTTCTGTCGGGCCAGACCCGTTGCGGCGAAGTGGGCGCGGAGGTCGTCGAGGGTGGGTTCGGGGTGGCCGGGCCGCAGTCGTACGACGGCTGCCGCATGCTCGCCGAGGCGGGCGTCCGGGGCGGCCACGACCGCGGCCTCTGCGACGGCCGGCAGGGCGAGGAGAACCTCCTCCACCTCCAGCGCGCCGATGTTCTCGCCGCCGCGGATGATGATGTCCGCCTTGCGGTCGGTGATGGTCAGGTATCCGTCCTCGTCGAACTCACCGATGTCGCCGGTGCGGTACCAGCCGTCCGCGTCGAAGGCCCGCTCGGTGAGGGCCTCGTCGGTGTAGCCGAGGCACAGGTCCGGGCCGCGGCTGAGGATCTCGCCGTCCTCGGCGAGCCGGATCTCCACTCCGGCCAGCGCGTCCCCGTCGGTGTAGAGCCGCTTGTCCTCGGGCGCGGTGTGGGCCGAGGCGGTGATCGAGGGGTGCTCGGTGCTGCCGTAGGCCCGGAAGACCGTGATGCCGAGGTCCGCGAGGCGTCTGGTCACCGCGTTCGGTACGGCCGCGCCGCCGAGGCCCGCGTATTTCATGCATACCAGGTGGCCGGGCGTGAAGTCGGGGTGGTCGAGGAGGCTCGTCATGTAGTAGGCGGCGCCGCCTCCGACGGTGAGTCCGTCGCGGGCCATCAACTCCAGGGCGAGGCCCGGGTCCCAGGTGTCGGCGAGGTTCACCGGGGAGCCGTCGAGGACGGGGATCAGGAAGGCGTTCACCATGCCGATGAAGTGGCCGACGGGCGCGGAGGTGAGCTGGCCACCGCGGTCGGGCGGGTAGCGGCCGGCGAGTTGACGGGTCTCGAAACCCAGGGTGCGGTGGCTGTGCACAACCCCCTTGGGGTCGCGGGTCGTTCCGGAGGTGAAGGCGATCAGCGCGGGCGCGGACGGGTCCGTCGGTAGGACACCGAGGAGCGGTTCGTCGGCGAACAGCTCGTCGAAGTCCCGCCCTACGACGCCGACCACGGGGATCTTCGCGCTCAGCTCGGGGTCGTGGCGGAGATGTCCGAACCGGTCGGCGGTGACGAAGACCTTGGGCTCGACGGTCTCCAGGATGTAACCGACTTCCTTGCGGCCGTAGAAGTGGACGATCGGCACGACGACCGCGCCGAGGAAGGCCGAGGCCCAGAAGACGGCGGCGGCTTCCATCCAGTTGGGCAGTTGGAGTGCCACGACGTCACCGGGGCCCACACCGCGTTCGCGCAGTCCGGCGGCCAGTCTGCGGGCCGTCAACTCGACCTCGGCGAAGGTCCCTTCCCAGGGCCGTACCGCCGAGTGCACGCGGAACACGGCCCCCGGGGCGGCCGCCAGTCCCCGCGTCAGCAGGTCACCGATCGTCTCACTGGTCCACCAGCCCTCCGCCTCGTAGCGGTCGACCAGTTCAGCGGGGATCGTTCGCACGACAAAAACTTCCTCTCGTCATTGAGAATTGCACTCTCTCAGAGCGAGAAGGTAAATTCCACACATGGGACGAGACCACGGGTTCCACCCGGTGCGGATCACACGGATCATCCAGGAGACGCCCGACACACGGACGTACGTACTCGACGCGCCCTTCCCGTACCGGGCGGGCCAGTTCGTGACGATCAAGGCCTGTGGCACGCTGCGCAGTTACTCCATGTCCAGTTCGCCGGAGACGGACGCCGAGCTGATGACGACGGTGAAGCGGGTTCCGGGGGGTCTGGTGTCCAACTGGATGCACGACCATCTCGCGCCCGGCGATGTCGTCGAAACCACTTTGCCCGCAGGGGTGTTCTGTCTGCGGGAGGGCGACGGGGCAGGCGCAGCCGACGAGTTGGCCGCTCCGGTGGTGGCGTTCTGCGGGGGCAGCGGGATCACGCCGATCCTGTCGCTCGCCAAGTCGGCGCTGGCCGGCACCGGGCGCCCGGTGCGGGTCCTGACCGCCGACCGGGACGCCGGCTCCGTCATCTTCGCCGCAGCGCTGGGCGAGTTGACCGGGCGGTACCCGGACCGGTTCGAGGTCCTTCACCATCTCGACGACCGGCAGGGGTTCGTCACCGCGGAACAGGTGCGGGAGTTCGCGGGCGGCGACCCGGACGCGGATTTCTACCTCTGCGGGCCCGCGCCCTTCATGGAGTTGGTGGAGAACGCGCTTCTCGCCCACGGTGTCGCCCCGGAGCGGATCTTGGTCGAGCGGTTCGCACAGGCCGCCGCCGATCGCCCGCGCCAGGAGAACCCCGAGCAGGAACCCGAAGAACCCTCCGAACAGGACGGCACCCTCACGCTCGTGCTCTCCGGCAAGCGGCACACGCTCGCGCAGCGCTCCGGTGAGACGTTCCTGGAGAGCGCGCGTCGGGCGGGTCTGGCCCCGCCGTTCTCCTGCGAGGCGGGCAACTGCGCCACCTGCATCGCCCAAGTCACCGAGGGCGAGGCCAAGATGCGCGTCAACAACGCGCTCGACGACGACGAGATCGCCGACGGCTGGGTCCTGACCTGCCAGGGCGAGCCGACCACCCCGCACGTCACTGTCGAATACGAGGACTGAGGCCATGGACGTAGATCTCGAACTCGACGAGGGCCTGGCGGTCGTCACCATCGACCGACCGCACGCCCGCAACGCCATCGCCCCGACCACGATGGACGAACTGGACAAGGCGCTCGACGCGGCCGCGGGTGCCAAGGCCCTGGTCATCACGGGGGCCGGCGACCGGGCGTTCGTCTCGGGCGGGGACCTGAAACAGCTGAGTGCGATCCGGACCGAGGAGGACGCGATGGCCATGGCCCTGCGGATGAGGGGAATCTGCGATCGCATCGCGGCCTTCCCCGGACCGGTGATCGCCGCGTTGAACGGCCACGCGTTCGGCGGCGGCGCCGAGGTCGCGGTGGCCGCCGACATCCGGGTCGCCGCCGACGACATCAGGATCGGCTTCAACCAGGTGGCCCTGGCCATCATGCCCGCGTGGGGCGGCGCCGAGCGCCTCGCCGAACTCGTCGGCAAGGGGCGGGCGTTGATGCTGGCCGGTGCCGGGACCGTGCTCGACGCGGCTGAGGCCCAGCGCGTCGGACTGCTCGAACTGGTCCTGCCCCGCGCCGAGTTCGCCGAGGGCTGGCGCACGCTCGCCAGGTCCCTCGCGACCAATCCGGCGCGGGAGATCAAACGCGTGATGAGCGGAGCCGTCCCGGAGGAGGAGGCGGCCCGCGCCTTCGCCCGCCTCTGGGTGTCCGACGAGCACTGGCAGGCAGCGGAGAGGGTGATATCCCGTGGGTGACACACGAGTTGGGGCGACCGGAGCGAGCGCCGACCTGACGGACGTACGAGCGGACACGGACCGTGCGGCGGCCGGCGACGGACGGGTGCGGGTCGAGTCGAGCCCGGTGGGGCCGATCGTACGGCCGCCGGACGCGAGCGATCTCGTCATCCTGTATCTGCACGGGGACCGGCAGTTGTCGTCGGGTTCGCCGGAGTCCGCGGTGGACCTCGCGGAGCGGCTCGCCCTGCGGACGGGGGCAGTTGTGGTGTGCCCGCGGTACCGGTCGTCGTTCCCGGGGGCGCTGGACGACGTGCACGCCGTATACAGCTCCTGTCAGGCGCGTGGTCCGGTCGCGCTGGCCGGTGAGCGGCTGGGGGCCGGGCTCGCGGCCTCGCTGCTGGTGCGGCTGCGGGACATGGGGGCGCCGGAGCCGGACTGCGCGGTGCTGATCTCGGCGCTGCTCGACCTGACGCTGGACGCGCCGAGTCTGCTGTTCAACGCGGCCGCCGATCCGGGCTTCGACATCGACGAACTCCGGTTGCACGCGGCCCGGTTCGCGGGCGGCGCCGACCGGACCAACCCGCTGCTGAGCCCGCTGCACGCCAACCTGCACGGGCTGCCGCCGCTACAGCTCCTGGTCGCCGGTACCGATCCGCTGCTGGACGACTCCCTGTCGTTCGCCGCCCGTGCGGCGCACTCGGGTGTCACGGTGGATCTCCGGGTCCGGCCGGACGCGGTGAGTCTGCATCCCGAGAGCGTCACGGCCATGGCCGACTTCATACAGGCGTGGGCCCGAGCAGCACGCCCATGACATCGCGGATGATCTCGGGGTAGTCGGTCTGCTCCTCGTCGAGCATCCACTGCTGCTGAACCCCTTCGAGCATCGCCACCACGGCGGTGGCGGCGGCTCGGGGGGACAGGCCGCTGGGTACGCGGTCACCGTAGAGCGCGGTGAGGTGCGCGACGGTGTGGTCCTGGATCGACCGGTAGTAGTCGTGGCAGAACCGCTGTGCCTCGTCGCTGCCGGTGACGCCCTCGGCCACGAGAACGCTGTGGATCTGAGCGAGACCGGGGTTCTTGTGGTCGTAGGTGATGACCTCGGCGAGCAGCCCGGGCAGGTCCTTGCCTGCGTCCGCGTGGAGGGCGGCCAAGTGCTCGCGGGCGAGGTCCTCGCGGAGTTGGACGAGGGCGAGGAGAAGCCGCTTCTTGCTCGGGAAGTAGTGCAGTACGCCCTGCCTGGTCAGGCCGGCGCGCTCGGCCACGGCATCGATCGACGCCTTCTTGTAGCCCCGCTCGGCGAACACCCCCAGCGCGGCGACAAGGATCTCCTCGTGTCGGGCCGTCGTCATCGAGCACCCCTTCCACCACGGCAACACCCAGGTGACATTACGGTTGCCGTCGCGATCGGGCGACCCTTCCGGCCATTGCGGAGCCATTGGACCGTACGACGGTGCCGGAGCCGGTCGGCGCGCTCCGGAAGGTGTCGGAAGGGTGGGCGTACGCGGACCGGGCCGCCGGCCGGAAGCCGGGCCCGGTGACGACCCGCCGGACGGGGCCCTCTCAGGCACCCCGGGACGGCGGTTCGAAGCCCGCGATGATCACGACGTGCGTGTCGGCCGCGGCCTGCCGCAGGGGCTTCGCGCGTTCGTACGCCTCCAACTCGTACCAGGCTCTCGCCGCTTCGACGCTCTCAAATTCGAGAACGACGGTCCGGTCCCCGTGCCACTCGCCTTCGAGGAGCTGTGGCCGGCCGTCGACCGCGAGGACGGTGGCGCCACCTTGGGCCATCGACGCACCGGCCGCCCGGCCGTAGGCGTCCATCCCGGCCGGATCCTTGATGGACTCGGTCAGGATGACGTACCCCTTGGGCATCCGGTTCTCCTCAGCTCACTGTGATCGCGCGCTCGGGGCAGCTGCCGATGGCGGTGCGGACCTGTTCCTCGTACTCCGCGGGGACCTCGGGGGTCAGCACCTCGGCGTACCCGTCGTCGGTCAGGTCGAACACCTCGGGGCAGATCGACCAGCAGATCCCGTGACCGCGGCAACGGTCGGTGTCGACGACGGCTTTCATCGCGCGGGCTCCTCGGACTTCTCGGAGGTCGCGGACTCCTCGACGAGCGTGAACTCCAGGTTGAGATGGGTGAGTCCGCGCAGGATGTACGTCGGCAGGTAGTGGAACTTCCGTGCGTCGGCAGGGCCGTGCACGCTCTCCGAGAGCCTGATGTCCGTCGTGCGGTCGAGCATGCGCTCGATGCCCACCCGGGCCTCGGCGCGGGCGAGCGGGGCACCGGGGCAGGTGTGGGGGCCGCGGCCGAAGGCGAGGTGGTGCCGGGCGTTGGCGCGGGCCGGGTCGAAGGTCTCGGGGTCCTCGAAGTGGCGCGGGTCGCGGTTCGCGGCGCCGTTGAGGACCATGAGGGTGGTGCCGGCGGGGATGTCGACGCCGCCGACCGCGGACGGTACGCGGGACAGCCGGAAGTCGCCCTTGATCGGGCTCTCGGTGCGCAGCGTCTCCTCGATGAAGTTCGGGATGCGGTCGCGCTCGGCGCGCAACAGCCACTGCAGATCGGGGTCTTCGGCGATCAGCTTGAGCGCGTTGCTCAGCAGCCGGACGGTGGTCTCCTGGCCGGCCGCGAAGAGGTTGGTGGCGACGCGGGCCACGTCGGCGACGTCGGGGGTCGAGCCGTCGGCGAACTTCGCGGTGGCGAGACCCGTGATCACGTCCTCGCGGGGTTCGCGGCGGCGCTCCTCGACATAAGCCGAGAACTGCCCGTACAGGTACTCCAGCGGCGAGTGCGCCACCTCGCCGTCCGTACTCCCGATGCCGCCCCGCGGCTGGTGCTCCAGACCCTCCACGAACGTGTTGCGGTCCTCGTCGGGCACGCCGAGCAGATCGGCGATGACCCGCAGGGTGAACGGACCGGCGAAGCCGCTGATGAAGTCGCCCTCGCCGGCGGCGAGATAGGCGTCCAGCTGGGCGTCGGCGAGGTGCCACATCGACGCCTCGTTCTCCTTGAGGCGGCGCGGGGTGATCAGCCGCATGAGCAGTCCGCGGTGATCCGTGTGCATGGGCGGGTCGAGCGTCGGCAACTGGTCGCTCATCGGGAGCTGGTCGCGGTACTGCTCGATCAGCGCGCTCACGTCGTCGCCCACGAGCGGGACCGGGAACCCGGGGAAGGGGCCGGTCACCGAGAGGCAGGACGAGAAGGTGTCGGAGTCGTTGAGGACCTGGATCGCCTCGTCGTATCCCGTCACCATCGTCACGTCGTGGTGGCTCTCGTGCTGCACCGGGCACTTCCCGCGCAGGGCCGCCAAGTAGGGGTAGGGGTCCGCGACGACTTCGTCGTCCTGGAAGAAGTCGATCGCCTCGAAGTCCTTCACGGTGTGCACGGTTCCCTTCCGTCACCAGTCTGACGACGAGCGACGATATCAATGTTCTCCCGATGCGAGAAGGTCGTTTTCGCTTTCGTGGAGCGGGAGTTACGGTGCCGTCAGGCGTCCTTGGCCCATGTGGCCGAGGGCCGCGTCGGCGGCCGCCAGTACGGTGCCAGTCGGGGCACCCGCCGCGTCGGCGAGGTCGGCCAACAGCCTCACGTCCTTACGGAGCAGCGGTCCGGCACGTTCAGCGAGACGGTCGAGCGTGCCGCCGGCGGCCCGCACGCGGTCCAGCGCGAAGCTCGATCCGCTGCCGTGGAGGACGACCTCGGCGAGGGCACCGCGGTCGATGCCGAACCCCGGCGCCAGGGCCAGTGTGTCGGCCGCGGTCGCCAAGTTGGCGGTGAACAACAGGTTGTTGAGGAGTTTGGCGATCTGTCCCGAGCCGAGCGAGCCCATGTGGACGACGGGATTGCCGAACGTCTCGAACACCTTGCGACAGTAGGCGACCGTGCCGGACTCGCCGCCCGCCATCACCAGCAGGCGCCCCTCGGCTGCCGCTTTTCCGCCGCCGCTGACGGGTGCGTCGACCACGGAGACGCCGTGCACCTTGGCGCGTTCGGCGAGCCGCCGGCAGGTGTCGGGGTGGACGGTGCTGTGTACGGCGATCACCCCGCCCCGGCGCAGTCCTCTCAGCACGCCCTGCTCGCCGGTGACGACCTGTTCGACATCGGCGTCGTCCACGACGCAGACGCACACCAGGTCGCTGGCGGCGGCCAGTTCGACGGGGGACGCGGCCCGCCGCGCCGCCGTGTCCGCGAACGCGGCGAGGGTGGCCGGGCGGCGCGCCCACAGCGTCGTGGCGAAGCCCGCCTCGACGATCCGGCGTGCCATGGGAGCGCCCTGACTGCCCAGCCCGATGAATCCGACGCGCATCAGCGGGCCTCCTGATCGACCGACTCGGGGGTGTTCCCGGACTCCGGTCCGGGCGGTACGGCGTCGGGCTCCGGCTCGGCTGCGCTCTGAGGCTCGGCGCCCACCTTGGCCTCGGCGTCAGCCTTCGGTTCCGGTCGCCAGAACGTGCCCAGCAGTCCCCCGGTCGCCACCACGGCCGCGCCCAGCGCGATGCCGCCGCCGGTCCAGCCGGTCAGGCCGATGCCGGCCGCGTGGTCGACGGACCAGCGGCCGGGGCCCAGTACCGCGAGGGCCAGGGCGACGACGGCGAGCGTGAGGACGTACTCGTAGCCGTCCTTGAAGACGAAGAACCCGTTGGGCCGGTGGGCGAGCAGCCCCGCGACCAGCATCACGGAGATCACGGCCGCGCAGGCCAGCGGGGTGAGCAGGCCCAGGACAAGGAGAACGCCCGCGCCGACCTCGGTGAGTACGCTCGCCCAGGCCTGCAACACGCCCTGTCTCAGGCCGAGTCCGGTGAACCAGCGGGCCGTGCCCTCGATGCGGCCGCCGCCTCGCCAGTGATTCAGCCCGTGCATGATCATGATCAGCCCTGCGACCACGCGTACGAGCAGCAGTACCGCGACGTCGGCGTCACTCATCCGGCCCTCCTCGGGAGACGGTCGATCCCGCCGTTGCCGTATCCACCGTTCTCGTATCCGAGAACGCACTCCTCGACGAACGAGAGGATCTTCAGGTGGTATCCGGTCGCGGTGTGCCCGATGCTCAAGTTGTGGCCGCTGTGGGCCTGTTCGTCGGTGACGACCCGCGGGGAGTCGGTGAACAGGCTCGCGATGTCAGCCATGGCCTCGGGCCCGGAGGCCCACACGCGTTCATGGTCGCCGAGCGTGTAGTGGACGGGAATCCGTACGCGGGCGGCGACTTCGGCGAACTCGAGTGGCCAGCGGCGGGCGACGGTGGATTCGTACGGCGGCCCCGGTGACTGGATACGAGGGGCGCCGACGATCTCGTCCGGGTACAGGCGCGACGGTTCCCACAGGAGGTCGCGCAGGCCGGGTCCGGAGCGTCGCGGCACGGCCGGGTCCCGCCGGCGGAAGTCGAGGATCTCGACGGCGCCGGGCGCGTGGTGGCGTCCGGTACCGGCGATCTCCAGACCGAGAAGGTCGTTCCGGCGTTCGTCGCCGGCCATGTGCACGCCCAGGGCGCAGCCGATCGAGTGGGCCCAGAGGAACAGTCCCGCTCCGCGCGGACGTGAGGCGAGCAGCCGCTCCACCGCTCCGTAGGCGAGATCGACGCGCCGCGCCGGGGAAGCCATGGTCTCGCTGTGCGGAGCCGAACTGCCGTATCCCGGACGGTCGATGGCGACGACCGTGTAGTCCAGTGCCGCCGCGGTGCGCAGGAGGGACAGCCGGGGCTGGTCCGGGTAGTCGAAGTAGCTCGACGTCACCGCTCCCCCGTGCAGTGCCACGACGACCGCACGCGGGTTGCGGACCTCGCACAACAGCCCGGACATGGGAATGCCGTCGACGTCGACGACGCGCGAAACGACCTCCGTGGTACGGGAGTTCATCCATCCGCCCGGAAGAGGATCACGCCGCTCGGGGTGAGTCCGCCGCTGCTCGCCACCGCGACGCGGGCGCCGGGTATCTGGCGTGCACCGGCCCCGCCGCGCAGTTGGGTGATGGCCTCGTGGACCAGTCCCATGCCGTGGGTGCGACCGTGGGAGAGCTGTCCGCCGTGGGTGTTCAGGGGCAGTACGCCGTCCCGTGCGATGTTCTTGCCTCCGTCCAGGAAGTCCTTGGCCTCGCCGATGCCGCAGAACCCCAACCCCTCCAGCCAGGAGAGACAGTTGAAGGTGAAGCCGTCGTACAGCTCGGCCACATCGACGTCTTCGGGGCGCAGTGCGGTGCGTGACCACAAGTGGGCGGACTGGCCGAGGACTTGGGGTTCGTGGGTGAGTGTGCTCTGGTCCCATTCGAGCCGTTCCAGGATCTGGGTACCGACTGCCTCGACGAAGACGGGGGGTTGGGCGAGGTCCCGGGCCGCGTCCACGGCCGACACGATCACGGCGACCGCTCCGTCGCAGGGCACGTCACAGTCGTAGAGGCCGAACGGGGTGGTGATGGGGCGGGCGTTGAGGTAGTCGTCCATCGTCATCGGGTCGCGGTAGATCGCCGTGGGGTTGAGTGCGGCGTTGGCCCGCTGGTTGAGAGCGATCCAGCCGAGGGTCTCGCGGGTGGTGCCGTAGCGGTGGAAGTGGCGTTGGGCGTTCTGGGAGAGGGTGTGGGCAGCCGAGATCGCTCCGAACGGCTTCATCCAGCCGTCCAGTTGGCGCGATGGAGGCTGGGCGATCCGGCCCCGGCGCACGAGGTCGCCGTACGACGCCTCCCAGACCGTACGGAAGCACAGCACATGGCGGGCCAGACCGCCCGCGACGGCGAGCATCGCGGAGATGAGTGAGCCGCAGGGGCCGAAGGTCTCGCTGCCGCCGTTGTACCAGGTGGGTTCCAGTCCGAGGGCGGACTCCAGGGCGGTGACGCCTCCCTCGCCGAAGCCGCCGTATGCGGCACCGGCGCCCGGGTAGGTCGCGAGGCCGTCGATGTCGTCGACGGTGAGGCCGGCGTCGGCGATGGCGCGTTCGCAGGCCTGGACGGTCAGGGACACCGGTGGGACCAGGAGGCGGCGGCCGATCTCCGACATGCCGATGCCGGTGATCGCGACCTTGTCCTCGAACTTCTCCGTGGTCACCATCGGCCGTACACGGCGGGCGAGTTGGTGGGTGTCGACCTCGGCGAGCGGCAGGGGGTCGGAGGCCGGGTGGTCGCGGGCCGGTCGGAACAGGGGCAGCCAGGCGTCCTCGACCTGTTCGAAGACGACCTCCATCCGCATGCCCAACTCCAGCTCGTCCGGGGCGCATTGGACGGCGTTGGTGGTGAGCCGGACCCGGGGGTCCTCCTCGACGGCGACCTGGGCCACGACGTAGGGCGCGGGCAGGCCGGGCAGGGCGAAGCGGTGGTTGACGGTGAAGCCGATCAGCGTCGCGCGGCCGGAGACGGCCCGGACGCCGATGTCGTGCCCGTGGCAGTACCGGCAGACCGGCTGCGGCGGGTGGATGAGGGCCGCGCACGACCCGCACTCCGCCAGCCGCAGCCGGCCGTCCGCGCCGGAGGCCCAGAAGAACGCGTTCTCCTCGGTGACCAACGGCCCCGGGCGGGTTGGGGAGTTCATGTGCCGATCCGTGCCTTCCCCCTACGGACGGTGACCGGTTCGGCGAGGCGCTGCTCGTCGCAGACCTTCTGCAGTTCGGCGAGGGTCTCGTCGAGTCCGGCGCCGAGCCGTTTGCCCGGGGTGAAGGTCGCGGGGAGGTGGCGCATGCCCTGGATGACGCCGATGGTCTCGTAGTGCACGGCGCCTTCGGGGTCGCACGCGTAGTCGGGCATCCGGTCGAGTACGGCTGTCACCATCCGCTTGAACACCGTGCGGGCCACGTTGGAGCCGATGCAGCGGTGGATGCCGAGGCCGAAGCTGCTGTGGCGGTTGCCCTTGCGTTCCATGTCGATCGTGTCCGGGTCGGGGAAGACCGACGGGTCACGGTTGGCCATCGCCCAGGAGAGCCAGAGGCGTTCGCCCTCCTTGAACTCGGTGCCGGCGATCTCGCAGTCGGCGGAGAAGGTGCGTCCGTCACCGGGGGCCGGGGTGTAGAAGCGCAGGAACTCTTCGGTCGCGGAGTCCAGCAGGGTCTTGCGGTCGCGGCTGAGCCGGGCGCGTTCCCCGGGGTTCTGCGAGAGCCATTCGAGGGCGTGGGCGGTGAGGGCGGTGGTGGTGTCGAAGCCGCCGCCGATCAACAGGGCGAGTACGCCCAGGAGTTCGCCGTCGTCCGGGGTGCGGCCGTTGAGGTCGGCGCGGACCAGCGCGTCCACCAGGCCGGGGCGGGGCGCCTTGCGGATCTCCATGAGCTGACCCATGAGGTCCATGCCCATCTTGCGACTGAGGTCCAACACCCGTTCTCGGTCCGGGGAGTTGGGGGGTGTGTAGACGGAGGCGTGGGCCGGTTCGTTGTAGATGGTCCAGCGCTCGATCGGGATGCCCATCATCGCCAGCGTGAGGACGGCCGGGACGATGTTGGCCAGGTCGTCGACGAAGTCGATGCGCCCGGACTCGATCTTCTCGTCGAGGCTGGCGCGCACGATCTCGTCGACGAACGGGATCCAGCGCTGGATGGCCGCCGGCGACAGATACGGGTTGAGGGTCTGCCGGTAGTAGCGCTGGTCCGGCGGATCCATCTCCAGGAAACCACCCTGGGCCTCCCGGGCGCGGGGCGGCGGGGGGATGGAGATGCCCGTGTAGCCGCGCCGTTCCCCTTTCACGTCATGGTCGTTGGAGAGGAACTCGGCGGACCTCGCGAGTTCGAAGACCTCACGGTTGCCGCTGGCGACCCAGTGTCCGCCGTGGGTCTCCGTCCAGGCGATCGGGCACTGTCCGTGCAGCTCGTGGGTGATGTCCTCGAACCGGTCGCGGTAGTCGGGTGTGTGCCGGTCGAAGTGCACCTGCGGGTGCTTGCGGCCGGCGTCGTCGTCGACGGCCGCGTCTTCCGTGGTCATGCGGAGTCCTCTCCTGCTCGGTGGATGAGGTGGGGGTCAGGAGATGAGGGAGATCGCCCGCTCCGGACAGGACAGGACCGCCTCGCGGACGGCCGCCTCCTGGTCGGCGGGGACTTCTTCGTGGACGACCGAGGAGTGCCCGTCGATCTCGCTGAGTTCGAAGGTGTCCGGAGCGCGCATCGCGCAGAGCGTGTGGCCCTGGCAGCGCTCCGGGTCGACTCGTACCTTCACGGTCCTTCCTTCCTGCCGTGGTGGATGCCGCGGTGCCCGCAGTGGTGAACGGGTAGCGTGGCGTAGCTACTTGAGGTCGGCCATCGACTTGCCGACGTCCGCCAGCGTCGGCGGCTTGCCGTAGTTGCCCTTGTACTTGTAGACGGGCGCGTCGCAGCGGTAGGCGCCGTCGGTCGGCTTGAAGTCGGCGGGGACCCAGCCGCTGGTGGTGGCCTTCTCCACGTTGAAGCACTTCACGGGCTCGTCGGGCTTGGTCAGGTTCACCGGGGCCTGGAGCCCTCCCCCGGTCCACTCGGCCTGCTTCTTGGCGTTGGCGAGGACACAACTGCGGGTCAGTTCCGCGCAGTCACGGGCCGAGGTGGCGAACAGCAGCCAGGTGGAGAAGGCGTGCACGGCGGGCAGGGTGATCTGCGCGTCGGGCGCGTATTTCTTGAACAGAGCGACCATCTCCTTGGTCGCCGGGTTGTCGTCCGCCTTCTCCAGCGGGTAAGTCCCGTCGATGCTCGCGAAGTTGGTCTGGGAGCTCAGCGCGGTGTCGGCCAGTTTGAGGAACGCCGGGCCGTAGGCGTTGTTGTTTGCGTCGATCCAGTCGAGCTTGTAGTCGATGTTGGTGAGCGCCTGCTCCAACTTCGCCAACTGGGTGAAGTCCCCCAGGAAGACAAGGCCTTTGACCTTCTTCGTCTTGATGGACTGGGCGTACGGCGTCCAGTCGGAGACTCCCTGGGCCGGGTAAAGGTCGGAGTAGGTGACCTTGCCGCCCATCGCGGTGAGGACTTCCTTGTCCTCGGCGGCGATGACCTTGGTGACGGGCACATCTCCGGTGATGATGCCGACGCCGCTCGCCGAGGACGGGTATGCCTCCTTCAACAGCCAGGAGAAGTAGCCGGCGTAGGGTGCGTACCCGGACGAGGCGCCCTGGGTCATCACCTGGAGATCGGCGCCGACCTCGGAGGTGACCTGTGCCGGGAACTCGGGGAGCAGGCACTTCAACCGCGTCTTGACGCCCAGGCCGTCGAGGGCGGCGCCGCCGCCGACCTCGAAGAAGTCGGTGCGGCAGGCCGAGATCATCTGCTGGTTGACCTGCATGAGCTGGGAGTCGTGCGTCACGGGCGTGATCTTGCGCCCGTTGATGCCGCCTGCGGCGTTGCACCAGGAGGTGAAGACCTTCGCCGCGTTCTCGAACTCCGGGTTCTTGGTGAACCCGACGTCGGTGAAGACGCCGACCTTGATGTCGGAGCTGGTGACGCCCTGGCTGGTGACGGTCTTGGCCGTCCCCTTCCCGCACACGGACTTCAGCGTGCCGAAGTCCGCAGTGGCGGTGTCGGCGGCTCCGGTGGTGGAAGGGCTGCTGGTGTCCGCGGACTTGGTGCGGCCGGAACATCCGGCCGCGGCCGCGAGGGCCAGGACGAGCGCGGGGATGAGCAAGCGTCTCATCGGTTCTCCTCGTTGAGAATGTGAGTCCCGCTGTCGGGTGGTCAGGTGACGGCGCCCGCCGCCTTGAGCGCGATGATGCGGTCCCAGTCCAGGCCCAGTTCGAGGAGGATCTCCTCGGTCTGGGCGGCGAACTCGGGCGCGGGCCCGAGCTGTGGGGCTTGTACGTCGAACTGCACGGGGCTGCTGACCAGTTCGAGTTCTCCTGCCTGCAGCAGGTACTCGTTGGCTCTGATCTGCGGGTCGTCGCCCACTTGCAGGGAGTCCTGCACCGGGGCCCACGGCCCGGCCAGGGTGGTGAAGCGCCTGCTCCACTCCGCGAGGGTGCGGGTGGCGAGGACCTCGCGCAGGATCTTGACGGCCTCGGCCGTGTGGGAAACGAGGTTCTCGGCCGTGTCGAAGCGTGGGTCTTCGGCGAGTTCGGGGCGGTCGATGTGCCGGCACACATCGGCCCAGAACTTGCCGGGCTGCATCATGACGAACGCCAGATGGTGGCCATCGGACGTCTCGTACAGCCCGGACAGGGGGTTGGTGACCGAGCCGTGGGTGCCGACGGGCGGCGGGATCCAGGGCTTGCCGAGGTGCAGGGAGAGCGCGGTGGCGTGGCCCATCGCCCACAGTCCGCTGCCGAGCAGGGAGACGTCCACGACCGACGGTTCACCGGTGCGTTCGCGTTTCAGGAGCGCGGCCGCGATGCCGCCGGCGAGGTTGGTGCCGGAGATGGTGTCGCCGTAGGCCGGTGCGGGCGGGTTGATGATGCCGTCGGTGCCCTCGGGGGTGATGCTCGCGGCGGTGCCGGCGCGGGCCCAGAAGGCCGTCATGTCGTAGCCACCCTTCCCCGCCTCCGCTCCACGCGGGCCGAAGGCGCTGCCCCGGGCGTAGATGATTCGGGGATTGACGCTACGGATGTCGTCGACGTCGATGCCGAACCGCTCCCGGTGACCGGGAAGGAAGCTGGTCAGGAACACGTCCGAGCGCCGGGCGAGGTCGTAGAGAACCTCCTTGCCCTCGGGGCGGGAGATGTCGAGGCCGAGGCTGCGCTTGCCGCGGTTGGCGTGCTCGACGTTGGGGTTGGGGTCGCCCTCGACGCGCATCGTGCCGGTCTGGCGCAGACCGCGCTGCGGGTCGCCGGTAACGGCGTGCTCGACCTTGATGACGTCCGCTCCCCAGTCGGAGAGGACGGCTCCCGCCGAGGGTACGAAGCCGTACATGGCGACTTCGAGGACGCGGATGCCTTCGAGCGGCATCATGACCGGACCACGACCGCGAAGGACTTGTACTCCAGGAACTCCTCAAGACCGGCCACACCGCTCTCGCGGCCGATGCCCGACTGCTTGTAGCCGCCGAACGGCACGTCGGCGGCGAAGTAGTTGCCGCCGTTGATGCTGAAGGTGCCGGTGCGGATGCGGCGGGCCAGCGCGATGGCCCGCTCGTCGTCGGCGCTCTGGATGCCGCCGGAGAGGCCGAAGACGGAGTTGTTGGCGATGCGGACGGCGTCGTCATCGTCGTCGTACGGGATCACCACGAGCACCGGGCCGAAGACCTCGTCCTGGGCGATCTCGCTGTCCGGGTCGACGTTGCTGAGGAGCGTCGGCTTGTAGAAGAATCCGGGATCGATCTTCTCGCCTCCGACAACGAGGTTCGCACCGGCGGCTACGGCCCTCTCGACCATGCCGTCGACCTTCTCGCGCTGACGCTCGCTGATGAGCGGGCCCGCGAAGGTCTTGGGGTCGGCCGGGTCGCCGAGCGGGATACGGCCGAGGCCCGCCGCCACCATGGCGACGATCTCGTCATGGTGCTCCCTGGGCACGAGCAGCCGTGAGGTGAGCGCGCAACCCTGCCCGGAGTGGGAGCAGATGGTGCCGGCCGCGAACATGGCGGCGGTGGCGAAGTCGGCGTCGTCGAGGACGATCATGGCGGACTTGCCGCCGAGTTCCAGGAAGACCTTCTTCACCGTGCGGCTCGCGGCCTCCATGATGCGGCGGCCGGTCGCGGTGGAACCGGTGAAGGTGATCATGTCGACGTCGGGGTGCGTGGTGAGCGTCTCGCCGACGTCGGCTCCGGAGGAGGTGAGGACGTTGACCACGCCGGGCGGTATGTCCGTGTGCTCCGCGATGAGTTGACCGAGGAACAGGGTGGTCAGCGGGGTGTCGGGGGCGCCTTTGAGGACGACCGTGCAGCCGGCCGCGAGTGCGGGGGCGAGCTTGGCCAGGGCGAGTTGGTTCGGGTAGTTGTAGGCGATGATCGCGGCGACGACCCCGGCCGCCTCCTTCTCCACCCAGCGGCGGTGGCGTTGGCCGCGGATCTCGACCTCGCCCAGATCTTCGGTGAGCGGGTACTTGCGCAGCAGGTCCGCGTAGTAGCGCACCAGCTTGACGGGGTCGTCGAGTTGGGGGCCGTAGGTCAGCATGCGGGGCGCGCCGACCTCGGCGATGGTCAGTTCGCGCAGCTCCTCGACGTGGTCGGTGAGTGCCTGGTGCAGTTGGTCGAGACAGCGGATGCGCAGCTGTACGTCGGTGGACCAGGCGGTGGTGTCGAAGGCGGTGCGGGCCGCCGCCACGGCCGCTTCCGCCTGGGCGGTGGTGGCGTCGGGGGCGTGGCCGTACACCTCGCCGGTGGCGGGGTTGAGGGAGGGGAACGTCCGCTCCCCGTCGATCAGTTGGCCGTCGATGAGCAGGCGGGTCACAGCCGCACCACCTGTCCGCCGTCCACGCTGATGGTCTGGCCGGTGAGCCAGCCCGCGTCGTCGGAGAGCAGGAACAGCACGGTGGGGGTCAGGTCGCCGGGCGTGCCCATCCGTTTGAGGGCCAGGGCCTGGGTCATCCGCTCCTGGAACTCGACCGGTACGACGGTGGCCGTGGCCTCGGTGTCGGTGGGGCCGGGGGCGATGCCGTTGACGCGGATGCCCCGGCCGCCGAGTTCTGCGGCGAGGGACGCGGTGAGGTGGTTGATGCCGATCTTGGCCAGGCCGTAGTAGCCGCTCGCCATGTAGGCGGCGGCCGACGACTGGTTGACGATCGCGGCGCCCTCGGTCAGGTGCGGGACGACGGCCCGGGTGACGTACAGGGCGCCCATCAGGTTCACCTGGATGAAGCGGTTGAGGTAGTCGAGGTCGACGGTGGTCAGGCCCTCGCGCCGCATGCTGTGGTAGATCGCGGCGTTGTTGATCAGGTAGTCGATGCGGCCGAATTCGGCGACGGTGGCCGCGGCCAGCGCGTCGGCCGAGGCGGGGTCCCCGACGTCGACCTTGACGAAGAGCGCGGAGTCCAGTTCCTTGGCGACCCGCTGTCCCTGCTCCTCGTTGATGTCGGCGACCACGACCCGTGCTCCCTCGGCGGCCAGCGCCCGGGCGTAGTCCTCGCCGATTCCCTGTCCCGCTCCGGTGACGATCGCCACCTTGTCCTGGAACCGCATCCTGTTCTCCTCGCATGGATGGGCGGCTTGCTCCAATGAAGCGGAAACTACATTCTCCTTATACGCGAATCAACCATCCGGCAGCGAGAATGTCATCCTGACGACTTGCTGACAGCCCTTCGGACCACGACGAACAGCCCTCGCCTGCGCGGGACTTCCGGAAGCACCAGAGACGAGAATACGCTTCTCAGATCCGGAAGGGAGATTTTCATGATCGAGACGAAGGGGGTTCCGGCATGAGGACAGCGCTCATCACAGGCGGCGCCTCCGGCATCGGACAAGCCATCGCACAGCGCCTGGGGGACGACGGTCTCCAGGTCGCCACCCTCGACCTCAATCCGTCCGACAGGGGCTTCTCCCGGAAAGCCGACGTCTCCGACCGGGCCCAGGTGGACGAGGCACTGACCGAGATCCGGGAGCAGCTCGGCCCGGTCACGGTCCTGGTCAACGCGGCCGGGATGGAGGGCTACAAGCGCTTCGCCAACCTCACGTTCGAGGCCTGGCAGCGGGTGATCGACGTCAATCTGCACGGCGTCTTCCACTGCGTCCAGGCCGTTCTGCCGGACATGGTGGAGGCCGGCTGGGGCCGGATCGTCAACATCTCCTCGTCCAGCGCGCAGTCCGGCCAGCCGTTCATGACGCACTACGTGGCCGCCAAGTCGGCGGTCAACGGGCTGACCAAATCGCTGGCCCTGGAGCTGGGTCCGCAGGGCATCACCGTCAACGCGGTGCCGCCCGGCTTCATCGACACGCCCATGCTGCGCCGCTCGGAGGAGCGCCAACTGCTCGGCGGGACGGTCGAGGAGCACATCCAGCGCACTCCCGTACGGCGGGTCGGGCGCCCGGAGGACATCGCCGCGGCCTGCGCCTTCCTCGCGTCCGAGGAGGCCGGCTACATCACCGGCCAGATCCTGGGCGTCAACGGCGGGCGGAACACGTGAGCCAGCAGAGCGAACACGACGGACCCGGCGAGACGGGCAGCGGGCACGGCGAGCACAGCAGGCACGGCGAGCACGGCCTGCACCACGACACCGCCGCCGAGAACGAGGTTCGCATCGCCCCGGTGCCGTACGACGACTGGGACCACGAGCTGTTCTCGGCCATCAACCATCCCCGGAAGCTGCCGCAGGCCAACGTCCTGGGGATCTTCCAGCGCCATCCGGCCCTGACCCGGGCGTTCCTGACGTTCAACATGCATCTCAACACCACGACCCTGCCGGTGCGCGTCCGTGAGCTGGCCGTCCTGCGGGTGGCCTGGCGGCGGGGCAGCCGGTACGAGTGGGCGAGTCATGTCCTGATCGGCCGGAAGGCCGGGGTGACCGAGGCCGAGATCGACGAAGTCCGCACGGGCGCGGACACGTTGCTCAACCGGGCGGTGGACGAACTGGACACCGACTCGGGCCTGTCGGACGCGACCTACGCGGCGCTCGCCGCCGACCTGGACGAACACCAGCTGATGGACCTGGTGTTCACCATCGGCGCCTACACGATGCTCACGATGGCCCTCAACACCTTCGGCGTGGAACTCGACCCCGCGATCTCGGAAGAGAACTTCAGTTTCCCAAAACGAGAATGGTATTCTCACAAACGAGAGGGGTGATCCCATGCCACACTTCACCAAGCCCGAGGCCGGGAGCTGGACCGAGAACTACCCCGAGCTGGGCACCAGCCCGGTGAACTACGAGGACTCCATCGACCCCGCGTACTACGAGGCCGAGAAGGAAGCGATCTTCAAGAAGACCTGGCTGAACGTCGGCCGGGTCGAGCAAGTGCCCAAGGTCGGCAGCTACTTCACGAAGGAGCTGGCCGTCGCCGACACCTCACTGGTGATCGTGCGGGGCAAGGACAAGGAGATCCGCGCCTTCCACAACGTCTGCCGCCACCGCGGCAACAAGCTCGTGTGGAACGACTTCCCGGGCGAGGAGGTCAAGGGCACCTGCCGCCAGTTCACCTGCAAGTACCACGCCTGGCGCTACAGCCTCGACGGCGATCTGACCTTCGTCCAGCAGGAGAAGGAGTTCTTCGACCTGGACAAGGCGGACTACGGCCTCAAGCTGGTCCGCTGCGAGGTCTGGGAGGGGTTCGTCTTCGTCAACCTCGACCCCGAAGCCCAGCCGCTCAAGGAGTACTTGGGCGAGTTCGCCAAGGGTCTGGAGGGCTACCCCTTCCACGAGATGACCGAGGTCTTCACCTACAAGGCAGAGATCGGCAGCAACTGGAAGCTGTTCATCGACGCGTTCGCGGAGTTCTACCACGCGCCCGTCCTGCACATGAAGCAGGCCGTCAAGGACGAGGCCGACAAGCTCTTCAACGTCGGGTACGAGGCACTGCACTACGAGATCCACTCCCCGCACTCGATGATCTCGTCCTGGGGAGGCATGTCCCCACCCAAGGACCTGACCATCGTCAAGCCCATCGAACGCGTCCTGCGCAGCGGCCTGTTCGGGCCGTGGGAGGCGCCCGACATCGAGGGCCTGGACAATCTGCCGACGGGCCTCAACCCGGGCCGGCACCGCGCGTGGGGCAACGACTCCTTCGAGTTCTTCCCCAACATGACCCTGCTGATCTGGAAGCCCGGCTGGTACCTGACGTACCACTACTGGCCGACGGCGGTGGACAAGCACCTCTTCGAGGCCAACCTGTACTTCGTGCCCGCCAAGACGGCGCGCGAGCGGCTGAAGCAGGAGCTGGCGGCGGTGACGTTCAAGGAGTACGCGCTCCAGGACGGCAACACCCTGGAGGCCACCCAGACGATGCTCAAGAGCCGGGTCGTCACCGAATTCCCGCTCTGCGACCAGGAGTTGCTGCTCCGCCATCTGCACAAGACGGTCGCCGACTACGTCAAGGAGCACACCGATGCTGCCCAGTGAGTTCGCGGCACTCGAGCCGTTCAGCGAGTGGGTCCTGGAGTCCGAGCGCGACCGGTACGGCAAGCGCCTGGCCAGCTCCATGGAGGAGATGCAGGCCTTCTACGACGCCGCGTTCCCGCTGCTGGAGCAGGCCTCCGACCACCTCGACAAGTTCCCTCTGTCCGAACTCCCGGAGCAGGAGCGCAACTTGCTGCTCCTGATGTTCTCCCTGGTGAACGTGTCGTTCCCGGTCGAGGTCTGGAAGCAGGCCCGGGTGCCGGACAGCGGGGCCGCCTATATGGACCTCGTCGTCGAGCCGAAGGTCTGACCGGTCGTGCTCACGCTCAGAGCGGCGCGTGTACTGCACGTGGAGACGGGCGAGTTCGAGTCGCCGGGCCTGATCACGGTCGAGGGCGACCGCATCACGCGCAGCGGCGGCACAGGCGAGGGCGTCACCGAGAACGAGGTTCTCGATCTCGGCGACGTGACTCTCCTGCCCGGTCTCATGGACATGGAGGTCAATCTCCTGATGGGCGGCCGAGGCGAGACGCTCGCGTTCTCCCCCGTCCAGGACGATCCCCCGCTGCGGATGCTCCGCGCGGTGGGCAACGCCCGGCGGACCCTTCGCGCGGGGTTCACCACGGTCCGCAACCTCGGCCTGTTCGTGAAGACGGGCGGCTATCTGCTGGACGTCGCGCTGGCGAAGGCCATCGACGCCGGCTGGATCGACGGCCCGCGCATCGTGCCCGCCGGACACGCCATCACACCCACCGGCGGGCATCTCGACCCCACGATGTTCGCGGCGTACGCCCCCGGAATCATGCCTCTCTCCCTGGAGGAGGGCATTGCCAACGGTGTCGACGAGGTGCGCAAGGCCGTCCGCTACCAGATCAAGCACGGGGCTCGGCTCATCAAGGTCTGCGCGTCCGGGGGCGTCATGTCCCACACCGGCACCCCCGGCGCGCAGCACTACTCCGACGAGGAACTGCGCGCCATCGTCGACGAGGCCCATCGGCGCGGACTGAAGGTGGCGGCCCACACTCATGGGGCCGATGCCGTCCGGTCGGCGGTGGAGGCGGGCATCGACTGCATCGAGCACGGCTTCCTGCTGGACGACGACACCATCGCGCTGATGGCGGAGCGCGGTACTTTCCTGGTGCCGACCACCGCTCTCATCGACGGGATGGACATGTCCCATGCCGCGCCCGAGCTGAAGGAGAAGGCCGCCGAGATCTTCCCCCGGGCGAAGACGGTGGTGGCCAGGGCCGGCAAGGCGGGCGTCCGGATGGCGCTGGGCACGGACGCGCCGGCGATTCCGCACGGCCGCGGAGCACAGGAGCTGATCGCCCTGGTCGACCGCGGGATGACTCCCCTGGAGGCGCTCCAGGCGGCCACCGTCAACGCGGCGGAGCTGATCGACGCCGACGACCGGGGCCGTATCGCGGACGGCCTGCTCGCCGATCTGATCGCGGTGCCGGGCAATCCGCTGGAGGACGTCTCCGTGATGGCGGACGTCCGGTTCGTGATGAAGGGCGGGAAGGTGTTCCGCGACGAACGCCGCTGATTCCAACGCCCAGGCCGATTGCGGGAGTTGATCACACCGGCCCGTCGAGCGGTCGTAGCATCCGCACGACCATCTCCACCGTGCGCTCGACGGGGCGGTTGCGGGCCGTGACCGTGGACAGGAGGGTGCGGGTCAGTACGGCGCCGAGGAGCATGTCGAAGACGTCGTCCGGGTCCACGGCGGGGTCGACGGTCCCGGTCGGCGCGGCGCGCAGGATGTCCTGGAACTGCGGTCGCGCCGACACGCGCAGCAGCATCTCCGGCGGCCGGGGCGTGTTCGACGTCTGGGAGTACGCGAAGAGACCGGCCGCGGCGGCCCGGGCCGCCGGAGCGCCGAAGGCCGCCAAGTAGGCGCGGATGAACCGCCGTAGGTCGCGGCGCAGGTCTCCCGTGGGCCGGACGCTCAGCGGGCTGAGCCCGGGGAACGTCGCCTCCTCGATCAGCTCGATCCGGGACGGCCAGCGGCGGTAGATGGCGGAGGCGTGCACGCCCGAATGTTCGGCCACCGCCTGGATCGTCGTCGCGTCGAAGCCGCGCTGGACGAGCAGTTCGCGCGTTGCCGCGAGGGCCCGTTCGTTGATGCTCGTGTCTCGTGGACGGCCCGGGGCGCGGCGCGGTTCTGCCATGCCGTGATTGTAGTGACCGGGCGGCATCCCGGTGTTCCCGCGTTCTCCCAATTATAGGAGACGGTCTTCTGTAATTTCCGCTGTGTGGCTACAGTCCCGAAGGGGACGGACCTCGGAGTTCGGAGGGGAGTTCTGATGCGTGCTGCTGTGCTGCGGGGCGGGAGCGTCGAGGCGCGGACCGTCGCCGATCCGGTCCCCGGACCGGGTCAACTCCTCGTCCGCTCGCTGGCGTGCGGGATCTGCGCGTCGGATCTGCACTTCATGGACCATCCGGAGGCGGGCGCCGACGACGACAGCGGGATGTCGACGTACGACCAGGACGTCGACATCGTGATGGGTCACGAGTACTGCGCCGAGGTCGTGGACTACGGCCCCGGCACCGAGCGCCGGATCCCGGTCGGGACGCGGGTGAGTTCGCTGCCCGTCCTGGCCACCCCGGCCGGTCGCAGGATCATCGGCCAGAGCCCCGAAGCACCCGGCGGGTTCGGCGAGTTGTTCCTGCTGACCGAGGCCATCACCCGGGTCGTGGTGTCGGATCTGCCGAGCGAGATCGTGTGTGTCGCCGACGCCATCTCGGTGGGCTGGTCGACGGCGTCCCGCGCCCAACTCACGATGAGTGAGGCGCCGTTGGTCATCGACTGCGGCGCCATCGCCCTGTCGGCGATCGGCCGGCTCAGGAACCTCGGCGTCGGCCCGATCGTCGCGGCCGATCTCGTGGCGTCACGTCGCGCGACCGCGCTGGCCATGGGCGCCGACGTGGTCGTGGACCCGGCCGAGGTCTCCCCGTACGAGGCGTGGCGCAACGCGGCCGGTAACCGGGCGAGTTGTGTCGTGTTCGAGTGCGTCGGCGTCCCGGGCGTTCTCGACTCGATCATCAAGGGGTGCGAGCGCGGTACCAGGATCTTCTCCGTCGGCGGCCCGCCGGAGGGCGACCATCTGCACACCCTGACCGCGAAGCGGAAGGGCATCAACATCCAGTTCGGGGGCGGCCCGTCGATGGACCACTGGGACGAGGCGTTCCGGGCGGTCTGCTCCGGCGGCCTCGATGTCGGGCCGATGCTCGGCCACGCCGTCGGGCTCGACGGGGTGCCGGCCGCGCTCGACGCCGCACGGGACGCCGACGGACCGGCCCGCATCATCGTCGTACCAGGGAGCTGATCACCCATGAGCGAGACCGGCGAACTTGCCCAACTGCGCGCCACCGTCGAGACGTTGGCGGCGAAGATCCGTGCCTTGGCGGACCAGGTCGAGATCACCCAGCTCGTCGCCCAGTACGGACCCGCGGTCGACAGTGGTTCGGGAGAGGCCGCGGCGGGACTGTGGACCGAGGACGGCGTCTTCGACGCGGTCCCTCATCTGCGGATGGAGGGCCGTGACGGCATCGTCGGCATGGTCCACGGACCCAACCACCAGAGCGTGATCCACAACGGGTGCGGTCACGTGCTGACCGCGCCTCATGTCGTCGTCGACGGCGACCACGCCACCGGCCGGAGTCACGCGCTGCACCTGCGCTGGGACGCCGACGCCGGCCGGTTCTGGGTTTTCCAGGTCTCCGCGAACACCTGGCGCTGGGTGCGCACTTCGGAGGGCTGGCGCATCGCCGCGCGGGTCAACGCCAACCTCGACGGCACCGAGGGGCCGCGCGCGATGCTGGCGCCGACTTCCGACTCGCTCTCCCTGGAGGAGAGTTGAGGATCGGGTTCATCGGGTCGGGCCGTATGGGGCAGCCGATCGTCGAGCGCCTGGTTGCCGCGGGGCATGACGTCACCGTCCACTCGCGCCACCCGGAGAAGCGCGCCAACGCCAGTGCGGACGGCCCGAGTTGGGCCGATACGGTCGAGGCGACCGTGCGTGACGCCGACGCGGTGTTCGTCGTCGTACTGACGGACGCGCAGGTGCGGGAGGTGTGTCTCGGCCCTCACGGTGCCATCGCGGCCATGGCGGCGGGGGCGACGCTCGTCCAGCACACCACCTCTGCCCCCGGGACCGCCCATCTGCTCGCCGAGGCGGGCGCGGAGCGCGGTGTCCGGGTGCTGGACGCCGCGCTCTCGGGCGGCCCGCACGACATCGCCGCGGGTCGCCTCACCCTGTGGGTCGGCGGGGACGAAGACCGACTGGAGGAGATGCGCCCGCTGTTGGAGACGTACGCCTCGCCGGTGATGTTCGTGGGACCGGCCGGCAACGGTCAGCGGGTCAAGCTCGTCAACAACGCCCTGTTCGTCGCGCAGGTCGGCCTCGCGGTCGACGCGGTGCGCGTGGCGGGGGCGCTGGGGATCGACGAGAAGGTGATTCTCGCGGCTCTGCAGCACGGCAGCGGGGCCAGCCGGGCGCTCGGTGTCGTCGCCAGTGGCGGGTCGGTCGACTCGGTCGCGGTGCGGCTGGCGGACCTGATGAGCAAGGACGTCGGCGTGGTGCGCGAGGTCGCGCGCAGCACCGGCGCCGACCTCGGGATCATCGGCACGGTGCTGTCGTCGGACGCGGTGGAGAAGAAGGTTCTCCACCGACCGTCGTCATGACGCGGGCACGTGAACTCCGCGTCCGGGCGGCCCTGTTGACGTCTTTTTCTCGATGACCCGAATGCCGATCACCTGGATGGGGAGTGCGAAGTGGCTGAATCTCTCACGAGCAAGTACGGGCCGTGGGGTGTCATCGCCGGCGGGTCGGACGGGGTGGGTGCCGCGTTCGCCCACCGGCTGGCCGCCCAGGGGATGAACGTCGTGCTGGTGGCCCGGCGCCTGCCCGTGCTGGAGGCGTCCGCCGGGGAGATCCGCGCACGCTACGGCGTCGAGGTCCGCACGGTCGCGCTCGACCTCAGCTCCTCAACTGCCCTGGCGGAGCTGGAGGATGCGACCGCCGGTCTGGAGGTCGGTCTGTTCGTGTACAACGCGGGCAGCGACGACCGCAGCGTGCCGTTCCTCGACAAGGACCTCGACATCCATCTCGGGCTGGTGCGGCGCAACTGCACGGCCGTACTCGAAGCGGCGTACCGCTTCGGTGGCCCGATGGTGGCGCGCAAGCGCGGAGCCGTGGTCCTGGTGACCTCGGGCGCCGCGTGGGCGGGTGGCGCCACGCTCGCCGCCTACGGCGCGTCGAAGGCGTTCGACCTCATCCTCGCGGAGAGCCTGTGGGCGGAGTGGCGGGGCAGCGGGGTGGACGTCCTGGGGCTGGTGCTCGGCAGGACCGACACCCCGTCCCTGCGCCGGACCGAGGGCGCCCAAGGAGGCTCCTACGGCGGCGACTTGGCCGATCCGGGCGACGTGGCCGCCGAAGCGCTCGACCATCTCTCCGAGGGTCCGACCTGGATCTGCGGCAGCCCCGCACCGACCGGCGGTTCACCGTTCGGGTCGTTGAGCCGCCGCGACGCGGTCCTGGCGATGAGCCGGGGCGCGACCGCGCACAAGGAGCAGTAACAGTCCCGGTCCGGCCCGGCTCATCGGTCCGACGGTCTACTGGCCCTTGATGCGTTCCTTCATGGCGTCGAGCTGCGTGAGAATGGGATATCCGCTCACGCTCAGCGCGTTCCCGTGTCCCGTCTCGTGGATGTCGAACACGGACTGGATGGCGGCGTAGAAACCCTGGACGTCGAGGCTCTGGTTGACGGCCCGCTTCGCCTGGCGGAGGCCGAAGGACGGCATCCGGGCGATCTGGTGGGCCAACTCCAGGGCCTCGGTACCCAGTCGGTCGAGCGGGACGACCTTGTTCACCATGCCGACCTTCTCCGCCTCCTCGGCGGTGACGGCGCGTCCGGTGAAGAGGATCTCCTTCGCCTTGCGCGGGCCCAACTCCCAGGTGTGGCCGTGGTATTCGACCCCCCCGATGCCCATGTGGACGACGGGGTCGGAGAATTCGGCGTTCTCGGCGGCCACGATCAGGTCGCAGGGCCAGCAGAGCATCAGTCCGCCCGCGATGCACTTGCCCTGCACGGCGGCGATCGTCGGCTTGGGTACGTTGCGCCAGCGCAGGGTGTACTCCAGGTACCGGCGGGTCTCGGCGCTGTAGATCCACTCCAGGGTGATCTCCTTCGGCGCCGGCCAGCGGTCCTTCAGGTCGTGTCCCGACGAGAAGTGCTTGCCGTTGGCCTTCAGGAGAATGACCTTCACGTCCTCGTCGGCCGCGGCCTGGCTCCAGGCCGCGTCGAGGGCGTCGAGGAGCGCGCTGTTCTGGGCGTTGGCGACCTCGGGCCGGTTGAGGGTGATGATCCCCACCTGTCCGTCGACCTCGTACAGGATCTCGTCCATGCGTCTTTCCCTCTGTCGGCTCTGGGATGTCGGCTCTCTGGGCTGACGGCTCTAGCGAGGCAGGCCGAGGATGCGCTCGGCGATGATGTTGCGCTGGATCTCGGAGGTGCCGCCGGCGATCGTCCCGCCGAAGCTGCGCGCGTACCGCTCGAACCAACTGGCGTTGAACGTCTCCAAGTTCATATGGGTGTACGGCCCTGTCCGCACCGGATGCAACAGCGACTCGGCCCCGTGCTGTTCGAGGGCGTGCAGTTCGGCGCTCTGCGCGGCCTCGGAGCCGAGCAGCTTGAGCACCGAGATCTCCACCGGGTTCCGGTCGGGTCCGAGGAGCCGGTAGCCGAGCAACCGCAGTGCCTGGACGTCCATTTGGAGAGTGGCGTGCCACTCCTCGTCGCAGGCCGCGTCATGGATCAGGGCGTCCATCCGCTCGGCGTAGTGCACCCACAGCAGGGTCCGTTCATGCCCGAGCGAGCCGTTGGCCACGCGCCAGCCCTCGTTGAGGGGGCCGACGAGGTTCTCCTTGGGGACATGGACGTCGGTGAAGAACACCTCGTTGAAGTCGAGGTCGTCGGGCGCGGCGATCGACCCGAACGGCCGCCGGACCAGGCCCTCGGAGTCGGTGGGGATGAGCAGGACGCTGATCCCCTTGTGCTTGGGGGCGTCGGGGTCGGTGCGGACGAAGGTGAGCAGGACGTCGGCGTCGTGCGCGCCCGAGGTCCACACCTTCTGCCCGTTGACGACGAAGTGGTCGCCCTCGAGGGCCGCGCGGGTGCGCAGCCCGGCCAGGTCGGAGCCGGCGCCGGGTTCGCTCATGCCGAGCGACGCGGTGATCTCGGCGCGCAGCAGGGGTACGGCCCAGTCGCGTTTCTGTTCCTCGGTGCCGAAGGTCAGCAGTGAGGCCGCGATGATGTTGAGGCCCTGTGGGTTGAAGCTGTGGTAGATCCGCCGCCGGGACAACTCCTCCAGGTGGGCGACCACTTGGGGAAGCGTGGCGTTGCGGCCGCCGTACTCGGGCGGCTGGGCGGGCAGCAGCCAGCCCGCGTCGAAGAGCTTGCGCTGCCAGCGCCGGGCCCAATCGGGTATGTCGGCGCTGGACTTGGAGCGGACGGTGGCCTCTTCGGGGGTGGGCAGGTGGGTGTCGAGGAAGTCGCTGAAATCGGCGCGGAACTTCTCGACCTGGGGGTCGGGGGCCAGCCTCATACCAGCAGCGCCTTCCTGTGCTCGGATGCCGTGCCGAGGAGCAGGTCCCCGGCCTTGGCCCGCTTGAGATGGATCTGCAGTTCGTTCTCCCACGTGTAGCCCATGGCTCCGAAGAGCTGGAACCCGTTCTGGAAGCACACTCGTTGGCAGTCTCCGGCGGCGGCTTTCGCCATCGCGGCGGCCCGGCCGCGGCGCGGGTCGTCCTCGGCGATGGTGAGCGCGGAGAAGTAGGCGAGCACCTTGGCGCGTTCGATGGCGACGTACATGTCGGCGGCCTTGTGCTTGACGGCCTGGAACGAGCCGATGGGGACGCCGAATTGGTGCCGTTCCTTCACATGGGCGACGACCAGGTCGAGGATGCGCCGGCAACTGCCGACCGTGCTCACCGCCAGGCCCATCAGGGTCAGGTCGGGTACTCCGGCGACCAGGTCCGGGACGTCCACCCGGGCGATGTGCAGGGTCGGGTCGAACACGGACAGCCGCTCGGCCGCCAGGTCCTTTCCGTCCCGTACGACCACGCCCTCGGAGGTGAGAAGGGCGATCTCGTCGGCGCGGTCGGCGTCGAGGACGAACTTCCCCTCCCCGTCGAAGACACCGGTGCCAGAGCCGTGCGGCAGCCGTCCGGCCAGCGGCGCGAACCAGGTGGCCGTGGCGAGGAAGGGTGTCGGGTCGGCGGCGTACCCCAACTCCTCAAGGACGATGGCCAGTTCCACCGGAGGGGCTTCGAGCCAGCCCAACTCCAGGTAGGTGTCCCAGAGTTGCTTCTCGGTGAGCGACCGTGACTTGGTGACCGTTTCGCGGACCACTCGCTGGAGCAGCCGCTGTTCGTCGTCGAACTCAAACTCCATGCGCGACCTCCAGAAGGACCTTGCCGATGGCGCGGCACCCCAGGCTGAGGGCCTCGGCGACGTCGGCGAGCGGATACACGGCGTGGACGCGGGGCCGGATCCTCCCGGCGGCGAACAGTCCGTGGAGTTCGGTGCGGGCGGCGACCAGCTCGTCCCGCCGGTGCCGCGCCCAGCCGCCGAGGTCGAAGCCGTGCAGGCTGACACCTTTGAGCATCGGGAGGTTGAGCGGGATACGCGGGATCTCCCCGCTCGCGAACCCCACGCTCACGAACCGCCCGCCCCAGCGCATGGCCCGCAACGCCTCCTCCGCGTACGGCCCGCCCACCGGGTCGATCACGACATCGGCGCCACCCGCGTCGCGCAGGCTCCGCTTCAGATCGTCGTACGGCAGGGTCAGTCGCGCGCCCTGCTCCGCGCACACCGCTCGTTTCTCCTCCGTCGAGGCGACGGCGACGACCTCCGCGCCGAGCAGCGCGGCGAGTTCGACGGTCGCGAGGCCGACCCCGCCGGCCGCGCCGAGGACGGCCACCCGTTCGCCGGGTCGTACGTCGGCGACCAGGCGGAGGGCGTCGAAGGCGGTGGCGTGGCTGACCCCGAAGGCCGCCGCGCGCTCGGTGGGGATTCCCTCGGGGATACGGCTCAGTCCGGCGGGGCGGGCGGTGACGCGTTCGGCGAAGGCGCCGACGAACATCGAGCCGAAGACCCGCTCGCCCTTCTCGAACCCGTTCGCGGACGCTGCGACCACGCCGGCGAACTCGCTTCCGGGAGTGAAGGGCGGCTCCGCCTTCACCTGGTAGGCGCCGTCGATGACGAGGACGTCGGCGAAGTTGACGGCCGCGTAGTGCACGTCGACCGGGATGCCGACCTCGTCCTCGGTGAACTCCGGTCGGGGGAAGGCTGGTTCGGGGATGTCCTCGACGACCACCGGGCCGCCGACGGCGTTGCAGCGGGCGGCTCTCATAGCCGGGTCGTCGCGGCGAGTTCGGCCGCCTGGGCGGCCATCTGCAGGACGACGTCGCCGTAGTGGGCCATCTTCGGGTTGCCGCCCTCGCCCTTCGTGTGCCGGGCGTAGCCGCCTTCGAGGACGACGGCCATCTTGAACCGGGCGAGGATCACGTAGTAGTCGATCTCGCTGACGTCGCGCCCGCTGACCTTGGCGTAGTGCTCCAGCAGGTCGGCGCGGTCGGGCATGCCGGTGTAGTCGACGTACCCCTTCTGGGTCCGGTCCTCGTCGGCGTCCGGCCAGCCCATGATGACCCAGCCGAGGTCGAGCAACGGGTCGCCGACGGTGGCCATTTCGAAGTCGACGAGGGCCGCGAGCCTGGCGGGCGCACCGTGCTGGAACATGACGTTGGCGAACTGGTAGTCGCCGTGGATGATGCCGGGTTCCCAGTGAGCGGGACGGTGTTCCCGCAGCCAGGCAGCGGCGTTCTCCAGGCCGGGTATCTCGCGGAACTTGAACTTGGCGAGGTGGGCGAGCCAGCGGTCGACCTGCCGGTCGTGGAAACCGTCGGGGCGGCCGAAGCCCTCCAGTCCCTGGGCCCGCCAGTCCACGTTGCCCAACTTGGCGATGCCCTCGACGAGTTGGTACGCGAGGCCGGGGCGAAGTGACAGGTCACTCAGGAACGGTTCGGGCCAGCCGTCGGAGTTCATCGGCGACCAGCCGTCGACATGCGCCATCAAGTAGAAGCAGGATCCGAGCACACTCGTGTCGTCGCAGACGGCGATCGCCTCGGGGTGCGGGACGTCCGTGCCGTTGAGGGCCTTGAGAACGCGGTATTCGCGGAGCATGGTCTCGTTGCGCCCCGGCGGAACCTTCTCCGGCGGTTTGCGCAGCACCATGCTCACCTCGCCGCGCCGGATGCCGTAGATGTCGTTGGAGGTGCCTCCGGAGATGTACGACGTCTCGACCGGTTGGCCAGGGGCGATGCCCTGGTCGTCCAGCCAGCGGGCGAGCGATTCCGTGTCGGCGAGTGTCACAGCAGGTCCTCCAACTGCTTCCGGGCCCATTCGCGGCGGGTGGGCAGGTGCTGGGTGGGCCACAGGCCGGGGGCCGCTTCGTAACCGCGCAGGACGTCACGGGCGACCGTGATCTTGTGGACCTCGGTGGGGCCGTCGACGACCGCCATGACGGCAGCGCCGTTCCACATGTCCGCGAACGGCATTTCGTTCGACACACCGAGCGCTCCGTGCAGATGCATCGAGCGGTACACGACGTCGTGCAGCACCTTCGGGGTGAGGAACTTGATGGCGGCGATGTCCTTACGGACCCGCTTGTAGTCCTGGTACTTGTCGATCTGCCAGGCGGTGTAGAGCACGAAGAGCCGGAACTGGGCGAGTTGGGCGTAGGAGTCGGCGAGGTCGGCGCGCACGAGCTGTTTGTCCGCGAGCCGCTCGCCCTGGGTCTCGCGGGACAGGGCCCGCTCGGCCATCATGTCGAGCGCCTTCTGGCTCTGGCCCACGACCCGCATCGCGTGGTGGACGCGGCCACCGCCGAGCCGGGTCTGGGCGATCGCGAAGGCCTGGCCCTCGCCGCCGAGCAGCGCGTCGGCGGGGACGCGGACGCCGTCGTAGGCGATGAGTGCGTGCATGCCCTCGTCGGTGGCCTCGCCCATGATGCCGAGGTGGCGCTCGATGCGGACGCCGGGGGTGTCGCTGGGCACGAGGAACATCGACATGCCCTTGTACGGGCTGACGTCGGGGTTCGTCACGGCCATGACGATGACGAACTTCGAGGTGCGGGCGTTGGAGGAGAAGAACTTGCGGCCGGTGATGATCCAGTCGTCGCCGTCGCGTTCGGCGCGGGTGGTGAACATCGTGGGGTCGGCGCCGGCCTGGGGTTCGGTCATGGAGAAGCAGGAGAAGCACTCGCCCTCGAGCAGTGGCCGGAGGTAGCGCTCCTTCTGCTCGTCGGTGCCGTAGCGGGCGATGATCTCGGCGTTCCCGGTGTCGGGCGCGGCCGTGCCGAAGATGACGGGGGCCCAACTCGACTGGCCCAGGATCTCGTTGATGAGCGCCAGCTTGACCTGGCCGAAGCCGCGCCCGCCCAGCTCGGGTCCGAGGTGCGGTGCCCACAGGCCCTCGTCACGGACCTGCTGCTTCAACGCCCGGACCATGGGGCCGAGTTCGTCGTCGAGCGGGTGGTACGCCCGGTCCGGGTGGAGCAGGTCCAGCGGCTCCACGCGTTCGGAGCGGAACCGTCGGATCCACTCCAGTTTCTCCTCGAACTCCGGCTCGGTGGAAAAGTCCCATGCCATGTCAGACGAACCTCCTGCCAACCCGGACGGATGGCGGTGAGAATATCATTCTCATCTCACGCAAGTAAGGGTCTCGAAACTTGCCGTGCGTCC
This sequence comes from Streptomyces sp. NBC_00989, assembly GCF_045162655.1. Lineage (NCBI taxonomy): Bacteria > Bacillati > Actinomycetota > Actinomycetes > Kitasatosporales > Streptomycetaceae > Streptomyces > Streptomyces sp. NBC_00989. Next base: position 10,899,030 of record NZ_CP108728.1, on the reverse strand, counting down.
TTCGGTAGGGGAAGCCGGAGTGTTACCGCTGAAGTGGAGTATCGTTCTTCGGGTGACAGCTGTCCCCGAAGAACAACCAGCCTGGCGCCAGCGCGCCGTTGAGCGTTCCACCCGTGCCGCAAAGCTCCGCGCCGAACAGCGTGTGCAGCGCTTCCTGGACGCGGCGCAGGAACTCATCGCGGAGAAGCGGACGACGGACTTCACTGTCCAGGAGGTCGTGGACCGCTCCAAACAGTCACTGCGCAGCTTCTACCAGCACTTCGACGGCAAACACGAGCTGCTGCTCGCCCTATTCGAGGACGCGCTGTCCAAGTCGGCGGCGGAGATCCGCGAAGCGGCCGGCGCCCAGTCGGATCCGCTCCAGGCGCTGCGGCTCGCCGTGACGATGCTCTTCGAGCAGTCCTTGTCCAACCCCGGTGTGGAGCGCCCGTTGTTCAGCGACTTCGCACTGCAACTCCTCGTGAAGCACCCCGCGCAGGTGGCGACCGCTCATCTCCCCCTGCACCAGGTGTTCTCGGAGTTGGTCGAGCAGGCCGAGGACGCCGGTGTCATCCCCGCCGGGAAGCCCCGTCGTCAGGCCTCGATCCTGATGCAGACGGTCATGTTCGTCGCGCAGGGCAACGGTGTTCCGGCCGGCAGTCACGCGGCGGCGGTCAACGCCGAGGAGGTCTGGCAGTTCTGCCTCGGCGGCCTCTCGGGCGTCCCCGTGCGCAGCTGACGGACGCCTGACGGGCATCCGACGGCGTAATTGACGCTCTCCACAGCAGAGAGTACGGTTCTCGCCCACCGCAACGGGAGGTGGGCGATGACCGAGCCGCTACGGCACGGAGCGCGGCGTTACCGGGTCGTGCAGTGGGCCACCGGGAACATCGGCGCCCGCACGATGCGTGCCGTACTGGAGCATCCGCACCTGACCTTGGCCGGGGTGTATGTCCACACGCCGGCCAAGTCGGGCCTGGACGCGGGTGAGTTGAGCGGAGGCGGGCCCGACAGCACCGGAGTCGTCGCCACGCACGACATCGACGAGATCCTCGCGCTCGGTGCCGACTGTGTCCTTTACACCCCGCGCACCTGCGACTTCGACGAGGTGTGTGCGCTGCTCTCGTCAGGCGTGAACGTCGTGTCCACACGCGGCGAGTTCCATCATGCGCCCAGCCTGGACCCGGTCACGCGGAAGCGGATCGAGGACGCGTGCGAGCGGGGCGGGACCTCGGTCCACAGCACGGGCAGCAGTCCCGGATTCATCACGGAGGCCCTGCCGCTCGCGCTCACGTCCATCCAGCGACGGCTCGACGCGCTGACGATCGACGAGTTCGCGGATCTCTCCCAACGGGACTCCCCCGGGCTGCTGTTCGAGGTGATGGGCTTCGGCCGGCCCCCTGCCGAATTCGGCGGACAACGCCTGGCCGGACTGCGTGACAGTTTCGGCCCGTCGTTGCGGCTGCTCGCCGAGGCGCTCTCGGCACCGCTCGACTCGGTCGAGGCGGTGGGGGAGGTCGCAACTGCCCGGCGCACCACCCGCATCGCGGCGGGCACGCTGCCCGTAGGCACGGTGGCCGCGCAGCGGATCACCGTGTCCGGGCTGCGGAAGGGCCGACCCCTGCTGCGGTTCCGCGCCAACTGGTACTGCACCACCGATCTCGACCCCGCCTGGGATCTCCGAGCGACCGGCTGGCACGTCTCGGTCGAGGGGGACGCGCCGCTCGACGTCGACCTGCGGTTCCCCGTGCCCCTCGACCGGATGGCCGCGATGTCCCCGTCCTACACCGCGAACCGTGCGGTGAACGCCGTGCCGTTCGTCTGCGCGGCAGCCCCCGGAATCCGCTCCACGGCCGACCTCCCGCAGATCGTCGCCGACCTCGGGTGACGTCGCCGCGGACTCAGACGGTGCCGGCCGGCACCACGACCGCGGGCTCGCCGTCCTCGTCGATCGCGTGCTTCAGGAAGTCGTCGACCATACGGTGGAACAGCGTTGCCAGTTGCTGGAGTTCGTCCGTCGACCACTCCGAGAGGGCCATCTGCATGCCGCGCGCACCGGCGTCCCGGACACTGCCGACGGCCTTCCGGCCGGCCTCGGTCAGCTCGATCCGCTGGGCCCGGCGGTCGTCGGGGTCGGGCACGCGGGTGACGTAGCCGGACTTCTGGAGCTGCTGCACCGTCCGCGTCACGTGCGAGGCCTCGACTCCGAGGCGATGGGCCAGCTCACCCGGGCGCAGCGGGTCGGAGTCGGCGACCTGCCGCAGCAACGCCACCGCCGCGCGGTCCAGCGGTACACCTGCGAGGGCCATCAGCCGGTCGTGCTGGCGGGCGCGCGTGCTCAGGTAGGTGATCCGAGTGAGGGCTCGCTCGATCTCGGTCACCTCCGGGGAGGCGGGGGCTTCGGGGATCGGTGGTGTGGGCATGGGCCCCACTTTACCATATTGTTGCGTAACTCAAGTAAGTTACTGCGTTCGTTTCGCGGGCCTACTGCGCAGAGAGTACTTCCCGGGCGTTCAGCGGCTCGGCCGCCCCCACTCCCGACTCCGCCACAAGACCCCCTTCGCACTTCCTACAGGCCGTAGTAGATCCGCGGGTAGGCTGTGACGTCGAGCAGGGAAGGGCAGTGGGGCGAACAGTGCAGGACCGGAAGAACGACGAGCCCGGGCCGAGGTCCGGCAGGCGGGCGCGCGGCGAGCTGGAGAGCGGGGTTCTCGCCGCCCTCTACGGGGCCGGCGAACCTCAGACCGCGCGCCAGGTCAGGGACCGGCTGCCGGGTGGCCTCGCGTACACGACCGTACTGACGATCCTGTCGCGCCTGCACGACAAGGGGATGCTCGTCCGGCACCGCGCGGGCCGCGGCTACGCGTACGCGCCCGCCCGGGACGAGGCGACCCACACCGCGGAGCGGATGCGCTCATTGCTGGAGCACGGCTCCGACCGCGAGGCGGTGCTCACCCGCTTCGTCTCCGAACTCTCCGCGCAGGACGAGCAGTTGTTGCAGCGGCTGCTCTCCGGTCACGACCGGCCGCGCCACACCGGCCGCGCAGACGAAGGACCGTGAGCCGGTGCTGATCAGCGTGTACGTTCCCCTCCTGATCGCCATGATCCTCGCGGTGTTCGCGCCCCGCGCCGCCCGCCGACTGGCGCCGCGCCCGGCCGCCTGGTCGCTGGCCTCGGCCGCGCTGGTGGCGTCGCTGGGCTGGCTGGGTTCGCTCGCGTTGCTGGCCTTCGCGGGGCTGGTGCAGATCCCCGAGGTCGCCGAGGAGGGCCGGTGGTCGGTCGCGGCCGTGCGTGCCTCCGACCCGGTCTACCTCACGGTCGCCGGCGCCGCCGCACTCGCCCTCCTCGCGTCCGTCACGGGCCTCGCCGTCGCCGCCGTACGTCAGCTACGGCATCTGCGCTGGGCCCGCCGCGAGTGCCGACTACTGCCCGGCGACACGGAGTTGGCCGTTCTGGACATGGAGTCGCCGGAGGCGTTCGCGCTTCCGGGGTCGCCCGGGCGGATCGTGGTGTCGCGAGGGATGCTGCGCTGCCTGAGCAACGGTGAGCGTGAGGCGCTGCTCGCGCACGAGCGGGCGCATCTGCGCGGCCGGCACCATCTCTTCCAGACCCTCTGGCGGCTCTCCGCCGCCGTGAATCCGCTGCTACGACCACTGTCCCACGCGGGCGGCTTCGTCCTGGAGCGCTGGGCCGACGAGGAGGCCGCGGTGCGCGTCGGCGATCGTACGGTCGTCGCGCATGCCGTGGGCCGGGCCGCGCTCGCCACCTCGGCGAACCGTTCCCGCCCGGCGCTGGCCGCGACCGGCGGAGCGGTGCCGCAGCGGGTGCGGGCGCTGCTCGCGCCTCCTCCCCCGCGCCGGGCCCTGCCGTTCGTCGCGGGCGCCGCCCTGCTCGTCGTGTGCTGCGCGAGCCTGGCCGACGCCGCGACCGACAGCGAGGACATGATCGAGACCGCACAGCGTGCGGTGTGCGTGACGACGCACGCGCGGGCCGTTTCGGCACCGACGGGCCCGCAGCGCGAGGCGCCCTGTGAACACGGACAACTGGACCGGTCCACCCCACACCGCTGACCACCGGGGGGCGCCGTCACAGCGTCGTCGGCGCTGGACGGCCGCCTCTGCGCCAATCACCCCTCTCGCCGCTCCCCCGCCACCCCTGAACAGCGCCGATCGCACCATCGACCCGCAATGCACCCGTGTTATCGTCGCCCTACTCATCGCCAGGAATCCTGTTGATCCATCCTCGGCGATCGGACCGAGATCCCTGTCGCGCTCACTCCACGAATGGAGCGGCATGTCTGTTCTGGCCCGGCCGGCGGTGGCCGCCTTCGCCGCCAAGTCCCTGCAGCGTCTGTCCGTGATGGCCGACCGGCGCCCGAGCGGGCGTGGTTCCGCCGCCTCCTCGCATCAGCGGCTTCCTGAATTTCCGCGCCGGACACGGGAGTTGACGATCCCGACGAGCATCGCCCCGGCGCGGGCCACGGTGTACCTGCCGGCCGGCGAGGGGCCGCCTCCGCCGGTGCACGTGAACTTCCACGGCGGCGGCTATGTCGTGCCGCTGACCGAACTGGACGACCCGCTGTGCCGTTTCCTCGCCGCGGAGGCAGGCGTCGTGGTGGTCAACGTCGACTACGTCGTCGCGCCGCAGCACCCGTTCCCCGCGCCGCCCCGGCAGGCCTTCGAGGTGGTCCGGTGGATCGCGGAGCACGGAGCCAAGCAGGGCTGGGACGGAGATCGGCTCACGGTGGGCGGGCAGAGTGCCGGAGGCGGACTCGCGGCGGCGGTGGCCCGGCAGGCGCTGGAGGAGGGCGGGCCCTCGATCGCCCTCCAGGTGCTGCACTATCCGCCGCTGGACCTGGCGACCAGCGCCAAGGACAAGCACTCGGCCATCGCCAAGCCCGTGTTGCGGCCCTGGATGGCGGAGGTCTTCGACACGTCGTACGTCCCGGATCCGAAGGTGCGTGCCGACCGGCTGGTGTCGCCCGCGCATCCGTCGGACACCGCGGACCTGAAGGGCATCGCCCCGGCCCTGGTCGTCACGGCCGAGTACGACCTGCTCAAGGCGGAGGGCGTCGCCTACGCCGACCGGCTGCGGACAGCAGGGGCCCTGGTCGGGCACGTGGACGTCGCCGGTGCCGACCACGGCTACGACGGCAAGGACGACGAACAGGCCCTGAACTCCTATGCCCTGATCGCCCGTCAGGTACGGGAAGCCGTCGGCACCGCCTGAATTCCCCTCCCCGACAACGCACTTCGCCGACCATCCCTCTCGGACGGTCGGCGAAGTGCCGCCGGGTCACGCCGAGGGCACCGGATCCGGCAGGGTGAGGCCGAACTTCCCGGCCGCCTCGGTCAGTTCACGCCAGACCTTGGGCGCGACGGGGATGCCCTTCGCACCACGGCTCTCGGCGACCGTCGCGCTGCGCTCGCCGGGGTAGTAGACGCCCTCCGCGCCGTCCGCGGGCGGCAGTTGCTTGAGGGTGGCCAGCGTTGCGTCGACCGCCTCGGGGAAGGCGGCCGGGTCGCCGAAGGCCGCCGGGTCGAGGGCGATGAGCAGGGCGTTCTGGCGGTGCTTGCGGCCCTGGGGGTCGTCCGAGTGGAACGCGGCGAAGATCGGCGCACCGACCAGCACACTGGTGAGCAGCTCGAACGCGAGGGACATGCCGGAACCCTTCGCCCCGCCCAACGGCAGTGGCATGACGGCAAGTTCGGGGTCGGTGGTCGGGGTGCCGTCCGCGGTGGCCGCCGCGCCCTCGGGCAGCGGGGTACCGGCGGCCTTCGCCTGACGGATCTTCCCCAGGGCGATGGTCGCGGTGGCCATGTCGAGCAACAGCGGGGCATGCGACGCGGCCGGTACGGCGATGGCGAGCGGGCTGGTCGCCACGGCGGCGCCCTTGACGCCGGTGTAGCCCATGTTGGGCATCCCGGCGACGTAACCGATGCCGACGAGTCCCTGCTCGGCGATCCTCGACACGTAGTAGCCGATGGCACCGGTGTGGACGGTGCGGCGGACCCCGACGGCGGCAACTCCACTGACCCTGGCCCGGGTTACCGCCTCGTCGGCGGCGGCGCTGAGGGCCACCGGACCGGGAGCGCGGTCGGCGTCCAGGACTGCCGCGGCCGGGGCGCTGGACTCGATCGTGATGTCGGCGTCGGCGTTGGCCACGCCCTTGGCCAGCAGCTCCAGGTAGGCGGGGACGCGGGCGATGCCGTGCGAGTCGACGCCGCGCAGCGCGGCCCACACGAACACGTCGGCGGTGGTGCGCGCCTGCTCGGCGTTCAGGCCGCCCTTCTCCAGGAGTGCGGCGGAGAAGGTGCGCAGGTCGTCGGCGGCGACAAGGACCTTGCCCGGCTTGGGCGTTGCGGTGTCGGACATGGTGGCGGGTGCCTTCCTGGTTCAGCGGGTGACGAGGACGTCGACGACGGCGGTGGTGCCCTCCGCCACGGCCTTGAGCGCACGCTCCAGCGCGGGCGCGAGAGCCTCGGGTACGTCGACCGTCTCGGTGTGCATCCCGAACGGCTCGGCGAACGCGGCGAGTCGGGGCAGCCGGTGCAGATCGGTGCCGAGCCACTCACCGGTGTCGGCGGCGGCGCCCTCGGGGTAGAACCTGCGGTGGTTCATGTTCATCGACTTGTAGACGCGGTTGTTGAACACCACGATCAGCAGCGGGAGTTCGTAGGCGTTGGACGCGTCGTACGACGGGATCACCGGGTTGTACGTGAACGCGCCGTCGCCGATGGTGAGCACCACCGGGCGTTCCTGGGCGGCGAGTTTGACGCCGAGGGCGACCGCGATGCCCTGTCCCAGGCCGCCCTGGACGTAGAAGTACGAGTCGGGGTCGGCGGTTTGGAGGTGGCGCTTGACGACGCGGCTGTGGGTGATGGTCTCGTCGACGACGATCCCGTCCCTGCCGTCGAGCAGCTTGCGCAGCGTGGCGGCGACGAGCACCGGATCGATGCCCTCGGCGCCCTCGGCCTTCGTCTCGGCCTGAGTGATCGCCGTCCGCTCGGCCGCGAAGCGAGTCTCCTGGGCGGCCCTTCGCCGGGCCACGGCCGTCTCGTCCAGGTCCTTCGCCCGCTTGGCCAGCTGGCGCAGCGTGTTGGCGACGTTGCCTTCCAAGTACGTGTCGGCGAACAGGACTTGGTAGACGACGTGCGGACGCTGCGGCACCTCATCGATGACGACGACCGTCGCCTTGGAGGGGCGCCGCGACGGCGGGTAGAAGGGCGCACGGCAGTTGACGAGGAGGATCAGGTCCGCCTCGTCCATCCACGGGCCGATGTCGCTGCCGGCGTGCAGCGGGTGGGTGCGCGGGAAGTTGCCGCAGACCGCCGAGTCGGGCTCGACGACCGGGATGTTCCACGCCTCGGCGAACGCGACGAGCGCCTCGAAACCGCCCGCCTCACGGCCCGCCGTCTCCGTGACGATGACGGGGTTCGTCGCCTCGCGGATCAACTGGGCGACGGGGTCGACCTCTTCGGGCGAGCTGTGGGTGGAGCCCGGCGCGACGACGGGCTTGGCCTCGCGACCGTCCCACTCCTCCAGCAGGATCTCCAGCGGGACGTTGAGGTACGCCGGTCCCGCCGGAGCGCGCCACGCCAGTTCCGCCGCCCGCGTCACCATCGTAGGAAGGGTGTGGACGCTGGCGGCCTCGTTGGACCACTTGGTGAAGGGCTGGGCGATCTGGTGCGGGCCGCCGACGATGGACAGGTTGCGGTACCACTGGCCGCCCGGGTCCTGGCCGGGGCCGTCGCCGTACGTGGTCGACTCGGAGGAGCTGACCACCATCGGGACGCCCGCGAGCAGCGCCCCGTGCACGGCCATCGAACCCTGGAGCAGACCGGGGGCCGCGTGCAGCAGTACGCCCTGCGGCCGGCGCTTGACGAGTCCGTAGCCGGTGGCCATGCCGACGGCGACGGTCTCGTGGGTCAGGTCCAGGTACTGCGGGCAGGGCAGTCCGTCGCGGTGGCGGCGGGCCAGTGACTCCCAGACGGGGGCCCACTCGGAGCCCGACGAACAGAAGATGTAGTCGGCGCCGACGGCGTTGAAGGCGGTAACGAGAGCATCGCCGCCGTCGGCGCCAGGGGTGTTGGTGGAGTCGGTCATCTCTCGTGTTTCCTCAGGCCTCGATCGGCCAGTTCAGGACCTCGGAGATACCGCGGCCCATGATCCATTCAAGCTCCTCGGGCGTGAAGTCCCAGTGCTTGGTGAACTGCTCGATCGTGTCGGTGTAGGTGATGCCGTGGCCGAGCAGCCGGGTGATGTCGGTGCCGTAGAAGCAGCGCTGCGGGCCCATCTTGTCGACCATCTCGCGGACGTACTTCTGGATGTTGTTGTTCGGGAACGGCTGCGTGGAGTAGCCCGGGAGCGCCGAGAGCTTCACGTAGATGTTCGGGTGGGCGGCCAGGTCGGCGGTCTCCGAGACCCAGTAGCCGATCGCGTCGTCGACGCAGCGGGCCATGATGCCCATATGGTCGATGATGATCTTCAGCTCGGGGTGCTTGGCGGCGATCTCGCCCAACTCCCGCTTCCAGATGGGCGCGTGGACCATCGTCGGGACGCGCAGCTCCTCGGCGATCGGCCAGTACCAGTCGTTGGTGCCGTCGATCATCCAGTTGCGGTCCTGCGGCCGGTGGAAGGTGAGGCGCGTGCCCTTCACATGCGGGTTCTGCGCGAAGTCCGCCAGCATCGCCTTGCCCTCTTCGGGCTTGTTCTGCGGGATGCGCGCCATGATCCCGAAGCGGTCCGGGTGCGCCTCGCAGGCCTCCAGGGCGTAGTCGATACGGTCGCCCTCCCAGGACGGCGGCAGGATCAGGGCCCGGTTGACGCCGGCCTCGTCCATGAGCTCCAGGGCCTCTTCGTAGGAGAAGGGGTCCTCGCGGTGTCCGTTGAGGCGGATGCGCTCCCGCGCGCCCGGGACCCAGGGGCGGTCCGGGGTCTCTTCCTTCCAGATGTGGATCTGCGTGTCGACAACGAACATGTCGTGAGCTCTTTCTCTCGAAGGTCTTTACGGAAGGAACGCTAGGCGGGCGACAGGGCCTTGCCGAGTCCTGGGAGTGCAAGCAGTAGTTGCGCGAAACACCGCTGTACGCAGGGCATTCTCAGTGTGCGGACGGGGCGCTGAACACGGCGCCGACGATGTGCTCGGCGATCGCCATGGAGGCTGTGGCGGCCGGCGAGGGCGCGTTGCGGACAGCGGTGATCCGGCCCACCTGATGGATGCGGAAGTCGTCCACGAGAGTGCCGTCGCGGTCCAGTGCCTGGGCGCGGACGCCCGCCCCGCCGCGTACGACGTCGGAGACGCCGACACCGGGGACGTAGAGCTTCGCGTCCTTCATGAAGGCCGTCGCGGACAGGGAGCCGCGGTACTCCTTGATGCCGGTCCGCCAGTGCTGGGCGGCCATCTTCCAGGTGCCGGAGTACGCGGCGAGTCCGGCGAGGTCCTTCAGGGAGAAGCGGCCGAGCCTGTAGCCCTCCCGGGCCAGGGCCAGGACGGCGTTCGGGCCGACCTCGACGCTGCCGTCGACTCGCGGGGTGAAGTGCACGCCGAGGAAGGGGTAACGGGGGTCCGGCACCGGGTAGATGAGCCCGCGCACCAGGTGGGTGCGGTCCGGCTTGAGGAGCATGTACTCGCCCCGGAACGGGATGATCTTCGGTTCCCTCTTGTCCTGCGCCAGCTTCGCCACGGCGTCGGAGTGGAGGCCCGTGCAGAGGATCAACCGGTCGACACGGACGCGCACTTGGCCCGAGGCGACCTCCATGCCGCCGGGCACGTTGGTGATGGACGTGACCGGGAAACCGAGCTTCACCTCGCCGCCGGAAGCCTCGATGTCCTTGGCGAACTCCCGGGCGATCGCCGGGTAGTCGGTGATCGCTGTGCGCGGCGAGTGCAGGGCCGCGATGCCGCCCGCATGCGGCTCCAGCTCCTTGATCTCCTCCTCGGAGATCTTGCGGAGTTCGGGCACGTGGTTGTTCCTGGCCCGCTCGTAGAGGCTCTCCATCCGGCCCAACTCGTCCTGGCGTACGGCCACTACGAGCTTGCCGATCTCGTCGTACGGCAGCCCGCGGTCCTGGCAGTACTCGCGCAGGATCGATACGCCGCGTACGCACAGGTCGGCCTTGAGGCTGCCCGGCGCGTAGTAGATGCCGGCGTGTACGACACCGGAGTTGTGGCCGGTCTGGTGGACGGCGACCTCGTGTTCCTTCTCCAGGACCACGACCCGGGTGCCGGGGCGGCGCAGGGCGATCTCGCGGGCGGTGGCCAGGCCCACGATGCCGGCGCCGACGATGCCGATCGTCTCGTCAGCCATCGGCATCCTCCTCTCTGTCGTACCGAATCTCTGTCGTACCGATTTGGTCAGACGCCGAAGTGGATGGCTACGGTCTTGACCCGGGTCGAGAAACGCAGGACCTCGTCGCCCTGCTCCTTGTAGCCGGTGCCGGAGTCGTGGAAGCCGCCGAAAGGCAGGTGGACGTCCCAGCCGGGGGTGGTGGCGTTGACCGCGATCTGCCCGCACTCGGCCTCGTCCGCGAAGCGGTACGCGGAGGCGAGGTCGCGGGTGAACACGGCGGCGGCGAGACCGAATTCGGAGTCGTTGACCGCGTCGACGGCCTGCGTGAAGTCGTCCACGGCGCGCACGGCGAGGACCGGTCCAAAAACCTCCTCGCGCCAGATCGCCGTCTCGGCGGTGACGTCGGCGAGGACGGTCGGCTGGACGAAGCAGCCGTGCGCGTGGTCGCCGTCGGTGTCCGCGCTGCCGCCGGTGAGGACGGTGGCACCCTGTTCCACGGCCCCCGCGAGGTGGGCGAGGACGCTGTCGCGCTGCCTGGGGCTGGAGAGCGGGCACAGGGTGGTCGCCGGGTCGCTGCCCGGGCCGACCTTCAGCGCCTCGACCTCGGCGACCAGGAGCCGGGTGAACTCGTCGTACACCGGCCGCTCCACGACGACACGGCTGGTGGCGGTGCAGCGCTGTCCGGCCTGGCCGAAGGAGGCGGCTACGACGGTCTTCGCGGCGAACGGCAGGTCGGCGTCCGCCAGAACCACCGAGGCGTTCTTGCCGCCGAGTTCGCCCTGGAAGCGGACGTTGCGGTCGGCGAGGCGACGGCGGATGCGGTTGCCCACCTCGTTGGAGCCGGTGAAGGTGATGCCGACGATGCGTGGGTCGTCGAGGAGCGCCTCCTCGATCTCGGCGGTGCGGCCCGTGACCACGTTGAGAACACCGGCGGGCAGGCCGGCGTCGTGCAGGGCGCGGGCGAAGTGCAGGCCCGACAACGGTGTCTCGGTGGCCGGCTTGAACACGGCCGCGTTGCCGGTGGCGAGCAGCGGGGCGAGCTTGCGGGCCGGCGTGATCAGCGGGTCGTTCCAGGGGCTGATCACGAGGATCACGCCGATCGGCTCGCGCTGCGTGTGCACCCGGGTGTCGGGGCGGGCGTCGTGCAGGAGGGTGCCGTAGCCCTGGCGGGCCAGGCCCGCGTAGTAGTCGAGGAAGTCGGCGGCCTTGAGGGTCTCGCCGCGGGCCTCGGCACCGGTCTTGCCGTTCTCGGCGGTGACGTCGGCGGCGATCGCGTCGACGCGTTCGCGGATCAGCCTGGCCGCCTCGGTGAAGACGCGGGCCCGTTCGAAGGGGCTGGTGCGCTTCCATACGGCGAAGCCGCGTTCGGCGTGGTCGTAGGCGCGGGTGACGTCCTTGGCGGCGAGGGCGGGGATGCGCGCGAGGGGGGTGCGGACGTCGGCGGGGTTGTGCACCTCGATCCACTCGCCGGTCGTCACCCACTCTCCACTGGAGAGGGTTTCCAGGCTTCGCATGAAGATCACTTCCTTCGTCCGCCGCGGTGCGGGTCCGCGGTCTGCACAGTCAGCGGCCGCAATGGGCCGGATGCGACAACACACCATGTGGGGGCGGTGCCACCAGCCCCTCGCAGGCAGGCATTGCTTGCGCCGCGCGCAGGTCGGCGGAGGGTTGATCCGTGCTGGAATCGCCGGACCGGACGGCACGTTTCCGGCCGCCGGGAGCCGAGTTTCCGCTGAGGAGAATCAGACATGGCCTACGCAGTCATCGCCCGCTACTTCTGCGAGCCCGCCGACGAGGCCACGGTGCGCGCCGCGTTGCTGAAGGTTCGCGAGCTCACCCGTGCCGAGCCGGCGAACCTGGCGTACGAGGTGCACGCCGAGGCGGATGTGCCGGGGAGTTTCGTGCTGTACGAGCAGTACGCCGACCGGGCCGGTTTCGACGCGCACAAGGTGGCCGAGCACTTCAACGAGCTGATCGTGGAGACGATCTGGCCGCTGCTGACCGATCGCGGGGTGACGTTCGCCGAGGTGCTCTGAGGTTTCCTGAGCCCCCGCCGGGAAGCGCGTCTCTCGCGCTTCCCGGCCCGTGCGTCAGAACTCGTTGCCCCAGACGTACCGTGCCACCGTCTCCACCAGTTCGATCTTCCGGCGCTGTTGCTCGGCGCTCAGCAGCGGCCGGCTCGCCACATCGGCGAAGCCCCGGGACGGCGATACGGCTCCGTCCTCCAGGTCCTTGAACTCCCCCACTGCGTCGAGCCTGGCCATCACCGCGTCGATGTCCTCCAGTGCGGGCACGGTCGCGTCGACGACGCCCAGGCAGAAGTCCCGGTCCTCCGGAAGCGCCTTGACCAGGGCGAGTTCGGCCGGAGTGCCCTGGTCGAACGGCAGGATCCAGCGGTCGGCGGCGATCGCGCCGTAGAGCCGCTCGGCGCGGGCCCAGTCGATCGCGGCCGGGGCGACCGGGCCGGGGGCGACACCGATCCGTACGCCCTCGGGGCGCTCGTCCAGTCGTACCGCCAGGGCGTCGACGGCGAGGGCGTCCTCGAAGGAGAGCGCGCCGGGGTCGGCCGGGTCGGTGGCCAACTGGCCGAGCAGGAGAGGGTTGTTGAGCTGGATCAGACGTACGCCCCTGGAGACCAGCAGCTCTATCTCGGCGAGGACGATCTCCGCGAGCGCCTCCCCCAACTCACGCGCGGAGGACGGGCCGTGGCCGGGCTGGTAGGTGGTGGCGGCGAGGTACGCGGGCGAGGGCAGCGAGGCCTTCGGGGCGATCACCGTCAACTCGGTGAGCCGCGTGACCCAGTCCGCGAGCAGTGGACCGTTGGCCTTGGGGAGGGACTCCGCGACCCAGCGGGTGAGGCCGCCGGCGTCCGTCTCGTCCGTACGCCGGAATCCTGACACTCCGTCAAGGACCGCGCCGCGGAAGTCCTCTCGGGGGAGGTCGCCGTCGGTGACGACGGTGGAGCGCAGCTTGCGCTGGAAGACGACCGCGTCCTTGACGGCCTGAAGCTCCGCCACCTTCAGTGCCTCGGGGTCGCCCGCTGCGCGTGCGGCGGTCAGCTCGGCGGGGCGGACCAGGCTGCCCTGGTGGTCGATGCGGTAGTTGAACGTGTCCGCCATGAGTTATGCGTCCTTTCCGGACGAGGCCGGCTTGCCCGCGACACCCCAGGCGGCGAACTCCAGTTCGTAGCCGAGGGAGGCGAGGACCTCCTCGGCGATCTGCTGGTCCTCGTCGGCGGTGCCGCCGGCTATGCCGAGGCCGCCGATGATCTCGCCGTCCTTCTTGATGGTGAGGCTGCCTTCGGTGGCCATGATCGGCATGGCGGCGCCGGGGAGTTGGGAGAGCTGGGCGAAGAAGACGGGCTGGCTCTCCTGCCACTTCTTCAGCATCTTGCCGGGGCGCTGCATGATGGCGGCCGTGTACGCCTTGGCGCGGGCGATGTCCGGGGTGAGCGGGCGGGCGCCGTCCGGGCGGCGGATGGCGATGGGGAAACCGCCCGCGTCCACGACCGCGACGCTGACCGCCTTCCCGATCGACTGGGCGCGCTTGTGGGCGGCGTCGATGATCTCCTCGGCGGCGTCCAGGGTGAGGCTGCTCATGCTGCTTCCTTCGGTGCGGTGAGGGTGCGGCGCAGGTGGGCGACGGCGGCGTTGTACTTCGCGGGCGTCTCCCAGTACATGGAGTGCGGGGCGTCCGGGACGATCTCCAGGTGTGAGCCGGGCAGCAGTTCGTGGGCGCGGGTCACGGTCTTCACGCTGAGCACCGCGTCCTTCTCGCCGGCGAGGAAGGCGACCTTGACGCCGGAGTTCTGGATGTCGTCGAGGGACGGGCCGTCGGTGTCGAGGTTGCGCAGGTCCTGCATCCTGGCGACGTTGAACGTGCCCATCTGCTGGAAGAGGAAGGTGAGATCGGCCCGCTCCTGCTGGAAGCCTTTCGTCAACAGGCGGTCGATGACCGGCAGTTTGACGGCCTCGGCTCGGTCGGCGGCGGCCAACTCCTTCAGCTCGGGGTGGCTGATGCCGCCCAGCGAGTGGCCGAGGACGACGGAGCCGACGCGCTCGGGCCGCAGCAGTCCGGCGCGCAGGGCGGCGACGGAACCGATGGACTGGCCGACCAACATGGCGTCGGTCAGGTCCTCCTGGTCCAGTACGGCGACGACGTCACCGGGGAAGTCCTGGCCGTCGAACTCGGGCCTGGACGAGTTCGGAGCGGCGGGTGCGTCGGACTTGCCGAAGCCGCGCAGGTCCACGGTGACGACCGTGAACTCCTCGCGCAGCGCGGCGACTTGCTGCCACCAGGCGGCGTGGTGGCCGCCGCTGCCGTGCACGAACAGGATCGCCGGACCGTTGCCGTGGCGCTCGTAGTAGATGGAGGTGCCGTCGGAGTCGGCGATGGGCATGGGGATGAACTCCTGTACGTGCGAGGTCAGTTGGGGCGGCGGCCGTGGAAGACGAGCTCGATCATGGTGTGGTCGGGGTCGTGGATGTAGCAGAACTTCGACTGGTTCTCGGGCCGTTCGATCGGCCGGGTGTGCCGGATGCCCAGGTCCGTGATGTGCGCGAGGAACTCGTCCCAGTCGTCGACCTCGACGGCGAAGTGATAGGGCGCCATGCGCTCCATCTCCTCGACCGGCGTGAAGTGGAGGTCGAAGTTGCCGCGGGTCATCAGCACCACACGGGAGTTGGACTTGGGCATGATGCGCTTCATCCCGAAGACCTTCGTGTACCACTCGGCGGTCCGGTCGGGGTCGGTGGTGGGGAAGTTGACGTGGTGGATGTAGCGGGGTGCGCTGCTCATGACGGATTCCCTTCGCTGTGTACGGGGTTGGACAGGACGCCGATGCCGCTGATCTCGATGTCCACGGTGTCCCCTGGTTCGAGTTGACAGGTGGACTCGGCGCCCATCCACAGCACGTCCCCCGGGTGCATGGTGATGTGCTTGGTGAGTTCGACGATGTGGTCAAAGGGGTCGAAGACCATGTCGCCGGTGGCGAACGAGGCGCGGACCTCCCCGTTCACGCGGAGTGTCGTGGTCTGCGCCAGGGCGTCGACGTCGGTCTCCATCCAGGGGCCCATCGGCTTGAACGTGTCGCTGTTCTTGCTGCGCCAGAACGAGCGGTCCTGGTGCTGCCAGGTGCGGGCGCTGACGTCGTTGCCGATCGTCCAGCCGAAGACCGACTTGCGCGCCTCGTCGTAGGAGGCGTGCTTCAGGGTGCGGCCTATGACCGCGACGAGTTCCGGCTCGGCCTCGAAACGGCCCTCGACCTCGGCCGGCTTGACGATGGGTGAACGGTGGCCGGTGAGCGCGTTGTTGGCCCGGTAGCCGACCTCGGGGCGGGTGGGCGTCTCGGCGCGGGCGTGCGCGATGTGGCGCGGGTAGTTCATGCCGACGGCGTAGAAGACGGGCGGGACCACGACGGGCAGCCAGTGGGCGTCGGCGACCGGTACCGTGCCGAGGACCGAAGGGGCGCCGTCGAGGGGGGACTCGGACAGCAGCTCGATGTTCTCCTCCCCCACGCGGCCCCACACCGCCCGGCCGCCGACCCCAACGCGGGTGTACCTCATGGCGGTTCAGCCCGCCAGCAGGTGGGAGACGCGCTTGGTGATCAGGTAGGCGTCGAGGGCTTCGGGGCCGCCTTCCCTGCCGTAACCGCTCTCCTTGACCCCGCCGGAGGGGGCCTCGGCGACGGAGCCGCCGCAGTGGTTGATGGAGAGGATGCCGGCCTCCAGCGTGTCCGAGAGCTTCTCGGCGGTGGCGGCGGACTCGGTGAAGCCGTAGGCGGCGAGGCCGTAGGGAAGGGAGTTGGCGGTGGCCAGGGTCTCGTCCAGGTCGGTGAAGGGCACGATCGGGGCGAGTGGTCCGAAGGGTTCCTCGTGCATCAGCTGCGCGTCCGCCGGTACGTCGACGAGCACGGTCGGGGCGTAGAAGTAGCCGTCGCGCGCGAGGCGTTGACCGCCGGTGAGCACCTTGGCGCCGCGTTCCACGGCGTCGGCGACCAGGGTCTCCATCGCTTGCAGCCGGCGCTCGTTGGCGAGCGGGCCCATGGTGGTGTCGGCGTCGAGGCCGTCTCCTACGGTGACTTCCTGGGCGGCCTTCACGAACTCGGCGGTGAATGCCTCGACGATGCTCTCGTGGACGAAGAAGCGGCTCGGCGAGGTGCACACCTGGCCGGCGTTGAAGAACTTCGCCTGCGCCGCCTTGCGAGCGGACTTCACCGGGTCGGCGTCGGCGCAGACGACGACCGGGGCGTGGCCGCCGAGTTCCATCAGGGTGGGCTTCATGACCTCGCCGGCCTG
Source organism: Streptomyces sp. NBC_00989 (assembly GCF_045162655.1). NCBI lineage: Bacteria > Bacillati > Actinomycetota > Actinomycetes > Kitasatosporales > Streptomycetaceae > Streptomyces > Streptomyces sp. NBC_00989. Next base: position 10,882,463 of record NZ_CP108728.1, on the reverse strand, counting down.
GGCCGCGAGGAGCTTGCCGACCGGGACCGAGCCGGTGAAGGCGACCAGGCGGATCTGCGGCGAGGGGATCAAGTGGGCGGAGACCTCGGCCGGTTCGCCGAAGACGAGGTTGAGGACACCGGCCGGGAGTCCGGCGTCGGCGTAGCAGGCCACGAGTGCGGCGGCCGTGCCCGGGGTCTCCTCGGAGGCCTTGATGACCATCGAGCAGCCGGCGGACAGGGCCGAGGAGAGCTTGCGGTTGGGGCCGCCGACGGGGAAGTTCCAGGGCACGAACGCGGCGACGGGGCCGACCGGTTCGCGGCGGACGGTGAGGACGGTGCCGGGTGCGGACGGGATGATCCGGCCGTAGGCGCGGCGGGCGTCCTCGATGTGCCAGCGCAGGGTGTCGGCGGTGCGCAGGGCCTCGGTGGTGCCCTCACGGAGGGGCTTGCCCTGTTCCTGGGCCATGATCCGGCCGATGTCGGGGGCGCGTTCGGTGATCAGGTCGGCGGCGGCGTGCAGGATCGCGGAGCGCTTGGCGATCGGGGTGGCGCGCCAGGTGCGGAAGCCCTCGGTGGCCGCGTCGAGGGCGCGGTCGAGGTCTGCGGTGGTGGCGAGGGGTACGTCTCCGATCACCTTCTCGGTGGCCGGGTTCACGATCGGGGCGGTCCGTCCGGTGCCGCCCTGGCACCACTCGCCCGCGATGTACATGCGGACGGCGGGGTAGCCGTGGTCGGAGGTCATGAGTGGGTGCCCTCTCAGGCTGGGGTGGAGAGTCAGTTGGCGGGGGCGTCCTGCTGGTCGCGGTTGGAGCGCAGCGCCCAGATGTGGTGGGGCGGGGTGGTCTCGTGGACGCGGGTCTCGTAGGTGTCGTCGACGCGGTCCATGTCCGCCGCGTACTCGACGCGGCCGCCGCACGGGGCGTGCAGGAAGCGGAAGACGTTCGAGCCGACGGTGTGGCGGCCGAGCTTGCGGGCCTCCCGCCAGCCGCGCTCGATCATGAAGTTGCCGCCCTCGATGACGTCGTCGAAGCCGGGGACCTCGTAGGCGATGTGGTTGACGCCGGCGCGGTCGGGGCGGTGGCACAGCAGCATGGTGTGCTGGTCGTCGTCGCCCGGTGCCTGCATGAACACGCCCATCGGTTCGACGATGTCGGTGGGCCGGAAGCCGAGCCGCTCCGTGTAGAACGCGACGGCGTCCTCGCGCCCCTCCTTGAGGATGTTCAGCGCGACATGGCACATGCGCAGCGGGAAGGCCCGGGTGAGGGGTTCCAGCCCGGTGTTCCAGCGGTCGACGTTGCCCAGCGCGTTGGCGGGGCGCGGGGTGACGTCCGCGTCCTTCGGGCGGGCCAGGGTGAGTCCGACGCCGAAGCCGCTCTCGTCCACGGTGTGGTGGACGCCGTCGGCGCTCTCGTGGACCTCGCGGTCGCGGCCCGCGGCGGCGACCAGCCGGGCCAGTTCCTCCGGGGTGTCGACGCCCCAGACCACCTCGCGGATGGTCGGCCCTGCCTCCACCGGCGGCGGCAGCAGCGGGCCGGGCGCGGTGTCCAGGTGGAGGGTCTGTCCGGTGAGGGTCTCGAACACCGCGTGCTCCTCGGTCCGCTCCAGCAGGAACAGCCCGAAGTCGCCGAAGAAACGGACACATTCGTCTACGTCGTCGATCCCGTAGGTGACGGATTCGATTCTCTGGATTCCCATGGATGCCTCGTTTCGCGGGTCGCCCGGCGAGCCTAGATTTCGGGGCGTGAAGGCCTCAATGGTCCGGGCTCGTCTGAATTCGCAATCGTTTCTTGCGGCTACGAGCGGATGGCCGGAATGGGATTCTGTGCGAACCATTCGGCGAGGAAGTCCAGGAACACGCTGACCTTGCGCGGGGTGGCCTGGCCGGGGCCGTAGATCGCGAACAGGGGGCGGTCGGGGACCACGAGCTCGGGGAGCAGGACCTGGAGGGCGCCGGTCATCAGGTCGTCGTAGGCCGGGCGCTGGGGCAGCAGGGCGATGCCCCGGCCGTGGACGGCGGCCTTCTGGAGGGCGATGTACGAGTTGGACGAGAAGGCGATGTTGCGGATCTTGTGCAGGGTGGAGGCGTGGCCGTGGCCGATGCGCCAGACCGGGTCGTTGACGTGGACGAGGCAGTCGTGGTGGGCCAGGCCGTTGGGCTCGGTGAGCGGGCCGCCACGCTCCAGGTACTTCTCGGAGGCGCACAGGACGAAGGGCAGCGAGGCGATCTTCTTCAGGCGGACGCTGGAGTCGCGCAGGTCGCGGGTGTGGAAGGCGACGTCGAAGCCGCTGTCCAGGAAGTCGTACGTACGGTCCGACATGCCGCCGAGCTCGAAGCGGACGTGGATCTTGGGGTGGGCGGCGGAGAAGGCGGCGATCGCGTCTCCGAGGTCCAGGCTGCCTATCCACTTGGGGCAGATGATGCTCAGGGTGCCCTCGGCGCGGTCGTGGAGGTGCGAGATGACAGCGTCCTCGGCTTCGATCTCGTCGAGGATGCGGGCCGCGAACTCGGCGTACTTGAGCCCCGGTTCGGTGAGGCTGACCGAGCGGGCGGTGCGGTTGACGAGGCGGACGCCCACCTGCCGCTCCAGTTCGGCGACGTGCCGCGACACCAGCGAGCCCGACGAGCCCAGCTTCTTCGCCGCGCCGCTGAAGCTCCCGGCCTGCGCGACGGTGACGAAGCTGTGCATGAGGAGCAGTCGATCCATGATTCCTCCGGAGGCCCACGCATGCCGGGGGTGGGCCCCGGCGGCGGTGCCGGTCGTACTGATGGGTCCGGCCTTGGCCGGGATGTCCTGGTAGCGGCTCCACTGGGACATTCCGGCGATGTGGCGGACAGGCGGCTCGGTCAACAATGAGACAGGTGTCGCACCCGGCACCGGACTCCGTCTACTTCGGGCAGTACTGGGGGGCCTTGCTCAGGTTGTCCTTGGTCACCAACAAAAGAGGAATGTTGGCAATTTTGTCAACCTTTTTCTCGGCCAGCAGACCGACCGCGTTCTTGACCGCGGTCTGTCCGATCGCCATGGCCGAGTTGGCCACGGTGGCGGAGAGGCGGCCGTCCTTGACGGCGGCCAGGCCCTCGTCCGTGCCGTTGGCGGTCACGATCTTCACGTCCTTCCTGCCGGCCGCGTCGAACGCCTTGCGGGCGGCCAGCGCCATGTCCTCGGAGGCGACGAACGCGTACTGAAGGTCGGGGTGGGCCTGGATCATGTTCTCGGCGACGTCCTGTGCCTTCACGGGGTTGAACATGCCGGGCTGGTTCGCGACCACCTTCGCGGTGCTGGGCAGCGCCTTGGTGAAACCGCCCACCATCAGGTCGGAGGCCGCGCCGGGCGCGCCCGCGATGACGCCGACCTGGACGCTCTTGCCACCCGCGTCCTGCGCGATCCAGCCCGCGTCCAGGGCACCGAGCTTCCCCAGGTCGACGACGGCCGCGCCGAGGATGTCGTCGACGTCGCTGGTGGCCACGGAGGTCAGATAGATCGGGATGTTCGCGGCCTTCGCCTTGGCGATGTCGCCCTTCAGCGCGTCCACGTTGACCGTCTGCACGATCAGCGCGCTCACGTTGCGCGAGGTCATGTCCTCGATGTTGGACAGCTCGGTGGTGGAATTCTGGTGCGAGTTGGCGGTGAAGACCTTGGCGTTCTCCGTCTTCGCCTCCTGCTCGACCGCTTTCTGGAGACAGCTGTGGAACTCGGTGTCACCGCCGTTGACGAACCCGAGGGTGACATCGCCGGAACTCCCGCTGTCGTCACTGGTGCCGCAACCGCTCAGTACGAGAGTGGTGCCGGCGAACGCGGCGAACATGGCTCTGCGGGAACGGACCGAAATTCTCATGGTGAACCGCCATTCAAGGAGGGAGTGGGTGGAGCCGGTCAATGGCGTGCGGAACGTGCCTTGTGCATCTCGTTGGCGATGGCCGCGATGAGCAGTACGCCGCCGACGGAGACCGACTGGTAGTTGCTGGAGACCTGGAGCAGGTTCAGCGCGTTGGCGACGACGCCGAGGAGGACCACGCCGAGCGCGGTGCCGACGACCGTGCCGTAGCCGCCGGCCAGGGCGGTGCCGCCGATGACGACGGCGGCGACGGCCTGGAGCTGGAGCGAGAGTCCGCCGGTGCCGGGGCTGCTGCCGCTGAGCCGGGACAGCAGCATCAGGCCCGCCAGGCCGGACAGGGCGCCGGTGAGGGCGTAGAGCGAGAGCTTGCGGGCGGTGACGTTGATGCCGCTGAGCCGGGCCACGTGCTCGTTGCCGCCGATGGCGAAGGCGTCGCGGCCGAACACGGTGAACCGCATGACCAGGGCCGTCGCCACCAGTACGAGGATCGCCACGACCAGCAGGTAGGGCACCCCGAGGATCTTGTTGTTGCCGAGGGCGAACATCTTGGTGCCGATGGAGACGCTGACGCTGTCGAGCACGAGGAGGGCGACGCCGTCGAGCAGGGTCGCCGTGGCCAGGGTCGCGACGAACGGCGCCACGTCGGTGAACGTCACGACCACGCCGTTGACCAGGCCGATCAGTGTGGCCAGCACCAGCGAGACGACGACGGTGAACGGGGTGGAGTGGCCGTGGGCCAGCAACTGCGCCCCGACCGCGGTCGTCACCGCGACGTTGCTGCCCATCGAGAAGTCCATGCCGCCCGCGGTCATCAGCAGCGTGAGACCGGCCGCGATCACGGCGACGACGCTCACCTGGCGCAGGATGTTGATGACGTTCGTGTCGGTGGCGAACGAGTCGGTCCGCAGCGAGGTGGCCACGATCACGATGATCAGGACGGCTGTCAGGCCGGTGTGCGGGGCGCCGCGCAGGGCGGCCGGCGAGAAGCGGGGGCGCGCCTTCCCGGCCGGGTCCGAGACGCCGGGGGCGTCGGGAAGTGTCTTGACGCTCACTGCGGTTGACCTCCGAGAGCGGTGGCGACGAGTTCGTCGTGGGTGATGGCGTCGATGTCGTGCTCGGCGACCGTCCGGCCGGCGCTGACGACGACGACCCGGTCGGCGAGGCGCATGACCTCCTCGGCGGACGAGGAGGCGAGCAGTACGGCGACACCGCGCGAGGCTAGGTCGTCGACGAGGGCGTGGATGTCGGCCATGGCGGCGATGTCGACCCCGTTGGTGGGGTCCTCCAGGAAGCAGGCGACCGGGTCGGTCTGAAGCCACTTGGCGAGCAGCACCTTCTGCTGGTTGCCCCCGGACAGCGCGCCCACCGGCGGGTTCCCGGCGAGTGCGACCACGCCGTAGCCGCGGCGCAACGGGGCGGCCCGGCGGGCGAGTTGGGCCCGTCGGTGCGTACGGCGGCGGGCGAAGCGGTCGCGGGCCAGCATCAGGTTCTCGTCCAGGGACAGCTCCGGGACGAGGCCGAGGGCACGGCGGTCGCCGGTGACACAGCGAAGGCCACTGGAGAGGGACGCGTGAACTCGCCCGAAGGGCACCGGAGTTCCGTCCACGGCGAGGTGGCCGGTGTCGGGGCGACGGCGCCCGGAGAGCAGGTCGAAGAGGCGTGACTGCGCATCCCCGGCGGGTCCGAGCACGGCGACGATCTCGCCCTTGTGCACGTCCACGGTGAAGTCCCGTACGGCTCGCCCGTCGGTGAGACCGCGCACCGTGAGGCCGATCTCGTCCTTGGGGGCGGGCCGTTGGGACCGCTGCGACACGACGTCGCGGCCGACCATGCTGCGCACGAGGCCGGCGGCGTCGAACTCGGCGGCCGGCGCGCTGCGTACGACCGCTCCGTCGCGCAGGACGGTGACCCGGTCGGCGACGGCCAGCACCTCGTCGATGTAGTGCGAGATGTAGACGACGGCCACGCCCTCGTCGCGCAGGGTGCGGACCAACTCCCTTATCTGGTGGGCCGCTTCGGCGCTCAGACAGGCGGTCGGTTCGTCGAGGACGAGGATGCGGCCGCCGCGGCGGACCTCGCGGGCCACCTCGACCATGGTCTGCTCGGCGACGGTGAGCGAACCCGCGGTCCGTGTCACGTCGATGTCGATACCGAGGGCTTCAAGTGCCTTGCGGGCCTCGGAGTTGACCGCCTTCCAGCGCACGGCGCCGCCGCGGGTCGGCAGGTCGCCCAGCATCACGTTCTCGGCGACGGTGAGTCCCATCGCCAGCTCCCGGCGCTGGGGCACCGACGCGATGCCGAGCCGGCGCGCCTTGCGCACCGTAAGTCCGTGCTGTGCCTGCCCGTTGACCTCGACGGTGCCGGCGTCGGACTGATGGACCCCGGAAAGGACCTGTACCAGCGTCGACTTGCCGGCCCCGTTCATGCCCATCAGCGCGTGGACCTCGCCCGGGTACAGGTCGAGGTCCACGCCCTTGAGGGCGGCCGCGCCACCGAAGCTCTTGGTGACCCCCCGGACGCGAAGTACCGCGTCTCCCCCCGGGGTTGTCACGGGCGTGGCTCGGTGCCGTCGGAGCCGTCCGGGGCGACGCGGCCGTAGCCGCGGATGTCCGGGAACGGGGGTTCCTTGTCGGCCTGGAGGTCCACCTGGAAGGTGTTCAGGCACATGCCGAGCATGGTGAAGTTGCCGAGTGCGCCGATGGTGTCGACCAGGCCCTTGGAGCCGAAGTGCGCCAGTGCGGCGGCGAAGGTCTCGTCGGTGACGAAGTGTTCGTCGAGGATCTCGCGGCAGAACCGGTAGAAGGCCTGGTCCGCCTCGTTGTCGAAGACGGCCTCGCGCTTCTCGGCGATCGCCTTGACGGCGGCCTCCGGAATGCCTGCCTCGATCGCCTGGTGCACATGGGCGTTCCAGGAGTACTGGGCGTCCCAGTTGCGGGCGGCCATCAGCAGGGTGAGTTCGCTCAGGTGCTTGGGGAGGCTGGAGTCGAAGCGGGCGAAGGCGCCGAGGGATTCGGCCCGTTCGCACATCTCCGGGCTGTGCAGCCAGACCCGGAAGGGTCCGCGGACCGCGCCGCGCCGGCCGGCGATGCGGGCGGCCAGTTCCCGCTGGCGCGGGTCCATTTCCTCTTCGGTGAGAACGGGGAGCCTCATGGGGCCTGTACCTGCCTTTTCTTTCCGGCGCGTTACGTGCACGGTTCGTGAATCCGTGCGATGCGTGCCGACGCTACAGCCGGGTCCGGGAACCTCACCCCTCTGGAAATGCAAGGTAAAGCTGCACGCCAGAGGGCACCCATTCACGCGCGAGGCGCCTAACGTCATGCGACGCAGAAGCGTGTAAGCGGAAAGGAACTCCGGATGACCACGATCATCAAGGTCGCGTCCGTGCCCGTGCTCGACCGGGGCGGTGCCGTCGTCACGACACCTCTCGTCACGACGCCGTCGGCGGGCGGGGAGAACCGGATCACCAGCGGGATGAGCGTGTATCCGGTGGGCTCCGGTGCGCCGTTGCACTCGCACAACTGCGACGAGCACGTGACGATCCTGGAGGGCCGGGCGGAGGTGGTGGTCGACGGTGAGGTGACCAAGCTGGAGCGGTACGACACCACGTACGTGCCCTCGCCGATCCCCCACCTGTTCCGGAACATCGGCGACACCCCGCTGCGCATCCTGTGGGTGTACTCGTCGGGGTACGTCACCCGGACGTTCACCGAAACGGGCAAGACGGTGGAACACCTGTCGGCGGAGGACCAGATGGGCAAGGACTGAGCGACAGGCTCGTCAACCGGTCAGCGCCTGCGCCCACTTGGGCGGCAGGCGCTTCTTCGTGTCCGGACGGACCGACGCCGGCCCCCGCGTCCCCCGCGGTGGCCGGCGTCCGGTCCTGTCCATGTGCGCTCTCGCCGGTCAGTGGGTGCCGACCAACTCCTGCTCCGCGCCGGTCCGTTCGGTCTGCTTCGAGCTGCGCAGCGCCGCGATACCGATGAACACCATGGACGACAGACCGGCGATGGCGAAGGACGTGAAGCCCCAGTCGCCGTTGCCCGAGGCGAGCAGCTGGCCGCCGAGCCACGGGCCGAAGACGGCGCCGAAGCGGCCCATGCCGGAGGTCCAGCCGACCGCGGTGGCACGGTTGTCCGGGGTGGAACGGATCGAGACGGTCGCGTAGATCATCGTCTGGGCGCTGTTGAGGAAGACGCCGGTGAGGAAGACCACCAGCATCGTCACGGCCTGGTTCATGTGGACACCGAGCAGGAAGACGCCCACGGCGGTGAGCGCGAACCAGATCGCCGAGATGCGCGGGGCGCCGAAGCGGTCGGCGGCGCGTCCGGCGACGAGCATGCCCACGATGCCGCCGAGGTTGAACACCACGACAAAGGTGAGAGCGTTGGCCAGCTCGTAGCCCTCGGCGCGCATCAGGGTGGGCAGCCAGGTGGCGACGCCGTAGACGAGGAGCAGGCCGCCGAAGGAGGCCAGCCAGTAGAGCAGGGTCTGGAGCCGTTCGCCGCCGCGGAAGAGGGTGAGCAGGGCGTCCCAGCGGTCGGCCGCGGTCTTCTTGCCCGCCGCGGCGGGCAGTTGGACCTCGAAGCGCTCGGCGAGGGCGTGGGCCTCGTCGGTGCGGCCCTTGGCGACGAGGAAGCTCAGCGACTCGGGCAGGAACTTCAGCAGCACCGGGACGAAGAGCAGCGGGAGGACGCAGACCCAGAAGGCGGCGCGCCAGCCGACCGGCTCCACCAGCCACTTGGCCACGTAGGCGGAGAGGATGCCGCCGGCGTGGTGGGCGGTCATCAGCATGCCGATGGTGAGGGCGGTCCGGCCGCGCGGGGCGTAGTCGGAGACCATGCTGATCGCGGTGGGCAGCAGACCACCCAGGCCGACGCCGGCGAGCGTGCGGCCGAGGCCGAAGACCTCGACGCTGCCCGACATCGCGCAGATGCCGGAGGCGAGCGAGAAGAGCGTCACGCAGCCGATCATCAGCTGCTTGCGGCCGATCCGGTCCGCGACCGTGCCCGCGGTGAGGGCGCCCACCAGCATGCCGAAGGTGGCGTAGCTGCCGAGGTCGCCGGCCTGGTCCGCGGTGAGACCGAAGGTCTTCGTCTCCAGCAGGTGCGGCAGCACCGAGCCGTAGATGAACATGTCGAGGCCGTCGAAGAGCACGGCCAGCCAGCACAGACCGATGACCAGGAGGGCCAGTCTGCCGGCGCGCGCGGACACGGCCGGCGACGGGGATGAGGAGGGGGAGGAAGACATCGTTGGTTACCTCTCGTGCTTGGTGCGCTAGACGCTAAGGAGCCACCCCCTGGATAGTCAACGTTTTTGTCAACAATCTCATCGACAATCGCGTGAGGGTGGCTCCGGTGGGCCCCGCGCGTCGCTCAGGCGACCGGCGGAGTCCCGTGCGTGTGGAAGGACTCGATGGTCTTCAGGCCCCAGGCCTGCCCCTTCTTCCGCTCCTCCTCGGTCCACGTGATCAGCGGCCAGTCGGGGGCCAGGACGAGCCGGGTGAGCGGGTTGCACAGTTCGATGCGGTTGCCGCCGGGCTCGTAGACGTAGAGGAAGAACGTCTGCTGGATGGCGTGCTTGTGCGGGCCCGTCTCGATGAACACACCGGTGTCGATGGCGAGATCGGCCGCGCGCAGGATGTCCTCGCGGGTGTCGGTCGCGAAGGCGATGTGGTGCAGCCGCCCGGTCGAACCGGTCCAGTCCTCGGTGTAGACGACGTCGTACGACTTGTTCGTGTACGTCAGCCAACGCGCCGCGATCCGGCCGCTGTTGAGCCGGATCTGCTCCGTCGGCCGGGCGCCCAGCACCTGTTGCTGGAACTCGGCGCTGGACAGCACGTCCGCGGCGAGGAAGTTGATGTGGTCCAGCCGCCGTACGCCGACGCCCCGGTTGGGCTTGGCCTGCGGCTGGTTCTTCAGGGCCGGCTTCAGCCCGTCGGGGGCCTGGTAGTACTCGCTCTCCCAGTACAGGGCGTGCTCGTGGCCGTCCGGGTCGGTGGTGACGTAGAGCTTGCCGAGCCCGGGTTCGTCCTCGACCCACCTGCCGGTGCCGCCCGCCTCCTCGATCGCCTCGATACGGCGCTGGAGGGCCTCCTCGCCGGAGGTGCGCAGGGCGAGCCGGCCGAGGCCGGGCCGTGCGCGGGCGGTGAGGACCAGGCTGTGGTGCTCGTAGTCGTCGTAGGTGCGGAGGTAGACGGTGTCGCCGTCCTGGCCGTTGACGGTGAGGCCCAGGTAGTCGGTGAAGAAGGCGACACTGGCGTCCAGGTCCGGGGTGAAGAGCTGGGCGTGGCCGATATGGGCGATGTCACCGAGCGGCGGAGCCATCGTTGCCTCCAAGGGGGCGTGCGGGAGCGGGAGTCGGGGCGGTGTCGGTCGGTGCGATGTCGGCTGGCCGGGGGAAGACCGTGCCGTCGAAGATCTTGCGCGCGGTGCGTACGACCGCGGTTCTGCGGACCACGGGAGCGGAACCCTCGGATCCGGCGCCCACGCTAGTTTCGATGTCCAGGAATCCGCTGGGATGCTCGATGCGAATTCGGTCACTTTGTGGGGTTGTGTTCGCGATGCCCTCCCCCACCCCGCCGGGGACCAGGAGGCCCGCCGCCACGCTCGCGGCGCCCAGGACGCCGATGGAGGTGTGGCAGCGCACCGGGATGAAGGTGCGGGTCATCACCGCGCCGCCGTCCGTGGGCGGTGCGAGCAGGCTGAGCTTGGGGATCGTGGTGTGCTCGACGTCACCGAGGCCCATCAGCTCTCCGGCGGCCAGGCGGATCTCCCGGAGGCGGGCGGCGAGAGTGGCGTTCTCCTCCAGGTCGGTGGGCGTCTCGTAGCCCGTGACGTCCAGCGCGGTGGCCGGGATCAGGACGACCGGCATGCCGTTGTCGACGCACGTCACCTCGGCGCCGGCGATCACGTCACGGATACGGCCCGTCGGCAGCAACGGGTTCGCGCCCTGCGGGAATTCGATCACCACCGGTGCCGCCGTGCCGGGCACGCCGGATATCTCCGCGGTGCCGGTGTAGTCGACACGCCTGCCCGGAGTGGGGAAGCTCGCGATCGCCAGTTCCCCGGTGTTGAGCATGCGGATGCGGACGGACGTCTCGTCGTCACCGGGGGCCACGAGCCCCCGCTCCACGGCGAACGGGCCCACTCCGGCAAGGAGGTTCCCGCAGTTCTGACGATCCGTCACCTCGGGGCGCTCGACGGCGACTTGCAGGAACAGGTAGTCGACGTCGGCCTCGGGGTCGGCCGAGGCGGAGACCACGGCCACCTTGCTGGTCAGCGGGTGGGCGCCGCCCAGGCCGTCGATCTGGCGCGGGTCGGGGCTGCCCATGACGCGCAGCAGCAGGTCGTCGCGCTCGGCCGGGTCGGCGGGGAGGTCCTCGGCCAGGAAGTAGGCGCCCTTGGAGGTGCCGCCCCGCATCAGCATGCAGCGCACCTCCGCGGGCCCGGTCACGACCCGGCTCCGGTGTACTCCTCGTACGACCGGTACTCGACGCCGAGTTGCTTGAGGGTGTCGCGCAACCCGTAGCGGTCCAGGCCGAGTTGGCCCTCCAGGAAGGCTGCGCGGGTGGCGGCCTCCTTGGCCTCGCGGGCCTGTGACCTCTCGGCGGTCTCGCGGGCCTTCTCGCGCGGGACGACCACCACGCCGTCGTCGTCGGCGACGATCACGTCACCGGGGCGGACGGCCTGGCCGTCGATGGCGATGGGCACGTTGACCGAGCCGCCGGTGGCCTTGACGGTGCCCTGCGAGGAGACGGCGCGGGACCAGGCGGCGAACCCCATGTCGCGCAGTTCCTGGGTGTCGCGGACGCCCGTGTTCAGGACGACTCCGCGCACCCCGCGCTTCTGGAGTGCCGTGGCGAAGAGTTCGCCGAACAGGCCGTCCGTGCACGGGGAGGTGGTGGTGACGACCAGGATGTCGCCCTCGCCGCACTGCTCGACGGCCGCGTGGATCATGAGGTTGTCGCCGGGCCAGCTGAGCACGGTGACCGCGGTGCCCGCGACCCGAACTCCCTGCTGGACAGGGCGGATCGACGGTCCGAGCAGACCGGTGCGGCCCATGGCCTCGCTGAGGGTGGCCACACCGAAGGCGGCGAGCGCCTCGACGTCCTTCGCGTCGGCCTTCGGGGGGTTGGTGACGATCACGCCGCCCATCGTTATGCCAGCTCCTTCGCGATCTGCGGGTACGGGCGCATGTACGCCTCGGCCATGGTCTTGTGGGCCAGGCCCAGGTTCGGGCCGGCGTTGCGCTTGAGCTGGACGCCTCGGCGTACGGCCAGGTCGGTGTAGTAGTCCCACAGGTGCTGCTGGGCGCCGAGGCACTCCATCGCCTTGCGCTTGGTGTCCCACACCTCGGTGATGTCGAGGAGGACCTCGGGCTTGAAGCCGCTCATCTCGGGCTGGTGGGGCTCGAAGTAGAAGACCGGCGGGGCGCCGATGATCTCGCCCTCGCCGGGATAGCCGATGGCCTGCGCGAGGACGCGGGCCTCCAGCGCCATCCGGTTGGCGGCCGGGTGGTCGCCGTTGTACGGGTCCTCGGTGGGGTGGGTGAGCACGACGTCCGGCTGGGTGGCGCGGTATACCTCGACGAGCTTGTCGGTCAACTCGGCGGTGGCGACCAGGGGATAGTCGCCCGCGTCGAAGAAGCGCACCTCGGCACCGAGGGTGGCCGCGGCACGCTCGGCCTCGTCCCGGCGTATCGCCTTGATCTCGTCCAGCTTCTTGCCCTCGCGCCAGGCCTTGGCGGACTCGCCGCGCTCGCCGAAGGTCAGACAGGCGATGGTGACCTTCTCGCCGCGGGCGGCGGCCAGGGCGATGGCTCCGCCGGCCCGCCAGACGAAGTCCCCGGCGTGCGCCGTGACGACGAGTGTCGATCGTGGGGTGGCGGGCGCGTTGCCGTGCGTCATGACTCGAATCTCCTTGGTGGACAGGTGTGCGCCCGCCCCAGGTGTGCCGCTGCGCCGCGCGTCAGTCGCGCAACGCCTCGATCACACTGGTGAGATGGGCGCGGACGGCCGCCTCGGCCGCCTGTGGGTCCCTGGCCGTGATCGCCTCGATCATCGCCAGATGCTGACTCAGGGACTGCTGCGGACGCCCCGGCCGCAGCGCCAACTGGAAGCGGTGACGCACCAGTTGGGCGTTGAGCCGCTCCAGCAGGGTCACGGCCGTCTGCTGGCCGGAGAACTCCCGCACCTTGTAGTGGAGTTCACTGTTGAGCTCGGAGTAGGTGACCGGCTCGCCGTCGGCCACGGCCTTGGTCATGGCCCGGCCCAGGTCCGTCAGTGCGGTCAGCTGCTCGTCGCTGGCCGCGACGGCAGCCTTGGCCGCGCACAGCCCCTCCAGGACCATGCGGCACTCCGTGATGGCGACCGCCTCCTCCACGGTCACCACCCGCACCCGGGAACCCCGGTTGCGGATCCGCTCGACCAGTCCCTCGGCCGCCAGGTCGATCAGCGCCGCGCGGATGCTGGCCCGCGTCACATCGAACTGCTCGGCGAGTTCGTTCTCCACCAACCGCTGTGCCGGTGCCATGTCGCCCTGCAGGATCGCCTGCCGCAGCTGCGTGAGCGCATGCTGCTTGGCCTGCTCCCCGGTGCTCGGACGGGCTTCTTTCGGCATCGTTGCCCTCCCTGAGTGAGTGCCTGTCGAACCTAAATCTAGCCAAACAAGATTGTCAACAATTTTGTCCGCCGTATTGCAGGCATGCTTCTGCCCATATGTATCGCAGACACGCCACTGCCCGCCCATGGACCGGCCATGGACGGGCAGTGAACCGCCTTCTTCTACGGCTCGTGACGGGTGCAGCTCATCGACCTGCCGTCCTTCATCCCGCACCACTCCTGGTAGCCGGAGGTGAAGGAGCCGGCCCACTTGTAGTGGTCGTCGGGCAGCTTGTCGGGGGTGTAGGCGCGGTAGTTGGCGGCGTCCTTCTTGTCGCCCGAACCGTCGTAGGCGACGAGTTGCGGGTACGGGTGGACGGGCCGCGTGTACTCGACGGTGGCCGCGGTGCTGCTCGCACTCGCAGAAGCCTTGGTGTCCTTGGTGGCTTTGGTGTCGCCGCCGCCGAGCTGCCCGCCGGCCGGTCCCCCGGGCTCGCTGCCGCCGCTGGTCCTGGACGCGATGACGGCGCCGGGGGTCTTGCCGGTCTCCCGCCAGGAGATCAGCTGGCTCAGCAGGTCGAAGCTGTCGGGCCCGTCACCGCCGCCGCAGTGGTTGACGCCCGGGAACAGGTACAGGCGGTAGAAGTCGTCGGCCCTGTCCTGCCCCATGGTGTCGATCACGGCCTGGCGGTAGGCCCGGGTGCCGGTGGGCGGGATGTTGGGGTCGGTCAGCCCGTGCCACTGGATCAGCTTGCCGCCCGCCTCCTGGAACTTGGTGAGGTCGGGGTCGGTGGCGTCGTAGATCCCGGAGACCTCACGCTGATAGGCCTTGAAGGTGTCCACGGTGAACAGCGACGCGTCGAGCTTCAGCGTGGGATCGGCCTCCCACTTCCCGACCCAGCGCAGGAACCCGAGCCCGATCCCGTACAGCTGGACCGAACTCTGCCCCTGGCCGGCCTTCGGGATGAACAGCCCCTCCCAGGCGGTCTCGGAGCCGTAGGGCTGGCCGCCGGTGTAGAGATGAGTGCCGTCCGGGGCGGTCACGCCCGCGTACGCCTTCCGCACGACGTCGGCCTGCTCGGTGGTGAGGCAGCTCGAACTGTCCTTGTTGTCGGCGCACTTGAGACTCGCCGGGGCGAAGACGCAGGTCGCCGGGTCCTGGATGAGGCCGTTGTTCAGCTTGGGGTCGGCGCACTTCGCGAGGACGGCCTTGTGCAGCATGCCGAGCTTCGAGGCGGGCAGGATCGTCGAGCCGTCCGCGCGGAAGTCGATCGTGGCGAGGTAGGCCTCCTGCATCGCGTTGAGCGCGGTCTGGTTGAAGGCCGGGGCGCCGACCAGGGCGGCACTGAAGTCGCCGGGGTAGCGCTGCACCTCCATCAGCGTCTCGCGCCCGCCGTCCGAGCAGCCGTCGTAGTAGGAGTACGTCGGCTCGGCGCCGTAGAACGCCTTGGTGATCGCCTTGGCGGCGGTGGCGAGGGCGTGCTCGGAGCGGTAGCCGAAGTCCACCTTGAGCTGCGGGTTCGTCGCCCAGACCTCGGCGGAGCCGCCGCCCGTGCCGGAGGTGGAGACGTGACCCTGGTCGTCCTGGCCGAGGGCGAAGGAGCCGTCGGTGACGGGGGCGCAGCCGGTGGAGGCGGCGGGCTGGGCGCTGACGCCGACCATGCCGCAGTAGCCGCCGCAGCCCTCCTGGAGGTAGCGCTGGCGGTACGTCCGCGTCGGCAGCCGCAGCTCGAACTGGATCTGCGGGGCGATGGTGCCCTTGACGTCGCAGTACTCGTACGCGTTCGCGTCGCCCTTGGCCACCACGCTCGCCGAGGCCACGGACGTCGCCGCGTCGTCGAGGGCGCCGAAGTCCTTCTTCAGCAGGTCGGCGCAGGAGATCCTCGGTCTGGTGACCGGCAGGTTCCTGCCCACGTCGCCGGTGGCGGCGCGGCCGATGGACACCTTTGTGACGTTCGCGTCGGCGTCCGCCGAGAACGTGTCGGGCAGCAGCGCGAGGCCGGTGACGAGGGCCGCGGCGACGACGGCCACCAGGATGACGATCCTCGTCCGCTGCGACGAGTGGGCAGGACCAGGGCTCATGGTGTCAGCGTCGAGTCGGCCCAGGCGGGAGGCCACCGCCGTGGGCCACAAGGGTGACTCAGGCCTCGCGGTAGAGCGCGGTGAGCAGTTCCAGCACGGCCTGGGTGGCGGGATGCGGGTCGTCCTTCCACCAGGCGAGCCGTACGGCGACGGGCTCGCCGTCGCGCACCGGGCGGTAGACGACTCCGGGCCGTGGGTACTGGTTGGCGGTCGACTCCGCCGTCATGCCGACGCTGCGGCCGGTGGCGATGACGGTGAGCCAGTCGTCCACGTCGTGGGTGTCCTCGGTGGCCGGGCGCGAGTCGGGCGGCCACAGGTCGGCGGTCGTGGTGCCGGTACGGCGGTCGACGAGGAGGGTGCGCCCCGCGAGGTCGGCCAGGCGGACCGAGCGGCGCCGGGCGAGGGGGTCGTCGGAGGCCATCGCGCACAGTCGTCGCTCCAGCCCGACGATGGCCGACTCGAACCGCCGGTCGTCCAACGGCCTGCGGACCACGGCGAGTTCGCAGGCGCCCTCCCCGAGACCGGAGGTGGCCGAGTTGACGCGGACCAGGTGCAGGTCGGTCTCCGGGTGCGCCCGGCTCCAGCGGCGCTGGAAGGGCAGCGTGTGCCGGCCGAGCGCCGACCAGGCGTAGCCGACGCGCAGATGGGCGTGGCCGGAGGTGGCGTCCCGGACGAGGTCGTCGACCTCGGCGAGGACCCGCCGGGCGTGTGCGACCACCCGCAGCCCGGTGCCGGTGGGAGTCACCGACCGCGAGGTGCGCCTCAACAGCCGTACGCCCAGGGCGCGTTCGAGCGAGGCGAGGGTGCGGGAGACGGCCGCCTGGGAGACGCCGAGCGCGGCGGCGGCATCCGTGAAGGTGCCCTCGTCGACGATCGCGACGAGACACCGCAACTGCCTCAGCTCCATATCCATGACTCAATCGTATAGATCGTCAGGCTGTTGCATTTTGCGCAAGTGCCGACGAGGCGCACGATCGGACCATGCCTGAAGTCGCCCCCGCACGCACCGCCACTTCAACTCCCCTGCCCGCCGCGGAACTTGTCACCCCGCAACCGTCCCGCGTGGGCCTCGTCGGGGTCGCCACCATGGCCGGCAGCGGGCTCTCCAACCAGCTCGGCGCGGCGATCGGCTCGCTCGCCTTCCCGGTCATCGGGCCCGTGGGGGTCGTCGCGGTGCGCCAGTACGTCGCCGCCGCCGTCCTGTTCGCGGTGGGCAGGCCCCGGTTGCGGGAGTTCACCTGGCGGCAGTGGTGGCCGGTGCTGCTGCTGGCCGTGGTGTTCGGGACGATGAACCTGTCCCTCTACACCGCCATCGACCGGGTCGGCCTCGGCCTGGCGGTGACGCTGGAGTTCCTGGGTCCGCTGTCCATCGCGCTGGCCGCGACCCGGCGCCGTGTGGACGCCTGTTGTGCGCTGATCGCGGTGGCGGGCGTGGTGACGCTGATGCGGCCGCGCCCCTCGGCCGACTATCCGGGCATGGGCCTCGGGCTGCTGGCCGCCTTGTGCTGGGCGTCGTACATCCTGCTCAACCGGACCGTCGGCAGGCGCATACCCGGAGCGCAGGGATCGGCTGCGGCGGCCGGGGTGTCCGCGCTGATGTTCCTGCCGGTCGGGATCGTCGTCGCGGTCCGGCACCCGCCGACCCTCACGGCGGCCGCGTGTGCGGTGGCGGCCGGGGTGCTGTCGTCGGCGGTGCCGTATCTGGCCGATCTGTTCACGCTGCGCCGCGTGCCGGCTCCGGCCTTCGGACTGTTCATGAGCGTCAACCCCGTGCTCGCCGCCGTGGTCGGGTGGATCGGCCTCGGGCAGCGGCTTGGCTGGGCGGAGTGGGCGGGCATCGGTGCCGTCGTGGCCGCGAACGCGCTGAGCATTCTCACGTCCAGGGACTGAGACGGCACAAGCCCGCCCGCCCGTGTCACTCGGCGAGGATGTCGCCCATGTCGCTGTCCTCCCGCCACTCCCTGAGCAGCGCGTGGAACTCGATGGGGCCGCCGCCGTACGACTCGCTGCGCTCGGAAGGCTTGCCCTCGTTGTTGTAAGTAGCCGGGGGTGCACTCGGCGAGGAACGCGTAGGTGTCCTGCGCCTTTTCGCGGATCGTGGCGATCCACGCCGTCTCCGCGTCGACGGTGGGCTCGACGTAGCGTGCCCGGCGCTTGCGGCCTCGGTGACGACGCCGGCGACGTGGGTGGCGCGTTCGTCGAGGATGTGGACCATGTTCACGGCGGAGGCGCTCTGGACCGAGTTGAACTGGAACAGGTTCGGGAAGCCGTGAGCGCTTCGGCGGTCGCCGGGTCCTCGACGAGCGCGTCCACCCGGGCGCGCAGCTCGTTCATCTTCCGGAAGTCGGCGGCCTCGGCCGTGTCCGCCGAGTCCGCCGCCGAGCCGCTCCCGGACAGAAACGTCCGCAGCAGCGCGGCACTTGTGGTCCAGCCGTCGTCGACCAGGTCCTCGGCCGCGCCCCCACCGGCCACGTGCGCGAGGAAGTTGTCCCTTCGGCGCCGCTGCCAGCCGGGGCTGAGCGTCTGGGCGAACTCCGGATCGGTGCGCCGGTTCCCGCGTACGTCGACGGAGGATGGGGTGCGCTGGAACACGTACAACTGCCGCGCGTCGCGCCCGAGATGGGGCACGATCTGGATCGCGGTCGCGCCGGTGCCGATGAGTCCGACGCACTTGTCGGCGAGCCCGGTCAGGCCGCCGTCCGCGTCGCCGCCGGTGTAGCCGTAGTCCCAGCGGCTGGTGTGGAAGGTGTGGCCCCGGAAGGTCTCCATCCCCGGGATGCCGGGCAGTTTGGGGCGGCTGAGGGTGCCGAGCGCGACGATCACGTACCGGGCCTTGATGCGGTCGCCCCGGTCGGTGGCGACGAGCCACTACAACTCGTCCTCGTCCCAGGTGAGTTCGGTGACCTGGGTATGGAAGCAGGCGTCCCGGTAGAGGTCGAAGTGCCGCCCGATCGCCCGCGCGTGCCGGCGGATCTCCTCCCCCGGCGCGTACTTCCACCCGGGGATCTGGCCGACCTCCTCCAGCAGCGGCATGTAGATGTACGACTCGATGTCGCAGTGGATGCCGGGATAGCGGTTCCAGTACCAAGTGCCGCCGAAATCACCGCCCTTCTCGATCACCCGGATGTCCTGGACACCGGCCTGGCGCAGCCGCGCGGCGGCGAGCAGCCCGCCGAAGCCGCCGACGACGACGATCGCGACCTCGACCCGGTCGTCGAGGGGTTCGCGGGTGAGGTCGGTGTCGGCGTAGGGGTCGTCCGCGTAGTAGCCGAACTCGCCGGTGGCGCCCCGGTATTGGGCGCTGCCGTCCGGGCGGATCCGGCGGTCGCGCTCGGCGCGGTACGTGGCGCGCAGCGTCTCCGGGTCCAAGTCGAGGCCGGTGTGGGGGGTGACGGACATGCTGGTCCTCTCAGTCCTCTCAGTCCTCTCAGTCCTCTCAGTCCTCTCAGTCCTCTCAGTCGTCTCGGTCGTCTCGGTCGTCTCGGTCGTCGAGGGGTGCGATGCGGTACGACAGGCCGGACGCCGGTGTCCGTGGGGTGGCCGGCGTCCGGGGCGGGACGGTCAGTGCCGCATGTGCCGGCGGACCCAGGCGGCCTGCCCGCCGTCGACGAGCAGGTCGGTGCCGGTGATGAACTGGGCCTGCGGGCCGGTGAGGAAGGCCACCGCGTCGGCGATCTCGCCGGGTGTGCCGGTGCGGCGCGCTCCGCAGTCGTCGATCTGGGATCGAGGCCTCGATGAGCACATGCAAACAGAGCGGGCTGACTCGTTCCGGTCAGTTCCCTGACAACAACCTGACGTGGCCCAGATCACATGTCGACGCTGTTGCCATGAACCGGACAGAGATGTCAGGGAGGGTCAACTCAGGTGAATTACAAGCGAGTTGACCACCCGGGACATGACGCCACCGACTCGCGAACACAACGGGAAAAGGGCGGCACCACGTCACCGTGACACCGCCCCGCACCCCGTTTCACAGGGTGTACCTATTTGCTCCGCGAACCCCTCGGAACTCCCCCGGCGGGGCGCTCACACCCTCACCCCTCGCCGGCCGCCCGCCCGAGCCAGTAGCCGAAGCCCCGGCGGGTGTGGATGAGCGCGGCGGCCTCCTGGTCCACCTTGCGCCGGAGGCGGGAGACGAGCTGCTCCATCGCGTTGTCGCCGCGGAAGTCGCCCCAGACATAGCGGCTGATCTGCTCCTTGGACAGCACCTTGTGCGCGTTGACGAGGAGGTGGCGCAGCAGCCGGTACTCCGCGGGCGTGAGATCGAGGGTGCGTCGTCCGCGCCGCGCCTGACAGGTGGTGTCGTCCAGGACGAGGTCGGCGTAGTGCAGCGCGCCGTCCCGTCCGCCGCCCCGGCCACGCAGCAACACCTGGATACGGGCGAGCACTTCGGCGATCCGGAAGGGCTTGGTGACATAGTCCCGCTCCCCCGCGCCCAGTTCGGGCAGCAGCTTGTCGAGGGCGTCCCAGCCGGTGAGCAGGAGGACGGGCGGGCGGTGCGTGACGAGTCGGCGGCCGTGCGCGAGGGCGTCCATCTCGGGCAACTCCGCGTCGATGACGACCAGTTCGAAGCGCTGCTCCGCGAGTCGCGACACCACCTCGGTGCCGTTGCCCGCCGTCCTGATGTGGTATCCCGCCAACTCCAGCGTCGTGGAAAGGAGTTCGGCGTTGTCCGGCTCGTCCACGGCGACGAGCAGATGCTGCCCGCCACCGCGGGCGGGTGATCGTGCCTCACCGATGCTGCCGTACGTGGACATGAGCGCCATCCTAGCGTGCTGCTTGCCTGACTCAAGCAATATACATTCGATTGCTTGACTCAAGTAAGTCAGATACGCTTGCCTAACTCAAGGAAGCCCGCCGTCAGCGTGGGCCGACAGGAGTCAGGAGCACGACTGAGCCCTCGCTCACCAGAACCGGGGCCGCCTTGAGCGGAGGACGGCCCCCGCGCCGAACCCGTGGGGACGGGGGTCGGCGCTGTCCCGGACCCGGCCGCCGGCCACTCCCCCGGATCGGCGCCGGGTCCGGGACAAAGCTTCTTCCCCGTGCCCGGCGTACAGGTCGTGCGACGCCGTGGCACGGGACCCACCCGACAGGAACGACAGGACCCCTCCATGAAGACCTCCGTACAAGCAGGGCCGGCCGAAGTCCTTGCCCGCGGTGCGTTCGGCGCCGCGGTCGCGGTCCACCGGGGCGGCGACGGTTCGGATTCCGTACCGCTGAAGGACCCGTACTTCGGGGGCACCAGCCAACTCGTCGAGCGCCACGAGAGGTTCGCCCGGCTGATCAGCCATCGTGTCCCGTTCGCGGAGGCCGAGCGTGCCGTCGAGTCGGCGTTGACGCCAGAGGGCGCGGAGAAGGTCGTCGTCTCGTTCGACCAGCAGCCCGGAGGCCTGCGGTCGTCAGGCCTGCTTCCGGCGGGTCCGGAACAGACTGACGCCCGCTCCCAGCGAGACCACACCCATGCCCACGGCGGTCAGGACGGCCTGCGCCCCGTCGGTGACGAAGGGCGCGGCCGTGGCGACGAGCAGGTTGAACAGGAACAGGAACCACAGCACGGGTCTCGACGCGAGCAGGGGCGTCATGGGTGGTTTCCTCCGGATCGAGAAGACTTGGATCTTGGCTGACGTGTTGCCTCAACGATTCCGTCGTCCGCCCGACGCCACGAGGGAGCGATCTCCCGGACCCGCGGTGGAGCGCGCTACACCCGTGCCGGGCGGTCCGCTCCCCCGGACCATGACAGATGCGCCTAACCTGATCTTCATGCGCGCAACCGTGCGGCAGGCCGCCCGGGCGACAGTCCAGCTGGTCGTCTCCGCCGCGATGGCCTTCGGGTCGTACATCTTCATCACCGTGCTCCTGATCACCGCGATCGCCACGGCCGCGGTGGTCGGCGCGTTCATGCTGCCCGAGACGGTGCTGCTGATACGGCGGATCGCCGGGGCCAAGCGGCAGCAGGCTGGCGCGTGGACGGGCCGGAAGATCCCCGAGGCGTACCAGCCGCTGACCGGCACCGTGCGGGAGCGGGTGCGCACGGCGGTCCGCGACCCGGGCACGCTGACCGACTTCCGCTGGATGGTCGCCTACTACGCCTACGGCACGCTGCCCGTGCTGATGCTGCCGTTGTGGCCGCTGGGTCTGGTCGTCGACGGACTGTGGTGCGGGCTGCTGCGCCGCCGGGCCGTCGTCCTGCCGTTGATCACCAGGCTGGCGGATCTCGACGCGTACTGGTCCACCGTCCTGCTGAAGCCCTCACCGAAGGCCCGACTGGCCGTACGGGTCGAGGAGTTGGTGCAGACCCGGGCGGGCGCGATCGCCGCGCACGGGGCCGAACTGCGCCGGATCGAACGCGACCTGCACGACGGGACCCAGGCGCGGCTGGTCTCGCTCTCCATGCGGATCGGTCTCGCCAAGCGGGCCTACGACCAGGACCCGGCGGCGGCGCGCAGGATGCTCGACGACGCGCAGACGCTGGCCGAGGAGGCGCTGACGGATCTGCGGCACGTGGTGCGCGCGATCCATCCGCCGATCCTCACCGACCGCGGCCTGGTCGGCGCGGTGCGCGCGCTCGCCGCCAGCAGCGCGCTCTCCGTCACCGTGACCGTGGACGGGCTGACCGACGGGCACGACGGGCCGCGCGCCCCGGCGGCGGTGGAGGCGGCCGCGTACTTCGTGATCGCCGAGTCGCTGACCAACGCGGCCAAGTACAGCGGCGCCGACCGCGCCGACGTCCATCTCGCCCGCGCCCGCACCGGACTGCGTGTCCGGGTGCGTGACGAGGGGCGGGGCGGAGCCGACGAAGCCGGGGGTTCGGGGCTGCTGGGCATGCAGCGCCGGGTGGCCGCGCTCGACGGCGGTGTGACTGTGACCAGCCCCGTGGGGGGACCTACCGTGATCGAAGTGGAGCTGCCATGCGTCTGGTGAGCGTAGTTGAGGCGGAACTGTCGTGAGAGTGGTGCTCGCCGAGGACAACGCCCTGCTCAGGGAGGGTCTGGTCCTGCTGCTGACGTCGGCCGGGCACGAGGTGGTGGCCGTCGCGGGCAGCGGACCCGAGGTGCTGCCCGCGCTGCTCGAACACCGGCCGGACGTGGCCGTGCTCGATGTGCGGATGCCGCCGGGCTTCCGCGACGAGGGCCTGCGGGCCGCCCTCGAAGCGCGGGAACGCATCCCCGGGCTGCCGGTGCTGGTGCTGTCGCAGTACGTCGAGGAGTCGTACGCCGCCCAGCTGTTGGGCGTCGGGGCGAGCGGGGTCGGCTATCTCCTCAAGGACCGGATCGGCCGCGTGGACGAGTTCCTCGACGCGCTGGACCGGGTGGCGGCCGGCGGTACGGCACTGGACCCCGAGGTGGTCACCGAACTGCTCACCCGGCGCCGCAATTCACCGCTGGACTCGCTGACCCCGCGTGAGCGCGAGGTGCTGAAGCTGATGGCGGAGGGCCACGACAACACGACGATCGCCAAGACCCTGGTCGTCACGGAACGCGCGGTCAGCAAGCACATCGGCAACGTGTTCCTGAAGCTGAGCCTGCCGCCGAGCGACAGCGGACACCGCCGGGTACTGGCCGTGCTGGCGTACCTGCAGAACGTGTGACGCGCGCGGCCGGTCGTGCCCGGGGATGACACGGCCGGCGGCGTGTACTGCGTTCTCAGTAGCGGCGATCTGCGGGGGCAGCAGCCGCGATTGTCGGCAGCCGTACGACGACGGGGCGGGGGTCCGGCCGGGAAGCTGGGTCGGTCCCCGCGAACAGATGGGGAGCACCCCGTCCTGTGGCTGCTCTCCTTCGTCGACCGGGCCGGTTCGTCCCCCTCCGGCGCCGCCGGCCATGGTCCCAGGAGCCCCACCGGAGACACCCATGAACCACAGCTGGCAGCGCTACGCGGACGAGCACATCCGCACCGTCGACACCATGTCGGCCGTCCTGCTGTTCGCCGTGTTCCTCTTCGGCAGCGAACTGGGCGTCCCCAACGGTCCCCGCCCGGACGCGGTGGCCCCCACGATCGCGCTCGCCGCGGTCTCCTGTGCGGCCCTGTTCTGGCAGCGCAGCCGTCCCCGTACGGTCGTCGCGGTCACGGCGGTGGCCGCCGCCGGGGCAAGCGCGCTGGGCCACTTGCTCACCCCGCTGATACTGGGCCCGCTGATGCTGGCCCTGTACCGGCTGGCCGTTCTCACCGCCCGCGGCACGGCTCGCCGCTACTTCTTCGCCTCGGTGGTGCTGGTGGTGACCACGGCCACGATGGTGGACTCGGTGCATCACCCTTGGCCGTTCAAGACGGTCGGCCCGGCCGCGTGGCTGCTGTTGCCGGTCGTCGCCGGGAACGCGGTCCGACTGCGGGACGCGTATCTGGAGGCGGTACAGGTGCGGGCCGAGTACGCCGAGCGCAGCCGGGAGGAGGTGGCCCGGCACCGGGTGGCCGAGGAACGGATGCGTATCGCCCGGGAGTTGCACGACGTCGTCGCCCACCATCTCGCGCTGGCCCACGCCCAGGCCGGTACCGCGGCCCACTTGGCGCGCACGCACCCCGGCCCTGTGCAGAAGATCCTGACGGAACTCGCCGGTACGACGTCCTCCGCACTGCGCGAGATGAAGGCCACGGTCGCTCTGCTGCGCCGCCCCGACGACCCCGGCACCCCCCTGGCCCCGAGCCCCGGACTGGCCCAACTCCCCGAACTGACCGGCACGTTCGCCTCCACCGGACTCACGGTCACCGTGACGACGCAGGGCGAGCCACGTCCACTCTCACCCGGCGTGGACCTGACGGCGTACCGCATCGTCCAGGAGGCCCTCACCAACGTCAGCAAGCACGCCTCGACCCGTTCGGCGCAGGTACGGCTGCGCTACTCCTACGACCGACTGACCGTCACCGTGAGGGACGACGGAGCGGGCACGGCAACTGCCGCCACACCGGCCCCGGGCCAGGCCTTCGGGCGGATCGGGATGCGCGAGCGCACCAGGTCCATCGGCGGTGCCCTCCAGCCCGGACGGCGCGCCGACGGCGGCGACGGAGCCAGTGCGATGCCGGTCGCCACCCCTGCCCCAGCCCATGGCTTCGCCCTGAACGGGCGGCGCAGGCACGCCAGTTCCGTCGACGACACCCGCCAGGCCGAGCACGGTACCGAGAGCAACGACGGCGTCAACGCCACACCGATCACCACCCCGACCCCCGCCCCCGGCTTCGGACTCATCGGCATGCGCGAACGCGCCCGCTCCGTCGGCGGCGTCCTGCGCGCCGGGCACCGCCTCGACGGCGGCTTCGAAGTCTCCACCGAGCTGCCGCTGTACCCCAGCGCCCCGGAACCGGAAGAAGGAACCCCATGACCATCCGCGTGCTGCTCGCCGACGACCAGGCCCTTCTGCGGGCCACCTTCCGGATCCTGATCGACAGCTGCGAGGACATGGAGGTGGTCGCCGAGGCGGCCGACGGTGCCGAGGCGATCGTGCTGGCCGGTGAACACCGCCCCGATCTCGTCCTGATGGACATCCGCATGCCCGGCACCGACGGCCTGACCGCCACGACCGCCATCTGTGCCGACCCCGCGCTGTCCGACACCCGCGTCCTCATCCTCACCACCTTCGAGGTCGACGAGTACGTGGCACAGGCACTCCGGGCAGGCGCGAGCGGCTTTCTCGGCAAGGACGTGACCGCCGAGGCGCTGCTGTCCGGCATCCGCACGGTCGCGTCCGGCGAGGCGCTCCTCTCCCCGCTCGCCACCCGAACCCTGATCACCCGCTTCCTGGCCACCCCCGCGCAGGGCGCCCGCCTGACCACGCCCGGCCGGCTCGGCGCCCTGACCGCCCGCGAGCGCGAGATCATGGCCATGGCCGCCGAAGGTGATTCCAACGACGAGATCGCCGAGAAGCTGTACGTCAGCCCGCTGACCGTACGCACGCATGTGCACCGCGCCATGACGAAGCTGGACGCCCGCGACCGTGCCCAACTCGTCGTGATGGCCTACCAGTCGGGGCTCGTGCAGGCGCCGCCCACCCCCGTCCCCGAGTTCTGAGCCGACGGCTGTTCAAGGGACGGAACCGCCCGTGGGGACCGGCGCCGTTCGACGAACCCGTTCAGGCGAACCCGCACCGAAAGACGCGTACCGCCGCCCGACCCCGTCGACACCTGTGCCGTGACCCCGCCACCGCCCCTCCCCCACATCCCGCCCATGCTCGCCACCCCCGGCCCCCTCCCGCCCACCGCCCAGGACGCCCGGTGGGCCTACGAGACCAAACAGGACGGCCAGCGCGTACTCGCCTACCTCCCCGGCGACGGCAGCGTCCTTCTCCGAGCCCGCTCCGGCCAGGACATCACCGCCGCCTACCCCGAACTGCTCGCTCTCGGCGGCGAGTTGGGTACCACCCCGGCAATCCTCGACGGCGAGGTACTCGCCCTGGACGAACAGGGCCGCGCCGACTTCCAGTTGCTCCAGGGGCGGATGGGCCTGGCCCGGTCACAGGCGCTGGCTGCGCGCCGAGCCGCCGAAACACCCGTCCATCTCGTGCTGTTCGACATCCCCCACCTCGGCCGGCCGCTCCTCGCCCTCCCCTACGCCGACCGACGCACCGCCCTGGAGCGGCTCGGTCTCGACGGCCCGTACTGGTCGACTCCCGCCGCCCTCACCGGACATGGCGCCGAGGCACTGCGGGCCACCCGCGAGCACGGACTGGAGGGCCTGGTCTGCAAGCGGCTGGACTCGGTGTACGAACCCGGGGTGCGTTCCCGCGCCTGGGTCAAGATCCGCAACCTGCGCGGCGAGGACGTGCTCGTCGGCGGCTGGGTGCCCGGCAAGGGGCGCCTGACGGGTCTGCCGGGTGCGGTGCTCGTCGGGCAGCGCACCGCCGGCCGGCTGCGGTACGTCGGCAATGTCGGCACCGGCTGGAGCGAGACCGAGCGCGCCGAACTCGCCGTACTGCTGCGGGCCGCCGGGACCGACACGTGCCCCTTCGACCCCGTACCGCCGGTGGCCGGCGCGCGCTGGGTGGTGCCCCGGCTGGTCGGCGAGGTCCGCTACAGCACCCGTACCCGGGCCGGGATGCTGCGCCAGCCGTCCTGGCTGCGGCTGCGCCCGGACCTCGCGCCGGAGGAGTCGGCGGCGGATCTGCCCGAGCGTTAAGGAAGTTGCGTAGCTCAAGTCTTGGGCCGCCCGTTACCGAAGTGACATCCCACCCCCTTGGCGCGTACATGGAAAGTCGGCACCATGAAAGCCCTTTCCCCCCAGAGCCGTTGGGCTGCACCCAAGAGGAGGACGCAGTGTCGTCCCAGAAGTCCCGAATCCGCCGTGGAAGGTGGCTCGCCGGCCTCGGCGGTGCCGCCGCCCTGGTCATCGCCTTCCCCAGCGTCGCCTTCGCCGCGCCGCCCACGGCACTGCCCGCGAACGCCGAAGCCGCCGAGCAGACGTATCTGCCCGCCTTCGACTACGACACGGACGGCTGCTACCCGACGCCCGCGATCGGCCCCGACGGGACGATCAACGGCGGCCTGAACCCGACGGGTTCGCTCAGCGGCGAGTGCCACGACGCCTCGGACCTCGACAACACCAACAGCTACTCGCGCTACAAGTGCAACAACGGCTGGTGCGCCTACATGTACGGCCTGTACTTCGAGAAGGACCAGGCCGTCGCCAACTCCAGCATCGGCGGGCACCGCAACGACTGGGAGCACGTCGTGGTGTGGGTGCAGAACGGCACGATCCAGTACGTGTCGACGTCCAACCACGGTTCGTTCACCGTGCACGCGGCGTCCGACGTCCGCTTCGACGGCACGCACGCCAAGATCGTCTACCACAAGGACGGCATCGGCACGCACGACTTCCGGCTGGGGAACGCGAACGACGAGCCGCCGGAGAACGCCAAGCACACCTGGCAGTACCCGCCGCTCGTCGGCTGGAACGGCTACCCGGCGGGCCTGCGCGACAAGTTGAGCGCCTACGACTTCGGCAGCGCCAACTTCGGTCTCAAGGACGCGAACTTCGTGGCCCACCTCACGTCGGCCAAGCCGTCCGGAATCACGTTCGACCCGGCCGCCTGACCGAACCGTCCAGGGGGCACCATCGTTCTCAGGGTTCCCGGAGTCACCTCGACCCCGGGAGCCCGAGAGGACGGAACGTGGCAGCTGAACGCGGGATCTCGCGGCGGGCTCTCCTGATCGCGCTGGGCATCGCCGGAGCGACGGCCGTCCCGGCGGGTGCGCAGGGCCCGGCTCCCGGGAACGGATACACCATGCCCACCCTCGCCTTCGACGACCAGGCCGTCCAACGCCGCCTCGGCACCGTCCACGCGTCCGCGCTCAGATCCGTGTCCGGCGCCAACACCATCGGCGCCGACCGCTCGGTGTACGACAAGGCCGGCCTGCTCAGCTACCCGCCCGGCACCGTCGTCCGGGCCGGCGGCGGCTATCCCGCGCCGCAGCGCTGGACCCGGGACGCGGCCGTCAACGCGTGGAGCGGGGTCAGCCTGCTGGCGCCGGACGTCGGCCGCAACACCCTGTGGTCCGTGGTCGACCGCACGCGGGACGGGTTCGTCGTCCAGCAGGACAACCAGTGGTGGGACCAGATCGTGTGGGTCCTGGCCGCGCACCACCACTACCTGGTCACCGGCGACCGCGACTTCCTCACCCGGGCCCACGAGACGTCCGCGCACACCCTCGCGGCCCGTCGCGCCCAGCACTTCAACCCCGCCTTCGGTCTCTTCGAGGGCCCGGGCTTCATGAACGACGGCATCTCCGGCTACCCCAGCCCGCCCGCCTCGACGTCCGTCCACTCCTCCTTCGTCCTCGACCACCCGCACGCCGACAGGCTGATGTGCCTGTCGACCAACTGCCTCTACTACGGCGCCCAACTCGCCCTCGCCGCCATGTCCGAGGCCCTCGGCCACCCCGTACAGGCCGCCTCGTTCCGCTCGGACGCGGAGCACCTGCGCACGGCGATCGACCAGCATCTGTGGCGCGCGGACGCCGGCACCTACGCCTATCTCGTGCACGGCGAGGGCACCCGTGCAGGACACGTCGACACCTCGCAGGAGGGCGCCGGCCTGGCCCTCGCGATCCTCCTCGGCGTCGCCGACTCCCGACGCGCCGTCCAGATCCTCGACTCCACGCACTGGCAGCCGTACGGCGTCGTCAACGTCTGGCCGCACTTCCCGCGCTTCGACGACGGGCATCCGGGACGGCACAACGTGATGGTCTGGCCGATGGTCCACGGGCTGTTCGGCCAGGCCGCCGCCGACGCGGGCCGCCCGGAGCCGTTCGCCCTCGCCACCGGCACCCTCGCCGACCTGGTCACCACGAGCGGCGGCTTCTACGAGCTGTACGACTCCGTGACCGGCGCGGTCGACGGCGGCTGGCAGGGCGGCGCGAGCGGGCACGCCGACCACTTCGTGTCGCAGCCCGACCAGACCTGGTCGGCGACGGCGTTCCTCCGCCTGATCCACGACGGCCTGTTCGGCCTGACGTTCACGGACGGCTCCCTGCGGCTGAGCCCGTGCCTGCCCTCGGACTGGGGCACGGTGAGCCTGCGCGGACTGCGGTACCGGGGCATGACGCTCGACGTCACGCTGAGCGGGGGCGGAACCCGGGTGCAGTCGTGCACGGTCGACGGGGCGTCCGGCTCACCGGTCGTGGCCGCCGACGGGCAGGGACATCGGGTGATCTCGATCGTGCTGGCCGACTGAGCGCTCCGCTGGTCGGGCGGGGAAATGCGGCTCCGCCGCCGGACCTCGATGGGTCGTCGTTCGGCTGCCGCGCCGTCGTGGCTGATCGCGCCCACGCGGCCGAGCCACAGATCGACAAAGCCCCGCGCCCCTTCGGGGCGCTGCCCGAACCGCTTGGGTCCTCAGGCCTAGGACCGGAGGTGGGCGCTTCTTCCTCCTCCGGTCCGTTCTGCGGACGCGGCTCCGCGCCTAGCGTGCTGGGCATGGACACGAGCGGAACGCTGGAAGAAGCATTCGAACGACTGCACTCCACCGGGCCCGAGCGCGCGGGCTGGCTCAGCAACCACGCCCCGATGGTCGCCGAGGCGCTCGCCGCGCACGGACAGGCGGGGGCCGTCCACCACTGGCTCGATCTCTACCGGGACAAGCTGGAGGACTTCCCCGATCCGGTGGCTCCCGTCACGGACGCCAACTGGCCCGCCGCGCTGGGCGATTCACGCCGGGCCGCCGACTGGATCGGCTACTTCTCCCGGACTCTCGCCGAGCGGCCCTGGCAGGACGTGCTCGCCGTGTGGTGGCCGCGGCTGCTGCCCGGGATCGCCGCGGGCGCCACCCACCCGGTCATCCGCGTCGGGCATGCCGTACGGGCCCTCGGCCTCGACGAGAACGAGCCCCGCCGTACCGAACTCGCGCACGGGCTCGGCTATTGGGCGGCGCGGCACCAACCCGTCTCGGGCATCGCGGAGTTGCCCGCCGGTCCCACCGCCGCCGGTGCCCTCGACGCCGTGCCGCCGATCGCGGGAGGGGTGGCCGGGTTCCGGGCGCGGCTGGGCACCGTGCGTCAACTGCCCGTCTGGGCGGGCGAGGTGAGCGATCCGGACGTGGCGCGGGAGCGGCTCACCGAGTTGGTGCGCGCGGCCACGCATCGTTACGCGACCCACGGTCACGGCGAACCGACCATGCTGGTGCACGCGGCGACGGCGCCCAACGCCGTGCTGCGTGCCCTGGACGCGCTCCCTCGTGAGCTGTGGGCGCCGAGCCTGCGCGCGGCGTGGACGGCGTCTGCGGCGGTCACCGCGATGTACGCGCCGGAGGAGGCGGTCGCCTTCGTTCCGCACGTGCGGCTTACGGCCGAAGAGGTGATGGAGCGGGCCCTGGAGCATGGGGACGAGCACGTGATCAAGTTGACGGACACGGCCCTGGATGTCGGGGACGAACGGGCTCTCGCCGCGGCACTGCGGGCCGTGGAGATCAGTGAGCCCCTTGTGCGAGGCCGGGCCTGAACCTGTTGCCAGGTGTACCCATCGGTCAACACCGACATGCCGGACGGTCTATCGTGTCCGCATGTCCGTGCCCGAACTGATCCGTATCGTCTCCCGCGACTCGCCCATGGCGCTGGCCCAAGTGGAGCGTGTGCGCGCCGAGTTGGCCGTCCTTCATCCGCAGGTGCGCACCGAGGTCGTGCCGGTCAAGACGACCGGTGACAAGTGGATGGGCGATCTGGCCCTGGTCGAGGGCAAGGGGGCGTTCACCAAGGAGGTGGACGCCGCGCTCCTCGCCGGTGTGGCGGATCTCGCGGTGCACTGTGTGAAGGACGTGCCCGCCGACCGTCCGCTGCCGGCCGGTACGACGTTCGCCGCGTTCCTGAAGCGGGACGACATCCGTGACGCCCTGGTCCACCCGGGCGGGCTGACCCTCGACGAGCTGCCGGCCGGGACCCGCATCGGCACCTCGTCGGTCCGGCGGGTCGCGCAACTCGCCGCCACGCACCCGGAGTTGGAATGCGTGCCGTTCCGCGGCAACGTCAACCGGCGGCTGGAGAAGCTCGCGGCCGGTGAGGCCGACGCGCTGTTGGTCGCGATGTCCGGCCTGGAGCGCATCGACCGGCTCGACGTGGTCAGCGAGGTGCTGTCCCCCGAGGTGATGATGCCGCCGATCGGCGCGGGCATCCTCGCCCTCCAGTGCCGCGAGGGCGACACCGACGTCATCGACACGGTCAGCGGGCTCGGTCACCCGGAGACGCACCGGGAGGCGACCGCGGAGCGCATGTTCCTGCACGTTCTCCAGGGGCACTGCAACAGCCCGATCTCCGGCTACGCACAGGTGGACCGGAGCGGTGAACTGTCGCTGCGCGCCTGTGTGTTCACCCCGGACGGCAAGACCCGCCTCAACGCCCACGAGTGGGCGGGCCGCCTGGACCCGGCGACGCTGGGCACGTCGGTGGCCGTGGCGCTGCTGCGGCAAGGTGCCCGGGAGATCATCGACGGCATCCCGCACTGACCCGGGAGTCTCGGGCGGCGCCGGGCCACACCTGGTCCCGGAGGCTCAGGGGGTGCCGGGTTCCGCCTGGTCCCGGAGGAAGTTGCTCACCTGGTGGGCCAGGCCGTCCCGCCCCACGCCGGTGGCGACGGCGGCCTCGCACAGACCGATGCCGCCCGCCCACAGGCGCCGCTCGGTCCACTCCTCCTCCACCCGCAGCTGGACCTGTACGTCCACCTGCTTCAGGGAGGCCTCCGCGCCGGCCGCGTAGACGACGGCGGTGGCGCGGCGCAGCGGATGGACGTCGAAGCCCTCGATGAACTGCGAGCTGCGCCAGTCGATGAAGGCGCTCTCGCCGTCCGGACCGAGCCTGACGTCGATCTGGCCGTCCTCCAGGTGGATGCCGTAGTGCCGCGCGCCGCGGTTCTCGACGGTGACACGGAGCGTGAAGTAGGTCAGCCCTTCGGCCGCGTCGTCACGTCCGCGTGGCGGCTCGGCGGCGGCCAGGCTGTGGACGCGGACACGCAGACCGGCATGTTCGTCGTACTCCTGCCAGTCCCCGACCACGTTCGGCTCGTACACGGTGCACCCTCTCGACCTCAGAGAGCTGCTTCCTATCTGTGTGCTCAGCGCACTGTCAAATGAGCAGAATGCGCTGTGGCCAGCGTTTTCGCCCGCTTGATCACTGATCAAGCCGTGCGCAGGAAGAATCCGCTTTCCGGCCGTCGAATCCTGGGCGGCAGCGTGCCGCACATCACGTCCCGTCCAAGATCAGCGGGCGAGCCGTCCGAGCAGGGAGGAAGCGGCGGCGATACCCAGGGCGGCGGCCACCAGCAACACCGCGAAGTCGGTGCCCAGATGGGACGGGGTGCCGAGCAGCAGCCCGCGCAACGCGTCCACTTCGTAGCTCAGCGGGTTCACCTTGCTCACCGCCTGGAGCCAGCCGGGCATGATCGCCACCGGGTAGAGGGCGTTGGAGCCGAAGAACAGCGGCATGGTGATCGCCTGCCCGAAGCCCATCAGGCGATCCCTGCTGAGCACGATGCCGGCGATGGTCATCGACAGACAGGAGAAGAAGGCCGAGCCGAGGATCACGATCGCGCCGACGCCGATCAGCTTCAGCGGGTTCCAGGTCAGCGCGACTCCGAGGATCGCGGCGATGACGACCACGACGACGGCCTGGATCAGGGACTTCACGCCGGCCGCGAAGGCCTTGCCGGTGATCAGTGCCGAGCGCGGGGTGGGGGTGACGAGGAGCTTGTTGAGGATGCCCGCGTCGCGTTCCCAGATGATCTGGATGCCGTAGAAGATGGCGATGAACATCGCGGACTGGGCGATGATGCCCGGGGCGAGGTAGTCGATGTAGGGGATGCCGCCGGTGGGGATCGCCTTGATGCGGGTGAAGGTCTGGCCGAAGATCAGCAGCCACAGGGCGGGTTGGACGGCGCGGGTGTACAACTCGGTGCGGTCGTGGCGGAGTTTCTGGAGTTCGACGGCGCACATCGCGATGACGCGGGCGGGCAACAGGCGCCAGCCGGCCCGGGGTTCGGGCGGGGTCAGGAGGAGGTTCAGGTCGTACTCGGGGGCTGGGTCAGCCGACGCGGTTCGCGGTGCGGCGGGTGCTTCGGACATCGCGGAAACCTCCTGACTGGTCTTCGAGACCGCTGCCGGCTATGTCCCGGAAGACGTCCTCAAGGGTGGGCAGCGGATCGGTGGCGGGGGCGCCCTCGGCGCGCCGGCGTTCCCCGAGGCCTTCGCGGAGCTGCTCCGGGGTGCCCAGGGCGCGGATGCGGCCGCGGTGCATCAGGCCGACGCGGTCGCAGTACTGGTCGGCCTCGTCCATGTAGTGGGTGGTGACCAGGACGGTCATGCCGGTCGCCTCGCGCACGGCGTTGATGTGCTCCCACACGCTGGTACGGGCGATCGGGTCGAGGCCGATCGTGGGCTCGTCCAGGATGAGCAGGCGGGGCGCGCTGACCAAGGCCTGCGCGAGTTCGAGGCGGCGGACCATGCCGCCGGAGTAGGTGTTGGCGAGCCGGTCGGCGGCGTCGGTGAGGTCGACCGCCCGCAGCGCCTGGGCGACACGGGCGGCGCGCTCCTTGCGCGGCACGTCGAAGACGCGGGCGAAAAGAGCGACGTTCTCACGGCCGGTGAGCCCGCTGTCGGCGGACAGCTGCTGCGGGACGTAGCCGAGCATGCGGCGCACCGACATCTGTTCTTTGGCCGTGTCGTGGCCGAAGACGTGGACCATGCCCGCCGGGACCGGCAGGAGGGTGGTGATGCAGCGGATCGCCGTGGTCTTCCCGGCGCCGTTGGGGCCGAGCAGTCCGAAGACCTCGCCCTCCCCCACGGACAGGTCGAGCCCGTCGACCGCGGTCGTCTCGCCGAAGGAATAGGCGAGCCGGGTGCAGCTGACGGCCGCGGACCGCCCGGCGGCAGTGTCGGTGTCGATGGCGGTGGCAGCGTCGATGGACGGCGTCATGACTCCTCGGCCTCCTCGTGCAGGTTGACGGCCAGTTGGCGCAGGGCCGGGAGCGCGGCGCGCAGCGCGTCCCGGTCCGCCTGGTCGAGACGGTCCACCTGCCCGCGTACGAGGGCAGCGCGCCGCGCGTGCCAGTCGCTGAGCCGGGTCCTGGCCGCCTCGGTGAGCTGGAGGCGGGCGGCGCGCCGGTCGGCGGGGTCCGTCTCGCGGATCATGAAGCCGTCCCGGACGAGCTGGTTGACGAGCGTCGACACCGAGTTGCTCGCGAGGAACAGCTCCTTGGCCGCGTCCGAGATGCCGATGCCCGGCCGGACCTCGACCAGGCGCAGCAGCTCGACCTCGGCGCCGCGCAGCCGCGGTACGGCCATCTCGCTCCGCAGTCGCCTGCGGATCAGCCGCTGGACACCGACGAGCGCGTCGGCCAGCTCTTCCGGGAAGTTCTCCGTCTCCACACTCGGAGATTACCTCTTTAGCAGAGGTAACTAACCCAAAAGGATGGTCAAGACCCGTGCTCGGGAGGCACCGGGTCCACTTCCGGTTGGACACTGGGGGGAGACCGGTGGCCGCCGGTCAACGAGATCGGAACGCGACTGCCATGAACCACGACAGGAAACCGTCCCCCGGTGAGCCGGACACCGTCTCGACCCGTTCGGTGTTCGGCGCCCCCTGCTGGGTGAGTCTCACGAGCCGCGACGTGGAGACGACCGAGACCTTCTACGAGGCCGTGTTCGGCTGGAAGTGGCGCCCGGCCAGCCTCGGCGACCGCTTCCGGATCGCCACGGCGAACGACACTCCGGTGGCCGGTCTGGCCGCGGTCGCCTCCATGTGGCAGGTCGCGGTGGCCTGGACGCCGTACTTCGCCGTGCCCGACGCGGATGTGACCGCGGCCCGGGTCCGGGAGCGCGGCGGCACGGTCGCCGTGGGGCCGCTGTCCTTCCCGCCCGGCCGCGCGGCCCTGCTCGGCGACCGGGACGGCGCGACCTTCGGCATCTGGGAGGGCGACCTCATCCGCGGCTGGGAGACCTGGCGCCGCTCGGCCCCGGCCTTCGTCCGGCTGCGCACCCGCGACGCCTTCGACGCGGCGATCTTCTACGGCGAGGTCCTCGACTGGGCGTCGGCGGACCCGGCGAGCTGCGACGTGCAGTACGAGGGCGGCGAGGTCGTGCTGCGCAGCGGCGGGAACGTCGTGGCCCGCATCGAGTCGGGCGCCCTGGAGGCGGCCCCCGACCCGACCGTCCGGCCGCACTGGCAGGTCCACTTCGCGGTCTCGGACATCAGGTCGTGCGCCCGGGTCACGGAGGCGTACGGCGGGAGTGTCCTGCGGGAGAACCGCACCGAGGCCGTCCTGCGCGACCCCGACGGCGCCCGTTTCACGGTCACTTCGCGCGACGCCCCCTGACCCCACCGCCCTCCCGCGCGGGCCGCGACAACAGCACCAGACTGCGCGCCTCTACGGCCATCTCGGTGGCGGCCTTGTGTTCCGTCTCGTCCGGGGCGCCCTGCGGTTCGGCGGTGTCGATCAGGGTCGTCCAGCGCTCGCCGTAGGTGACGTCGGGCAGACGGAAATCGACGGGCTCCCAGTAGCTGTTCAGCAGGAGCAGGAACGAGTCGTCGACGACGGGTCCGCCGTGCGGGTCGCGCTCGGCGATGGCGTCTCCGTTGAGGAACACGCCCACGCAGTGCGCGTCGGAGCGCTGCCAGTCGAGGTCGGCCATCTCGCGCGCGTCGGGCAGGAACCACACCAGGTCGGGCAGCGGCTGTCCGGCGTGCACGGCGGTCTCGCCCCGGAAGAACCGGCGCCGACGCAGCACCGGATGTGCGGCGCGCAGCCCGATGACGTACCGCGTGAAGTCGGCGAGTTCACGCTGCTCACCCGTCAACTCCCAGTCGATCCAGGAGACTTCGTTGTCCTGGCAGTAGGCGTTGTTGTTGCCGCCCTGGGTGCGGCCCAGTTCGTCGCCGTGGCCGAGCATCGGGATGCCCTGCGAAAGGAGCAGTGTGGCAAGGAAGTTGCGCTGCTGACGCCCGCGCAGTTCAAGAACGGCGGGGTCGTCCGTCTCCCCCTCGGCCCCGCAGTTCCAGGACCGGTTGGTGCTCTCACCGTCCCGGTTCCCCTCCCCGTTGGCCTCGTTGTGCTTGTCGTTGTACGAGACCAGGTCGCGCAGGGTGAACCCGTCGTGCGCGGTGACGAAGTTGACGCTGGCGCGCGGTCGGCGCCGGCTGTGCTGGTACAGGTCGGAGGAGCCGGTGAGCCGGGACGCGAACTCGCCGAGCGTGTGCTCGCCGCCCCGCCAGAAGTCCCGTACGGCGTCCCGGTACTTGCCGTTCCACTCCGACCACAGCGGCGGGAAGTTGCCCACCTGGTAGCCGCCCTCGCCCACGTCCCACGGCTCGGCGATGAGCTTGACGCGGCTGATCACGGGGTCCTGCTGGATCAGGTCGAAGAACGCCGACAGCCGGTCCACCTCGTGGAACTGCCGGGCCAGCGTGGCCGCGAGGTCGAAGCGGAAGCCGTCGACGTGCATCTCGGTGACCCAGTAGCGCAGCGAGTCCATGATCAGCTGAAGGACGTACGGGTGCCGCATCAGCAGGCTGTTCCCGGTGCCCGTCGTGTCGTAGTAGTGGCCCCAATCGCCGTCCACCAGACGGTAGTAGGAGGCGTTGTCGATGCCCCGGAAGGACAGGGTGGGGCCCTTCTCGTTGCCCTCGGCGGTGTGGTTGTAGACCACGTCGAGGATGACTTCGAGCCCGGCGGCGTGCAGCGCCTTCACCATGGACTTGAACTCGGTGACCTGGCGCCCGCGTTCGCGATGCGCGGCGTAGGCGTTGTGCGGCGCGAAGAAGCCGATGGTGTTGTAGCCCCAGTAGTTGGACAGGCCCCGGTCCTGGAGCACCCCGTCCTGCACGAACTGGTGCACCGGCATCAACTCGACGGCGGTCACCCCGAGTTGGACGAGGTGCTCGACGACGGCCGGGTGCGCGAGCCCCGCGTACGTCCCGCGGAGTTCCTCGGGCACCTCCGGGTGGGTGCGGGTCAGGCCCTTCACATGGGCCTCGTAGATCACCGTGTCGGCGTACGAGCGCCGGGGCGGCCGGTCGTCGCCCCAGTCGAAGGCCGGGTCGGTGACCACGCCGAGCATGCCGTGCCCGGCGCTGTCACCCGGTGCCGGTCCTGCCGAACGCTCGTACAGCGAGGGGTCGTTGTCGATCTGTCCGTCCACCGCCCTGGCGTACGGGTCGAGGAGCAGTTTCGCCGGGTTGCAGCGGTGACCGGCGGCCGGAGCCCACGGACCGTGCACCCGATAGCCGTAGCGCTGACCCGGTCCGATGCCCGGCAGATAGCAGTGCCAGACGAAGCCGTCGGCCTCGGTGAGCGGGATGTCGTGATGTCGGCCGTCGTCGCCGACGAGGACGAGGTCGACGCGTTCGGCGACCTCGCTGAACAAGGCGAAGTTGGTGCCCGTCCCGTCGTATGCGGCCCCCAAGGGAAAGGGGTGCCCGTTCCAGACGGGCACCCCTTTCCGGGACGGGCGCGCGGTCACTTGGCGTCCTCCAGGACGCCGTGCGTCGGGCGGGCCGGCAGGGCGGCCGGTACCTCGCGGGGAAGCTGGAGCATCTCCCGCAGACGCGGCGCGGGCGTCCTCGGGACCCGGGGCACGCGTTCGCCGCTGCGGGCACGCTGCGAGAACCAGATGACCTTGCTTCCGGTGTCGGTGGCGCAGCAGCCCCAGCCGTCGCTCATCGCGGCGATCCGGGCGAGGCAGGCGCGCAGGTCCTGGTCCGGGCGCAGATCGCGGTCGTTGTCGCCGATGGCGGTGATCAGGTGCTGGCCGTTCCACCACAGCTCTATCGACGTGTGCTTGTCCGTGGCGCGCTCGTCGATGGCCCGCAGCAGCAGCTCGGCGCCGCGGCAGACGGGATTCACGAGGATCTCCAGGTCCCACAGGCGGAGATGGGCGGCCAGGATGCGCCTGACCTGCCCGACCCGTTCCGGCGTGACGTCCACATCGAGGTGGTAGTAGCAGGGCACTGCGGTCTTCATCTTCGTTGGCTCCCTACCGGCGAAGCTCGCGCTTCCCCTCGCCCTGCGGGGCCGGGGCCCCGAACACGAAGCGTGAGCAATGATCGCTTCTGAGTCAGCTCCAGAGTGCGAGCGCTAGGCCATTCGTGCAACACGAGCGACGGGTGAGGTAGTTGAAGAACCAACAAGACGCTTGGTCATCACCTGTGCACCATGAGTGAAAGCCTCGACTGCCGTGACGGAGCCATGACCCTCCGTGCACGGCCGCCACCCGACGGTCGGGAACCGCGGTCCGCCGAGGCGAAAGGTGAACAGCGCCATGCTGCTACCCGCCAAGGCCGAAGTCGCCCGCCAACTGCGGCGCTATCGGGCGTGGGAACGCGTGATGCTCGCATCGCCGGGCGACCGGACGGTACGGGCCACCTTCGAGGACTCGGGCTACACCCTGTGCGTGCTGATGGGGAAACGCTGCGCGCGCGAGGCCGCGGAAGCCGCCGAACGCTTTCTGCGCGGCAGCCGGAGCACGTACCAGCAGGAGCAGAACGCCCGCCCTCGTACGGCGGCCGTCGTGCACCGCGGGCCGCCCGTCGCGGTCGACCGGCGTTCCCCGGCGGGAAGGTAGTCCCCCTTCCGGCGCAGCTTGGACCCCGGCCGGGCGAACAGCCCGGCCTCGACCACGGCGGAGGTGAGACCCATGAACGCGACCCCGGCAGCCATCGGCCGCATTCCGGTACGTGACGTACGCCCGTCCGTGGACAGCGGCGCGCGCCCGGCGAAGGCGGTGGTCGGCGAGACGTTCCAGGTCACCGCCACCGTCTTCCGCGAGGGCCACGACACGATCGGCGCCAACGCCGTGCTCTACGACCCGGACGGCCGCCCGGGCCCATGGACCCCGATGCGGGAACTCGCCCCCGGCAGCGACCGCTGGGGCGCCGAGGTCACACCGACCGCGACAGGCCGTTGGTCCTACGTCGTGGAAGCCTGGGGCGACCCCGTCGCGACCTGGCGCCGGGCCGCCCGCATCAAGATCCCGGCCGGCATCGACGTCGGCCTGATGCTGGAGGAGGGCGCGGAGCTGTACGCCCGAGCCGCCACCGGGATGCCCGAGGGACCGGCCCGCGCCACGATGCTGGCCGCCGCGGAGACGCTGCGCGACGACACGCTGCCGGTGGGGACGCGCTTCGTGGCCGCGTTGACGCCGGGGGTGGACGGGGTGCTGGAGCGGTATCCGCTGCGGGAGTTGGTGACGGTTTCCGCACCCCGCTCTCTGGTGGTCGAGCGGGAGCGGGCTCTCTACGGCGCCTGGTACGAGTTCTTCCCGCGTTCCGAGGGCACTCCGGCCCAGCCCCACGGCACGTTCCGTACGGCCGCGAAGCGGCTGGACGGGATCGCGGCGATGGGCTTCGACGTCGTCTACCTGCCGCCGATCCATCCGATCGGGAGCACCTTCCGCAAGGGTCCCAACAACACCCTGTCCGCAGGGCGTGAGGATGTCGGCGTCCCCTGGGCGATCGGCTCACCGGAGGGCGGGCACGACGCGATCCACCCGCAGCTGGGCACGCTGGAGGACTTCGACGCGTTCGTCGCGCGGGCCGCCGAGCTGGGCATGGAGATCGCGCTCGACTTCGCGCTCCAGTGCTCCCCCGATCACCCGTGGGTGGAGAAGCACCCGGAGTGGTTCCACCACCGCCCGGACGGCACGATCGCGTACGCGGAGAACCCGCCGAAGAAGTACCAGGACATCTACCCGATCGCCTTCGACCGGGACATGGACGGCCTGATCACCGAGACCGTCCGCGTGCTGCGGCACTGGATGGACCACGGGGTACGCATCTTCCGCGTCGACAACCCGCACACCAAGCCGGTCGTCTTCTGGGAACGGGTGATCGCCGAGATCAACGGCGCCGACCCGGACATCATCTTCCTGGCCGAGGCGTTCACGCGTCCGGCGATGATGGCCACCCTCGCGCAGATCGGCTTCCAGCAGTCGTACACCTACTTCACCTGGCGCAACACGAAGGAAGAACTCACCGAATACCTCAGCGAGTTGTCGGGCGAGGCGGCTGCCTACATGCGGCCGAACTTCTTCGTGAACACCCCGGACATCCTGCACGAGTTCCTCCAGGACGGCGGCCGCCCCGCCTTCGAACTGCGCGCGGTACTGGCCGCCACCCTCGCCCCGACCTGGGGTGTCTACAGCGGCTACGAACTATGTGAGAACGCCGCTCTCCGGCCGGGCAGCGAGGAGTATCTCGACTCCGAGAAGTACCAACTCCGCCCGCGGGACTGGGAGTCCGCCGAGCGGGAAGGACGTAGCATCGCGCCATTGCTGGGCAAGCTCAACGACATCCGGCGCCGTCACCCCTCGCTGCACCAGCTCAGGAATCTCCGCTTCCACCGGACGGACAACGACGCGCTGATCGCGTACAGCAAGAGCACGGGTGTGGACACGGTTCTGGTGGTCGTCAACCTGGATCCGCACCATACCCAGGAGGCCACGGTCTCGTTGGACATGCCGCAACTCGGCCTGGAATCAAACGAATCCATGTCGGTGTACGACGAACTGACGGGTGAGTCCTATCAGTGGGGCAGGACCAACTATGTGCGTCTCGAACCCGGCCGGGCTCCCGCGCACGTGCTCCACGTCCGGCGGTCCACTCAGAGCGGAGGGTCAAGAGCTTCATGACTGTCAACGAACCGGTCCACGACACCTTCGAGGACACTCCCGCCAAGGACCGGGACCCCGAGTGGTTCAAACGCGCCGTCTTCTACGAGGTCCTGGTCCGCTCCTTCCAGGACAGCAACGGCGACGGCGTCGGTGACCTCAAGGGCATCACCGCCAAACTCGACTACCTCCAGTGGCTCGGCGTCGACTGCCTCTGGCTACCCCCGTTCTTCAAATCCCCCCTGCGGGACGGCGGTTACGACGTCTCCGACTACACCGCCGTACTCCCCGAGTTCGGCGACCTCGCCGACTTCGTCGAGTTCGTCGACTCCGCCCACCAACGCGGCATGCGCGTCATCATCGACTTCGTCATGAACCACACCAGCGACCAGCACCCGTGGTTCCAGGAATCCCGCAAGGACCCCGACGGGCCCTACGGCGACTACTACATGTGGGCCGACGACGACAAGCAGTACCCCGACGCCCGCATCATCTTCGTCGACACCGAAGCCTCCAACTGGACCTTCGACCCCGTCCGCAAGCAGTACTTCTGGCACCGCTTCTTCTCCCACCAGCCGGACCTCAACTACGAGAACCCGGCCGTGCAGGAAGAGATCCTGGCCGCCCTCCGCTTCTGGCTCGACCTCGGCATCGACGGCTTCCGCCTCGATGCCGTCCCCTATCTCTATGCGGCCGAGGGCACCAACTGCGAGAACCTGCCCGCCA
The DNA here is from genome assembly GCF_045162655.1 of Streptomyces sp. NBC_00989. NCBI lineage: Bacteria > Bacillati > Actinomycetota > Actinomycetes > Kitasatosporales > Streptomycetaceae > Streptomyces > Streptomyces sp. NBC_00989. The sequence continues at coordinate 10,841,175 of NZ_CP108728.1, read as the reverse complement.
GTCACGACTTCCTGAAGCGCGTCCGCCGGGAGATCGACGCGATGTATCCGGACACCGTGCTGCTGGCGGAGGCGAACCAGTGGCCCGAGGACGTCGTCGACTACTTCGGCGACTACCAGAGCGGCGGGGACGAGTGCCACATGGCGTTCCACTTCCCCGTGATGCCCCGCATCTTCATGGCCGTGCGCCGCGAGTCCCGCTACCCCGTCTCGGAGATTCTCGCCAAGACCCCCGCGATTCCCTCGGGTTGCCAGTGGGGCATCTTCCTGCGCAACCACGACGAGCTGACCCTGGAGATGGTCACCGACGAGGAACGCGACTACATGTGGGCCGAGTACGCGAAGGACCCCCGCATGCGCGCCAACATCGGCATCCGCAGGCGCCTCGCGACCTTGCTGGACAACGACCGCAACCAGATCGAACTCTTCACGGCCCTGCTGCTCTCGCTGCCCGGCTCGCCGATCCTCTACTACGGCGACGAGATCGGCATGGGCGACAACATCTGGCTCGGCGACCGCGACGCCGTCCGCACCCCCATGCAGTGGACCCCCGACCGGAACGCCGGTTTCTCCTCCTGCGACCCGGGCCGTCTCTTCCTGCCGGCCATCATGGACCCGGTCTACGGCTATCAAGTCACCAACGTCGAGGCCTCGATGTCGTCGCCCTCCTCGCTGCTGCACTGGACGCGCCGCATGATCGAGATCCGCAAGCAGAACCCGGCGTTCGGTCTCGGCTCGTACACGGAGCTCCAGTCGTCGAACCCGGCGGTGATCGCGTTCCTGCGGGAGTACGAGGACGACCTCGTCCTGTGTGTGCACAACTTCTCGCGGTTCGCGCAGCCCACCATGCTCGATCTGCGGGAGTTCGACGGCCGACATCCCGTGGAGCTGATCGGCGGGGTGCGGTTCCCCGCCATCGGTGAACTGCCGTATCTGCTGACGCTCGCGGGGCACGGCTTCTACTGGTTCAGGCTCCCGCGAGCCGCTTCCCGCATCGGCCGACGACTTTGAGGATGTGCCGGAGAAAGGACGCGTCACCATGCCGAAGACCGCACCCCTCCGACTGAGCAGTCCCGGCGTCGACAGGCCTCCGGCCACGCTCGCCGGGCTGTTGCGCGAATGGCTGCCCGGGCAGCGCTGGTTCGCCGGCAAGGACCGGCCGGTGGCCGACCTCGACATGCTGTCCACGACCGAACTCTTCCCGGGCTGCCTTCACCTGCTGGTCCACGCCTCCCACACCGGGGTCCCCGCGCCGGGTGGCACTCCCCCGCCCGGCGACTGCTACCAACTCCTGCTGGGCGTACGGGAACACGTCTCGCCGCGGCTCGCCCGGGCCTACATCGGCCGTGTGCAGGAAGGTCCGTTGGCCGGGCTCGCGGTCTACGACGCGCTACAGGATCCACGGTCGGCGGAGCTGTTGCTGGAGCGGCTGCGGCATCCCGGTACGACGGGTCCCCTGCGCTTCGAGGCGGACCCGTCGGCGTCCGTGCCCGCCGGGCTCACGTCCCGGCTGCTGGGTGCCGAGCAGTCCAACTCCTCGCTGGTGTATGGCGATCGGTTCATTCTGAAGGTGTTCCGGCGTATCCAGTCCGGCGTCAATCCGGACCTGGAGCTGCCGGAGGCGCTGGCCGCGCAGGGGTGCAAGCGGGTCCCGGCGCCGGTGGCGTGGTTCCGGACGGCGGAGCCCCGGGCCGCGACGCTCGGTGTGCTCCAGCCGTTCCTGCCGGACGCCTCCGACGGCTGGGCGCTCGCACTGCGCGCACTCGCCGACGGTGACGAATTCACCACCGAGGCCCATGAGTTGGGGCAGGCCACCGCCGACGTCCATCTCGCGCTGGCCGCGGCTTTTCCGTCCGAGAGCGGTACCGGAAACGAACACACGGCGACCGTGATGACCGAACGTCTGGAGGCCGCCGCGCACTCCGTACCCGCGCTACGGCCGTTCGTGCCGGGGCTGCGGACCGCGTTCGGCGCGCTGGTCGGCCGTGATGCCGGGCCGCCCGCCCAGCGCATCCACGGCGATCTGCATCTCGGGCAGGTGCTGCGGGCCGGACGCGACTGGTTCGTCATCGACTTCGAGGGCGAGCCGTCCAAGCCGCTGGCCGAGCGGCGCAGCGCGCAGTCCCCGGTGCGGGACATCGCCGGGATGCTGCGCTCCTTCGACTACGCGGCCCGGCAGCGCCGCCCCTGGCGTCCGGAGTGGGCCCGTCGCTGCCGGGAGGCCTTCTGCGCGGGCTACGCGGCCAGGGCCGGCTGGGACCCCCGCACCAAGCACGCCCTGCTGCGCGCGTACGAGACGGACCGCGCTGTGTATGAAGTGCTGTACGAGGCCAGACACCGTCCGGACTGGCTTCCCGTACCCATGGCGGCGATCGAGCGTCTCGCCGTCCGAGGAGGCTGAACTCCGTGGCCCTGCGCGACACTTCACCTCAGGAGGCGGGCGGTCCGTCCACGACCGTTCCCCTGGACCCGGCCGACCGGGCGCGCCTGCTCGCGGGCGCCCACCACGACCCGCACGCGCTGCTCGGCGCGCATCCGGTGCCGGGCGGGACCGTCTTCCGAGCGCTGCGTCCGTACGCCCGTGCCGTGAGCGTCGTGATCGACGGTTTCCGCACCCCGCTCACCTCGGAGGGCGACGGCCTCTTCTCCGCCGTACTCCCGCTCGACACGCTTCCGGCGTACACGCTGCTGGTGTCGTACGCGGAGGGCGCCGAGCACGAGGTCCACGATCCGTACGGCTTCCTGCCCGCCCTCGGTGAACTCGACCTGCACCTCATCAAGGAGGGGCGGCACGAGGAGTTGTGGAAGGCGCTCGGCGCGGAGCCGATGACGCACGGAGACGTGGCCGGCACCCGCTTCACCGTGTGGGCACCGAACGCCCAAGGGGTGCGCGTCGCGGGGGACTTCAGTTCCTGGGACGGTACGGCCTTCCCGATGCGGTCGCTCGGCTCGTCGGGCGTGTGGGAGCTGTTCCTGCCCGGGGTGGGCGAGGACGCCCGCTACAAGTTCGAGATCACCTCCCGGAGCGGCGAACGCTTCCTCAAGGCAGACCCGATGGCCCGCCGTACGGAGGTGCCGCCCGCCACGGCGTCCATCGTGACGGCCTCGCACTACGAGTGGGGCGACGAGGACTGGCTCGCACGGCGGACGGAAACCCCGGTCCACGAGGCGCCCTTCTCGGTCTACGAGGTTCATCTCGCCTCCTGGCGACCCGGCTTGACGTACCGTCAGCTGGCCGTCGAGCTCCCCGCGTACGTGAACGAACTGGGCTTCACGCACGTCGAGTTCATGCCGGTGGCGGAGCACCCCTTCGGTGGCTCGTGGGGTTACCAGGTCACCGGTTTCTACGCGCCGACCTCCCGTCTGGGCACCCCGGACGACTTCAAGTTCCTCGTCGACGCGTTCCACCAGGCCGGTATCGGCGTGATCATGGACTGGGTTCCGGCGCACTTCCCCAAGGACGACTGGGCGTTGGCCCGGTTCGACGGGGAGCCGCTGTACGAACCCGGGGACGAGCGGCGGGCCGAGCATCCGGACTGGGGGACGTACGAGTTCGACCTCGGACGCACCGAGGTGCGCAACTTCCTTGTGGCGAACGCCGTCTACTGGTGCCAGGAGTTCCACATCGACGGCCTGCGCGTGGACGCGGTCGCCTCGATGCTCTACCTCGACTATTCGCGCGACTCGGGCCAGTGGACCCCGAACGTCCATGGCGGGCGCGAGGACCTGGACGCGATGGCCTTCCTCCAGGAGATGAACGCGACCGTGTACCGCAGGGTGCCCGGTGTCGTGACGATCGCCGAGGAGTCCACCGCCTGGGACGGGGTGACGCGGCCGACCGACACCGGCGGTCTTGGCTTCGGGTTCAAGTGGAACATGGGCTGGATGCACGACTCGCTCGACTACATGTCGCACGAGCCCGTCCACCGCAAGCACCACCACCACGAGATGACTTTCTCCATGGTCTACGCCTACAGCGAGAACTACGTCCTCCCCATCTCCCACGACGAAGTCGTCCACGGGAAAGGGTCGTTGGTGTCGAAGATGCCGGGCGACTGGTGGCAGCAACGCGCCAACCACCGCGCCTACCTCGCCTTCATGTGGGCCCACCCCGGCAAGCAACTCCTCTTCATGGGCCAGGAGTTCGCCCAGGGCACCGAATGGTCCGAGTCCCACGGCCCCGACTGGTGGCTCCTGGACCCCGCCTACGACGCCGCACCCGACCACCGGGGCATCCAGGACCTCGTCCGCGACCTCAACACCGCCTACCGCGCGACCCCCGCCCTCTGGCAGCGCGACACCGACCCCGGCGGCTTCCGATGGGTGGTGGGTGACGCGGCCGAGGACAACGTCTTCGCGTTCCTGAGGTTCGACGCGGAGGGCTCGCCGCTCCTCGCGGTCAGCAACTTCTCCCCCGTCGTGCGCCATGACTACCGTCTCGGTGTCCCCGACGATGTCGCTGCCTGGCGCGAGACCCTCAACACGGACACCGCCCGCTACGGCGGCAGCGATGTCAGGAACCCCGACCCGGTCAAACCGGAGGGCGGCCAGGTCCGGCTCACCCTCCCGCCCCTGGCGACGGTGTGGCTGACACCGGGGTGACATCCTGCTCCCATGCCGACGCCGATCCACTCCGACACCACCCGAACAACCGGCCTGCACCTGGAGTTGCGTGACGTCACGCAGGAAGTGCGGGGCGCCGGGCGGGTGTTGGACGACGTGTCCTTCGAGGTCGGGGCCGGCCGGCTGACGGTCATCGCGGGCAGCAGCGGCGCGGGCAAGACCGTGCTGTTGCAGACCCTCGCGGGACTCCAGAGCCCGGCCTCGGGGGACGTACTGCACGACGGGGCCCGACCGGGGGCGCCCGGGCCGGAGTTCGGGTTCGTGCCGCAGGAGGACGTCATCCACCGTGAGCTGCCGTTGCGGCGCACGCTGGAGTACGCGGGACGGCTGCGGATGCCGGGCGAGACGGTGTCGGCGCGGGTGACGGAGGTGCTCGACGTCCTCGGTCTTGCCCGGCGTGCCGACACGCCGGTGCGGGCGCTGAGCGGCGGGGAGCGCAAACGGGCCTGTATCGCCGCCGAGTTGCTGACCCGGCCCCGGGTGCTGTTCCTCGACGAGCCCACGTCCGGGCTCGATCCGGTCACCGGGGCCGCGCTGTTGGCGACCTTGCGCGGTCTGGCCGACTCCGGGACCACCGTCGTCCTCACCACCCACGTGCTGGCCGATCTGCCGCGCTGCGATCAGGTCGTGTTCCTGTCGCCGGGCGGGGCGGTCGCGTTCGTGGGGGCGCCGGACGCACTGCTCGGGGCGTTCGGTGCAAAGACGGCGGAGGACGTGTACGCGGCGGTGGCGGAAGGGAGACGCGCCGAGCGTGCCGCCCCGGTGCCGCGTGCGGAGCGGGCACCGGCGCCTGTCGCGCACCGTCCGCCGCGCGTCGGCGCCGTACGCCAGTGGGCGCTGCTGACCCGTCGTACGACGGCGTTGTTGGTGCACAACCGGCTGTCGGTCGCCGTGTTCGCGGGGTCGCCGGTGATGATCGTGGCGATGTTCGCGGTGTTGTTCCGGGCGGGCGCGTTCGATCCGGCGGCGCCCGATCCGGGGTCCACGGCGATGATCATGTTCTGGATCGCGTTCGGGGCGTTCTTCTTCGGGCTGACGTACGGACTGCTGCAGATCTGCACGGAGTTGGCGGTGCTGCGCCGTGAGTGGCTGGCCGGGGTCCGGATCGGACCGTATGTCGCCTCGAAGCTGACCACCGTCCTGCCGGTGCTGGCGGCGGCGGACGCGCTGCTGCTGGCGGTGCTGCGCGCGCTGGACCGGCTACCGGCGGCCGGTTGGGACACGTACGCCTCGCTGTTCCTCACCAGCGTGCTGGCCTCGGCCGCCGCGCTCGCCCTCGGGCTGCTCACCTCGGCGGCGGTCACGGACCCGGGGCAGGCCACCCTGATGCTGCCGTTGCTCTGCTTCCCCCAGGTGCTGTTCTCGGGGGCGTTCGTGCCGGTGCCGCGCATGGCGTCCGCCGGAGAGGCGATCAGCTGGGCGATGACCAACCGCTGGGCCTTCGAGGCACTCGGCAGCGCGATCGGCCTGGAAAGCCTGTGGCGCGACGGCAACTCCCCCGCCGGACCACCCCTGTTGCGCTCCTACGGCGACTCGTTCGCGCACCCGGCGGAACGCGGCTGGCTGATCCTCGCGGGGTTCGCCGTGCTGTTCCTGGCGGCGACCTGGGCGGTGCTGGTGCGCAAGTGCCGTCAGGGGGTGACCGCGGCGCGCTCGGGTCGGTGAGGCGCCCCGCCCTCAGTGATCACTCAACAGCCCGCCCGGTCCGCGAGGCCCGCCACCGTCGGCACCCGGTCCCGGTACGTGTCCGCGACGAACTCCAGAAACCTTTCCACGTCCCTGGGTTGTGAGGAGACGCCCACCGAGACCCGGACCGCGCCGGCCGACGGAAGCCCGAGCACGTCCAGGTAGTCCTCCAGGGAGCCCAGTGGTTTGCGGGCCGCCGAGCGCAGGCTGCGCAAGGGCAGCGCGAAGGCGGCTTCCCCGGCGCCCGGGTTGCAGAAGCAGCCGTAGCGGAGGGAGATGCGGTGCTCGGCGCTGTCCTGGGAGACGACGCGTTCGTCGATCACCCGGCCGTCCGCGCCGAGGAGGTTGAGGGCGACGGTGCCGCCGCGTGCGGGGCCGGGGCCGGTGGGGCCGTAGACCCGGGTCATCGGGGAGCCGTCGGTGTGGCGTAACTCGGCGATGCCCGTGAGGAGTTGGCCGGTCAGGCGGGTCACGTGGTCGTGGATCCGGTCCATGCCGATCGTGTCGATCCACTCCAGGCCGGCCGTGATGTCGGGTATGGAGAGGAAGTTGACGGTGCCGTCCTCGAAGGCGGCCTCGCCGTCGGCCAGGACGTGCCACTGCGCCTGGGCGCTCGCGGCGTAGATGGTGCCGCCGGAGAACCAGGGCCGGCGCAGCCGGGCGAGGGCGTCGCGGCGGACGACGAGACTGCCTATGCCGGTGGGGTAGCCGAACACCTTGTACCAGCTGACCACGGTGAAGTCCGGGTGGTACCGGGACAGGTCGAGGGGGTTGGTCGGCACGAACGCGGCGGCGTCGAGCAGGACGTCGTAGCCGTGTTCGTGGGCCGTGGCGATCCAGTCCAGGGAGTGCCGTACGCCGGTGAAGTTGCTCTGTGCCGGATAGGCGAGGAGTCCGCGTCGGCGCCGGCGGGCCGTGAGCGCGGTGCGCAGGCGCTCCTCGTCGATCGCCAACTCCTGGCCGTGGACCGGGACATACTCGGTCTTCGCGCCGCCCGCTCGCGCGTACTCCCGCAGTCCGTTCACGGAGTTGTGGTTGTCGAGGAGCATCACGAGCCGGCTGCCGGGGACGAACGGGTAGGACTCGCCGACCAGATGCAGCGCGGCCGTCGCGTTCGCGGTGAACACCACCGTGTACTCGGCCGGATCCGCGTGGAAGTGCCGGAGCACCGCGGCACGGGCGTGGGCGAGCAGGTCGCCCGAGGCGCGGGAGGCGGGGCTCTCCGAGTGCGGGTTGCCGAAGACACTTCCGGTGATGCGCTCGGCGCTGGCCCGGACCAGGGAGGCCGGGGCGAGCCCGGCGCCCGTGTAGTCGAGATACGTGTGTCCTTCGGCGTCCAGATAGCCGAAGTCGTGGGCTCTCAACTCGCCCAGATCCACCGCGCTCATGTACTCGTACCCCCCGCTTTGCCAGATCGGTCCCACTCAACCATCAAACTCCGCCCAGGCACTTCACGGTTCCCCTCACCAAACGCTCACACCTGGGCTACATTCGAGCACCGTCGATAACAGCAATGATCGGCAGCGTCACGCCCCGTACAACCCAGGAGCAGCGCATGCGCGACTTCGCCGTCGCTCCACCCCCCACCTCCACCCTCAACGGCGGCCTCGCCGACAGCATCTTCGAGACCGCGGTCCTCAATCCCACCCTTCCGCTGATCGCACGCAAGCCGGATCCGTCCTCCACGGTGTGGGAGGAAGTGACGGCCGTGGAGCTGCGGGACGAAGTCGTCGATCTGGCCAAGGGGTTGATCGCCTCCGGGATTTCGCCCGGCAGCCGGGTCGCGATCATGGCCCGTACCCGGTACGAGTGGACCGTGCTCAGCCACGCCCTGTGGGCGGTCGGCGCCGAGGTCGTGCCGGTGCATCCGACGTCCTCGCGGGAGCAGGTCGAGTGGATCCTGCGGGACGCCAACTGTGTGGCCGTGGTGGTGGAGGACGAGCAGGGCATCATGACCGTCGGCACGGTGTGTGCCGCGCTGCCGCTGCTGCGGCACGTCTGGCAGCTGGACTCCGGGGCGATGGCCCAGATCGTGGAGCGGGGCACGTACATACCCCAGACCACGGTGGACTCGCTGCGCCGGATCGTGATGCCGGACTCGACCGCGGTCATCGCCTACACCTCGGGCACGTCGGGCCGTCCCATGGGCTGCGCGCTGAGCCACCGCAGTCTCGCCAGCCCCTGCGACACGCTGCTCGCGGGCTGGTCGCACACGGCGGCGGCGCCCGGGGAACAGCCGGCCGTGCTGGCCTTCCTGCCGTTCTCGCACGTGTACGGGCTGATGATCCAGGGCCTGTGCATGCGCGGCGGCTGGCTGATGGCGCACGAACCGGAGATGACGGAGGCGGCGCTGGTGTCGGCGCTGCGCACCTTCCGGCCCACGTACCTGTACGCGGTGCCGTCCATCTTCGAGAAGATCTACAAGAACTTTCTCCGTACGGCCCAACAGATCGGCCGGGGCGCCCTGTTCGAGCGTGCCGCCGCGACCGCGCGGGAGTTCGCCGCGGCCGAGGAGCGCCAGAGACTCGGCCGGGGTTCGGGCCCCAGCTTCGACCTGCGGCTCCAACACGCCCTGTTCGAGCGGACCGTGTACCGCAAACTGCGCGCCGGGCTGGGCGGCCGGGTGGTCCGTGCCACGTCGGGCGGCTCGCCCTTGAACCGTGAACTGTCCTTGTTCTACTCGGGTATCGGCATCTTCGTGCACGACGGCTACGGGCTGACGGAGACCTCGGGCGGGATCACGATGCAGCCGCTGGGCCGCGAGAAGATCGGCACGGTGGGGCAGGCGCTGCCGGGCACGGAGATCCGGGTCGCGGAGGACGGCGAGATCCTGGTGCACGGGCCCTCGGTGTTCCAGGGCTACATCAACGACGAGCGGGCGACCCGGACCGCGATGCACGCGGGCTGGCTGGCCACCGGTGACATCGGGCGGCTGGACACCGAGGGGTATCTGACGATCACCGGCCGCAAGAAGGACATCATCATCACCAGCAGCGGCAAGAGCGTCGCGCCGGCCGCGCTGGAGAACCGGCTGCGGATGCATCCCCTGATCCATCAGGCGGTGGTCGTGGGCGACGACCGTCCCTGTGTGGGGGCGCTGCTGACCCTGGACCCGGAGTTCGTGGCGCACTGGCGAGCCGGGCTCGCGCTGCAGAGCGACGCGCGGGGCCGGGAGGCGCGGGAGGAGAACGCGCTGCGGGAGGAGATCACGCGGGCCGTGGCGGCCGCCAACAGCCCTGTGGGACGCGCCGAGTCGATCCGGGTGTTCCGGGTGCTCCCGCAGCCGTTCGACGTCAAGGGCGGGCTGCTGACGCCGTCGATGAAGCTGCGCAGGGACGCGATCGTGCGGCACTACGCGTTCGAGATCGACGCGATGTACCAGGCACGCGCGCGTGCCCCGCAGCAGTCGGCGGAGGAACAGCTCGCGGGCTGGGACGACGCGGACAACGTGTTCCGCTAGGGCACCGGGCGGAGGTCGCTCCGGCCGACGATCACTCCGGGCGGTGGGCGACGACCGCGAACATCGTCACGGACATGTGCAGCGCGCCCCGCTCGGCGGCCTCGGTGAGGTCGGCGTAGGCGCGGTCGCGCTGGGCCTCGGTCAGTGCGCCGCGGCGCACCGCGGACTCGCCGAGCATGCGGATCAGCGGCCAGGCCACCGACCGGTGGTCCTGGAGCAGCGCCTGCGAGCCGCGGTCGTCGACGACGAGTCCGGCGGCGCTCAGCTGGCCGACGAGCCGGCGTCCCGAGTAGGGGTTGGCCGCGCCGGTGAGGGCGCCGGAGGTGAACGCGGCCGTGACCTCGGGGTCCCCGGGGTGCAGGATCGTGGTCGCCCAGTCGGTGTCGAGCAACGCCACGCGCCCGCCGGGGCGCAGCACACGGGCCATCTCGGCGACGGCCTTGTCCGGTTCCGCGAGGTGCTGGAGCACCCGTTCGCACCAGACGACGTCCACGGAGGCGTCGGGCACGGGCAGGGACAGCGCGTCGCCGTCCGTGAAGCGGGCCGGGTTCCCGGCCGACGCGGCGCGTTCCTCGGCGACCGCGCGCAGCCCCGGGTTGGGTTCCACGCCGAGCGCCGAACCGTTCGCGCCGACCGCCGCGGCCAGTTCACGGGTCGTGGAACCGGTCCCGGCCCCGATGTCGAGGGCGCGTTCACCGCTGCCCGGGGCGAGTGCCTCGTGCGCCCATGCGCGCAGTCGTCGCACGCCCGGATTGGCTTCCTGGATGTCGAGCGCGGCCACCAGCCGCGTCACGTTGCCGGCGTCGATGTTCTGGGTGCGGAAGCCTGACCCCGGCTCGGGCTGAGTGTGCGACATGGCGTGCACTCTACGGTCAGCGGCGATCGTCGAGGGATCGGTCAAAGGTCATTCAGGTACGCCATTTGTTCACACGTCCGCGGCGTACGGAGGGCGTCGGCGGGGCATGCTGGTGCTCCACGCGTACGTCTGCCTGCCGCGCTCAGCTGGCGGAACGGCTTCCGGCACGGTGGGATCGATGTGGTGCGAGGCAGCGATCCAGGGCAGGCGTACGGCGTCGAGGCAGACCGCCTGGAGCCGCAGAAGGGATGAACACCGTGACACGACCGAGGATCCTGGTGGTTGGCGCAGGCTTCGCAGGAGTGGAGTGCGTTCGCCGCCTGGAGAGGAAACTGACCCCGGAGGAGGCCGACGTCACGCTGGTGACGCCGTTCTCCTACCAGCTGTATCTGCCCCTGCTGCCCCAGGTCGCCTCCGGCGTCCTGACCCCGCAGTCGATCGCCGTCTCGCTGCGCCGCAGCAAGAAGTACCGCACCCGGATCATCCCGGGCGGCGCGATCGGCGTGGACATCAAGTCCAAGGTCTGTGTGATCCGCACGATCAACGACGAGATCGTGAACGAGCCCTACGACTACATCGTCCTCTCCCCCGGCAGCATCACCCGCACCTTCGACATCCCTGGGCTGACCGATCACGCCTTCGGGATGAAGACCCTCGCGGAGGCCGCCTACATCCGCGACCACGTCATCACGCAGCTCGACCTCGCGGACGCGAGCGACGACCCGGCGGAGAAGGCCTCGCGGCTCCAGTTCGTGGTGGTGGGCGGTGGTTACGCCGGCACCGAGACGGCCGCCTGTCTGCAGAAGCTGACGCACGCCGCGGTCAAGCGCTACCCGCGGATCGACCCGGGTCTGATCAAGTGGCACCTCATCGACATCGCGCCGAAGCTGATGCCCGAGCTGGGCGACAAGCTCGGCAAGAGCGCGCAGGAGATCCTGACCCGGCGCGGTATCGACATCTCCCTGGGCGTCTCGATCGCCAAGGCGGGCCCGGAGGAGGTCACCTTCACCGACGGCCGGGTGGTGCCGACCCGCACGCTGATCTGGACGGCCGGTGTGGTCGCCAGCCCGCTGATCGCCACGCTCGGCGCGGAGACGGTGCGGGGGCGGCTCGCGGTCACCTCCGACATGAACCTGCCCGGTCACGACGGGGTGTTCGCGCTCGGTGACGCGGGCGCGGTGCCGGACGAGGCCAAGGGCGGGGACGGCGCGATCTGCCCGCCGACCGCGCAGCACGCCATGCGGCAGGGCAGGGTGGTCGCCGAGAACGTGATCGCGACGCTGCGCAACCAGCCCCTGAAGCCGTACGTCCACAAGGACCTCGGACTCGTCGTGGACCTCGGCGGCAAGGACGCGGTGTCCAAGCCGCTGGGCATCGAACTGCGCGGTTTTCCCGCCCAGGTCGTGGCCCGCGGCTATCACTGGTCGGCGCTGCGCACGAACGTCGCCAAGGTCCGCGTCGCGACGAACTGGACGCTCAACGCGCTGGCCGGCGACGACTTCGTGCGCACCGGCTTCCAGGCCCGCAAACCGGCCACGCTGAAGGACTTCGAGTACACCGACTCGTATCTGTCGCCGGAGCAGGTACGGGACCGCGTCGAAGGGTCCGGGCCCCAGGAGCCGTAGCATCGGTGGCACGGATCTTGATGTGAACCTGGGGAGAGTACGGCGGCGTGAGGGCAGCGGGACGGGCGGCGTGGGCACGGGTGTGGGATCGCGTCGCGGCGTCCGATCCCGGGCTGCTGCGGCTGACGGCGGGGCTGCGGACGGTGGCCGCGATCGCGCTCACGCTGGCCGTGCTCTCCCTGCTGCGGGCCTCGGTGCCGCATCTGGTGGCCGGGGCGATGTCGGCGATGGTCTCCACGTTCGCCATCCGCGAGAAGCAGCGCGCGCAACAGGCGGTGACGCTCGCGCTCGGGCTGCCCGTCGCCCTCGCCTCGGTGTCGCTGAGCGCCCTGCTGAACTCGCGAGTGGTCGCCGGTGACGTCTTCTTCGTCCTGCTGATCTTCGGCGCCGTCTACAGCCGCCGGTTCGGCGACCGCGGCACGGCGCTCGGGCTGATCGGCTTCCAGATCTACTTCCTGTCCCTGTTCGTCGGCGCGACCGTCTCCGCGCTGCCGCGGCTGTACGGCGTGATCGGCGTCGCCTTCGTGTGCAGCGCGCTGGTGCGGTTCGCGCTGGTGCCGGAGACGCCCACGGGGACGCTGGACCGGCTGCGGCGGGCGTTCCGGGCGCGGTTCGCCCAGCTCGTCACCGCGCAGCTCGCGTTGCTCGACGCCGGTCCCGACGACATGGAGAAGGCCCTCGTCGACGTACGGGAGGGCACCGCGCGGCTGCACGAGACGGCGCTGCTGATCCAGGGCCGGCTGGAGGACGGGACCTCCGACGAGACGGTGGCGCGGCTCGTGCAGCGCCGTATCGCGGACGCCGAGGTCGCCGCCGAGCGGCTCGGGCTCCTGCTGCTGACCGCGCGCAGCGCCGAGCGCGGCCACACGCTGACCCTGCATCTGCCGGGCGCGCCCGTCCCCGCCGGCGACCGGCTGCCCAAGCGGGACGAGACGACCGACACGCTGCGCCGCGACCTGGAGGCACTGCGCCTGCTCGTCCTGCGGCCGGCGGGCACCGACTCGGGCACCGCCCTCGCCCATGTGCGCAACCGGCTGCTGGGCTATCGCGAGGAGGAGAACCTGCCGCCCGCCTCGGACGCCGTCCAGGACGTGTTCCGGGGCATCGGCGAGGCAGGCCGTGCGGTGCTGGGCCTGCGGATCGCCGTGGACGGGCCGCAGGACGAGTCGGAGGACACGCCCGCGACGACCCGCTCGCGCGAGGAGCTGGACGCGGAGGACGTCGCCATCGCGGGCAGCGAGGAGGCCGAGGGGGAGGACGCGGAGCGAACGGGACTGCGGCGGCCGACCACGCGGGCGGCCGTGCAGGTCGCCGTGGGGTCCTCGCTGGCCATCGTCGGCGGCGAGTTCCTGTCCAGCCAGCGCTGGTACTGGGCGGTGCTGACCTGCTGGATCGTGTTCCTCAACACCTCGTCCACGGGCGAGATCCTCGTCAAGGGCTACCGGCGCCTGCTGGGCACGGTCCTGGGTGTGGTCGCCGGTATCGGTCTGGCGGGCCTGGTCGGGCATCACACGTGGACGGCGTTCGCGCTGGTGCTGCTGTTCATCTTCGCGATGTTCTACACGGCACCGCTGTCGTACACCCTGATGTCCTTCTTCGTCACCGCGATGCTGGGCCTGCTCTACACGCTGCTGCACACCTACAGCGCGTCGGTGCTGGTGCTGCGCGTCGAGGAGACGGCGCTCGGCGCGGCCTGCGGGGTGGTCGCGGCGGCGCTGGTGCTGCCGGTGCACACGGACCGCCGTACGAACGAACTGCTCGGCACCGTGCTGGCGCGGCTCACGGACGTCACCGAGGCCGCCGTCGACCAGCTCAGCGGCGGGGCGCCGGCCGAACTGCTCGACAAGGCGCGGGACTTGGACCAGGCGCTGGCCGACCTGAGCGCTTCCACCCAGCCGCTGACCCACCCGATCACGCCGTTGCGGGCGCGCCGGGACACGGCGCGGTACGTCGTCGCGCTGCTGGAGACCTGTGCCTATCACGCGCGGTATCTGGCGGCGACCGCCGAGCTGCTGCCCACGCATCCGTCGATAGCGGCCGATCCCCGGCTGCGTGAGGCGGGTCGCCGGATCGTGCACAACATCGGGGTGATCGGCGCGTACGTCGCCGACGGGGACGGCGTCGGACAGATCGAGACCGGGCCGAGCATCGCGTCCCTGCTGCGGCCCGGGACGCCGGGGACCCCGCGCTACGGGCGGGTCACGGACCGCGTGCTGCGGCATCTCCAGCGCCTCGACGAGGCCGTGGTGGGCCTGGCCCGGCCGCTCGACGTACCGATCGCGGCGCCGGCGCAGTGAACTCGGTGCGTCTGGGTAGGCGACAGGCATGACAGATGTCGTGGACTCGGACGAACTGTTGCGGCGCATCCAGCGGGCCCGGGCCTTCGCCGCCCAGGAGGTGGAGTCGTGGTCGGAACAGGGCGACGCCGTGAGGGAAGTGGCCTACGAGGTCGTTGTGCGCGTGCTGGACGAGATCGTGGCCCCCGGACGGCATGCCGCGAAGTGAAACCGGTCACGCGCCCGGTTGAGTTGGGTACGAAATGCCCGCGGATGGTTTACGGTTCATGCATACGTGGTCACGGAGTCGACCGTACGGTCCTCCGCCGCCACCGCTTACGGCCCTGGCTGGTCTCCCCCGTCCAGCCAGGGCTTTTTCATGCCCCGATTCCGTCCCCCGAGGTGCCCGGGACGTCGGCAGAGGCTGAAATGGGCGTAGGGAGAATTCCGGATCCGCTGCCGGCGAGGAGCCCTGTGCCATGACCCAAGCGATAAAACTGCTGACCGCCCTGCCCCAGACCCAGCGCGAACGGCTGATGGAGCTCGCGCAAGAGGTCTCCTTCGCCGAGGACTCCAGGATCTTCGAGGCGGACGGCACGGCCGACCGCTTCTGGGTCGTCCGCTCCGGCGCCGTCTCGCTCGACCAGCGGGTCACCGCGCAGCAGCGGGTCACCGTGGCCACGCTCGGCGCGGGCGACCTGCTCGGCTGGTCGTGGCTGTTCCCGCCGTACAAGTGGGACTTCGGCGCGGAGGCGT
The DNA here is from genome assembly GCF_045162655.1 of Streptomyces sp. NBC_00989. Classification (NCBI taxonomy): domain Bacteria; kingdom Bacillati; phylum Actinomycetota; class Actinomycetes; order Kitasatosporales; family Streptomycetaceae; genus Streptomyces; species Streptomyces sp. NBC_00989. The sequence continues at coordinate 10,825,894 of NZ_CP108728.1, read as the reverse complement.
TCAGTGCCGTGCGGGCCTACGAGTTCGACGCGGCGGCCGTCCTCGCCCTGTGCGTGGAGGACCCGCTGCTCGGGCTCTCCCTGGTCCGGATCGTCGCGGAGATCCTCGCGCACCGGCTGGAGCTGACCCGGAGCAAGCTGATGGAGCACTACGCGATCCATCGGCCGGTCTGAGGTCAGATGCGGTAGCGGCGCAGCGCCGGGACCGTGGCGGCCAGGGTCAGCATGATGACGATGACCAGGATGCCGCCGCCGGCGACCGCCGTACGCGGCCCGAGGGCCGAACCGGCCGTGCCGTGCAGCACGTCGGCGAGGCGCGGCCCGCCCGCCACCACGACGGTGAAGACGCCCTGCATACGGCCGCGCATCTCGTCGGTGGCGGCGGACAGCAGGATGGCCCCGCGGAACACCATGGAGACCATGTCGGCGACCCCGGCTGCGGCCAGGAACACCACGCCGATCCACAGGTTGCTGCTCAGCCCGAACCCGGTGATGGCGGCGCCCCAGGCGACGACCGCGCCGATCACCATCCAGCCGTGCCGCCGGGCCCGCGAGAACGTGCCGGAGAACAGTCCGCCGACCACCGCCCCGATCGGGATCGCCGCGAACAGCATGCCGAGCGCGAGGCCCTCGCCGTAGGGCGCGTAGGTCTGGGCGGCGAGTTGCGGGAACAGGGCTCGGGGCATGCCGAAGACCATCGCGATGATGTCGGCGAGGAAGGACAGCAGCAGGACCTTGTGCAGGGAGATGTAGCGGAAGCCGGCGGCGACCTCGCGCCAGCCCGCGCGCCGCGGTGTCGCGGAGTCCAGGGGCGGCAGCGAGGGCAGCTTGACGACCGCCCAGAGCGTGACGCACAGGGCCAGCGCGTCGATGAGGTACAGCTCGGGCAGGCCGATGACCGGGATGAGGGCGCCCGCGAGGAGCGGTCCGACGACCTGGCCGGTCTGCATGACGGTCGAGCCGAGGGCGTTGGCGGCGGGCAGCTGCCCGGCGGGGACCAGGCGGGCGATGGAGGCGTTGCGGGCGGGCGCGTTGAGACCCCAGAAGGCCTGCTGCACGGCGAGCAGCACCATCAGCGCGCCCACGGACTCGAGCCCGGTGGCGGCCTGGACCCAGAACAGCACCGAGGTCACGGCGATGCCGCTGTTGGTGATCAGCAGCAGTTTGCGGCGGTCCATGCTGTCGGCGAGCGAGCCGCCCCACAGCGCGAACACGATGAGCGGCAGCAGGCCGGCCATGCTGGCGGCGCCGACCCAGGCGGAGGAGCCGGTGATGTCGTAGATCTGCTTGGGTACGGCGACGGCGGTGAGCTGGCTGCCGACGGCCGTGACGATGGTCGAGGACCACAGCCGGCGGTAGGCGGGGATGCGCAGCGGGCGGGTGTCCATCGCCCAGCGGCGCCAGCCGTGCCGGGGGCCCGTCGCCGGTTCCCGGTCCTTCTGCGACTCGGGTTCCGTGCCGCTGTCGGTGCTCTCGCTCGTGTCCACTGGCTTCCTGGTTGCTCGCTACATCTAATCGACCAGGGTTCACTATCGCAGCACCTGCTGTGGCTGCCGAATCCGCCATCTCACGCTCCGGCCACCAGCGTTGCGCCGAGGCCGATCATCGTCGCGGCGACCAGGCCGTCCAGCACCCGCCAGGCGGAGGGCTTGGCGAGGAAGCGGCTGAGCAGGCGGGCGCCGAAGCCGAGCGCGGTGAACCAGCACAGGCTGGCGCAGACGGCGCCGAGTCCGAAGGTCCAGCGCAGCGGGCCGTGGGCGGCGGCGATGGAGCCGAGCAGGAACACGGTGTCCAGGTACACGTGCGGGTTGAGCCAGGTCATCGCCAGGCAGGTGAGGACGGCCCGGCGGCGCGAGCCGGCCGTCTCGCCCCCGGCGTGCAGGGCGGCGGGCCGGAACACCCGGCGGGCGGCGAGGACGCCGTAGCAGAGCAGGAAGGCGCCGCCGACGAGCCCGACCGCCTTCAGCACGCCCGGCCAGGCGACCACGACCGCGCCTACCCCGCCAACGCCCAGCGCGATGAGGAGCGCGTCCGAGAGGGCGCAGATGCCGACGACGGCGAGGACGGCGTCGCGGCGGATGCCCTGGCGCAGGACGAAGGCGTTCTGGGCGCCGATGGCGACGATGAGGGAGAGGCCGGTGCCGAATCCCGCGGCGGCGGCGGACAGTGCGTTGGTCACGCCTCGACGCTAGGGACGTCGGCATCAGGAGTACAGCTAAAGATTCTTACGTAACATTAGCGCTCGTGATGGTTTCGGAGCTTCCCCTCGACCAGGTACGCACGCTGCTCGCGGTGGTGGACGAGGGCACGTTCGACGCGGCGGCCTCCGCCCTGCATGTGACGCCCTCGGCGGTCAGCCAGCGCGTGAAGGCCCTGGAGCAGCGCACCGGCCGGGTCCTCCTGCTCCGCACCAAGCCGGTCCGGACGACCGAGTCCGGTGAGGTGGTCGTGCGGTTCGCCCGCCAACTGGCCCGCCTGGAACGGGACGCGCGCGCCGAGCTGGGGATGAGCGGGGCCGGGGAAGCGATCCGGGTGTCGATCGCCGTGAACGCCGACTCGCTGGCCACCTGGTTCCTGGGCGCCCTCACCCGCGTCCCGCGCGAACTCCGGGTCTGCTTCGAACTCCGCCGCGAGGACGAGGACCACACGGCGGCCCTGCTCCGCGAGGGCCTGGTCATGGCGGCGGTGACCTCGTCACCGGACGCCGTCCCGGGCTGCTCGGTGCGGGCGCTGGGGCGGATGCGCTATCTCCCGGTCGCGAACCCGGAGTTCAGAGAGACGTATCTGGGCGACGGTCCGCTGCGGGACGCCCTGGCCGAGGCCCCGGTGGTCACCTTCGACCGGCTCGACGACTTCCAGGACACCTTCGTACGACGGCTGCGGCGCGGGCAGGGTGGTGCGAGTGCGGTACGGCATCTCGTGCCGACCTCGGAGGGCTTCGTCGAGGCCGTCGCAGCGGGGTTGGGGTGGGGCATGGTGCCGGAGATGCAGGCCGCCCCGCTGTTGAGTGCCGGGCGGCTGGTGAACTTCGCGCCGGAACGGTCGGTCGACGTGCCGCTGTACTGGCAGCAGTGGAAGCTGGACTCACCGGCGTTGGCGGCCGTGGCGGGGGCGGTCGTGGAGGCGGCGGACGAGGCGTTGCGAGGCTGAGCGTGCCATCGGTCGTGTCGATGTGCGGCTCCGCCGCGGGGGCGCTACGTGCCGTTGTTCCGGTGCGGCGCCGTCGTGGCTGGTCGCGCAGTTCCCCGCGCCCCTATCGGGCGCTTCGCATCGCGGTGGACCTCGTGCGTGCGGGTCAGGGACGCGTGGCCTTCAGTCGGGCGGCCGCGCTGTCCAGCAGCATCTCCAGGGCCGTCGGATACGCGCTGTCGGCCATGCGGGCCGCCAGGAGCGGGGCCGCCTCGGCGATGCGGGGGTGGGTGGTGCGGGGCAGGCGGGCGTAGGTCGAGCGCCACATGTCCTCGTCGGCGCGGAGAGCCGCGCTCGGCAGGGCGAGGGACGCGGCGTCCAGGGCTGCGAAGGCCAGGGTCTGGTCGATGAACGCGTGGTAGATCCGCACGGTGTCCGGCAATGGGAACCCGGCCCTGCGCAGCACGTCCAACACCGCCTCGTCCGCGGCCAGTTCGTTGGCCCGGCCGGTGACCCGGCTCGCGGTGAGCTGGGCGGCCTGCGGGTGGGCGACGTACGCGGCGTGGATGCGCAGGCCGATCGCGCGCAGGTCCGCCCGCCACTCCCCCGTCGGCTCCCAGCCCCGCAGCGCCTGCCCGACGAGGGCGTCACCGATGGCCAGGGTCAGCTCGTCCATGCCGCGGAAGTAGCGGTAGAGCGTGCTCGGATCGGCGTCCAGGGCCAAGCCCAGGCGGCGGGCGGTCAGGCCCGCGCTGCCGTGTTCGCGCAGCATGCGCAGGGCCGTGTCGACGATCAGCCGCTCGGACAGGACGGTGCCGCTCTTGGTGGGGCGGCGCCGTCGGCGCTTCTCCTCGGACACCACCGGTTTCGGCATCGCGGCCTCCTCTACGTGTCCCTGTACGTCCATGCGCGTTCTTATGCCAACGCCATTGACCTTATCCGTGCGACCGGCGTTGTATCGCCGGTGAGATTTCGGCAGTGAAGGAGTTCTTGCCATGCGTGTACTGCTCGTGGGAGCCGGTGGTGTGGGTACCGCGGTCACCCGGATCGCGGCCCGGCGTCCGTTCTTCGACGCGATGGTCGTCGCCGACTACGACCTGTCCCGGGCGGAGGCCGCGGTCGCGGCGCTCGGGGCGGACGGCGCCCGGTTCCGCGCCGAGCGGCTGGACGCGAGCGACGAGGCGGCCGTCGCGGCGGCGCTGCGTGCGCACGAGTGCGATGTGCTGCTGAACGCGACCGACCCGCGCTTCGTCCTGCCCCTGTTCCGTGCGGCGCGGGCCGCCGGGGCCGACTACCTCGACATGGCCATGTCGTTGTCCCGGCCGCATCCCGAGCGTCCGTACGAGGAGTGCGGGGTCAAGCTCGGCGACGCGCAGTTCGCGGAGGCGGAGGAGTGGGAGAAGGCGGGTGCGCTTGCGCTCGTCGGGATGGGTGTGGAGCCGGGGCTCTCGGACGTGTTCGCGCGGTACGCGGCCGACGAACTCTTCGACGAGATCGAGGAGATCGGCATCCGCGACGGGGCGAACCTCACCGTCGACGGCTACGACTTCGCGCCCTCCTTCAGTATCTGGACCACGATCGAGGAGTGCCTGAACCCGCCGGTGGTCTACGAGGCCGACCGGGGCTGGTTCACCACGGAACCGTTCAGCGAGCCCGAGGTGTTCGACTTCCCCGAGGGCATCGGCCCGGTCGAGTGCGTGAACGTGGAGCACGAGGAGGTGCTGCTCGTGCCGCGCTGGGTCGACGCGCGCCGGGTCACCTTCAAGTACGGGCTCGGCAATGAGTTCATCGAGACCCTCAAGACCCTGCATCTGCTGGGACTTGACCGCACCGAGCCGGTCACGGTGCCGAGTGCCTCGGGCCCGACCGCCGTATCGCCGAGGGATGTTGTCGCCGCCTGCCTGCCCGACCCCGCGACGCTGGGCGACCGTATGCACGGCAAGACGTGTGCGGGCACGTGGGTGCGCGGCACGAAGGACGGGGCGCCGCGCGACGTGTATCTCTACCACGTGGTCGACAACCAGTGGTCGATGGCGGAGTACGGTTCCCAGGCCGTGGTCTGGCAGACCGCGATCAACCCGGTGATCGCGCTGGAGTTGCTGGCCACGGGGGCGTGGACGGGCGCGGGCGTACTGGGGCCGGAGGCGTTCCCGGCCGGTCCGTTCCTGGACCTGCTGACGGAGTACGGGTCTCCCTGGGGCCTGCGGGAGCAGTGACCGGCATCAACTCCCCCGGGGTCGAGCCGAGTTGAGTGAACGTCAATCTCCTTCCGGCGCACCGGAGTTGGGCAGCCGCAGCGTGAACACGGAACCGGCGCCGGGTTCGCTCGCCGCCTCGACCGTGCCGTCGTGGGCGGCGACCAGGTCGCGGACGATGGACAGGCCCAGGCCGCTGCCTCCGGTGCGGCGGCTGCGGGACTGGTCGGCGCGCCAGAAGCGTTCGAAGACGTGCGGGAGGCCCTCGGGGGCGATGCCGGCGCCGGTGTCGGCGACCGTCAGGACGATGTCGTCGCCGTCGCGCCACGCGGCCACGGTGACGGTGCCGTCGGCGGGCGTGTGCCGCAGCGCGTTCGACACGAGGTTGCCGAGCACCTGGCGCATGCGGACCGGATCCGCCTCCAGCCAGAGGGAGTTGTCCGTCTTGCCGGTCAGGGCGACCCCGGCCGTGTCGGCGGAGACGCGGTACGCGGCGACGACCTGGTCGACGAGGTCCTCGACGCGCACGGGTTCGCGGTGCAGGCGCAGAGTGCCGGCGTCGGCGGCGGCGAGGTCCTGGAGGTCGTCGATGACCCGCTGGAGGACCATCGCCTCCTCGTGCAGGGAGCCGAGCAGGGCCGGGTCGGGCTCGACGAAGCCGTCCCGGGTGACCTCCAGCCAGCCGCGGATGTTGGTGAGGGGGCTGCGCAGTTCGTGCGCGATGTCGCTGACCATGGCCTTGCGCTGGGCCTCCATGCGTTCCCGGCGTTCGGTGAGGTCGTTGAACGCCTCGGCCAGGATGCCCGTCTCGTCCCTGGTCCTCACCGGCACCCGGACGTGCAACTCCGGTGGCTGCTGGGCCGCTTCGGTCAGGGCACGCAGGGGGCGTACGAGTCTCGTGGCGACGACGGCCGTCACCAGGACCGTGAGCGCCAGTACGGCCGCCGCCGCGCCGACGACCTTGGCCTTGTTCGCCGGGGAGACGTCGAAGCGGGGTGCGGTGGTGTCCCCGCCGCCCAGGAAGAGTTCGGCCACCGGCGCGACGTAGGGGGCGAGTTGGGCGCGGCGGGCGTTGTCGGTGCAGGCCTGCGCCTTGCGTATGTCGGCCGCGTCACCCAGTTTGTTGTACTCGCCCGTGACATAGCGGGAGCCGAGGCTCTTGTCGGAGGTGTCGACCCCGAAGTACGGGACCTTGAAGCTCAGGCCGTCCCGCGCCATGCAGGGCTGGGCGCTCACGATCAGGCTCTTCAACGCCTTGCTCTCGGTGGCGGTCGGGGTGTTGAGCTTCCCGTCGGCGCACATCTCGGGCACGTCGCCGTTCGCGTTGTTGCCGTCCGCGTCGTTGAGGACGGGGCGGCCGCTCGGCGTCACCGTGATGGTCGTGTCGATGCCGTTCTGGGCGAAGCACGCCTGCCGTTCCTTGGCCAGCCCCGCCAGCCGGACCCGCTCCTTCGCGGTCAGCCGGTACGGTCCGACGACCCGGGGGTCGAGACCGCTGAGCTGCGCGCCGGGTTCCGTGTACGTGTCGGTGTGCAGGGGGTCGACGCTGGCGGCGGCGCGGGGCGGCAGGGAGGTGCCGTGCCGTGCGGAGTCCGCGATGAGGGTGCGGTCGGAGGTCGTGAGGGCGATGCGCCGGCCCATCTTCTTCGACAGTGCGCGGACGGAGGGTTCGACGCCCTTCCACTCGGGGTGCGTCGCGGCGTATCCGCTGAGCTGCGCGAGGATGCGCATGTCGTCCGCGAGGTCCTGGCCCTGTTCCTCCCGGATGGCCCGGGTGGTGGTCTGCACCGCCAGCCAGGCCGTCGCGCCGACCGAGCAGAGCGCGATCAGCACGGTGGCGACGAGCAACCGGACCAGCAACCGCTTGCGCAGCGGTATCCGGGGCCTCACGCGCGACCGCCGCGCAGCTTGTAGCCGACGCCGAACACGGTCAGCAGCCGGACCGGCCGGCGCGGGTCGGCCTCTATCTTCCGGCGCAGGTTCATGATGTGCACGTCGACGGCCCGTTCCGTGGAAGCCCGGTCCAGGCCCCGGGTGAACTGGAGCAACTGCCGCCGGGAGAAGACCCGTTCGGGCTCGGCGGTCATCGCGAGGAGGATCTCGAACTCCGCCGGTGTGCAGTCGACGGGCGCTCCGTCGCAGCGCACCTCGTGGCGTACCGCGTCGACGGACAGCCCCGCCGCCCGTACGACGGTGTCCTCCTGCCGGTCCGCGCTGGCCCGGCCACTGCGCCGCAGGACCGTGCGGATGCGGGCCATCAGCTCGCGCGGGCTGTACGGCTTGGTCATGTAGTCGTCGGCGCCGAGTTCGAGACCGAGCAGGACGTCGTCCTCGGTGGAGCGGGCGGTGAGCATCAGCACGGGGATGTCGTCCTCGCCGCGCAGCACCCGGCACACCCCGAAGCCGTCGATCACGGGCAGCATGAGGTCGAGCACCACGAGGTCGGGTCTGAGTTCGCGGGCCGCCGCGATGGCGGCGGCGCCGTCGTGGACCACGGTCGCGGTGTGCCCTTCCGTCAGCAGGGAGCGTCGTATCAGCTCGGCCTGCATCTCGTCGTCCTCGGCGACCAGCACATGTGCGCACACCTGGCGGATCCTAGGCGGTCAGCGGCCGAGGGCGGCGGCGGCGCCCATGACGACGACGGGGTGCCGGGCGGGATCCAGGGTGCGCAGGAGTTCCTTCATGTGGTCCTCGGCGATGCTGACGCAGCCGTGGGTGGGGCCGCCGTGGTCGACGTGGATCCAGATGCCGCCGCCGCGCGAGGAGCCGAGGGGGCGGGTCCAGTCGAGGGGCGAAGTGCCGGGCCGCCGGTTGTAGTTGATGGCGATCACGTAGTCGAAGGACCCGGCGAGGGGTTCGCCCTCGAAGCCGGTGCCGGGCGACACGAAGCCCCTCCCTCGGTCGTACGACAGCTTGGTGCCGGGGTCCTTGAGCAGACCGCCCGCGTCGGTGAGCGAAAAGACACCGACCGGCGAGCGCAGGTCACCGGCCATGTGGTGATTGGACCAGCCCTTGAGCGCGTTGTGCGCGGCCCAGCTCGCGGTCTGCTCCCAGCCGTCGTCGGTGCGCTCGTACAGGGCGAGGGTGGAGCGGGGCGAGTCCTCGCCCCGGCCGGTCACCAGGACGACCTGCTCGGTGCTCGCCGGTATTCGCGCCAGCATCTTCGGCCCCACGCCCGGGAGTTGGCGGGGAGCCGCCTCGGCGGACACCTCCGACGAGGGCGACGGCGCGGACGAGGAGGCAGCGGGCGAGGGGGTGGACGCGTGGTCCGTCGCCGCCAGCGCACCGCCGCCGCATCCCGTGAGGAGAACGGATGCGGCGACCAGTGCGACCGAGGGAATACGAGTGATCATGAGTCGACGATGACCGACACATGTGAGGAACTCGTCAGCTCCTACGGCTGGGTCGGCTTGCCTTTCGTGTAGAGCCAGGTGTGGAAGAGGACATCCAGGCTTGTGCCCGATTTCCGCTCCGCCAGGCTGATGAACTGCGCTGTGGTTCCGTGCCCGTAGCGGTGTCCGCTCGCCCAGGCCCGCAGGATCGTGAAGAAGGTCTTGTCGCCGACGGCCAGGCGCAGTTCGTGCAGGGCCATGGCTCCGCGGGCGTAGACCGGTGTGCCGAAGATGTTGGCGCCGCTGCCCGGGTCTCCGGGCGGGAACGCCCACAGGTCGTCACTCGCCTTGCGGGCGTACAGGGCGTCGAAGTTCTGCTGGGCGGTCTTGCCGCCGTGCTGCTCGCTGTAGAGCCACTCCGCGTAGGTGGCGAAGCCCTCGTTGAGCCAGATGTCCTTCCAGGAGGTCAGCGACACGGAGTCCCCGAACCACTGGTGGGCGTTCTCGTGCACCAGGGTGCTCAGGTCCGGCGCCGAGTCGTAGATCGGCCGCCCCTGCGTCTCCAGCGCGTACCCGACGTCCGGCGCGTGGTCGACGATCGACCCGGCCGAGCGGAACGGATACGGCCCGAACAGCTTGCTCTCCCACTCCAGGACGGAGGGCAGCTTCTTCAACACGGGCGCGGCGGCGGTGGCTTCACGCGGGTCGACGGCGTTGTACACCTTGACGCCGTCGCGGGTGGTGTACTGCTCGACCTTGAACTTCCCGACCGTCGCCGTGGCGAGATAGGCGGCCATCGGCTCCGGCGCGTGCCAGCGGAACGTGGTCTTCCCGTGCGAGGTCTTCTGCCCGAGGAGAACACCGTTGGCGACCGCGGTGCGCCCCTGCGGAACCGTGATCGTGAAGTCGTACGACGACTTGTCCTTGGGGTGGCTGTTCGCCGGGAACCACGTCATCGCGCCCTGCGGCTCACCGGCCACGAAGGCACCGTCGTCGGTGGCGATCCAGCCGTCGGCCGAGCCGTCCGGGTCGGTGACCTGCTGGGGGATGCCGTTGTAGGTGACGGCGACCTGGAACCGCTGCCCCTTGCGCACGGCCCGGCGCGGGGTGACGACGAGTTCCTGTCCGTCGCGGCGGAAGTCCGCCTTGGCGCGGTCGACGGTGAGACCGGTGACCTTGAGGCCCTTGAAGTCGAGGTCGAAGCGGGTGAGCTTCTCGGTGGCGCGGGCGGTGAGGACCGCCTTGCCCTCCAGGTGGCGACTCGTCGGGTCGTACCGGAGCGTCAGGTCGTAGTGGGCGACGTGGTAGCCGCCGTTGCCGGAGAGCGGGAAGTACGGGTCTCCCGCGCCGGCCGAACCGATCGTCGCCGCGCCCGCGGGCGCGGCGGCCGCGAGCAGGGCCGCGAGGGCGACGGGGACGGTGGCCACGACTGCGCTGCGGCGGAGGACAGCGGTGCGTCTTGTGGACTGCTGCCTGGGTGGCGTCACATGCGCTCCTACGGGTGAGGGGGGTTGATCATCCGCCTCAGAGCCTAGGCCGCCGACTCCCTCGGATTCCCTCTTGTTACAGCAAACTTGTTGAGCGGCCAGTGGCCGGAAAGGTGTTGAGCAGTCAGTGGACGGCAACGTGTTGTGCAGCTACTGGCCGGCAATTTGTTCAGCGCCTAGTGGCTGGGCGCGAGGAGCGGAGGTTCCGGAGCGGGAGCAGCGGCGGCCCGGTCGACGGCGCGCAACTCGTCCAGGCCCTCGGCGAGGGTGCGGCCCGCCAATGCGCGCAGGACGGCCGTCTCGGTCTCGTCGGTGAGCCTGAGGAGGTACTCGGCGGAGTGGTTCGTGACCAGGCACTCCCGGGGCCCCTCCGGCCGGGGGCCCACAGCGGCTTGTCGCCGATGGACGAGCGGTAGATCTGCTCCAGCGTGCCCGGAGAAAGTCCGGGCCCTCCGCGGTGAACCTCTCCGTACCCCCGTACGTAGCCAGTGCGGCGCCCGCGGCGATCCCGTGGGCGCACCCATCGTCGACGGACAGGAACGGATGGACTCAATGATGAGATCTGGAACCGCGACGCGACTCCCGCTCGATCGTCCCGCCCGCTCGCTCACCCGACGCGGGCGCGCGCTGGGCGTGGCGCTGGCACTCGGCGCGTTGCTGGCGTCGGGCGCGTCAATGACCCTCGCCGCTCCGGCAGTTGCCGCGACGGGGGACGTCAAGTGCCCGTCCACGGACTGCGTGCGGATCGCGCCGGCGGCCGGCTCCCCGGTCGCCATCGCCCCCGACAACGCCGGCGCGGTCTATCTGGCGTACTCGGGAGGCGATCTGCTCAAGCTCGACCTGGCCACCGGAGCGCTCGACACGGTCACCACCGGGCTGGGCAACCTCCGGGGAGTGGCCGTCGCCGACGGCAACGCGTACATCACCAGCTTCGGCGGCACGCTTCAACAGGTCTCCCTCGCCACGGGCAGCCGCCGTACCCTGGCCGCCGGCCTGCCCTCGCTCTTCGGCGTGGCCCGCTTCGGTACCACCACCTATGTCACCGACGGCAACGGAGAGATCGTCGCCGTCCCGGACGGCGGGACAGCGCGTGTGGTGGCCACGGGGCTCGGCTTCTCCTACGGCCTCGCCTTCGACAAGGCGGGACTCGCCTACACCGCGGACATGGGCCAAGGCCGCATTCTGCAGACGAACGTGGCCACGGGTGCGACACGTGTGCTGGCCGGCGAGACCTACGAACCCACGTCGATCTCCGTCGGCGGCGACGGCCTGGTCTACTTCTTCGTCGGCGACGAGGTGAAGCGGGTGAACGCCGTCACCGGGGTGCAGTCCCACGTCACCAACCTCCTCGGGATCAACGCCTTCAGCTTCTCGCTGGCGGCATCCGGGGACGCGTACACCACCGGCAGCGGCGGCGACGGCCTGTGGCGGATAACCGGCCTGACGTCGCGATGAGGCGGTAGGCACCCCGCCAGTTGGTCCGCCCGGTGGTCCGAAACACCGGGACGGTGATCGCGGAAGGGTGCCCGGCGGGTTTCCTCCCAGCCGGGCACCCTTCCGCGTGACCTCGGGCGACAACGCCCTCTCACGTGGACGGTTCCACCACCCAGTTGGGTGGCCATGGGAGGCCCCTGACCCGGCTGCATGCGGCCAGCCAGCTCGAACTTCCGCCTGCCGGGGCCTGGTTGGCCCCGGTTCGCTGGCCGGATCCCTCGGAAGCCTGGGGACGGCGCGTCTGGCCACTGTGGAGGTGTAGTTGAAGGTGGTGAAGCCCCAGAGGCTCAGCGCCGGTGCATCGTCTGGAGTGCCTCGACCAGTACCTTCGGGTCGTGCCCGCCCTTGTACACCGGCGGTGGTTGCCGTTCCAGGCCCAGGAGTTGGGCTACGGCGGTCCAGGCGGTGCGTACCGAGTACTCGACGGTGAAGACGACGTCGTCGGGGACCTCGGCGTACTGGCCGATGAAGGCCAGGTTGGTGGAGCCCTCCGGGACGACCTGCGGCCGGTCTCCCGCGCCGCGGACCAGGAACTGACTGGTGATGTATGGCATCAGCGCCGGGATCACGATCGAGTGATCGAGGATCTGCGGACTCTCCTCGAAACGGAGATGGTGCAGGACCTCGTCCAGGATCTCCCGGCCCGTGCACTGACCCATCGGCTTGCGGACGAAGTCGCCCTCCCTGTCCGGGAAGAGGCCGTAGCCCCACCACACGAAGGTGTCCTCCGGCTGCTCGCGGAAGTGCGGCTGGTGGTTGAGGACGATGGTCAGCAGCCAGTTGGAGTCCTTGAACGTGATCAGGCCGCCCTTGCCGGCCTCGCTGCCGCTGAACTTCTCCATCAGCTCGAAGAAGGTCGGATCCTTCGTCGTCACCGTGAAGGACGCCCAAGTGGAGTCCGTGATGGAGGAGTTGAAGACCGACGGGTCCCCCAGTCGGCCCGGCCGACCGGGCTGCTTCGCCGCGAGGATCTCCCACAGCCGCCAGGACCCCGCGTCGCCGGACGTGTCCAGCACGGGCGCGGTGTCGGTGGAGCCGAGCGTCGAGTCGGCCGTCATCGAGCCGTTGGTGACCAGCACCAGGTCACCGGGCCCGAGCACCGTCTCCTCAGTGCGCCCCTCCCGCGTCCAGGTGAGGGCCTCGACGGTGAGCGCGTCCCCTTCGGCCAGCCGCAAGTCGGTGACCCGCGTGCCGAGTTGGACGGTCACACCCTGCTCGGTCAGCCACTTCGACAGGGGGCGCACGATGGAGTCGTACTGGTTGAAGCGGGTCCGGTAGATCCCCGACATGGAGTCGAAGGTCTTGAAGAGATGGACGAAGCGGTTGAGATAGCGGCGGAACTCGATCGCGCTGTGCCACGGTTCGAAGGCGAACGTGGTGCACCACATCCACCAGAAGTTCGTGCGGAAGAAGCCCTCGCTGAAGCAGTCCGTGATGCGCTTGCCGTCCAGCAGCCGCTCCGGGGTGCCCACGCACTTCACCAGCTCCAGCCGGTCACGCTCGGAGAAGCCCATGGAGTGTGTGTCGACCACCTTGCCCGCCGCGTCGACGAGCCGGGCGTGGTCGTCCCAGGCGAAGTCCTCGTGGAAGGCGAAGGTGTCCTCGGTCACCGACTTCGACGGGTCGTCCAGCGACGGGATCGAGCCCAACAGGTCGTACGTGCAGTCGAAGTGGACCTAGAACATCCGGCCACCACGCATCGTGTACCCGGTCTCGGGCGAACCGGCCGCGTCCAGGCTGCCGCCCTTCCGGTCCTGCTCCTCCAGGAGCAGGATGTCCGACCCCACGAACCCACCCTCACGGATCAGGAACGCCGCCGCCGACAAGGCCGCGATACCGCTGCCCACCAGGTAAGCCTTCGCCATGAACGCCGTCCCTCCTTCAAGCCACGACCACGGGCGGCCCGGGCGGAGGCACGGGCACTTCACCGGCGTGCGGTCGGCTTCCCCAGCGTCGGGCGCGGGCTGTGCGCTCGCAGCAGGGCGGGGCCGAACGAGTGAGCTGTGAGTCCGGAAGGGATCTCGACCGCCGCGGCACCTCGAACCCGCACTGCTCGCCCTCGCAGCACTTGCGCTCCGTGGCCGGGTCAAGCGCTGACAACCGATGCGAGAGGCTTCAGGGCGACCAGACCCTCACCTCGTCGTGACGTCGACTGGTGTGCGCAGGTGGGTGGTTGAGGTGTCGACGGCGTGGCCGTGTGCTGCGCATGGTGATGGACGGCCCCGTGGAGGTACGCACCCCCCACCGTGATCACAACAGACCGCGGGCTACCAGGGAATGACTCCGCCGTCCTCGAAGAACGAGCCGGTGGGGCCGCCGTCGGGCAGTGTGGCGAGCCGGATCGCTGTGGCCGCGCCCTGCTCGGGGGTGCGGGGTCCGTGGAAGCCGGTGAAGTCGGTCGCGACCAGGCCCGGACAGGCGGCGTTGATCAGGATGTTCGTGTCGGCCAACTGCCGGGCGTACTGCACGGTGACGGCGTTGAGGAACGACTTCGAGGGCGAGTAGGCCGCCATGACGGGGCCGATCTCGATGTCCGGGTCCGCCTGCCGGGTCAGGGAGGCGACGGCACTGGAGACGTTGACGATGCGGGGCGAGGCCGAGCGCCGCAGGAGCGGCAGCATCGCGTTGGTCACCCGGATGACGCCGATGACGTTGGTCTCCACGACCGTGCGGACGAGGTCGAGGTCGAGTGTGGTCGGGTCCTGGACCCAATCCGGCCCCATGTCCCCTGAGATACCGGCGTTGTTGACCAGGACGTCCAGGCGCCCGGCCCGTCGTTCGACCAGTTCCGCGGCATCGGCGACGCTTCGGTCGCCGGTCACCTCCAGCGGCACCCCGAACGCGTCCACCCCGGCGGCACGCAGCTTCTCCACGGCACTCTCGCGCCGGACCTCCTCACGGGCTCCCACGCCCACGCGGTACCCGAGGGCACCCAGCCCGGCCGCGATCTCGTACCCGATTCCCTTGTTCGCGCCGGTCACCAGCGCGGTCTTCGCGGTCTTCGTTTCGCTCATGCCATTGATCGTCACTCGCGGGCGAGCGGTGCGGCCAACACCGATTCGGTGCTCTGTCATACCCGGTGGGTATCACCCGGAAGCTACGCTGTGGCCATGGACGCCTTGGAGACCCGCGAGTTGAGGTACTTCCTGGCCGTGGCCGAGGAACTGCACTTCGGCCGCGCCGCCGAGCGCCTCGGCATGGCCCAACCGCCGCTGTCCCGGGCGATCCAGCAGCTCGAACGGCGCCTCGGCGTCTGTCTGTTGGAACGCAACCGGCGCGGTGTCGCCCTGACCGGTGCCGGAGAGGTGCTGCTGCACGAGGGCCGTGCGGCCCTCGACGCGAGTACCGCCGCCGCTCGCCGGACCCGTCGCGCCGGTGGCGCCGACCGTCCGGACGGTCCCCGCGACCGCCTGGTGCTGGCGGTGAAGGCCGCCGCCTCCCACGAGCTGCTGCGGAAGCTTCTCGACGCCTACGCGGCCGAACCCCGCGCCGCCGAGATCGAGGTGCTGCCGTGCGGCATGTGTGAGCAGCCGGAGCTGCTGCGCGACGGCCGCGCCGATGTGGCGCTCATGCACGCGCCGTACAACTCCCTCGCCGGGTTCGACAGCGAGGCGCTGATGTCGGAGGGGCAGATCGCCGTCCTGCCCGCCGGTCACCCACTCGCCGCACGCGAGACGTTGTCCCTGGCCGACGTCGACGACGTCCCCGATCTTCCGCGCGCCCGCTGGCCCCGCGACGGCACGTACCCGCCGGGCCTCGGCCCCGAGATCCACGACCAGACGCAACTGGCCCAACTGATCGCCCTCGGGCGCACCATGGCCGTATTTCCCGACTCCGCCCGTTCCTGGCTGTGGGCCGGGCACGCCGCCGTCCCCCTGACCGACGCACCCCCCGTCGTCACCCACATCGCCTGGCCCGCGCACAGTCGCTCGCTCGCCCTCGCCGGGCTGATCCGCACGGCCGTACAGCTATGACCTTCTTCGAGGTGTCGTACCGGCGACCTCGCGCAAGGAGAGGCCGGCGACCTGGTGGTGCAGGGTGGCGAGGGCAGCGGCAAGGTGTCCCTGCGGTCGTCTGCCGATGCGGAAGTTCCGACGAGCACGCCGACCTGGACGGCCAACGTCCGCGCCAGCAAACCGACTTCACCAGCTAGGTCCCTCATCAACGAGGGCCAGGCCTCTGGACGACGGTCACCATCCACCAGGACCGACCGCCGTCCGCATCGAGGGGCCGTAGGAGATGGGCGCGTCTACACCTCGATGTGCCAGCCCATGATGATCGTCCGGTCGCGGGGCAGGCCGAAGTGCTCGGCGGCGTCGGCCGTGATGTGGGAGGTGGCGATGAACAGCCGTTTGCGCCAGGGGGCCATCGTCGGTGCCGGGCCGCGCCGGAGCTCGATCGTCGACAGGAAGTAGGACGCCTGGTCGAGCAGCAACGGCCCCTCGGTGTCGGCCGGTTCGAGCATCGCCAGTGTCGCGGGCACGTCCGGTGTCTCCATGTAGCCGAACCGGGCGGTGACGTGGATGATCCCGTCGTCGGCGTAGCCGAGGCCGTCGACGACGATCCGCCGGTCGGCCGGGACGCGGGGCACGGGTTGGGTCTCGATGGACAGGATCACGACCTGCTCGTGCCGTACGTGGTTGTGTTCCACGTTGGCCCGCATGGCCAGGGGTGCCGTCTGTTTGCCCCGGTTCAGGAACACTGCTGTGCCGGGGACCTGGAGCACCGGCCTTTCCCCGCTGCGGAGTTGGTCGACGAACTCGCGCAGGGAACCCTCGTGGTCCGCTCGTTCCGCGGTGACGACTTCGCGGCCGCGCTGCCAGGTCGTCATGACGGTGAACGCGGTGAGCCCGATCAGCAGCGGCAGCCACGCGCCGTGGACGAGCTTGGTCAGGTTGGCCGCCACGAACAGCAGGTCGACGGAGAGCAGCAGGGTCGCGCCGGTGGCGATCAGCCACACGGGCGTGCCCCACTTCGCGCGGGCGACGTAGAAGAACAGCAGGGTGGTGATGGTGATGGTGCCGGTGACCGCCATGCCGAACGCGAAGGCCAGCGCGGCGGAGCTGCGGAAGGCGAAGACCAGGGTGAGGACCGAGACCATGAGCAGCCAGTTGATCCAGGGGACGTAGATCTGGCCGATGGTGGACTCGGAGGTGTGCGCGATGCGCAGCCTCGGCAGGTAGCCGAGCTGGGCCGCCTGGGAGGCGACCGAGTACGCGCCGGTGATCACCGCCTGCGAGGCGATCACCGTCGCCGCCGTGGCCAGCAGGACCATCGGCCAGCGTCCCCAGTGGGGCACGAGCAGGAAGAACGGGCTGCTGATGTTGTCCGGGTCGTCGAGGATCAGCGCGCCCTGGCCGAAGTAGCTCAGGACGCAGGCGGGGAAGACGAGGAACAGCCAGCCGCGCGTGATGGCCCGGCGGCCGAAGTGCCCCATGTCCGCGTAGAGCGCCTCCGCGCCGGTGACCGCCAGCACGACCGCGGCGAGCGCGAAGAAGGCGGTGCCGAAATGACCGAAGAGGAAGCCCAGCGCGTAACTCGGCCACAGCGCCCGGAGGATGGCCGGGTGATCGGCGATGCCTACGACTCCGCACGCGCCGATGGCCGTGAACCAGAGGATCATGACCGGCCCGAACACCCGGCCCACCGCGGCGGTTCCGCGCCGCTGCACCAGGAACAGCACCACGATGATCACCGCGGTGATGGGTACGACCGCGTCGTCCAGCGACGGCTCCACGACCTTGAGCCCCTCGACCGCGGACAGCACCGAGATCGCCGGGGTGATCATGCTGTCGCCGAAGAACAGCGACGCGCCGAAGATGCCAAGTCCGGTCAGTACGACGGCGGTTCGCCGACCCCGTTGTGAACTCCATTGCCGCACCAGCGTGATGAGGGCCATGATGCCGCCCTCACCCTCGTTGTCGGCACGCATCGCCAGCAGCACATAGGTGACCGTGACGATGACCATCACCGACCAGAAGACCAGCGACACCACCCCGTACACGTTCTGCGTGCTGACCGGGACAGGGTGGGGGTCGCTCGGGCTGAACACCGTCTGAAGGGTGTAGATCGGGCTGGTCCCGATGTCACCGAAGACGACGCCGAGAGCACCGATCACCACCGCGAGCCGCACTGCCTCCCGCACGCTCCCGCGACGGGCCTCCGGCGGCCCTGGCGCGGACCCCTCGTCCGCTACGGCCCCGTGCCCGCGATCGGCCATGCTGATCCTCCCTCTGGCGGACCGCGGTACCGCAGGCCCGGTGCGTCGGGGCGGACACTACCCATGCACCGGCGCGATCGCCCGCAGGCGCCCGCCACTTCGCCTCCAACCGTGTCGCCGGACCGCATCGCGAGCTGTTCGTGCCGGTGGTGCGCTCGCGCTCGGCGGTCAGGACGGCTGCACCTGGTCGAAGAGGGCGAGGGCTTCGGCGGGGTCCGTGCTCACGAGGCGTTCCAGACCGGCCGTCGTGATCTGCGCCCACTTGCCGGCCCGTGCCCACATCTCCACCTCGAAGGCACGGACCGCCTCGTCCAGATCTTCGGGGCCGGAGGCGATGGACTCGGCGAGTTCGGCGCCCTCCAGCATTGCGAGGTTCGCGCCCGCCCCCAACGGGGGCATCAGATGGGCGGCGTCGCCCAGCAGCGTCACCCCGGGGACGTGGGTCCAGGTGTGGGACACGGGCAGGACGTAGAGGGGGCGGTGGACGAACGCGGTGCCGTGGCGGAGGAGGTCGAGGACGGGAGCGGCCCAGCCGTCGAACAGGGCCAGCAGGCGCGATCGCACGGCCTCGTCGTCGGCGGGATCCCGGTTCGTGTGCCAGTCCAGCGGCGCGCGGAACTTGGCGTACACCTTGACGTGGCCGCCGCTGTTGCGCTGGGCGACGAGGGAGCGGTTCACGCCGTACACGGCCACGGAACCGTCGCCGATCAACCGGGCGAGATCGGGGTGGCGGGTGTCGACGTCGTCGAGGGAGGTCTCGACCGAGGTGACGCCGGTGTAGTGGGGCGTCGCCGACGAGACCGCCGGGCGGACCCGGGACCAGGCTCCGTCCGCGCCGATCACGAGGTCGAACGTCTCCTGCCGCCCGTCCGCGAAGTGGACCAGTGCGCCGTCCCGGGTCCCCGGCACCACCTGCGTCACTCCCCGACCCCACCGCACGTCGAGAGGCCCGAGCAGCAGGTCACGGAGTTGCCCACGGTCGATCTCGGGATTGGCCCGCTCATCGGGACGGGGTCGCCAGTCGCGCAGGACGGTCCCGTCCGTGTCCAGGATGCGCATGGCCTGCCCCTCGGGACGGGACAGCGCCCCGAACTCCGCCAGCAGCCCCGCCTTGTCCAGCGCGCGCTGGCCCAGCCCTTCGTGCAGGTCCAGCGTGCCCCCTGGAGGGCGGGCCTCGGGGCCGGGATCGCGTTCGAGGACGGCGACGGAGTGGCCATGGCGGTGCAGGACACGGGCGAAGGTGAGGCCGGCCGGGCCGCCCCCGACCACAGCGATGCGATGTCTCATGTCGATACACTGTATTGGTTCAATACGCCGCCTCGCAACGGTACGGTGTGATCATGACTGTGTGGGACCGGCCGGAGCCGCCGAATCGCCCCGTTCCGCTCGACCGGGAGCGGATCGTCGCCGCTGCCGTCGCGCTGGCCGACGAAGGCGGGCTGGAGGCGGTGTCGTTGCGCAAGGTCGCGGCCCGGCTGAACGCCGGCCCGATGCGGCTGTACAGCTACATCGCCACCAAGGAGGAGCTGTTCGACCTCATGGTGGACGAGGTCCAGGCCGAGATCCTCCCCGAGGAACAGGCCGGTGGCTGGCGGGAGGCGCTGCGCGTCCTCGCCCACCGCACCAGGCAGGCCGTTCTCCGTCACGAGTGGCTGGCCGACCTCCTCGGCGGCCGCCCGACCCTGGGCCCGAACGGCCTCGCCGTGACCGAGGCCACGCTGGCCGCCCTCGACGGCCTCGCCGACATCGACACCGTCATGCGTGCCGTGGAGACCGTCAGTGCCTACTCCACCGGCGCGATCAGGCGCGAGATCGCGAACCTCCGGGCCGAGCGCGCCACGGGCCTGTCCAAGCGCGACTGGCAGCGCGCCCACGGCCCGCACGTGACAAGGATGTTGGCCACGGGCCGCTTCCCGGCGCTGGCCAGGGCCGTCCACGACGGCACGGACGTGAACGCCGAGACATCCTTCGCGACCGGCCTGGACTGGGTCCTCGACGCCGTCGCCGCCAAACTCACCCGGCCGCCGACATGACGCTCAGTTCTCGCCGAGGGTGAGCGAGGGCGGGGACGGGGACGGGGGCGTCCTGTTCGGCGGTGGGCAGGAGTGCCTGGGCGGAAGCGGTCACGGCTGCGGAGCCCCCGGCGAACGATGCGCCGATCCGCATCGCCCTCTCGACCATCGGCGCGGTCTCGGGGTCGACGCGGCGCAGGTAGTCGGCGACCGGAGCCAACGCCGGCAGCAGCATTCGACGAGGAACCGCAGGATACGGCGGCCCAGAAGCGCGAACTCGTCGATGAAATGCGGGTGTTCGCCGATCGCGACGACGCGGGCGTCTCCGATGATGCCGCGCAGTGGATCCAGGTCGCCGTCGAGCGGCGCCTCAGCGTCGAGGTGGATGAGCGAGGTGCCGGGGGGGACGAGCGGGGCATGCGGACAGCTCGATCCTCAGTGCGGGGAGGGATCAGGCGCTACGGCCTCCAGGTCGTCGACGCTGCCGGACATGACCGTGCGCAGATGTTCGGTGAGGTGTGGCAAGGGCCAGTCCCACCAGGCCAGTTCGAGGAGGCGCTCGATGTCGGCGTCGTCGTAGCGGCGGCGCAGCAGCCGCGCGGGGTTGCCGCCGACGATGCCGTAGTCGGGGACGTCGTCGACGACGACGGAGCCGGAGGCGATGATCGCTCCGTGGCCGATGCGGACGCCGGGCATCACCATGGTCCGGTAGCCGAACCAGACGTCGTTGCCCACCGTGGTGTCGCCCCGTCCGGGCAGACCGGTGATGAGGTCGAAGTGGTCGGCCCAGGAACCGCCCATGATCGGGAAGGGGAACGTCGAGGGGCCGTCCATCCGGTGGTTGGCGCCGTTCATGATGAACCGCACGCCCTCGCCCAGCGCGCAGAACTTCCCGATGACGAGCTTCTCGGGCCCGTAGTGGTAGAGGACGTTGCGGGTCTCGAAGGCCGTCGGGTCGTCGGGATCGTCGTAGTAGGTGAACTCCGCGACCTCGATGAGCGGTGAGGTCACCAGTGGCTTGAGGAGTACGACCCGAGGCTGGTCCGGCATCGGGTGCAGCAGGGTCGGGTCGGCGGGAACGGGCGGCATCTGTGATCGCTTCCTTTCGGAGGTGGTGGGACGTCAGGCGTCGCACCAGCGGGTGAGCGCCTGGCGCAGTGCCGGCACGGTGTCGTCGGGGGGGCTCGTCGACGGGCAGGGCCCAGGCGATGTGCCGGTCGCCCACGAGCCGCCGTACGGCCCGGTGTTCACCGGCGCTGTGGTGAATCCCCCGTAGCGGACGCCGAGTTCGGGGTCGGTTCGGGTTACGGCCCGCTGTGGATCAGGGACGCCCACAGGTGGGGTCGGCCGGAGTGCTCGGTGCGCAGCTGCCGTATGACGCGGTGGAGCACTGTCGCCGCGTCGTCGGCGGACGCCGTGTCCGGCATCAGCCGGTAGAAGTGGTCGGCCGCGGCGGCCGCGACGTGGTCGGCCAGTGGCCAGAGGCTCGCTACGACGTGGCGGAAGCCGGCCAGTTGGAACGCGGAGGCGAGGTGGATGGACTCGTCCGCGTGCCGCCTGCCGACGTGTCCGGTGGAGCACGCGGACAGGTATGCCAGTTCGGCCTCGTGGAGGTCGAGGCGACCGATCTCGGCGATGGAGAGCACACCGTCGTGGAGGTGCAGCCCGCCCTCGGACGGCGCGTCGGGGTCGGTGCCCGCGTGGCAGGCGAAGTGGGCCCAACTCGCCCTGGGGAGCGCCCCGGTCACCTGACCGGCCGTTGCCCGCTCGTTGGTGAGCAGCGGCATGTCGGGATGGGCGGCGTGCAGGATCGCCGCCTCGGCGGCGGTGGCCGGCAAGTCCGGCAGACCCGGGGTCCGGTCGAGGGTGACGGTGAGCCGACGCAGGGCCGTCGCGGCCGGGCGTCCCTGGGCACGGGCCAGGGTGCGCAGGGTGGGCGTGTACGACGAGATCACCCGGTCGAGCGCCCCGGCGCCACCGGGATGTCCGGCCGCGTGCAGCGGCAGCAGCGCGAGCGGCCCGGTCGGCATCCACCACACGCGGGGCAGTACTCCGTCGGCCGGGCGGAGCCGGTCGTCGATCGCGTCGAGGACCGGTTCGACCGTCGTGTCCCACAGTCGGCCGAGCAGCTTCGTCAGCACGCGTTGACAGCGCAGTTCGCCGGTGAACGAACCGGCGTCGTGCGTGACGTCCATCAGCTCTGCGGCCCACGCCTCGACGTCGGACAGCCGTAGGTCGGGCAGCGGCACCGGCAGCAGGGGCCCTTCGGCGGTGACGACGATGGCGTCGCACCGCTGCCGGCCGGCGTTGAGCAGGACGACCGCCTCACCGGTGGCGGTCGGCCGCAGCCGGGTCCACCTCAGCGGGAGCAGGAACCGGTCCAGGCCCGGCAGGCTGCGGATCTCGGCCAGTACGGCGTCGTGCTCGGCCCACAGCCGTTTCCGCCGGTCGACGTGGTCGACGTCCTGGCCGTCGGGCGTGGCCATGGCCGGGGGATCCGGCGCGTTGAGGGCATCGCGGACCCGGCTCAGCCGGCCGGCCAGTACCGGGTGCTCGGCTTCGAGATCGCCGAGGGGTGTCCGCAGCGCCAGCCGGGACGTCAGCAGGATCGACCGGCCCAGCTCGGCGGCCTGGACCGCGCCGCCCGGATCGTCGAGGGCGCAGTGTACGGCGATCGTCTCGCCGACCAGTCCGCTGTTCGCGCCGAGGCGGTACTCGTGGTCGGACGACGAGGTCTCCCGTGCCGCGACCAACGGCAGCAACTCCACCGCCGTGTCCAACAGCAGCCGGGCGGTGTGCGGTTCGTCCAGTACGTAGGCGAGGCGGCCGACCGCCCAGCAGGCGCGGAGCCGGTCCAACGGGGGCGACGTCGTGGCCGCGAGCGCCTCCTCCGCGAGCCGGGCGATCCGCGGCCGGTCGACGGTGCTGCCGGTGTCCCACCTCCTGGTGTGACAGATCGCGAGGAGGTAGATGCGTGAGGCCCGCCGAGGATGGTCGGTGGGAGTGGCCACGACGGTCCGTTCCGCGGCGTCGACAGCACGGTCGAGGTCGGACGGGTCGCCGGTCCGCTGGAACCGCAGCCGGTGGGTGTTGCCGAGGTTGAACAGATGCTGCGCGCGTCCCGGATCACCCGCGGGGACGGCGTCGGCTGTCTCCCGCGCCAGGTCGACCGCGCGGTCCAGGTCGGCCGGATCACCCGAGCGCTCGTACCGCGCCTGATAGGACCGCCCGAGGTTGTAGAGGCGCAGCAGTCGGTCGGGGTGGTCGGCGGGTGTGGCCGCGAGCGCCTGGAGCGTGCGGTCGATGGCTTTGTCGCCGTCGGCGCCGCCTCTCCGGAGGAACCGCGCCTGGTAGACCGTTCCAAGGTTGGACAGCCATGTGGCCCGGCTCGGATGGTCGTCGGGCGTGGCGGCCACGGCCTGTTCGTGATGCGCGACGGCACGCTCCAGGTCGTGAAGGCTGCCGCTGTGCTCGAACCGTTGCTTGAGGGCGTTGCCGAGGTTGTTCAGGCGCATCGCACGGTCCGGGTGGTCGTCCGGCGTGGCGGCCACCGCGCGTCTCGCGGCGTCGATGGCCGCGTCCAGGTCGGACACGTCTCCGGTACGGGTGAGCCGGGACCAGTGGGCGACGCTGAGGTTGGACAGGCGCATCGCCAGGTTCGGGTGGTCGTCGGGCGTGGCGGCCACGGCCTCTTCGTGAAACGCGATGGCACGGTCCAGGTCGGCCACGTCCCCCAGCCGGTCGAACCGCCCGCGCACGGTCGCCGCCAGGTTGGACAGGGCCATCGCCCGGAAGGGGTGATCGGGCGGTGTGGCGGCGACGGCGCGCTCCAGACTCTCGACAGCCCGGTGCAGATCGGCGGGATCCCCCTTCCGGTCGGACCGCGCGCCGCACGCCGTGCCCAGGTTCGACAGACGGTGGGCAAGATCCGGGTGGTCGTCGGGCGTGGCGGCCACGGCCTGTTCGTGATGTACGACGGACCGGTCCAGGTCGGCCACGTCCCCCCGCCGGTCGAACCGCGCCCGGTACACGATGCCGAGGTTGGACAGGATCGTCGCGAACTCGCGGTGCCCCCGGGGCGCCGCGGCGGCGGCACGATCGAGGTGGCCGATCGCCCGGTCCAAGTCGGCCTGCTCCCCCAGCCGTTCGAACCGCGCGTGGTACGCCATGCCGAGGTTGGACACGTAGGTGGCACCGTCGGGAGCGTTGTCCGAGGCGGCGGCCACCGCCTGTTCGTAGTGGCCGATCGCCCGGTCCAGGTCGGCGAGGCTCCCCGTCCGCTCGAAGCGGTCGGCGTAGGCGGCGGCGAGGTTGGACAAAGCAGTCGCCCGGTGCGGGTTGCCCGGGTCGGCGACGACCTGTTCGCCGAAGCCGATGGCGCGGTCCACGTCCGCCGGACGGCCCGCCCGTCCGAACCGCGCCCAGTAGGAGGTGGCGAGGTTGGTCAGGGTGGTCGCCCGGTGCGGGGAGTCGACGGCGGTGACAGCCATCGCCCGCTCACCGAAGTCAATGGAACGGTCCAGATCCGAGACGTGCCCGGTTCCCTGGAACCGCCGCAGGTGGCCCATGGCGAGGTTGGTCAGGATCGTCGGCCGGTACGGGGAGTCGGCGGGAGTGGCAGCCAGCGCCCGCTCACCGTTGCCGATGGACCGGTCCAGGTCCGAGAGGTGCCCTGTCTGCTCGAACCGCAGCAGGTAGCTGCTGCCGAGGTTGGTCAGGGTGGTCGGCCGGTGCGGGAAATCGGCGGAGGCGACGGCCATGACCTGCTCGCCCCTGTCGATGGAACGGTCCAGATCCGAGGTGCGCCCGGTTCTCTGGAAGCGCAGCAGGTAGCCCGTGGCGAGATTGGACAAGGTTGTCGGCCGGTGGGGAAAACCGGCGGGGGCGACAACGATCAACCGCTCACCGCCGTCGATGGAACGGTCCAGGTCCGAGAGGTGCCCGGTCCGCTCGAAGCGCAGCAGGTAGCCCGCGGCGAGATCGGACAAGGCTGTCGTCCGGTGAGGCGAATCGGCGGGGGCGACAGCCATCACCCGCTCATCACGGTCGATGGAACGGTCCAGGTCCGAGAGATGTCCCGTTCTCTGGAAGCGCAGCAAGTAGCCCGTGCCGAGGGTCGTCAGGTGGAACGCGATGTTCGGGTTGGCGCCGGGCACGCCAACGGCCCGTTCCCCGAACTCGACGACCCCGTCCAAGTCGTCCGGGTGCCCGACCCGTTGGAACCGCAGGAGATGGGTGCAGCTGAGGTTGCCCAGGATCAGCGCGGAGTTGGGGTCGCCGTAGTGGAGGGCGGTGACGGCCTGGTGCCCGATGCCGATCGACCGGGCGGCGTCGTCCTCCTGTCCCGTCAGCGCGTACAGGGCCCGATGGGTTTCGGCGAGGTTGTACAGGCGGGTGGCGCGGCGTGGATGGTGGTGCGGTGTCAGATCGACGATGCCCTGGAACAACGCGACGCAGGCGCCCAGTTGTGCCGTGTCACCGGCCCTGGTGGCCCGGTTCAACAGGTCGACCGCCTGCTGGTTCAGCAGCTCCGGATCGGGCTGGTGGTAGGAGGACATCGCCCATGAGACTATCGGCCGACTGACGGAAGGAGGAGCCCTGGTGGACGCCGAACGATCGGCACTGACCACGCTGTGCCAGGAGTTCGAGGCGCTGATCGGCGAGACCGGGCTCCACTCCACGGAACGTCAGGAGCTGCTGGAACGGATCGTGGCCGAGGCGCGGGCCCGGCGTCCGGTGCTCGCCCTGCTGGGCCAGTTGCTGCACACCGACCGTGAGACGACCCTGCGCACCCTCGCGTCAGGACTGCCGGGAGCCGGGCCGGGCAAAGCCCGTCAGGAGACCTTCCGCTGCCCGGACGGCGCCTGCGACCGAGCGGCGGTACCGCCCCCGGCGGGCGCGATCCCGCGCTGCGCCGTCATGGGTCGGCCCCTGGAACGGGGGTAGTCCAAGTGGGCGGTTTCTTCCAGCAGTTGGCCAAGACGCTCGCCGACCGGTGGCTCAGTCTGCTCGTACTGCCCGGTGCGTTCTTCCTCGCCGCGGTGTGGCTGTCCGTCACCCTCGGCCATGCCGACGCGTGGAACGTCGCGTTGTCGACCCGACGGGTCGAGCACACCGCCGACACGGTCAGGGACCTGCCGAGCGGGGCGCAGGCACTGCTCGTCGTGGCCGTACTGGCGGCCGCCTCCGGTGTGGGCTTCGTCGTGCAGGCGCTGGCCGGAGTCACCCGGCGCGTCTGGCTGGGGCAGTGGCCCCGCCCGTTCGCCGCGGTCGCGGCGGCGCGGACGGCGCGTCGGCGTGCGCGGTGGCACCTCCTCCTGGAGAAACGCCGGGCGCTCGAAGCCGCGAGCCCGGGCACACGCACCCGCGAGCAGCAGGACCGGATCGACGTCGTCGCCGACCGTGTCACCCGGCTGGCCATGGCGGAACCGGGCAGGCCCACCTGGATGGGCGACCGGATCCACGCCGTGGAGTCGATCGCGTACCACCGCTACGGGCTCGACCTGACCTACGGCTGGTCCCGGCTCTGGCTGGTCCTCCCCGACCCCGTGCGTACCGAACTCACCGCCGCGCACTCGGCGTTCGCCGCCGCGGTCGCCACCGGAACCTGGGCCTTGCCCTACCTCCTGCTCACCGTGGTGTGGTGGCCGGCCGTGCTGATCGCCGCGGGCATCGGCCTGACCGGGTGGGCCCGCGCCCGCTCCGCCGTAGCCGATTTCACCACCCTCACCGAGGCCACCCTCGACCTGCACGGCCGGACGCTGGCGGTCGCGCTGGGCGTCGGCGACCCCGCGGAGGGGACCGGCCCGCTCAGGATCGGCGAGGGTGAGCGCATCACCGACCTCGTGCGCAAGGGCCGCTAGCAGGACTCCGTCAGGCCCTAGGCCAGGCTTTCCGGTCCGGACTCGTGTGGAGCGTGTCGGAGGCCTTGGACAGAGGGTCACGCCGGAAATCCGCGGCACCGCTGAGGCCGCTCGACGCGGGCCGAGTTAATTCGGTTGCCGCTCCCCGTACCCGCCCCTCACCATGGGCGGGCAACCGGGAGCTGCCCGGTGCTCCACGAGAGGAGGCGCGACCGTGAACACGACTGTCATCGGCCTGCCCGCCGACCGCTTCCCTCTCACCTCATGGAGCACCCCCAGCGATGTCTCGCGACGACCTTCCGCAACACCATCAGCACTCTCGACTCCCGTCATTTCCTGACGACTTCATCACCGAGCCCTACCGCAGCGTCCCGCCGCCGGGCGACGCGGTACCGGGCGACATCGACGACCGTTTCGTGTTCGACTTCCATGCCTACGACGACGACCTCGCCGACGGCCAGCGCTGGTCGACCTGGCTCAGCGTCGAACCCCTCAGCCGCGGCCCCGAGCCGCTCCCGGACTGGGTGGTGACCTCGCAGGGCGCGATCGACACCGAGCTCGGCGTCCTCAAGACCGGCAAGGAGGCCGACGTCCACCTCGTCGAGCGCGCCGACCCGCTCGACCCCGACGCCGGGGTGGTCATGGCGGCCAAGCGGTACCGCTCCTCCGAGCACCGGAGCTTCCACCGCGCCGCGTCCTACACCGAGGGCCGCTCGATGAAGCGCTCGCGCGACGAGCGGGCCCTCAAACGGAAGAGCACCTTCGGCCGACAGGTCGCGGCCGGTGAGTGGGCGGTGTCCGAATGGGCCGCGCTGGTGCGGCTCTGGGACCTCGGGCTGCCGGTGCCCTACCCGGTCCAGATCGACGGCACGGAGATCCTGATGGAGTGGATCACCGTCGTCGACGAGGACGGCACCGTCCAGACCGCGCCCCGGCTCGCCCAGACCCGGCCCTCCCCCGAGCTGCTGGCGTCGTACTTTCAGCAGCTCACCGACGCGCTCGCGACGATGGTGCAGAACGGCCTCGTGCACGGCGACCTCTCGGCGTACAACATCCTGGCGGCGGGCGAGCGGCTGGTCGTCATCGACCTGCCACAGATCGTCGACCTGGTCGGCAACCTCAACGGGATGAGCTTCCTCGAGCGCGACTGCGCCAACATCTGCGGCTGGTTCCGCTCGCGGGGCCTCGACGTCGACGAGCACGCGCTGTTCGCGGAACTGATGGCGCACGCCTTCTGAACCGGGCGGCCGGTGCCGCCGCACAGGGCAACGACCGTCATGTCGACGACGGCGCATGGGCGCCGGTCGTCGACATGGCGGTTCCGCCCGACGATCCAGCGGCGGACGGGCCGCACTCCGCACCCGGACGTAGGCTCACCGCACCGACCCAAGCCGAGGGAGCCCCGCCCGTGACCGTTCGTGTGCGCCGTGTCTACGAACCGCCCGAGCCGGAGGACGGCGTGCGTGTCATGGTCGACCGGCTGTGGCCGCGCGGCCTGTCCAAGGAGGCGGCCCGGGTCGACGAGTGGCCCAAGGGACTCACCCCGTCGACCGAACTGCGCCGCTGGTACCACGCGGGTGAGGGTTCCTTCGACGAGTTCAGCAGCCGTTACGAGGCCGAGCTCGCCGAACCCGAGGCGGCTCAACTCCTGCACACCTTGCGGAACTTGGTCCGTATGGGACCGGTGACGCTGGTGACGGCGGTCAGGTCACCGGAGCAGAGTCACGCCTCGGTGCTGGCCCGCCTCCTGAAGGGGTGAGGAGACGGGCCGCAGCGCCCGTGAGAAGTACCGCTCGGTCAGGCCGTCTGCTTCGCCGCAGCGCGGCCCGCCGCGCGTCCCGAGAAGAGGCAGCCACCGAGGAACGTGCCTTCGAGGGCGTTGTAGCCGTGCACTCCCCCGCCGCCGAACCCCGCGACCTCGCCCGCCGCGTACAGTCCACCGATCGGCTTCCCGTCGGCGGCCAGCGCCCGTGAGTCGAGGTCGGTCTGGATGCCGCCGAGGGTCTTGCGGGTCAGGACGTGCAGCTTGACGCCGATCAGGGGTCCTGCCGCCGGGTCGAGGATGCGGTGTGGCGTGGCGACGCGGCCCAGGCGGTCGCCGATGTAGCGGCGGGCGTTGCGGATGCCCTGGATCTGGGAGTCCTTGCTGTACGGGTTGGCCATCTGGAGGTCGCGGGCCTCGATCTGACGGCGCACCACGGCCGCGTCCAGGAGCGGTTTGTCGGTCAACTGGTTCATCTTCTCGACCAGTTGCTCCAGGTTCCCGGCGGTCACGAAGTCCGCGCCCTTGCGCAGGAAGGCGTCCACCGGGCCCGGGGCGCCCTTGCCGAGCAGCCGGTCGCGCAGGACCGCCTTCTTGTCCTTGGCGGTGATGTCGGGGTTCTGCTCGGAGCCCGACAGCGCGAACTCCTTCTCGATGATCTTCCGGGTGAGGATGAACCAGGAGTGGTCGTGGTCCGCCAAGTCCTCGGTGGTGCGCAGGTACTTGAGGGTGCTGAGGGTGTCGTAGCCCGGCAGGCACGGGTCGGGCAGGCGGCGGCCGAGGGCGTCGAACCAGAGGGACGACGGGCCGGGCAGGATGCGGATGCCGTGGCCGGGCCAGACCGGGTTCCAGTTCTGCAGGCCCTCGGTGTAGTGCCACATGCGGTCGCGGTTGACCAGTCGCACGCCCGCCTCGGCGCTGATGTCGAGCATCCGGCCGTCGACGTAGGCCGGTACGCCGGTGATCATCTCGGCGGGCGGGGTGCCGAGGCGCTCGGGCCAGTACTGGCGGACGATGTCGTGGTTGGCGCCGATGCCCCCGGTGGTGACGACGACGGCCTGCGCGGTGAGTTCGAACTCGCCGATCGCCTCGCGGCTGGAGGACACACCGCGGGCCGCGTTGTCCTCGGCGAGGACCGTGCCGCGGACGCCGCGGGCCTCGCCCTCCTCCACCACCAACTCGTCGACCTGGTGGCGGTAGTAGAAGGTGAGCAGTCCGTCGCGGGCGGCCTGCCTGGCGTAGTTCACGAAGGGTTCGACGACTCCGGTGCCGGTGCCCCAGGTGACGTGGAAGCGCGGGACGGAGTTGCCGTGTCCGTGGGCGCGCAGGTCGCCGCGTTCCGCCCAGCCGACCGTGGGCAGCAGTTTGATGCCGTGCCCGTCCAGCCAGGTCCGCTTCTCGCCGGCCGCGAACTCGACGTAGGCGCGCGCCCAGCGCACCGCCCACGAGTCCTCGTCGTCGACGCGGTCGAAGCCGGCGCTGCCCTGCCAGTCGTTCCAGGCCAGGTCGAAGGAGTCCTTGATGCCGAGGCGGCGCTGTTCCGGCGAGTCGACGAGGAACAGTCCGCCGAAGGACCAGAAGGCCTGCCCGCCAAGGTTGTTGGCGTTCTCCTGGTCGACGAGCGCGACCCGGCGTCCCCGGCTGGTCAGTTCATGGGCCGCGACCAGACCGGCCAGACCGGCTCCGACGACGATGACGTCCGCATCCATGGCGACGTTGCCCTTCTCAAGTGGGTGGTCATTCACAAGTGGGTTGTCATGCAGGGGTGTCGCTGCCGTCGGTCAGCAGCGCGGTGAGCAACTGCTTGAGCCAGGAGCGCGCCCGCTCGGCGTCCTTGTCGAGCAGCAGTTGGGTGGTGACTCCGTCGTACGCGGCGATCACGGCGCGGGCTGCACCGTCGATGTCGCCCAGTACGGCGGGCAGTTGGGTGTGTCCGCGCGCCCGGGTGAGCCGGTCGGCGATCGCGCCGCGCAGCCGTGCCCGGTGGTCGAGGAGGGTCTGGGCGACGGCCGGGTCCCGGGCCGCGTGCACCAGGAAGTCCGTCTTGACCAGCAGCCAGTCCAGGTCGAGGAGCAGCACGTCGGTGACCCGGTCCACGGCGGCCGGCACGTCGAGGTCGGGTCCGTCGAGCGCGAACGCGCCGGCCACCTGGTCGGCGATCAGCTCGGCCCGGTCCCGGTAGAGCGCGAAGAACAGCTCGTCCAGACTGCCGAAGTTCGAGTAGAAGGCGCCCCGGCTGTAGCCGGCGGCCTCGCAGACCTCCTCGATGGAGACCCGCCCGAACCCCTTCGCCGCGAAGACGGCGAACGCGGCGTCCAGCAGATTGGCGCGCGTACGGACCCGGCGCCTGGTCACACGCTTGGCCGTCGCCTCCGCCACCATGCCCGGACCTCCGTGTCCTCGGTTCGATACGTGAATGTATCCGATACGCAGATGTATCTAAAGGGGCTGGATTCAAAGAGAGCCACCCCTGGATGGGAACAGATATTCGAATCAGGAGTACGCTGGTTCCATGACCGCGCACCACCTCCAGGGCTCCCTCTTCGACCAGACCGACCAGCTCCGCCTCGGCCCCCTCCACGGGATCCGCCGTACAACACTGGGGCTCGGCGCCTGGATCGACGTGCTGCCCGGGTGGCTCGGCGGCGCCGACGCCCTGTTCCAGGAGCTGGCCGCCGAGGTGCCGTGGCGCGCCGAGCGCCGTCAGATGTACGACCAGGTCGTCGCCGTACCGCGACTGCTCGCCTACTACGACGCGGACGACGCGCTCCCCCACCCGGTGCTGACCGAGGCCCGGGACGCGCTCTCGGCTTACTACGCAAGGGAGTTGGGCGAGCCCTTCACCACGTCCGGGCTCTGCTACTACCGCGACGGCCGGGACAGTGTCGCCTGGCACGGCGACCGGATCGGGCGGGGCGCCCGTGAGGACACGATGGTGGCGATCCTCTCCGTGGGCGCGCCCCGCGATCTGCTGCTGCGTCCCGTGCGCGGCGGCGAGTCGGTGCGGCGCCCGCTCGGGCACGGCGACCTGATCGTCATGGGCGGCTCCTGTCAGCGGACCTGGGAGCACTGCGTCCCCAAGACCACCCGGGCCGCGGGACCACGCATCAGCGTGCAGTTCCGCCCGCACGGCGTGCGCTGAGGCGGAGAGGCGGCCGCTTCGGACGCACGCGGGGGCTGCCCCCGGCGGACGGCGCCGGAGGCGGCTTCCCCCGCGCGAGCCGAGGTCACACGCGTCTGGTTGGCTGTTCCCGTACGGGGCACCACCTCACGAGGGACGATCATGCGGGCAGATGTACGCCAAGTCGCCGACGGCACCTACCTGGTGCACGGAAGCAACACCAACTGGGTGATCCTCACGGACGGCGACGCGGTCACGCTGGTGGACACCGGGTACCCCGGGGACCGTCAGCTGGTGCTCGACTCCCTTGAGCAGGTGGGGAGTTCACCGAAGGCCGTCACGGCGGTGCTGATCACCCACGCCCACAACGACCACCTCGGTTCGGCGGAGTACCTGCGCGACACCTACGGCACACCGGTGTACCTGCACGAGGCCGAAGTGCCGCACGCCCGCCGGGAGTTCCTGCAACAGGTGACCGTCGGGGACGTACTGAAGAACATCTGGCGTCCCGGAGTGCTCCCGTGGATGGTGCACACGATCCGCGTCGGCGGCACCGAGCAGCATCCCGTCGCCACCCCCGAGGCGTTCCCGGCGGCGGGCGGCCCGCTCGACCTGCCCGGCCGGCCCGTCCCCGTGCACACCCCCGGCCACACGAGCGGGCACTGCGTCTTCCATCTCCCGGACAGCGGGATCGTGATCTCCGGGGACGCCCTGGTCAGCGGCCATGCCACCTCGCGGATCAAGGGCCCGCAGCTGCTGCCCGACATGTTCCATCACGAGCGCGAGCGTGCCGTGGCCTCGCTGGACGTCCTCGAAGCGCTGGACGCCGAGACCCTGCTGCCCGGCCACGGCTCCGTGCACACCGGTCCGGTCCGTGAGGCGGCACAGCGCGCCCGCGAACACGCGATCTAAGGTCACCCCATGGCACTGCAGATCAACGCGACCAACCCGGAGCATCCGGTCCTCCTGCTGGAACTGCCCTGGGACGTTCCCCTGGAGGAGTGGCCCGAGGAGTACCTCGTGCCGCTGCCGCGCGGCATCTCCCGCCACGTCGTGCGCTACGCCCGTGCCGGCAGCGAGGTCATAGCCGTCAAGGAGCTGGCGGAACGGCCCGCGCTGCGCGAGTACGAGCTGCTGCGCGACCTGGACCGGCTCGGCATCCCGGCGGTCGACCCCCTCGCGGTGGTCACCGGACGTACCGACGCCGCCGGCGAGCCGCTGGAACCGGTGCTGATCACCCGGCACCTGGGCGGCTCGATGCCGTACCGCTCGATGTTCGAGACGACACTGCGGCCCGCCACCATGCACCGGCTGATGGACGCGCTCGCGGTGCTGCTGGTCCGGCTGCACCTGGCCGGGTTCGCGTGGGGCGACTGCTCGCTGTCCAACACGCTGTTCCGGCGGGACGCGGGCGCCTACGCGGCCTATCTGGTCGACGCGGAGACCGGCGATCTGCACCCGACGCTGAGCAACGGCCAGCGGGACTACGACCTCGACCTCGCCCGCGTGAACATCAGCGGGGAGCTGCTCGACCTGGAGGCGTCCGGGGCGCTGCACCCCTCCGTCGACCCGATCGAGTTCGGCATGGAGATCTGCGCCCGCTATCAGGGTCTGTGGGAGGAGCTGACCCGCGTCTCGGTGTACCCGGCGGGCAAGTACCACTTCATCGAACGCCGGATCCGGCGCCTGAACGAACTCGGCTTCGACGTCGCCGAGATGCAGATCGAGCACTCCTCGAACGGCGACACGGTGACGTTCGTGCCGAAGGTCGTCGACGCCGGTCACCACCAGCGTCAACTGCTGCGCCTGACCGGTCTCGACGCCGAGGAGAACCAGGCGCGGCGGCTGCTCAACGACCTGGAGTCCTGGATGGCCACCCAGGACGACTACGCCCCGGGCGATCCCCTCGCCGCCCGGCCCGAGGTGCTCGCGCACCGGTGGGTGCGGGACGTGTTCCGGCCGACCGTGCGCGCCGTACCACTGGAACTGCGCGGCTCGATGGACCCGGCCGAGATCTATCACGAGCTGCTCGAACACCGCTGGTACATGTCCGAGCACGCCCAGCACGACATCGGTCTGGACACGGCGGTCGAGGACTACCTCAAGAACATCCTGCCGAAGGTCCGCGAGACCCTGGAGCCGACCACACCGGAGTGACCCGTCTCAGTCCGTGCTCAGTCCGTGGCGGGCGGGGCCGTGGTGCCCCGGACGACGAGGTGCGGCGGGACGACCTGCTCTCCGTCCGGAACGGCCTCGCCGTCCAGGCGGGCGATGGCGCGGCCGACGGCGAGTTCCGCGAGGCGCGGGACGTCCTGGGCGACGGTGGTGAGGTCGATGTGGGCGAGCCGGGACAGGCTGGTGTCGTCGAAGCCGACCACGGAGATCTCGCCGGGGACGGTCACACCGGATCGCAGGAAGGTGTCGAGGACGCCCGTGGCGCAGCGGTCGTTGAAGGCGAGGACCGCGCTCGGCCGGGCGGCCGGGACCTCGTCGAGCAGGGTGCGGGCGGCCCGCGCGCCGTCGTCCTCGGTGAGCCCGCCGGGCAGCACACGGACATGACCGTCGAGGCCGTGCCGGTGCATCGCGGTGCGGTAGCCGCGGCGGCGGTCGGCGGCGCCGGGCGCGCGGCCGCCGTCGATGTGGGCGATGGCCCGGTGGCCGAGCGCGACCAGGTGGTCCACGGCCTGGCGGGCACCCTCGTCGTCGGCGGTGCGGACGACGTCCACGGCCGGCGGGGCGGGCCGTAGCCGCCGGGCCACCGAGACGACCGGGACCTGGGTCGCGAGGTGCGCGAGGCGGGCGGCCTGGACCTCCGGGCCGAGCAGGACGAGGGCCTCGCACCGGTCGGCGAGCAGCGCCTCCACGGCCTGCCGCTCACCGCGCGTGGGCGCGACCGCGCTGAGGGCGACCTGGTAGCCGGCGGGCTCGGCGGCGGCGTAGATGCCCTCCACCAGGTCCGTGTGGAAGGGATGGCGCAGCCCGAACTGCACGCCGAGGAGGCGTGAGCGGTTGCTGCGCAGCACCCTGGCCCGGGTGTCGGGCCGGTAGCCGATCTCCTCGGCGGCCTTGAGCACCCGCTCACGGGTGGTGGCGCTCGCGCCGTAGGCCCCGCGCATCACGATGGAGACCAGCGCGACGGAGACGCCCGCCCGGGCCGCGACATGGGCCAGGGTGGGCCTCTTGCCGTCGGGGACCGCGGGGATGGTCGGCACGGTTGTCCTTCCGGTCGAGGTGTCGTTCCGTTCCGGGATGGTAGCCCCCCAAAGGTGCTGCTCCGAAGGTACTGCAACGTTCTAGAAACATGCCCGGCGAAGGCTTGACACGGGAATCCAGCAGTGGCGTACTACTGCCATCTAGAACGTTCTAGAAGAGGGTGAGTGAGTAGCGATGTACACGTTGGCGGTCTGTGCCGAGATGGTCTTCCGGGACCTGCCGATCCACGAGCGGGCGCGGGTCATCCACGAAGCCGGTTTCCAGGTCGAGATCTGGGACTGGACCCGGCACGACCTGGACGCGCTGACGCGGACCCCGGCCGAGTTCTCGTCGATGACGGGCTACATCCGGGGCAGCCTCACCGACGAGGCGGGCGCCGCCGAACTCCTGCGCACCGCCGAGGAGTCGGTCAAGGCCGCCGATCAACTCGGCTGCCCCCGGCTCAACTTGCACGGCACGGGCCTGGACTCCGAGGGCCTGCCGGTGGTTCCGGTGACCGGCGAGCCCACGGGCGCGATGTGGATCGCCGCCCATCGCACCCTGACCCGCCTCGCCGAGCTGGGCGAGAGCGCCGGCGTCACCTTCACGCTGGAGAACCTCAACGCCGCGGTCGACCACCCGGGCGTACCGTTCGCGACGGCCGCCGACACCCTGGCCCTGGTCAAGGCGGTGGACCGGCCGGGCCTGCGCATGAACCTGGACCTCTACCACGCGCAGATCGGCGAGGGGAACCTCATCGAACTCGTCCGCAAGGCCCACGAGTTGGACCTGATCGGCGAGATCCAGGTGGCGGACGTACCCGGCCGCCAGGAGCCCGGCACCGGCGAGATCAGCTACCCGGCGATCGCCCGCGCCCTCGCCGACATCGGCTACGACGGCACGGTCGCGATGGAGGCCTGGGCCTCGGACGGCGACAGCGAACGCGCCCTGGACCGCTTCCGCACCGCGTTCACGCTCTGACCCGTCCCGGATCCACACGGCACCAGGGAGACCCCATGACCACCCAACTGCCCCTCGCCATCGGCCTCGTGGGCGCGGGCCGCATGGGCTCCTTCCATGCCGAGACTCTCGCCCGCCGCCTGCCCGGTGTCCGTCTCGCCGCCGTCGCCGACCCGGCCCCGGGCGCCGCACAGGCCCTGGCCGACCGGCTCGGCTGCCCCACGGCGTACACCGAGATCGGCGACCTGCTCGCGGATCCGGAGGTCGCCGCGGTGGTGATCTCGACGCCGGCCCGCACCCACGCGGACCTGGTCGTGGCGGCGGCACGCGCGGGCAAGGCCGTCTACTGCGAGAAGCCGATGGCCACCACCCTCGCGGACGCCGACCGCGCCATCGCGGCCGCCGCCGGGGCGGGCGTAGTGCTCCAGGTCGGCTTCAACCGCCGCTACGACACCGGGTTCCGGTCCGCGCACGACAAGGTGGCGGTGGGTGCGATCGGCACCCCGCAACTGCTCCGCTCGCTCACCCGCGACCCGAAACTCGCCGACCCGGCCCCCATCCCGCCGTGGACGATCTTCCTCGAGACCCTCATCCACGACTTCGACACCCTGCGCTACCTCAACCCCGGTGCCGAACCGGTCGAGGTCTTCGCCATGGCCGACGCCCTGGTCCGCCCCGACTTCAAGGACCGCGGCCTGCTCGACACGGCCGTCGTCACGATCCGCTTCGACAACGGCGCCCTCGCCACCGCCGAGGCCAACTTCCAGGCGGTGTACGGCTACGACGTACGCGGCGAGGTCTTCGGCTCGGCGGGCATGCTGACGATGGGCGACATCCGGCGCACCCATCTGACGTCCTACGGCGCGGACGGCATCGCGGCCGAGACCGTCACCTACGACCAGGACCTGTTCCACGACGCGTACGTAGCCGAGCTGGCCGACTTCGCCGAGGCCGTCCGCACCGCCGGCACCCCGTCGGCCACCGGCGAGGACGCCCGCGCCGCGCTGACGATCGCACTGGCGGCGATCCGGTCGGTGGAGAAGGGGGCCCCGGTGCGCATCGAGGAGATCCGCGCCGAGGCCAACTGACCGACTTCTACCGAAGGTTCAGGACGCCGGCACCACGGCCACCGGGCACTCCGCGTGGTGCAGCACCCCGTGCGCGACCGAGCCGATCCGCGCGCCCACCGCCGTACGGTGGGCGCGCCGCCCGACGACCATCAACTGGGCGCGCCCCGCGACGGACAGCAGCACCTGCCCCGCGCTGCCGATCTCCACGTGCTCGACCACGGGCACGTCGGGGAACCGCTCCCGCCACGGCTCCAGCGCCTCGGCCAGCCCCTTCTTCTCGTACGGTTCCAGGCCGCCGGCCTCGTCGAGGAGCTTCATGGAGCCGGGGCTGTACGCGAACACCGGGGGCAACGTCCAAGCCCGTACGGCACGGACCGTCGCACCCCGCGCCGCCGCCGTCTCGAAGGCGAAGCCCAGCGCGGCGGCACTGTCCTCGGTGTCGCCGTGCTGACCCACGACGATCTCGCGCCCGGCGGCCTCCCCGGCGGCTTCGTCCCCGGCGCGCACCAGCACGACGGGCCGTAGGGAATCGGCGATCACCTGCTGCCCGACGGAACCGAGCAGGAAGCCCACGACGGGTCCGTGGCCGCGTGAGCCGAGGACCAGGAGTTCGGCGTCGGCAGCGGCGGCGGTCAGCGCGTCGACGGGGTCGCCCTCCAGGACGTCGGTGGTGACGTCCAGACCGGGGTGGCGTTCGGCGACCTCCCGGGCGGCCTCGGCCGCCGCGTCCCGCACCCAGCGGTCCTGGGTGTCCCGGTCCCCGGCGTCGAGGGCCTGGTGCTCCTCGTACCGCCAGACATGCACGACACGCAGCGCGAGCCCCCGCCGTACGGCCTCCCGGCCCGCCCAGGCGAGTGCGGCGAGGCTCTCCGCCGATCCGTCGACCCCTGCGGTGATCGGTCGTGTCATGCGGTGGCCTCCCGGTGGTGCGGTCACGTGCGTCGGGCCCAGTCTTCACTACGGTGCCCGCATGACCTTGGAGTGGGAGCAGGTAGTGGTGGACGCGGCCGACCCCGTCGCGCTCGGGCGCTGGTGGGCCGAGGCCCTCGGGTGGGTGGTGGTGGGCGAGTCGCCGGACGAGTTCGAGATCCGGCCGGAGCCGGAGCGGCTCCCGGGGCTGCTGTTCGTGGCGGTGCCCGAGGGAAAGACGGTCAAGAACCGGCTGCATCTGGACTTCCGGCCCGACGACCAGGAGGCCGAGGTGGTCCGGCTGCTCGCGTTGGGGGCGCGGACCGCGGACGTCGGGCAGGGCGAGCAGTCGTGGGTGGTGCTGATGGACCCGGAGGGGAACGAGTTCTGCGTGTTGCGCTCCCGGCGCCCCTGAGGCCCCCGTCTCGGGTGTAGCGGAGCGCGACACGGCGATCGACCATACGATGGTGGGGAGCCGGCGCGGTGACAACGGCGCCGCCGTGCCGTGAAGCCGACCACTCGGGGTGGGAGACGTATGGCACAGGCCGCCGAAGCCGCGCGGACCGTCATCATGACCGTGGACGACGATCCGGGAGTCTCCCGTGCCGTCGCCCGTGACCTGCGGCGACGCTACGGCGAGTCGTACCGGATCGTCCGCGCGGAGTCCGGCGAGTCCGCGCTGGACGCTTTGCGCGAGCTGAAGCTGCGCGGGGATCTCGTGGCCGTGATCCTGGCCGACTACCGGATGCCGCAGATGAACGGCATCGAGTTCCTGGAGCAGGCCCTCGACGTCTATCCGGGCGCGCGCCGGGTGCTGCTGACCGCGTACGCGGACACGGACGCGGCGATCGACGCGATCAACGTCGTCGACCTCGACCACTATCTGCTGAAGCCCTGGGACCCGCCGGAGGAGAAGCTCTATCCGGTCCTGGACGACCTCCTGGAAGCCTGGCGGAACAGCGACTACCGGCCCGTGCCCGCCACGAAGGTGGTCGGGCACCGCTGGTCGGCGCGCTCCTCGGACGTGCGGGAGTTCCTGGCCCGCAACCAGGTGCCGTACCGCTGGTTCTCGGCCGACAGCCCGGAGGGACTGCGGCTGCTGTCGGCCGCCGGGCAGGACGGGCAGCGGCTGCCGCTCGTCATCACCGCCGAGGGGAACGTGCTGGTCGAGCCGGAGGCGACCGAGCTGGCCGCCGAGGTCGGGCTCGCGACCACACCGACGGCCGACTTCTACGACCTCGTCGTCATCGGCGGCGGCCCGGCGGGACTCGGCGCGGCCGTGTACGGGGCTTCGGAGGGGCTGCGGACGGTTCTCGTCGAACGGTCGGCGACCGGTGGGCAGGCCGGGCAGAGTTCCCGCATCGAGAACTACCTCGGGTTCCCGGACGGGGTGTCCGGGGCTCAACTCACCGACAGGGCACGGCGGCAGGCCGGGAAGTTCGGCGCCGAGATCCTGACCGCCCGCGAGGTCACGGGACTTGAGGTCAGCGGCTCCGCACGCGTCGTACGGTTCGCCGACGGCTCGGCGGTCGCCGCGCACGCCGTGATCCTGGCGACCGGTGTGTCGTACCGGCAGTTGGAGGCGCCCGGCACCCCGGATCTGACCGGCTGCGGGGTGTACTACGGCTCGGCGCTGACCGAGGCGGCCTCCTGCCAGGGGCACGACGTGTACATCGTCGGCGGCGCCAACTCGGCGGGCCAGGCGGCGATGTACCTGTCCCGGGGCGCCAAGTCGGTGACGCTGCTGGTGCGCGGGGGCTCGCTGGCCGCGTCGATGTCGTACTACCTGATCCAGCAGATCAACGACGCGGAGAACATCTCCGTGCGCACCGGCACCGTCGTCGACGCGGCGCACGGCTCGGACCATCTGGAGCAGCTCACCCTGCGCGACACCGAGAGCGGGAAGACCGAACTCGTCGACGCGCAGTGGATGTTCGTGTTCATCGGCGCGGCCCCGCTGACCGACTGGTTGGACGGGTCGGTGCTGCGGGACGAGCGCGGGTTCATCCTGTCCGGGCCCGACCTCGGCGCGGACGGAAAGCCGCCCGCGAGCTGGGAGTTGGAGCGGGCGCCGTACCACCTGGAGACCAACATCCCCGGCGTGTTCGTGGCGGGCGACGCGCGCGCCGAGTCCGCGAAACGCGTCGCGTCCGCCGTCGGAGAGGGAGCCATGGCCGTGATGCTCGTCCACCGCTACCTGGAGCAGTCATGAGCGGGCAGGTGCTGCCGTGCAGCCCGCAGGAGATCGGCACGCTGTTCCTGTTCGAGAAGCTGACGCCGGAGCAGCTCGGCCGGCTGTGCTGCGACGGGCAGGTGGAGCAGTTCGAGGCCGGGCCCGTCTACACCGAGGGTGACCCCGCGACCTGCTTCTACGTCATGATCGAGGGCACCGTCGTGCTGTCGCGGCGGGTCGGCGGTGACGACGTGGAGGTCGCCCGGACCTCGCAACGCGGCGTGTACACGGGCGCGATGCAGGCCTACATCGGGGACCGGGTGCAGCAGGTGTACCTGAACTCGATGCGGGTGACGGAGCCGACGCGGTTCTTCGTGCTGCCCGCCGAGACGTTCGCGGCCATCATGAGCGAGTGGTTCCCGATGGCGGTCCATCTGCTGGAGGGGCTCTTCTTCGGCCAGAAGAGCAGCCAGTTGGCGATCAGCCAGCGTGAACGGCTGCTGGCGCTGGGCTCGTTGTCGGCCGGGCTGACGCACGAGCTCAACAACCCCGCCGCCGCCGCCGTCCGGGCCACCTCGACACTGCGCGAGCGGGTGGCGAAGATGCGGCACAAGCTGCGGGTCATCTCCTCCGGCCCGTACTCGCGCGAAGCCCTCGCGAACCTCATCGACATCCAGGAACGCACGGCCGAACGGGTCGCCAAGGCCCCGTCGTTGAGCCCTCTGGAGGCCTCGGACCGCGAGGACGCCCTCACGGACTGGCTCGACGACCACGGCATCATGCAGGCCTGGCAGATCGCGCCCACGTTCGTGCAGGCGGGTCTCGACATCGACTGGCTGGACCAGGTCGCGGCGGCCGTGGACGAGGACGTCCTCCAGGCGGCGGTCGGCTGGCTCAGCTACACGGTCGAGACCGAGCTGCTGATGACGGAGATCGAGGACTCCACGACCCGGATCTCGAACCTGGTCGGCGCCGCGAAGCAGTACTCGCAGCTGGACCGCGCGCCCTACCAGGTCGCCGATGTGCACGAACTCCTCGACAGCACCCTGCTGATGCTCGGCGCGAAGACCGGCGACCGGATCAAGGTCGTCAAGGACTACGACCGGACGCTCCCGAAGATCCCGGCCTATCCGGCCGAGCTCAACCAGGTGTGGACGAACCTGATCGACAACGCGGTGTCCGCCATCAACAGCGCGGGCGGGGAAGGCACGTTGACGGTGCGGACGGCGCCGGTGCGCGATCAGCTCATGGTGGAGTTCCGTGACACGGGGCCCGGTGTGCCGCAGGAGATCCGCAGCCGTATCTTCGATCCGTTCTTCACCACCAAGCCGGTGGGCGAGGGCACGGGGCTCGGGCTGGACATCTCCTGGCGGATCGTCGTGAACAAGCATCACGGCACCCTCCAGGTGGAGTCGGTGCCGGGCGACACCCGTTTCCAGGTCCTGCTCCCCCTCACCGCCGCCGACAACGAGACGCCCGAGGAGTCCGCATGAGCGACATCGCCGGAATCGACCCCACCGTCCCGCCGAGCGGCGCGGGTTGCGTGGAGTGCGACGCGGCCGACGGCTGGTGGTTCCACCTCCGGCGGTGCGCGCAGTGCGGCCACGTCGGCTGTTGCGACGACTCCCCCGCCAAGCACGCCACGGCCCACCACCAGTCCACGGGCCACCCGTTCATCCAGAGCTACGAGCCGGGCGAGGACTGGTTCTGGAACTTCACCACCTCCGAGCTCTACGACTCCGGTCCCGAGCTCACCGCCCCGGTGAGCCACCCGAAGGACCAGCCGGTGCCGGGCCCGGCGGGACGCGTCCCGTCCAACTGGGCCGAGACCCTGCGCTGAACCCCGGTCTGCCGGGCGGGGGCCCGTCTCCCGCCCGGTGGCCAGGTGCGTTGTCGGTGGCGCGTGCCAGGATGGGGACGTGTCGTCATCCGTAGCAGCAGCGCCGCTCATCGGCCGGGACGAGGAACTCGCCCGCCTCGCCGGTGTGCTGGAGCGCGCCCGCGCGGGTACGGCGGGAGCGGTGCTGATCGCCGGGGACGCGGGCGTCGGCAAGACCCGGGTCCTGGACGAGATCGCCGGGCGGGCCGCGACCGCCGGGATGACCGTCCTCACCGGGCACTGCGTCGACCTCGGTGACGTCGGTCTGCCGTATCTCCCCTTCACCGAGATCCTCGGTGTGCTCGCCGACGACGAACGTTTCGCCGCCGCGCTGGCCGCGCATCCGGCGGTCGACCGGCTGCTGGGCGCCGGTTCGGACGCGGCGCGGGACGCGGGCGGCCGGCTGCGGCTCTTCGAGGGCATCGCCGGACTGCTCGCCGACCTCTCCGACATCGCTCCCCTGCTCCTGGTCCTGGAGGACCTGCACTGGGCCGACCAGTCCTCCCGCGACCTGCTCCGCTTCCTGCTCAGCCGCGGCATCCTCCAGCGCCCGGCGGGCGGCGCGCCCACCCACCGCCTCGCGGTGTTCGCGTCGTACCGCGCGGACGACCTCCACCGCCGCCATCCCCTACGGCCCCTGTTGGCCGAGCTGGTGCGGCTGCCCGCCGTGGAGCGCCTGGAGCTGCGGCCCATGGGGGACGCGGAGGTCGCCCGGCTGGTGCGCGCGCTGCGTACGGCTCCGGTGCCGGACGGCACGGTCCGCCGGATCGTCGAGCGCGCCGAGGGAAACGCCTTCTACGCCGAGGAGTTGCTCGCGGCGAGCGACATGGAGGCGGGCGGGGTGCCGAGCGGGCTGGCCGACGTCCTGCTGATCCGTTTCGAGCAACTCTCCGACACCGCCCAGCAGGTGCTGCGCACCGCCGCCGTCGCCGGGCGCCGCGTCGAGTACGACCTGCTGCGCGACGCGGTCCGACTCCCCGAGGACGAGCTGGAGTCGGCGCTGCGCGAGGCCGTCGAGCGACAGCTCCTGGTCCCCGGGCACGCCGACACGTACTCCTTCCGGCACGCCCTCGCCCGTGAGGCCGTGTACGCCGA
This sequence comes from Streptomyces sp. NBC_00989, assembly GCF_045162655.1. Lineage (NCBI taxonomy): Bacteria > Bacillati > Actinomycetota > Actinomycetes > Kitasatosporales > Streptomycetaceae > Streptomyces > Streptomyces sp. NBC_00989. Next base: position 10,783,002 of record NZ_CP108728.1, on the reverse strand, counting down.
CCTGCTCCCCGGCGAGCGGTCCCGGCAGCACGGCGCGTTCGCCCGCCTCCTCGCCTCGCGCGGGCACCCGGCCGAGAGCGCGGCGGAGCGCGCCCACCACTACCGCGAGAGCCACGACCTGGCCGAGGCGCTGGCCGCCTCCCTGGAGGCCGCCGACCACGCCCAGCGGGTGGGCGCGCCCGCCGAGGAGCTACGGCATCTGGAGACCGCCCTCGATCTGTGGTCGTCGGTCGACCCGACGACCCGGCCCTCGGGCGAGGGCATCGACAGCGTGACCCTCACCCTGCGCGCGTCGGCGGCAGCGGCCCACGCCGGGGACGCGCACCGCGCGGTCTCCCTCACCCGGTCCGCGCTCGCCGGTATCGGCCAGGACACGGACTCCGAGCTGGCCGCCCGGGTCCGCTACACGCTGGCCGGCAATCTCATGGGCGTCGACAGCCTCACGGCCGCGTTCGCGTACAGCAGCGAGGCCCTGGCGATGATCCCCGCCGAACCGCCCTCCCGGACCTGGGTGTGGGCGGCCGCCACGCATGTGCTGACGGCGCGTCAGGTCGGTGAGGACGAGATCGCGCTGCGGGTCGCCCGCCAGGCCCTGCACATCGCCGAGGAGCTCCGACTGGTCGACGCCCGGGCCGACTTGCTGATCTCGCTGGCCACGCTCGAAAAGGGCGGCCGCCGTACCCGGGAGGGCCGGGAGCGGCTCGCCGAGGCACGTGAGCTGGCCCGGCAGGCCGGGCACGCGCCCGTGGAGATGCGTGCCCTGTTCCACCTCGCCATCGGCAGCTTCGAGTCCGGGGACCTGGAGGAGTCGCTGCCCTGGCTCGCCGAGGGGCTGGACCGGGCCCGGCGCGCCGGACTGCTCTCGTCGCCGTATCCGCTGGAGATGCGCTATCTGCAACTCCTGGTGCTGTACACGCTGGGCCGCTGGGACGAGTGCGTGAAGGTGGCCGCGAGCGACGCGGACGTCCTGCCGCACGCGGGCGGCTTCACCATGGGGCCCGCGCTGTATGTGGCGCTGGCGCGCGGTGACTTGGGGGCGGTGGAGCGGGCCCGGGCCCTGCTGGAGGGGCCGTTCGACTGGATGGCCGCGATGGTGGCGGCCATCGTGCTCACCGACGCCTGCGCCGTCCAGGGCACCCCGGAGACGGCCGTCGAGCAGCTGCGTACTGCGGTCGCGGCGCTGACCGACGACTCCGGCCGCCGTCCCGACCTCACGGTCCGGCTCGCCGCCCTCGCCCTGGCCGCGGTCGCCGACCGGGCCACCGCGCTACGGCTCACCGGCGACGAGGCGGGGGCGCGTCACTGGACGGACACCGCGACGGAACTCGTCGAGCTGGCCCGGTCCGTGGCCGACGCGGGTGGTGACGCCCGGCCCCAGGGGCCGGAAGGACTGGCGTGGCTGGCCCGCGCCGAGGCGGAGTGGGCACGGGCCGCCACCGGACCGGACGTGGCCGCCTGGGAGAAGGCGACGGCCGCGTTCGACTACGGCGACGTCTACGAGCAGGCGCGGTGCCGATTCCGGTTCGCAGAAGCCCTGTTGGCGGCCGACCGCCGTGAGGAGGCGGCCGCCCAGGCCCGTGCGGCACGGGAGACGGCCACCCGGCTCGGTGCCTCGCCCCTGCTCACACGGCTGGACACGCTGATCCGCCGTGGCCGCCTGGGCGACCCGGCGCCGGACACCGGGGACCGCCCCTCGCCGCTGACGGCCCGCGAGCGGGACGTGCTGCGGCTGCTCGCGCTCGGCCGCAGCAACCGCCAGATCGGCGAGGAGCTGTTCATCACCGGCAAGACGGCGAGCGTCCACGTCTCCAACATCCTCGCGAAGCTGGGCGCCGCGAGCCGTACGGAGGCGGTGGCGATCGCCTACCGACAGGGGCTGATCACCCCGGAGGCCACGGCGTCCGGCTGAACCTCACGTCACTGAACCTCACTTCGCGCAGTCGAGGCTCTTGAGGTCGACGGCGTCGGCCATGGCCGCCATCCCCTTGTCGTTGGGATGGAGATGGTCACCGCCGTCCAAGAAGGGGAGCATCCTCTCCTGGTCGTAGGGGCTGCGGAGGATGTGGTCGAAGTCGGTGACGGCGTCCAACTCCCCGCTGCTTCTGATGAATTGGTTGACCTCCTGGCGTACCGCCTCGGCCGCCGGGTCCCATTCGCCCCAGCCCTTGAACGGTCCGACGGTGGCGCCGACGACACACTTCCCGGCCGCGTGCGCCCGGTCGATGATCGCGCGGTAGGCGGCGATCAGGTCCTGGGCGGTGACGCCGGAGTGGGCCTTGATGTCGTTGACGCCCTCGAAGAGGAACACCGTGCGGACGCCGGGCTGGGACAGCACGTCGCGCTGCAGCCGGTTGAGGGCGCTCTGCCCGGCGCCGTCGGCGAGGACCTTGTTGCCGGAGATCCCTTCGTTGGCCACTCCCTTGACGGCCGTGCCGGCGCGTTGGAGCCGCCGGGCCAGGTAGTCGGGCCAGCGCCGGTTGAGGTCCGACGTGGACGCCCAACCGTCCGTGATGGAGTCGCCGAGCGTGACCACGGCGCCGATGCCCGCGCTCGGCCGTACGTCGACGGCGTCGAGGTAGTACCAGGAGCCGATGCTGTCCGTCCAGGCGGTGGCGCCCTCCTCGCCGGTGTGGTCGCCCTGGGTGGCGTACGACGTCTGCATGGCCATGCCGTGACCGGTCGCCGGGCCCGCCGCGTCCGGGGAGTGGATGCTGACTACCAGGTTGGTCGCGGCGGGCACCTTGCCGGCGAGCGGGTCGCTGTAGGCGACCGCGCCCGCGGGGATCGTGACCGACCGCTCGCCGCCGAAGGTCAGCCGCCGGTTGGAGCCGGGCACCAGCGCGGCGCCCGCCCGTTGCACACCGGCGTGGACGTTGTCGAAGGTCAGCGGCCGGTCGCCGAAGGCGTTGGAGAGCCGGATCCGCAGATCGCCGCCCGCGACACTGGTGTGCACGATCAGGCGGTAGCTGCGGTCGGCGACGCCGTCGCCCAGGTGGTCGGCGCTCGCTCCCCAGGTGATGACGGGTTTCGGGGAGTTCGAGGCCTTCACCTGTGCCTGCGGCCGTGCTTGGGGCTGTGCTTGTGCGGGTGCTGCCTGGAAGGCGGCGGCGAGCAGGAGAAGTGCGGCCGTACGGCGCAGTGGTGCCCGCCGGGCCGTCACCGGGCGAAGTCCTTCAGCGTGACGGATCCGCCGGGCTTGACGGTCACGGTGCGGGTCTTTCCACCGTAGGCGACGGTCGTGGTGCGGCCGCCGACGCTGCGGATCTTCGCCTCGGTGGGCTTGCCGTTCTTCCAGCGCAGGTCGACGACGAAGCCGCCGCGGGCACCGGCCCCGGTGATCGAGCCGGACTCGGCCCAGGCGTCCGGGAGGGCGGGCAGGAGTTCCAGATGGCCGGGGCGGGAGTAAAGGAGCATCTCGGTCACGGCCGCCGGGGTGCCGAAGTTGGCCTCGATCTGGAAGATGCCGCGGCCCTGTTCCACCTCGTAGATGTCGAAGAGGTTGAAGGCGGTGCCGTTGCTGCCGTTCTCGGACGGGCGGAGGTTGTTGACGATCAGCTGGTAGGCCTTGTCGGCGTCCTTGAGGCGGGCCCAGCACAGGCTGCGCCAGGCGTTGGCCCAGCCGAAACTGTTCATGCCGCGCGCGGTGAGCAGGGCGGTGGCGCCGTCGACGATGTCCTTCGGGGTGGAGCCGTCGGGGCGGATGCGGTCGCCGGGGAACAGGTTGATCAGCGGGGACAGGTGGCGGTGGGTGGTCTCGCCGAGGTTGTCGGGCGACATCCACTCCTCCAGCCAGCCGGACGTCGGGCTCACCTCGGGGAGATACAGACGCCTGCGCAGTCCCGAGATCGTGTTCGCGAACCCGCTGTCCCGCTTCAACTCCGCGGATGCGGCCGCGTAGTTGCCGAACAGGGTCCACACCACTTCCTGGGCGTAGGTGTTGCCTCTGCCGTCCTGCGGACCCTGCTCCGGTGACCAGTCGTGGTCCGCGACCAGTACCTCCTTCCCGTTGGCGAGGGTGGTGGTGACCAGCCGCTTCTCCCAGAACTCGCAGGCGCCCTTGAGGAGGGGATAGATCTTCTCCAGGTGGGTGCGGGAGTGCGTGAACTCGTAGTGCTCCCAGAGGCTGTTGCTCAGCCAGGCGTTGCCCGCCGGGTGCCACCACCAGCCGAGTCCGCCGTAGGGGTTGGTGGAGAAGGCGACGGTCCAGCCGGCGACCTTCCCGCTGGTGTTGCGGAAACGGTTGCGGGAGTCCTGGAACAGCCGGTGGGTGAGGTCGGTCCAGGACGACAGCTGGTCGACGCAGTAGTCGGTGAAGGCGTCGAAGGACGAGGACAGACCCACCCGGTCGGCCATCCAGTAGTTCATCTGGATGTTGATGTCGGTGTGGTAATCGCCCATCCAGTCGGGGTCGTTGCCGTCGAGCCACAGGCCCTGGAGTCCCATCGGCAGACTGCCGCGCGAGCCGGAGACCATGAGGTAGCGGCCGAACTGGACGTAGGCGGCCTCGAGTTCGGGGTCGGGGTCGCCGCTCGTGTGGCGTGCCTGGATCCGCTCCCAGGTGTCCAGCGCGCGCTGGTCGTCGGACGACGTGCCGAGCGAGAGCTCGAACGTACCGAACGCGGCCCGGTAGTCGGCGACATGGGTGCTCAGCAGGGTCACGGCCGAGTGCCGGGCGGCGGCGCGGACCTTGGTGCGGGCGAGCTTCTGCGGGTCGAGCTTGGGGTCGCGGAAGCCGTGGGCGGCGTCCGGCGCGTAGTTGCTGCCGCCGCTCACCACGACGGTGAGGTCCTTGCACCCGGAGAACTCGATGTGCGCGCCGTTCACGGTGACCTTGCCGCCGGTGCCGTACGCGGTGACGGCGGCCCCGTACTTCAGGCCGTTGGCGAACTGGCCGCCGAAGGAGAGCGCGGCGGCCTCGCCGTGCGTTCCCTCCAGCGTGACGGTGCCGGTGTAGCGTCCGCCTCCGCTCTGCGAGAAGTGGAGGACGATCGCGTCGTCGGGACTGCTGGAGAACATCTCCCGCTTGTACGTCACTCCCGAGCGGACGTACGACGCGCCCACCACGCCCCGGTCGAGGTCGAGGGTGCGGCGGTAGCCGTTGACGGCGCCCAGGTCGTGGTCGGGGATGTCGACGGTGAGCCGGGCGAGCAGGGTCAGGGACCCGAAGTCCGCGCGGCCGTAGGGGAATTGGCCGTCGGAGTCGAGGGTGCCGTTGAGGCCGCCGGTCCAGATCGTGGCGTCGGTGATCAGGAGGACCTCGTGGCCGGGGTCGTTGCTCGCGAGGGCGCCGAGCCGGCCGTTGCCGACGGGGAGCCCCTGTTCGATCATCGAGGTGTCGCCGGCAGGCGCCTGCCACCACAGGGTGTTGCGTGAAGTCCCGCTGTCGTACGAGGCGTTGGCGGTTCGCTGGGGTGCGGCCGAGGCGGTGAAGGCGGGCAGGCCGGCGAGGGCGCCGGTGGCCGCGGCGAGGGCGAGCACATTGCGTCTGGGCAGGTCGGGCAGTGCACTGGACATGGCGGTCTCCGAAAAGGTCGGCTCAGGAGGAGGAGTTGGGCACGTCGATCCGGTCGATGTCCGGCGCGTAGCCCGAACCGCTGTCGAAGGTGATCGTGTTCGCGCCCGCCTTCAGGGTCACCGGCACACTGACCGTCCCGACGGTCCCCCAGTCGCCGGTGGACGGGAACTTGTGGCTGGTGGCGCCGTTGCCGTTCGAGGAGATGCTCGCCGGGCGGGAGTCACCGCTGACGTAGGCGATCTTCACCTGGTAGGTGCCGGCCTTGGCGGCGACGACGTTGTTGATGGTGAGCTTGCCGCCGACGTAGAGGTTGCCGACCTTGTGGCCGCCGGAGCAGGCCGAGCAGTCGGCGATGTTGGCGTTGCCGCTCAGGGTGTTGGTGGTGGCCTCGGCCTCGTAGGCGGTCGTGGTGACGGCGCTGCCGTGCGGGGTGACGGTGAAGAGGCGTGAGCCGTGGGCGGGCAGGGCCTGGGTGACCTTGTTGGTGTAGGTGCCGAGGTCCTCGTGGTTCCAGAGGTCACGGACGGCGGCCTTGCCGGTGAAGCCGAGGGTCGTCCAGTTCGCGGAGACGGCGGCGGGGGCGTCGGCCAGGTTGAACAGGGCGACGGTGTAGGTGCCGTTGGGGTTCTTCGCGGCCCACACCTGCTGGGGGTCCGACGGGGTGACCGGGCGGGCGGGCGGTGCGTCGCTCTGGTCCACGCCGATGACCTCGCGGTTGGTGAGCAGCGAGAGGCCGTAGTCGTCGAGGCGGGTGAGGTCGTCACCCGTGAAGAGCGGGGACTTGGCGACGGCCCAGAGGGTCGCGTAGCTCTGGCGCTCCGCCTTGGTCAGGCCGTCCATCGCGCCGTTGCCGACGTCGAGGGAGTCGAGGTCGTTCCAGCCGCCGGGGCCCGCCCTGTCGGTCCAGGCGGGGGTGTCGTCCCAGCGGTCGTCGACCGAGTTCTCCCAGGTGACAAGGGTGTTGCAGTAGCACTCGACGTCGGTGTCGATGCGCCAGCCGTTGGAGTACTTCTTCCAGTCGGCCGCGTGTCCGTAGTCCAGGGACCAGGAGACTTCCAGGTGGATGGGGCGTCCCGTGGCGGTGATGGCCTTGTTCCAGGCGGCCACGTCGGCAACGTTGTCGTATTGGTCGCCGCTCTTTCCGGAGCCGGGACCGACGCCGTCCAGCTTGAGGAAGTCGTAACCCCAGCCGGCGATCAACTGGGCCTGGGAGTCGATGTACTTCTGGGCGCAGGGCCGCGAGAAGTCGATCTTGTACGCGCTGTCCCAGCCGTTGGTGGTGCGCAGGTCGCTGTAGACGATGTCGGCGGTGGTGCAGCCGTCGGCGTTCCAGATGGGCGTCTTGCCGTCGCCGTAGGCACCCTTCTCCAGGCCGGCGGGCAGGTAGATGCCGGCCTTGAGGCCCTTGGAGTGGATGCGGTCGGCTACGGCCTTCATGCCGCTGGGGAAGCGGACCGGGTCGGCCTTCTGGCGTCCGTACTGGTCGTATCCGGTCTTCCAGGTCTTGTCCATCCACCAGCCGGCGTCGATGTTGACGTGGTCGTAGCCGTACTTCTTCAGCTTGCTCGCGAGGGCGTCGGTCTGCTTGTTGACGTTCGCCTCGGTGAGGTAGCTGTAGTCGCCGTCCGGGTTGAGGCCGGGGTACTTGGACGACTGCATGCTCCAACTCGACCAGCCCATATAGGGCTTGGCGGCGACGGCGGGGTCCGCTGTGGGCGTGGCCGCCTCGGCGGCGGGGAGGTAGGTGGCGAAGCCGGCGGTGAGGGCCAGCACCACCATGGCTCTCAGGGCGCGGACGGGCGTGAGGGAGTACATCGTCGGGCTCCTCGTGCGGGTAGGAGTGTGTGGGGCGGGGAGTGCGCGGTTGGGGGTGGGGGGTGTGATCGTGCGGCTAGGTGTCCGATCGGATGAAGGACTGGATCGCGGTCGCGGCGGCTCCGCGAGCCCATTCGTCGAAGGGCAGCGGACGGGTGTGGACGTCGCACCGGGCGGCGGAGCCGAAGGCGGCGGCGGTGAAGGAGTCGCGGATCTGCTCGGCGAACAGGTCGTAGGCGGCCAGGCCCTCGCCGGAGATGATCACGCGTTCGGGGCCGAACAGGTTGACCACGGTCGCGATGCCCCGGCCGATGGCCTCACCGGCCCGCGCGTACACCTCGCGCGCTCCGGCGTCGCCCCGGTGGGCGAGGGCCAACGCCTCGGCGGTGTCGGCGACTTGGACGCCGGTGACCTCGCGGACGCGGGCGACGATCGCGGCGTCCCCGGCGATCGCCTCGACGCAGCCGCGGTTGCCGCAGTGGCACAGCGGCCCGGCGGGATCGACGACCACGTGCCCGATCTCACCGGCCACCCCGTAGGCGCCGGCGACGACCCGGCCGTGCACGACCAGTCCGCAGCCGATGCCCGCGCCGACGGTCACCACGGCGAAGTCCGTGAGACCCGCGCCGGCGCCGAACCACTGCTCGGCGACGGTCAGCGCGCGCACGTCGTTGTCGACGGTGACCGGCAACCCCGTTGTCATGGCGGCCAGTTCGGCCAGGGGTACGTCACGCCACTCCAGGAACGGCGAGTAGCGGACGACCCCTTCACCGCGGTCCACGTCACCGGAGACCGCGAGCCCGAGGCCGAGCACCCGGATGCCCAAGTCGTCCGCCTCGGTGCGGAGTTCCTGGGCCAGGTCGGCGATCGTCGACAGCACCGCCTTGGGGTCGTGGTCGGTCAGCGGTACATGGCGGGCGACGCGGATGCGGCAGCACAGGTCGGTGAGGACGCCGATGATCTCGTCGCCGGTCACCTTGACCCCGATGAACAACGCCCGCCCGCCGTCGACCCGGACGAGGTTCGCGGGCCGCCCGAGTGCCGGGGGCGCGTCCTGGTCGGCACCCTCCGCCAGGTACCCGGCCTCCATCAGCGGCCGGACCGCCTTGGTCACGGCGGCCGCCGACAGCCCTGCCCGGCGGGCCACCTCAAGCCGGGTGAGGGGGCCGTGGGACAGCACGGTCGTGAACACCTGTGAGACGGCCGGCGTATGTGCCGGGAACGACTCGGTGCGGGGGGTCGAGCGCATGGCGGGAACCTAGGTCCCTTCTTTTCCGTCGTCAATAAAAGAAGCAGGATTTGTCACAGCGAAGTTGTGAGTCTCCTGAGCGGAACTGATGCCTGCCGGGGCCTCGTTGTCAGTGCCGGGCGGCACAATCGCCGTATGACGACGATCGACTGGTCCGAGCTGACCCATGCCTACGGCAGCGCCGAGGACGTCCCGGGCCTGTTCGCGCGCCTCGGCGGCACCGAGGACGAGGCCGTGTGGCAGGAGTTGTGGGGGTCGCTGTGCCACCAGGGTTCGGTGTACGACGCGAGCTGGGCGGCACTGCCCGTGCTCACCGGCATCGCGCTGGGCCGGGCGCCGGGCGGGCCGGTACAGGCGGTCACCATGGCCGGGCTGATCACCACGGACCCGGACGAGGAGTGCCGTGCCCGGTACGCGCGCGAGATAGGCCAACTGCTCGATGTGGCAAGGGTGTTGCGCGCCGATCCGGGGCAGGACGCGCACACCTTCGTCTATCTGCAGATGGCCGTGCTCGCCTTCGAGGGCGACGACGGGGTGTGGGCCGAGGCGCTGGAGAGGATCAACGCCGAGGAGTACGACCTGGAGTGCCCCGAGTGCGAGGAGGGCCTGTTCGTCGCGTTCGGCTCGTACGGCGTCTTCACCTCGGCCGGCGACTACGTGACCGGCGCGAACGAGGAGGCGGACACGGAGGGGCGGACGGAGCTGATACCGGCCGCGCCCGACCGGCTCGACGGCATCGGGGCGCGACTGCACGGCGAGGCGGTCGAGTTCGGGCAGACGGAGGTCGCGCAGGCGTTGAGGTATGTCTTCGGGAAGGCCAGTTGCCCTTCCTGCGAGGCCGTGTTCACCGTGTCCGAGGAGGTCGAGAAGCAGTGGATCTGAGAAGGTCGACACGCTGCGGGGCCGAGGCGGGGCTCCGGGTGCCCCGCTCGTGGCAGGGCACCCGGACGGTCATCAGTGCCTGGCGGCAGGGGCGTTGGCGACCGTGACGTTCACGGCGGCCCAGGCCAGATCGACGGTCTTGTACGCCGTGCTGCTCGCGCCGTAGAGGTCCGCCGCGGCCTTCAGCGTCGCGGTGCGCGCGTCGTGGAAGTCGGTGGTGGACACCATGTAGCGGGTCAGCGCGCGGTAGAAGATCGCCGTGGCCTTGGTGCGTCCGATGCCGGTGACGGTCGACCCGTCGTAGGTGGGCGAGTCGTAGGCGAAGCCGCCGATCGTCTTGCGGCCGCTGCCCTCCGCGAGGAGGTAGTAGGCGTGCGAGGAGACTCCGGAGCCGGCGTGCACCTCGGCGTCGTACGTCTGCGGCGACCAGTAGTCGATCGTGCCCTCCAGCTTGTCGAGGGAGGGGTGGTCGAGGCGGCGCAGGAACTTCTGGGCGAGGCCGAGCTTCTCGCCGATCAGGTAGTTCGGCGGGTTCTTGGCGTTGTTGGCGCTGAACTCGACGTTGGAGCCGAAGATGTCCGCGAGGGACTCGTTCAGGGAGCCCGCCTCGCCGTACTGGTTGCCGTCGGCGTCGACGCGGGTGGGCTCCAGCTTGGCGGTGGCGTCCACGACGCCGTGGGTCAACTCATGTCCCGTCACGTCGAGGACGACGAGCGGCTTCTTGAACATGTCCCCGTCGCCGTCGCCGTAGAGCATGCAGCCGCAGGTCGAGTCCCAGAAAGCGTTGGCCACCTTGTTGCCGAAGTGGACCATGCCGCGGGCGGCCTTGCCGTTGTTCGCTATGCCCTTGCGGCCGAAGGTCTTCTTGTAGAAGTCCAGGGTCTTGGTGATGCCGTACTGGGCGTCGACGGCGGCGCTGTCGCGGTGCGAGACGGCGCCGTTGCCCCACTTGTTCGTCGTGGTGGTGAACTTCTTGCCCTGCGCGAAGTTCTCCAGTTCCTTCCCCTTGGCGTCGCGGGTCTCGGTGCCCCAGCGGGTCGGGTCCTTGAGGAGGTAACTGGTGCGCGCCGTGCGGGTGGTGGTCAGCGGCACCTTGCCGACGAAGAGGGAGGTGCCGGTGCCCGAGGCGGTGACCGGGTAGTGGACCGCGCGGCTCGCGGCGGCCGCCGTGAGGGACGTCGGCTGTACGCCGGTGGCGGTGGCCGGGTCCAGGGTCTCGCCGCGCTCGCGCAGGGTGTCGAGCAGCTTGGGCGAGAGGAACTCGTCGCTGTCGGGGGTGTTGCTGCGGACCTTGCCGGTGACGGCGTCGATGACGACCGTGCGGGTGCCGACGGCCTCGGCGGTGCTGCTGTCGGTGACGGGTATCTGGTAGGCGAGGGCTGCTCCCCCGTCCCGGGCGTCCACCACCAGGTGGGCGGTGCCCGCGTCGCCCTTCCCGACGGCGGCGGCCTTCGCCTCGGCCTGACCGGCCGTCAGCCTGGCCCGCGTGGTGGCGGGCCTGACGCTCTGGTCGGCCGCCCGGGTGACGCCGGTGTAGGCCAGGCCGTGGGACAGATGGACGACGAGGTCGCCGCCGAGGACCGGCATGCCCTGGTGCGTGCGTATGAAGCGCACATGGCGTGCGCCCTCGGGGTCGATCATCACGTCCTGGGCCCGGAGTTCGTCGCCCCGCGTGACACCGGTCGCCGACGCGTGCGCGAACGCGGCGGCACGCGCGGCCGTGACGACGGACGCGGCGCCGGCGTCGGTCGAGGCCGTCGCACCGTCCGTCCCTGTGGCCGGTCCCGCGAAGGCCGTGCCGGCCAGCCCCGTGGCGGCCGTCGTCACCGCGACGGCGACCGCCAGGCCGCGTATGTGGGGTCCACGCATGAAAGAGGGCTCCTCCGTACGAAGACGGCCGGGATCACCAACCGCCTTGAGACAGGGCGCGGTTGAACGCGCCCACGGGGCTGGTCGGGCCCCGGACCGAAACCCTCACGTATCCACCATGTGCATGTAAAGCCGAAATGAACGGTTTCCGAGCGTTTCATGGCAATACTTGGCAAATCCGCATCGCTCAGTGATCAGCGAATGACCAACTGTGCGTCAGCTGTGGAGATGTGACGGGGCGCGAGAAGGTTGCCTCGCCCGACTGTGATCGATCTCGCATACCGACAGAAAAACGGGAGAGAACCGGATGGTCTCAAGAACGGTGCGCAGGGCCACGGCGTCGGCGGTGGCACTGCTGACGCTCACGGCGGTACCGGCGCATGCCGCGACCCACGAGTCGGACACCACGAGAACCAGCAGCGCGGCCGCACTTCCGGCCCCCGACATGGCAGGGCTCCGGGCCGTGTTGCGCACGCTCACGGCCCAGGGCGCGCCCGGGGCGATCGCCCGCGTCGACGACCACGGCACCGTCCACACGGCCGCCGCGGGCATCGCCGACCGCTCGACCCGCCGGGCCATCGGCAACGCCGACCGCTTCCGCATCGGCAGCATCACCAAGTCGTTCTCGGCCGTCGTCCTGCTCCAACTGGCCGACGCGCACAAGCTGGACCTGGACGCCTCGGTCGACCGCTACCTGCCCGGGCTGCTGCCCGACAAGCGGATCACCGTGCGCCATGTACTGAGCCACCGCAGCGGTCTGTACGACTACACGAACTCCATGTTCGCCAGCTCGGTCTCCGGTTTCGAGGCCGTACGCGACAAGGTCTTCACCTACCGGCAGCTGGTCCAGCTGTCGCTCAGGCACGCGCGCACCAACGCGCCGGGCGCCGCCTACTCGTACTCGAACACCAACTTCGTGGTCGCCGGGATGCTCATCGAGAAGCTGACGGGCCACTCCGTGGGCACCGAGTACCGGAACCGCGTCATCGAGCCGCTCAAGCTGCGCGACACCTTCTACGTCCACCCGGCCGCGAAGATCCCTGGCCGGTACGCCCACGGCTATCTCACCCCGGACCGCGCGGGCGCGAAGCTGGTCGACGCCACCGACCAGACGGTCTCCTGGGCGCAGAGCGCCGGCGCGGTCATCTCCACCACCCGCGACCTGAACACCTTCTTCTCCGCGCTGCTCGGCGGCAGGCTCACCTCCGCCGCCCAGCTCGCGCAGATGGAGCGGTGGACCACGGTCAACAGCACGACCCGGTACGGGCTCGGACTGCGCCGCCGCGACCTGTCCTGCGGTGTCTCGGTGTACGGCCACACGGGCGCGGTCCAGGGTTTCTACACCTACTCCTTCACCTCGAAGGACGGCCGCCGCAGCCTCACCGCGCTGGCCAACACCTCCAACAACGGCACGGTGCTGAACACCATGGCGCGCACCCTGGAGTCGGCGTTCTGCGGCAAGCGGACGAGGACGATCCAGAACTCGCCGCTCACGGGCCGAGGCTCCTACGTCACCGAACGGAACGTGGCCTACGAGGACATCGCGCCGGGGGTCGCACGGGACTGAGGACGCGACGCGGAGGTGGGGGCCGGGCGGCGTCGCTCTCCGTCCCCCGCCTCCTCACGCGGGAACCCTCGCGCCCCGGCGGGACGTTGAGTGGAGGACGAAGTCCCCCACCGAAAGCCCCCACCGGGGAACTCCCCCACCGGGCACGAGCAGCAAGGGCGGTGCCATGGACGAGCTGGTGCCGGGCGGCAATCTCCCTCTTCCGGGCGGCTCCCTGACCCTGTGGGTTCCCGGTCCCTTCGACGTGTCGGCGTTGATCACGAACGAGAGCGGCAAGGTCGGCGGTGACGCGGACTTCGTGTTCTACAACCAGCCGACGGCGCCCGGAGCGCGGCTGCGGGACGACACCCTGACCATCGACCCGGCCCGCCTGCGCACCGGCGCCGCGCGGGTCACCGTCGTCATCAGCCCGGCCGATCCCGGGACCCCCTTGGGCCGCCTGCCCGCACCGACCCTCCATGTGACGGACACCGGCGGCCGGCCCCTCACCCGCTTCACCCCGCAACGCCCCCAGCGCGAGACCGTCCTGCTCCTCGCGGAGCTCTACCGGCGCGGCACCGGCTGGAAACTGCGCGCGCTGGGACAGGGGTACGCCGACGGACTCGCGGGGGTCGCGCGGGACTTCGGCGTGGACATCGCCGAGGACGCGATTCCCGCGCCGGGTCGAGGGGCGGGAGCGGTAGGCGGCGCAGGCTCCGGCGCGTCCCGCCCGACACCGGGCACCCCTCCTCGGCCCACGACCAGTTCGCGGCCCGCGTCCGCGTCCGACCCGCGACGATCAGCGTCGATCCCCGCGCCCCGGACGGCGCCCTCCGGCGGCCCGCACCACGTCTCGCCCACCTCCCCGACGCCCGACCGCACCGACTTCCTCACCCTGGCCAACTCGGCCCGCGCCGACGCGGGTTCGCCGCCGGTCTCCCTCGACCCCCGGCTCGTCTCCGCCGCGCAGGCCCACGCCGCAGGCATGGCCGCCGCCGGACACCTCGGCGCCGAGAGCGGTGACGGCACCTCCGTGTACCAGCGGGTCGTCCGCGCCGGCTACGCCTACCTCACCATCGGCGAGCACCTGGTCTCCGGCCCGCTCACCCCCGCCGGGTTCGTCGACTACTGCCTGCGCACCGAGAAGGCCCGCCGGACGCTGCTGGAGCGGGAGTTCACGCACACGGGTCTCGCCCAGGCCGTCGACCCCCGCTCCGGTGACGTCTTCTGGACGGCATTGTGGGCAAAGCCGTCCACCGCGCGCGGCCTGGCCCGCACGGCGGAGCAGGTCGTCGAGCTGACCAACGCCGAGCGCGCCAGGGCAGGGCTGCGCGCACTGGCCGTAGACCCGCTGCTGGCCGCCGCCGCGCAGGCGCACAGCACCGACATGGTGGCCCGCGCCTTCTACTCACACACCTCCCCCGACGGCTCGCAGCCCTGGGACCGGGCGGCCGCCGCGGTTGCGCGCAGGCGCACGATCGGCGAGAACATCGCATCCGGTCAGCGATCGGCCGCCGAGGTCGTGGAGGGGTGGATGAACAGCCCCGGCCATCGCGCCAACATCCTCAAGCCGGACTTCACACACATCGGCATCGGCTTCGCGGGCGGCGGACAGATGGGGACGTACTGGACGCAGCTCTTCGGCGCCTGACCGCGCGGGACGGTCAACCCCTCCACGATCTTGGCGGAATGAGCTCTTCCGGGTCAGGATGCCCGCATGAAGGGTGATCTGTTTTCCAGTGAGCACATGGTGCAGCCGGCCACCGCGCCGGGCATGACCGTCGAGAATGCCAAGTGCATCAGGTACGCGGTCAACGGCGAGATGCTCGCCCGCCAGGGGGCGATGATCGCCTACCGCGGCAACCTCCAGTTCGAGCGCAAGGGCCAGGGCGTGGGCGGCATGCTCAAGCGTGCGGTCACCGGTGAGGGGCTGCCGCTGATGGTGGTGCGCGGTCAGGGCGAGGCGTGGTTCGCGCACGAGGCGCAGAACTGTTTCGTGGTCGAGATCGATCCCGGTGACGAGTTCACCGTCAACGGCCGCAACGTCCTGTGTTTCGACGCCTCGCTGTCGTACGCGATCAAGACGGTGAAGGGCTCCGGCATCGCGGGCGGCGGTCTCTTCAACAGCGTCTTCACCGGGCAGGGCAAGCTGGGCCTGGTCTGCGAGGGCAACCCGCTGGTCATACCGGTCTCGCCGCAGTACCCGGTGTTCGTCGACACGGACGCCGTGGTCGGCTGGTCGGCCCATCTCCAGACCTCGCTGCACCGTTCGCAGTCCATCGGGTCGATGCTGCGCGGCGGTTCCGGCGAGGCCGTTCAACTCATGCTCCAGGGCGAGGGGTTCGTCGTCGTCCGGCCCAGCGAGGAGACCCCGCAGAAGGCGCAGCAGCACTGAGGTCCGGCGAGTGATCTACGCCTCAGAGGCAACCTCGCCCTACATATCGACGTCTTGATCCACATCAGCGGATGACGCCCTGGCCCCCACGGCCAGGGCTCATTTTCGACGCTCTATACACGACATGTATACGCACGACGTATACCCACCACGTATACACACAGTGTCTACATGCGGTGTATATGGACCGGAAGGCATCGATGTACGGCAAGGCATTCGCTCCGGAGTACCAGGGCGCCCTCACCACCCTGTCCGTGAACTCCTCACTGGTCGACGTACTGGCCGCCGGCACCGAGCAGTTGGCGGCGGCCGAGCGGTCCGGGCAGCGCGGGGAGGCGGCCCGCTCGGGGCTCGCGGTCGCCGAGGCGCACCGGCGGCTCGGGCAGGTGCGGGAGGCGGACCGGGCGTGGAAGGCGAGTTACCGGGCGGCCCGCGAGGCCGGGGACACGGCCGCGATGGCCTGGGCGATGTGGAGCGGCGGCACTCTGGCCCGGCAGCGCGGCGCGTTCCCGCTGGCCTGGCGGCTGTTGGGGCTCGCGGCCGAACTCGGCGAGCGCGGCGGCGACATCGTCGTACGGGGCTACTCGCTGGCGGGCCTCGCCGAGACCGGCCGCATCCAGGGCGACTACGAGGCCGTGGCGCGCCTGCACGAACAGCTCCTCGCCGAGGCCCGCAAGCGCGGCGAGGCCCGGCACACGGTGTGGGCGCTGGAGGGCATCGCGCAGATCCATCGCAACAGGGGTTCCTACGACACGGCGTTCGCGATGTTCGAGGAGGCGGCCGAGATCGCGGCGGGCGCCGACGACAGGCGCGGGCACGCCTGGGCGCTGCGCGGACTCGCCGACATCGTCTCTGTGCGCGACCGGGACACCGAGCGGGCGCTCGCCCTGCTGTCCGAGGCGGAGGAGAGCTGCCGTGCGATGACGTTGTCCAGCGCGCTCGCCTACAACCACAAGATGCGCGGCAACGTCTTTTACCGCGCCGGGCGTTACGCCGAGGCACGGGACCTCTACGAGCAGGCGCTCGCCGGGTTCCGCGCGATGAGCGAGCCGCGTGGCGAGGCCCTCTCGCGGCTGGGCCTGGCGAAGTCCCTGGCCCGGCTGGGCCGCGACCGCGCCGAGACGGCGGCCGAACTCGCCGAACTGGCACGGACGTTGGAACGGATAGGCCTGCGGCACGCGCGGGAGATGGTGGCCCGGGCGCAGGACGAGCTGGGCATCGGCGGCACGGCGGAGGTCGTACGGTGACGGCGCGTTCCTCGACCGTAGCGGCACCGTCCGTGCCCCACGTCCTGTCCCGATGCCGGGACTTGGTGCGGCCCGCGCTGGCGGAGGCGGTGGGGCGGCTGCATCCGTGGATGGGTGAGATGGCGGCCTATTCGTTCGGCTGGTGCGAGGTGGGCGGCGCTCCCGTCACCGCGCCGGGCGGCAAGGGCGTACGGCAGGCCCTCGCCGTGCTCGGTGCGGAGGCGGCCGGAGCACCCGGGCGGGCCGGGGTCGCCGCGGCGGTGGCGGTGGAACTGGTGCACACCTTCTCGCTGTTGCACGACGACATCATGGACGGCGACCCGACCCGGCGCCGCCGCCCCACGGTCTGGAAGGCCTACGGCACGGGGCCGGCCGTCCTCGCGGGCGACGCCCTGTTCGCGCTGGCCGTCGAGACGCTCGCCGCGGCCCCTGGTGGCGCGGGCGGGCTGCGTCTGCTGTCCACGGCGCTCGGCGACCTGGTGCACGGACAGGCGGACGACCTGCTGTTCGCGGCGCGCCCCTGGACGGGGCCGGAGCGGGTCGGCCCGGACGAGTACCGGGCGATGGCCGAGGGCAAGACGGGCGCGCTGCTCGGCTGCGCGGTCGCGCTCGGTGCCGTGCTCGGCGGAGCGCCCCCGACGACGGTCGCCGCGCTCGACCGGGCCGGACGGCATCTCGGCATCGCCTTCCAACTGGTCGACGACGTCCTGGGGATCTGGGGCGACCCGGCGCTGACCGGCAAGCCCGTGCACGGCGATCTGCGGGAGCGCAAGAAGACCTTCCCGGTCCTGGCCGCGCTCTCCGCACCAGGCGCCCAACACCTCGCCGCCCTCCTCGATTCGGGCACCGCACCCGCCGTGGCGGCAGCGCTGATCGAGGAGGCGGGTGGCCGTGCGGCCGCGCTGGCGGAGGCCCGTCGGCACATCGGCGCCGTGGAGACGGCTCTCGCCGGTGTGCCGCTGGCGGCCGGGCCCGCGGACGACCTGCGGTCCCTGCTGGAGTTCCTGGTGCGCCGCGATCTCTGAAACGTGTTGACCTGCGCGTCCTTTCCGGGTCAGGGTCGAATCGGCACGGGTCACCTGTCCCCGTGCCGGAAGGATCACTGCCTTGATCGGCATCTCGGAGATCGAAGCCGCCGCCGAGCGGATCGCCGGACACGTCGTACGCACCCCGACCCTGGAGAGCTTCGGGCTCTCCGAGCTGCTCGGTGTCCCGGTCACGACGAAGCTGGAGCTGTTGCAGCGCACGGGCTCCTTCAAGGCGCGCGGGGCGACGGCGAAGCTGCTGTCGCTGAGCGAGGGTGAGCTGGCGGCCGGAGTGGTGGCGGTCAGCGGCGGCAACCACGGGATCGCGCTCGCGGTCATGGCGGCGGCGCTCGATGTGAAGGCGACGGTGGTCATGCCGCGTTCGGCGCCGGCGCGCTCCGTCGCGCTGGTCGAGGCGGCGGGCGCGTCGCTGCGGCTGACCGACGACATGCCGAGCGCGTTCGAGCTGGTGAACCGGTTGCGGGACGAGGGGCTGACCCTGGTCCACCCGTTCGACGACCCGGTGGTGATCGCCGGACAGGGCACCGTGGGGCTGGAGTTCGCGGAGGACGCCGGTGAACTCACCGACGTCCTGGTCAGCATCGGCGGCGGTGGCCTGATCGCCGGCATCGCCGCCGCCCTGCACGCCCGCCGGCCCGGGATCCGGGTCTGGGGCGTGGAGACGGAGGGCGCCGAGGCCATGTCCGCGGCGCTCGCGGCGGGCGGCCCGGTGCCGGTCACACCGTCGTCGATCGTGACCACGCTCAGCGCGCCGGCCGTGTCGCAGCTGACGTACGACCATGTGTCGGCCCTGGTCACCGAGGTGCTGACCGTCCCCGACCGGGACGCCGTGCGGGGCTGTCTCGACCTCGCCGAGCACGCCAAGGTGTGGACCGAGCCCGCCGCGGGCTGTCTGCTGCCCGCCGCCCGGCAGGTGCTGCGGCGGGTCGGTGACGGCGCCCGGCTCGGCCTCGTGGTCTGCGGGGGCAACGCGACCGTCGGGGAGATCTCGGCCTGGTCCGAAGGCTTCGGACTGCGCTGACTTTCCGTCAACTCACTTCGTCGACAGGCTCGTTGACGGGATCGTGGACGGTTTCCCTTGACTACGTTGTCGACAAACCCCGTGTATTCGCGGTCTTCATGTCGGCGTTTACCGCTGGTTACCACCAGGTCGGGGCGGTGGTATTCCGCCATGGAGGCCTCCGGCGCGAATTCACCGGCCCCGGCACACGAGCGGCGACCTGGGAGCTCCCCGCGACTCGATTTTCTCGCACACCTGCTCGGCACCGTTGAATAAAAGGCAAGAAACACAAGGGAATTGGGCTTCCTTTGAACGCAGCCCGGCACACCCGCCGTACTTCTGGGAAAGGTGAGAGCCAGGGGTTCAGCGAGGGATGGCCATGGTCGAGACGCACGTCTCCGTACACGAGTCGGTCGCCGGCAGATACCGGCCCATGGAGGTCGCGCACCGCGAGACCAACCGCGTCTCCTGGTACGGCGAGGACACGATCGCCGAACAGCCCTGCCTCCTCACACAGGTGACCCTTCCCGTCGCCCCGGATCCGGAGGGCGCCGGCCGGATCACCGCCGGCATCCGGCGGACCACCGACGTCATGGTGCTGCTCTGCCCCACCCGGGTCGCGCCGGTCGTCGACGCCGTCGAGGAGGGCGGCACGCTGTGGACCGTCACCGACTGGATCGACGGCACGCCGCTCGGCCAACTCCTCGCCCAGCAGGGCACGTTCCACTATGTGCGGGCCGCCCGCATCGGACTCGAACTGCTCGACATCCTGGAGGCGGCACACAGCGAGGGCATCACGCACGGCGAACTCAGCCCGGGCCAGGTGTTCGTGCGGGACCGGGGCGGGGTCGTCCTCACCGGCTTCGGACTCGCGGGCGCCACCCTCGCGCCGCGGATCACCGCGCCGTCGTACGCCTCGCCGGAACAGGCCAGGGACGAGCGCATCGGTCCGGCCGCCGACCTGTGGGCGCTGGGCGCGATCCTCTACACGCTGGTCGAGGGACACCCGCCGTTCCGCGACCGGGGCCGCCCCGAGGCGACCATGAAGGGCGTCGACCGTCTCCCGATGCGCGGCCCGTCGCGCGCCGGGCCGCTGGCGCAGGTCGTGCAGGGGCTGCTGCGCAAGAACTCCCGGGAGCGGCTGACCCGCCCGGTGGTCCGCGAGTCCCTCACCCGCATCCTGAACGACGACCCGTACGCCGACCGCGAGGCGGTCCCGCTGCCCCGGCTGCGGCGGGCCTACGACGCCGTGCGCGGGGCGGGGACCACCTGGAGCGGCCGGGGCATGGCCGTCGGGACCGCCCTCGCCGTCGGCACGGTCACGGTCGCCGTCCTCGCCGCCACCCACCAGCTGCCCGGCACCGAGACCTCGGCGGCGGGCTCCCCCTCGCCGCTCCCGTCCGCCTCCGCGTCCGCCTCGGTCAGCACCCCCGGCGAGAACGTCGACGGTCACGCCTACTCCCCGTCCGCCACGCCGTCGCCCACATCCCCCGCCTCGCCGTCCCCTTCCGTGTCCGCCTCGCCCTCCGTGACCGCGTCCCCCTCCCCCACCGCCTCGGCGCTGCCGGCCGGCTTCCGGGTGTTCAAGGCGCCGCAGGGTTTCTCCGTCGCGCTCCCCAAGGGCTGGAAGGTGCTGGAGACCCAGACGGCGTCCGACGCCTACCGGGTCACCTTCGGCGCCACGGGTGACCCGCGCACGCTGGCCGTGACGTACAGCACGCAGGCGGGCCCGGACCCGGTCGCCGTGTGGCGGGACGACGTCCTGCCGGGGCTGAAGCAGACCGAGGGCTTCCAGCAGATCGGCGACATCCGGGCCACCACGTACCAGGGCGACAAGGCGGCCGACCTGGAGTGGTTCTCCGGCACCGGCGAGGACCGGGTGCGCACGCTCGGGCGCGGCTTCCTGATCGGCGGCGGGCGCAGTTTCTCGCTACGGTGGACGACGCCCGCCGACGAATGGAACGACGCGGCCAACCGTCAGGCGTTGCAGACCTTCTTCAAGACCTTCCGGCGGGAATCGAACTGACGGCGCTGACGGCGACGCGAGGGCCGGGCGCTCAAACCAGCGGCAATGGGTGGATATAGGCTGCCTGTTCGCACCATGCCTCATCACAAGCCCAGGAGAGTCCGCCTTGACCGTAGTGATCGACCAGGCCGAGACGTCCTTCACCGCCCTCGACGACGCAGGCCTCGTCGCCCGGGACGCGCACGAGTTCGGAGCCTACGCCCGCACCGGCGGCTGGGCGTTCGGCCTCAAGGTGGCGCGCAGCGTCCGGCCCGGCGGGCAGAGCGCGGACGAGACGCAGAAGGTGTCCGCGAAGGAGTTCGCCGAACTCGCCGACTGCTCCCCCGAGCGTGTCATGCGTTACTACAAGGCCTGGGACCGGGCCGCGGACGACGGTCTCGTCCCGCACTTCGAGGAGCTGGCCCCCGGCCAGGAGGTCGAACTCCCGGACGCCGACGTGTGGTTGAACTACTACGTCTCCCGTTCCAGCGCCACCTCCGAGCGCGGCACCGCCATCACCGAGGCCGCCGA
Source organism: Streptomyces sp. NBC_00989 (assembly GCF_045162655.1). Taxonomy (NCBI): domain Bacteria; kingdom Bacillati; phylum Actinomycetota; class Actinomycetes; order Kitasatosporales; family Streptomycetaceae; genus Streptomyces; species Streptomyces sp. NBC_00989. The sequence goes on along the minus strand of NZ_CP108728.1, from coordinate 10,761,902 downwards.
GGCCGAGGGCATCCGCCCCACCAAGGCGCTGGAGGTCGCGGAGAACCCGACCGCGCTGCGCGCCGCGATCCTCGCCGACCCGTCCACCGCGCGGGCCGCCCGGCAGGCACTGCTGGACCGCGTCCGCGAGGACCCGGAGCTCCAGTCCGAGCTGGCGCGGGACGTCGTGCGCACCGACGACCTGAAGAAGGCGGTGGCGACGGAGAGCCGCTCGGCGGACCGGATCGGCTATGTGCGCCAGATCGCCGAGTCGGGCCAGATCAAGACCCCGGCCGGCCAGACCGTCGACGCGCCCGTGGACCTGCGCCAGGAGGCCGAGCGGCACCTGTCGCTCCTCGACGAACTGGAGGACGGCGAGGACACCGGCGGGTGGGCGACCGAGGCCTACGACACGATGAAGAACCTGGTCGTCGAGGCGGTCGAGGCCGACCCCGAACTGCGCGTCCAGGAGAAGCGGACCAAGTTCTACAGCAGCCTCCAGAAGGCCACGAAGGCGTTCGAGGAGCTGACCTTCGACGACGCCCAGGACTTCTACGAGGACGACATGGTCCAGCGTCTGGAGGAACTCCAGCAGGCCATCGACAGCTGCCTCAGCGCGCTGCGCAAGACCACCACTCCGGCTGAGTAGCCGTACTCATGTAGCGGCTTCGGCCTTCGGACACGATGGGGCTCCCCACGACAAGGGAGCCCCATCGTGTCCGTTCTGCCCTCCGCACCGCGGCGCCGTCTGCCCGCCGCCATGGTCGCGCTGGTGGTCGTCGGCATGGCCCTCTCCGCCTGGCAGCCGCACGACCGCACGACGTGGTTCCTGGAGACCGTGTGGGTCTTCGCCGGACTCCCGGTGATCGTCCTGACCTGGCGCCGCTTCCCCATGACCGGCCTGCTGTGCTGTCTGCTCGCGGCGCACGCGCTGGTCCTCGCCGTGGGCGGCCACTACACGTACGCGGAGGTACCGGCGGGCGACTGGGTCCGCGACACCCTCGGTCTCAGCCGCAATCCCTACGACCGTCTCGGCCACCTCATGCAGGGCTTCGTACCGGCGGTCCTGGTAAGGGAGTTGCTCACCCGCACCTCACCGCTGCGCGGCAGCCGCTGGCTGGCGCCGCTCACCGTGTGCGCGTGTCTCGCCTTCAGCGCCCTGTTCGAGCTCTTCGAGTGGGCGGCGGCCGTGATCGGCGGGCACAGCGCGGACGCCTTCCTGGCCACTCAGGGGGATGTGTGGGACACGCAGTGGGACATGTTCTGCGCGCTGATCGGGGCCACGGTCTCGGTGCTGGTGCTCAGCCGCGTGCACGACCGGCAGATGGCGCGGCTCGGGGTCATCGGGTCGTATAACGGTGCCGTGCCCACAGCGGCAGCACGAACCAGCACAGCAGGTACCAGGTGACGACCCCCGCGACCAGCCAGGGCACATACGCGTCGTGGGTAGCGACGCGGAGGACCAGCAGCAGCGCGGAGGTCATCGTGGCGAGCAGCAGGACGAGGCCGACGAAGGTCAGCCGGGACGCCCAGCGCACCGCCTGGGGTTTCACGCTCCGGCCGGAGACCAGGCGGTGCAGGGACACCGGGCCGATCAGGGCGCCGGTGGCGGTGGCGCCGAGGACGACGGTCACGAGGTAGAGGATCTGGTTCGCGTGCTCCAGCTGCTCGTACTTCGGGGTGAAGACGACGGTGAGCAGGAACCCGAACAGGATCTGTACGCCGGTCTGCGCGACCCGGACCTCCTGGATGAGCTCGCCCCACATCCGGTCCGCCCGCTCGTCCTCGGACTCGTCGCGCCCCGTCCGCCGATCTTCCTCCTGGGTCATGCGGTCCGGGTAACCGGACCGCCGACCGTTCAAACGGAGAACTGCCTGACGGATGGCAGTCCGAAGGAGGCCGGGGCCTACCAGCGGCTCTCCACCTGGTCCTTGATCCGGCGGCCGTAGAGGTCCCGGATCGCGGTGAGCGTGTCCTCGGAGAGGGCGGGCAGCTTGGCCGCCGCCGCGTTGGCGCGGGCCTGTTCGGGTGAGCGGGCGCCGGGGATCACCGTGGTGACACCGGGCTGGTCGATGATCCAGCGCAGGGCCAGCTGGGCCGGGGTGTATCCCTCGGGGGCGAGGGCGGAGAACTCGGCGGCGGCCTCGACGCCCGTCGCGTAGTCCACGCCGGAGAAGGTCTCGCCCTGGTCGAAGGCCTCGCCGTGGCGGTTGTAGGTGCGGTGGTCGTTCTCCGGGAAGACCGTGTCCTTGGTGTACTTGCCCGACAGCAGGCCCGACGCGAGCGGCACGCGCGCGATGATGCCGACGCCCGCCTCCTGGGCGGCCGGGAGCACCTGGAGCAGGGGCTTCATGCGGAAGGCGTTGAGGATGATCTGCACGCTGGTCACGTTCGGCCGGGCGATCGCGGTGAGGGCTTCCTCGCAGGTCTCCACGCTGACGCCGTACCGGGCGATGCGCTCCTCGGCGACCAGGGTGTCGAGGGCGTCGAAGACCTCGTCCGAGGAGTAGACCGCCGTGGGCGGGCAGTGCAGCTGTACGAGGTCGATGCGGTCGACGCCGAGGTTGCGGCGCGAACGGTCGTTCCACGCGCGGAAGTTGTCGAGGACGTAGTTCTCCGGGATCTGGTCGACGCGGCGGCCCATCTTCGTCGCGACCAGGACATGCAGATCGGGCCGGCCGCTCAGGAAGGTGGCGATGGTCTGCTCGCTGCGCCCGTCGCCGTACACGTCGGCCGTGTCGAAGAAGGTCACCCCCGACTCCGCCGCCGCCTCCAGCACGGCGAGGGCTTCCTTGTCGTCGACGTCTCCCCAGTCGGCGCCCAGCTGCCAGGTGCCGAGACCGACGACGGACAACTGCTGATGCGACCTGCCGATTACACGTTCGTCCATGCCCTCAGTCTGTCATCCGCCACCGACAGGCGCGGAACGGGCTCCTCCGGGCCGTGACCTGTGAATCTTTCACTCACACGAGTGAACCCATTCGGCAGGATGCCTACTCGTGTCAACACGCACCTAGCGTGTGCGCGTGACCGATCATGTGGCGAACAACCTCCAGCCGGGGAGCGGCAGTTCCGCTCCCTGGACCCGTCGCGGCTTCCTCCTCTCCGCGGCCGCCCTGGCCGCCGTACCCGTACTCCTGACGGCCGATCCGGCCGTCGCCGCGGCCGAGCTGCCCGACTTCCCCACCGATGTGGACCTCTACCGCTCGGCATACCGGAACTGGGTCGGTGAGATCACCGCCGACGGGCTGTGGGCGTGCGCGCCGACCGATGCCGACCAGGTGGTGTCCGTCGTCAACTGGGCCTGGCAGCACGGCTGGCGGGTCCGCGCCCGCGGCTCCTCGCACGGCTGGTCACCGCTCACGATCGAGTCCGGTACGACGTCGGACGCGCCGGTGCTGCTGGTGGACACCGCCCCGCACCTCACGGGCCTGGCCCTGGACTCCGGCTCCGCCGTGCGGGCCGGTACCGGTGTCACCCTGGAGGCGCTGCTCACGTTCCTGGAGGGCCACGGCCTCGGTCTCACCGCCTCGCCCGCGCCCGGCGACCTCACGATCGGCGGCGCCCTGGCCGTCGACGCGCACGGCACCGCCGTACCGGCGCACGGCGAGCAGCGGACCGCCGGGCACACCTTCGGGTCGCTCAGCAATCTGGTGCTGTCGCTGACGGCGGTGGTGTGGGACACGGACACCGGCGCGTACGTGACGCGGACCTACACCCGCGACGAGGCGGACTGCGCCGCGCTCCTCGCGCATCTGGGGCGTTCGCTGGTCACCGAGATCGTGCTGCGGGTCGGGGCGAACGCGAACCTGCGCTGCGTGAGCCGTACGGACATCCCGGCCACCGAGTTGTTCGGGGCGCCCGGGTCCGGCGGGCGGACCTTCGCGAGCTTCCTGGACGCGTCGGGGCGGGCCGAGGCGATCTGGTTCGCGTTCACCGGGTTCCCCTGGCTGAAGGTGTGGAGCGTCGCACCGACCCGGCCGCTGACCTCACGGCGCGTCTCGTCGCCGTACAACTATCCGTTCTCCGACAACGTGCCGACACCGATCGCGGATCTCGTCGGGCGGATCCTGTCCGATGCCGCGTGGTATCTGGCCCCGGTGCTCGGCAACGCCCAACTCGACGTGGCCGCACTGGGGTTGACGACGACGCTGTCGGCGGACATTTGGGGGCCGTCGAAGAACACGCTGCTCTACGTCAAGCCGACGACCCTGCGGGAGACCGCGAACGGCTACGCGGTGCTCACCTCGCGGGCCCAAGTGCAGCGTGTGCTCCACGAGTTCACCGGCTTCTACCAGGAACGGCTCACCGCGTACGCGGCACTCGGCCGGTTCCCGGTCAACGGCACCGTCGAGATCCGGGTGACCGGCCTCGACCACCCCACCGACACCGAACTCACCGGTGCCCGCCCGCCGTTGCTGTCCGCGCTGCGGCCCAGCGCCGAGCACCCGGAGTGGGACACGGCGATCTGGCTGGACGTCCTGACCCTGCCCGGCACGCCGTACGCGGAGGAGTTCCTGCGGGAGTTGGAGCAGTTCCTGCTCCGCTCGCACGACGGCACGGACGCGCTGACCCGGGTCGAGTGGTCGAAGGGCTGGGCCTACACCGAGCAGGCCGCGTGGAGCGACGAGGAGGTGCTGGGCACGGTGATCCCGGGCTCGTTCGGGGAGTCGGTGTGGGGGCAGGCGGCGGGGACCTTCGACCGGCTGGACCCGCACGGGGTGTTCGGGAACGCCTTCCTGGACCGGCTGTTCGGCTAGGTCCGGCCAGGCCGTCTCCGGGTCAGGGCGTCAAGTGCGCCTGCACGGTGGGTCCATAGCGGTCGACGATCGCGTCGATGGCGGTCGCGCGCAGCCGGGTGCCGCGGGCGATTCCGTACATGACGCCGAGGCCGAGGAGCGTCGCGACGGCGAGTTCGGCGCGCAGGGCGGCTTCGGGGCCGGGGAGGCGTTCGGCGAGGCGATCGACCACATGGGCGCGGAAGTTGACGCGCAGGATGTCGCCGTGGTCGCCTTGGAGGGGTGCGAACGCGATGCGCAGCAGCGGGTCGGCGCCGCGCTCGCGCTGGCTGACCAGGACGTGCCGGACCATGTGGCGGCCGAGTCCGTCGAGCGGGGCGTCGAGGAGGTCCTCGGCGTCGGTCTCGAAGGACATGACGCGGGCGAAGAGGGCGTCCTTGTTGCCGAAGTACTTGAGGATCAACGGCGCGCTGACACCGGCGCGTTCGGCGACGGCCTTGAGCGTGATGTCGGCGTGCGCGTTGCGCGCGAGGAGGTAGCGGGCGGCCCTGAGGATGGCCGCCTTGGTCGCCTCGGCGTCCCGGCGTGCGGGCGGGGACGCGGTGGGTGGAGTGGTGCTCACGGCACTCATGCTCCCTCCAATGCCTCGTCCCGCGCGCCCTGAGCACGGCCGGAAGCCGGCCGCGTGTCGTCGGGGGCGGGGTCGCCCGGGATGGTCAGTGCCGCCGCGCACGCCACCAGGGCGATCACGCCCGCGATGGCGAACGCCATCAGATATCCGTGCAGCGTGGGCAGCGGGAGCCCGCCGACCAGGCTGGTGTGGTGCACCAGTACGGCGGCGACCACGGCGCTGGAGGCGGCCTGGCCGATGGTGCGCATCAGGACGTTGACGCCGTTCGCGGAGGCGGTCTGGCCGGCCGGGACGGCGCGCAGGATGAGCGTGGGCAGCGCCGAGTAGGCGAAGGTGGTGCCGGTGGCCACGACCGTCGCGCCCAGGATGATCGTCCACAGGTCCCGGCTGTCGGCGATGCGCACCACATAGCCGAGCGCGATGATCGCGGCGCCGATGGCGAGCGTGATGCGCGGGCCGCGGGCCGCCGAGATCCGGGCCGAGACGGGTGAGAGCAGCAGCATGGTGATACCGCCGGGCAGCAGGCACAGGCCGGTCTGCACGATGGACAGTCCGAGCCCGTACCCGGTGGACTTGGGCGCCTGCACCAGCTGGGCGGTGACCAGGGAGTTGGCGTAGAACGCGAAGCCGGTCAGCAGGGCCGCCACATGGGACAGGCCCACCCGGGGCCGCGACACCAGCCGCAGGTCCACCAGCGGCTTTTCCACGCGGAGTTGCTGCCACCACCACAGGCCCAGCACGACGACCGTGGCGAGGAACAGCCCCAGGATCCGCGGACTGCCCCACCCCCACTGCCCGCCCTGGGACACTCCGAGCAGCAGACACACCAGTCCTACGGCCAGGCCCAGCGCGCCGAGCACGTCGAAGCGGCCCGGTTCGCGGACGGGCGACTCGCGCACCGCCCACCAGATCCCCCACACACCGATCGCGCCGAGCGCGCTGGTCGCCCAGAACATGACGTGCCAGTTGGCGTACTGCACGATCAGCGCCGCGAGCGGCAGTCCGAGCGCGGCACCGATACCGACCGTGGAGCTCATGAACGCTACCGCGCTGCCCCGGCGCTCCGGGGGCAGTTCGTCCCGCAGGATGCTGATCGACAGGGGGACCACCGCGGCCGCGGCGCCTTGCAGGGCGCGGGCGAAGATGAGGACGCGGATGTCGGAGGACAGGGCGCACATGACCGAGCCGACGGTCATCAGGCCGAGGGCGCTCGTCAGGACCCGGCGCTTGCCGTACATGTCGCCGGCCCGGCCGAGCACGGGAGTGAGGACGGCGCCGGAGAGCAGGGTCGCGGTGACCATCCAGGAGACGGCGCCGGCGGAGGAGTGGGTGAGCCGGGGCAGGGACGGCAGCAGCGGAACGACCACGGTCTGCATGACCGCCATCAGGATCCCGCCGAACGCCAGCACCGGAACGGTGAGCCGGTCCCGCACGGGGGTCCGCCCGGCGGTGCTGCCGGGCGGGGCGGGTATCGGGACGGGCTGACCCATCGGCACTCCAGCTGGCACGAATAAAGAAGGTGAATGGCTATTCACCCTAACTGGTGAATAGCCATTCACCCAACCTTCCGCGGCCGCCCGCGGCAGCCGGACCGCGCACGGAGAGCGCCCTACTTGCGGGCGGCGAGCGCTCGCGCGTGCACGGTCCGCGCGACCTTGGGGCCGAGCCAGCGCTTGAACCGCCGCAGCGCCTCCAGCCGCCCGGCCGCCTTGTCGATGCCGTAGTACACCTGCGGCGGGACGTACGGCAGCAGGGGCGAGTGCCGCTGGCCGAGCAGGGCGAACATGCGGTGCGGGGGCAGGTGGATGTAGCGCTGGAGGTTCTCGTACCACTGGGCGCTGTAGCGGGCCGCGCTCTGGATGGACAACAGGGCGGATCTACGCCGCTGTTCGTAGGCGGCGAGGGCCTGCGGCAGTTCGGTGTGGTCGCGCAGGGCGTCCGCGAGCGCGATGGCGTCCTCCAGGGCGAGGGTGGTGCCGGCGCCGATGGAGTAGTGGGTGGTGTGGGCGGCGTCGCCGAGCAGGACGAGGTTGTCGCGGTGCCAGGTGCGGTTGGTGAGGGTGCGGAAGTTCAGCCACTGGGCGCTGCCGTCGGCCGAGGCGCGGCCGATCAGCGAGTGGCCGTCGAGGAGGTCGGCGAAGAGCTTTTCCAGCAGGGCGAGTCCGTCGGCCTCGGCCGCGGTGTCGAGGCCGAGACCGGTCCAGGTCTCGGGTGCGCACTCGATGACGCAGGTGCTGCCCTCGGGGCCGAACGCGTAGCCGTAGCACCAGATCCAGCCGTGGTCGGTCTCCACGAAGGCGAAGGTGAAGGAGCCGAAGACCTTGCTGGTGCCGAGCCAGATGTACTGGTTGCGGCCGGGCTTGAGTTCGGCGCCGAAGTGGTCGGCGTGGCGGGTGCGCAGCGCGCTGTTGACTCCGTCGGCGGCGACGATGAGATCGGCGTCGGGCAGGTCGTCGGCGGTGACCTCGCACTCGAACTCCAGCCGCACGCCCAGGGATCGGGCCCGTTCGGCGAGGATCTTGAGGAGCCGGTGGCGGCCGATGCCGTGGCCCTCGTCGCCGGGCTGGGTGGTCGTCAGGTCCCGGATGCGGGCAACGCCGTCGCTCCAGCGCACCGAGTGCTCGTCCACGGCCTGCGCCGACTCGGGGTCGTACTCCCGGAGTTGGTCGAGCAGTCCACGCCAGTACGTCACGCCCCAGCCGTAGGTCGAACCCTCGGGGTTGCGCTCGTAGACGGTGATGTCGTGGGACGGGTCCTGACGCTTCAGCAGGATCGAGAGATACAGACCGGCGGGCCCGCCTCCGACACAGGCGACCTTCACGCGCACACCCCTGGAGATTACTCAAAGTGGTCAAGTGGAACCGCAGAGTAGCAGCACGGAGGCGTGACGATCCCCCGGCGCCCCGGTGTTCCGGTTCCGCCGCGCCTGCCTACCATCGGACCGTGGACTGGGGAACTCTCGCAGGCACCGCCCTCGGGGCGCTCTCGCTCACCACGCACCGGCTCCGGGACCTGAAGCGCACCACCGGTCTGACCAGGGAAGAACGCATCAGGCAGGCGGGCGAGATCCTGGGGTCCACCGACGCCTACCAGCTCCGCTACCAGATGCTGATCATCGCCCCCGGGCCGCTCGGCGACACGGCGAACCAGGCGTTCAGGTCGGTCCGGGACCTGCGGGACCGCTTCGACGGACCCGACGTCAGCGCCGACCCCGAGTGGTCGTCCACCATGGCTGCCGTCGACAGGGCGCTCAACTCCCTGCGTACGGCCATGCGTTCGGACCTCACCCTGGAGTGAACCGGCCCGGCGGGGTGCTTACGCCTCGGCCGTGGCGCACTCCGGGTGGCCCCACCCCTTGGCGTTCTTGCTGATGGGTTCGCCGGCCGCGTAGGCGCGGCCGCACAGGCAGCGGCCGGGGAACTTGGCCTTGATCGTGCGCGAGGCCGAACTCGTGCTCTTCCGGGCCGACTTGGCCCCACCCGCGCGGGCGGGCTTCTTCGGGGTGTCGGGCGAGGGGGGCGGTGCCGGGGAGCCGAGGTCGCTGCCCGCGGGCTCCTGGACGATGGCCGCCTGACTGGCCGCGCGGTCGGCGAAGTCGTTCAGCGGGTCGCCGTCGACCTGGTGGGCGGGGACGTAACGGAACTCGACCGAGCGGCCGTCGAGCAGTTCGTCGATACGGACGACCAGCTCCTGGTTGGCGACGGGCTTGCCGCCGGAGGTCTTCCAGCCGTTGCGCTTCCAGCCGGGCAACCAGGTGGTGACCGCCTTCATGGCGTACTGCGAGTCCATGCGGATCTCCAGCGGTACGTCCGGTGCGGTCGCCGTCAACAGGCGCTCCAGCGCGGTGAGTTCGGCGACGTTGTTGGTGGCCTTGCCGAGCGGTCCCGCCTCCCAGCGGGCCGGGCTCTCCTTGTCGTCCGAGACGACCCAGGCCCAGGCGGCCGGCCCGGGATTCCCTTTCGAAGCCCCGTCGCACGCGGCCACCACACGTTCACGCATGCGCCCGATCATGCCACGGCCGCGCCACGGACTCGGCCGCGGGTGAACCGGCCCTGCCCCCGCGGAAGTCCGCGGACCGTGTCCGAGATCTCGTCCGCCGGCCCTCTACGCTGCGCGCATGACCACGCGACAGGACCAATGGGCCCGGGTGCGCCGCCACTTGTGGCGGCCTCCGCGCCCCCACGGGGAGCAGCCGCGCGAGCGGGTGGTCGGACCGCTGGAACTCTTCTACGACCTGGTCGTGGTCGTCCTGGTCGCGCAGGCCGCCCATCATCTGTCCGGGGAGCTCGACTGGCACGGACTGGGCCTGTTCGCGGCGGTGTTCGCGCTGGTGTGGATCGCGTGGCTCAACGGCAGCCTGCACCACGAACTGCACGGCCACGAGGACGCGCGCGGCCGGAGCATGTTCCTGCTGCAGATCCTCGTGCTGGTACCGCTGGGCGCGTTCATCCCCGGGGCGGGCGACGAGCGCGGTGCCGCGTTCGCCGTGGACGCGGGGGTGCTGTTCGCGGTCCTGGCGCTGCTGTGGCTGCTCGCCTCGCGCGGTGACACGCCCGAATTCCGGCGCCCCAGCATGCTGTACGTGACGGGGACGGCGGCCTGCGCGGTCGTACTCGCGGCGAGCGCGGCCCTGCCCGCGAACGCCCGCGTGCTGACGTGGGGTGTGCTGGCCGTCGGCTACCTGGCGGGGTTCGTGTTCGTGATCGGGAGGGCCATCCCGGAACAGGTGGTCGCGCTGAGTGTGACCGACGCGCTCGCGGAACGGTTCGGGCTGTTCATCATCATCGTGCTCGGCGAGAACGTGACCGGAGTGGTCGACGGACTGGCCCACGAGCCGACCAACGCGCTCACCCTCGCCGTCGGACTCGTCGCCGTGGTCGTCGGGTTCGGCGCGTGGTGGACCTACTTCGACTTCGCCGGACACCGGCTGCCGAGGCCCACACGCGCGTGCGCCCTGCGGTGGATGGTGGTCCACCTGCCGATCACGGCCGCGGTCGCCGCCATGGGCGCCGCGATGGTCGGCCTCGTCGAGCACGCCCACGACAGCCGGACCCCCGCGGCCACGGCCTGGGTGCTGTGCGGGGGCGCGGCCGTCGTGCTCTGCGCGACGATGGTGCTCGCGGCGTCCCTGCGCCACTGGAACGAGAACCTCGGGCTCTACCGCCCCCTGGCCCGCACCTGTGTCGCGATGGCCGTCCTGTGTGTGGCGGTGGGCGCCCTGCGCCCGGCTCCGCTCGTCCTCGGCCTGGCACTCGTCCTGCTCTTCGGCATCCCCTGGGGAGTCGCCGTGGCCAACCGTGTGTCCCACTACGAGGGAGGACTGAGCACCGAGTGACCGGCTTGGGCGACCGACGGCCGCCGGTGAAGGGCCCGCTCGGCTAGACGTCCGTCATCGACGGCATCTCCCCCTGCGCCGTGGTCATGTCGATCACCGAGAACGAGGCGCCCTGCGGGTCGGTCAGCGCCGCGAACCGTCCGAAGGGACTGTCCATGGGGCCGAAGCGGAGGATGCCGCCGAGCTTGGTGGCCGTGGCCACGGCGTCGTCGCAGTTGTCCACGGAGAAGTACACGTTGACGTACGACGGCACCTCGGGCGGGAACTCGTCGCCCATCTTCATCCGCCCCAGGACCGTGTTCTCACCGAGGTTGTAGACGCGGAAGTCGACGTTGCTGTCGTCCACCTGCTGTGCCGCGTACGAGAAGACCGCCGGGAGGAACTCGTCCGCCTTCTCGGGCTCACGGGTGAAGACCTCGGCCCAGGCGTAGGCGCCGGGCACGCCGGTGGCCTCGAAGCCCTCGTGGACGCCGCCCTGCCAGACGCCGAAGACGGCGCCGCTGGGCTCACTGGCCAGGCACATCGTGCCGAAGTCGCCGACCTTCATCGGCTCCATCAGCACCTGGCCGCCGTTCTCGCGGATCTTCGCCGCGGTGGCCGCCGCGTCCGGTGACGCGAAGTACAGGCACCACTGCGACTGCCCCTCCTGGCCGGGCATCGGCGGTACGACGGCCGCCACGGCCTTGTCGTCGACGAAGGCCTGCGTGTAGTCGCCGTACTCCGACGACGCGTCGCCGAAGGTCCAGCCGAGGACCTCGCCGTAGAAGCGCTTGGCTCCTTCGACGTCGCTGAACATCGCGTCGGCCCAACAGGGGGTTCCCTCAGGTTGTACGGCCATGGCTGCGGCCCTCTCCGGTAGGTCGGGTTGTCCGGATTCTCACGCTAGTCACCCGGAGAGCGAGGCGCGCGCCGAACGCCTCGGTCCGTTCCACACTGGACGTATGGCGGATGCGAGGACGATCTGCCGGTGCATCGGCCGGGGTATCTCCGGCGGCCGGGGTGAGCGGGTTCGCGGTCGGTGACCGGGTGGGCGTCGCGTGGCCGCGCCGTACCGACGGCGGCTACGCGGAGTACACGACCGTACCGGCCGCGGTCGCGGCGGCGATGGTGGTGTGGCACGGCTGCCGGGACGACGGGGTCACGATTCCCTACTGGGCGCTGCGCCGGCAGGCCGACCATCTGGTCACGGGGATCGGGGACACGTTCCTGACCGCCTACCGCGACGGCAGTTTCGAGTATCTGCTGATCGCGGCCGGCCGGGTCTGAGTCTCAGCGCCCGGCGATCCGGGCGGCCGCCTCCGGGATGCCGGGCACCGGGTCGAGCAGGTCCAGCGTGCCGTGTGCCCGCAACAGGCGCACGGTGCGCGGGGCGCACACCACGGCGAAGCCCGCCTCGCGCTCCAGCACCCGGCGGCGGAAACGCAGCACCACGTTGAGCCCGGTGGAGTCGATGAACGTGGTGCGGCGCAGATCGACGACGTAGGCGGGCGCGCGCAGCGCCACCACCGAGTCCAGCCACTCGCGCAGCGGGGTGGTGGTCGCGAGGTCGACGTCGCCGTGCAGGTCGACGACCAGCAGGCCGTCCCTCGTGCCCAGCAGTGCGTGTTCGCCGGGTGCGGGCCAGGCCGGGGTGGGCACCGGCTCCAGGCCGCTCTCGTACGACAGGGCGTTCTCGGGCAACAGGCTGTTCTCGTGCAAGGTGTTCCGTCCCCGTTCCGTGCTGTCCGCGCGCGGGCGCGCGATCCGGCGCGGGTCCGTGCGGCGGCTTCGACATCCCCGCACCGCACGAGCCCGCGCCGGAACTCCCCCGAGCGGCTCCCCCTTGAACCGTGGGTACCAACTGTTCTACCTTCGCCACATGGTCGGGGCATCAACGCCCGCTCATCAGCGACACAACGAGCGGGCAGCGGTTGGGCCAGGTGATCCGGAATGCGTCCGCACCTCGCCCTGATCGAGGACGAACCCGATTTCGCACTGATGTGCCGTTCCTATCTGGAACGCGAGGGATTCACCGTCACCTGGGCCATGGACGCCCGCGCCGGCAAGTCCGTCCTGTACGAGAGCCGCGTCGATCTCGCCGTCCTCGATCTGGGCCTGCCGGACGGCAGCGGCCTCGAACTCCTGCGGGCGCTCAGGTCCACCAGCCGCCTCCCGGTCATCGTGGTCACCGGGCGCGGCGCGGAGGCGGACCGGGTGGCGGGCCTGGAGATCGGCGCCGACGACTACCTGGTCAAGCCGTTCTCCCAACGGGAGTTGGTGGCCCGCATCCGGGCCGTACTGCGCAGATCGCAGCCGCCGGAGGTCCCCGCCGTCCTCCAGGTCGGCTCGCTGCGCATCGACACGGCGGCCCGCCAGGCGTCCGCCGACGGCGTCTTCCTGACGCTACGGCCCAAGGAGTACGCCCTGTTGGAGATGCTCGGCGAGGCGCCCGGCCGGGTGTTCTCCACCGAGCAGGTGCTGGAACGGATCTGGGGTGCCTCCTGGCAGCAGCCCGCGACCGTGATCGAGCACGTGTACCGCCTGCGCGGCAAGCTCGCGGCACTCCCTACGCCCGCACCCCGGATCACCACGGTCCGCGGCTACGGCTACCGACTCGACCCCTGAGAGCCGTCATGCCGCCCCTCCCCACCCCGGACTTCCGGCTCCTCTTCGACGCGGCGCTCTCCCCGCTGCTGGTGCTCAGCCCCGACTTCACGATCGTCGAAGTCAACCGCGCGTACCTCGCCGCCACCCGTACGGAACGCGCGATCGTCGGGCAGCGCATCTTCGACGTCTTCCCCGACAATCCGGACGACCCCTCGGCCGACGGGGTCGCCAATCTGCGCCGCTCGCTGGAGTCGGTGGTCGCGACGGGCCGCAAGGACACGATGGCCCTCCAGCGCTACGACATCCCCGGCGGCACGGCCGGGACCTTCGACGAGCGGTACTGGAGCCCCGTCAACTCCCCCGTCCTGGACGCCGACGGACGGGTCACGCACATCATCCACCGGGTCGAGGACGTCACCGACTTCGTGCATCTGCGCCACGTCGGCCGGGAACAGGAACGTGCCGCGGCCGAGGCGCAGATGCGGGCGGAGGGCATGGAGATCGACCTCTTCGTCCGGGCCCGGGAGATCCGCGAGGTCAACGAGCAGCTGAGCCGCGCCAACGCCGAACTGGACGCGGCAGGGCGGCAGTTGAGGGAGGAGCAGCGGGCCAAGGACCGCTTCATCGCGACGCTCTCGCACGAGCTGCGCAACCCCCTCGCCGCCGCCGCGGCGGCCGTGGAACTGCTCGCGCTGGACCTGCCGGACGGCGGCCATCCCGCACTGCCGGTCCTGGAACGGCAGTTGGGCACGCTGGTGCGGATGAGCAACGATCTGCTGGACGGGGCACGGGCGTTGACCGGTCGGCTGGAGCTGGTGCCCGAGCGGGTCGACATGCGGTCCGTGGTCGAGGGCGCGTGCGCCGACATCCGCAGCCTGTTCGGACACGAGGAGCGCACCCTCCATCTCACCCTTCCCGAAGCGCCCGTTGTGGTCGACGGGGACCGGCTGCGGCTGGCGCAGGTGCTGACGAACCTGCTGTCCAACGCGCTCAAGTACACCCCGCCCGGCGGGCGTACGGAGGTGCGCCTCGCGATCGAGGAGGGGCAGGCCCGGCTCACCGTCCAGGACGACGGCATCGGTTTCGAACCCGCCCAGGCGGAGGACCTGTTCGGGGTGTTCACCCGGGCGGCCCCGGCGGGCCCCAACACACCCGAGGGCCTCGGCCTGGGGCTCGCGGTCGCGCGCACGGTGGTCGACCTGCACGGTGGCCGGATCGGCGCGCACAGCGAAGGCCCCGGCAAGGGAGCGGTGTTCACCGTGCTCCTGCCGCAGGCCGACGAGGCGGTTCCGGAGCCGCTACGGCCGTCCCCGCCCCCTCGTTCCCGACGCCAACTCGCCGTCCTGATCGTCGAGGACAACACCGACCTGGCCGCGACCTACCGCACCCTCCTGGAGCGCCAGGGCCACCACGTCACCGCCGTCCACACCGGCGCGGACGCGCTCACCGCGACCGAGTCCGACGTCTTCGACGTGGTCCTGTGCGACCTGGGGCTGCCCGACACCGACGGCTACACGGTGGCCCGTACGGTGCGCGCCCGCCCGCACGGCGACCGGCCGCGCCTGATCGCGGTCTCCGGATTCGGTCAGGGCACCGACCGTTCGCTGTCCCGGGCGGCCGGCTTCGACGCCCATCTCGCCAAACCGCTCCCGCTGACCGATCTGCTGGAGTTCCTGGAGAGTCCCGAGTAGTCGGATGTCTTCCTCCCACCGCCCGGCTGTGCTTGCCTGAAGGGCCGTTTTCCGGTGCCCGGGGCGGGAGTTGGCGTATGCGGAAGCCGTGGATCGTGGGTGTGGTGCTGGCCGCGGTGCTGCTCGGCGCGTGCACGGACCCGGCGTCCGGGCCCGAGGTCGCCCCGCCCACCCCGTCCGTGCCGACCACCACACAGCGACGGGCGCCGGCCTCGCCGAGCAGTGCTCCCGTGGTGAAGTCGGCGCCCAGCGTGCTGTATCTCGGGGACTCCCTCGCGATGGAGAGCCAGAACGTGCTCGGGCGGGAACTGCGCGGCCAGTTGGACGCGACGTACACGAGTGCCCCGTACTCGGGGACCACGCCGTGCGACTACCTGGAGGGCACGAAGGAGGGTTCGCTGGTCCCGGCCGGGGACAAGGCGGCCGTGCTGGTGCGTGCGCTGCGCCCGGACTTCGTGGTGCTCCAGTTCTGGGGCAACGCGTGGGGTTACACGCCCTGCATGGACGGGATCACGTACGACGCCGACCGGGAGACGTACTTCGACCGGTACGCGGCCGACATCAGGAAGCTCACCGCGCAGATCGCGACCGCCGGGGGCGCCCGACGGCCCACGATCGTCTGGGTGTTGCAGGGACCCGACCCGATCACCCCCGAGCGCGTCCGGAACGTGAACGCGCTCTACGAGACACAGGCCAGGTCCACGGGCGACATCGTCGCCGACGCCGGCCGGACCGTGAGCCCGGCCGACGCCCGCTACACCTGGACCCAGTACCTCCCGTGCACCGCCTACGAACGCGCCCACCCCGACTACTGCACCCAGCCGGGCAACGGCCGCACGGCCCTGCACCTCGACACGGACTACCTGCACTTCTGCCTGGCGCCGACGACCTCGACGCCCAGGCCGTGCCCCGTGCCCTCGCCCGGCATCCTGCGGATCGCCCGGGAGATCACTCGGGTGATCGGCGACCGAGTTCCGTCTCGATGAGGCGGTTGAGGTGGCGGCGGGCGTCCTGGGTGCTCAACGGGGGTGCCTGGCGCAGCCGTTGCAGGGCGAGGCCGTCGGCGAGGGCGGCGAAACGGACCGTGAAGCCGTCGAGGTCGTCGGCGTCGAACTCGCCGTCGGTGACGCCCCGTTGGGCCAGTGCGCGGATCTGCTGGTGCCAGGTCTCGTAGCGATGGGCCTGTCCGCCGCTGAAGGCCGCGTCCGTGCCCTGTTCGCCCGCGTTCCAGTAGTCGAACCACATGCGCCAGTGCCGGTCGGTGTCCTCGGTGAACAGCGCGTCGACGAGCAGCCGCAGCGCCTCGGCGCCGCTCGTCGCCTGCTCGGCCGTCTCGCTCAACTCGGCGTAGTAGCGCTCGATATGGAGGACCATCGCCTCGGAGAGGATCTCCTGCACGCTGCCGAAGTGGTACGTGACGGTGCCGACGGAGACCCCGGCCGCCGCCGCCACGTCCCGGACGCCGACCGAGGCGTAACCGCGTTCCGCTATCAACGGGACGGCCGCCTCGACGATGAGCCGGCGGCGCACCTCGGTGGGCTGCCGGGTGCGGTCGGCGGCGGCGACGGCCCGGCGCGGGGACTTGGTGGCCGGCTGTGGCTGCTTGGCGGCCGTCATCCCGACATCCTCGGGGTGGTGCGGTGCCATGCTCGCTCGGCCACTGTCTCTCCGTTCGCCCGTGCTTCGACGCGACTGTCCATGACGAAGTCCGCGGCCGTGGCGCGCAGCTCCGTCCGCGCCATGATCTCAGCGTCGTAGTCGTCCCCGCGCCGCAACCGGATCCGCCACTCCGACACGGCGTTCGCGGACAGCGGGTCGTCGCCGCGGATGCGGTACGTCTCCCGCGCGCTCTCCTCGTAGCGCAGCCCGTCCGGATACGTCCGCGATCCCCCGTAGTTGGGGTCGACCTCCAGCGTCCACTCCCCCTTGGCGACATCGTGCGTGACGAGTCGCTCGGGGGTCGGTTCGGCGGGCCGGTCGTAGCTCACGTCCAGCGGGCTCGCCTGCTCGGGCTCCTCGAAACGGACCGTCGGCTCGACTCCGGCTTCCCGCAGGGGCAGTTGTACGGCGCTCTCGACCGGGACGACCCGCAACTCGCCGCGCTCGCCGTGCGGCCACACCCACGGCCAGTAGGTGTCGGAGACGGCGAGGCGGATGCGGTGGCCGGGCGGGACGGCGTAGCCGATGCCGGTCAGCTCGAACTCGACGTCCTCGTACGTCCCCGGTGTCCACTCGACGGCCCGGTCACGGCCGTGCCTGCTCAGCAGGTTGAGCACACCCCGGGTGACGAGCGTCGACGAGCCGTCCGGCGCCACGTCGCACAGCCGGGCGATGACATGGGCGCGCGGGGTGGCACTGTCGAGGCGGAGCCGGACGCGCGGGCGGCCGAGGATCTCGACGCGTTCGGTGAGCGGTTCGGAGTCGAAGCAGACCGAGCGGCCGTCCTCCTCCCGCTGGTCGGGCGGCAGGTCGCTCGCGTTCCCGAAGGGGAAGAAACGGCCGGCGTCGAGGCCGGTGTGCTGCGGAGAGCGTACGAGGACGGGTTCCGCGCTCGCACCAAGGGGACGTGAGTCCCAACTGACCTTCTGGCTCGGCCACTTGGCGTCACCCACCCAACGGCCGGGCAGCACGTCGTACGACGTCGCCGGCGGGACCGGGTCGGTGATCCAGGCCCGCAGCAGGGGCTCCGCCATGGCTCCCGTGTCGATGCCCTTGAGGTGCTGGTCCCACCAGCGCAGGGTCTCCTGGAGGAAGCCGATCGCCGGGCCGGGCGGCAGTCCCCGGTCGGGGTACTGGTGCGACCACGGGCCGACGATGCCCCGGACGCGGTCCTCGGGCAGGTGCTCGACGAGCCGCAACACGGCGTCCCGGTAAGGGTCGTTCCAGCCGCCGACGGCGAGGACGGCCGCGTCGATGGCGGTGTAGTCCTCGCAGACGCTGCCGTGCTTCCAGTAGTCGTCGCGCTGCTGGTGGTCGAGCCAGGTGTGGAGGAAGGGTTCGAGGGCGTCGAGTCGTTCGCGCCACATCGGCACCCAGCGGTCCGCGCCGACGCTCACCGGGTCCGGCGGACGGGAAGCGAAGGCGAGCATGGTGCCGGCCCAGGCGAGCATGTCGATGCCGAGGACGGCGCCGCCCATGTAGTGGACGTCGTTGTCGTAGCGGTCGTCGGTGGAGCAGACGGTGACGATCGCCTTGAGCGGTTCGGGGGCGAGGGCGGCGATCTGGAGGGCGTTGAAGCCGCCCCAGGAGATGCCGAACATGCCGACCTTGCCGGTGCACCAGGGTTGCGCGGCAAGCCAGTTGACGACGTCGACGCCGTCCGCGAGTTCCTGCGCGTCGTACTCGTCGCCGGGCAGCCCCTCGCTGTCGCCGTGGCCCCGGATGTCGACTCGGACGGAGGCGTAGCCGTGTCCGGCGTACCAGGGGTGACGCTGGGCGTCGCGCGGTGCGGTCCAGTCGCTCTTGCGGTACGGGAGGTATTCGAGCAGCGCGGGCACGGGGTCCGACTCGGCGTCATCGGGCCGCCAGATGCGGGCGTGCAGCCGGGTCCTTCCGTCCCGGGTGGGGATCCAGACGTCCTCGCGGACGACCCGGCGCTCGAACTGCTCGCGGTACTTCACAAAGCTCCTTCCGCCACGGGGGCGTTGAGGGGACGCCAGCGACGGACACGGTGGCCGTCGTCGCCCTGGTCGGTCCAGATGTCGTCCCCGTCCGCCGCGTCGGCCCAGTCGGCGGTGTCGTCGACGTAGGGCTGCGCGTCGGGGTCGGGTTCGAGGGCGGCCGCCATGAGCTGGCGGGTGTAGGGGTGTTGGGGGTCGGCGAAGACGGACTCCGTCGGGCCCTCTTCGACGACGACTCCGTGGCGCAGGACGACGACCCGGTCCGCGATGCCGCGCACGACGGCCAGGTCGTGGCTGATGAACAGGCAGGCCAGGTCGCGTTCGCGGCGCAGGTCGTCCAGGAGTCGGAGGACGTCGGCCTGGACCGACACATCCAGGGCGGTGGTGATCTCGTCGGCGATGAGGACGTCCGGCTCGCCCGCCAACGCCCGGGCGATTCCTATGCGTTGACGCTGGCCGCCGGAGAGTTGCGCGGGCAGGCGGTCGGCGAGGGCGGGGTCGAGCCGTACGTCGGAGATCAGCTGTCGGGCCCGCTCGGTCGCCTCCGTGCGGTCGGTCACCGTGCCGAAGAAGCGCAGGGGGTGGCGGACCGCGTCGCCCACGGAGCGGCGCGGGTTGAGCGAGGTGTCGGCGTTCTGGAAGACGAGCTGTACCCGGCGGCGCAGCGACAGCGGTCGTTGCTGTGCGGGGCGGGCCAGGTCGCCGTCCGCGTGGTTCATCGTGCCGCCGGACGGGGTGCGCAGTCCGGCCAGGCTCCACGCGAGGGTGGACTTGCCGCTGCCCGACTCGCCGACGAGGGCGAGGACTTCGCCGCGCCGGACGTCGAAGGAGACGCCGTGGACGGCGCGCGTGCTGCCGTAGTCGATGGTGATGTCCTGCGCGGACACGGCCACGGGGGCGTCGGCCGGGACTTCCGCCCGGGGCCTGACCTCCCGCTCCCCCGCCTCGCCGACGACTGCGAGCCCGGTGTCGTCGAGGCGCGGCACGCTCGCCAACAGGCGCTTGGTGTAGGGGTCTTGTGGCTGGGCGAACAGCTGCCTGGTGGGCGCCGACTCCACCACGCGGCCGGACCGCAGGACGGTCACCTCGTCGGCCATGTGGGCGACGACGCCGAGGTCGTGGCTCACGAGGACTGCGGCGAGGCCGAGTTCGTCGCGCAGGGCGGCGATCAGGTCGAGGACGCTGCGCTGGGTGACGACGTCCAGGCCGGTGGTCGGCTCGTCGAGGACCAGGACCTTGGGCCGGGCCGCGATGGCCATGGCGATGGCGACGCGCTGCTGCTGGCCGCCGGAGAGTTCGTGCGGGTAGCGGCGGGCGAGTTCGGCGGGGTTCGGCAGCCGGACCTGTTCGAGGAGGTCGACGACGGGGACGTCGCCGCCCGCCTCGGCGATCTGCCGGCCGATGCGCATGGAGGGGGTGAGGGCGTGGCCGGCGTTCTGGCCGACCATGGCGACCGTTCCGCCGCGCAGGCGCCTCAACTCCCGTGCGGGCAGGGCGAAGACGTCGGCGCCGGACACCTGGACCGAGCCCCCGGTGATCCGGGAGCCGTGCCGCAGGTGGCCGAGGAGGGTCGCGGCGATGGTCGACTTGCCGCTGCCGGACTCACCGACGAGGGCGTGGGTCTGGCCCTCGGCGACGTCCAGCGACACCTCGTGCACGACGGGGACGTCCTGGCCGCCCGAACGGTAGGCCACGGAAAGGGAGTTGACGGACACGATCGAGGCCATCAGGAGCCCTCCCTGATCCGGTCGACGCCCCACGCCTTGGACAGGCCGTCGGCCGCGAGGTTGAGCCCGACCACGAGGGTGGCCAGGGCGATGATGGGGGCGATGCTGGCCATCGGGACGACGGTGATGGCGGTGCGGTTCTCGGCGACCATCAGACCCCAGTCGGGGGTCGGCGGGTCGGCGCCGAAGCCGAGGAAGGACAGCGAGGAGATCAGCAGCACGACCCAGGAGGCCCGCATCGCGAACTCCACGCACACCACGTCGGTGATGTTCGGCAGGACCTCCCGGCGCAGGATCGACCAGGTGCTCTCCCCGCGGGCGCGGGCCGCGGTCACGTAGTCGGCGGGGACCACCGCGAGGGCGGCGCCACGGACGACACGGACGACCTGCGGGACGTAGACGATCGCGACGGCGAGGACGATGACCGCGGGGCCGGTGCCGAGGGCGGTCACGACGACGAGCAGGGCCAGGACCGCGGGGATGGACAGGATCGCGTCCAGGACCCGGCCCAGTACGTCGTCGAACCAGCCGCCGCGCAGCGCGGCCGCGCATCCGATGACCGTGCCGAGGGCGACGGTGAGGAGGGTGGCGGCGATCGAGACGCCGAGGGCGTACCGGCCGCCGTAGAGGACGCGGGCGAGGACGTCCCGGCCGTACTGGTCGGTGCCGGCCCAGTGGCTCCAACTCGACCCGAGGAGGGCGTGGTTGGCATCGTTGGCGATGGGGTCGTAGGAGGTGAGGAGGGGGGCGAGCAGCGCGATCAGGACGTGTACGGCGACGATCGCGAGGCCGACGAGTGCCGTGCGGGAACTGCTCACGGTGCGCCAGGCGCGGACGGTGCGGGCGCCTCGTACGGCCGTCGGCGGGACGGTGTCGAGCGTGGTCATCGGGTCCTCCCTCGGGTGCGGAGCCTGGGGTTGAGAGCCATGGTGGCCAGGTCGGCCGCGAGGTTGCAGACGACGTAGACGACCGCGCTGATGAGGGCGATGGCCTGGATGGTGGGCAGATCGCGGTTCTGCACCGAGGAGAGCATCAGCTTGCCGATGCCCGGGTAGTTGAAGACGTTCTCGACCACCGCGACCCCGCCGACCAGCCACGCGACGTTGAGCGCGATGACGTGCAGCGTGGGCAACAGGGCGCTGGGCAGGGCGTGTCGGGTGACGACCCGCCAGGTGGACAGGCCCTTGAGGCGGGCGGTGGTGACGTACTCGGTGGCCATCACGTCGATGACCGAGGTGCGGGCCATCCGGACGATGTACGCGGCCATCACCACGGCGAGGGCGAGCGCGGGAAGCCATACGGCGGGCAGGAGTTGGGAGACGCTGGCGTCGGGGCCGTAGAGGACGACCGCGGGGAACCACGGGAGGGCGACCGAGAAGCACAGGACGAGGACGGTGGCCACGACGAACTCGGGGACGCTCATGCCGACGAGGCTGACGGTGGAGATGACGTGGTCGGGCCAGCGGTCTCGGTAGAGGCCCGCGAGGATGCCGAGGACGATCGAGCCGGTGACCGCGAAGAGGACCGTGACGACGGCGATCAGCGCGGAGTTGCCGAGATACATGGACACTTCGCCGCCGACGGCCTTGCCGGAGACGAGGGAGGTGCCGAAGTCACCGTGGAGCGCACCCCACACCCAGTCCCAGTACCGCTCCCAGGCCGGCCGGTCGAGCTTCAGCTTCTCGCGCAGGGCCGCCACCGCGTCCGGGGTCGCGTCCTTGCCGAGGATCTGGGTGGCGACGTCGCCGGGCAGGGCCTGGACGGCGAGGAAGACGAGGATGGAGGAGAGGAAGAGGGTGCCAACTGCGGCCGCGATACGGCGGGTTATGAAGGAGAGCATGGTCAGGCTCCCTTCAGGCCGATGTTGAGGTAGTCGAACTCGAAGCCGTGCTCGGCGTATCCGCGCACCTTGCGGGAGATGCCGACGAGCCGGTCGGCGAACATCGGGGTCATCGCCCCGCCTCTCTCGATCACCAACGTCTGTGCCTCGCCGTAGAGTTCGCGCCGTTTTGTGTCGTCGATCTCGGCGCGGGCCCGGTCGAGCACGGCGTCGAAGGTCTTGTCGGACCAGGCGGTCTCGTTGTACGAGGAGCCACTGCGGAAGATCTGGGTGAAGAGCTGGTCGACGGGCCGGCCCGTGAACCAGTAGGTGGCCATCAGCGGCTTCTTCATCCAGATCTGCGTGTAGTACGAGTCCGCGGAGGCCGTCTTGACCTTGATCCGGATACCGGCGCGCTTCGCCGAGTCCTGGTAGGCGAGCGCCATCGGCGTGAACAGCGGGTCGTAGGAGGAGGTGTAGAGGTCCATCGCCAGACCCTCGTGTCCCGCCTGTTTCAGCAGGTACTTCGCCTTCTCCGGGTCGTGCTTCGGATGCGCGGAGATGTACGCGGGGTCGCTCGGCGGCACCGGGTTGTCCCAGCCGGGGGTGCCCGCGCCCTGGAGGGCGACCTTGACCACGTGCTCGGGGTCGTAGGCGAGCTTCATCGCCTGGCGGACGCGGACGTCGGTGAAGGGCTTGTCGGTGGTGAGCATCGGGAGCACGTACCACTGGGCGTTCTTCACGCGGGCGATGGTCGCGCGGTCGGACGCGGCGACCACACGGGCGGTCGCGAAGTCGAGGTTGGTCTGCGACAGGAGGTCGACCTGGCCTGCCAGCAGGGCATTTGAGCGGGCCGACATGTCGGCGACCGAGTAGAAGGCGATCGCGTCGAGGACGGGGCGGCCGGCGAAGTGGTCCTTGTACGCGGTGACGCGACCGGGGCCCGCGGGCGCGAACGACTCCAGCTTGAAGGGGCCGGTGCCGATGCCGGTGCGGCCGATGGACTTCGCGCTGCCGTCGGGTACGACGTAGCAGTTGTAGTGCGTCAGCAGGCTCGGGAACTCGGCGTTCGGGCTCTTCAGCGGCACGACGAGGGTGTGGGCGTCGGGCGTGCCCAGCTTCGCGGGGTCGATGAGCGGGGCGAGGACCGCGGCCTGCGGGGACGCCGTCGCCTTGTCGAGGATGTGGCGCAGCGTGTAGGCGGCGTCGGCGGAGGTGAAGGCGCGGCCGTCGTGGAAGGCGACGCCCTTGCGGAGGCGGAAGGTCCAGGTGCGGGCCTTGGCGTCGGTCTCCCAGGACTCGGCGAGGTCGGGGGCGAGCTCACCGTTCGCGGCGACGCGGACGAGCCGGTTGTAGAGGGCGCCCAGGTACTCGTAGGCGGACAGCGAGCTGGCCGGGTCGAGGGTCTCGGCGTCGGAGGCGGGCGGCCGGGCGATGCGCAGGGTGCCGCCGCGGTCGGGGGCACCCTTCGCGGCGGCGGCCGGCAGGACGGGGGCGGCCTGTGCCCCACTGCAGCCGGACAGCAGCCAGGACCCGCCGAGCGCGGCGGCCGAGGCGACACCCGCGGCGAGCACCGACCGGCGGCCCGGGTGGTGGATGTCGGACATGTACCGACCGTCCTTGTCGCTATTCGTTCAGCCGAACGATTGAGTGAAGTTGGTGAACGATAACGAGGGGATGGTTTCCCGCCAACCCTTTGGGCGCGGAAATTAACGTCCGAAACGCAGTGGTTACGCGGACGGGCGTGCGGGAGTCGCGGGGACGGGCCGCGCGGTGGCTGTGCGGACGGTCACTCAGCCGGTGGTCTCGCGGGCCCAGGGCAGCAGCGCCCGCTCCGCGAGGACGACGGCGTAGAAGAGGAGCACGCTCATCGCGCTGAGCAGGGCCATCGCGGCGAACGCGAGGGGGGTGTCGGCGTTGCCGCCGGAGGCCACGATGACGTAGCCGAGACCCTGGTCGCCGCCCGCGAACTCGCCGACGACCGCGCCGACGACGGCCAGCGTGACGCCGAGCCGCAGGCCGACGAAGACCTGGGGCAGCGCCCAGGGGATCCGGAGTTTGCGGTAGGTCTGCCAGCGGGAGGCGGTGAGGGAGTGGGCCAGTTCGGTCAGTTCCAGGGGGACCGAGGTCAGCCCGGCCATGGTCGACACCACGACAGGGAACCAGGCGAGCAGCGCCACCATGAACACCTTGGGGGCCGTCCCGAAGCCGAGCCAGACCACCAGGAGCGGCGCCACCGCGATCTTCGGTACGGCGTTGACGGCGACCAGCAGCGGCATGACCGCCCGCTCCACGCCGCGCGAGGCGGTGAGCAGGACGGCCGTCGCGAGTCCCGCGCCCACGGCCAGGCCGAAGCCGACCGCCGTCTCGGTGAACGTCTGCCAGGTCTGCCGGAGCAGATAGCCGGGCAGCCGGTCGAAGGCACGGACGACGTCGGGCGGTGACGGCAGCAGGAACGGCCGGATGCCGAAGGCGACGGTCGCCAGCCACCACCCGGCCAGCGCGCACACCGCCGCCAGGACCGGCGGTCCCGCCGCCAGGACGCGTCTCACGCCGTGGGCCTGCGGCCGATGGTCGAGTAGGTGAAGTGCCCGCGCACCAGCAGCCGGGGATCAGCCACCAGGCGGTCCAGCCCGTCGAGTTGGGCCTCCGTCATGCCGGCCGTCAGGAAGTCCTCCCGCGCCTGCGCGATGTTCGCGCCGATCAGCAGCGCGCCCGCGGTGCCGCCCGGCCAGGACTGCGCCTGGATCACGGTGTCCACGCCGGTCAGGCCCGCCTCCAGCATGGCGGCCGGCACCCGGCCCGCCCAGGTGGGGTCGTTGCCGTGGGCGGGCAGCACGCGTTCGACGAGCAACTCGTGGTAGCGGTCGACCAGTTGGGCCGCCTCCGGCGTCGGAGCCGCCAGCACCAGCTTGCGGAAGGTCGTCTCGAAGTCCTCCACCACCAGCGCGCCACCGGGTGCGAGCGCCGCCACGAGCCTCCGGAGCACGGCTTCCCGTCCGGGCAGATGCAGCAGCACCAGCCGGGCGTGGATCACGTCCCAGGGTCCGTCGGGCACCGGTTCGTTCTCCAGGTCGTGCACCAGCACGTCGTACGGCGGACTCGGCGGCAGATGGCGGGTGTTGACGTCGGTGGCCAGCACCCGCCCGGTCGGTCCCGCCGCACGGGCGAGCCAGGTGGCGATGCTGCCGCCCCCGGCGCCGGTCTCCAGACAGCGCAGGCCGGTCAGGTCACCGAGGGACGACAGTCGCGAGATCGTGAACTCGTCGAGGATCGCGGGGAGTTGGCCGTGCCGGTCGGCGGCCTCCGGGTGGTCGTTGTCGAAGACGTACGAGGGCGGGGCCTCCACGGCCGTCAACTCGCCTTCATGGCGGCGAAGTCGACGACGTCCTGCGGTGTCAGCCCGGGCTGGATGACACCGGCGTTCCGGAGACTGGTGATGGCCCGTCGCATCCGCGCCTCGGTGATGAGCCCGATGGACGACTCGCCCTCGGCCGTCACGGACGGTGCCATCAGCTTGATCTCCGCGGTAGCGGCCGCGGCGTCCGTCTCCGGGTGCTCGGCGTGCAGCAACTTCCCTGCCTCGTCGGGGTGTTGGATCGTGTACTTCAGTCCCTTGAGCAGGGCGGTGCGGAAGCGCTTGACCAGGTCCGGCTTCTTCGCGGCGATGGAGGCCGTGGTGACGGTCGCGTTGCCGTACAGGTCGGGCAGGTAGGTGCTGTAGGGGAACACGACGACATGCTTCGACCTGGCCTGCACGGTGGCCTTCTCGATGGTGGGCCGGCCGATCAGGAACGTGCTGAGCGCGTCGGCCTTGCCGCTCGCGAGGGCCGGGCCCAACTGGACGGGCTGGACCGCGATCCAGTGGATTCCGGCGGTGTCGATGCCGGCGAGCTTGGCGTAACCGGGGAAGAGCAGCTGGTTCACGGAGTTGGTGGCGGCCGCGATCCGCTTGCCCTTGAGGTCCTTCGGGGTGCTGATGCCCGAGCCCCGCATCGCCATGATGGAGACGAGGGTGCGCTGGTGGATGGCGAGCACGGCACGGAAGTCCCGATAGGCCGTGGAGTTCTTGGCGCCCGCGGAAATCATCGCGCCCGTCAGATCGAGGCTCGTGAACTGTGCTTTTCCGGAGGCGAGGACCTTGAGGTTCTCGCCGGTGGCTTTTCCGAGTTCGATCCGTACGTCGATTCCCGCCTCCCGGAAATAGCCCTTCTGCTCGGCCACCCAGGCGAAGGCGTCCCGTCCCGCCGCACCGAAGGCGGTGACGTAGGTGAGGTGGTCCTCGGCCGAACCCGTGCTCTTGGAAGGGGAGTTGGAGTCACAGGCAGCGGCGGCCAGTAGCGTGGCCGCCGTACAGAACACCGTCGCTGTGTGGTAGGAGCGGATCATGCGACCTCCCCTGAGGGGGGAATGGGTGGGGGGACGGCGGCAATCGGTGGGGCTTTATCGCCGGGGTCGCGATCCGGAAAATCGTACGCGTGCGTGTCACAATCCAGCAGAGCGATTTTCGGTACTCCGCGCACGGCGGCCGACGGGAGTCGACGCGTGATCCGACTACGGGGTGTGTCCAAGGAGTTCGCGCATCGGCGCGGCTCCGTCGAAGCGCTTCACGGCATCGATCTGGCGGCGGCCGACGGTGAGTTCGTGGCGGTCGTCGGGCGGTCCGGCTGCGGGAAGTCCACGTTGCTGCGGCTGATCGCCGGGCTGGTGCCGCCGACGCGGGGCGAGATCCTGATGGGCGGCCGGGCCGTCACCGGGCCGCGCCGCGACTGCGCCGTCCTCTTCCAGCGTCCGGCGCTGCTGCCGTGGCGGTCGGTGCTGGACAACGTGCTCCTGCCTGCGGAGATTTCGGGCGACCGGAAGAACGGCGCGCGCGAACTGGCGCTGGGACTGATCGGGACGATGGGCCTCGACGGCTTCCAGCGCCGCCTGCCGCACGAGCTGTCCGGCGGGATGCAGCAGCGGGTCGCGCTGTGCCGGTCGCTCATGCAGCGGCCCCGGGTACTGCTGATGGACGAGCCGTTCTCCGCGCTCGACGCGCTCACCCGGGACGAGTTGTGCGCCGAGTTGCAGCGCACGCATCGTGAGCATCCGTCCACCGTCGTCCTCGTCACGCACTCCGTGGACGAGGCGGTGCTGCTCGCCGATCGAGTGGTCGTGCTCACGCCCCGGCCCGGCCGGATCCGTACCGTCCTCGACATCACCCTGCCCAGGCCGCGCACCCGAGCCAAGGCCGACGAGGCCGAGCAACTGGCC
Organism: Streptomyces sp. NBC_00989; assembly: GCF_045162655.1. Lineage (NCBI taxonomy): Bacteria > Bacillati > Actinomycetota > Actinomycetes > Kitasatosporales > Streptomycetaceae > Streptomyces > Streptomyces sp. NBC_00989. The sequence goes on along the minus strand of NZ_CP108728.1, from coordinate 10,734,519 downwards.
CGGCGAGCCGCCGAGTTGCATGCGCTGCTGCTGGACAGCGAGAGCTGATCCCCCTACCCGCGGTCGCCTTACGGTCAACTGCCGTCCCGTCAGGCCCTGTTGACATCGCACAACAGGCGCATAGCGTGTCCTGCGCACAGCATGTCGCACAACATCCGGGATCTCGAACAGGAGGGGAGTGGCGGAGGGACACCGCCGCTCCCCTCCCAACTCCTCGACATGCGAAGGACATTGGTGATGACCCCACCCCTGGGCAGACGTCAGTTGCTCGCGGCCGCAGGTGCCACCTCGGCGGCCCTGGCCCTCACCGGCGGTGGCGGCACGGCGCACGCCGCCACCGGAGCCGCACCGACACTTCCTCCGGCCCGCCCCTTCCCGCTCACCGCCGTGACCCTGCTGGAGGGTCCCTTCCGGGACAACCAGCGCCGCAACTCGGCCTATCTGCGCTTCGTCGACACCGACCGGCTGCTGCACACCTTCCGCACCAACGTCGGACTGCCCAGCAGCGCCCTGCCGTGCGGCGGCTGGGAGGGGCCGGACGTGGAACTGCGCGGCCACTCCACCGGCCATCTCCTCTCCGGACTCGCCCTCGCGTACGCCAACACCGGTGACGCGAGCCTGCGCGACAAGGGCCGGACCCTCGTCGCCGAGCTGGCGAAGTGTCAGGCGGCCTCCCCCGCCGCCGGTTTCGGCACGGGGTATCTGTCCGCGTTCCCGGAGAGCTTCTTCGACCGGCTGGAGGCCGGGACCGGGGTGTGGGCGCCGTACTACACGATCCACAAGATCATGGCGGGGCTGGTCGAGCAGTACCGGATGACCGGGAACGACCAGGCCCTCGACGTCGTGCTCCAGCAGGCCCGCTGGGTCGACGCGCGGACCGCGAAGCTGTCGTACGAGCAGATGCAGCGGGTGCTGGAGACCGAGTTCGGCGGGATGAACGACGTGCTCGCCGATCTGCACGCCCTCACCGGTGACCGCGTCTGGCTCGATGTCGCCGAACGCTTCACCCACGCCCGGGTCTTCGACCCGCTGGCGCGCAACGAGGACCGGCTCGCCGGACTGCACGCCAACACGCAGATCCCGAAGATGGTCGGCTCGCTGCGGCTGTGGGAGGAGGGGCTGCCCGAGCGGTACCGCACGATCGCCGCGAACTTCTGGCGGATCGTCACCGGCCACCACTCGTACGTCATCGGCGGCAACAGCAACGGCGAGGCCTTCCACGAACCGGACGTCGTGGCGGGGCAGTTGTCGGACAACACCTGCGAGAACTGCAACAGCTACAACATGCTCAAGCTGACCCGGCTGCTGCACCTCCACACGCCGGAGCGCGTCGAGTTGCTCGACTTCTACGAACGGGCCCTGTTCAACCAGATGTTGGGCGAGCAGGACCCGGACTCCGAGCACGGTTTCAACATCTACTACACCGGTCTGGCGCCGGGCTCGTTCAAGCGCCAGCCGTCCTTCATGGGCACGGATCCGAACGCCTACTCCACGGACTACGACAACTTCTCCTGCGACCACGGCACCGGCATGGAGACGCACGCCAAGTTCGCCGACACGATCTACACGCACGACGAACACGCCCTGCTGGTCAACCTGTTCATCCCCTCGCAGGTCGTCTGGCACGAGCGGGGCATCACCTGGCGGCAGACCACCGGCTTCCCCGACCGCTCCGGCACCACCCTGAGGGTCACCGCCGGCCGGGTCACGCATCGACTGCGCGTCCGCGTCCCGGCCTGGGCCGCCGACGCCCGCGCGACCCTCAACGGCCGTACGCTGCCCGACCGTCCGAAGCCCGGGAGCTGGCTGACTCTGGAGCGGGCGTGGCGTACCGGCGACCGGGTCGAGGTCTCCCTGCCGATGCGTACCGTCGTGGAACCGACCCCCGACGACCCCGACGTACAGGCGGTACTGCACGGCCCGGTGGTGCTGGCGGGGGCGTTCGGCGACCAAGCCGATCCCTGGCTGTCACGCCTGGACGTCGACTCCGTACGGCAGGAGTCGTCGGACCCCCTGCGCTTCACCGCCCGCGCCGACGACGCGGACGTGACCCTGCTGCCGATCGCCCGCGTCCACCACCAGCATTACTCGGTGTACTGGCTGACCGGCGAACCGCCGCCCCCTCCCCCGGAGTTCGCCGCCTGGCACCGCTTCGACGAGACCTCGGGCACGGCGGCGTCCGACGCGACGGGCAACGGCCGTACGGCGCAACTGGTCGGCGGTGCCTCGTGGTTGACGGTGGGCCGCCTGGGTGGCGCGGTCGCGCTGGACGGGGTCGACGGTCATGTCGCCCTCGCCGAGGACCTGTTGGCGGGCGCCTCCGCGTACTCGCTCGCCGCCTGGGTCCGGCTGGACGGCCGGCCGGGCACCTGGAGCCGGATCTTCGACCTCGGCACCGGCGTCACCGCCAACATGTTCCTGACCCCGCTCAGCGGCGACGGCACCCTGCGGTACGCGATCACCGCGGGCGGGGCGGGCGCCGAGCAGCGCATCGACGCCGACCCGCTGCCCACCGACCGCTGGGTGCACGTGGCGGTGACGTACGGCGCCGGGACCGCCGTCCTGTACGTCGACGGCGCCGAAGCCGGCCGGAACGCGGCCGTCACCGTGGAGCCGCGTCGCTTCGGCAACCACATCCGCGCCGGATACATCGGCAGGTCGCAGTACGCCGACCCGTACCTGAAGGGCACGGTCGACGACTTCCGGGTGCACGGCAGGGCGCTGAGCGTCACCGAGGTGGCGACGCTGGCGCAGGCACCGTCGACGTGACCGGAGGGCGGCCGTCACTCCCCCGCGAAGGCCTTCTCCAGCGCCGCGAGGTCGAACTTGCCCATCTTCATGAAGGCCTCGGTCGCCCGGGCGACCTTCGCGGGGTCCGGGTCGGTGATCATGTCGATCAGCCGGGTGGGCACGACCTGCCAGGACACGCCGAACCTGTCCTTGAGCCAGCCGCAGGGGCCGGGCTCGCCGCCGTCGGTGAGCTTGGTCCAGTAGTAGTCGATGTCCTCCTGGTTCTCGCACGGGATCTGGAAGGAGACCGCCTCGGTGAACTTGAACTCCGGGCCGCCGTTCAGCCCGACGAACTTCTGGCCGAAGGCCGTGAACTCCACGGTGAGCACGGAGCCCGCCGGTTGCGGGGCGCCCTCGCCGTAGTGGCTGACGCGGCCGATGCTGGAGTTCTTGAAGATCGACACGTAGTGGTGGGCGGCTTCCTCGGCCTGGCCGTCGAACCAGAGGCACGTGGTGAATCCGTCGGTGCGTGCGTCGGTGGTCATGAGCTCCTCCATGGGCTCCAGGGGGCATCGAACACGGTCATCTGTATCGACTGGGACGAGCCGCGAAACTCATCGGTCGGACGGCCGAATAATCCGGGTGGCCGCTACCCCGCCCGGAACTAGTCTCGGATTCCATGACGTCCTCGCAGGCAGACCGCGTCCAGCCGGCCCGTATCGAGCCGTTCCGCATCGACATCCCGCAGGCCGACCTCGACGACCTGCACGCCCGCCTCGACCGCACCCGCTGGCCCGACGAGCTGCCCGGCACCGGCTGGGCGTACGGCGTACCGGCCGGGTATCTGCGGGAGCTGGTCCGGTACTGGCGGCACACGTACGACTGGCGTGCGGCCGAGGCCGAGCTGAACGTGTGGCCGCAGTTCACCACCACCATCGACGGGTCGAACGTCCACTTCGCGCACATCCGCTCCCCCGAGCCGGACGCCACCCCGCTGGTCCTCACGCACGGCTGGCCGGGTTCGATCGTCGAATTCGTGGACGTCGTAGGCCTGTTGACCGATCCGGCGGCCCACGGCGGCGACCCCGCCGACGCCTTCCACGTGGTCGTGCCCAGCGTCCCGGGCTTCGGGCTGTCCGGGCCGCCGGCCGACACCGGCTGGGAGGTGGGCAGGATCGCCGACGCCTGGGCCGAGTTGATGCGGCGGCTCGGCTACGAACGGTTCGGCGCGCAGGGCGGCGACTGGGGCTCGGCCATCTCCCGCGCGCTGGGCCGCGCCCACCCCGACCGTGTCATCGGAGTCCACCTGAACCTGTTGCTGGGCGCGCAGGCACACACCGAGCCCACCGCCGAGGAGCTGGCCGCGCTCAGCCCCGAGGAGCGGGAGGACACCCAGGAGTCCTGGCGCCGCTGGGCCGCGTGGTCGCGCGAGGGCACCGGATACGCCGTCCTCCACGCCACCCGCCCGCAGACCCTGGCGTACGCCCTCACGGACTCGCCCGTCGGCCAACTCGCCTGGATCGTGGAGAAGTTCAGGGAGTGGACCGACTCGGAGGAGCTGCCCGAGGAGGCCGTCGACCGGGACCGGCTGCTCACCAACGTGATGCTGTACTGGCTGACGGGGACCGCGGGTTCGGCCGCCCGGATCTACTACGAGTGGGCCCACGCCTCCGGCGCGCGGGCCTCCGCGCCCACCCTTCCGTCCACCACCCCCACCGCGCTCGCCGTCTTCCCGGCCGAGATCCAACTCCCGCTCCGGCACAAGGCCGAGCGCACCGAGAACATCGTCCGCTGGACCAGGTTCGACCGGGGCGGCCACTTCGCAGCCATGGAGGAACCGGACCTGCTGGCCGCGGACGTACGGGACTTCTTCCGGCAGCTGCGCGAGACGGGCGTCAGCTGATCGGTCTGCTCACGGCGAATCTGCTGAGGGCCTAGAAATCCCCAGGCCGGGGCGTCGCCGGTCAACAGTGGAGACAGGTCACGACACCTTCGACACCCTCGACAAGGAGTGCCCATGTCTCCACTCACGGCCGGATTCGCGCCGGCCCTCATGCCACGCGCCGAGGAGGGCGACACCCCGTCCTCCCGCTTCGACGACCACCTCGCCGCCCAGCTCCTCGGGCAGCGGATCGTCTTCCTCGGCACGCAGGTCGACGAGGTCTCCGCGAACCGGGTCTGCGCCCAGTTGCTGCTCCTGTCCGCGGAGGACCCGCGCACGGACATCAGCCTGTACATCAACAGCCCGGGCGGCTCGGTGACGGCGGGACTCGCGATCTACGACACGATGCAGCTGATCCCGAACGACGTCTCGACGCTGACGATGGGCTTCGCGGCGAGCATGGGCCAGTTCCTGCTCAGCGTCGGCACCCACGGCAAGCGCTACGCGCTCCCCCACGCGCGGGTCATGATGCACCAGCCGTCGGCGGGCATCGGCGGCACCACGGCCGACATCGAGATCCAGGCGGAGAACCTGGACCACACGAAGCGGACCATCGAACACCTCACAGCCCAGCACACCGGCCAGAGCGAGGAGACCATCCGCCGCGACGGCGACCGCGACCGCTGGTTCACGGCCGAACAGGCCAAGGAGTACGGCATGGTGGACCGGGTCGTCGCATCGCTGGACGACGTACGCCCGGCCGCCTCCAAGCGACGGATGGGGCTCTGACATGGGGACGTACACGATTCCGAACGTCGTCGAGCGGACCCCGAACGGCGAGCGTTCCTACGACGTGTTCAGCCGGCTGCTGTCCGAGCGGATCATCTTCCTCGGCACCGACATCGACGACGGCGTCGCCAACGTCGTCATCGCGCAACTCCTCCATCTGGAGTCGTCGTCGCCGGAGAGCGAGATCGCGATCTACATCAACTCGCCCGGCGGATCGTTCACTTCACTGATGGCGATCTACGACACGATGACGTACGTGCAGGCCCCGATCTCGACGTTCTGCGTCGGTCAGGCCGCGTCGACGGCGGCCGTGCTGCTGGCCGGCGGGGATCCCGGACGGCGGTTCGTCCTGGAGCACGCGCGCGTGCTGCTCGGCCAGCCGGCGACCGGCGGTCAGCGTGGCATGGTCTCCGATCTCGCCCTCCAGGCGAAGGAGATGGTGCGGATCCGCTCCCAGGTGGAGGAGGTGCTGTCCAGGCACACCCACCACGACATCGCCACGCTGCGCGCCGACATGGACCGCGACAAGGTGTTCACCGCGCACGAGGCCGTGGCGTACGGCCTGGCCGACGAGGTGGTCAGCCGACGCCTTGGCCCGCTCTGAGCGGCGCAGTCAGGCGGCGACCAGACTGAGCTGCCCGTTGTACGGCGAAGTGACCCTGCCCTGACGCCTGTTGCGATGCTGGCCGAGTTCGTCCTGGGCCAGCGACAGCAGGTCGCCGAGGTCGAGACCGAGGGCGTGGGCGGCGGCCGCGAGGACCTCCGAGGAGGCCTCCTTGCGGCCCCGCTCCACCTCCGAGAGATACGGCATGGAGATCCGGGCGGCGTCGGACACGTCCTTCAACGTGCGCTCCTGGGCGAGGCGTTCGCGTCGCAGGACGTCACCGACCAGGTCGCGCCACAGGGGTTCCTTGGGCGCGGGAACCTGTGGCTCCGGCAGGTGAGGGGCCGGCTCGTGCGGGCGCAGCGGAATCACGCGGGCTTGGTACGGCGCTTGGTTGCTCACCCCCTCAGACTAAAAGCCTTGGACGTGAGGGCAAGGGATCAGCATTCTGCCCTGGGGGGAATCGCCGATACGAAAGGGTGCCGGAACGGTGCTGCGCGACACGTTCGACTTGGTGGCCGAGCGCTACGACCGGGCCCGCCCCCGGTATCCCCGCCCCCTGGTCGACGAACTGGCCCGCACGGCGAACCTCGGCCCGGACAGCCGGGTCCTGGAGATCGCCTCGGGTACCGGTCAACTCACCGTCCCGCTCGCCGAGTTCGGCTGCCGGCTGACCGCCGTGGAACTGGGGCCGTCGCTCGCGGCGGTGGCCCGGCGCAATCTGGGCGCGTTCCCGCGTGTGGACGTGCAGGTCGCGGACTTCGAGGTGTGGGAGGTGCCGGACGAGCCGTTCGACCTGGTGGCGATCGCGACGGCGTACCACTGGTTCGATCCCGGGAGGTTCCTCGCGAAGGCGGCGTCCGCGCTGCGCCCCGGCGGACAGCTCGCGGTCGTCACCACGCACCATGTGGCGGGCGGCACCCAGGACTTCTTCGACCGGATGCAGCGCTGCTACGAACGCTGGGACCCGGCCACTCCGCCCGGCTTCCGGAGTCCCACCGAGGACGAAACGGCGACGGACACCGGGGAGTTCGCGGGCTCCGCGCACTTCGAGGACGTCACGGTGTGGCGCGGCGCGCAGGAGATCACGTACACGACGGACGAGTACCTCGACGTCGTACTCACGTACTCGGGCCATCTGGCGATGGACGAGCCCGCGAGCCAGGGCCTGCTGGCCTGTCTGCGGGAGCTGCTGGAGACGCGGCACGGCGGCCGGGTCACCAAGCGGTACCTGCACGAGCTGATCACGGCCACCCGGACCGGGGCGTGATCTCCTAGCGGTCCTCGCCGCTCAGGTACACCACGGCGCGCACCCGCTTGCCGACCGGTACCCGTTCGACGCTCACCTGCGCGGCCAGGGCGTGGACTATCTCCAGGCCGTGGCGGCCGATGCGCTCGGGGTCCCGGGCGAACAGCCGGGGCAGGGCGACACTGCTGTCGCAGACGGACACCGTCACCGAGGTGTCCGTGCCCTCCAGCTCCAGGATGTACGGGCCGTTGCTGTGCCGGTCCGCGTTGGTGACCAACTCGCTGACGACCAGGAGCAGTTCGCCGTCGGACTGGTCGTCGATCGTGGCGCACCACTCGGTTCTCAGCTGTTCGAGGAACTGGTGGGTGAAATGGCGGGCGGCGGAGATGCAGCCCGGTTCGCCGGTGTAGTGCGCCGCCCGCCGCAGCGGTTCCACGGGCACGTCGAAACGAGTCGGTATCACTACCCCGTCCCGGTGGTCGATCATGCGTGTCTCTCTCGGAAGGCGGCACTGCCGGTCGCTGTCGTACCAGTGCTCGTACCCAGCCCCACGCCCGGCAGTCCCCCCGATCAGAGTGACGATGAAATCGACCCCGGCGAAACCGGCGCGCTGAAGCTCGACGACGAGGTCGTGGTCGTGTCGGAGGCCAGCGATTCGGGTGGGGAGGACGAGGCCGAGGAGGCGGAGGAGGCGGCCGACGACTCCGTCGACGGCGGCTCGGAGGACGGGGAGTCCGGACTCGACGGGGACTCCGAGCTCGGCGACGAGGAGGACGGCGAGGACGGCGCGCTCGACGTCGGCGGGCACGGGCTGGTGGACGTGCCGGGCGTTCCCGGGGTTCCCGGCGTACCGGAGGACGCGGAGGCGCACGGCGACGGGGAGTCGGAGGACGGCGAGGTCGGCGGGGACACGGTCACCGAGGGGCTGGCCGGGTTCACCGGAGCCGGGGTCTTGTGGTCGTGCTTGCCCGTGTCGCCGTGGTGGCGGCCGAACCAGTGGTGGTTGTCGGGGTCGTAGATCACGAAGATGTTGATGATCTGGGGTGCGGGGGTGACCACGACGACGTTCTGCGGGCGGTACGAGGACCAGGTGTCGCCGGTGCGCTTCGGGGTGGTCTGCTGGGCGACGGGCGGCGACAGCGGGTTGCCGCAGGCGCAGCGGACGCGGGGCACGCCGTGGCCGTCGACGAGGACGGCGGTGCCGGCCTGGAGGACGGCCTGGTAGCTGGTGGCGGCGCCGTCGCGGTAGCCGTGGTTGGTGACACGGGTGTCCATGCGCAGTTGTACGGGGGTGAGCGAGCGCAGGTAGGCGGGGACTCCGGCGGGCTGGACGCCGACGACGGACGCGAACGCCGCGTTCTTGGCGGGGGCCGCATGGAGGGCCTTGATCTGCTTCTCCACGTCACAGCTGGAGACGTTCTGGGTGCCGCCGTAGAGGCCGGGGGCGCCGCCGTCGACGCCGCGTACCGCGTTCACCGGTTCCGAGGCGGTGGGTGAGGCGGAGACGGGCGGGGCGGAGCTCTCGGTCGCGGTGGACTCCGTGAACGGGTCCGGGCCGGTCTTGGCCGCGGACTGGAGAAAGACCTCGCCCTTGCTCGCGGTGTTGCCCGAACCGCCGTCGGAGCGGGTGAAGACGAGGCCCAGAACCACGGCGGCCACCACGACAGCCGTGAGGATCGCGACGCGCGGCACCGACTTCCACCAGGGACGGTGCGGCTCCGGCGCTCCCGCACCGCCGCCGCCCGTGGGCTGCGAGGGCGGGCCCGAAGGCGGCTGGGAGGGTCCCGACAGCGGGCCGGAGGGCGGTCCGGTGGGGCGGCCTGAAGACGGAGGTTCGACGCTCACGAGCTCTTCTTCCCGACGCGGCTCAGGCGGCATTTCAGATGATTCATGCCGCTTCATCCACAACGAACCCATTGTGTGCTCCGGTCCCGGTCCCCTCGCAAGCCGACGCGGACGGCCCTCCCGGCGGGCGCGCTCCCCGGCCGCTGCTTAGCGTGGCCGTGTGATCCCCCGAACCCCCTCTGACCAGGCAGTAGCCCGCCACGGCTGGATCCAGGCGCTCGGCACGGTGCTGGCCGGACTGCTCGGCATGGGCCTGGTGTCCGCGCTGGGCCTGTGGGCGGCGGGCGCGACAGACCTCCCGGACGGCGCGTTCCCCCGGGTCGTCACGGCCACGGTGGTGACGGCCGTGGGCGGCACCGTCAAACTCACCAGCAACGCGGGCGACCTGGCCGACACCAAGGCAGGCCTGACCGTCATCCCCCTCTCGGTCACCCTGACCGGCGCCCTGATGACCGCGGCGGGTTTCCTACGGCCCCTGCGGCACCGCGCGGTCGCCTCGGGGACGGAACTGGCCGGCTGGGCCGCCCGCATCGCCGTCCTGTGGCTGCTCGCCCTGATCGGACTGGCCCTGGGCGCGCGCCAGAAGTTCTCGGTCTCCCTGGGCACCGGAACCCTCGGCGACATCGGCGACCTGCTCGGCGCGTCCCCCGAGGTCGGCTTCGAGGCGGACCTGCCGCAGACGGTCCTGTTCGGCCTGCTGTGGCTGGCAGGGGTACTGCTGCTGGCTCTCCTGGTCTCCCCCGGCGCCCCGCTCCCCGCCCGCCTCCTCCGCTTCCACGCGTCGGTACGCCCGGCCGCGTTCGCCGTGGTGGCCCTGCTCCTCGTCTACGTGGCACTCGGCGTCGTCCTGGCTCTCGTCGTGGCGGCGACACGCGGCTACGCCGCCCAGACCTTCGCCCTGATCCTCCTGGGCATGCCGAACCTGGTCTGGCTGGCCCTCACGATCGGCCTGGGCGCCACCTGGAACGGCCGGGTGGACGGTCCCTTCGGCCTCCCCGTCCCCCGCCTCCTGAACGACGTCCTGCGCACCCCGGACGTCTCCACCCTGAACCTGCGCTCACTGGCCGCCCACGACAGCGGCGTGTGGTGGCTCCTGGCCGTGAACGCGGTCCTGCTCCTGTCCGCCGCGTTCCTGATGGCCGCCCGCTCCCCGGCCCGCGTACGCGCCCGGCAGCACGCCGTCCACCTGGCGATCGCCTTCGCCGTCGCGGTCCTCATGATCTGCCTCGTCGGACGCGTCTCCGCCCACTACGGCCTCTCCCTCCTGGGCATCGGAGACGTGGGCGGCGGCCTGTCCGGAGACCTGTTCCTGAAGCCGGAGTTGTGGTCGGCGGTGGGTCTGGCCGCGCTGTGGGGTCTGGTCGCGGGTTTCCTCGGCGCCCTCCTCGCAAGGCGGGTCCACCGACGGGGCGAGGTCGAAATTCCCAAGCAGCCCCAGCACCGGCCATGAGAGGGTGCGCCCACCCGAGGGAAGGACACCCATGGCATTGCCTCTCGAAGACCGCCTGGCCATCAGGGAGTTGATCGAACTGCACGGCCACCTGGTCGACGAGGGCCAACTCGACCGCACCGCCGAAGTGTTCACCCCGGACGTCGAGTACGACCTCACCGACCTCGACCAGGGCACACTCACGGGCCTCACCCAACTCACAGAAGCGTCCCTCGCGTTGGGCGCCGCGAACCCTGTCGCCCATCACGTCACCAACGTGGTGGTGGAGGAACTGCCGGACGGGCAGATCCGGGCCCGCTCGAAGGCGCTGGGCATCAGGGCGGACGGCTCGTGCGGATCGGTGACCTATGTGGACACGGTGGTGCGAGTGGAGGCGGGCTGGCGGATCTCGCGACGGAGGCTGGAGGCGCGGCGGGTGCCTTTGAACGGCGCGGGTCAGACCTGATGCCGCCAACCACAGCGCGCCCTGAAGGGGCGCGGGGCTGTGTCGATTTGCGGCTCTGCCGCGTGGGCGCGACCAGCCACGACGAACCCGCAGCCACAACACATCAGCCACGCCCCCTGAACACCGGCTCCGCCCACCCCGGCGGCGCAGGAGGCCGCTCGTCGCTGCCCCGGGCCACCCGCCGGTCCACTTCGGTGGACGCGTGCCCGGACTCACCACCGCGCAACTCCGTGACAAACGCGAGGCAGGACTCGTACCGATCATCAGGATTCTTCGCCAACGCCTTCGCGAAGACCCCGTCGACATGCCCCGGCAGATCGGACCGAACCTCGCTGATCGCCGGAGGCAGGTCGTACTGGTGCGCCCACAACAGAGCCATGTCGTCGTCCCGCCGAAACGGCGGCCGCCCCGCAAGGGTCTCGTAGACGACGCACGCCAGCCCGTACACATCGCACCGCCCATCGACCGGCCGCCCCGAGATCTGCTCGGGAGCCACATAGTCGAGCGTGCCGACGAACTGCCCCACGGTCGTGAACCCGGTGAGTGACAGCGACTTCTTCGTCAGACCGAAGTCCGTGAGGTACACGTGCTCGGGATGGTCGCTGTCGGTCCCGCGGGCCACGAGGATGTTCCCGGGCTTCACATCCCGGTGGACGAGCCCGTGTTCGTGGGCCGCGTCCAGCGCGGACGCGACCTGCGTGGCGATGCGCGCCGCCGTCGGGAGCGCCAACGGGCCTTCCCGGTCCAGGAGATGGCGCAGGTCGCTGCCGGAGACGTAGCGCATCGCGATGTACAGGACGCCGTCCGTCTCGCCCGCCTCGAAGACGGGGACGATGTGCGGGTGGTCGATCGCGGCGGCGACCCGGGACTCGTGGGTGAAGCGTTTGCGGAAGGTGTCGTTGCGGGCGAGTTCGGGGGCGAGGAGCTTGAGGGCGACCGTGCGGTCGAGGCGTAGGTCGTGGGCGCGGTAGACGACGGCCATGCCGCCGCGGCCGATCTCGTCCTCGATGCGGTAGCCGGCGATCTGCTGCCCGATCAGTTCGGAGGGGCGGCCGGAGAAGAGGCTCGCGTCACGGGCCATCGGGGCTCACGACCTGGGTGGGGGCGTGCCCGGGGTCGGCCGGTTCGGCGTGGGGTCCGTCGTCCGAGGCGTAGGTGCTGAGGCGGGTGCCGTCGCCGTAGACCCAGCGTTCGTGGTCGGAGTCGTAGAGCCAGACGGATTCGCCGTCGACGACCACGCCGATCCGCAGGCCCTTGGTGCGGGCCTGGAACGTGGCGCCGTCGAGGCCGCCGCCCGCGAGGTCCTCGACGGCGCTGCGGTAGCGGGCGAGTGCCTGTTCGGCGCGGGCGAGCAGGGGGCGTGGGTCGGCGGTGCGGGTGAGGGGGCCGCCGGCCGCCGGCGGGTCCTGGGAGACGGAGATCAGGTGGCGGCCGTCGACCCACGCGGACCAGCCGTTGGAGCACAGGGCGTGGGCCCAGTCGCCGCGGCGTTCGAGGAGCTGGACCGGGAGCAGCGCGTCGAGCGGGACGGTGGGGCGGGCGGGGTCCGGGGCCTCCCAGGCGGGCATCCCGTGCTCGGGGACGACATGCGTGGGCCGGAAGCCGGGGCTCGGGGTCGTCATCTCGGCGGCCCCTACTTCCGCATCACGGCGGGTTCGTGCCGCCGCAGCAGCCGGGACACGAGGAAGCCGAAGAGCACCGACAGCACGACCAGCATGCCCATGTTGAGCAGCCACACCCCGGCCGAGTGCCGGAACATCGGATCGCCGGTCAGCTCGCCCGGCACGATCCGGGCCAGCCCGATGGTGCCGGCCATCCCGCCGAGCGCCCACCGGGAGGGAACGAGCCAGGACAGCTGTTCCAGGCCGGGTACGCCGTTCAGCTTCAACAGGGCGCCGCAGAACACCACTTGGACGATGGCGAGCAGCACGAGCAGCGGCATCGTCACCTCCTCCTTGCGCACCGTCGCGGAGACCAGCAGCCCGAGCATCATCGCGGTGAAGGCCAACAGGGCGACGGCCACCGTGATTTCGATCAGGGGCGGCATCAACACCCCTTTGCCTCCGGGCGCGTTGAGGTCGACGCCGAACAGTCCGACCAGCGTGAGCACCACGGCCTGCGCCACGGTGATCGCGCCCAGGACGACGACCTTGGAGAGCAGATACGCCGATCTGGACAGGCCGACGGCTCTCTCGCGCCGGTAGATCGCGCGTTCCTTGACGAGTTCGCGCACGGCGTTGGCCGCGCCGGTGAGCACACCGCCGACACACAGGATGAGCAGCGCGTTCATCGCCGTCTCCCGGGTCAGTTCGCTCCCGGCGAGGGCGCGGGCCATCGCGCCCATGACGAACGGCAACGCGATCATGATGACGAGGAAGGTCCGGTCGGCGGCGAGGGCCGCGGTGTAACGGCGGACCAGGGTGCCGAGTTGTGCGCTACGGCTGCGGGGCCGGGGTGGTGGTGCCACGGCGACCGGGGCGGAGCCGAGCAGGTGGGGCTGCGCGGTCGAGTTGGCGATGTACTGGCGTTGGAAGGGCGAGCCCCTGAACTCCCCTGCCCAGTCCCGGTCTTGATCCCGTTCGAACGCCTCGAAGGCCTCCGGCCAGTGCTCGAAGCCGAAGAAGGTGAGGGCGTCGTCGGGCGGCCCGTAGTAGGCGACCTTGCCGCCGGGCGCGAGCACCAGGAGCCGGTCGCAGACGTCGAGGCTGAGGACGCTGTGGGTGACGACGATGACGGTACGGCCGTCGTCGGCGAGGCCGCGCAGCATGTGCATCACCGAGCGGTCCATGCCCGGGTCGAGTCCTGAGGTCGGCTCGTCGAGGAAGAGCAGCGAGGGCTTGGTCAGCAGTTCCAGGGCCACGCTGACACGCTTGCGCTGGCCGCCGGAGAGGCTGTGCACGGGCTGCGCCGCGCGCTGTTCGAGGCCGAGTTCGCGGATGACCTCGTCGACCCTGGCCCGCCGCTCGGCCTTGGCGGTGTCCTGGGGGAAGCGGAGTTCGGCCGCGTAGGACAGGGCGCTGTGCACGGTCAGTTGGGCATGCAGGATGTCGTCCTGCGGGACCAGGCCGATGCGCTGGCGCAGTTCGGCGTAGTCGCGGTAGAGGTCGCGGCCGTCGTAGAGGACGGTGCCGCGGTCGGCGGGGCGCTGGCCGGTGAGCGCGTTGAGCAGGGTGGACTTGCCCGCGCCGCTGGGTCCGACGACGGCGAGCAGACATTTCTCGCCGACCGGGAACGACACCTGGTCGAGAAGCACCTTGCGGCCCCGGTCGACAGCGACGGTGAGGTCCTGTACGTCGAGCGAGACCTCGCCCGTGTCGACGTACTCCTGCAACTGGTCGCCGACGAGACAGAACGCGGAGTGCCCGATGCCGACGATGTCCCCCGGCCCGATCGGGGCGCGGGCGACGGGCTGGCCGTTGAGGTAGGTGCCGTTGTGGCTGCCGAGGTCGACGATCTCGTACGTCCCGTCCGGCATGGCGCGCAGTTCGGCGTGGCGGCGGGAGACGATCAGGTCGTCGACGACGAGGTCGTTGTCGCCGGCCCGGCCGATGCGGACGGTACGGCTGGGCAGCGGCCGTACGGTGGTGGGCTGCCGGAAGGTGCCGGTGAGGGCGGGCATGGACACGGCCGAGGGGCGTTCCGGGGCCGGGGCGGGACGGTCGGCGAGGACGACGCGGGGGCCGTCGGCCGGATTGCCGAAGCGGATCACGCTGCCGGGGCCGACGTCCCGGGCCTGGACGCGGCGGCCGTCGGCGAAGGTGCCGTTCGTGCTGTGCTCGTCCTCCAGCGTCCAGTGGCCGGCGTCGGGCCGCAGGACCGCGTGGTGCCAGGAGACCCGGGCGTCGTCGATGACGATGTCGCTCAGCGGATCGCGGCCCACGTGGTAGTCGCGGCCCGGGGTCATGACCGTGGAGCCCGATTCCGTCTCCAGGAGGAGTTCGGGCGCGGTCGGCGCGTTCGGCCGCTCTGACATAACCCGAATTCTACCGATTCGTTCACCTGTGCGCCCGGCCAGCGGTCAGGGGCACGCGATGGCCGACACGAGTCAGGCGACGGGGACGACCAGTGCCGGAACGGTCCGCTGCATCCGGAGGGCGTCGACCGATTCGGCGAGCAGCTCGTACTCGGTCGTCTCGTCGCTGACGGCGATCTGCACCAGTCGCCCGGCCGCCAACTCGTAGGCGACCTGCTCCTGTTGGCCGACGTCACGCGACCAGGTGCGTAACGCCCGGGGTACGTCGGGGGCCGTGTCGGAAACCGGTACCAGGGCACCCCGGGGGAAGCGCGGGTTCTCCGGTTGCGGGTCGAGCCGGTCGGCCATCCACACCGCGCGGTCCCGTAACCACCACAAGGCGAGTGCCAGGGTCGGCGCACGGTAGGTTCCCAGAGGCACCCCGACGCGCTGTCCGTCGCAGGTACCGTACGCGGTGACATGGCACAGGAATTCGTCGTGCACGATCACTCCCCCGTCGCGTGTCTCGATTGCCGGTCGGGCCTCGCTTTCCATGCGGCTCTGATGGCGGCTCGGGTGGCTCAGAAGGTGCGCACGACGGCGGATTTGCCTCGTGCGGTTATGCCCTGGCAGTTGTGAAGTTATGCCCTAGCAGACGAGTATGTTCACTCCCGAAACACTGTCACCACGACTTTTTAGCCACTCTCTTGGCATATTCACAGCCTCCGTTGGCCGAAAAACATCGGAGCCCGTTGTGCGGTGTTCTCCCGCCGTCATTACCCGAGGGGTAATCGACGCTTCCCGCACGCTCCGGCAGGGTGGAGTCACCGGGTCGGCAGACATCGGGATCCGGTCCCTGACCAGTACGAACGACCTCGCTGGAGGCTGATTCACCATGTCCGTGAACACCGACCGATACGAGAGTGCCGTCGCCCGTTACTTCGAGGCCTGGAACGCGGGCGATCCGGAGGCGCTGGCGAAGGCCGTCGCCGCCGCCTGGTCCGTCGAGGGTACGTACACCGACCCGCTGGCGGCAGTCACCGGACACACGGAGATCGCGGGGCTGATCGCCGGGGCGCACGAGCAGTTCCCGGGGTTCGCCTTCCGTCCGCTGGGCGCCGTCGACGGACATCACAACACCGCGCGTTTCGCTTGGGAGTTGGTGAGCGAGGCCGACGGCTCGGCGCCCGTCGCCGGGTTCGACGTGATCACGCTGGACGGGGACGGTCGTATCCGCTCCGTGCTCGGTTTCCTCGACCGGGTGCCCGCCGGGGCCTGAGGGCCGGCGTCCGCGATGAGTTCTCCCGCTCGGGATGGTCTCTTCTACGGCAGGCCACCCCGAGCGGAGGACGCATCATGAGCACCGGCACCCCGTTGAACGAGGAATTCACCGCCGAATTGATCAAAAGCCCGAACGACGGCGGCTGGACCTATCTCGTCTGGCCCGGGTCCGTCGCATTCTTCGGCACCCGCGGCCTGGTGAAGGTCCGCGGCACTATCGACGGACGCCCTTTCCGCAGTTCCTTCATGGCCCTCGGCGACGGCACCCACAAACTCCCCGTGAACGCCGATCTTCGAAAGGCCATCGGCAAAGGCGAGGGCGACCAGGTCACCGTGCGGCTCGAAGAACGACTCAGCTCCTAGTCAGGGCCTCTTCGCGGTATCGCCTCGGCGCCACCCCGACCGCCCGTTTGAAGGCGTTGCTGAAGGCGCTCTCGGAGGTGTAGCCGACGGAACGGGCGAGCGCGCCGACCGGGGCGGTGTCCTGCCGCAGGGCCCGGGCGGCAAGACTCATGCGCCAGTTGAGCAGGTACGTCAGGGGCGGCACGCCGGCCGCCTCCTTGAACCGAACGGCGAACGTGGTGCGGGACATCGCGGCCGCCCGGGCCAGCTCCTCCAGCTGCCAGGGGTGGGCCGGGTCGCCGTGCATCAGGCGCAGCGCGGGGGCGAGCCGTTCGTCGGCGAGGGCGCGCAGCCAGCCGGGCGGCAGGCCGTCCGAGTCGGTCAGGCAGACCCGCAGCACCTGCACGAACATCAGCTGCGCGAGCTGTGCCGAGACGAACTCGACCCCGGCCCGGCGCGTGCGCATCTCGGCCGCCAACTGCCCGATGAGCCACCGCAGTACATCGGCCTCGGGCGAGTCGGCCCGTACGTGCACGAGTTCCGGCAGTGCCCGCCGCAGCAGGTCGCCGCGGTCCCGGCTCAGGTCGATGTGCCCGGACACGCAGGCGACGTCCACCGCGTCGCCCTGCCCGAGCCGGCCCATCCGGGTCACCGGGTCCATGACGACGTCCGCGGAGTCGGTCGGTTCGACGCCGGGCCGGCTGCACAGCGTGTACGGCTTGCCGCCGTCGGAGATCACGACGTCCCCCTCGGCCAGCGGCAGCGGTTCACCGCCGTCCCGGACCAGCAGACAGCCGCCCCGCACCACGGCGTTCACCTTCAGCCGGTCGCGTCCGCGCAGCTGGATGGCCCAGTCGCCGCCGGCCGTGAACCCGCCGGAGAACACGCTGCGGGCGTCGGCGACGGCGAGGGCGTCGGACAGGGGATCCACGGTCATGCTCGAACTATCACGCAAGTTATGCGGACTCTCAAGTATTCATCGTACGGATCCGTCGACCTACGGTGGTCTCAACAGCACAGGCTGATGAGGAGAGAGCAGACATGACCAGCACCGCACAGCAGCCCCTGAATTCCGGCTTCGACGCCGCGTCCACCGCCGAGGAGGTGATCAAGGGCATCGACCTCACCGGCAAGGTCGCGATCGTCACCGGCGGCTACTCCGGCATCGGCCTGGAGACGGCCCGCGTGCTGCACGGCGCCGGCGCGCAGATCGTCGTACCGGCGAGGGACGTGGAGCGGGCCCGGGCGGCCGTCAAGGACATCCCCGGGACCGAGGTCGAGCACATGGACCTGCTGGACCCGGCGTCCGTCGACGCCTTCGCGGAGAAGTTCCTGGCCTCCGGGCGTCCGCTGCACCTTCTGGTGAACAACGCCGGGATCATGGCGACCCCGCTGGCGCGGGACGCGCGTGGCTATGAGGCGCAGTTCGCCGCCAACCACCTCGGGCACTTCCAGCTGACCACCCGGCTGTGGCCGGCGCTGGTCGCGGCGAACGGCGCGCGGGTCGTGGTGCTGTCGTCGCGGGGCATCCGCTTCGCCGGCGTCGACTTCGACGACCTGCACTTCGAGCACCGGACCTACGAGCCGTTCCTCGCCTACGGCCAGTCGAAGACGGCCAACGCCCTGTTCGCCGTGGAGGTGGACCGGCGCGGGCAGGCGCAGGGCATCCGGGCGTTCGCCGTGCACCCGGGCCTGATCGTCGACACCGGCCTGGTCAAGCACATCGACCCGGCGATGCTCCAGGCCGCGGGTGCGCTCGACGGAGAGGGCAAGCCGATCCGTGACCCCGAGCGCCAGATGAAGACCGTGCAGCAGGGCGCGGCCACCAGCGTCTGGTGCGCGACCAGCCCGCAGCTCGACGGTCTCGGCGGGGTCTACTGCGAGAACGTCGACATCAGCCCGCTGGTGGCCCCCGAGAACGAGGCCGCCTGGGCCGGCGGGGACACCACCCCTGGGGTGCTGTCCCGCGCCGTGGACCCGGAGGCGGCGGCCCGTCTCTGGGAGGTCAGCGAACGGCTCACGGCCTGACGGCCACGCCGTGCCCTACGGCTTGAGGATCGCGTCGATGCGGGCCAGCTCGTCGGCGTCGAAGTCCAGGTTGCGGGTGGCCGCGACGCTGTCCTCGATCTGCTGCGCGCTGCTCGCACCGACCAGCGCGGAGGTCACCCGGCCGCCGCGCAGCACCCAGGCGAGGGCGAGCTGGGCGAGGGTCTGACCGCGCCCCTTGGCGATGTCGTCGAGCGCGCGCAGCTGTCCCACCAGGTCCTCGGTGACGGCGTCGGAGTTCAGGAACGGGCTGTCGCTCGCCGCCCGCGAACCCTCCGGGATGCCGTCGAGATAGCGGGCGCTGAGCAGCCCCTGCTCCAGCGGGGAGAAGACGATGGACCCGACCTGGAGTTCGTCGAGGGCGTCGAGCAGGCCCTCTTCCTCGGGGCGGCGGTCGAGCATCGAGTAGCGCGGCTGGTGGATGAGGAGCGGGGTGCCCAGCTCGCCGAGGATGCGGGCGGCCTCCCGGGTCTGCTCCGCCGAGTAGTTCGAGATGCCGACGTAGAGCGCCTTGCCCTGCTGGACCGCGGAGTGCAGGGCGCCCATCGTCTCCTCCAGGGGAGTCTCCGGGTCGGGGCGGTGCGAGTAGAAGATGTCGACGTAGTCCAGGCCCATGCGGCTCAGGCTCTGGTCCAGCGAGGACAGCACGTACTTGCGCGAACCCCACTCGCCGTAGGGGCCGGGCCACATCAGATAGCCGGCCTTGGTGGAGATCACCAGCTCGTCGCGGTATGGCCCGAAGTCCGCCTTCAGCGCCTCGCCGAGGGCGGACTCGGCGGCGCCGGGCGGCGGGCCGTAGTTGTTCGCCAGGTCGAAGTGGGTGACGCCGAGGTCGAAGGCGCGGCGCAGGATGGCGCGCTGGGTGTCGACCGGGCGGTCGGGCCCGAAGTTGTGCCACAGGCCGAGCGAGATCGCGGGGAGTTTCAGACCGCTGCGTCCGGTGCGCCGGTAGGGCAGGTCCGCGTAACGGTCGGGGTGTGCGGTGTACAACGCGACTCCAGAGGGGTTGGCACACGGGATACCGGTTCCAGGGAACCGTCGTCCACTCTGTCCGACCTGCGGGCAGTGGTCCAACAGAAGAATCCGATGGAATTCAGCGGCTACGCTTCTCAATCATGGAACTGCGTCATCTCCAGCATTTCATCGCCGTAGCCGAGGACCACCACTTCACCCGCGCGGCCGAGCGGCTGATGGTCTCCCAGTCGGGTCTGTCGGCGTCGATCCGCGCCCTGGAGCGGGAGTTGCAGACCCCGCTGTTCGTCCGCACCACGCGCCGGGTCACGCTCACGGAGGCCGGGCGGGCGCTGCTCGGCGAGGCGGAACGCATCCTGGCACAGGTCCGCTCGGCGCACGAGGCGGTGGCCGCGGTGCAGGGCGTGCTGCGCGGCACGCTGTCGCTGGGCACCGAGCAGTGCATCGCCGGGGTGCATGTGGCGGGTCTGCTCGCCGCGTTCCGGCGCCGTCATCCCGATGTCGAGATCCGGCTGCGCCAGGCCGGTTCGGGCGCGCTGGCGGAGGAGGTCGCGGCCGGGCGCCTCGACCTGGCGTTCGCCTACCGCACGCAGGCGGACACCGACCAGCTCCGCTCCGTATCGCTGACCAGCGAGCCGATGACCGTGCTGTGCCATCCCAGCCACCGGCTCGCGGAGACCGGCGCGGCGGTCACCGCGGACGACCTCGGCGGCGAGGTCTTCGTCGACTTCCACCCGGACTGGGCCTCGCGCCGCACCACGGACGCGGTCTTCGCCACCGCGGGCGTACGGCGGACCGTCGCGCTGGAGGTCAACGACGTGCACAGCCTCCTCGACCTGGTCGACGAGAACCTCGGTATCGCCGTGGTCCCCCAGCATTTCCGCCACAAGCGCGAGGCCCTCACCGCACTCCCCCTGAAGGGCCCCGGCGAGGAGGTCTACGAGACGGTGGCCCTGCTCCCGCCCCCGCAGGCCACCAGTCCGGCGGCCCGAGCCCTGATGACGCTCCTGGAAACCGGTGCTCCGGCCGCATGACGCACGGGGATGCGCGATGGTGGTCGTATGCATGCCAACGACATCCTCATCGACGCGTACGGCCGCGTCCAGGAAGAAGTCCATGCCGCCCTCGACGGCCTCACCCCTGACCAACTGCACGCCCGCCTGGGCCCCGACGCCAACTCGATCGCCTGGCTGGTCTGGCATCTCACCCGCGTCCAGGACGACCACGTCGCCGACGCCGCGGGCATCGACCAGGTGTGGCTGACCCAGGGCTGGGAGAAGCGCTTCGGGCTCGACCTGCCGGCGAAGGACACCGGTTACGGTCACACCTCCGCGAAGGTCGGCAAGGTGCGGGTCGAGTCGGCCGGGCAGCTGACCGGGTACTACGACGCCGTCCACGACCAGACGCTCGCGTATCTGCGCGGGCTGGTCCCGGAGGACTACGAGCGGATCGTGGACGAGCGCTGGGACCCGCCGGTCACGTTGGGCGTACGGCTGGTCAGCGTCCTGTCCGACGATCTGGAGCACGTCGGACAGGCCCAGTACGTGCGGGGGCTGCTTCAGAGCGCGGAGGCGTAACCCGGCAGGACGACGTCCTCGATGAGGGCCTTGCGCTCGTCGTACGGGATGAACGCGCTCTTCAGGGCGTTCACCGTGACCGTGCGCAGGTCCTCGACCGTCCAGCCCGCCTCCTCGGCCAGGAGGGACATCTCGCGCGTCATCGTCGTACCGGACACCAGTCGGTTGTCGGTGTTCAGGGTTACGCGGAAGCCGAGGTCCTTCAGGGCGGTGATGGGGTGCTCGGCGATCGAAGTAGCCGCGCCCGTCTGGAGGTTGGAGGTCGGGCACATCTCCAGGGCGATACGACGGTCACGGACCCAGCCGGCCAGGCGGCCGAGCTTGCCGTCGACGATGTCCTCGGTGATGCGGACGCCGTGGCCGATGCGCTGGGCACCGCACACCTGGAGGGCCTGGTGGATGCTGGGCAGGCCGTGCGCCTCACCGGCGTGGATGGTGAACGGGACGCTCTCGCGGCGCAGGTGCTCGAAGGCGGCGAGGTGGTCGGCGGGCGGGAAGCCGTCCTCGGCGCCGGCGATGTCGAAGCCGACGACACCGGCGTCCCGGAAGGCCACCGCGAGGTCGGCGGCCTCGCCGACCCGGTCGAACATCCGCATCCCGCACAGCAACGTCCGCACCTGGACCGGCGTTCCGGCCGCGGCGGCCTTGGCCATACCGGCGGCGAGCCCCTCCTGGACGGTCTCGACGACCTCGGCGAGCGTGAGTTCGCCGTTGGTGTTCAGCTCGGGGGCGTAGCGCACCTCTCCGTAGACGACGCCGTCGGCGGCGAGGTCGAGGACGTACTCCTCGGCGGTGCGCAGCAGGCCCTCGCGGTTCTGCATCACGGCGAGGGTGTGCTCGAAGGTGGCGATGTAGCGCACCAGGTCACCGGAGTTGGCGGCGTCGAAGTACCAGGCGGCCAGCTCGTCCGGGTCGGTGGTGGGCAGGGTGTGCCCGACCGCCTCCGCGAGTTCCACCACGGTGGCGGGGCGCAGGCCGCCGTCGAGGTGGTCGTGCAGCACGGCCTTGGGGAGCCGGCGGAGGGTGTCGGTGTCTATGCGCGTAGATGACATGTGCGGTCGTTCCTCGGTGGTCGTTCGGCGAGCGGGGCGAGACAGGCGGCGGTACGGGAGTCAGGCGGCGGGCTGGAGCAGGTCCCAGCGGTTTCCGTACAGGTCCTGGAAGACGGCGACGGAACCGTACGGCTCGTGCCGCGGCTCCTCCAGGAAGGTCACGCCCGCGGCGAGCATGCGGGCGTGGTCGCGGGCGAAGTCGTCGGTGTGCAGGAAGAAGCCGACCCGCCCGCCCGTCTGGTCACCGACCCGGGCACCCTGGTCCTCACCCTTGGCACGGGCGAGCAGCAGCCCGGACCCGGAACCGTCCACACCGGGCGGCGTCACGACGACCCAGCGGGAGCCGTCCGGACGGGGCGCGTCCTCGACGAGGCGGAAGCCGAGGGCTTCGGTGTAGAAGCGGATCGCCTCGTCGTAGTCGTCGACGACGAGGGTGACCAGGGCGATGCGGCTCATCGGGGGGTCTCCGTGCGGTTCCGGTCGATGGGATTGACGGGTGAGGTTATACGTAAAACGTCCTGCGCGCCAGTCCGCTTCCGCGAGGCCGCGGCGGGCAGGACTTTGAAAAGTCCCCGAGAGTCACGGGCGGCCGGGCGGGCACACGGGGCGGCGGAGCGAATTCCACCGCTCACCCGCTCCTACGGCCCACCGGACTTCACCAGCCGCCGGTCTTCACGATCGCCGGCCTTCACGCCTCCCCGGATTCCAGAAGGTCCCGCAGCACCCGCTCGTCGTCCGGGCTGAGCTGAGCGACGAAGCGGGCGAGCACCGTCTGCCGGTCGCCGTCCCGGTCGAGCTCCGTGTGCATACGACGGGCCGTGAGCCCCTGCGCGTCCTGCACCGGAAAGTAGGCGTACCCCCGACCCTGCCGCCGCCGCTCCACGACGCCCTTGCCGTGCAGTCGGGTCAGGATCGTCGTCACCGTGGTGCGGGCCAGGCCCGTGTCGAGGCTCAGCTGCACCTCCCCGGCGGTCTGCGGGTCGCCGGCGGCCCAGAGCGCGGCCATGACGGTGGCCTCCAGCTCACCCGCCGGTCGGCGTTCGTCCTTCGCGTCGGCCATGGGAACGATCCTCACCCCGTCTTCGTCTACAGTTCGGTAGACCGTCTACAGAATTGTAGTCACTCGGGTGCCGTCTCGTCACCGCGCCCGAGTGCCCATTTTCGCCCGCCCATTATGGAAGGGACCGTCGACGATGACCGCAGGGCTGCGCACACTCGTCCCCCCGCGCGTGTCGACGGGTTTCCACGCGATACCGGCGCTCCGTCTCCGCCCAGGCCCTACGACGGAAGAGCGCCACGATGTGTCCCCACTCATCCAGGATCCCCGCCGGGATTCCCTCCGCACCCCGTCTGCTCGCCCTGCTCCGCCGCCACCTGGGCCGGGCCGTCGCCGTGACGTACCTCGCCGCGGCGGTGCTGCCCGGCCCCGGCCTGTGGCTCCGGCACCCGCATGCGACGGGCATCGCCGAACTGCCCCTGCGGACACCCCAGTTGCTCCTCGCCCTGGTCCTGTTCGGCGCCGGTCTCCAGGTCCCGCTGCGTGAACTGCGGTTGCTTCTACGGCGCCCCGCCGCCCTGCTCGCGGGCCTCGCGCTGCACCTCCTGGTGCCGCTGCTGATCGTCCCCGGGGTGGCCCTCGCCCTGCGGCTGTCGCCGGACCAGGACGGCGGCAGCGGCATGATCACCGCGATGATCCTCGTCGTCGCCATGCCGGTGGCCGCCGGGGCGACGGTGTGGACCGCGAAGGGGGACGGCGACCAGCCCACGGCCGTCGGCCTGGTGCTCGCCTCCACCCTGGTCAGCCCGCTCACCGTCCCGCTCACCCTGGCCGTCCTGTGCCCGCTGCTCCAGGGCGACTACGCGGGCAGACTCGCCGTGGCCGCCCGGTCGGCCGGGGACGCGTTCGCCCTCACCTCGGTCGTGCTGCCCTGCGCGGCGGGCATCCTGTGCCGGCTGGTGCTGCCCCGACGCGCACGGGACGGACTCATCGGCGTGGCCGTGCCCGCGGCGCTCCCGGGTTCGCTGCTGCTGACGTACGTCAACGCGAGCGGGGTGCTCGGCCCCTTCCTGCGCCATCCGCGCCCGGTCCTCCTGCTGGCGGCGCTCGGTGTCGCCGCGACGGTGTGCGGGCTGTCCTTCACGCTGGGCCGGGTGGCCTCGCGGGCGCTTCGCCTCGACGCCCGGGCGGGTGCATCGGTGACGCTGGCCTGCGGGATGAACAACAGCAGTGCGAGCGCGGTGCTGATCACGACGACCCTGCCCGACCGCCCGCACATCCTGTTGCCGGTGCTGGCGTACGGGCTGCTGCAGAAGGTGGCCGCCGGACGGGTGGTCCGCACAGGGCAGGAAACCGACCCGGCACTGAACCCGGCGCCGATCCGTGTCCGCCAGAGGGAGTGACCAGACGGAATGAGGGACCGGGGCGCCCTCCGGACCCGCCCGTGCCAGGCTGGAGATCACGTCGGGCCCCGCCCCGACGACGCCACCCCCAACCGAGCACCTCCGTACGGGAGTTGAGCGCCATGTCCGCCGAGCTGCCGAAGTCGACCGAAGCCCCGGCCCACCAGAACGTCACCTTCCCCGGACCCGCGCCTCTACCCGGCGAACCACGCCTTCTTCAACGACGGCCGCCCGGTGTACGACGCCGACTCCGCCACCCGCGCCTGGGCGAGCACGGTGCCGTTCCTGCACCAACAGCCGGGCTGACGCACGACTCCTGCACAAGCAGCCGGGCTGACGCCCGACCGCCCTCGGGCCAAGGTCCTACGCCCCTGGCCCGAGGTGCCGCGCGGGCGGCGCCGGTAGCGTCCCGGGCATGACGATCACCGTGCCGCCCCGCGGCCCCGAAGAGCGCAGGCGTGACGTACTGGCCCGGCTGGAACGGGAGTTGGACATCTGGGTGGCCTCGGCGGACGCACACGGGCTGCCCTGTCTGGTGCCGCTGTGGTTCGCCTGGGACGGGCAGGCCGTATGGCTGTCCACCCGGGCCACGAACCCCACGGGCCGAAATCTCAGCGCCGGGCGGCGGACTCGGCTCGCGTTCGCCGACACCCGGGACGTCGTACTCATCGACGGCGAGGCGACGGCCTTCACCGCCCAGGATGTCCCGGCCGCCGCTGCCGACGCCTTCCACGCGAAGTACGACTGGGATCCCCGCGAGGACCGTGCGCCCTACGCCTTCTTCCGGGTGCGGCCGCTCGGCGTCCAGGCGTGGCACGAGGTGCGCGAGCTGCCCCAGCGCCATCTGATGCGGGACGGAACCTGGGTGGTGTGAGCCCGGCCGACCGTCAACCTGCCTTCCGGTGCAGCTCGTTGAGCCGGGTCAACTCGTCCTCGGTCAGCCGGATCGCCCCCGTCGCCACGTTCTCGGTGAGGTGGTCGGGGTTGCCCGTGCCGGGGATGGCGAGGACGTGCGGGCCCTGCGCGAGGGACCAGGCGAGCCGGATCTGGGCGGGGCTGACCTCGTGGGCACCCGCGATGGCCAGCACCTCGTCGTCGTGGGCGGTGGTGGCGCCCTGCGAGCCGGCCTCGCCCGCGATGGCGAAGAACGGCACGAAGGCGATGCCCTGTTCCCCGCAGATCCGCAGCATGTCGTCGGCCTCGGGGCTGGACGAGTCGAGCCCGAACCGGTTCTGCACACTCACCACCGGGGCGATCTCCTGCGCCTCGGCGAGATGCCTGGGCTCGACGTCGGAGATCGCGAGGTGCCGGACCAGTCCCTCCTCGCGGAGTTCGGCGAGCGCGCCGAAGTGCTCGGCGATCGAGTCCTGCCGCATCCGGCGGAGGTAGACCACGTCCAGGTGGTCGCGCCCCAACTGCCGCAGGTTCTCCTCGACATGGCCGCGCAGGTCGTCGGGGCGGGCCGAAGTGCCCCACTCCCCCGAGTAGTTGCGGAAGGGGCCGACCTTCGTGGCGATCACGAGGTCGTCGGCGTAGGGGGCGAGTGCGGTGTTGATGAGTTCGTTGGCGGACCGCAGGGACGAGAAGTAGAAGGCGGCCGTGTCGATGTGGTTCACACCCAGCTCGACCGCCCTGCGCAGCACGGCGATCGAGCGGTCGCGGTCGCTCGGCGTTCCGTGGTGGAAGGCGGCGCTGCCCGTCAGCCGCATCGCGCCGAAGCCGATGCGGTTGACGGACAGGTCGCCGAGTTTCCAGGTGCCCGCGGCGGCCGCGGTGATCTTCTCAGAGGTCATCAGCGGAGTTTCGCACACGTCCGCCGAAGGGCCGACCGCACTTTACGGATACGTGTAGCCGTTCAGGGAGTTGACCGCGGAGGTCGGGTCACCGAGGTCATAGCGGTCCACGGCGAGGAAGTTGGGCTTCTTGCGGGCGGCCGGCTGGCAGAACCGCTGGGCCCGGTCGAGGACCTTGGTGTTGTCGGTCTGTGCCGTGCCGGCGATCGTGGCGTCACGGAAGTGGTTCATGACGAACAGCGGGCGGAACCCCGAATAGGTCTGGGTCAGCGGGACGTTGAGGTCGCTGCCGTACCAGCGGCTGTAACAGGACCAGTCGGAGGAGCTCGCGCCGGAGCCCATGGACCAGTAGTTCTCGACGGTCCAGTCGCGCTGGTACATCACGCCGAAGCTGTCCCGGGTCAGTCCGGCGGACTCGTCGGAGGCGCGGCTGTGGTCGGTGAAGATCAGCAGGCGGTGGTTGGCGGCGATGAGGTCGGCCATCTTCGGCCAGCCGTTCTGCCGTACGCCGGTCTGGTCGGGGCGGTACAGCACGTCGTACAGGCCGTTGACGCGGGCGAGTTCGCTGCGCAGGACGCCCGGGTCGACGTAGTCCTCCAGGAAGACGGTGACGAACTGGTCGGGGTGCGTCTTGAGGAAGTCGACCATGCGCTGGAGGTCGACGTTCAGGGCGACCGGGCTGCTGACCAGGGTGCAGCTGTCGTGGCAGAGGATCGCGCCGTCGGGGGTCTGGTGGATGTCCAGCATGAACCCCCGTACGCCGTCGGAGAGTTGCTGGTTGATGCCGCGTGACTGGTTCGGGAAGAAGTTCACGAAGGGCGGGGCGAATCCGCCGTCGACCCCGTTGGCGTAGGCGTTGTGCGCGGTGAGGAACGTGACCTGGTCCAGGGTGCGTTGGTCCTGGGCGGGCATCGGCCTGGTGGGTGAGGTGATCGGCGTGAGGTACCAGGAGGCGAGTCCGCCGGCGGAGCCGATGGCCAGCTGGGCCGGGTAGTTGGCGCCGGAGGGCTTGGCGGCCACGGTCAAGTAGCTTTCCGCGCCCGGGACTTTGAGCGTGTACTGGTCGCCGCCAAGCGGGGTGATCTGCCAGGCCGCGTCGGCGCTCGTGCAGGCGACGGTCCTGGCCTGGCTGCCCGAGCGGCCCAGACAGCTGCCGGCCGTGTCGGTGCTCTCCAGGACGTACGACGATCCGCTCGGCCGGAGGCTCCACTGCTGGTGGTCCTCGTTGCCCTTGGGGTTGCGCTGCTCCACCGCTCCCCCCTTGTCGGCCGCGTCGAGCCCGGTCGTGGCGCTCTGCACGTAGTAGATGCCGGGGGCGGGGACCGCGTCGGCGGCTCCGGCCGGTGGGGCGACGATCGCCGCCGACAGCGCGGCGGCGACGGCTAGCAGGGCGTGGGGGGTTCGCATGGGTGCCCTTCGGTTCGAGTGTGGTCAGGCTCATGACACAGGAAAGGTGATCGGGCCACACCCAAGCGCCTCTGGTCTGAACCAGTCAAGAGGGGCGGCCCGTCGGCGGAGTGAACGCCAAAGGACGTGACCCGGTCAGCGCGATTTCCTCAACTGCCGCCAGGCCAGGTGGTGATCGAGGAGAGTCTCCTCCAACGGCCGGTAGTCGATGCCGAGTTCCTTCACGCCGCGCCGGTTGTCGACGGCGAACCTGATCCCGAGGTGCTTGCGGATGTAGTCCTGGGTGAGCCCGAACGCCGGGCCGAGGACACGCACCGGCCAGTGCGGGAGACCGTGCCGGGGCAGCCGGTAGTCGCGCGGGAGGCGCTGTCGCAGGGCGCGTGACATGTCGAGGAAGGACGCCATCCGGTCCGCGGCGACGATGTAACGGCCGTGCGCGTCGGGGTTCTCCGCCGCCGCGATGTGCGCGCCCGCGACGTCCCGCACGTCGGCGACGGTGAAGCTGAAGTCGGGTGCCCCGTAGAAGAAGTAGCCCTTGAACAGCTCGTCGAGGAGGAACAGGCTGCCGGAGTCGGAGGCCGGGGTGAGTGAAGGGCCCAGGATCAGGCCGGGGTTGACGGCGACCATGCGCCAGCGGGTCTGCGTCTGTTCCGCGTCCCAGGCGGCGCGTTCGGCGACCGTCTTGGCGTAGTGGTAGGGGTTGTTCTCGACGGTGCTGGTGGTGTTGAAGTAGTCCTCGGAGAGGGTCTCGTCCTTCATCGCGAGTACGTCGACGTAGTCGCCGAAGATCGCGCCGACCGTCGAGGTGAACACCAACTTCTCGACGGTGGGCGTGCGTTCGATGCCGGCGAGGACGTTCCGGGTGCCGGTGAGCGCGGGGTCGACGACGTCCTTCTGGCCGTCCTTGATCTTCTCCGGCATCAGGAACGGCGAGGCCACGTGGAAGACGACCCGGCAGCCCTCCATCGCCGCGTCGAAGGAACCCTCCGCCAGCAGATCGGCCTCGAACAGCCCCAGCGCGCCCGGGAATTGCTCCCCCATGGCCCGCAGCGGCGCGACCTTCGCCTCGTTGCTAAGGGACCGCACGGTGGTGTGCACCCGGTAGCCGCGCTCCAGCAACTGCCGGACCAGATGGCTGCCGACGAATCCGCTGCCACCGGTCACCAACACCGTCTCGCCGCCGACACTCATCCCTGGCTCCGATCACCGTGGCATCCAGCGCGCACGCTACAACGGTGATCAGTCCCGGGTCAGCGTTTCGGTCGCTACGGCTCTCAACTCCCCGTCCCCGTATAGGCGGCGGTGGTCCGGTCGGCGCACTCGCGGGCCACCGTCGCGTCCTCGCCGCTCGCCACGTTCGCCGCGCACCACGCCTCGCTGCTCGCCGTGACGAAGCGGCGGCCCTCCTCGGACGCCAGCCAGGCCATGGCGTCCTCGGGCTTCACGGCAGGGGTGCCCGACAGATCGCCGTCGAGCCCGAGCAGGATCGAGTCCCAGCCGACGCCCACCGCGCCTGGCCCGAACTCGGCCCACTTCGTGTCGTCGACATGGGCGATGTGCTCCAACTCGAAGCGCGTGCCGTCGCCCTCGGGCGTCAACCGGAGCTCGATCCAGCTCACTTCGCCGCCGAACTCCCAGGTCGCGAAGAAGCTCTTGGGCGGGTCGCAGCGCTCGACGGTGCCGCCCGCGTTGCCCTGCAACTGGTATCGCCCGCCCAGCCGCAGTTCGCCGGTGACCGGCAGGAACCAGCGCGGGATGCGCTCGGGGTTGGTGCAGGCGTCCCAGACGTCGTCGGGCGGGGAGTCGTAGGACCGGGCGAGGGTCACCACGCGGGCCTCGCCGGCCTTGAAGTCGCGTCGGCCGACCCGGCGGCTCACGGAGTTGACCTGGTGGGTGACGTCGATCATGGGGTGCTCCTCGACTCGTCGGGGCTGTCGTCGTCGGCCTCGCGGAGCCGGCGCTCGCGCCTGCCCCGGGCCAACTCGGTGGCCAGGGCGTCCAGATGAGGGGTCCAGTAGCGGCGGAACCGGTCGAGCCAGGCGTCGATGTCCCGCAGCGGCTCGGAGTCGACCGCGTACAGGCGCCGGGTGCCGTCCGGCCGTACCGTCGCGAAACCGTTCTCCCGCAGCACCTTCAGATGCTGGGAGACCGCGGGCTGCGTTATCCCGAACTCCCGCCGGACGACATCGCTGACCGTGCCGGCGGACTGCTCGCCCTCGGCGAGCAGTTCCAGGATGCGGCGGCGCACGGGGTCTCCGAGCACATCGAAGGCGTGCATGAGCACCAATGTATCACCAGCCACTTATATAAGCAGCTGGTGATACATACCTCAGACCAGCGGCTTCTCCAGCAGCGCCTTGCGGTGGCTGAACGTCTCGATGGAGTAGCGGCCGTGATAGTTGCCCATGCCGCTCTCCCCCACGCCGCCGAAGGGCAGGTCGGAGACGGTGAGGTGGGCGAGCGGGAGGCCGTAGCCGACGGCACCGGAGGAGGTCTCGGCGGCGATCCGGGCGCGGGTGTCGTCCGAGTCCGTGAAGACGTACAGGGCGAGGGGCTTGTCACGGTCGTTGATGAAGTCGATCGCCGCGTCGAGGCCGGGGACGGTGACGATCGGCAGGATCGGGCCGAAGATCTCCTCCGCCATGACGGGTGCCTTCGGGTCCACGTCGGCGAGGACGGTCGGCGCGATGTACTTGTCACCGCGGTCGCTGCGTCCGCCGACGACGACCCGGCCTGAGTCGAGCAGTCCGGCGAGCCGGTCGAAGTGCCGCTCGTTGACGATCCGGCCGTACTCGCCGGAGGTCTGCGGGTCGGCGCCGTAGGCCTTCTCGACGGCGCTCGCCAGCAGGGGTTCGAGCGCGGCGGCGGTCTCCGGGTCGGTCAGGACGTAGTCGGGGGCGACACAGGTCTGGCCGGCGTTGAGGAACTTGCCGCGCGCCAACCGGTCGGCGACGACGGCGAGATCGGCGTCGCGGTCGACGAACGCCGGGGATTTGCCGCCGAGTTCGAGGGCGACCGGGGTCAAGTGCTCGGCGGCGGCGCGCAGGACGATGCGGCCGACGGCGCCGTTGCCGGTGTAGAAGATGTGGTCGAAGTGCTCGGCGAGCAGGGCCGTGGTCTCGGGAACACCGCCTTCCACGACGGCGACCGCGTCGGTGTCGAGGTAGGCGGGCAGCAGCCGGGCGATGGCGGCGGAGGTGGCCGGGGCCATCTCGCTGGGCTTGACGACCACCGCGTCACCGGAGGCGAGCGCGCCGACGACCGGGGTGAGCAGGAGCTGGACCGGGTAGTTCCAGGGGGCGATCACGAGGACGACGCCGAGCGGGTCGTACTGCGTCCAGGCGGTCGCGTCGGCGCCGACGTGGGCCGGGACGGGCGCGGACTCGGGGCGCAGCCACTCCTCGAGGTGATCGAGGGTGTGGTCGATCTCGCGGATCGTGAAGCCGATCTCGGTGCGCTGGGCCTCGTTGGCGCTCTTGCCCAGGTCGGCGTGGAGGGCGGCGGCGAGGTCGTCGCCGTGCTCCGTGAGCATCTCGCGCAGGCGGCGCAGTTGGGCGGTGCGCCACTCGACGGGCTTGGTGCGGCCGGTGCGGAAGGTGGCGCGCAGCCGGGCCACGATGTCGGCGGGCTGCTCGGGGCTGGACTGGTTCACGGTGCCTCGCTGCTGGTGCGTGGGGGTTCTGGACGGTCAGGTGTATATAGCAACCATTCTTGCACCGGGAAAAATTCCGGTGCGGCCATGGTCACCTTCCGCCTCGCGGCTGTCACATGCGGACGAGTTCCCGGCGGCGGCGTTCAAGGTAGCCGCGTTCCGCCGCGCTCCCGGTGCGGGCGATGGCCGCCTCGTACGCCTGGACGGCCTCGGTGTCGCGCCCCAGCCGGCGCAGCAGATCGGCGCGCACGGCGTGCAGCACGTGGTAACCGTCCAGGTCCAGCGCGTCCACGAGGTCGAGGGCCTTGCGCGGACCGTCGACCTCGGCGACGGCGACGGCCCGGTTCAGGGCGACGACCGGACTCGGGGCGACGGCCGTCAACTGGTCGTACAGCTGGAGGATCTGTCCCCAGTCCGTCGCGTCCGCGGTCGGTGCGTCGCTGTGCACGGCGTTGATCGCGGCCTGGATCTGGTACGGCCCTGGGTTGTTCAGCCGCAGGCACCGCCGGACGAGTGACTGGCCGTCGGCGATCAGCTCGCCGTCCCACCGGTCGCGGTCCTGCTCGGGCAGCGGCACCAGCTCACCGTCCGCGCCCTCCCGGGCGGCCCGGCGCGACTCGATGAGCAGCATCAGCGCGAGCAGGCCGGCGACCTCGGGCTCGTCCGGCATCAGCTCGGACAGGAGGCAGCCGAGGCGCAGGGCCTCGGCGCACAGTTCGGGCGAGCCGGTGTAGCCCTCGTTGAAGATGAGGTAGACGACGGCCAGGACGCCCTCCAGCCGGTCGGGGAGGTCGGCGTCGCGGGGCACGCGGTACGGGATCCGCGCGTCGCGGATCTTCGCCTTGGCGCGGACGAGGCGCTGGGCCATCGTCGGCTCCGGCACCAGGAAGGCGTGGGCGATCCGGGCGGTGGTGAGCCCGCCGAGCAGCCGCAGCGTGAGCGCGACCTGTGCCTGGGTGGCGAGCGCGGGGTGGCAGCAGGTGAAGATCAGACGGAGTTGGTCGTCGCGCACGGGTCCCTCCTCGGCGGGCGCGTCGGACGCGTACAGCTGGGCGGCCTCGGTGTGGCGGGCCTCCCGCGAGGACTCGCGGCGCAGCCGGTCGATCGCGCGGTTGCGGGCGGTCGTGATGATCCACCCGGCCGGGCTCGGCGGCACACCGGTCTCCGGCCACTTCCGCACGGCCGTGGTGAAGGCGTCCTGGACCGCTTCCTCGGCGAGGTCGATGTCGCCGAGGAAGCGCACCAGGACCGAGACCGCTCGCCCGTACTCGGCACGGAACACGGCCTCGATGTCGGTGTCGAACGGCATCAGTCCTCGGCCGTGTTCATGAAGGGGCGCACCTCGACGGGCAGCGTGGTGGCCCAGGTCGCCCGCTTCCCCCACTCCAGCGCCGCGTCCAGGTCGGCCGCCTTGATCAGGCAGAGCCCGCCCAGATACTCCTTGCCCTCGGCGTACGGCCCGTCGGTGATCAGCACGTCACCGTCCTTGGGACGCAGCACGGTCGCCGTCTCCGGCCCGTGCAGTCCACCGGCGAAGACCCAGGCCCCGGCGGCCTCCAGTTCGTCGTGGAAGATCTCCAGCTTGCGGACGATCTCCGCCATCTCCTCGGGCGAGGGCATCTGACCGTCGGTCGGGGTGATCACGCTGAGCAGGTAGTGCTGCATGACGTCCTCCATGGCGCAGGGATTCTCGAACCCTCCGGGGGTTCTCTCACCTCCTACACGAAGGCCATGGTGCCGGATCGACACCTCGCCTCAGGAAACCGGCAGGATTTTCTCCGCGGGCCCGTCCGTCACATCGGCCCCGGTCCCCTCCGCGGGTTCCTGGTC
Organism: Streptomyces sp. NBC_00989; assembly: GCF_045162655.1. Classification (NCBI taxonomy): domain Bacteria; kingdom Bacillati; phylum Actinomycetota; class Actinomycetes; order Kitasatosporales; family Streptomycetaceae; genus Streptomyces; species Streptomyces sp. NBC_00989. The sequence continues at coordinate 10,701,221 of NZ_CP108728.1, read as the reverse complement.
GAGCGCCGCCGTGAGCCGGGCAAGCAATCGTACGAGGTCGCCCTGGTCGTCGATCGCGTCGAGGAGCCGCGTCTGGTCGGCGAGCAGGCGGTGGGCCGCGCGCTGGTGGAGGCCGCGGCCGCGCGGGGTGAGGTGGAGCAGGACGCGGCGGCGGTCGGCCCGGTCGGGGCGGCGGTGGACGAGGTTGTCGGCGACCATGCGGTCCACCAGTTTGGTGAGGCTCGGTGCCGGCATCAGCACCTGGTCCGCGATCTCGGTCATCGGATGCCCCTTGCCGTCGGCGATGACCGACAGGACGCGCCACTGCTCGACCGAGCAGTTCTCCTCGGCCAGGACGACGGTCATGCGCAGGCCCAGCCGCCGCTCGGCGTGACTCAGCAGGTGGGCGAGGGCCGGCGACGGTACGGACGACATTGCCGCTGTCCTTCCGGTAGGTCTACTGTGCGGTTCAGATTACGAGCCTCTGCGAGGGCGCCGGGGCCGGGCCCGGTTTCCGTGCCCTCACGCCCTCACGGAGGTGGTCTGGTGCATCCCCTGCCGCCCGGGCGGATCAGCGGCCCGGTCAGGACTCTGGTCGTGGCGCTGGTCGTACCTCTGCAGGGTCCGGCGGGCGTCTTCGGCCCGTCGTGCGAACTGGCCGCGCAGCTCGCCGTGGAGGAACTCAACGCCACCGGCGGCGTGTTGGGCCGCGAGGTCCGTCTCATCGTGGTGGACGGCGGCGCGCCCGCGGAGCGGGTGGCGGCCGAGGTCGAGGTCCTGGTGTCGATGCGCGCGGTAGACGCGGTGGTCGGCTGGCACACCTCGGCGGTCCGCAAGGCGCTGGTGCCGCGCATCGCGGGCCGGGTGCCGTACGTGTACACCGCGCAGTACGAGGGCGGTGAGCGCACGCCGGGCGTCTTCCTGACCGGCGAGACCGACGCCGCCCAACTCCGGCCCGCCATGCGGCTGTTGGCGGAGGAGACCGGCGTACGGCGCTGGTGCACGGTGGGCAACGACTACGTGTGGCCCCGTGTGACCGCCCGCGCCGCGCGCCGCTACGCCCGGGAGTGCGGCGGCCGGGTGCGGGACGAGGTGTTCGTGCCGCTGGGGACGTACGAGTTCGGGCCGGTGCTGCGGCGCGTCGAGCGGTGCGAGGCGGACGCCGTCCTGATGCTGCTGGTCGGGGACGACGCGGCGCGCTTCAACCGGGCGTTCGCCGCGCGGGGGTTGCACCAGCGGTGTCTGCGGCTGAGTACGCACATGGACGAGAACATCCTGCTGTCCACCGGCGCGGAGGCCACCGAGGGGCTGTGGGCGGCGGCCGGCTACTTCGAGACCCTCGCCACCGCCGAAAGCCTTGATTTCAGCGGGCGTTACGCGGCCCGCTTCGGCGTGGAGGCACCCGTCGTCGGCAGCCTCGGCGAGTCCTGCTTCGAAGGCGTACGGCTGCTCGCGGCACTGGCCGAGCAGGCGCGGTCGCTCGATGTGGGCGCCATGTGCGCGGTGGGCGGCACGGTCTCGTACGAGGGCCCGCGAGGCGTACTGCGTCTGCACGGCAATCACCTCCGCCAACGGCTGTACCTGGCCCGGGCGGACGCCTTCGACTTCGACATCGTCGCCCAACTCTGACCTTCCCACCTGCTCCGACCGAGAGTACCTTCCTTCAGAAATAGTTTCCACAGGAAGCATCGATTAATTCTACGCGCGTCGCCAAAAGAGTTTTAAAAGCCCGTCCATTTAAAGCAGGCGAAACGGTCGGGAAACAATTCGGCGTGACTCTTCCGTCCAACTCCCCCGGGCCGTCCGGGAGATGACCCACACCCGTGGAAGAGGGAAGAGTCGTGACCGAGATCGTCGACAAAGAGGCGCCGGCAACGGCAGCCGGACGGACCTACAACGACTGGGCGAAGAACGACACGCTGGAGGACTACTCGCTGCGCTACGCGCCGAAGTCCTTCCGCCGCTGGACGCCCTACGTGGTGGCCACCACCGCCCTGGGCGGTATCGCGTACCTCGCCGACTTCGCCATCGGCGGTTCCATCGCGATCTCGAACGGCTTCTCCAGCGCCATGGTGGCGATCCTGGCGGCGGCGGTGACGATCTTCCTCACCGGCATCCCGATCTCGTACTACTCGGCCAAGTACTCCATCGACATGGACCTGTTGACCCGGGGCGCGGGCTTCGGCTACCTCGGCTCGACCCTCACGTCGGTCATCTACGCCAGCTTCACCTTCATCTTCTTCGCCCTAGAGGGCTCGATCATGGCGCAGGCGCTGGACCTGGGCCTCCACATCCCCCTCGCCGTCGGCTACTTGATCTGCTCGCTGATCATCCTGCCGCTGGTGATCTACGGCATGACCGCGCTCTCCAAGATGCAGGTGTGGACCCAGCCGGTGTGGCTGGTGCTGATGGTCGCGCCGTTCGTGTCCATCGCGATCCAGGAGCCGGGCAAGTTCTCGCAGTTCACGCACTTCGCGGGCAACTCCCCCACCGGTTCCAGCATCAGCATGCTCGGTGTCGGCGCGGGTGCCGGTGTGGCCCTCTCGCTCATCGCGCAGATCGGTGAGCAGGTCGACTACCTGCGCTTCATGCCCGACAAGACGCCCGAGAACGCCAAGAAGTGGTGGGGCGCCGTGCTTTCCGCCGGCCCGGGCTGGGTCGTCCTCGGCGCGGCCAAGCAGATGGGCGGCGCGTTCCTCGCCTTCTACATCGCCGGCAGCGTGGGCCTGGCCAAGGCCAACGAGCCCATCCAGCAGTACGTGCACGGCTTCAAGACCTTCGCCGCTCCCGTCGCCCTGGGCCTCGCCACGTTCTTCGTGATCCTGTCCCAGGTGAAGATCAACTCGACGAACGCGTACTCCGGTTCGCTGTCCTGGTCGAACTTCTTCTCCCGCCTGACACACCGTCACCCGGGCCGTGTGGTCTACATCTTCCTCAACGTCGGCATCGCCCTGGCCCTGATGGAGGGCGGCGTCTTCGGCTTCCTCAACACGGTCCTCGGCTTCTACTCCAACGTGGCGATCGCCTGGATCGGCGCGGTCGTCGCCGACCTGGTCATCAACAAGCCGCTCAAACTCAGCCCGTCCTACATCGAGTTCAAGCGCGCCCACCTGTACAACTTCAACCCGGTCGGCTTCGGCTCGATGCTCATCGCGTCGGCGGTCTCGATCGCCGCGTACTTCGAGGCGTTCGGCGACTACGGCAAGGCGTACTCCCCCTTCATCGCCCTGTTCCTGGCGATGGTCCTCTCGCCGCTGTTCGCGTACCTCACCAAGGGCAAGTACTACATCGCCCGCCTCGACGACCTGGCGGAGCCGCTGCTCGACGCGGACGGACTCCCCTCGGCCGTCATCCTCAACTGCACTGTCTGCACAACGGACTTCGAGCGCCCCGACGTGGCGAACTGCCCCTTCCACTCCGGCCCGATCTGCTCCCTGTGCTGCAGCCTGGAGAAGGACTGCCACGACTCCTGCAAGAGTGCACCCGGCGCCACGGGCCCGGTCGACCTGGCGATGCCCGCCGTCCGCTCGGCGGACTGACCCCCGCGTTCCCACCGCTCCGGCCCGTGTCCCACGACACGGGCCGGAGCGTCGCGCGTGGCCGCCCGCCCGATCGGCAGAATCTCCCGCATGACCTCCCACTCCCTCGTCACCCGCGCCCGCCGACTCGCGGACGACCTCCTCGCCCCGCACGCCGAACAGGTCGACCAGGAGGGCGTCCCGGCGAACCACATCAAGGCGATCAAACGGTCCGGTCTGCTGGGCGTGAGCGCCCCCGTGGCCTACGGCGGCTCGGCGGCGCCGACCGCGGTGGTGCGGGAGACGGCGGAGATCCTGGCCGGGGCGTGCTGCTCGACATGGTTCGTGCAGACGCAGCACCACACGCCGGTGATGACCCTGGAGAAGAGTGAACTCCCCGTGCGGGAGGGCCTGTTGGGCCCGCTCGCGCGAGGGGAGCTGATGTCCGGGGTGGCGTACGCGCACCTGCGGGCGTATCCGCGAACTCCGGTACGCGTCACCCGGGAGCGGGGCGGCTGGCGCTTCGACGGGACGGTGCCCTGGTACACGGGCTGGGGCCTCAACGACGTCATGCTGCTCGCGGGGGTGACGGACGCGGACGAGGCACTGTTCGCGTTCACGGAGGCCCGGGAGCAGGAGGGGCTGCGGCCGTCCGCCCCGATGCGGCTGGCGGCACTCACGGCGTCCCGGACGGTGTCGCTGGAACTGGACGGCCTGTGGCTGCCGGAGGACGCCGTAGCCCTGCGCGTGCCGTACGCGGAGTGGGCGAGGACCGACCGCCCGAAGCCGACGAACGCGTCACCGGCGGTCTTCGGCGTCGCGGAGGCGGCCCTCGCCCTGCTGGACGACGACACGTCCGGCCCGCTGCGCACGCGTCTCGACAAGGTGCGCACGCAGGCCTACGACCTGGCCGACCACCCGGTACCGCACGAGCACTTGGCGGAACGGCTGGCGCTCAGGACGCAGGCGTACGAGGTGCTGATGACGGCGACCACGGCGGCGGTGGTGGCCGGCGGCGGCAGGGCGCTGTCGTTGTCGAGCCGGGCCCAACGCCTCGCGAGGGAGGCCCTGTTCCTGCTGGTGCAGGGCCAGACGACGGAGTCGAGAAGGGCCCACCTGAGGACACTGGCCGACTCCGCCACGTAGGGCGGGCGAGCGGTCGGCCGCCCTGTCCTCAGGAGCTGTGTCGTGTCGGGCCGTAATTCGGTTGACCTGGCCACGGAGCGACGCTGCACTGTGGCGGGACACCACGGGAGGTGGTGCCGGTATCGGGGAGGCAGCGGCAGCGATGGAGATCCGTCCCACGACCGACGAGGACCATGACGTCTTCGTCGACACGGTCCATGCGGCGTTCGGGCTCTTCCCGGAGACCCCGGTCGAGGGCGGCGGGCTCTGGTGGTCGGCGCTCGAAATGGACCGCTGCCTGCTCGCCCTGACGGCGGACGGGCGGCCCGTCGGTACGGCGGCCACGTACCCCTTCGAACTGACCCTGCCCGGTGAGACCCTCGTCCCGGCCTCCGGGGTGACCGCCGTCGGCGTCCTGCCCTCGCACCGGCGCCGGGGCGTGCTCAGCGCGATGATGCGGCATCAGCTCACCGAGCTGCGGGCTCGCGGGGAGGTCCTCTCCGTGCTGCTGGCCTCCGAGGCCGCGATCTACGGCAGGTTCGGCTACGGACCGGCGACCTACACGGCGCGGCTGACGGTGCCGCGCCACAAGGGCGCCCTCACCGTTCCCCGGGCGCACGGAACGGCCGACGCACCGGGGACCGGTCCGGACACCGGCTCGGTCGAGGTGCTGCGCCGTGCCGAGTGCGGCGAAATCCTGGAAGAGGTCTACGACGGGTACCGCCGCGCCCAGCCCGGCGCCCTGTCCCGGCCGCACCGATGGTGGGCCCTGCGCGCGGGTCAGCCCCCGATCTCGCCGGCGCCGCGTTACGTGGCCGTCCACCGGAACGCCGACGGCGTCCCGGACGGGTACGCCAGCTACTCGATCGGTGAGGGCAAGACCCTGACGGTCGACGAGACCATCGCCACCGACGACGCCGTCTTCACCGCCCTGGCCCGCTTCGCACTCGAACACGACCTGGTCGATCAGGTCGTGTTCAAACACGTCCCGCCCCAGCACCCGCTGCGCTGGCAGCTCACGGACTTCCGCGCCGGCGAGGTGGGCGGCGACACCGACTGGCTCTGGGTACGGCTGCTGGACGTACCGCGTGCGCTGACCACGCGCGGCTGGTTCACGGACGGCGAACTCGTCCTCGCCGTCGACGACCCGTTCCTCGACGAGCACGGCCGCTACCTGCTGACCGTCCGGGACGGCAAGGCCGAGTGCGTCCCGACGGGCCGGGAGCCCGACCTGTCCCTGGACGTGCGCGACCTGGGCTCGCTCTACCTCGGCGGTACCTCCCCGAGCACACTCGTGCGGGCCGGACACATCCGGGCCCACCGCCCGGACGCGGCCACCCGCGCCGACGCCCTCTTCCGCACCGACCGCTCCCCGCACTGCCTGCACTGGTTCTGACCACACGCCAGCAGGCAACGCGGCCCCACCCAGATCACCCGGCGAACGGCACCTGTGCCGCGGAGGCCCGCTGCTCGCCGGCAGGGTGCTGCCACACTCCCTCCGCCGCCAGCCTCGGCAGCACCCCTTCCCCGAACCAGTAGGCCTCCTCCAGGTGCGGATACCCGGACAGCACGAACTCCTCGATCCCCAGCGCCGCGTACTCCTTGATCCGCTCGGCGACCTCGTCGTGGCTGCCGACCAACGCCGTCCCCGCCCCACCCCGCACGAGCCCGATCCCGGCCCACAGGTTGGGATGGATCTCCAGCCCGTCCCGGCTCCCGCCGTGCAGCGCCAGCATCCGCTGCTGCCCCTCGGACTCGCTCCGCGCCAGCCCGGCCTGTACGGACTTCACGGTCTCGGAGTCGAACCCTTCGAGCAGCCGGTTCGCCTCGGCCCAGGCCTCCGCGGATGTGTCACGCGTGATCACGTGCAGCCGGATACCGAACCGGAGCGTCCGTCCCTCCTTCGCCGCCAGCCCCCTGATCCAGGCGATCTTCTCGGCGACCTGGGCAGGCGGCTCGCCCCAAGTGAGGTACACGTCCACGTACTTGGCGGCGATCTCCCCCGCGATCGGCGACGATCCCCCGAAGTACACCTCGGGCACCGGGTCGGGCAGCCGCGCCAGCTTCGCGTCCTCGACGCGCAGGTGCTCGCCGGCCACATCGACGGTCTTCCCGTCCCACAACTGCCGTACGATCTCCAGGAATTCGCCGGTACGACGGTACCGGTCGTCCTTGTCGAGGAAGTCCCCGTAGGCCCGCTGCTCGTGGCTCTCGCCGCCGGTGACGACGTTGAGGAGCAGCCGTCCGCCGGTCTGCCGCTGGAACGTGGACGCCATCTGCGCGGCGAGCGTCGGTGAGACGAAGCCGGGCCGGAAGGCGACCAGGAACTTCAGGCGTTCGGTGTTCTGGCTGACCATCGCGGTGGTGAGCCACGCGTCCTCGCACCAGGCGCCGGTGGGCGTGAGGGCGCCCACGAAGCCGAGGTCCTCCGCCGCGCGGGCGATCTGGCTCAGGTAGGCGACCGTCGGCGGCCGGTCCCGGCCGGAGGCGGTGGCGGGGGTGCCGTGACCGCCGCCCACGACATGGCGGCTGTCCCCGTTGGTGGGGAGGAACCAGTGGAAGGTGAGGGACACGTGGGGTCTCCGATCCGGTCTGTCCTGTAGGGGAGTTAGAGGAGGCCGTGGCGGGGCGGCCTGGTGCCGTTCAGCACGTAGCGGCCGATGTGCTGGATCTTCCAGCGGGCCGGGTCGTGCAGGGTGTGGGTGCGGGCGTCACGCCAATGCCGGTGCAGGTTCAGCGAGTTGAGGGCCGAACGCGTTCCCGACACCTCGAACAGGGCGCCCGCCACCTCCACGGCGGTCTGCGCCGCGTGCACCTTGGCCGCCGCCACCGCGATCGAGGCCTCCGCCGCCGACTCGTCGTTCAGGTCGGCGCGTGCCGCGTCCACGGCCCGGGCCGCCTGGATCAGCAGGGCCTCGGACGCCCTTACCTGGATGGCGAGTTCACCGAACCGCTGGATCAGCAGCGGGTCCTCGGCGGCGGTCTCGACCCCGCTCTCGAACCAGGGGCGGCTCTTCGTCCGGACGAACTCGGCCGCCTCGGCCAGCGCTCCCCCGGCGATCCCGGCGTCGATGGCCGCGTGCAGCAACTGTGCGACGGCGCCGTGGAGTTGGGGTCCTTCGAAGGTGAGGTGGTGCGGCAGGACCAGGTCGGCGGGGACAGCGACGGCCTCCAGGCGGACCGTGCCGCTGGCCGTCGTGCGCTGGCCCATTCCGTCCCAGTCGTCGACGACCGTAACGCCCTCGGCGTCGCTCGGGACGTACGCGACATGGAGGTTGTCGTCCTCGGTGCGGGCCAGGACGGGGATCCAGTCGGCGAAGAGGGCGCCGGTGGAGTAGTGCTTGACGCCGGTCAGCCGGTACGAGCCGTCGGGCTGCCCTGTCAGGCGGGTGCGGATGTCCTGGACGTGTTTGGTGCCGGCCTCCGACTGGGCGTTGCCGAAGCGGCGGCCGGCGAGCAGTTCGCCGAAGAAGAACTTCTGCTGGTCCGGGGTGCCCTGACGGCGGATCACGTTGACGTAGGCGAAGTGGCTCTGCGGGATCTGGGCGAGGCTGCCGTCGGCCGAGCCGAGCAGGCGAAAGATCTCGGCGAGGGTCTCCGCGCCGACGTCGGCGCCGCCGTGCTCGGCGGGCACGGTGACGGCGAGCAGTCCGGAGTCCGAGAGCCGGTCCAACTCGGCGCGCGGGAGCCTGCGTTCGGTGTCGCGCGCGGAGGCCCCGGCGCGGAACTCGTCGGCGAGAGCGGTCGCGAGGGCGAGGGCCTCGGCGTCGTCGGCGATCACGTGGGCGGTCGCACGGGCGGGCTCATGAGCGGTCATGGTGGTCAGCTCGCCGCGGCCAGGAGCGGGGTGCGGCCGAGGGCCGCCGAGAACTGGTCCACCACCTGGGTGAGCGCCTCGGTGGTGGCCGGGGCGACGGTGAGCGAGCCGTCCTCGTGGGCGGTGATGTCCTTGTCGAGGGTGAACCAGCCCTGGACTATATGGGCCGCGCCCATGGAGTTCAGCACCGGGCGGAGCGCGTAGTCGATGGCGAGCACATGTGCGGTGGACCCACCGGTGGCGAGCGGCAGCACGGTCTTGCCGGTGAGGGCGTACTGCGGGAGCAGGTCGAGCAGTGCCTTGAGGACTCCGGAGTAGGAGGCCTTGTAGACGGGGGTGCCCACGACCACTCCGTCGGCGCGGGCGAAGAGTTCGGTGGCCTCGACGATGGCCGGGTGGCGGAAGTCCGCGCCGAGCAGGGCCTCGGCGGGGATGGTGCGGACGTCGAGCGGGATCACCTCGTGGCCCTGGGCGATCAGCCGTTGGTCCAGGTGCCGTAGCAGGCGATTGGTGCGGGAGGAGACGGAGGGGCTGCCGGAGACGGACAGGACGGTGGCCATGGGTCCTCTTTCGGGGAGGTGGGGCGTCCGCACATGTGCGGACGCCCCAGGGCTGGCGGGTCAGGAGTACCAGGTGGGTTCGGGCAGTTCGCCCTCGAGGACCCAGCGGCCGACCTCGCGTCGCTTGTAGGCGACGGGGTCGTGCAGGGTGTGGGTGCGGACGTTGCGCCAGAACCGGTCCAGGCCCTCCGAGGTGGCGGTGGAGCGGGCGCCGGTCACCTCGAAGATCCGGTTGCCGATCTCCAGGGCGACATCGGTGGCACGTGCCTTGACGGCGGCGACTCGTACTTCGAAGTCGCCGCGCGTCTTCTCGGTGACGGCGTCGGGGTCGTCGTGCAGTGTCTGTCCCTCGGCGGCGACGGTGTCGGCGAGGGCCTCGACCGCCCAGAGCTTCGCGGTGAGGTCGCCGTAGGTGTCGATGACGTGGGGCTCGTCGACCGCGCGCTCGTAGCCGCCGTGCAGCCAGGAGCGGGTCTTGGTGCGGGTGTAGGTGGCGGCGGTCTCCAGGGCGCCGGCGGCGATGCCCAAGTAGAAGTTCACGAAGACCAGTTGGATGGTGGGGACGTTGAGCGTGTTGTAGGTGCGCGGCCGGAATTCCTTGTCGACGTAGCCCGCCGCCGAGGACCACGGGGTGCGCACGCCGTCGAGGATGACGCCGCCGCTCTCGGTGAGACGTTGGCCGATGTTGTCCCAGTCGTCGAGGAAGGTCAGGCCCTCGCTGTCGGAGGGCACGATCGCGAAGACGTGCTGGTCGGTGCCTTCCAGGACGCCTTCGAGGACGGTGACGTCGGAGACCTTGCTGCCGGTGGAGAAGGACTTGCGGCCGGTGAAGACGAGGTCGTCGCCGTCCTCGGTGACGGTGACGTCCTTGTCGCGCGGGTTGACGGCGCCGCCGAAGAACCACTGGTTGCGGGCGGCTTCGGCCTCGACGTGCTCCCACTGTTCGCGGGTGCCGACGAGGCGGGCGGCCCAGTTCCACAGGTAGTGGTAGCCGAGGAGTTGGCCGATGGAGCCGTCGGCCTTGGCGATCTCGCGGACGACGCGGTAGGCGGTGGGCCAGTCCTGGCCTCCGCCGCCGTGCTCCGCGGGGCCGAGCAGGGTGACGAGGCCGGAGTCCTTGAGGAGTCGGACCTCGGCGTTGGGGGTGGCGCCGGCCCGGTCGCGGGCGGCGGCGTCGGTGTCGAGGAGGGCGGCGACCTCGGCGGCGCGGGCGATCCAGTCCTGGGCGGACCGCGGGGCCGGGCGGGTCTGCCAGTCGGTGGGCGTGACGGTGCTCATGCGGGTGTCCTCTTTCGCAGTGGGGTGCGATCAGGCGTGCACGGAGACGGACTCGGTCTCGCCGTCGGGGAGTTGGGCTTCCAGTTCACGCACGAGCGGCAGCACCCGCTTGCCGAAGTACTCCACCTCCTCGTGGTAGTGCAGAAAGCCCAGCAGGAGAAGGTCGACGCCCAACTTCTTGTAGGCGACGATCCGTTCGGCGATCTGCTCCGGGGTGCCGATGAGTCCCGTACGGAAGCCGTCGTTGTACTGCACGAGGTCTTCGAACGCGGAGTCCTGCCACATGCCCTTGCCGTCGGCCGAGGACTGTCCGGCCTGCTTCACCGCGGCCCCGAAGCCTTCTACGGCCTCGCGGTCGGCCTTGGCGACGATCTCGCGGAGGGTGTCGCGGGCCTCGGCCTCGGTGTCGCGGGCGATGAGGAAGCCGTTGAGGCCGAACTTCGGTGCGGTGCGGCCGACTTGGGCGGCGGAGCGGCGTACGTCGGCGAGCTGTTCGGTGACGCCGTCGAAGTCCTTGCCATTGGAGAAGTACCAGTCGGAGACGCGGCCCGCCATCGCGCGGGCGGCGGTGGAGTTGCCGCCCTGGAAGATCTCCGGGTGCGGTCGTTCGGGGGTGTTGAGGGGCTTGGGCTTGAGGGAGAAGTCGCGCAACCGGTAGAAGTCTCCGGCGAGTTCGGTGTGGTCCTCGGTCCAGATCTGGCGCAGGGCCTGGATGAACTCCTCGGAGCGGCGGTAGCGCTCGTCGTGCTCCAGCCAGGGTTCGCCGAGCGCGGTGAACTCGCCCTTGAACCAGCCGGACACGACGTTGACGGCGAAGCGGCCGTTCGACAAGTGGTCGGCGGTGGCACCGAGTTTGGCGAGGACGCCCGGGTGCCACAGGCCGGGGTGGACGGCGGCGATGACCTTCAGGCGCTGGGTGGCGAGGAGGAGGGCGAGGCTGAAGCTGGTCGACTCGTGCTGGAACTCGGCGCCGTAGCTGGCCATGTAGCGGACCTGGCTGAGCGCGTACTCGAAGCCGTTGTTCTCGGCGAGGACGGCGAGTTCGCGGTTGTACTCGTAGCCCCAGTCGGTGCGTTGCTCGATCTTGCTGGTGACGAGTCCCCCGCTGACGTTGGGGACCCAGTAGGCGAATTTCACGGGCTCTGCGGGCATGCGGAACTCCTGTTGCGGAATGCGTTTTCGGGCACGCCGAATCCGGCCGGAGCGATATCCGGCGAATGTCAGGCGAGGGCGAAAAGAAAGCGGCGGATCACAGGACGGAGGTGACGGGGATCAGGCCGCGGTACAACAGGAGGCGCTGGAGACGCGCGCGAGGTCGACATGGCGTCGCCGCGTGAGGTCCAGTCGCATCATCATGCCGTCGATCGTGGCAGCCGTCGGCGCGGACCGTCAAGGAAAACCCGACCGGTCTCGTATCGCGGACCATTGAATTTCACGAACGTGTGACAGGGAAACCCTTGAACAGCCCGGGGAATAGGCCGCATTCTGCGGGCATGCGGACGGAACAGCTGGAATACATAGCGGCCGTCACCCGGCTCGGCTCCCTGCGCCGCGCCGCCGAGGAACTGCGCCTGTCGCAGCCCGCGTTGAGCGAGACCGTACGGAACCTCGAACGCGAACTCGGCGTCGATCTCCTGGAGCGCAAACGCTCGGGCGCGACGATGAGCGCGGAAGGCCGGGAGCTGCTGCCGAAGATCGTCGACGTGCTGGACGCGGTGGACCGGCTGCGGGCGGCGGCGGGCGAGCAGCACCGGATCAGTCGCATGGTGCGTGTCGGCACGGTCAACGCGGCGACCGTGCCGCTGCTGCTTCCCGTCGTACGCGAGTTCCGTGCCTCGCATCCGCTGACCCAGGTCGAGGTGGTCGGTGCGCAGCAGACGGACATCCACCGGGCGCTGACGGAGGGCGGGTTCGATCTCGGTCTGGTCAATCACCTGGACGGCGACGACATGCCGGCCGAGTTCGAGTCCACCGAGCTGCTGTCCGGTCTGCCGGTGGTGTGTATGCGCCCCGACAGCCCGCTGGCGTCCCGGACGACCGTCACTGTGGACGACCTGCTTACCGAGCCGCTGATCGGTATGCGTTCCGGCTATGTGATGCACCGCTATGTCCACCGGCTGCTCGATGGGCGAGGTCCCGCCTTCGCGTACTCGACCGACGGTGCCGAGATGGGCAAGCTCATGGTCGCGGAGGGGCTCGGGGTGACGGTCCTGCCCGACTTCAGTGTGGTCGGGGACCCGCTGGAGCGGCTCGGCGCGATCACCTACCGGCCGATCGCCGGCGACACGGCCCGCGTCCTGCTGATGCTGCGCCGCCGCCGCGCTGATTCCGTACCGCAGGCGGCCGGGGATCTGCACGAGGCGTTCGTGCGACGGGCACGGGAGCTGAGCGGAGCACGCGCCTGAGGGCCTGAGCCGGTGGGCATCGCCCGGGACGGTGGTCGTACGGTCAGTCCTCGTCGCCCATCGGAACGACCACGAGGAACGCGTCGGACTTCAGGTCCATGACGACACTGGCGGGCTGACCCTCGGCGCGGCGCCGGGCCGCGAACTCCTCGGCAGGCCATGATCCGCGCGGAGCCCCCGCCGAAAACCGCTTCAACACCTTCGCGCCCATGTCCTCAGACACCTCCAGCATCGTTCCTCGGTTCCCCACGGGGACCGTCGTACCTGTTCACCTGCCCCCGATCGACGCCGACATGCCAAGTTCCTCCGGCGGTGGGACGGCGCCGGGAGCGCGTACGCCCGTCGGGTGACAGCCGCATCCGCCGGGCGCGCCGGACCGGAAGCACCGCACGACCCCCTTTCCCGTCTTCCGGAGCGCGCACCATGAACGTCTCGGTCGTCCTGTTCACCGCCGACCTGCGCCTGCACGACCATCCGGCGCTGCGCGCCGCCGCCGAGGCCCGCCCGGTGGTCCCCCTGTTCGTGCGCGACCGGGGTGTGACGGACGCCGGGTTCGCCGCGCCCAACCGGCTGGCGTTCCTCGCCGACTGTCTGCGCGATCTCGACGCGGGGCTGCGGGAGCGGGGCGGCCGGCTGGTGGTCCGGTCCGGTGACGTCGTCGGCGAGGTGTGCAAGGTGGCCGCCGAGACGGATGCCGACGAGGTGCACATGGCGGCCGACGTCAGCGACTACGCGCGGCGGCGCGAACAGCGGCTGCGGCGGGCGCTGGAGGCGGAGGGGCGGCGGCTGCACGTCCACGACACCGTGACCACGGCCGTCGCCCCCGGCGCGGTGACGCCGGCCTCCTCGGACCACTTCGCGGTCTTCACACCGTACTTCCGCCAGTGGTCCGGGGAGCACCTGCGCACCCCGCTGACCGCACCGCGCACCGTGCGGGTCCCGGACGGTGTCGGTTCCGAGGAACTGCCCTCGCGTACCGGCGTCGTCGGGCTGTCGCCGGGCCTGGCGACCGGCGGGGAGACCGAGGGCCGCAGGCTGCTGGGCCGCTGGCTGCGCAACGGCATCGCCGAGTACGAGAACCTGCACGACGCCCTGGCCGCCGACGCCACCTCCCGCCTCTCGCCCCATCTCCACTTCGGCACCCTCTCCCCCACCGAACTGGTCCATCGGGCACGGCAGTCGGACGGCCCGGGCGCCGAGGCGTTCGTACGGCAGCTCGCGTGGCGGGACTTCCATCGTCAGGTGCTGGCGGCCAGGCCTTGGGTCGCGGCCGCCGACTACCGTACGAAACACGACCGTTGGCGGTCCGACCGCACGGCCCGCGAGGACATCGCGGCCTGGAAGGAGGGCCGTACCGGCTATCCGCTGATCGACGCGGCGATGCGCCAACTGCGCCACGAGGGCTGGATGCACAACCGGGGCCGGCTGCTGACGGCGAGCTTCCTCTGCAAGACGCTCTACGTCGACTGGCGCGTGGGCGCCCGGCACTTCCTGGACCTGCTGGTCGACGGCGACGTGGCCAACAACCAGCTCAACTGGCAGTGGATGGCGGGCACCGGCACCGACTCGCGCCCCAACCGGGTCCTCAACCCCGTCACGCAGGCCAAGCGGCACGATGCGGACGGCGCGTACGTCCGCCGTTGGGTGCCCGAACTCGCCGAGCTGGACGGCCCGTTGGTGCACGAGCCGTGGAAACTCAGGGGACTCGACCGTGCCGCGCTCGGCGACTACCCGGATCCGATCGTCGAACTCGCGGACGGCTTGGCGCGGTTCAGGCAGGGTCGGGCAGGTGAGTGAGGCCGCTGTCAGTGCCGTTCCCCGTACGTCCCGGACAGGATGCCCACGGCGTCCGCCAGGGTGGTCGGCCGCAGCGCGCCCCGCGCCGAGGTGCCGGACCAGCCGGGACCGGCCAGCACCACCGAGGGCTGTCGCCGGGCGCCTTTCACTCCCCAGTGGAGGTCGGCGAGGTGCCGGGCCAGCGCCGGGCTCGCCGTGGAGCGTGCCTGTGCCCACAGGACGACGGCCGCCGGGCCCAGCCGACGCACCGCCGCAGTGAGTGCCTCCGCGGGTACGGCGCCGCCGAACATCCTTGTGGGCAGGCCGAGTTCACCCAGTGCGGCATTGAGCGCCTCGATGGGGAGGGTGTGTTGTTCGCCGGGTACGCAGGCCAGCACGACGGGCCCGGCGAGCGAGGCGTCCGTCCGCCGGCCTGAAGGCGGGGTGCGGCGGCGCAGGGCGGTGGACACGTGCCAGGACAGCAGGTGCTCCACCTCGACGTAACGGTCCCCGGACGACGCCCACTTGCGCCCCACCGCGTGCAGGGTCGGCACCATCACCTCCTGCCAGGCGACGACGACGCCGTACCGGCCGACGGCATCGGCCAGTTGGCGCTCGACGGCCGGTGCGTCGAGCCGTACGGCGGCGCGTGCCAGACCGCGGCACTCCTGGCGCACGTCCCCGAGGGGCAGCGCGCCGGGGGCCTGCGACTTCCGGTTCCGTGCGGGCATGCTCTCCGCGCCTGGGTCGATGGCCGCCTTCGCCGCCTCGGCGGGCGGCACGCCCGACGAGGTCAGCCGGCACATCTCCTCCAGCACTGCCACGTCCCGTGGGGTCCAGCGCCGGTGCCGTCCCTCGGCGCGGACCGCGGGCCCGATGCCGTAGCGCCGCTCCCAGGACCGCAGCGTGGTCGGCGCCACGCCCAGCCGACGGGCCAACGCACCGGTCGTCAGGGGCACTTCGGCCGTAACCGGATCCGGCGCGTCCCCGTGGGCGGGCAATTCACTCATCCGGCGACTATACGACGCACAATCGATGCGAGTTGATGACCTTGATCCCCGGCTCCCACGATGACCGCACCGGGGCCCCAGCAGGCGTCCCCGACCGCCGTAGCCCGAGGTCTTCGACCGGAACTGTCGCCGTCCGACGTGAGGAGCCGTCGCCATGAGCCCGCAGCGCAGCGCCGTCCGCCCGAGCCCGGCCGCGGGGTCGCTCACGGACGAGGAGCTGGCCAGGGGGCTGGTGGCGGGCGACGAGGACTGCCTGGCCGCCGCGTATCACCGCTGGTCGCCTATGGTGCACGGCCTGGCGTGGCGTTCGCTGGGGGACGCCAAGGAGGCCGAGGACGTGACCCAGCAGGTGTTCCTCGGGGTGTGGCGCGGGCGGCGGGGTTTCCGTCCCGAGCGCGGCACGGTCGGCGGCTGGATCGTCGGCATCACCAGGCGCAGGATCGCCGACGCACTGTCCGCCCGCACCCGTCGCCTGCACCTCGTGGCCGCCGCCGGCTCGTCGCCGGCCCTCGTCGAGCCCTCCGCCGGCAAGCCCGACGCGGCTCTCGACCGCGTCCTGGTCCTGCACGAGCTGGCCCGGCTGCCCGCGCCCCAGCAGCGCGTGCTGCGGCTGACGTACTACGAGGACCTCACCCAGACCCAGATCGCGCGGCGCACCGGCTGGCCGCTGGGCACGGTCAAGAGCCACGCACGACGTGGGCTCCACCAGTTGCGACGCCGTCTCCAGGACGACGAACACCCTGACCACTACACATAAAGGAGAAATAAGAGCACTATAGGGATAAGCGGCTTTTGCCGCATACCGCACCAGGCGCGGTCAGGCCAGCAAGTCAAAGGAGACGAGTCATGGCCAACGTCTCGCACACCAGAGGAGACATAGCGAGCCACCCCGATGTCTCCGAAATGCAGGCACGCTACGCCCGCATGCTCGGTGGACGCGATGTGGCGCTCGTGGACGGACCGGTGTTCCTGCTCGGTCTGTACTGCGCCGTATCCCCGTGGATACTCCACTACACGACGAGCCAGCCCGCGCTCGTGCCGCACAACCTGATCGTCGGCATCGCGATCGGCCTGCTGGCCCTCGGGTTCACCAGGGCGCCGGAACGCATGTACGGCCTCAGCTGGGCGATGAGCGCCCTGGGTGTCTGGATGATCGTCTCGCCGTGGATCGTCGGCAGCAGCCCCGACACGGGCGTCATCCTCAACAACGTCATCATCGGCGGACTGGCCGTACTGCTGGGCCTGGTGTGTGCCGGTACCGCGGCGAAGAGCACCCCCAAGCCATAGGAGCCCGCGAAGGGAAGGCACGCCGGTACCGGTCCACGGACCGGTACCGGCGTTTGCGCGTGTCCCTTCAGTGCTTCGGCACCATCCACGGCGCCTGCGAGAGGGGGCTGCCGGTTTCGAGGACGGTCTTCAGGTTGGACAGCACCGCCGGCCAGCCGCCGGACACGTCGGACAGCTCGCCCTCGTCGGCGAGGTCCTCGTGGGTGACGGTGAGGCGCACGATGTCCTCATGGCGCCGGATGTCGTAGGTGACGCGGGAGTACTTGTCGTCCTGACCCTCGTTCTCCGGTGAGATCCACGTGGTCACGAGGCGCGTCGGGCGCTCGCTCTCCACCACCGTGCCGACGACGTCGGCGACGCCGGAACCGTCCGTGCGCACGTGTTCCCAGCGGGAGCCCGGCTGCCAGTCGGACACGTTGCTGTGACCCCAGTAGGCGGCGGTCAGGTCGGCGTCGGTGAGGGCGTCCCAGACCTTCTCGGGGGTGCTCGCGATGTAGGTGACGTAGACGAATGTCGGTTTGTCGGTCATGGCTTCCTCGGCTCGTCGCTTCAGTGCGCCGAGCGCGCGCAGGCGCGGGCGCTCGAACTTGTCGATCCAGCGCTCCTGCATCTCATGCAGCGGGACCGGATTGAGGTAGTGCAGCTTCTCCCGCCCGCGCCGCACCGTACTGACCAGGTTCGCGGCCTCCAGGACGGCCAGATGCTGCGTCACCGACTGGCGGGTCATGTCGATGTGCCCGCACAACTCGCCGAGCGTCTGCCCGTTCTCCTCGTGCAGCCGGTCCAGCAGGCGCCTGCGGGTCTCGTCGGCCAGGGCCTTGAAGACCGCGTCCATCCCTGAGTCGTGTTCGGATCGCACACTCAACGTTATGCAGGCAGTTACCTGCATGTCAAGGTGAGCGGCTTCGTCCGATTCACTCGGGTCTTTCATTCCGGTCTACGACGCCTCAGCGCGGGAACGCGCCCAGCTCGCGGCGGTGCGCGGCCACCCAGTCGTGCGCGTCTCGGATCTCGTCCACGACCCCGCTCGCCCGCAGGCCGGCCATGCCCCGCTCACCACGCTCGGCACCGGCCTCGATGCCCCGCCAACACCGGTCCTGCCACCACAGGACCGTGTCGAGAAGCCGGTCGGTGTCGCCGAGTTCATCGAGGCCGTACGCCTCACGGATCAGCGCGATCCGGCGGGCCGTCTCGGGTACGTCGGTGATCCCCGGGCCGAGGTCCAGGTACTGCCAGCAGATGTGGGCGACGTCGTGGACGCGCTCGCCGGGAGCGGCGAGATCCCAGTCGACGAAGGCCCGTGGGTGCCACGCGCTGTCGTAGACGGTGTTCTTGGGCGCCAGGTCGTTGTGGCAGACGACGTCCTGGTCACCGGCCTGCGGTGTGCCGTGCGTCAGGTCGTGGAAGGCACGCACGAGCCGTGCGACCTGCGCGAGGCTGTCGTCGGTACGGACGGCGGACCGTTCCTCGGAGCTGACGGCCGCCCGGCCCGCGATGTACCGGAACGCCTCCCGCCCTCGTTCGTCCGTGCCGAGGAAGCGCGGTGCCCCTGGCCATCCACACCGCTCGAACAGCGCGAGTAGTCCCGTCACGAAGGCCGACTGATCCCGTGGGGCCGGAGTTCGTCGCACTGTCTCCCCCACCCGTACGACCGCGTTGATCGCGCCTCCACCGAGCGCTGTCTCCTCCACGTGGCCCGCCTTCCGAAATCGTTCGACCGGACGAGTATCGCTTGGCACGCTGCTCGTATGGATCATGCGGAGGCGCTGCTCATCGGGGGACGCGCCGGGGTCGGAAGGACGACCGTCGGCTGGGAGGTGTCGGCGCGGCTGCGGGCGGCGGAGGTCGCCCACGCCGTGATCGACGGGGACTTCATGGGGCAGGTGCATCCGGCGCCGGACGGCGATCCGCACCGGGCGGCGATCAGTGCGGCCAACTTGACCGCCGTGTGGGGGAATTACGCGGCGCTGGGGTATCGGCGGCTCGTGTACACGAACACGGTGAGTGTGCTCGACGAGGTGGCCGGGCAGTTCCGCCGCGCGATGGGGGCGGACGTGCGGATCGTACGGGTGCTGCTGACCGCCTCCGACGCGACCGCGGCCGTGCGGCTCAACGGGCGGGAGATCGGCGGCGAGTTGGAGCACGAGCTGACCAACAGCGCCCGGAAAGCACGGATGTTGGACGAGCGGGCGCCCATGGACACCGTGCGGGTGGTGACCGATGGGCGCTCCGTCGTCGACATCGCGGCGGACGTGCTGGCCGCGACCGGGTGGGTCAACTGCCGCTAGGCACCGGCGGGTTCCGGGTCCGGGGTCGTCTCCGTGAGGTACTCCTCCGTGATCTCCTTGGGGCCGAAGGGCCACACCTTCTCGAAGCGGGCCCAGACGACGAACGCGACGCAGCCCAGGGCCAGCCAGGCGAGGGACCACTCGATGGGGTGGCGGCCCGGGGAGTTCTTGTCCGCGTAGCCGTAGATCACGCACCAGCCGACGAAAGCGACGATGCTCGGCACGGGGTAGAGCCACATGCGGTAGGGGCGGCGCAGGGCCGGCTGGCGTTTGCGCAGGACCGTCAGGGCGATGATCTGGGCCAGTGCCTGGACGATGACCATCACCGTGGTGAGCAACTGGATCAGGGTCGCCAGGTCCGTGTGGCGGCCGATCAGGAAGCCGATCGCCGTGATCACGCCCATCGTGGCGAGGCCCAGCATCGGGAAGCGGTGCTTGGGGTGGAGCTTGGCGTAGGGACGGAAGAAGACGCGTTCGCGGGCCGCGTCGTAGGGGACCCGGGAGCCGCCGAGGAGGCCGGTGAAGACCGAGGCGAAGGCCGTGATGAGGATGAGGACGGTGACCGTGTCGGCGGCGCCCTTGCCCCAGGTCTCCTCCAGGACCGCCGAGGCCACCGAGGTGGAGGCGATGTCGTTCACGTTCGTCATCCGGTGCCAGTCGATGACGCCCAGCGTGCCGATCTGGAGCATCAGGTAGATCGCCATGATGCCGACGATGGAGAAGAGGATGGAGCGCGGCAGCGTACGGCCGGGGTCCTTGATCTCGGCGCCCATGTAGGCGGTGGTGTTGTAGCCGAGGTAGTCGTAGATGCCGATGGTGAGGCCGCCGGCGAAGCCGAGCCAGAAGTGGTCGCTGCCCAGGTCGAAGGCGTGCGCCGGGTAGGTGAAGGCGAGGTGCGCGCTGAAGTCGCTCGCGGCGGCCACGATGACCAGGAAAACCGCGGCGATCATCACCGTCCACATCACGGCGGTGATGCGCGCGATGTTCTCGATGCCGCGCCACAGCAGGAGGATCACCACGGCGATCATGCCCAGGCCGATCAGGTCGCCGGACGTCCGGCCCAGGTCCGGTGCCAGATAACCGAGATACTGCACGAAGCCGACCACGCCGGTCGACATGATCAGCGGGATGAAGAGCATCGCCGTCCACACGAACAGGAACGGCATCAGCCGGCCCGTGCGGTACTGGAAGGCCTGGCGCAGATAGACGTAACTGCCGCCGGAGCCGGGCATCGCGGCGCCCATCTCGGCCCACACGAGTCCGTCGGCGAGCGCGAGGATCGCGCCCGCGACGAAGCCGATCACCGCCTGCGGGCCGCCGAACGCGGCGACCATCAGCGGGATCGTCACGAACGGACCGATGCCGCACATCTGGCTCATGTTGATGGCGGTGGCCTGGAAGAGGCCGACGCGGCGGACGAACCCGCCGTCGGGGGGCGGGCTACCGGGAGGCGGACTACCGGACATGGGGACTCCTGGGGCTGGTCACGGCGAGAGGAATACGGCGAGAGGGATACGGGTGGCCCGGCGCGGGTGACTGGGCGATAAAGTTAAGGAGCCTTACTAGACTCGTCAAGAGGCTGTCCCGGATGCCGGAGAATGATGCGATGCCCGTCAGTGACGCCGTGGAGCGACCGGAACAGCCCTGGAGTCGGCAGCGGCTGCGCAGTACGAACGCGCGGCTGCTGCTCGACCGGCTGCGCACCGCCGGTGCCGCCTCGCGCGCCCAACTCGCCCGCGAGACAGGCCTGTCGAAGCCGACGGTCTCCAGCGCGCTGGCCGCACTGGAGGAGGCCGGGCTGGTCCACGAGGTCGGCACGCAGGCCCCCGAGCGCGGCCGCACCGCCGTGCTCTACGCCCCCGATCCGTCCGCCGGGTACGCGCTCGGGATCGACGTCGGGCGCAGTTGGCTGCGGGTCGCGGTCGCCAATCTGGACGGCGAGGTGGTGGCCCGCGCGGACGTCCGCAACCGGGCCCGCAGCTCAGGCGCCATGGCCGAGTTGGTGGTCGCCACCGCCCATCAGGTCGTCGCGAACTCCGAGGTCGAACCCGCTGCGGTCGTCCACGCCGTGGTCGGTACGCCGGGCGTGTACGACGAGCAGCGGCGCCGGGTGCGGTACGCGATGCATCTGCCGGGCTGGGGCCGGGCCGGGCTGTTCGACCGGATGCGGGATGAGCTGGGCATCCCGCTGGAGGTGCACAACGACGCGAATCTCGCGGCGCTGGGCGAGTACACGTACGGCGTCGGCGCGGGCAGCCGGCTGTTCGCGTACATCCTGATCGGCACCGGTCTCGGCATGGGGGTCGTCAGCGAGGGGCGGCTGTTCACGGGGGCGCACGGCGGTGCCGGGGAGATCGGGTTCCTGCCGTGGCCGGGGCAGCAGAAGCCGGAGACTCTGGAGGACGCGGTGTCCGGGGTGGCCGTCGTGGAGGCGGCCCGCAGGTTCGGCATGAGCGGGCAGCACCTCACCGCGAAGGCCGTGTTCGACGCGGCCCGGCAGGGAAACGCCGCCGCGATCAAGGCCGTCGAGCTGGAGGGTGAGCGGATCGCGCACACGGTGGCGGCGGCCGCGGCCGTGCTCGATCCGGACCTCGTGGTGCTGGGCGGCGGTGTCGGACACAGCGTGGATCTGCTGCTGCGCCCGGTGCGGGAGAACCTACGCGCGCTCACTCCGCTCCGGCCGAAGATCGTGCCCAGCGCGCTGGGCGAGGACGCGGTACTGCTGGGCGCCGTGGCCACCGCTCTGGGCACCGCGCGGGACCTCGTGTTCGAGCGCCACTCGGCGTCCTGAGCAACTCGCCCACGGGCAACGGTGATTGACAGGCCCCCGCTCGCGCCCTACCTTCTGGTGCGGTTAGTAAAGCTTCCTAACTTGACGAGGCTGGAGACCGCCGTGTTCCACCGCCCCGCCGTTCCCCCACTCCTCAGAAGCCGGCTGGCCACGGCCGCGGTCGCGCTCGGCCTGTTGGGTTCCCTCACCACCAGCGCGTGGGCGGGGGCCCGGGAGTCGTCCCCGCCACAGCGCACGCAGGCCCCGGTGACCGCCGTATCACCCACTGCCGTACGTTCGAAGGCCGGGACCGCCACCCCGCTGTCCGGCTACGCGATCCAGTCGTCCGCCAAGGTCACCGACTCCGCAGCGGCCGTCTCCTCCCCCGGCTACCAGGCGACCGGCTGGTACCCGGCCGGCGCGCGCTCGACCGTCCTCGCGGCCCTGATCGCCGACGGCGTGTACCCGGACCCCTTCTACTCGACCAACCAGCGGAAGATCCCGAAGGCCGACTTCCAGGTGCCGTGGTGGTACCGCAGCGACTTCACGGTCGCCGACCCCGGCCAGCGCACCTACCTCGACTTCAGCGGGGTGATCTCGGCGGCCGACGTCTACGTCAACGGCAAGCGGATCGCCAAGGCCGCGGACGTCAACGGGGCTTACGCCCAGCACGAGTTGGACGTCACCTCGCTCGTCCGCTCCGGCACGAACACGGTCGCCTTCCGCATCCGGCCGAACGACCCGAACAAGAACCTCACCATGGGCTGGATCGACTGGCTCCAGCCGCCGCCCGACGAGAACATGGGCATCGTCCGTGACGTCCTGGTCCGGCGCGGCGGTCCGGTCGCGCTGCGCGACGCTCATGTGGTGACGAAGCTGGCCGTGCCGTCGCTGGCGACCGCGGACCTGACGGTGAAGGCGCAGGCGCGCAACGACTCGAACACTCCCGTCACCGCGAAGGTCGGGGGCAGCATCGGCAGTTCGACCTTCGAGAAGACGGTCTCCCTCGCCGCACACGAGACGAGAAGCATCACCTTCGGCCTCCACCTCACCTCCCCGAAAGTCTGGTGGCCCGCGGGCATGGGCGGCCAGCCGCTCTACGGACTCGACCTCACCGCCTCCGTGAACGGCGCCCTCTCCGACACCGCGCACCAGACCTTCGGGGTCCGCGACGTCCAAGCGCCGCTGAACTCCGACGGGGCCCGCCAATACCGCGTCAACGGCCGCAAGTTGCTGATCAAGGGCGGCGGTTGGTCACCGGACGAGTTCCTGCGCTGGGACAGGACCTATGTCGAGGACCGCCTCAAGTACGCCCTCGATCTGGGCCTGAACACCATCCGCCTGGAAGGGCACATCGAGCCGGACGAGTTCTTCGACCTGGCCGACCGCTACGGCATCCTGACCCTCCCCGGCTGGGAGTGCTGCGACAAGTGGGAGGGCCAGGTCAACGGGGACGAGACCGGCGACAAGTGGACCGCCGCCGACTACCCGGTCGCCAAGGCGTCGATGGCCGCGGAGGCCGCCCGGCTGCGTGACCACCCGAGCGTGATCTCCTTCCTCATCGGCAGCGACTTCGCCCCTGACGCGAAGATCGAGAAGACGTACCTGGACGCTTTGAAGGCCGCCGACTGGAAGACCCCGGTGGTCGCCGCCGCGTCCGACAACTCATCGCCGGTCAGTGGCAGTTCGGGCATGAAGATGACCGGCCCGTACGACTGGATCCCGCCGAACTACTGGTACGCCAAGCGCGAGGGCGGCGCCACCGGCTTCAACTCCGAGACCAGCGCGGGCCCCGACATCCCCACCCTCGACACCCTGCGCCGCATGATGACCCCGGCCGAACTGGCCACCCTCTGGAAGAACCCGACCGCCAAGCAGTACCACCGCTCCCCGTCCTCCACCTTCAACACCCTCAAGCTCTACGACAACGCCCTCACCGGCCGCTACGGCCCACCGACGAGCCTCACCGACTACGTCCGCAAGGCGCAGCTGGCCCAGTACGAGAACGTGCGCGCCCAGTTCGAGGCGTACGAGCGCAACGCCACCGACGCCTCGAAGCCGGCGACCGGAGTCGTCTACTGGATGTTCAACAGCGGATGGACCTCGCTGCACTGGCAGTTGATGGACCGTTACCTCGACCAGGGCGGCGCCTACTTCGGCGCGAAGAAGGCGAACGAGCCGCTGCACATCCAGTACTCGTACGACGACCGCTCGGTCGTCGTGGTCAACAACCGGAACACGTCGGCACGCCAACTCACCGCCCGCGCAACCCTGTTCAACACCGACGGCACGAGGAAGTACGACAAGAAGGTGGCCGGGGTGAAGGTCTCCGGCGGTGGCGCGCACAGCACGGCGCTCACCCTGCCCTCGCCGTCGACGGTGAGCGGGCTGTCGACGACGTACCTGGTACGGCTGACCCTGACCGACGCGTCCGGCAAGGAGGTGAGCCGGAACGTGTACTGGCTCTCCGCCAAGCCCGACACGCTCGACTGGGCGCACACCGACTGGTACTACACGCCGACGACGAGCTACGCCGACCTCAAGGGGCTCAACTCGATGGCGCGGGTGCCGGTTTCGGCGACGGCGTCGACCGAGGCGGGTGCGGACGGCACCTCGACCACGACGGTCACGGTGCGCAACTCCGGGACGGGCAAGGGCTCGGGGAAGACGCCTTCCCTCCTCACCGACGTCCATCTCGTGGACTCGGCGGGCAAACCCGTGCTGCCGGTCAAGTGGTCCGACAACGACGTGAGCCTGTGGCCCGGGGAGTCGGCGACACTGACGGCGACCTACCGGACGGCTGATCTGCACGGGTCGGCGCCACGGGTACGGGTCTCCGGCTGGAACACACCGGAGCGGACGGTCCCTGCGCGCTGAACCCGAAAACCTCGTAAACCCGTGGGGCCCGGCCGCCGCCGGGCCCCACCGGTCGTCTTCAGCTGACGTTCAGCGCGGTGTCGTCGATGACGAAGGACGTCTGGAGGGTGGACCCTTCGACGCCGCTGAACTTGATGGTGGCGGTGGTGCCGGCCAGGGAGGACACGTCGAAGGACTTCAGGACGTATCCGGAGGCCGCGTTCAGGTTGGAGTACGTGGCCAGGGTGGTGGATCCGGCCGTGACCGTCAGTTTGTCGTAGGCGGTACTGGTGGTGGTCTCCGCGGTGTCGATGTGCAGATAGAAGCTGAGGGTGGCGGAGCAACCGGACGGGATGGTCACCGCCTGGGACAGGGTGTCGGTGGTGGCGGTTCCATAGCCGTCCAGCCAGGCCTTGTACGAACCGGTACGGGCGGCCTCGCTGCTGGAGTTGGTGATCACGCCGCTGCTGGCGGTCCAGGTGGTGTTGCCGGACTCGAAGCCTTGGTTGCCGAGCAGTTGGGCGGCGGTGCAGGTGCCGTCTCCGCCACCTCCGCCGCCGCTGCTGCCGTCGCCGGCCAGCCACGCGGTGGCATTGAGGGCGAGGGCGGCGTTGGTGGCGCCGGTGTCGTTCCAGCCGTCGTAGAGCGTGTTGCCGGACTGGCCGGTGCCGTCGTCGATCGGTGAGCTGTCGCCCCAGAAGGCGACGCGGCCGCTGCCGAAGGTGCTGGTCGCGAAGAACGCGCCGGTGTTGCCGGAGTAACCGCTGCGGTACACAAGGCCCTTGACGTTCGCGTTGTCGGCGGGCTTGAGGGTGGCCGTCGTGCCGTCGGCGATCAGGCTCTTGGTGACCGTGCCGAAGGCGCCGTTCAGGACCTCGTTGGTGCTGTCGCTGATCGCGGCCGGGTAGCCGGAGCTGATGTCGAGGGTGTCGATGGAGAAGCCGAACGGGTCGGTCGAGTCGACGCTGTTGTTCGTCATCAGGTCGTTGAGGATCTCGACCGCGTCCTCGCCGTCGCTGTTGCGGTCGGCGCCGGTGTGGTCCGAGATCATGAACAGGCCGCCGCCGTTCTGGACGAACGTCATGATCGCGGTCTTCTCGGCCGTCGTGAACAGCGTGTTGGGCTCGGGCAGAACCAGCGTGTCGAAGTTCGACAGGTCGGTCGTCGACGAACCGCCGTACGTCAGCGCGCTGGTGGCGGTCTTCAGGCTGTAGTCACCGGTCTTCTGCAGGGCGACGCCCCATGAGGAGAGCGCCCCCGTCCAGTCCGTATCGGAGGACGGGGAGGAGTCCTGGGACAGCGGGTCGGGCTTGCTGGTGGAGATGATCCAGTCCGCGTTGCCCGCCTCCTCGGCGTGGCCGTCGTCGAACAGGACGCGGTTCGTGGTGGCCGCCTGCGCGGGCGCGGCCGCGGTGGTGACCTGGAGGGCGGCCCCCGTGACGAAAAGTCCCAGGCCGGCGAGGGCGGTGGTGAGTCTGCGGCGGGATCTTCTGGATCCAAGCATCCGTCGAACCTCCGTGAGGGGATGGGGAAGGGTGCGGTGCGGGCGCCTGATCTGCGCGCGTAGAACGGTAGTGGGGGAGTTCTACACGCGTTGAACGATTGAAAGGTACATGGCATGTAGGGGCGGTGAACAGAAAGTCCCGGCAATAACGGGCAACAAAACTCCGGCGGACTGCCTTGGCGTCCAGCGGGCACATGAAGAGAGCAGCACTATCGACAAAGAGGGGCGGAGATGGAGATCTCGGGCATCATCAGTGCCATCATCATCGGCATCATCATTGGCGTGCTGGGACGGCTCGTCGTCCCTGGGCGCCAGCACGTAGGCGTTCTGCTGACGATCGTCGTCGGCATCGTGGCCGCGCTGATCGGCGCGGCGATCGCATCGGGCCTGGGGGTCGCCGACACCAACGGCATCGACTGGATCGAGTGGCTCATCCAGATCGGCCTGGCGGCGGTCGGCATAGCCGCGCTGGACCGGTCGAGGGCGCGCCGCTGACCCTGGGCGGGACATGCGTCACGGCTGAGACGCGGGACATGCGTCACGGGTGAGACCGGGCGGCGGCCGGCTACTGCGGGCCTGCCGCCCGATCCCCCGTTTCCCGCACTCCCGACTCTCCTCACAAAGAACCCTTGTCAACCACGCATCACCACACGCCACACCGCGTAACCCCGCATCACTCCGCTCGTCGATCCGGAGTCCGGCCCGTCGGGTCGGCTTCGCTGCGCCTGTTCCTCCGTTCTTCACGGAGGGGCGGGCGCAGCTGGGCGTGCGGCACCAACTTCCCCTGCGCTACGGCCCGTTCGGCCCCGGTGTGCGGCTCAGCGCGCGGCCCGCATCGCGGCGAGGCCGTCGCCGCTGGACGCGTACACGGGCGTCCAGCCCAGTTCCCGCTCGGCCTTCGCGCTGGACACGCGCAGGTTGCCGGCCATCAGCGTGTGCGCGTACACCATCGGCCGAACCATCCACAGCGGTACGGCCATCGGCTTCGGCAGGCCGAACTCCCGCGCCGCGCACAGGAGATGAGCGCGGAAGCCGAGCGGTGTGCGGTCGGCGATGTTGTACGCCTGCCCCGGGCACCCGTGTTCGACGGCGGCGGCCACCGCGCGGGCCGCGTCGGTGAGTCCGACCCAGGGCACGACCCGGCCGTGGTCGTCGGGGGCGGGCAGTTGGCGTCGGCGCAGCATGGAGAGGAGAGCCTCGGTTCCACCGGGACCGTAGAAGAGGCCGAAGCGGAGGGCGATGCCCTCCAAGTCCTTTGCCTCCAAGGTGAGTTGCTCCTTGGTGCGCATTCCCTCGATGTGCTTCTCCAGCGCGGGGGTGGTGCCGCGCGGGCCGAAGGGGTCGTCCTCGGTGAGGGGGCGGGTGCCGAAGTCCCCGTAGCCGTAGCCGAAGACCATCGACTCGCTGAGGAAACGGCGGGCGCCGGTGGCCCGGGCGGCCTCGATGAGGTGGGCGGTGCCCTGGCTGCGCAGGGCGTCGGTGGCGTGCATGTCGCGATGGCGCAGGGGTGCCTTGCGCAGGGCGGTCGCGGCGTGGATCACCGTGTCGAAGTGCTGTCCGTCGACCGCTCGGAGCAGCCCGTCGCGGTCCATGAGGTCGGCGCGGACGTCGTTGCCGGGTCCGCGGCCGAGGCCGGTGACCTTGTGACCGGCGTCGGTCAGGGCCTGGGTGATGTGGCGGCCGAGGACGCCGGTGGCACCGGCGAGGAGGATGCTCCGGCTGTTCTCGTTGCCCTGGTTGCCCTCGTTGCTCTCGTTCGTCGTCATGACGGTGAGACGAGTCGGGTCGGCGCGGTTGTGACATCGGCCGCCTGACCTGCGGGTCTACGGGGGTCTACGGCTCGTAGACGTAGGGCGTGGTCGTGGTCAGCGGGGAGAAACCGAGGCGTTCGAGGATGGGGCGGCTCTGGTCGGAGGCGTCGACCTGGAGGTAGCGGTAGCCGCGGTCCGCGGCGATGCGGGCGCGGTGGGCGATCAGGGCGCGGTAGATGCCACGGCCCCGCCAGGCCTCGACCGTGCCGCCGCCCCACAGGCCGGCGAACCGGGTGCCGGGGACGAGTTCCATGCGCGCCGCGCTCACCGGTTCGTCGCCGGCGAGGGCGACGACTGCGACAACCGTGTCGGGTTCGGCGGCGAGTTGGGCGAGCAGGCGGGCGCGCAGCCGGGTGCTGTCCGTACCGAAAGCCTGCTCGTGGACGTCGGCCACGAGGTCGATGCCGGCCCGGTCGGTGGCGGGCAACAGGCGGATGCCGTCCGGCAGTTGGGCGTCGAGGGTGAGTGCGCCGACCTCGCCGACCATCAGCGTCTCCTGTGGCTCGGAGGTGAACCCGGCCGCCGACAGCCGCTGTCCGAGATCCGTCGGCAGGTCGTGGCCGTAGAGCTTCCACTCGAAGTCGCGGCCGAGCGCGGTGAAGTACGCGATCTGCTCGGCGATCGCCGCGTCGGCGTCCGCCTGGTCGAGGTCCGACCACAGGACGCCGTTCCAGCCGTGCGCGTCGGCGGCGACCTGGCGCACCACTCCCCCGGCCCGTTCGACGCGGGACCCCGGGCCGTCGGGCCGGGCGCCTTCGCGCAGGTCGCGGTCGTGGAGGGCGAGTACCGAGGCGTGATCCATGGGCTCACTTCAACATCCGCGGACGGCCCCGGCAACGCAATTACGAGCCCCGCACCGGCACGTCCGCCCGGACCGCCGCCAGATACGCGCTCAGCCGGTCGCGGTTGCGGGCCAGGCAGTCGATGCGGGCCTGGATCCGGTCGACGTGGTCGCTGAGCAGCGCGGCCGTCTCGGGGGTCAGGCAGTCGGCGGGGACGTGGATCTCGTCCGGACCGGAGAGATACGGCAGGATCGCGCGGATCATCTCGGTGGTGAGCCCCGAGTCCAGCAGCCCGCGGATCTGCTGGACGTCCCGCAGCGCGGGCTCGCCGTAGAAGCGGTAGCCGTTCTCGGTGCGGTCGGGGTGCAGCAGGTCCTGTTCCTCGTAGTAGCGCAGGAGGCGGGTGGGGACGCCGGTGCGGCGGGACAGTTCGCCGATCTTCATGTCTGCCTCCGGGGAGGGCGTGCTCACGGGGGCTCACTCGTGAGGTTCGCTTGCCTTCACACTGATGTGAGGGTTCGACCATGGTCCCATGACCACCGCATCCCCGGCCAAGGGCACTGTCCTGCCCTGGTCCGGGCTCCTCGCCCTGTCCACGGCCGCCTTCACCGCCGTCCTGACCGAACTCCTCCCCGCCGGTCTGCTGCCCCGGATGGCACCAGCGCTCGGCGTCTCCGAGGCGCGGGTCGGCTTCCTGGTCACCGGTTACGCGGTCGCCTCCTTCCTGGCCGCGATCCCGGTCACCGCGGCCCTGCGCGGACTGCCGCGCCGTCCGGTCCTCGTCGGTACGCTGCTGGGCTTCGCCTGCGCCAACGCGGTGGTCGCGCTGTCGTCGTCGTACGCCGTCACCTTCGGCGCCCGGCTGCTGGCTGGGGTCATGGGCGGCACGATGTGGGCGATGCTCGCCGGGTACGCCGCCCGGATGGTGCCGGTCGAGCGCCGCGGCCGGGCCATCGCGATCGTGCTGGCCGGAATCACCCTCGCCCTCTCCCTGGGCGTACCCGCCGGCACCGCGCTCGCCGGTGCGGTCGGCTGGCGCCCGGCGTTCGGGATGCTGGCCGGGCTGTCGGTCCTGGTGGTGGTCTGGATACGGCTGCGGGTCCCCGGCTTCCCTGGTGAACTCCCGGGCGCACGCGTCCCGTTGAGGGGTGTCGCCGTGCTCCCGGGGATTCCGGCGATCCTGTCGGTCACGCTGTTCCTGCTGCTGGGGCATCAGGTGATGTACACGTACGTCGCCCCGTTCACGGCGCACTCCGGCTACGGCCGTACGGACGTCGTCCTGCTGGTGTTCGGGGTCGCCACGGTGGTCGGGATCTGGGCCACCGGGGTGCTCGTGGACCGGTGGGCGCGGCCCACACTGTTGGGCGCGACAACACTGTTCGTGGCGGTC
Source organism: Streptomyces sp. NBC_00989 (assembly GCF_045162655.1). Taxonomy (NCBI): domain Bacteria; kingdom Bacillati; phylum Actinomycetota; class Actinomycetes; order Kitasatosporales; family Streptomycetaceae; genus Streptomyces; species Streptomyces sp. NBC_00989. The sequence goes on along the minus strand of NZ_CP108728.1, from coordinate 10,671,065 downwards.
ATGTGTGTGCTCGGCCTGTATGGCGACTCTCCTGTGCTGCTGCTCGCCTCTGTCGCCGTGTGGGGAGTCGCCTTCGGCGGGGCCCCGACGCTGATCCAGACCGCGCTCGTCAACGCCTCCGGTCCCGAACACGCCGATGTGGCGACGTCGTTGCAGACCACGGTGTACAACGCGGGTATCGCCGGGGGCTCGTTCACCGGTGGGCTCGCGCTGTCGGGGATGGGCGCGGGGGCCTTGCCCTGGACGGCGTTGCCGTTGGTCGCGGGCGCGCTCGTCGTGGTTGTACTGGGCCGCCGTTTCGCCTTTCCGGCGGCAGCCGTGGAGGCCGAGGGGCGCGTCAACTCGCCCTGCGCCTAGGCGCGATGCGCTGATGCGTCACGGGCCTAGGCCTGGCCGGTGGACCTTCGCCGTAATTCGCCCTCGATGCGCTCACGCCACAGCCTCACCGGGTCGGGTTCGTGGACACCCACGAGGGGCGTGCCGTCCGGGGTGTTCGCATGGCCGAGTCCGATCCGCTGGTTCCTCTCGTACAGCTTCAGGAGCTTCGCGTGCTGCGGCATGTCCTGACGAAGCCGTTCGGCCCACTCGGGTGTCAGAAATCCGTGATTGGCCACGAACCGACCGTCATCACGGACGGCGACATAGAGAAGGTGTCCGTCCGGGGACCAGAAGTGCCTTGTCCCAGCCTGGAGTTCACGTATCCGTTCCCGATCCCAGTGAGCCGACGACGGATGCCTCCGCGCCATCTCCTCATGTCTGGCGATCGTCTGCTCATGGGTGATCCACGACCTCACTCGCACCGCGTCCTGGTACTCCTCCACGGTGAGCCGGACACCGAACTCCCAGAGCCTGGGCAGCATTTCCAGTTGCGCCGCCTCCCTGAGGTACCGGGCCCGCTCCGACGCGTCCCCGCGCCGCCCGGCGGCCTCCGCGTCGTGCCGGCGGCTCACCAGTCCTCCCTCCTGGTCGAACCGCAGCATGCTCGCCCAGTTGAGGTCCTCATCAGCGGTCATACCCATCTCCCCTCGCCCTGCCGGACCGAGCCCAAGACGCTTGACCGCGGCCTCACTTGAGGCCCGAGTGGGCCAGGCCCTCGACGAACTGGCGCTGGGCGACGACGAAGACGATCAGGACCGGAAGAACGGTCATGGTGGCGGCCGCCAGTTGGGTGTTCCACATCTCGCCTCCGTAGGAGTCGGTGAACCGGGTGAGTGCCTGCGGCAGCGTGAACAGGTCCGGCGAGGTGAGGTAGACGGTGGGTTCCAGGTAGAGGTTCCACGAGGTGAGGAACGTCAGGATCGCGACCGCGGACAGCGCCGGTTTGGCCAGCGGCAGGAAGATCCGCCACCAGAGCGCCGGGCGGCCGAGACCGTCCAGCCGGCCCGCCTCCTCCAACTCGGCCGGCAGCGCGATGAAGAACTGCCGCATGATGAAGGTGGCCAGGACGCAGGGGCCGGCCAGCGCCGTGACCAGGATCAACGGCCAGTGCGTGTTGATCATCCCGGCCCGCTTGAACATCTGGAACAGCGGCACGATCGTCACCTCGCTGGGCACCAGGAGGCCGACCAGCACCACCAGGAAGAGGGCGTTCGCGCCGGGGAAGCGGATCCGGGCGAAGGCGTACCCGGCGAGGCTGGAGACCAGCAGGGTGATCACGGTGACCAGGACGGCGATGTACACGCTGTTCGCGTACTGCCGGGCGAAGGGCTGGAAGCTGAACGCCTCGCGGTACGCGGACAGCGTGGGGTCGGAAGTCCACAGCGACGGCGGGGACTTGAAGATCTCGGGCAGCGGCTTCACCGAAGCGGCCACCATCCAGATCGTCGGCACCACGAACGGGATGGCAAGGACGCCGAGTGCCGTCACCAGGAACACTCTCCGGAGCACGGACGTCGACCTACTGCTCATGGAACACCCACTTTCGGCGCAGCTGCCACTGCAACAGGGTCAGCAGCATGACGAAGGACAGCAGCATCAGGGCGAGCGTCGAGCCGTAGCCGATGTGGTTGAACTCGAAGGCCTGCTGGAAGACGTAGTACACGAGCACGGTGGTGCTCAACTCCGGGCCGCCGCTGGTCAGTACGGCGATCTGCGCGAACGACTGCAACGCCCCGACGATGGTGATGATCGAGGTCAGCAGCACCGTGGGTGAGATGAGCGGCAGGGTGATCCGGGTGAACAGCACCCTGTTTCCCGCGCCGTCGATCCGGGCGGCTTCGTACAGGTTCGACGGCACGCCCTGCAACGCGGCCAGGAAGAGCACCATGTTGACGCCGACGCTGCGGATCACCTGCGTGATGATCACCGACACCATCGCGGTGTCGCCGTGCTGGAGCCAGTTCGGACCCGTGATGCCGACCGTGCCGAGAAGGCCGTTGAGACCGCCGTTGTCCTGGAGCAGGAAGCCCCAGACCAGGGTCCAGGCCACCACGGAGACGACGACCGGGGAGAAGAACAGGGTGCGGAAGAACGTCGCACCGCGGAACCGCCGGTTCAGGAGTACGGCGAGCAGCAGGCCCAGGCCGATGTTGAGGATCACGACACCGACGCAGAAGACGGCGGTGGCCCACAGCACCGAGGGCAGTTGCGGATCATTGGCCAGGGCGGCGTAGTTGTCGGCTCCGACGAAGGTCTGTTCGCCGGTGAAGACGTTCCAGTCGCTCAGGCTGTACCAGATCGCCAGTCCGACCGGGATCAGCACGAACAGCACGACCCCGGCGAGCTGCGGAGCGATGAACAGATAGCCGGCGAGCACGTCCCTGCGCCGGCTCGTCCAGAACGGTGGGGCGGCGGCGCTCCGGGCTCCTGTCGGTGCCCGGGAGGCGTCCGGTGTCGCCGCGGGGGTCTTCATGAGGGCGGCCATGGTTACTTGGCCAGAATCGGTTCGATCGCGGAGCAGACCGACTTCAGTACGGCGGGGATGTCGGCGTCGGCCTTCCACATGGCGTCCAGTGCGGTCTTGCCCTTCTGGGCGATCTCGGCCGGGCTGGTGTGGTTGGGCAGGGTGACGGCGTTCGGCAGTTGGTCGACCACGGCCTGCTGGAGTTGCGCGGCGGTCAGCACCTGGTTGTCGGCGGCGAGCTTCGCGCCGGTGAGCAGCGACTTCCGGGGCGGCGGGAAGTACTGGGCCAGCTTCGCCGAGTTCGCCGGGTTCGTCATGTAGGCGAGGAAGTCGGTGGCCTGCGTCTTGTGCTTGCTCGCCGTCAGGACGCCCACGCCTGCCTGGCCGATGACGGAGTACTTGCCGGCCGGGCCCGCCGGCAGCGGGTACAGCGCGTACTTGAACTTGTCGGTGAGCAGCGAGGCACGGGAGACCTGGGCGACGGTGAAGGCGGCGTCACCGGCGAAGAAGTCGGCCGTCGTACCGGGGCCGGGCATGGCCTTGGTCTTGAACGCGGCGTCGTGCAGGAAGGTGAAGGCCCGCTGCATCTCGGGGCTGGTGAAGGTGCACTTCTTGCCGTCCGCGCTCCACGCGGCGGCGCCGAAGCCGGTCCACACCGTGGCGAGTGTGTTCCACGCCTTGTAGTCGAAGTCCCGGACGACGAACCCGGCCTTGCCGGTGGTCGAGTGGACGGCCGCGCCGGCGGCGGAGACCTGGTCCCAGGTCAGGGTCTTCGGGTCGATCTTCTGCTTGGCCTTCGCCAGCAGGTCGGTGTTCACGTACAGCGCGAACGGCGAGGTCGAGAACGGGTAGGCGTAGAGCGTGCCGTCCCGGCTGAACTCCTTGGTCGCGCTGGGCTCCAGGTCGCCGTACTGCCAGCCGTCGGTCGCCTTCAGCTTGTCGGTCAGGCCGACCAGGGCGTCGGAGGCGATCAGGTCCTTCGACAGGTCGCCCATCCAGGCCAGGTCGGGAGCGTTGCCGCCGGCGATCTGCGTGGTCAGGGTGGTGTTGTAGTCGTCGAAGGGTAGGCTCTCGAAGGTGATCGAGGAGATCTCGGGGTGCTGGGCGCGGTAGGCGGCGGCGATCGTGTCGAACAGCTTGAGCTGGTCCTGGTTCGAGGTCCAGACGGCCATGCGCAGCTTGACGTTCGTGGCGTCCGTCGCCCCGGATCCGTCGCCGGACGCGCCGCAGGCGGCGGTCAGCGCCAGTGCCGTGGTCAGCGCGACCGCGCCGAACAGCTTTCTCGCTCTGTTCATGGGAGTGGTTCCTTCGTGCTCTCGGCGCGCTGCGCCTCGGGTTGGCTAGTAGCCGGCGATCTGCGGCCAGTGGAGTTCGATCCCGGCCTCGGTCAACCTGTTCCGGAGTCGGTCGACGAGGTTCTCGTCGGTCGCGACCTGGCGTGGGCTCAGGCCGAGGTCGAGGCAGTACGCCACGAGCTCGCCGGCCGATTCACCGACGTTCCACTCGACCGGATGCAGCCGGTAAGCGCCGTTGGTGATGTGGGTGGTGCCGATGTTCTTGGCGGCCGGCACCAGGTTCTGGGTGGTCACCGGGATCAGCGCGCCGAGGGGTATCTCGAACGGCGCGCACTCGACGTCGATGTAGTTGTCGCCGCCGGTGGAGGGATGCAGATCGATGCGGTACATCCCGACCCCGACCGAGCCGTCGAATCGGGCCGGTCCGGCGTCCCCGCGGGCTTTGACGGAGATGTCCTGCTCGCGCACCGTGGTGAGTGCCTTGATCCGCCGGGATTCGCGGATGTACGGGGCCTGCGCGAACCCGTCGGTCGTGCCGACCAGGTCGCCGCGCAGTCGCAGTCCGGGCCAGCCGCGGCCGCCGTCGGGGCGGGGCGCTTCTGTCTGGAGCCAGTACACGTAGGCACGGGACTGTGCCTTCGCGGCGTCCAGGTGGTGCTGCCGGTCGTCGGTGTCGATGATCGAGCCGTTGACGTAGTCCAGTTGGGGCCAGTTGGCGAGCACGATGTCGCTGTCGTAGAAGCCGTCGGCGAAGTTCTGCCGGGCGGCGATCCGCCGGAACTGCCACAGGTCCCGGTCGCCCGCGTCGAATCGGGGGTCCCCGGTGACGTCGCCGGCCGGGTTGACGTTCATGGTTCGTTCCTCCGGCACGAGGGTCCGTGGGTTCGGCGCGACGAAGGACAGCATCGGCGCACCCCAGTACGGCAGTTCGAAGGAGCGCCAGAAGTCGTAGTCGTCCGGCCGCGCGATGGTGTGGTCGCCGGCGACGTGGTCGAAGACGAAGCACCACGCGATCGACTGCACGTTGCCCGGATCGGCGGCCTCGGGGGCGCTCGGCTCACCGGTGTCGGCCCGCCCTTCGGCCCCGACGACGTACTCGGTCCCGGTCAGGGGCAGCAGGTCGCCGGTCTCGGTCCCGTCGAGGACGTACTCGGCGGTGATCGCGGTCTCGGCTCCGGTCCGCGGGTCCGCGACGGTGACCGTGCGGACCGTCGCGTCGCTCACCTCGGCCGCGACGGGCACCGCGGGTTGCAGGACGGTGAGCCGCCCGGTCGACCGGTACGGCGCGAGCAGGGCGGTGATCACCGCGTTCGCGACCCTCGGTTCGTGGCACAGCCTGCTCACCCGGCCGCGGCCCGGGTTGAGTTCACGGTCCGCGCGAGCGGCCGCCGTCAGCGGGTAGTGGTCGCGGTAGTAGCGGCGGATGTCCTCCCGCAACGCGCGGTAGCGCGCGGTGACGCCGAACTGCTCCACCCAGATGTGCTCGTCGGGCGGCACGGCCTGCGAGGTGAGCTGTCCGCCGAGCCAGGCGTACTCCTCGGTCATCACCACGCGGCGGCCGCGTTGCAGCAACGCCAGCGCCGCGGCGACGGAGCCGAGTCCACCGCCGATGATCGCCACCTCGGCCGTGATCCGGTCGGTCATGACGACGTGTCCGTCCGCGTGACGATGGTGTCCCCCGGCTCGACCTCGGCGACCAGCAGCCGCTCGGTGTCCAGACCGGCCCACTCCTGCGGGTCCGTGGTGATCAGGAGTTGCAGGAGATCGAGCGCCTCGGCCGCCAACTGCTGCCTGGGGACGTGGAATCCGGCCAGTACCCGGCCGTCCACGCGATGGCCGCGCACCTCGCCGAGTGCGGCGACCGAGATCTCGTCCGGTACGGCGACCCGGGCGCCGGACAGCGCGTGCGCGACGTCCTCGGCCAGGAACGCGTCCTCCGCGATGATCAGGGTGGCGCCGGTCGCGCGGGCCAGCCGGGGCAGGTCGGCGATCCGCTCCTCACCGACCAGCAGGAAGGCCAGCCGGCCGTCCGCCGAGGCTGCTTCGACGGCGCCGCGCCGGTCCCGCGCGGTCGGCGTGTCACGGCCGCGGTGGACGTACAGCGCCTGCTGGTGCCCGTCGGCCGCGGCCTGGTCGATCAGTGCGGTGGTCGGGGTGACGTAGTCGATGGCCACGTATGGCACGGCGGCGGCGGTCTCGTCCCGGCGGCCGATCGCGACGAACGGGAACTGCTCGGCCACCAGCCGTTCCAGCTCGGAGGCGACCATCTGCTGGCCGAGCAGGACGCAGCCGTCGGTCAGCCGCAGCCGCGTCTTGCGGTGGAAGAGGCTCCGCGTGCCGTTCTCGACCGGCGAGGAGGTGAAGAACAGCAGGTCCCAGCCGATGTGTTCGGCGGCCCGCTCGATGCCGTTCAGCAGCGGACCGTAGAAGTCCATGCTCTCGGGGGACAACGCGGCCTCATAGGTGAAGACGCCGATGATCTGGTTGTCCAGACCGGCGAGTCTGCGGGCCGCGGGGTCGGCGACGTAGGTGAGTTGCTCAATGGCCGCCTTGACCCGCGCCCTGGTGGCCTCGGGGACCCGCACGTTCGAGCCGTCGCGGTCGTTCAGCACCACCGACACGGTGGTCTGGCTGACGCCCGCCAGCTCGGCGATCTCGCGTTGGGTGACGCGGCGAGGTCTCGGCGACATCGATCCTCCATCTTGATAATGCCTATCTTCACTTGCTGGTGATGACCGTAACCCAAGGGTGCCCGCCTGGACAAGCACCCGTTGACATCAACGTATCGGCCTGGAAACGTGACGTTCACGGAGTTGAAGATAGGCATTATCAAGGCGCGCCACCGAGCGCCGGACAGGAGCAGACGTTGACCTCCGAGGCCTTCTCCAGACCCACCCTCGATCGCCGGCGCTTCCTCGGCGCGGCCCTCGCGGCGGGCGTCGTACTCGTCGCCGGGTCGACCCCGATCGCGGCATACGCGGCGGCCGGCGACGTCACCCTGACCGCCGGCGGCATCAGCCTGCTGGCCAGTACGGGCGGCCGGCTCGCCATCCGTGACGCCGCCGGAGTCACCCGGTCCGCCGGCTCGAAGTTCCAGGTCAAGGACAGTGTCACCGGCATCCACCTGTCCACAGGCGGCACCCCGACCCTGACCGCGCTCCCGGACGGGACACCGGCGATCCGGATGGACTACACGTTCGACGCGGCCGCCGGCCCGACCGGCGTGACCGGCTGGTTCAGCGTCGGCACCTCCCACGCCGTGCTGGAGTGGGACATCACCGGAGCGGCCACCCTGGTCCCGGACGGCTTCCTGTTCAGCCGGGCGATCCAGGCGCCGACCGCGCCCGACGACTACATCGCGATCACCGAATGGGTCCGCGACGCGGGCGGCGGCATCCCGTACGAGGACACCCTCGGGGTCGCGCACACCTCCACCTGGGGAACCGCGCTGCACGGCCTGTTCCTGCTGGACCGCTCCCGCCAGGCCTGGACGAACGCGACCTGGGTGCACGCGCCGGGCGTGGCCGATCCGGCCGGCGGCTGGACCAGCCGGGCCGACTTCTTCTTCTCCGAGACCCGCCCGTCGGCCACCGCCACCATCGGCCGGGGCCGTGCGCTCGGCCTCGAACTCACCACCGACCGCGACTTCAACCTGTACGAGTCGCCCGGCGACCAGATGCAGCTGACCGCCCTCGTCGCCAACGGCGGCACGGCAGCCACCTCGGTCGACCTGGACCTGTGGGTGCGTAGCTTCGACGGCACACTGCTGGCCTCCACGACCACGACCGGCAGCGTCGCCGCGGCCGACACCTGGCAGCACACCTTCACCCTGACCGCACCCGCCGGCGGAATCGCACTGGCCGAGGTGGTGGTCAGTTCGGGCGACGACGAGGCGTTCGCCCGGACCAATCTCGCGGTGCTCCCGTCGTACGACTACCAGGCCGGCGCGGACGGCATGTTCGGCATCGCCAACTACCCGTGGCTCCAACGGCCCAACGCCGACGCCCTGTTGGACCTGTGGCAGAAGGCCGGCATCGGCCTGGTCCGGATCGCGTACGACGGTGGCCCCGGGCTGCCGCCCGCCTCCTTCGACGCGCGCGGCATGCGGCACAACATCGAACTCCAGCCGTCGCTGGACGCCACCGACGCCGAGGCGACGGCCTGGGCGGCGGACAAACTGGCGGTGGCGGTCGGTGCCGGCGCCGGTTACTTCGAGGTCGGCAACGAGCTGAACAGGCCGTTCAACACCGGCGACGCCGCGCAGGCGTACCTCGACAAGGCGCTACGGCCGGTCTTCGACCGACGCGCGGCCACCGGCGACACCGTGAAGCTGATGAACAACGGGCTGGCCGGCATGGACAAGCCGTGGGTGGAGAACTTCATCGCGGCGGGCGGCTGGGACCTGATCGACGCCTTCGCCTACCACCCGGGACGCGGCAACTTCACCCCGGACTACATACCGCCGGGCGACGACTGGAGCACCGGCAGCGACGGCACCTACTGGAACTTCTACGGCGGCCTGCGGCAGTTGAAGGCGCTGATGGCGGAGCACGGCGAGAAGGAGATCTGGCTGACCGAGGCCTACGCGCCGACCAAGCCCAACAGCTGGTGGCACGACACCTACCGGCACGCCGCGGAGAACGTGCTGCTCACCTTGGCGCTGGCCAAGGCCGAGGGGGTCCGGTGCGTGTGCTGGTACCAGTTCCACGACAGTGTGCTCGGCATGCCGCAGGTCGCCGACCCGGACAACGTCGAGTACCACTACGGCCTGATGAACCGCGACCTGAGCCCGAAGCCGTCGCTCCTGGCGTACGCGACAGCGGCCCGCACGCTCGACCAGGCCACCTTCCGGGGCCGGTTGACGTTCGCCGACCCGCAGACGTTCGGCCTGTGGTTTGACACCCCCGACGGTCCCGCGGTCGTGCTGTGGAACCGGGCGGACGGCTACCTGCTGAACACGGCGGGCCAGCGCACCGACTGGCACTTCCCCGCCCCCGAGGTGTGGGTCGACCCCTGGCCGACCAAAACCACCCTGGTGGTCGCCGCCACGACTGCCGTGCGGCAGGTGGACGCGGTCGGGCAGGTCCGCCAACTCCCGGTCGCAGGCGGCAAGGTGACGCTGACGCTCGACGGTGCGCCACGGATCCACTACGGCCTCGTGCCGCGCACGGACAGCCAGGGCAAGCACACCCTGGCGTGCACGCCGGTCCAGAACTGAGGCGGGCGAGATGCCCCCGCACGACAGCGCCCAAGGACAACCGGACCGAGGAGAAACGCCCATGTCCCCCACCACCGCCCCCTGGTGGCGCAGTGCCGTCATCTACCAGGTCTACATCCGCAGCTTCGCCGACGGCAACGGTGACGGCGTCGGCGACATCGCCGGCATCCGCTCCCGGCTGCCGTACCTCAAGTCCCTTGGTGTGGACGCCCTCTGGATCAACCCCTGGTACAAGTCCCCGATGGCGGACCACGGTTACGACGTGGCCGACTACCGGGAGATCGACCCGCTGTTCGGCACGGTCGCCGAGGCCGAGCAGCTCATCGAGGAAGCGCACGCGCACGGGATCCGCATCGTCCCGGACATCGTCCCGAACCACTCCTCCGACCAACACGCCTGGTTCCGGGCCGCGTTGGCGGCGGGCCCGGGCAGCCCCGAACGCGAGCGCTTCATCTTCCGCCCCGGCCGCGGCCCCGACGGCGCCCTGCCGCCCAACGACTGGGACTCCCGCTTCGGCGGCCCGGCCTGGACCCGGGTGGCCGACGGCGAGTGGTATCTCCACCTCTTCACCCCTCAGCAGCCGGACCTCGACTGGCAACACCCGGACGTGCACGCGGAGTTCGAGTCCGTCCTGCGGTTCTGGTTCGAACGCGGCGTGGACGGCTTCCGTATCGACGTGGCCCACGGCCTCGTCAAGGACCCCGAGCTGCCGGACCTGGCCGGCCACGACGGCGGCACGCACCCCTTCTGGGACCGCGACGAGGTCCACGACATCTACCGCGCCTGGCGCAAGGTGGCCGACGAGTACCCCGGCGACCGCGCCTTCGTCGCCGAGGCGTGGACGGACACCCCCGAGCGGCTCGCCGCCTACCTCCGCCCGGACGTCCTGCACACCGCCTTCAACTTCGACTACCTCATGGCCAGTTGGGACGCGAAGGACCTGCGCGCCGTCATCGACGACACCATTGCGACGCTCGGCACGGTCGGCGCCCCGGCCACCTGGGTCATGTCCAACCACGACGTCATGCGGCACGCCAGCCGCTACGGCCGCAACGCCGCCAGGAAGTGGGTGGCCAACGAGTCCTACGTCCCCGCCGGCCCCGCCGACCTCGAACTGGGCACCCGGCGCGCCCGCGCCGCCGCCCTGCTCACGCTCGCCCTCCCCGGCGGCGTCTACGTCTACCAGGGCGAGGAACTCGGCCTGCCCGAGGTGGAGGACCTGCCCGAGGCCGCCCTCCAGGACCCCGTCTGGGAACGCTCCGGACACACCGACCGAGGCCGCGACGGCTGCCGGGTGCCGATCCCCTGGTCGGGGCGGACCAAGCCGTACGGCTTCAGTCCTGAGACACCCGATGTACCCGAGGGCGCCACCGCCGCGCCCTGGCTGCCTCAGCCCGCCGACTGGTCGCCGTACACGGTGGAGGCGCAGACGGGCGACGCGACCTCGATGCTGGAGCTCTACCGCGCCGCCCTCCTGCTGCGCCGTGAGCACCCCGCCCTCGGCGACGGCGGCCTGACCTGGCTGGACGCCCCCACCGGCGTCCTCGCCCTCCGCCGCGAACCCGGCTTCGTCTGCGTGGTCAACCTCTCGACGGAGCCGTACGAGTTGCCCGACCACACCTCGGTCCTGCTGGCCAGCGGTCCCGTCGAGAACAACCGCCTGGCCCCCGACCAGGCGGCGTGGCTCGCGGTGTAGCGAGCCACATCCACGAGTCCCCAGGGCCTGTCCGGTCCCACTCCCCGCTGACCGGACAGGCCCTGGTTTCCTACGCCTCCCCGAAGTAGTGACCCGTCTCGAGGTCGGCGATCAAGCCCGCCTCCAGCGGCTCCCACCCCGTCTGCTTGCGCGTCAGCGTGCTCGACGCCGGGCAGTCCAGCGAGGCGACGAGGCCGAGGAAGCCGAAGTGGTCGACCGCCTGCTCGGGCGGCACGCTTCCGGTCGGGACGTCGAGACGGCGGGCGATGACCTCCGCGAGCTCGCGCAGCGGCAGCGCCTCGTCGCCGACCGCGTGGTACTGCGCGCCCGCCGGGGCCGACTCCAGGGCCCACCGGTACAGCCGGGCCGCGTCGAGCCGGTGCACAGCGGGCCAGCGGGCGGAGCCGTCGCCGACGTACGCCGACAGGCCCTTCTCTCGGGCTACGGCGATGAGTTGGGGGACGAAGCCCTGGTCGCCGGTGCCGTGCACGGACCGGGGCAGCCGGATGACCGACGACCGCACCCCGCGCTCCGCCAGCGCGACCGCCGCGATCTCGGACGGCTGCCGGATCGCCGCGAACGACCCGGGTTCGACGCTGTCCTCCTCCGTCGCCACCCGCCCGTCGCCGAGCCCGGGCGTGCCCGAGGTGACCACGAACGGCTTGTCGGTGCCCGCGAGTTGCTCACCGATCGTCTCGATGGCGCGCAGGTCGGTGGCGCAGTTGGCGGCGAAGTCCGTGAAGTCGTGGATGAAGGCGAGATGGCAGATCCCGTCCGCCGCCGCGGCGCCCTCGCGCAGGCTGTCGAGGTCGTCGAGCGAGCCCCGGTGTACGGCGGCGCCCACGGCCGTCAACGCCTCGGCGGACGCGTCCGAGCGGGCCAGTCCGGTGACCGTGTGCCCGGCGTCGAGGAGTTCGCGGACCACGGCGGAACCGATGAAGCCGGTGGCGCCGGTGACGAAAACACGCATGGTGCGTTCCTTCGATGAGGTGGGGTGAGCTTGCGCTGCGATGTATTGCGCCGTGCTGTGTTTCCATCGTGGGCGGGGCATGGGTTCCGGGTCCAAAGCCTGTTCCGCATGAGGCAATACGGATCAGGCATCACAGCAGCTCACCTGCCCTTTGGGCCGGAGTCGCCGCCGTCTCACGCCGTACACTTCAGGCATGACGGACCTGCCTCCCGCGCCCGATCTCGAACTGCGTCTCGTGCGGTACTTCATCGCCGTCGCCGAGCAGCGTCACTTCGGCCGTGCCGCCGAGGCGCTGCACATCACCCAGCCGTCGCTGAGTCGCCAAGTCCGGCGGCTGGAGGGGCAGTTGGGGGCCCGACTGCTGGACCGTACGCCACAGGGCACCCGGCTCACGGCGGCCGGGGAGGTGTTCCTGCCGCGCGCCAAGGCGCTGTTGCGCTCCACGGCCCAGGCCGCCGCCGAGACCCGGGCCGCAGCGGAGCCCAGCCGCCTCACCGTCGGGTACATGGCGAACCTGTTCGTCACCCCGGCGGTGCGCGAGGTGCGGCACCGGCATCCGGACGCCGATGTGCACGTCGTACATCTGGCCTACGACGATGTGCGTGCGGCCCTGTTCGATCGGCGGGTGGACGCGGTGGTGGCCCGACTGCCCTTCCCCACCGACCAGTTGGACGTCACGGTCCTCTACGACGAGCCGCGCGTCCTGCTCGTACCGCTGGACCATCGGCTGGCCGGCAAGGAGTCCGTCACCCTGGACGACATCGCCGACGAGCCGCTTCCCCAGACGCCCGGCGCGGATCCGGCGTGGAGCGCGTTCTGGCGCATCGATCCCCGGCCGGACGGTCGCCCGGCACCCGGGGGTCCGGTCATCCGGGTCCTGGAGGATAAGTTCGAGTTCGTCGCGGACGGACAGGCGGTGGCCATCACGGCCGGTCTCCAGCCGGGCCAGACGATCCGCCCCGACATCATGGCGATCCCCCTCCACGGCGTCGAACCGAGCCACGTGGCCCTCGCGACCCGCGCCGGCGAGCACAACCGGCTGCTGACCGCGTTCCGTAAGGCGGCCCACGCACTCCTCAGGGCTCCGGCGGAGCAGGCCGAGTAGCTCCCCCGCGGATCGACGGAGGCCCCACCGGTCACGTACCCGGTGGGGCCTTCCGATCCGGAGCGGGTGCTCGGGTCAGCGACCCGCCCTGGGGCGGTTGCGCCGGTACAGGGCGGCGCCGCCCAGGAGGAGGGCCGCGCTCGTGACGGCGGCCGGGACTGTGTTGTCAGCGCCTGTGTGGGCGAGCGACGCCTCGGCGGCGGGTTGGCTGGGGTGTCCCTCCACCTCCGTCACCGGTCGTGGCCCCGGGTGCGGCTTCGACGGCGTGGGCGGCGCCGGGGTCGGCCGCGTGGGGTGGTGGGGGTGGTCGCCCGAGGTGTTCGTGGAGTGGTTGCCCATGCTCGGGTTGCCGACGCCGACCACGCTGACGGAATTCCCGCTGAGGTTCACGGGGAGGTGGATCGGGAGTTGCAGTCCGTTCCCGGAGAGCACACCCGGCGAGTCCTTTTCGCCGCCCTGCGCGACGGCACCGCCGTGCGGACCACCGGGGCTCTTCCCGCCGCTCCTCTTCCCACCGCCCGCTTTCGCGCCGCCTTCGTTGGCGCATGTGTTCCCCGCGGCGGGATTGAGGAGACCCACCACGTTCACGGTGTTCCCGCACACGTTCACCGGTACGTGCACCGGGAGCTGAATGGTGTTGCCGGAGATCACCCCGGGCGAACCGGCCGCAGCGCCGTCCGCACCGGAGTCGGCGAACGCCGGCATCGCCATGGCCATCGCACCGGATGCGGCGGCGACGGCGATCACACCGTTTCGGGTAACCCGTTTCATAGGGTCCCTGCCTTCCAGAGATGTAGCGAGCACTCACCCGCACCGGATAAAACGCGGGCGCACCATCCGAGTTATGGCTTATCGGCCTTTCACTCCATCGAGCGTCACGGTTATCGAACTACTCGTAACGACTCTTCATCGGTCGGAAACCATTAGTCGGAAAACCTCTTATGCCTATTGAAGGGGCGCAGAATACGGCAGCGCTCACCGGCCCGCCCGCCGGGAGGCGGGGCCCACGAGGCCCGCTTATCGTGATCGCAGGCGCTGGTCACGGCGCGTTCTTGGAGGCATTGATGCTGGCCAAGCTGTCATCGCGGCCCGCGTTCCGGGGCTGTGCGGTCACCGGGGTCCTCACACTGGCGCTGCTCGGCGCGGGGCTGCCCGCGCTGGCCACGGCCGACGACCGGCCTGCGCCCGACCTGTCCCGGTTCTACCGGCAGAAGGTGAAGTGGGCCGCGTGCAGGACTCCGGACGCGCCCAAGGACCTGCAATGCGGGAAGGTCACCGTCCCGCTCGACTACGCGAAGCCCGGCGGCGGGACGCTCGATCTCGCGCTGGCCCGCTACCGGGCGACCGGGAGGTCGAGGGGGTCGGTGCTGCTGAACTTCGGCGGTCCCGGTGGCGCGGGTGTCAGTGAACTCGCCTCGGGCGGCAAGGAGTTCATGGATCTGACGAACGGCTACGACGTCGTCACCTTCGATCCGCGCGGTGTCGGCCAGTCCTCGCCCGTGAGCTGTGGCGAGGGCTCCGACCAGGGCTCGACCGCGGTCGACGAGGACCCCACCGAGAGCAGCGATCCGAAGATCCTCCTCAGGCAGCTGCGGAAAGCGGCCGCCACCTGCGCCAAGTACTCCGGCCCGGTCCTGCCCCACATCGGCACGGTCAACGCCTCCCGGGACCTGGACGTGATGCGCCAGGCCCTCGGCGACAAGAAGCTCAACTACCTCGGTTTCTCCTACGGAACGCGGCTCGGCGCGGTGTACGCGGCCCAATTCCCCAAGAAGGTGGGCCGGTTGGTGCTCGACGGCGTCGACACCCTCACCGAACCGCTGTCCGAGCAGGGGATCGCGGGCGCCGAGGGACAGCAGACGGCACTGGAGGACTTCCTCAACTGGTGTGTGCAGGACATCGCCTGCCCCTTCGGGACGGACGCGCGATCGGCGCCGGACCGGGCCGTAGGACTCGTCCGTTCGCTCGACCAGGACCCCGTGCAGTCGGGCTTCGGCGACCCGTTCTCCGGTCAGGACCTGGTGGGTTCCATCAGTCAGGCGCTGTACACCAAGCAGTTGTGGCCGACGCTGGAGCGGGCCATCGCGTCGCTGGTGGAGGACGGTGACACGCGGGCCATCATGGCGTTCTCGCCGGGCGGCGCCGGTCTGCCAAAGCTGCGCGGGGGCGATGGGATCGTCGACGCCCAGGACGTCCCGCTCGACAACCTCCCGGCCGCGCTGATGGCCATCAACTGCGCGGACGACCCCGACCGTCCCACCGCCGAGCAGATCACCAAGCACCTTGCCGGCCTGCGCGCCGAGTACGAGCAGGCGTCGCCGGTCTTCGGCCGCTACCGGCTCACCGAGGTGCTGATGTGCTACGGCCGTCCCAAGGGCACCGACTACATCCGCGACGACGTCAAGGACGTGGACTCGGCGAAGATGCTGCTCGTCGGGACCCGGGGCGACCCGGCGACGCCGTACCGCTGGACCGTGGAGACGGCCCAGCGGCTCGGTTCGTCGGCTGTGGTGCTGGACAACAAGGGTGAGGGCCACACCGGTTACGCGTCTTCCAAGTGTGTGCACCACAAGGTCAACGACTTCCTGCTGTACGGCTCGCTGCCGCCCAGCGGGAGTTCGTGCCAGCCGGACACCGCCGAGGTGCCCTGAGGGACCGCTCAGCCGAGCACGATCTCGGGCTTGTAGAGGTCCATCCAGAGCGCCAGGTCGAGGGCGCGTTCCAGACCACGGCGGCCCGCCTGGGTGCTGATTGGGGTGTCGCGGTGGGCGGCCTGCCGGAGCCTCTCGCGGTCGATCAGGCCGAAGACCGGGTGGGAGGGCCGGGCGAGGAGGTCCTTGGCGTGGTCCTGGAGGGCGACCGCGTACTTGGGGTCCTGGGTGGACGGGTACGGGCTCTTGACCCGGTCGTAGACGGACTTCGGGAGGACGTCCGCGGTGGCCTCCCTGAGCAGGGTCTTCTCCCGGCCGTCGTAGGACTTGAGGGACCAGGGCGTGTTGAAGACGTACTCGACGAGCCGGTGGTCGCAGAACGGGACGCGGACCTCCAGCCCGACGGCCATGCTCGCGCGGTCCTTGCGGTCGAGCAGGATGCGTACGAAGCGGGTGAGGTGGAGGTGGCAGATGCGCCGCATGCGGTACTCGAAGTCGCTCTCGCCGTCGAGGCGTTGGATGCCGGAGACGGCGGTGCGGTAGCCGTCCGCGATGTACGTCTCGGTGTCCAGGGCCTTGGTCAGGTCGGGGCGCAGTACGTCGGCGTCGTCCCCGAAGTGCTGGCCGAACCGCACGAGCCAGGGGAAGGTGTCGGCGCGCCTCGCCTCCTCGTCGAAGAACTGCAGGTACCCGCCGAAGACCTCGTCGGCGGACTCGCCGGACAGGGCGACGGTGGACTGGTCGCGGATGGCACGGAACAACAGGTAGAGCGAGGAGTCCATGTCGCCGAAGCCCAGGGGGAGATCGCGGGCACGGAGCATCTTCGCGCGTACGTCGAGGTCGGCGAGGGCCTGCGCGTCGAGCAGGATGTCCTGATGGTCGGTGCCCGAGGCGCGGGCCACGTCGTGGACGTAGGGCGTGTCGGGGGTGCCGCGCAGTTCGTCGGCGACGAAGTTCTCGTTCTGGCCGACGAAGTCGACGGCGAAACTGCGCACCTTCTCGCCGTGCTCGGCGAGTTGACGGGCGGCGATCGCGGTCATGGCGGAGGAGTCGAGGCCGCCGGAGAGCAGGGTGCAGCGCGGTACGTCGGCGACGAGCTGGCGGCGCACGATGTCGTCGAGGAGGGTGCGGACGGCGGCGACGGTGGTGTCGCGGTCGTCGGTGTGCGGCCGGGTCTCCAACTGCCAGTAGACGCGGCGCCGTAGACCCGAGCGGTCGACGGTGACGACGGTGCCGGGCTCGACCTCGTGCATGCCGTCCCAGATGGCGTGTCCGGGTGTCTTGATCATGGTGAAGAGTTCGCGCAGGCCGTCCAGGGTGACCCGGGCGCGGGCGAGCGGGTTGGCGAGGATCGCCTTCGGTTCGGAGCCGAACAGGACGCCGTCCGGGGTCGGTTGGTAGTAGAAGGGCTTGATGCCCATGCGGTCGCGGATCATGACGAGCCGGTCGCGGCGACCGTCCCAGATCGCGAAGGCGTACATGCCGTTGAGGCGTTCGGCGAGCGCGTCGCCCCATTCGAGATAGCCGCGCAGCACGACCTCGGTGTCGGAGTCGGTGGTGAACCGGTGTCCCCTTTCGGCGAGTTGGCGACGGAGTTCGGTGAAGTTGTAGGTCTCCCCCGAGTAGACGAGCGCGACCGTGCCGTCCGCCGTGTCGACGGTCATCGGCTGACGGCCGCCGGGCAGGTCGATGATCGCGAGCCGGCGGTGTCCGAGGGCCGCGGGCCCCTGGACCCAGCTGCCGCGGTCGTCCGGTCCGCGGCAGGCCATCGTCTCCGTCATTGCATCCAATGTCGCGGCCTCGGTGCGCAGTTCACGGTCGAAGGAGACCCAGCCGGTGATGCCGCACATGCGTTACCTCCTGCGTTCGGTCCGCCGGAAAGAGGTCATCCACCTGCGTTTTCCCACACGCCCGACCTGCACCCGCCGAACCAGATGTATTCAGCACCTATATGACGAGCCTGTGTCACGCCCGCAGGGCCGGTCAACATGCCCGTAACCTCAACGGCCTTGCCGACCCCGGGTTTTCGGCCGCGCTTTGCGTCCCCGAGATCCTCGGACCGGGTCTCCGCCGGGTGGTTCTCGTCAGAAATCGGCCATGGGCAAAGAGTTGCTCAACAACGTCGCCGGGGAGCAGGTCGCCGGAGTCGGTCGGGGTGAGCCTGCGGTGCCCACGCCCGGGGCGAGATCGGGCGCCGGTTCCGGGGCCGATCCGGCCCGGTTTCGGGGCGACGGACCC
Organism: Streptomyces sp. NBC_00989; assembly: GCF_045162655.1. Taxonomy (NCBI): domain Bacteria; kingdom Bacillati; phylum Actinomycetota; class Actinomycetes; order Kitasatosporales; family Streptomycetaceae; genus Streptomyces; species Streptomyces sp. NBC_00989. Next base: position 10,653,050 of record NZ_CP108728.1, on the reverse strand, counting down.
GGCGATCGGGTCACCGGGAGTGTTGGTAACCGATCACCCCATTTGTCTGGCGGGCTTCCCCCATATGCCCCATCCGTCGATCGGCCCTATCGTGCTGTTATGGAGCACGCACTGAGTCCCGCCACCCTCACCGAACTGCGGCGCCCGCGCCCCTACCCCGCGGTCTCCGTGCTCACCCCGACGCATCGTCGCGAGCCCGACAACGCCCAGGATCCGGTCCGGCTGCGCAATGTGCTGGCCGAGGCCAAGAAGCAGCTGGAGGCCGATCCCGCGGTCCCCCGGGAGCGGCGCATCGACGTCTCCCGGCAGCTCGACCAGGCGCTCGCCGAGGTCGATCTGGCGCATGCCGAGGACGGTCTGGTGATCTTCGCCGCGCCGGGCGAGCACCAGGTGTGGTCCCTCGCCAGGTCCGTGCCGGAACGTGTGGTGCTCTCCGACACGTTCCTCACGCGGAATCTCGTCTCCGCGCAGGCCTCCGAGCGCCCGTTCTGGGTGCTGTCGCTCGCCGCGGACCGCGTCACGCTGTGGAACGGCGGTGTCGACCGGGTCGTCGAGACCCACACCGGCGGCTTCCCGCTGACCCGCGACCACCGGGACAACTTCGACGCCGAGCGGCAGGAGCGGATCGGCGACATCCCGAGCACCTTCCGCGACGAGGACACCCGCCACTTCCTGCGCGAGGCCGACACCGCGATGGGCCGGATCCTGCGCGAGCACCGGCGCCCGCTCTACATCACCGGCGAACAGGCCGCCCTGTCCGCCCTCGACGAGGTCGGCGGCGCCACCAAGGACGCGGTGCACATCGCGCACGGCGGCCTCGCGCACGGCACGCCCGACGCCGTGTGGCAGGCCGTACGGCCACTGGTCGACGCCGAGGCCCGCAAGAGCACCGTCACCGTGACCCGCGAGCTCGAATCCGCGCGTGGGCGCAAGGAGTTCGCGGCCGGCGTCGACGAGGTCTGGCAGAACGCCCGCGAGGGCCGGGTCCGGCTGCTGGCCGTCGAGGAGAACTACCGCGTCACGGTCCGCGACGACCACGGCGACCATCTGGTCCCGGCCGACGGCAGCGACCTCGACGCCCGCGAGGACATCGTGGACGAGATCGTCGAACGGTGCCTGGAGACCGGCGCCGACGTCCGCTTCGTCCCCGACGGCACCCTGAACGACGCGGACGGCATCGCGGGCGTGCTGCGCTACTGAGCCCACCTCACTGCCGGGCCCCCGCTCATTCGGAGGCCCCCTCCCCCTACGGCGTACGCTACGGCGTGATCGTCGACGGAGAGGGAGTGCACACGTGGGTGACCTGCTGGGCGTGGCCGTGCTGGGTGCGGGACACATGGGCGCCGACCACATACGACGCCTCGATCAGGTGGTGAGCGGCGCCAGGGTCGCCGCGGTGGCCGACCCGGACACGGATCGCGCCAAGGAGGCGGTGGCCGGTCTGGACGCGGTCGCGGTGCACGAGGACGCCGTGGCCGCGCTGGATGCCCCCGGGGTCGAGGCGGTGCTCATCGCCTCGCCGGGTCCCGCGCACGAGGAGGCGCTGCTCGCGGCCTTCGTGCGCGGGCTTCCGGTGCTGTGCGAGAAGCCCATGGTGCCCGACTCCACCGATGCCCTCCGGGTGGTGGAGGCGGAGGGCCGCCTCGGGCGACGGCTGGCGCAGATCGGGTTCATGCGGCGCTACGACGCGGAGTACCAGAGCCTCAAGTCCCTGCTGGACAGCGGCCAGTTGGGCCGCCCGCTGATGCTGCACTGTGTCCACCGCAATGTGTCGTCGCCGCCGTACTTCACCTCCGCGATGCTCATCGACAGCTCGGTGTCGCACGAGATCGACGCGGCCCGCTGGCTGCTCGGCCAGGAACTCACCGCGGTGACCGTGCTCAGCCCGCGCTCCTCGGCGAACGCCCCGGAGGGTCTGCTCGACCCGCAGCTCGTGCTCTTCGAGACCGACGGGGGCGCCCTGGTCGACGTCGAGGTCTTCGTCAACTGCGGCTTCGGCTACCAGGTGCGCTGCGAGGCCGTGTGCGAGGCGGGCAGCGCCCGGATCGGCGAGGACCGCGCGATGGTCGTCACCACGCGGGGCAGTGCCCACGAGGACGTACCGCTGGACTATCTCGTCCGGTTCGCCGACGCCTACGACCGTGAGGTGCAGTCCTGGGTCGACGCCACCCGGCGGGGCCTGGTCACCGGCCCGAGCGTCTGGGACGGCTACGCCTCCTCCGCGATCGCCGAGGCGGGCGTCCGGGCGCAGGAGAGCGGCGGCCGGGTGACCGTCGACCTCGCCCCGCGCCCGGACCTGTACGCCGACGTCAGCCGCTGACGCTCGCCGCACCCGACTCCAGGTGCCCGGTGAACCGGCGCGACCAGGTCGCGTCGGAGTCGACGGTGACCGTGAAGTCGTACCAACCGCCTTGGTTCGCCACGGCGTTGAAGAAGTCCTCCGTCGACGCGCCCGCGGCGACCGTGTAGGTCCACGGACCGTCACCGCGGTAGTGGTTGGAGGCGATGGTGAACTTCACTGACACGGCGGACGAGTTGGTCATCTTGAAGTAGACGGCGAGCTTGCCGGCGCCCGGCTCGACGGCGTAACGGGTGCTCACCTCGACGGACTTGCCCGCTTTCGTCGCGTCGCCCTGGAAGCGGCGCAGGAAGCGGTTGGGGCCGACCATGGTGATGTCGTACTTGCCGCTGCCGTAGCCCGTACCGATGTTGAAGTAGTCGGAGGCGGTGCCGCCCGGGTCGATCGTGTACTGCCAGGGTGTGGTGTCGCGGTAGGCGTTGGGGTGGATGGAGAGATGGGCGGCGCTCTTCGCGGCGCCGCCCTGGTTGGACATCGCGAACCAGGCGAGGATCTTGCCGCTCGACCCGAACTCCAGGTGGTCCAGGTACCCGTTGGGCTGGTACGGCAGTGCGCGGGCGGGTCGGGTGCCGGTCTCCTGCGCGGGCAGGGCGTTGTCCGTCGGCACCGGGTTGGGCAGCGGGCCGCAGGTGGAGATACCGATGACGCTGGTCGCGGGCAGGGACACCGCGCCGTGGACCGGGTTGGCGAAGTCGAAGACGCCGGTCAGGTCGCCACTGACCCTGCGGCGCCAGGTGCTGATGTTGGGGCAGGCGGCGGGCTTGCCGAGGGAGGAGGTCCAGGTCTCCAGGAAGCGCAGGACCGAGGTGTGCTCGAAGACCTCGGAGGAGACCCAACCGCCGCGTGTCCAGGGCGAGATGACGATCATCGGGACGCGGAAGCCGAAGCCGTAGGGCACGCCGTTGAGGAACTCCCCGTCGGTGCCTGCGGGCGGAACGGGCGGCGGGACGTGGTCGAAGTAGCCGTCGTTCTCGTCGTAGTTGAGGAACAGGACGGTCGAGTCGAAGACGTCCGGGTCGGCGGCGAGGGCCTGGTAGACGAGGCTCACGAAGTGGGCGCCGTCGCCGGGCGGGGCGTAGGGGTGCTCGGAGAAGGCCTGGTTGGGCACGATCCAGGAGACCTGCGGGAGGGTGCCCGCGAGGACGTCGGCCTTGATGGCGGCGGCGATGTCGTCGGGGGTCGAGCCCGTGGTGGCGGGGACCGAGGACATGCCGCGGTCGTAAAGGGCGCTGCCCGCCTTGGAGTTGGCGAAGTTCTTGAAGTAGGCGCAGGCGTTGTCGCCGTAGTTGTCCTGCGCGTTCTGGTAGACCTTCCAGGTCACTCCGGCGTTCTGCAGGGACTCGGCGTAGCTCTGCCAGGTCAGGCCGGACTCGTCACCGCCGTCGTAGCTGGAGGAGTCGACCTTGCCGCTCCACAGATAGGTGCGGTTGGGGCCGGTCGCGCTGAGGGTGGAGCTGAAGTAGGCGTCACAGATCGTGTAGTTGTCGGCGAGCGCGTAGTGGAACGGGATGTCCGAGCGGTCCAGATAGCCGAGGGAGCGGACGTTGCCCACGCCCGAGACCCAGTTGTCGAGGCGGCCCTTGTTCCACGCGGAGTGCTGGGAGGACCAGGAGTGCGGCAAGTCGCCGTTGCACTGGGCGAGGGTCTCGCCGTCCTGGCCGCCCGCGGCCGGGGTGGCGCTCAGCTTCCACGGGTACTGACGGCCGCCGCCGTTGGGCTGGTCGAAGACCGGGTATCCGCCGTTCAGTGTGATGCCGCTGCGGTCGTCGAAGCCGCGGACGCCCTTGAGGCGCCCGAAGTAGTGGTCGAAGCTGCGGTTCTCCTGCATGAGGATCACCACGTGTTTCACGTCCGAGATCGTGCCGGTCGCCGCCGCCGTCCGCTGCGCCGCGACCGCCGGCCGTGCGCCGGTGCCCGTAGCCATGCCCGCCGCCACGGTGGCCCCGAGTCCCACGAAGCCTCTTCGGCTGATCGGTGTCATTCGCCCCACCCTCGTCACCGGCGTGCCCGAACGGCACACCGCGCGCAAGGGTGCACGGGGTGATCGCCAAGGTCCATCCCCGCGCGGTGAGATGGAGGTGAACAGAAGTCAAAGTCGGCTCCGGGACGCCGAGTTGCCCTCAGCCGTTCACACGTTTCCGAACAGGGCGCTCAGCCCCCGGTCGACAACCGCGTCCATGTCCTCCTGCCCGGTGGCCACCACCTCGTAAGTCCGCAGCAGGAAGCGGCGCAGTTCCGGGGTGTGGAAGTGGAGCAGGGCGAGCCCGAACGGCGAGTGGAACTCCAGCACCGTACGGGCCCGGCCGCACGGCCACAGGTGCACATCACCGCCGCCGGCCGGCCTGCGCAGCCCCTCCTCCAGCAGCGACCGGGCAAAGGTCCAGGTGACGCCGTCGCCGTCGAGGGACACCTCGGGCGGGAAGTCGAGGTGCACGGCCAGCGGGTCCGAGGCGAGGTAGCGGAGCGTGGCGGACACGGGAATCTCCGTCTCGTCCGCCGTGATCAGCCGGGCACGGGTGGGCTGTTCGAGGGTGATGTCCATGGTCGGTCTCCACTGCGGGCGTGAGGTCGGCCGGATTGCCGTGTGCCTGTACGACCTCGTAGGTGCCGTTCGCATTACGCGGAACCTCGAATGAATTGATGTGACCTGCGTCACTATGCCGTCGATGTGTGTGGCGGCCGGTGAATTCGTTTGCGGTGGGACGGGTGAGCCCGGTGGGGTGGACCCATGGACGGGGCCGCGGAGCAGGCACTACGGGCACGACAGGCACGGTGGCAGAGGTCGGCGGTGCTCGCGGCCCTGATGCTGGCCGCCTTCACCTTCAACACCGCGGAGAACCTGCCGATCGGCCTCCTCGAACTCATGGCCGAGAGCCTGCGGGTGTCCGTGCCGGCGGTCGGACTGCTGGTCACCGGTTACGGCGTGACGGTGGCCGTCGCGTCCGTCCCACTCGCCCACGTCATGCGAGGTGTGGCCCGACGCCATGTGCTCACGACACTGCTGGCCGCCCTGGTGCTGTCCAGTGTGGTGGCGGCACTGGCCACGTCGTACTGGCTGCTCCTCGCGGCACGGCTGCTGACCGCGCTGGCCCAGGCGCTGTTCTGGGCCGTGATGGGACCGGTCGCGGTGGGCCTGTTCTCACCCTCGGTCCGGGGGCGGGTCATCGGTGCGCTGTCCGTCGCGGGTTCGCTGGCGCTCGTGCTCGGGGTGCCCGCCGGTACCTGGCTGGGCCGCCGCGAGGGCTGGCCCGTACCGATCGCCGTGCCGGCGGCCCTGGGGCTCATGTCCCTGGTGACGATCGCCGTACTGCTGCCGACCTCCCGTCCGGACGAGGAGCGGGCGGCCTACGGCACCCGTCCCGACGCCCGCCGGTTCGGCACCGTCCTGGCGGCCGGAACCCTGGCCGCCACCGGGGCGTTCGCGGGGTTCACCTACATCGTGAAGTTCCTCGGGGACGTGAGCGGGTTCTCCCCGAGCGCGGTCTGCGTCCTGTTGGTGGTCTTCGGCGTCGCGTGTCTGGCCGGGGTGACCGTCACCGGAGCGGTACTTGACCGCTTTCCGCAGGCGGCGTTCAGCACCGCCGTCGCCGTGCAGGCGGTGGGCATGCTCGGCCTGTACGCGGTCGGCGCCCGTCCGGTGGCGGCCGTGGTGTTCCTGACACTGATGGGCGGTGCGCTCGGGCCGGTGTTCATGACCGCCCAGAACGCGATGCTCCAGTGCGCACCGGGACGTACGGACATCGCTCTCGCGGCCAACTCCGGTTCCTACAACGCCGGTATCGCGACCGGCGCCGCGCTCGGCGGACTCGTGTTGCGGCTCGCCGATGTGCGGAGCACGTTCCTCACCGGCGGGCTGCCGACCGTGGGGGCCTGTGCGGTACTGGCCGGTGCACGGGTACTGGATCGCGGGCCAACGTCCGCCGGACGACGCCGTGTTGGGGAAGAGGGCAGGGCTGGCGGCTGACCAACTCCCTCCCCTGCAGGCACCGGTACCGCAGCCACCGCGACGTACTACTGACCGGCGGGACCTGCCGATGCCGCTCGGCGCGCGGGTGGCACACCACGGACCAAGACCCGTCCAGCAACGCCGAGTTGAGAAACCCCCAGGCGATCTGAAGGGCTCACTCCTGCGCCGGCCCCGTACTCGGGGAGTACGCGTCGAGCGCGGCGAGCCGGAGCGCGGCCGCCACGCGAGTGAGCGCTTCGGTGGGCGGGTGCGGAAGGCGGGCCAGCAGCAGGCGGCGCTGTTCCTGGGGTCCGCCGCGCACCGGCAGGACGCGTACGCCCGTCGGCACGGCGGGGGCAAGCGAGCCGGTCACCGTGGTCAACCCGCAGCCCGCCGAGACGAGTTGGAGCTTGGCCAGCCAGTCGCGGGCGCTGTGGACGATCTCGGGCCGCTCGTCCAGCCCCGGCCACACGCCCATGAGCCGGTCCTCGCCGGAGGAGGGACTCGCGATCCAGCGCTGCCCGCGCAGGTCGGCCACATCGACGTAGTCGCCGCGGGCCAGCGGATGCGTGGCGGGCACCGCGAGGTACAACGGGCGCTCGGTCAGCGTGCGCAGCACCAGCGGCGGCGATTCGGTGTCCGGTGGCCGGAACGGCGGCGCCGACGCGAGCAGGGCCAGGTCGAGGCTGCCGGCGCGCAGGGCGCGTACCAGGGCCGGGGTGCCGCCCTCCCGGCTGACGACGTGCAGGTCGGGGTCGGTGCGGCGCAGGGCGGCCAGGGCGCGGGGCAGCAGGACCGCTCCCGCGCTGGGGAACCAGCCCAGGCGCACGGTCGCGGCCTCCGTCGGCAGACCGGACAGCTCGCGCGCGGTCGCGTCGATCTCGTCCAGTACGACCGTCGCCCTGCGCATGACGATCCGGCCGGCCGGAGTCAGCCGTACGCCGTCGCGGCGCCGTTCCAGCAGTTCCGCGCCCGCCACCCGTTCGATCGCGGCGATCTGGCGGGACACCGCGGACTGGGTGTAGCCCAGTGACGCGGCGGCCGCGGTGAAGGTTCCCTGTTCGGCGACCGCGCGGAAGACGCGCAACGCGGTCAGTGACACATCCGTGAAGTCCATGACGATCACGCATGCTAGCGGTGCGTTACTTTCGTTGGACGCACACCCGGCGGGTTCCTACCGTGGCTGTCATGAACGTTTCGCGCATCGCCCTCGTCACGGGCTCCAACCAAGGACTCGGCCGCGCTCTCGTCGAGGGCCTGGCGGCCCGGATGGGCGCCGACGACCTGGTCCTGCTCTCGGGACGCGACGAGCGGCGGGTCACCGACGCGGCCCACGAGGTCGCAAGCCTGCCCGGCACCCGCGGCCGGGTCGAGGGCCGGGTCCTGGACGTCACCGACACCGACGCCATCACCGAACTCGCCGACGATCTCCGGCAGCGCCACGGCGGCGTCGACATCGTGATCTCGAACGCCGTGGCCCGGGTGCTGCCCGGGGAATCGCAGGCGGCGCGCGCCGACGAGTTCATCGACGTCTCCAACACCGCCACCCACGCGATGCTGCGTTCCTTCGGGCCCATCCTGCGCCCGGGCGGCCGGTTCCTCGTCGTGGCCAGCAGCCTCGGCACCCTCGGGCACCTCGACCCCGCGCTGCACGACCTGTTCGACGGCGCGAGCCTGGACCAGGTCGAGTACGCCGTCGAGTCCTGGCGCGGTGCCGTCCACCACCGGACCACGGCCGAGGCGGGCTGGCCGCTCTGGCTGAACGTGCCCTCGAAGGTGGCCCAGGTCGCCGCCGTGCGCGCGGTCGCGGCCGAACGCCGCGAACACGACCTGGCGACAGGCACGTTGATCGCCTCCGTGTGCCCGGGCATGGTCGACACGGCCACGTCCCGCCCCTGGTTCAGCGACTTCAGCCAGGCACGGTCCCCCGCCGACGCGGCCGCCGCCGTCCTCGACCTCGTCCTCGCCGACCACGTCGACCCCACCCACTACGGCGAGTTGGTCCGCTTCGGCAAGTCCCTGGACTGGTACGGCGGTACTCCGCCGGTCGAGCAGGACCGGCTGATCACACCGTGACGGCACCGGCATCCGCTCACGGGTGACGAGGCCGCCCCAGGTGCTCGGCGCTCATCCCGGTCCGGGCAGACTCGGCAACTCCCCGATCCGACAGACTTGTCGGCACGGTGTTGGCCTGGTTGTGGGTGGTGGCCGGCAGTCGGGTCCGTGACCGATCGGACCGCGCGGGCGAACTCTCCTCGGCCATGGGCTCAATCCACGACCCCTGGACGCCAGTTCTGGCCGCGCCTCCGTGCATACCGGCGCGGCCAGAACCACCTCGTGCTGTCGGTCAGCGAACCTGGACGGATGAACCCCGAACTACGGGGCTACGGCCGCCTGTTCACGGAGTGAGCTGCCACTGCTCGATGTAGCCGATGTCGACCGCCGCGTGGTCCTGCACCCGCAACTTCCAGGTGCCGTTGACCGGTTGGGCGGAGGCGTCGACGGTGAAGGTCTGGTCGACGTCGTCGGCGGAGCCGCCGGCGCGGTTCAGCAGCGAGTAGACGGTTCCGTTCGGGCCGACGAGATCGACGGTGAGGTCGCCACGGTAGGTGTGGACTACCTTGACGTAGACCTGGGTGGTGGCCGAGGCGTTGCCGTCGCGGCCGGTGACCGTGATCGGGGACTCCACGGCAGTGCTGTTGTCGGGGATGTCGACGCGGGTGGCGCTGGCGTAGATGTTGGCCACCCGCCAGGTGAAGGCGGTGGTGGCGGTCGCGCCCGTGTCGTCGGTGACGGTCACCGTGACGTCGTTGCTCCCGAGGGTGGTCGGGATGCCGGAGATCAGGCCGGTGCTGCTGATGGTCAGTCCGTCCGGCAGTCCGGTGGCCGAATAGGTCAGCCCCGCACCGGAGTTGGTGGTGTACGCGTCCGTCTGCAGGGACACGGACTGTCCGACTCCGCTGATCTGGCCGGAGATCGGGGCGACGTTGACGCCGAGCGCGATCCGGCTGCCGACGTTGATCGCCGCCCACGCGTCGGCGACGGCCAGGTACGTGGGGCTGTAGGCGCCGAAGAGGTCCGCGGCGGCCTGGAGGGTCGCGGTGCGGGCACCGGCGTAGTTGGTGGACGAGGTCATGTACGTGGTGAGCGCCCGGTACCAGACCTTCTGGGCGTTGTCGATGCCGATGCCGGCGACGGGCACGCCGTCGAAGGTGGGGCTGTCGTAGGCGACGCCGTTGACGGTCTTCGCGCCGCTGCCCTCGGACAGCAGGTAGAAGAGGTGGTTCGCCGGGCCCGAGGAGTAGTGGACGTCGACGCTGCCGAGCGTCGAGCTCCAGTAGTCGCGGGACGCACCGTCCTTGGACGGCTTGTCCATGTAACGCAGCGGTGTGCCGTTGCCGTTGATGTCGATCTTCTCGCCGACCAGGTAGTCGGGGACGTCGGCGGACAGGTTCTCGTGGAACTCGACCGCGGCGGCGAAGATGTCCGAGGTGGCCTCGTTGAGACCGCCCGACTCACCGGAGTAGGTGAGGCCGGCGGTCGCGGCGGTGACGCCGTGACTCATCTCGTGCGCGGCCACGTCCAGCGCCGTCAGCGGGTGGGTGTTGCCCGAACCGTCGCCGTACGTCATGCAGAAGCAGGTGTCGGACCAGAACGCGTTGACGTAGTTGTTGCCGTAGTGGGCCCGGCTGTAGGCGGCCACGCCGTCGTTGCGTATGCCGTTGCGGCCGAAGACGTCCTTGTAGTAGTCCCAGGTGGCCGCGGCGCCGAACGCGACGTCCACACCGGCGGTCTGACGGTTGCTCGCGGTCCCGTCACCCCAGACATCGTTGTCATCCGTAAACAAAGTGCCCGTGCCCGAGGTGCCCTGGTTCAGGTCGTAGGTCTTGTGTCCGGCTCGGTCGCCGTCGACGAGCTGGTACGTCGAGCCGGAGAGCGTGGTGCTGAGCGGGACCGTTCCGTTGAACTGGCCGGTGCCGGTGCCCGTTTCGATGCCCTGGTAGTGGAAGACGGCCTTGCCCGAGTCGGCGTCGGTGATGACATGGAGTTCGCTGGGCGTTCCGTCGTCCTGGAAGCCGCCGACCACCGCCTCCCAGGCCAGGACGGGCTTGGCTCCGGCGGCCCAGACGACGAGCCGCGGGGAGCCGTCGAGCTCGGCCTTCTCGCCGCCCGCCTTCGCCGCGCTCGCGAGCGCCTTGGCCTTCACCGTCGCCGACGACACGTTCGGGGTGATGTCCGACAGGGTGAGGTCGGCCTTCGCGGCCTTCGAGACCGTGAGGCGGCCGCTCTTGGCGTGGACGACCAGATCGCCGCCGAGGACGGGCAGTCCGGAGTACGTCCGCTCGTAGCGGGTGTGGGTGGTGCCGTCGGCGTCCTGCGTGACGTCCTTGACGACGAGCTTCTCCTTGGCACCGAGGCCGAGGGTCTTCGCCGTGTTCTTGACGGCCGCGCCGGCGCTCTTGAGGAGGGCGGCGTGCTTCGTCGGTGACAGGGCGACCGGGGCCGCTCCGGCCCGGGATGTGGCCAGGATCTTCGCGGGGGCGGTGTGTCCACCGGGGGCGGCGGAGGCGGCGCCGGTCTGCATACCGGCGGCCAGCAGGGTGCCGACCGCCGTGAGGACCAGGGCGGCGGTGTATCTGGGGTGGTGCGAAAAACGGTCATGCCGGGTCAAGGCGTTCTCCTTATGTGGGGTGGTCGGACTCGGTGGAGTCCTGGAGAGCGGGTCGGGCCGGGGTACGGCCGTCCGGCGGGCGCGCGGGTACTGAGGAGGAAGGGTGAGGAGGAAGTGAACGCTCGGTGAGCGTGGTGCACAGCAGCGTGGCATCACGTCCACAGAATTGTCATGGCTATAACAAAGCAACGGCTCAAAATGACTGTTGCGTACTGCGGATAACTCACTCGAGCAACGCTTTTCAGCCTCACGCCGGGCACCGGCGCCACGCGGGAACATCGAGCCGTCGAACAGGTGGTTGAATGACGGCCCAGAAGGGTAATCAGTCCTTCAACTCGCGTACGGCGTCTACGACTTGCCGCACCAGGCCAGCCACGCCACGAGCACGGCACCAGTCGCTCGTGAAGACGCTGGCATATGCCAGAAGCACCACCGGATCGTGTGTTGCCAAATCCCTTACAGGGCGTCGCAGCCTGTGCGACAGTCGTAACCGGTCCCTCCATCCGCCTTGGTCGTACCGTCCCCGCATCGGAGTGCGTCATGCCGTCCCATCTCTCTGCGGACCGCCCAGCCGCCCAGCCGCCCGCGCGCGGCTCGGTCGACGCGCTGATATCGCAGGCGCGGCAGCTCATGGGCGACGTGGACGCCGTACGACGGGACGCGCAGCACGACGGTTCGGACCCGCGCGAGCGGTGGCAGCGGGCGCTGTGCGATCTGGCGCTGCATCAGCTCAACGACCTCGACGAGCACTTGGCCCAGTTGCGGGACGGCCCGCCGCCCGTGCCCGCCACGGTGGAAGCGCCTCCCGCGCCGACCGCCGCACCGGACGCACCCCGGGACGACTCGCTGCTCAGCCGGGTCGGCAGTGCCGAGTGGAACCTCCTTACGGACGGGGCCAGTTGGTCCGGGGAGCTGTACGAGATCCTCGGCCGCGATCCGGCCGCTCCCCCGCTCACCCTGGACGAACTGCCGTCCCTGGTCCTCGACGAGGACCGGCCCCGGCTGACCGCGATGGTCACGGACTGCCTGATCGACTCCAAGCCCATCGACGGCGAGTTCCGCATCGTCCGGCCCGACGGCGCCGTACGGACCGTGCACATGATGGGCGAGCCCGTGCTCGACGCCGACGGCGGCACCGCCTCGATGTGGGCCGTGCTGCGGGACGTCAGCGAACTGCGCCGCAGCCAGCGGACGGTGAGCGAGACCCGTGACTCGCTACAGTGCCACCGGCACCACGCGCAGTCCGAGCGCCGGCTCGCGGTCGAGCTGCAGGAGGCCGTGCTGCCGCCGTGGCGCGGTTCCCTGCGGCTCCCGCACCAGGGACCGGAGACACTGGACCTGGCCGCCCGCTATCTGCCCTCGTCGACGAGCGCACTGATCGGCGGCGACTGGTACGACGCGCTCCAACTGTCGGACGGGGCAACCCTGTTGAGCGTCGGCGACCTCACCGGACACGGTGTCGCCGTCACCTCGGGCATGGCGATGCTGCTCGGCGCCCTGCGCGGCATGGCGATGGCGGGCACCGAGCCCGGTCAACTGATGTCCTGGCTCAACCAGTTACTCGACGCCACCGTGCAACCGGCCCTGGGCAGCGCGGTGTGCTGCCGCTACCGGCCCGAGACCCGCACCCTGACATGGGCGCAGGCAGGACACCCCGCCCCGCTGCTGTTCCGCGGCGGGACGGGGCGCATGCTGAGCGCACCGGACGGCGTCCTGCTCGGCGCCACCTCGGGAGCGGCCTACGGACAGGCCGAGGAAACCCTCGAAGCGGGCGACGTAATCCTGTTGCACACGGACGGACTGGTGCCCGGGTACGGTGGAGCCGCCGCCGTGGACCAACTCCTCGGCCTGGCCCCGCGGTTCGGCGAGGCGCGCACCGCACAGGACTGCGTGCGGATGGTCGTGGAGGAGTTCGGCGACACCGAGCGCGCGGACGACGCCTGCGTGCTCGTCGCCAGGACCACCTAGACCACCACGAGTACCTGGCGGCCAGACCACCAGGAGCACCTGGCAGGAGAGAAACAGCGGCACAAACCCCTTATGCCTGTGCGCTGTTGCCGCCCCTGGCCCTCGGGCTCTTCGGCTGTGTCTTCGGCAGCGCGAGTTTGATCTCCTCCCGGAGTTCGTGGATCTTCGGATAGCCGGAGTAGTGGGCGGTGAGCCGGTACATCTCGCGCAGCCGGTCCCAGGTGCGGTGGGAGGAGTTCGATCCCATCGACGCCAGGGCCAACCGTGCGTACCTGTCCGCCTGTTCGGGGTCGTCGGCGATGAAACAGGCCGAGGCCATCGACAGGAAGTCGAAGATCTTCGACCGCTGCCGTCCGTCGACCCGCAGTGCCAGGGCCTTCTCCGCGAAGTACTGGGCGTGCACGGCCGCTTCCGGCTCGTGCTCGGCCAGGGTGCGGTAGGCCAGGGCCTGCATGCCGTAGAGGTCCTCCTCCTTGAACGTCTGCATCCAGCTCGGGGACGGTACGTCGCCGCGGTCGGAGACGAAGAGGTCCTCCGCCTGGCCGAGGGTGCGGCGCATGGCCTGGCCCTTGCCCATCGACGCCTGTGCCCAGGCCTCGATGGTGTAGAGCATCGCCCGGGTGCGCGGCAGCACCTGGTCGCCGGAACCGGCCTTGGCCAGCTTCATGAGATCGAGTGCGTCGTCGGGCCGGCCCAGGTGCACCATCTGGCGAGCCGCCCGTGAGAGCGCCTCCCCGGCGCGGGGCCGGTCGCCGCCCTCACGGGCCGCGTGGGCGGCGATGACGAAGTACTTCTGGGCCGTGGGCTCCAGGCCGACGTCGTGCGACATCCAGCCCGCGAGTACGGCGAGGTTGGCGGCGACGCCCCACAGGCGCCGCTGGAGATGGTCGGGGTGGCGGTAGGCGAGCATGCCGCCCACCTCGTTGAGCTGTCCCACCACAGCCTTGCGCTGCAGCCCGCCGCCGCGGGCCGCGTCCCAGGCGCGGAACACCTCGACGGACTCCTCCAGTTCCTCGATCTCCTGCGACCCGATGGGTGCGGCCTCGTAGCGGTCGAGCCCAGCGGGGTCGGCGTGCAGGGGATCGTCGAATCGGGGAGCATCGGCGGAAAGAGTCGGATCGGAGTGCAGCCAGTCGTACATGGCGCTGCTGAGTGCGGAGCCTGCGGCGAGCGCGGCGCCCGCGCCCACCAAGCCGCGTCGGTTGAGCATGAGGTCCATTCCCGTGAATTCGGTGAGGACCGCAGCAGTCCGTTCGGGCGCCCACGGCACACCGTCGGGATGTTCCACACTCCCGTCGTCGGGCCGTTTCCCCGCACGCCCGTGCCGGACCAGACCGAGGTCCTCGATGGTCACGACACGGCCGAGACGCTCGGTGAACAGAGCCGCCAGCACCCTCGGCACCGGATCGCGCGGGATCTCTCCCATGTCGATCCAACGCCGTACCCGCGAGGTGTCGGTCGACAGCTGGGGGTGGCCCATGGCCGCCGCCTGCCGGTTGACCCTCCGCGCGAGCTCGCCCTTGGACCAGCCGGCCAGGCCGAACAGGTCCGAGAGACGGGAGTTGGGTTGTCCGTTCACGTCAAGCCCCCAGGTTCTCGGCTGACTTGAACATAGCCCGGTGCGGGTTGCCGGGCGACTATTCGCCAGGGTTCGCCAGGGTGCGCCAGATGGTGTGCCACTGCGCATCTGGTGTCAGGTAGGAACGCGCCACCCCGACCCGGTCACCGAGGGACATTCCCCAGGGTGCACCCGGGGGACCGGGCCGGGGAGCGCGCTTGCTTGGACAGGCACTGCAGGCACACGAAGGGATCTGTATCTCCCATGTACACAGCATCGTCCTCCGTGTCCGCCCCGCCCCGGTCGCTGCACCCCCGCCCGGGCGCCGGCGGCCCCTACCTCGACCCGGCGCGGCCGGCGGCCGCCCCCGTGCTCGGTGCGGGCAGGCCGCGGCGCGTTCCCGGTCTCGGCCCCCAACCGCTCAGCGGGAGACTCGACTTGTCCGGCCCTCAGGGCGCCCAGCTGCGTACGGCGATCGCGTCGGTGCACCGGATCTGCCCGGAGTTCGCTCCGGTGCAGGTGCTACGCCGCAACGGACGCTCCGTGCTCCTGGTCGGAACGACCGGACGCAGCACGGCGGTGGCGAAGTGTTTACTGGACCACTCCCCCGCGTGGGCCGAGCGGATCCGGCACGAGATAGCCGCCTACCGCTCGTTCGTCCGGCACCGCCCGCCGGTGCGGGTACCGCGCCTGATCGCGGCGGACCCGGACAACTGCACCCTCGTCATCGAGCGGATGCCCGGCCGGGTGGCGGCGCTGCACCGGCACCCGGCGGAGGCCCCGCCGCGGGCGGACATCCGGGCGGCGCTCGGCGCGATCTGCCGGCTGAACGCCTGGCGGCCGCCGGCGGGCACGTTCGACGCCCCGCTGGACTACGCGGCCCGCATCTCCCGCTTCCACGAGCTGGGGCTGCTCACCGACCGCGACATGGGCGACCTGCAGAAGCTGCTGCACGGCATCGCGCACTCGGCGGGCCGCGGCGGGATGGGCCAGTTCTGTCACGGCGACGCCCTGCTGTCCAACATCCTTCTCTCACCGGCCGGTCCAGTGCTGGTGGACTGGGAGCACGCGGGCTGGTATCTGCCGGGCTACGACCTGGCCACGCTGTGGGCGGTCCTCGGGGACGCTCCGGTGGCCCGGCGGCAGATCAGTCAGATCGCGCAGTCGGCGGGACCCGCGTCGCGTGACGCGTTCCTGGTCAACCTGATGCTGGTGCTGACCCGGGAGATCCGCACCTACGAGATGGCCGTACAGCGTTCGATGCACGACTCGACCCCGGCGGCACCGGGAGTGGTGGCCCACCCGGGTGCTGCGCCGTCCGGCGAGGAACAACGGCTGCTGCTGAGGCGGCTGCACGACGACTGCCAGATGGCCCGCCGGGCCGTGCGTGCGGCGGTCGGCACTCGCTGACGGGGACGAAGGTCCGCGGTGCGCCCTGCAGCGGCGCACCGCGGACCTTCGTGTGTCTCAGCCATATATGGCGTCCGCCTATATGGCTCGCCCATTGGTGTACTCCACTGACGCCCCGCAGGCCCGAACACCACCGCCACGAAACTCCTCGTATCCCCCGTTGACATGGGAAATCGCCTTCCTCTGCGCATGATTGACGGATCGTCGGCCAGCCGGTACCACTGACGCACGCCCGGCCCCGCACGGTTCATGACAATCCCGCCGTCCCAGGAGGCTGCATTGCGAGGATCCCCGACCGACCCCACCCGCGCTCCCGGACACAGACGCGCGCGCCGGTCCGCCGGCGCGCTCGCCACCGCCGCCCTGCTGCTGCCCCTGCTGGGCGCGGCCCCCTCGGAGAGCGCCACCGACTCCTCCGCCACCCTCCAGCGGGCGTTCGCGTCGGCGTCCGCCGAGTACCACGTGCCGCAGACGGTTCTGCTGGCCGTCTCCTACCTCCAGTCCCGCTGGGACACGCACGGCGGAGCGCCGAGCGTGACGGGCGGCTACGGACCGATGCACCTCACGGACGCCCGCACCGCCCTCGCCGCGACGGAGCACCTGAGCGAGGGCTCCGAGGACCCCCGCGGCGACAGCGCCCGCACCGCCCTGCACCCCACCACGCAGATCCCGGCGGAGTCCCAACTCCCGGCCCGGCTCAGGACGTTGACGAAGGCTGCCGAGCTGACCGGGCTTCCGGCGACCAACCTGCGTACCGACGAGACCGCCAACGTGGCCGGCGGCGCGGCACTGCTGGCCGACGCCCAGAAGGGCCTCGGGGAGTCGCTGAGCGCGGACCCGGCCGACTGGTACGGCGCGATCGCGCGCTTCTCCGGCGCCGACGACACGGCGACGGCGGCCGCGTATGCCAACGATGTCTACGACGTGATCCACACCGGCGAGACGCGCGAAACGGACGCCGGGCAGCAGGTCACACTGGCCGCCCAGCCGGATCTCGCGCCCGACACCGCGCAGCTGAAGGAGACCGGCCTGCGCACGGTCTCCGCCGACGGCACCGAATGCCCCAAGAAGGTGTCCTGCGAGTGGATCCCGGCGCCGTACTCCCAGTTCGGGGACAACGACTACGGCAACCACGACCTGGGCGACCGGCCCGCGTCGCAGAGCATCAAGTACATCGTCATCCATGACACGGAAGGCCAGTGGGCGGGTGTCCTGAACCTGGTCCAGGACCCCACCTATGTGTCGTGGAACTACACGATCCGCTCCACCGACGGTCTCATCGCCCAGCATGTGAAGGCCAAGGACGTGGCCTGGCACGCGGGCAACTGGTACATCAACGCCAAGTCGATCGGCATCGAGCACGAGGGCTTCCTCGCCTCGCCTGACGCCTGGTACACGGAGGCGATGTACCGCTCTTCGGCGCGGCTGGTGAAGTACCTGACGAAGAAGTACGGCATCCCGCTGGACCGGCAGCACATCCTCGGCCACGACAACGTGCCGGGGCCGACCACGTCCACGGTCCCCGGGATGCACACCGACCCGGGCCCGTACTGGGACTGGGCGCACTACTTCGCCCTGCTGGGCCACTCCTTCAAGCAGACCGCCAAGAAAGGCGGCGGCCTGGTGACGATCCGCCCCGACTACGCCGCCAACCAGCCGGTGTACACGGGCTGCGCCACCGCCGGCCAGCCGTGCGCGGTGCACGGGTCGAGCGAGGTCCGGCTGTACTCCGGGCCCGGCGAGACCTACCCCCTGATCAAGGACATCGGCCTCGGGACGACCCCGACCACCGGGGTCAACGACCTCTCCTCACGGGTGTCCACCGGTCAGCAGTACGCGGTGGCCGACCGCTCCGGGGACTGGACCGCGATCTGGTACCTGGGCCAGGAGGCCTGGTTCAAGAACCCGAAGAAGCAGCCCACCGCGGTGAAGGCGGCCGGTCTGGTGGTGACGCCGAAGGAGGGTGTGGACAGCGTCCCGGTGTACGGCCGCGCCTACCCGGAGGCCTCGGCCTATCCGACGGGAGTGCCCGCCCAGGCGGTGTCCCCGCTGCCGTACAAGCTGCTCAAGGGCCAGAAGTACGTGGTCGGTGACAAGGTGCCCGGCGAGTACTACTACGCGGTCACCTTCACCACCGACTCGCACAAGGTCGTCGTAGGAAAGGATCTCTACTACGAGATCCAGTACGGCCACCGCGTGGAGTTCGTGCGGGCCGCCGACGTGACGGTGGAACGTTCCGGCCGGTAGGCGGTCGCCTCAGCCCTGCTGGAACAGTTCCGCCGGGAGCGGTTTCAGCAGGGCGTAGAGGTCGTCCGTGATGGGGCGGTCCCAGGCGGCGATGGTGACCAGGACGTTGTCGCTGCGGTCGAACTGGACGCAGGAGATCCTGCTCTCGGAGAGCTTGAGGCGGCGCACGATCAGCAGGTTGTCGCCCTGCATCACCGGCATGTCCTCGGTGCCTACGACGGTCACCTCCTCGTCGTTCTCCAGCGCGAGGAGCAGTTGCGCGACCTCGAACGGGATCTCGTCCTCGGCGACGTCACGGGCCGGGGAGCCCTCCGGCAGATTGCCGATGACCATCGCGGGGCCGCGGCCGCCGAACAGGTCGTACCGCAGGAACACGCCCTGGCAGCTGCCATCGGGCGCGGGCAGCAGACCGGCACCCAGGTTGCCGGGCCAGTCGCCCGGGTCCATGGCCAGCACATCGAATTCGGGGCCGGCGGGGGTGGCGCTGCGGCGGCGGAGGAACGACATGGCGCAATGGTACGCGGTGCCGTTCGGCGATGTGCGCGAGGTCACGTGGGTTCCGGGGACCTTGTCGGGTGCGGGTCCGTCGTGGCTTGTCGCGCAGTTCCCCGCGCCCCTAGGTGGGTGCGTCCCGCGTTGGCTGGACAAGTGCCGTTTCCAGCCCTGAGCGTTCCGTGCCCACCTTCCGGCAGACCGACGAGAGCAAGCGCACCACCGTCTGTTCTTCCGTGTGGAGTTCTACGGCTATTTCATGGTCCGTACTGCCTTGGGCGGCCAGGGTCGCGGCTGCGCGTTCCTGGGATGTGAGGGTGTCGGTCTCCGCGCTGTGGAGGCGGCGGGGGCGTAGGCCGGCTGCCGCCAGCTCGGCGCGGGTCGTGTCCGCCAGGCCGTCGGCGCCGCATTGGACGGCTGCGTCCAGGCCTCGGTAGAGGTAGTCACCTGCCTCTTTGGACCTGCCTACCCGGCGGAGTTCGGTGCCGAGGGCGACGAGGGCGCAGGCCAACTCATAGGCGGCCGGGGAGCGTTCGAGGTGAGTGACGGACTCTTCGAGGAGTTTGGCGCGGGCCGAGCCGGAGGAGACCTCGGCGGCGATGCGCAGGGCCTGGCCGATGGCGGACGGGGTGCCGAACTGGCGGGCGCGGGCGACCGCTTCGTGGGCGGTGGCGACGGCACGCTCGGGGGTGTCGTGGCGTTCGGCGCGGGCGAGGTGGAGCTGCCAGGGGCACCAGGCGGGGTTGCGGATGCCGCGCGGGTCCAGCCGGCGGCCGGCGGCGGCCAGTTCGGCGGCAGCTTCCTTGGCGAGGCCGCGGGCCAGAAGCAGTTCGCCGTAGACGGTCTGGGCGTCCGGGAACACGACGGCGGCCGGGAAGGGTTCCGCGAAGGCGTGGTCCTCGGCGAGTTGTACGGCTTCCGCGACCCGGCCGCGGGCCAGCAGGACCTCGATGAGGATGCCGGTGCCGTACCAGTAGACGGGGGTGCCCGGTCCGACGCGTTCGGCGAGGCGCAGGCCCGCGCGGGCGAAGTCCTCGGCCTCGGCGAGACGGCCGCGCCGGTAGCGGAGGTAGCCGAGGAAGGTGTACCCGAAGGACAGGTGCGCTCCGCGCCAGCCCTGCTGTTCGAAGTCGGCGATGCCGGTGGCGAAGAGTTCCTCCGCGCGGCCCGGTCGGTCGCAGTACATGAAGGTGAGGGCGACCAGTACCGGCACCTCGAAGCCGCGGTCGGCCTCCGCCCAGCCGAGGCCACCGGCCAACGCGCGCTCGGCATGATGCAGCGCCACATGTGCGGGCTCACCACGGAGTACGGCGTCCCAGGTGCGCAGGCCGATGATGTACCGCTCGGTGAGGTCGCGGCCCTTGAGGCGGTCGGCGAGTTTGGTGAGGCGGCGGGAGCGCGAGGGGTGGTCGGGTTCGTCGGCGCGGAAGGCGTCCCACATGAACTGCTCGGAGAGCATGCGCAGTTTGACCCGGGCATCGCCGGTGACACGGATCTCGCGGGCGAGGGTGCCGGAGGCCTCGGCGAGACGGTCGCTGTGGGCGAGGACCTGGGAGAGGCGGTAGACGATGTTCTGCCGCAGGCCGGCGTCGCTGATCGGCTCTTCGAGGGCGGCCCGCAGATGGTTGACGGTGGTCGCCGGCTCGGTGAGCAGGGAGGCGCTGCCCAGTTCGTACAGGACGGCGGCCCGGTCGTCGAAGGGCGGGGGTTCGCGCAGGGCGCGGGCGAGATAGCTGCGGGCCGTGTCGGGGGCGCCGGCGCGCAGCGTCTCACCGGCCGCCGCGCGGAGTTGCTGGACCACCCAGTTGTCGCCGTCGGGGTGGGTCTCCATGAGGTGGCGGGCGGCGGCGGAGGGGCCCTGCCCCTCGTTGATGACGCACCAGGCGGCCTGGCCGTGCAGGGCCACGCGGACGCCGGCGGGGATGGCCCGGTAGACGGCGGTGGCGATGAGCGGGTGGACGAATTCGAGGGTGCCCGCGGCGGTGAGTGTGCCGGTGAAGATACGGGCGTCACGCAGTGCGTCGACGGCGTCGGCGGCCTCCTCGTGGCCGAGTCCGGCGACGGCGGCGGCGAGCATCGGATGGGGCTCGGTGCCGAGGACCGCACAGGCCCAGGCGAAGCGGACGGTCGAGGTGCCGAGCCGTTCGAGGCGGGTGGTGAGGCCGCTGCCCTTGACGGCGGCGGCGAGGTCGCGCAGTTGGTCGGCCCCGGCCTCGGTGGGGGTCAGGCCCCGGTCGTGGATCTTGGCGGTGAGTTCGACGGTCTCGAAGGGGTTCCCGGCGGTGACGGCCCAGCACTCGTGGCAGAACGCGTCGTCGGCGTGCGCGCCGAGCGTCTCCCGGACCAGATCGGCCACGGCGACGACGCTGAGCGGTTCGAGATCGAGGGGGCGTCCGCCGGCCCGGCCGGGCAGCCCCCTGAACGACTCGGCGTGGTCGGGGAGTTCGTCGGGACGGTAGGCGACCACGACCAGCAGCGGGAGTTGTTCGGCGCGGGGCGCGAACGCGGCCAGCCAGCCCAGCGATTCGGGGTCGGCCCAGTGCGCGTCGTCGAGGACGAGGACCATCGGGGCACGCTGCACCGCGAGGTGGGTGAGCACCCAGTCGAGGCCGTCACGCAGACCCTGCTGGTCGGGCGGGGAACCTTCGGTGGGCGCGCACAGCCCGAGGGCCGGGCCGACGATGTCGTACCAACTCCCCAGCGAGGAGCGGAGATCGGCGTCGGCCGAGCCGGCGAACTGCGGTTGCAGCAGCTGTCGGGCGACGTGGAAGGCGACGCGCTGTTCCTGGTCGCCGCCGCGTGCGGACAGCACGGTGCAGCCCTGCGCCGCGGCCCGGCGGCGCACTTCGGTGAGGAGGGTGGTCTTGCCGATACCGGCCCGTCCCGCGAAGGCGAGCAGGGCACCGCGCGGCCGGTCTCCCGGCTCACCGCCGTCCGTGCGCAGACCTGTCAGCTCGCCCAACGCCTCGTCCACGGCGGCGAGTTCACTCTCCCGTTCGAGGAGTGTCCTTCTGCTGCGTGCACTCCGCTGCCCCATGCCATACCCCCTGCCACGGTGGTGCGCCCGCGCGGGGAGCGAACGCGCACCGTGAGCTACAGGGACCTCAGCGTACGCTCCCCGAGGGTCGCGCGACCCGGTAGTCGACGAAGGCGTACCGGCCGGTTTTCCAGTTTCGCCAGGGACGACAGGGGCACGGATCCCGCTTGATCAAGTCCCGCCCGAGACGGACGATGGGATCACCACTGCCCCTCGGACTGGGAGGCGAACGTCGATGGACGATCTACGGCAGCTGCTGCGCGACCTGGAGGTCTTCGCGGGCGAACTGCCCACCTTCGACCCCTTGGCCGCGCCGGACACCCCGTCGGAGTTGTTCACGGAGTGGCTGCTGGGGGCGCTGGAGGCCGGTGTGCGCGAGCCGCACGCGATGACGGTCTCGACGGCCGGCGCCGACGGCAACCCGACGGCAAGGACCTTGATCCTCAAGGGCGTTGGCCCGGACGGCTGGCGGTTCGCGTCGGACGGCGGCAGCGTCAAGGCCCGCGATCTCACCCAACGGCCCTTCGCCGCCCTGACATTCTACTGGTCACCGCTCGCCCGCCAGATCCGCGTGCGCGGTCCCGTCGTGGCGGCGGGCGAGGCGAACAGCGCGGCGGACTTCCTGGCCCGCGGCACCGGCGCCCGCGCGGAGGCACTGGTCGGCCGCCAGTCGCAGCCGCTGGCTGACCTCGCCGAACGGGACGCGGCGGTCAAGGAGTCACTGGAGCGACTGGAGGACGAGCCGGATCTCGTGGCCCCGGGCTGGACCCTGCACACCGTGCGGCCGGAGTCGGTCGAGTTCTGGCAGGGCGACAAGGAGCGGCGGCATACGCGGCTTGTGTACGTGCGTGAGGGCGGGGGCGAGGGGTGGCTCAAGCAATTGTTGTGGCCTTGATCGGTAAGTTGCTTGTGGGGTGGGGGACCTCGGACCGAAGAGGTCGAACGGCGGCGGAGCCATCGCGACTTGACCATGGGGTGCGGCCCTTCGGGTGACCGGGGTGAACGGCGGTGCGGATATGGCGACTTGACCGCGCGGGGGTGTGACCCTTCGCCTAGCTGAAGCTGAACGGCGTCCCCGGGACGGCGGCACGGCCCCACCGACTCGGCGCGGCCATCTCGACTTCGCCCCGCCAAATCACCGTAGGGAAAAGGGACTTCCTCACTGCTCCAACGCCGTCGGCGGCACCACCGCGACCGGACTCGCCGCGTGCAGCAGGACCGCCTGAGTGACCGAGCCGATCAACCGGGCCGGGGAGAGCAGGCGGCGGCGGTGGCGGCCCACGACGACGAGTTCGGCGTCCTTGGAGGCGGCGACGAGGTGGCCGGCCGCGTCGCCCGGGGCGACGTACGGCTCGGTCCGGACGTCCGGGTGGTGTTCGCGGTGCGGGGCGAGGAGGGCCTCGGTGAGGGTGCGGGTCTCGTTCTCGATGGCGTCCTGGTCGATGACCGGCGGGACGAGTTCGCCGGGGGACGCCCAGGCCTGCGGCGGCCACGGGTAGGCGGCGACGACCTGGAGGCGGGCTCCGCGCAGGGCGGCCTCGGTGAAGGCGAAGGAGAGGGTGGCCTCGTCGGGGCTGTCCACGTGCAGGCCGACGACCACCCGGGGTCCGGGTTCGGCCGGAATCGCGCCGTGGACCTCACGTCCGGGCCGGGGCACCACGACGACGGGGCAGTCGGCGTCGCGGGCTGCGGCCATGCCGTTGGAGCCCAGCAGCAGGCTGGCGAAGCCGCCGCGACCGCGCGAGCCGAGCACCAACAGCTGTGCGGTGGACCCGAGTTCGGGCAGTACGGCACCAGGTGCGCCTTGCAGCCCGAGGTATTCCATGACCGGCCGGTCGGCACGCCCTTCGAGATACGTACGGACCTGGTCGAGCACCTCGTCCTCGTCCGGCTCCGGCGGCCCGGCGACCAGGACGCCGGGCGGTGTCCAGGCCGCGGCGTACTGCCACACATGGACGACCCGCAACGGCGCCCCGCGTCCACGGGCCGCGTCGAGGGCCCAGTCCAGGGCACGCAGGCTGTCGTCCGAACCGTCGACCGCCGCGATGACCGGCAGGGTGCTCATGGGTTCCTCACCTCTGGAGTAACGGGACCTTCCCCTACTGCGGCCAGCCTGGCTCAGGCGTCGGCCCCGGAAGGGTTCTCAAGGTCGCGTGTCCGAAAAATCAGGTGGGACACCCTTCCGCGACGGTGACGGCAATGCCGACGAGTCGGCGTTCGCGGCCCAGAGCGCGGTCGGCGAGGCGCACCAGGCGGTACATGAAGAAGCGTCGCCTCATCATCTCCTGGACGCGGACGGTCTCCGCAGGATCCAGGAGCCGGGCGGTCGCCCGCACCACGGGGGCGTCGGTGGGCACGACGCCCTTCATGTTGCACGGGGCGATGGTCACTTGGGGGTTGCTGCGGATCCGCTTGGCCTTGCCCGTCTCCGGCGGTGTCAGGGCGTAGAGGGTGCCGTCCTTTACGAGGCTGCCGACGGGGGTGGGAACGGCCTGGCCGTTGCGGCGGAAGGTGGTCAGGCTGACGTGGCTTCCTCTGCCGATGCGGTCGAGCGCCTGGTCGAAGTCGCTGCGTGGGGTGGTCATGCGGGTCTCCAGGGCTAGCGGTTTTCCGGGGGCCAGCGGGTTTTCCGGGGGCTAGCGGGTTTTCCGGGGGCTAGCGGGTTTTCCGGCCGGCGAGGGCACGGGCCGTGCGCGCGGCCTGCTCCTCGACGGAGGACCGGGTGTTCCAGCGGCCGGGCAGCATGTCCTGCTGCTGGAACAGGGCCAGCCCATGGGCTGCCGCGGCGACCTGGACGAGCAGCTCGAACGCCTCGTCCGGGTCGGGGGCGATGCGACTGGTGACGGGCATCAGGTCGTCGTGCAAGGCACCGCCCGCCTCAGCCAGTTCGGGATGTCGGCTCTTGTCGAGGCCGGCCAGGAAGGTGATGTCGAAGAGGGCGCGCTCCTCGGCGGCGAACCGCACATAGGCGGTCGCGAAGGCCGCCAACTGCTCGACCGGGTCCGAGTGCGCGGCCAGCGCGGTGCGGTAGCGACGGCGCTGCTCCTGGTAGCCCTTCAGAGCCAGCGAGGCCAGCAGTGCCTCCCGGTCACTGAAGTGCTTGTAAGGGGCCGACACGCTCACCCCGGCCCTACGGCACGCCTCGGCGAGGGTGAACCCGTGTGGGCCGCGCTCGCCGACCAGGGCGAGAGCCGCCTCCTCCAGCGCGTTGCGCAGATCCCCGTGGTGGGCGCCGGTGGGACGCCGTTTGACTGCCATGCCCACAAGGTTAACACTATTCACCATAGGTGAACGGCATTCACCTTCGAGGACGGGCAGGCGGCTGGCCAGGCAAGCAGGCCACGGCTGCCCCTCGCGGCCGCCTAGTCCCCGTACGACTTCTGGAGGAACCGATGACCGGATCGAAGCCCGCGCACTGGACAGCCCGCGACATTCCCGACCAGCACGGCCGCACCGCGGTGATCACAGGTGCCAGCACCGGCATCGGATTCGAGACGGCCAAGGCCCTCGCCCTGCGCGGGGCAGCGGTGGTCCTGGCGGTGCGGGACACCGACAAGGGCAAGCGCGCGGCGGAGGAGATCGCTCTCGTCGCGCCGACGGCGACGGTGCACGTCCAGCGGCTCGACCTGAGTTCGCTCGCCTCGGTCCGCGACGCGGCCGGGGAACTCAGAGATGCCTACGCCCGGATCGACATGTTGATCAACAACGCCGGCGTGATGTACACCCCGCACCGGACGACCTCGGACGGCTATGAGCTCCAGTTCGGAACCAACCACCTGGGGCACTTCGCCCTGACCGTGCTGCTGCTGGACCTGCTGCCGGCCTCGCCCGCCTCCCGCGTCGTCACCGTCAGCAGCGCGGGTCACCGTATGGGTGGCCCGATCGATCTCGACGACCTCGACTGGCGCGGGCGCCCGTACGACCGGACCGCCGCGTACGGGCACTCCAAGCTGGCCAACCTGCTGTTCACCTACGAGCTCGACCGCAGACTGCCCGCAGGCGGGCCGCTGGCCGTCGCCGCGCATCCCGGCGGCGCCGACACGACCGGCTCCCGGAGCGCGATGTCCCACTCCTCCGCCCTAACCCGCACGGCCTTCGCGGCGATCCGACCGCTGCTCCTGCAGTCCCCCGAGAGGGGAGCACTGCCCGTGCTGCGCGCCGCGACCGACCCGGGCGTACGGGGTGGTGAGTACTACGGCCCACGCGGATTCCAGCAGAGCAAGGGGTACCCCAAGGTGGTCCGCTCCAGCCCGCAGTCGTACGACACGTCGCTGCAACGCCGCCTGTGGGCGCTCTCTCAGGACATGACCGGCGTCGCGTTTCCATCAGGCACGCAGCCCGGCCGCCACTCTCACGAGTGAAGGCCGGGCTGAAGACGCCTGTGCGCATTTCCCCCGATGGCTCGCTGGGGAACCTTCACCTTCAGGTGAGGTCGAACTCCCCTTCCCGCGCCCCCGACACGAACGCGCCCCATTCCGCGGGCGTGAAGATCAAGGAAGGGCTTTCCGGGCGGCCGCTGTTGCGCATCGCGATGAATCCCTCGACAAAAGCGATCTGGACATCCCCCAGTCCACGGCTGCCTGAGTGCCAATCGGCGTCACTGAGGTCCAGCTCCGGCTTGTCCCAGCCCGCAAGCGGGTGCTGCTGGATGGTGCTCTCGGCCACGTCCGTGCTCCTCCCGATTCGTCGTCCGCGGCCAGCCTAGCGATCGGTTTCTGATGCCAACAGGCCACGTGAGGGGGACCTTTCAGGAGGCGGGTGGTTCGCTGCCCACGAGCCACATCGAGAAGAACTGGGATCCGCCGCCGTAAGCGTGCCCGAGAACCCGTCGAGCACCTTCCACCTGGTGTTCTCCGGCTTGGCCACGGACCTGAAGCGCGGCCTCCGCGAAGCGGATCATGCCCGAGGCACCGATCGGATTGGTCGACAGAACACCCCCTGACATGTTCACGGGAAGGTCGCCGTCCAGCTCGGTCACTCCCGATTCGGTGAGTTTCCAGCCCTCTCCCTCGTCGGCGAATCCGAGGTTCTCCAGCCACATGGGCTCGTACCAGGAGAACGGCACATACATCTCCACGGCGTCGATCTCCCGACGCGGATCGGCTATCCCGGCCTGCCGGTACACGTCGGCCGCGCAGTCCTTGCCGGCCTGTGGCGACACACAGTCCTTTCCGGCGAACAGTGTGGGTTCGCTACGCATGGCGCCCCCATGCATCCAGGCCGCCGGACGTGGTGCGCGGGCCGCTCCCGCCCGGTCGGTGAGCACCATCGCGCAGGCGCCGTCCGAGGAGGGGCAGGTCTCCGAGTACCGGATCGGGTCCCACAGCATCGGCGAGGCCTGGACCTTCTCCAGCGTGATGTCGTGCTCGTGGAGATGCGCGTACGGGTTCTTCAGCGCGTTGCGCCGGTCCTTGTACGCGACCAGGGAACCGACCGTGTCGGGCGCCCCGGTACGCCGCATGTAGGCGCGCACATGCGGCGCGAAGAACCCACCCGCACCCGCCAACAACGGCTGCTGGAAGGGAATCGGCAGAGACAGCCCCCACATGGCATTCGACTCGGACTGCTTCTCGAACGCCAGCGTGAGAACCGTGCCGTGCACACGGGCCGCGACGAGATTCGCGGCGACGAGCGCGGTAGACCCGCCCACCGACCCGGCGGTGTGCACCCGCAGCATGGGCTTTCCTACGGCGCCCAGCGCGTCGGCGAGATACAGCTCGGGCATCATGACGCCCTCGAAGAAGTCGGGCGCCTTCCCGATGACGACGGCGTCGATGTCGGCCCACGTCAACTCCGCGTCGTCGAGCGCCCGTTGGGCCGCCTCCCGCACCAGCCCCGCGATCGACACGTCCCGGCGCGCGGCGACGTGCTTGGTCTGGCCGATCCCTACGACGGCCACGGGCTCCTTGCTCATCGCGGATCCCCTTCGAGTACGGCGACCAGGTTCTGTTGCAGACAGGGGCCGGAGGTGGCGTGGGCGAGGGCCCGGTCGGACTCGCCCCGGTGGATGCGGGCGGCGGCCTCACCGATGCGGATCAGCCCGGCGGCCATGACGGGGTTCGCGGCGAGGGCACCCCCGGACGGGTTGACGTGCACGTCGTCGCCGAGGCGCAGCGCCTTGCGCAGGACGACCTCCTGCGCGGTGAACGGCGCGTGCAACTCGGCGGTGTCGATGGGCCGTTCGAAGGCACCGGCCTTCTCGGCGGCGAGCCGCGTGGACGGCGAGTCGGTCAACTCCCGTACGCCCAGCCCGTGTGCCTCGATGCGGTGGTCGATCCCCCTGATCCAGGCGGGCCGTTCGCACAGTTCGCGGGCCCGGTCTCCGGCCGCGAGGATCACGGCGGCGGCTCCGTCACCGATCGGTGGACAGTCGCCGGTGCGCAGCGGCCGTACGACATAGTCGCCCTGCGGCACCGAACCCCGCACCTGTGCATGGGAGTTGGCGCTCGCGTCCGTCCGGCTGCGGGCCGCGACGGCGGCGAGTGCGGGCTCGTCGGTGTCGCCCGCGTCGATGAGGGCCTGCGCCTGGAGGGCGGCCAGGGCCACGGAGTCCGGCCACAGGGGGGCGACGTAGTACGGATCGAGCTGTCGGGTCAGGACGTCACGCACCGAACCCGGGGACGACTTGCCGTACGAGTAGACGAGCGCGGTGTCGGCGTCGCCGGTGAGGAGTTTGGTCCAGGCCTCGTAGAACGCCCAGGCGCCGTCCATCTCGACGTGCGACTCGGAGATCGGCGGCCAGGCGCCGACGCCGTCGAGGGCGAGGGTGAAGGAGAAGGCGCGGCCGGCGAGGTAGTCGCTGGAGCCGGAGCAGGTGAAGTCGATGTCGGCGGTCTTCAGGCCGGTCTGTTCGAGGACGCCGTGCAGGACCGGCATCAGCATCTCCACCTCGGAGAGCTCGTCGGTGGTGCGCCGGTGGTCGGTCTGCGCGAAGGCGACGACGGCGATCTCACGCATCACAGCAGCACCCTGCATCACAGCAGCTCCTTGTAGACGTCGTAGTCCGCGTCGGGCTCGCCGGTAGGCCGGTAGTGATCCGGGTACCGGCCGCCCTCACTCCACACCGCCTCGACGCGCAGCCCCATGCGCACCTGGTCGTAGGGCATGCCGCCGATCCGTCCGTGCAGCGCGAGGTCGGCGCCGTCGAGGGCGATGTGGGCGTAGACGTACGGCACCTCTATGTCGAGGTTCTTCGCCTTGATGTTGACGATGCAGAACGTGGTGACTGTGCCGCGCGGCCCCACTTCGACATGTTCCACTGTGGCGACACCACATGTGGGGCACGCACCCCTCGGCGGGACGTACACCTTGCGACAGGACGGGCAGCGTTCACCGACGGTGCGCTGCTCGGAGAGCGCGTGGATGTAGTCGGTCTGGGCACGCCCGGGCGAGTAGAGGTAGTCGAGACGCGCGGGCGCCACGATGCCGGTGACCATGTCCTCGAACTCACCGGTGTGGGCGGCGGGGTGGCGTCCCTCGTCGCCATCCTCTCCGCCTTCGTACGGCTCGAAGCAGGCGATGTCGGTGATGGCACCCGTGCGTTCCTCGGCCCAGCGGACACGAACGCGCATGCCGGTGCGGACGGAATCAGGGCCGGGCGCGTCCAGGGCATGCAGGAGGGCGGTGTCAGCACCGTCGAGCCGGACCAGAACCCAGGCGAAGGGCGTGCCGAGCGGCTGACCGCGCCGGGGTTCGTGGTTCCAGGCCCAGGTGGTGACCGTGCCGGTCGCGCCGACCTCGACGAGATCGCGGATCTCCTCGGCGGTGACGGGGTCGTACTCGACGGGAGGGACAAGGGTGCGCCCACCAGCGGTCTTCACCCCGAGGACAACACGCTCACGCAGCCCGGTGAGGAACGCGCTCTGGACGGGACCGAGGGAGCGGGTGAAGGGAAATTCGAGGACGAGGGGAGCTTTGAGCACTTCAGGCACGACATTCTCCTAACTGAACAGTTGGGGCCGAGCACTCCCACCCATGGGCGCGGGGAACTGCGCGACCAGCCACAACGAACCCGCAGACACGAACGGGCCGACCAGCAGTGCAGCTACGCCCGCTTGTAAACAGGCGCCCGCTTCTCCGCAAAGGCACGAGCCCCTTCCTTCGCATCAGCGGTGTCGAACACCGGCCACCCCCGCTTGAGTTCGGCCGCAAGCCCCTCCGTCTCGGTCAGCTCCGCCGTCTCATACACCGACGCCTTGACCGCCTCAACCGCCAACGGCCCGCACCCATTGACGAGTTCGGCGATCTCCAACGCCTTGGCAAGCGCCGTACCGTCCGCCACTACATGTCCGACGAGACCGACGTCCGCCGCCTCCCGCGCGCTGTACGGACGCCCGGTCAGCAACATCTCCAGGGCATGCGTACGCGGAATCTGCCGCTGGAGACGGACAGTTGAGCCACCGATCGGAAAGAGTCCGCGTTTGACCTCGAACAGCCCGAACGTCGCGGACTCCCCCGCGACCCGGATATCGGTGCCCTGGAGAATCTCCGTACCGCCGGCCACGCAGTACCCCTCGACGGCGGCGATCACCGGCTTGCGCGGCCGATGGTGGCGCAACATCGCCTTCCAGTGCAGGTCAGGGTCGGCGGTGAGCCGGTCCCGGTACTGCTGCCCCTCCATGCCCTTCCCGGCCAGCGCCTTGAGATCCATACCCGCGCAGAACGCACCCCCCGCGCCGGTCAGCACGATCGAGCGGATCGCGTCGTCCTCGTCGGCCTCGATCCAGCCGTCGTAGAGGCCGACCAGCATCGGCAACGAGAGCGCGTTCTTCGCCTCGGGCCTGTTGAGCGTGAGCACCAGTGTGGCGCCCTCGCGCCGCACGGTCAGGTGTTCCGTACCGCCCATTGCCGTCCTCCCGTCGCCGTACCGCCTCCGGAACGAGAACAGGTTGCAGGAGCCGCCCTGCCAGTACAAGGGGTTTCTGACACTCAGTCAGATTTCTTCTGCGCGGACCCTTCACAGTTGCCGCGCCCTTTGCTCTGATGACCGGCGAACCGACGTCAGGAGGAGTGGTGGAGTACAACATTGCCGACCTGTTCGAGTCGGTCGTCGACGTGGTCCCGGACCGCGAGGCGCTCGTGTACATCGACCACCCGGGCACGGGCGCGGAACGTCGCCTGACCTACGCGGAGTTGGACGCGTCCGCGAACCGCATCGCCCATCATCTGATCGACACCGGGATACGTCCGGGCGAGCACCTGGGGCTCCATCTCTACAACGGCATCGAGTACTTGCAGACGGTGCTGGGCTGCCTCAAGGCACGGGTCGTACCGGTCAACGTCAACTACCGCTATGTCGAAGAGGAGTTGGTGTACCTCTACCAGGACGCCGACCTCGTGGC
This sequence comes from Streptomyces sp. NBC_00989, assembly GCF_045162655.1. NCBI lineage: Bacteria > Bacillati > Actinomycetota > Actinomycetes > Kitasatosporales > Streptomycetaceae > Streptomyces > Streptomyces sp. NBC_00989. The sequence goes on along the minus strand of NZ_CP108728.1, from coordinate 10,622,020 downwards.
GCTGGTCTTCGACACGGAGTTCATCGAGCGGGTGGCGGCCGCGCTGCCGCGTGTGGAGCGACTGCGGCACCTGGTACGGGTGGGACCGGCGCGGGCGGACGGACCGGACGTACCCGCCGTGGCCTTCACGGACGCCGAAGCGACCGGGTCTCCCGAGCGCGGGTTCCCGGCGCGGTCGGCGGACGACCAGTTCATCATCTACACCGGCGGCACGACCGGGATGCCCAAGGGCGTGATGTGGCGCCAGGAGGACCTGTTCTTCTCGGGGCTCGGCGGCGGCGCGCCGACCGGTGAACCTGTCAAGAAACCCGAGGAGTTGGCCGAGCGGGTCGCGGCCGGCGGGGCGGGGATCACCTTCTTCCCCACTCCCCCGCTGATGCACGGCACGTCCACGCTCACCGCGTTCATCGGCTTCAACTTCGGCCAACGCATCGTGATCCACCGCAAGTTCGTGCCGGAGGAGGTGCTGCGGACCGTCGAGAAGGAGAAGGTCACCAGCATGTCCCTGGTCGGCGACGCGATGCTGCGCCCGCTGATCGACGCCCTCAACGGGCCCATGAAGGGCACCGACTGCTCGTCGATGTTCAGTGTCTCGTCGTCGGGCGCGATCATGTCGGAGACGGTGCGCCGGCAGTTCCAGGAGCTGCTCCCGAACACGATGCTGCTGAACAACTACGGCTCGTCCGAGTCCGGCTTCAACGGCACGGCGACGGCCGACTCCGGGGCCGGGAAGTCTTTCCGCATCCGCGTCAACTCCCGTACTCAGGTCGTCGATCCGGCTACGTACGAGCCCGTCGCCGTCGGTGAGATCGGCCGGGTCGCCCAGTGCGGTCACGTGCCGCTCGGCTACTACAACGATCCGAGGAAAACCGCCGAGACCTTCTTCGAGAAGGACGGCCGGCGATGGGTCCTGCTCGGCGACATGGCGACCGTGGACGAGGAGGGCGTCGTCACCGTTCTCGGCCGTGGCTCGCAGTGCATCAACACCGGTGGGGAGAAGGTCTATCCGGAGGAGGTCGAGCAGGCGCTCAAGTCGCATCCGGATGTCTACGACGCACTGGTGGCCGGGGTGCCGGACGTGCGGTGGGGCAACCATGTGGCCGCCGTCGTACAACTGCGCGCGGGTGCCGTACGGCCGTCGCTGGACGAGATCCAGACGCACTGCCGCACCCACCTCGCCGGCTACAAGATCCCGCGCCAACTGGTGATCGCGGAGTTGATCCAGCGGTCGCCGAGCGGCAAGGCGGACTACCGGTGGGCGCGGGAGGTGGCAGTCACCGCAGATCAGTGAGTCAACAGTGGGTCAACGCGCGGGCCAGATTGAACTGACGGTAGCGTGCGGCCGTACCGATGGTGACGAATCTGGTGGCCCGGGCCAGGTCCGCCGTGCCGTCACCGGGCTCAGCACGGAAGGACGTTCGGGTGCCGCTCTTCACTCGCTCTCACCCACTGCCGGATCAGCAGGCCTCTGGGGAGACCGACCCGACAGCGGCGACGGAGGCCGCGAAATCGCCCGAACAACAGGACCCACCCGAGCCGAACACATCAGCCGAGCCGACCGACTTGGACGACGCGTCCGAGTCGGCCGAAGCACCCGACTCGACAGTCTCCTCTGCCGACGCGCCCGACGCACCTGAATCGGCCGAGTCGACCGAATCAGGGAAATCGACCGAGCTGGCTGAGTCCGCAGAGTCGACTGAGCCTGTTGGGCCCACCGAGCCCGCAGAGTTGGCCGAACCCGCCGACTCTGCCGATGAGCCGTCTCAACTCCCTCCCCGCGCGGGCTGGTTCGGCTGGCGCCGTCGTTACCCGCGCACCTCCCGTGCCGTCGGGGTGGGCACGAGTGTGCTGGCCGGTGCGCTGCTGCTCGTCGCGCTCGTCGTGCCCGACCGTCTCGACCGGATGACGTACCAGTCGTTCCTCCGCCTCCCCGTGGAGCTGATCGTCCTCGCGGTCGTGCTGCTCGCGCTGCCGTCACGGGCCCGGCGGATCACCGCCGTCGTCCTGGGCGCGTTCGTGGGGTTGTCCACCGTCCTGAAGTGCCTCGACATGGGCTTCTACGAGACCCTCGCGCGGCCTTTCGACCTGGTCTTCGACTGGGTCCTGTTGAGCGACGCCGCGGACTGGATGAAGGACTCGTTCGGCCGCTCGGGCGAGGTGCTCGCGATCATCGGCGTGATCGTCCTGCTGGTCGGTGTGCTCATCGCGAGCGCACTCGCGATGGTGCGACTGGCGGACGTGATGGCCAGGCACCGCCCCATGGCCGTACGCACCACACTTGTCCTCGGTGTTGTGTGGATCATGTGCTTCACCCTGAGCGTGCAGGTCGGCGGTGTCACGCTCGCCACCAAGGGCTACAGCCAGTTCCTCAGCAACCGTGTGCAGTACGTCCGCGACGGTCTGGGGGACGCCGACGTCTTCAAGAAGCAGCTCGCCGTCGACGCCTTCGCGAAGACCCCGCCCGACCAGCTGCTGACCGGACTGCGCGGCAAGGACGTGCTGTTCACCTTCATCGAGAGCTACGGTCGGGTCGCGCTCGACGACCCGACGATGGCACCGGAGATGGACAAGACGCTCACGGCTGGCGACTCCCGGCTCAAGGCGGCCGGCTTCTCGTCGCGCAGCGCGTGGCTGAGGTCGCCCGTGACGGGCGCGGGCAGCTGGCTCGCGCACTCGACGTTCCTGTCCGGCCTGTGGATCAAGAACCAGCAGCGGTACCGGACCGTGACCACCAGCACCCGCGCGACCCTCACCAGCTACTTCCAGAAGACCGGCGCCTGGCGCACGGTCGGCATCGTCCCCGGGGTGCGCAAGTCCTGGCCCGAGGGCAAGTACTTCGGCCTCGACAACATCTACGACTCGACCCATCTCGGCTACAACGGCCCGTACTTCAGCTGGACTCCGGTGCCCGACCAGTTCAGCCTGGAGTCCTTCGAGAAGCTGGAGTACGGCAAGAAGAACCGCGACCCGATCATGGCGGAGATCATCCTCGCCTCCAGCCACAACCCCTGGTCCCCCATCGCCCACACGATCCCCTGGAACCAGCTCGGGGACGGCACGATCTTCAACCAGATCAAGAAGGAGGGCACGAACCCGACGGAGGTCTGGAAGAGCGCGAAGCGTGTGCGGACCGAGTACCGCAAGGCCATCCAGTACTCCGTGGACAGCCTGACCCAGTGGGTCCAGCGCTACGGCAACAAGAACACCGTCCTCGTCTTCCTCGGCGACCACCAGCCCGTCCCGACGGTCACCGGCGGCACCGCCGACCGGGACGTGCCGATCACCATCGTCGCCCACGACCCGAAGGTGCTGGACAAGATCTCCAGCTGGGGCTGGACGGACGGCCTCAAGCCGGCCGACAGCGCACCGGTGTTGGGCATGGACAAGTTCCGGGACCGCTTCATGACGGCGTACGCGAAGTGACCTGTTCCCCTACAAGGAACGCTTCCACGGCGGCGAGGAACTCCTCCGGCCGGTTCTCGTGCACGAGGTGTCCTGCGTCGACAGTCACCAGGCGCGCGTCGGGGATCCGTTCGGCGAGCACGGCGACCCGGTCCTGAGGAATCCCGCTGGTGGGGCCACCCGCGATCACCAGCGTGGGCATGGTGATCCGCCCCATGTGGTCCCACCACATGGGGTCGGGGTCGTTCGCTGTGGCGTCGGTCGCCTCGATCATGGCCCAGTCGAACGGCAGCTCCCCCACAGGTCGTTCGGTGGGAGGCCGTGGCGGATCGAAGGCGATCGGCGCGGGCACGTCCTCCAGAACCAGCCGCCGTACGACGCCGGGCGCCTCCTGCGCGAGCAGGTACGCGACGATGCCGCCCAGGGAGTGCCCTACGACGTCGACGCGTTCGATGCCGAGGGCGGTGAGGAGGGCGAGCATGTCGTCCCGCATCGCCTCGTAGGCGTATGCCTCCGCCGTGGCACCCGGCTCGGTGCCGGGCCAGTCGCTGGTTCCGTGGCCGCGCAGGTCGGGGGCGAACACGTGGTGCGGGACGGCTCCGGTGGCGAGTCTTTCCGCGATCGGCGTCCAGTCGGTGCCGTCGGCGCCCCGGCTGTGGAGCAGAAGAACGGGCGGCGCGTCTTCGGGGCCCCAGGCGCGGCAGGCGAGGGTGATGCCGTTCGCTTTGACGGCGCGGATCTCGGTGTCCATGCCGGGAACGTAGCCGGTGGGCCGCCGAGTCGTCCTCCTACTCTGCCGAGGGCAGAGACCCGCTCCTCCCGTCGAGGAACGCGGTGACGCGGCGCACGAACCACTCCGGGTCGTCGAGCCACGGATAGTGCCCGGCACCCGGCTGGACCGCCGACTCGGCGTCGCGGAAGACGCCGGCGGCACGGCGGGCGAGGTCGGGCCGGGGACCGCCGTCCAGCTCGCCCGCGAGGACCAGGACGGGTGCGGGCAAGTCCGCGAGGGCGGCCCGGGTGGCGTCCGGGTCGAAGGCACCCTCGGAGAAGTACAGGTCGGCGGCCTCGTCGTTGCACTGCTCGTCGGCAAGCGCGGAGTGCTTCTCGGCCACGGCGTCCCAACGGCCGTAGAAGAAAGGCTCGAAGACCGGGTCGAAGGCGCCCTCGCCCGCCAACCACGCCTCGAACGGCGGGAACGCGCCCTCGAACCACGGCTCACCCTTCCGTAGCCGTGCGGCGGCGAGTCGGTCCTCGGGCGTGGCCGACATGTCCAGTGCCCACGGGGTGGCGGTGATGAGGGTCAGCCGTGCGACTCGCTCGGGATACCGGGCCGCGTACAGCATCGCGAGGCTGCCGCCCGCCGAGTGGGCGAGCAGATCCATATGGTCCAACCCCATGTGGGCGCGCAACACTTCCACGTCATCGACGAGTCGGTCGCAGCGGTAGGACGTCCGGTCGGCCGGCACCGCGGAGTCGCCGGTGCCCCGGAGATCGAGCAGGATCAGCCGACGACGCGCGGCCAGCCCACCCAGATCGCCGAGGTATGTGGAGGCCCGCATGGGCCCTCCGGGCAGAACGACCAGCGGCTCGCCCTCACCCCGGACGTGATAGGCGAGTTCGGTGCCGTCGGCAGCGATGAAGGTCGGCATGCGGCTGATCCTCACCGCCAACCGGGCCGCACCGCAAGGCAGTTCCTCAGAGGGCGATGGAGCGGTGGGCCGGCGCCACGTCGACGATCTGCTCGGCGAACGCGGCCACCGCCTCTTCCGCGGCCCGGCGGTCGGCGCCGTAGAAGAGAATCTCGATGCGCTCTATCTCGCGGCTGAGTTCCTCAACTCGCGCCATGGAGACGGGTGGTGGCAGGAGTACCGGACGAAGATCCACGCGCCCATTCCGCCGGGCGGCGCGTCGAGAAAGTGGGGCCGGACCTCTTGCCTCGGTGGGCGGCGGGCTGGATTACTGTTCCCACATGCGTCGACCGAATGATCGGTCGCCCGAAATGGCACGATTGATGGAAGGGCGCGCCCATGGCGGACGCGGCGGAGCTGCTCGACTCGGGGGAACGGCTCGACCAGGACGCACTCAGGACACTGCAGTTGGAGCGGCTACGGGCCTCGCTCCGGCACGCCTACGTGAACGTGCCCTTCTACCGCCAGTCCTTCGACACGGCCGGAGTGCACCCGGACGACTGCCGCACGCTCTCCGACCTCGCCCTTTTCCCGTTCACCACCAAGGCGGACCTGCGCGAGAACTACCCGTTCGGCATGTTCGCCGTCCCCGAGGACCACATCCGCCGTATCCACGCGTCGAGCGGCACCACCGGACGCCCCACAGTGGTCGGCTACACGGAGAACGACCTTTCCATGTGGGCCGACATGGTGGCCCGTTCCATCCGCGCCGCGGGCGGTCGGCCCGGTGACAAGGTGCATGTGGCGTATGGCTATGGGCTGTTCACCGGTGGTCTGGGCGCCCACTATGGTGCCGAGCGACTGGGTTGTACGGTCATCCCCGCGTCCGGCGGTATGACGGCCCGCCAGGTGCAGATCATCCAGGACTTCAAGCCCGAGATCATCATGGTCACCCCGTCCTACATGCTCACCCTCCTCGACGAGTTCGTGCGGCAAGGGGTGGATCCGCGCGGCACCTCTCTACGGGTCGGCATCTTCGGGGCGGAGCCCTGGACCGAGCAGATGCGGCGGGAGATCGAGGAGCGGTTCGCGATCGACGCGGTCGACATCTACGGGCTGTCGGAGGTGATCGGTCCGGGTGTCGCGCAGGAGTGCGTGGAGACCAAGGACGGGTTGCACATCTGGGAGGACCACTTCTTCCCGGAGGTAGTCGACCCGATCACCGGGGAGGTCCTGCCCGAGGGCGAGAAGGGCGAGTTGGTGTTCACCTCCCTCACCAAGGAGGCCATGCCGGTGATCCGTTACCGCACCCGGGACCTGACCCGCCTCCTCCCCGGCACCGCCCGACCTGCGTTCCGGCGCATGGAGAAGGTCACCGGCCGCAGCGACGACATGGTGATCCTGCGCGGGGTGAACCTGTTCCCCACCCAGATCGAGGAGATCGCCCTGCGCACCCCGGGCGTCGCACCCCACTTCCAACTCCGACTCACCCGCGAGGGCCGCCTCGACGCCCTCACGGTACGGGCCGAAGCACGCCCCGACGCCGGCTCCGAGACCCGGGAGGCGGCGGCCCGCGCCATCACCACCGCGGTGAAGGACGGCATCGGTGTCTCGGTCACGGTCGAGATCGTGGAGCCCGAGTCGCTGGAGCGCAGCGTGGGCAAGATCCGCCGCATCGTGGACCTGCGGACGCCCTGACGCAGCCCTCACCTCACCCGTCATACACATCGACATTCTTCGAATCGTAGGTGTCGACCTATACTTCGGACCCATGGCGGAGACTGCGACCTCACCCGATCCCGACCTGGTCGGCGCGTTGCGGGCGCTGTCGAACCCGATGCGGTTCCAGCTGCTGCAGTGGTTGCGTGAGCCCGAGCGCCACTTCTCCCTGGAGGGCGCCATAGCCGACCCTGTCGAGGTCGGTGTGTGCGTGACCCACATACAGGCCCGGGCCGGGCTGGCCCAGTCGACGGTGTCGGCCTATATGGCGGAACTCCAGCGGGCCGGTCTGGTGCAGGCGACGCGGGTCGGCAAGTGGACCCACTACCGGCGTGACGAGCAGCGCATCGCCCACTTGGTCGCCGAACTGGGACGCGCCCTCTAGCCGAACACCCAACTCCACTTGCCCACCACGCACTTGCTTCTCATATCGAGATTCTGCGATATTTCGATGTGTATCCGTCGGCGTCGTTCGCGCGTCACACACGAGGGGTTGTTCCATGAGCGGTATCGAGGGCCTGGAACTGGGCACGTTCGGGATCTACACGTTCGACTTCGAGTACCAGCCGGCCGCGCAGGTGCGCGAGTCGGTGCAGGGCCTCGAGGAGCAGGGGTGGCGGGCGCTGTGGATTCCCGAGCTGCTAGGTCGGGACGCGTTCACGCACGCCGGTTATCTGCTCTCCTGCACGGAGCGGATGCACGTCGTCAACGCCATCGCCCGCATCACGTCGCGCGAGGCACGGTGGGCGTACGGCGCCGCCCTCCTCCTCGCCGACGCCTATCCGGACCGGCATGTGCTCGGCCTGGGACTCGGTGGGACACCTCAGCCGGGCACCAAGCCGCTGGCAGCCATGACCGAGTACCTCGACGCCATGGACGCCCTGGCCACGGAGACACCCAACCCCACGCCCAAAACCCCCCTGCGCCGCATCCTGGCCGCGTACGGGCCCAGAATGCTGGAGCTGGCCCGTGACCGCACGGGCGGCGCGAAGACCTATCACGTCAACGTCCAACACACCGCCCAGGCACGGGAGATCCTCGGTCCGGACGCCTTCCTGGCCGTGGAGCACGCGGTGTTGTTCGAGGCGGACCCGGACACGGCACGCGCGATCGCACGCGACCATCTGCACGGCTATCTCAACACCCCATACAACATCGCGAAGTTCCGCCGCCTGGGCTACGCCGAGGAGGAGATCACCGGGGGCGGCAGCGACCGGCTCGTCGACGACTTCGTGTTCTGGGGCGACCTGGACACCATCGTGGGGAAGCTCCACGGCCATGTGGAGGCCGGCGCCGACCACGTCGCCGTACAGGTGATCGGGATCGAGCCGGGCAGTTCGGCGATGCCGTACTGGCGCGCGCTCGGGGAGGCGTTGCTTCCCGTGCGGTGAGGCGTCTCACGGGACACTTCCGCCTGCTCAGCCAAGCCCCAGCAGCTCCGCCAGATTCCCGCCCAGCACCCGGTCGCGCACCTCGCCCGGAGACGTGACGCGTTCCACCGTCGTGCGCGCGACGACCGGGTCCCCGTAGGGCGCGTCCGAGCCGGAGAAGGTGCGGGTGGGGAGTTCGTGGATGGCGAGGCGGACGGCGAAGACGATGTTCGCGGTGGAGAGTTCGAGGTGGAGGTTGGGGGTGGCGCGGGCCAGCTCGATGGCCAACATCCAATGGGCTCCGGCCAGTTGGCTGATGACCAGCGGCACCTTCGGGTAGCGGGCGGCCAGTTCGGCGAGTGTGCGCACGTCCGCCGCGGTCGTGGGCGCGGCGCCGTGGACGACCACGGGGAGGCCGGTGTGGTCGTGGGCCGCCCGGAGCACCGGTTCGACGAGGGCCGCCCGATTCGGGGGCGGGGTGAGTTCCCCGATGCCGTACAGCCCGCGGCCGGTCACCTCGCGCTCCACGCGGGTCGCGGTCTCGGCGTCGGGACGGCCGAGAGGGACGGAACCGAAGCCGAGGAAGCGGTCGGGGTGTTCGGTGAGGGCCTCGTGCAACTCCCGCAATGCCAGGGCGAATCCGTCGTCGCCGGAACCGCCGGCCAACGCCCTTTCCAGGGCGCCTATTTCGTGGCGGAGGGAGTCCAGGTCGGTGGACCGTTCCGGGTGGGCGCGGGCGGGGAACAGCACCGTGCGGTCCACGCCCACGTCGTCGAGCGCCAACAGGTGGGCGTCCAGCGGGTCGTGGACATGCCTGTGGGCGTCGAGAATCATGTGTGCCTCCCTGCGCGGGCCGGCCGCCCGGCGGAATGCGGGCGGCGGGAGCCGGTGCTGAGCCCTGACACCGTTGGAAGGTCAAGTCGGAGAAGGGTACGGACCTGTGCTGATCGGGGAGCTGGCCGAGCGGACGGGAACCAGCGACCGACTGCTGCGCTACTACGAGCGGGCGAGGCTGCTACGCCCGGCGCGGCTGCCCAACGGCTATAGGGAGTACGCCGATTCGGACACCGCCGCCGTACTCCGCATCCGCGCACTCCTCGCCGCCGGGCTGCCCACCCGGGTCATCCGGCAGGTACTGCCCTGCACCACGGACTAGGCGGCCGTACAGCCCTGCCCGGGTGTACTCGACGCGCTGCGTGCCCAGTTGAGCGATCTCGACCGCCGTGCCGTCGAACTCGCCCTGGCCCGTGAGGTGTTGCGGGACACGATCGCGGGAGCGGCGGCACGCACGGACCCGGCTCCCGGCTCCCGGCTCCCGGCTCCCGGCTCCCGGCTCCCGGCTCCCGGCTCCCGGGTGAGAGTGCGCAGGCGCGCGGTTGAGAACGCTCAGGGTCCCGACCGGGAACGCTCAGTCGGCGAACCGCTCCCGCAGCTCCCGCTTGAGGATCTTTCCGCTGGCGTTGCGCGGCAGCTCGTCCACGAACACGACCCGCTTGGGCGCCTTGAAGTGGGCGAGCTTCTCCCGCGCGTGGTCGATGAGTTGGGCCTCCGTGACCTCGCCGCGCGGGACGACGACCGCGGTGACGGCCTCGATCCAGCGGTCGTCGGGAAGGCCGATCACGGCGACCTCGGCGACGCCCTCGTGGGTGTAGAGCACGTCCTCGACCTGGCGTGAAGCGACCAGTACGCCACCGGAGTTGATGACGTCCTTCACCCGGTCGACGACGGTGAAGAAGCCGTGGGCGTCCCGCACCGCCAGGTCGCCGGAGTGGAACCAGCCGTCGCGGAAGGCCGCGGCGGTCTCCTCGGGCTTGTCCCAGTACCCCTCGCACAACTGCGGTGAACGGTAGACGACTTCACCGGACGTGCCGTCGGGCACCTCCTTGCCGTCCTCGTCGACCACCCGCGCGTCCACGAACAGGACGGGCCGGCCGCAGGAGTCCATCCGGCCCTTGTGCTCGTCGGGGCCCAGGACCGTGGCCAGCGGACCGATCTCGCTCTGCCCGAAGCAGTTGTAGAACGCCAGCTTGGGGAGCCGCTCGCGCAGCCGCTCCAGGACGGGCACCGGCATGATCGACGCCCCGTAGTACGCCTTGCGCAGCCCGCTCAGGTCGCGGGTCGCGAAGTCGGGCCGGTTCGCCAGGCCGATCCACACCGTGGGCGGGGCGAACAGACTGTCCGCGCGCCCGGCCTCGATCAGGTCGAAGAGCCGGTCGCCGTCGGGCGCGTCGAGAATGATGTTGGTCGCCCCGACCGCCAGGTACGGCAGCAGGAACACATGCAGCTGCGCCGAGTGGTAGAGCGGCAGCGAGTGCACGGGCCGGTCCCCCGCGCTCAGGTCCAGGGCGGTGATCGCGCTCAAGTACTCGTGTACCAGGGCCCGGTGGGTCATCATCGCGCCCTTGGGCAGCGCGGTCGTGCCCGAGGTGTAGAGCAACTGCACCAGGTCGTCGGTGCGCGGCTCCGGCCCGTCGTACGGCGACGCGGACGCCAGCCGCTCCAGCAGCGAACCGTCCGCGTCCCGCAGCGGCAACGTCCGTACGTCGTCGGAGAGTCGGCCGGCGAGGTCGGGATCGGTGAGCACCAGCGTGCTGCCGGACTGGCCGACGATGTACGCGAGGTCGTCGCCGGTGAGGTTCTGGTTGACCGGCACGTGTACGAGGCCCGCGCGGGCGCAGGCGAGGAAGCCGATCAGATAGGCGTCCGAGTTGTGGCCGTAGGAGCCGACCCGGTCGCCCGGCGCGAGGCCCTGGTCGAGGAGCACGCTCGCCGCGCGGGAGACGGCGTCGTCGAGTTCCTCGTACGTCCAGGAGCGCTCGCCGTAGTCCACCGCCACGCGTGCGGGAGTGCGCCGGGCACTGCGCCGCAGTATCCCGTCAACCGTGCTGCCCTGTCCGGTCGTCATGACACATGATCCTCGGGCCGCCACCCGGGCAGGTCAAGCGGACGGGTCGGGGGCCCGTCCCACATAGGCCGAGACCACATGGGCCGGGGCCACACCTCTCCCTACCGGGTGCTGGCCGCACCCACATGTGCCCCTCTCACACAGGCCGCGTACGCCCCTCCCAGTACGGGTCCCGAAGCCGCCGCTTGTACAGCTTGCCGTTGGGGTCGCGGGGCATCTCGGTGATGAAGTCGACGCTCTTGGGCCGCTTGTAGCCGGCGAGTTGCTCGGCGCAGTGGTCGAGGAGGGCGGTGGCCAGGGCCGGGCCGGGGTCGTGGCCAGGGGCCGGTTCGACGACGGCCTTGACCTCCTCGCCCCACTCGTCGTGCGGGATGCCGAAGGCCGCGGCGTCGGCGACCGCGGGATGGGCGAGGAGCACGGACTCGATCTCGGCCGGGTAGATGTTGACGCCGCCCGAGATGATCATGTCGATCTTGCGGTCGCGGAGGAAGAGGTAGCCGTCCTCGTCGAGAATGCCGAGGTCGCCGACGGTGAAGAAGTCGCCGATGCGGTTCTTCTTCGTCTTGGCCTCGTCCTTGTGGTAGGCGAAGCCGCCGGTGCTCATCTTCATGTACACCGTGCCGAGTTCACCGGGCGGGAGTCGGTTGCCGTCGTCGTCGAAGACCGCGAGTTCGCTGATGGGCCAGGCCTTGCCGACCGTGCCGGGCTTCTTCAGCCAGTCCTCGGCGGTCGCGAAGGAACCGCCGCCCTCGCTGGCCGCGTAGTACTCCTCCACACAGTGGCCCCACCAGTCGATCATCGCCCGCTTCACATGGTCGGGGCACGGGGCTGCGCCGTGTATGGCGTGCCGCATGGACGAGACGTCGTAGCGCGCCCGTATGTCCTCGGGGAGGGCGAGGAGGCGGTGGAACTGGGTGGGGACCATATGTGTGTGGGTGCATTTCTCGCGGTCGATGAGGCGGAGCATCTCCTCCGGGGTCCACTTGTCCATCAGGACCAGGCGGTGCCCTATGTGCAGGCTCGCGCCCGCGAATTGGAGGACGGCCGTGTGGTAGAGCGGTGAGCAGACGAGGTGCACGTTGTCGTCGAAGGGCTTGATGCCGAAGATGGCGAGGAATCCGCCGAGGTACGCCGACTCGGGCGGCTTTCCGGGCAGGGGGCGGCGGATACCTCGGGGGCGGCCGGTGGTGCCGGAGGTGTAGTTCATGACCCAGCCCAGCGTGCGGTCCGTGGGCGCCGACTCCGGTTGTCCGTCGAGGAGTTCGGCGTACGGCCGGAAGCCCTCGACCGTGCCGACCGCGTACCGGTGGGTGGCGGGCAGGCCTGCCTCGTCGGCTGCCTGGCGGGCGGGTTCGGCGAACCGCTCGTGCGCGATGAGCACCTTCGCGCCGGAGTCGGCGACGATCCAGGCGATCTCGGGTGCGACGAAGTGGTGGTTGACGGGGACCAGGTAGAACCCGGCCTGGGTGGCGGCGAGATGGGCCGTGAAGAACTCGACGCCGTTGGGCAGGACGACCGCGAAGGCGTCGCCGCGTTCGAGTCCGGCGGCGCGCAGACCGTGGACGAGTCGGTTGGTGGCGGCGTGCAGTCGCCCTGCCGTCCACACCTCGCCGTCGGGCGCGACGAGGACCTCACGGTCGGGGTCCTGAGCCGCCTGGGCCCAGAAGCCGGCGGGGGGTGTGCTCACGCCCTGTGTGGTCTCACCCTGGGTGCTCACTGGCCGCTCCTTCCGGCGATGCGGTTGATGCGGTCGACGGCGTGCTCGAAGCCGCGGGTGAGGTCGTCGAAGACGGCCTGGACACTGCGTTCGCTGTTCATGCGGCCGACGATCTGGCCGACGGGGGTGCCGAGCAGTGGGTCGATCTCGTACTTCTGGATGCGTGAGACGGCCTCCGCGACCAGCAACCCCTGGAGGGGCATGGGGAGGGTGCCCGGGCCGTCCGTGCCGTCCCAGGCGTCGGTCCACTCGGTGCGCAGCTGACGGGCCGGTTTCCCGGTCAGGGCGCGGGAGCGGACGGTGTCGCCGGACCCGGCGGCGAGCAGTTTGCGGGTCAGGGCGGGCGAGTGCATATCGGCCTCTGTGGTGGTCAGCCATATGGAGCCCAGCCACACACCTTGGGCGCCGAGACTGAGCGCGGCGGCCACCTGCTGCCCGCTGCCGATGCCGCCTGCGGCAAGGACCGGCAACGGGTCCACGGCCTCGACGACCTCGGGCGTGAGCACCATGGAGGCGATCTCGCCGGTGTGGCCGCCCGCCTCGTAGCCCTGGGCCACGACGATGTCGATGCCGCCCTCCGCGTGCTTGCGGGCGTGCCGGGCACTGCCCGCGAGTGCGGCGACGAGCACATTGCGGTCATGGGCGCGGGCGACGACATCGGCCGGTGGGGATCCCAGCGCGTTGGCGAGCAGCTTGATCGGGTAGTCGAAGGCGACATCGAGCTGGTTGCGGGCGACCTGTTCCATCCACCCGGTGATGCGCCAGCCGGACACCTCGCCCTCGGCGAGTTCGGGCACGCCGTACTTGGCCAGGGTCTCGGTGACGAACTGCCGGTGCCCTTCCGGGATCATCGCCTCGACCTCGGCCTCGGTGACGCCTTCCACCTTCTTCGCCGGCATGACGACGTCCAGGCCGTACGGCATCCCGTCGACGTGCGCCTCCAGCCAGTCGAGGTCGCGCTTGAGGTCGTCGGGGGCCGTGTAGCGGACCGCGCCGAGCACTCCGAAACCGCCGGCCCGGCTGATGGCCGCGGCGACGGCGGGGAACGGCGTGAAGCCGAAGATGGCGTGCTCGACTCCCAGTTTCTTGCTCAACTCCGTCTGCATGGGCGCAGAATGCCGCAGTCCTCCGGACGACGGAAGGCCTTTTCTGATGCTCCGTCAGATTTTCTCGACTGTTAGGTCCGTCGCGCCGTAAGCACGGGCTGATAGAAGCCGCTGTCCTCCGGCTCGTGCCAACTGACGTCTGTGAAGCCCGCGTCGGCCACCGCATCGCTCAACTGGCCGCGGGTCAGGGCCCAGGAGGTGACATGGCGCACCCGCACCTCCCAGCTGTCCCGCACGGGGAGGAGCTGGAAGTACTCCTGGTCGTACCGCTCGCCGTCCTCGTGCCAGCGCCACAGCTGGAAGGTGATCACCCGGCCTTCGGCGGTCGTCGACAGCTGGGGAGGCGTCGACGTGGGCCGGGTGGCCCGGAGCTCGTCGTAGTCCCGGATGCTGATCATCAGGAGCCCGTCGTCGCGCAGGACCCGCCGCATGCCGCCCAGAGCCGTACCGACGTCGTCGGCGGTGAGCAGATGCGCGAGGGAGTTGTCGGCACAGACCACGACGTCGAAGGCGGCTGACCGGAACGGCAGCGCCCGCATGTCCGCCACGGTCACCGGAAGACGGAGGCCCCGGGCCGCGGCCTCGACGGCGGCCCGCGCGACCGCGGCCGGGCTCAGATCGCTCCCGATCACCCGGTGTCCGACGCCCGCCAGCCCGATCGCCTGTGTGCCGATCCCACATGAACAGTCCAGTACCTGGTGTGGTCCCGCACCCAACCGAGCCCGGACGACTCCGTCCAGTGCCGCCGCCTGGCGGGCCATGCTCGCGTCCCAGTCCGGGAAGATCAGGTGGTAGTCGGCGGCTAACGCGTCGTAGAAATCCCGGACGGAGGACATCACTCCCCCGCCTCCAGCACCGCCATCGCCGCGTTGTGCCCCGGGACCCCGCTCACGCCGCCACCCCGCACCGCGCCCGCCCCGCACAGCAGGACGTTCGCGTGCCGGGTCTCGACGCCCCAACGGCCGGTGCCGTCCTGGGCGTACGGCCAGGTCAGTTCGCGGTGGAAGATGTTGCCGCCGGGGAGTCCGAGGTCGCGTTCCAGGTCGAGCGGGGTCTTCGCCTCGATGCAGGGGCGGCCGTCCGCGTCGGTGGCCAGGCAGTCGGCGAGGGGTTCGGCGAGGTGGTTGTCCAACTGGGCCAGCGTCGCCTTCAACAGCTCGTCGCGTACGGCGTCGTTGTCCCGTTCGAACAGCCGCGCCGGAGTGTGCAGACCGAAGAGCGTGAGGGTCTGGTAGCCGTCCTCGACCAGGTCCCGCCCGAGGATGCTCGGGTCGGTGAGCGAGTGGCAGTAGATCTCGGAGGGCGGCGCGGCGGGCAGCGAACCGGACGCGGCCTGGGCGTGTGCGGCGGCCAGTTGGTCGTAGCCCTCGGCGATGTGGAAGGTGCCGGCGAACGCCTCGCGCGGGTCGACGGAGGTGTCGCGGAGCCTGGGCAGCCGCTTGAGCAGCATGTTCACCTTGAGCTGGGCGCCCTCGGCGGGCGCGGGCGGCTCGTCGCCGGTGAGGGCGGCCAGTTGCTGCGGCGAGGCGCCGACGAGGACGTGCCGGGCGGCTACGACACCCTCGCCGTCGGCCGTGCGGTAGGTGATCTCGGCGGCGCGTCCGTCCGTGTCGATCCGTACGGCCTCGTGCCCGGTGGCGAGTACGGCGCCGGCCTCGCGCGCGGTGGTGGCGAGGGCGTCGGTCAGCGCGCCCATGCCGCCGACGGGGACGTCCCAGGCGCCGGTTCCGCCGCCGATGACGTGGTAGAGGAAGCAACGGTTCTGCGCGAGGGAGACGTCGTGGGCGTCGGCGAAGGTGCCGATGAGGGCGTCGGTGAGGACGACGCCCCGGACCAGGTCGTCGGTGAAGTTCTCCTCGATCGCGACGCCGATCGGCTCCTCGAAGAGCATCCGCCAGGCGTCCTCGTCGTCCACGCGGCGGCGCAGTTCGTCGCGGGTGGGCAGCGGTTCGGTGAGCGTGGGGAAGACCCGCTGCGCGAGGCGGCCGGTCATGCCGTAGAGCCGCTGCCAGGCCGCGTACTCGCGGTCGCCGCCGGTCAGCCGGGCGAAGGCGTCGCGGGTGCGGCGCTCGCCGCCGCCGACGAGGAGGCCGGTGGGACGTCCGTCGCGTTCGGCGGGGGTGTACGACGAGATGGTGCGGCCGCGGACGCGGAAGTCGAGGCCGAGGTCCCGCACGATCTTCTTGGGCAGCAGGCTGACCAGGTACGAGTACCGGGACAGCCGCGCGTCGACGCCGGCGAACGGGCGCGTCGACACGGCGGCGCCGCCGGTGCCGTCGAGGCGTTCCAGGACGAGCACGGAGCGCCCGGCCCGGGCCAGGTAGGCGGCGGCGACCAGGCCGTTGTGGCCACCGCCGACGATGACGGCGTCGTACGTCCGGTGTCCGTGTCCCTCGTGTGCAGGCATGGTTCTTCGTAACACGAGGTGATCTAGGTCGGCCAGAGGGGGGACGGGCACCGTGCCCTCAGTGACCGCCGGACGCCCGCCCCTGCCGCAGCGCCGCCACCCGGCGGTACAGCTCGACCGCCTCGGCGTTGCGGCCGAGCTGTTCCAGACAGTGGGCCTCGTCGTTGCGGCTGGCGAGGGTGTCGGGGTGGTCCGGGCCCAGCACGCGCTCGCGGGCGGCGGCCACCCGGCGGTACTCGGTCAGGGCGTCGGCCCACCGGCCCAGCCAGCCGAGCCCTACGGCGACCTCGCGGCGGCTGACCAGGGTGTCGGTGTGGTCGGCGCCCAGGACGCGCTCGCGGATGGCGCACACGTCGCGGGACTCGGCGAGGGCCTCCTCCCAGCGGCCGAGCCGCCCGAGGTTGACGCCGAGGCCGTGGCGAGCGCGGAGGGTCTCGGGGTGGGCGGGGCCGTGGACGCGGGTGCGGTCGTCGATCAGGTCGCGGTAGAGCTTGAGGGCGTCGGCGCTGCGGCCGAGGCGGCCGAGGCTGATGCCGATCTCGTAGCGTGCGGCGAGGGTGTCGGCGTGGTCCGCGCCGAGGGCTCGCGCGCGGGCCTCGGCGACCTCGCCGTAGGTCTGAAGCGCCTCGGGCCAGCGGCCCAACTGGCCGAGCGCGTAAGCGACTTCATATCGCGTGACCAGGGTGTCGGGGTGGCCGGGGCCCAGCACGCGGGCGCGGGCGGCGGCGACCTCGCAGGCCATGCGGTACGAGTCCTCCAGGCGGCCGAGCCGGCTGAGGTTGAAGGCGAGGTTGTGGCGGCAGCGCAGGGTGTCCGGATGGTCGGGGCCCATCGTGCGTTCCCGGGCGGCGAGCACGGACGTGTACACCTGGTGTGCGTCGAAGTGGCGGCCCAACTGGCCCAGGACGTAGGCCATTTCCTGCCGGGCGGCGAGAGTGTCGGCGTGGTCGGCGCCCAACCCCCGTTCCCTGGCGCGGGCGACGTGGGTGTACTCGTGCAGGGCGTCGGCGGCGTGGCCGGTGCGGCTGAGGGTGAAGCCGAGTTCGTAACGGCTGGCGAGGGTGTCGGGGTGGTCCGGGCCCAGCAGGTGCCGGCGTTCGGCGGCGACCGCGCGGTGCACCTCGCCGGCCTCCGCCCAGCGGCCCAGCCTCCCCAGGCTCAGGCCCGCGTTGTGACGTCCGGCCAGGGCGTTGAGGGTCTCCGTGGGCGGTGCGGACGGTGACTCCGGCGCGGGTTCCCCGGCGTGGCCTGTGGTCGGGCGGGCGATCCATTCGCCGGTGAGTCCGGCTCCGGCGTCCGGTGGGGTGGTGCGCAGTCCGGCGCCGGTCGCCTTGTGCCCGGTGGTCATCCCGCGCGTCCAGGACGGCAGGCGCGCTTCGCGGAAGGCAGGCTCGGACACCGGCTCGGAAACGACTTCGGACGGGCGCAGTTGGGGCTGCGGGGTCACAACGGTCGGTACGTACAGGGGTGTCGTACGCCCCATGGTGATCCGGCGGCCCAACTCCCGTGCGTCGTGCGGACGTTGCTCGGGGAGCTTGGCGAGCAGGTCGAGGATGACCTTCTCCAGGTACTCGGGCACTTCGGCCCGCTCGGCACGCGGCGGGCGGGGCGGGGTGTCGCGGTGGCCGATGAGGATCGCCCAGGCGTCGCCGAGGTCGAACGGCGGTGCCCCGGTGGTGAGTTCGTACAGCACGCAGCCGAAGGAGTAGAGGTCGCTGCGCTGGTCGACCTCGGTACCGCTGATCTGTTCCGGCGACATGTAGTGCGGGGTGCCCATCGCGATGCCGGTGCCGGTCAGCCGGGAGGTGAACCCGATGTCGGCGCCGAGCCGGGCGATGCCGAAGTCGCAGATCTTCACCGTGCCGTCGGACAGCCGCATGATGTTCGCTGGCTTCAAGTCCCGGTGCACAATGCCCTGTTGGTGGCAGTAGGCGAGGGCGGAGGCGACCTGCTCGGCGATGTCGACGACGTCGCCGACGGGCAACGGCCGTTGCTCGTTGTCCTCCAGGAGCTGGCAGAGATTGCGGCCGTCGAGCAGCTCCATCACCAGGTAGAGGACGCCGTCGGACTCGCCGAAGTCGTGGACGACGGTCACCCCGCGGTGCTGCAACGCGGCGGCCACCCGGGCCTCACGCCGGAACCGCTCACGCAGGACCCGGGTGAACGACTGGTCGTGGTGCGGGTTCAGCGGCTTGAGGCACTTCACGGCGACATGCCGCCCCAGCGACTCGTCCCGCGCACGCCACACCTCGCCCATGCCGCCGCGCCCGATCCGCTCAAGCAGGCGGTAGCGACCCTGGATCAGTCTGCTGTCCCCCATCTCCCGCGATCGCCCCCGTCAGTGTTCGTCCCGCCCTCCCCTGGCTCGTCCAGTATGGCGAGCGATCGCCCGACTTTGTACGGGGGTGGACGCGAGCCGGGGCGAGCCGTGACACGGCACACAGGATGAGCCTGGACGGGTGGTGCCGACGCACATGTGCGGGGACACAGCGCAACAGGGTGCCTGGGGCGTGGAGTTGCCGGGTGACGGTGGTGGGTGCGGGGGTCGGTTTGTCGGGACCCGGGGGCCGGTCTGCCGTAGAACTGATGGGCGTACGACGGCAGGGAGACGTACGGCTGGTGCTCCACGCGCCGTCGGAGCGCCTCGCGCGCCTCTGCCCCGCCCGGCTTACCGCTTCCGCGGTGTACCTGTGCAGGCCACGCCTCCGACATCGTTGTCGAAAGCGCGGCCTGCCCGAGGCGCGGCCCTACGGGATGCAGCCGGACCCGAAGGAGCACCGGACGCCGGGGAGCACGGTCGGCCTACGGCGTGTAGCGGGCGTCACTGCCGTACAGCTCCCTGGTGAACGCGGAGACATCGGCGCTGCGATCGGCGCCGTCGAGGTTGTATGTCAGATAGACGCCGTACCCCTCGCTGACCGTGCGGCGGGCGAGGCTGGCGGCCGTGCTCTGTGAGGTTCCGCCGATCGCGACGGCCGCCGGCGACAGCTTCGACTTGGGCAGGGCGATGGCGGGGACCTGCCAGGAGCCGTAGTACGGGTTCCAGGCGTAGTCGAACTTGGACGAGACGTCGACGCCGCCGTAGGACAGGCGCGAAGCGGCCGGGCCGATGTTGTAGAGGCTGATGATCTTGGCCGGCATGTTGGCGCGCAGTGCCGACACCAGGTACACGAACGAGCTGGCGTTGGGCTGGCCGGTGCCGTTGTTGCCGTAGTCGGCGTACTCGTCGTCGAAGTCGATGCCGTCGAGGCCGTACTTGGTCACGGTGTCCGACAGTTGTTTCGCGAACGTCGAAGCCGCCTGCTGGGACGGGAAGTTGGCGAAGCCCGCGCCCTGGTGGTTGCCGAGCACCGAGAGGACGACCTTGATGCCCTTCTGCTGCAACGGCCGTATCTGCGTGGCGGCGTTGTCGAGGACGCGTTGCACGTTCTCGTTGAAGTACAGGGTCGCCGCCTTCGTGCCCGTGTTGTAGTTGATGTTCGCCGCGAAGATCACGGCGACGTCGAAGACGTTGCCGCCGCCGTTGGCGAGGGCGTACTTGCCGACGTTCAGCATGCTGTTGTTGTTCACCTCGACGTACGCCACCGAGGTCGGTCCCTGTTTCGCGGCAACGGGGGCCGCTGCCGCGCCACTTGTGGCGGTCGCGCCCAAGGCGAGGGCCGCCATGGCCGAGAGCGCGAGCGCGGCCGTCCGTACTCTTCTCCGTACCGGAGTGAACATCGTTGATCGGTCTCCCATCGCATGGAGCGGCGCCCGCTCTGCTCGCGAGCGCCGAGTGAGGCTCCCGGCCCTTCCGTTCCCAGGACCGAATCCCCGGAACCATGCGAGAACTCGTCACGACTCCCACGCACGTCGCGCCGCAACTCCGAATCCGGGCAAGGGAGTTACCGGAACGCTACGCCGCCACGCTGTCCCAGGCCCGCGACCGGCAGAACCCACGGGCGACCGACGTCGACGTGATCACCACCGACGCGGACGAACCAGGAATCCACGCCACACACGACTAACGCCGCACCCTCGGCATCCCCAACCCGATCCACGAGATGATCTCCCGCTGGATCTCGTTGTTGCCGCCGCCGAACGTGAAGATCACGGCGGAGCGATAGCCGCGCTCCAGCTCGCCGTGCAGGACGACACCCGCCGAGCCCTCCTTCAGGGCGCCGGTCGCGGCGACGATCTCCATGAGCCAGGCGTACGCGTCGCGGCGGGCCTCGGAGCCGTAGACCTTGACGGCGGAGGCGTCCTGTGGGGTGAGGGTGCCCTCCTGGACGGCGTTCACCATCTGCCAGTTGAGGAGTTTCATCGCGTCGAGCCTCACGTGGGTGCGGGCGAGGAGGCGGCGGACCCAGGGGAGGTCGACGACGCGGCGGCCGTCGGCGAGTTTGGTCTCCATGGCCCAGTGCTGGACGTCGTGCAGGGCGCGGATCGCCATGGTGCCGTGGGCGGCGAGGGTGACGCGTTCGTGGTTGAGCTGGTTGGTGATCAGGCGCCAGCCCTGGTTCTCCTCGCCGACGCGTCGGGTGACGGGGACGCGGATGTTCTCGTAGTAACTGGCGGTGGTGTCGTGCGAGGCGAGGGTGTTGATCACCGTGCAGGAGTAGCCGGGGTCGGCGGTCGGCACCAGGAGCATGGTGATGCCCTTGTGCGGCGGGGCGTCCGGGTCGGTGCGCACGGCGAGCCAGACCCAGTCGGTGGTGTCGCCGTTGGTCGTCCAGATCTTCTGGCCGTTGACGACGTACTCGTCGCCGTCCCGTACGGCGCGCGTCTTCAGCGCGGCCAGGTCCGTGCCGGCCTCGGGCTCGCTGTAACCGATCGCGAAGTCGATCTCGCCGGCGAGGATCTTCGGGAGGAAGTACCCCTTCTGTTCGTCGGTGCCGAACCCCATGATCGTCGGGCCGACCGTGTTGAGCGCCATCAACGGCAGTGGTACGCCCGCCTGCGCGGCCTCGTCGAAGAAGATGAACTGCTCCATCGGCGACAGCCCGCGCCCGCCGTACTCCTCGGGCCAGCCGACGCCGAGCCAGCCGTCCGTGCCGAGCCGGCGGATGGTCTCGCGGTAGAAGCGCTTCTGGGCGGCCGGGTCGGCGTAGCGCGAGTAGGCGTGGTCGGGCACCAACTCGGCGAAGTAGGCGCGCAGTTCGGTACGCAGCCGCTGCTGCTCGGGCGTGTATTCGAGATGCACGGCGCCTCCAGGCTCCCCAAGGCCGGTCGTCCTGACGGCGCACACCGTAGAACGTGTTCCAGAAATAGGGAATGGCGAGGCGGCAATGCCCCTCGACGAAGCGGCGCTGCCCCTGAAGAGGCCGTAGGCGCGCGTCAGTTCAGCGTGGCCATGAACTCCGTGCACGCCCGCGCGCAGTCCCGGCACGCCTCCGCGTCCGCCTCGGCGCCCGGCTGCGCGTCGAAGACCTGCGCGCACTCCAGGCAGACGAGCAGGCACCACTTGGCCTGGAGGCGCAGGGCGGACTCGTCCTGGTTCTGCTCGGCCAGCATCCGGCAGGTCGCGTCGCACACCTCGGCGCACAGCAGCGCCTTGCGTCGTACGAGTGCCTCGTGGTCGGTGGCGTCCGGATCCGAGCGGCTGACGCGCAGCACACAGGCCCGCGCACACTCGGTGCAGGCCTGTGCGCAGGCGAAGCGGTCCTCCAGGAACCGGACGAGTTCCTGTTGCGTGGTCATCGCTGTCACACGGTCCGGGTTGCCGCTGCCGTCCACCGCAAACCCGGCAGAGCAGGCATCCGGGGTGCGCGCTCCCCCGCCGGTCAGTACGGTGCTGTCCAGGTGTTCGACCTTGGACACGAGGAACCGCGCACGTCATCGAGGGGTTGAGGCAGCATGGCCGGCAAGAAGGCGAAGAAGCTGCCGCGCGAGAAGTACGAGACCGAACTGCTGCGTCTGCAGACCGAGTTGGTGAAGCTCCAGGAGTGGGTGCGGGCCGAGGGCACCCGGCTGGTCGTGGTCTTCGAGGGGCGGGACGCGGCGGGCAAGGGCGGCACCATCAAGCGCGTCGCCGAGCACCTCAACCCGCGTGTCGCCCGGATCGCCGCACTGCCGAAGCCGACCGACCGGCAGCGCACCCAGTGGTACTTCCAGCGGTACGTCGAACATCTGCCGGCCGCCGGTGAGATCGTCCTGTTCGACCGCAGCTGGTACAACCGGGCCGGCGTCGAGCACGTGATGGGCTTCTGCACCAAGGAGGAGTACCAGCTGTTCCTCCGCCAGTGCCCCATCTTCGAGCGGATGCTGGTCGAGGACGGGATCGTGCTGCGCAAGTACTGGTTCTCGGTGAGCGACGACGTCCAGGAGGAGCGTTTCCGCCGCCGGCTGGACGATCCGCTGCGCCGCTGGAAACTGTCCCCGATGGACCTGGAGTCCCTCACCCACTGGGAGGCCTACTCCCGCGCCAAGGACGAGATGCTGGTGCACACCGACATCTCCGAGGCCCCGTGGTACGTCGTCGAGAGCGACGACAAGCGCCGGGCCCGCCTGAACATGATCGCCCACCTCCTCGGCTCCCTCCCCTACCGCGAGGTGTCGCCCCCGGTCCTCGAACTCCCGCCCCGCCCGCCGTCCACCGGTTACGAACGCCCGCCGCGCGACCTGCAGACCTTCGTCCCGGACCACGCGGCGAGCCTCTGAGCCGGTCGGGGCGAGGAACACCATGTCCCGCGGCCCGGGCGGGCGCGTCCTGGAGTGGCGGCGCCTGACGCCCGGAATCGCCACGCTGGCCGGATACCGGCGCGCCTGGCTGCGCGGCGATCTGCTCGCCGGAGTCACGGTCGCCGCGTACCTCGTCCCGCAGGTGATGGCGTACGCCGGGGTCGCCGGCCTCCCACCGGTCGCCGGCCTGTGGGCGATCCTCCCCGCGCTCGCCCTGTACGCCGTCCTGGGCTCGTCCCGGCTGCTCTCGGTCGGCCCGGAGTCGACGACCGCGCTCATGACGGCGACCGTGGTGGGCCCGCTCGCGGCCGGCGACCCGAGCCGCTACGCCACGCTGGCGGCCGCCTTGGCGGTCACGGTCGGTCTGCTCTGCCTCGTCGCATGGGCGGTACGGCTCGGCTTCGTCGCCGACCTCCTCTCCCGCCCGGTCCTGATCGGCTACCTGGCGGGCGTGGCCCTGATCATGATCGTGGACCAACTCCCCAAGCTCACCGGGGTGTCGACGACAGGTTCGGCCTTCTTCCCGCAACTCTGGTCGTTCCTACGGCACTTGCATCAACTCCACGTGCCCACGCTGGTGTTCGCCGCCGTCACGCTCGCGTTCCTGTTCGCGGTGGCGCGCCTGTCCCGGATGGTGCCGGGCCCGCTGCTGGCGGTGGTGCTGGGCACGGCTGCCGTGGCCGCCCTGGACCTCGACGACCGCTACGGCATCAAGGTGATCGGCCACGTCCCGGCGGGGCTTCCCACGATCGGCCTGCCGGACCTCACCGAACTCCCCCACCTGGTGCTGCCCGCGCTCGGTGTCCTACTGGTCGCGTACACCGACTTCATCCTCACCGCCCGCGCCTTCACCGGCGGCGACGAGGACGACGGCCCCGGCCTGGACGCCGACCAGGAGTTCCTGGCGCTGGGCGCGGCCAACCTCGGCGCAGGCGTCCTCCACGGCTTCCCGGTGAGCAGCAGCGCCAGCCGCACCGCGCTGGCCTCGTCGGCGGGCGCCCGCAGCCAGACGTACTCGCTCATCGCCGGGGCGGTCGTCCTCTCGGTCCTCCTCTTCCTGAGCCCCCTGCTGTCCCGCACTCCCTCGGCGGTACTCGGCGCCCTCGTCGTCTACGCGGCCGTCCGCATGATCGACCTCACCGGCTTCCACCGCCTGGCCACCTTCCGCCGCCGCGAACTCCTCCTGGCCCTGGGCTGTTTGGCCGGAGTGCTGGCCCTGGACATCCTCTACGGCGTGATCGTCGCCGTAGGCTTGTCGGTGGCCGAACTCCTCACCCGGGTGGCCCGTCCGCACGACGCCGTCGAGGGCCTGGTTCCCGGTGTCGCCGGCATGCACGACGTGGACGACTACCCGCTGGCCCGCACGATCCCCGGCCTGCTGGTCTACCGCTACGACTCACCCCTCTTCTTCGCCAACGCGGAGAACTTCCGCCGCCGCGCGCTGGCCGCTGTAGCCCAACAGGCCGTCCCTGTCCGCTGGTTCGTCCTCAACGCCGAGGCCAACGTGGAGGTGGACATCACCGCCCTGGACGCGGTCGACGAACTCCGCCGCGAACTCGCCCACCGGGGCGTCGTGTTCGCCCTCGCCCGGGTCAAACAGGACCTCCTGGCCGACCTGGAGGCGTACGGCCTGGTGGACTCGGTCGGCACCGACCACATCTTCCCGACCTTGCCTACGGCTGTGGCGGCGTATCGGGAGTGGAGCGGTGCGCCTGACCAGGGGGCGGCGGGGTCGGTGACGTAGTGCGCGTTCTCGTCGTGGAGAGGCTCCGCAGGCAGAGGCGGTTCTCGCCGCTGCGCACCGAGCCGCACAGGGCGTGGCCGCGTCACCGAGCGGTGGTCGCTGCGCCTGTCGGGGAACTGAACCCGGCCGTCCGCAAGGCGCCTCTCACTCTGGTCGAGGCCTACGTTCGCGGGGATCCCATGTCCCGGTTGCGCTGGACCCTTGGCGCGCGCACGGCCGGCGATGTCTACGGCGGCGCCTCGGTAGGCGTGCTGTCGTGTTCCGGCGTCAGCCGGCCGCTCGCGCCGAGGAGACCGCGGTGCGGGCCGCGTGTTCGACCGTCGCGATGCCGCCCGCCATCGACGCGTTGCCGTCGGAGAGGACCGCGACGAGGTAGTGGTGCGTTCCCGAGGTGACCCGTCCGACGCTGTTGATGTCCCACAGGCCGGTGGTGCTGCGTTGCAGCCAGCCGTTCTTGAGCGCCCATCCGGAGTCGGAGGCCGCCGAGACGCCCCATGACTGTCCGGCGTCGATACGGGTCATCAGCGTACGGATGTAGTTCCGGGACGTCGTGGTCAGTGCGGACCCGCTCGCGGACGAGGTCCCACCGTCGGCGAACACCGCGCGCAGCAAGCGGATCTGGTCGGTCGCCGTGGTGCGTGTGAGTCCCCACGTGCCGCCGGCCCCGCCCACCGTCGAGGACAGCCCGAGTCGCTTGTTCACCGCCTCCAGGCCGGGCGCCAGGCCGATCCGCCGCCAGAGCGCGGTCGCCGCGTCGTTGTCGCTGCGCTCGATCATCGCCTCGGTCTCGGTGCGCTCCTGCTGGGTGAGGCCGCGGCCGGCGTCCTGCGCCTGGAGAAGCAGCGCGGCGAGGATGTCGACCTTGATGATGCTGGCCGTGTCGTAGGGGACGTCCTTCCCCCGCACCTGCGGCTGCCGGTCGGGGTGGTCCAGGTCCAGCACGGCGGTCGTCACGCGCGCCTCGCTCCGCGCAGTCGCCGGTGTGGTTCCGGTTCCGGAGCTCACCGATGTCCCGGTGCCGGCCGCTGCGGCCGGACCGACTACACCGGCCGTGATGAGGGTGGTCACGAATCCGGTGAGAAGCGCTGCGGACAGGCGGGTACGCCTGCCGCTCCGGCCGGGCGTGCTCGCGCTCCGCGTGGTCGGTCGGGGGTTCGGGCGGTACGGCATGGGGCCTCAACGATTCGGGGGCAGAGACCTGCGAAACGTAGACGAGGCAGCGGTTCCGTGACGTGACCGGTGCCACGAAAAGGCCCTAACCGGACGATTTGTGAAGATAGCCACAGCTCCAGGACGGGCCTGCACCTGGCCGGGACATGCGGAGCAATCGTCCATGGCTCCGGACACTGCCTGCCGGTGCCCTGCCCTGCCTGAACCCAGTAGCCCCCAGGACCCGAGGAGGCATAGGCAGGCGCGGGCCCTCGTGGATCGGGTGGGTGGACTTCTCGAAGACCTGGAGCACCGCGTACTTCCACCGGAGGACGCTGCGCCGGGCAGGGGGAATGTCCGATGCGAACTTCTACGACGTGCAGACCGACGAGGATTTCTGGGTCTCCGGACCGAAGCGGGACCGCACCGACACCCGCTACGGCCCAGCCAACCCCGAAATCGAGCCGGAAGCCGTCGAGGCCTACAACGCCTTCCTGAAGGGTGCACCCTTGCCGGGCCGGGAAAACGGCTAGCCTCGCGAAACTCATCCGCAGCCGTCACCCATGACATCGGGGACGCACGTCGAGGTGAGCGTGCCGCACATGTCCCCGGACACCATGTCCCCCCACTCTCCCGCCCCGCACCCTTCCCCACTCCGCTCCGCCCTCCGCGCGCGCGGAACGTGGCGCGCGCTGACCGGCGCCGTCGTCCTGACACTGAGTTCAAGGCCAAGACCACCACGGTCGGGTCCCGCACCTCCAGCGGCTGGGGCGCCTACGTCAAGGGCACCGCCCGCATCGACTTCGTCCAGGCACTCGGCTTCCGCAACAACCCGAAGGTCGACGCCAAGGCGGGAGGGACGGCGTCCTCGACGAAGGTGACGTCCCTGACGTCGTATCGGACGTCGTACCGGACTTGAATCTTCCGGTCGCTACGAAGCAACCCACCACCCGGTCCAACGCGTCGCCGTCGACACAGCCCACCACACGCCGGGCGGGATCGAGTTGGATGGGCACGTCATCCGCCCGCCGCAGCCTCGATCTCCGCCTCGGCCTCGACCTCGGCCTCCCAGCGCAACAGGTCCCCCGGCTGGCACTCGAGCACCTCGCAGAGCGCGGCGAGCGTCGCGAAGCGAACCGCCTTGGCGCGCCCGTTCTTGAGCACCGCCAGATTGGCGGGCGTGATCCCCACCCGGTCGGCGAGTTCGCCCACGGACATCTTCCGCTTGGCCAGCATCACGTCGATGTCGACGGCGATCGGCATCAGATCACCTCGTCCAACTCGGCCTGCATCTGCGCCGCTTCGGCGTCGCGCGCGACGGCCTGGACGAGCAGCATCCGCAGCACGAGCACGATGAGCGCGACCCCCAGGATGGCCACGCCGACCCCGCCCATGATGAGGGTCACGCCGGGATCGTCCCGCTGGCCCGGCGCGTTGACGGCCGTGACCGCGAACCACACGAGGGCAGCCGCCACGATCGCGCCGATCACACCGTCCACGTACCGGAAGGCGACGTCGGAGAACACGGTGCCGCGCCGCACCATCGTCACCAGCCGCCATACGCAGACCAGGGCGACCTGGACCGACACCGTGCCCAGGATCGTGATCACGCGCAGCGCGGTCAGCGGGAGCGTCCCGTCCTCGGGATCGTTCCCGCTGATCAACACCCACAGCATCAACGTCTGTACGAACACGGTGCCGACGAGCACCACCACGAGCACGGCGCGCAGCGCACCCACTGTCAGCTTTCCCACGACTCGCCCTTCCATCGACTCACGATGGGAATCTATCGATTTTCGATAGGTCGAGCAAGGGTCGGGACAGTCCCAGGCCCGCACAGGGTGGGCACACGTCAAGAGCGGAAGGCGACTGCCGGGCCGCCGGCCCCGGCATCTAGGTCACATTGCCGATGCCACGGCAAAAGCGCTCCTCATAAGGTCACAGGCATGCCACACCGATGAAGCCGCCCGTGCGCGGCTGGGCCCGCCGAACGAACCGAACTCCCCACGGCCACCTGTTCAGTTGGCGCCAGCCACCCTCGCGCAGCAGCTCGGCGGTGAGCTCTCCGTCGGACCCGTTCCACCCACCCCATGCCTGAGGAGTCCCATGAGTACCGATGTTTCCCGCCGGCGGGTACTGGCCGCCGGCGCGGCGCTGGCCGGGTCGGCGGCGCTGGTCGCCGGTTCGGAAGGAACGGCCGGCGCAGCGACGGCCACAAGCGGTACCGGTGAGGAGAAGTCGAAGGTGAAGCCCACGATCGTCCTGGTGCACGGCGGTTACGCAGATTCGTCCTGCTGGAACGCCACCATCGGGGAGTTGCAGCACAAGGGCTACACCACCGTCTGCGGGTCGAACCCGCTGCGGGGTATTCCGACCGACGCCCCGTACATCGCGAGTCTGCTGGACTCCATCAGCGGACCGGTCGTACTGGTCGCGCACGCAATGGGCGGAACGGTCATCACGAACGCCGCCGCCGGAAAGGCGAACGTCAAGGCGTTGGTCTACATCGCGGCGTTCGTGCCCGAAGTGGGCGAGACGCAGGGCGAACTCATCACCAAGTTCCCCGGCAGCGAGGTCGGGCCGGTGAGCGTGCCGGTCCCGTACACGAAGGCCGACGGTACGACCGGAACCGATCTGTACCTGAGCAGGGACGGCCAGGCCGCCTTCGCCGCCGACATCTCCACCGCCGACTTCCGGGTGCTACAGGCCACGCAGCGGCCGTTCGACGCCGATTCCTTCGTCTTCCCGACCACGGCGGCGGCCTGGAAGACGATTCCCTCGTGGGGCCTGGTCGCCGGCCAGGACAAGGCGATCCCGCCGGCGTGCGAGCGCTGGATGTACAGCCGCGCGAACGCGCGCAAGATCGTCGAAGTACCGCGCTCGTCCCACGTCGTGATGATCAGCCACCCCAAGATCGTCGCCGACCTCATCACGGACGCCGCCAGGGCCGTCAGCTGACGATCGCGACGAGTGCCCCGGTCCACCACCACGGACCGGGGCCCGCTCCCCCATCGAGCCGAACGGGCAACGGCCTTTGGAGGTACGGCGGTTCGGAACTCGGGGACATCCGCGCCCGGCTCAGGGCGATGAACGCAGCCGGAGTCGATGTACGGCCGCTGTCGAAGGCCCCTCGGCATGCGAACGTGGACCAACTCGGTGCCGGACATGCGCCGGGGACCGTTTTCCGGAGCGGCCGTAGACCAAGGTGACGATGGGGAACCGTCCGGAAGGTACGGGCGTCCAGACGGGCATGCACCAAGGTTTCCGACTGCGTGCGGCGACCGCGGAGGACGCCGATGTCCTCGCCGATGTGCACACCCGGACCCGGACCGCGTACTACACCGCGGGCGGCATGCCCGAGGACGAACTCGCCGACCCCAGTGCACGGGGGCAACGGCGCGACGCCTGGGCACGGGTGCTGGCCACGCCGACGCGCGCCACGGTGGTCGCGGAAGACACGGACGGGACGGTGGTCGGGCTGCTCACTGCCGGGCCGCCGCACCACGACGACCTGGACGCCTCGACCCACTACGAGCTGTACCAGATCGGTGTACTGCCGCACGCCTGAGGGCGCGGGGTGGGACATGGCCATGCGGACCTGCTGGATCTAACCGCACCAGACAGCTCGCGCGACCGTCTATATGCCATGTCTCCGCACCCACCGACCAAGGTCAATCCCAGGTCGGCTGGTTAGGGTCGGAGGCATGACGTCACCCCTTGCCGACAGTGCCTTCGATTCGCTCCGTCTCGACGCCGTGCGCGACCAGGAGGTGCTGCGCCAGGTCTACGGACTCCCGCGCGACACGGCCAGGCGCAAACAGATGACCGAACTGACCGAGCAGACACGGCAGTTGATCGGCTGCTCATCGCTGGTCCTGGTCGCCAGCGCGGACGCCGAGGGCAACTGTGACGTCTCCCCGCGCGGCGGTCCCGCCGGATTCGTGGCCGTCCTGGACGCGCGGACGGTGGCGATACCGGACGCGACCGGCAACAAGCGTCTGGACACCCTGGAGAACGTCATCGCGACCGGACGGGCCGGGCTGCTGTTCGTCATCCCGGGGCGCACCACGACGCTCAGAGTGAACGGCCGAGCCTGTATCTCCACCCACCCGGAGCTGCTGTCGCAGCTGACCGCCGTGGGCAAGCCGCCGGCCAGCGCGCTGGTGGTGGGGATCGAGGAGGTCTACCCGCACTGCCCCAAAGCGCTCCTGCGCAGCGCGGCCTGGAAGCCCGAGCAGTGGCTGCCGGCGGACGCCCAGCCGACCTCCGCCGAGGTGACGCTGGCCCAGTTGCGGATGCCGGAGCTGACGATCGCCGACATCGAGCAGTCGGAGGCGGACTCGCTGAAGTACCGGTACGAGTAACGGGCCGGCCTACGCTTCCACAGCCACAGCCACAGCCACAGCCACCGGCAGGCCGTGCTGATCCCGACTCCAGACAGGCTCTAGTTCTTCGGCAGGGCGCGGGGATCAAGGGGGCGAGCGTGTAGACGAGGACCAGTTCAGAACGGTCATCTTCAATCCGCACCTACTACCGAGCCCGCCGCCCACCAACCCCGGCCCAGCCGGGAGCCGGGGTTGGTGATCGAGTCGCTCGCCTGCCCAACGATCCGCCAGGTACGGGCCGAGCGCCGCCCCGACCGGCCGCTATCGCCTAGGGGCCGCTGCCGACCCGACGGCCCGCCCTCACTTCAGATGCCGCCCGAAGAACCGATCCCCGTCCTCCCTCTCGAACGACGGTGTGCCGGTGTGGCCGCCCAGATTGGCGTGCAGCGTCTTCTCCTTGGTGCCGAACGCGTCGAACAGGTCCAGGGCCCGCTGCCGAGGGTTCCCCTCGTCGTCCCACTGCAACAGGAACAGCAGCGGAATGGTGACCTGTCGGGCCTCCTCGCGCTGGGCGCGCGGCACATAACCCCCGGCGAAGAAACCGGCGGCCGCGATGCGCGGCTCGGCCACCGCCAGCCGAATGCCGAGGGCGGTCCACCCCGCGTACCCGACCGGGCCGCCGATCTCGGGCAGCGCGAGGAGGGCGTCGAGGGTGGTCCGCCATTCCGGGACCGCCTTTTCGACCAGCGGGCCGACGAAGGACTCGAAGATGTCATCGACGGGCTCACCCGCCTGGATCGCCCGGCGGAGGTCCGCGCGGCCCTGCTCGTCGGCGGCGGAACGGGGCCGCTCACCGCACCCGTCGGCGTCGATGGTGGCCACCGCGTAGCCGGACGCCGCGGACAGCCGGGCCCGGGCCACCAGCCGGGGTTCCGCCTTGGGCAGGCCGTTGTTGTGGGCCATCAGGACCAGCGGGGCCGGCGCGTCGGATTCCGGCGTCCACAGGGTGCCGGGGATCTCGCCGAGGGTGAATTCGCGTTCGAGGACGCCGTCTTCGAGGCGTCGCTCAGAGGTGAAGTGCATGGTCGTGCCTTTCGGGAGGCCTGCTTTACGGCGCTCCCGGACGACCTATCGCCCGACCGTGACTCCAGAGGAGAGCACCCATGTCGAAATAGCGTTCACGGGTACCACCTCCTCGTTCTCTCGCACGGCCTCCGCGAAAGTAGCAGCGGTCGCCGTGGTCCACCAACGGGTTTTCGCGAAGGCTCCGCGGCCGGAGGCCGGATACTGCCTCACCACACCGGACGCCCTCACCACACCTGGCGCCGCCTCACCACGCCGGATACCGGCCCCACCACAGAGGACCCGGTGTCACTCCTCATCGCCGGCCGCCGTCAGCTCGACCTCCGTCACTCCCTCGTTCTGGAACAGCTCGGACGTCAACTGACCCGCGTCCGCCGCCCCTTCCAGCCGCAACAGCACCCGCGCCGCCGGATCCGCCCGCTCCGGCAACCGATCGACCTTGACCTCCTGAATACGAAACCCCCTCCGCGTGCACGTCTCCATCAACTGCGGCAGCAGCGCCGTACCGGTCCGATAGGTCAGCCGTACCTCGAACGCCCCCGGATCGGCGCCGGACGTCATGTGCGCGAAGAGCCGCGGATATCCGCGTACGACGAGAAAGTGCACGGCGGTCGTGGCCAGCGCGAGGATCGGCAGACCGCCACCGCACGCCATACCCACCGCGCAGGTGAGCCAGATGGTCGCGGCGGTCGTCAGTCCCCGCACCGCGTCCCGTCGTACGAAGATCAGGCCGCCGCCGATGAACCCGATGCCGGAGACGATCTGGGCCGCCACGCGGGACGGGTCGAAGGACACGTTGTCCAGGCCGAGGACGTTGGTGAAGCCGTGCTGGGAGACCTCCATCATCAGCGCGCTGGCGATCCCGACCAGCGTGTGCGTGCGCAGCCCGGCGCTCTTCTGCTGTGCCGCCCGCTCCCAGCCGATCAGGGTCGACAGCAGCAACGCCAGCCCCAGTTCGGCGAGTTGGCGCAGCCCTTGCCCGTTGCTCACGTCCCACAACGGGACCGCCAGTCCGGCCACCCCGCACCTCCCTTCCGGCGCCCTGCCCCGACATTGCCTCTAGGCCTCTACCCGGCCGGCCGGGACCATGCCCACCCGACAACTCCCCTTAACCCCCCTCCGACAACTTCCCCCTCCTTGACAATTATTTTTGTCGGTTGGATGCTGGAGCCACCAGCACAGGCACACACACCCGCACCGACCACCCAAGGACCCACGATGCGCACCTTGATCAGCACCGCCTTCGTCTCCCTCGACGGCGTCATGGAGGCCCCCGGCGGCGAACCCGGCTACCGCAACTCCGGATGGACCTTCAAGGAGGTCGAGTTCCTGCCCGAGTCGTTCGACATCAAGGGGCGGGAGCAGCTGGAGTCCGCCGCGATGCTGATGGGCCGGGCCAGCTACGAGGCGTTCAGCCCGGTGTGGCCGGACATGGACGAGTTCGCGCATTACAAGACCCTGCCGAAGTACGTCGTCTCCAGCACCCTCACCGACGACGAGCTCGTGTCGAACTGGGGCGAGACCACGATCCTCCGCACCCTCGACGAGGTCGCCGCCCTCAAGGAGACCGAGGGCGGCCCGATCATCGTCCACGGCAGCGCGGCCCTCAACCACGGCCTCGCGGACGCGGGCCTGGTCGACCGCTACCACCTGCTCGTCTTCCCGCTGCTGCTCGGCGCCGGCAAGCGCCTGTTCCCGGCCACCGACAAGGACGCCCAGAAGCTGAAGCTGGTCGAGCAGGCCGTGTACGCCAACGGCCTTCAGCTGAACGTCTTCGACGTCGTCCACTGATGACGCCCCGACGGGAGCCGCTCAACAAGCCCCCTTCAAGCTGGCACCGAGCTCAACCGCTGAGTAGCCTCCGCGACATGCGGATCTCTGTTTCCTCTGACATGGACGAACCCGTGGCGCGTTCCCTCGTCGCGGAGTTGCGCGGCCGGGGCCACGAGGTGGTGACGCACGGGGCGTTGCGTCCCGGGGACGACCCGCAGTGGGCGGTCTGCTCGGAGGCGGCGGCCCGTGAGGTCGCCGCCGGGACGTCGGAGCAGGCGGTCGTGTGCTGCTGGACCGGTACGGGCGCGTCGATCGCCGCGAACAAGGTGCCGGGCGTACGGGCGGCCCTGTGCACGGACGCGTACACGGCGGACGGCGCCCGCCGCTGGAACGACGCCAACGTACTGGCCCTCAGCCTGCGGCTGACGTCCGAGCCCCTGCTCAAGGAGATCCTCGACGCCTGGTTCGCCGCGGCGGCCAGCGAGGACGACGACGACCGGGAGAACGTGGCCCGCATCGGCCTGCTCGACCTCAACAAGCCTGCGCCATAGCCGAGTTCCAACACGCCCGACCGCCTGCCGACCACGACTCGTCCCGGATGGGCCCTGAGCCCGTGGCGGAAAGATCTTGACGAGCGTGTCAAGAGAATCGGCTGCCGCCCCCTCTTCAGTGATGTACGGCCGTTTGCTTCGAGGCGAGGCACTGGAGGCCGCAGACTGAAGGAGGTGCTCGGTGGAGGTCGCCAGCGCAGTGCTGTTCCTGATCGTGATTCTTGCTCCGAGTCTCAAGAAGCTGATCGACAGCGTGGCCTACCGGAACAAGGCCTGTGGGCGGGCTGAAGTGATCCGCGCGCAGCGCGGAACGGAGCCGCGTTCCCGCAGGGTGAGCGAAGGCGGGAGGGACGATGGCTGACGAGGGAGCCGTGTCCGTCGAGACGTGGAACTCCGTGTACACGGAGTTCCGTGGGGAGATGACCGGGAAGGCCCGCCGATTGCTGTCGGACGCGAACATCCCGGCATCAAGACTTGAGGCCGAGGACGTCGTGCACAACGCGTTCGCCAAAGTGCTCCGCGCGCCCCGCACCCCCGACAACCCACACGCCTACCTGTACGCGGTGATCCGCCGCGAGGTGGAGGCGGAGGCCAGACGGTGCGGCCCGCCGGCCGAGTGGGATGCGGCGCACCGGTTCGAGGCCGTGTCCGCCGGCGAACCGGTACTTGCGGACTTCAGCGACATGGTCGCCCACCGGATCGCGGTGCACCAGGCGCTCAGCGGGCTGCCTCCGCAACAGCGGATCGCGGTGTGGGCGACGAAGGCGATGGGCCGGACCCAGCAGGAGGCGGCCGAGGACATGGGCAGGAGCGCGGGCACCGTCGCCACCCATGTCGCCCGGGCGGTGGCCTGTCTGAAACTCAATCTCGTAGCGGTATGGGCTGCCGTGATCACGCTGATCTGCGGCCTGCTGAGCGAGGTGGCCGGGCATGTGACCAAGGCCGGCAGCGGGGGCCGGGAACCGGCGGACCCGCCCGCGCCCGACCTCGGAGTCAGCAGTTGGCAGGCGATGCTTCTGGGCGCAGTGCTTCTCCCCCTCGCGTTCTACGCGCTCGGTTCGTCCCTGCCCTGGCTCAAGTCCAGGCTCAACTTCGGTGGACCGGCCGCGGCCCGGCCGGGCACCACGAACGCTGAGGCCGTCGATGAAGCGGAGGACCGGTTCGCGACGCGGCTACGCTGACCCGAGGCGTTACGCCACGACCGGGAGCACGAGAAGAGGCGCACGGCACTGAAATCGGCCACGACGGAAGTCGAACTTGCCCCGGCCGGGTTCCAAGACCCCGACGCCCGCGTCGCCGAGCTGATCTTCGACTCCATGGTGGACGCCGTCCCGGTCAGGGGAACGACGGGCGTATCGCGCATGCTGACCTTCTGCGCCGGTGAGGTGACCGTGGACGTGGAGGTGACCGCGCACTGCCTGATGGGGCAGCTGATGCCGCCACAGCAGACGTGGATCGAGGTACTCGGCGGCCCGCGGGCGACCAAGGTCGAGACAGACGACATGGGCCGTTTCACCAGTGCCGCACCTCGTGGCGGTCCGTTCGCCCTGCGGCTGCGGACCGGCGGGGAGGTCGTGGTCACGGGGTGGCTGGAGGTCTGAGTCTGTCGTGGAGTTCCGGAGTCGTCGAAGGAGAAGGAGAGGGACACGTGGACCGGGTGAAGACGCTCAAGCGGGCGACACTGTGACTGTGGAGACGCGCAGCGAGACCTCCGATCAACAGGTGCCCCTGCCTCCAAGACCGGTTCTGCCAGACATGACTGCGGCACGCGTTCGCGGACCGGCTGACGTCGTCGAGGCCCATTGGCAGTCCCTACGACTCAGCTGGCAGTGGCGGCACGCAGTACATCAGGTCCGCTCGCCCGGACGCCGCTATCCGGGCATCGTTCCGCTGCTGGAGGCTGCCGCCGCTCAACCACAGCTCCGGCGGCTGTATCCGTTCACCAGCCACTTCATCCTGCTCTTCAGCAGCTCCACCAGCTACCCCTGGAATGCGCAGGCCGGATCCATCGAGCCTCTGCGCAACGGGCGGTTCAGAGTTCGCCGACGCGGTCCTTTCACCGTGGTCGGCGAGGTCGCGACCGCCGAAGAGGCTGTGGCCCTGGTGCTTGAGCTCCTGCCCACCGGTCCCGAACCCGTCATCACCGCCGACGCGGACGAGACGGGTATTCCCTGAGAACCTCCGCTGGACCAATCATGTGCTTGGACACATTCTGGTCGCGTGTCCAAGACTTCGTTCCGCTCCGGCAGCCCCGCCCCGCGCCACCTGCCGTGGTACGTCCGGTCCGCGGCCAGAACGTGGACCTGTGCGCCGCCCCCGGCCGAGGTACGGGACTTCCATGCCGGGCTGCCCGGATACTCACCCACCGCCCTGACCGAACTCCCCGTCCTGGCCGCGGAGTTCGGTGTCGGGCGGGTCTTCGTCAAGGACGAGTCCGCGCGTCTGGGCCTGCCCGCGTTCAAGGCGCTCGGCGCGTCCTGGGCGATTCACCGGGTGCTGGCACAGCGGGCGGACCGCGGGGGCGGGCCGGTGCGGCTCGTCACCGCCACCGACGGCAACCACGGTCGGGCCGTGGCCCGGATGGCGCGGCTGTTCGGGCAACGTGCGCAGGTCTTCGTTCCGCGGGGCGTCCACCCGGCGGCCGTGACCGCGATCGAGGACGAGGGCGCGGACGTCGTCCTGGTTCCCGGCGCCTACGACGAAGCCGTGCGCCGGGCCGCCGACGCGGCGGCGGGCGGGCAGGGCTCCGTGCTCGTGCAGGACACCGCCTGGCCCGGGTACGAGCGGATTCCCGGCTGGATCGTGGAGGGCTACTCGACCCTGTTCGCCGAGACAGACGGGCAGTTGAGGGCCGTGGGTGTCGAGGCGCCGGGGCTGGTGGTCGTCCCGGCGGGCGTCGGTTCGCTCGCGCAGGCCGGCGTCGCCCACTACCGCAGCAGTCGGACCGAGTCGCCTCCGGCCGCCCTGATGTCGGTCGAACCCGACACCGCCGCCTGTGTCCTGGCCAGCCTCGGCCGCGGAGAGCCGGTCAGCGTGCCGACCGGCGCCACCACCATGGCCGGCCTGAACTGCGGCACCGTCTCCAGCCTGGCCTGGCCGTATCTGCGCGACGGCCTGGACGCCGCCGTCGCGGTCACGGACGCCGACAGCGCGGGCCCCGCACGCGATCTCGCCGCCGCCGGTGTCTCCTCGGGCCCCTGCGGTGCGGCCTCCCTGGCGGGTGCCCGCGCCGCCCTGACCGGTGACGGCGCGGCCGTACGCCGTAGAGCCCTGGGCGTCGGTCCCGCCTCGACCGTCGTCCTGCTCAGCACCGAAGGCACGGCCGCGAACCCGCACGCAGACGCGAACCCCCACGGAGATGAGGAGTCGCGATGACCCTCGTCCCGACGAACTCGACCCGGTACACCTCCCGGTACGCCTCCTGGAGCGGCTGATCGCGATCGACTCCGTCAGCCCCGGGTTATCGGCCTCGGGGGCTCACGCACGGCCTGGTGTCCGACGCGCAGGGGGTCTCGCGGGCCGACGGGATGCCGCTGGTCGGGACCGCCGGCGAGACCGGTCCGGACAGGGTGACATCGGTGGCGCCGACGCCGTGGTGGCGCCCCCGGAACGACCGGCCCTTCTCTCTCCGCCGCATTTTTTTGTTTCCTCCAGGCGCATGGATTATTTCCGGCAGGGCACTCGGATGCCTGGAGGTCGATACATATGTTTCCCCTGATCCTTGTTCTTCTCCTGGCACTGCTGCTTTTCGGTGCGGGATTCGCCATCAAAATTCTTTGGTGGGTCGCAATCGTTGTTCTCGTCCTGTGGCTGCTGGGATTTGTCGCCCGTTCGCCGGGTTCCGGCGGTACTCGAGGACGTTGGTACCGCTGGTAGGAGATAAATCACCGATCTCGAAATTCACCCACCATAAAGTGAGGTTTACATGGCGGACAACATGTGGGACTACCAGGCCGAGTCGGGCCACCAGACCGGTACGGATCTGACCGGATTCAAGGTCGAGGCGAGCGACGGCTCGATCGGCAAGGTGGACAAGCACTCCGAGGACGTCGGGGCCATGTACATCGTCGTCGACACCGGTGTGTGGATCTTCGGCAAGCACGTGCTGCTGCCCGTCGGGACCATCGCGTCCATCGACGTCGCGGAGCGCACGATCCACGTCGGCCGTACGAAGGAAGAGATCAAGAACTCCCCGGAGTTCGACAAGGACAAGCACCCCGGTGACGCCGGCTACCACGAGCAGGTCGGCGGCTACTACGGGAACCCCCGCACCTGATCGGCGTTTCGCAGTGGGACAGGGGGGTGGGCGCCGGCAGTTCTGTCGGCGCCCACCCCCTGTCGTGCTACCCCCGTAGACTGCCGGAGCGGTGACCGCCGTCCGCCTTGTCACCGCGCGCCGCGGACATGCCCTGGCCCGGCCCGACAAGGATCGAGGTGGCGGCGCGATGAGCACGGCCACCGACGGTGAACTGTTCGCGCATCCCGCGCTGTTCTACCGGGGCGAGGCCCAGTACACGGCCGGTACGGTGCCGTTCGTGCGGGCGGGTCTGGCCGCCGGTGAGGCCGTCGCGGTCGCCGTTCCCGGCACCCAACTCGCGTTGATCCGGGCCGGACTTGGGTCGGGTGGCGCCGGTGTGCGGTTTCTCGACATGACCGAGGTCGGCCGCAATCCGGGGCGGATCATCCCGGGCGTACTGCGGGCCTTCGCCGATGCCCACGCCGACAGCGGCAGGGTGCGGATCATCGGGGAGCCGATCTGGCCCGGCCGTACCGCCGTCGAGTACCCGGCGTGCGTGCAGCACGAGGCGCTGATCAACTCCGCGTTCCGGGATCGCGAGGTGACGATCCTGTGCCCGTACGACGCGGACCGGCTGGAGCCTCACGTGCTCGCCGACGCCCGCGCCACCCATCCGGTCGTCATCGACGGAGACACCCAACAGCCCAGCGCCACCTACGATCCGCGGCGCGTCATCGCCCGTTACAACGAGCCGCTCCCCCACCCACCGGGCGCCGCGTCCATCGTGTTCGACCCGGGAGATCTCCCCAAGTCCCGTTATTTCGCGGTCCAGGAGGCCGAGCGGCTGGGCCTGGCGGGCGTACGGCTCCAGGATCTGACGCTGGCCGTCGCGGAGTTGACCACCAACAGCGTGCTGCACGGCGGGGGTTCGGGGACGCTGCGGATCTGGGCCGAGGGAGAGCGGATCGTCTGCGAGGTGCACGACCGGGGCCGGCTGACGGACCCGCTGGCAGGCCGGCGCCCGCCGTCACGCGACCAACCGGGCGGGCGGGGGCTGCTGTTGGTGCACTACGTCGCCGATCTCGTCCGCGTCCATGCGACCGCGGACGGCACAACCATCCGTTTCTACCTGGCCCGTTGACGCTTCAGGGGTGGGCGGCCGGAGGTGTCCAGGCCGCTTCGGCCTCCTGCGCGGTGGAGTGGGTCGTGAAGACCTGGTCGAGGCCGACCATGTGGAAGATCCGGCTGATGTGATCCGGGACCGCCGCCAGCGCGATGCCCGCCCGGGCGGCCAGGGCGTGGTTGCGGGCGGCGAGCAGGGCGGTGATGCCGCTGGAGTCGCAGAACGTGACGCCGGCCAGGTCGACGACGAGCTGCTGGCCGTCCGACAGCGCCAGCCCGGGCAGGAGTTCACGCACCTGGGTGTAGCTGTCGTAGTCGAGTTCTCCGGTGAGTTCGACGACGGGTCCCGCGGGCGTGGTCCGGGTGCGGATGGCGAGTTGGGTCACGGCTGCTCTTCGCTGGTGGGTCGGGGCACGTTGATGGCGAGGACGGCGGTGTCGTCGTCGACGCCGGTACCGAAGGTGTCGAGCAGGTCGCGGATCGCGGCGACGGCGGCGTAGGCGGTGGTGGGTGCCAGGGCGCGGGCGAAGTCGAGGAGGGCGTCGTCCCCGTAGCGGTCGGCGTCCCTGGCGCGGTCCGGGCGGGCTTCGGTGAGTCCGTCCGTGTGGAGCAGCAGGGTGTCGCCCGCCGCCAAGTGGACGGTGGCGGTGGCGATATGGGCGTCGGGCAGCACGCCGATGAGCTGTCCGCCGGGGGTGTGCAGATGGTCGGCGCTGCCGTCCGCGCGCAGGAGCAGCGCCGGCGGGTGGCCGCCGCTGGCCAGGGTGATGCGGAAGCCGCCGCGGTCGCCCTCGGGGGTGAGCAGCCCGAAGACGACGGTGCAGAACCGCGGGTCGTGGCCGTTGTACTCGTGGTTGAGGACGGTGTTGAGATTGCCGAGCACGGCGGCCGGATCGGGGTCGTAGACGGCCGCGGCGCGCAGGGTGTAGCGGGCCAGCGAGGTGACGGCGGCGGCCGCGGCGCCCTTGCCGCACACGTCCCCGAGGAACAGCCCCCAGGTCCCGGCGGAGAGCGGGAAGAGGTCGTAGAAGTCGCCGCCGACCATGTCCGTGGAGGCGACGTGGTAGTGCGCTGCCACGTCAAGTCCCGGCACGTTCACGAGAGTTGGCGGCAGCAGGGTCTGCTGGAGGGTGGCGTTGAGGCGCTTGAGTTCCTCGCGTTCGAGTTCCGCCTCCTGGCGGGCGCGCAGCAGTTCCGTCTCGTAGGCGCGGCGGTCGCGGGCGTCGAAGACGGTGGTGCGGATCAGGAGCGGTTGTCCGTCGCCGCCGGTCTTGACGGTGGAGGTCACCAGTACGGGCAGCCGGCTGCCGTCGGTGGCCTTGAGTTCGAGGGCGATCCCGCTGACCTCGCCCTGCATACGCAGCAGCGGGGCGAAGTGGGTCTCGTGGTAGAGCCGGCCGCCCACGGTCAGCAGGTCGGAGAAGGTCCTCCGGCCGACCAGGTCACCGTGGTCGTAGCCGAGCCAGTCGAGCAGTGTCGCGTTGATCTTCGCGATCGTGCCGTCGAGCAGCGTGGAGAGGTAGCCGCACGGAGCGTGTTCGTACAGATCCTCGGCGCTGTCCTCCAGGAGCGCGGAGAAGGTCGCGTGGTCGTCACCGGGGTCTTTGCCAGGGAGCTTCTCGGAACGTCTCTCGGGCGGCCGGTGATCGCCGCTCTCGCTGTCGTCGCTCGCGCCCATCAGCGCACGGCCCCGACGAAGTCGGTGATCGCGGCGGCCGTTTCCTCCGGCGCGGCGAGCTGCGGGCAGTGCCCGGTCGCCTTCAGGGTGACCAGCCGGCTGCCCGGGATCCGGTCCCGTACGAAGGTTCCGACCTCCGGGGGCGCGATCGCGTCGTGGGAGCACTGGGCGACCAGCGTGGGCACGGTGACCTCGGCGAGGTCCTCGCGGTTGTCGGAGAGGAACGTGACGCGGGCGAAGACGCGGGCGATGTCGGGATCGGTGCGGCAGAAGCTGTTGGTCAACTCCTCGCCCAGTTCCGGGCGTTCGGGGTTGCCCATGATCACCGGCGCCATGGCGCCCGACCAGCCCAGGTAGTTCGCGTCCAGCGACTCCAGCAGCTCGTCGATGTCCTCGGCGCTGAAACCGCCGCGATAGCCGACGGCGGGATCGTCGATGAAACAGGGCGACGGGGCGAGCAGCACCAGCCCGGCGAACGCCTCCGGCTCGCGTGCCGCGGCGAGGACGCCCATCATCGCGCTCACGGAGTGGCCCACGAACGTCACCGGGCCGAGCGCCAGCTCACGGCAGATCTCCAGCACGTCATCGGTGTAGCCGTCCAGCGTGGAGTAGCGCTCGTGGCTCCAGGCCGACAGGTCGGAGCGGCCGGCGCCCACGTGGTCGAAGAGCACCACGGTGTAGTCACCTTCCAGGAGCGGTACCAGCAGCCGCCACATGTGCTGGTCGCACCCGAACCCGTGCGCCAGCATCACGACCGGCCCACCGGCCCGGCCCGACACCGTGACATGGTTCCTGCTCCGCATAGGCATGCGGCACATCCTCACAGACCGCTTCCTTCTCCGCCCGCCACGCCTGCCCTGTACCGACTCCTCCGGCGCCTCAGGACTGCTTCGGCTTGCCCAGGGACCAGCCGGACACGTCCGTGAGCCGGCCGCGCCACAGCGGCATGACGGCGGACCCGCCCCCGCCGGTGACACCGGTGGCGTCGCGCAGGTGGATCCACTGCGGCAGCCGTTGCGGGCCGGGTCCCCCCTGCCTGTCCTCGACCACCTCGTCCACCTGCCGCGGGAACCGCTCCAGCAGCTGCGCGCCGGCGCCGTCCATCCCGTGCAGGCTGCGCGCCCAGTCGGTGGTCCAGGCCTCGTGTGAGATCAGGTCGCCGTAGAGGAAGGCGCCCGAGACGGTGAGCGTGATGGGGAGGGCGGCCTGTGCGTCCTGGCCGATCAGCCGTACCAGCATCTGGAGTTGGAGGTCGGGCACGGGCTCCGTCACGATCGGTGCGGCGGGCTGGTGCAGCGGATCGTGGTCCGTGCTCGTGGTGCTCATGCGGGGTGATCCTTTCGGTGCCGCGCGAGGGGAGAACTGCCGGGCGGGCGGATCACGTGGGCAGGAGGCCGGTCCTTAGCTTGGCGAGGGTGCGGTTGAGCAGGCGGGAGATGTGCATCTGCGAGAGGTTCAGCACGCGGCCGATCTCGGCCTGGGTCAGCTCCTGGCCGAAGCGCATCTCGATGATGGTCCGCTCCCGCTCGTCGAGCTGTTGCAGCAGCGGGCCGAGCGTGTGCAGGTCCTCGAACAGCTCCAGCGCCGGGTCGGCGTCGCCCATCGTGTCCGCGTACTTCGGCGCGCTGTCGGACTCGTCGTCACCGCTCGGGGTGTCGATGGAACCGGCGACATAGCCGTTCGCGGCGACCAGGCCCTCGATGATCTCGTCCTCGGACAGCTCCAGGTGGGCGGCGAGTTCCTTCACCGTGGGGGTGCGGCCCAGCTCGGTGCCGAGGGTCTCCTTGCTCTTCGCAAGGTCGACCCGGAGTTCCTGAAGCCGGCGCGGGACGTGCACGGCCCAGGTGGTGTCGCGGAAGAACCGCTTGATCTCGCCGAGTATGTAGGGGATCGCGAAGGAGGTGAACTCGACCTCGCGGGTCAGGTCGAAGCGGTCGATGGCCTTGATCAGACCGATCGTGCCGACCTGGATGACGTCCTCCATGTCACCGCTGCCCCGGTTGCGGAACCGGCGCGCGGCGAAGGACACCAGCGACAGGTTCATCTCGATCAGCGTGTTCCGCGCGTACTGGTACTCCTGGGTGCCCTCCTCCAACTCCTGGAGCCGGTCGAGGAAGAGCCGGGAGAGGACACGAGCGTCCTTGGGCGCGACCTTGGCCCCGTCCTCGATCCACGGGAGCTCGTCCACGACATCCGGTGCTCCCGCGCGGGCAGGAGCAGTTGCTTCGAGGACCTTCACGGAGGAAGCCACGATGCCGCCTTAACTGGAGAACAGGACGAACGTCGCGTGCCCCCTTCCGGCACAACCATGTCTCCCCGGACCTCACAATTCCGCGACCGACCGAAAAGCCTGCCCCGCCAGACTCCACCGACACGGGGAACACCCGCGGTTTCACACCAATTCGCGGTTCCTTCACACCACTTCATGGGTTCTACGACGATGGCGTACGCCTTCGGATGTTCTACGACGCTGCCGCGGTGCCGGGGTTCACAGGCGGCGCCAGCGTGCCGAGGCGAACGAGAAGCCACCGAACAGCACCAGTCCGACGGCGACCGCGACCAGCAGCCACGGCCCCGCCGGAGTGTGCGCGAAGGTGCGCAGGGTGGCGTCCATGCCCTTGGCCTGGTGGGGGTCGAAGCGGATGGCGGCCACCAGAGCGAACACACCCACCCCGGCGAACACGACACCGCGGGCCGCGCCGCCGCCCACGCCCAGGCCGGTGACGACCTGCCGTACCCGGCGGCTCATCTTCCCGGTCTCCAGCCGCCGCAGGAATCGCCGCATCAGCGCACGTACCGCGAGGACCACGCCGACTCCGATCAGCACGCAGCCGACGAGCCCCACCAGCACTTGCCCGCCCGGGAGTTTCAACGCCGAGGCGGTCCAGTCCTGCGACTCGGCATCACCGCCGGACGACCCGCCGGCCCCGGCGGCGAAGGAGGCCGTACCCCAGCAGACGAAGCCGTAGAACACGGCCCGGCCTCCGTCCAGCAGGCGCGAACCGACCTTGTTCTTGGGCCCGTTCGCCAGCAGCGCCTGGGAGGCCCGCCAGATCGCCATGCAGCCGAAGCCGACGACGAGCATCCACAGCATCACCTTCCCGAAGGGCTGCGCCGCGACCTGCTGCAACGCGCCCTGCCGGTCCGCCTCCCGGCCCCCGCCGCCGAACGCGATCTGCAGGGCGAGAGCACCGACGAGGACGTACACGACACCACGTGCGACGAATCCCGCGCGCCCTGTGACGGCGAGCGCCTGCTTGCCCTCGGCCTGTCCCGGTGCGCGGCTCCGGGCGGTCGAACTCGCCCTCCGGAGGCCCCACTTGTGCGTGTGCGACGA
This sequence comes from Streptomyces sp. NBC_00989, assembly GCF_045162655.1. NCBI lineage: Bacteria > Bacillati > Actinomycetota > Actinomycetes > Kitasatosporales > Streptomycetaceae > Streptomyces > Streptomyces sp. NBC_00989. Next base: position 10,578,104 of record NZ_CP108728.1, on the reverse strand, counting down.
GGTCATGATGCCTTTCCTGGAAACACTGGACGAGCCGAGACACGGACGCGCGGTACGCGTCCCGTACTGTCGCGTGCCCCCGACGGGGACTTCGATGTGCGTCACGGGGGAGGCGTCGCCGTGCGTCACGGGGACGGCATCGGCCGATCGCACAACAAAGGCCCCTCACAGCTGTTACTTTCCCTTTCAAGATCCCCGGATCTCTGTCCCCTCCCCCACCCACACACCCCGCGGCGAGGCCCCCATGCCCAACTCCCCCTCCGTAGACGGCGCGAGCGGACGCCACCGCAGGAGCAGGACGATGAGTCCGGCGTTCCGCCGCGCCGCCGTCATCGCGGTGACCGCCCCCGTCGCCGGGACGATCCTGTTCGGCACCTCGGCCTTCGCCGCCGAGAAGTCCGTCGCCTCGACCGCGGCCACGCTCGACACGGCCGAGCAGAAGATCGCGGACAGCCTCGACACCCGTGTCCAGGACGTCCGTCTGGGCAGCACGTTCAGCGGTGTCGTCATCGACGCTGAGACCAACAAGGCCGTGTGGGGCCACGACGCGACCACCGCGCTGATGCCCGCGTCCAACACCAAACTCGCCACGTCGACCGCCGCGTTGACGGTCCTCGGCCCCGATCACCGCTTCACCACGAAGGTCGTCTACGGCAACGGGACCCTCACCCTGGTCGGAGGCGGGGACCGCACCCTGACCACCGCAGACCTGACCGCGATGGCCACAACTGCCGTAGCCGGTCTGAAGAACGCGGGCCTGACCACGGTGAAGGTGACGGTCGACGACAGCCTCTTCCCCGCGCCCACCCTCGCGACCGGCTGGAACGACGGCTACTACCCCGACTCCATCGCCCCCGTACGGGCGCTGGTGGTCGACGGCCGCCACGTCACGGACACGTCCCTGGACGCCGGCCAGATCTTCGCGAAGCTCCTCGCCCGGCAGGGCGTCACCGTCACCGGGAGCGTCACGCACGGAACCGCCGGTACCGGGGCCGTCCCCGTCGCCCAGCACCGGTCCGGCACGCTGTCGTCCATCGTGGAGCACATGCTCAAGGTGAGTGACAACGATATCGCCGAGACACTGCTCCGGAGCACCGCGCTGGCCGCCGGACGCCCGGCCACCTTCGAGGACGGCACGGCCGTCGTACGCCAGGTCCTCACCCGCTACGGCATCTCGCTGGCCAACCTCGAGATCCACGACGGCAGCGGCCTCTCCCGCGCCAACCGCATCCCGGCCCAGACGATCGCCGACATCCTCGACCTGGCCGACGACCCCGCCAACAGCCAGACCCTGAAGTACATCGTGGACGGCCTGCCGATCGCGGGCGAGGCGGGCTCGACCCTGGGCCCCGAGTGGGGCCGCTTCGACACCGCGGACTCCCAGTGCGCGGTCGGCAAGGTCAGCGCCAAGACGGGCACGCTCACCGGCGCGATCGCGCTGAGCGGCCTGACCAAGGCCGAGGACGGGCGCTGGAAGGTCTTCTCCTTCATCGAGAACAACTCCACCGCCGATCCGGCCGCCACGAAGGATGCCCTTGACGGGCTCGCGGCCACGGTCAACGGGTGCTGGGCGTAGGCACCCCCGCCCACTGGTTACCGCACGTCGCCGACAGCTGCCCGAGCCCGGACGCCGTCGTCCGGCCGGGCAGCTTGCGGTGGAAGGGCCGTCAGAGGCAGACGCAATTCATGCGGCCCCTCCGCCAGAACCATCCGATTGCCGTAGCGACAAATCGATTCACCGGGTGAACACGGCGGCATACGACCAACCGCGCAGGTCAGTACGGCAATCTCGGTACGGCATTCCTGGAGCGGCTGTCCGAGCGATCGGGGCGACTGTCCGACCGATCGGACGGGACAAGCAGCCGCTTCCACGGCCGCTCCCTCCACTGACCAAGGAGTTCCTTTGCGTTTTCGTCGTACGGTGATCAGCGCCCTCGGTTCCGCCGCCCTCGTGATCGGCTCGCTCGGTGCGGTGGCCGCCGCGAGTCCCGCGGCGGCCAACCCCTGCGGCTTCTACGAGACCGGGTCCGACGCCTACTACCGTCACTGCACGACCGACGGTTCGCAGGTCGTCATCAAGGTCGAGGTCGCCCGGGCGCGCGACTACGAGCGGTGCGTCGCACACGGTACGACCTGGCTGGGCTCGGCCCGCAAGATCCAGGGCGCCCACTACGCCGGGCGCACCTGCTGACACCGATCGTCGTGCTGCCCGGTGACGTCACCGCGGCGCGTCACAGCGCCGCGGTCGTCCCCTCGCCGGAGCCGCTGCCCGCGAGCCACTGGTCCCAGCCGAGGTTGAAGTCGGCGTAGCCGTTGTCGGCCGGGGCCTTGCCGCGGGGCGATCCGGTGATGGTGATGGGGTCGCCCTGCTTGACCTGGCCGTAGAACCACTTGGCGTCCGACAGGGACAGGTGGACGCAGCCGTGCGAGCCGCGGGCGCTGCCGCTGCCCGGGTTCGGGTCGCCGGTCGAGTAGTGCACGTAGGTGCCGGACTGGGTGAGGTGGATGTCCCAGGGCAGCGTCAGGTCGTAGTAGTTCGCGCTGCCCTTGTCGCAGCTGATGCCGACGCTGCAGGAGGTCATGTGGACCTTCTTCTGCTTGTCGATGACGGCCATCGTGCCGTCCCACGTCGGGTACTCGGCGCTGCCCGCGTTGATCGACAGGGTGCGCACCGGCGAGCCGTTCTTCGTCACCTTCATGGTGTGGTTGGTGACGGAGACGTCCGCGCGCACGTCGTCGCCGATCTTGAAGGTGTGCGTGTAACTGTGCACGCCGTAGCGCCCGTTGCCGTTGCTGACGCCCTCCATGTCGGCGTCGATCTTCACCGTCGTACCGGAGGGCCAGTACGTCTTCGGCCGCCAGTCGACGCGCTTGTCGCCCATCCAGTGCCAGGCGCCGAGCACCGACTGCGAGGCGCTGATCTTCATGTGCTTCTCGACCGTGGCCCGCGCCTTGGACGCCACCGGGTTCGTGAAGATCACCGAGATCGGCATGGCCACGCCGACCGTGGTTCCCGTCTGCGGGGTGATCGTGTCCAGCAGCATCGGCGGGCCCGCGGGCTTCGTCGGCGACGGCGAGGCAGTCGCGCTCGCCTTGCCCGACGCCTTGGCGTCGTCCCCGCTCGCCTTGTCGCTGCCACCCCCACCACAGGCACTCGCACCCACCAGCACCGCACCCGTGACGAGTGCGATCCCTATGCTGCCCTTGCGCCGTCCCACGACTTGCCCCACTCTCTAGCTCCTCGACCTCGACCCTGACGGGCCCGACTCACTGTCAGACAGCGACAGAGGGGGCCTCAGTTGCGTGCGTCGCGTAAAACGTGTCTCAAGACTCGGTACGCACCGAGTGATCCATGACGGCGAGTGCCCGGCGCCCTTGGCTGCCGCACCCCGCCCGATCGCGGCATCTGCCGCCGCCCTGGCGCCTACCACGAAAAGGCCCAGGTATGCCGAACCCGAGCCCGGTTCGAGTTCGTCGTAGCAATGACGGTGGAAGAGGGGATGAAAGCGGGGGTGGAATGTACCGGTTGGTTCACTTTCACGTGATGTGGTGTGTCGTGCCGTTGATCGGTTCGGCGATCTCGCTCCTGGTGGTGGGAGCCGTGCGGGGCTTCGACGAACCGTTCGACAACGACACCGTGTTCTACCTGTCCTGCTGGGCGGTCGGGAGCGCGGTCTTCGCCTTCTGGCCCGGAAGGATGAGCGGAGTACGGGCGGAAGCGAGGAGCGCACGACCACTGGCGCCCGGGACGGTACTGCCCACCGCGAGCACATCCTTGGCACACGGCGCGGAGTGGAGCTTCTTGACCCTCCCGACGGTCTTCTCCCTGTTGTTCGGTTTCTTCGCCGGCGTCTGGTGGACTCTCTGGCTGGCCTGCGCGATGGCCCCCGAATCACTCGTCACCGCCCTGTACCTGCTTGTCAGGGAGCGCCGAGCGGGCAAGGTGTTCTGGTACGACACCACGACGCCCGAGGGAGAGCCCGCAGCCGCGGAGGCCGACGAGAGGTCCGGTCGGGACTCCGGCGAGAGACCTGGTCAGGACTCCGGTGAGAGGTCCGGACGGAAATACCGGCCGAGGACGGGACGGCGTCGTTCGCCGGTCTGGTCGCCGCGTCCCACTTCGGCGTCGCGCGTCGTACCGCCCTACGCCGCGTACGACACCTGGCTGGCGGAGTCCACCCGTCCGGCCACTCCCCCGCCGTCCATCGGCTGACGCGAGCTGACCGACTCCGACGACCGCGCCCCATGGGGTACGACACGTCGAACAGGCTGCTCTTCTCCCGGCCCGGGCGACACCGCTCCCGACGGCGTCCCCTTCGACCCCGTCGAGGACTACCTGCTCATCGCCTGACCGGCCGAGTCCCAACCGGACACGGTCCACAAACACACGGACGCACCTACGGCACCGAACTACTGCGGGAACCGCTCCGGCCGGAAGTCCGCGAGCAACTCGTCCCTCTCCCCGCCGAGGATCTCGGCAGCGAGCAGCCGGCCGATCACCGGCCCGAGCGTGATGCCGCTGTGGGAGACCGCCTCGTAGTAGCCCGGTACGGACGGCACCGCTCCCACTGACGGGAAACCGTCGCCCGGGATCGGCCGGTGAGCCACCCGGGCCTGTGCGATACGGGAGTTGGCGAGTTCCGGAACGACCTGCCGCGCCAACTCGTGGAGCAGCCGGGCGAGTTCCGCCGCTCCTTCCCCGGTATCGGCCGTGTCGACCGGGTCGACTGTGTCGATGAGCGCGTCGATCTCGCGGCTGTGGAGGACCATCGAGGCGTCTCCGTCAGGGCGCATCTCGATGTGCGGCGCGTGCATGGCCCGGCCGATCGGGACCTGCGCACAGTCGATCCGGGTGACGACGCCGGGTTCCCGGCGCATCGGCAACTGCCGTGCGACGAGCCCGGCGACGTGGGAGGCGCCCGGGCCCGCCGCGTTCACGACGATGTCCACGTCGAGACGGCTGCCGTCGGACAGGGCGACGGTCCGGACGCTCCCGTCGGTATCGGTCCCGATGTCACGCGCCTCGGTGCCGGACCGTAACTCCGCGCCCGCTGCGACGACTTGGCCGACCAGGCGGTCGACGAGGTGGCGTCCGTGCACCCAGGCCTCATCGGGGTAGAGCATGACGGGAACCTCGTCGGGCAGCGCGAGCGCGGGTTCGAGGCGGCGGCGCACCTCGGCCCCCGTGGACACCTCGACCCGGTAGCCCCAACTGCCCAGCAGCTCAGCGGTTTTGAGGAACTTCGCCTCCGCCACGGGATCGTCCGCCCAGCGCATATGGCCGCTCGGATACCACCACGAGTCCGGCCCGATGATCCCGGCGAGCTCACGGTGCGCTGCCAGGCCCGCGACGTTCAGGTCGAAGTAGGGCCTGGTCACGGTCTTGTTGCTGGCGTTGGCCCACGAGAAGGACCAGTTGGTGACGCCCTCGCCCGGCCGACCCGCGTCGACGAGGACCACCTCGGCACCGCGCCGGGCCAGGTTCCAGCCCACGCAGGCTCCGAGGATGCCCACTCCGACGACGGCGACACGTCGAGGCCGCTTCCCGGACCCGTTCCTCACGAACGCCCCCTTCCCGGAGCACGGACGAACTCAACTCCCGTTCCCAGCATGCAAGATGCGCAACGGTGAGCACTACGGACGGGCCGGAAAAGGGCTCCACGATCGACGGCCGAAGCGGTGCATGTATACGGCAGGAGCGGCGGAGGGGTGCCGCCCAGCTGCCGATGCGGTGCCGCATACGTGCCGGTATCGATACCTTCCCCACCTACTCGTGATCACCCGGTCCCGGCACAATCGCCCGTGTGACGATCACCAAGGGCACATCGCCGCCCACGCGCAACACTCCCGTCGCCCTCGCCCGAGGGATGCTGACGGGCGGTGTGATCGGCGCGTCCTTGGCCGCTTTCGTCGTCGGCTGCGTCATCGAGAGCGTGCCGCTGTGCGTCACGGGCGTGGGCCTGCCCGCGGTCTACGGCCTGCTCTTCTTCCTCGCCGGTGTGCCGAGACGTGCCCGGGAGGCGGCGATCCCGCCCCGTACGGCTCTCGCGCAGATCGCGAGTCTGGAGGCCGTCGGGGGCGAGGCGACGAGCGACGTGGCGGTCCGCTTCGACGTCACGGTCGCCCCGGACGACGAAGTACCGGCCTACCGCGTCCAGTTCACCCAGCACATCAACCTCGCCGATCTGCCCGACTACCGCCCCGGCGGCGTCGTGGTGGTCCAGTACCCACCGGACCGGCTGTGGCGGGTACGGATCCTGAAGCGGCCGACACCGGAGTGGGAGGAGCGGGCGGCCGGGGCCCGCCTCGACTCGGCGCCGGGACCAGCCGTCGTGAGCGAGCCGTCCGCGGGCTGTGCAGTCGGCCTCGTCACGCTCCTCGCGCTCCTGCTCGCCGCGGCCGCTGTGATCCTGCAGTTCCGCGCCGACCTGGTCGACAAGGAGACCTCCGTGCAGCCGCCCTCCTCCGCCGAGCCCTCCGTCTCCTCCACGTCGTCGACCACGGTCGTGTCGTCGGCGTCCGGCACGGTCGCTCTCGGCCCCGGCCAGTCGTTCCTCGACAAGGGCGAACTACGCCGAGCAGTCGACTCGTTGACCAAGGGCAAAAGCAAAGGCACGGGCACGGGCCCGGATACCGGCCAAGCGCTCACCGTCGTCGTACAAGAACGCCTGCTCTCGGTCGTGTTCGCCCCCACCGGTTCGCAGGCCCCGCACTTCGACCCGAGTTCCGTCCCGTACGAGCGCTTTCCCGCGCTGGTCGAGGAGGCCAGGTCCTCCCTCGGCGTCCGCTCCCCGCAGACCTGGCAGATCACCACCGACCGCCTCACCGGCACCCTCACCATCCGCGTAGGCGTGACCGGCTCCGAAGGCGCCGCCTCGCTGGAGGCGAACGGCAAGGGCGAGGTGGTACGACGCACCCCGGCCCGCTGACAGCACCGCTCCGGGCCGGCACCGGCGTACCCGGCACTCGGCAGGGCCCCATCACAAACAGGAGAAAGAGACATGAGCTGGCACGAGTACCTGGTGCTGTGGTGCGCGGTGTCCGGCACGTGGGCGCTGCTCGGATACGGCCTGTCGCTGGCCGGGGTGACCCGGGCCCAGCGCACGGTCCGGGTGGTGGGCCGGATCGAGCGGGTGCGGGAACCCCGGCACGGAAGCTCCCAGAAGGACGGGATACCCGTGGTCGTCTCCTTCCAAGACCCGTCCACCGGACAGGAGTTGACCGTGACGAACGACGCCGATCACGGCGACCGGATCACCGCGGCCTGGACGGGCCGCGAGATCGGCATCCGCTACCGGCGCGGCAGACCGCACGCCTACCGCTTCACCACCGACCTCTCGGCGAACCGGCACGGTCGCGCCTGGCCCGACTTCGCGGTCTTCCTGCTCTACGTCGGGCTCGTGGTCCTCGCCGCGATCGACTGGGGTTGGCCCTGGGCCCTGCTCGGCTTCGGCGTGCCCTGGACCGCCTCCGTCGCCCTCTACCTGCCCCAGAGCGCACGCACGACACGGCGCCGTATCGACGCGTTGGCCTCCCGACCCCCCGTTCAGGGCCGTGTCGTCGCCGTCCTCACGGACACCAGCACCGACAACGAGGGCTACACCTCCACCAGCCACACGCCGATCATCACCTTCACCACCCACGAGGGCACGACCGTCACCGCCTACTGCCCCGACGGACTGCCGGACCCGACGAATTCATACGGCCGCGACGTGACGATCCACTACACGCCCGAGAACCCGGCCCTCTTCACCCTGAACCTCGCGTCCGAACAGCGTTCCCGCACATCCGACATCGTCTTCAGCGTCCTGTCGCTTGTCATCGGAGCAACCACGTTCGCGGTGGGGGCAGTTGCTGTCGCACTGTGAGTCCCGGCAGGTGGTGTGACCGGCGGGTGGTCTGACATGGAACCCCTGCTCTTCGAGGGCGGCGACGTCCACATGCGGGTCGATCACGGGATCTTCGAGCGGTTTGGCGCAACCACGTCATCGGGTCGTACCGGGTCCCGCCCCGCCGCCCGCTAAACAGCGCTCCGGTCCTCGCTGAACCGCGACAGCGACCGCCGCAGTTCCACCTTCCGCCGCGTGACCGCCGCCGACCGCAATCCCTCCGCGCCCTCCCTCAACTCCCGTTCCAGGGCGCGCGTTTCATCGACACGTCCCAGCGGCAGGAGTACGTCCGCCAGCCGTAGCCGGGTCAGTGCGGCGCCCCGTCGATCATCCGGGGTGCGGGCAGCGAGCGCGTACTCGAAGGCGGGCACCGCCTCCGCGGGCTCGCGGAGCGCCATCAGGGCCTCGCCCCTCTGGAACTCGAAGTCGGCGCGCGCATAGGACTCGAACGGGTGCCGCCCCGCCTCCTCCGGACCGACTCCCCCCTCGGCCTCGGAGAGTGCGCGCAACGCGTCCCCGCGCTCGCCGCGACTCGCGGCCGTCACCGCCAACTGGGCCTGGGCGAAGGCCCGTACCGCACGAGGTGCGTCACGCGCGGTGCTGACAGCGGCGCGGGCGATCTCGTCGGCGATCCGCAGATGTCCCAGGCCGTATGCCTGAACGCTCAGGGTTCGCAGGGCGATCACGGTCAACTCCCGGTTCCCGGCCGTGACCGCCAACTCCCGTGCCGCGAGGTAGCAGCGCTGGGCCTCACCGTTGCGCAGGTCGTCCGCGTACATACGGCCCAGGACGAGGGCGAGTTGTGACGCCTCGGCGTACCGCTCGCGCCGTAACTCGCCCCGCGCAGCGCGCAGTTGACCGGCCACCGCCTCGGCCAGGTAGGTGCGCAGGGTGCCGCGGGCGAAGCCGCCGCCCTGGGCCTGAAGGATCCGGGTGAAGAACAACGATGCCGAACTCCTCGTGCTCGGCGCCCTCACCACCTCCACCACCGCCGCCGTACTCGATGCCCGGCTCGCGGGCCGGGTCCGCGCGGGCCGGTAGGCGACCGGGCCGGACAACTCGTGCAGCAGACCGACAAGGTCGTTGGCGTGTGGAGGTGCCAACTGCGCCGGAACAAAGGGGTCTTGGACCGCGAACCCCGCCTCCTCGGCCGTGACGACCCGGCCGCAGCGCCGGCTGAGTGCCTCGCAGGCCAACGGCCGCACGCGCGGCATGGGGTGGCTGCCCGTCAGCCAGTGGGCCACCGTGGTCCGGTCGTACCGCAGGACCAGCCCCGCCTCGGCCGCCACCGCGTTCACCGCCCGCGCGAGGCCACCCTGGGTCCAGTCCGTCTCCTCGATCAGCGCGCGCAGCCGGGCGTTGGGAATGCGCGTTCGCGCCATCCGCGTCTCCTGTCGGGCGAGCCGGGTCGCCCGTCGGCGTTCCGGTATCACATCACCCCTGGTGGGGCGCATGGTCCAGCGCACGGACGCATCGACCGAAGATCGGGACAACTCATTCGGCGGTAGGGCGCCGCGTCTCGGTCCACGCACAAGATATTGATCATTATCCTTCCCTCGATTCCCGGCCCACCGTTTCCAGCTCATCGAGAGGCGTGACCACGGTGATTGATCCGTTCGACATGCGCTACGCCGAACCCGCCCGCTCAGGCGGGCCGGAAAGCCAGCACCGCGTTCTGCCCGCCGAAGCCGAACGAGTCACTGAGCGCCAGGGAGACCTTGCCGGTTCTGGCCGTGTCGCTCACCAAGTCCAACTCGGCTTCCTCAAGCGGGCGTAGGAGGTTGGCGATGGGCGGCGTGATCTCGTGGAACACGGTCAGGGCGGTGAGCGCGGCCTCGATCGCTCCGGCGGCGCCCATCGTGTGGCCGGTGACGCCCTTCGTCCCGGTCACGGACGGGCGGCCGGTCAACAGCCGTTCGATCAACGCCCCTTCGACCCGGTCGTTCAACTGGGTGCTGGTTCCATGGGCGTTGACATGGTCGACGTCTGCGGGTGACGCGTCGGCGTCCAACAGGGCGCGCCGCAAAGCGAGTTCGGCGCCCGCTCCCTGTGGGTGGGGTGCCGTCTGGTGGTGGGCGTCGGCGGACGCGCCGTGGCCCGCGAGGGTGGCGTAGCGCCGGACGCGGCGGGCGGTGGCGTCGGGGGCGCGTTCGAGGACGAGGACGCCCGCGCCTTCGGCCAGGACGAATCCGTCGCGGTCCGTGTCGAAGGGGCGGGAGGCCGCCGCCGGGTCCTCAGCGCGTCGGGAGAGGGCTCCCATGCGGGCGAAGGCGGCGGCGCAGAGCCGGGTCACCATGGCGTCGGCGCCGCCGGCCAGCGCGATGTCGCAGGCGTCGGAGCGGAGCAGGTCCACGGCGATGCCGATCGCCGTGGCGCCCGAGGCGCAGGCCGTGCTGGTGTGCATGTTCGGCCCGCGGATGTGCAGGTCGACGGCTATGTGGCCGGCCGCCATGTTGGGCAGAAACATAGGCAGGGTGAGCGGGGACACCAGGCTCGGCCCCCGTTCTCGTAACCGGTCCTGCTGGGCTTCGAGGGTGGCGACACCGCCGGCGGCCGAGCCCATGACCACGGCGACCCGGTCGCCGTCCCAGACCTGCGGCGCCAGCCCGGCGTCGACGACCGCCTCCCGTGCCGCGGCGAGGGCGAGAAGCGTGTAACGGTCGACGCGCCAGTGCTGCACTCCCGGCACCAGGGCGGCCGGATCGAAGTCGGGAACCCGGCAGGAGAAACCAACCGGCAGCCCTTCCAGCTCCGGGTCGTCCGTGGCCGTGGGGCGGCCCGAGCAGACGCGTTCCCAGGTCTGTTCGCGCCCGATGCCCGCCGGAGTGACCAGGCCGATTCCGGTCACCACCACTTCCGGCCTGCCGCCGACACCCGTCACGACGACTCCGCCTTCAGCTTTTCGACGAGGTCGACGGTCTCTCGCACGGTGAGGGTGCCCACCGCCTCGGAGTCCTCCAGCGGTATCGCCCACTCCTCCTGGAGGGTCAGGAAAAGTTCCATCACGGCGAGGGAGTCGAGGCCGAGGTCGTCGTAGGAGATGTCCGGGCGGACCATGTTGGCGGGCACCTCGAACTTGCCGCTCAGTGTGGTCACGAGGTGGTCGTAGACGGCAGACATGAATCGGTCTCCTTGTATGCGGGGCGGGGTTCGGGTGCATGCCGTACGGGTTTCGCCTCGGGCCACGTCATGGCGATCGAGCCCCAGGTCAGGCCGCCGCCGAAGGCGGTGAGCAGGGTGCGGGCGCCCGGTGGCACCGCGCCGCGGGCGGCGGTGTCGGCGAGGGCGAGGGGAAGGGAGGCCGCCGCGGTGTTGCCGACCTCGCGCAGGTTTCCGTGACAGCGGGTCGGCGGGATGCCCAGCCGGTCCGCCACGGAGTCGAGGATGCGCTGGTTGGCCTGGTGCGCGACGAAGGCGGCGACGGAGTCGGTGGACCAGCCGGCCCGGTCGAGAACCGTGCGCGAGGAGGCGGCCATCTGCCGTACGGCCCGGGCGTACACCTCCCGGCCGCGCATACGGAAGTAGCGTTCCTGGCGCGGCAGTTCGTCGGTGTACGGCGAACGGGAGCCGCCCGCGGGGATCGTGATGAGGTCGCTGCACGTGCCGTCGCTGCCGAGGTCGAAGTGGAGCAGGGCGCCGGGGTCCCGTCGGTCTCCTCGCGTCAGGTACGCCGCGCCCGCGCCGTCGCCGAAGATGACGGCGGTCTCCCGGTCGCGCGGGTCCACGATCGTCGAGTACGTCTCGGCCGCGACGAGCAGCACGCTGTCGTACAAGCCCGCCATGAGCACCGCCGAGGCGACGGCGGCCGCGTAGACGAAGCCCGAGCAGACGGCCGCGAGGTCGAACGCCGGAGTGCCGGTCATGCCGAGGCGTGCGGCCAACTCCGGTGCTGTGGCCGGGCATCGGTGGTCGGGAGTGGTGGTCGCGAGGATCACCAGACCGGCGTCGTGCGCGCCCGCCGACTCCAGTGCGCCGCGCGCGGCCGCCACCGCCAGATCGCCGGTCGCGATGCCCGGGCGTACGCGGTGGCGGCTCTCGATTCCGGTACGGCCTCGGATCCATGCGTCCGAGGTGTCCAGGCCTTCGCGCACCAGCTGTTCGTTGGTGATCCGGTCGGGCGGCAGGGCGGCCCCCAGCCCGGTGATCACCGCGACGGCGGTCACGCTGTCGACCCGCCGCTCGCGAACAGGGCCGCCACGACGTCCTGTTCGGCCATCGGAGCCCTCAACCGCGCGTCCGGCGGCGCGCATCCGTCCAGGAGGACGGTGAGATGAGCGTGTACGGCGTCCAGGGCGCGGTCGCGTTCCTGGTGGACACGGAGGGCGTCCGAGGAGGTGAGCGATCCGCTCTCCAGGTGCCAACTCAGCGTCTGTTCCAGTGACTTCATGGCGTAGAGGGTGTGGAGGGCGTGCAGTGCCGGGAGGTGGGGTGCCTGATCGGTGCCGGCAGCGGTGGACTCGGCCTCGGCGACCGCCTCCGTGAACGCCTGGAGCAGCAGCCGTTGTTGGTGTGCGTCGGCGAGTGTGACGAGGTCCGGGAGCAGGGGGTTCCAGGTCTCGAACGCGGTCTTCTCCTCCACGGGGGCGCCTTCGACACGGCCGCGCAGTTCGGTGAGGAGGCCGCGTTCGCGGAGGAGCGCCAGCGCCAACGCCCCACCGGGGGTCACCAGATCGCCCACCGCCGCCGGGACCGGGACGGCGTGCGTGAGGTCCTCGACGAGTTGCTTTCCCGCGTCCAGCCGGATGAGGAGGTTGTCGCCGGCGGCGGCTTGGTACACCTGCGCCAGGCCCTCGTACTCAAGGAGCCGGTTGACGGTCAACAGGCCCTGGGCGCCCGCGCGTTCGCGGCAGACTCCGGCCGCGTTCTGCAGGATGCGGGTCGCGGCCACCTTGGTCAGGGCCTGTTCGCGGCTGACCGAGGCCCAAGGTGCCCACACCGGGCGATGCGCCGCGGAGAGGTCCGCGGGGGCGCTGCGCTGCCGTACGTACTGCGCCTTGATCCGTGCGACGAGAAAGCTGCACGCGTACACCTCGGCGAGGACGGCGTAGAGGGCGTCTTGTTGGGTGCGGTAGTTCAGGACGGGGAGGTCGGTGCGCAACCGGCCCATGGTCAGGCGGTGTTGGCTGTGGCGGATGCCGATGGTGACGGCGGCGCGGGCCGCCGCGGTGAGGGCGGCCGCGGCGCCGGTGGAGGCGTTGGAGGAGACCGAGAGGGAGCGCACCAGGCGTCGGTCCGGGTCGCCGAGGGGGTCGGAGAACTCGCCGTCGGGCGCGATGGAGGCGTCGTCGCGGAGCCAGCCGTCGTAGGGGACACGGGTGTTGTCGAAGGTGACGAGGGCGTAGTTCAGCGGGACCGAGGTGGTCTCGGGGAGTTCGGTGATGCGGATGCCGTCCGTGATGCGGTCGGCGTCGCGGATGCGGACCGCGAAGGGGAACACCCCGCGCTCCTGGCCGGCGAGGAGGAGGCGGGCGTAGACGATGGCCATGTGGGCGCGGCCCGTGCCGGCGACGTGGGTCATGAACTTGGCCGCGGTGGGGTCGGGGGTCCGTAGGGTGAACTCCCTTGTGGCGGGGTCGAATCGGGCCTCGGTACGGGTGGCGAGGTGGCTGTTGCCGCGGCCGGCCTCGGTGATCATGATGGAGCCGAAGGTCTCGTGCCGGTCGACCTCGTCGATCAGCGGGTCCAAGTAGGGGCCCGGCCTGCCGAGTTCGGTCATGGCCGCGACGCACACCGCGTACTGCACGGTGCCGGCGAGGAAGAGGGGTGGGTCGACGGTGGCGGACCATTCCAGTGCGGCCAGGAGCCGGGCCGGGTCGTGGTGCAGGGCGTTCGCTCCGCCCACCCACTCCCCCAGGGCGCGCAGCCGGTCGTAGGTCCGGGTGTGGCGTTCGGGGCCGCAGGGCGGGGAGGACCGTTTGAACGGCGGGGTGTCCAGCAGGCCGTCCAAGGCGTCGACGTCGGGCTCTGTGTCGCCATGGAGGAGTCGCCGTAGCAGCTGGGCGGTGTCGGTGGCCGCCTGGTCGGCGGTCATGCGGCGGGGGCGGCGCGCAGCAGGGTGCGCCGGGCCTGGCCGTCCTCGATGGCGAAGACGAGGGCGGGCCGGAAGGCGTGCAGGTCGATGCGGACCCGGCTGCAGTCCTGGCCGGCCTGTCGCACCCGTACCTCGGCGCTCAGGGGGATCTTGTCGTCCTCGGCCGGGCCGGTGCGGGTGAACGTGCCCGTGAGGAGGGTGGGCAGCGGGAACACGAACCGGCTGAACTCGAAGGCGCTGGCGTGCATCACGGCGTAGTAGGGGGGATGGCCGGCGGGTGGGAGCCAGATCTCCGACACCGCCCAGGTGACGAGTTGGATCGACGCCTCGATGAGGAGCATGCCGGGGACGTGCTGCTGGTCGGCGGTGTGGTCCCGGAGCATCTCGGTGTCGTTGACGACGGCCAACTGCGCCTGGAACGCGTCGCCTTCGACATGCGCGTCGCCGATGAGGACGTTGTCGCGGCTGTGCTTGAGGACGCTGTGCCGGGGCACGGCGTTCGGCGGCCGGCCCTCGGGGAGTACGGCCGCGCCGTACGCCTTGAGCAGTTCGGAGGTCAGGTCGCTCCACTCCGTGTCGTCGACCCCGAGGCCGGGCCGGATGCGTAACGGACGCTCCTGGTCGGGGGGTTGGCGGCGCAGGCGGTCGCGGAGTTGGGCCGCCGTGGTGAAGTCCGGCTGGACACTGGCGTGCTGGAAGGACTCCCCCACCACCCACTGGTGGAGGGACTCGTCGTCACTCGTCTCCGACGTGTGCGTCTGATCGTCCGTCATCTACTGCTCCTGCTCTCGCGGTTGGGGGCTCGTGGATGGGGCGCGTACGGGGTCAGCCGGCGAACGGCGAGGCGGACTTAGGGGGTACGGGTTCAGGCGGCGAAGGGCGAGGCCGGCTTGGGGATGCCGGCGAGGCCCCCGTCCGGGACGGACACCCCGCCGTCGCAGACCAGGGCGTGTCCGGTGACGGACGAGGCCGCGGGCGCGGCCAGGAAGAGCGCGGCGGCGGCGACTTCCGTGGGCGTCAGCCAACGGCCTTGCGGTACATGGCTCATGAGCCAGTCCGAGAGCGGCGCGTACTGCTGCATCGGCTCGGTCATGTCGGTGCGCACCCAGCCGGGGCACAGGGCGTTGACCCGGATGCCCTGCCGGGCCCAGCCGACGGACAGCGAGCGCATCAGGGAGAGTTGGGCGGCCTTGGTGACGGCGTAGGCCTCCATCGCGGGCGTCGCGATGAGCCCGGCCACGGACGACACCAGGACGACGGCCGCCTTCGGGGAGGCGGCCAGGTGGGGGTGGGCGGCGCGGCACAGGTCGACGGTGGCGCCGATGTTGACGGCGAGCAGCGGGTCCCACTCGGCGGAGCCGCTCTCCGCGAAGGGGACGAGATATGACGTACCGGTGTCGTCGGCCGGGAAGACGCTCGCGTTGTGGATGAGGATGTCGAGTCCGCCCAGTCCGGCGGCCGCCTCGTCGACAAGGCGGGCGGCCGTCCCGGAGTCGGCGAGGTCACCGCACGTGATCACGGTCTGGCGCCCGAGCTTGCGCACCTCCTGCTCGGCGTCGTGCAACGCGTCGCCGCTACGGGCCGCGAGAGCGACATCCGCCCCGGCCTCCGCGCAGGCGACCGCGATGGCGCGGCCGATTCCGCGCGAGGCGCCGGTCACCAGGACGCGGGCGCCGTCGAGGCGGAAGAGGGAGGCGAGGGGGCCGAGAGGGGAGGGGTCGGCGGAGTCGGTCGAGTTGGCGGAGTCGGTGACGGTGGACGAGAGGGTCTCGGTCACAACTGGGCTCCTTCGGTGGGGGAGTTCGCGGTGCGAGGGGCTTCGGTACGAGCGAGTTCGGTGCCAGGGAGTTCGGTGCGAGGCGCTGCGGTTCGAGGTGCTTCCGTGCGAGGCACTGCGGTGCGAGGCGCTGCGGTTCGGGGTGCGGGGATGGCGCTGTGCCGTTGCGCCCTGGTCCAGGTGAGGACCGTGCTCCCCCAGGTCAGACCGGCGCCGAACGCGGTGACGAGCACCCGGCTGCCGGTCCGCAGCCGGCCGTCGTGGTCCGCGCTCGCCAGGGCGTACGGGATGGAGGCCGCGCCGATGTTGCCGACCTCGTGCCCGACGATCACCACCCGGTCCTCGGGCACTCCGGCGTCGACCGCGGCACGCCGTAGGAGGAGGGGGTTGGGCTGGTGGGAGATCAGCAGGTCGACGTCCGCCAGGCGCAGGCCGTTGCGGTCCAGGGCGTCGCCGAGGACCTCGGGGAAGATCCGCAGAATGAAGTCCCGTACGGCCTTTCCGTCCATGTGGACCTTGTGCCGCCGGTCGGCGAGGGTCTGCGAGGAGGCGGGCAGTCGGCTGCCGCCGGCCGGGATGAGAACGTCGCCCGCCGCGGTACCGTCCGACCCCAGCCGGATCGAGGCGAACCCCGTGCCTCCCGGAACGGGCCCGAGGATCGTCGCCGCCGCGCCATCCGCGAACAGCACCGCCGTGGCCCGGTCGGCGGGGTCGACGAACCGGGAGTAGACCTCGACGCCGACCACGGCGGCATACCGTTCGCCGGTACCGGCGCGCAGCCAGTCATGGGCGACACGGGCGGCGAACAGCCAGCCGGAGCAGGCCGCCGCCACGTCGAAGGCGACCGCCCGGTCCGCGCCCACCAGGGCCTGGACCCGGCACGCGGTCGACGGCCCCAACTCGTCGGGGGTGGAGGTGGCGAGGACGAGCAGACCGAGCGCGGACGCCGGCAGCCCCGCCGCGGTGAGCGCCTTCCGCACGGCTTCGGCGGCGAGATCGGAGGCGGCCTGCTCGGGCTCCGCGACATGTCGGCGCAGTACGCCGGTCCGCTGGACGATCCAGTCGGAGTCAACGCCGGCCGCCTCTGCGACCTCGTCGTTGGTCAGGACGCGCTCGGGTAAGCACGTGCCGGTGGCGAGGACGCCGATGCTCGGCGCTGGGGACACCGTGTACCTCCAAATGGCGGGCGGGGCTTGCGAGTTCGCCGGTGTCCGCACGAACGGCCGGCTTCCGCCAGATTGCCCGCCGGACACGATGTCCAGCAGGGCGCGAAGGAAGACGTCGAAGCACTCGCCGAATTCGGTTTACACCCCCTGCGATTCCGAACACTCCAATTCACGCTGATCCACGCCGATTCACCACGGGACGCCGGTCAAGACACGGGAATGTTGAGCGTGTTGAATCCGGCTTGCGTCAACTCCCCGAACATCTAACATGAATTGGGGTGTCAGCTTCGCCGCCGTATGTTCTTGCTGCCGGTGATGCTTCCGACGCGCGCGACAGCGGCTGCCGAAACATTCATCGAAATCGACGTCAGGGCAGAATTCACCGTTACGGCAGCGTGGCGGTGTCTGTGCGATCGCCTCGGTGGACTCCGCGGGCGTGCCATTGTCGTAGAGCAGGTCCCCCGCGAACCCGCCGAGACGGTCCTGTCGGGTCAACTGAACGCGAAGGCGATCTGACATACGGCGGTTCCCGGTGGATCTGCGGAGACCAGTTCCGTTGAGGCAAGGCATGCAGCTCGCGTGAGGCAGCCCGCGGAAGTCCGGCCGTGGAAGCCGGTGGGTTTCAGCGGCGGCGCAGGTGTTTGTCGGTGATCGGTGGGGTGGGGTCGATGTAGAAGTCGCCGGGGTTCACGTCGACGCCGGGCGGGACGATCTCGTCGATGCGGTCGAGGATGTCGGCGGCGAGTTCCACGTCGGCCGCGGCGAGGAGGTCGGTCAGTTGTTCGGGGCGGCGTGGGCCGATGAGGACCGCGGTGACCGCCGGATGGGCACGGACGAAGGCGGTGGCCAGATGGGGCAGCGGCAGGCCGGCCTCGGCGGCCAGAGCGGTCAGTTCGCGTACGGCGTCGGCCTTGGCCTGGACGCCCGGCTGGGTGAGGTCGAACATCTTCGCCCCCGCGCCGGCGCTGCGATGCCCGGCGGTGGGGTCCGAACGGCCCGAGAGCCAGCCGGAGTTGAGCGGGCCGAAGGTCAGCACGCCCATGCCGTAGCGCCGGGCGGTGGGCAGCACCCGGCTCTCCACACCGCGGGTGAGGATCGAGTACGGCGGCTGCTCGGTGCGGAACCGGTGGTGACCGCGGCGCTCGGCGGTCCACTGGGCCTCCACGATCTCCTCGGGAGAGAAGAACGAGCCGCCGACGGCACGGACCTTCCCGGCCCGGACCAGGTCCGACAGGACGGCGAGGGTCTCGTCGATGTCGGTGTGCGGGTCCGGGCGGTGCATCTGGTAGAGGTCGATGTGGTCGGTGTCCAGGCGGCGCAGGCTGTCCTCCAGCGCGCGGCGGATCCAACGGGCCGAGCCACCACGCCGGTTGGGGTCCTCGCCCATCGCCAGCCCGAACTTGGTGGCCAGGACGACGTCGTCGCGGCGGCCCTTCAGCGCCTTGCCCACGATCACCTCCGACTCGCCGCCGGAGTACACGTCGGCGGTGTCGACGAGGTTGATCCCGGCGTCCAGCGCCGTGTGGATCATGCGGACCGACTCGTCGTGGTCGGTGTTGCCCATCGCGCCGAACATCATCGTGCCGAGCGCGTATTCGCTCACCGACATGCCGGTGCCGCCGAGAATCCTGCGCTTCATCAGGGGCCTCCAAGTGCGTGCTTGCTTTGCTTTCCAACGTGCTTCGCTTTTCCACGTGCCTCGCTCTCCCCCAGACGAACACCGCTCGCGCCCGGGGTGGGAGACCCGCTCTGACCGGGGGTCCGACAGACCCCCTTTGGCGCAGCCGCTCCCCAGGTCACCCGGTCTACGGTGGTGGCATGGCCCAGGAACCCAACAGCGAGCTGCGGGACTTTCTCCGCTCGCGCCGCGCGAAGATCACCCCCGAGGAGGCGGGCCTGCCACCCCAGCCCGGCACCCGCCGCGTTCCGGGCCTACGGCGCGAGGAGGTCGCCCAGCTCGCGGGCGTCAGCGTCGACTACTACGTCCGCCTGGAGCGCGGGCGCCACCTCAACGTCTCCGCGTCCGTCCTGGACGCGATCGCCCGCGCCCTGCGCCTCGGCGATCTGGAGCGCGACCACCTGTTCCGGATCGCCAGACCGACCCGCACCCGTCCCCGCCCGCTGCCCCCGCAACGCGTCCGCCCCGGTCTGCGACTGCTCCTCGACAGCCTCACCGACGTCCCCGCCCTCGTCTACGGCCGCCGTATGGACGTCCTGGCCGCGAACCACCTCGCCCGCGCCCTGTACACGGACTTCGAGGCGCTGCCCGCCCGCAGCCGCAACATGGCCCGCCTGGTGTTCCTCGACGACCACTTCCGCACCCTGTACGCCGACTGGGAAGGCGCCGCCCGCGGCATCGTCGCCTCCCTCCGCCTGTACGCGGGACGTCACCCGCACGACCCCGCCCTGGCCGAGCTCGTCGGCGAACTCTCCGTCCAGGACGCGGACTTCCGCCACTGGTGGGCCGACCACGACGTGTTCCAGCGCACCCACGGCACCAAGCGCTACCACCATCCCGTCGTGGGCGAACTCGTCCTCGGCTACGAGGCCTTCAGCCCCGCCGACGACCCCGAGCAGACCCTGGGCGTCTCCACCGCCGAACCAGGCTCCGCCTCCGCGGAACGCCTGAAGCTCCTGGCCAGCTGGTCCCGGTCCCCGCGGCACCCGGCCCCAGCCGCACAGCCGGACACCCCACGACCCTGAAGCCGCTCAGCTCCGCTCCTCGGCAGCCGCGACGGTCGGCCACCGGCTGTCGACCGTGAGACCCGCAAACGACGCAACGAGGTGCGAGCGGGCCACTCGTCCCTCGGCCTCACCTGCCGTCCGGCTCCTCGGCGCGGCCTACCCGAGCCAGCGGCGACGCGACCTCCTCCAGCGGAGCGCGTTCCGCCTTCACGCCGATGAACGCCTCCATCACCCCGGCCGCGATCATGATCGCGGCGGCGAAGAGATAGCCGTAGAGCAGGCGGGTGGGGTCGGGGTGGCCTGGTCGCCGATGAGGGCGGCGAAGACGGTCGGGCCGGCGGCGCCGACGAGTTGGCCGATGGCGAAGAAGAGGGAGATGGCGCGGGCGCGCACCTCGACCGGGAAGATCTCGCTCACCGTCAGATAGGCCGAACTGGCCGCCGCCGAGGCGATGAAGAAGACGATCACCCACAGCACGGTCTGGGTGGTGGCGTTCAGCACGCCGGCGTCGAAGAGGAAGCCGCTGACCGCGAGCAGGGCGCCCGAGACGAGATAGGTGCCGCTGATCATCTGTCTGCGGCCGACGGTGTCGAAGAAGCGGCCCAGGAGCAACGGGCCCAGCAGGTTGCCCACGGCGAAGGCGAACAGGTACTTCGGGGTCTGGTGGTCGGGGATGTCGTAGAAGTGGGTGAGGACGTGAGTCCGCTCGCCACCAGGTACAGGCCGAGGGTGACCAGGAACAGTCTGCGCCGGCCCAGCCGGTCGAAGAGGTCGCCGAAGACGAGGGAGCCGGCGACCTGGCCGATCAGGTAGACCGTGGCGGTCAGACCCACCTGGTAGGAGTCGAGGTGCAGGGTGTCGGCACGCTGGAGGACGGGCCGACCGCGCTCGCAACGGTGATCTCCAGGCCGTCCAGCACCCAGGCGATGCCCAGCGCGATCACCATGCGGGTGTGGAAGGGCTACCAGTTCAGCCTGTCGATCCGGGCGGGTACCAGGGTGTGGACGGTCCGTCCGGTGCCGTTCACTTCGTGTC
This sequence comes from Streptomyces sp. NBC_00989, assembly GCF_045162655.1. NCBI lineage: Bacteria > Bacillati > Actinomycetota > Actinomycetes > Kitasatosporales > Streptomycetaceae > Streptomyces > Streptomyces sp. NBC_00989. Next base: position 10,557,521 of record NZ_CP108728.1, on the reverse strand, counting down.
TCCCTCGGTCCCTTGCTTGGTGGTGAGCAGGTGTTCCAGGCGGTCGAACCGCTCGTGCAGGGCGTGGGCGGTCTCGTCGTACGCCTCGTGGATGTCGTGTTCCGCGCTCCGGACGAGGTGGTGGCGGGTCTGTTCCCGACCGACGAACCAGGTGGCCGCCGCTGCGGTGACCAGGCCGTATGTGGTGATCCCGACGACCATCACCACCGAACCGACGACCCGGCCCCACAACGTCACCGGGTAGAAGTCGCCGTACCCGACGGTCGTGGCCGTCTCGATGGACCACCACAACGCCCTCGGATACGACGTCAAGTTGGCGCGCTTCGCTCCGTCCTCGGCGGCCACGACCGCGTACGAACCGACGAGCATCACCGCGACGAGGACGGCCGTCGCGGCGCCCGCGGTCTTCAGATGCAGCGAGCGGCCCTCCCGGGCGAGCAGCAGGTTCATCGCCTTGGTCAGGAATCCGGGCAGCATGTCCGGATCGTGCGCGACGGGCGGCAGGTCAGCGACGCCCGGCACGCTCCGTGAGGGCGCCGATCACTCGTACGGAGGCGGTCCGGACCCGGTCACCGGTGCGGCTCCGGCCGATGTTCAGGACCACTGCCGACCACCACGCTGTACGGCAGGATCGTCACCACCACGGACGGCAGTTCCTCCAGGCCGCGGGCGATCCGTTCGGCGGTGCCGCCGTGCAGCAGCCGGCCGAGCACGGTGGTGTAGGTGCGGCGGGCGATGAGCAGGGTCAGCGCGGTGTGGCCGTCGGCGGTCTCGCGGGCGGCGAGTTCGGTCAGGGCCCGTTCCAGACGGCGGTCCGGGCAGTCGACGACCTCCAGCGGGACATCCGTGGTGCCTACGGCCTCCCACCGGGCCACCAGATGCCGGGCGCGTACCGCGTCGACCGCGACGTGCACGGCCCGCACCTCGTCGGGCCTCAACTCGTGGGCGTAGCGCAGCGCGTGGAAGACGGCCGGGTCCACGGCGTCGACGAGGACGCACACGACATGGCGCCGCCGGCGCGGCCGGTCGCTCTGTCCGGCGGGCGGCAGCGCCTCCACCTCGGCGGCCTCCGCACGGTATTCGCGGTTGATGCGGATCAGGGCCCACACCCCGAGCGGGAAGACCACGACGACCAGCCACGCGCCCTCGGTGAACTTGGTGACCGCGAAGATGAGGACCACGAGCGCCGAGACGACCGCCGCCGTCGCGTTCACCGCGATCTTCCATCCCCGGCCGGGTTCGCGTCGGCGTGCGTGGTGGACGGTCAGTCCGGCGCCCGCCATGGTGAACGCGGTGAACACCCCGATGGCGTACAGCGCGACGAGCCGGTCCACGTTGGCGTCGGTCACCAGCAGCAGCGCGAGGGCGACGACGGCGAGCGTGATGATGCCGTTGGAGAAGGCCAGTCGGTGCCCGCGCCGGGTCAACTGCCGTGGCAGGAAACGGTCTTCGGCGACGAAACTGGCCAGGTAGGGAAAGCCCGTGAAGGGTGTGTTCGCGCCGGTGTAGAGGATCAGTGCGGTGGCGAGCTGCACGAACACCAGCCCGACCGTGCCGAACACACCGCTGCCGAAGACGAGTCGGGCCTCCTGCGCGATCACGGTCGGCGTGCCGTCGGTGTACGGGACGGCGTGGGTGAGGTGGGCGAGACCCGACACCCCGAGCACGAGGACGCCCAGGACACAGCTCATGGTGACGAGCGTGCGGCGGGCGTTGCGGCCCTGCGGTTCGCGGAAGACGGAGATGCCGTTGGAGATCGCCTCCAGGCCGGTGAGCGAGGAGCCGCCGTTCGCGAACGCGCGCAGCACCATGAACAGCGACGCCCCGTACAGCCACCCGTCCCCCGCCGTGCCGAGCGGCACGACACCTCGCGCGTGGACGTCGGCGTGCGGCAGATCCCCGAACGCCCACCGGGCCAGACCCACGGCGAGCATCAGTCCGACCGCGGCCATGAACAGGTACGCGGGTACGGCGAACACCCGCCCCGCCTCGCGCAGGCCGCGCAGATTCCCGTACACCAGGATCAGCACCACCCCTACGCTGACCGGGAGTTGGAGGTGGTCGAGCCCGGTCCAGCCGTCACCGACGAGGTGGGCGAGCGAGATGAGCGCGTTGGTGCCGGCCGAGACCTGGACGGCGACCGTCACGACGTAGTCGACGAGCAGCGCCACGGCGGCGATCTGGGCGACGTCGGGGCCGAAGTTCTCCCGGGCGACGACGTAGGAGCCGCCGGCCCGCGTGTAGATCATGACGACATCGCTGTAGCAGAGCGTCAGCAGCACCAGGATCAGCAGGATCGCGCCCGTCACCGGCATGAGCAGCGTGAAGGCAGCGACCCCGACCACGGGCACCAGGACGCGCAGCATCTCCTCACTGCCGTACGCCGACGAACTGACGCAGTCCGAGGCGAGGACACCGAGCGCCGTCCGGTTGTCGAGCTTCTCCCCCTGGATGCGCCCGGTGACCAACGGCGGCCCGAGCAGCCGGCGCTTGAGCCGGTAGGAGAGCGGCTCGGGAAGGTACTCGGGTGGCGGCGTCTGCGGCACCTGGGATCGGTCGGACGCGTCCGAGGCGGGTACGGCGGGGTCGGTCATGGAGCCATCACACCCGGACTCGTGACGGCTCCCGTAGAGGATCACCCGTGAGGGCCCTGAACTGCACCCGGCCGGGCGGACGGTGGCTCTTCGGACGGGCGGGAAAGGCCGGGGGCGGGCGACGCGGGCCGGGTTCTGTCTCCTGTTTTCTGCCAGGCGTACCCGCACCGCGCGCCGACGTCAGAACCCAGCCGCACGAGCCGTCGAATACACCTCGGCGGCCACGTCCTTCAGTTCCTGCGCGTCCCGCGCGGCCCACGAGAGGTCGACCAGGAACTCGTCGAGGCCGATCTCGGCGTAGGCCATCAGATCGGTGACGATCTGTTAGACGTCACCCTGGAAGGGGGGCGGTCCGGGCCCGCGTGCCGCTTGGCGGTGTAGTCCGGGTTCACTCGTACGACCCCGTCCGCAGCGGCCGGGTGCGGCCGCGCTCGGCGGCCAGGTCCCGCAACTGACGCCAGCTGTCGGCCACTTGGGCGGGGCCGTCGGCGTACGGCAGCCAGCCGTCGGTGTGGTCGACGAGCCGGCGCATGGCCCGTGGGGTGTTGGCGGGGACCAGGATCGGGATCGGCCGGGCCAGCTTCGGTCAGACCACGGCCCGGGTGATCCTCGTGATCCGGCCGTCCTCGTAGACCACCGGGTCCGGGCCCCACACCGCCCGGCACACCTCGAACACCTCGTCCATGACCTTGCCGCGCTCCTCGAACGGGCGGACCCCGGCGGCCGCGTACTCGTCGAGGGACCAGCCGCTGCCGAGGCCCGCGACCACCCGGCCGCCGCTGGCCGCGTCCAACGTGGCCAGGGACTTGGCGAGTTGGAAGGGGATGTGCAGCGGGGCCACCAGCACGGCGGTGCCCAGTTCGACCCGTTCGGTGACCGCCGCCGCGAGGGTCAGGGTGACCAGCGGCTAGGCCACGCCCCGGTACGCGTCGGGCCAGGGCAGGCCGGGAACGCCGTACAGCGGCTGGGTCCGGGGGTCGGGGAACAGGGCGCGCTCGTACACCCGGACGCTGTCGTATCCGATGCCCTCGGCCACGCATCACCCGTCGGAGAACGCCTCAGTGCTTGTTGACCGCCGAGGCCCAGTCGAAGTTCACGCCCATGTCGGAGTACATCTTCGAGTACCCGACGAAGCAGTTGAACGTCGTGACCTTGCCGTTCTTCAGGTACCAGAAGTCGGCGGTCGGCGCGTCGACCTTGTGGCCGTTCCCCTTGACGAAGCCGCCCGTCGGCGCCGGGAGTTGACCGTCGAACGTGCCCTGGATCGACAGCTCGATGCTGATGGTGTCGCCGTTCACGGTGATGCGCTTGAGGTCACGGTGGACGTCGGAGAAGAGGCCCTTCATGTAGGGCAGGACGCTGCCGAGCGCCTCACCGCGGTATGCCTGGCCGGCGACCATGTCGTTGAAGACGCCGTCCTTGGTGAAGCTGTTGACGAACGTCGGGACGTCGATGTGACTGCCCTCCGCCACGTAGTAGTCGCGCAGGACGACCGCGAGGTTGGCCTTCTCGTGCTTGGTCAGGTGGCGGTCGGTGAGCGGCAGCTTCGCCAGTTGGCGTGCGGTCAGGGTCGGAGCCGCCGTACCGCTGTGGGCCGCCGCCTTGTCATGGGCGGGGCTCGCCGCCTGTGACGGCACGGCGGCGATGGAAAGACCACCCACGACAGCTACGGCGGCCGCGGCGGTGATCGACTTCCAGCTGATCAGCTTCATGACGTATTCCTCCAGGTATGCCCTCGGGATCCGGGATCCGTCACAACGGCTCGGCCTCTCGAGCGCTCTTAGTAAATCAAACGCTCGCTTGACTTTATGAACGGCGCCGCAACCTGTCAAGCCACCGTTTGAATTGTCTGCTCGCATGGCCGGCGGGGCACGCAGCGGCCGTTTGACGGCGTACTCAAACAACTGCTTGAGTACATGCCATGACCAGGGTGGAGAAAACGGACCTGCGCCGAGAGGCCGGTCAGCGCACGCGGGACGGTCTACAGGCTGCCGCCCTGGAACTGCTCGCGCAGCGAGGCCAGGACGGCTTGACACTCCGCGAGATCACAGAGCGCGCCGGAGCCAACGTCGCAGCGGTGAGTTACCACTTCGGCTCGCTGAAGGCGCTGTGCGACTCGGCGATCGAGCACGCGTTGGAGCGGTATCTGGACGCGCAGATGCAGGCCATCGATTCCCTTGGCTCCGCTCCGACACTCCGGGAGGTGGCGGCGGCGTTCGCCGGGCCGATGGTGCGCGCGCTCGCGGCCGGCGGACAGGACCTGGCCGTGATGCGGACCGTGGCGCGCGTCGGCATCGATCCGCCCCAGGGCTGGGAGCGGCTGACCGGCAAGTTCGTCCAGAGCCGCCTGGACGTCCTCCGGGTGCTGACGCCCCACATTCCCGGAGTCGACGAGCAGGAACTGATCTTCCGTACGCGCTGTGCGGCCGGCCTGCTCAACTGGCTCGCCCTGGCACCCATCGGCACCGAACTGGCCACCATGTCCGCCGAGCAGATCGAGCGGCAGCTGGTCCCTGTGGTGGCTGGGGCCTTCCGCGGGGACGTCGGTGCTGCCGACTGACCAGGCCTCAGGAGCTGTCGTCTTTCCGAAGACAGGCGCCAGGTTCTCGCCGGTCCAACTCGCCGACCGCGCCCAGGCCATCGTCGCGGGTGACAAGGGCGGAGCGCTCGGTCACGTCACGCGCCCTGGGCGTCTCCCGGCTCCGGGCGGAAGGGGCACTCGCCTGCGTGGGCCGTGTCGTCGAGGGCGCTCGGTGAACGGTCGGTCGGCGCGGGGCGCATACCGCTGGCCTCGTCCGACGGTGGGGTGAAAGCGACGTCCAGGCGGGTCAGGCCACGGAAGTTGAGGCTGCGCTGCCACTTCGGGGGCTCGGTGCCGTCGAGACGCAGGTCGGGGAGGCGGGTGAGGAGAGCCTCCAGGACGATCGTGCCTTCCAGCCGGGCCAGCGCCGCGCCGAGGCAGAAGTGCGGGCCGTGTCCGAACGCCATGTGCCGTCCGCCGGGCCGCTCGAAATCCAACATGTGGGGATCGGGGAACACCGCCGGATCCCGGTTGGCGGCGCCGCACACCAGCAGAACTGTCTGCCCTTCGGCGATGCTGCGGCCGGCCAGGTCCAGGTCGTGCCGGGCCCGGCGCAGCATCAGTTGTACCGGGGCGTCATAGCGCAGGAGTTCCTCGACCGCGGCGGGCAACAGATCCGGCCGCTTGCGCAGTTGCTCGGCAGCGTGCGGGTGGAGGAGGAGGGCGAGGGTGGCGTTGCCGATGAAGTGGGTGGTGGTCTCGTGGCCGGCGATCAGCAACAGGGCGCAGTTGGCGAGGAGTTCGTCGGGGTCCTGGCCGATGTTCTCGGCCTGTGCAGTCACCAGGGCGCGCAGGCTGTTCGGGGACGGCGGGGTGTCCGGGCCGGTGAGAAGCTCGCGGAAGTAGGCGAGCATGTCCGCCATGCTCTGCGAGGCCTCGCGGTTGCGGTCGGCGTCGAGGCGGGAGTTGCCGATGGCTTCGGCGATCGGCTCGGACCAGGCCGTGAGGGCGGCACGGTCCTCCTGCGGTACGTCGAGGAGGTCGCAGATGATGGTCAGCGGCAGCGGGCGCGCGAGGTCCGCGACGATGTCCATCCGCCCGGCCGGCGCCGCCTCGTCGATGATCCGGTCGACGGCGTCGGCGATCCGGGCGCGGAGTGTCTCAACTGCCCGTGGGGAGAAGGCTTTACTGATCGGGCCCCGCAGCCGGGAGTGGTCCGGGGCGTCGTTGTAGAGCATCTGCCGGCTCAAGACCCGGGCCAGCGGCCGCAGTTCCTCGGACACGGCCTCGATGTCGGGATAACGCACCGAGGACAATGCCGGGTTGCCCGTGGCGCCGCTGACCACCCCGTGCCCGGTCGCGATCCATGCGCTCAGGTGCCGGTCCCAGAAGAGCTCGTCGGTGTTCCGCAGCTCCTCGTAGAAGTCGTAGAGGCGCTCTTGGACTTGGGGCCGAAAGGCCGGGAGCAGCGAAGTGGTGGTGCGCATCGCGCCAGGCTAGATCACCTGCGGACATGGCGGAGTTGCCGTTCCGGAAACACGCTGTGTCAGCTCGTGTCGGTTCGTATCGGCGCATGTCGGCTCGCATGGGCGTCTCGCCGGGACCAGGCTGTGTTTCGGTTCGTCACTCAAGGGCGTTCATTCAAGGGCGTGTGCAGATGGCGCGGTCAGCGTCACGGGTGCTTCTCGTCGGCTCTCCCGAAACGCGTCTCGACGGTCGCGGCGACGACAGCCGCGGAAACCGCCAACACGCCGAGGACGAGCGGCAGTTCGATGGTCACCCCCGTCAGGGAACCGGCCAGCGCCGTGCCGGCGGAGCCGGACGTGATCTTCAGTGCCGCGACCCAGATGAAGACCTGGCCGCGCGCCCCGCGCGGTGCGTACTCCGTGCGGGCAGCGAGCGTGGAGGCGAAGAAGAAGGCGTTGAGGATGCCGGTGAGCGCGTAGGCCGAGACGGTCACCGTGAAGGCGGGGCTCACGGTGACGGTGAGGAGGCCGGCGACGACGCCCAGGGCGAGGCGGCGCATCAGCCGGTCCGGATCCCCGGTGAGCGGGAAGACCATGACGGCTATGGACCCGGTGAGATTGCCGAGGCCGTACGCGGCGGTCAGTACGGCCGCGGTGGCCGGTTCGACGCCGAGGATCTTCGTCATGTGGACCGCGGTGATCGGCAGGGCCGCGAGACTCAGGGCGACGATCATCGTCAGGTAGACGGTGCGCCGCAGCGGGCCGGTGCGGGCGATCAGCGCGAGGGTCGCTGCCGGCTTGAGGATCGCCGACCTGTCACCGCCGTGGGACGGCTCGGCAAACGGCAGGAGCAGGACGCCGCCCGCTGCCGCGGCCGCTCCCACCGCGAGGGCGAGAGCCGCCGCGGTCGGCGAGACCCAACCCGACAGCGCGGCCACCAGCGACGGGCCGACGGTGCCCCCGATGCCGTAGGTGGCCACGTCCCAGCCCTGGGCCCGCCGCTGCGCGCGCAGTCGCGGTCGCGGTCCGACGATGGCGGGCAGTCGGCTGCTGATACCGCCGGTCAGCAGCGGCCCGCAGGTGCCGGCCGCGGCCAGCAGCAACCCGGTGACTACGGCGGGCGCGTGACCGTACGTCAGAACTCCCGCGGTCAGCGCGGTGGCGTACAGCAGGCAGGCCGCCGCGATGACCTTCCGGCCGTCGCGGGCCAGGTCCAACGGCCGCGCCACGAAGGGGCCGAGCAGGTGCGGGGCGGTGATGCAGGCGCCGAGCACACCCGCGAGCGCCCCGGAGCCACCCGATGAGGTGACGAGCAGAACGACGGCGACCACGGCTCCACCGTCGGCCGTACGGGCGAGGGCCGCGGCGACGACGTAGCGCGCCAGGCCGTTGCCACCCCGGTCGCCCTGGTCGCCCCGGTCGCCCTTGCCTCCCTTGCCTCCCTTGCCGGGCGAAGGCGGAGCTTCCCACACCCTCCGCGTGCTTGCTATGTGCTGCTCACCCATGGTGGTTCGTGCTCAGGAGGTGAGCGTGAGGGAGTCCAGTACGGTGACGACCTCCCGGCGGGCGGTCTCGTCCAGCCCGCGCAGGGGACGCGGCAGGTTCGGTTCCTCCGTCAGGCCGAGGTGGGAGGCGGCGGCTGAGATGACGCGCAGGCTGCCGTGGCGGCGGAAGAGGGCCCACAGCGGTTCGAGTCCTTCGGACAGTTCCGCCGCCTGCTCCGCGTGGCCGGCCTGGGCGGCGCGGGTGAGGGCGAGGGCGGTCCGCGGGAAGGTGCCGCCGATGACCGAATACCAGGCGTCGCAACCGGAGTTCAGGCCACGGGCGGCCGTCCAGTCGCCGCTCACCCCGATGGTGACGGTGTCGGGGATCAGCGCGCGCAGCGCGTCGACGCGGAGTCGAGCCTCGCGCGGGTCCTCGGGCACACCGGGGATCTTGATCGAGCCGACGTTCGGCAACTGTGCGATACGGCCGTGCAGTTCGTCGGTGAACTGCACGTGCGTGGTGCCCGGGTTGTCGTAGACGCACAGCGGCACGGAGAGCTCGCGTGTGACGTCCTCGTACAGGCCGAACACCTCGTCCTCGGTGAGCAGTTGATACGTCATCGGGGCGAGCAGCACTCCGGAGGCACCCGCCTTCTGGGCGTCCTCGGCCAGCTCCAGCACGTGTGAGGTACGCAGCGCGCCGATCCCGACGATGACGGGCACCCCGTCGGCGGCCTCCACCGCGATCTTCGCGGCCTGGGCACGCTGCCCCCGGGTGAGGTAGGCGTAGCCGCCGGTGGAGCCGAGCGCGCCGATCGAGTCCACACCGGCGGCGGCGAGGCGGGCGACGAGCGCCTCGTACGCCGCTTCGTCGATGCCCTGCTCGCTGGTGGGTGTGAGGGGGAAGGCGCTCAGGCCGCGGAACATGATGGCTCCTTGAGTGAGTGGGACAAGCACGGGGAAAGGCCGGGGGCAGTGGAGGGGTGAGATGGGGTGGGGAATCCGTGATGGTCAGGTGGTCGCGGAGCGCAACTCCGCTACGACCGCCGCGAGTTCGGCGGCGAAGGCCTCGGCCTGCGGCTCGGTGACCGTGGAGGCGGTGACCCGGATCGCGCCTTGGTGGGCGGTTGGATCCGGCGCGAAGAGATGACCCGGCCGCACCGCCCAACCCCGCTGCGCCAGGGCGGCGACCGCGGCCCGTGCGTCGACGTCGAGTTCGACCCATACGTTCAACCCGTCGGGCTGGTAAGGGACTTCGATGCCCTGGGCGCGGAGTCGCTCGACGAGCAGGCCGCTGCGCCGGGCGTAGAACTCGCGGGCCCGTTCGTGGAGTTCGTGGACCCGGGGATCCAACAGGAGTTCGCGGGCGATGTGTTGCAGCAGCCGGCTGACCCACGTGGTGCCCGCGCTCAACCGCGCCTCCAACCGCGCGGTGGTCTCCGCGTCGGCGGCGACGAGAGCCAGACGCAGATCCGGCCCGAGGAACTTGGACACGGACCGCACCAACGCCCAGCGGGTACTGCCCGGTGGGGTGACCCGGTGGTACGGCCGCGCCGAGACCGCCGAGAAGTGGTCGTCCTCGATCACGAGCACCTGGGGGTGCTTCGCGAGGACGGCCCGCAGGTCGGCCGCCCGTTCCTCGGTGATGCTCGCGCCGGTCGGGTTGTGGGCGCGGGGCGTGCAGACGACCGCGCGGGCACCGGCTTCCAGGGCGGCCCGCAGCGCGTCGGGGCGCATACCGGCGCCGTCGACCGCGACGGGCGCGGAGCGGTAGCCGCTCAGTCGCAGGGTTCCGATGCTCGCCAGGAAACAGGGGTCCTCGATCGCGACCAGATCCCCCCGGGTGAGGTGGGCGTTCAGCAGCCGCTCGGTGGCGTCCACGGCTCCGTGCGTCACCAGCGTGCGGAACGGCTGATCGATGTCCTCGGCGAAATCGGCGCGGGCCCATGCGTCCAGCCCCGGGTCGATGGCGGGCATGCCGTACAGCGGCGGGCTGTACTCCCCGCTCCGGGCCGCGCCCAGGATGTCGGGCAACAGCATCGGGTCCGGATTGCCACTGGCCAGGTCGACACAGTCGCCCCCGACACCGGCCCCGACGCCTTCCCGCGCGAGCTGCGGCACCGCCGCGACCACCGTGCCGCCACGCCCCCGCGTCTCGGCCACCCCCGCCTGGACGAGCCGCCGGTAGGCGAGGGCAACCGTATTCCGGTTGACCCCCAGCTCGGCCGCGAGCACCCGCACCGGGGGCAGGCTCGCCCGCGGCGCCAACTCGCCCGAGGTGACCTGGTCCCGCACACTGCCCGCGATCTCGGCCGCGGTGGTGCCCTTGATGCCCACGTGATCAGCTCCGCTCGAACAGAGGGTTTCGTCCTATGCCAAAGTTTGTCCTAGGCCAAAGATACGTCATGGGTGGGCTCGGGCGTTCCTGGGTCGCGGGTTCGGGGTGAGGTGGTGGGCGGGTGAGGGGAGGTTGAGTGGATGGGTGAGTGGGTGAGTGAGCGCGAGTGGTGTCGGGCCGTCGGTTCACGCGATGTGGCGGGTGATGAAACCGTGCCACTTGGCCGGGGCATGTTCCGGGGTGGTCCGGTGACCTCCCGCGAAACCGAGCAGTTCCTTGTCGGGGCTCACGAAGGCGTCAAACAGCTGGAGTTGCCCCGGACGCGGGAAGATCTCGTCGTCCCACTGCAGGTGGAAGAGGACGGGCGCGGTGACGGCGGAGGCGTCGTTCAGGACGCGGTGCGGTGAGTGAAGTCCCGGATTGATACGGGGAGTTGATTGCGTGCCGAACTTTCCGAACACCGCGCACTTCAGCCCCGGCCCGAGGGCGCGTGCGGCAGCGAGGCCGAAGCGAGTGCCCATGGACAACCCGAAGTACGCCTGACGTGCCGGATCGGCTGTTCCGACGTCCACCAGGAGATCGCGAGCGGCGACCCAGTCGTCAGCCATGCGGTCCAGCACCCGGCCGATACCCTCGGCGGCCATCCGGCTCTGGTACTCCGGCGGTGTGAGAGGTGATGCCACCCGCTCGCCGTGGAACGGACCGTCGATCGCTACGGCCGCACAGCCGGACGATGTGATCCGGTCGGCCATCGACAGGATTCGGTCGCTGTGGCGGTGGCCGCTGCCACCGTGCCCCAGCAACACCAAAGGGACTGCCCCTGACCGACAGTTCGGCGTCCACACCGTGCCAGGAATCGTCGACAGTGGCCGGTTGATCAGGAACGAGCGTTGTGTGGAGTGAGTGGAGTGATCAGAGCCCGGGCGGCAGTCGGACCAGGCCACATGCTGACTCACATCGCCATCAAAACACACTGGAGAGGGCCGTCCCCATGTCAGATCTCGCTGCCGAACTCACAGCGTTCATGACGCGCTACGAGCAGGCCACCAACAGTCACGACATCGATAGCGTAAGGCCGTTGATCGATTCGGATGCCGTCTATTGGTTCTCCGACGGTTCCCATCGGGGCCTGGGCGAGATCACGGGAGCAATCGAGCGGACCTTCGCGACCATCCACGACGAGGTGTACGAAATCCAGGATCTTGAGTGGGTTGTCCTGGCCGCCGACCACGCCGTGTGCCGGTATCGCTTCTCCTGGACAGGGGTGGTCGACGGCCGGCCTCGCTCCGGACAGGGACGGGGCACGAACGTGCTCGTGAAGCGGGAGGGTGAGTGGAAGATGCGGCACGAGCATTTGAGCTCCTGAACTGCGGTTCCGCTCCCAGCACTTCACGTCAAGCGAGCTTCTGCCCGGCCCGACGATGCGCCGGATCACCGGGGGGGTGCCTCTATGTTCTTCGTCAAGGGTGTGGGCAGCATCGGCCCGGGGTTCGATCTTCTCCGTGGGGCATGAGACTGTCTGGTCGTGCCAGAGATGATGGGTGGGTTGGAGGCGGCCTTGGCTGAGGCGTCGTCTCTTTCGTGGACGCAACGTGTTCGTGCCGGGCGTGGCCTTGCTTCCTTCACTGATGTCCCTGAGGCTGCCGAAGCGCTGGTGGGGCTGCTTCTCGACGTCGAGGACACGGCGGTGGCTCGACAGACGGCAGAGGCCCTGGCCCGGGTGGGGACGGTGGGCGCCATAAGGCTCATCGCTTTCGCGGTTGCAGAGGCTGACGACAACCAGGCCGACTGGCTGCAGACCGGTATATATGACGCGCTTGCGGGACCGGACGTCGCAGCGGCCTGCGGAAAGCTCGCCCTGGACCCGGAAGAAGCTGTCCGTCGGGGTGCCGCAGATATCTCGGCGTGGACAGACGGCACAAGGTGTTGATCTGAATCAACCTGCCTGTGGGCTGGTTCATGTAGCCGTCGTATGAGGGTGGCGGGGTTCGTAGAAAGTGCCGTCGCGGAGCATCGCGAAGAGCACGCTGATCCGCTGTCGGGCGAGGCGGAGAAGTGCCTGCGTGTGTGTCTTTCCGCGGGCTCGGCAGCGGTCGTAGTAGGTGCGGGAGGCGGGGTCATGCAGGGCGGCGAACGCGGAGAGGAACATCGCGCGTTTGAGTTGCCGGTTGCCGCCTCTGGGGGCGTGTTCGCCGTGGATGGAGGTTCCCGATGACTTGGTGGTCGGGGCGAGGCCGGCGTAGGAGGCGAGGTGGGCGGCGGTGGGGAAGCTGGTGCCGTCGCCGACGGTGACCAGCAGTACTGCGGCGGTCCTGACCGCGACCCCCGGCATCGAGGTCAGGACCTTGGAAAGAGGGTGGTCCTCCAGCAGGGCTTTGATCTGGGTTTCCAGGGCCCGGCGCTGTTCATGGACGGCCGCGAGGGAGCGGGCCAGGGACGGGATCACGACGTCGAGGGTGCCGGTCCCGGGGACGACGACGGTCTGCTCGTCGAGCGCGTCGAAGACGTCGTCGATCAACCGGGTGGCCATGCGCGGGGCCTTGGGCCGGATCACCTCGACCAGCTTGCGGCGTCCGGCTTTTCGCAGGGCGGCCGGAGATCCGTGGCGTTCCAGCAGCCAGGTCACGGCCGGGTGGTCCAGGCGGGGCCCGAGGACGCGCTCCAGGCTGGGGTGGAACTGGGTGAGCAGGCCGCGGATCCGGTTGGAGGTGCGGGTGGCCTCGGCCGCGAGGTCCTGGTCGAAGCCGGTCAGGACGGTCAGTTCGGCGGTGATCTCGTCGGTCAGTTCCAGCGAGCGGAGGGTGTGCGGCATCGTCCGGGCCGCGTCGGCGATCACTGCGGCGTCCTTGGCGTCGGTCTTCGCCTCGCCCGGATACAGGTCGGCGATCCGCCGCATCGCGAGTCCGGGCAGGTAGGCGACCTTGCAGCCTGCGTCCCGGGCGACCGCGAGCGGGAGGGCGCCGATGGAGGCGGGCTGGTCCACGATCACCAGCACGGTGCCGAACTTCGCGGTCAGCTTGTCGAAGACGGCCCGCAGTTGCGGCTCGCTGTTGGGCAGCTGCTTGTCGAGGACCTTCTTCCCGGTCGGGGTGAGTCCGTGGCCGTGGTGAGCACTCTTGCCGACGTCCAGGCCGAGGAACACGCCCACGTCTTCGGTGTCGAACATCGCGCCTTCCAGGGGAGTCGAACGGGCCGGCCTCGGCGGTGGTGTCGTACGCGCGCATCCACGTTATGCAGACCTGTCGCCCGCGAGCTGTCCGGCATTGCGCCGGACCGGGTGGTGGCCGGGCCTCTGATCAGCGTCTCCGACGGCACCTCCCGGGCCCGGTGACACCACCCCCCAGGTCATCTGTTCGACAGGGGGGAACAGTCATGCCGGGCCCGGAGGCCAGCGGCCCTCTTGCAGGACCGCCAAGAAGATAACGGGGGACGCGAAGAGGGGCGGTGTGGCACTCGACCTGCCTGGGTCGGATGGCACACCGCCCTTGCCACGTCGGGGAGTTGCCAGTGCGCGGCCTGCCTGCTGTGCGGCCTCCTGGGCGCGGGCGTGGCGGTCGTCGGCGAGGTCCCGGTGTCGGCGAGTGCGGAACTGGCGGACGTGGCGGGCAGGATGCTGGTGTCCGGGCGGAACAGGTTCACTGTGATTCCCATGAACAGCAGGGGGTCGCCGCTGATGTCGAAGCCGAGAAGATCGACGTACAGCTCGACTCAGTTGCCAGCCAGCAGCGCCAGTTGACCGTCTTCGGGGAGCGTGTCTGCTCCGCGATCGACCAGAACCAGTCGCCCACGCGCTGAAGTTGTGGCTTCCGCGGCCGGTAGCCGGCCCCCTTCTTGCCCAACTCGCGGGTAGCCAAGCTGTGTCGTACTCGGCCGTCGACAGCTTTGGCTCACCCCGCTACCTCTCGGACGAAACGGGGGCGACCCGGCCACGCTGGTGCACGGCGTGCGCGCCGCACAACGCACCCTGCACAAACCGGAGTTCGCGAACCGGCGGCGGCATCCATCACCTCGCCGGTGACCATGCTCGCCGAACAGGTCGCCGACATCCTCCGGGGACGAGGACGAAGCTGAACGGCCTCCGCGAGTCCCCTGTACGCATCTTCACCGGTCAACGGTCGGGATCAAGCACGCTGAGCCCCTCGCACACTCCTTTCATACCCCTCCCCCCAGCGATCGCCACGGCGAAGGTTCACCGACGTGTCAGAAAAGGTCGGCTGTCCGTCTCTTTCGGTCACCGCCGACTCCGCGTCGCGGACGGCTCGTTGACCAGGGCGACTTACCAACTCCTTTCCGCTTTCCGTCACATCACAGGGCAGGCCCAACGCTCCATGGCAAGCATCACCACATTCGAACTCGGCGACGGCTCATTGCTGCGGGTGGAGACGGCGGCGCCCGTCCCTCCCCGCCCGGCGGCCGACGACGCGTACGAGCCCATCGGTCGGCCGCGGCCCGCGGAGACTCTGGGGAACGCCGCCGACACCTTGCGCGACGCGGTGAACCGGGTGCGCCCGGCAGTCCAGGACATCGTCGACTCGCTGCGCACGATGCCGCGCCGCCCCGACCGGATCACGTTGGAGTTCGGGGTGAAGGTGACCGCCGAGGCCGGCGTGGTGATCGCCAGAACGGCCGCCGAGGCCCACTTCACCGTGGGGGTGGAGTGGGAGCCCACGGATGGGCGGGACGGATCCGGTGCCGTCTGACGGTCTGCCGCCGCAGGCCCGCTACGAGCGGGGCGCGGCCAGGGTGTTCGGCCCGGACGGAGCGGTCGCGGGAGCGGGTTTCCTCATCGGCGAACGGCTGGTGTGCACCTGCGCCCACGTCGTCCAGGAGCCCGACGGTTCTCGCCCCGGGCGCCCGATCGCTGTGGACTTCCCCCTGCTCGCCGGGGCCGACGCGGGTGCTCGGGTCACAGCCGAGGTGGAGTCCTGGCGGCCGGAGGACGACATCGCGGTACTGCGCCTGTCCACCGCGGTGGACGGCACGGAACCGCTGCCGTTCACGGACGGTGCGAGCGACGGACCGGAGGCGGAATGGGGCGGCGAGATCCGCTCCTTCGGCTTCCCCTTGGACGCACCGCGCGGGGTGAACGCCACCGGAGTGCTGCGGGGCCGCCAGCGGGCCGACCGGCTCCAGCTCGACCTCGCCGCCCACGGGGTGCCGATCGCGCAGGGGTTCAGCGGGGCCGCCGTGTGGGACGTACGACGGCACGCCGTGGTCGGAATGCTCGTCACGCGCGGACGGTACGGCCTCAGTGGCACCGCCTATCTGATTGCCGCGGACCGGCTGATCGGGACGGAGGCGCGACTGGAGTGCCCGTTCCGCGGCCTGAACCGGTTCGAGGAGCGGGACGCCCGGTACTTCCACGGCCGTAGGGCGGAGGCGCGGGCGCTGGCGGAGACGCTGGGTTCGCGTCCGGTCACGGTCCTCGTGGGACCTTCGGGCAGCGGGAAGTCGTCCCTGCTCAGGGCCGGTCTGCTGGCCGAACTGCGGCGCAGGGAAACGCCGTCGGCGCTGCGGGTGCCCCGGGCCGCCGCCGATCCGGACACCGCCGAGCTCGGGCACGCCGACGCCTGGGTCGGTGAGGCCGTCGCCGCTGCCTGGCACGCGGCCGTGCCGGACACCGCGGCCCGCCATGAACGCCAGGCCGCGGTGCGCGAGGCGTGCGCCGGGCCGGAGAGCGCCCGCATCGCCCTGCGGGGCCGGCTCTCCGACGAACTCGGGCCGCGCGGTGCCGTACTCCTCCTGGACCAGTTCGAGGAGTACGTGGCCGCCGCGCCGGCAGGAGCGTTGCGGGCCTTCCGGGTGCTGTCGGCGCTGGCGGCCGCTCCCGACCCGGCACAGGGCGGCGGCCTGCGGGTCGCCCTGACCGCGCAGCCCGCCACTCTGGAGGCCCTCACCGCGGCCGACACCTCGGCATCGCTGGGCCGCGCGGTCATGTTCCTCGCCCCGATGACGGCCGACGCGCTCGCCCTCGCCGTCGACGAACCGGTCAGGGCCGTCCCTGGGCTGCGTATGCAGAGCGGCCTGAGCGCGCGCCTCGTCCGCGACGCCGTCGACGAACCGGGCTGTCTGCCCCTGCTGCAGTTCACGCTCACCGAGCTGTGGGACCGGCGCAAGGCCCACACGCTGACGCACGCCGCGTACGAGGAGATCGGCGGGGTCGGCGGGGCGCTGGCCGCGTACGCCGACAAGGAGCTGACCGAGTGCCTTGCCCAGAGCGGAGTGCGGGAGGCGGTCGCCCGTCGGCTCTTCCAGCGGCTGGCCCGTCCGGACGGCCAGGGCGGCTTCACCCGACGAGCGGTAGCGACAGGTCAACTACCCAGCCAACAGGCGGAGTTGGCGCGCAGGCTGGCCGGGCACCGCCTCCTCGTCTGGGACGTCGTGGAGGCGGCGGGTCCCGGGGATCCGGGCGGCACCGTGCACGTCGTACACGAGGCACTGCTGCGGGAGTGGCCGCGGCTCGCCGGCTGGTTGCGGGACGGCGCCGGGTTCCGTGAGTGGCAGGAGCGCACGGCGCGGGACGCGGCCGAATGGGAGGCACGCGGGCGGCCGGCCGGGCTGCTGCCGCACGGGGTGCGGCTGGCCCAGGGACTGGAGTGGCTGGCGGGTCGCGCCGAAGACCTCACCGCGGAGGAAAAGGCCTACCTGGAGGCGGGCCGGCGACGGCAGCGACGCGGACTACGGCGTCTGTGGGGCGTGACGGGCCTGGTCACCGTACTGGCGGTGCTGGCTTCGATCCTCGCGGTGAACTTGTACGGTGCCCACCAACGGGATCTGGCGGAACTGCGGACCGCCGCTTCCGCCGAACTGGGTGAACTCGCCGGAGAGGTGGCCGAGCAGTCACCGGACGGCGCGTTCCGCTACGCGGCGGGCGCGTGGTCCGCGCGGCACACGCCCCAGGCCCAGCGGGTGTTGTTCCAGCAGTACGTCCGGGCGCAGGACACCACCGCCTCGTACAGCGGACTGTGGCGCGGCGCTGCCCGGACGACGCGAGCGACACCGGACGGCGGAACTCTGGTGGTGGTGTCCCAGCCGGCCGGCGGGACCGCTTCGGAGGCGACTGTCGTGACAGGCGCCCTGGGCGGAAGACCACGGGCACTGCGGCTGCGGGAATTCCCCACGGGCCTTGCGCCGGGCGGCTTCCAGGACGCGTTGAGCGACGACGGCCGACGCTACGCGCTGGCCACGACGGACGGGAGGGTCCTGCTCTGGAACCTGACCGACCATGTCCCTCGCCCGCGCATCCTGTCGGGAGCCCTGGCCGGCCGCGGCGACGTGTACGGGCCGTCGGTGGACTTCTCCGACGACGGCAGTCGCCTGCTGCATTTCCACGCCTTCCAGAATCCGGTCCCCGAGGACGCCGGCCGGCACGCGCTGGTGCGGCTGTGGGACCCGAGGACCGGTCAACGCCTTCCCGCGTCCCAGCGATCGGTCGCCAGGTACAAGCCGAGCCAGGCCTGGCTGCTGGGGAAGGGCGACCGGATCGCCGTCGCCACCACCCGCAAGGTGGGTGGCGGAGAGAACCCGCGCTTCGACAGTTACCTCGACGTCCACGCCGTGCGCTCCGGCGAGCGGATGCGCCAGGTGTACGGACCGGTGCGGCGGAGCGCCCAAGAGATTCCCGCGAGTCGGGGGCACGGCGTCTGGTTGAGCACGGAGGGCGGCATCCGCCGCTGGTACACCTTGGCCCTCGGGGCGAACCAGCCGAGCGGCACGCTCGACGGATCCTTTGGCCAACCGGATCTGACTGGCACGCACCTGTACGACGAGCGCTCCACCGTCTCGGCGCCGGGCGGGGAGTACCGACGCGTCACGTTCCTCGACCCGCGGGGCGGCCACCGTTACTGGGCGGCCACGCTGCCGGGCGGGAACCCCGCCCTCGACATCGCGGTGGTCGGGGAGAACGACGGACCACGCACCGTGCTCACCGCCGTGGGCGACTCCCTGATCCGGGTGCGCCCGGTACGGGTGCCCCCGCCCATCCGAAGCACCTCCTCCCCCTGGGGCACCGCCTTCGCCCTGGCCCCGGACGGCTCGCGCAGCGCGAGGGTGCAGCAGGGCAGGCTCGAGGTGCTGGGGCCGGGTGCCCGGCTCCGCGGCACGCGTCTGCCCGCCCTCACCAGGCAGCTGAACTACCCCCTGCGTCTGCTCTGGGCCACCCGGGACGGCATGGACACGCTGCTCCTCTGGTCCGGAAACATGACCTACGCGCTCCTGTACGACGTGGACACGCTGAGCTCCCCCGTGCGCGTCACATGGAACTGCGGCCGTCCAGGCGGCCCGGACTGGAACACGCCGGAGGACGTCGTCCGGACGGCCGACGGAGAGATCGTCCTGCTCTGCCTCAACGGCACACTGGTCCGGCTCGATCCGCACACCGGTCTCCAGAGCGGCGGCCCGGTCCCCGTCGAGCCTCCCGCGCGGCAGCCGGACCACAACGCCTGGGGCGGGCAGCTCACGCCACGGCCGGGCCACCCGGACCAGGTCGCTGTGGTCACGCAGGAGTGGGGCAAGCACGGCCGGATCGAGGTGTGGGACGTGAGGAGGGGCACCCGTATGTCCCGGCTGGAAGGCGCCCGACTCGCCTACGCCTCGGACGGCCTGGACCGGCTCACGGTCTTCACCCCCGACGGTGACCGGCTCGCCGCCCGTGGCCAGGACCGCCGGGTGGAGTGGTGGCAGGTGGACGAGGAGCGCAGCACTGGACACACCCGTCCTCTTGAGGACGTGAGCAGCCTGTTGGGCGTGGCAGGGGACGGGAACCTGATCGCCGAGCTGACTGGGGACCTCGCACTGTTCTCGCCCCGCAGCGGCACGCTCCTGGGCCGCGTCGCACGCCCTTCCTCCACGCTGAGCGCCTGGCACCTGGACGGCGACACCCTGCGCCTCGCGAGCGACCAGGACACCCTGGCCCTCCGCCTCTCCCCCGCCCACTGGTACGACGCCCTCTGCTCCGCCGCGCCCGGTTCCTACAGCCCCACTCAGCGCGCGGCCCTGCGCCTGCGCAAGGCGCGGGAGACTCAGCCGTGCCCGAGCGATCTCGCGCACCCGGCCGGCAGCCGAACCTGACCAGACGTCCGGAAAAGAAGGTGGCTCCCTGACCACCCCGGTGCCGAGCCGCCCCGCATGCGGGGCGGCCGCACACTCAGCGCCAGCCCAGCTCCGGTGCCACCTGGGTCAGGATGCTCTCCAGCACATGGGCGTTGTAGTCGACCCCGAGCTGGTTCGGAACGGTCAGCAGCAGGGTGTCCGCGGCCTGGATGGCCTCGTCCTCCTGGAGTTGCTTCACCAGTACGTCCGGTTCGGCGGCGTACGAGCGTCCGAAGATCGCCCTGGTCGTGTCGTCGATCATGCCGACCTGGTCCCGCGAGTTGCGGTCGTTGCCGAAGTAGGCCCGGTCCATGTCGTTGGTCAGGGCGAAGATGCTGCGGCTGACGGACACTCGCGGCTCCCGCGTGTGGCCCGCCTCCTTGTACGCCTCGCGGTACGCCTCGATCTGCTTGCGCTGCTGGACGTGCAGTGGCTCGCCGGTCTCGTCGTCCTTCAGGGTGGAACTCTGCAGGTTCATCCCCAGCTTCGCGGCCCAGACGGCGGTCGCGTTCGAGCTGGAGCCCCACCAGATCCGCTCGCGCAGCCCCTCGGAGTACGGCTCGACGCGCAGCAGCCCCGGCGGGTTGGGGAACATCGGCCGCGGGCTCGGCTGCGCGAAGCCCTCGCCCTCGATCACCTTCAGGAAAGCCTCGGCGTGCTGGCGGGCCATGTCCGCGCCGGTCTCACCCTCCGCAGGCGCGTAACCGAAGTAACGCCAGCCGTCGACCACCTGCTCCGGTGACCCACGGCTGATGCCGAGCTGCAACCGACCGCCGGAGATCAGGTCGGCGGCGCCGGCGTCCTCGGCCATGTACAGCGGGTTCTCGTAGCGCATGTCGATCACGCCGGTGCCGATCTCGATCTTCGAGGTCCGCGCGCCGATGGCCGAGAGCAGCGGGAACGGGCTGCCCGCCTGCTGCGCGAAGTGGTGCACGCGGAAGTACGCACCGTCCACGCCGAGTTCCTCGGCGGCGACCGCCAGGTCGATGGACTGGTGCAGGAAGTCGGCAGCGGACCGGGTCTTGGAATGCGGACTCGGCGACCAGTGGCCAAAGGAGAGAAATCCAATCTTCTTCACACAGCCTGAAGCGTCCGGTTGCCACGTTTGATTCCCAGCGCCGACAGGGTGTGACCAGGCCATCCGGCTAACGTGACCATGGAAGACGGTGAGAGCGAACCAGCGGGCCTCTGTGAGGGATCGGCAGCGGCGGGCCGGTTCCTCACGGGCCAGTTCCTCACCGGCCGGTTGAGCGATCACCCCTCAGGGGAGGCTTCTACAGCACTGTAGATTGAAGCGTGTGGCCGGTACGCCGTAGCGGCCTTGCCCCTCCCGGAAGAAGGCAGACCTGATGTTCGGCTTGAGCGAACTGGCCATAATCCTCC
Source organism: Streptomyces sp. NBC_00989 (assembly GCF_045162655.1). NCBI lineage: Bacteria > Bacillati > Actinomycetota > Actinomycetes > Kitasatosporales > Streptomycetaceae > Streptomyces > Streptomyces sp. NBC_00989. The sequence goes on along the minus strand of NZ_CP108728.1, from coordinate 10,536,645 downwards.
TCGTCGTCGTGGTCGTCCTCGGGATCAAGAAGCTGCCGGAACTGACGCGTTCGGCGGGCAAGGCGACCCGGATCTTCAAGAGCGAGGCGAGGGCGCTCAAGGAGGACGATTCACGGCGCGCCTGACGACGTGGGGGACGACCGAGATCGGAACGTGCGGATCCGACTGGCCGGCTGGGTGACTGGGTGACTGGGTGACTGGGTGACTAACTGTTGGTGATCACTCGCACACCGCTCGGCTAGTCCTGCTGGGCGGCGAACAGTTCCAGGTGTGCGCAGGTGGGGCACCGATAGGCGTCGATCTGCCAACGCGGTCGGCCCATCCTCCTGGCATTGCCGAGTGGACCTCGCTGGAGGGGCCCTGCGATCCACCGCGCGAACCCGCGAGCACCTTGCCCGGAGTCCTCGACGAAGCCCGGCTCCAGCCCCACAGCACCGCATTGGGTGCACCGTATGTTGTTCATCGAAAAAGTGTAGTGAGCGAGTGCGAGCGCCGGCCGTCAAGGTCGGTTCCCAACGCCCGGTCCGACGCCCGGAGTTCGGACGCCGGACAGGACCAGCGTCGTCGCTGATCAACCGCTGGAAGAAGACCGCATCAACCGGCTCACGGCCGGCGAAGAGCAACTCCGTGGCAGCCAGGTCGATTTCGCGGAGACGGGTCAGCCGGACCAGGAAACCCTTGCGGGGAGGGGTGGCCCGCCGGACGCGCCGCGCCCCACCCGTACGGAACCCGAACTCAGCGCGCTCCCATCGGACTTGCTCAGGCCGATCTACCGCCCCTTGCCCAGGTCGACCGGTCTACGCGATCCCTCCCCTACAGGCCTCTACCGGCCCCTATCGGTTCTCAGACACCTACGCCGAAGTCGGCGGCGATCCCCGCCAGTCCGGCCGCGTACCCCTGGCCGACGGCACGGAACTTCCACTCCGCGCCGTTGCGGTACAGCTCGCCGAAGACCATCGCGGTCTCGGTCGAGGCGTCCTCGGACAGGTCGTAGCGGGCGAGTTCGGCGCCACCGGCCTGGTTGACGACGCGGATGAAGGCGTTGCGGACCTGGCCGAAGGACTGCTGGCGGTTCTCGCCGTCGTGGATCGAGACGGGGAAGACGATCTTGTCGACATCGGCCGGTACGGCGGCGAGGTCCACCTTGATGGACTCGTCGTCGCCCTCGCCCTCACCGGTGGTGTTGTCGCCGGTGTGCTCCACCGAACCGTCGGGGCTCTTGAGGTTGTTGTAGAAGACGAAGTGCTGGTCGGAGATGACCTTGCCCGAGGCGTTGAGCAGCAGCGCCGAGGCGTCCAGGTCGAAGTCGGTGCCGGTCGTGGTGCGCACGTCCCAGCCCAGGCCGACCAGCACCGCCGTAAGCCCCGGCGCCTCCTTGCTCAGCGAAACGTTGCCACCCTTGGACAGGGAAACACCCATGATTCGTCCCTCCACGCATGCCGACGGTCCGGGTCCGCGGCTCGGACCCGAATTGAAATCTACAACACTGTAGAAATAATCGCGGGGGACGGTACGGCCGTAAGGCACCGCGTCGATACGATGGGACGGCCGCGACCCCGCAACGGCACAGGCGACCTCGCGGTGGCACACAGGAGGGAGACGGAGCGTGGCGAGACCGGATCCGCGCCCTCAGCGCCGGGCGCAGGGCGAGTTGGAGACACAGGTACTCACCGTCCTGCACACGGCCGACGTACCGGTGACCGCGGCCTGGGTGCAGGAGCGCCTGGACGCCGAACTCGCGTACACGACCGTGATGACCGTGCTGAGCCGGTTGCTGGAGAAGCAGGCCGTGACCCGCGTACGGGAGGGCCGCTCGTTCGCCTGGTCGCCGGCCGCGGACGAGGCGGGACTCGCCGCACTGAAGATGCGCAAGGTGCTCGATCGTGAGCAGGACCGCCGGGCGGTGCTGGCCAGTTTCATCACCTCCCTGCCGGAGGACGACGAGCGGTTGCTGCGCGACCTGCTGGACCAAGTCGCCGACGAGTCGGCGGGCTGAAGTCCCGTGGGTGTCTTCGTCTTCCTGCCGCTCGTCCTGCCGTTGACGGCCTGGCCGATCGCCCGCCTGGCCACCCAGCACCTTCATCCCCGCACCGCCACGGGCCTGTTGAGCGCCATGGCCGCCGTCATGGCACTGTGCAGCACGCTGTGCCTGGGCCTGCTGATGGTGGTCGGCACCGCCCAACTGCCGGGCAATCCGCTGCCGGACGGCTGGTCGGACCCTGAGGTTCGGGAGAGCGTGCCCCACGACGAGATCGTGGGGAAGGCCGCGATTCCCGTCCTCCTCGCCGTGGTCATGGGCTGCGGCCGAACTCTCTGGCGCCACTGCCGAGTTCGGCGGCAGGCCCACGCCGCACTCGCCGGTCTGCGTGACACCTCGGTCGCGATCCTCCCCGATGACGAGCCGTACGCCTACGCCCTCCCCGGCGGCCCACGCGACCGGATCGTGGTCACCACCGCCATGCTCGCCTGCCTGAACGCCCAGGAACGCCGGGCCCTGTTCGCCCACGAGCGGGCCCACCTCACCGCCCGGCACCACCGTCACCTGCTGATCGCCCAACTGGCCGCCCGGGCCAACCCGTTCCTGTTCCCGCTGCGTACGGCGGTCTCCTACGTCACGGAGCGCTGGGCGGACGAGGAGGCCGCCCGGTCCGTCGGCAGCCGCAGAGCCGTGGCCCGCGCGATCGGCAAGGCTGCCCTCGTCTCCCGCGGCACGCCGGCACCGACGCTCGCGGCCCTCGCGGCGCCGGGTCCCCTCCCCCGCCGGGTCGCCGCCCTGCTGGCCCCGCCGCCCCCGGCACGCACCTGGCCACCGCTCTTCACCGCCGTGAGCCTGGCGCTCTGGAGCGCGGCGGCGGGCGCCGCCCTGTCCGCGACGTTCTCGGCGAACTCGGCCGTGACGCTCCTGCTGCTCCTGCACGCGGCGACCCCGCTGTAGGCGGACGGTCCGCACGGCCGGCACGCGATACGGAAGCGGGGCGCGGCCGGGAGTCCGAAGCATCCGATGCGTGGCCGACAGGACTCAACTCCCGTCGGCCACAGCACTGTTGGTCTCAGCGACGAGACCGGATCACAGGTCGAACTCGTGCGGCGGCAGCCCCAGCGCAAAGCAGGCGTCGCGGACGACGGCCCGCTCGGTGGCGTCGAAGTCTCCGTCGGCGCCACCGATGACGATGCCGATCTGGATGACGGCACGCGCCTCGGCCGGCTTCTTCTTCGCCTTGGCGATCTCCTGCAACACGCCCACTTTGCCGAAGTCGAAGTCGGCGGTCAGCTTGTTGAGGTTGTCGTCGAAACGGCGCTGCAGGTCGGCGGCCGGGAAGTTCTGCAACACCTCGTTGCTGAAGATGAGTTGGGCGACGCGCTGCCGCTCCGACGGGTCGATCTTCCCGTCGGCGGCGGCGACGAGCGCACACATAGCCATGCTCGCGTCGCGGAACGCCCCGCTCTTCAGATCGTTCTTCTTGGCCACCAACTGGGTCTGCATCGTCGACGCGGACTCCTTGACGCGGTCCCACAGTGCCATGCCGTCTCCCATTGTTCCGGGGCCGCCCAAGCCGCGTACGAGGAGGGCCGGACGGCCGTCCAACTTCTTATATCTACAGCGTTGTAGAAGATACCAGGGTGGGTGCGTGCCCCTTGCCCGCAAGCAAGTAACCAGGTCATCGCGACAAGCCATAAGCGTCAGCCAGTGGCGTCCCGATAGTCGGCCTCGCGCAACTGGCCCGCGATCGCGTCCCGTTGGGCCCGGGACGTGCCAACGAAGGACTTCGCGACTGTCACCCGGGCCGGATCGAGGAACGTGGCCGCGAACACCCAGCCCTCGGCGGCATCGCCCGCAGCGGTGGGGAAACGGGGGACAGCCGTGCGGACCGTGCGCGGCCGCCGCCGAAGTCCCGGCCAGGTCGCCCGGCGCCGGCACGACGGATCTGGCCGGCACGCTCCCGTCCTTCGCGGTCCGCGGGACGAGGGAGGCGTCGGAGGTGAACACCGAAGAAGCGCCGGACGGGCTGGCTTTACCGCCCGGCGAGACGGCGGCCGAGGCGCTCGGTCCCGTCGTCATCGGCGAGGCGTCCGCTCCCGGGTGCCGGGCGGGGGCCGAACATCCGACCAGCAGCATCCCCGCCCCCAGCGGGATCGCCCACCTCCCCTGCATTGCATGGGCGTTGCCTGCCACTCAGCCCCCTTGACGCCGTTCTCGCCGTACGAACTCACCAACATAGGAGGCGGGGAGAGCGGGGACTTCAGTGGAATCACGTAAAGGGCTACGCATTGCGCTGTACCTCCGTGACGAAGTCGGGCAGCTCCGTGGACAGGAGCTGCTCGGCGCCGTTGTCGAGGAGTCGCTGCATCTCGTGGGAGCGGGGCAGCATGGTCTTCTCGTAGGCGTGGATCGCGTCGTCGACGGTGTGGTGGTTCGCGACGGCCAGGGCGAGTTCGCAGGCGTCGAGCATGGCGAGGTTGACGCCGACGCCGAGCGGCGGCATGAGGTGGGCGGCGTCGCCGAGCAGGGTGATCGTGGGGTTGTGCTCCCAGGTGTGCGGGACGGGAAGCGCGTGGATGGGGCGGTCCACGTAGGGGCCGTCATTGTCGGTGATCAGCCGGCGCAGGCGGGGTGACCAGCCGCGGTACTGGTCGAGGAGGAAGGCGCGGATGCCGTCGGTGTCCTGGGCGGTCAGGCCACGGGCGGTGATCCAGTCGGCGGGGACGCGCTGGATGGCGTAGACGCGGATGTGGTCGCCGCTGCTGCGCTGGGCGAACAGACCGCGGTCGCCGTCGGCCGCGGCGGCGCTGCCCTGGCCGACGAGTTCGGCGATGTCGGGGTGCCGGTTCTCGACGTCGTCGAACCAGGCTTCGAGGAAGCTGACGCCGCTGTACCCGGGGGTGGCCGGGGAGATGGCGGCCCGGACCTGGGACCAGGCGCCGTCGGCGCCGATGACGAGGTCGGCCTCGATGGCGGTGCCGTCGGTGAAGTGCAGTCGGCGGGGTCCTTCCGCGGGCCCTTCGACGGACCGGAGGGTGTGTCCCCACTGCACGGTGCCGGGTTGGAGCGAGTCGAGGAGGAGGTCGCGCAGTTGGCCGCGGTCGATCTCCGGCTTGAAGCTCTCGCCTTCTTCGGGGGTGTGGTGGAAGAGGATCGTGCCTGCCGGGTCCATCTGCCGCGACTCCTGCCCTTCGGGGCGGGAGCGTTGGAAGAACTCCTCCAGCAGTCCGGCCTCACGCAGGGCGATCTGGCCGTTGTCCTCGTGCAGGTCGAGGGTTCCGCCCTGGTTCCGTGCCTCGGGACCGGTCTGGTGGTCGTGGACGGTGGCGGTGATGCCGTGCCGCTGGAGGATGCGGGCGCAGGTCAGGCCGCCGGGACCGGCGCCGATGATCGCGATGCGGGGGGTGGGGCTGATCTTCGTGGCGGTGGTCTTCGTGGCGGTGGCCTTCGTAGTTGAGTTCATGGTGGTGCTCCGTTCGTGTTCGTGTTCGTGTCGCGTGAACTGTGCTGCTGCGCGCGGGAGTTGACTCAGGTGGCGGTGGCAGTGGCGGTGACGGTGGCGGCCGGGGTGTTCCCTGCCGTGTCGGCAGGTGCGGGCGCGCCGGCCCCCTTCAGAGGGACCTCGATGACGAAGAGCGCCGCGACGAAGGCGAGGGCGCACAGGATCGCGCCGGTGAGGAAGATGTGATCGATGCCGACGGCGACCGCGTGGAGGTAGGCGTCCTTGGCGCCCTGAGGAAGCTTCCCCAGGGCGCTCGCGTCGGCGTCGGTGCCGGTGCCGCCGGTGCCCGGCAGGTGTGACCGGGTGGCGCGGGTGAACAGCGAGCCGAAGACGGCGACGCCGAGCGAACCGCCCAGCGTGCGGAAGAGGTTGACCGAACTCATGGCGGCGCCCATGTCCCGCAGCGCGACGCTGTTCTGCGCGATCGTAGAGGCCATCTGGAGGGTGAAGCCCAGGCCGACGCCGACGAGCACCATGTACAGGCCGGTCAGCAGGCGCGAGGTCCCGGTGTCCATGGTGGCCAGCAGCCCGAGGCCGGCGGTCAGGAACGCGGTGCCGACGACGGGGAAGATCTTGTACTTCCCGGTGGCGGACATGACCTTGCCCGCGAGGGTGGACACGAGCACGACGGGGACCATCATCGGCAGCATCAGCAGCCCGGAGTTGGTGGCCGACGCGCCCTGCACGGTCTGCTGGAACAGCGGCAGGTACAGGCCGCCGCCGAACATGACCACACCGGCGACCAGGATCATGGCCATCGCCAGCGGGTAGTTGCGGTGGCTGGTGAACACGCCCAGCGGGAGCAGCGGCTCACCGACCCGCTGCTCCACCCGGACGAACAGGACCAGCCCGATCACGGCCGCGGCGCCGAGGGACAGGATCTGCCAGGACCCCCACGCGTACGTGGTGCCCGCCCAGGTGGCGGCGAGGACGACGGCGGTGATGGCGACGGTCAGCAGACCGATGCCGAGCCAGTCGATCCTCGCCTTGATGCGCTGGGCGGGGGTGCGCAGCATCAGCGCCAGCCACACCAGGGAGATCAGGCCGAGCGGCAGGTTGACGTAGAAGGCCCAACGCCAGTCCCAGTGACCGGTGACGAACCCGCCCAGCAGCGGGCCGCCGATCGTGCCGATCGCCATGACGGAGGCGGTCATGCCCTGGTACTTGCCACGCTCGCGCGGCGGCACGAGGGCGCCGATCAGAGCGAAGGCGCCCGCGCCGATACCGCCGGCACCGATGCCCTGCACGACACGGAAGGCGATCAACTCGCCCATGGACTGGGCCGCCCCGCACAGCGCGGAGCCGACGATGAACACGGCGATCGACGCCAGATACATGCTCTTGCGGCCGACCAGATCGCCGAGCTTGCCCCACACCGGGGTGGTCACGGCGGTGACGAGCGTGTAGGCGGTCACGACCCAGGAGATGTGCTCCAGGCCGCCCAGGTCACTGACGATCGTGGGCATCGCGGTGCTGACGACCATGTTGTCGAGCATCGACAACAGCATCGCGAGCATGACGCCGAGCAGGACCCAGCGCACGTTCTTCGGTACGGCCGGCTCGGCGGAGGGGAGAGAAGCGGTCGCGGGCATGACTGATCACTCCTTTCAGGCAGAAGCAGAAAGGGACGGAATGACGAAGGAGATGGGGTGGGAAGGGGATGAGGTCAGAAGGCGGGGCGCGGGGAGTAGTGATCCGCGAGCCGCCACCCCAGAAGAGCACACCGACTCACTAAGTGCAACCGTTGCACTTTCTGGACCGTTGGACTTTCGCATCCGATTCACCGAAGGGTAAAGTCCCGGGTATGCCCCACACAGACACCACCCCCGCCCCGGCCGCGCCAGTGGGACGCCGCGAGCGGAAGAAGGCCGCCACCCGCCAGGCCATCGCCGACGCCGCCCTGCGGCTGTTCCTGGAACGGGGCTACGACGATGTGGGCATCCGCGAGATCGCGGACGCCGCCGACGTGTCCACCACCACCCTGTTCAAGCACTTCCCGGTCAAGGAGGCCCTTGTCTTCGACGAGGACGCCGACCAGGAGGCACGCCTGCTCGCGGCGGTGCGCGAACGCCCCCACGGCCAGTCGATCCCCGCGGCCCTGCGCGAGCACGCGCTGCGCTACCGCATGGCGGCCGCCGGCGGCGACGCCCGCTTCACCGCGTTCTTCGACCTGGTCAACAGCACCCCGGCACTGCGCGACTACGTCCAGGTCATGTGGCTGCGCCACGCCAACGCCCTCGCCCACACCATCGCCGAGGACAGCGGCCTACCGGCGGACGACCCCACCTGCGCCGCCCTGGCCCACTTCGCCCTCGAAGCCCCCCGCACGGCCCGCGGCCACGACGACCCACGCCAGGCCATCACCCGCGCCTTCGACCTGCTCGAGAACGGCTGGCAGGCGTTCGCCGCCGGCCGGTGAGCGGTGTACCCAACCGGCCCTCCGCTCACCAGGGTTCGCGCCACGCACCATCAACTGACCGATCGGAGCGGCTGGTTGAGAAAGGTCCTCGCGAGGACTGCGTCAGAGCGCCGGGCTCCGCTTCAGGCGCTCCGCCAGCGTGATCGCGAACTCCTCCGCCCGTGCCAGCTGGGTGCGCAGATCCGCCACCCGCTGTTGAGCGGCGCGCTCGAAGCCGCGCACCCGCTCCAGCAGTTCCTCGTGCTCCGTGGTCGGCAGTTCCTCGTCGGAGTCCAGGCGGTCCGTGGCTTCGAGCAGGTCGCGCATCTCGTCCAGCGTGAAGCCGAGCGGTTTCATCCGGCGGATGACCATCAGGCGGGCGACGTCGGATTCGGTGTAGAGGCGGAAGCCGCCCTGGGAGCGGGCGGAGGGGGTGACCAGGCCGGTCTCCTCGTAGTGCCGGATGGTGCGCAGCGACAGTTCGGTCCGTGCGGCGACCTCACCGATCTGCATGTGCTCGCTGCTCACGCGGGGCCTTCCTCGTCTCTCGATGCGGACCCGGAGGACCGCCGCCGATCTCTACTCTAACGTTAGGGTAGAGTTTCGCGGTGTTGAGGTCGACGTGTGCCGCGCCCCGTTCCCCTGGTGCGGGATGTCGGCCCGTGACCGTCAACCGTGTCGGGGCCGACGAAGCCCCCGGCGAGGACCGAAGTCCGCAAGAGAGCGCGTGCGCCTGTTCCTGATGCCCGGCGCCGACGCCTGCCCGCCGTGATCCTTCGCCCACAAGCAGCGCGCGCTATGTTCCCTCGCGGGTCGCTTCGCCGCCGACCGTCGACGTCGGTCCGCCGCTCGCGGCCCTCGGCCGGATCGCTGCCCACCCCTCCCCGATACCTCCCTGCGCGCCCACGGTGACACCGGGCGGCGCGCCCGAGCACGACAGGTTCCTCTCCTCTTGTCCCCCTCCGCACCGTCCCCACTGTCCCCGGCCGCGTGGATGCCCGGCTTCCGCCGTCCGTCCTGGCTGTCGCCGAAGGTGTTGCGCACCGAGGTGCTGGCCGGTCTGGTGGTCGCCCTCGCGCTGATTCCGGAGGCGATCTCGTTCTCGATCATCGCCGGGGTCGACCCGGCGATCGGCTTGTTCGCGTCGTTCACGATGGCCGTGACCATCGCGGTCGTCGGCGGCCGGCCCGCCATGATCTCCGCGGCCACGGGTGCCGTCGCCCTGGTCATCGGTCCGCTCAACCGCGAGCACGGCTTCGGCTATCTGGTCGCGGCCGTGATCCTCGCCGGTGTCTTCCAGATCGTCCTCGGCGCGCTCGGCGTCGCGAAGCTGATGCGGTTCGTGCCGCGCTCGGTGATGGTCGGCTTCGTCAACTCCCTCGCCATCCTCATCTTCGTGGCGCAGGTGCCGGAGATGCATGACGTGCCCTGGGCCGTCTATCCGCTCCTCGCCGCCGGCCTGGCCCTGATGGTGTTCTTCCCGAGGGTCACCAAGGTGATCCCGGCGCCGCTGGTGTCCATCGCCGTCCTCACCGCCATCACCGTCGCCGCCGGGATCGCGGTGCCGACCGTGGGCGACAAGGGCGACCTGCCGTCCTCGCTGCCTGTGCCGGGCCTGCCGGACGTGCCGTTCACCCTGGAGACGCTGAAGATCATCGCGCCGTACGCGCTCGCCGTGGCCCTGGTCGGCCTGATGGAGTCGCTGATGACCGCCAAGCTCGTCGACGACATCACCGACACCCACTCCAACAAGACCCGTGAGTCCATCGGCCAGGGCATCGCGAACATCGTCACCGGTTTCTTCGGCGGCATGGGCGGCTGCGCCATGATCGGCCAGACCATGATCAACGTACGGGTCTCCGGCGCCCGTACCCGGCTGTCGACGTTCCTGGCCGGTGCGTTCCTGATGGTGCTGTGCGTCGTCTTCGGTCCGGTCGTCTCCGACATCCCGATGGCCGCCCTGGTCGCCGTCATGGTGATGGTCTGCTTCGCGACCTTCGACTGGCACTCCATCGCGCCCAAGACCCTCAAGCGGATGCCCGCCGGGGAGATCACCGTCATGGTGATCACCGTCGCCTGCGTGGTCACCACGTCCAACCTCGCCATCGGCGTCGTCGTCGGCAGCATCACCGCCATGGTCATCTTCGCCAAGCGCGTCGCCCACCTGGCCGACGTCACCTCCGTCACCGCCCTCGACGGCACGCAGGTCGTGTACTCGGTCACCGGCGAGCTCTTCTTCGCCGCCTCCAACGACCTCGTCGGCCGGTTCAACTACGCCACCGACCCCGACAAGGTCGTCATCGACCTCTCGGCCGCACACATCTGGGACGCCTCGTCGGTGGCCGCGCTCGACGCCATCGAGACGAAGTACGCCCAGCGCGGCAAGTCCGTCGAGATCATCAGCCTGAACGAGCCCAGCGCGCGCATCCACAAGACCCTCAGCGGCGAACTCAGCGGCGGTCATTGACCGGAGCGCAAACTCATCCGATACGGCGATCACAGTCCCGGCCACCGGTAAGCGCCCACTCCCCGTTTCCGACTCCCCGGTGCGGTTCACCGCCGCTCGTGCGCAGAGCACGGACGAGTTCCCGGCTGAACGGAAGCCGCGGGGCACTGTCAGTGGTGGGTGGCAGCATCGGGCGTATGACGGATCCCACGGCATTCGACTGGTGGTCCTTCCTGCTCGGGTGGAGCGGGGAGTGGGCTGATTCCCTGCTGGACAGCGAGACGCGGGGCGAGGGCGACGAGGCCGCGCGACGGGCGCGCTGGCTGGGGTCACCACCCGCTTCGGAGGAGCGGATCGCGGCCATGGAGGAGCGCCTCGGCCGCCAAATGCCCCCGTCGTACCGGGAGTTCCTCAAAGTCAGCGACGGGTGGCGGCACGCGGGCGGGTTCGTGGGACTGCTGGCGGGGACCGAGGGCGCGCACTGGCACAACAACGAGTCAGGCCTCGCGGACATGTTCGAGGAGCACCTGACCGAGGACGCCGGGCCCAAGGAGAGGCGGGCGGCCGGCATCTGGCGGCGCGGGCTCCAGCTCGACGTCGAGTCCGACATCACGTACGTCTTCCTCGATCCCGAGGACGTGGACGAGGACGGCGAGTGGGCCGTGTACACCTGGGCGAGCTGGCGGGCCGCGCCGCCCGAACGGTACGCGAACTTCCTCGCGTTCATGCGGGACATGCACCGCGAGTTCCACAGCCTGCGGGCGCACCGGAGCGACGGAGAGCCGGTGTTCGCCAACGACACGACGCGAAAGCTGGACGCCCAGGTGGAGGAGGCCCGGCTGGAGGCGCTGCGCGGCGGCTGGGAACAGGCGGCGAAGGCGCTGGACGAGGCCAAGGGATACGGCAGACCGCGAGCCGCCGGGCTGGGTGACCAGATACGCCGGCTGCTCGGACAGACCTACATGGTGTACTTCGACGGCCTGGTGACGGACCCGCGGTACACGCCCGAGCTGCTGCCACTGCTGGTCGCCGAGCACGCGGCCCACTCGTACCGGGACGACTCCACGCTGAGGTACCAACTCCGGGGCGCCGACGACGACTTGATGTCACTGGCCTTCGCGACGCTGGATCAGGTGCGGAACGGCACGTACCGGTACACGGCGGCCGGACCGTTCGGGGAAGCGGTCGAGCGGGCGCGGGAGTTGGCGCGGTGGGGAGACACCGACGAGGCATGGCGGACGCTGAGCAACGCACTTCCTCTGTGGAAACCGCTGGGACCGGACCATCTGGCGCCGTTGGGGTGGGTGGCCGACCCCGTACTCGGGCCACTGCTGACCCCGGAGCGGGGCCGCGAGTTGCTGTCCACACCTAGGGGCGGGCAGACCGGCGAGGCACCGAGGCCGACGGCCGACCTCGACCCGGGCGACCTGGCGTGGCTCGCGGAACCGGACCCGGGCAACAACCGCACGTCCTACCGGTTCGTCCTGGTGGAAGGCGCGGAGCCGGCGGAGTTGCCCGGACGGCTCGCGGACGAGAACGCGGACAGTACCGTGCTGAACGACCCCATGACCTTCTGGGAAGCGCGCGACAGATCGACGCGCAACCGGAGGGAGTTCTCGTCCTACGACGACAGGGCTCTCATGGCAGTCGGCCGGGCCGGCACCGGCTGGAGCTTCGCCTTCGACGGCCATCCCGCCCCGTTCGACCGGCGGCGCTTCGTCTCCCCCGCCGCGTCCGCCAGCGAGGGCACCCGTGCGGTGGTGGTGTGGAGCGACTTGAGGACACGGCACGGTGGACCCTTCTTCCACCTCTCGGTGGCGCGGGACGGTGTCGAGCAGTACGCGTTCACGTACGCGGACGGAGAGATCCGGCGCAGCGGGGAAATACCGCAGGCGCTGGATCCGAGCCGGTTCTTCGGTGACGTGGAAGACGGGGCCGGAGTGGAGCGGTCGCTGCTGGAATCGGTGGCCGGCGAGTTCGGTGCGTCGCTGCCGCGTCATGCCATCGCGAACGGGCGGCTGCACACATGCACCACCCGTTCATGGACTCGACCGCCAAGGCACGGCGAGACGTACGCGGTGATCCGCTTGCACCGGACAGCCACGCACCCGGCGGACGGCGAGCGGACGGCAGACAACAGGCCGGACAGCAGGTAGGGACCCGTTCCATCGTCAACCTCGGCGGTCTGGTCGGTGCCCGAGGGGACAATGCGTGGAGGTGCCGGGTGGTCTTCCCGGTGTGGAGGCAGATGGACCGTACGGATTCTCCCCACTCCAGGACGGAGGGCTCGTTGCCACAGGGTTCGGGGACGAGGTGGACGTAGTCCCTCACATCGCGGAGGGTGTTCATATCCAGCCGATCGACCGCTCGACTTTCCGACGGCACGACGGCACGACGGCACGACGGCACGGCGAAGCCCCTGGTCAACCGGTGAGGAATCCGATGATCGCCTCGTTCACGGCGTCGGGCTGTTCCAGGTAGCCGTAGTGACCACAGCCGGGTATCTCGCGTACGCGGCTGACGGGATGGCCGCGGCGAGTTCGCGGGAGAGGTGCGGGCGGACGACCAGGTCGTCCTGGAAGCCGATGACGAGGCAGGGGTGAGTGATCCGTCGGTAGTGCGGGAGGCGGTTCGGGACGACTTCGAGGCCGAGTTGGGCGCGGACCGTCGACGGGTCGGGGCCGGCGAGTTCGAGGATGCCGAGCCAGTCGCGCAGTCTGTCCTCGTCGTTGAACGTCCGTGGTGAGAGGTTCTGCGGGGCCTGCCGGTACGCGGGCACGGCGGAGGGGATCTTGACGCCACTGTCGGCCAGCTCGATGTCGGCGGCCGACATGGCGGTGATCAGCGCGTCCGCGCGTCCGCAACTGGCCATCAGCACGACCCTGGTGACGAGTTCGGGCCGTGCGAGGAGGAGTTCCTGCGCGATGAGACCGCCCAGCGAGTGGCCCACGACCCGGCAGGGCCCGGCACCCAGATGCTCGATCAGACCGGCGACGTCCGCGGCCATGTCGTCGAGAGTGAATCCGTCGGGGGGGGACGGACCGGTCGGCGGGATGCCGCGGTTGTCGAGCGTGACCACCCGATGGCCGGCCGCTCTGAGCGCGGGCACCTGGTGGGTCCGCCAGACCCGCCCCGGGCGGACGGTGCCGGCCACCAGCACGACCGGCTCCCCCGGGCCACCGTGGCCGCGGTCGTCGTAGCCACGGTCGTAGCCGTAGTCGTCGTAGCTGAGATCTGTTCCGTTGACGCGCGCGATCGGCATCGTCCTCTCCCTCCACCATCACCTGTGGGGCACCCCTGGCGGACGGAGCGACCCGTCGCGCCCGTTCCCGTCCGCTCGGGCCCGCCGACGGGTTCGTCCTCGTCGGCGGGCGCGGACACCTTGGCGAGCAGCTCGTCCGCCGGCACGGTCCGTCCCTCGGCACCGAGCAGGTAGGCGAGTACGCCGAACTCCTTCGCGGTGAGGGGAAGTTGGGTGCCGGCGTGGCTGGCGGGGTCGAGCAGGAGGCGGCCGCGGGCGAGGACGGGCTGCCGCACGGGGTGGGCGCGGCGGCCGAGGGCCCGGGTGCGGGCGAGGAGTTCGGCCCAGGCGAAGGGCTTGGGGAGGTAGTCGTCGGCGCCGAGGCCGAGGCCCTCGACCCGGTCGGCGATGGAGGTGGCGGCGGCGAGCATGAGCACCTTGGTGCGGACGCCCTCGGCAGTGATGTCGGCGCAGACCTCGTCGCCGTGCACGTCGAGGAGGCCGCGGTCGAGGACGACCACGTCGTAGTCGACGTCGATCGCGAGGTCGAGCGCGGTCCTGCCGTCGTAGGCCGTGTCCACGGCGAGGCCCTCGCGGCGGAACACTCTGGTGATCGAGTCCGCGAGTTCCGTATGGTCCCCCCGGCCGGGGTCGTACGGTTCGCCGATCTGCTCGGCGCCGGCTCGGCGGGCTGGGACTCCTCCTCCGCCCGGCCTCGGGACCTGTGCGGCATCTCCTACACCTCGGGGACGACCGGCCGTCCGAAGGGCGCCATGCAGGCTCGCGAGGTGCTCCTGCTGAACTGGGCCTACACGGCCGCGATGCATGGCCGGTCCGCCGCGGACGTCGTACTGACCGCGCTGCCCCTGCCGCACGTCTACGGCAACTGCGCGGTCAACTCCGCTCTGCTGGCCGAAGCGACGGTGGTCCTTGAGCCGCGCTTCGACGCCACGCGCATGCTGGGGCTCGTGGCCGAGCACGGTGTCACCATGATCGAGGGTGTGCCGGCCATGTACACGATGTTGCTGGACGCGCTCGCCACGACGGTCGCCGACTTCACGACGGTGACCCGCTGCACGGTCGGCGGCCAGACCATCTCCGACGCGGTCGTCGAGGCATGGGAGAAGGCGACCGGCGCGCCCTTGCTGGAGCTGTGGGGAATGACCGAACTCTCCGGCCTGGCGACGACGCACGCCGCGTACGCTCCGCCGGCCAGGGGCTCGATCGGGGTGGCCTTTCCCGGGACGGAGGTCCGGGTGGCGTCCCTCGACCAGGTCACCGCGGACGCACCCGAGGGCGAGGACGGCGAGCTGATGGTCCGCGGACCGCTGGTCACCCTCGGGTACTACGGCAACGAGACGGCGACCCGCGAAACCATCGAACCGGACGGCTGGACGCACACGGGCGACATCGCGCACCGGCACGGCCGGCATTTCCATGTCGTCGACCGGCTCAAGGACATGATCCTCAGCGGCGGGTACAACGTCTGTCCGGCCGAGATCGAAAGGGTCCTCGCCGGGCATCCGGACGTCGCCCCGGTCGGAGCGGGCCGGGTGTCCGACCCCAGACTCGGCGAGGTCGCACACGCCTACGTCGTGCCGGCGCACGGACAGGCCCCGGATCCGGTGGCGATCCTCGGGTTCACCCGTTCCCAGCTGGCCCCGTACAAGATCCCCAAGGCGCTACATGCCGTAGCGACCCTGCCCACCACGTCGAGCGGCAAGATCAAACGTCGCGACCTCACGCCACCGCCCGGCACACCGGGGACCCCGAACGGGACTTGACGCTCTCTCATGCCCCTGCGTGTCCGGTCCGTCACCCAGTAGCGTGTCCGTCCCAGCAGCACCGTAGCGACGGGGGCCGACATGGAGTACACGCAGATCTTCGCCGACGCCGAGGTGAGGGAGGAGTTCCTCGACCGCTTCGAGGAGATCAGGGACGCGGCCTCGGTGTCGGGGGGTCTGGAGAGCGTCGGGGGGCTGGAAGGCATCCTGGACGTCGACCGGGCCGCCGGCGCCGTCAAGGCGATGGCCGAGGGCACCTGGCAGGGCGATGAGAGCGGCTTGGAGGCCATCGTCCGACAGTTCGGCAGGCCGGTCTACCTGGTGCGGCGCAACACCTTCGGCACCGTGGCCGACGCCCCCGACGACGAGGCCGAGAGCCGTGTGGTCGCCGCCAAGGTGAAGGCCGCTCGGCGCCGCCTTGAGGGCGTCATTCCCAGCGTGGGACGGATCGATCTGCGCAACCACGACCTCGATTGGGTCGGCACCGGCTGGATGGTGGCCGAAGATCTGGCCGTCACCAACCGCCACGTGGCGGAGCAGTTCGCGAAGAGGGGCCGCGGCGGCTTCAGGTTCCGCGCGAACCCCATGAAACAGGTGCACGCCTACGTCGACTGGCGCCACGAGCACGGCCGGACGCAGGAATCACGGTTCAAGGTGACGGAGGTGGTCTGGATCGAGCCGGACTCCTCCGCCTGCGACGCCGCGTTGCTCAGGCTCGCTCCGACCGGTGAGAACGGCGAGCCTCTGCCGCCGCCGATCGAGCTGGCCAAGGGCAAGGACGGTCTCACCGTGGGCCGTTGGGTGGGGGTGATCGGCTACCCCTTCGTCGGGCGGCACGACGACCCGGAGGACCGCACGCGCATCTTCAACAACATCTTCGAGTGCAAGCGGCTTGCTCCGGGGCAGCTCATCTCGTCCGCCAGCAACCCGTGGATCCATCACGACGCGACGACCCTCGGCGGCAACTCCGGTTCCGTCGTCGTGGACCTGGACACCGGCCGGGCGCTCGGCCTCCATTTCCAGGGGCTGCCGGGGAAACGCAACGACGCCGTACCCGCCGCGGACGTGGCCCGTCTCATCCGGAAGCGCGCCTCGTGACGATGGAGGCCCCGGACTCGGGTCCCGCGCTCCAGGCGGTCACCAACCCCGGCGCCGGAATGCACTCGACCCAGGACGCCAGGGCGAGACTCGCCGAGGCCGAGTCACGGGTCGCCCGTCTGGAGCGCGGCGGCAGCCAGGTGGCCACGGGTTTTCTGGTCGGGCCCGCCCTGCTGCTCACCGTGAGTCACGCGGTCCGGCTGTCACTCGGCGCGTCCGGTGCCGGGCCGGTGGCCGGGATGGTGGCCGTGTTCCCCCGATACGACGACCCGGGGCATGCCGCCGCACAGGACGCTGTGCGGATTCCCCTCATCGAGCTCCTCGACTCCAGCCCACCCGCCCCGGACGACCCGAAGCTATTTGGCGTGAAGACCGCCGAGGACGGTCTGGACTTCGCCTTCGTGCGCCTCGCCGAGCATCCACCCGATGTGGTGGAGCCGAACGGCCTCCTGCGTCCCAGGGCCTACTACAAGCCGTTCGAGGAGGACTACGCCTTCGGCGGCGGCCCGCTGAGTCTCTTCCACTTCCCTCTGCGTCTCCTGGTGGACTACAGCAAGCCCGAGGCGGTTCGGCGCTCCGGCGAGAGCCGTGTCCGGTACCGAGCCGCGAACACCTTGCCAGGTTCGTCGGGCAGCCCCCTCGTCACCGAGGACGGCCTTCTGGTGGCCATGCACCACGGCTTTCACGACAGCTCGAAGAACCAGGGCATCCCCACCTCCCTCATCGCCTCCCGGATCCTGGCAGGAACCCACGCCGAGCTGCTGCGCGACGCCCTCGCCCGCCCGCTGCCGCGCGTCCGGGCTCCGGAGGATCCGGGGATACGGCGGAGCGGGGACGACGCGACACCGGGCGCCGGTGCACGGGCCGTCGGAGCTGCCATGAGCGCCCTGCTCGGCTCCCGTTCCCGTGATGCCACGGTGCTTGGTCCGGACGATCGGCCCGTCAGGGTGACCAGCGCCCGGCAGGTGGCCGCATGTTTCCGGGCCGCCGACCCCCGAGCGGTTCCGGGCATCGATCCGGTCGTAGAGGCCGCTCGCGCGATGGACGCGGCGTCCGGGGACGGAGCGCCGACCGCGGCGGTCCTCACCGCGGCCCTGATCGGGGAGGCGGCCGATCAGCTTGCCAGGGGGAGCGGATTCCGCGAACTGCTCCGGGAATCCGTCGCGGCGCTGGACCTGGCTCGCGCGGCCCTTGCTGATCAGGCGGTGCCGTGTTCCCGTCCGGACGCGGTCGCCCGCGGTGCGACCGCAGACCCGGAGGCGGCCGAGGCGGCATCGGCCGCGGCACTGCTCGCCGGCCCGTACGGCGTCCTGGTCTGCGAACCCGGCGTGACCCGGGCCATCGAGAAGCCGGCCGTACTCCAGGGCCTTCGCGTGCCCGCCGGGTACGCGTTCCCCTACGCCGCCGACGCCCCCGGAACGGACGCCTGGACCCGCCGGACCCGGCTCGAGAAGCCGTACGTGCTGCTGCTCGACTCGGTGACGGGCGACGGCGAGGCCTTCCGCAGACTGCGCGACCGTCTCGGTAGGGAGGGCAGACCTCTCCTGGTCCTCACCACCGCGGACGCCTCCGATCCGCGGAGCGGCCTGCTGCGGGCCCTGCGCGATCCGGCGGACGGGCCGGTGCCGACGGTGGTCCGTGTCCCCGCCGGGCGCCAAGGGCACCAGCGGCTGCGGTCGTTGGCCCTGCTGACCGGTGCCACGGCGCTGACGGAGAGCTCCGGCGTGCTCCCGGGCACCGCCTGGTTCGACGTCCTGGGCCGAGTCCGCCTGGCGGTGGTCTCCGCGTCGGAGACGTTGCTGGTGGGCGGCGGTCACGATCCGCTCATGCTCGGCCGGTGGACCGTCTCCACCCGCGCGCTGTTGGACCTGGCGGACTCCGACGACGAACGATCGGCGTTGGAGGAACAGGTCGCCTGGCTGACCTCACACGCCGTGTCCCTGGTCGTCGGCGCGGAGACGGAGGCGGCGATCGCCGCCCGTACCGAGTCGGTCGAGCGGGCGGCGCACAGGGCGCAGGCCGCGTTGCGGTGCGGCACCGTGCCCGGCGGCGGTCTCGCGCTGCTGCGTGCCCGGGCCGCTCTCTCGGACGGCACCGGGGATCCGGGGACCCACGTGGTGCGCACGGCGCTGGCAGCGCCCTTCCGCGCGCTGGCGTCGACGGCCGGACTTGCCCCGGACGACGTCGAACGGTGGTGTGCCGTCGGCGATCCGGACGCGCTCGACCGTGAGTCGGCGGCCGACCTGTTCGCGGACCGACCGGCGGATGCCGCCGAGACCGTGCTGCTCGCGCTCGACACGGCGAAAGCCGCACTGACCCGCTTCCTCGCAGGCTCCTGACGCCCAGTGAGCTAAGACCGCATGCTCGCGTCTGCGTACGACCCGCTCAGGTACTCCTGAACGTCCTTGTGACGGAACTGGTAGATACCGCCCACCTGCCGCAACGCCGACACCTTGTGGGCGTGTTCCAGGAACCCCATGAGGTCATGTGGAAGATCACCCCGGAGCCACAGCCAGGAGCGCGCCACGACATACCGTGGCCAGGGCCGGACGGCGATGGGCACCCACAGGGCCAGGACGACGAGGAGCACGCTGGCCTGGGCGACCTGCCCGCGGCCGGTCGGGGAGTTCGCCATGATCCAGCCCATGAAGAGCCCGGCTCCCCCGGCGATCATCAGAGCCCACCCGGCGACCAGCCTCCGGTCCCCGCGCAGCAGGATCCGCGGAGACGTGGAGTCGTCGGCCGGCGCGGGTGTCTGAAGCCAGCGCAGGAAACCTGACACCAGCCCCAGGGCCATGCCGACTGAGGCGAACAGGAGCGCGGAGGCCAGCGCGTAGGTGGGCCCGTCCGCCCGCCCGACGTCGGACCAGTGGATGGCACGCATGGTCCCCCAGAAGAGAAGCCCCACGACCACCCCGGCGGCGAACCCCATGCCCGCTCCGCCCGCGACCCGGCGCAGGAAGCCGGTGCCGCGGCGGAACCAGCGCGGTCCCCGTACCGGCCCGCCCGCACCGAGGAGACCGGCGGGAATGCCGAACAGCAGGCCGACCAGAATCCCGACGAGCAACCCGACGGCAGGTCCGTTGGGAAAGGAGACGAGGAATCCCTCGATTCCTCCCATCGGCACCCCGACAGCGAGGGCGGCCGACGTCCGCCCGAGCCGCGGGTCCCCTGCGCGGCTGCCCGATGGTGCCTCCGTCTCCGGGTTCTCCCGACGCGCTCGCCGCGCCGCGGACCTCTTGAGCAGGAACTCGTCGAGCCACGAAGCCACTCGGTCCGGCCCCCACCACGACACGAGCATCCCGGTGCCCAGTGCCGCCGTGCCCAGCTGGAACGCGGCCGCCGCGCCTTCCCCCGCGTCGACCGCGGATGCCGTGGTGATGCCGCCGGCCACGGCCGCGAGCAGTCCCAACAGGCCGCCGTAGACGCCGTGGTGGAGCGCACCGCTCAGCTCCCACCAGGCAAGGTCGGTTCGGTCGATGCGCTCCAGGTGATGGGCCAGGAAGGACAGGTGGCTCCGCGCGTCGGGCCACTTGTCCGGGTTCAGGCGGTGGTCGAAGAGGACGCGCACCGCGTTCTCCAGGATCGCGGCCCGGACGGCGTCGGGGGCGGCACTCGTCAGCCGCTGGAACGGCGTCTCGTCGCCGGCGTCCGCGTAGCCGTACAGATCGGCGAAAAGGCTTGCGGTCAGGGGTGAGGTCAGTGCCGCGCCGAGGGCCGCGAGCAGGTGCGGAGTCACCTCGTGTGCCGGGCCGCCCCGAGCTGCCACCGCTTCTGCCTGAACCATCCACCGCTTGCGCAGCGACGATTCGTCGGACCGGTCGGCGGTCGGTGCCAGCAAGGACCAACTCGGCGGGGGCATCGGCACACCGCGCTCGCGGGCCGCGGCCACCTCGTCCTCCAGCACCCCCCAGCCGTGTTCGAGGCGGCCGAACAGGTCCGCCCATTTTCTGTGGCTGGGGCCGCCCTCTCCGAGGCTGGCGCGCAGGTAGTCCATCACATGCGGAAAGGCCAGCTCGCGTGCCTCGGTGACCGAGGCACCGTGCAGTACCGGCCCCAGGGCCAGGGCTTGCTCGTACTCCTCCGTACGGCAGGCGAGAATCACCGGTCGTGCGGTGGCGAACTCCCTGCGGATACGGCCCAACACCCTGACGACACGCTTCTTCGGGATTTCGTCGAGCCCGTCGAGACAAGGCAGCACATGGCCCCGGTGGAGAAGGTCCCTCGCGGAAACCGCCGACCCCACCTCGGGGTACTCGGCCGCCAGCCGCCCGGCCAGCCAGTCCAGCAGCCCGTGGCGCCTCGGATCGTAGGAACTGAGGGAGAACAGGACGGGCACGGGAGGCAGGGCCTCGGCGTCCTGTGCCCGAGGACCCTGTTCGGCGAGGTCGAGTTCGCGTGTGCGGCACAGTTCGAGCAGGAACAGCAGGAGCAGGGTCGACTTGCCCGAACCGGCCGGGCCGGTGATCACCAGCCGCTGCGGAACGAGCGCGGTGAAGGACTCGACGAGCCCGGCCATGTCCGCCGTGGTGCCGGTGAGCCCGCGCGTGCGGCCGTCGGTCAGCTCCCGTGGCGCGGGCGCCCACTGCGTGTGGAGCAGCCGCGGTCGCTGGAGGTTCGGGGTGAGGCCGCGCTTGTCGGCCTCCTCGGACCAGTCCCGCACCACGGACGCCTGGAGCCGGTCCAGGGCCTGCGCCCTCTTGGGCCCGACGAGCAGATCTTCCTTGCCCGGACGCAGTCTGCGGAGAAGCAGCAAGCAGCCGACGGCGACGACGAACAGGACGAAGAACCAGACTTCCATGTCTGCCGGTGCCTCCTGCGCTCCGCCCTCACGGCCTGGTCCGCACGAGCGCGTGCCGCACCCTACTTGCGCGAACGCGGAGTTGTCCGTCCGTCCGATCTCTACGAGGTTGTCGGGTACGGCAGTTGCATGACTCGCGGTATGTCAACTCGGCCAGGGTCACTGATCAGTTGTCCTCGATGCGAGGCGGCTCCCCCGAACACTCCCGCGTCTCACAGGCACTCCCGTAGCATCCCTTTCGGGGAGCATCGCGGACCAAGCATGCTGTCCCGCCGTCGAGGAGGGGCCCCCTTGGACTATCGGCAGCTGTTCTCCGACGACGAGGTCAGGCAGGAGTTCCTCGACCGGTTCGACGAGATCGCGGCGGGCGCGACCGGCCTCGGCGGGTTCGAGAGCGTGGACGCCGGACTCACCGTCGACCGGGCCGCCGAGGCCGTGGCCCGGATCGTCCGCGCGCATGGCTGATGAGCCTGCCACTCGGCCCCAGGGTCAGGACCTGGACCAGGAGGCGGCCGCCGACGAGGACGGGGTCGCGGGGGCCGGTCTGGAAGCCGTCACCCGGGCGGCCGCCGGTCTGATCGACCCGGAGGATCACATCCAGGTCGTGCACGACATGATGAGACGGGTCGCGCGCATCGAGATCGGCGGCCGTCCGGTGGGAACGGGCGTACTGGTCGCGCCCGATGTCGTTCTGACGGCCAGTCATGTGGTGGGCGCCGCCCTGGAGTCGGGGAGGCTGCCGGACTCCTTGGAGGCTCGTTTCGACTTCGGTACGCCCTCCGGCGCCGAACGGACCGCACCTCACGAGCGCGGCGTACGGGTGCAGTTGACGGAACTGCTCGCGTCCAGCCCGCCCAGCCCCGCCGAACGAGCCACTTCCCCGCTGTCCTGGGACGTGCCGCCGGATCAGCTCGACTACGCCCTCCTGCGCGTCGACGGCGGTCAAGTGCCGTACGCCTTCGACGAGTTGTCCGCAGGCCGTGGCGCACGTGGTCCACGCGGTCACTACCGGCTGGAGCCGGGCACCTACGACTTCCACGGCACGCGCCTGCTGTTCATCGTGCACCACCCGCTCGGCGAGCCGACGCGGATCACGTACACGACCGCCCGGACCGTGATCAACGACCAGGGCACGCGGATCCGATACCCGGAGGTGAACACCATGCCGGGGTCGTCCGGCGGCCCCGTCGTCGACCCCGACGGCCGGCTCGTCGGCATCCACCACTACGCCGCCGGCGGAGTCAACCAGGGCGTTCCGGCTTCGGCGATCGCGCGGGCCGTGGCGGACGGACCGCACGCCTGGATCCTGGACCCGCCGAGCCCCACCGCGCGTTCCCTGATGCTGAGTTGGGTGCCGGAGAACCAGCCCTGGGCCGAGCTCGTGCACGACGTCCTGACAGCCTTGGGACACGACGTGCTGATGGGCCCCGCCGCCGACCGGTCGGGGCACCGCACGCTCCGGGAACACGTGGACGGCGGCGGCAAGGTGCTCGCCCTCGTGAGCCCCGCCTATCTCGCCGACCCCGCCATGACGGACGAACGCGACCACATCGTCCACGACTTCGACCACGCGAGCGCTCCGAGCCGCCTGGTGCCCGTACTGGTCGACGGCGACGCGTCGGGAAGCCTGGCCCTGCTGCCCCAGGTGGACCTTCGTGGCGTGCCCGCCGTCCCGGGCTCGCCGCGCGAGACCCGCGACCAGCCGCACGAGGCCGGGACCGGAACCGGGACCGAGGCCGTCGTACGGCGGCGGCTCGCCTCCGCCCTCGCCGACTCCCCGTCCTACCGCGCGCGTCCCCCGGCCCCCACCTCCCTCCAACCCGCCCTCGGCTTCCGCTCCGACGACCCGCTGCCCCGGCTGCGCCTGCTCAGCGACCGGGCCCTGCGGGCGGCGGGCACGGTCTCCGGGACCGTGTTCGCCGACGCTGAGGAGAGCAGCCAGTTCGCGGCGGGCCTCTACGTCACCCGCGATCTGGAGGAGGAACTGCTGGAGCGGCTGGACGCCGACGCGGTCACCCCCCTCGTGGTCGTCGGGGAGGCGGGATGCGGCAAGACCAGCATCCTGTGGAGCCTTGCCCGGCGCCGCTGCGGAACACCCACCGGGGAGGTGTTCTTCCTCAAGGCGACCTGGCTGGTCAGTGGCCCGTCGGGGGCCGGCAAGGTCGACCCGGACACGCTGGTCGAGGCGATCCGGCGGGCGCGCGACGACGGTCGGACCGTGACGGTCCTGATCGACACCGTCGACGTGCTGGTCAACAACGAGGACGACTGGGTACGGCTGGTCACCGTCGTGCACGCCGCGAAGGACGCGGGTGCCGCGGTCGCCATGACGTCGCGAGTGACGGAGGCGGGCGAACTCCCCTCGGAGTGGCAGCGTCTGCGCCTGAAGGACTACGCCACCGGCGCCGGAACCGGCTCGCACACCACGAGCGAGTTCGAGCGTGCGGTGCTCGCCCACAGCAGGTTCTTCACCAACGACCCGCAGCTGCGGGAAGACCTGATCAGCAGAATGCTGGCGATCGTCGCGCGGGACATCTCCCTGCACCCCCTGTGCCTGCGCCCGCTGACGCTGCGCATGCTGTTCGAGATCTACACGCCGGGCCAGGTCCCCGACGTGGTCGACACCACCGGCCTGTACGAGACGTACTGGGACCACCGGGTGACCTGCGACCGCCGCTCCTGGGACCGCCGTTCCCGGGGTTCCGGTGGCGGCCGCTTCGACGACGGCCCCGATCTCGACCTCGATCTCGGCGATACGGCCATGGCGCTCGCGCTGGAGATGCTGCGGACCGGCCGCCCCGAGGCGTCGGTCGACCGGGTCCGGCTGCCCGCCGCCCTCACCGCCGCGCGGCTGAGGACGGAGGTGGAGCACCTTGAGGCACGCGGAGTGGGCCACGTCGCGGGCGGCGTCTTCCAGTTCTTCCACCAGACGTTCTTCGAGTACGCCGCGAGCCGTGCCCTCGTCCACGGCCACGGCGCCGCCGGACTCGGCTCGCTCGTCGAGCGGCTCCAAGTCCCCGACGGCGAGGACTACTTCCTGCTGGCCGTGCTGGAACAGGCCTGGCTCTGCGCGGACCGTACACAGGAGACCGCGGACGCCGCGACGGCCATGGTCGGGCAGCTGCTGACGACCATCGCCGACGACCTCGACGACGAGCGCACCACCGTCCGCTACGGCCTGCGCCGCGCCGTGTTGTCGGTCTGCGCCCAGAGTTCCCTGCCGTCCCGGGCCATGCTGCCCGACCTGCTGCGCATCCTCGGTTCCCCGCGGCTGGCGCTGCCCGCCCTGCGGCAGTTCCTGGAACTCCTCCCCTCCCCGGGACGCCCGTACGAACCCCGGGACGCCTCCTGTCTCCGGACCGCCGCGGCCCGCGCGGACAACGCCTGGCTCGCCGTCCTGGAGGCGCTCGGCCGCCTGCTGCCCCGCGACCCCGGGCAGGTCGTCGACACCGTACGGATGTCAGGGCTCGTCGAGCGCGCGGTCGAAGGCGGCCAAGAACTGTCCACACGCGGCGAGTTCGCCGCCTTCCTCGTCAGCCTCCTGCCCGCGCGCCCCGGGGACGCCTTCCCCTTCGTCAAGTCCGTCACGCGGGCCGCACTCGAGGCCGAGAACTACCCGTATGTCGCCGAAGTCCTGGTGAGAATGGCCTCGTTGAGCACGGTCCACGGTGAGCCGCGGACGTGGGCCGGCCGGGCGGACGAACTGCTCGGCGACATCACGGTGGCCTCCTCCGTGCTCATCAAGGCGCACGCCTCGGTCCAACTGCCGTATCTGCGCACGCTGTCCTTCACCGACCTGGTCGACCGGCTCGCCGCGCTGGTCCCTCGGTTCTCGGACGGCACCGGACCGACGACCGTGGACCGTTCGCTGCTCAACGCCCTTCTCACCGCCGCCGCGGACGTCTGCCCCGCCGACGCGGACCCGGCCACCCTGGTCGGCCTCCTCGTCGAGGTCACCCGCAGGGAACGGATCGCCGATCTCTCCCGGGGCTCCCTGGTCCGCCTCATGGACTCCGACACCCCTGCCGGCCGGGCCGTTCGCGACCTCGCCGTCGACTGGTTGGTACAGGGCATGCCGATCTCGGAGGTCTCCGAGACGCCCGAAAACCCCGCGGACTCCGCCGACTCCGAGGGGAAGGAACTCGCCTACACCCGCGCCAAAGTGATCCGCACGGCCCTGGAACAGCTCGACCTGCCGCCGTACCGCGTGGCCGACGTGGCCGGGCGCGCGGCCGCCGCATGGCAGTCACCCGACGGGAACCCCGTCCAGGTCTGGCGGTCGGGCACGTGCCTGCTCCCGCTGCTGGTGCGTGGCACGTACTCCGGCATCCCCGAGGCCCGCACCGCGATCGGTGAACTCCCGGGCGGGTTCGCCCTGAGGGGGCCGGACATCACGGCCTGGGTGGACCCGTACAAGAAGCACGCCTCGACCGTCGAAGAGGCCGGGCTCATGATGGACCTGCTCCTGCGCATCGGCGAACTCCAGCACGCCAAACGGATGTTGGTGAACGGTGTGACCCTCGACGACGCATCGCTGACCAGGCTCACCGCCTCGGCCGTCGAGACCCTGCGCGCCGCCGTACCGCCCGTCCGCCCGAAGGGCATGAGTCCCCAGGCCCGTACGAAACTGAAGGCCCTGGCCGAACTCCTCGTCGTACTCCAGCGACAGTCCGGCTCCCTCGGCCTCCCCTGGGAAGAACTGGCAGGGTGGATCGACCGCATCCCCGACCCCCTGGCCGTGGGCTGGCTCGTCGAACTCGTCGGAGCGGGACTCGAGCGGAACCAGTACCCGCCCGAGGATGCCCTGCGGCTGCTGCGCGCACAGTGCGGCGCCGACGGCACGCGCGCAGGCGGCACACTCGACTGCGTGAGTGAGCTCGGCCGCAAGGCCCGCCTGTGGTGCGTGTGGTGGTACAGCGTCCACGGCACGGTCTCGGATGTTCCCGAAGCACTCCGGCTGACGTTCCACGAACCCGTCGACGCCCGCGCCGTCATCAAGCTGTGCAACTACGTCTTCACGGACCGGCGGAAGGCCCCGCTCACCGAGGAGGAACGCACCGACCTCCTGCTCGACGTCGGCCGACGCGTGCGGGCAAGCACCCTGGGCTCGGCACGGCGCAAGGACATCGCCCAGGCGTGGCGGGCGCCCATGTGGTCCTTCGTCCCGGACGGCAGTACGGACACACAGTTGCGGATCGTCCGCGAACTACCCCACCTGGACGATGTGTTCGCCGCGGATCTGCTCCAGTGCGTCCCGGTGAACCGCACACCCGAACTGCGCACCGCACTCAGAGAGGTGACAAGCCGCCCGGACCTCGGCGCCCGCCTCCAACGAACCGTGCACCAACTCCTGGACCAGCACAAGCGGAACTCCTCGGAGGGCGGCTGGCCCGACCTCTTCACGGACCTGACCCGCAACGAAGGCTGACGGCGCGGGCGGCGACGCGCGGCGCCCAGGCGCTGTTGGACTTCGGCGGGACTCTCGATTCGCCCGACGTCGGATTCGACGTGCGGCCGTCCCGTTCGGTCAGGACCAGTGCCGCCCGTCGTTCGCCACGAGCAAGCAGGTCGGGCGGAGCCGGTGCCGGCTCCGCCCGACGCGCCTCAGGCTGGAGTGCCTCGCAGCACGGTGCTCGTCTCGGTCAGGCACGACAGTGCGACCGCGCAGCTCGCCACGCTCGCCAGCACGCCGATCAGTGTGTCCGGGCCGGAGGCCCCGGTGGCGACCGTTCTCAGGAACATCACGGCGACGGCGACCTCACCGAGTCCGAGCAGGGCGAGCCAGCCGACGCGCAGTGCGCGAGGCGCCCTCTCCCTGACCCGCGCCGAGCCGAGCAGGGCGGCCCCGCCCGTCATCGCCAGGACGGCGACAACGACCAGCACCGCGTACAGCGCGTTGCCGGAGGTATCGGGATCCGTGTGGTCGATTTCCGCGGTGTCGAGCGCCAGGAAGGTGAACGCGAACTCGAGCAGGGCCACATACGCGACCTGAGCGAGCAGGAGCACAGGTACGACCCGCCGGTGGAACATGGTCGTCATGCGTTGCTCTTCACGAGACGGCCACTCTTGATGATCCACAACTTGCCCTTCGAGACATGGCTCTTGCACGAGCTCCGGGTCTTCTTCCACGCCTCGGCCTTCGAGTAGCGCGCTTTGTAGTATCGGCCGATCTCACGGCCCTTCTTGTTGTTCTTGAGGTCCATCTCCTTGTCCACGCCCTTGGACTGGGATTCGTGGCGGGTGGCCACCTCGTAGGCCGTCTCATGGTCGACGAAGACTTCCATCAACGCGTTCCAGTAGCAGTGCCGGAAGGCGTCGCCGGTCCCCTGGAAGAGGGTCCTGTCCGGGTAGAGGTCCTGGGCGTACCTGAGGGCGGTGCCCGCCATCTCCCGTGCCTTGGCGCAGTCGTACGGATTCCAGAAGCAGTAGCTGCGCTCGGCCGGCGTCACCGTGTAGCTGGAGCCGCTCGGGTCGAGCAGCACCGGGTACGCGAGGGTCTGGCCGGCCGCCGGGGCGAGGGAGACCTCTATGTCCGATCCGGTCGCCTTCATCGATACGGGCACTGTGGCGCCCTTGGCGTCGACGGCTACCGGCGCGCTGAGGAACGTGACCAGGTCGCTGTTCGCGTCGGCGATCATCAGTGTGTTGTCGGCGACGGCCGAGATCTCCTGGCCCGGCCGCAGGTCGACCTTGTAGACGAAGGTCTTCGGCGCGTTGGCGCTGCGCAGCAGGTGGAAGAGTTCGACCTGGCTGGCACTGCCACGGACGGCGACGGTGTCGGCGTCCGTCTGGGTGCCTGCGTAGATCACCAGACCTGTCTCGCTCAGCTCGGCGGTCGCCGAGGAGGCCACCGGGAGGTCGATCAGCGTCTGGGCCGCTCCGTCGGCGCTGTTGCCCGTCAGTGTGCCGACGGAGGACGACGGCAGCTCCGTCGTGGCCGTCTCGACCGCGGAGTCCTCGGTCTCCGTCTTCTCCGGATCCTCCTGCTCGACGTAGCCGGCCGGGGTGTCGTCCTCGTCCGCGATCTCCTCGTCCAGCTCGTCGGTCTCCTCCAGCCCGTCGGCGGGATGCAGAAGGTCCGCGAAGTGGGTCTCGGCGATCTCGTTGGCGAAGGGGACGGCCAGAGTTCCGGCGATGTTGCCGGCCCGGAAGGTGTACTCGGCCCAGTCCGACCAGACGCCGGCGGCGTTCCTGACCCGCGCGGTCAACGTGTGCGTGCCGCGCGTCGTGGGCGTCAACGTGAGCGTCGACTTGCCCGAGGCCAGGGTCGTCGTCTGCGCCGAGCCCGACCCGCTCCCTTACTTGACCCGCGCCCTCGACGCCCCCGTCGAGAACCTCGGCGCCCGCACCCCGAACTCCCGGTATGGGCTTGCTCGGTCCGCTCCGACCTTCGCCGACCGGATCTCACCGACTCACAGCGGGCCACTGACGCCCGCCGTCTGGCGGCCGCCACGTCCGCACAAGTCAGTGCGCCGCTGCGCCGCATGCGCAGCGGCGACCGGGGCAACAACCGCCCGGATCGCACATATGACACTCGTTATATATCTGATGTAGAGTCACCTTATAACGATCGTCATAGGAGGCACTCGTGACCGTCATCACCGTGAACACCCCGAAGGGCCGTCTGAGCCTTGAGGAACGCCGGACGCTGGCCGGGACGTTGACGGACGCGGTACTCGTACCGGAGGTCGGTCAGTTCGCGCCGGCCGCGCGGGTCGGGTTCCAGGTGCACTTCGTCGAGCGCGAGCCGGACATGATGGCGATCGGCGGCCGTCTGCTTGCGGACACCGACCCGGGGCTCGACGTCATGGTGATCGACGTGGCGGTCATGGACGGGGACTGGCGTCGGGAGGTCCGGGCCGAGGTCATCGAGCGCGTCCTGGCCGCGATGGCCGAGGCCTGCGGGCTGGCGGCGCCTTCACCGGCCTGGTGGGTCAACTTCCGGGTCATCGACGAGGGCAGTTGGGGCTCCAGCGGCGGAGTTCTCTCCGTCCTCTCCCTTCTCGACAGCGGCGTGTTCACCGAGGAGAAGATCAAGGCGATCCGCACGGCGCTAGACGCCTGAGCCCGAACGCCCCGCGCCCCGCGCCCCGCGCCCCGCGCCCCGCGCCCCGAGGAGCCTCAGGCTCAGCGGGCGAGCGCGTCGTCGATCAGCGCTTCGAGCTGCTGCGCCACCTGGTCCAGCGGCTTCATGCTGCGCTTGGCCCGGCTCATGGCGATGGCACCCTCGACGGACGCCACGATCAGGGCCGCCAGCCCCGGGGCCCGGTCGTGGTCAGCGCCGTGTTCCCGTAGCGCCTCGGTGAGCAGCCGCTCCCAGTCCTCGAACGCCTCGGCCGCCGCTGCGAGCGCCGGCGGGATCTCGTCGGCCGGGGGCTCCTCGACGGAGACGGCCAGCACGGGACAGCCGGCGCGGAAGTCGCTCTCGACGACGATGCCGCGCCACAGGGCGAGAAAGGCGCGCAACCCGGCGACCGGTCCCGCGTCCAGTTCCTTGCGCAGGAGACGGGCGACGGCCGTACCCGCGTACTGCACCGCCTCCGTGGCCAACTGCCGCTTCCCCTCCGGGAAGTAGTGGTACGTCGAGCCGAGCGGAGCCTTGGCGTGTTTGGCCAGGTCCCGGATGCTCGTGGCGTTCAGGCCGCGCCTGCTGATCATGTCGGCCGCACCGGCCACGATGCGGTCACGCGACGGCGCACTGGATCCGGCCACGGCGATGCCCCTCACTGGATGTCTCTGGATATAACGCTCGTCATAGTCTAGCGTGAGCCCCGGATATAACGACTGTCATAGACCGCGTGTGCAGCGCAAAGGGAGATTTCGACATGCCGATGATCCGCCTCACCGTCCCGCCCGGTTCCCTGACCGAAGAGGGCCGCAAGACCGTCCAGCGCGACCTGGCCGCCGTCCTGCTCCGCTGGGAGGGAGCGCCCGACACCGCGTTCTTCCGCGCCCAGGCGTGGAGTTACCTCGTCGAACTCCCCGAAGGCGCGCAAATCACCGCCGAGGACGAGGAGCCCCGCTTCCTCGTGGACGTCACCGTCCCGCAGGGCGCGCTGTCGGAGCGTCGGAAGGCGGGCCTGGTCGAGGACGCGACGAAGACGGTGCTGGGCGCCGCCGGCTTGTCCCAGGACGACGCTCTGCGCGTGTGGGTGCTGGTGCACGAGCAGGCCGAGGGCACCTGGGGCGCGGGCGGCTCGGTCATCCGCTACGCCGACCTGGTGGCACTGGCGAAGGGGCAGCGCGCCGATGCGTGAACTGACCTACGTAGCGAAGCGCACCGTCGAGTGGCGCGAGGCGCCCGACCCGAAACTCCAGTCGGACCAGGAGGCGATCGTCACCCCGGTCGCCGCCACCTCGTGCGACGTCGACTCCGCGATCCTGGCCGGGCACGGCTTCATCGACCCGCCCTTCGCCCTCGGCCACGAGTGCGTGGCCCGGGTCGTCGACATCGGCGACGCGGTCACGGCCGTGTCCCCCGGCGATCTGGTCGTGGTCCCCTGGTCCATCAACTGCGGTACCTGCGACCACTGCCGCGCCGGACTCACGGCCCATTGCACGGCCGTACCGCACATGGCGATGTACGGCGCGCCGATCGGCGGCAGTTGGGGCGGCCTCTTCTCCGACCTGGTCCGAGTGCCGTACGCGGACGCCATGTTGGTGCCCCTGCCCGAGGGCCTCAATCCGGTCGCGATGGCCTCGGCCAGCGACAACTGGTCCCTGTCCTGGCGCCTGGTGGCACCCCACCTCAAGAACAAGCCCGGCGCCCGCGTCCTGGTCGTCGCCCGCGGCAGCATCGGTCTGTACGTGTGCGACATCGCCCGCGCGCTCGGCGCCTCCGACGTCCTCTACGTCGACCCGGACCCCGAACACCGCGAACTGGCCCGCAGTTACGGCGCCGCCACCGCCGAGACGCTGGAGCCGGTCCGGCACGGCTTCGACATCGCCGTAGAGGCGACCGGCCGCGTCGAGCAGCTCGCCCTGGCCGTCAAGTCCCTTGCCCCGGAAGGCATTTGCGAATCCGCCGGCAACCACTTCCGCCCCGGTGAACTGCCCCTGCTCGACATGTACCTCACCGGCGTCACCCTGCGCATCGCCCGCGACAACGTCCGCAACCACATCCCCGACGCCCTCGAACTGGCCGCCTCGGGCAAGGTCGACCCGGCACGGGTCGTCTCCCACGTCCTCGACTGGGATCAGCTCCCCGACGAACTGCCCGAGAGGCGCCTCAAGCCCGTCTTCGTCCGCGCCGACGGCTGACCGCGCCCTAACCACGACCACAACACCCCGACCGAGAAACTTGATGAACGCAATACCGACCGAATCCCCGGCGACGACCCACGACACAGCAGGCACGACAGGAGCGGAACTGGACCTCCAACGGGAGGCCATTACCGCTCTCGGCTACGAACTGCGGGCCCTCGTGGACGCGACCGTACGCACTGCGGCCCCGACCGAGGTCCTGCACCGGATCACGGACGAAGTCCGCCTTCTCAGAGGGCAGTTGACCGGTCGGCGACGTACCCGGGCGGAGATCCCGGCCGTCGACGAGTTCCCCGGGGAGATACGGATGTACAGCCCCGTGACGGGAGCCGGGAGCCCTCTCGCTCCGCCCATGCAAGTGACCGCGGACAGCGGAGGCGCCGTCGGTCGCTGCACCCTCGGTATCGCCCACGAAGGACCGCCCGGCTACGGGCACGGCGGCATGAGCGCCATGCTGCTGGACGAACTCATGGGCCGGGCCTGCATCGCCGCCGGCCTGCCCGGCATGACGGTCTCCCTCCAGGTGCGTTACCGCCGACCCGTCCCCCTGGAGACGCCCCTCTGGGTCCACGCCCGCGTCACGGGAACCGAGGGCCGCAAGGTCTTCGTGGACGGCTCGATCAGCACCGAGGACGACCCGTCAGCCGTCGTGGTCACCGCGGACGGCGTCTTCGTCACGCCCGACCCCGACCGCACCCGCGCCCTGTTCCCTGACCTGCGTTGAGCGCCGCCCATGACACGGACCACTGGCCGGCATCCGACCTGGGGAGCGACCTGGCTGTCGAGCGCGATCTGCCGGTGCCCATGCGGGACGGGGCCGTCCTCCTGGCCGACCGATGGAGCCCGGAGTCCGGCGGTGACGGCCTGCCGATACCACTGATCCGTACCCCGTACCCCGTACGGCCGAGCGGGCACGCTCGCGCTGGGCGCGGCCAAGCCGCTGGTCGAGCGCGGGTTCCAGGCGGTGATCGTGAGCGCACGCGCCACCTTCGGTTCCGACGGCCCGTTCAACCCGTTCCTGTGCGAGCGCGAGGACGGCCTGGACGTCCTGGACTGGGTGGTGAAGCAGCCGTGGGCCGGTGAGTCGATCGTGCTCGTCGGCGCCAGTTACGTCGGCTACACGCAGTGGTCCGTGGTGGACGCCGTGCCGCCGCAGGTCAAGGCGATGGTTCCGGTGGTGTCCAACGCGACCTTCGCCATGGCGTTCAACCGCGAGGGCGGCTTCGCCCTGGAGACCCCGTTCACCTGGGTGGTCCAGGTCGAACGGCAGGAACGCAAGTTCGCCAACGTGCGCAACGCGCTGGACGAGCGGGAGATCCTCCAGGCCATGCGCACCCTGCCACTGGGCCAGGCCGACGTCGGCCTCCTGGGCCATCGCAACAGCTACTTCCAGAACGTCCTCGACCACGACGGCGACGGCCCGTTCTGGCAGGCGGCCGACCACGTCGACAAGGTCGCCGACATCACCGTCCCGGCGAGCCTCGTCGGCGGCTGGTACCACCTGTTCCTGCCCAACCAACTGCGCGACTTCCAGACCCTGCGCCGGACCGCACCGGACACCCCGCACCGCGTCACCATCGGACCTTGGGCGCACTGGGCGATGGCGATGGACGGACTGGCCACCCGCGAGGCACTGGAGTGGGGCCTTGCCGTCGCCAAGGGCGAAGCACCTCCGGAGCGCGCTCCGGTACGCCTGTTCGTCATGGGCGAGGACAGGTGGCGCGACTTCCCCGCCTGGCCGCCTCCGGGATACGAGCCCCAGCGCTTCCACCTCCAGCCCGGCGGCACCCTGGCCACCGACCTGGCCACCGACCTGCCCGCCGACTCGACCCCGGACGACTACCAGTACGACCCGGCCGACCCCACCCCCGCGGTCGGCGGCGTCCGCATGTGGACCCTTCAGAAGTACGGCCGCGTGAACAACGCCAAGCTGGAGGCCCGCCCCGACGTCCTCACCTACTCAACTCCCGCCCTGGACAAGGATGTCGAGGTCGTTGGCGAGGTGAGCGCCGAGATCTTCTTCCGCTCCAGCCTGCCGTACGCCGACGTGTTCGTGCGCCTGTGTGACGTGGACGAGAAGGGGCGCTCGACGAACGTCTGCGACGGCCTGATCAGCCTCGCCGACGCCGACGAGACGACGTGCGCGAAGGTCCAACTCTGGCCGACCGCCTACCGTTTCAAGCGCGGTCACCGCATCCGGGTGCAGGTCTCCAGCGGTGCGTTCCTCCGCTTCAACCGCAATCCCGGCACGGGCGAACCCCGGGCCACCGCCGTCACGCTCCGGGCCGCCACTCAGCAGGTCTTCCACGACCCGGAGCATCCTTCCGCGATCGTGCTGCCGGTCCGGCAGGTCTCCTGAAGAAGCTCGGCTCGCTGTGAATCCGGTGGCCGTCCGCCGGACTCACAGCGAGCCGAGCAGGCCGTTGAGGATGCCCTCCTCGGCGAGGTAGAAGGCGAGACCACTCAGGGGAGCGAGCACGGCGCACAGCCAGTAGCGGTGCACTCCGGCGCGCGCCAGATAGACGGTCAGGAGAAGGGTGAGCAGCGCGCCGACGCCCAGGAAGACGGCCGCCTCTCCCCAGTAATGGAGCGTCCATCCCAGCCAGAGCCCCTCCCCCAGCACCACCATCGCGATGACCGCCCCGGCCACGGCCCGTACGTCACCTCGCCCGCGCCGTACCGTCCATCCTGCCCAGCCCAACAGCGGTCCTCCGGCCAGCCCCGCCACAGACCACACCGCGGCGGTTCCGAGCCCTCCGGTCCCGAAGGTGTCCCCGAGTGTGGACGCCGAGTAGTAGCCGACGCAGGTTCCGAGCATCATCAACGCGCCGCCCCACAGGGCGAGTTGCCGGGTGCGGATCAGTGCACCGGCCACGGCGGTCCAGATGATCCAGGTGGACGCCGAGTTGGTAGCCCGCTCCAACAAGGGTGACACCCCGTGCAGGCCATACGTCGCCCAGCCGAGCAGCAACCCGAAGGCCACGGTCGCGGCGAGGACGGTGACGGGGGCGTCGTAACGGGACGCGGTTGTGGTCGTCATGGCCGATCACTATACACATAGCGTATACGTTCAGTTCATAGTCGCCGGGTCCAGAGCGAATCGAGGTCCGTTCCGGTCGAACGATGTGGAGGGGCAGGGCATCTGAGCCGCCCCTCCACATCGTCATACGCGACAGCCGTCAGCTCTTGCCGGACAGCCGCCAGATCTGGTTCTTCTTGGTGCTCAGTACGCTCGCCGCGTCACAGGTCCACTGGTGGATCAGCGCGCCGGCCGTGGTCGAGACGCCGGTGACGTCGACGCACTTGCCGCTGTGGACGGCGACCAGTTGGTAGTCGTGGGTGTTGCCGAGCGCGGTGACGGGGTTGAGGGTGAACTGCTGGTTGGTGGCGCCGTTGCAGGTGTACTGGATGACGGCGGCACCATCGGTGGTGGAGGCGCCGGAGACGTCCAGGCACTTGCCGCTCAACTCGTTGACCACGGTGTAGGTGTTGGTCTTGCCGGTGACCGGCTTGAGGTCGAGCATCTGCTGGTAGCCGCCCTCGCAGTAGTACTGCTGGTACTGCGTGCCGTTGGCGGTGGAGAGGTTCGTGTCGTCCAGGCACTGGCCGCTGTTCTGGCTCACGGCGACCGTGGACACCGTGGCGTTGGACGGGGGCAGCAGCGTGACGGTGTAGCCGTCCTTGGCGTTCGTCCACGGCAGGCTCACCGAGGCGGCGTTGCCGCTGACCGTGAGAGTGGTGTCGGCGATGGTCTCCGGGCCGGTCACGGCGGCCCCGCTGTTGTACGGGACGCGCTGGACGACGGCACGCACCTGGCTGTTCTCGACGACGGACGTGGTGTTGAGCCCCGTCAGGTTGACGGTGACGGTGCCGGTGTTGCCGCTGCTGCCGAGCAACACCTTGGCGTTTCCTGCCGAGTTGTCCTTGGTGGCCAGACCGTCGGTGCCGGTGCCAGGCGTGAGCTTGACGATGTTGCCGGTCTGGGAGCCGTAGTAGCGGTACATGAACCACTCGCCGAGCGGCAGGTACTGGCCCGCGCTGTTCTTGGTGAGCAGGTTGGCCTCGTTGTCGTGCAGCGCGGTGCCGGAGGCCCAGTTGCCGCGCAGACCGTCGGCGCCGGCCCGCTCCAGGCGGCCGATGAACCAGGCGCCGCCGCCCGGGGACTGCATGGACAGGGTGGCGTACTCGTTGATCTGGTAGGCGCGGGTGTTGGTCAACCCGGCAGCTGCGAGCGTGGAGTTGGCGCGGCCGACGTCGGTGGCGGGGTCACCCGGTTCGTCGTGCCAGCTGTAGATGTCGGGCGCGACGTTGTTCGCCTTGATGTACGTCAGATACGTCGTCCACCAGCTGTTGGAGGAGTTGGGCTGGCCCGCGATGCTCGGGCCGACGATGAGCTGGGCAGGGAAGGCGGCGCGCACCTTTGCGTAGAAGCGCGACCACATCTGGAGGTACTGCGTCTGGGACGCGCCCCAGAAGCCGCTGCCGTCGGGCTCGTTCCACAGGTCCCACTGGACCGTCATGTTGTTGGCCTTGACGTCACTGATGAGCTGGGTGACGAAGGCGTCGAACTGGGTCCAGTCACCGTTGTCGCCGGGCCAGCCCTGGCTGGTGGTGCCGTCGGCGCCCCACAGGTCGTGCGGCAGGAGGACGAAGGTGCCGCCGAGGGCTGCGGTCCGCTTGTACTGGGCGAGAGTTGAGGCCCAGCGGGTCTGGTAGTCGGCGAGGCTGGTGGCGTAGCCGCCGCTGTTGAGCTGGGCGCCCCCGGCTCGCATGAAGTGCCACTTGATGTCGGTGAAGAAGTGGTCCTGGGGCAGCGAGCCGTCCGGGGTCATCCCGTAGATCATGCCGGAGGCGTGGTAGGTGGGGGCGCCGCCGGCGGTGGAGAAGTCGACGGTGACGGAGGTGTCCGCGGCCTGGGAGGGGGCGGCGGGCAGGAGGGTCCCGGCGAGTGCGGCGAACAGGGTGACGAGAGCCGAGGCCGCTCGCCGTCCGGGGCGGTGTCTGCGTGCTGTTCGGGGTGGCGGTGTGGTGTGCATGGCGGCTCCTGGTTGAGGGGGTGCTGCCTGGGCGCGGACCGCCCAGGTGGTCTGTCAACCGCCGACGGCCTCGGCGGTCTCGGTGCGCCGGAACTCGTGGGCCTCGGCGAGGAGGAGGTAGCTGCTGGCGGTCCAGGTGTAGGCGCGGTCGCGCAGTCCCGCGCCGGTGAGGGCGTCGAAGTTCTCGGCGAAACCCGAGGTCTCACAGAGGGCGCGGAAACGGGCGCTGATCTCGTCCGCGAGGCGCTCGTGGCCTGCGCGGCGCAGGCCGTCCTCGATCAGGACGGTGGACGGGGCCCAGATGGGGCCGCGCCAGTAGCCGTCGTCCAAGTAGTGCGGTGAGGTGGGCAGTTCGGTGGCCAGGCCGTATGCGGTGAGGTGGGCCTCGATGCGCTCGGCCAGCGCGTCGCCGATGCTCTCGGGCAGGTGCTCGCCGAGCACGACGGGCATCAGGTCGAGCAGGCTGGAGCTGCTCCAGGTGGCCCCGCTGTCCGCCGAGCGGGCGACGAACCGGTCGCCTGTCCACAGTTCGTCGAGCAGCGCCGCCTGCGTCGCGTCGGCCGTCCGCGTCCACTTGCGTGTGTCGTCCGGCAATCCCAACTCGCCTGCCAGTTCGGCAAGTTCGCGTAGTTGGAGGACGAGAAACGCGGCGAGGTCGGCACTGACGATCACGCGCTCGGGGTCGAAGGTGGTGGCGTTGTCCCAGCCGCTGTCGTTGCCGTGCTGGTAGTGCGGGAGAGCGGCTCCGGGTGCGCGCCGCATCGTGAGCCAGAACTCCGTCCATCGGGCCAGCCGGTCGTAGACCTCGGTCAACTCGGCCTTGCCGAGGGGCTCTTGCAGTCGTCTGCGCAGGTGGCGCAGGGCCCAGCCGTGGATGGGGGGCTTGACGAAGTTGTGGAGGATCTCCGAGTGGGTCACCGAGTCGGGCAGCGCGCCGGACTCGTCCTGGTGGTCGAAGGGCAGCGAGAACTGGTCCAGGGCAAGTTCGGGCGAACCCGACGCCAGGGCAAGGGAGTTGAAGCAGTGGTCCCAGCTCCACACCTTGTCCATCCAGTGCTTCGACATCAGCACCGCGGGCCGGGTGACGAAGCCCAGCGGGCGGACGGTCGCGGACCACAGCACGTAGGCGGCGAGTTCCGCGGCGGGCGTCTCGGACGTACGCCAGGGCGCGACCGAATCGGCGAAGGCCTCGAACGCGTTCCGCGCGGTGTCCACGACCTGGTCGAAGGATGCCGAGAACGTGTAGGGGCGGCGCGCGGTCTCGTACTCCTCGACCGCGACCTCCCAGGCCGCACCACCCCCGGCGCCGATCGTGACACCTCGCGCCGCGCTGCCCAGGCTCTGTGCGCCGGAGGCCTCGGTCACGGTTCCCGAGAGCACGGTGACGCGGTAGCGCCGGCCGGTCTCGTACGAGGTGAACACGTAGGCGCCGGTGCCGGGTTCGCGGTAGAAGTAGGTACCGCTGAACGGGGTCAGAACGGCCGCCGCCGCGCCGACGCGCAGGCCGAGCCCCGCACCGCGCAGCCGTACGGTGTCCGGCGACTCGTAGGCGAGGTCGATGCGGCCTTCGGTGCCGGTCCAGCTGAGCAAACTGGGTGTCGCGTGCGGGTTGGTGGCGGTGCGGTCGCCGGTGGCCGGGTCGAGCGGGACGAGGCGCAGCACGGCATGCATGCCGTTCTGGTGCGAGACGAGGTGCAGGTCTTCGGCGTACGTCTTCTCCGCCACCACGGGTGAGATGCCGAACCATGACCCGCGCGTGCTGAACGGGATGTCGTGGACGGAGAAGGCCGGGCTGGACGGGGCGGCGGTCATGCAGCGTGACTCGTTTCTGGAGCAGGGGTGATCGGCACGTGGGCAGGGGTGATCGGCGCACGGGCGAGCGGGAATCAGGGGGACGTCAGTCCTTGACGGCGCCTGCGGTCACGCCGGCGGCGACGTAGCGCTGGGCGAGGACCAGGATCACCGTGGCGGGCAGTGAGGCCACGACGGCGGTGGCCATGATGGCGTTCCACTGCTGGTTGTTGTTGCCGATGTAGTGGTAGATGCCGAGGGTGATCGGCTCGTGGGCGCCGCCGTTGGCAAGAGTGCTGGCGAAGACGAAGTCGGACCAGGACCACAGGAACGCGAAGAGCGACACCGTGACGATGGAGTTGCGGCTCATCGGCAGCACGATCGACCAGAAGGTGCGCACCGGCCCGGCGCCGTCCGTCTTCGCGGCCTGGAGGAGTTCGCCGGGGATGCCGGACATGAACGCGGTGAAGATCAGCACGGCGAACGGCACGGCCAGCGTGGAGTCCGCGACGATCAGGCCGGGCACCGACTGGAGCAGGCCGAGGCTGAGGTAGATGGCGTAGAAGCCCATCGCCATGATGATGCCGGGGATCATCTGGGCGACCAGGAAGAGGAAGCTGAGGACGCCGCCGCCGCGCGGGCGCAGTTTGGCGAGTGCGTAGCCCGCGGGCGCTGCCAGTGCCACGGTGAGGACCACGGTGCCCAGGCCGATGACGAGGCTGGTGCCGAGGTAGGGCAACTGCTGGTCCAGGACGGCTCGGTAGCCCTCCAGGGTGCCGTGCACGGGGATCAGGTCCGGCGGGCTCTTGCGCATGTCCTGGTCGCGGGTGAAGGACACGTTGAGCATCCAGTAGACCGGGAAGAGCATCACCGCGGTGAGCAGGACGCCGATGGCCGTCTGCCACCACGTGCGGTTGGTGCGTCGGTTCGTGACAGTGCCGTTCATGACAGTGCCTGCTTCCGCTGGACCCTGACGTAGACCAGTCCGAACACCAGGGCGGCGACCACGAGCAGGTTTCCTACGGCCGCTCCGGGGCCGAAGGCCGGCAGCAGGTTGCCGAAGCCGAGCTGGTAGGACCAGGTGGCGAAGGTGGTGGAGGAATCGGCCGGGCCGCCCTTGGTCATGATCCAGATGATGTCGAAGACCTTGAGCGTGTAGACGAGGCCGAGGAGGAGGGTGATCGCGGACACCGGGCGCAGCAGCGGGAAGGTGATGCGCCAGAAGCGTTGCCAGGAGTTCGCCCCGTCCAGAGCCGCGGCCTCGTAGAGGCTCGCGGGGATGGACTGGAGGCCGCTGTGCAGGACCACCAGGTTGAACGGGACGCCGATCCAGATGTTCGCGATGATCACCGAGGCGAGCGACCAGCCCGGTGTGGTCAGCCAGTTGACCGGTCCGATGCCGACGGCGTGCAGGGCGGCGTTGACGACACCGGAGTCGCTGTTGAGCATCCACGACCAGGTGGACGCGGAGACGATCAGCGGCAGCAGCCAGGGGACGAGGAAGAGCGCCCGCAGGGTCGCGGAGAGCCGGAAGCGCTGGTTGAAGAAGACCGCGAGGGCCAGGCCGATGGCGTACTGGAAGAACAGGCACACGAAGGTGAAGACCACGGTGTGCAGCAGGGCCGGGGCGAAGGTCGGATCGTCAAGGACGGTGCGGTAGTTGGCCAGACCCGTGAAGGGTGCGTCGCCCTGGACGAAGGACCGGACCGTGTAGTTGCGCAGGCTCAGGTCGATGTTGCGGTAGAGGGGATAGGCGTAGAAGAGGACGAGGTAGAGGGTCACCGGGGTGAGGAATCCCCAGGCGGCCCACTGCTGGGAGGTGGGGCGGCGCCGGGCCCGGGGCGGTGCGGTGGGGGCCGCACCACTGGCCCGGCGCACGGGCCGCCGGTGCGGCACTTTCGTCATATGGCTCATCAACAGGCTCTGGTTCCCGGCTACTTGACGGCGGACTGCGCTGCGGCCAGCGCGTCCTTCGGCGACTGCGCACCGCTGAGGGCGGACTGGACCGCCTTCCACAACTGCTCGGAGATCTTGGGGTACTTGGTGCCAAGGTCGTCGCTGGTGCGTCCCTTGGCGGCCTTGACCGCGGCGACCCAGGGCTTCAACTCGGCGTTCGCGGCGACCTGTTTGTCCTGGACCTCGGTGGTGGGTGCCACGTAGGACAGCGTGGTGTCGGTGTTGAGGAGGTTGTCGGTGCTGGTCAGGCAGGTCACGATCTTCTGGGATGTGGCGTAGCGGTCGGTCTTGCCCTGGACCGGAATGGTGACGAACTCGCCGCCGGTCGGGGCGGACGCGTTGCCGCCGTCGGCGGCGGGGACGGGGACCACCCCGTAGTCGAAGCCGGCCTTCTTGGCGTTGGCGAGCTGCCAGGTGCCGTTCTCGCTGAACGCGTAGTCGCCGGTCGCGAACTCCTGCCAGCTGGTCGTCTGGGTGTTGTTGAGGACCGAGTTGGGGGCGTAGCCGTCCTTCAGCCAGTCCTTCCACAGCGTCAGCGCGGAGACGGCCTTGTCCGAGTCGAGCGCGGTCAGTTGGGCGCCCGATCCCCAGTACCAGGGCAGGAACTGGAAGGTGCCCTCCTCCGTGCCGATCGCGGAGAACGTGATGCCCTTCTTTCCGGCCTTCTTGACCTTCGCGAGCGCGGCGGTCAGCGACGTCCAGTCCTTGACGGTGGCGATGTCCACCCCGGCCTGCTTCAGGACCTTCTTGTTGTAGTAGAGGGCGAGGGTGTTGGCGCCGATCGGGGTGCCGTACGTCTTGCCGCCCGACTGTCCGGCGGCGAGGAGGTTGGCGTCCGTCTTCGAGGTGTCCAGCTTGTTGTCCGCGGTCGTGGTGAGGACGCCGGCCTCGGCGAGGGTCGACACCACCGGGTTGTCGACGATGAGGACGTCGGCGGAGTTGTCCTGCTGGGCGGCGAGCAGCGCCTTGTTCGCCAGGTCGCTGGTGTCGAACGCGGTCCGCTTGATCTTCACCCCGGCCTTGGTGCCGCAGGCGTCGAGCAGCTTGGCCCACGCGGAGTTCTTGTCGAACTGCGGGTACGGGTCCCAGATGGTGTAAGTGCCGTTGTCCGCGGCCTTGGTGCCGGTGCTGCCCGAACCGGAGGAACAGGCGGTGGCGGTGCCGGCGACGGCGAGGACGGTCACGGTCGCGGCGGTGAGGCGGAGCCGTCTGAGGGAGCTGTGCATGGCGCGTTCCTTCGATTTCGGGCACGGGTGTGCCGAGGGAGGGTGACGAACGGGGGGAAGCGGGCATGCCGGACAGCCACGGCGGCGATGAGGGGACGGCGGTGCCCGTGATCCGTGGTGAGGAGGTGGTGCGGGGTGGGCCTGGGTCAGCGGGGCTGGGTCAGCGGGCCTCGGTGGGCGACGGCGTGCCGGGCCCTGTGCTCGCGCGCAGTGAGATGGGCGGGGCAAGCAGGTGGTGGCGGGGCGGTGCGTCGGGGTGGTCGAGCCGCTCGACGAGGAGGTCGACGGCGTGTCGGCCCATCTCCTCCGCCGGTACGTCCGCCGCGGTGAGCTGCGGGGTCACCGTCTCCGCCCACCGGCCCGCCACGACGCCGGTGACGGAGAAGTCGCGCGGTACGTGACGGCCGGCCTGGGACAGCCCGCGGTACAGGCCGCCGAGCGCGGCCTCGTTGAGGGTGACCAGGGCAGTGGTGGCCGGGTCGTCGTGCAGGATCTGTTCCAGGCAGGCCTGGCCGGAGGCGGCGTCGTCCCCGCAGCAGTACGTCCGGACGGTGAGCCCGCGTTCGGCCGCGGCCTTGGTGAAGCCGTCGAGCCCGTGGTGGGCTGACTCGTATCCGGCCCGCAGCAGTTGTTCGGGACGGTTGACGAAGGCGACCCGGCGGTGGCCGAGGTCCGCGAGGTGATGGACGCACGCCGCCGCCAGCGCGGTGTGGTCCAGGCCGACCCACCAGGTGCCCTCGGGATGGGCGGTCCGGCCGATGGCCACGGACGGGAAGTCGAGGGCGGCCAGGTGATCGACCCGGTCGTCCTCCAGCCTGATCTCCATCAGGATCGCGCCGTCGACCCGCCGCTCCCCCAGCATCCGCTGGAAGGAACGGTCGCTGTCGACACCGCTGGGAGACAGCAGTACGTCGTAGTCCTGGGCGGCGGCCGCCTCCACCACGCTGCCGATGAAGTCGAGTTGCATACCGGTGTAGTGGTTGCCTGCCGGCGGGAAGACCAGGCCGATCGTGTTGGTCCGGCCGTTGGCCAGGGCACGGGCGCTGGCGTTGGGCCGGTAGCCCAGCTCGTCGATGACGCGCTGGATCTTCCGGCGGGTGTCCTCCGACACCGGGCGCTTACCGCTCAGCGCGACGGACACAGTGCTCCGCGAGACACCGGCCCGCCGGGCGATCTCACCGATGTTCACGGGCACTCCTTGGCTGGGTCGAACCGGTTCGATGACTCCGAGACTCGGAACCAGTCGTCGAACCGGTTCGCGTGAAGTGAAGGTAGGAACAACCCCAGCCGCTGTCAACACCTCGCGCGACACTTCTCGTAACATCCCCGGAATCTCAGGGGAACTGTGGAGGGAGCTGCAAAGGAAGGTGCCGCAACCGCCTCCGCCGGAGGTATTGCCGGTGGATTTCCGCGCTGCTAGGTTCCGTCGAACCGGTTCGACCGGACCGGGGTCGCGCGTGGCCCGCATACAGAACGCGGCAGGCACGGGCGGCCGTCAGGGCCCGTGCCTGCCGCGCTTCCTGGAGGGGGCTACATCGGGCAGGTGTTCTGGAAGGCGACGGTGTCGGGGTCGTTCGGGGTCGGGCACAGGAACTGGTCGTAGCGGGTGTCGTTGTC
This sequence comes from Streptomyces sp. NBC_00989, assembly GCF_045162655.1. Taxonomy (NCBI): domain Bacteria; kingdom Bacillati; phylum Actinomycetota; class Actinomycetes; order Kitasatosporales; family Streptomycetaceae; genus Streptomyces; species Streptomyces sp. NBC_00989. The sequence goes on along the minus strand of NZ_CP108728.1, from coordinate 10,493,505 downwards.
CACGAAGCGCTTGAGCCAGCTGATGCTGTATTTCGCGACCGTGGTGTTGGCGCTGGCGAAGGTGAAGTGGTCGGCGTTCCTGAGTTCGATGAACGCCTTGTCGCGGTCGTTCGTCAGGGCGTTGTAGGCGGGCAGGGTGAAGGTGGAGACGGGGGCGACGGTGTCACCGTCTGCGCCGTAGATCATGGTGGGCACCGTGATCTGGTCACCGACGTTGACGATGTCCCAGGGCGCCAGCGCGATGGCCGCCTTGAGCGACGGGGTGCTCGCCGCGCTCTCCAGCGTGCCGCCGCCGCCCATCGACCAGCCCATCACGGCCGTCCGGGTGGGGTCGATCTCGTTCTTCACCGCGCTCTTGGTCGTCAAGTAGCTGAGCGCGGCGAGTTGTTGGTTGCTGCGGTCGGTCGGGAAGTCCCACAGCGCGTTGCTGTCGAGGGTCATCACCACGAAGCCCTGGGAGGCCAGCCGGGGTCCGTACCAGGCGATCTCCGCCTGCGGGGCGACGAAGCCCGGCATGATGACGACGGCGCCGAAGGTGCCCTGGCTGGTGTCGGTGGGGAAATAGATGGTGCCGTTGTTGAAGCCCTGGCCGCTGCCGGACGGCACGTTGACCTGGGCGACGGTGAACGGACCGGTCTCGGCGGTGACGCTCGCCTCGGTCGGGGCCGGGCCGCGCTGGTAGGGGTTGCCGGCGGCGGCCTGGGCGGGGGCGATGAGGGCGAGGGCGATCGAGGTGACGATCGCGAGGATCGCCATGAGCGCTCGGGGGCGGAGCAGTTTCACGGGATTCCTCTCGGACGCTGTCAGTTGGTGTAGACGGCGGGGGCACCGCTGACACTGCTGTCGGTCACGGGGGCGTAGGTGGCCGAGAAGTAGCCGTTGCCCGCGCACAGCACCGAGCCGGAGAACTTGGTGAACGCCTGGTTGGTGAAGGTCAGGCTGGTGGTGCTGTTGGAGCTCATCGCGGCGAGGCTGGGCGCCCGGTAGACGCAGGTGACGGAGCCCAGCAGGGTGGAGAGCACCACCGTGGTCTGGATCGTGCCGCCCGAGGCGGGGGTCACCGTGACGGTGCCGTCGGAGGCGGCGGCGGTGCTGTAGGGCAGGCCGTTGACGGTGATGCTCTGCACCCCGGTGACGCCGAAGACGTTGCTGGTGCAGCCGCTGAAGGTCTGGGAGGTCGCGGACTCGGTGGCGGTGCCCGGGGCGGCGGGGTTCGCGGTCACCGTGGCGGAGAGCGTCGAACCGGTGCAGGTGATGCCGGAGCTGCCACCGCTGCTGGTGGCGAGGGCGGCCTTGGTACCGCTCGCCAGCGAGGCGGTGAGTACGTCGCCGACGGAGACCGCGCTACCGGCGGCGCTGCCGTGGGTGAGCACCGCGCTGTCCGCCGAGGCGGCGGTGGCGGGGAGGAGGGTCAGGGCCGTCAGGGCGGCCGTGACGGCGAGGGCGGGGACGGTGTATCTGCGCATGCGGGGTCCTCTGACAAGGGAGTTGGTGACGAGGACGGGTCGCTGCCCCCGGCTCGGGGGTGAACGCTGCGATCCGCGCAGGGCGGCTCCCGGGACAGCGGGAACTGCCGGACCGGTGCACGTCTCCGACCCTGGGTCAGGGACGCGAGGACACTTGTTGGCGGCCTTGCGGGTGCGTGACACTGACGGCGCCGACGGCGTCCCGCCGCAGGTCCGCGCAAGAAGAAAACCTGTGAGAGTTGTAAACCTGACGGGTATTCAAGTCAATACAGTGCGCGCAAGTTCCCGAGGAAGGACGCGGAATGGCAACTGGCCCGTCGGTGCCGCCTGCGCTCGTGCTGCCCGGTACCCGCATGGCCCGCGACCCGGAGCGCTCACTGCGCCGAGGGCCCCGCCGCACCTCCCCCGAGCTGGTCGCCGCCAACCAGCGCGACCGGCTCCTCGACGGCTTCGTCCGCACGGTCGCCCAGGTCGGCTACGCCCACACCCGCGTCAGCGACATCTGCCAGGCGGCGGGCGTGACCAGGCCCGTCTTCTACGACCTCTTCAAGGGCAAGGAGGACGCCTTCCTCGCCGCGCACCGGTACGGCACGACCATGGTCATCGGTGCCATGGAGGAGGCCCACGCCAAGGCACCGGACTGGCCGAGCGCGGTCCGCGCCGGGCTCGGCGCACTGCTCGGCATACTCGCCGACGCGCCCGCGTTCGCGGTGATGGCGATCGTGGAGATCGACGCGGTCGGACCGGCCGGGTGGGAGGCGCGCGAGGCACTGCTGGCCCGCTTCCGGGACTTCTTCACCGACCTGCCGAAGACGGAAATGCCCATCCCCACAGAGGAGTTGATCGACACGGTGGTCGGCGGGGTGTACTCCGCGATCTACCGCCGGATCGCCGCGGACCGGACCGCGGAGTTGCCGGGCCTGCTGCCCGGTCTGACCTACTCCGTGCTGGCCCCGTTCCTCGGCCCGGAACGCGCCGCCGCCTGCCTGACCCCGGACGCCTGATCCGAGGAACCTGTTCGCGTTCGCACCCGCTTCAGCACGGCTTGCGCCACACCCCCAGCTCCAGTCTCTTCTGCATCGACGACAGCTTCAGCTTCCGGGACTCGGCGCAGAAGCGGCTCGTCGGTTCCGCGTACTCCACGTGGAAGACCGCCTTGCCGGACGCGATGAAGGGCGACAGGCGCGCGCACTCGTCGTACTGGGCGCACTCCTCGTTGACCGCGAAGTCGAAGTCGGGCAGGAGTTGGGGGATCTGCGGGAGGTCGTTCTTCAGGCCCACGGACAGCCCGCGTTCGTGCGCGATCGAGGCGATCATGCGGTTGTAACGGAGCTGGTCGCGCGGGGTGAGCGGGAAGCCGGTGTCGTTGCCGTAGCCCTCCACCAGGTCCGGCTCCACCGCGTCGAAGCCCTTGTCGCGGCACATGTCGAAGCGCCGCTCCATGATCGGCCGCAGTACGGTCAACTCGCGGATGTCCAGCCAGCGTTCGCCCGCCCAGCCGTTCTGCTCGCCGAGCAGCGGGCGGGGGAAGTCGGCCTTGTCGGGGCGGAAGTTCTCCCACGCGCCGACGTTGATGTAGCAGATGACCTTGCGGCCGTCGCGGTGCAGCCGGGCCACGTCCGCCACCGTGTTCTCGAACCCGTCGATGTCGTAGACGGGCACGTCCACCGACGGGTCCACCCTGGTGTCGAGTTGCCACTGCCAGGCCAGCCCGGGGTGGGGCTGCCAGCGGCTCTCCTCCGGCTCGGTGCCGGAACAGCCCGCCAGTGCCAGGGTCAGCGCCGGCAGGATCACTCGTGCCGTGTTCCTCATTGTTCCGTTCCGGTCAGTGCGGGCGTCAACTCGGCCCAGGGGTTGGGTAGTTCGCCGGTCACGGGGCCGCTGACCCCGGCGCCCCGCTCACGCGCGGTGCGCACCGCGAGCGGCACCAGCACCTCGGGGACGCCGTAGACGAGATGGCACAGCCGCTCGGGCGGCAGGCGCATGGACCATGACGGGCGGGTGAACACCGAGACGTACGTCGACCAGTGGCCCTCGAAGGTGACGGTCAGGTCGGCCAGGCGGGCGTAGCCGCGCGCCGGATACATCCCGGGGTTGAGGACCACCGTCCCCGCGCCCAGTTTGCGCAGCGTCCGCACCAGTCGCCTGCAGCGGGGCAGCGCGTGCCGCGTCGCCGTCACCCGGTCGAGGAAGCAGCCGTCGACCTCGTACCACTCCTGGTGCCGGCGCAGGTCCACGGCGACCTCGGCCTGTGCGCGCAGCCCGTAGTCGGTGTCGACGTAGCCGAGCAGCCGCGCGCCTGCCCCCCTGAGCGCCGCGGCCGCCGCGGTGAACGCGGGGTCGGGCCGCTCGCCGGGCCCGTTCGCGGGGTTGAGGATCACGCCGTACGTGCGCCCGGCCGCCTGGATCAACTGGTGCCAGGCGCCCGGGTCTTCGGCGGGGTGCACATACAGCGGGACGAGCAGGCTCACGGTGAGCCGTCGGCTTCCCACAGGGCGGCGAGCGCCTCGTCGAGGGTGTGGAGAGGGCGCCAGCCCAGCGCCTCCTCCGCGGCGCCGATCGCCGAGCACTGCCACGACACCTCGCCCGAGCGGGCCGAGCCTCCGCTCCCCGCGTTCTCTTCGATACGGCCCCGGAAACCGGCCAACTCCGCCAGGCCGTGCACGAGTTCGCGCACCGGGACGGCCCGGCCGGAGCCGATGTTCAGTAGCGGTAACAGCGGTTTGGGCGCGGTGACCGCGAACTCGACCGCCCACGCCACATCGCGTACGTCCACGAAGTCGCGGTGGGTGGAGAGGTCACCGAGCCGCAGTACCGCGTCGGGGCCGCGGTCGGCCTGCCGGAGCAGCGCGGTCATCCGGCCCGGCAGCCCGGCGGGCGGTGCTCCGGGGCCGACGGGGTTGCCGACCCGCAGCACCACCGAGTCGAGGCCGGACGAGGTGACCACGGCCGTGCCCGCCAGTTTGGTCGCCCCGTACGGGCCGACCGGGCGGGTCGCGGCGGACTCCGTCACCGGGTTGTCCGGCTCGCCCGGCCCGTACTCGGCGGCCGAGCCGAGGTGCACCAGCCGGGCCGCCGGGGCCGCGTCCCGCAGCGCGGCGCACAGTACCGCCGGACCGCGGGTGTTGAGCTCGGCGAGGGTCACCGCGTCGCCGCCGGTCGCGCCCGCGCAGTTGACCACCGCGTCGGGCGCGACCGAGGCCAGGGTCTTGGCCAGCTCCTCCGGACGGACGGAGGCGAGGTCGACCTGGTGGTCCGCGTCGGGTGAGCGGCCGGCCCGGAGGACCCGCGCACCGCGCAGGGTGCGCAGGCGTTCGGCGACATGGGTTCCGAGATAGCCGGTGGAACCCAGGACGAGGATGCGCATGGGGTGCTCAGGCCCCCTTGAGGAGATGGGACTTGCGGGAGGTGAACTCGGCGTTGGCCCGGTCGTAGTCGTCGGGGCGTCCGATGTCGAGCCAGTAGCCCCCGAAGTCGTAGGCGTGCGGCTGGTTCTGATCCCGTATCAGATCCAGGACCAGCTCGTCGAAGCCCAGCGGCAGCCCGGGCGTGTAGCCGTCCAGGGTGTCGCGGGAGACGCCGTAGACGCCCATGGAGACGCGGTAGTCGATGCTCGGCTTCTCGGTGAAGGCGACCACCTTCGACAGGTCGGTGGTCAGCACCCCGAAGTCGATGTGCACCTTGCGGGCGTACGTGGCGATGGTCAGCGGCGCCCCCGATTCCTCGTGCGTGTGCAGCATGTCCGCGTAGTCGAGGTCCGTCAGGACGTCGCCGTTCATCACCAGGAAGGTCTCGGGCAGCTTCTCGCGCAGGGTGAGCAGCGGGCCCAGGGTGCCCAACGGGCTCTCCTCGGTGGCGTAGTCGATCTCCATGCCCCACTGGGTGCCGTCGCCGACGTAGGCGCGGATGATCTCGCCGAGGTGGCCGATGGCGATGGTGACGTGAGTGAAGCCGGCCGTGGCCAACTGACGCAGCACGATCTCCAGGATGGCGTGCTGGTCGCCGATGGGGACGAGCGGCTTGGGCAGCGCCGTGGTGTAGGGCCGCAGCCGGACACCCTTGCCTCCCGCCAGGATCACCGCATGCATGGGACTCCTCCTTCGTGAGATTGGTGGGGTTCGTGAGGGCGGTGCCCGACGGTTCAGATGTTGTAGATGCCGGTCTTGTACCGGGCGAGGTTGGCCGGGTCGCGGAAGAACTCCACGGTGTGCGCGAGCCCTTCCTCCAGGGTGTGCGCGGGCTGCCAGCCGGTCGCGGCGGTGAGCCGGCTCGCGTCCGCGACCAGCCGCATCACCTCGGAACTGGCGGGCCGGATGCGCGCGGTGTCCTCGCGCATGTCGAGCGCGGTGTCCATCACCTTGCCGATCAGCGCGACCAGGTCGCCGACCGGGATCTCCCCGCCGGTACCGGCGTTGAAGGTGCGGCCCACCACCTGCTCTGCGGGCGCGGTACCGACGGCCTGGAACGCCTGCGCGGTGTCCTTGACGTAGGTGAAGTCCCGGGTGGGGCGCAGGTCGCCGAGGGTGATCGTCCGTTCCCCGGCGGCCACTTGGCCGATGACGGTCGGGATGACGGCCCGCATCGACTGGCGCGGCCCGAAGGTGTTGAAGGGGCGCAGTGTCACCACGGGCGTCGCGAAGCTCGCGTGGTAGCTGTCGGCCAGCCGGTCGCCGCCCGCCTTCGAAGCGGCGTACGGGGACTGGGTGTTGATGGGGTGGTCCTCGGTGATCGGCACCGTCTGGGCGGTGCCGTACGTCTCACTGGTGGAGGTGTGCACCAGCCGTGGCGTGCCCAACGCGCGTACCGCCTCCAGCACGTTGAGGGTGCCGGTGACGTTGGTGTCCACGTAACTGTGCGGCGCCTGGTAGGAGTACGGGATCGCGATCAGCGCGGCCAAGTGGTAGGCGGTGTCGGCCCCTTCGAACAGGCCGCGGACCGAGCCCGGGTCGCGGACGTCGCCGAGGACGATATCCACCTGGTCGAGGACGTCCGGGTGCAGGGTCTCCAGCCAGCCGTAGGAGGAGAAGGAGTTGTACTGGGCCATGGCTCGTACCCGGTGCCCGGAGGCGACCAGTGCCTCGGTGAGATGGGAGCCGATGAACCCCTCGGCTCCGGTGACGGCGGCGAGTGGTGCGGAGGTCAACTCTGTTGTCCTTCCGAGGAGTTGAGATGGGGGGTGAAGGGTGGACGCGGGTGGGCGGGCCGTCTACGCGTGGGGCGCGGGACGGCCGAGCAGCCACAGCACGGACACCGACAGACACAGCGCGGCGGCGCCGCCGCACAGGGTGAGCGCCGCGACCGGGCCCGGCGGCAGGTGGAGGAATGTCACCGCCCCGGCGCCTCCCGCCGCGGTGACACAGACGACCGCCGAGGGCCAGGCCGCCCCGAACGCCTGGAGGAGCAGGGCGGCCCAGAGAGTCGCCGCGAGCGCGAGCAGCGCGACCGGTGCCACGCCGATGAGCAGGGCCGCCGGCCACAGCGGGAGCAGGTAGGCGAACAGACAGAGCGAGAGGTTGTCGGCCGTGCGGAGCAGGAACCCCGCCGGTGTCGCACTGGCACGCAGCGCGGCCACCGACAGACCCCGGTAGCGGTACAGCAGCCACTCCGCGGGCCCCATGCTGACGGTCAGCACGATCACCGCGTACGGCTCCTGGCGTGCCTCCAGCAGTACCAGCACCCCGGCCGCCAGCCCGAACAGGCCGTACGGCAGGGAGGACAGCAGGCGCGGCCGGGCCGCACCGGGCACGGCGGGCGCCGCGAGGGGTTCCCTGAGCGCCCAGACGGCCGCGAAGAACGTGGCCACCACGGCCAGCATCGGCAGCTCGGCCCTCGCGAGGTCGCCCGGCTCCCACCAGGGCAGGACGGCGGCCCCGGCGATCAGCGGGGAGAGCGCGGCCAGCAGCAGCCGCTCGCGGGCCAGTACCAGCAGCACCCCGGCCGCCGCCAGATACAGCGACTGCGCTGCCGTCGCGAGGAGCAGCGCCCCGCTGTGGGCGAGCGGTGCGGCCGCCGCGGTGGCGACCAGTGCTCCGAGGGGCGCACCGGCCGAGAGGGTACGGGCTCCCTCCCGCCGTCCGGTCGCCATCCGCAGGTGGGCGCGGTGCCCGAGCGCCTGGCCCCAGGCCCAGGAGATCAGCCCGGCCACGATCAGCGCGGAGGCGTGCTCCTTCGGGTTCCACAGCGGCGCGGTGAGCAGGTACGCGAGGCCCGGCAGGGCGAACAGCACTCCCCGCAGCAGACAGCGCACGGTGTCCGGACGCCACGGGTCGGCCGCCGGGGCCGGTTCCGGGAAGGTCCGCGGTACCTGCTCGTACAGTGCGGCGGCGAGCGAGAACAGGCTGGGATGGCCGTACCGTTCCCTGACCATCGGCGCCGTCAGGCCCTCCGCCTCCAGGAGAGCGGCCACCTCGTACGGGTGGACGGCGGGTCCGATCCGGTCGGCGAGTTCGGCGGCGAGCCAGCTGACCGCCTCCTGGTCGGGGCCGTGCCAGGGCAGTCGGATGGTGAGCGTGGAGTCGTCGACGGCCCAGCGCGGCCGGCGGCGTGGCGGATGGATGTCCGAGAGCCGCAGCATCAGCGTGTCCTGCTGGGAACCGCTCGGTTCCAGGGACATCGGCCCGCTCATCCGGCGACCGCGGCGAAGTGCTCCGCCGGGACCGATATGCGCTCGGACTCCCTTTGCAGTGTGGGCAGTTCGCGATAGATGGCCCGAAAGGTGTCGATGGTGTGCCGCAGCGTGAACCGGTCGATCACCCGTAGCCGCGCCGCCTCGCCCATCGCCCGGCGCCGCTCCGGGTCGCCCAGCAGTTCCAGCGCCGCCGCGGCCATCGACGCGGGGTCACGCGGCGGCACCACGAATCCGGTGTCGCCGACGGCCTCCCGCACTCCGCCCACGTCGGTGGAGACGGTCGCCCGCCCGCAGGACATGGCCTCGATCAGGGTGAACGGGAAGCCCTCGCTGATGCTGGACAGCATCACCACGTTGCCGGCCGCGTAGGCGTCCCGGATGTCGTCGACGCGGCCCTCGAAGGTGACGGCGTCGGCGTGCCCGAGCGTGGCGGCCAGCGCCTCGCAGCGCTCCCGGTACGCCTCGCCGCCGCGCGGTGTGCCACCGAACAACCGCAGCCGGGCGTACGGGAGTTGGGCTCGCACCAGCGCGAAGGCACGGATGAGGGTCTCCAGGTCCTTGATCGGGTCGACCCGGCCGGCCCAGCTGAGGGTGAACCCCTGCGGCTCGGGGCCGGCGGGGGGAAAGGCCGTGGGGTCGACGCCGTTGTAGACCGTGCGGATCGACTCCGGTGCCGCGCCGCCCTGTTCCTCCCACACCCGGTTGTACCGGTTGCCGGGAGTGATCAGGGCGGCCCGCCGGTAGCTCTCCTGCGCCAGCAGCCGGAAGAAACCGAGCAGGACCGCCTTCACTGGCCAGCGGTACGGCGCGATGCGGTAACCGAGGTAGCGCTCGCGCAGATAGACGCCGTGCTCGGTCAGCAGCAGGGGCACGCCGTGCTGATCGAGTGCCGCGAGGCCCGGCAGGGTGGCGATGCCTCCGCTGACCGCGTGCGTGATACCGGTGCGTGGGAGCGGTACGGCCAGCGGGCGCAGGGCGTGTTCCAGCAGGGAGGTCGCGGTGAGCGCGTCGTGCAGGCTCGGGGCGGCCTCGCGGACGGCCAGGCCCGGCCGGTTCCACACCGAGGTGAGGATCGCGATCGCCTTGTCTCCGCGCAGGAAGGAACTGAGTGTCCGGCCCGCCGCCGCCCGCGCCAGCGCATAGAGGGCGCGCGGGAAGCGGGCCTCGGCGCGCGGGTCGAGCAGCGCGGTGAGGAACTCCTCGTAGGCGTCGCCCAGTTGGGCGCGGGCACTCCACCGGGGCTCACGGCCCGCGGGCGGGTCGCCCCACATGGGGACGGACAGGACCTGCGAGACATGCGTGGGCAGCTCCCAGACGAGCGGTTCGCGTCCGGTGCCGGTGACGGCGATGACGTCGAAGTCGATCTCGGGCATGCCCTGGACGAGTTGGTCGCACCAGACGCTCACACCGCCATGGCTGTGCGGGTAGGTGCCTTCGGTGAGCAGGGTGACGCGTACCCCGCTGCTGGGGCGTCGCGCGTCGTAGGGAACGTACATCGATGGGCTCCACGGCCGAGGTGTGGGGGTGTTTCCCGACCGGTGCGCCCCCAGGTGGAGGCGGCGCACCGGTCGGTCCTGTGCGCCGTTCAGTTGGCCGCGGTGTCCGCAGCCTGCTCGGTCACGGCCGCGGGGACGCGGGCGGCCGGGGCGGGCTTCGTCGCCGCGAGACTTCCGGAGGAGGAGGCGGCGGCCGTGGCCGTGGCGGAGGCCGGGAGAGTGAGCGTGACCGGGAGGCCGTTGGAGATGTTCCAGCCGGAAAGCCTGCCCGCGTACGGCGTTCCGAAGGCGACGCCGCCCATGGTGGTCCCGATCGGCACGGAGCCGGTGACCGCCAGCCCGAACGGCGCCTGGACGGTGACCTGGTTGCCGATGCGGTAGGCGGTCACCTGGCCGGCCTGGAGGGCTTTCTGCCAGGCGGCCCTGCGCTGGAGTTCGATGCCGATGTCCTCCATCCGCAGGTTCACCACGGGGGTGTTGTCCGCGAACAGGGCGCGGTAGCCGTTGAGGACTCCGTCGAGGACCGGGTAGGCGAGGCGGTCCTCGGTGAGGTTCGACTGGTGGATGAAGTGAGGCTTGGGGTCGCCCGAGAGCACGTGCCCGAGCGCGGCGCGGGTCTCCAGCGGCACGATGCGGTCGGCGTAGCCGGTGGCCGTGTTCAGCGGGGCCGGCAGGCAGGTGGTGGTGGCGGGGTTGTCCTCGCAGATGCCGCTGCCGCCCTGGGCGCGCTTGGTGTAGATCCAGTTGTACTCGTCGACCTGCTCGGCGGCGCGGCCCGCGTTGTAGAAGACGTTGACCGGGTAGCGCGGGACGGTGATGGCGGGGCCGAGCTGACGCTGGGCGGGCTCACGGGAGTTGTCCGAGCCGAGCGAGGTGATGCCGTTCAGGCTGAGGGCGAGGGCCAGGTTGGGGTTGTCGACGGGCTGCTGCGGCAGCACCTTCATGCCGGAGTGCTCGCCGGTGACCAACTCCTTGGTGTTCAGCGGCAGTCCGTTGGTCTGGCCCCAGGCGCGGTTGTTGGCGATCTCGGTGGAGATGTCGGCCGTACTGACCCACTTGGTGGTGCCGTTGGCGTTGGTGTCGCACTTCCACGGCACCACGGTGATGTTCTGCACACAGCCCAGGAAGGCGTGGGTGTAGGTGTGGTTGATCCAGCGGAACTGGGTCTTCCTGGCGAGGAGGGCGTCGGCCAGCGGGTCCGCGCCGTTGTTGTCGGCGCGCTGGTCGACGGTGCCGACCGCGTTGTAGGCCAGGTCCAGGGTGAAGCCCTGCCTGGTCTCCCAGTCGGTGGCGTAGGTGACGTCCGCGGGGGCCATGCGGATCGGGTCGGGGGTGGCGTTCGGGTCGGTGCAGTCGACGTCGCCGGGCGTGCAGTTGAGGGTGCTGTTCCAGCGGTCGTCGGACGCGAACACGTCGTCCACGTGCACGGCGAAGTAGTTGCGGGTGGCGCCGAGATGGACCCCTCCGGTCATCCACTCCACGATGCCGCGGGCCAGCAGCCGGAACTGCTGCTGGTACTGGTTGTAGACGAAGGTGACGACCAGTTCGCGCCGTCCGTCGTGCCGGTACTCCCCCACCAGCGAGCCACGCGTCGACTTCCCTGGGATCGGGGCGTCCACGTACGGCGTGAAGTCGGCGCCCGCCGCGGGGGTCGACAGGTAGGCGTAACTCTCGTTCACCGCCGGGTCGTTGTTCTCGAAGGGGACCGGGCCGTCGAGGTAGCTGAAGGGGCTCGCCTTGCCCGCGGTGGTCACCGCGGCCTGTACGCCGTCGACGGTGCCGGAGTAGCCGCCCTGGGCGGCGTCCTGCAGCCCGGCCGCCGGGCGCGCGTAGGTGTACGCGTCGACCTGGGGGATCGCGTACGTCTGCTCGTAGGCGGCGAGCGCCGCCATCTCGGCCGAACCGGCCGCGAACGGGTTGTCGTTGGGCAGGACGACGGCCTGGAACTTGGCGCGCGGTACGCCGAGCACGGTGTCCGCGAGGAAGGCCGCGTTGATGGCCGGCCGGCCGGCCGCGCCGAGGTCTATCTCGGTGTAGGGCGTGCCGGCGGTGTCGAGTTCCGCCGTGATGGCGTCGATCGCCGGCCCTCCGTCACTCACCACGAGGACCCGCAGGTCCACTCGGGGCGTGGGGGCGGCGTTCGCCGTACCGGCGGGGAGGCCGAGCGCGGCGATGAGCGCACCCGCCGTCAGTACGGCAGTGCGTGTGGTCCGCTTCATGCGGTGAAGTTCCCTCTCCGGGCATGGGGGGTGAGTACGGCTCTCGGGGAGCGGACGTACTCCCTCGCGGAACGCCGACATCCCGCTCGGGGGCCAGTCGCAACCGCTTTCTGGTGCGTCAATGTAGTGGAGAGCTTGTGCGGCCCTTGTGTCCATTCTGTGAACCATGGCGAAAAATCGCCGGTGCTCGACGGATTGGCCAGAAAACAATTCGGATGTTTTCGCGTCAGGGGCGCCGCTTGGGCGGGGCGGGCGCGAGTGGTTCGAATGCTGGTCAGCGCGCTGTTACATGGGTCGGTAAGCCCGCCAGCCACGCGCACCGAATACCAAAGGTCCATACCGCAAAAGAGTGTCCAGAACCGGCTTCATATTGGCCTCGTGCTTTCACTGCATGGCCCCTGAACAGCAGAAACGGCCCGTCGGATGAACCGAAGGGCCGTCACGAGGGAACGCAGGAGTGAGGAGCGAGTTGCCAAATAACTAGACCGGCAAGCAACATGTGCGTTAGTCAGTGGCGTGACAAAGTCGAGCCCGGTTTTTGTTCTCCTGTAAGTAACGGGCGAGCTGATTCCGATGCGAAGGCGGAGTTCGCCCGCAGGGCCAGTTCCAGTTCGAAACGGGTCTCTGAATCCTGAAGACTCTCGCCGAACAGTTTCTCCAACTGCCGCATGCGGTAACGCACCGTCTGCGGATGGATATGCAGACGCAGAGCGGTGCTGTTGACACTGCTCTCGCATTGCAACCACGCCAGCAGCGTCTCCGCCAGCCGGTCACGCTGTGGCGCCGGGATTCCGGCCAGTGGTGCGAGGGCCCGGTGCGACAGCGCCCGGACCAGCGGCTCGTCCGCGTGGAGGATCAGCGTCGTGAGGTGGTCGGCGCACCGGAGCACGCCCTCGCCGGGCAGGACACCGCGCCGCATGAGCGAGAGGGCTCGGGCGGCCAGGCGTAACGAGTCCGCGGTCTGCGATAACGGGACCGTCGGCCCGACCGCCGCCGGCCTGCCCCGCAGCGCCGACGCGAGCGCGTGGGCGCGCGAGGATCCGGGCAGGTCCGGGTCCGGGATGACCAGACGTGCCGGGCGGGCGGTCATGTCGGCCAACACCGCGGTGGGCAACAGGAGTTCGTCACCCTGCTGCTGCTCGGTGCCGCCCACCACGATGACGGCGACCCGCTGTGGCAGGGGCCAGGCCGCGGCGCGGGCGAGTTCGGCGACCGTCTCCGGGGAGGCCGGCGGATCGGCGAACAGCAGGTCCAGCAGCCGCATACGGCGCCGTTGCAACTCGCCCGTGCTGCGCAGCTGCGCCTCGGTGTGGCCTTCGGTGGCCGCCTGCATGATCTCGTGCATGTGCGTGAAGCCCGCGTCCGCCAGCGCGGCCACCTCGCTGGAGTCCAGCTCCAGTTCTTCGGCGGCCTTCATCATGCGCCGCCAGGCGGCCCGCCCGCCGAGCCGGAGCGCGGCCTGGAGCACTTCGAGGCCGCGCCCTTCACCGACTTCGCCCCGCCCGATCGCCTGGTAGGTGTGGACGACGTGTCCCCCCTCCCGGCCGGTGTCGGCGATGCGGTCCACGAACAGGGTCAGGGCCTGCCTGACGCCGGCTCTTATCGTCCGCACGTAGGCGTCGTCGGCCGGTCTCGCGTACTCGGGTACCTGAAGCTGTACCTCGCGCGCCACCTCCGCGGCTATGTCGTCGAGATGGGGGCGTAAAAAGTCTGCCAGTCGGTGAGGGACGACGGCGAACGGGTCCATACGGCTTGCTCCTAACCGCTCGGTCAAGGCGGTCCGGACGCTGACGATATCTCCCTCAGGACCCCGTCGGACTGTCCGTGGACTATAAGGCGGAGCTTTGATTTTGTCCGTGCGCGACAAATCCGTACGGGTCAGGTCGACAGACCGAGCGCACCGGCGAGAACCGGCCACGAGTTGGCGAACTCCCGCTTCCAGTCGCTCCATTGGTGCCCGCCGCCCTGATACAGGTGCTGGGTGGCCGGGACGCCCAGTTGTCCGAGTGCGGTGACGAAGGCCTGTGTGGAGGGTGCGACCAGGCTCTCCAGAACTCCGGGCAGCACATTCGCGGTGCCACTGACGATGATCTGCAGCAGCGCGAGGATGCTGCCGACTCCGCCGTCGAGGCTGCCGCTGCCGACGGAGACGTAGAGCGCGGTACCCCTCAAGGCGGCGGCGCGGGCCCGGGGGTTGAAGTCCTGCCAGGTGGCGGCGTTCGTCGTCGGATCGCCCCACAGCGTCAGGGGATCGAGGTTCTCCCGTCTTACGATCCCCTGGATGATCGTCGGCATGTTCGTCACGGTGGTGTCGGGGATTCCGCTGTACGACGCCGCCGCCACGAACGTTCCCGGGTGCCGGGCGGCGTGCGCCATGGCTCCGTATCCGCCGGTCGAGACGCCTGCGACGGCCTGGACGGTGGAGGCCCGGTATCCGGCGCGCAGGACCGCCGGGACCTCCTGGAGCTGGAAGGTCTCGTAGTCGAGGCCGGTCTGCCAGCGGGTGGGGATGCCGGTGGGCCCGCCGTCCGGCATGGCGACGATCAGGTCCCGGTTCGCGGTGAACGCCTCGATGTCGGTCTCGCGGGTCCACGAGTTGTAGTCGTCGTGCGCGCCGTGCAGGAGGTGGAGCACCGGCCAAGTGCGGCCGGGGAACGCGGCGTAGGAGGTCGGCAGGATGATCCGTACGGGTGCGGTGCGGCCCAGTGCGGCCGAGGGGATGCCCAAGTCGTAGGTGCGGGGCCCCAGTTGGGTGACGGTGACGTCGGCGGCCGAGGCTCTCCCGGCGCCGGCGAGCAGGCCCGCGACACCGAGGACGGCGGCCTTGGCGACGGTGCGACGGGACGGACCGCGGCGGGGAACGGACGGGTGGTCGGACATGGCGGGCGGCTCCTTGTGAAGTGGCGGCGGGGAGTGGGGTGTTCAGCCGAGGACCCCGTTCAGGTGGTCGGCGATGGCCTGGGCGTGCGGCGGGTCGAGGAGCGACAGGTGGTGTCCGGGGATGCGCACGATCTCCAGGTCCGGGCACAACTCGTCCCAGCCGAGGGCCTCGTCCGTGCGCTCGTACGCCGGATCGCGCACGGTGTGCGGTGCGGGTTCGGTGGCGCGGTAGAGGATCACCCGGCCGTCGTAGGGACGCGGGGTGTGCGCCTCGCCGGTCCGCAGGTCGAGGTACGAGTCGCGCTGGTGGCGCAGGGCGGCGGGCGGGACGTCGGCGACCGCGTTCAGGGTCTCCAGTACCAGGTTGATGCGGGCCCGGTCGTCGAGCCCGGCCAACTCCGAGTAGGGCAGGTCCAGTTGTGCGCCGTAGGTGCGGGAGGCGTACGCGGCGAATCCCTCGAAGTGCTCCCGCGCCACGTCCCACGCGGTCCGTCCGGGCGGGCGGGGCAGCGGGCGTACGGCGTCGATGAGCACCACCGCGTCCGGGGGCCCGAACTCGGCGGCCAGCAGTCGGGCGGTCTCCTGAGCCACGAAACCGCCGAACGACCAACCGCCGATGCAGTAACCGCCGTCGGGCCACGCCTTGCGGATCGCCTCCGCGCACAGCCGCGCTTTCGCGGCGACGGTGTCCGCCTCCTCCACCCGGTCCAGTCCGTACACCGGCACCCCTGGGGCCAGCAGCCCGGCGAGCGGCCGGTAGACGTCCGGGGTGCCGCCGGCCGCGTGGGCCAGGATCAGTGGCGGGCGGTCGCCGCCCGGGCGCAGGGCACGCAGGGGGTACGGCATGCGCCGGTCGGCCGGGCTGGCGACGATCGGAGTGACCGGGGACTCCAACAGGCCGTGCTGCCAGTCGTGTTGGGCGACGCGGGTGATCGCGTCGGCGGCGGCCTGGACGGTGTCCGCCCGCATCAGGTCCCCTGTCGAGGGCGCGGCGCCGAACTCGCGCTCCACGGCCGCGCGCAGGCGGACGGCCATGAGCGAGTCGAGGCCGAGGTCGGTGAGCGGGGTGTCGGGGGTGATCCGCTCCGGCAAGTGGCCCGCTACGGCGGCGATATGACGGATGAGCCGCTCGGTGACAGTCCCATCGCCGGCCAACGAGAGTGTCATGGCGGGCGGTTCGGGACGTCTGCGCCCGCCACCGCCCACGACGGTCTGCTCGGTCGTCCACCAGTGGCGGGTGTGCCGCCAGGCCGGGAAGGGAACGTCGACCACCTCGCCGTGCGGATGGAGGAGGTCGGCCGGGAGGGAGTGGCCCGCGGTGTACAGGGCGGCCAGTTGGAGGCGGAAGGTGAGGGCGGGGTCGTTGCCTCGGCGCAGGGTCGGCAGGTGGAGGGCGTCGGGCAGGGTCTCGGTGAGGGCGTGCAGGAGCACGGGGTGCGGGGAGATCTCGATGAAGGCGGTGTGCCCGTCCGCCGCGGCGGCGGCCAGCGCACGGGCGAGCCGGACCGGGCGGCGCAGGTTCTCCGCCCAGTGCCCTGCGTCGAAGGTGCAGGGGTGGCCGGGGTCGTCGTGGACGGTGGAGTAGGCGCGGACGGTGCCGCCGGTCCGGCCCCCGATCCCGCCGAGGGCGCTGGTCAGTTCGGGCAGCAGCGGTTCGACCTGGGGTGAGTGTCCGGCGCCCCGGACGGGCATGGCACGGGCCGTTCGCCCCTGCGCGGTGAGGTACTCGACGAACCGCGCGACGGCGGCTGCCTCACCGGTGACGGTCTTCTGCCCGGGCGAGGAGTCCACGGCGAGGTACACACCCGGGAAGTCCCGCTCCAGGTCGCCGAGTTCGTCGTCGGTCAGGTCCACGACGGCCATCGACCCACCGCGCAACGTGGCGAGCAGCCGGGACCGTACGGCGATGACGCGCGCGCCGTCGGCCGGGTCGAGTGCCCCGGCGACGACGGCCGCCGCTACCTCGCCCATGGAGTGCCCGATGACGGCGGCAGGTTCCACGCCGTAGGAGCGCCAGAGTTCGGCGAGCGCCAACTGGGTTCCGTAGAGGAGGGGTTGGGCGATCTCCACATGTCGTAGGTCGTCGTCCGTGCAGTCGTCGAGCAGGTCGTACAGGGAGATGCCGCAGCCTGCCGCGAGCACCGGCTCCAGTTTCTCCACCGCGGCGGCGAACGCGGGCTCGCAGCCCAGGAGTTGGCGGCCCATCGCGGCCCACTGGGTGCCGTAGCCGGAGAAGACCCAGACCGGGCCGGGGCCGAGGCGGTTCCGGTCGCCGGTGCTGACGCGGGGGTGGGGGTGGCCGGCGGCCAGGGCACGGAGTGCGGTGGTGAGGCCGTCGCGGTCGTGGGCGACGACGGCCGCGCGGGCGGGGCCGCGGCCGGTGCGTCCGGCGAGTGTGCGGCCGATGTCGTGGATCCGGACGGCGCTCCCGGCAGGGGTGTCGAGCCAGTCGGCGAGTTCGGCGGCGGTGTGCCGGACGCGGGCCGGGTCCGCGTCGCCGAGTTGCAACAGGCCAGCGGACACAGAGGTGTTGAGGGCGCGTTCGGCGGAACGGCTGGGCTGCCACTCCTCCAGTACGGCGTGCGCGTTGGTGCCGCCGAAGCCGAAGGCGGATACCCCGGCGGTCGCGGTTCCGCCGTAGCGGGGCCAGGGTTCGGGTTCGGTGACCACCCGCAGCCGCTCGTCGTCCAGGGCGGGCCGGGCGCAGTGCAGTGAGCCGGGGATGATGCCGTGGTGGAGTGCGAGGACGGCTTTGACCAGGCCCGCGACACCGGCTGCTGCCTCCAGGTGGCCGAGGTTGCTCTTGACCGAGCCGAGTAGCAGCGGCTGGTCCGGGTGGCGTTCGCGGCCCAGGACGTCGGCGAGCGCGCCCGCTTCGATGGGGTCGCCGAGGGGCGTGCCGGTGCCGTGCGCCTCGACGTAGTCGACGGTTGCCGGATCGAGGCCCGCTCGCGCGTAGGCCGTTTCCAGGAGGGCGCGTTGGGCTGCCGGGCTGGGTGCCATGAGGCCGTTGGAGCGGCCGTCGGAGTTGACGGTGGTGGCCGTGATGACGGCGAGGACCCGGTCGCCGTCGCGCAGCGCGTCGCTGAACCTCTTGAGCACCACCACCGCGCAGCCCTCGGCGCGGCCGATGCCGTCGGCGGACTGGGAGAACGGTTTGCACCGGCCGTCGGGCGCCAGGGCCCCGGCACGCCCGAACGCGACGGTGACGGCCGGCGAGAGCAGCATGTTGGCACCGGCGGCGAGCGCCGTGTCGCACTCGCCGCCGCGCAAGGCGGTGCAGGCCTGGTGGACGGCGACGAGGGAGGACGAGCAGGCGGTGTCGACGGCGACGCTCGGGCCGCGCAGGTCGTACACGTAACTGAGCCTGCCCGCCGCGACCGAGGTGGCTGCTCCGGTGGTCGCCCAGGGGTCGACGGTCGCCGGGTCGGCGGCGGTGAGGTGACCGTAGTCGTGGGCCGAGATGCCGACGAAGACGCCGGTGGCGGTCCCGGCCAGGGAGGCGGCGGGGATGGCCGCGTGGTCGAGGGCCTCCTGGGCGACCTCCAGCAGCATGCGCTGCTGCGGGTCCATCGCGTCGGCCTCGCGCGGGGAGATGCGGAAGAAGGTGGAGTCGAACCCGGTGAGGGTCGCATCGTCGAGGTATCCGCCCCACGGGTTGGCGTCCGCCGGGGCCTCGGTGACGAAGTCCCGCCACCGTCCCTCGGGCACCCGGCCGATGGCGTCGGTGCCCTCGACGAGGAGCCGCCAGTAGTCACCGGGTCCGCGCACCCCGCCGGGGAGGCGGCAGCCGACGCCGACCACGGCGACCGGTTCGTCGTCGTCGACGGCGATCTCCCGGGGGACGAACGCGCTCTCCGGAACGGGTTCCAGGCTCCCGCCGAGCAGAGCGACCAGACCGTCGACGGTCGACGTCTCCCACAGCAGGGTCGCGGGCAGTTCCCGGCCGAGCGCGCGGGAGAGTTCCGCGGCGATCGCGACCGCGTCGCGGGAGGACATCCCGAGCTCCGCCAGCGGCCGGTCGGCGGCGATGTCGGCGCCGGGTACCCCGGACCAGTGGGCGATCCGTTCCACGACCAGGCGTCGCAGGTCGGCGGAGTCGGCCGGGGCCGGGCTCATTCCGCGCCTCGCTCGGGGCGGTCGTAGGAGCCGTCGAGGTACTGCGCGCGGGTCAGTGTGCGGGAGATCTTGCCGCTGGTCGTGCGGGGCACTGTGCCGGGTGGGAGGAGCAGCACGTCGGCCAGTCGCAGGCCGTGCCGGGCGGAGACGGCGGCGCGCACGGCGGCGGCGACTTCCTTGTGGTCGCGGGCGGGTGGGTCCAGACCGCGAACATGCTCCGCGACGATCACGGCGCCCTCCGCCGCGATGGTGGCCCCGGCGCCGGGGACGTGCCCGGCGGGCACCGCGAAGGCGGCCAGGCGGTCGGGGCGTATCGCCAGGTGGGCGGCCTGTGCGGTGTTCTCGATGTCCTGCGGGTAGTGGTTGCGTCCGTCGACGATGATCAGGTCCTTCAGGCGCCCGGTGACCAGGAGTTGACCGTCGAGCACCGTGCCGAGGTCGCCGGTGCGCAGCCAGTGGCCGGGGGTGTGCGCGAGTCGGGCTTGGAAGGTCCTGCGGGTCTGCGGTCCGTGCTCCAGGTAGCCACGCGCGATGTTGGGTCCCTGCACCCAGATCTCGCCCACCTCCCCCGCGGGCAGGACGGTGGCGGTGGCGGGGTCGACGATGCGCACCGCCTGCCCGACGGGTTCACCGCAAGCGGCGAGCAGAACGGCGGCGGGATCACCGGGCGGGACGGGCAGGGCCTTGCCGGCCGCCAGCGCCTCGCGGTCCAGGGCGTATCGGCGCAACGGCTGTCCGGGCCGATGGGCGCTGACGAAGACGGTGGCTTCGGCGAGCCCGTAGGACGGGCAGTGCACGTCGGCCGGAAGTCCGTGCCCGGCGAAGGCGTCGCCGAAGCGGTCGGCGGTCTCGGGGCGTACCGGTTCGCTGCCGTTGACGAGCGCGGCGACCCGGTCCAGCCGGAGCCCGGCCTTGTCCTTCTCGGCGACGACGGCCGCGCAGTAGTCGTACGCGAAGTTCGGTGCGGCGCTGAGGACGTTGGGGTGCTCGGACAGCAAGTGCAGCCAGCGGGCGGGCCGTTGGAGGAAGGCGAGGGGATCCATCAGGACGGACAGCAGTCCGCGTACGACGGGAGCGGCGACGCTGAGCACCAGTCCCATGTCGTGGTACAGCGGCAGCCAGCCGACCATGGTGAGGCGGCGGTCGTCGGCGCCGTACGCGGTGAGCGCCTGGCAGGCGTTGGCGACGACGTTCGCGTGCGAGATCTCAACGCCGGTGGGGAACCGGGTCGATCCGGAGCTGTACTGGAGATAGGCGGTCGACTGCTCGTCCAGAGCGGGCGGTTGCCATGCGTCGGCCTGGTCGTCGGACACGAAGTCGGTGACGATCAGACGATGGCGCAGGCCGTGCGCGTCCAGGAACGTGCCTACGGTCTCGGCCGCGGCGCTGGTGGTGAGGACGGCCGAGGGCTGCGCGTCGTCCAGGACTCCGGCCAGACGGTCGCCGTGTCCGGGCAGGTCGGGGGTGAACATGGGCACTGCGACGGCGCCGGCGGTCAGCGCGGCGAGGAAGCCGATGACGTATTCGGTGCCCTGGGGACAGAGAACGGCGACGCGCTCCCCGGGAGCCACGGTGTCCGCGAGCCGGGCGGCGACCGCCCGGGTCCGTACGTCGACGCGCTGCCAGGTGAGGGTGCGGTGGCTGCCCCGTAACCCGGAGGAGGCGTGGTCGACGAAGGTGAACGCGGGCCGGATGGGGGCGTGTTGGGCCCAGTGTGCGAGATAGGCGGGGAGCGTGGTCGGGCGGTCCGGTGCTGCCGAGGTTGTGCCGGGGGCGTGCGGAAGGGCGCGCGCGGGCATGGGGGAACTCCTCACGTCACAGGTGGGGTCCGCGTCCGGAGTGATGCGGTCAGGACTTCGCTTCACTCACAGCGGGATGTTGCCGTGCCGCCGGTCGGGGACGGCGGCTCGTTTGGTGCGCAGTGTGTGCAGGGCCCGGGTGATGTGCGCCCGGGTGGCGCTCGGCGCGATGACGGCGTCGATGTAGCCACGTGCGGCGGCCGCGTAGGGGGTGGCCCAGGCGGTGTCGTACTCCGCTACGAGCTTCGCCCTCAGGTCCGCCGCGGTCCGCTCGCCGACCGCGGCCGCCGCGGCGAGTTCACGCCGGTGCAGGACGGTGACCGCGCCCTCGGACCCCATCACGGCGATCCTGGCGGTGGGCCAGGCGAGGTTGACGTCGGCGCCCAGGTGTTTGGAGCCCATGACGGCGTATCCGCCGCCGTAGGCCTTGCGGACCACGACGGTGACCTTCGGCACGGTGGCCTCGGCGTAGGCGTACAGCAGTTTGGCGCCGCGCCGGATGATCCCGGTCTGCTCCTGCTGGGTGCCCGAGAGGTAGCCGGGCACGTCGGCGAAGGTCAGCAACGGGATACCGAACGCGTCGCAGAACCGCACGAAACGCGCGGCCTTCTCGGAGGCGTCGATGTCGAGCGCACCGGCGCTGTGCATGGGCTGATTGGCGACGACACCGACGGAACGGCCCTCGATCCGGGCCAGCGCGCAGAGGATGTTGGGCGCGAACAGCTCGTGCACCTGGAGCAGTTCACCGTCGTCGACGACCGTGCGCAGGATCTCGCGCATGTCGTACGCCGTCTCGGGCCGGTCGGGGATGAGACCGTCCAGGCGCAGGTCGTCGGGGGTGGGGTCGAGGGTGCGGGGTGTGAAGGCGTACTCGGGCGGGCTGTCGCGGTTGTTCGCCGGCAGGTAGCCGAGCAGGACCCGGACGAGGTCCAGGGCGTCGTCCTCGTCCTCGGCGAGGAAATGGGCGTTGCCGTTCCCGGAGTTGCTGGCGCGGGCGCCGCCCAGTTCCTCGGCCGTCGTACGCTCCCCCGTAACGGCCTCGATGACGTCCGGCCCGGTGACGAACATGTGTGAGGTGCCGTCGACCATCACGGTGAAGTCGGTCATGGCCGGCGAATAGGCGGCACCGCCCGCGCACGGGCCCATGATCACGGAGATCTGCGGGATGACACCCGAGGCCTGGACGTTGCGGTGGGCCAGTTCGGCGTAGCGGGCGAGCGAGGAGACGCCCTCCTGGATGCGGGCGCCGCCGGAGTCGTTGAGGCCGATGACCGGGCAGCCGATCTTCAGAGCGAGGTCCATCGTGGCGACGACCTTCTCCCCGCACGCCTCGCCCATGCTGCCGCCGTACACGGTCGCGTCCTGCGCGAAGACACACACCTGACGCCCGCCGACGGTGCCGGAGCCGGTGACCACGCCGTCGCCGTACGCCGCGTCGTCGGTACCGCTGCGGGCGCGTACCAACGCGCCGGTCTCGACGAAGGAACCCTGGTCCAGCAACCGCGCGACGCGTTCACGGGCCGTGAGCCGGCCACGGGCCGTCTGCCGTGCGACGGCCGACGCGGAGCCACCCGCCAGGGCCTGCCGATGCCGGACGGAGAGATCCGCGAGCCGTGCCGCCGTGCTTCGTGCAGCGGGCGCAGGCTCAGACGCAGGCACTCCCAGGGTTTCCGCAGTCGAGGTCACAGCCACCTCCATCGGGGCTTGTGAGCATGGCAGTTGAGCGGGGCGCGGTCTGCCTTTCCGCTGGCAATGTGAAGTTGTTGAGTGGCCTGGGGCTCGCGTTCATAGGTGGACTACAAGCGGACGGCGGTGATCGCGTCCGCGGGAGTGGTACGCCGACGACAATTCGGTGATCTCGTGGTAAGGCCCTGCGGTGAGTTCCGTGGACAGGACCGTGTCTTCGGTGAATTGGTCAGGTGGCGGCCGACCCGGCCTTCTACTGTGCTCAGCCTCGCCGGACCGCAGACCGCAGACCGCAGGGGCGCAGGGGCGCAGAGCAGCCCCCGGGCAGCCAGGCACGCCCATGAGCGTCCCAGCTCGTGACCTTCGCTCCCACAAGGTCGATACTTTCCACAGGGGTGCCCCCGCCGGAACCCGCTTGCGACCGCCACGGACTACCGAGATCGATATCCGACATATTCCTCTCTGACCAGCAAAGACATCGGTCGGAAAGGTATCTGCCAGTCTCGCCAGGAGGTACCCATGAAGATGCTCATCAACGTCTTGTAGTTTGGTGCGGCCGCAGGTCAGGGCCACGCTAAGGGGCCGTTGGTCAGCAAACGCTTCTTCAAGAACTTCGAGTGCTCCCGCCAGAGCCGATGCCCCCACCCGTACGCCATTCGCTATCGCGACGCAACAGGCCGTCAGTGCGAGGAAACGGGATACGCGAACCAGACAGCCGCACTCGACCGGCTGAACAAGGTCTACGACGAAAAACGCAACACCCCGCGCCACAAGGCTGACCTCAAGCGCGAGATCGGGAAACAACGCTTCGGCGAGTACGCCTCCACTTGGCTACCCCAGCAGCGTCACTACGTCCCGGGCAGCGTCCGCTCGGTCAACCAGGTCCTCCACTGCCAGGTCCTCCCGGTCCTGGAATCCCGCCGGATGAACACGTTCGCATCGACCGTGATCGAAGACTTCATCATGTCGATGGAGGAACGTTCCGTCGGACTGGCCACACAGCAGAACGCCTTCGACACCCTCAAAAAGATCCTTCTCGATGCCTATCGTCGTGACGGAATCACCGAGAACCCTCTGGGCGGGGTCATCCCACCCGAGTACATCCCTCGCAAGATCACCATCCCGACGCTGGACGAGACCCACGCCCGCAAGGCTGCCGGAAGTGACGAACTGGTCCTCCTGATCGGCCAGATGTCCGGTTGCGGACTCCGGAACGGAGAGGCCTATGTCACCCATCCCGATCGGATGGTCGCGGACGACGTCTATCGGATCACCGAGCAGATCGACGGACGGACACGGCAGCCAGCACGTCTGAAGCATCGCAAGCCCGGCGAATTCCGCGAATCCCCGATGCCCTGGACCGTCCGCGAGTCGGTCCTCCGATTCGAGAGGAGCCACGGCGTTGGCGCGAACGGATACTTCTCCGGACGCAGCGTGCGGATCACTGGGCACACACGACGCTCAACTACCAGTGGGAGGTGGCGAAGAAGAGGGCGGGCATCACGAAGCGGCTCACTCCTTACTCCTTGCGTCACTTCTTCGCGTCCAACTGCCTGTCCAATGGGATACCCATCACGGACGTGGCGGAGTGGATGGGACACAGGAATATCAACATGACCTTCAAGATCTACCGCCACCTCATGCCGGCGTCGGTCGGTCGAACTGCGCGACTTCTCAACGAGGGTCCATAAGGCAAAAAAAGGGCCGCGTGAATCGCCCGGTCCTTCACGCCACCTTCTGTTGTCGCGCCCATAGCTCAAGATCCGTGATCTTGAACTTCAACTTACCGCCGAAGTAGTTCCGCGGAATGCCATTGCGTTGGGGCTCTTCGATACATCCAACGGTCAGCCCGGATCCACCGGCTTGATGCCGGTGGATGGTTCACCCAGAAACGAAGAAGTGCCTTGCGACCTGCGATGATGGGGTTTTCTAGGACTCCAGCTGTAGATAACGATCATCTTCTGCTCGCGGCTTGACGGCTGTAGTGGCTGGCCCGGGAACGGGCTTGATGACGCCGTCGCCAGTGGGACCAGCGGAGCCAGTGGTCTGCCTCGTGAACAGGCCGGCCAACCAGGGTGATGAAGAGTCTCTGGATTTCGTTGCAGGTCAACGGGATCAGGTCGACGGGGCTGGGGCGGAGACGGTGCTCGTCGGCGCGGACGACGGCCAGGAAGGCGTGGGCGAGCATGGCGAGGGTGACCCAGCGGGACCAGGACGTGTAGCGGCGGAGCCGGTGCTCGTCCAGTCCGGCCAGACCCTTTCCCGACTGGAACGTCTCCTCGACCCTCCACCTGGATCCCGCGACCCGCACCAGGACGGTCAGGGGTACCGGCCCGGGTGAGTAGCAGCGGTAGCAGGCGAGTTCGCTAGTGGTGCGGTTGCGGCGGATCAGCAGGTGGCGGTGGCCTGGCGTGGTGCTGGGCAGGTCGATGTGGGCCCAGTCGTAGAAGCGGTGTCCTTTGGCTCCGGCTCCGGCGGACAGCTTCTGCCAGGCCCTCTTGGGGAGCTCCTTGGCCAGGATGTCCGCGCGGAACTTCCCGGCCCCGGTGGTGACCTCGTGGGTGCGGGCGACCGCGAGCACGTATCCGGTAGCGCGTCCTCCAGGGCGGCACGCAGTGTGGGGTTGCCGCCGTAGACCTCGTCCCCTGCCACCCAGGGTTTCTGGTGGCCGGAGTCCAGGAATCGCGTGATCATGCGGGCGGCCAATTCGGGCTTGGTGGCGAACGCGGTGTCCGGGTCGAGTCCGGTGGCCCGACAGCAGTCGGGTTGGTCGGTCCACGAGCGCGGGATGTGCAGCTCGCGGTCCAGTGCGGCATGTCCGCGCCGACCTGCGTAGGCGAGGTAGACGGCGACTCGGGCGTTTTCGATTCTGCCCGCGGTGCCGGTGTACTGGCGCTGGACGCCGACGGTGTGGCTGCCCTTCTTCACGTCGCCGGTCTCGTCGACCACGAGCACCGCCCGGTCATCGTGCAGGTGCTCAACCACGTAGTCACGCAGGTCGTCACGGACGGCATCGGCGTCCCACTAGGCACGGCTCAGCAGGTGCTGCATGGCGTCGGGAGTCGCCTCGCCGGCCCATTCGGCGATGGTCCAGCAATTCTTCCGAGGCAGGTCCGCGAGCAGTCCCAGGACCAGGTGCCGTATTCGCCGTCGGGGTTCGACCCGGGCGAACCGGCCCGCGATGCGGTCCATCAGACCCTCGAACGCTTCCTGCCAGGGGGCAGCGTCTACGCTGTGACCTGCGGCCACCGCGTGATCGTTTGTCTTCACACACCGATGATCAACGGTGGCCGCACCTGCCAGCGCCAGCAGGGAGGCACGGCTCGTCGAAGGAGACACAGTGCTGGGATTGCTGGGCTTCTACGACGAACTCGACACCCCCTCCGGCCAGCCGAACGGATCGATCCGCGACGCCGTCCGGTCCGTCGGCGAGCCGGACGAGGCGGACCTGGTGGCCTACCTGGACGCCGGCCACGTCCTGATCGAAGTCATGGAAGCGGGCCACGACGTCATCATCGGCAGCACCCACCGACACTCTCCGGGATGCTCGTCACTGGTGACCGACGGCACCTGGTTGTGGCGCCAGGACTTCCCGCACTACGTGGAAACGCACCATGTTTCGCTGCCCGGCGCGTTCATCGAACACGTCCGCAGCCTGAACTACCGGATGCCCACCATCGCCGTCGCGCAGTTCGCTCCGCACTACGACGAGACCATGCCCTTGGTCGGCTGGGCCTCGGCCGTCCCGTGGCGATCGACTGCGACCACGCTCGTACCTGAACCACGAGCAGTGACCAGCAAAGCCCAGTTCGACGCGGCGATGATGGCCCACGACCGGAACCGGCCGCAAGGCAGCTGGGGCAAGCGGCGTAAGCCACGAAAAGCATAGGCACCAGCAGTTCAAGAGCGATCTACAGCTGGAGTACTAGGAAGCTGCCGTGCTGGTCGTAGCTATCAACGACTGGCTGTGACCAGCGCTCTCACAACACGTCCAACTCCGAGACGCAGTAGTTCGAGCGCGGGGGTGGGCCGTGAACGGGCCAGGGTCGCTCGGGAGCCCCGCCACAGCGCCATACGGCCGAAGCCGACGACCAGCGCCCACAGCACCGTTTTCCCCAAGGGCCGCGCCGCGACCTGGGCCAGTGCGCCGATGAGCACGTACACCACGCCTCGCGCGGCAAAGCCCGCCCGGCTTCGCCCGCGGACTCTGGACGTTGTCACGGTGCCGTCCTCTGCTCGTGGGTGTCGGCCATCATCTGGTGGCGCAGGCGGGCGCAGGTGCGGATGATCAGTCGGGAGACGTACATCTGGGAGATGCCGAGTTGCAGGGCGATGCGGCTCTGTGTCATCTCGCAGAAGAACCTCATGTAGAGGATGTGCCGTTCGCGTTCGGGCAGGGCCCGCAGCAGGGGGCGGAGTGCCTCGCGGTTGACGATCCGGTCGAAGCCGGGCTCCATGTCGCCGAGGGTCTCGGTCAGCGGGTGGCTGTGCTCGGTGCGGCCGGGCACGGTGTCCAGGGCCAGGGCGGCGAAGCTCGCCGGCGCGCCCTGGCCCAGCCGTACCTCCGCCTCGGTCAGGCCGGTGTGCGCGGCGATCTCCGGGACGGAGGGTTCGCGGCCTCCCGGCGCACCGCACTCCTGGGCGGCGAAGCGGACCTGGATGCGTAGGTCCTGTACGTGTCGCGGCACGTGCACGATCCAGAGGCTGTCGCGGAAGTGCCGTCTCACCTCGCCGAGGATCGTCGGTATGGCATAGCTCGGGAAGGCGGTGCCGCGACTCGGGTCGAACCGGAACACGGCTTTGACCAGGCCCAGTTGGGCGACCTGTTTGAGGTCGTCGAAGGTCTCGCCGCGATGACGGAAGCGCCGGGCCAGCCGTACGGCCATCGGCATCCAGGCGCACACCACCTCCTGGCGCAGCGCGGACCTCTCCGGACCGTCCGGGAGGGTGGCGATACGGCGGAACGCGGCGTCGGTGTCCGGGGCGTCGTCGTAGGTGCGTGCGCTGCGGCGGCTCTGCGTGCGGGGGTACGGCATGGGCGCGTGTCTCCCTGATCGGTGGAGTCGCTCACCGTGGGAGTCGGCAGACCTCAGCACGCGGGGAAGCAGCGAGAACTGCTCCCACGGGCGTGCCTCCGGTCCGAAGCACACCGGACGGCTTCCCGCACAGCCCGCTCTCAAACAGGCGGCGGCGGACGCCCGGTGGAGCCCGCGTGGCTTCTGCCGAAAGCCCCGCGCTGCCGGGGACCGCGGGGACCCCCATCGTCAACGGGCAATACGGAGTGGGGCGTTGGTTGATTCCTGTGGGCGGGCAATCGCGTGGTCGTTACCTCTGCGGGTACGCAGTCGGAATGAAACACCTCCGCGGTATCGACGCACGGCCCTTCGCGCGCGTCGCCTCGGCCCACCCCCTGCTTCCTTGGCTGGCCGGCGCGGCCGTCATGGGCCTGTCCGGCAACCGCGGCGCGCGCCGTGCCGCCCTGCGCGGTACCGGCTCGCTGGCTCTGGCCTCCGCCGCGGTCGGCATCGCCGCCAAGTCGGCCGCCGGCCAACGGTTTCTGCCTCGGCCCGCCGCCGCGACGTTGCCGTCCGGGCATACGGCCGCCGTTGCCGCGTTCGCCACTGCCGTCACGCTGGAGTCGCCCTGGCTGGGGGCGGCACTCATCCCCCTCACCGCGACAGCCGCCGTCCTTCGCGCCCGGCACGGCATACGCGCGCCCGGTGAGATGCTCGCCGGTGCCGCGCTCGGGGTCGGTGTCGCGGCGGCGACCTGCCGTTGGTGGCCGGTCCATGTGGACGAGCCCGCGGACACCGCCCGGCCGAACATCTCCGTCCCCGCGCTTCCCGCGGGACTGGGGCTGATCGCGGTCGTCAACAGCGATGCCGGCGGTGACACCCCGGCCGAGGCCGAGCTACGGATCCTCCTGCCCATGGCGGACCTACGGCTCTGCGCGAGTGGCGTCGACCTGCACCTGGTGCTCGACCAGGCCGCCAAGGACGTACTCGCCCACGGTGGCGCACTCGGCGTCGCCGGTGGCGACGGGACGGTCAACGCGGCAGCCGTCCGGGCCACCGAGAGCGGACTGCCTCTGGCCGTGTTCCCCACCGGCACCCTCAACCACTTCGCCGCCGACCTGGGACTCGCGACTCTGCAGTCCACCGCCGACGCCGTGGAAGCGGGTCGCGGCGGAGCCGTCGACCTCGGCCGGGTCACCTCCTCGGACGGGACCGCCACGTACTTCCTCAACACCTTCAGCATCGGCGTCTACCCCGAGCTCGTCCGCGCCCGGGAAGCCCGCGAGAGGCGCCTGGGCAAGTGGCCCGCCCTGTGCGTCGGCCTGCTCCGGGTGCTCGCCGACGGCGCGCCCCGCAAAGTCGTCATCGACGGGCGACGTCGGCAGCTGTGGCTGCTCTTCGCCGGCAACAGCCGTTACGACCCGCCCGGCTTCGCGCCCTCCTACCGCCGCAGTCTCAACGACGGCCTCCTCGACATCCGCACCGTGGACGGCAGCCACCCCTTCGCCCGCACCCGTCTCGTCGCCGCCTTCCTCACCGGCACCCTCGCCCGCTCCCGCGTCTACCGGGCCACCATGGTCACCCGGCTGCGCATCGACGGAATGGGCGACGACGAGGACTACACCCGTGACGGCGAGGTGAGCCCGGCCTCCGACACCCTCCACCTCTCCAAAGTGACGCATGCGCTCACGGTCTACCTGCCACCACCGCGGTGACTCGGGGGAGGGGCCGGGCCGGTGTTTGAGTTCCATGAGGTGGGCTACCCAACAGAGGCGTCCAACGGCCGTGCTGGACGAAGGCACCGGTGAGTTGAGCTCACAGCTCCCGGTGCCGCCCGCCTACTGGGGACACAGACCCTTCACCGCCGGACTTCCGTACGAAGGCGCCGCAGCGCCCGGCGCAGTTCCTGTTGTATGGGTGCCGGGAGCGTCTCGTCGTTCGTCGTGGCGACCAGCACCGCGGCCACGTCCCGGAGTTTGACGTTGCAGTGCTGCGACACCTCCACCAGCAGGCCCCAGGCCCTGTGACTAGAACACGGCGCCAGGGCCATCACCATGCCGCGCGCCTGGTCGATCACCGCACGGCTTACCAGCGCCCGCTCCAACTGCTCATTCCTGGCTCGTAGTTGGAGGACCTCGATGGCCAGCGCCTCGCCCTCCGTCGACGTCACAGCCGTCGGCAGAGGCTGTTCTTCGCGGGGCGTGGTCACTTGGCGCATGGCGCGTACCTCACAACGCAGTCCTCACAACGCAGTCGTCGTGCCCATGAGTCGTGCCCATGAACGGTCAGCGGCGGGCCAGTTGCCGTTCGCCGGCCGCACCGGGCCGGCGGGGCAGTCCGGTCCGTACCGTCGCCTCGGCCGGCTCATCCGACGGTTGGTGCGTCGCACCCTCGGTCTTCCGCGTAGAGCCGCCGCAACGCGTGCCGCAGCGCGCGCCGCATCAGCCGCGAGAGCGGCTCCCCCTCCCAGGCAGCGACCACGGCGGCTGCCACGTCCGGAAGTTGGGCATTGCACTGCCGCGCGACGTCCACCAGCAGGCTCCTGGCCGGCCCGCGGCGACAGGGGGCCAGGACCATCACCATGCCGCACGCCTGGTCGACGACCGCCCGGCGGGCCAGCACGCGACGGAGCTGATCGTTCTCGGCACGCAGCGCCACGACATCCTGGCCCGCCGGGCCCTCCTCCACTGAGGTTTCGGCCCTCGGACTCCACCAGTCCTTCGGAAGGAAGGCTGTGCGGTGCATGGCATCTGCCTCTCCACGGTTTCCGCGCGTCCGGTGGGCGAAAGCCGTCCCGGAACCTCTGGATGTCGGGCCGTTCATCGCTCACCCACGGCGTTCACGGTCCCTGCGGTCCTCGCGCCTCCAGCGGGCCCGGTGCCGACGGCTGTAGCGGCGGTCCCAGCGGTCCTGCCGATCCCGGCGGTTCTCGTAATCCCGGTACTCCCCGAGATCGGAACCGTCACGACGGATCCAGCCGCCGCCACCGCGGCCATGCCGGGTGGCGGCGAAGACCAACACGGCCGCGGCCACCCACCAAAGGGGATTGAGGAAGCCGAGGCCGAACACGACCACGATGAGGGTGAGAAGCAGAACGAACACGGCGGGCCTCCCCGGGGTGGAACAACGCGTCACTGCCGGGGACCGGGGCCTGTCTCAACAGCGTAGCTCTGCCCAGAGGTTGCGGACAGCGACCCGTGTAACGGTCTGCCACCCGGAACGAATGGCCACTTGACGCCTGTCGCGGGAGTGCGGCGAGGGGCTACCGTGCGTGCTACGGCCCGAGCCCCCGGCAGCGTCGCTCACGTCTCGCGCCCCTTCGGGGGCGTATCTCGCGCATCGGTGCCGGGACCCGTCCCGCCCCCACGGGCCGCTCCCGCACCCGCCGTCGCCACCGGATCCCGGCGCGGCATCGATGCGCCCCGGGCGGGCACCTCTCCGTTGTCCGCCGCCTCGCACGCACACCACCGCAGGCGGCACACATGTACGCCCTGATCCTTCCGGCATCGACCCCCTTCGTCCTCCTCGCCACCGTGCTGGGCCTGTCCTGGTGGGAGGACCGCATCCTGCCGACACCAGAGCCGGTCGAAGCCCTCATCGAGGATCTGTTGGCCCCGGCGGCCCCTGCCCAGCTCCCTGAACTCCCCCGTATCGAGACCGCGTTGACACGGGAAGCCGCCGGGCGTTGACTGACGGTACGGTGCAGGACCGTGCCGCTCCGGATCGTTCGGGCGGCATCCCACCTCCCCCGCTTCGCCCGGCCCCCGCGGAACTCAGGAACTTCCCCGCGACCCGGAGGCCCGGCAATGATCCTGTGGATCCTTCTCTTTCTGCTGATCCTGGTGGTGTTCGGGCTCGGCTTCACCACACAGGCCCTGTGGTGGGTCGCCGCCGTACTCCTGGTCGTCTGGATCTTCGGCTTCGCGAGGCGCGGGCGCGGCGGAGGCAGACGTCGCGGTGGCCGCCGGTACAGCCGCAGCCGCGGGTAGTCCACACCGGCGCGCTCTTCCGCCCGCGGGAGCCCATCCAGTACATGAGCAGAGGACAGTCATGAGCATCGGACAGACCATCAAGCACCGGACCCAGGCGTTCAAGGGCCGGGTCACCGAACGCATCGGCCGCACCACCCGCAACAGGCGACTGCAGCGGCACGGCAGGACCGTCCGGATCTCCGGAAACCTGAAGCAGGTCGGCGACAAGGCCAAGAACGCCTTCAAGCACTGACCGGCACTGCCCCGGGCGGCGCCGTCATCGGCCACGAAAGCTCAGTGGGCCGACCGTCACCGCGCAGACAGCAGGACCTTCATCGGCGCGACGGTGTCGGCTGCGGCGGCACGAGTGCCGCCCCTCCGCGGGCCGA
Organism: Streptomyces sp. NBC_00989; assembly: GCF_045162655.1. Taxonomy (NCBI): domain Bacteria; kingdom Bacillati; phylum Actinomycetota; class Actinomycetes; order Kitasatosporales; family Streptomycetaceae; genus Streptomyces; species Streptomyces sp. NBC_00989. The sequence goes on along the minus strand of NZ_CP108728.1, from coordinate 10,461,837 downwards.
AACCTCCCCCTCCCCGACATGTGCCCTACCGTCGACGGGACGCAACAGTTGTCCCAGTGCGCGGTAGAAGCGGTCCGGCAGGAACGCGGCGTCCGCGATGATCATCGCACCGGAGAAGAGCGGCAGGCCCATGAAGACGGCGATACCCAGGTGCATGCCCAACAGCATGGTCAGGACCGGGTACTTGAGCCGTCCGAACAGGACGAACGGGAAGGCGACCTGCACCAGCACGGTCACGTAGCAGGCGACGGCGATCAGCACGTCGTGCTCGTCCGCCAGGAGGGAGAGTTCGGGCCAGGGCCGGAACAGGTCGAGGTTCAGGACGTAGTGGAGGGCGGTGCCGTTGCCCCAGGAGCCGCCCTGCACCTTGTAGAGGCCCGCGGATCCGTAGAGGAAGCAGACCTGGGCCGCGATGACGAACATGCCGCAGTTGTGGAGTACTGCCGTCAAGGTCCGGCGGGACATGGCCAGTTGATGCCGGAGATCGTCTGCTCCCGAGTCCGTCGAGCCGCTCTCTCCCTTCCTCGCGGAGGCTCGGCGACGGGTTCTGCGCGCATCCAGGGACCAGCGTCGGCCGCATGCCGTGAAGACGAGGTAGATCGCCATGAGGAGGATGAGGTTGTCTCCTCCGTCGGTCATGAAGATCGCCCTGGCGTGGAACGACGCCACCACGACCGCGAACACCACGGACACCACCCGGGTCCGCCAGCCCAGCAGGAACAGCGCGGACGTGACGAGGGCCAGCGCGTAGCACGTCTCGAAGTAGGGCCGGCTGTCGGACAGGGTGAGGATGCTGGCCCACCGGGTCTGGTCGAACAGCTGCCTGGCCAGCTCGGGCGTCCACGGTGACCCGGGCCCCCAGATCTCGTCGCGGTGCGGAAACTCGCGCAGCAGGAAGACGAGGTAGAGGAGGCCGTAGCCGATGCGCAGAACGGCCGCGGCGTAGAGGGAGACCGGCCGCTCGGTCAGGACGGTGAGGAACGCACCGACCCGCTCCGGTCCGCGGCGCGGCGGGCCCGCGTCCGCCCCGTCGGGGATACGGGGGACACCTCGATGCGGAGCGAGTGCCTGCTCAGTTTCCATGGGAGGTCGCCTTCCACCAGGGCAGATAGCGCGTTTCGACGGACTTCGGCGCGGCAGCGGACGAGCCGGGGCCTGGACCCTCGGCCGGCGCGGCGATGGGGATGGTGATCACCCTCAACTGGACGGACTCGAAGGCGCCGCCGTGGTGGTCGGTGATGCGGTCCGCCGCGATGTCGGTCAGGTACTTCTGCATCATCAGCGCCCGCTCCGAGCGGGGCCGGTCGTCTCCACCATGTGTTTCGAGGTACGAACTCCAGGCCCGCCGCAGCATGTTCTGCGCGGTGTGGCTCGGGAAGACGTCGTGCCTCACCGCCGAGTTGTCGACGCCGCTCAGATCGAACCAGCCGCTCACGCGCACCCTGCCGTCCGGGGCGGTGTGCATGGTCCGTGCCGAGATCTGCCGGTTGACCGACTCCGGATCCGGCGCGAAGAGCCGCCAGTTCTGCTCGAACAGGGGGAAGACCCATGCGTTGACCTGCCGACTGTACTGCCGGGAGAGGGGGTTCGGGGGCGCCACGTGCAGAAACACGAGGAGTACATGGACCAGGGCCGTCGCCAGGCACAGGGCCACGGCGGCGTTCGTCCCCGCCCTCAGCGGGAGGGGCGGAGGCTTCGAACTCCCTTGGCGGGGAAGGGTGGTCCCGCCCCGACCTGTCTGCCCTGTCCGCCCTGTCGACTCGGCGCCGATCCCGTCCGGTTCGTCGACGTCCACCTTTTCGATGCCGCTCGGCACGGCCCCATCCGGCCTTCCCGTCCTGGCTTCTCTCACTGTCTCTCCTGAGATTGCGCCAACGGCGCGCGACGGAATCGACAGCGATCCGTCGCGCGCCGCTCGTCCTGCCCGCTCAAGGGGGGCTGGAGCTAGGCAGACTTCTTGTGGTGACCTTCGTGATCGTTGCCGTAGCCCTCGGGCTTGGCGGGCTTGCCGTGATCCTGGCCGTAGCCGCCGTGCTCTTCGGGCTTGCCGCCGTGGTCGTGGCCGCCGGGCTTGTGGCCGTGATCGTGATGGCCGTTTCCACCGGTCGAGCCGCCTGTCGCACCACCGTTCGTACCGGCCGTAGTAGCGCCCGTGGTACCGCTGGTGGTGGCGCCCGCGATGACACCGCCCAGCACGCCGCCGGTGGTTCCGCCCGATGTCAGGACACCGCCGAGAAGGCCGCCGGTTCCGCCACCCGTCGGCACGCCGCCGATGACGCCGACCGTGGTGCTTCCCGTCGTGCCCGCCGTGGCGCCGCCCGACGTGGCACCGGCCACCACACCACCCGTGATCAGACCACCGGTGGTTCCGCCGGAGGCACACGTACCGCGGTTGATCGTGCTGTTGTCCAGCGTCACGGCACCGGTACGAGCCAGCGCTCGGCCCGCGATGGTCGTTCCCGTCGTGACGGTGATCGACTCCTGGGCCATGATCGTGCCCACGAACGTGGAGTTGGTGCCGAGCGTGGCCGAACTGCCGATCTGCCAGTACACGTTGCACGGCGAGGCGCCGTTGACGAGCGACACGTTGCTGCCGGACGCCGTCGTCAGGGTCGAGCCGATCTGGAAGACCCATACGGCATTGGGGTCACCGTGTGCGTCGAGCGTGAGCGTGCCGGTGATACCCGCGGAGATGGGTGCCTTGTAGACGCCCGGATCCAGCATCCTGCCACCGAGCTCCACGGGGTCGGGAGCGGTGGGGTAGGTGACGTCCGGCGCCTGTCCGGCGGCATTGTTGTACCCCGTGACCAGATCGCTCTTGGCCTGGAGCGCCACCGCGTCCGCGGAGTGCTGGGCCCCGATCACGGTGCCGGGCGGGAATCCGGTGATGGCCGTTCCCGGCGACACTCCGAGATCACCGGTGATCGACGAGGGGCCGGTGTTGGTGACTTGCGAACCGGCCAGTACGGCGAAGCTGGTCGCCGTACCGAGAGGTACGGGTGTGGCAACTGCACTTGCGCGTGTCGGTGTCATCGCGAGCACGACGGCGGCGATCACCACGGCCGTCAGCGCCGCGAGCCAGACCGACATGGTGCGCCGTAGTGGAGCGTCAGGGATATTCAGCGTCATCGAGGGGCCAATTCCTATCAGGGGATGGTGCCTGTTTGGTGGTTCTCGGTCGCGGGGAATCTCCTGCTATCTGTCACTGGCATATTACGCACGCATGGATCGGATTGCGATTAATTCAAGCAACTTCACCGGAATTGGCGAGCAATTCGCGAAATACACAGAAATACTTAATAGACCGAATGGCGCCCATCCATTACCCGAGCGAGCGAGGCGTAAAATCACCAAATAGCAGTTCTCCCTGACGGATGCAGGCGGACGCGGCCAGCAAACCGTGACCGTGCGGCGAGAAGATCACGCAGGCATGATCTGACGATATGTCCGAGCGCCCCGGGACATTCAACGAACGAGCGGCGCGGACCGGAGTAATATTTATTGCGGACTGGTTCACTCTCACGGGCGCGGGAGATTTCAGCACCCTCCTCTCGAATAGAGCTCGCAGATCAGCAAGAAGTCACAACTGCTGACTCACGACAGGTCGAGCCCACGACAGAGACCCTTCCGCCCCTGCCACACCGAGTCCACACGACCCAACGCCGGCGCGACCCGGAGCGCGGCGAAGGGAGGTAAGCGGCTCCAGGCAGCCAGGCACCCCATGACCGTCCCAGCCCGTGACCTTCGCTGCCGCAAGGTCGATACTTGCCGCAGGGGCACCGCAGCCACTCCCGTCCGACCAACTCCAGAGACCTGACACCCCGTCATCAAAGTCAGCATTAAGTCAGCATCAGCCCCGCCAGAACCCGCGTCCGACCGCCATGAACTGCCAAGATCGATGACCGATGCAACCCCTCTCTGACCAGCAAAGGTGCAGGTCAGAGCACATCTGCTAGCGTTGCCAGGAGGTACCGATGAGGATGCTCATCAACGTCGCGGAAACCGTGGTCACGGATGCGCTGCGAGGCATGGCCGCCGCCCACCCCGAGTTGACCGTGGACATCGAGAACCGGGTGATCGTACGGCGGGACGCTCCCGTGGCCGGGCAGGTGGCGCTGATTTCCGGTGGGGGATCGGGGCACGAACCGTTGCACGGCGGATTCGTGGGACCGGGGATGCTGTCGGCGGCCTGTCCTGGTGAGGTGTTCACGTCGCCGGTGCCCGATCAGATGGTGCGGGCCGCGGCCGCTGTGGACAGTGGGGCCGGGGTGCTGTTCATCGTGAAGAACTACACGGGGGACGTCCTCAACTTCGACATGGCGGCCGAGCTCGCCGAGGACGAGGGCATCCAGACAGCCAAGGTGCTGGTCAATGACGATGTGGCCGTCACCGACAGCCTGTACACCGCGGGGCGGCGCGGCACCGGTGCGACGCTGTTCGTGGAGAAGATCGCCGGGGCCGCCGCGGCCGAGGGGCAGCCGTTGGACCGGGTGGCGGCGATCGCCCGGCAGGTCAACGAGAACTCGCGCAGTTTCGGTGTCGCGCTCAGCGCCTGCACCACCCCGGCCAAGGGCAGCCCCACCTTCGATCTGCCGCCGGGCGAGCTGGAGTTGGGCGTCGGTATCCACGGCGAGCCGGGCCGGGAACGGCGGGCGATGATGACCTCCGGCGAGATCGCCGACTTCTCCGTCCACGCGATCCTCGAGGACATCACGCCGCGCAACCCGGTCCTGGTCCTGGTGAACGGCATGGGCGCGACCCCGCTCCTGGAGCTCTACGGCTTCAACGCCGAGGTGCACCGCGTGCTCGCCGAGCGCGGCGTCGCCGTCGCCCGCACACTGGTCGGCAACTACGTCACGTCCCTCGACATGGCCGGTGCCTCGGTCACCCTGTGCCAGATCGACGAGGAACTGCTGCGGCTGTGGGACGCGCCGGTGAAGACGCCGGGACTGCGCTGGGGCATGTGACCCGGCGGCGCACCCGGTCAACTCACCTACCACGCAAGGAGATTCCGTGCTCGACGCCGACTTCTTCCGCCGTTGGATGACGGCGACCGCCGCCTCCGTCGCCCGCGAGGCCGGGCGGCTCACCGACCTCGACTCCCCCATCGGCGACGCCGACCACGGCGCGAACCTGCAACGCGGGTTCACCGCCGTGACAGCCGCCCTGGAGAAGGAGGCGCCGGACACCCCGGGCGCCGTCCTCATGCTCACCGGACGCACGCTCATCTCGACGGTCGGCGGCGCGTCGGGCCCGCTCTACGGCACGCTGCTGCGCCGCACCGGCAAGGCGCTCGGGGACGCCGCCGAGGTGAGCGAGGAGGAGTTCGCCGTCGCGCTGCGCACCGGAGTCGACGCGGTCATGACCCTCGGCGGTGCCGCGCCCGGCGACAAGACCATGATCGACGCCCTCGTCCCGGCGGTCGACGCGCTCCCGAACGGCTTCGCCGCGGCACGCACCGCCGCCGAGGAGGGCGCCCTGGCCACCACACCCTTGCAGGCCCACAAGGGCCGGGCGAGCTACCTCGGCGAGCGGAGCATCGGGCATCAGGACCCCGGCGCCACGTCCTCGTCCCTGTTGATCGCCGCACTCCAGGAAGCCGCGACCTCGGAGGCCACCGGTGAGTGACGAGAAGCTCGTGGGCATCGTGCTGGTGTCACACAGCGCCGAAGTCGCCGTCTCCGTGGCCGAGTTGGCACGCGGGCTGTCCGGTTCGGGCACCTCGGTACCGCTCGCCGCCGCCGGCGGCACCGAGGGCGGCGGGCTCGGCACCAGTTCCGAACTCATCGCCGCGGCGGCCGCGTCCGTCGACCGTGGCGCCGGGGTCGCCGTCCTCACCGATCTGGGCAGCGCCGTACTCACCGTGAAGGCCCTGCTCGCCGAAGGCGACGAACTCCCGGCCGGTACCCGCCTGGTGGACGCCCCGTTCGTCGAGGGAGCGGTGGCCGCGGTCGTCACGGCGTCGACAGGAGCGGACCTGGACGCGGTGGAGGCGGCGGCTGCGGACGCGTACACCTATCGGAAGGTGTGAGGCGGGGGCGTAGCGAAGGGTTCGTGAGGCGGGGGCCGTAGCGGAAGGTGGGGAGCGCGGGGCGTGCGGCGCGGCGATGGAGCGGTGCGGCAGTCGGCAGTCGGCAGTCGGCAGTCGGCAGTCGGCAGTCGGCAGTCGGCAGTCGGCAGAAGCCTTGGGCCAGTCGCCTCCGGCGAAACCCGCCAGCCCGAGCCATCGGACCGAGCCGCCCTACCCAGCCCCTCACCCCCCAGTCCTCAGCCCAAGCCGCCCGGCCGCGCGCCACCCGGCAACTCCGGCCGCCCGAGCACGCCATGCCCCCCGGCCAAGACGCAGACGCAGACGCACCCGCCTCCGCCCCGCCCCGAAGGCGCACCCCCCTACGCCACCTAAGAGACCCCTTCCGCCGCGATCGTCAGCGCCGAGCGCAACGTCTCCGCCACCTCGGCCTCCCCCACCACCGCATCCGTCGCCGTATCCGCCACGGCCTCGCCCCCACCCGCACTCCACGCGAACCGTTCCACCGCCGCCCGCAACGCGGCGTTGAGCATCGCCGCCTGGATCATGGGGCGGAGGTCGTCGGCCGGTAGCCCCGCCCGGTCGGCCAGCGCTCGGGCGAACGCGGGCTCCGCCTCGTCGTACGTCTGGAGCCAGATCGCGCGGAGGCCCGGTTCCGTGCGGGTGAGGCGTACCAGGGCGCTGCCGGTGGCGCCGTCGGGGCCGGTGGCTGCGAGGAGGCCGGTCGCGAGGGCCGGGTCGAAGAGTTCCGCGAGGGGGTGGCCGGGGCGCCACTCCCGCAGGCGGGCGGCGATCACGTCGATGCCGGCCGAGAAGAGTGGTCGTACGCAGCTCTCCTTGCTCGGGAAGTAACGCCACACGGTGCGCGCGGAGACGCCGACCGCCAGGCCGATCTGTTCGCCGGTGGTCGCCGCGACGCCCTGGGCGACGAACAGTTCCACCGCGGCCCGGGCGATCTCCAGGCGGATTTCGGTCTTGCGTGCCTCGGTCAGAGGCGGTCGTCCCGTGCGTCCGCTGGGTGCGGTCATCAGTTCCCCTCCGGCTGCGGTCGTGACCTCCCGGAATTCTCCCCCATGACTTTATGTCACTCGAAGACATTAAGTCGTATGGTGAGAGGAACCCGGGCGGCGCAGAGCCCTCGCACAAGGACAGGAGCACCTCATGGCCACTGGACTCGACGGACGCAGCGTCATCGTCACCGGAGCGGGCTCGGGCATCGGACGTGCCGCCGCCCTGGCCTTCGCCGCGGAGGGTGCCAAGCTCGTGGTGGCCGATCTGAACGTCGACGGCGCCGGGGCGGTCGTCAAGGAGATCGAGCAGGCGGGCGGTGTCGCCGTCGCGGTCACGGGTGACCTGAGCGAGCAGGCGGTGGTGGACGAGGTGGTCGCGACCGCCGTGGAGCGGTTCGGCGGGGTCGACGTCCTGGTGAACAACGCGGGGATCATGGACCGCATGTCGGCACTGGCGGACGTGGCCGACGCCGAGTGGGAGCGGGTCATGCGGGTCAACCTGACCGCGCCCTTCCTGCTCACCCGGGCCGTGCTGCCGCACATGCTGGCGGCGGGCCGGGGCGCGATCGTGAACACCGCCTCCGAGGCGGGCCTGCGAGGCGGTGCGGCCGGCGCCGCCTACACGGCCTCGAAGCACGGGGTGGTGGGCCTGACCAAGAGCCTCGCCGTCATGTACCGCAAGCAGGGCATCCGGGCCAACGCCATCGCCCCGGGCGGCACGGCGACCAACATCTCCGTGGAGGCCGACCGGGAGGCCCTCGGCCCGGCGGCGCTCGGCCCGCACTTCGTCAATGTCGGCCGCCTGGCGCAGCCCGAGGAGCAGGCCGCCGCCATCGTGTTCCTCGCCTCGGACGCGGCGAGCAACATCAACGGCGTGATCCTGCCGGTCGACGACGGCTGGTCGGCGGTCTGACGACCCGCCCCGGAGTGCTCGGCAAGGTCGACAGGCCGCGCCCTACGACCCTGGACGCTCGGCAGCGCCCTGCACGAAGAGCCGCGCCAGCCGCTGCCCCGTCTCTACGGCCGCCGCATGATCCTCGATGGGCTTCACCTGCGAGTCCTTGAACACGATGTAGGTGACCCCGGTGTCCGTCCCGCCGCCGCGCGGGTCGGTGCGGATGCCCAGCCCCTTGGCCGTGGCATACGACGCCTCGCCGATGATGTCGTGCGGTCCGACGTCTCCTACGACGGCGTACTGCACCCGGTCCCGGTAGACGACGGCGGCGACCGAGCCGCCGCCGATGCCGTGGTCGCGGTGGTTCCAGAGGGCGCTCGCGGCGGGGACCACGATGTACGGGAGCCGTTCGGCGTCCAGATAGCGGCCGTCGGACTGCTGATACGCCGTCATGGAGGAGAAGAGCGGGTCGGTGCGCGCGTTGCAGTGCGCGCCGGCCCGGCCGTCGCAGTCGATGTCCAGGTCGGCCTTCCAGTACACGGCCTCCTTGGTGCCACAGACCGGGATCGTCGCGCGCTCCCCGTCGTCGCTGCGGTACCGGCCGCGCGAGACGGGTGCGCAGTCACGCACCTTGGCCAGCAGGTCGGCGGCGCGGACGTCACCTTCACGCAGCGCCGCCGGCCCCGCCAGGGGGCGGGCGAGGGCGACGGGCGCGGCGGGCAGCGTGGTCGGGGCGAGCAGGGCGGCGCCGGCCGCGGCCAGCGTCAGCGTCTGGACACGCACGATAGAGGGCCCTCTCCTGGGGGATCTGACGGACACCCAGCCCACCCTGGTACCGGTCCGATCAGGCGGCCACCGGTAGGGGGCCGGACGGTGCACGCCGCGAACTCCCGAAGGGAGCAGAGGGCTCCGAGTCCGAGTCCGTACCACTCCTGAAGGAGGCAGAAGCCCTGAGTCCGTGTCACTCCTGAAGGAGGCCGGGGCGGCCCTGAGCCCAGGTCACTCCCGACGGGGGCCGGGGACCCGAGCCCGTGTCGGCTCCGGCCACCCGGCCGCCCGCGCCGGCGCGGGATCAGCGACGACAGCGGTCCGCGCCACCGGCATGAACTGCCCTCTCGCAGGGGCGAGTTCAGCCGTGAGGACTTCAGCATACGTAACCCTCGTGACCGGTCGGCAACGGCGCCCCTCTTGATGCGGTCGCCCCACCCGGGTCATATTGGTCCGGACCTTTTCCATCGTGTGGTGCCCGCGTGATGCCGGGGAGGCAGAATCGTGCGACGCGTCCGTGCCACCTCCGCTCTCTCCCGTGCCGCCCTCGCTCTCCCCCGTACGGCACTGGTGTGCGTCGCGTTCCTGTTGCTCGCGTCCTGCGGCATGAGCGAGGAAGGGGACGGCCACGCCCCCGGCGCCCCGGCCGGCGTCACGGCCGCGGCGGGGAGCGCGACCAGCGTGCACGTCATGTGGGACGCGGTGACGGCGAACCCGGGCGTCCACACCTACGAGATATATCGGGGCACCACAAAGGTGAAGGAAGTAGCAGGCTCCGAGCACATGGTGGATGTCACCAGGCTCCGACCCGCCACCCTGTACTCGTTCACCGTGCGGGCCCGGGACACCGACGGCCGCCTGGGTCCGCGCAGCCGGACGGTCCGGGCGCGGACACCGGTCGCCGTCGCGGACGACCGCTCGGCGCCCACCCGTCCACGCACCCCGCAGGGCCGCGTCATCGGCAGCCGAGCCGTCCAACTGTCCTGGGGCGGCTCGACGGACAACCGGGGTGTGGTGTCGTACGACATCTATCAGGGCGGGGCGAAGATCCACAGTGTGGGCGGAGCCCAGACCGCGACCGTGGTCACGGGGCTACGGCCGAGCACGCGCTACTCCTTCACCGTGCGAGCCCGCGACGCCGCCGACAACCTCTCGCCCGCGAGCACGGCCGTCCCGCTCACCACCGCGCCCGGCAGCGACGACGGGAGCGGCACCGCCCCCACCGACTTCCGCGCGACCACGCACCGGGGCGACGACGGGGCGTACTACATCGACCTGTCCTGGGTACCGCCGCGCACGGACGGGGTCGTCACGGAGTACCAGATCCACCTCGACGGGAAACCGGCCACCTCACTGGTCTGGGGCGGGACCGCACCACGCGACCACGCGAAGTACAGCTTCTACGCCGGCGGGGATGCCGGGGTCAGCCATCGGGTGCGGCTCAGGGCGCGGTTGCCGGACGGTACGTGGGGTGGGTTCTCGGCGGAGCGGACGGTGACGACGGGCGATGCCGGGCCATAAAGATCCTTAGGGACCCATAGAGAACCGTAGGACTCAGCTCATGGCGGCGGGGCTGGCGCTCGGGCTGTCACAGTCGACGGCGACCACCCAAATCCGGTCGCTGTAAGCACAGTTGGGGGTCGTCGCCTCGCCCGCGTGGGCGGAGCGCGTCGGGCCCGGGCGGGTCGCGGCCGAGGGGCTCGGCGGGCAGGCCGCGATCACCGTGCTCCCCCTGTCCGTGCCTGCACTGGCTGGCGTCCGGCGCGCTGGTCCCGCTCCTGGCGCCCGAGGAGCCGCCGATCAACACCTCGCATCTCACCCGGCACCCTGCCCCCCCCGGTGCCCAGGCCCGCCGGGCAACCCGCACATCACGCCCGTAGGGAAGCGACGGCTCCGCGCGTCACCCACCTGGTGAACCCGCACGCGGTCCGACCCAGGACCCTGCCCTCACCCCTCAGCCTTCTTCACCCCTCACCCCTCACCCCCGCCCCTGACCGCGCATCACCCCTGAGCCGGACGAAGGAATCCGTCACCTGCCCGGTCCCCGTCCGCATGCGGGACGGGCCGGGTACGCGTTGGCTTCCTTGGAGGCAGCACGGCCGTTTCCCGATCCCGGCGGCGCAAGGGATGTTCCGCCAACCGTGCCGCCGGAGGGCAGTCCCATGCGCACTTTTCAGCTACTACTCCGCTCCGGCCTGACCGTGACAGCCGCCGCCACTCTTCCCCTCGCCCTGACCGCCGGAACCGCCGGCGCGGCGTCGGGGATCTCCGTGAGCACGACCGGGACCACGGTCTCGGTCACGACCAGCGCGTGCTCCCAGAACCGCACCACCGGCGTCTGGGGCACCGGCTCGCTCATCACCAGCAGTCAGGGGAGCTTCGCCGAGGGCCGCAAGGCGACCCTGGCGGGGACGACCGTCAGCCAGTCCACCGCCTGGACCAACGTCACCCCGGGCACCTACACCATCATCGTCATGTGCCAGAACGCCAGCACGCCCGCGGGCACCCAGTCCGTGATCGTGTCCCGGTCCACGACCCCCACGGCCACGGCCTCGCCCACACGCGGCGTCATGGGCGGCCTCGGCGGGGCGACCAAGGACTACGGCCCGCTCACCCTGGCGGCGGGCGGCGGCCTGGTGGGGGTCGGCGTCATCGCGACGGCCTGGTTCCTCCGCAGGCGCGCGAAGCCGTACCGCCTCTGACCGACCGTCCGTCCATCTCCGACCGTCCGTCCGTACTCAGGAGGGGCCGCCCCACCGGCGGCCCCTCCCCCATGTCCTACGGCGACTCGCCCCCCACCCTCTACGGCAGCTCGGCGAACTCCTCGATCGCGTGCGTGAGCCACTGCGTCCAGAAGGTCTCCAGGTCGATGCCGGCGCGCAGCACGAGGTGCTGGAGCCGGTCCTGGGGGCTGTCCCGGCCGGGCGGGAAGTCGCGCTTCTCGATCTCCTCGTACTCCGCCAGCTGCCGCTGGTGCAGGGTGAGATGGCGGCGCAGGTCGGCCTCGATGCCGTCCGTGCCCACGACCGCCGCCGCGCGCAGGCGCAGCAGCATCGTGTCGCGCAGCGGCTTGGGGTCCTGGGAGGACGCGGTCCAGCGGGCCAGTTCGGCACGGCCCGCGGGCAGGACCTCGTAGCGCTTCTTCTGGCCGCGGGCCGGCTGCTCGGACGCGAGCGCCCTGATCTGGCCCTCGGCCTCCAGTTTTCCCAGCTCGCGATAGATCTGCTGGTGCGTCGCCGACCAGAAGTAACCGATCGACCGGTCGAAGCGCCGGGTCAGTTCGAGACCCGAGGACGGCTTCTCCAGAAGGGCGGTGAGGATCGCGTGCGGGAGTGACATGGAGGTCATCCTAGGGACGGGCCCCGGGGTTCAGAGGGCGGCCGCGACCTCGGTGCCCTGCTTGATGGCGCGCTTGGCGTCCAGTTCGGCGGCCACGTCGGCACCGCCGATGAGGTGCACGCTGCGGCCGGCGGCGGTCAACTCGTCGTAGAGGCCGCGGCGCGGGTCCTGGCCGGTGCACAGGACGACCGTGTCGACTTCCAGGACGGTGCTGCGGCCGTCGACGGTGACGTGGAGTCCGGCGTCGTCGATCAAGTCGTACTGGACGCCCGGGACCATGGTGACGCCCCGGTGCTTGAGTTCGGTGCGGTGGATCCAGCCGGTGGTCTTGCCGAGTCCGGCGCCGACCTTGGTCGCCTTGCGCTGGAGGAGGTGGACGCTGCGCGGCGGGGCGGGCCGCTCGGGTGCGGTGAGGCCGCCGGGGGCCGCGTAGTCCATGTCGACGCCCCAGGCGCGGAAGTACGTCGCCGGGTCCTCGCTCGCCTTGTCGCCGCCGTCCGTGAGGAACTCGGCGACGTCGAAGCCGATGCCGCCCGCGCCGAGGATCGCGACGCGGTCGCCGACGGGGACGCGGTCGCGCAGGACGTCGAGGTAACCGACGACGCTGGGGTGGTCGACGCCGGGGATGTCGGGGGTGCGCGGGGTGACGCCGGTGGCGACGACGACCTCGTCGTACTCCGCCAAGTCACCAGAGGTCACAGGGGTGTTGAGGCGTACGGCCACTGCGTGCTCGTCGAGCTGCGTGCGGAAGTAGCGCAGCGTCTCGTCGAACTCCTGCTTGCCGGGGATCTGTCGGGCGACATTGAGCTGTCCGCCGATCTCGCTCGCGGCGTCGTACAACGTCACCTCGTGACCGCGTTCGGCGGCCGAGACCGCGCACGCCAGACCTGCCGGACCCGCGCCCACCACCGCGACGCGTTTGCGCAACCGGGTTGGGGCGAGGACGAGTTCGGTCTCGTGGCAGGCGCGCGGGTTGACCAGGCAGGAGGTGATCTTGCCGCTGAAGGTGTGGTCGAGGCAGGCCTGGTTGCAGCCGATGCAGGTGTTGATGGCGTCGGAACGGTCGGCCGCGGCCTTGGCCACGAAGTCCGGGTCGGCGAGCATCGGGCGGGCCATCGACACCATGTCGGCGTATCCGTCGGCGAGCAACTGCTCTGCCAGCTCAGGGGTGTTGATGCGGTTGGTGGTGACGAGCGGGATGGAGACCGCGCCCATCAGTTTCCTGGTCACCCAGGTGTACGCCCCGCGCGGCACCGAGGTCGCGATGGTCGGGATGCGGGCCTCGTGCCAGCCGATGCCGGTGTTGATGATGGTCGCCCCGGCTGCCTCAACCGCCTTGGCGAGACTGATGACTTCGTCGAGCGTGGAGCCGCCCGGCACGAGGTCCAGCATCGACAGCCGGTAGACGATGATGAAGTCCTCGCCGACCGCCTCGCGCACCCGGCGCACGATCTCGACCGGGAAGCGCGTCCGGTTCTCGTACGAGCCGCCCCAGCGGTCGTCGCGGTGGTTGGTCTGCGCGGCGATGAACTCGTTGATGAGGTAGCCCTCGGAGCCCATGATCTCGACGCCGTCGTACCCGGCCTGGCGGGCGAGGCGGGCCGCGCGGGCGTAGTCCTCGACGGTCTGCTCGACCTCGTCGTCGGTGAGCGCGCGGGGCGGGAAGGGGCTGATCGGCGCCTGCACGGCGCTCGGCGCGACGAGGTCCTGGTGGTAGGCGTACCGCCCGAAGTGCAGGATCTGCATCGCGATCCGCCCGCCTTCGCGGTGCACGGCGGCGGTGATCTCGGCGTGCTGTTCGGCCTCGGCGTCGGTGGTCAGTTTGGCGCCGCCCTCGTAGGGCCGGCCGGCCTCGTTGGGCGCGATGCCGCCGGTGACGATCAGGCCGACTCCGCCACGCGCGCGTGCCGCGTAGAACTCCGCCATGCGCTCGAAACCGCGCTCGGCTTCCTCCAGGCCTATGTGCATGGAGCCCATGAGGACGCGGTTGGGCAGCGTGGTGAAGCCCAGGTCGAGCGGGTTCAGCAGGTGCGGGTAACGGCTCATCGGGGCCTCCGTGCGCGGTGTCGTGCCTCTTTTGTAGAGGACGGGGAGGCCTTTATGCAACTAGTTGCACAATCGAGGGCGGGAGAGGGCGGAGCGGCGCGGTCGCCGCACGTGACCGCCCCCGGTGCCGAGGGACGTGACTTCGCTCGCCGCACGCGACCTGCCTCGGGGCCAACGGCCTTCCCCCTCCCCCCGATTCACAGGGACTTATTACTGCTTCTTTATCGCCCGCCCCGGAGAATCACAGACAGGCGTGCCGGTGGGATGCCGCGCGCGTGGCCTAGGGAGCGAGCCGTGACGCACGATCCTGAGCACGACGCCGGCGACAACGCGGCGACACCTCCGATGCCCGACCACGCGCCCGAGTGGGAGGTGCTCACGGGACCCGGCGGCGCGGAGCGCGACCGGGGTATCGACCGGTTGTGGCGGCAGCGGTCGAGGCGGTCCCGGGCGGTGATCGCCGTGGCCACCGTGGCTGTGCTGGCACTCGGCGGGACCGTCGCCTACGCGGCGACCTCGGGGAGTTCGGGCAGCGACGCCGTACCGGCCGCCGCCGGGTCCCCGTCGGGAACACCGTCGCCCGGTGGACCCGGCTTCCGGCACGGGGGCGGTGGGGGCTTCGGGCTCGGCGGCGCGGCCGTGCACGGCGAGGCGACGGTCAAGGACAACGCCACGGGCAAGTGGGTCGTACGGATCTGGCAGCGCGGAACGGTCACGAAGGTCGACGGCGACCAGGTCACCGTCAAGAGCGACGACGGCACCTCATGGACCTGGACCGTAGGCTCCGACGCCACGGCCAAGGGCGCCGCCCTCAAGAAGGGCGACACAGCCTCCCTGACCGGCACCCGCTCCGACACCGACACCCGCACCGCCGACCGAGCCTTCACCGGCACCTTCGACCACAAGGGCCCAAGCGACGGACGAGGCGGACCAGGCGACCGAGGCCCCGGCCCCTGGGGACGCGGCAACGGCGGCCCGAGCGCCGTCCCGAGTCCGTCCGGCAGCGACGCTACGACCTGACCGACACCGGCACCTTCGACCACAACGACGCGCGCGCCGGACGTGACGGGCCGAGCAGACGTGGCCCCAGACCCTAAGGAATCGGCAACCACAGCCCGAGCCCCGCCCCCACCCCGCCCGGCAGGGGCCCTACGACCTGACCGCCCCCGCCCCCCTCACCCCGATCACAACATTCGCGTACAACTCCTCGGAGTAGGCCGACCGCGTCTCCAGTCCAGCGCGCGTGAACGCCTCGATCGCTGACGGGAGTTGACGCTCACTCGCCTCGACGAGGAGGCAGCCGTCGGGGGCGAGCCAGTCGGGTGCGCCGGTGGCGACCTCGCGGAGTATGTCGAGGCCGTCGGTGCCGCCGTCGAGGGCGACCAGGGGTTCGTGCTCGCGGGCCTCGGCGGGGAGCAGACCGACCTCGTCGGTGGGGACGTACGGCACATTGGCCGCGAGGATGTCGACGCGGCCGCGCAACGCGTCGGGCAGCGCCGCGTACAGGTCGCCGGTGTGGACGTGTCCGCCGTAGGCGGCGACATTGCCGCCGGCGCAGCGCGTGGCGGCGGGGTCGATGTCGGCGGCGTGCAGTTCGACCCGGCCGAGGGCGGCGGCCAGCGCGGCGCCGACCGCACCGGTACCGCAGCACAGGTCCACGACGACGGACGCGTCCGGGGCGTGCGCGAGGGCCTGTTCGACGAGGAACTCGGTACGGCGGCGGGGCACGAAGACGCCGGGTTCCACGGTGATGCGCAGACCTCCGAACTCGGCCCAGCCGACGACGTGTTCGAGGGGCAGGCCCGCGACCCGACGGTCCACCATGGCGGCGAGTTCGTCGGGGGTGCGCGCGGCGGAGAGGATCAGTCGCGCCTCGTCCTCGGCGAAGACACAGCCCGCGGCGCGGAGCGCGCTGACGACGGAGGCGGGGGAAAGCGGGGAAAAAGGAGGCATGAGAGCCGAGAGCCTTTCGGGAGGTAGCCGAAGGGCGCTCTCGCGGTCACCTACTACCGGTGATCCGAGCTGTCCTGAGGTGAGAGCACCCGGCCTGACACAGCGGTAATGGGTCTCACCTCCCGGGAGTTCAGGGTCGGGAATGTCCGCGACCGGTGAGCAACAGTACCCGAACCACCAGGCCCGCGAGGGGCCGACTCCCTCCCTGAGTTGTACTCTGCAACAACCAGGTGATCGAGGGAGATTCCAGTGCGAGCGGACCAGGCCGTGGAGACCATCCAGCGCGAGATGACGATCTTCGCCCGGCGCGCCCGCGCCTCGGCCGGCCGCCTCCACCCCGAGCTGTCGCTGGTGTCGTACACCCTGCTCAGCCACCTGGAGGAGCGCGACGGCTGCCGTGCCACCGACCTGGCCGCGCACTACGCCCTCGACAAGTCCACGGTCAGCCGCCAGGTCGCCGCCCTGGAACGCGCCGACCTCATCGAGCGCCGCCTCGACCCCGAGGACCACCGCGTCCAGGTCCTGCACCTCACCGCCGCCGGCCGCCGGATCCTCGCGCAGGTCACCGAGAACCGCCAGGCCGCCTTCCGGGAGCGGCTCGCGGGCTGGCCGGAGGAGGACCTGACCCGGTTCGCCGGCTATCTGGAGCGCTACAACGCGTGGCCGGGCGACGCGTCGGACGACGACTGAGGGGCCACCAGCCTTTCGGTTCTACGACGTCAGCACTACGACATCAGCACTACGACATCGGTTCTACGACACCCCTACGGACCGCGCCTGCGTGAGGTGCTCCGGCGCCCGTGCCGCGAGGAATGCGGTGGTCCGGCGCAGGCGGAAGCCCAGGGACTCGTACAGCCGTATGGCGGTGGTGTTGCCCGCGCCGGTGTGCAGGAACGGGGTCTCGCCGCGTCCGCGGATGCCGTGCGCGACGGCCAGGATGAGGCGGCTCGCGAGGCCCTCACCGCGGGCGACGGGATCGGTGCAGACCGCGCTGATCTCGGTCCAGCCGGGCGGGTGCAGGCGCTCACCGGCCATGGCGACGAGCGCGCCGTCGCGGCGGATGCCCAGGTAGGTGCCGAGTTCGACGGTGCGGGGCAGGAAGGGGCCCGGCTTGGTCCGTTCCACCAGGTCGAGCATCTCGGGGACGTCGGCCGGGCCGAGGACGATCGCCTCCGGGTCTGGCGCGGCGGCCAGCCCGTCGTCCACCATCTGTACGCCGTCGATGTCGAAGGTGACCTCCCAGCCGTCCGGAACCCGGCCTCTGAAGCCGAGGAGCGGGATCTCGGTGCCGGGGCCGGAGAGCGCGGCGACGTCCGCCCAGTCGTCGGCGTCGGGTTCGTCGGGCAGGGCCAGCCACGGGGTCACGTCGACCGGGTAGCGCAGGATCCGGCCGCGTCGCTCGGCGAAGTGGGCGTGCGGGCCGGTGAGGGCGGCGCGGGCGGGGTTGTCGAGGACACGTTCGTCGGACGTGCTCATGCGGCGACCTCGATCACGATCTTGCCGCGGGCGTGGCCGTCCTCTACGGTGCGCAGGGCCTCGCCGGCCTGGTCGAGCGGGAAGGTCCGCGTCACGTGCGGGTCCAGCTTGCCCGCGACCACGAGCTCCGCGAGCGCGTCGAGCACGGCGGAGTTGCGGGCGCGTTCGACCCGGGCGCCGCCGAGCTTCTCGACCTCGGGGGCGGGGGCGCCGGCGGTGATGAGTTTCGTGGGGTCGGAGAGGAGGGCGGCGGCCTCCTCCAGCACCTCGCCGCCGACGAGGTCGTACGCGCCGTCGATGCCGTCCGGCGCCACGGCCCGTACCCGCGCGGCCAGTTCAGGGCCGGACGGGACGTGGACCGCGCCAAGCGACTCGACGAAGTCCTTCTTGCCCCCGCTCGCCACGCCCACGGCGCGCAGCCCGAGCGCGCGGGCGATCTGCAGGGCCGCGGAGCCCACGCCGCCGCCCGCGCCGGTGATCAGCACGGTCGCGCCGGCGGGCAGGTCGAGCTGGCGGATGCCGTCGTACGCGGTCGCGGCGGCGACGGGCAGGGTGGCCGCGTCGCGGAAGGACAGCTCGGCGGGCTTGTGCGCGGTGACCGTGGCGGGCAGCAGGGCGTACTCGGCGTATCCGCCGGCCACCGTGCTGCCGAACACCTCGTCGCCGACGTCGAATCCGTCGACTCCGGCACCGATCTCCCGCACCACCCCGGAGACCTCCTGACCGAAGACCGCGGGGAACGCGCGTGACCCGGTCTCGCCGGGTCGGCGGTAGCCGGTGCGCTGCTTCCAGTCCACGGGGTTCACCCCGGCCGCGCGCACCGCGACGAGGACCTCACCGGAGCCGGGGCTGGGCTGCTCGACCTCGACGAGCGCCTCGGTCTCGGGTCCCCCATAACGCGTGAAGACGTACGCCTTCGGCATCTGCTCCCTCACTCTCCTTCGCAGTCACCGGACCACCTGTGGTCATGTGTGGTCACATGGCGCCACACCGGGCCACATGTGGTCACAACACCAGCACGACCACCGGCTGTCCGCACTCAAGCCGCCGCCCGAGCCGCACTGAAGACCAAGGTCGATCCCCCGACGGCTATTCCCTCGCGCGGGGAGAGTTCATACGGCCGCAATGATCGGCGGTCACCCTCGGACCTGGGCATACCTCGTGGACGCGTACCGTTGAAACGAGAAACCACTGATCACGCTCGCCCGGCGGACCCGCGTCGGAACGGCCTGGAGGCTCCACCCGTATGCACGTCACCCGAGGCTTCACCGGACGCCCCCGTGTCCCCGACGCCGGCCTGCCGCCCGGTCAGTACGACGCCGGCGACGACTGGCCCGTCCTGTCCGCCGAGGTCACACCCGACCTGGCACCGGCCGACTGGACGTTCCGCGTCGACGGACTCGTGGCGGAGCCGCACACCTGGGACTGGACGCAGGCCCACGAACTGCCTTCGTCGGCCTACGAGGGTGACATCCACTGTGTGACGAGCTGGTCGAAGTTCGGGGTGCGGTTCGGGGGCGTCTCGCTGGACGCGTTCTTCGATGTGGTGCGGCCCCATGTGTCCGCCACACATGTGGTTGCGTACTCGCACACCGGATACACCACGAACCTCCCGCTCTCCGACGTGACCGGCGGTCGCGCCTGGATCGCCTGGGAGTACGACGGCAAGCCGCTGCCCGCCGAGCACGGCGGCCCCGCCCGGCTGCTGGTGCCGCACCTGTACTTCTGGAAGAGCGCCAAGTGGATCGCGGGCCTGCGTCTCCTCGACCACGACGAGCCCGGCTTCTGGGAGCAGAACGGCTATCACGCCCGGGGCAACCCCTGGGAGGAACAGCGGTACTCCGGTGACTGACACCTTCGCGCCCGCCACCAAGTTCGCGGTGCCGGGACGCATCGCCGTGAGCAACCGCGCCGCCGCCGTGTGGCAGACCGCCACACTCACCGAGATCCGCCGGGAGACCCCGCACGCCGCCACGTTCCGGTTCGCGGTGCCCGACTGGGCCGGACATCTCCCCGGCCAGCACCTGATGCTGCGGCTGCGCGCCGAGGACGGCTATGTGGCGCAGCGCCACTACTCGATCGCCTCGGACCCGGACGACGCCGGCCATGTGGAGCTGACCCTGGACCACGTCGAGGGCGGCGAGGTGTCGGGCTGGTTCCACACGGTGGCCGAGCCCGGTGACGAGGTCGAGGTGCGCGGCCCGCTGAGCGGCTTCTTCGCCTGGCCCGGCGACCGGCCCGCGCTGCTGCTGGGCGCCGGTTCCGGGGTCGTACCGCTGATGTCGATGCTCCGGCAGCACCGGGCGCGGGGCCTGTCCGTGCCGCTGCGGCTGGTGGTGTCGGCGCGCAGTCCGGAGGAGTTGATCTACGCGCGGGAGTACGGCGCGGAGACCACGGCCGTGTTCACGCGCAGTGCGCCGGAGGGTGTGCCGGTGGGACGTATGGCCGCCGCACATGTGGCTCCACTCCTGGCCGAGCAGCCCGCTGGTGGGTGGGAGGCCTATGTGTGCGGCTCCAACGGCTTCGCCGAGCATGCCTCGCGGCTGCTGGTCGACGCGGGCCAGCCGGTGGACCGTATCCGCATCGAACGGTTCGGCTGAGGCGCGCCGCGGCCCGGCCCGGCCCCGCCCGGCGACAGCCAGCCAGCCAGCTACACGGGGCTTGCCGACCGATCCATCCATCCGCTCCGCTCCAATCCACTCCGATCCGATTCGATCCGATCCATTCGACTCTGATCCGCTCCGCTCCGGTTGAGCGAAGTGCCTCGTAGGGGGTACCACAGGTGTGTGGACGCTCGCATGCGTGCACGGCGTCGAGGGAGCGGTGGCCCGGCCCCGGCAGGGGTGGGTCCGGTTCCTCGGCTCCGGTGACGGCGAGGAGGTCGACATGCGGACCCGGGTACGGAGCCGACGCCGGCGGCAGAATCCGCTGCGGCGCCGGTCGGATGTCGTGGAGGCGTGGACGGCGCTGGCCGTCACCCTCCTGCTGTTCGTCGGCGCGCCCCTGGCCGGCGCCGCCGCGGGCCTGTGGGCCCACGACCAGGCCCGGACCATCGCCGCGACCCAGCGCGCCGACCGACACCGCGTCCATGCGAAGGTGATCGGCAACCCGCCCGCCCAACTCCCCTCGGTCGAGGGGAACCGCCCGCGCAGCTTCCCGGTGGCGGTGCGCTGGACGGAGCCGGGCAAGGGCTCGCGTACGACCACGGTCGCGGTCCCCGCGGACACGGGACGAGGTGACGTGGTGGACGTCTGGCTCGACGCCAAGGGCCGCGGTGTCGCCCCGCCCCCGGGTGAAGTGGCCGTCTGGCAGCACACGTTGACCGTCGGCATGTGGTCGGCGGCCGCAGTGATCGGCCTGGCCCTCCTCGCGCGGACAGTGAGCCAACGGGTCTCCCTGCGACACCGGTTGGCCGAATGGGAACGGGACTGGGCGCTCACGGAACCACAGTGGACTCGACGACGGGCGTGACCAACCGGCCGCCACCGCGCCTCAACACCCCACAGCTACCAGCCAGTTGAGCCACCCCCACCGCACCCCACTCTCAGCTCCTGCCCCTCCCCGCTACACCCCCTGCTGCATCCGCCGAGCAACCCGCCCATGGTCCCGAAGCACATCCCCCAGCGCCGCCAGTACCGGCTCGCCCCGCTCCACGAGCACCCGTCCGCCCACGACGGTCGTCCACGCCCGAGCGGGCCCACACCGCAGCCACGCCTCGACGGGATCACTCAGAGCCCCCGCCAGCGCGACCTCGTGCAGATCCCAGACGACCAGGTCGGCACACGCCCCCGGCCGCAGATGCCCCAGCTCATCGGCCCGCCCCAGACACCGCGCCGAACCCCGGGTAGCGATGTCGAGGGCGTCCCGCGCGGTCATCGCCGCCGGTCCGCCCCGATACCGCCCGAGCAACAGCGCACCCCGCGTCTCCATCCACAACGAGGCGTGATCGGTGGACGCCGAGCCGTCGCAGCCGATCCCCACCGGCAGCCCCAGCTCACGCATCTCCCTCACCCGCGCCGTGCCGCCCCCGATGAGCATGTTGGAGCTGGGGCAGTGCGCCACGCCCACGCCCGCGGCGGCGAGGCGGCGCAGTTCGTCGTCGTTGGGGTAGATGCAGTGCGCGACCCAGGTGCGGTCGCTCATCCACCCGGTGTCCTCGAAGTACTCGACGGGCCGGCAGCCGTAGGTCTCCAGGCAGTAGGTGTCCTCGTCGCGGTCCTCGGCGAGGTGCGTGTGCAGGCGTACGTCGTACCGCTCGGCGAGTTCCGCGGTCGCCGTCATCACGTCCTTGGTGACCGAGAACGGTGAGCAGGGGGCGAGCGCGACCCGGATCAGCGCGCCCGGTTCCGGGTCGTGGTGGGCCTTGATCAGCCGCTCGCTGTCGGCGAGTACCTCGTCGGTGCTCTGCGTGACGCTTCTCGGCGGCAGTCCCCCGTCCTCGACGGACCGGGTCATCGAGCCGCGGGTCGCGTGGAAGCGGAAGCCGATGTCACGGGCGGCGCGGATCTCGGCGTCGACCAGGTAGGGGCGTGGATGCACATAGAGGTGGTCGGAGGATGTGGTGCAGCCGCCCATGAGGAGTTCCGCCATACCGACGTACGCGGACACGTAGGCGGCCTCCTCGTCGAGGCCGGCCCACAGCGGGTAGAGCGTGGTCAGCCAGTCGAAGAGGGTGCCGTTGACGGCGGGGGCGTAGGAGCGGGTGAGGTTCTGGTAGATGTGGTGGTGCGTGTTGATCAGGCCGGGGGTGACGAGCCGCCCGGTCGCCGAGAGGGTCGTAGTGGCGTCAGGTTCGGCCCCCGGCGGGCCGACGGCGGTGACCCGACCACCCGTGACGGCGACCCAGCCGCCCGGGATCTCCCGCTCACCGTCCACGACGAGCAGTTCGGCGTCCTTGACCAGCAGATCCACGGCAGACGACATGCCGACATGGTAGGCGCGGGGCACCGCAGGAGCCTGGCGAGTCCTCCGATGTCACACGTACGGTGTGATCATCCGCACTCACCCTTCGCAAAGGCGGTCATCGATGGCCCTGTTCGACCTTCCGCTCGACGAACTCCGCGCGTACCGCAGCGATTCCACCGAGCCCGAGGACTTCGACGCCTTCTGGTCCAAGACCCTCCAGGAGACCCGCGAGCACGATCTGGACGCCCGCTTCGAACCGGTCGACACGGGACTGTCCACGGTGCAGGTGTACGACGTGACGTTCGCCGGGTTCGGCGGTCACCCGGTGAAGGGCTGGCTGCGACTGCCGGCCGACGCGGCCCAACCACTGCCGCTGGTCGTGGAGTTCGTGGGTTACGGCGGCGGGCGTGGCCTCCCCCACGAGAACCTGCTGTGGGCGTCGACGGGCCGCGCGCACTTCATCATGGACACGCGCGGGCAGGGCAGTGCGTGGGGCGGCGGCGGTGGCACCCCGGACCCGGTGGGCGGCGCGCCCGCGTACCCCGGCTTCATGACCCGGGGCATCGACGCCCCCGAGAACTACTACTACCGGCGGGTGTTCACGGACGGCGTGCGGGCCGTCGAGGCGGCCCGTTCGCACCCCCTGGTCGATCCCGCGCGCACGGTGGCCCTCGGTGCGAGCCAGGGCGGCGGCATCACCCTCGCCGTCGGCGGGCTGGTCGGCGATCTGGCGGGGATCGCGCCGGACGTGCCGTTCCTGTGCGACTACCCGCGCGCCGCCGTCCTCACGGACCGCGACCCGTACCGGGAGATCGGCAACTACCTCAAGACCCATCGCGGCCGCACCGACGACGTCCTGCGCACGCTCTCGTACTTCGACGGCGTCCACTTCGCCTCCCGGGGCCGCGCTCCGGCGCTCTTCTCGACGGCCCTGGAGGACCAGACCTGCCCGCCGTCCACGGTGTTCGCCGCGTTCAACGCGTGGGCGCACGAGGACAAGAAGATCGAGGTGTACGACTTCAACGACCATGAGGGCGGCGGCCCTTACCAGGAGGCCGTGAAGGTGGACTGGCTGCGGTCGTACGTCTGAGTCCCCCGTCGGAAGGTGCCCCCATGGACAGCGCCACGAGTGAGGCCGCCGAACGGTTCGTGCGGGTCTGGGCGCGGGCCTGGGCCGAGCACGACGTGGACGCACTGCTGGAGTTGTACGCCGAGGACTGCGTCCACCGCTCGATGCCGTTCCGCGAACCGCACCGGGGGCGGGCCGAGTTGGCCGCGTATCTGCGCTGGTCGTTCGCGGCGGAGCAGGTGAGCGATGTGCGGTTCTCGGCGCCGGTCGTCGGCCAACACGGTGTCGCCGTGGCGGAGTTCAGGGTGCTGGCCGAGGAGGACGGCGAGCCGTCCACGCTGGCCGGCTGTGTCTTCGTGCGCTTCGACGGCAAGGGGCTGGCCGTGGAGACCCGCGACTACTGGCACACGGAGGCCGGCCACCGGGAACCGGCCGGCGAGCTGTTCCTCAACTGAACGTACGACACCTTCCGCCCAGTCCGACCAGTCGGTATGTTCAAGACGTCCGGTCCGCAGCGTCGCGGCCCGGACGTCCGGCACACCACGGAGGCCCCATGTCCGAGCACCAGCCAGCCGTCGACGGCCACTGCGACCCCCGCTTCACGGCGGTGCGCACGGCGTTCGAGGAGAACTTCCGGGACCGGGACGAACTGGGCGCCGCGCTGACCGTCACGGTCGGCGGCGAGACCGTCGTCGACCTCTGGGGCGGCTGGGCCGACGCGGCACGGACGCGCCCCTGGGAGCAGGACACGCTGGTCAATGTGTGGTCGACGACGAAAGGCCCGGTGGCCCTGTGCGCCCACATCCTCGCCGACCGGGGTCTGCTCGACCTCGACGCCCCGGTGGCCACGTACTGGCCGGAGTTCGCCGCCGCGGGCAAGGAGAACGTCCTCGTACGACACCTGCTCTCCCACCGCGCCGGACTGGCAGGCCTGCGCGAGCCGCACTCCCTCGCGCAGCTCTACGACTGGGAGTTGACGACCGAACGCCTCGCGGCCACGGAGCCCTGGTGGGAGCCGGGGACACGGTCCGGGTACCACGCGATCACCTACGGCTTCCTCGTCGGCGAAGTGGTGCGCCGCGTCTCGGGGTTGCTCCCGAGCGCCTTCCTGGAGCGTGAGGTCACCGGCCCGCTCGGGATCGACTTCACCATCGGGCTGCCGGAGAAGGAGGCGGGCCGGGCGGCCGAGCTGGTGCATCCGCCCGTCGCGTCGGCGAGCGAACAGGCCGCGATCTTCAGCCAGTTGGCGCCCGCCGCGATCGCCGCGCTGACCAACCCGGTCGCGGGCGCGGCCGAGGCCAACACCCCCGAGTGGCGCGCCGCGGAGATCCCGGCCGCGAACGGCCACGGCACGGCACGCGCCGTGGCGGCGCTCTACGGCGTCTTCGCCGGGCGCGGAACCTACGGCGGCCACCGCGTCCTCTCCCCCGAGGCGGCCGAGCGGGTGCGCGAGGGGCAGGGCAGCTGCCGCGACCTGGTGCTCGGCGCGGGCTTCGCGCACGACACGGAGGTCGGGCTCGGCCTGTGGCTCAGCGGCCCGAACGGATCGTACGGCCGTAACCCGAAGGCTTTCGGACACGACGGCTTCGGTGGCTCCTTCGGTCTGGCCGACCCGGAGGCGGGGGTGTCGATGGGGTACGTGATGAACCGGATGGGGCCTCATATCGCCGACGACCCACGGAAGATGACCCTGATCGCGGCCGTGCAGGACGCCCTGTGAGGGGTGACCGGCGCGGGTCGGTTTCGGCCTAACTGGCCTGCCGCTCTTCCCTGGTGGTTTAGACCAATGCTAGATCTGGTCGCGCAACGAGCCCGCACGGCTACGTTTCGTCACCAGTTCTGCCCTCAGTCTTGTCACCAACAGGAGGCGCGGCATGGCCCGCACCACCCCCCACGACCACCCGACCGCCGACGACCAGCCCCTCTACGGGAGGGTCGCCACCCAACTGCTCGGCGAACTCCACGGCGGCACCATCCCGCCCGGCGAACGCCTGCCCGGCGAACGGCAGTTGGCCGAGCACTTCCAGGTCAGCCGGGAGACCGTAAGACAGGCGCTGGAGGTGCTGCGCAGGGACGGCCTGGTCGCCACCGACCGGCGCGGCAGCCACGCCACCCTGGCGGGACAGCCCGTCGAGACCCCTTCCTCCCTCACCTTCCCGGTCGGCGCCCGCAGCACGGACCCGACCGGCTTCGACCGGGCCACCGTGACCTGGGAGACTCCCCCGCCCGACCACGCCGAGGCCCTGGGCATCGCCCCGCACCGGCCGACCCTCGTCCACCGCTACGCGTCCGCGGCGGCCGACGGCAGCGGACTGCGTACGGCGGTCACGTCCTTCTCGGCGGTGGCGCTGGCCGAGGTCGAGGAACTGGCCCGCTACCGCGACCGCGCCGACGGCTCCGCCGCCGCCCAACTCCGGCGCGCCTACGACTGGATGCGCCGGGCCGGCCTGACCCTGCACCACCGGGACGCCATCACCCAGGCCGCCGACGCGCCCTCGGTGCGCGTGACCCGCCGCGTGCACGACCAGTACGCGCGCCCGCTGGAGATCACCGACCTGGTGGTGGAGTCCCAACAGGACGCCCTGATCTACGAGTTCACACTGCCTGCCGCAGCGGGTTGAGCCCGAGAGCTCGGCACGGTGGCGCGCGGCGGGTCCCGACTCGCCGCGCGCCGGCGCGACTCAGGCGCTCGTGAGCACGACGAGTTGTTGGGTCGCCCGGGTCATCGCCACATAGTGGTCGACGGCTCCTTCGATGCCCTCGCCGAACTTCTCCGGGTCGAGAAGGACGACCAGGTCGAACTCAAGTCCCTTGGACAGCTCGGGAGTCAGCGCCCTGACCCGGGGCCTCGCCCGGAAGATGCCCGCGTCCAGGTCGCCGGTCCCGATGACACAGCCGATCCCGTCCGCGTGCTCGGCGAGCCAGGTGTCGAGGACCGACTCCAGGCCGGAGGTGGGTCCGTGGACGACGGGGATGCCGCTGCTGCGGATCGAGGTCGGCACGTTGGCGTCCGGGAGCACGGCACGGATGACCGGCTCGGCCTCCGTCATGATCTCTTCCGGGGTGCGGTAATTGACGGTCAGGGACGCGAGGTTGATCCGGTCGAGCCCGATCCGCTTCAGCCGTTCCTGCCACGACTCGGTGAACCCGTGCCGGGCCTGGGCGCGGTCGCCGACGATGGTGAAGCTGCGGGACGGGCAGCGCAGCAGGAGCATCTGCCATTCCGCGTCGGTGAGTTCCTGGGCCTCGTCCACGACGATGTGCGCGAACGGCCCGGCGAGCAGGTCGGGTTCGATGGCCGACACCTGTGCCGCCTCGTCGATCAGCGCGTCGCGTAGGTCCTTTCCGTGGAGCATGCCCATCGCGCCCTCGCTCTCGTCGATCTCGACGTTCTGAAGCAGGCTGTCGATGACGTCGGTCCTGCGCGCGTGTTCGGCCGCCACGGCGGCTTCCTGCCGGCGCTTGCGGCGCGCGGACTCGGGGTCACCGAGCCGTTGCCGTGCCGCGTCGAGCAGCGGCAGGTCGGACACCGTCCAGGCCTGGGCGTCCGCGCGCTGCAACCGCTGGACCTCGTCACGGCTCAGCGAGGGTGCGCACTTGCGCAGGTACGCCGGCACCGTCCACAGGTCGCCGACGAGGTCGGCCGCTTCGAGCAGCGGCCACGCACGGTTGAAGGCGGTGAGCAGCTCCCTGTTCTGCCGCAGCGACCGCCGGAGCTGCTCGGGCGTGACCTGCCCGTCCTCCCCGTCCCGCGGCGAGGCGGTGTCGTCGTGCTTGTCCACCAGGATCGTGAGCAGCTCCTGCCAGACCTGCTCGCGTCCCTCGTTGTGCGGGGTGCCGGGTTCGGCCGCCTCGAACGCGACGGCCCAGTCCTCGGCGCTCAGCCGGATGTCGGACCAGTGCGTGGTGACGTTCATGCCCTTGGTCGGCGGCTCCTCGTAGAACCGGACGGCCGGCTCGATCGCCCGCACCAACTCCACGGACGACTTCAGCCGGGCCACCTCCGGGTCGGCCTCCGCGACCGCCGCGGCGCCCTCGGCGACGAGGTCCCGCAGGATGCAGGTCTGCACGCCCTCCTCCCCGAGGCTGGGGAGGACGTCCGCGACGTAGTCCAGATAGGGCCGGTGCGGACCCACGAACAGCACGCCGCCCCTGCGGTGGCCGAGGCGCGGGTCGGAGTAGAGGAGGTAGGCGGAGCGGTGCAGGGCGACGACGGTCTTGCCGGTGCCCGGACCGCCGTCGACGACGAGCGCGCCGCGTGATCCCGCGCGGATGATGGCGTCCTGGTCGGCCTGGATGGTGCCGAGCACATCGCGCATCCGGCCCGAGCGGTTGCCGCCGAGGCTCGCGATGAACGCGGACTGGTCGTCGAGCGCGGCATGCCCGACGAAGCCGTCCGCGGTGAACACCTCGTCCCAGTAGTCGCTGATCCGACCGCGCGTCCAGCGGTACCTGCGCCGGCTCGCCAGACCCATCGGGTTGGCGTGGGTCGCGCCGAAGAACGGCTCCGCCGCGGGCGAGCGCCAGTCGAGCAGCAGGCGTCGGCCCGTGCTGTCGGTGAGACCGAGCCGCCCGATGTACACGGGCTCGGAGGTGTTGGTGTCCACCATGTGGCCGAGACACAGGTCCAGGCCGAAGCGACGTAGGGTGCGCAGCCGTGTGGTGAGCCGGTGGATCTCCGTGTCCCGGTCCATCGCCGCCCGGCCGATGCCTCCGGGCGCCCTGCGCTCGGTGTCGAGCTGCTCGGTCAGTTCCGCGATCGACTGCTCAAGGCTCTCCGCGATCGCCGCGAAGTGCTGCTCGTCGTCGGCGATCAGCGCCGGGTCGGCCTTGGCGGAGAGCCGGTCGGGGAGGTCGAAGGCGCTGGTGGTCAGGGGGTTCACGGCATCAATTCCGATCTGAGGTCGCTCACGGCCCGGCGTGCTGCTGGGCGTGGGGACCGGTGCGTGCGGTTTCTCGTGTGCTCGGTTCGGCCGGTTCACGCGTGCGTGGACCGCCCTTCCCCGCTGACCATGTCCTGGAGCATCTTCGCGGCCACCGTCGTCCCGTCGGTGCGGAGCTTGCCGGCCACAGTCCGTGCCCGGGCCCGCGTCTCGGGGGCCAGGACGGTGGAGAGAGCGGCCGACAGGGAGTCGTAGGTCGGTGTCGGCCCGTCGTGTGCGACGCCGATGCCCAGCTCGGCCACCCGTGCCGCCCAGTATGGCTGGTCCACGATCTGCGGTACGACCACCTGGGGCGCGCCGGACAGCGTGGCCGCCGTCGTGGTGCCCGCCCCGCCGTGGTGTACGACCGCGGCCACCCGGCCGAACAGCGCCTGGTGGTTGACCTCGCCCACGACGAAGCAGTCGTCCCGGTCGTCGACCGGAGCCAGCTCCGCCCAGCCGCGGCCGAGAACGACACGGTGCCCCCGCGCCCGCACCGCGTCGATGGCGTCCCGGGCCATGTCGGGCGAGGTACGGAGTGCCATGCTCCCGAAGCCCACGTACACCGGCGGCTCGCCCGCCTTCAGGAACGCTTCCAGATCCGCGGGGAGCGGGCGCTCGTCGGGCAGGATCCACGATCCGGTCACCGCGAGGTCGAGATCCGTCTGGTCCTGCCACGGGAACAGATCCGGGTCCGAGGCCAGCCACGGCCGCTCGGTGAACGCGTGGTCGCGGACGTTGTCCACCGGCGGCAGGCCGATCGCCGCCCGGTGCCGGTTCTCCGCCTCGCGGTAGAGGGCGTTCACGCGCTGGGCGTCCTCGTCCCACAGCACCTTGATGTCCGTCTCGTCCGGCGAGGACGGATGGCCGGGCCGGGCCGGCGGCCGGTGCTCCGACGACGGCAGACCGGCCGTGTGGAAGCAGGCGAACACGTAGCGGATGCCCAGTTTCTCGGCCACCGAGCGGGCGCCGGTCGGCATCAGGCCGCTCGCCAGCAGCACGTCGCACCCCTCGGCCGCCGGCAGCAGCGTCTCGTAGCGGGCGGCGACCAGCTCGGGTGCGAGCTGGAACGCGGTCGCCGCCGACGGCGGCCTCGCCCCGGTCACCACCGAGCGCACCGACGGACCGAGCGGCACCAGCGGCACACCGGCCCGGGCCAGCAGCTCCACGAACTCCTCGTCCGGCGGCGCGGCGACGCTCGCCTCCGCGCCGAGTTCCAGCAGTCGGGCCGCGAGTCCCGCGATGGGTTCGACATCCCCGCGCGATCCCCACGTCGTCAACAGCACACGCATTCGCGACTCCCATTTCCGCAGGTCATGCCCTTAGGCCGGACATTCTGCGGCACGACGGGGGCCTTGCCGCAAGCCCCCCGGTGCGCTATACGTTAAGAAGGGAAGAGGAGTGGGTACGCCTCCCTTTCCGCCCTTCCCCGCAGATCCCGCGAACTCGCGGCGAGAAATCCGCCCGCCGATGTCGAGAACCCGCGCCCGGCTCCGTCCCCGAGGTGAACGCGACCACAATGGGTCGCACCAGCACCGAGGAGAACGACGATGGCCAAGTACCTGCTCCTGAAGCACTACCGTGGCGCCCCCGCCGCCGTGAACGACGTCCCCATGGACCAGTGGACGCCCGAGGAGATCTCCGCCCACGTCCAGTACATGAACGACTTCGCGGCCCGGCTGGAGAAGACCGGGGAGTTCGTCGACAGCCAGGCGCTCTCCCCCGAGGGGACCTTCGTCCGCTACGACGGAGAGGGGCGCCCGCCGGTCACCGACGGCCCGTTCGCCGAGACCAAGGACGTCATCGCCGGCTGGATGGTGATCGACGTCGACACCTACGAGCGCGCGGTGGAGCTGGCCGGTGAGCTGTCGGCCGCCCCCGGCGCCGGTGGCAGGGCGATCCACGAGTGGCTGGAGCTGCGCCCGTTCCTGGGCGTGCACTCCACCACCACGGAGTGCACCTTTAAGTGAACGAGGTCCTGCTGAGGAGCCTCACGCCGAGTGTGCTCGGGATCCTCGTCCGCCGCGGAGCGGACTTCGCGGCGGCCGAGGACGCCGTACAGGACGCGCTCGTCGAGGCGGTCCGGGTCTGGCCGGACGATCCGCCGCGCGACCCGAAGGGGTGGCTGGTCACGGTGGCCTGGCGGCGGTTCCTCGACGCGACGCGGGCGGACACCGCCCGCCGTAGACGTGAGGATCTGGTCGACGAGGAGCCGGCGCCCGGCCCCGCGCCCGCCGCGGACGACACGCTCCGGCTCTACTTCCTGTGCGCCCACCCGAAGTTGACGCCGTCGTCGGCGGTCGCGCTCACCCTGCGCGCCGTCGGCGGGCTCACCACCCGGCAGATCGCGCAGGCCTATCTCGTGCCCGAGGCGACGATGGCGCAGCGGATCAGCCGGGCCAAACGCACCGTCTCCGACGTCCGGTTCGACCGGCCCGGCGATGTCGCGACCGTGCTGCGCGTCCTCTACCTGGTCTTCAATGAGGGCTACTCCGGCGATGTCGACCTCGCCGCCGAGGCGATCCGGCTCACCCGGCAGCTCGCCGCCGCGATCGACCACCCCGAGGTCGCGGGCCTGCTCGCCCTCATGCTGCTGCACCATGCCCGGCGCGCCGCCCGGACCGCGCGGGACGGCAGCCTGGTCCCGCTCGCCGAACAGGACCGGGCGCGATGGGACACCTCGGCGATCGCCGAGGGCGTCACGATCCTCCAAGTCGCCCTGGCCCGCGACCGGTTGGGCGAGTTCCAGGCACAGGCCGCGATCGCGGCGCTCCACGCGGACGCGCCCACCGCCGAGGAGACCGACTGGGTGCAGATCGTCGAGTGGTACGACGAGCTCGCCGGTCTGACCGACAGCCCGGTGGTCCGCCTCAACCGCGCGGTCGCCGTGGGCGAGGCCGACGGCCCGCGCGCCGGCCTGGCCGCGCTCGCCGCACTGGACGACTCCCTCCCCCGGTACACCGCGGTGGCGGCCTATCTGCACGAACGCGACGGCGACCTGAAGACGGCGGCCCGGCTGTACGCGGAGGCGGCGCTCAAGGCGCCCAACCTCGCCGAGCGCGACCACCTGACCCGTCAGGCCGCCCGGCTCAACGCGGTCCGGAGCCGCTGACGGGGCACGGTCACTCCCACTGGTACTGCAGGTACTTGCCGTCGAGGGTGATGACGACCCGGTCACCGGCGGGGTCGGGCACGCGGCTGACGTCGAGGCGGAAGTTGATGGCGCTCATGATGCCGTCGCCGCACTGCTCGTGGATCAGTTCCTTGATGGTGGGGCCGTAGACCTGGATGACCTCGTAGAGCCGGTAGATCGTGGGGTCCACCGGTACGGCCGCGTCCAACGCGCCCCGGGTGGGCTGGAGTTGGAAGGCCAGGGCGGCATCCTCACCGAGTTCGAGGAGGGCGGCGGCCGTCGCCGCCTCGTCCTTGGACATGGGGTGCTGGCCCAGCAGGGCCGCCGTGGTCCACGCGAGCGGCCGGCCCACGGCCTCGGCCAACTGGGCCCATGTGACACCGGTGTTCACCTTGGCCTGGCGGACCGCTTCGCCGGCTTCACCCTTGCTGAGCATGTACAACTCCGTTCCCGGACAGCACTCTTGCCCCCACGCCGTTCAGCGTAGGAGATCACCCAGGCCACGACAATGGCGTCATCCTTCGCCAAGTGCCCTGATACGACGGACTCCTGGAACTCCGCGGACGCATACTTCGGGACATGACCCACATCGACGTACAGCAGATCGAGCGGGCGAACGCCATCGAACGCACGCCGGTCGTCTTTGTCCACGGTCTGTGGCTGTTGCCGAGCAGTTGGGACCGCTGGGCGGCACACTTCGAGCAGGCCGGGTACGCGCCGGTCTCCCTGTCCTGGCCCGACGACCCGGAGACGGTCAAGGAGGCCAACGAGCACCCGGAGGTCATGGCGGGCAAGACGGTCGGCCAAGTCGCCGACCACCTAACGCAGTTGATCGGGGCACTGACCCGCAAGCCGGCGATCATCGGCCACTCCTTCGGTGGACTGCTCACGCAGATCCTCGCCGGGCGCGGGCTGTCCGCCGTCTCCGTGGCGATCGACCCGGCGCCGTTCCGGGGCGTGCTGCCGCTGCCGATCTCCGCGCTGCGCTCCTCCGCACCGGTCCTCAGCAACCCCGCCAACCGCAATCGCGCTGTCCCCCTGACCTACGACCAGTTCCGCTACGGCTTCGCCAACGCCGTCGGCGAGGAGGAGGCACGGGAGTTGTACGAGACGTTCGCGGTGCCCGCGCCGGGCGCCCCGCTGTTCCAGGCGGCCACGGCGAACCTCAACCCGTGGACCGAGGCGAAGGTCGACACGGAGAATCCCGAGCGCGGCCCGCTCCTGATCATCTCGGGCGAGAAGGACCACACCGTGCCCTGGTCGATCGCCAACGCCTCCTACAAGAAGCAGCAGCACAACAAGGGCGTCACCGAGATCACCGAGATCAAGGACCGGGGCCACGCCCTGACCATCGACCACGGTTGGCAGGAGGTCGCGGACACCGCCCTGTCGTTCGTGCGCCGCTATGCCTGAACTCCCGTACGGCCTACCGGACACCGATGAGCACGCGTACGACGCCGATCTCCTCGACCTCAACCGGAGCTGACCGATGACGATTTCCCGTAGACCCTTACTCCTGGGGGCAGTTGTGGCGGCGGGCACCCTCGCGGCCACCGCGCTCCCGGCCTCGGCGGCCTCCGCCACCGGGGGTTCGCACTCCACGCCGAAGCCCACCGTGGTCCTCGTGCACGGGGCGTTCGCCGACGCGTCCAGCTGGTCGGCGGTGGCCTCCCGGCTGCAGAAGGCGGGTTACCCGGTCGTGGCGCCCGCCAATCCGCTGCGCGGGCTGACCTCGGACGCCGCCTACCTCGCCGCACTCCTCAAGACGATCGACGGCCCGAAGGTCGTCGTAGGGCACTCCTACGGCGGCGCGGTGATCACCCAGGCGGCCGCGGGCGACGCGAGCGTGAAGGCGCTCGTGTACGTCGCGGCCTTCGTGCCCGACAAGGGCGAGCAACTGGGCGAACTCGGCGCGCGGTTCCCCGGGTCGCAGCTGGGCGACGCGTTGCAGCCGCTGCCCGACGGCTCGGGCGGAACCGATCTGGCCATCCAGACGGCGAAGTTCCACGCGGTGTTCACCGCCGACCTCCCGGCCTCCACGTCCGCACTGCTCGGGGCCTCTCAACGCCCCATCAGCGCGGCCGCGTTCACGGACGTCGCCACGGCGGCGGCCTGGCGCGACATCCCCTCGTGGGCGGTCGTGGCGGCGCAGGACCGGGCGATCGCGCCCGACCTGGAACGCTTCGAGGCCAAGCGCGCCGGTTCGCACACGACCGTGGTGGACTCCTCTCACGTCGTGATGATCTCCCACCCGGACCTGGTCACGAAGGTCATCAAGTCGGCGGCGACAGCGACCGGTTGAGACCCGCCGCGGCTACGGCAGCCGTCGCGCCGCGACCATGCGGACGCGGGGGCTGCCGTCGCCGCGGTGCCCGAACTCGGGCAGCGCGTAGAGGTCGACCTCGAAGCCGGCCCGCTCCAACTCCGGCCGTACATACCCGAGTTGGAAGTCCCGGTAGTACATGACGAACGGTGGTCGCCAGACGGCGTTGCGCACCTTCATCACCGCGTCGAAGCCGGACAGCATCCAGTACGCGGGGGATGCGGGGCGCGGCGGTGCGACGACGGGGAAGGCGAAGCAGCCGCCGGGGCGCAGTACGGAGTGGACCTGGGCGAACAGCCCTGGCAGTTCACGGGGAAGGAAGTGGCCGAACGCCCCGAAGCTCACCACCAGGTCGAAGGCCGAAGTGAAGGGCAGGGCCCGGGCGTCGCCGCGCACCCATGAGACACGGGGCTCGCCACTCCTCACCTGCTCCCGTGCCACGTCGAGCATGCCCGAGCTGAAGTCGACGCCGGTGACGCTCTCTTGGCACACCCTCGTCAGCACCTCGACGCCCGCACCCGTACCGCAGCACACGTCGAGTCCGTCGCCGAAGGGGCCGATGCGTTCCAGCATCACGGCGACCGCGTCGAGCAGCGGGGCCGATGTCCGGAAGGGGGTGTGGTCGAACTTGGGCGCGAGGAGGTCGTAGCCGTGCTCGACGGACGACAGGGCCTGGACGGCGAGTTCGCGCAGACTGGGGCCTTCGGGGCTGAACATCCGGGTCAGCCTAGGGCAACGCGCTGCTTCAGGATCGCGAGAACGCGCTCGCACCAGCGCAGGTTCTCCTCCTCGAAGGCGATCCCGGCCATCAGCGTGAGATACGGCCCGACGCGGTCGGCGTCACGCAGGTACTCCTCCTCGGTCAGACCGCCGAGGAGACGGTCCCGTACGCGCTCGTAGCGGTCGAGCTTGCCGCGCGCCCACGACCTGCGTTCCTCGATCAGCTCGCGGGTCACGGTGGGGTCGGTGCCGTCCATGGCCTGAATCTTGATGAGGAGTTCGTCGCGGATGGCGGTGGGGCGCCGGGGCGGCTCGGCGGCGAAGGTGCCGAGGTCCCGTCGGCCGGCCTCGGTGAGCGTGAACATCCTTTTGTTGGGCCTGCGTTCCTGCTGTACGACCCGTGCCTCGATCAGTCCGTCCTGCGCGAGGCGCTCCAGTTCGCGGTAGAGCTGTTGCGGTGTCGCGGGCCAGAAGTTGGCCAGCGACACGTCGAAGACCTTCGCCAGCTCGTAGCCCGAGGCCTCGCCTTCCAGGAGAGCCGCGAGGACCGCGTACTTGAGGGACATGTGGACACGCTAACAGTCGTTGATTAGTCTCATCCACACCTACTCAACTAATTGACTATGAGGTGAGCCGATGCGTGCGTTCCGTGAGGCGGTCGAGGCGCAGGACATGGACGCCGTCGAGGCGCTGCTGGCGGAGGACGTGGTCTTCACCAGTCCGGTCGTGTTCAAGCCGTACCCCGGGAAGGCGATCACCGCGGCGATCCTGCACGGGGTGGCGCGGGTCTTCGAGGACTTCCGGTACGTCCGGGAGATCGGCGATCCGGACGGCTCCGACCACGCGCTGGTGTTCGCCGCGCGGATCGGCGACCGGGAGCTGACCGGCTGCGACTTCATCCACGTCGACGAGAACGGCCTGATCGACGAACTGACGGTCATGGTCCGGCCGTTGTCGGGCGCCCAGGCGCTCCAGGCGGCCATGGGTGCGCAGTTCGAGCGGATCGCGAAGGAGGCGGAGGCGCGGCTCGCGTGAAGCCCAGGCCTTGAGCCCTGAGCCCCGGGCCCTGAGCGGCGCGCCTCCGCCGTCGCTCACGCGACGGTCAGCGTGAGGGCGCCCGTGTAGGTCTGGCCCGGCGTGATGGCCGTGGCCGTCCCGTCGACCGTCAGCGTGACCTTCTTGCCCCGGGGCGCCTTGACGGTCGCGTCGGCGGCGAGGGCGAGCCGGGTCAGGTACGAGGTGCCGCTGACCGTCCACGTCGAGCCACTGTTGAGCTGCACGATCGCGCCGTTGTTGACGGCGGCTCCCACGGTGTTGGTGACGATGCCCAGCTCGTAGAAGGTCGACGCGTCGATGCTGGAGACGCGGTGCTTGGCGGTCGACGCGGAGATGACGCCCTCGACCCTCGCGTCCTCGAAGGTGAGGACCATGTTCTTGCCCTTGCGCATGCCGTTGTAGAAGTCGCCCTTCAAAGCTATGGAGTTGAAGGTGGCGGCCCCGTCGGTGGTGTGGACGGCGGTCGGGTCGAAGGCCGCGTCCTTCGCCGGGTCGCCGGTGGGCTCGGTGTAGACGCCGATGTTCATCATCTTGCCGTTGACCGGGACCGGGCCCGGGTCGTCCAGCTCGATCATCTGGAGGATGATCCCGTCGCGCGGGTTGAGCCGGGCGCCCCGCGAGCCGTCGACGCTGATCGTGGTCTGCTGGCCCTTGTTGAGGAAGGTGGCCCGGTCGGAGTTGATCACCGTGCCGCCGTCGAGGGTGAGTTGGCCGGTGCCGAAGAACATGTAGCCGAAGTGCCCGGAGTTCACCACGGTGTTGCGCACCGCGATCGACGCCAACTCGGCCTTGGACAGCCCGAGTTCCAGCTCGGTGTTGAGCGCGGCGACGGCGGCCCTGGTGCTGTCGCCGTAGTGCACGACCGCGGCCGGGCCCGCGATGATGGTCGCGTAGCTGCCGACGTCGAGCCGGGAGCCGAGCACCCGCACGGTCGCGTCACCGATGGCGTAGGTGCCGTAGCCGTACTCCCCCGTGTTCCCGAAGTGGCTGTTGACCGCGGTCAGTTTGAGCCCGCTGCCGCCCTCGACCGACAGGGCGCCCCAAGTCTCGGAGAACACGGTCGAGTTGAGGTAGGTGGCCTTGCTGTTCGCGCCGATGAGATTGGTGGCGCGGACGTTGCCGTCGAGGCCGAGCATCCAGGGCACGGACTCCATGTACGGCGTTTCCACGGTGGCTTGGTAGTCGGCGGGCAGGACGCCGTTGCGGGTGCGGAGGACGGAGTCCTTGACGATGACGTTGGCGCCGTCGTTGGCGATGACGGCGGTGCGGACGACTCCCTTGGTGTCGATCCGGGCGCCGTCCACGACGAGTGTGGTCGAGGAACCGTCGCCGACGACCGCGGCGCCGTAGCCCGCGAAGTCGCAACGGCCGTTGCCCGTGAGGGAGATGGAGGGCCGGTCGAGGGTGTAGGTGGCGTCCTGGACGTACACGCCGTCGAAGCACTCGCCGGTCGAGGTGATCGACACGTTCTTCGCGTAGGCGTCCGTCAGCTTGCCGCCGAGGACGGCCGCGAGGACGGACTTGTCCTTGACCACACCGTCGCCGTCGACGTACACCGCCTGCCGGAACGGGAAGGTGAGCGTCTCGTACGTCACCTCGTTGGCCGCGGCGACGGTCAGGACGACGTCACCCCGGTAGGTGCCGGCCTGGATCAGGGTGGCCGTTCCGCCGGTGGCGGTGAGCAGTTGGCCGGTCTCCACGCCGTCGACGGTCAGGGAGAGGCTGGAGCCGTCCGGGGCGGTGATCGTGCCGCCGTCGGCGATGGACAGCTCGCTCACGCGGGTGGTCGCGGAGACCGTGTACGTCTCGCCGGATGCGACCGAGATCCGCTTGCCCGAAGCCTTCGTGGCCTTGGTGGCCGTCGGCGCGGCGGTGGCGGACACCGCCGGCACCAGTACGGCTCCGGCCGTGGCGGTACCGGCGATCAGGACCGAGCGTCGGGTGATCAGCGTCATTGCTTGCCTTCCCAGGGATCGATGCGCCGTTGCGCAGTGTGACCGGCCGGCCGTCGAACGCGGGGTGCGGACGGCCCGGCGGAGGCACCGAAGGTGCGCACGAGGGAGTGAAGCAGCCACAAGAACCAGGGAATAGGCGGGCGGCACACACATATGGGAGCCCGATGCCTCGGATCACGCCGACCATTTCATGGCGGTCACACAGAGTCGTCATAGCGGGTGGACGGGCTTGAACACGACGGCGAGGCGGGCGGCTCGCCAGCCGTCCACCTCGCCGTTTACCGCACCCCGTTCAGCTACGACGGGGCGATCATCCCGGCCGACAGGTCGATGTCGGCCCCGCACAGGCCGGGCATCGCGAGCATCGCCACGAGCGCCCGCGCGACCTCGTGCTCCTCGACGAGCCGGCCGAGGGCGGCCCGGGAGGCGAAGTCGCGTTCGGCCTCGGCGACCGTGCAGCCGGTCAGTTCGGCGGTGAGCCGGAAGTTGTGGTCCATGCGCGGGCCTCGAACCGGGCCCGGGGAAAGGGAGTTGACCGCGATCCCCTGCGGACCGACCTCCCCGGCAAGGGTCCGGGTCAGGCCGAGCAGCGCCATCTTGGAGGCGGTGTACGGGGTGCGGTTGAGCAGCGGTCGCTTGCCGCTGACCGAGGCCACGTTGACGACGTCACCGCGCCCGGCCGCGAGCATCGGCGGCAGGAAGGCCCGGCACATCAGGTACACGCCCCGGACGTTGGCGGCGAACACGTCGTCCCACTCGTCCGGCTCGATGTCGACCAGCGACCGTACAGGACCGGCGACTCCGGCGTTGTTGACGAGCAACGACACGTCCTCGTCGGCGAGTTCGGCGGCGAGCGCGGTGACGGCCGCCGGATCGGAGACGTCGCACACTCCCGTACGGGCGTGTCCGCCGTCCTTCTCCACCTGTGCCGCCGCCTCCGCGAGCGCCGTCTCGTTGCGGCCGACGAGGACCACCCGGGCGCCGGAGTCGGCGAGGGCCAGCGCGAAGGCGCGCCCCAGCGGTCCGCCGCCACCGGTGACCAGCGCTGTACGGCCGGCCAGGGTCACGGAGTGTTCCAGGGCAGCTCGTCGCCCGCGGCCCGCGCGGCCCGTACGTCACCGGAGCGTGCGTGCCCCTCGAACAACTCGACGCGGGCGGCCCGCCCGCACAGTCGGCCGAGGAGCGCCTGGGAGTCGGTGTCGGTGACCTCCTGGTAGGTGACCGTCTTGAGGTACTTCCCCACCCACAGGCCGCCGGTATAGCGCGCGGCACCACGTGTGGGCAGCACATGGTTGGTGCCGATGACCTTGTCGCCGAACGACACACAGGTCCCCTCGCCCAGGAACAGGGCGCCGTACTGGGTCATCCGCTCCAAGGCGAGGCGCGGTTCGGCGGTCAGGACCTCGACGTGCTCGAAGGCGAAGTCGTCGGCGAGGGCGTACAGCTCGTCGAGGGTGTCGACGACGTGGACCTGGCCGTGGTCGCGCCAGGCCGGCTCGGCGAAGTCGCGGGTGGGCATGCCGGGCAGGAGGCGTTCCACCTCGGCGATGGTCTTCTCGGCGACCTCGCGGGAGGTGGTGATGAGGACGGCCGGGGAGTCCGGCCCGTGCTCGGCCTGGGAGAGCAGGTCGACGGCGCACACGAACGGGTCGGCCTGGTCGTCGGCGAGGACGAGGATCTCGGTCGGCCCGGCGAACAGGTCGATGCCGACCTCGCCGAACAACTGCCGCTTGGCCTCGGCGACATAGGCGTTGCCGGGTCCGGCGATCAGGTTCACGGGCCGCATCGTGTCGGTGCCGACGGACATGGCGGCCACGGCCTGCACTCCGCCGAGCAGCCAGATCTCGTCGGCGCCGGCGAGATGCATGGCGGCGACGGTGGCGGCCGGGATCTCGCCGTGGATGGGCGGCGTACAGGCGACGACCCGGGGCACGCCCGCGACCTTGGCGGTGACGATGGTCATGTGGGCGGAGGCGGTGAGCGGGTAGCGGCCACCGGGGATGTACGCGCCCGCCGCCTGCACCGGGATGTGCTTCTGCCCGAGCTTCACCCCGGGCAGGGTCTCCACCTCGAACTCCCGCAAGGAGTCGAGCTGGTGGCGCGCGAAGGTGCGCACCTGGTCCTGGACGAAACGGATGTCGTCGATGACCTGCTGCGGCACCGACGCGATGATCTTCTCGACCTCCTCGTCCGTCAGCCGGAAGGAGTCGGGGCTCCACTTGTCGAACTTCTCGGAGTAGACGCGCACCGCCTCGTCGCCGCGCGCACGGATGTCCGCGATGACGCCGGTCACGGTCTCCCGTACCTGGTCGAGCGAGGCGGTCACCTCTGACTTGGGCACGGCGTGCTTCAGGATCGTTGCCACAACTGCGGCCTTTCTGCGGGTGGTTCGCGACAGCGGGGATGCCGGACGAGGGAGGCGGACGGAGGTGTCAGACGGGAGGCGCCACGAACAGCACGTCGGGGTCGTTGAACTGCTCCTTGGCGACCGACTCGCTCATCGGGTCGGCGGTGCCCCACTGGTCCTGGGTGATCGGGTCGTCGACGTCATGGCGGCCCGGGTGCCACAAGTCCTCTTCGAGGACGGCGAGTTCGGTCGTGTACTCGACGGTGTTGCCGTGCGGGTCGTGGAAGTACGAGAAGGTGTTGTCGCCGGCGAGATGCCGCCCGGGCCCCCAGGTGAGCCGGGTCCCGGCGCGCAGCGCCCGCCCGGTGCCGCGCATGTACTCCTCGACCCCGCGCATCTCGAACGAGGCGTGGTGCAGGGAGACATGGGGCCCTCGGGCGATCGCGAACGAGTGGTGGAGGGGGCTGCACCGCAGGAAGTACATGAGGTCGCCCATGTGCGTCGAGTACAGGGTGTCGGTGAGCCGGAACCCGAGGTGCCGGACGTAGAAGTCCCGCAGTCCTTCCGGGTCCTGGGAGTTGACCACGCAGTGCGAGAGCCGGACCGGGATCGCCTCCCGCTCCTCGATCCTGCGGTGGGCGCGGGTCTCGACGTCCGCCGAGACCTCGACGACCCGCCCATCCGGGTCGAAGAACCGGAAGCCGTAGCCCCCGCCCGGAGTGTCCAACACACCGGGCTCACCGATGAGTTGGACCCCGGCCCGCCCGAGCCGCCCATGCAGCTCATCCACCGCCACCGGCGATGCGGCCCCGAAGGCAACCAGGTCCATCCGCTTCCGCTCGTCCTCTCGGATGCGGACGATGTACTGCTCGGGGCTGCCCTCGGCGGCGAAGAAGGCGACTCCGCTGTCGTTGGCGACCTCGGTCAGGCCCCATGTCGTGCCGTAGAAGGCGCGCTGACGGGCGAAGTCCGGTACGGCCAGGTCGACATGGCGCAGATGGGTGATGGGCTGGAAGACGCTCATGCGTGGCTCCTGACGGTGTTGCGCTGGTGGCCCAGGCCGGTGATCTCGGACTCGACGACGTCGCCGGGCTTCAGGAAGACGCCCCAGTGCGCGCCGTTGCCGGCCGGGGAACCGGTGAGCAGCAGGTCGCCGGGGCGCAGGGTGGTGGTCGTGGAGATGTACGCGATGAGCCGGGGGATGTCGAAGATCATGTCCTTGGTGGACTCGTCCTGGCGGACGACTCCGTTGTGGCGCAGGGTGATCCGCAGGTCGCCGGGGTCTCCGACGAAGGCCGCCGGCACCAGGAAGGGCCCGGTCGGCAGGAAGGTGTCGGCGTTCTTCGCGGTGAACCAGTCGGTGCCGATGGCCTTGAGGTCGGGCCGGTAGAGGCGGTCGCGCGTCGTGAGGTCGTTGCTGATGGTGTACGCGGCGACGTACTCCATCGCGTCCTCGGCCGCGATGTCCCTGCCCGACTTGCCGATGACGAGGGCGAGTTCGAGTTCCCAGTCGTGCTGCTCACCGAGCGCGGGGAGCACGATGTCGTCGAAGGGGCCGGAGATCGCGCGCGGTGAGCCGAGGAAGACGTACGGCACTCCGTTGCGGGCGCGTTCGTCCATCATCGACTCGGCGTCGGCGCGGGCCTCTTCGGGGGTGGCGCCGTGCACGCTCTCCTTCTCGGCGGCGACCAGATCGACCACGTGCTTGCGGTAGTTGGCGCCGCTCTGCAGGATCTGGCCGGGCTCGATCGGGGTCAGGACGCGCAGGTCGGCCAGGTCGTACCAGGTGCCCCCGTCCGCCCCCGCGAGGTCGCCGAGCCGGGGCAGCCAGCTGTCCCAGTCCTCGACGAGCGCGCGTACGGACGGCACGAGGTCGGAGAGGTCGCGCACACGCGCCCCGGTGACCAGGCCGGGGAAGCCGTCGCCCTCGGCGGCGAACGTGCCGAGCGCGAACGGTCCGGCGTGGGTGGGCAGTTGATCGGGCACGGCGCTCTCCTCGTACGGGTGGGGGCTCGCCCTCGACGCTAGGCAGCCTCGGGGCGCGGCGGAAATGGCGATCCGCGATGCCTGCCATCACCGGCCCGCCGGACGGCTGAACCGCTGGTCCATCGCCGTACGGGATGCATGACGTCCCCCTTGCCGATGCCTCGATCCGTTGACCCCCGCGTCGGGCGCCACGCAGGCTCGGAGCACCCCACCACCCGAGGAGCGCACAGTGGTCGTCGAGCATGCCGAGCTGACCGTCGAGGCCGGTCGTGAGCGGGAGTTCGCGGAGGTGTTCGGCAAGGCCCGTGAGGTGCTGGCCGAGGCCGACGGGTTCCGCTGGGCCGAGCTGCTGCGCGGCGCGGAGCGACCTCGGACCTTTCTGCTGCTGGTCGGCTGGGAGTCGGTCGAGGCCCACACGGTCGGCTTCCGGGAGTCCGAGGCCTTCGGCCGCTGGCGGGCCCTGGTCGGGCCGTTCTTCGCCGAGCCGCCGGCCGTCGAGCACTTCCACGAACTCGGCGCCCGCTTCTCGGTCTGACGTCACTCGTCGTCTACGTTCGCAAGGAACCCCCATGCCCGTACAGAAGGTGCTCGTCGTAGGCGGCGGCATCACCGGAAGCGTGCTGTGTCTCGCGCTCGCCCAGCGTGGCGCCGAGGTGGAGCTCGTCGAGATCTCTCCGCAGTGGTTCGGTGTGGGCCATGGCATCACCATTCAGGGCAACGCGCTCAAGGCGCTGCGTTCCGTGGGTGTCCTGGACCGGGTGCTGTCCCGGGCGGTGCCGTTCGACATCATGCGGCTGCGCCGCGCCGACGGCGGGCTGCTCACCGAGTTGAACACCCCGCACACCGGCGGGCCCGAACTGCCTTCCACAGCGGGGGCGTTGCGCTCGGATCTGCAGGACGCGCTGTGCGACGCGGTGCGCGCGCACGGGGTGCGGGTCCGCCTCGGGCTGAGCG
Organism: Streptomyces sp. NBC_00989; assembly: GCF_045162655.1. Taxonomy (NCBI): domain Bacteria; kingdom Bacillati; phylum Actinomycetota; class Actinomycetes; order Kitasatosporales; family Streptomycetaceae; genus Streptomyces; species Streptomyces sp. NBC_00989. The sequence continues at coordinate 10,418,952 of NZ_CP108728.1, read as the reverse complement.
TGGACCGGCTCGACCAGTCGCCGGACCAGGTGGACGTGGCCTTCACGGACGGTTCGACCGGCCGCTACGACCTCGTCGTGGGCGCCGACGGCATCAACTCGGCGATGCGCGCGCTGATCGGCATCGACGCGAAGCCCCGCCCGGTCGGCATGTCGATCTTCCGGGTCGTCGCGGAGCGCCCGGCCGAGATGGACTGCGCCGAGGTGTACTACGGCGGCCCCCGTTTCAAGGCCGGCTACAGCCCGATCTCCCCCGACCAGTGCTACGCCTACCTCCTCGACGAGAACCTCGACACCACCCTGATCGGCCCCCGCGCCCCGCTCGGCCTGCTGCGCGAACGCGGCGCCGGGTACGGCGGGACCTGGGGCAGGATCCTCGCCTCGCTGCCCGAGGACACGGCGGTCGACTACCGCTGGATCGAGGCGATCCTCGTCGACGAGCCCTGGCATCGCGGTCGTGCGTTGGTCATCGGCGACGCCGCGCACGCCTGTCCGCCGCTGATCGCGCAGGGCGCCGCGATGTGCATGGAAGACGCCGTCCTGCTCGCCGAGTTGGTGACCGGGGACGAACCGGCCGAGAAGGCCCTGGACCACTTCATGGCACGCCGGCTGCCCCGGGTGCGGATGGTCCTGGAGAACTCCCTCCAGCTCGCCGACTGGGAGATCCACCCGGACACGCCCGGCGCCGATCCGGCCCGGATCATGTCGGAGACCCTGGACCACCTGACGGCGGCGGCGTGAACAGCTCGCCCGTGGTCGACTTCCACGGCCACCTCGCCGTCCCCGCCGCCGACGCCCTGGTCGCGGGCACCCCGGGCCTCGCCGCCGAACTCGCGGCCGAGCAGCGCGCCCACTCCCCCGCGTCCCTGACCGCCAACCGTGCCCAACTCCAGCGCCTGGCGCCCAAGTTGACGGACGTCACGACTCGCCTGGCGGACCTGGGCGCGATGGGCGTCGATATCCAGGTGGTCGGCCCGATGCCGATGCACCACTACTGGGCGGACCCCGACCTCGCGATCCACCTCGCCCGCACCGTCAACGCGGCCGTGGCCGCGCACTGCGCCACCGCACCCGAGCGCCTGTACGGCCTGGGCACGATCCCGCTCCAACACCCGGACCTCGCGGTCGCGTTGCTCGATCAGGCGGTCAACGACCATGGCCTGTACGGCATCAGCGTCTCCACGACGGTCGACGGCCGCGAACTGGCCGACCCCGCGCACGACGCGGTGTGGCAGCGGGCCGAGGAGCTGGGCGCGATCGTCTTCGTGCACCCCTGGGGCTGCTCCCTCGGCGAGCGCCTGGCGACCAACTACCTGGGAAACACGGTCGGTCAGCCGGTGGAGACGACGGTCGCGCTCTCGCATCTCATCTTCACCGGTGTCCTCGACCGCTTCCCACGCCTGAAGTTGGTGGCGGCGCACGGCGGCGGCTATCTGCCGACGTACATCGGCCGTTCGGACCACGCCTGGCAGGTGCGGGAGGACGCGCGCGGCTGCGCCGAACCGCCGAGCGCCTATCTGCGGCGCATGTGGTTCGACGCGCTGGTGTACACCCCGGGCGCCCTGCGTCGCCTCGTCGAGGAGGTGGGCGCTGACCGGGTCGTCCTCGGTACCGACCACCCCTTCGACATGGGCGTCGACGACCCGGTGGCCCGTCTGGACGCGGCCGGGCTGACCCCGGCCGACCGGGCCGCCGTCGCCGGGGGCAACGCCCTCGACCTGCTGCTGAAAGGACGTACGCGATGACCGCCGGTGCCCTCGGTCCGATCGAGGAAGAACTCGCCAAGGCCCGTTCCGCCTACCGCAATTGGGGCCGCTGGGGTGAGGACGACGTGCTCGGCACGCTGAACTTCGTCGACGACGCGATCCGCGCCCACGCGGTGGGCCTGGTGCGGCGCGGGCGATCCTTCTCGCTGGCCCAGGAGTTCAACGAGTCGGGCCCGCAGCGCGGTTTCCGGGGCCGTATCAACCCGGTCCACTACATGAAGGACACCGGCTCCGACGCGGCGGCCGGCACCCAGGGTTTCCCGCACGGCTTCGGCGGCGCCGACGACCACGTCGTGATGCCCTTGCAGGCCTCCACGCAGTGGGACGGCCTGGGCCACATCTACGACAACAAGCAGGCGTGGAACGGCCGTCCGTGCACCATCGTCAACGGTGACGGCGACTCGGTCACCGGCATCGAGCACATGAAGGAGGCCTTCACCAGCCGTGGGGTCCTCCTGGACGTGGGTCGCGCGGTCGGTGACGAGCACGGTGAACTCCCGGACGGATTCCCCATCTTGGAGGAGCATCTGCGGGCCACGATCGAGGCGCAGGGCGCCACCAGTTCCGTACGGCGCGGAGACCTCGTCCTGATCCGCACCGGCCAACTCGGCCGTGTACGACGGCTGGGCGCGTGGGGCGGTTACGCCGCCGGTGACGCGCCCGGCCTCTCCTTCACCACCCTCGGCTGGCTGCACCGCACGGAGATCGCGGCGATCGCCTCCGACACGTGGGGGCTTGAGGTACGGCCCTACGAGTTCCCGCAGCCCGCGATGTCCCCGCTGCACCAGATAGCGATCCCCAACATGGGTCTCCCGCTGGGCGAGATGTGGGACCTTGAGGCGCTGGCCGAGGACTGCGCGGCCGACGGTGTCTTCGAGTTCCTGCTGGTCGCCGCGCCGCTGCCGGTGACCGGCGCGGTGGGTGCCCCCGTCAATCCGATCGCGATCAAGTGAGCCCGCCCGTGACCGCATTCCATCAGGGGACGACCCCCGAGCCCCCACCCCGGAACCGCTTCTCCGGCACCCTCCACCTCCCCGACGACGAGGACTTCGAGACCGCGTGCTTCGGCCGGGTCTTCAACGCCCGCCGCCCGACCGACCGTTCACCGGCCGCCGTCCTGACTGCCGAGTCGGAGCAGGACGTAGTCGAAGGCGTACGGCTCGCGCTGGAGCGGGGCTGGCAGGTCGCCGTCCGTTCCGGCGGGCACAGTTGGGCCGCCTGGTCGGTGCGCCAGGACGCGCTGCTGATCGACCTCGGCGGCTTCCGCGAGATGGCGTACGACCCGGGGACCGGGATCGTGACGGCGACGCCCAGCGTGAAAGGCGGCGACGAACTCAACCCGTATCTCGGCGAGTTCGGCCGGTTCTTCAACGGCGGACACTGCCCCTCCGTCGGCATCGGCGGCTTCCTGCTCCAGGGCGGGCAGGGCTGGAACGCGCGTGGCTGGGGCTGGGCGGCGGAGAACATCGTGGCCATCGATGTCGTCACCGCCGAGGGCGAGTTGGTGCGCGCCGACGAGACCCGGCACAGCGACCTGTTCTGGGCGGCGCGCGGCGCGGGCCCGGGTTTCTTCGGCATCGTCACCCGCTTCCATCTGCGTACCCGCCCGCTGCCGACGTACCTCGGCCACACCGTGCACGCGTACCCGCTCGACCTGTTCGACGAGGTCATGACCTGGCTGCACGGCATGCACCACACGGTCTCGGACCTGGTGGAGATCGTCGCGCTCACCCAGACACCGCCCGGCCTGGACGAACCGGTGCTGCTGGTCACGGGCGTGTCGATGACCGACACCGCCGAGCAGGCCGCCGAGGCACTGGCGCCGCTGCACGCCAACCCGTACGCGGACCGGGCGTTGTTCCGCGTGGAGGCCCAACAAACCACGCTGGCCGAGCAGTTGGCGGGTCAGCGCACCGCCAACCCCGAGGGCCACCGCTACCTGGTCGACAACGCCTGGCTGACCGGCCCCGCCGACGAGGTCGTCCCGGCGATCCGCAAGGCGTTCACCGAGCAGCCCACCCGGCAGACCTTCACCATCTGGTTCTCCATGGCCCCTCTGCGCCAACTCCCCGACATGGCCTTCTCGTTGCAGTCGGAGATCTACTGCGCCACGTACGTCATCCACGACGCCCCGGCACGGGACACGGAGCTGCGCGCCTGGCTGGACAGGGCGATGGCGGACATGGAACCGGTGACCGCGGGCCAGTACCTCGGCGACTCCGACTTCACCGTGCGGCAGTTGAGGTTCATGGGCGACGAACAGTGGCGGCGGCTGCGGGAGATCCGGGCCGCGTACGACCCCAAGGGGCTCTTCGCCGGCCACCTCAGCGCGGGAACCGTCACCAACACCAACCACTGGGAGCAGTGAGCGATGCGTTTCGCGACATACGAGCACGAGGGCGTGGAGCGCGCCGGGGTCCTGCGCGACGGGACCGTTCATCCACTGCCCGAAGGGATCACCGTACTGACCCTGCTGGAGCAGGACGTGCTGCACGCGGCCGGCACCGAAGCGCTACGCCAGACAAGCGACTTGACGGTGGATCAGGTGCGGCTGCTGCCTCCCCTCAAGCCGCCGTCCATCCGGGACTTCGTCGGTTTCGAGGCGCACATCGAGGGGGTCTCGAAGTCCCTGGACGGGCTGGAGCACGTGCCCGAGGAGTGGTATCGGGCGCCCAACTTCTACTTCACCAACCCCCACGCCGCGTACGGCGCGCACGACAACGTGCCGGTTCCGGCGGGCTGTTCGGTGCTCGACTTCGAGTTGGAGGTCGGGGTGGTCGTCGGGCGCGCCGGGCGTGACCTCACGCCCGAGCAGGCGCGCGAGCACATCGTCGGTTACCTGGTCTTCAACGACTGGTCGGCGCGTGATCTGCAGAAGCCGGAGAAGAACCTCGGGCTCGGCTTCTCCAAGGGCAAGGACTTCGCGAACACGCTGGGCCCCTGTCTGGTCACCGCCGACGAGGTCGAGGACCGGCGCGACCCTGACGGCTTCCTGGACCTGGAGATGACGGTCACCCTCAACGGCGAGCTGATCGGCCGCGACACCCTCGCCAACGTCTCCTGGACCTTCGAGGAGATGATCGCCTACGCCTCCCGGGACACCTGGGTGCGCCCCGGGGACATCCTCGGCTCGGGCACCTGCGGCTGGGGCGCGCTGGCGGAGTTCTGGGGCCGGGTCGGCGAGCGCACCCCGCCGCCGCTCCAGCCGGGCGACGAAGTGACACTCTCGGTGGAGCGCCTCGGCACCCTCTCCAACCGTGTCGTGCCCGGCCGTAGAGACGTATATCTGCCGCGCGCCCGCAAGCGCGGCCGGACCCCGCGGCCGTAGACCCCCCCTGCGAACCCTTCCGACCTGCACACATCCAGGGATCCGATGGCAGCTATCGGATCCCTGTGACTTGTCCCCCGGCCCCTTCCTCGGCGGGAATCCGGTCGTTACGCTCCGGTTTCACCGAGCTTCAACGACGCGGCCGGAAGGACACACGCATGGGTCTGGGAGCAATCGACCTGAATCTTCTGGTGGCTCTGGAAGCCCTCCTGGAGGAGAAGAACGTCACCCACGCGGGGGTGCGGCTGTCCACCAGCCAGTCCGCGATGAGCGGCTCCCTGGCCCGGCTGCGGCGGCACTTCAACGACGAGCTGCTGGTGCGGGTGGGCCGCGAGTACGAGCTGACCCCGCTCGCGGAGCGGCTGCTGCCGGTCGTCCAGTCCTCGCTGCACAAGGCGGAGGAGGCGCTGTCGCTGACCAGGCACTTCGATCCCTCGCGCAGCCGGCAGCGGTTCTCGGTCGTGATGTCCGACTACGTCATGACGGTGTTCATGGAACCGCTGCTGCGGGCCCTGGCGCAGGAGGCCCCCGGCATCCGGATCGACTTCCACCCGATCGTCATCGGGCAGCTGGAGACGGAGACCCATCTGCGCTGCCACGACCTGATGATCGTGCCGCTCGGCTATCAGCTGCCGGGGGTCAGCGAGACGGTGATGCACGACCGGTTCGTGTGTCTCGTCGACCCGGACAACCCTCGTCTGGTGGACGGGCGGCTCTCGCTGCGCGACCTCGCGGAGATGCCCCACGCGGCCTGCGTCATCGGCAAACTCACCCCCGCCGACCGCCAGTTGGAGACCCTCGGCATCACCCCCCGGGTGCAGGTCAGCACGCCCGGCTTCAACGTGCTGCCGTTCCTGGTCGGCGGCACCGACCTCGTCGCCGTGGTCCCCGAGCGGCTCGCCCGGCGCTACGAGGGATTCGCGCGCTGTGCCGTCGTACCGACGCCCTTCCCGGACGTACCGCTGGTCGAGGCCATGTACTGGCACCACAACCGGCACGCGGACCCGGCGCACCGCTGGCTGCGGGAGACGGTCCGCAAGGTGGGCGCGTCGCTGGACGACCCGGTGGTGCGCGAGATCGCCGACGAGATCGCCGGCGCGGATGCCACCCATGCCGATCGTGCGTTTCCGGAGCTGACCCCGGCTTCCTAGCGTGGACGGGAGACAGCCCGCACCCCCTGGAGGAACCGTGAGCCACACGCGTCTGGCCGGCCGTACCGTCGTCGTCACAGGGGCCGCGCAGGGCCAGGGAGCCGCCGAGGCGGCGGCCACGGCCCGGGAGGGGGCGACGGTGATCGCGACCGACGTCCTGGACGAGGCGGGCGAGAAGCTCGCCGCGTCACTTCGGGGCGACGGCCTCGACGTGCGCTACCAGCACCTGGACGTGTCGTCGCCGGAGGACTGGGCGGGGCTGGCGGCGACACTCACCGAGGTGCACGGTCTCGTCAACAACGCGGGCATCGCCGTGCGCGCCCGCCTCGGTTCGGTCGAACTCGCCGACTGGAACCGGGCGTTCGCGGTCAACACCACGGGCGCGCTGCTCGGCATCCAGGCGCTCGCCCCGCTGATGCCGGCCGGTTCGTCCATCGTGAACGTCGGCTCGGTCGCGGGCCTCACCGCGCATCACGCGGTCGCGTACACCGCCAGCAAGTGGGCGCTGCGCGGCCTGTCGAAGGTGGCCGCGCTGGAGCTGGCCCCGCGCGGCATCCGTACGAACGTGATCCACCCCGGCTACATCGAGACCCCGCTGATGGCCTCCGCGAACCCGGTGTTCGTCCAGGCCCACCTGTCGCTGACCCCGCAGGGCCGCGCGGGCACGGTCGACGAGGTGGCGCCGCTGGTCGTCTATCTGTTGTCCGACGAGGCGTCGTACGTCAACGGCGCGGAGATCACCGTCGACGGCGGGTACGCGTCGCACGGCGGGGTGAAGGCGATCACGAACGCGCTCGACGCCTCGTGACGTCCGCCGGGCCGGTGAGGGGCGAGGTTCTGCCGGTCCGCGGCCGGGTCAGGGCACCAGGACGGTGCGGACACCCGGGACCTCGGGCGCGTTCCAGGCGCTCTCGACCTCGGCGAGGGGGACCGGCCGAGCGGTGACCGCGATGCCGCCGCTCTCGATCTCCTCGACCAGGGACGGGAGTTCCTCCAGATACGTCCTGGTGGACACCGCGCCCTGACCGTTGCCCTGGAGCCGGAAGTTCGCCGAACGCAGTGCCACTGACGGGAGCTCGATGGTGGGCCCTGCCATGGACCCGATCTGGATCCAGTTCAGGGCGCGGCTGCGGTCGGCGCGGGCCCGCAGCAGGGCCATGATCGCGTCGCCGGCGGGCCTGCCCCACAAGTAGTCGACGACCAGGTCGACTTCGGCGGCCTCCTTCGCCAACTCGGCGGCGGTGGCGTCGGCGTCGTCGGTGAGCGCGACGGTCGCGTCCGCGCCGATTCCTGGCAGGGCCGCCAGCCGGTCCCGGTCCCTTCCGGCGCCGACGACCCGTCCGGCACCGAGCCGCTTGGCGACCTGGACGGCCATCTGTCCGGCGTTGCCGGTGGCGCCGAGGATCAGCACCGACTGCCCGGCCTCGATCGGGACGCGGCGGCGCAGCGCCACCCAGGACGACATGGCGGGGTTCATCGCGGCGGCGATCTTCACGACGTCCGCGCCGTCGGGCAGCGGGATGCTGCGGCGGCTGTCGATGACGGTGCGGGTGGCCATCGGGCCGACGAGGTCGTCGTCGGCGACGAAGTACACCAGGCGTCCGTCCGCCCGCCGGCCGACCCCGTCGACTCCGGGGACCATCGGCAGCTTCCCGGTGCTGGTGTAGTGGCTGCCCGCGGCGCCGGTGCGCACGCGGGGGTGCAGGCCGACGGCGAGGACGTCGACCAGTTCCTGGTCCTCGTCGGCGGGGGCGGGCAGGCCGAACGGCTCGTAGCGGGGCGGGGTGCCGAACGACTGGACGACTGCGGCGCGGATGTCCATGGAGGCTCTCCTGGGTTCGGATTCGGGGCACAGGGCGCGAGGGATTTAGTCGGTGCCACGAAGGTTTTAGTACGTGACACCAATCAAATTAGTAGGTGCCACGTACCTTTGCAAGTAGAATCCGGGACATGACCTCACCGCACGACACCCCGTCCCCTGCGACCGAGGACCTCGGCCTGGTCGACGCCCTCGCCCAGTTGTCGTTCCTCGTGCAGAACACGCTGGCCGAGATCGCCGGGGAGTACGACCTGTCGCTCACCCAGACACGGCTGCTCGGGATCCTGCGGGACCGGGAGCCGACGATGAACGAGCTCGGCCGTCACCTCGGGCTCGACAAGTCCTCGATCACGGGACTGGTCGATCGGGCGCAGCGCCGGGGTCTGGTCACCCGCACCCCCAGCACGGTCGACCGCCGCTCGTTCCAGGTGTCGATCACCGACGCCGGCCGACAGCTCGCGGAGCAGGTCGCCGCCCGGTTCGCCGAGCGGATCGAGAGGTGCGTCGAGCCGCTTGCCGGAACCGACCGGAAGCGGCTGTCGCGGATGGCGACGCGGATCGTGACCGCCGACGCCCAGGACCGCGGCATCGACCTGCGCACGGGTCCCCGCTGACCGGACTCCGTCAGACGGTGCCGCGCGGCACCGTCACCACGTGCTTGCCGACGACGCCGCCGCGCTCGAACGCTCGGTGCGCCGCGGCGATGTCGGCGAGCGGGTACACGCTGTCGATCACCGGGCGCAGCGCGCCCGAGGCGACATGGCCGGCCACTTCGCGCAGCACGGGGGTTTCGGGGTTGGCGCTGAAGGTGCGGATGCGGCGGGAACCGTGCACGCTCGACGCGGCGATCGCGGCGATGGCGGACGGGGACAGTCCGACGGTGACCATCCGGCCGCCCTTGGCCAACCGGCCGCGGTAGCAGTGCAGTTCCGTGCCGACGGTGTCGACGATGACATCGAACGGCCCGATCTCGTCCGAGGTGGTGGAGCCGTAGTCGAGGACCTCGTCGGCGCCGAGGTCGGTGAGGATCTTGGCGTGCCGGTCGCGGGCCAGCGCGGTGACGTGGCCGCCCATCGCGTGCGCCAACTGCACGGCGGCCGTGCCGACTCCGCCGGCCGCGCCCCGGACCAGGACCTTCTCGCCGCTCACCAGGCGCACGCTGTCGCGCAGCGCGATCAGCGCGGTGGAACCCGCCACGACCAGGGAGGCCGCCTCGACCGAGGAGAGGTCCGCCGGAGCGTGCGAGATACGGCCCGCGGGGACCACGACGTACTCGGCCGCCCCCGCGACGGAGTGCCGCTGCCGGGGATGCACCATGCCCCACACCCGGTCCCCGACCCGGTAGCCGTCGACACCGGCGCCGGTCGCGGCGACGACGCCGGCGAAGTCCAGCCCCACGCCGATCGGGAACCGGCGCCCCGACACCATCTTCAACTCCCCTGCCCTGACGATCACATCGTGTCCGTTCACGCTGGACGCCTCGACCGACACGAGGACTTCACCCGCGTCGGGAGCGGGACGGTCGACCTCGTTGACCCGCAGTACGTCCGCCGTACCGAAACTCGTGATCTGAACGGCCTTCATGGCGCTGTCCTTCCGTGGCCCGCTGTGTCGTTGGTCCGATGCTGGACCCTGCACGCGACATCACGGTCGTTCTCCTTTTCCTGGGTCTGGCAGACCCACCCTCGCGGGCCGTGCCGACGGCATACTTACGCCGTGACCGACTCCTCGCACGCCATGAGCGACGATCCCCGACGCGAACTCGCGGACTTCCTGCGCACCCGCCGAACCCGGCTGCGGCCGGAGGACGTCGGTCTGGAACCCGGCCCGCGGCGGCGCGTCGCCGGGCTGCGGCGCGAGGAGCTGGCCCTGCTGGCGGGGGTGAGTTCGGACTACTACCAGCGCATGGAGCAGGGCCGCGACGTACGCCCCTCCGAACAGGTCCTCGACGCCCTGGCCCGCGCCCTCGGCTTCTCGGCCGAGGAGACCCGCCACCTGCACGGCCTCGCCGCCGCCGCACGCACCCCGGCCCGCCTGCCGCGTTCGTACGAGCCGGAGGAGGTACCGGACACCACGCTACGGCTGCTGCACGGCATGACCGCGCCCGCTCTGGTCGTGGGCCGTTTCCTGGACGTGCTGGCCTGGAACCCGCTCGGCGGCGCCCTGTTGGGCGACTTCACCCGGCAGCCCCAGAAGGAGCGGAACATGCTGGCACTGTTCCTGCACCCGCAGGCCGACCGGACCTGCCCGAACCGGGCGGCCACCGTCGCCGAGCTGATCGGGATGCTGCGTACCCAGGTCGCCGCCGATCCCGGCAACCCGCGCGCCGTCGAACTGGTGGGTGAACTCGCCGTCCGCAGCGACGAGTTCGCGGCCCTGTGGGCCCTCCACGACGTGACGGAACCGACCCGCGGCCAGATGCGCCTCGACCACCCCCGGGTCGGCGAACTCACCCTGGACTGGGACGCCTATCCGATTCCGGGCAACCCCGGCCCCGCGCTCCTGGTCTGCACCGCCGCCGAGGGCAGCCCCGACGCCGAGCGACTCCAACTCCTCGCCGGCCTGCTCGACGTCCACTGAGGACGGTCATCGGAACCTCCGGTGTCATGGGCCGTTTCCACCCCACCGGCGAACGGCTCCTACGCGGATCGGCACTCCGCGAGCCGCCGCTCCAGAAACCGTCTCTCCGCGTCGTTCTCCACCAACTCCAGCGCCCGTTCGTACGCGACAGCCGCCTCCGTCGTACGGCCGCTGCGGCGCAGCAGATCGGCACGGGTCGCGGGCAGCAGGTGATAGTCGGCCAGTTCACCCGACTTCTCCAACTCGGCCACCAACTCCAGCCCCGCGTCCGGGTGTTGGGCCATGCCCACGGCGACCGCCCGGTTCAGGCGCACCACCGCGGAGGGCACGAAGCGCTCCAACTCGCCGTACAGGCCCGCGATATCGGCCCAGTCGGTCTCCTCGGCCGTGGGCGCGGTGGTGTGACAGGCGGCGATCGCGGCCTGGATCTGGTACGGCCCGGGACGGCCCCGGCGCAGCGCCGTCTCCAAGAGGGCGGCGCCCTCGCCGACTTCGGCGCGGTCCCATGCCGTACGGTCCTGGTCCTCCAGGGTCACCAGCTCGCCCGCCGCGTCCACGCGCGTGTGGCGGCGCGCGTCGTGCAGCAGCAACAGGGCGAGCAGGCCGAGGACTTCGGGCTCGTCCGGCATCAGACGGGCCAGCACGCGGGCCAGGCGGATCGCCTCCGCGCAGAGGTCCGTCCGGACCAACTCGGCGCCGGACGTGGCCGCGTACCCCTCGTTGAACAGCAGGTACACCACCCCCAGTACGCCCGTCGTGCGCTCGGGCAGCAGATGCGCGGGCGGCACCCGGTAGGGGATGCCCGCGTTGCGGATCTTCTTCTTGGCGCGCACGAGCCGTTGCGCCATGGTCGCCTCGGGGACGAGGAAGGCGCGCGCGATCTCGGGGGTGGTCAGCCCGGCGAGTGTGCGCAGGGTCAGCGCGACCCGGGCCTCGATGGGCAGCGCGGGATGACAGCAGGTGAAGACCAGCCGCAACCGGTCGTCCTCGACACCGCTGTCGTCACCGTCGTACTCCGGGTCGTACGGCCCCTCGTCCCGCCCCAACACCGCGACCTCCCGCAGTTTCGCCGCTCCGGCCGCCTCCCGGCGCAGGACGTCGAGGGCGCGGTTGCGGGCGGTGGTGGTCAGCCAGGCGCCGGGGCGGCGCGGGATGCCGTCGCGCCGCCACCGGTCGAGTGCCTGGGCGAAGGCGTCCTGCGCGCACTCCTCCGCGAGGTCCCAGTCGCCCGTCACCCGGATCAGGGTGGCGACGACCTGGCCCCACTCCTCGCGGAAGGCGGCGGCGACCGCCTCCTCGACGTCCGGCACGTTCACTCCCAGACCGGCCGCACCTCGACCGAGCCGCCGGCCAGCGCGGCGGGGTGCCGGGAGGCCAGCGAGATCGCCTCGTCGAGGTCGGCGACCTCGATGATGTCGATACCGGCGACATACTCCTTGGACTCGACGAACGGCCCGTCGCTGAGCAGGACTTCGTCACCCTGGACGCGCACGGTGGTGGCGTCCGTGGGCGGCCGCAGCCGTGCTCCGCCGCGCATGAGATCGCGGCTGCGGACCTCGTCGATGTACGAGGTGAAGCGGGGGTCGTCGGCGATCTCGGCGGGGCCGAGTTCCTCGCCGCCGACGGGCGTGCAGATCAGCAGGACGTACTTCATGACCGCTCCTCGGACTTCCCGGCCGCGGCCGAGACGTGTTCGTGGACGATCTGCCAGCGCAGGCCGGCGTTGCGGTAGCCGGTGGTCACGCGCAGTACGTCGTCCAGCGGCTCGCCGTCGGCAAGGGTGCCGCGCAGCCGGACGAGGGCGTTGCCGAAGGCGATGCTCTCGTCGACGCGGACGCGGAACTCCAGGACCTCGCGGATCACCGGACCGGTCACGCTCGCGAACACGCCCTCCATGGCCTTGCGGAAGGCGTCGATGCCGTGCGCTTCCAGGCCGGTGGTGAAGTGGAAGGCCTCCACGTCCGGCGCGTAACAGTCGACGACGCGGTCCACGTCCCGCTCGCGGGCCGCCTCGGTCAGTTCGGCGTCGAGCGCGCGGATCTCCGCCTCGCCCTCCTCCTCGCCGTCCATCGGCCAGAAGGGGCGCACCTCCATGGCGCCGATGGTGGCCACGGGATGCTTGGCGGCGGCCTCGACGGCCTCCTCCAGGGTGTCGCACTCCAGGATGTCGTATCCGGCGACGTACTCCTTGGTCTCCGCGAACGGCCCGTCGGTGCGCAGCACCTCCCCGCCGCGCATCCGCACGGTGACGGCCTCGGCGGGCTGCGCGAGCCGGTGCCCGTGCAGCCGTACGTTCCGGTCGCCGAGCTCCTCCACCCAGGGTTCTACGGGTGCCATCCCGGAGCCGTCTGCGGTGTCGTCGCCACACACGAGCAGCATGTATTTCATGGGTCCTCCCGGTCCTCGATGAGCTTCCTACACCCCACCGACGAACGCGACCGAGCCGGATCGACACCCCGCCAAGAAAAAACACGGATCCCCAAAAGCACGGAGAGGCCGGGGCACCGGCCCCGGCCTCCCCCTCTCCGCCTACCTGTTACGCGGTGGCGGCCTGCACCGACGGCTCCCCCGCTCCAACAGGCGCGCGCTCGGTGTTCTTGCGGACCAGCAGCAGGGTGACCACCGCGCCCAGCAGCGAGGCGCAGCCACAGATCACCACGCCGATGGCCATGCCGTGGCCGAGCGCGGTCTGCGCGGCGGCCTTGGCCTGGGCGCTGCCCGCGTTGACGACGGCGAGCGGACCGGCCGCCTTCTCCATGCCCGCGTCGGCCCCGCTGAGCTTGCCGACGAGGGCGGACGACGCGAGGCTCATCGCGATGGTGGAGATCACGGCCGGGCCGAGGCCCTGCCCGAACTCGCGGACCAGACTGGTCGCACCGCTGGCCATGCCGGTCATGTTGATCGGTACGGCGTTCACGGCGGCGGAGGTCAGCGAGGACACCACGCAGATGAAGCCGATGCCGAGCAGCAGCACCGGGCCGATGAAGGCCGCGAGGGAGGTCGTGGTGATGGGCAGCGCCGCGATCCAGAACTGTCCGGCGGCCATGGGCAGCAGGCCGCCCATCAGCAGCCAGCGGGCGTCGATCTTCGTGAGCATCCGGCTGAGCACCGGCGCCAGCAGCAGCGGGATCAACTGGAGGATCACGAACGGCATTCCGGCCCGCAACGCGCTCAGGTGCATCACCGCGCCGAGGCGGATCGAGACGCAGTAGGCGGTGCCGATGAAGCCGAACATGCCGGCCAGCGCGACGACGGCCGCCGCCGCGAACGAGGGGATCTTCAGCAGGTCGAGGTTGAACATCGGCGAGGCCGCACGGGTCTCCGCGACGACGAACCCGACGAGCGCCACCGCCGCCAGGGCCAGCGAGCCGACGATCGCCGCGCTGCCCCAGCCGCGGTCACCGCCCTCGATGATGCCCCAGAGCAGGGCGGTGAGGCCGACGGCGATGGTGATCTGTCCCGGCCAGTCCAGCGCGCGGCCCTCGGGCGCCTTCGAGTCGGTGACGAGCTTCCAGGAGGTGACCGCGACGACGAGACCGAGGACGACCGGCGGGACGAACGCCCAGCGGAAGTCGGCCACCGTGGCGAGGATCCCGGAGGACAGCGGGCCGAGCGCGGAGGCCAGCGAGATCGACAACGCCCAGGTGGAGACCGCCTTGGCCCGGTCCTTGCCGTCGGGTGTGGCCGCCGCGATGACCGCGAGGGAGCTGGGGAAGAGCGCGGCGGCACCGATGCCGGCCAGGGCCTGCCCGGTCCACATCATGGTGATGTTCTGCGAGGTGGAGTTGAGGAGTTCACCGAGCGCCAGGACGAGCCCGCCGAGCACCAACAGCCGCTTGCGTCCGAAGAGATCGCCCACCACACCGAAATTCAGTTCCAGAATCGCGGTGGGGAGAATGAAGGCGGAGGTGACCCAGGCGACCTGGGAACCCGACGCACCGAATGCGGCCTGAATTTCTCCGTTGATGGGCGAGGGAACGGTAATGCACAACTGTGCCGCCGCGACCGCGAGACAGCACGCTATGAGCGTTCCGGGGTCCAGTCTTTTCAAGGAGGTCGAATCCGTCATCGTGCGTGCCCTCACTCTGCGTTTTTCTCTATGAGTTCGATGAGATTTCCCTCGGGGTCACTGACCCAGGCCATGCGCACTCCGGGCTCGGGGGACGGCCCGGGTGCCATGACCTCGCCCGCGCCATGGGCCACCAACGCGCCGTGGACGGGGTCGAGTTCGGGGGTGGTGACCGCGAAGTGCCCGTATCCCTCGGTGAGGGCGGCGGTCAGCGGGTCCGGCGCGCGAAGGCCGGGGGCGGAGCCGGGTCTGGCGAGCAACTCGATGCGCCAGCCCCGCGGATGCTCCAGGACGACACCTCGCAGACCGGGCCCTTCGAGGTGGAACTCGAAGACGGTCTTGAGGCCGAACGCGCCCTGGTACCAAGCGGTTTGGGCGGCCAGATCGCGTACGTTGACGCCCACGTGGTCGAGTCGGGTGGTCACGGCGGCTCAGCCCGCCATCGCGCTGTCGCCGCCGTCGACCATGAGGTTGGCGCCGTTGACGAAGGCCGCCTCGTCGGAGCAGAGGAAGGCGGCGGCCCGTGCGATGTCCTCGGGCTGCCCCACCCGCCCGACCGGGATGCGGGCCTCCAACTGGGCTTTGGGGCCGTCCGGATCGTCGAGGAAGGGTGCGGTGGCGGAGGTGCGGGTCATGCCGGGCGCGATGGTGTTGACCCGAATGCGGTGCGGGGCGCCGGCCGCGCACAGGTGCAGGCTCATCGCCAACACCCCGCCCTTGGCGGCCCCGTGGGGCACCATCGGCATGAACTGGGCACCGCGTACGGCGGCCACGGACGCCACGTTGAGCACGGCCCCGCCACCCCGCGCGATCAGGTGCGGCCAGGCGGCCTGGGTACAGAAGTAGGGGATGTCCAGCTCGTTCTTGATGGTGAAGTACCAGTCCTTGGCGGGCATCGTCCCGAACGGGCCGTTCCGCAGCGCGGAGGCGTTGTTGTAGAGGATGTCGATCCCGCCGAAGGCCGCGATCCCGGCCTCGATCCACTCCCGGGCGCCGCCTTCGGTGGACAGATCCACGGGTGCGAGGGACCGCATGATTCCGCCGGCCTTTTCGACGATTTCCACGGTCTCGGCCGCGCTGTCCGCGTCGATGTCACAACCGAAGACTTCAGCACCCTCCGCAGCGAATACCAGCGCCGCGGCCCGCCCTATTCCAGCCCCCGTTCCACTGATGAAAGCGATTTTCCCGGCCAGTCGACCCATGATTGCCAAGTCCCTTGTCCCGTGCCGCCGTGGTGCGGTGGTGGCAGCGTAGGTACGGCCATTGACGAGAACAAGAAATGGGTCGACGAAGGGCCATCGGGGGTTCGTATGGCTGGTATGAGGCGGGAACCCGGAAACCGCTCACGGGTTCACGGCAGGATGTTCCCATGAGCACCGACGACCAGGCCCGGCTGATGCGCGCCAACCAGGCGAACTGGGACGCCCGCACCCCCGTCCACCTCGCCAGCCGGTTCTACGGCCTCGACGGCGACCCGGACCCGGACCGCTGGTTCGCCGCGTTCGAGTGGGACGACCTCGGCGACCTGGCCGGCCATGACGTGCTGCATCTCCAGTGCCATCTCGGCACGGAGACCCTCGCGTTCGCACGCCGCGGGGCGCGTGCCACGGGCCTCGACTTCTCCGCGGCGTCCGTGACGGCCGCGAACGGCATCGCCGCGAAGGCGGGCCTCGACGTCGACTACGTACAGGCGAACGTGTACGACGCCGTGAAGGCCCTGGGGCAACGGCAGTTCGACGTCGTGTACACCGGCAAGGGCGCCCTGTGCTACCTGCCCGACCTGCCGCGCTGGGCGGACGTGATCGCCCGACTCCTGCGCCCCGGCGGGCTGTTGTACATCGTCGAGTTCCACCCCCTGCTCAACGCACTCGGCCCGAAGCCGGCTCCGGGCGACGGACCCGAACTGCTCCTCCGCCATGACTACCTGGGCGGCGGTGGCCCGGTGCACCGGGACGCGACGTTCACGTACACCGACGGCCCGGCCGTGGCGGGCGCGACCGACAGCTACGAGTGGATGCACGGAATAGACGAAGTCATCAACGCGTTGACGACAGCGGGACTGAACGTCCGGCGCCTTCGCGAGAGCGACGAACTGCCGTGGCCGCGCTGGCCGCAGATGGTCCGCACCCCGACCGGCTGGTGGCGCCTGCCCGAGCCCCGGATCCCCCTCCTCTACGGCCTGCTGGCGAGCCGCTGAGCCGTAGCTCACTGCCGGAGTCGCACCGGGTGTGCTACGGTGCGGTCAGCACTTGTGTACGCCCCGTTCTGGGCGCCGGTGCCAGATCCACTTCTCTTCCGCCGAGGAGCCCGTCGATTTCCGACCGGCACACCGGCTTCTTCACACCACTTCGTGACCGGCGACTTTCCGTCGTACCCGGGGTGATGTTCCCCGCCGCCCCGAGGAGCGCCAGTTCGCCCTCCGTCCGCGGCTTCTCCCCCCTTCCTTCCGCATGAACACACCACATGCATCCGTCCTTGAAAGGACCACCCATCATGACCACCACACTCGAACCCCCAGTACAGGAACAGCCCCGCACCCAGACCGCCACCGGTGTCCTCGACATCGACGGCAACGGGAAGGGGCACCTGCGGGCGCTGGACTGCCAGCCCACGCCCACCGACCTCCAGGTCTCCCCCGCGCTGATCCGCCGTCACGGCCTGCGCAAG
Source organism: Streptomyces sp. NBC_00989 (assembly GCF_045162655.1). Classification (NCBI taxonomy): domain Bacteria; kingdom Bacillati; phylum Actinomycetota; class Actinomycetes; order Kitasatosporales; family Streptomycetaceae; genus Streptomyces; species Streptomyces sp. NBC_00989. The sequence continues at coordinate 10,401,573 of NZ_CP108728.1, read as the reverse complement.
GGCGACCTCGTGGAAGGCGTCCGCGGCGGGCAGCGCGCCCTGACCGAGGTCGCGTTCGTCAACGGGCACACGCCCGGCGAACTGCGCGGCCGACGCCACTTCCGTGACCTGACCCCGCTGCACCCTCGTGAGCGGCTGCACCTCGAACACCCGGCGGCCGGCCTGACCGGACGCGTCACCGACCTGATCGCCCCCGTCGGCAAGGGCCAGCGCGGCCTGATCGTGGCCCCGCCCAAGACCGGCAAGACCGTACTGCTCCAGCAGATCGCGGCCGCCGTCGCCGGCAACCACCCCGAGGCCCGCCTCATGGTCGTACTGCTCGACGAGCGGCCCGAGGAGGTCACCGACATGCGGCGCTCCGTGCGCGGCGAGGTGTACGCCTCCACCTTCGACAAGGCCCCCAAGCAGCACATCGCGCTGGCCGAGCTCGTGATCGAGCGGGCCAAGCGGCTCGTCGAGGCGGGCGAGGACGTAGTGATCCTGCTCGACTCGCTGACCCGGCTGTGCCGGGCGCACAACAACGCGGCCGCGTCCGGTGGCCGTACCCTCAGCGGCGGTGTCGACTCGACCGCGCTGATCGGCCCGAAGAAGTTCTTCGGAGCGGCGCGCCTCGCCGAGGAGGGCGGCTCGCTCACCATCCTCGCCACCGCACTGGTGGAGACCGGCTCCCTCGCCGACAACGTCTACTTCGAGGAACTCAAGAGCACCGGCAACATGGAGCTCCGCCTCAGTCGCGAACTGGCCTCCCGCCGGGTCTTCCCGGCCATCGAGATCCCCCCGTCCGGCACCCGCCGAGAGGAACTCCTCCTCACCCAGGCCGAGTTGACAGCGGTACGCGGCCTGCGCCGCGTCCTCCAGAACAGGGACGCCCAGGGCAGTCTGGAGACCCTGTTGGAGCGGATGCGCGAGACCCCGGACAACGCGACGTTCCTACGCCAGATCCAGCCCACACTGCCGTCGAACTGACGGGGGCGGCCACGCCCTAAGGGGCGCGGGGAACTGCGCGACCAGCCCCCACCGACCCGCAGACGAACGACCACGAACCCAGCGGAGCGCTAGCGCATCCGGGTGCACACTCACCCCGCCCGGCCCCGCCATCGCCCTCGACGACGACTCCGTTCCTACGTTGGCGGTATGACAATCGGATTCTCACCCCGGATCGCCATGTCGACCTGCGCCCTCTGCCTGACAGGCGTCCTCGCGCTCACCCCCGTCACGGCGACAGCCAACACCGGGTCGGATCCCAGCACGGCAACACCGCCCCCCGCACTCCTGGACCGCCCCGACACCCAGGTCAGACCACACCCTGGCGCCCCCACCATCCCGGACATCTCCGCCCTGTCCTGGCTCGTCGCGGACACCCGCACCGGCGAGGTCCTGGCCGCCCACGACGCCCACCGCAGACTCCCACCCGCCAGCACCCTGAAGACACTGTTCGCCCTGACCGTCCTCCCCGTACTCCCCGGAGGGACCCGGCACCGCGTCACCGAGCAGGACCTGGCCGGCATCGGCGAGGGCAGCAGCCTGGTCGGGGTCGAGGAGGGCCACACGTACCACGTGGCCGACCTGTGGCGCGGGGTGTTCCTCAACTCCGGGAACGACGCCGTGCACGTCCTGGCCTCGCTCAACGGCGGCTGGCAGACCACGGCCGAGCGGATGCAGGCCAAGGCACGGGCCCTGGGCGCCCTCGACACCCATGTCATCTCGCCCGACGGCTACGACACCGAAGGCCAGGTGTCCTCCGCCTTCGACCTCGCGGTGTTCGGCCGGGCCGGACTTCGCAACGCGGACTTCGCTCGGTACTGCTCCACCGCCGAGGCCGAGTTCCCGGGCAGGGGATCGTCGTACGGCATCCAGAACACCAACCGGCTGCTGACCGGCAACGACGGTGTGGAGCGGTATCCGGGGATCGTCGGTGTGAAGAACGGCTACACCACGCACGCCGGCAACACCCTTGTCGCGGCGGCGCGTCGGGGCGGGCGGTCGCTCGTCGTCACGGTGATGAACCCTCAGGCGGGCGGTGGTTTCACCGTGTACGAGGAGGCGCGGGAGCTGCTCGACTGGGGTTTCGCGGCGGCCGGGCGGGTCGATCCCGTGGGGTCGCTGGACGCGTTGCGGGCCAGGCCGAGGCCGGGTCCCGCGGCGGCGCCGGTGGCCGCGGCGGTCGTACCGGACGAGGGTCCGGGCTGGGCCGAGACGGCGGCGATCGTAGCCGCTGCCGTGCTGGGCGCGGGTGCGGTGGTGGCGGCCTTGCGGTTCAGGGGCCGACCGCTTCCCCCGGCCTGACCCGTCGGCAGCCACAGCAGCAGGCCGAGCGTGATCCAGGTGTACGTGTTGCTGCCGAGGAAGCCGTCGATGCCCGAGGCGTCGTGGAACCACAGCCACACGACACTCGTGCACATCACGGCGTAGAGGGCGCCCGCGATCCGCGGGTGCCCCGCGCGGATCAGCACGGCGAACGACGGCAGCAGCCACACGAGATGGTGCACCCAGGTGATCGGGCTGACCAGACACGCGGTCAGCCCGGTCAGGGCGAACGCCGCCGTCCAGTCCCCCGCGACGATCGCACGGCGCGACCGAACCACCCACACGGCCAGCACGAGCAGAACAACCGTCGCCCACAGCGGGCGGCCCGTTTCGCCGAGCCGGGCCAGGACGCCTTGCAGGGACTGGTTGGAGACGTAGTCGAGGCGGCCGACCCGGGTCGTGTCCCACAACGCGTCGGTCCAGTAGAACTTCGAGGCGTCCGGGACCACCAGGGCCGCGAGCCCGGTCGCCGCGAGCGCCACGGCCGTCGCGACCGCGGCGGCTCTCCAGCGTCGGGCCAGCAGCAACAGGGCAATGAACAGCGCCGGCGTGAGCTTGATCGCCGCCGCGAGGCCGATGCCGGCGCCCGCCCAGCGGCCCCGGCCGGTGGAGAGCAGCCAGCCGTCGCCGAGGACGAGGGCCAGCAGCAGGAGGTTCACCTGCCCGAAGCTGAAGGTGTCCCGCAACGGCTCGAACAGCGCCAGCCCACACGCCACCAGCGCCCACCCGAACCAGCCGTAGCGCCGCCACCCGGGCCCGGCCAGGATGCGCAGCACTACGGCGAGCGCCGCGAGGTTGAGGACGAGTGCGGCGACGATGGCGGTGCCGAGGCCGAGGTACGCCATCGGGGCCATGCCGACGGCGGCGAACGGCGGGTAGGTGAAGCCGTACGTCGTCCCGGGCACCCGGTAGTCGTAGATGCGGCCGCCGTGGTGGAGCCAGGTGTGGACGGTCCCGTAGTAGACGCGCAGGTCGAACCAGTCGCGCAGCAGCGGGACGGTCGCGGTGAAGACGACGACGGCAGCGGCGAGGGCCAGTACCAGGAGGAGTCGGCCGCGGTCGGTGTGGGGTGTTCTCATGCCGTACGTCCCAGGGCCGGGGCCTGTGCCGCCTGGCGGGCCTGCCAGAGGACGACGATCGCGAGGACACCGCCGGAGACGGCCAGCACGAGTTGTCCGATGTCGGCGGGGCCGCCGCTGGGCAGGACGGCGAGGGCGAGGACGCCGGTCACGGCGGCCACCCGGTGCCGTACGGACGTGCTGGGCGCGGCGGCGGCGATGAGGAACAGGCCCCACAAGGCGTACCAGGGGCGGATCGCCGGGCCGAAGGCGGCGACGACCGCGAGGCTGAGGCCTAGGGCGTAGACCGGGCTGGGCCGCAGGCGCAGCCATATCGCGAGGATGGCCGCGCCGGTGACCGCGAGTCCGAGGGCGTGCCAGGCCGGGACGGCGAAGGGCGCGAGATCGCTGCCGAGGTGTTTCAGCAGGGCGCCGGTGGCGCGGCCGAGGAGGCTGGTGAGGGCCCAGTTGTGCGCCGAGACGGGTGTGTCGAGGGCGCCTATCCAGCCGTAGCCCGTGCCCGCGAACGCGGTCGCCGCGACCGTGGTGGCAGCGGACGCGACGACGGTCGTCGTGACAGCCTTCGCCGGACGGTGGCCCGCGCGGATCTGGAGGAGCACGACGGCGGCGAGCCCGAGCGCGGCGGGAGCCTTGACGAGGGCGGCGAGTGTGACCAGTACGGCGCCCAGGATCGGCCATCGCCCGAGGGCTGCCACCAGGCCGATTCCGAGCAGCCCGAGCATGATCGCGTCGTTGTGGGCGCCCGCGACGAGGTGCAGCAGCACGAGCGGGTTGAGGGCGCCGAGCCAGAGCGCGGCGGCCGGGTCGGCGCCGCTGTGCCGGGCGAGCCTGGGCAGCGCGGCGGCCATCAGGCCGACCCCGAGGAGTGCGACGAGCCGCATCCCGAAGAGCCCGGCGGGGAGTTCGCCCCGGGTCAGCCCGGACAGACCGGAGGCGACGGCGAGGAACACCGGGCCGTAGGGCGCGCCCGTGTGCTGCCACAGCGGGGCGACCTCGTCGGCGAGGGGCCCGCCGAGCGCGGCGGGCCCGTGCGCGTACACGTCCATGTGGGCGTCGACCATCGCGCCCTGCGCGAGATAGCTGTACACGTCCCGGCTGAACAGCGGCGGCGCGAGCAGCAACGGGGACGCCCATACGGCGAGGACCAGGAACAGGGAGCGCGGGGTGGGCGGTTCGGCGCTGCGGACCAGCTTGCCCAGCAGCAGCCAAGCCGCTATCAGCAGGACGACACCGAAGTAGACCCCGACCAGCCCGAGCGCCGCCTGTGCGGAGGCCGGGGAGAAGAGATCGGCGGCCGGGAGGGCTCCGGCCGTCTCACCGCCCAGCGCGAGGACGGCGGTACCGGCCAGGCCGAGTACCTGGCAGCGGCGGAGATCGACGGGAAAAGCCAAGGCCAACACTCGCCCAGCGTGTCAACGCCGCATGGCGGGAAAGCGACCTGCCGCTCTCCGCGCGGCGGACTGCGTGTGACCTCCGTGTGCTGGGCCCTCGGTACCGGTGGATCGACCGTGCCGTTCAGAACACCGACACTCCGGTGAGCGTCGTGAAACGGTCCAACGCGGCGACCCCGGCCACCGAGTTCCCGCGTTCGTCGAGCCCGGGGCTCCACACGGCGAGGGTGCACCGGCCCGGGACGATCGCGATGATGCCGCCGCCCACGCCGCTCTTGCCGGGCAGGCCCACCCGGTAGGCGAACTCGCCCGCCGCGTCGTACGTCCCGCAGGTCAGCATCACCGCGTTGACCTGCTTGGCCTGGGTGAGGGTGAGCAGCCGGGTGCCGTCGGCGCGGCTGCCGTGCCGGGCCAGAAAACCTGCCGCGAGGGCGAGGTCGGCGCAGGACGCCATGACGGAGCACTGCCGGAAGTACTGGTCGAGGAGGACGGGCACCTCGTTGTCGATGTTGCCGTAGGACTTCATGAAGTGGGCGAGGGCCGCGTTGCGGTCGCCGTTCGCGGACTCGGAGGCGGCGACCTCCTTGTCGAAGCCGAGGGACGGGTTGCCGCTCTCCGTGCGCAGGAAGGCGAGCAGTTCGCCGGCCGCGTCTCCGGTACGGGTCTGGAGCCGGTCGGTGACGACGAGCGCGCCCGCGTTGATGAACGGGTTGCGCGGGATGCCGCTCTCGTACTCCAGCTGGACAAGGGAGTTGAAGGGGTTGCCGGAGGGCTCGCGGCCCACGTGCTCCCAGAGTTCGTCGCCCTCGCGGGCCAGGTCGAGGGCGAGGGTGAAGACCTTGGTGATGGACTGCGTGGAGAACGGCTGCCGCCAGTCCCCCACCCCGTACACCGTGCCGTCCAGCTCCGCGACGGCCATGCCGAAGCGGCGCGGATCGCAGGCCGCGAGCGCCGGGATGTAGTCGGCGGCCTGGCCACGACCTGGCATCCGCTCGATCTCACCGGCGATGCGCTCCAGGACCGGCTGGAAAGCCATCGATGGGGACATGATCACCATTGTGCCTCCGGGCCGGTCCTGGTGCGCGTGGGCGGATCAGACAGCTACGGGGCCGGTGCCGGCCAGGACCTCGGGCCGCAGCAGGGCGGCGAGCGTCTCGGCGGGCAACAGGCCCTTTTCCAGGACGAGTTCGGCCACGCCCCGGCCGGTGGCGAGGGCCTCTTTCGCGATGTCGGTGGCTGCCGTGTACCCGATGTGCGGGTTCAGCGCGGTCACCAGGCCGATGGAGTTCTCCACGCTCGCGCGCAACGCCTCCGTGTTGGCGGTGATGCCGTCCACGCAGCGCTCGGCGAGCGTGAGGCAGGCGGCGCGCAGATGCGTGATGCTCTCCGACAGCGAGTGCAGGATGATCGGCTCGAAGGCGTTGAGCTGGAGCTGTCCGGCCTCGGCGGCCATCGTGATGGTGACGTCGTTGCCGATCGCCTCGAAGGCGACCTGGTTGACGACCTCGGGAATCACCGGGTTGACCTTGCCGGGCATGATGCTCGAACCGGCCTGCACCGGCGGCAGGTTGATCTCCCCGAGCCCCGCGCGCGGACCCGAGGACAGCAGCCGCAGATCGTTGCAGCTCTTGGAGAGCTTGACCGCGACCCGCTTCAGCACACCCGACATCTGGACGAACGCCCCACAGTCCTGCGTGGCTTCGACCAGATTGGCCGCCGTCACCAACGGCAGCCCGGTGATCTCCGAGAGATGCCGCCGAGCCGACTCCGCATACCCCGCGGGCGCATTGAGTCCGGTCCCGATGGCCGTGGCCCCCAGGTTGATCTCATGGATCAACTGGACGGCCTCGTCAAGACGTTGACGATCCTCGTCAATCATGACCGCATACGCCGAGAACTCTTGACCGAGCGTCATCGGCACCGCGTCCTGCAACTGTGTACGGCCCATCTTGAGCACGTCACGGAACTCAACAGCCTTACGGGCAAAGGAGTCTTGAAGTACAGCCATCGCCTTGAGCAGCCCCTGCACGGCGAAGACGGTCGCTATCTTGACGGCGGTCGGATACACGTCATTGGTCGACTGCCCGAGGTTGACGTCCTCGTTCGGATGCAGGTACGCGTACTCACCCTTGCCATGTCCCAGCAACTCCAACGCCCGGTTCGCGACAACCTCGTTGGCGTTCATGTTGGTCGAGGTACCGGCCCCGCCCTGCACCACGTCCACCACGAACTGGTCGTGCAGCTTCCCGTCCCGGATCTCCCGGCAGGCGGCGACAATCGCGGCGGCCTTCTCGGGCGCCAACAGCCCGAGCTCCTCATTGGCGAGAGCGGCAGCCTCCTTGACGGAAGCAAGAGCATCGATCAAGTGCGGATAGATGGAGATCGGCGTCCCGGTGATCGGGAAGTTCTCCGTGGCCCGCAGGGTGTGAACACCCCAGTAGGCATCGCCGGGCACATCCCGATCCCCGAGCAGATCATGTTCGCGACGAACAGCAACGGTCATCGGCTTCACTTTCAAAAGAGGTCGAGGACAAGCGCCCCTGCTTTTGGCTTTTAGGGGCGCGGGGAACTGCGCGACCAGCCACATCCGGCCCGCAGATCCCCACAACAGATCTAGGCACACGCAGAAAACGGCAACACCGGGTCCAAGGCCCGCACAGGCCGAACACAACCCACCGGCTCCCCACCCCCAAGCAACGCCTCCCCCGCAAACTCACCAAGCAGCCCAGCATCAACGCCGGCCCGAACAAGCCCGGCGGCAGCCACAGGCACCCGCGCCCGATTGGCCCCGTCCGAGATCTTCACGGCAACAGCCCGCCCATCAGGCAACGCGGCAACCTGAACACCTTCGAACCCGTCCTTGGCCAACACCCCGGGAACGGCCCGCATCAACGCGGCGACATCCCGCCCCGCCCCGGACGCCATCTCCGCATACTCACGCATCGCATCAGCAACGCGTGCCTCAGGCGTCCCAGGCGCAGCCGTAGTGATCCGAGCAACAGCACGGGCAAGCCCATGCAGGGAGATGGAGAACAAGGGAGCCCCACACCCGTCGACGCTCACCCGGGCAATCTGCTGCCCGGTGAGATCCTCGACGATCTCCGCGATCGCCTGCTGCAACGGATGGGCAGGGTCGAGATAGTCATCGAGCGACCAGCCATTGAGCTTCGACACATACAACATCGCCGCATGCTTCCCGGAACAGTTCTGGGCGAGCCGCGACGGCGGCCGTCCCTCGCGTACCCAGACATCCCGCACGACCGGGTCGAACGGAAGGTCGGGAACGTTGCGCAGATCGGACTCCGTCAGCCCGGCGAGTTCGAGGATCCGCCGGGCCCCGGCGAGGTGGCGTTCCTCGCCGGAGTGACTGGCCGCGGCGAGCGAGAGCAGCTCGCCGTCGAGCGGCAACCCGGCCCGCACCATGGCGACGGCCTGTACGGGCTTGATCGCCGAGCGCGGATAGAACGCCGCCTCGATGTCGCCGATCTGGAGCTGGACCTGGCCGTCGGCATCGAGGACGACGACCGAGCCGTAGTGGATGCCCTCGATCATTCCGCCGCGTATGAGGTGGGCGACGGGTGCGTGGAGGGGTTCACGGATGAGGGGTGGGTCCGCGAGGGAACTGCTGTACATCTCTGCCTGTCGGGGTCAGGACGACGTGGGTCTCACGCGTCGGGTGCGGTGGAGGACGTGCTGGCCACGCGGCGGCGGACGGCGAACCATCCGGCGACGAGCGCGGCGGCGATCAGCGGGAGACAGAGCACGGTGGTGCGTCCGGCGCCGCCGTCGGCGTACATGAGGACCAGGACGGAGGCGAGGAAGACCAGCGTCACGAGTTCGGTCCAGGGAGAGCCCGGCAACCGGTAGCTGGGGCGGGTCAGTTCGCCCTTCTGGGTCTTCTGCCAGAAGAGGAAGTGACAGAGCATGATCATGCCCCAGGTGGAGAGGATGCCGATCGCCGCGAAGTTGAGGACGATCTCGAACGCGTCCGCCGGGACCACGAAGTTGAGGCCGACGCCGAGGACGCAGATGCCGCTGGTGAGCAGGATGCCGCCGTAGGGGACCTGGCTGCGGCTCATGACCGAGGTGAACTTGGGGGCCGAGCCGGACATCGCCATGGAGCGGAGGATGCGGCCGGTGGAGTACAGGCCGGAGTTGAGCGAGGACATGGCCGCGGTGAGGACGACGAGGTTCATGACGCCGCCGGCCGCCGGGATGCCGATGTTCGACAGCACGGTCACGAAGGGACTCTGGCCCGCGCTGTACTTGTTCCACGGCAGCAGCATCGACAGCAGGACGACCGAGCCGACGTAGAAGAGGCCGACGCGCCACATGATCGAGTTGATGGCCTTCGGCATGATCTTCTCGGGGTTCTCGGTCTCGCCGGCGGCGACGCCGACCAGCTCGACGGAGGCGTAGGCGAAGACGACGCCCTGGATGATCAGCAGCATGGGCAGCAGACCGTTGGGGAAGATGCCGCCGTTGTCGGTGATCAGGGACGGGCCGGGGGTCGTGCCGTCGACCTGGCGTTGGGTGACCAGCAGGAAGATGCCGATGAGCATGAAGACGACGAGCGCGCTGACCTTGATGATCGCGAACCAGAACTCCAGCTCGCCGAACATCTTCACCGAGATCAGGTTGACCGTGAGGACCACGGCCAGGGCGATCAGGGCGATCACCCACTGGGGGATGTCGGAGAACATGCTCCAGTAGTGGGTGTAGACGGCGACGGCGGTGATGTCCGCGATGCCGGTGGTGGCCCAGTTGAGGAAGTACATCCAGCCCGCTATGTACGCGCCCTTCTCGCCGAGGAACTCCCGGGCGTACGACACGAAGGCGCCGGACGAGGGCCGGTACAGGACGAGTTCGCCCAGGGCGCGGACGACGAGGAAGGCGAAGAGTCCGCAGACCGCGTACGCGATGAACAGCGAGGGGCCGGCGTCGGCGAGGCGGCCGCCGGCGCCGAGGAAGAGGCCGGTGCCGATCGCGCCGCCGATGGCGATCATGTTGACGTGCCGGGACTTCAGGGACTTGCTGTAGCCGGCGTCTCCGGCATCGACATGGCCGGATCGTTTCTGCACGCCGTCGTGCAGGGACTGCTCGCTCACGCCTCGGGTCCGCCTTCCGTGGGGGTGTTCGTGCGCGCGGGGCGCACGATGTCGGTGAGGGTCGTCTCGACCCGGTCGAGGTGGTGGGACATGGCCTCGACGGCGTCCGGCTCGCTGCCGTCGATCAGCGCCTCGACGATCGCCCGGTGCTCGCGGTTGGACTGCTCACGCCGGCCGCCGAGTTCGTTGAGGAACGCGGACTGGCGGGCCAGCGCGTCGCGGATCTCCTCGATGACCCGGCGGAACACCGGGTTCTGGGCGGCCTCCGCCACGGCGAGGTGGAAGAGGGTGTCCATCGCGACCCACGCGGTGGTGTCGGTCTCCCGTTCCATGCGGTCCAGGAGGTGGGCCAGGTGGTCCAGGTTCTCCGGGGTGCGGCGCAGTGCCGCGTATCCGGCGACCGGGATCTCGACGTGGCGGCGCACTTCCAGCAGGTCGCTGGCCGCGTAGTCGCCGAAGGTGGGGTCCTCCACGGCGTTGGCCACCACGAAGGTGCCCTTGCCGGTCTTGGAGACGGTCAGCCCCATGGTCTGCAGGGCGCGAAGGGCCTCCCGCAGTACCGGCCTGCTGATCTCCAGGGTGCGGCACAGCTCCGCCTCGGAGGGGAGCTTGTCGCCGATGGCGTAGTCGCCGCGCTCGATGGCGCCGCGGAGGTGGACAAGCACCGCTTCCATGGCGCTGACGCGCCGCGGCCCGACTCCACCTGTCTGGCTGTCTGACAGGTTCACGGACGTGATCCTGCGGGTGACGGGACAGTGCTGTCAAGCGATCGGAAAAGAAAAAATCAGCGGGCGTGAAGCCTGAAAATCCGGCTTCACGCCCGCTGCGATGATCGTCCGCTCGATGTCGGCGACTGTCAGCTGTTGAGCACACCCGTGCCGAGCAGCCCGAACAGCAGCAGGCCGATGACGATCCGGTAGATCACGAACGCGTTGAAGGAGTGCTTCGCGACGAACTTCAGCAGCCAGGCGATGGAGGCGTAGGCCACCACGAAGGACACGATCGTGCCGACGGCCAGCGGGGCGGCGCCGACGCCCGCCCCGAGGGCGTCCTTCAGCTCGTAGATGCCTGCGCCGGTCAGTGCGGGAATGCCGAGGAAGAAGGAGAGCCGGGTCGCGGCGACGCGGTCCAGGTCGAGGATGAGACCGGTGGACATGGTGGCGCCGGAGCGCGAGAAGCCGGGGAAGAGCAGCGCGAGGATCTGCGAACTGCCCACCAGCATCGCGTCCTTGAACGTGACGTCGTCCTCACCGCGCTTGTGCCGGCCCATCTGGTCCGCCGCCCACATCACACCACTGCCGACGATCAGCGAGGCGGCCACCACCCACAGCGAACCGAGCGGCCCGTCGATGAGCGGCTTCGCGGCCAGGCCCACGATCACGATCGGGATGGTCGCGTAGATCACCCACCAGGCGAACTTGTAGTCGTGGTGATAGCGCTCCTCGCGGTTGCGCAGGCCACGGCCCCACGCGGTGACGATCCGCACGATGTCCTTGAAGAAGTACAGGAGCACGGCGGCGATGGCGCCGACCTGGATGACGGCCGAGAACGCGACGACGGAATCGTCGTCCACGGGGATGTTCATCAGCCCCTCGACGATCTTCAGATGGCCGGTCGAGGAGACCGGAAGGAACTCGGTCACCCCCTCGACGACTCCGAGGACGGCGGCCTGACCGACGCTGATGACGCTCATGAGATCCAGTTCTTGGGAGTTGGTCGACAGTGCTGTAGACAATAGCGCTGGGAGCGGTCCTGCTCGGGCACGGGAGCCGCCCGACCTCTTACGCCCACAGGGCCTGCGCGATCGACACCCCGACAAATGCCGCACCGAGGCCCGCCATCACGCTGCCGACGACGTTGGCGGCAGCGTAGAGCCCCGCCCCTGTCTCGGTCAGCCGCAGTGTCTCGTACGAGAAGGTCGAGTACGTCGTCAGGGCCCCGCAAAGCCCTGTCCCGACGAGGAGTTGGAGATGCGAACCGGCGGCACCGGCGGACACCGCACCGGTCAGCACGCCGAGAATCAGACAGCCGGTGACGTTCACCGCGAAGGTGCCCCAGGGGAAGACGGAGTCGTGTCCGGTCTGTACCGCGCGGTCGGTGAGGTACCGGAGCGGCGCACCGACCATGGCTCCCGCGACGACCAACACCCAGTTCACAACGACCTCTTACCCTTCGCGTCCGTTTCGCCGGAGTCGTCCGCGCGGCCCACATACCGGATGACTTCGCAGTCGTCGAGGATCACGAGCCCCTCGGTGACGAGTTCGTCGAGCTGGGGCAGGAACGCCCGGACGCGCTCCTCGGTGTCCACGATCACGATCGCCACAGGCAGGTCCTCGCTCAGCGACAGCAGCCGTGAGGTGTGGATCAGGGAGGAGGCGCCGAAGCCCTCGATGCCCCGGAAGACGCTGGCACCGGCCAGCCCGGCCTTGTGGGCGCGGTGCACGATCTCCGCGTACACGGGCTTGTGGTGCCAGGTGTCGTTCTCGCCGATGAAGACGGTCACGCGCAGGGCGCTGCCGGTCAGCCTGGTCATCGGTGCCTCCACTTCAGGACCCGCCGGGCCGCCGCCACCGCGAGCCAGACGGCCGTGAGGGCCGCGAACAGGGTCGCGGCGAGGTAGGCCAGCGCGGTGCGGGGATGGCCCGCGTCGACCAGCTTCTGGATGTCGACGGCGTACGTCGAGAAGGTGGTGAAGCCACCGAGCACACCGGTGCCGAAGAACGGCCGTACCAGCCTGTGGGCGGCCCACACGTCGGTGATCACCACCATGAACACGCCGATGATGGCGCAGCCCACCACATTGACCCAGAACGTCGTCCAGGGAAACCCGCCGCTCTGCGCGGGCCACCAGAGCGAGGCCGCGTACCGGGCCACGGCCCCGATCGCGCCGCCGAGCGCGACCACCGCGACGACGGGCCCCTGACCGCGCCAGACGGACGGGCGCGGTGCCTCGGTCCGGGCACGCAGGCTCTCGGCTTCGGGAGCTGTCATGGCCGTACGTCTCCTACTCGTCGGGGGCCCTGTGGGCGCACGCCTCTACAAGTAGGGACCGTTGGCGGCACCTCTGCCGCGGTTCGGGTACGGCGGGCCCCACCGCCGCGCCGCGAGAGGTGATCGCGGCCGGGCATCAGGGTAACGCCGGGGGCGTGCCGGGGTCACTTCGGGGCGGGCGGCTCGCACAGCGCGACACCGCGTTCGCGCAGGCTGCCCAGCACGAGGTGACCGGCCGCCTCACAGACGCCGGTGACCATGCGGAAGGACGAGCCGCGCGCGGCGAGATGGTGGACGACATGGCCCTCGTCGTCGACCGCGAGGGCCCCGATCATGCCCGTGGGGCGGTAGGGCGCGCGTACGGCGATCCGCGCGGCGGTGTGCCGTACGGCGTCCGGGGCGCGGTGGAGGAGGTCGAGCGGAGGCACGCGGGGTCCGGCCAGTGCCACCCAGAGCGGTCCTTCGGGGCCCGCGCGCCAGATGTTGTCGGGCATGCCGGGGAGATCCTCGACGAAGGGTTCACTACGACCCGCCTGCTGACCGGTGAGCCGGTAGCGGGTGAGGCGGCGGGCGCCGGTCTCGGCGATCACCAGGAAGGACTCGTCGGCGCTGGAGGCAAGGCCGTTGGCGAACTGCAGCCCCTCCAGGAGGACTTCGGGGGTGCCGCTGTCGGGCGCGAGGCGCACCAGCCGTCCTGTGCCGGTGTGCTCGACGATGTCGCCGAGCCACTGGTGGAGCGGATAGCGGCGGCTGGAGACGGTGAAGTACACGCTGCCGTCGGACAGGGCGACCACGTTGCTGCAGAACCGCAGCGGCTCCCCCGCCACCGCGTCGGCGAGGACGCGCACAGTGCCGTCCCAGAGGTCGATCCGCAGCAGTCCGCGCTCCGCGTCGCACACCAACAGGCCGTTGTCCGGGAGGAGTTCGAGGCCGAGCGGCCTGCCGCCGGTGTCGGCGAGGGTCTCCACGCGGACCGCCTCGGGGTCGAGCAGTCCGTCGAGGCGGAGGATGCGGCCGTCCTCGACGCCGGCCAGCACCCGGCCGCGGGCGTCGGCGACCACGTCCTCCGGGCCACGTCCGCCGATCGCGACGTAGCGGCGGGCGAGCAGTGCCTCGGGGCGGTCCATGAAAGCCTCCACGGTTCGGGTCGGCGCGCGTACGCTTGCTGTTCTTCCCGGTCATCGCGTCAGCCGGTCACGTTTGCCGAGCGTATTCCTGGTGACCCGGATCGCGCTGCCGCTCGGCGAGAAGGGGGCCCTCATGTCACGGTCGGCCACCCACCCCGCGGGACCTGCGCGGTGAATCGGGTGCGTGCCGTGTGGCAGCGCCTCGGACTCGCCGAACTCAACCGGCGCGGGCGGGAGTTGGAGCTCCTGCACCGGGCGATGGGGTTCGCCACGCTCGCCCTGGTCACCCTGGCGCCCCTGCTGATCGTGGTGGCCGCGGCCGATCCGCTCGGGCACGGCGGGTTCGCGCTGTGGCTGGTGGACGGCATGGACCTGTCCGGCCGGTCCGCCCGCGCGCTCACCGACGTCTTCACCCCGCCCCGCAAGGTCATCGGCGCGACCAGCGCGTGGAGCGTGGCGCTGCTCGCGCTGTTCGGCCTGTCCTTCGCGTCGAGTGTGCAGAGCGGCTACGAGCACGTGTGGCTCCCGGCCGGAGCCCCGTGGAACCGCATCTGGCGCCAACTGATCTGGCTGGTCATGCTGATGGGCTACCTGTACGCGCAGGTGCAGACCCGCAACGTCCTGGAGGGCACGCCCCGCATCCTGCTCAGCATGGCGGCCGGTCTGCTGTTCTTCTGGTGGGGCCCGCACTTCCTGCTGGACCGCCGGGTCCCCTGGCGCTATCTGCTCCCGGGCGCGCTCGCCACGATGGCGGGCCTGGTCGGCCTGCGCTGGTTCTCGTACCTGGTGTTCACCCCGCTGCTGGTCACGAACGCGGTGAGCTACGGCCCGGTCGGCACGGTCCTGGTGGTGGAGTCCTGGCTGGTCGGCGTGGGCTTCGTGCTCTACGGCGGCGCGCTGGTGGGCAGGCTGCTGTGCGAGCGGTTCGGACACCCGGACGCGGCCTTCCGCACGGAGCCGGAGACACCGGAGGGAGCGGACGCCGAGCAGGACACGGCGTGATGCCCGGCCTGCCGGTCCGGCTACCAGCCCTTCTCGAACATCCGGGCCACCTCGGCGATACGGACCTCGTCACGCCGGTAGTAGGTGCGCAGCCGGATCCGCCGGGTGCGCAACAGGCCCATGGACGCGAGGAGTTCAAGGTGGGTTTCGGCCACCTGGCGGGGCACGCCCAGTTTGGCCGCCACCGCCTCCGAGCCGACCCCGGCCTCGGCGAGATACCGATGTGGCGGGAAATGGGCGGCCGGATCTCTCAGCCACTCCAGGATGTCCAATCGTCGCTGACCCACCGGAGTCCTCAGCATTTCGTGACCCTCCGTTCTGCGCGCCGCTTGCCGCGTCCTCCCACTCTCCCGCAGCACGGACCGCCGCGTCCCGGACTCGGGGACCCTTGTCCGGGACCGAACGGTCCTGTTCGAGAGGGCCGATCGGCCCAGGGGCGTGAGGCAACGTGCGGGGCGCGACCCAACCGATGGGACCGGGCTCCGGTTCCCGGGGCCGGTGACGGCCGAACCACACCGCCGTAGCCGAACACAACCGCACGCGCGGAAGACCGCACGCCCGGCAGGATGACGTCCCCCTCCACCCGCGGCTCGCGGCTCGCGCGGGCGGAGGGGAGTCTGCTCAGCCGTCGAGCCGGACGACCCGGACGGCTCCGGCGGGGACCGCGAGGCCGCCCGCGGCGCGTTCGCCGGTCAGCAGCTCGGTGCCGTCGGCACCCAGCGGCACCTTGACGTCCGAGGCGCTGTGGTTGATCGCGAAGAGGTAGCTGCCCGACTCGCCTTCCCTGCGCACGACTTCGACGTCGTACGGCAGGTCGGCGCGCGGCGGGATCCGGGCGTCGTCGGCCGCCCAGCCGAGCAGGGCGTCCAGGCCATGGGCGTCGAGACGGGTCGACACGTACCAGGCGGTGCCCTCGCCCAGGCGGTGCCGGGTGACGGCCGGGTGGTCGGCGGTGAGGCCTTCGGCGTACGTCCACACGGTCTCGGCGCCGTTCGGGACGACGAACTCGGTCCAGACGTCGCCGGTGAGTTCGGAGCCGTCGGGACCGGTGATCCGCACCTGCCGGCCCGCCAGCAACGGCGAGAACTCCTCGACCGTCAGGCCGAGTACGTCCCGCAGCGCGCCGGGGTAGGCGCCCTCGTGGACGGCGTCGTGCTCGTCGACGATGCCGGAGAAGTAGGAGACGACGAGGGTGCCGCCGTTCTCGACGTACCGCTGGAGGTTCCGCCCGGCCGCCTCCGTCATCAGGTACAGGGCCGGTACGACGACAAGGGGATAGGCCGACAAGTCGGCTTCCGGGTGGGCGAAGTCGACCGTGAGGTGACGGTCGTAGAGCGCCTCGTAGAACGCGTCGGCGCGCTCGCGGGCGTCGTGGTCCTCGCTGGGGCGCCACGCCAGTTTCTGCGCCCACCACGAGTGCCAGTCCCATACGACGGCCACGTCGGCCTGCGTGCGGGTGGAGCGTATCTGGCTCAACTCCTCTACGGAGTCGCCGAGTTGGACTACCTCGCGCCAGACGCGGGTCTCGGTGCCGCCGTGCGGGAGCATCGCGGAGTGGAACTTCTCGGCGCCGCGCCGGGACTGGCGCCACTGGAAGAACATCGCGCCGTCCGAGCCGCGCGCCACGTGGGAGAGGGCGTTGCGGGCCATCTGGCCGGGGGCCTTGGCGGGGTTGCGGGGCTGCCAGTTGACGCCCGAGGTGGAGTGCTCCAGGAGCAGCCACGGGGCACCGCCCGCCACCGAACGGGTCAGGTCGGCGGCCATCGCAAGGTTGACGTGGGTGCGCCGGCCGTCGGTGATCAGGTAGTGGTCGTTGGTGACGAGGTCGACCTCGCGGCCCCAGGCCCAGTAGTCGACGGACTCGCACTGGCTGAGGGCGGCCATGAAGTTGGTGGTGACCGGGATGCCGGGCGCGAGGCGGTGCAGGATGTCCCGTTCGGCGACGAAGTTCTCACGCATCGTGGCGTCGGCGAAGCGCGTGTAGTCCAGCGACTGGGCCGGGTTGACGGCGGTCGGGGTGAGGCGCGGCGGGTTGATCTGACCGAGGTCCCCGTAGCGCTGACCCCAAAAGGCGGTGCCCCAGGCCTCGTTGACCCCATCGACGCTCTCGTACGTCGTGGTCAGCCAGCGGCGGAAGTGGGCGGCGCAGGAGTCGCAGTAGCAGGCGGAGACGGGGACGCCGTACTCGTTGAAGACGTGCCACAGCGCGAGGGCCGGGTGGTCGCCGTAGCGCTCGGCGAGTCGGGTGGTGATGTTCGCGGCGGCGGCGCGGTAGTCGGCGTTGCTGTGGCAGATCGCGCCGCGTGAGCCGAACTCGTAGCGGGTGCCGCCGGCGGTGACGGGCAGGGCCTCGGGGTGCGCGCGGTAGAACCAGGCGGGCGGCGAGACCGTGGGCGTCCCGAGGTCGACGCGGATGCCGTTCTCGTGCAGCAGGCCGATGATCCGGTCCAGCCAGCCGAAGTCGTACACACCCTGCTCGGGCTCCAGCAGTGCCCAGGAGAAGATCCCGACGCTCACCATCGTGACGCCGGCCTCGCGCATCAGCCGGACGTCCTCCTGCCAGACGCTCTCCGGCCACTGCTCGGGGTTGTAGTCCCCACCGAAGGCGAGCCTGGTGAGGCCCTTGGGGGTGGTCGCCGGCATGGATCTCTCCCGTAGCCGATCATTTGGGAACGTGCACACAGCACGCCTGGGGGCGCGGCCCCAACATAATCGCACGCCCGTGACCGGTGACAAGTGTCCCTGACGTTTCTCTGCTGTGAACGCTCCCAGCATGGCGCTTCTGGCCTCGGCCTCCGGAGCCGTAGAGTCTTGACCATGAGCAATACGGGGGGTCGGCGCAGGCCGCCGACGATCCATGACGTGGCGCGCGAGGCCGGCGTCTCGCGGGGCACGGTGTCGCGGGTCCTCAACGGCGGGCACTATGTGAGCCCGGCCGCGCAGGAGGCCGTCAACGCGGCCATCCGCAAGACGGGTTACGTCGTGAACCGGCACGCCCGTTCACTGATCACCGGGCGCTCGGACTCGGTCGGTTTCCTGCTGACGGAACCGCAGGAGAAGTTCTTCGAGGACCCCAACTTCAACATCCTGCTGCGCGGCTGCACGCAGGCGCTGGCCGCGCACGACATCCCGCTGCTGCTGATGCTGGCCGGTACCGAGGACGAGCGGCGCCGCATCACGCGGTACATCACCTCCGGGCACGTCGACGGGGTGCTGCTGGTCTCCAGCCACTCCGGGAACCCGGTGGCGGAGGAGCTGAGCGAGGCGGGCGTACCGCTGGTCGCGTGCGGCAAGCCGATCGGGCTCGGTTCCAAGATCAGCTATGTCGCCGCCGACGACCGGGACGGCGCCCGTGACATGACCCGGCACCTGCTCTCCCTCGGCCGCCGGCGCATCGGCACGGTCACCGGGCCGCTGGACACGCCGGGTGGTGTCGAGCGCCTCGCCGGTTACAAGGAGGTGCTCGCCGACGCGGGCATCGAGGTGGACGAGCGCCTCGTCGTCTCCGGCGACTACAGCCGGCTCAGCGGCGAGAAGGGCGCCGAGCGACTGCTCGCCCAAGTCCCGGACCTGGACGCCGTGTTCGTCGCCTCGGACCTGATGGCACGGGGCGTGCTGACCACGCTGGAACGGGCCGGGCGGCGGGTACCGGAGGACGTGGCGGTCGGCGGTTTCGACGACTCCCCCGCCGCGCTGGCGTCCAGCCCCGAACTCACCACGATGCGGCAGCCGTTCGACCGGATCAGTGCGGAGATGGTGCGGGTGCTGCTGGCGCAGATCGGGGGCGAGGACACGGCGGCGGTGATACTGCCGACGGAGTTGGTGAAGCGGGAGTCGACGTGAACGGACGGGCTGTCGCGGGGAGTTGAGCAACAGCTCGGTGCGCGCCGGGAGTTGAGGGGGCGAGCTGTGGGCTCACCCCCTCCCCTCCTCGCGGTCAGGCGGACGGGTTGACGATCACGTCAGCCGTGTTGTTCGCGCTGTTCGGGTCGAAGACGGTGGGCTTGTCGGCGTGGGGGTGGACGATGACGTGGCCGGTCGCGTCGGGGACGACCCGGTCGATGCGCAGTTGGAACGGGTAGCTGACGTCCATGCCGGGCTTGGCCCAGATCGGCAGGGAGCAGGCGAAGTGGCCGATGGTCGAGTCGTCGCCCGCCGTATGGGCACCGCTGCAGTGTTCGGGCACGGTCGTGGCGGTGGTGCCCTCGGGGAGGTAGTAGTCGACCACGGCGACCGGGTCGCCGGAGCCGACGTTGCCGACCCAGGCCGGGCCGTCGTTGGTGAACCGGATGGCGGTGGTGACGGTGTCGCCGGCCGCGCCGCTCACCTCGGTGCCGTGCGCGGCGAAGTCGGCGGTGTTGTCGGCCTCGATGCTCCAGGCGCGGCCGTTGTCCGAGCTGTCGAGGTCGGTGATGCCGTCGACGGGCTCGACGTCGTAGTCGAACCGGTCGAAGAGCGCGTGATCGTTGACGGTGAGCAGCAGCGGCGCGGGCAGTTCCACGGTGGCGCCGGGTGCGATGTCGGTGTCGAAGGTGCAGGTCGCGTGGGTCATGGGCATGTATGTGCCGCCGGCGTCCGGCTCGGTGTAGGTGCACTGCGGGTAGCGGGTGACGACGTCGAGGCCGTACGTCGCGTACATCTGCACGGTGAAGCCGTGGGCGGTCTCGTTGCCGGTGTTGGTGATGGCGAACGGCACGGTGAGGTCGGTGCCGGGTGCGACGCCGGTCGTGTCCTGCGGGGCGGCGGTGCCGAGGTCGGGGCCGGAGCGGACGGTGACGGGGGTCTCAAAGCCCTCCGGAGCGGTGAGTGTGCCGTCGGGTCCGCCGGTGGCCTCGGCGGAGTAGTCGATCGTGCCCTGCGCTCCCAGAGCGGCGCCGGCGACGGCCCGCACCTTCAGCTGCACCTGCGCGCTGTAGCGCGTGGGCACGTCCCCGGTGTCGCACACCGCGACGGTGCCCGCGCCGTTCGGCGTGCAGTTGTCGGGCCAGGCCACCTCGGCGACCCCGGCGAGCCCGGAGACGTCGACGGTCAGGTGTCCGTCCGTCACCGTGAAGTTGTCGTTGTCGTGGTAAAGACCGAGCGCCAGCGTCCGGTACTGCGCCGTACCGGCGTCCGGAGCGACGACGACCGTCTGGTCGTACGGCGCCTGGATCCACAGTTGGTCGGTCTGCGGCTCGTCGTCGGCGAAGGCGGCCCCGCTTCCGAGACCGGCGACGACCAGCGCCCCCACGGCCCCGGCACACGCTCCGCGACGCAGTTGACGCCCGACGGAGACTGAACTCATGACATCCCCCAGTTGAGACAGCAGAAAGCCCGGCAAGTGAAAGGCACCAGGCGGGAGTTGGACACTCCTTTTGGGCGGAAGGTTGTAGGAGGGACACGCGTGGCCCGGTGTCGGTACGCCGACAGCGGCCTACAGCGGCGGCAGGCTGCGCTTCTTCACTCGCTGTCGACGGCGGCGGGGGCCGACTGCCACGAAGAGGTAAAGGGCGAAGGCGACCATGAGCAGCGCGAGCAGCAGGTGCGGCAACAGGGACCACCATGGCTCATGATCCAGCAGGGCCGTCACGATCACGGCGGCTCCGATGAGGAACGACGCCACCACGTACGTCCAGAACCACCACGACGCACGGCTGCCGGCCACGGTCCCTCTCATGTTCACTTTCCCTGTCGCGTTCGATGGTGCCACCCGGTCAGGATTGAAGAAGCCACCGCCCCCTCCCCCGCCCTAGCCTGAACTCACCGGCGAAATCCGTCGGACCACGCTTCACGGAGGAGCTCGTCATGACCGACGGACTGAACACGATCATCTACCCCGTCAAGGACCTGGACGGCGCGAAGGCCCTGTTCGGTGCCCTGCTGGGGGTCGAGCCGTACGCGGACGAGCCGTACTACGTCGGATACAAGGCCGCCGGGCAGGACGTCGGCCTGGACCCGAACGGGCACGCCAAGGGCATGACCGGGCCGGTGCCCTACTGGACCGTGGACGACATCCGGACGCGGCTCGCGGCCCTGGTGGAGGCGGGGGCCGAGCTGGTCCAGGACGTCCAGGACGTCGGCGGCGGCAAGCTCATCGCGTTCGTCAAGGACGCGGACGGCAACTTCGTCGGGCTCACCCAGGACCCGACCGCCTGACGCACACCGACGGCCGGCCGATCGGTACCTGTGCCGTGACACCCCAGCTACTTGCGCGTGCACTAGTTGCGCGCTCAATAAATGGCCGGATCGGTGTTACCGTGCGGGTATGGCAGTGAAGTCGGCCGGTGCCCGGCAGCTAGAGGAACAGTGGCGGGACATCCTGTCCGTGCACGCGCGCACGATGTGCGAGATCGACCGCGTACTGCACCCGCACGGCCTGGGCGCGAGCGACTTCGAGGTGCTCGACATGCTCGCGTCCGAGGCACCCCGGGAGGGCGACCAGTGCCGGGTGCAGAACCTGGTCGGACGGGTCCATCTCAGCCAGAGCGCCCTCTCCCGTCTCATCGGACGGCTGGAGAAGGACGGCCTCGTGGAACGCTCCGTCTGCGTCGAGGACCGGCGCGGGGTGTGGGTCGCGCTCACGCGGAAGGGGCGTGATCTCCACACGGAGGTGCTCCCGCTCCAACGGGGCGTCCTGGTGCGGATGTTGGACGATCCCCAGGGTTAATGCCCGTCCGGCAGCTCAGCGCAGCAGATCCCGCACCGCCGCGAACGCCGCCTCCACCGTCGCCGGATCGGCGCCCGGACGGGCCAGCGCGCTCATGGGGATGGGCGTGACGGAGGGCAGGCCGTCGTACGGGGTCAGGCCGTCCGGAGCCGAACCGACCGCCGCGAGCAGCGCGACGCCCTGCCCCGTGCGGGCGATGTCGAGGACCCCGGCGAGATAGCCCGCGTCGCCGACGACCGACGCCGGTACGCCATGCGCGGCGAGGGTCGAGATCGCGCGGCGGCGGATCGCGCACGGGTCCTCGATGGCGACCAGCGGGACGGGTGCGGGCGCGGCCGGTGGCTGCCAGCCGGGGGTGGCGTGCCAGGTGAGCGGGAGGCCGCCGACCGGCGTGCCCTCGGTGGCGGCGGCCTCGGTGACGTACACCGCGACGTCGACGCTCCCGCGTTCCACCGCCTCGACGAGGCGGGCCGAGCGGTCGATGCGGAAGCGGACCCGGCAGCCGGGCCGCACCTCCTGGACGGCCGCCGTCAGCCGTGGCAGGAACTGGTCGGCCGCGTGTTCGGTGGAGCCGATCGTGACGGTGTCGCCGTCCACGTCGAGCAGCGTGCGTACGGCCTCGTCGTGCACGGCGAGGATGCGGCGGGCCTGTTCCAGGAGCAGCCGCCCCTCCGGTGTGAACCGGGTGCCCCGCCCCTCCCGCTCGACGACCGGCCGGCCCAGCGTCTTCTCCAGCCTGCGCACATGCTGGCTGACCGCGGACTGGCTCAGGGCGAGGGCCCGGGCCGCGCGATGGAAGCCGCCGCAGTCGGCTATCGCGGTCAGGCTGCGCAGGGCCACGATGTCGAGGACAGGTTGGGGCATGCCGGTGACGGTAGCCGTTCCACGTATCGATCCGCATCGATCGCGATAACTGATCGATTTCGATGCGGAATCATCGTTGGACGCGATCGGTCGCGGCCGGTCATGATGGGCGCATGCTGCACACGACCGCTTTCGCTGCCCTTCTGACGCAGCGCCGAGTCATCGACTTCGGCGTGGCGTGCAGCGCGCGCTGTCGTTGACCCACCGCTTCTCCGCGGCATCCTTCCCGAGTTCTCGCTGATCACGTCCGCCCTGCGCACTGACACGTGACGGCGGCTCCGGCCTGCTCTCTTCCTCCCCCTTGCTCCGATTCCCCTCCCCTTTCCCCTTGTTGGGACTTTCCCGTCGTTGGGAGCTGTCACCCCATGCCCTCTTCCGCCCTCTCCTCCTGGGACGAACCCGAAGGCCTCGCCGCCCGCGGCACGTTGATCGTGCTGGCCGGGCGGGGCGAACACGGCGGTGTCTACGAGCGCTTCGGCCGCCGGCTCGGCTTCGACGCCTACCGCGTCCGGGCCCTCGGCGACCCGACCGCCGACCCCGCCGTACTGGAGCAGGCCGCCAAGCTGCTCGCCGACGAGTCGCTGCCCGGCCCGAAGGTACTGGTCGGTTCCGACACGGGCGCGCTCCACGCCCTCCAGCTCGCCGCCGAGCAGACCGCGGGCGTCGACGCGCTGATCCTGGCCGGGCTAACCACCGGCGCCTGGACAGCGGGCAGTTGGGAGGAAGAGGCCGCGGCCCGCACCGCCTGCCCGACCCACCAGGGCCGCCTCACCAACGACCCCGCCTTCCGGCGCGGTGCCATCGACGAGACCCCCGACCTGCCTGAACCGCGCCTGGACCTGGTGCGCGTCCCGGTCCTGGCCCTGCACGGCGAGGACGACACGGTCAGCCCGCTCGACCGGGCCCTGAGCGTCTACGACGGCCACCCGGGCGTGCACACCGTCGTCTTCCACGGCGGCCGGCACGACGTCCTCAACGACGCCCTGCACCGCACCGCCGCCGCCACGGTCGTCCTCTTCCTCGAACGGCTCCGGCTGGCCCCCGAGGCACCGGCGACCTCCGAAGTCCGCGAACTGCCCCTGATCGCCGAGGTGTTGACATGAGCGGCCGCGTGACGACCACGGTCCCCGAACTGGCCGAACTCCTCGGCTCCGAGCGGCCCCCCGTGCTGCTCGACGTCCGCTGGGCCCTCGGCGATCCCCACGGCCGCGACCACTACGCGGACGGCCACATCCCCGGCGCGGTCTACGTCGACCTGGACACCGAACTCGCCGCACCGGCGAGCCCCGAGGGCGGCCGGCACCCGCTCCCCGACCTCACCGGACTCCAGGAATCCGCCCGCCGTTGGGGCATCGTCGACGGCCGGCCCGTCGTCGTCTACGACGACCTGGGCAACACGGCCGCCGCCCGCGCCTGGTGGCTGCTGCGGTACGCGGGCGTCACCGAAGTGACCCTGCTGGACGGGGCGTTGGGCGCCTGGCGCACAGCGGGACTGCCGCTGGAGTCCGGCACTCCCGCCGCTCCGACGCCGGGTGACGTCGTACTCCGCGCTGGTGCGCTGCCGGTCACCGATGCCGACGGGGCCGCCGAACTCACCGTGTCTGGGCTGCTGTTGGACGCCCGCGCCGGTGAGCGGTACCGGGGTGAGGTCGAGCCCGTGGACCCGCGTGCGGGGCACATCCCGGGGGCCGTCTCCGCGCCGACCGGGGAGAACCTGGCGGCGGACGGGACCTTCCTCGCGCCCGAGCTGCTGCGCAAGCGCTTCGAGGAGCGGGGGGCCGGGGACGCGGCGCGCATCGGCGTGTACTGCGGGTCCGGGGTCACCGCCGCCCATCAGATCGCGGCGCTGGAGATCGCCGGGTTCGAGGCGACGCTCTTCCCCGGTTCCTGGTCCGCCTGGTCCGCCGACCCCGCGCGGCCGGCCACGAAGGGGGACCGGCCATGACGACGAAACCGCTGGACGCGGCGGTGCTGCCGCAGCAGAAGGAAGTCGCGCCCGCACCGTCCACCCGGGTCACCATCCGCGGTACGGCGAAGGTCGACCGCCGTTTCACCGTGCCCCGTTCGCTGCGCCGCGCCGCGGGACCGGTCGGCCTCGTGCTGCTCTGGTTCCTGACCTCCGCCACCGGGGTGCTACCCGAGTCCGTGCTGGCCTCCCCCGTCGACGTCCTGCGGCAGGCGGTGGACCTGACGAAGAACGGCGAACTCCCCCACGCCATCGCCGCGTCGGGCCGCCGGGCCGCCATCGGGTTCCTCATCGGCGCGGCCGTCGCGCTGACCCTGTCGCTGCTGGCGGGGCTGTTCCGGCTCGGTGAGGACGTCATCGACTCCTCGATGGGCATGTTCCGGGCGATCCCCTGGGTGGGTCTGATCCCGCTGTTCATCGTCTGGTTCGGCATCGAGGAGACCCCGAAGATCGCTCTCGTGGCGCTCGGGGTGACGTATCCGCTGTACTTCAACATCTACGGCGGTATCCGCTCCACCGACTCCCAACTCGTCGAAGCGGCGCGGATGATGGGGCTCGGCCGGCTCGGGCTGATCAAGTACGTGATCCTGCCGAGCGCGCTGCCCGGGGCACTCGTGGGCCTGCGGTACGCGCTGTCCACCGCGTGGCTGGCGCTGGTCTTCGCCGAGCAGGTCAACGCGGACGCGGGGCTCGGCTATCTGATGAGCAACGCCCAGCAGTACTTCCGTACGGACGTCATCGTTCTGTGCCTCGTCGTGTACGCGCTGCTCGGTCTCGCCTGCGACTTCGCCGTACGGATCCTGTCGCGCCGGCTGCTGACCTGGCGGGCCAACTTCGAGGGTGAGGCGTAGACATGGCCAACTCCGTTGAGATACGCGGGCTTTCGCGGGCCTTCGACGGCAACACCGTCCTGCACGACCTCGATCTGGACATCCGTGAGGGCGAGTTCGTGGCCCTGCTCGGGCACAGCGGCTGCGGCAAGTCGACGCTGCTGCGGATCCTCGCCGGGCTCGACGACGAGATCGGCGGCGAGGTGACCGTGCCCGCGCGGCGCAGCGCGGCCTTCCAATCACCGCGGCTGCTGCCCTGGTTGAAGGTATGGCGCAATGTCGTGCTCGGGCTGCCCGGGCGTCCGGACCGGGCGCTCGCCCTCAAGGCGCTCGACGAGGTCGGCATCGCCGAGCGCGCGACCGTCTGGCCCAAGACGCTCTCCGGCGGTCAGGCCCAGCGCGTCTCGCTCGCCCGCGCTCTGGTCCGGGAGCCCGAACTCCTGCTGCTGGACGAGCCGTTCGGCGCGCTGGACGCGCTGACCCGGGGCAAGGTGCAAGCGCTCGTCGCCGAGCTGTGGCGGCTGCACGGGTGCGCGATCCTCCTGGTCACCCATGACGTGGAGGAGGCGCTGCTGCTCGCCGACCGGGTCCTGGTGATGGACGAGGGCCGCATCGCCCACGAGGTGACCGTCGACCTGCCCCGCCCCCGCGACCTGACCACCCCCGAGTTCGTGACCCTGCGCGCCCGCCTCCTGAACTGGCTCGGCGTGACCCGTACCCTGGAAGGAACCCCCTCGTGATCCGCAGAATCGCCGCCGCCACCCTGAGCCTGACCTCCCTGCTGGCGTTGAGCGCCTGCGGCGCCGACTCCTCGGCGGACACCTCCGCCGGCAAGCAGGTCACCCTCACCATCGGCGACCAGGCCAAGACGCTCCAGACGATCATCGCCGCGTCGGACGCGCTCAAGGGCGCCAAGTACAAGGTGAAGTGGGCCGAGTTCCAGGGCGCGGCCCCGCTCTACCAGGCCGTGCAGGCGGACGCCGCCGACACCGGGTTCTCCGCCGATCTGCCCGCCCTCCAGGCGCTCAGCGGCGGGGTCAGGATCAAGAACATCGCCGCTCTCAAGAACGACGGCACGCACGTCGGGATCGTCGTCCGCAAGGACTCCGGGATCGACAGCGTGAAGGACCTCAAGGGCCAGAAGGTCGTGGTGTCCTCGGCGAAGGGCAGCATCTCGGAGTATCTGCTCGCCAACGTGCTGAAGCAGAACGGGCTCAACTACAAGGACGTCAAGGTGCAGTACCTGCTGCCCACCGACGCGCAGGCCGCCTTCGCCTCCGGGAAGGTCAAGATCTGGGCGACGTTCGGCGTCTACCAGGCCGTCGGCCTGGAGCAGGGCGGCAGGCTCCTCGTCGACGGCGGGGACGGCCGGGTCAGCGGCTACGGCTTCGTCAACGCCTCGGAGAAGGCCCTCGCCAACTCGGCGAAGAAGAGCGCCCTTTCGGACTTCCTCCAGCGGCTGAGCACGGCGCTGAAGTGGACCAGTACCCACCAGGACACGTACGCGAAGGCCATCGAGCAGCGCAACGGCGCCGATGCCACGGTCGCGAAGACCCTCGCCTCGGCCGCCTACAGCCAGGTGCTGCCGATCACCTCGGATGTCAACACGACCGTCCAGCAGGTCGCCGACCTCATGAACAGCATCGGGGTCCTCGACCCGAACGTGGACGTGGCCAAGTCCGCGGACACCTCGCTGCTCAAGTGACCACGGACACCGTCCTGCTCAAGTGACCTTCCCGTCTTAGGAGTTCGCTCATGCCCGTCGAGTTCATCAGCGCCGTCCACACCGACTCCGGGGCCTCGGGTCCCGCCGCGTCGAGCCGTACCGGTTTCGACGTCGACCATCTGCGCAAGTACGCCCGCGCGTTGGACGACGGCGGCTTCGACCACACCCTGGTCGCCTACCACTCGGCCTCGCCCGACGCCTTCCAGGTCGCCCAGTTCGTCGCCACCCACACCGAGCGCGTCCGCCCGATCCTCGCGCACCGGCCCGGCGTCATCTTCCCCACGCACGCGGCCCGCGCCCTGGCGACACTGGACCAGATCAGCAACGGCCGGCTGACGCTGCACATCATCTCCGGCGGCAGCGACGAGGAGCAGCGCCGGGAGGGCGACTACCTCAACAAGGCCGAGCGGTACGAGCGTTCGGACGAGTACATCCAGATCCTGCGCAAGGTGTGGGAGGCCGACGGGCCCGTCTCGCACGAGGGCAAGTACTTCACCTTCGAGGGTTACTACTCCGACGTGAAGCCGGTGAACGGGCTGGTCCCGATCTCCGTCGGCGGTTCCTCGCAGGACGCGTACCGGGTGGGCGGCCAGCAGGGCGACATCTTCGGCCTGTGGGGCGAGCCGCTCAAGGAGACGGCCGAGCAGATCGCCGCCGTCAACGCGGTCGCGGACGCCGCCGGGCGCCCGCATCCCCGTATCTGGGTGTCGTTCCGCCCGATCATCGCGCCCACCGAGGAACTCGCCTGGGAGAAGGCCCACCGCACTCTCGGCGTCCTCAAGGACCAGGCCAAGAACACCGAGTTGCTCCGCCACTACCGCACCACCGGCCGCCCGGCGAACGTCGGCTCGCAGCGCCTCCTCGACATCGCCGAGCGCGGCGAGGTCCAGGACCGCTGCCTGTGGACCGCCCCCGCCGTCGCCACGAATGCCGCCGGCGCGTCAACTGCCCTTGTGGGCACGCCCGAGACCGTCGCCCAGGCGCTGCTCGACTACGTCGACATCGGCTGCGACCTGCTGTCGATCCGCGGCTACGACCCGCTCAACGACGCGATCGACTACGCCCGGCACGTGCTGCCGCTGGTCCGCCAGGAACTCGCCCACCGGGCGAGCACCGCACAGGCCGCCTGAACCACCTCCCCTCCCTGATTGCGAACTCCCCTATGGAGACTCCGTGTTGTTCCGCCACTCCCTGCGCGCGTCCGCCGCCGCCCTCGCCCTGCTGCTCCCCTTCGCCGCCGCCTGCGGAGGCAGCGCGAAGGCCGAGTCCTCGTCCGACGTCTCCTCCGTCACCCTGCGGGTCGGCGACACCGGCTGGAAGGTCGGCGAGGCCGTCCTCAAGTACGCCCACCTCGACGACACCCCGTACAAGGTGAAGTGGAGCCTGTTCCAGGGCGGCGACCTGCAACTCCAGGCGATCCGCGCCAGAGCACTGGACCTGGCCTCCTCCAGCGAGATCCCGCCCATCTTCTCGGCGGCCGACGGCAACCCCAACTTCAAGGTCGTGGCCGTCCAGCGCGGCACCACCCTCAACCAGGAAGTCGTGGTCCCCAAAGGTTCCAAGGTGACCGACATCGCCGGCCTGAAGGGCAAGAAGGTCGGTTACGTCCAGAACACCACCGCCCACTACTTCCTCTACGAGCTGCTGAAGCGGGCCGGGTTGACGTGGTCGGACATCGACGCCAAGCCGCTGCTCCCCAACGACGGCCTCGCGGCCCTGAACGGCGGCTCCATCGACGCCTTCGCCTCCTACGGCACGTCGGTCATCACCGCCCACCAGCAGGGCGCGACGACGGTCGGCTCGGGCGCGGACATCCTCTCCGGCAACTTCCTCTGGTCCGCCCGCGACAGCGTCCTCAAGAGCCCCGCCCAACGGGCCGCCGCCGCCGACCTGATCGCCCGGATCACCAAGGCGTACGCCTACGTCCGCGACGGTCACGAGGACGGCTTCGCGAAGGTCACCGCCGACGCCACCCACCAGCCGCTCGCCCAGGCCAAGTCGGACCTGGTCGCCGCGCAGAGGCAACGGCCCACGCAGGCCCGGACGGTCGGCGCCGACACGATCGCCTCCCAGCAGAAGGTGGCCGATGCCTTCACCGAACTCGGCGCGCTCAAGAAGCACTTGGACGTGAAGTCCTTCTGGACCACCGCACTCAACTCCGACCTGAAGAAGGCCCTGTGACCGCCCGCATCGCCGAACTGGCCGCCGGCTACGACCAGTCGGGCGCCTTCCCCGCCGACTCCCTCCGCATCGCCCACGAGGCCGGACTCCTCACCGCGACCATCGGCGAGTCCTACGGCGGCCGGGGCGCCCGGGTCGAGGAGAGCGCGCGCATCCTCCACCGGATCGGCCAGGGCGACCCGTCGGTGGCCCTGATCGCCGCGATGACCCTCAACACGCACGCCCGACAGGCCGTACAGCCGCACTGGCCCGAGGAGCTGTACGCACGTGTGGTCAAGGAGTCCTTCGAACGGCCGGTGCTCGTCAACCACGCACGCGTGGAACCCGAGTTGGGCTCTCCCGCACGCGGCGGCCTCCCTTCCACGGTCGCCCGGCGCACCCCGGACGGCTGGTCGCTGAGCGGCACCAAGCGCTTCGTGACCGGCGCGGAGGGCCTGGACTGGTTCCTGGTGTGGGCCACCACCGACGAACCGGAGCCGCGCGTCGGCACCTTCCTGGTACCGGGCGGCTCCCCCGGCATCGAGATCACCGGCCGCTGGGACCAGTTGGGGCTGCGGGCCAGCGGCAGCCACGACGTGACGTTCCAGGACGTGGAGATCCCGTACGAACACGTCATCGGCATCGGCCCGTACGGCGCGTCGGCCGAGCAGGACAACCGGGCGGGCGCCGCACTCCATCTCCCCCTCGCAGCCCTCTACTTGGGGGTGGCACGGGCGGCCCAGTCCTTCTTCCACACGTTCGCCCACGCACGCGTGCCCGCCAACCTCGGTCATCCGGTGGCCCGTACGGAGCGCTTCCGCAGGGTCGCCGGGGAGATCGAGGTACTGCTCGCCGCCGCCGAGCAGCTGGTGTTCGACGGGGCGGCCCGGGTGGACACCGGCGACTCCTCGTACACCCCCGAACAAGCCTTGGGGGCACGGGTGTTGGCCGACCGGCACGGCGTGCGGGCGGTGGAGCTGGCCGTACGGCTGCTCGGCAATCCCGGGCTCGCGCGGGGCAATCCGCTGGAGCGGCACTTCCGGGACATCCAGTGCGCGCCCGTGCACGCACCCCAGGAGGACATCTCCCTGCTCGCGATCGGAACGAAGGCGTTGAATCCGTAACCCGCCTTATGACGGACCCCATGTCGGCACGCACAGTGAAGGTACGGAACCGGTGACCACAGCTCCCCCCACCACCCCCACCGCCGCCGCCCGGCTGCTCGGTCTGCTCGCCCGGGATCTGCCGCCCGACCAACTGGCCACGGATCCACGCACGTTGCGCGGGTACACCACGGACCGTTCGGGCACCCGGCCGGACGGTGTCCCGCTCGCCGTGGTGCACGCGCGGCGCACCGAGGACGTGACCGTCACGCTCCGGCACGCGAACGCGCTGGGCGTGCCGGTGGTTCCGCGCGGTGCGGGCACCGGTCTGTCGGGCGGTGCGTCGGCCGGTGAGGGCGTGCTCGTCCTCGACCTGTCCGGCATGAACCGCATCCTCGAACTGTCGGCCGACGACCAGCTCGCCGTGGTCGAACCGGGCGTGATCACCGCCGAGTTGGACCGGGCGGCGGGTGAGCACGGGCTGCGGTACGCGCCCGATCCCGCGAGTGCGGCGATCTCGACGATCGGCGGGAACATCGCGACCAACGCGGGCGGGCTGCGGTGCGCGAAGTACGGGGTGACGCGGGACAGCGTGCTCGGTCTGGAGGCCGTCCTCGCCGACGGGACGGTGGTCACGACCGGCCGCCGTACCGTCAAAGGGGTCACCGGTTACGACCTCACCGCGCTGCTGACCGGCTCCGAGGGCACCCTCGCCGTCATCACCTCGGCGACGCTGCGGCTACGACCGGTACCGGTGGCGACCGCGACGCTGGCCGCCTACTTCGACTCGTTCGAGGCGGCGGCCGAGGCGTCGTACGCGATCGGGCGGGCCGGGGTCGTGCCGGCGCTCGCGGAGCTGCTCGACGGGCCGGTGCTGCGGGCCGTCGATCCGGCGCTGGGCAAGCGCGGGACGGCGCTGCTGCTGGTGCAGTGCGACGGGGCGGGGGCGGCCATCGAGGCGGAGCAGGTCGCGCGGGTGCTGGCGCCGACGGCCACGAGCGTGGAGACCACCGCGAACCCGGTCGAGGCGGAGTCCCTGCTCGCGGCCCGCCGGCTCGCCCTGCCCGCGCTGGAGCGGCTGGGCCGGCCGCTGATCGAGGACATCGCCGTGCCCCGCTCGCGGCTCGCGGAGGCGGTCCGCGAGATCCGCGCCATCTCCGCCCGCCACGACGTGCCGGTCTACACGCTCGCGCATGCCGCGGACGGCAACCTCCATCCGATCATCGTGGTCGATCCGGCCCTGGACCGGCTGCCGGACGCGGCCTGGGAGGCGGCCGGCGAGATCTTCGCGCTCGCGCTGCGGCTCGGCGGGACACTGACCGGCGAGCACGGTGTGGGGGTGCTGAAGCGGCAGTGGGTGGCGGACGAACTCGGGCCCACCGCCCACGCGTTGCAGCGCCGGCTGAAGGAGGCGTTCGACCCCCGGGGCATCCTCAACCCCGGCAAGACCCTGTGAGGCACCCCGGACCGGATACCGCCGAACGGGTGAGGCCGAGTGATCCGGGGGTGGTGCGGGAGCACGTGCGTTTGGCATGTGCCTCGACCGCCGTCCGAAGTCATCACTCGTCGTGACCGGCAACGGGTAGCTCTACGCACGGAATGTGACGGACGGCGGTCGTCCCGTCACCCGTGCGACAGGAGAGAAGGCACCATGTCGGTCGACACCGGTACCGCGCCCGAGGCGGGCGCCGCGGAGCGGGAACAGCAGAGCCTCGGTACCTCCGCGGCACGCACTCTGGCGACCACGACCAAGTCCGAACCCCAGATGCAGGGCATCAGTTCACGCTGGCTGACCCGCATGCTGCCCTGGGTGAACGTGCCAGGCGGCACCTACCGCGTCAACCGCCGCCTCTCGTACACGCGGGGCGACGGCCGGGTGACGTTCGTCCAGACCGGCGCACAAGTGCGGGTCGTCCCGGCCGAGTTGGGCGAACTCCCGCTGCTGCGCGGCTTCACGGACCCCGACGCGCTCGGCGCACTGGCCGGGCGGTTCGAGCAACGGGAGTTCGCACCGGGCCAGTTGATCGTCGAGGAGGGCCGCCCCGCCGACCAGGTGTACCTGATCGCGCACGGCAAGGTGGAGCAGCTCGGGGAGGGCCCCTACGGCGACGAGGCGGTCACCGGTCTGCTCGCCGACGGCGACACCTTCGGCGGCCAGGCGCTGGCCGACCCCGACGGCAGCTGGGAGTTCACGGCCCGCGCGGCGACGGCCACCACGGTGCTGGCACTGCCGCACTCGGCGTACCAGGCCGTCGCGGAACGGCACCCGGAGCTGGGCGCGCACGTCGAGTCGGCCGGCTCGGACGAGCACGGCCCGGTCAACCCCTTCGGCGAGGCGGCGATCAACCTCAGCGCCGGACACGTCGGCGAGCCCGACCTGCCGGGCACGTTCGTGGACTACGACCTGGCCCCGCGCGAGTACGAACTCAGCGTCGCCCAGACCGTGTTGAAGGTGCACAGCCGCGTCACCGACCTCTACAACCAGCCGATGAACCAGACCCAGCAGCAACTCCGGCTCACCGTCGAGGCCTTGCGCGAGCGGCAGGAGAACGAGCTGGTCAACAACCGGGACTTCGGGCTGCTGCACAACGCCGACTACGACCAGCGGATCTCCACCCACTCCGGACCGCCGACCCCCGACGACCTCGATGAACTCCTCAGCATGCGGCGCGACACCCGCTACCTGTTCGCCCATCCGCGGGCCATCGCCGCGTTCGGCCGCGAGTGCAACAAGCGGGGCGTCTATTTCAGCGGCATCGACGTCGGCGGCCACCATCTGCCCGCCTGGCGCGGGGTGCCGCTGCTGCCGTGCGGCAAGATCCCGGTCAGCGCGTCCCGTACGTCGTCGATCATCGCGATGCGCACCGGCGAGGCCGACCAGGGCGTGATCGGCCTGTTCCAGACGGGCATCCCGGACGAGCTCGAACCGGGCCTCAACGTACGGTTCATGGGCATCAACGAGCAGGCGATCATCTCCTACCTGGTGAGCACCTACTTCTCGGCGGCGGTCCTGGTGCCGGACGCGATCGGCATCCTGGAGAACGTCGAGATCTCCCGCCGGGACGGCAACTGACCCCGCCTCAGAGCTAGTTCAGGAGGAACGCGTCCAGCCGTGCCGCGTCCGGCGCCGTAGCCGGGCCCGCCGCGGTGACGGCCAGGGCTGCGCCCGCGTTGGCCCGGTGAGCGGCGGCCACCGGGTCGAGGCCCTGGGCCAGGGCGGCCATGAACACGCCGGTGTGCGCGTCGCCCGCGCCGTTGAGGTCGACGGCGTCCACGGCGAACCCGGGCACGGCGACGAGGCGTTCGCCGTGGTGCAGGAGACAACCGTCGGGGCCGGTACGGACGAGCACCGAACCGCGCCCCAGCCGGGATTGGAGAACGCGGGCGGCGTCGGCCGGGTCGTCGACACCCGTGAGCAGCGCGGCCTCGCGGGCGTTGCAGCTCCACCAGTCCGACCGGGCGAGCAGCAACTCCAGCGCTGCGTCCGGGATTTCACCGACCAGCGGGCCCGGGTCGGTGACCAGCGTGACGGCCGGGTCGAGTCGGGGCAGGAGGTCGAGCAGGGCGGTGCGATTGCTGTCGTAGAGCAGGCTGTATCCGGTGATGTACACCAAGTCGCCTGCCGCGGGCCGGAGTTCGAGAAGGTCGGCGTTGGTCAGGGTGGCCTCGGCGCCGGGGCTGGTGACGAAGGTGCGTTCGCCGTCCGCGTCGACCAGGCAGACCACGAAGCCGGTGTCCTCCGAAGTGCGCGGTGCGAGCAGGACGTCGATGCCCTCGGCGTGCAGTGCGGCGCGGGCCCGGTCGCCGAAGGGGCCGGTGCCGTGCGCTCCGGCGTAGGTCACCGCGAGTCCCTGGCGGGCGGCGGCGGCCATGCCGTTGAAGCCGCCGCCCGGGGTGCGCTCGGTGCGGGTGGCGAGGACGTCGCCGCCGCGCTCGGGGAGCGCCGGGACTTCGAGGACCAGGTCGACGACGACATTGCCGAGGTGCCACATCCTGCCGCTCACGGCCGCGCCCGGAGTTCGAGCAACGCGGCGGCTGTCGCGTCCAGTTGGAGCTTCGGGTTGACGCGTACGAGCGTCTCCCGCGCGTCGGCCGGGAACGCGTCGACCCCATGACAGGCGCCGCCGACGGCACCCGCGATCGCGGCGATGGTGTCGCAGTCACCGCCGACGGACGCGGCGAGCAGCGCGGCACGCCAGGGGTCGTCGGGGCAGACGGCCAGAACGGCGAAGGCGGCGGGCACGGACTCCTGGGTGGCGAGACTCGTCCCGACCAACGTGTAGACGCGCTCGCAGAGTTGGGCCTCGGTCAGGCCTCGCACCAGCCCCGTCGCCCATACGATCCGCTCGGCGACGTCGGCGGCGGCCACCCAGTGTCCGCGCCCCGCCGCCAACCGGGCCGCCGACACGGCCACTTCGACCGCCTCCGGAACCGACGCCCCGTCAACTCCCGCGCTCACAGCGGCGGCCACCGCTGCGGCACCGGCGAGTGCGACGCCGGTGTTGTGGGTGAGGTTGCTGGCCTCGACCACCCGGTCCACCAACTCGGCCGGGTCGGCGACCGACACCGCGATGCCCACGGGGGCGATCCGCATCGCGGCGCCGTTGGTGGTGCCGTAGCGCCCGACCTCGTCGACCGGAGTACCCGCGAGGACGAGTTCCACCGCGCGCTTGGTGGACGGTCCGAGGAGGTCGAGCGAGCCGCGGGCCCGCATGTCGTCCTCCCAGGCGACCAGGCGCCGGGCGAGTTCCGCCGGGTCGACGCGGCCCTTGCCGTCGAGGAGCAACTCGGCGAGGAGCAGGGCCTGTTCGGTGTCGTCGGTGACGGCGCCGGCCGGCATCCCGGCGGCCAGGGGATGGTCGGGGTCGGCCGGTCGGAAGCCGGTGAGGAACGGGCCGTAGCGTGCGGTGATCTGTGGGCGGGACAGCATCTGGGTGGGCATGCCCAGGGCGTCTCCGAGGGCGAGCCCGTGGAGGGCTCCGGTGGCGCGGCTCTGGAGGGTCATGGGTACTTTCCGGGGCAGGGGTCGGCTTCGGGGGCGTGGGTCAGCCGAATTCGAGGGTCAGTTGGAAGTGGTCGGGGTCGAGGAGGCTCACGACATGTTCGACGAAGGAGCCGTCGGCCGCCCGGCTGGTCCGCCGCGTGTCGAGGAACCAGTCACCCGGTTCGCGGCGCAGCAGCTCCGCCTCCCGCCCGTCGATCCGGCGGCCGCTCACCCGTTGCTCACCGTGGTCGGGCCGCAGCCCGGCCCGCAGCATCACCTCGGTCAGCGACTCCTGCCCGAGCCCGCGGGAGGGCAGCTCGCGCACTCCGGGCACGGGCGGCAGGAAGCTGCGTTCGTACGACACGACGACCGCGTCCGCGGCCAGTTCGCGTATCCGCTCCACGCACACGAACTCGGTGGTGTTGAGGGTGAGTTGACGGGCGAGGCGCTCGTCCCGCCGGGCGTCCACCGTGAGGGTCCGGACCCGGGTGTCGATGCCCTGGGTGGCCAGTGCGTGGGCCCAGCCGAGGCGGTCGTCGAGGGGGCGGCCGTCGAAGAGGACGTAGGAGCCCTTGCCGGTGCGGGTGGCGATCAGTCCGGCCTCGCTGAGTTCGGCGAGGGCCGCGCGGACGGTCGTACGGCTGACGCCGAAGCGTTGGGCCAGGGCGTGCTCGCCGGGGAGTTGCTCGCCGGCGGGGCGGTGGCCGCTGCGGATCTCCTTGGCGAGGACCTCGGTGATCCGCTGGTGTTTGAGGCGGACGCCGGTCATGACGTCTCCCCGACCGCCTCGGCGACGGTGACCACCCGGATCAGGGGCCGGTAGAGGTCCATGACGTGCAGGGCCTTGGCGTGGGAGTCGTCGTCCACTCCGGCGCAGGCGTCGGCGACGACCAGTACCTCGGCTCCGGCGTCGGCGGCGGCGAGTGCCGTGGACAGGACACAGCAGTCGGTGCTGACACCGGCGAGGACCAGGCGGCCGGTGGGGCCGACGCGTTCCGCGAGGTCCGGGGTCCATTTGCCGAAGGTCGGCGCGTCCACCAAGTGCCGTGCCTGGGCGGCGAATTCGTCGGTCAGCTGCCAGAGCGGGGCGTCCGGCGGCTGGAGGGCGAAGGGCCACTGGTCGTAGTAGGCGCGCCAGGCGCCCTCGGGCTTCTCGGGGGCCAGGAAGCGGGTGAAGGTGACGCGTTCCCCGAAGGCCGGCAGCAGGCGTCGTACGCCTGCCGCCGCCTCGGCGAAGCGGGGCGTGGCCCAGGGGCTGTCGGGTTCGGCGAAGACGCGCTGCATGTCGATGACGGCGAGGTGGCCGGGCGCGGTGGTCATACGGCGGGCACCGCCTCCGGGCTCGCGGCCTCGGCTTCCTGCCGCTGGACCCGGGCGCGGCCCAGGGCGAGCGTGCCGAGGAAGCCGAGGGCGAGGGCGGCCAGGACGCCGAGGTTGGCGTAGGCCCAGGAGCCGGACTTGCCGCCGAGGCCGAACGGGTCGAGCAGATAGCCCTGCCAAGTCAGCCAGCTGGCAGCGGTGTTGGTGACCAGGCCCCAGCCGATCGCGGTGGCGGCGAGGGTGAGGAGGAGGGGTGTGAGCGCCACGTCGCCGTAGCGGCCGGTCGGGCGGAAGAGGTCGGCCTCGTCGTAGTCGCGGCGGCGCAGGGCGAGGTCGGCGAGCATGATGCCGCACCAGGCGGCGATGGGGACGCCGAGGGTGGTGAGGAAGCCCATGAACTGGCCGAGGAAGTCGTCGGCGAAGAACACGATGTAGACGGAGCCCGCGATCATCAGGACGCCGTCGACGAGTGCGGCCAGGTAGCGGGGTACCCGGAGGCCGGCCGACAGCAGGGCCAGGCCGGAGGAGTAGATGTCGAGGACCGCGCCGCCGACCAGGCCGAGGACGGCGACGACGGCGAACGGGACCAGGAACCAGGTGGGCAGGATCGTCGTCAGCGCGCCGATCGGGTCGGCGGCGACCGCCTTGTTCAGCGTGCTGGAGGAACCGGCGAGCAGCAGGCCGAAGACCAGCAGGAGCAGCGGGGCGACGGACGCGCCGAAGGTGGTCCAGCCGATCACACCTCTGCTGGACGAACTCCGGGGCAGATAACGGGAGTAGTCGGCCGCCGCGTTGACCCAGCCGAGCCCGAAGCCGGTCATCATGAACACCAGCGCGCCGATGAACTCCTGGGCGGAGCCCGCCGGTACGGCGCTGACCGTGCTCCAGTGGATGTGGTCGGCGACGAGGGCGATGTAGACGACGGTGAGCACCGCGGTGACCACGGTGATGACCGTCTGGAGCCGCATGATCAGGTCGAAGCCCATGACTCCGCCGACGACGATGAGCGCGCCGACGATGATCAGTGCGACCACCTTGGTCTCCGTGCCGCCGCCCCAGCTGAGCCGGTCGAACACGGTCGCGGTGGCCATCGTCGCGAGGGCGGTGAGGACGGTCTCCCAGCCGACGGTGAGGACCCAGGAGATGACCGACGGCAGCCGGTTGCCGCGCACGCCGTAGGCGGCGCGGCTGAGCACCATCGTCGGCGCGGAGCCGCGCTTGCCCGCGACCGCGATGAAGCCGCAGAGGAGGAAGGAGAAGACGATCCCGATCACACCGGCGACGAGCGCCTGCCAGAAGGAGATCCCGAAGCCGAGCGCGAAGGCGCCGTAACTCAGGCCCAGGATCGAGACGTTGGCCCCGAACCACGGCCAGAACAGAGTGCGTGGGGTGCCTTTGCGTTCGGCGTCGCCGATCACATCGAGGCCGTGCGTCTCGACCTGGAGCTGTCGGGACTGGGAAGTCTGGGAGTCCGCCATCGTCGACCTACCTGTCTAGACGTGTTCAGTCGAGGCTAGGTGGGGTGGTGGAGGGCGTCAAGAGCGGAGCGCTCCCAGTCAGTGGCGGTCCTCCCTGTCAGTGGTGGTCCTCACCATCAGTGG
This sequence comes from Streptomyces sp. NBC_00989, assembly GCF_045162655.1. Taxonomy (NCBI): domain Bacteria; kingdom Bacillati; phylum Actinomycetota; class Actinomycetes; order Kitasatosporales; family Streptomycetaceae; genus Streptomyces; species Streptomyces sp. NBC_00989. The sequence continues at coordinate 10,363,368 of NZ_CP108728.1, read as the reverse complement.
TGGTCCTCACCTTCAGTGGCAGTGGCCGTCGCGGCCCAGGGTCTCCACAGGGGTCGCGCCGGGGCGGGTCCACTGCGGTACGGGACGGCTGGTCCCGCCCCAGGTGGCGTTGCCGTCGGCGTCCGAGCGCCAGTACCAGCAGGCGTCGCGTCCGGTCGGGTAGCCCTCGGGGTTGTCCTGCCACGCCTCGCCGCGGCCGTAGGGCGTCATGTCGAGCAGGGCGAGGGAGCCGTTGACGGGCTCGTTGCCGCGGCCCGTCGTGGAGTAGGTGAGGAACACGCGGTCGCCGTCGCGCAGGAAGGCGATGATGTGCCCCATTCCGCCGCCGATCGGCGCGTCCAGGCCCCTTACCGAGTACCAGGGCTGGGTGTAGCCCATGAACTCGACGTAGGGAGCGACCTCGTCCCACGGGCCCGTGGTCAGGACGGCGTACGAGACGCCCCGGGCGTTGAGGTAGACGGCGTCCTTGATGTGCCAGGCCGTGGTGGTGCAGCCCTCGCACTGTCCCTGGTGGGGTGTGTGGTCGTGCCACATGTGCTGGTACACCACAAGTTCGTCGCGCCCCTGGAACAGGTCGAGGAACGGGACGGGTCCGTCCGCTCCGACGACCTCGGCCTTCCCGTCGAGCTCGACCATCGGCAGCCGCCGCCGGGCCGCGGCGATCGCGTCGCCCTCACGGGTGTGCGCCTTCTCCCGGACCAGCAGCTCCTCGCGCGCCGCCTCCCAGGTGGCCAGGTCTACGACGGGCGGCTTGCCGGGGAGGTCGCTGTTCGCGGCGCCGGGTGCGGTCGTCATGGGGTCCTCCGTGGTGTGTCGTTCCGGGCAGCGCCGCGCGATGCGTGTACGACGCTCACCGGATCAGACTCTGGCCCCGGCCGAAACTCATCGCGGTTCGGGGCGTCACGCGTACCGCACTCGGCGTCAAGACCTCTGGATCAGCTTCTTGATCTCGGGCAGCTTCTTGCCGGAGTCGACGTTGACGAAGATGACCTCGTCGTCGTACGTCCGGTCCAGCGCGATGGCGATGCCGGGATCCACTCCCTCGATCGCATAGGCGGTCGCCCAAGTCGCCGCCGTTCGGCCGCCGTTGTCATCGCTCGGCGTGTCGTCGCACGGGGGAACGGTGGCGGCACCCAGCTTGTCCCCGATCGTGAAGTCCGTGGCCTCCGTGCCCGAGTACTCATGGCTCTGGTACTCGACCACGTATGCGCAGGACGACGCGGACTCACCGTCCCCGCTGTCGCTCGACGATGTACAGGCGACGGACATCGTGACCAGGACCGCCGCGGGCAACGCCCACCCGGATACCGTCCCGCCGAACGGGAGCACGGCTTTCATCCAGCCTCCTCTTTAGGGCGTGCGCGCGAAGTTGCGCCCGGCCTCATGAGTACCGACGCTGCGGATGTCGCATTCGTTCGAGCAGCCGGCAGCCGGCAGCTGACAACCGGCTTGGGCGGCCGATCAGTGCGATTCGCGGCTCACCTCCGAGCCGCTGGAGCCGACGAGGAAGTCCAGGTCGGCGCCGGTGTCGGCTTGCAGGACGTGGTCCACGTAGAGCCGTTCCCAGCCGCGCCGGGGTGTGGCGAAGCCCGCGACGGTGGCCAAGTCGGGCTTCCTGCGGGCCAGTTCGCCGTCCGGTACGTCGACGTCGATACGGCGGGCTTCGACGTCGAGGACGATGAAGTCCCCTGTGCGCACGAGGGCGAGCGGTCCGCCGGCCGCGGCCTCCGGTGCCACGTGGAGGACGACCGTGCCGTACGCCGTGCCGCTCATCCGGCCGTCGCAGACGCGGACCATGTCGCGGACGCCCTGTTCGAGGAGTTTCTTCGGCAGGGGCATGTTCGACACCTCCGGCATGCCGGGATAGCCCTTGGGTCCGCAGCCGCGCAGGACGAGGACCGATTCGGCGTCGACGTCGAGGTCCGGGTCGTCGATACGGGCGTGGAAGTCCTCGATGCTGTCGAAGACCACCGCCCGGCCACGGTGACGCAGCAGGTGCGCGGAGGCCGCCGCCGGTTTGATGAGTGCTCCGGAGGGGGCGAGGTTTCCGCGCAGCACGGCGATGCCGCCCTCGGCGACGAGTGGTTCGGCGCGGGTGCGGATCACCTCGGGGTCCCAGATCGGCGCGTCGTCAAGGTAGTTGACCAGCGGCTTGCCGGTCACGGTCAGCGCGTCGGGGTCGAGCAGGTCGCGGACCTCACGCAACACGGCGAGCAGGCCTCCGGCGCGGTGGAGGTCGTCCATGAGGAAGCGGCCGGCCGGTTGGAGGTCCACGAGGACCGGCACGCGCGAGCCGATGCGGTCGAAGTCGTCGAGCGACAGGTCGACACCGAGACGGCCGGCGATCGCCAGCAGGTGGACGACCGCGTTGGTCGATCCGCCGACGGCGGCCAGGGCCACGATCGCGTTGTGGAAGGACGCCTTGGAGAGAAAGGTGCTGGGTCGCCTGTCGACGGACACCATGTCGACCGCCAGTCGGCCGGTGTCATGGGCCGCCGCCAGCAGTCGGCTGTCCGGGGCAGGGGTGCCGGCGACCCCGGGGACGATCGTGCCCAGGGCCTCCGCCACCACGGCCATCGTCGACGCGGTACCCATCGTGTTGCAGTGACCCCGGCTGCGGATCATCGAGGACTCGGAGCGGGTGAAGTCCTCCTGGGAGAGGGTGCCGGCCCTCACCTCCTCCGACAGCCGCCACACGTCGGTGCCACAACCCAGCGGCGCACCCCGGAAGGTACCGGTCAGCATCGGACCCCCGGGCACCACGACCGCCGGCAGGTCCACCGACGCGGCGGCCATCAGCAGCGACGGGATCGTCTTGTCGCAGCCGCCCAACAGGACAACACCGTCAAGGGGGTTGGCCCGCAGCATCTCCTCGGTGGCCATCGCCGCCATGTTCCGCCAGAGCATCGCCGTGGGCCGCACCTGGGTCTCCCCCAGCGACACCACCGGCAGGTCCAGCGGGATACCGCCCGCCTCGTACACGCCGTTGCGCACGGAGGCCGCCACCTCGTTCAGGTGCGCGTTGCAAGGGGTCAGGTCCGAGGCGGTGTTGGCGATGGCGATCTGCGGACGGCCGGTGAAGGCGTCCTCCGGTGCGCCGCGCCGCATCCACGCCCGGTGGATGTAGGCGTTGCGGTCCTGACCCTCGTACCACTGGGCACTGCGGAGTCTCATCGTCGAGCTCCTTCCAATAATCGACACGAAGGTCTATTTTTTGGAACGCCATGGAGCATACGCAGACACACGACGGGGTGGCAGTCCCGGGCGAGGACAGCCCAACAAGCCCCGGTGGCAGCCGACTTGTGGGGTCGGACCGGGTTCTCGCCGTCCTCAGGGAACTCGCCCGGTATCCCGACGGAGTGGGCCTTGAGGAGCTGACCCGGACGGTCGGCAGCCCCAAACCGACCGTGCACCGGGCTCTGGGCGCGCTGCGCCGGGCGGGTCTGGCCGACCAGGACACCCGCGGTCACTATCTGCTCGGCGACGAGTTCGTCCGGATGGCCTTCGCCCATCACGAGGCACGTCCTGAGCCGGTCCGCCTCCGTCCGCTGCTCGAAGCACTGGCCGCGCGGTTCGGCGAGACCGCGCACTACGCGATCCTGGACGGCCGCGAGGTCGTCTACCGCGCCAAGGTGGACCCGCCGTCCGGTGCCGTCCGGCTGACCTCGACGGTGGGCGGCCGCAATCCCGTGCACGCCACCGCTGTCGGAAAGCTGCTCCTGGCCCACCAGTTGGACACGGCCGAGGACGTCCGGAAGTGGATCGGCGAGACACCGCTGGAACGCCGTACACCGCGGACCCTGTGCACCGCCGCCGACCTGTACCGCGACCTGCGGGCCGGCCGCACGCGGGGCTACGCCCTCGACGACCAGGAGAACGAGGCCGGGGTGAACTGCCTCGCGCTGCCCGTGTACGCGACCTCGCCGACGGCCCCCTCCGGCGCCGTGAGCGTCAGCGCGCTGGCCTACCGGACGCCCCTGTCCACCCTGCTCGACGCGCTCGACGAGATCCGTGCCGTGCTCGGGCCGCTGGGCGAGCCGCCCCGATGACCATCCGTCTCATGCGGGCGTTCGTCCTGACGGCGCCCGGAAAGTACGCGGTCCAGGAGGTTCCGGTACCGGTGGCGGCGCCCGGCGAGGCCGTGATCGACGTCGAGCGGGTCGGGGTGTGCGGCACCGACATGGAGTTCTTCACCGGCGCGATGGCGTATCTCCACCAGGGCCACTCCACCTACCCGATGCGGCTCGGTCACGAGTGGGCGGGCCGTGTCGCGGCGGTCGGTGCCGGGGTCGACCCGGTGTGGGTGGGCCGGCGGGTCATGGGCGACACCATGCTCGGCTGCGGTGCCTGCCGCCGCTGCCGACGGGGTCACCAGCACGTGTGCGAGAAGCGGCAGGAACTCGGCATACGCGGGGAACGGCCCGGCGCCCTCGCCGAACAACTCGCCGTACCGGTCACCTCGTTGCACGTCCTGCCCGACTCCGTGGACGCCGTGCTGGGCGCGCTGGTGGAGCCGGGCGGCAACGCCCTGCGGGCGGCACGGGCCACCGCGCTCGGACCCGGTGACCGGGCTCTGGTCCTGGGCCCCGGAACCATAGGCCTGCTGGTCGCGATGTTCCTCCGGGCCGCCGGTACGGAGGTGCACCTGATGGGTCTCGCCGACAACTCCCTGGTCTTCGCACGCGAGTTGGGCTTCACGTGCGTGTGGACGGAGCACTCCGTGCCGGACCTGCCGTTCGACGCGGTCGTCGATGCCTCGAACGCCGCCCACCTGCCCGGCCTGGCGCTGGAGTTGGTCGAGCCGGCCGGACGTGTCGTGTACGTAGGGCTGGCCGGTGAGCCCAGCAGCATCGACACCCGCCGACTCGCGCTCAAGGACGTGACCGCGGTGGGCGTCCTGTCCGCCTCCCCCGGCCTCGCCGACACCATCCGCGCCTACGCCGACGGATCCGTCGACCCGAGACCGCTCGTCGCCGCGACCGTCGCCCTGGACCAGGTCGGAGCCGTCCTCGCCGGCGACCGGCCGACCGACGCCGGACCCGGGCCGAAGATCCACGTCGACCCACGGATGAGCTGACGCACCGTCCGCGACCGAGCTCTGCATCGCCCCAAGGCGCGGTGTGCCGTTCGGCCGGGCGCCCGGGAAATACGTGAGCGCCGACATCGGGACCGTCCAACTGCCGGGCCCGTGCCATCTGTTGTCCCCCGCCACCCGGAGGACTTCCGCGGGCGTCTCACCCTGCGGTGGCGAAACCTCCTGGGCGTCCGCTCGTTGAGCCTGCGTCTCGGAACTCCCGCGAAATTGTCCGTGATCCGTAACAGGCGGATCCTTCCCCGCCTTTACGCCGTCCTGACGAGTGCACGGAGTCGATCAAACAGGACAAGGGCAGGGCTGACATGGCACGGCACGGTGGGCGGGGTTGGTACGGCCGGGTAGTCGCGGCGGCGGTCGGGGTGACCGCGGTGGCGGCGGCCACCTCGGTGTGGACCGCGCAGGCCGGTGTCGTCGACGCCCGGAACGCCGCGGGCAACGCGCGTCCCTCCGCCTCCGGTTCGGCTCCCGCCCGGGCGACCGTGTCGGAGGAGATCGTGCACGCCTCCGACAAGGGCGCCCACGGCGTCAACATCACCATCGACGACGGACCGGACCCGACCTGGACGCCGGAAGTGCTCCAAGTCCTGCGGGAGTACGGCGTGAAGGCCACCTTCTGCATGGTGGGCACGCAGGCCGAGGCGCACCCCGACCTGGTCAAGGCGGTCGTGGCGGCCGGGCACCGGCTGTGCGACCACACGGTCTCGCACGACACCACGATGGACAAGAAGTCCGAGGCCTACCAGTCGCGGGAGATCCTGAACGCCGCCAGCATGATCACCAAGGCGTCCGGCGGTGTCCGGCCGCAGTACTACCGTGCGCCGGGCGGCGCCTTCACCCCGTACAGCCGGCACCTCGCCGCCTCGCAGGGGATGCGTCCGCTGGGCTGGAACGTCGACTCCAAGGACTTCGAGCTCCCGGGCACGGCCGCCATCATCGCCACCGTCAAGTCCGAACTGTCCAACGGGCCGACGATCCTGTTCCACGACGCCGGCGGCGATCGCTCGGAGACCGTGGCCGCGCTGCGCGAGATCCTGCCGTGGCTGAAGCAGCAGGGTTATTCGTTCGGGTTCCCGGTGCGCTGAACAGTTCGCCTAACGGTGCGCCGAATTGGCGTTCGCCGTATTCCGGGTGACGAATATGTGTGGGAAATGTGCTAACGGTCCGCGAGGTGACGGTATTTAAGCGTGTGAGTGCCGGTTCGCGCTGCTGTCGGTTCCCTATCAAGGCTTGCGGCGCTATCGGGCGTGCAGTAACTACGTGACACATGAACCTGTTCAACCGCGCTGCGCCCCTCCGCCGCTCGGCACCCCCCGCCGTCCCGCAACGCCCCGCCGCCCCACCGGCCTCCACCTCCTCCGGCCTGCCCGATCCCGCCCTGGCGGAGCTGACCGGGGAGTGGATGATCGACCCCGCGCACAGCCGGATCGGCTTCTCCGTCCGGCACGCGATGGTGACGACCGTGCGCGGGTCTTTCGCCGAATACAAAAGCCGGCTCTACTTCGACGGCCGCAACCCCGCCCGTTCCCAGGCCGAGATCGTGGTGTCCACCGGCAGTGTCGACACCGGAGTGGAACAACGCGACGCCCACTTGGTCGGCCGTGACTTCCTGGACTCCGCCACCTTCCCGCGGATGCGCTTCGCCAGTACCGCGGTGCAAATGGCGGGCAACGATGTCTACCGCATGCTCGGCGAGCTCACCATCAAGGACGTCACCCGTCCCGTCGTCCTGGAACTCACCTATATCGGCCATGTCACCGACCCGTTCGCCGTCGAGCGCGTCGGCTTCGACGGCACCACCACCATCGACCGTTCCGACTGGGGTCTGACCTACAACTCCCGGCTGGCCGAGGGAGGTGCGATGGTGAGCGAGAAGGTGCGGCTCCAGTTCGACATCGCGGCGATCCGTACGATGCCGGCCGCCTGACAAAACGTTTGCTCGCCCGGACGCCGTGTCGCTGCGTGCCGGGCGAGTCGTGTTTACGGTCCCTTACGGTCGCGCGGTCTCCCTACCCGGTGACGAGACGGCCGCCGACGATCGTGTGCACGGGGTTCAGGTCGCGCAGGGCGTCACTCGGGCACTGGGCGGGGTCCCGGTCCCAGACGGTGAGGTCGGCGAGACGACCCGGGGCGAGGGTGCCGCGCAGGTCCTGATCGCCGCACAGGCGGGCCGCGTTGACGGTGTGCAGGGTGAGCGCCTCGTCGTAGGTGATGGCGTGTTCGGGGCCCTTGACGCCGATGACGGTCTGGCGGGTGGTCATGCCGTAGACCGAGCGCATCGCGCCGAACTGGCCCACGGGGAAGTCGGATCCGGCGCTGACCTGGGCGCCCAGGTCGATCCAGCCGCGGGCGGGGAAGAGGCGGGCGACGCGTTCCGGGCCCCAGAAGCCCTCCTCCACCTCGGCGGTGTCGTGCAGCAGGGGCTGCTGGATGGTGACGGGGATGCCCAACTCGTCGGCGCGGGCGCGCTGTTCGGGACCGGCGAGGCCACCGTGCTCCATCACCAGCGTGCCGGCGGGCAGTCCGGGGTTGCGGGCGAGGACGCGCTCGTAGACGTCCAGGAGGGTGCGGACCGCGCGGTCGCCGTAGGCGTGGGTGCCGACCCGCCAGCCGCGGCGGACCACGGCCTCGACGGCCTCCACCAGCGCGTCCGGCTCCCAGATCAGCGTCCCGGAGAAGGCGTGGTCACAGGCGTACGGCTCCTCGGTGGCGCCGGCTTCGAGGCCGCCGTCGAGCCCGAACTTCACGCCCCACACCCGCAGCCACGGGTCGGAGCCGTCACGCCAGTCCTCCATGACGTCGAGCAGGTCCTCCACCTGGGCCGCGCTGGTCATGCCGAGCGCCGAGATCAGGGCACGGATCCGGGTGCTGAGGGCGCCGGCCTCGCGGGCGGCCAGGAGCACGGCGTAGTCCTCGGGGCCGACCGCGCAGTCGCGGACGGTACCGATGCCGGTGGCGGCGTACTGGGCGGACGCCAGGCGCAGCCCGTCGATGCGCTGGGTCCGGTCCGGTGCCGGGACCAGGCGTTCCACCAGTCCCAGCGCGTTGTCCACCAGCCTGCCGTTGAGCCGGCCGTCGGCGTCGCGGCCGATGACACCGCCCGGCGGCACGGAGGTGTCCTCGGTGATGCCCGCCAGGCGCAGCGCGTAGCTGTTGACGATGTCGTTGTGACCGCCGCGCTTGACCAGGACGGGGTGCCGGTCGGTGGCCCGGTCGAGTTCGGCCGCGGTGGGCATGCGGCGCTCGGCGAGGTTGAGTTCCTGCCAGTTGGTGGTGGTGCGGATCCACTCACCCTCGGGGGTCGCCTCGGCCCGCTGCCGGATCAGCTCCAGGAACTCGGGGATGTCGTGGGCCTGGTGGACGGGCACGTCGTGCGCGCCGAGCGCGGCGTAGATCAGGTGGGTGTGGGTGTCGTCGAAGGCGGGCAGCACGGTGGCGCCGGGCAGGTCGTGGACCGTCGTGCGCTCACTCAGGAGGTGGTCGAGTCCGTTCGGATCGGGCGAGAGGGCGGCGATGCGGTCGCCGCGCACGGCCAGCGCCCGCTGCGGCGCCTGGCCGGATACCAGGGTGTGGATCGCGTTCGCCCGGATCACCAGATCGACTCCGTGATCAGTCATCGTTCTCTCCCACTCCTTCGCGACATCCGCTGACCAGGCTTTTGTACGGTCGGATAGCTGGTTCGCACACATTTGGCGGCCAGCGACGCAGAGAACACGTCACCGTTCCGGACTCAGATCGAGATTCTGCGTCAAACGATCAGCGAAGTGGTCTGTCGGATCGTGGCTGCGGCTCGTGTGCGGACCGGCGACACACCGACCGTCATTGACAAGCCGATTCCGCAACGGTTGTCATGAACACATGCCGATATATCCGGGGCCCCGCCACACCCGCCTCACCTGCCGCACCCACCGAACGGCCTGCCCCGCCCTCGGCTCCGTCCGTGCTCCGTCCCTGGACTCACCGTGGAAGTACGGTCATTGACCGGGCGCCGCGAGCTGCTCGACACCGCCCGGGCCGAGTTGACGATCCGTCATGGAGTGCTTCTCCACGGCCCCGCGGGGATCGGCAAGTCCGTGCTGGTGGCCGCCCTCGTGGCGGCGTCGGCCGCTCATGTCCAGCCCGCCGGAACGGTGTTGCACTGCTCCCCCGCCGAGGAGGACGCCAAGCTCCCGTTCGCCGGGCTGGTCGACCTGTTCGCGCGGGTGCCGGAGAGCTGCCTGGCGGCCTTGGCACCCGAACCCCAAGTGGCCCTGCGGGCAGCCCTGTTGCGCGGCGGGGCACCGGACGGCGACCGGGACCGGCTGGCGATCCGCGTCGCCGTTCTCGACGTGCTGCGCACCCTCGCCGCAGCCGGGCCCGTACTGCTGGTCCTCGACGGCCTCCAGTGGCTCGACGAGCCGACCGCCGAGGTGCTCGCCTTCGTCGTACGCCGTGTCGAGGGCCTCGGCGTCCAGGTGGTGGCCGCCGAGCGGGTGGCCGAGGACGAGCAGCCCGAACGGCCGCACTGCTGCCCGCCCGGCACCGCCGAACTGCCCGTGCCGCCCCTGACGGACGACGAGGTGGCGCAGCTCCCGCACACCGACCTGCCACCGGCGGTACTGCGGGCCGTCCAGGACACCGCCGCCGGAAACCCTTGGTACGCCCTGGAGTTGGGGCGGGCGGCCCCGCGCGACGGAGCGGCCGTCGGCCTCGGCCGGAGCCTGCCCGTACCCCGACGACTGCGCACCCTGCTCCTGGACCAGGTGCGCACGCTGCCGGAGACTGTGCGGCGCACTCTCCTCGTCACGAGTGCCGCCGCCCGCCCCACCCTCACCCTGCTGCGCGCCGCCGGGCTCCACGATCCCGCCGCGGACCTCGCGGCGGCGGAGCGGCTCGGTGTCGCGACCGCCGACGCCGACGGAACCGTACGCTTCCGGCATCCGCTGGTCCGGGCCGCCGTGTACGCCGACGTTCCGGAGCACGACCGCCGGCAGGCGCACGCGCTGCTGGCCGGCGCGGTCACCGAACTCGTCGAGCAGGCCCGGCATTTGGCGCTCGCCCGCCCTTACGAGGACGAGACCACGGCACGCACGCTGATGTCGGCGGCGGAGTCCGCCCGCCGCGACGGCGAACCCGACACGGCCTTCGAGCTGGCCGGGCTCGCGGCCCGGCGCACTCCCGGCGACCGTGCCGCGGAGTACGCCGATCGACTCCTCATGGCGGCCGAATACGCGTGTGACGCCGGGCAGTTGGAGGAGGCGGGGCAGGCGGCCGAGACCGTGCTCGCCGGGTCGGGCTCCGCGCGGCAGCGGGTGCGGGCGCGGCTGGTCCTGCTGCGCAACGCCGGGCAGGCGTTGAAGGGTGCGCACGCCCTGATCGAGGAGGGGCTCCGGGACGCGGACGGCGACCCGGAGGCCGAGGCATGGCTGCACCACTGGGCTGCCGTACGGGGCCTGCTGTGCGGGGAGTTGGAGGACGCGGCCCGGCATGCCCGGCGCGCCGCCCGGCAGGCGGCCGTGGCCGGTGACACGGAGACCCGGATCGGGGCGCTCGCCACGCTCGCCCGGGTGCGTTCCCTGGGCGGTGAACCGGTCGCCGCCGACGTCGCGTTGGAGGAGGCCCTCGCGCTGGCCGGTGGCGCCGGCGCCGGGCCGGAGAGCTGGGGGCTGATCCGGATGCGGGCGATCCTCGCCCTGGACTCCGACAAGGTCACCGAGGCCCAGGAACGGGTCGCCGAACTCCTCGCGGAGATCGGGGAGTTCGCCGGGGTCGAGGAGGTCATGGCGACCCTGGTCGCCCTCACCCGGATCCAAGTACGCGCCGGACACTGCCAGGAGGCCCTGAACACCGCCGCCCGCTGCACACGTGCCGTGGCCGAGACCGGCGTACAGGCCGCTCCGGCGCTGTACGCGGCGGCGCTCGCGGCGACCGCGGGCGGGTCCGCCGACGAGGCGCGGCGGCTCGCCGGGCAGGCGGTGCGGGCCTCGGAGGCGGACGGTGATCGGCTGTTCCTGCTGCGGGCGTTGGCGGTGCTGGGACAGGCCGAGTTGCTCGGCGGTGACCCGCGTGGAGCGGCCGCCGCCGTCGAGGCGCTGCAACGCGTCAAGGAACTCGGCGCGGCCATGTCCGCCGCCGATCCGCCCCTGCTGCACTGGTACAGCGACCTGGCCGAGGCCCTGGTCGTGCTGGGCGAGACGGACGCGGCCGGTGCCGTGATCGACGAGGCACGGAAGCGGGTGTCCGTCGACGCCCCCGGCAGCGTGCTGGCGGCGCTGGAGCGGGCGGAGGGGCTGCGCGAGGCGGGGCTCGGCCGGGCGAAGGAAGGGGCGGTACGACTGCGGGCCGCTGTGGACCGGTTGCGTCAACTCCCTTTGCCCGTGGACCTGGTGCGCACCCTGATCGCGCTCGGCGCGGTCGAACGCCGGGCCCGGCACCGGAACGCGGCACGCACCGCTCTCGGCGAGGCATGGGAGACGGCGACGCGGATCGGCGCCGTTCCGCTGGCGGCACGGGCCGGGGACGAACTGGCCCGGCTGGAGGCCGGTGACCGGGACGGTGAGGGGCGTCCCGAACTCACGCCCACGGAAGCGAGGGTCGCCGAACTGGTCGGCGGCGGGGCCACCAACAGGGAGGTCGCCGCCGAGCTGTTCATCAGCGTCAAGACGGTGGAGGGCACGCTGTCGCGGGTCTACCGCAAGGTCGGGGTCCGCTCGCGCACCGCGCTCGCCCACGCCATGGCGGTCGCCGTCATCGCGTCCGGCGCGGCGACCGTGAGCGTCGGCGACGACGACCAACAGCAGCTCACGGCACAGGCGGTGACGATCAGTCAGCCCGGCCGGGTCCGCACCTCCCGGACGCTCGACAACCGCCGCTGACCTGTCATCCGCGGTTCACGTGACATCCGCAGTTAACACGCGACGCAAGGGTTCCCCCGCTTATGCGGGTGGGGTCGATGTTCCTACGGTGAAGCAGTTCCGCTTCCGGGACAGCAACCCCCCACTCCTCGGAGGACCTCAGTGACGTCACGACTGAAACTGGTCGGTCTGGTCGCCGTACCGGCACTGCTCGCCGCCGCCGTCCCCAGCGCCTACGCCGCCGCCCAGCCGCACACAACTCGCGCCGCCATCGCGGGAGATGTCCTCAAGGGCCTGAACCACGACGCGGCCCGCACCGGCGCCGTCTCCGCCGCCAAGCGCATATCGGTGGCGATCAGCCTGACCCCGAGAAACGACAAGGGCCTCGACACCTTCATCGCCGGCGTCAGCAATCCGCGGTCGAGTTCCTACGGCCACTATCTGACGAAGGCTCAGTTCGCGGCCCGGTTCGGCCGGACCGACGCCGAGGTGAAGCAGGTCAAGGAGTACCTGCGCGCCCAGGGTCTCACCGTCGGCAAGGTCCACTCGGGGAACCTGCTGGTCGACGCGAGCGGCACCGCCGCCCAGTTGGAGAAGGCGTTCGGCACCAAGCTGTCGACGTGGAAGGACGCCAGGTCGGGCCGCGCGTTCTACGCCAACGAGACCGCGCCGACCCTGCCGACCGGCATCGCCGGCCTGGTCAGCGACGTCACCGGCCTCAACAACCGCGCCCAGCTGCACCACCAGGCCACCAACACCGTCGCCCCGCGCAACGGTCCCGGCGGCGGCTACACCCCGGCGCAGCTCAAGGGCGGCTACAACGTCTCCGGTACGTACACCGGCAGCGGCCAGAAGATCGCGCTGCTGGAGTTCGACGGCTTCGCGCAGTCCAACATCACCAAGTACGACACCAACTACAGCCTGGGCTCCCCCACTCCGACCGTCTCGAAGGTGGACGGCGGCTCGGGCGCGCTGGGTGACGGTCAGGTCGAGGTCGAGCTGGACATCGAGGTCCTGCACGCGATCGCCCCGAAGGCGAACGTCACCGTCTTCGAGGGCCCCAACTCCGACGCCGGCGAGGTCGACACCTACCAGGCCATCGTCGACAGCGGCATCCCGACCACCTCGATCAGCTGGGGCGCGTCCGAGAGCCAGCGCACCACCTCCAACATCAACGCCGTGGACGCCGTCTTCAAGGCGGGCGCGGCCGAGGGCCTCGGCTTCTACGCGGCCTCGGGTGACGACGGTTCGGACGACGCGGGCGACGGTACGACCACGGTCGACTACCCGGCGAGCGACCCGTACGTCACCGGCGTCGGCGGCACCAAGCTGACCGTCACGTCCGCCAACGCCTTCAGCAAGGAAGTGGCCTGGTCCGGCGGTGGCGGCGGCAAGTCCTCCGTCTTCAAGATCCCGAGCTGGCAGACCGCGGTGCAGAAGAGCGCGGGCGGCGGCTACCGCCAGGTGCCGGACGTCTCGGCGCACGCCAACCCGAGCCCCGGTGTCTCGATCTACTCGCAGGGCACCTGGACCTCGGTCGGCGGCACCAGCGCCGCCGCGCCCGAGTGGGCCGCGTTCGGCGCGCTCTACAACCAGCAGGCCGCGGCGGCCGGCAAGGCCAACCTCGGCTTCGCCAACCCCGCGCTCTACACGGCGAGCGGCACCGGCTTCCACGACATCACGAGTGGCAGCAACGGCGCCTACTCCGCGGCCACCGGCTGGGACTTCACCACCGGCTGGGGTTCGTACAACGCGGCGACCCTGGCGACCAAGCTGCTCGGCTGACCTACGAAGACTGACGCACGACTGATGTGAAGCGCGGGCCGGGAGTGATTCCCGGCCCGCGCTTCGTCCCACCTGGACTTCGTCTCACCTGAACTCGGCTTTGCCGGGGCCCTCTTCGACGAAGCTCCGCATCCCCCGCTCACGGTCCTCGGTCGCGAACAGCCCCGCGAACCACGTCCGTTCGACCGCAAGACCCGTCTCGATGTCCGTCTCCAGACCCGTGTCGACCGCTTCCTTCGCCGCGCGGAGTGCGATCGCCGGACCCTGCGCGAGCTTCGCCGCCCACGCATGCGCCTCGGTGAACACCTCGGCGGCGGGAGCGAGTCGGTCGACGAGCCCCAGCGCCAACGCCTCGTCCGCCCTGACCATCCGCCCCGTGAAGATCAGGTCCTTCGCCTTCGACGGACCGATCAGCCGCGCCAGCCGCTGCGTGCCACCCGCACCCGGAATCAACCCCAGCAGAATCTCCGGCTGCCCCAACTTCGCGTCGTCCGCCGCGATCCGGAAATCCGCACACAACGCCAACTCACAACCCCCGCCCAGCGCATAACCCGTGATCGCAGCCACCACCGGCTTCGGAATACGGGCCACCGCCGTGAACGACTCCTGCAACGCCCGCGACCGAACGACCATCGCCGCATGATCCATACGCTGCATCTCCTTGATGTCCGCACCCGCCGCGAACACCTTCTCCCCGCCGTAGACCACCACAGCGCGCACGTCATCACGACGGCTCGCCTCCTCGGCGAGCGCGCGCAGGCCGTCCTGTGTCTCGGTGTCCAGGGCGTTCATCGGCGGCCGGTCGAGCCGGATCGTGCCTACGCCGTCGGCGACCTCGAAGTGAAGTGTCATGGCCCGCCTCAGCTGTCGTAGTCGACGGCGAGGGTGTCGGACACGGGGAAGGTCTGGCAGGTCAGGACGTAACCGGCGTCGACCTCGGCGGGTTCGAGGGCGTAGTTGCGCCGCATGTCCGCCGTGCCGTCGGTGACCAGCGCGCGGCACGTGCCGCAGACGCCGCCCTTGCAGGCGAAGGGCAGGTCGGGCCGGGTCTTCTGCGCGCCGTCGAGGATCGAACTGTCCTTGTGCAGCGCGGAGTTGGTGGTCCGGCCGTCGAGGGTGATGCTGACCTGGCTGACGGGACCGTCGTAGACCTTGTCGATGTGTTCGTTGGTCCGTACGGGCTCGTCGTCGGCGTAGAACAGCTCCTGGTGGACGCGTTCGACGGGGACGTCGAGGCCGGTGAGGACCTGTTGGGCGTCGCGGACCATGCCGTGCGGGCCGCACAGCCACCAGTGGTCGGCGGTGTCCACGTCGACGAGGGCGTCCACGAGCGCGCTGAGCCGGTCGGCGTCGAGGCGGCCGGAGAGGATCTCCGCCTCGCGCGGTTCGCGGGACAGGATGTGCGCCAGCTGGAAACGGCCGGGGTGGAGGTCCTTCAGGTCGGCGAGGTCGTCGGCGAACATCACGGTGTCGCTGCGCCGGTTGCCGTAGAAGAGCGTGACGCGGGAGCGGGTGTCGGCGGCGAGGACGGATTCCGCGATGGACAGCATCGGGGTGATTCCGGAGCCGGCGGCGATCAGGACGTGATGGCCGGGGAGGGTCAGGTCAGGGGTGAAGGCGCCGGTGGGGGCCATCACCTCGACGGTGTCTCCGGGGCGTACGTCGTCGACCAGCCAGGAGGAGAACAGGCCGCCGGGGACGACCCGTACACCGATACGGGGGCGGGCCCCGGCCGGGGAGCAGATGGAGTACGAGCGACGCTCGTCGCGGCCCTCGACCTCGCGGCGGAGGGTGAGCGACTGGCCGGGCCGGTACGCGAACTCCTCGGCGAGGTGCTCAGGGATCTCGAAGCTGATGGCGGCGGCGTCCTCGCACAGCGACTCGACGGCGGCGACCCGCAGGGCGTGGAAGGCCGGTCGGCGGCGCACCGGGCGGGCGGGGGTGGCGGGGGCCGGGGCGGTCACTGGTCCACCGTCCTTTCCACGGGCGGGAGTTGGGGGCTCGCCGCGAGCAGGCGTTGGGGGCTCGCCATCAGATCTCCTTGACGTACTCGAACGGCTCGCGGCAGGCGCGGCACCGCCACAGGGCTTTGCAGGAGGTCGCGGCGAAGTGCGAGGTCTCCTCGGTGTCCGCCGATCCGCAGCGGGGGCACGCCACCGTACGGCGGGTCGGTGTCAGTGTGAGCGTGATCGGGCCGCGGGGGGCGGCGCCCGGCGGGGCGATGCCGTGTTCGGCGAGCTTGCGGCGGCCGGCCGGGGTGATCCAGTCGGTGGTCCAGGGCGGGTCGAGAACCGTACGGATCTCCACGCGCGCGTACCCGGCGTCGCGCAGCCGTGCGGCCACCTCGGCGCGCATCTCGGCCATGGCGGGGCAGCCGGAGTAGGTGGGTGTCAGGCTCGCGACGACCGTGCCGTCCTCGCTCAGCTCGACGTCGCGCAGGACGCCGAGGTCGGCCAGCGTGAGCATGGGCATCTCGGGGTCGGGCACCTGCGCGGCGATGTGCCGGGCGCGCCGCGCGTCGAGCAGGGTGGTCACCATGTCGCCTCCGGGTGGGCGCGGGCCACGCTCTGGAGTTCGGTCAGCAGCGGGGCCAGGTGGTCGGTGTGGTCCCCGTCGCGGCCCTGCCCGGGGACCGGTGCCGCCTCGGGCAGGGTGAGCCCGGCGGCGTCGGTGACCTGGCGGAGCACGGCCAGCACTTCGGCCCTCAACTCCGCATTGCCTGCGAAGAGTTCGTCCACGTACGGCGCGATGGCGGCCAGCGCGTCCCGCGTCCGCCGCTGCGACTCCTCGGTGCCGTCGCCCAGCCGGACGACCCACTCGGCGGAGTACTGGCGGTGGTACGCGAGCTCCTTGACGCCCTTCGCGGCGATGGCGGCGAGCACCGGGTCGGATGTGGCGACGGCGAGCCGCTCGAAGAGGGCGAGCCGCCAGGAGGAGAGCACCAGCAGCCGGGTGATCGAGAACGCGAAGTCTCCGTTGGGGAGTTCGGCCAGCCGTACGTTGCGGAAGTCGTCGGCGTCGCGGAAGTAGGCGTAGGCGTCCTCGTCGCGTCCGGAGCCGTCGACCTGACCGGCACGCGCGTAGAGCAGGCGGGTCTGGCCGAGCAGGTCGAGCCCGATGTTGGCCAGCGCCACCTCCTCCTCCAACTCCGGCGCGGCCGTGCACCATTGGGCCAGCCGCTGCGCGCTCACCAACGCGTCGTCACCGAGTGCCAGGCAGAACGCGGCCAGTTGAGCGGAGTCCGTCCCCTCCGGCACGGTCTGGTCGACGCCGTGCAGCGGGTCCTCGAAGCCGGTGCCGAAGGCCCAGCGGGCGTCGCTGTCGTCGTGCCCCTCGGCCAGGGACAGATAGACGTGGTCGTCACTCATTCCCTGCTCCTAGATGTGGGGGACGTCGTCGGGGATGTCGTAGAACGTCGGGTGGCGGTAGACCTTGTCGGCGCTCGGCGCGAAGAACGGGTCCTTCTCGTCGCGGGTCGAGGCGGCGATGTGCTCCGAGCGCACGACCCAGATGGACACGCCCTCGTTGCGCCGCGTGTACAGGTCGCGGGCGTGGGTGAGCGCCATGGCGTCGTCGGCGGCGTGCAGCGAGCCGACGTGGACGTGGTTCAGGCCGCGCTTGCCGCGGACGAACACCTCGTACAGGGGCCAGTCCTGCGTCATGCCGCCGCTCCTTCGGTTTTCTGTGTGCGGGCGGATTCCTGCGTACGAGCGGCCTGCTTGGCAGCGTGGGCGGTGGCCGCCTCCCGGACCCAGGCGCCCTCCTCGTGGGCGGCCCGGCGGCGGGAGACCCGCTCGGCGTTGCGCGGTCCGTCGCCGCTGATCACGCGCTGCAACTCGGACCAGTCGGGGGTGCCGAAGTCGTGGTGACCGCGCTCGGCGTTCCAGCTCAACTCCGGGTCGGGCAGGGTGACTCCGAGCTTCTCCGCCTGCGGGACCGTCATGTCGACGAAGCGCTGACGCAGTTCGTCGTTGCTGTGCCGCTTGATCTTCCAGGCCATGGAGCGCGCCGAGTTGGGCGAGTCGTCGTCGGGCGGCCCGAACATCATCAGCGACGGCCACCACCAACGGTCCACCGCGTCCTGGACCATGGCCCGCTGGCCGTCCGTGCCGCGCATCATCGTGAGCAGCAACTCGAAGCCCTGGCGCTGGTGGAAGGACTCCTCCTTGCACACCCGCACCATGGCCCGCGCGTACGGCCCGTACGAACAGCGGCACAGCGGCACCTGGTTGCAGATCGCCGCGCCGTCCACGAACCAGCCGATCACACCGACGTCGGCGAAGGTCGGCGTCGGGTAGTTGAAGATCGACGAGTACTTCTGCCGGCCCTCGATCAGCGCGTCGGTCAGCTCCGCGCGGTCCGCGCCCAGGGTCTCGGCGGCCGAGTAGAGATACAGTCCGTGTCCGGCCTCGTCCTGCACCTTCGCGAAGAGAATCGCCTTGCGGCGCAGGGAGGGCGCGCGGGTGATCCAGTCGCCCTCCGGCTGCATCCCGATGATCTCCGAGTGCGCGTGCTGCGCGATCTGCCGGATCAAAGTCTTGCGATAGCCGTCGGGCATCCAGTCGCGGGGCTCGATCCGCTGGTCCTTCGCGATCGTGGCATCGAACTGCCCCGAGAGCCGCGCTTCGTCCCAGCCGGCGGCTGACGCCTCCGTGCCTGTGCTGCTCATCGACACACCAACTTCCCTACCGACCATTCGTTCGGTGCCTAGTCTGATGGGTTTCCCCCGGCGAGGCAAGACCTGCCGAGTGAATGGCTGGTCACCAGCCCTCTCACCGGCCCTCGAACGACGGCTCCGACCGAGCGAGAAACGCCGCTACGGCGGCCCGGTGGTCCCGCGTCGCCCCCAGCCGCTCCTGCGCCGCCGCCTCCCGCTCCAGCACGGCGACGAGGCTCGCGCCGGGCGCCTCCCGCAGCAGCGCCTTGACCTCCGCGTAGGCGGCGGTGGGCCCGGCGGCCAGCCGCTCGGCGAGGGGCAGCCCCTCCGCGGCGGCATCGCCGTCAGGTACGACCCGGTGCACCATGCCCCACCGCAGCGCGTCCTCCGCGCCGAACCGATCCCCGAGCAGCATCAGCGCGGCGGCCCGCGACGGACCCACCGCCCGCGCCAGCGCACCGCTCAGCCCGCTGTCGGCGGCCAGCCCGATCCCGGTGAACGCGGTGGCGAACCGTGCCCCCTCGGCCGCGACCCGCACATCCGCGCAGAGCGCCAGCCCGAGCCCGGCGCCAACACAGGCGCCCTCGACGGCGACGACGACCGGCTGGGTCAGCGCGTGCAGCGCCTCCACCAGCGGGTTGTACTCGTTCCGTACGCAGGCGAACGCGGCGTCGGGCCCGCTCTCCAGCGCGCGGGCGTGCTCCTTGAGATCCTGTCCCACGCAGAAGTGCCTACCCCGCGCGGTGAGCAGCACGGCACGGACAGCCGTCCCGTCGCCGCCCACCTGCCGTACGGCGGCCAACAGCCCATCGCGCAGGGCGACATCGAGCGCGGGCCTGCGCAACTCGATGGTGGCGACACCGGCGTCCAGGCGGTAGCCGACGCCGTCCGAGGATCCGCTCACTTCCACTCGTAGAACCCCTGTCCCGTCTTACGGCCCAGCTCACCGCGTGCGACTTTGTCGCGCAACAGCTGTGGCGGGGCGAAGCGCTCGCCGAGGGTGGAGTGCAGGTACTCGGCGATGGCCAGGCGTACGTCGAGGCCGACCAGGTCGGTGAGGCGCAGCGGACCCATCGGGTGCTTGTAGCCGAGGCTCATCGCGTCGTCGATCGCCTCCGGCGCGGCGACGCCCTCCTCGACCATGCGGATCGCCTCCAGGCCGAGCGCGAGCCCGAGGCGGCTGCTGGCGAAGCCGGGCGAGTCCTTGACGGTCACGTCCTTCTTCCCTAGGGCGTGCGTCCAGTCGAGGGCGGCGCCGACGACCGCGGCCTCGGTGTGCGGTGCGACGACGATCTCGACCAGGGCCGAGGCCGGCACCGGGTTGAAGAAGTGCATGCCGAGGAAGCGGCCGGGCCGGGTGAGCACAGAGGCGAGTTCGGTGACGGACAGGGAACTGGTGTTGGTGGCCAGCACGGTCGTCGCGCCCACCGCCCGCTCGGCCGCCGCGAGCACGCGGGCCTTGAGCCCGGCGTCCTCGGGGACGGCCTCGACGACCAGATCGGCGCCGGCGGGCAGGCCGTCGACGGAGTCCGCCATGGTGACGCGGGCGAGAACCTGCTCGGCGGGTTCGCTGAGCAGGCCCCGCTCGGCTGCCCGCTTGAGCCCGGTCGCGACGCGGTCCAGCGCGGCGGCCGAGGCGGCCTCGCCGCTCTCCACGACGGTCACGGACGAACCGGCGGCCGCGAAGGACTGCGCGATCCCGGCGCCCATCCGGCCGCCGCCGATCACACCGACAACGGCCGGTGCGGAGACGGGTGTTGGGCTCATACGCGGTTCCTCTTCTCCAAGAAGCGTGTCATACGGTCCCTCTTGTCCTGCCCCTCGAAGAGCACGGCCTGCGCGAGGTCGTCGGCGACCGGGTGGGCGCCGGGCGAGTCGACGACGAGCTTGGTGAGCCGGAGGGCAGTGGCCGACGAACGGGCCATGCGGTCGAGCAGCGCGTGCGCCTCGTCCAGCAGCTTGTCCGCCGCTACGACGTCGATGACCAGCCCGGCGGCCAGGGCTGCGGGTGCGTCGAGGTTCCGTCCGGCGAGCAGCACCTGCTTGGCGACGGACTCGCCGACCAGCTCGGGCAGCCGCCAGCAGGCACCGGCCGCGGCGAGGATGCCGAGCCCGGGCTCCGGGTTGCCGAAGACTGCGTCCGGTCCGGCGATACGGAGGTCGCAGGCGTACGACAGCTCGGCGCCGCCGCCCAGCGCCCAGCCGTCCACCGCGGCGAGGGTCGGCATCGGCAGTCGGCGTACCCGCTCGAAGAGGCGGCTGTTGATGCCCTGGAGGGCATCGTCCCGCCCGCGTGCCAGGAGCTCCGCGATGTCGGCGCCGCCCGCGAAGACCCCGCCGTGTCCGGTGAGCAGGAGCAGCTTGGGGTCCCGCTCCAACTGCTCGCAGACGGCGTGCAGTTCGCGGATCATCAGGCCGCTGATGGCGTTGCGGGCTTCGGGGCGGTGCAGGGTGACCACGACTCGGTCCTCGCGGTCCTCGACGAGGAGGGTCTGGTAGCCACCGGTGTCGGAGGCGCTCAGGCCGGTGTCGGTGTCGGGGGCGCTCATACCCGCTCCACGAGCATCGCGACGCCCTGCCCGACGCCGACGCACAGCGTGGCCAGACCCCGGCGGCCGTCCTCGCGCTCAAGCCGGCCGAGCAGGGTGAGCAGGATGCGGGCGCCGGAGCAGCCGAGAGGATGGCCGAGTGCGATGGCTCCGCCGTCGGCGTTGACCTTCTCCTCGTCCAGCTTGAGGCGGCGCGTGACCGCGATCGCCTGGGCCGCGAAGGCCTCGTTGAGTTCGATCGCGTCCAGGTCTGCGGTCTGCCATCCGGCGCGGGCGAAGGCCTTCTCGGTGGCGGGGACCGGGCCGAGGCCCATGATGTGGGGCTCCACTCCGGCCGAGGCGGAGGTGATGATCCGGGCCCTGGCGGTGAGCCCGTGGCGTCGGACGGCCGCGCCGCTCGCGACCACCAGGGCGGCGGCGCCGTCGGACAGCGGTGAGGAGGAACCGGCGGTGACGATGCCGCCGTCGCGGAAGATGGTGCGCAGGGAGCCGAGCTTCTCCAGCGTGGTGCCGGGGCGCGGGCCCTCGTCGCGGGTCACCTCGCCGTCCTTGACCGCGACCGGCACGATCTCCCGGTCGAAGCGGCCCGACTCCTGGGCGGCGACGGCCCGTTGATGGCTGCGCAGCGCGAACGCGTCGGACTCGGCGCGGGTGATGCCGTCGAGCGCGGCGACCTCCTCGGCCGTCTCGCCCATCGTCAGGGTCTGCTGGGCGGCGAAGCGCGGATTGGTGAAGCGCCAGCCGAGCGAGGTGTCGTGTACCTCCCCGGGTTTGGCCCACGGGGTGCCGGGCTTGGCCATCACCCAGGGGGCGCGGGTCATGGACTCCACGCCGCCCGCGACGACGAGGTCCGCCTCTCCGGCGCGTATCGCCTGGGCGGCCGAGGCGACGGCGGTCAGGCCCGATGCGCAGAGCCGGTTGACGGTGTAGCCGGGCACGGTGTGCGGCAGCCCGGCCAGCAGGACGGCCATGCGGGCCACGTCGCGGTTGTCCTCGCCGGCCTGGTTGGCGGCGCCGAGGATCACCTCGTCGACCTCGTGCGCGGGTATTCCGGCGCGGCGGACCGCCTCGCCGACGACCAGTGCGGCGAGGTCGTCGGGTCGTACGGAGGCGAGGGCACCGCCGTAGCGGCCCTGCGGGGTGCGGGCCCCGTCGATCAGATAGACCTCGTCGGAGGACGGCTCAGGCATCGGTGGTCTCCTCGGCGGGGGCGGGCCGGCGCGACTGCAGGGTCGCGAAGCGGCCGGTGACGAACGCGGGGTCGGACAGGGTGGCGCTGGCCGCCGGGTTGGCGGCGCTGCCGTGGAAGTCGCTGAACGCGGCGGACTGGTTGACGAAGACGCCGCCGGTGAGGTTCTCCGAAAGGTGCACGCCCGCGTCGAGGGCGGCCAACTCGGCGGCGTCCAGCACCAGTTCGCTGGTGGAGTGGACGGCGGCGGTCAGCGCGCCGTGCGCCCGCACCGTCTCGCGCAGGATCCGCAGGCTGTGCTCGGTGGAGTCGGTGCCGATGACGAACGAAACCGGCCCGAACCATTCCCGGGTGTACGTCTCCCGGTCGTCCTCGGCGTCGAGGCGGGCGATCAGCGGCGTACGGACGACGGCCTGCGGGTGCTCGGGGTGCTCGACGGGCGCCGAGGCGCGCACCGTACGACCGACCGTGGCGGCCTGTTCCAGGCGCTCGCGCACGCCGTCGTTGACGATCGCGCCGAGGGTGCCGGCGGCGCGGGCGGGGTCGCCGAGCAGTCTGTCGAGTGCCGTGCCGAGGTCGGCGGCGAACTCGTCGGCGGTGCGCGGGCCTTGGTCGGTGGTGATGCCGTCGCGCGGGATCAGGAGGTTCTGCGGGGTGGTGCACATCTGGCCGCTGTAGAGGGCCAGCGAGAAGGCGAGGTTGCCGAGCAGGCCACGGTAGTCGTCGGTGGAGTCGAGGACGACGGTGTTGAGTCCGGCCTTCTCGGTGTAC
Source organism: Streptomyces sp. NBC_00989 (assembly GCF_045162655.1). Taxonomy (NCBI): domain Bacteria; kingdom Bacillati; phylum Actinomycetota; class Actinomycetes; order Kitasatosporales; family Streptomycetaceae; genus Streptomyces; species Streptomyces sp. NBC_00989. Next base: position 10,340,492 of record NZ_CP108728.1, on the reverse strand, counting down.
ACGAGGGCCTGGCGGGCGTTGGTCTCCAGCCAGTCGCCGAACTCCGTGGAACCGGTGAAGTCGATGATCCGGACGTCGGGGTGCAGCGCGAGGACGGCGGCGCTACGGCCCCCGGGCTCCTCGGCGGCGAGGATCACGAGGTTCGGATCGAAGCCGGCCTCGGCCAGTACCTGGCGGGCGATCCGCACGGTGACGGCGAGGGGCAGGACGGCGCCCGGGTGCGGCTTGACGACGACCGGGTTGCCGGTGACCAGGCTGGCGAACAGGCCCGGGTAGCCGTTCCAGGTCGGGAAGGTGTTGCAGGCGATGAGCAGCGACACCCCGCGGCCGACCGGGGTGAACTTCTTGTCGAGGACCAGCGGGCCGCCCTTGCGCCGCGGCTTGCTCCAGCGAGCCGCGCCCGGGTGCCGCTTCTGCTCGGCCCAGGCGTACGCGACGGCCTCCAGGCCGCGGTCCTGCGCGTGCGGGCCGCCCGCCTGGAACGCCATGACGAAGGCCTGCCCGGTGGTGTGCTGCACGGCGTGCGCGATCTCGAAGCTCGACGCGTTCAGCCGGGCCAGGATCTCGGCGGCGACACCGGCGCGGGTGTCGGGGCCCGCGTCGCGCCAGGGTCCGGTGGCGGCCAGGGCGGCGGCCACCGCCTCGTCCGGCGCGACGCGGGGGTAGGAGATGCCCAGCTCGAAGCCGTACGGAGAGGTCTCGGCGGCCGACACGCTCCCGTCGCCGGGGTGCCCCGCCAGCTCGAAGGACCCGCCGAGCCGCTCCTCGAAGGCGGCCTCTCCGTGCTTGGCCGCGTCCTCTCCGTAGACCGACTTGCTGGGTGACTCCGGATACGGCGTCCAGTGGTCACGACTCGCGGTCGCGGCGACCGCCTGTTCCAGCAGAGCGCGATGGCGGGAGAAGAAGTCGGGCAGCTCGGAGCTGGTCTGGGGCATGCGTTCCACCTCTTGACAGGCAGTGGTGATGCTGGATTACTTGGCCGTGACGCACGCTAACCGAATGTTCGGTCGGTCCACAAGGTGGTGGAAAATGACGCAGGCCGCTGACACGGCCTCCGGTCCGACGGCGAGGATGTTCGCCGCGGACGAGGCGTCCCGGGCTCTCGGGATGGAGCTCGTCGAGCACGGCGCAGGGACCGCCGTGCTCCGCATGACCGTGACCCCGGCCATGGTCAACGGACACAGGACCGCTCACGGCGGCTATCTGTTCCTGTTCGCCGACTCCGCCTTCGCCTGTGCCTGCAACAGCCACGGCCCGGTGACCGTGGCCGCCGCGGCCGACATCGACTTCGTCGCCCCGGCGTACGAGGGCGACGTCCTGGTGGCGACCGCGACGGAGCGCACCCGGTTCGGCCGCAGCGGCATCTACGACGTGAGCGTCATGCGCGGCGACCAGGTGATCGCGGAGTTCCGCGGCCGCAGCCGCACGATCAACAGCGCGAAGACGAAGGAGTCTCCATGAGCAGCGACCTGACAGCCCCGGCGGCCCCACCGGCTTCGCCGCCCGTGAGTCCGCGCCTCGGGGAACCGCTCCCCGACGGGCTGCTGGACGCCGCCGAGCGCCTGAGCCGCGAGGAACTGCGCGAGCACCAACTCGGCCTGCTCCAGGCCACGTTGAGGCACGCCTACGACAACGTGGAGCTGTACCGCCGCAAGTTCGACGAGGCCGGTGTCAAACCCGGCGACTGCCGCACCCTGGAGGACCTGGCCCGGTTCCCCTTCACCACGAAGGCCGACCTGCGCGACACCTACCCCTTCGGCATGTTCGCCGTCCCCATGGACCAGGTCCGCCGCGTCCACGCCTCCAGCGGGACCACCGGCCGCCCCACGGTCGTCGGCTACACAGAGAACGACATTTCCATGTGGGCGGACGTGGTGGCCCGCTCGATCCGCGCGGCCGGCGGCCGTCCCGGCCACAAGATCCATGTGTCGTACGGCTATGGGTTGTTCACCGGTGGTCTGGGCGCCCACTACGGTGCCGAGCGCGCGGGCTGCACCGTGATTCCCGCCTCCGGTGGCATGACCGCCCGCCAGGTGCAGATCATCCAGGACTTCAAGCCCGAGATCATCATGGTCACCCCGTCGTACATGCTCACCCTCCTCGACGAGTTCGAGCGCCAGGGCGTCGACCCGCGCACCAGCTCCCTCAAGGTGGGCATCTTCGGCGCCGAGCCGTGGACGGAGGCGATGCGCCGCGAGATCGAGGAGCGCATGGACATCCACGCGGTCGACATCTACGGCCTGTCGGAGGTCATCGGCCCCGGTGTCGCGCAGGAGTGCGCGGAGACCAAGGACGGCCTGCATGTGTGGGAGGACCACTTCTACCCGGAGATCGTCGACCCGCTCGCCGACGAGGTGCTGCCCGACGGCGACAGCGGCGAGCTGGTCTTCACCTCCCTCACGAAGGAGGCCCTGCCGATCATCCGCTACCGCACCCGCGACCTGACCCGGCTCCTCCCCGGCACGGCCCGCCCGGCCTTCCGGCGCATCGAGAAGATCACGGGCCGCTGCGACGACATGATCATCCTGCGCGGGGTGAACGTCTTCCCCAGCCAGATCGAGGAGATCCTGCTCCGCACCCCGGCCGTCGCCCCGCACTTCACGATCCAGCTCAGCCGCCGCGGTCGCATGGACCACATGACGGTCCGCGCCGAGGCCCGCCCCGGTGCCACTCCCGGGCAGCGGGATGCCGCCGCCGCGTCGATCGTCAAGGGTGTCAAGGACGGCGTGGGCGTGACCGTGGCGGTGGAGATCGTCGACCCGGAGACCCTGGAGCGCTCGGTGGGCAAGATCCGCCGGGTCAAGGATCTGCGGGACCAGTGACCTCCGAGGCGGTTCCGTCCGGTGTGGTCGCCGGCCTTGTCACAATGGACCGGTGACCAGGACACCTGTGCAGAACCCGGCCGGCCGCCACGGCCGTCCCGCCTACGACCGCGACTCGCTGCTGGAGGTCGCCGTCGTGGTCTTCAACGAACGCGGCTACGACGGCACCGGCATGGAGGAACTGGCCCGACGCCTGGGCCTCAGCAAGTCGAGCATCTACCACCACGTGTCCGGCAAGGAGGAACTCCTCGAACTCGCGGTCAACCGCGCGCTGGACGCGCTGTTCGCCGTGCTGGACGAGGAGGCCGGGGACCAGGACGGCGGCAGCGGGGCCCCGGGCACGACCGCGACCGTCCGGATGAAGCGCATCATCCACCGCAGCGTCGAGGTACTGGCCGCCGAACTGCCGTACGTCACCCTGCTGTTGCGTCTGCACGGCAACAGCGAGGTGGAGCAGCGGGCACTCGCCCGGCGCCGCGAATTCGACCACCGGGTGGCCGAGTTGATGACCCGGGCGGCGGCCGAGGGCGGTATACGGGCGGACATCGACCCGCATCTCGCCAGCCGGCTGCTGTTCGGCACCGTCAACTCCCTCGTGGAGTGGTACCGCCCCGACCGCGACCTGACCGTGGAGACGCTGGCCGACGCCCTGACGACCATCCTCTTCGACGGCCTGCACGGACGCGCGGCGAGTTGAGGGGAGCGCAGGCCTCAACTCCCCTCCCGCACAAGCCACATGAAACACCCCGAGTACGATGATCGAGAGCTGGCCCCGCCCTTCTCCTCTGTGTCCCTCCCACCCGCCGCGATGGAGTTGCCATGACGACCGACCCCAAGCCGTCACCGCAGATCGACACCGGCAAGGCACACCCCGCGCGGGTCTACGACTGGCTGCTCGGCGGCAAGGACAACTACCCGGTCGACGAGGCCGTGGGGGAGAAGCTGCCACCCGAGGCGAAGGACGCGGCGCGGCAGAACCGTGCGTTCATGCACCGCGCGGCGACCTGGCTCGCCGGACAGGGCATCGACCAGTTCCTGGACATCGGCACGGGCATCCCCACCGAGCCCAACCTGCACCAGATCGTCCAGAAGACCGTGCCGACGGCGAAGGTCGTCTACACCGACTACGACCCGATCGTCCTGCGTCACGCGGAGGCGCTGCTGATCAGCCACGCCGACGGGGTCACGGACTACATCCAGGCCGACGTGCGCGAGCCGGAGCTCATCGTCGAACACGCCCGCCACGTCCTGGACTTCACCCGTCCGATCGCCCTCTCGCTGATCGCGCTGATGCACTTCATCCCGGACGAGCAGGACGCCCACGGCATCGTCCGCAACCTCGTCGCGACCCTGCCGTCCGGCAGCTACCTGGTCCTGTCCCACGCCGCGTCCGACCTCTACCCGGAACTCGCCGCGCAGGTCACCGCCGAGTACGCCAAGGGCGGCATCAAACTCGGCTTCCGCACCCGCCCGGAGGTGGAGCGCTTCTTCGACGGCCTCGACCTGGTACAGCCCGGCCTGGTGACGGCGACGGAGTGGAATCCCCCGGCGTCGGAGGAGGCTCCGGAAGGCAGCGGGATCTATGCGGGGGTGGCGCGGGTCCGCTAGCGGCGGCTCGTGTCCGGGGCGTCCACCGGAGGCTGGTCCGGCCACGTGAACGCGTAGCGCGGATCGCCGCCTCGGCCGAGCCGTACGAAGCGCAGGAGTTCGCGGACGATGCCCGCGTTGCCCATCGCCCAACCCGTGCACGGTTCGAGGTCGCTCGGGCTGGCGCGGTGTTCGACATTGGACCAGCGGGCGCCGTCGCCGTCCCGGGTCACGCGGGCGGCCAGGTCCGTGACGAGGACGCGGGCGAAGTCGTACGGGTCCTGCTGTTGCCGCTGTTCCTTCTGTTCCTGCCGCTCGGCGATCCGGTCGCAGGCCAGGGCGAGGACGCCCGCGGTGCCGCAGCAGCGGCCGTTGTTGTCCCAGAAGCCGGGGCTCAGTCGCCGGGGCAGGCCGGAGTGGGTGACCGTGTGCCAGCAGCGGTCGGCGAGGGCGGACCAGGCGGGGTCGGCCGTGATGTCCCGCAGCAGCCGGAAGACCTGGGCGTCACCGGCCGGGCCGTAGCACCAGCCGTAGTTGACGGGCTCGACGACATCGGGGCGGTACTGCGGGGTGGAGTGCCGGACCAGGAAGCCTTCCGGCCCCGCCTCGTCGCGGGACACGACGTCCGCGGCACCGGCCAGCGCCAGTTCGACCAGGTCCGTACGGCCGGTGGCCTCGCCGACCCTGGCGAGCCCCACGACGATGCCGAGCGTGCCGTGCGAGATGTGGTGCAGACGGGAGTCGGTGCCCGGGCGGTGGGGCCAGTGGACGCCCGCCGGAGTCCGCTCGGCCGTCCGCAGGTACGGCTCCACGGCGAGGACGGCCAGGTCCCAGTCGCCGGCCAGGAGTGCGCCGAGGCCGATCCCGGCGTTGCCGCCCATCAGCTCGAACAGCTCGCCCCAGCGGGTCCCGTCGAAGTGTGACCGTACGAGTTCCAGCGCGCGGTCGGCGGCGGCACCGGCGGCCGGGTCGCCGAGTTCCTCGTGCAGGGTCCGCAGGACGAGGGCCATTCCGGTCCGGCCGAAGTAGAGGGAGTCGTCCTCGACGCCGTCGACGGCATCCGCGAGACTGCGACCCGCCCGCAGGGCCGCGTCGGCGTAGGAGTCGTCGCCGAAGTGCCGCCATGCCTCCAGGAGCACGGGGACGTTCCCCGCCGTACCGCTGTAGAGCATGGGGGTGAGTTCGTCGTCCGAGGGCTTTCTCGACCAGGCGAGGCCTCCTCCGGAGGTCTCTCGCGCCGCTCCGATCAGCCATCGCAGCCCGTCGACCGCGAGTTCCTCGGCCTCGTCGACCGCCACGACCGTGGCTTCTGGTGCCGTCATGCGCCCACTCTCGCATGATCTTCCGGACCCGCCCAGGGGCGGTGGCGGACCGTTGGATCTTCCGCCGCCGCACCGCCCCAGGCCGTCAACCAGCGGTATTGGTCTGCCAGATGACCGCGCTGTCGGTCGCGATGACCATGTTGCCGTCCTCCAGGACCTTGAGCACGGCCCCGGTGGCACCTTGCGTGTCGCTGCTCCACAGCGCCTGGTGCTGCGCGTCGTAGACCACGAGGTTGCCGTCCGCCTGGAACGTGGCCGTGTTGCCCGTGCCCTGCGTCTGGCTCGCCCAGTGTGCCGTGCCGGACGCGTCGTAGAGCACGAGGTTGCCGTCCGTCTGCATGATCAGTTTCGAGCGCACGGTCTGGATGAACTTCCCCACCTCGAACGTGAAGGGGGACTTCACCACCACGGCGTCGGGCAGGCGGCTGGCGCCCGTGCCTGAGGCGGAGGGAGAAGCGGAAGGAGACGGCGTCGCTCCGCTTCCGGACGGGGAGGCCGACACCTGGGCGGCGCGGTCGGCGCCGGCGGACGGTGTGCCGTCGGCGGACGCCGAGTCCTTGCTCTTGGACTGGCCCTTGTCGTCGAGGGTGTTGAACAGGAGCAGCCCGGAGCCGGCGACGACGACCAGCGCGGCCCCGCCGACGGCGGTCCACAGCCCGCGACGCCCGCGCTCGCTCGGGGTACCTCCGCCGTCCCACTGCGGGGCCGGACCGGTTCCCGCCGGATATGGGCCGTACGCGTCTGCCGCGTGCGGCCGCGTGAGGTTGTCATGGCCCGGGTTCGGCGCGAGGAGGGTGACCGCGTGGGCCTCCCGCGTGCCGCCGTCCATGGCCGCCGCCGTCTGCGGGGCTACGGCCGTCGCCGCGTCGGAGGCCACGGGTGACACGCCGCCCCCGTTGTCGGCGACGGTCGCGGCGCGTTCCCGATCCGTCAACGAGCCGACGGCGAGCGCCCGTTGGTAGGCGGGATGGTGGACCAGATCGGCCTCGGCCCGGCAGAGTTCGACGATCTGATGCGGTGTGGGGCGCAGGGCGGGGTCGCTCTGCGCGCAGGCCTCGATCAGCTCGGCGACGCCGGCGTCCACACCCCGCAGGTCGATCTCGCCGTGCACCGAACGGTACGACACGGCCGCGAACGGCCCGTCCCCATAAGGCGGGCGGCCGGTGACGGCGAACGCCAGCGTGGCCCCGAGGGCGAAAACATCCGCGCCCGGACCGGTCTCGCCGCCCGTGATCGTCTCCGGCGCGATGAACCCGGGGCTGCCCATCGCACCGCCGACCTGCGTCAGGTTGGAGGTGCCGGTGGTCCTGGCGATGCCGAAGTCGATCAGCTGAGGACCGGTGGCGGAGAGAATGACGTTGTGCGGCTTGAGGTCCCGATGCCACACACCGCGGACGTGGATGGCGTCCAGCCCCTCGGCCAGGGCGGCCAGCATGACCCGGGCCAGGTCGGCGGGGAGCGGTCCGTTGGTCACGACCGCGGCGTGCAGCGTGGGCCCCGGCACGTACTCGGTGGCCAGCCAGTACGGCGGCGTGTCCAGCTCCGCGTCGATGAGGGAGGCCGTGTACGCGCTGCGGACCGTACCCAGGGTCTCCACCTCGCGGCGGAACCGGCTGAGGGCGTGTTCGTCATGGCGGAGGTGGTCGTTGATCACTTTGACGGCGGCGGGCCGGCCGCCCGGCGAACGCGCGAGGTACACCCTCCCCATCCCGCCCTCGCCGAGTCGGCCGACCAGACGGTAGCGGCCTATGTGCGATGGGTCGGAGCCATCGAGGGGAAGCACGGGACATGTCCTCCGTTGCCCAGCGGGGTGCGGCACCAGCCCTCGGACGACACCTCCGGACCGGACCCCGACATAGTAGAGGGAACAGTCCCCCACGCCTCACCTGTCACACGGTTCCGGGGTGCTCTGGATGTCCTCGTGCAGGTGGACGACGAGCCACCGACCGTCGGAACGGACACGTCTCAGGACCGCGGTGTTGCGGGCCAACTCCGGCGGGCCCGCACGGAATTCGACCCGTAGCCAGTAGCGGGCCACCGCCAAGTCCCCGAAGACGTCGACGACTTGGCCGTACGCGGTGAGTCCGGTCTCGGCGGGCCCGTCGCCGGAGGTGGGTCGGGCGTCCCGGACGCGGTTCAACTCCGTTCTGCCGCAGATGAGTTCGCGGGTCGCCGAGTCCCAGATGGTGGCCTGGGGATCGAGGAAGGCGTCGATGCGCGCACGGTCACCCGCGGTGTAGCCCGCGTACATGCCCGTGATCACCGTCCACACCTCGGCCAGGTCGGCGGGCGCGCCACCCGGTCGGGCACCGCTGTCGGCTGCGGGCGGGGCGGAACGGGGCGGTGGAGCGGTCATGGAGGTTCCTTGGGTGGGGTGTTCGTGCCGGGTCAAGGGAGTACGACCAGGTCCCGGGACGTGCGGTTGAGGCGCTCGCCGCCCTCCTCGGTGCAGATCACGATGTCCTCGATCCGCGCTCCGTGACGGCCGGGCAGATAGATGCCGGGTTCCACGGAGAAGGCCATGCCCGGTGCGAGCGGGAGCGGGTTGCCGGTCACGATGTAGGGCTCCTCGTGGCTCTCCAGGCCGATGCCGTGTCCGGTGCGGTGGATGAAGTGCGGACCGTATCCGGCATCGGTGATCAAGTCCCGTCCCACAGCGTCGAGTTGACCGGCCGTGATACCCGGCCGGACGGCGTCGGTCTGGGCCCGTTGGGCGCTCAGCAGCACGTCGTGCAGGCGGCGGAAGTCGGCGGGTGGCTCGCCCACCGCGTACACCCGGGTGGAGTCGGAGCAGTAGCCGTCGAGGGTCGTGCCGCCGATGTCGACCACCACCGGATCACCGGGGCGGATCGTCCGGTCGGAGAGTTCGTGGTGCGGGCTGGCGCTGTTCGGGCCGGAGCCGACGATGACGAAGTCGACCCGGACGTGCCCCTCGGCGACGATCGCGTCCGCGATGTCCCGGCCGACCTCGCGCTCGGTGCGTCCGGCCCGCAGCCACTCCCCCATGCGGGCGTGCACCCGGTCGATGGCGGCGCCGGCCCGGCGCAGCGCGGCCGCCTCCTGCGGGGTCTTGCGCATCCGCAGCCCGTTCAACACTTCTCCGGCCAACTCCTGCCGGGCATCGGGCAGTTGGGTGCGGAAGGCGAGGGTCTTCTCCGCCCACATACGGTTGTCGACGCCGACACGGGCGGTTCCCGCGGGCAGTCGGCCCGCGACAAGGGCGTAGGGGTCGTCGGTCTCGCCCCAGCCCGTGATCTCGATGCCCAGGTCACCGGCCGGGGATGCCTTGGCCGCGAGTTCCTCTAACGCCGGTACGAGGAGGAAGGGTTCGCCGTCGGCCGGCAGGACCAGGCAGGTCAGCCGTTCCAGCGGCTTGGCGTCGTAGCCGGTCAGGTAGCGCAGGTCCGCGCCGGGCGAGATCAGCAGCGCGTCCAGACCGGCTCGGGCCGTGGCCTCCCGGGCGCGGTGGAGGCGGTCGGCCGGGTAGAGGTTCGCGAGCGGTTCGGCGGGGTGGTGGGCATGGTCGTCGTCGGGCATCGGTTCTCCGTGAAGTGGCAGGGGGATCAGGTGAGTTGCTTACCTCCCGGGCGAACCGTCCGGCCGGGAACGGCGTCGCCCTCGGACGGACCGTCCGGCCCGGCTCAGGCCGCGTACAACCGGCACGCCACGCCCCCGGCGATCAACTGCGGCTCCTCGCGGTCGCAGCCGTCGAAGGCCTGCGGGCAGCGCGGGTGGAAGCGGCAGCCGCTCGGCGGGGCGGCGGGGTCGGGTACGTCGCCGGGGAGTTCGGCCGGCAGCACGCCCGCGCCGTCCGGCTTCGGTACGGCGGCCAGCAGCGCGCGGGTGTAGGGGTGGCGCGGGTCGGCCCAGACCTCGGCGGTGGGACCGGTCTCCACGATCCGCCCCAGGTACATCACGGCGATCCGGTCCGCGATCAGCCGTACGACGGACAGGTCGTGGCTGATGAACAGCAGCCCGGCGCCGGACTCGACGGCCAACGACCGCATCAGCGTGGCCACTTGGAGCTGCGCGGAGGCGTCGAGCGCGGAGATCGGTTCGTCGCCGACGAGCAGCCTGGGGCGGGCGGCGAGTGCGCGGGCGATGGCGATGCGCTGGCGTTGGCCGCCGGAGAACTCCTGCGGGTAGCGCTCGGCGGCACTCGCCGGCAGCCCGACCCGGGTCAACAGGTCCTCCGGGGTGGTGAGTTCGGCCGCCGACTCGCCTCGCCCGGCCGCCGTACGGATGCCGTCGGCGATCTGCGAACCCACCCGGCGACGGGGGTTGAGGGAACCGTACGGATCCTGGAAGACCATCTGGATGCCGGTCAGGGCGAGTTCGCGGCGGCGCACCCGCAACGGCCGTACCGGGGTGCCGTCGTAGGTGATCCGGCCTTCCGCGGGTGCGGTGAGGCCGCAGACCGCGCGGGCCAGGGTGGACTTGCCGCAGCCCGACTCGCCCACCAGGCCCACGACTTCGCCCGCCCGCACCTGGAGGCTGACCCCGGCGACGGCACGGGTGGGCGGTGCGCCCGGCCGGTGGTACTGGACGACGAGGTCGTCGACCGAGAGCAGGGGGGCCGTCAGGTCGGGGGTCATACGGTGCTCCTTCCGGGGAGCGCGTCCAGGAGCGTGCGGGTGTAGTCGTGTTGCGGGTCGGTGAGGACCCGGCCCCGCGGACCCGTCTCGACGACCAGGCCGTGGCGCATCACGCTCACCTCGTCGGCGATCGCGGACATCACGCCCAGGTCGTGGGTGACCAGCAGCACGGCGAGGCCGAGGTCGTCGCAGAGGCCGCGCAGCAGCCGCAGCACACCGGCCTGCACGGTCACGTCGAGCGCGGTGGTCGGCTCGTCGGCGATCAGGACCTTCGGTTCGCAGGCCAGCGCGATGGCGATGGCGATGCGCTGGCGCATGCCGCCGGAGAACTGGTGCGGGTAACGGCCCAGCGCCTCACGGGGGTTGGGGATGCGGACCTGCGTCAGCAGGTCGGCGGCGCGCTCCTTCGCGGCCTTGCGGTTCAGTTTCAGGTGGTGGCGCAGGTGGTCGGTGAGCTGGTGTCCGATGCTGAGCATGGGGTGCAGGCTGGTGGACGGGTCCTGGAACACCATGCTCACCGACCGCCCGCGCAGCGCGGCCAGTTGGCGGGCCGGCAGGGTCAGGAGGTCGGTGCCCTCGAACGCGATCCGCCCCTCGGTGCGGGCGCCCGGCGGCAGCAGGCCGAGCACGGCAAGCCCGGTCATGGTCTTGCCCGAGCCGCTCTCCCCCGCGAGCCCGTGGATACGGCCGGGCTGGAGCGCGAGGTCGACGCCGCCGAGGATGCGGGCGCCGCCCAGGTCGAGGGTGAGGTCGCTGATCCTCAGTACGTCCACGGAGTCGCCGTCCGTCATGCCACACGCTCCTTCTCCGCGCCGATCGTGCGGGCGGTGCCCGGGTCGAGGGCGTCCCGGAGGGTGTCGCCGAGGAAGTTGAAGGCGAGGACGACGGTGAGGATGGCCAGGCCGGGGAAGACCCCGATCCACCACTTGTCGAACTGCTGCGTGCCGTCCGCCACCATCGCGCCCCACTCGGCGGTCGGCGGTTTGGCGCCGAGCCCGAGGAAGGACAGCCCGGACAGCAGCAGCGTCGCGGTACCGATGTCGAGGGTGGCCAGGACCAGGAGCGGCCCGAGCACGTTGGGCAGGATGTCGACGCGCAGCGAACGCCAGGCGGAGAACCCCAACAGCCGTCCGCTGAGCACGAATTCACGGTTCCTGAGGCCCATGACCAGGCCCCGGGTGACGCGTGCGTACGACGGCCAGGACACGACCAGGACGGCCAGTACCGCGTTCTGCAGGCTGGCGCCGAGCGCGGCGGCGACCACCATCGCCAGGATGACGGTGGGGAAGGCGAACACCAGGTCCGCGATCCGCATCACGGTCTCGTCCACCCACCGCCCGAAGAACCCGGCGCAGGCCCCCAGCACCCCGCCGACCAGCAGCGACATGGCCACCAACAGCAGGGCGAGCGGGATGGAGACCCGGGCGCCGTACAGCACCCGGCTCAGTACGTCCCGGCCCAGCTCGTCGGTGCCGAACCAGTGTCCGGCGCCGGGGGCGGTCAGCCGGGGCAGGTTCTGCGCGAGGGGGTCGTGCGGGGCGAGCAGCGGCGCGGCGACGACGATGACCAGCCAGAACACCGCGACCAGGCCGCCGGTCACCGCGAGCGGTCGGCGCCAGGCGGGCGGCAGCCGTCGTAGGAGAGAGAACTTCACTGGACCCTCACCCTCGGGTCGATCACGCCGTACAGGACGTCCACGGCGAGGTTGACGGTCAGGTACACCAGGCCGACGACGAGGCCGACGCCCATGACGGCGGGGAGGTCGAGGGTGGTCGCGCTGCGGTAGGCGTAGGCGCCGAGGCCCGGCCAGGCGAAGATCGACTCGACCAGGACGGTGCCCGAGAGGAGGGCGCCGAAGGCCAGTCCGGCGACGGTGATGACGGGGACGAGAGCTGCCCGCAGGACGTACTGGAAGAGGACCGTGCGGGCGGGGAGGCCCTTGGCGCGGGCCGCGCGGACGTAGTCCTGGTTGAGGACCTCCAGGACGGCGGAGCGGGTGAAGCGGGTGAGCAGGCCGACCGTGTAGGCCGTCAACACCAGTGCGGGGAGGGCGAGATGGCCCACCGCGCTCCAGAACACCGGCCACTGTCCGGCGAGTGCCGCGTCGACCGTGTACAGGCCGGTGACGTGCGGGGGCGCGGTCATGCCGGGGTCGAGGCGGCCGCTGCCCGGGGCCCAGCCGAGGCGGTAGAAGAAGACGTAGAAGGCGAGCAGGGCCAGCCAGAACGTCGGTACCGAGACTCCCAACAGGCTGACGACGCGCAGGAGTTGGTCGGTGAGGCGGTCCCGGCGCAGTGCCGCCACGACGCCGAAGGCCACGCCCACGACCAGGGAGACGACGATCGCGGCGCCGGCGAGTTCCAGGGTGGCGGGGACGGCCGTCGACAGGTCGGTGAGGACTGACTGGTGGCTCTGCTGGGACTCGCCGAGGTCGCCGTGGAGGAGGTTGCCGAGGTAGGTGACGTACTGGACCGGCAGCGGCTTGTCGAGGCCGTAGTGGTGGCGGAACTGGGCGACGATCGCCGGGTCGCCGATCGCCCGCTGGCCGAGGTTGGCCGCCGCGGGGTCGCCCGGGACCAGGTTGGTCAGGATGAACGTCACCAGGGTCACGCCGAGGGCGAGGAGGACGGCGGTGGCGGTTCGGCGGAGGAGGAAACGGGCGAGGGGGTGGCGGGCGAGGAGACGGCGGGGGCGGAGGGTCGCCGGGCGGCCGGCGCGAAGGCTGTCGCCGTCACCGCCGCCCGCGTCCTCGCGGCCCTCGCCCTTCCCGCCCGCTGCCTTACTTGGCGCCCAGCGCGGCGACATCGATCGTCCACACGGGGTTGTAGGCGATGCCGGTCACGGACGCGGCGGAGACGGTGTTGCGGCTGGGCTGCATCAGCGGGATGAAGGGGCCGGAGGCGTTCATACGGGTCTGGATCTGCTCGTACAGGGTCTTGCGGGCGTCGTCGCCGATCGTCGTGGCGGCCTTGTCGCCGAGCGCGGTGAGGGTGGGGTCGGCGCCGGCCTTCCAGCCCGCGCGGAGGCCGACGAGGTCGCCGGGCAGGAAGGTGAGGTAGTCGCTGGGGTCCGGGTAGTCCGGGCCCCAGTACCAGAGGCCCAACTGCTCTTTTCCGTTGCGGTAGTTGTCGAGTTCGGTGGTGGTCGGCGCGGGGGCGAGCGTGACGGTGATGCCGACCTCCTTCAGCTGGGCCTGGACCCGTTCGGCGAGGGTCTGGAGGGACAGCCCGTCGACCGTCAGGTCGCTGGCGTAGCCGAGGGTCACGGACGGCTTGGCGATACCGCTCGCCTTCAGGGCCGCCTTCGCGCCGGCGAGGTCGCGGCCCGCGGCCTGCGAGGCCGGCAGCGCGCCGAGGAAGGTCGACGGGATGATCCCGGCGGGCTGGACGGACCCGGTGCCGGCGAGCGAGAGCAGGCTCTTGTAGTCGATGCCCTTGCGCACCGCCTCCGCGAACTTGGCGTTGGCCGTCGTACTGCTGACCTTGGTGTTCCGGTTGAGCAGCAGGAAGATCACGTCCGAGGACGCGCCACTGTCCACCTTGAGTCCGCCACCGAGTCCGCTGACCTGGTCGGAGGTGAGGTCGAGGGCGATCTGGCTGTCGCCGCGCTGGACGTTCAGCTTCTGGGTGGGGGCCTGGACGTTGCGGATGACGATCTTGTCGTAGGCCGGCTTGTCGGAGCCGGTGTACTTCGGGTTCTTGGTGAGGACGACCTGGGTGTTCGTGTTGAACGAGGTGAGGGTGTACGGGCCGGAGCCGGCCGACGTGGTGTTGAGGTACTTCTCCGCCGCGTCCGTCGCGGTCGCCGAGCCGCCGTGGGCCTGGACCGTCTTCGCGCTGAGGATGCCGAGCGCGGGGTTGGGGAGGATGAAGGGCAGCGCCGGGTTCGCCTTCTTCGAGGTCAGGGTGACGGTGGACGCGTCGGTCTTGGTGACCGTGACGCCGTCGAGCAGGAACGACGGGTTGCCCTTGAGCGCGATCACCCGGTTCAGCGAGAAGACGACGTCGTCGGCGGTGACCACGCTGCCGTCCGCGAACTTGGCGCCCGTACGCAGGTGCAGGGTGAGCGTCTTGCCGTCCGCCGACTGCTCGTACGAGGAGGCCAGGCCCGGCACCGGCTTGGTGACGTCGGAGCCCTTGAAGGACAGCAGCGTCTCGTAGAGCGCCTTGTCCACGATCTGCCCGGTCGGCTCGAACTCACGGCCCGGGTCGGCGGTCTTCAGGTTGAACGACGTGTCGACGACCAGGGTCTTGCCGGCCGGGGAACCGGTGGCGCCCGTACCTCCGGAGCAGGCGCTCAGGGCGAGCGCCGCGACCGCGACGAGAGGGAGAGCCACCGGGTACGACCCGGCACTGAATCTGGGCATGCGTGCCTCCGTGGGCAAGACAGAGCAGGGTGGAGCGGAAGAAGGCCGTGCGGGTGCGGGCGGATGCCGGGAGGGGACCTGGACGATTCGCCGTTAGGGTTGGCTGAAACTAACCAGGACTCTCGGCGGACGGGACCAGCGCGAGACGAAATGCAACGGAGAGGCGCGAACATGGAAGATCTGTCGACCCCGGAGACCCCGGGCGAGCGCCGCTCTGGACGGATCGGCATCGGTCTTGCCCTGGATTCGGTGCATTTCAAGATCCTCGACGTACTGCGCACCCAGGGCCGTATTTCCGTCGCGGCCCTCGCGGAGCGTGTCGGCGTCTCCCGCGCGAACGCCTACACCCGCCTCGAAGCCCTCCGCGCCGACGGCGTCATCAGCGGCTTCAGCGCCCGCGTCGACCACAACCGGGTCGGCCTGGAGATCTGCGCCCTGATCTTCGTCACGGTCCGCCAGGAACTGTGGAAACAGTTCCGCACGGCGCTCGCCCAGATGCCGGAGGTGGAGTACTGCGCCGTCACCACCGGCGAGCACGACGCCATGATCCAGATCCGGGTGGCCGACGTCACCGCCGTCCACCGTCTGGTCACCGACCGCCTCTCCACCATCCCCGCGGTCCGCGCGACCGAGACCGTGATCATCCTCGACGAGGTGCTCCGCCGCCCCTACGTCCTGCCGGCCGCGTCCCGCTCCACCGAATCCGCGCCCGGCACCTCCCAAGACGCCCCCGGAACAAGCCAGTTCGGCATGACCCGGTTCATCCGCGCGGCCGAGGGGCGGGCCGACCTGCACCGCGGTTCGGAGCCGGAGGACTGACGGGGGCGGCCGGCTCGTTTCCGGGGCCACGGTCACCGGCAGCGCACACCGTCTGTCCTTCCGCCTCGTGGGCGAGGAGGCCGCGCCGCGTTCGGCCCGGGGCATTGTCAGTGGTGGGAGGCAGGATGAGAGGCATGACAACTCCTGCAGCTGTGATCGTGGATGCCGCCGCCTACGCGCAGGCGGTCGAGGACGCGGTGAAGGCGTCGGCCGCCTACTACGCCGCCGGCACCTCCGCGCTGGACGACGACTCCTACGACCGGCTGGTGCGCGGCATCGCCGCCTGGGAGGCCGAGAATCCCGACCAGGTGCTGCCCGACTCCCCGACCGGGAAGGTGGCCGGCGGCGCGGTCGAGGGCGATGTCCCGCACACGGTGGCGATGCTGAGCCTGGACAACGTGTTCTCGCCGGAGGAGTTCACCACCTGGACGGCGTCGGTGGCGCGAAGAATCGACCACGAGGTCACGCGGTTCAGCGTGGAGCCGAAGCTGGACGGCCTGGCGATCGCCGCGCGCTACACCCGCGGTCGCCTCACCCGGCTCATCACCCGCGGCGACGGCACGGCCGGGGAGGACGTCTCCCACGCGATCGGCACCATCGAGGGCCTGCCGCAGGAGCTGGCCGAGCCGGTCACCGTGGAGGTGCGTGGCGAAGTCCTCATGACCACCGCCCAGTTCGAGCACGGCAACGAGGTCCGCACCGCGCACGGCGGCCAGCCGTTCGCCAACCCGCGCGGCGCCTCCGCGGGCACCCTGCGCGCCAAGGAGCGCGCCTATACGGTTCCGATGACGTTCTTCGGCTACGGCCTGCTGCCCCTCGCCGACACCGGGACCGAGCTGGCGGCGCGGCTGGCCGAGCTCGCGCACAGCGAGCTGATGACCCAGGCCGCCGCCTACGGGGTCAACACCACGGCCACCACCGACGTGCCCGGCATCACCGCCGACACGGTCGAGGAGGTGCTGGCCCGGGTGCAGGAGATCGCGGCGCTGCGCGCCCAACTCCCGTTCGGGATCGACGGGATCGTCATCAAGGCCGACCTCGCCGCCGACCAGCGGGCCGCCGGGTCGGGATCGCGGGCCCCGCGCTGGGCGATCGCCTACAAGCTGCCGGCCGTGGAGAAGATCACCCGGCTGCTGGAGGTGGAGTGGAACGTGGGCCGCACCGGCATCATCGCCCCGCGCGCGGTCCTGGAGCCGGTCGAGATCGACGGCGCCACCATCACCTACGCGACCCTCCACAACCCGGGCGACATCACCCGCCGGGACCTGCGCCTGGGCGACCATGTCATGGTCCACCGCGCCGGTGACGTGATCCCGCGCATCGAGGCCCCGGTGGCGCACCTGCGCACCGGCGAGGAACAGCCGATCGTGTTCCCCGAGGTGTGTCCGCGCTGCGGCTCCGGCATCGACACCAGCGAACTGCGCTGGCGCTGCGAACAGGGCCGCAACTGCCACCTGGTCGCCGCCCTCTCCTACGCCACGGGCCGCGACCAGCTCGACATCGAGGGCCTGGGTCACACCCGCGTCGTCCAGCTCGTCGACGCCGGTCTGGTCGCCGATCTCGCCGACCTGTTCGCCCTCACCCGCGAGCAGCTCCTGGGTCTGGAGCGGATGGGCGAGACCAGCACCGACAACCTCCTCGCCGCGATCGTCACGGCCAAGGGTCAGCCCCTGTCACGGGTGCTGTGCGCGCTCGGGGTGCGCGGCACCGGCCGCTCCATGTCCCGTCGTATCGCGCGCTTCTTCGCGACCATGGACGAGATCCGGGCCGCCGACGCGGAGTCGATGCAGCGGGTCGAGGGCATCGGCACGGAGAAGGCCCCCTCGATCGTCGCCGAACTCACCGAGCTGGCCCCGCTGATCGACAAACTCGTCGCCGCCGGGGTCAACATGACCGAGCCGGGCGCGACCCCGCCCGCGCCCCCGACGGACGACGCCGCGGCCGACGGCACGGAAGCCGGGGGCACGGCCGGCGACGGGCCGCTGGCCGGGATGACGGTGGTCGTCACCGGCGCGATGACCGGCCCCCTGGAAAAGCTCAGCCGCAACCAGATGAACGAACTCGTCGAGCGCGCCGGTGGCCGTTCCTCCTCCAGCGTCTCCAAGAAGACCACCCTGGTCGTGGCCGGCGAGAACGCGGGATCGAAGCGGGCCAAGGCCGAGACACTCGGTATCCGTCTCGCCACCCCCGACGAGTTCGCGACGCTGATCGCCGGCTACCTCAACTGAAGCGCCGCGTACGGGGTGTTCCGCAGCTCACAGTCGTCGCCGGGGCATGGGCGGGAACAACTGGGCCGGGTTGCCCGTTCTTCTGTACGTGGCTGCGGAGGGGACAGTGTCCCCGGGCCTCACCTATAGCCCATGGGGACGATCGTCCGGCTGAAGCCCCATGGAGCCCCTCGCCGAGAGGCGACCGCCCTCCGCACGCCACCACGCACGGCCCCGGCTGGTCTCCCCCGTCCAGCCGGGGTCTCTTTCACTCCCAGGAGCGGCCTCGCGCACTCCGCGGCAGGGGCAGAATGGACGCCACACAGCCGCTGCGGATGGGGAGTTCATGGACACGCGTACGTTCGACGCGCTGACGGAGTCGATGAAGAGCGCGTACGTCGCGGGTCTCAGCGAGGGCGTCGCGCCCCGCCCGGTCATCATGCCGCTGGTGCGCGGCGAGTTGGTCGGCCTGATCTGGCTGCGCCCGGTCACGTCCGGCGAGGACGCGCTCACGGCGATCGCGTCGCTGTCGAACATCGCCGCGGCGGCGAACGCCGACGAGATCGTGCTCGCCTGGGAGACCCGGGACGTGGCCACCACCTGCGGACTCCCCGCCGACGGCCCGTCCCCCTGCCTCAACATGGTGCACGCCACTAAGGACGGCCACACGCTCCACCAATTCCCTTACACCGAGGGCACCTTGACCGCCACCCCCGAGGGCTCACCGTCGATCGAACCCCACTGGCAGCCGGCCCCGGCTCCCCAGCCCGACGCCAAACTGGTACCCCCCGTCCAGGCGGCCGTCGACTACGCCTTCACTCCCCTCGAACTGGACCACCCCTCCCCGTTCGGCGTCACCGTCGTCCTGATGGAAGAGGACGGATACAACCTGCGCCTGACGGAGGCGTTCGCCTTCTGAACGGCCGAGCCGACGTGACCGTCCGCGACACAACACCCGCGGACGCCACCGCCGTCTACCGTCTCCTGACCGGATTCGCGACGAGCCACCGGCCCGACCGCACGGTCTTCGACGACGTCACGTTCCCCCGGATCATCGAGGCCGCCGCGGCCGGCAGAGCCGAGTTCCTGCTAGCCGAGCACGACTCGCGCGTGATCGGCTACCTCCTCGCGCTGCGCCTGCCCACCCTCTTCGCTGGCGGAACGGTCCTCGAACTGCTGGAACTCACGGTCGACGCCGCCGTACGCGGCCGAGGCACGGGCTCCGCGCTGATCCGCGCCGCGCAGTCACGGGCCCGGGCGGCGAAGGACATCGAGGTGACCGTGCCGACCCGCAGGGCGGCCGACTTCTACCGCGGCCTGGGATTCCACGAGACCGCCGCCTACCTCAAGTGGTCCACCACGTGATCGGAATCCGCACCCCCGACCCTCGGCCGATATTCGACTGCCGTTACAGACACGACACAGTTCACGGAACAGACGCTCCGCACACCCGCACCGGGCCTACGCTGTGCCCGTGACCAGTGTCGACGTCGCCGCCGGACCCGCCGCAGAGAGCGGGCCCGAGCCGCGCACCCAGTCCCTGATGCTGACCTTCTTCGGTGTTCACGTACTGGGGCGGCCCGTCGCCGTGTCGTCGGGCAGTGTGATCGCCGCGCTCGGGCGGGTGGGGAGCACCGAGGAGGCGGTGCGGACCACCCTGAACCGCATGGTCAAGCGCGAACTGCTGGAGCGTCGCCGCCAGGGCCGCAAGACGTACTTCGCGCTGACGCCGCACGCCGTCCAGGTGCTGACGGACGGCAGGGACCGTATCTGGCAGACCGGTGCGGTGAACCGGGACTGGGACGGCCGTTGGACGATGGTGGGCTTCTCGCTGCCCGAGGCGTGGAGCCGCGAACGGCACGATCTGCGCTCCCGTCTGATCTGGGCGGGCTTCGGGCCCCTGCAGAACGGCCTGTGGGTGGCCCCGGCACCGGTCGACGTCCGGGAGATGGTGGCGGGGCTCGGCCTGGAGCCGTATCTGCGGGTGTTCCGGGCGGAGGTGGAGTCGCCGACCGACGTCCGTGAGGTGCTGGAGCAGGCCTTCGACGTGCCGGCCATCGGCGCTCGGTACCGGGCGTTCCTGGACCGCTGGGACCGCACCGACCCCCTGCCCGCGGCAACCTCCGGCGACGACCTCGCTGGTCAACTCCTCCTGCACACCGACTGGTTGGATCTCGTACGACGGGACCCGCATCTGCCCGCCGAGCACCTCCCCGGAGACTGGCCCGCCGCGCACGCGGAGACCGTCTTCCGCGGCCTGGCCAGCCGCTGGGAGCGACCGGCGGCCCACGCGGCCACACGCCTGCTGGACACCCTGACGCTCGACTGATCCGCGCCGCCCCGCGGAGCCCCTCTCGTCCGCACCCGGCCCCCGCACGCCCCCATGCGGATTCGTCTGCCTCATTATTGGTCACTCTATTGACGGCCATGAAAAAAGAGCCCTACATTCGCACCGCTCTTCCAACTCGCGCTCGTCCCATTCGCACGTCCACCCCGCACGCTCCCCCACTCGGTCCCCACTCGACTCGCGGAGCCGCCGCCATGCCCCGACCCCGTTTCTCGACCCTCGCCACCGCCTGCGCGACCGCCCTCGTGACCGCCCTGATCGGTCCGGCGGCCGGCGCCCACGCCACCACCGCCGGCCACTACTCCGGCACGCTGACCGACGGTGCCACCTGGATCGCGGACACACCCGAGCAGTGGAACGGCACCCTGCTGCTGTTCAGCCACGGCTTCGGACCGACCACCGCCGCCGACGCCCCGTCGCCCGCCGTGAACAAGGCCCTGCTGGACGCCGGTTACGCCCTCGCCGGGTCCTCCTACGACCCCAACGGCTCGATGTGGGCGCTGGATTCGGCCGAGCGGGACCAGTTCGCCACCCTCACCGCCTTCCGCCGGCAGGTCGGCACACCGACCCGGGTCATCTCGGTGGGCCAGTCCATGGGCGGCCTCGTCAACGCGCGGATCGCCCGGGACGGCGCGGGCCGCGTCGACGGCGCGCTCGGCCTGTGCGGCCTGGTCGCGGGCGGTGTCGACCTGGACAACTACCAACTGGACGCCGAGTACACCCTGGCCACGTTCTTCGATCCCGCCGACGCCGACGCCCTGGTGGACCTCGACGGCCAGGCCGACGGCGCCGCCCTCGCCGGCCGGCTCACGACGGCCGTGGAGACGGCGCAGCAGACCGCGGCCGGACGCGCCCGGATCGCCCTGGCCGCCGCCTACCTCAATCTGGCCGACTGGGCCCCGGGTCAACTGCCGCCCGCGCGTGGCGACTTCGCGGGCCAGGAGCAGCAGCAGTACGCATGGCTGGCGCAGGGCCTGCTCAGTTTCATCATCCCGGCGCGCTGGTCGGTGGAGCAGTCCGCGGGCGGCAACACGTCGTGGAACAAGGGTGTCGACTACGCCGGGCTGCTGCGCGAGTCCGCGCACGCCAAGCAGGTCGAGGCGCTCTACCGTGACGCGGGGCTCGACCTGCGCAGCGATCTGAACCGGCTCACCCGCGGTGCGGACATCACCGCCGACCCGGCCGCGCTGGCCCGGCTGAACCGCACCTCAACTGCCGGACAGGGACTGGCCGTTCCGCTGCTGGACCTCCACACCACCGCCGACCAGCTGGTGCCGGTGGAACAGGAGTCGGCGTTCGCCGGGCGGGTGCGCGCGGCCGGAGACTCCCGGCTCCTGCGACAGGCCTACGTGTCCCGCCAGAGCCACTGCAACTTCACCACCGCCGAAGTCGTCGCCGGTCTGCACGCCGTGGAACACCGGTTGGACACCCGGCACTGGGGCGACTCCACCACGGCCGCCCAACTCCAGCGCGGCGCAGACGAGTTGGGCCTCGACGGCGCAGCCTTCACCGACTACCGGCCGAGCCGTCTGACCGGTACCCGCTGATCCAGAAACACCCTCTCCCCGTCCCCAGCCCGCGCGCCACAGGAGCCCTCCGTGTCAATGACGACAGAACCCTCCACCAGGTCCGCCACCGGCCCCGGTCTGACCACCGGCACCCTGGTCGCCGGTCTCCTCGCCGTCTGCCTCGCCCAGATAGGCCTGGCCATACCGGCCACGCTCAACGGGCTGTTCCAGTCCGACCTGCACCCGGTGGGCTCCCAACTCACCTGGATCTCCGACGCGTTCCTGCTCCCGGTCGCCGTACTGGAGCTGACCTTCGGTCTGCTCGGCGACCTCTTCGGCCGTAAGCGGCTGCTGGTCGGCGGTGCCGCGCTGCTGGCGGTGGGCGAGTTGGTCAGCGCCACCTCCTCCGGCGTCCACCAGCTCTGGGCCGGGCAGGCCCTCGCGGGCCTCGGCGCCGCCGCCCTGTTCCCGACCTCGCTGGCCATCCTGGCCGCCGGCACCACCTCGCCCGCACAGCGCGCCCGGGTCATCGCGATGTGGGCGGCCCTTCTCTCCACCGGTGGTTTCATCGCCCCGCTGCTCGGCGGGGTCACCGCCACCTACGGCTCGTGGCGCTGGTCGTTCGTCGTGGTCACCGCCATAGCTGTGGCGAGCGTCGCGGTGAGCGCCCTGTTCGTAGTCAACTCCAGCGCGCCCGAGGGCCGTTCACTCGACATAGCGGGCCAGGTGACCATCGGCCTGGGCCTGTTCGCCCTCCTCTACGCCATCATCCAGGGCCCGACGGACGGCTGGGCCTCGCCCTCGATCGTCATCGCCTTCGTGCTGGCGGCCGTGTTCCTCGCCGCCTTCGTCCTGGCCGAGAAGCGTGCCAAGTCCCCGCTCCTGAGCCTCGATCTGTTCAGCAACCGTGCCTTCGCGGTGGCCTCGGTCGTGGCCGTGGTGGGCATGTTCGCCTTCCTCGGAACCGCCTACTCCGTCAGCATCCGGCTCGGCCCGGTGCAGGACCAGGCCCCGATGCGGACGGGCCTCGCGTTCGTTCTGCTCAACGGCATCACGCTGGCGATGCTGCCCGTGACCGAACGGCTGCTGCGAGCGGTCGCACCGGGTCTACTGCTGGGCTCGGGGCTGCTGTTGATCGCGGCGGGCGACTACTGGGCGGCCACGCTGCCGATCACCGACACCGCCTTCACCTCGCTGATCGTGCCGCTCGGTCTCGTCGGCCTGGGCTTCTCGGTCACCGTCACCTCGATCACGGCGACGGCCGTCAACACCGTGCCGACCCACCTGGCCGGCATGGCGAGCGCCACCACCAACCTCCTCCGGGACTTCGGCTTCACCCTCGGCCCGGCCGTCATCGGCGCCGTCGCCCTGAGCCGCGCGGCCAGTGACTTCTCCGACTCGCTGCACGGCTCCGCCCTGCCGCAGGCACTGAAGGGCGCGGGCACGGCCGTACTCGAAGAAGGCGGACCGCTCGCGGTGAACGGTGCCTCGGCGGCCTCGCCGAAGCTGGCCGACCTGCATCCGCTCGCCCTGGACGCCCTCGGACACGGCTACTCGATCGGCTTCGTGGTCTGCGGTACGGCCGCGCTGTGCTCCGCGCTGCTGGCTCTCGTCACGCTCCGGGGCCGTGCCGCTTCGGATGGCGACGCGGCCTCACATGGTGAGGCGGCCGCACGTGACGCTTCCGCGGCGAAGTCGTAGTCCGGTGAGGGAGGAGTCGTAGTCC
Organism: Streptomyces sp. NBC_00989; assembly: GCF_045162655.1. Lineage (NCBI taxonomy): Bacteria > Bacillati > Actinomycetota > Actinomycetes > Kitasatosporales > Streptomycetaceae > Streptomyces > Streptomyces sp. NBC_00989. The sequence continues at coordinate 10,317,193 of NZ_CP108728.1, read as the reverse complement.
GGCAGGAGTGAACTCCCCACGGTTCAGCGGCTCTTGCGGACCCTCGCCGCGGCGCGGGCCTCCGCCGCCTTGCGGGCCTCGGCGGTCTTGCGGGTCTCCTTGCCCGCCCGGCCCGGGCGGGTGCCCATGCCGCGGAAGGGGGCGTTGCCGCCGCTGGTCTTCGTCCCGGTCGGCGGGCGTTTGGCGCCGGTGATGGCGGTCAGCTTCTCCTCGCCGGAGCGGACCTGGGTGACGATCGGCCGGATACCGGCGTCGGACATCATCCGGTTCACGTCGCGCCGCTGGTTCGGGGTGACCAGGGTGACCACGCGCCCTGACTCGCCGGCGCGCGCCGTACGCCCGCTCCGGTGCAGGTAGTCCTTGGCGTCGGCGGGCGGGTCGACGTTGACGACGAGGTCGAGGGCGTCGATGTGGATGCCCCGTGCGGCGACGTTGGTGGCCACCAGCACGGTGATGTCGCCGTCCTTGAACTGGCCGAGGGTGTGCGTGCGTTGGGGCTGCGACTTGCCGCTGTGCAGGGCGGACGCCCGTACGCCGCTGGCCCGCAGGTGACGGGTGAACTGGTCGACGGCGGCCTTGGTGTCGAGGAACATCAGCACCCGGCCGTCCCGGGCGGCGATCTCGGTCGCCGTCGCGTACTTGTCGGCGCCGTGGATGTTCAGAACGTGGTGCTCCATCGTCGTGACGGAGCCCGACGCCCGGTCGACCGACGCGTGAACCGGGTCGTGCAGATGGTCCTTGACCAGCTGGTCGACGTCGCGGTCGAGCGTGGCCGAGAACAGCAGCCGCTGCCCGTCGGCGGGGATCTGCCCCAGGATCTCCGAGACCTGCGGCAGGAACCCCAGGTCGCACATCTGGTCCGCCTCGTCCAGGACGGTGATCCGCACGTGGTTCAGGAGGCAGTCCCGGCGGGACACCAGGTCGGTCAGCCGCCCCGGCGTCGCGACGACCAGCTCGACGCCGGTCCGCAGGAGCGCCTGCTGCCGGTTGATCGACAGCCCGCCGACCACCGTCGCCAGCCGCACGCCCAGCGTCTGCGCGTACGGCGCCAGCGCGTCGCTGACCTGCTGGGCGAGTTCGCGGGTCGGCACCAGGACCAGGGCGAGCGGCCGCTTCGGCTCCGCGCGCAGGCCCGAGATCCGCACCAGCAGCGCGAGACCGAAGGCCAGCGTCTTGCCGGAACCGGTCCGTGCCCGGCCGAGCACATCGCGCCCGGCCAGCGCGTCGGGCAGTGTCGCCGCCTGGATCGGGAACGGCTCCGTCACCCCGAGACCGGTCAACGTCTCGACCAGCTCGGACGGCAGCCCGAGCGCGCCGAAGGAAGCAGCCGACGGCTTCGCGTTCATGGGGAACCTTCCTGAGTCCGATGCCCGCAACGGCACCGGGGTCCGTACCCCTCGGTACGGACCCCGGCAGCGTCGAAGCGTCCACCCATTTTACCAGCGCGCCTCCGGCACGCCCGCCGCCGCGAGGCATGTGCGGGATCGCGGTCGGTGACCGCCTGCCCGCCAGTAGGCTGTGACAGCTGCGCCACCCCACCAACACCCCTTCCCTCAAAGGGACATGGCTTGCAGCAGTCGAGTCGTTCCACTGCGTGAGGATGAAGCAACAGGTGCTGATAGCGGGCCGGTACCGGCTGAACACCACCATCGGACGCGGCGCGATGGGCGAGGTCTGGCAGGCGTACGACGAGATGGGCGGCCGACCGGTGGCCGTCAAGCTCCTGCACTCCCAGAACTCCGAGCCCACCGCCACCGCCCGCTTCCGCCTGGAGGCCCAGACCGCGGGCCGGCTCAGCCACCCCCATGTGGTCGGCGTCCTCGACTTCGGTGAACAGGAGGGCCGTCTCTACCTGGTGATGGAGCTCGTCGGGGGAGACAGCCTCTCCCACGTGCTCGCCCAGGCGGGCTCGCTGCCGGCCGAGCACGTGGCCCACATCGCCGCCCAGTCGGCCGCGGGGCTCAGCGCGGCGCACGAACAGGGCATCGTGCACCGGGACATCAAGCCCGGCAACCTTCTCCTCGACGCCGACGGGTCCGTGAAGATCGCCGACTTCGGCATCGCGCACTTCATGAACGACCCGAGCGGCGCGCTCACCGCGACCGGCCAGATCGTCGGGACCAGCCTGTACATCGCCCCCGAGCGCGCCCTGGGCCAGCCCGCCGGGCCGCCGTCCGACGTCTACTCGCTCGGCTGCGTGCTCTACCAACTCCTCACCGGGCAGCCGCCGTTCCGCGCCGGCAGCCCCATCGCCGTCCTCCACCACCACCTCGACACGCCCCCGGTGCCGCCACGGGAACTCGGCGTCGGACTCCCGCCCGCCTTCGAGAACTATTTACTCGGTCTCCTCGCCAAGCGGCCCGAGGACCGGCCTACGGCGCGCCAGGTGGCCGAGTGGTTCGCCTCCGGCGCCTGGAGAGGGCGACCCGAGCCACTCCCGGCAGCCGCGCCGCGCCCCGAGCCGGAACCACGCGTGACCGCCTGGGATCCGATCGCGGAACCCAGGAGGAACCCGGCCCCCCGCTCCGCGCCTGGCTCCCGCTCCCTGCCCGGCTCCGGGTCGGTGACCACGTACGCCTTCCCGTCCGCCGTCGGCGGCAGCGGCACCGCGCCGGCCCACGGGACACGGCGCCGGCAACGAACGGGAGGCCGCGGTGTCGCCGTGAACCGGTCGAAGACGGTGGGTACCGTCGCCGCCGTGGTGGTGTTCCTCGCGGCGCTGCTGGTCGGGCTGGCCTGGTTCTCCCCCGACCACAGCTCGGCGGACACCTCACCGACGGATCCGCCCAGCAGCGCGGGTCCCTCCGCGGCTACGCCGTAGGCTCACGCCCCGTGCCAGGCGGGCCTTCCAACGGGCGTGCGAGCGGCGGCCGGTGAGGCGCCACAGGAGGCGGGCGGGCAGTGGCGCCTTGGCCAGAATCGCCCGCTGTTCCTCCGGAGTCGCTACCGCCATCAACGCGCTGAAGGCGCGCAGGAGATGCCTCTTCTCCAACTTCGCCAGGCTGATCTCGCCGAGTTCCTCCCACTCGGCGACGCTCAGATACTCGGCGGCCAACGGCAGGATGGTGCTCTCCTCCTCGTCCATGTGCGCGGTCAACACCGAACCCAATGCGGTGAGTTGAGCCGCCACCTGCTCACAGACGGGCGGCCGGGGGTCGGCGGCCAGCCCGTCCAGCGCGCTCCTCACCTCCGTGACCAGCTCTTCCAGGCGGTGGTGCTGCTCCTCCATGCGCGTGACCGCGTCGGCCCGCACCGCCGCCCGTGCCGCGAGCCGGGGCCAGAGGAACTCGTCCTCGCTGACGTGGTGGGCTTCCAGCCCCATGAGAAGGGCGTACGGATTCCCTGCGGCTGCGGTCGGTTCGGATCACCTTGCCGAACACCGATCGACGTCCGGTCGACGCCGGGTGAAAGCTCGGCCGACTCGGCGGCCGAACAGGCTCAGCGCCGCGCGGTTTCCCGTCGCAGGCGGTCACTCACCTCGTACACATGCTGGGCGGCGGCGATGTTGACCTCGGCCCGGTCCGAGCTGAGGGCAGTGAACAGGCGGGCCACCTCCTGGAGGAAGTAGGCCGGGCTGTTCGGATCGTCCTCCGCGCCGGCGACGGCCTCCGACTCTGCGAAGAACCCGACGGCCTCCGCGCTCCGCCCCCGGTCCGCCAGGACGACTGACAGGAGCCGGGCGGACATGAAGAGCGTCACCCGCTCGTCGACGGCGCGCGCACGCCGGATCGCCTCGCGGAGATCGGTTTCCGCCGCCGTCAGATCGCCCCGGATGAAGGCGAGCCAGGCCCGGATGTGCCGGGTCTGCGCCCGCATCGCCGGGTCGTCGCCCAGGTCGGCCGCCGCGACCGCGTGGTCCGTGACGCGTTCCAGTTCCCGCTGATGCGCGGGTCCGGCGAACAGCCCGCTCGACGCGATCACCGACAGCGCGGCGACGACGATCCTCGCGGCGTCCGGGATGTCCCGCAGCACCCGGGAGAACACCGAGACCAGCAGCGTGTGCTCGGCCAGCAGCCAGCAGCGCGCCTCCTCGGCGTCGGCGAACCGCAGTCCGGTCAGGGGCACGGAGAAGAGATGGGTACTGAGCGAACCGGCCTCCTCGGTCGCGTTCATGGCCTGGAACAGGGTGGCCTGGAGGAACATCGTCAGCCGCACCAGCGCCGCCTCGCGGTCCGCGACGGGATCCTCGCGATCGGCACGACGTGCGGCGAACGCCCGTACCAGATCGTGGAATCGGTAGCGGTCCGCCGAGTGCGGTTCGAGCAGACCGGCCTCCACCAGGTGCTCCAGCTGCTCCTCGGTCTCCGGTTCGGGCTGGTCGAGCAGGACCGCCGCGACCGCGACCGGGAAGTCGGCGGCGTCGAGCAGCGCGCACCGGCGCATCGCCCGGGCCTGGGCGGGGGCGAGAGCCCGGTATCCGACCTGGAAGGTGGCCTCCACCGACAGGTCTCCGGCCCGCAGTTCGTCGAGCCGGCGCTCCTCGGCGCGCAGGCGCTCCAACTGCGCGCCGAGCCCGCGTCCGGGACGGGCCGCCGTGCGGGCACCGATGATGCGCAGCGCCAACGGCAACTGCCCGCACGCGTGCACCAGTTCCAGCGCGAGTTCCGGGGCGGCCGCGATCTCGGCGTCGCCGGTGAACCGGCCCAGCATGGCCACCGCCTCGCGCTGGTCCGGCACCGGTACCTCGAAACGCGTCGCGCCCGGCGGTACGAGCGACCGGTGCCGGGTCGTGATCAGCGCGGCGTTGCCGGGTGTGCCCGGGAGCAGCGGGGTCACCTGGGCGGCGTCGGACGCGTTGTCCAGGAGCACCAGGATCCGGCGGTCGGCGGTCAGGGTGCGATAGGCCCCGGCGCGGGCGGTGGGCGTCGCGGGGATCTCGGCGGCGGGCATGCCGAGCGCGAGGAGGAAGTCGACCAACACGTCGGCGGGGTCGGCTGGTTGGCCGCCGTCGCCCCGCAGGTCCACATAGAGCTGCCCGTCCGGATAGTCGCCCCGGATGCCGTGGGCGACGCGCAACGCGAGCGCTGTCTTCCCCACACCGCCGATACCGCTGAGCACCGCGAGCGCGACCGCTTCCCCACTGGGCCGCAACGCGAGCCGGAGCCGCTCCCGCAACCGCTCCCGCCCTACGAAGTCGCCCGGCGCCGGGGGCAGTTGCTGCGGGCGGACACGGACCGGAACCTCCTCTACCCGTGTGGTCGCCAACCGGTCGGCGTCGGGTGCGGCGCTTGATGCGAGGGGCTGTCCCTCTCCCCGGCCTTGGCCGTCCGACCACGTCGCGAGGTCGCCGGGGGCACCGGCAGACGTCGTAGGACTGATCGAGGCAGTGGCACCGAACGGCGGCGGGGCACCGGCGAGTTGTCCTCTGGGACTCGACTGGACGGGCTCGGGTTCGGCGCCGCTGAGGATGCGGGTCTGCAACTCGCGCAGCTCCGGCCCCGGATCCATGCCCAGCTCGGCGACCATGGTCTCGCGGGCCGCGGCGTAGACCGCCAGGGCCTCCGCCGTCCGCCCGGCGTGGTACAGCGCGCGCATGCGCAGCGCGTACAGGTCCTCGCGGAGCGGATGGTCGGCGATCAGGGAGATCAGTTCCGTCGCGACGCGGGCGTGCTCGCCCAGTTCATCGGCGCAACTCAGCTGCGCCACCTGGGCGTTGAGCCGTAGATCGACGAAACGTCCGCGGTGTCGGCGGGCGTAGGGACCGGGTACGCCCGACAGCGGCTCGCCCGACCACAGGGCGAGCGCGGCGTCGAACGCGCGCAGGGCGGGGGCGGTCCGCCGTGCGGCCCGCAGCTCCTCGCCGTCACGGACGAGCCGTTCGAAGCGCAGGGCGTCGACGGCCTGTTCCGGGATGGCGAGCTGGTATCCGCCCTGTGTGGTTTCCAGTCGGGAACGCTCGTCGCCCAGCGAGAGGCGGATGCGGTAGACGTACGTCTGCACCGAGCGCACCGCGTTGCCGGGCGGCACTTCCCACAGCGCGTCGATGAGGTGGTCGAGGCCGCACTGGCGTCCGTCTCCGAGCAGCAGCCTGACCAGGACCGCACGCTGTAGTGGGCTGCCGAGATCCAGGGCACGTCCGCCATGGCGGGCACTCAGTGGCCCCAGCAGCCCGAACTCGTACCCGTCAACCGCTGTCACCACTCGACGGAGTCTAGTGGGCCGGGCGAAACGGAATTCGCGCCGGCGCCGGACGTGACCATGCCCGCCCGGGGATCCGGAAAAGGGGATCCAGGGCGGGCTGTGGTTATGGCTGGTCGTGCTGCTCGTGCCGTACGAGGGGCACGGGTCAGCCGCGGCGCAGCATCATGACGACAGCGACGATGACGATGATGACGACGACGGTGCCCAGACCTATGTACACGGGTTTCTCTTTCCCTCGGGGAGCGGCACCCCTGGGTGCCGCAGAAAGCCGAGTACCCCCTTGGTGGGCGCCGACACGATCGACGGCAAGACCGAGGCGTGTTTCCTGGACCGGCGGAAAAGCCGGAGGAAAGAACCGGAGGAAAGCAAGGGCACCGGCGCTCCCTCTGGCAGCCGGTGCCCCCGTTCCCCTCGGGCCAGTGGCTCAGGTCAGCGGCGGGACGCGCCGCAGCGGACGGCGCGCTCCACCGTGGCGGCCATGGCCTGCTGGCCCTGGGCGTTGGGGTGCGCGGGTGCGGCCGGGGCCGCCGCGACCAGGGGTTCGATCCAGCGCCCGCCGGCCGGCTTGCACATGTCGTGTCCGACCGTCGGGGTGTAGGTGTCGACGTAGCGCGCGCCGTTCGCCGACGCCTGGTCCGCGATCATCGCGTTGAGCTTCTTCTCGGTGTCCCGCAGATAGGCGAAGTCACCGGCGGCGAGCGGTACGGCCGAACCGGTGCAGCCGACCCCGTCGTCCGGGAACAGGTCGGGATAGCCGACCACCACGACCTTGGCGTGCGGAGCCCGCTGCCGTACGGCGTCCAGCGCGGCGGCGATCTTGGGAGCGGTGTCCTCGACGCGCTGTGCCAGCCGGTCGGTGCCGTCGCTCGTGAAGAAGGTCTGGCACGGGTGGCCCGCCGGGTCCTTGGACGTCAGTCCGGCGCAGGTGGCCAGGTTGCTGGAGAAGCCGATGTCGTTGCCGCCGATGGTGAGGGTGACCACGTCCGTGTCGACGCCAAGTGCGTCCAGTTGCGGCGGCTGCGAACCCTGGGGTCCGGCCAGGGCAGTCGTGGTCGCGCCCGAGCAACTCACGTCGGTCAACTGCCAGTTCCTCGCCGCCGCGAGGAGGGACGGGTAGTTCTGGTCGGAGCGCGCGCACGTGGCGTCGACCTGGGTCGGGATGCCGGGGCCGGAGGCGTAGGAATCGCCCAGCGCCACGTAGTTCACCGTGGTGCGCGCGGTGGGTATCGAGGCGCTGGCCGCCGTCGCCCCCGCGGTGGACAGGGCCATCGCGCAACACGCCACCGCGGCGCCGCGCAACAGGCCCCGCCGGCCCGGGGTGTTCTTGGTCTGCTTGGTGTTCAAGTCCATCCATTCATCGGGCCCCCGAAGCACTCGTCGAGTCGCTCAGCCAACAGGCGTCAGGTGAGGGGGCGTTGTGCTGGCCAAACGTCAAACGGTGTGCGGGTCGGGAAGGTTCACTCATTGGTTGTGGCTGCGCCGGAGGTGGGACTCGGCGTAGGCGTGGGCCCGGAAGGCGAGGACGGGGTCGTCGGAGAGCTGGATGCCGGTGGTGACACGGGTGGGGTTGAAGGCCTGTGTGTTCCAGGGGTCCTGGTCGTCGGCGGGTGCGGTGATCTCCAGTCGCCCGGCGGTGAACTCCTCGCGGTGGTCGGGCCAGACGGTGCTGGGATCGTGGGTGGGGTCGTCGGGTTCGGCGAGTTGGATCCGCAGGTCGAACGCCACCGGTGCCCGTTCCAGGCGCTGGTGCAGTTCGTCGGTCAGGTAGTGGGCGGCGCGGGTGGCCGCCTCGTCGGGGGTCAGGGCGGTGCGTCCGGCCTCCGGTTCCCAGCGGTACCGCACGGGCCGCCTGGTGCCGTCCGCGTCGACCCAGATGAAGGCGTGGATGGCCCAGTAGGCGGCGGTGGCATAGCTGACGGGTATGGGCGGCTGCTGCACCACGGCCTCGGCCAGGTGGGGATGGGCACCGACGAACGCGTGCACCCGGGACGGGTCGGGCCGGCGGGTCACGGGGTCGGGGCGCAGTGCCTCGGTCAGCTCCAGGAACTCCCTGGGCGTCGAGGCGACGAACCGCGGGACGGTGAGGGCGACGAGGTCGGTGTCACCGCCGTCGTGCAGGTGGAAGCGGACGGCCATGCCGCGGGTCACCGGGGCGGTGTCGGGGGTGTGCGGATCTCCCTCGGAGTTCGAGAACCGCACGGTCGCCGCGACCGGCCGCGTCTGAAGGTGCGCGGCCGTGGTCAGGGCAGCCGCGACCCCGCTGGGCGTGAAGGTGGCCCGGAATGCGGCCCCCCGTGCACTGGACCGGCGGTATCCGGGATGCCTCCCGCTCATCCGCTCCATGCTGTCGACGACCCGGACAGCCAGGGTCTGATCTGCGGAACTGCTCGACATGTCATTCCTTACAAGCCTGAGAAGACGAACCCGTCACGGAGCCTCGGACGAGCTGTTCGCAGGACTCGTCGCATGCCGTCTACGGGCCGCTCCACGACCCGGTTCACTCGGCGCCGGGAACGCATCGGGCGCACAAGGACATGCCGTCACCGGAACGCATGACGCGTGCGGCGCGGGTACCGGACTCGGCGGATCAGCGATGCCGGCCCGGGCCGTTCAGCACTCCGGTGAAACCGGCAAGCAGGGAAGGGTTGTTGGAGAGCCAGGCCTGCACATGCTCCGCCCCGATCGCGCCGCTGGGACCGGACTTGAAGTAGGCGTCCAGCTTGCCCAGCAGGGCGCCCACCGCACGGCGGGCCAGCGGCTCACGTACCCGGTCGAGCGCCTCGCCGGCGCGGTCCATCCACATCCGCGCGTCGTCGGCCGCCGAGGGGGCGGGCGGGCCGAACGTCGTCACCGCCACCAGGCCCACGGCGGACATCGCCCTGCGGTCGAGCGGCGCCGTAGGGCTGTCCCAGACGTCGGCGAAGATCGTCCGCGCATCCGAGAAGCGACCGCCGTAGAACGCCAGTGTTCCGCGCAGGATGGCTGCCGCGGCGCGCAGGTCGTCCGCGCTCAGTTCGTCCGCGAGCCGGACCACTTCCGCGAGCCGGTTCTCGGCCGTCCCGACCGCTCCCTCCGCGATGTCCAGGCACACGATCCTGAGGGCGGCGTACGCGTACTGACCGCGCGCGCCGATGGAACGGAGGATGCGCGCCGCCTCGGACCAGTGCGCGCGGGCGCGGTCGCGGAGGCCGGCGCTCTCGTCCGCGTCGCCGCGGAGCGTGAGGGCGCACGCCCTGGCGAAGTCGTCTCCGGAGGCGATCGCCGCCGCGACGGCGGCCCGGCCGTGGCCGCGGGCGCCGTCGATGTCGCCGGCCTGGAGGCAGTACGTCGTCCAGTTGGTCAGGAGGATCGCCCGGTCCCAGTGGAACTCGGTGCCCGCCACGCCCTCTTCGGCCCGTACGAAGAGTTCCTCCACGTCGTCCCGTCCGGCCAGCATGGCGTGGAGCGGTTCGTAACAGGGGCCCAGGACCGCGAGGTTGGGGTTCTTCGCCTGGCGCCATGCCGCCTTGAAGCGATCGATGACGTGGCCGCCCTCCACGTACCGGCCGACGACGTGGTTGAGCCAGACAAGCCACGCGAGGGCGTAGAAGAGTGCCTGCTCGTCCCCCTCGGTGAGTTGTGCGGCGGCCCGTTGGCCCTCCGCCGTGTCAAGGGCCCGCACGCTGCGCTGGAGACGGTCGATTCCCTCTTCCTCACGGCCGCTGATGATCCAGTAGCTGCCCCGGCGTGATTCCAGGGACAGGGCCTGAGCTGTTCTCGACCGGGCCATCATGAGGTCCGAGGCCGCCCTGATGTTGGCGGACTCCCCGGTGTGCCGTCTGATCAACTCCCCTTGGCCGATGGGCGCGTTGGCGTCGGTGCAGTCGCGCACGAAACGCAGGGCCCATGCCATGAAGCGTTCCTCCGCCTCGGCGGCCCTTCCTTCGGCCCGGAGCCGGTCGAGGGCGTACTCGCGGACCGTCTCCAGCAGCCGCAGCCGAGTTCCGTCGGGGGTCGAGACGGTGAACAGGAGGGATTTGTCGACCAGTTGGGCCAGCACCTGGAGGATCTCGTGGTGGTCCACCCCGGGGCAGTCAGTCTCGGGAGGGAGCATCGTCGTCTCCGCCAACTCCACGGAACAGCCGCCGACATACAGGGCGAGTTCCGTCAACACCCGCTGCTCGGTGGTGTCGAGGAGTGCGTAGCTCCAGTCGAGGACGGCACGCAGCGTGCGGTGCCGGGCGGGAGCTGTCCGCTTCCCCTTGGCCAGCAGGGTGAAGCGGTTGTCGAGGCGGAGTTCGATCTCGCGTACCGGCAGCAACCGTACGTGTGCGGCGGCGAGTTCGACCGCGAGCGGTAGTCCGTCCAGCCTGCGGCAGAGCGAGCGGATGTCGTGCATCGCCGTCTCGTCGGGGGTGAAGGACGGGTCGATCATGAGGGCGCGGGTGCTGAACAGGTCAGCGGCCTCGGCGTCGGGCATCGGTACCAGGGGATACAGCGTCTCGCCCGCAACTGCCAGTGGGGCTCTGCTGGTTGCCAGGACGGTGAGCGCGGGGCAGCGGCCGAGCAGGACCGCCACGAGCGGGGCGACCGCGTCGAGCAGGTGCTCACAGTTGTCGAGCACGAGCATCGCCCGACGCCCGGCGAGGAACGAGGTGAGCCGGTGCACATAGTCGTGCGGTGGTTGGTCCGGCCGGACCGACGCGTCCGACAGACCCAGGGCCCCGGCGATCGCCGCGAGGACACCCGCGCCGTCGGCCGACACCAGATCGACCCACCACACCCCGTCGCACGAGGACTGCATCAGCAGGCACGCCTCGAGCGCGAGGCGGGTCTTGCCGACACCACCGGTTCCTACGACGGTCACCAGCCGCTCGCGGTCGAGGGCCGCGCGCAGCCCGTCGAGTTCCTCACCGCGGCCGACGAACGGGCCGAGGGGATGGTCGGGACCGCCGTCACCGGGCGCCGGGCGGGAAGCGGCGGGGGCCGGGGACAGTCGTACGGTGTCCGCGGGCGCCGTGCCGGGACGTGGATCGCCCGCCAGTATCGCGTCGTGCAGGGAGCGCAGTTCGGGGGAAGGGTCGGCGCCCAGCTCGGATCTCAGGAGTCCGCGGCCCGATTCGTACACGTCCAGCGCCTCGGCGTTCCGCCCGCAGCGGTGGAGCGCGAGCATCAGCCGTGCCCGGGACCGTTCGCGCAGCGGCGCGGCGGACACGAGCGCGGTCAGTTCGGGGACCAGCTCCGCCGCGCGGCCGAGTTCGAGACCCGCGGCACCGGCGTCCTCCTGCGCGCCCAGGCGCAGTTCCTCGAGGCGCAGCCGTTCGGCGTCGAAGACCCGGCCCTTGAGGTCGTCCAGCGCGCGGCCCCGCCACAGCGCGAGTCCCTGCCGTAGGACGCCTTCGGCCTGTCGGTACGCCCCCGCCGCCAGGTGTTCGCGTCCCTCGCGGACCGTCGCCTCGAAGCGGACCGTGTCGAGCTGGTCCTCCGGTCCCAGGACGAACCGGTATCCCCCGTGCTGCGACTGGAGCCGCCCGTCCCGGCCCCGCTTCGCGAGCGCCGCGCGCAGTTTCGTCACCTGGACCTGAAGGGCGTTGACCGGGTCCTTCGCCTCGTGTTCCTCCCACAGTTCGTCGATGAGGGTGTCGCGGTGCACGACCGCTCCCCCGGCCAGCAGCAGCCGGCCGACGATCGCGCGGGAGACGGCGCCAGGAAGGGTGACGGCACCGCTCCCGTCCGCCAACTCCAGGCGGCCGAGCAGTCGGAGGTGCAGGGCGTCGTCACTCATGTGTCAGCCTTCATCGGCGGTTCCGATGCCCGAAACCTGGATTCCCCATCTGGATTCCGAGCATGCCCATGACCGTACGAGGCAGGCGGTGGTTACCCGCAAGGGACACTAGTACCCATTGGGTACTGTTGCCGTATGACCAAGACATCGGGCCTCTGCGACGACCCCAAGAGCGTCTACTCCGCGGCCTGCCCCTGCCGCGACATGCTGGATCTCCTCGCCAACAAGTGGAGCGCCCTCGCGCTGGGCGCCCTTGAGGACGGGCCACGGCGCTTCGGAGCACTGCGCGGCCGGCTCCAGGGCGTGAGCCCCAAGGTCCTCACCCAGACACTGCGCCGCCTGGAGGACTACGGCCTGATCGACCGTCGGATCTACGCGGAGGTGCCGCCCCGCGTCGAATACAGCCTCACCCCGCTCGGCAGGGACGCCTGCGCCCCGCTCTCCCATCTGCGCAGCTGGGTGGAGCAGAACATCGACCGGTTCCCGGAATCCGCCTGATCGCGCGACACGCGGGGCTCCTCCCACCCTCCTCACCTCGATGGTTTCTTTTGGGAAGCAGGCTCCCTTGATGGTTACTACCTCCCGATAGGTACCTTGCGGGTCGTGGCCGCCGATCATCGTCGGCCCACCGTACGAGTCGAGGAGATCCCTGATGAGTGAGGCCTGGAAGACGTCGACGATGCCCGCCGTCGCGTATCGCAAGAGCCTGCCGGTCGATGAAGCCGAGAGCCTGGTGGACGTCGAACTGCCGGTGCAGCAGCCGGGTCCGCACGATCTGCTGGTCCAGGTGGAGGCCGTCGCGGTCAACCCCGTGGACTACAAGGTCCGGCAGAGCAACGACCCGGGCGGTGAGCTCAAGGTGCTGGGCTGGGACGCCGCCGGCACGGTCGTCGCGGTCGGTGAGCAGGTGGAGCTGTTCGAGGTCGGCGACGAGGTCTTCTACGCCGGCGCGATCGACCGGCCGGGCACCAACTCGCGCTTCCACACCGTCGACGAGCGCATCGTCGGCCGCAAGCCCGCCACTCTCTCCTTCGGCGAGGCGGCGGCGCTGCCGCTGACCTCCCTCACCGCCTGGGAGGGGCTGTTCGAACGTCTCGGTCTGCGCGAGGGCGCTTCGGAGGAGACCGGCACACTGCTGGTGACCGCTGCGGCGGGTGGCGTCGGGGCCATGGTGGCTCAGCTGGCCCGGGCCCTCACCGGACTGACCGTGATCGGCACCGCGTCCCGCCCGGAGACCGTCGAGTTCGCCCGCCGTATGGGCGTGACACATGTGGTCGACCACCATCGTCCGCTGCCGGCGCAGGTGGCCGAGGTGGCGCCCGGCGGGGTCGACCACATCTTCGGCACCGCCGGTACGGACCGGAACCTCGCCGCGTACGCCGACATGCTGAAGCCGTTCGGCGGGCTGCTGGCCATCGACGACTTCGGCCCCGTGGAGATCGGCCTGCTGAAGGCGAAGAGCATCTCCTTCCACTGGGAACTCATGTTCACGCGCTCGCTGTTCGGGACCCCGGACCAGGTGACGCAGCACCACATCCTGAACCGGATCGCCGACCTCGTGGACGCGGGCGCGCTGCGGACCACGGCCACCCAGGACCTCGGCACGATCAACGCCGCGCATCTGCGCGAGGCCCATCGCATCCTCGAGTCCGGCAGCACCATCGGCAAGGTGACGCTCACCGGATTCTGATCCTGCCGTGAACCTCCTTCTCCTCCGCCCCGTTTACAGGGCGGACTAGGACCAGACCTTCTCGTAACCATCGAAAGGTGATGGGCATGCAATTGACGAGGTTCACGACGGAACAGCGAATTGGCCATCTGCTCAGCTGGGCGAACGAATGGATCGGAACGACGCGCGGGCGAAGTATGTGGGCGTACTCCCTGAGTCTGGGGGGTTCTCATGCGCTTCTCAACGATTGGGTCAACAACGAACGGCTCATGAATCGCCTCACTCCGGAAGAGCGGAGCGCGGTGGAGGAAGCACGCCGTCGGGCGACTCGGCGTGAGACCGCCGCGAAATCTCCGGATCGGGTGACTCAGTAGCCGGGGGTACCCGTCCGCCGGCTACCGGTCGGGCCGTGTGCCGAGGAAGGGAGCGCCGAGCTTGTCGGCGCTCCCTCTCCGCGTTCCGGGCACCGCGGCGGGGCGGCGGCCTGCGCGCTCCTCAGCGCCGTCGACCGCTCACGGCGTGTACCCCCGCTCGGCCAGCGCGGCCCGCAGCGCCCTGAGGGCGAGGTGTGTCCGGGACTTGACCGTGCCCGGCGGTATGCCCAGCGTCTGTGCCGTCCGGGCCACGGACTGGTCCAGGAACTCGACGTGGACGAGGATCTCGCGGTGCTGCAACGTCAGGTCCGCCAGGGCTTCGCGCACGATCTTCTTGGTGAGGGCCGGATCCATGGACTCAGGACCGGGCATGTCGTTCAGCGCGGTGTCGACCGTCTCCGGCGGTCGGGCCTTCCGGGCGCGGTAGCCGTCGATGACGAGGTTGCGGACGACCGTGACGAGCCACGGCCGGATGCCCTCGGGATCGAGGATGTCGGCGTTCTGCCAGGCCCGCAGGACGGCCTCCTGGACCAGGTCCTGGGCCTGATGGCTGTCGCCCCAGAGCAGTCCGGTGGTCACTCTGAGCAGGAACACACCGTGCTTGTCGTAGACGGCGCGGATGAACGCCTCGTCGCGCGCCCGGTCACGGGCGTCGCCGGGCCCGCCCGGCCGTGCGTCCCGGATCGCTGTGCTGTGCCTCATTGCCACGTTCCCCCGATGCGCCGCGGGTCGTTTCACGGCGCGCCAATTCGTTGAAAGCTGAACGGGGAAACCTTCGGGGTTACCTCTTGCCCGCGGCTTGATGTCCGCTTGCCTGGCCTGTACCTGCGAGGACAGCCGGAGGAAAGGCGCAGGAAAGCGCCCGCCGCGCGGGGCTCCGTGGGATGGAGCCCCGGGCGCCGGGGACACTCAGGAGCTGTTCACTCCCGGTCGGAGGTCCGGGCCAGGGCGGCTCGGACCGCTGCTTCCCGCAGTGCGGGGAGCCTGCCGGACCAGTTGCCCAGCATGTCCTCCGCGGGCAGTCGCCGGACAGCGGCGAGAGCGGCGCGGACCTCGTCCACGTCGCCCGCGCACGCCGGGCACTCCCGTACGTGCCTGTCGACGAGTACGGCTTCTCCGGGATCGAGGGCTGCCATGGCATAGGCGGCCAGTCGGGTTCTCTCCTGCTCGCATTTCACCGTGCGGTCTCCTGGAATCACGTCGGTATTCCGGCGGCTCGGCTGCTCCACGACTCGACGGCTCTGCGCCGGCGTACCGGCGGAGTCCTATTGCGGAGCGACGTTGTGGTTGCTGACCCGGAACAGGTTGCGCGGATCGTAGTGCCGCTTCAGGGCGCGCAGCCGCTCCAGGTCGTCGGCGGTGAACACGTCCTCCGCCCGGTCGTCACGGCCGGCGAAGTTCGTGTACGCGAGACCCGTGGACCAGGGGCGAAGTCGCTCCACCATGCCGCCGAGCATGGCCATACCGGCGTCGACGACCTCCGGCGGTCCGACGGTCGCTCCCCACACGTTGAACCCGGCGTCCCGGGCGGCGACGGGGCTCGCCGCGGCCGGCCGATCCGCCAGCGCCCCGCCGAGCTGCCTGATCTCCAGGACCGTGACGAGTCCGCCGGCCGCCAACTGGGCGCTCTCCACAAGGGATTCGACGGCCTGGGCCGGCAACTCGGCCAGCAGGGCGCCCTGTTCCTCGTACGGGAAGGGGTCGGCCGGGTCGGTGTGCACGAGGGCGAACGCGCCGTAGGGATGGCGGCCGATCGTGTCGATCACTCCCTCGCCGATGGCACGGAAGGGCGCGATGAGCTTCTCGGCGTCCTCGTCGGAGCCGAGGTGGGTCACCCGGACGTGGGCGAGGAACCGGCCGCGCAGCGGTTCGGGGATCTCCGGGACCGGCGGGAAGTTGAGCAGTGCCACGGAGCAGGTGAAGGCGTCGGGCGCGTCGCGGACCACCTCGGGGAAGGCGCGGACCACGGCCTCGACGTGCTCGGCGGGGAAGTAGATCCCGCCGCCGTAGAAGGAGGTCACGGGGAAGAGCCCGATCTCCAGCTCGGTCACGATCCCGAAGTTGCTGCGTCCGCCGCGCAGGCCCCAGAACAGCTCCGGTTCCACCTCCGCGGTGACGCGACGCAGCTCACCGTCCGGCGTGACGACCTCGATCGCCACGACGTGGTCGGCGGCCCAGCCGTAGGACCGGCCCAGGAACGGGCTGAGTCCACCGCCGAGGGTGAAGCCCACGACTCCCACCAGCGGACTGGACCCGTTGAGCGGTGCCAGCCCTTCCTCCTGAGCGGGCTCCACGACGTCCGACCAGACGGCGCCCGCGCCCACCCGGGCCACACCACGCTCGGTGTCGATCTCGACCGTACGCATCGCACGCGTCGTGACGAGGAGGAAGTCGTCCGTGGCGGGGAACGGCTGGTGCCCGGTGGCCATGACCCCGACGGGTATGTCCCGCGCGGCGGCGAAAGCGACCGCGGCCCGCACATCGGCGGCGCCGGCCGCCGTGACGACCAGGCAGGGCCGTTGCTGCGAGCGCAGGTTGAATCCCGCGACCGCCTCCCCGTAGCCCGCGTCGTCCGGGGCGAACACGGATCCCTCGATCCGGTCGGCCAGTTCGGCGACGGTGTCCTCTCCGAGAACGATCCGCCCCTGGTACTCGGTCATGGTGCTGTGCTTTTCGTCGGAGAACCGGCCCTGTCCGACGGTCACTTGGGAGAGCAGGAGGGAACGACTCCGCGGCGTGGTACGACATGGCGGCGGAGGCGGTCCCGGGTGACCAGGTGCCGTCTGGTCGCTGCTACGGCGCGCACCCCGAAGAGGTTCACGGTCCGCGTACGGCCCGTCGCCGGGCGCGGCCGGGGCGGTCAGCTGAAGGCGGCCAGCACGGAAGGGCTGTCCGAGAGCCAGTCGCACTCCCGGTCCGTCCGGGCCGGCCCGTTCGCGTGGGCCCGATGGTGGGCGTCCAGCCTGTCCAGCAGCACGCCCACCGCGTGCCGGGCGAGCGGTTCCAGCAGTCCGGCGTGCGTCCGGCGCCCCCGGTCGATCCAGGCCCGCGCGTCGTCCGGGGCGGTCGGGCTCGGCGGACCGAACGTCGCGACGACCGCCAGACCGACGGCCGAGACCGCTCTGCGGTCGGGCGGCGCTCCCGGACAGCGCCAGACCCCGCGGAAGAGTCTCGCCGCGTCCGCGAAGCGACCGCCGCGGACCGCCAGCACTCCGCGCAGGTTGGCCACGGCCGCCTGGAGATCGTCCGCGCCCAGTTCGTCCGCGAGCCGGCTCACGTCCATGAGCCGCTCCTCAGCCAGGGCGAACTCCCCCTCGGTGATGTCCAGACAGACCAGCCTGAGCAGTACGTACGCCCAGCGGGTGCGCGCCCCGACGGCACGGAGGATCCGGGCCGCTTCCACCCACTGCTCACGGGCCCGGGCGCGCAGGCCGTCGCTCTCGTCCGCGTCGCCGCAGAGGGTGAGGGAGAAGACCCGGGCGAAGTCGTCGTCGGCCGCGCGCGACGCGGCCACGGCGATCAGCCCGTGGCGGCGGGCCCCCTCGACGTCCCCGTGCTGAAGGCAGTAGGTCGACCAGTTCGTCTGCAGGACCGCCCGGTCCCAGTGGAACTCCGTGTCCACCACGGCGGCCTCCCCCACGGCGAAGCGCTCCTCCACGTCGTCGTGTCCGTTGAGCAACGCGTGGAGCGCGTCGTAGCAGAGGCCCAGGACGGCGAGGTCGGGGTTCTTCGCGTGCTGCCACGCCTCCTTGTGCCTGTCCACATAGGAACTGGCTTCCGTGTGGTGTCCGGCAACATGGTGGAGCCAGGTGAGCCAGGCGATCGTGTAGAACAGCGCCCACTCGTCCTCCTCGGTGGGCCCCCGCGGTCCGCTGTCCCGCCGTCGCGTCGTAGGCCTGCAGACCGCGTTGGAGCCGGTCGATGCCCTCTTCCTCACAGCCGCTGATGAACCAGAAGTAGCCCAGCCGCGCCTCCAGCAGCAGGGCCTCGGCCGGCCGGGACCTGGCCGTCATCAGGTCCGATGCCGCCCGGATGTTGGCGGACTCCTCGGTGAGCCGCCTGGCCCAGTCCCGCTGGTCACGGGACGAGAGTCCCGCGCTGCCGTCACGGACGAAGCGTGCCGCCCACGTCATGAGGCGCTCTTCGGCCTCCGACGCCCGGCCCTCCTCGCGGAGCCGGGTAAGCGCGTACGCGCGGACCGTCTCCAGCATCCGCAGCCGGTTCCCGTCGGGTGTGGAGACGGGGACGAGCAGGGACTTGTCGACCAACTGCCCCAGTACGTGGAGCAGTTCGGCGCTGTCCGCCCCGGGCAACGGCACGGCCGCTTCCAGAAGTCCGAGCGAGCAGCCGCCCACGTACAGGGCGAGTTCCGTCAGCAGCCGCTGTTCGGTGGTGTCGAGGAGGGCGTAGCTCCAGTCGAGGACGGCGCGCAGGGTGCGGTGTCTGGCCGGTGCGGTGCGCTCCCCCTTGGTCAGCAGGGTGAAGCGGTTGTCGAGGCGGGCCTCGATCTCACGGACGGTCAGCAACCGGACGTGCGCGGCGGCGAGTTCCACCGCCAGCGGCAGTCCGTCGAGCCTGCGGCAGAGGCGGCGGATGTCGCGCAGCGCCGACTCGTCCGGGGCGAAGGACGGGTCGATCATGGCGGCGCGGGTGCCGAACAGGTCCGCGGCGTCCTCGTCCGGCATCGGCGCCAGGGGGTGCAGCACCTCGGCCGGGACCTCCAGCGGTGACCTGCTGGTGGTCAGGACGGTCAGGGAGGGACACCGTCCCAGCAGCGTCGCCACGAGCGGGGCGACGGCGTCGAGCAGGTGCTCGCAGTTGTCGAGCGCGAGCACGGCCGACCGTCCGGCCAGGAACGAGGTGATCCGGTGCACGTAGTCGTGCGGCGGCTGGTCCGGCCGGACGGAGGTGTCGGACAGTCCCAGCGCGGAGGCGACCACCGCGAGCACGTTCGCGTCGTCGGCCGGGGCAAGATCGACCCACCGGACGGTGCCGCGCGACGGCTGGACCAGTGCGCACACCTCCAGCGCCAGGCGCGTCTTGCCGACGCCTCCCGGTCCCAGCACGGTCACCAGCCGCTCCCGGTCGAGGACCTCGCACAGCGCGATCAGTTCCTTGCGCCTCCCGACGAACGGGCCGAGCGGCCGGCTCAGGTTGCCTTCGCCGGCCGCCGGCCGGACATCCGTGCGCGGCGAGGACAGCCGGCCGGACAGGGAGACCGGCCCTTGGAGGGACAGGTCGCGCCCCTGGGGAGCCGGTTCGTGCCCGTGGAGCGACGGATCGTGGCGGAGTATCGCGGCGTGCAGGGAGCTCAGCTCCTGCGAGGGGGCGACACCGAGTTCGGACTTCAGCAGCCGACGGCCCGTGTCGTAGACCTCCAGGGCTTCCGCGAACCGCCCGCAGCGATACAGCGCGAGCATGAGACGGGCCCGGGACCGCTCGCGGAGCGGTGCGAGGGACAACAGGGCCCGCAGTTCCGGGATCAGCTCCTTCGCGCGACCGAGTTCGAGGCCCGCGGCGGCGGCGTCCTCCAGCGCGCCCAGCCGCAGATCCTCCAGGCGGGTCCGCTCGGTCTCGAAGGCCCGTCCCTCCAGGCCGTCCAGGGCGCGGCCCCGCCACATCGACAGCCCCCGCCGCAGCTCGCTCTCGGCCTTCTCGTACTCCGCGGCCGCCAGCTGCTCACGGCCCTGCCGGACCGCGGCCTCGAAGTCGGGTACGTCGATCTCGTCGTCCGGACCCAGGGCGATCCGGTAGCCGCCGTGGCCGAAGAGCAGGCGGGCGTCCTCGCCGCGCGCGGCGAAGGCGGCGCGCAGCTTGGCCATCTGGACCTGGAGCGCGCCGACCGGGTTCTTGGTCCCGCGCTCCTCCCACAGCTCCTCGACGAGGGTGTCGCGCTGCACGACCGCCCCGTGGGCGAGCAGCAGCCGTCCCACGATCGCCCGGGACACCGCGCCGGGAGGGACGACCGCGCCGTGGGCGGTCACCAGCTCCAGTCGGCCGAGCAGTCGAAAACGCATGCCCGCCATCCTGCCGTGGCCGGCCGAAAGCCCCGAGGGGCTTGTCGGCGCGTCGCGGGGTGAGCTGCCCGGGTCGACGCCCCCGCCGTGAACCAAGTCGTCGGACGCCCCGTAGCCGTCAACGTTCGCCGAATTCGGCAGGGCACTTCGACATGGCACGAGGAGCGGAAATGATCCGGAACATCGTCCTCTTCAAGCTCAACGAAGGTCTCACGCGCGAATCCCCCGAGGTCACGGAGGGATTCGAACTCGTGAAGAGACTCAACCAGGAGATCCCCGAGATCCGGCAGTGGGAGGTCGGCTGGCACGTGTTCGGTGAGACACCTGTCTCGTACGACTTCGCCCTGAACAGCCTCTTCGACGACACCGCCGCCTTCCAGCGGTACTTCAACCACCCCTCGCACCTGGCCGCGATCGCGCACTGGATGCACCACGCTTCGTGGGTGGTCGTCGACATCCACGTCTAGGGGCTCGGGCATGACAGGCCGCGCCCTTCCACGTCGGCCGGAGTGGCGGGTGGATCGCCCTGCCGCCAGGCTGACCGCAGACCCACCGGCTCCGCAGGACGGACAGACGCACAAGGGGACTGGTTCCACATGCAGATCGATCTGACGGGACGCACCGCCCTGGTGACGGGCTCGACGCAGGGCATCGGCGCGGCGATCGCCGCCGGGCTCGCGCGCTCCGGCGCCCGGGTGGGGGTGAACGGCCGGAACGAACAGCGCGTCGCGGAGGGCGTCGCACGGCTGGCGGCGGAGGTGCCCGGTGCGGCCTTCGTGCCCGTGACGGCCGACGTGTCGAACGAGGAGGGCGCACAGCGCGCCCTGGAGGCGCTGCCGGAGGTGGACATCCTCGTCAACAACCTGGGCATCTTCGGCTCCGCCGACCCGCTGGAGATCACCGACGAGGAGTGGCGGCGCTATTTCGAGGTGAACGTGCTGGCCGCCGTACGGCTGACCCGCCTGTACCTGCCCGGCATGACGGACCGCGGCTGGGGCCGGATCCAGTACATCGCCAGCGACTCGGCGGTCGTCATCCCGGCCGAGATGATCCACTACGGCATGTCCAAGACCGCGCTCCTCGCCGTCGGCCGCGGCTTCGCGAAGCAGGCGGCGGGCACCGGGGTGACGGTCAACTCGGTCATCGCCGGACCCACCCACACCGGCGGCGTCGAGGACTTCGTCTACGAACTCGTCGACCGCGACCTGCCCTGGGAAGAGGCCCAGCGCGAGTTCATGCGCAAGCACCGGCCGCAGTCGCTCCTGCAACGGCTGATCGAGCCCGAGGAGATCGCCCACATGGTCGTCTACCTCAGCTCCGACCAGGCTTCGGCCACCACGGGCGGAGCCCTCCGCGTCGACGGCGGATACATCGACTCGATCCTGCCCTGACACCCTCAACTCATAGTCGCCGCACGCACTTCACCGCCCAGAACTATGGTGTCCCACCACATGTGCCGCTGACGTGCCCCTTCCTACCGTGTGCCATCACGTACCCGTCCCCACGGCACACAAGGAAGTGGCGCACATGGCCTCCGCACTCACCGCTCCCCCACCCCCCGCCAGCCTCAAACGAATCGTCGCCGCCAGCCTCATCGGCACCACCATCGAGTGGTACGACTTCTTCCTCTACGGCTCCGCGGCCGCGCTCGTCTTCAACAAGCTGTTCTTCCCGGGCTCCGACCCGCTCGTCGGCACCCTGCTCTCCTTCCTGACCTACGCCGTGGGTTTCGCGGCCCGTCCGCTCGGCGCCCTCGTCTTCGGGCACTACGGCGACCGGCTCGGCCGCAAGAAACTGCTGGTGCTCAGCCTGTTGCTGATGGGCGGGGCGACCTTCGCGATCGGGCTGCTGCCGACCCACGCGACCGTGGGGGCGGCGGCGCCGGTCCTGCTCACCGCGCTGCGCCTGGTGCAGGGCTTCGCACTCGGCGGCGAGTGGGGCGGAGCCGTACTGCTCGTCTCGGAGCACGGGGACGCACGCCGGCGCGGATTCTGGGCGTCATGGCCCCAAACCGGCGCACCCGCGGGGCAGTTGCTCGCGACGGGAGTGCTCTCCCTGCTCACCGCCGTCCTCTCCGACGAGGCCTTCGGCAGCTGGGGCTGGCGCATCCCGTTCCTGCTCTCCGGTGTCCTGGTCGCCGTCGGTCTGTGGATTCGTCTCTCTGTCGATGAATCCCCGGTGTTCCAGAAGGCGTTGGCACAGGCGGAGGCCCGCAAGACCGCCGCCCGGACAACATCCCGCAGCACCGAGCCCGAGCAACTCCCGCTCGTCGCCGTGCTGCGCCACCACTGGCGCGACATCCTCGTCGCGATGGGCGCACGCATGGCGGAGAACATCAGCTACTACGTGATCACCGCCTTCATCCTCGTCTACGCCACCACCTCGGCCGGTGTCTCCCGGCAGACGGCGCTGAACTCCGTACTGATCGCCTCCGCCGTGCACTTCGCCGTCATCCCGGCCTGGGGCGCGCTGTCGGACCGGATCGGGCGCCGGCCCGTGTATCTGCTGGGTGCGGTGGGCATCGGGCTGTGGATGTTCCCGTTCTTCGCGCTGATCGACACCGGGGGCTTCGGCGACCTGGTCCTCGCCGTGACCGTCGGCCTGATCCTGCACGGCGCGATGTACGCACCCCAGGCCGCCTTCTTCTCCGAGATGTTCGCGACCCGGATGCGCTACTCCGGGGCTTCCATCGGCGCCCAGTTCGCCTCGGTCGCGGCGGGTGCCCCGGCCCCGCTGATCGCCACCGCCCTGCTGGCCGACTACGACAGCTCGACCCCGATCGCCCTGTATGTGATCGGGGCGGTGGTCCTGACGCTGATCGCGGTGGGCGTGGCCAAGGAGACCCGGCACCGCGACCTGACCGAGATCGAGTCCACCACCGGCGACCGGCCCGCGACCGCCGCGGCGACGGACACGGCGGACGCACCGCCCGCCACGGACACCGCGGGCACGGCGGACGCCCGCACCGCCTGATCCGCACGAACGGCCCACGCCCCACGGGCCCTCGTACGCCCCGCGCCTACGAGGGTCACCGCCGCACCGGATCCGCCAACCGCCTTAGTCTCAGGGCGAGTTGGATCTCCAGGACTCGTCCCGGTTCCTGCCAGTCCTCGCCGAGGAGCCGGCCCACGCGCTCCAGCCGCTGGGCGACGGTGTTGACGTGGACGTGCAGGTCGTCCTTCGTCCGGGCCGGGCTCATGCCGCAGGCGAAGTAGGCGTCGAGGGTGCGCAGCAGATCCGTGCCGCGCCGCTCGTCGTAGCGCACGAGCTGTCCGATGGTCCGCTCGACGAAGCCTCCGACGTCCCGGTCCCCGGCGAGGAGCAGTCCGAGGAAGCCGAAGTCCTCGGCGGCGGCACCGTCTCCGGTCCTGCCCAGCAACCGCAGGGCGTCGAGGCAGCGGCGCCCTTCCTCGTAGGCGGCGACCACGGCGTCGGGCCGGCCGGCGGGGTTCTCGACGGGTGCGGAGGCACCGACGGTGACCGTTTCGTGGACCGCCGCTCCGAGGTGGGCGGCGGTGCGCCGGGCCAGGTCCGTGGCGGTGTCGCCGGGGCCGAGGGGCAGCAGCAGAACCGTGCCGCCGTCGCGGGCGGCGGCCAGTCCGTGCCGGGTACCGGCGAGGTGCGAGGCGGCGGACCACAGGCGTCTGCGGGCGGCGGCCTCCTGCTCGGCGTCGGCTGCCGTGCCGTCGAGCCGGGCGGCGAGGACGACATGGGTGGCGTCCAGGTCGGCGTCCAGTCTGGACGCCCGCTCCCGCAGCAGGCGCGGGTCACGGTCCCGGGCGTCGAGCAGGTCGTCCAACAACTCGCCGCGCACGCGCTGTTCGGCCTCGGCGGCCGACCGTCGGGCGAGCAGCAGCAGGGAGGTGACCATGGCGGCGCGCTCCAGGGTGCGCTGGTCGACGGGGTCGAGGCCGGGGTGTCCGCGCAGCACGAGCGCGCCGAGCAGTTCGCCGCCTGCGGCCACGGCGGCGATCCAGTCGTCCCGGTGCCGCACCGCGTGCCCCTCGGTGCGGGACGCCTCCAGCGCTTTCGTGGGTGTGGCGTCGGTCTCGGTGAACTCGACGACTCCGTCGAGGACTTGGGAGACCGCGGCGGCGACGTCGTGGACCCCGCCGCCGCGCAGGACGAGTTCGGCGAGCCGGTCGTGGACGTCGGAGGCGCGCTCGATGACTCCGCTGCGGTCCTGGATGATCTCGTTAGCGCGCTCCAGGCCGGCGAGGGCCGAGCGGGTCTCGGTGAGCAGGTTCGCGGTGTCGATGGCGGCCGCGGCGAGCGCGGCGAACGAGCCCAGCAGCGCGATCTGTTCCCGCTCGAAGACCCGCGCCCGCCGGTCCGCCGCGAACAGCACCCCGATGACCCGGTGCCCGAGCATCAAGGGCACCCCGAGGATCGCCACCAGCCCCTCGTCCCGCACCCCGGAGTCGATGGTGAGGGTGTGCTGGAAACGGTCGTCCTTGAAGTAGTCGTCGGTGACGTACGGCCGTGCCGTCTGGGCCACGAGTCCGCCGAGCCCCTCCCCCATGCCGAGCCGCAGTTGCTGGAAGCGGGCCGCGACCGACCCCTCGGTCACCCGCATGTAAGTGTCGCCCCTGGCCGGGTCGTTGAGGCTGAGGTAGGCGATGTCGGTGCCGAGCAGCGAGCGGGCGCGCTGGACGATCGCCTGCAACACGGCGTCCAGGTCGCGCAGTCCGGCGAGGTCGTGGGCCGTCTCGAAGAGCGCGGACAGCTCGGCCTCGCGCCGTCGGCGCCCCTCCAGCTCCGAACGCACGCGCAGCGCGAGCACCTTGGCGTGTTCGAGTCCGGCGATCGCCTCGGCCGGTCTACCGTCGGCGCGGGCGAGCAGCACCGGCTGCTCATAGGCGTCGGCGGAGGCACCCCGGGCCAGCAGCTCGAGGAACGGCGTCTCGGCACTGCTCGGTCGCGCTGCGGCACCGGTGACGGTGGCGGAGCGCTCGGCGGACTGCACGTGATCGCTGGACATGCTCACAGGATTCCCCATCGCCGGGCCGGCCGGTCAGGCCTGTGGACAACTCGAAAATCGCGTGCGTACCAGGTGCTTCAGTGCGCGGTCCACCCGCCGTCCAGCACCAGCGAGGTGCCGGTGACGAAGGACGCGTGCGGGCCGCACAGATAGGCGACGGCCTCCGCGACCTCCTCCGGTTCGATGAGCCGCTTGACCGCGCTGTCCTGGAGGAGCACCTCGGTCAGCACGCGCTCCTCGGGGATGCCGTGCGCCTGCGCCTGGTCGGTGAGCTGTCGCTCGACGAGGGGGGTGCGCACATAGGCGGGGTTCACACAGTTCGAGGTGACGCCATGGGGTGCGCCTTCCAGGGCGGCGGTCTTGGAGAGCCCCTCCAGACCGTGTTTGGCGGCCACATACGCGGACTTGAAGGCGGAGGC
This sequence comes from Streptomyces sp. NBC_00989, assembly GCF_045162655.1. NCBI lineage: Bacteria > Bacillati > Actinomycetota > Actinomycetes > Kitasatosporales > Streptomycetaceae > Streptomyces > Streptomyces sp. NBC_00989. The sequence continues at coordinate 10,291,828 of NZ_CP108728.1, read as the reverse complement.
GCGCAGCCCGTGGACGGAGGACACATTGACGATCCGCCCCCAGCCCTGCCCGTACATATGGGGCAGGGCTCCGCGGATGAGTCGGAAGGGCGCCTCCAGCATCACGGTGAGCACCGTGTGGAAGACGTCGGGCGGGAACTCCTCGATGGGGCGCACCAGTTGCAGCCCCGCGTTGTTCACCAGGACGTCCGTACCGGCGGCGGCGTGCTCGGCGGCGTCCAGGTCGGTGAGGTCGAGGACGTGCGGCTCGACGGTGCCCGCGAGGTCCCGCGCCAGCTCGGCCAGCTCCGTCAGTCCCGGGGCGTCCCTGTCGACCGCTCTGACCTTCGCCCCGGCGGCCGCCAGCCGCAGCGTGCAGGCACGGCCGATACCGCCGGCCGCACCGGTGACCAGGGCGGTGCGGCCGCTGAGGTCGAGGAGGCTCGCGTGGGGTCCCGGGAGGGTGTTGGGCACGGTCATGTGGGGAGCCTAGACAGCGCTCCCGCCCCGCCACATAGGGGCCGAGCACATACTTCAGTCAGAACTCGTAGTGTCAAACCATGTGGGTGCATCAGCCAGGGTCTGCTTGATCCGGAACAGCTGGTGATCGCTCAGCTCGGGCAGCGCGTCCAGCTCGAACCAGCCGACCTCCAGCGACTCGTCGTCGTTCACGGCCGCTTCCCCGCCCACCGCCCGGCACTGCAACGTGATGTCCATGAACTGGCAGGCGTCACCGTTGGGATAACTGATCGGTCCCCCGGCCTTCACCATGACGACCCGCTCCGCGACGCACTCGACGGCCGTCTCCTCGAACACCTCGCGCACCGCGCAGACCGCGGGCTGCTCACCGGGCTCGGGAATGCCGGAGGGCAGCGCCCACTCGTGGTTGTCCGCCCGCTTGCCCAGCAGGATGCGACCCGCGTCGTCGAAGACGACGGCGCTGACCCCGGGAAGCCAGAGCAGTTGGTGCCCCGCGGAGGCCCGGATCGTACGGATGAAATCAGGAGTAGCCATGCACCGACCCTAACGGGACGATCCATGGCTACTCCACGAACTGCCGTGCGCACGGCGGGCGTACAGCAGGCGTACGGCTACACGTCGGCCGCGCGCCGCCCGCGCACACCGGCGGCGACCGCCCAGCCGAGGCCGGCCGCGGCGATGAGCACCAGCGCCATCTCGGGCAGGATGCCGAGCTTCGTGGCCGGGGTCTCCGAGGAGCGCAGCGGCACCTTCTGGACCAGGGAGTCGGCCACGAACATGCCGGTCTTCTGGGTGATCTTCCCGTCCGGCATGATGATCGCGCTGACACCGCTGGTCACCGGGACGGTGACGGTACGGCTGTGTTCGACCGCGCGGACCCGGGACATGGCGAGCTGCTGGTAGGTCATCTCGCTGCGGTCGAAGGTCGCGTTGTTGCTGGGCACGGAGATCAGCTGGGCGCCGTCGGTGACCTCGGAGCGCACGGCCCAGTCGAAGGCGGCCTCGTAGCAGGTGACCAGGCCGATCTTGGCGCCGTTCATGGTGAACACGCCCGGCTTGGTGCCGCGGCTGAAGTCCTGGCGGACCATGCTGGTCCAGTTCTTGTTGATCGCCCCGAGCAGCGAGCGCATCGGGAGGTACTCACCGAAGGGCTGGATCTGCCGCTTGTCGTAGGTGTCGGTCGGGCCCTTCACCGGGTCCCAGAGGATCTGCTCGTTGTAGAGCTTGCCGCCCCGTTCGACGACACCGCCGACCGAGATGGGCGCGCCGATCGCCTTGGCCGCCGCGTCGATGTCGGCGTACGCCTGGGCGTCGGCGAAGGGGTCGACGTCGGAGGAGTTCTCCGGCCACAGGACCACGTCGGGCTTGGCGGCCTTGCCCGCCTTGACCTCCGCGGCCAGCCGCAGTGTCTCCTTGACGTGGTAGTCGAGCACCGCACGCCGCTGGGCGTTGAACTCCAGTCCCGCGCGCGGGACGTTGCCCTGGATGACCGCGACCGTCGTGGTGCCGTCCTCGGCCTTGTCGCTGACCAGGGACCGCGCGGCCACCGCGCCGACCACCGGTAGAGCCACGCTCAGCAGGGCGACGGTCGCCGCGGATCGCCGTACGACACGGGTGCGGCGGCTCTCCAGGGCCAGGCGCACGATCTCGTACAGGCCGAAGCCGCACAGGACGACCGCGAAACCGAGGACCGGGGTACCGCCCACCGCGGCGAGCGGCAGGAAGACGCCGTCCGCCTGGCCGAACGCGATCTTGCCCCAGGGGAAGCCGTGGAAGGGCACACGCGCGCGTACCGCCTCGCCGGCGATCCACAGCGCCGCCGCCCACAGCGGCCAGGCGGGCAGCTTCGACACCGCGGTGATGGCCGCGCCGACCAGCGCGACGAAGATCGCCTCGACCACCACCAGGGCGATCCAGGGCCCGGGGCCGACCTCCACACCGGTCCACACGAGCAGCGGCAGCAGGAACCCGAGGCCGAAGAGATAGCCCAGCCCGAGGCCCGCCTTCCAGCTGCGGCCGCGCAGCACCCACCCGAAACAGGCGAAGGCGGGCAGCGCCAGCCACCACAGGGTGCGCGGCGGGAAACTGACGTAGAGCAGCACTCCGGAGAGCGCGGCTACGGCGGCCGGGACCAGACGGACGAGGCGGGCGAGGCGCGATGCGGGCGCGGCCTGTGGCTCCAGCTGGTCCGACTCGTCCACGGAAGTTGCGGTGACGGTCACTCCGGGAGTGTACGGCGGTCGGCCTCGGCGCCGACAGCACGGTCCGGATGGCAGCGCAGGGCACTGAGCAGGGCCGCAGCAGCATCGTTCCTGCGCAACTCGTCCACAAATCGGTCATCAGCCGTTACGGTGTGCCGGAGCCCCTGTCGTGCGGTCGGTCCAGGCCAGGACGGGCGGGGCCGGTCACGGGTCGGGGGCGGCCCGGTTCAGGGGGCGGCGGGGTGGGTTCCACGGGGATGGCGTCGGCGACCGGTCCGGACGCCGAAGGTGAAAGACGAAACGTTTCGGATGCGGCGGGCATCACGGTGCTCGGATCATGTGCCGCATGGTCGCTGATCACCGCCGCCATGCACGACGGCCGCCCCGAGGGCGTGCTGCTCGCGGTCCTCGCGGTCGCCGCCGGTTACGCGTCGGGGCGCATCTCCGGGGCGCTGGTGCCGGTCGCCGCGCCCTGTGCGGGGGCGCTGGCCGGGCTCGGTGTGGCGCTGGCCGAACCACATCTCGCGCCGGGCCCCCAGTTCGCCGTACCGCTGGGCCACGCCGGTGCGACCGCGGCCCTGCTGACCCTGGCCGTGGGTTCCGCGTGCTGCTCCGCCTGGGCCGCCTCGGCACCGGCCCTGCGGCTCGCGCTGCGGCTGCTGGCGGCCGGGATCACGGTCACCGCGGGCGTCCTGGGCTCGCTCGCGGGATTCGTCCTGTGCACGGCGGTACTGCTGTGCTCGCTCGCCGCCGGCCGGATGCGGCACCGAGGTCTGGGCATCGCGGGCCTGGGCCTGGCGACGGCACTGGTGACCGGCGCGACCTGGGCCGTCGCCGGAAACGTGCTCCCGGACGGGCTGACCGCGTCCCTGGAGGGCCAGTTGACCCCGCACCGGATCCAGCTGTGGCAGGACGCCCTGCACATGGCTCACCGGGACCCGGCCCTGGGGGTGGGCCCCGGACGCTTCGGGGAACTGAGCAGCGCGGCGGCCGAGGCCCTGCTGCCGGACGGCAAGCCGCACTCGGCGCCGCTTCAGTTGGCGGCCGAGCAGGGAATCGTCGGAGTGCTCCTGCTGGCCGCGACCTACGTCTGGCTGCTCCACGCGCTGTGGCGCACCACGCGCTCCACCCCGATCGCGCTCTCCGCGGCCGCCGCGCTGACGGGGCTCGCGATCGTCGCCTCGGTCGGCGACGCGCTGAGCTTCACGTCGGTGTCGGTCGGCGCCGGTTTCCTGGCCGGGCTGGCCACGGCCCACCCGATCGCCGACGACCCCTCACACACCGCACTCGACGCACACGCGCGTGGCGACCGCCTGGCCCCGTGACGGGCGAGGAACGCGTCAGAGCACCGCGCCGGGCTTGGGCGGCGCCAGCCGGTCCGTGATGATCCGTACGGCCGCCTCCGCGTTGTCCACGGTGATCGTGAACGTGTGCCCGTCCCACAGCCGCAGGACGATGCCCTCACCACGCCGTACGACGACCGCGGTGCCCTTCTCGGGCCGCCAGCGGTAGCCCCAGCCGCCCCACTGGCGCGGGGTGACGTGCGGGGCGAATTCGGCGCCCGCGACACTCGCGAGGAGGATGCGGCGGCGCGGCAGACCGATGTGGCCGCAGCGCACTTCGAGGCACTCCGTGTCCACCTTCAGGCCGACGTGCACGAAGGCGAGCGTGCCGAACAGCATGAGCAGTCCGGCCGCGATGCACCCGACGACGGACATGGCGAGCGGGGCGATGCCGGACGTCCAGACGGAGTCCACGGCCAGCTCGATGCCGAGCGCCATGCAGGCGGCACCGGCGAGCGCCAGCAGCCACTGGAACCGGTTGGTGGCGCTACCGGTCCAGATCTCGGTCTGCGGGAAGGTTTCGTCGCGGGGGTGGTCCCTCATGCCTACGAGACTACTCAGGTTTCGCTGCGCGGGTACGGCGTTGCGGAGGGTGACCGTTTTGTGGGGCGACATGGTGGACGCACAGCGTCCGGTGCGTCGCCTGTGGTCAGTGGGCGGGGGTGACGGCCCGCAGGAGCCGGCCCTCGGCGTAGACCGACGCGGCGGCGGGCAGCGCGCCCTCACGGCCGTTCAGGAGCACCGTCACGGTGCCGTCGGGCAGCGCCTCGGGGGCAGGCTTCTCACCGATCCGGCGCAGCGCCTGGGCGGCCACCGCGTCGGCGGAACCGTGCAGGACGAGCGGCGGGCGGTCGGGGCGCTGCACGGCGGCGCGGATGCGTTCGGCGACCAGTTCGTAATGAGTGCAGCCCAGGACGACGGTCGTTACATCGTCGGGGGTCAGCTCGGCGGCCGCGGCGACGGCGGCGTCGATGGCCGGCTCGTCCCCGTGTTCCACGGCCTCGGCCAGTCCCCAGCACGGGACCTCGGTGACCGGCACGCCGTCGGCGAAGTCCTTGATGAGGCCGCGCTGGTAGGGGCTGCCGGTGGTGGCGGGCGTCGCCCAGATCGCGAAGGGCGTGCCACCGGCCGCGGCCGGCTTGATCGCCGGGACCGTGCCGATGACCGGGATGCCGGGCTCCAGGCGGTCACGCAGGGCCGTGAGGGCATGCACGGTCGCGGTGTTGCAGCCGATGATCAGGGCGTCGGGCCGGTGCGCGGCGGCGGCCTCGGCGACGTCCAGCGCGCGCCCCGTGACGTCTTCCGGTGTCCTCGGTCCCCAGGGCATGCCGGCGGGGTCCAGGGAGAGCACGAGATCCGCGTCGGGGCGCACCCGCCGTACCGCCGCGGTGGCCGCCAGAAGGCCGATTCCGGAGTCCATCAGCGCGATCTTCACCCGGCCACGATAGACGATGGCCTCGGTGGACCCGCTGCCGTGGGGCAGACTGCGCCCGTGAGCGCCATCGTGTGGATCGCCGCCGGATCACTCGCCGCCTGGCTGTGGCTGCTGTTGTGTCAGGGCTTCTTCTGGCGCACGGACATCAGACTCCCGGCCCGTACCGACCCGGACGACTGGCCGTCGGTCTGTGTGGTCGTCCCGGCCCGCGACGAAGCCGCCGTACTGCCCGAGAGTCTGCCCTCGCTCCTCGCCCAGGACTATCCCGGGCGGGCGGAGATCTTCCTTGTCGACGACGGCAGTTCGGACGGCACCGGGGAACTGGCCCACGAGCTGGCGTCCCGGCACGGCGGGCTGCCGCTCACCGTGGGCTCCCCCGGCGAACCGCCCGCCGGCTGGACGGGCAAGCTGTGGGCCGTACGGCACGGGATCGGTCTGGCACGCGCGCGTGACCCCGAGTACCTGCTGCTGACGGACGCGGACATCGCCCATGCCCCGGACAGCCTGCGGGAGTTGGTGGCGGCGGCCCGCACCGGCGGGTTCGACGCCGTGTCGCTGATGGCCCGGCTGCGCGTGGAGAGCCTGTGGGAGCGGCTCGTGGTGCCGGCGTTCGTCTACTTCTTCGCGCAGCTGTATCCGTTCCGCCGGATCGGCAAGCCGTCGGCACGTACGGCGGCCGCAGCGGGCGGCTGTGTCCTGCTGCGCACCGACACCGCCGAGCGGGCGCGGATCCCGGACGCGATCCGGCAGGCGGTGATCGACGACGTGGCACTCGCGCGGGCCGTCAAGGGCGGTGGCGGGCACATCTGGCTGGGGCTCGCGGAGCGGGTGGACAGCGTGCGCCCGTATCCCCGGCTGCACGACCTGTGGCGGATGGTCTCGCGCAGCGCGTACGCGCAACTGCGGCACAACCCGCTCCTCCTCCTGGGTACCGTCGTCGGCCTGGCACTGGTGTATCTGGTGCCGCCGGTGACCCTGTTCACCGGTCTGGCGGTCGGGAGTACGGCGACCGCGGTCCTCGGGGGTCTCGCATGGCTGGTGATGACGGGGACGTACGTCCCGATGCTCCGCTACTACGGGCAGTCGCTGTGGCTCGCTCCCCTGCTGCCGTTCACCGCGTTCCTGTACCTCCTGATGACCGTCGATTCCGCTGTGCAGCACTACAGGGGACGCGGTGCGGCCTGGAAGGGCCGCACGTACGCGCGTCCCGACGCCGTCGTCGGCGACGAGAGCTGAAGGCTCACTTGCGACCTGGGGTCCAGTTCATGCCCCACCCGTAGATGCGGTCCACGGTCCGCTGCGGGCTCACCCCGCGGTCGGGGACGAGGTAGCGGGCCTCGCGCTGGACGACGAGATCGCCCCCGGTGTTGGTGATCAGCGCGAGCGCGCACACCGTGGAGGGCACCGTGCACTCGTCGAGCGAGAAGTCGATCGCGGCACCGTGCTGCGGCTGGAGGGTGACCGTGGCGTGCAGGTCGGCGAAGGAACGCGCGCCTTCGTAGATGGTCACGAAGACGAGGATGCGCCGGAAGTCCTTGATGTGGTCGAGGTTCACGGTGAGGTTCTCACCGCTCGTCGACGCGCCGGTGCGGTCGTCGCCGTCGAGATGGATGTACGGGGGCCGTTGCAGGGAGCCGTAGGCGTTGCCGAGGGCCTGGACGACGCCCTTGCGGCCGTCGGCGAGTTCGTACAGGGCGCACAGGTCGAGGTCGAGGTCCGCGTGCATCGCGACCGCCCGGCCGCGTTTGCTGCCCCAGCCCGAGAACTGCTTGCGCACCTCCCAGTTGAGGTTCACGCGCAGGGCACCCGAGGTGCCGCCCTGCTTGGTCAGCGAGACCGAGGGGGCGGCCTTGGTGAGCGTGACCTTCGACAGCCGGACGGGGGTGGTCGGAGGCGGCGCGGGCGGGCCGGCGGGCGGAGCCGCGGGCATCGGCGGCGCCAGGTTCACCGGCGGCCCGGAGGGCGGTGGCATGGTGACGGCTGGTGCCGCCTGCTGCGGCTCGTCCACGGTGATGCCGAAGTCGGTCGCCAGGCCTTGGAGCCCGCTGTCGTAGCCCTGGCCGACGGCCCGGAACTTCCAGGCTCCTTGGCGGCGGTAGAACTCGCCGAGCACGAAGGCGGTCTCGACTGTCGCGCCCGCGCTGTCGAAGCGGGCGACCACGGTGTTCTGTACGGCGTCCCGGACCTCGATGTACAGGTCGGGGACCTGGCCGAACGAACCGCCGTCCGCCGAGGCGGCGAGGACGATGCGGTCAAGGGCGGGCTCCACGCGCGCGAGGTCGACGACCAGGGTGTCGGTCAACCGTCCGCCGACGTTGCCCTTGCCCTCGTGGCGGACCGCGCCGGAGGAGTGCGTGGGCTGGTTGTAGAAGACGAAGTCCCTGTCGGAGCGGACCTTCCCGTCGACCAGCAGCAGGGCCGAGGCGTCCGCGTCCGGGACGCCCGGTCCGGACCGCCAGCCCAATTCGACGCGCAGTGCCGTCGTCGGCACCGGAACATTCGATCCCTTCGGCATCGACATGTCTGCCCCCATCACGTGTCACCGTGCCAGGACACGCCCCGGCAGCCCATCGGGTGTCTACCCGCACAACCTATTCCCCGGGGCGGCAAACGCCCATGAGGGGCGCTGCAACACCGTCGGCCAACCGCTGGTAACCCGCCGGGAACTAGGCTTTTACCCGATCCGAACACGGGTTGATGCCCTTTTTTGGCAAGTTCGCTCGCATTGGGGATCCCATGCCACTGCCGACACGGAAAACAACCCTCTAATCGGTCTCCCCAACCAGCACATCGTGGGCTTAACTTATGTGCCATGACCTCCCCCCGCTCCACTTATGGCGGCGGCTACTACTCCGCCTCCTTCCCGGACACCCCGATCTACGACTCCCTCGTGGCCGAGCGGGGTACCCCGCAGATCGCCCCGATCCGGGTCCCCGCCGCCTACGACATGCCGGGGAGCAACCTGCCGGCGCTGCCGTCGGCACTGCCCGCCCTCCCGGCGGGTCCGTCGCAGGCTTCCTACGGCGGCTATCCGCAGGCGCAGCAGCCCTCCCCGTTGCAGCAGGCGCCCGCCGCCTACATCCCGCAGCAGGCCCCGCCGCGCGGTTACCCCGGGCAGCAGCAACAGCAGCCGCGTCCGATGGCGGCTCCGGCCGGCTACGAGGCGATGCGTCCGGCGGCTCCCCGCCCGGCCCCGGCGCCGTACCAGCAGGACCCGTACAACAACCAGCAGCAGTACCGCGGGTACTGATCCGCACCCTGCGTTGTCGGTGCCGACTGGCACGATGGAGCGATGGGGAATGCGGAGCTGCGGTCGATCCACGTTCATCCGGTCAAGGCCCTCCGGGGCTTCTCGCCCCGGGAGGCTCTCGTGGAGCCTTGGGGGCTGGCCGGTGACCGACGCTGGGTGCTGATCGACGACGGGGGAAAGGTCGTCACGCAACGCGAGCACCCGCGTCTCGCACTGGCCGCCGCCGAGCTTCTGCCCGGCGGCGGTGTTCGTCTGTCCGCGCCCGGCCGTGACCCGCTGACCGTGTCCGTTCCGGAGCCGGTCACCACCGTGGCGATGGAGATCTTCGGTACCAAGGTCGACGCGGTCCCGGGGCGGGACGCCGCGCACATCTGGTGCAGCGACTATCTGGGCTTCGGGGTGCGTCTCGTCCACATGGACGATCCCGCCACGCGCAGACCCGTCGACCCGGACTACGCGCTTCCCGGCGAGACCGTCAGTTTCGCCGACGGTTATCCGCTGCTGCTGACCTCCGAGGCCTCCCTCGACGCCCTCAACTCCCTTGTCGCGCAAGGGGATCACCCGGCCGAGGGCCCGCTGCCCATGAACCGGTTCCGGCCCAATGTGGTCGTCGCGGGCACCGCCGCCTGGGCCGAGGACGACTGGTCGGACGTCGTGATCGGCGAGGTCTCCTTCCGTGTCGCGAAGAAGTGCGGGCGCTGCGTCGTGACCACCACCGACCAGGGCACCGGCGAGCGCGGCAAGGAGCCCCTGCGCACCCTCGCCCGGCACCGCCGTATCGGCGGCAGACTCGTCTTCGGGCAAACCCTGGTGCCCCGCTCGACCGGCACGATCCGCGTCGGAGATCCGGTCCGCTTTCTCGCGTAGGCGGAGTTGTGCCGATGAGCGCGCGAGGTTCCGCCGAAGAGCCCGTGAGGCGGGAACCCTCCCCGTGGGCCCGGTCGTTGAGATCCCGTGAGAAGTTCATGAGAGGCCCGGCGAGAGGTGATTTCGCTCTCTCTTTGCCGGGGCTCTTGGGTGAACGGCCACGCCTGGAGTTATCACGGAGCGGGAAGGGGGTGCGGGACGGTGGGAGCAATCAGGGGTCTGTGGCGTTGGCGGCGCAATCCGCTGCGTCGCGCGACCGATCTGGTCGAGGCCTGGCTGGCTCTCGTGGTCCTGCTGCTGGTCCTGGTCGCCGCACCCGTGATCGGTTCGCTCGTCGGCGCGGTCGCGCAGGACACCCTGCAGCGGTCGGTCCGGGAGCAGCGCGCGGTCCGGCACGCCGTGACGGCGACGGTGGTCAAGAAGCTGAAGGGGGCCGAGCTCGACCCCGACCCCGACTCGTCCACCGCGCGGGACATCCGCAGCAAGGTCCTCGCCGACTGGACCGCCCCGGACGGCAGCGCCCACCACGGCACGGTGATGGCGAGCCTCAACACCCCGCACGCGGGCGACCACTTCAGGCTCTGGACGGACCAGCGCGGACACATAGTGGCCCGCCCGCTGGACTCGGCCACGGCGACGACGCACGCCGTGCTCGCCGGGCTCGGCGCGGCGCTGCTGACCGCAGGGCTCGTCGACAGCGGCAGACGGATCGTGCTGTGGCGCATGGTCCGCCGCAGGTACGCCCGTTGGGACCGGGCGTGGGAGCGGGCGGGCCCGGACTGGGGCAGGACCGGCACCGGCAGCTGACAGCCTTCCAACTCTGGTCAACCCACCGCCCGCACGCACGCTACGGTGGACCGGCGAAGGCTTCGGCATCAACCCGCGTACCACGAGGTGGGGGCACAGCAGCGCCATGGCACAGGGCACGGTCCAGGTGACGCACACCGGTACATCGAGGTGGCGGCGCCGCACAGGTGAGTACGCGTCGCTCGCCGCCGCTCTGGAGGCCGCGGCCGAGGGGGACGTCCTCACCGTCGCTCCCGGCACCTACCGGGAGAACCTCGTCGTGCAGCGGTCGGTGACCCTGCGCGGCCCCGAGGGTTCGCCCGGCTCGGTGCGCATCGCGCCCCTGGACGGCGTGCCGCTGACCGTCCGCGCCTCCGCCGTGGTCCAGGACCTGCATGTGGAGGGCCAGGACTCGGCCGCGCCCGCGCTCCTTGTCGAGGACGGCGCACCGGAGTTGACGGACCTTCGCATCGTCACACGCTCCGCGTCCGGCATCGAGGTGCGCGGCGGTGCCCGCCCCACCGTGCGGCGCTGCACCGTCGACAACCCGGCCGGCATCGGGATCGCCGTACTCGACGGCGGTGGCGGGGTGTTCGAGGAGTGCGAGGTCGTCTCGGCCGGGCAGGCGGGCGTCGCGGTCCGCGGCGGCGGCCACCCGCGTCTGGAGCGCTGCCGTATCCACCACGCGTCGGGGGTGGGTCTGTCCGTGACGGGTGAGAACTCCGCGCTGGAGGCGGTGGGTTGTGAGGTCTACGAGACGCGGGGCAGCGGCGTCCAGATCACCGGCCGGGCCACCGCGCACCTCACCGACTGCGATGTGCACCGTACGACTGCGGACGGCGTCACGCTCGACACGGACGCGGTGCTGACGCTGGCCGACTGCCGCATCCACGACATCCCGGAGAACGCGGTGGACCTGCGTTCCCGTTCGGTGCTGACGCTGACCCGGACGACGGTGCGTCAGTTCGGGCGTAACGGACTGTCGGTGTGGGACCCGGGCACGCGCGTGGACGCCAACCAGTGCGAGATCTTCGACAGCACGGGCGACTATCCGGCGGTGTGGGTCAGCGACGGCGCGACCGTGGTCCTGGACTCGTGCCGGGTGCACGACGTACCGGACGCGCTGTTCGTGCTCGACCGCGGCTCGCGCGCGGACGTTGTCGACAGCGACATCTCCCAGGTCCGCAACACGGCCGTGTCGGTGAGCGACGGTGCCACCGCGCAGCTCGACGACTGCCGGATCCGGGACGCGGCCACGGGCGCGTGGTTCCGCGACCACGGCAGCGGCGGCACCCTGAACAACTGCACGGTGGACGCCACCCAGACCGGCGTGATCGTCACCAAGGGCGCCGACCCCACCATCGAGCGCTGCACGGTCGACTCCCCCGCCGAGGCGGGCTTCTACGTCTCCGCGGGCGGCCGTGGCACCTTCCTCGGCTGCCGTGTGACGGGCAGCGGCGGCTACGGCTTCCATGTGATCGACGGCTGCCGTACGACGCTGAAGAAGTGCCGTACTGAGCGGTGCGCGCGCGGCGGTTACGAGTTCGCGGACGCCGGTCCGGACGCGGCGCCCGGCACGGGCCCGGTCGTCGAGGACTGCGCGAGCGACGAAAGCGGCCTCAAGCCGCCCACCGCCCACGAGACGGCCGTGGAGACGGCGAGCCAGTCGACCAGCGTGCTGGGCGCGATCCCCGGCCAGCGCACGGCCGAGCAGAACCCGCTGATCACCGCGACGGACGCGGAGAAGGAGTCCCGCTCCTCCAAGGCCGTCCTCGGTGAACTCGACGCGCTGGTCGGCCTGGACAGCGTCAAGCGCGAGGTGCGCGCGCTCACCGACATGATCGAGGTGGGCCGCCGCCGCCAGCAGGCCGGCCTCAAGGCTGCTTCCGTCAAACGGCACCTGGTCTTCACCGGCTCCCCCGGCACCGGCAAGACGACGGTCGCGCGGCTCTACGGCGAGATCCTCGCCTCGCTCGGGGTCCTGGAGAAGGGGCATCTCGTCGAGGTGTCCCGGGTCGACCTGGTCGGCGAGCACATCGGTTCCACCGCGATCCGCACCCAGGAGGCCTTCGACAAGGCGCGCGGCGGAGTCCTGTTCATCGACGAGGCGTACGCCCTCTCTCCGGAGGACTCGGGACGCGACTTCGGTAAAGAAGCCATCGACACGCTCGTGAAGCTGATGGAGGACCACCGCGACGCGGTCGTGGTGATCGTCGCGGGCTACACGGCGGAGATGGAGCGGTTCCTGTCCGTCAACCCCGGTGTGGCGTCCCGTTTCTCACGGACCATCACCTTCAGCGACTACAACGCCGAGGAACTGCTCAGGATCGTCGAGCAGCAGGCCGAGGAGCACGAGTACCGGCTGGCCGAGGGCGCGCCCGAGGGGCTGACGAAGTACTTCACGGCGATCCCGAAGGGCGCCGCGTTCGGCAACGGCCGTACCGCGCGGCAGACCTTCGAGGCGATGGTGGAGCGGCACGCGAGCCGGGTCGCCCAGTTCGAGGAGCCGAGCACGGACGACCTGACCCTGCTCTACGCGGACGACCTGCCCGAGCTGCCCTGAGGCGGCACCTCGGGCCGCAGCCGGGCCAGCAGCCGCTCGCGCTCCTCGGCGAACACCGGGTCGGCCTGGTAGTCGGAGTGGCCGAGGATCGGCGCGGGCAGCGGATGCCGTGCCGTACGGCCGTACTCCAGTGGGTCCTTGAGGGGTGGTTCGTGGTCGACCTCCGGGCCGCAGTCGCCGGACACGCGCACCGGGCCGCCGATGGGGTCGGTGAGCCGGTACAGATTGCGCCAGCAGTCGACCTCGCGGTGCAGCCGGCTGAGCGCGGCCGGTCCGAAGTGGGCCGGGAACCAGCGGCCGTAGAGACGCTCCAGGGGTGAGCCGTAGGTGAGCAGGGCGACGCGTTTGCGCTGGGCGGGCTTGAGTTGCCAGGCCGCGGCTGCGGCGAGGACGCTGCCCTGGGAGTGGCCCGAGAGGACTAGGCGGCCGCCGGTGGCGCGGGTCCAGGTGGCGATCCGCCAGGTCAGGTCGGGCACCGCGCGCTCGGCGTAGCAGGGCGGGGCGAAGGGGTGGGCGGCGCGCGGCCAGAACGTGCCGACGTCCCACAGGATGCCGATGGTGCGCCGCGCGGAGGCGTCCTTGTAGGCGCGCCTGCCCCAGGTGACGAAGAGTATGAAGCCGAGCCCGATCAGCCAGGAGCCGAGGCCCTGTGAGGTCTGGGCGGCGCCGTGCACGAAGGCGTGGCCCTCCTCCCCGGCCCGTTCCGGTGTCCGGTTGGTGGTGAAGGCGCCGACGAGCGCTCCGGCGCCCAGCAGCAGGGTCGCGGTGGAGACGACGGCGGCGAGGAGGGGGCCGCGGTCGGTGAGCGCGGCCATCGCGCGCGTGCTCGCGATCCGGGCGGTGCGCGCCCGGTCCTTCCGCTCGCCCGGGTAGTCGTCCGCCACCGCGGCCAGTTCGCTGCGGCGCAGCCGCCAGGTGCGGTGGCCGAGTGCGGCGCACAGGACGAGGACGACGACGAGCAGGGTCGGGATCACCGAGGCCTGCCAGGTGAGCAGGACGGGCGGGCCCGCGATGGACGTTCCGGTGCCGTCCAGCCAGTCGGAGACCCGCTGGGAGACCCCGCCGGACATCACGCCGCCCAGGGCGCAGGCCAGCATCGCCACGGCCGGTCCGCCGAGGCCGTGCATCGCGGAACGCGGGTCGGGGTGGGTGCGGTAGAGCAGGTGGGCGACGACAGCGAGGGCGACCACCAACAGGCCCTGGACCAGGGCGATTCCGCCGAAGGCGGTGTCTCCGGGCAGCCGCCCGGACGACTGCCACCCGGGGCGCGACCAGCCGGCGTACAGCAGGGCGAGGGCGAGCAGCAGGAGCGCGCCGAGCGGCAGGCGTCGTACGAGACGGCGGTCGAGGGCCTGGTCGAGACGGTTCTCGCTGCGGCCGCGACGGCACACTACGTAGACCACGACGAACGCGAGGCCGGCGAGCGCGATCTCCAGGAGTACGCCGAGACCGGCCAGCGGGTCGGAGCCGTCGGGCCCGCGGTCGAAGCGGGCCGCCGTGACGGTGACGGCCGCGGCGACCGTCAGGAGGCCGGCCGCCGTGTGGGCGGCGCGCAGTCGGGCCACCAGGCGGCGGCCGTACCAGAAGCCGGGGCGGCCCAGAGCGCTGTGGCCGGTCTCGTCGTCGGGCTCGGGTCGGCGGGACATCGGCTGCTGCGACTCGTACTCGCTCCAGGTGCGGCGGGAGAGGTACCAGAGGAGGACGGTGAGCGCGCTCGGCACCAGGGCGGCGAGCGCGAGACGGCGGCCGGGGCGGCTCCACCAGCTGTCGTGCGACATCGCGGGCGACAGGAAGCCCAGCCATGTGTGCCGTTCGGCGCACGCGCGCGTGCCGGCGCACTGCCAGGCGGCCAGGTCGAGGGCGACCTCGCAGGCGGCCGCGACGAGCAGCACGGTCAGGGTCAGTCCGGCGAGCCGCACCAGCAGGCCGTAGAAACGCACCGTCCGTTGCCGGCCGCGGGCGGTGGGGCGCATCCAGTGCGCGAGGTTGACGACCATGAAGGGCAGCAGCAACAGCCACAGGGCGCGCGTGCCGTTGCCCGAGGTGAGGTTGCACCAGACGTAGGCCTCGCGGATCGGTCCGGTGCGCTGGTCGGCGGGCCGGGACTCGGCGTCGACGTCGGCGGCGCGCCGGAAGACGGCCGCCGTGTCGTCGCCGGTGATCCGCACCGTGCGTGGATCGCCGAGCATCTCCTCGGGTGTGGTGCCTCCGACTCCGTGGACCAGGAGTTCCAGGGCGGGTTCGGTCTGATCGGGCCGTCCGGCCAGGCTCTTCGCCTCGCTCGTGACGGCGTGTTCCTGTACACGCTCCACTGTTCGCACATCCCCCGTGACGCACTGTCTGTCTGTGTCCGTGTGCACACCAGGATCGTCCTTTCCGACGCGTCGCACACGCCCCGTCACCGAATCTCCCCCGATCGGTATGACACGCGAGGGACGGATGATGACCGAATGACATGTGCGCGTCGGGACAGGCGGTGGCGCGGGGCTTGCGGGGGCGTGCGAGTATTGGGGCGTCCGCGCACCGCAGCCGGGAAGAATCTCCTGGTCGGGGCGGGCGCGCGGGCAGTCTGACGGGTTGCGGCGAAAGGACCGGAGCGTACGTGAGTGAGAATCAGAACCTCCTCGCGGAGCAGCGGCGCGCCCTGATCCTCGACGAGGTCCGACGCCGCGGTGGCGTCCGCGTCAACGAACTGACCCGCAAGCTGGGCGTGTCGGACATGACCGTCCGCCGCGATCTCGACGCGCTGGCCCGCCAGGGCGTCCTGGAGAAGGTGCACGGCGGAGCGGTCCCGGTCGTCGAGGCGAGCACGCACGAGCCGGGCTTCGAGGCGAAGTCGGGGCTGGAGCTGACCGCCAAGGAGGACATCGCGCGGGCGGCGGCGGAGTTGGTGGCGCCGGGTACGGCGATCGCGCTCTCGGGCGGTACGACGACGTACGCGCTCGCGCACCATCTCCTTGAGGTCCCCGACCTCACCGTGGTCACCAACTCGGTGCGGGTGGCTGACGTGTTCCACGCGGCGCAGCGGACGTCGGGGCAGCGGCAGGGCGCGGCGACGGTCGTACTGACCGGCGGAGTGCGCACCCCCTCCGACTCGCTGGTGGGACCGGTGGCCGACCAGGCGATCGCGGCGCTCCACTTCGACATGCTGTTCCTCGGTGTGCACGGCATATCGATCGAGGCCGGCCTGTCGACACCGAACCTCGCGGAGGCCGAGACCAACCGCCGGCTCGTGCAGTCCGCACGGCGGGTCGTGGTCGTCGCAGACCACACCAAGTGGGGGACGGTGGGCCTGAGTTCGTTCGCCGCGCTGGAACAGGTCGACACGTTGGTGACGGACGCGGGGTTGCCGGTCGAGGCGCGTGCGGACATCTCCGAGCATCTGCGGCTCATGGTGGCGGGCGAAGCCGGTGACGGGGCAGACATCTGATGCCCCGTCAGCTAGGGTGACGCCTTCCCTGACCCCAACTGCCGTCGCGTAGCGGAGGTTTGACCATGGCTCACCGTCTGCGTCCGGTGGGGATCGACTTCGTCGAGACCGCGCCCGTACGACTGGTCTTCGCGCGGGAGGTCGCCGCGCCGCCCGACGCCGTGTTCAGTGCGCTCGCCGAGGATGTGGCCGGCTGGAGCGAGTGGTTCTCCGCGGTGACGGCCGCACGGCCGACCGGGGACGGGGCGGGGCGGGAGATTCGGCTGCGGGGTGGGACGCGGTTCGACGAGACCGTGTTGGTGGCCAAGTCGCCGGAGACGTACGCGTATCGCGTCGACGTGACGAACGCGCCCGGGATTCGGGCGTTGGTCGAGGAGTGGCGGTTGACTCCCGTCGGGGGTGGGACTCGGGTTCAGTGGACGTTCGCCGCGGATGGGGCCGCGGTGTTTCGGGGGGTGTTGCGGTTGGCGCGGCCCGGGTTGGGGAGGGCGTTCAAGGATGCGGTGACGGCGCTGGATCGGCGGCTGGCCGGCTAGGGGTTCCTTGGGATGTGTGTCGGCCGCGGGTCCGTTGTGGCTGGTCGCGCCCACGCGGCGGAGCCGCACATCGATACGGCCCCGCGCCCCTGGAGTTGCCCAACTGGCGTTCATTCAGATCAGGTTGGCCAGACTCCCGTTGCCAGGAGCGAGGTGATCGCCTTGCTGTACGGGGTGATGTCCAGGCCCTGTGCGGTCAGCCACGTGTCCGAGTAGTACTTGTCGAGGTAGCGGTCGCCCGGGTCGCACAACAGGGTTACCACGCTGCCCTGTTGGCCCGTTGACACCATCTCGGCGATGATTTTCAGGGCGCTCCAGAGGCCGGTGCCGGTGGAGCCGCCCGCCTTGCGGCCGATGGCTTGTTCCAGGGCTCTCACGGCGGCGACGCTGGCCGCGTCCGGGACCTTCATCATGCGGTCGATGGCGCCGGGGACGAAGCTCGGTTCCATACGGGGGCGGCCGATGCCCTCGATACGGGAGCCGCAGTCGCGGGTGACGTCCGGATCGCCGGTGGTCCAGCCCTCGAAGAAACAGGAGTTCTCCGGGTCGGCGACGCAGACGCGGGTGTCGTGCTGCATGTAGTGGACATAGCGCGCGAGGGTCGCCGAGGTACCGCCGGTGCCGGCCGTGGCGACGATCCACGCGGGTTCCGGGAAGCGCTCCAACTCCAGCTGGCGGAAGATGGATTCGGCGATGTTGTTGTTGCCGCGCCAGTCCGTGGCCCGCTCCGCGTAGGTGAACTGGTCCATGTAGTGGCCGCCGGTCTCCACCGCGAGGGCGGCCGACTCCTCGTACATCTTGCGCGGGTCGTCCACGAAGTGGCACTGCCCGCCGTGGAATTCGATCAGGCGGATCTTCTCGGCGCTGGTCGTGCGGGGCATGACCGCGATGAAGGGGACCCCGATCAGTTTGGCGAAGTACGCCTCGGAGACGGCCGTGGAACCGCTGGACGCCTCGATCACCGGGCGGGTGGGCCGGATCCAGCCGTTGCAGAGGCCGTAGAGGAAGAGGGAGCGGGCGAGGCGGTGTTTGAGGCTGCCGGTGGGGTGGGTCGACTCGTCCTTCAGGTACAGGTCGATGCCCCACTTCTCCGGGAGCGGGAACCGGAGCAGGTGTGTGTCGGCGGAGCGGTTGGCGTCGGCCTGGACCTTGCGGACGGCTTCTTTGAGCCAGTTCCGGTAGGCGGTGTCGCTGCGGTCGACGTCGAGGGTGGCACCGGTCAGGGCCTGTGGGGTGGTGCTCA
Source organism: Streptomyces sp. NBC_00989 (assembly GCF_045162655.1). Lineage (NCBI taxonomy): Bacteria > Bacillati > Actinomycetota > Actinomycetes > Kitasatosporales > Streptomycetaceae > Streptomyces > Streptomyces sp. NBC_00989. The sequence goes on along the minus strand of NZ_CP108728.1, from coordinate 10,273,715 downwards.
CGGTGGGGCTCCTTACGCGTTGCGCCGACGGCGTCTCGCGCGGCCGACACCTCGATCATAGGCACCTTCCGCACGCTTCTCACCTGCATAAACACACCTTTGGGCGGCTCAAAGGCGGACCTGGGGCAGGGCTTCGGCGGGCTCACGACGGAGTCGCCTCGGGTTTGCGGTGGGTTTGCGACGAGCCGTGGGCGGGCCGTCGGCGGGGCTTGGGGGCGCACTCGCGCGAGTGCTCCGGATACTCACCGTGACCGGGCGGTACGTACTGGTGCTCGACGGCCCAGGCGGGCAGACTGCACCGGAGCGGGACGAACGTCCTGAACGGGGGCGCACACTGGATCACCAGATGTCCTGGACCAAGGGGGCGGGGAAGCATGGCGGAGCCGGAGTTCACGGCCACGGGCGTGCGGATCGGGAAGCGGCTGCGGTCGCTCACCCGGGCCGGACAGGTCCGGATCAATGACGGCAGGCTGGAGTTGCTCACCAGTTACGGCAGCGAGATCGACAGCGCGCCGGTGCAGGCGGTGCGTGCGTCGAAACCATGGTTCGCCCCTGAGGATCGGGCGTTGGCCGACCTCAACGGCAACAGGTATCTGCTGACCCTCGGCGAACACGACCCCGCGCCCGGGCAGCCGGGGCCACCCGCGGCACGACGGTTCATCGAGGCCGTGCGCAAGGCGGCGGGGCGGGGCGGCTGAACCTCGCGGCGGGTTCTCCGCGCGGTGGAGCGGCCGATCCGTGGGGCTGGAGTGGCCATACGGTGGAATGGCCGGTCCGTGGGGGTGGAGCGGCCATGCGGTGGAGTGGCCGGTCCGCGCCGTGGAGTGGTTCGTCCGGGCCGCGCAGCGGCTGTTCCGCGCCATTGAAGAGCAGTTGCCGGCCGCGAGTTGCGGGACCGCGGCCCCTGAGTCACTCTGGTCTCACGTCACTCTGGGTTTACCGGCGATAACGCTGCGAACCAGCCCGCCGGACACAACAGCAGGCGGCCTTTCCTTGACCACCCTGCTGGATCCGAACTCCGTGTTCTTCCGGACCTCAGTCGGGGAGTCGCAGCCGTGATCAGTCACCCAAGCAGGCACTGCACGGTGGAGCTCCAAGCCCTGCCGTCGCGGATCGGCCAGGTCCGCAGAATCGTATCTGCGCAATTGCGCTACTGGCATCTGGACCCTCTGATAGACCGGGCCGCGCTCGGTGTCACAGAGCTCCTCACCAACGTCCACCGGCATGCCCAGCCCGACAAGACGTGCGTCGTCGAGATCGAGCTGCTGCTGGACCAGCTCATGGTCTCGGTGCACGACCACGATCCCCGGCTTCCGGTCGTGGGCGACATCGACGAGGTCTCCCCTACGGCCACTTGTGGGCGCGGGCTCGCGATGGTCGCCGCCGTGAGCGAGAACTGGGGGGTGCGGCCGGACGGAGAGTCCGGGAAGGTCGTGTGGTTCACGTTGACCGCGCCTGCGCCGGCGACGCCTGCGGCGCCTGCACCGGCTCGTCCGCCGCGTCGTGCGGCGGCGGAGAAGCCCGCGCACCGGTTCGTCACCGAGGTCGAGCACCCGGTCGACGGTCATCGGCCCCAACACGCTCCCGCCCGGTCCGCCGTTGCCGGTTGATCGGGCGGTGATTCGTTGCGGGGGGGGTGGCTATTGGGTGCCTGGGGCTGTGTCGAGGAAACGTGCCCTGGCCTGTGTTGAGAAGACAGGTGCCCTAGCCGGTGTTGTGGACGGCGGGACGGCCGGGTCTGGCTTCAGATGGCGACTCACCTTGGTGAAAGCTCGCGATACCGGACCGGTGTTGTGAACTCACCCACGCGGGCACCTCTTTTGGTTCGGTCGCCTACGAGGCGCTGGGAGCCGGTGTCGAGAGCCCCACCGTGCTCGACCCTTCGGGCCTCCGCGCGCTGGGGCTCTCGACACCGGCGCGCCCCTACGGCTCCCTCTCGGCCGTCGGCGTGGGGACAGTGGGACTTGGTGGGCCCTCGCCGCTTGTGAGAGTGGACGCCGTGAGTTTCTCTACCCGGGTCAGATCACTCGGTGGCGATCGCCCGCAGTACGTCCAGCCTGGCCGCGCGGCGTGCCGGGCGTAGGCCCGCGAGAGCGCCTGCGGCTACGCCCACCAGGGCCACCACCACGAGTTGGACGGGCGGGAGCGCGAAGGCGAAGGCGCTGTCGCTCGCGCCGTCCGAGGCCTTGACCAGGACCCAGCCCAGGAAGGCGCCGAGGGCGAGGCCGCCGAGCGTGCCGAAGCCTGCTACCAGGACCGACTCCCAGCGGACCATCGCCCGGAGTTGGGAACGGGTCTGGCCGACCGCCCTCAACAGGCCCAGTTCGCGGGTGCGTTCGTGGATCGCCAGGGTGAGGGTGTTGGCGATGCCGAGCAGGGCGATCAGGACCGCCAGGGCCAACAGGGCGTAGACGAGGGTCAGCATCATGTCGATGCCGCCGGCCGAGGACTGTGCGTATTCGTGGCGGGTCTGGACTTGTGGGTTGCCGTATTGGGCAGCGATCCGCTCGACCGCCGCTTTGCCCTTGGCCGTGCTCACGCCCTTCTTGAAGGAGACGGCGACCAGTGTGTCGGAGTCCTGGGTGCGGTGGGGGGCCCAGGCGGCTCGGGTGATGACGTAGTCGCCGGCGAGTTCGGACTGGCCGTAGACCGCGCGGACCGTGAAGGTCTGCTTCTTGCCGTCGGTGAAGGCCAGTTGGGCCTTGCTGCCGGTGGTCAGGTGTTGGCGGTCGGCCTCCGTCCTGGTGATGGCGATGCCGTCGGTGCCGAGGGCGCGGAGTGAGCCCTGGATGGTGCCCAGGTCGAAGGTGCGGGCCAGGGCGGTGGGGTCCGTCACCGTCAACGCCCTTCCCTTGCCGTCCACTTCGGCCACTCCGCGGCCGAGTCCCACTGCCGTGTCCACCTCGGGCAGCTTGCCGATGGCCGGGGCGAGTCGGGGGCTCAGGCCGCTGCCGCCCGCGCCGAAGGACGGGGTGCTGACGGCCACGTCACCGGCGAAGGACCGGGACACCGTCTGGTCCATCGTGGCCTTCAACGAGGCGCCGAACACGGTGAACAGGGACACCACGGCCACGCCGATCATCAGCGCGCTCGCGGTGGCGGCCGTACGGCGGGGGCTGCGCAGGGCGTTGCGTCGGGCGAGTGCGCCCGTGACGCCGCGCAGTCGGTCCAGAGGGCTGCCGAGGACGCGTACCGCCGTGGAGGAGGCGACGGGGCCGAGGACGACGAAGGCGACCAGGGCCAGTACCGCGCCAAGTCCCGCCAGCAGCAAGGACGGTGAGATCAGCACTCCGGTGAGGGTGGCCCCCATCGCGAAGGCGGCGAGGGCCAGTCCTGTCACCGCTCGGACACGGGACGCGCCTGTCTGATCCACGGCCGTCTCGCGCAGCGCCGCCAGGGGTGCGGTGCGGCCCGCTCGTACCGCCGGCATGAGTGCGGAGCCCAGGCAGACGATGATGCCGACTGCGAGGGGCAGGACCATGGAGAGTGTCCGGATCACCAAGTCGCCCTCGGGGAACGGGAATCCGATCGCCGGGAACAGCAGCTTCAGTCCGGCCGCGATGCCGATGCCGCCCGCCAGTCCGGCGGTCGACGCGGTGACCGCGACGACGCTCGCCTCGGTGACGGTGGCTGCGGTGACCTGGCGGCGGGAGGCGCCGAGGGCGCGCAACAGGGCGTTCTCCCGGGTGCGTTGGGCGATGACGATCGCGAACGTGTTGCTGATGGAGAAGGTCGCGACCAGCAGGGCGATGCCGGAGAACACCAGGAGGAAGGTGGTGAAGATGGTGAGGAACTGGGACGAGATCATGTCCGTGTTCTCTTGCGCCGACTGTTGACCCGTGATCGCCTCAACTCCCTTGGGGAGGACGGGAGTCAGGTTGTTGACCAGTGCCTGCTGACTTACGCCCGGGCCTGCTCGTACCTGGATGCTCGCCGCCTCGCCCGGCTTCGCGGTGAGGTACTTCTCGGCGTCGGACAGCGTCATGCCGGTGAACGTCACCTGTGCCATGCCGTCCTCGCCGCCGAAGGTCGCGAGGCCGACGATCGTCACCTTGACGGGGTCGGGGGTGCGCAGGGTCGTCGTGTCGCCGATCGTCAAGTGGCCCTTGTCGGCGGCGCCTCGGTTGATGACAACCTCGCCCGAGCGGGCAGGAGTTCGGCCTTCCGCGAGCCGGTACGGGTTGAGCTTCGGGTCGGTGATCCAGTTGCCGGCGAGGGTGGGCGGGCCCTTGCCGCCGATGGCCCCGCCGTTGGCGCCGACGAGTTGGCCCGCGCCCTGGATGCTGGGGGCGGCGGCCGCGACGCCGGGGACCTGGTCGATGGTCTTCACCAGGGCCGTGCTCACGGGCTGCCGTACGCCCTGGCTCTCGCCGGGTGTCGTGATGGCGTCGGCGCTGCGGACGACCGCGTCCGTGCCGCTGGTCGCGTCGCCGAACATGGTGTCGAAGTTGGCGCGCAGGGTGTCGCCCATGACGAGGGTCCCGGCGAGGAAGGCGACCCCGAGGAACACGGCGAGGAACGTACCGGCGAAGCGCCTTTTGTGGGCCCGCAGGGAGGACATGCTCAGGCGTACGGACGCGTTCATGACCTCACGTCCTCGAAGGCCTTCAGGCGGTCCAGGACCTTCTCCGCCGTGGGGTCCTGCATACGGTCCACGAGGCGGCCGTCCGCGAGGAAGACGACCTCGTCGGCGTGGGCGGCGGCCACCGGGTCGTGGGTCACCATCACGACCGTGCGGTCCGTCTGCCGTACGGCACGGCGGAGCAGTCCGAGGACCTCGCCGCCGGAGCGGGAGTCGAGGTTGCCGGTCGGCTCGTCGGCGAAGACGACCTCCGGCCGACCCGCGAACGCCCGTGCCACGGCGACGCGTTGCTGCTGACCGCCGGAGAGTTCCGAGGGGCGGTGGTGGAGGCGGTCGCGCAGGCCGACGACGTCGACGAGTGCGTCGATCCACTCCTGGTCGCCGCTGGCTCCGGAGAGGTCCAGGGGGAGGGTGATGTTCTCGGCGACGGTCAGCGTCGGGATCAGGTTGAAGGCCTGGAAGACGAAGCCGACGCGGTCGCGGCGGAGGAGGGTGAGGCGTCGGTCGTCGAGGGAGCCGAGTTCCGTGTCGCCGATGTACGCGGCGCCTGAGGTGAGTGTGTCGAGTCCGGCCGCGCAGTGCATCAGGGTCGACTTGCCGGAGCCCGAGGGGCCCATGATCGCGGTGAAGCGGCCGACCGGGAAGTCGACGCTCACCCCGTCCAGGGCGCGTACGGCGGTGTCGCCGACGCCGTACACCTTGACGGCGTCGACGACCCGCGCGGCCGTGCGGGTGGTGGTCACGGAGGTCATGCCGGGCCCCCGCCCTTGCCGGTGCGGCCGAACTGCTCGTCCAGGACGGACAGGCGGCGCCAGTACTCGTCCTCGTCGATCTCGCCGGAGGCGAAGCGGCGGCCGAGGACGGCGAGCGGGGAGTCGCCGGTGGGGCGGGGGTCGGCCATCGCGCGCCACGGTCCGCCGCGCCCGATCCCGCGGCCGCGCCAGGCGGTGCGGCGCAGCACGGTCACCACGCCGACCACCACGGCCGCCCAGATCAGCGGGAAGAACAGGATCCACGGGCCGGGGCCGCCGCCGTTCCAGTTCGCCAGAGTCTGCATGTCGATTCATCTCCAAGAGGTCCGGAGCCCCGAAGGGGGCTTCCTGCTGGTCCGGTGATGTCCGGTGATGTATCGAGACTGGCTCCGGGGAGGGGTCCGGGTCGTCGTACGGCCAGCGGCTGTGTGCGTACCTCCCGGGGAGTACGCGGGTGCGTTTTGGCTGCTCCCCGTCCGCCGATAACCGTTCGACTTCTGTACCTACTAGTATGTACAGTCCTCGTATGAGCACCCCGGAGCGACTGATCGAGTCCACTCGCGAGCTGTTGTGGGAGCGCGGCTACGTCGGCACCAGCCCCAAGGCGATCCTGGAGCGGGCCGGTGCCGGGCAGGGCAGCATGTACCACCACTTCAAGGGCAAGCCGGAGCTGGCGCTGGTGGCGATCCGGCGGACAGCCGAGGAGTTGTTGGCCACCGCCGTGGGAGTACTCGACGGGCCGGGCACGCCGTACGAGCGGATCGAGGCGTATCTGCGGCGCGAGCGGGATGTGCTGCGCGGGTGTCCGGTCGGGCGGCTGACGATGGATCCGGACGTGATCGCCAGCGCCGAGCTGCGGGAGCCGGTGGACGCGACGCTCGACGCGATCCGCGAGCGGCTCGCCGGAATCGTCGAAGAGGGCAAGGAACAGGGCCAGTTCGGGCCGCAGTTGGACGGTGAGGAGATCGCCGCCACGATCCTCGCTACCGTGCAGGGCGGGTATGTCCTGGCCCGCGCGTCCGGGTCGCCGGCCGCCTTCGACGTCGGTGTCCGGGGACTGCTCTCTCTTCTCTCACCCTCCTGAGGAGGCATGTGATGCACGCGATGAACTACGAACTCACCCTTCCCGCCGACTACGACATGGACATCGTCCGGGACCGGGTCGCCCGCGTCGGGCATCTGCTCGACGACTGGGACGGGCTCGGTTTCAAGGCGTATCTGCTGCGTGAGCGCGGGGTGCACGGTTCGCCGGTCAACCAATACGCGCCGTTCTATCTGTGGAACACCGTGGAGGGCATGAACCGCTTCCTCTGGGGCGGCGCCTTCCAGAGGCTCGTCGACGACTTCGGGCGACCGGAGGTGTTGCGGTGGACCGGCCTCGCGTACGAGGAGGGCGGCGCTGCGGGCTCACCGGCGGCCGTCGCCGTGCGGCGGCGTCAACGGATAGCGGGGAGTGGGGAGTTGGCAGCGGTGATGGAGGACGCGGTGCGTGAGACCCGGCGGCTGGCCGGGGAGGACGGTGCGGTCCTCGCGGCGGCGGCCGTCGATCCGCACAGCTGGGAGCTGGTCCACTTCTCGCTCTGGGAGCACGAAACGCCGAAGGCGGAGGGAGACGTGTTCCAGGTGCTGCACCTCTCGGCGCCGGGGCGGGACGGGTTACCGCGAGGGCGGCAGTGGTGAATACCCTCGTCCGTACGGTACTTGGGGATGTGGACCCGCGGCTGCTGGGTATGTGCGACGCGCACGACCATCTCTTCCTCCGCAGCCCGCGACTCCCCGGCCAGGAGCTGGGTGACGCCTCGGCCGCACGGGCCGAGTTGAACGCGTTCCGTTCCGTCGGCGGGGGCAGCATCGTGCAATGGACGCCGTACGGGATGGGGCGACGGGTCGCCGATCTGCCGCCGCTGTCCCGGGAGACGGGTGTGCATGTGGTCTGCGCGACCGGGTTGCACCAAGCGGCGCACTACAGCCCGGAGTTGCTGGAGAGTCTGCGCGGCAGGCTGGCCGAGGTCTTCGTCGCCGAACTGACCGAGAGCGTCGGGCCGTCCGGTGTCCGCGCCGGGATCATCAAGGTCGCGGGTGGCTTCCACGGCCTCGACGCGCACGCCCGCTGGACGATGACCGCCGCGGCCGAGGCCCACGGCGCGACGGGCGCACCGATCGCCGTGCACCTGGAGCTGGGCACGGGCGCCCTCGACGTACTCGAGCTGCTGTGCGGCAAGTTGGGGGTCGAGCCGCACCGGGTGATCCTCGGCCACCTGAACCGCTCCCCCGACCCGGTGGTCCAGCGACAGGCCGCCGATTCGGGCGCCTACCTGGCCTTCGACGGCCCGTCCCGCGCCCACCACGCCACGGACTGGCGGATGCCGGACACGGTCCGGACGCTGGCCGAGGCCGGCTTCGGCGACCGGCTGCTGCTCGGCGGGGACACGGTGGTCGCCGACGCGCGCTCGGTGGACGGCGGCCCGGGGATGCCGTATCTGCTGCGGCGGATGCGGCCACGGCTCGCGGTGGAGCTGGGGGAGGAACTCGTGTGGCGCGTCTTCACGGAGAACCCGGCGCGGGCGTTCGCGGTCGAGTGGCGCTGAGGGAAGGCGGAGGGCGCTGGAAGGAACGGGGAACCATGGCACGCCCCGCGTCAGCGTGAGCAAGGCGCACGCATTCACCACGGCACCCCGCTATGTCGTCGCGCAGAACGCCCGCTCTCCGGAGCCGGTCGCCGAAGGCTGAGAAGGGCCCGCTATGTTCGACGCGGACATCGAACATGTGGAGCTCGTGTGCAGACGACGGTTGAGCCACCCGGAGCGGCGGCGGAAGCGGATGTCGCGGTGACCGGGTGGCCCCGGTCCTGGCCGCTCATGCTGCTCGGGGCGGCTGTCGTTCCGGGGCTGCTCCTGTTCGTCGTCGGGCGGTGGCTGGACGCGCCGGCCGTGCAGGCCTGGCGGACCGTGTGTCTCGCCATCACCACGCAGGCGCTGCCCTTCCTGCTGCTCGGTACGGCTCTGTCGGGGGCGATCAACGCGTTCGTACCGGCGCGGGTGTTCACGAAGGTGCTGCCCAAGCGGGCCGTGTTCGCGGTGCCGGTGGCCGGGATGGCGGGGGTCGTGCTGCCGGGCTGTGAGTGCGCGTCGGTGCCGGTCGCGAACAGTCTGATCGGGCGCGGGGTCACCCCGGCCGCCGCGTTCGCGTTCCTGCTCTCGGCGCCCGCGATCAACCCGGTCGTGCTGACCGCCACCGCGATCGCGTTTCCCGCCAGTCCGGTGATGGTGCTGGCCCGGCTGCTCGCCTCGCTCGCGACCGCCGTGGTGATGGGCTGGCTGTGGCTCTGGCTGGGGCGTGAGGAGTGGCTGCGGCCGGTCGCCCGTCACACCGGACACCGGCCGGGGCACAGCCGCTTCACGGAGTTCCGCACCGGCTTCCAGCACGACTTCCTGCACGCGGGCGGGTTCCTGGTCGTCGGGGCCATGGCGGCGGCGACCTTCAATGTCGCGGTCCCGCGCTCGGTGCTCGACACCTTCGCCGGCTCGCCCTGGCTGTCCGTGCTCTTCCTGGCCGCCCTCGCGATCATCCTCGCGGTCTGTTCCGAGGCCGACGCGTTCGTCGCGTCCTCCCTCACGGGCTTCTCCCCCACCGCCCGGCTCGCTTTCATGGTCGTGGGCCCCATGGTGGACCTGAAGCTGATCGCCCTCCAGGCGGGCACGTTCGGCCGGGCCTTCGCGGCTCGCTTCTCCGCCGCCACGACGGTCGTCGCGGTGCTGTCCAGCGCGCTGATCGGAGCCGTACTGCTGTGAGACGCCCCCTCCAGGTGACCCTGCTCGTCCTCAGCGGCCTGGGCCTGCTGCACGCCTCGCTCTTCACCGACCTGTGCCTGCGCTACGTCAAGTCGAGCATGCGCCCGATGCTCGTCGTGTCCGGGTTCCTGCTGATCCTGCTCGGCATCGCGGAGGCCTGGTCACGGTCACGGCAGAACCCGGGCATGGATGGCCACCACACAGGCCAAGACCACATAGGCGAGAACCACATAGACCAGCACCACACCGAACTCCCCGAAGAGCACACGGGCCACAACCACTCCAAGGTGCCCCGCGTCGCCTGGCTGCTCTTCCTCCCCGCACTCAGCCTCCTCTTCTACGCCCCACCCGCCCTCGGCGCCTACACCGCCTCCCGCGCCGCCACCAAGGCCGTCCCCGTGCAGGACTCCTTCGATCCGCTGCCCGCGACCTCGCCGCTGCCGATGACCCTGACCGACTTCACGACCCGCGTGCAGCAGGACCGCAAGCGGGTCATCAAGGGCCGCACCGTCCAGATGACCGGGTTCGTCACGCCCGACAAGGGGTCCGCCTACTGGGACCTGACCCGGATCATGATCTCGTGCTGCGCGGCGGACGCCCAGTCCATCAAGGTGCGGGTCTACGGCATCCCGGCCCTGTCCGCCAACACCTGGGTGACGATCACCGGGACCTGGCACGCGAGCGGAACCCTGGGGACGAGTTCCGCCGCGGCCGCGCTCGACGGCGTCACCGTCGAGAAGGTCGCCAAGCCGGTGAACGCCTACCAGGACGCTCTGCCGTTCCCGAGCGCGCGCTGAGCCAGGCAACTGAACCAGGCAACCGAGCCAGGCCGGCGAGCTAGGCCACCGAGATGTCCACGGACGGCCGCAGTTTCGCCGCCGCGGCCAGGGCCTCGTGCATGGGGTGGGTGTCGAAAGCCGCCAACAGGGCTCCGTCCGCCGGGAGTTCGGATGCCGGGTAGGCGATCTGCTCGTAGGCCGCCTGGAAGCGCGGGCCCCAACGGCGGGCGCCCAGACGGGCCGTACGGGAGCAGTTGTCGACCATGTACGCCACGTCCCGTGCGTGCATGTACGGCAGCAGGGAGTCGACCGCCTCGATGACGGATTCGTTGACGATCTCCGACCAGGGGTGACCGCGCTCGGCGAACTCGTCGACCTGGGCGGTCATGGTCGCCACGAACACCCCGGCGGTGAACGGCTCGACGGGCAGGGCCCGTTCGGCCCGGCGCGCCCGGACCTCCGCTCCCGCGGCCCACATCGGGGAACCGCCGATCCCGCTCATCTCCCGTGCCCCGAGCCGCCGTTCGGCAAGAACCACGCTGCGCAGTTCGGTGCCGTCGGCGACCTCGTCGTAGATCTCGGCGACGATCTCGCGGGCGGGACCGTAGGTCGCCGAGTACGCGCGGTCGAAGACCTCCCGTCCGGCCGGGTCCAACTCCTCGCGGACGGCGCGGAGTCCGGCCTGGGAGATGGTGCGGGCGATCGGGCCGGTGACGTTCTCGCAGGAGCGCTCGTACGCGGTCACCGCGTCGTCGCCGGTCAGACGGTGGCGCGTGAAGAGGCTCTCGACGATGCCGTGGACGGCACCGAGGAGGATGGCGCGTTCGCCCACGATGTCGGAGCGGTACTCGCTCTCCAGGGTGGTGCGGAAGGTGTACGGCGAGCCCAGCGCGACCGACCAGCCGAGCGCGCGGTCGGTGGCCTTGCCGTCGGGGTCGGCGTGGACGGCGTAACTGCTGTTGATGCCCGCGCCGTTGATCTCCGCACCCTGCTCGTAGAGCCGCCGCACGGAGTCGCCCATGCCCTTGGGGCAGACGGCGATCACGCCGTGTCCGGGCGGGAACTCCCCACCGGTGGCCCGGAGATGACCGAGCAGGAAGCCGTGCGAGAGACCGATGGTGGCGCCGGGCTTCAGCGCCCCGAAGATCTCCTCGTGGTGGGCGGCGAGGGCCGCGTCCGCGATCAGCAGGATCACCAGGTCGCTGTCGGCGGTGACCGCGAGCCAGTCGCCGAGCCTGCCGTCCTCCTCGGTGAAGCCGTGCGCGCGGGCGTCGGCCGCGGACGCCGAGCCGGGGCGCAGACCGACGCTCACCCGGATGTCCGTACCGGCGAGGGAGTCGCGCAGGTTGCGGGCCTGGGCACGCCCCTGCGGGCCCCAGCCGATGACGCCGATACGGCGGACGCCGGCGAAGGCCTGCGGGAGCAGCGGGAAGAGGTGCCGGCCACCGCGCAGGATGGTCTCCGTGCCGCCGGGCACGTCCATCGTTTCGAGGGTGAAGACGGCGGAGGTGTACGTGGTCGAGGTCATGGTGGAGTTGTAGGCTCCGGGCGAGCGTTGCGGCAAGCGCAACTTGCGCAGCGGTCTGTTGCGTGAGGTGAAAGGGACAGGTCACGGTATGCGGGACGACCATCGGGAGCTACGGCTTTTCCTGCATCTGGCGCAGACGCTGAACTTCGGGCGGACCAGTCTCGACTGTCATGTCAGTCCGGCGACGCTCACGCGGACCGTGCAGCGACTGGAGGCCGGCCTCGGACACCGGCTGTTCGACCGCGGGGCGCGCGGGGTGTCCCTGACCGCGGAGGGGCACCGCTTCCGTGAATACGCCGTCCAGTCACTGGAGTTGTGGCGTGCCTACCGCGAGGAGCATCCGGACCCGGCCGACCTCACGGGAAGGCTGGCCCTGTTCGCGACGGTGACCGCCTGCCAGGCCCTGCTGCCCGACCTGTTGGCGCCGTTCCGGGCCGCGCATCCGCAGGTACGGCTCGATCTGCGCACCGGCGACGCGGCGGCGGCGCTTGCCCGCCTCGACGAGGGTGAGGTGGACGTGGCGGTCGCGGGCATCCCGGCGCGGCTGCCGGAACCGCTGGCGAGTCGCACGGTCGCGGTGACCGAACTGGTCCTGGTCACCGCACGCGACCGTCCCGACCCGGGGCTCGACGGCCCGTTCGTCCTCCCGCACCGGGGCCTGGTCCGCGAGGCCGCCGACCGCTGGTTCCGCACCCGGGGCACAACACCCGACGTGGCCTGCGAACCGGACGGCCACGAGGGCCTGTTGACCCTGGTCGCCCTGGGCTGCGGAACGGGCGTGGTGCCCCGGCTCGTCCTCGACAACAGCGCCGTACGGGAACGGCTGGCGGTGATCACGGCGGACCCACCACCGGAACCGTTCCCGATCGGCCTGTGTGTACGACGGTCGGATCTACGCCGCCCCCTGGTGGCAGCCCTGTGGAGCCTCACGGCGCCGTAGGGCTGCGGCCTGTGCTGCAAGGGGCGCGGGGCTGTACTTGATTTGCGGCTACCGCCGCGCGGGCGCGCCCAGCCACAACGGCGCCGCACCAAACCGACGACGCACACCCCGCTGCTCCCAGCGGAGCGCCTAGTCCAGGTCCACCGGCCCGTCGTTCTTCTTCTCGTCCTTCTTCGCCTGCAACTGGAGCAGGTTCTTGACCTCGTCGCCGGGACGACGACCGTCGGGGTCCGCGCCGCTGAGGTTCCCCCGGACCGAGTCCAGAATCGTCAGCCCCTGCGACACCAGTCCCGCCGCGATCTCGCCCAGGCCGTCCGCGCCGTTGAGGACGTTGACGTTGGCGCCCGCGAGACCCCCCGCCGCTTCCTTCACGATCTGCGGGAGCTGGTCGATCAGCATCCGGTCGAGCGCGACCCGGTCGTAGGAGGCCGCCGCCTCGGCCTGGATCTTCATCCGGTCCGCCTCGGCGATGGCGAGCAGCTTGATCCGCTGGGCCTCGGCCTCGGCCGGCTTGACGATCTCGGCGACCAGCTGCTGCTGGCGCAACTCTGCCTGGCGCTGGGCCAGTTCGGTCTGCGCGGCGAGCACCTCCTGCTGGGCGTGGGCCTGCGCGAGCGGTCCGGCCTGCGCGGCCTGCGCCTGCGCGCGGTCCACCTCGGCCGAGTACTCGGCCTTGACGACCGCGGTCTGCCGCGCGTACTCGGCCTGGTTGCGGGCCGCGACCTGCTCCGCCTCGACGGAGGCCTGGGTGGCCTGCGCCTGCGCGATCTGGGCCTGCCGCTGGATGGCCGCCTTGTGCGGCGCGGACATGGCCTCGATGTAGCCGACCTCGCCGTCGTCGATCGACTGGATCTGCAGCGAGTCCACGATCAGGCCGATCTTCGCCATCTCGACCTTCGACGTGTCCAGCACCTCGGCGGCGAGCTTCTGCCGCTCCGTGACGATCTCCTCGACCGTCATCGAGCCGATGATGGACCGCAGGTGACCGGCGAAGATGCGGCCGGTCAGCACCGACATCTGGTCCTGGTCGGAGAGGAACCGCTGGCCCGCGTTGATGATGCTCTCGGTGTCGTTGCCGACCTTGAACGCGATCACGGCGCGGACGTGCAGCGCGATGCCCTGCCGGGTCACACAGGTCTCGGTGACCTCGGCCTCGCACATCGACAGCGTGAGAAAACGGGTCTTGCGGAAGACCGGCAGCACGAACTTCCCGTGCCCCGTCACCACTCGGAACGGCGCGCCCCCCAGTCCCCGCCTGCCACCCGAGATCAACATCGCCTCATCGGGGGCGGGAACGCGGTAACCGAACATGTCTTGCTCCTCACTCTGCGCCGGCGGGTTCGCCGCCCAGCGCGTCCAATGGATCCGCCCACTCGATGACGTGCACGGCACGACGTCCACGGGACTCGATCACGAGCACCCTGGCCCCCGTGGGCAGGGGATCATCCGACCAGGCCAGGAATGTCTCGGAGCCGCCCCGGACCCGCACGAGGATCTCGCCGGGACCCGCGCTGCCGCGCGTCTCGATGATCACCTCTCCCGTGCATCCGATCACGGCCTCGTCCTGCGGCATCACCGGCCGCCTCCATCCTCTGGCCTTAGGTTTCTGACGATAGACCCACTCGGGTCACGGACCCAACGGGCCCACCACACACCTTTTCCACGTGTCTGCCGGACGGCACCGTCCGCCGTCAGGACAGCGCCGCCAACGGGTCGTCGAGCACCGGCTGCCACGCCAACTCGGCTGCCCCGACCAGGCTGTTGTGGTCCAGGGTGCACGCGAGGATCGGCACGCCCCCGCTCTGTCCCCACAGGCTCCGGCCGGCGACGACCGCGCGCAGCCGGTCCGGGTCGGCGTCGAGGAGCGTGCGGTGCAGTCCGCCGAGGATGATCCGGTCGGGGTTGAGGATGTTCACCAGGCCCGCGAGGCCAAGGCCGAGCCGGTCGATCAGGGTTTCGGCGGCCTTCCGGACGGACGGGTCGTCGTAGTGGCGGCGGATCAGTTCGTTGGACTCCTGAAGCAGGGAGACCTCGGGGCCGGGTTCGCGACCTGCGGCCGTGAGGAAGGCGAGCGGGTCGGCCTCGACGTCGAGGCAGCCGCGGCTGCCGCAGTGGCAGGGGCGGCCCTCGGGGTTGACGGTGAGGTGCCCGACTTCGAGTGCGAGGCCCGAACTCCCTGTGTGCAGACGCCCGTCGAGCACCAGCGCGCCGCCGACACCCCGGTGGCCGGTCGCCACGCACAGCAGGTCGCGGGCGCCGCGTCCCGCGCCGTGCCGGTGCTCGGCGAGCGCGGCGAGGTTGACGTCGTTGCCCGCGAACGCGGGTCCGGCGAGGCCGGCCGCGCGCACGCACTCGGCGAAGATCCGCCGCACGGGCGCGCCCGCGGGCCAGGCCAGGTGGAGCGGGTTCAGCGCCAGTCCTTCGGGCTCGGCCACGGCGGAGGGCACGGCGAGCCCGGCGCCCACGCACCGCCGGCCCGTCTCGCGCAGCAGATCCGCGCCGGCCTCCACCACCGAGCCGAGCACCTTCGCCGGGTCCGCGTCGACGGTCTCGCAGCCGGGTGCGGTCGCGACGATCTGGCCGCCGAGCCCGACCAGCGCGGCGCGGAAGCCGTCGGCGTGCACCTGGGCGGCGAGCACGACGGGGCCGTCCTCGGCCAGCGCGAGCCGGTGCGAGGGGCGTCCCTGTGAACCGGCTGCCGCGCCGGGCCTGGCATCGACCCTGATCAGCCCCAGCGCCTCCAGCTCGGCGGCCACCGCGCCGGCCGTCGCCCGGGTCACCCCCAGTTCGGCGGTGAGTACGGCGCGGGTGGGGGCGCGGCCGGTGTGCACGAGCTCCAGCGCGGGGCCGAGCGCTCCGCGGCCTCGGTCCAGTCTCGCCCTCGAGGTGGTTCCTTCCCCCGCCGGCCGGGGGTCCGCCTTGCCGCTCATGAGGGGGAGTCTCCCATGATCCGTAGGAGTGGAGACGAGGAGTGCAGGTGGTGTTCACAGCGCGGGCCGGTGGGGGCTGGTCGCGCCCACGCGGCGGAGCCGCATATCGATACAGCCCCGCGCCCTAAAACCCGCTGACCCTGAGCGTGACATTCAACCTGCCCTTCAGTCCCAACTCCCCCGGCGCCGTGCCCTCGTACACCCGCGGCACCCCGTGATACGCCAGCCGCGACGCGCCCCCGAACACGAACAGGTCGCCGCTCCTCAACTCGACGTCCGTGTACGGCTTCGTACGGGTCTCGGTGTTGCCGAAGCGGAAGACGCAGGTGTCGCCGAGGCTGAGGGACACCACGGGGGCGTCGGACTGTTCGTCGCTGTCGCGGTGCATTCCCATGCGGGCGTCGCCGTCGTAGAAATTGATCAGTGCGATGTCGTACGACGCGGCCGGCGCCCCCAGTGTGTCGGCGACCGCCCGCCGCCCGAGGTCGTCGAGCCAGGTCGGGAACGGTTTCACGGGGGTGTTGTCGCCGTCGGTCGCCGTGCGGGAGTAGGCGTACGGGTACCAGTGCCAGCCCAGGCACACCTGCCGGGCGGTCATCGTGCCGCCGCCGGGGGTGTGGACCGTGCGCAGTCCGGCCGGGGGCCGGGCCCACTCGCGGCAGGCCGTCAGGAGGTCGCGCTGGCGGGCCGTGTCGAGCCAGTCCGGCACGTGCACGGCGCCGGGAGCGACCTCCGTCCGGGGCCTGGGAAACAGCTCGGCGTCCATGGGCCCATCCTGCCCGACCGGCCGTGAACTGGGACTCGGTTAGCCTTGGCGCACGATGGACGACCATATCGACCGAATGACGACTCCGCAGGGCGAGCACGCCCTGTCCCGCTTCCCCGAGGACCAGCGCGACCGGCTGCGCGCCTGGGACGCCTCCGACGAATACCTTCTGCGGCATCTCGCGGAACAGGACACCCCGTTGTCCGGCACGGTCGTGATCGTGGGCGACCGCTGGGGCGCCCTGGCCACGGCTCTCGCGGAGTACGGTCCGGTGCAGATCACGGACTCGTTCCTCACTCAGGAGGCGACCAGGGCGAACCTCGCCCGCAACGAGGCCGACGCCGATTCCGTACGGCTGCTCACCACCCAGGATCCGCCGCCCGAGCGCGTCGACGTGCTGCTGGTCCGGGTGCCCAAGAGTCTCGCGCTGCTGGAGGACCAGTTGCTGCGGCTGGCGCCCGCGGTGCACGCGGACACGGTCGTCGTCGGCACCGGCATGGTGAAGGAGATCCACACCTCGACGCTGAAGCTGTTCGAGCGGATCCTCGGCCCGACCCGGACCTCGCTGGCCGAGAAGAAGGCCCGGCTGATCCACTGCACGCCCCGGTCGTCGGCGGCCCGCGCCACCAACCCCTGGCCGCACAGCTATGCCCTGCCCGACGGCATCGGTGTCGTCTCGGGCCGGACCGTGGTCAACCACGCGGGTGTGTTCTGCGCGGAACGCCTCGACATCGGCACCCGTTTCCTCCTCCAGAACCTGCCCTCAAGTCCTGGGCTCGGCAAGGTCGTCGACCTCGGGTGCGGCAACGGCGTGGTCGGTACGGCGGTGTCGCTGGCCGATCCGGAGGCCGAAGTCCTGTTCGTGGACGAGTCGTTCCAGGCCGTCGCCTCGGCGGAGGCGACGTACAAGGCGAACGGCGTTCCGGGGCAGGCCGAGTTCAGGGTCGGGGACGGGCTGGTCGGGGTTCCGGCCGACAGCGTGGACCTCGTGCTGAACAATCCCCCGTTCCACTCCCACCAGGCGACGACCGACGCGACGGCCTGGCGGATGTTCTCCGGGGCGCGGCGCGCACTGCGGCCGGGCGGCGAGCTGTGGGTCATCGGCAACCGTCACCTCGCCTACCACGTGAAGCTGAAGCGGCTGTTCGGCAACAGTCAACTGGTGGCCAGCGACGCCAAGTTCGTCGTGCTGAAGGCCGTCAAGCGGTAGCCGGACCCCCTCCGTCGAGCACACCGATGATCCGGGCCACCGCCCCTGCCATCGCCTCCCGCCCCACGCTCAGGTACGTGCGGGAGTCGACCGCCTCAGGGTGTTCGGCGAGGAAGGCGCGGATCGCGCCGGTCATCGCGAGGTTGAGAGCCGTGCCCACGTTGACCTTGGTGATGCCGCCGGCGACGGCCGCGGTCAGTTCGTCGTCGGGGACTCCTGAGGAGCCGTGCAGGACGAGGGGGACGTCCAGGTTCGCGGTGAGCCGCTTGAGGAGGTCGTGGTCGAGGGTGGCCGTGCGGGTGGTCATGGCGTGGGAGCTGCCGATGGCCACGGCGAGTGCGTCCACGCCGGAGTCGGCGACGAAGGCGCGGGCCTGGGCGGGGTCGGTGCGGGCGCCGGGTGCGTGGGCGTCGAGGGGCGGCTCGCCGTTCTTGCCGCCGACCTCTCCCAACTCGGCCTCGATCCACAGCCCTTGAGAGTGCGCCCAGTCGGCGGCGGCGCGGGTCGCGGCGAGGTTCTCGGCGTAGGGCAGGCGGGCCGCGTCGTACATGACGGAGCTGAACCCGGCGCTGTGCGCCTGCCGCAGCAGGTCGTCGCTCTGGACGTGGTCGAGGTGCAACGCGACGGGTACGGCGGCCCGTTCGGCGGCGGCGACGGCCGCGCGGGCGAGCGGGAGGAGGCGGCCGTAGCGGAACCTGACGGCGTTCTCGCTGACTTGGAGGACGACGGGGGCACTGGTGGACTCGGCGCCGGTGATGACGGCCTCGACGTGTTCCAGCGTGATGATGTTGAAGGCGGCGACCGCTGAGCGGGCCTCGGCGGCGCGGGTGACGAGCTCGCCGGTGGTGACGAGGGGCACGGCCTGTCCTTTCCTGGCGTACCGGATACCGGGGCTTCAGGGGGTGAGGATCACCGAGCGGGTGAGGTGGCGCGGGCGGTCGGGGTCGAGGTCGCGGTACGCGGCGACGGCGACCGCGAGACGCTGGGCGCGGACGAGTTCGGCGAGGGGGTCGAGGCCGCCCTCGATCCACAACCCGCCGGTGGCGCCCACCTGTTGGGCGATTCCCTCGGGCGCCTCACCGAGCATCCAGGTGGCGGTGCCGCGGGTGGTGATGCTGATCGGGCCGTGTCGGTACTCCATCGCCGGGTAGGCCTCGGTCCAGGACAGGGAGGCCTCGCGCATCTTCAGCCCGGCCTCGTTGGCGAGCCCGACGGTCCAGCCGCGGCCGAGGAAGGTGAACTGGGTGCAGGCGATGAGCTGTTGGGGCAGTTCGGCGGCTAGCGCGGTACGGGCGTCGGCGACCACGGCGTCGGTGTGCAGGCCCAGGTGGGCGCGGAGCAGGGTGACCGCGGTGGTCGCGAACCGGGTCTGTACGACGGACCGTTCGTCGGCGAAGTCGAGCACGACGACCTCGTCGGCGGCCGTCATGACGGGCGTGTGCGGGTCGGCGGTGATCGCGGTGGTGCGGGTGCGCCCTCTCAACTGCCGCAGGAGTTCCAGCACTTCGGTGGTGGTGCCGGAGCGGGTGAGGGCGAGGACGCGGTCGTACGTCCGCCCGTACGGGAACTCCGAGGCGGCGAAGGCGTCGGTCTCACCCTGGCCTGTTCCCTCGCGCAGGGCGGCGATCGCCTGGGCCATGAAATACGAGGTGCCGCAGCCGACGATCGCGACCCGCTCCCCCGGCGCCGGCAGCGCGTCCCGGTGTCGGGGCGCCTCCGACGCGGCGCGTATCCAGCACTCGGGCTGGCTGTTCAGCTCGTCCTCGACATAGGTCATGCCGTACCCCTCCCCGTTGATGCTTGTTCCTGCAAGATATAGCGAGCTTTCGAGCACAATCAAGCAATTGGACCAAGGGAGCGTGCGCTAGGGTCGCGGAGGATCGAGGAACGGAGAGTGAGTGCGGATGTCGCGCGACGCCCGCTGGAAGACGCTGCTGGACCTGCTCGTCGAGCGCGGCCGGCTCGACGTCGAGGAGGCCGCGGCCGACCTCGCGGTGTCGGCCGCGACGATCCGCCGCGACTTCGACCAACTCGCCGAGCAGCAGATGCTGGTGCGCACCCGGGGCGGCGCCGTCGTGCACGGGGTGTCGTACGAACTGCCGTTGCGCTACAAGACCGCCCGGCACGCCTCCGAGAAGCAGCGCATCGCCAAGGCGGTCGCCGAACTCGTCGCGCCCGGCGAGGCGGTGGGCCTGACCGGCGGCACGACGACCACGGAGGTGGCCCGCGCCCTCGCCGTGCGCAGCGACCTCACCTCCGGGACGCCCGCGCTGACCATCGTGACCAACGCGCTCAACATCGCCAACGAACTTGCCGTACGGCCCCAGTTCAAGATCGTGCTGACCGGCGGGGTAGCGCGCCCGCAGTCGTACGAACTCGTCGGGCCGCTCGCGGACGGGGTGCTCTCGCAGATCACCGTCGACGTGGCGGTGCTCGGTGTGGTCGCCTTCGACGTGACGCACGGCGCGGCGGCCCACGACGAGGCGGAGGCCGCCATCAACCGGCTGCTGTGCGAGCGCGCCGAGCGCGTGATCGTCGCGGCCGACTCCAGCAAGCTCGGCCAGCGGGCGTTCGCCCGGATCTGCTCGGCCCAGGCGGTGAACACCCTGGTGACGGACGCGGGGGTGGGGGCGGACATGGTGCGGCGGTTCGAGGAGGCGGGGGTCGGGGTCGTCGCGGTGTGACGGCAGGGCTGCCTCACCCTCGTAGACGCTTCCGAGTCCGGCGGTCTCTGTCAGTACCCCGTCATAGCGTGTCCGCGTGACCTCACTTTTACAGTCCTATACCTACCTGCACCCGTCGGCCGTGCGCGCGTCCGCGGCCGGGCCCACCCTCGCGCTGGAGACCTCCGGGGGTGCCACGCCGGACGGTGAGGTGGCCCATCCGCGGTTCTTCCACGGGTTCCTGACCGCGCCGACCGCCGCGGCGGCGGCGCTGCTGGCGGTCGCCGACGTGGCGGCCGCCCGGTACTACCGACCGGCCGCGCCGGCCTCGTTGGACCCGGTGGTGACGGCCGACGGCGACCGGCTGCGGATGGAGTCCTTCTCCGGCTGCTGCGGCGTCTACGCCCGCCTCGACGTACTCGCGCCCGGCCTCGACGGCGACGATGTCGGTCACGGCACCACGAACGTCGACATCAACCTCCCGCTCCGGCGGGCGCTCGCCGGACTCGGCGGTCTCGACCCGCTGCAACTGACCGTCGGGCCCGATGAGTTGGAGGTCAGGACCTTCGACGGCCGGTTCGTGGAGAAGCGGGTGCCCCTCCCGGAGCGCTGGTTGCGCGGTTTCGCCGAGGCCCAGGTGCTCGCGGCCGGCTTCACCCTGCGCGCCGAGGTGCCGGCAGCGGAGGCGGCCGCCGTCCTGCGTGCGCTGCCCCGGTCGGGGGCCGGCAGCCGGACGACGCGCTGGCTGACACCCGCGGGCCGCACCCTGCGCCCCGCGAGCAGGCCGGCACCCGGAGCCGTGTCCCTGCCCGGTCCCGACCGATTGCTGACGCTCCGTCAAGTCCTGCGGCACGCGACGACCTTGCGGATCTACGCCCCGGACCTCGCGGAGGGGCAGGCCACGGCCGTCGCGTGGGAGGTCGGGCTGCCGGGCATGCGACTGACGCTGTTGCTCTCGCAGGACGCGGCACGGGGGTTCTCCGGTGAGGGCGGTGTGCTGTACGACCTCGCGGGCGGCCCGGCGGCGGACGACGCGGACCTCGTCTCGGCGCTGCTGGCCTGGGAGCCGAGGATCGACGTGTCCGAGCTGTCCCGGCAGGCCGAGCTGTCTCCCGAGCGGGTCCGGGCCGCGCTGACGGTGCTGGGGACGTCCGGGCAGATCGGCTACGACCTCGCGGAGGAGGCGTACTTCCACCGCCATCTGCCCTTCGACGCGGGCGCCGCTGAGGCACGCAACCCCCGGCTGCGCGGAGCGCGGGCCCTGGTCGCCGACGGGGCGGTCCGGCCCGACGGCGCGCTGACCCGGGTCGGGAAGGGCGACCGGGTCCACCTGGTCCGCGCCGACGACACGGGGCGGCTCAGCTGCACGTGTCTGTGGTGGGCGAAGTACCGGGGCGGACGCGGCCCCTGCAAGCACGTCCTCGCGGCGCGCATGGTCCGGGACGAGACGACGGAGGCCGCACTGTGAGACTGCTGGAACTCGTGGAAGCCGGCGATCTCGCCGCGGTGGTCGGGGAGTTGGGCACGCTGACCCCGGAGCAGCGCGCCGGGTACGCGAAGGACACGGCGGATCTCCGGGAGGCGATACAGGAGACCCGGTTCCAGCGGCCGCAGGAGGAGGTCGCCGCCCGGTATGCCGCGGATCTGGCATGCCAGGTCACTCCCGAGGCCGCGGCCGACTGGGTCGCGCGGCACAGGAACGCGATCCCGTCCGGTGCCTGGACCGTCGACGTCCTGGACCTGTACCCCGTCGCCTGGCGGGCCGAGCTGATCGCACGGCTCGACGGCCCGGAGGCGAAGCTGACCGCCGGCTGGCTCAGGACCGTGGAACATGTCGTACGCACCACGGGCTGTCCGGTCCCGGCATCGGACCCGTTCCTCTTCTACTGGCTGCCCGACCGGGCCGGCGACCACGGGGAGCGGCCCGGTCATCTCCTGGGCGGGGCACCGGGGTCGAGCCTCACGGAGCGGCTGCGCGCCGACGACTTCACTCCCGTGCTCCTGCCCCTGATCGTGGCGCACCCGGGGCGTTTCGTCGCCGGCCGTCCGAACTGGCTGGACATGCTGACCGGCCTCGTCACCGACGGTCTGATCGACCGCGAGGAGCTCGTCCGCAACCTCTTCGCGGACCTGGCCGCCGATCCGCCACACCCGCACTACGGCGCGGGAATCGTGGAGTCACTCGCCCTCGCACCGCCCGAACACGCCCTGGTCGCGGACGAACGGGCCGCGCTCGTCGAGACCCTGCTCGCCCGTCTCCTCCAGGACGGCACCCGCATGGAGACGGCGCCGCCCCTCGCCTTCCTGCGCGCCCTCGCGCCCACACCGGCCGAGAACGCGTCCGTCGTCCGGGACCATGTGGCCCTGCTGGACGGGTCGTTGCCGGTGGCGGGCTACGCCCAGGAGGTCCTGACCGGGGTGGACGAGGCGGGGCTGCTGGAGCCCGGCATCCTCACCGACGTCTGCGAACGGGTCCTGCTACGGCCGGAGAAGAAGATCGTCCGTGCCCAACTGACCTGGCTCGACCGGAAGATCCGGCGGGACCCGACGCGCGCCGCCCGCGTCCTGGCCGACGTGGCGATGACCTTCGACCACCGGGACGCGTCCTTGCAGGAGCGCGCCCTCGACGTGGTCGCCCGGCACCTCAAGGCCGCCGGGGACGCGGTGTTGCCGGACCTGCGGACGGCGGCCGGGCGGCTCGGCCCCGGCATCGCGGAACGCGCCGCCGAACTGCTCGGCGTGTCCCGGGAGTTCGCCGTCGTCGAGCAGGTCGCCGACGTCCTTCCCGTCCTGACCGGCCCCCGACCGGTGCCGGGGCCCGTCGGGACGGCCGTCGAGGTCGCTCAGGAGGTCGCGGCGGTCGTCGCGGACGACTGGGACGTGGTGCCGTTCGAACGCGCCCTGGACGGGCTGGTCCGCCACGCCCACCGCGACCGGAGCGCCCTGTCCGAGGCGCTGGGTCCGGTCGTGCGCAGGAAACCGCGCGAAAGGTACGACTGCACGCAGTCCGACCTCTACGACGTGGCGAGGGCGGTACGGGGCGACGAGCCGAGGGAGAACGCCGTCCATCTGCGCGGGGACAGCCGGTACGCCCGCGTCCCCTCCCTCCCCGGGAGCATGCTCATGGCGCGGCTGACCGAGGCGATGGACGTCATCGAGTCCGGCACGCAGCCGTTCCTGCTGGCCGTGCCGACCCACAGCACCGGCGCGCTGGACGCGGCCGAACTGGTGGAGCGGATCGGGGAGTTGGAGGAACTCGGGGTCGCCCCCGCCCCGGTCGACCTGGCGCAGGCCCTGTTGCGCGTGGCCCCCGTCCCGGACGGTTCGGACACCTCGGTCGTCCCGGACGCCTCGGCCGAGGAGGTGCTGCGCGCGGCCGGGAAGCTGCGTTCGGACGCTGGGCAGCGGCTGGCGCGGTGGCTGCGCGAGGGCGGTCTGCCGCGCCAGAGTTCGACGCGGGAGGGGTGGCAGCAGCGGAAGCCGGTCAGTTCGTGGGAGATGTGGTGTACGCCCCTGCGCTCCGGGGTGGTCGTCGACCCGCCCCTCCCGTCTGCCGCGGCGGCCCTGTTCGGGCCGTATCCGAAGAGGAAGACCTCACTCGGGGAGCCGGCCGCGCCCTTCTGGGTGGCTCAACTGCCGCACCACCGTGAGGAAGTGATGGCCCGTGACTACATGGAGTCCCCGCAGGCCGGACGGGGCAGGACCGGAATCCTGCCGCTCGTGGCGGAGTCCGGGGGCCCCGCCGAATACGCGGTGCACCTCGCGCTGGCGATCGACATGAGACTGGATCCGGACGCGGTGGTGGACGCCCTGCTGGTGCTCGCCGCGCGGGGTCAGCTGGACGGCGGACTGCTCGGGGAGCAGATCGAGGTGCTGATCCGCGCCCAGTGGGTGGAGTCGAACCGCGCGCACGACACACTGCGCAGCGCGGCCGACACGGGCGCCTACGGCACCGTGTGGTCCGTCCTCTCGGCCGCCCTCCCCGGCCTGCTGCGGGACACGCCGGTCCGGGGCGCGGGGGCGTTCCTCTCCCTCGGCGTCATGTGCGCCTCGCACTGCGGCGCCAAGGGCGAGATCCCCGAGGTCGTGGCGGTGGCCGGGCGCACCGGGTCGAGTCAGCTGGTGAAGAACGCCAGGCTGCTGCGCGACGCGTTGCGCTGACGGGGCGCGAGGCGGGTCGGGTCGGGGAGTGCCGGTTCCGAGGAAGGGTGAACCGGCTTTGCCGAAAGGCGAGTTGCGGGACGTCGAGGCCGACGTCCCGCATCCCGCGCCCGGTTGACGGTCCGTCAGCCGAAGGCCTTGACGGCCTGGTAGTACGTCCACGCAGTGCTGTTGCAGGTGGTCGCGGTGGCGCCGCTGTAGCCGGCGCAGACGCGCTTGAGGTCCGCGTAGAAGGCGTTGTCGAGCCGCGACTTGTTGGTGCTGAAGGCGTTCGCGGCCTTGTAGTTGCGGTAGCCGAAGTCGTGGCGGGCGCAGGAGGTGGCGAAGGGGAAGCCGAAGGGGTTGTCGGGCGAGTCGGAGCAGTAGTCGGTGGACCAGTCGAACGCGTAGGCGGACCAGGCGGTCTGGTTGGCGCGGGCCGCGGCCCAGAGGCTGTAGCTCGACGCGCTGGTCTGGGTCCAGGTCGAAAGGACCTGGGGCTTGTCGGCGGGGGCGGCGGTGGCTGCTGTCGCGGTGGCGACTACGGCTGCCAGAGCCAGAGTTGAGGCGGCGAGACCGGTGGCAAGTCTGCGGTGCATCCAACACCTCCATGAGACCGCGATCCGCCCGTCGGATCACAGGTTCATGACAAGATGATTTACACGTCGACCATGCCTTCACACCGCATGTGCCCCAATGACCCGTTAACTCTCGGAAATGCCAGGAGTTCGGGACATGAACCCCATGGGTGAAACCGGCAGAGGGGGTACACAACACCCCTGCTGCCGGCCGGAGTTCAGGTTCTCGGGACGGGCTCAGGACGGCGTCAGGGGCAGGTCGTCCGTGAAGGCGTTGACCGGTTGGGCGATGTTCCGGGTGGCGTGGACGTCGAGGGCCGCCGCCGCGGTTCTCGTGCCGAGGGCGCCCTGCGTGTGCCAGGTCCCGGTGACGGCCAGCCAGGTGTTGGCGGGCGGGGCCGGGGTGCCGTACATGTGCACCTTGACCGTCTGGGCGTCCGCCGCGCAGCACGTGAAGATGATCCGGGTCAGGTCCCAGCCGCCGCCCCGGACCGGCGTCGCGAACCCGGTCATCTCGACGCTGCGCCCCTTGATGGCCAGCTCCTTGTCCTGCTGGACCCGGGTGGTGAAGTCCGTGAGGGTCATCGGCAGGGGTGAGGTCGCGGGCAGTGCGGCGAACCCCTTCTGTTTCTTGACGGCCTCGCTGCCCGCGTGGGAGGCCGTGTAGGCGCCGAGGGCGGGTGGGGCGTAGAAGAGGAGGCTGAGCGCGGGGAGGAAGAGCAGCCAGGCGATGCGGGGGGCGGTGGAGTGGTCGTGCCCATGGCCGTGGTCGTGCTCGTGGTCGTGGGCCTCCGCGTCGCCGGATCCGCGGTCGAACATCGCGTGCGCCAGGCCCAGGAGCAGCAGCAGGGCGCCGGAGATGATCAGGAGCGGGCGCAGGCCCTCCTTGACGTAGCGGAGGTAGAGGTCGGTGAAGAGGGCGGTGTGCAGGAGGCCCAGGCCGGTCAGGACCAGGAGGAGTACTTGGGCGGTGCGCTTCACAGCAGGGCGCCTCCGATCAGGACGCTGGCGGCCACGGCCACGACGGTGGTCGCGGTGGAGAATCGCACTGCGAACGCCCGGCCGAAGGTGCCCGCCTGAAGGGCGATCAGCTTCAGGTCCACCATGGGGCCGACCACCATGAAAGCCAGCCGTGCTGTGGGTGAGAAGCCTGTGAGTGAGGCCGCTACAAAGGCGTCGGCCTCGGAGCAGACCGCGAGGACGACGGCGAGTGCGGCCAGGAACAGCACGGACAGCCAGGGCGAGCCGGAGAAGGTGTCGAGGACCGAGCGCGGGACGGTCACGTTGAAGGTGGCCGCCGCCATGGCGCCCAGCACGAGGAAGCCGCCGGCGTGCAGGAAGTCGTGCTGGAAGCCGAGCCGGAACTCCGTGAAGCGGCTGTGTCCCGACTGGTGGCCGGTGTGGCGTACGACGGGCCGCAGCCACTCCTCACGCCCCAGCCAGAGCCACAGCCAGCCCATGACGGCGGCGGTGGCGAGGGAGGCGAGGAGCCGGGCCAGCACCATGGCGGGGCTGCCCGGGAAGGCGACGGCGGTGGCGGTCAGCACGATCGGGTTGATCGCGGGCGCCGAGAGGAGGAACGCGAAGGCCGCGGCCGGGGTGACGCCCCGGCGGATCAGGCTGTTGGCCACCGGCACGGACGCGCATTCGCAGCCCGGCAGGACCACGCCGGCGATGCCCGCGACGGGGACGGCGAGGGCGGGGCGCTTGGGCAGCACCTTGGTGAACAGGTCCGCCGGGACGAAGGCGTTGATGGCTCCGGACAGGGCGGTGCCCAGGAGGAGGAAGGGCAGCGCCTGCACGGTGATGGCCAGGCAGACGGTGCGCCAGGCCGCTACGGCGGGGTCGTTCAGCCATGGCGTGCCGGACAGCGCGAGGACGGCCGCGGCCAGGCCGAGCGCGATGACGAGTGCGGTGGTCGGCGGGGGCCTGCGGAGGACGCGGCGCCGCCGCTCGGGTGGGCGGACGGCGGCCGGGAACACCGTCTCCGTCACATCAAGCAGCTCATCCGTTTTTGGCATTTTTGCTCCGAATGTCTGATGTTGTGACAGAACATAGCGAGGAGTACGGCCGTCACCGCGCCCACACGCCGTCCGGACCGCGGGTCGGGGCTCCGGAGTACGGTTCTCGTGTGATCAGCCGACCGCCCGTCACGATCGTCCGCGCGTGTCTGCGGGACGGGCGGGGCGGGAGTCCGACGGCGGTGCTGAACGAGGCGCCGCTGAGCGACGAGGAACGGTGCCGGGTACCGGTTCTCGCCGGGACGTCACACGCCGTCTTCGTCTCGGCGCGCGGGTCGGCCGTGTCCCTTCGCTTCTTCACCGCCGAGGGCGAACTGCCCGCGTGCGGCCACGGTACGGTCGCCGCCCTGGCCTTCCTCGCGGAGCGTGCCGGAGGTACGGAGTACCGGGGCACTCTGCGTGCGGCGGGGCGTTCCTTCGCCGGGTGGGCCGTACGGGAGGGGGTGCGGGTCCGTGCCGCCTTCGAGCCCGGTCCCGTCGAGTTGCGTGAGCCGACCGCGGCAGAGTGCGGGCTCGCCCTGCCGGCGCTGGGTGTCGGCAGCGACACGCTCGCGCCCGGTGCCCGGGTCGCCTCGGTCGGGCGGGCGCGGCTGCTGGTGCCCGTCGCCTCGCGGTCCGTGCTCGGCGCGCTCGCCCCGGACTTCGGTCAACTCCGGTCGGCCTGCGACCGGTTCGGACTCCTCGGCTGTTACGTCTACTCGGTGCCGACGCACTCGGGCCGGGTCGCGGCGCGCATGTTCGCGCCGTCGATCGGCGTCCCGGAGGACATCGCGAACGCCAACAGCACCGCGTGCCTCGCCGCCGACCTCGCGGGGCGGGGTGTCACCGAGATCGCCGTCGACATGGGCGACTCGCTCGGCAGCCCCGCCACGATCACGGCGACGGCCCGGCCCGGGTCGGCCGTGCAGGTGGGCGGCACCGCCGAGGTCACGGACGTGATCCGGCCGTCGTAGCCGACCGGTGTCGGCCTAACTCGCCCGGACCCTCGCCAGCACCTCGCGGATCAGGTCGGCGCTGATCGTGAAGTGGCCCCGGGCGATCTCCTCGGCGCGCTCGGGCTCGCCCGCGGCGATGGCCTCGTACAGGGCCTTGTGGTCCTCGCCGCCCCGGTGGAAGTGGGTCTGTTCGCCCTTGCCCCAGGGTTCGACCGGGAAGCCGAGGCTGATGCGGGCCAGCAGGTCCTGGCTGAGCATGACGATCTGGGGGTTGCCCGTGGCGGTACGGACGGCCTGGTGGAAGGCGCTGTCCGCCGTGTGCGCGTCGCGCTGGGTGCTCGCGGAGAGGTAGGCGGACAGGGCGTCCCGCATGGGTTCGAGGTCCTTGGCGCTACGGCGTCGGGCCGCCGTCGCGGCGACCATGCCCTCGACCAGTCCCCGCAGGTCGAAGAGTTGCTCGAACTCCTCCCAGCGGGGCAGCAGCGTGTGCCGGACCGCGGCCGCCGTCGACTCGGTCCAGCTGTCGCGGACGTAGGTCCCGCCGTTGCGGCCGCGGCGGATCTCGACGACGCCGACGGCCTGGAGGCGGGCGACCGCCTCGCGGACCGTGGGGCGGCTGACCCGGAGCAGGCCGGTGAGTTCGCGCTCGGCCGGCAGCCGTTCGCCGGGCAGGAAGTCGCCGACGGCGATCGCGGTGAGCAGCCGGTCGGACACCTCGTCGACGGCGGAGGCCACCCGCACCGGGCGGAGCGCGGAGGACGGGGAGCCGCCGAGGAGGACGCGGTCGAGCACGCGGGAGAACTCGTCCCCCGCTTCGGATGCCTCAGGTACGGATGTCAGCTGTCCTCCCCCTTCAATGCCGCTTCTGTAAACGCGGGCGGGCCACGTGAACACGCCGTTACGTCTTGCCCAGCCACCGCTAAAAGGTCTTGTGCGCTGACCTTTTACCCAATCACTATCGCAGCCATCCGTCACATCCTTTTCGTCCCGGCCCGTCGTCGCAGTTCCGCGTCTCAGCTCCTCGTCCCGTCCGACGACCGGCCGCAATCCCGCCTGTTCAACGGCGTGCCTGGGAGGCAACCGCGTGGCGATCCCCGAACCGAACCACACCGGCACCGTCGACTTCAACGGCAAGTCGACCTGGTACCGGATCACGGGCGAACCGGGCAGGACACCCTTGGTCGTCCTGCACGGCGGACCCGGCGCCGGTCACAACTACACGCTCAGCATCGCGGGCATCGCCGAGCAGGGCCGCCAGGTGGTGCACTACGACCAGCTCGGCACCGGGCTCTCCACCCATCTGCCCGACGAGGGCGCCGACTTCTGGACCGTCCAGCTCTTCCTCGACGAACTCGACAACCTGCTCAAGGAGTTGGGCATCGCCGATGCCTACCATCTCCTCGGCCAGTCCTGGGGCGGCATGCTCGCCGCCGAGCACGCGGTACGCCGGCCGGCCGGGCTGCGCGGGCTGGTCATCGCCAACTCCCCCGCGTCCATGGAGCTGTGGCTCGCGGCGGCGGCCGAACTGCGCGCCCAGCTCCCGCCCGAGGTCCAGCGCACCCTGCTCGCCCACGAGGCGGCCGGGACCACCGACCACCCCGACTACATCGCCGCCGAGCAGGTCTTCAACGAACGCCATGTGTGCCGGCTGGACCCCAACCCACCCGAGGTGCAGGCGACTTGGGAGAACATCGCGGCCGATCCGACCGTGTACCACACGATGAACGGGCCGAACGAGTTCCATGTCGTCGGCACCATGAAGGACTGGTCCGTGATCGACCGGCTGCATCTGGTCGAGGCACCGACCCTGCTGGTGTCCGGCCGGTACGACGAGGCGACGCCCGAGACCCTGCGCCCGTTCGCCGACCACATCCCCGACGTGCGCTGGCACATGTTCGAGCACTCCAGCCACATGCCGCACGTCGAGGAGGAGGAGCTCTACCTCCAAGTCGTGGGCACCTTCCTCGACTCCACCGACTGAGCCCCTTCGGCCCATCTCGGCCGACCCGACCGCCGTTCCCCCGACGGGAGTTCCCTGGATGTCCCGCAGCACCAGACGAGGCGCGTTCGCCGCCGCCACCGTCGCCCTCGCCCTGACCACCGCCGCCTGCTCGTCCTCCGACAGCGGCTCCTCCGACCCGACCACGTCCACGTCCTCGTCGGCGTCCGGGACCTCCGCGTTCCTGCCGCAGCACAAGGGCGGCACCCTGAAGCTCGTCGCCCACGCCGCCGCGGGCAGCCTCGATCCGCAGGTCAACTACACGCTCCAGTACTGGCAGTTGTACCAGTCGATGTACGACGGGCTGCTGTCGTTCAAGAAGGTCGGCGGCCAGGAGTCGTTCAAGGTCGTCCCGGACCTGGCCGCGGCGATGCCGAAGGTCACCAACGGCGGCAAGACGTACACCTTCACGCTCCGCAAGGGCATCAGCTTCTCCAACGGCAAGGCGCTGACCACCGACGACGTGGTGGCGTCCTTCCAGCGCATCTTCAAGGTCTCCAGCCCCACCGCCGGCACCTTCTACAACGGCATCGTCGGCGCCACCGCCTGTCTGAAGACGCCCGCGTCCTGCACGCTCAAGGCCGGGGTGACCGGCGACGCGAAGGCGAACACGGTCACCGTCGACCTGACGGCGCCGGACTCGGAGTTCCCGTACAAGCTGGCCGTCCCGCACGCCAGCATCCTGCCGAAGGACTCGCCGGCGAAGGACGCGGGCACGAAGCCGCTGCCGACGACCGGCCCGTACATGGCGGCCTCGTACGACCCGAACCGTGCGCTGAAGCTGGTGCGCAACCCGCACTTCAAGGAGTGGTCGCGGGAGGCCGAACCGCAGGGCTACCCGGACCAGATCGACTACACCTTCGGGCAGACCGTCGAGTCCGAGGTGACCGCCGTCGAGAACGGCCAGGCGGACTGGGTGTTCGACCCGCCACCCGCCGACCGGCTGAACGAGATCGGCACCAAGTACACGTCCCAGGCGCACGTGAACCCGCTGACCGCGTTCTGGTACGCGACGCTGAACGTCAACTCGGCACCGTTCAACAACAAGTTGGCGCGGCAGGCCATCAACTACGCCGTGGACCGGTCGGCCGTGGTGCGGCTGTACGGCGGCACCAACCTCGCCTCCCCCGCGTGCACGATCCTGCCGCCGGGCTTCCCCGGGCACGTCGACTCGTGCGACTACACCAAGGGCGGCGGCAAGACCTGGACGGCCGCGAACCTGGCCAAGGCCAAGGCGCTGGTGAAGAAGTCCGGTACGGCGGGGCAGGAGGTCGGCATCGTCGTGCAGGACGACGACGTCAACAAGTCGATCGGGCAGTACCTGCAGAGCCTGCTCACCCAGCTCGGCTACAAGGCGACGCTCAAGCCGCTGTCGGCGAACATCCAGTTCACGTACATCCAGAACACGAAGAACAAGGTCCAACTCGCCCTGACGTCCTGGTACCAGGACTATCCGGCGGCCTCGGACTTCCTCAACGTGCTGCTGTCCTGCGCCGCGTTCCACCCCGGCAGCGACTCCAGCATCAACATCTCGGGCTTCTGCGACAAGGGCATCGACGCGAAGATGCAGACCGCGCTGAAGACCGCGCAGACCGACCCGACGGCGGCGAACAAGCAGTGGGGCGCGATCGACCAGTCGATCATGCAGCAGTCGCCGGTCGTCCCACTCATCAACCCGAAGATCATCGACTTCACGTCGAAGCGGCTCGGCAACTACCAGTTCAGCAAGCAGTTCTACATGATCGTCGGCCAGACGTGGGTCAAGTGAGCACCGCCACAACCGAGTTGGTCATCGTCGAGGCCCGGCGCTCGCCGGGCCCCTGGCGGACGGCCGGCGCCGACCTGTTGCGCAACAGGTCGGCGCTTGCCGCGGCCGTCGTCCTCTTCCTGGTCGTACTGGCGACCCTGTGCGCCCCGCTGTACGCGCACCACGTCGCCGGCACCGACCCCTTCCAGTCCCACGTCTCCGGCTCCACGGTCGTCGGCGGGAAGACCGTGCCGGTGCTCACCCCGAGCAGCACCGGCCTCGGCCTCGGCGTCACCCCGATCGGCCCGACCTGGGACCCCGCCCACTACTTCCTCGGCGCCGACAACCAGGGCCGCGACGTCATGGCCCGCCTGCTCTACGGCGGCCGCACGAGCCTGTTCATCGGGTTCACGGCGGCGCTGCTCACCTGCGCCCTCGGTACGGCCGTCGGAGTCGTCGCCGGCTATGCGGGCGGTGCCGTGGACGCCGTCATCTCCCGTGTCCTGGACGTGATTTGGGCGTTCCCCGTGTACCTGCTGGCGATCTGCCTGTCGGTCGTCCTCCTCACCGACGGGCTGCACCTCGGGCCGATCACCGTCGAGGCGGGGAGTCTCTGGCTGCCCGTCGCGATCATCGCGGCGATCTATGTGCCGTACATCGCACGACCGTTGCGCGGTCAGGTGCTGGTGCTGCGCAACAAGGAGTACATCCAGGCGGCCATCGGCTCCGGGGCGCCGACGGTGCGCATCCTGCGCCGTGAGGTGCTGCCGAACGTGCTGCCCACGGCGATCGTGTTCGTCCCGCTGATGACCGCGCTCGCCATGCTGACCGAGTCCGCGCTGTCCTTCCTGTCCGTCGGGGTCCAGCCGCCGGACGCCAGTTGGGGCACGATCATCGAGGACGGGCTCGGGCTTCTCTACACGCGGCCCGCCGTGACGATCGCGCCCGGCCTGCTGATCGCGCTGACCACGGCGGCGCTCAACGTCCTCGGCGACGGCGTGCGCGACGCGCTCGACCCGGGCGCCCGGCTGCGCGGAGGGGTGTGAGAGTCATGCTCCGGTTCGTCGTCAAACGCTTCGCGTCCGCCCTGCTGGTGATGTTCGCGATCAGTGTGCTGGTCTTCCTGATCTTCTTCGCCACACCGGGAGTTGACCCGGCCGCACGCATAGCCGGGCGCAACGCCGACCCGGCCACGCTCGCCCAGGTCCGGCACTCCTTCGGCCTCGACCGTCCGATGCCCGTCCGCTATCTGCTGATGATGCGTCACCTGCTCATCGACCGCGACCTGGAGTCGTTCGTCAACCGCGGCTCCCGCGTGATCCCACAGATCGTGCAGGCCACCCCGGTGACCCTCTCCCTCGTCATCGGCGCCGCGCTGATCTGGATGACGGCCGGCATCGTCATGGGCACCGCCGCCGCGGCCCTGCGCGGCAAGGCGGCCGACCCGCTGATCATGCTCGTCGGCGTGGTCGGGGTCTCGCTGCCGGCCTACTGGCTCGGCGAGGTCGTCAACCTCATCACCCAGAAGCAGCTGCACAGTTCGGTGTTCTCCTGGGTACCGCCACCGGGCTACGTCGACCTCAGCCACGACCCCGGCCAGTGGGCGCTGCACCTGCTCTTCCCCTGGCTGACCCTCGCGCTGCTGTACGCCGGGATCTACGCCCGGCTGCTGCGCGGCGAGGTCGTCACCGCGCTGAACGAGGACTACGTCCGCACGGCGCGCGCCAAGGGCCTTTCCGAGCGGCGCATCCTGATCCGCCATGCCCTGCGCTGCTCGCTGATCCCGATCGTGTCGCTGTTCGGCCTGGACTTCGGCGCGCTCGTGGGCGGTGCCGCGCTGCTCACCGAGGTGGTCTTCGGCCTCCCCGGCATCGGCAAGCTCACCTTCGACGCCCTCCAGAACCTGGACCTGCCCGTGATCATGGGGACCGTCCTGTACGCGGCGTTCTTCGTGGTCCTCGCCAACGCCCTGGTGGACATCCTGTACGCCCGACTCGACCCGAGGGCCCGCCATGCCTGACCAACCCCTGCTGGACGTAAGCGACTTGAGGGTGTCCTTCCGCACCCGCCGAGGCTCCGTCACCGTCGTCGACGGCCTGTCCTTCTCGGTGTCGCCCGGTGAAATCCTGGGCGTGGTCGGCGAGTCGGGCTCGGGCAAGAGCGTCTCGATGCTCGCCGTGCTCCGTCTGCTGACCAGTCCGAACGTGACCGTCGAGGGCGAAGTCCGGTTCCGCGGCCGGGACTTGCTCGCCCTCCCCGACAAGGAGATGCGGGCGGTACGGGGCCGGGAGATCGCCATGGTCTTCCAGGACCCGATGACCGCGCTGACCCCCGTGTACACCGTGGGCTGGCAGATAGCCGAGCAGATCCGGGCGCACGAGAAGGTGTCCCGCAAGGAGGCGCACGAGCGTGCCGTACGGCTCCTCTCCGACGTCGGCATCCCCGACGCGGCCTCTCGCGCGAACGCCTACCCGCACGAGTTCTCCGGCGGCATGCGCCAGCGCGCGGTCATCGCGATGGCCCTCTCCTGCGGACCCGCACTGCTGATCGCCGACGAGCCGACCACGGCGCTGGACGTGACGGTCCAGGCCCAAATACTCGACCTGATGCGGGAGTTGAACACACAGGGCTCGGCGGTGGTCCTCATCACGCACGACATGGGCGTCATCTCGCAGATCGCCGACCGGGTCCTGGTGATGTACGGCGGCCGGGCGGCCGAGGAGGGTCCGCGCCGGGCGGTGTTCCACGGACCGCGGCATCCGTACACGTGGGGGCTGCTCGACTCGGTGCCCCGCGTGGGCGGACCCCGACTCCGGCGGCTGCCCACCATCGCGGGGATGCCCGTGGCGCCGGGGAGTCTGCCGGAGGGCTGCGCGTTCGCGCCCCGGTGCCGGCTGCGGCACGAACGCTGCGAGGAGCGGCCCCAGTTGTCGACGAACTCCGGTGACGGCGCACACCGCGACGCCTGCTGGCTGCCCGACGACGACCGCGCCTCGCTGCGCCTGACCTCGCGCGCGGCGGCGACGGACGTACCGGACAGGGAACGAGAGGCGACATCATGAGCGCGCTGACGACATCGACAGAGGTGCTGCTGCGCGCCACGGACGTCACCAAGCACTACCCCCTGCGCGCGGACGGGCTGTCCGCGCGCCGCCGGGTGCTGCGGGCCGTGGACGGCGTGTCGTTGGAGGTGCGCGCCGGTGAGACGCTCGGCATCGTCGGCGAGTCGGGCTGCGGCAAGTCCACGCTGGGCCGCTGTCTGGTCCGGCTCACCGAACTCACCGGCGGCCGGGTCGAGTTCGACGGCCAGGACATCAGCACGCTCTCCACACGGCGGCTGCGTCCCGTACGGCCCGGCATGCAGCTGGTGTTCCAGGACCCGCAGGCCTCGCTCAACCCGCGCCGTCGCGCCGGGGACATCGTGGCGGAGCCCCTGCTCGTGCACCGCTACGGCGACGGGGCCGCCGTGCGCCGTCGGGTCGCCGAGCTCTTCGACGTCGTAGGGCTGGCCGCAGCCCATCTGGACCGCTATCCGCACGAGTTCTCCGGCGGTCAGCGGCAACGCATCGGTATCGCGCGGGCGTTGGCGACCAACCCGAAGCTGATCGTCGCCGACGAACCGGTGTCGGCGCTCGATGTGTCCATCCAGGCGCAGGTGTTGAACCTGTTCGCGGATCTTCAGGAGGAGTTCGCGCTCACGTACGTGTTCATCGCGCACGACCTCGGTGTGGTCCGTCATGTGTCGGACCGGATCGCGGTCATGTATCTCGGGGAGATCGTCGAACTCGCCGAGACGGAGGCGCTGTACAAGGAGCCCGCGCATCCCTACACGCAGGCGTTGCTGTCGGCCGTACCGGACATCGACGACGGCACGCTCACCGATGAGGTCCCCCGGGAACGCATCGTGCTCACCGGCGAGGTGCCCAACCCGGTGGACAAGCCGAGCGGTTGTCCGTTCCGCACCCGCTGCCCCTACGCGCAGGAACGCTGCGCCGTGGAGCGGCCCCGGCTGACCATGACCGCCTCCGGGCGCCATACCGCCTGCCACTTCCCCTTGATCGACTGAGGGTACGGAGGCGGACCCGGCATGATGGCCCGTATGCACCTCCGCATCGACGCCGTAGACCTGCCCGGCCGCACCTTCCCCGCCCCCGCCGACAAGCCCGTCCCGACGTACGACAACGTCCACGTCGCCGTGCAGCGCCGGGACCGGCCGGCCGAGCTGCTGGATCCGCAGCCGGGCGATGCCGTGTCCGCGAGCTGGAACCTGGAGTGCACGGCGGAGGCCACGCCGGACGGCATCGTGGTCACGGGCCCCTATGTACAGCACCGGATGGGGCTGCGGTTCGTGTACCTGTCGTGGGGGACGGTCGACGAGGCCGGGCTCTTCACCATGTTCCGGCGCGCCAAGCTCATGCTGGACTCGGTGCCGGACGACGTCCTGGCCGCCGCCGCGCGCGACGGTCTGCTGGTCGGCCGGCTCGGGCTGACCGACGCGAACGGCGGCCCGCTGTGCGCGCGGGTGGATCCCCCGCACATCACCTGGACCGCCGCCGCCCGCTAGCTCTCGTAGTTCTCGTAGCTCTCGGTCAGGACGCCGAGTCCTTCTTGTTCGTCGCCAGTCGGTACGCCTGGGTCGGGGTCATCGGGACGCCGTTCAGGCTGACCGTCTTGTAGGTGCTGACCTTGGCGCAGGACTTCGACTGGTCGGCGGTCGAGGCCTGGGCGTTGGAGGTGGCCGCCTTGGTGTCGGCGGGGGCCGGGGACGAGGTGGCGCCGGGGTAGGTCGTACCACTGGGCCAGTCCGTGCCGATCACCAGGGTCAGGCCGGCGCCCGTGCCCTGCTTGAGGTGCGAGGAGGCGAGGCCGATCGCGCTCGCCACCGTCTGGGCCTGGGCCTTCTGCCCGGAGCCGTAGGTGAGCGTGGTCGTGGTCGCGCTGACTCCGGCGTTGCCGGTCGTGGTGCCGGAGCTGAAGCCGCCGTCTATCAGGGAGGTCGCGACCGCGGAGGCGCGCCCGCTGATGCTGGTGCCGTTCTCCACCGTCACGGCGATCTGCGCGGCGGGTACGGCCACCGCCGTGGCGGTCGCGGTCGCCGCCGAGGACTTCTTGCCGGAGGACGTGGTCAGCGACTGGTCGTTGGCGATGGTCGCGAACAGGCTCTTCGCCGCCGTGGCGGGCACGACCCGGTCGGCGTTGTTCGGGTCGGCGCCGGTCTGCATGGTGGTGAACGTCATGCGCTTCGTGGGGACCTTGTCCAGGTCCGCCGCGAGCCCGATGAGCTTCTTGACGGTGCCGAGTCCGGTGTCCACGGTGAGCGCCTTGGTGGCGGCGTCGGCCAGGTTGTAGACCGCCGTGGGATCGGTGAGCGTGCCGGCGCTCTTGAACTTGCGGATCATCGCGCTGAGGAACAGGTGCTGGGAGACGGTACGGCCCAGGTCGCTGCCGTCGCCGAAGCCGTGCCGGGAGCGGACGAACTCGAGCGCCGCGTTGCCCTTGAGCGTGTGGGTGCCCTTGGAGAGTTTCAGGTGCGAGTACGTGTCGTAGACGTCGGCGTCGACGCACACCGAGACACCGCCGACCGCGTCGGACATCTTCACCACGCCGGAGAAGTCCATCTGCACGAAGTGGTCGATGGTGATGCCGGTGAGCGCGTGCACGGTCTTGACCTGGCACTCCTGGCCGTACTGCAGCGCGCTGTTGATCTGGCCGTAGTAACCGGCCGTCGACTGGCTGCTCTCCGGGTCCTTGCAGGCGGGGACCTGGGTCATGGTGTCGCGCGGGATGCTCATCACGGTGGCGTTCGAGCGGTCGGCGGAGATGTGCACCACCATCTCCACGTCCGCGTTGCCGTTCCCGGACTGCACACCGGTCGCCGAGCAGCCGCCGCCGAGCTTGCAGTCGGTCGCGCTGCTGCGGGCGTCGCTGCCCATCACCAGGAGGTTGATCGGCGTACGGCCGAAGGCGTCGGCCTTCTCCTCGCCGCCCGCGCCGTCGTCGATCGCGACGCTGTTGATGTTGCCGTTCAGGTGCTCGTAGAACCACCAGCCGCCGCCCGCGGTCGCCATGATCAGCACCGACAGGGATATCGCGCTGATCTTCAGCACCCGCTTGCCGCGCGAGGTCTCCTTGGCGCGGCGGCGCGAGGCGGTGCGGCCGCGTGCGCGGGATCCGCCGCGCGGGGCCTGCCGGGCCGCGGCGCGGGCGGCGGCCCGGCCGCCGGTGGGCAGCGGTTCGTCGGCCTCACCCGCACGCGGCCTGGGCACGCCTCGTGTGCGGCTGCGCGTGGCATGTCCCACGGGGCCGTCCCCGAGGTCGGTCATCTGGCACTCCCACGTACGGTCGGGCCGTTCAGGCCGTTCGATGCTGCGGCCAGGGGCGCGCGGCCGTGTCGGGTCGAGCGAGGCGGGGTTCCCGTCTCGCTTGCGTGGTTGCGCAATATAACAATCTCAGATGAGAACCCTGTAGGGCCTTTCTCATTTACGGGATATCCTTTTACGTCAAACTCGGTCAACTGATCGGAATCCGTGCACTGGTGATGGTCATCGGGGTACCGGTCACGGCGATGAGGTAGAAGAGGGGATGCGACCCGCCTGGCGCCCGCCGGACACCGCCGGGCGGCTTCACGGCGTACGTCGCGGAGGCGTGCGCGGCGAGGGTCGCCGGGCCGCCGGAGGCGGTCCACCAGTCGGAGGCGCCCTGTCCGAGGCGGCTGGCGAAGTGGGGGGTGAGCCGGGTGCCGGTGGTGTTGACGACCCGGACCGCGAGACCGGTGATGTCCAGGTGGCCGGCCCGCTCCGCGAAGCTCGGTGTGACGTTCATCCGCAGCGGCGGTGCGCCGGCCGCGGCGACCGTCACGCACACCACGGCGGGCGTGACGAGCCCCACCGCGAGGACGGCCTTGGCCCGGGGGCCGGTGATGTGCGGGATGCGGGGCTGCCAGGCCGAGGCGAGCGCGGAGGCCGGGACGGTGGCGGCCGCCGCGAGCCACAGCGGGGTCATCATCAGGAAGTAGCCGTCCTGGGACCGGGTGGCGAGGTAGAAGCTCAGCCAGGGCAGCACGGTGATCGCCGGGCCGAGCCGTCGCACGAAGAGCAGCGTGGCGGCGAGCAGGCCGAACAGCAGCAGCTGGCTGCCGTAGGAGTAGTAGTCGAGGTGCCTGCTGCCCGCGGTGAAGTAGTACGAGATCCCCATGAGGCCCTGGCCGTGCAGGATCGCCTTCTGGGTGAGCGGGAGCAGCAGGCCGTGCAGCCAGGTGTGGAAGTCCTGGGTGGCGAAGTAGGCGTTGATCGCGGCCCATGTCAGGGCGGCGGTGCCCGTGTAGCGGGCGATCACGCCGAGGGCGAGCCGGGGGCCGAGGTCGCCGCGTCGGACGGCGTAGAGGCCGATGAGGAGGAACGGCGTGAGGAACCAGGCGAGTTGCTGGGTGGCGCAGGCCGCGCCGAGGCAGAGGGCCCGCGCCACTCCGGGCAGCCCGAGCCGGCCGCCGGCTCCGGTGTCGGGCCAGCGGACCACCACCGGGATGAGCAGCACCAGGGCGAGGACGGCGGGGTAGCCGGAGTAGGCGTAGCCGGGCAGGAGGCCGAAGCCGAGGCACACGGCGGTGCCGCCGGACCGCCAGGGGGCCGGGAGCACCCGCCACAGCAGGACGGCGCCGCCGAGCAGCGCGCCGGTGGTGACGAGGGTGGCGGCGGCCGTCGAGTGGACCACGGCCTGCACGGGGGCGGCGAGCAGCGCGGTCAGGGGCGGATAGCCGTAGGTGTAGTCGGCGCCGCCCGACATGGTCTTGGTGATGCCGACCGTCGAACGGTCGAACAGCCACGGCCAGGGCTGCCCGTAGATCGGGTGTCCGTGCAGGATCTCGTGGGCGGCCTGCGCGGTGAGTACGCCCTCGTCGGTGCCGGCATGGTTGAGCCAGTAGCCGCACAGCACCAGCACGACGGCGAGCAGCAGGACGCCGGCGTCCACCCGGGTCAGGGCGCGCCGGGTGCGTGTGGTGAGGGCGAGGACGCCCGCGACGAGTATCCCGGCGTAGCAGACGGAGATGATCGCGGCGACGGTCGGATGGGACGTCATCGCCCTCGTCCAGGCGTCGCGGGTGCCGATGAACAGGCTGATCGCGGCGATCAGCGTCATCCCCCGGTGCAGTTGCTGGGGCGCGGCGGGCTCGGTCGCGGGCGGCCGGGTGCTCGGCGGCCCGGCCGGGGAGGGCGCGTCGCGCCGCCTCAGCCGGAGACCACCGCCGGCGCGGGGACCGTCATCCATGGCGTCCTTCTCCTCGTTCCGTCCCCGTCGGTCGGCAGTTCGCTCCGGGGCAACCTCCACTACACGTCGTAGAGGTGAAAGGAGTCGCCGAGGTTCACCGGCGCAAGGAAAGAGCTGGGGAAGAAGGTACTGACATACAGGGCGGGTTGACGTGAGGGCAGGTTGACGTGTCGGCCGAGGTCGGGCAATGCTCGCCGGGCCGCCGCGCGCGTCATCCAGCGCGACGGCGAGCATGCATCTCGGCGCGCGACCGGGGTCCGACGACGGCCTTCCTGCGCTGCGACCGGGGCTCCCCGGCCGTCGATCACCGCGGGCGCCAAGTACCTCAACGAGGGTGGTCACAAGCGGAGTTGGGGCAGATGACCCCATGAGCACGAACGCCCTGGGGACCGCTGAGGGCTGGCGGGTGGTGCGCGGCGGGCGAACCGGGCCCGCCCGTCGCCGACTTGGTCGCGCTGTCACCGGTCACCACGCCCTGCCGGGTGGCCGCCCAGATGGTCAACTACCGCAGCCACGCACGCAATTCGGGGTACACCGGCGAGGTTCCGGCCGTCCCACGTGAACGTCCTCGCCCACGAGGTCGAACTCGGGCTGTTCAAGGGGGCGTTGCTGCCGGTGTGGACCGCGGTGGAGGAGCGGGACCTGTCATTGCGGCAGTAGTGGAGAAGATCGGCGCACTGCCGCCCCCGGCCGTGAAGTGGAAGATGTTCACCAAGAGCCTGGCCCGCAACCCTCGTTACCTGCACGCGAGTGATGTGGTGGCCGCCTGCATCACCACGCCGGACGGGCACATCGACCTCGGCGAGCAGCGCACCCCGTGATCGGCCCGTCGGACAAGGGCGTGAATCCAGCCACCGCGGACGCACGGTAACTCCGCGACCTCTCCACACAGTTGGGGGCAGGTACACGCCAACTCCCGCACCCGCAGGCCGTCTTGCTGGGCGAACTTCGCGGTTCCCGCAGACGACAGTCGTGCCAACTCTGGATTTCCGGTGCGTTGCGGGATGCGGCAAATAGGTCCTATGCCGCGTAAACAGTCCCCGTTCTCTTCATAGGAACCACCAGAGAACCGTTTCAGCAGGCCAGCTCGGGCGTCAGACGTGACGTGATTACACCGCATTAAGGATGGTGGCGTAGGGTGGCTGACCGTTAACTGTCGCATTCCTTACCGGACTTGACGGTTAATGTGCGCTGCGCGCCGTGTGTCCCACCCGGTTGATCGAGAGGACTCCGATGCCCGAAATCCCCTCCTATGCTGTGCCCTCGGAGCCTGATCGAACGTCTGGATCGAGCTCCGCGCGAAACAGACACGCCCGGTCCTCCGTCCAGGACGGACCGTCGGATTCGGCCACTCGGTCGCGCACGGTCCGGCTCGCCGTACTGCCCGCCGCCGCGATGGCGATCCTGGCCACCGCCGTCGTCCTGACCGTGCTGCGCACGCAGAGCGGGTTCGCCGACGGGACCACGTACACGGTGCTCGCCGTCGCCGCCGTGCTCGGTTGCGGAATCCTCTTCGCGGGCCTGCGGCTCGGCCGTTCCGAGGCCGCGGGGATCTCGCGGCAGTACGCGTCGCTGCGCCGTACGGTCACCACCGGGCAGGCCGAACTCCAGGACGTGCTCCAGCGGTTGGAGCGCGGCGAGCCGGTGGAGCAGGTGCCGTTCACGCACCAGCCGCCGTCGGGGACCGACCCGCTCGGCCGGCTCACGTACGAGATAGGCGTGGGCCTGTGGCAGGCCCGTACCGTCGTCGCGCAGACCGCTCAGCTCGCCCGGGCCTCCGCGCCGGACAGCGAGGAGCGCGTCGAGGTCTTCGTCAACCTCGCCCGGCGTCTGCAGTCCCTGGTGCACCGCGCGATCAACATGCTCGACCAGCTGGAGAACGAGGTCGAGGACCCGGAGCTGCTCAAGGGTCTCTTCCACGTCGACCACCTCGCCACCCGTATCCGCCGCCACGCGGAGAACGTCGCCGTGCTCGGCGGCTCGGTGTCCCGCCGGCAGTGGACCCGCCCGGTGACGCTGACCGAGGTGCTGCGTTCCTCGATCGCCGAGGTCGAGCACTACTCCCGGGTCAAGCTGGTCCCCCCGATCGAGGGCACCCTGCGCGGCCACGCCGTCGCCGACGTCATCCACCTGCTGGCCGAGCTCGTCGAGAACGCCACGACGTTCTCCGAGCCGCAGACCCAGGTGCTGATGCGCGCCCAGCGCGTGACCGCCGGTCTCGCCGTCGAGGTCGAGGACCGCGGTCTGGGCATGCCCGCGCAGGAGCAGGCCCGCATCAACACCCTGCTCGCCGAGCCGGACCGCATCGACATCAGCAAGCTCCTCGCGGACGGCCGTATCGGCCTGTACGTGGTGTCCGCGCTGGCCCGCCGGCACGGCATCGCGGTCCGGCTGCAGAGCAACATCTACGGCGGCATCCAGGCCATCCTGGTCATCCCGCGCGGCCTGATGGGTGACGACCCCGGCGAGATCCCCGCCCAGTCGCACCACCAGGCGGTCGCCGACATGTCCCGGCCGCCCCAGGTCGCCCCGGCCCACCACCAGGCCGTACAGGCGGCTCCGGCCCACCACTCCCTCGCGCAGACCGCCCAGCCCGCCGCTCCGCCGCCCACGTTCCGCCAGCCGCTGCCCCCGGCCCGCACCGGGAACGCGCCGATGCCCGTCGTGCACCAGCACCCGCAGCAGCCGCACCCCCGGACCGTGGATCCGGTGGCGCCGCGCGAGCGCGGGTCCGTGCCGTACGGCAGGGAGTCCCGGGACGAGCGGCCGCGGCTGCCCCAGCGGCACGCACAGGAGCACCTGGTACCGGAGCTGCGTGAGGGTCCCGCCCCGCGCAAGACCGAGGAACAAGAGGTCGAGCACGATCCGGGACTGATGGCCATGTTCCGGCGCGGAGTCAGCCTCGCCGACAACGAACCCGACGAGCCTCCCACTGACAGCGCTCGCTGACCGCAGGCTCCGTTACTCGCACTAAGGAGAAGAACGCCACCGTGAGCGACATGCACGCCGGCCAGCAGAACCTCGACTGGCTCCTGGCGGGACTCGTCCAGAGGGTCCCCTATACACGCAGCGCAGTGCTGCTGAGCACGGACGGCCTCGCGAAGGCCGCAGACGGGCTGGATACGGCCGCCGAGGCCGAGCATCTGGCCGCCCTGGCGTCCGGTCTGCACTCGCTGGCCCGCAGTGCGGGCGCGCAGTTCGCCCAGGGCGCCGATGTGCGACAGGTGGTCGTGGAGCTGGACAGCGCCCTGCTGTTCGTGTGCGCCGCGGGCTCCGGTGCCTGTCTTGCCGTGCTGGCCGACCGGGAGGCCGACGCGGCCGTCCTCGGTTACGAAATGGCCATGCTGGTCAAGAGTGTTCGTCCCTATCTCGCCACGCCGGTCCGACAGCAGGGGGCCGGCTCGTCGATGGATCAGAGGCGCTGACCATGTCCGACGCGGAGGACGGGTCGTGGCTCGACGACGAGGCAGGGCGGTTAATACGGCCGTACACCGTCACCAACGGTCGTACCCGCCCCTCGGCGCACTTCGACCTGCTCACCCTGGTGATGGCCACCGGCACCCGCCCACAGAGCTATCTGGGGCCCGACTAC
The DNA here is from genome assembly GCF_045162655.1 of Streptomyces sp. NBC_00989. Classification (NCBI taxonomy): domain Bacteria; kingdom Bacillati; phylum Actinomycetota; class Actinomycetes; order Kitasatosporales; family Streptomycetaceae; genus Streptomyces; species Streptomyces sp. NBC_00989. Next base: position 10,230,497 of record NZ_CP108728.1, on the reverse strand, counting down.
GACCAGGTCCTCACCCTGTGCGACGCGCCCATCTCGGTCGCCGAGGTGGCCGCCCATCTGCGCCTGCCCGCGGTGACCACCAAAGTTCTGCTCTCCGACCTCGTGACGCATCAGGCGCTCTCCCTGCGCTCGCCGCGTGCCGTCGAGGCGGCCTCCCCGACCGACCGAAACCTCCTGGAGGCGGTGCTGCATGGACTACGTAAGCGGCTCTGACCCCTTCCCCACCGCCCTGAAGATCCTGATCGCCGGGGGCTTCGGGGTCGGCAAGACCACGTTCGTCGGTGCGGTCAGCGAGATCGAGCCGCTGAGCACCGAAGAACTGCTGACCTCCGTCAGTGCCCGCACCGACAGCCTGGTGGGCATCGAGGACAAGTCGACCACCACCGTGGCGATGGACTTCGGCCGGATGTCCCTCGACAAGGAGCACGTCCTCTATCTGTTCGGCACGCCCGGGCAGGAGCGCTTCTGGTTCATGTGGGACGAGTTGTCGAACGGCGCGCTGGGTGCCGTGGTGCTCGCGGACACCCGAAGACTGGACCACTGCTTCGCCGCCGTCGACTTCTTCGAACGACGGGGCATCGGCTTCATCGTGGCCGTCAACGAGTTCGACGGCTCCTATCACTACGAGTCCGACGAGATCCGCGCGGCTCTCGACCTCAAGCCCGACGTACCCGTCGTGATGTGCGACGCGCGGCAGTGCAACTCCGGTACCCGCGTGTTGATCGCCCTCGTACAGCATCTGCTCGCCTCGACTCCCGGCACCCCGCCCGCGGAGCTTTACCCGTCGCGCTGAGCCCTGCTCGACGTGACCGAATGGAGCCTGCATGTCAGCCCCGGTTCCCTACTCCACCCAGAACTCGTACGACCCGACCAGCCATCTGCTGCTGACGCCCGAGGACCGGGAGGCGGCCGCCCGGGTGGCGCGGCTGCGCGAACTCGGCCTCGGGGACGCGCCGATCGCGGAGTTCGACGAGTTCGCCCGCAACCTGGCGCAGGTCACGGGCGCGCCGTTCTCGATGGTCAACTTCATCGACGAGAACCGTCAGTACTTCGCCGGTCTCTACGCCGGTGGCCGTCCGGGCGTCCAGCTGGCGCCGGACGAGCAGCCGGAGGTCGGCCGGACGATGACGCGTGATCAGGGGTACTGCCCGCACGTCGTCGTGCGCAAGAAGGCGCTGGTCCTGGAGGACGTCTGCGACTACCCGCGGTTCGCGGGCAACAGCGTCGTGGACGAGATAGGCATCCGCTCGTACATGGGCGCGCCGCTGATCGACTGGAAGACTGGCATGGCCCTGGGCACGATCTGCGTGGTCGACACGGACACCCATCCGTGGGGGCGCGAGGGTCTGGCGACGATCAAGTCGCTGGCGCAGCAGCTGGTCGACCGGCTCCACACGATGGAGACCCGGGGCGGGATCTGAGCCCACTGCCCAACGGCCGCCGGGGCCAAGGGCGTTCAAGTACGGGAGCCGCGGGCACGACGCTGTGTCCGTGGCTCCCCGGTGTTCAGCCCGCGTGCCCGGCCGTCTCCAACTGCCCCAGCCGGCGCTGGGGTTGGACGGTCCGCACGAGGTCGGCCAGTCGCTCTGACCACTGGCCCTTGGCCGTGCCGAGGGCCACCTCGCCCAGCCTCAGCAGCTGGATGTCGGAGGTGCCGGCGGGGGCGTAGATGTGGTGGGCGTCGCGCAGATAGCGCTCCACGGGGCGGTCGGTGAACAGGCCGCTGGCGGCGTGGATCTCCATGCTGTCACGGGCGGAGTCGACGGCCGCCTCGACGTTGAGGAGTTTGGCGTTCATCAACTCCGCGTCGCAGGACAGCCCTTGGTCGAGGAGGTGGACGGCGTGGTAGGCGGCCAGGCGGGCCGTCATCAGCCGGGACTTCATCCGGCCCAGCTTGAGCTTGATGTTGGTGAGGTCGCCGAGCGGCGCTCCGAAGCGCTCGCGCTCGATGCACAGGGCCGTCGTCTCCTCGAAGGCGGCCTGGTGGATGCCGAGGGAGACCGCCGTGAGGTTGGGCCGGCCGTAGAGGATGCTGGAGGAGTAGGCGACGGCCAGGCCCTGGCCCTCTGTGCCGAGCCGATTGGCCGCCGGTACACGGCAGTTCTCGTAGATGATCTCGCCGAAGCTGAAGCCGTGCAGGCCCATCGCGGGCACCTGCTCACCGAGTGAGAAGCCGGGGCGGTCGGACTCGACGAGGAAGGCCGACAGTCCCTTCGATCCCTCACCGGTGCGTACGACGACGCCGTGGACGTCGCCGACATGGCTGTTGCCGACGAAGACCTTGCGGCCGTTGAGGATGTAGTCGTCACCGTCCCGGACGGCGGTGCTCCCCATCCCCAACACGTGGCCGCCGGACTCCGGTTCGGTGACGGCGATGGTCGGGAGGCAGGCGCCGGCGGCGATGCGCGGCAGCCACTTCCGCTTCTGCTCCGCGTTCCCGAAGTGGATGATCTTTGCCACACCGAGCTGGGAGGCCTGAACCATGGCTCCCATAGCACCGCATACACGGGCGAGTTCTTCGATGGTGATGGTCTTGGCAAGGTGCCCGGCGCCCATTCCGCCGTACTCTTTCCCAATGGTCACGCCGATCCAGCCCTGCCGGGCGATGAGACTGGACAGCTCGCGCGCCACCGTGCGCGACTTCTCCATCTCCGCTATCCGCGGACGTACCTCGCGTTCGGCGAACTCGCGCACCCGTTGGCGCAGGTCCTCGTGCCACCCGCTGGTGAAATAGCGTTCCACAACCCCTCCTGCACGCTGCCTCCGTGTCCGGCTTGATCCGGAGGTCGTTCGTCGGGCAGTGGTTCGTCGCCCTTGGGCGCCTGCCCGAAATATTGTCTACTTGTCGACCCATCTCAGCCAAGATCACCATACGAGGTTGACTGAAACCCGGCGCCTTGCGGGGACTCCCAACTGTGCGATATGAGCCACGACATGGTCTCATCCGGACACGTCACGAAGAGAAACCGACCAAGGGCGAACAACAGGCACCCAATACGGACAGAGGCCTGCCCACCAGGCACATGCCGGACAGACGTCGCACAGCTCACATCGACAATCAGTCACGTTCCGACTGACCGATAAGTGGACACGCCCAGATCCCTGACCTACGTTCAACCGACGAACATCAGCCACTTCCGCGGGGAGGAGGCGACGGTTCCGTCGCACCAACCTGCGCTTACGTCACTCCAGCCCCACGGGCCACACCGCCGGACGCACCGGATCACCCGGCGCCGGTGGCGAACCGCTCGGTGCCCGGCACCGCGAGGAGGGCGAGTTCCCGGTGGCTTTCCGTACCCGGGGTCGCGGTGAAGACGACCAGCGACCGGCCAGGGGGGATCAGCACTGCTGCTCGTACTGGAGCCCGGCGTACTCCCGGGCGGCGATGTCCTGCCGTGTGCCCACGATGAGGTTCATGGTGAACACGTTGTAGTCGATCGCCTGTCCGGCCAGCTGCGCGAAGAGCACGAGTTCGCCGGTGTCGGGTGCCATGTCCCACGGGTCGCAGAACCCGCCGAGCTGCACACAGACGCCGGGACGATGCCCGCCGAAGGCCAGGTCGCCGACTGCTTCCTCGAAACCGTCCAGCGCGTCCTGGCCACCGTCAGCGTCCAGGAACTCGCTGATCTGCGGGCCGCCTTCCCACTCGCCGTCGAAGGTCAGTCCGGCGACGGGATAGAGGGTGCGTGGTTCATAGACCCTGATCTCCCCGACCTCACCGCCCAGTTCGTACGACGCGGGGTGCTCCGTCGTGCGTACTCCGGCCGGTATGTGGAGCACCGCGGAGCGCTCCGGCGGGTACTCGATCTCCGTGAAGAACAACAGGTGCCCATCGGCGGGCAGTTCGATGTCCAGCACGCCGTGCGGCAGGGCCGCGCAGTCGACGCTCAGCACGAGCGGCTCCCTCCCGTCGGGCCAGTCCACCCCGTCCGGCAGCGCGGGAAGCCCGCCCGTCCGCGCGGCGGGACGGACGTTCTCCCGACGGGATTCAGGCACTTCTTCGTACGGCACCAGGTAGAGGCACGGCCGTGCCCGGGCCATCAACTTCCGTACGACGGGCCCGGGAACGCCGTGTTTGGCGGCCGTCTCGAGAAGAAGTGCTTCGTCGGTCGATGTCATGCCCGGGATCGTGCCATGGGCCACTGACATGGAGGCCGGCGCCTTCAGCCGATGCGTGCTCCCGCGCCGCCCACACGGACGCGCGGGTCGCCCGCGCGCAGCGTCACGGCGAGTTCGCCGGGGCGGCCGAGGTCCTCGCCCTGGTGCAGGGTGAGGGCGACGTCCTGGGGAACCAGGCCGAGTTGACGCGCGTACGCACCGAACGCGGCGGCCGCGGCGCCGGTCGCCGGGTCCTCGACGACGCCGCCGACGGGGAAGGGGTCACGGACGTGGAAGACGGTGGCCGACTCCCGCCACACCAACTGGACGGTGGTCAGGTCCAGTTGGTGCATCAGGGCTTCGAGGCGGGCGAAGTCGTAGGCGAGATCGGCGAGTCGGGCGCGTGTCGCCGCCGCGAGTACGAGATGACGGGCACCGGCGAAGGCGATACGGGGCGGGAAGGCCGGGTCGAGGTCGGCCTCCGGCCAGCCGAGCGCGGCGAGCGCCTCCGTGAGATCGGCGGCGGTGACCTCCTCGACGTGCGGTTCGACGCTGGTGAGCGTGGCCCGGAGCGTCCCGCCCTCCTCGACCACCTCCACCGGCACGGTGCCGGCGCGTGTCGCGAACACCAGCTCCCCGGGGCCCACCCGCTCGGCGAGCGCCACGGCGGTCGCGACGGTGGCGTGGCCGCAGAACGGCACCTCGGCCTTGGGACTGAAGTACCGGATGGTGTACGCCCGCCCCTCCTCACCGCCGAGGCCCTCCGGGGGCGCGGTCAGGAACGCGGACTCCGAGTACCCGAGCTCTGCGGCGATGGCCAGCATGGCGCTGTCGTCCAGAGCGGTGGCGTCCAGGACGACGCCCGCGGGGTTTCCGCCGGCCGGGTCGCTGGAGAAGGCGGTGTATCGCAGAACCTCGGGGCGTGGCGCACTCGTCGTCATGACCGTGGCAACCGGGGTGGGCCTGCGGCCATTCCCCGGATGTGAGCGGAGATGGTGCCGGGCGCCCGACCGGAGCTTGCCGGTCGGGCGCCCCGGGTGTCCTAGCCGCCGATCACTTCTTGACCACGGACTCCACCCAGCTGATGAAGTTCGTCGTCGAGTCGCCGGTGCGCTCGGCCATGGTGTGTGCCAGGGCCCACACCGTGGCGAAGTCGACGTCGCGGATGCCGTAGTTCAGCAGGGCCAACTGGAGGTTGATCTCGGTCGTGTTGGCCGTGTCGCCCTGCATGATGCCGGTGCGGATGCGCCAGTGCCGCGCCACCTGCGACTGCCGGTAGCCGCCGAAGGCGGGCGAGAGGAAGTACAGCGGGTTGTACGCGTCGCCCCGCCAGGCCATGTCCTTGCCGACGCTGTCCTTCTTCGCGAAGTCGCTGTCGTACGCCGAGACGCCGTAGTCGGTGTTCCAGTCGGAGTACGTGGCGTACGTCGTCTCGTTCGCCTTGATGACGTCCCGTGTGAGCGGCGCGAAGTGCGACGGGACGCCCAGCCCCATCGCGAAGACGCTGTTCTCGCCCTGCCCGCGGGAGTATCCGTCGAACGCGCCGACCGGCTTGTTCGCGGTCTTCTGGCTGTTCACGAAGCCTTCGAGGCCGGACACCGTGGCGGTGTTGGTCGTGGCGTCGTAGGTGACCCAGGTGCTGTCGGTGTTGAGGTAGGCGATGTAGTCGGCGACCGTCTCGTACGTGGTCGAGGTCCCCGTCTGGCCCGATCCGGGCGGGCCGCCCTGGGTGGTGATCGTGTACGGGAAGGTGTTGTCGGACAGGAAGTTGTTCAGCGAGGTGGTGATCACCCCGATCAGGTGGTCGTAGTAACTGCCGGACAGGTAGGTGCCGTTGCTCGACCCGGTCAGCTCCAGGCGCCTGCCGTGCTCGTCGCGCAGACCCAGGCGGTTGAGGTACTTGGGCCAGGCCTTCGCGAGGTCCGCCGAGTAGGCGCTGGTCCACGTGGTGGACGCGCGCGTGCTGGTGGAGGCGAACTGGCCCATGTTCCACTCGTAGGACAGGTTGGCCTCGGCGAGGTTGGTGATCGGGCACCAGGCCATGACACCGGCGACCGCGTCGCTGAGGGGCCGGCCCTGGGCGTCCTCCATCGCCGCGCCGATCGTGCGCAGGTACGGGTGGAACAGGGAGCTGTCGCCGGAGGCGCCCGCCACGGTGTCCTGGGCGCCGCCGCCGCTCATGCCGAACAGGACGATGTCGTCCGTGCTGCCGGGCAGGACGCTCCGGTTGTACCGGAGGAAGCGGACCGCGGCCTTCAGGTCGGTGACGCCCCAGGGGGCCGCGTCGGAGCGGGTGCTGGTCGAGCTGTCCCGGCCGCGCAGACCCGGCCACACGTAGACGAGCCCGGCTTCCAGGTACTCCGAGACGCTGCTGTAGTTGTACGACGTGGCCGGTGCCTGCTGGGCGTAGCCGGGGGTGTTGACCGGGATCACGATCGGCGCCGTGCGTCCCGAGTACGCGCCGACGGTGCCCTTCGGGTTGGCCTTCGCGGTGTACGTGGTCCCGTCGCTGTTCGCCGTGGCCGTCAGATAGGCGCCCGGCACGTAGATCGACAGGTTCTCGTAGTCCGTGGCGGCCGGGTTCCCGACGTACACCTTTCCGATCTGGTAGTACACGTCGTTGGTCGCGTCGTACGACCAGGCTGTGGCGTCGAACTCCAGCGAGTACGCCGAGGACGTGGTCGACGTGCTGCCCGACGACGAGGTGGCGGCGAAAGCCGTGCCTGCCGTGCCCTCGGCGACTCCGAACGTGGCCAGGGCCGCGACGCCCGTGGCGCTCCGGATCACAGTTCTGCGGTTGATGTCCACCCGTGGGCCTCCTTGTACAGCGGGATTCGTGGTCACAGCCGACCCGCGCACCACCCCGGCGACGCCGAGGGCAGGTCGGGCTGTGCGGCTCATACGAGTCCCAGACTGTAGGGCGGGAGCGTGAGATGGACGCCAATATTGTTAACAATTTCGATGATAGTTTTGTTAGAAGGTGCACCGACGCGTATGCGAAGCCGCGGGAATGGTTCAGCGGGGCGTCTTTACGTAGGTGTACGGGGCGGAGACGTACGTGCTGTGGTGGTCTGCGGCACGCAGGGCGGCGGTGAGGCGTTCGCGCGGTTTGAGGCCGAGTTCGGCGGTGGCGTGCAGGGCGCCGAGAGCCAGGTCGTCCCCGGATCCCACGGCGGCGTATCCCTCGACGGGCTCACCGACCTGGTAGTCGCCGTGGATCTCGAAGAGACGGCCGTGGACGCCGACGAGGAAGACGCCCGCCTGTTCCTGCTCCGAGTCCTTGCGGGCCCATCCACCCTCCTTGAGGCACGCGCGGACGGCGTTGATGAAGCGCGTGGCCATGAAGCGGTCGAGGTCACCCTCGGGATGCGGGGCCTCGAATGCGTGGTGGAGAAGCTGCCCCATACGGAACGACGTCGTGAACCCGAGTACATAGGGACCGTTGGTGAAGACCTTCGGGTCACGGCGGATCGTGAGCTGCGACCCGCTGCTGCCCGCGGAGTCCCCGGCGAGGTGGACACGTTCGCGATGGACCAGACCGACGATGACGGTCAAGTCACCACCTCCAGGGAGTTGTTGGGGCTTTGTCGTTTTGCATGGCTCCGTTCTGCCCTCCGCCTGGGCGGAGTTACCACTTCCGCAAGGGGAGCCGAGGGGGCGTTGGTCGAATCAGACGTCGCATCAAACGGGGTCACCGGAACCGCCACAACCTCTCTCCGTGATCACCACCCCGTCCACATCAAGGAAGTGCGACGGTGACGGACCGAGACAGGAATCGCACAGGCGAAGGAGTTTCTCCCGATCGCGGAGGCCGTGTCGAAGCCTTCCCGCCCCCGCGGACGCAAGGGGCACATCCCCCCCTGCCTGGCAGCGACTTCTCACCGGACATCGACCACCACCACCCGAAGCCGCCCCACTCCCCTCACACTCGAAAGGCGCCCGACGTGAGCGCTCCCGCCCTTTGTGGAATCCCCGTGCGTCGTCTCGCGACAGCCCTGACCGCCTCCGCGTCCGCGCTGGCACTCACCGCGTGCGGCGTCATCGACGGAGTCGGCGGAAGCGACAGCTCCGCGTCCCCGAAGAAGGGCGACGACATCACGGTGGGGTTGCTCCTGCCCGACAAGGACACCTCTCGCTTCGAGAACTTCGACCACCCCGTGATCACGAAAGAGGTCGCCGCCCTCACCAACGGCAAGGGCAAGGTCGTCTACGCCAACGCCGACGCGAGCCAGGACAAACAAAGTCAGCAGTTCCAGCGGATGGTGGACCAGAAGGTCGACGTCATCCTGGTGGACGCGCTGAACGCCAAGGCCATCGCGGCGGACGTCCAGAAGGCGAAGGACGCCGGTATCCCGGTCATCGCCTACGACCGGCTCGCCGAGGGTCCGATCGACGCGTACGTATCGCACGACAACGAACTCGTCGGCGAGATCCAGGCCCGCGCCATCATCACGGCGCTCGGCAACAAGGCGGCGTCCAGCGAGATCGTCATGATGAACGGCGACCCCGCCGACACGAACTACGCGAAGTTCAAGGACGGTGCCCTCGGCGAACTTGAGAACAACGTCAAGATAGCCAAGGAGTACGACACCGAGAAATGGTCGCCGGCGGTCGCCGAGGCGAACATGAAGAAGGCGATCAAGGCCGTCGGCCTCGACGACATCGCCGCGGTCTACGCGGCCAACGACGGCCTGGCGGGCGCCGTCATCAAGGCGCTCAAGGATGCGGGTGCCACCAAGATCCCGCCGGTGACCGGCCAGGACGCGAACCTGGACGCGGTGCAGCGGGTCGTCTCGGGCGAGCAGTACATGACCGCGTACAAGCCGTTCCCGGAAGAGGCCACCCGCGCCGCGGAGATGGCGGTGTACAAGGTCCAGGGCCGCGACATCCAGTTCGACGCGCTGACCCGCGACACGGTCGACAGCCCCACCGAGAAGAAGATCCCCACGATGCTGGTGCCGGTGGTCGCGCTCACGAAGGACAACATCGAGGACACGGTCATCGCGGACGGCATCTACTCCGTCAAGGACATCTGCACCCCGGAGTACGCGGCGGCCTGCGCCGCGATCGGCCTGAAGTAGCGGCCACAGGCCGCGAGCCCTGCCCCAGCACCGGCACCGGCACCGGCCTCACCCGCCTCCGGATCACCCTCACCGCGTTCTTCGCCCTCGTCGGTGACGCGCTGAACTGAGGCCGGGCCCGCGCCGGTTGGAGCGGCGGCATGCTCCCACCGGGGCGCGGGTCCGTCGTGTCACTCGTCGTTCACCCAGCGCATGAGGCGTTGCAGTGGGTAGAAGCCGTCGTGGGAGAGGCCCGGCGGCATTCCGCCCGCCCTGCCGAGGGAGACCACGCGCTGGACTCCGGCGCAGGCGAGGGCGTCGCGCAGTTCCGCCTTGCGGGTGTCCGGGTACACGCCGACCGTCTGGGTGGCGACTCCGGCGTGCGCGACCGCTTCCGTCAGCGCGCCCACGGGGACGACGTCGACGATCTTTCCGTCGGGGTGGAAGTCGACCGGTTCGGGCGAGCGGATGACCAGGCCCCGTCCGTCGTAGTCGCCCCACACCCGGTAGTCGGGTGTCAGGGAGCGCAGGACGTCGATCTCCTCGCGGAGTTCCGCGGCGACCCGCGGACCGCCGGCCGAGCTGAACTCCCTTGCCACGCCCAGGCGTTCGCACAGCAGGGCGGCGTAGCGGTCGGCGTCAGCCCAGGAGCCCTCGACGAACTGGAAGCGGCTGGCCACGCAGGCCTGTTGGTTGAAGAAGGTGGCGTCGGTGGCGCCCGCGTCGGCGGCTCGGGCAAGGGCCTCGGGGGACTCGAAGGCCTCGCGGCCGATGAGCGAGATGGAGGTCTTGGGGTCGAAGGAGACGAGTTCGAAACCCGGGCCGACGTACCGCAGCGCGCCGCGGATCGTGGACTCGCCGCCCCAGGCGACCAGTTTGTCGAAGAACTGGGGGCGGAACAGCACGCTCTCCACCGTCTCGTCGCCGCCGCGCCAGTACACCGCGGAGAACGAGCGGACCACGGGGTGGCCGGGGGCCACCGCAGCCATCGTGCGCAGGATCGCGGTCGCGGTGAACAGGTCGTTCGAGGGCAGTTTCAGCAGGTTGACGCCCTTGGTGAGGGCGCCGCGCACGACGGACATCGCGGCGACGCCCGGGGCGTTGCCGGCGATGATGTGCACCAGGCGCGGCGGGAACGCGCGGATGGACGCGGTCCGGTCGTCGGGCAGGCGTACCTCGCGCCAGCCGTCGAGCACGTCCGCGCCGCCGAGTTCGTGGTCGATCTGGGCGTACAGGCCCGGCCGTTGGAAGCTGCGCCACAGGAGGGCGTAGGCGCGTTCGAGGACTTCGGCGGGCAGCGGGCTGACCCGGACCATGCGGTCGAGGGCTTCGGCGAGCAGGCCCTCGCGGTCCGCCTTGAGGGCCTCGCCGGTCTCCACCAGCAGGTCGACGATCTCCGCGACGGGCACGTGGAAGGCGGGGCCGGGTTCGGTGCGGGGCCAGACGAGGCGGTCCAGGTCGAGTGCCGGTGCGGTGAAGGCCGAGCCGGCGCGGCCGTACGCGACGGGTGAGCCGTGGTCGACCTCGCCGCGCACCACGTGCACGACCTCGGTCTCGGTCGTGGTGCTCATCCGTGGATCATCCCCCGCACATAGGAGTCGAGTGTCGCGGCGCAGGTGATCTTGTCCTCGCCGCCCAGGTCGCCGTAGCGCCGGATGTCCGGCAGGACGGCCGGTCCCGCCCGGCCGCAGTCGCAGGGCGAGAAGTCGACGAGGACCCGGTCTCCGCTGATCAGTCCGCCCCAGCGGCCCTCCAGCGAGACGTCCAGGAAGGCGAACCGGCCTTCCACCACGCCCTGTTCGGTGTTGAGCAGCTTCTCGCCCGGCTCGTCCAGGATCAGCGGGATCACCCACGGCGGTATGTGGTAGTTGCCCGACTCGCAGGCCAGGCAGGAGCCCTGAAGCTCCGTCATGCCGTAACTGCGCACGCGCCGTACGCCGTCGTAGAAGGCGGCGAACTGCTGCTGGTAGTCGTCGGGCAGGACCCCGTTCTTGTTGCCGCCGCCGCTGAGGACCAGGGTGTCGGGGTGGAGGCTCCCGTCGGGTACGCCCCGGGCGCGCAGGGCCTGGATCAGGGTGAACTGCTGGTTGTTCATCCCGGCGATCAGGAGGGGCTCGGTCCGGTGGGCGGCGATGTCGTCGACGATCTGGGCGACGGCCGCGCCGAGTTCCTCCTCGCGGGACCCGGACGCGGCCTCGAAGGAGCTGATCTCCTGCGGGGTGGCGGTGCCTTCCGCCATGCGGCGGCGCAGCAGGGCGCTGCTCATCAACTCCGAGACCCGCATGGGGTCTTGGGTGAGCAGCCGGGTCTCGCCGGGGCGGACGAAGACGTCCGCGTGCCAGCGGTAGCCGTCGATGGAGCGCATCGGGCCGCTCGCCGGTGCGAGGAGGTAGCCGCGGCGGGTCTGCTCGGGCGGCAGCGGGTCGGGCCAGCAGGTGAGGTTCTCCAGGATGTCGTGCAGGAAACCCAGGTCGCTCGCGTCGCAGTTGAGGAAGGAGACCTTTCCCGAGGTGCCGCTGGTGATGTACGGGCGGTGGCCGGCGGCGGTGACGCGGTCGGTCCACTCGTCGATGTCGGTCACGCCCTCGACGTCGACATCGCCGGGCTCGACCACCGACACCGTCGTGTACCAGCGCAGGAGCCGGTCCCACCGGCCACCGGTGATGAGGGAGAGAGGGTACGACTTGTAGCTGGTGTGGGAGAACAGCAGGGGGACGAGGTCGTCGGGGCTCTCGATCCCGTGGACGCCGCTCTCCTCCGCCCGGGTGCGCAGCAGCGGAATGCGCTCGCGGTGCGCGGCGAAGGCCTCACGCGCCGCGTCGAGCTGCAACTCCCGCAGTTCCCGGGCGGGTTGGTCGAATGTGTCACCGGACCGGACGAGGGCCCGGATCTGCTCACGTGCGCTGAGCACGTCAACCACCTCCATCAGTCATGAGGACGGGTTCTTGGCGAGATAGGAGGACTCGATGGCGTCGAGGTCTCCGCGGAGTTCCTTCGGGGTGCCGGTCATGACGACGCGGCCGCGGCGCAGGACGTAGACGCGGTCGGCGATGTCGAGCACCTTGTGCACGTGCTGTTCGACCAGCAGTGCGCCCAGGCCCTCGTCGGCCGCCTCCCGTACGGCGCGCAGGAGGCGGTCGACGACCAACGGGGCGAGGCCCAGGGAGAGTTCGTCGGCCAGGAGGAGCCGGGGGGTACGGCACAGGGCGCGCGCCAGCGACAGCATCTGCTGCTCGCCGCCGGACAGCATGCCCGCGCCGATCCTGAGCCGTTTCTCCAGTTCGGGGAAGAGCGCGACGGCCCGGTCGGGCGGCACGCGCCCGACCCGTAGGTTGTCGGTGGTGTCGAGGCGGGTGAAGACCGCGCGTTCACCGACGTAGGCGAGGCCCTCGCGGGCGCGCCGGTGCAGGGGTGCGTGGCCGGGGGTGCCCAGCCAGCGGACCTCGCCGCTCATCGGGGTCAGGTCGCCGGACAGCGCTCTGAGGGTGGTGGTCTTGCCCGCGCCGTTGGGGCCGAGCAGGGCGACGACCTCGCCCGGCCGGACCTCCAGGTCGAGGCCGCTCACGACGGGTCGGCTGCCGTATCCGGCGGACAGGGCGCGGGTCGCTATCAGGGGCACATCTGTGTCGTGCACGAGGTCTCTCCTCAACCGGAGTCGGCCGGAAACCGAAGTCGACCGGGAACGGCGGCCGGCCGTACCGAAGCGGGCTCAGCCGTGCGACGCGGCCGTCAGCACCTTGCGGACGTCGACGAAGGTCGACCCGGCCTTGGCCCACTCGATCTTCCCGTCGCGGATGGTGAGTTCGGTGGCGGTCGTGTTGTGGATGCGGTCGAGCCCCTTGGTCGGCAGGGCCGTCGACGCCTTCCAGTTCAGGGGCGGGGTCAGGCCTCCGGTGTCGATGCCGGAGGTGGTGTTCAGCTCCTGCACGAGCGCCTTGGCGGAGATCGTCGGCAGCTTCTTGGCGGCCTCGGTGAAGACCTTGAAGGCCACCCAGGTCGTGGCGTTGGCGCCGTTGGTGGTGTCGATGTCCTTGCCCTTGGCCGCCGTCACGAAGTCCTTCCAGACGGCGTCGGAGGTCGGCGGGTAGTAGCCGGTGACGGCTGCGCCCTCCAGCGGGCTGCCGCTGCCGCCGGTGCTGGCGGCCAGCTGCGGGGTGAGGTTGCCGACCACGCTGGCGAGCTTGGTCTTGTCGCCGGACTGGACGTACGACTTCACGAACAGGTCGGAGGCGGTGCCCAGGATGACGCTCACGCAGTCGCTGCCCTTGGTCGCGGCGACCTGCGGGGCGAGGTCGGTTGCGGTGAGCGGCACCTTGAGGTCCTTGGGCGCCGCCCCTCCGGCGGAGGTCACGCCCAGGGTGAGGAACTGCGAGACCACGGCCGCGGCGGCCACGTCGTACCGTACGCCGGTGATCTTCTTGCAGCCCTGCTCGACCAGTTGGCGGCCGTGGGCGGCGAACACCACCGGGGTGCCGCCGTTGACCGGGAAGGACAGCGGGTTGGAGAACTCGGCGGCGGAGACGCCGGTGCCGCCGATGTACGGGATGCCGGCCTTCTGCAGGATGGGCATGTAGCGGTCGCCGGCGAGGCTGTAGGAGCCGACGACCGCGGCGACCTTGTCGGCGACGGCCTGCTGGGCGCACTTCTCGGCCTCGTCGGGGTCGCCCTTCTCGTTGCAGAACTCGACTTTCAGGGGCCCTCCCTTGATCCCGCCGTTGGCGTTGATCCACTTCTCGTAGGCCGTGGCGGTGAGGTGGATACCGGGCTGGGCGCTGCCCTGGGTGTTCTCCGGCGCCCAGACCATCACCTTGACCGGGGTGCCCTTGAGCGAGGAGGTCTCGGCCGAGCTGTCGGCCGACGCTCCTCCCCCGCACCCTGCGGCGAGCAGGGCTCCGGTCACTGCGAGACAGCTGGCCACGGCGCTTCTGCGTCGGCGTGAGTCGTTCATGGTCCCTCCGGGGCTCGCGCCCAAAGTGGGCGACGTCGAGATGCCGAACAGCATGGGGCGCATTTTTGGGTTAGTGAAGTACTCTCGGCACAATTATTTAAATGAATGCACTGTCTCGCCCCGTGTCTGGGAGGTTCCTCGGATGGACGACGTCCTGCGTTTCGCCCTGCTCGGCCTGGGGCTCGGCGCCCTCTACGCGCTCACCGCGCACGGCATCGTGCTGGTCTACCGGGGCTCCGGTGTCCTGAACTTCGCGCACGGCGCGATCGGGATGGCCGGCGCCTACGTCCAGTGGGAGCTCGCCGTCAACCACGGCGTGCCGTACTGGCCCGCCACCGCGTGCGGCGTGCTCACCTCCGCCGTACTGGGCGTGCTCACCCACCTGCTGGTGATCCGCCCGCTGCGGAGGGCGTCCACCCTGGCCCGGCTGGTCGGCACCCTCGCGGTGTTCATCGTGCTCACCGCGATCGCCGTCAAACGCTACGGCGACAGCCTGCAACTGGTGCCGGGCAAGCTGCCCACCCGGCTGCTGACGATCGCCGGGGCGACGGTCTCCGAGGACCGCGTCTGGCTGCTCGGCATCGCGCTCGCCGTGACGGCCGTGCTCCATCTCCTGTACCGGCGGACCCTGTTCGGCCTGGGCACCACCGCGGTCGCCGAGAACGAGGGCGCCGCCGCCGCGCTCGGCTGGTCCCCCGATCTGATCGCCGCCGGCAACTGGGCGCTGGGCTCCGCACTCGCGGGGCTCACGGCCATCCTGATCGTGCCGGTGATCGGTCTGTCGGTGACCGGGCTGACCACGCTGCTGCTGAGCGCGCTCGCGGCCGCCCTGGTCGGCAGGTTCTCGTCGTTCCCGGTCACCCTGGCGGGCGGTCTGGTCATCGGGGTCGCGCAGTCCGAACTGACGCGCTTCGGCTCGGGTGTCACGGGACTCGCCTCGTCGGTGCCGTTCCTGTTCATCGCCCTGGTGCTGGTCGCGCGCGGCCGGGCGCTGCCGTTGCGCGGCACGTTCCTCGACCGCCTCCCGGCGCTGGGCACCGGCAGGGTGCGCCCCGTCCCGCTCGCGCTGGCCGTGGTGGTCGGGCTGGTGCTCGTGAGCCTGTCCACCCCGCTGTGGGCCGACGCGATCACCAGCACGCTGGTGCTCTCGCTGATCATCCTGTCGATCATCGTGGTCACCGGTTACGCGGGCCAGGTGTCGCTCGCGGCCTACGCCCTCGCCGGGACCGGCGCCTTCATCGCCGGGCACGCGGCGGCGGACTGGGGCTGGCCCTTCGAACTCGCCCTCCTGGCAGGCGTGTTGGGGACCGTACCGATCGGCCTGCTGTTCGCGCTGCCGGCCGTGCGCACCCGCGGGGTCAATCTCGCGATCATCACGCTCGGGCTCGGTACCACCCTGGAGGCGATGGTCTTCCAGAACACCGACCTGTCGACGACGCCCGGCAGCGACGGCATCGCGGTCGGCAGCCAGACGCTCTTCGGCATCAGCATCTCCGGCGTCGACCATCCGCAGCGCTACGCCGCCGTGGTACTGGTCCTGTTCGTCGTCGCCACGCTCGTGGTCGCCAACGTCCGGCGCGGCCGCACCGGCCGCCGTCTCGTCGCCGTACGGGCCAACGAGCGGGCCGCCGCCGCCCTCGGCATCGACGTCCGCGCGGCCAAGCTCTACGCCTTCGGTCTGTCCTCGGCCATCGCCGCGCTCGCCGGAGTGCTGACCGGCTTCCGCTCGACGTCGGTGGTGTTCTCCGACTTCGCGAGCTTCGACTCCGTCACGGCGCTCGGGCTCGCCGTCATCGGCGGTGTCGGCTTCCTCGTCGGCCCGCTGTTCGGCGCCACGTTCGGCGCGGGCACGGTCGGGGCCCGCTTCGGGGACCTGGTACTGCCGGGGCTGAGCGAGTGGATGCCGCTGATCGGCGGGATCATCCTGGTGCTGACCCTGGTGGGCAACCAGGACGGCATCGGGAGGGAACTCGGCAGGCAGGCGAGGAAAGTTGAGCGAAAGCTGCGCCCGCAGCGCGCCGCCGTCGTACCCGAGGAGGAGACGGCTCCCCTGCCGGACGTCCCCCGCGCCGCGCCCCTCCCCCTGCACGTGCGCGACCTCACCGTCCGCTACGGCGGTGTCGTCGCCGTCGACGGGCTCTCGCTGGACGTCGAGCCGGGCCGGGTGGTGGGTCTCATCGGCCCCAACGGCGCAGGCAAGACCTCCGCGATCGACGCCGTCACCGGCTTCACCCGGACCGCGTCCGGCAGCGTCCGCCTCGGCGAGCGGGACGTGACCCGGGTACCGGTGCACCGTCGGGCCGGGGCCGGGCTGAGCCGGTCCTTCCAGTCGCTGGAGCTGTTCGAGGACATGACGGTGCTGGACAACCTCTACGCCGCCTGCGAGCGGCCGGGCCGGTGGACCTGGCTCACCGACCTGGTCCGTCCGGGCAGCCGCCCGCTGCCCACCCAAGTACTCGTCGCGGTACGGGAGTTCGGACTCCAGGACAGTCTGGACCGGCCGGTGGGCGACCTGTCGTACGGCGAGCGGCGGTTGCTGGCGATCGCGCGGGCGGTGGCCACCTCGCCGTCGGTGCTGCTGCTGGACGAACCGGCGGCGGGGCTGTCCGACGACGAGACACGGGAGCTGGCCCAGCTGGTGCGCCGGCTCGCCGAGGACTGGGGCATGGGGGTGCTGCTCGTCGAGCACGACGTCGACATGGTGATGAGCGTCTGCGACCAGGTCGTGGTGCTGGACTTCGGCCGCCGGATCTGCGCCGGCACCCCGGACGAGGTGCGCCGCGATCCGGCGGTCCGGGCGGCCTACCTGGGCGACCTGGAGCCGGAGACGTCGTCCTGACGGTGGGTCAGGCGTCCCGCAGGTCCGCCACGTACGGCTGATGGGACAGCAGACCGCCGTCCACGCGCAGGGTGTGCCCGGTGACGAAGGCGGACTCGTCGGAGGCGAGGAAGACGACCGCCGACGCGACGTCCTCGGGCCGCCCGAGGCGCGGGGTCAGGTGATGCCGCAGCATCTTCTCCCGGATCGCCCCGTGCGCCGAACCGGCGCTGGCCGGGGTGACGATGAACCCCGGGGCGATGGCGTTGCAGCGCACGCCCTGCTTGCCGTACTGGGTGGCGACGTACTGCGTGAGGTTGATGAGGGCGGCCTTCGAGGCGCCGTACGCGGGATTGCGCAGGTCGCCCGCGAGACCGGAGCCGGACGAGGTGTTGATGATCGAGCCGGCGCCGCGGGCGATCATGTGCGGGACGGCGGCCTGGATCGCGACCATGGTGCCGCGCAGGTTGATCCGCATCGTGTCGTCCCAGACCGCCGGGTCCGCCTCCAGGACGGCGAGGTCCTGGCGGGCCGCCAGATGGGTGGCGGCCGCGTTGTTGTGCAGGACGTCGAGGCCGCCGTAGGTCTCAACTGCCGTGGCCACCATGGCCCGTACGGAGTCGATGTCGCCCAGGTCGACCGGGACCGCCGTGGCGGAACCGCCGGCGGCCCGGATCTCCTCCGTGACCGCCTTGGCTCCGTCGAGGTTCAGATCGGCCACGACCGTGTGGGCGCCCTCGGCCGCCACGCGGCGGGCGGTGGCGGCACCGATGCCGGACGCGGCTCCGGTCACGATCGCGATCTTGTCGTCGAGTCGTCCCATGACTCAACCACCTTTCTCAGTCGGTGAGTTCGCTGCCGACGACGGAGACGAAGGAGACGCATTCGCCGGGTCCGCCGCCGAGGTTGTGGGTGAGGGCGAGCGAGCGGCCCTCCGCCAGGGACCTGACGGTGCGCTCGGGCGGCGCCTCGCCGCGCAGTTGGAGCCAGGCCTCGAACATCATGCGCAGCCCGGAGGCGCCGATGGGGTGGCCGAAGGCCTTCAGGCCGCCGTCCGGGTTGACCGGCAGTGAGCCGTCGAGGTCGAAGGCACCGCTGGTGACGTCCTTCCACGCCTGTCCTCGCTCGGAGAAGCCCAGGTCCTCCATCAGCACCAACTCCGTCGGTGTGAAGCAGTCGTGGACCTCGGCGAGCGCGAGTTCGGCGCGCGGGTCGGTGATGCCCGCCTGCCGGTAGGCCTCCTGGGCCGAGAAGACGACCTCGGGGAAGGTGGTGAAGTCGTAGTCGGGGTCCAGGAGTCCGTCGGCCGGTCCCGCGACGAAGGACAGGGCCTTCACGAAGATCGGCTTGTCCGTGTACCTGTAGGCGTCCTCGGCGCGTACGACGATCGCCGCCGCCGATCCGTCGGAGACCCCCGAGCAGTCGAACACGCCCAGCATGCCCGCGACGATCGGCGCCGACCGGATGCGCTCCAGCGGCACCTCCTTGCGGTACTGGGCGCGGGGGTTGCGGGCGCCGTTCACGTGGTTCTTCCAGGCGATGCGGGTGATGACGTCCTTCAACTCCTCTTCCGCCAGGCCGTACTTGGCGGCATACGCGGGGGCGAGGAGGGAGAAGTTCGCCGGGGCGGTGATCTCACCGCGGCTGTCGTCGCCCGCGCCCGGCATCGTGGTACCCGAGAGCCCGGACATGCCGGAGTCCTTCAGCTTCTCCACACCGACCGCCATCGCCACGTCGTACGCGCCGGACGCCACCGCGTAACAGGCGTTGCGCAGCGCCTCGGAGCCGGTCGCGCACATGTTCTCCAGGCGGGTCACCGGCTTGTACGGCAGGTGCAGCGGGCGGCTGAGGGTCAGTCCGGAGACTCCGGACGCCTGGGTGCCGAGCCAGAACGCGTCGATGTCGTCGAGGGTGATGCCGGCCGAGGTGACCGCCTCGCCCACCGCGTCGACCAGCAGGTCGTCCGCCGAGCGCGTCCAGTGCTCGCCGAAGGGCGTGCACCCCATGCCGACGATCGCGACCCGGTCCCGGATTCCGTGCGAGCTCATGCGCCTGTCCCCTCGGTCTCGCCGGTGCGTAGCGGCCGGGCCTTCCAGAAGTAGTTGTGGACGCCGGCGGCGGTGACCGTGCGCCGGAAGGTCATCTCGACCCGGGCACCGATGACGGCGTCGGCCTCGGTGGCGTCGGTGAGCTGGCAGCGGAACCTGCCTCCGCCGTCGTAGTCGACGACCACGACGAGCATCGGCGGGCTCGGTGTGTGGGCCAGCCGGTCCACGGTGAACGTGGCGACGGTGCCCCGCACCTGTTCCATCGGCTCGTCGGTCATCGCGTCGACGCTCCGGCAGGACACGCACACCCGGTCCGGCGGCATATGCCGGGTCCCGCACTTCTCGCAACGGGAGGCGACGAAGCCGTACTTCCAGCTGGTGCGGCGGTGCGCGGGCGGCGCGTAGGGCGGCTCGGGATCCGGGCGGCGGGGCGGCTCACGGTCGAGCAGGCCGCGCCAGGAGAGGTAGGTGGCGTACGGCATGGGGGCGCCGCCCGCGGCGATCTGCGCGGCGACCGGGCGGGCCGCGCGGTGCGCGGGGAGGGCGTCGGTGGTCCGCAGGAGCAGGACTCCGGCGCCGTCGCCGAGCACGACGAGCGCGATGATCCGGCCGGGTTCGGCCCGGTCGAGGACGTCGGCGAGGAGCAGGCCGGGCTGGGCGGTACCGGCGTTGCCGATCGCCGCGGTGAGGTCCGCGGTCGCCGCCTCGGGACGTACGCCTGAGGTACGACGCACCGTCGCGCACGCGCGCGCGTGCAGGCCGGAGACGATGAGGTGGTCGATGGCGCCGCGCTCCAGGCCCGCCTGGTCGAGGGCCGCGCTCAGCGCCTTGTCCGCGAGGGACGCGTAGATGTCCTCGGCGAAGCGCTCCTCCCAGACGCGGGAGGCGGGCGCGCCGGGCAGCCGCCAGCGGTCGAGGATCTCGTCGCTGACCGTGTCGTGGGCGAGCAGTTCCGCGAGCACGGGGGCACCGTTGCGGTGGCCGCCGAAGGCGAACGCCGCCGCGCCGTCGCCGCCCGCGGCCTCGTCGCCGCCGCCGGGCAGGCCGGTGCGCAGGTCGGACAGGAGCGCCAGGGTCGGCACCGCGGAGCGCGCGGCGGTGACCAGCGCACCGAGGCCGGAGCGGACGGAGCCCGCCATGTCGACGGCGAGCACATGCGGGTCGAGGCCGAGCGCCGCGTGGACGGCGGTCGCGTTCGTCTTGTCGAGGTAGGCGGGCGCGGCGGTGGCGAGGAACAACTGGCCGATGCGGGTGCGCAGTCCGTCCCTGGCCAGCGCGGACCGGGCCGCCTCCACGGCCATCGAGGTGGTGTCCTCGTCGTAGCCCGCGACCGCGCGCGTGCCCCGGGACGGGGCCGTCCCGAGGGTGGCTGCGATGTCGGCGCGGGCGAGGCGGTGGTACGGCACGTAGGCGCCGTATGCGATCAGTCCGGCCATCAGCGTCCTCCATTGGCGTCGATTGCGGGCGTCCGTTCGAAGACGGCGGCCAGGCCCTGGCCGCCGCCGAGGCACATGGTCTCCAGGCCGAACCGGGCCTGGCGGCGGTCGAGTTCGCGGAGCAGGGTGGCGAGGATGCGGCCGCCGGTGGCGCCGACCGGATGGCCGAGCGAGATGCCGGAGCCGTTGACGTTGAACCGCTCGAAGTCGGCCTCGGTCAGGGCCCATTCGCGGGTGCAGGCGAGCACCTGGGCGGCGAAGGCCTCGTTGAGTTCGATCAGGTCGATGTCGGCGAGTTTCAGTCCCGCGCGGTCAAGTGCCTTGGCCGTGGCGGGAACCGGGCCGATGCCCATCGTCTCCGGCGGTACACCCACGACGGCCCAGGAGACGAGGCGGGCCAGGGGGCGCAGGCCGAGTTCGGCGGCGCGCTCGGGGTGGGTGACGACGCAGAGGGCGGCGCCGTCGTTCTGTCCGCTGGCGTTCCCGGCGGTGACGGTCGCCTCCGTGTCCTGCCGTCCCAATACGGCACGCAGGCTCGCGAGTTTCTCCAACGTCGAGTCGGGGCGCGGGTGTTCGTCGCTGTCGACGACCGTCTCGCCCTTCCTGGTCCGCACGGTGACGGGCACGATCTCCTCGGCGAACCGGCCCTCGCGCTGGGCGGCGACCGCCTTCTCGTGGGAACGCAGGGCCAGTCGGTCCTGCTCCTCGCGGGGGATCGCGTACGCGCGTCGCAGGTTCTCGGCGGTCTCCAACATCCCGCCGGGAACAGGGTGGTTGACGCCCCCGGAGGTGACCCGGCCGCGGGCCAGCCGGTCGTGCAGGGTGGTGCCCGCGCCGCGTACGCCGAAGCGGACGCCGGTGGTGTAGAACTCGGCCTGGCTCATCGACTCGACGCCGCCGGCCAGCACGAGGTCGCTCGCGCCGGTCTGCACCTGCATCGCCGCCGTGATGATCGCCTGGAGTCCGGAACCGCAGCGGCGGTCGATCTGGAGTCCCGGCACCTCGACCGGCAGGCCCGCGTCCAGTGCGGCCACGCGGCCGATGGCCGGGGCCTCGCCGTTGGGGTAGCACTGACCCAGCAGCACGTCGTCGACGGCGGCGGGCGGGATGCCGGTGCGGTCCAGTACGGCGCGCACGACGGCGGCGGCCAGCTCGGTCGCCGGCACGTCGCGGAAGACGCCTCCGTAGCCACCGACGGGGGTACGCACGGGTTCGCAGATCACCGCGTCACGCAGGAGGGCGGGCATCGGCCATGCCTTTCATGAGGGGTCACATGTACCGGCCGCCGGTCACCTCGACCACGGCTCCGGTGACGTAGCTCGCCATGTCGGAGGCGAGGAAGAGAACGACCTGGGCGACCTCGGCGGGTTCGCCCGCGCGTCCCAGGGGAATCTCGGCGAGCTTCGCGTCCCACGCGGCCGGCGGCATCGCCTCGGTCATCGCGGTGCGGATCAGGCCCGGCTGTACGGCGTTGACGCGGATGCCGGCCTTGGCGAGTTCCTTGGCGGAGGCCTTGGTCAGGCCGACGAGTCCGGCCTTGGCGGCGCTGTAGTTCGTCTGGCCGAAGTTGCCGACCTTGCCGGCGATCGACGAGATGTTGACGATGCTGCCGCCGTGTCCGTGCGCGCGCATCGCCTCGGCGGCGTACCGCGTGCCGTTCCAGGCGCCGGTCAGGTGGACGTCGACGACCGCCCGGAAGTCGGACAGGGCCATCTTGCGCAGGGTCGCGTCGCGGGTGATCCCGGCGTTGTTGACCATGACGCCTACGGGTCCGAAGGTCTCGGCGCAGTGGGCGACCAGGGCGGCGACCTCGTCCTCGTCGGTGACGTCGCAGCGCAGCGAGGTGGCGGCCACCCCGTTCTTGGCGAGGCGTTCGGCGGCTTCCGCCGCGGCGTCCTCGTTGATGTCGCCGAGGACGACGGACGCGCCCGCGGCGCCGAGCACGCCGGCGATCTCGAAGCCGATGCCCTGTGCGCCGCCGGTGATCACCGCGTTGCGGCCGTCCAGCAGTCCCATGTCAGCCCGCCCTTGGCTCGACGCCGTCCCCCACTATTCCTTCTAAATAGATAACCTATTATGCTGAAACAATCAATACAGCGATCGGCTGGGCGAGCGAGGCCGGGCGAGGAGAGCACACGGGTGGACATCAGCTATCCCGCGGAGACCGAGACGTTCCGCAGCGAGGTCAAAGAGTTCCTCGCCGAGGCGCTGCCGCCGGACTGGCAGGGCATCGGCGCCCTCGACGAGGAGGCCGCCTGGTCCTTCGCCCGGGACTGGCGGCGCCTGCTCGCCGAGCACCGCTGCCTCTCCCTCACCTGGCCCGAGCGGTACGGCGGCCGTGGCCTGTCCAAGCTCCACCAGGTGGTCCTGATGGAGGAACTGGCCCTGGCCGGCGTGCCGTTCGGGCTGCCGCAGGACACCTTCGGCGTGAAGATGCTGGCGAACACGCTGCTGCGCTGGGGCACGGACGAGCAGCGGAGCCACTTCCTGCCGCGGATCCTCAGCGGCGAGGACACCTGGTGCCAGGGGTACTCGGAGCCCGACGCGGGCTCGGACCTGGCCTCGCTGACGACGCGTGCCGTCCGCGACGGCGACGAGTGGGTGATCGACGGGCAGAAGGTGTGGACGTCCGGCGCCCACCACAGCGACTGGATCTTCGTCCTGGCCCGCACGGACCGTACCGCCCCCAAGCACCGCGGCATCTCTTTCCTCCTCGTCCCGCTGGACCAACCCGGCGTCGAGGTCCGGCCGTTCCGCATGATGAGCGGCCAACTCCACTTCAACGAGGTCTTCTTCAACGGCGCCCGCACCCGCGCCGACCTCGTCGTGGGCGGCGTCGACAACGGCTGGACCGTCGCCCAGAGCCTGTTGGGCGTGGAGCGCGGTGAGGAGGCGGCCACCAACCCGATCCTGTTCCGGGCCGAGGTGGAACGCCTGGTGGAACTGGCCCGCCTGTACGGCAGGGACCAGGATCCGGTCATCCGGCAGCGGATCGCCTGGTGCTGGTCGAAGGTCGAGATCATGCGCTATCTCGGCTACCGGATCCTCACCGGCTGGCTCAAGGGCGCGGAGCCGGGTCCCGAGTCGTCGATCGCCAAGCTGTACTGGAGCGAGTACCACACCAAGGTCACCGATCTGGCGATGGACATCATGGGCCTGCACGCTCAAGTGCCGGTCGGACGGCCGCCGTTGCGCACCTACCGCACGGACGACCCCGGCGCCGCGAACTCCTCGGCGTCCTGGTCGACGACGTACCTGATCGCCCGCTCCGGGACGATCTACGCGGGCACCTCGCAGGTGCAGCGGAACATCCTCGCGGAGAAGGTACTGGGGCTGCCGCGCGAGCCGAGGCTCACGAACCCGTAGGCCCCTCGAAGGCGTCGAGTTCGGGGACCGGTCGCGGCCCGGTCCCCGGGCGCCAGCCCGCGTCGAGCTTGCGCAGGCCCACGCCGTCCGGTGCCCAGATGTGGCAGCTGTTCAGTACCCCGGCCGTGGCGCGCGGGCCGTTCGCGGGCTCGCCGGCGTCGCGGCGGCGCGCGTTGGCCGACATGGCCGCCTGCACCACGGCGGGGCCGAGCACCCGGGCCAGTTCGTAGAGGTGGGAGCAGCCCAGGACGCCGCGGAACCGCTCCTGGATCGCCCGGTTGTATCCGGCGGCGACGCAGAGGCCGACCAGGCTGTCGAAGACCGGGGTGATGAACGGGCATTCGGCGTGCGGGAACGTCAGCATGTCCGCGTCGGCGGCCACGATGGTCATGTCCGCGAGACGGACCCGCACCGCCAGCACCATCCGGTGGATGTCGGCGATCGCCGGCTCGGCCCACGGCCGCTCGTCCCGCAGTTCCGCCTCGACCGAGATCTCCTCGCCGCCGGGTTCCTGGTGGGCGGTGACGGTGATGGTCCGGCGGTGCAGCGGGAGTTCGGCGCGGCTCACGACGAGGCCTCCGCCGGCTCCGGCGCGTTCTCGCCCAGCCCGGCGAACTCCGGTTGTCGGCGTTCGATGAAGCTGCGCACGCCCTCGCGGTAGTCCGGGGCGCGTTTCGCCGTGGCCAGCAGCGCGGCGGCGGTGTCGCGGCTCTCGGTGAAGCTTCTCGCCTGGTCGTCGGCGAGCTGCCGCTTGATGAGGGACATCGCGTACGGGCTGGCCGAGCGGGCGAGTTCCGTCGCGTACGCGAGGGCCGCCGGGAGCAGTTCCTCCGGCTCGACGAGACGGTTGACCAGGCCCATCGCATGCGCCTCCGCTCCGGTGATCCGGCGTGAGGACAGCAGCAGGTCGCTCGCGTTGCCGTAGCCGACGAGCCGGGGCAGGAGCCACGAGACGCCGTCCTCGGCCACCAGGCCGCGCGCGCTGAACGCGGCGGCGAACTTGGCGCCCGGCACGGCGAACCGTACGTCGCACATGAGCGCCTGGTTGAAGCCGATGCCGGCGCAGGCGCCGTTGACGGCGGCCACCAGGGGCTTGGGGAACGACATGGGCCGGGTGCGCGGTGGCAGCCGGTCGGTCGGCCACGGGCGTGCGCCGGAGGACGCGCCGTCCAGCACGCTCATGTCCATGCCGGGGCAGAAGCTGCGTCCCGCGCCGGTGAGGACGACGGCCCGTACCGCCGGGTCCGCCTCGGCGCGGTCGAACAGCTCGTTGTAGAGCAGCTCCATCTCCAGCGTCCAGGCGTTGTGCCGTTCGGGCCGGTTCAGGGTGAGCAGCATGACCCCGTCGCCGGTCAGCTCACTGAGGATCACCGGGGCCACATGCTCGTTCATCGAGGTCACTCCCAGAGCCCGCGTTGGCTTTATAGCTAGATGAATCATCTATATACCCAACCATGGCCCGGGCACCAGATCGGACCCCGCCGAGGAAAGATCGTCCGGACCTTGACCTGGTACCCTCGATGCACTAAGACGATTCATTTTGCTATATGGAGGAGCCCGCCGTGGCCGAGGCAGCCCGCGCAGAAACGCCGATCGTGCCCGTCCCCACGCGTGCCCGCGTCGGACGTCAGGTGCGTGTCCCAAAGACCGCCGAGCTGGTCGCCGCGGAGCTGCGCCGCCAGATCGTGCGGGGCGAGCTGAAGCCGGGTGACGCCCTGCCGCCGGAGTCGGGGCTGATGGAGCAGTTCGGCATCTCGCGGCCGACGCTGCGCGAGGCGTTCCGCGTCCTGGAGTCGGAGTCGCTGATCACGGTGCGGCGCGGTGCGCACGGCGGTGCCCGGGTGAGCGCGCCGGACTCCGATGTCGCGGCCCGCTTCGCCGGCCTGATCCTCGAGTACCGCGGCGCCACCCTGGGCGACGTCTACCGCGCGGCGGCCGTCATCGAGCCGCCGTGCGTGCGCCAACTGGCCGCCAAGCACACGCCGGACGACATCAAGCGACTGCGTGCCGCGGTGGCGGCCGAGAAGACCGTCCTGGACGACCCGCTGAGCCTGGTCGACGCCCAGGACACCTTCCATGCGCTACTGGTCGAGCTGACCGGCAACCAGACGCTGATCCTCCTGTGCGGCATGCTGCGCAACATCATCGACCGGGCCAACGCCTCGTACACCGCGGCCGCCACCGACGCCGCGACCCAGAAGGCGCAGGCCCTGAAGGGGCACCGGGCCCATGTGCGCCTGGTCGGCCTGATCGAGTCCGGCAAGGCGGACGAGGCCGAGAAGCTGTGGCAGCGCCACATCAGCGGCGCCGACGACGTGGTGAACGGGGCCGGCCCCAAGACGGTGCTCGAACTCATCGACTGACCGGGCGGATCGAGGATCACCGAGCCGTTCTCACCCTCACCCCTTGCGTCTCCGAAATAGTTAGATAATTATAGGAGGCGTACTGAATAGATCTGGGGTCCGGAGGCGACGGCCATGGCCGAACAGCGCAAGCGAATCTTCGACTGCGACCAGCACATGTACGAGGAACGGGACTCCTTCACCCGCTACCTCCCGAAGGAGTTCCTCGGCCAGGCAGTGGCCCCGGTGACGCTCCCGGACGGCCGTGAGGTCATCCTCGCCGGGGACCGGATCGTGGTCTGCCTGGAACCGGAGTTCGGGCAGGTCTACCGGCCCGGCTCGCTCAAGGAGATGCTCAAGGCGATGGCCTCGGGCAACCCCGACGAGACGTACCAGTTCGAGCCGATGCACGAGTCGTACCAGAACCGCGAGGCCCGGCTGCGCGTCATGGACGAGCAGGGCCTGGACCAGACGATCATCTACCCGGGCGGCTGGGCACTGGTCGCCGAGGAGTACGTACAGGGCGTCGAGCCGCTGTACGCCAACTACCACTCGTTCAACCGCTATATGAACGAGGTGTGGGGCTTCAACCACCAGGACCGCATCTACTCCCCCGCGCTGCTGTCGCTGCGCGACCTGGACAGCGCGGTCAAGGAACTGGAGTACGTCCTGGACAAGGGCGCCCGGTTCATCATGCTGCCGACCGGGCCGCAGTACGGCCGCTCACCGGGCGACCCGTACTTCGACCCGTTCTGGAAACTGGTCAACGAGGCCAAGGCCAGCGTCTGCTACCACATCAGCGAGTTCTACTACAACTCGAACGTCGCCCCGGCCTGGGGTCACGACGCGAGCCCGATCCACTTCCGGATGTCGGCCTGGCAGTGGATGAACACCTACGGCCAGCGCCCGATCGAGGAGACGCTGTCCGCGCTGATCTTCGACAACCTCTTCGGGCGCTTCCCCGACATCAATGTCCTCGTCTCGGAGTTCGGCGCCGAGTGGGTGCCCCACTTCGTCCGGCACATGGACAAGAGCCGCGGCATGGGCCGCAACGGCCCCTGGATCGGCGGGCAGTTGGCGGAGCGCCCCAGTCAGGTGTTCCGCAAGCACATCCGTGTGGTGCCCTATCCGGAGGACGACATCCCGAGCCTGGTCAAGCGGCTCGGCTACCACGAGTCGATCGTGATGGGCTCGGACTTCCCGCACGCGGAGGGCATCGCCAACCCGGCCGACTACCGCAAGCTCCTCGCCGAGCTGGACGAGTCGGTCCAGGACGACATCATGTACAACAACGCCCAGCAGCTGATCAGCCGTTGAGCACATGACGCTCCAACAGGACGGGCCCGGTACCGATTTCGGTACCGGGCCCGTTCCCGTTCGACGGTGGCTCAGACGAGGTCGGCCGCGAGGTTCGCGATGTCGGTGAGCAGCGCCGTGCCCCGCCGGGAGTGGTCGTAGCCGGCCAGGGGGTAGCCGTTGCTCAGACAGGCGAAGGACAGACCCGACTCCGGGTCCATGAAGCCGAGTTGGTAGGCGGCTCCCGCGCTGCCGAAGAGCGACGGCGAGCCGGTGGACGGGAGTTGGCTGCCGGCGTCCGGACCGGCCACCGTCACGAACAGGCCCATGCTGGTCCGCCGGCTGCCGCCGCCCCCGTAGATCTGCTCCCCGTACGGAAGTTGGGTCAGCCGGATCCGGGTGCCCTCCGTCACCGCCTCCG
This sequence comes from Streptomyces sp. NBC_00989, assembly GCF_045162655.1. Lineage (NCBI taxonomy): Bacteria > Bacillati > Actinomycetota > Actinomycetes > Kitasatosporales > Streptomycetaceae > Streptomyces > Streptomyces sp. NBC_00989. The sequence goes on along the minus strand of NZ_CP108728.1, from coordinate 10,202,664 downwards.
GCTTCCACAGGCCCGAGTGCTCCAGTGCCTGGAAGTAGAGGGCCACGTCGGCGGCGGTGGCGACCAGGGCGTGGCTGGGTTCACCGGCCGCCAGGACGCGGGGGTCGGCGAGGTACCAGGGTCCCCAGGGGTCGGGTTGCTGGGCCTCGTCGGTGCGGTCGGTGGCGGTCATCGGGGCGACGGTGCCGGGCTGTCGGTCGACCGGGACGCCGAGGTCGATCGAAGTGAGGCCCAGCGGCCGGGTGATCCGCTCGTGGAGGTAGTCGGCGAAGGGCAGCCCCGTGCGCCGCTCGACGATCTCGGCGATCAGCCAGGCGGCGGCCGTGAGATGGAACTGGAAGCGGGTGCCGGGCGGGGTGTCGAGCCGCCAGCGCCCGAAGGCGGCGAGCCGTTGCTCGCGGTCCAGCATCTTCGGATATCCGAGGGGCGCGAAGGGGAAGCCGGCGGTGTGCGTGAGCACCTGCTCGACGGTCACCGCCTCCTTCCCGTTCGGCGCGAACTCCGGGATGATCGCGGCGACTTGCTCGTCCAGGTGCAGGAGTCCCTCGCCCAGCAGCTTCCACACGACACCGGCGACGATCGACCGGCCGACGGACTGCAGGACGTACCTGGTGTCCGGGCCGGCGTCCCCCCAGGTCTCGAAGGCCACCAGGCGACCGCCGCGGGCGACGGCGACCTGCGCGGACGGCAGCGGCCCGTGCTCGACCTCCAGCCGGATCCGGCGCAGCAGGACGTCCAGCCGGTGCGGGTCCACCCCCACGCTCTCCGGGTCGACGACGGAGTGGTCAGCCATGTGCTCCTCCTTGGCCGGGCTCGCGCAGCAGACGCCGTACGACCTTGCCGTTGGCGTTGCGCGGCAGGTCGTCCACGAACCACCAGCGGACGGGGACCTTGAACCCGGACAGCCGAGCCCGGGAGTGCGCCCTGAGCGAGGCGGGTTCGGGCGGGGCCTCGGGGTCGGCCGGTACGACGAAGGCGACGACGGTCTGGCCGAGCCGTTCGTCGGGTGCGCCCGTGACGGCCACGTCCGTGACGCCGGGGTGCGCGGCCAGGACGGTCTCGACCTCCAGCGGGTGGACGTTCTCGCCGCCCCGGATGATCATGTCGGTGCCCCGGCCGTACAGGTAGAGGTAGCCGTCCTCGGCCACGCGGCCCAAGTCACCGCTGTGCAGCCAGCCTTCGGCGTCGATCCGGAAGAGGTGGTCGGCGCGGGCGTGGATCTCGCCGATGCCGTCCGGTCCGGTGTCCCGCACCCTCAGCTCGACCCCGGGGGCGGGCCGTCCCACGGACCGCAGCAGGTCGGTGCGTCCGGCGATCGCCTCCCGGTGGTCCTCGGGGGTGAGCACGCTGATGGGCGAGCCCTCGGTCTGCCCGAACATGTTGAGCATGCGGACGCCGGGCATCGCCTCGTACGTCCGGCGCAGGGTGCCGGGGCGGACGGGTGCGCCGCCGTACTGGAGGACCCGCAGCGTCTCGTGGTGCGCCTGGCCGGCCGCCAGCAGGGTCTCCAGCATCGCCGGGACCATGCTGGTGTGCGTGGCACCGAGTTCGCGCAGCAGGGCCCAGCCCTCGACGGTGAAGCGGGGCAGGCCGGTGATCAGCGCGCCCGCCGCGAGGGCGACGGCGATGTTGCCGAGGCCGGCGATGTGGTGGAAGGGGGCGCTGCCCCCGTAGAAACTGTCCGGATCGAGCGTGCAGAGGCGGCCGTTGACGCGGGCGCGGGCGGCCAGGCGGCGCTGGGTCATGCGGACGGGTTTGGGGAGGCCTGTCGTGCCGGAGGTGTGCAGGACGGCGGCGAGGTCGTCCGGCTCGGCGGCCAACGGCCTTGTGCTCGGCCGGAGTTCGGGGACGACGACGGCCCGGCGGCCGGACAGCCGGGCGACCTGTTCGCCGAGTTCGGCGAACTCGGTCTGCGCGATGAGGAGTTGAGCCCCGGATGCCTCAACCACGGCCGCGATCTCGTACGGCGTCATCCGGACGCCGAGCGGGGCGAGCGGGTGACCGGATCCGGCGCCGCCGATGACGAGCGCGAGGGCGTCGGCCGAGGTGGCGGCGAGGGCGGGTACCGGGGCGCCGGGGTCGAGGCCGAGGGTGTCCAGCCAGTCGGCGGCGCCGGCCGCCCGGTCGAGGAGTTCGCGTCCGGTCCAGGTGAGGTCCCCGAACCGGACGGCCGGACGGGAGTGGTCGTAGGCGGCGACGACCGTCGCCGTCCAGGTCAACTCCTGCTCGGCGCCCACCGGTTCAGGGCTCCAGGAGGGCCGTCGCGGTTCCGGTGACCACCTCGGCGCCGTCCTGGGTGACGGTACGGAGCGAGAAGTGGGCGACCGGGCCGTCCGGCGTGTCCTCGACCGACTCGACGGTCGCCATGGCGGTCAGGGTGTCGCCGGGCCACACCTGGGCCTTGAAGCGCACCCCGAAGGTCAGCAGCGCCTCGACGCCGACCCAGTCGGTCAGGACGCGTCCCGTCATGCCCATCGTGAGCATCCCGTGGGCGAAGACGCCGGGGTAGCCCGCGACCTCGGAGGCGAACCGCTCGTCGGTGTGCAGCGGGTTGAAGTCGCCGGACGCGCCCGCGTATTGGACGATCCGGGTGCGCTTCAGGTCGTCGACCAGCACGCTCTCGCGGGTCTCACCGACCTTGACGTCGTCGACGCTCAGGCTCATCGGGCGTCCTTCCTGGTCGCGGGGCCCTCGGGTACGACGGCCACGGTGCGGGCGCTGACGACCGGTTCGCCGTCGGCGTCCCGGTACTCGGTGATGCGCTCGCTGAACAGCAGCCGGCCGGTGCGGCCCTGCTTCTCCCAGCCGCGCCCGGTGACGGTGGTGGCGTACAGGGTCTCCCCCGCGCGCACCGGCCGGTGGTACTCGAAGTGCTGCTCGGCGTGCAGCCCGCCGCCGCCTTCGGGCATCACGCCGGGTCCGGTGCCGGACCCGAACCACTCCTCGCCCGGCTTGGGCCGCAGCCGGTAGTCGGGATCGTGATGGGCGCTCGCCATGGTGAAGGTGGGCGGAGCGAGCGCGCTCTCGCCGGCGTAGTCCGGGTTCTCGTCGCCGATGGCCCGGGCGAACATCAGGATGTGCCCGGCCTCGACGGGGAACGGCTGCCCTGTCATCTTCCTTCTCCTCGGTCAGTACGGCAGGAACGCGTCTGTCAGTACGGCAGGAACGCGTCGCGGGTGGCCTCGTCCGGGTCGAAGTCCGGGGGCAGTCCCTCGAACTTGGGCTCCCGTTTCTCCACGAAGCTGGCCACTCCTTCACGGAAGTCCGGCGAGCCCGCGAAGAACTCCATGGCGGAGTACGAACGGGCGAGCGCTTCGGTGAAGGGCCGGTCGAGGTCGCCGTAGACCTGATGGCGTACGACGGCCATGGCGCGCGGTGAGCAGTTGCGGGCGATGTCGCGGGCGTAGGCGCGGGCGGCGTCGAGCAGGTCCTCGGGCTCCACGACCCGGCTGACGAGGCCGAGTTGCTTCGCCTCGTCGGCGTCGAAGACGCGGCCGGACAGGAGGAGGTCGAGGGCGTTCTCCAGTCCGACGACGCGCGGCAGCACGTGCGGGAGGTTGTACTCGCCGGCGAGGCCGCGGCGGGTGAAGGCGGTGGTGAAGCGGGCGCCTCGGGCGGCGAAGCGTACGTCGCAGATCAGGGCCTGGACGAGGCCGATGCCCGCGCAGGCGCCGTTGACGGCCGCGATGAGGGGCTTGGGCATGTTCCGCCTGCTGTACATGGGCACGCGGGCCTGGAGGTTGAGGGACTGGCCGGGCTGCGCGTTCTGCTCCAGGCGCTGGACGTCCATGCCGGGGCAGAACGCGCGGCCTGCGCCGGTGATGATCACGACGCGGACGGCGGGGTCGGTGGCGGCCTCGTCCAGGAGGGCGAAGAAGCGGCGCTCCATGGGGAGGCTCCAGGCGTTCTTGCGCTCGGGCCGGTTGAGGGTGACGGTGGCGACGCCGTCCTCGTCGACCTCGTACAGCACCAGGTCCCGGTCGGGTTCGTCGGGCATCGCGTCACTCCTCGGTCAGCGGTTCGATGGCGTCGATGGGCTGGACGGGCTGGATGGGTTCGCCGACGCCCGCTCGCTCGCCGGAGATCGTCACCACCACCTGCCCCCGGGCGCAGACGATCCCGTCGGTCATCACGTCGACGTCGGCGAAGTGCAGCCGGCGGCCCCGGCGGACGCAGCGCGCGTAGGCGACGGCCTCCCGGCCGCGGGCGGGCGCGAGGTACTGCACCGACATCGAGACGGTGCTGAGCCGGCTCCCCTTCTGGAAGTCGTGCCCGGCGATCACGGCTCCCGCGCCCGCGGTGTCGATGAGCGCGGAGAGCACTCCGCCGTGGAACACGCCTTCGTGGGCGGTGAGTTGCTCGGCGTAGGGAAGGACGACCTCGACGCCGTCGGGGTCCCAGCGGACCATGCGCAGCCGACAGAGGCGGTTGAACGCGACGCCGCGCTCCCAGCGGGCCCGGAACCACTCGCGGCGTTCGCGCTGTTCCTGGTCGGTGAGGGGTCTCGCCGCGACGGTCATCCGCACGCCCTCCGGTCTCGGCCGGTCAGCCGATCCATATAGTTACATGAATTGGATAGTTGAAGCAATCACACAGGGCCCAGTCCGGGCGCCAGATGTATTATTTATATAACTCATTCGATGCCTGTGAACAGAGGGAGACCTCGATGCCGTCGACCGCCCTGGCCGGGATCCGCGTCCTCGACCTGTCCCGCGTCCTCGCGGCACCCCTGGCCACCCAGATGCTGGCCGACCTCGGCGCGGAGGTCATCAAGGTCGAGCGGCCCGGCACCGGCGACGACTCACGGACGTACGGTCCGCCGTTCGCCCCCGGCACGGACACCGCGGCCTTCTACCTCTCCTGCAACCGCAACAAGCGGTCCGTGACGGTCAATCACGCCACCGCCGAGGGGCAGGAGTTGATCCGTTCGCTCGCCGCCCGCTCGGACGTCCTGGTGGAGAACTTCCGCGCGGGGACGCTGGCGAAGTACGGCCTCGACCACGAGAGCCTGCTGGCACTCAACCCGCGTCTGGTCTACCTCTCGGTCACCGGCTTCGGCCAGACCGGCCCGTATGCCGAACGCCCCGGCTACGACGGCATCTTCCAGGCCATGTCCGGGATGATGAGCGTCTCCGGCCACCCCGACGAGCCGATGAAGGTCGGCGTCAGCATGGTCGACATCCTCACCGGCCTGTACGCCTCGACGGCCGTCCTGGCGGCGCTGCGGCACCGGGACGCCACCGGCGAGGGCCAGTTCGTCGACCTCTCCCTGCTGGACTGCGGGCTGGCCTCGCTGTCCCACTTCGCGATGAACTACCTGGTCTCCGGCGAGGCCCCGCGCCGGCGCGGCAACGGCGGCTACGGCGGAATCCCCTCCCAGGCCTTCCACTGCGCGGACAAGCCGCTCTTCCTCGTCGCGGGCAACGACAAGCAGTTCGCCGCGTTCTGTACGGCGGCCGACCGCACCGACCTGCTCCAGGACCCCCGCTTCGCCACGACCTCCGCCCGGATCACCCACCGGGAGGAGATCCTGCCGGTCCTCGAAGGCGTCATGCGGACCCGGACCCGGGACGAGTGGCTGGCCCTTCTGGACGAGCACGACGTGCCGGCGGGCCCGTTCAACGAGATGCCCGAGGTCTTCGCCGATCCCCAGATCAGGCACCGGGGGATGCTGGTCGAGGTCGACGATCCGGTGTCGGGCCGGCTGCCGCTGCTCGCGAATCCGATACGGCTCACGGCGACCCCGGTGGAGGGCTACGCCCCGCCGCCCGCGCTGGGCGAGCACACCACCGAAGTCCTGTGCGGGCTGGCCGGGGTGACGGAGGATCAGCTCGCGGGACTGCGCGCGCGGGGTGTCGTTTAGGTGTGACGTCTCATGAGGTGGCTGAACCCCAGAGTGGCCCAAGGATTTGCCATGGAAATGGACCACAATCCTGGGCTACTTCGCTCCTAGGGTCGAAGACATGACGACGCGTGCATAGTCGAACAGGCTTTCCCTCCCTGCGAGATTTCCACCGAAGAGACAGATGATCGAGGAAGTGACTCCCATGAAAGCGATCGTGGTGACGGACCAGGCCGCGGGAACGGCCGGGATGACCCTGGTGGAGCGGCCCGAGCCGCAGGCGGCGATCAACGATGTCGTCGTCCGGATTCACGCGTCGGGATTCGTGCCGACCGAGATGGAGTGGCCGTCGACCTGGACCGATCGCGCCGGCCGTGACAGGGCACCGTCGATCCCCGGCCACGAACTGGCCGGAGTGGTCGCCGCCCTCGGCTACGGCACGACGGGGCTGTCGGTCGGGCAGCGGGTGTTCGGCCTCGCGGACTGGCACCGTGACGGCACCCTGGCCGAGTACGTGGCGATCGAAGCACGCAACCTCGCCCCGCTTCCCGGCGACGTCGACTTCACGGTGGGCGCGTCCCTGCCGATCTCAGGGCTGACCGCGTGGCAGGGGCTGTTCCAGCACGGCCGCCTCCAGGCCGGCCAGACCGTCCTCGCCCATGGCGCTGCCGGGGCGGTCGGGACGATGGTGACCCAGCTCGCACGTGAGGCCGGCGCCCACGTCATCGGCACCGGACGCGCCGGGGACCGTGCGAAGGCGCTCGACTTCGGCGCGCACGAGTTCGTCGACCTCGAGAACGACGCGCTGGAAGACGTCGGCGGCGTCGATCTGGTCTTCGATGTCATCGGTGGCGGCATTCAGAAGCGGTCCGCCGACCTGGTCAGGGCCGGGGGAACGCTGGTGTCCGTCGTCGGCCCGGTCGAGGCGCGGCCCGCCGACGGCCTGGCGGTGGACTTCGTCGTCGAGGCCGATCGTGCCGGACTGGGTGAGATCGTGCGGCGGGTGCGGGACGGACGGCTGCGGACGAACATCGACGACGTCTCGCCCCTCGACGATGCCGTCGCCGCCCTCAATCCGACCGAGCGACGCAAGGGAAAGACGATCATCCGCGTTCGTCCGTGAGGACACGGGGACAGTGACCGGCCGACCGGCTGGACTGGTACGACTTCCACCGACCCCACACCGGAATCGGTGGCCAGACCCCAGCCGGCCGCGTCATCATCCGCTCCGGGCAACGCAGTTGGGGACGTCACCCGATCAGGGTCCGGCCGCCCTCCAACATCAGCGTCGCGCCGGTCAGATAGGCCATGTCGTCGCTCACCAGCGCGGCCACCGCCCGGCCGATGTCCGCCTCCGGGGCGCCGAGCCGGCCCAGCGGGATCTCGCGGGCGAGTTCCTCCGCCTTCTGCGGATGTGCGGCCAGATAGTCCTCCGCCGCCGGGCTGAGCGCGGCCGGGCAGACGACGTTCACCCGGATCCCGTACCGCCCCCACTCCCGCGCGGCGACCCGGCTCAGCCCACGGATCGCCTCCTTCGCCATGGCGTACGCCGCGAAGGTCGCCTCGCCCTGCACCGCCGCCGAGGAACCGAGGTTCACGACGCTTCCGCGACTCTCCTTCAGGTGGGGCAGGGCCGCCTGCATGGCGTGGAAGACGGCCAACGGCCCGCTGCGATAGGTGAGTTCGACATCGTCGTACGACGTCTTCTCCAGCCGTCGCTGCACCGACGACTGGGCGTTGTTGACGAGCACGTCGAGCCCACCGAACTCGCGTACCGTCTCGGCCACCATCCGGTCGACGTCGTCCCGCTCGCCCACGTCACCGACCACGGTGTACGCCTGCCCGCCGCGTTCGGCGATCTCCCCGGCGGTGTCCTTCAGCTTGGTCTCGGTGCGGCCGGTGATGACCACGGCCGCACCCTCGGCCGCCAGCGCGAGCGCGATGCCGCGACCCACGCCCTGCCCTCCGCCGGTGACCAGCGCCGTCCTGCCTGACAACCGTGCCATCACGTCTCCTTCCAGAAGGTCGTCCATGAGGGGAAGGCGTCGGGGAGCGCCGGTTCTCCCGCGCCCTCCCAGCCGTTGAACCCGACTGCCTGGGGGCGGTCGGTCACGTCGGCCGCGTACCAGTGCTGTTCGCGGCGCCGGGAGAAGTACCAGTCGCCGTCCACGCGCGCGTAGTCGTCGAAGTAGCAGATCGCCATCACGATCCACCGGTCCCCGACCTCGTGCTCGGCGCGGCAGTAGACCGCGCCGGTCGCGGTGTCGCGGCCGGTGAACTCGACGCGGTGGCCGCAGATGTGGTGCACCGACCGGCGGAATCCGCGCACGAGCGGCTCGATGTGCTGCCGCAGGACCTGTCGTCCGCGGCCGTGCCGCCCCATGTCCACGTCGGGGCGGAAGCAGCCCACCCATGCGTCGAGGTCGCGGGAGTCCACGGCCAGGGCGTAGCGGATGGGTAGTTGCTGGATGGCCTGATGCGACTCGACGCGGTCGAGACGGTCCTCGATCGAGGTCATGGCCGCGGCTCCTTCGGCAGACCGAGGAGCTGCTCCCCGATGATGTTGCGCTGGATCTCGCTCGAACCGCCGTAGATCGTCTCCGCGAGGGAGAGCAGGAACGAGCGCTGCCGGGTGTCGAGTTCGTAGTCCTCGCCGACGATCTGTCCGGCGGGTCCGGCCAACTCCATGGCCAGGTGACCGAGTTGCTGATGGCGGGTCGAGGCGTAGAGCTTCGCGGTGGTGGCCTGGGCGCCCGGTGTGCGGCCCGCGGTCAGTTCGGCGAGGGTGCGCAGGTTGGTGGTCCGCATGATGCGCACGGAGATCCAGGCGTCCACGATCCGGCGGCGCAGCATGGGGTCGTCGAGCGCGCCGCGTGCGCGGGCCAGGTCGATCAGTGCCTCGGCCTCCCGTTCGAAGCCGAGTTGCTGGGGCAGCAGGGTGGTGCCGCGTTCGATGCCGAGCGTGGCCATCGCGGTGCGCCAGCCCTGACCGACCTCTCCTACGGCCATGTCCGCGCCGGTGCGGGCGTCGGAGAGGAAGACCTCGGCGAACTCGTCCTGGCCGGCGAGGTTGCGGATGGGCCGGATCTCCACGCCGGGCTGGCCGGTGGGGAGGAGCAGCAGCGTCAAGCCTTTGTGGCGACGGGAGTCGGGGTCGGTGCGGGTGAGGACGTAGAGCCAGTCGGCGTGGATGCCGAACGACGTCCACACCTTCTGCCCGTTGACCACCCACTGGTCGCCGTCTCGCTCGGCGCGGGTGCGGACGGAGGCCAGGTCGGAGCCCGCGCCGGGTTCGCTGAAGCCCTGTCCCCACAGTTCCTCGACGGCGAGGATCGGGGGCAGGAAGCGCTTCTTCTGCGCTTCGTCGCCCATCGCGAGGAGCATCGGGCCGAGCAGGTCGAGGGCGTTGACGGTGGCGCGGTAGGGAGCGTCGGCGCGGGCGTACTCGTACTCGAAGACGATCTCCTCCAGGAGTCCGAGGCCGCGTCCGCCGTACTCCTTCGGCCAGCCCACGCCCAGCCAGTTCCCGGCCGACAGCTCGCGGTCCCAGGCGAGGCGTACGTCCCAGGCCGCACCGTCGGTGGGGCCGCCCACGCCCCGGTGCTCCGCGAACTCCCCCACGAGGTGGTCCGCGAACCAGTCCCGCAGTTCGTCGCGGAAGTCGCGTACGGCGGGCCCGAAGTCCACTTCCATGTCTGCCTCTCCTGGGTGTCAGATGCCGAGCCGGGCGGCGAGCAGCTCCCGGTGGTACGCGGGTGTGCCGAGCAGCACCTCGGAGCTCTTGGCGCGCTTGAGGTAGAGGTGCGCGGGGTGCTCCCAGGTGAAGCCGATGCCGCCGTGGACCTGGATGGTGTCGCCGGCGACCTTGGTGAAGGCCTCCGAGCAGAAGGCCTGGGCGAGGGCCGCGGCGACGGCGATCTCCGTCTCGTCGCCTGCGTCCAGGGCCCACAGTCCGGCGTACGCGGCCGAGCGGGCGGACTCGATCTCGACGAGCATGTCGGCGCACTTGTGCTTGATGCCCTGGAAGGAGCCGATGGGGCGGCCGTACTGCTCGCGGATCCTGGCGTACGCGACCGACGCGTCCAGGGCTGCGGCGGCTCCCCCGACCTGTTCGGCGGCCAGGAGGACGGCCGCCGTGGCGAGGGTGCGTTCGATCGCGGGCCAGGCCTCGCCGTCGGTGCCCAGCAGGCGAGCAGGGGTGTCCGTGAAGGTGATGCGGGCCTGTTTGCGGGTCTGGTCGAGGGTGGGGAGGGGGGTGCGGGTGAGGCCCGGGGCGTCGGCGGCCTGGACCGCGAAGAGGCTGATGCCGGCGGGGGTGCGGGCGGCGACCAGGAGCAGGTCGGCGAGGTGGCCGTCGGGGACGTAGGTCTTCACGCCCGTGAGCCGCCAACCGCCCGCTTCCTCGCGGGCGGTGAGGTGGATGCCCGGCTCGTCCCAGCGCCCGCTGTCCTCGGTGAGGGCGAGCGTGGCCACGGTCTCGCCGGCGGCGATGCCCGGGAGGAGTTCGGCGCGGGCGGCCTCGTCGTCGCAGCGCAGCAGCGCCTCGGCGGCCAGGGCGACGGTGGCGAAGTACGGGGCGCACAGCAGGGCGCGGCCCGTCTCCTCGAAGACGACGCCGAGGTCGACGTAGCCGAAGCCGAAGCCGCCGTACTCCTCCGGTACGGCGAGTCCCTGGAGTCCGATCTCCGTGGCCATCCGCCGCCAGCTCCACGGGTCGTGTCCGTGCGGGTCGGCGGCCAGCCTGCGCACGTCGGCCTCGGTGGCGTGCCGGGTGAGGAACGACCGTACGACCGTACGCAGTTCGTCCTGTTCCTCGCTGAAGGTGAGATCCATGCCGAGCTTCCCGTCCTCGGTGCGCCCGTGTGCCGGACGCTTGCCGCCCGCCTCTCGATACAGTTAGATAATTATAGTATCCGCACCGATTACACCAGGAGCGCGACGTGACCGATCCCTACGCCCCGTTCACGAGCCTGACCTTCGAGCGGCCCGCGCCCGGTGTGCTGCGCATCGTGCTCGACGCGCCGAACCTCAACGCCGTCGATCCGCGCATGCACGGTGAGCTGGCCGACGTCTGGCCGGTCGTCGACCGCGACGAGGAGACCCGCGCGGTGCTCGTCCAGGGAGCCGGCAAGGCCTTCTCGGCCGGCGGGACCTTCGACTCCATCGAGGCCATGACCGAGGACTACACCGTGCGGGCCCGGGTGATGCGGGAGGCACGGGACATGGTCTACGGGGTGATCAACTGCTCGAAGCCGGTGGTCTCCGCGATCCACGGCCCGGCGGTCGGTGCGGGCCTGGTCATCGGCATGCTGGCGGACATCTCGATCGCCGGACGCAGGGCGAAGATCGTCGACGGGCACACGCGGCTCGGGGTGGCGGCCGGTGACCACGCGGCGATCTGCTGGCCGCTGCTGTGCGGGATGGCCAAGGCCAAGTACTACCTGCTGACCTGCGAAGCGCTGACCGGTGAGGAGGCCGAGCGGATCGGCCTGGTGTCGAAGTGCGTGGACGACGAGGACGTGCACGCCGAGGGCCTGCGGGTCGCGACCCTGCTGGCCGCAGGACCCGCCAGCGCGCTGAGCTGGACCAAGCGGTCCCTCAACCACTGGTACCGCACGGCCCAGCCGCTCTTCGAGGCCTCGCTGGGGCTGGAGTTCTTCGGGTTCGGCGGGCACGAGGTCGTCGAGGGACTCGCCGCCCACCGCGAGAAGCGCGCTCCCGACTTCGAGGGCGTCGGCGGCAAGCACCCGATCGACCTGTGACCCACGGACGCACGAGCAGCACGAGGAGTACGCGATGACGGCCGAGCCCACCACCGCCACCGAAATCCCCCCGCTGGTAAGGGGGTTGACCTACGAGGAGATGCCGGTCGGGCAGGTCTTCCGTACCGCCCGCCGTACGGTCACCGAGACCGATCTGGTCAACTTCGTCACCTGGGGCGGCTTCAACGAGCCGCTCTTCTGGGACGCCTCGCACGCGGCCGACGGCGGCTACACCGGGCGGCTGGTCCCGGGAGCGCTGACGTACTGCGTCGCCGAAGGACTCGTCCTCCAGACGAACGTGCTGCACGGCACGGGCCTGGCCTTCCTCCACATGGAACTGACCGTGCGGGGCCCGGTGTATGTCGGCGACACGCTGTACGCCGTCGTGGAGACCACCGACTGCCGGCCGTCGAGCAAGCCCGGCCGGGGCGTGGTGACCAGCCGGATCACCGTACGCAACCAGCGGGACGAGGACGTGCTCGTCTACACGCCGGTGCGGCTGATCCGGGGCCGGGACTACGAGGCTCCGACCCGCTGATCCCGGGGGCCGGGCGGAACCAGGGTCAGCCCGGCCGCCGGACCCGGTGCCTCGGGGCCCGCGAAAGCTCCGGCCCGCAACCAGTCCGAGGGCATCGGCGGGCGCGGCGGGGGCTCGTGGTCGGGGACGGCCATCGCGTAGAGGCGGGTGTAGCGGAACTTCGCCTCCAGGTTGTCGAGCACCGACCAGTACTCGTAGCCGCAGACGTCCACACCGCGCTCGATCACCCGGCCCAGCCAGGAGAGCCTGGCGCGGAGCAGGGCCATGCGCCGGGCGTCGTCGCTGTGGCCGGTCTCGTCGACGAGGTCCAGGTCACCCATGCCGTTGTCGACGATGGACAGCGGCGGCAGCAGGTCGCCGTAGAGGTCGTGGAGGTCCGCGACGGCGTCGGCCAGGCCCTCGGGGAGGATGGGCCAGCCGTACGCCGTCGTCTCCACGTCGTCGAAGGGGACGACCGCGAAGCCAAGGCCCACGAGGAGGCGGTTGACCTCGTTGAGCCTGCTCTGGCACTTGTCGGCGGGCAGGGCGCGGGCGAGGTTCTCCGGTGCGGTGACGCGGAACGGGGTGTGCCAGGACATGCCGAGCAGGTCCTGCGGGGTGGCGATGACGTCCAGGTCCCCGAGGCGTACGCAGTCGGTGTCCTCGATCGGTGAGACGTCGTCCTCGGTCACCATGTGCTCGCCGAGCAGCAGGGGGTCGAGGAAGAGGCGGTTGGTCCAGCTCAGCAGGCGGTCCAGGGCGAGCCGGTCGAAGGGGTCCTCGGTGGCCGCGTAGCCGCCGACGAGGGTGACCGTGGTCCCGATCCGGCCACTCACGCCGGCGGCGCGGAGAGCGCGGGTCGCGAGGCCGTTGGCGAGCAGGATGTGGTGGACCGCGGGCAGGCCGGCGCGGCCGATTCCCCGGCCCGGGGTGTACATGCCGGCCACGTGGTCGGCGAGGGTGGGCCCGGCCAGGTCGGTCGAGGTGATCCACCGGGTGACGCGGTCGCCGTAGCGGCGGCCCAGCTCGGCGGCGTAGGCGGCGAAGTGCTCGGCGGTGTCGCGGTCGAGCCAGCCCCCGGAGTCCTCCAGCCAGGGTGGCAGGGACCGGTCGAACAGGGTGAGACAGGGGCGCAGGCCGAGGGCGAGCAGCGAGTCGAGTTCGCGGTCGCAGCGGTCCAGGGCCGCGTGGTCCCAGCTGCCGGGACCGTCGGGCTGGAGCAGCGGCCAGCCGGCGACCATCCGGTGCGTGTCGGGCGTGACGCCGACCAGCTGCCGGATGTCGTCGGTCCACTGCCGGAAGTGCCCCGCGCGTTCCGGCGCGGGCGGCGGTGGGGCCGCGATGGCGTCCGCGGTGGCGACTCCCCAGTCGACACCGTGGAAAGACTCATGCAGGAAACCATCGCTCATGGTCACCGTCCCGGGCGGAATAGCTAACGCATTCAACTGAATGCCCGCCGTCCGGACGCTAACACTTCAGGGAAACGACGACAATGTTTCGGACAGATCTCATCGATCCGTCAAAGTGCCGGGGTGGGATCGGCCCGCGTCCGGGGCGGGGTGGGCGGGCCGCCGGGCCACAGCCATGATCGTCGGTTGAGGTTGCGGGAGACCAGGGCCGAGCGGTCGACGATCCGCAGGCCGGCGACGCCGTGCACGCCCGGCCTCACGTCCACGAGGCCGTCCCCGGCCGGGCCTGCCGGGTGGGTTCCGGCCGCGCGGTGACCCCGGCGGCCGTGGCCACGGCCCGCGCCGATGATCTCCTGGCCGTCGCGGGCGGTCGGGCCGGGGACGGTTTCGGCCATGATCCGGTCGGCGATCAGGGTGACCCCGAAGCCCTGACGCCTACGACGGAAGAGGGGCCCCGACACGGCGGGCATGCTCGGAACCGTGGCGGTCCGGCGTGGTCGTGAGGGGCATTTCCGAGGCGGCCGAGCCGATGGGGAGGCCGCCCTGGACCTTGGGCCCGGGATACGGCCGAGACGCCCAACGGCCCGTCCCCGCAACGGAGTCCGGAAGCGACGGCGTTGTCCCCCGCTCCGGTGACGCCTACTCCCCCAAGGGCCGGAACTCCTCCTCCCGCCACCAGGGGTAGACATCCGGCATGTCCTTGCTGACCCGGCCGGGGAACTCGGGCGGTCGCTTGGCGAGGAAGGACTCGACGCCCTCCACGGGGTCCGGGCCGCCGCCGATCTGGCTCATGATCCGCGAGTCGAGGCGGTGCGCGGCCATCGGGTGCGGCTCGCCGAGCATCCGCCACATCATCTGGCGGGAGAGGGCGACCGAGATCGCCGAGGTGTTCCGGGCGATCTCACGGGCGAGTTCGTACGCCGCCGGCAGCAGGTCCTCCGGCGGGTGGACGGAGCGGACCAGCCCGGCCGACAGGGCCTCGTCGGGGCCGAAGACGCGGCCGGTGGCCACCCACTCCATGGCCCGTTGCATCCCCACGGCCCGGGGCAGGAACCAGCTCGCCGCGGATTCCGGCACGATGCCCCGGCGCGCGAAGACGAAGCCGAACTTCGCCGAGGTCGAGGCCAGCCGGATGTCCATGGGCAGGGTCATGCTGGCCCCGACACCGGCCGCGGGGCCGTTGACCGCCGCGATGACCGGCTTGGTGCTGGAGAAGATCCGCAGCGCGACCCGGCCACCGGTGTCCCGGTGCCAGGCCCCCGCCCGGCGATGGTCGAACGACGTCCCGCCGGAGCTGACGTCGGCCCCCGCACAGAACCCGCGCCCGGCGCCCGTCACGACGATCACCCGTACGTCGTCATCGGCGTCGGCGGCGTCCAGGACGTCGAGAAGGTCGCTCATCATCTGCGGATTGAAGGCGTTCAGCTTCTCGGGCCGGTTGAGGGTGACGGTGAGGATCCGGTCCGCCACCTCGGCCCGCACGGTCTCGTACCTCTGCTCCGACATGCGCGTCCTCCGTCAGGTTCGTCACGCCACGACCCGGTTCTCATAAAGCTCAATTAGTTATAGCATTCAACTCTACTGACCTACTGAAAACTGTCTCTGGATGATGGCGGTGGAGATGACGGATCTGGTGGTGACGGCCGTCGGGCCGGTCCGGCTGATCGAGCTGAACCGGCCGGACCAGCTCAACGCGATGAGCGAGGAGCTGCACGCGGGCCTCGCGTCGGTCTGGGACACGGTCGCCGACGACCCCGAGGCACGGGTGGTCGTGCTCACCGGCCGGGGAAGGGCGTTCAGCGCGGGCGGCAACTTCGACATCATGACCCGGGTCCAGCGCGACCCCGTCTTCCGGCAGCGGAACGTCGACGAGGCCCGGCGGATCATCACCGGCCTGGTCCGCTGCCCGTTGCCGGTGATCGCGGCGGTCAACGGGCCCGCCGTGGGCCTCGGTTGCAGCCTGGCCCTGCTGAGCGACCTGGTGCTGATCGCGGACGACGCCTATGTGGCGGACCCGCACGTCCAGGTCGGTCTCGTCGCGGGCGACGGCGGCGCGCTCGTCCTGCCGCTGCTCATCGGTCTGACCCGCGCGAAGGAACTCCTGTTCCTGGGCGAGCGGGTGAGCGCCGAGGAGGCGGTCCGGCTCGGCCTCGCCAACCGTGTCGTACCGAAGGACAAGCTCCTGGACGAGGCCATGGACCTGGCCGGACGGCTGGCCGCCCTGCCCGCTCAGGCGCTGCGCGGCACCAAGCGGGCGGTGAACCTGCATCTGGAGCAGGCCATGGCCGCCGTACTGGAGCCGGCGCTGCTCGCGGAGCGGGACAGCATGCACGACCCGGGCCATATCGCCGCGGTGGAGAAGATCATCGCCTCGCGCGCGCGTCGCCGAGCCGGTGCGGAGGGCTGAGCGGCATGGACTTCGCGTTCAGTGACGAGCAGGAGGAACTAAGGCGCACGGTACGGGCGTTCCTCGCGGACACCTCGCCCGAGACCGAGACACGGCGGCTGATGGAGACGCCGGGGGGCTTCGACCGGGCGCTGTGGCGCCGGATGGGGACGGAGCTCGGCCTCCAGGGGCTGGCCGTCCCCGAGGAGTACGGCGGTGCCGGGTGCGGTCCTGTCGAAGTGGGCGTGGTCATGGAGGAGTTGGGACGGGCGCTGGTGTGCACGCCCTTCCTCTCCTCGGCCGTACTGGCGACGACCACGCTGCTGCGCTGCGACGACGAGGACGCCCGCAAGCGTCTGCTGCCGGGGCACGCCTCCGGTGAACTGGTCGGGACGCTGGCCCTGACCGAGGACTCCGCCCGCTGGGATGCGACCGGAATCCGGCTCGACGCCCGAGAATCTGGCGGGTGTTGGCTGCTCACCGGATACAAGACGTTCGTCCTCGACGGCGCCACGGCCGATGTCGTCCTCACCGTGGCGAGAGCCGAGGACGGGATCGGCGTGTTCTGCGTGGAAGGCGACGCGACGGGACTGACCCGTGTCGCCCTGCCCACGATGGACCCGACCCGCCGACAGGCCCGGCTCGACTACGACGACGTACCGGCGACCCGGCTGCGTACGCACGGAGACGGCTGGGACCTCGTCTCGCAGGTGCTCGACCGGGCCGTGGTGGCGCTCGCCGCCGAGCAGGTCGGAGTGGCCTCCCGCGCGCTGGACATGGCGGTGGAGTACGCCAAGGTGCGGCACCAGTTCGGGCGGCCCATCGGCTCCTTCCAGGCCGTGAAGCACCTGCTCGCCGACGTCCTCCTCGAAGTCGAATCGGCGCGTGCCGCCGCGCACTTCGCGCTGCTCGCCGCCGAGAGCGAGGACCCGGGACTGCCCGCGGTGGCGAGTCTGGCCAAGGCGTTCTGCTCGGACGCCTGCGTGCAGGCGACGGAACAGAACATCCAGGTCCACGGCGGCATCGGCTTCACCTGGGAGCACCCGGCCCACCTGTATCTGAAGCGGGCCAAGACGTCACAACTCCTGTTCGGGGACCCGGCGTTCCACCGCGAACTGCTCGCGCGGCACATCGGGCTGGACGCGGTCACAGCGGAGGGAACGGCATGAAGGTCGACGGAAAACTGAGCGTGTGGGGTACCGCCGAGGTTGTGGAGGAGGCCCGGCACCACGAGAAGGCGGGCTACGACGGCCTGTGGGCCTCGGAGTCGAAACACGACCCGTTCCTGCCGCTGCTGCTCGCGGCCGAGCACACCGACCGGCTGGAGGTCGGCACGGCGATCGCGGTGGCGTTCGCCCGCTCCCCCATGCAACTCGCCTACACCGCACACGACTTGCAGACCTACTCCGGCGGGCGCTTCTCGCTCGGCCTGGGCAGTCAGATCAAACCGCACATCGAGCGGCGTTTCTCGATGCCGTGGAGCCGCCCCGCCGCCCGCATGCGGGAGTACGTGAGCGCGCTGCACGCGATCTGGGCCGCCTGGAACGAGGGCGAGAAGCTCGACTTCCGCGGCGACTTCTACACGCACACGCTCATGTCCCCCTTCTTCTCTCCCCCGCCCGCTCCCGGCGGCGCCCCCAAGGTCTTCGTGGCCGCGGTCGGCGAGGCGATGACCCGGGTGGCGGGCGAGGTCGCCGACGGGCTCCTGGCACACGGCTTCACCACCGAGCGGTACCTGCGCGAAGTCACCCTCCCGACCGTCGAGTCGGGCCTCGAACGGTCCGGTCGCACGCGCGACGACTTCTCCGTCTCCCATCTCCTGCTCACCGCGACCGGCCGCACCGAGGAGGAACTCGCCCGCGCGATCGACGGCACCCGCCGCCAGATCGCCTTCTACGGCAGCACGCCCGCGTATCGCGGCGTCCTGGAACTGCACGGCTGGGGCGAACTCGGCGACGAGCTGAACGCGCTGTCGAAGTCGTCCCGCGAGGACAAGTGGGAGGCGATGGGTGGCCTCGTCGACGACGAGGTCCTGCACACCTTCGCGGTCGTCGCGGAACCGGATCGGGTGGCGGGCGAGATCAGGCGCCGCTACGGGAGTCTGGTCGACCGGGTGTCCTTCTACACCGCGTACGAGATCGACGCCGAGGTGTGGGAGCCGATCGTGCAGGAGCTGCACGGCAGTTGACGGTTCGTCAGCCGAGCAGGTCCAGGACCGTCGTCATGGACCTGCTCTGCAGCAGATAGTCCTCGGCCTCCTGGAGATGGAGGCGCCACAGCTCCTCGGCGGCCTCGGTGCGGCGCCCGGCGACCAGTTCGACGAGCGCGCCGTGGGCGCGGAAGCCGCGGCGGTTGGCCCGGATGTTCTCGGCGCTGCCGGCGTCGAGGTCGACGTGGGACCAGTTCGCCTGGTCGATGATGTGCCGGACCATGCCGTTGAGAACGCTCAGCGTCTCGTTGCCCGCGAGTTCGACGACGAGGGCGTGGAACTCCATGTGGGCACGGATGAAGGCGGAGGGGTCGTCCATGAGCCCCTCCGCCTCGGCGACGGAGGCCCGCAGCCGCTCCAGATCCCGGTCGGTGCGGCGCTGGGCCAGCAGACCGGCGCACGGCGCCTCGATGACCGTACGGGCGTCGTAGACGTCCTTGAGGGTCGTACCGCGGTACTCAAGAACAACTCCCGCGTAGCGGGCGGCGACCGTGCCCTCCGGGACCTGCACCCGTGCCCCGCCCCGGGCGCCCCGGCGCACGCTGATCAGCGACTCCGACTCCAGTACCCGGAACGCCTCGCGCAGGGTCGGCCGGGAGACGGCGAACTCCGCCATCAGGGCCGTCTCGGCGGGCAGCGCCTCTCCCTCGGCCAGTTCCCCGCGCACGATCTTGCGGCGCAGCTGTGCCGCCACCAGCTCGGCCATCTTGGGGACCCTCACCGGCGTGTTCGCCACGGCATCCATCTCCTTCAGTCGCCTGGGACCGGCCCGAAGTACGGCAGGGTGATCTCGTCGGTGAGGGGCCGGAAGTCCACGCGCACCCGCATGCCCATGACGACGTCGTCCGGGTCTCCCGCGTCGACGTGGGACAGCAGGGTGCCGCCCTCGTCCAGGTCGATCACGGCCAGCGCGAACGGCGTCTCGAAGCCGGGCCCGGGTGCGCGGTGGACCACGGTCACCGAGTAGACAGTGCCCCGGCCGGCGCTGGGCACGTACCGCCAGTCCGCCGACATGCAGCCGGGGCAGGCGGGTTCGGGCACGAGGAAGCGCAGCCCGCAGGCCGGACAGTTCGGGACGACCAGGTCACCGCGGCGGGCCGCGTCCCAGAACGGCTGGGACAGCGCGGTGGGCACGGGCACGGGGCGGCTCATCGCATCCTCCCCAGCACGCTCATCTCGTAGTGCTGCGCACCGGAGCCCGCGTTGCCGACGACCGCCAGTTCCGCGCCCTCGACCTGGTGGACCGCGGTGCCGCGCAACTGCCGTACGGCTTCGACGACTTTGAGGGTCATCTGCTGGGTTCCGTTCCACGCGTAGGCCAGGCAGCCGCCGTCGGGATTGACGGGGTGCTTGCCGCCGACGGCGATGGCACCGCCGGCCGCCAGCGGCCCTCCTTCGCCCTCGCCGCACAGCCCGAGGATCTCCAACTGCCGGATGATCTCGAAGGAGTTGGGGTCGTAGAGGGAGAAGACGTCCACGTCCTGCGGGCCGATGCCCGCCATGGCGTACGCGCGGCCGGCCGCGTCCCGGCCGAGTTGGCCGACCTCCCGGTACAACGCGGGGTTGGCGTACGCGGCCTGGTGGTACTCCATGCCGCCGCCGAGCACGGCGACGGGCGGGTGGGGCAGGTCCCGGGCCCGTTCGGCGGTGGTCACCACGAGGGCGGCACCGCCCTCGCCGACGATGCAGCAGTCCAGCAGGTGGAACGGCGTGGCCACCATGCGGGAGGCGAGCACGTCGTCGGCGGTGTACGGGCCGCGGCCGTACATCATCGCCTCCGGGTTGGTGCTGCCGTTGTTGCGGATCGTGGCGGCGACCTCGGCGAGTTGCTGGGAGGTCGTCCCGTACTCGTGCATGTGCCGGGCCGCCACCAGCGCGAACTGGGCGACGACGTAGCTGCCCCAGACGTCGGCGAACTCCAGCGGCACCCCGGCGCCGACGGGACCCGTACCGCGCGAGACCAGCTTGCAGCCGCCGACCACGACGGTGTCGGCGAGCCCGGCCCGTACGGCCGCGGCCGCCTTCAGCAGGCCCCGCGAGCCGGCGTTGTCGAGCATGGAGTCGCTGGTCCAGCGCAGGTCCCGACCGAGCATCCGCGCCCAGGAGCTGCCCTCGCCGGGTACGCCACCCGGACCGGGCCAGTCGACCTGGGCGCCGTCGACGTCCGCCGGGGTCAGCCCGGCGTCCTCGATCGCGCCGCGCACCGCTTCGAGGGCGAGGCCCATCGCGTCGCGGTGCGGGAGGGACAGTGCCTGTTCGGTGGCGTGTACGCCGACGACGACGGGCTGGCGGTCGGTCACGGCGTCACCGCCCCGCGCCGAGCTGGTCGCCGCCGGGGTAGCCGCCCCCGCCGAAGCGTTCGTCGAGCGCCTCGTAGTCCTTGCCGAAGTCCTTGGTGCGCGGCAGCGACTCGACGAACTCCACCGTCTTCGGCTTCTTGTACGAGGCGATCCGGGCCCGGCAGTGCTCGATGACGTCCGCGGCCGTGACCGGTTCGGCGTCCGGATGGAGGACGACGACCGCTTTGACGTCCTGCGCCCACCGCTCGTTCGGGACGCCGATCACGGCGGCCTCCTTCACCGCCGGGTGCGACTCGACGCAGTTCTCCACCTCGGCCGGGAAGATGTTCTCGGCCGCCGACTTGAGCATGCGGGTCGTGGTGCCGAGGAAGCTGATCGTGCCGTCCGGTTCGCGCCGGCCTAGGTCGGTGGTGTGCCACCAACCGAAGCGGAAACGCTCCTCGTTGATCTCGGGCCGGTTCCAGTAGCCGAGGTGCACGAGGTCGCCGCGGACGCAGATCTCGCCCGCCTCGCCGACCGCGCGCTCCGTGCCGGTGCTGTCGAGGACGCGTACGGCGGTGAAGGGGCCTGGCCGTCCCGCGTTGCCGGTGCCCGAGCCGCCGTAGGCGCCGGTCACGGCGAAGCCGGTCACCTCGGTCTGGCCGTAGCCGCGGCCCTCGCCGCCGCCGTTGCTGGTGAAGCGGCTGGTGTCGGTGGGGACCGTGCCCTGCCACAGGGGGGCGGCGACGCTGGCCCGCAGGTGCGAGAGGTCGTGGCCCGCTTCCCTGTTGAGGGCGACGAGTTGGGCGATCGTCGGGGGCATCAGGTACGCGTGCGTGCACCGCTCCGCCGCCAGCAGCGGGAGCAGTTCCTCGGCGACGACCCGGCGGATGACGACGTTCTTGCCGCCGTGCACGAAGGCCGGGACGCCCCAGAACTGGTAGTTGCCGATGTGGAACATCGGTCCGGCGCCGAGGAAGGCGGTCTCGGTGCCGATGTCCCCCATCCAGGCGGCGCTCGCTCCCATGGCGAGGAGGCTGCGGTGCGAGAGCATCGAGCCGGACTGGCGGCCGGAGATCGCCGCGGTGTAGATGACCAGGAGCGCGGAGTCCGGGTCGACGTCGACGGCCGGGTCCTCGGTCGAACCCGAGGCCAGGAAGGCCTCGTAGGAGTCGGCGCCCTCGGTGTCGTGCCGCAGCCACAACGCCCGGTGGTCGCTGCCCAGTTCGGCCCGCGCCTTGCCGACCGTGTCGCCGATCTCCTCGTCCTGCCAGACCACGACCTTGGGGTCGAAGTCCTCGACGGCGAACGCCATTTCGGGGGCGGCCCAGCGCCAGTAGCCGGGACAGACCATGGCACCGATCTTCGCGGCGGCGCCGAGCAGCTCCCAGATGCGGAAGGAGTTCTGGCCCAGCCACAGGACGCGGTCACCGGGGCCGACCCCGGCGGCCGTGAGGGCCTGGGCGAGGCGGTTGGTGCGTTCGTCCAGCTGCGGCCAGGTCAGGCGGAGTTCGCCGTCGACGAGGGCGATGCCGTCGGGGAAGGACCTGCGGTGCTCACGGATGATGTCGCCGAACGTCAGGCGGCGGGCGGAATGCATGCTCTTGGCTCCCAGGGCTTCGGAAGTTCGGAAGGCGGCGGTCGGTCGCGGCCGACACCGGCACCCTTCATCCAGCTTAAATAGCTAACCTATTTATCCAAGGTAGTCAATGCGTGGCGCACGCATCGCTGTGCGGGCTCACAGCCCGCCGGGAGGCCGTGCGGGCTCACAGCCCCAGCGAGCGCCCGATGATCTCCTGCATGATCTCCGAGGTCCCGCCGAACACCCGCTGCACCCGGCTGTCGCGCCAGATCCGGGCGATCTCGTACTCGTTGACGTAGCCGTAGCCGCCGAACAGCTGCATGCAGCGGTCGATGATCTGCCAGCCGGTCTCCGAGGTCCAGTACTTGGCCGCCGCGGCCTCCTCGGGCGTCAACTCCCCCTGGAACAGCGCCATGATGCAGCCGTCGACGTAGACGCGGGCGGCGCCCAGCTTGGCCTTGATGTCGGCGAGCGCGAAGCGGTTGGCCTGGAACTCCCCGATCGGCTGCCCGAACGCCGTCCGCGTCCTGGCGTAGTCCAGCGCCAGCTCGTACGCCCGCTCGGCGGCCGCCAGCGAGGAGACGGCGATGGCGAGGCGCTCGGTCGGGAGGTTGCCCATCATGTGGTAGAAACCGCGGTTCTCCTGCCCGATGAGGTTCTCGGCGGGGACGCGGACCTCGTGGAAGAAGAGTTCGGCGGTGTCCTGCGCCTTCATCCCGACCTTGTCCAGCTTGCGCCCGCGCTCGAAGCCCTCCGTGTCCCGCTCGACGACGATCAGGCTGATTCCCCTGTGCCCGGCGCCGGGGTCGGTCTTGCAGGCGACGATCACCAGGTCGGCCAGGATGCCGTTGGTGATGAAGGTCTTGGAGCCGTCGATGACCCACTCGTCACCGTCCCGGCGGGCGGTGGTGCGGATGGCCTTGAGGTCGGATCCGGCGGCCGGCTCGGACAGCGCGAGCGCGCAGATCGTCTCGCCGCTCGTCACTCCGGGCAGCCAATGGGCCTTCTGTTCAAGGGTGGTGAGGTGCGTCAGATAGGGCGGGATGACGTCGTTCTGGAGCCCGAGCCCGATGCCGACCGAGCTGGTGGCCGCCATCTCCTCGGCCATGACGGCGTTGTAGCGGAAGTCCCAGATCCCCTGGCCGCCGTACTCCTCCGGGAACTGCCAGCCGATGAGCCCGGCCTTGCCCGCCGCCGCCCACGCGGCCCGGCTCACCTGTCCGTCCCGCTCCCACTGCTCGGCGTACGGAGCGCATTCCCGCAGGTAGTAGGAGCGGGCGGTCTCCCGGAACAGCTCGTGCTCCTCGGTGAAGATCGTTCGGCGCATACTCGACTCCGCTCAGGCATCTCGCTTATTTAGCTGAAGTAGTTATACGATAGCGCTGTATCGGCAACCGGGCGAGGGAGGGCGCGTGAGCGTACGGGACAAGGTGGCACTCGTCACCGGAGCGGGCCGCGGCATCGGCGAGGCGATCGCCGGCCGACTCGCCGCCCAGGGGGCCGCGGTCGCCGTCTGCGACCTGGACGCCGAGGCGGCCGGCAAGGTCGCGGGCCTGCTCGCGGAGCGGTACGGCGTACGGGCCACGGGCGTCGGCGCGGACATCTCCGACAGCGCGGCCGTACGCACGGCCGTGGACCGGGTGACCGCCGAACTCGGCCCGGTGGACGTCCTGGTGAACAACGCGGCCGTGGACGTCATCGGCCGGTTCGTCGACAGCCCCGAGGAGACCTGGGACCGGATCATCGCCGTCAATCTGCGCGGGACGATCACGATGACCCGGGCCGTCCTCGACCCGATGATCGAGCGGGGCGGCGGCCGGATCGTCCACATCGCCTCGGACGCCGGCCGGGTCGGCTCGTCCGGCGAGGTCGTGTACTCCGCGACGAAGGGCGGTGTCATCGCCTTCGGCAAGGCCCTGGCCCGCGAGGTGGCCCGGCACGGCATCACCGTGAACAGCGTCTGCCCGGGGCCCACCGACACCGCGCTGCTCGGGCAGGTCGCCGAGTACAGCCAGAAGATGTACGACGCGACCGTGCGGGCGATCCCGCTGCGCCGCGTCGCCCAGCCCGCCGACATCGCCGGTGTGGTGGCCTTCCTCGCGTCCGACGACGCCGCCTACATGACCGGGCAGACGCTCTCGGTCAGCGGCGGACTCACGATGGTCTGAGGTGGACACCGTGCTGCGTGTCGAACTCCGGGACCGGATCGCCGTGTTGACCCTCGACCGGCCGGGGCAGCTCAACGCGATCGGCTCCGGGACCGTGGACCGGCTCACCCGGGCGCTGGGCGAGCTGCGCGACAACGACGACGTGCGCGCCCTGGTCGTGGCAGGGGCGGGCCGGGCCTTCTCGGCCGGGGCCGACATCGGTGAGATCGAGTCGTTCACCGCGCCCCGGCAGTTCCACTCCTTCGTCCAGCGGCTGACCGACGCGTACGCGCTGTTGGAGGACTTCCCCAAGCCCTCGGTCGCGGCCGTCCACGGGTTCGCCTTCGGCGGCGGTCTCGAACTCGCGCTCGCCTGTGACCTGCGGGTCGCGGAGCGGGGCGCGCGGCTCGGCCTGCCCGAGATGAAGCTCGGCGTCCTGCCGGGCGCGGGCGGCACACAGCGGCTGCCGCGGCTGATCCCGCCCGCGATCGCCAAGCAGATGATCCTCACCGGCGAACCGATCGACGCGGAACGGGCGCACGCGCTCGGACTGGTCAACGAACTCGCCGAGCCCGGAGAGGCGTTGGGCGTCGCCGAGGCGCTCGCCGCCGCGCTGACGGCCGGGGCCCCGCTGGCCCTCGCGGCGGGCAAGCGGCTGATCGACTACGGCCTCGGGATGGACCTGGAGGCGGCGATCTCCTACGAGCGCGAGACCGTCTCGGTGCTGTTCTCCACCGACGACCGGGTCGAGGGACTGAAGGCCTTCCGGGAGCGCCGTCCCGGCGACTTCCAGGGCAAGTAGCGGGCGTACCGAGAGACAGGGAGGTGGGCCATGCGGCCACTGGAAGGCATTTCGGTCGTCGAGCTGGGCATGTGGGTGGCGGCTCCGGCCGCGGCCACCATGCTCGCGGACTGGGGCGCGGACGTGGTGAAGGTGGAGGCGCCGACCGGCGATCCCAACCGCTACACGCTGCGGCACGTCGGCCAGGACATCGACAGCGCGCCCCCGTTCGAGACCGACAACCGCGGCAAGCGCGGGATCGTCCTCGACCTGCGCTCGGAGGACGGAAAGGGCGTACTGGAACGGCTGTTGGAACGCGCCGACGTCTTCGTCACCAACCTCCGCCCCGGCGCGCTGGAACGCCTGGGCCTGGCCCCGGACGAGCTGCGCGCCCGCCATCCCCGCCTGGTCGTCGGCACGTTGACCGGCTACGGCTGGACGGGCGCCGAGCGCGACCGCGCGGGGTACGACGTCTCCGCCTTCTGGGCCCGGCCCGGCATCGCCGCCATGCTGAACCCCGCCGGCGAGCCACCGCCCGGAATCCGGCCGGGACTTGGCGACCGTACGGCCGCGGCGAACCTGGTGGCGGGCGTGCTCGCCGCGCTGCTGCGCCGCGAACGCACGGGCGAGGGCGGCGTGGTGGACGTGTCGCTGCTCCGCTCCGGCACGTACGCCAACGGGAACGACCTGGCCCTGCAGAACTTCTTCGGCAGGCGCGGCCGTACCCGG
The DNA here is from genome assembly GCF_045162655.1 of Streptomyces sp. NBC_00989. Classification (NCBI taxonomy): domain Bacteria; kingdom Bacillati; phylum Actinomycetota; class Actinomycetes; order Kitasatosporales; family Streptomycetaceae; genus Streptomyces; species Streptomyces sp. NBC_00989. The sequence continues at coordinate 10,177,021 of NZ_CP108728.1, read as the reverse complement.
CACCGCACCGAACACGAGTCCCCGCTCTACAACTCCTACCGGGCCGCCGACGACCGCTGGTTCTGGCTGGTCGGCCTGGAGGGCAACCGGCACTGGCCCGGCGTCGTCAAGGCGCTGGGTCGGGAGGACCTGGAGACGGACGAGCGGTTCGCCACCGGCAAGGAACGACGTTCACACGTACGCGAGTTGATCGCCGTGTTCGACGAGGAGTTCGCGAGCAGGCCACTCGACGAGTGGGCGGAGCGGTTCGACGCCGAGGGTGTGTGGTGGGCGCCGGTGCAGACCCTGGCCGAGGTGTCGGCCGATCCGCAGGCCGAGGCGGTCGGCGCGTTCGTCGAACAACCCGGCATGGGTGACGCGCCCCCACTGCGGACCGTGGCGACACCCGTCAGTTTCTGGGGTGTTGACGACAAGCCACGCAGCGGTGCGCCGACGCTCGGCGAGCACACCGACGACGTACTCCGCGAACTCGACACAACCGGGAGGTAGCAGGTGGGCATCCTCGACGACAAGGTCGCCGTCGTGACCGGCGGTGGCCGCGGTCTTGGCCGGGCACACTGCCTGGCGCTGGCCGAGGCCGGCGCGACCGTGGTGGTGAACGACCTCGGCTCCGGCGTGCACGGCGAGAGCACCGGCGACTCCCCCGCCGACGAGGTGGTCGCCGAGATCACCAAGCTCGGCGGGCAGGCGGTCGCCAACCACGCGTCGGTGACGGACTGGGCGGCGACCGAGACCCTGGTCGCGGACACGGTCGCGGAGTTCGGGCGCCTCGACATCGTCGTGAACAACGCGGGGATCGTGCGCGACCGCATGCTGTTCTCGATGACCGAGGCCGAGTTCGACGCCGTGATCGCGGTCCATCTCAAGGGCACCTTCGCGCTCACCCGGCACGCGTGCGCGTACTGGCGCGAGGCGTCGAAGCGGGGGGAACGCGTCACCGGCCGCGTCATCAACACGACGTCCGGGACAGGCCTGTTCGGGAACCAGGGGCAGTCCAACTACGGTGCGGCGAAGGCCGGGATAGCCGGGCTCACCGTCCTCACCGCCCTGGAGATGCGCAAGTACGGTGTCACCGCGAACGCCATCTCGCCGATCGCGGCCACCCGGATGACGGACGGCCTGTCCGTCGGTGAGTCACTGCGGGCCGTCGACGGTTTCGACCCGCGCGACCCCGCCAACGCCTCGGGCGTCGTCGTCTACCTGGCCTCCGACAGCGCGGCCTGGCTGACCGGCCAGGTCCTGCGCATCGAGGGCAACCGGCTGAACCGGCTCCAGGGCTGGACCGTCGCCGGCGTCCACCCCAGCGAGTCGGGACAGGCGCTCACCTACGACGAACTCGTGGACGCCGTACCGCGGTTGTACGGTGTCGCGCCCGCGGGACGAGCCACCGGAGTCGGCCAGTGAGGGCACGGGGCCACGACGTCGCCGCGCTCGTCCTGCGCGCGACGCTCGGCCCGATGCTCTTCGCGCACGGCTGGAACAAGGTCGCGGGACCGGGCGGGCTCAAGGGCACGACCGGCTGGTTCGAGTCGCTCGGACTGCGCCCGGCCGAGGTCCACGCCCGTATGGCGGCCGGGACGGAGATGGCAGCCGGCGTGGGCATCGCGCTGGGCGCGGCCAACCCCCTCCCGGCGGCGGCGGCCGTCGGTCTGATGACCGTGGCGGCCCGTACAGACCATCGGGGCAAGGGATTCTTCGTCTTCAAGGGCGGCTGGGAGTACGTCGGTGTCGTGGGCGGCGCGGCCGTCGCCCTGGCGGCACTGGGCCCCGGCAGGTACTCGCTGGACGGGGTGCTGCGCCGCCAACGCGCGGGCGCGGGGCCCGCGTTGCTGGCCCTGGGGGTCGGCACGGCGAGCGCCGCAGCGCTGCTTGCCGTGTGCTACCGGCCGGAGCGGAAGCCGGACGAGACAGAAACAGCTGACTGAGATCACTTAGGGCTACAAGGGAGTCGACATGGACGCGGCTGACTTCAGCGCGGTGCTGTCCGAGGTCCGGCGCTTCGTGCGCGAGCGCGTCGTACCGCTGGAGGCGGAGATCGACGAGAAGGACGAGATGCCCGCGGAGATCCGCGAGGCGGCCAAGAAGATGGGCCTGTTCGGCTTCGCGCTGCCCGAGGAGTACGGCGGGCTGGGGCTGTCGATGTACGAGGAGGCCCAGTTGATGTTCGAGCTGGGGTACACCACGCCGTCCCTGCGCTCGATGTTCGGGACCAACAACGGCATCGCCGGGCACGTCCTGATGGTCGGCGGCACCGAGGAGCAGAAGGCGGACTGGCTGCCGAGGATCGCCTCGGGCGACGTCCTGGCGTCGTTCGCGCTCACCGAGGCGGAGGCGGGTTCCGACCCCTCGACCCTGACCACCAGGGCACACCTGGACGGCGACGACTGGGTGATCAACGGAGCCAAGCGGTACATCACCAACGCCCCGCTCGCCGACGTCTTCATGGTCTTCGCCCGCACGGACCCCGACGCCCCGCGCACCCGCGGCATCTCCACCTTCCTGGTCCCGGCCGGCACCCCGGGCCTCACCGTGGCTCCCAAGGACCACAAGATGGGCCAGTTCGGCGCCTGGACCGCGGACGTGTACTTCGACGACGTCCGCGTACCGGCCTCCGCCCTCGTCGGCGGCGCGGCCGGGCTGAACCGGGGCTTCGGCACGGCGATGGGCTGCATCGCGCACGGCCGCGTGCACATCTCGTCCCTGTGCGTGGGCATGGCCGAGCGGCTGGTCGACGAGTCCGTGGAGTACGCCCGCACCCGCCGCCAGTCCGGGAAGCTCATCGGCTCCTTCCAGCTCGTCCAGGGCCTGATCGCCGACTCGATGACCGACTACTACGCCGGCCGCGCCACGGTCCTGGAAGCCGCCCGCGCGTTCGACGCCGGTACGGACACCAAGATCGGTCCGTCCTGCACGAAGTACTTCGCCAGCGAGATGGTGTGGCGGGTCGCGGACCGCGCGGTCCAGGTCCACGGCGGCGCGGGCTACATGCGCGGGGTGGCCGTCGAGCGCTTCTACCGCGACGCCCGCCTCTTCCGCATCTACGAGGGCACGAGCCAGATCCAGCAGGTCATCATCGCGAAGGCGCTGCTGGGCGAGGCGGCCCGGGGCTGACCGGCACCGAAGACGAGGAAGGCCCCGGGGCCACCGCCCCGGGGCCTTCCTCGTCTTCGTGGTCTCCTCAGATCCCGAGCCGGTCGAGCAGCCGCTCGTGGTAGACGGCGGGCCCGCCGAACAGCAGTTGCGAGGACTTGGCGCGCCGGAAGTACAGATGCGCCGGGTGCTCCCAGGTGAAGCCGATGCCGCCGTGGACCTGGATGTTCTCCATGGCCGCGAACATGTACGCCCGTGAGCAGCAGGCGTGCGCCACGGCCGCGGCGACGGGGAACTCCGCGGAGCCCTCGTCGGCCAGTCGCGCCGCCTCCCGCGAGGCGGCCTCGGCCAGTTCCACCTGGACGAGCATGTCCGCGCACTTGTGCTTGACCGCCTGGAAGGAGCCGATCGGCCGGCCGAACTGGTGCCGGGTACGGGCGTGTTCGGCGCTCGCCTCCAGGCACCTGCGGGCCCCGCCCGACTGCTCGGCGGCGAGTGCGACCGACGCGACGTCCAGGACCTTCGCCATGGTGCGCCCGGCCGCCCCGTCCGTGCCGACGAGCGTCGCGGGCACCGCGTCGAAGGTCAGCCGGGCCATCGCCCGGGTCGCGTCCAGGGTCTCCATCGGTACGGCCGACAGCCCCATGGCGTCCCGGTCCACGGCGAAGAGCGAGGGGCCGGCGACGGTGCGGGCGACGACAAGGAGCAGGTCGGCGGTCGTGCCGTCGATGACGAAGGACTTACGGCCGCTCAGCTTCCAGCCGCCGTCCCCGTCCGGCACGGCCCGTGCGGAGATCAGCGCGGGGTCCCAGGATCCGCTGTCCTCGGCCACCGCGAGGGCGGCCGTCGTCCGGCCGGCCGCGATGCCGGGGAGGTGACGTGCGCAGGCCTCCCGGTCACCGGAGGCGAGCAGTGCCTGGGCCGCGAGCACGACGGTCGCGAAGAAGGGGGCGCACAGCAGGGCGCGGCCCATCTCCTCCAGTACGACGCCGAGTTCGACGAGGCCGAAGCCGTCACCGCCGTACTCCTCCGGGATCACCAGGCCCGGCAGCCGCAGTTGTTCGGCCGCCTGCGCCCACACCGCCGGGTCGAAGCGCTGCTCGCTCTCCATGAGCTTGCGCACGGCTTCCTCGGGCGACTTCGCCTCCAGGAACTCCCGTACAGAGGAGCGCAGTTCGCGCAGTCCGGTCTCGTCGGCGGTCATGACCGCACCTCCTTGGGCAGTCCGAGGACGCGTTCCGCGAGGATGTTCTTCATGATCTCCTCGGTGCCGCCGAGGATGCGCAACGCCGGGGTGGCGAGGAGGAGTTCGGACCAGGCGTACGTGCCCCACTGCCCGGTGTCGGCGATGATCCGGGGCCCGAGCACGTCGGACACGAAGTGTGCGGCGCGGGTGAGGTTCTGGCCGTACATCAGCTTCGAAACGGACATCTCGGGGCCCGGTGTGCCGCCGGCGCGCAGCGTGCGCAGGGCGCGGGTGTTGAGGTGCCGGGTGGCGAGGGCGTCCACGAGGAGTTCCGCGAGCCGGGCGCGCAGGGCGCGGTCGTCCCAGGTCCAGGTGGCGCGCATCAGGGCCGAGAGGTGATCCGGGGACAGCGCGGCGGCCACCGGGCCCACGCCCTCGCTGCCGACGGTCGCGCGCTCGTTCATCAGAGTGGTCAGGGCGACCGACCAGCCGCCGTCGACCTCGCCGAGCCGGTGGTCGTCGGGGACGCGGACGTCGGTGAGGAAGACCTCGTTGAAGTCCGCGCCGCCGGTCATCTGCCGCAGCGGCCTGACCTCGACGCCGGGGGCGTCCATGGGGACCAGGAAGGCCGTGATCCCCCGGTGCTTGGGCGCGTCCGGGTTCGTGCGGGTGAGGGCGAGGCCGATCTGGCTGTGCTGGGCGACCGAGGTCCACACCTTCTGGCCGTTCAGCACCCAGTCGTCGCCCTCCCGTACCGCCCGGGTGGCGACGCTCGCCAGGTCGGAGCCCGCGCCGGGTTCGCTGAACAGTTGGCAGGCGATGGCGTCCCCGCGGTACATCGCGGTCAACCACCCTTCCTTGACGGCCGGTTGGGCGTGGGCGAGGATCGTCGGTCCGATCATGCCGAGGCCGATCACACTGAGCACGCCGGTGTCGGCGACGTCGTACTCGGACTCGACGGCGTCGTAGAGCAGGTCGTGGACGGGGGTCAGGCCCCGGCCGCCGTACTCCACCGGGCCGGTGATCCAGCCGAAGCCGTTCTCGTGGCGGACGCGCTGCCAGTCGCGTGCCCGCTGTACGTGCTCCCGTTCCGCCTCGGGCGGGAGGCTGCTGAAGTACGCCATCGAGTCGTCGCCCTCGCCCCAGACGAGGGCGGTGCGGTCGGGGGCCTTGGCCGCGTGGGCGTCGAGGAAGGCGCGCGCCTCGGCCGCGAAGTCCTGCATGTCGTCTGCCATGTCCGCTCTGCCCTCAGGTGCTCAGGATCGTGACCGCCGACACGCCCGGCGCGCCGTACAGGTGGGTGTAGCCGACGTGTGGCGTGCCGGGGATCTGCCGGTCTCCCGCCGTGCCGCGCAGCTGGAGGACGATCTCGTGGATCTGACGCAGTCCGGACGCGCCGATCGGTTCGCCGTTGCCGAGGAGTCCGCCGTCGGTGTTGACCGGGAGTCTGCCGCCGATCTCGGTGGCTCCCTCGGCGATGAGGCGTTCCTGCTCACCGTCCTTGCAGAGGCCGTTCTCGGCCATGTGGATGACCTCCGATCCGGCGTCGGTGTCCTGGAGTTGGGCGACGTCGACGTCCTCGGGGCCGATGCCCGCGCGCTCGTAGGCCTCCCGCGAGGCGTCCACGGTCGGGCTCGCGACGACCTCCCCGACCGGGAAGGACGGGCTCTGCACCTCGAAGGCGCCGAGCCGGCGGCTGCGCAGGGCGGTGGACCGGATCCGTACGGGCTTCCCGGTGTACTTGTGGGCCTGGTCGGCCCGGCACAGCACGAGGGCCGCCGCTCCTTCGTCCGGGCCGCAGTACATGTACTGGCGGAGGGGGTGGTTGAGCACGGGCGAGGCCAGAATCTCTCCCACGGACAAGGGAGTTCGGCGCCAGGCCTTCTCGTTCCGGACCGCGTTGCCGAAGTTCTTGGCCGCGACGCGCGCGAGGGTCTCGTGGGAGATGCCGTGGTCGTGCATATAGCGGTTGATCTTCATGCCGAAGAAGTGCGTGGTGAGGAAGAGGCCGGTCTGCCCGTACCAGGAGGGGATGCCGGCCACGGACGGGTCGGCGGCGAACGCGCCGCGCGGGTGCTTGTCCAGGCCGATCGCGATGGCCAGGTCGTGCTCTCCGGTCTCGATGGCGCGGGCGGCCAGCGCAACCGCCGTACCGGCCGTGGCGCAGCCGTTGAACACTCCACGCAGGGGTACGCCGGTCAGGCCGAGCCGGGCGACGATCGCGTCCGGGTTGGCGACCTCGTAGCTGCCGATGTAACCGCCCTGGATCTGCGGCCAGTTGACGCCGGCGTCGGCGAGCGCGAGCCGTACCGCGTCCGCGCCCATGTCCAGTGCGGGCTTCCCCGGGAACCGGCCGAAGGGGTGGAGCCCCACGCCGATGATGACGGCCTCGGTCACGGTGTCTCCTCCTCGTCGGGGCCGAACGCGAACGTCATGACCTCGGTGCCGTCGTCCCGCACGGTGTAGGGCACGAGGGTCAGCCGCATCTCCTGCCCGATCCGCAGCTTGTCCGGGTCGGGTTCGGTGAGGCGGGCCTCGACCAGCAGTTCGCCGGGGAGTTCGATGTAGCCGACCGCGTACGGCTCGAAGGCCTCGGGGCCGTCGTACGGCGGGGACGGCGGGCGGAAGTCCTGGGTGGTGTACGTCCAGAGCGTCCCGCGGTCCGCCAGGAGCCGTTCCTTGGACTCCGTGCTCGCGCACCGGACGCAGTCCGAGGCGGCGGGGAAGTTCACCAGTCCGCAGCCCGTGCACTCGGAGCCGATGAGCCGAAGCGGTGTGCTCTCGTCCGGTGGCCAGGTGAACAGGCCCTCGGCGACTGGTATTTGAGTGGTCGTCATGTCCTCACGCCCCGTTCCGGTTGCCCAGGGCGTCGGCGTTCGGAGCCGCCTTGGCCACCAGGTTGGGGACGACCGAGGTCAGTTCCTCCGGCGTCCAGCGCGACTCCGCGCTCGCGCCGGGGCCGTTGACCCAGCCCTCCAGGACCGTGATGCGGTTGCCGACGACGCCGAAGACCCGGCCGGTGACCTCGCGCGAGGCGGCCGAGCCGAGCCACACCACGAGCGGGGAGATGGCTTCGGGGGTGAGGTCCTGGGCCTCGGCGGCCTGTCTCATCATCTCGATGTCCTCGGTCAGCCGGGTGAGCGCGGTGGGCGCGATGGCGTTCACCGTCACGCCGTAGCGGGCGAGTTCGGCGGCCGCGATGACGGTGAGGCTCGCGATGCCGGCCTTGGCCGAGCCGTAGTTGGACTGGCCGGGGTTGCCGAAGATGCCGGACGGGGAGGTCGTGTTGATCACCCGGGCGTCGTTGTCGTGACCGGACTTGGCGCGCTCGCGCCAGTACGCGGCGGCGTGGTGCAGGGTGGCGAAGCTGCCCTTGAGGTGGACGGCGATCACGCTGTCCCAGTCCCGCTCGGTCATCGACACGATCATCCGGTCCCGCAGGATGCCGGCGTTGTTGACCAGCACGTCCAGGCCGCCGTAGGTGTCGACAGCCTGCCGGACGAGTCGGCCGGCGCCGTCCCAGGCGGAGATGTCGTCCGTGTTGGCCACCGCCTCGCCGCCGGCCGCGACGATCTCGTCGACCACGGTCTGGGCGGGCCCGGCCGAGGCGCCTCCGCCGTCGCGTCCGCCGCCCAGGTCGTTGACGACGACCTTCGCGCCGTGGGCGGCGAACGCCAGGGCGTGTGCCCGGCCGATCCCGTTGCCTGCGCCGGTGACGACCACGACCCGGCCGTCGACCACTCCTTCGGACATCCTCAACTCCTCGATGACGGTGACTGGTTGGCCTCGGCGAAGAGGACCCGCGGGTCCTCGCTGCCACAGGCGCAGCGGCCGGTGAGTACGCGTCCGGCGATGCCGAGCGGGGTCTCGGGAAGCTCCGAGGTGCGCGCTTCCCCCGCTGCCACGGACAGTTGTCCGTCCCGCGCGCCGACCCGCCACTCGGCCGCGTTGACGTGTGCGCCGCCGCGCTCGGGGCACTCCAGCGCGAGGGCCGGTCCCACGGTCGCGATCAGGGCGGCGGACACGCCCACCCCGCGCAGCACCGGTACGGCGGCGGGCCGGGCCAGTACGGCCGGCGTCGTCCGGAACATCTCACCGACGTCGGCCGCACCGGCCAGCCCCTCCAGGGTCTCGGCCGACAGGCCGATGACCGCGTGCGGGTCGAGTTCGCGGTGGAAGACCGCGGTCCTTCGGTGGTCCCAGCCCATCGCCTCGGCGATGCCGTAGGTCACCTTCAGGGTGCCCAGGGCGCCGATCACCGCGTGGCCCCAGAAGCCCTCGAAGCCGGAGGTGGTCAGCAACGCCCGCTGTCCGGCGGCGAGTCCGTGGTCCCGGAACCGGGCGGTGACCCAGTCGGTGTCGCGGGCGAGTTCCGTCCAGGTCAGTTCCATGTCCCGGATGCCGTCGGCGGTGGGGAAGCGTACGAGGTAGGCGAGTTCGGGCCGGTCGAGGGTGCGGGCCCGGGCGAGGGTGTCGGCGCGGGCCATCAACTCTTCACCACCCGGGGGAACTTGGCGACGCTGGTCATGGTCTTCAACAGGTCCTCCTCGGTGCGCATGTCGAGCACCGGCTTGACGCCGGTCCGCTCCCGCACGGCCTCGCCCAGCCGTCCGGCCAGGGCGTCGACGTCGCCGGTGAGACGGGGGTCGTAGCCGACGCGCAGGCGCAGTTCGTCGACCTCGCGTCCGGCGCGGACGATCTGGAAGACGCCCGCCACGGTCTCGGGCTGGTCCTCGACCGCCTGCCAGATGTCGCGCAGGACCACGGAACGCCCCTGGACCAGGGTCTCGTCGCCGCGTCGGCCGGCCACCCACATCCGGGCGTGGGTGCGTCCGCAGCCACAGCGGTCGCGGGAGAGGCGGACGAGGTCCTCGCTGCGGTAGCGGATCAGCGGCGCGGCCCGGTTGTCGAGATCGGTGGCGACCAGTTCGCCGAGGTCGCCCTCCGCCGCGTCGCGCCAGCCGTGCTCGTCGACCTCGACGCACTCCGCGAAGACGGTGTCCTCCCAGAGGTGGAAGCCGTCGTGTTCGCGGCACTCCCAGGCGGTGCCGGTGTCGGCGGCGCTGGTGTACTCGTAGACGTCGATGCCCCAGTCCTCGCGGATCCGCTCGCGCATCTTCCGGCTGAGGGGCTGGCCGGCGCAGGAGGCGCCCTTGAGGGAGGAGAACGCCTCCTTGAGGTCCGTCGTGCCGGCCAGGTGCTCCAGCTCCACCATCTGCGGATACATCATCTGGAGGTAGGCGGGGCGGTAGGTGCGCAGGGCCTCGACGACCTCGGGCATGTTCCCCATCCAGGTGTCCACCTCGATGACCACCGCGCCCAGCGCCTGGAAGCCGGCGTCCATCAGGTTGCGGAAGGTGCCGGGCGGGCTCAGCACCCGGTCCCCGGGCCTGAGGCCGAGTTCCCACAGGTCACGCACCTGCGCGGTGACCAGCGGCGGCGCGCCCTCCCAGATCTCGGCGAAGAACTCCGGATCGCCGGTGGTGCCCGAGCTGGAGGAGACGGAGGTCAGTTCCTCGGCCGGGACGCAGAGCAGTCCGCCGAAGGGGTCGCCGGTGCGGGCCCGGTGGGCGCGGACCATGTCCTTGGTGATGAACGGGATGCGGGCCCGGAAGTCGTCCAGGGTGCGGACGTCGCGCGGGTGCACCCCGTGCTCGTCCCAAAGCGCTTGGTAGAAGGCGGAGTTGGCGTAGGCGTACTCGACGAGTTCCACCACCCGTTCTTCCTGCCGTGCCCGCAGCTGGTCCCTGGCCATGGTCTCCACCTGTGGCTCGAAGTACCTGTCAGCGGTGTCCCTGTCCCCGGCCATGACGCCTCCTCGCGGCTCAGCTGCCCAGATCTTCCAGCTATCAGCGCAATCAGTCAACTAATTCGACTGAATCTCGGGGAAGTCTCACGCTCGCTCGATTCATATAGTTAACTATTAGCACTCATTAGAGCTCCGGGAGGGCGATGTGAAGATCGTTGTCTGCGTGAAGCACGTGCCCGACGCCACGGCGGACCGCACCTTCACCGAGGACGGCACCACCGACCGCGCGTCGGTCGACTCGCTGCTGTCCGAACTCGACGAGTACGCGGTCGAACAGGCCCTGCGGATCGCTGAGTCGGGCCCGGACATGGAGATCTGCTACCTCACCGTCGGCCCGGACGACGCGAAGGACGCGCTGCGCAAGGCGCTCGCCATGGGCGGCGACTCGGCGGTGCACGTGGCCGACGAGGACATCGAGGGCAGTGACGTCTTCGCCACCTCGCTCGTGCTGGCCGGGGCGATCGCACGGCACGGCTTCGATCTCGTGCTGTGCGGGATGGCGTCGACGGACGGCGGCGCGGGCGTCGTACCGGCGCTGCTCGCGGAACGGCTCGGCGTCCCGGCCGTCACCCACATCGAGGAACTGACCGTCGAGGACGGCACGGTGACCGGCCGGCGCGAGGGCCACACCGCGACCGTGCGGGTCCACAGCGGCCTGCCGGCCGTCGTGTCGGTGACCGACCGTTCCGGCGACGCCCGGTACCCCTCCTTCAAGGGGATCATGGCCGCGAAGAAGAAGCCCCTGGAGACCCTCGGCCTCGCCGACCTCGGGATCGACGCCGGGCAGGTCGGCCGTACGGCCGCGCGGTCGGCGGTGGACACCGCGACCAGGCGTCCGCCGCGCACCAAGGGAGAACTCGTCTCCGACGACGGGACGGGCGGCATCGGACTGGCCGCGTTCCTCACCGCCAAGAAGTTCGCCTGACCGACCCGTTCGTCCGACCGACACGTTCGCCTGACCGCCCCAAGGAGCCCAGCACCGTGGCCGAGATCCTCGTACTCGTCGATCACCTGGACGGCACCGTCCGCAAGCCGACCCTCGAACTCCTCACCCTGGCCCGCCGGTTGGGCGAACCGTCGGCCGTCTTCCTCGGCTCCGGCGCGGACAGCGCGGCCGAGACCCTCGGCCGGTACGGCGCTCACAAGGTGTACGTCGTGGACGCGCCCGAGGTCGAGGAGTTCCTCGTCACTCCGGCCGTCGACGCCCTCGCACAGATCGCGGAGAGCACCACCCCGGCGGCGATCCTGCTGCCGTCGGGCCCGGACGGCAAGGAGACCGCCGCCCGGGTCGCGCTCCGGCTGGGGTCGGGGCTGATCACGGACGCCGTCGACATCACGGCGGGCGCGGACGGCCGCCCGGTGACCGAGCAGTCCGCGTTCGCGGCGACGTACCAGGTGACGGCGCACGTCACCCACGGCGCTCCGGTGATCACGGTGAAGCCGAACGCCACCGCACCCGAACCAGCCCCCGTCACACCCGAGTTGGAGAAGTGGGACGTGGTCTTCGGCCCGGCCTCGGCCGCCGTGCGGGTCCTGTCCAGCACCCCCCGCGAGCGCGGCGACCGCCCTGAGCTGGCCGAGGCCGACATCGTCGTCTCCGGTGGCCGGGGCGTGAACGGCGCCGAGAACTTCGCCGTCATCGAGCGCGTCGCCGACGCCCTGGGCGCGGCGGTCGGGGCGTCCCGGGCCGCCGTCGACGCGGGCTGGTACCCGCACAGCCACCAGGTCGGCCAGACCGGCACCCAGGTCTCCCCGCAGCTCTATCTCGCGGCCGGCATCTCCGGGGCGATCCAGCACCGCGCGGGCATGCAGACCTCCAAGACCATCGTCGCCGTCAACAAGGACGCGGACGCCCCGATCTTCGAACTCGCCGACTACGGCGTCGTAGGGGATCTCTTCCAGGTGCTCCCGCAGCTGGTGGAGGAGATCGAGCGGCGGCGGAGCTGATCTCCGTCCCCGCCCGGCCTTCCGCCTGGCGACCGATACCACTAAAATCGCTAACTGATTACATCCATTGACCCGAAGGAGCGCCATGACGAAGATCTGGGTCAACTCCGGGGACTCCCATGTGATGGAGCCCGACGACCTGTGGGTGCAGGCGCTGCCGCCGCGCCTCGCCGACCGGGCGCCGCGCAGTGAGCGCGGCGACAAGTACGAGGTGCTGTACATCGACGGCGAGCGCATCGACCGCCAGCTCAACGACTTCATGGACGCCATGCGTCCGCCGGGTGCCCGGGACCTCCAGGTCCGGCTCAAGGACCTGGACCAGGAGGGCGTGTGGGGTCAACTGGCCTTTCCCTCCATGGGGTTCTGGCTGGTGTCGATCACCGACCGCGAGCTGGCCCGGGAGACCGTACGGGCCTGGAACGACTGGGCGCACTCCGAGGTGCTCGGGAAGCAGCGGCGGATCATCACCCCCGCCTGCGTGTCGACCGCCGACGTCGACGACGCGGTCGCCGAGGTGGAGCGCGTGGCGGAGATGGGCTTCCAGTCGGTGTTCCTGCCGTGCCAGACGCGGCCGGGCGAGGAGTACGCCCTCGACCGCTGGGAGCCGCTGTGGACGGCGGCCGAGCGGGCCGGTCTGGTGCTGGGCTTCCACATCGGCACGGGGGGCGAGAACGTCGTCTTCCGCGGGCCAGGCGGCGCGGTCGTCAACTACATGGAGACGACCTACCCGGGCATGCGCGTCGTGTCCCACATGGTCGCGGGCGGCGCCCTGGACCGGCACCCCGACCTGAAGATCCTGATCGCGGAGGGCGGCGCGGGCTGGGTGCCGGCCATCGGCGACCGGATGGACGAGGCCTACCGTCAGCACGGCATGTTCGTCCGGCCGAAGCTCAGCCGGCTGCCCAGCGAGATCATCAGGCAGCAGGTGTACGCCTCCTTCCAGCACGACAAGAGCTCGGTGGAGATCGTCGAGTCGACGGGCTACCGCAACGTGATGTGGGGCGACGACTACCCGCACCTCGAAGGCACCTACGGCCACACCCAGTCCACCCTGCACGAGCTGTTCGACGGCGTGCCCGCCGACATCCGCGAGCGCGTCACCCGCGGCACCTTCGACGAGCTGTTCAGCCTGCCCGAGCAGACTCCCCAGGAGGCGGCCGTCTGAGCGGCGACCCCCCGATGAGCAGTCCGCCGTATCCCGAGGATCTGGAACGACCGGGCCTCGTGCGCACCGGCCGGTCGACGTTCGTCCGGCCCGTCCGGCCGGAGGACGCCGACCGTCTGGTCGCGTTCGTCGGCGGGCTGTCCCGGGCGACCCTGGCCTATCGCTCGCTCGGCCCGGTGGTCCGCGCCCGCGACGACGTCATCCGGCGCGGCGCCCACGTGGACTACCTGAACGAACTGGCGCTCGTCGCGCTGTCCGGTGACGAGATCGCGGGCCTGGTGCGCTACGTCCGCGATCCCGGGGAACCGGAACACGCCGAGGTCACCTTCACCATCCGCGACGACCACCAGAGCGAGGGGTTCGGCAGGCTGCTCCTGGAGCACATCGCCGCTGCCGCCCGCGCCCGGGGCATCCGGGTCCTGGAGGCCGACGTCCTCGCCGACAACACCCGCATGATCAACGTGTTCCTCGGCTCCGGCTTCCGGGTCGAGTCCGGGCCGCCCGGTCAGATCGTCCACTTCGAGATCGCCGTCGACCCGCAGGCCCAGGCCGTCGCCCGGGCCGAACGCCGCGAGCACACGGCCGTACGGCGCTCCCTGCGACCGCTGCTCGAACCCCGCTCGGTCGCGGTGGTCGGCGCGAACCGCGGCCCCCTGACGATCGGCCACGAGATCGTCGCCAACCTGCTGCGGGGCGGTTTCCGCGGCCCCGTGTTCCCGGTCAATCCGCGGGCCGAACAGGTCGCGGGGACACGGGCGTATCCGAGCGTCCGGGAGCTGCCCGAGGTGCCCGACCTGGCGCTGGTCGCCGTACGGGCGGAGGCGGTGCCCGATGTCGTACGAGAGTGCGCGGAGGCCGGCGTCAAGGCGGTGGTCGTCGTCTCAACGGGCTTCGGGGAGACGGGAGTCGAAGGCCGGGCGACCGAGCTGGAGCTGGCGCGCTTCGCCCGTGCCTCCGGGATGCGGCTGGTGGGCCCGAACTGCATGGGCGTGGTGAACACGACGCCCGCCGCCCGGCTGGCCGCGACCTTCTCGCCCGCGCTGCCGGTGCCGGGCCGGGTCGCGATGTCCAGCCAGTCCGGGCCGCTCGGGCTCGCGGTGCTCGACTTCGCGCGGCGGCTGCGGCTCGGCTTCTCCGGGTTCGTGTCGGTGGGCCATGCGGTGGACGTCTCCACCAACGACCTGCTCCAGTGGTGGGAGGAGGACCCCGAGACCTCGGTGGTCCTGCTGCACGTCGAGACCTTCGGCAATCCGCGCCGGTTCGCCCGCATCGCGCGCCGGGTCGCGCCGCGCAAGCCGATCGTCGCGGTGCACCCGGGACACGCGGACGCGGCGGTCGACTCGCTCTTCGCCCAGTCCGGCGTCATCCGCACCCGCAGCCTCCAGGAACTCTTCGACGTGGCACTCCTGCTGGCCCACCAGCCGCCCCCGCCGGGCAACCGGGTCGCCGTGATCACCAACGCGGGCGGTCCCGCCGCGCTGACCGTCGGCGCGTGCGAGGCGAGCGGCCTGCGGGTGCCCGCACTCGATGAGCGCGTACGTCACACCCTCCGTACGGCGCTCTCGCCCCGCGCGGACGTCGCCAACCCGATCGACCTCACCCCCGTGGCCACGGCCGCGCACTACCGGCAGGCGCTGGACGCCGTCCTGGCCGACGACGGCATCGACGCGGCCGTGGTCCTCTTCATGCCCCCGCTGGCGGACAAGCCGGACGAGGTGGCGGCGGCGATCCTCGACGCGGCGGAGGCCGCGCCCGGGAAGCCGGTGCTCGCGAGTTTCCTGGGCGGCGCGGGCGTCGCCGATCTCCTGCACCGGGGCGAACTCGTCGTACCGACCTACGCGTTCCCCGAGTCCGCGGCGGCCTCGCTCGGCCACGCGGCGGCGTACCAGGCGTGGCGCGGCACCCCCGCAGGGGTCATACCGGACCTCGCCGGAGTCGACCCGGACCGGGCCCGCGCACTGGTCGCCGAGTGCGCGCCCGGCACCGTCCCGGCGCGGACAGCGGCGGACCTGCTGGACTCTTACGGCATCCCCGTACGGGATGCGGTCTCCCCTGGACCGGACGCGTTCCTCTCCGTCCGCGCGGACCCCGTCTTCGGCCCGGTGATCGCGTTCGGTCTCACCGGGGACTACGCCGACCTCATGGCCGATGTCGCCCACCGGATCACCCCGCTCAGCGACCGCGACGCCCGGGAGATGATCCGCTCGCTGCGGGCGGCACCACTGCTGGACGGCCGGGTGGGCGGCCCCGGCGTGGACCTGACGGCCCTCGAAGAGACCGTCCTGCGGATCTCCGCGATGGTCGAGGACCTGCCCGAGATCGAGTCGATGGAACTGCGTCCGGTACGGCTGCTGCCGCCGGGCGACGGAGTCGCCGTGGCCCACGCGACGATCCAACTCACCGACGACACAAGGAGAGGCGTCCCCTCATGAAGGTCGGCATCTACTTCGACATGCGCAATCCCCCGCCCTGGCAGCGGAGTTGGTCACGCGTCTACGGGTTCGCCCTGGAGATGTGCGAGGAGGCGGACCGGCTCGGCCTCGACTCGGTCTGGTTCTCCGAACACCACGGCTTCGAGGACGGATACCTCCCGCAGCCGCTCACCATGGCGGCGGCGGCCGCGGCCCGCACGCGCCGAGTCCGGCTGGGCACCGCCGTCATCCCCGCGCCCCTGCACGCGGCCCCCGAGATCGCCGAACAGGCCGCGATCGTCGACATCATCAGCGACGGCCGCCTGGACCTCGGGCTCGGCACCGGCTACCGCGTACCCGAGTACCGGCTGTACGGCGCCGACCTCGCCAAGCGCTACTCCACGACGGACCAGCGGGTCCGGGAGATCCGCGGCCTGTGGTCCGAGTCCCTGGTCACCCCCGGCCCGGTCCAGGACCCGCTGCCGATCTGGCTCGGCTACCAGGGCCCGCAGGGCGCACGCCGGGCCGGACGGCTGGGCACCGGGCTGCTGTCCCTCAACCCGGCCCTGCTGACGCCGTACCGGGAGGGGCTCGCCGAGAGTGGCTACGACGGGTCGACGGCCCGGATGCAGGGCTCGTTCACCACGTTCGTGACCGAGGACCCCGACGGCGACTGGCCGGTGGTGCGCGAACACCTGGCGTACCAGTGGGACAGCTATCGCCGGTACATGGTCGAGGGGACCGACCAGCCCGCGCCCCGCCCCATCGACCCCGAGAAGTGGCGGGAGACGGGGCTGCGGGCGTCCGGTGTCGGTCAGTTCCTGTACGGCACCCCGCAGGACGTCGCCGAGGCCGTCAAGGCGTACGTGGCGGGGTTGCCGGTGGAAGGGGTGTTCCTGTGGGCCTCGCTGGCCGGGATGCCCGAGGAGATGGTCGCCCGCCAGGTCCAGCTGATCGCCGGGAAGTTGCGCCCGCTGCTTGCCGATGTCTGACCCGAGGAGTCACAGCATGTCGATGGGAACCGGTGAGACCGGAGTGTGGGCCGGGTCGGACTTTCTGGAGCCGCCGCGCACCCAGGGTGGGGTGGCGCTGTGCGGTGCCTGCCGTGTCACCGGTTCCTGTCGCCTGGGCGTGGAGCGCGAGCGGCTCGACGAGGACGGCGTGGCGTGCTTCGGACTCGTCTGCCCGCGCTCGCAGGAGGGCGGCCCGAATGTCGCGCACGGCGGTTGGACGGCGGCCGTACTGGACGACTGTCTCGGTCATCTCCCGCTGCTGCACCGGGTGTTGAGCGTCACGGCGGAACTGAGCGTGAGCTTCGTGAAGCCGGTGCCGGTGGAACGGCCGCTGGAGGTCCGGGCCCGGGTCGAACGCCGGGAGGGCCGGCGCTGGTACATCGCGGGCGAGATGGTGCTGCTGCCGACCCGCGCCGTGCTGGCCCGGGCCTCCGGGATCTGGGTGACCCGCGACCAGGGCCACTTCGCGCGGCACGAGGAGTGGCTGGCCGCCCAGGAGGCCAAGGGCGAGGGCGCGGGTCAGTAGGACCGCAGCCCCATGCTCCGGGCGATCCCGTTGCGCTGGATCTGGCTGGTTCCCCCGGAGATCGTGGCCACGATGGACTCCCGGTAGCGGAAGCTCATCACGCTCTCGGTCGAGAAGCCGTGCCCGGCACACACCTGCATCCCGAGCCGGGCGGCCGCCACATACGTCTCCGACCCCTTCAGCTTGGCCATCGAGCCCTCCCGGGTGCACGGCTTGCCCTGGGCGAGCAGCCAGGCGGCGCGGTACGCGAGCAGCCGGGCGGAGTCGATCTCCGTCTGGAGGTCGGCCATGGCGTGGGCGAGGGCCTGGAAGTTCCCGATCGGCCGGCCGAAGGCGTGCCGCGTGCGGGAGTACTCCAGCATCTCGTCCAACGTGGCCTGCGCCGCGCCCAGATACCCGCCGGTGATGATCACCTTCTCCAGTTCGATGTTGGAGAGCATGACCTTCCAGCCCTCGTCGCGCGGTCCGACGAGGTTCTCCTTGGGGACCAGGGCGTCGTTGAAGAAGACCTCGTTGGTGCCGAGGATGTGCCGGGCCAGCGTCGGCGTCCGCCGCACCTCGACGCCGTCCGTCGCGGGGTCCACGAGCAGCAGGCTGATGCCGCCGTGCTTGGGCTCGCGGGGCCCGGTCCGCACATAGGTCGCGATGGTCGTGTCGGGCAGGCCGCCGCCCGTGCACCACGCCTTCTGCCCGCGGACGAGGAACTGGTCGCCGTGATCCTCGGCGGTGGTACGCAGGGCGGCGGCGTCGGACCCGCTGTCCGGCTCGCTGAGGCCGACGGCGAGCCGGTGGCGCCCCGTCATCACCTGCTCACGGATGAAGTCGCGCTGTGCTTCGCTCCCCCACCGGAACACGGTGATCCCCGGGATCAGCACGCCGATGTAGCACATCGCGACGTCGAAACTGGCCCGCCCCAACTCCTCGGCGATCAGGATGAGTTCGAGCGGGCCGCCACCGTCGCCGCCCTCCTCCTCACTGAACGGGAGGGAGAACCACCCCAGATCCGCCATGCCGCGGAACAACTCGGGCGGCACGACGCCCTCCTCGTCCCACCGCTTGGCCTTCTCGGCCGGGCACACGTCGGCGACGAACTGCCGTGCCGTCGCGCGCAACAGGTCCTGCTCGTCGGTCAGCCCGAAGTCCACGGCCACTCCTCGACAGCACTAGGCTATTCATCTAGCTAATTATTCTATGTTAGCGGATAGGGTGGCCTGATAGGAATGCACCTCCCACGCTTGAGGAACTCGGCACTGGTGGAGAAGTCCCCTTCCCGGGGGACTTGATCGCGGCACCCCGAACAGCCCTGGGGCAACGGAAGTGCGGGAAACCCTGACCGGACGCCACGGCTCGGATAGCCTCGTCAATCCTTGGGGCCGAACTGACGTACGGCGCACATCACTTCGGGGGATCCGTGTCAGAACAGCGGCCGCTGCCATCGGACCTGGCGACGAACGAGGCCGCCGCACTGCGGCAGACCGGTGCCGCACCCCTGCGCCTCGGCGACCCGGATCGCATCGGCCCCTATGCGCCGCTGGCCCTGCTCGGCAGCGGCGGTATGGGGCGGGTCTACCTCGCGCGTCCAGCGGACGGCAGCCCCGGTCTGGCCGCGGTGAAGGTGATCAGGCCGGAGTACGCGGACGATCCCGGCTTCCGGCGCCGGTTCGAGCGTGAGGCATCGGTGCACGAACGGGTCAGCACGTCGCACACACCGAGGCTGTGCGGCACGGGCTTCCAGGACGAGTTGCTGTGGATGGCCACCGAGTACCTCCCGGGGCTCGATCTGGCGCACGCCGTACGTGAGCACGGCGACCTGGAGACGGCCGCGGTCTGGCGTCTGGTGGCGGAGCTGGGGCAGGCGCTGGCCGACCTCGCGGCCGCGGGGATCGTGCACCGGGATCTGAAGCCGTCCAACGTGCTGTTGTCCGTCGGAGGCGCGCATGTGATCGACTTCGGCATTTCGAAGGCCATGGACGCCAGCACGATCACCGGCACGGGTGTCCGGGTGGGAACTCCGGCCTACATGTCGCCGGAACACCTGAGGACCGGCAGATCCGACACGGCGTCGGACGTGTTCTCACTCGCCGGGACCCTGGTGTACGCGGCGGTGGGGCGTGCCCCTTTCGGCGACGGTACGGGGATCGACGTGATGCACCGGGTGGCGTTCGAGGAGCCGGACCCCGAGCTGCTCGCCGAGATCTCGGCGGCGGACGCGGCGCTCGGCTCGCTGCTGACCGCCTGCCTGGCCAAGGAGCCCGAACGGCGGCCCACCGGGCAGGACTTGGTCAACGCGGCCGGGTCACGCACCGAGACGACCGTGTGGCCCGAGCCGCTGGCCGGCCAACTGCTGGCCCGGCAGCGGGCGTACGAGGTGCTGTACCGCCTCCCCGGCGCACCGCAAGCCCGGTTACGGTCTCCGGACGAACGGCCGGTGGCGATGCCGTCGGCACCGGCCGGGCAGGACGGCCGACCTGGTCCGCCCGTTCTCGAACCACTGGTGGTGGCCGCCGAGGCCGCCTCCGGCACACCGTCGGCACGCCCCCAGGAGAGCCGGGTCCGCACCTGGGCACGGAAGAAGTCGGTACGGGCCGTCGCCGCGGGCCTCGCCGTCTGCGCTGTGGCCGCAGGGGGCTTCGTGCTCAGCCGCCAGGACGCCCCGCCCGCCGCTTCCGCCCCGGGGTCCGCCACGACGACCGGCCGCACCCTGCCCGGCGGCACCGCCTTCTCACCGACGCCCGGGGCCTCGGACGCCAAAGCCGCCTCCGGCAAGAGCGCCGACGGCGCCGCGAACCCCGACGGCGCGGCCTCGCACCCCGAGGACTCGGGCTCCGCCGCATCGGCGGTGCACGCCACTCCTTCCGCTACCGACGCCGATCCCAGTGCCCCGGCCGACGCGACTCCCTCCTCGTCCCCGAGCAGTCCGCCCACCACAGAACCCGCGACCCCGGCCTGGATCTCGGACTGCACGTACTACCGCGGCAACGGACGCACGCGCCTCGGAGACAGCGGCAAGCGTGTGCTCCAGGTGCAGTGCATGCTGACGAAGCGCGGATACGACGTCGGGAGCACCGGCGTGGACGGCGACTTCGGCGCCGGAACCGAGTCGGCGGTGCGGAGCTTCCAGAGCGACAGACTGCTGGACGCCGACGGCATCGTGAAGCACGCGACCTGGCTCGCCCTGCGCAGTACGGAGTGACCCGACCTGGGTAACACGGCGTTCAAGGATCCCCGGAGCGGTACCGTCGGCGAAACCCCGCGCGGTGGTGCGCTGTCCACGGCACCCGACCGGCCGACTCCCGCGCTCCCCCTGATCGTCACGGCACACGGCTCGTGGTGGGCCCGCGACGCCCAGGACGCCGTCATCCAGCCCTGCCCGGCAGGGTGGCACCCGCTCCCGAGCCACCACTGTCACGATCATCCGGGCGTCGCACCGGACGCCCTTCGGCTACGGCGATCACGCCCGACCGGCGACTTCAGTCGGGGGTGATCGGATCGCGACGGCTGACGATCGGATGCATGAGGTCGTACAGCACGACGCTCCACCCTTCCCGCGGGATTGTTCGGCGGGGTGTCTTTACGTAGGCGTACGGGGCGGAGACACGCGTTTTCCAATGGTCTGCTGCATGCGGGGCCGCAGTGAGGCGTTCGCGCGGTCCGAGGCCGAGCTGGACCCGCCGCCGGTCGGACCGACCCGACCCGCCCCGACCCGCCCCGCCCGTGGGACCGGTTGTCCCGGCCGAACTCGTGGTCCTCACCATCGCCGCGGGAGGCCGACGAGTCGGCGGACACACCCGTCCGTTCATGCCTCTCCAGATCCGGCTGCCGACGCCCCCGAGGTGGTCCACGGGCAACGCCTGGGGCGAGCCGCGCCTCGCCCAAGGTGCCCACCGACCCCCTTGCCCTGGACGCGACCCCCGCCTAGCCTGACTTTGTGCCGCAAATAAACAAACCCCGAACGCACAACGCCGTGCCGGGCACCCCCACCGACCTGACCCGCCTCCGGATCACCCTCACCGCGTTCTTCGCCCTCGACGGCTTCATCTTCGCCGGCTGGGTCGTCCGCATCCCCGCCATCAAGGAACAGACCGGCGCCTCCGCCAGCACCCTCGGCCTCGCCCTGCTCGGCGTCTCCGCCGGTGCCGTCATCACGATGATGCTCACCGGCCGCCTCTGCCACCGCTACGGCAACCACCAAGTCACCGTCGTCTGCGCCGTGTTGCTGTCCCTGAGCGTCTCCCTCCCCCCGCTCACCCACTCACCGCTCACCCTCGGCCTCGTCCTGCTGGTCTTCGGCGCGGCCTACGGCGGGATCAACGTCGCGTTCAACAGCGCGGCGGTCGACCTGGTCAGGGCCATGCGGCGGCCCATCATGCCCAGCTTCCACGCCGCGTTCAGCCTCGGCGGCATGGTCGGCGCCGGGCTGGGCGGACTGGTCGCCGGGTTCCTCACCCCGACCCAGCACCTGTTCGGCCTCACCATGATCGGCCTGCTCGTCACCGCCGTCGTAGGACGCGACCTGCTGCGCCTCCAGCCCCCCGCACTCCCCGAACCCACCGATCCCCCCAAGGACTCCCCGAAGCAGGAGACCACCCCCCGCCGCCTCGACCCCCGCACCCGCGGCCTCGTCTTCACCTTCGGCCTGATCGCCCTCTGCACCGCCTTCGGTGAAGGAGCCCTCGCCGACTGGAGCGCCCTGCACCTGGAACAGGACCTCGACGCCACCGCCGGCGCCGCCGCCCTCGGCTACTCCTGCTTCGCGCTCGCCATGACCGCCGGCCGGCTCACCGGCACCCGGCTCCTCGAACGCCTCGGCCGCACCCGCACCCTCGTCTCCGGCGGCGCGACCGCCGCCCTCGGCATGCTGCTCGGGGCCCTCGCGCCCACCCTGTGGGCCGCCGTCCTCGGCTTCGTCATCACCGGGCTCGGCCTCGCCAACCTCTTCCCCGTCGCCGTCGAACGCGCCGGCACCCTCGCCGGCCCCGACGGCGTCGCCATCGCCTCCACCCTCGGCTACGGCGGCATGCTCCTGGGACCGCCAGCCATCGGCTTCATGGCGGACTGGTACTCCCTCCCCGCCGCCCTCACCAGCGTCGCCGTACTCGCCGCCGTCGCGGCCGGCATCGGATTCCTGACCCGGCACGCGGCAGAAGGCTGATTCCACGTCACCGGGCGCAGTGAACAAGCCAACGAGCGGGCCGGTACACGCAGTTGGGGCCGACGAGGCCCACGGGTCGCGCCACAGGGGAATAACGTGGGTACCCACGGCCGATCTTCGACGGTTCCGTGGTTCTCACCGCGCACGCACAGGAGCTTCCATGACCGAAGCGGCAGACAACTCCGAGCAGGATCCGCTCGCCAGGTTCGACACCACCGTGCCGCAGTCGGCCCGGATCTGGAACTACTGGCTGGGCGGCAAGGACAACTACGAGGTGGACCGTGTCGCCGGCGACGCGTTCCGCGAGATCTTCCCCGGCATAGAGACCGGAGCCCGTGCCGCCCGGTACTTCCTCGCCCGCGCCGTCCGCCATCTCGCCGCCGAGGAGGGCATCCGGCAGTTCCTGGACATCGGGACCGGGCTGCCCAGCGTGGACAACACCCACGAGATAGCCCAGCGGGTGGTCCCCGAGTGCCGCATCGTCTACGTCGACAACGACCCGCTGGTGCTGGCCCACGCCCGCGCGCTGCTCACCAGTTCCTCGGAGGGCGTCACCAACTACGTCGACGCCGACCTGCGCGACCCGGTCACCATCGTCCGCGAGGCCGGCAAGACACTCGACTTCGACAAGCCCGTCGCCCTCATGCTGATGGGCATCCTGGGCCACATCGAGGACTACGACGAGGCGCGCGCGATCGTACGACGCCTGGTGGACGCCCTGCCCTCCGGCAGCTACCTCGTGCACTACGACAGCACCGACACCAGCGAGGCCTACGTCGACGCCATCCGCCAGTACAACGAGGGCGGTTCGATCCCGTACATCCTGCGCAGCCCCGAGCAGATCGCGGGCTTCTTCGAGGGGCTGGAACTGCTCGAACCGGGCGTGGCGTCCTGCTCCCGCTGGCGCCCCGACGACAGCGCCTGGGGCCTGCCGGCCGAGGTGCACCAGTACGGCGGGGTCGCCCTCAAGCGCTAGATTCCGCCCGGCAGTTCACGTCTCCTGAAGGATGCGATGCAGGATCGTCGGAGTCTCCTCCGGCGATTCAGCCTCCACCACCAGCCGGTTCATGACGTCCCAGTAGCACTCGATCTCGGTCGGCCGGTCGGGATACAGCGCGGTGACCCTCTGCTCCAGGTAGACCATGTCGGGCAGCCGGCCCCCGGGCAGCCGCAGGATGGTGACCGGCCCGGCCTCCCCCGCGTGTCCGCCCGCGAGGAACGGCATCACCTGGACGGTGACCTGCGGCAGCCGGCAGATCTCGATGAGATGCCTCAACTGGGCGCGCATCGTGGCGATCCCGCCCACCGGGCGACGCAGCGCAGCCTCGTCGATCACGGCCCAGAGCTGTGCCGCCGGCCGTCGGCGCAGAATCCGCTGCCGTGTCATCCGTAGTTTGACCCGTCGGTCGAGTTCCGCCCCGTCGGCGCCCGAGTGGGCGAGCCTGAGGGAGGCGCGCGCGTAGTCGGGGGTCTGGAGCAGGTGGGGAACGCGTTGGACCTCGAAGCAGCGGACGAGGCTCGCCGCCTGTTCGGCCCCGAGATAGGCGCGCGTCCACGTGGGCACCACGTCGTTGAAGTGCTGCCACCACGCTGGGGAGTTGGCCTCCTCCGCGAGGGCCAGCAGGGTGGCACGCTCGGCGTCGTCCGTGACGCCGTAGAGCGTGAGCAGGTCGGCCACGTCGCGCGGCTTGAAGCGGTGGCGGCCCGCCTCCAGGCGGCTGATCTTGGAGCGGGAGGCGCGGATGGCGTCGCCCGCGGCCTGGCGGGAGATGGGCCGCTCTTCCCGGAGTTCACGCAGCCGTGCGCCCAGCACCAGCCGCGGCACCACGGGGCCGGCCGACAACCCGTCCAACGGCGTGGTCAAGACCTCATCGGAACCCATGCGCCAACTCCTTGCGGTGAACTGCCCCTGCACACCCACGACTTGCACGTCTGCGACCTGCCCGACCGCGAACGCTGAAGCCAGCCATCCTAGAGGGTTGCCGGGCCCGCGATCTTCGAGTTGCGGGAATGATCTGCACCTTTACGGCCAGGCCGACCTGTAGATATTTCCTATATGATTTGCGGCCTGGCCTTACCTGACGAGGGGTACGGGTGCGCGCCCCCAGAGCCACAAACTACCTAGCCATCACACCTGTTCGTGCCGGAAGTCTTGACGGGCGCAGGTTCCTCCCTCACGATCGCCGCATCGATTTCCTATCTGATTTCTATCTGAATCCGCAGGGGTGGGTCATGCGCTTCCCAACCAGATCTGTCCTGCCCGGAGTTGTCGCGGCCGTGTTGCTGGCCTCGGGAACAGCGGCCTGTACCTACAAGAACTCGGGTGCGCAGTCGGGCAGTCAGGCCACGCCGGCCGCTCGAACCGGTGCCGGCGCCGAACTCGTGGACGGCTCCGGGACCAAGGTCGCCCTCGTGCCCGGCGGCGCCCACCCGTACTTCCAGCCCTGGAAGACCACGGGCGCCGCCGCGATGAAGACGTACGGCCTCGGAGCCGTCGCCTTCGACGAGACGGCGGAGTGGGACCAGCAGAAGCAGAACAACCTGCTGTCCACGCTCGCGGCCCGCGGCTACAACGCGTTCGGGGTGTTCGGCGTCTCCCCCACCGACATCAACTCGACCTTCACGGACCTCAAGTCGCAGGGTTTCCCGGTGGCTTCACTGGGTTCGTGCCCGGCGGGCGACAAGGACGAGGCCGACTTCTGTCTCTCCACGGACGTCCAACTCGCCGCCTACAAAGCCGCGAAGGCGGCGATCGCGGCCATGGGCGGCAAGGGCACCCTGGTCCACGTCACCGGCAACAACGTAGACGCCAATACCCAGTTGAGGATCAAGGGCGTCGCCCAGGCCGTGCAGGAGTCGGGCGGCAAGGTGAAGCTCCTCCAGACCATCACCGACATCGACACGGACCTGCAGACCGCGCAGAAGGCGGTGTCCGACCTGATGGCGGCAAAGGGCAGTCAGATCACGGGCATTGTCGCGACCGCCTACAACCCGGCCGTCGCCGCGGCCGACGTCGTCAAGTCGTCCGGGTCGAAGGCGAAGGTCATCGCCATCGACGACGACGCCAAGATCCTCAGCGGCATCAAGCAGGGCACAGTCACCGCCACCGTCGTGCAGAACCCGGTCGGCCAGGCCGAGATCGGGGTCTGGGCGCTGGCGCTGCTCCAGACGAAGCAGTGCACGGTGCGCTCTCCCGGCGTGGAGGTGGACTCGGGTTCGTTCGTCGTCACCAAGGCGAACGTCGCCGGCTACGACAAGGCGCGGCAGGCGAAGACCGCCGACCTGAAGAAGCAGTTCGCCGACAGGATCCTCTCCTGCGGCTGACGGCCGGCCGCCCCTTACGGCTGGTCACCGCCGGCGGCCAAGCACCGCTGATGGCCAACTCCCACGACAGAAACCGGAATTGCTGAATGAGCAGCAGCATCATCACGGCCGCGACCGCGAGGCTGGCCGACATCGCCGTCGAGCAGGACCGCACCGACGCGGTGCAGTCGTTCGTCAAACAGGAGACGGTCCTGGTCGACCTGGTGACGGCGGACGGCCTCGCGGGAACCGGCTACTCCTACACGATCGGCACCGGCGGCAGCTCCGTACTCGCCCTGCTGCGCGACCACTTGCTGCCCGCGCTCGTCGGGCAGGACGCCCGCAACGTCGAGGCGCTGTGGCAACGGCTGTTCGCGCTGACCCGGTCCACCACCACCGGAGCCATCACCTCACTCGCCCTCGCCGCCGTCGACACCGCCCTGTGGGACGTGCGGTGCAAGCGGGCGGGCGAACCGCTGTGGCGGCTGGCCGGCGGACACCACCAGGAGGTGCCGGTCTACGACACCGAGGGCGGCTGGCTCCATCTGAGCGCCGAGGAACTGGTCAAAAGCGCCCTGCGCGCCCAGGAGTCGGGGTGGGCGGGCGTCAAGATCAAGGTGGGCCGGCCGCACCCCGCCGAGGACGCGGAGCGCCTGCGCGCGGTCCGCGAGGCCGTCGGCCCCTCGCTGCACATCATGACCGACGCCAACCAGTCCCAGACGGCGTCCTCCGTCCTGCGGCTCGCGGCCGCGCTGGAGCCGTACGACCCGTACTGGCTGGAGGAGCCGCTGCCCGCCGACGACATCAGCGGGCACGCGCGGCTCGCGGCGGCGACCCGCATCCCCGTCGCCGTCGGCGAGTCCATGTACTCGCTCATGCAGTTCCGCAGTTACCTGGAGGCCGGTGCCGCGTCCGTCGTTCAGGTCGACGCCGCCCGGATCGGTGGCATCACACCGTGGCTGAAGGTCGCGCACCTGGCGGAGAGCCACAACGTCGCGGTATGCCCGCACTTCCTGATGGAACTGCACGTGAGCCTCGCCGCCGCCGTACCGAACGGCCAATACGTCGAGTACATCCCGCAGTTGAGGGCGGTGACCCGCACCGAACTGACCATCCGCGACGGCATGGCAGTGGCCCCCGACGTACCGGGCCTCGGCATCGACTGGGACCCGGACGCGCTGGACGACCGGAGGGTGGCATGACGACCTCGATCAGCCCGCCGGACACCGTCCCGGAGGAGAAGGCGGCCCCTCACCGCATGCCGTTCTGGGTCAACCAGCGACTCGGCCTGCTGGTCCTGGTCATCGCGCTCAGCGTCCTGTTCGGCGTACTCCGACCGGCCTTCCTGGACCAGCAGTTGGTGCTCTTCCCCCTCCTCCGCGACGTCGCCACTCTCACCGTGGTCGCGCTCGCGCAGATGGTCGCCCTGTCCGTCGGCCACATGAACCTCGCGGTCGGCCGCATGGCCGCCTTCGGCGCCATGTTCGCGGGCCTCAGCTACGACCGCCTCGGCCTCCCCATGCAGGTCGGGCTGCTCCTCTGCCTGGCCGCCGGAGCCGCCATCGGCGCGGTCACCGGCTGGCTCATCGCCCGCACCGGAGTGAGCTCCTTCGTCGTCACCCTGGCCATGGACTTCGCCCTCCTGGGCCTGGTCTCCCTCATGTACTCGTCCCTCACCGACGACGCCGCCTTCACCACCCACCCCGCCGGAATCGACGCCCTGCGCTCCTACTCCCTCGCCGACATCTGCGCGGGCCCCATCTGCGGCTCCCCCGCCGTCCCGCAGATCGCCCAGTTCACGGTCCTCGCAATGCTCGCCCTCGGTTTCCTCTACGGCTGTACGCGCATCGGCCGGGAACTGCTGCTCACCGGCGCCAATCCGGCCGCCGCGGAACTGTCCGGCATTCCCACCGGACGCCGGGTCCTGCTGGCGCACACCCTCTCGGGGCTGCTCGCGGCGCTCGCCGGGTTCATGGCGGCGGCCGGCACCGGCACGTTCCGGGCCTCCATCGGCGACGACTTCATGCTGCCCTCCTTCCTGGGCGCGGTACTCGGCGGCACCCTGCTGACCGGCGGGGTGGTGTCGGTGCTGGGCACGCTGCTCGGCACCGCGCTGGTCGGTGTGATCCGCAAGGGCCTCGACCTGCTCGGCGTGGGCCTGGAGAGCCTGAACATCTATCTCGGCTGTGTCCTCCTGCTGGCCCTGTCGGCCGACCGGATCCGCACGGTGGTGTCCTATCGCAAGGTGGTGCGTTCGACATGAACCGCTTGAACGTGACGCCGGGTCAGGGGAGTTGGGGCGGCACGGCACTGCGCCGGTTCTCCCGTTCCACGGCGGCGATGCTGCTGTGCGTGGTCGTGGCGGGATACCTGGCACTGGGCATCGCCTCGTCGGGATCGTTCTTCGAGGGTCCTTCGGTGCGGGTCTTCCTCCAGTACCTGGCCACTCCCATTCTCATCGGACTGGCCCAGATGGTGGCGCTGTGCGTGGGTCAACTCAACCTGGCCGTAGGCGCGTTGGGCGGGTTCACCGCCTGTCTGATGGGCGTCCTCATGGCCGACCACGGTGTGCCCGCCGGAGTCGCCGTGATCGTGGGCCTGCTGACGGCGACGGCCATCGGACTGGCGACCGGTGTCGCCATCGTGGCCACCCAGATCAACGGGTTCATCGTCACCCTCGCGACGATGACGATCCTCCTGGGGGCGCAGTACCGGCTCACCGGCACCCGTACCGTCGACGGATACTCGCGCACCCTGCGCGACTTCGGCACGGCCGCACCGCTGAACATCCCGCTCGTCTTCGTCACCGCGCTCGTCGCGGCGGCGCTGCTGGCCGCGTTCATGTACCGCACGGTCGCGGGCCGACGGCTCCTCGCCGCGGGCGGCAACCCCCTCGCGGCCCGGCTGTCCGGCATCTCCACCGACCGGCAGATCGTGGCCGCGCACACCCTGTCCGGGCTGCTGATCGGCGTGGCCGCCGTGACCGCCACGGCCTCGCTGCCCGGCGTCAACCGCAGCGTCGGCGGCGACTGGCTGCTGCCGAGCTTCGCCGCGCCGATCATCGGGGGCGTCGCCCTCACCGGCGGTTCAATCGCCGTACTGGGCACGGTACTTGCGGCCTTCGTGACGCGGCTGATCGATGCCGCGCGAGCCCAGTTCTCACTGGACCCGAGCTGGGTGAACCTGCTGATCGGCCTGGTCGTGCTGGGCACGGTCGCCGGTGGCCGGCTGCACCAGACGCGCCTGGAGAAGTCCGCGACGACCGACGGCGCCGTCCTGCCGCAGACCGGAGGTGCCCAGTGAGCGGCACGGTTCTTCTCGCATGCGAGGACCTGGTGAAGGTCTTCCCCGGCGTCCGGGCGCTGGACGGCGTGGGTCTACGGCTCACCGCCGGCAGCGTGCACGCGCTCCTAGGTGAGAACGGCGCCGGCAAGTCGACCCTCATCAAGGTCCTCACCGGCGTCCACTCCCCCGACGCCGGCAGCCTCGCCTGGAACGGCCAACAGGTCCATCTGCGCTCGCCGTTGGAGGCGACCCGTACCGGCATCGGCGTCGTCCACCAGGAACGCAACCTGATCCCGGGCTTCTCGGTGGCGGAGAACATTACCCTCCAGAACCCGCCCTCCCACCGTGGCCTGGTCGACCGCGAGGCCATGACCGCACCGGCCCTCGCGTGCCTCGCGGAGCTCGGCGTCGACCTGGACCCGCAACGGCCGGTGCGTGAGCTGTCCGTAGCGCAACAGCAGTTGGTGGAGATAGCCAAGGCCCTCTACACCGAGAGCCGGGTCCTCCTGCTGGACGAACCGACCGCGTCCCTCTCCCCGCAGGAGACGGAACGCCTCTTCGAGGTGATCCGGCGGCTGGCCGCCCGTGGCGCCTGTGTCGTCTTCGTCAGCCACAAGCTGGAGGAGGTCTTCGCGGTCTGCGACACGGTCACGGTGCTGCGCGACGGCAAGTCGGTCCTGGAGTCCTCGCCCCTGTCGGACCACACCCACGACGACATCGTCGGCCTCATGGTGGGCCGCGCCCACGCGGCGACGGAGATGCGCCCCCGCACGGTCGACCGCACCGCCACCCCAACTCTCGTACTGGACAAGGTCTCCACGGCTGGCGGACACCGTGACATCAGCCTGGAGGTCCGGCCCGGCGAGATCGTCGGTCTGTACGGACTGGTCGGCGCCGGGCGCAGCGAACTGGTCAAGGCGGTGCTGGGCCTGGATCGCGTCACGGGCGGCGAGGTCCGCGTCCACGGCAGCCCGGTCCGCATCACCTCACCCCGCCAGGCCCTGCACGAGTTCGGCATCGGCTACGTCACCGAGAACCGCAAGGAGGAGGGCGTCTTCCTGGAGCAGCCCATCGTCCGCAACATCACGGTGACGGTGTGGAAGAGGCTCGCCAAGGCCCTCGGGTTCGTCTCCGCGCGCGAGGAGCGGGATGTCGCGCAGGACCTCGTCGACCGGCTCGGCATCCGTGTCTCGGGGCTCGGGCAGAACGCGGGTGAGCTGTCGGGCGGGAACCAGCAGAAGGTCAGCCTTGCCAAGTGGCTCGCCGCGGATACCCGGTTGCTGGTCATCGACGAGCCGACGGTGGGTGTCGACGTCCGCACCAAGCGCGCCTTCCACGAACTGATCTGGGACCTGGCCCGCGACGGCCTGCCCATCCTCCTCATCAGCAGCGACCTCGCGGAGATGGTCACCCTCGCCGACCGCATCGTCGTCATGACGGACCACCGCATCCGCGGCGAACTCGACAACGACCGCGACTACGACCGCATGAGCGGCCGGGTCATCCGCCTGATCCACGACCGTGACGCGGTGCGCTCATGAAGCGCGTGGCCCAGGTCATCGCCGTACACCCGGAAAGGCTGGACGAATACCGGGAGTTGCACCGCGCTGTGCCCCAGCCGGTGCTCGACCGCATCCGGCGCAGCCACATCTCCGACTACTCGATCCATCTGCTGGGCGACCGCCTGTTCAGCTATTTCGAGTACCACGGCGACGATCTCGCGGCGGACCTGGCCCTGATGGCCGAGGACGAGGCCACACAGCGGTGGTGGGAACTCACCGCCCCCTGTCAGGTGCCCGTGCCGGAGGCGGCGCCCGGCGACTGGTGGGCCACGGCGGAACAGGTGTTCCTCATGGAGTGAACGGGGGCAGGCTCCCAACTCCGGTTTCTGTGGCGGCCGTTCAGGAGACGGACGCCTCGCCGTCCTCGATCTGCCGTTCCAGGCTGCGCGTCAGGTGCTCCGTCATCGCCTCGGCCGCCCGCTCGGGGTTGCGGCGCAGAACGGCACGTACGATCCGCTCGTGTTCGGCGACGGTGGGGCCCCAGGCGCCAACCACCTTGCTGAGCCTGAAGATGTGCAGATGCGCGTGGAGCCGTTCCACCGCGTCCGCCAGCAGTGGTCGGTGCGCGGCCTGTCCGATCGCCTCGTGGAAGCGCTGGTCGAGGGCGGCGAAGTCGCGGTACGACGCGTACCGTTCGTTCGGGCTCGGGTGGGCCTGCATCTCCTCGACGATCCGTTCAAGGCCGTCGAGTTGCGCCTCGGTCGCGTTGACGGCGGCCAGCGCGGCGGCCTTCGGCTCCAACAGCAGCCGCATCTCGAAGAGTTCGCCGAGCCCCTGCCGGGTGAGCAACTGCGTGGCCCGGTATCCGGAGAGCGCCCGCTTCACCACCAGACCGTCGGCCTCCAGCCGGGCCAGCGCCTCCCGGACGGGCGTCGGCGAGACCTTGAGGGTGCGGGCCAGCGCCTCGATTCCGACGCGGGCGCCGGGGGCGATCTCGTGGTCCATGACCATCGCCTTGATGCGCTCGTACACGCTGTCCGACAGCGCCTGCCGGACGGGCGGCACGCTCCGCTCGTCACCCTCGCCCTCGTCCGGGACCCCGGCCGCGGAAGGACTGTGCGGCGGCATCCCGACTCCCTCTCAAGGCACTTGACGTTCCCGACAGTTTACCCAGGTGGACGGGGTGAGAGAGGGCCGCCCGCAGAACATCGACGACAGGTTCGGCCCGTCACCCCGCCTCCGCCGCGACGGTCGCCGTTCCCCCGCTCTTCTCGGTCAGGTCGAGGCTGCTGCGCAGGCTGACCGGCTTCAGCAGGAGCGCGGCGACCACCGCGAGGAGGGCAGCGGCGGCGGAGAGGAGGAAGATCCGCGCGGTGGCGTCGCCGTAGGCGACACGGATGATCTCCTGTACGGCGGCGGGCTGCGCGGAGACATCCGTGGCGGAGCCCGTGGTCCGCAGTCCCGCGGAGGCGAGTCCGTGTGCGATCTGGTCCTGGACGTGCCGGGCGAGTACGGCGCCGAGGACGGAGACACCGATCGTGCCGCCGAGGGACCGGAAGAACGACACCGTGGAGCTGGCCGAGCCGATGTCCTTCAGCGGCACGGTGTTCTGCACGACGAGCACCAGGTTCTGCAACGTCATGCCGACGCCCATCCCGACACACAGCATCGCCACGCCCAGCAGGAGCATGGGTGTCCGGGAGTCGATGGTGCCGAGCACGGCGAATCCGACCGTGAGGAGGACGGCGCCGGTGATGATGAACGGCTTGATCTTCCCGGTCCGGCTGATCAGTCGGCCCGCGACCGTGGAGGCGACGAGGATGCCGGCCATCATCGGAATCGTCAGCAGACCCGCCTCGGTCGGACTGTGCCCACGGCTGAGCTGGAAGTACTGGCTGAGGAACACCGCGGCACCGAACATCGCCGTACCGACGGCGAGACTGCCGACGATCGCCAGCGCGGTCGTCCGCTGCCGCACGATGTGCAGCGGTACGACGGGTTCGGCGGCCCGCGACTCCACCCACACGGCCGCGCCGATCAGCACCAGCCCGCCGGCCACCATGAGCGCGGTCTGCCACGAGGCCCAGCCGAAGGAGTTGTCGACGAACGACACCCACACCAGCAGCACGCTGACGCCCGAGGCGATCAGGGTCGCGCCCAGGTAGTCGATCTTGACGTTCTCACGGCGGAGGACGGGCAGGCTCAGCGTCCGCTGGAGCATGAACAGCGATACGGCGGCGATCGGTACGCCGATGAAGAAGCACCAGCGCCACCCCAGCCACGAGGTGTCGACGATCACGCCGCCGAGCAGCGGCCCGCCGATGGTCGACGTCGCCGTGACACTGCTCAAGTAGCCGCTGTAGCGGCCGCGTTCGCGTGGCGGGATCATCGCCGCGAGGGTGATCTGGACGAGCGCCTGCACGCCTCCGACCCCGACCCCCTGCAGCGCCCGCGAGGCTATGAGCTGCCCCGCGGTCTGGCTCACCCCGGATGCCAGGGCACCCAGCACGAAGACGGCGATGGACACCTGCACGAGGGTCTTCTTGCTGAACAGGTCGGCGAGCTTGCCCCAGATCGGCGTCGTCGCCGTGGTGGTCAGGAGCGTCGCGGTGACGACCCAGGTGTACTGCGTCTGCGACCCGTGCACCGCCCCGATGATCTTCGGCAGTGCGCTGGAGACGACCGTACTGCTGAGGGTGGAGACGAACAGGGCGAGCAGCAGCCCGCTGAGGGCTTTCAACACTTTCCGGCGGGCCGCGGGGGACGTGTCCGACGGACTCGACTCGTTCACTGCCGTGCTCATCAGACGGACTCCAGGGCACCGGTTCGCTATACGCCATGTATAGCGACATCGGTTCACCATACATGGCGTATAGCCACACGGGCGGATCCGGTCGAGGCACGGCAGTCGGGTGGCCGTGGCGGCGAGTACCCCGACCACCATGAAGGGGAGTTCATCGCCTTCGGCCACGCGCCTCGATCTCACTGCGACCCGGCCCGCGCACCCCTCCAGGGCAGCTCAGGCGGCAATTTCCGTGACGCCGAGGGCGAAGTCCCAACCGCCCACCCCGTGGCGGGCGAGGCCCATCGTGAGCACGCCCGCTCCTTCCAGCCAGTGCGCCATTTCCAGGCCACCGACGTCCATCGGGCGCATCCCG
This sequence comes from Streptomyces sp. NBC_00989, assembly GCF_045162655.1. Taxonomy (NCBI): domain Bacteria; kingdom Bacillati; phylum Actinomycetota; class Actinomycetes; order Kitasatosporales; family Streptomycetaceae; genus Streptomyces; species Streptomyces sp. NBC_00989. The sequence goes on along the minus strand of NZ_CP108728.1, from coordinate 10,143,474 downwards.
AGGCTCTTGACGAACACCTCCACGTCCGCCTTGGCCTGCGTATCGTCGCCGGCGATGAAGATGTCGGGCCGGCCGTTCTCCAGGACATGACGGAAGACGGTGTTGAACCCCTTCACCACACTGGCACCGGCCGGGGCCACCTCGGCGACTTCCCGCGCGATCGAGGTGACCTCGCGGTGGGCCAGACCGTCCGCCGTGGAATTGAAGGGGTTGCTGATGTCGACGATGACCTTGCCCGCGAGGGCGTCTCCGTAGTGGGCGACGGCCGGAACGACACCGTCGAACAACAGGGCCACGATGACGATGTCCCCGGCCGGGACGGCACCCCACTCCCCTGTCGTGGCACCGTCGCCGAGAGCCTTGGCCAGGTCGGTGGACTTGGCGTGATCGCGGCCCATGACCTCGACGGTGTTGCCCCCCGCTATCGCCAGCGCGCCGAGGGTTCGGGCCATGTTCCCCGTGCCGATGATGCTGATGCTGCTCATGAGGTGTGCTCTCTTCCTTGCTCTCGGACTTTCGCTTTGTCTGTGTCCGTTCAGATCACTGTGGTGCCGCCGTCGGTGGTCAGTTCCAGCCCGTTCACATAGCTCGAGTCGTCCGAGGCGAGGAACAGCGCGACCGTCGCGATCTCCTCGGGACGGCCCATCTCGCCCCGCGGGATCAGGGACTCGAACTGCCGCTTCGTCTCCTCGTCGAACAACTCCTCCTGCTTGGCCGTGGCGACCTGGCCGGGGGTCAGCACGTTCACCCGGATCCGCCGGTCCCGCAGCTCGTTCAGCCACACACGGGCCCAGGCCTGCTGCACGGCCTTGCTCCCCGCGTACACACTCCATCCGGGGAAACCCCTGAGTGAAGCGTTCGACCCGGTCATGAAGATCGAGCCACCGTCGTTGAGCAGCGGCAACGCCTTCTGCACCGTGAACAGCGTGCCGCGCGCGTTCAGCCAGAACGCGCGATCGAACTGCTCCTCGGTGATCTCGCCGAGCTTGCCCTGCTCACCCATGCCGGCACTCGCCCACAGCACGTCGATCGAGCCCTTGTCCCGCCTGACCGTCTCGTACAAACGGTCCAGGTCGGCCAGGTCGGCCGCATCACCCTGCACGGCGGTCACGTTCCGCCCGATCACCTTGACTGCGTCATCCAGTGCCTCCTGCCGCCGGCCCGTGATGAAGACATGAGCCCCTTCCTCGGCGAACAGCTTCGCGCCGGCCAGCGCCATGCCGGTCGACCCGCCCGTGATCACCGCGACCTTGCCATCGAGCTTTCCCACGATCACTCCTTTGTACACCGAGCTGTGTACTTAACGTAGGCGACGATCGAGCGGGAGCGCAAGCTAAGTACACCGATCGGTACCGCGCTGGGCTACGATGGAGTCATGACGAAGCTGGAGATGGGCCCCCAAGGCCGGCGCCGCGGCAGGGGTGCGCGCGAGCGCATCCTCAGCGCGTCACAGCAACTGTTCCGCGCTCAGGGCATCAACAGCACCGGCATGGACCAACTCTGCGCAGTGGCCCAGGTCTCGAAGCGCACGGCGTACCAGCACTTCACCGGCAAGGACGACCTGGTCGCCGAATACCTGCGCCGATTCGATCCCGAGATCATGGCCGGAGTGTTCGACCGCACCGACCTCACACCCCGCGAACGACTCCTCGCCGCCTTCGAGGTCCCCGCGTCCGGCCCGGAGGAGCTCACGCCCCTGTGCCCCTACATCGCGGCGAGCGTCGAAATCCACGACCCCGAACACCCCGCGTCCCAATACGCACGCGACTACAAGCTCGCCATCGCCGCGCGGCTCGCCGAGACGGCCCGCGAGGCCGGTGCCACCAACCCCGAACAGCTCGGCGAACAGCTGGCGTTGCTCCTCGACGGCGCCTCGGCCCGCACCCGAGTCCTCAACGCCGAATCCTTCCCCACCGCCGCCGCCATCGCCGCCGTCCTCATCGACAACGCCCTCCCCGCGACTGACGGGGACCGGGGAAGCGAAAAGGGTGCGGTTCGTTTCGAGTGAGGCTGGGGTTGTGCGGCCCACGCCCTTGCGGTCCGTAGGGTGCTGACCTTTCGGAACAACAAGGGGTCTGGGACGAAGGGGTCTGGGACGAAAGGGGCTGGTGCCGGGTGTGGCCGCTTGTCGACGAGGCCGACCGTGCGCGGTGGGACTACACCCCGTTCGTGAACGTGGGACCGCTGCGTTTCGGTATGAGCCACGAGCAGGCGACCGTGGCCATGGAAGCCCAGGGGTTCGTCTCCACCGTGCTCCAGAGCGAGACGAGGCACGGCGCCCTGACGCGACGGGCCGACTTCCGAGCGGCGGCCGCACCGGGATGGTCGACCGCTGTCACGGTGTACTACCGGGTCCCTGACCTCCTGACGTGCGTGACCGTCGACGCCTTGTGCGGTCCGCAGGTCCGACTGGACAGCCTCGGGTTGGTCGGACAGGTACCGTCCGAGCTCACCGGGCGGGTTTTCGACTACGTGACCGCGCGTGGCATGAGCCCCACGCTGTCCGTCGAGGGCGACGCGGCAGCAGACGAACTCGGCTTCATGCTGCGCGCGCAGCGGGCGGGCGACGTCCTGCTGTCCCGCGCGTTCTTCGCGACGTTCGAGGGCTGGGCCAACACGGTGCACGACTGCGTTCCGACCACCGAGTGGAGAGTCCGCTGAGGCTTTGATCGAAGCTCGCCAGCACGCGGTGCGGGTGTAGTTCCGCTGGTTGGGGGCGAGGCAGAGCCGCCCTCAGCCCAGCCGCCCCGGGACCGCGGTCGAGTCGCGTACCACCAGCCGGGAGCCGACGCGGATGAGGCGGCCGGCGGTCTCCGGGGCGGGGTCGCCGTGGTCGGGGCGGCCGTCGATGCGGCGCAGCAGTTGCTCGGCGGCGAGTTCGCCGAGGTCGCGGGCGCCGTTGTCGACGACGGTGATCGGCGGGTGCCAGTACGGGAACCAGGGCGCCTCCTCGTGGCACACCAGCGAGAGCTGCTCCGGCACCCGGACCCCCAGCTGCACCAGACCTCCTAGCACCCCGAACGTCGCTTCGTGGTTGGCGCTGTACAGCGCGGTGGGCGGGTTGTCCGCGGCCATCAGCCGCATGACCGCCTCCGCTCCGAACGGCACGGTGTACGGGCCGCGTGCGCACAGGGCCGGATCGGGTTCGAGTCCCGCGGTGGTCAGGGCCGCGGTGAATCCCGCGTAGCGGTCGCGCCCGGAGTCGACGTGGGGCGGGCCGCCGATGAAGGCGATGTTCCGGTGACCGAGGTCGAGGAGATGACGGACGGCGAGTTCGGCGCCGTCCCGGTCGCTGGCCATCACCGAGTCGCCGGGGGCGCTCTCGGGCGTACGCATCAGGTTGACCACGGGGATGCCGGCCGCGCTCACCTCCCGGACCGTCGCGGTGTTGTCACCCGTGCCCACGATGATCAGGCCGTCGACTCGGTGGTCCAACAGCATGTCCAGGTAACGGCGTTCGCGCGCCGGATCGGAGTCGGTGACGCACAGCAGCACTTGGTAGCCGCGTTCGTCGAGCCGCTGCTGGAGCACCTCGGTGATGCGGTGGAACGAGGCGTTCACCAGGTTCGTTATCACCAGCCCGACGAGGTTGCTGCGCCTGGTGCGCAGTCCACTGGCGATCCGGTTGGGGCGGTAGCCGAGGCGTTCCGCCGCGGACTGCACCGCGCGCTTCGTCTGCGCGCTGACCCGACTGGAACCGCTGAGCACCCGCGAGGCCGTGCTCTTGGAGACCCCTGCCGCCTCGGCCACCTGGTCCAAGGTGACGGCCACCGGCCCACCCCCGATCATGAAATCGATCCCATACAGCCCGCCTCACCCGCCGAGCCGTGATCGCCATCATGTCAGACGTGGTCGAGTCGGTGGCGTAAACAATGCGTTTCGCCAGCAGTTTCCGGCCAGAACGAGGTTGACCCCCGCCCCAGGCCGATGCCACGGTGCTGTGCAATCGATCCCACGGATTGATTCCACGGACCGATCCCACAGCGGGATCCCACGGACCGATCCAACGGATTGATTCCACTAGGTGGCGCCCCCAGCGGGCGGACACTCGATCGGAGCTCACCCATGAACACCTCGGTCGCCGCCCCCTGGCGCGGCTACTGGCCGGCCGCACCCACCCCCTTCGCCGCCGACGGCTCCCTCGACGAGGGCGCCTGGCGCGCACTGCTCGCGCTGTACGCGGAGAACGGCGTGCACGGAGTCCTGGTGAACGGCACCACCGGCGAGTGGTTCTCCCAGACCCCCGAGGAGCGCCGCCGGGTCGCCGAGATCGCGGTCGCCGAACTCTCCGGACAGATACCCGTGGTGATCGGCTGCGGCGCGTACACCGCGGCCGAGTCCGCACGCTACGGCGAGCACGCCCGCTCGATCGGCGCGGACGGCATCCTCACCACCCCGCCGCCCTACGTCCATCCGAGCCAGGACGAGATCCACGCCTTCTACGCCACCCTCGCCGGGGCGGTCGACCTGCCGCTCATGGTCTACAACTGGCCGCGCGGCACCGCCGTCGACATCACCGTCGAAACCCTCGCCAGGCTGGCCGAGTTGGACACCGTGGTGGCCGTCAAGGACAGCTCGGGCGACGAGTTGAAGGTCGCGGACACCTGTGCCGCCCTGTCCGGCAAGGTCCAGGTCTTCGGCCGCTTCATCCACCGCCGGGGCATGGCCGTCATGGCCGAGTTCGGCGGCGCCGGAAACATCGACGGCGGCGGCCTCGGCGCCCGCTTCGCCGTCCCCTTCTACGAGGCCTACTGGGCAGGCGACTTGCCCCTCGCCCGGGAATGGTCCGCACGCTACGAACGTCTTGTGAACCTGCTCGTCAACGACGACTACAGCTCACGGTTCGCCTCACCCACCTCGCAGCTCAAAGCCGCCATGCGGCTGCTCGGGCAGCCCGGAGGGCATGTACGCCCCCCGCTGCTCCCCCTTGAGGACCCGTCCGCGCTGCTCGGCCTGTCCGAGGCGCTCGACGAGGCCGGGCTGCACTCCCGCTCCACCAGCACCGGAAATTCCGCCACCACCGGAAATTCCATCAGCACCGGAAAAAGGTGAACCGACCGTGCGCAGACTTCTCATCGCGGCCTCCTCCGCCGCCGCCCTGCTCCTGACCGTGACGGCCTGTGGCAGCGAGGACTCGTCCTCGTCGTCCGCCGCCGCGGCCCCGACCGGCTGCACGCCCAAGGTGGCCAAGTCGGACCTGGTGACAGCGGGCACGCTGACGATCTCGACCAACGCGACCCTGCCGCCCATGCAGTACCTGGACGCCTCCAACAAGATCGTCGGGATGCGGGTGGACCTCGGCGACGAGATAGCCAAACTCCTGTGTCTCACCCCGAAGTTCGTCAACATCCCCTTCGACGCGCAGATCCCCGGCGTGCAGTCCGGCCGCTGGGACATGATCGACACCGGCATGTTCTACACACCGGAGCGCGCCAAGACCGTCAAACTCGTCCCCTACGAGGTCCAGGGCGTCTCGATCTCCGTCGCCAAGGGCAACCCGAAGAAGATCACCTCCGAGGACGACCTGTCCGGCAAGACCATCGCCGTAGAGGCGCCGGGCTACGAGTTCGACACCCTCACCGCGCTGAACAAGGAGCTGAAGGCGGCGGGCAAGAAGCAGGTCACCGTCCGCACCTTCACCACCACCGCCGACGCCTACCAGGCGCTGTCCGCGGGCCAGGTCGAGGGCGTGGCAATCGTCGAGGCGGTCACCAGCTACTACCAGAAGGACGGCCGTTTCGAGACGGCGGTCAAGGGCATGAACCCCGCCCCGCTCGCCTTCGGCTTCGGCAAGCAGAAGCCCGCCGACGCGGTCGCGGACGCGCTCAACACCCTTCGCGGCAACGGGTACTTGGCCAAGCTCTTCAAGAAGTACGGCGTCACGGCCTACACCGGCGACCTCAAGGTGACCACCGGCGCGATCAGCGCGAAGTAACCCGATCAGCGCCAAGTAACCAGCGAAGGGCGAGAGCCATGTGGTCCTGGGATGCCTTCTTCGACTTCCTCACCAATCCCCAGCTCGTCCAGGGAGCCTGGACGACGATCTGGCTGACCACGGTCAGCATGGCGCTCGCCCTGCCGCTCGCCGTGCTCGTGGCAGTCGGCAGAGCGTCCCGCTTCAGGCCGGTCCGGCTGGTCACGGGCTTCTACGTGTGGCTGATGCGCGGCACGCCGCTGCTGGTCCAACTGGTCATCATCTACACGGGCTTGCCCCAGCTGGGCCTGCGCCTCGGCGTGATCAGCGCGGCCCTGACCGGCCTGGTCCTCAACGAGGCGGCGTACCTCTCGGAGATCGTCCGCGCCGGGGTCCTCTCGGTCCCGCGCGGTCAGTCCGAGGCCGCCCGCGCACTGGGCATGCCGCCCTGGAAGGTGTTCCGGGTGGTGGTCATGCCGCAGGCGCTGCGGGTGATGGTCCCGCCGCTCGGCAACAGCTTCAACGGACTGCTCAAGACGACCACGCTCGTCTCGGTGATCTCCGTCGAAGAGCTGCTGCGCCGCACCCAGTTCGCCGTCCAGACCAACTTCCGCGTCCTGGAGGGACTCACAGCGGCGGCCCTGTACTACCTGGCGATGACCACCTTGTGGGGACTGGTCCAGCGGTGGCTGGAGATCCGGGTCGGCCGCGGCCACCAGACCGGGCCGAGCCGTGGCCGCCGTATCAAGAGCGCGGCCCTGCCGGCACTCGAATTGGAGACCCGATGACCACCGAGACGGTCGTTGAAGCGCGCCAAGTACGCAAGTCCTACGGCGGTGTCGAAGTTCTCAAGGGCATCGACCTGACCGTCCGGCAAGGGGAGGTCGTGCTCGTCCTGGGTCCTTCGGGCGGGGGCAAGAGCACCTTCCTGCGCACCCTCAACCACCTGGAGACCCCCGACTCGGGCACCGTCAGCATCTGCGGCGAGCGGATCGGCTACGGCGAGCGGGGCGGCCGCCAACTCGCCCTGCGGGAGCGGCGGATCGCCGTCCAGCGGCGGCGCACCGGCATGGTGTTCCAGCAGTTCAACCTTTTCCCGAACATGACCGCGCTGGACAACGTGGCGTCCGGTCCGGTGCACGTGAACGGTGTCTCCAAGGCCGAAGCACGTGGCGCGGCATGGGAGTTGCTGGCCATGGTGGGACTCGCCGACAAGACCGGCTCCTACCCCTCGCAACTCTCCGGCGGCCAGCAGCAGCGGGTGGCCATCGCCCGCGCCCTGGCGATGCGCCCGGAGCTGCTGCTCTTCGACGAACCCACCTCGGCGCTGGACCCGGAGATGGTCGGCGAGGTCCTCGACGTCATGGTCCGGCTCCGCGAGGAGGGCATGACCATGATCGTCGTCAGCCATGAGATGGGTTTCGCCCGGGCGGCGGCCGACCGGGTGGCGTTCATCGCCGACGGCCTGGTGGTGGAGGACAAGTCCCCGGACGTCTTCTTCTCCGCGCCGGAACACGAACGCACCCGCCAGTTCCTGGACCGCATCCTGTGAACCCCCCACCCCTCTTGATCCCTGTGAGCACAGCCATGAGCACCAACTCCCCGCCGCAGACGGTCACCGTGACCATCGACGGCACCCCCGGCCAGGCCTGGGCGGGTCAGTCCGTGACCGCCGTCCTGGTCGCCGCCGGCATCTGGCCGCTGCGCCGCAACCCGGTCAACGGCCAGTTGCGCGGCCCCTTCTGCGGGATGGGCGTCTGCCTGGAGTGCGAGGTGACCATCAACGGCCGCCCCGGCTCCCGGAGTTGCACCGCGCACGTCACCGACGGCATGGACATCCGCACCCACACCGAGCCCCTGCCGACGGCCGCGCATGGCTGACGTCATCGCGGAGTCGGCGGCGGACGTCGCGGTGGTCGGCGGCGGACCGGCCGGGCTGCACGCGGCGCTGGTCCTGGCCCGGGGCGGGCTGAGTGTCGTACTGCTCGACGAGTCCGACACCCTGGGCGGCCAGTACTACAAGCGCCGGGCCGAGCAACTGGCCGCCGCCTTCGGCGACTTCCGGCCTCGCGGCACCGAACTGATCGACCAGGTGCGGGCCGCCGGGGTCGACGTCCGCACCGGCACCCTGGTCTGGGGCGCCGAGGACGCGGGCCGCACCCTGTTCACCTCCGACGTCCGCACGGGCGCCCTCGGCCGGGTCAACGCCCGGACCACGCTTGCCGCGACGGGCGCGTACGAACGCTCCCTGCCCTTCCCGGGCTGGACCCTGCCGGGCGTGGTCACCCCCGGGTTCGCCCTGCACCTGGCCACCATGGACCGGGTTCCCGTGGGCCAGCGGGTGGTGCTCGCCGGGACCGGGCCGTTCCTCCTCCCGGTCGCCTGCGCGCTGCTGGAGGTGGGCGCCCGGATCGAGGCGCTGGTCGAGCTCAACCACCCCTACCGGCCCGGAATTTCCTCGGTCGGCGGCGCCCTGAGACAGCCCGCCCGGCTGGCGGAGGCGGCCCGCTATCTGCTGACCCTCGCCCGGCACGGCGTCCGCGTCGAACAGGGCGCCCGCGTCCTGGCAGCGCACGGCGACACCCAGGTCACCGCCGTGGACATCGGCCAGGAGGACGGCGGCGTACGGCAGTTGGAGACCGACGCGCTGTGCGTGGGCTTCGGCTTCCGCCCCAGCACCGAACTGCCCCGGCTGCTGGGCTGCCGTACGCAGGCGGACCCGACCGGCACGGAGCGGCTCCCGGTCGTGGACGCGGACGGCGCGACCTCGGTGGACGGCCTGTACGTCGCCGGGGACTGTGCCGGTATCGCGGGGGTGCACGCGGCGGGCGTACGAGGGCAGTTGGCCGCCCACGCGATCCTGCGCCGCCTGGCCCCCGAACGCGCGCCCGCGCGGGTCACCGGCCTGCGCCGCCGGGCCCGCGCCCTGGACCGTTTCGCCGAACTGGCCGACCGCCTCTACCCGTTGCCGGCCGCGGCCGACATCCCCGACGCCACTCAGGTCTGCCGCTGCGAGGGCGTCAGCGCGGGCGAGATCCGGCAGGCCGCCGCGACCGGCTGGAACGACCTGCACGGCACCAAGGCCGCCACCCGCGCCGGCATGGGTCCCTGCCAGGGCCGTGAATGCGGCCACATCGTCGCGGCGTTGGCCGGACGGAGCGAGGGCGTGGCGGAGTGCTTCGCGGCCCGCATGCCGATACGGCCGTTGCCCATGGCCGCGCCGGTCGAAGGGCAGGAGGTCCTGTGACCCGGCCCGACGTCGTCGTCATCGGCGCCGGCATCCTCGGCGCGAGTGCCGCCTTCCATCTGGCCGAACGCGGTTACCGGGTCGTGGTGCTGGAGCGCGGCGCGCCCAACCGCGAGGGCTCCGGCACCACCGCGGGCAACCTCCACATCCAGGCCATCCACACCCGCCGTCCGGGCCAGGACGTGCCGGTCGACAGCGCCCGTCTGCTGCCCCTGCAACGCCGGGCGTCCGACCACTGGTCGCAGATCGAGGAACGGCTCGGCGCGGACGTGGAGTTGCGGCGCGGCGGCGGCTTCATGGTCGCCGAGACCGCCGTACAGGAAGAGGAGTTGAGGGAGAAGCACGCGTGGGAGCGGCGGGCGGGTATTCCCACCGAGGTGGTCACCGGAGACGAGGCCCGCAAGCAGTTGCCGTTGCTCTCCGACCGGGTACGCGCCGCGAGTTGGTGCCCGCTCGACGGCTACGCCAACCCGCTCCTGATCACCCCCGCCTATCTGGCAGCGGCCCGCCGCCTCGGTGCAGAACTGCACGCCTTCACCCCTGTGACCGGCATCCGGCGGGTCGGCGACGACTACAAGGTGCTGTCGGGCGACCGGAGTTGGACGGCCCCCGTGGTCGTCAACACGGCCGGTCCGTGGATCACGGAGACCTCCGCGCTGGCCGGGATCCACATCCGGATGTCACCGGTCGCGATCCAGATGCACGTGACCGTGCGGGTCCCGCCGGTCATGCGCCATCTGGTCCAGCACATCGGCGAGGGCATGTCCGTCAAGCAGGTCAGTGCGGGCAACCTGCTGATCGGCGGCGGCTGGCCCGCGGCGAGGCTCGACATGGAAGGCCGCAGCACCGTCAGCGTGCCCAGCATGGCCGGCAACATCGCCCAGGCCGGGCGCATCCTGCCGTTCCTCGGCGATCTGCGGCTGCTGCGCATGTGGGCCGGGCCGCTGGCCGCGACCCCGGACGAGATGCCGGTGATCGGTGAAGTCCCGGGCCACCCCGGGTTCTTCGTCGCGGGCGGCACCTACGCGTTCACCCTCGCCCCGGTGTGGGGCGACACGCTGGCCCGCCAGATCGCCGGGGAGGCCCCGGCCGACCCGGTGGACGACCTCGGCCCCGGCCGCCTGCTGCACGACGACGCCACCACTCCCGTATCGCCCTGAAAGGCACTCCCCCATGACCCTGAGAATGTTCGTCAACGGCCAGGCGATGTCCGGCGGCACCCTCAACCACGCGCTGAGCGAGGCCCGTCTGCTGGGTCCCGCCCGCACGGCACCGGCGTACCGCTTCCTCTCCGTGCGCGACGAGTTCCCCGGCCTGCACCCGGTCGCGGAGGGCGGCGCGTCGATCAACGGCGAGGTGTACGAGGTCAGTTACGAGGTGCTGCGCGAGCGGCTGCTGCCCGAGGAGCCCGCGGAACTCGAACTGGGCGTGATCGCCCTTGCGGACGGCTCGGGTTCCTTCTCGATGCGCATGCGCGCCTCCGCGCTGACGGCACCCGGGGTCGTCGACATCACCGGCCACGGCGGCTGGCACGCCTACCTCGCCTCTCTCTGACACCTACTCGCTGGAGGTCCGCCATGTCCCACCCCTCATCGACCGAACCCGTCGACCTCGTCGTCCGGGGCGGCACCGTGGTCAACGCCGACTGGCAGGGCGCCGCGGACGTCCTGGTGGGCGGCGGCAAGGTGCTCGGGGTGGTGGAGCCCGGCGCGTACCGCGCCGTACAAGCCGCCGCCACCGCCGAGTTGGACGCCTCCGGACGCCTCGTGCTGCCCGGCGGCGTCGACCCGCACTGCCATGTCGGCTTCACCTCGGGGGACTTCACCTCCCTCGACGACTACCGGCAGGCCACCACGGCGGCGGTCTTCGGCGGTACGACCACGATCGTGGACTTCGCCATCCCGCGCCCCGGCGAGAACCCGGCCGACGTCGCGGCGGTCCAACGCGCCAAGGCGGCCCAGGGGTTGTGCGACAGCGCGCTGCACGGGTGCGTGGTCGAGTGGGACGACACCGTGCCGGAGCAGCTGCGGTCGCTGGCCTCCGACGGCATCGTCACGGTGAAGATGTTCACCACGTACCGCGGCGAGACGATGGCCGACGAGAAGACCATCCTCAACGTGATGACCACGCTGCGGGACCTGGGCGGCATGGTGGTCATCCACTGCGAGGCGGACCACATCATCGCGGACACGCAGGAGCGCGGCGAGGCGGCCGGGTCGATCGGCGCGTCCCATCACGCGGGTACGCGGCCGGAGTTGGCCGAGAACGCGTCGGTCGCCGAGATCCTCGCCATCGCGGAGTCGGTGTCGGCCCCGGTGTACTTCGTCCACCAGTCGACGCCCGAGGCGGTCGACCTGGTGGCGCGCGCCCGCGGCCGGGGAGTGCGGGCGTTCACGGAGACGGTCGCCCACCACCTGGTCCTGGACGACTCCGCATACGCGGGCCCGCATCCCGAACGCTTCGTGTGCTGCCCGCCGTTGCGGGACGCCGGCACGGTCGCCGGACTGCGCTCCCGGCTGCTCATGGGCCAGGTGGCGACGATCGGCAGCGACCACTGCTGCTACGACACGGCCCAGAAGGAGTCGGTGAGCCACGACGTACGGGCGATGCCCAACGGCCTGCCCGGAGTTGAGACCCGTATGCCCGTGATCTTCAGCGAGCTGGTGGTCAAGGGCGGTCTGCCGGTGGGCCGCTTCGTCGAGTTGATGTGCGCCAACCCGGCCCGGCTCAAAGGTCTTTACCCCCGCAAGGGAGTCATCGCGCCCGGCTCGGACGCGGACCTGGTGATCTGGGACCCGGCGGCCACCCGGGCCGTCCGCAGCACCGGCCTGCACATGGCGACGGACTACACGCCGTACGAGGGCATGGCGGTCACCGGCTGGCCGGAGACCGTCGTGGTGGGCGGCCGTCCCGTCGTGGAGGCCGGCCGGCTGACGGACGGCGAAGCCCGGGGGCGTCATCTGCGCTCGGGCCCGCTGAGCCGGTCCCTGGTCTGCTGACCTCTCGCGGGCGTCTGGTATATCGCTGGTATGCGCACTGAATTCAACCCGGCCCAGCTGGAACCGGTCGTGGTCTACCGCCTGCTCAACTCGACCGTCGTCCCGCGCCCCATCGCCTGGGTGTCGACCGTCTCCGCCGACGGCGTCGACAATCTCGCCCCGCACTCCTTCTTCACCGTCTCGTCGGTCGCGCCGCCCATCGTGCAGTTCACCTCGGTCGGCCGTAAGGACTCGCTGCGCAATGTCGAGGCCACCGGGCAGTTCGTGGTCAACCTCGCCCCGGAGCCGCTCATCGACGAGGTGAACAGGACCGCCACGGACTTCCCGCACGGCGTCAGCGAGTTCGACGCCGTGGGAGTGGAGCGCGAGGCCAGTACCCGGGTGAAGGCACCGCGTGTCGCCCGCTCCCCCGTGGCGCTGGAGTGCGAACTGCACAGCACGCTCCGGCTTGGCGACTCCACCGTGGTCTTCGGACGGGTGGTGCACATCGCGATCGACGAGAGCGTCCTGGAGGACGGCCATCCCGAGGTCACCCGGCTGCGCCCCTTGGCGCGTCTGGGCAAGGACGAGTGGAGCACCGTCGGCGAGGTCCGCGACCTGCGTCGTATCCGGTACGCCGACTGGCCCGCGTCGAGCTGAGCCGGGAGGTCATGCGGGGCTCACCGCCAGCACGGTGTTCTGGCCGCCGAACCCCATGGAGTTGCTGAGGGCCAGACCGATCCTGCGGGGCGTCCCGGTCGTGGTCAGGGTGAGGTCGATCTCCGGATCGGGGGTGGTGTGGTCGGCCGTGGGCGGGACGACGCCGTGCTGGACGGCGAGCGCGGTGTAGGCGGCCTCGACGGCTCCGGCGGCGCCGAGGAGATGCCCGGTGACGCCCTTGGCGGAGCTGACGGGCGGCCCGTCGGGCAGGACCCGGCGCAGGGTGCGGGCCTCGACCAGGTCGCTCATCGGCGTGGAGGTGCCGTGCGCGTTGACGTGGGCGACGTCCCGGGGCGCGGCGCCCGTCTCGGCGAGGGCCTGCCGGATCGCCTGTTCCAGGCCCTGTCCTTCCGGGTGCGGGGAGGTGATGTGGTGGGCGTCGGCGCTGCTGCCGTGCCCCGTGATCCGCCCGGACGCGCGCCCCGCGGGCCCGTGCGTCGGCGGTCCGCTCCAGGACGAGGAGACCGGCACCCTCGCCGGCGACGAAGCCGTCACGGTGGGCGTCGAAGGGCCGGGAGGCGCCCTGTGGATCGTCACCGCGCCGGGAGAGCGCGCCCATCCTGGCGAACCCCGCCATGATCAGCGGGGTGACGAGCGCTTCGCTGCCGCCGGTGAGGACGATGTCGCAGCGGTCCAGCGCCAGCAGGTCGCGCGCGGTGGCGATCGCCGTGGCACCGGAGGCGCAGGCGGTGGCCACGACCAGGTTGGGGCCTCGCGCGCCGAACTCCATCGCCACCTGTCCGGCCGGCATGTTGGGCAGGTACATCGCGAGCAGCAGCGGTTTCTCCGCCAGCAGCACCTGGTGCTGTTCTTCGAAGGTATGGGTGCCGCCCCCAGGACTCGGCGGTGCTCCCTCGGCCACGGCCCGCACGCATCCCGACCGCCCTCGCGCGAAGGCGTCGTGGAGAGCGGCCAGGAAGGTGGAACCCGGAGCGAGATCCTCGTCGCCCGCCGTCTCCACGTCGAGACTGTGCACCTCCGTGAACCGTGCACCGGCGCCCTTCACGTACTCAAGAGCCGGCCTGGTCTTCCCGATCCCCGCCTGGCCGCTCAGCGTGACCACCCTGGCCCGGGCGAGCAGTTCGTCGATCTCCGCCAGCTCCCGCCGACGCCCCACGAAGGCATCGGTCCGGCTCCGCAGGGTTCCGGCCGTCTCGACCGTACGTCCCGGACGTGGTCGCCCCACGCGCCCAGGGCCTTGCGACGACGGTACGCCCGCTGTCTGCACGCATCCGAGCAGTATCGCGTCGGCCGCCCTTTGGAAATCCGAGCAGCCCCCATATGTGCGCCGCATTCCAGGAATTCGCCGACGCTCTTCATGGTGCAACCCCTCGCAAGCCCCGCCACCTGCGGTGATCTATGCACACTGCGCCACAGAGCCGCCATGCACGCGGATTCCGGCACTCACCAAGAGACGGAAAACATTTCGCATGACGTCGTGACAAGTTCGCCGGAACAGGATTTCGAAGGCGCTCCGCGCACGAAGTAGAGTCGACCCATGCAAGACACCGGGCGGATGGAGCCGACGCCCCGCCGGAACCTGCGCGAAGAGCAGAAGATCCTCACGCATCGCCGACTGCTCGACGCGGCCGTCACGGTCTTCACCGAGAAGCCGTTCCTCGACGCACGCATGGAGGACATCGCGCAGGCGGCGGGGGTCACACGGGCCACGGTCTACGCCCATTTCCCCGGCAAGGCCGAGATCGTCGACGCGCTGGTGGACCACGTGTACGGCGTGATGGGCGAGGCCTACGCCGACCTGGCCGCATTGCCGCGCTGGACCCGGGCCGGCATCCGCACCTGGCTGGACGAGGCCGCGGCCCGCTGGCGCGAGATGGCGCCCGTCCGCCGTGTCGCCAACGCGGCGGCTCCGGCGGCGCTCCGCAGCCTCGGCGAGGGCCGGGTGCAGTACGTCGACGCGCACGAGCGCTATGTCGCGATGCTGGTCGGCCCGCCGGAGCGCTGGCGCGGTGTCGATCCCGGGGAGGCCCGTCAACGGGCGCTGATGGCCGTGCTGCAGACCGAGTCGTTCTTCGCCGCCTGGATCGCCGTCGAGTGGCCGCTGGAGACCGCCGACCCGCTGCATTTGCTGGCCGACTCCCTCTGCCATCTCCTCGCCCCCGCGCTGGAGAACGACGGCGCCGTCAGCTGACGGGTGGCCGTGCACGTCGGCCATGTCGGCACAGGCATCCACCAACAGGGCGTAAAGCAACGGTAGTTGCCCTTCAGCCCCCCCTCCGACTGAAGGACAACTACCGCCCACACGGCTGCCGTTGCTCAGGCACCCTCACCAACTGCCGTCACCCCGGCGGCCGGATGTGTCGCCGCGGCAGCCTCCGCCTCGCCGTGCGGAGCGCGGGCGCGGATGCCGATGGTGAGGAGGGCGACGGCCGCGGCCACCAGCATGCCGATGCCGCCGACGAGGGCGCAGGTGTGCAGCGCGTCCGTGAAGCTCGCTCCGTAGGCGGCCAGGGCCTGACCCGTCGCCTCGCCGGTGTTCAGGTGGAGGAAGGCGCCCGCCTGGATGCCGGCGCCGTTGACCATGCCGATGACCTGGCCCTGGTCGGCCGGGTTCAGGCCGGACGCGGCGACGTGTCCCGGCAGCGTTTCCAGGGTGCGGTGGGTGAGGACGACGCCGAAGATGGCGGGGCCCAGGGCGCTGCCGATCTGGCGGAGGGCGCTGTTGGCGGCACCGGCGGTGCTGCCCAGCCGGCGCGGCAGACTGTTCATGGCGATCGTGGTGATAGGGGCCATCGCCAGCGCGATGCCGACGCCCAACACCGCGATGACCAGGGCCGCTTCGCCGGTTCCGGTGCTCGCGTCGAAGAGGCTCACCAGGAGCGCCCCGATGCCGCCGACGAGCAGGCCGGTCACCAGCACGAGGCCGGGCGAGAACCGGTGCATCAGCCGACCGACCACCGGACCGAGGACGACGGTGAAGCCGTTGAGCGCGATCAGGCGCAGCCCGATGTCCCAGGTCGAGGCGTGGTGGACGAGGCCGAAGTACTCGCTGAGCGAGAACACCAGACCGACCTGCGCGAACAGCGTGAGCGCCATGACGAACGCGGCCCCGGAGAACGCCGGGGACGTGAACAGCCGCATGTCCAACATCGGGCAGCGCGACCGCAGTTCGACCAGGACGAAGGCCGGCAGGGCGAGCGCCGCCACGACGAACGCGGTGACGACCTCGGCCGAACCCCAGCCCGCGGCGCCGCCGCCCTCGATGACGCCGTAGACGATGGCGGTGATGGCGACGACGGCGAGGAGTTGGCCGGGTATGTCGAGGTGGCGCTCGCGGTCCGAGCGGGAGTCGACCAGGGTGAAGGCGCCGACCAGGACCGTGACGGCGCCGATGGCAAGGGTGGGCAGGAAGATCCAGCGCCAGCTCGCGTGTTCCACGATCAGGCCATTGAAGAGGGGGCCGAGGGTCAGGCCGAGGCCGAGGGCGGCCGTCCACAGGGCTATCGCTGCGCCCCGCTTGCGGTGGTCGGGGCAGACGTGGCTGATCAGACCGAGGGTCGCGGGCAGCAGGGCGGCGGTGCCGACGCCGGTGAGGGCCTGGCCGACGCAGACCTGCACGACGCCGTGCGCGGTGAGGGCGACGAGACAGCCGAGACAGGACAGCGTCAGGCCGATCAGATACATCTTCTTACGGCCGTAGAGGTCGCCGATGACACCGCAGGTCAGGAGCAGTGCGGCGGTCGGCAGGATGAAGGCGTCGGTGATCCACTGGAGCCCGGTGGTGGACGCGTCGAGCGCCTGCTGGATCACCGGAAGCGCGACCGACACCCCGACGACGGGCAGGTAGGAAACGAACACTCCCACGCAGGCCAGGACGATGGTGGCGGTGACGTTCCGGGACGGACTGTCCGGCTGCGGGGCCGGCGGCGAGACTTCGGAGACCAGGGTCGGCATGGCACCTCTCAACGACGTACGGGGCGGGTTGACCGGGTGTGAACTGCGCGTGGCGCTCTGTGCGTTCTGTGCGCAGCTACGGTGGGGGTGCCGGTGCCGACTCCGTCGATCGTGGCCCGTGGTCCGGAAGTTGACCTGGTTGTACGGCTTGAATCTCCATTGACGTCAGCCATTTCTTTTCGGGAAATCGCTTCGGACCGTATACCGGGGACCCGGTCCAGGAGATGCCGTTGGACCTGCAAACTAAGCTGAACAGCGGCGACGTCAGGACGCCTCGTCGAGCGGGAACGCGCAGGTGGCGGGCGGTTCAGCCGGCGGCGACGTTGGCGGTGATCAGCCGGAGGAGCTGCTTGGCCAGGGCGTCCTGCTCGGGCGTCAGGCCCATGGCGTCACCGATGGCGAGGGGTACGGCGGCGGCCTGTTCGCGCATCCGCTCCCCCGCGTCGGTGAGCCGGATGGCGACCGAGCGTTCGTCGTCGCGCCGGCGTTCGCGGCGCAGCAGACCGCTCGCCTCCAGCCGCTTCAGGAGCGGGGAGAGGGTGCTGGATTCCAGTTGGAGCGCGGTGCCCAGGTCCCGTACGGAGATCGAGTCCTGCTCCCAGAGCACGAGCATGACGAGGTACTGCGGGTAGGTCAGGCCGAGTTCTTCCAGCAGTGGGCGGTAGCGGGCGGTCACCGCGCGGGACGCCGCGTACAGCGCGAAGCACAACTGGTCGTCGAGGAGCAGAGATCCCTCGGCCGGTTCCGCGGCGGCTGGGCTCATGGCGCGACTCCTCGCTCCGACGTCTATGGCGTCATTGGCGGCTACGGCGCCCTTCAGGGCATTCACCACCTTATCGTTCAGGTCCAGTCGATTCTATCGAGCGCACTTTAGTTGTGCACGACTAAATCGCACGCTACTCTCATCCTCGTGCCGCACCACCGGTCGAGACCCGCCCGGAACCCGCCGCGGCACCCGATCCGAGGAGATCGCCATGACCGACAGCACCGCACCCCGCCCCGTCCTCGAACCCGCCGCCCAGGCCTTCGTCGAGGCGACCGCGAACCCGCCGTACCTCTTCGACCTCGCCCCGGCGGAGGGCCGCAAGGCCGTCGACGAGGTGCAGTCCGGGGAGATCGCGAAGCCCACCGTCGACGAGGAGTGGATCACCGTGTCCGGCGGCCCGACCGGGCAGGTCAAGGCCCGTATCGTCCGCCCGGCCGGAGTCACCGGCACGCTCCCGGTGATCATCTACATCCACGGCGCGGGCTGGGTCTTCGGCAACGCCCACACCCACGACCGGCTGGTGCGCGAACTGGCCGTCGGCGCGAACGCCGCCGTGGTCTTCCCGGAGTACGACCTCTCCCCCGAGGCCCGCTACCCGGTCGCCATCGAGCAGAACTACGCCGTCGCCCGGTGGGTCGTCCAGGAGGGCGCGGCCAAGGACCTCGATCCGGCCCGCATCGCGGTGGTCGGCGACTCGGTGGGCGGCAACATGACGGCCGCGCTGACCCTGATGGCCAAGGAGCGGGGCGATGTCCCCCTGGTGCAGCAGGTGCTGTTCTACCCGGTCACCGACGCGAACTTCGACACCGGCTCCTACGGCCAGTTCGCCACCGGCTACTTCCTGCGCCGTGACGGCATGCAGTGGTTCTGGGACCAGTACACGACCGACGAGGCCGAGCGCGCCCAGATCACCGCCTCCCCGCTGCGGGCGACCACCGAGCAGCTCACCGGCCTGCCCCCGGCCCTCGTCATCACCGGCGAGGCCGACGTGCTGCGCGACGAGGGCGAGGCCTACGCAAACAAGCTCCGCGAGGCCGGAGTCCCCGTCACCGCCGTCCGTTTCCAGGGGATCATCCACGACTTCGTGATGCTCAACGCCCTGCGCGAGACGCACGCCGCCGAGGCCGCGATCACGATGGCCGTCACCGTCCTGCGCAAGGCGCTCGCCTCCGGCTGATCTACGGCACACTCGGCGGCATGGACACCGATGCGTTCGTACGGACCCTGGACCGGGAGGGCGGCCTGCTGGCCTCGGCAGCGGAGGCGGCGGGCGTGGACGCCGAGGTGCCGCCCTGTCCCGGGTGGCAGGTGCGGGACCTGCTGCGGCACACGGGGATGGTGCATCGCTGGGCGACCGGGTTCGTCGCCGAGGGATACACCGAGTACCACCCCGACGGCGGCCTCCCGGACCTGGACGGCGCCGAGTTGCTGGCCTGGTTCCGGGCGGGGCACCGCTCCCTCGTGGACACCCTCTCCGCCGCCCCGCCCGACGTGGAGTGCTGGCACTTCCTGCCGGCGCCGTCACCGCTCGCGTTCTGGGCGCGGCGCCAGGCGCACGAGACGACCGTGCACCGGATGGACGCCGAGGCGGCGCGCGGCGGAGTGGCCGGCGGGACCGCCCCGGACTTCGCGGCCGACGGCATCGACGAGTTGCTGCGCGGCTTCCACGGCCGCCGCAAGAGCAGGGTCCGCAGCGAGGAGCCCCGGGTGCTGCGGGTGCGGGCGACGGACGCGGACGGCGCCGTGTGGACCGTGCGGCTGTCCCAGGAACCGCCCGCCGCCGAGCGGAACGGCACCGGGCGCGCCGACTGCGAACTGGCCGGTCCCGCCGGGCAGTTGTACCGGGCGCTGTGGAACCGGGGGCCGTTCCCCGGCGTGACCGGTGACGTGTCGCTCGCAGCGCTGTGGCGGGAGAAGTCCACCGTCACCTGGAACTGAAACGGGTCCGGGACCGACGGATCCGGAGCCGACGACGCGTCAGCCGGCCAGCATCTTCGTCAACACCGCACGCTGCAGCGGGAGTACCTCACCGTGCAGCGCGCGCCCCTTGTCCGTGAGGGTCACGCGGACGCCCCGCCGGTCCTCCGCGCACATGCCGCGCTCGACGAGGCCGTCCTTCTCCAGCCGGGCGATCAGGCGGGACAGAGCGCTCTGACTGAGGTGGACGCGCTCGGAGATCTCCTGGACACGGAACGCGCAGGACTCGCCGGACAGCACGTCGAGAACCTCGAAGTCGCTGCCGCACAAGCCGTGTTGATGCAGAGCGCGGTCCAGTTCGCACTGTGTGCGGGCGTGCAGCGCCAGCATCTCCCGCCATTGGTCCACGAGCGCCTGCTCGGCCTTCTTCGCCGCCATGACAGCGCACCGTAGCAGAGAAACACGTTTGTTGCATCGGAATTAAATGCTCTTGCATTCGATGCATGCGCATGTATTGTCTCCGGCATGACCTCTCCGCTCTCCCCTCCCGCGGCCCCGTCCTCGGCGGTCCGCTGGACCCCCCGGCTGTGGGGCACCCTGCTGGTGCTCTGCGCCGCGATGTTCCTGGACGCGCTCGACGTGTCGATGGTCGGTGTCGCCCTGCCCTCCATCGGTTCCGAACTCGACCTCTCCACCTCGACGCTCCAATGGATCGTCAGCGGCTACATCCTGGGATACGGCGGCCTGCTCCTCCTCGGCGGCCGGACCGCCGACCTGCTCGGCCGCCGCCAGGTCTTCCTGGTCGCCCTGGGTGTCTTCGCGGTGGCCTCACTGCTCGGCGGGCTCGTCGACTCGGGCCCGCTGCTGATCGCCAGCCGCTTCATCAAGGGCCTCAGCGCGGCCTTCACCGCACCGGCCGGTCTGTCGATCATCACGACGACCTTCGCCGAGGGCCCGCTGCGCAACCGCGCCCTGTCCATCTACACCACCTGCGCGGCCACCGGCTTCTCGATGGGCCTGGTCCTCTCCGGCCTGCTCACGGAGGCCAGTTGGCGGCTCACCATGCTGCTGCCCGCGCCGATCGCGCTGCTCGCCCTCCTCGCCGGCCTGAAGCTGCTGCCGCGCAGCGAACGCGAGAAGGACCACAACGGCTACGACATCCCGGGCGCCGTCCTCGGCACCGCGTCGATGCTGCTGCTGGTGTTCACCGTCGTCCAGGCTTCCGAGGCCGGCTGGGCGTCGGCCCGAACTCTCCTCTCCTTCCTGGCGGTTGCCGTCCTGCTGACCGTCTTCGTGTTCGTCGAGCGGCGCTCCGCGGGGCCGTTGATCCGGCTCGGTGTGCTGCGCTCCGGCAACCAGATCCGCGCCCAGCTCGGCGCGATGGCCCTCTTCGGGTCGTACGTCGGCTTCCAGTTCCTGGTCACGCTGTACATGCAACAGCTGCTCGGCTGGTCGGCGTTGCACACCGCGCTCGCCTTCCTGCCGGCCGGCGCGCTGGTGGCGGCGTCCTCGACGAAGATGGGTGCGATCGTCGACCGGTTCGGCACCCAGCGGCTGATCGTGGTGGGCTTCGCGCTGATGGTCGTGGGGTACGCCCTGTTCCTGCGGGTCAGCGTCGATCCCGTGTACGCGTCGGTCATCCTGCCCTCGATGCTGCTGATCGGCGCGGCCTTCGCGCTGGTCTTCCCCTCACTCAACATCCAGGCCACCAACGGGGTCGACGACCACGAACAGGGCATGGTCTCCGGGCTGTTGAACACCTCGGTGCAGGTCGGCGGCGCGATCTTCCTGGCCGTCGTCACGGCGGTGGTGACCGCCCACGCCCCGGCGCACGCCACCCCGCAGGCGGTGCTGGACAGTTACCGCCCCGGGTTGGTCGTGGTGACGTTCATCGCGCTCGCCGGGCTGCTGATCACGCTGCCGGGGCTGCGTACCCGCCGTACCCGACAGTCCATCGTCGTAGCCAAGTCCACTGTGACGGAGGCGGAAGCGGAGCGCGTGGCGGTCCGCGACTAGGGGGACGCCTCCCTGAGTGTGCGCCCGGCGGAGCCGATTGCTCCGCCGGGCGCACACGTGTGAGACTTTCGGGATGACGACGACCGGGGGACGGCGCACGCAGGCCGAGCGGGACGCGATGACCGTCGAGATCGGGTACGCGCTGGTCAGCGCGGCGTTCGTGGCGGCGGTGCTGTTCGGGGCGGTCGCCGGTCCGGCGTTGCTGTTCGAACTGCCGGGTGCCGTCGAGACGTTGCTGGTGCGCGGGGCGCTCGTGCTGGTGCCGGTCGTGTTCCTCGTCCGGGTGGTGACCGTGCTGTACCGGTATCGGCAGGGAGCGGTTCAGCCCAGCCAGCCGGGGCGTACCAACCCCGACTCGTAGGCCAGCACGACCAGTTGGGCCCTGTCCCGGGCGCCCAGTTTCACCATCGTGCGGCTGACGTGGGTCTTCGCGGTCAGCGGGCTGACGACCAGGCGGCGGGCGATCTCGTCGTTGGAGAGTCCGATGCCGACCAGGGCCATCACCTCCCGTTCCCTCTCGGTGAGTTGGGTGAGGGCGTCGGCGGTCGCGGGTTCCTTGGAGCGGGCGGCGAACTCGGCGATCAGGCGCCGGGTCACCCCGGGTGACAGCAGCGCGTCGCCGTCCACCACAGCCCTTACGGCGCGCAGGAGTTCGTCCGGTTCGGTGTCCTTGACCAGGAAGCCGGAGGCGCCCGAGCGGATCGCCTCGAAGACGTACTCGTCGAGTTCGAAGGTCGTCAGCATGACCACCTTCACGTCTTTCAAGCCGCTGTCCCCGGTGATGCGGCGGGTCGCGGCCAGACCGTCGAGCAGCGGCATGCGGA
Source organism: Streptomyces sp. NBC_00989 (assembly GCF_045162655.1). NCBI lineage: Bacteria > Bacillati > Actinomycetota > Actinomycetes > Kitasatosporales > Streptomycetaceae > Streptomyces > Streptomyces sp. NBC_00989. The sequence goes on along the minus strand of NZ_CP108728.1, from coordinate 10,121,177 downwards.
TGTCCATCAGGACGACGTCCGGGCGCAGTTCGCCCACCGCGCGCACGGCCTCCTCACCGTCGGACGCCTCACCGGCCACCTCGATGTCCGGCTGCGCGTCCAGCAGGGCCTTGAAGCCGGCCCGGACCAGGGCCTGGTCGTCGGCGAGCAGTACCCGGATCACCGGTCGTCCTCCTTCGGCGTGACCTTCAACGGCAGTACGGCGAGCACCCGGAAGCCGCCGTCCGGGCCCGGACCCGATTCGATCGTGCCACCGAGCGCGGCGGCCCGCTCCCGCATCCCGGCCAGCCCGTTGCCGCTGCCCCCGGCGTCCGCGCCGGTCGCGGGCCCGTCGTCGTCGATGCGCAGCCGTAGCTCCCGGGGGTCGTGCTCGACGTGCACGCGCGCGTGCCGCGAACCGGAATGTCGTACGACATTGGTGAGCGCCTCCTGGACGATGCGGAAGGCGGCGAGGTCGGTGCCCGGCGACAGACGGGGCGGCGTTCCGTCGATCGCGACGGTCAGGCCCGCGCTCGCCGCCTGCTGCACCAGTTCGGGCAGCCGGTCCAGGCCCGGGGCCGGGGCGCGCGGGGCGTCGCCCGGGGCGCGCAGGGTGTCGAGGACCTGGCGGACCTCGCCGAGCGCTTCCTTGCTGGCGGCCTTGATGGTGGTCAGGGCCGTGCGGGCCTGCTCGGGGTCGGAGTCGAGGAGCGCGAGGCCGACGCCCGCCTGGACGTTGATGACGGAGATGCTGTGCGCGAGGACGTCGTGCAGTTCGCGGGCCATCCGCAGCCGTTCCTCGTCGGCGCGGCGCCGGGCCGCCTGGGCACGCTCGGCCCGGTCCCGGGCCCACTGCTCGCGACGGGTGCGGGCCAGTTCGGAGATCGCGGCGACGGCCACCACCCAGGTGGCGACGGCCAGTTCACGGCCCCACGGCATTCCGTGGTCGTGCTGCGGGGGCAGCCACCGGTAGAGCCAGTGCGCGACCAGGAGATGCGCCGCCCAGAGAACACCGAGCGCGGTCCAGGCGGCCCAGCGACGGCCGGCGACAACGGCACTGAAGCAGCCGAGCGCGACGGGCACGAAGACCGGGCCGTACGGATATCCGGCGCCGAAGTAGACCACGGTGACCAGCACGGTCCCGAAGGCCACCCACACGGGGTACCGGTGACGCCACAGGAGCAGCGCCGACCCGGCGATGAGCAGCACGCGCGCGTAGAGGTCGAGCGGGACGCGGTCGGGCTGACTGTGCGAGGCGAAGTTGCTGCCGCCCAGCACAAGCACGGTGACCAGCAACGTGGAACGCCAGGGCCACCGCGCCGAGTCACCCCACGGCGGTCCGTGCCGCCACCACTGGGGCGGTCCCCCACCGCGTACCCACTGCTCGTCCATGCACGTCACGCTAGACGCCGCACCGCACCGACGACGTCACCCGGACGGGGTGATCACTCGTACTCCCCGGGGAGTACAGCGCCCCTTCAGGGGCGCGGGGCTGTATCAATCCGCAAGCCCCACCCCAAGCGCGAGCCGTCGTACCGCATGCCGGAAAAACGGCCCCCGGTCCTCCACCACACGCCGGAACTGACCGAAGAGCTCAAAGCTGACCAGCCCATACAGCTCGGCCCAGGCGCCCACAAGGGCCACAGCCACCGCGGGCGGAAGGTCCCCGGCAAAGTCCGCGACCATACGCTCAGCCTCGGGGTGAAGATCCGCCGGGAGCGGAGGTTCGGTCAAGGTGCCGGCCTCGTGGGCATCCCGCGCGATCCCGATCAGCAGCAGAGCGACCCGCGCGGCAGACGGAACAGTCGTCTCGGGAGCGACGTACCCGGGGACCGGTGAACCGTAGATCAACGCGTACTCGTGCGGATGCGCGAGTGCCCAGCCACGTACCGCCTCGCACACAGTGATCCAGCGCCGCACCGGACCCGCGTCCACGACACCGGAGTGCGCCACTTCCGCGGTCTCCCCGACGGAGTCGTACGCGTCGATGATGAGAGCGGTCAGCAGATCGTCACGGCTCGGGAAGTACCGGTACAGGGCGGAGGAGACCATGCCCAGCTCACGCGCCACGGCGCGCAGCGAGAGCTTCGAGGCCCCTTCCGCGGCGAGCTGTCTGCGCGCCTCGTCCTTGATGGCCGCGGTGACCTCGATCCGGGCTCGGGCGCGGGCGCCTTGTGTGGTGCTCATACGAGCCAGTGTGGCACGGAATCAGAGCAGCGCACACAAACAAGAGCAGCGAACAAAAAAGAGAGCACCGCTCTTGCATTGGAGCGCCGAGCCGATGCAGACTGTTCCCCAGAGCGAGAGCAGTGCTCACAAAAGCGAGCACCATTCTCCCCATCCGCCTTCTTCGCCCAGGGAGTCATCATGAGCACGCACGTCCAGAAGCCCGGCTGGTTCACCGTGAACGTCATGAACCGCGCCGTCGCCTGGTTCACCCGCCGCGGTCTCAGCGTCTGGGGTTCACGGGTGCTGGCGGTCCGCGGCCGTAAGAGCGGCGAGTGGCGGACCACGCCGGTGAACCTGCTGACGGTGGACGGACAGCAGTACCTCGTCGCCCCGCGCGGCCACGTCCAGTGGACGCACAACATGCGGGCGGCGGGCGGCGGCGAGCTGCGGCTCGGCAAGAAGGTGGACGCGTTCACCGCGACCGAGGTCACCGGCGACGACAAGGTGCCGCTGCTGCGCGCCTACCTCAAGCGGTGGAAGGCCGAGGTCGGGGTGTTCTTCGGAGGAGTCGGCCCGGACTCCTCCGACGACGAGCTGCGCCGGATCGCCCCCGACCACCCGGTGTTCAACGTCACGGTCAGGAGCTGACCTCGCCCTCCACGGGCTCCGTCGGCTCCGCGCGCTCCACCGGCTCCGCGTTCCTGCGGTCGATCGCGGTCAGCGCGCGCTGTGCCATCGGATGGCTGCGCACGAGCTCGCCCAGCGTCGTCGAGCCCCTGGTGATGTCCATGAAGGCCTTCCAGGCCGGCCGGAATCCGGTGAGCGCGGCGTGGAACAGACCGGGGCGCTTCTCGAAGATCGCCAGCATGCTCTTGCCGACACTCATCTCGACGCCGAGCCCCGCCTTGATCGCGAACGCGTAGTTCAGCGCCTGGCGGCGAGTGTCCACGGCGTCGTGCGCCTCGGCGATCCGGACCGCCCACTCCCCCGCGAGCCGTCCCGACCGCAGCGCGAACGAGATGCCCTCACGGGTCCACGGCTCAAGGAGTCCCGCCGCGTCGCCGCACACGAGCACCCGCCCGCGTGACAGCGGCGAGTCGTCCGCCCGGCAGCGGGTCAAGTGCCCTGAGGAGATGCTCGGTTCGAAGCCGGCGAGGCCGAGCCGGGCGATGAAGTCCTCCAAGTACCGCTTCGTGGCGGCGCCTTCACCGCGCGCGGAGATCACCCCGACCGTGAGCGTGTCGCCCTTGGGGAAGACCCAGCCGTAACTCCCGGGCATGGGGCCCCAGTCGATGAGCACCCGGCCCTTCCAGTCCTCGGCGACCGTCTCCGGCACCGGGATCTCCGCCTCCAGGCCCAGGTCCACCTGGTCGGTCTTGACCCCGACGTGCGCCCCTATGCGGCTGGCGCTGCCGTCGGCGCCGACGACGGCCCGCGCGAGCACCGTCTCGCCGCCCTGGAGGACGACCGCGACCGTACGCCGGTCCGGGACCGCGGAGCCGTGCTGCTCGACTCGTGTCACTGTGACACCCGTCCGCAGCTCGGCGCCCGCCTTCTGCGCGTGCTCGACGAGCTGCTGGTCGAACTCGGGCCGGTTGATCAGCCCGAACAGCATCTGCCGGGACCGGCGGGTGCGCGTGAACCGCCCGTTGTTCGAGAAGGTTATGGCGTGCACCCGGTCCTTCAACGGCAGTTCGAAGCCGGGCGGGAGGGAGTCGCGAGAGGGTCCGATGATGCCGCCGCCGCATGTCTTGTAGCGGGGCAGCTCGGCTTTCTCCAGCAACAGCACGCGCCGTCCCGCGACCGCCGCCGCATAGGCGGCCGAGGCCCCCGCGGGTCCCGCGCCCACCACGACGACGTCCCACACCCGCTGTTCGTCGTCCGCCGAAGAGTTCTCGCTGCTCACGATGGTCTACTGCTCCCGATCAAGCCGCTGCCGCACCTGTCCCCCGCATCCTACGGCGGACATCGCCACAGACCGCTGTGGGAGGATCGACGGCATCATTCGTACAACGTCGCACCCACGAGGAGCGTGCCCATGTCGTCGCATCCGGTCGCCGAGACCGTCGCCTCGCTGATGCCCACGGCGAGGACGGAGCTCACCGAGCTGGTGGCCTTCCGATCGGTGGCGGACTTCGACCAGTTCCCGAAGAGCGAGAGCGAGGGCGCCGCGAACTGGGTCGCCGACGCGCTGCGCACCGAGGGTTTCCAGGACGTGGCCCTGCTCGACACCCCGGACGGCACCCAGTCCGTCTACGGCTTCCTGCCCGGCCCCGAGGGCGCCAAGACCGTGCTCCTGTACGCCCACTACGACGTGCAGCCGCCGCTGGACGAGGCCGGCTGGACGAGCCCGCCGTTCGAACTGACCGAGCGCGACGGCCGTTGGTACGGGCGCGGTGCCGCCGACTGCAAGGGCGGCGTGATCATGCACCTGCTCGCGCTGCGCGCCCTGAAGGCCAACGGCGGTGTCCCGGTACACGTGAAGGTGATCGCCGAGGGCTCTGAGGAGCAGGGCACCGGCGGGCTTGAGCGGTACGCGGAAGCACACCCCGGCCTCCTCGCCGCCGACACGATCGTGATCGGCGACACAGGCAACTTCCGGGTCGGTCTGCCCACGGTCACCTCGACCCTGCGCGGCATGACCATGGTGCGCGTGCAGGTCGACACCCTCGAAGGCAACCTGCACTCGGGCCAGTTCGGCGGCGCGGCGCCCGACGCGCTGGCCGCGCTGATCCGCGTCCTGGACTCGCTGCGCGGCAAGGACGGCTCGACGACGGTCGACGGACTCGCGGCCCACGCGACCTGGGAGGGGCTGGCCTACGACGAGGAGCAGTTCCGCGAGGACGCGAAGGTGCTGGACGGCGTCGAGTTGATCGGTTCCGACGCGGTCGCCGACCGCATCTGGGCGCGTCCGGCGGTCACGGTCCTCGGCATCGACTGCCCGCCGGTCGTCGGCGCCACCCCGTCCGTGCAGGCCGGTGCCCGCGCGCTGGTCAGCCTCCGCGTCCCGCCGGGCGTCGACGCGGCCGAGGCGACCAAGCTGCTCCAGGCCCACCTGGAGGCCCACACCCCGTGGGGCGCCCGCGTCCGCACCGAACAGATCGGCCAGGGCCAGCCGTTCAGCGCCGACACGACCAGCCCGGCGTACACGGCGATGGCCGACGCGATGGCGGTCGCCTACCCCGGCCAGGAAATGCAGTACGCCGGCCAGGGCGGATCCATCCCGCTGTGCAACACCCTCGCGGCCCTCTACCCCGAGGCGGAGATCCTCCTCATCGGCCTCAGCGAGCCGGAGGCCCAGATCCACGCGCTCAACGAGAGCGTGTCCCCTGAGGAGTTGGAGCGGCTGTCGGTCGCGGAGGCGCTGTTCCTCCAGAACTACGCGGGCAACTGAGCGCGTCCATGCGGTTCGTCTTCACCGGCCGGGTGATCGAGTGGCGCGGGCCCTCGCCGTACTACTTCGTCCCCGTGCCGGCCGAGGAGTCGGCGGACATCCGCGAGGTCGCCGCGATGGCCTCGTACGGCTGGGGTGTGATCCCGGTCGAGGCCACGATCGGCGAAGTGGTGTTCGCCACGTCGCTCTTCCCCAAGGACGGCGGCTACCTGCTGCCGCTCAAGAACGCCGTGCGCGAGCCGCAGGGTCTCGCGGCGGACGACGAGGTGACCGTGGCGATGACCGTCCGGCTCCAACTCGGTGCCGGCTGACGGAGGATGGGGCAATGGCTCCCACCTCACGCCTCGTCGCCCACAGTGACATCGCCACGTCCCTCGCCCTCCTCTCCGACCACGAACTCGCCGAACTGGTCGAGGCCGGTACGCCGTTGGGGTCCGGTATCGGGGGCCGCTCGGCGCTGATCGAGGTGGACGGCAGAAGGGTGTTCGTGAAGCGGATGCCGCTGACGGATGTGGAGCGGCGGCCGGAGAACGTTCGGTCGACGGCCAACGTGTTCGGGGCACCCGCCTACTGCCACTACGGCATCGGCGCGGTCCCCAACCCCGGTTTCGGCGTCTGGCGCGACCTGGCCGTGCACGAGATGACGACCAACTGGGTTCTCTCCGGCCGCTTTTCGGGCTTTCCGCTGCTGCACCACTGGCGTGTGCTGCCCGACCCGGAGCAGTCGCTGCCCGAGGAACTCACCGACGTGGAGCGGAACGTGGCCTACTGGGGCGGCGGGCGTGAGCACATCGAGGCCCTGCGCACGGCGTCCGCGAGCCTGACGCTGTTCATGGAACACCAGCCGCACACCCTCCACGACTGGCTCTCCGCCCAGCTACGCACCGACGACGCCGACACCGCCTGCGCCCTCGTGGAGCAGGGCCTCGAAGCCGTCACCGGCTCCCTCCGGGAGCAGCAACTCCTGCACTTCGACGTCCACTTCAGGAACATCCTGACCGACGGACAGCAGCTCTACCTCGCCGACTACGGCCTCGCGCTCTCCCCGCGCTTCCGACTCGCGGCCGACGAACGCGACTTCTACGACCGCCACCGGCACTACGACCACGCCTACGCCTTCTCCTACCTGGTGCACTGGCTCGTCGTGGACCTCTACGGCTACGGCAGGGACGAGCGCGAGGACTTCATCCGTGCGTGCGCCGACGGCAAACGGCCCGAGGGCATCCCCGGGGCCGCCGCCGGGCTCATCTCCCGGTACGCCCAACTCGGCGCGACGGTGGGCGACTTCAACCGCCGACTGGAGCAGGGGAGCAGGCTGACCCCGTACCCGTCCGCCGAGGAACTCGGGCTCGACTACAACAACTCGACGCTCTCGGCGTAGTGACAGGCGACCGGATTCCCCCCACCCCGGTCCACCAGCGCCGGTATCTCCTCGACGCACGACGTCCGTTCGCTGTCGGTGAGTTGGTTCGCGAACTTGGGGCAGCGGGTGCGGAAGCGGCACCCGCTGGGCGGGCGGACCGGGCTCGGGACGTCGCCCTGGATGGTGATCCGTTTCCGGGCGCGTTCCTTGCGCGGGTCGGGCAGCGGGATGGCGGAGACCAGGGCCTGGGTGTACGGGTGCGCCGGGCGGGCGAACAGCTGCCGGGCCGGGGCGATCTCGACCAGCCGCCCCAGGTACATGACGGCCACCCGCCCGGCCACGTGACGCATCACCGACAGGTCGTGGGCCACGAACAGGAACGACAGGCTGAGTTCGCTCTGCAGGTCCATCAGCAGGTTGAGGACACCCGCCTGGATCGACACGTCGAGCGCCGACACCGGCTCGTCGAGGATGATCACCTTTGGGTGCAGGGCCAACGCCCGTGCGATACCTATGCGTTGGCGCTGTCCGCCGGAGAACTCGTGGGCGAAACGGTTGCCGTGCTCGGGGTTGAGTCCGACCAGGCGCAGGAGTTCGCTCACCTCACCAGCCGCCCCGGCGCCGTACCGGCCGTGGATGCGCAGAGGCTCGGCGACGATCTCGTGGACGGTCATCCGCGGGTCGAGGGAGGCGTACGGGTCCTGGAAGACGATCTGCAACTCCCGCCGCAGCGGCCGCATCTGACGTCTGCTCAGCTCGGTGAGTTCGTGCTCCCCGTAGCGGACCTGACCCGAGGTGGCGCGTTCCAGGCCGAGGACCGTCCGGGAGATCGTCGTCTTGCCCGAGCCCGACTCCCCCACCAGGCCCAGGGTTTCGTTCTCGTGCAGGTCGAAGGAGACCCCGCACACCGCGTGCACGTCGCCGACGCGGCGGCGGATGACGCCCTTGGACATCACCGGGAAGTGCTTGACCAAGTCCCTTACCTGGAGGACCGGTTCACCGGTGCCGCCGTGGCCGGGCAGCGGCGGCAGGGGGGTGGCGGCCTGCGCGGGCGCGGTCATACGGCGTCCTCCTCGGGGTTCGTGGTGGCGGCCGCGTCGGCGAAGCGGGCCAGGGCCTCGGTGTCCGCGCCGACGGCGTCGAAGACCTGGCCGGCACCGATGTCGACGAGTTCGTCGGCGAAGTGGCAGGCGCTGTGGTGGAGATCGCCGCCGGCCCTGCGCAGGGCGGGTTCGTCGGTGTCGCACACGTCGCGGCGCATGGGGCAGCGCGGTGAGAAGGGGCAGCCGGGCGGCAGGTTGAGCAGGCTCGGCGGTGATCCGCTGATGGGGGTGAGCCGTTCCTCCTCGCGGTCGAGGCGGGGCAGGGAGCCGAGCAGGCCCAGGGTGTAGGGCATGCGCGGGGTGTAGAAGATATCCTCGACGGAGCCGGTCTCCACGATCCGGCCCGCGTACATGACCGCGACCCGGTCGGTGTGGCCGGCCACCACACCGAGGTCGTGGGTGATGAGGACGAGCGCCGCGCCGGTCTCGGCGCGGGCGGTCTCCAGGGCTTCGAGGATCTGCGCCTGCACGGTGACGTCGAGGGCGGTGGTCGGCTCGTCGGCGATGATCACGTCCGGGTCGTTGGCCATCGCGATGGCGATGACGACGCGCTGGCGCATGCCTCCCGACATCTCGTGCGGGTAGTTGTCGACGCGCCGCTCGGGGCTGGGGATGCCGACCGTGCCGAGCAGTTCCACGGCCCGTTTGCGGGCGTCCTTGTGCTTCATCCCGGGGTTGTGGCGGAGCAGGGTCTCGCTGATCTGATAGCCCACGTTGTAGACGGGGTTGAGCGAGGTCATCGGGTCCTGGAAGATCATCGCGATGCCGCTGCCGCGCAGGTCGGACAGGCGCGCGTCGGACAGCCCGAGCAGCTCCGTGCCCTCGAAGCGGACCGAGCCGCGCACCCGGGCACCGGTCGGCAGCAGCCCCATCACGGCGAGGGCGGTGACCGATTTCCCGGACCCGGACTCGCCGACGATGCCCAGCGACTCGCCCCGGTCGAGCCGGTAACCGACGCCGCGTACGGCCCGCACCAGTCCGTCCTCGGTGGCGAACTCCACGCTGAGGTGCTCGACTTCGAGCACGGCGGACGTCACGGGGACCTCGTGTACTCCATGACTCGTGGTCGTCACTGTCGCACCCTTTGCTGCCGGGGGTCGAAGGCGTCGCGCAGTCCGTCGCCGATGAAGTTGATGGTCAGCGCGATGGCGATGATGAACGCGCCGGGGATGTAGAAGAGCCAGGGCCGGGTGTCGACCGCCGTCTGCGCCTGGGAGACCAGCAACCCCAGTGAGGTGTCCGGGGGTTGGACGCCGAAGCCCAGGAAGGAGAGCGCGGTCTCGGTGAGGATGCCGGTCGCCACCAGGATCGTCGCGTTGACGATGATCGGGCCGAGGGCGTTCGGCAGCAGATGCCGGAAGATGATCCGCGTGTCCGAGGCGCCGAGCGCCCGCGCCGCCTCGATGAACTCCTTCTCGCGCAGCGACAGCACCGAGGAGCGCACGACCCGGGCCACGTACGCCCAGGTGAGTCCGGCGATCACGATGGCGATCCAGTACCAGGAGCCGCCGGTGCGGGAGGAGATGACCAGCGCGATCGCGAACAGGGGCAGCGTCAGCACCAGGTCGGCGATGCGCATCATGACCGCGTCGACGATGCCCCGGTAGAAGCCGGCGACGGCTCCCCAGATCGCGCCGAGCAGCGTCGAGCCGAGCGCGATCATGATGGCGATCTTGAGCGAGGTCTGGGTGCCGCGCATGACCTGCGCGTAGCCGTCGTACCCCGAGGAGTCGGTGCCGAACGGGTGCTTCAGGGAAGGGGGTTTGGAGTTGTCGTCGGTGTACTTCTCGTACGAGTAGTGCCACAGGTGCGGGCCGATGAAGGCCCACAGCAGGATCAGCACGAACACGACCAGGCTGACCATCGCGGCCCGGTGGCGCACGAAGCGGCGCAGCACCAGCTGGGTCTGGGTGCGCTGCCGTACGGTGAACTCGTGGTCCCCGCGCGGTAGTTGAGTGCCCGCGGACCCCGGTGCCTCGATGTCAGTCATAGCGGATCCTCGGGTCGAGAACGGCGTAGAGCAGATCGGCGATGAGGTTGAACCCGATGACGACGACGGCGGAGAGCAACAGCCAGGCCATGGTGCGGTAGACGTCGAGGGTGGTCGCCGCCTGGACCAGCATCTCGCCCATGCCGTGCCACTGGAAGATCGTCTCCGTGATCACCGCGCCGCCCAGGATGATCGCGATGTCGAGCGCGGTGACGGTGGCGAGCGGAATGAGGGCGGTGCGCAGCGCGTGCCGTGTCATCACCCTGCCGCGCCTGAGGCCCTTGGCGCGGGCCAGCCGTACGTAGTCGCTGTTGAGGACCTCCAGCATGGAGGCGCGGGTGTAGCGGGTCCAGGACGCGAAGGAGACCAGGGCGAGGGTGATGGTGGGCAGGATGAGGTGGCCCACGTGGTCGGTGAACTGGTTCCAGGTGGTGTCGACTTCGAGGTACGGCGACTTCTCGCCGATGGTGCCGAGGAACTGGCTGCCGGTCTGCTGGTTGAACCAGATCCCGGCCTGCTTGAGCAGGACCGCGAACCAGAACACGGGCATGGCGAGGAACAGGAAGCCGAAGAAGGTGATGGTGTAGTCGGCGGCGGAGTACTGGCGGATGGCACTGAACACGCCGAACACGACGGCCAGGATCAGCGCGAGGATCATCGCGGCGGCGACCAGGGTGATGGTCACCTTGAACCGGGTGAACAGGTCGTGCCCGATGTTCAGGTTGGCCTGCACGGAGGGGCCGAAGTCGCCGTGCAGGACGCCGGTGATCCAGTTCCAATAGCGTTCCATCACCGGCTCGTTGGCGTGGATGTGCCGGGCGAAGGCGGCCACCGCCGCTTTGCTGGGCGCGGGTTGTCGTGAGGTGGCGAAGTTCGCCACCGGGTCGCCGGAGTTGATGACGACCAGGAACACGATGAACGTCGAGATGACGAGGACGGGGATCGAGACGAGGATGCGGCGCACGGTGTAGGCGAGCATGCGGTCTTCTCTCGGAGGCCGGCGGATCGGAGATGCCGTCCGTGCCGGGCCCGGCCCCCGGTGTCGCGGGGCCGGGCTCGACGGGCGTGCCGGTGGAGCTGTCAGCCGTAGGACTACTTCTTCAGGCCCCACGTGCCGGTGTTGTAGGCCGGGCCCACGTTCGACGAGTTGTTCCGCATGTTGACGAACCGCGTCTGCACGGCGAGGAACGTCGGCTTCTGGTAGAGCGGCAGGACGTAGGCGTCGTTCACCATGAGCTGGTCGGCCTGGTTGAGGAGCGCCGCGGCCTTCGTCGCGTCGGTCTCACCGATGGCCTGGGAGATCAGGGAGTCGACCGTCTTGTTGCTGTACCCGCCGTAGTTGCCGCCACCGCCGGTGAACCAGTTCTGCTGGGCACCACTGCTCGGGAACGGCGGTGCGACCCAGGCGAAGACGATGATGTCGTACTGGTGCCCGGCGAGGACCGTGCCGAGGTCGGCGGCACCGATCGGCTTGATGGTGATCTTGATGCCGAGGCTCGCCAGGTGGCTCTGCAGGATCTGGCACTCGCTCTGCCGGATCTGGTTGCCGGTGGTGTAGCGGCAGTTGAAGGGGCCGACGGCCTTGCCGTCCGGAGTCTTCAACGCCGTACCCACACCGGTGAACTTGGCGTCCGTGAGGTACTTCTTCGCCTTGGTCAGATCACCGGATCCCTGACCGGTGCCGGAGACCACGTCCTTGTAACCGGCCTGCCCGGGAACGAAGTTGTGGTTGCCGAGCGGCTTCACGGCCGGGTCGAACTGGCCGACCGTCTTGGCGATGATGTCCTTGGTGTTGATCGCCGTGAACATCGCCTGCCGCAGCGCCAGGTACTTGCCGATCACCGGGTCGTGCAGGTTCAGGTCGAAGTGCTCCCAGGTCAGCCCGTTGCCGATGGTGTAGGTGACGCCGGGGATGTCCTTGACCTGGTTGACCAGGTCCACCTCGGGCTGCGGGTAGATGCCCTGAACCTCGTTGTTCTTCAAGGCTGTCGGCTCTTGGGTCGCGTCCGAGATGACCTTGAAGATCAGCCGCTGGAGGGTCGCCTTCTTCGCGCCGGTCCACTTGGGATCGGGCACGTAGGTGGCGTGGTCGTTGTCGACCCACTGCTGCATCTTGTAGGCGCCCGCGGTGGGGTACTTGGTGGGCGGCGTCTTCAGGAAGTACTGCCAGGCCTGCGCCATCTGCGTGGCCGTCATGGCGGCGGCGTCACCGGCCTTGGCCCCGGAGAGCTTCTCGGCGGTGTGGGCCGGATAGAGCGGATAGCCCGCGCCGAACAGGGACTTCCAGTCCGAGTACGGCTTCGACATCACCATGGTGAAGGTCTTGCCGTTGTCGGACGGGGTGAGGGACTTGATGCGGTCGTAGCCGGCGGTGCTCTGCGGCAGACAGCCCTTGGTCTGCGTGGCGTCGCTGGCGGGCGGCGGCGGGCAGTCCTTGCCGTTGTTGGTGCGCCAGTAGTAGATGAAGTCGTCGGCGGTGATGGGCGTGCCGTCGTTCCACGCCGCCTTCGGGTTGATCTTGTAGACGATGGTCTGCGGGCTGGTGCTGGTCTGCGTCGCCGAGGTCACCAGGTCGGTGTTGAGGGCGACGGTGAAGTCCGGCTGGGGTATGAACACCTGCGGCAGGACGACCTCCAGGGCCTCCCCGTTCTCGAAGGTGTTGCCGTTGACGTCCTGGACGTTCCACTGCTGGATGTTCTTCTCCAGCACATAGGTGAACGTTCCGCCGGACTTGGTGGTGGCCGAGTTGCAGGTGTTGGCCTTGCCCACGGTGTTGCAGGAGGTGAGCCCGGCCGAGCTGCCCTTGCCGGAGCCGCCGCCCCCGCCACTGCTGCTGCAGGCGGTGAGCACCAGGGTGAGCCCGGCGGCGAGTGTGAGGGCCCGGGTGAGGGCCGAGGATGGCGCGCGCATGTTCCTCTCCTTCGACCGGCGGAAGGTCCGGTCCCGTCAAGGCGGCCGGCGGCCGCGAGAGAACTGAGCTGCGCAAAGACGTTAGAGCTCCGATGTACCTTCTTCACGTTCTTGTTCATACCGGGAAGGCGACAATTCACCCTCGCTTTGTTATCGGAATGACCCGCACCCCGCAAAGTCCCCAGGTGGTGTCCCCGAAAAGGCAAAGCCACGTCCAACATCGTTGATCAGGACGCAAATTGACGGATCGTCAGCCGAGCGGTACGCCCGCCTCCAGATAGAGCGCGGCCCCGCGTTCACGCGCCCTGAGCGCCCACCGCAGCCGCTCGTAACGGACCGGCGGCAGCAGATCGGCGGCCTCCTCCTCGCTGGCGAAGCACCAGCCGCGCAGCTCCGGTCCTGGCAGGAGCAGTCGGCCGGCCTCGGCGGCGCCCAGCCGGCCGCCGTCGAAGAGGAGGCGCAGCCCGCCGTAGCCGGGTGGTGCGGGCGGTTCCCAGTCGACGACGAGCAGTCGGGGGACCTCGTCGAGCACGATGCCGGTCTCCTCGGTGACCTCGCGCATGCCGGCCCGGGCGGGTGCCTCGCCGGATTCGACGACACCGCCGGGGAACTCCCAGCCGGCCTTGTAGGTGGGGTCGACGAGGAGCACGCGGTCCTGTTCGTCGAAGAGGAGCACTCCGGCCGCGAGGGTCTCGGAGGTGGGCTCCGGGGTCTGCACGATGTCGCACACGGGCACGGCCCCGCTGCCGACGGCCCCGGCGATCCTGGCCGCCGTCTCGTACGGGGTGAGCGCGCTGGTGTCGACGAAATGGGCGTCGGCGGTGAGCCAGGAGCCGAGCGCGGCGCGGTACGACTCGATGTGGTCGTACGCCCACTGGCGTGTCCGGATCTCGCCGTCGGGGAGGTCCGGTGGGACCTCCCGGTCGGCTATTCGCTCGCGCAGGATCGTTTCCGCCGGAGCCAGGAGGACATGCCGGACCGTGACCCGGCGGGCCGCCAGACCGCCGAAGATCTCGTCGCGGTACTCCTGGCGCAGCAGGGTCATCGGGACGACGAGGGTCCCGCCCAACTCGGCGAGCATGGCCGCCGCCGTGTCGATCACGAGCCGCCGCCACATCGGCAGGTCCTGGAAGTCGCCGACCTCTGCGAGGTGCTTGGGCGGGAGCAGATACGGCAGTGCTCCGCCGATGACCTCGGGGTCGAAGAGCGTGCTGTTCGGGATCAGTTCGATCAGTTCCCGTGCGGTGGTGGTCTTGCCTGCACCGAACGCGCCGTTGATCCAGACGATCACGGACAGTTCCCCCTCTTCTATTGGCCCCCTGAGGCTTGCCCGTTCCACCCTGCCACGGAAACCAGCCGCAGTTGAGAGGGCACATACGACAGCGCCGGTGCCCCCTCCGACAGGGCACCGGCGCCGCACCTTTACTACTGGTATCAGGTGTTCTGCCCCAGGACACCCTCGTCGGCGGCGAAGCTGCCGTCGCTGACGAGGTGATCCATGGCACCCACGGTGTCCTTGACGTTGAGATCGCCGAGCACCTCGTGGTCGTGGGAGTGCGACGGGGAGATCGCGGCGACGACGAACCCGGTGGCGAGGGAGGCGATGGCCAGCATGCTGCGCTTCTTCATGCCCCGTTCAACTGACGAAGCGCGCCGGGGTCACGCCCGGACGGCCCGCCGGATGGAAACCGCGCCGTCGCGCGCCCGCCGCACCAGGTCCACGGCCGCCTCGGGCCACTGCGGATGGTCGAAGGTGAACCCTTCCGCCGACAGCCGTCCCGGGACCACCCGGCGGCTCTTCAGGAGGAGTTCGGTGTCCGAGCGCAGCGCGAAGGCGCCGAGTTCCGCCATCCACTTCGTGGCGGGCAGCCCGACGGGAACGCCCCGGGCAGCGCGCAGGACGCGCATGAAGGCGCGCTGCGGGAGCGGTCCGGGGGCGGCGAGGTTCACCGGCCCGGCGATGTCGTCCCGGTCGAGGAGGAACTCGACCACGCGGACGAAGTCCTGGTCGTGGATCCAGGAGACGTACTGGGCACCGCCCGCGACCGGCCCGCCGAGGCCGAGCCGGACCAACCCCGACAGGACGTCGAAGACACCGCCCCGGTCGGGGCTCATCACCATGGCGGCGCGCAGGGCGACCTTGCGGGTGTGCGGGGTGTCGGCCTGCTCCAGCGCGCGCTCCCAGGCCTTGGCGATCCCGAGGCTGTACGACCAGTAGTCGGGTACGTCGGGTTCGTCGCCGCCGATCACGCCGGTGGCCTCGTCGTTGGGGCCGTCGTGGCGGTGGGCGTAGATGGTGGCGGTGCTCATCTGCAGCCAGACGCGCGGCGGGCTCGCGGCGGCCGCGACGGCCTCGCCGACGACCCGGGTGGAGTGCACGCGCGAGTCCATCATGGCCTTGAGGTTGGCGGGGGTGTAGCGGCAACTGACGCTGCGGCCCGCCAGGTTGATCACGGCGTCGGCGCCGTCGATCTCCCGGGCCCAGGAGCCCAGGTTCTCCCCGTCCCACCACACCTCGCGGTCCCGCGACGGCCGCCGGGTCAGGACGACGACCTCGTGACCGGCCTCGGTCAGGGCGCGGTCCAGGATCGCGCCCACCTGTCCCGTGCCACCGGGAATGACGATCTTCACCGGGCTCCCCCTTCCGTTCGGGCTGCTCGGGAGTGAGCCTAGCGCAGAAAGTTGAACGCGTTCAAAACTTGCGCGATGGAAAGTCGAACAATAAATACGCAACTCTTCCAACAGAGTTCGACACGTCCTACCGTAATCGCGCACATGGCATGCACAGGAAGTGATCCCATCTTTTGCGAGTCCGGAGGAACGTAATGACGCGTCACCCCCACACCCGCACGACCCGCCGAAGAGTGGTCGGAGCGCTCGCCGCGGGCCTGTTGTGCACGGCGGGCCTCGCCGCGCCGGCTGTGGCCGCTCCCGCACAGGACCCCGTCTCCCCCGCCCTGGCCGACGGTCAGGCGCTCACCCCTCCGATGGGTTTCAACAACTGGAACTCCACCAACTGCCGTGCCGAGTTCAACGAGTCCATGGTCGAGGGCATCGCGGACATCTTCGTCAACAAGGGCCTGAAGGCGGCCGGTTACCAGTACGTCAACCTCGACGACTGCTGGGCCCTGCCGTCCCGTGACGCCGACGGCAAGCTCGTCCCCGACCCGGTCCGCTTCCCGCACGGCATCAAGGCGGTCGCGGACTACGTGCACTCCAAAGGGCTCAAGCTCGGCATCTACACCAGCGCGGGCACGAAGACGTGCAACGACGCCGGCTTCCCGGGCGGCCTGGGCCACGAGTACAGCGACGCCCAGCAGTTCGCCGACTGGGGCGTGGACTACCTCAAGTACGACAACTGCAACAACCAGGGCGTGGACGCCAAGGTGCGCTACAACACGATGCGCGACGCCCTGAAGGCGACCGGCCGCCCGATCGTCTTCAGCATCTGCGAGTGGGGCGAGAACAAGCCCTGGGAGTGGGCAGCGGACGTCGGACATCTGTGGCGCACGACCGGTGACATCAGCGACAACTGGGGCTCGATGCTGTCGATCCTCAAGCAGAACCTGCCACTTGCTCCGTACGCCGGTCCCGGGCACTGGAACGACCCGGACATGCTGGAGGTCGGCAACGGCGGCATGACGGACACCGAGTACCGCTCGCACTTCTCGATGTGGTCGATCATGGCCGCGCCCCTCCTCATCGGCTCGGACCTGCGCACCGCGACCCCCGCGACCTTCGACATCCTCGACAACAAGGAGGTCATCGCAGTCGACCAGGACCCGCTGGGCAAGCAGGGCAACGTTGTCACCTCCGAGGGCGGACGCTGGGTCGTCGCCAAGGAGATGAAGGACGGCAGCCGTACGGTCGCGCTCTTCAACGAGACCGGCAGCGCCCAGCGCATCGCCACGACCGCCGCGGCCGTCGGCCTCCCGAACGCCCACGCGTACACCCTGCGCGACCTGTGGCAGCACAGGAGCTACAACACCGCGGGCACGATCTCGGCGACCGTCCCGGCCCACGGCACGGTCCTCGTACGGGTCTCCGCCGACCGGCACGCGCTCAAGAACCCGCCGGCCGTCGAACTCGGCCTGGACAGCGCCCCGTTGGTCCAGGCGGCCACCCCGGCCCCGCTCACGACGACGGTCACAGACCTGGGCCGTACGACCGCCGAGCACGTCTCCGTGAGCCTGACCGGGCCCGCGGGCTGGAAGGTCCGCGCCAAGTCGTCGACGACCGCGAGGGCCGTACGGACGGGCAAGTCGCTGCGCACGAAGTGGACGGTCACCGCTCCCTCGGGGACGCCGACGGGGTCGTACGACCTGACGCTCAAGGCGAGTTACCGCTCGCCGAGCGGTACGCGTGTCAGCGGCACACTGCCGTTCACCGCGTCCGTGGTGGTCGCTCCCCCTGCGGGCACCTCGTACCTCGGTGACCTTCCGTGGATGTCAACGGCGAATGGTTGGGGGCCCGTCGAGCGCAACACGAGCAACGGGGAGAGCGCGGCGGGGGACGGTCATCCGATCACCCTGGGCGGAGTGGTGTACGCCAGGGGACTTGGGGTCCACGCCGAGAGCGACGTCGAGTACTACACCGGGAAGACGTGCGAGAAGGTCACCGCGGACGTCGGTGTGGACGACGAGAAGGGCGCCAACGGAACCGTCGCCTTCGAGATCTGGGCGGACGGCACGAAGGTCGCCTCGACCGGCGTCCTCACCAACGCGATGCCCGCCCAGCCGGTCACGGCGGACGTGACCGGCGCCCAGGTGGTCCGACTCGTCGTCACCGACGGCGGCGACGGAATCGACTCGGACCACGCGGACTGGGCGGACGCCCAACTCACGTGCTGAGCGGGGCACATCGCATGTCAAGGGGCATAGGCCGCTGAACGAACGTTTCGGCCGGTCCGTTCCTCACACCCCGGCCGAGGTCGCGCTCGCCTGTCCCGCGAGCGCGGCCGCGGCCGCTCCCACCAGCCCGGCGTCCGTACCCATCTGAGCCGGCGTCACCGTCAGCCGCCGCACGAAGGACAGCGTCGCGTAGTCGCTCAGCGCCTTCCGCAACGGCGTGAACAGCACGTCGCCCGCCTTGCCGACTCCCCCGCCGATCACGGCGATGTCGATCTCGACGAGGGTCGCGGTGGCCGCGATACCGGCGGCCAGAGCCTGCGCGGCCCGCTCGAAGGAGGCCAAGGCGACCGGGTCACCGGCACGCGCGGCGGCGGCGACGGCCGCGGCCGAGGCATCGCCGTCCGGGCCCGGACGCCAGCCGCCCTCGACCGCCCGCCGGGCGATGTTGGGACCGCTGGCGATCCGCTCGACGCAGCCGCGCGAACCGCACGGACAGGCGTCGCCGTCCAGGTCCACGCTGATGTGGCCGATATGGCCCGCGTTGCCGGTGGGCCCGGGATGCAACTGCCCATTGAGGACGAGGCCGCCCCCGACTCCCGTGGACACCACCATGCACAGCGCGTTGGCGTGCCCGCGCGCGGCGCCTTGCCAGTGCTCGGCCGCCGTGATCGCCACGCCGTCGCCGATCAGCTCGACGGGCAGGCTCCCGGTCGCCGCACGCACCCGCTCGACCAGCGGAAAGTCGCGCCAGCCGGGCACGTTGACCGGGCTCACGGTGCCGGCGGAGGCGTCCACGGGACCCGCGCTGCCGATGCCGAGGGCGCTCGCGCGGGACCACGAGGGTGATGCGGTGAGCTCCGCGAGCACCTCCTCCACGGCTCGCATCACGGTGTCGCCGTCGTCCTGCGAGGGCGTCGGGCGCTGTGCTCGCACCAGGATCTTGCCGTGGCCGTCCACCAGCGCCCCGGCGATCTTGGTGCCGCCGATGTCGAGCGCGGCCACGAGGTCGGTGTGCATCAGTGTCAGATCTCCCCGTCAAACATGAGAACCACCAGAAGGTGAGTTGGGCCGGTCTCGCGGTGGGGGCGCAGGCCGGAGATATTCGGTGGACAGTCTCTCTCGCATATGACAACGTTGTCCAGGCTCTATGCTCGACGCCACATCCTCATACAAACCCATGGACCTATGCATCCCCCGTGGACGACAGGACAGGACAGCGCATCGTGCCAGAGACCGCCCGCCGCCCGGAGAACCGCTACGGCAACCGTCCGACCATGAAGGACGTGGCCGCACGCGCGGGTGTCGGCCTGAAAACGGTGTCGCGCGTGGTGAACGGCGAACCGGGCGTCACCCCCGACACCGAGCGCCGGGTCCAGGAGGCCATCGACGCCCTCGGCTTCCGTCGCAACGACAGCGCCCGCGTCCTGCGCAAGGGCCGCACGGCCAGCATCGGCCTCGTCCTGGAGGACCTCGCCGACCCGTTCTACGGCCCCCTCAGCCGCGCCGTCGAAGAGGTCGCCCGCGCCCATGGTGCCCTGCTCATCAACGGCTCCAGCGCCGAAGACCCGGACCGCGAGCAGGAGTTGGTGCTCGCGCTGTGCGCCCGGCGCGTGGACGGCCTTGTGGTGATCCCGGCCGGGGACGACCACCGCTACCTGGAGCCGGAGATCAAGGCGGGCGTCGCGACCGTGTTCGTGGACCGTCCGGCCGGGCAGATCGACGCGGACGTCGTCCTGTCCGACAGCTACGGCGGCGCGCGCGACGGCGTCACCCACCTCATCTCCCACGGCCACCGGCGCATCGGCTTCATCGGCGACATGCCCCGCATCCACACGGCCGTCGAGCGACTGCGCGGTTACCGGGCCGCGATGGAGGACGCGGGCATACCGGTCGAGGACGCCTGGATGTCCCTCGGCGTGACCGACCCCGTCCGGGTGCGCCGGGCCGCCGAGGAGATGCTGACCGGTCCGTCCCCCGTCACGGCGATCTTCGCCGGCAACAACCGCGTGACGGTCACCGTCGTCCGCGTCCTCGCCGAACAGTCCCGCCGGATCGCCCTGGTGGGCTTCGACGACTTCGAACTCGCCGACCTGCTCCAGCCGGGCGTGACCGTCGTCGCGCAGGACGCGGCGACCCTCGGCCGTACGGCAGCCGACCGTCTCTTCCGCCAGCTGGACGGCACGCTGATCGCTCCGGAGCGGATCGAGTTGCCGACCCGGTTGATCACCCGGGGCTCGGGCGAACTGCCGCCGTCGGACTGAGCGGCGGGTGAACCACCCTGTGGGCGACCGTACGTTGGAGGGCCTGGGGCTGGCTCGGGCGCCGCGCGAGGATCCCCTCAGCTATCCGGGCACATGGCCTTCTACGTCCGGACTCCTCGTCGGAGACCGGCTGTTGCCCCTCGACGACCACACCACGTACGCGGACCGCACGCCGGTCCTCGCCATCGGCTCCAACGCCTGCCCCGGCCAACTGCGGCACAAGATGGCCGAGTTCGGGATCACGTCTCCCGTCCCGATGGTGAAGACACGCGTCACGGGTATCGACGTCGGCGTCTCCGCGCACGTGAGCCGCGTGGGATATGTGTCGGCGTCGCCGGTCAAGGCACCGGGTGTTGTACGGGAGTTGTTCGTGACGTGGTTCGACGCGCGGCAGCTCGCGGTGGTGGACGCGAGCGAGGGGGCGTACGACCGGACGTGGTTGGCCGGGCCCGAGTTCCGTCTGGAGCCGGACTCCGGGACGTCGCTGCGAGGCGCGTACGTCTACGTCAACCGGCATGGTGTCCTGCACGACGGCACGGGCGTGCCGCGTCGGCACCCGGGCGAGCGGGCGCTGCTCACCGAACTGCTGGGTAGCTCGGCGGCGTTGAGGGGGTTGTTCGGGCCGACGCCGGAGGAGTTCTGCGAGCGGGCGCGCGGGGACCGGGAGTTGTGCGAGCGGGGTACTCGGCTGTTCCGGGAGGAGGGGCTGGTGACGACGTCGGGCCTGGAACGGTGAGCGACGATGCGCGCACCTCGTACACGTCGTTGGTCTTGCGTGCGTGAGGTCGTGTCGGCGGGGCCGAGTTCTTCAGCCGGCCCAGTGCCAGGTCCAGGCCGCGATGAGGGCGAGGCAGCCACCGAGGAAACCCAGCGCGGTCGCCAGCTGGAAGCGGGTCGTGCCGTTCCGGGGAGCTCTGGTCGCCTCCATCGGCCCGTCGGTCTGCTGGAGCGCGATGTAGTCGGCTGCGCCCACGGTCACGGCACTCAGCGCCTCGGCCGGCTCACCACCGGGGGCGCAGCGGAAGTAAGTGGTCTCCCCCGGTTCCACCATGGCTGTCAGGGTCGGGCTGGAGCACCAGGCGATCCTCAGTTGCAGCCGATGGGGGCCGACCGGCAGGTCGAGACGCAAGGTCTGTCCGCGGCCGATCAGGCCGACCTGGGTGTCGTCGATGAACACCTTGTAGCGCCGGAACTGATCACGGCCACCGTCCGGTGCCCTGGACACCACGAGGGTGCCTTGCTTCTGCCGATCCGCGTCCGCGGACGGGACGTTGTCCACCACCGTCACCTCTTGCGATCGATTCCGGGACTTCCGACAGTTCCGAGAGAGGTACGTCAACAGACCGGCAGCCCCGGAATCGGCTCGTCGTTGCCCCCGCCCTTGAGGTAGACGTCGCTGACATAGACGTCGGTGTTGCCGCTGTCGTCGTCCGTCTTGGCCCACCAGACGTTGGTCCACTGACCGTACGTCTCTCGGCGGCCCAGGTGCTGTTGGCAGAAGAAATAGTTGGTACCGGCGCCGAGGACGCCAGCTTCGGTGCCGGACGCGGTGTAGGACTTGGCGCTGCGCCACACCTGACAGTTGTACTTGCCACCGCCGATGGACTGACAGACGGAGGCGGGACTGGAACTGGGAGTGGCTCCGCCCGTCGCGGGGGCGCCACCGCCGGTGCTTCCGCCGCCGGAGGACATGGACTTGCTCGGCGCGACGGTGGGATCCTGCCCCGCCGCCGTGTTCTCCCCCTTGCCGGTGTGCCGCTGCGTCGGCGCCTGGGTCCCGTCGCCGCCCTGCCCGGTGGGCTCGGCCTCGATCGAGCGGTCGGCGTCCGTACGTCCGCTGGGCGAGGCGGGGCCGACACCGGCACCGGCCGGGGATGAGGCACTGGGCTGCGAAGTGACCTTGGTGTCAGCGGAGTTGACCATACGGGCGACGACCACTCCGGCACCGGCGAGGACGGCCACCACGGCAGCGGCGGCTATCAGGATGCGGGCCTTGCGGCGAGGCGCGGCCGGCGGGTGGGTCATGGGACCGGTCGGCGGAGAGGGGTGAGGCGCGGGGGCCACGGGGGACACCGGAGCGAGGGGTGGGCCGAACCCATGGGGCACGAAGGTAGGAGTGGGAGTCAGCGTGGGAGTGGGAAGGGGCGTGGCAGCGGACGCGTCCGCTGCCGGTCGCTCCGAAGAATCAGGGCCCTGCACTCCCGCTCCGGGCAGGCCTGCCGCACCCACTCCGTACGCGGCGGCTCCAAGTCGCCCTGGCGACCCAGGTGTTGACCCTCCCGATCCGGACCAGCCCGAGGCGTCGACCCCGGCCCCCTCCGGTCCCGCGTCCTCGGGCGAGCCACCGCTCCCCGGTCCGCTGCTGCCTCCGGCCGGCTCGCCGGTACCGAACCCCTGCCCGGCTGGAGCCGCATGGCGCACAGCCCCGAGACCCTGCCCACTCTCCGTAGGCTCAGCGGCGCCCGCGCCCCGGACTCCAGCACCGGTGCCAGCACCGAGATCAGTATCTGCCAGGGCCGCCCCCGCCGCCCCAAGTCCCGCCGCCCGCGCCTCCGTTGACTCCTTCGACCCCGTCGGTTCCGGAACCCCCGCTCCCGCCCCCGCACTCCCACTCCCCCGCGACTCCACCGCTCCGAACCCCGGCGGCACCGCAGGAACCCCGCCCCCTGCTCCCCGCAGCACAGCCGTAGGCAAATCCACCCCCGGCGCCCCCGCGACCCCCTCCAACAGCTCCCGCGCCACATCCGCCCCGGGCCGCAACTCCGCCTGCTTCTCCATCAGTTGCCGCAGGACAGGCCCGAGCCGACCCGCCCGCCGGGATTCCGGCAAGGGCTCGGAGACGATCGCCGTGAGGGTGGAGTACGTGGACGTGCGGCGGAACGGGGACGCGCCCTCGACCGCGGCATACAGCGTGGCACCCAAGGCCCAGACGTCCGACGCCGGGCCCGGGTCCGCGCCCTGGGCACGCTCGGGGGCCAAGTAGTCCAGGGAGCCGATGAGTTCGCCGCTGCGCGTGAGGTGGGTGGCGGAACCGTCGCCCGGGTCGTCCATCGTCGCTATGCCGAAGTCCGTGAGGACGACCCGGCCCGAGTGGTCCAACAGGATGTTGCCGGGCTTCACATCTCGGTGCAGGACGCCGACGGAGTGGGCCGCGGCCAGCGCCTCCATCACCTTCGCGCCGATCCCGGCCGCCTCGCGCGGGTCGATCGGGCCGCGCTCCCCCAGCACGTCGTCCAGGGAGGGACCGTCGATCAGCTCCATGACGATCAGCGGGCGTCCGTCGACCTCGGCGATGTCGTGCACGGCGACCACGCCGGGATGGCGGACCCGCGCCGCCGCCCGCGCCTCGCGCTGCATCCGCAGGCGCAGGTCGGCCAGTTCGGGTCCGTGGGCGTCGGTGAAGGTGCGCAGTTCCTTGACGGCGACCTCGCGGCCGAGGACCTCGTCGACGGCCCGCCAGACAACGCCCATGCCGCCACGCCCGAGTTGGGCCACGACGCGATAGCGCCCGGCCAGCAATCGGTCGACCCCGTCCACGCGTCCGCTCTCCCCCGAAGGCACCGCCCGCTCCGTCCCTGTGGCACAACCATGAACGCCGTACAGCCTACGGGGCGGCAGTGACAACAGAAGCCGGCGCCAACACCTGTGACAGGTCCGCTACTTGGCGGATGCCGTCAGATCGCCCCGGCGCGGTGCCGCGAAGCCCTCCAGGTCCATCCGGGTCAGCCCGGTCGCCCG
This sequence comes from Streptomyces sp. NBC_00989, assembly GCF_045162655.1. Lineage (NCBI taxonomy): Bacteria > Bacillati > Actinomycetota > Actinomycetes > Kitasatosporales > Streptomycetaceae > Streptomyces > Streptomyces sp. NBC_00989. The sequence continues at coordinate 10,097,420 of NZ_CP108728.1, read as the reverse complement.
GGCCACCTCGGCGATGTCGAGCGCGCCGCAGTCCAGGCCGCGCAGCAGATAGCCGCTGAGGGCCTTGGCGGTGGCGGGCTCGTCCATGACGTCGCCGCCGGCGTGGTTGGCGTAGCGGGCGAGGCGGGCGGCGGCCTGTTCGAAGCCTTCGCGGTAGAAGGCGAAGACGGCCGCGTAGCGGGTGGGGATGTGGCCGGGGTGCATGTCCCAGCCCTGGTAGTAGGCACGGGACAGGGCTCGCCGGGTGAGGCCGTAGTGCAGCCGCCAGGCGTCGTGGACCTTCGCGGTGGGCCCGACCGGAAGGACATTCGTCGAGCCGTCCGAGACACGCACGCCCGTCCCGGCCGCGGCGACCTGCATGATCGCCTTGGCGTGGTCGGCGGCCGGGTGGTCGCTGGCCTGGTAGGCGGCGGAGACGCCGAGGCAGGCGCTGTAGTCGAAGGTGCCGTAGTGCAGGCCGGTGGCGCGGCCCTCGGCGGCCTGGATCATGCGGGCGACGGTCGCCGTGCCGTCGGTGGCGAGGATCGACTGGCTGGTCTCGATCTGGATCTCGAAGCCGATCCGGCCCCGCTCCAGCCCGCGCGCCTTCTCGAAGGCCTCCAGGAGGCGCACCATCGCGGTGACCTGCTCGGCGTACGTGACCTTGGGCAGCGTCAGGACCAGCCCCTCGGGCAGCCCGCCTGCCTCCATGAGCCCGGTCAGGAAGATGTCGAGGGTACGGATGCCCCGGTCGCGCACCGGCGCCTCCATGCACTTCATACGGATGCCCATGTACGGCGCCGCCGTGCCGTTCTCGTACGCCTCGGCGATCAGGCGGGCCGCGCGGGCGGCGGCCTCGTCCTCCTCGGCGTCGGGGCGGGGGCCGTAGCCGTCCTCGAAGTCGACGCGCAGGTCCTCGATGGGCTCGCGCTCCAACTTGGCCCGCACGCGCGCGTGGACGGGCTCCGCGAGGTCGTCGGAGAGGCCGAGGACGGCGGCGAAGGAGGCCGCGTCGGGGGCATGTTCGTCGAGGGCGGCCAGGGCCCGGTCGCCCCAGGTGCGGATCGTGTCGGCGGCGAAGACGTCACCGGGGACGTAGACCGTGTGGACGGGCTGGCGGGTGCCGGGGTCGCCGGGGTAGCGGCGCTCCAGTTCGGCGTCGACCGGTGCCAGGGACGCGCTGATCTCCTCGCTGACCGCGCCCGCGAGGCTCGTCGCCACCTTCTCCTGCTCGCCGTGTCCCATTCCCACACCCTCCAGTTTTCCGCTCTACGGAATCAACAATCCGTAGAACGAAGTTATCCATGGAGCTTCCCGCCGGTCAACACCCTGTCCACGCCGTGAACCCGGGCGTTCACCCCCGCCCCGAGGCCCTCTTCCGCCCAGCCCTTCGCCCCTTCATCCTGACTCGCAAAGGGAGGGGCCGCACATGCCGACTGTCAGGACGGTCACCCGTCGCGCGGGGCTCACCACACTGGTGGCGGCCGCCATTGCCCTGCCACTGATCGGAACCGTACGCTCCGGCACCGTCCGGAACGAGATCCGCCTGCTGGACGTCATGACGTTCAACCTGCGCTACGCGAGCACCGACGAGCCCAACAGCTGGAAGGTCCGCCGCCCGGTGATGCGCGACCTGCTGCTCCGCGCGGCCCCCGACATCATCGGCACCCAGGAGGGCCTCTACGCACAGCTCCAGGACATCAAGCAGGACCTGGCACCGCACTACGACTGGATCGGCGGCGGCCGCAAGGGCGGCAGCTTCGACGAGGAGACGGCGATCTTCTACGACACCCGCCGCCTCGCCCCCGTCGAGTACGACCAGTTCTGGCTCTCCGACACGCCCGCCGTGATCGGGTCGAACACCTGGGGCGGCGCCCATCCGCGCATCGCCACCTGGATCCGCTTCCGCGATCTCGGGGACGGCGACCGGGAGTTCTACGTCCTCAACACCCACCTGGACAACGCGAGTCAGTACGCACGCGAGCGTGCCGCCACACTCATCACCGAACGCGTCGCCCACCTGGACAGCTCCCTGCCGCTCGTGGTGACCGGCGACTTCAACACCGCCGCGTACACCACCTCGGTCTACTCCACGATGCTGGACGCCGGCCTCAGGGACACCTGGGACGCGGCGGCCGCGCGGGGGCAGCTCTACGGCAGCTTCCACGGTTACCGCGCGCTCGTGCCGGAAGGTCCGCGCATCGACTGGATCCTGGTCTCCCCGGGAGTCACCGTGCGCCGGACGGTCCTCAACACCTTCTCCGAGAACAGCCAGTTCCCGAGCGACCATCTGCCGGTGCAGTCGACCATCACGCTGGGATGAACGAAGGCTCCCGCGACCACATGGGTCGCGGGAGCCTCGTACAGCCTGAAGGCGTCAGCCCGGGATCAGCCCTTGCGGGAGTTGACCTCTTCGGTGAGCTGCGGGACGACGTCGAAGAGGTCGCCGACCACGCCGTAGTCGACGAGGTCGAAGATCGGGGCCTCGGCGTCCTTGTTGACGGCCACGATCGTCTTCGAGGTCTGCATGCCTGCGCGGTGCTGGATCGCGCCGGAGATGCCGTTGGCGATGTACAGCTGCGGGGACACGCTCTTGCCGGTCTGGCCGACCTGGTTGGAGTGCGGGTACCAGCCGGCGTCGACGGCGGCACGCGAGGCGCCGACGGCCGCGCCGAGGGAGTCGGCGAGGGCCTCGATGATCGCGAAGTTGTCCGCGCCGTTCACACCGCGGCCACCGGAGACGACGATCGCGGCCTCGGTCAGCTCCGGGCGGCCGGTCGACTCACGCGGGGTGCGCGCGGTGACCTTGGTGCCGGTGGCCTTGTCCGAGAAGGTGACCGCGAGCGCCTCGACGGTGCCGGCGGCCGGAGCGGCCTCCACGGCGGCCGAGTTCGGCTTCACGGTGATGACCGGGGTGCCCTTGGAGACCCGGGTCTTGGTGGTGAAGGAGGCGGCGAACACCGACTGGGTGGCCACGGGGCCCTCGTCGCCGGCCTCCAGGTCGGTGGCGTCGGTGATGATGCCGGAGCCGATACGCACCGCGAGGCGGGCGGCGATCTCCTTGCCCTCGGCGGAGGACGGCACCAGGACGGCGGCCGGGGAGACGGCGTCGTAGGCGGCCTGGAGGGCGTCGACCTTCGGTACGACGAGGTAGTCGGCGTACTCGGCGGCGTCGTGGGTGAGGACCTTCACCGCGCCGTGCTCGGCGAGCGCGGCGGCGGTGTTCTCGGCACCGGGGCCGAGGGCGACCGCGACGGGCTCGCCGATGCGGCGGGCCAGGGTCAGCAGCTCCAGGGTGGGCTTGCGGACGGCGCCGTCCACGTGGTCGACGTAGACGAGAACTTCAGCCATGGGAATGGTCTCCTGCGTGCTTGCGAAGTCTGAGGGGCGGTGAGCGAGTTGGGCCTTGGGGGCCTTAGATGAACTTCTGGCCCGCGAGGAACTCGGCGAGCTGCTTGCCGCCCTCGCCCTCGTCCTTGACGATCGTGCCGGCGGTGCGCGCGGGGCGCTGGGCCGCGGAGTCGACGGCGGTCCAGGCGCCTTCGAGGCCGACCTCGTCGGTGTCGATCTCCAGGTCGGAGAGGTCCCAGGCCTGAACCGGCTTCTTCTTGGCGGCCATGATGCCCTTGAAGGACGGGTAACGCGCCTCGCCCGACTGGTCGGTGACCGACACGACGGCCGGCAGGGACGCCTCCAGCTGCTCGCTGGCGGTGTCGCCGTCACGGCGGCCCTTGACGACGCCGTCCGCGACGGAGACCTCGGAGAGCAGCGTGACCTGCGGGACGCCCAGGCGCTCGGCCAGCAGGGCGGGGATCACACCGGCGGTGCCGTCGGTGGAGGCCATGCCGGAGACGACCAGGTCGAAGCCGGCCTTCTCGATCGCCTTGGCCAGCACCAGGGAGGTGCCGATGACGTCGGTGCCGTGCAGGTCGTCGTCCTCGACGTGGATCGCCTTGTCGGCGCCCATGGACAGCGCCTTGCGCAGGGCGTCCTTGGCGTCCTCCGGGCCCACGGTCAGGACGGTGATCTCCACGTCGTCGTCCGAGTTCTCGGAGATCTGCAGCGCCTGCTCGACCGCGTACTCGTCGAGCTCGGAGAGCAGACCGTCCACGTCGTCCCGGTCGACGGTCAGGTCATCGGCGAAGTGCCGGTCGCCAGTGGCGTCGGGCACGTACTTCACAGTGACAACGATCCTCAAGCTCACGCCGGCTCTCCTACTGCATCGTCATTTTCGGCTGCCTACTTCCAGGCAGCATAGGCGCCCTGAACGGCCGTTCCCGGTGGGGGCGATCGGTGCTCCGAGCGAAATATTACTCGCCAGTACGCACTCCTACGCTCCCCCAAGGGGTGCCCGCTAAGCAAGCGCTTTGAACTGTGACCTGTGCAACGCAGCGTAATCGGAACTCGACGCTTCCGCAGGGTGGCCCGTCACCCACCCGAAGTGGCCTCAGTCACGCAGCCCGTTGAAGCGCCCCTGGTGGTAGAGGAGCGGGCGGCCGGAGCCCGCGGGGTCGCCGAGAACGACCTCGGCCAGCACGATGCGGTGGTCCCCGGCGGGCACGCGCGCGACGACCCGGCACACCAGCCAGGCGAGCACGCCGTCGAGGACCGGCACACCCTCGGGACCCTCGTGCCAGACGGTGGGCGCCCCGAACCGGTCGGCGCCGCTGCGGGCGAAGGTGGCCGCCAACTGTTCCTGGTGCTCGCCGAGTATGTGCACGCCGACATGGTCGGCCCCGGATATCGCCGGCCAGCTGGAGGCGCCGGTGCTGATCCCGAAGGACAGCATCGGGGGCTGCGCGGAGACGGAGCTCAGCGAGGTGGCGGTGAAGCCGACCGGGCCGTTCTCACCGCGCGCGGTGATCACCGCCACACCGGCCGCGTGCTGCCGGAAGACGGAACGCAGCAGGTCGGGAGAGGCGAGCCGAGAAGTGCCGAGATCGGGCGTGGCCGTCATGGAACTGTCCTTCTTGGGGAGGCGACGAGCGGGACCGTGGCTGCTCAACAGCCCGGACAGCGCGCGCTCGCGGTGCGGGCCAGGTCGACGTGCACCCGCCCGTAGAGAAGGAGTTCCGAAGGCATACGGTCAGATTGACGATAGGTGGTGCGCACAGTCAAGTACGTTCCGGCATATGGGAGATGACTCACCGTCGTCGTCACGACCGTCAGACCGCCTCCCCCAGAGCCGCGATGACATCCGCCTTGCGGGGGAGGCCGGTGGCACGCCGTACGACCCGCCCGTCGGCGTCGAGAACCAGCACGGTGGGGGTCTTCAGGATGTCGAGTTCCCGTACGAGGTCCAGATGGTCCTCGGCGTCGATCTCGATGTGACTCACACCGGGGACCATGCCGGCCACCTCGCCCAGCACCCGGCGCGTGGCCCGGCAGGGCGCGCAGAAGGCGCTGGAGAACTGCACCAGGGTGGCCTTTTCGCCGAGGTCGCCACCCAGCTCCGCGGCACCGAGCCGTTTTCCGCCGTCGCGCCCACGCACGCGTACTCTCCCGCTCCGCCGCCGATGCAGCACTCCGTAGGCGCTCGCCGCCGCGAGCACCACCACGCACACCACAAGTCCGCTCATCGACCCTTCCAGCGTTCACGAGACTGCAAAGATTCCCGGCACTCAGAATCGTTTCCCCTGCGGAATCCTTGATTCATGGACATCGACGTAAGAGGACCGCGCTTCGGGGCGGCCCTGACGACCGCAGTACTGGCGGTCGTGCTGATCACCGGCAGCTTCTGGCTGCTGGCCTGGCAGACCCTGGCGTTCGCGCTGGGCGCGGCGGGCGGGGTGGGCCGTTCGCCGTACGGCTGGCTGTTCCGGAAGGCCGTGCGGCCCCGGATCGGGCCGCCGACCGAGTTCGAGTCACCGGAGCCGCCGCGGTTCGCGCAGGCGGTCGGACTGGTCTTCGCCGGGGTGGGTCTGGTCGGTTTCGGCCTGGGTCCCGACTGGCTGGGACTCGCCGCGACCGGGGCCGCGCTGGCGGCCGCGTTCCTCAACGCCGCGTTCGGGTACTGCCTGGGGTGCGAGATGTACCTGCTCGTGCGTCGAGTGACGGTACGCGCACAGTAAAGGCCGCTTAAAAGGCCGAGGTGGATCAAGCGATCGACGTGACGAGGATCTCGCCGTTCTGCGGCACGAGGGCTGGCCAGTCGTTCGTTCTTGGGGCACGATCTGCGCAATGCCGTAAACCTACGGCTGCGTAGCTTTCCCGCCCGGAGAACCCCTTCCAGGCAGAGAGAAGGGTCCACCCCGTCCATGGCTGAGCTTGTCTACCGCCCCGTCATCGGTCTCGCCCAAACGCTGTTCAAGGCCTGGGACCTCAAGATCGACTGCAAGGGGTCGGAGAACATTCCGCGCTCGGGCGGTGCCGTGCTGGTCAGCAACCACATCAGCTACCTGGACTTCATCTTCGACGGCCTGGCCGCCCTGCCGCAGAAGCGCCTGGTGCGCTTCATGGCGAAGGAGTCGGTGTTCCGGCACAAGATCTCGGGTCCGCTGATGCGCGGCATGAAGCACATCCCGGTGGACCGCGAGCAGGGCGAGACGGCCTACCAGCACGCGCTGGAGTCGCTGCGGTCCGGCGAGATCGTCGGCGTCTTCCCCGAGGCGACCATCTCGCAGTCCTTCACCCTGAAGAGCTTCAAGTCCGGTGCGGCGCGCATGGCCCAGGAGGCCGGCGTCCCGATCATCCCGATGGCGCTGTGGGGCACCCAGCGCCTGTGGACCAAGGGCCACCCGAAGAACTTCAAGCGCAGCCACACCCCGATCACCATCCGGGTCGGCGAGCCGGTGGAGGCTCCCCAGGACCAGTACGCGGGCGCGATCACCCGCCGGCTGCGCGAGCGCGTCCAGGAGCTGCTCGAAGCCGCCCAACGCGCCTATCCGGTACGGCCCAAGGGCCCGGACGACACGTGGTGGATGCCGGCCCATCTCGGCGGCACGGCACCGACTCCCGAAGAGGTCAAGGCGGCCGAGGCGCGCTGAATCGTCACGCCGGGGCGTGGACGGTGATCCGCGCCCCGGGGCTGAACTTCTCGAGCAGTTCGGCCAGTTCAGCGCCCGCACGCTCCACCTCGGCGACGGGCATCGGCGCCAGACTCTCCAACAGGAAGACGGCGGAGGCCGTTTCCTCCGTGAGCCTGGTGCGCGGCCCCTGCCTCCAGTTCCAGCGACGGCAGGTGACACCGGCCGCGTCCCGCCACACCACCTCGCCCGCGTCGGGATGTTCCACGGCCTCCTCGCCGCCCGCGACGGTCACGAACTCCTCGTCCCCGGTGGCCCGTTGGAGGGTCATCCCACCCTGGATACGGTCGGTGTCCTCACCGCCCACAGGGATCAAGTGGGCCACGCTGATGGCGTTGTAGAGGTCGACCAGCACGTTGATCCGGGGCAGCCCGGCATCCGAAAGCGCCCTCTTGGCCAGCGCCTCGGCCGAGTTGCGGGTCCGCGAAGGCTTCGACCCGAACGCCGTGTACACCTCGCGCCAGGCCACCATGTGCGGATCCTCGTGCGGCGCGCGCCCGTCCAGCCGTACGGCGAGTCGGCGGGCCGCGTCGTCGAGGAGCGCCGAACTCGCGTCGGTGCTCGGCCCGTTGACCAGTCCGGTCGCCTCGATCGCCACGTGGGTGAACCCGGGGGCGAGGGCGCGGACTTCGTCGGACACGGTCAGGTTGAGGGTCATGGTGTGCCTCAGAGTGCGGTCGGGAGTGTCTGCCACAGGTGCGACCGGTCGGGGGCGGCCTTGAGGGCGCGGAGCACGACCGGGTGCGGTTCAGCATACAGGACCGGATAGTCCAGCTCATTGAACTCAGGGTCGGTCACGAAGGCCAGCTGCTCGCCGTCGAGCGAGAACCGCGCGTCCACTCCCGGCTTGTTGCCGCGCGGATCCTGCCGGTGCCAGGCCCCGTTGAACCGCACGGCGACCAACCCGTGGACCACGTCGAACTTCTGGTAGCAGAGCGCCGTAGGAATGTCCTCGGCTCGCAGCAGCGCGGCCAGCGCGTGCGCCTTGGCGTAGCAGATGCCGGTGCCCTGCTCCAGGACGTCGGAGGCCCGCCAGGTGACGCGCGGATCGCCGGAGTCCTGCGAGTGCGGGATGGTGTCGCGGACGAACTCGAACGCCAGCCGTGCATAGCCATACGAGTCCTCGGCACTCCTGGCCAGCCGCGCGGCCGTCTCCCGTACGAGGGGATGCTCATGGTCGATGACCTCGTCGGCAGCCAAGTAGGCGGACAGGTCGGGGGCGTTCTGGATCAGCTCCATGACCTCAGAGCATAGGAAAGCGATCACCCGAGAGTCAATGACTTTTCAGGTAATCGCATATCTATGCACAACGCGACCCGCCTCCGAGCCGACAGGCCTAGCGGGCCATCTCCTCCTTGAGCGCCGCCACGAACGCGTCCACGTCGTCCTCGGTCGTGTCGAAGCCGCACATCCAGCGGACGTCGCCGGCGGCCTCGTCCCAGAAGTAGAAGCGGAAACGCTTCTGAAGGCGCTCACTGACGTCGTGCGGGAGGCGGGCGAAGACGCCGTTGGCCTGCACCGGGTAGAGGATCTCCACGCCGTGCACCGCGCGCACGCCCTCGGCGAGGCGCTGGGCCATCTCGTTCGCGTGGCGGGCGTTGCGCAGCCACAGGTCCTTGGCGAGCAGCGCCTCCAACTGCACCGAAACGAAGCGCATCTTGGAGGCGAGCTGCATGGACAGCTTGCGCAGGTGCTTCATGTGGCTGACGGCGTCCTGGTTGATCACCACGACCGCCTCGCCGAACAGCGCGCCGTTCTTGGTGCCCCCGAGGGAGAGGATGTCGACGCCGACCGCGTTGGTGAACGTCCGCATCGGGACGTCAAGTGAGGCCGCCGCGTTGGCTATCCGGGAGCCGTCGAGGTGCACCTTCATGCCGTGCGCGTGGGCGTGGTCGCAGATCGCGCGGATCTCGTCGGGCGTGTAGAGGGTGCCGAGTTCGGTGCTCTGGGTGATCGACACGACCTGCGGCATCGCGCGGTGTTCGTCGTCCCAGCCGTAGGCCTGCTTGTCGATCAGTTCGGGTGTGAGCTTGCCGTCGGGAGTGGGCACCGTGAGGAGCTTCAGGCCGCCCATGCGCTCGGGGGCGCCGCCCTCGTCGACGTTGATGTGGGCGCTCTCGGCGCAGATGACCGCGCCCCAGCGGTCGGTGACCGCCTGGAGGGCGACGACGTTCGCGCCGGTGCCGTTGAAGACCGGGAAGGCCTCCGCCGTGGCCCCGAAGTGGCTGCGGATGATGCCCTGGAGGTGGTCGGTGTAGTCGTCCTCGCCGTACGCGACCTGGTGGCCGCCGTTGGCGAGGGCCAGGGCGGCGAGCACCTCGGGGTGGGCGCCGGCGTAGTTGTCGCTGGCGAAGCCGCGGATCTCCGGGTCGTGGTGGCGACGGGCGTCGGTCTTCGGAGGGTTCACGGCTTCTCGGTCAGCCACAGACGGTTTCCGTTCACTTCGGTGGCGGGCTTGTCCCAGACGCCCGCGATGGCCTCGGCGAGGTCCTTGACGTCGGTGAAGCCCGCGAACTTCGCGTTCGGGCGTTCGGCGCGCATCGCGTCGTGCACCAGCGCCTTCACCACCATGACGGCGGCCGCGGAGGTGGGGCCGTCCTCGCCGCCCGCCTTGCGGTAGCCGTCGGCCATGGCGAGGGTCCAGGCCTCGGCGGCGGCCTTCGAGGCGGAGTACGCCGCGTTGCCCGCCGTGGGCTTGCTGGCGCCCGCCGCGCTGATCAGGAGGTAGCGGCCGCGGTCGCTGCGCTCCAGGCCGTCGTAGAAGGCCAGGGAGGTGTGCTGGACGGTGCGGATGAGCAGTTTCTCCAGCAGGTCCCAGTCGGCGAGGTCGGTGTCGGTGAAGGACGCGCTGCCGCGCCAGCCGCCGACGAGGTGGACCAGGCCGTCGACGCGGCCGAAGTCCTTCTCGATGTGCTCGGCCCAGTCGCGGGTCGCCTGCGGGTCGAGCAGGTCGACGGTGTCCCCGACGACGGTGGCGCCGCCGTGCGCGTAGCGGGCCGCGTCCACGGCCTCCGCCAGGCGTTCGGGATGCGCGTCCGCGCCGACGACGGTCGCACCGGCCTCGGCCAGCCGCAGCAGCACGGCACGGCCCGCGGGCCCGCCCGCTCCGGCCACCGTGATCACCGCGCCGTTGAGCGCCCCGTTCCCCATGGTCCTCGCCTCCTGAGCCACTTCGGTCGTACGGTCGCTCACGCTGCGATCCGCTCGGCGTTCTCCGCCGTGATGCCCCGGGTCGACGCGATCACGTTCTTGAGCTTCTTGGAGAGTGCCTCATAGAACATGCTCAGCGGAAACTCGTCCGGAAGCACGTCGTCCACGAGTTTCCGCGGCGGCTGGCTCAGGTCCAGGGCGTCCGGGCCCTTGGCCCAGCGGGAGCCCGGGTGCGGGGCGAGGTAGGTCGCGACCAGCTCGTAGGCCTTGAACCAGTGGACGAGCTTGGGGCGGTCGATGCCCGCGCGGTAGAGGTCCTCGATCTCGGCGCACAGCTGGTTGGTGACCTCGGGGGCGCGCTGCCAGTCGATGTGCAGCTTGTTGTCGGTCCAGCGGACGACGTCGTGCTTGTGCAGGTAGGCGAAGAGGAGCTGGCCGCCGAGTCCGTCGTAGTTGCGGACGCGCTCGCCGGTGACCGGGAAGCGGAACATGCGGTCGCAGAGGACCGCGTACTGCACGTCACGGGCCTGGGGGACGCCGTCGGCCTCCAGCTTCACGGCCTCCTTGAAGGCGGTGAGGTCGCAGCGCAGCTCTTCGAGGCCGTACATCCAGAACGGCTGGCGCTGCTTGATCATGAACGGGTCGAAGGGCAGGTCGCCGTGGCTGTGGGTGCGGTCGTGGACCATGTCCCACAGGACGAAGGCCTCCTCGCAGCGCTTCTGGTCGTCGACCATCGTGGCGACGTCCTCGGGCAGTCGCATGCCCAGGATGTCGACGGCGGCCTCGGTGACCCGGCGGAAGCGGGCGGCCTCGCGGTCGCAGAAGATGCCACCCCAGGAGAACCGTTCCGGCGCCTGTCGTACGGCGATGGTCTCGGGGAAGAGCACAGCCGAGTTGGTGTCGTAGCCGGACGTGAAGTCCTCGAAGGTGATGCCGCAGAACAGCGGGTTGTCGTAGCGGGTCGCCTCCAGGTCGGCCAGCCAGTCGGGCCAGACCATGCGCAGGACGACCGCTTCGAGGTTGCGGTCCGGGTTGCCGTTCTGCGTGTACATCGGGAAGACGACCAGGTGCTGGAGTCCGTCCCGGCGGTTCGCGGCGGGCTGGAAGGCCAGGAGCGAGTCGAGGAAGTCCGGCACCTGGAAGCCGCCGTCGGCCCACTGCTCCAGATCCCCGACAAGGGCGGCGTGGTAGGCCGCATCATGCGGGAGCAGCGGGGAAAGCTCCTCGACGGCGCCCGTCACGCGGCGCACGGCGGACTCGGCCTCCGCGCGGCCCGGGGCACCCTCGGCCGCGAAGTCGATCGAGCCGTCCTTCGACTGCCATGGCCGGATCCGCTCCACGGCATCCTTGAGCACGGGCCACGCCGGATGCTCCACCACCCTGGTCACGGGAGGAAACCGCTCCTCAAAACCCACCTGCACAAGAATTTCCGTCATGTCCCATCCTCCACGGGAGAACCTCGCGTATGGACACCGTATGCGTTCATGGTTTCTCCTAGCAAGGCAGGGCTCCGCAAATTATCCTGCACCTCCTGTTCGTCACCGCTCTTTTTCCTGCCGGACACAAAGAAGGCGATTACTTCCGCCGTGACGGGGTAGGCGGGCGACTGCCTGCCGCCGAGGGCCGGTTTCGGTCAATGCCCGCCGGACTCGCCCACGGCGGAGTGACGGCTGCGGACCGTTCGCTCCAGGCACACCCCGCTCGTCGCCCCCAATCCCCCGTGTACGCGCGGGTACATCGCCGGGCCCGGCCATTAGGCTGCGGCTCTGCCGCGTGGACGCCGGTGTCCGGCCGCGCCCACGCGCGCGTGCCGAGCCGCCGTCGACGGAAGCGAGTTGAACCTTGAACTTCCTTACCATCGGTCACCGCGGAGTCATGGGTCTCGAACCCGAGAACACTCTCCGTTCCTTCGTCGCCGCCGAGCAGGCCGGCCTCGATGTCATCGAACTCGATCTGCATCTGAGCAAGGACGGCGCCCTCGTCGTCATGCACGACGCCGACGTGGACCGTACGACCGACGGGACCGGCCCGATCGCCGAGCGGACCCTCGGCGAGCTGCGCACCCTGGACGCGGGCCGCGGCGAGCGCGTGCCCGTCTTCGAAGAGGTACTGGACGCGGTCAGGTCGCCGATCCAGGCCGAGATCAAGGACCTCGCTGCCGCACGGGCGCTGGCCGAGGTCATGCACCGGCGGAACCTGGCCGAGCGGGTCGAGGTGTCCTCGTTCCACGACGAGGCGATCGCCGAGATCGCCCGTCTGGTGCCCGGCGTACGGACCGCGCTGATCGCCAGCCGCTTCGGCCCCGACGTGGTGGACCGCGCCACCGAGGCCGGCGCCGAGACGGTCTGTCTCAACATCCGCAGGCTGACCCTGGAGGTCGTCGAGGCCGCCCGCAAGGCGGACTTGAAGATCATCGGCTGGGTGGTGAACACACAGGACCAGCTGCGGCTCGTCCGCGCCCTGGGGCTGGACGGCGCGACGACCGACTACCCGGAGATCAAACGCACGGGCCGCTTCACGGCGTAGCGGACCGAACGGCCGTAGGAATTACGCGAGTTCCTTGACCAGCAGCTCGAACTGCAGGTCGTCGCGCTGCGGAATGCCGAACCGCTCGTCGCCGTACGGGAACGGGGTCATCCGGCCCGTACGGCGATAGCCGCGGCGCTCGTACCAGGCGATGAGGTCGTTCCGTACGGAGATCACCGTCATGTGCATCTCCCGCACACCCCAGGCCTCCCGGGCCGTGCGCTCCGCCTCCGCGATGATCACCTTGCCGAGACCGGCGCCCTGGAGCTGCGGGCTGACGGCGAACATCCCGAAGTAGGCGTGCGCGCCCCGGTGTTCGAGCTGGCAGCAGGCGACCACCTGGCCCTCGCGCTCCACGACGAGCAGCCGGCTGTCGGGCGACTTGATGACCGCGAGCACGCCCTCGGGATCGGTCCGCTGCCCTTCGAGGATGTCCGCCTCGGTGGTCCAGCCGGCCCGGCTGTCGTCACCCCGGTAGGCCGACTCGATCAGCACGACGAGCGCGTCCACATCGGCGTCGGTGGCGTCGCGGAAGGTCAGTCCGGTGGCGGTGGTGTCCATGGTGCACAGCTCCGATCAGGGCGCGGCTCAGGCAGAGACGAGGGTAACGCGGCCCCGGCCACTAGGCTCCGGCCGCATGGTGCACGTACTGAGCAGCCGTATCCTGCTGCGCCCCACCGATCCCGAGCGGTCCCGCGCCTTCTACGGCGAGCAGCTGGGCCTGCCCGTCTACCGGGAGTTCGGCACGGGCCCGGAACGCGGGACCGTCTACTTCCTCGGCGGCGGTTTCCTGGAGGTCTCCGGGCGCTCCGACACCCCGCCCTCCCCCGCCGTACAACTGTGGTTGCAGGTCGCGGACGCGCGGGCCGCGCACGAGGAGCTGCGGGCGAAGGGGGTCGAGGTCGTGCGGCCGCCGGTGAAGGAGCCCTGGGGGCTGGTGGAGATGTGGGTCTCGGATCCGGACGGGATCCGGATCGTGGTGGTGGAGGTGCCGGCGGATCATCCGCTGAGGTACCGGCCGGGGATGTAGGCAGGTCCTGGGTCTACGGCGGCCATGGCGCCCTTTCCGTGCCGGATGGCCGGGGTCGCGGCCCGGGCTTAGCGTGCTGGGAGGGGAGCTTTCTGCGGAAGGAACGCCATGAAGCTCGACAGGCCGGTGACCGGCGGGCCCTGCTGGACCGAGCTCGGGACCAGCGATCTGGAGGCGGCCAAGCGGTTCTACTCGGACGTGTTCGGCTGGCGTCCGGAGACCGATCCCCGGCCGGAAGCGGGCGGTTACACGGTCGCGCACATCGGGGACGCGGCGGTCGCCGCGCTGACACCGCTGTTCCAGGAGTCGCAGCCGGTGGCGTGGAACGTGTCGTTCGCGGTGGCGGACGCCGACGCGACGGCCGAGACCGTACGGACGGAGGGCGGCACCCTCCTGATGGAGCCGATCGACGTGTTCGACATCGGGCGCTTCGCGGTCGCCCTCGACCCGGGCGGCGCGGCGTTCCAGATGTGGCAGGCGCGGACCTTCCCGGGCGCCGGGCTGTTCAACGCGCCCGGCGCGCTGGGCTGGGTGGAACTGCTGACACGGGCGCCCGAGCGGGCCGAGAGCTTCTACACGACCGTGTTCGGCTGGACCGTCCGCCCCTCGGAGCGCTACCCGCAATGGGCCATCGACGGCGCCGACTTCGGCGGCATGATGACGATGGACGCGAAGTTCCCACCGGAAGTGCCGCCGCACTGGCTGCCGTACTTCGCCGTGTCGGACGTCGACGCCACCGCCGCATCGGCTACGGCGGCGGGCGGCACGGTCCTCATGGAGCCGACGTCCATCGGCGACGTGCGGCGGATCGCGGTGCTGCGGGATCCGCAGGGGGCGATGTTCGGGGTGTACGCGGAGGGCGACGAGGAGCACTGAGTCACCCGCCCACGTCCCGTCCTCACGCCAGTCGCGTCACCGTCACCCTGTCGATCACCGGTGCGTACGCGGAACGTTGGCCGTACTGGTTCCTGGAGTGGCCGTCGTGGTCCGGGAGTTCGTCCGCCGTGAAGGTGAGGGTGTTGGTGCCCTCGACGAGAGTGACGGGGACGGAGAGGTCGTGGAAGTTGTTGAAGTGGAAGGTGGTCGGGAACAACACGCGCTGTGGGGCCGACCCGTTGATCGAGATATCGGCGTGGCGGCAGACCGGGTCCGGGTTGTAGTGAGTGGCCGGTGCCTGCTCGCCGTTGGAGTAGCGGATCGTCAGCGCGTGACGGCCGGCCCGCTCCGCCGTCACGGTGAGCGTGAGCGCGTTCGCGGGGCCGCCGCCGATACCGTCGACCGCCTTGCCGCCCGTGGCGAACGTGTGGGCGCCGGTGACCCGGGCGCTGCCGGTCGTGGTGCCTTCCTCGGCCGGGTGCGTCGAGGTGGGGAGGAGTCCCAGGGAAGGGCCTACCTGGAGGCGGTCCAGGACTAGCTGGTCCGACGTGGCGGTAACGGTCACCTTGTTGATGCCCGACGTGAGGAACAGAGGTACGGAGGATCGTTGAACAATCCCCACGTTCTCCCCGTTGATCGTCAACTCGCCCTCCCCGGAGCCGATCCGATCGACGGTCACAGCGGCCTCCCCGTCCTCCGCCGCGTGCACCCAGAAGGTGGTGGTGCCACTCCAGGGCAGTACGGCGACACCGGGACCCGACGCACCGACCCGCCCGTAATCGACGCGAGCGCCACCGCCCAGGGCCGCGAACTCCGCGTCGTACAGCGAGGGTTCGGTCACCTGGTCGTCGCGCAGGGCGAGGTCGAGCCGGTCGACGACCGCGTCGCCCCGCGTGACACCGAGGTCGGGGTCCTGGGCGGCGAGGGTGATGGTGTGCGCGCCGGCGGTCAGTTCGACCCGGGTGTCGGCGTGGCCCCACACCGCCCACTTGTAGCCGAGCGGCAGCCGGAGTTCCTGTGGGTGACCGCCGTCGACGCGGAGGAAGACGTTGGTGGGTCCCTGCTCGCGCACCGCGTCGGCCAGGTTGCAGGAGTTGGCGAAGACACTCACGTCGTACGTCCCGTCCTGCGGGACCTCCACGGAGAACACGAGCACGCCGTCGGAGCCGGTCCGGAGTCCTCCCACGTGATAGCCGGTCGAGCCCGCGAACCTGTCGACGTCGGACGGGGACCCCTCGGGCCCGTTCAGGGAGTGGCCGTCACCGATGTAGGCCGCGTCCTCCGCCTGGTACGAGCGCCGCCAGCCGGTCGAAGGCGGCAGCGCTACAGCCCCGTTGCCACCCGGAGACAGGATCACCTGGTACGCCGACATCTCCTCCAGGTCCGTCAGACGCAGCGTCACTTCGCCTTCCACGACAGGGAGTTCGTGATCAGCGAGCCTCAACGGCTGCGCGGAGGCCCCGACTTGCCCCGTCCAGGGAATCTCAAGGAGCCGCGCATGGACGGTCGTACCGAAGATTTCAGGGTCGACGTGCTCGAACACGACGTCCGCGGAGCCGCCCGCGCCGCCTAGCAGCACCCGCGCCTGCCGCTTGGCGCGGTCGAGCGCGGCGACGCCCTGGAGCGTGTACTGGACGTTGGGGTGGGGCGCGGTGACCTGGACGGTGTTGCCCGTGAACTGCCCGTAGGCGTTGAACAGCCACCACTGGCCGTTGCCCTTGTTGGCCTCCACCACCGAGTCGTTGAGGTTGCCGTCGATGTTCCAGTACGCCATGTCGGCGTCGACCTTGGACTCCTCGATCGCGGCGATCCACTGGATCATCTGGCCCGGCACGGACAAGTGGTAGTTGTGGGCGTACTCGTTGATGTTGACGGGCAGTGGGCCGATGCCCAACTCCCTTTCCAGCGCACGGTACTTGGCGACGCTCGTGCGGATCTCGTCGGGCGTGGTCAGCTCGTGCCAGGTGATGACGTCGGGCAGTACGTCCTCGGTCTTGGCGAACTCCAGGAAGCCCCGGACCTCGTCGTACAGGAGGCAGGTGTTGGGGCCGGCGATGCGAGCGCCGGGGTCGAGTTCCTTGATGAGGCGGTGGATGTCCCGCCAGGCGGTGAAGTAGTGGGCTGGTTCGGTGCGCCAGGAGACCTGGTCGTAGCCCCACTCTCCCGTGCCGAACATGTTGCCTTCGGGCTCATTGAACGGGACGTACACGACATGGGACTTGTACGCGCCGAGCGTCAGCACCTGCTCCACCTGGCGGCGGACGCGGGACATGAAGTCGGCGAGGCGTTCGGCTCCGGTGTCGCCGGGCCATTCGTAGGGGAAGCCGCGGTAGATGTCGGTCATGTAGACGTAGACGTCCTTGCCGCCCGCCTCGACGAAGGGGCGCAGGATCTCCAGGGCGTCGGCGCCCGGGTGCTGGGTGCCGTCCTGGGCCTTGGTGGAGACCGTGCGGACGTACATGCCCTCGACGGCGTTGCGGCTGGGGACGCCGTCGCCGTACAGGCCGTAGAGCGTGCCGCTCGCGCCGCCGTGGAAGGGGCCCGTGTCGGTGCCGAGGTCGACGGTGAGGTTCCCGGAGGTGGGAGCGGCGGAGACTGCGGCTGCCACGGCATCAATCCCTTGTTCGACATGTCGTACGTCAGTCGGCTTCCCGAACCGGCTTGATCGAACGTAGGGAGATCACGCGACTCGCGTCAACGGTCCGTCGGCGCCCGCGTACGACGGATCAGACACGCAGCATGCCCAGTCGGCCTTCCAGCTGGACCAGCAACTCGCCGAGCAGGGTGGCGAGTTCGCCCTGTCCGGGGGTGTCCAGGCCGGCGAGCACGGTCGTCTCGTAGGCGAGTTGCTCGGGCAGGATCGCGTCGACGAGGTCGCGGCCGGTGTCCGTGAGTCGGACGTGGGCGACGCGGCGGTCGCGGGTGTCGCCCCGGCGCTCGACCAGCCCGCGTTCGGTCAGCAGCTTGAGGCGCTTGGTGACGGCGGCGCCCGAGGAGAAGGTCTCCCGGGTCAGCTCGCTCGGCGTCAGCTCGTGCCCGGTGCGGCGGAGCGCGCCGAGCAGGTCGAACTCGGGGCGGCTGAGCCCGGCCCGGCGCAGCGGCGCGTCCTCGGCCTGCTGGAGCAGGGCCGCGCATCGGTTGATCCGGCCGATGATCTCCATCGGGCCGGTGTCGAGGTCGGGGTGCACGGCCTGCCACTGCCCGACGACCGCGGCGACGGTGTCGCGCCGGGTCGCACTCGGAGGGGCCTGGCGGGCCGCGCCGTCCCCGTCAACCGGCCGTCCGTTCAATGCCGTCATCCCCGTACGCCCTCCGTCTTTCCGCCCGTGCGCCGATCCGCGGTCGACCAGGAGTGCGACTCCCGGCGTCGAACCGTCGCGGCGAGCGTACGGTGTCCGGACTGTTCGGCGAGCACGACCCGCTCCTGCGGCAGGGCGCGCTGCCACCACTCGCCGGACGCGGCGTCGACGGTGGCCCGCAGTTCGACCAGCGCGGCGGCGAGCGCGCGGTGGGCGGATTCGAGGCTCCCGCGCGCGGGAGCCGGGTCCGCCAGCAGGCGAGTGGCCCGCTCACGGGCCCGTTCCACCGCGGTCAGCGCCTCCTCGATACGGTCGGTCGCGCGCCGGTTGGTGACGACGGCCGCGGCGACGAGCCCGACCAGGGCGCCGACGAGGGTGTCGACGACCCGCTCGGCGATCAGCTCACCGGGCTGCTGGGCCCGCGCGAACTCCGTGATGAGCAGCGCCATCGGGGTCACACAGACGCTGCCGAGCCAGTAGTTGCGGCCGATCAGTGCCTCGGCCCCGAAGTTGAAGGCGAGGCAGCACAGCACGAGGGCCGCCGGGTGCGCGTGGGCGAGCGGGGCGACCACGGCGAAGACCAGCACCCCGGCGAGGTTGCCGACGACCCGCTGCACACCCCGGCCCCAGGTGAGGGTGATGTTGGCCTGGTAGAGGGAGGCCGCGGTGACGAGGGCCCAGTAGGGCCGGCCGACACCGAGCGCGAGGGACACGTATCCGGCGAGCGCGCACCCGAGCGCCGTACGCAGCACGAGCGGGGTGAGCGGACCGAGCCTGGTCCCCAACGGGCGCGCGGGGGCGGCCAGTTCGGCATCCACACCGAGGAGTTCGGCTACGGCGCCCGCCGGGACGTCGGTCTGCGGGACCGGCCCCCTGCCGCGCAGTTCGCGGGCCCACGCGCGCAGCCGCTCCGGGTCGGCGTCGGCGGGCGCGGCGAGCGCGACCTCGGCGCGGACGAGGAGGCGTTCGAGAGCGCGTCGGGGTGGGGTGCGGACGCCGGTGGCCAGGAGGGACTGCCAGGCCGCGTGGACGGCGGCTGCGGCGATGGCACGCGCGCGTGGGTGGTCGTCATCGGCACGCGCGCGTGCATGGCTCTTTTCGGTGCCCTGTGGGGCGGCGTACGTGGCGGCCGCGTTGAGAGCGCCGGCCGTGGCGCGGCGCTCGGGGCCGTGGGGGCGGACGAGTACGGGGGCCATGCCGACGAGCCACGCCCAGGCGCCCGCGGCGGCGGCGAGCGCGAGGTGGCCGGGGACCTGGTCGAGCGTCTGCGGTGCGAAGAGCGAGGCGGAGCTGATGAAGGTGAGCACCACGTTGCCGGGCGGGCCGATCCGGGTCGCGTCGCACAGTCCCTTCTGTACGGCGGCCAGGGCGGCACCGACCGTGACGAGCACGACGGCGTTCGTGGTGAGGGAGGCCGTGACGAGCGCGACGGCGAGACCGGCGATCATCCCGAGCACCACCCAGACCAGGGCGCGGGCCCGGGCGGCGTAGGGCTTGTTGTGGGCGTAGAGCGCACACAAGGAGCCGGCCATCGTGTACATCGCCAGGTCGAGGCGGCCGAGTGCCAGCAGGGTCAGGTTGGGCGGGGCGACCGAGGCGACCGCGCTGAGCGCGGGCTTGAACCAGATGTCGGAGGGCCGCCCGAGACGCAGCACGCCGGTGAGCGGGAGACGTCGGACGCGCGGGGTGGGGGCGGGGGTCGCACTGCTCATGGGACATAAGATTAGCAGGTGTTTTACTTGTGAAGTATTTCCAAAGGGCATGCCTCCCGCCACGCCTCCCGCCACGCCTCCGGGACGCCATCGACCTGCCACGCGCCGCCGAGTGCTCCCCGTGTACACCGTTGCGCTCGATTGCGCCCCGTGCGGCACGGGCATCCTGTGACCGAACGTCGACGGAGAGCGATATCCGAGGCGGAACGGGGGACGCGCGTGCATGGTGGACCGGCTTCGCCCGGCTGGTTGTTGGTCGCGCTGTGCGCGGCGACCGGCGCCTACTGCCTGCTGCGGATGCGCAGCCCCGTCGAGGAACAGCGCCGGGCCGCGGGCGGCGAGGCGCTGATGGGCTTCGGCATGGCCGCGATGGCCGTACCCGCGGCGGTGTTCACACCGCCGTCGTGGGCGTGGCCCGTCTACGCGGCGGTGTTCGGCGCGGCGGCGCTGCGCGCCCTGTGGTCGGCGCGCAGGAGCCCGCACCACGTGCACCATCTGCTGGGCACCGCGGCCATGGTCTACATGGCGCTCGCGATGGCCGCCTCACCCGCGCACCACCACGAACACGGCGACTCCGGAGTCCCGCTCGTGACGGGCGCGTTGCTCCTCTACTTCGCGGGATACGTACTGCTGTCCGGCATCCGGCTGGTGCCCGTCACCAGCGGGGGCACGGGCGCGGCCGTCGGCAGCGGAAGCGTCGGCTGGGGCGACCGGCCGGAGTTGGCGCGGGCGTGCCGGCTGTCGATGGGGATCGGCATGGTCGCGATGTTGCTGACGCTCTAGGCAGGACCGGCGCGGTTGTACGAAATCGTGGTCTGCGTCACTTTGCCGTAACAAGCCGTACCCCTGATCACCGCGGCGCTCATAGGGTGCTCCCATGATGGTCCCCGCGGCACTGTTGCTGCTCGGCGCCTTGGCCGCCGTCGTCGCCCCACGGCTGCTCGCCCGGGCCGACTGGGCGGACCACGAGCCGGTGGTCGCGCTGTGGGTGTGGCAGTGCGTGGTGGTGGCCGTGCTCCTGTGCTGCGCCCTGTCGATGACACTCAGCGCCGCCGCCGCGTGGCAGGCGGTGCGCGGCCATGTGTTCGCCAGTGCGCCGCACGCGGTCGTGGACGCCTATCCCCTGGTGACGACCGGGCCTTGGGCCGCCACGACCGCGGTGGCCCTCGCCTGCGGCGGGGCGTGGACCGCGGCGATGCTGGTCCGTGAGGTCGTACGGGCCCGGGCGCGACGTCGGCTGCGGAGGGCCGAACTCCTCGTGCGCGCCCCGGTGTTGCCCGGCGAGGAGCCTGGTGCCGAGCCGCTGGTCATCCTGGAGGGGGAGCGACCGGACGCCTGGTGGATGGCCGGTACCGCGCCCCAACTGGTCATCACCACAGCCGCGTTGAGACGCCTCAAGGGGCGGCAGTTGGACTCGCTGCTCGCGCACGAGCAGGGGCACGCACAGGCCCGGCACGACTGGCTGCTGCACTGCTCGGGCGCGCTCGCCAACGGGTTTCCGCAGGTACCGGTGTTCGCCGCGTTCCGGGCCGAGATGCACCGGCTGGTCGAACTCGCCGCCGACGACATGGCGTCCCGGCGCTTCGGCCGCCTCACGACCGCGCTCGCACTGGTCGAACTCAACGAGGACCGCGGGGTGTTCGGGCCGTGCCCCACTCCGCACGCCCATGTCCCGCAGCGGGTGCACCGGTTGCTCACTCCCCCGGACCGCCTCACGGCGATGCGCCGCCTGGGCCTGACCGCGACGGCGGCGCTGGTGCCGGTGGTTCCGGTCCTGGTGGCGTTCGTGCCGGGATTGCGGGCACTCGGCTGAGGAAGGGCCCGCAGGGCTGAGGCGGGGGCGGGGAGGACGCCACCCCGGGGCGGGGTTCGCTCCGCGCACCGCTAGTCGGCGAGGATCACTTCATGCACTACCCTCCCCGCCCGACGCTCCGACAGACCGGCATCGCCCTCGCCCTGTGCTCCGCGCTGCTCCTCACCCTCGTCGCGGTCGAGTGGCATCCGCTGATCGACGTCGACGAGCGGATCGCCCGGACCTCGCATCGCTGGGCGGTCGAGGATCACGGCCTGACGCATGCGTTCCGCATCCTGACGGACTGGGTCTGGGACCCCCTGACCATGCGCCTTGTATGTGCCGCCGCCATGGTGTGGCTGGTGTGGCGGCGCTCGGCATGGTGGACAGCTCTATGGCTGGCGGCCACATGTGCGCTGGGCACACTGTTGCAGCAGGCCCTGAAGGCGCTGGTCGGCCGACCCCGCCCGGTATGGCCCGACCCCGTCGACTCGGCCCACTACGCCGCCTTCCCCTCCGGACATGCCATGACCGCCACGGTGGTCTGCGGCCTGCTGCTGTGGCTGCTCCACGACTACGGCACCGGACGCGTTGTGTGGCGTACGGCCATGACCTTGGCGGTGATCTCCGTCGTGGGTGTGGGGCTGACCCGCGTGTGGCTGGGTGTGCACTGGCCGTCGGACGTGTTGGGCGGGTGGCTCCTGGGGGCGCTCGTGGTGGCGCTTGCCGTCGCGGTGTACGAGCGGCGACGGGTGTGAGCGCGGCCGGGCGGCGGTGGCGGGTATGAACACCACTGGGCGGCGGTGGCGGTTGTGAGCGCGGCCGGACGGCGGCATGCCTATGTCGGACCGACGGAGTTGCTCGCCGCCGTGCGACCTGGCGCGGAGGGCCGGGTCGTACGGTCGGCGGGGGAGCTGAACGCCTGGCTGACCGGGCAGGAGACGGCCGAGCTGGCCGAACCCTTCACCTACGTCGTCGGGCTGGACGGGTTGCTGCGCCTCGCCCCGCGCCGGAGTGAGCATGTGGCGTGTGCCGGGGGCGCCGATGTGCTGGGTGCGGGAGAGATGGGATTCGAGCAGGCGACGGGGTTCTGGGTCGTCCGGGAGGTCAGCAACCTGTCCACCGGTTACTGTCCGCACCTCGACTCGTGGCAGGCGGTGGCACGCGCCCTCGACCTGGCCGGCATCGGCCGCCCTGCCGGTTTCACGCACGCCGTGGTGTTCCGGCGCTGTACACCGTGCCGGGAGATCAACATCGTGCGCGAGGGCGATTTCGTCTGCGTGTTCTGCGGAAGCGGTCTTCCCGCCGAGTGGAATGTCGCTGCGTAAGATCACCGCATGAATGCCGTCCTCTTCGACTTCTCCGGAACCCTCTTCCGCATCGAGTCCACCGAGTCCTGGCTGCGTGCCGTGCTGCGCGAGACAGGGATCGCGCTGCCAGAACCGGAGTTGGCCGAGGCGGCGCGGGCGCTGGAGTCGGCCGGGGCGATGCCGGGCGGGGCGCAGCCGGAGCAACTGCCCGAGGAATTCGCCGAGATCTGGGCGATCCGGGACGAGAGTTCCGCGCTGCACCGGGCCGCGTACACCGGCGTCTCACGCCAAGTCCCGCTCCCCGACCCGGCGTTGCACGACGCGCTGTACGACCGGCACATGACGCCGGACGCGTGGACGCCGTACCCGGACACGGAGGACGTGCTGCGGACCCTGCACGAGCGCGGGATCGGCGTGGGCGTGGTCAGCAACATCGGCTGGGATCTCCGACCGGTGTTCCGCGACCACGGGCTCGACGCTTACGTGGACGCGTACGTCCTGTCTTACGAACACGGCGTCCAGAAGCCGGACCCGCGACTGTTCACGGTCGCCTGCGAGGCCCTCGGTGTCGACCCGAAGGACGTGCTGATGGTCGGCGACGACCGGTGGGCGGACGGCGGGGCGGCGGCTCTGGGGTGCGAGGTGCACTTCGTGGACCACCGACTGGTGACGGAACGGCCGGACGGTCTGCGGCCAGTGCTTGAGCTGGTTGAGCGGGAACAGGGCGGGCCTCGGGGCTGACCCTGCCAGTACGCGGGACCGTCCTCGGAACAGCAGGCGGAGCACCCTCGAAGCAATCGTCAATTACAGATTGACGATTGGGGATCGTCAATTTAAAGTTGACGCATGAGCCCACTCGACATCAGCCTCGCCGATCTGATCGCCCGTCTCGACGAGGAGCTCCCCGACACCGACGCACTGGCCCGCATCAGCGAAGCGCGACTGCGCGCCCAGACCCTGTCCGACCTCGGCGACCAGCTCATCGACCACTACGTCAGCAAGGCCAAGCAGGTCGGCGCGTCGTGGACCGAGATCGGCGACGCCATCGGAGTGTCCAAGCAGGCCGCCCAGCAACGGCACGCACCCGGCCCCTTCGAGCGGTACACCAACCTGAACCGGCACAGCATCGTGCTGGCGCAGGAGGCCGCCCGAACGCACAGGCACGACTCCATCGGCACCGAACACCTCCTGCTCGGCCTGCTCGGCGAACCGCGCGGCCTGGCGTACGAGGTGCTGGTGGCGAAGACCGAGTCGGAGCAGCGCGTCCGCGACGCGATCACGGAGGCGCTGCCGCCGGCCGGGGAGAAGGCGCTGCGGGGTCACATCGCGTTCCGGCCGGAGAGCAAGGAGGCCATCGAGCAGGCGCGCCGCGCGGCGGCCGACCTGGGCCATGACTGGGTCGGCACGGAACACACACTGCTGGGCCTGATCCGCGTCGAGGAAAGCCCGGCCGCGCAGATCCTCCGCAACCTCGGCTTCACACCGGACGAACTGCGGGAGACGGTCGAGGCCGAGATCGCCAACAGGCTTGCCGGGCGCGGCAAGTAGCACCGAAGCGATCAGCGGTGGAGACGTTCAGCCGCAACGCGGCAGGAGGAAACGATCAACGGTCGCGCCGGACCGGGCCGACGCGGCCTCCCCTCCCGTCAACCCACGCCGACGCACGCCGACGGACGTCAACTCACCCGACTCAGCTCTGATAGCCCTCGACCTCTGACTCCGGCCGCACCCGCGCCTCGTCCGGGTTCTCCCCGAACTCCACCTTGGCACGGCGCTGGCGCAACAGGTCCCAGCACTGGTCGAGTTCACGTTCCAGCTGCCCGAGGCGCTGATGCTCCGTGGCGCTGTCGATCGTGCCGGACGCGACGGCCTCCCGGAGCTTGCGCTCGTCGTCGACCATCTCGTTGATCCGCGCGAAGATCTGCTGGTCCTGCTCCATGCCCGTGCGCCTCCTCGGCTCGACACCCGTGCCCACTCTAGGGACGGTTCACGTGCCGTGCGACAGATGTGCGAGAAGGCGGCGCCGAGCGCCGGGTCAAAAGTCGCCCAAGGAAACCATTGGGGTGAAAAGGAGCCGCCCGCCTGAGACGATCCCCCGCGTCGCCCCAGACGGACGGCAGCATGCGCCAGGCCCCCTCGACGGGAGACCCGGACGTCCTGAGTATAGTTGGCTGATAGCCAGTCAACGCAGGAGTTACAGCATGTCCCCGCGAAGCGCCTCGGTCAATGAAGAGTTGCGACGGCGTTCCCGGGAACGGCTGCTACAGGCGGCCGTAGAGCTGGTGAGTGAGCGTGGGTACGAGGCCACGACCTTGGGCGACATCGCGGACCGGGCCGGTTCGGCGCGCGGACTGGTGTCGTACTACTTCCCCGGAAAACGCCAGCTCGTCCAGTCCGCCGTGCACCGCCTGATGCACCGCACCCTGGAGGAGGCCCTGGAGCGCGAGCCCCGGACCGACGACGGGCAGGAGCGGATGGCGCGGGCCATCGACGCGATTCTGGGCCTCGCTCACGACCGGCCCGTGCTGATGCGCCAGCACATGGCGGGGCTCCTCCAGGGCGAGGGCTTCGTGCAGTGCCCGGAGCAGCGGCGCCTGTCCGAACTGCTCGGGCAGACCATCGCGCAGTACGGGTCGGGGAACGTGCCCTCCGACTACCCGATGCTGCGCGCCCTGCTCATGGGCTCGGTCTACGCGGCACTCGTGCCGGGGGTGCCGATGTCGATTCCGGTGTTGCGGACCGAGTTGTTCCAACGGTACGGGCTCGACCAGGAGTTGGGGATCCCGCCGGAAGCCCGTGCGCGGGCCGGGGCGGCCGACACGGACCTGTCGCGGTTCTTCGCGACGGACGACAGGTCAACGCCCAGGCCCGCACCCGTACCTGCGCCCGCACCCACGCCCGAGAGTTCGGCCGACGACCGGCCGACCGAGCCCTCCGACGTGTAACGGCCGTACTCAGCGCCGAGCATGACGAGGCGTCAGAAATCCCGCGTCCCGCGCCTGCGAGATGAGCCGGAGGGACCGGCGCCGACTGTGCCCGGTCGCACACATCACCGCGAGGACGGGATCAACTCCCTCTTCCTGCGCGGCGCGATACTCCTGGGCGATCTGCCACCGCCCCTCGATGCCGCGCGGCCAGGCCGGCCGCGCCCGGCGCGCTCCGCCCGACTCCACCTCCTCCGCCCCGGATTGCAGCCCGCACGCCTCGAAGAGCGGCCCCTCGATCCAGTCGGCCAGCACCGTCAAGTCATCGAGGGACAGGGCAGGTTGGGCCCGTACGTCCTCGACGGAGACGTTCTGCTCGCACACCACGGCGAGTGCGTCGACCCGGGCGCCGTCGGGGAAGGCCAGCCGGACGTGGAACCACGAGGTGGCGCCGTCGTGCTCCTGAACCTCCCACGCGGGCCACACGGACACCGCACCGTCCGCCGGGGAGCGATCGGAAAGATTAACAAAGGATGCTTCTAGCACATACGCAACGTAACCGCATGATCACTTTCCATACGAACGGACACGCGCGCCCCCAGTGCGTACGGGTGCGTTCGGCACCCTGTCAGCGGAGCACCCGGGGTGCGATCCTGGAGGTGTCAGTGATCTGGCGAATCAGCGATCTCCTGTGTGCCTGACAGGTGAGGAGTTCCGCCGTGCTGCGTGTCGCCGTCGTCGGCTCCGGGCCGAGCGGGGTCTACACCGCCCAGAGTCTGGTCCAGATGGAGCCCGGGGTGCTGGTCGACGTCCTGGACCGGCTGCCGTGCCCGTACGGTCTGGTGCGCTACGGCGTGGCACCGGACCACGAGAAGATCAAGTCGCTTCAGAACAATCTGCGCGCGGTCCTGGAGCACGGGCGGGTGCGGTTCCTCGGCGGGGTGCTCGTCGGGCCCGGCGGGCTGTCGGCCGCCCGGCTGCGGGAGTTGTACGACGCGGTCGTGTACTGCGTGGGCGCCGCCACCGACCGCCATTTGGGAATTCCCGGCGAGGAGCTGCCGGGCAGCTGGTCGGCGACCGAGTTCGTGTCCTGGTACAGCGCCCACCCGGACTCCACCGCCGACGGTTTCCTGCTCGGCGCGCGTACGGCCGTCGTCATCGGCGTGGGCAATGTCGCGGTGGACGTCACGCGGATACTGGCGCGCGGCACGGCCGAGCTGAGCAGTACCGACATCCCGCAGGCCGCCCTCACCGCACTGGCCGCCAGCGGGATCACGGACATCCACATGGTCGGCCGGCGCGGCCCCACGCAGGCCCGCTTCACCACGAAGGAGCTGCGCGAACTGGGCGGGCTCCCGGACACCGAAGTGACCGTGGACGCGGCCGAGTTGGCGCTCGACCCGGGCTGTCTCGACCTCTCCGCGCTGCCCGGCGCCCAGCGGCGCAACGTCGAGGCACTTCGCAACTGGGCCGTACTCCCTCCCCGGGGTGCCCCACGCCGTATCCACCTCCGCTTCTTCCTCCGTCCCGTCGAACTCCTCGCCGACGCGGGGCGGGTGGGCGCCGTGCGCTTCGAACGCACCGCGCCGGACGGGCGGGGCGGAGTGGTCGGCACCGGCCAATTCGAGGAGATCGAGGCGCAGTTGGTGCTGCGCTCGGTGGGTTATCGCGGAGTGCCGCTGGACGGGCTGCCGTTCGACACCGAGCACGGCACCGTGCCGCACCAAGCCGGCCGTGTCGTACGCGAAGGGCGTGCCGTACCCGGCGAGTACGTGGCCGGCTGGATCAAGCGGGGCCCGACCGGCGTCATCGGCACCAACCGCCCGGACGCCAAGGAGACGGTGACGTCCCTGCTCGCGGACGCCTCCATGCTCGTAGCGGAGGAAGTCTCCGAAGATCCCCTCGCCGTGCTGCGCGCCGAGGGGTTCGAGCCGGTCGAGTGGGTCGGGTGGGAGGCCATCGAGCGGGCCGAGGCGGAGTTGGGGGCTTCGCTCGGGCGGGGTGGTGTGGTCAAACTGCCGGACTGGGAGGCCTTGCTGGCGGCGGTACGTGGGGCACACACATAGCGATATGGGGGGGGCGCACACATAGCAGCTGGGCAAGACACACAGCGGCAACAACCCAGAAATCAACAAACTGTTCAAGGCGCCTACGGTCTCGAACTGTTCGCACGTTCCCCCCTCTCCGCCGCTCAGGAGTGCCCATGGCCACGACCACACCCGTGCATCCCGTCGACGAGGTGCCACCCGTACGGCAACTGGCCGCCTTCGGGCTCCAGCACGTGCTCGCGATGTACGCGGGTGCGGTGGCGGTGCCGCTGATCGTGGGCGGGGCGATGAAGCTGTCGGCCGCCGATCTGGCGTATCTGATCACCGCGGACCTGCTGGTGTGCGGGATAGCGACGCTCATCCAGTGCATAGGTTTCTGGCGGTTCGGCGTGCGGCTGCCGATCATGCAGGGCTGTACGTTCGCCGCGGTGTCGCCGATGGTGCTCATCGGTACGACGGGCGGCGGACTGCCCGCGATCTACGGCTCCGTGATCATCGCGGGGCTCGCCATCGCGCTCCTGGCCCCCGTCTTCGGCAGGCTGCTGCGCTTCTTCCCGCCGCTGGTCACCGGCACGGTGATCCTGATCATCGGTCTGTCGCTGCTGCCCGCGGCGGGCAACTGGGCGGCGGGCGGGCAGGGTTCGAAGGACTTCGGTGAACCTAAGAACATCGCGCTCGCCGCGTTCGTCCTCGCGGTCGTCCTCGGTGTGCAGCGGTTCGCGCCCGCCTTCCTGAGCCGGATCGCGGTGCTGATCGGCATGGCCGTGGGGCTGGTGGCCGCGGTGGTGTTCGGGTTCACGGACTTCAGCGGGGTCGGGGACGCCGACTGGGTGGGCATCAGCACGCCGTTCCACTTCGGTACGCCCACCTTCCACGCCTCGGCGATCGTGTCGATGCTGGTGGTGGCGCTGGTGACGATGACCGAGACGACCGGTGACCTGATCGCGGTCGGCGAGATGACCGACCGGAAGATCGAGCCGCGCTCCCTTGCGGACGGTCTGCGCGCCGACGGCCTCTCCACCGTCCTCGGCGGCGTCTTCAACACCTTCCCGTACACGGCGTACGCCCAGAACGTCGGCCTCGTCGGCATGACCCGGGTCCGCAGCCGCTGGGTCGTCGCCGTGGCCGGTGGCATCCTCGTCGTCCTCGGTCTGCTGCCCAAGCTCGGCGCGGTCGTCGCGGCGATACCGGCGCCGGTGCTCGGCGGCGCGGGCCTGGTCATGTTCGGTACGGTCGCCGCGAGTGGTCTGCGCACCCTGACCCAGGTCGACTTCAAGGACAACCACAACCTCACCGTCGTCGCCGTCTCGGTGGCCGTGGGCGTGCTCCCGGTCGGGGTGCCGACGATCTACGCCCAGTTCCCGGACTGGTTCCAGACGGTGATGAACAGCGGCATCAGCGCGGGCTGTCTGACGGCGATCGTGCTGAACCTGCTCTTCAACCACCTTCCGTCGAAGGGGAGTTCACCGGCAACCAGCACCGAGGCTCCGGCCGGCGCTGTCGCGGAGGAGCCGGTCGTCTAGGGCCCGTCCGGCGGACTCTGTCGCAGACGCGGGGCGTGACACGCACTCCCTCGCTGCCCAAAGCGCATGGGCCCCAGCGGCGTCGCCGTCGGTCGCCGAGTCCCCCACTGTCGGTGCCCGCGGCGGCAGCCGCTGATGTCAGCGTCCGCTCCGCCCTGCGTCCGCGGGCACGACGCCCCGCTCACCGGCGCCGATCAGACACCACCGATGTCCTGCGCCACGATCAGCGCAGCAGTCCGGCGGGGACCGTCGCGGCCAGCACGCCGTACCCCGTCGGATTGAGATGCAGCCAGTCGCCGACCTGGAGGGCCGCGAGCAGACGGCGCGGGTCGGCGGGGTCGCGTACGGCGCGGTCGAAGTCGAGGACCGCGTCGAAGCGACCGGCCGTGCGGATCCAGGAGTTGACCACCTGGCGGGAGGACTCGCGCTCGCCCGCCGGGTCGTCGTAGGTGTTGCCGCCGAAGGGGAGCAGGGTCG
Source organism: Streptomyces sp. NBC_00989 (assembly GCF_045162655.1). NCBI lineage: Bacteria > Bacillati > Actinomycetota > Actinomycetes > Kitasatosporales > Streptomycetaceae > Streptomyces > Streptomyces sp. NBC_00989. The sequence continues at coordinate 10,067,749 of NZ_CP108728.1, read as the reverse complement.
CGCCGTAGACGCGGATGCCCTGCGCGTGGGCGCGGACGACGATCTGGCCGTAGGCGGCCAACAGGTCTTCCGTGAGCTGGTGTTGGGCGGCGGGGGTCGCGTCGGCGGTGCCGATGTCGTTGACGCCCTCGAAGACGATGAGGCGCGTGACCCCGCTGCGGGAGAGGACATCGCGGTCGAGGCGGGCGAGGACGTTGGGCCCGAGGCCGTCGTTGAGGACGCGGTTGCCGCCGGCGGCCTGGTTCAGGATCGCCACGGCCGCGGTGGCGGGGAGGGTGCGGAGGCGGTCGTAGAGCTGGTCGGGCCAGCGGTCGTTGGCGTTGGTCGTGGAGCCTCGGCCGTCGGTCAGTGAATCGCCCAGGATGGCTACGGCCGTGGTGGCACGCGGGGCCAGGACCTCGACGTCGCTCAGCAGATACCAGTGGTCGACCGGGGTCGCCCCGGGCAGCAGGTCCTGGTCCTCGGTGTGGTCGCCGGTGCGGAGGTACGACGTCGTGCGCGAGCCCGGGTGCGAAGTGAGCGCGAGCGAGGGCTGGCCCGTCGCCAGGTAGGTCGTCACGGTCAGGACGGACGCGGGACGCAGGTCCAAGTCCAGTGGGTCGGAGACCAGTTGGGCGCCGACGGGGACGGTCGTGGATCTGCGTCCGGCGAACGTGACCGGTCTGCTGCTGCCGGCGACGATCGCGCCGGCTCCCGCCCTGCCGTCCTGCGGGAGGGCCAGCGTCACCGCGGTGAGCGGGAGCGGGGTGTCGCCGTAGGCGTTGGAGAAGCGCAGGCGCAGCTTTCGGCCGCCGGTGGTGACCCGGAGTGTCTGCCTCAGCGTGGTGTCGACCAACACCGACTTGGTCCCGGTGAAGGGCGCGGGTGGCAGGTTGCCGGGCTCGGTGAGCTGGGGCATCGCCGTCCAGGTGTTCACCCAGTGCGCGGTGGGAGGAGCCGAACGTCCCTCGGCGCGTGCGGGGTTGGTGGCGACCAGGGCCGACAGGGCCGTCGTTGTCGTCGCGACGATCGCTGTCCGTCTCGTTGGCTGCACGGAACCGGCCTTCCTCTGACGGGAGTTGGGGGCGAGGGTGCGTGCCGGAGGCGTCGGGCACGCACCCGGAGGTGGGTCAACCGACCGTGCAGGTCGTCCCGTTGAGCGCGTAGGCCGTCGGCGCCGCGCTGTTGCCGGTGTGGTTCGCCTGGTAGCCGATGGTCACGCTCGCGTTGGGCGCGATCGCGCCGTCGTACGACGCGTTGGTGGCCGTCACCGTGCCGGAGGCCGGTGTGTAGGTGGCGCCCCAGCCGTTGGTGATGGTCTGGCCGGTGGGCAGGGTGAAGCCCAACTGCCAGCCATTGACGGCACTTGTACCGGTGTTGGTGATGGTCACGGAGGCGGTGAGGCCGGTGTTCCAGGCGCTGGTCGTGACGGTCACCTTGCAGGGGCCGGTCGAGGGCGGGGGTGTGGTGCCGCCGCCGGTCAGGCCGAAGAAGGTGAGGACGCGGGCGCCCATGCCGTAGGCGTAGAGGTTGTGGGTGACGCCCTGGAGGCTGATCGCCTCGACGGGGGCCTGGTCACCGGTGGCGCCGTAGCGGGTGCGGGTCCAGCCGGTCGCCGGGGTGTCGGTGGCAGCCGGGGTCTGGCTGACGCCCCGCACGTTCGTCCACTGTTTGATCTCCTCGCCGAAGTTCGGGTAGCGCAGGATGTCGTCGGCGGTGCCGTGCCACAGCTGCATGCGGGGACGCGGGCCGGTGTAGCCGGGGTCGGCGCCCCGGACCAAGTCGCCCCACTGCTGCGGGGTTTGGACGACCGTGCCGTTCGCGCAGGCCGTGTTCCACTCGGAGCCGTCGGTGGTGGCGAAGCAGCCGAACGGTACGCCGGCGAAGGCGGCGCCCGCCGCGAACACGTCGGGGTAGTCGCCGAGCAGGACGTTCGTCATCATCGCGCCGGAGGAGATGCCCAGCGCGAAGACGCGGGAGGTGTCGGCTGAGTAGGTGCTGGTCACCCAGTCGACCATGGACTTGATGCCGACCGGGTCGCTGCCGCCGTCGCGGTGCAGGGCCTGGGGCGAGGAGACGTCGAAGCACTTGCTGGCACGGGTGACCGACGGGTAGACGACGATGAAGCCCAACTGGTCGGCCAGCGAGGCGTATTCGGTGCCGGAGTACATCGCCGGGCCCGATCCCCCGCAGTAGTGCACGGCCACGACGATCGCCGGGTGCGCGGTGACGGCGGCGGGGACGTACACGTACATCTGGAGGTTGCTGGGGTTGCTGCCGAAGCCGGTGACCTCGGTGAGGGTGGCGGTGGGGACGGCCTCGGTGCGGGCGGCGGCCGGGGGCGCGACGAGGGTCAGGGCCGCGAGTAACGGCACCAGTGCTCCGAAGAGGGCGACGAGTACCGAACGCGGCGGTTTTCTCGAGGACTTGAGGGTGTTGGCGGCTGTGGGGCGCACGTCGTCGTCCCTTCCTGATCGCGGCTCGTGCGGCATCTTTCGGGGAGAGCAATCGGCATCGTGACATGGACATGGGTGCCATGGAAGCGCTCCCACGCTTCGAATAGTTTCTGCACAAGGCGTTGACTAGAAAGCGCTTGCACCCTACGTTCCGTTCAGAAGTGTGACCGCGCGGTCCTTCATTGCGTACATCGTTCACGTACACGATCACTCCACTCCCCCGGAAGGGACGCACCCGCATGCGTACTCGCCCCCCACAAGCACATCCACGACGAGCAGCTCTGGCGGCGGCCGCGCTCGCCACAGCAGCCGTGCTCGTACTCCCCCAGTCCGCGTCGGCGGCCGACGCCTCGCCGGTCGGTTTCGGTGCCGGGACGACCGGTGGCGGCAGCGCCACGGCGGTCACGGTGTCGACGCTGGACGCCTTCAAGTCGGCGGTCACCGGCAGCGGTTCGAAGGTGGTCAAGGTCAACGGCCTGATCTCGCTGAGCGGTCAGGTCGACATCGGGTCCAACACGACGGTGCTGGGCGTCGGTTCGGCGTCCGGGTTCACCGGCGGCGGACTGCGGCTGAAGAAGGTGACCAACGTCGTCGTCCGCAACCTGAACATCAGCAAGCCGGTCGCGCCGGCCGACGGCATCACCGTGCAGGCCTCGACGAAGGTGTGGATCGACCACAACGCCTTCTCGTCCGACCTCGACCACGGCAAGGACTACTACGACGGCCTGCTCGACATCAACCACGCCTCCGACTACGTCACCGTCTCCTGGAACACCTTCAAGAACCACTACAAGGGCTCGCTCGTCGGCCACAGCGACAACAACGCGAGCGAGGACACCGGGCATCTGCGCGTGACGTACCACCACAACTGGTTCGACCAGGTCAACTCCCGTATCCCCAGCCTGCGTTTCGGCACCGGGCACTTCTACGACAACTACGTCGTCGGCGCCGAGACGGCCGTGCACTCGCGCATGGGCGCCCAGATGTTCGTCCAGAACAACGTCTTCCGGGACACGGAGGTCGCCGTCACGACGAACCGGGACAGCGACGTGGACGGCTACGCCAACCTCAGCGGCAACGACCTCGGCGGAGCCGCCACCGAGATCTCGCAGGTCGGCACGTTCACCAGCCCGCCGTACAGCTACACCGCCGAGCCCGCCTCGACCGTCGTCGCCTCGGTGACCGCGGGCGCGGGCACCGGAAAGCTCTGACCACTCCCCCACCTCGGAGAAGGAATCGGGACATGACTTCTTCCGCACGATCACGTGTGCTGACCGGCGCACTGGCCGCCTTCGGCCTCTCGGTTGGCATGATCATGGCATCCGGCACCCTCTCGCCGGCCAGTGCCGCCACCTGGCCCACCGCGAGCGGCAGTCAGGCGGTGACCTCGACGATCTCGGTCTCGGGCACCAAGGACTACGGGATGCTGCGCCTGTACGGCAGCGGCGACCTGGGCACGGGCAGCCAGGACGAGGACCAGGGCCCCATCCTGGAGCTGGCCGCCGGTGCCGTCGTCAAGAACGTCATCATCGGCTCACCCGCCGCCGACGGCATCCACTGCCTGGGCAGTTGCACGCTGCAGAACGTCTGGTGGGAAGACGTCGGCGAGGACGCGGCGACCTTCCTGGGCTCCTCGTCGTCCAACGTGTACACCGTCTCCGGCGGTGGCGCGAAGGAGGCCAGCGACAAGGTGTTCCAGTTCAACGGCGCCGGGACGCTCAACGTCTCCAACTTCGCGGCGCAGACCTTCGGTACGTTCGTCCGCTCGTGCGGCAACTGCAAGACGCAGTACAAGCGCACGATCAACCTCAACACCATCGAGGCGACCTACAAGGGCAGCCGGCTCGTCGGCATCAACACCAACTACGGTGACAGCGCGACCCTGAAGGCCATCACGATCGTCGGGGACACCAGCAAGAAGATGATCCCCTGCCAGAAGTACATCGGGAACAACACGGGCGCGGAGCCGACGACCAACGGCACGGGCGCGGACGGCACTTACTGCCGTTACTCCACCTCCGACATTACCTACCGGTAGACCGGGCGCCGCAGCTTCAGCGCGGATGATCTCGCACACTGACCTCTTCACCCGCTCTTAGCAGCACCAATAGTGGATCCACTACTGGCTCGCACAGCAGTAGAGGGGGCCGTCATCCGGCCACGGACGACGGCCCTCACAGCCTCAGGGATTCTCAGGGGGTTTCGGCATGCGCATGGGGACTTATGACGACAAATCGCGTGACTACGACCGTCGCGCAGACCAGGCGCTGGTCGCCTTCTACAACCTGGCCAAGGCTGGTGGCGGAAGATTTCAAGTCCAGTGAGACGGTCTTGACGCTATGAGGTTTGTGGTGCGGGTTCGCGGCGCTTGGGCGGGTCGTTGATCCAGGCGGTCTGGGGTATCTCGGGTGGTCGGGGGCGGCGGCCGAAGCGTTCGGGGTGTCGGGCGTATGCCCTCGGAGAGGGTGACGGCCCGCTGGTCGCGGACCTCCTCGACGGTCCCGAAGTGGACGGAGGCGGGTGTGTGGAAGCCGATGCCGGGGTGCCTGTGTTCGTGGTTGTAATAGGCGATGAACGCGTCGAACCACTCGCGGGCGTGGGCCAGGGAATCGAACCGTTCGGGATAGTCCGACATGTACTTCGTGGTCTTGAACTGGGCTCGCTGTAGGGGTTGTCGTTGGAGACCTTCGGCCGGGAGTGTGACCTTGTCACCCTGAGATCAATCAGCAGCTGGGAGACCTCCTTGCTCGTCATCGAGGTGCCGCGGTCCGCGTGCACGGTCTCGGGCACGATCTGGTTGCGGATGATGCTCTCGCGGATCAACTCCTCGGCCCGCCGGGCCGATTCGGCGAGCTCAACGGTGTGGCCGACGATGTAGCGGCTGAAGATGTCGATGATGACGTAGGCGTGATACCAGACGCCTCTGGCCGGTCCGGCCGCCTGGGTGATGTCCCAGGTAAACACCTGCGACGGGGCGGTGGCCACCAGCTCGGGCACCGCCCGGGCGGGGTGGGTGGCCTGCCTTCGGCGCTCGCCGGACTGGCCCTTGTCGCGCAGGATCCGGTACATCGTGGAGACGCAGCAGTGGTAACGCCCGGCATCCAGCTCGCGGGCCCAGATCTGCGCGGGCGGCATCTCGGCGTACTCGTCGCTGTTCATCATCTCCAGGACCGCCGCCCGCTCATCGGGTGTGAGGGATGAGGGCTGGACCTGCGGTTTTCTGGGTTTTCGCTCGGTCCGGGGCCGCAGCCGGCGGTAGTGGGTGGCCCGGGAGCGGCCGGTCAGCCGGCACGCGGCCGTGATGCCCAGTTCGCCCTGGACACCGGTGAACGCGTCGTCGACCACCGGTTCGGCGGCAGCGTTCAGTCCGCGCTCTCGGAGATCATTTCCAAGAGCGCGGAAGCTTTTCCCATGACTTCCAACGCGGCCTTGTTCCGGGCCAGTTCCTTCTCCAGCCGTTCTACCTGGCGGCGCAGTTTCTCGTTCTCCGCCTCGTCGGCAGGCTTCTTCGGCCTCGCCGGACTGGTGCGCTGGTCGACCAGCTTCTCCAGGGCCCCGGCATCCCGCGCGGCCCGCCATTCCTTGACGTGCGAGTGGTACAGGCGCTCGCGGCGCAGGACTGCGCCCTTCTCGTTCTTCGGGGCGGCGTCGTACTCGGCCACGATCCGCAGCTTGTACTCGGGGCTGAAAGTGCGGCGCTTCGGTCGGGGAGCCGGGTCGGATCCGGCGGACGTGGTGCTGGTCATGAGGGGGTGGTTCTCCTGTCATGCCTTCTCAGGCTAACCCGACAAAGCGGGGCGTCTCACCTAAGGCTGACAGAGAGGGTCCAGCCGATCGCTGCCCGTCCGACACGCCTGCTCGTGTCCTCCAGCAGCTGCTGTGTGGAAGCGCCTTTCGGTTCGACCGCCTGCGTCCACATCGGGAGAAGACCCCACACGTACATGAACGTCATGGCGGAGGCTGCATGTTCAGTCACCTGGTCAGGATGCTGGGCGACACCGTTGACGAGCCGCACCGCGTACAGGACGACACCGCACACGCCCACGCCCCACACGGTCACTTTCACGCGCCACCAGCGATGCTGCCACGCTGTGTCGTTCCGCTTCCCGGACATCCAGCGGCTCACCCGCTGGAGGGCGTACCACTTTTCTGCTCTGCTCCGCCAGAACCGGCATCCGTACAGGGCGAGGAACAGTCCGACGGTGAACAGGAGGAGGCTGGCAGCCCTGTTGGTGACGTCGGGCGAGGTGTCAAAGAGGGCGTTTCCCCAGATATTGAGGGTGAATCCGACGGGGAGGATGACCAGCCGCCAGTGGATACGCGCCCCTGCGGTCACCTGATGTGTGAGCGACATGGCCTCATCGTCGGATCACCATCCGGTAGGAGGTGGGGACTTGACACAGATCAGAGGTTGCGGGTCGGGCGCTGCGCGGTCGGTCCAGAGCGGGCACGCGCCCATGAAGCTCGCCGGGCCTGGCCGGGTAAGGCAGCGTGTCGGGCGACCATCCGCGAGGCTTGTAGAAAACTCCGTAGCCGCAGGTCAGAGGGCTTCCCTCCCGGGCGCACAAAACGGACAGGGTTGAATCCCGGAACGGATTTCACGACTTCGCAGGTCAGCACATGCGCCAGTGAACAGTGCGCCCCACCGACTCCTCACCGAGCTCTCGCCGGCGAAAACACACCTACCGGCTGTCCCCTCGGCCCCCGACCGAGGAGGCGCAAGCAGCTACCTGAATCGCCTCCCCCGGGCGGGTATACCCGATGTATTCTGTCGGGCATGGCACACACAACGATCAAGGTCGAGAGCAGCATCCGGGACCGGCTGGCGATCCTGGCCGCCGAGAAGGACACCACGATCGCGGGGCTCGTCGGCGAATTCGCCACCCACACCCTCACGCAGAGCGAGCGGGACGAGCAGGTCGCGAAGACCCTCGAAGTCCTGCACACGCTCTCCGGCTACGCCCCGGATCCCGAGCAGGACCGCGCAGCGGACGATGAGCTCACGCGCCGGCTCGGCAGCGCCGCGTGAACCCTGTCGCCCCTGTCGATGTAGTCCTCGACGACAGCGCGCTGCTTGCTCTGGGCTCGGGCAACGTCCTGGCCTCCCGCCTTCTGTACCAGGCCGCCGAGACCGGGGCCTGGCGCGTCCATGTCGCGCTGGCCGCACTCGCCGAAGCGGACCGGGTACGCACCGGACTCGCCGGCCACCTCGGCATGCTGGACCAGGTGGTTTTTCATCCGCTCGATCTCGCCGCCGTCCTGGCTGCCTCGGGCCACGAGCGGTCTCTGGGCTGGTGCCACACCCACCATGTGGCCATGCCCGGCCCCGAGCGCCTGGATGGGGCACGCGTCGCCACCGTCCAGCCCAAGGCCTGGGACGGGGCCGACGTCCGGGTGCTCGACCTCTCTGCCTGAGCGGTCCGCGCGGGTCAGGGCGGACTTCACCCGTGGATGTGATCCCAGCACTTCCCCAAGAGCTCGTAACACGATCTTGTTGAGGTGCCCTGGTCGGGCGTGACGGATGTGACGATTCGGCCGTTCGGGAGAGTGTGAGTACTCGACCGTGGATGGTGGATGACGACTTGTGGGCGCTGATCGAGCCGCTGCTGCCGCCCTGGCCCGAGCGATCACCGGGGCCTCGGCCGGTGGCGGACCGGCTGTGTCTGCAGGGCATCCTGTACGTGCTCCACAACGACATAGCCTGGCAACTCCTGCCGCTGGAGCTGGGGTTCGGCTCCGGACAGACTTGCTGGCGGCGCCTGGGGCGGTGGCAGCAGGCCGGGGTCTTCGACCGGCTGCACCGCATTCTGCTCGCCGAGCTGAATGCGGCCGGCGAACTCGACTGGTCCCGCGCGTGTGTGGACGGCTCCCACATCCGTGCGAAAAAGGGGGAGCGGACACCGGTCCGTCGCCGGTCGACCGACGGAAGACGGGCAGCAAGCATCATTTGATCTGTGACGGGCGCGGCACCCCGCTCAAGGTCATCACCACCGCTGCCAACGTCAACGACGTCACCCAGACCCTCGCCCTCGTCGACGGCATCCCGCCCGTGGCCGGGCGTCCCGGCCGGCCACGCCGGCGCCCCGATGCGCTGCTCGGGGACAAGGGCTACGACTCCAGCCCCCACCGCGAGGAACTGCGCAAGCGGCGGATCCTGCCGGTCATCTCCCGCAAGGGCGCGCCCCGAACATCAAGGGCCTGGGCAAGCTCCGTTACGTCGTGGAGCAGACTTTCGCCCTGCTTCACCAGTTCGAGCGTCTCGCCGTGCGATGGGAACGCCGGACCGAACTCCATGACGCCTTCGTCTCGTTGGCCTGCGGCCTCATCTGCTGGAGGCGCCTGAAGAAGCACCGGTCATGATCGCGGCACGAGCTTTTGGCTACAGCTCACACCACTCACCCAGAGGGCCGGCCGCCCGCGTCCGGGTGAAGTCGTGCACCAGGTTCCACGCCCGATCGGTATCCAGGACAAAGTCGCCCGTGAACGCGGCGAGGTCGTCGATGATCGGGACTTCGACCTCGGCACTCGAGGGCACGGTGCCGTCGCCCATGAGCAGAGACATCCGCTCGGTGTCACTCATCAGATGGACGACCGCGTGATCATCTCGGAAGGCCAGGGTCAGCACCGGGAACTCCCTGTTCGGCAACCGAACCTCGACGTACCCCTGCCCACGCGAACGCAGGTCGTTGAAGCGGTCTGAGAGATCTGCCACCTCTGAACGTCTCTCAACCGGATGAAACAGTCCCGATTCCGGCGACGTCGCCGCCCACACCACGCTCACCCAGCCCCTCCTCCCCACACAGGCCACCACCAACGATCCAGGGCCACGCTCCCACGCTCCACCACGACACGACTACGGGGACTGGGCCGCATGATCGTGTTACGAGCTCTTAGGAGCTGTCCGGCCGATCATGTGACAAAGGCAGATAGAGACGGCGGTATTGCCTGTTTGCGGAGGGGTTACAGGTACGCCGACTCCACCCGGCCTGTGAACCGGCCGCCTACTTGATTGGCGAGCCAATGGACGCGGGCTGTCTGGTCACCGTTCCGGTTCCGGGCGTGCACGTGGACGGTGTGGTCCTGCGACGGCTCATCCTGGTAGAGGTCCCGGGAATTCACTGTCAGCGTGAGGTATGCGTACTTCTGCGAGATCGCCTCCAGGCCCGCTTCGGGAACCGCAGGCCACGCGTCTAGATCCCACCGAACAGCCGCGGGATCTGACCCCAGAGCGGCGATGAAGGGCTCGGCGAGGTCTAGCGGACGACCCCAGTCGAACACTTGGATCGGCAGGCAGTCTGCAGGGTTGTCGCCGGCCTCCGACGAGCCGTGCTCCTTGCCAACCGACGCCCACCATTCGAGGTCGGGCAGTACGTGACGTACTTGTGACAGGACATCCGGCGACCTGATCACGGCTTCGAAGTCGACCTCTCCCTGACCGATGTCTGCGATGTCCAGCAAGGCGCGCACCGCACGTATCGCTTCAGGCAGGTCGGCGGTTGTGAGGACAGCAGCCGCAGCAGAGTTACTCATCCCGGAACCATAAGACGGCACTCACAGACGGGCCGAGCGGTTTTGACCTGCCTCGCAGTTATCAGGACCGGAGCCAAATTGCAAGCGACGCTACGGTGACGGTGCCAAGGAAAACGTATCCGCGTTTGATGCCCCTATGGATGTCAACCGGCGGGGGCTGGTGCGGGAGATCGCCTCCGCGATGTGAGTAGGGCTTGGTAGATCTCGCGGGCGACGTAGCGTTTGAGGCATCGGATGGCTTCGCGTCGTGTCTTGCCCTCGGTGACTCGTCGTTCCACGTAGGAGCGGGTGCGGGTGTCCCAGCGCAGGCGGGCGATGACGATGGTGTAGAGCGCTGAATTGGCCTGGCGGTCGCCGCCGCGGTTGAGCCTGCGGCGTTGGGTCTTTCCGGACGATGCTTCCACGGGGCTGGCACCGCAGAGGGCGGCAAACGATGCCTCGGTGGCCAGGCGGTCGGAGTTGTCGCCGGCTGCTGTCAGCAAGGCCGCGGCCGTATCCGGGCCGACGCCGTAGAGGCCCAGGAGCTTGGGTGCGCAGGCATCGATCGCGGTGCTGATCCGGGTTGTGAGGTCGTTGATCTCCTCGGTGAGGTGCAGGACCCGCCGGGCCAGCAACCGGAGCGTGTGGCGGGATGCCGCCTGCGGGCCGGCGCCGGGCGCGGGCCTTAACTGCGAACAGCGGCGGATGAGTTTGGGGTTGCTGAGTCCGGCCAGGGACTCACGCAGTGCCGGCTCCGCCGCCACGAGGATGGCTTTGAGCTGGTTGATAGCCATGGAACGGGACTTGACCGCGGAGGTCTTGGCCATTTTGAACGGGTGTGGCTCCTTTGGAGGGACGGCCCTACCTGCGTGAGCTGCGGCTTGAGGTACGCCCGAGTGATCGAGTCGACCACGACAGCGGGTCACGCGGTGACCGGCACCCTCGGCGCTGTCGATCTCGATCCGGCGCGTGGGCGTGACCTGCTGGTCCCGAAAGGATCTCCACGACCGGCAGTCGAGCCGAACCGGCAAATGCCCAGCTGAGCTTGTCCCTCGAAAGGAGCTGCACCCATTTTGAACAGTCGGATCGCCTCGACCGGGCCGTCGGTCGTTTTGGCGGTGGCCGTGGCCCGGCCGGAGAGCACTGCCCGGGCGGCGGCTGCCGCATCGATGTCGTCGGACTTGCCGTGCCGGCGGCGGGCGGCCTTGTCGGGTTGGTTGACTTCGGTGACCGTGATGCCTTCATGGAGCAGATAGCGGGTCAGCGCGGCTCCGCAGGAGCCGGTGCACTCGACCCCGGCCTGCTGTAACTGGCCAAAGGCACGAGCCCAGGACAGGAGCTGGCGATAGCCCTCCCGGGTCGTGGGGAACCCTCGAGTGTCCAGCAGGACTCCGGTGCTGGTGATGACCGCAGCCACGTGGACGTCTTTGTGCGTGTCGACGCCGAGCAGGACTTGTTCCTGCTGATCGGCTGTGTCGTGACGCGGATGGGTTTGCCGAGTCATGCTGGGCACGGTCGTCTGTCTCCTGATCGCCTCGGGAACACCGGTGGCCGACGCCGGAACGGTGTGGCGGTCAGGACTGTGACGGTGCCTGTCGCGAAGGCCCCTATCGGGACACGCCCACCGTTTCGGTGGCAGCACGCACCGCCTCAGACAGCAGTCGGCAGATCAAACGCAAGGCACGAGGGCCAGTCGTATCGCGGGCCAGACCACCGCCCGAGGCGGCACCCCAACATCCTCACAGTCGTACCGCGTGGCCACCGCTCGCGACTGCTTGAGTCGGTTGATCGCCCGTTCCACCGTGTTGCGTTTCTTGTAACGCTCTTCATCGAAGCCGGGTGGCCGCCCACCGCGTGAACCTTTGCGCAGGCGGGCGGCCTGGCTGTCGCTCTTCTCCGGGATCGTGTGCCGGATGTCCCGGCGCCTCAGGTACTCGCGGCACGGGCCGTTGCTGTAGCCCTTGTCGGCCGTGATGCTGTCGGGCTTCGTGCGAGGCTGGCCCGGACCGACCCGCGGAACGCGGATCTTTGCCAGCACTGTCTGGAACTGAGTGCAATCTGCCCGCTGCCCCGCAGTGACGACCAGGGATAGCGGGCGGCAGCGGCAGTCGGCGCTCAGGTGGAGCTTGCTGGTGAACCCGCCCCGCGAACGGCCCAGGCCCTCACCTCCTGCACCACCTCCACCAGGCGGGAAAGAAGGCTTCGCCAGGGCGTTTCGCCCTGGTGTTCTGCTGCTTCGGCCCCCTTTGACACGGGTGCCGGTGGCGGATCGATGCGGGCACCAGCCGCGTGCTGGTGAGCCCGCACGATGGTGGAGTCGACCGCGACGTCCCAGTCGATCTCGCCAGCGGCGTCGGCGGCGGCCTGGGCCTGCTGCAGCAGACGTTCCCACGTGCCGTCGGCCGACCACAGCCGGTGGCGTTCGTAGACGGTCTTCCAGGGGCCGAACCGCTCGGGAAGATCCCGCCACTGCACTCCGGTCCTAACTCGGTGCAGAATCCCGTCGATCACCTGCCGATGATCCCGCCATCGGCCACAACGGCCGTTACTGACCGGCAGGAACGGACGCAGCCGTTCCCACTCGGCATCCGTCAAGTCACCCCGCCCCATGCCTGAGACAACGAGCCAGCAAGCAGCAGGTCACATGATCGGGCGGACAACTCCTAGCTGGTCACTGCGCTCTTTGTGGCAGATGAGCTCTCGGCTCTTGCGGGTCCGCGTCGTCCATCGGAGGAATGGTTCCATGGCGCCGAGAAGTTGCGGGTTCTGGGTGATGAACTCGTCGACGTCCGTCTGGTTGGCTGTCGCGAGTGGTGTGTCGCGCTGCGCGAGCCAGGTGAGGAAGGACTCGGCGGCTTTGATCCTGGTCTTCGCGTACTGGAAGGTCGAGTAGGTCTGGGATCTACTGTCCCGGGGTCGATGGATCCTGGGAAGAAGCCGCCAGGTGCCGTACTCGTGGAGGAGGAGCCGGTGGTCTGTTGGTGTGACGCCCACGAGGTAGGAATTCAAAACCAACTCTGTAAATCTGCGGCGTAGTTGTTGCGTGGCGGCAGGCATCGGGTCGCGAACACCCTCACCGCCTGCATGGGCACTCCCCCAACAGACGGGGAACTCGTCGACCGGCAGGTGACAACAGACACCCTGACAACCTGACATCACAACCGGGAAACTGACGAGACAGCGCGGCAGCCGCCCCAACGCCTGCACACGAACCCGCCCTGGGACTGGGCCTCAAAGAAGCCAGACGGCGTAACGCTGACGTCCGCGCCGGACAGCGGACGCCACTTGAGAGGAACAACTGATTCCGCCTGTCCGTAGTATCTCTACACACCAAGACACTTTCCAGCAGTTGCAAATCCGCACCGCCGTTACAGCACACAGAGTGCGCCGACCGGTTCCAAGGCTGTTCGTTTGAATCACCTCCGCACACCGAAGAAAGGCCAGCACCATGTCCGAGAGCACAACTGTCGCCACGGGACTGACATCCCAGTACATCGCCCAGGTGGCCGGCGACCTCGAGACCAACCTCAAGGAACAGGAACGCATCGGCGCCGAAATCGCCGCCCTGCAACAACAGCTGACCGCCCTGCAGCAGGACCACAGCGTGCTGGTGAACATGCAGCAGGCACTCGGAGTCACGCACGAACCGGACGAGCCGTCGGCCACAGCCGAGAACTACGCAGCACCCTCTCCCCAGCGGAAGACCGAGGCCGCACCCCGCCGTAAGCAACGGACGAGGAAAACCGCACCCGCGCAGGAACCGACGGCCCCGAAACCTGCCACGCCCAAGGCCGCGATGACGACGGCCCGGCCCACCCTGGTGGAACTCATCCGCCGCTACCTCACCGAGCAGAACGAGCCGCGCTCCGCCGCGGAAATCTCCACCACACTCAGCCAGGCCCACCCCGAGCGCGGCATCAAGACCAAGGTCGTCCGCGTCACCACCGAGGGCCTCGTAGCCAAGAGCCAGGCCCAGCGCACCAAGCAGGGCGCCTCCGTCTACTACACCGCCCCCACCGCACCGGAGCCGACAGCTGCGCCCCCGGCCGAGGAAAAGACCGACGACACCGATCACTGAAGCCACAGGGCAACAACCACACACCACCAGACACCCACGGCCTGAATCGACACGTCCGGGGAGTAGTCGCCGTCGCCCGCGCCCTTCCGCGGTAGTGGTTGTGTCAGGGCATGCGCAGCCTGATCAACTCCATCGTGCAGAGGAGAGGCACGTCTGGGATTCCATGAGCGCATCGCCAGCGGTGCCGATCGAGGCGTCGGTGCCGAGCCAACTGCTGTACGCCGTGTCTCAGCCAAGCCCGAGGCGGCTGAGGGCGGTGGTCCAGTCGGTGACGATCGCCTTCTGCGCGGTGGCGAGGGTGACGGTGCCCTTGCAGACCGCGGTGTGCAGTTTCGTCTCCACCGGGTCCTTCGCGTTGTTGACCCCGGAGCCCTTCTTGTGGCCGGGGTCGGCGGGCTCCACCCACAGGTTGCGGTAGTCGTTCGGGTCCCCGCCCAGCTGCAGGCTGATGAGGTGACATCCGGGGTTGCTGATGAGTGCCGCTGGTGTCGCTGACGGGCGGCAAAGTACCGGCTTTGGGCCCGCTGGGTGGCCGCTGTCCGGGGTTGTTCGCTCATGACGGTGACGCTGCTGCCGACGCCCACCAACCCGACGCCGAGGCAGCCGCCAGCACCCTGGTCCACCGCCTCACTCAGCAACTCGCCACCGAGCGCCGCAAACACCGAGAAGAAGTCGCCCAGTTGCAAGCTGCCCTCGCCGCGGCCCACGGTGAGCTCCTCGCGTTTCGACGACAGCCCCAGAGCGGATCTATTAGTTAGCCATGAGGTCGTTCTCGACGGCGGGGGTGATGCGGGTGAGCCAGAACTCCGCCTCGTCCGGTCCCAGGACCCGATCAAGGTTGAGGGTGGGGATCATATTCTGGAAGACCCGGCCGACGCCCATGCCATAGTCTCCGTTCGGTGGGTGCAGTACCAGCACGCGGGTTCCATCGAGCGGTTTGATGTCGGCGGGCACCCCTTCCGGGTAGACGTAGGCGCCATGGCCGTCGAAAAGGCGGAAACGGCGGAGCGCCGGATTATCGGGGCCCAGGTACGGGTCGGCATCCGTCGCTGCCTCGACCCACGAGCGGTCGGGGCGCACCCCTGGAACCATGCCTTGGTCGGAGTCGCCGATGAGCCGGTCCGCAAGCAGGGTGTGCAGCTGAAAGTTGTCCCCGACACCGCTCATCGTGAGGGCATACCCCCTACGCACACGGGGGTTGAGGACGACCAAAGGCTCGTCGTCCAGGACGGCAGCCAAGTCTCTGACCCAGGCAGCGCGCTGCGACCGGTCGGCGACCGCTGCGGCATACTCCCGCAGCTCGGCCTTGACCTCAGCGGGCACCACCGCCCGGAAGGAACCGTGCCCCAAGACGGTGATCAGCGCCATGAGCCAGTCCTCCATATCGAACCAGGACATGGCGATCCGGGTCATGTCCCCTTTGTCTGGATGCCCTTTCGGTCTGGCCAGGGTGACAAGAGCCTGCACCAGCTGCTTCGTACTGGCGCTCACCTGCTCCGGCAGCGGCCGCCCGGGAGCCGCTTCGGCCCAGCACCCCGGGACCAGACCGTTGAGCATCATCGCCTCCGCCGCGCGCTGTGGCAGCACGTCGGCCAGCGCCATTGGTGAACCGCCCCACTCGACGCACGCCCCCGCCAGGACGGCCGTCTTGGTGAAGTCGCCCGCCAAGCCCGGCAGCCACGGCGCAAGGGCCTCGACCGCAGCGGTCAAACCCGCGGGACCTCCCGCACGCGCGGTGTCTCCCAACCGCGACAGAGCCTGCCGGTAGCCACGAGCCGAACCAGACCTCATCTGCGCGACAAGCTCGTCAACGAGCTGGGATATCTCCGAAGGCACGGCGGCACGCTAGCAGGGCCACAACCCTCACTTCACGGCTGGTGCCCGAGCTAAAGCGCGTTGCAGAAGGCCGTGAGATTGCAGTTCAGGGCCCGCTTACGGCTGTGCTGATCACGCGGTCAGAGCGAGGTTGTGCATGTGCGCGACGGCCTGGACTGCGTGGTGCAGGCCGTCGCCGTGCTGCCGGCAGTCACGAAGGATCTTGTACTGCTTCAGACGGCCGATCGCGTGCTCGACCTGCTCGACCCGCGCGAGGACCCGGCGATGCTCCTTGTTGTCGGCTTCCTCGCCCGCCAGCAGAGGCCGGCCAGCCGTTTTCGACGATGACCCGCTGGAGCCAGGCCGTGTTGTGGGCGTCGATCCGGTTCATCACCGCGTCGCGGGCCAGGGCCCGGTTCGAGTACCCGCGATCGTGGCCCCGTCATGCCGCCAGCGGATGCAGCCCACTCGCAGCAGGGCGACCTCCTCATATCCCTGCCCGGAAAACAGGCGCATCGGAAGTCCCCCTACGTCGCCAGAAGACACGGGGCACTGCTATTTTTCCAGCTCAGAGCCCTCGCGCGAGGACAATGCCAGGGAGTTCTCAGGGGGTGGAAGTCCGGCGAGGGAACTCGCAGGGGGGTCCCAAGCGAAAGACACTGGAACATCGGGAAACATCAAGACACGCGCTCTGGTCCTGGTCACAGCCCCATAAGAAGATCCCACCGCAGCTCAAGTCCATGCGGACGGCACTTACTGCAAGTACGCGTCCTCGGACATCACGTACAAGTGAGCCCGCCACGGTGACGGCGGCCGTACGAAGCGTCCCCGCACGACGCTTCGCACGGCCGCTCCGGCACGAACTCAGCCCGGCAGCACGGCCGTTGACCGGATGCCGAGCCACTGCTCGGCGTCCCAGGCCTCGAACCGCTCCACCTCGGTGAACCCCAGCTTCGCCGCGAGGCGCATCGAACGGGCGTTGGCGGTCTGGGTGGTGAGTACCACCGGCTCGCCGGGAAGGACGCCGTCGAGCCAGCCGAGTGCCGCGGCGCACGCCTCGGCGGCGTACCCGAATCCCCACGCCCGCGGCAGGAACAGGTAGCCGAGATCGACCTTCCCGTCGGCGGCCGGGCGACTGTGCCCGGCCGCTCTCCTGAGCAGGATCAGGCCGATCATCGACCCGTCGAGATCGACGACGAGGCTCCCGGGCCGGTGCTCCGGCACCTCGGGCGTCTTGCGTTCCAGCTCATCGCGCGGGTGGGGACCGCCGAGGTAGGTGTGCACCTCTGGTGAGGCGAGCAGTTCAACGAACGTGGCACGGTCCCGCACCTCGGACCCGCGGAGCACGAGCCGTCCGGTTCCGATCGGTTCGGGCGGCCAGTCCGCGAGTCCCAGATCTTCCATCCGCGCACGCTAACAGAGGGTCGAACCGACCTGATGGAGCGGCCTGATGAAGCGGCCTACGCCGCGTTCCCCAGCGTGTTGGCGATCAACTCCCGCCGGTGGCGCGTGTATTCGGCGCGCAGGGCGGGGCCCGGCCAGTCGGCGGGCAGGAGTTCGGGAGGCAGAACGGGGTCGGTGAGCAAGTGCCGTACGGCGGCGGCCAGTACGGTGAAGCGGTCGGCCGGGTGGTCCGCGGTGGCGGTGATCCGGTCGAGCAGCGCCTCGGCCGTCTTCGCCCAGGCGTCAAGTGGCCAGAGCGTCGCGGCCAGTTGGCGGGCGGGTTCCTCGGGGCGGGTGGTGAAGTGCCGGGCCACCGCGCCGAGTTCGTCCGGTCGGGGCCGTAGGAGATTGGCCGGGCGGAGCCAGACTCCCTCGCGGAGTTCCGCGAGTCGCAGGGCGGTCAACTCGCCGCGCAGGTCGGCGCGTTCGGCGGGGCCGCGGCCGGTCGCGGTGACGACGGTCATCTCCCAGTCGCCGTCCCAGGGGCGGGTCTCGGGGTGTACGGCGGCGTCCTGGCGGCGCTGGCGTTCCAGCAGGCGGTCGCTGAGCCGGTAGACCGCGTCCGTGGTCCGCAGGTCTCCGGCGGTCACCATCCGGCTGAGCGCGGCCCGCAGCGTGGAACCGGCGACACCCAGCGGTTCGACGGCGCGCAGCAGATCCCGCACGGGCAGTTCGGGCGGATGCGTGCCCAGCAGCAGGCTGAGGACGACCGACCGCGCGGACAGCGGGCGCAGGTCCACCTCGCCGGGCCCTTTTGACACGTTCATCCGCATGGCCTCGTACTCTACGTGGCGATTCTCGTGTTACATCATTGATGCGACCGTAGGGATAGTGCAACACTCCACCCATGGCCCAGACACTCGCGCACATACCGCCGCAGCCGCGGAACGCCACGCACGACGTCACCAACCAGCCCCCGCAGCTGACCCCGTACGACGCCTCCGAGGACGCGGCCCTGCTGGAGGGGCTGCGCCGGGAGGGTGCCGACTGGGCCGAGGAGGACGTGCGGCGGCTCGGTCGGGCGGCGGGCAGCGAGGAGGCGCAGGAGTGGGGTGAGCAGGCGAACCGGCACGAGCCGGAGCTGCGCACGCACGACCGCTACGGGAATCGGATCGACGAGGTCGAGTTCCACCCGAGCTGGCACCGGCTGATGGGCGTCGCCGTGGCCGAGGGGCTGGCCGGCGCGCCGTGGGCGGACGAGCGCCCCGGCGCCCATGTGGCCCGTACCGCACGGGGGTTGGTGTGGGGACACACCGATGCCGGGCACGGCTGCCCGACGTCGATGACGTACGCGGCCGTCCCCGCGCTGCGCGCCACGCCCGAACTGGCCGCGGTCTACGAGCCGTTGCTCACCAGCCGGGTGTACGACCCGGCCCTGCGCGTCCCGACCGAGAAGCGCGGGCTGCTGGCCGGGATGGGGATGACGGAGAAGCAGGGCGGCTCCGACGTCCGGACGAACACCACGGCGGCCACCCCCACCGCCGAGCCCGGCGTGTACACGCTGCGCGGGCACAAGTGGTTCACGTCGGCGCCGATGTGCGACGTGTTCCTCGTCCTGGCCCAGGCCCCGGGCGGACTGTCGTGCTTCCTGGTACCGCGCATACTGCCCGACGGCAGCCGCAACACGTTCCGTATCCAGCGGCTGAAGGACAAGCTGGGCAACCGCTCCAACGCGTCCTCGGAGCCCGAGTTCGACGGGACCGTCGCCTGGCTGGTCGGCCCCGAGGGACGCGGCGTCAAGACCATCATCGAGATGGTCAACTGCACGCGCCTGGACTGCGTGATGATGTCGGCGACGCTGATGCGCAAGACGCTCGTCGAGGCGGGCCACCATGTGCGGTACCGGTCCGCGTTCGGCGCCCGGCTCCTCGAACAGCCGCTGATGCGCAACGTGTTGGCCGATCTGGCCCTGGAGTCGGAGGCCGCCACCACGCTCACCCTGCGGCTGGCGGGCGCGGCCGACCGCGCGGTTCGCGGGGACGGCGCCGAGTCGGCGTTCCGCCGGATCGCCACCGCCGTCGGGAAGTACTGGGTCACCAAGCGCGGCCCGGCCTTCACGGCGGAGGCCCTGGAATGCCTCGGCGGCAACGGCTACGTCGAGGACTCGGGCATGCCCCGCCACTACCGCGAGGCGCCGCTCCTCTCCATCTGGGAGGGCTCGGGGAACGTCAACGCCCTTGACGTACTACGGGCGTTGACCCGCGACCCCGGTACGGCGGACGCGCTGTTCGCCGAACTCGCCCTGGCGCAGGGCGCGGACGCCCGCGTGGACGCGGCTGTGAGCCGGTTGAAGAACAGGTTGCGCGAGACCACCGAGACGGGAGCCCGGCGTCTCGTCGAACAGATGGCGCTGACCCTCCAGGCCTCCCTCCTGGTACGGCACGCCCCGGCCGCGGTCGCCGACGCCTTCTGCGCGACCCGGCTCGGCGGCGACTGGGGGCACGCCTTCGGCACCCTCCCCGACTCCGCCGACCTCGACACGATCCTCGCCCGTGCCCTGCCCGAAGGAGACTGACCCTCGGTCACCTCCCGATTCCGCTTCGTTGTCAGTGGCGTGGTGCAGACTCGCGATCAGCTGGCACCGCGCCTGGGGAGGACAACGTGTTCACGGGGATCGACGAGGTCGACTGGGCCTCACTGCGCCACGCGTACGGCAGTGCCGAGGACGTGCCCGGACTCCTCCGGGGACTGGCCTCCACCGACCCCGCCGAGCGGGCGGGCGCGCTCGACGGGATGTACGGCGCGGTGCACCACCAGGGGATCGTGTACGACTCGACGCTCGCCTGCGTTCCGTTTCTGCTCGCACTCGCCGCTTGCGAAGAGGTCGCGGACCGGGGCGAGTTGGTGGAACTTCTGGTCAGCATCGGACAGGGACACGCGCCGGAGGCGGCTGTGGAAGGGGGTGACGGATGCGGGCCGGCGGGAGCCGCCGTCCGCGCGGGAGCAGAACTCTTCGCCACCCTCGTCGGGGACCGAGACTCCGGCGTGCGCCGCGCGGCGGCGGAAGCGCTCGTCCGGTTCCTCGACCAACCCGCGCGCGTGCTGGGCCTGTTGCGGCAGCGGATCACGGTGGAGCGGGACGACCGGGTCCTGCTCGCCCTCACCGAGGGCCTCGGCCTGTTCGTACGCCGGCACCCGGCCCACGCCTGCGACGCGCTGGACACCCTGCTGACGCTCGGCACTCCCCCGTACGACCCCGGTCTACGGCTCGCCGCGCTCGGCCAACTCGCGGGCTGCGCACCCCATCTGCTCCCCGCCGACCTGGTCCCGACCGTCGTCGAGCTGCTCGGTGAGCGGTCCGAGCAGCGCCGGTCGGGCCGTTCGACGCCGCCCGAGGAAGGCACCTCGGATCCGGACTCGCTCGCCGGGCGGTTACGGCGACTGCGGCCCTCGGACGAGGAGGGCGCGTTGCTGCTGCGTACGCTGCACACCGCGCTCGGCGGACGGGTGAGCGACCGGATCGCCCTGCTGGAAGGGCAGTTGACCAGCACGGACCCGGCCGACCGGTGCAACGCGGTATGGATGGCGGCGGGGTTGTTCCGCGAGTGGCGGGCCGACTACACGGTGCCCGTCGCGCTGATCGGCGAGCAACTCGGCGCTGGGGCCCGTCCGTTGGCGGGCGCGGCGGTGTCGGACCGGTTGTGCGACGCGGCGGTGTCGGTCCTGGGCGAACTCTTCCATCTGGCCGCGCCCGCCGCCGACCACCTCCACGCGCTGGTGACCGCACACCCCGACCTGTGGGTGCACCGCTGGGAGCGTCGGGCGCCGACCCTGGGCGGTGCCCTCAAGTCCCTTGCCCGCAGCGGCGATCCACGGGCGACACCGGTGCTGGCCCAGGTCCTCGCGCAGCCGGTCGTACCCGACGACCTGGGACGCGTGATCGTCCACCTGGGCCGGTCCGCCGCACCGCTCGCCCCGGCGCTGCGGCACCGGCTCGGCCAGATGCCTCTCGACTCGCCCGAGACGTACGACCGTGCCGTGCCGCTGCTGGCGGCGCTGACCGCGCTCGCCGATCGGGAGGCGGTGCCGGAGGTGTTGAGGCTGGTGCGCGGGGTTGCGGACGGGGTGCGGCTGAGGCACCGGATCGTGGAGTCGGCGGTGCGGGCCCTCGATGTGTTCGGGGGAGGTACGGAGGGCGTCGTACCGGTCCTGCGGGGTCTGTTGGAGTCCGAGTGCGCCGGTGTCGCCGCGGGTGCTCTGTGGTCGGTGGAGGGGGATGCCTCGGCCGTACTGCCTGTGTTGGTGCGGGAGTTGGCCGGAGCGGACGCGCATCGGCGCCGGGCTGCCGCGGAGGTGCTGGCGCGGCTGGGGTCGTCCGCGCGGGATGCGGTACCCGGGTTGGCGCGGATGGTCGAGGCGGGGTGCGTGTGGGAACGGGCGGTGGGCGCGGGCGCGTTGTGGCGGGTCACCGGGGAGGTGGACGGGGTGCTGCCGGTGCTGCGTTCGGCCTGGGGCGAGCGTCCGGGTGTGCGGGGTGTCGTCGCCGCGTGTCTGGTCGACATGGGGGCTGCCGGGGCGCCGCTGCACGACCTGGTGGAGGCCGAACTCGCCGCTCCGCGACGGCATTTGGCGCGGTCGGGCGGGTACGGCGGCCAGGATGTCCTGGAGGACGAGCGGCTGCTGGCGGTGTGCCGGGAGGTGAGCGCGGGATGAGGTCGGCCGGCTCTGCGGAACGGGCGCGACGAAGGCCCCCGGCATGCGAGATCCGCAGGTCAGGGGCGCTCGATGCCATGCCTGGCGTTCAGCCCGTCTTGCGGCCCCACAGCGGGCCGAAGCGGGCCCACTCCTCGTCCCACTGGTCCATGCGTCGGCGTTCCAGACGGCCGCGCAGGGCTCGGGCGCTGACGAAGGGGACGGCCGCCGCGCCCACGCCCAGGAGGGTGCCGATCAGTACGGCCCGCAGCTGGGCCTGTGAGGCGGTGGCGGGCTTGGTGACCAGGTGACCCTGCGGGTCGGTCCAGACGGTCACCGGAGTGCCTATGGCGCTGCCGGAGGGTACCCGTATCTGGCCGGTGTGCGAGGAGCCGTCCGCGGCCGTCCAGCGGACCTTCGCCCAGACCGGTTCGCCGCTGGTTCTGCCGGAGTTCGCCGGGGCGGGGCCGGGCGGGTCCTGGGTCACCAGGGCCACCACGGGCTTCCAGTCGACGCGTTCCTGGGCCAGCTCGTGTTCGACGGACCGCGTCGCCGTCAGACCGGCGAGCACACCGGCCAGGACGGTGATCAGCCAGGCGCCGAGCACGATCCACGACTCCACCGCATCGGCACGGCGCTTGAGCGGATTCCGCCGCCACCGCCACAGCCACACCTTCGGACCTCGGAACGCCATCGAAGGCATCCTCCTCATGAACGCACTGACATGCCGAACCGCCCTCCCATACGGGAGACGTCAGCTCGATGCTCACGACGAATACCCCGACTCGACGTTCCCATGGCTGTCCGGGCTTCGGCAGGCACTTCGCGAGAGGCACCCGCAGATCCGCCTCCACCGGTCGGTATCTGCACTCTGACCTGCGGTGATGCCGATTCCAGGGGTGACTGTCAGTGGTGGGGTGCAGACTGGGCGGTGATGGGGGCAAAGTCGCCAAAAACCCAGCGGAGGTGATCGGCATGACTGAGGTTCTGCTCGCGGTGGGCACGCGAAAAGGCCTGTTCATCGGGCGCAGGCGGGGTGGCGCCTGGGAGTTCGACAAGAGTCCGTACTTCAACGCGCAGGCGCTGTATTCGGTCGCCGTCGACACCCGCGGCCCCACACCGAGACTGCTGGCCGGTGGTGACAGCTCTCACTGGGGGCCGTCCGTGTTCCACTCCGACGACCTGGGCCGCACCTGGGCCGAGCCGAAGCAGCCGGCGGTCAAGTTCCCGAAGGACACGGGGGCTTCGCTGGAGCGGGTGTGGCAGCTGCACCCGGCGGCGGCCGAACCCGACGTGGTGTACGCGGGCACGGAGCCGGCCGCGCTGTTCCGCTCCGAGGACCGCGGCGAGAGCTTCGAGCTCGTCCGCCCCCTCTGGGAGCACCCCACCCGCTCGCGGTGGGTGCCGGGCGGCGGCGGAGAGGGCCTGCACACCGTCCTCACCGACGAGCGCGATCCGAGCGCCGTCACGGTCGCCGTCTCGACGGCCGGGGTGTTCCGTACGGGCGACGGCGGCGAGAGCTGGGAGCCGTCCAACTCCGGTGTCTCCGCGGTGTTCCTGCCGGATCCGAACCCGGAGTTCGGGCAGTGCGTGCACAAGGTCGCCCAGGACGCGGCGAACCCGGACCGGCTGTATCTCCAGAACCACTGGGGTGTGTACCGCAGCGACGACGCGGGCGCGCACTGGACGGACATCGGCGACGGCCTGCCGTCCACGTTCGGCTTCGCGGCCGTGGCCCACCCCCATCGCGGCGACACGGCCTACGTGTTCCCGATCAACGCCGACGCGGACCGCGTGCCGGCCGAGCACCGGTGCCGGGTCTTCCGTACGGCGGACGCGGGCCGGAGCTGGGAGCCGCTGTCGGCGGGTCTGCCGTCCGAGGACCACTACGGCACGGTGCTGCGCGACGCGATGTGCACGGACGGCGCGGACCCGGCGGGCGTGTACTTCGGGAATCGCAACGGCGAGGTGTTCGCGTCGGACGACGACGGGGACAGCTGGCGGCAGTTGGCGTCGCATCTCCCCGATGTGCTGTGCGTGCGCGCGGCGGTCGTCGGGTGAGGGCGCGAACTCCGTTGCGGCGAGGCTTCGTTCACGCGCGTCCACGGTTCGGTCGTTCTCGGTCGGGCTTCGAGCACCGGTTGATCGCCGGGCCCTGTACGGCAGTAGGGTGACGCCCGTGGCACCACGACCGTTGCATGAGATCGTCGAACCGGGCTGGGCGAAAGCCCTGGAACCCGTGGCCGGACGCGTCGCCGAGATGGGGGACTTCCTGCGCGCGGAGATCGCCGCCGGTCGCACCTATCTACCGGCCGGACCGAATGTCCTCCGAGCCTTCCAGCAGCCCTTCGACGACGTCCGCGTCCTGATCGTCGGACAGGACCCGTATCCGACCCCGGGGCACGCGGTGGGGCTGTCGTTCTCGGTGGCTCCCGAGGTACGTCCGCTGCCGCCGAGCCTCCTGAACATCTACCGGGAGCTGAACACGGACCTGGGGCTGCCCCAGCCGTCCAACGGCGATCTGACCCCGTGGAGCCAGCAGGGGGTGCTGCTGCTCAACAGGGCGCTCACCACGGCCCCGCGCAGTCCGGCCGCCCATCGCGGCAAGGGCTGGGAAGAGGTCACCGAGCAGGCGATACGGGCGCTGGCCGCACGCGGCAAGCCGCTGGTGTCGATCCTGTGGGGCCGTGACGCCCGCAACCTCCGCCCCCTCCTCGGCGACCTGCCGTCGGTGGAGTCCTCGCACCCGTCCCCGATGTCGGCCGACCGCGGCTTCTTCGGCTCCCGCCCCTTCAGCCGCGCCAACGACCTGCTGGTCCGGCAGGGGGGACAACCGGTCGACTGGCGTCTGCCGTGACGGTTCCGGGGTTCCTGGCCGTGGACTCCGGAGGCTCCGGGCTCCGTGTCGTCGTGGGTGAGGTCGGTGGTGGCCGGAGATCCGGCCCGCTCTCCTCCGGGGAACCCGTCCGGACCGGTGCCCGCGGTATCGACGCCGGGCATTTCATGGAGCGACTGGCGCCCATGGTGCGGGCGTTGGCCGAAAAGGCCTCGGTGGGCGAGTTGGGTACGGCGGTGATCGGGGCCGCCGGGCTCGCCACTCTCGGGGACGGATTGCGGGCCGAGTTGCCGGGGGCGCTGGCTCGGGAGTTCGGGGTGCGGACGGTCGCGCTCGTCGCTGATGCCGTCACCGCATACGTGGGCGCTCTCGGGGTTCGGCCCGGTGCCGTGGTCGCCGCCGGGACCGGGCTCATCGCGATCGGCACCGATCTCACCGGGTGGCGGCGGGCGGACGGCTGGGGGCATCTGCTCGGCGACTGCGGTGGCGGTGCCTGGATCGGGCGGGCGGGGCTGGAGGCGGCGCTGCGGGCGTACGACGGGCGGGACGGTGGTTCCGGAGCTCTGTTGAGTTGTGCCGAGGAGCAGTTCGGGGCGATGGCGGGCTTGCCGGGGCAGTTGTATCCGCGGTCGGACCGGCCCGCCGTACTCGCGGCTTTCGCGCCCCGCGTCGCCGAGTGCGCGCCGGTCGATCCGGTGGCGGCCGGCATCCTGCGTACCGCGGCCCGGCACATGGCCGAGTCCGCCGTCGCGGTCTGTCCGGTCACCGGCGAGCCTCAAGTCGCGCTCACCGGTGGCCTGTTCAAGTTGGGTGACCCTCTCCTCGTACCGCTGCACGAGGAGTTGGCGAAGCGGCTGCCGCACGCGAGGCCGGTTCCGGCGGAGGGTGATCCGCTGGACGGTGCCGTGCGGATCGCGCGGGATCTCGCTGCGGGCGCGCTCGTTCTGCCGTGTGACGACGCGATGTTGTCCGTGGTGAGTACAAAGGGACAAGGTGCCCACTTCTGATCCGTACGTAACTCATCAGACAAAACAGGACGGATACCGCTCACCTGCACCCTCCCCGAACAGGGGAGCCCAGGAAGCCAGTAACATGCCTCGCCATGAGCTCCCCCACTGGGCCCGCGTCCGGCCTGCCAGTACGAATGCCGCGACCTCGCCAGCCCGGGCGGCACCGCCGACCCGAGCAGCTGGCGGCTCCCGAGGGCGCGCCCGCGCTGGTTCTGGCCGTGCCGGGCACGCCCAGCGCCGCCACGCGCAGCCTCGCCGAGGAGGTCGTGAGCATCGCACGCTCCGAGCTGCCCGGTCTCGACGGCCGCATCGGTTATCTCGACGGGGACGACTCCGAGTTCCCCACCCTGACGTCCGTGCTCGCGCACGCCGCCGAGGAGCGCACCGCCCGCTTCGAGCAGGCCAGGGCCGCCGGCGCCGACGTCAAGGAGCCCGACGGGCCGGTGGCCGTCGTCGTGCCGCTGCTCGCCGGTCCGGACGGTGCGCTGCTGCGTCAGGTCCGCCAGGCCGTCATGGACAGCCGTGTCGCGGCCGACCTGACCGACGTGCTCGGCCCGCACCCGTTGCTCGCCGAGGCGCTGCACGTGCGGCTGTCCGAGGCGGGTCTGGCCCGTGCCGACCGCGCCCGGCTGTTCACCGTGGCGACCGCCGCGGACGGCATCATCCTCGCGTCCGTGGGCGGCGAGGAGGCCGTGCAGGCGGCCGGGATCACCGGCATGCTGCTCGCCGCGCGGCTCGCCGTGCCGGTGATGGCGGCGGCTCTGGACCAGGAGGGTTCGATCGCGGCGATCGCGGAGCAGCTGCGTGCCTCGGGCTCGCAGCAGCTGGCGCTGGCGCCGTACCTGATCGGCCCCGAGATCGACCCGGGCCTGTTGCAGGGCGCCGCCGCCGAGGCGGGCTGCGCCGCCGCCGAGGCGCTCGGTCCGTATCCGGCGATCGGCAAGCTCGCGCTCGCCAAGTACACGATGGCGCTGGGCATCGCCCCGCCGCAGCCGCAGGGCGCTCCGGTTCGCTGACCCACCCCGCACGCGTAACGCCGTAGCGCCGAAAGGGCCCCTCCTCACGCGGGAGTGGGCCCTTCGGCATGCCGTGGCGACGACAGCGGGGTCAGTCGAAGATCACGCAGGACGCGGCGGTCACCTTGATCGAGCCGCCGCGGCGCGGGACGCCCGTGGCGGGGTCGACGGTGAACCAAGTCACGTCGCCGGAGCGCTCGTTCGCCACGTACAGGTGGCCGCCGGCCTCGGTGAGCGCGCGCGGCCAGTGGCCCTCGCAGGGGACCGTGCCGACCAGCCGCAGCCCCTCGCCCTCGACGGCGAGCACGGACAGCACGTCCTCGCCGCGCGTCGCCGTCCAGACGAAGCGGCCGTCCGGCGAGGTCACGATGCCGGAGGGGTAGGCGGCGTCGCCGTCCGGCGGGCCGGGCAGGACCGACACCTCGGTCAGCGGCTTCAGTGCGCCGCTCTCGGCGTCCCAACGGCAGACGGTGACGGTCGGCGTGAGTTCGTTGAGGACGTAGGCGCGGGTGCCGTCGGGGTGGAAGGCCAGGTGGCGGGGGCCCGAGCCGGGCCGGAGCGCGATCTCGCGGTGCAGTACGGGGCGGCCGTCCTCCAGCGCGCACACCCGCACCGAGTCGGTGCCGAGGTCGACGCTGACCGCCCAACGGCCGCTCGGGTCGGGCTGGATCTGGTGGGCGTGCGGACCCTGCTGGCGCTGTTCGTGCGGGCCGGAGCCGGTGTGCCGGAGCTGTCCGGAGGGGCGGCTCGCCAGCGTGCCGTCCGGGCGGACCGGCACGGCGGTGACGCTGCCGGAGCCGTAGTCGGCGGTCAGGACGTGCCCCGCGAACAGGCTCAGGTACGTCGGTCCCGCGCCGCCGACGCGCACCGGTGGACCGAGCGGCTCAAGCTTGTCGCCGTTGACGCGGTACGCGGCCACCGCGCCCTCGGCCGTCTCGCTGACGGCGTAGAGCGTGTCCCCGTCGGGTGCCAGAGCGAGATACGAGGGGTCGGGAACGCCGTCGACGCCGCTCAGGACGGTCAGCGCACCGCTGTCCGCGTCCACGGCCGCCGTGACGACACCCGGGCCGCCCGCCGCCGTGAACGACCCGATGAAGGCCCTCCGGCCCCGCCTGTCGCCGTCTGCCACCGCTGTCCCCTCTCGGTCAGTGCCGTCCGGGGTGACGGTAGCAGCCGATCATGACCGGTCTAGACCAAATCCCGGAGCTTTCTCCGCCCCGCCGT
This sequence comes from Streptomyces sp. NBC_00989, assembly GCF_045162655.1. Lineage (NCBI taxonomy): Bacteria > Bacillati > Actinomycetota > Actinomycetes > Kitasatosporales > Streptomycetaceae > Streptomyces > Streptomyces sp. NBC_00989. Next base: position 10,039,751 of record NZ_CP108728.1, on the reverse strand, counting down.
ACCGGTCTCGCTCCCGTACCGGCTCACGCTCCGACCAGCCGTGAACCGGACCGTGCGCGCAGCGGCTCAGCGAGTTCGGCGAGGGCGCGTTCCAGGCCGTGGAGGTGGGCCAGTGCGGGCTCGACAGGTGTCCGAGCCGACGTGGCCGTGAGCCGCGAGGCGTCGCCGTCGGTGAGCGCCTCGACCGCGGTCTCCACGCGCCAGCAGGCGGCGGCGAGGCGGGCGTCGTGGGATGCCTCCGGGTCGGCGGCCACCGCGACGAGGCCACGGATCTCGCGGGCGCAGTCGTCGAGCAGGGTGAGCACCCGCCGGGCGCGGCGCTTGCGGCCGAGCATCGGGTTCAGCGGATGCACGAGGGGCGCGACGGACAGCCGTACCCGGCCCAGGAGTTGCTCGAGTTCGGCGACCCGTCCGGCGGGGTCGGCCGTCGCGGAACCGGCGAGGCGGGCGGCGGCCTCGGCGGTGCAGGCGTGGACGCAGCGCAGGGCGCGTTGGATCCAGGCGTCCGTGGTGGTGTGGGTGGTCACCGGCAGTACGAGGAGGACGGCCAGTACGGCACCGAGCGCGCCGACGCCGGTCTCCGCGAACCGCAGTGCCAGCAGGCCGGGGTTCAGCACGCCGAGCAGGCCGTAGAGCAGCTCGGCCATCAAGGTCACCGAGAGCATCATCCAGGTGTAGGAGACGGCGGCCGAGTAGAAGATGCCGAAGACGCATGCGGCGACCAGGAGCGCGGTGGGGACGGGGGCGCCGTGGACGGGGACGGCGACGAGCAGGCCCAGGGCGATGCCGAGGACCGTGCCGAGGACGCGGCGGAAGCCGCGGACCACGGTCTCGCCGCGTGAGGCGGTGTTCACGAAGATCCACCAGGTGGCGCCGACGGCCCAGTACCAGCGCTGCCCGGACACCAACTGGCCCACCACGAGCGCGAATCCGGCACCGGCGGTCGCCTGGACCGCCTGCCTCGTGGTCACACGGGCCAGACCACGACCGGCAGTTGGGGCGGGTACGGCGGCCGGGGGCAGGCGCCGCTCGTAGCAACAGAAGCCGAAGCGGACCGTCGCCGCGGTGAGCACGGAGAGGACAACCGCGGCGTACAGCTTGGGCAGTTGGTCGGTGGTCGCGTGCAGGAACTGCGCCACGAAGAAGGTCATGAACGCGAAGACACCGAGGCTGTGGCCGCGCGGTCCCCAGCGGCGGGCGTAGACGCCGGCGCCGACCACGGCGAGGAAGGTGAGGTCCCGGGCGACGGGGTGGTCGTGCAGTTCGGCCGCGGCGGCGAGCACCGGCAGGCCCACGCAGGGCAGCAGCGCGGTGGTGACGACCTGCCCGCGCACCGTGGCGTCCGTCACCGTGAACAGGGCGAGCAGCGCGGCGAGACCGCCGGTGACGGCGCCCGCGAGGGACTGTCCGGTCAGCCCGCACACGACGACCGCGAGACCGATGCCGAGCACGGCCCGACCGGCGAACCGCAGCCGCACACGCCCCGGGTCCGGAGCCACGAACACCCTTTTCAGCACTGCTTCCCGCCCCCTGCGACTACCCCTGGACACCGGCCGGACACCGGCATGAAAAAGGCGCCGCGGAGGTCCGCAGCGCCATCGACATGCCCATGAGAGCACCATCGGGGCGAGTGGCTCAAGTGGCACGCGATCAGATGGGCCATTGGCCCGATGGCAATGCGCAGGGCCATTGGTACAGTCCCACGTCATGAGCGTGGACGAACTCGACACCCGCATCCTCAGACTCCTCCTGGAGCAGCCCCGTACCAGCGTGCGCGAGTACGCCCGCCTGCTCGGCGTCGCGCGCGGCACGCTCCAGGCGCGGCTCGACCGGCTGGAGCGGGACGGGGTGATCACCGGTACGGGCCCTTCCCTCTCCCCCGCCGCGCTCGGGCACCCGGTGCTCGCGTTCGTGCACATCGAGGTCACGCAGGGGCATCTCGACGAGGTCGGGGACGCGCTGGCCGGCGTGCCGGAGATCGTCGAGGCGTTCTCGATCACCGGTGGCGGGGATCTGCTCACCCGGGTCGTGGCGCGGGACAACGGCCACCTGGAGGACGTGATCCAGCAGCTGATCAGCCTGCCGGGGGTCGTCCGCACCCGCACCGAGATGGTGTTGCGCGAGCGCGTCCCGCACCGCCTGCTGCCGCTGGTGGAGTCGATCGGCCGCGCGGCGGGCACCTGACCCTTGGCATCCTGAACCCATGAGCAACCTCGGCGGCCTCTCGGTCATCTTCGATCTCGACGGAACCCTCGTGGACAGCGAGCCGAACTACTACGAAGCCACCCGGCAGACCCTCGCCGAGCACGGCGTCCCGGACTTCACATGGGCGCAGCACGAGCGCCACGTCGGCATCAGCACCCAGGAGACCCTCGTCCTCCTGAAGGAGCGCTACGGCCTGAAGGCACCGGTGGAGGAGCTGCTCGCGGAGACGAACCGCCGCTATCTGGCGCTGGCCCGGGCCGCCACGCCCGTCTACCCGGAGATGCGGAAGTTCGTGGAGCTGCTGACGGCCGAGGGGGTGCCGATGGCGGTGGCGTCGGGCTCGTCGCCGGAGGCCATCGAGGCGATCCTGGCGGGCACCGGGCTCGACGCGTCGCTGCGGACCGTCGTCTCGGCGGACGAGGTGGCGCGGGGCAAGCCCGCGCCGGACGTCTTCCTGGAGGCCGCGCGTCGGCTCGGGGCGGCTCCGGCCGACTGCGTGGTCCTGGAGGACGCTGCTCCGGGCGCGGCGGCGGCACACGCGGCCGGGATGCGCTGCATCGCGATCCCGTACGTGGCCGCGCAGGCCGACGCCCCCGAGTTCGCCACGGCGGGGCTGCTGCTGCGGGGCGGGCAGGCGGAGTTCAGCGCGCGGGGGGCGTACGACTGGCTGACCTGACACCCGGGACCACAAGCACAGGGGCCGCGAGAGCCGGGGCCGCGAGAAACCCGAATGCGCCCGCTTGTTCGGTTCTGGGAGCATGCCGGAATGATCGACCGACTCGAACCGCTGGTCATCCGGCACACGTTCCGCGTCCCCCTCCCCACGGGTCCCTCAGGTGAAGCCACCGGTTCCGTGGGTGAAGGCGCCATCGCCGCACGGCAGTTCGACGCCGTGCTGCTCTCCGTGGGCTTCAAGCTCTCCGCGGACCTGCTGGAACGGCTGTCGGGGCTGCCCGAGGAGACCGTCGTCCGCATCGCCGGGCGCACCCTGCGGACCGTCCGCGAGCTGGTCGGCGATCACGTCCAGCACAACGCCTATTTCATCGACTTCCCGGCCAACGTGCCCGACACCCTGGACTTCTGGATGTCGTGCATCGCCGACGCGCTCCGCGACGAGAAGACCCCGGCCTCGACGCTCAAGCAGGTGCGGACCGGCGTGGTGAACCTGCTCAGCCTGCCGACCTACGGCAGGTACCAGCACACGTACGCCGAACTGCTCGCCGCGCAGGACGAGTTGATCGCGGCGGCGGGCGACCGGCTCACGGTGCTGCACCCGGGCGGTGACCTGGCCGACGAACTTACCGCCCTCTACCTGGCGCTGGCCGGCAGCACCACACCCCTGAGCGAGGAGCACCAGGGCGATCTGCGGGCGCTGGCCGAGCGGTGCGTCGACGGGCCGCAGCCCGAGGCGATCCCGGTCCGGGAGAACCGCGCGCTCGTCAACCAGGCCCGCCTGAAGGCGGGTTCGGAGCTGCTGCTGGACACCGTCACCGACGTGCTGCGGCTGGCCTGCGCCCTGTCGGACGGTGATGTGACGCTGGTGGAGCCGACCCGCTTCCGTTCGCCGTCCCGTCCGGTACGGCGGGCACTGCTCGCGGCGCTCGACTCCGTGATCGCCGCGTCTCCCGCCAAGCTGGCCGACGTGGCCGTGCACCGCGAGGCGTGGAAGCGGCTCGGTGAGCGGCTGCACCCGCACGAGTACCCGCAGTGGCCGCATGCCGGCGAGGTGTTCGCGGTCGCCCGAGGAGAGCTGAAGGCGCCCTCGTTCGACGGCCGGGTCGAGGAACTCCTCGCGGAGAGCGACCTGTTGGGCGCGGTGAGGCTGCTGAAGTCCGCGCCCGGCAAGCTGTTCCGCGCGCTGGACCGGCTGCTGCGCACGGCGCTCACGCAGGAGGAGCGGGACGCCGTGGTGGCCGCCGCCGAGCAGGTCGCGCCGGAGGTGTCGGGCCGGGTCGTGCTGTCGGTGCGCGAGCATCTGCACAACCGGGCCCGGGATACCGGGGAGTTGCGGATCTTCGTGAACCGGCGCGGCCGGGCCTGGGTGACCGACGACGAGCGGTCGGTCGTAGGACCGGTGGAGCGGGAGCGGCTGATTGCCGCGCTCGACGACGAGACGCGGCGTCGACTGCCCTGTCCTGAGCGGCTGTTGATCGATCCGGACGTGCTGGACGTGGCACTGCCGTTGAGCGGGAAGGCGACGGCGGCCGGGCTCGGCGTGCTGCCGCGTGGGTCCTTGTCGGCGGTCGAGGGCGAGTTGCTGCGGTTCTTCGTGTACTGGAAGGAGACCGAGCGGCGCACCGACTTCGACCTGTCGGCGCTGATGCTCAACGCCGACTACTCGACGAACACGTGGCTGTCGTACACCTCGCTCACCGAGGTCGAGGGCGAGCACTCCGGTGACATCGTCGAAGCGCCGGACGGGGCCTCGGAGTTCATCAACCTGCGGCTGGGCGCCGTGCGCGGGGCGTTCGTCGTGCCGCAGGTCAACATCTTCGCGGGCGAGGGCTTCGAGGAGGTCGAGGAGTCGTTCTTCGGGTTCATGCTGCGCGAGGACGAGCAGCAGGGGCGGCCGTTCGAGCCGCGTACCGTGCGGATGAAGTCGGAGCTGCGCGGTGCGGGCCGGGTCGCGCTGCCGCTGGTGTTCCTGCGCGGCGAGGACGGCAGCTGGCGGGCGAAGTGGCTGCATCTGTACCTCAAGGGCAGCCCGTCCGCGAACCGGGTGGAGGAGAACCGGGTGACGGTGGCCAACCTGCTGCGCGGCATCGTCGAGCGTGAGCAGCTCACGGTCCGGCATCTCGTCGGTCTGATGAGCGGGGCGGGCACCACGGTGACGCTGTGGGACGGCGAGACCGTGCCGGACGGTCCGGTCACCTTCATCGGTCTGCGCCGCCCGGACGAGCTGCCCGCGGGCTCGCGGATCGTGACTTCCGAAAATCTGCGCGACTTGATCCCCGCCTGACTGCTAACGTCAGCCGCGGCGAGGCCATGAGCGGGCTTCCTTCTCACACTCCTTGAATCCAGTCCGTTCGCTTTCCTCGCCCTCGACGTTCCGTGAGGGGTGCCCCAGGGCGCCCCTCACGTTCTTTTTCCGCTGAAACCTCACTTCACAGACTTGTGGGACAATCCTCTATGCGCGGACGAAAGGCCACTTCAGTGAGTGGAACGAACGACGGGTCCGACTACGACAGCCTTCGGCTCGACCGCACCGGTCAGGCCGAGGCCTTCGATGCCATCGGGGACCGGTACGACGAGGCCTTCCCGCACAAGGAGGGCCAGGTCGGCGCCGGTGACTGGCTGATCGAGTCCCTCGATCCGGGCGCCCGCGTCCTGGACCTCGGCTCCGGCACGGGTGTGCCGACCGCCCGGCAGCTGGCCGACGCGGGTCTCGAGGTCGTCGGCGTGGACTTCTCCGCCCGGATGGTGGCGCTGGCCCGGGAGCACGTCCCCACGGCCACGTTCCATCAGCTGGACCTCGCCGACCTGCGCCCGGGCGGATCCCGTGACCTGGGCCGTTTCGACGGCGTCGCCGCGTTCTTCTCCCTGCTGATGCTGCCGCGCGCGGAGATCCCGCTCGCCCTGCGCACGATCCACCACCTGTTGGTTCCGGGCGGTCTGCTCGCCCTGTCGATGGTGGAGGCCCATGTGGACGACTTCGAGATCCCCTTCCTCGGCAACACGATCAGGGTCTCCGGCTATCTCCTCGAAGACCTGCACAAGATCCTCGACACCGCCGGCTTCGAGATCGTGAAGGAGAACTCCTACACCTATGCACCGGCGACCGCCGACGTCCCGCCCGAGGAGCAGGTCTTCCTCTGCTGCCGACGGCGCGACTGAGGTCGTAGGACCGACACTGCGGCCGCTGCCGCACCAGTGACGGGACGGATGTGTGACGGAGCAACCCAGCCCCCGCGAAGGCCCCGCCGGAACCGCCCGGCGAGGCGGTTCGTCGAGCGGCCCTGCGCCCGTGGTACCGCTCGGCCGGACGCCCGTGCAGCAGATGGACCGGCTCCAGTACCTCGACGTGGCCACCCGGCGGATCGCCCGCGGGATGGACCTGGACGAGACGCTGCGGGAGCTGCGGTGGGCGGCGGTGCCCGCCTTCGCCGACGCGATCGTGATCCACCTGCACGATCCGCTGCCCGTCGGGGACGAGAAGTCGGCCGCGCCCGTCGTCCTGCGCCTGCACAGCATCGACCGGGCGCCGGAGGCCAGGTCCGCGCTGCTGATGCCGCACGCCGAGTACGCGAGCGTGGCCGAGCGGGTGCAGCCTGCGTTCGCCGGCCGGCTCGCGAAGCTGCTCCTGGCCGGTCGGCCCGCCTTCGGCGACGCCCCGGGCATCCACCCCGCGGTGGCCGAACTGCTCGGCCCCGCGGCGAGCGCGCACGGCACCCTTCCGCCGGGCCGCCGACTGATCATCGCCCCGCTGCACGGCCGCCACCACGTCATGGGCACCGTCGTCCTGCTGCGCCGCCCCGACCGCTCCGCGTTCACGACCGACGACCTGCTCGTCGCCTCCCAGCTCGCCACCCACACCGCGATCGGCGTCCAGAAGGCGGTGATGTACGGCCACGAGGCCTCCGTCGCGGACACGCTCCAGCACACCATGCTCCCGTCCTCGCTGCCCGAGCCGACCGGCATCCAGCTGGCCAGCCGCTATCTGCCCGCCTCGAAGACCGCGCAGGTCGGCGGCGACTGGTACGACGCGATCCCGCTGCCCGGCAGCCGGGTCGCGCTGATCGTCGGCGACGTCATGGGCCACTCCATGACCTCCGCCGCGATCATGGGCCAGCTGCGCACCATCGTGCAGACCCTCGCCGGCCTCGACCTGCCCCCGCACGAGGTCCTCCACCACCTCGACGAACAGGCCCAGCGGCTCGGCAGCGACCACATCGCGACCTGCCTGTACGCGATCTACGACCCGATCTCGCACCGCCTGCTCATGGCCAACGCCGGCCATCCGCCCGCCGTGCTGCTGCGCCCGAACGGCCATGCCGAGGTCCTTCAGGTCCCGCCGGGCGCGCCCATCGGCGTCGGCGGGGTCGTCTTCGAGTCCGTGGAGATGCCCGCGCCCACCGGCACGACCCTGGTCCTGTACACCGACGGCCTGGTCGAGTCCCGCGACACGGACGTGGGGACCGGCGTCGAGTCCCTGCGCACCCACCTCCAGTCGACCCCGCACCGACACCGCCTCTCCTCGCTGGAGCGGCTGTGCGACCGCATCCTCACCGCACTGGCGCCGGGCCCCCGCGACGACGACATCGCCCTGCTCACCGCCCGCTTCGAGGGCTTCCCGCCGGACAGCGTCGGCTACTGGCACCTCGACCCCCATCCGCTCACCGCGGGCCAGGCCCGCCGGCTGACCCGCAGGGTGCTGCGCCGCTGGGGCCTGGACGCCCTGCTCGACACCACGGAGCTCCTGGTCAGCGAGGTCGTCACGAACGCCGTGCGGTACGCCTCCCGCCCCATCTCGCTACGGCTGCTGCGCACCGACGTGCTGCGCTGCGAGGTGACCGACGACTCGCCCCAGGTGCCCCGAATGCGACAGGCCGCGCCGGGAGACGAGGGCGGCCGGGGCCTGTTCCTGGTCGACCGGCTCGCCCAGCGCTGGGGGGCGACGCGGCTGAGCACGGGCAAGGTCGTGTGGTTCGAGCAGCAGATCCCCAAGGGCCAGTGATTTCAAAGGGACAGTGATTTCACGGACGTTGACGCTCAGACCGGTCCAACTCCCGTACCGCCCTTGAGGCGTTCGAGGTCGGACGGGCGGACCTGGATCACGACGACGGCGATCAGCGCGGCGACGACCGTGAAGATCGCGGCCGTAACGAACGCGGCCGAGGCCCCCGCGGTGAGGACCTGATCGCCCCAGGTGCCCGGGAGTTGGCCAGTGCGCTGGAAGCGGAGGCGTTCGGCCGGGGTCGCCTGGGCGAGGAACGCGGGGATCTGGTCCTTCGCCTCGTTGCGGCTGGCCGTGCCGAACATCGTGACCAGGATGGACAGTCCGAGCGAACCGCCCACCTGCTGCGTGACGTTGAGGAGTCCGGAGGCCGCGCCGGTCTCCTGGACGGGCACGTCGGAGAGCGCCATCAGGGTCAGCGAGACGAACTCCATGCCCATGCCCATGCTGAACACCAGCATCGGGCCGAGCACACTGCCCAGGTAGGTGGAATGGACGTCCGTCAGCGTCAGCCAGGACAGGCCCCCCGCCGCGAGGATCGCGCCCACCACCATGAACGGCTTGGGGCCGTAGGTCGGCAGGAACCGTGAGGCCAGGCCCGCGCCGACCGCGATGACGGCGCTGACCGGCAGGAAGGCGAAGCCGGCCGCGAGCGGGCTGAAGCCCAGCACGTCCTGCACGAAGAGCGTGAGGAAGAAGAACATCCCGAAGATCGCGGCGGCGAGGCAGAGCATGATGCCGTACGTCCCGGCCCGGTTGCGGTCGCGGAACATGTGCAGCGGGGTGATCGGCTGCCGGGAGCGCCGCTCGACCAGCACGAACAGGGCGAGGACGACCACGGCCGCGCCGAACGAGGCCAGGGTGAGCCCGTCGCTCCAGCCCTCCTGCGCGGCCCGGATGAAGCCGTAGACCAGCAACACCATGCCCACGGTGGAGGTCAGCGCGCCGGTGATGTCGAAGCGGCCCGGGTGACGTTCGGACTCCTTGATCCAGCGCGGGGTGGCGAGGACGATGAGCAGTCCGATCGGGACGTTGACGAAGAGCACCCACCGCCAGTTCAGCCACTCGACGAGGATCCCGCCCATCAGCAGTCCGATCGCGCCGCCGCCGGCCGAGACACCGGCGAAGACCCCGAACGCCCGGTTGCGTTCCGGGCCTTCGCGGAACGTCGTGCTGATCAGGGCGAGCGAGGTCGGCGAGGCGATGGCACCGCCGACGCCCTGGAGGGCGCGTGCGGCGAGGAGTTGACCGGAGTTCTGCGACAACCCGCCCAACAGGGAGGCGAGTACGAAGAGCAGCACGCCGAACACGAACACCCGCCGCCGCCCGAGGATGTCCCCGGCCCGGCCACCGAGCAGCAGCAGCCCGCCGAAGGTGAGGGTGTACGCGTTGACGACCCAGGCGAGGCTGGTCGTGGAGAACCCCAGCGAGCTCTGGATGTGCGGGAGCGCGATGTTCACAATCGTTATGTCGAGTACCACCATGAGTTGGCAGGACGCGATGACCAGCAGCGCCATGGTGCTTCCGCCACCGCCGGCTTCCCGGGTGGTGGTCTGGGCTGCGGAGGCTTGCTGAGGGCTGCTGCTCATGGTGGTTCGCACTCACGGGAGATCAGTGAACGACTCCGTCCACTACATGCTCACCGTTCGACGGTACGCCCGCCCCCTGCTCCCCACCACTCGATCATCACAGGCCCAGGCGCTAGGTTCACACATGACAGGACATGGGGAGAAACCATTGGTGACCGGGGTCGTCGCAGACGGACGGACGCTGTCCCACGGCGATGTCGTCGCCGTCGCCCGCCATGGTGCCCAAGTCGCCCTGGCGGACGGGGTGTTGCCGCGTCTGGCACGCGAGCGGGCGGTCGTGGACGACGTGGTCGACCGCCAGATCCCGACGTACGGCCTGACGACCGGCCTGGGCGCCCGCTCCTCCTACGCCCTCCCCCGCGCGGAACTCGGCGCGCTCAGCGTCCGCACGGTCCGCGGCCGGGCGAACGCGGTCGGCGATCCGCTGCCGGTCCCCGTCGTACGGGCGGCCCTCCTCGCCCGGCTCAACGGCCTCGCGGGCGGCGGCAGCGGAGTGCGGCCGGAAATCGTACGGCTGCTCGTCGACCTGCTCAACGCCCGGGTGCACCCGGTGATCCCCGAGGTGGGGTCGATCGGCGCGTCCGACCTGTGCCAGATGGCGCATGTCGGTCTGGTCGTCATCGGCGAGGGCGGCGCGGAGTGGAACGGCGAGCTGCTGGACGGCGCCACGGCCCTGCGCCGAGCCGGTCTCACCCCCGCCCGACTGGGCCCGAAGGACGGCCATGTCCTGTGCAGCGCAAGCCCGTTGGCGGCCGGCGTCGGCGCCCTGGCCCTGCACGAGGCGGGCGCGCTGCTCGCCCTGGCACAGGCGGTCACGGCACTGACCTACGAGGGCTTCCGCGCCAACACGAGCCCGCTCGACGCCCGGGTGCTGGCGCTGCGCCCCGCGCCCGGACAGTCCCGCGCGGCCGGCGAGTTGCTCGCCCTGCTGGCGGGCGGCGAGTTGACCGACCCTCGCAACGCCCGCCGGGTCCAGGACCCGGTCAGCCTGCGCTGCGCCGCGCAGGTACATGGCGCGGGATATGCGGCGCTGGAGTTCGCCGATGCGGCGCTGGCGCCGGAGTTGAACGGGTGCGGGGACAATCCGGTGGTGCTGACGGGCGCCGACGACAACCCGGAAGTGCCGGGCAGCACAAGCGAGATCATCTCGTCCGGGAACTTCCACACCCCCGCCCTGGCCCTCGCCCTCGACACCCTCGCGCTCGCCCTGACCCAAACCGCAGCCGTCTCCGCCGAGCGGATGCGACGGCTGCTCGACCCTGCCGTCAGCGGGCTTCCCGCGAACCTCTCGCCGTACGGTCCGGAGCGTTCGGGGTTCGCGCCGCTGGTGAAGACGGCGCAGGCGCTCGTCGCCGAGATACGGATGCTGTCCGTGCCGGTGTGCGTCGATCCCCGGCAGGGCGCGGACTCCGTGGAGGACGACTCGACCAACGCGGCGCTCGGCGCGCGGCGGTTGACGACGATGCTCACGCGGCTGCGCCAACTGCTCGCCGTGGAGGCCGTGGTGGCCGCGCAGGCGGTGGATCTGGCGACGCCGGCCGCGCTGGGCCGGGGGCCGGGGTTCCTGCACCGCGCGATCCGGAAGGTCGTGCCCACCCTGAACGACGACCGGCCGCACGGGGTGGACGTGGAGACGGTGAGCCGCGACATCCTGGGGTCCGACGACGTCCGCAGCACACTGAACGCCTTGGCGGGAGAAGCGACATGACCAACGTCGACGTACACCAGCATCTGTGGACCCCTTCGCTGGTGACGGCTCTGCGCGCCCGCCGCGAACCGCCGTTCCTGGACGGCTGGACGCTGTTCCTGGACGGTGAGCCGCCCTTCGAGATAGCGCCCGCCGACCATGACATCGCCCGGCGCGCGGAAGCCGCCGCCGCCGACGGTCTCGACCGGGTGCTCGTCTCGCTGTCCGCCCCGATCGGCGTGGAGTGGTTGCCCGAGGCCGAGGCACGGCCTCTGCTCGACGCCTATCACGACGGCGCGGCGGCGCTGCCCGAGCCGTTCGGGGCGTGGGCAGCGGCCTGTGTCCGGGACATCGACGCGGACGCGACCGCCAAGGACCTCGCCCGGGGCTTCGCCGGGCTCCAGCTCCCCGCCAACTCCCTTGCCGACGCGGCGGGTTACGACCGCTGTGCCCCGCTCCTCGACCTGCTCGAAGAACGCGACCTCCCGCTCTTCGTCCACCCGGGACCCGCGGTGGGCTCCTCGGCGGACCCCGCCTGGTGGCCCGCGATGGTCCCGTACGTCCAGCAGATGCACGCCAGTTGGTACGCCTTCCGCGCCTTCGGCCGCCCCCGCCATCCACGCCTCCGCGTGTGCTTCGCCCTGCTGGCCGGACTCGCCCCACTCCACGGCGAGCGGCTGGCGGCCCGGGGCGGACAGCAACAGGAGGGCGACCCGGGCGTGTTCGTCGAGACGTCGTCCTACGGCCCGACCGCCGTCGACGCGATCGTGCGCGCGCTGGGCGTGGACGCCGTGGTCCAGGGCTCGGACCGGCCCTACGCGGAGCCGCCCCGCCACCCGGGATACGGGTTGGGCGGGGCGGCGGCCTACGCCTTTCGCATCGCCAATCCGAGACGACTCCTCACCGGGGAGGGGTGACGGTGCGTCAGTTCGCCGCGTTCATCAGGTCGAGCGCGCTCTGCTGCCGGGCCGCGTCGGTGGAGTCCAGCGGTCCGGCCCAGTGCAGCCCGTACGCGTCGAGGGAGTTGCGGTCGTTCGCGTACGCCGCGTCGGCCTGGCGTTTGATGTAGGCGGTGTAAGGGCGGTCGGACAGGCGGGAGTTGAAGGCACTCAGACCCCGGACGTACGCGCCCTTGAAGGACGGCCCGTCCCCACCGCAGCCGCTCGTCTCGCACGGTTCCCGCAGGATCCCACCGGAGTTGAGGGCCGTCGACGTGGTCGAGGCGTCACCGATCTGGCGTCCCGTGGTGAGCAACCCGGAGTCGCCGGTCGCCCGGTACAGCTCCGACAGACCGCCGAGCAGCACGCCTTGGTTGTACGACCACGTCGTGTCGCCGTTGTTGCCACAAGTCGCCAGGTTGATGCCGTCGTTGACCAGATGGGAGCCGTTGATCATGCCGGTGCCCTTGAACCACGACCACTCGGCGTTGGCCCGGCCGAGATACGTCGTGTCGCCCGCGACGCGGTTGTGCAGGGCGGCGTTCAGCTCCAGGTAGAGGGAGTTGGCGATGGCGTTCTTGTAGGTCTTGGCGGTGCTCCACCACACCCCGCCGCCACAGGTGTTGTCCCAGTACCGCGCCATGTAGTCGGCGTCCGCGCGGGCGGTGTTGAGGTAGCGGCTGTCTCCGGTGAGGTCGTAGGCGTCGACCCAGGCCAGCCCCCACCAGCCCGTGTCGTCGATGTAGTCGTTGGTGAAGTTGCCGCCCTGCGCGGAGAGGTTGCGGTCGTAGGTGGTGGCGATGGCGTACTTGTAGCTGCCCATTCCGGTGACGCGGACGTTGTCGATGAGGGCGGTCAGGGCGTTGGCGGAGTTCCACCAGCCGGTGGTGTCGAAGAGGCCGGTGCCGAGGTTGTACGACTGCATCAGCGCGGTGGCGGCGGCAGTTGGGCGGCTGCCCGCGTTCCACGTCGTGCGGGCCCACGCCGTACAGGCGATCTCGGCCCGGTCGCCCGCCTTGCCGCAGGCGCGCAGGGCGCCGACGCCGAGGGCGTTCCAGTCGTCGACGTTGTACATCAGAGTGCGCCAACCGCCTTGCCCCGCGGGGATGGTGGTGTCGCCGAGTTTGCTGCCGGAGGTCCAGGTGCGGCCGCCGTCGAAGGAGCGGTCGAGCCAGACCTCGTCGCCGGGGCTGCCGTTGGCGATGGAGGCCCAGCCCATCGCGTCGGTGTCGTCGAAGTGCAGGGCGATGCCGCGGGAGTAGATGCTCGCGCTCACCGGCTGACGGTCACCCGGGGAGAGGGCCGGGTCGCGGGCGTCGCAGTACTTGTTGCAGATCGACGCCTGCGCGGCGGCGGTCGCGACGCCGGTGGACACCGGCATGAACAGGGCCAGGGCGGCGATCAGACCGGTCCCGACTCTCCTGATACGTCTGGCTGTTGAGTTCATGCCGGCTCCATGGGTGTGGGGGGATACGAGCGGTCAGCCCAGGCGCCACTGCTGGTTGGCGCCGCCGTTGCAGCTCCAGAGTTCCAGCGCGATGCCGTTGACGTTGCCGGCGGGCTGGTCGCCGCCGGTGACATCGAGGCAGAGGCCCGACTGGGTACCGGTGATCGTGCCGTTGGGGTTGAGGCTCCACTTCTGGTTGGCGCCGCCGTTGCAGGTGTAGAGCTGCACCTTGGTGCCGTTGCCGGTCTGGTTGTTGTAGGCGTCCAGGCACTGGGTGCCGCCGTAGAGCCGGAGTTCACCGGCGGCGGTGATGGTCACGGCCTGGTTGGTGCCGCCGCCGCAGTCCCAGATCTCTGTCTTGGTGCCGGGGGTGGTCTCGCCGTTGTAGGCGTCGAGGCAGCGGTTGGAGGAGGCGCCGATCAGCGGGTGGGTGGTGCCGACGCTGGTGCCGCTGCCGGCGGAAACCCGGTACATGACCGAGCCGTGGCCGGGGACGCTCGCCGAGATGCTGCCGCTGGTGCTGCTAATCACGTGCGACCAGAGGTTGTTGAGCTTGTACGAGGACGCCGAGGGGAGGCCGGCCGCCGTCGCGGAGGTGGTGATGGTGGCGGCGGCGGAGTTCTCGTTGAAGAGGACCACCGAGACGTCGCCGTTGGCGAGGGGCTTGGAAAGGACGTGCAGGCCACCCGAGTTGGAGATCTCGGTGCCCTGCTTGCCCAGGGAGTCCTGGTCCACGGCGATGACGTCCTTGTTGCCGTAGAGGGAGAGCGTGGCGGCGGTGGCCTTGCGCAGGTCGGTGCCGGCGATCAGCGGTGCGGCCATCTCCGACCAGAGGCTGAAGTGGGAGCGGTCCTCGGTGAACGACATGCCGTTGCCGACCTCCAGCATGTCGGGGTCGTTCCAGGCACCCGGCTTGGCGTACGCGGCGAGTTTGACGTTGGCCTTGTAAATGGACACCACCGTCGAGAAGTTGACGTTGATGTCGTCGGTGGTGCGCCAGCTGTTGCCGACGCCAGCGCCCCAGGTCCACACGTCGGCGAGGCCCCAGTTGCAGAGGCTGTAGACGATCGGACGGCCGGTGTTGGCCAGCGCGTCGCGCATCGCGGTGTAGCGCTGCTGGTCGGGCACGTTCTGATGGTTGCAGTTGTCGTACTTGAGGTAGTCGACGCCCCACGCGGCGAAGCTGTTGGCGTCCGTCTGCTCATGGCCGAGGCTGCCGGGGTAGCCGGCGCAGGTGGCGGTGCCGGCGCTCTCGTAGATGCCGAGCTTGAGGCCCTTGCCGTGCACGTAGGCGGCGGTTCCGCTGATGCCGTTCGGGAACTTGACCGGATCGGGGACGAGTTGGCCCGCGGAGTTGCGGGCCGAGGTCATCCAGCAGTCGTCGATGTTGACGTACTGGTACCCGGCGTCCTTCAGCCCGGAGGAGACGAGGTAGTCGGCGGTCTGCTCGACGAGTTGCTCGGTCACGTTGCAGCCGAAGGCGTTCCAGTCGTTCCAGCCCATCGGGGGCGTCCTGGCGAGGCCGTTGTCGAGGGCCAGCGCGGGCGGCGCGGCGCGCAGCACCAGCAGGGCCGGGACGAGGGCCAGCAGCAGCACCATCGTGAGGGCGACGCTCAGACGTCTCTTGAAGGGTGACGGGACAGTCATGTCGAGGTCTCCTGCTTCGCCGTGTGGGGCCGGACGAACTCACATGTGGAAACGTAACCATCGTGAAGGTTCCATCAGCGGAGCTACATCGTCAATGGTCCGGACCAGAATGCCCCGGGGGTGAACTGCCCGTGCTGTCAGATGCGTTGACGACCTCCTGAGTCGATGACAACGTTTCCATCACCCGAAGGCCCTGTTGCCCGCGTCCTTGGACCTTGGAGGCCCCATGTCCGTGCGTCCTTCCCGGCGAGTGATGATCGGTTCCGGCCTGGCCGCCCTGACGGCGACGGTCGCCACACCCGCGGTCGCGGCCGAACGCCCAAGCTCCGCACGGGCGTTGTCCCGCGCCACGTCCGTGTACGCCGCGCTGAGAAGACACTTCGACGCGACCGACGGCTCTGGGCTGGTCCGCGAGCAGATTCCGGCGGCGGCCGGCGACAACCCGTACTCGTACGAATGGCCCTTCTCGCAGGTGCACATCGCCGCGCTCGATCTCACCGTCATGGACCCGGAGTTCGAACCGGAGCTGACCCGGCGGGCGGCGGCGCAGGAGCACTTCTGGAACGCGGGCGGCGGGACGACCAAGCTGCCCGGCTACGCCTCCTACCCGGTCGCGCCGTACGGCGCGGGCGGGGACATGTTCTACGACGACAACGAATGGGTCGGGCTGGCGAAGGTCCAGCGGTATCTGCAGACCGGGGACACCGCCGCACTGGCCCGCGCGAAGGAGATCTCCGCCCTGGTCACGTCCGGTTGGGACACCGACGGCAGTCATGCCGCGCCGGGCGGGGTCTTCTGGACGCAGGCCGACTGGAGCCACGACCGCAACACCGTCTCGAACATGCCCGGCGCCCAACTCGCCCTGCGTCTGCACCAGATCACCGGCGAGGCCGACTACCTCGACGGGGCGAAGCGCTTCTACGACTGGACGAACACGCATCTCCAGAGCCCAAGCGGCCTGTACTGGGACCACCTTGACTTGCAGGGGACGATCGAGAAGACCATCTGGTCCTACAACCAGGGCGTGCCGGTCGGCGTCGCCGTCCTGTTGTACGAGGTCACCCGGGACCGCGCCTATCTGCGCCAGGCTGAGCGAGTTGCCGCCGCCGCGTACGCCTACTACGTCACGCAGGGGCGGCTGTTCACGCAGCCCGTGTTCTTCAACTCGATCTTCTTCAAGAACCTGCTGCTCCTGGAGTCGGTGACCGGGAAGGACACCTACCACCGGGCGATGGCCGACTACGCCGACCAGGTGTGGGACACGATGCGCGATCCCGCCACCGGCCTAGTGCACTTCGACACGGCCGGTGGCACCCAGGCGATCCAGCAGGCCGGTCTCGCGCAGATCTACGCCGTGCTCGCCTGGCCGCGCGCCAAGTGGCTGACGCTGTACTGACGTTACGGGTGTCCGATCTCCCCGGTCCCGCGTGCGATCAGCTGCACCGGGAGGACGGTCCGGTGGGAGGGGCTGTCGTCGCCGTCGATGCGGTCCAGCAGGATGTGGGCGGCGCGGCGGCCGAGTTCCTCGGTGTCGGAGGTGACGACGGTGACCGGGGTGGGGAGCATGTCGGCGAGCTTGAAGTCGTCGAACCCCACGACGGCTACGGAGACTTGAAGGTCACGGCAGGCCCGCAGCACGCCCTCGGTGAGGAAGCCCGTGGTGGAGAAGACCGCGGTGGGCGGGTTCGCGGAGGTGAGCAGGGCGCGGGTGGCGCACTCGGCTTCCTCCGTCGTGCCGCGGCGCAGGGTGACGACCAGGTTGTTGTCGGGCTCGATGCCGCTGCGGCGCAACGCCTTGCGGTAGCCGCGCAGTCGGCGGCCGGTGCTGTAGTACGAGGGCGCGACGAGGATCGCGATACGGCGGTGGCCCTGGTCGACGAGGTGCTGGGTGGCCTTGTGTCCGCCGTCCTCGTTGTCGACCAGGACGACATCGGCCTCGGCGCCGGTGGCCGGCCGGTCCACGAAGACGATCGGCACGTGGTCGTGGCCGTTGATCTCGTTGAGGAAGGCGTGGTCGCCCTGGTCGGGGACGATGATGAGCCCGGCGACCCGGCGGCCGATCAGCTCACCCACGGCCCGGCGCTCGACCTCGGGGTCCTCGTCGGCGGTGCTCAACAGGACCGCGTAGCCCGCCTCGTTGGCGACTTCCACGGCTGCCTTGGCGAGGGAGGCGTAGAACGGGTTGGTGAGGTCGCCCAGCAACAGCCCGATGGTCATGGAGTTCTGGCCGGGGCGCAGCGAGCGGGCGATCTCGTTGCGCTGGTAACCGATCGCGGTGATCGCCGCGTTCACGCGCTCGGCCGTCTCCTCGCGGACCGCGCCGATGCCGTTGACGACGCGGGAGACGGTGACGACGGCGACTCCCGCCCGCTCCGCGACGTCGCGCATCGTGGGCCTGGTGCTCTGGCGGTGCGGGGGACGACTGCTCACGTGAGTTGAAGACCAACCTTCCATCGCGTACCGGGGGCCGGGACCGCCCTCAGGATACGTATCGGGTCCCGGCCCGCCGCTCGGCCCGGGACGCCAACTGTTCCGCGACGCTCGTCTGACCGGCCTTGTCGAGCGCCCCGAAGTAGGTGCGGGTGCAGCGGTGTGGTGCCGACACGTCCGGACGGAGTGGGGAGCGGACCCGGCGAATGGGTGTGAACACGCTCGCCTTCCGACTGGCCCAGGACAACAGGTTGTTCACCGTGGACGTGGACTGCGTGCCCCGCACTGGCTCGCCACCACCGCACCTCGCCGCTGGGGGTCCGGCCCGGAGACCCTCGTCCACGACCGGGCCGGACGCTGGGGAGCGACGCCCCTGGCTGTCTGGGCTCAGGGAGTGATGGTCAGGCTGCCATAGTCCGACAGGTTGGTGAGGTTGAGCTGGCCCAGGGTGGTCGCGCCGGTCGTGCTTCCGGGCATCACGATGTGGTTCAGGGCCACGCCCGAAATGGGTGCGCCGGGAAGGCCGTTGATGCGTGCGGCGGTCGTACCGGCGTTGCGGACGCGGACGTTGGAGATCGTGACGCCGGTGATGGGGCCGGTGCCCGCCGTGCTGCCGGTCTGCATGGCCAGCCAGGTCCGGTTGTCGTCGTTCTTGAAGCTGAGGCGTTCGATGTCGATGTCGTCGAACTTGAGGTTCGTCGCGCTCGCCGTGCCGTACTTGTGGTGGACGCCGATGCCCACGGCCGCGTCGTAGACGACGACGTGCTGGAAGGTGACCTTGTTCTGCGACTCGTAGACGCCCTGGCCGACCTTGACGCCGTAGCAATAGGTCCAGGAGACAAGGTCGTTGAAGGTGACGTTGTCCAGCGGGCGGGCGGTGCCGGGGACGCTCTTGTAGATGTCGGCGGCGTCGGGCCAGGTCTTGGTGCTGAACGGGTCGTCGAGGCCGATGCCGATCGCGTGGTCGACGGTGACGTTCGTGGACTCCATGACGTCGATGCCGTCGTTCTCGCCCATGTCGAACCTGTTGAACATCTTGATGTCGCGGAAGGTCAGGTCCGAGGAGCGCAGCGGGATGACCGCCCAACTGCTGGACTCCCGGAAGGTGATGCCGTCGACCGTGAAGCCGGTCGTGTAGATCGGGGCGAGGAGGTTCACGCCGAGGTTGGAGGGTGCGAGCGCGGCCTGGCCGTTGCCGTCGATGATGCCGCGGCCGTAGATCTTGATGTTCGTCGAGGAGTACCGGGTGGAGATGAACCAGGTGAGGTCGCGGCCCTGTGAGGTCTTGTGTCCGGTCACCACATAGTGGCTGGCCTCGCCCGTGTAGCGGAGGACCGCGCCGGGGGCGAGGTAGAACGCGAGGTTGCTGCGCAGGTAGAGGTTGCCGAGGGTGTAGACGCCGGCCGGGACGTACACGATGCCCTGGGTGCCGTTCGCGGAGCCGTACGCGGCGGCGTCGTTGAGGGCGTTCTGAAAGGCGGTTGTGGTGTAGGCGCCGGTGTTCGGCTGGGCCGAGTAGGGCGCGCTCTGCACGTTGAAGATGCCTGTGCCGCTGGTCGCCGGGCGGGTGGTCTCGGCCGGGTCGGCGGCGATGACCAGGTTGGGGCGGCCGTCGAGCTTGACGATCAGGTACTCGTCGTTCTGGACGGTGAAGGTGAGCGTCGGGCCGCTGACGGTCCCGGTGATGCCCAGCTTCTGCGGGCTGATGCTGTACGCGCCGATGTCCGTGTTGTTGAGCTTGGTCACCGAGACGGTGGCCGTGCCTGTCCCCAGGGCGAGTTGGGCGATGTCGTACCCGGTGTACTTGGTGACGGGTACGGACGTTCCGTTGACCGTCACCTTGTAGTCGGTGGACGCCGGGTAGATGGACGGGACCGGGTACGCGGACACCGTGCCCGCCGCGGCCCGCGCGGACTGTGGGGCTCCGAGGAGTGCGGCGACGCCGAGCAGGAGCGCGGTCAACACGAGGGCCAGCGGGCGCAGTACGCGGTTCTCGGTTCCGTCGGCCGCGTTCAGCGGCCGTCTCATCGACGATCTCATGCGGGGTCCTCCTGTGGTCACACCGGTGGGGGCGCGTAAGACGGGATGGAAACGTTGCCAGTGACATGCCCACACTAATGGTCTGGACCGCAGCCGCCTATGTGCCGGGGCGGGCGACCGTCGCTCCCTTGTCACCTCAGGACGAACCTCCGTCGCCCGGGACTCAACTCCCGCAAACAGAACGGCGATCCCTCGGTCCGCTCCCGAATCGCTGCCATATTCGAGAACCACTTCGGAGGTGGCTGTGACGCTAGAGGCGACAACATCCCTGACGTCAGTGACAGATACGGCGGACCGCACCGCCGCGCGCATCGCCGACCTGGAACACCGTCGGGCACAGGCAGTGGTGACCGCCGCACCGAGAAGACAGGGCGCTCTCGGCGCGCGGGAACGCATCGAACGGCTGCTGGACACGGGCTCGTTCGCGGAGACGGGCGGGTTCGTGCGGGCCAGAGCGATCGGGGACGGCGCCCAACGCCCTTACGGCGACGGGGTCGTGACCGGGTACGGCACGGTGGACGGACGGCCGGTCTGCGTGTTCGCGCAGGACGCCACGGTCTTCGGCGGCAGCATGGGCGAAGCCTTCGGCGAGAAGACCGTGGCCCTGATGGAACTCGCCCTGAAGACCGGCTGCCCGGTCGTCGGCCTGAACGACTCCGGCGGCGCCCGCATCCAGGAGGGCGTCAACTCGCTCGCTCTCTACGCCGAGTTGGTGCGCCGGAACGTGAAGGCGTCCGGGGTGATCCCGCAGATCTCCGTCGTCCTGGGCCCGTGTGCGGGCGGTGCCGCGTACTCCCCCGCGATCACCGACTTCACCGTGATGGTGGACGGTGCCTCGCACATGTTCGTCACCGGGCCCGACGTCATCGAGGCGGTCACCGGCGAACGCACCACCGCCGAGGAGCTGGGCGGCGCCCGCACCAGCAACTCCGTGAACGGCAACGCCCACTTCCTGGCCGTCGACGAGGAGGACGCGCTCGACACCGTACGCGACCTGCTGTCGTACCTTCCCGCCAACAACCTTGAGCGGCCACCGGAGTACGCGCCCGGAGCCGTCGCCGACGGGGCGCCGCTCGACGCGATCGTGCCCGACCGGCTCGGGCAGGCCTACGACATGCGGGACATCCTGCACGCGGTCGTCGACGACGGTGAACTCCTGCACGTCCAGGAGCTGTTCGCGCCGAACATCATCTGCGCGCTGGCCCGGGTCGAGGGGGCGAGTGTCGGGGTCGTCGCCAATCAGCCGCTGCACTCGGCCGGTGTTCTCGACATCGACGCGTCCGAGAAGGCGGCGCGGTTCGTGCGGTTCTGCGACGCGTTCGGCATCCCGCTGCTGACCTTCGCCGACGTCCCCGGCTATCTCTCCGGCGTCCGCCAGGAGCGCGGCGGCATCATCCGGCGCGGCGCCAAACTCCTCTACGCGTACGCCGAGGCGACCGTCCCGAAGGTCACCGTGGTGGTGCGCAAGGCGTACGGCGGCGGGTACGCGGTGATGGGTTCCAAGCACCTCGGCGCCGATCTCAACCTCGCCTGGCCCACCGCCCGTATCGCCGTCATGGGCGCGGAGGGCGCCGTGGGCGTGCTGCACCGGCGCGAACTCGCCGCCGCCGCCGACCCCGAGGCGCTGCGGGCCGGCCTGGTCGCCGCGTACGAGGCCACGCACGGGACGCCGTATCTCGCCGCCGAGCGCGGGTACGTCGACGACGTGATCGCCCCGCGCGACACGCGCGCCCACGTCGGCCGCGCCCTGCGCGCACTGCGCGGCAAGCGCGCCCCGATGCCGGAGCGCCGGCACGGCAACATCCCGCTCTGACCGCCCTGTTCACCCTCTCCAGCCGACACCGCGTTGTTCCGCGATGTGAGGAGTCACGCCCGATGGACAGCCGCCGCCCCCCGCTCGCGCCCGCGTACCGGACTCTGCCCGAGTACGTGCGGCACTGGGCCGAACTCACCCCGGACCGCCGGGCGTTCACGTTCGTCGACCACCCCGCCCCCAACTCCCGTGGCGTGCACCGCACGCTGACCTGGCAGCGCCTGGATCTGCGGGTACGGGCACTGGCCGCCCGGCTCGCCGGCCAGGCCGAACCCGGGTCACGGGTCGCCCTGTTGTGTCCGCAGGGTACGGACTACGTCACCGGTTTCCTGGCGGCGCTGACGGCCGGGATGGTGGCCGTACCGCTGTATCCGCCCGGTCTGCCGGGGCAGGGCGACCGGCTGGTCGGGGTGTTGGGCGACGCGCGTCCGGCGGTCGTGCTGACCACCGGCCGCGCCCTGCCGGAGGTGACGGACTTCTGCGAGCGTGCCCATGTGCCGGTCCTCGCGGCGGACCGGGTCCCGGACACCGCGGCCCTCAACTGGCAGGCGCCGGTGCCGGATCCGGCCGCGACCGCCTATCTCCAGTACACCTCCGGCTCCACGCGCGCTCCGGCCGGCGTGGAGATCACGCACGCGAACGTCGTCGCCAACGCCCGCCAGGCGCTTGCCGCTTACGGTGCCGACGCGCACCCGATGACCTGTGTGGGCTGGTTGCCGCTCTACCACGACATGGGGCTGGTGCTGAGCGTCGCGGCCCCGGTCGTGCGGGGTCTGCTGTCGGTGCTCATGGACCCGGCCGCGTTCCTGCGCGAACCGGCGCGCTGGCTAAGGCTGTTGGCCACACATCCGCTGGCGCTGAGTGCCGCGCCCAACTTCGCCTACGACTACTGCGCCTCCGCCGTCACCGGGGCGCAGAAGGAGGGGCTGCGGCTGGACGGGGTCGCCGCGCTGATCAACGGCAGCGAACCCGTCCGGCCCGGCACCGCCGACCGTTTCCAGGCCGCGTTCGCCGCGCAGGGGCTCACGGCGGAGGTCCACTGTCCGTCGTACGGGCTCGCCGAGGCCACCGTCTTCGTCAGCGCCGCCCGGCCCGGCAGCCCGCTCGGCCGGTTCGCCCTCGACCGGGACGCGCTCGCCGCCGGGAAGGCTCTGCCCGCACGGCCCGACGACCCCCGGGCCGTGCTACTGGCGGGCTGCGGAACGCCGGTCGGGCAGCGGGTGCGCATCGTCGATCCGGTCGCCCACGCCGTGCTGGCCGAGGGGGAGGTCGGGGAGATCTGGGTGCAGGGGCCCAACGTGGGGCGCGGCTACTGGAACAACTCGGCGCAGACCGAGCGCGTCTTCGGCGCCGCGCTCGGTGAGGACGCACCGGGCAGTTGGCTGCGCACCGGCGACCTCGGGACCGTCCTGGAGGGACAGTTGATCGTCACCGGCCGGCTCAAGGACCTCATCGTCGTCGACGGCCGCAACCACTACCCGCAGGACGTGGAGGCCACCGCCCAGGACGCGCATCAGGCCGTACGACGCGACCGGCTCGCCGCGTTCGGCGTGCCGGGCGGCGCGGGTGAACAGGTGGTGGTCGTCGCCGAACACGCGCGTACCACCAGCCTCGCCGGCATCGACGTGCCGGCCCTGACACGTGCCGTACGCGCGGCCGTCTCCGCCCGGCACGGGCTGCGGCTCGCCGATGTCGTCCTCGTCGCACCGGGCACCGTGCCCCGCACCTCCAGCGGCAAGGTGTCCCGGTCCCTGACCCGCACCCGCTATCTGGAGGGCGCCTACGCGGCGGAGACCGCGGTATGACGGCCGCCGACACGAGAACGCTGCTGCGCCGTCGCATCGCGGAACGGGTCGCCGAGTGGAGCAACACCCCGGTCGACGAAGTCCCGTTGGACCGCCCCCTGGCCGATCTCGGCATGTCCTCGCGGGAGGCGGTCGTGCTGGCGGGCGAGTTGTCCTCGCTGACGGGCCACGAATTGCCGGCGACCCTGCTGTGGGAGGCGCCGACCGTGGACGCGCTGGTGGACCGGGTGTGCGGTACGGCCACGCGAACTGCCGCGCGGGAGGCCCCTGTTGCACCGGCTCCGGGCGAGCCCGTGGCGGTCATCGGCGTCGGCTGCCGACTGCCGGGCGGGGTGCGCGGTCCGGCCGACTACTGGCAACTGCTCATCGACGGCGTCGACGCGATCAGACGCGTACCCGAGGACAGATCGGCCGACTTCACGGCGTTCCCGCCGCCCGAAACCCCCCTGTACGGGGGTTACTTGGACGACGTAGCCGGGTTCGACGCCGACTTCTTCCGCAT
Source organism: Streptomyces sp. NBC_00989 (assembly GCF_045162655.1). Classification (NCBI taxonomy): domain Bacteria; kingdom Bacillati; phylum Actinomycetota; class Actinomycetes; order Kitasatosporales; family Streptomycetaceae; genus Streptomyces; species Streptomyces sp. NBC_00989. Next base: position 10,015,974 of record NZ_CP108728.1, on the reverse strand, counting down.
CACTCCGCGCGAGGCCGCGGTGATGGATCCCCAGCAGCGCATCCTCCTGGAGGTCGTCCGCGAGACCCTCGACCACGCCGCCGTCCCCGCCACCGCCCTCGCGGGCACGGCCACCGGCATCTACGTCGGCGTCTCGGCCCCGGAGTACGGACAGCTCACCGGCGCCGACGCGAACGCCGTCGACCCATGGGCCCCGGCGGGCGCGGCGCTCAGCGTGACGGCGGGCCGACTGGCCTACGTCCTGGACACCCGCGGGCCCAACATGGCCGTGGACACGGCCTGTTCGTCCTCCCTCGTCGCCGTGCACCAGGCCTGCGTCAGCCTCCGCACCGGCGAGACCGACACCGCGATCGCCGCCGGAGTCAACGTCCTCCTCTCCCCCGTCGTCGGCGTCGCCTTCGAGCGGGCGGGCGCCCTCGCCCCGGACGGCCGCTGCAAGCCCTTCTCCACGGCGGCCGACGGCATCGGACGCGGCGAGGGGTGCGCGGCGGTGCTGCTGAAGCGGCTGTCCGACGCGGAACGGGACGGCGACCGGGTCCTCGCGGTCATCCGCGCCACCGCCGTCAACTCCGACGGCCGTTCCAACGGTCTCCTCGCCCCCAACCCGGCAGCCCAGCAAGCCCTGTTGACGACCGCGTACACGCAGGCCGGGTTCACCCCGGCCCACATCGACTACGTCGAGGCGCACGGCACCGGCACCCCGCTCGGCGACCCCATCGAGGCGGGCGCGCTCGGCACGGTGCTGGGCACGGGACGTGACCCCGAACAGCCGTTGCTGCTCGGCTCGGTGAAGGGGAACCTCGGGCACCTGGAGTCCGCGGCCGGCATCACCGGCCTGGTGAAGACGGTCCTCGCCCTCCACCACGACCTGGTCCCACCCTCGCTGCACGGCAACACCCTCGACGACGCACGGCTCCGTGTCGTCAACGAGCCCGAACCATGGCCCCGTTACGGCGGTACGGCCACCGCCGGCGTCTCCGGCTTCGGGTTCGGCGGCACCAACGCCCATGCCGTACTGGAGGAATGGCTGCCCGCCGTCCTCCCGGTCGACGAGCCAGCCGCCCGTCTCCATCTCCTCTCCGACGTCGGCACCGAGCGGGTCCGGGACACCGCGTCCCGCCTCGCCACGTGGCTCCGTACGCCCGAGGGCAGCGCCGCCCGCCCCGCCGACGTGGCGCGCACGCTCGCGGGACGGGTCGGGCGCGGTCCCGTGCGCGCCGCGGTCGTAGCGCGCGACAGGGGCGAACTGGCCGATGCGCTGGGCGCGTTGGCGGAGGGTGGCGGCCCGGATGCGCGCGTGGTGACCGGTGACCGTGAACTCGTCGGGCGCGGTCCGGTATGGGTGTTCTCCGGGTACGGCAGCCAGTGGACCGGCATGGGGCGCCAACTGCTTCTGGAGGAACCGGCTTTCGCCGCCGCCGTGGAGAAGCTCGACGCACAGGTCTCCGACGTGTTCGGCTTCTCCCTCCACGAGCACCTGGCCGCCGCCGGGGATCTCGACCGACTCGACATCTCCCAACCCGTCCTGTTCGGACTCCAGTTGGCACTCGCCGAGCTGTGGCGCTCGTACGGCGTCGAACCGGTCGCCGTGATCGGCCACTCTCTGGGCGAGGTGGCCGCCGCCGTCTGCGCGGGCGCGCTGGACGTGGCGGACGCGGCCCGGGTCGTCGCCGTACGGGCGCGGCTGCTGGGGCGGCTGCACGGGGGCGCGATGGCCGTCGTGGACCTGGAAGACGGTGAACTGCGCTCCCTGGAACGGGACTTCCCCGGGGTTCAGGTAGCCGTCCACTCCTCGCCCCGGCAGAAGGTCGTCGCAGGTGACGAGATGGCGGTCGCCCGGCTGGTGCGCCGGCTGGAGGAGCGAGGGCGGGCCGCCCGGGTCATGCGGGTCGTCGGTGCCGGGCATTCGCCCCAGGTGGACCCGCTGTTGCCGGAACTGGCCGAGGCCCTCGTGGACATCGGTGGCCGACCGCCCCGCATCCCCGTCTACTCCACCGTCCTCGACGACCCGCGCGGCGCCTGCGCGTTCGACGCGGGCCACTGGGCCGCCAACCTGCGTCGGCCGGTGCGCCTGGACCGTGCCCTCGCCGCCGCCGCGGCGGACGGCCACACCGCCTTCGTGGAGATCTCGCCGCATCCGGTCCTGGCCAGGTCGATCGCCGACAACGTGCCCGGCGCGCTCACCGTGGGCACGCTGCGCCGCGACGCGGACGGATCCGCCGCGTTCCTCTCGGAGTTGGGGGCCCTGTACGCGGCGGGACTGGACCTGCCGCTGCCGCGCGGCCGGGTCATCGACCTCCCGGCACCGCGCTGGCGGCACGTCCGGTACTGGTGGACCGACGGCCGAACTCCCGTAACCACGACCGCCACACACCGGTGGGCCGAGCCCGCCCCGGCCGCCGAAGACCCGATCACCGCCCGCCTCGGCCACCACATCGCCACCGTCACCGGCCACCCGGCGGCCCGCATCACCTCCACCACGGCGCTGACCGACCTCGGCCTGGACTCCCTCATGGCCGTCCGTATCCGTACCGCCCTGGAAGGCGACTTCGGCGTCGAGCTGCACCTGCGCGATCTGTTCGACGCCGCCACGGTCGCCGAACTGGCGGACCGGATCGGTCAGTTGACCGGCACGCCGTCCCCTCTCCCTCCGCTCTTCCTCTTCCACGCCGCCGGCGGAACCACCGACGTCTACCGCGCCCTCGCCGAACGCCTCGGTGAGGAACGGGCGGTGCACGGACTGGACCGGATCGAGGACGCCCCCACCGTGTCCGAGAAGGCCCGCCGCTACGTCGAGGCGATCACCGCCGCCCATCCCGACGGGCCCTGTGCGCTTGCCGGCTGGTCCTTCGGCGGATTCGTCGCCCAGGAGACGGCACGCCAACTCACCGCCGCCGGGCGGGATGTCGAACTCGTCGTGCTCATCGACTCCGTACGGCCCCTCCCCCAGCCCGACCGCGCACCCGCCGACCGCATCCGCGCGCATCTCACGGGCTTCGCGCAGCACATCGCCGACACCTACGGCGTCCAACTCCCCCTGCCCTACGACGAACTCGTGGCGCTGGACGACGACCACGAGCGCATCGACCGCGTGCTGCGCACCCTGCGCGGGGCCGTGCGGGTGCCGCCCGCCGCGTTGGAGCACCAGCGTGCCTCCTACCTCGACCTGAGGATCGGCGAGGCGCATCAACCGGGCCGGTACGAGGGGCGGGTGGTGCTGTACCGGGCCACCGAACCGGCTCCGCACACCGTGCGTGACCCGGCGTACGAACGGGACGACGACGCGCTCGGCTGGGACGAGGTGTGCCCGCGCCTGACGGTCGTACCGGTGACGGGGCATCACCTGTCCTTGCTCGACCCGCCGTACGTCGACGAGATCGCCGCCCATCTGCGGCGGGCGCTCGCCACCCCCGGCGGACCCGCCGAACCGGACTGAGGAGCCGCCATGCAGCACCACCACCCCACCGGAATCTCCCGACGAGCCGTCACGAGAGCAACGGCGGCCACGGGACTGGCCGTTCTGTTCGGTGCCACGGCCGCCGTCGGACGTGCTCGGGCCGCGACGCAGATCTCGGCGCGCACCTTCGACGTGTCCGTGTCCTCGCCCGCGCTGGGCCGCAGCGCGCCGGTGCGGCTGATCCTGCCGTCGGACTTCGACGCGCAGCCCGGTCGGACGTATCCCGTGCTGTATCTGCTGCACGGGGCGCACGACGACTACACGTCGTGGACGCGGGAGACGGACATCGAGGCGTTCACCGAGGGCCGGGACCTGATCGTGGCGATGCCGGACGCGGGGCCCACCGGCATCCCCAGCGCGTGGCACGACGGGCCCGACTACGAGACCTTCCAACTCCAGGAGGTTCCGGCGCTGTTGGCCCGCGACTACCGGGCGTCCGGGGTGCGGGCCGTCGCCGGCGTGTCCACCGGAGGCTACGGCGCGATGGCGCACGCGGCCCGGCACCCGGGCGCGTTCACCGCCGCCGCGTCCTACAGCGGCATCCTCGACACCACGGCCCCCGGGATGCCCTCGCTCGTGGACGCCATCGTGGCCCGCGAGAACCTGGCACCCCGCACCCTCTGGGGCAACCCCCTGCTGGACCTGCTGACTTGGCGGGCCGCCAATCCGCGCGCCCAGGCCGGCGGACTGCGCGGGACACCCTTGTACGTGTCCAACGGCAGTGGTGTGGCCGGGGGTTCGGGCGACTGGCTGCCCGAGGCGCTGGAGAGTCTGCTGTGGCCCTCCGCGCACAGTTTCACCGGCATTCTGGCCCTGCTCGGCATTCCGGTCACCGCGCACTTCTACTCGGGGGGAGGACACAGCTGGGCCTACTGGAAAGGGGAGTTCACCACCTCGTGGCCGATGCTCGCCGGTGCGCTGGGGCTGCCGGAGTGATGTCGGTGCAGCCGGGGCACGGAACGGAGCGCAGGGGACGGCCGTCCAACACGGGACGTCCCCCTCGTCCCACGGGCAACAGTCCGTGGGCGAGCCGCCTCCGGGGGAAAGGAGTGTCCGTCGTGGCTGTCCCCACCCCGCGCGGAGTACCCACCGAGCCCGGAACCGCATCGGTTCCGCCCGACCTGGCCGAACTGTTGCGCGCCCAACTCGGCGCCGTCTCCGACGAGGTGGAGGAGGTGGTCCGCAGACATGTCCCCGAGTACGCGCGGCCGGCCGACGGGACGTACCGCGAGAACCTCAGGTCCGGCGTGGTGCAGGCGCTCACGCTGTTCGTCGACCACATCGCGGACCCGCACGGCCAGAACGCCGCGATGGCGGCGGCGTACTACGCGGAACTCGGGCGCGGTGAGGCCCTGGAGGGCCGCAGCCTGGAGGCGCTTCAGTCGGCGATCCGCGTGGGCGGGCTCCACGCCTGGCGGCTGATGGGCCGTACGGCGGAGGAACTCGGCCTGGACTCGGCGGTGGTGGCCGCGCTCGGGGAGCTGGCGTTCCGGACCGTGCACGAGGTCGCGGAGGCGGCCGCCGCCGGGTACGCGGAGGCGCAGTCGCGCAGCACGGACGAGGTGGAGCGGCGGCGCAGACGGCTGCTCGAACTCCTTTTGGGCGAGGGGCCGGTGTCGCCGGAGGCGTTGCAGGACCTGGCGCACGGCGCGCGGTGGCGGGTGCCTTCGCAGGTCGCCGTCATCGCGCTGGCGGGCCCCGCGGACCCGCGTGCGGAGGACCGGCCGCCGGCGATGCCGGGCGCGCTGGCCGACATGGAGTCACGGCCGCCGCGCGTGCTGGTGCCGGACCCGGAGGGCTACGGCCGGTTCGGCGGGCGGTCGTTCGTCCTCGGCCTGGGCGGCCGTCCGGCGGCGATCGGTCCCACGGTCCCGGTCGTGGAGGCCGCGCGGTCCCTGCACTGGGCCACGCGGGCGCTGGGGCTGATGGGCCGCGGGGTGCTGCCCCGGCAGGGCGTGGTGCTGTGCGCCGACCATCTGTCGACGCTGTTGCTGCACAGCGACGAACCGCTGCTGGCCCAGCTGGAGTTACGGGCCCTGGCGCCGCTCGACGCCGCGTCGGAGGGTCAACGCCCGCGGCTGGCCGAGACGTTGCTCGCCTGGCTGCTCAGCGGCAGCAACGTGCCCGATGTCGCCGCCCGGCTCCACATCCACCCGCAGACGGTCCGCTATCGCCTGCGTCAGCTGGAGAAACTCTTCGGCGCGTCCCTGCACGATCCCGGAACTCGTCTGGACCTGATCCTCGCGCTGCGTGCAGCGGATTTGCGGGAGGGTGACCGCGACTCACGAGGTGGCGACCGCGACTCACGGGGCGACAAAAACAGAGAGAGTTTCTGAATTCCCGTCCATAACACCGGGTACGGGAACGCGAATACCTTCGGGGCAGTCCTTTCCACAGGCGCCGCAGGCGCCCCACCCTCAAAGGATTCCCATGCGTATTCGCTTATGCCTGGCCGCACTCTCGCTGGTCGGCGGGGCCGGGCTCACCGCTTTCTCCGCACCCGCCGCATCGGCCGCCACCTGCTCGGACCTCGACGTCGTGGCGGCGCGCGGCACCTTCGAGCCGGGCACACTCGGCCTGATCGTCGGCGACCCGGTGTTCTCCGCGCTCCAGCAGAAAATCACCGGCAAGAGCCTTTCCAGCTACGCGGTGAACTATCCCGCCGACCTTTCCCTGACGTCCGCCGCGACGGGAAACGCCGATGTGGTGAACCACGTCAAGGCACAAGCGGCGGCCTGCCCCAATCAGCGTTTCATTCTCGTCGGCTATTCGCAGGGCGCGAACGTCGTCGACAACTCCATCGGAATCAGCAGCGACGGCGCGGTGGTCGGCAGCCCGATCGTGGCGACCATCCCCGCCGCGGTGGAGCCGAAGGTCGCCGCCGTGCTGCTGTTCGGCAATCCGATCCGGGCCCTCGGCAAGAGCGTCACCGGCACCTACCAGAGCCGCACCATCGACTTCTGTGCCAACGGTGACCCCATCTGCCAGAACGGCGGAACCGACGTCCTCGCCCACCTCGGCTACACCTCCGACGCCGCCGCGGCGGCCACGTTCGCCGCGGGCAAGGTCTGAGCCGTAGCAACGCACCGATGAGGACCGGGAGTTGATCCTCCCGGTCCTCGTCGCGTTCTGGAACGGCCGTGCGGGAACGGCTACTTGGGCGATTACTTGGGTGATGCAGCGAATGCCGCGAGGCTGCTGGAGACGACCTCGGGGCGGCCGTCGTTCTGGACGGGTGCCGCGGTCAGTACGTCGAGGTGCTGATAGCCGGGGGCGATCACGGGGTGCAGGTCGGCCGGGACGTGACCCGCGAGGAGCCCGTCGCCGGCGAGGACGGTGAGCGTCGGGTTGGCCGTCAACCCGCCCGGGTGCACGATGAGTCGCTTCACCTGCGGCGAGGTGGCCAGCTCGATGTCGGTGACCAGCTTGGTCGGGAAGTACTGCTCGGTGAAGTCCAGCGGCTGCTCCCCCATGCTGCGGGCCAGCTCGTGGATGTCGGTGACCTCCTTGGAGGCGTTGGTGAACGGGGTGCCGTCGGCCGACCGGTACCCGGGGTCGTCGGCGGCGCCGACACGGTCGTAATCGCGCCAGGTGTAGAGCGGCCCGTGGGGTTGCGCGGGAATCGCCTTGTACTCGACACCGACGAGCTGCGACTGGTCCGAACTCCCGTTGGCGACGGGGAAGTTCTTGTCAGTGATCGGCCCACCGTCGAAGAAGCCGACGCTGCTCTGCAGGAACGCGAGGGGTACGGAGTTGTCGTCCATGAGTGACCCGAGCACGGCGTCGTTGGTGAGCCGGAAGTCCTTCACCGCCGGTGAGCCGGTGAGGAACGTGGCCGCGTCCTTGGAGAACAGGAAGCGGTTCGTGGCCTCGATGTTGACGTTGGAGGGGAGGTAGGACGGCAGGTCCGCCTCGCCATTCGGGTTCTGTACGGCGCCCAGGCCGGCGATGGCGAGCAGGGTCATCGTCTCGGGGTTGAGCAGCACGGGCGCGGACAGCGACCGGGACAGCACGCCGCTGTCGAGCCCTGCCTGTACGACGCCGTAACCCAGCCCGATGTCAGGCAGGTTGGTGTCGTCCGGGATGCTGCCATTCAGGTCCGACAGGTCGGTGGAGATCGTCGTGTCGAGGGCGAAGTACCCGGCGCACTGGTTCTGCCCGGCGTCCGCCGTGGTCGCGGGGTTGCCGTCGAAGTCGGCCGCCGCGAAGTACCCGGTGATGACGCCGCCGAGCGAGTGCCCGCCGCACAGCACCTTGCTCTTGCGCAGCCCCTGGTCGGGCAACTCGGCGACGAGCAGGTCGTATTCGTCGCGCACGGTCTGTTCGATGCCGAGCTTGGCCATCCAGCCGAGCTGGTCGTTGCCGACGAACCCGGCGAAGGTCCGGCCGCCGACGGCCTTGCCCCGGTAGTAGTAGTCGACGGCCGTGTGCTGGTCGCCGGAGGCGATACCGGTGGGATCCTCAAGGCAGTTGGAGCGCCGGTCCAGGGCCCAGAACTCGATGTGCCGTCCCCGCGCGGCGGCTTGGGCGACGCTGTCGCGGGCGACGCTGTCGAAGGCACCTGCGCCCTCCAGGATGCCCGGCTGCGCCACGAGGATCCGGTCGGCGTCGGCCGACGCGCTCGGGCCGTCGGCGGCGCGGTAGCGCAGATACGACAGCCAGTCGCACGTTGCCGGACGGGCGCCGAACGACTGCGGTAACGGCACTTTGACCCGCACCAACGACTCGACTACACCGTCGGCGGGGTGCGTCGACGCCACCGGGGTCTCGGTGCGCGCACCGTCGCCCTGGGCCTGCGGAGCGGCGGCGGTGAGCGCGCCCGCGGTCAACAACACCGCGAGCGCGGCACCGCGCCACGTACGTCCTGTGCCCGCGGCTCCGCGCCGCGAACTTCCTTTGCTGCGACTCGTGTTCATGGCCGGACCGTAGGACGGTCGGGCCACGGGATCAGGCGGTGCTCACAAGAACGCAGCTCACGGCCGCACCCTTGTCACCTGCTCGCAGAGAACATCGCGGCGAACCTCGCGGACAACGGCGTGCGGTCAGGCGTCCTTGATCGTCGCGGTGACGGGCGTGCCGGTCTCCACCGTGCGGCTGACCGTGCACAGCCGGTCGTGCGAAACGGTGACCGCCCGGGGCAGGATCGCGCGGGCCCGGTCCCCGGCCTCCCCCTCTGGGAAGGTCACGGCGAAGGTGACCGCCAGGTCGGTCATCCGGTTGCCGAGGTCGTCGCTGACCTTGTTTCCGGTCACGGTGACGGTGAACCCGTCCGGCTCCGCGTGCCGCGTGGTGGCCACGTCGACGTCGGCCGCGGTGCAGCCGCCGATCGCGGCGAGCAGCAGCTCGACGGGGGTGAACTCGGTACCGCCGCCGACGGCGGTACCGAATTCGATCGTGCCGCCACGGGTGTTGGTCGCGGTGAAGCGGCCGGGGGCGGTGCGGTCGACGGTGACTTGGCGCAGGGGATTGTCGCTCATGGTGGGGATCCTTCCAGAGACCCCGACCGGATCGTCCGAGGCCACGGAGATGATCCCTGGAAGCGCACCCTCAGCCGACGGTCGGCCAGGCGCGGCCGATCTCGGCCGCGATCGGGGCGTGCGACAGGTACTGCGCGATGTCGTGCGCCGAGTCCTTCCGATTGGCGCAGAGCACGTCGTGAACCCGCGGCCAGGTGTCGCCGAGCGGGCAGCCGATGGCGACGGCGTCCCCCGCCGCCCACGCGTTGGTCCACCCGTCCACCTGAGCGGGCCTGACCGGTCCGCGGGCGAGCAGTCGCTTGTACACGGCGTCCAGTCCGAGCGGGCTGCCGGCCGTCACCAACAGGGGTACCGAGATCCCGTCGGGCAGCACGGTGCACAGGTCGAGCGCGACGACGGTACCGAGGCTGTGGCTGACCAGCACGGTCTCGCCGTCCTCGGGCAGCCCGGCCAGCACCGCCTCCAGCACGGCGTCGCGTACCGACTTGTCGCCGAGGTAGGCCGCGACGTCGCGGAACACCGCCGCGATGACGACGTCGTCGAGCCCGCTGCGCGCCGCGATCCAGGACAACGGCCGTTGCAGTGCGGCGACCGCCCCGCCGAGCAGGCCCGACTCCCGCGCGGCCGCGGGCTGTTGCTCCGGCTCGGGCATCCCGGCGGCCTCGGCGGATTCGGCGATCAGCGCGGCGTACACCGTGCGGGCGCCGGAGTCGGCCGGCACGTACGCCTCGGCCGTGGTCGTCGCCGTATCGAGGTCGGCACTCTCACGGGTGGCCGTCGCGGCGGCCAACGCGTCGCCGTAGAAGGGGAACCAGACGTCGGCGTCGTCCAGTGGGGGAAGGCCCGCGGCCGCCAGCCCGACGGCCAGACCCCGGCACCAACCGGCGCGCAGTTGGGCGGGGTTGTGGCCCTGCTGACCGCGGCCGTGCAGGAACACCACGCGCCGTCGGCCGGCGGCGATCCGCCCGGTGACGCCCCGCCGTTCTTGAGCTCCTGGAGGGCGGTTCTCGATCGGCATGACTACGACGGGCGCCGCCCCGGCCGGCGCCGCCTGTGGGCCCAACTCGGCGAGCAGTGCCTGCTGTTCCGGTGGCAGCGGGGCCGCGGCGAGGTGCCGCAGGATGGCGCTGACCCGGGCCCCCTCGTTGGCGATCCAGCCCGCGCCGCCGGGGTCGGGTACGCCCGCGTGGTGCAGCGCGACGACCTCCCACTGGTCGTTGAACACGGGCGAGCCGGAGTTTCCGGGCTCGGTGTCCGTGCGGTAGTGCAGGAACTGCGGCAGCTGGTTGAGCAGTTCGTTGGCGCGGACCGCGACCTCCTTCAGCCGCGCGGCGGGGTGGCCGACGATGTTCACCGGCTCGCCGATGACGATCTTCCCCTGTTGGGCGATGAGCTTCAGCCAGCCGTGCACCGCGCCCGGCCGCTTCCCGTCGGGGCCGGCCGCGACCGCGACGAGCGTGTAGTCGAGCGCGGGGTCCGTGACGAACAGGACGTCCGGGGCCAGGTCGTAGGAGTCGACCGGTTTGGGCACACCGTCGGCGTCGGACTCGAAGTCGAAGTCCGCGAAGGACCCCGTCGCCGTCGCCACGTCGGGCAGCACATGGTTGTTGGTGAGCAGCAGCCGCTCCCCCACGAGGAAACCGGTGCCGAACCCGGCCCGCTCTCCGCCCTGGATGATGGAGACGCGGGCGACCGCGCGGGCCGCACGTGCGCCGCGGGCAAGGAAGTTGACGCTCTGCAGCTCGTTCGCGGCGCCGAGGATCCGCTCAAGGACGACAGCGGGACGCACCGGCCCTTCGTCGGACGGCACCGGCGCCAGTTCCCCCGGGTCGACCTCGCGTTTGCTCACCAACCGCTCGGCGCGGGCGCGCAGTTGTTCCGTGCTGCCGCCCGCGAAGGGCGTGCCGGTCTCCAGCTGCCGTCGCCGGATGTTCTCGCGCTGGTCCACCGTCTCCCGGTAGCGCTCCACCATGTTCCGCTGCTGCTGTCGTAGGTCCATGCGCGCATGGTCCGGCGCGCGGGGAGCACGGCGCTTCGGGGAACTCCCTACAGTGCACACGTGCCCCCGCCGACACGGATCGGCGGGGGCGCGGGGGTGCGGCCCGGAGGGGTGTCGGCGGGTCAGAGGACGCCGGCGAACCGGAGGAAGTCCGCGATCGTGCGCACCGGCCGGCCGTTCGGGAGCAGGACGCCCTGCGCGGGGCTCCAGCTCGTCCGGTTGACGTACGAACCGGGGTCCTTGCGGATCTGGCCGATGATGGTCTCGGCGACGATGCGGCTGCCGACCTCGCCGAGCCGCCGGCCCTGCTCGCGTACTTCGGCCTCCTTCAGCACGTAGAACCAGAGGGGGGTCCTGTCGAACAGGCCGGCCGCCTCCAGGGCGTCCTTGACCGCGTCGCTGGTGCCCTGTTCGAGTTCCGCGCGGGTGAGGGGTTCGACGTCGAGCGCCTCGGCCACAGCCTGTCCGGTGGGAGCGGCGAGGACGTAGCCGCGCAGGAGGTTGCGCTGGGCGAGTTGCTTGAGCAGTTTCCTGATCTGGTCGGCCTGGTTCGGGTCGTTGCCCTCGTTGAGCAGGTCGGCGAGCGGTGGCGCGATCCTGGTGTCGATGAGTCGCGCGAAGCGGTTGGCGAACTGGCTGTTCTTGTCGACCATCCGGTCCCACTCCGCCGGCCAGTTCGACGGGAGTGTCGTCAGGGTGCCGACGAAGCCGCCCTTGCCGGTGAACTGGAAGAGCTGGATCAGGCTGGAGGCGGGGGCCCGGTCGCCCGGGCGGCCGAAGTTGCGGTTCCAGTCGTAGCCGCCGCGCACCATGCTGTGACCGAAGCGGAAGGCCGCCACCGAGAACTCGACCGGCATGTAGGTGCCGCGCCGGTCCAGGTCGAGCAGGTTCCCCTCCGCGGTGTCCACGAGGTCGACGACATCGGGGCGGGCCACGGTGCGCAGATAGTCGTGCACGCACAACCACTGGTAGGTCCACCGGGTGAGGTCCCGGGCCCGGCGGAAGACCTCGGCGTCCGACTCGAACTCGGGCTCGTTGTCGCGCACCCAGTCGACCGCCGCGTTGTGGAACCGCAGGAACGCCACGTGCAGTTGGGCCACCACGAGGTTCTCGTCGTTGCGGGTGTCGCCGACGAGCGGGGTGCGGTCGGCCTTGCGCGGCAGGTCCCGTTGGGTGTCGGCGACCGGGGGGATCAGCGCGCCCACGGTGACGGGCACCGGGCTGAGCAGGCCCAGCCGGAACTTGACGCCGTCGTAGGGGACGGCGTCCTTGCCCGCCACCGGTGCCGCGAACGGTCCGTCGCCGTAGACCGAGTCGAGGTTCAGCGCCGGGATGCGCAGGTTCTCCAGCTTCTCGACCACGTCTTGCGGCCGCACGGGCCGGAGGTTCGGATCGGTGATGCTGATCACCAGGTCACGGTCGGTCGCGGCCGTCAGATCGTGGTCGGTGAACTGGCCCCAGTAGGTGTAGACCGGCGGGATCGGCGAGTTGAACTGCGGGGCAGCCACCTCGTCCGCGGTCTCCACCATCGCCGAGCCCAGTGCGAGCAGGGCCGCGACGACCTTGGAGACGTCGTCGTCCGGCAGGTGCCGGTCCGGGAACTCTTCCGCGAGGTCGGGGAACAAGTAGTCGAAGGCGGTGGTACCCACGTGCGCCGCCACGCCGGTGGACTCCTGGACCACCGTGCTGCGCATGCTCAGGCTTTCCTCGGTCTTCGCGGTCGTCTCCGCGTTGTCCGCGGTGTCGAGGATCGCGTGTCCGCCGTGCGTGAGGTTCGTGATCACTCGCCGGAACTGTCCCTGCTCGGCCATCCCGTGCCCCCTTCAGGTCTAGGAGCACGCGAGCATTCCCGAACGCCCGCAGCACGGCTTCGGGGAACTCCCTGCCTCCGCCCGGGACATGCCCTCCCGCGTTGTGAGCGGCTCCCCCGCCGGAACACCTACGCCACCTGTCGGGTCGGCGGCCCCGGACACACCCGGCCGGGCCTACGCGTCATGGACCCACCGCGCGAACCTCACCGTACGGAGACCGTCGTAGGACCGTCCCGACCCCTGACGCCGATCACCCTCCCGGGGGCACCCTGGAGGCATGACGGAACGCCGCAATGGAGCGGCAGCTGTACGGGGGCGTCATGGAAGAAACAGCGATGACCAGCGTGCCGCCGGGCGGCGCGACATACGATCCGGTCCACGTACCGGAGGACTCGGGTGGGCACGGGGCGTACTGCGTCGTGGCTCCCGCCGCGCCCGACGAGGTGACGTCCGTACCTGGACCCGCCGCCCTCGTCGGCCGGCGCGCCGAACGAGACCTGGTGGACGGCTTGGTGGACGCCCTGCCCCGGCGGGGCGGCGCCCTGCTGCTGAGCGGTGAGCCGGGGATCGGCAAGAGCATGGTGCTGCGCCACGCGGCCGCCCGCTGCCAGGGTGCCCGGGTGCTCTGGGCCCGCGGAGTGGAGTCGGAGGCCGTCCTGCCGTACGCGGTGCTCGCCGATGTGCTGCTGCCGCTCCGCCGTCAGTTCGGTGAGCTGCCGCCGGCCCAGCGCAGTGCCGTCGAGGGCTGTCTCGCGCTCACGGACGTGGCCGAGTCGAACCCGTACGCGGTGTGCGCGGGCGCGCTCGGCGTGCTGGCCGCCGCCGGGGAGTCGTGGCCGCTGCTGGTCCTCGTCGACGACCTGCACTGGGCCGATCCTTCCTCGCGCCAGGTCCTGCAGTTCGTGGCCCGGCGGCTGGCCACGGAGCGAGTGGCCCTGATCATGGCGGCACGCCGGGGGCGGCAGGAGGACGGGATCCAGGAGAGCGTGCCGCACACCACGCTGGGGCCGCTGTCGGACGACGAGTGCTGGACGCTGCTGCGGCGGCAGGCGCTCGACCGGGCGGACCGGGCGGCGGACCGGATCGTGCGGCTGGCGAACGGCAACCCCCTGGTCCTGGTGGAGTACGCGGCGGCGCTCGCCCGGACCCGTGCCTGCGGGACCGAGCCGTGGGACGACTCGTGGGAGGCGCCCGGGCCGCTGGTGGAGCGGGCGTGGCGCGGACAGCTGCGCATGCTGCCGCCGCGCAGCCGGAAGGCGCTGGTGTACGTCGCCGCCGGCCGAGCCCCGCAATGGCCCCTGCTGCAAAGGGTGTTGGCGTTCGACGGACTCACGACCGCCGATCTGGACGCGGCCGAGGCGGCCGGGCTGGTCCGTATGCGGGACGGCGCCTGCGAGCTGCGGCATCCCGTGCTGCGGCCGGTGGTGCTGGGGCAGTGCGCCACGGTCCGGCGGCTGGAGGTCTACCGGCGGCTGGCCACCCTCAGCTCGGGCGAACTGCAGACCTGGTACCTGGCCGCCGCCGCGCCCGGTCCGGACGAGTCGGTCGCCGCCCGCCTGGTGTCCGACGCCCGACAGGCGCGCCAGCGTGGGGCGTTGGCGGCCGCCGCGCCCGCCTGGCGCCGTGCCGCCGAACTGTCTCCGGACCCCGCGGACGCGGCCCGCCGGCTCTTCGAAGCCGCGCACGACGCGTTCTACGGCGGTACGACGCGCGATGCCGCCGAGTGGTGCGAACAGGCCCTGACGCACAGTCAGGATCCGTTGCTCACCGCGGACATCGAGTTCCTGCGCGGCCAGGCCTGCACCTGGCTCGGGGATCCGGGCCGCGCGCACCAGCTGCTGGTCGGCGCCGCCCGGACGGTGGAGTCGGTGGACCGCGCACGCGCCTCTCAGCTGTACGGGGCCGCGGTGGTGCCGGCGACGATGGACGGGCGGATACGCGACGCGTGCGACATCGCCGCACGCTGCGAGGCGCTGGCGGACGGCATGCGCGGCGCCCCTCGTCGGCAGGCCGCCGTCATGCACGCCCGGGCGGAGGTTCTGGGCGGCGACGTGAGCGCGGGCCGTACCACTCTGCTCGCGCTGCTGGCCGAGACGCGCGGCCTGACTGGCCCCGAGGAACGTCAGACGACGATGGAGATCGCGCAGGGCCTGTCCTGGACCGGCGACGGGGACCTCGCCCGCCGCGTGCTGGACACGGTGATCGAGGAAGTACGACGCGACAACGCCCCGGCCCTCCTGCCGTACGCCCTGTTGGCGCGGTGCCAGGTGGAGATGTGGTCCCGCTGGCCGATGGCTCGCGCGGACGCCACCGAGGCGCTGCGCTGGGCGGAGGAGTTCGGGCATCTGGCGATGACGGGCTACGCCCTGATCCAGCTCGCGCGGCTGGACGCCCTGCACGGCGACTTCGCGGACTGCCGGAAGCGGGTGGCGCAGTACGAGCAGTGGTGCGGCAGCCGACTGCGCGGCCTGGCCCTGTTCGCCCGCGGTGCGCTCGGTACGTCCGCCTTCGCCGCCGGTGACGCCGAAGCGGCGCGTACGCACCTGGAGGCCGCGTTCGCGCTGGCCGACGAGGTGGGGCTGGTCAATCCCACCCTCATGCCGTGGGTGGCCGACCTCGCCGAGGCCTGTCTGCGCACGGGGGCGCGGGAGAGTGCCGTGGCCGTCGCGGAGTGGCTGCGGGAGCGCGACACGGCGACCGGTCTGGCGTGGCCGGCGGCCGCTCACGCCCGATGCCGGGTGATGCTCGCGGGGTCCGCCGAGGAGGCCGCCGACTGGCTGGCCGTCGCGGAACGCGTCCATGCCGACAAGGAGATGGCCTTCGAGGCGGCGCGGACCCGGCTCGTCGCGGGAGAGGTGCTGCGCCGGTTCCGGCGGCCGTCCGCGGCACGGGAGCCGCTGCTGCTCGCACAGCGGACGTTCACCGCGCTGGGCGCTGTTCCGTGGGCGGTCCGGGCCGAGGCGGAGGTCGCGGCGACCGGACACCGCTCCGCCGTCCACGGGGACGAACCGCCTCCGGTGGCCCTGCTCACGCCGCAGGAGCTCCAGGTGGCGCGTGCCATCGGCGAAGGTCTCAGCAATGTGGAGGCGGCCGCGTCGCTCTTCCTCTCCCGCAAGACGATCGAGGCCCATCTCACCCGCGTCTACCGCAAGTTGGGCGTACGTTCCCGCTCGGACCTGGCGCGTTGTCTGGCCCGTGCCGGGGTCACCGGGTAGCGGGGCGCGCGCAGTTGGGGCGGCGGCGTCCGGTGCGGGCAGGACGTGTGGGCTGCCCGCACCGGACGGTTCAGGAGACCTGCGAGGCGTCGACCAGGACGACCCGGTGGTTGTACTGGATCGTGTAGTACTTGGCCGCCCCGGTGACGTAGGTGTCGCCCGAGACGAAGAAGTCGTCGGCGCTGACCGGGGGTTGGGTGGCGACGTAGGCCTGGCCCGCCGGGAAGCCGTAGACGGTCAGGGGTTTCTGCGTGGACGGGGACAGGCCGGACGGGTACTCGGACGCCTGCGGGTAGCCGGAGCCGTAGAGGGTCGCGGCCTGGTCGCCGGAGTGGAGGACCGTGGCGCCCTGCGCGGCGCAGGTGTTGACGCCGTGGGGGTTGTGGAACCACACCTTCGCGCCGCTGAACCAGATGGCGGTCCAGTCGCCGTCGACATCGGCGACCACGAACTGCTGGCCGGCCTGGACGGTGCTGCCCCAGTCGTGGATCGAGTCGGTGCCCGCGCTCGCGCCGGGGTGGATGGCCGGGTCGGCGAAGAGGGGTGCGTCGGCACTCGGAGCGGTGCGCACGGGAAGGAAGTTGGAGGGTGCCGTGGTGCCGGTGCACGCGGTGGTGGCGCCCGTGGGGTCGTCGGCCGGGCAGACCTGGACGGTCTGCTGGTTGGTCGCGAACTCGGGGCTGATGGTGACCGCCGAACCCACCCTCGGGACATGGCGGCCGGCGCTCTGCGCGTGGGCCGCCCTCGTCGGGGCGACCATGTTCATGAACGCCGTCCAGTCCCAGTAGGGACCGGGGTCCCAGTGCATGCCGGAGATGTAACTGTCCTGCGGGCCGGGCACGTTGTCGTGGCCGATGATGTGCTCGCGGTCGAGCGGGATGTCGTACTTCGCGGCGAGGTACTTCACGAGATCGGCCGTCGCCTGGTACTGCGCCTGCGAGTACCAGGTGGCACCGTGCGCGGCGTAGCCCTCGTGCTCGATGCCGATCGAGTGCATGTTGAACCAGTAGTTGCCGGCGTGAAACGCGATGTCCTTGGTGTGCGTCATCTGCGTGACGGCGGCGTCCGAGGCCCGCATGACGTAGTGCGCCGAGTCGCCGGAGCCCGCCGTCTGGAACGTCTTGATCGCGGCGTCGTAGGACGACTCGGTGTCGTGCAGGACGATGTACTTGATCTGCACGCCGTCGCCCGGGCGGCCGGCCACCTGTCCGTTGGAGGCGGCCGCGGCGAGGAAGGTGCAGTCGACGGTGGCCGGGCACTCTGTGTCGGTGGCCGTCACCGCGGCCTTCAGCTTCAGTTCGGACAACTGCCGTGTCTCGGGGTGGACCGCCCGCCGCGCCGCGAGGCTGACGTGCTGTCCGTCGGCCGTCGTCCGCGAGGCGCCCGAGGACACGGTCTTGAAGACGCGGTCGGCGAAGAGCTGCGCGGCCTTCTTGTCCGACGACTGGCTGTACTTGGCCACCGCCCCGTACCAGTCGGCCGGGTCGGTGGAGCTCTTGCCCGTCAACTCCTTCTGGTACGAAGCGAGCAGGGCGGCACCGGCCCGGATGTTCGCACGGTCGTCGGTGCGCAGCTTCGCCGCCGGGGTGCCGGTGAGGCCGGCCGCCGCGTCGAGGGTGTGCAGGGCCGGGTCCGACGTCAGCTCGGCGAGGTCACCGCGGCCGGCGGCGCCCGCCGAACCCCCGGACACCATCGCGGCGGTGACGTCCGTCAGGTTCATCGGGCCGTATCCGCCCGAGGTGTTGTAGTGCCCGTCGTGGTCGTCCCACTGCGACTCCTGGTACGACACGGCCAGGAGCACGGGCAGCGGTACGCCGAACTCCTCGGCCGCGTCGGCGAAGGAGGACTGCCGGTCGGCGCCCGGGCTCGGGGCGGCCTGCGCCGTCGACGGCAGAACGGCGAAACAGCCTGCGGCCACGGCGCCGCCGGCCAGGATTCCGGCCAGCACCTTCCGGGGTGATCTTCTACGCGAGGATTGCTGCAAGGATCTTCCCTTGTAAGTAGTGCCTGTAAGTCGTGCGTGTAAGTCGTGCGTGTAAGTCGTGCCAGTAAGTCGTGCCTTGAGGCAGACGTACGGGACGACGCCTGCCCGAACCACTGTGCGGAAGCCTCCAGCATCCCCCACCGGACTTCACAACTCCCGCACTGGGCAGGCGAGTCGGCGTCACCGCATGAGACACCTGCTCAGCGCGCCGCGCTCACGGGAGCCGCTGTCGACACCGACACGAAGCCACGGTGGCTGCGGCGGTCCGCCCTGGAGCCTCCCGCGGGGCTAATGTCCGTCGGGTGAGTACAGACGATGCGAACCGGCGCTGGACACGGTCCATGCCCGAGGCCTACGAACGCCACCTGGTGCCGGTCTTCTTCCGGCCCTTCGCCGTCGACCTGGCCGCCAGGGCGGCAGCGCTACGGCCCCGCACGGTCCTGGAACTCGCCGCCGGAACCGGGGCGTTGACCTCGGCCCTGCTCACCGCGGTACCCACGGCCTCGGTGGTGGCGACCGACCTCAACGAAGCGATGGTCACCGCAGGATCGGCACGGGAACCCCGTGCGGAATGGCGGCAGGCGGACGCCCAACACCTGCCCTTCGAGGACGACAGCTTCGACCTCGTCGTGTGCCAGTTCGGGGTGATGTTCTTCCCCGACAGACCCGCCGCCTACAGCGAGGTGCGCCGGGTCCTGGCCCCGCAGGGACGGTTCTTGTTCAACAGCTGGGGCCCGCTGGCCTCGCACGGATTCGGGGCCGCCTTCCAAACCGCCCTGGAACAGTCCATGCCCGACGGAGCACCCCCGTTCCTGAAGGACGTGCCCCACGGCTACTCCGACCCGGCCGTCGTCGCCGCAGACCTCACGGCCGCCGGACTGACCCTTGCCACCGCCGAGGAGATCACGCTGGAAGGCGTCGCGGAGTCGGCAGCCTCCATCGCCACCGGGTTCCTCACCGGCACACCGGTGAGCGCCGCCGTGCAGGCCCGCGAAGACGCGCAGGCCCTCCAGGCCGCCGTCACACAGAAGATGACGGACCAACTCGGCACCGGCCCCGTGACGGCACCGATGACCGCGACGGTCTACACAGCGCACCAATAGGCAGAGCCCGCCACCGGGGCGCGAAAGGCGGCCTGCGCAGAACTCTGACGCGGAAGCTCCGCACCCCCCGGCCGCCGAGAAAGAAGCGTCGCCGCGCAGCCCCGATCGCGACGTGCCGAGCCCTGCCCAGCACAAGGGTTGCGGGCCCTGATTGAAACCGTTCAACGCCCTCGCATCCACCTCGCGCACCGGCTCCGCCCGGAGTGATGGCGAAGTAGCCCTGTCACGAAAACAGTTGCACGACGATTGACCCCGGCATCACCAGGCTCTACGTTACCCACGCCTCTCATATCTGAATCGATTCATCCCATTCCGTGCGAGTGAGGAGTCGTAGTGATCAGCAGGAGGAACATACTCGCGGGCGCGGTCGCCACGGTGGCGGCAGCGACCATCGACGGCGTACCGGCGGTACCGGCGATGGCCGCGCCGGCATCCAGACAGACGCAGGCGGAGACACAGACGCTGCGCGACGGACTGCGCGTCACGGCGCCGACCGTGGAATACGTCCAACACCCGCTGGGGATCGACGCACAACGGCCCCGGCTGAGCTGGCCGTTGGCCTCCGACAGAGTCGGTGTGCGCCAGAGCGCCTATCAGATCCGCGTTGCCACCACCGCGTCGCGCCTGTCCCGCCCGGACGTCTGGGACAGCGGAAAGGTCACGTCCGGCGAGTCGGTCCTCGTGTCCTACGGAGGTCCCGAACTCAAGCCCCGGACGCGCTATCACTGGTCCGTACGCGTATGGGACGGCGACGGACAGGTCTCTGACTGGAGCACTCCCTCGTGGTGGGAGACCGGACTGATGGACGCCGGGCAGTGGAGCGCCGACTGGATCTCCGCGCCGGCAGGCCTCGTGGACGCACCGTCCTTCGAGGGCGGTTCCTGGATCTGGTTCCCCGAGGGCGATCCGACCAACAGCGTTCCTGCGGCCACCCGTTGGTTCCGCCGTACCGCCCAACTGCCCGACGGAATCACGTCGGCCACGCTCGCCATCACCGCCGACAACGTGTACGCCGTCTCCCTGAACGGGGTCGAGGTCGCCCACACCGACCTCGACACGGACAACGAGGACTGGAAACGCCCGGCGGTGATCGACGTACTGGCGCGCGTGCGGGCCGGCGACAACGTTATCGCCGTCGCCGCCACCAACGCGACCGAAGGCCCGGCGGGGCTCGTCGCGGTGCTTGTCGTCCGGACCGCCTCCGGTGAGCAGAAGGTGTTCACCGATGCCTCCTGGAAGGCCACGGACCAGGAACCGGCCGCCGGATGGCGGGAGTTGGGCTTCGACGACGCGGGCTGGCCATCGGTCCGGGTGGCAGCGGCCTGGGGCAGCGGACCGTGGGGACGCGTCGTCCCGGTGTCGTACGCCGTCACCCAACTGCGGCACGAATTCCGGCTGCCGCGCAGGAAAGTTGCCCGCGCACGCCTGTACGCCACGGCGCTCGGCCTGTACGAGAGCCACCTCAACGGCAGCCGGGTGGGCCTCGACCAACTCGCCCCCGGCTGGACGGACTACCGCACCCGCGTCCAGTACCAGACGTACGACGTCACCGAACTCCTGCGGTCCGGCGCCAATGCCATCGGGGCGTATCTGGCACCCGGCTGGTACGCCGGCAACGTGGGCATGTTCGGGCCCGGTCAGTACGGCCAAGTCCCGGCGCTGCTGGCCCAGTTGGAGGTGGAGTACGCGGACGGGACGAGCGAGCGCATCGTGTCGGGCGCCGACTGGCGGGCCGCCGCAGGGCCGATCGTCGCCGCCGATCTGCTCAACGGCGAGACGTACGACGCACGCAAGGAGACCCCCGGCTGGACCTCGCCCGGCTTCGACGACACAGGCTGGCTGGGCGTACGAGGCATGGGTGGCGTCGGCGACATCGGTCCCGACCTGATCGTCGCGCAGGTGGACGGTCCGGTGCGGGTGGAGCGCGAGCTGACACCGAAGAGCGTCACTCAACCCAAGCCCGGCGTCTACGTGTTGGACCTGGGCCAGAACATGGTCGGCTCGGTGCGGCTGCGCGTGTCGGGCGCCGCGGGGACGGCCGTCCGGCTCAGGCACGCCGAGGTGCTCAACCCCGACGGCACCGTCTACACCGCGAACCTGCGGACCGCGGCGGCGACCGACACGTACACCCTCAAGGGCGGCGGGAAGGAGGAGATCTACGAGCCGCGCTTCACCTTCCACGGTTTCCGGTACGTCGAGGTGACCGGATTCCCCGGCGCGCCCTCGGCGAAAGCCGTCACCGGCCGCGTCATGCATACGTCCGCCCCCTTCACCCTCGACTTCGAGACCGACGTACCGATGCTCAACCAGCTGCACCACAACATCACTTGGGGCCAGCGCGGCAACTTCCTCTCCGTTCCGACCGACACACCAGCGCGCGACGAGCGCCTGGGCTGGACGGGAGACATCAACGTCTTCGCGCCCACGGCCGCGTACACGATGGAGTCGGCGCGCTTCCTGTCCAAGTGGCTCGTCGACCTCCGGGACTCCCGGACCGGGGAGGGCGCGTTCACGGACGTGGCACCGATGGTCGGCACGGTCGGCAACGGCACGGCCGGCTGGGGCGACGCGGGGGTCACGGTCCCCTGGTCCCTCTACCAGGCGTACGGCGACCGCCAAGTCCTCGCGGACGCCTGGCCGTCCGTCCAGACCTGGCTGACGTACCTGGAGAAGCACAGCGACCGACTGCTGCGCCCGGATCAGGGATACGGCGACTGGCTGAACGTCGGGGACGAGACCCCCAAGGACGTGATCGCCACCGCGTACTTCGCGCACAGCGCCGACCTCGCGGCCCGCATGGCCGGGGAACTCGGCACGGACACCGCGCCCTACCTCGATCTCTTCGAGCGGATACGAACGGCCTTCCAGAACGCCTACGTCACCTCCGAGGGCAGGATCAAGGGCGATACGCAGACGGCCTACGTCCTGGCGCTGTCGATGAACCTGCTGCCGGACACGTCACGGAAGGCCGCGGCCGACCGGCTCGTCGCGCTGATCGAGGCCAAGGACTGGCATCTGTCGACAGGTTTCCTCGGCACTCCCCGGCTGCTGCCCGTCCTGACCGACACCGGCCACACCGACGTCGCCTACCGCCTGCTTCAGCAGCGCTCCTTCCCCAGCTGGGGCTACCAGATCGACCGGGGTTCCACCACGATGTGGGAACGCTGGGACTCCATCCGACCGGACGGCAGCTTCCAGGACGCGGGCATGAACTCCTTCAACCACTACGCCTACGGCTCGGTGGGGGAATGGATGTACACGAACATCGCCGGTATCTCGGCGGGCCGGCCCGGCTACCGCGAGATCGTCATCCGCCCCCGCCCCGGCGGAGCCGTCACCACCGCCCGCGCCACGTTCACCTCGGTCTACGGCCCGGTCTCCACCCGTTGGCGACAGCGGTCCGGCCGGTTCACGCTGACCTGCGCGGTGCCGCCCAACACGACCGCGGAGGTGTGGATCCCCGCGTCCACCCCGGACGCGGTGACCCGCACGCACGGGACGTACCTGCGCCAGGAGGAGGGCTGCGCGGTCTACCGGGTCGGCTCGGGCACCCACCGCTTCACCACCTGATCAAGGCGGTACGGCTGCCCGGAACGGTCACCGGCCGGGCAGCCGGGGCGGCAGCCAAGGATCAGGGCCGGCATCAAGACCCCGCGAGAAAGGTGAGCCGCACCTTTCGCTCAGGGTTGTCCCTGTTCGTATCGACCAGACACACCGACTGCCACGTCCCCAACTCCAGCCGCCCGCCCACCACCGGCAACGTCGCGTGCGGCGGCACGAACGCCGGGAGGACGTGGTCGCGGCCGTGCCCGGGGCTGCCGTGGCGGTGCTGCCAGCGGTCGTCGGCGGGGAGGAGGGTGTGCAGGGCGGCGAGGAGGTCGTCGTCGCTGCCGGCGCCCGTCTCCAGGATCGCCACGCCCGCGGTGGCGTGGGGGACGAAGATGTTGAGGAGGCCGTCACGGCCGGCCGCCACCTCCCGGAGGAAGGCCTCGCAGTCGCGGGTCAGGTCCATGACCC
This sequence comes from Streptomyces sp. NBC_00989, assembly GCF_045162655.1. Classification (NCBI taxonomy): domain Bacteria; kingdom Bacillati; phylum Actinomycetota; class Actinomycetes; order Kitasatosporales; family Streptomycetaceae; genus Streptomyces; species Streptomyces sp. NBC_00989. The sequence goes on along the minus strand of NZ_CP108728.1, from coordinate 9,992,911 downwards.
GTTCCCTGGAACCGGTGGCGACGTTCAGGACTCGGGTGGTGAAGGCAGCTGACATGCCTCCCATCCTGACCCATCCGCCGGGTTCCACGCCCCGTCGATCGCCCGGCCTGTGATACGAGGGGTCCAGTACGCGAGACACCGTTGACCGTGGCACGCCATCTGACCTATTTTCGGCCGCATGTTGCGTTCAGTTCTGCTCACCACGCGCGGTCACATCGACCTGCTGCGGGTGGCCTCCGCCGCGTGTCGCCGCGGCTGCTGACGTCTCCTTCCGCCCCACCTCTCCATTTCCCGCACTCCGCCGTGCCCGTGCACACCGTCGTGACATGGCGGCGTTGAGGCGTACCCCCCTTCTCACCGGACGCTCTCCCCCACCCGTGGAGCACCCATGAGCATCAGCCATGCCCCGCCCGACTCTTCAGAGCCAGATATTTCTCCTATATCAGGCTCGACGAAGGCCGATACGGACGATCGCTCCTCCCTCGATCTCGTCCCTCTCGCCCCCACCTCCTCGCGCCGCACCCGCGTCCCCCGCTGGCTGCGCCGCACCACCGGCCCGCTCGTGCTGCTCGCGCTGTGGCAACTCCTCAGCAGCACAGGTGTGTTGACCTCCGACGTGCTCGCCTCGCCCGGACGGATCGCCCACGTCGGCTGGGATCTGATCGACAGTGGTTCGCTGACCTCGGCGATGACCACCTCGCTCCAGCGGGTCGCGATCGGGCTGCTGCTCGGTACCCTCATCGGCACCGGACTCGCCCTGGTCTCCGGCCTGTTCAGGGTCGGCGAGGACCTGGTCGACGCTCCCGTGCAGATGCTGCGGACCGTGCCCTTCGTCGGGCTGATCCCGCTGTTCATCATCTGGTTCGGCATCGGCGAGGCTCCCAAGATCGCCATCATCACGCTCGGTGTGACCTTCCCGCTCTACCTCAACGTCTACGCCGGAATCCGGGGCGTGGACAGCCAGTTGATCGAGGCCGGGGAGTCCCTCGGGCTGTCCCGCTGGGGGCTCGTACGGCATGTGGTGCTGCCGGGCGCGCTGCCCAACGCGATGACCGGACTGCGCTACTCCCTCGGCATCGCCTGGCTGGCGCTCGTCTTCGCCGAGCAGATCAACGCGGACGCCGGCATCGGCTTCCTCATGGTGCAGGCCCGGGACTTCCTCCAGACCGACGTGATCGTGGTCTGCCTGATCGTCTACGCCTTCCTCGGTCTGCTGGCCGACTTCCTCGTCCGTACCCTCGAAAGGCTGCTGCTGCAATGGCGACCGACGTTCACGGGCCGGTGACCACCCGACCGGCGACCCCTTCGCCGGTGAGCACGCAGGCGGTACGGGTCGAGGGGCTGACCCGCTCCTTCGACGGCCGTCCCGTCATCGACAAGCTCCAACTCGATGTACAGCAGGGCGAGTTCGTGGCGCTGCTCGGCCGTAGCGGCTGTGGCAAGTCCACGTTGCTGCGCATCCTCGCCGGGCTGGACCGGGACATCGAGGGCACCGTCCTCGTACCGCGCCGCAAGGCCGTCGCGTTCCAGGCGCCCCGGCTGATGCCGTGGAAGAAGGTGTGGCGCAACGTCCTGCTCGGACTGCCCGGCAAGCCCGAACGGGCCGTGGCCGAGCGGGCGTTGGCGGAGGTCGGACTCGGGGACCACTCCGACGCGTGGCCCAAGACGCTGTCCGGCGGTGAGGCGCAGCGCGCCTCGCTGGCCCGTGCTCTGGTGCGCGAGCCCGATCTGCTGCTGCTCGACGAGCCGTTCGGCGCGCTCGACGCGCTCACCCGCATCAAGGCCCAGCGGTTGGTGGGCGAGCTGTGGCAACGGCGGGGCTGCGCGGTCCTGTTGGTGACCCACGACGTCGAGGAGGCCGTGCTGCTCGCCGACCGGGTCCTGGTGATGGACGACGGCGTCATCGCGCACGAGCAGCACATCGACCTCGACCGGCCGCGCGACATCACCGACCCCCGGTTCGCGGAACTGCGCGCCGGACTCCTGGAACGCCTCGGCGTCGACACCGCCGCCGAAGCCGCCTGAACTCCCCCACGCATCAACCCAGTTACCGAGACCAGTTACCGAGAACGGACTCCCCCTCATGCGACGAAGCCTCGTTCCCGCCGCCCTGCTGCTCCCCATCGCCCTCCTGCTCACCGCCTGCGGCGGGAACTCGGCCGCCGAGACCTCGACCGGTACCGACGGCAAGGGCTCCCTCACGCTCAACGTCGGTGACCAGAAGGGTGGTTCGGAGGCGGTGCTGCGGGCCGCCGGTGAACTCAAGAACCTGGACTACAAGATCAAGTGGTCCACGTTCACCTCCGGACCGCCCCTCCTGGAGGCCGTCAACGCCAAGGCCGTCGACATCGGCGGCGTCGGCAACACCCCGCCGGTGTTCGCTGCGGGCGCGGGCTCCAAGATCAGGGTGGTGGCCGCCTCGCACGGCAACTCCCAGGGCGAGGCCATCCTCGTGCCGAAGGACTCCAAGCTGACCTCGCCCGAGCAGCTCAAGGGCAAGTCCATAGCCGTGGCGCAGGGTTCGTCCGCGCACTTCCAGCTGATCGCCTCCCTCAAGGCGGCCGGGCTCACCCTGAGCGACGTCAAGGTCAAGTACCTCCAACCGGCCGACGCGCTGGCCGCGTTCACCAGCGGCAAGGTGGACGCGTGGACGGTCTGGGACCCGTACACCTCGCAGGTCCTCCAGTCCGAGCAGGGCCGCATTCTGACGACCGGTCAGGGGCTGGTCAACGGGCTCAACTTCCAGGTGGCGGCGCCCTCCGCGCTGGCGAACAGCAAGAAGGCCGCGGCCATCAAGGACTATCTGGAGCGGCTGCGGCGCGCACAGGACTGGGTCTACGACCACCCCGAGGCGTGGGCCAAGGTGTGGGCGAAGGACACCGGGCTGCCGTACTCGGTGGCACTGGCCTCGGTGAAGCGCACGAACGCCTCACGTATCTCGGTGGCCGTCGACAAGCCGCTGATCGCCTCCGAGCAGCAGATCGCGGACACCTTCACCAGCCTGAAGCTCATCCCGCGCAAGGTCGACTTCGCCGAGTTCGTCGACACCCGCTTCAACGGCAGCCTGCCGGCCTCGACGACCGCGCCGCGCGTCTACAAGGAGAAGTGACATGACCGTCCGTCTCCACTGGTTCCTGCCGACGGGCGGCGACGGCCGTACGCTCGTCGACCGGCACGCCTACGGACCCAACCGCGCGGGCACGGTCCGCGGGGTGCGTCCGCCGGACATCGAGTACCTCGCCCAGATCGCCAAAGCGGCCGAGCAGTTGGGCTTCGAGGCGGTGCTGACGCCGACCGGCACATGGTGCGAGGACGCCTGGCTGACCACCGTGGCGCTGGCCCAGCACACCGAGCGGCTGAAGTTCCTGGTGGCGTTCCGGCCCGGGGTGATCTCGCCGACGCTCGCCGCGCAGATGGCGGCGACCTATCAACGCCTCACGCGGGGGCGGCTGTTGCTCAATGTCGTCACCGGCGGCGACTCGGCCGAGCAGCGCCGCTTCGGCGACCATCTCGGCCACGACCAGCGGTACGCCCGTACGGACGAGTTCCTGTCCGTCGTACGAGGGGTGTGGCGGGGAGAGCCGTACGACTTCGACGGTGTGCACTACCAGGTCGAGGGCGGGCTGACGGCGCTGCCGCCCGATCCGGTGCCGCAGGTGTTCTTCGGCGGGTCGTCGGCGGCGGCCGGTCCGGTGGCCGCCCGGCATGCGGACGTGTATCTCACCTGGGGAGAACCGCCGGCGCAGGTCAAGGAGAAGATCGACTGGATTCGCGGGCTCGCCGAGCGGGAGGGGCGGGACGTGCGGTTCGGGGTGCGGCTGCACACCATCTCGCGGGACTCGTCGGCCGAGGCGTGGGCGACGGCGAACCGGCTGCTCGACGACCTCGACGCGGACACGATCGCGGCCGCGCAGGCGGCGCTCGGGCGCAGCCAGTCGGTGGGCCAGCAGCGGATGCTGGCGCTGCACGGCGGTTCGCGGGACGAGCTGGAGATCCACCCGAATCTGTGGGCGGGGGTCGGTCTCGTCCGGGGTGGCGCGGGCACCGCGCTCGTGGGCAGTCATGCCGAGGTCGCCGATCTGATCGAGGAGTACCACTCGCTGGGCGTCGAGCACTTCGTGCTCTCCGGGTATCCGCATCTGGAGGAGGCGTACTGGTTCGGCGAGGGTGTGATTCCCGAGCTCGCGGCGCGTGGGCTGGTCGAGACGGCGGCTCGGGCGGGTGTTCCGTTCCTGGTGGGCAGCGGGCGCTGAGCGTGCGGGAAGATCCACGGCCCGGGCGCTGTTCGTAGAAATGTGAACAACACACGTGAGGTCGACGTGGTCGTCATAGGCGCCGGGCAGGCAGGCCTGGCCGGCTCCTATCACCTGCGGCGCACCGGTTTCGAGCCGGGGCGCGACTTCGTGGTGCTGGACCACGCGCCCGCGCCGGGCGGGGCCTGGCAGTTCCGGTGGCCGTCGCTGACGTACGGCAAGGTCCACGGGATGCACGCGCTGCCTGGCATGGAACTCACGGACGCCGATCCGGCCCGCCCGTCCGCCGAGGTGATCGCCGAGTACTTCGCCGCCTACGAGCGGGCCTTCGACCTGCGGGTGCGGCGGCCGGTGGATGTGCGGGCGGTACGGGAGGGCGCAGCCGGCCGGCTGCTCGTCGAGACGTCCGATGCGTCCGATGCGTCCGATGCGTCCGATGCGTCCGATGCGTCCGACGGTGTCTGGTCGACGCGGGCGCTGATCAATGCGACGGGTACCTGGGACCGACCGTTCTGGCCGCGCTATCCGGGTCAAGAGACGTTCCGGGGGCGGCAGTTGCACACCGCGCAGTATCCGGGGCCCGGGGAGTTCGCCGGGCTGCGGGTGGTCGTGGTGGGCGGGGGCGCGTCCGGCACCCAGCATCTGATGGAGCTCGCGCCGTACGCGGCCTCCACGACGTGGGTGACCCGGCGTCCGCCGGTTTTCCGCGAGGGGCCCTTCAGCGAGGACGTGGGACGGGCGGCCGTGGCGCTGGTGGAGGAACGGGTACGGCAGGGACTGCCGCCGAAGAGCGTCGTGTCCGTGACCGGACTGCCGCTGAACGACGCGATCCGGCAGGCGATCGCGGACGGAGTCCTGGACCGGCAGCCGATGTTCGACCGGATCACACCCGACGGGGTGGACTGGAACGACGGCCGCCATGTGGACGCCGATGTCATCCTCTGGGCAACCGGATTCCGGGCCGCGATCGACCACCTGGCACCACTGAAGCTGCGCGAGCCGGGCGGCGGCATCCGCGTCGAGGGAACCCGCGCGGTCGCCGATCCACGTGTTCATCTCGTCGGCTACGGCCCATCGGCAAGCACCATCGGCGCGAACCGGGCGGGACGGGCGGCGGTGCGGGACATCCGGCGGTTGCTGGCCGGGGAGCCGGTGTCGGCCTGAGGCTGTTCGGGGCCATTTCGAACAGAGCAGAGCTGGACAGCACCGGCTGACCAAAGGTGTTTTTGAGGGGCGCGAGGAACTGCGCGACCAGCCACAGCGACCCCGCACCCGCCGACGAAACACAGGCCACCCACCCCAAAAGGCGCACATGGGTCTGACGCCGCGCCGCCCCGCCCACCGCGCAGACCGTCCGCGATCAACTCCGCACAGCCCCGCGACACATCAGGCGGCGCCGGCCGAAATGCCGAGCGCCGCCCCACGTCGTCCCGCGCCGATCACTTCGTGGGCGACGCACTGTTCTTCTGGGCCGCGTTGAACTCGGCGACGTTGCGCTGGTGTTCCTCGTACGTGGCCGCGAAGCGGGTGTCGCCGGGCTTGACCGTGACGAAGTAGAGCCAGTCGCCCGGGGGCGGGTTGATCGCGGCGCGCATCGCCTCCTCGCCCGGGTTGTCGATCGGGGTGGGCGGCAGACCCATGCGCTGGTAGGAGTTGTAGGGGCTGTCGAGCCGGGTGTCGCTGCCGGTGGTCTTCAACGTGGCGCGGTTCAGCGCGTAGTTGATGGTGGAGTCCATCTGGAGCGGCATGCCGCGTTCGAGGCGGTTGAAGATGACCCGGGCCACCTTCCCCATGTCGGTCTTGGACGCCGCCTCGGCCTGCACGATGCTCGCGATGGTGACGGCCTGATAGACGTTCATCGCGTTGCGCTGGGCGCCGGCGGCGACCGGGGCGCCGTTGAACTTCTGGTTCGCGGTGTTGACCATGAACGACAGCAGCGACGCGGGCGTCGACTTCTTCTCCAGCGGATACGTCGCCGGGAAGAGATAGCCCTCGGGATTGCCCTCCGCGTCGTTCGGCAGCTTCAGGCCGGCTTTCGCGATCGACTTCTTGGTGGTGCCGACCGGCAGCGCGAGGACCTTGTCCACGGCTTCGTAGATCTGGCCCGAGCGCCAGCCCTCCGGGATCACCAGTGACGTGGGGCGCGTGTCCCCCTCGCTCTCGAGGCTCAGCAGCGGCACCGCCACGGCGGTGCCGGCCACGACGGCCCCCGTCGCGATGAGGGCGACCCGGCCCCTGCGGGTCAGTCGAATCGTGCTCCGTGGCGGAGTGTTCATCTGCATGCGGGCACGGTAACCCGCATATCGTCACAAACCCGGCATATCTTCAGCTTGTCGGTTCCAGTTGGGCGTCCCGGCGTACGAGGGCCGCGTACCGCCCGTCCTGTTCGAGCAGTTCTTCGTGTGTGCCCCGCTCCGCGATCTGCCCGGAGTCGAGGACCACGATCTGGTCGGCGCTCCGGATGGTGGAGAGGCGGTGGGCGATGGTGAGCGTGGTGCGGTTGGCCGACAGGGCGTCGATGGCGTCCTGGACGGCGGCCTCGGTGCGGTTGTCCAGCGCACTGGTCGCCTCGTCCAGGATGAGGACCGGCGGGTCGCGCAGGATGGTGCGGGCGATGGCCAGTCGCTGCTTCTCGCCGCCGGAGAACCGGTGGCCGCGCTCGCCGACGATCGTGTCGTACCCGTCGGCCAGGCCCGCGATGTGCTCGTGGATCTGCGCGGCGCGCGCCGCCGTGTGCAACTCCTCGTCGGTGGCGTCCGGCTTGGCGAAGCGGAGGTTCTCGGCGACCGAGGCGTGGAAGAGGTACGTCTCCTGGGAGACGACGCCGACGGCACGCGCGAGCGTGTCGAAGTCCAGGTCGCGGACGTCGACCCCGTCGAGGGTGACCCGGCCGCCCGTCACGTCGTAGAGCCGGGGCGCGAGATAGCCGAGGGTCGACTTTCCGGCGCCGGTCGGGCCGACGATCGCGAGGCTGTTTCCTGACGGGACGGTGATGTCGATGCCGTCGAGGATCGGGCCGCTCTTGTCGTCGTAGTGGAACTCGACGCCCTCGAACCGGACTTCGCCCTTGATGGTGTCGAGGTGGACCGGGTTCTCGCGCTCGGTGATGTCGATCGGCAGGTCGAGGTACTCGAAGATGCGCGCGAAGAGCGCCAGCGAGGTCTGGATCTGGACGCCGGTCGACAGGAGGCTGACGGCCGGGCGGAACAAGCCCTGCTGGAGCGAGACGAAGGCGACGATGGTGCCGATCGAGGCGTCCGGGCCACCCAGGTGGAGGGTCATGCCGGCTGTCCAGTAGATGACGGCGGGCATCGCTGCCATGACGATCGAGATGACGGACATGCGCCAGCGCCCGGCCATGTTCGACCGGACTTCGAGGTCGACCAGCCCCTCGGACTCCTCGGAGAAGGAGCGGGTGAGCGAGTCGGAGCGGCCCATCGTGCGGCCGAGCAGGATGCCGCTGACGGACAGCGACTCGGTGACCGTGGCGGCCATCTCGGCCATCTGCTTCTGGCGCTGGGTGGCGATCTTCTTGCGTTCGTTGCCGACGCGGCGGCTGATCCACACGAAGACCGGGAGCAGCAGCAGCGAGACGACGGTCAACCGCCAGTCCAGGGCGATCATCGCGATGATCGTGGCGACCACGCTGGTCAGGTTCGAGACCAGGGAGGTGGCCGTGGAGGTGACGGTGGCCTGCATGCCGCCGATGTCGTTGGCTATGCGGGACTGGACCTCGCCGGTGCGGGTCCGGGTGAAGAAGGCGAGCGACATGCGCTGGAGCCGGCCGTAGACCGCCGTGCGCAGGTCGTGCATGACGCGCTGGCCGACCGTCGTGGAGATCAGGGTCTGCAGCACGCCGAAGATGCTGGTCAGGACGGCGCTCAGGATCATGCCGAGCGCGAGCAGGCTCAGCAGGCCGGTGCGGTTCTGCGGGATGGCGACGTCCAGCGTCTCCTTCAGCAGGAACGGGGTCGCCACGGTGACCAGGGACGCGGCACCAACCAGAAGGCCGACGACCGCGAGTCGGGCGCGGTAGGGCTTGAAGAGCTTGAGGATGCGGCGCACCTGCCGAGGCTGGTCGGTCGAGGTGCCTGGGGACGGTGTCCAGTTGATGTCGTCGCGGGGCATGGTCTCCTACGGATGGTGAGGCGATCAGGACTGGTCGAGCGCTCAGAACTCGTGGAGCGATGAGACTCGATGGAGCATAGCTCATTGTTACCTATACTCACAATGAACCAGGTCCTGATATTGTTCCCGTATGACCACCCCCGATTCCGACGGCCTGCTCGCGGAGCAGCTGCTGCGGCTCACCCGCCGGGTGCACCGCATCCAGAAGCGCCACCTGGAGCAGCGCGACCTCGGCATCACCCCCGCCCAGTCCCGGCTGCTGCGCACCCTCGCGCACTTCGACTCCCCGCCGCGCATGGCCGACCTCGCCGAGCGCCTCGAGGTGGTGCCGCGCGCCGTGACGACGCTGGTCGACGGCCTGGAGGCCAGCGGCAAGGTGCGGCGGGCGCCCGATCCGTCGAACCGGCGGGTGATCCGGATCGAGATCACGGACGACGGCCGCAAGGCACTGAGCGAGTTGCGCGGGGCGCGGCGGGGCGCGGCGGACGAGATCCTCGCGCCGCTCACGGATGTGGAGCGTGGGGTGTTGCGGGCGTTGCTGGACACGTTGGTGGACGGGGTGCCTGGTGCGCATGAGGGGCATGAAGGGCATGACGTCCATGGGGCGCACGAGGGGCATGGGCACGGGCGGTCCTGCTGACCCGCTGACCCCCTGGCCTGCCAGCCTGCTGCCCCGCTGCCCCGCTGCCCCGCATGAGGCTGCCGCCGGAGACCAGGTTCGCGGCACTCCGGTTCCTCCGGCGCCTTCAGGTAAGGGCATCACTCCGGCCAGTTCGAGGCCTTGATGCGCTCCACGAAGTCGCCGCGCACGAAGCCCGGTACGAAGTGCTCCAGCACGTCCGCCTTGATGTTGCCGAAGGTGGTCTCGGGGCGGTCCTTGATGCCCTCGGTGAAGGCGGCGAGGATCCCGTTCTTGAAGTCCGGTCGGGGGTGTGCCGCCACGACGGCCGCGCGCTGCTCGTCGGAGACCGCGTCGTAGCCGATGCCCACGACGTCCAGCGACACACCCCGGTTGACCAGGGCGATCTCGGCGGACATGTGCAGCGGGATCTCCTGTGTGGTGTGCAGGGCGATGCTCGCCCAGACCCGGTCGGCCTGCTCACCGGTGATGCCGTGGGCGTGCAGGAACCGGCGGGCCTCGTCCGCACCGTCGATCTCGAAGCGCTGGTCGGTGCGGCGGAACTTCTCGGTGAGCCCGAGGTCGTGGAACATCGCGGCCACGTAGAGCAGTTCGGGGTCGTAGCCGAGCCCCTGCTCCCGGCCGCGCAGGGCGCCCCACAGGAACACCCGCCGGGAGTGGTCGAACAGCAACGGCGACGCGGCCTCGCGCACCAGCTCGGTCGCCTCCCGCACCAGGGCGGTGTCCGGGATCTCCACGCCTGCGATCACTTCGCTCATCGTTCTTCCCTCTCCTCGATGTCGTGCGACTCGATCTCATCTCTTGTGACTCGATCTCTTGTGACTCCAGGATCGTCGGCGGCGTACGCTGGGGCCATGTCCTCACAGCCAGGAAAACCACAGATTCGGACACGACTTCAGACCTCGCTTCAGACGTGGCTTCAGACGTGGCTTGCGATGTGGCTTGCGATGTGGCTTCCGGCATGACACACCGGGTCGGATTCCTCGTCTTCGACGGCGTGACCATGCTCGACGTCAGCGGCCCCGCCGAGGTGCTGCACGAGTCGGGCCGGCTCGGCCACCCCTACGAGTTGGTGCTCGTCTCACCTCACGGCGGCACGGTGACCGCCTCCAACGGGCTTACGCTGACCAGCACGGTGACCGCGGCCGACGCCGGGCCGGTCGACACGGTGGTGGTCGCCGGTGGCGAACGGCTCGCCCAACAGCCGCCCGAGGAAGAGCTGTTGACCGCGACCCGTACTCTCATCGACCACGCCACCCGGGTCACGTCCGTCTGCACGGGCGCCTTCATCCTCGCCCAACTCGGCCTGCTGGACGGCCGGTCGGCCACGACCCACTGGCGGCATGCCGAGACGCTCGCCCGGCACTACCCCCAAGTGCGTGTCGAGCCGGACGCCATCCACATCCGCGACGGCCACTTCGTCACCTCGGCGGGCATCAGCGCCGGCATCGACCTGGCGCTCGCCCTCGTCGAGGACGACCACGGAGCGGGCGTGGCCAGGGACATCGCGCGCGAGTTGGTCGTCTTCATGCAACGCCCGGGCGGGCAGTCGCAGTTCTCCGCCGCCACCGCCACCGCCACCCCACGGCCGCGCACCGATCCGCTACGGTCGCTGATCGCCTCGGTGTTGGCCGACCCGGCCGCCGACCACAGCCTGCCCGCCATGGCGGCGACCGTGGCGGTCAGCCCCCGCCACCTGACGCGGCTCTTCCGCACCGAACTCGGTACCACGCCCGCCCGTTGGGTCGAACGGGTCCGTCTCGACCGCGCCCGGCATCTCCTCCTCGAAGGCCACAGCGTCACCTCCGCGGCGCACCACAGCGGACTCGGCACCGACGAGACCCTCCGCCGCGCCTTCGCCCGCCACCTGGACACGACACCGACGCACTATCGCAGCCGTTTCGCCAGTACGCGCGGCCAGTCACCGATGCCGTGAGCCGTGGCCAACCGCCTCCGCTTCACGCCTGAGTGGCTTCGGTTCACGCCTGCGCTGCGTCAACTCCCGCCTGCGCGGAAGGCTGTGTTGGCGTGGCGGCAGCGCGCATCCCTGTCAGCAACGCGGCCAGGATGCGGGTCAGTTGGGGTTCGACGTCGACCAGCGCATGCGCCAACTCGGGACGGGATTCATAGAGCGTTCGGAGGCGGGTACCGGGGGCGGCCATCTGCAACAGCGCCCCGGCCATGCTCGTCGCCGTGGCGATCACATCGATGGCCGCACCCTCGGTGATCGCGAGCGTCCGGCACAACTCGGTTGCCACCGAAGCGACTTCGCCGAGTACGACCGTCTTGAACTCGTACACCGAGTCGAGCGAGACGTTGCGCTCCAGGTTCAACGGCGCCTGAGCCAGCAGATCGCAGAAGAACGGCCGCGCGACGAGCGACTGCGCGATGACGGCAGCGACCACGTCGGAATCTCCGACCGTGACTTCACTCAACCGCGCACGGAGCTCCGCCGACCAGTCCTCCCACCCTTCGGCGGTCAGCGCCAGGAAGATCTGCTCCCGGGTCTCGAAGTACCGAAGCATCGCGGACTTGTGCATGCCCACGGTGGCGGCGATGTCCGTGAGCGTGACCTCGCGCACGCTGCGTTCGGCGCCGAGGGATCTGGCGGCGTCGAGGATCGCCCTCTCACGCTGCTGCTTGGCGGCCGCACTGCGGGCGCGCTGGGGACTGGGCGTGCTCATGGCTCTGAGCGTAGCGCAACTTGGTTGCATTAATTTAGCGCAACGGGGTTGCACTAATAACGAAACAGTGTTTTGCTAGCTGCATGACTCAGACATGGTTCATCACCGGTTCGTCCCGCGGCTTCGGCCGCAACCTCACCGTCGCGGCCCTGGAGGCCGGCGACCGAGTCGTCGCGACGGCACGCAAACCGGAGCAGCTGGACGACCTCCTGGAGAAGTACGGCGACCAGGTACTCCCCGTCGCGCTCGACGTCACCGACCGGGCGGCGGCGACGGCGGCCCTACATGCGGGAGTCGACCGCTTCGGCGGGATCGACGTGGTCGTGAACAACGCCGGATACGCCAACCTCTCCCCGGTCGAGACGACACCGGAGGACGACTTCCGCCGACAGTTCGACACGAACTTCTGGGGCGTCTACAACGTCTCGACGGCAGCGCTCCCGTTCCTGAAGGCGCGGGGCGCGGGCACGGTCGTACAGTTCTCGTCCGTCGGCGGCCGGGTCGGCGGGAATCCCGGGCTCGGGTCGTACCAGGCGGCGAAGTTCGCGGTCGACGGCTTCACGCGTGTGCTCGCGGCCGAGACCGCGCCGTTCGGGATCAGGTATCTCGTCGTGGAACCGGGCGGGTTCGCGACCGACTGGGCCGGTTCGTCGATGCGGATACCGGATGTCGCGCCGGAGTACGACGAGACCGTCGGCGCGATGATCCGCCTCTTCGACGGTCCCGTGGTCGCCGCGGGCGATCCGAAGCGGGCCGGGGAGATCCTGGTCCGGATCGTCAAGCAGCCGGACATCCCCTCCCATCTCCTCCTGGGAGTCGTCGCCGTCGAGATGGCGCAGAGCTACTCGCGCGACCAGCTCGCCCAGGCGTCCGCATGGGAGGCGGTGAGCCGCTCGGCCGACTTCGACCAGGCCTACCCGGTCGACCTCGGGTAACCACGGAAACGGGCCGCGACTCCCCCACCGTAGAGATGGAGCAGGAGCCGCAGCCCGCCATAACGAACCGACTCAGCCTCAACTGGCCTCGGGGGCAGTCTCCTTGACGCGCTGCGCGGGGATCTCCGCCTCTTCGTGTTCGTCCTGTACGGCTTCTTCCTGCACCGCCTCTTCTTCTGCGACCGTGATCTCGTCCGCGCCGGTGCTCTCGTCTTCGTCCACGACCGTGATCTCGCCGTCGAGGACCTTCTTCGCTCGCTCGATGTCCAGGGCGCCCTCCCAGCGGGAGACCGCGAAGACGGCGACGCAGTTGCCGAGGAGGTTGGTGACGACGCGCATCGAGTCCATGATGCGGTCCACGCCGAGGAGCAGGGCGACCGCGCCGGCCGGGATCGCGCCCAGCGAGGAGGCGGTCGCGGACAGGGCGAGGAAGGCCGAACCAGGGATGCCGGCCATGCCCTTGCTGGTGAGCATGAGGACCAGGACGACGGTGATCTGCTGGCCGAGGCTGAGGTCGACGCCGACGGCCTGGGCGATGAACAGGGTGCCGATGGAGAGGTAGAGCGAGGCGCCGTCGAGGTTGAAGGAGTAGCCGGTGGGCAGCACCAGACCGACCGCGTCGTCCCGGGCGCCGGCCTTGCGCAGCTTCTGCATCACGCGCGGCATGACGGACTCGGTGGAGGCGGTGCCGAGCGCGAGGAGCATCTCCTCGCGGATGTAGCGGAGGAACTTCCACAGGCTGAGCCCGGTGACCAGCCGCAGGGCGACGGCGAGCAACGCGACGAAGAGCGCGGCGGCGACGTAGCAGAGGATGATCAGCTTGGCGTAGGTCTTGATCACGCCGAGCCCGTACTGGCCGACCAGGACGGCCATCGCGCCGAAGACGGCGAGCGGGGCGAGTCGCATGACGAAGCCGACGATCGCGAAGATGATCTCCTGCGCCTGCTCGATCGCGGGCAGGACCTGCGGCACCTTGGTGTGGCCGAGGTGGAGCAGCGCGGCGCCCACCAGGCAGGCCAGGATGAGGACTTGGAGCAGGGAGTTCTCGGCGAAGGCGCCGATGAAGCTGGTGGGCAGTGCGTTGACGATGAACTCGGTCGTCGAGGGCAGCGCGGCGCCGCCCGTCTTCGCGTCCACCGCCGAGGTGTTGAGCGTGGCCGGGTCGACGTGCATCCCGGAGCCGGGCTGGACGACGTTGGCGAGGACCAGGCCGATGATCAGCGCAGCGGTGCTGGCGACCTCGAACCAGATCAGCGCCTTGAGGCCGATCCGGCCGAAGGCCTTGAGGTCACCGGCCTTGGCGATGCCGACGACGACCACACAGAACACGAGCGGCGAGATGATCGTCTTGATGAGCCGGGTGAATCCGTCACCGAGGGGCTGGAGGTCCGTGGCCACGTCGGGCCACAGCTTCCCGACGAGGATTCCGAGGACGAGCGCGCAGGCGACCTGCGCGAAGAGTGAGGTACGCAGTATGCGTGCGACGCGTCGCGGCAGAGGCGGGACGGACGGCGGCACGGGCACTCCTTGAGGGGGGACGGTCGTTCGCGGAAATCGATGGGGGGCGACTTCTGCGATACGGAAAGCGGCTTCCGACTGGACACTTTGAAGCCGTTGTTGATCGTCCGGAAAACCTCCGTGTGACGGCCGTGTAAATCACACACCTGAGTGACGCATCGCACGCACAACGCCTCAGCAGCCGCTGCGGTCCTCGGTGAGCACCCCCTGCGCGGTGCTCAGCGAACGGTCGTAGCAACCGCCCGAGCCGTACAGCCGGTAGCGCTCGCTCGACGTCCCGACCGCGTGCCGCTGGTCACGGGGCACGTTCAGCGTGTAGGTCGCGTCCCCGGTGTAGGTGTCGTCGAGCCGCGACCACCCGGTCCGCCGCCCGTCCCGCGTGTCGACTACGGCCGCCCGGTCGCCCAGCGTGAGAACGGTACGCAGCCGGTCGTCCGTCCCGATCGTCGTCGTGCCGTTCATCGTGTACGTCCGATGCGTGGCCGTCGTCCGGACCGGTCCACGCCCGTTGACGGTCACCGACTCGTCGTCCGTCCAGGTCGCGTCGAGCCCGTCCATGTTCTCGCCGTCGGTCCAACGGTGTACGGAGGTGTTCGCGAGCGTCCGGTCGATGGTGGTCCGCACCCGGCCGTGCGAGGTGTCGACGTATCCGGCCGTGGTCAGCCGGTGGCCCGCGGCGGTGTCCACGCGTTCCTCCGAACCGGGCGTGTACGTCGAGGAGTTGGCGAGCTCTCCGGCCCGGTCGAGGGTGAGCTTGCCGGTGACGTGGGCGCGCTGCGCGTCCTGCCAGACGAGCACGTTCACCGGCGCGCTCCACCCGCTCTGTCCCTCGGGCACGCCCACGACGGAGACGTCGATGTGGTGCGGGCGGCCGTCGTTGAGCAGCCCGGCGAAGGGTGTGAGGTCGTATTCGATCGGCTTGACGTCGAAGGCACGCGGGCCGGGAATGACGTACCAGAGGAAGGGGTCGGACCAGCCGCCGGTCCACACGTTCGGGAACGGGGCGGCGATTCCGGCGAGTTGACCGTCGACCTTGATCTGCACCTCGCGGTAGGGACCCTTGTCCGCCTGGCAGGAGTACGGCGCCGAGTCGGGCACGGCGAGATACCAGAACTCCTCGCAGCCGCCGCCGGATCCGGTCGCGTAGACCTCGGCGACGATGCGTTCGGTGTTGCGCGGGGTGGTGAGGGTGGAGTCGGCGGCGAGGGTGAGGACGCGGTCGGGGGTCTGCTCCACCACGGGTCTGCCCTCGTAGAACGTCAGTGTGGCCTTGACGCCGATGACTCCGGTGTAGGTGTCGTCGACGACGTTGCCGATGAGCATCTCGACGTTCTGCGCGCTGCGGAAGGTGGCGCTGTAGCGGGTGACGTCCTTCTCGACGGACCAGGCGATGCCGTCCGGCGAGGGTTCCGGCGTGGAGGTGCGGAGGATCTCGACCCCGCCGACGTGCAGATAGCCGAGTCGGTCGTACTGCCGTCCCTTGACCGTGCCGTCGAGGCGCAGCACGACCTTGCTCCAGTGGTCGCCGCAGGTTTTGGGTGGTGTGTAGGTGCCCTGGTACGGGGTGAAGTCGCGGAACTCGGTGTCGGCGAGGGTGACTTGGCAGGACTTCGCCGTGGGCTTGGCGATGGGCGGGGCGGCGGTGAGGGGGTCGTGCCAGTCGGTGCCGAACTCGGCGGGGACGTCGGCGACTTGGCCTTTCGTATCGGCCGCCTGGGCAGGACTGGTCCCGAGGAGGGTGCTCGCCAGGAGGGTCGCTCCGGCGAGCATGGACATGACTATCCGGCTTCTCATGGGCGGTGTTCTACCCCTTGAGGTCCGCCCTGTCCCCCATCAGCACCACGGGATGCCGGTCCGGGTCGAGTGTGCGCAGCAGGTACTCCATCGCCTCTTTGGAGAGGCTGACGCAGGCGGACGTACCGCTGCCGTGGTCCAGGTGCAGCCAGATCCCGCCACCCTTGTCCTCGCCCATCGGCTGCTCCGCGTCGTCGGGCGGGGTGCCGGGGACGCGGTTGTAGTCGATGGCGATGACGTAGTCGAAGTCGTGCCAGTGCGACTCGTCCCAGTCGCGCGGCGCCTCGTACGACTCGTCCTGGGAGTACGGGAGTGCCGTGCCCGGGTCGTCGAGCACACCGCCCGCGGCGGTCAGCGTGAACACGCCGATGGGGCTGCGCTTGTCGTCGAGGTGGTGGTCGGTGGTCCAGCCCAGCTTGCCGTTGTGCGCGGGCCAACTGGCGGCCCGGTCCCAGGTGGAGCCGTTCTTGGTGAACAGGACGGCGGTCGAGTTCGGGGAGTCCTTGCCGTCGCCGTAGACCGTCAGGACCTGGCTCGTGTCGGTGGGGATGGCGTGCTGGAGCCGGTCGCCGACGTCCGGGATGCGGGTCGGGTCCGGGGTGGCGACGGCGGGTTCCGGGTGGGTCGCCTGTGCGCCGGGTCTTCCTTCCCGGCCGCCGGGGTGTCCGGTGTGCGCGCTGCCGCACGCGGACAGGGTCGTCATCGCCAGGAGGGAACCGAGAGTCGCCATCGCGACCGTCGCACGTCGTGTGCCGCCACTCTGCATCGGGCCATGGTCACATCGCATTCGGTGGCATTGTGTGAGGTCACGGACATCTCGCCCCTGATGGGTGAACGCCGGTTCTGACCCCTGGCAGGGAAAACCGCTTGCTCCGGACCACGCTGCGACGCGAACCTTTCACGGTTTGTTGCCGTACTCCGCTCGCGGTGTGCTGCCGCGCTCCGCGCTTCATCCCTCCCCTTTCCCGTCTGACAAGAGCCACTGGGACGTCATGCAGATTCAAGACCTTCCGTATCCCGACCCGGGTGTGCCCGACGCGCGCTCGGGGCCCCGATTCCTGTGGTGGCTCGGCCGGAATCAGCTCGGTGGCCAGCTCAAGTCCCTGGCCTGGGGACTGCTGCACTTCGTGTCCGTCTCCGCGCTGCCGTTCTGTGTCGGGTTCGCCGTGCAGGCCGTGGTCGACCGCTCCGGGAGCCGGCTGGCCCAGACCGGCGGGCTGCTGGTGCTGTGCGGGGCGGGCATCGCCGTGGGCGACACCTTCCTGCACCGGGCCGCCGTCACCAACTGGATCACGGCCGCCGCGCGCGTCCAGCAACTGCTGGCCCGCCAGGCCGCCCACCTCGGCTCGGCGCTGACCCGGCGGGTCGCGGCAGGTGAGGTCGTGGCCGTGTCGACCGGTGACGTCGAGAAGATCGGCTGGTTCGTGGAGGCGCTGTCGCGCTTCCTGGCCGCCGCGCTGACGATCGTCATCGCGTGCGTCGGGCTGTTCGTGTACGAGCCCGCGCTCGGTGTCGTCGTCGCCGTGGGTGTGCCCGTGCTGGCGGTCTCCGTGCTGCCGCTGCTGCCCCGTGCCACCCGGCGGGCCGACGTGCAGCGCGAGAAGGCGGGCCGCGCCACCGAACTCGCCTCCGACACCGTCGCAGGACTGCGGGTGCTGCGCGGCATCGGCGGCGAGGAACTGTTCCTCGACCGCTACCGCCGCGCCTCCCAGGAGGTCCGCCACGCGGCCGTGCGCAGTGCCCGGATGTGGGCGGTCATCTCCGCGATCCAGGTGCTGATGCCGGGTCTGCTGCTGATCGCGATCGTCTGGCACGGCGTGCAGCTGGCCCGCCAGGGCCGGATCACCGTCGGCGAACTGGTCACCGTCTACAGCGCGGTGATGATCATGTCCTACCCGCTGCGGCACTTCGAGGAGATCGCCATGGCGTACTCCTTCTCCCGGCCCTCGGCCAAACGCGCCGCACGCGTGCTGTCCCTGGAGCGGGTCACCGACACCGGGGGGACGCGCGCGGCCGAGGTGCCCGCCGGGGATCTGTACGACCCGGACACCGGTCTGCTCGCGCCCTCCGGCCGGCTCACCGCCGTGGTGTGCGGCGACCCCGACGCGGCCGGGCGACTGGCGGAGCGCCTCGGTGGACACCCCGCCGAGGCGGGCACCTCCGTGCTCCTGGACGGCGTACCGCTCGACGACCTCCCCCTGGACTCGGCGCGCACCGCCGTCCTCGTCCAGGACAAGGACCCGGTGCTGCTCTCCGGTTCGCTGCGCGAACTGCTCGACGTGCCCTCCTCGGGTGCGGTCGGCGCGGAGGAGGCCCTGGCCGCCGCGCAGTGCGGGGACGTACTGGTGGCGCTCACGCAGGGCTCGCTCGACACCGAGGACCCGATGGACGCCCGCATCACCGAACGCGGACGCTCCCTCTCCGGCGGCCAGCGCCAACGGCTCGCCCTGGCGCGGTCGTTGATCACGGACCCGGAGGTCCTCGTCCTGGACGAGCCGACCTCCGCCGTCGACTCCCACACCGAGGCCCGGATCGCCGACGGCGTACGGGAGTTGAGGACCGGCCGCACCACGGTGGTGTTCACCTCCTCGCCCCTGCTCCTCGACCACGCGGACCGGGTCGTGCTGGTGCACGAGGGCGAGGTCGTGGCGGTCGGCACGCACCGTGACCTGCTCCGCAGCGAGCCCCGGTACCGGGCCGTGGTGACGCGCGAGACGGAGGAGGAGTCCGCGTCGCGCGCTGAACAGGCCGTGCCGCGGAGCGAGTTGGGATCCCGCGAGGCCCCGCTCCGAGGTGCCGCGGAACACGACGAGGGTCCCCTCCGGGGTGCCGCGGACGACGACGATGCCTCCCTGCGAGGTGCCCTGGACGACGAAGCCGCTCTGCGGAGCGCACTGGAAGAAATCGAGGAGAGCGCATGATCGGCGTGGCGCCCCCGGCCTACGACCCGGCGGCCCCGACCACGGCGAACACGCTGCCGGTCGGCGCCCCCGCGACCGTACGGGCCTACGTGTCCGAACTGTTCCACCGGCATCGCCGTGCCTTCCTCCTTCTCGTCGCCGTGAACACGGTCGCCGTGGTCGCCTCGATGGTGGGCCCCTATCTGCTCGGTGATCTCGTCGAGCGGGTGTCGGACGGAGCGCGGGAACTCCATCTCGGCCTGATCATCGGGGTGTTCGTGGTCGCGCTCGCCGTCCAGGCCCTGTTCATCCGGCAGGTGCGGCTGCGGGGCGCGATGCTCGGCGAGCGGATGCTGGCCGACCTGCGCGAGGACTTCCTCGTACGGTCGGTCGGGCTGCCCCCGGGTGTCCTGGAGCGGGCGGGCACCGGCGACCTCCTGTCCCGCATCACCACCGACATCGACCGGCTCGCCAACGCGATGCGGGAAGCCGTGCCGCAACTGGCGATCGGTGTGGTGTGGGCGGTGCTGCTGCTCGGCGGTCTCGTCGTCACCGTGCCGCCGCTGGCGCCCGCCGTGCTGATCGCGGTGCCGGTGCTGGTGATCGGCTGCCGCTGGTACTTCAAGCGCGCACCGGCCGGCTACCGCTCCGAGGCCGCCGGGTACGCCGCCGTGGCCGCGGCCCTCGCCGAGACCGTGGACGCCGGACGCACCGTCGAGGCCCACCGCCTCGGCGACCGGCGCATCGCCCTCTCGGAACGCCGCGTCAAGGAGTGGACCGCCTGGGAGAACTACACGCTCTGGCTGCGGTCGGTGCTCTTCCCGGTCATCAACGTCACCCATGTCACGGTGCTCTGCTCGGTCCTGATGCTCGGCGGGGTGTTCGTCCTCCAGGGCTGGATCGACGTGGGCGAACTGACGACGGGCGCCCTCATCGCGCAGATGCTCGTCGACCCGGTCAACCTGATCCTGCGCTGGTACGACGAGCTCCAGGTCGCCCAGGTCTCGCTGGCCCGGCTGGTCGGCGTCCGCGACATCGAGCCCGACGCGGGGGACGCCTCGCTGTCCCCCGAGGGCCGGGACGTGCACGCGGACCGGGTGCACTTCGGCTACCGCGAGGGCGTCGACGTGCTCCGCAAGGTGTCCCTGGAGGTCGCGCCCGGCACCCGGCTGGCCCTGGTCGGCCCCTCGGGCGCGGGCAAGTCCACCCTGGGCAGGCTGCTCGCCGGTATCTACGCGCCCCGGGACGGCCGGATCACCCTCGGCGGCGCCGAACTGTCCCGGATGACCGCGGAGCACGTCCGCTCCCATGTGGCCCTCGTCAACCAGGAGCACCACGTCTTCGTGGGCTCCCTGCGCGACAACCTCCTGCTCGCCCGGACCGACGCGGGGGACGCCGAGCTGTGGGCGGCGCTGGGCGCGGTCGACGCGGACGGGTGGGCGCGGGCGCTGGACGACGGCCTGGACACCGAGGTCGGCTCGGGCGGGCTGGCGCTCACCCCGGCCCAGGCCCAGCAGATCGCGCTGGCCCGGCTGGTGCTGGCCGACCCGCACACGCTGGTCCTGGACGAGGCGACCTCGCTCCTCGACCCGCGCGCGGCCCGGCACCTCGAACGGTCCCTGGCCCGTGTCCTCGACGGCCGCACGGTCGTCGCGATCGCGCACCGTCTGCACACCGCCCACGACGCGGACGTCATCGCCGTCGTCGAGGACGGGCGGATCAGCGAGCTGGGCAGCCACGACGAGCTGGTGGCGGCGGAGGGGGCGTACGCGGCGCTCTGGCGGTCCTGGCACGGGTAGCTCCGCCGGTCGAGCGGTGACTGGGGTGCGGGGCGGTGGTCGGGGATGGACGTGACTGGCCTGCGGGCCGGTGGGAACCTGCGGGCCGGTGGGGGCTGGTCGCGCCCACGCGGCGGAGCCGCACATGTCACAGCCTCGCGCCCCTTTCGGGGCGCCCTGTCGCGCCGGAACCGGATGCGTGCCGGGGCTGGTGAGAAGGGATGTGGCTGGGGATGTGCCCGCCCCGGCCGAGGCTGTGCCGTTGCGCGGTGGGGAAAAGGGGTGGAAGGCTGGGGAGCGGCACCGGTTCGGGAAGTGCCCGGGGACCATGTGGTTCGTGCCGGGCGCCGCCTGTGCCCCGCACAGCGGCGACCCGCCGCCGACCGCGGTGAGAACGGGCCGGTCCCCACCACCTGGAGGTACCCGTGAACAGCGCCGACGGATGGGGAGACGACGTCTACCAGCCCGACGGATCCGAGGTGCAGGACGACGCGGGTCTGCTGGACGCGGAGGACACCCTGGTGGCCGACGGCGTCGAGGACCCCCTCGACCGCGGTTGGTCCCCGCCGGACCGCCCCTGGGCGGTGGAACGCGACGATGTGACGGCCGCTGGGCGCGAGCACGGTGAGACGCTCGATCAGCGCCTCGCCGAGGAAGTCCCGGATCTCGCCGTGTCCGACGGCGACGGCCTCGGCGACTCCGAGGACACGGACGGCGAACTCCGGGACATCGAGGTCGGCGACGTCCGCTCCGGTCGGCTCGTGGCACCCGACGAAGGAGCGCACGAGGACGAGGAGAGCGGCCTGATCGCCACGGACGTGGGCATCGACGGTGCCGCCGCCTCCGCCGAGGAGGCCGCGATGCACATCGTCGACGAGGACGAGGACTCCCTGTACGGCTGACCTCGCCGCCCCTTCGCCGTCCACCGCACCACCGCCGCAGGAGGAGCAGTCATGCAGCAGGACAAGCAGCCCGACTACCACCCCGTGGTCTTCCGGGACCGCGCCGCCGGATACGCCTTCCTGACCCGGTCCACCGCGACCAGCGACCGGACCATCGAGTGGGACGACGGCGAGACCTACCCGGTCGTGGACGTGGAGATCTCCTCGGAGAGCCACCCCTTCTACACCGGCAAGGCGCGGACGGTGGACACGGAGGGCCGCATCGCCCAGTTCGAGCGGCGCTACGGCGGCGGCGAGGCGGGCCAGGTTTCCGGCGGGGCGTGAGTCACTGCCCGCGCCGGAGCCGTGGCCGGGCCTCAGATCACGTTGAGCGCCGCCGCGCAGCCGACTCCCCCGAGCAGTATGAACACCGGCATCAGTACCTTGAGCTCGATCCAGCTGCCCGCGCGGAACCGCATCACCTTCGGCGGGCCGATCGGGTACCAGCGCTTGCGGCCCAACGGGATCGGCCACAGGATCGGGCAGCCGGAGACGGTCAGCGCGTCCCCGATGTCGTGCACCAGCGCGCCCAGCACGACCGGCAGTCCCAGCCACAGGTACTGGTGCTGGTCCGTGAACAGCCAGTCCGAACCGTTGCCCGGCTTGTCCAGCACTCCGGCCAGGATCCACGCGCTGGTCGCCGCCAGCAGCCACACCAGGATGTCGCTGCTGGAGCCGCGGGCCGCCCGCCACAGCAGGCCCTCGATGGCCAGCACCATGTGCACGAAGAGGATCGCCAGCACTCCCCAGCGACCGCCCAGGATCGCCACGCCCGCACTCCCCGCCCCGATCAGGACCGCCCAGAGCCAGGTGTGGGTGAGCGTGCGGTGCCCGCCGGAGCGGCGCGGGTCGCCCTGCTTCCTGGTCCCCTTGTAGACGGCGTACGAGAGCTTGTCGACGACCTCGCACACAGTCCGGGAAACGGGTCCGAAGGCCCGGGAGATGGTCGCCGCCTTGTGATCGAGGTCCGGGGCGAGCGCTGCGCCGGCGCAGATCAGGGCGCCTACCAGGATCACCGGCCAGGGCATCGGATGCCCGGCCGCGGCGGTCGCCGCTCCGACGCCGAGCCAGGCCGCCGCTCCCGACAGTGAGTGTGCTGGTCCCATCATGGCCGTTCCCCGCCCCATTCCTCTTACGCCGCCGGTCAGTTGCTCGGGCGCCCTGACACTCTGTCGGCGACACAGCGTAGCGGTAGCGATCTTCGTCTCCGCAGCCGATTCCCCCATCGGCCACGGCGCCAGGCAAGATGGGGTCGTGACCCTCATCGACCAGTTGCCGCCGACCGCAGATCCCGACGCCCTCTACGAAGCCTTCGAGTCGTGGGCCAAGGAGCGCGGTCTCACGCTCTACCCCCATCAGGAGGAGGCGCTGATCGAGGTGGTCTCCGGTGCGAACGTGATCGTGTCGACGCCCACCGGGTCCGGCAAGAGCATGATCGCTGCCGGTGCGCACTTCGCCGCACTGGCCCGGGACGAGGTCACCTTCTACACCGCCCCGATCAAGGCGCTGGTCTCGGAGAAGTTCTTCGAGCTGTGCAAGATGTTCGGCACCGAGAACGTCGGCATGCTGACCGGCGACGCGTCCGTCAACTCCGACGCCCCGATCATCTGCTGCACCGCCGAGGTCCTCGCGTCGATCGCACTGCGGGACGGCAAGCACGCGGACGTCGGCCAGGTCGTCATGGACGAGTTCCACTTCTACGCGGAGGCGGACCGCGGCTGGGCCTGGCAGATCCCGATCCTGGAGCTGCCGCAGGCGCAGTTCATCCTGATGTCGGCCACGCTCGGCGACGTCGCGATGTTCGAGAAGGACCTCACCCGCCGCACCGGGCGCCCCACTTCGGTGGTCCGCTCGGCGACCCGTCCGGTGCCGCTTTCCTACGAGTACAGGCTGACCCCGCTCACCGAGACCCTGACCGAACTGCTGGAGACCAGGCAGGCGCCGGTCTACATCGTGCACTTCACCCAGGCGCAGGCCGTGGAGCGGGCGCAGGCGCTGATGAGCATCAACATGTGCTCGCGCGAGGAGAAGGACCAGATCGCCGAGCTGATCGGCAACTTCCGCTTCACCACCAAGTTCGGCCGCAATCTCTCCCGTTACGTACGGCACGGCATCGGTGTGCACCACGCCGGCATGCTGCCCAAGTACCGGCGCCTGGTGGAGAAGCTCGCGCAGGCGGGTCTGCTGAAGGTCATCTGCGGTACGGACACGCTCGGGGTGGGCGTCAACGTGCCCATCCGTACAGTGCTGTTCACGGCGCTGGCCAAGTACGACGGCATCCGGGTGCGCACACTGCGTGCCCGTGAGTTCCACCAGATCGCGGGCCGCGCCGGACGCGCCGGCTTCGACACGGCCGGTCTCGTGGTCGCCCAGGCCCCCGAGCACGTCGTCGAGAACGAGAAGGCGCTCGCCAAGGCGGGCGACGACCCGAAGAAGCGCCGGAAGGTCGTCCGCAAGAAGGCACCCGAGGGCTTCGTCGGCTGGTCGGACACCACCTTCGAGAAGCTCATCACCTCCGAGCCGGAGCCGTTGACGTCCCGCTTCCGGGTCACGCACACGATGCTGCTGTCGGTGATCGCCCGCCCCGGCAACGCCTTCGACGCGATGCGGCATCTCCTGGAGGACAACCACGAGCCGCGCAAGCAGCAGTTGCGGCACATCCGGCGCGCGATCGCCATCTACCGCTCGCTCCTGGACGGCGGCATCGTCGAGAAGCTCGACACCCCGGACGCCGAAGGCCGCATCGTGCGCCTCACGGTCGACCTGCAGCAGGACTTCGCCCTCAACCAGCCGCTGTCGACCTTCGCGCTCGCCGCCTTCGAGCTGCTGGACCCCGAGTCGCCGTCGTACGCGCTGGACATGGTGTCCGTCGTCGAGTCCACGCTGGACGACCCGCGGCAGATCCTCGCCGCCCAGCAGAACAAGGCGCGCGGCGAGGCCGTGGCGGCGATGAAGGCGGACGGCGTCGAGTACGAGGACCGCATGGAGCGCCTCCAGGACGTCAGTTACCCCAAGCCGCTGGAGGAGTTGCTCTTCCACGCGTACAACACGTACCGCACGAGCCACCCGTGGGTCGGCGACCACCCGCTGTCGCCGAAGTCCGTGATCCGTGACATGTACGAACGGGCCATGTCCTTCACGGAGTTGACCTCGTACTACGAGCTGGCCCGCACCGAGGGCATCGTGCTGCGCTACCTCGCCGGTGCCTTCAAGGCCCTCGACCACACCGTCCCGGACGACCTCAAGTCCGAGGATCTGGAGGATCTGATCGCCTGGCTCGGCGAGATGGTGCGCCAGGTCGACTCCAGCCTGCTGGACGAGTGGGAGCAGCTGGCCAACCCGGCGGAGATGACCGCCGAGGAGGCGCAGGAGAAGGCCGACCAGGTCAAACCCGTCACCGCGAACGCGCGCGCCTTCCGGGTCCTGGTGCGCAACGCGATGTTCCGCCGCGTCGAACTCGCCGCCCTCGACCATGTCGGCGAACTGGGCGAGCTGGACGCCGAGTCCGGCTGGGACGCGGACGCCTGGGGCGAGGCGATGGACAAGTACTGGGACGAGTACGAGGACCTCGGCACCGGCCCCGACGCGCGCGGGCCCAAGCTCCTGCTCATCGAGGAGGAGCCCCAGCACAACCTGTGGCGCGTTCGGCAGATTTTCGCCGACCCGAACGGCGATCATGACTGGGGCATCAGCGCGGAGATCGATCTCGCGGCCTCCGACACGGAGGGCCGTGCGGTCGTCCGTGTCACCGACGTCGGCCAGCTGTGAGCACAGGAGAATCCCACCCATGACGAACCCGGCAGAGCGGCTCGTCGACCTGCTCGACCTGGAGCAGATCGAGGTCAACATCTTCCGTGGCCGCAGCCCGCACGAGTCCCTGCAGCGGGTATTCGGCGGGCAGGTCGCGGGCCAGGCGCTGGTCGCCGCGGGGCGCACCACGGAGGGCGACCGGCCCGTGCACTCGCTGCACGCGTACTTCCTGCGCCCTGGCCGGCCGGGCGTGCCGATCGTGTACCAGGTCGAGCGGGTGCGGGACGGGCGGTCGTTCACCACCCGTCGGGTCACCGGTGTGCAGCAGGGCCGCACGATCTTCAATCTCACCGCCTCCTTCCACAAGCCTGAGCAAGGTCCCTTCGAGCACCAGCTGCCGGCCCGCGAGGTCCCGGACCCGGAGTCCCTGCCGACGGTGTCGGAGGAGGTCCGGGCCCATCTGGGCGTGCTGCCCGAGCAGTTGGAGCGGATGGCGCGCCGTCAGCCCTTCGACATCCGGTACGCGGACGGGCTGCGCTGGAGTGCCGAGGAGATCAAGGACGCCGAGCCGCGCAGCGCGGTGTGGATGCGTGCGGTCGGGCCGCTCGGCGACGATCCGCTGGTGCACACCTGCGCGCTGACGTACGCCAGCGACATGACGCTCCTGGACGCCGTCCGTATCCCCGTCGAACCGCTGTGGGGACCGCGGAACTTCGACATGGCGTCGCTGGATCACGCCATGTGGTTCCACCGGCCGTTCCGCGCGGACGAGTGGTTCCTGTACGACCAGGAGTCCCCGATCGCGACGGGCGGCCGCGGTCTGGCCCGCGGGCGCATCTACGACCTGGAGGGACGCCTGCTCGTCTCGGTCGTCCAGGAAGGGTTGTTCAGAGCGCTGTAGCCGGCGGACGCGCGCTGCGGCTCAGGCGCTTCTGCGGCGCAGCCAGCCCAACATGCCGCGTGACCGCGCGGGATCCGGCGCCTGCTCGGGCGGGTGCTCGCTCAGGGACGGCGGTGGACCGACGGGTTCGGGGATCGGCCGTGGTCCAACCGGTTGGACGGTCGTTCGCGATGCGGCCGGTTCAGCGATCGGCCGTGGTGCGGCCAGTTCGGCTGTCGGCCGTAGTGCAGTCAGTTCGGCTGTCGGCCGTGGTGCGGGGCGGTGGCTGCGCGCCTCGACCAGTACCTGGGTCAGATCCGCCCGTAGCCAGCTGATCTCGTCCGGGTCCTCCGCCGTCATGATCCGCTCGGCGAGGTGGGCGGCGGGCGAGCCCGGAGCCCCGTGGGCGGGCGGGTCCGGCCAGAACCGGTTCAAGTAGGCGCGCTCGTACGGGTCCTGGACGATCTCCGCTACCTGGACGGTATCCAGCAGCGCGGCCAGGGCGCCGGCGTGCTCCCACGGGTCGCCGGCCTGGCGGAGCAGGAACCCGAGATGCCGTCCGCGCCAGTTGCGGGGCCGTAGATCCAGGCCCTCTTGCAGTTGGTCCCTCATGCCCTCGGGCGTGCGGCCGTTCAGCAGTGCGGTGTGGTTCTTGTCGGCCGCGAACTGCCGTAGTTCTTCGGCGAGATAGAGCCAGACCACGGCCCGATAGCGGTTGAGGTAGAACTTCACCGGCACCACCAGTCCCAGCCGGGCGAGGCGGGTGAACCTGGCGGAGGTGACCTCCATGAGGGCCGCGCCGCCCGTGGTGCCCACCGTCCTGACGCTTTCCAGGAGGGTGTCGGGGAATCCGTCCGCCGAGCGCAGTCGGTCGATCTCGGCGCGGGCGACGCGTCGGCCGCGGCCCCCTTCGTCGGGCACGGTGCGGATACGTCCGAGATGGACGGCGAGGTCGAACTCGCCGCGCTTGAGCCCCAGTTCACGTGCCGCCCGGCTGGGCGTGCACGAGAGGTCGGACGGTTTGGTGATGGTGTTTCCTGCCATGGTCGATCTCCCCCGCGGAGTCCAATGCTCACGCTGTGTGCGCTTGCGATGAACAAACCGTAACCGGTTCGACGGATCCCGTGGCAAGCCTGTGGATAACTCCCCAAAGGCTGATGAAGTAGCAGGTCAGAGGTCTGTGACGGGGGTCCGCTCGGGCTGCCGGGCGTCCACGCCGAGGTGCTCGCCGACCCGGTTGACGAGGAGTGTCATCTCGTAGGCGATCTGGCCGATGTCCGCGTCCGCGCCGCTGAGGACGCACAGACAGCTGCCGCTGCCCGCGGCGGTGACGAACAGGACGGCGTCGTCGAACTCGATCATCGTCTGGCGCACCCCGCCCGCGCCGAAGTGGCGTCCAGACCCTTTGGCCAGGCTGTGCAGTCCGGACGAGACGGCGGCGAGGTGTTCGGCGTCCTCGCGGCGCAGTCCCGTACTCGCGCCCGTCACCAGTCCGTCGTTGGACAGGACCAGGGCGTGGCGTACGTGCTCGACACGCTCGGTCAGATCGTCCAGCAGCCAGCTCAGTCCCTGGTTCTGCGCCATGTTCCGGCCTCCCCGTGTCGCCTCTCCCCCTGGCCGGAGGATCTCCCGTCAGCCTTCCCCACCTCCGTCGCCCGGGCAAGGAGGATAGGGGCATGGCACAGAAGATGACCGACGAGGAGTGGCGGGCGTTCGTCTCGCTCGGCACGCGCACCGGCAAGCTGTCGACCGTCCGCGCCGATGGGAGCCCTCATGTGGCGCCGATCTGGTTCCTGCTGGACGGGGACGATGTGGTGTTCAACACCGCGAAGGAAACGGTAAAAGGGCGCAATCTTGCCCGTGACGGGCGAGTCGCCCTGTGCGTGGACGACGATCGCCCGCCGTTCGACTTCGTGGTGCTGCAGGGGCGCGCCCACCTGTCGGAGGATCCGGTCGAGCTCCGGTACTGGGCCGCCCGTATCGGGGCCCGGTACATGGGCGAGGAGCGCGCCGAGGAGTTCGGCGCCCGCAACGGGGTGCCGGGCGAACTCCTCGTCCGCGTCACGGTCGAGAAGGTCCTGGCACAGAAGGGCATTTCGGAGTGAGATGCCCCGTCAGCCCACCGAGTCGAGCATCCGGGCGGTGTGCATCCGCCCCGCGTACTCGACGAGCCGGATCAGCACCTCCTTCCCCGAGTCGCGGTCCCGGGCGTCACAGAGGACGACGGGTGTCCCCTGGTCGAGGTCCAGCGCGCGGGAGACGTCGCGAGCGCCGTAACTGCGGGCGCCCGTGAAGCAGTTGACGGCCACCACGAACGGGATGTGCCGGTGCTCGAAGTAGTCGACCGCGGGGAAGCAGTCCTCGAGTCGCCGGGTGTCCGCGAGGACGACCGCCCCGAGGGCCCCCTGCGACAGCT
This sequence comes from Streptomyces sp. NBC_00989, assembly GCF_045162655.1. NCBI lineage: Bacteria > Bacillati > Actinomycetota > Actinomycetes > Kitasatosporales > Streptomycetaceae > Streptomyces > Streptomyces sp. NBC_00989. Next base: position 9,964,294 of record NZ_CP108728.1, on the reverse strand, counting down.
CGTCCCACAGGAACCAGAAGCGGTCCTGGCCCGGTGTGCCGAACAGGTAGAGGGAGAGGCCGGACCTGATGGTGATGCGGCCGAAGTCCATGGCGACGGTCGTCGTGACCTTCTGGTCCACGCCTCCGGTGTCGTCCACCAACTGACCGGCCTCGCTGAGCAGTTCCTCGGTGCGCAGCGGCCTGATCTCGCTGACCGCGCCCACCATGGTGGTCTTGCCCACGCCGAACCCGCCGGCGACCAGGATCTTCAACGCCAGGGCGGTCGTCTCGCCGTCCTCGGCGTCGGAGTGCTCGGAGACCATCGATCACTTCTCTCGGGAGTGCCGGCAACGCTCGACGTCCGTACGTGTGCATCGTGGCAAGTGCGGCCTCACCCTGGGGGGTTGGACCGCTTTTTGCCCGTTGCGACCGCTTCGCACCCGTTCGGTGAGCGAAAGGGTGCACAAGGCGGTGCCGTACGCGTTCGAGTGGTTCTGAAGTTTCGTCACAGTGCCCGTAGCCCTTCGATCACCTCGCGCAGAATCCGTTCGTCGGGCAACTGCGCGGGCGGCACCGGGCGACTGACGGTGACGCAGCCGAGCTCCAGGAGGTCGCCCAGGAGCACCCGGACCACTCCCAGAAGGAGGTTCGCTCCTGCGGCGAGTTCGGCGACGGACTGCGTTTCCGTACGGCACAGGTCGATGAGCGCCCGGTGTTCCGGTCCGAGCCCGGTGTCGTCGTCGAGACCGGGCGCTCCCTTGTCCAGCGTGACGAGCGCGATCAAGTCGAAACGCACTCCCGTAGGGCCTGATTTGGTACGTCCGCCCGTCATCGCGTAGGGGCGGACCAGCGGCCCGGCTTCCTGGTCGTACCACTGGCTGCCCGGCTCGCGCTGGGCGCCGGTCGTGTCCTCGGTCATCGGAGCGGATCGCCCTCTCGCCTCATCCGGCTGCGGGCGGCCGCGCACCGACGCGCGGCGGCGTGTAGAGGTGCTCGCCGACGCGCTTGACCAGTCGTGCCATCTCGTACGCCACCAGGCCTATGTCGGCCGTGACAGCGGTGAGTACGGCGAGACAGGAGCCGTCTCCGGCCGCGGCCACGAACAGGAATCCGTCGTCCATCTCGACCATGGTCTGCCGTACTCCGCCGGCTCCGAAGTGCCGCCCCGCGCCCTTGGCCAGGCTGTGGAATCCGGAGGCGACCGCGGCGAGGTGTTCCGCGTCCTCGCGCTTGAGGTCGGTCGACGCGCCGACGGCGAGGCCGTCGTTGGACAGCACCACGACATGACGTACTTCGCTCACGCGCAGCACCAGGTCGTCCAGCAGCCAGTCGAGTTCGCCGGACCGCTGGGCGGCCCTCATGCTCGGGTCCTGGATCACGCGGGGTCTCCTTCGCTGCTGTCGCTGCCCGTTGTGGGGCCTGGGGTGGCACCACGGCCCGGTTGCCTGCCGCCGCCGCGCGTCCAGCCTTCGCGGTAGGCCGACATCCGGTCCCGTACGGCCTCCGGGGTGCGGTGCTCGTCGCGCGGGGCGGACGGCGCCTGTTCCCGTTCCGCGGTGGGCTGTTCGCGGAGTTGGGGGGCGAGGTTCGCCTGTCGTACGCGGCGTGGGAGGTCGTCGCTCTCGTCGGTCCCTTCGGTGTCCACGGGGGGACGGTGCAGTCGCAAGGTGGTGACTCCGGGGGGCGGGGTGTCGTTCGCCGGCTCCGCCGCGGCCCGCGCGGAGACCGCCAGGGCGGGCCGGTCGGCCGAGGCCGGGACGGACTCCTGGTGCCGGGGCGCGGTGGGCACGCGCGCGTATTCGCGTTCCACGGCCCGCTCGCCGTCCTCGACCGCCGCGCGCGGGGCACGTTCCGCCGCGCCGCCGTGCAGCAGTGCAGTCGGCAGCAGGACGACCGCCGTCGTTCCGCCGTAGGGCGAGGTCCGCAGGTGCACCTTGATGCCGTGGCGGGCGGCGAGCCTGCTGACCACGAAGAGGCCGAGCCGGTCGCTGTCGAAGAGGTCGAGGGCCTCGGACTGCTCGATGCGGCGGTTGGCGTCGCCCAGGGTCTCCGTGCCCATGCCGAGGCCCCGGTCCTCGACCTCTACGGCGTAGCCGTTGCCGACCGGTTCGCCGGTGACCCGCACGCGTGTGTGCGGCGGCGAGAACTGGGCCGCGTTCTCCACGATCTCGGCGAGCAGGTGTGTGAGGTCGGCTACGGCCGCGCCGACGACGGACGCCTCGGGGAGTTGGCGTACCTCCACGCGTGCGTAGTCCTCGACCTCGGAGACGGCGGCACGGACGACGTTGGTCAGGGAGACGGGCTGGCGCCAGGCCCGGCCGGGTGCCGCTCCGGAGAGGATGATCAGGCTCTCGGCGTGCCGTCGCATGCGCGTGGTGAGGTGGTCGAGGCGGAACAGGTCGCTCAGTTCGTTCGGGTCCTCGGAGCGGCGCTCCATGCTGTCCAGCAGGCTGAGTTGACGGTGCACCAGGACCTGGCTGCGGCGGGCGAGGTTGACGAAGACCCCGGAGATGCCGCTGGCGAGTTCCGCGCGTTCGACGGCGGCCCGCAGGGCGGCGCGGTGCACGGTGCTCAGGGCCTCGACGACCTGTCCGACCTCGTCCTCCGCGGGCGACCCGGGCGGGGCCTCCGCCCTGATGTCGATCTCCTCCCCGGCACGCAGTCTCCGCATGGCCTCGGGGAGTTTGTGGCGGGCGATCCCGAGGGCGTCGTTGCGCAGGCTCACGAGTTCGATGACGAGGCCGCGTCCGATGCGCACCGAGATGACGAGCGACGCGATGACGGCGGCGAGGCCGAGCAGGACCGCGGCACCGGCGGAGGTGAGCAGCCCGCGGGTGAACGGATCGGCGCGATCCGCGACCCCGCTGCCCGCGTCCGACTCGATGGTGCGCATACCGTCCTGCACGCGTGCGTGCGCGTTGTTCCAGGTGGTCTCCGGAGCCACGGCGATCGCCCGGGTGCCCGGGGCGGCGGCCAGGACCTTGTCCTCGACGGTGCCGACCGCGGCGTAGGCGCTGGTGTCGGCGAGGTGCTGCCAGGCGGCGCGTTCGGAGCCGCTCAGATCCGCGACGGCGGAGTCGGTGAGGGTGCGTCGGGTGTCGACGGCGCCGGTGAACAGCCTCAGCCGCTCCCCGTCGAGCCTGCCGTCGAGACGGGCGCCGGCGAGCATCACGTCCTCCTGGGACAGCGATTCGCCGGCCCGGGAGAACTCGAGGAGCACGCGCGCGTCGGATCCGAGGTCGGCGTCCTGGATTCCGGTGAGCGCCCCGCCCACGGCGAAGGCCGTCGCGATGGTCTTCGTGTACTGCCCGTAGGTCTCGTCCCATCCCGCGCGGTGGCCGAGCACGTCGGCCCGCAGTGAGCGCAGTTGCTCGGCTCCGGTGACGAAGGTCTCCAGGCGTCGGGCGACTCCGGCCGGCAGTTCCTCGCCGTCGGCGACGGTGTTGTCGTCACCGAGCCGCAAGCGGGCGACCGCCCGGTCCGTGCCGGCCGCCAGCTTCTTCAGGTCGCCGCTCTGCTCGGCGTCGGGGTCGGTCGCGTAGCGTACGGCGGCCGACCGTTCGGCCTGGAGTGCCGCGACGGCCGCCGCGACGGGGCTGCGCACCGCGGAGTCCACGCGCTGCAACTGCCGTAGCCGGGAGACGTCCTGGGCGGTGCTGACGGTGGCGTACGCCCACAGGGCGAGCAGGGAGACGACCGGCACCATCAGGAGGCAGACGATCTTGGCTCGGACGGTGCGGGGTCGCATCCGCCATCGTCCCGCGCGCGGGGGTATGTCCTCCGACGGGGCGTCCAGGGGCTCGTCGAAGAGTTCGTCGGCGGGTGGTCCGGCATGCGCGCGACGACCGCGCACGGGCGGCGTCTCGACGCCGGCTCTCGGGGTCCTACGGGGGGTACGCATGGCCTCCTCGCTCGGAAGTGGTTCTCAGGGGCGTGCTGCGCGGGCCGGGCTAGCGGGCGAGGCTCTCCACCGGCCGCTGGGCCGAGGCGGTGGCCTCGCGTTCTCCCGTGGTGGGCGACAGTGCGACGAACGCCGAGGTCAGGAACAGGTAGGACCCGAGGCCCACGGCGAGGGGGAAGATGAACTGCATCGCCGTGGCGCCGGGCAGGACCTCCCCTGAGGGGGTGACGTGCACGCGGACCGCGAACATGCCGGTGTAGTGCATGCTGCTGACGGCCGCTCCCATGACGAGGGCGGCGGCGGTGACCGCGACGGGCGACTTGATGTTGAGGGCCGCCCACAGGGCCGCGGTCGCCGCGACGACGGCGATGAGCACGGAGAGCCCGACGAGCATCGGGTCGTAGTGCACGCCTCCGTGCAACCGCATCGCCGCCATGCCCAGGTAGTGCATGCTCGCGACGCCCAGTCCGGTGGTGAGGCCGCCGAGGAAGAGCGCGCGGCCCCGGTCGCGGCCGTAGCCGACCGCGAAGACGCCCGCGCAGACGACGACCATGGCGACGAGGAGGCTGAGCACGGTCAGTGGTACGTCGTAGCGGATGTCGGTGCCGCTGACGCCGAAGCCGAGCATGGCCACGAAGTGCATGGTCCAGATGCCGGTGCCGAGCGCGGAGGCCGCGGTGATGAGCCAGTTGCGGCGCGACCGGCCGGTTGCGCCGAGCGCGCGGACGGTACAGCGCAGCCCGAGTGCGGAGCCCATGCAGGCCATCACGTATGACAGCACGGGGGTCAGCCAGCCGAAGGTGGCGTGGTCCAGGTGTCCCATGACCAGGGGACGCTAGTAGGGGCACGGGTGCACAAAGGGGGCGCATTTCGAAAGGTGTCGCAATCTGACACAGAGAGGTACCTGAACGACCGCGTGACGCTCGAACGTGTGCGCCGAAGCGTCATCCGTGTCGGTGAGGGATCATGCGGAACATGAGCGACGACCACACACGTGTCCAGGAGTTCTTCGGTGCGCGCGCCGCCGACTGGGACAGCCGCTTTCCCGACGACGGCCCCGCCTACGCCGCCGCGGTCGCCGAACTCGGGCTGCGCGCGGGGGACCGGGTGCTCGACGCGGGTTGCGGGACGGGACGCGCACTGCCGCCCCTCCGTACGGCCGTGGGGCGGTCCGGAGTGGTGGTCGGGGCCGATCTCACCCCGGCCATGCTGGAGGCCGCCGTACGGGCAGGACGGGGCCGTGACGGGCATCTGCTGCTCGCCGACATCGCCGCGCTGCCGCTGCGGTCGGAGTCGCTCGACGCCGTGTTCGCCGCCGGCCTGATCGCGCATCTGCCCCAACCCGATGAGAATCTACGGGAGTTGGCACGCGTGGTACGCCCCAGCGGCATGCTCGCCCTGTTCCACCCGATCGGCCGGGCGGCGCTCGCGGCGCGTCAGGGGCGGCAGATCACGCCGGACGACCTGCGCGCGGAGCTCAATCTCCGTCCGCTGCTGGCCGGTTCGGGGTGGCGCATGACGTCGTACGCCGACGAGGACACCCGCTTCCTGGCGCTGGCCGTGCGCGAGAGCTGAGCCCGCGCGCGGGTCACACGCCCCGGGCTGCCGCTGCCCCAGGTCGCATCCTCACCACCGCCCGGGCCACGAGCCGGACCGAACTGACGTGACTGCGGGCCACGTTGGACTCACTCGACGACTGACCCGTCTCCGCGCGGGGCGCCCGATGCGCTTCACCGCACCGTCCCCCTTCTGTCGCCGCAACTCCAACTCTACGTTGGGTAGCAGTAGATGAACGGTCAGCGACAGAGAACGACGCAGGGGGAAGGTGGTCAGCATGTTCGACAGGCCCCGCAAGACCTTCGCCAGATTTCTCAAGACCACGCGCGCGGAGTCCGACAGCGCCGACAGCGCCCCGCAACGACGCCCGCCCAATCTCTTCGAGGCCGCCGCCGTCTATGTCGCGGCCCGCGCGGAGGACGACCAGGACCGGATCGACGAGGCGACCGGCTGGGTGTCGCCGGAGGCGCTGTCCTTCGGGGTGAGCGAGCTGGCGTGCCGGGCCGTCGTCGCGCTCGCGAGGGAGCGTGACGAGTCGCCAAGGACGGTGGCTCGTGCGCTTCTTGGGCTCCCCGCAGCCTGACAGTTCGGGTTACCGGCGGTCATTTCGCCCTGTCCAGCCGGAAAACTGCAGCTCCGGGTGTACTTGGGAGTCGTGACAAGCGGCTTCCGCGCACACTAGGGTGCGCGCGGTTGGACGAATGATGGGGAGGCTGGGATGGCCGACACGGATGAAGAGGCCGTCGCCGCCGAGGACGATGCGCTCTATGTGCTCACGGCGGTGCTGCTGACGCCTGCGAAGTTCCCGAGTGTGCTGGGCGACGACTACCCGGAGGCCTGTGCGGCGCTCGGTATGGCGCCGCTCGCCGACGGGTACGGCCTGGTTCTCGGCCAGGACGGCGACGGGTCGCGGTGGACGGTCGTCATCGACGACGTGTCACTGGTCGCGGTCGCCATCGCGTCCTGGGACTGCGGCATGGAGTACGACCTGTCGCCGAGCGAACGCACGGTGGTCGCCGCCCTGCCGGGCTGGCCGCTCGCGGTCGCCGTCTCGGCTCCCAACGTGCCCGCGCCGCACGATCCGGACCCCGACCTCGTGAACCGGCCACCGCTGACTCCGCCGGACACCACCACCTGGGGTCCGGCACAGCGACGGCTGGGTGCCGACGAGATCGCGTTGCAATGGGCCCTGTGGCGCGAGCAGATCGACGACTCGACCTTCTCGACGGAGGAGACGCAGAAGGCTCAGGAGGCGCAGCACGGGGCGGGTGACGCATCGAAGGCGGACGAGGCCGCCTCGGACGCCAACCCTGACGACGCCGACCCGGGCACCGCGTCCGGGACGGACGGAGCGCCGTCGGACGACAACGCGTCGGACGGGACCCCGGCGGACGGCACCGAGGATGGCCCCAAGACGGGCCACAGCGGTGTCCGTCGGGTGCTGACGGAGGTCCGGGCGTACGTCGACACCCCGCCGCCTCTCGGCCGCGTCAGATCGTCCTTCGCACCGGGCGACGCGCGCACGCTGCGCGCCGACGGCCCCGGCTGGTCGTTGGTGGCCCGGACCGACGACATAGCGTTCGTCCTGCTCGACGACGAGCCCGGCGAGGTCCTGCCGGTGGGCCGGGGCCCCGAGCTGCCCGGTCTCCTGGAAGCACTCGACAAGCTGGCCGTACGGCCGAGTTGAACTCTTGGGCGTGGACCCGGGCATCCGGGGTCCGGGTCACGCACGCGTAGCCGTGCGCTGTCCACGGCCAGGCATGAGCCCGCCGGTAACCGTCCCGGGACCGCGCGATGCTCAACAACCTTCTCGGTCTGTGGACGGTGCTCGGCCGAGCACCGTCCACAGGGCTGTTATCGGCAGTCCCGCGGACGGTGCAGTGCTCTGCGCTGCTCCCGTGCACCGGCCCGGAACGCAGTCGGCGATCCCTGCGTCAGCGGCCGATCTCCTTGCCTGCCACGCGGCGCAGCCGGCGCCGCTGCGAGGGGTCCAGTGTGAGATATGCGGCTGTCGGCACTCCTACGACGATCAGGAATGCGACCCACCAGGGCAGCCAGATCAACAGGATCAGTCCGACCGCCACACCTCCTACGGCGATCTTCGCGCTCTTCGACATATGTCGCCTCCTCCGCGGCCGCAGCCGCTCTCTGATCTGAAAACGGGTCCGCGCTCCGCACAGTTCCGGATCGCGACCCTGAGACATCCCTGAGGCGCTTCCCCTACTGGTACCCGGGCCGTCGGCTGCTCCGTCACTCCGTTCACTCCATTCGCAGCGGCTCCCCCACCGCGTGGAGGTGGCGCAGGGCCTGCCGGTAGGAGTCGACGAGCTCGGTCTCCACGTAGGGGATACCCACATCCTGACAGTGGGCGCGCACCAGGGGCTGTGCGAGCCGCAGATTGGGTCGCGGCATGCTCGGGAAGAGGTGGTGTTCGATCTGGTAGTTGAGGCCGCCGAGGAACCAGTCGGTCAGGACGGTGCCGCGGATGTTCCGCGAGGTGAGGACCTGGCGCCGGAGATGGCCCCACCGTTCGCCGTTCGGGTCCGGCATCTCCATGCCCTTGTGGTTGGGCGCGAAGGCCAGGCCCAGGTGCAGGCCGAACAGGGCCTGGTGCAGCGCGGCGAACGCGAGGGCCTTCCCCGGGGACATCGATATGAGCAGCAGCGTCGCGTAGGCCACGACATGGGTCACCAGAAGGGCGCCTTCGACGGCTCGCTCACGGCGGGGCTGGCGCCGTAGATCCTGGAAACCGTGGACCTTGAGGGCGACGCCTTCGAGCAGGGTGAGGGGGAAGAACAGCCACGCCTGGTTGCGGGTGAGCCACCGTCGGAAGCCTGAGCGGTCCTTGGCCTGCTTGCCGGTGAAGACGAGGACGTCGGCGACGACGTCCGGGTCCTTGTCGATGTGGTTGGGGTTGGCGTGGTGGCGGTTGTGCTTGTCGTTCCACCAGGAGTAGCTCATCCCCAGGAGCAGGTTGCCGTGGATCAGGCCGATGACGCGGTTGACGGCCTTGCCGCCGGCGATCTGGGAGTGGCCCGCGTCATGGCCTATGAAGGCCGTGCGGGCGCCGAACACGGCGAGCAGCGGGGCCAGGAGCAGCGTCAGCCAGGAGTCGCCGATCAGGATGATGCCGGTGACGATGCCGCCCAACGCGAGGGCGTTGGCGGCGATACAGCGCGCATACCAGGCATATCGACGCTCCAGTAGGCCTCTGCCCTTGACCGTGCGCAGCAGGGGCGCGAACTCGCTTCCTGGGGGCGCCGCGACGGCATCCCTCGGATCATGCACGCCGATGACTGCGGTGGTCTGGGACATGTCCGGTCTCCGGCTCTCTCAGGTGACGGGCTGACCTGAGCAAACGTACGAATGGGCGACCGGTCGCGACCATGGCGGCACCCACCGTGTCCCTATGGGGGTCAGCCGGGCCTGCACAGGGGGGTTGACGACACCCCGGCCGGCCCGTTCCCCGGAAGTCGAGCTCGCGGAGAGGTAGCCGGAAAACGGAAATGGCAAGGAGCTCATCCACTCCTTGCCATACCCAAGGTATAGCGCAGCGGGGGGCTTGCGGCAAGGCCCGGGTCGTCCCGCAAAATGGCCGACCGAGGCCGGGACCTGCGGAAACGAACGAGTCGCGAGCACAGGTCCACGGATCGGCAGGCCGGAAACCAATCTCGTTGGATGGGCGTTCTGATGATTGACGTGATCGTGGTCGGCGGCGGGCCGACCGGCTTGATGCTGGCCTGCGAGTTGCGGCTGCACGGCGTACACGTGGTCGTGCTGGAGAAGTTGACCGAGCCGACCGGGGAGTCCCGCGGGCAGGGTCTGCACGCGCGCAGTGTCGAGATCATGGACCAGCGCGGCCTCCTCGACCGGTTCCTCGCGGTCAGTGAGAAGTTCCGGACGGGCGGTCTCTTCGGGGGCATCGTCAAGCCCTGGCCGGACCGGTCGGACACGGCTCACGCGTACGGCGTCGCCACCCCGCAGCCGGTCACTGAGCGGCTGCTCGCCGAGCGTGCCGTCGAACTCGGCATCGAGATCCGGCGTGGCCGCGAAGTGGTCGGGTTGAGTCAGGCCGAGGACGGGGTGACCGTCGAGTTGGCGGACGGCACGCGGTTGCGTTCGCGCTATGTCGTCGGATGCGACGGCGGCCGCAGCACGGTGCGCAAGCTCCTGGGTGTCGGTTTCCCCGGCGAGCCCGCGACGGTCGAGACGCTGCTGGGTGAGATGGAGGTGGCGGAGAATCCGGCGACCATTGCCGCCGTTGTCGAGGAAGTCCGCAAGACCCAACTGCGGTTCGGCGTCAGCCCCGGCGAGAACGGGGTGTACCGCGTCGTCGTGCCCGCCGACGGCGTTGCCGAGGACCGTGCGACCGCGCCGACCCTCGACGACTTTAAACAGCAGCTACGGGCCGTCGCGGGCACGGACTTCGGCGTGCACTCGCCGCGCTGGCTGTCCCGGTTCGGCGACACCACCCGGCAGGCCGAGCACTACCGGGTCGGCCGGGTCCTGCTGGCCGGCGACGCGGCGCACATCCATCCGCCGACCGGTGGGCAGGGGCTCAACCTCGGTGTGCAGGACGCGTTCAATCTCGGCTGGAAGTTGGCCGCGGAGGTCAACGGCTGGGCTCCGGAAGGGTTGTTGGACAGCTACCACACCGAACGACACCCCGTGGGCGCCCGAGTTGTCGCCAACACGCGCGCGCAGATCACGCTTCTGGGGACCGATCCGGGTGCGACCGCACTACGGGAACTGTTCTCGACGCTCATGGACTTCGAGGAGGTGAACCGGTACGTGACCGAAATGATCACCGCGGTCGGGATCCGCTACGACTTCGGCGAGGGACATGAACTGCTCGGTCGCCGGCTCCGGGACGTGAAGCTGAAAACAGGGCACCTCTACGAGTTGATGCACGCCGGCCGAGGACTGCTGCTCGACCAGACCGGCCGCCTCTCGGTTACGGGTTGGGCGGATCGCGTCGACTACGTAGTCGACGTCAGCGAGGAACTGGACGCACCCGCGGTGCTTCTACGACCGGACGGGCATGTGGCCTGGGTCGGCGACGACCAGGAGGACCTGTTCAGCCGCCTGCCCAAGTGGTTCGGCGCGGCCCACTAGTGCTGCGACCGGACAGGTTCACCGGAGTCGGGAACGGTGAGGGCCCGGATGAGCGGTTCGAGGGATCGGTCAGCTCGTGCACCGGGCGTGAAAAGATCGCGCCGTGACCGTCAACCTGCATGACTTCGGCAGCAAGCACTCGCTGACATTGGAAGCCAGTGGCCTGGCTGCCGATGCTGCGGTAGTTGCCGCCGGGCACGAGCCGAACGGGTACTTCTGGGAAGGTCTCGTGCAGTTCGCCTGGCCGGACATCGCCGAACGCCTCGATTTCGACAGCGAGGCCGGCATGTTCTGCGCGGTCGGGAGTTCGAGGGACCTCGAGCGGCTCAAGACGGTCGTTGAATCCGTCATCACAAGCCCCGAGGCAGTCCGCGACATCATTGCCCGTGCGGAGACCTCGGGCTTCGAGTTCGACGACTAGCGCTGTGACCCCGCCGGGTTGGGCGGGGTCAGGCCACGGCCAGCAGGGGCCTGGTGTCAGTGACCATACGGGCCCAGGCCTCGAACTCGTCCTCGGCGTCCGGGCGGAGAGGGTAGGGATCCGTCACCGGGCCTGTGTAACCGACAGCCTCACAGGGCGCGATCGAACTACTGCCGACCCGCCCCGATGCCACGCCCGCCCGACCGGCGGACGACACCCCGGATTCATCTCACCGTCGAGCACCGTTCCTCCTGACGCCCAACTCTGGCCGCTGTCAGCCAACTTGTCCTCAGGAGGCCCGATGTCCCCGCACGACCTCGTCCGGCGCCGTGTCCGTCGTCCCGTCGCGGTGGGTGGTCCGCTCGCCGTGGTGGTCGCCCTCATGGCCGCCGGTACGGCCGTCGGAGCCCCCGCGAAGGCCGAGGCCGCCCATGTCACGCGGACGGCGACGCTGGGCGACATCCCGCTCGGCGCGTTCAGCAACGCACTGTTGCCGGGGACGGTGCACAACGACCGGGGAGTGGACCTCGGCGGCATCGGCAGCGACATCTATCCGGCCGGCCGCAAGGGCGAGTACTGGACGATCACCGACCGTGGGCCCAACGGTCAGATCAAGGTGAGCGGGACGAAGCGCCGTACGTTCCCCGTGCCCGGTTTCGACCCGGCGATCGTGAAGATCCGTGTCTCCGGGGACACGGTCAAGGTCCTGGACGCCCTCCCGATCACCACGTCCTCCGGGAAGGCCGTCACCGGGCTGTCGAACCAGCAGGGACGCGACGAGGCGCCGTACTCCTACAACGCCCAGACGGCGCTGTCGTACAACCCGAACGGGCTGGACACGGAGGGCATCGTGCGGGCCGGGGACGGGTCCTTCTGGCTCGTCGACGAGTACGGGCCCTCCCTGGTGCATGTCTCCGCGCGCGGGAAGGTGCTGACGCGGTACGTGCCCAAGGGGCTGCATCTGACGGGGGCCGACTACCCGGTGGTGGAGGCGCTGCCGGCCGTCCTGCTGCACCGGAAGATCAACCGCGGCTTCGAGGGGCTCGCCCAACTGCCCGGCGGTGACCTGGTGATGGCCCTGCAGAGCCCTCTGTCGCTGCCGGACGGGGATGCCGGGGACGCGTCGCTCAACACCCGTCTGCTGCGTTTCTCGCCGAAGCGGAAGGCTGTCACGGCGGAGTACGCGTACCGCTTCGACCCGGTGAACGTGGTCGATCCCAGCGAGGACGCCACCTCCGAACTCAAGATCTCCTCGGTGGTCGCCGTGGGCGACGACCGACTCCTGGTCGAAGAGCGCACCGACAAGGCGGCCCGCCTCCAACTGGTCCAGCTGGGTCGCGAGTCGAACATCCTCGGCGGTCGCTACGACGATGCCACGACGTCACCGTCGCTGGAGCAGCTCGACGACCCGGCCGCCTCGGGTGTCCCGGTGCTGGCCAAGAAGCTGGTCGTCGACCTGGGGACCGTCTCCGGGGTGCCGCAGAAGATCGAGGGCATCGCGCGCGTGGATCACGACACGCTGGCCCTCGTGAATGACAACGACTTCGGGATGACGGACGGTGCGGGCGCGTTCGACGCGCAGGGACGGTTGGTCGACAGCGGTATCGAGACGACCGTGGTGTACCTGAAGCTGCCGCACGGCATCTGAGCGTGCGTCGGCTCCTCGGACAACCAGCCGAAGGCCAACTAGCCGAACAGGGACGGGAGCAGGGACTCGATGTCGCTGGGAACCTCGCTCGGCAGTTCCGAGGGGAGGTTCGACGGCAGCGCGGTCGGGAGCTTGGTCGGCAGGCTGGTGGGGAGTTTCGTCGGGAGGGTGAGGGACGGGTTGCGGCTCGTGCTCGAACTACTCTCCGCAGGCGTCTTCTTGTCCGGTGAGTCGTGTCCTCCGGTGGCCATCAGCACGATGACGGCGACCGCTCCCACGGCGACGATCACGGCGAGCAGGATGAACAGCGGTCGGGGGCGCCTGCGGGGAGGAGGCGGTCCGTAGTCCCCGTAGTCCTCTCCCGGCGGGTGTCCGAAGTCCCCGGGAGGCGGTCCGAAGCCGCCTCCCGGAGGCGGGGCGGCGCCCGGAGGCCCGGGCGGTCGAGGCGGTACGGGCGGCATGGCCATACCGTCAAGAGTCGCCGCGCGAAGGTCATGGCGCGACCCCCGCGCGGTGGTTGATACGGACTCACGCCATGGATCGCATGATTCCGGAGCATTCCGCGCGGGGGTCGGTCACGAACGGGAACTCACGAACGTCAACGCGTTCGCGAGTGACGCACGCGTGCGTGCGGTCAGCCGCGTGCTCCCAGGAGGTGGTCCATGGCGAGCTGGTCGAGCTGCTCGAAGGCCATCCCGCGCTGGGCCGCCGCCTCGATGTCGAAGTCCTCGAACGCCGAGCGGTCCGCGAGCAGCGCCTTGAGGCCGTCCGCCGCGGTCTGCTGCGCCAGTTCGTCCAGACGCGAGGCGCGCAGCGCCTCCTGGACCACCGGGTCGGCGCGGAACGCGGCCGAACGCTCCTTGAGGATCAGGTAGTTGCGCATGCAGCCGGCCGCCGACGCCCACACTCCGTCGAGGTCCTCGGTGCGCGGCGGCTTGAAGTCGAAGTGCTTCGGGCCGGCGTAACCGGCGCTCTCCAGGAGGTCGACCAGCCAGAAGGCGGCACGCAGGTCGCCGTTGCCGAAGCGCAGGTCCTGGTCGTACTTGATGCCGGACTGGCCGTTGAGGTCGATGTGGAAGAGCTTGCCCGCCCACAGGGCCTGGGCGATGCCGTGCGGGAAATTGAGCCCGGCCATCTGCTCGTGGCCGACCTCGGGGTTGACGCCGTAGAGCTCCGGGCGCTCCAGGCGCTCGATGAACGCCAGGGCGTGGCCGACGGTGGGGAGGAGGATGTCGCCGCGGGGCTCGTTCGGCTTGGGCTCGATCGCGAACTTGATGCTGTAGCCCTGGTCGGTGACGTACTCGCCGAGGAGGTCGAAGGCCTCCTTCATGCGGTCGAGAGCGACGCGCACGTCCTTGGCCGCGCCGGACTCGGCGCCCTCGCGGCCGCCCCAGGCGACGTAGGTCTCGGCGCCCAGTTCGACCGCGAGGTCGATGTTGCGGATCGTCTTGCGCAGGGCGTAGCGGCGCACGTCGCGGTCGTTGGCGGTGAACGCGCCGTCCTTGAAGACGGGGTGCGTGAAGAGGTTGGTGGTCGCCATCGGCACCTTCATGCCGGTCGCGTCGAGGGCCTCGCGGAAGCGCTTGATGTGCGCCTCGCGCTCGGTGTCCGAGGACCCGAAGGGGATCAGGTCGTCGTCGTGGAAGGTCACACCGTGGGCGCCGAGCTCGGACAGGCGCTGCACCGTCTCGACGGGGTCGAGGGCACGGCGCGTGGCGTCGCCGAACGGGTCTCTTCCCTGCCAGCCGACGGTCCAAAGGCCGAAGGTGAACCTGTCCTCGGGGGTGGGCTGGTAGTTCATGACGCGGCTCCTTGTTGCTTCGCTGCGACTATTTCGTCATGGCGCTTTACAAATTAGTATGCCGGAGCGTCCCTGGGAAGGGACAATGTGTCTCCGGGCGGAGACACGTGCCGCACACAAGGGAGAAACCCGATGTCAGCAGCCGAAGGTCCGCTCGTCGTCGGCGTGGACTCGTCCACCCAGTCCACCAAGGCACTGGTCGTCGACGTGTCCACCGGACAGATCGTCGCGAGTGGCCAGGCGCCGCACACCGTCTCCTCGGGGGTGGGCCGGGAGAGCGATCCGCGCCAGTGGTGGGACGCCCTGTGCGAGGCCCTGCGCCAGTGCGGGGACGCGGCCCACGAGGCGGCGGCCGTGTCGATCGGCGGCCAGCAGCACGGCCTGGTCACCCTGGACGCACAGGGCGAGCCGGTACGCCCGGCGCTGCTGTGGAACGACGTTCGTTCGGCGCCGCAGGCCAGCCGTCTGATCGAGGAACTGGGCGGCCCGAAGGCCTGGGCGGAGCGCACCGGCAGCGTGCCCGGCGCCTCCTTCACGGTCACGAAGTGGGCCTGGCTCGCCGAGCACGAGCCGGATGCGGTGCGCGCCACGGCGGCCGTACGTCTCCCCCACGACTACCTCACCGAGCGGCTCACCGGGCAGGGCACGACCGACCGGGGCGATGCCTCCGGCACCGGCTGGTGGGCCTCGGGGACCGAGTCGTACGACGAGGAGATCCTCCGGCACGTCGGGCTCGACCCGGCGCTGCTGCCCCGGGTGGTGCGGCCGGGTGAGGTGGCGGGGACGGTGCGTGACTGCCACGACCTGCCGTTCTCCAAGGGCACGCTGGTCGCCCCCGGCACCGGCGACAACGCCGCCGCCGCGCTGGGCCTCGGGCTGCGCCCTGGCGTCCCCGTGCTCAGCCTCGGCACGTCGGGCACCGTATACGCGGTGTCGAAGCACCGCCCCGCCGACCCGTCCGGCACGGTCGCGGGCTTCGCCGACGCGCACGGCGACTGGCTGCCCCTGGCCTGCACCCTGAACTGCACCCTCGCCGTGGACCGGGTCGCCGCCCTGCTGGGCCTGGACCGGGAAGCCGTGGAACCCGGCACTTCGGTCACGCTGCTGCCCTACCTGGACGGCGAGCGCACCCCGAACCTCCCCAACGCTTCCGGCCTGCTGCACGGCCTGCGTCACGACACCACCGGCGGCCAGCTCCTCCAGGCCGCCTACGACGGTGCCGTACACGCTCTGCTGGGCGCGCTCGACCTGGTCCTCGACGAGGAAGCGGACCGCACCACGCCGCTGCTGCTGATCGGCGGGGGCGCCCGGGGCACGGCCTGGCAGGAGACGGTGCGGCGGTTGTCGGGGCGTCCGGTGCAGGTGCCCGAGGCGAAGGAACTGGTCGCGCTCGGTGCCGCCGCGCAGGCCGCGGGGCTGCTGACCGGCGAGGACCCGGCCGCGGTGGCCCGGCGCTGGAACACGGCGGCCGGGCCGGTGCTGGAAGCCGTGGAGCGCGACGAGGCGACGCTGGCCAGGATCTCCGGGGTACTCTCCGACGCGGCTCCGCTGCTCGAACGGGGGCCGGACGCCCGTTGACGCACACCGACCGAGGACTGACGGAGGCATGACCGCACCGCTGCACGAGGCGCACCCCGCCGGGTCCGGGCGTGCCCTGCCCGACACCCAGCAGGGCATGCGCCGGCGCAACCTCGCGCGCGTGATGCACACGGTGAGCGCCGAGGGTCCGCTCTCGCGGGCCGGCGTGGCCTCACGCATCGGGCTGACCCGTGCGGCGGTGTCGACGCTGGTGGACGAGCTGATCCGGTCGGGGCTCCTCGAAGAGCTGGGCCCCGAGCGGCCCGGCCGGGTGGGGCGGCCCGGATCGGCGCTCGCCGTCAGCGGGCGCGGTCCGGCCGGGATCGGCGCGGAGATCGGGGTCGACCATCTCGCGGCCTGCGCGGTCGATCTGCGCGGCCAGATACGGGCCCGTGCCGTACGGCACGGCGTGAACCGCGGCCGCGCCCCCGAGCCTGTCCTCGCGGAACTCACCGCGCTGGTACGGCAGGTCGTCGCCGAGGCGGACGCGGAGGGTCTGTGGCCGGCCGGGCTCGCGGTCGCCGTGCCCGGTCTGGTGGCCCGCGACGGCCGTACGGTCGTGCGCGCACCGAACCTCGACTGGCACGACATAGATCTCGGCGCCCTGCTGCCCGCCGAACTCCCACCGGTTGTGGACAACGAGGCCAACTTCGGCGGGCTCGCCGAACTCTGGCTGGGCCAGACCACTCCGCGCGACTTCCTGCATGTGTCGGCCGAGATCGGCATCGGCGCCGCGGTCGTGGTCGACGGGGGGCTGCTGCGCGGAACCCGGGGATTCGCGGGCGAGTTGGGGCATGTCCCGGTACGTCCGGACGGGCCGGAGTGCGCGTGCGGCGGGCGTGGCTGCCTCGAACAGTACGCGGGCGAGGAGGCGGTGCTGCGCGCCGCCGGTCTGGAGCCCGGCGCGGACCGGGTCGGTCTGCTCGCGACGCGCGCCGCCGACGGCGACGAGGCGGTACGACGTGCCCTGTACGACGCCGGTACGGCGTTCGGCATCGCGCTGACCGGCGCGGTCAACCTGCTCGATCCGCAGCTGGTGGTGCTGGGCGGCGCGCTGTCCGGTCTCGCGCCCTGGCTACTGCCGTCCCTGGAGGCCGAGTTGGCGCGACGCACGGCGGGGCCCGCCTGTCCGGTGTCGGTCTCGCGGCTGGGACCCGAGGGTCCGCTGCTGGGGGCCGCGCACTCGGTGGTCCGGGCCGTCCTCGACGACCCGGCGGCGGTGGCCGAACGGGCTGGGGACAACCTGGCCGAACAGGCCTGAAACACGGCCGACTTCACCCGTCCGAGTGATCGGGTTGTCCACAGTTCCGCCATCGTCCACGGAAGCCCGGCACGCCCTACTGGCCAACCCGCAAGCGCCGTACCGTGATTCACGCGAGGCACAGCCGACATGTCGTGACGGCGGTGCGCGGGTGCGGGTGTGGATGCGGGTGGACAAGGGGGGATTCACGTGTCGGGGGAGACAGTTCGAGGGCCGGAGACGGCTGCGGGGGCGGGGGTGCTGCGGCGGGATGCCGTCGGTCTGCGCGAGGTTCTCTTCCAGAGCGTCACGGCGATGGCGCCGGCCGCCGCGGTCGCCGCGTCGATCCCGTCGGGCGCGGCCTTCGCCGGCGGAAGTCTGCCGCTGTCCGTGCTGATCGCGCTGGTGGCCTGTCTGTTCACCGCGTCCTGCGTGGCCGAGCTGGCGCGGGAGCTGCCCGCCGCCGGTTCGGTTGCCACCTATGCGGCGCAGGGACTGCATCCGGCCGTCGGCTTCCTGGTCGGCTGGGGATACGTCTTCGTGGAGGCGTTGGTCCCACCGCTGCTGCTCCTCCAACTCGGGTTCACCACGGCGGGCACCCTGCACCAGGAGTGGGCCTCGTATCCGGAGGACCTGTGGTGGCCGTGGGCGCTCGCGGGCGCCGCGATCATCGCGGCGGCGGGCTGGTTCGGAGCGCGCGCCTCCGCGCGCTTCGGAACGGTCCTCGGGGTCTTCGAGATCCTGGTCTTCCTGGTGTTCGCCGTCTGGCTGATCGGCAAGGCCGGCAGCGCCAACACGCTCTCGGTGTTCGGCACTTCACACACCGGCAAGGACCACTCGGGGCTAGGCGGGGTCTTCGCCGGCTCGGTCTACACGGTCCTCGCGTTCGCCGGGTTCGAGGCCGCGGCACCGCTCGCCGAGGAGACGCGGGACCCACGCCGGACGATGCACCGCGCGGTGCTCGGCGCGGCCCTCGGGATCGGCCTGTTCTACGTGCTGACGACCTACGCCATGACGGTGTACTTCGGGCCCGACCGCTTCAGCGGATTCGGCGCCTCCGGTGCCGCGTCCTGGGAAGGGGTGGCACGCGCGTCGTTCGGACTGTTCTGGGTGCTGGTGTTCCTGGCCGTCGTCAACTCGACGATCGCCAACGCCAACGCGTGCGCCACCGTCTCGACACGCACCGCCTTCGCCCTGGCCCGTATCCGGGTACTCCCCCGTGTCCTGGCCACACTGCACCCACGCCACCGCTCCCCCGTCGCCGGCATCGCCGTGCAGACCGTCGTCGCGGTGGGGGCCGTACTGGGCCTCGGTTTCGGCTACGACCCGGTGACCGCGTTCCTCCTCCTGGCCACGGTGATCGTCACCGTCGTCATCGGCGTCTACATCGTCGTGAACCTGGCCTGTGCGGGCTACTTTCTGCGCCGCAGACGCGAGTTGCTCAAACCGGTACGGCACCTGCTGGTCCCGCTCCTCGGGATCATCGCGTTCGTCCCCGCCCTCCTCACCGCGGCAGGCATCCCGGTCTTCGACTTCGTGACCGAACTGACCACGCCCGTGTCCTACGCCGGACCGGTCGTCGGCGTCTGGATGGCGGCAGGGGTCGTAGTCCTGCTCGTCCTGCTACGGCGTCACCCCGAGCGAATAGCCGAAACCGCCCGTGTCCATCTCGACGAACCCGCCTCGACCGGTCATCCGCAGAACGGAGCAGTACAGCCATGAACGACCCCCGGATCCTGACGGTGCGGCCCGAACCGGGCGAGTACGCCTGGACGTTCGGCGGCGCCCCGCCCGTGGCGCGCATCGCGCCCGGCACGGTCCTCGACCTGTACACGGAGGACTGCTTCGCCGGACGGGTACGGTCCGAGAAGGACCTGGTGTCCGAGGTGTGCGAGTTCCCGTTCCTCAACCCGCAGACCGGGCCCTTCCATGTGGAGGGCGCGGAGCCGGGCGACACGGTCGCCGTGCACTTCGTGTCCATCGAACCCGCCCGGGACTGGGCCGCCTCGACCACGGTTCCGCTCTTCGGCGCGCTCACCTCGACCCACACCACGGCGACGCTACAGCCGCCGCTTCCGGAGACCGTCTGGATCTGGCAGTTGGACCGGACCCGGCGTACGGCGTTGTTCCGGGCGCGGGACAGCGACATCGAGGTCGAGCTGCCCCTCGATCCGATGCACGGCACGGTGGGCGTGGCCCCCGCCAACCTGGAGGTGCGTTCGGCGCTGGTCCCAGACGCGCACGGCGGGAACATGGACACGCCCGAGATGCGGGCCGGGGTCACCTGCTACCTCGGGGTGAACGTGGAGGGCGCGCTGCTCAGCCTCGGCGACGGGCATGCACGGCAGGGCGAGGGCGAGACCTGCGGCGTCGCCGTCGAGTGCGCGATGAACACCGTGGTGATCGTGGAGCTGCTCAAAGGGGTCGCCACGCCCTGGCCCCGCATCGAGTCGGACACGCACATCATCTCGACGGGTTCGGCACGCCCGTTGGAGGACGCGTTCCGGATCTCCCAACTCGACCTGGTGCGCTGGCTGGTGCGCGACTACGGGTTCAGCGAACTGGACGCCTACCAATTCGCAACCCAGGCGGTCGAATCGCCGTTGGCCAACGTGTGCGACACCAACTACACCTGCGTGGCGAAGATCCGGAAGGAATGGCTGCCCGCGCGCGAGACGCATCGCGGACTGCACGCGCGGCTGCGTGAGACCGCGGCGGCACTCCAGCAGTGAGCCCGCCGCTCACCCCAGAAACGCCCCGAACACCCCTGCCCCCAACGCCCTGAACACCCTGAACACCCTGAAAGGCAACCCGCAGTGGACCGCTCAAGACCGCTTCCCAGCAGGCGGCGCATCCTCAAGGGTGCCGCGCTGGCCGCCGTACCGTATGCGTTACTTCCCGACCCACAGGCCGGCGCGCAGACCCAGGCCGTCGACTATCCGTCCGCCGAGTGGCAGCCGGCGAGCACGTCCAACTACACGGCGTCCAAGCGCCCGAGCGCCTATCCCCTCGACTACGTGATCATCCATGTCACGCAGGAGACGTATCCCAAAACCCTGTCCATCTTCCAGAATCCGAAGAAGAAGGTGTCCGCGCACTACCTCGTACGATCGGCCGACGGGCATGTGGCGCAGTGTGTGCGGGAGGCCGATGTCGCCTGGCACGCGGGGAACTGGGACTACAACACGCGCAGCATCGGTATCGAGCACGAGGGCTGGGTGGATCAACCCGCGTGGTTCACCGACGCGTTGTACGAGCAGTCGGCCAGGCTGACGGCCGCGATCTGCACGAAGTACGGGCTCCCCAAGGACCGGGCGCACATCATCGGACACTACGAGGTGCCGGGCACCGACCACACCGATCCGGGGCCGAACTGGGATTGGAGGCGTTACATAAGGATGGTCAATTCCGCCTGAGCGGAGGCGGATCCGGGTCGGTTCCGAGCCTGTTGCGTGCGCGATGCGGTTCGTTCGGGTCGGCCCTGGTCGAAACGGTTGTCCGGATCCGTCTGCGGAGTAACGATGTCCGCATCCGTTGCGGTGCCGTGTCGCTGTCGTGTCAGCGCCGTGTCGTCGCCGTATCTCCGCAGTATCGCCGCTTGTATCGACTTCAGGGGAGGCCGAGTTGACCGATCCATGGGTGGCCCTGGAGCCGGGGGCCGACCCTGCCGAGCGGGTGCGGGTGCTGCGGCGGGCGCACGAAACGTTCGCGGTGGCGGGCACGGTGCCGCAGCCGGTGCGGTCGGTGGTGGCCGACTCCTGGCGGCGTTCCGCGCGGGCCGGCGTCGGTCCCGAGGGCACGGCGAGCGTGGAGCTGACGGACGGTGACCTGGGTGTCTATCGCGCGGAGCATCCGCTGGCGCGGGTGATGCCGCTGATACGGGAGTTGGTGGGCACGTTCGCCGCGGACGGCGAGCATCTGCTGGCGGTGTGCGACGCGCAGGGCCGGCTGCTGTGGGTCGAGGGTGATCCGGCGACCCGGCGGAAGGCGGGCCGGATGAACTTCGTGCCGGGTGCGCGCTGGTCGGAGAGCGCGGTCGGGACGAACGCGCCGGGTACGGCGGTCGCCGTGGACCGGCCGGTGCAGGTGTTCGCGGCCGAGCACTTCATCCGGCGGGTGCAGCCGTGGACGTGCGCGGCGGCTCCGGTGCACGATCCGCGCACGGGGCGGGTGCTCGGCGCCGTGGACATCACGGGCGGGAACGGGCTGGCGCATCCGCACAGCCTGGGCTTCGTGCAGGCGGTGGCGCGGGCGGCCGAGTCCCAACTGGCGCTGCTGGCCCCGGAGCAGACCTCCGTCGACGGACCCGAACTGACCGCACTGGGCCGGGACGAGGCCCAACTGTGCGTCCACGGGCGCAAGATGAGGCTGAGCCGCCGGCACAGCGAGATCCTGGTGCTGCTGGCCCGGCATCCCGAGGGGCTGACCGGGGACGAGCTGCTGTGCGCGCTGTACGAGGACGAGTCGGTGCCGCCGGTGACGTTGCGGGCCGAACTGGCGCGACTGCGCAGGCTGTTGGGGCCGGGCCTGCTCGCCTCGCGTCCTTACCGGCTCACGTCGCCGGTCGAGTCCGATGTGGCGATCGTCGAGCGGCGGTTGGAAGTGGGCTCGGTGACGGGGGCGGCGACGGCGTACACGGGACCGTTGCTGCCCGGTTCGCAGGCGCCGGCGGTGGTCCGGCTCAGGACCCGCCTCGCGGACGGCCTCCGTACGGCGCTGATCGCCCGCCGCGACCCCGACCTGCTGGCGGACTGGGCGCACGCGCCGTGGGGCGAGGACGACCTCGACGTCTGGCGGGCGCTGGCGGCGATACGCCCGACCGCACCGGTGCGTTCGCGACTCGTCGCGCTGGAGTTCGAGCTGGCGGCACCGGCCAAGTGGTCACGCCGGGCACATCACTGACGTAACTCGCCCTCGGTACAGGTCACTTGGACCGCCCACACCCCGATCCCGGCACACCTCCGCCCCCGCGCAACGTACATGCAACCTCCCGCTCCCTAGCCTCGCGCCGAGAGCTGCCCAACGGCGGGCAGCGCTGTTCCGGGAGGCAGACCAGGATGACCCGTTACGCGGCACCCGGCACCGAGGGCGCGATCGTCTCCTACCAGGCGCGCTACGACCACTTCATCGGCGGCGAGTACGTGCCGCCGGCCCGCGGGCAGTACTTCGAGAACCCGTCACCGGTGAACGGGCAGCCGTTCACGGAGATCGCGCGCGGTACCGCGGAGGACGTGGAGCGGGCGCTGGACGCGGCGCACGCGGCGGCGCCGGGCTGGGGCCGGACGTCGGTGACCGAGCGTTCCGACATCCTGCTCAAGATCGCCGACCGGATGGAGGCGATGCTCGAACCGCTCGCGGTCGCGGAGAGCTGGGAGAACGGCAAGCCGGTCCGCGAGACGCTCGCCGCCGACATCCCGCTGGCCATCGACCACTTCCGCTACTTCGCGGGGGCGATCCGCGCGCAGGAGGGTTCGCTGGGCGAGGTCGACGACGACACGGTGGCGTACCACTTCCACGAGCCGCTCGGAGTCGTCGCGCAGATCATCCCGTGGAACTTCCCGATCCTGATGGCGACCTGGAAGCTGGCGCCGGCGCTCGCGGCGGGCAACGCCGTCGTCATCAAGCCGGCCGAGCAGACCCCGGCGTCCATCCACTACTGGATGAGCCTGATCGCGGACCTGCTGCCGCCGGGCGTGGTGAACATCGTCAACGGCTTCGGCGTCGAGGCGGGCAAGCCGCTCGCGTCCAGCCCGCGCGTGGCGAAGGTCGCCTTCACCGGCGAGACCACGACGGGGCGGCTGATCATGCAGTACGCCTCCGAGAACATCAAGCCGGTCACGCTCGAACTCGGCGGCAAGTCGCCGAACATCTTCTTCGACGACGTGTCGTCGGCGAACGACGACTTCCTCGACAAGGCGCTCGAAGGCTTCACGATGTTCGCGCTCAACCAGGGCGAGGTGTGCACCTGCCCGTCCCGGGCGCTCATCCAGCGCGGCCACTACGCGGACTTCCTCCAAGCGGCCGTCGCCCGCACCGAGTTGATCAAGCCGGGCCACCCGCTCGACACGGACACGATGATCGGCGCGCAGGCGTCCAACGACCAGTTGGAGAAGATCCTCTCCTACCTGGACATCGGCCGGCAGGAAGGCGCGAAGATCCTCACGGGCGGCGAACGCCTCGACTACGACGGTGAGCTGAAGGGCGGTTACTACGTCCAGCCGACGATCTTCGAGGGCGACAACCGGATGCGGATCTTCCAGGAGGAGATCTTCGGCCCGGTGGTCTCGGTGACGTCGTTCGACGACTTCGACGACGCGATCAAGGTCGCCAACGACACGCTGTACGGCCTCGGCGCCGGTGTGTGGACCCGGGACATCAACACGGCGTACCGCGCGGGCCGGGCGATCCAGGCGGGCCGGGTGTGGACGAACTGCTACCACGCGTACCCCGCGCACGCGGCGTTCGGTGGCTACAAGCAGTCCGGCATCGGGCGTGAGAACCACAAGATGATGCTGGACCACTACCAGCAGACCAAGAACCTGCTCGTGTCGTACTCGCCGAAGAAGCTGGGCTTCTTCTAAAGGCAAACGAAAGGGTGCCTGACCTGGGAAAACTCCCATCAGGCACCCTTCCGAGCCATCACTCAGACAGCAAGGCGAAATGCTTCCTTACTCCCACTTTGCCCCACCGCCATCCCATCGCTGACCAGCTGGTCCGGGGTATTTCCGGGCCAACTCACGGATAACTCGGCCTCTTCCGACGCTGGAGACTCCTCCCAACGGTTCATGGAGTCCTCGATCAGCTGGTTGGCACGGTCACGCGTTCCGGCCAGGAACTTCGCGTAGTACTGGAAGAGCACCTGGATGCTCTGCCCGGCCCTGCGCGCGCACTCGGCCGGGTCCACGCCCGAGGCCAGCCAAAAGGAAATACCAGCGTGACGCAGGTCGTATGGGCGCTTCGCCAGGTTCAACATGTGTTCGTCCATGGTGAGAGTGGCCTCCCTCGCACGCCCCCAGGTGATGCCGTAGGCAGAGGCGTCGATGTAGTTGCCGGCGGCGTTCTGGAAGATCCGGCCGTCCGGGGCTACCCCGAATCGGGCGATGTGCTCAATGAGCATCCGCACGAGCACCGGCGGGATGGGAACAGGACGAGTGGTCTTGGCGGAGCGACGCTTCAGCGAGTGTGTTTCATGGACAGCGCCGTCGTCCGACCATTCCTTTCCCGCGGTGACGACGCCTCCTTTGAGATTGAGCAGCCCCCAGCCGGTTCGGGGAAGTCGGCACTGGGACTTCCTGAGGTTGATGACCTCTGCCGGGCGCATCCCGGCGTAGTACATGCAGCCGAAGAAGGCGTAGAGATGGGGGCCACGTCCCGGAAGCTGCCGCACCGCTTCCAGCAACCGCCTCACCTGTACGGGATTTGGCACGCAGTCGGGGTCGACTTCGTCATCCACTGCTGGAGCAGTCCACCGTAGGCCGATGAGCGGGTTGTGGGTGAAGTAGCCTCGCTCCACCGCATCAGCGAAGACCTCGTTGACAGCGGCTCTCTTGCGCTTGGTCGTCTTGGCCGCCGAGACGGTGCCGTCGAGCTTCCTGCACAGCGAGTCCAGCCCCCGGCGCAGCACCACAGGGTCGTCGAGTTCCGCGACGGGTAGCGACCTGTGCTCCAACCACTCCAGGGCTGCCCGCCACTCCTCGCGGGGCTGGTTCATCCAAGCCTTCTTGTTGAACGCCCACGAGTAAACCGCCCTGCGCAGCACACGGGAGTCGTGATACACGGCCCCCGTGTCCACAAAGGCAACCGTGATCGTGGCCAGCGCCTCGGCCAGCGTGCGTCGGGTGTTTCCTGGAGTGCGCTCCCAGCGAGCGTCCATGTACTCCCGGGCCACCTCATACCACGTGGTCCGCTGGCGCAGCGCGCGCAGCTCCGACGTCGGCAGTCCCGTCTTCGGGTCGAACGGCTCACCGTCGCGCGCGGCGGTAATGAGCTTCGCTTTGCGGCTCTCCGCGAGGCCCTTGGTCAGGAAGGATTCAGACTTTTCGCGGCCATTGACCGTCCAGCGCACCTCGAACGCCTTGGCGCGGTCAGCCCGTTCGCGTATCTCCCAGAACCTGACCTTGTAGCTCAATACCATTCAGGCGTTTCCCTTTCGCACACTTCCCACCAAGCGTCCAAGTCGTCACGACGGCAGCGCAGTTCTCCATTCGGAAGCTTGATCATTCGTGGCGCCTGACCGCGGGCACGCAGACGGTAGAAAGCCGATGGGCTCATGCGGATCTCTGCCAAGACCTCGGCTAGTTTCAGGGCGGGTGGACGGGGCAACGGGAAATCCTTGGGTTCGAGTCGAGTGCCGCATTCATCCGATCCATCACCTGGGACTCAGGTAACCGAGTCAGGCTGACCGGCGAAACCCTGAACGTAACGACTGCACCTCGCAGGGCAGTCGAATGCGGACACCCTCAACGGTCTCCAGAATCGCCGGTTTGGCCAACCGGCAATCGTCGTCTATGTTCCGCTCGAAGCTGGCAGCAATCCTCGTCGTTCACCGGCCAAGACGCCCTGCGGCGATCCCCTCAAACCTCCGGTGGCCCGCTGATCTGCCGACAGCGTGACCTTCCTGAGGTGTTGTAGGTTGACATAGCCTTAGATCCGATTCCAGTCTTTCGAAGGGCTTTCTCGTCTGCCGTGAGCGGATCTTCCCCTTGATTAAGTCGCAAAACCTGGTCAGCTATCGCTTCCTCCGTGAAGGGCGGTGCCCATCGGACGGTTCCCTAAACGGGTGAAAATCAATAGCACGTCGCTTTCCGGTGGTCGCTGGCTCGCTGGCTCGCTGGCTCGCTGGCTCGCTGGCTCGCTGGCTCGCTGGCTCGCTGGCTCGCTGGCCAAGCATGAGCACACCTAAAGAGCAACAGACCGTACCGGCAGTCAATTTCGGGCGGTTTTGCCGCACCTGGGCGAGCGGCAGCATCGCATATTGATACCGGCGGAGACTCGATCCCTCGGTCACGGCGGCAAGGCGAGTTCATCCAGCTCACGCAGCAAGGCATACGTCTCGCCGAGGAACGCTACGAGGCGCCCGAGTGGTTCTCCGGCCGTACACCTGAGTGGCTCGCCGCCGAACGGGCTCTCATCGAGCACCTCTGGGTCTGCGAGCGGATGATCCTTGTCCTCATCGGCCCGCGGCTCCACCAGCTCGCCTGGGACTACGCGAGCGCGATGGACCATGTCCTGTGGGAGGACCTCGGCCGAGCTGAAGCCGCGCGGGACCACCTGCGCGGACTCATAAACACCTTCCTCAACGCGGCTCACGAGAAGCTGGGCTGACCGGCCCAGCAGCCTAGTCTGCCGCGAGGGCTTGGTGCTCCTGTTCAACTGAGGAGTTGAGCACCGTTTCACTGCGGTTCAGAGCCGTGGCAAGGTCTCGATACGCTTCTTCTGACAGCGTCCTCGCGCCGAGCGCACAGGCCCGAACCAAGTCCTTGCAGTCTCGTGCCTGGCTATCGGTGGCGAACGCGAGGAACAGAGGGTGTGCCAGGACCTCGCGGGCCGCATACCCGTTGCGGGCTTCCGTAGTTCGTCGGGCCAGATCATCGACGAGGAGGCCGGCCCCAGGTTGATCGGTAGACCCGACCGCATCAAGGACTGTGAGGCCGAGACGGATGTCGAAGACGGTCAGCCCTGGCTTGGCAGCGTGCCCTAGGTACATGTTCACGAGACCAGCGAGGCTGGCATTGACATCCCGTCCTGCGTCGCGGCAGCACAGCGCGGTCAGGCATTCAGTGACGGCCTGCTCCCACGGGTCACCCGGCGCTGTCGTGGTGAGCAGGTCCGTAGCCCGCTTTGTGTCACCGACGGTAAGGGCCGCGACGACGGCGACTTGGCGTCCGTCCAGCATGCGTGTGCCGACGCCCCGGTGCTCTTCGATGTGAGTCAGGGCCTCACGCCAGCGGCCCGTGGTGGTGAGGGTGCGCGTGCCGTCGGCGAGCAAGACGCGCCACAGCCACGCTCGGACGTCGTGCCGGTCCTGCTGGGTGCGGGTGAGGTCGGCAGGCACCGTGATCCCTTCAAACGTGACCTCGTCTCCGGTGCCGACGGCTTCGTACAGGTCCAGGAGCCGACGGCGGCCGTCGTCGGTGTTGCCGGCGCGGATCTGCAAACGGGCAAGGTTG
The DNA here is from genome assembly GCF_045162655.1 of Streptomyces sp. NBC_00989. NCBI lineage: Bacteria > Bacillati > Actinomycetota > Actinomycetes > Kitasatosporales > Streptomycetaceae > Streptomyces > Streptomyces sp. NBC_00989. Next base: position 9,936,883 of record NZ_CP108728.1, on the reverse strand, counting down.
ACCAGGGGTTCCAGGCCACGGATGGTGCTCGTCGCTGACAGGGGGCAGGCCCGCAGGTAGGCGTTGGCGTGGCGGTGGCACATCGACCGGGCGAGGTCGGGAAGTCCGAGGTCGGAGGCCAGGAGCGCGGACTGGTTGAAAACCGTGGAGGCCAGCCCTTGTTCGCGTTGCTGTTCCGCCCGGTCGGCGAGGTCGACGAGTGCCTGTACCCGGTCGGGCAGTGGGAGGCAGGCGGGCCGGAATCGGGCAACGAGCGGGAAGCGCCTTGCTATCGGGCCGTGCGGGTCCATGGGGCCCCCTGGGAGTGACGGTATGGGTAGGGGCTGGTGGAGCCCGTCGGCAACGCCCACGGGCTCCACCCCCTTCACGTCCGGGCCGGCGTCAGCGCCAGTCGACGACGATGCGGTTCAGCGGCGTGTCGAGAGAGAAGAGGCCGGGCTGCTCCTCGATCGCAGGTGCGTCGAGAGGCTCGATGGCGAAGGAGGCTTCGCGGCCCCGGTAGGTGCGGTCCCAGGTGCGGATCGCCTCGGCGACCTTCGCGGCCAGTTCGTCGCTGCCGGGCCCGTGGCCGATGACGCCGAACTCCCAGAGCTTGCCGCCCTCGGGGGTCTTCTGCTCCGAGAGGCGGCGGGCGAGGTAGGTGACGGCGCCCTTGTCGACGGCCGCGGTGGAGGACGGGTAGGGGTCCTCGGTGAGCAGCGTGCCCTTGGCGTCCTGTGGGAACAGCATGCGGATCAGGCCGCTGGGCACGGTGCAGGAGACGAACAGTTCCATCCACTCCGGTGACTCCATGGCGCGGACCGTCATGCCGGTCCATTCCTCGGTGCGCGGCTGCTCCAGCACACCAGCCAGGGCGTCGGCGTCGATGGGCTGCCCGGCAGGGGCCTGGAGCCGTACGGCTCCGTCCCTGCTGAGCGGGACGACGCGGCGGTCGTCGTCGGCGATACCGCGTCGCAGCGGCATGAAGGTGTTCATCCTGCTGCCGATGCTGGTCCAGCGGCCGTCGCGCTGCTCGTAGGCGATGGAGCGGGACACGCTGCCTTTGAGTCGCTGGGGAACGACGAGCCGTCCGCCGGGGGCGAGTTGGTCGAGCCAGGCGTGGGGAACGCCGTGCGCGCCGACGGTGGCGATGATCCGGTCGTACGGGGCGCCCTCCGCGTGGCCGACGGCGCCGTCCCGGGTCAGCGCCTCGACGTTGGTGCACCCTGCCGCGTCGAGGTGGGCGCGGGCTCCTTCCACGAGGTCGTCGTCGACGTCGATCGTGGTCACGTGACCGCTCTCGCCGACCAGGTGGGCGAGGAGGGCGGCGTTGTAGCCGGTGCCGGCGCCGAGTTCGAGGATGCGTTCGCCGGGCCTGGCCTCCAGCTGGTCGAGCATGAGGGCGACGATTGCGGGCTGGGAGGCGCAGGAGATCGACGTGCCGTCGGTGTCGTACTTGATGTTGACCGGCACGTTGGCGTACGCGTCTGCGAGCGGGGCGTCGGGCACGAACAGGTGGCGGGGCACGGTGCGCAGAGTGGTCTCGACGGCGGGCGTGCGGGCGTATCCGGCTTCGCGGATCTGGTCGACCAGGGCGTTGCGGAGTCGTTCGGCCTCGGCCCCGGGGGTGGCGATCGTGTCGGTGTTCACCGTCCTGACGCTAGTGGTGTCCGACGTGCCCTCGGCGGGCGACGCGGTGTTGTCACTCGATCCCATGACTGCCTCTCGTGCGGTGTTGAACAGGGCGCTTTGGTCGTCCGGGCGGAGACCTGCGCGGTTGGCGTGGAAGATCACGTGGTGGGCGATGACGGCTCGCAGTCCGCGCGAGAGTCCGCCCTCAGCGGCGAGGTGGGCGAGCGTGGCACCGGCCTGCTCGAAGGCGGCCACCCACTCGGCGTGCCCGTCGAGCGGGCCGTCCGTTCGGCCAAGACTGCGCGCGTCGACAGTCATCAGCGTGCGCATGGCCGGTATCAGGGCGGCAGTCCGCCCCGGGGTGAGAGCCTCGGCTGCCGGGCGCAGCAGGGCGGCTTTCGCCCACACGTCGCCTTGCTCGAACCAGTCGAGCTTGGCGGCCCGCATCAGCGAGCTGAAGAGGAGGACGGCGGTCTCCCGACGCCCCAGTCGGTCGGGGCCGGGTTGATAGGTGAGCAGGTGCCGACTGTCCTCGTGGAACAGGTCGTGGGCAGCTTCCATGGCCGCCGTGCCGCCGAAGGCGGTGGTCTCCGGCTCGTAGATGCCGTACGTCCACGACCGAACCGTGCCGTCGACGACAAGCTCGCTCAACAATGACTCGACCAGGGGGGACGGTGTCGCAGCGCGGTAGCGCAGGGGCCAGGGCTGCTTGTTCATGAACCACCAGCCGGTGAGCTGGCCCTCTTCCTCAGCTGCGAGCAGGGTGGGGCCGAGGCGTTCGGCGATGGCGCGCTGGGCGGTCGCGCGGTCGGCGAAGGTGATGTTGTGCTGGTGCCAGCAGTCCGGGGGCATGGCGGCGGTCCTTCGATCAGGGTCAGGCGATGACGAGGCAGGAATCCCAGGCGGATAAGGGTGGCGTGGTGGTCGCGGGGGCGAGGAGCGCGAGGGCTATGCCGGCGGCACCGTTGAGGAACCCGGGCCCGGCTTCCTCATCCCGCACCAGGGCCGCGGCTGCGATTGCCGGATCGGTACCCGGCGGGCACACCGCGGCCAGGAGCGCCGGGATCGTCGCCTGGAGCTGGCCGACGGTCGTGGGGTACGCGTCCGTGCTGGTGCGGGCGGCGATGTGGGCAAGACCGGCGAAGCCGTGGCACAGGCCGTTGTCGGTGGTGGCCGCGAGCTGTGTGCGCTCGGTGAGGGCTGCCACGAGCGCGCTCTCCGCCTCGACTTGGCGGGTCGTGTCACCGAGGGCCAGAGCGGCGAGCTGCTGGGCGCGGGCGAGGCCGGCGGTGCCGTAGCACCATGACGGGCGGCGCGGTACAGACGGGATGAGGTGCCCGTCCGCGAGTTCGGCGCGCATGACCCAGTACGGCCAGGCGACGCCGAGGTCGGTCTTCTCCTGCCAGCAGTCCAGCCACGCCAGGATGGTGCGCATGGCGTCGTGGTGTCCGGCGGGCGCGGCACCGTATCGGACGGCGAGCGCCAGCAGCGCGAGCACCCCGCCGATTCCGTGCGCGAGACCGCTGTTGGCGTGCCCGCCAGAGAACCGCTCGTCCAGTCGGCCAGATGGCCCGGTGGCCGTCCACCACCCGGGCAGAATCTCGCCGCCGGAGCTGAGCGGTTCGGTGAGGCGTACGCAGTAGCCGAGGACCGCGTGCAGGTCGGAGCTGGACGGGTCCCGGCGCAGCAGGTAGGCCCCGTAGCCGGTGAGTCCACGGATCGCATCGAACTCCGCCAGGTGTGGCAGGTGGCCGGCGTCGATTCGGCGGTGCGCGGCGTCAAGGCGTGTGCGGAGGTCGGTGGCGATCTGCGCGTCGAGGGTGTCCAGTGCCCGCTGGTAGGTACCGGGTAGGTGGTCGGCCGCGCAGGCCACGGTGTGGGCGAGGGCGGGGGCACCGTAGAACGGGTGGCTGTCCGGACCGCTGGTGAACGGTTGCCGAGTAGCTGCCGTGAGCCAGTCGTGGGCGCGTTGCCATGGCCCGAGGCCACGCGCGGCCCGTTCGATGTGCAGCAGCGCGATTCCCAGCGGCCCGTAGGCGAGTTGCTGCCGTTCGGTGGTGGTCGTGCGGGGACTCACTGGGGCTGTGGCGGGGTCGGCCAGGAGGTCGGCGACGGCGTCCGCCAACTTGAGCGCGAGGGGCGCAAACGGTTGGGTCACCGTGTCCTCCGGGACATCCAGGCCAGGGCAACGGCACGGGTGAGATACAGGCAGATCGCTTCCTCAGGGAAGTCCACTGCCAGGTGCCGTACGAAGTGGACGTGCAGGAGCGAGGAGAGAACGTCGTCCAGGCGGATGCCCTGGGTTGCGGGGCCAGGGAGGTGGGGGCGGTAGGCGACGAGCGCCGCGTCCCGGTCCGCCCACGCCTCCACGATGGCCTCGCCACCGGGAACGTCGCGCAGTGCCGCCCAGTCGCCGGACGGGTCGGCCAGCCTTACGGTCTCGGTGAACTGTGGACGCGCCACTGGTGCGGGCGCGTTGGGCGGAATGTGGTCGATCAGCCAGCTCATGGCGGCCTCGGTACTGCCGAGGAACGCGATGGCGATGGCAATGGTATGCGCGGCGACCAGCGCACGCGAATGCGGTCGCCGGGGTTGGGAGAGCTGGGTGACGACGGCTCGCGAGTCAGCGCGGAACACATTCTCAGCGGCGTCCCAGGCAGTGCCGGAGCCCCAACGGCCCATCTCCCGGTAGGAGGTGGGGAAGCACATGTCCGACAGCAGCCCGGCGGTGCGCAGTTCGTTGGCCCAGGTGCCGACGATGTGGGCGGTCTCGGCAAAAGCTTCGGGATCGGACAGGGCGATGCGTACCCGGAGATGGTGGTCGGGGTCGCGGAAGCGGATGAACCACCATGGTGGCCTGCCTAGTTGGTCCAGCAGGTCGGGGATGTGCTGGGCGAGGACGGTGTCTTGACGACGGCGGTCGCCGTACAGGGTGGCCAGCAGCAGGGACGAGACGCCGGGCGTCTGGATCTGCGCTGGAGAGAACATGCGGGCCGGTGCGGGGGTCGGCAGGAGCGGCCATGCCGGGGGCCGTGCGGCCCTGAGGGGGACGACGACCTCGTGCGCGCGGCCCTCGCACCAGCCGTAGGCGTCGGCGGCCGGCCCCTCAACGAGGACGGCGAGGCGGGCGCGGTCGAGATGCTGGCGCAGCAGGGTCCGGTGGGCGGCCTGGTCGAGGTCGAGGAGCAGACGACGGTCCTCCTCGGCCAGGGCGACCCGCTGAGGCATCCTCCATCGGGTCCGCCACTCCTCAAGAGCGGTGTCCCACCGGACCTGGGGACGGTCGCGGCCGGGGAGTTCGGACCCTTCCAGCCGCCACCGTGCGGGGGCGAGGATAGTGCGGCCGTAGCGCAGCCGGGGCAGGAATGGCATCGCGGTCGCGGCGCCCCAGTTGAACAGGGTGACCTGCGCGCACTGGGCGCGCGAGAGCTCGGTGAGGAACCGGACCAGCGGCGGGGTGTGCTCCTTGAGATTCAGCGCGTGCATCCCCACGGCCTCGATCCGCTGCCCGCGCACGGGCGCGGCCAGATACATGCGGCGACCGTCGCAGGCCACTGCCAGGTCGTCGGGCGTGAGGACGTCGCTGCTGGTGGAACGGTGCTCCTGGACGCTGATCACGGTGGACAGGACCTGCGGAGCGCGGGTGACGTGGGCGCTCGTGGGCAGCATCGGCGGGAACGACAACTGGGCGGGGACAGTGCCGTCGTCTGCGGTCCGGAGGTCAGCCAGTTCCGCCGACAGGCGCCCGCGGTCCTCGGGCGCCAACACGCCGAGGAACCGGCCGGTGGTGACCCCGATGCCGCGAGACACGCTCGCGACCTCCAGCCGGAACCGCCCGCGCTGCAGTTCCTCGGTGCTGGCCGCGTGTACCCGGACCCCGACCTCCAAGTGGGGCGGCACCCTGGGGCTCTCGGGTCCCAGATCCATCGCCGCGATCAGTTCATCGGTGAGAACCACTTCGTCGCGGCCGTCGAGGACGGCCGCCTGCGCCAGCCGCACCAAGGTGTCATCACGTGCAGAAAGGCGGGAGCGCCGCCCGTCGGAGGGAGCACCGGGATACCCGTCGGGGAAACCCGTGCCGCTGTCGGCGACGACTTCGGTGAGCGGCACCATCGTGCCGATGCCGTACCGCTCGTAGAACCGCCGCTGGTACGCCTTCCACGCCGCGGTCCCGTACGGGAGGGCGCTGACCCGGGCCAGCACGCCGACTGCCCGCTCGACCTCGCGCGCAGCCTCTTGCGGCAGCTCCACCTCGGCGTCCAGACACAAGTCCAGGGCGAGGGGATGGCGGCGCAGCCCTGAGACCAGAGCCCGCATCCGCGCGGCGGCGCGGCCCCTGCCGCTGCGAGAGCCGCAGTCGCGCAAGTCCGCCTGGACAGCCCGGAGTTCGCGGATCGTATCGGCGACCTGGGTTACGGCGTCGGCTTCCACGGCGTCGAGCTGCGCCAACAGGTAGTCCAGGGCGTCGGTCTCGGTACTTGGTGCGTGCAGGCTGGTGATCAGGACCTCGTTCCGAATCAGCCCCTCCACGAGCCGCCGCGCCTTTCCCGGGCCTGCTCCGGGGAAATCCGCAACCAGCTTGTCCGCAAGAGCTCCGGCACAGATGGGCTCGCGGGCTGCCTCCAGGACCACCCGCACCGGTTCGGTCAGGGCCACGGATGCCTCAACCGCACGCCGCCGGTCACCTTGGGCGTCGACCTTGTACGGCACGATCAGCCGGTCACCGCGTCGCGTCGCGGTGTTGTTGACGACCACCGCAAGGCGCGCCAGGAGTTCGGGGCACGACTCCAGTCGTTCGACAACGGCCGTCAGCCACTCCGCGCTCGACCGGCCGATGACAACATGGTCCGAGCCCCACTTCGAGCGTGCTCGTGAGCCGATGGCAGCCAAGGCCACACCGGCGAACAGGCCGAATGGAGTTGCCCGCTGCTCGGCACGCAACACGTAGCGCGCCACGGAGGAGACAGCGCGCCGCACGTCACGCGCCGCCGGACTGCTGGAGGAACACAGGGCACGCACCTGGGAGGCGAGGACAGGACTGGCGTGCTCCAGTGCCTCGGCAACGTCTTCGTCGGACCACACCTCCCGCAACCATGCGAGCCGGGCCGCTTCTCCATATGGGGAAAGGTCGTTGAGGTCGGGACACGGAGAGACAGGAAGCTCCGGCCGAGCGACCGCGCGGACGAGCGCGGTCGTACCGGCACGGAACGTGGTGCTCGAAGCCATCACAATCTCCTGGTCCAGACGGACGGCCGGCGCCTTCGCACCGCGGGTCACGAAGACACCGGCCTGGGTGCCGTGCGCGTTAGGTCAGGCCACGTTGGTGGTGCAGGCGCCGCAGGTCTCGCCGCACCCGTCGTCCGTCAGGTTGACCAGGCCGGCGAAGTCGCCGACCTCGACCAGGCTCACGTCGAGGTCGAAGCCGTCCGAGGCGGTCGCCGGGATCGCCGTGGTGGTGTGGTTGATGTTGGGGCTCATGCCAACTCCTGTTCGTCGAATGCGAGTTATGAACGGTGGTACGACCGGGTGCCTGCGTGCGGAGCGGATTGAGGCAGCTATGTCACGGAGGCAGTTCCCGGCCACCGGCCCGAGGCGCTATGGGCCGCATACCTCAGGCCGCGTGCCGCCCCGATGAACCCGGCTCGAAGCGGCCAGGTCATCAGCACGGCCGTCTATCAAGCCGCTACCTCGGCGGCTTGCTGGTTGAGGACGTTCGAGATGCCGTCGGTACAAATCAGTGACGAGGCTCCGTGCGGTAGGGATTCCAGGTCCTTGTACAGCTGCTCGTCGCTCACCTCGCTCGTGAAAAGGCGTCGGAGGCCGTACAAGACCACGCCCGTTGCCTCGCGATCGTTGGAAGCTTGCGGGCTCGGCAACCCCATGGCGACGTCAGCCGTTGCTGTGACCATCACGACGCCTCGTCGGGGATCGTCAGCGAGCACCACGTCATCGTGCCGTCGGTGCTCACGCCCCACTCCTTCGCGACGGCCGCGACGAGCAACAGGCCGCGGCCGTTCTCGTCGGCCGGGCCCGCTGAACGAAGCCGCGCCGGAGTCGGGGTGCCGTCTGTTACTTCGATGCGAAGTTCATGGTCGAGGAGCCGCACCCTGAGTTCGACCGGTCTTCCCTTGCCATGTTTGACGGCGTTGGTGACCAACTCGGAGACGGCGAGCATGGCGTCGTCGGTCAGCGTCGTCAGGTTCCATTGGCCCAGCCGGTCCCTGGTGATGTGTCTCATCTGCCCGGCGCAAGTCTCAGCCGGGAGGAAGTCGACCTTGAAGCTGTACTCGACTGCCTGGCCCTCGGATGAGGAACTGAGGGCGACAGACTCGCTGGACGTCATCGCACCCGTCGCAAACGTGATGCCTCGTTCGGCCATCATCCTGCCTCCGAGAGCATGGGTGCGGGGACGGAAGTGCGGGCAGGAACGAACCCCCGCGGCATGGGAAACAGGGGCTGCCCAAGGGCACGCCAGAAGAGCCGGTCGCCGGTGAACGCACTGCGCGCGTGCAGCCAGCGTTCGTTATCCAACAGGTAGCCCTGGCCGGGAGCCAAGCGAAGGCGCACCTGGTGGCGTATGGCTGCGGCCCGCAGTTGCGGGAGGTATGGCTGGACTATCGGGTTCCAGCGCGCCAGCCCGTCGAACCGAAGGCGAACGGACACCCGCAGATCGGGGTGGATGGTAAACACCTGTGTGGCGTGACCGTCTCCGGCGCCGAAGAAGGCGGTGCGGGGTTGCGCCAGGGCAACGCCGGCCTGTCGTTGGCGGGTGAAGAGGTCGGAGTGCACGGCCTGCCCATCGGTGAGTAGGCATTCCCCACCGGTCGCGGCAACTTGCCCGCACACAAGGAGCATCAGACGGGGCGGATGGGGTGTACCGGAGCGTTCGGTGTGCGGATCGAGGGGGCCGTTGCTGAACCCCGCGAAGCCCGCCCGATGCGCGTCGCGTCGGGTGTCGCAGATTGTGGTGAGACCGTCCGGGCCACTGTCGCGGTGCGGCACTACATTTATGATCCGGGTGGCAAAGGCGAGCACGGCAGTGCGTGAGGCAAGACCGTCGACAGTGACCAAGCCCGTTTCCCGTAGCCGCCCCGCGATCCTTTCTTCCGCTCCCGGCACCCGGAGGTCAATACGGTTGCGCACGAAGACATCGGGGTACGGCTGATGAACTCGGTGCATCCTGGATCTCCTTAGCGGGGCTGCGGTGCTTTCACTGTTCGTCGCCGCTGGTACGGCGGTAAAGCGACAGATTGTCGACTCGGGCAATTCGCCCATGCCCATCTCGCGCCACGGGTCGCGTGCTACGTTCCGAACACCCCCGGCCGCACGCTCAATCCGAGGAGAGCGATGGCGTACACGCCCCCCACCTGGCCCGTCTCCGTCAAGGGCGTCGCTGTGGACGGTCGGCGACGCGTACTGCTGCTGAAGAACGAACGCGAGGAGTGGGAACTGCCCGGAGGCCGACTCGAACTCTCCGATGCCACACCAGAGTCCACAGTGGAGCGGGAGATCGAGGAGGAGACCGGCTGGGTGGTGAAGGCCGGTCCGCTCCTGGACGCGTGGATCTACCAGCCTCTGCCCGTGGCCATGCCGGACCGGCGAGTTGTGATCGTCACCTACGGCTGCATCGTCCTCACCCCGGACATGGACCCCGTGCTGAGCCACGAGCACAAACAACTGGGCATGTTCACGGCCGACGAAGTGCCCGGCTTGACCATGCCAGACGGATACAAGCAGTCCATCGCCGCCTGGTACGCGCGGATGTGACGGGCGATGGACGGCGCGATGATGGCACGACGCCCTCAACACACCTTGTGGCACTGGGCCACGCCGCAGGCCGAGGCGATCCTCGCCACGCGCGACCTCGGCGCCATCCTGCGCTTCCACCGCACCGTGCATGGCATGAACCAGACCGAACTCGGACAGGTCCTCGGTTACGACAAGACGTACATCTCGCTCCTCGAACTCGGCAAACGGAGCCTTGAAGACATCGGCTCCCGCCGACACATCGCCGAGACGCTTCATCTGCCTCCGCACGTCGTCGGCGTCACCGATCCAGCCGACACAGACCACCGCGCCATGCTCCAGTTCGGCGAGTCCACGGTCCGTCTCGCCGAGATCGCCCGCCAGTCCGGACATGCCTCCGAAGCCGTCGCCGAGTTGTGGCCCCTGGTCGCCCGGCTCGAAGCCCGCATGGAGGACGGGCACACGGAACGCGACGTCCTGCACCTCCTGGCCCGAGCCCGTGTCGGCCTCGGCGTCGCCCTGGGCAACGTCCTGCCGGAGGAACGACTGAGCACCGCCGCCCACTGGACCGCGAAGAGCATCGGCATCGCCCGCTACTTCGGCGAACCGCCCTTCACCTCCTACGTGTTGCGCATGCACGGCAACGAACTGCGCAAGGCCCGCCTCCACGGAGCCGCCGTCGACCGACTCCAGCACGCGGCTGCCATCGCACCGCACAACGAGGCGAAAGCAGCCGTACTCCCGCTGCTCGCCCGTGCGGCCGGCACCCTCCAGAACCAGCCCCTGTTCGACGAGGCGATGTGGGAGACGAACCGGCTCCTCGACGAGACCGAACACACGTCGTTGTTCAACCCCTACGCCCTGCACGAGATCCGCCTGCGAGGGCTGATGGCCACCGACAGGACCGACATGGCCATACAGTTGATCGAGCAGGGCAGTCCTGTACCGACGACTACCGTCGCCCCGCAGTGGCGCGTGATCGAGCTCATCACCGTGGCTCAAGTACGGCTGGCCGCCGACAATCCAGGCAGCGCCGCGCAGTCCCTGCACACCGCTGTCGACGAAGCAGTCCGCCAGCGACTTCCCCACCAGCTGCAACGTATCGTGCGCGCGGCGGACTACCGGCTGCCGGAGATCAGGGAAGTCGCAGACCATGCCCTGGACCGGATTCGGCAGGAGATGGCCGCCTAACTTGATCTCGCCCCAGAGCAGCACCGGCTGGCATCGGTCGCTCGGCTTAAGGAACGTGGTCATGGGCCCATCGCACCGTGTTGCGAAGCCGTCTACCAGGGGAATCCAGAGGGGGAAAAACCTGTCAAGGGGGGAAACCTTGGGGGGAATTGAGGTCATGATTGAATTCCGCCCACAACAGAGGTCACACTCATGACAGATCCGTTCGCCGAACTGATGGTCAGGCTCCGGAAGGACGCAGGCCGGACAAAAGAGCAGCAGGCAGACGCGATCAACGCGGTCTCCGGCCGGGTAACCCTGACCCGCCGGGAGATCAGCCGTTATGAGAAGTTTGAGAACATCCCTACGAACCGCACACTCGCCCACATCGCAGTGGCTTCCGGCGTCCCCTTCGAAGAACTACTGCGGGAGGCCAAGGCGGCCCGCGCCCGACGGAGGAGGGTGAACGTCCGTGAAGAGGAGGACCAGGACGACGTGAAGCGCCGCACGCTGCTGGGCAGCGCCGCCATCGGCGTAAGCGCGGCTGCCGAGCCCTGGGGACGGCTCGCCTTCGCTCTCAGCAAAGGCTCGCTCATCGACACACCCGCCGCGTTCGCGCTCATCAACCGTGCTGCCGACCTGCACGTCCAAGAACTCAACCTCAGTGCCCGCCGCCTGCAAAGCACAGTTGAGTCGCACCTTGACGCGATCACCGCAGCCCTGCCTCACGCCGGCGAGCACGAACGGGCCCTCACCGTCGCAGCCGGGGAAACCGCCGCCCTTGCCGGATGGGTCTCCTGGGACTTGGGCGACTATGCCCAGGCTGGTGCCTACTACGACGTCACAACCGAGTGCGCGGCGAAGGCCGGGCATCCTCCCCTCAGAGCGTTGGCCCTCACCTACGCCAGCTACGGGGCTCCGACACCGAAGAGGAAGCTAGAACTCCTGTCCCAGGCATCCCGGGATGTGCGCGGCCACGGCAATGCCACGGCCGCGGCCTGGGTTCTCGGAAGGCACGCGGAGGAAGCGGCCGCGGTCGGCGACGAGATGGGGGCGCTGCGTGCGCTTGATCAAGCACGCTTCGCTTACGACTTCGCGGATCACACCAGCGAACAGGCATGGGTCCACTTCGTGACGCCGTACCGAATGGATTCGTTGGCCCTTTCCGTGTACGGGCAGTTGAGGCGGCCCGAACTCACCGCCACGGCCGACACCGCGGTAGACCGCCTCGGGGACGAACTACCGGACGGCGGCGTCGTCGTCCTCGGCGACCTTGCCTCGGCCCTGCTGAACGGAGGCGACGTCGAGCACGGCGTCTACGTATCGCGCCAGTTCACGGCCGCGTCACAAGCCAAGCCCAACACCATGGGCAAGGAGCGCGCCGCGAAAATCGCCGCATGGCTCCCCGACAGTGAGCGGGAACTCGCCCACCACTTGCGGCAGTTCGCGTCCTGAACCGATCCCCTCGTCCGGTACACGGCAAGCTCAGAAAACGACCGCCGTCACGCGGCACGTCGTCCCTCAGCCCCCTGTTGTTTCCTTAACAACCCACGACAGATACGCCTCCGACCCGCCGGTCACAGGCAGCGTGATCCACTGGGGGACGTCGTACGGGTGCCTTTCGGAGAGCCATGCCTCCAACTGCTCGAGACGGTCCGACGTCGTCATGTACGAGATACGCCACTCCCGCACCGTCTCGACCGCGTTCTTCCACCAGTAGACGGCGGTGATCGGCGCGTCGATGTGAACGCCCGCTGCCAACTTGCTCTCAACCGCACCCCGTGCCAGCGCCCTCGCCTGGTCCTCGTCGTCGACGGTCGTCTGCGCGATCACAATCTCGTTGGCCATGCGACTACCTCTCCAGCTCCGTGTACCACGACCCTACCCAGCAGCTCTGGTTCGCTACCGCAGAGCAGTTGACCTCACTTCGGGTGGCCTGAGGTGGCTCCACTCGCATGTTCGAGGGCGGTCCGTCGCCTCAGCGACCATGGAGTCGTGCGTAGATTCGTGCCGATTAGGCGAGTGCCACGCCATCGGCGCGTGGCAGCCGAACGGTCTGGACGACCCGCCACTTATAGGAAGCACGCTCACGTCGCATTTCGACAAGATCGATACGATCGATCAGTAGGTCTGTGGGCGGCAGCGACCGGAGGGGTTTCACGGCTGCGTGGACGGGGCCGGCCGGACCTGCCGTGTGGCAGTAGCCGATCCCGATGTGTGGTCTGAGTCTGCTGGTGCTCTTCATGGGGGGCAGGCCGCAACTGGCCGCCGTCTCAACCAGGAGCTGGTGGAGGGAGATAACGGGAGTCCAGGGAGCAACGCTGTAGCGGAGGGCTCCGCGGGATCCGGTCAGGGGCAAAGCGGAGAGTTTGAACGTGTGCGGCGCGGCGGCCTGAACAGCCTTGGTGAGAAACCTGAGTTGGTCGTCATTGACTTCATCCGTGCGACCGATGCGTCCGAGCGTGAGGTGGAAGTCTCCCGCGCCAATCAGATCGAACACTCCGAGATCGCGGACGAGATCCTGGCTGCGCAGAGCGTGGGCGACGAAGGCGTGGTCGTCGGGGATTGTGATCAGCCAGTAGTAGGCCCGGGTCTCCGCAGCCCATCCTGGGCGCTGCCAGTGGTCTTGCATCTGGACTAGTTCATCGAAAGCCTGCCACTCGTGGGCAGCGATGACCGCAGGATCATCGAGGTCCGGAGGAGGAGTGGCGGGGAACGCGTCCGGGTGCGATATCAGCGGAGCCATCCCGTTGGCGACGTCCTTCCTGAGGCATCTCCTGATGCGGACATCGTGACAGATTCGGTCAGCTGACGTACGCGAGGGGTGTCTGACCACGCCCGTAGGGCCTCGCCGTACTCGCGTACGGCCGCAGTCCCTTTCCAGCTCTTGGCACTGCGGTGCAGGGCATGGGCACGCTGGACGACTGAAAGGATCAGGGGGCCTTGGTGCGCGTCGTCCAGGACCTGGCGCCCCAGGAGCATCGCCTGCTCGACATCCGCACTACGGCCGGAGACGAGGACAGTTGCGACGTCGAGTGCCACAAGGGAGCGGGTCCAATCCGAGTCGGACGTGGCGACGTGCCCGCTGATCTCGTTCTCGTAGCGCAGGACGTCAGCGGTGTCACCGAGTGCGACGTGGCCAGTGATCGCGTTTGCCAGAGTGCGGGGAAGACCGTAGGGCTCCAGAGAGATGCATGGAGTGAGAGCGGAGCTGACGTCGTGTCGGGCGGTGAGGTCTTCGGCCGCCAAGATCGCTTTGAGGGTGCCAGGACGGTCGCCTTGGCGGGCGAGTGCGCGGGCTAGTCCATTGACCTGCAAGCGGATCGCCTGCGGATGGTCGGGAGCAAGGTCGATCCCCGCGCTGGCCCAGCGAACTGCCTGCGCGAGGTTGCCTCGGTAGTAAGCCGACAGTGACAGCGTGCCATGGGCCCACATGACCGTTTCGAGATCACCGATGTCCGTCGCCAGGGCGACGGCTTCGGTGCAGTAGGCCGTGGTGAGGTTGTGGTGTCCGGCGTTGACGGCCATGTAACCCAGGACCGCCGATGTGCGTGAGGCGATCCGGAACAACTCGGCACGGTGGGAAGGCGGTTGGTGCCCTTGCATGAGATTGTGCAGACGGGAGCGGAGCCGGCGTGTCTCCGCCGCGAGCCGGGAGGGACCCGTGGGGCCGTCGGACTCGTACTCCTCGATGATGCGCAGAAGTATGTCGTCAGATGCCTGAAGGGCGGCCGACGCTGTATTCGATGCCAGCAGCACGTCGAGGGCCGATGTGATGTCCACCGGGCTGTCCCAGTGCGACTCGGCTGTGACCGCAGCGCCCACGGCACCTTCAAGCAGGGGGTGGCGTTTCGTGCCGTCTTGGTTCTTCTCTTCGCCGTGAGCGCCCTGTCTACGCCGGGCGCGGGCGGCCTTGGCCTCGCGCCGTAGTTCTTCGAAGGGGACGCCGGAGGCCACTGCGATGTGGGCGAGTGTGCGGTTCGTAGGGATGTTCTCGGACTTCTCGTAGCGGTTGATCTCACGTCGAGTCACGGTTTCACTGCCTGAGGCAGCGTTGATCGCGTCGGCCTGCTGCTCTTGCGTCCGGTCTGCTTCCTTCCGGAGCTGGATCAGCAGTTCCGCGAACGGGTCTGTTGCCATGAGCGTGACCTTGTCGTCGTGTGTGTGCCAATCATGGCTGCAACTTCCCCCTCCTGTTTCCCCCTTGACAGATTTTTTCCCCCTCCGGTTTCCCCTGGTGGGGCGCCCAGGCTCGCGAGACGGTCACTCTGTGACCACGATCCGTACAGGGCTTCCTTCTGAGCGACCCGATCGACACGGCTTCGCCCGCCGGGGAAGTCCTGTGCCTCCGTCATCCGGTCACGTGAAATCACTCCTCTCGGAAGGACTTCCGCTTTCATGCTCCGGCTCCTGATCCAACCGCCGCCCGTCCTCTCCGCATGGCGGGCCCGCTAACCAGTCGCAGGGACTGGCCTGCTCCCCCTGCGGGCCTCGTCCCGCCCGGTTCTTGAGCCTGCCGATGCTGAGTGGACGGGCCCAAGTCCGTGCTCCCGCCGCGTGTGGGGGAGACCCGCTTCTCCTTCCAGCGGTCTGGCGAGCGCGGCCGACCCTTCCTGCGCCACACCATCCCCGTACGCCCGGACCTTCCGGGCCTTCCCCGAAACGAAAACATGACTCGCGCGCGCATCAAGGACTTCGGGCCGGTCGAAGACCCGCAGATCGCCGGCATGGTCAGCCGGGAGAACGGTGTCTCACTGCCGAGCCGGAAGATGCCCGTGGCATCGCACCCCACGCTGGCCAGCGTGCTCCCGGCCGCCTGTCTGGCCTCACTACCTGTCGATGTGCCGGTCGGCGACCTGTTCGACACCTTGGTTCTGCCCGAACCACAGGCCCGGCAGGCCCTCGCTCGTCTTGCTCATTACCGTCCTCATCCCGTGGGCGCCGTCCTTGCCCACCCCGGTGAGTGGGTGCTGTTCCTCCCGCCCGGGTCGGGTTACGAGACGGACTGGCCGACGCCGGCGGTTCACAAGGACAGCGGAACGCTCCAGGTACCGCCGGTGCTGGCCTCGGCCGACGGATACCTGCGCTGGGCCCGTCTCGGCAACGCCGGACGCACCGGCCGGGCCTTCACAGCGCCGATGATGCTGCATCCCGTACTGCCGCTGCTGCGCGTCGCCGAGTGTCCCGTCCCCGACTCCCAGATGCCCGTGAGGATCTGATGACTTCCCTGATACAGGACGTGCTGCTCTGCGTGCCGTCCGCCGGATTCGTCGCCGCGAGCGCGGTCGCGGTGCGCTATCGCGGCGCTCAGGCCAACGCCCTGCGGCAGGTGGCGGCACTAGACGAGGAGGCCCGGCACCTGGCCAACACCCGGCTTCCAGCGCTGGTGTACACCTCGCAGAACGGCACCGGCAACTCCGCGTCGCCCACCGGGGCCACACTGCACCAACAGCTGGCCCGGACCGAGACCGGCCTGGCCTACCGGTCGATCCTGGACCAGGTCGATGCCGCACTCAAGGCGGCTGAGACCCGGGCCGAGGCGTCCTCGCGTGCCGCCGTGCAGGCCACCACCAGTTCGCTTCAGCCGCTGGTCTACGACATACAGACCGCGATCACCCAACTGCTGGCCACCGAGCACGACGCGACGATGCTCGCGCGGCTCCAGCCGCTTGACCACTTGGCGAGCCAACTGGCCCGGCGTCTCCAGATCCTCGCCGTGATCACCGGGAAATGGCCGGGCCGTCAGCGGGACGACGTGCCTCTGCTGGACGCGGTCCGTGGAGGCGTATCACGCATCCGTGACTACCTCCGAGTGAGAGTTCCCCGGGAGTTCCCCTACTACGTGTCCAGCCGGTACGTGGAACCGGTGGTGCTGGCGGTGGCGGAGCTGCTGGACAACGCCGCCCGGCACAGCGCGCCGCGGACGCCGGTCGAGGTGACGTTCGTCGATGCCCACCAGGGCATCAGCATCGAGATCCACGACGCCGGGTCCGGTATGACGGCCGAGGTCCGCGCCGAGGCGGCCCGGCGCCTGTCCGGACAGCATCCCGTCCAGCTCACGAAACTGCGCACGCCGCCGGCCTTCGGGCATCTGGGGGTGGGCGCGCTCGCCCGGCAGTACGGCTTCACCGTACGTCTCGACCAGGAGCACTCGGTCCACGGCGGGATCCGCGCCGTCGTGTTCGTGCCCCGCACCATGCTCGCCGCACCGCCTGCCGGGGACGCCGGGCCGGTACAGGAACGGCTGGCACACACGGCATCCGCTGCCGCCGACAGCACCCGGGCCGACGGGCACGGCTACCAGGTGACAGGCGACGGACTGGCCCTGCGCCCTCCCCCCTCCAGGGGTCCCCGCCACCGGGCTCAGCAGCTGACCCCGCCGGAGCCCCCGCCCGCAGACTCCGGCAGAGCCCTCGCCGCGTTCGCACAGGGCACCCAGACCGTACACACCCCCACCCACGAAGCCCCCGCGACCGAGGAGCCACCGCGATGAACGCCCTCCCGAAGTCGAATGTCCGCCCGGACCTGAGCTGGGTTCTCGACGAACTCGTGAAAGCCCCCGAAGCCCGGCACGCGGTGCTGCTGTCCGCCGACGGGCTCGCGATGGCGGCGTCGAAGGACGTCGGCGACGTGCTCGCCGACACGATCGCGGCGAGCACCTCCGGTCTCCAGGCACTCAGCCGCAACTGTGCCCAGTTCGTCAGCGACCAGGACACCCCCTGGCAGCAGACCATGGTCCAGTACCGGGACGGATTCCTCTTCGTGATCACCGCCGGCAACGGCTCCTTCCTGGTCGCCTCAGCCGGCATGCACGTGGAGGTCGCCAACTTCTCGTACCTCATGGCCGACACCGTCAAGCGCCTGGGTGACGCGATGGCCGTCGAGGCACGACAGCACACCGGACAGGAATGACGCCCGCGGGGCACGGCAGTGACCCCCTGGTACGGATGTACGTGGTGACCGGAGGCCGGCACAGCGCCACCCGCAACCACTTCGACTTCGTCACCCTGATCGCCCTGTCCCCGTACTCCGCCCAGCTCAGCCGCGCCCAGCTCAATCCAGAAATGAACGCGATCCTCGGCCTGCTCGTCCGCAGCGCCCAGTCGGTCGCTGAACTCGGCGCACTCCTGAACCTGCCCATGAGCGTGATCCGCATCCTGCTCGCGGACCTCATGGAAACCGGACACATCACCACCGAGGGGCGCATCCACCTGGCCGACGAGGCCCCCGAACGAATGATCCTGGAGGCCGTCCTTGAAGGGCTGCAAAAGCTCTGAACCCGCGCCCGTCCTGCACGGGCACGAGCTGACCAGGAAGATCCTGGTCGCCGGTCACCTCGCCGCCGGGAAAACCACGCTCATCGGCAGCGTGTCCCAGATCCCGCCCGTCACGACCGAGGAAACGATGACGAGCGCGGGCATCGGCATCGACCACACAGAGCTGCCCGGCAAGTCGACGACCACCGTGGCCATGGACTTCGGCCGCCTGCACCTGAGCGACGACCTCGTCCTCTACCTTTTCGGCGCACCCGGCCAGCCCCGCTTCTTCCCCATCCTCCAGGACCTGGCGCTCGGCGCGCTCGGCGTCCTCGTCCTGGCCGACACCCGCCGCCTCGGCGACACCTACCCCATCCTCGAACTCGTCGAAGACCTCGGCCTGCCCTACGCGGTGGCCATCAACCGGTTCGAGGGCGCCCCCCAGCCCACCGAGGAACGGCTGCGCGAGGTGATGCGCCTCGCCCCCACGATCCCGGTCATCACCTGCGATGCCCGCGACTACCGCAGTTCCCTCAACGCACTGATCGTCTTCGTCAAGCACCTCCTCACCCTGACGCCGGAGCCCAGCCGATGACCACCCACCCCCAGTCCGGAGACCCGCGGTGCCCGGCGCACACTCCGCCGCCACCACCGCCCATACCACTGCCGATCTTCGGCCCGACCTTCAGCGCCAACCCGCACGCCACCTACGCCCGCCTGCGCGCGCAGGGACCGGTCGTCCCGGTCGAGATCTCCCCCCACGTGTTTGGGTATCTGGCCGTCACGCACTGGTCCGTCGGCTATCTCCTGCGCAACAACCCGACCCTGTTCGCGAAGGACCCCGTCCACTGGGCGGCTCTCCAGCGGGGCGAGATCCCGCCCGGCAGTCCGGCACTCATGATGATGGGGCCACGCGACAACGCACTGTGGAAGGACGGCGCCGAACACACCCGGCTGCGCAGCGCCATCACCAGCGCCCTCGACCGGGTCGACACGTTCGCGCTCGCCGAGTCCGTCGCACGGATCGCCGACCAGCTGCTCGACTCCTTCGCCGCACTCGGGCACGCAGACCTCATGGCCCAGTACGCGGGCCCGCTGCCAATGCTGACGGTGATCGACCTCCTGGACTCCCCGTCCTCCTCCCGCGGCGAGTGGATCGTGCAGTCCTCCCTCGGCGAGCGCATCGTCACTGCGGTGACCCGTCTCTTCTCAGCGGGCCCCGACGACGCCGCGCAGGCGAACGCGGACCTCGAAGAGGCGTGCCTGGAACTGACCCGCCTCAAGCGCGCCCACCCTGGTCCGGACGTCATCACCTATCTGATCCAGGGCGGGCTCAGCAACCGCGAGATGGCGCAGACACTGCTCCTCCTGTTCGGCGCCGCCGCCCCGCCCGAGAGCGAATACATCGGCAGTGCCCTGCTCGACATCATCACCGACCCCGAGTCCGGCGGAAGTGTCCACACCGGCGTGCGCCCCGTGGCCGACGCCCTCGACGCCGTGATGTGGAAGAACCCGTCCGTCGCCAACTACCACCCCCTGTACGCGCGAGGCCCTCAATGGGTCCAGGGCATGCTCGTCCAGCCTGGCTATCCGATTCTCTGCTCGTACGCCGCCGCCAACAGCGACCCGGACCTCTTCGTCGGCACCTCACCCGGAGCTTTCGCGGGCAACCGAGCGCATTTCGGTTTCTCCGCCGGCACCCACGGCTGCGCGGCCCCGGGCATCGCCAGAGTCATCGGCGAGATCGCCGTCGAGCGCGCCCTCGACCGTCTGCCCAAGCTCGCTCTCACCGTCGCCCCCGCCGACGTGCCCACCCTGCCCGGGCCGTTCCTGGCCGGGCCCGCCGCCCTACCCGTCTCATTCCAGCCCGACACAACTCGTCTCGCCCTGCCCGGAAGGTGACGCATGACCACCACCCAGCCCCCCGCCACCGGATGCCCCTACCCCCTCGACCCCACAGGCTCGGACATCCACGGCGAAGCCGCCGCCCTGCGTGCACTCGGCCCGGCCGCCCACGTCCTGCTCCCCGGAGGGGTCCCCGCCTGGTCGGTCACCGACCCCGGCCTGATCCGCCGCCTGCTCGTCCACCCGGGCATCTCCAAAGACGCCCACCGCCACTGGCCCGCCTACATCAACGGCGAGATACCCGATGCCTGGGCGCTGAGCACGTGGGTCGACGTCGTCAACGCGCTGACCGCGTACGGCGCCGAGCACGACCGGCTCCGCCGGCCCCTCCAGGCCGCGTTCAGCCCCCGGCGGGTCAGGGCCCTCATTCCGCAGATCGAGGCCATCACGCACAGCCTCCTCGACGACCTCCAGGCAGCCGGTCCGGACGAGGTCGTGGACCTGCGGGCCCGCTTCGCCTGGCTCCTGCCGCTGCTGGTCGCCAACCTCGTACTCGGCGTTCCCGAGGAGTTGCACGGCCCCTTCCGCGACGCGATCGGCCTGCTCTTCGCCACCAACCTGTCCCCCGAGGAAGCGGCAGCGGCCCCCGCCCGCGTCTACAGCCTCATCGCCCGGCTGATCGACGCGAAGCGCCGGGACCAGGGGGACGACGTCACCTCGCTGCTCATTGCCGAGCGTGACGGAGGCGAGCTGACGGAAAAGGAACTCGCCGACAGCCTCCTGCTCCTGATCGGCGCGGGACACGAGACGACCGTCAACCTCCTCGACCACGGCATCAGCAATCTCGCCACCCACCCCGCCCAACTCGCCCTCGCGACCACCGGCGAGATCCCGTGGGAACAGGTCGTAGAAGAGACCCTGCGTCACCAGGCACCGATCGCGTCGATTCCGCTGCGTTTCGCCGTGCGCGAGGTCACCGACGAGCCCACCGGTCTGACGTTCGCCGCAGGCGACGCCCTCGTCATCAACTACGCCGCTGCGGGCCGCGACCCGAGCCGCCACCCCCGTGACGCCGACGCGTTCGACACCACCCGGGACACCGCACGCGACCATCTCGCCTTCGGCCACGGCCCCCACCTGTGCGTGGGTGCCGAACTCGCGCGCATCGAGGGCCGCATCGCCTTCGAGGCCATCTTTGCGCGCTTCCCCGCCCTGCGTCTTGCCGCGCCCGAGGACCTGGAGCCCCTGGAGAGTTTCATCTCCAACGGCCACCAGCTCCTCCCCGCCGTCCTCGGCCCCGCCCGGGACACGCAACCGCGGGCCGCCTGATTCCGCCACGTCCCCAGACCCCGGTGTGTTGTCCGCTGTCGGCGGCGGGCAACACACCGGACTCCGCCGCCCGGATACGGCCCGGGACCGGTCCCTCCCGTACCTGACCCTTCCGGCATCGTCCGCTGAACTCCTACGCCACTTCGGAGACCTTCTTGCCCATCGCATTCGATACGAGTGTTCCCAGCTCGGCCCGCATCTGGA
Source organism: Streptomyces sp. NBC_00989 (assembly GCF_045162655.1). NCBI lineage: Bacteria > Bacillati > Actinomycetota > Actinomycetes > Kitasatosporales > Streptomycetaceae > Streptomyces > Streptomyces sp. NBC_00989. The sequence continues at coordinate 9,915,722 of NZ_CP108728.1, read as the reverse complement.
ACTACTGGCTGGGCGGCAAGGACCACTTCCCGGTCGACGAGGAGGCCGGCGACGCCTATCTCAAGATCGCACCCCAGGTAGCGGAGATGGCTCGCGAGTCACGCGCGTACCTGGTCCGCAGCGTGGAATTCCTGACCGGCGAACTGGGTGTCCGTCAGTTCCTGGACATCGGCACCGGCCTGCCAACAGCCCAGAACACGCACGAAGTCGCCCAGGACATCGCCCCGGACGCCAAGATCGTCTACGTCGACAACGACCCGCAGGTCCTGGCCCACGCCCGAACACTCCTCTATGGCACCCGCGAAGGCGTCACCGACTACGTCGACGCGGACCTGCGCGAACCCGAAGCGATCGTCGAAGCAGCCAGCCGGATCCTGGACTTCGACCAGCCCATCGCGCTGATGCTCATGGGCATCCTGGGGCACATCAAGGACTACGACGAAGCACGCACGATCGTCGGTCACCTCCGGGAATCCCTCCCCGCCGGCAGCTACTTCGTGACCTACGACGGAGTCGACGAAGACGCCGCCCTCCGGGAGGCCCAGCAGAACTACGACGACACCGGAGCCGCCCCCTACGTCCTGCGCAGCCCCTCCCAGCTCGCGGCCTTCCACGACGGCCTCACCCTGCTGGAGCCCGGCTTCGTCTCCTGCCCGCTGTGGCGTCCCAATCCCGATCCCGGCAAATCCCCGAAGTACACGGACATTTTCGGAGGCGTCTCCCGCAAGGTGTAACACCTCCGTTTCGCCGACCACCGCCGAATCCTCACCACCAGCACCAAGCAGACCGGAACCCTCGTCCACCGCTCAGCCCGGAGCCGGACGACCAGCGCCGTCGACATGACGGGTCTGAGCGATCACCACTCGGTGGTGGTGACTTACGACCTCGACACCGTCGTCGATCTCTGGCGTGCCCGATTCGCTCTCGCCGCCTGATCCATGTCCCCGCCGGAGCCGTCCGCCCCCAGTACCGCCAGTTCCGTCCGCGTCCCCGTCGGGGCGGAGCTGGCCCCCTTCGTCAAACCTGCCGTCCAACCTCACCGAAACCCCTGACAGCGAAAACACATGCCTCTAGCCTGCGAAAACCTCCATAGCCTGTCGGCCGATCCGACCCATGCCGCAGCCGCTGCTGCACTGACCGCCGGTGCACCGGTCCTGTTGGAAGAAGAAGATCTGAGCATCCTGCGTCTGATCGCCGCCGGCCGGCGGCGCATCGACATCGCCGACGTCACCTTCAACAGCACGACCAAGATCGACACGAGCAGGCGCCGACTGTGCCACGTGCTCGCGGCGGACAACAGCGAGCACCTCGCTGCCCTCGGCACCGTCTACGGTCTGGTCACACGCGACCACCTGCCCTGCGCGCCCAGCACACCGCCCCCCGTGGACGAGGACGATCAGCAGGTCCTCGATCTGATCGTCGCAGGGTGGAAAGGACCGCGTATCGCGGCCCGGCTCCAGCGTCGTGTCGACCCGGTACTCACCACCGTTGCGCGGCTCGCCCGCGCGCTCCGCGCGGACAACCGGTGCCAACTCGCCGCTCACGCCGTGCTGGTGGAGGTGGTGACCTGCTGCGCCGTCTCTCCGCGTTTTCCCTCCAAACCGTTGTCCGGCATGCCTCCGTTCCACATGACCGCTACGGGCACCGGCATCCTCCTGCCCACCACGCCTCCGCAGCCGTCTGCGAAATCCGCACGCCGAAGCCGCGCCAGCAGCCCGGCCGTTGCGGCGCCCGGCCCCGCCGAGTCAGACCGGAATGCGCAGAAGGATTCGGCGCCGATCCCGCCGGGGGTAGCCACCTGGGTCAGCAATCACATAGGACGCCACCAGGCATGGGCACTGCCCAACGACGTTGCCGGCGCCCGGACTTGGCGGATGTCCTCGCCGGAAGGGATCATCGAGCTGCGGATTACCCGGACCCACGGCGACCTCCAGCGCGAGGTGACCGCACACCGGCACGCCATCATCCGGCTCGATACCGGCCTTGCACCGCGCATGGTCGGGTTCGACCCCGGACTGCGGGCGCTGCTGACGCGGGAGCCGCGCGGCGAACGCGTGGACGACACACCCGACCGGGGCCTTCACCTGAGGGAATCCGTCCACGAGCAGGCCGGGCAGCTCCTGCACACCCTGCACGAAAGCACTCTCGGGACTGGCGACCGGCAGGCTCAGGCCGCCGCGAACACCCAGCGGTACATCGACTACATGGACCGTGTGCTGGAGCGGATCGATTCCCCGGTGCTGGCCGGACATCGCGCGGTCATCCGACGCCGCCTCGCCGTCCTGCGGGAGGCGCTGCCACAGCTGCCCGCCTCGTACTGCCACGGGTCGTTCGGAACCGGCGCCTGGCGGTGGCAGCGTCCCACACAGTCCCTCGCCCTGACCGGGTTCACTCGGTCCCAACTGCTGGCCACCGTAGTCGATTTCGCGCGGCCGTCGCTGCTGTGGACCGACCGGCCGGCTCTGCAGGACGCCTTCAGCCGAGGCTACGGCCGGCCCCTGGACGAACTGGAGCACCTCCTGCTCGGCGACTTCGCCCTCCTGGCCGCCCTTGAGGACCTGTGGCACACGATCCGCCTGGACGACGCCGAAGCGCGGCCGCGCCTCGCCGAGGCCGTGCGGGCGGCCGTGGAACGGCTGCCCGGCCAGCGGTAGCCCCCGGCTGTGTCCTTCACCCGAACATCGTCCGTTTCAGAGAAAGCATCGTTGACTATGCCTGCCCCCGCTCTGTGGCTGCACCAGCAGGAGTTGGTCACCGCTGCCGCCCGCACGCTCGCCACCGAGCCCCGGACCACGGGCGTGATGGCGTGCGGTCTCGGCAAGACACGTGCCGACTGCGAAGTCGCGTACATCGTCGCCGCCGACGACCGCGTGCTGATCGTCGCGCCCACCATCGACCTGGTCGGTCAGATCCTGCGCGACTGGCGGGATTACCGGGGCGACGCCCACCTCGGCCGTGTCGTCGCCGTGTGCTCCGACGACGGTGTCCTTCTGGACCGCGACGGCCAGCCGCTGGTCCACCAGCAGACGATGGTGACCACCGGTGAACTGAACAGTGTTGTGAGCGGGACGCTTCGTCAGGTAGACAGGCGGTCAGTTTGTGCTGTCGAGGAGGGGAGGGCGTCGTGCTCGGTTGGCTGAAACCCAACAGAACCCGCCAAGAGCGTGCTCTGGCGATGTACGCCCAGATGGCGATGGCTACCCGCCCGCCGTACGCGGCCACGGCGTCGCCGCGGGAAGACCCCGATTCTCTGGTTGGCGAAGCTGTGTTTCACAGCGCGCCTGTTCACGAAGTACTGATGAAGCTGGCTTACGGCATCGCCCCGCAACGGCCGTTGAAGGAGGCGGCGGAGGACGCCTTGGCCGCCATGTCCGCGGTGGTCGTTATGCGCCCGTCCTGGATCGCGTACTGCGACGCGCGCTTCGGTCTCGCCCCTGAAGCGACGGATGCCCTCAGCGAGACGAGCCGACAGTGGGGCGATGGGGACACCGCGCGTGCGTGGCCTCGCTTCGCTCAGGCCAAGCCAGCGGTCATCACCGCGACCGGGAGAATCGCGGAACTCCGGTCGTCGCTGGTCGAGGTCTGCGGGTACGAATTCAAGGAATGGGTGGGGCAGACGGCGTAGGGCGGAGCGCCTGCGCAGCGAGCAGCAAAGCCGTCACACTGCCAGCCTCTGTGATCTCGCCCAGGCGCACCGCCTCGCCGGCCTCGGCCATCGTCCGCAACTGCACGGTCATCCCGGCTTCGCTGTCATCCCGACGTTGGGATCCAGTGCGCAATTCGGTTGCGAGGAACAGGTGCGTGCGCGCCGCGGTGACGGCTGGTAGCGGGTCGATGACCCCCGATCGAATGAACAGTGCCTGCCACCAGCCCTGTCTCCTCCTCCAGCTCCCGGAGTGCGGCGTCATACGGGCGTTGGCCGCCGCAGCCACCGCCAGGCACGTGAAGGACACGGCGCCGTTGAAGGTAGAAGTCGTCCTCCACGAGAACGACGAGTCCCTGACCGTCTAGAGGGCGTCTGAAAAGCCTGTCAGTTGGCTGGTCTTGCGAGGCGGCGCACGAGGAGCATGGCCATGGTGAGGTAGATGGCGTTCTCCGAGCAGACGCGCAGGTACTCGTAGTCCTTCGACAGGCGGCGGCACCGTCCCAGCCAGGCGAACGTCCGCTCCACCACCCAACGGCGAGGGACCACTGCGAAGAGGGGCACTGCCGGAGGCGGTGCTCCCACCCGAGCCCAGGTTGAGCGGAATCCTCCGTCGCGGCGCTGCACGACCTCCACGGCGATGCCGGTGGCTTCCCGGGCCCAGGCGTGGAAGTCGGCACCGCGGTAGCCCTGGTCCGCCCACACGTGCTGAAGGCGTGGGAAGGCATCGGCGGCCAGGGAGAACAGCACCGCGGCACCGTCGCGGTCGCCGACGCTGGCCGGGCTCACGCAGGTGACCAGGACGGTGCCGCGGGTGTCGACGAGCAGGTGACGCTTGATGCCGCTGACCTTCTTGCCACCGTCGTAACCGTGCAGGCCACCGCGCTCACTGGCCCGCACGCTCTGGCTGTCCACAATGGCCGCACTGGGAGTGGGATCACGGCCGAGCTGCACCCGCTCGCGTTCACGCAGCGCCGTCAACATCCGCTCCCACACGCCCTCTTGCTGCCACCGCCGCCAGTAGTGGTAGACCGTCTGCCACGGCGGCAGGTCATGCGGCAAAAGTCTCCAAGCGCAGCCGGCCCGCAGCCAGTACGCCAACGCGTTGAGGATCTCCCGCCGCATGTGTTTCGCCGGTCGTCCACCGGGCTTGACCGCCGGAACCAACGGACGGAGGATCTCCCACTCCGCATCAGACAGATCCGTCGAGTAACGGGTACGCAGCCCGCACACCCAAACCCCCGAAAGTGCGCCACCACCCCGCTACCAGGCAACTTGCCCACTGACAGGCTTTTCAGACGCCCTCTAGTGGAACTGCTCGACACCGGCGCAATCGAGATCAGCCGGATCGCACTCCCTGCCGCCGACCCCACCAACCCGGCAGCCGTGGCCGCCCTGGGGCGCCGATGGAAGCCGGACAGCCCACTGCACCGCGCAGCCGCTGCTGCCGTGCGCTACACGGAGGACACCAGCATGTCCCCGCCATCCATGTGGGTGCAGGGACAGCCACTCGACCACTGCCACGACCAGTACGGGGCCGGCGCTCTGTGGATCAACCTCGGCTGGTACCACTTCGACCAACTCATCTACCGGCTCCGTGAAGGCACACAGAGTCTGGAGGTCGTCCGCCCCACACGGACGCAGCCGCTTCACGCCCTCCACATCACCGTGCGCGACATCGCAGCGCTCCCCTCGATGTAGCACTCCCACCAGCCGGAATGATGATGAAACGGCGTGGTTCAGGGGACAGGCTAGGGCCCGAGCAGCGCGACGAGGCCCGGCAACCGACACAGGCTGCCGGGCTTTCAGCCTCAGCCCAGCCAGCTTCAGGGAGAGCCCCAAGCTCGCTGCGGTGCAGACGGCGCGCATCCACCGCTCACGCCCGGATCCGCCAGTGGTGCCGATCGCCTGGTTCCGCAGGCCACCCGTCAGGCCGCCGAACGTGCCCCACGTCGCTTGGGGAAGCACGTTACGAGTACGCAAGGCCGCCCTCGCATATCTGGTCATAACTCGCAAGCCGCGCGTGTCGGGGGGATGATGGTCCGCAAGCCCTTCCTGCAGAAGGAGAAGGGGGCGCGGCGGTGACCTTCCGCGACGAGGACCCGGGTGATGGCGTCGATCGGCAGCTGAGCGACTCCCAGCGGTCGAGCAACTTGCAGACATTCGTCGCGGCGGCGGCGCGGCACTCCGGAGCGACAGTCACCGATCGTCTGCATCTGCGGATCACCCGCGACATCGCGGAGGGGTTTGCTGCCCACAGCTCCCAGGGCGGGGCGACGAAGACGCAGGTGTGGGAGTGGATCACACAACATGCCCGGCCCGCCTATGCGGTGGAGATGTTCGAGTCACGCTGGCAGGTCTTCGAGAGCGAGCAGCTGATCCGCCCCTATCGGTCCAAGAAGCACCAGTTGCGGCACTCCTTTCACCCACTGGGCACCGTCTTCCTGATGATCTGCGACCGGCTGGAGAGCCACGGCGGCATCGACGAGTTGATCGGCCTGCTGGACCGGACCCAGGAACTCCTCGACCGTGAGCATCCTGACCGGGATGCGGTCGCCCGCAACATCATTTTCTGCGAGTGGGTGTTCGCGACGTTCGCGGTTCAGCTTGAGGCGCTGGTCCTGGACGGCTCGCTGAAGGAACTGATCGAGGACCAGCGGCAGTACAACCACCAGGACTTGGACCAGCGTGTCCTTCGCCTGAACCGTGACGTGAACCGGCACTTCCCCAAGGACACCGACCTCGCCCACAAGGCCATGGCCATGGTTGAGGCCGAGCAGCGGTACGGCCACTGGGTTGCGCAAGCTCTGCTACGGGTGCTGGACCACGCCGGGGTTGCCCTGGACTTCGATGTCCTGTCGGCCGAGGAGTACCTGGAGGCGGCCCGCGATGCCCCGCCGGAACGGCTTGCGGAGGCCGGCGCGGCGATGGTGGTGGATGCGCCGCAGGTGTGGGTGGATGCGGGGGCTGTGGTGGACGCTGTGGATGCGTTCGCGCCGCGCCACCGGGTGCGCTACCGGCCGCCGATGCCCAAGGGGTCGCCGGAGCGGGATCCGTTCGCGGCGGTGGTCGAGCGAGGGGTGCGGGAACGGGCGCGTCGCGAACGGGCTGCCGATCGCATGCTTCTGGAGCGCGACCGCGTCGAGGTGACGGAGGAGTTGCGGCGGTCGCGGTGGCCGCGGGCCGTGAGGCTCCTGACGGATCTGATCATGCTGGACGCCGACCCCCACGCTCCGTACCGGTTGGAGATCGGCTCCGAGCTGCTCATCGACCGTGAGGCGTGGGTGACGTATCTGCATCCGGTCACGGTCCACCGCACGGAGCGTCCTGCGGCTGCCGCGCCGCAGGACTTGGTGGCAAGCGAGCACGGCGATGAAGAACCCTGATGTGCCCCTGATCCTGGCCGCCGCCCGAGCCGGTGGCGCGATCGCCCCCGGGAGCCTGCCGCCCGGGCTGCTGGCCGAGGCCGATGAGACGGCCCGGATCGCGGGGCGCAGCCTCGTGGAATGCGACTGCCCGTGGCCCACCCCGTCCAGTTCGGGCGGCCGTCCGGGCCCGCTGGGCCGTGCGCTCGTGCTGGGCTGGTCACAGGCGCCGGTTCCCGAGGAACTTGGCACCTACCCCGTCGCCCGGCTCACTCCCACCCAGATGATCACCTTCGCCCTGTGCCTGGCCCGGGCGTGGCCCGACCTGGACTGGCCCCCCTACCCTGGCCGCCCGTTCGAGCGCGCCGACATCCTAGACACGGCCGGGGACATCGGGCTGGACGTGAAGTTCGCCAAGGCCGCCCTCGACGGAGAACTGCACTTGCTGTTGCTGATCGTCCGCGAGGGACAGCGGCTGCGACTGGGGCCGGCGGTGGCCGCTCTGCCCGCCACCTTCGCCGAAACCATGCGGCGCTTTCACGACCAGCTCCCTGGTACGGGCCAGGCCCCGCCGGTACAGAAGGACGACGATGAGTGAGATACCGCTCTCCGACGTTGACGAGGCCCACGTCCAGTCCGCCCTCGCGGCCCTGGAGACCGCCGACGGGCTGGTGCCGGGCGAAGCGTTTCCCGCCTTGCAGACCGATGCGCTGCGGGCGGTTGTCGTCCGGCGTCTGGCCGGCCTCGGCCGCGTCCTGCTGTTCCGCGAGCACCATGGAATATCCGGTTTCACCAGCGGCTACGACGACACCGTGGGCGAACGCCTGGCCGCCGAGGGCATCGGGGTCCTGCCGCCCCTGGACCGGGCGGTGCTGGTACTGGTCCTGCTGCGCACCGTCGCAGCCCCCCGCGCCCGTGGCGTCCACGGGTCGGCGACCTGGCTCGCCGACGGACCCGGCACCAGCGTCGAGGAGCTGTACGCCAACCCCTTCTTCACCTACGAACAGCTGCGCCCGGCGGTGCGCCGTCTCAAGGCGCGCCGCCTGCTGCGGGAAGGCTTTCACCGCGCCCTGCTGCCGGGCCCTGCGCTGCTGCGGCTGACGGATACACAGTCGGCCCGGCTGTGGGAGGACCTGGTCCTGGTCACTCAGCCCGACTCGATGTACGCCCGGGCCATCCGCCAGCGCCGCCAGGAGAAGACACCGCCCGAACCCTCCTCCGTCCCGCGGGAGATCGCACCATGAACACTGCCACCGAACAGCAGGAGACGCAGCCCCCGGAAGAGGTACCGATCAGCCTCGGGATCATCGGAGGGCGGCAACTTTTGTGCGTCCAGACCTTCGACATCGCCCGGCATCCCTCGGCCGCGGTCGCTCTCATCCCCGGCTGCTTCGTCGCCGTCTCCGGCAAGGGGCCCACGGATTCGAACGAATCCGGCAAGACCAGCTGGCTGGCCGCCGTCTCGTTGCTGCTGGGCGATCCGGAATGGCGGATGCACAGCAGCGGCCCGGCGTCGGTGGCGGACCTGCTCTTCGAACCGCAGACCGCAGGGATCGGCGCCCAGGGCTATACGCCCGCCACCACCGGCTACATCGCCGGGCTCTTCGCGAACCCGGACGATGTCCCCGCCAGCGCCCACACCGTGTGGCTGAAGTTGTCCGCCACCCCGACGTACGTCGAAGTACGGCACGCCCCGGGCATCCATCTCGCCACCGCTCAGGACGACGCCAAACGCCATGACAAGGCCGCCAAGATCTACCGCGGGTTGCCGCCCGCATCCGCGCTGGGAGCCACCCAGTACGCGACCGCCCTGTACGGGCCCGTTCCCCGTTGCCTCGCGTTCCTGACCTCCCGGGGCAAACGACGCGGCGGCCCCTCCCTCCTCAAGCTCGACACCGGCCTGTTCACCCCCGCCGGCATCGGCACCGCACTCATCGACCTCACCGGCCGCGCCACGCTCCTGGACACCGACGCGTCCTTGCGCCACGACCTGAGCGAAGCAGAACGCGAGCTGCAGACCAGCCGGGACCAGGACATCACCAGCTACGCGGCCGAGGAGCGGGCCCTGCACACCGTCATCCAGCGCATCAGCGCCCGAGAGGAGCTCGTACAGGCCCAGGACATGTGGGCCCTGCACTACGCCCGTGGACTGCTCGACGCACTGGACCGCACCGACCAGCTGCAGGCCGCACTGGGCGAACAAGAAGAGGCACGGGCACGCGCCCGGGGTGACCGGGAAGCAGCCCAGGCCGCTCAACGCGCCCTCGACGACCCCGAGCGCCTCGCCCGCCGACACGACGAGGCGGCGCATGCCAAAGAAGGCGCCGAGCAGCGCCTGATCCGGGCCCGGGACGACAAAAGCGGCGCTCGTCACCACCTGGCCGCACACGATCAAGCCCTCCAGGACGCCGAGGACGCCGCGGCGGGAGTCCACGGGAACCTCGACGACGCCCGCCTCGATGCCCAAAAGGCCCACCAGCATGCCATCGCCTGCGAAGGCCACCTGACGCAGGCCACCGCGCTGCGCCAGAACGCCCAAGACGACCTCGCCCGCGCCAACGAGGGCCGCTACGGCACCGCCGGCCAGACGATCAGCACCCTGAGCGAAGCCGGCATCCACGCCACCGGCCTACTCGACGGACTCACTCTCGCTCCCGAGGAACGCGCCTCCTGGGAGCCCCGGCTGGCGCTGTACCGCGACGCCGTGTGCATCGCGACGTCCTGCATCGCTACCGCCCGGGCGGCCTTGGCCGGCCGGCCCGGCGCAGTACTCATCGCTGTACCCGACACGGACCACCGCGGCCACGATCCCGTCCAGGGATTTCTGGACACCCTGGCCGCACGCATGCGTCTGGAACACTCCCCGGACACCGCGGTCGACAACGCTCTGGGCCTGTACGTACTGGGCGGATACGCTGAGCCGCTCACCGGGCGAGCCTCCCTCCTGACCCGTCTGCGTGCTGCACTGGACCAAGCCGAGCAAGACCTCGGCCAGGCCCAGCGGCAGCGCGGTCAGGCCATGGAAACCGAAGCGCAGAGCGCCGAACTCGTCCGCCGCCTGGAAGCAGCCGCGCGCGCCGCGCGCCTGCGGTCCCAGCGCCCCGCGCTGGAAGACGAACTCGCCGCCCTCCACCAGGCGACCGCCGCGTGTCAGCAGGAGAGGGACGCAGCACAGGCTGCCTTCCAAGACGCCCTCGTCGCCCACAAGACCCTCGCGCTCCAGCACGCCCAGGCGCAAGCCGCCATCGACACGGCAAAGGCTGCTGAAGCACAGGCCGCCGAACAGCTCGCAGCTGTCCAGCAGCAGATCGACGATCTCGACATCAGCTACTGGCAGGAACACGGCGGCAGCCGTGAAGCCGCCCTGCGCGCCCTGCGCTGGCCCACCGCCCCACCGGCCGCCTCGGATCGTCCACGGGTCCAGCCGGAACGCCGCAGTGAGAACACTCTGCGCCAGCGCGCGGGCCGCCATCTCGAACGGGCCCTCGAAGCGATCGGCATCGACGTCGACACCGGCGCCGGCGCCCCGATCGGCGCGCTCAAGGACGCGGTCCGGCTCCGCAACAACCTCGCCGATGACGCCGGAGGCCGCCGCTTCGCCGATGCCACCGCGTTCGAGGCGCCCGTCCGTGCCCTGAGGGACTGGCTGGACCGATTCGTCGAGTCCGACGTCTCGGCCGCGAACCGCATCGCCGAGGAACGCGCCCACCGGGCCAGCCGGATCGCCTTCGGTGAGCAGAAGGCCGGCGACCTACGAGAGAGCCTGCGCACCATGCAGGGCAGTATCGCCCTGCGGCTCGAACTGGCCCTGGTCGACATAGAGGACGCGCTGGTCACGCTCAACCGGGACGCCGGGCTCTACGGTGCCGAACTGCGCCGGACCCTCACTCCGCCCCCAACGCTGCAGGACATGTGGAGGTGCGAAGTCACCCCGTACTGGCGGCGCACCCCGCACGGCCCGATGCTGCCCTACGACAACATCACCAACTCGGCCCAGGAGAAGCTGTTCTCCATCCACCTGGTCCTGGCCTCGCTGCTCGCCTCCCCGCACCCTCGCGGGCGCCTGCTCATCCTCGACGAACTGGGCGACTCCCTCGGCTCCCACCACCGCCGCGAAGTCCTCGGCGCCCTTGCCTCCAGCGCCCAGGGCAACGGCATCACCGTCCTGGGCACCTGCCAGGAGTCCCTCCTGGACGACGCCACCGAACACAGCGGCGAACTCCTCTACTTCAACTACCCCAGCCACACGGAAGCCCTCAACGCACCCACCCGGATGTTCGGCTACGACGCCAACGGCGAGCGCGTCGAGCTGACCATGGAGGTTCTGCTGGCCGGACGCACCTGGTGGTAGACGATGCAGCCCACCGGTCCCGTCATCCCCCTCAAGGGCCTCCCCCAAGGGCTCACCGCACACGCCGTCGTACGCACCCGCCACACCGCCGAGGGAACCCGACGCCTCGTCAACGCGCGCCCGACCGGCATGCCCCACTACTCCCAGGTCGACCTCACCGCGACCACGCTGCCGGAACACCTTGCCCCCGACGCCATCCCGGCCCTCGCCCGCAGCGGTGACCGGGCCTTCGTCTTCAACGCCGCGCACCGCGAATGGCGCGCCGTACAGCAGCGCTACGGCGGTCACGCCTGGGCCACCGCCATCACGCTCGCCCGCGCCGGGGCGGTCGTGCTGCGCTGCAACGTCACCGCCTCCGAGATGGCCCTCGGCTCTCCCATCCGCTGGTATCGCACCGACGCCACCACCCGGGCAGCCGCACAGCATGCAAAACGGCAGACCACCACACGCGATCAGCTCCGCACCGGCATCCAAGATGCTCTTGATGCGCTGCACCCCCATCTGAACCGAGCCAGCAGCCCCATCCCCACGATGAAGGGGCTCACCGAAATCGCGGTGCAGAGCCTGCGCTCCGCGCTGCAAGCAGAGCTGGACCGACCTGCACCCGCGCCGAAACGCTCACGCATACTGATCGCCGTCGCCCGCGACCTGTGCGAAGGCACCATCCACCCCAATGCCCGGGCCTTCTCTCAAGCGCACACGGGCAACACAAAGACCTGGGACGACGCTCGCCCCATCCTCCAACACTGCGGTGTCACTCCCGCCGTGGCGACCGCCATCGGACTCCAGCGCGACAGCCGCATCGGAGCCGGAGGAGCCATCGACCTGCAGACCGTAGGACAGAGCCTGCCCCTGACCCGCCTTCGCGGCCCTGTGCTCCTGCGCGCCGAACAGACCGACCTCCGCCTGGCCCTGACCGGCGCCCGCCTTGTCATCGTCGAGAACCTGCAGGCCGCCGAGACGCTGTGCGACGCCCTCAACGGGAATGTCACGAGCAGCGACGTCGGCATCGCATACTGCGGGGGTATGCCCAGCGCGGCCGTTCTCGATCGCATCGCCGGCCTCGCAACCACTGCGGAAAGGATCGTCATCGCTCCCGACGCGGATCTCGGCGGCATCCGCATCGCCACCGCCATTTATCAGACCCTGTCGCCCGCAGGCCAGACCAGGAGCGTGATCTGCGACGTCGGCGCCGCTGCCCATGCACCGCAGAGGCCATGGGCGCCGGACAGTCCCGTCTGGGAGACGTTGAAGTCGGCCCAGGCAGGTCCAGCCGGTGCACTCGCCCAGAGCTGTCTCGACCGTGGCTACCCCGTCGAACAGGAAACCGCCATCGTCGAAGGCGTGCTGCGCCTGATCTGAGCTGCATGTCGCAGGCCGGCGTCCCGCGTCACCGTGCGCGACGCCACAGCCCTGGCCCCCGGTGTCGCCACGCCGGCTGGAGTGATGACGAGAATGGCGTGGCTCAGGGGGGCAGATCTGGGCAGGGCAGCGCGACGAGGCCCGGCAACCGCCACAGGTTGCCGGGCCTCAGTGCGCACATCAGTCGACGAGGTAGTGGGCTTCGACGTAGGCGACGGTGGAGCCATAGGGCTCCCCCACCGGCTTCAACATGTACCGGCGGAAGACCGCGGCGGTGGCACGGCGGACACCGCGATTGCGGGCCTCGGCGTTGTCCCATGACTGGGCGAGGGTGCGCTTGACCACCTGGTCGATCTCCTCGGCCAGGTTCTGCTCCGTGACGGTGAGGCCGGGCGGCGCATGGTCACGGATGATCCGCGACAGGACACCCACGTGGTCGTCGTCCAGCACGACGGCTTCGTCGGGGTGCTTCTCCGCGTTCACGATGGCACGGGCGACCCGGAGTGCTTCGGCCAGGAACTCCAAGGCGTCCTGAGCGTTCTGGATGATCCGGTCCCGCAGCTGCCTGATCCGCTCCGCCAGGGCGGTGTACTTCGCAGACCCCGGTTCGACGCCCTTCTCAAGGGCCGCCTTGATGTGGTCCAGGATCTCCGCCGCAGACGGCCGCCCCTTATCCTCGCTGTCGTCCTTGTCGGGCTTGGGACGGACGAGGGCCAACAGCTCCTTGAGGATCGTAATGCCCTGGGCATCCAGGACGAGGGCTTCTTCCTGGGAGGCGGCCACCGAGAAGGAGTGGACGTGGGCGTTGATTATCTCCAGGACCATCGGCCCCAGCTCGCCCAGTCGCTCCTTCCTTTCCTCGTCGGAGGACTTCTTGAACAGGGTCGTGTATACGGACCCGAACAACCCGAAGCCGTCCCGGTACTTGGCGACCCGCTTGTCGGTGTTGATGAGCGGGTACAGGCGGGCCAGGAGCCGGTAGTCCTTGGTGAACATGTCGGCAGCGCCGGGGTTGGCGTCCAGGAAGATGTTGATGGCTCGCACGGACTCGTATCCGTGGACGGTGAGGTCCAGGCCGTCCACGTCGGCGAGGAGGTCTTCGATGCGGGCGAAGGTGGTGCGGAACTCGGCGACCAGCTCGGTCAGGTCGGTGACGAACCCGCCGCCCTTGCTGGCTCCCTTTGCGGTGGGGTCAACGACGGCCCGCTGGACCTCTTCGGCCAGACCGATGAAGTCCACGACCACGCCGTCAGTCTTCACGAACCCGTCCGGGGACACCCAGGTCCGGTTCGGGCGGGTGATCGTCTGGAACAGGTTGTGGGCCTTCAGCGGCTTGTCCAGGTAGAGGACGCCCTCGTTGGGGGCGTCGAACCCGGTCATCAGCTTCGCGGTCACCACCAGGAAGCACAGCGGGTCATCCGGGGTGAGAAAGCGCCGCTTCTGCTTCTCCTCGTCGACTTCTGACAGCTGGTAGGGCCGCATGGCGGCGTCTTCGTCCTTGGAGTCCGAGACGGAGATGTTCACCTCGGCAGTGATCCGCTCGTGCTTCCCGACCTCGGTGAGCACCTGTGACGCCTCGAAGCCGGCCAGCAGCTCGTTGATCTTGTCCGTGTACGCCACGGCCAGGTCACGGTTGTAGGCGACGACCTGGGCCTTGAGGCCGTTGCGGTAGGCGCTGGCCAGGTAGTGGTCCACGATGTCCTGGCAGACCGTGTGTATGCGGTTCGGGTTGGCGAACACCGAGGTGAGACGCCCGAACTTGCGGGACAGAGCCTCGCGGTCGGGGTCGTCGAGGTCGAATTCGTCGGCGAACTGGTCGAACTCGGCCTGCAGTGCGCTGTCGTCTATCTCGAAGGTGACCGGGTGCGGGTCCAGCATGACCGGGACAGTCGCCTCGTCCAGCAGAGACCGGGATACTGAGTACCGGTGCAGCACCCTGTCCGGGTCAGTCTCTTCACCGAAGAGCGCGAAGGTGTCGGTGGCGAGGTTCCTGACGGGTGTGCCGGTCATGCCGAAGAACTTCGCGCTCGGCAACGCCGCACGCATCTGGCCAGCCAGGGACTTCGACTTGGCGGACTGGGTGCGGTGTGCCTCATCGACCAGCACGATGATGTTGTCCCGGGTCGACAGATTCGTGCCGGCGTCGGCGAACTTGTGGACGGTCGTGGAGATGACACCGCGCACGTCATCGGCCAGCAGGGAGCGCAGCTGCTGGCTGGTGGCGGGCTTGTGGAAGTAGGCGTGCCCCATCGCGGAGGTGAACACGCCGGAGGTCTGCCGGACGAGATCGGTCCGGTCCGAGAGCAGGATGATCGTGGGCGACTCGGTGCGGGTGTCGGTCAGCAGCAGCGAGGCGGCGAACACCATCAGCAGTGTCTTCCCGGACCCCTGGTGATGCCAGACCAGGCCCTTCGACCCGCCCTCCAGGACCCGCTCGTGGATCAGGTGCGCGGCCTCCATCTGCGGGTAGCGGGGCAGGTACTTCATGTCCACCCCATCCCCCGAGGTGTCGAAGAGGGCGAAGTTGGCCAACATGTCCAGGATCGTGGCCGGGCTGAGCAGCAACTCGACGGAGCGCCGCACGTCCGCCTGCCCGGACAGGTTCTCGTCGTCATCGGTGGACCGGAACGGCTGCCACAGGTTCACGGGCGCGCCAGCGGCACCGAACCGCAGCTTCAGTCCGTCGGAAGCGACGGAGAAGACATTGGGGGTGAAGAACCACGGGTACTCGGGGGCGTACACGTCGTTGATCTCGCGGGCCGCGTCCGCCCAACCGGACTTCGCGGTCGGAGACTTCACCTCGACTACGACCAGAGGCAGCCCGTTGACCCAGTACACGAGGTCGAACCGGCGGGAGGTCTTGCCGGGGACGGTGATGGTCACCTCGTCCGACACGACTAGCGTGTTGGCTGTCGGATGCTCGAAGTCGATGACCTTGAGGGCGTGCCACACGCCGTCCGCATCCCGGAACTCCTTGTGCCCGCGCAGCAGGTTCAGAACCAGCTCGTTGGCACGCACCAGGCCACCGTCGACGGCGTTGACCGTAGCGACGATCTCCTCGACAACCACGTCCACGTCGAACCCAGCGATCACTCCAGGGTTCAACCGGAGGATGGCGTCCCGCAGCTGGCCGATGACCACTGTCTGCGTCGTCTCACGAGGCAGGGCTCTGCCCGCTGTGTAACCCCAGCCCATGGGGAGGGACCACTGGATCATAAGGTTCTGGAATTCCCGCTCCCGAACGCCCTTCGCCACGGCTCAGACCTCCAACAACTCGGCGGACTTGATGTCGATGGTGCGATTCAATAGGCCCGAGAGCACTGCCACCCTCACCCGACGGAGACGCTCCGCCTCAGCCTGAAGAGCGGCGACTTGCGCGTCCACCGCGCCGGCCGCCCTCGAAATGCGCTCTTGCTCATCACGAGGAGGCACGGGCATAACGATCTTCTTCAGGTTCGCAGCCGAGATGCGAACCACCTTGGTCACGCTCGCGAATTGACGCTTCTGATGCTGGAAAAAGGGTGAAGCAAAGAAATACGAAACGAACTTCGGGTCCAGATCATGACGGAAAATGAAGCAGTCATCGTGAACGGCCACATCTTCATCGCCCAGCCAGGCAACAGCCTTGCCGACGTCCTCAACGTTCTCGCTCGTCCCAGCGACCACCACATCACCGGGCTGCGCGAGACGCATCGAGCCGCGGAAGCTCTCAGGCAAGTACGTCACCGTACGTGTAGCCGATGCCCCATAGTCCGTGTAGATCTGGCCGTAGTGGATGCACCCCAGGCCGGACTCCACGTAGTCGCTCTTCACGAACCGGCGACCGCGGCTGAGTGTTCCAGCCTCCGACAATGGAGCAGACAACCAACCCTCACCGCCACGTGAGAGCATGTCTCCCAGAACGGCGTTGCGGACTCGAAGGAGGCTGTCGGCTTCGACCTCGAGTGCCGCGACTTGTTCGTCCATCGCCCCGATGACCTCGACGATCCGCTCCTGCACAAGCAGCGGCGGGATGGCCATGGCGATGTTGAGGAAGTCTGCGGGCTTCACCCTCTCGCGCCTCCCCCCCATTCCCTTCGATGCACCTTGGAGCGCGCCCCACATGCTCTGCGTCGTGGTGAGAATGCGGAAGAAGTCGGGGTCCATGTCAGTCCCGAAAGCGAAGGTAGGAAATTCCTGAGACGCGAACGACTCCGGCAAGTCGTCGGGAGTGACCGTGATCGCGCCTTCGAATGCCTTGAGCCGGCTGTAGACGAGCACCCCGGGACCGATCCGGTTGAGCTTCTTGTAAGCGGTAGAGCTTCCAGCGACGGGGCCGCGAAAAAGCAGCCCTCTCCCCCTATTCAGGACTCCCACGATCGGATAAGTCCGACCCGGGTCCACATCGACGACCTCCACGTTCAGCTTGAGGACACGTGAGAGAGGCGCCAGGACCCATTCATCCTGCACGGCAGCTGCGGCGTCACTCATCGAATCCCTCAATCCCAGCGTGTGCGAGGACGGCGAGCATGTGCCGCTCGATCTTCTGACGTTCGCCTCGGGCGATGCTGTAAGCCTCAATCAGGGTGGGCAGGTCCGTCTGCTCGGCCGTGACCTGCTTGACGTAGCGACTGATGTTGAGGTCATAGCTGTTTGCCGCGATCTCGGTCACGGGCACGAACTGGGCGGCTAGCCCACCATCCCCGTCCAGAGCCACCGTGGTGCCGTCGACGTCGAAGCTCGCATGGTAGGCAGCCACCGTGTCGGCGA
Organism: Streptomyces sp. NBC_00989; assembly: GCF_045162655.1. Lineage (NCBI taxonomy): Bacteria > Bacillati > Actinomycetota > Actinomycetes > Kitasatosporales > Streptomycetaceae > Streptomyces > Streptomyces sp. NBC_00989. The sequence goes on along the minus strand of NZ_CP108728.1, from coordinate 9,898,252 downwards.
TGTCAGCGTTGGTCAGGACATTGCGGTTCTTGCCCTTGGTGAACCGCTTGGAGGCATCGATGAACAGCACCCCGTTTTTACGCTCGTCGGCCTTGGTGCCAGGGGCGCGGAACACGAGGATGCAGGTCGGGATCGTGGTGTTGTAGAAGAGGTTCGCTGGCAGTCCGATCACAGCCTCAAGCAAGTCGTCATCGAGGACTCGCTGCCGGACCGAACCCTCTTGGCCGCCGCGGAAGAGGACACCGTTAGGCAGGACGACGCCAGCGCGGCCCTTCTTCGGATCCATGCTGGCGATCATGTGCTGCACGAACGCCCAGTCCGCCGACGACTGCGGTGCGACACCACCGATGGCACGCGGGTCATTGGTCCAAGGCTTCCACTTCAAGCTGTAGGGCGGGTTGGCGAGGATCACATCGAACTGCGCAATGGATCCGTCTGGCTTCTTGAAGCGCGGGTCCCTCAGAGTGTCGCCGACCTCCACCTTGAACTGGGTGAGGTTGTGCATGAAGAGGTTCATGCGAGCCACACCCGCGGTGTCCGGTACGGCCTCCTGCCCGTGCAGTTTGAGCGTGTAGCCACGCCCGCCATGGGCCTTCAGGAGGTTTGCGGAGGCGATTAGCATGCCGCCCGACCCGCAAGTCGGGTCGTACACCGACTCGTGGCCCTTGGGGTCTAGGACCTCGACGATCAGCTCGACAACCTCGCGCGGGGTGAAGAACTGGCCAGCGCGGGTGCCGGACCCGTCGGAGAACCGCTTCAGTAGATACTCGTACGCCCCACCGAGCACATCATGTGACATGTTGCCCTCGTGCATCTTCGGGGTGCGGTCCATCGCCTGCATCACCGCCGCCAACACCTCGCCGGACAGCACCTCTTCGGAAGTCCAGGTCATGGACCCGAACAGGCGGGAGAACTTGTCAGGGTTGGCGGTCTCGATGGCCTGGAGGGAGGCGCGGACCCGCTGGCCGAGGCCGGGCTGAGTGATGGTGGCGAGGATGGACGACCACGAGGCGCGACGCTTCTGGACAGTGCCGGGGTGGATGAACGGGACCTCGAACGACTGGTAGTCGCGGTACTCGATCTCGTGGGCTTCCTCGGTGGACAGATCGTCCAAGCCCTCGTTGTCGGCCAGGAACTCCTGGTGCTGGTGTTCCCAGGTGTCGGAAAGATACTTCCAGAACATCAGTGGGAAGACGACCGAGGAGTATTGCGCTTCGGGCATCGCCACGCGCAGCTCGTCGGCGGCGTCCCACAACCGGTTCTCGATTTCCTGCTGGGTCACTGCCATCAGTCGGGGGTGTCCTTGCTCGTCAAAAGGTGGCGGCCCGAAGGCCGTGATGTTCCTGCTGGTCAGCCCATTTCGGGCGTACCCGGCATGTACACGCCTGGGGCTTCCCGCGGGAAGGCACTCTGGGCGTCGCATTCCGTGCGGGGGAGGCTCACAGACGATATCCCTCCCCAGGGCCACGAAATATGGCAAACGACCCGACCAAACGGCGCGGCTCATCGGGATGCATGCCGTGGTGACCTCGCGGAAGTGTGCGCGCGAGAAGTCGACAGCCTCCCGCCACACCTCCGTCGCCGCTGCCAGCTTCGCCGGCCGGACCTCATCGCTCACGAGCCGCCCACGCCAGACCCTCGCCAGGACGCAGCCTGGCGGCTCACCGCTCCTGCCTGATCCATACGACCAGAGAGGGATGTCGGGCTCGCTCTGGGGCCGCCTTCGGCTCACAATGCGCAGGGACCGTCAAACGTAAGTTCATGCGGGCGACTCCTGAGGCAGCGTCAACAGTGCTGCGGTCATCCCATCACGCACCACTGACAACGCGGGCCGCTAACCTTCTCCGAGTCGAAGGCAAAGCCTACTACCGCCGAACGGCCCATCCCATACACGGCCAGTCACCTGGTTCCATGACTGTTTGGCCGTCAATTGCTCTGCCGCAGGCTCCCGTTAGCGTGCGGACTCTTTTGACCACGTCGGCCGCGATCAGCGGTGCCCCTTGATCACCGCATGGCTCGACGGCGCTCCCATCATGCCCTCCCAGCTCCTACGCTGCGCCCCACCCTGCAGTTGTCCGAGGACCTCCTACTCGAAGCGCTGGCCGGCAAGCGAGACACTGCGTACTGGCCACTACCTGTTCCGCCGCCGGACCAGCAAGGCCACCCCGAGTGACCATGTGGGGCCTGGACACGGCGGGCGACCGGGGACAGTCCCTCCACACTCGCGAATCCGAGGTCCAACGACCGGGAATCACGAACACGGCTGCGCACAAGCCCGCGGTGACTGGCCGGGTCACGCCCGGGCATCAACGCGGCGACCGAGCGGCGCAACATAGCCGACGATCGCCGGTTGGCCAAACCGGCGATCGTCCGCATCATTAGATGGTTCACCGCCACTACCTGCCCGTACGTCGGAAGGCACCGCCACCACAACACCCGCAGCCCAGCAGTCACGCGCCGATCCGTGTCACAGACGCACGAGCCGACTATCCCGCCGCATAGCTGGCGCGGAAGAGGTCCCCGGCCCGCTCCACGTCGTGCTCGGAGCGCAACTGCACCTCCAGGTCGCCCGTTCCGTGGTGGCCGAGCCCCGTCACGTCCCGGGTGAAGCCGGGAACGAGGTCGACATCCCTCGGATCGGCCTTGAGATAGACGAGGAGCTTGGTCTTCTGCGGTGGGCAGACGCAGGCGAAGTTCCGCAGGCGCTGATACGCGCGGTACTGCTTGCGCCGCACCCGGCTGACGCCGTCCCCGAGGCCAAGCATGACCTCATCGACCGCCTCCGCCAGCTCCACGAGCGCCCCGCCCTGCCCACAGGCAGGCGGCAGCCCGGCCGCGTGCCGGCGAACCCGCCTCGCGGCCGGCGTCCGCCCGGTGACAGAAGCCACGGTCTCAAGACCCAGGAGGTCCTTGCCGAAGAGTCGGTAGCGAACCATGTCGATGCTGCGCCGGTGCTCGCGTACGGCGTGCACGTCGTATCGGGTGAAGTCGCCGGCGACGCAGATCAGCCTGGGCGCGCTCCACAGCACCCGGGCCGCGGTCGCGGCCCCGAGCCGGTCGCGAACCAGGTGCTGGAACTCGGCCCGGTGGTCCATCAACCAGCCGAGGTAGAACAGCCCCTGGTTGATGACTCCAGAGTCCACACCCCGCTTGTACTCGACGACCACCGGCGCCCCGTTCTCGTCGAGGCCCAGCGAGTCGATTCGGCCGCCGTGGACCGGCCCGGTACCGTACTCGCTCGCCAGGAACCGGACACTCAGCAGTGTCTCCATGTGCGCCTCGACGAGGCCCTGCACATCGGCCTCGATCTCAGCAAGACGCGGCACCACCTCGGTCATGCCGCTGTTCGTCGTGTCCGTGCGGAACAGCTTCAGGCCCGACACCTTCCCCTCCTCAGCTCGGAGGTCACCAACGCCGATGAGGTGCGGGATTGTTTCCGCGAGAGGCTTCGGGGGCGTGAAGATGGTGTGAGAACCTATGTACGGCCCGATCGGGGAGCGCTCGCATCCCCCGGTCACCGGGAATCCGCGATTCCCCCATACGTCCCCCGCGACCCGGGGGAAAGCGCTCGGAAGCTGCGTTTACGCAGGTCAGACCCCATAGCTCAGTGGATAGAGCAGGTGCCTTCTAAGCGCCTGCTCTATTGCGTATTCCTGGCGTCAGTTCGCCGGTGCCTTCAATGACCGCTCCTTGGTGAACGGGCCACCGTCCCGTCGAGGGACCGTGCTTCGCAGCCCTGCCGCACTCGAATCCGGATTGAATTTCAGACTCTGGGAACTCTCTACAGCCCTAGATACGCTGGCCGTTGTCAAGGCCCAAGCACGTTGCCGCGTCGGCGCACCTCGGGCAGATGGACATCTCTCGGCCACGAGTCGGTGGGGGAGATCCCCCGGCGCATGGTGCAGTTCTTCCTGGAGATGAAGAAGGTTGACGAGGACCCAGACGTTTGAGGAACTGTTCCGCGACTGCCAGCAGACGGCTGTCCATCTGGAGATGCGCGACACCTACATGAAGTCGGACCCGGCCTTCATCGACTGGAAAGCAGACATCACACTCGACCCGGCCGAGCGCCGGGGCGACTGGCACCGCATCGTCACGGAAGCGACCTCGCGAGGCGTCGAGGTCCGCCGGGCCCGCGTCGCCCCGACTCCCGTCAGCGAGTACATCCACTTCGAGTACGACGTGACGGAAGGACTCGACATCGCCGCCGGCGAAGACGTGCGCTGGCTCTCCCGGCGAAGCGCAACAGCCCTCGCGCTCCCGGGCAACGACTTCTGGCTCTTCGACTCCAGCCTTGTCCTCGTCAACCACTTCGACGGCGAAGGCGAGAACATGGAAGTGGAACTCACGGACGACCCCGAGGTGACAAAGCTCAGCAAGTCGACCTCAAGGCCGTATGGGCGCGGGCAACACCGCACGCAGAGTTCCAGCCGGTCTGACACCCCGAACGACACCATCGCAGCGTCACGACTGCGCACCTGCCCCAGGTGACACAACCGCACAGGTGCCGGGGTGAGGACCCTGCCGCAAACAAGGCAGCCCTGGCCACGTTCAGCCTCGTCGCTGAACCCGAGAGCGGAGGACCGCTCCTGGGTACCCCCACGTCCCGGTCATGGCCAGGACGACCCCTTGTCCGTGGCCAACCGCGCACGACGTTCCACGTCGTAGCGCACGCCTTCGTACTCCACCTTCTGGCGCTCGATGCCCTCGACGGCAAAGCCGGCGGCCCCGGCCACTCTGCGGATGCCGGGTTGTTGGCCCGATGGCCCATCTCCAACCGGAACAGTCCGACCTCATCGAAAGCCCAACGAGCCAGCGACCGGCAGGCCCGTGACACGACGCCCTTGCCCCGGGCGGTCGCCGTCGTCCAGTACGACACCCACCCCGCGCGATGGCGACGGTTCACCACGCTCACCCCGACGTTGTCCGACACCGTGTCGTCGGTGTCGACTGCGGCGAAGGTGAAGGCAGAGCCTGAGGCCCACTGATCGGCTCGAACCGCGAGCCATCGGTTGGACGCATCCAGCGACGCGATCGTCTCGCTGACCTGCTGCCTCATCGATGGGTCCGTGAAGTCGACCAACACCGAACGAGCGTCCGCCGCCGACCAACGACGCAGCCACAACCCCGAGGAGGCATCCAGACGATCAGGCTCCGAGTGAGCCTCCCGCAGCCGCCACACCTTTCGACAGAAGGGCTCCCGCGAGGATCCGCCCCGCAGGAGCCCTTCCTTGTACTGCCTGCCCCGTGAAGGTTGAGAAGACGATCACGAGCAGGACATCTATGCAGGCGTGCCTACGGCGTCACGGCGCGAGGAGCAGGCTGCCGCCGCGCTCCTTGGCGGCGGCGTAACGCCTGGCCACGTCCTGCCAGTTGACGACGGCCCACATGGCGTCGATGAAGTCGACCTTCTGGTTCTTGTACTGGAGGTAGAAGGCGTGCTCCCAGGCGTCGAAGACCAGGAGCGGGGTGGAGCCCTGGCCGACGTTGCCCTGGTGGTCGTAGACCTGCTCGACGATCAGGCGGCCGCTCAACGGCTCGTAAGCGAGGACGCCCCAGCCCGAACCCTGGGTCGTCGCCGCGGCCTTGGTGAGCTGGGCCTTGAAGCCGGCGAAGGAACCGAAGGAATCGGCGATCGCGCCGGCCAACTCGCCCACGCCATCGGCCTCCAGAGGCTCGCCGCCGCCGTCGCCGGTCATGTTGTGCCAGTAGATGCTGTGCAGGATGTGGCCGGAGAGGTGGAAGGCCAGGTTCTTCTCCAGGCCGTTGATCGAGCCCCACGACTCCTTGTCGCGCGCCTCCGCCAACTGCTCCAGCGTGTCGTTCGCACCCTTCACATACGCCGCGTGGTGCTTGTCGTGGTGCAGTTCGACGATCTGCGGGTTGATGACCGGCTCAAGTGCCGCGTAGTCGTACGGAAGCTCCGGGAGCGTGTAAACCGCCATGTCCAACGTCCTCCGACGTTATTGCGAGTGGTATGCAGGTGCACGCTAGCAGCAGGAACGATACCTTGCGGATCAGGCATTGGACCTAGGACTTTCGATGTGTCGCAGGCAGGGGAAGGGCAGTTGATGTGAGCGGGGCCTCTCAGCCAGCACGCCATGACATGACGGCACGGCCGGAACCCCGAGCCTTGCTGCGGCAGCACGGTCTGCGCTGCACTCCGGGCCGGCTGCACGTACTGGCCGTACTGTCGGCGTCGGAGCGCCACCTCTCCACCGCCGAAACGTGTGCCCAACTGGCCCTGACCGGAGAGGTCGTTCACCCCACCACGGTCTACCGGGCGCTGGAAACCCTGACGGCCGTGGGTCTGACGCACGCCGTGCACGCGCCGGGAGCGGTGCGCTACGGCGCGAGCGGGGAGCCGCACCATCACACCGTGTGTCAACGGTGCGGCGACGTGGCGGCGGTCGCGAGCAGGCATCTGACGGCAGCGGCGGGGAAGATCGAGGCGCTGACCGGGCTGCGGCCCGATTCCTCGGGCTCCCTGCTTGTCTACGGCCGGTGCGCCGAGTGCAGCGGGTGACTCGGCGAGGGGGTGCGGAGCGGCGTTTTGGGACAGACGCTGTCAGGCGGGACGGCGCTCCGCACCCGGTGCGTGTCGGCAGTTCCGAGCGTATGAAACCCACCGCCACTTACTGCAATATATATGTTGTTGCGACTAACTCGCAATAACCAACGACGCCGTCACCCCTCGCCTTCCAGATCCCCCTCCGTCTCCAGGTACACCCGCCGCAGCTCCTCCAGCACCGCCGGGTCGGGCTTGGCCCACATCCCGCGCGACTCCGCCTCCAGCAGCCGCTCGGCGATGCCGTGCAGGGCCCAGGGGTTGGCCTGTTGGAGGAACTCACGGTTGGTGGGATCCAGGACGTAGGTCTCGGTGAGCTTGTCGTACATCCAGTCGGCGATCACGCCGGTGGTGGCGTCGTAGCCGAACAAGTAGTCCACGGTGGCGGCGAGTTCGAAGGCGCCCTTGTAGCCGTGGCGGCGCATCGCCTCGATCCACCTGGGGTTGACGACGCGGGCCCGGAAGACCCGGGAGGTCTCCTCGACAAGGGTGCGGGTGCGGACCGTCTCGGGGCGGGTGGAGTCGCCGATGTACGCCTCGGGGGCCGCGCCGCGCAGGGCGCGGACGGTGGCCACCATGCCGCCGTGGTACTGGAAGTAGTCGTCCGAGTCGGCGATGTCGTGTTCGCGGGTGTCCGTGTTCTTCGCCGCGACCGCGATGCGCTTGTAGGCCGTCTCCATCTCCTCGCGAGCCGGGCGGCCGTCGAGTTCGCGGCCGTAGGCGTAGCCGCCCCAGACCGTGTAGACCTCGGCGAGGTCGGCGTCGGTGCGCCAGTCGCGGGAGTCGATGAGCTGGAGCAGGCCGGCGCCGTACGTTCCCGGGCGGGAGCCGAAGATGCGCGTGGTGGCCCGGCGTTCGTCGCCGTGCTCCGCCAACTCGGCCTGGGTGTGCGCCCGTACGTGGTTCGCCTCGGCCGGCTCATCCAGGGAGGCCGCCAGGCGTACGGCGTCGTCCAGGAGCCCGATCGTGTGCGGGAACGCGTCGCGGAAGAAGCCCGAGATACGCAGGGTCACGTCGATGCGCGGGCGTCCCAACTCCTCGTACGGGACGGGCTCCAGGCCGGTCACGCGGCGGGAGGCGTCGTCCCAGACCGGGCGGATGCCCAGCAGGGCCAGTGCCTCCGCCACGTCGTCGCCCGCCGTGCGCATCGCACTCGTGCCCCAGAGGGAGAGACCGACGGAGGTGGGCCACTCGCCGTTGTCCGTGCGGTAGCGCTCCAGCAACGAGTCCGCGAGGGCCTGGCCCGTTTCCCAGGCCAGGCGGGACGGGATGGCCTTGGGGTCGACGGAGTAGAAGTTGCGGCCGGTCGGCAGGACGTTGACCAGGCCGCGCAGGGGTGAGCCGGAGGGGCCGGCGGGGACAAAGCCGCCGTTCAGCGCGTGGACGGTGTGGTCGAGTTCGGCGGTCGTGGCGGCCAGGCGGGGGACGACCTCGCGGGCGGCGAACTCCAGGACGGCGGCGACCTGTTCGCCGTGGTCGGCGGGTACGGCGGCCGGGTCCCAGTCGGCGTCCTCCATCGCCTGGACCAGGGCGCGGGCCTGCTCCTCGGCCGCGTCGGCCGTGGTGCGGGTCGCGGCCGACTCGTCCAGGCCCAGGGCCTCGCGCAGGCCGGGCAGGGCCATGGAGCCGCCCCAGATCTGGCGGGCGCGCAGGACGGCGAGGACCAGGTTGACGCGGTCGGCACCTGCGGGCGGGGTGCCGAGGACGTGCAGGCCGTCGCGGATCTGGGCGTCCTTCACCTCGCACAGCCAGCCGTCGACGTGGAGCAGGAAGTCGTCGAAGCCGTCGTCGTCGGGGCGGTCAGCGAGGCCGAGGTCGTGGTCGAGTTTCGCGGCCTGGATGAGGGTCCAGATCTGGGCGCGGATCGCGGGGAGTTTCGCCGGGTCCATGGCGGCGATCTGGGCGTGCTCGTCGAGGAGTTGCTCCAGGCGCGCGATGTCGCCGTAGGAGTCGGCACGGGCCATGGGCGGGATGAGGTGGTCGACGAGGGTGGCGTGCACGCGGCGCTTGGCCTGGGTGCCCTCGCCGGGGTCGTTGACCAGGAAGGGGTAGACCAGCGGGAGGTCGCCGAGGGTCGCGTCGGGACCGCAGGCGGCGGACAGGCCGGCGTTCTTGCCGGGCAGCCACTCCAGGTTGCCGTGCTTGCCGAGGTGGATCATCGCGTCGGCGCCGAATCCGCCCTCCGACCGCGCGGCGGCGATCCAGCGGTAGGCGGCCAAGTAGTGGTGGGAGGGCGGCAGATCGGGGTCGTGGTAGATCGCGATCGGGTTCTCACCGAAGCCGCGCGGCGGCTGGATGAGGATGAGCAGATTACCGAAACGGAGGGCGGCCAGGACGATGTCGCCCTCCGGGTTGCGGCTGCGGTCGACGAACATCTCGCCCGGTGCCGGGCCCCAGTGCTCCTCGACGGCGGCCCGCAGCTTTTCGGGGAGCGTGGCGTACCAGCGCCTGTAGTCGGCGGCCGTGACGCGGACCGGATTGCGGGCCAGCTGCTCCTCGGTCAGCCAGTCCTGGTCGTGACCACCCGCGTCGATGAGCGCGCGGATCAGCTCGTCGCCGTCGCCGGAGACCAGGCCGGGGATGTCCTGTGCCGGGCCGAAGTCGTAGCCCTCGGCCCGGAGTCGGCGCAGCAGCGCCACCGCGCTGGCCGGGGTGTCGAGGCCGACCGCGTTGCCGATACGGGAGTGCTTGGTCGGGTAGGCGGAGAGGACGAGCGCGAGGCGCTTGCCGGCGTTCGGGATGTGGCGAAGTCGGGCGTGGCGTACGGCGATTCCGGCGACGCGGGCCGCGCGCTCGGGGTCGGCGACATAGGCCGGGAGTCCGTCGGCGTCGATCTCCTTGAAGGAGAAGGGGACGGTGATGAGGCGGCCGTCGAACTCCGGTACGGCGATCTGGCTCGCGGCGTCGAGCGGGGAGACACCGTCGTCGTTCGCGTCCCAGTCGGCGCGGGAGGAGGCGAGGCAGAGCGCCTGGAGGATCGGCACGTCGAGGCCGGTCAGGGCGCCCGCGTCCCAGGACTCGTCGTCACCGCCCGCCGACGCCTCGGCCGGCTTCGTACCGCCCGCCGCGAGGACCGTCGTCACGATCGCGTCGGCCGCCCGCAGTTCGTCGATCAGCTCGGGTTCGGGGGCCCGGAGCGAGGCGACGTACAGCGGGAGCGCCCGGCCGCCCGCCACCTCCACGGCGTCGCACAGGGCGGCGATGAAGGCGGTGTTCCCGCTCATGTGGTGGGCGCGGTAGTAGAGCACGGCGATGGTCGGGCCATCCGGCGTGCGCGCCGTGCGCTCCAGTGGACCCCAGGTCGGGGCGGGCGCGGGCGCCTCGAAGCCGTGGCCGGTCAGCAGGACCGTGTCCGACAGGAACCGGGCGAGCTGGGCGAGGTTGGCCGGGCCGCCGTGCGCGAGGTAGGCGTGGGCCTCGGCGGCGATGCCAATGGGGACCGTGGAGGCGGCCATCAGCTGGGCGTCGGGGGCCTGTTCACCGGTGAGGACGACGACCGGGCGGCCGTCCGCGAGGAGCAGATCGAGGCCGTCCTGCCAGGCGCGCAGGCCGCCGAGGAGGCGTACGACGACCAGGTCCACGCCGTCGAGCAGGGACGGGAGTTCGTCGAGGGCGAGGCGGGAGGGATTGGCGAACCTGTACGGCACCGGGCCGTCGGCAGCGCGGGCGCTGAGCAGGTCGGTGTCGGACGTCGACAGCAGCAGGATCATGCTTCGTCGGCCTTCCTCGGGGTGTCCGCGCCCCGGGCGGTGTCTGACGGCGGGAGTTCCTGGCTCACCCGACCCTCTCGGGGCGGATTCACAGTGGCGGGACCGCGCCGGATTCGCACCGGGCTTCCTCCCCTGTCGCCGTCGTGGCGATGGCGGACCGGATGATCCACCACGGAGCATAGTAAGGGTCACCGGAAGAGGGCGGGGCATACATTCGATGTGATCGTGGGTATGCTCGCCGCCATGTCCACGGCTGCTCTCCATCCGTCGTCCCAGGCCACAGCGGTCTCACGGGACCGCGGCGACGCCTGCCCGGGGTCGCTGCGGCTGCACTTCGCGGACGACGGCGCACTGGCCCGTATCCGTGTTCCCGGTGGCGTGCTGACCGTCCGGCAGGCGGAGGCGCTCTCCGACGCGGCGGAGCGGCTGGGCGACGGCGAGCTGCACCTCACCTCGCGCGGCAACGTGCAACTGCGGGGGCTGGGCGAGGGATGCGGCACGGAGCTGGCCGGACTGCTGGACGCGGCCGGACTGCTCCCCTCGCACGGCCACGAACGGATTCGCAACATCGTCGCCTCGCCCTTGTCCGGTCTCGACGGGGGCGGCCTACGAGACGTACAGGACTGGCTGGCGGGCCTGGACGCCGAGTTGTGCGCGAGCGAGGCGGCGCAGGCACTGTCGGGACGCTTCCTGTTCGCAGTCGACGACGGACGCGGAGACGTGGCCGGACTCGGTGCCGACGTGACGCTGCGGGCGACGGCCGACGACGGTGCTCAGCTCGGTCTCGGCGCAGCCGACGAGACGCTGCGCATATCCGCCAAGGACGCTCCCCGCGCCGCCCTGATCGCCGCGGCGGTGTTCCTGGAAGCGGCACGGGCGAGCGGGACGCGCGCCTGGCGGGTGACCGAACTCCCGGTTGCGGACGACGAGTTGATCCGCCTGGTCGGTCGCCGCCTGGATACCGAGGGCATCGCCCACGAACGGCGGCCGCGGGAGGCCGCCCGTACGGACGGTCCGCGTCCGGGAGTTGTCGGCGAGGCCCTGTCGGTGCACGTCCCCCTGGGCCGTCTCTCGGCCCTCCCCTGGCGGGAGTTGGCGTCCGTCGCCACCGGTGAGGTGCGTCTGACACCGTGGCGCGGCGTCGTCCTTCCCACGCCGGGCATGACCACCGCGCAGGCGGGCGAGTCGCTCACCCGCCTTGCCGCCACCGGCCTCGTCACGGACCCGGACTCCCCCTGGCTGCGCGTCGGCGCCTGCGTCGGCCGGCCCGGATGCGCCAAGTCCCATGCCGACGTACGGACGGACGCGGCCAACACCCGCGTCGCGGCCAGTGGGCAGAGCCTGCCCCTGTACTGGTCCGGCTGCGAGCGCCGCTGCGGGCACCCCAGGGGCGACCGGATCGACGTGGTCGCAGCCCCCGGTGGCGGCTACCGGCTCGCCACCGCCGTAGCGGGACAGGAATCCCGCACCGCCGACATGAACACCCCCTTCCGACTCGCCACCGCCCTGGCGGCGATCACCTCATGAGCCCGAGCCGTATGACGACCGAGAGCAGCGAGAAGAACACCGTGACCACGTACGTCTACGAGAAGGACGGCGCGGCCATCTACCGCCAGTCCTTCGCCACCATCCGCGCGGAGGCGGACCTCGCGGGCCTGTCCGCCGACGTCAGCCAGGTCGCGGTCCGGATGATCCACGCCTGCGGGATGGTCGACCTCGTACGCGACCTCGCCTACACGCCCGGCGTGGTGGCGTGCGCCCGCGAGGCCCTGCGCGCGGGCGCGCCGATCTTCACGGACGTCCAGATGGTGGCCAGCGGCGTGACCCGCAAGCGGCTGCCGGCAGGCAACGACGTGCTCTGCACACTCTCAGACCCGGCCGTCCCGGACCTGGCGGCCGAGCTGGGCACCACGCGCAGTGCCGCCGCCCTGGAGTTGTGGCGGGACCGGCTGGAGGGTGCCGTGGTCGCCGTCGGCAACGCGCCCACCGCCCTCTTCCGCCTCCTGGAGATGATCGAGGAGGGCGCGCCCCGGCCCGCCGCCGTCATCGGCGTCCCGGTCGGCTTCGTCGGTGCCGCCGAGTCCAAGGAGGCCCTCGCCGCGCACCCGTCCGGCCTGGAACACCTCGTCGTACGGGGCCGTCGCGGTGGCAGCGCCATCGCCGCCGCCGCGCTCAACGCGATCGCGAGCGAGGAAGAGTGAGCGGCAAGCTGTACGGGGTCGGGCTCGGCCCGGGAGACCCGTCCCTGATGACCGTACGGGCCGTCGAGGTCATCGCCGAGGCGGACGTGATCGCCTACCACAGCGCCCGGCACGGCCGGTCCATCGCCCGCTCCATCGCGGCCGGGCACCTTCGTGCCGACCACATCGAGGAGCCGCTGGTCTACCCGGTCACGACCGAGACCACCGACCACCCCGGCGGCTACCAGGGCGCCATGGAGGAGTTCTACGCCGAGGCGTCCGCCCGGCTCGCCGTGCACCTGGACGCGGGTCGGACCGTCGCGGTCCTCGCCGAGGGCGACCCGCTCTTCTACGGCTCCTACATGCACATGCACAAGCGGCTCACCGACCGCTACGACACCGAGGTCATCCCTGGTGTCACCTCCGTGTCCGCCGCCGCGGCCCGGCTCGGTACCCCGCTCGCCGAGGGCGAGGAGATACTGACCATCCTGCCGGGCACCCTGCCCGAGGAGGAGCTGACCGCCCGCCTCGCCTCGACGGACGCGGCCGTGGTCATGAAACTGGGGCGCACCTTCCCCAAGGTGCGGCGCGCGCTGGAGAGTTCGGGGCGACTGGCCGAGGCCCGGTACGTCGAGCGCGCCACCATGGCCGGGGAGCGGGTGGCCGAACTGGCCGACGTGGACGCGGAGTCGGTGCCGTACTTCTCAGTGGCCGTACTGCCCAGCCAGGTCGGCTCCGAGCGGCCCGTGCGGGAGCAGGGTGAGGTCGTGGTGGTCGGGACCGGGCCCGCCGGTCCCCTGTGGCTCACCCCCGAGACGCGGGGCGCGCTCGCCTCCGCCGACGATCTGATCGGCTACACCACCTACCTGGGCCGGGTGCCCGTACGTCCCGGCCAGGCGCGGCACGGCTCGGACAACCGCGTCGAGTCCGAGCGGGCGGAGTTCGCGCTCCAACTGGCCCAGCGGGGGCGGCGGGTGGCCGTCGTCTCCGGCGGCGACCCGGGCGTCTTCGCGATGGCCACCGCCGTCCTGGAGGTCGCCGCGCAGAAGGAGTACGAGCACGTCCCGGTACGGGTACTGCCGGGCGTGACCGCCGCCAACGCCGCCGCCGCGCGCGCCGGCGCCCCGCTCGGCCACGACTACGCCACCATCTCCCTCTCCGACCGGCTCAAGCCGTGGGAGGTCATCGCCGCGCGGCTGCGCGCGGCGGCCTCGGCGGATCTGGTGCTGGCGCTGTACAACCCCGGTTCACGCAGCCGCACTTGGCAGGTGGGCAAGGCGCGCGATCTGCTCCTGGAGCACCGGGCGGCGGAGACTCCGGTCGTGGTCGCGCGGGACGTGGGCGGCTCCGGCGAGCGCGTGCGGATCGTGCGGCTGGCCGAACTGGACCCGGCCGAGGTCGACATGCGCACGGTGCTGCTGGTCGGTTCCTCGCAGACGCAGGTCGTACGGCGGGGAGGCGGCGAGGAGATCGTCTGGACGCCTCGCCGGTATCCGGACGCGTGAGCGTGTGCGGCGCCTCCGCCGGGGAGACGGAGGCGCCGCAATCGGTCCTACTCGGCGCCCTGTTCGGCGGGCTGGGCCAGGTTGGCCGTCCACTTGGCCTCGATGCGGCCGAACTTCCACACCAGCAGGGCGACGGCCCAGGTGGCGAAGAAGAGGCCGACGATGACGTAGCCGATGATGTTCAGGTCAAGGCCGGATACCCAGTCCCAGAACGTGCCGTGCAGATCCGCCTTCTCGGCGATCAGGCCCAGCAGCTCGACCGTGCCGATGATCAGGGCGACGGCGACGGACAGGCCGGTGATGGTGAGGTTGTAGTAGACCTTGCGGACCGGCTTGGAGAAGGCCCAGCCGTAGGCGAAGTTCATGAACGAGCCGTCGATCGTGTCCAGCAGCGACATGCCCGCCGCGAAGAGGATCGGCAGGCACAGGATCGCGTACCAGGGCAGGCCGGAGGCGGCTCCCGAGCCTGCGAGGACCATGAGCGCGATCTCGGTGGCGGTGTCGAAGCCAAGGCCGAAGAGCAGGCCCACCGGGTACATCTGCCACGGCTTGGTGATCGACTTCATCACGCGGCCGAGGATGCGGTTCATGAAGCCGCGGTTGTTGAGCTGCTCCTCCAGGGCGGCCTCGTCGAAGTGGCCGGTGCGCATCGCGCGGAAGACCTTCCAGATGCCGACCATGATCACGATGTTGATGATCGCGATGATGTAGAGGAAGGTCCCGGAGACGGTCGTACCGATCCAGCCGGTGACGCTGTGGAGTGTGGAGTCGTCGTTCTCGACCGGTCCCGCGAGTGCCTTCACTCCCAGGGAGAGAAGGAAGGCGAGCGCGAAGACGATCGAGGAGTGGCCCAGGGAGAACCAGAAGCCGACGGACAGCGGTCGCTTCCCCTCGTTCATCAGCTTTCGGGTGGTGTTGTCGATGGCGGCGATGTGGTCGGCGTCGAAGGCGTGCCGCATGCCGAGCGTGTAGGCCGTGACGCCGATGGCGATGCCGAACGTCTTCGTCCCCAGCTTGTAGTGCTCAGGAACGACGAACGCTACGAGCGTGAACCAGCCGATGACGTGCAGCGCCAGGATGAACGCGGCCATTCCGCCGAGGCTCGCCCATTCCTTGCGGGACATGGACGTGCGTATGCGGTGCCACGAGAAACCGCCTCCGGTGCCCGGAGCGGCCGGGCTGGTGGAGGCGGAATCGGGAGCGGAGGTCATGGGGACGTGGGCCTTACTGCTGGGCGAGTGGCTGTTTTCAGCCGCACCCTTCAGGCTTCTGCCAATAGGTTGCAAGAACAAGTCGGTCGCAGTAAAGCCCACGCCATGATTCAGTCAGGCAGGAGAAAAATGCGCAGGCCGAGGCATTCCCCGAGCCAGCGGACCGCCCGCTCCGGGTCCGGCACGATCGGGACGCCCTCGGGTGCCGCGGGGCGTCGGACCACGACCACGGGCATCCCGGCCTCCCGGGCCGCGGCCAGTTTCGGCGCGGTGGCCGCTCCCCCGCTGTCCTTCGTCACGACGACGTCGACGCGGTGCCGGCGCAGCAGCTCACGCTCGCCGTCGAGGGTGAAGGGGCCGCGGTCAAGCAGCACCTCCATGCGGGGTGGATACGGCGACTCGGGCGCGTCGACGGAGCGCACGAGGAACCACAGGTCGGTGAGGTCCGCGAAGGCGGCGAGGCCCATCCGGCCGGTGGTGAGGAAGATCCGCCGCCCGAGTCCGGGCAGCAGACCGGCGGCGTCTTCCAGCGAGCCGGCCTCGTGCCAGTCGTCGCCCTCGACCGGGACCCAGCCGGGTCGGCGCAGGGCGAGGAGGGGAACGTGGGCGGTAGCAGCGGCCTGCGCAGCATGGAAGCTCATGGTCCCGGCGAACGGATGGGTCGCGTCGATGAGCGCGTCGACCGCGTGCTCACGCAGCCATTCCGCCAGCCCCGCAGCCCCGCCGAAGCCACCGACGCGGACCTCGCCCGGAGGCAGCCGGGGACTGGCGACCCGTCCGGCGAGGGAGCTCGTCAGCTCCAACCCGGGCGTACCGTGCAGCAGTTCGGCAAGGCGGCGGGCCTCCGTGGTTCCGCCGAGTATCAGCACGTGCATGAAAGTTCGGGTCCGTTCATGAGCAGTGAAGCGCAAGGGGCCGGCGAGCCGAAGGGCGGTCGCGGCGCCCAACTCAAGCACACCGGCCTGCGGCCCGGCTGGACCACCGGCGCCTGCGCGACAGCGGCCACGACAGCCGCGTACACCGCCCTGCTGACCGGGGAGTTTCCCGACCCGGTGACCATCACGCTGCCCAAGGGGCAGACGCCGTCGTTCGCTCTCGCGGCCGAGGAACTCGCGGACGGGCATGCGATGGCGGGGATCGTGAAGGACGCGGGCGACGACCCGGACGTCACACACGGCGCACTGATCCGCGCCACGGTACGGCGGCTGCCGACCGGTGCCGGGGTGGTCTTCAGGGCGGGCCCCGGTGTGGGCACGATCACCCGCCCCGGCCTTCCCCTGCCCGTCGGCGAACCGGCCGTCAACCCGGTCCCCCGCCAGATGATGCGGGACCACGTCGCCCGGGTCGCCGCCCGGCACGGTGGCACCGGCGACGTCGAGATCACCGTCTCCGTCGACCACGGGGAGGAGATCGCCCGCTCCACCTGGAACCCCCGGCTCGGCATCCTCGGCGGCCTGTCCATCCTCGGCACCACGGGGATCGTGGTGCCGTACTCCTGCTCCGCATGGATCGACTCCATCCGACGCGGTGTGGACGTGGCGCGGGCTGCGGGTCGTACGCATGTCGCCGGGTGCACCGGGTCGACGTCGGAGAAGACCGTCGTCGCCGAGTACGACCTGCCCGAGGACGCGCTGCTCGACATGGGCGACTTCGCGGGCGCGGTGCTGAAGTACGTGCGCCGCCATCCCGTCGACCGGCTGACGATCTGCGGTGGCTTCGCAAAGCTCTCCAAGCTCGCCGCCGGCCATCTCGACCTGCACTCGGCCCGCTCCCAGGTCGACAAGGGCTTCCTCGCCGAACTGGCCCGGCGCGCCGGTGCGGACGAGGTGCTGGCCGCCGAGGTCGCCGACGCCAACACCGGGCTCGCCGCTCTCCAGTCGTGCCAGGCCGCAGGGCTGCCGCTCGGTGACCTGGTCGCAACAACGGCCCGCGACGAGGCGCTGGCCGAGCTGCGGGGCGCACCGGTCGCCGTGGACGTCATCTGCATCGACCGAGCGGGCACGGTCGTGGGACGCAGCACGGTCCGGTAGGACTCCCCTGAAGAGCGTGGGGTCCTGCGGGCTCCGCCCGTCAGCCTTGGTGGACGAGTTCTCAAGCGTTCCTCAAGAAGAAGTTCATACGGTCTCAGTGATCGCCAGCCGTCTCCTCAAGGAGTTGATCGCATGAGCGACCTCATCGCCCTGCCGGGGCAGGGGCGAAAACTGGTCACCAAAGCACAGCAAGTGACCTTCAAGGCCACGGGAGCACAGGGCTCCTCCGTGTCGATCTTCGAAGTGGTCGTTCCTCCCGGATTCGACACCGGCGCACACTTCCACGAGCACTCCCAGGAGTTCTTCTACATCCTGGAAGGCGAGTTGGAGCTCATGGCATTCGAGCCCACCGAACGCACCGACGACGACTGGCTCGACTGGGAGTCCGCCGACGGCGACCGTCTCATCCGCGCGAGCGCGGGCAGCAGCATGTTCGTCCCGCCCGACACTCCACATGCGTTCAGGAACGCCACGGCCAAGCCGGTGCGCATGCTGTTCCAGTGCTTCCCATCGCCCGATCACGAGCTCTACTTCGAGGAGATCGCGGAGATCTGGTCGACAGGCCGCGCTGTCGACGCTGACGCGGTGGAGAGCATGCGCAGCCGTTACGACGTCAAGCAGATCACGCCCATGCGATTCGAGCCACCCGCGGCGTGAACTCCCCTACGGCTAACAGCACTTCACAGCCGTAGGTCAGCACAAGTGCCGTTCCCTCTCCGCCGAGTACAGATGACTGTCGCCGAACTGTTCCGCCCTCAGCGTCCGCCCCACCATAATCACGGCCGTCCGCAGCACGCCCGCCCCCTTCACCTTCCCGGCGATCTCATCGAGAGTGCCCCGAATGATCAGCTCGTCGGGGCGGGAGGCGTAGGCGACGACCGCGACGGGGCAGTCGGCGCCGTAGTGCGGCAGCAGTTCACCGACCACGCGGTCCACGTACTTGGCGGCCAGGTGCAGCACGATCAGCGCGCCGCTGCGCCCGAGGGTGGCCAGGTCCTCGCCCTCGGGCATGGCGGTGGCACGGTTGGCGACACGGGTGAGGATGACGGTCTGGCCGACGGTCGGCACGGTCAACTCCCGCTTCAGGGAAGCCGCGGCAGCGGCGAAGGCCGGGACCCCCGGCACGACTTCGTACGGCACCCCCGCCGCGTCCAGCCGCCGCATCTGTTCGGCGACGGCACTGAACACGGACGGGTCCCCGGAGTGCAGCCGGGCCACGTCGTGGCCTTCGTCGTGCGCTCGGATCAGCTCGGCGGTGATTTCATCCAGGTTGAGCTGCGCGGTGTCCACCAGCCGTGCGTCCGGCGGGCATTCGGCGAGCAGTTCGCGCGGGACGAGGCTGCCCGCGTACAGGCAGACCTGGCAGGCGGCGAGCGTACGGGCGCCGCGCACCGTGATCAGGTCGGCGGCGCCGGGCCCGGCGCCGATGAAGTACACGGTCATCTGTCGTCTCCTGGAAGGGGGTTGACGGGCTTCTCTACGGCCCACTGGGTCACCGGCATCGCCTGCCGCCACCCGGTGAAGCCGCCCACGGGCACGGCGTGCGCCACCGCGAGCCGCACCAACTCCCCGCCGAACCGACGGTAGTTGTCGGCGAGTACCGCTTCGGACTCCAGCGTCACGGTGTTGGCGACCAGCCGCCCTCCGGCGGGCAGCGCCTCCCAGCAGGCACCAAGGAGGCCAGGGGTGGTGAGCCCGCCGCCGACGAACACCGCGTCGGGTGGCGGGAGTTCGGCCAGGACGGCGGGCGCGGCACCGGTGACGACCCGCAGTCCGGGCACACCGAGCCGGTCTGCGTTGCGGGTGATGCGCTCGGCCCGCACCGGATCGCGTTCGACGGTGACCGCCCGGCACGAGGGGTGGGTGCGCATCCACTCGATGGCGATCGAGCCGGAGCCGCCGCCGATGTCCCACAGCAGTTCGCCGGGTGCGGGGGCGAGCACGCCGAGCGTGGCGGCACGGACGTGCCGTTTGGTGAGCTGGCCGTCGTGCTCGTACCCATCATCCGGAAGCCCCGGCACGGCGCCGAGCCGTAGCGCGTCCGGTGCGCGGCGGCATTCGACGGCGACGACGTTGAGGGGGTCGCCGGGCGGCTCCGACCAGTCGGCAGCCGCGGACTCGGCGGTCACGCGTGCCTTCTCCCCGCCGAGTTGCTCCAGGACCCGTATCCGGCTCGGCCCGAAGCCGCGGTCGCGCAGGAGGGCGGCGACCTCGCCGGGCGTGGTGGCGTCCGCTCCGAGGACGAGGAGCCGCCGGCCCTCGTGCAGGGCGGCGGCGAGACGGGCGACGGGCCGGTCGACGAGCGTGACGACTTCGACGTCCTCCAGCGGCCAGCCCAGACGCGCGGCGGCGTGGGAGATCGAGGAGGGGTGCGGCAGCACGCGCAGCGCGCCGGGGCCCACCACCTCGGTGAGGGTGCGTCCGATCCCGTAGAACATCGGGTCTCCGCCGGCCAGTACGGCGATCCGGCGGCCGGTGTGCTCGGTGAGCAGGCGGGGGACGGCGGGGCGCAGGGGTGAGGGCCAGGCGATGCGTTCGCCGGCGCACTGCGGTGGCAGCAGGTCCAGTTGGTGTGGGCCGCCGATCAGGATCTCGGCGTCGCGCAGTGCCGTGCAGGAGGGGTCCGGGAGTCCCTGCCAGCCGTCGGCCCCGATCCCGACGACGGTGAGGGCGGGGGACGGTCCTGGTCGTGCGGGGATCACTGCTCGGTACCTCGGGGTTCGGGGACGGTCTCAGGGCGACAGGGGCGCACTTTACTGGGCGGCGACCTGCACATCCGCGTTCGGGTACACATCACCACCTCTCTTATTGCACACTACTTGCAATAGCTTCTGAAGTGCAGGAGAGGGTGGGCATGGGCTCTTCGATCGTGCTCGGTATCGAGTCGTCGTGCGACGAGACCGGCGCCGGGCTGGTGCGCGACGGCCTGCTGCTGGGCCATGCCGTGGCGTCGAGCATGGACGAGCACGCCCGGTACGGCGGTGTGGTGCCGGAGATCGCGGCCCGGGCGCACGTGCACTCCGTACGTCCGGTGATCCAGCGGGCGTTGGAGGAGGCGGGCCTGCGGTTGTCCGACATCGGCGCGGTCGCCGTGACCACCGGACCCGGCCTGTCGGGGGCGCTCCAGGTGGGGCTCGCCGGGGCGAAGGGGATCGCGTACGCGCTGGGCGTCCCCCTGTACGGCGTGCACCACCTCGCCGGACATGTCGCCGCCGACACCCTGGAGCACGGGCCGCTGCCCGATCCCTGCATGGTGCTCATCGTCTCCGGGGGCCACACCTCCCTTCTCCTCGTCCGCGACCTGGCCCGCGATCCGATCCTGCACCTCGGCGACACGCTCGACGACGCGGCCGGGGAGTGCTTCGACAAGGTCGCGCGAGTCTTCGGGCTGCCGTATCCCGGCGGTCCGGCCATCGACCGGGCGGCGCGCGCGGGGGATCCGCGCGCTGTCCTCTTTCCTCGGCCGCTCCCCGGCTCGTACGACTTCTCGTTCTCGGGGCTGAAGACGGCAGCCGCGCGTTGGGCGGAGGGGCACGCGGGCCGTGAGCTGCCGGTGGCCGACGGCGCGGCCTCGCTGCAGGAGGCGGTCGCGGACGTACTCACCCGCAAGGCGGTGGCGGCCTGTCGCGAGCACGGCGTCGGCACGCTGGTCGTGGTCGGCGGGGTCGCCGCGAACTCGCGGGTGCGGTCGCTGGCCGAGGAGCGGTGCCGGGCAGCCGGCATCGAGCTGCGAGTGCCGCCGCTGGGGCTGTGCACGGACAACGGCGCGATGATCGCGGCCGTCGGTGACCTTCTCGTGCGCGCCGGGGCCGAGCCCGCGCCGCTGGACCTGTCGATCGATCCGTCGGCGCCGCTGGAGTACGCCTCCCTGCACCCGGCGGCATCCCTGGCGGGTGCCGTCTGATGGGCATCTGGGTCTTCAAGGGCGCCGACCTCCTCACCCACAGCGCCGCCCTGTACTCCGTCTACATCGACGCCTTCTGCGCCCCGCCCTGGAACGAGGACGCGGAGCGGGCGGTCGAGTTCGTAGGGCGGCTCCCGGCCAACGTACGACGTCCGGGATTCACGGCCGCGCTCGCCTTCTCCGGTCAGGAGGTTACCGGGTTCGCCACCGCCTGGACCACTCTCTCCCCCTTCCCCACGGACCGCTGCTACCCCCAGGCCGCCGCCGGTCTCGGCCCCGACCGCACCGTCGACTGGCTGTGCGGCGCTCGCGAGATCGACGAGCTCGCGGTCCGCCCCGCCGCTCGCGGCACCGGCCTCGCCGCCGATCTGCTGGAAGCGGTCACCGAGGACGCGCCGCACGGCCGTTCCTGGCTGCTCACGTCCGTCGGGTCGTCCCGGGCGGTGGCGTTCTACCGCGGCCAGGGCTGGGTCCAGGCCACGCATCCCGCCCCCGACGGCAAAGGCATCGTCGTCTTCCTCGGCCCCCGCCATCCCGCCCGGGCTCTGACCGTCCCACCTCTGTGACGCTACGTCAGGAACCTGCCGCACAGCCACAGTTGGCACGACGTGCGGGTACGCGTCCGATCGGGGGAATCCGGACCCACACCCGCTCTCCCCACCTCTCCGTAAGGAGATAAATGGAGCCATGACCGTTACCACACACATCGATACGACCCGCCCGGTGGCGACGCTCATCAACGTCTTCACCGTCGCCCCCGACCGCCAGGCCGAACTCATCGCCCTGCTCGCCCACGCGACGGAAGAGACGATGAAGCGCCAACCCGGCTTCATCTGCGCCAACTTCCACGCCTCCCAGGACGGCGAACGCGTCATCAACTACGCCCAATGGGAGTCCGAGGAGCACTACCGCGCGATGCTCGCCAACCCCGAGGCCCGCGTCCACATGGACCAGGCGGCCACCATCGCCACCGACGCGCAGCCCCGGCTCTTCCGGGTCGAGTCGACCCACCGCCGTTAGAACCGAAGACCCGCCCCCTCCGCAATCGCGGTGAGATCCCGGAAACGAGCAGTTCACAACGTGCGGGCGTTGCGGGAAACAAGCGGTTTCTAGCGTGTCCGCTCATGGATTCAGAGCTGTATACGCAGTCGGACACAGTTGGCGCACAGCCGGTCGCCCCCGGCGCACCGGCCGTGCCGTCAGCGGTTTCCTCACTGCGCGAGGCGGTCTACACCAAGCTCCGGGCGGCCGTGCTCGACGGCGAGTTCGGTCCGCGGGAGCGGCTGGCCGAGATGCGGCTGGCCGCGCGGTTCGGGGTGTCGCGGACCCCGGTGCGCGAGTCGCTGGCGCGGCTGGCGTCCGACGGGCTGATCGAGCGGGGCGACGGCGGTTTCTACGTCACCATCCCCAACCTCACCCAGCTCAAGGACTTCTACGAACTCCGCGTCACCCTGGAACTGCGCGGCATCGCACGCGCCATCGAGGACTCCTCCATACGGCACGACACGGCGATCCTCACCGCCGAGTTGGACCGCTGGTACGCGATGCGCGAGCACCCGCCCACACCAGACCCCCGGTTCGTCGTCCAGGACGAGACGTTCCACGCCGAACTCTCCCGCGCCTCCGGCAACCCCGCCCTCACCGATGCCCTCGTGACAGTCAGCGAGCGCATCCGCCGCGTGCGGATGTACGACTTCCTCACCCAGGACCGGGTGCAGACGACGATCACCGAGCACATCGAGATCATGGAACTCGTCCGCGACGGACGGCTCGACGAGGGCTACCGGGCCCTGCACGCCCACGTCGGCGACTCGATGGCCGTGGTGATGGAACGCGCCCAGCGCGCCATGACGCAGATGGCCCTGCACGCCGACCGCCTCTGAAACCCCGGGGTTTCCCGCCCCGGCCCCTCAACTCCCCGGCTGCCGACGCCGCCACCCGGGGGTGCCCCACCGCTCACCGCATCCCCACCCCCGCACCCCCGAAGGGCTGACCATGAGCACCACCGAGTCCCCACAGACAGCCGCAGAGCCGGTCTCCCCAACCAGCCAGGCGACCAAGGAAACGCTGGAGGACTACACCCTCCGCTTCGCGCCCCGTAGTTACCGCCGCTGGACCCCGATGGTCGTGGCGACCACGGCCCTCGGCGGCATCGCGTACATGGCCGACTTCTCCATAGGCGCCGGCATCGGCCTGGCCCACGGCACCGGCAACGCGCTCGTGGCGATCGCCGTGGCCGCCGTCGTCATCTTCGTCACGGGCTTCCCCCTCGCCTACTACGGCGCCCGCTTCAACATCGACCTGGACCTGATCACCCGAGGCTCCGGCTTCGGCTACTACGGCTCGGTGCTGACCAGCGTCATCTTCGCCAGTTTCACCTTCATCTTCTTCGCCCTCGAAGGCTCGATCATGGCCCAGGGCCTCAAGCTGGGCCTCGGACTCCCGCTCTGGCTGGGCTACTTGGTCTCCACGCTGATGGTGATCCCGCTGGTGATCTACGGCATGAAGGCGCTCAGCAGGCTCCAGGTGTGGACCACCCCGGTCTGGCTCGTGCTGATGGTCGCCCCGCTGGTCTACCTCATCTCCAACGACCCCGGCACCGTCGACCGCTTCCTCGACTACGCGGGCACCGACGGCGACGGCGGCGTCAACACCGCCTCCGTACTCCTCGGCGCCGGCGTGTGCCTGTCCCTCATCGCGCAGATCGGTGAGCAGATCGACTACCTGCGCTTCATGCCGCCCAAGACCGAGGCGAACAAGCGCACTTGGTGGACCGCGGTGATCATGGCCGGACCCGGCTGGGTCGTGCTCGGCGCACTCAAGCAGGTCATCGGCGTCTTCCTCGCCGTCTACATCCTGGCCAAGGTCGGCCCGGACGTCGCGCCCGAGCCGATCCAGCAGTTCAAGGGCGCCTTCGACGCGATGATGCCGTCCTGGCTGGTCCTCCCGCTGGCCGTCGCCCTCGTCGTGATCAGCCAGATCAAGATCAACGTGACGAACGCGTACTCCGGCTCCCTCGCGTGGACCAACTCCTTCACCCGCGTCACCAGGCACTATCCCGGCCGCATGGTCTTCGTCCTGGTCAACCTGGGCTTCGCGCTGGCCCTGATGGAAGCCGACATGTTCAGCTTCCTCAACAACATCCTGGGTTTCTACTCGAACTGCGCGATCGCCTGGATCGTCACCGTCGCGACGGACATCGGCGTCAACAAGTACCTGCTCAAACTCTCCCCGCTCCAGCCGGAGTTCCGCCGCGGCATGCTCTACGCCGTCAACCCCGTGGGCGTCGTGGCGTTCGTCGCCGCCTCCGGCCTGTCGATCGCCATGTACTTCCACGCCCTCGGCGACACCCTCCAGCCGTACTCCCCCGTCGCCGCCGCCGTCATCGCCTTCGCCCTCACCCCGCTGATGGCGATCGTCACCAAGGGCAAGTACTACCTGCGCCGCACCGACGACGGCATCGACGAGCCGCTGCTCGACGCCGAAGGCAACCCGAGCGCGGTCACCCTCGACTGCCACGTGTGCCACCAGCCCTACGAGCGCCCGGACCTGGCCGCCTGCGCCACCCACGACGCGGTGGTCTGCTCGCTGTGCCTGAGCACCGACAAGGTCGGCGACCACGTGCTGCCCGCGCAGCCGTCGGCCGCCTGACACCCGGGGCCGGGCGGCGAACAAGAGCCCCCGGCCCCACCCCTCCCTGAGGAGCTGCCGTCGTGTTCGACACCCTGCTCGTCGCCAACCGCGGAGAGATCGCCTGCCGCGTCATCCGCAGCGCACACGCGCTCGGCCTGCGGACCGTCGCCGTGTACTCCGACGCCGACAGCACCGCACCGCACGTCCGGATGGCCGACAAGGCCGTACGCCTGGGCCCGGCGCCCGCCGCCGACAGCTATCTGCGCGCCGACCTGGTCCTGGAGGCCGCGTCGGCCACCGGCGCCGGAGCGGTCCACCCCGGCTACGGCTTCCTCTCCGAGAACGCCTCCTTCGCCACGGCGGTGGAAGCGGCCGGCCTGGTCTTCGTCGGCCCGACCCCGGCCCAGCTGGAGGTCTTCGGCGCCAAGCACACCGCCCGTGCCGCCGCGCTCAGGGCCCGGGTGCCACTGCTTCCCGGCAGCGGACTGCTTCCCGGCAGCGGACTGCTGCCCGACGAGGAGGCGGCGCTGCGCGCGGCGGAGGAGACCGACTACCCGGTGATGCTCAAGGCGACCGGCGGCGGAGGCGGCATCGGCATGCGCGCCTGCGCCGGGCCCGGGGAACTCCAGGAGGCGTTCGCCCAGGTGACACGTCTCGCGCGGGGCAGCTTCGGCGACGGCGGAGTCTTCCTGGAGCGGTACGTCGAGCGCGCGCGCCACGTCGAGGTGCAGGTCTTCGGCGACGGAGCCGGCAGGATCGCCGTACTCGGCGACCGCGACTGCTCCCTCCAGCGCCGCAACCAGAAGGTGCTGGAGGAGGCTCCGGCACCCGCCCTCCCCGCCCGCGTCCGCTCCCAACTGCGTGCTGCGGCACGGGACTTGTGCGCCTCCGTGGACTACCGATCCGCGGGCACGGTCGAGTTCGTCTACGACCCGGAGCGCGAGGAAGCGTACTTCCTGGAGGTCAACACCCGTCTCCAGGTGGAACATCCGGTCACCGAGGAGATCTACGGCGTCGATCTGGTCGCGTGGATGCTGCGGCTGGCCCGGGGCGAGAGCGGCTTCCTGCACGAACCGGTCCCGCAGGGCCACGCCGTCGAGGCCCGTATCTACGCCGAGGACCCCTCCCGCGACCACCGCCCGAGCGCCGGAACCCTCACCCGCGTCCACTTCCCCGACGGCGTCCGCGTGGACGGCTGGGCCGAGACCGGGCAGCCCGTCTCCACCGCCTACGACCCGATGCTCGCGAAGATCATCGCGACCGGCCGGGACCGCGCGGAGGCCCTCGCCAAGCTCGACCGGGCCCTGGCCGACACACGCGTCGACGGCGTGGAGACCAACCTCGGCCTGCTGCGCACCGCCTGCCGCGCGCCCGAGGTGCTCGACGCCCGCCACACCACCGCCACCCTCACCGGCCTCACCGACCCGCGCCCGCGCGTCGACATCGTGCGCGGCGGCGCGCAGACCACCGTCCAGGACTGGCCCGGCCGCACCGGGTACTGGGAGGTCGGCATACCCCCCGGCGGCCCGATGGACGACCGCTCCTTCCGCCTCGGCAACACCGCCGTAGGAAACCCCGAGGGCACCCCCGGCCTGGAGTGCACCCTGGAGGGCCCGGCCCTGCGCTTCTCCCACCCGGCGGTCGTCTGCGTCACCGGGGCCCCCGCCGAGGTCACCGTCGACGGCCGCGCCGCCGCCCAGTGGCAGCCGCTGGAACTGGCGGCCGGCCAGCTGCTGGACGTCGGCACACCCGAAGGCCCCGGCATGCGGACGTACGTCCTGATCCGCGGCGGCCTCGACATCCCCGACTACCTGGGCAGCACCGCCACCTTCACCCTCGGCGCTTTCGGTGGCCACGGCGGCCGTGCCCTGCGCACCGGCGACGTACTGCGCCCTGCCGCGGCCGACGCCTCCGCGCCCGCCCCCGTACCCGTCGCCGACCGCCCGCACTTCGCCACCCACTGGCGCCTCGCGGTGAGCGCAGGCCCGCACCCCGCACCGGACTTCCTCACCCGCGACGGCATCAAGGCCGTGTACGCGACCGACTGGAAGGTCTCCGCCCAGTCGGCCCGCACCGGCGTACGCCTCATCGGCCCCCGCCCCGAATGGGCCCGCCCCGACGGCGGCGAGGCCGGGCTGCACCCCTCCAACGTCCACGACACCGCGTACTCCGTCGGCGCGGTCAACTTCACGGGCGACACTCCGGCGATCCTCGGCCCCGACGGCCCGAGCCTCGGCGGCTTCGCCTGCCCGGTCACCGTCGTACGCGCCGACCGCTGGAAGGCCGGCCAGTTACGCCCGGGCGACACCGTCCGCTTCGTCCCCGTCACGGAGACGACCGCCGACGCCCTGCGCCGCACCCCCGCCCTCCTCGTCACTGGCGGTACGGACGGCGACGACGGCGTCCTCGCCCGCCGCCCTGCCACCGGGACCACTCCCGAGGTCACCTACCGGCGCGGCGCCGACGACAACATCCTCGTCGAGTACGGCCCGATGACCCTCGACCTCGCCCTGCGGATGCGCGTCCACGCCCTCGCCCAGCACCTGGCCGCGCTGCGGCCCCGCGGCCTCGTGGACTCCACACCCGGCGTCCGCTCCCTGCACCTGCACACCGACCCCGACGCCCTCCCCCTGCGCACCCTCCTCGCCCTGCTCCAGGAGGCCGAGGACCACTTGCCCGCGACCGTCGAACTGACCGTCCCCAGCAGGGAGATCCACCTCCCGCTGTCCTGGGACGACCCCACCGTCGACGAGGCCATCGCCCGCTACACGGCGTCCGTCCGCGACGACGCGCCCTGGAACCCCTCCAACATCGAGTTCATCCGCCGCATCAACGGCCTGGACAGCGTGGAGGACGTACGCCGTACGGTCTTCGACGCCCAGTACCTCGTCCTCGGACTCGGCGACGTCTACCTCGGCGCCCCCGCCGCCACCCCGCTCGACCCACGCCACCGCCTGGTGACCACCAAGTACAACCCGGCCCGCACCTGGACCGCTGAGGCCGGCGTCGGTATCGGCGGCGCCTACCTGTGCATCTACGGCATGGAGAGCCCCGGCGGCTACCAACTCATCGGCCGCACCGTCCCCGTCTGGGGCGGCCTGCGCCCACCCCGCTCCTTCGCCGACGGCGCGCCCTGGCTGCTGCGCTTCTTCGACCGCATCGTCTGGCACCCGGTGAGTGCCGAGGAACTCCTCGACATCCGCGCCGACTTGGCCGCCGAACGGACCTCCCTCGACATCCGCCCCGGCACCTTCTCCCTCACCGAGCACGAGACCTTCCTGAGCGAGAACGCCGACAGCATCGCCGCCTTCCGCACCCGCCAGGCGGCCGCCTTCGAGACGGAACGCCAAGCATGGGAGAGGGCAGGCGAGTTCGCGCCCCGCCCGGCGCCCGAACCCCGTACGGCCAACTCCGCTCCCCTCTCCCTCCCGCCCGGCGGCAGCCTCGTCGAGGCACCCCTCAGCTCCACCGTGTGGAAGGTCGAGGCCGGGCCCGGCACCCGGGTCCAACCCGGCCAGCCCCTCCTCGTCCTGGAGGCCATGAAGATGGAGGTCGTCATCCGGGCACCCGCCCACGGCGTCGTCACCGACGTCCTCGTCACCACCGGAGAACAGATCGACGCCGGCACCCCGCTGGCCGTAGTCGTACGAGAGGAAGCAGCGTGACCCAGAGCTGTGCCGAGCGCGTCGCCGCCGCGTACCGCCGGATCGCCGAGACCGACCGCCCGGAGGTCTGGATCACCCTGCGGGACGAGGCGGACGTCCTGGCGGAAGCACAGACCCTCGACGACCGAGCGACAGCGGACTACGCCGAACTCCCGCTCCTGGGAAGGCTGCTGGCCGTCAAGGACAACATCGACGTGGCCGGCCTGCCGACGACGGCCACCTGCCCGGCGTACGCCTACACACCTGAGATCTCCGCACCAGCGGTGCGACGACTGCTGGACGCGGGCGCGATCGTGCTCGGCAAGACGAACATGGACCAGTTCGCCACCGGCCTGGTCGGCACCCGCAGCCCCCACGGCCCGGTCCGCAACGCACTGCGCCCCGAGAAGATCTCCGGCGGCTCCAGCTCCGGCTCGGCCGTCGCCGTCGCCCTGGGCATCGCGGACATCGCCCTGGGCACGGACACGGCGGGCTCCGGCCGCGTCCCGGCCGCGCTCAACGGAATCGTCGGCATCAAGCCCACGCTGGGCCTGGTCCCCACCACGGGCGTGGTCCCGGCCGCCCGCTCCTACGACGCGGTAACGGTCTTCGCCCGCACCCTCACCGAAGCCCAGCAGGCGCTCGCCGTCATGACCGGCCCGGACGACGGTGACCCCCGCAGCCGCACCTGGCCGGAGGACGTACGCCTGGCCGCACCGGAGCATCCGCGCGTCGCAGTACCGAGGAACAAGGACCTCACCCCGCTTTCGACGGAAGCCCGGGCCGCTTTCAAGGCAACGGTCAAGCAATTGGAGGCAGTTGGCGCCGAGACGACGACCGTGGACATCTCACCGCTGCTCCAGGCCGCCCAACTGCTCTACGACGGTGCGCTCGTCGCCGAACGGCACGCCGCTGTGGGCGACTTCGTCACCCGCGCGCCCTCGGCGGTCGACCCGACGGTGGCCGCCATCATCCTGGCCGCCGCCGAGATCCCCGCCCACGCGCTGGTCGCCGACCTGGAACGCCTGGACCACCACAAGGCGACCGCCCGCCGCCTACTGTCCGACTTCGACGCGCTCCTCCTGCCGACCACGACCGAGCACCCCGACATCACCGCGGTCCAGGCCGACCCGGTCGCCATCAACACCCGCCTGGGCACCTACACCAACTTCGTCAACCTCCTGGACATGGCCGCCGTCGCCGTCCCATCGGGCGAGGCCGACGGCAGCCCCTTCGGCGTCAGCGTCATCACCCGCGCCTTCGAGGACCAGACGGGCATCGACATCGCGGCCCTCCTCACCGGCGAACAGGCACCAACTGCCCTGCCCGACACGGGAGTCGACCTGGCCGTCTTCGGCGCCCACCTGCGCGGCCAGCCCCTCAACACCCAGCTGACCGACCTGGGCGCCCGGTACGCCGGCGAGGTCACCACGACCGCCGCCTACCGCCTCTTCGCGCTCGACACGACGCCCGCAAAACCCGGCCTGATCCGCGTCGCCCCGTCGAGCGGTGCCGAGATCACCGGAGAACGCTGGACCCTCTCCCCCGCCGCCCTCGGCCACTTCCTCGCCGCGCTGCCCGCGCCCATGTCCCTCGGCCGCGTCGAACTCGCCGACGGAACCTGGGTACTTGGCTTCCAGTGCGACCCGGACTCCGCGGCCACCGGCGGCGACATCAGCCATCACGGCGGTTGGCGCACCTACTTGGAAACCACCGCCTCGGCAAGCGGCAGCAACGGCGAGTTCAGCGCCGATATTTAGACGCACACGATTCGCAACTGGTTTCTTCACACCTCGCGAGCATTCGAAGAGCCGTACTCGTCACGTCCGACTGGCCGACTCCAACAGGGTCCCGTTACTAGCTCTTTGCGAATACTTGCTCCATTGCGACCGCGGAACATGCTTAGGATGATCGTCGTTCGCAGGACATCACGCGCCGCGACCGAAACACTGGCGCGCGATGGGACCGTGCACCATTTTTTCGCGGAACGCTCTCCGCGTTCTTCGTGAGTTTGTGTACCCAATTCTATTGGGCCTGCTGACGTTTGCGCCCTGCCTCTGACCAGGCGGGCGGGGGAAATCAATGTTCTGGGGGAACATTCATGCGCAACCTGTCCCGTTTTTCGGCTTCCCGCGCTGGCCGGGCTGCTGCCCTGGCTTTCAGCGCGGCAGCCCTCACCCTGATCGGCGCCATACCGGCGGGGGCCGCAGCACCCGCCAACGTCTCGCCCAAGGAGCCTCGGCCCGACTGCGGCGGAAGCGTCTACCTCACCAGCCAGCAGTACTCGGGTGGGAAGTGGACCTTCAAGATCGTGGGAGTCGACTTGGAACCGTGGCTCGGCAAAAGCTACGGCACGATGGACTACCAAGCCGGGGTCCTCGGCGGTTCGAACCAGGTGACCGGCAGCGTCAACGCCTCTCCGACCGCGGGAGCGCGGACCGGCGTCATCTCGGTGACCATCTCCTCCGGCAAGACCGGATACGTCGAGGTGGAGATCTACAAGGGCAACTACGAAGCCTGCACCACCCAGTTCAATCACGAGGTGTAAGCACCGCATCGCACTGCCGCAGTCCAACCAGCAGATCTCCTGGGGGGACCAGTGCGCCATGCGCCGGCCCTCCCCACCCCAAGGAAGGACCTCATGCTCCGTCGTGTCATCCCGCTCGCCGCACTCGCCGTCGTCGCCCTCGGCGCCGTCCCGGCCTCGGCCAGCCCCTCAGTCGTCACCCCGAAGTCCGCAAGCGGCTGCACCGGCGAGACCGTGTGCATCAACGTCGTCGGCTCCGGGCTGCACGTCGACAAAGTCTCGGGAGGTGTCGCAGTCTCCGGCGGCGTCGCGCAGAACCACAAGTGGTGCGGAAACGTCGAGATAACCATCACCTCCGGCGGAAACACCTACTACGACAAGACCTCCCCGAAAGGCTGCGCCAACGCCGTTACTCCCTACGACTATTCGGTGAGCCCGAACGCCAACTACCCCAACGGATCCAAGGTCTGCCTGTACGCCCACACAGACAGCGGGTGGGACAAGCCCGGCGGGCCGGCCTGCGAGACGGTCCACAGCTGACATAGGCGCGACGGGTGCCCCCAGCGCTCTGGGGCACCCGTCCGCCATTTCGTAGGCACAGTTACCCGAAGATAGCCTTGTGGCAGGATGAAAAGCATGAAGACACCGACGGGCCACCCAGCGCTCGGATTCTTCCCATACGGTCTCGACCCCAATTGGCAGGGGCGGAGATGGCTTGAATTCTTTGAAGGGAGCCCCGGGTATCCGGCCTGGTGTGTGTGGCTCGGCCACGAGGACCCCCGTACGGGGACAGTAGTGGTCGTTCGCACCGTCGAGGACGCTCTCCACAACGAGCAGATGCAACCCGCGGACTCCCGTCAAGATCTCGCCTTCGCAGCCGCCTTCGCCCATCTCAATCTCTGCCTCCAACAGGTCGACGATCCAGTGTCTCGCGAGACCATCGCTCGGCAGACGGCCGCCGTAGCCGAGCACGAAGCCGAGCATGTCGACGTCTGGCCGTCCCAGGAATGGCGGTTCCAGGATCAGGATGGTGAGATCACACCGATCACCGGAAAGCTATGGACGTTCGCCGGCTGGTGGACGGTGCTGCTGCCCTCGCACAAGGGCCGTACCGTCATCGTCCACGGGCACGGACCAGTTCCCCCCGAGCGCCGCCTAGCCGCGCTCGATGACACCACCGGCTACGGGTTCCAGCGTGGCGAGCCGCTGCACCTGGACATGCTCGACTCCGGCCAGTTGTCCGGCTTCCTCGCACACGAGACCGCCATTCACCCGGACTTGACGGCGCGATTCGACCTGCCCAAGGCTCCCGGCGCCATCTGACACCCAACCCATGCACGGGGAGCAGCCTGACGTGACCACTCAGCCAGATCCGAAGTCCGGGGTCGTACTCGTCGGCTCGCTCGCCGGCCACGTTGCCCACCTGGCCTTCGCCTACGACTCCGTCACTGTCACCGAAGGCCGCAACCAGCAACGCACCATCGACCACCCGGTCCTTCACTGCCCCGGCAACGCCGGCAAGGTCAAGATCTACCAAGGCACCGCCAAGGTGCTGTCCTGCACCGTCCTCGCGGAGCGCGACGCAGGCCGGTACGAACGTCCCGGCTTCGTGGTCATGCCCGACGCCATCACAGCCGGCCCCTTCATCGCCGTCCTCGCTGCCATTTCGGCCCTGTTCGGCTTCAAGGAGTTCCGCGAACTCCGCGAAGAGCGCCGCCTCGCCCGCGAACGCATGTGCACCATCGCTGGCGGCCAAGGCATTGCCATCAAGCACTGAACCGACACGTATGCGACGACCACGGAACGTCGTGTCGGCGCGGTTCAAAAGGCGGACCTACACGATCCGACACCTGATCCACGGCATCGTCACCGCCGTCAGCCGCCACCCGAAGACGAAAGCGGTCGGGTGGGCGTCCGGCCCCTGATCAACCGCCACGCAGGATAATTTGGATGGACCTGCGCGATACCGCATGGCGCCCGGCAACCCGCTGCCCCGACGACGGAATCCGTCTGTGGCCATGGCCCGTTTTCGCCGGCCCGCCAAGCGGCAACGGAAGAGGACGGCTTGGGGCCCCGGTCCAGGGGCTCAGACCTTCCGCACCTCCCCCGCGACTTCCGGGAGGCTCTGCCGAGCCAACTGCCGGTCCTGTTGACG
The DNA here is from genome assembly GCF_045162655.1 of Streptomyces sp. NBC_00989. NCBI lineage: Bacteria > Bacillati > Actinomycetota > Actinomycetes > Kitasatosporales > Streptomycetaceae > Streptomyces > Streptomyces sp. NBC_00989. The sequence goes on along the minus strand of NZ_CP108728.1, from coordinate 9,865,185 downwards.
CTGGGCCCAGCGGACCGCTCGGGGAACAGCAAGTCCGGTCACGACGAACAGGGTTCCCACGACATACCACCCGGGACGGCCCCAGGTGATGCACAGCGCGATCAGCAGACCCGGCCCTAGAGCCTCGGCCAGACCGGCGCCAAGACCGAACACCCCGAGGTACTGGCCGGTCGCACGCTCCGGGGCGAGTGCGAAGGACACCTCGAACCCCCCGGCGGAGTGCCACAGTTCACCCACCGTGTGGATCACCACCGCGATCAGCAGCACCGCTGTGGCGGCCCACGGCGATACCCCCGCCGACAACGGGATCAGCGCACACGCGATGAAGAATGCCGCTCCGGCACGACGGTAGGCACGTCCACCGGCCGCCGGGGAGTCGACCCCACGGCTGGCCCGTACCTGGAACGCGACGACGATGACGGTACCGGTGAGCATCGTCCCCGAGACCAGCCAGTGCGGGGCGTCCGTGGAGCCGATCAACCAGAGCGGGACAGCGACGGTGAGCACCTTGAACTGGACAGCCATGACGCCGTCGAGAGCGGTCAACAGGAGCTAGGGGCGATCCCGCAGCGCGATCCAGCGCGGGCCCACGACCTCGGCGGCGGACTCGACAGCCGGCAGCGCGATCAGCGGCAGCACGGCAGCCGCGAGGCCAACGGCGTTGCCGACAACGAGGAGTTGGTACGACGTGTGGGTGCCGACCTGAACAGCCCACCCAGCCAGCAGAGCACCGAACGAGATGCCGATGTTGGTCACAGCTCTCAGGTAGGCGCGGAACTCCTGCGGCCGGTCCCCGCCATAGAGCCTGATCAGCGGACTGCGCGCAGCAAGCCCGCCCACCTTCGCGCCGCCGGCCACGCACACCACGAGAACGAACGGCCAGAAACTGTCCGCCAGCAGAAAACCGGCCGTCGCCAGCGCCTGGACCAGCAGGGTGGCCGCGTAGACGCCCCGCACGCCGCGCCGGTCCGCGAGATGACCGACGGCGATACCCAGGGCCAACGAGGCGCATCCGGCGATGCCGACCCCGAGCCCCACCTGGCCAGCCGGGAGACGGACGCCCTCGGTGAAGTACAGCGCTTCGGCCGTCAGACAGAGACCGCTGCCGATCGTGTAGACGAAGTTGGAGGCGGCGAGGACGCGTTGAGGTCCGGACACCCGTGCATCGAAGCAGGCACCAGGTGCCGCACATCAATCCACACATGCATGGATCGCTATATGTTAATGTCACCATGCATCGCCTGCGGGACGCAGCCGCAGGCACCCTCAAAGCAGAAGTAGAAGCGGAAGCAGGAGTACGACATGACCAGCGCCACCGAGCACCGCACGCACGACAGCCACACGCACGTCCACGGCGAGGGCTGCGGCCACGTCGCCGTCCCGCACGGCGACCACACCGACTATGCGCACGACGGCCACCTCCACAAGGTCCACGAGGACCATGTCGACGAGTGCGCGAGCGCCGGCCACAGCGCCCACGAAGGGCACGACCACCTGCACGGCGAGGGGTGCGGCCATGTCGCCGTACCGCACGAGGACCACGTCGACTACGTGCACGACGGCCACCGCCACGCCGCCCACGAGGGCCACTGGGACGATCACTGACCCATCCCCGGGCGGCCCTCGCCCAGATCGAAAATCATTGTCACTTGCTAATGTATGCATGTGACGACGACTCCCCCCTCCCCGACAGCTCCCGCAGACGAGCCGATACGCGCCCTGGAGGCCGCGAGTGACCTCCTCAAGGCGCTGGCCTCGCCCGTCCGCCTCGGCATCGTGCGGGAGCTGTCCGGGGGCGGAAAGTACGTCCACGAACTGGTCGCCGCCCTCGGGGTGAGCCAGCCGCTGGTCTCCCAGCACCTGCGCGTTCTGCGCAACTCCCGCATCGTGACCGCCCGTCGGCAGGCCCGCGAGATCCAGTACGGCCTCACCGACGACCACGTCGCCCACATCGTGCTGGACGCCATCCGGCACGCGCAGGAGTAGCCCCTCAGTTGAGGCGGGCGACCTGCCATGGAGCGGGGGCCGCGCGGAGCCGCTCGGGCAGCGTGCCGTCGTCGGGCATCCCGCCCCGCAGCCACACCCCGACCGTTTCGGCGTCGGCGACGGTGACGACCGGCCCGATACGCACGACGCCCCCGGTGGGCCTGCGGTCCGCCCCGCACGGTTGCATCGCTGCATGCACTCCGCGGTCGCGACGGCAGTGCAGAACTCTCTCCAGACATCCGGTGGAGACCATGACCCCGTGCGGGCAGTCTCGAACGGCCCGGCGCAGCACGTCCATCACCTGGTCCGCCGCGACTCGGCAGGATGAGCAGACGACAAGGGTGAACGGGTGGCTCCGGTGGCCGCGACCCGCGTCGCTCATCTCCGTGCCCTCCTTCGGATTCGGGCTCAACTCACTCCGGCAGCAAGCCATTTGGCGGCGAATGATTTGACACCGCACAGCCACCTCCCCACTCTATGGTCATGAAATCCATTTCCAACAGAGGTGGCTAGACATGCGCGTGGCATTCGTCGGCAAGGGCGGCAGCGGCAAGACGACCCTGTCCGCTCTCTTCTCCCGCCACCTGGCCCGCTCCGGAGCACCGGTCGTCGCCGTCGACGGCGACATCAACCAGCACCTCGCCTACGCGCTCGGTCTCGACGAGGACGAGTTCTTCACCGCGCTGCCGCTCAGTGCGCGAACCGGCGAGATCAAGGACTACCTCCGCGGCACGAACCCGCGGATCAGCTCCCGCGCCGCCATGGTCAAGACGACCCCGCCCGGACGCGGCTCCCGCCTGCTGCGACTGCTGGGCGACGACGAGATCCACGCCCACCACGTCCAGGACGTCGGCGGGGTGGCGCTGATGGTCACCGGGGCCTTCGACGAGAGCGACCTCGGGGTGTCCTGCTACCACTCCAAGCTCGGCGCGGTCGAGCTGTACCTCAACCACCTCGTCGACGGACCCGGCGAGTACGTGGTCGTCGACATGACGGCCGGCGCCGACGCCTTCGCCTCCGGCCTGTTCACCCGCTTCGACATGACCTTCCTGGTCGTCGAACCGACCCGGAAGAGCGTCTCCGTCTACCGCCAGTACCGCGACCACGCCGCCGAGTTCGGCGTGCCGATCGGCGTCGTCGGCAACAAGGTCACCGGGGAGGACGACCTCGCCTTCCTCCGGGAGCACGTCGGCGCCGACCTCGTCGCCCACTGCGAACAGTCCTCGTTCGTCCGCGCCCAGGAGCAGGGCCGCGCCCCCGGCGAGCTGGAGCCCCACAACGCGCGCACCCTCGACCGGCTGCGCGAGGCCGTCGACGCCCGCCCCAAGGACTGGACCGCCTTCCAGCGGCACGCCGTCGACTTCCACCTGCGCAACGCCTCCGCCTGGGCCAACGAGGCCACGGGCCACGACCTCACCACCCAGGTCGACCCCGACTTCCGGCACGGCCCCGCGGCCCTGGCCACCTTCGCCTGACCCGGCAGAACCAGCTCCGCAACAGACCCCGCAAGCCGCAACAAGCCCCAAGAGACAAGGACTTCCCTACATGTCGCTCGACGTCTCCCCGCAGCTGCTCGCCGACGCCGAGAACGGTGAGGTGCGGGAAGAGGACTTCGTGGAAACGGTCCGTACATCCCTGCCGTACGCCTACAACCTCGTCGACCGCCTGGTCAGCGAACTACTGTCCGGCACGGCCGAGTTCACCGACAACCAGACCCCGCCCCCCTCCGAGAAGGAACGCGGCCAGCTGCTGCGCGCCCTGTCCAGCGACGCGATCCGCGGCAGCCTGGAGCGGCACTTCGGCATCACCCTCGCCTTCCAGAACTGCCACCGGGTGGCAGCCTTCCGCCCCGAGGGCCGCGGCGGCGAGACGTACACCCGCTTCACCTCTCTGCGCGCCCAGATCCTCAACCAGTCCCCGGAGTTCCGCAACTGCTGACACCGCTGCCGCGGGCACAGCGGCCCGCGGCGACGCGGCTGCCGCTCGACCCGACGGCGTCCGACACACCTCACGACCCGGGCGGCTACGGCGTCGCCTTGCCGGAGGTGGCCGCCGTTGACGAGGGCACCGCCGGACTGCAACAGGGCTTGTCCAGGGGCGGCCGAGGCCGACGAGCAGGGGCCGGTCCGGACACGGCCCTTTCCCGACAAGCAACGGCCCACGGCCGGGGCTGACATGGGGCACACGCCACGGTAGTCATGGAATTCATGTTCAACTAGCCTGGTGCACCGAACCGGTCCCCAGCGACGCGGGAGGCATGCGCCATGCAGGGTTCGCCGACCAGGGAGCGACCGCCGGACTGGCGTTGGACCAGGCAGCGGAACGCCGTGCTGCGCATGCTGCACGGCTCCCCCGAGTTCGTCTCCGCGCGGGAGCTGCACGCGGCGCTCACCGCCGAAGGGAGCACCGTGGGGCTCACCACGGTGTACCGCACCCTCCGGATACTGGAACGGGACGGCCACGTCGACGTCGTACGGGACAAAGGCGGGGAACGCCTCTACCGCCCCCAGCCCGCCGATGGGCACCGCCATTATCTGGTCTGCCGCCATTGCGGCCTGAGCCGGCCGGTGGAGGCGGAGGCCGTAGAGCGCTGGGCCGAGGGTGTGGCCGCGGACACCGGGTTCTCCGAGGTGGAGCACACCGTGGAACTCACGGGCATCTGCGACCAGTGCCGGTCGGGGCCGGACCGGAGCGCGCCGCATCCATAGCGGGCACGTCAACTCTTGGCAACGATTTTCATATCGCCGCGACCGGGTATGGTCTTGACATTCATTCCCATCTAGCGTGGTTCCTGTCCGGACCAGATCCGGGCGAACCGCCTGCTCCTGAACACTTCCGAGCAATCCCGTCGTGGAGGATCCATGCCCGCGTTCCCGTCCCGTCGCCTGACGGCGCTGATATCCGGCGCCTCCCTGGCCCTGCTGGCAGGCTGCGGCAGTTCATCGGACTCCGGAAGCGACGGGAACGCCTCGGCAACCCCCGTTTCCGCCTCCGTCGTCCCCGTGGTCGCCTCGACGAACGTCTACGGCGACATCACGAAGCAGATCGGCGGCGACAAGGTCGACATCACCTCGATCATCAGCGACCCCGATCAGGACCCGCACTCCTACGAGGCCAACACCCAGAACCAGCTGGCCCTGTCCAAGGCCAAGGTCGTCATCGAGAACGGCGGCGGCTACGACGACTTCATCGACAAGATGCTGAAGAGCAGCAACAATTCGTCCGCCGAGGTGATCAACGCCGTCAAGATCTCCGGCAAGACCGCCCCCAAGGGCGGCGAACTCAACGAGCACGTCTGGTACGACTTCCCCACCGTCGCCAAGATCGCCGACAGCATCGCCGCAGCCCTGGGCAAGGCCGAGCCCGCGAACGCCGCCACCTTCACCAAGAACGCCGAGACCTTCAAGGCCAAGCTCACGCCGCTGGAGACCAAGGAAGCGGCCATCAAGACGGCCCACGGCGGCGAGGGCATCGGCATCACCGAGCCCGTGCCGCTGTACATGACCGCGGCGAGCGGCCTGGTGAACAAGACCCCGGCGGAGTTCAGCGCGGCCATCGAGGAAGGCGACGACGTCTCCCCGAAGATCCTCCAGGAGACCCTCGCGCTGTACAGCGGCAAGCAGGTCAAGGCGCTGGTCTACAACGCGCAGACCTCCGGCCCGCAGACGGAGAAGGTCAAGGCCGCGGCGAAGGCGGCCGGAGTCGCCGTCGTGCCCGTGACAGAGACCCTGCCGGAGGGCAAGGACTACCTCGGCTGGATGACCGCCAACGTCGACGCGCTCGCGAGCGCGCTGGACAAGTGAGGGGGCCGGTCGTGGCCTCCGTACCGCAGGCCCGCCAGGGCAGGGCCGGGACCGGGACGGGCGGTGCCGACGCCGGCGCCGGCCCGGTGATCAGCCTGCGCGGAGCCGCCCTGTCCTACGGGGCGCGCACCGTGTGGCAGGGACTCGACCTCGACGTACGGCCCGGGGAGTTCCTCGCCGTGCTCGGACCGAACGGGTCGGGCAAGACCAGCCTCGTGAAGGCGCTGCTGGGCCGGCAGCAGCCGTCCGCCGGCACGATCACCGTCCTGGATGTGCCGGCCCGCGAGGCGAGCCGGCACATCGGCTACGTCCCCCAGCAGGCGACGCTCTCCGCGCAGGCGATGCTGCGCGCCCGCGACCTGGTGCGCTTCGGGATCGACGGGCACCGCTTCGGACCGGGGCTGCGCACGCGGGCCGTACGCGGCCGGGTGGACGAGATCCTCGAAGCCGTCGGGGCCACCGCCTACGCCGACATCCCCCTCGGCCAACTCTCCGGCGGCGAACGCCAGCGCGTGCGCATCGCGCAGGCCCTGGCCACCGACCCCCGCATCCTGCTCTGCGACGAACCCCTGCTCTCCCTCGACCTGAACCACCAGCGGGCCGTCACCGAACTCATCGACGCCCGTCGCCGCACCCACCGCACGGCGGTGGTCTTCGTGACCCACGAGATCAACCCGGTGCTCGACCTGGTGGACCGCGTGCTCTACCTGGCACCGGGCGCCCACCGGGTCGGTACCCCGGAGGAGGTCCTGACCTCCGAATCGCTGTCCCGGCTCTACGGCACCCAGGTCGACGTCGTCCGCGTCCACGGCCGGGTCGTGGTCGTCGGAGCCCCCGACGAACCGGCGACACCACCGCACCATGCCGACGAGAAGGAAGGAGTACGCCCATGACAGCCGACGGCGTCTGGCACCAGATCTTCGCCTACGACAACTACGGGGAACTCCTCGCCCTGGTCCGCAACTCCCTCATCGCGGGAGCCGCCCTCGGCCTGATCGGCGGCCTGGCCGGAGTGTTCGTCATCATGCGCGACCTGCCCTTCGCGGTGCACGGCATCAGTGAACTGTCCTTCGCGGGCGCGTCGGCGGCGCTCCTGCTGGGGACCAACGTCGTGGCGGGCTCCATCATCGGCTCAATCGTCGCGGCCGGAGCGATCGGCGTCCTGGGGGCGCGCGCCCGGGACCGCAACTCGGCGATCGGCATCCTCATGCCGTTCGGACTGGGACTCGGGGTGCTCTTCCTCGCCCTCTACAAGGGCCGGGCGGCCAACAAGTTCGGCCTGCTCACCGGGCAGATCGTCGCCGTCGACACCCCGCAGATGGCCTGGCTGCTGAGCACCTCCGCCGTCGTCCTCATCGCCCTGGCGGTCATGTGGCGGCCACTGACCTTCGCCAGTGCCGACCCGGACGTCGCCGAGGCGCGCGGCGTTCCGGTGCGGGGACTCTCCTTCGCCTTCATGATCGTGCTCGGCCTCGCGGTCGCCCTGTCCGTCCAGGTCGTCGGCGCCCTGCTGGTCCTCACCCTCGTCGTCACCCCGGCGGCGGCAGCCTCCCGCGTCACCGCGTCCCCGGTGCTCCTGCCCCTGCTCAGTGTGGTCTTCGCCGTGGTCTCGATCGAGGGCGGCATCCTGCTCGCCCTCGGCAGCAGCATCCCCATCAGCCCCTACGTCACGACGGTCTCGTTCACCATCTACGTCGCCTGCCGGCTCCTCGGCACATACCGCGCCCACCGGTGGGGAGCCAGAAGGGCGACTCTCCAACCCGCCTGACTCCCCGACACAGCGGTCGGCCGAGGCGCCTTCAAAGGCCCTCGGCGAGTGTCACCGCACTGCGGGCAGTCCAGGTCCCGCACAGCGCACGTCAACCGTCGGCACCGTCCCGGCGACGAGGTACGCGGCCACCGCGTCGTCCACGCAGGCGTTGCCGCGGCTGGCGAAGACGCCGTGCGAGTAGTCGTTGTCGAGCGTGACCAGGCGGGAGCCGGGCAGGACTCGGCGCAGCTCGTGTGCTCCCTCGATGGGGGTTACGGGGTCGTGGGCGGAGGCCACCAGCAGGAGGGGTGGGGCGTCGGGGCTGCCGAGCGGGGTGCGGCGGGCGGGGCGGTGGTGCCAGTAGGCGCAGGTGGACGCCTCCATGCCGGTCAGGACGGGCTGGGGGTCGAGGTGCCGGGTGCGGCGGACGTCCGCCAGGATCCGGTGGACGGTCGGTGCGGGGGCGTCGGCGCACTTGACGATGCGGTTGGCGGCTTCGTAGGTACGTGAGTCGGGGTCGTCGAAGGCTGTCGCGGGGCGCAGGGCGTCGGGGCTGCCGTCGCGCAGGTAGGTGCGCAGGCCGTCGGCGAGGCCGGTCCAGCGTTCGGTGCGGCCCAGGGCGCGGTAGACGGCGCGGTCGAACTCCGCGGGGCCGAAGCCGGCGACCGGCCGGGCGGTGAGCCCTTCGCGGACGCGCAGGTAGGCCCGGCGTACCGCCTCGGCGCTGCCGCCCAGCGCGAAGCGGTCCCGATGGACGGCGGTCCAGGCGAAGAACGTGTCGCGCTGGCGCAGCAGTGCCCGGCTCTGGACGACGTCGAAGTCGTACCAGTCCCAGGGGCCGACGACACTGTCGAGGACCATGCGGCCGGTGCGGTACGGGAAGGCGGCGGCGTAGGCCGCGCCGAGATAGGTGCCGTAGGAGACGCCGAGGAAGTTCGTCCGCGCTTCGCCGAGTGCCGTGCGCATCGCGTCCATGTCCCGGACGGTCTGCTCGGTCGACAGGTACGGCAGTAGGTCGCCCGCACCCGTCGCGCAGTCGTCGGCCATGCTCCGCAGCGACGCCAGGTAGGTGCGTTCCACCGCCGGTCCGACGGGGACGGGGTCGGCGCCCGGACTGTCGAAGAGACCGCCCATCGCGCCGCAGTCGGCCGGTGTGCTCCGGCCGACGCCGCGCGGGTCGAAGCCGATGACGTCGTACGAACGCCGCACGCTCTCGGGGAGCTTGGCGCGCTTGGTGACCGCGTAGGGCAGGCCGGAGCCGCCCGGGCCGCCGGGGTTGACCAGCAGCACGCCTCGGCGCTCGCCGGGGGTGCCGGAGGCGGCGACGCGCGAGACCGCCACCTCGATGCGCGGTCCCTGAGGGCGGTTCCAGTCGAGCGGGACGCTGATGCGCCCGCATTCGACGCGGTCAGGGGCCGCGGGCCGCGGCACGGAGTCGGGGCAGGCGCCGAAGTGCAGGGCCGGCGTTTCGGGGGTGGCGGCCTGGGCCTCGGTGGCGGGCAGGAGGGCCGCGGCGGCGGCGAGGGCGCACAGGACGGCGCTGGGACGGGACAAGGGGCTGACTCCCGACGGGCTTCGGTAAGGGGCTGGTAAATGAAAATGATTATCGATAGCTTGTCCGTGCGCAACACCCGGCCCCTCCTGTCCGAGGGCTCTCCGGGCTGCTCCGGCGCCTGAACCGATCGCATGAAAAGGGGAGTTGTGGGTCATCTGCTGATGGTCGAGAGCTGGGTCGGGTCGATGAGCAGGCTGCTGCCACGGGCGATCCGGGAGGGTGGGCACGAGTTCACGTTCCTCACCCGCGACCTGCACCACTACCTCCGCTCGGCGCCCGAGGGGGCGGCGCATCCGCTGCTCGGCGCCCGCAACGTGATCACCGCGGACACCAACGACACCGACGCCCTGCTGCCGGAGGTCGAGCGGCTGCACTCGGTGCTGCGCTTCGACGGCGTGATCACCTCCTGCGACTACTACCTGCCGACGGTGGCGCGGATCGCCAGGCGTCTGTGCCTGCCGGGCTCGGCCCCGGAGGCGGTCGAGAACGCCTGCCGCAAGGACGCCACCCGCCGAGTTCTCGCCGACGCGGGGGTCCCCGGGCCGCGCTTCGCCGTGCACGAGGAGTGGGCTGATGTCACCCGGGCAGCGCGGGAGATCGGCTACCCACTGGTCGTCAAGCCGGTCGACCTGTGCGCGGGCATGTACGTCAGGCGCGTGGACGACGAGGAGCAACTCGCCGCCGCCGTAAGGGCGCTGGCCGACTTCCCGGTCAACGCCCGGGGGCAGCGGCGGGAGCCCACCGTCCTGCTGGAGGAACTGCTGGACGGCCCCGAGGTGAGCGTCGAGACGGTGTCGCACGCGGGCGCGGTCCACGTGGTGGGTGTGACCGACAAGAGCGTCGGCGGGGCACCCGCGTTCATCGAGACCGGGCACATGTTCCCCGCCGCCCTGCCCGGCGCCGACACCGAGGCGGCCGAGCAGACCGCCCTCGCCGCGCTCAAGGCGCTCGGCCTGACGGACGGCGTGGTGGCGCACACCGAGATCAAGCTGACCTCGGCCGGACCGCGCGTGGTCGAGGTCAACCCGCGCCCCGCCGGGAACCGCATCACCGAGCTGGTCCGCCACGTGACCGGAATCGACCTGGCCGCCGCCTTCGTGGAGGTGTCCCTCGGCCGCGCGCCCGATCTGCGGCCCAGTGACACCGGACTGCGCAGCGCGGCCGTCGGCTTCCTCGTACCGGAGACCTCGGGCACGCTCGCCTCGCTGGACGGCGGCGGACTCCAGGACGCGCCGAACGTGCTGGAGGTTCAACTCGCCGAGCCCGGAAGGCAGGTGAGGGCGGCGGGCAGCAACAACGAGTACCTCGGACACATCATGGCGGGTGACGCCGACGGGCTGGGCGCCCGCGAACGTGTCGAGGCGCTGCTCGGCGAGTTGCGGTCCGGGCTGGTCATCCGATGAGCGCCCCTACCGGCATATCCCGTACGACGACGGGTGAGACGTACGAGTCGTACGACGAGCTCGTGACGCGCGTCCGCGCCGGTGATCTGGGTCCGGATCCGGCCGCGCAGCGGATCGCCGTCGCCTTCACCACGCGACAGGCCGTACGGCATGACGGGCGCGGCACCGGCTACCGCAACGAGGTCCTCAGTCTCCGTCTGGGCGAAGCGGTCGGCTCGTGCGCGGTCGAGCCCGGGGCCCTGCCCGACAGCGCGGTGGAGGAGTGTGTGGGCGCCGACGTGGCCCGGCTGCTGGAGCATCCGTTGCTGCCTGTGCGGGTGGCCGCGCTGGACGCCTATCTGATGCACGTCGCTCCGCACACACCGGTCAACGGGGCACGGCCCGTCCCGCTGCCCGCGGGGACGTCGCTGGAGAAGTCCCGGGCCCGGGCGAAGGCCGTCGCCGAGCTGCTCGATCTGCCGACGGGCGCGACCGTGCTGGTGGTGGGGGTGGTCAACTCCCTTCTGGAGGCGCTGCGTTCGCGTGGGCTGAGCTATGTGCCGTGTGATCTCAAGGGCGGGCTGACCGAGTGGGGCGAGGCGGTCGTGACCGACGCGCCTGCCGAGGCCGGCCGCTGCGATGCCCTGCTGGTGTCCGGGATGACGTTGGGCAACGGGACCTTCGAGCCGCTGCGGCGGCATGCGCTGGCGCACGGCAAGCAGTTGGTGGCGTTCGCCCAGACCGGCAGCGCCGTACTGCCCCGCTTCCTCGGCCACGGGGTGAGCGCGGTGTGCGCCGAGCCGTACCCCTTCTTCTGGCTCGACGGCGGTCCCGGCACCGTGCACCGCTACGGCGGCCCGCGCCCGGAGGACGGACGATGACCACGACGGTCGTACACGCTGTCGCCCGCCCGGAGTTGCTCACCCTGCTCGGTCGCACGCCCCTGGTCCGTGTCACTGCCGACCTGCCCGGCCCACAGCCCGGTTTCTGGGCCAAGTTGGAGGGACTCGCGGCGGGCGGCATGAAGGCACGGGCCGCGGTGTCGATGCTCCTTGGCGCCCGTGAGCGCGGCGAACTGCGGCCCGGCGCGCCGGTGGTGGAGTCCACCTCCGGCACCCTCGGCATCGGGCTCGCCTTCGCGGGCCAGGCCCTCGGCCATCCCGTCGTACTGGTCGGCGACAGTGAACTGGAGCCGTCCATGCGGCAGTTGCTGCGCGCCCACGGAGTGCGGCTGGAGATCGTGGACCGCCCGGCGCCCCGGGGCGGCTGGCAGGCGGCGCGGCTGGGCCGGCTGCGGGAACTGCTCACCGTGCTGCCCGACGCGTACTGGCCGGACCAGTACAACAACCCTGACAACAGCGCCGGTTACGCCTCGCTGGCCGCCGAACTCATCGACCGGCTCGACCACTTGGACATGCTGGTGTGCAGCGTGGGCACCGGCGGCCACAGCGCGGGCATCATCGGTCCACTGCGGCGCCGTTGGCCCGCGCTGCGGCTGATCGGCGTCGACTCGACCGGCTCCACCATCTTCGGCCAGCCCGCCCGGCCGAGGCTGATGCGCGGCCTGGGCAGCAGCATCCACCCGCGCAACGTCGCCTACGACGCCTTCGACGAGGTCCACTGGGTCGGCCCGGCCGAGGCCGTGGACAGCTGCCGTCGGCTGGCCCGCGGCAGCTTCGTCAGCGGCGGCTGGAGCACGGGCGCCGCCGCCCGCGTCGCCGCCTGGGCCGCCCTCGTTCACCCCGGCGCGGTCGTGGCCACCGTGTTCCCCGACGGCCCGCACCGTTACCTCGGCACCGTCTACGACGACGACTTCGCCACGGCCCACGCCCTCGACCCCGCCACCGCGGCAATCCGGCCCGTGGAAATCCCGCACCCGTACGCGGCCGAGGCCACCGGCTGGGTGCGCTGTACCCGCGTCACCGACCCGTTGAAGGCCGCCCCCCACCCGGAAAGGACCCTGTGAAGGCCAGCCTGCGCACCGTACGCCTCGAACTCACCGAGCCTCTGCGCATCTCCCGCTCCGTCATGACCGCCCGCGACGCCGTCTGGCTGACCGTCGAACACGACGGTCTCGCTGGCCACGGCGAGGCCGTCACCAGCGTCTACTACCGGCTCGACACCGAAACCCTGCAACGGCTGCTGACCGCCGCCGGAGCGAGCCTGCGCCGCTTCCCCGACCCCGAGAGCGCTCTGGAGGCCCGGCGGGCGGGCGAGTCGGCGGGCCGGGGCACTCCCCCGGCGGTGGCCTCCGCCGTCGAGGCCGCGCTGCTCGACCTCGTCGGCAAGCGGGCGGGCAGCCCCGTGCACCGGCTGCTCGGTGGCGACGCACCTCCGGTCGCGGCGACCGCCCGCACCATCGGCATCACCTCCCTCGCCCACGCGGCAGCCCAGGCCCGCTGTCTCGCGGCGAGCGGTTTCGAGGTCATCAAGGTCAAGGCAGGTGCCCCCGATCCGGAGGACGACGTGGAGCGCGTACGCGTCATCCGCGACGCCGCGCCACGGGCCCGGATCCTCCTCGACCCCAACGGCGCCTGGACGGTGGCGCAGTCCGAGCGGCTGCTGTCCCGGTACGCCGACCTCGGCGTCGAGGCTGTCGAGCAGCCCCTCGCACCCGGCGACCCCGCGGCGCTGGGCGCCCTCGCCGAACGCTCACCGCTGCCGGTCATCGCCGACGAGGACGCCGTGAACCTGGAGGACGTGCGCCGCCTGGCCGGACGCGTCCAGGGCGTCAACGTCAAGCTCGCCAAGTGCGGTGGGGTGCACGCGGCCCTGCGCATCGCCGAGTTGATCGACGGCAGTGGCACGGAGCTGATGCTGGGCTGCCTGACCGCCAGCAGCCTCGGCCTCGCGCCCGCCGTGCACCTCGCCGACCAGGCCCGCTGGGCCGACCTCGACGGACACCTGCTGCTCGCCCACGACCCGTGGACCGGCATCGGCGGCGAGGACGGCGTCGTACACGCAAGTGGCCTGCCCGGCCTGGGAGTTCAGGAGGTGGGGGTCTGTGAGGACGTGGCGTGAGATGCGCCGTTTCCCACTCGCCATCCAGCTCCTGCTGGTCAACCAGCTCGGTGTCAACACCGGCTTCTACCTCCTCATCCCCTACCTCGCCACCCACCTCACCGAGAACCTGGGCATGTCGGCGGCCGTCGTCGGCATCGTCCTCGGCGTGCGCAACCTCAGCCAGCAGGGGCTGTTCATCATCGGCGGCTCCGCCTCCGACCGGCTCGGCGCGCGCGGCGTCATCATCGCCGGCTGCGCCCTGCGCACCGTCGGGTTCGCCCTGTTCGCGCTCGGCGACGACCTGGCCGTACTGCTCGCCGCGTCCGTGCTCAGCGGACTCGCCGGGGCGCTGTTCAACCCCGCCGTGCGCACCTACATCGCCCAGGAGGCCAGCGAGCGCAGGGCCGAGGCGTTCGCCCTGTTCAACGTGTTCGCTACCACCGGCGCCCTGGTCGGCCCGCTGCTGGGCAGCGCACTCCTGCTCGTGGACTTCCGCACGTCCGCGCTGACCGCCGCCGGGATCTTCGCCGTCCTCACCGTCGCGCAGGCCCTGGTGCTGCCCGCCCGGAGAGTCGAGCCGAGCAAGGGCACGGTGCTCGCGGACTGGCGCGAGGTCCTGGGCAACCGCACCTTCCTCGCCTTCGCGCTCGCCATGGTCGGGATGTTCACCCTGGAGAACCAGCTGTACCTGCTGCTGCCCGACGGAGCCCGGCAGGCCACCGGCTGGGACGGCGCCGCCGGACTCGTCTTCCTCGTCGGCACCGTCACCAACCTGGCGCTTCAACTGCGCATCACCCGTGCCCTCAAGGAGCGTGGGGACCGGGCCCGTTGGATCGCGACGGGCCTGGGTCTCATGGCGCTGGCGTTCCTGCCGCCCGCCGTGGTGACGGTCGGTTCCGGCGGCCCGGACGGCGCGGCCGACGCGGCACTGCGCGCCCTGCCCGTCCTGGTCGGCGCCCTGCTGCTCTACCTCGGGGTGATGGTCGCCCAACCGTTCGTGATGGAACTGGTCCCCGGCTTCGGCCGCTCCGAGCTGACCGGCACCTACTTCGGCATCTTCTACGTCGTCTCCGGCATCGCCGCCGCCGTCGGCAACGCCGTCGTCGGCTGGGCCATGGACACCGGAGAGCGGGGCGACGCCGGCTGGCTGCCGTGGGCGTGCTGCGCCCTGTTCGGGTTCGCCTCCGCGCTGGGCGTGGCCTGGCTGCACCGGCTCGGGTCGCTGCCGACGCCGACGCGGCCCGCCGTATCCGCGACGACGGTCTGAGAAGGGACACGGCATGACGTCTACGACGATTCCGCACAACCTGCTCACCGACAACCCCGAGTTGTACGAGGCCCGCTTCCCGGATCCCGACCGGCTGGCCGGGCGCTGGACGGAGGACTGTCTGCGGCGGTACGGCGCGGGACCGCGCGTGCTCGACACGGGCTGCGGCACCGGACGCGACGCCGCCCACCTCCACGGCGCCGGCCGCGGCGTGACCGGCGCCGACCTCTCCGAGGCGATGCTCGCCCACGCCCGCACCCACCACCCCGGACCCGAGTACGTCCGTGCCGACCTGCACGGCTTCGACCTGGGCCGGGGCGAGTTCGACGCCGTCGTGTGCCTGGACAGCGCCCTGCTGTACTGCCATACCAACGACGAGATCGACGCGTTCCTGAAGTCCTGCCGCCGCGCCCTGACTCCCGGCGGTCTGCTGGTGGCGGAGATGCGCAACGGCGCCTACTTCCTCGGCCGTACCGACCTGCTGGACGCGCCCGCCGTCAGTTCCTTCACCTGGCAGGACGTCACCTACCGGTCCACCACCACGCTCACCGTGGACCGTACGGCCCAACTCCTGTGCCGTAAGCGGGTGTGGACCGCCGACGACGGACTTGAGCCGGTCGAGCAGCGTTCCGCGTGGCGGCTGCTGTTTCCGCAGGAGCTGCGGCACCTGCTGACCGCGCACGGCTTCGAGGTCCTCGAACTCCACGACGGGCCCGGCCCGCGCACCGAACCGCCGTGGCAGGAGGGCCGGCTGCCCGGCGACACGACGGACGCGGACCGACTGCACGTCGTCGCACGCCTGAACACCACCCCCTGACACTCGCACCCGAAGGATCGACCATGTACGACGAACGCTTCCCCGGCCTGCGCCGCCGCGGCTTCCTCGCCGCCGCGGGCGCCGCCTCACTCGGCGCGCTCGCTCTCGCGGGATGCGGCGGCTCCGGCAGCGAGGACTCCGACGCCAAGGGCGACGGCACTCCGAAGCGAGGCGGGCGGCTGCGCGCCGTGTTCGCGGGCGGCGGCGCCAGCGAGACCCTCGACCCGCACCTGGCCAACCTCTTCGCCGACGCCGCCCGCGCCAAGGCGCTGTACGACAAACTCGCCGACTACGGCGCCGACCTCTCCGCCCGGCCCCGCCTCGCCGAGAAGTGGGAGGCGAACAAGACCCTGGACCGCTGGCAGGTGACCCTTCGCAAGGCGACCTTCCACGACGGCAAGCCGGTCACCGCCGCGGACGTTCTCTACAGCTACCGCCGTATCGCCGATCCCAAGCAGGCGTTCCGCGCCAAGGCGTCCCTGGAGCCCCTCGACCTCGACGCCAGCCGCGCCACCGGCGAACGGAGCATCGAATTCGTCCTCAAGCGGCCCACCGCCGAATTCCCCAACGCCCTGGCCGCGTTCGGCGCGTACATCGTCCCGGCGAACGCGGGGGAGACATCCGACTTCGACACGAAGCCGATCGGCTCCGGCCCCTTCCGATTCGTCTCCTTCGCCCCCGGCCGCTCGGCCGTCTTCCGCCGCTACGACGACTACTGGGAGGGCGCCCCGCACCTCGACGAGCTCGAATTCGTCGTCGCCAACGAGGAGTCCGCCCGCGTCAACGCACTCCTCGGCGGACAGGTCGAGTACGCCCACGAACTCGACCCCACCACCGCCCGCGCCCACGAGGGCAAGGGACAGATCGAGATCGTGCGGCTGCGGGGCAGCGCCATGCAGGGCTTCGCGATGAAGACCGACCGGGCCCCCTTCGACGACAGGCGAGTACGTGAGGCGTTCTTCCTCATCGCCGACCGCAAGGAACTCGTCGACGGCGCCCTGTCCGGCGCGGGTGTGATCGGCAACGACCTGTTCGGCAAGGGCTACGAGTACTACGCCGACGCCCTCCCCCAGCGCGAACAGGACCTCGACAAGGCCCGCGCCCTCCTCAAGCAGGCCGGCGCCGAGAACCTGAAGGTCACCCTCGACACCTCGGCCGTCGCCGCGGGCTTCACCGAGGCCGCCTCCATCTTCCGCGACCAGGCGAAGAAGGCGGGCGTCACCATCGACGTGAAGATGGGCAGCAAGGACACCTACTGGGCCGACATCCTCGACAACGGCACCCTGTGCTGCTATCGCTCCGGCGCCATGCCCATCGAGGCCCACATCTCCCAGCGCCTGCTCACCGACTCCACCACCAACGCCACCAAGTGGCAGCACAAGGACTTCGACGCCCTCTACCGGCAGGCCCAGTCCACCCGCGACACGACCGAACGGACCGCCGTCTACGACCGGATGCAGCGCCGCCTGTACACCGAAGGCGGATTCCTCATCTGGGGATTCGCCGACTGGATCCTCGGAACCGCCCGCAATGTGAAGGGAGTTGAGACCGAGGCCCCCGCCAACACGCTCGACTGGGCCCGTTTCGACAAGGTCTGGCTCGCGTGAGCGGACTGCGTTCCTTCGTCGTCCGGCGGCTGCTCCTCGGCATCGCGCAGACCGTGGCCGTCGTGCTGCTGGTCTTCACGCTCACCGAAGCGCTGCCGGGCGACGCCGCCGTCGCCCTGGCGGGCGACCAGCCAGACCCCGCCCGGATCGCCGCCATCCGCGAGACCATGCACCTCGACCGGCCCGCGTACGAGCGGCTGGCCGACTGGGCGACGGGCCTGCTCCACGGCGATCTCGGCACCTCCCTGACCTCCGGCCGCCCGGTCGGCCAGTTCCTCGCCGACGGCTTCGGCCCGACCCTTCTGCTGGCCACGCTCACCGTGGTTCTGCTCGTCCCGCTCGGCTTCGGCCTCGGCGTGGTCGCCGCCCGCCGTGAAGGGCGCCTCGCCGACCGGCTGATCAGCTCGGTCACGCTCGCCGTGTACGCGGTGCCCGAGTTCGCCCTCGGGGTTCTGCTGGTCACCGTGTTCGCCCTGCAACTGCGCTGGCTGCCGCCGACCGCAGTCGGTTACGGCACCGACCTGCTCGGCCACCCGGCCGCGCTCGTCCTGCCCGTGCTGGTCCTGCTGTCCCGGCCGGTCTGTTCCCTGTCCCGCCTGGTGCGGGCCGGCATGATCGACGCGCTCGCCTCGCCCTACGTGGCCCAGGCCCGCCGCTACGGCATCTCCGGCGCCCGCATCCGCTACACCCACGCCCTGCCCACCGCTCTCGCCCCCGCCGCCCAGCAACTCGCGCGCACCATCGACTGGTTGCTGTGCGGTGTCATCGTCGTGGAGGCGCTCTACGCGAT
This sequence comes from Streptomyces sp. NBC_00989, assembly GCF_045162655.1. NCBI lineage: Bacteria > Bacillati > Actinomycetota > Actinomycetes > Kitasatosporales > Streptomycetaceae > Streptomyces > Streptomyces sp. NBC_00989. The sequence goes on along the minus strand of NZ_CP108728.1, from coordinate 9,847,225 downwards.
CCCCGGCCTCGGCACCGTCCTGCTCAACGCCGTCGCCGAACGCGACGTGCCGGTGGTGCAGGGTCTCGCCGTGGTGTTCGGCGTGCTGACCGTCGTACTGAACCTGGGCGCGGACCTCGTCGCCTACCGTCTCGCGCCCAGGGCGGGGGTCGCCGCGTGAAGAAGCCGCGGACCGGCCGCTTCGCTCTCGGCGTCACGGTCGTCGCCGTACCCCTCGTGCTCGCGCTGCTGGGCCCGCTCTTCGCGGGCGAGCCGGGGCCACGGACGGCGTCCTTCACGCTCGGCGACGGCCACTGGCTCGGCACCGACTTCGTGGGCCGGGACGTGTGGCGGCAGGTGCTGCACGGCGGCCGGCCGGTCGCGCTGACCGCCCTCGCCGCCACCGCCCTGTCGTATCTCGTCGCGCTCCCCGTCGGCCTGCTCGCGGCGCTCACCCATCGCCGCTGGCTGGACGAACTGCTGTTGCGTCCCCTGGACGTCCTGCTCGCCGTTCCGTCGCTGCTGCTGATCCTGCTGGCCGCCACCGTGTTCTCCCCCGGCCCCGTCGGGCTGGCCCTGCTGGTGGCGCTGGCGAACGTGCCCGACGCGGCCCGGCTCGTACGCGCCGCCGCCGCGGAGGCCGCCGCCCGTCCCGCCGTCGAGGCGCTGCGTATGCAGGGCGAGACCTGGTGGCGCATGGCCGTCGGCTACGTCGGCCGTTCCATGCTGCGCACCCTGGCCGCCGACGCGGGAACCCGGCTGACCGGCGTGCTGTACCTGGTGGCCACGGCCGCGTTCCTCGGTGTCGGGGTCGCGCCGGACGCCGCCGACTGGGCGGTCATGGTAGACCGCAACCGCACCGGCCTCTTCGTCCAGCCATGGGCCGTGGTCGTCCCCGCCCTTCTGATCGTCGCCCTGACGATGGGCACCAATCTCCTCTTCGACGCCGCGCTGGGCCAGGGCGAGAGGCCGGGCATGCGCGCCCGCGGCACAGCCGGCGGCATCCGGCGCCGGACCGAGAAGGAAGCACACCCGTGAACCACGAGAACGCCACCGCCGACGAGCCCCTAGCCGAGATCCGGAACCTGCGGGTCGAGGTCGGCGGCAGGGCGATCGTCGACGGAGTGAGCCTCAAGGCCCTCCCCGGCAAGGTCACCGCCCTGATCGGCGCCTCCGGCAGCGGCAAGACCACCACCGGCCTCGCCCTGCTCGGCGAGTACCCGCCCGGCGCCTACGTCACCGGCGACGTACGCCTGGCGGCCGACGGCCTGGTCGGCTACATTCCCCAGCACCCGGCCGCCGCCCTCAACCCCGCCCGCCGCGTCTCCGCCCTCCTGACGGACATCGCCCGCGCGCAGGTACGCCACCTGCCCCGCGGCCGGCGCCGGTCAGCGGCCCGCGAACGCGTCCTGCACGCCCTCACCCAAGCCCAACTCCCTGACGCCGAAGCCATGTTGCGTCGCTACCCGCACCAGCTCTCCGGCGGCCAGCAGCAACGCGTCGTCCTCGCCCAAGCCCTGCTGCTGGGCGCCCGGGTCGTCGTCGCCGACGAGCCCACCACCGGTCAGGACGCCCTGACCAAGAGTCGTGTGGTCGACCAGTTGGCGGCCGTCGCGGCCCGTGGCATCGCCGTCGTCCTGCTCAGCCACGACCTGGACGTCGTACGGGCGCTCGCCGACGAGGTGATCGTCATGCGCGCGGGCCAGGTCGTGGAGTCAGGCCCGGCGCGGCGTCTGCTGCTCACGCCCCGGCACGAACGGACCCGCGAACTGCTCTGCGGGCAACCGGAGTTCACGCGACCGGAAGGCGCTACCGGCACCGGCCGTCCCGTCCTGCGGACCCGCGGCCTGACCGCCCGCCACCGCGACAGCACCCGCGGTACGACCGAGATACTGCGGCTGACCGAACTCGACCTGCGCGCGGGCGAAAGTCTGGCCGTCGTCGGCCGATCCGGAAGCGGCAAGACCACCCTCGCCCGCTGCCTGGCCGGACTCCACCGCGACCACGACGGAGAGATCCTCCTCGACGGCACACCACTGCCGCGCAGCCTCCGCGACCGCGACCGCGCACAGCTGGCGGCCGTCCAGTACGTCTTCCAGGACGCGCGCGCCGCCTTCGACGAACACCGCCCCGTGCTGCACCAGGTCGCCCGCACCGCGGTCCGGCTGCGCGGCACCGGCAACCACGCCGCCGAGACCGAGGCCCTGGCCATCCTGACCTGCCTCGGCCTCCCGGAGGAATCGGTGCGAAGGCACCCCGGAGAGCTGTCCGGCGGCGAACTCCAGCGCGCGGCCCTCGCCCGCGCGCTCCTCGCCCGGCCGCGCGTTCTCCTCTGCGACGAGATCACCTCCGGTCTGGACGCGGTCACCCGCCGCGGCATCCTCGACACCCTCGTGACCCTGCTCCGCGATCGCGACGACCTGTCCCTGGTCCTGATCACGCACAACCTGGACACCGCGGCCCTGGCCCACCGCATCGCCGTCCTGGACGCCGGCGAACTCGTCGAACAGGGCCCGTCCCGGCGCGTACTCACCGCGCCGGGCCACCCGTTCACCGCGGCGCTCCTGGAGACCACGACACGTCTGGGGGCGGGAGCGGGACGCTGACCGATTCAGGGAGGGCCTCGGACCGCTGGGAATGCGCTGCCCAGAGCGGGCAGGATCCCGCCTCGGGGTCCGCGCCGGCGAAGGCCGGCGGCCGCCATATGACCGCGAGCGCGTTGAGGACCAGGGCGGAGGTGCCCAGCGGCCAGGACATCTGCGGGGTGTCGCCGGCGACGGTCCGGCCGGTGAGGATGCCGAACCCGTCGACTGCCCGGCTCTTGTACAGGGGCGAGGAAGAGCGTTATGTCGAGGCCCTGATCGGTGAGCCCGGCTGGCTCGACGCACTCGGCGTGGACCGCCCAGTGGACGCGGCCGTGTCCACCACCGCCCTGCACTACCTGACCAAGAGCACCCTGCGCGGCGTGTACCAGGACATCGCCAAGTGCCTGCGCCCCGGGGGCGTGTTCGTCAACGGGGACCACATGAGCCCGGACTCGGCGACGATCCGCGGCCTCGCGCTCGATGTCGGGCGCCGTCACGCCGAGCGGCACCTGACGTCCGCCCACGAGGACTGGCAGTCCTGATGGTCCGGCATTTAGGCCGATCCCGGACTCGCACGGCAGGGCGAGCGCCGCCATCCCCCTGCGAGAACGACGGCCTGACCCTGGCGGACCATGTCGGCCTGCTGCGCGACGCCGGATTCAACGACGTGGGAACGGTCTGGCAGTTCGGCAACAGTCACGTCCTGGTGGCCGTGCGCTGAGCGCCGTCTCGGGCGCCCGGGACAGCAGGACTCTATTAGTAATGGGATCCATTTTCATGTAGCGTCCGTCTCCTGGCCCCTGCCCGCTCGTCCAGGAGGACTCCATGGCCGTTCCCAAGCGGAAGATGTCCCGCAGCAACACCCGTCACCGCCGCGCCCAGTGGAAGGCGGCCACGCCGACGCTCGTGCCGATCACCATCGACGGCGTCCCGTACCTGGTGCCCCAGCGGTTGGCGAAGGCGTACGAGCGCGGGCTGCTGCGCCCCGAGGGCTGACCTTCATGTCCTACGGCTCTCACGACCGACTGCCTGTAACCGTCCTGTCCGGATTCCTCGGGGCGGGCAAGACCACTCTCCTCAACCACGTCCTCGGCAACCGCGAGGGACTGCGCGTCGCCGTCATCGTCAACGACATGAGCGAGGTCAACATCGACGCCGCCCTCGTGCGCGGCGGCGAGGCGGCCCTGTCCCGCACCGAGGAACGCCTGGTCGAGATGACCAACGGCTGTATCTGCTGCACCCTGCGCGACGACCTGCTGGAGGAGATCGACAAGCTGGCCCGCGAGGACCGCTTCGACTACCTCCTCATCGAGTCGTCCGGCATCTCCGAACCCATGCCGGTGGCCGCGACCTTCGCCTTCGCCCGCGACGACGGCGCCACCCTCGAGGAGATCGCCCGCCTGGACACCATGGTCACCATCGTCGACGCCGCCAACTTCCTGCCCGAACTGACCGGCGGCGACGAACTCGCCGAACGCGGCCTGGACCAGTACGAGGACGACGAACGCACCGTCAGCGACCTGCTCATGGACCAGATCGAGTTCGCCGACGTCATCGTCCTCAACAAACTCGACCTCGTCGACGAGGAGTCGGCACACCGGCTGCGGGCCACCCTCACCCGCCTCAACCCGGCCGCGCGCGTCGTCCCGGCCGTCCATGGCCGTGTGAAAGTCGGCGACGTCCTGGGCACCGGGCTCTTCGACCTGGAACGCGCCCAACAGGCCCCCGGCTGGGTGCGGGAGCTCAACGGCGACCACGTCCCCGAGACCGAGGAGTACGGCATCTCCTCGACCGTCTTCCGCTCCGAACTGCCCTTCCATCCCGGCCGGTTGTGGACGTTCGTGACCGAGGAACTCGACAGCGGCGCACACGGACAGATCCTGCGCTCCAAGGGCTTCTTCACGCTGGCCAGCCGCCCGCGGGTGACGGGCCTGTGGCCCCAGGCCGGCTCCGTCGCCCGCTTCGAACCCTCTGCCGCGAGCAACCCCGACAGCCCCGAGGGCCAGGAACTGGTCTTCATCGGCACACACCTGCACCCGAACGCCCTGCACGCGGCACTGACCAACTGCCTCATGACCGACAGCGAGAACCTCCCGCCCGTCGACCCCTTCCCCGCCTGGGACACCTACGGCATCGACGACACCTGCGAGCACGAACACCCCGCACTCGTAGCGGGGACCTGAGGCCCCGGGCCGGGCGGCGAACGCAGCCACGGCGCCGCCCAGCCCGGCATGGACACCGATCCGTAGGGGCAATAAGGAGAAGCCGCAGCCCCTCATATCTTCTCTGGTCCCTGCCACCCGGTCCCAGATCAAACCGCCCTCCGGACACGTATTGAAACTCCCCTGACCCGATCAGGGCCCTGCAGGAAGCCGGGTTGTTGACCCGATGATCGGCGACCGTGGCCGCGAGCAGCGGCCAGGCTCCCACTGCTGATCCGCGTCCGGATGTGCCGGGTCCTGCTGCGTCGGCGGTCGCAGGGCTACACGGCCTGCGCCCTGCCGGGGAGCTGGCGCCGTAGAAACGCCATCCGGCTGTCCTCCACCCGCGCCGGACTCCCATTGCTCGGGAATCCTTCCCCGCCTCGGCACCGAAACCCGCGGAACTTCACAGGGAACTCCGCGCCCCGCTCGGCCGACTACTGAACCGATGGTCCCTGCCTGAACATCCGCACCTGCGGGTCCGTATCCCATCAAAAGCCCTCAAAGCACCAGGAGTTCCCCATGGCTCAGAAGCAGTACAACGTCACCGGCATGACCTGTGCCCACTGCGCGGCAAGCGTCAAAGAAGAAGTGTCGGCGGTGGCGGGCGTGAGCGATGTCGTGGTCGACGTCGCCGCGAACTCCGTCACCGTGCACGGCACCGACCTCGACGACGCGCGGCTGCGGGCGGCCATCGTCGAGGCCGGGTACGCCGTCGCAGACTCGGTCGCCGCCTGACCGAGCCGGTCCATCCGGTCGAGAGCGTCCCGAGGCCAGGTCCGGGCAGGACGGCACCACCCCCGCCGTCCTGCCCGCGCGAACGCCCGACACGGCGGTGAGTGACGTCCGGGGGCGGCCGACCGTGCCGATGCCGATTCTCCGGCCAGGGCACGGACGACGTCCCGATCGGTGACCTCCTCGCCCCCGACAGCCCGGCCGTACGGAGCGCGCCTCATGACGACGACTTCACGGTCGGTCACCTCGCGGAGACGGACGACAAGCCAGGCAACACCCGTCCAGTGATGGGTTGTTGATGTCAGCAGACGCCGATACGGGGATGGACTCACCACGGCCATTCGCCCCAGCCGGACGGTGCGCTCGCTCCCGGCCGCCACCAGACGCTCGCCTGCCACGCCCGACGCACGCGACATGTCATCACCGTCACGCATCCCCCATCGGGCGCCGACAAGCGCAGCACTCAGACCGCCGCTACGGCGGGTTCCTCCGCCTCCGCGAGCAGGTCGGTCAAGGTCGCCCGGGCGCGCGCGACGCGGGAGCGGACCGTGCCGATCGGGCAGTGGCTCGCCTCGGCGGCTTCCACGTACGGCAGGCCCAGCATCTGGGTCAGGACGAAGGCTTCGCGGCGCTCGTCCGGCAGCAACGCCAGGAGGTCGAGGAGAGCGACGCCGTCCTCGAAGCCGGGGAGGTCGATCGGCTGGGCCAGTTCGATCGCCAACTGCCAGTCCGGTACGTCGGACAGACGGGGTCTCGCGGCGGCGTAGCGGTAGCTGTCGATGACGGCCCGGCGGGCGATCGACAGCAGCCAGGTACGCGCCGAGGAGCGGCCCTCGAAGCGGTGCAGGCTGCCGAGCGCGCGCAGAAACGTGTCCTGCACCAGGTCGTCGGCTGCCTGCGGATCGCCGCAGAGATGAGCCACGTACCGCTGGACATCGCGTTGCAGGGCGCGGACGAAGTGGTCGACCGCGTCCGCGTCACCACCCCGGGCCGCGAGCGCCCACGCGGTGATCGCCTCGTCGAGAGCTGCCGGCTTCTTCTCGCCTGTGCCGCTCGAAACGGGCAGGGCAGGAGTGATCACCTGGAGTCCTTCTCAGTCATCCGCGATCCGGACCGAGGCGCGCGAGATCGCGGGCGGTCCGGTGAGTGGGGTGGGACGGCCCTACGGCGCTTGCGCGGACGTACGGCCGTGGCCCGGGGCACACCTCGCAGGCCGCCTCGGGATACCGGCTGTCCTCAGACGACAGCGGTCCGAGCCGGCGGTCCCCGGGAGGTGATCGCGTGGACGAGGAGGAGAAGGCGCGGCGCCCGGTCCGGGTAGAGGTGGCTCCTGCGGATGCGCGGGCGGTCCGTGGGCGCGGGCAGGACGAGCAGCAGTCGTAGCGGAGCCGCCAGTCGCCCGGCCAGAGCGCGCAGGATGCGGAATGCGGCCTTCTCGCCGTGGGCCAGCCAGAGCCCGCACAGCAGCGCGGCCAGCAGGTGGGCGACGAGCATGCCGGCCGACGACGTACCACCGGCCGACGAGTTGGCCATGTGCATGGAGCCCGTCCGCATCGAGGCCATGTTCATGGTGGTATCCGGGGAGACCGAATCACCAGCCGTCGGCTGGGCAAGCAGGAACGCCGAATGCAGCACCGCCTGGGCGGCGACCACGACCGTCACGATGAGCGGGAGCCCACGTTCACGATCCGCCAAACACCAGCCCGGAACGCCGGTGACGACCAGTCCGGTGGCCAGTGCCCACGCGGGCACGTAGTCCCCGGACATCATGACGTGGCCCAGGGAAGCGAGCACCACGCAGACGGCCGCGAACATCGCGGCCCGCATCGCGCGAGAACACCACCCTGGCCTCATGGCGCCTCATCCTGGCACCGGGGCACCTTCTGTCATGTGCGGGTAAGCAAACCCATAGCCCATCACACTCGATCCACAGCATGTGACCCAGGCCACACCAATAGGCCGGAACTCAAAGTGATTCCTGTCCGACTTCTGTTGGAGTGGCCCTCAATGCGGGCGGCGTCGGTGCAATACCCCTTTCTCCTCTGCCTTGTGGTGGACACCCCGCTCGGGACACGGGAACTTCCCTCGCCCGTGGCCGAGGACGTCATGGCGACCAACCGTCGTCCGCGCCAACGAGGTTGGCGACGTCGAAGCACAAGGTGGGGTTCGACCCATTAGCCAGGCGCCTGCCTTTCCAGTACCGAACTGGCCGTCGGCATGGCCGTGGCGGCAATGCTTGGGGCTCATGCAATACCCCTCTCCAGTCCCGTCGTACGGCACAGGTCGGGGTCCACGGGGTTGCCCCACCCGCAGGTCTCCACCGGCAGGGCAACCCGAATCACTCGGCCCGAGATCCGGCGGAGCGGCTGCGCACTACGGCGAACGCCCCCGCCGCCAGCCCCAGCACACCCACGATGAGCCCGGCGATGCCGAGCCCGCGGGCCGTGGAGTCGCTGTCGGACGCGGTCGACTTGGAAGTGTCGGCACTGCCGCCGGAACTCTTGGAAGCCGTCGCCGAGGCGGCCGAAGTACTGCTCCCCTCGGCGTCCGCGCCCTTGGCGGTGAGCTTGAGGACCGGCGCCGGGTTCTCCGGCTCCTCGCCGCCCGTGCTCTCCTCGATCCAGCGGACGACGTTGCCGTCGGAGTAGGTCTGCAGCGCCTTGAAGGCCAGCTGGTCGGTGTCGTCGGGCAGTTGGCCGAAGGCTACGTTGAAGTCCTCGTAGTGGCCGGCGCCGATCTTCCCGCCGGTCCAGGTGATCTCGGAGACGGCGTCGGTGATGGTGCCGTCGTCGGTCTTGATCGGGGTCTTCAGTTTGGTGCTCGTGACCTTCGCGGTCCAGCCGTCCTGCGGGGAGACGAGCACGCCGAGGACGGGGTGGTCGGTGGGCAGGTAGACCTGGACCTTGGTGGTGCTGGCCTTGTCCTCTTCGTTGGGGACGCGGAAGGTGATGACGCCGTCCGTGGCTCCCTTGGCGTAGCTCTCGGGGTGGACGGTGACGTGCGCGGAGGCGACCCCGGCGGCGGCCAGGACTCCGGCGGTGGCGAGGGCGGCGACGGTGCCTGCGCGGCGCAGGGCGGTGCGGTGTGCGGACATGGCTGAGTGGATCTCCGTACTCGTGAAGGGATGTCGGGCTCAGTTTGCGTACGACATCCCCGTCGGCGGTCCGCGTCGGTGAACGGCGTACCGCAGCCGCACCTGCCGGGTGACACCGGCGGGCCGCGCCGTCGGGCGCGGCGCGTTCGCCCCGCCCTGCGTCCCGCGCGCTACCTGCCACCAAGCGGCAAGCCCCGGCAGGAAGTTGACTGCCCACCGCAACAGTGACCACAGCGCGGCCTCACCGCGCCGCAGCCACCAGGTGAGCACGAGGGCCGCTCCGACGTGGGCGGCGGTGGCGTGCGGTGTCATCGCGTGCGCGTGGTTCATGGACATGCCGGGCATGGCCATCGCAGTACGAGGGCGTGCGGCGTCGAAGGCGAGGTGCAGGCCGCCCTGGGTTGCCAGCGTCGCGCCGCCGATGCCGGTCAACGAGCGTTCTCGGCCGCCCAGGAGAAAGCCGACCGCGAAGATCGGCAGGACTGCGGCGGCCTGTATCCACACGGGTGGTGCCGCGCCCATGGCCAGTGCGTGTCCTCCGGCGGCGAGCAGCACGCACAGCACGGCGAACACCGCCGCACGCAAGCTTCGTACCGCTGGGGACGCGCTCACGTTCGCCGGTGCGGCCGTGCGGTTCGAGGATCTCTCCCCTTGCCCGCGCATGCGCATCACCGTCCACGTACTACCTGGTCAGCCCTTCGTCTTCCTTACGAGTCGGATGCGGGTCCCGTTCAGTTCCCGGCTCGGCCGATGAATTCGATGCGGGCGGGAGCGCGGGTGGGCGGAGCCTCCGACCGCCCCGCGACCGAGGTGTCAGTCCGCGTTGGCGGTCTTCGTGTTCCAGCGGTGTTCGACGTTGGCCAGGCGCCAGTAGGCGATGGCGCAGGCCCATACGACGACGAAGAGGCCGACGATGATGTAGCCGACGTTGTCGAGGTCGATGCCGGAGATCCAGTCGGTAATGCCGTCCTGGAGGCCGAGGTTGTCGTGCAGGACGCTGACGAGTTCGATCGTGCCGATGATGAAGGCGACCGCGATGGACAGGCCGGTGATGGTGAGGTTGTAGTAGACCTTGCGGACCGGGTTGGAGAACGCCCAGTGGTAGGCGAAGTTCATGAAGCAGCCGTCGAGGGTGTCGAACAAGCTCATGCCCGCGGCGAACAGCAGGGGCAGGCACAGGATCGCGTACCAGGGCAGGCCGGCGGCGGCGCCGGAGCCGGCCATGACCATCAGGGTGACTTCGGTGGCGGTGTCGAAGCCCAGGCCGAACAGGACGCCGACGGGGTACATCTGGCCCGGCCGGGTGATGGACCTCGTCAGCCGGCCCAGGATGCGGTTCATGAAGCCGCGGTTGGCGAGGTGCTTCTCCAGCTCGTGCTCGTCGAACTGGCCGGCGCGCATGGCCTTGAAGACCCGGTAGATCCCGGTGAGGGCGACCAGGTTGAGTGCTGCGATCAGGTAGAGAAAGGTGCCGGAGACGGTGGTGCCGATCAGGCCGAGGGTCACACGGGAGTCGGAGTCCTCGTTGAGCAGGGTGCCGGTCACCTTTGCGCCGGCGGCGATGAGCGAGGCCATCGCGACCACGATCGTCGAGTGGCCCAGCGCGAACCAGAAGCCGACCGACACCGGACGCTTGCCGTCGGCCATGAGCTTGCGGGTGGTGTTGTCGATGGCCGCGATGTGGTCGGCGTCGAAGGCGTGCCGCATGCCGAGGGTGTAGGCGGTGATGCCGAGTCCCACGCCGAAGACCTGATGGCCGACGGTGTAGTGGTTCGGGGCGACCATGGCGATCAGAATCATGAAGGCCACAACGTGCAGGGCCGCGATGACGGCGAGCAGGGCGCCGGTGCGGAGCCAGTCCCGGCGTTCCCAGCGCAGTGGCTGCGCGGCCGGTGTCCCGGTGGCGATGGTCGGCGGGGCGGGGTTTTCGGGCAGGGTCATGTTCGGGGCAGCCTCTCCAGCACCTCGTGGACGGGGTCGTCGTACGGTGCCGTGGCCGGTCTCCTGGCTGACGGGTCGAACGTCTGCGCCGCCCGGCCTTCCCGGGCGCGACGTGCGCCCAGTGGCCGCCCGGTCCCTGGTGGGAGCGGGGATGGTGCGGAGACTTCCCGATCACAGTGGCGAGGGCCGCTCCGGACTCCCGTGCCCGAACCTGATCGGACACGGTGCACCGGTCTTCCCGAACACCACGGCCGGATCAGGCTAGGTGCGGCACCTGGTCATCCACAAGTCTGCGCAATTGCGCAGGTGTTGTGCATCACGCGGGGGCAGGGGTGAGGATGGGTGCATGCATCTGGTTCCGGAGAGTCGCGCGCATCGCCGTGCGATCGATGAGCACACCGTCTGCGAGGCCATCGAGGGCATCGGCGATGCCGCCCGCGTCAACGAGTGGGCCGCCCGTTTCTCCCTGCTGGGCGAGCCGAACAGGCTGTCCGTGCTGCTGGCCGTGCACCGGGCCGGGCCCATCGCCGTATCGGATCTGGCGCTGGCCACGGGAATCAGCGACACGTCCGTCTCCCAGATCCTGCGCCTGCTACGGGCCTCGGGCACCGTCACCGCCGACAAGGACGGGCGCGTCGTCCGTTACCGGCTGACCGATCCCGGCATGGCGGCGCTGCTGGACTCCTCGCTTCCGCCGGAGCCTGCGGCCTGAGTCGTCTTCAACTGACCCGCGCCGACCACCCGTTCATCGAGCCGCCGTGCAGGTCGTACGGACGGTCGGCCGCGGTCCGCTTCGTGGTGCGTTCGCGGCCCGCCGCCCGCCGCCCGCCGCCCAAGTGACCGTACTCACATGGCGCCTTGGGAACTCACTCCTGCGCCGCTCCGACTCCTGTTGCGTCCATCCAGTTGGTCGGCGACCGCGCCCTTCGCCTCTCCTCTGCTGATGCGACCCCGTCGTGAATCGGATGACGGATGCCTCACGGCGTCCCGGAGTTGGGGGTTTCGTGATCGCCGCGAGCGGACTGCGCTGGATCCTGAGCCTGATGTTCGCCATGCCGGTCCTGTACGGGGTGTGGCGGATGGTTCTGCCCGCCACGGGGCTGGCCGAGCGGGCGGATCACTTGTGGCACGCGGCGATGGGGGTGCTGATGATCGCCATGGCCTGGCCCTGGGGCATGGACCTGGCGGCGCTTCCGCAGGTGGTGTTGTTCTCGGTGGGCGGGTTGTGGTTCCTGGCGGCGGCCCCCTTCCGAACCGGTGACCGTACAAGGCGCCGAGCGGTACTCGCCGCCCTGCCCCATGTGGTGATGATGGGCGCCATGGCCTGGATGGTGGCGGCGATGGAGTCCTCAGGCGGTATGTCCGGGCACACGGAGGCGGCCGGTGCGCATGACATGGCGGGAATGGACATGTCGGGCAGTTCCGGTCTGGCCGCCATGAGTCTGACCGGGACAGGGCCGCGAGTGACGGCGGTGCTGTTCGCGGTGGTCCTTGGGGGTCTTGGCCTGTCCTGGCTGACCCATGCTCTCGACCGGACCAGGGAAAGAGGCACCGTCTCAGAACGTGAACAGCCGGACGGCGGGGCCGCGTTGGAGGCGGTAAGCCAGGGCGGGGCCCTGTCCCCGGCGTGCCATGCCGCGATGGCGTTGGGGATGGCCGTCATGTTCGCCCTGCTCGTGTGACGTCACACGGCAACTGCCCGTGGGGCGCGGGACGGACCCCACGGCTCCGTCCCGCGCTTCCGTTGTTTTCGTCGACTCCGGGTGGGGAGGAATCGAGGGCCCGCCCATAGCCGTAGGGGCGGCTGGCGGAGCGCGCGGCGTCAAGAGGGGTGGGGCAATGTCCGAGATACTCGGGACGTCCAGGAGCACTGCGGATGGGGCATGGCCCTGGGAGCACCCCGTCACCGAAAACCGGAGACTACGCACTGCACGACGACTTCTGAGCGAAGCGTGGTCCTTGTCGGTGCTGACCACGGGGCTGCTCGCCAGTGGGTACGCCTGGCTGGGGTTCATCGCCGGAGGCACAGCGGGGGCGCCGCTCGGTGCCGTCGCGGGACTTTCGACGAGCACCTTGCTGCACCTGCTCGTCAGCCGAGCGGTGTCGGGTCCGCGTGGTCGGCGTCCTGCCGGGCCAGGACTGCCCGGCCGCCCCACGACGGTACGGACACCTGGAGGCGGCAGCGGCTCCGTCACCTGATCTGCCGCCTCCGGGGAGGACAACGGGGGCTCGTGCCGGTCAGCTTCCGGAGGTGGTCGCGGTCGTCTGCGAAGTGGGCGTGCGGCGGTGCCGGTTGGCGCCGACGGCGAGGTCGACGACCAGGAAGATGGCGAGCGGGATGCCGAAGAGCGGGATCACCCAGCCGACCGCGGCCACCACGACGATGCCGATCGCCACGGTCCGGGAGGGCAGGCCGCGCCAGGCGCCGCGCGCGGGCGGGGTGCCGAGGAGGGCGCGGCGGTCGGCACGGGTGGGGCGGCGCTGCCACCACATGCGGTAGCCCCAGAGGATGACGGAGATCAGGCCGATGGCCAGGAGGGCCAGTGCGATCTGGTTGAAGATGCCGAACAGGGTGCCCATGTGGGCGTTGATGCCCCAGCGGGTCACTTTGGACAGCACCGGCCAGTCGGCGAAGTCCACCCGGTCGACCACGGTGTCGGTCGAGGCGTCGACCGCGACACTGTCCCGGCCGACCGGCCACAGGTTGCGGGTCTGCGTCACGGTCCAGGCGGTGGTGCCGTCCGCCGGTACGGCTATCTCCACCGTGCCGCTCAGACCGTCGTCACGGGCCGCTTTGAGCACGCCGTCGATCTCGCTCGGGTCGACGCTCTTGGCGGCGGCGGAACCCTTCGCCTCGGTCAGGGTGGTGGACACCCCGGGCGTGCCGGAGCGCAGCGCGTCCAGGGCCTCGCCGAAGTTCGCGCCGGCGTAGCGGGACCAGGTCAGACCGGTGGCGGAGAGACCCAGCAGACCGATGGCGAGCCACACACCGGTCACGGCGTGCCAGTTGCGTGTGCGCCGTACGCCCTTCTTCGTGCCCCGTTCCGGCAGGAGCAGGCGCCGCGCGGTCCGGTTGCCGCGCTGACGGCGCCACCACAGGATCAGGCCGCCGAGGACGAGGACCCACAGCCAGCTCGCGGCGATCTCGGAGTAGTACCGGCCGATCGTTCCCAGGTGCAGGTTGCGGTGGAAGGCGTCAAGCCATGTCTTGACGGGCGTGTCGGCGTACCAGGTGGTCAACTGCCCGCGCACCTTGCCCGTGTACGGATCGACGTAGACGGTGTGCGCGTTCTCCCCGAGCTGGGGCAGGGCGAAGTCCACCTGGGTGGTGTCGTCGCCGCTGCCGGGGCGTACGGCGGTCAGGGTCCCCGTCGGATGTTCCGCCCGTGCGGCGGCCACCTGCTCCGACAGGGGGCGGACACTGCCACCGGCGTGGGAGACGTGCAGCTCCTTGCCGTAGACGAACGAGTCCAGCTGGGGCGTGAACGTGTAGAGCAGGCCGGTCACGGCCGCGACGAGCAGGAACGGCGCCACCAGGACGCCGGCGTAGAAGTGCAGCCGCACCAGCAGTGCGCCGAAGCCGCCCTGCCGGCGTGCCGGGGCGGCGGTCTCGGTGACGGTCGTGATCGGCGCTGCCGCTGGTTTCTCTTTGATCGCTCCGCCTGGTTCGGACAGGTCGGGGGTATCGGAGTTGACGGACATCAATCCCACCTCGTGCGGTGTCGGCGGTGCGCGAGGCACCGGGATCCGTGCAGGAATCGACGCCCGCTCGATGTGAGTCCCCGCGGCATCGCTCCACGGCCCGCTTTCGGCCGCTGCGTTGAAACAGTCGGATGGGCGGGCCTTTGAGTTCCCGCCCGCTCCGTGAATTTGGCGGCGTGGACGCCCAGTTCCTCTGACAGCCGGCCGCGCGAGGGCATGCGTCGAACCGGACCGGGGACCCCCTCTCCGGCCCGGCGGCCCAAGAACGGGCCTCACCTCATTCGGTGCCGCTCTCCTCCAGGACTCTCCGGCGGCGCAGGCCACGGATGGTGAGGAACCCGCCGCCCGCCACCACGGCGGCGCCACCCGCCAGGACGGTCACCCCCGTGGTGCGGCCGAGGCCGAGGAAGGTCTCGGACGTCCCCGTATCCGGGGCCGACAGGCTCAAGTGCGAGCAGACGGAAGGAGTTCCGGCGGGCTTGGTGCTGGCGACGGCCTCGAACTGGAAGGAGTTGGTCTGGGCGTCGCCGTCGCCCGCGGTGATCGAGTAGGTCAGGGTAATGATCCCCGCGGGCAGCGGGGACACGGCGGCGCAGGCCGTGGTCGTGTCGGTGACGACAGGCTGTCCCACGGGTATCGCCTCGCCGTCGGGTCCGACCATGCTGATCTTGGGCGCGATCCCGACTGTCAGGTTGTTGAAGGTCAGCCGGACCACGCTGGTGCCCGCGCCGACCTTCGCGCCGGGGGCTGGTGCCGCGTCCTTCAGCCCGGTGTGGGCGTAAGCGGGTGTGCCGCACAGGAGCAGCAGTACACCCGCCCAGCCGAGCGGCGCGGCCGTCGCTTTCAGAAGTCGAAGTCGGCGCATGCGATCCGGTTGTCCTGTGCCTCGTTGGGGTGGATCACGATTGCGACCGCGCCCTTGCCGGTCTTGCGGGAGTTGTTGACCGTCGTCATGCCCGTACCCGACTTGTCGGCGGTGAACATGAGGTGGATCTCGTTCGGGGGCATGGCCGCCCCGCCCTTCTCGAACTGGAAGTGCTCCCCTCCGTTGTCGGCGGAGCAGTGCTGGGCGTGAAGGTGCGCCATGTAGACGTGGCCGGGCTTGAGGCCGGTCAGGGAGACGGTGACCGTGGTGCCCTTGGAGCCCTGGGCCAGCCAGGCCGTGCCCTTGACGTTGTCCATGCCCGGCGGGCGGGTGTCGAGCATCTTGAAGGTGCCCTTCACCACGCTCGCGCCGGAGATCTTGTAGGCGGGCGTGGCCGAGGGGTCCCCCATCGCCATGCCGGACATCCCGTCCATGCCGTGGGCGGAGGACGACGCGGTCTTGGCGGAGGTGTGGTCGGCCGTATGGCCTCCGCAGCCGGTGGCGAGGGCCGTCGCGGCAGCTACCAGGGCAGCGCAAGCGGTAAGTCGGTTCCTGCGGTGGGTGGTTCGGGGCGTCAGCGCGTCGCCCGACGTGGATGCGCGGACAAGTCTGTTGTGGTGCATGGGATTCCCGATCGATCAGCGGAGCGGAGAGCATGCGCCGTCGCTGCGGTACAAGCAGGCAGACGGGCGTGCTCCGGGCCGGGTGGAGGAGCCGGCATACGCAAGCGCGTACGCCGATCCAGGGAATGAACCGGCCCTGGCCAACGCCGAAAATCCACAGGGGAGTTCGGGGGCGTTAGACGAACAGCGGGCCGGGTGACAGGCGCGGGAGCGCCGAACTGGCCCTGGGTGGCCCTCTGCGGATGACGGCGTGTTTCAGTACGGCGGAAACAGTCGGCTGAACTTCCGCCACGCCCACCGCGGTTCGACCCACGAGGTTGCGGACTTCGCGCACCGTGCGCGCCAGCATGCGACGGACACGCCGAAGCGGCGCGAACAGCGCCACGGCCAAGGCTCGGCCGAGCCGGTAGGCCGCCGTCTCACCGCGCCAGAGCCAGAGTCCGCATACGACAGCGGCCAGCAGATGGGCCAGGAACATCCCGGTGGAGCCGTGCCGCGCCATGACGGACTCCAGCGGCAGCATGCCCGCCGTGCCCTTTGTCCCGGCGCCCTGCATCACCATGCCCGAACCCGAGTGACCCATGTCCATCACCATGCCGGAAGGGGAGAACCCCATCCCGTGGTCCATGCCAGGAGCCGCTTCCGTCCCCAATATGCCGACGAGCGAGTGGGCCGCGTCGAACAGCAGATGCAGCAGCCCCTGAGCAACGGCCGTCGCCCCGACCACAGTTATGGCACCGCGTTCGCGGCCGGTCAGCCACCAGGCGCCCGTCGCCGTCCCGGTGAACGCCAGGACCAGCGTCCACCACGGCGGGAGATCACCGGACATGACGGCGTGCCCCAGTGCCGTAGTCACCACGCAGACAGCCGCGAAGACGGCCGCCCGCAACGGACGCAGAGTGCCTACGCTCTCCGCGGTCCATACCGTGCGGGTCCCCCGGCGTGTTCCGCCGCCGCGGCACCTCCGGGGCATCGCACAACTCCTCGAACCGATGGGCTTCTCGGTTCCTTACGGGCGGGAGCAACCAGGCGTTCACACCTGGGAGTTCACACCTCGGAGTTCGTCTCTTTCACAACGGCACGAGCGGTACTAGCGTCGGCGGAGTACACCCCGCTTTTCCCTCATCCTTGGGGTTGTCATGATCCACACCCGTGAACTCATCGAAAGTGTCACCAGCGAGAGCATCCTCGGCGGCGAGGTGCTGGCCGAGGCCATCGACGTACTCGCCGCCTGCGAGACAGCCGTCACCGCATGCGCGACGGGCATGCTCGCCGAGAAGGACGCCGACGGGCTGCGCACGGCCATCGACCAGGACCTGGACTGCGCCGACGTCACCGCCACGACCCGCCGGATCCTGACCCGCCACAGCAGCCACGACCCGGCGCTGCTCACCGCCCAGGTCGAAGCCTGTCTCATCGTCTGTCAGCGCAGCCACGACCTGTGCGGCGGACACGCCGAGCACCACGAGCACTGCCGTATCTGCGCCGAGGCCACCGGCCACGCCGCCGACGCCTGCCAGGACGTACTCAACGCCGTACGTACCTGAAGCCCGTGAGGTCAGTCCCGCGAGGGTGGTGACGGCGGGCGCCCGGACACCGCCCGCTCCACCAGCAGGTACAGCAGCCCGCTGACCACGAGGCCGAACAGGAAGCCGACGACGGCACCGACCATGCCCGCGATCACCTCGCCCAACCAGCCGTAGCCTCCTGCCAGCACCGCCAGGGTGGCGGCAGGCAGCAGCCACGCCGAGCCGCCGCTCCCTGTCCTGCCTCTGCCTGATTCCTGGTCCCAGGGCCACACCGCGTGCGGCCCGTTCCGCCGGATGCGTGGCATCGCTCAGGCGATGGCTATGCCGTCCAGCTTGCCGGCCTTCGCCTCCTCCACCAGGGAGGCGAACTGCTCGACGCTCATCTGGACGCGCTGGCCGAAGTCGTCGGTGAGGAGAACGCGGCGCTCCGCGGGTGCGCTCGGGTCGACGAACAGTTGCGGGCAGCCGCAGTTGCAGTTTCCGCAAAAGGTCGCCAGCGGTTCCAGGCCGTTGATGTCGCTCATCGTGCACTGCCTTTCGGGGGATTCGGGCGGCCGAAGGCGTGTCGATTACCTGGGGCCCGGTACAGCCCTGGGCATACCCCCGGGCGCACGACGCGACGCGCCCGCGCGCAGAGGGACGGAGGCTCGGTCCTGTGCTGACATGCGCCTGTTCACTCCCGATGCTTCCGTTTCATCGCGCGTCTCGGGAACCGATTCCGCTGCCTCTACGACTACGTGAGGAGGTGTCATTCGATTCGCTGACGAGGCGTGGTGCGGACGCCATGAGGCCGGTTACGCAGTCACCGAGCAGCAGGCCGCCCGAGGCCACGTCACCACCACCGTCACACGGCTGTTCACACCATCGTCAGGAGCATCACAGCGGTGATGCCCGCCATGGCGATGCGGACCACCGGAACAGCCTCTGCGCGCGACGATCCGTCCGAGACCACCTGCCGCCACAGGATGACGGCCATGGACAGGATGAAGTAGAGCGCCAGGGCGGCGCAGGCGATCGCCCATCCGGAGACCGTCCCGGCCATCGTCATGCCCGGGTGCGCGTGGACCGGGTTCGCGGACCGCATGGCCAACACCATGCACACCATTGCTCCGCAGGCCACCGCGTGCTGGAACCAGTGCGCTCCCCCGTGCCGGTGGTCCGGGCGC
This sequence comes from Streptomyces sp. NBC_00989, assembly GCF_045162655.1. Taxonomy (NCBI): domain Bacteria; kingdom Bacillati; phylum Actinomycetota; class Actinomycetes; order Kitasatosporales; family Streptomycetaceae; genus Streptomyces; species Streptomyces sp. NBC_00989. Next base: position 9,828,805 of record NZ_CP108728.1, on the reverse strand, counting down.
ACGGCCTGGCGCGCTCCGGCCGCCGCGCACGCCACTCCCGCGAGCACGAACAGGACCGGCCACCAGCCCACCGCGATGAACATGCCCTCGGTCGCGGGGCACACCATCGCGGCCATGCACGCGCTCATCAGTACGTCGGCCGCCACGCCGGGCCGTGAGAAGGTGTGGTGGCCCGCGAGGCGAGGCAGCTCGGAGGCGCCCATCACGAGCGCCATGCCCGCGGCCACCCATGCGATCGGCCCGAGGTCCACGGCTGTTCCTCCTTCACCGGCCGGGAAAGCAGGACGTGTTGAGGCTGCCCGAAGCCACCGCGAAGGAACCCCGGTCGGCCGTCGCGGTGGAGGCTAGGGTGGGGGCGTGAGCGACACTCTGACCATCGGTGTGCTGCTGTTCGACGATGTCGAGGAACTCGACGTGGTCGGCCCGTGGGAGGTTCTCGGATTCTGGGCGTCCCACATCGCGTCAACTCCCGTGCGCATGCTGGCCGTTGGGCCGGAGGCCGGGGTGGTGCGCGGTTCGAAGGGGCTGGGGCTCATCGCCGACCACACCGCGACCGACGTGCCGGCGTTCGATGTCCTCGTCCACCCCGGCGGCAACGGCACGCGCGCCCTGGTCAAGGATTCGGCGCACCTGGAGTGGCTGCGGCACCTTCATACGCAGGGCACCGTGCTGGCCAGCGTGTGCACCGGTTCGCTGGTGCTCGCCGCCGCCGGTCTGCTGGCGGGCCGCCCGGCGACCACGCACCGGGACTACCTCGACAGGCTCGCGAAGATCGACCCGTCGGTCGACGTACGGACGCGGGACCGCTACGTGGACGACGGCGACATCGTCACCAGCGCCGGGGTGTCGGCCGGCATCGACATGGCTCTACATCTCGTCGCACGCTACGGCGGGGCCGAGGCGGGCGAGTTGACCCGGGCCGGGATCCAGTACGAGGCCCCGGAGCCCGTGGCGGATTCCGGGGCCTGACCGGCGGGTCAGCGTGCGGCGGGCTCTGCGGCAGTTGGGTCGACCTGAGCCTCCGCCATCTCGTCGCGGGCGAGCGGCTGGGCATCGTAGGTGATGCGGATGACGCCGTCGGCGTGCCGCTCGGCGCTCGCCCGTACGCCGAAGACGTCCCTGAGGATCTGCGGAGTCAGTACGTCCAGGACCGGCCCGGCGGACACCACCGCTCCCTCGTGCAGGACGACGAGGTGGTCGCAGAGTCGGGCGGCGAGGTCGAGGTCGTGCAGGACCGCGAGCGTGGTGATGCCGGTGGCGCGGATCAGGTCAAGGAGCTCGAACCGGGCGCGGATGTCGAGGTGGTTGGTGAGTTCGTCCAGGACGAGGAGTTGGGCACTCTGTGCCAACGCCCTTGCCAGCAGGACGCGTTGGCGTTCGCCGCCGGACAGGGAGGCGTAGTCGCGGTCCGCGTACGGTCGTACGCCGCAGTGGTCGATGGCTTCCTCTACGGCCCTGTGGTCCTCGGCGCCGTCGCGTCCCAGCAGGCCGTGGTGCGGGGCGCGGCCCAGGGCGACGATCTCCGCCACGGTCAGGCCGGTGGTGTTGCCGGTGGCGTCCTGGAGGACCGCGGCCGTGCGGCGGGCCGCGGCGCGGGCGGACAGCGTCCATACGTCGTCCTCGCCGACCTTGACGACACCGTCCGCCGGGCGGAGCGAGCGGTAGACGGCGCGCAGCAGGGTCGATTTGCCGCTGCCGTTGGGGCCGACGAGGCCGACGATGTCGCCCTTGCGGGCCTCAAGGCTCACGCCGTGCAGGATCGGACTGCGGTCCAGGGTGATGCGGAGCCGGTCGACGGTCAGTTTCACGAGGCTTCAGTCCAGACCCTTGTTGTGGCGCAGCAGCCACAGGAAGAAGGGGGCGCCGAGGAGGGCGGTGAGGATGCCGAGCGGCAGTTCGTTGGGGCGGTTGAGGGTACGGGAGAGCAGGTCGACGAGGACCAGGTAGACCGAGCCCAACAGGGCTGTCAGGGGCAGGAGTCGGCGATGGTCCGCGCCGGTGGTGAGGCGGACGAGGTGCGGGATCATCAGGCCGACGAAGCCGATACTGCCGGCGACGGCGATGACGGTTCCGGTCAACAGCGCGCTGAGCACCAGGAGCACGGCGCGCAGCCGGTTGACGTCGACGCCGAGCGCGGTGGCGGACTCATCGCCTGCCAACAGGACGTTGAGCCGCCGCCCGAAGAGCGTCAGGAGCGCGGTGGTGACCAGCACGACCACCGTGACCGTGGGGAGTTGGTCCCACTGGGCGCCGGCCACACTGCCCAGCATCCAGAACATGACCGTGCGCAACTCGGTTGGCGTCGCCTGGAGTTGGACGAAACTGGTCGCCGAGAGGAAGACATAGCCGACGGCGACCCCCGCCAACACCAGCCGGGTCGGCGCGAGTCGGCCTTGTCGCTGTCCGAGGGCGAAGACCAGCGCGCCCGCCACCACCGCGCCGATGAAGGCCGCCGCCGACACCCCGAGCCCGGCCAGCGCGGCACCGCCGCCCAGGGTGATGACGAGGACCGCGCCGAGCGTGGCGCCGTAGGAGAAGCCCAGCACGATGGGGTCGGCCAGCGGGTTGGACACCACGGTCTGCAGCACCGCGCCCGACACGGCCAGGGCCGCGCCGACCAGGGCGGCCAACACCACCCGGGGCGTGCGGAAGTTCCAGACGATCTGGTCGAGCGCCGGATCACTCGGTGGCTTCCCCGCGCCGGTGACGTGGTGCAGGACGATCGCCCACACGTCACCGAGCGGGATGGTGACCGCGCCGATGCTGATCGCCACGATCATCGTGGCGGTCAGGGCGACGGGCAGCAGGGTGAACGCGAGGGTGATCTTCAGCCGGCCGGGTCGGCTCAGAAGGCGTCCGGGTGCAGTGCCTTGGCGATCTTCTCCACGGCCAGGTCGTTGCTGGGGCCGAGGTACATCGAGTCGGACAGCGTCACGTACGTGTTGTTCTTGGCGGCCGGCCACTGGGGGAACTCCTTCAGCAGTTTCTTGGCGTAGGCCGCCGGGTTCGGGTCGTTGTAGGCGATGACGACGAGGGCGTCGACATCGGTGGCGGCCACCTTCTCCTTGCTCAGGTCAGCGAAGGAGGTCTCGGAGGCGTTCTCGAAGGCGTTGGAGCCGCCGGCTTTGGCGAGGATGTCGTTGTAGATGCCCTTGGCGACGACCGAGCTGAAGTCGTTGCCGCCCATGGACATGTTGGAGAACAGCACCATGACCTTGGGGGTCTTCGTCTCCCCCTTGACCTTCGCCGAGACGGCCGCGATGTTCTTCTCGGAGGCGGCGATCAACTCCTCCGCCTTGTCAGTGACGTTGAAGACCTTGCCCATGTCGCGCAGCAGCGTGTAGCTGTCTGCGATGGTCATCTTCGCGGTGTCCTGGTCGCATCCCTGCGGGGAGACATAGCTGTTGGCGCCGACGGTCTTCAACTGGTCCCTGGTAGCGAAGCCGTTCTTCTCGTCGAAGCCGTACGAGGTGGTCGACAGGACGAGATCGGGGCGCAGGCCGAGCATGGCCTCGCGGGGGATGTCGTAGGCGTCGTTGAGCTTCACGTTCCCTGTGGGCAGGGCCTTGATGGCGGCGGTGCGGCCCGCGACCTCGGACATGCCGTAGGTCTGCTGGTTGGCGACGATCTTGTCCTGGAGGCCGAGGGCGAGGAGGGTGGAGACCTCGGCGACGGAGGCGCCGTTCATGACGACGACCCGGCTGGGGGCCTTCTTGAAGGTCTCGGACTGTCCGCAGTTCTTCAGCGTCACCGGGTAGCCGGTCTTCGACACGGCGGCCTCGGTCGTCGTGCCGCTCGCCGTGTCGCTGTCCGAGGAGTCGCCGCATGCCGCCGTGAGGAGGCAGAGGGCTGCGGCCAGGGCGGTGACGGCCGGCCGGTTGATCGACATGCGGGCTCCTTGCGTACGGGGTCTACTCATGGGCTGAGGGGTTCTGTTGCAGTAGTCGGGGCGAGGTGGTTGCGAGTTCCCGGCAAGTCCCGCTTATTTGGCGGCTGTTGCCGGAGTGGGCAGCACACCCGCGGCGACGCAGTGGTCCAGGTAGCCGAAGACAAGGTCCCGGTCGGCCGGCGGGCTGGTGATGCCACTGCCTTCCAGGCCGACACGGACGTTGTCGGCCCGGACGTGGCCGAGGCGCAGGTCGGTCGGCGCGGCCCGGTCGGCGGAATCGAAGAAGGCCAGCGTCGTGGCGGCGACGTCGGCCGTGCGGGGCAGTTGCTCGCGCCAGCGCGCCAGCGGCAGTCGCCGTAGCGGATAGCCGTATTCCTGAACCCAGTCGTAGACGTCACCGAGCCGCACCCGGGGCAGGGTCGCGTGGTGGAAGACCGGACCGGCTGCACGGCCGGGGGTGAGGCAGAGGTGGACGAGGGAGCGGGCCACGAAGTCAACGGGCGTCCAGACCTCGTCCTCGAACAGGTCGGGGACGATCCCGGCGGGGATGCCGGCCCGCAGCACGCTCCACAGGAAGTCCCGCTCGTTGACGTATCCCGTGCCGGACGGGCCGACCACCCGGCCCAGGCGGTGCACGGTCACCGGCAGACCGCGCTCGGCCGCCTGCTCCAGCAGCCGTTCCGAGGCCCACTTCGACTGCTGGTAGCCGTAGCGGAGTCCCTCGTGCGGCGGCAGGAATGCCTCCGGCACCTCGGGGCTGTGGCTCGCGGGCGGGGCTACGGACAGGGTGGAGACGTAGTGGAGGGGTGTCGTGCGTACGGCGGCCAGGCGCAGCAGTTGGCGGGTGGACTCGGTGTTGGCGGCGCGCAGGGTGGCGTAGTCGCGCATGATGCTGACGGTCGCGGCGTTGTGGAAGATCGCGTCGCAGGTGGCGGCGAGGTCGGCGAGCGTGTCGCGGGTCAGGCCGAAGTCGGGGCGGGCGAGGTCGGCGGGGAGGGCGGTGACACGGTGGCGTGCCCGCTCGTCGAGGGCGATGCCGTGACGTTCAAGTGCCTTGCGGATGCGGGTAGTTGCTGCTGCTTGATCGTTCGCCCGCACCGTGCAGACGATCTCGGCCGACGTGTCGGTGAGCAGTTGCGCCAGCAGGTGTACGCCTACGAAGCCGGTCGCGCCGGTGAGGAGGATGCGGCGGAGGGCGGCGTCTGGGGCGCGGCTGATGCCGGGGCGGATGCCCGGGTCGAGGGCGGTTTCGGCGAGGAGGGTCGGCGGGAGTCCTGCCGGTGTGAACGATGGTTGGGCGTTCTCGCCGAGGAAGCCGGCCAGCCCAGCGGCGGTGGGGTACTGGAAGAGCCACGCGACCCGTATCTCGCGGCCGAGTTCGACGCCGAGGCGGTTGGCCGCCTGGATGGCCTGGAGGGACTGGGCTCCCAGGTCGAACACGTCGTCGTCCACGGCGAGGGTGTCCGTGCCGAGGATCTGTCGCCAGACGGCAGTGACGTTCCGCTCAAGGGGGCTGCCGGTGGTGGGGAGTCGGGGCACTGATGTCCGGGTCAGGGCGGCCCGGTCGATCTTGCCTGAGCTCGTGCGGGGCAGCCGGTCGAGGAGTTCGATCGCGGAGGGGATCATTGCGGCGGGCAGCCTGGTCCGCAGGTGTTCCCTGACCTCGGACGCGGATGGCGCCGGTGACTCGGCGACCACATGAGCGGCCAGGCGCCGGGTGCCGTCGGGCAGGGTCTGGCCCACCACGGCGGCCTCCCGGACGCGGGGGTGGGTGAGCAGGGCGCTCTCGATCTCGGCGGGCTGGATCCGGTGGCCGCTGATCTTGAACTCGTCGTCCGCCCGCCCCAGGAAGCGGAGTTGGCCGTCCTCACCGATGTCAACCAGGTCGCCGGTGCAGTAGGCGCGGGGGGCGCCGGGAAGCGCGGTGAGAGGTGCGAAGCGGGAGCTGTCCGGTACTTCGCCCCGGTAGCCACGGGCCAGGGCGGCGCCCAGCAGGTACAGCTCGCCGCTGACGACGGCTGCCCGGGTGCCCGGCAGCGGCAGGCCGATGGGTACGTCGCCCGGGGGGAGGGTGGGGTCGTGCAGGTCGGCGACGGTGGCGACCACAGTGGCCTCGGTCGGTCCGTAGGTGTTCAGCAGCGCGACAGACGTGCCGACGGCCTTGCGCCAGCGGTCGACCCGTTCGGGCAGGGCCGCCTCGCCGCCGATGACGACGGTCCGCACGTTCTCCGGCAGCTCGGCGGCGCCGGTCGAGAGCGCGTAGGCCAGTTCGTGCCAGTAGGCGGTGGGCAGGTCCAGCACGCTGACGCGCAGGCGGGCGCACTCGTCCAGGAAGCGCGGCACGGACTCGGTCATGTCGTCGGCGCGGATCACCAGCGTGCCGCCGGCGCACAGGGTGAGGAAGAGTTCCTCCACACTGGCGTCGAAGTGCAGTGGGGCGAACTGCAGGACGCGGTCGCCCCGTTGGATCCCGTATCGGTGCGTGGCCGCCGCGACGAAGTGCGCCAGCGCGTCGTGGCCGATCTCCACTCCCTTGGGGCGGCCGGTGGATCCCGAGGTGTGCAGCACGTACGCCAGGTCCGCGAGTTCGGGCGCCGACGGCACTGTGGGTGTGGCGGGCTCGGAATCCGGCTGTTCCAGGGCGAGTACGGTCTGCTCCGGGAAGCTGGCCACGCGGTCGCCGGTCGTCACCACGAGCGCCGGAGCGGCGTCGGCCAGGAGGTGGGCCGTGCGGTCGGCGGGGGCCTTCGGGTCGAGGGGGCAGTAAGCGGCGCCCGACAGCAGGACGCCCAGGATGGCGGTGACGGCGTCGATTCCCCGGGGCAGGGCCACCGCCACCACATCGCCCCGGCCGACGCCCCGGGCGGCCACGCGGCGAGCCATGTCCCGTGCGGTGCCGAAGAGTTGGGCGTACGTGAGGGTGTCCCCGGCGTGCTCCAGGGCGACGGCCGTGCCCCGGCGGGCGGCGTGGTCGGCGATGAGGCTCAGCACCGGGCGGGCGGGGGCGGGCAGCGGGTCCCCGGTCAGGACGCGGACGGCTCCGGCGGCGGAGGTGCCCGCCAGTTCTCGAAGCGGCCGGTCGGGGGCGGCGACCGCCCCGTCGAGAAGAGCGAGCAGGCCCTCCTGGAAACCGGCCACCTCGGTCCTGGTATACAGGTCGGGATTGGCGTCCAGGGCGATGCGCAGGCCGGTGCCGTCGGAGCGGTCGTAGACGTTGACGGCCAGGTCGTCGACCGGTCCCGCCGACACGTTGTGGACGGTGCTGCGGTGGCCGGCGAACCGCAGGTCGTACTCGAACGGCATGATGTTCACGCCGGGCCCGGACAGTCGGCGCTGACCGCCCACGAGCTTCAGGTCGCGCCGCAACTGCTCGTAGCGGTAACGCTGGTGGGGCAGTCCGGCGCGCAGTTCGCGGGAGACGCGGCGCGCAAGGTCGCGCAGAGTGTCGTCGGGGGTGACGGGCACGCGCAGGGGCAGGATGTTGCGCACCATGCAGGGGACACGCAGGGAGACCGAGCCGAGGCGGCCCATCGCGGGCAGGCTCAGGACGATTTCCGGGGCGCCGGTGACCTGGTGCAGGTGGGCGACGGTCGCCGCGAGCACCACCTCGGACCACGTCACCGACAGGTCGCGGGCGACCGTGCGCAGGGTGGCGGACCAGGCCGCGTCGAGGTCGGTGACGTGGCGGTGGAAGGTGCGGGCGGGGAGGGCGGAGCGGCCGGCCGGGCTGGCCACCGGCGGGCGGTCGGCGTAACGGTCGGTCCAGTGGGCGCGGTCCTTGGTGTGGCGGGCGGACGCGCGGTGGGCCAGCTCTTCGGCGCGGACGGACTCCAGGGTGCCGAAGCCGCTGTCCGGGACGGGTTCACCCGCCACGAGGGCCGTGTAGACCTGGGCCACGCGGCGGGCCACCAGGGAGAGGCCGAAGCCGTCGAGGGCGATGTGGTGGACACGGTGGTACCACAGGTACTGCTCCTGCCCGGTTCTGAGCAGGGCGTGGCCGAAGACCGGGCCGCGGGTGAGGTCGACGGGGCGGGCCATGTCCTGGTCCATCCAGGCCAGGGCCGCGGCGTGGGGATCGGGTTCGGTGGTGAGGTCGGCGATGTGGGTGCGCCAGTCGCCGGCCGGGGTGTCGAGCTGCCAGGGGTGGCCGGTGTCGTCGGTGACGAAGGTGACGTTCAGGGCCTCGGTCTCGGCGACGACGTGGTGCAGGGCGGTGTCGAAGACCGCCCTGTCCACGGGCCCGTCGATGCGTACGTATTCGGCGGTGTTGTAGGCGGGGCTGTCCGCGTCGAGTTGCTGGCCTGTCCAGATGCCCTCCTGGGCGGCCAGCAGTGGGTGACGCCCGGCGGCTGACGTGCTGTCAGGTGTCGGCACGTGCTGCTCCTTTCCGGCGTTCTTCCAGCAGTTGCCACCACTGGGCGAAGGAGGTCCGTTCGGCGAGGTCGATGAAGGTCACGTCGGCGCCGGCGGCCTGCCACCGCTCCAGCAGGGTGACGATGCGCAGGGAGTCCAGACCCGCGTCCAACGGGCTCTCCTCCAGGTCGATTTCGTCGGGCGGCAGGAACAGGCACTCCGCCAGGTCCGCGCGGAAGCTGTCCGGGGTGAGGGGTTCAGGCATGCGGGTTCTCTCTCGGTGGCTCGACGAGGGCGCGGGGGTGAGGAACGGGCGTTGTGCGGCACGTCAGTTGACCTTGCGGTCGGCGTCCGTCCAGAGGCGGTCGCGCAGTTCGCGGCGGAGGATCTTGCCGCTGGGGTTGCGCGGGACGCTGTCGATGAACTCGTAGCGGGCGGGCAGCTTGAAGTTCGCGAGCTGCGGGACGAGGAAGGTGTGCAGGTCCCGGGGGCTGGGCTGTTGGTCAGGGGCCGGGACGATGAAGGCGTGCACGTACTCGCCCCAGCGTTCGTCGGGGGCGCCGACGACGACGGCCTCCGCGACGCCGGGGTGGCCTTCCAGTACGTTCTCGATCTCGGCCGGGTACACGTTCTCGCCGGCGACGAGGATGGCGTCCTTGATCCGGTCGCGGATGAAGACGTAACCGTCCTCGTCGACATATCCCGCGTCTCCGGTGTGGATCCAGCCGTCGACGAGGGTGTCCGCCGTTTTCTCGGGCAGGCCCCAGTACTCCACCATGCGGGCGGGGGTGTGCAGGCACACCTCGCCGACCTGGCCCGGCGGGAGTTCGCGCCCTTGGTCGTCGATGACTTTGGAGCGCACGCCGGGGTAGGGGTGACCGGCGGCCTGCATGAGAGGACCGCCGGGGACATGGGCGGCCGGGGGCAGGCAGACGGCGGTGTTGCCGGTCTCCGTCAGGCCGTAGATCTGGGCGAACTCGCAGTCCAGGACGGCGAGGCTCTGCTCCAGCAGCGCCTCGGAGATCGGGGAGCCGCCGTAGACCGTCTTGCGGAGCGTGGCGAAGTCCTCGGCGCTGACGCCCGGTTCGGTGAGCATCATGCGGAGCATGGCCGGGACGACACAGGCGGTGGTGATGCCGAGGTCGCGGATGAGGTCGACGGCCGGGCGGGCGGCGAACGCGCGCATCGCGACGACGGTCGTGCCCGCGTTGAAGTTCTGGGTGGCCCACCACAGGCCGCCGACGTGGAAGCCAGGGATGCCGACCAAGGCGATGTCTCCGGAACGCCAGTCGATCCAGTCGAGACCCTCGCTCGCCAGGGCGTCACGGATCGCGAAGAAGCTACGGTGCGCGAGCACCACCCCCTTGGGCAGGCCGGTGGTGCCGCTGGTGTAGAGCTGGGCAACAGGAGTGTCGGGAGTCGGATCGAACTCCGCTTTATCGACCGGGTGTTGCTGACGCCACTGCTCCAACTCCCCGAGCGGTACGACCGTTTCAGGTGGCGCGGTCGGCATACCCGCCACGACCGGTCTGAACTCGTCCTCCAGGAAGAGGAGTCGGGTGCCGGAGTCCTGGAGGATGTGGCTGACCTCTGGCGCGGTGAGCCGCCAGTTGACGGGCACGAGCACGGTGCCGCTCTTGGCGCAGGCGAAGAGGATCTCGTAGTAGTGCTCGGACTCCTTGCCCAGGTAGGCGACCCGGTCGCCCGGTGCGAGTCCGGCGGCCTGCAGAGCGCGGGCGATGCGGTTGCTCTCGCGGTGCAGATCGCCGTACGTCAGGCTGCGGCCCTCGCAGAGCACGGCGAGGATGTCGGGTTGGTGCTCGGCGTGGAAGCGGGCGGTCTGGACGAGGGTGCGCAGTTCGGGGTGATGGATCCGGTCGGCCGCCGGCGGCTGTGTCGCCGTGGATGTCTCCATGGGCAGTCCTTCGGTGTTCAGGGGATGTTGACGAAGGCGAGGGTCGCCTCGCCGTCGCTCCGGCCGCCGTCGGCGTCCCAGTAGCGGTACGACGTCTCGGCGTGCAGGAACGGGCTGGCGCCACCGGGGGCACGCCGGGTGACGGAGCGGAACGCCAACTCCCCTTGGAAAGAACGGGGGGTGACCGGGCGGCGGAAGGTGCCGGCGAAACGGGCGATGAGGATGTCCGGGAGCTGGTGGCGCCAGAAGTCGTCCAGGGTCCAGGTCTCGAACCCGGTCAGGAGTCCTTCCCCTACGGACTTGGCGACCAGGTAATACATCATCTGGTTGTAGGCGATGTTGGCCTCGACCGAGTTCAGGTGGCCGGTGTCGTCGATGTAACAGGACTCCGGGATCGCGAACTCGCAGCGCGCCGAGGCGAGTCCGGCTCCTGCTCCCGCCGTGACGAGGGCGCTCTTCAGGTACTTGCAGTGCGCCTTGTAGGGCACGAGCACGCGGGTCAGCAGCTCCTCGTCCGTGGGGTACGAGCGCCGCGGCGAGGCGGTCCCGGTGCGGTCGGCGGCGGGCGCGCTCACGCGGCCTGGATCCCGTCGTGCAGCTTGCGGTCGTCGTGGACGGTGACGCGGTACGAGACGGTCGGCTCGGGTGTGGTGGTGTGGCGGGCGCGGTGGATGAGGCTGCGGTTGTCCCAGACCAGCAGGTCGCCCTTCTCGAAGCTCTGCAGGTGGATGTTGTCGTGCTCGAAGGTCTCGTCGAGCTGGCCCGTGGCGTCGAACAGGCGCTTGAGGAGTTCGTCGTCGAGCGGGTTGCCGTCCGTGTCCTCGATGCCGACGGTGAAGCCCTCGCTGATGTAGAGGACGGTCTCGCCGGTGAGGGGGTGGGTGAAGGTGGTGGGCTGGCGGACGGCCGGGGTCTTGGTCTCGACCTCCTCGATGATCTCGGAGATCGGGCGGTAGACGTCGTGCGGGCGGATCTTGAAGTACTTGCGGACGGAGTGCCGGCAGAAGGTGCCCTCGATGTCCCTCTTCAGCTCGACCGGCAGCTTCTCGTACGCCCGGCCCATGTCGATGAAGTACGTGCCGCGGTTCTTCTCCGGGACGACCTGCGGGTGGATGAGGGTGAGGCCGAAGGGGTCGGGCATGAACTGGTAGTCGGCGTGCCAGAACTTGCCGGTCTTCGGCACGCCTATCTGCTTGCCGTTCTCCGGCACGTTGGAGGAGACGAATATCTCCGGGACCTCCGGGTGCTGGTACATGGGCTCGTAGTAGGTCTCGGGGCGGCCGAGGCGCTCACCGAGCGCCAGGAACTGCTCGGGAGTCAGGTCCTGGCCCTTCAGGACCGCGATCTTCTTCGTGTAGACGGTCTGCTTGAGCCACTCGACGTCGACGTCGGAGGCGGTGGCGTGGTCGAAGCCCTCGACGCTCGCGCCGAGAAACGTGCCGGGCTGGTCGGTGATCTTCACGTGAGGGTGCCTTTCGGGTGCATGGTGGTCGTAGGAGGTCGGAGTGGTTCGGGCGACCTGTGTCGGGGGGTCAGACGGTCTGTCTCGCGTCGATCAACTCCGCTGTGTCCGCGAGGGTGAGGGTGGGCCGCAGTTCGCTGTCGTGGACGGTGACGCCGAGGTCGCGCTCGATGCGGATGCTGATCTCGACCATCGTCAGCGAGTCGACGTCGAGGTCGGCGAAGGTCGCCTCGGGCGTGAACCGGTCGGCCGAGGTGTCGTGGAGTCTGGTGATGATCTCGACCAACTGGTCATAGGTGGTAGCACTCATGACAGGGTGTCATCTCCTGTGTGATGCGGGACGAAGGGGTCGTGGGTTCGGATGGGCGGCGGCAGTTCCGGCCAGGTCAGCAGGCAAGAGCCCCAAGTGAGTCCGCCGCCGAAGGCGGTGAGGAGGAGCCGGTCGCCGGGGCGGAGCACGCGCCGGGCGGCGGCGTCGGCGAGGGCGAGCGGGATGGAGGCGGCACCGGTGTTGCCCACGGCGTCGACGTTGGCGACGCAGCGTTCCCGGGGCAGGCCGAGGTCGTCGGCGACTGAGTGCAGGATGCGCAGGTTGGCCTGGTGGGGCACGAAGTGGTCGACGTCGTCGGTCTTCCACCCGGCGCTGGTCAGGGTGGCGCGGGCGGAGGCGGCCATGCGGGTCACCGCGTGCCGGTAGACCTCGTTGCCGCGCATCGCGAAGTGCCGCTCCGCGCGGGTGGGTTCGCCTTCGGCGGAGCGCCCGCGGGAGCCCCCCGCTGCGACCATGATCAGGTCCTCGTGCGTGCCGTCACTGCCGAGGTCGAAGTGGCCTATGGCGCCCGGTTCGTCTTCGTCTCCGGCGCGCAGGACGACGGCTCCGGCGCCGTCCCCGAAGATGATCGCGTTGGCCCGGTCCAGCGGGTCCACGATGGTGGAGTAGGTGTCGGCACCGATCAGCAGGACCCGTGCCGCGACACCGGAGGCGATCAGCCCTGCCGCCGTGGCGAGGCCGTAGACGAATCCGGTGCACACCGCGCCGACATCGAAGGCCGCCACCCCGTTCAGACCGAGTCGCGCGGCGACCGCGGGCGCGGTAGCCGGGCAGGGGCGGTCGGGTGTGGTCGTGGTGACGATCACGGCGTCGACCGGATCCGTCCCACCACGGTTCGTCTCGGCCGGGTCGAGTCCGGCGTTGCGCAGGGCCAGTCGGCCGGCCTCGACGGCCAGGTCGGAGGTGGCCTGGCCCGGTTTGGCAATGTGGCGACAGCGGATCCCTGTGCGGGTGCGGATCCAGGTGTCGTCGGTGTCCAGCCGTTCGGCGAGTTCGTCGTTGGTGACGACACGGGGCGGCACCCATCCGGCCACTCCGCACAGGACGGCGGCCGGAGCGGACGTGCTGGAGGTGTGTACGGGCACAACGGTTCTCCTGAGTGTGCGGTACGGGGGTGACGGGCCGTCGGCCCCGGGATGTCGAGGGGCGGACTCGGCCTATCCGGCCGGAGCCGTTCTGCGCAGGGCGAAGGTCAGCAGCACGCCGCAGCCGATACCGGCCGCTATCGCGAACACGGCGATCCGGATCCCGTTCAGCAGGGCGTCACCGGGCGGGCTCTGTCCGACGCCGCCCGCGAGCGCCACGAGCAGGGCGAGGCCAACCGCGCCGCCCACCTGGAGACTGGTGGAGGCCAGCCCGGACGCCACGCCCTGGTCCTCGGGCGCGACCCCGGACGCGGCGACGATCCACATGCCGGTCCACGCGGCCCCCTGGCCGAGGCCCAGCAGCACGATGCCGGGCAGCAGCAGCGGGTACGAGCCCTCGCCGGTGAGTGCGAGTCCGAGCGCGACGGCCCCGGCCGCCCCCAGGGCCATGCCGGCGGCCAGCATGCGGCGCACGCCGATCAGCGCCACCGCCCGTTCGCCGACCTGGGTGCCGATGGCGGTCACCACGGCCGGGACGAGGAAGGCGAGCCCGGTCAGGAGCGCGCTGTAGCCGCGCACGGTCTGGAAGTAGAGGGTCAGGAAGTACGGCAGTGAACTGAAGGTCGCGCTGTAGAGCGCGGTGACGGCCATCGCGGAGAACAGACCCCGGTGGGCGAACAGCCTCGCCGGGACCAGTGGATCGCGCGAGCGGGTCTCGACGACAGCGAAGCAGCACAGCAGGGTGAGCGAGAGACCGGCGCTCACCAGGGCGGGCGTACTGGTCCAGCCGGCTTCCGGCGCGTGCACCAGCAGGAACACCAGAAGGGTGATGCCGCCGGTCGCGGCCAGAGCGCCCGCCACGTCGAACCGCCGAGTGGCGGTCCGCACTGCGTCCGCGGGGAACAGGGCCCGTCCTGCCCAGGCGATGCCCACCGCGATGGGGACGTTGACGAAGAACACCGACGGCCAGCCGAACGCTTCCACGAGCACACCGCCGAGCAGGGATCCGAAACACAGGCCGCCGGCCCCCGCCGCGCCCCACACCGCCAGAGCGCGGTTCCGGGCGGGCCCCTCCTCGTAGATCGTGTTGATCAGGGAGAGCGTGGCCGGGAACAGCAGCGATCCGCCGATGCCCTGCACGGCCCGGACGGCGACGAGCGCGCCGGGGGACTCCGTGAACCCTCCCACCAGGGAGGAGCCCGCATAGATCAGCGCCGCCGTGACGAACGTCCGACGGCGGCCGAGCAGATCCGCCGCCCGTCCGCCCAGCAGCAGGAAGCCACCCGTCGTCACGACGTAGGCGCTCACCACCCATTGCAGGTCATGGGCGGAGAAGTCGAGGCCCGCGCCTATCTCGGGGAGCGCCACATAGACGATGTTGTAGTCGAGCGCGATGACCAGCTGGGCCAGTGCCAGCACGAGCAGGGACAGCCGGGCGTGCATCAGTCGATCCCTCCCCAGGCATGGATGGAAAACGCCGACGCATATCGAATGCGTCGAGGAATTTCGGCCACGATAACAGCCGGAAGAAGGCTTGAGAATGGCCGAAATGGAAAGTCACAGAGAGGCATTGATTTGCCTTTCGGGCAGCACTCCGAACCAGCAGCACAGAACTGCCGGTTGCTTTTCCTGAGCCTTTTCAGGTATCTGTCACTCCCCCATCAGGCGCCTTATCTCCGTGATGAGAGCAACCAGAGCCTGCCGTTCGGGAAGGGTCGTTTCCGGGTGCCACAGGTCGACGAGCAGGCACGTCCGCGGTCTTTTCCCGTCATTGCGCGCCTCATGCTCGAAGGAGTAGTCGAAGAGCAGGCAGCAGCCTTCCCGCCAGGTGCGGGTCTGACCTGCCACGGTGATGCTGCACCCGTCCGGAATGTCGACGGCGAGATGCAGGTTGATGCTGAAGTTCCACAGGTCGCAATGCGGGGCGATCGAAGCCCCGGGCAGCAGTGTGGAGAAATGGGATTCCAGTAGTGGGCAGATCGTCCCGGTGTCGACGGCGAACTCTTTGAGCACCTTGTACGCGGTCGGCACCGTGTCGGCCGATTCCTCGACCAGGTTTCCACCCCGGTAGAGGTAGAGGGCCTGCCAGTCCTCCTGCCGGGTCAGGTAGTGCTCGTAGTCGGAGAACACCTCACGCCGGACCGTCCAGGCGGAGTTCAGTTCTTCCTTGACGGCCGGGTGGGCCGATTCCAGTGCCTCGACCACCGGGAGCAGTTCGGGATAGGCGTAGGGGTCGTGCCACGGAGCCTGAGACAGTCCCGGCATGATCCACTTGGCGCCCTTCTGGAGCGGGTGCCGCGGTCCGCCTCCGCCGGGCTCCAGCATGCGCTCGACGCGGGTGATCGCGTCCGCGCCGTGCTCGGCTCTGATCGCCGCGAAGGCGTCCTCTATCTCTGGCGTCATACGGACCTCCCTGACCGGTGCCACGGCCCTGCGCGGGGTCGAGCCGTCGCACTAGTAGTCGGGGGCGGGGCGGGATGAGTTCCCGCAACTTTCCATCAACTCAACTGAAATGAAAGGGAGTTGGTAGTTCCGGGTGGCTCGGCACACGGGACGGGCGGCGCGGTGCCCTGCGCCGGTAGCGGCATGGCGATGTCCACCCGAAGGCCGCACAGCACGGTGAGTACCGGGTCGTCGGTCGACACCATCAGGGTCACGGGCAGCCCTGCGAGCAGATCCGCCAGTGTCTCCCGGTCGGCCGCGGTCAGCCCGGCGGTCGGATCGTCCGCCAGCAGTACGCCCGCGCCCAGAGCCACACAGCCGATGACACGCGCCAGGTGCAGCAGCTTCACCTGACGTCGCGTGAGACTGCGCAGCGGGCGGGCCACGAGCCTCCCCACTCCCAGCCGTTCGGCGGCCTGCGCAGCCGCGGCCGGGTGTGCGCTGCGCGCCAGTACGGTGGCGGCCGGCACCGTGCGCCCGGTCACGCCAGGGTCACTCGGCAGCCACGCGCACGCCCTGCTCCGCCACGCCCGCTCGGCGGGCGTCCGGGTGTCCCGACCGCCCACCGTGATCACTCCGCCGGTCACGGGGTGCAGGCCGGTCACCGCGCGCAGCAGCGCCGTAAGCGTCCCGGCGGCCGTACCGGACAGCGCCACCCGCTCTCCGGCAGGTACGTCAAGAGACACGCTCGGCACGTTCGGCGCCCAGATCACCGCCCTGAGATGTACGTCCAACGCGGGTACGTCGTACGGCGACACCGTGTACGTCGGTGCGAGCCGTGGGGATCGCCTTCTGTTCTGTCGCACGTCCCAGTAGTCGTGCTGCCGATCTGTCGAGTTCCCGTGAGCACGTTGGTATCCGCATCGCCGACAGGATCATGTGAGGGCCGGCGCCTGCCGGGAGGCGCCGGCCTTCACGTCACGCCGCCTGGACGGCCTGGGTCTCGGCTTCGCGCAGCAGGCGTTCCAGGGTGGTCCGCGCCCGGGCGACCCGGGATCGGATCGTGCCGACGGGGCAGCCGATGAAGCGTGCCGCCTCCTCGTACGGCAGACCGACCACCTGGGTCAGTACGAACGCCTCACGTCGCTCGTCGGGCAGCGCCTCCAGCAGGTCGAGGAGCGCGATGCCGTCGTCGAAGCCCGGTAGGTCGCAGGGCTGGGTGCGTTCCAGGGCCAGTTGCCAGTCGTGCGCGTCGGCCAGGCGCGGGCGGACCGCGGCCCGGCGGAAACTGTCGGCCACGGCGCGACGGGCGATGGACAGCAGCCAGGTGCGGGCCGAGGCGCGGCCCTCGAAACCCGGGAGGCTGTCGAGGGCCCGTACGAACGTGTCCTGGGTGAGGTCGTGCGCGGTCTGGGGGTCGCCGCTGAGATGGGCGACGTAGCGCAGTACGTCGCCATGGAGCGCACGGACGAAGTGCTCGGTCGCGTGGGGATCGCCGTTTCGGGCGGCAAGCGCCCAGGCGGTGGCCGAGGCGTCCGCCTCGGCACGCTCCGCCCGGCGGGGAGGGGGCAGCACAGAAGTGATCACGTGGTGTCCTTCTCGGGTCGTCCGGGGCCGACGTCCCGCAATGGGGCACGGCTCTCCGGCACATGGGGTGCGGCCGTACGCGATGGGTACGGCGATGCCTGGGGCTCGTCGCGCGCTCGTCGGCCGCACGAAGAGGTGTGCAGCCCTGGGGAGATCCGCGCCGGAGCGCGGTATGACGAGGAGCGGGTGAGCCCCCGGTGGGTCCGGCTGTCTCAGACGACAGCGGGGCCCGTGGGCGGTCCCCGGGAGGTGACGGAGTAGCAGAGAAGGAAATGGGCCAGAGACGACCGGTACGCGGCGGTGCGGCGCCTGCGCACGGACGGGCGACGAGCCGGTACCGGCAGCGCCAGCAGCATCCGCAGGGGAGCCACCAGCCGTGCAGCCGCCGCCCGCAGGACGCGGAAGACGGCGCGTTCGCCGTACGCGAGCCACAGCCCGCACAGGACAGCGGCGAGGAGGTGCGCGGCGAGCATGCCGAGCGAGGCACTGCCCGTCATCGTGTGCGCGTGCCCCATTCCGCCCGAGCCGTGCGCCATGTGAGCCATGCCGCTCATGTCCATGGAATCCATGGACATGGTGTCCGAGGAACCCATGTCCATTCCGCCCATGCCTGCCGGCGCGTTACCACTCCCGGGCATCAGGTTCTGGCCCAGGGAGAACGTCTCGTGGAGCACCGTCTGGGCGGCGACCACGACCGTGACGATCAGCCCGCGCCCGCGCTCACGGCCGGCCAGGAACCAGCCGGCCATGCCGGTCGCGGCGGCGCCGCCGCCCATGGTCCACCAGGGGACGGGAGTGCCGGACATCATCACGTGACCGAGGGCGGCCAGCAGCACGCAGGCGGCGGCGAACACACCCGCCCGCAGCGTGCGGAACCACCCTCCGACAGTCATAGCGCGCCCATCTTTGCACCCGACGTCTGATCGTCATCAGGGGGTACGGGCGCACACCGGGCTCTCTACTCACCCCAGAAGCAGTGACTCATGTCACATGACAGCGCTGGGAACTCGATGGCCATGCCGGACGACTACTGGAACGAGATGGTGCCGGGACGCACGACTACGGCGAGCACCGTGATCCGCCCGCTGCGCCGGAACTCCAAGGTGAAGGGCACGAGATCGCCCGAGCGCCACTTGCCCGAGGCCGAAGAGACCGTCAGGTCGACTCCGGTCGGCGACATAGCGAGGCTCGCGCCCGCCGGAATGTCGACGGAGTCGACCGCGGTGCTGTAGGCCCCGTTCCCCTCGGTCATACGGTGCCGGGAGAGGGCGATGCCACCGGGGGCGCGGGGTGAGGTGACCCGTATGAGGCGGTCGGCCGAGCCGCCCTCGTTGGCTACGCGGAAGAACGCCGCCGTCTCCTCGGCGCCGGCGGACGGCAGCAGGAGACGTCCCTCGGTGACGCGTATGCGCGCCGGAGTACCGGCCTTGCCCGTGCCCGTCCACGCGGTCAGACCCGCCAGAGCCACACTGCACGCGGCGACGGGCACGAGGGCGGCCAGCGCGGCGTCTCTCAGCTTCCGCCGGTCGCCGAGCCGCGACGACACCCGGGTCAGGATCCGCCTCATCGGGCACCGGTCTTCCTCGATCGGGCCCCGCGTCCGCGTGCGGGAGAGGGCTGCCAGGCGCGCAGCCGCAGGCTGTTGCACACCACGAGCACGGAACTGGCGGACATCGCGGCGGCGGCGACCATGGGGTTGAGCAACCCGACCATAGCGAGCGGCACGGTGACGACGTTGTAGCCGAAGGCCCACACAAGGTTGGCGCGGATCGTGCCGAGAGTGCGCCGGGCCAGCCGTACGGCGTCGGCGAGCGCCTCGATATCCCCGCGCACCAGGGTCAGGTCGGCGGCGCCGATGGCCACGTCCGTGCCGGTGCCCATGGCGATACCCAGGTCGGCGCCGGCGAGCGCGGCGGCGTCGTTCACGCCGTCACCCACGACCGCGACCCGGTAGCCCTCCTCCTGCAACTGCCGTACCAGAGCGGCCTTGTCCTCGGGAGAACAACGGGCGTGCACGTCCTCGATACCGAGGGCGGCGGCCACCGCCTGAGCGGGCGCCTTGCGGTCGCCGGTGGCGAGCACCGGGCGGATACCAAGGCGCCGAAGCTGCTCCACGGCACGGTAGCTTCCGGGCCGTACGAGGTCGCCAACCGCGATCAGGGCAGTGGCGTGGCCGTCGACGCGCACGAGGACGGGCGTGTGCGCGGCGCCCTCGGCCGCCGTCAGGGCCTCGGCCAGCACATGGGGCAACTCGCCGTCCGGCACGACCACTTCGACCGTACGGCCGTCCACCAGGCCCTCGACGCCCTGGCCCGGTGTGGCCACGAAGTCCCGCACCGGGGGCAGCGGTTCGTCTCCCACCGAGCGGCGCGCGTACGCGGTGATCGCCCGGCCGAGCGGATGCTCGGACCCCTGCTCTACCGCCCCGGCCAGCCGCAGCACGTCCTCCTGCCCCAACTCATCGGATGCCGCGGTGACTTGAGCAACGCTCATGTGGCCGGAGGTCAAGGTCCCGGTCTTGTCCAGCACGGCCATGTCCACGTGTTGGAGCGCCTCCAGCGTCTGAGGACCGCTCACCAGCACGCCCAATTGGGCCCCGCGTCCAGTGGCTGCCATCAGCGCCGTCGGCGTGGCCAGACCCAGCGCGCACGGGCAGGCCACCACGAGGACGGCCACGCAGGCGGTGAGCGCCGCCTGCGGGTCGGCTCCGGCGCCGAGCCAGAAGCCGAGGACGGTCACCGCGATGCTCAGCACGACGGGTACGAAAACTCCGGCCACCGCGTCGGCAAGCCTCTGCGCGCGGGCCTTGCCCGCCTGCGCGTCGGTGACCAGCCGTGTGATCCTGGCGAGTTGGGTGTCCGCGCCGACTGCGGTGGCTCGCACCAGCAGCAGCCCGCCGGCGTTGACGGCCCCGCCGACCAGCGCCGAACCTGGACTCACCTCGACGGGCTCGCTCTCCCCTGTGACCAGCGACAAGTCCACGGCGGAACTGCCCTCCGTCACACACCCGTCGGTGGCCACCCGCTCACCCGGCCGCACGACGAAGACCTGCCCGACCCGCAGTTGTTCGATGGGGATGGCACGCTCACCGCGCTCGTCACGGACGGACACCTCCTTGGCCGCCAGTTCCGCCAGCGACCGCAGGGCCGCGCCGGTGCCGCGCCGTGCGCGCGCCTCCAGAAACCGCCCGGTCAGCACGAACAGCGGTACGCTCACCGCCGCTTCGAGATAGACGTGCGCCGTCCCGACCGACGCGGACGGCAGCAGACTGAACGGCATCCGCATCCCGGGATCGCCCGCTCCCCCGAGGAACAGCGCGTACGCCGACCAGGAGAAGGACGCCACGACGCCCAGCGAGACGAGCGTGTCCATGGTGGCCGTGGAATGACGCAGCCCCCGTACCGCACGGGTGTGGAAGGGCCAGGCGCTCCACACCGCGACCGGGGAGGCCAGCGCGAAGCACAGCCACTGCCAGTTGCGGAACTGCAGGGCCGGCACCATCGACAGCACCAGGACTGGCACCGCGAGCAGGGCAGTGACGATGAGCCGCTCGCGCTCCTGCCGGGCAGCGGTATCGGCGCCGTCAGTGCCGTCCACAGCCGTCGGCTCGTCCTCTCGCGCGGGCGGCGGGGGCAGGGCGGCCTGGTATCCGGCCTGCTCGACCGCGGCGACGAGGTCCTCCACCGGAACACTCTCGGGATGGCTGACCCGGGCAAGCCCGGTGGCCAGGTTCACCGTCGCGGTGACACCCTCCAGCTTGGCGAGCTTCTTCTCCACCCGCCGGACGCAGGCCGCGCAGGTCATCCCGCCGACGGTGATGTCCGTCGTGACCACCAGGCTCGTCACCGGTTCGCCCGCCATCACTCACCGCTCCCGTGCATCCCCGGCATGTCTTCCATGCCACCACTGCTACCGCCACCGGTGCCGCCGTCTCCCCCGGTGCCCGTCCCAGCGCTCCCGGCGCCACGCATACCGGGCGCCACCGGCCCGGCGGCCGATCCGACGGCGTACGACACCGAGAACACCAGCACGAGCAACAGCACGAAGCCGCAGAGCGCGGGCGGCGGCAGCAGCCTGCGGGGCATCACACCCACGAGACGCAAAGACCGTCGGAACTCGGCCATGCCCAGCCTTCCTAGTCGCATCGAACCGTCCTGCTAAACAAGGCAGTTGAAGCCCTTCCGCTCCAATAGTCGGCAGGGCGAAGCACCAAGTTCCGGCGTCTAACCATGGCGTACGTCACACCAGCGGCGATTGCTCCGCTCGCCCCGCCCCTCGGATCGAACCCACGCGCACCACGGCCAACGCGGCTGCGGCCAACCCCGGCGCACCCACGATCAAGCCTGCGATCCCGAGGCCGCGCGTGGTGCAGTCACTGCTGTCGGAGGCGGCGGACGTACCCTTCGTGGTGTCTACGGCGTCAAATAGCGGGCGCCGAAAATGGAGGCAACACCACGTGCTGATCGCTCAGCGTCCGTCCCTCACCGAAGAGGTCGTCGACGAGTTCCGATCCCGGTTCGTCATCGAGCCGCTGGAGCCGGGCTTCGGCTACACCCTCGGCAACTCCCTGCGTCGTACGCTCCTCTCCTCGATCCCCGGCGCTGCTGTCACCAGCATCCGGATCGACGGTGTCCTGCACGAGTTCACCACCGTGCCGGGCGTCAAGGAGGACGTCACCGACCTGATCCTCAACATCAAGCAGCTGGTCGTCTCCTCGGAGCACGACGAGCCGGTCGTGATGTACCTGCGCAAGCAGGGCCCGGGTCTGGTCACCGCCGCCGACATCGCGCCCCCGGCCGGTGTCGAGGTACACAACCCCGACCTCGTCCTCGCCACGCTCAACAGCAAGGGCAAGCTGGAGATGGAGCTGACCGTCGAGCGCGGTCGCGGCTACGTCTCCGCCGTGCAGAACAAGCAGGTCGGTCAGGAGATCGGGCGCATCCCGGTCGACTCGATCTACTCGCCCGTGCTGAAGGTCACGTACAAGGTCGAGGCCACGCGTGTCGAGCAGCGCACCGACTTCGACAAGCTCATCGTCGACGTCGAGACCAAGCAGGCCATGCGGCCGCGCGACGCCATGGCGTCGGCCGGCAAGACCCTGGTCGAGCTGTTCGGTCTCGCCCGCGAGCTGAACATCGACGCCGAGGGCATCGACATGGGCCCGTCCCCCGTGGACACCGCCCTAGCCGCTGATCTCGCCCTGCCGATCGAGGAGCTGGAACTCACCGTCCGCTCCTACAACTGCCTCAAGCGCGAGGGCATCCACTCCGTGGGTGAGCTCGTGGCGCGTTCCGAGGCCGACCTCCTGGACATCCGCAACTTCGGTGCGAAGTCCATCGACGAGGTCAAGGCGAAGCTGGCCGGCATGGGCCTGGCTTTCAAAGACAGCCCCCCCGGATTCGACCCGCGCGCTGCCTTCGGTAGTACTGCCCTGAGTCCCGGTGACGATACGGACACGGACTTCCTTGAGACCGAGAAGTACTGAATGGGCACTTTGTCACGTCGATGATGCTTGGTGGCGCCTTAGAGGATGAGCAAGTGGGGCGACTTTTCCCACCACTACTTCCGCACGACGCTCGTCGGCTCCCCGACCAAGACCGCCCGCACCGACAAGGGCAAGGCCGCAAGCAGCACCGAGGGACTGATGGGGTGACCCACCGGGTCACCACCCGCCAGGAGACCGTGCCGGTGCCATGACCCAGCCCTCCGAACGGCGGGACACGGGCAGCACCGGCATGCCCCGGACCTCCCGCTGTCGTCAGGCAGGTGCACCGGAGTGGGCGGAGGCCGGGGCCGCGTCGGCGAGGAGGGCGAGCGAACGCCATTGCCGGGACGAGCAAGGACCTGGCGTGCGCAGTGGGCACGGCAGGTCAGTTCGTCACCTCCGTTCAAGCACTGGTTGGCGTGGTGAAGCAGATGGACAACAAGGATCCATCAAATGATCTTGAAGCGTGCCGGAATGCGAAGGGGACCCGATCCTGAGCGCATCAGCCGCTGTGGAGACGGTCTCGCCTCGGCGGCCATCATGCACGCTCCAGCGGCCCGGCCTGCATCACGCAATCGATCATGTTCCAGGCTCCCGCCACTCATGCCAGAGCCTCCACCCCCATTGCGCGACGCGCACCGCCTCCCACCAGGACCGGTGAGGATTCCGGCAGGGAGCGGTGCGGCAGTGACCGTCCATCGTCGACCGACTCGTCCAACTCGGTCCAGAGGTCGAGCCGCCCGTCGCCGTGGGTGTCGGGGCATTGGGGAAGTCAGTTCCCTCGCGGCGGTGGCTGCTGCACGACGGTGTGTGCGGGATGGGCGGGCTCATGCCTTCCTCAGGCAATCCTCAGGTTTCCACCGGTGTCCCCGGGCCTGTCGATGGCTGCTGCGCATAGCGTCCAGCAGGCCGGATGGCCACTCGTTAAGCGCCGTCGGCTCTTGAAGGTGCAATCGTGCCGGTGTCGGAGGCACGATCGGTGCGTCAACGACGGGAGCCCGGGCAGTTCGGAGTTGACCAGTGCGCGAGATCGCCGACATCGCGGTCGGCTTCCCCACCGCCGTGTTCACCGCCGTGCTCGTGGTGCTGGTGGGGTTGTGGCTGCTGGTGCTACTGGGTACGGCCGGACGCGACAGTTCGTACGACGCCCTGAGCCTCCCGGTGGTTGCGGCCTCGTCCGCCCTCGTGGGCACGTCCTGGTTCCTCTGCGTTTCGGGCTCGCTCATCCTGCGCGGCGTCGGGCTCCCTGGTCCCTGGCACACCTTGGCGGCGTCGGCCCTTCTCGTCGGCTCCCCGGCGCTCGCGTTCAAGGTCGCCAGGCGGGTAACGCGAGCGCGGCGCGACCGACCCGCGCGCAGTCGGGAACCAGGCTCGCCGGACCGTCACCGCACATGAGCGCAGAATGCCCGCTGGTCGGGCA
Source organism: Streptomyces sp. NBC_00989 (assembly GCF_045162655.1). NCBI lineage: Bacteria > Bacillati > Actinomycetota > Actinomycetes > Kitasatosporales > Streptomycetaceae > Streptomyces > Streptomyces sp. NBC_00989. The sequence continues at coordinate 9,804,896 of NZ_CP108728.1, read as the reverse complement.
TCGCCGAAGTGAGCGTGGCGCCATACACCTGCGTACGTATCCGTGACACAGCAACCGGCCCCGGAGACATGGCGTGGTGCAAGGACAAGTGACCAACCGACGGCGCACGTTCGGCTCTCTCCTGGTGGTGGTCGCCGTCCTTGTCTGTACCCTCCTCCAAGGTGCGGCTCCCGCCTCGGCGCACGCGGTGCTGACCGGAAGCGACCCTCGCGAGAACAGCGTGCTGAAGTCCGCGCCGAGGCAGATCACCGTGACATTCGACGAGTCGGTCGCCCTCGTGGAGGACTCCCTGCGGGTGCTCGACCCCGACAACCGGCCGGTGACGGACGGCGATCCCCGGCACGCGGGCGGGCGGGGCAACACAGACAGCGTGCCGCTGGTGAGCGGACTGGCGCAGGGCACGTACACGGCGTCCTGGCGGGTGGTGTCGGCGGACAGCCACGCGGTGTCCGGTGCTTTCACCTTCTCCGTCGGCAAGCCGTCGGCGACCCGCGCCGCCGCCACTCCCCCGCCGGCCGTGGATCCCACCGTCGGCGCGTTGTACGGCGTCGGCCGCTACGTCGCCTACGCCGGGCTGGCGCTGCTGATCGGTCTCGCCGTGTTCGTCGTGGCCTGCTGGCGTTCGGCCACGGCCGCGCGCGTGGTGCGCCGCCCGTTCCTGATCGGCTGGTGGACGCTGTCCGTGTCCACGGTGCTGCTGGTGCTGTTGCGCGGGCCCTACGACAGCGGTGACGGGCTGAGCGGCGTGTTCGACCCGGGCGCGCTGCGGCAGACGGCAGACAGCCGGCCCGGACTCGCGCTGCTGGCCCGGTTGATGCTGCTTGTGGTGGTGGCCGTGGCGGTGCGGAACCGGCGGGTGGAGCAGATGCCCGGCCGCAGCACCCTCGCCGGTGCTGGCGTGCTCGTCCTGGGCCTGGCCGCCACGTGGGCGGCGGCCGAGCACGCGTCCGTCGGGATCCAGGTACCCGTGGCCGTGGCCTCCGCCGTGCTGCATCTGCTGGCCATGGCGGTATGGCTCGGAGGGCTGGCCGCGCTCCTGCTCGCGCTGTACCGGGCGCCGGACGACGATCCCCTCCCGCCCGCTGCCGTCGCCCGCTTCTCCCGCATCGCCCTGGTCTCGGTGGCCGTGCTGGCCGTCACCGGTGTCTACCAGTCCTGGCGCGGGCTGGGCTCCTGGGACGCGTTCTCCACGACCTACGGCAGGATCCTCGTCTTCAAGATCTGGGGCGTGCTGGTGATGCTGCTGGCGGCCTCGTACTCGCGGCGCTGGACCGCCCGCCTCCTTCACGCTCCGCAGCAGGAGCGGGTGCTGGTGGCCGTGGGACACGGCGAGAGCCTTCCCACCGCTCACGGGGGCGACGACGGTTCCGCCGGACCGCAGACGCAGCGGCGCGGTCTGCGCAGGTCCGTCCTGGCCGAGGTGGCGGTCGGTGTGCTGGTTCTCGTGCTGACGACGGCGCTGACCGGCACCGAGACGGGCCGTGCCACCGAGACCGCCTCTGCCGCTTCGGTGGCCGGGCAGCCCGAGGTGTCCCTGACCCTGATCCCGTACGACACCGGAAAGAACACCCTGTCCGGACGCGGCAAGGTGCAGGTCACGCTGGAACCGGGCCGGGTCGGCCGGAACGTGGTGGAGGCGATCGTCTACGGCGCCGACGACAGTCCCGTCTCCATCCCCGAACTACGGCTGACCTTCACTCTCGCCGACCAGCACATCGGCCCGCTGGACGCCCACCTCGTCGACGAACGCGGCTACTGGGGCAGCGACTCCCTCAACCTCCCGATCGCCGGCACCTGGACCATGAAGGCCACGGTCCGCGTCTCCGACATCGACCAGGTCACCGTGTCGAAGACCGTGAAGGTCGCCCGGTGACCCACCGGCACCTCAGCACGCGGGGTGTCCTGGTAGCGCCGCGTGAACACGACCGCCCGGCCGTCCGTACGTAACGGCGAGCCGGAACAAGGCCGTTGATGTCGAGGAGTGACCGGATGCCCCAGGGGAGCCGCCGCGGCGGACCGAGCCCCGGGCCGGGTGCGTCCACTGCCGGCGGAGGTGCCGTCGACGTCCCGCGGCTGATGCGGGCCGCGATGTTCGCGGCCGTCTGCGTGACCACGACCTCGCTGGGCCACGCGCTCATGTCCGGGGACACGCTGCCCTGGTGGGCCATCGCCTACGCGTTCGCCGGAACGGTCTCGGGCGCCTGGTGGCTGACCGGGCGGGAGCGGGGCGCCGCAGCGGTGGTCGGCGCCACGGTCGTCGCCCAGGGGCTGCTGCACCTGCTGTTCGCCCTCGCCCACCAGTTGGCCCACGCCCCCGACGCGGCATCCCTCCACATGGACACGGCGATGCACCACTCGGGGTCCATGGGAATGCCCTCCGCATCCATGACGATGCCCTCCGGCTCACCGCTCGCGTCCGGTCTGCCTCGCCTGGGCTCCACCGGGATGCTTCTGGCGCACCTGCTGGCCGCCGCAGTCTGCGGGCTGTGGCTGTGGCGGGGTGAGACGGCGGCCCACCGCATCGGCGGTGCTCTCGCGGCGGTCGTGTTCGCGCCGCTGCGCCGGGTCTGCCGGGTCCTCTTCCGTACGGTGCCCGAGCCCGGGCCCTCGTCGTGCGGGCCCGCCTCCGGCGGTGAGGAGCGCTGTCGGCCGACGCCCGCCTCGTTGAGGTACGCGGTCGTGCGCCGAGGTCCGCCGCCGGGCCTGTTCGGCAGTCAGCCGCCCGTCTCCCTCCCGATCCCTGCTCGCCGTAGGACCGTGATCCCGGTCTGAATCCGGCGGGCCGCGGGGGCCTGGGGACAGGCGGATGGTCGACGTGCCCGTATGCCGTCGGCCCCCTTCTCTCCAGCTCCGGCCCGGGCCGGGTCCTGATGTCGGCCGTTTCGACGTGCCGATGCAGGCCACGGCCCCGCCCGCCATCGATCAGGAGTTCCATGTCCACGTACCCACACACGGGCCGCGTCTTCGCCCGTCTCGTCACCTGCTGCGTCACCGTGGCCTCGACGGCCGCCCTGCTCTCCGGCTGCGGAGGCGACTCCTCGGGCAGCACGTCGCAGAAGGCCGCCGCCTCGTCCTCGATGTCCCCCTCCCAGAGCATGTCCGACATGAACATGTCGTACGGGGACCCGAAGGCCACCCCCGCCTACAAGGTGTCCGGAGCCTCCGTGGTGAAGGGCGCGTTCAAGCTGCTGGACACCCGTCCGCCCGGCATGGACGACGTCAAGGGCACCGCCTGGCTGGCCCAGGGCTCCAAGGGCACCACGGTGACGGTGTCCCTGACCGGCCTGAAGCCCGGCCACCACTACATGGCCCATCTCCACGCCCAGCACTGCTCCGCCGCCGACGGAGGCGAGCACTTCCAGTTCACCAAGAGTGGGCCCGCCAAGCCGCCGAACGAGGTGTGGCTTACCTTCACCGCCGACAAGTCCGGTATGGGCATGACGACGGTGAACAACGCGAAGAAGACCGGCAAGGGCGCGGTCGCCCTCGTCGTCCACCCCATGGAAGCGATGGACAACCGGATCGCATGCGCGGACTTCGACTTCTGAGGGCGCCGGCCGCCCTGCTGGGGTGTCTGGGCGTGCTGCTGCTGTCCGGCGGCACGCCCGCCTACGCCCACACCGCGCTGAAGGACGCGACACCGGCACCCGGCTCCACGGTCGGCACCGGCACCAGCGTCGTCGAGCTGACCTTCGCCCAGCTGCAGCCGGGCACCACCCCGAAGGTCAGCCTGATCGGCCCGACCGGCACCGTGGTGCCGGTCGGGCCGCCCGTGGTGGCCGACGGCTCCGTCACCTGCGCCGCCGTCAGCCCCCTGCAGACGGGGGTGAACACCCTCACCTACACCGTCACCGCCACCGACGGCGACACCCAGACGAACGCGTTCCAGTACCAGGTCACCGACAGCGCCCGGGCGGCGACCACTCCCACCGCCTGCAAGGGCCTGACCCTGGCCGCGCCGGTCACAGCGACGAGCACGGACCCGGACCCGGACGACACGATCCTCGGGCTCGGTCGCACCACCGCGCTCGTCGTCCTGATGGCGGTCGCCGTCACGGTCGTGGGCGGGGGCCTCGTCGCCGTACGCAGGACGCGCGGGACACGTCCGACAGGAAGGAGACGAGCCACCGGGTGAACCACCGGGCCCGGCGCGGCGGACAGCCGCGCCGGGCCACCGCCCGCCGACACAGAACACCCCCGGCGTTCGCCGCCGCGCGGGCGGCTGGAATAGTGGCGTGCGCCATGAACGTCCCGGTACGGGCTGCCACCGATCTGAGACTGCTGAGGGCCGCGGTGTTCTCGGCGGTGTGCGTGGCGCTGTCCGCGAGCGGGCACGCGCTGGTCTCCGGCGCCGCGATCCCGATGTGGTCCCTGGCCGCCGGCTGGGTCGGCGTGGTGTGCGTGGTGGGCCCGCTGGCCGGTCGGGAACGCTCGCTGCCCGGCATCGCGCTCAGCCTGCTCGCCGGTGAGACCGGTCTTCACCTGCTCTTCTCCCTGGGCCAGGGTTCCATGGCGCCGGCTCCCGCCGACCGGTCCGCTCAGGTGGTGGCTCTGGCCCAACGGTTGCTGTGCGGCGCCGGAGCGGTACAGCTCACGCCGGAGCGGGCGGCACGGATCCTGCGGCAGGCACGGATCGATCCGGCCCGCGCCGCACACGGTGTGCCGGCCATGGCGGGGATGACCGGTCACAGCGGGCACGCGATGACGCTGGGCTCGATGCTCACACCTCCGATGCTCGCCGCGCACGTGGCCGCGGTCGTCGTGACGGGGTGGGTGCTGCGCCGCAGTGAGATCGCCGTGTGGCAGACCGTCCGGCTCCCGGCGGTGACAGCGTGGCAGATGGCCTGCCGCGTCCTGCTGTGGACGCTGTGCGTCCTGCTCGTCACCGCCCCTTCGGTCCTGGTTCCGCTCGCCGCGCTGCTGAGGCGGATACGGCGCGCGCTCGCCGCATCCGCCGTGCGGGCCGACATCCGCCGGTTGCTTTCCTCGCTCCTGTCGGCGTGCGTCGTCCGGCGTGGTCCGCCCACGGTGGTCCCGGCGGCCTGAACCTCCCTCGCGTCCAACAGGCGGGGCGGGCGAGGCCGTCCCGGTGCCATCGGGTGAGATCCCCCACGGCGGACAGTCCGGCTGTCGGTGACGGCCTCGGACTCCACCCCGTACGTATGCCGTCCGGCTGCTCGCAAAGCGTCGGCACGGCGAGGGCGTCTCGCCTCTCCCACCCGTGTGTACGCCGCTCTGCCCTGTCCGGAGAGCGCCGTATGCCCGCCGCTTCACACGCAGGGGCCCCTCATGCACGTCTTTTCCGCGCGCCGCGTCGCCTGGAGCGGCAATGCTCCGCCGCGGCTTCTCCTACCACGACGGCTACGGCGCAGACGGACAGCCGGACGCGGGGCTGCTGTTCATCGTCTGGCAGGCCGACCCAGCCGCCTTCATCAAGGTCCAGACGGAACTCGACGGCGCCGACCACCTCACCCGTTTCATCCGCCACGAGACCAGTGCCGTCTTCGCCGTGCCGGGCGGCGCCGCACCGGGCGAGTACGTCGGCCAGAGCCTGCTGGAGGGATGACATGACAGGAATGCAGCACATGAACATGACCGGTCCGATGTGGATGCCGACCGCTCCACCGACCCTGGGACGGCTGCTGGCCTGGCATCCCCAGCCGCTGCCGGTGGAGCCCCTCGCCTGTCTCCTCGCACTGGCCGCCTACGGTCTGGGTGTATGGCGGCTGCGGCGGCGCGGCGACGGCTGGCCGCTCGCCCGCACCCTGTGGTGGACCGCGGGCGTGCTCACGGCCGGGGCGGTCACCTGCACCGGCGTGGGCGGCTACGGCATGGAGATGTTCAGTGTCCACATGGTGCAGCACATGGTGCTGTCCATGCTCTCCCCGATCCTGCTGCTGCTCGGAGCGCCGGTCACGCTCGCTCTGCGGGCCCTGCCCACCGCCGCACGTGGCCGCACCGGCCCCCGGGAACTGCTCACCCTGTTCCTGCACAGCCGCGCGGCGCGGGTGTTCTCCTCGCCGCTGTTCACCCTGCCCCTGTTCATCGCCAGCCTCTACGGCCTGTACTTCACGCCTCTGTTCGATCTCCTGATGGGCAGCTGGCTCAGCCACGAGTGGATGCTGGCCCACTTCCTGATGACCGGTCTGCTGTTCTTCTGGCCCATCCTCGGCGTCGACCCGTCACCCCGGCGCCCCTCACACCTGTTGCGGATGCTGGAACTGTTCATCGGCATGCCCTTCCACGCCTTCTTCGGCATCGCCGTGATGATGTCGACCACCCTGGTCGCCGCGTTCTTCGCACACCCTCCGGCCGCCTGGCACCTCAGCCCCCTGGCCGACCAGAACACCGGCGGCGGCATCGCCTGGGCCTTCAGCGAAATCCCCACCCTGCTCGTGCTGATGGCCGTGCTCGTCCAGTGGGCTGGCAGCGATCGCCGCACCGCCGCCCGCACCGACCGCCAGGCCGACCGGGACCACGACGCCGAACTCGCCGCCTACAACGCCTACCTCGCCCGCCTCGCCGCCCGCGACCACCCCGCCTGAGACCCGGCGGTCCTCGCGCCCGTGCCGCACCCCGACCGACTCGTTGACTCACCCTGGAGGAACAACTCACGTGAACACATGCGAACTCAGCAGGCTCCACCCCGTGCACCGTCTGTCCCGTGCGCGCGGCCGACAGCAGAACCGCAACCGGCCTTGGCGCAACGCAAGGATCAAGGGACCGGCCACGCGCCACCGCACCGCTCTGGCAGCCGCCCTCTCCGCGGCGCTCATCGTTCTGGCCGCGGGCTGCGGCAGCGCCGGCCACCCCAGCAGCCCCGGGAGCGGCACGTCCCGTGCCGCAACGCCAGGCGTCACCTCGGCCCTTGGCCGGCTCAGCGTGCACACCGCCGACATCGACTTGACGATCACGAGTGCCGTCGTGCACCTCGACCGTTCCGGCGACGGCACGCTCTCGATGTCGGTGCGCAACGGCGGTGCGGTGCCCGAGCACCTCGGTATGGTCGCGACTCCGGACGAGGGACGGGGTGTCCTGGTGGGCAGGCGGTCCGCCGAGGGCAACGGGTCGCTGTCCACCGCGGGCATCCTGCTGCTGTCCGGCACCACTGTCGCCTTCCACGGCAAGAGGCCGCGCGTGGAACTGCATCCCGTCCGCGGCATCACCGCCGGACACACGCTGCCGGTGTCCCTCCAGTTCGCAGTGGCCGGGCTGGTCCGCCTCCAGGTACGTGTGGCTTCGTCCTGACCTGACCGCCGCTTCCCGGGCGGGTCAGTGCCCCGGGCCCGCCGCCGTGGCGCCGGGGAAGGCCGCGTCGAGGGCCTGCGATCGGTCGGTATAGCCGGTGATGCGGGTGACGAGTCCGTCGGAGATGTCGAACACGTGGTACACGACGGTCTGCGGATCGGCCGGAGGCACGGTGCCGTGGATCCGCAGGCCGAGGACCACAGCCGCCGGGTAGGTGAAGGTCTCCTCTGTCTGGGCCCACAGCCCGAGAGCGTGCAGGCGGGCGCACCGGCTGAGGACGTGGGAGCGGGTGTGACAGCCCCTCCCGCCTGAGTCGGACGGGGTCCAGCACACGTAAGGGTGCAGGACGTCGGCCAGCGACCGGCAGTCGGCGGTGTCCAGGGCTTCGCGCAGCCGAGCGGTCAGGGCACCGGGACCGGGCCGGGAACGTGGTGACATGCGGGTCTCCCAAGTGTGCGAAGTGCCGGCGAGTGGTTCCTCTGTCCGAGAGATCACGGCACTCTGAGCGGTACCGCCCCGGTCCAACTAGACGGGCACTGCGGCGAGTTGCCGCAGCGCGGGCCGCTGCTTCCCGGCCAGCGAGGTGCCGGCGAGGCGGCTCACGCCCGGCAGGCCGGCGAAGCGCAGGGCGGCTCGGCGGACGCGCAGCCGCCGCTCCGAGCCGGGGACGAACCAGCCGGCCGTTCTCCGGGCGGCGCGCTGCCTGTCCCTGATGACCGGGCGCCACAGGCGTTCGTAGCCGTGCAGCGCGTCCTCGATGCGACGCGTACCGGCGAGCTGGTCGGCCAGGACATAGGCCCCCGCAACCGCCGGGGAGGCGCCCTGCCCGCCAAGCAGGGACACGGCCTGGCAGGCATCACCCAGCAGCACCACCCGCCCGCGGCTCCACCGGGGCAGATCCGTCTGAGCGACCTGGTCGTAGTAGACCCGCGAGGAGGGCGGGCACCCGGCCAGGGCGCGGGGTACGAGCCAGCCGAGGGAGCCGTACTCGCGGTAGAGGGCGGCCCGCGCGTCCTCTGGACGGCGGGGATCGGCACTGCGGTGGACGGCGAAGGCGGCGACAGTGCCGTCCCTGAGCGCGTACAGGCCCATCTGCCGCCCTGCGGTGTCGGTGAGGCAGAACCGGTCGCCGAGTTCCGCGTGGACGTGGGGGTCGTCGAAGGTGAACGCGGCGGTGTGGTAGCCGAGATAGCGCACGCACCGCTGCTCCTCGCCGAAGACCATGGCCCGCACGGTGGAGTGCAGTCCGTCGGCCCCGACGAGGAGGTCGGCGTCGAGGGAAGTGCCGTCGGTGAGGGTGACGTGGACGCCGTAGGGACTCGGGTCGATGCGCGCCGGGCCGACGCCGAAGCGCAGGCTGACGGCGAAGGACAGCCGTTCCCGCAGGGCGAGTTCCAGGTCCGGCCGCATGATGCTGAGCAGGCGCCCGTTCAGGGAGCGGGCGAACCGGCCGTAATCGAGCCGCGCGCGACACTGGCCGTCGTTGTCGAGGAAGGCCGCCTCGGAGACCGGATAGGCCAGCTCCTCGAGCCAGGGCAGCACACCCATAGCCTCGGCCGCGTCGTAGCCCGGCCCGAAGAAGTCGATCATGTATCCCTCGGTGCGGGGCTGCGGAGCCTTCTCCAGGACCACGACCTCCCAGCCGAGCACGTTGTGCAGGCGGCCGGCCAGCGACAGCCCGGCGATACCGGCTCCGCAGATCACTGCTCTCATCGGTGTGTTTCGCCTCTCCACTCCCCGGGCGTACATCCCTTCCACCACTTTTGCATTATGCAAAGCTCAGGGCAAGAAGGTCCTGTCCGGGCCACCCGGAGGCGGGGAATCTTGATACTTCCCTAACGCCTCACTGATGGTCTCCTGACGTATCTTCATGAGCGGTGTGCCGGGAAGACGGGTCGGCGAAGTGTGTCCTGAACGAACCATCCCAGGAAGGTCTTCGCGTGACCTCGTCAAAGCCGGCTGCCGCCGTCGCGGCAGCCCCGTCCTTCGCCGTGCGCGGCCGTGGCCCGCGCCGGTCTGTTCTCTTCTTCGCGTTCGCCTTCGCGGTGATCGCGGATCCGGTCTCCTCGGTCGCGTACGCCATCGAGGCCGCGCTGCGCGCCCTGCACGGCGACCTCGCGCTGCTGCTGCCGACGATGAGCCTGGTCATCGGACTCGTGGTGGTCGTCACCGCGAACTACTGGCAGTTGGTGCGGCGCTTCCCCAAGGGCGGAGGCGCGGCAGCCGCGGCCGGGCGGGCGTTCGGCGCGCGCTGGACCTTCCTGCCCATCGGCGCACTCGTCGTCGACTTCGTGCTGACCATCGGTATCTCGATCTCGGCGGCGACCAGCGCGGTGATCGCCCTGTTCCCGGGCCTGGCCGCGTGGCGCATCCCGCTGGCCCTGGTCCTGCTGGTCGTGGTGGCCGGCCTGACCTGGTTCGGGCACGGCGGACGCCTGCTGTTCGCCGTCATGACCGTCGCCTTCGTCGTCATCTCCGTAGCCGTGCTGATCCTGGGCTTCGTCTCTCCCCACGCAACCGGTCACGCCGCTACTGCCACAGACCCGGGCCACTCGGCGGTACTCGCGGTGGTCCTGGCCTTCCCAGTCGCGATGGCCCTGGCCACCGGCATCGAGGCACCGTCGACCGCCATCGCCCAGCTCGGCCAGCTCGACGACACCCACCGCCGCCGCTTCGGCCGCGGCACCCTCGCCCTGCTGGTCGTGATCGTCGGCGGCCTGACCCTGGCCCTGACCGCGCTCGCCGTCCAACTGCACATCGGCATTCCCGGCGCCGACTCCACCCAGATCGCCGACATCGCGCACGCCGCCGCCGGACCGGGCTGGCTCTACGGCGCCTTCCAGCTGACCAGCTCACTGCTGCTGCTCGCCGCCGCCAGCTCCTCCTTCCAAGCCGGACCCGGGCTGCTGAAGGCGCTGTCGGGCACGGCCGAACAGCCCGGTGTTCTGCCCCCGGTACTCGGCCGGACCAACCGGCACCACACCCCGTACTGGTCGGTCGTCGTCTACCTCGCCGCGGCCGCGCTGATCATCGTCGCGGCCGCGGGCCAGGAACAGGAACTTGTCCTGTTCTACGCCGTCGCCGTGTTCGTCAGCTTCCTGGTGGGGCTGATGGCCATGGCCCGCTTCGCCACCCGGGAACAGAAGGCGGCCCTGGCCTGGGTCAACGGCCTGGCCGCCGCGGCCGTCGCCTTCACCCTCGCAGTGAACCTGCTGCGCGGCTGGCCCATGCTCTCCCTGGCCGCCACCCTGCTCATCGCGGCCGGACTGTACATCCGGTGGACACGGGCCGGGCGCCCCAGCGGCATCGAAGACGTCGAGACGCATGCCGAAGCGAACTGACACCCTCGGGAGGGCCGGGAACTGTCGGCCCTGACGACGAGGACCGGGCAGGTGGCGTGATGCACGCAGCGCTGGCTGACCGATCCGAGGAACATCCCGGCGAAGGGTCCGCGCCGGGCATTCCGTAGATCGCCGGCAGCCGCCGCACCTGCACAGGGCACGACCGCGCACAGGGCCACCCGGCTCGTCTCGGACCCGCCGGTCCCACAACGATCACTGCTCACCTCCGCACTCCGCGCGTTCCCCCACTCTCCCGCGAGCCAACACGCACCCTAGGTGCATTGACCACGAACGTTGTCCCGCAGGCGAGCTGTCCGGTGAGTGAGCGGCGTGCATCGTAAGGTCACAGGTCGCAGGTCTGGCGTGAATGGCGAGGTGAGTACTCGTGCCGGTCGGCGGCCGATGGCCATGGCGTAGATCATCGGCCAGGGCAACACTTCACGCATCCACACCTGACCCAGCCGCTCCACATCTCGCGCTCATAGCATGGCCGCATGACTGAGCCAGCGCCCACAACGGCTTCCAGCCCGGTCCACGTCGACTACCACACATTCGAACTCACAGACTCCGACGTGCGTGTGCCGATGGGTTTCGACACCTCGAACGGACTGGTCTTCTCCCGACCCGGACACGCCGTCATCTGCACCGGCATCAACAGCGGCCCGGTCAACGTCAGCATCCAGTTGCGCCGGTATCCGCCCGAACGGGCGGATACCGGCGCCTGGGACGAAGTCGTCGACCACAGCGTCGAAACTCGCACAGGCCACTTGCGTGTCACCTGCGTGATGGACGATCCGCCGGAACTGCCCCCGCTGACACCGTTCGGGCCGGGCTCCTACCGCGTTCGGGTGCACGCCCGAGGCCGCGACACGGCGCCCGACGGCCACGTCGTCGATCCCGGCGAGGACTATCTGCTCATCGTGTGGCCCGATGAGCTTCGCCCCGACCAGGTCCACAAGCAGACCGACCGCTACGGCGCTCAACTACGCGGCCAGCCCGGCAGGCCAGCACCCCCGAAGGAACACGTCACAGACGCCGAATCCGAACGGCAACACCTCATGCAGGCCCGGCTCCAGCGACGCAGTTCTCAGTGAGTCCCAGTGAACTGTGGTCCCGCCCTAGGTGGTACATCCCAGCGGGGTTGTTCAGAGGGGGTGGGGGTCGTCGGGGCGGTAGCGGGCTTTGATGTGGACGCGTTCGCCCTGAGGGCCGAGGATGCTGAGGAATTCCACGGGGTGTTCGTCGGCGTTGCCGAACCAGTGCGGGAGGTGGGTGTCGAACTCGGCGACCTCACCCTCGGCGAGGACGAAGTCCTCGCCACCGAGGACGACGCGGAGGTGGCCGCGCAGGACGTACAGCCAGTGGTAGCCCTCGTGTGAGCGGGGGTCGGGTTCGCGGCCGTCGGTCAGACCGGCGGGCAGGATGTGCTGAACGCCTGCAGTCCGCCGGGTTTACGCGTCAGCGGCACGACGGTCATGCCGTTTTGGGTGAACGGCTGCGGATACACCCGGGGGTCGAGATCGGCCGGAGCGCCGATCAGCTCGTCGACCGGCACCTGGTGGGCCCTGACCAGGGGCAGCAGGAGTTCCAGGCCCGGTCTACGGTGCCCGGACTCCAGTCGGGACAGCGTACTGATCGGAATGCCGGTGGTCTGCGACAGAGCGGTCAGGGTGACGCCACGGCGACGGCGCAACGCACGCAGCCGGGGCCCGACTGCGGCCAGCACCGCATCGACGTCATCGCTCACGCGCTTACCGTGCCCGCGTTTTGCATTTCCTGCAAAGAACTTTGCCCGATTGCCAATGTGGGCGCACTTTGGCGTCGGAGGTGGTCATGATGACCGGAAATCCCCAGGTCGACAGCAGCGACGATCAGTACGCCGCAGCCCAACGCTGGGACGAGATGTATCGCGGCCGGGACCAGATATTCAGCGGCAACCCCAACGGAGTGCTCGTCGCCGAGACCATCGACCTGCCACCGGGCCGGGCGCTCGACGTCGGGTGCGGTGAAGGCGCCGACGCGCTCTGGCTCGCCCGGCGCGGCTGGCAGGTCACCGCGGTCGACATCTCCGAGACCGCCCTGCGCCATGCCGCCGCCGCTGCCACTGACCTCAAAGACCGCGTGACGTGGACACGGGCCGACCTCACCACCACGCCGCCCCCAGCGGGAGCCTTCGACCTGGTCTCCCTCCACTACTTCCCACTCATGCACCGTCCCCACCACGCCACGCTGTGCGGCCTGCTGGACGCGGTCGCCCCCGGCGGCACGCTGCTGTTCGCCACCCACGCCCCCTCGGGCCTGACCCTGCGCCAGGACTTCGACCCCGCCGACTACTACCAGCCCGACGACATCGCCCAACTCCTCGACCCCACCTGGAACGTCCTGGTCAACGAGACCCGCCCCCGTGCCGCCCAGGCACCCGTCGGCACACACCACACCCACGACACCGTCCTGCGAGCACTGCACCTGCCGTGAGCGCCCCTTCGCCTCTTCGTCATCGAAGTCCTGCTGAAGAACGCCCGCCGCACACTGGCGAACGGAGCGAGACGAATGGGGTTACGTGCGCCCGCACTCCAGCACCGCCCAACGCACCGAAACCCTCGCGCGCTTCCTCTACATCTACAACCATCACCACGGCCGCATCGCGCTCGATGGCCAGCCACCCATCAACCGTGTTAACGATCCTGCAAGTCATTCCGCGCAGGAGGCCCTTCAGCCCAGATCGGCAGACGCCGGCCTGTGACGCACACCCTTGACTCGCTTTGCATAATGCAAAGGTGAGGAAGGGGAGGCGATGAGCGCCATACCGGCAGCGACTGACGGGAAGCACGTGTCCAGCAGCACAACCAGTGGTTTCACCCCCGCACCGAGTCTCGCGGGACTACGGAACGCCCCCTGGGGCCTGATGGCCCTGGCCGTCGTGGTCGGCGCCGGAGCCGGAGCGGGCTCGGTCGTCTTCCGCTGGTGTATCAAGACCTTCACGCACCTTCTTTCCGGTCACGCCGACTACGCGGCCTCCCCCGGCGCGGACAATCCGCACGTGCCGTGGCTGGGCCCGTACTTCGTACTCCTGGCGCCGGTGGTAGGTGGTCTGCTGTACGGGCCGCTGGTGAACCGGTTCGCCAAGGAGGCACGCGGGCACGGGGTGCCCGAGGTGATGCTGGCCGTCGCCCAGCGCGGCGGGCGGATCAGCCCCAAGGTCGCCGTCGTCAAGACCCTCGCCTCCGCTCTGTGCATCGGCTCCGGCGGCTCGGTCGGCCGCGAGGGGCCGATCGTGCAGATCGGTTCGGCGCTCGGCTCCACCCTCGGCCGGGTGACGAAGGTGACCGAGGGCCGGATGAAACTGCTGGTCGCATGCGGTGCGGCGGGCGGCATCGCCGCCACCTTCAACGCACCGCTGGCCGGCGTGTTCTTCGCCATGGAGCTGATCCTGGGCACCTTCACCGCTGAAGCCTTCGGCGCCACCGTGCTGGCCAGCGTGACCGCGAGCGTCATCGGACGGGCCGCGTTCGGCAACGCCGCCTTCCTGAGCCTCCCCGACTTCCACGTCGACCACCTCGCCCAGTACGGTCTGTTCGCCGCGCTCGGCGTCGGCGCCGCCGTGGTGGGGGTGGGCTTCTCGCGGTTCCTGTACCTGATCGAGGACGCCTGCGACTGGGTCTGGCGCGGCCCTGAGTGGCTGCGCCCGGCCGTCGGCGGCCTCGCGCTCGGCCTGCTCCTGCTGGCCCTGCCGCAGATGTACGGTGTCGGCTACCCCGTGCTGCAGAAGGCGACCGAAAGCCATTACGCCGTCGGCTTCCTGCTCCTGCTGCTGGTAGGGAAGATGCTGGCGACCAGCCTGACCATCGGGATCGGCGGCTCGGGCGGAGTGTTCGCCCCCAGCCTGTTCATCGGGGCGATGCTGGGCTCGGCGTACGGCATCGGTGTCCACCACCTGCTGCCCCACTCCGCCGGCGCGGTGGGCGCGTACGCACTGGTCGGCATGGGTGCCGTGTTCGCCGGCGCCGCCCGCGCACCGATCACCGCCGTGGTCATCCTCTTCGAGCTCACCGGCGAGTACTCGATCATCCTGCCGCTGATGCTGGCGATCGTCCTGGCCACCGCCACCAGCCGCCTGCTGACCCGGGACACCATCTACACCCTGAAGCTGCGCCGGCGAGGCATCGACCTCGAAGGCCCCGCACCCGGCGCCCGGATCGGCACCCAGCACGTCGGCGCCGTGATGGAGCCGCTGCCCTCCCCCCTGGCCACCTCCACTGCACTGGCGGACGCAGCCGACCTGCTGAGCCTGTCCGGGCACGGCGCCCTTCCGGTGATCGACGACTCAGGTGCCTACGCAGGGGTCGTCACCGCGCAGGCGGTGGCCGAGGCCCTCGCCGAACAGCCCGAAGACGCGCCGACCCAGGTCGGACAGCTCGCCGAGCCTCCCGCCCCCGTCACCGCCGACCAGCCCTTGGCCCAGGCCCTGCACGCGCTGCTGTCGGCCGCGGGAACCGGCGTTCCGGTCCTCGACTCGGAGCACGGCAAGCCGGTCGGCTGGCTCAGTCACCAGAGCGCGCTGCGCGCGGTGCACCCGGCCCCCTGAGGACGCCCCGCCCCGCCCCTCCCTGACCGAACCCGGCGCACACTTTTGCACTATGCAAAACTGGGTACGCGGGGGCTGGACGCCCGGATCGTTCCCCAAGAGGTGGGCCATGCGTACAAACCATGTCCAGCGCTCCTACTCGTTCGTGTGCCTCGACTGCGGCCACGGCTGGGAGGACACCTACGACATCGACGTGACCGTGGACGAGCATGCGCGGATCAGCGCCGTCTACCGCCTCGACGGCAGGCGGGTGCCGTCACCACTGCAGTCACCCTGCTGCCCCGCCTGCGAGGGCCGCAAGATTCGCATCATGCGGCCCGGACGCGTGGCGACCGCCCGCCTCCACGAGACGTGACCATCGTGGAACCCCACCACAACCCTCCGGTCTGGCTGGAGATGCTCGGCTGGGCCGGCCTGGCCGCGGCCGGGGCGAGCGCTGTGGCGATCGCAGCCGACATGGCACTGCGTGGATACCGCCAGCGGATGTGGATCATGCATCTGGTGTACCCGGTCACGGCCCTGTACTGGGGTCCGGCCGCCCTGTGGTTCTACGTCCGTCACGGTCGGCGCACCTCCCGTCCGGTGATCGAGCGGGAGGGCGAGCCTGATGCGGAGAAACTGCCCGAGTGGGTCACGTCCGCCAAGGCCGTCAGCCACTGCGGCGCGGGATGCGTCCTGGGCGACGTCGGCGGCGAGTGGCTGGTGCGGGCGACCGGCCTGACGATCGCGGGCAAAGCCCTGTACGCCGACTTCCTGTTGGACTTCACCTTCGCCTGGCTGCTGGGCATCGGGTTCCAGTACTTCACCATCGCCCCCATGCGTGACATCGGGCCTACCCAGGGCCTGTGGGCGGCGGTGAAGGCCGACACGTTCTCCATCGTCGCCTTCCAGATCGGCATGTTCGCGGGCATGTGGGACTACCAGGCGATCCTCTTCACCCCAGGACTGGCGAAGACCACGGCCTCGTACTGGCTGCTGATGCAGCTCGCCATGATCGTCGGCCTCTCCACGGCCTGGCCGGTCAACGGCTGGCTGGTCCGCGCCGGCTGGAAGGAGCGGATGTAACTCAACCCCTCTGGGCGATGCACCCCCTGTAAGGGCGAGCACATTGCTCACATCGGGCCATTTTGCACAGTGCAAACAAGTGTGTCGCCACAATCCTCCGTAGCGGGTGCGGTAGTCGTCGGTACGTCCACACCCGCCCCGTCCCCACGGAGGCACGTCCCGATGGCCAAGCGACCCTCACGCGTCACGACCCGCAAGACCCTGCTCGGTACCGCGGCCATCGTCGCCCTCGCCGTGCTCAACGCGCCTGCCGTGGCCGGCTTCGCCCAGCACGCCTACCGCCACTACGAGATCAACCAGCCCGCGTACAGGGCGAAGTACGGCCACTGGGCCCTTGCCGCGTTGCCGGACGGCTACGAGCCCAACTCCATCCACGCGATCCTGCTCCGCACCGGCAAGGTGCTGCTGATCGCCGGCTCCGGCAACAACGTCGAGCACTTCAACGGCGGCGCCTTCAAAAGCACCCTGTGGGACCCGGCCACCGACGCCTTCAAAAAGATCGACACCCCGGCGGACCTGTTCTGCAGCGGCCACACCCAGCTCCCCGACGGCAAGATCCTGATCGCCGGCGGCACCGCCCGCTACGAAGTCCTCAGGGGCGACGTGAAGCGGGCGGGCGGCGCCATGCTGATCAAGAACGAGAACCCCGACCATCCGCACATCTTCCCCAAGGGCACCGTCTTCCGCTCCCCCGCGGGCGTGGAGTACCGCTCCCAGTTCCCCGTGCGCGTGCCCGCCGCGAAGAAGACACCCACCGGCCGCGGCGGCAACGTCACGGTCACCGCAAGCCAGGCCCGCGTCTTCGTCGAGGCGGTGGAAGAAGGCCCCCTGAGCATCACCAACACCACCGAGCAGTACGAGATCCAGGGCCTGAAGGGCACGGACGCGAACAACCTCTACGGCATCGCCAACAAGCTCGGCCTCGACAAGAAGGACTTCCAAGGCATCAAGGACGCCTACGAGTTCGACCCGGCCACCGAGAAATACACCAAGGTCGGCTCCATGACGGAGGCCCGCTGGTACCCCACGCTGACCACGCTCTCCGACGGCCGCGTCCTGGCCGTCTCCGGCCTCGACGACATCGGGCAGGTCGTGCCGGGCAAGAACGAGATCTACGACCCGAAGACCCGAACCTGGTCCAAGGCGCCGACCCGCTACTTCCCCACCTACCCCTCCCTCTTCCTCACCGGCAAGGAGAGGGTCTCCTACTCCGGCTCCAACGCCGGTTACGGGCCGGCCGACAAAGGCCGCGAGCCCGGCCTGTGGAACCTGGGAACGAACACCTTCACCCCCGTCACGGGCCTCACGGACTCGGACATCCTGGAAACCTCGTCCTCGGTGCTGCTGCCGCCCGCGCAGGACAGGAAGGTCATGGTCCTGGGCGGCGGAGGCGTCGGCGAGTCACGCGCGGCGACCTCCCGCACCGCGATCGCCGACCTGGACGCGGCACGCCCCGCCTTCACTCCGGGCCCCCGTCTGCCGGCGAACACCCGCTACCTGAACAGCGTGATCATGCCGGACGACACCGTGTTCACCACCGGCGGCAGCAGCCGCTACCGCGGCAAGGGCGCCAGCGACCTCCTCACGGCCCAGTTCTACGATCCCGCCACCAACGCCTTCAAACCCGCCGCCGACCCCACCGTCGGCCGCAACTACCACACCGAGGCCCTGCTCCTGCCCGACGGCCGCGTCGCCGTCTTCGGCTCCGACCCCCTCTTCGCCGACAAAGCCGACACCCGCCCCGGCCACTTCGAACAGCGCGTCGAGGTCTACTCACCGCCCTCCCTCTTCCACGGCACACGGCCCGCCCTCACCCACGGCGGCAGCACCGAGGCCGAGCGGGGCAAGGAGGTCACGTTCGACTCCACGGACGCCGCCCGCATCACCCACATCCGGCTCATGCGGCCCGGATCGGCCACCCACGTCACCGACTTCGACCAGCGCTCCGTCGCCCTCGACCTGATCCGCCGCACCGGCAGGTCGCTGACCGTCCGGATCCCCGACGACCCGTCGCTCGTGCCGTCAGGCTGGTACATGACCATCGCCACGGACGGCCGAGGCACTCCGTCGAAGGCCGTGTGGCTGCACATCCGCTAGGTGCCACCATCGCCAGGCACAGGATGGCATAGTGCAATCTTTACCTGTAGCAAGGGTTCTCTTTCCATAGCGGGCCCGTACCTGCCGGCGTACCGGCTGTCCGCTCCAGGAGGCACGATGCCCATCTCGCGCAGCACGCTCGGAACCGTCTTCGTGGGCGGAGCCCTGAGCGTCACGCTCGCTGCCCTGGCCTACCCGAGCATGCTCGGGGTGCAGAACGCGTCCAGCAATCCGTCCCGCATCATCGCCAGCACCCAGTGGGGTCCGCTCACCGAAGCCGACCGCAACTTCGTCGTCTTCGTCCGCTCCGCCGGACTATGGGAGGGCCCCTCCGGAGACCTGGCCATGAAGAAGGGCACGACCGCGGCCGTGCGCGAGGCCGGCCGGCACCTGGTCATCGGGCACGCCGCACTCGACGCCTCCTGCCGCAAGATCGCCCCCGAGCTGAACATCACCATCCCCAACCAGCCCACCCCGCAGCAGCAGGGCTTCCTGGACAAGTTCAAGTCGGACACCGGCAAGCAGTTCGACACCGACTTCGCCAACACCCTGCGCATCACCCACGGCTCGATCTTCAACACCATCGCCAAGATCCGCTCCACCACCGAGAACACCCTCGTGCGCGCGCTGGCCGACCAGGCCAACGACGTGGTCCTGGACCACATCACCCAGATGGAGAAGACCGGACTGGTCAACTTCGACCAGGTCAACTTCCAGGAGACGACCCCGCCGAAGCTGCCCGCCAGCCAGGTCACACCACCGGTGCCGCAACCGGGAGCGCCCATGGTCGCCCTCACCGTGCCCCCCGGACTGCCGACCGACGGAGTACCCACAGGCCCGGCGGACCCTGCCGCGACACCCTCCCCGTCCGCCTCCCCCACCACCGGATGACCCATCTATGTGACGCACGCCATACCCCAGCATGCAAAATTTACCCAGCGCAATGATCGGATCCTCCGACCTGTCCGTACCCCCTGGCATACGAGCCGCTCACACCTGGAGGCCGCATGCCCCTCTCCCGCAACATGGCAGGAACCGTCTTCGTGGTCGGCGCCCTGGGCCTGACCCTCAGCGCCCTCGCCTATCCCGCGATGCTCGGCGTGCAGAACACCTCCGGCAACCCCTCACGCATCATCGCCAACACCCGCTACGGCCCGCTGACCGAAGCCGACCGCGACTTCGTCGTCAAGGTCCGCGCCGCCGGACTGTGGGAGTACCCCCTGGGCGAACTGGCGCTCAAGAAGGGCTCCACGGAGGAGATGAGGGAGGCCGGCCGGCACCTGATCGTCGGGCACGCCGGCCTCGACGAGCTGTGCCGCAAGATCGCGCCCGAGCTGAACATCACCCTGCCCAACCAGGCCAGCCCTCAGCAGCAGCAGTTCGTGGCGACCTCGGCGGCCCAGTCGGGCACACAGTTCGACACGACGGCCGCCAACATCATGCGCGTCACCCACGGCCAGATCTTCCCGACCATCGCCAAGATCCGCGCCACCACCACGAACACCATGGTCCGCGCACTCGCCGACCTGGCCAACGACACCGTCCTGGACCACATCACCGTGCTGGAGAAGACCGGCGTGGTCAACTTCGACCAGGTCAACTTCCAGCAGAGCACCCCGCCCAAGCTCCCCAAGGACCAGGTCACCCCGCCCCCTCCGCAGGCCGGCGCACCCCTCGTCGCCCTCACTCCCCGCCCCGACCTGAACGTCAACACCGCCTCGCCCACCCCCAGCCCCACGGCCGGATGATCAACGATGTGTGGTAACGCCCCGCCCGGGAGACGCCAAGGCTGTGGAAGGCGCGGAGAGCCGGTAGGAGCGGACGACGGCGATCACGCTCGCGGCCACGAGGGCAATGGTCCACGGAGCCAGGTCACGCAGCGGCCCCGGCACACCGGCCCCCGTCTGCGCACCGCGCGGGGATACCCGTCCCTCGGGGTCGGACACGACTGCGAGCGCGTCTCCGGGCCGGGTGGCCGCTCCGCAGCCACGCCAGATGCGGACCTTGAGGGGGACGCCGTCGCGGTCCGCCACCGAACACAGGTAGCGGGCGTGCCCGCCTTCGGCCGCGCGGCCGTCTTCGACCGAGGTCACCACCACGGACTGCAGCTGCCCTCGTTCGGCAAGCACCACCCCGGCCGCTGCTTGCGGGGCCTGGAGCGCAAGACACACACCGAGCAGCGCGACGATGCCGATCAGTGCACGTCCGGCCCCCACGACGGACAGATATACAGTCAATGCCCCCGTACACACCAGGCCCGCCTCGCCGTCGGCCAGCGAGGGTTTCCCCGTCCAGGCCCCGAAGAGCACGGTGCCGACGATCGCCCCGGCACCGAGGCCCCCGGCCAGGAGCCCCTCCGCCACGAGCCACCAGGGTGGCCGCCCGACGAACTCCGCCGGGCCCCACACCATGGTGCGCATGTACGCCATCAGGTGAGGCTCGGACGAGGACGAGTGGTAACCCCTCAGGCGCACGCCTCTCACACCCCCGTATCTTTCCCGTCCGTCGGCGGCCGTTCATTCCGCCGCCCGGAGGAGCACCCCGCGACAGGACGACCGCACGTCGCGCGTGTTGCCGCGGCAGGACCACGCGGCTGACGTTCACAATTCCCTTGCATTATGCAAAATATTCCGGGGTCGGAAAAGTGCCGTCCGGGAATCGTGACGAGCGGTCGGGAGCCGTCAGGCGTCGTGGGCCATCACTCCGTCGACGACCCAGCCGAGAGGGTGCGGTTCAGGGTCGTCCAGTGCGGGGGCAGGAGGCTCGCCTCCGGCCTTGTTGAAGGCACCCAGGGCCTCGACGAGCGCCAGGCGCTGAATCGGGGAGAGCCGCTCGACAATGGCGACGATCTCGGAGCGGCGCCGGGCGGTGACGTCCTCGACCGTGCGCCGACCCTCCTCGGTGAGCTGCAACATCGTTTCGCGACGGTTGCCGGGATTGGTCTGCCGGTCGGCGAGACCTGCCGCGATCAGCCGGTCCACCATCCGCATCGCCGTGGACGGCGCCACCTGCAGCAGGTCGGCCAGAGTCACCAGCTTGGTGGCACCGCGAGTGGACAGCACGACCAGCATCCGGAACTGCGGCAGGGTCACCCCTTCCTCGACCTCGGCGAGCGAGCGGGCCGAGACCGCCACCAGCAGCCGGGACGCGGTCAGCACCGCCCGGGTGACCGCATCGACGTCGTCCATCGTCCCCGCGGGGTTCTCACGCTCCTGCATGCGTCCTTTCTACCTTGCCGAAGGTGGTGCCCCCTCACCTGATGGGAACAGATTTTCCTTCCCCATGACCGTGGTAGCGCAGCAGGAGCATCGCGGCGTCGTCGTGCAGCGGCCCGGCGACATGGCGCACCAGGTCCTCGCGCAGCGCCTCCAGGGCGCGGCCGGTGTCCGGTTCCTTGAGCAGGTCCGCCCTCTCGCCGAGGGGGTAGAAGGAGTCGCCCGCGTCCCGGGCCTCGGTGACCCCGTCGGTATACAAGAGCAGTTGCTCGCCGGGGGCGAAGTCCACCCGGTAGGGCTTCGGCCCTTCGGTGCCGTGGGCACCGAGTCCCAGGGGGAGGGCGTACACAGGCGGCTGCGGGAAGTCGACCGTGCCGTCCTGGCGTACGACCATGGGAGCCGGGTGACCGTAGTTGAGGAAGACGACCTCACCCTCCGCACCGATCTCGGCAAGAACCGCGGTGACGAACTTCTCGCCCTCCAGCTCCCGGGCCACACTGCGCTCCAGGCGCTCCCCCAACCCGACCAGGTCGGCTTCGTCGTGCGCCGCCTCCCGGAAGGCGCCAAGCACCACGGCAGCCGTCTCCACCGCTGCCAGCCCCTTGCCCTGCACATCCCCCACGATCACCCGGATCCCGTGCGGCGAGGCCACCATCTCGTACAGGTCACCGCCGATACGCGCCTCCGCGACCGCCGAGGTGTACGACACCGCCGCCTGTAAGGGGCCCGCAGTGCGCGGCACCGGCCGCAGCAGCACCCTCTGGGCGACCTCCGCGATCGACCGCACACTGGCCAGCTCCGCCTCCCGGCGCGAGCGTGTCACGGCCGCCGCGATACCCACCCCTGTCACGCCCGCCACCGATGCCATGGCGGTGAACCCCCGCCGCTCCTCGAAGAGCCCGTCGTACATCCCGAGCGCCACGCACACGAGCAGAGCCAGCACACCGATCAGCGTCGTACGCCGCCACCCGCCGACCAGCCCGGAGAACGCCGGTCCGAGCGAGACCAGCGGCAGGAGCCCCACCCCGGGACCGGCGACGACGTCCACCGCGGCCACCACGGCCATGGCCGCCACCGGCATCCAGGACAGCACAGCAGAACCCTGCGTCGGCTTCTGCCCGTTCATGCGTCCTCCAGAGATGTTCCAGCGCATGAGAGCCGTCTGACCGCTTGTGGCACAGACACCCCTCCCCGGATTTAGACTATGCAAAGGTTCCTGCGAGGAAGAGGCTCACGACCCAGCCTTTTACCCAATAGAGGCCGGGAGCCGACAAGTCCGACGTCGGAAGGCGAAGATGCCCCACAGACAGGCTCCACCGGAAATGCCTCAACTCCCCGTCGGCTGGCGGCGGCTCCTCGCCCGCCTGCCGATACCCCTCTTCCGCTGCGGGCTGGGGTGGATCTTCGGCGGCCGGCTGCTCCTGCTCCATCATGTGGGCCGCATCACCGGAGTCGACCGCCACGTGGTCCTGGAGGTGGTGGAGTGCGCAGCGGACGAGAGCAGCTGGACCATCGCGTCCGGCTTCGGTCCGCAGGCGGCCTGGTACCGCAATCTGCGCGCACAGCCGAAGACCCTGATCGTGGTGGGCACCCGCCATCACGCCGTCACGGCCCGCTTCCTCACACCGGACGACGGTGCCGAGGTCATGGCCCGCTACGCCCGACGCCGCCCACGGACCGCACAACGCCTCTGCGCGTTCATGGGCCTCCCGCCCGACGGCACCGATGCCGGATTCCGCGAGGCCGGCCGGAACATCCCCTTCGTACGCCTGGACGCCGGCCCAGGAAGCCGGCTGCCGTAAAGCCTGTCCGGACACCGCGCCGGTTCAACTCCAGACCAAGACCACGCCAAAGCCCTGGCGACACATTTTGCACTATGCAAAACTTGCGCTCGGGGACCGGGTCGGCGGTCGGGGTCGCCCAGCGCCCAGGAGTGATCGGCACGCTATCCGGAGTGGGGGCGACACACCGACCGCCGACAGGTCCCCCACCACTCGGCTCTCGGAGATGCGCGCACTGCGCACCCTCTCCACCGATCCGCGCGGTCCACTGCGGCCCGCGGAATGGACCCGGCCGAAAAGGAACGAGCAGGACGGGGGCCATGGCCGCTGAAGACCCAGGCCAGGGCGGAACACCGGACGAGGGGTTGGTGTTCCGCCCACCCCGCGCACCATGTGGTGTCCGATGAGGTGCTGCCGGACGGCGCACCCACCGCGAACGCCCATCCGGCCACTCCGGCCTACGCAGGCGCGCCCCCGCCGAGGCGCCGGACCGGGTGATACGCCCGTAGACACAGGGAGTTCCGCCTCCCCCTCGACGGCGATTGAACGCTCGTTTAGTATCCTGTACATGCGTTCAATCCGTGACGACCGGACCACCCGCGCAGTCATCCGTGACGAGGCCCTGCGCCTGTTCTCCGCGAGCGGATGGGAGGCGGTGACGATGCGGCAGATCGCCACAGCCGCCGACGTGTCGCCAGGGCTGGTCATGCACCACTTCGGGTCGAAGGAGGGCCTGCGAGAGGAGGTCGACCAGTACGTCCTGGACGTCTTCGAGGCCATGCTCGGTGAGCTGACAGGTGGCGGCGGGGCGGAGCTGCTCGATCCCGGGGCCGGGGCGAGTTCGCTGAGCGAGCTGTTCGCCCGGCACCTTCCCGACGACTCACCGCTGCCCAGCTACCTGCGCCGACTCCTGCTGTCCGACACGGACGCCGCGCAGCTGCTGTTCCGGCGCCTGTACGAACTGAGCAGGGCCGCGCTGGACAGTCTGGCGGCAGCGGGACTGGCCGCCCCCGGAAGGGATCCGGCGGTGCGCGCCGCCTTCCTCCTCGCCAACGATCTCGCCCTGTTCCTGCTGCGCGACCGGCTCACCGAAGTCCTGGACACGGACCCGCTGTCAGCCGACGGCATGGCCCGCTGGGCACCGGAGATGCTCAGCATCTACGCCGGCGGACTGAACGCGCCCCCACCAGAACCACAAGGAGACACCCCCCAGGGAGACCGCACATGACGCCAGGATCAACCCCCGTACCAGCACCCGCACTTCAGGCCCGCGACATCCGCAAGTCCTACGGCAAGCACCCCGTCCTGCGCGGCGCCGACCTCACCGTCACGCCCGGCCAGCTTGTCGCCGTCGTCGGGGAGAACGGCGCCGGAAAGTCGACCCTGCTGAAGATCCTGGCCGGCAGTCTGCCCGCCGACAGCGGCGAGGTGACGCTGTCCGGCGCCCTCGGCTACTGCCCGCAGGAGCCCGTCCTGAACGCGAGCCTCACCGTCGATCAGCACCTGCGCTACTTCGCCGCCGCCCACCGCCTGCCCGAACTGGACCGCGGCCGTGAACTCGTCCGCCTCCTCGGCTACGAGCAGTACGGAGCGTCCCCCGCCGGCGAACTGTCCGGCGGCACACGGCAGAAGCTCAACCTCACCCTGGCTCTCCTGCACGACCCGGACGTCCTCCTCCTCGACGAGCCGTACCAGGGCTTCGACTGGGAGACCTACCTGCGCTTCTGGGACCTGGTCGAGGACCTGCGCGCCCGTGGCAAGGCCATCGTGGTCATCACCCACCTCGTCTTCGAGCAGGAGCGCTTCGACCTGCTGGCCGACCTCACCGACGGCCGACTCACCCCGCGCACGACGTCGAGGGAGGACCACCATGTCGGCGCCTGACGCACTCCGACTTCGGCCGCTGTACGGCCAGTTCCCCACCGCCCTGCGTTTCTGCGTGCGCGACCAGACCCGCAACCGGCTCGCCGCACTGCTGCTCGTCCTCTTCGTCCCCGCCTGGTACCTGATGATGGACGCCCTGGCCGGACACACGCCACTGGACTTCAAGCTCTACGCCACCGGCCGGGTCCTGCACGTCGACGGCGGCCAGCTGACCCTGATCTCAGCCGGCCTCAACTCCGTCACGATGATCGCCGGGTTCGTCGTCTTCGACGCCGTCCGCAAGGCCCTCACCTTCGACCGCCGCCTGGTGTTCGCCGGCTACCGGCAGAGCACCCTCATCGGCGCCAAGTCCCTGTCCATCGCCGCAGTCGCCAGCGCGATCGCCCTCTACACCGCGCTCGCGATGCTTCCCTTCTGGCGTCCGGATCCCGGCGGCTGGTTCGCCGTGCTGGCCGGCTTCACCGCCATCGCACTCACCTACGGCGCGCTCGGCCTGCTCCTCGGCGTCCTGGTCAAGCACGACCTGGAAGGCTTCTTCCTCATCATCATGGGCGGGCTGATGGACACCTTCCTGCAAAACCCACTGGGCAACCCACTCGCCAACAAGCCCGTGCTGGCATGGTTCCCCTCCTTCGGGCCCATGCAGTTCGCCGTCGGCGGCTCCTTCGGCCACACCCTGCTGTGGGGTCACCTCGCGCTCGGCCTGAGCTGGGCGGCCGGGTTCGCAGCGGTCGGACTGGTGATCTTCCGGATCAGGACCCGCAACCGCACGCGCACCGGTGGCTGAGGACCGCCGTACTCCCGCCGCAGTAGCCCTGCACTCCCCTCGGAGCAACCCCAACCCGCTCCTCCCGTACGACCACCCCGACGGCCCGCCCGATCGGGCAAGCCATGACTCTCATCGAGGTCTTCGCCCTCGCGGGCGTTCTCGACCCAGCAGGACACCACAGCATTGGCCAACGCCCCATCGACGCGCCCGTGGGGCTCCGAAGACGCCCACGCCGAAGCCGTCATGGACTCCGGACGCGCTCTGCCCCAGATCCTCATCCACGAACCGGCCGCCTGGATCACCAGCGGCCGTCACCCGGTCGACTCCACCGACCCGCCCTGCCGGACCTCGCGGGCAATTACGAACCCGCAGGTCAGGGCCTTATCTCATGTCGTCCCATGAACGGGCCTTCTCCAACTCGGAAACGCGTGGGAGATTCACACAGGTCCGGCGGACTGCAGCGGGTGAATGTGGAGACTGGTAGCTGAGCCTGCATTACGGGGAACAGCGTGTGAGGGGAACGCCGCGACAGGAGCGAGAAGCGGGCGCGGAGCTGGGGAGCCCGGCGGCTGGAGTGGGTGCATTCAGCCCCGTGGGGCAAGAACAGCGGATTGTGGGACTGGAGCAGTTGTCGCCGCCTGCGTCTACGCCGTCTGCGATCCCCGGCTCGCGAGTGCCGCGCAGCCAGCGCCGGACGCCTGCTCTTGGTCCGACGGGGCACGCGGGCGGCTACGATCCGGCGCGAGCGCGGTAGCTGTGCCGCGTCGTATTGTCCTGCCTCGGAGGATTCTGGTGAGTTCCGTCACGAGCGCTGTCGGGCTCGGCGTCAGCGCGGTGGCTGTCGTCCCGCCCGCCCGCCGCGACGGCCAGGATGCGGCAATGCGTTCGCGTGGGAGTGGGCGGGATGCCTGCCGCCCACGGCAGCTGGCCCGTGTGGCGGTTCCACGCCCGGCGATGCCGTGCGATGGCCGGATACGGACGAACAAGAGCGGTCGGGTACGACCCGGTCCTAGTGTGATGGTGTGCAGAGGAACCTGGCGGTGCGATCAGCCCCCAGCGACCCGCAGGACACCGGTCGGCCGTTCGAGATCGTCCTCATGGACGGCGAGCAGAAGGTGGTCGGACGGCTGCGCTTCCGGGTCTGTTCCCCCTGCCGTACGGGCCAGATCCTGGACATCTGGGTCAGTGAGGCGCGTCAACGCCAGGGGCTGGGGCGCGAGGCCCTCTGCTGCTTGCTGACTCGCTGTCCGAACTACCGGTGGACCACTACCACGCAGTCCCGACCGGGGCGTGCGTTCCTTTTGGCAATGACCCAGGAGACGACCACGGACCTCCCACCCGGCGGTCCGCTCTGCTCCCATCTCAGGGGATGGCCGAGTCGGCTCTGGCACCACATGATGAGACGAAGCGCTTCGTTGTGACCCGGCAGGGGCAGACACACTCGAACCGCTGAGCCGATCTGCCGACGGGGCCCATAGGGACGCTTGCAACGAAGGACAGCGCTTGCACGGGTCTCGACGTGCCGAGGAGGGCTGGGGTGGGAAGGAGAAATCCGCCGCGTGACGGTGCTCGCCGTGCTGCCCTTCGCCCTGATGGCCGCAGGACGAGTCCGGGTTCCAGCGAAGGCCAGCTGACTGCCGAGCCTCCAGGTCACCCAGAACTCCCAGGCCGGTGCCAAGCCGCCGCTGAGGACAGCGCCGATCATCCCCGTCCTGCGACCACAGCGTCGCCATACAACTGGGTCAACTTCCTCCGGCCTGCCCCATCTGGCTCAGCACCTGCAGCGTCCGACCACGGAGTGACCCCTTTCTGGCCAGCGCGGCCCAGGATGCCTCGGTTGTGCAACGGACACACGAACGGGTTGGGCCCGTCGAAGGCCCGGCCGCCAGAGACGGCGGGACCCGGCACGGCAGCGTACAGAGGTACGGGACTGGGGCCGGTGCGGTGGCCTCACCGTTTTCGGGGCGGCTGAGGTCGCCGCCAAGGTAGCGCGGAGCACCGGGTTCTTGATGAGAGTCATCTGGCCCTGGCTGCTCCGGCTCGGGACGCGCCGCTGGTCAACAGACGTGGGTGCTCGTGTCGTTGCGTGGATGCGCACGAGGCCCCAGCGCCCGGAGACTGCGCCGAGACAGGGGCTGTGGGCGGTGAGCTAGGTGGCGGCTTCGCCTACGGGGGAGGCGGAGCCGTGGGGAGAGCAATGCGCACAGTCGGTTTTTGAATAGTAAGAGTGAAGGTCTCTTGCTGCGGTTGTCCTGCGCATGGCATGACTTCGCTCCCATGTTCCCCGGGACCGGAGCAGTACGAATGGCCGACTGGGGAGGAGGGCGGCATCAAATCTTCGTAAAGATTGCCAGGATCAGGCAATGTTCCGTACGGCGTGGACGTGTGAGCATGCCGGTGCAACGACGAGTGGCAACGGGGAGAGGCGGTGACTGGGAATGACCTGGTTTCTGGGGCTCGGCATCGCGGGGGTCGTCCTCCTTGTCCTGTCGCTGGTCCTCGACGGAGTCCTTGAGGGGCTCTTCGACGGCGTCGGCGTTCTGGAGGGTCTCTTTGACGGCCTGTTGTCGCTGCCGGTCATCGCCGGGTTCGTGTCGATGCTCGGCTTCTCCGGCGCGATCGTCATGGGCACCACCGATCTGGGCGCCGTCGGCGCCACTGCGGTCGGGGTGCCTGCCGGAGTCGCCACGGGCTGGCTCGCCTATCGCCTCAGCCGCGCGCTGATGGACGACCGGTCCGGCGCCGCCCCACGCAACGACGACCTGATCGGCGCCCCGGGGTCCGTGGTGACCGCCATCCCGGCCGACGGCTTTGGCGAGGTGCTGGTTCACCTGGCCGGGCAGCCGGTCAAGCTCGCGGCGAAGAGCCCGGTCCCTGTGGCACGCGGCGCGGAGATCTGGGTGCAGGAGACGCTGTCGCACACGGCAGTCTCCGTCCGTCCGGTGGAACGCTGACCGGCCGCTCCGCTCACCCCGCCCGGCACCGCCCCCGTCGATTCCTACCCGCCCTTTCTCGTCCACATGACCCGTATCGATCTGCCGTCCCCCGGGAGGGCTGAGGGGAAAACACCATGAGCTCGGTTGTCATCGCCGTAATAGGAGTCGTCGTACTCCTCGTCCTGCTCGCGCTGGTCGTCATCACGCGTTACAAGGTCGCCGGCCCGAGCGAGGCGTTCATCGTCACCGGGCGGCGCGGCAAGAAGGCCACCGACCCGGAGACCGGCCGGGTCTTCACCGACAACAGCGGCCAGAAGGTCGTGGTCGGGGGCGGCGTGTTCGTCGTGCCGTTCGTGCAGCAGAAGTTCAGCCTCGACCTGTCCTCGCGGCACATCCCGGTCGCGGTACGCGGTGCGGTCACCCTGCGCGGAGTGAAAGCGCACCTCGAAGGTGTCGCCATCGTCAAGGTCGGCGGCAGCGAGGACTCCATCCGGGCCGCGGCCCAGCGGTTTTTGATGCAGCAGAACGGCATCGTCGGCTTCACCCAGGAAGTCCTCTCCGGCGCGCTGCGCTCCATCGTGGGCCGCATGTCGGTGGAGGACATCATCCGCGACCGAGCCGCGTTCGCCGGTCAGGTCGCCGAGGAGGCCGAGGCCAGCCTGTCCGGGCAGGGCCTGGTACTGGACGCCTTCCAGATCCAGGACATCACCACCGAGGGCTCCTACCTGGAAGACCTGGGCCGGCCGGAAGCCGCGCGGGCCAAGCAGGAAGCCGACATCGCCGAGGCCGTGGCCCGGCGTGCTTCCGAGCAGGCCCGGCTGAAGGCCGAGGAGGAGATCGCGATTGCGCAGCGGACGTTTGCGCTGAAGCAGGCGGAGATCAAGGCCGAGACGGACCAGGCCGCCGCCCAGGCAAATGCCGCGGGGCCGCTCGCCGAGGCGGCCAGGCAGCAGGACGTGCTGAGTGAGCAGGAGAAGGTTGCGGAGCGTCAGGCGGCGCTGACCGACCGCGAGTTGGACACCAAGGTCCGCAAGCCCGCGGACGCGGCCCGCTACCAGGCCGAGCAGGAGGCCGAGGCCCGCCGTATCGGCTTGGTCAAGCAGGCCGAGGCGGACGCCCAGCGGTCCCGGCTGACCGGTGAGGGTGAGAAGGCGCACCGCGCCGCGCTCGCCGACGCCGTCCGTATCGAGGGCGAGGCGGAGGCCGCCGCGATCGGCGCGAAGGGTGCCGCCGAGGCCGAGGCCATGCGTAAGAAGGCCGATGCCTTCAGCCAGTACGGCGACGCGGCCATGCTGCAGATGCTCGTCGAGGTACTGCCGCAGGTCGTCGCCAAGGCATCCGAGCCGCTGAGCGCCATCGACAAGATGACGGTCATCTCCACAGACGGCGCGAGCCAGCTCTCACGCACCGTCGCGGACAACGTCGCCCAGGGCGTCGAACTCCTCAACTCCACCACGGGAGTCGACCTCGCCGAACTCCTGAAGGGCATCACCGCCGGCAAGGGGTCCGTCCAAGCTCCCTCGGCCCCGGCGCCCGCCGAAGCCAACGGGAAGATCGAAATCGCCGGCTGACCCTCTTCGGTTCCTACCAGCACAGAGCCCGGGCAGGGAGCGCGCTGCCCGGGCTCCCGCACACGCGACTCTCCAGTGGGTGCGCAAGAAGGTGCACGTCCGTCAGCCGCCTGTGTGTACCTCTGGCTATGTACGTGAGTGGGGGAGGCGTTTGTTGGTGGGTGCGGGAGGCGGGTTGGTGTCGTGAGGGGTGATGTTCCCTAGTTTTGGGCTCTGGCACAGATCTTGGATGCTGTTGGTGATCTTCATCCGGAGAGGTGAATCGTTCGGGTGCTGCTCCTACTGCGCTGGGGGTTGTGCTCCGCTGGTGGGAGCGGGGCGGCTTCGGCGGTCGAAGGGGGACCGCGATGGCTATGGGCGTGAGTTCGGGGCGGGTGATCCCGGCGTTGACGGTGCGGGTGGCGCGGGCGAGTAACCCGCGGGGCACGGCGGCGATGTGGGTACGCGACCGGCTCGACGAGCTCTTCACGGACGATGACTTCGCCGACTGGTACCCGGGCAACGGCCGACGGGGGCTGTCGCCGGCCCGTCTGGCCATGGTTTCGGTGTTGCAGTATGCGGAGAATCTCACTGATCGGCAGGCAGCCGAGGCGGTCCGCTGCAGGCTGGACTGGAAGTACTGCCTGAGCATGGAGTTGGACGACCCGGGGTTCGATCATTCGGTGCTCAGCGAGTTTCGGGACCGGATGGCCCAGGGCGATCGGGCGGATCGCCTCCTGGCGGTGGTGGTCGACCGGCTGGTGGCCGCCGGTCTGGTGGGGCGGCGCGGCCGAGTTCGGACCGACTCGACGCATGTGCTGGCCGCCGTGCGCACGCTGAACCGAGTCGAGTTGGTCGGTGAGACGATGCGCAGCGGGCTGGAGGAACTCAGCGAGGCCGGTGAGGACTGGCTTGCACCGCTGGTCACCGCGGACTGGGCGCGACGTTATGGACGGCCGGTGCGCTACGAGCGGCTACCGCGCAGCGCGGAGGACCGCCTGGAGTACGCCCTTCAGGTTGGTGCAGACGGCGTCCAGCTGTTGAGCGCCGTGTACGGCGATGATGCGCCACACCGGCTGCGGGAATTGCCAGCGGTGCAGGTCCTGAGGCAGGTGTGGTTACAGCAGTATTGGTTCGACGAAGAGGGGCAACTGCGCTGGCGTGAGCCGAAGTCCACACATGACCGGCGGTCCAGGCGGGAGACTCCACGCCGCTCTACCGTCGCGGAGGCCCAGGGGCGGCCGGATCCCGCGGTCGCGCGGGTGCCATGGGCCAGCGTGGAGATCATTACCCCGCATGACGCCGAGGCCCGCTTCAGCCGGAAGGTCGTCTCATCCGGGGCCCGATCGTGGATCGGCTACCGCGATCACCAGACGGAGACGTGTGACGGCACCGGCCCGAACGTGATCGTCCAGGTTGTCACGGCTCCCGCGCCGGAGCAGGACATCGATGCTCTCCCGCGGATCCATGAGGGCCTGGCGGCCGGCGGGTTCCGCCCCGTGGAGCATCTGGTCGACGGAGGTTACATCAGTCCCTCTACCATTCACACGGCGCTCACCGGATACGGAATCAGGCTCACCGGACCCATTCGCACGGTGTCCAGCAATCGAGAGCATCCCGGCTTCGACAAACGCGACTTCCGCCCCAACTGGGAGCAGCACACCCTCACCTGCCCGCGCGGCGAAACCAGCTCTCCCTGGAATGAGACCTATCTGGACGGCCGTCCGCAGTACTCGGTGCGCTTCCCGACGGCTGTCTGCCGAGCCTGCGAGGACCGCGCATTGTGCACAGGCAACACGGTCAACAGAGGCCGACACGTCATGCTCCTTCCGCGCCCCCTGGAGGAGATCCAGAATCAGGCGCGCCAGGAGCAGGAGACGAGCGCCTGGCGCGAGCGATATGCGATGCGGGCCGGCTGCGAGGCCACGGTCTCCGAGACCGTCCATGCTCACGGCCTGCGCAACTGCCGCTACCGGGGAATCGCCAAGACGCATGTGCAACACGTTCTGACCGCCGTCGGAACCAACATCATCAGGCTCAGCGACTGCTTCCCACCCGGCGCTGCACCGTCACGACCAACCCGACCCACCAGCCCATTCCAACTCCTCTGCCGAAAGCTGATGTTCAGCACCACACGCGATCGGTGAAGATCACCAACAGCATCGATCTTGGGGAGCGGTCGCGGAGGGCCACTGCGGTGTTCGACTGACGGTCTTTTCGTAGGTCGCCTCTCGCCCCTCGTACTGTGATTCGCCGAGTCCCTTTCACCCCCGGCGGCACAGAGCGGGGAAGCTGGCTGACCGTGGCGGTCAACGCGTCTTCCCCACCCGTCCCGCCGATAAATCCTGGGCCGCACTGCAACAGGAAATGCTTCGTTGTCTCGCGAGATTCAGGGAAGAGGTGCCCCACAAGTCCCGCGTCTCCTGCACGGCTTGTGACTGTGCGCCCCTACGCGCTGCTGCGCGCCCCAGACACGGTTCCGCGGAATCCCCACTACCGGCTGAAGCTTGGACGGAATACCGGGCTGTATCCCGGAACGACCGTCCGTGGAGGAGGGCTTATGTCGTCCAGTTCAGCCGGGGGATCGACTTCAGGCGAGGATCCTAGTAGCGACCCGGCTCCAGGGCCTACCCCTGGTCCCGCTGGAAACCCATCCCCGGAGCCAGGCCCCGATGACGGAAGCCCAAATAGGCCCACGCCACAGGTCGGTCGCCGTCGCTTCGAACACATTCACGCATGGGTCAGCAGTCTGGCCGCCTTGACGGCACTCGCCTTTTCCCTCTACAACTTCATCTCCGTTCAGCGGCAACCCGATACGGACGTAACACTCCCGCATATCGTCCGAATATCCCAGGGTGCGGACGTGTGGTTCTACCTCCAACCGACCTTGTCCACCAGAGTTGAGAGCACGCAAGCCGAAGTGATCCCTCGGGTCGACCTTCGGATGTACCCATCGAACCTTGGAAGTCGGAAACCTACCTTTTTCTGGGATGAGAGTGGCGCCTTCACCTACGACCCTACTCAAAAAACTCTCAATTATGACTGGAAGGCCGACCCCAGCCCGCTTTTGGTCAGCCGAGATAAACCGCAGCAGCCGCTAATGCTATTTACGGCCACCAGCTGGAACTTTAGCGCGGGTAACTATGAGGGGCGATTGACGTTGCATCGCGAGGGCAGCAACAAGCCACTCACCGCAGATTTCTGCCTGACGCTATCAACTTCGGCCATTAATTCTCTTCGTTCTCATGGCCAGAATTCCTGGATCGGTTTTCGCGATGACGTTCCCGAGGCGCGTGCCAAGGGCTGCTACATCCTGACGTGACGGGCACTCGCGGAGGATCACTGAAGTAAGATCATTTTGCGGAGGAGTTCGAATCCGGCACACCCGTACAGCTGCCTCTTGATCTTTTTCACGCGTGTCACGGCGCCCTCGGTGCCGCCGGAGCTCCAGTGCAGGGTCAGTCCGGCGATCACGGCTTCGAGGTCGGAAGTCAGTCCGCTGGCGAACCCAGTGATCCCGGGCAGCTGTGCGTCGCGGGCGGTGTTGATCCAGTCCGGAAGGTCGCCGCCGGTGCGCAGGGCGAGCATCTGGGCGAAACCCCGTACGAGTTCATGGGTTTGCTCCAGCTCCGGGCAGGCGTCAAGCACCGCCTTGAGCTGCCGGATCTCGTCTTCGGCGAGCGTGTCGGGGTGCCGGGTGATCCAGCCGACGACAGCCCGGACCGAGGGCACCGCGGCGGCCGGGGCGGGAACCGCGTCCGGTGACCATGTCCTGCCAGCGGGCGGCGCGCGCATACCGCTGGACGGTGTGCCGGCCCCAGCCCAGGTGGCGAGCGATGGCCCGCAACCCCACCCCTTCGCTCACCAGGCCGTGGACCAGAGCATGATGGGCACGCATCCGCTCGGCCCGACGGCCGGACGGCACCGCGGTCTCGGGCAGCTCGGCCTCGCTGTGGTCGACCCCCGAATCTGGGGCCGCGTAGTTGCCCGACGGTGGCGCGACGGTGCGTAGGCAGTCGCGATGCGCTGCGACCACCTTCTCGACGGCCTGGCCGAGGTTCTGGAGCAAGTGAAACCGGTCCGCCACTTGCAGCGCGCCGGGGGCGCCGAGAGCTGCGCCTTCGGCGTACGCCCCCGCACGGTCCCTGCAGATCACATCCACTCCTGGATGCGCGCGCAGCCAGGCCGCCAGCGGTGCTGCTTCGCGGCCTGGCAGGACATCGATGGGGTGGTGGCGTTCTGGCGTTCGCCGTCCGTGATCACGGTGGCGTACGCGTGACCGCGGCGGGTGGCGAAATCGTCGACCCCGACCACCCGCGGCGTAGCAAACTGGGGATCCGGCAAGGCCATCACCCGGCGCAGCAGCGTCATCCACCCAGCACCGAGACCGAGTTGGGCGGCCAGTCTCGCGCCGGCTCGTCCGGCGAGCGCGAGCCCGATACGCTCCAGGACGCGGTCGAGCCGGGTGGTGAATCGCGCGTGCGGACAGGTCAGCCTCTCGAACGGCTCGGCGAACGTGCGACGCGGACAGGCCGTCGCACCACAGACGAAGCGCCGGACCTTCAGCAGGATCACGACACGCTGCTCACCGAGCGGGAGGTCCCGCAGCCTGCGCTGGTAAGAGCCGTGCATGCGCTCTGAGTAGTGGCCGCAGTCCGGGCAGGTCGCACCGGCCCTGCGGCCTCTGGCCACGATGTCGACCGCGCCGAAGGCAACGGTGACCTCCTCGACGGACACCTCATCGATCCCGTCGAACACCAGCGTCTCCCACAACGATGCGTCGGGCTGCATGACCGGCACCGTCAGGGGTGAGTGGCGTGAAATGCGGGGATCTGCATCTAGTTGACGGAGCGTCAGTGACTGCTGTTCGGCGGCACTGCGCACGCGGTCTCACGAGAGCGCCCCGCGGGATTCGAACGGCGCGGTGACGCTCTGCAACAGCTGTCCAAGGTCTGTGCCAGAGCCCAAATCTCACCGATATTTACGGGCTCTCAGGCCCCCGACCGCCATCCGAAGTCACCAACAAACGCCTCCCGCTGACACCTACACAGCCAGTGGGCATGGCCGAACTGCGCGGATGGCAGGACGACACTCCCGCTGTCGTCCCCTGGATCGACGACCGCCCGCTATGGCCAGGGCACCCCTACGACACCGTCAACCTCAACAGCAAAGAGAACCGGGACTACTTCACGGTCCTGGTCGGCGAGGCGACCGCCGGTGCATGACACAGGCTGGGCCGAAGCACCCGGAATCAGGGGCTCAGACGCCGCGATGCCCGCATCAGCAGACGGATGACGGTGTAGGCGAGTGCGAGCGAGACAATCAAGCCAGCAACGGCCAGCACCGCGTACAGGAGGCCCTCAATCTCGGAGCGGCGCAGCAGCACCGCCCCGGCGACGCTGAGGATCCAGGCCAGCGTGATCACGAGCGAAGCCGCCGCCACCACCGGGAGACCACGCGGACCCGGGGCATCGGGGTTCACCTCACCGTCCAAGCTGCCGCGTTCGGACGCGCCCAGCAGTACGAGCAGCCAGTACCCGATGATCACGACAAGCGCGGCGGTAAAGGTGACCGCGGGAAAGCTGGTCATGGCGTCGGTGAACTCCTGCATGGGGACTCCCCAATCGTCCACGGTGAAGGAAGGGGAGCAGTGCCGGCATCCCGTAGCCCGGTAGCGGTGCTTCCCCTCGCTGCGGCCCAGAACATCCTCGCAGCGCCACCCACTCCGCCGCACGTCCCTGAGCATGCAATGTTGTGAGGTCGTTCCATGCTGGGCATGTTCACCCGCTCGGCACCGCACCGGCCTCGTCGACCGATCGCATCGGGAAATGCCCCTGCCCTGACCTACAGAACCTTTAGAAACGGCTACACCACGGCACGCTGGGCGGTGAGTTCGGGATAGGGGCGGGCGTCGTTGGGATCAAGGGGGCAAGTTCAGCCGAAGCGGCAACCCCTTTCAGTCAATGCATGCACATGCCATGCATTTGCCGGATCTTGACCCTAGCGTGGCGGACGTTCGTGGCACCTGGTGATCGCCGGTGCCATGTTGCCTATTCGCGAAGGGAAAATTGTGAGATCCGTTCTCAGAACGACCCTGATGGCTCTGACGCTCGCCCTGTTGCCGGCTCAGGCCATTGCCGCAACGCCGCACAGCCAGACCTCCGCTTCGCCTGAGCGTGCTTCCGCAGCGGCTGAACTGCCGCATCCGGAGCCACAGAAGGCAAGGCGGCCCGCGGCAAGCGCAGAACTGGCCAGTGGCGACAGCTCGTGCGAAAAGGTGCGCTCCCGGATCGACGCGCTCGCGGCGGAAGGGCAGAAGACGGTCGCGTGTGTCGCACCCGCGCCGGCACATGAGCCCGTTGCCCCTGAGGCCGACGCTTCCACGGATTCCGCGCTCGCCGACCGGGAACCGGTACCCGTTCCCGACTGGTGCTACGACGTCTCCGACGGCGACGGCACCTGGTACTTCACCCGCTCGGAAGCCTGCTCGATCGACACCCTGTCCGTTGACGTCATCAACATTCCGACTGGCGAACTCACCGGACAGATCTACTACCAGACGAACGAATTCGTCTACACCGCGGACGACTCGCCCACGTGGGGCCATCAGGTGACCATCCGGATGTACGACGGCTGGGGACAGGTCAGCGGCACCACGGTGCAGGGCGATGCCATCTGCGACGGGCCGTGTACCTTGCCGGCCACCGACATCGATTTCCCTGCGCAGTCCGTCTCGGTGGGCAGCGCCCCCTGGGGTGAGGCCCTGCCCACCAGCACGGCCACTGCGGCCGGCGCCATTGGGGAGGCGAAGTCCACCATGTACTGGGAGTTCGACAACCCGTCGTGGACCGAAGGAACCGGGCTCATCGGCTCCCAGGTGGTGGTGCCCGTGCGCTGCGACAACGACACCAAGGGCATAACCACGCCCGGATGCGTCTTCAAGGACTACGCGCCGGTCAACGTCGTCAGCCTCAGCGGCCTCTATCCCAACTACGCCCGGCACATCCAGGACGCTCAGGAGTCAGGGCTTCCCGGCGCTTACCCCGACGGTCAGCCCCTGACCAGGCAGACCGACGACGCCGCAATCACGACCAACCGAGGGACAGCCTGCCCTCGGGCGTCGTCCAGCGGAGGCTATCCGCGTCCCACCGGATACAGCTGCGACGAGTACCCCTTTGCCTCCAGCCACGAGGGCGCCGCCAGCAACCCACTGCTCGGCCGGACCTTCGACTGGTGCCAGATCAGCACACTCACGAGCCGCACCGGCCCCGGCTGGAGCGCCTGCATGATCCCCGCCGAGGAAAATACCGCCGCCGGGCGCGACGACCTGCGCGTTTTCTACAACGAGAACCGCGTCCTGGAGGACGACGCGTTCTACGTGTGGATCGTCCAGTAACAGCCCCTAGCATGGCCACATGACGGAGCCAGCACCCACCGTGGCCTCCAGCCCGGTCCACGTTGACTACCACACGTTCGAGCTGACCGACTCGGACAAACGCATCCCCATGGGGTTCGACACGTCGAACGGGTTGGTCTTCTCCCGGCCCGGGCAGGTTGTCATCTGCACCGGCATCAGCACGGGCCCCGTGAACGTCAGTGTCCAGGTGTGTCGGCATCCTCCAGCACAGGTGGATGCCGACGTGTGGGACGAGATCCTCGACCACAGCGTCGCAACAGCGACCGGGGCCCTGCGCGTCACGAGCGTAATGACCGACGCTCCGGATCTGCCCCTCCTTACGCCGCAGGGGCCGGGTACGTACCGCGTCCGGGTTCAGGCGCGGGGCCGCGACAACGCCCCCGACGGTGTTGCCGACGACCCCGTCGAGGATTATCTGCTCATCGTCTGGCCAGCAGAGTCTCAGCCAGACGAGATCCACAAGCAGACAGACCGCTACGGCGCCGAACTACGAGCCCGGCCAAGCAGACCGGCACCCCCGCTGTCCGCAGGCGATGCCGAAGACGATCGGCGGCGGCGCACACGCGAACGGCTCCACCACCGTCGCACACCGTAGGCCCCCCTTCCTTCGAAGGAGCCGCGCTCGTTGCCAGTGATGGGATCAAGCTCCGGCAAGGCTCACGTGTGTTTGCCCTGACGGACTTCGACAATGGGCAGCGTGGTGACGGTGGCAGGAAGGACTCCAGCAAAGCGCAACTCCCAAGGAGAACTTGCAGCACATGCTCGCGTTCATCTTGCTGACCGAGGATGAACGTGCTCCGTCGGCCAGCACTTCGCCCCGCTGGCCCGGCTCGTAGTCCTGAGGGGACTGGGTATCCACCGCGTGCGTCGCGCCTTCCGCTCGGACACAGATGCTCGTGTCGCCACGCGCCACGACCCAGCCTGTGAGGTGATCGGCCCTGCGGGCCAGCGGGCATCGTCGCGGGCGGACGCCGTAAAACGCCGTACATTCCGCACCGGCCGCGACTCCCAGCAGTGTCAGTGCCACGACGATCTGGAACATGCCGCGCACCGACGCTTTATCGGCACCGGTCACGCGGCAACGTGTCGTACCGGACACCTGACCAGCCATCAACCACTGTCGCCGACACGCGACCAGGCACCGCACCCACGTTGCAGCCACAGTCGGCCAGCGCCCCTCGGCAACGACGGTGTGGAAGCCACCCGGCGACGGGAATGTCCCGGCGAAAACCACCCCAGCGAACACCGGACATGTCAGCAGCACCAGCCCGGGAAGCGCGGCCACCACAGCAGCAGCCCCGGCAACAGGCCCCACGTGCACACACCTGGTCAGTCCGCACGGCACGGATTGCCCGTGCCGCATGTAGGCACCGCGGCAAGGAGGGACAGAGCGACCACCGCCGCAACCAACGTCATCAGCGTCGGTCAGAGAGGTTGGGCCCACCGGGTCGGGATACTGGGCCGCCCATCGGCCCGCGTCCTGTGTCGTCCGGTCGGACACGCCGTCGGGTATGGAAGCCCGAGACGGCAGAGCCACCCTGTCGGTTTCGATCACGGATCGACCATGCAGGAGCCCAAAGGCTCCGGGCCCTTTCCGCGGGATCACCGACGGGCGGCTCCCTTACGTCCGAACAGAGATGAGGTGTGAAGCCAGCCGGGCCGACGAACAGTCGCAGCCACAGCTTTGCTGACGATGCGTCAGCTCCCGGTAAGCAGGTGCCGGACGACGTACCCGGCGGAGTCCACACCGGAGCTGCCGCCCTCGACCAGGGCGGCGACGGCGATGCGGGAGTTGTAGGCGGTCAGCCAGCCGTTGGTGTGGTCGCCCTCCTCCGCGGTGCCGGTCTTGGCGCCGACGCCGGCCAGACCGCCGAGCCGCGGTGCCGCGGTGCCGCTGGTGGCCACGGAACGCATCATCGTCTGCAGGTAGCCGGCCGTGCGGGCGGAGATGGGCCGGGGCGTGGTGTCCTGGTGCTGTCCGGGGAGGATGACGGGCTGCTTGAAGCCGACGCCTCGCACCGTGGCTGCCACGGACGCCATGAACAGCGGGGTGGCCGTGACCTTGCCCTGGCCGATGAACTGGGCCGCCTGGTCGCCGCCTTGGACGTCCGGCGGGATGCTCGGGTCGGTGGTGGCGACTCCCCCGCCGATCGACCAGCTGCCCATGCCGAAGACGTTGACGGCCTCGTCGTGGAGGGCGGAGGCGTCTCCGTCGTGCACGAGGTAGTGGAAGCCGTCCTTGATGAAGGCGGTGTTGCACGAGACCGTGAACGCCTGGGTGAGGGTGGAGGCGGGGTTGGCCCTCACCCCCGAATCGTTGTGGAACAGCTGGCTGTTGGCTGTCAGCGAGTCCGTGCACGGGGCGGCGCTGTCCGGGGTGAGGCCCGCCTGGTCGAACAGGGCCGCCGAGGTGATGATCTTCATGGTGGAGCCCGGCGACTTGATGCCGTTGACAGCGATGTCGCCGTCCGCGCCGGAATGGGCGACCGCGAGGATGTGACCGGTCCTCCAGTCCAGTGCCACCGTCCCGGCGGGCTTGTCCTGAAGGTGCGCGTCCTTGACCGCAGTCTCGGCCACTCCTTGGAGAGAGGCGTCGATGGTCGTCTTGATCACGGGGGTCTTCCCCTTGGAGAAGACCCGCAGTGTCTTCACACCGTCGCCGCCCGCGTCGACCACGGCGACGCCGGTGCCGGTACTGCCGCCGGTCGGGGTGGCGTTCTTGCGGATCGTCGCCACGATGTCGTGCAGCGAGGAGAAGCGGGCAAGGTCGGTCCTGCCGTCGCTCGCCACGACCGTGGCGGTGCTCGCGCCGGCCGGCAGCCTGCCTGCGGTAAGCGACTGGTCGTCGCCCAGGCCGGGGTAAAGCACCGAGTTGTTCCAGTGCGCCGCCAACTGGCCGTTGGTGCTCTGCCGTACCGCCACAGCGCCCGGGTACGTCCAGGTGCCGCCCGCCACCTGGGCCGTGACGGCGAAGGTGACCTTGGTGGCACCCGCCGTGACCGTCGACGGTCCCGCCGAGGCGACCTGGGTGAAGGTCAGCGTCTTCAGGTGCAGGCCGTCCGCGTATCCCCGCAAGGCCGATACGGCCGTGGTCGACGCGTCGGTGTAGCTCGCGGCTTGGTCGAGTCGCTGCTTGGACCAGTTGTCCAGGAACGCGCGGGCCAGCTTGACGGCCTTGGCGTCCGGCGGCGGCTCGCTCGACGCCGCCGCCGGGTCGAAACCGCGCGCCGCCTTGGTCTCACCGCTGTCCGTCGTCCCGGAGGACATCGCCTGCACGACGTTGTAGGCACCGATTCCCCCCAGAGCGAGCAACGCCGTACAGGTACCGGCTATGCCGATCTTCACAGCTCTGTTCATGTGGTGGATCGTATGTTTCTTTGCACTGTGCAGGTGTTCGCTCATGCAGATCGTTACCGGACTGTCAAGCTGTCCGCCGCGCTGCGGACAGCTGGCAGGATCGGCCCCCGCGAGGAAGCTCAAGACAGGCATTGTCGTCTTCGTCGGCGCATACGCCTGATCAACAGCGAGAAGATCCCAGCATCAGTCCCGCGCCGCCCAGAGCCACGGCGGCGCGGTGGCGATCGGGGTGACCTACGGCGTCTAGGCGTTCCACTCCGGGGGCTACGGCACCGGCTGGAACGTCATCTCGCCTCCTGGGCAAACTGATGATCGCCGCGTCGATAGTGCTGTTCATCTGCGGACATCGGACGCACATTCACACGTATTCAAGCCAGGGAGAGCAAGTCCATACCTCCGGTACTGCATGAAACCTGCACGATCATTATCGGCGCGGTACAGCTGCCGTCCGAGCGTCGCGATCTCGACTGCCCACGTTCTGGACTCCTTGCGAACCGCCTCCGACCCGCCCGTAAGATGCGCTGCCGCGTGCCCAAAGTGGCGGCGAGCGGAGGGAACGATGTTCCAGGACGAGCCGATATTCCGTCAGCTGACAGCCGAACGGGGAGATGTGCCCGCCCAAGTACGGGCTGCGGCGGAGGAGACACTGCGGCAGTTGAGGCACGTCATGGACTGGGGCAGCCCGACCCCCTCCTGGCCGAATCGCAACCGTCGCACGGCCGACAGCCCCACGGTCTCGGACCGGCCCACAGGGAAACCGGAACAAGGCGTGCTCTAGAAACAAGCCTTTCCCGCAACAACAAGGGTTCCGTTCGTGCACGCAGTCCAGGTCCCAAAGATCGTCCGGCATCGCACCCGGCGCTCGCCTTCTCCCAGGGCAGGACGGCGAGTTGGCAGTGCAGGTTCTTCTGGTTGCGCTTCACGGTGAAGGCGTAGTGCGCCTCCCTCTCTCCGACGAGGAACCGGACGTGATCGCGCTGGCAGGGCAGGGCGTCCGCGGTGACCGTGACGCCGGTCAGGACGCAGGGCGCCAACAGGACCTCGAAGAAGGCATGAGCCCCCGCCCGGCCCTGGCAGCGGGCAGGCCCGACTGCCACGATCAGGCGGTGGTCAACCTCTCGAAGATCGTGAGGCGGGGGGACACTCTCCTCGACCTGATGGGCCCGGCCGTCGGCGGGATGCTGCTGGCGGCGGGACTCGGAACCTGGCGCGGCGGCGGTTCCGTGGCCTGGCCCCTTGCGGGTGCGGCGGTGCTCCTTGTCAACGTGTGAGTGGCCTGGCGTCGGTTCGCCCGCCGCCGAGAGGCCGCTGCGTCCTCCGTGAGCCTGCCGCCCGGGTGAGGAGAGCGCCGGAGCGTCAGCCGAGCGCAAAGTAGCGCAGCCACACATAGGCCAGCGAGATGGCCACGGTGGCAGCGGTCACGACGAGGCCGTACTTGGTGAACTGCCAGAAGGAGATGGGCTGTCGGTTGCGTTCGGCGATGCCGAGGACGACGACGTTGGCGGAGGCGCCGATGGCGGTGGCGTTGCCGCCCAGGTCGGCACCGAGGGCGAGGGCCACCACATGACGTGGTCGCTCGCGCCGCCCATGTCGTGGACGAGGTCGCTGGTGATGGGGGCCATGGTGGCGACGTAGGGGATGTTGTCGACGATGCCGGACAGGACGGCCGAGCCGCCGAGCAGGGTCATCGAGCCGCCCAGTTCGTTGCCGCCGATCGCGTCCGCCAGTTTCTGGGAGATCTCTCCGACGACACCGGTGTCGATGAGTCCGCCGATCATGACGAAGAGTCCGGCGAAGAAGGCCAGCGTGGGCCACTCGACCTCGGCCAGCACGTCGTGGGTGTCGACGGTGGAGACGGCGATGAGGAGTCCCGCTCCCAGGAGCGCGACGATGCTGGGCTCGTAGTGCAGCACCGGGTGCAGGACGAAGCCGGCGACCACCAGGGCCAGGACGAACAGACCCTGGACCAGGAGGCGCGGGTTCTTGATGGCCTCCCGTTCCTCCAGCGCCATGATCTCGGCGGCGCGGTCCTCGTCGTAGACGAAGGTCCTGCGGAACATCACCCGGCACAGCAGGAGAAGGACCACCACCAGGACCGCGGACAGTGGGGCGAGGTGGACCAGGAAGTCGTTGAAGGTCAGGCCCGCCCGGCTGGCGATGATGATGTTCGGCGGGTCACCCACCAGGGTCGCCGTGCCGCCGATGTTCGAGGCCATGACCTCGGCGATGAGGAAGGGGGCGGCGGGCAGGGCGAGGCGCTCGCACACCAGCAGGGTGACCGGGGCGATCAGCAGGACCGTGGTGACGTTGTCGAGCAGCGCGGAGGCCAGCGCGGTGATGACCACCAGCATGGCCATCACCCGGAACGGCTGGGCGCGGGCGCGCTTGACGGCCCAGATCGCCAGGTACTCGAACATGCCGGTCTTCTTCAGTACGCCGACGATCATCATCATGCCCATGAGCAGGAAGATGACGTTCCAGTCGATGCCGGAGTCCTCGGAGTAGAACGCCGAGACGTCGTCGGTCGCCCCGATCGCCAGCATCAGGCCCGCGCCGCCCAGGGCCACGGCGACGCGGTGGATCTTCTCGCTGATGATCAGGGCGTACGCGCCGACGAAGACGACGATCGACGCCCAGCTGTGCCAGTCGTTCACGGTCCTCC
The DNA here is from genome assembly GCF_045162655.1 of Streptomyces sp. NBC_00989. NCBI lineage: Bacteria > Bacillati > Actinomycetota > Actinomycetes > Kitasatosporales > Streptomycetaceae > Streptomyces > Streptomyces sp. NBC_00989. The sequence continues at coordinate 9,760,989 of NZ_CP108728.1, read as the reverse complement.
GGTTGCTGAGTGTGCTTGGGCTGACGTGTGAGTGAGGGCGTCCGCGTCGTCGCGTCCGTCCGGGATGCCTGCCAGGTCCTCGACGTCGAAGGCTCGGGCGATCGGAACGTCCGTGGAGCTGTGGGCGATGATCGAGAAGGCGATGCACACCGCGATGAGCGTGAACGCCTGCTCGGCCTGCGGGATGCCGGACTGCAGTACCAGCAGTCCGTAGACGACCGAGGCGAAGCCCTTCGGGCCGAACCAGGCCGCCACGAGCTTCTCCCGCCGGGAGATGCCCGTGCCGAGCAGGGACAGCAGCAGCGATGCCGGGCGGATCAGGAAGATCGCCAGGACCACCGCCACGTATCCGCCGAACGACAGGTCACCGAACAGCTGCGGAGTCAGGAGCGCGCCGAACACGAGCAGCGCCGCGAACTTGGCCAGTTCCGCGAGCGCTTCGCCGAGCGGCTCGAAGGACGCCTTCGCCTCCGGCGAGACATGGACGAGGACGGCGCCCGCCGAGAAGGCCGCCAGGTAGGGGTTGGCGTGGGTGAGGTGGCAGGCCGCGTACAGGATGATGCCGACCGCCAACGGCAGCAGCGGCTGGAGCTTCGGCTCCGCCCCCCAGCAGCCGGAATTGCACCAACGCGGCCGAGAGCAGGGGCAGTACGACACCGAAGGCCAGGCCCATCCACAGCTCGACCGCGATCTTCCCGGGCGACGCCTCGGCGCTGCCCGCCGTGGGACCGGCGGCGGCGATCAGGACGAGGACCACCGGAAGGGCGAGCCCGTCGTTGATGCCGCTCTCCACGTTCAGCAACTGCCGTAGTTTGGCCGGGACTTCGGCGCGTCCGACGATCGCCGAGGCGAACACCGGGTCGGTCGGCGCCAGCACCGCGCCCACCAGGAACGACGTCGTCCAGTCCAGGCCCACCAGGAAGTGGGTGACCAGGGCCATGAAGACGAAGGCGAGCGGCATGCCCAGGCCGAGGGCCCGCGCCGGGTTCTTCCAGTGGGTGCGCAGTTTGGGCAGCGAGACGTGCATGCCGTCGGTGAACAGCACCGCGAACAGGGCGAGGTCGGCTGTCACGGAGACGATCTCACTGTCGGGTGTGATGTGGATCAGGCCGAGAAAGCCGTCGCTGACGAGCACGCCCCCGGCCAGGAAGAGGAAGGACGTGGACAGTACCGTGCGGGCCGCCAGGCCCGACAACAGCACCGCCACCAGCAACGCGACACCGAACACCGCCACCAGCACCATGTCGAGTGCCCCCGATCGGAAGAGAGAGTGATCCCCTGCTCGCCGACCAGGCTTCCCGGCACACCGCTGGGAACCTTACCGGTTCTTGACGCGTCTTTAACAGGATGTTGCCAGGCACCGGGGAGTGCGCGACCCTGCCGGTTTCCGGCAAGGAGCAGCCTGCTCCCCATGGTGCCCCGTTCCCGTCGGACACTGCCCACTCGCGTGGCTGCCCACGGAACGTGCGCCTAGGCTGATGATCAGGTGTGCCGGGAAGCCTGGTCGGCGGTCGGACCTCCTCTGCCCTCGGAGCCCCGCATGCACCACACCCCCGCAGCTCACGGACCTCACGAGCACCACCGACTCCGGGAGGTGGGCCATCGCCTCCGGAACGTCCTGCGGCATCCGACCGTCAGCATGATCTGCGACGGGGATCGCGTTGTCGTACACCTCTCGGGGGAAATCACCTCCCGCAACGCGAAGAGAGTCGGAGAACGCCTGCGGGAGGCCCTCGACACGCGTCCTGACGTCCTCGAAGTCGATCTCGGCCGGGTGACCTATCTCAGCAACGACGGGGGTGCGGCGTTCTTCCGGGCACTGCCGGCGGCACGCACGCATCACACCCTGGTGACCGCGACACACGCGAGTTCCCGAGCCCGGACCACGCTCACGCAATTGGGCCTGGCCCGCCTCATCGACATCCGCACCGACTGGGACCGGGACGAGCGCTGATCCCGGAAGTCAGCAGGAAGCGGCGGCGAGCAGCCGTTCCAGCAGATGGGATGCGGTGATCACGCCGAGAAGGCGCACGCCCGCCCCGTCCTTCTCCACGACGGCCACCAGCGGGCTGCGTACCTGCGCCATCTGCGCCGCGACCTCCAGCGCGGTGTCGTCCGGCGCCGCGACGGCAGGCAGCGGCGTGCTCTTGGAGAGACAGTCGCGCACCTTGCGGCCCGCCAGTGCCTCGCACAGCCGGTCGGCATGGCGCTCGTCGACCACCGCCGCGAGGGTCGGGTCCTCGACGACGTAGGCGGGGACCAGGATCTTCACCATCTGGGAGGCGGGCAGGATCGCCTTGGGTGCTCCCCGTTCGTCGACCACCAGCAGCGCGGGCAGCCGCTGTTCGGCCATCAGCCGCGCAGCGTCCAGAGCGTCACTGTCGAGGCCGACCGTTTCGTACTCCACCGCCAGGTCACGCGCGCGCACGCTCGGCTCCTGTCTCACGCTCGATGCACCGACAGCCGGCCTCCGGTCGTCCACCGCGACGGCAGGCTGGTCGTACGAGCACGATACAACCGACGGCGCAGGACATACCTCCCGCGGACTCACCCGCATCCGCCGTCGGTCCCCGCGGACCAGCACGGCCGTACCGAGCGCCACGGTCACCAAGGCGGCAGCGAGCGGCACGAGGAAGTACGCCATCACCGCTCCTGCCGTCCTGCCGCCTGACGGACGGTCAGGTAGATGGCGTTCATCGCAGGTGTCCTTGGACCTATGAGTAATGGCGCGGGAGGCAGGGGGGCGGGCCGGAGTGCAGGTGGGTCCCGGTTCAGGCGAGGTGCTCATGCGTGGTCGGCCGGGACGGCCTGCGTTTGTCAGGGAAGCGACGGCGTAGTGGCCGCAAGAAGCGGCAGGTGAGCCGCCAGGCGACGAACGGCGCACCGACCGCCACCGCCAGGCGCAGCGCCCAGGCGGCTGTCCCCGGCGGCGCGAGGGCAACCAGCAGCGCGGTCGCGCCGACGCCGAAAACCCAAGCGAGCACCGTCAGCATGGAAACCGCAACCGCCACCGGCACCCCGCCCATGCCCCAGGCATCCAGATCGGCGTCCGCGTCGAAGCTGTCCGGGGCCACGACACCGACGGCGACCAGCAGCCAGAAGCACACGACCGCCGTCACGGCGGCGGTGACCAGGATCATGGGCAGGCCGGTGGCGGCTTCCACGAAAATCCGCATCGCCGGCCCCTCCCCCCGCCCACCACCTCGTCCGACGGACAACTGTTCCCCTCCAGGTTCCGGTGCCGGGCACCCCTTGCCGGTGCCCGGCACTGGAACCATCCACAGTGCTCCCCGCACGCCATGCTGCATGGCAGAGGCACAGCCGCGCATTGCCGGTTCCCGGCAGCATTCACTAGGGTCTGCATGCCGGTGAACCGATAAGAAACCGTCACCGGAGCATCAAGATGCGGGGGACAACGTGACAGCCCGAGAGATTCCCGGTCACTACCTGGAGGGTTACGCCCGGATCCTGACCGAGGTCTCGGCCACCGGCCGACGTCTCACCCGGGAGGAGATCGAATCCCGGCGCGCCCTGGGAGAACAGGCCGCCGACGCCGGTCACGGGCTGCGCGACCTCGTCAGCGCACACCTGGCCGCCGCCCGCCTCGCCTGGCCCCACGCCTCCGGCTCGACCGACATCGCCCTCGGTGCCGTACACCAGGTGATAGACGCCTTCGCCGAAGGCTACGAACGCGCCCAGCGCCTCGCCGTACGACAGGAGGAAGCCGCCCGCCGGGAGTTCATCGACGACCTCCTCCACGGCCGCAGCGACCTGGGCCGACTCGCCGAACGCGCCGAGCGCTTCGGCCTGCGCCTGTCCCACGCCCATGCGGTCGCCGTCGCCCAGGGCCCGGCCGCCTACGACGAGGGCGACCAGGTGCCCCAGCAGGTGGAACGCGCACTCACGGCCCGCTTCGGCGACCGCAGCATCCTGCTCACCACCAAGGACGGCCGCCTGCTCTGCGTCGCCCCCGGCCACCAGGACGAGGTCCTCACCCACTTCGCCAAACAGGTGTACGCAGCCACCGACAGCTGTCGCATCGCCCTCGGTCGCCCCCAGCCCGGTCCGGGCGGGGTCGTCCAGTCCTACGAGGAGGCGCTGAACGCCCTCGAACTGGCCGAGCGCCTCGGACTCGACGGGCCGGTACTGCGCGCCGCCGACCTGCTCGTCTACCCGGTCCTGACCCGCGACCGGCAGGCGATGGCCGACCTCGTCCTGGACACCCTCGGTCCGCTCACCACGGCCCGCGGCGGCGCCGAGCCGCTCCTCGACACCCTCACCACCTACTTCGACTCGGGCTGTGTGGCCGCCGAGGCCGCCCGCCGCCTGACGCTGAGCGTGCGCGCCCTGACGTACCGCCTGGAACGCATCCACAAGCTCACCGGCGCGGACCCGGCCGACCCCGCCCACCGCTACAAGCTGCAGACCGCGGTGATCGGCGCCCGCCTGCTGGACTGGCCCGCGCAGGACCTGTGACGCCGGACCCGCCCGGGGGCGCAAGGTGCACCCTCACGGCACCCGGACCCACAGCGCCTTGGACGGGGTGCCCTGGTCATCGGTAACGAAGAGCATGTACCAGCCGGCCGGGACGAGGTTGCGGTTGTTGGGGACGGTGACCTGGATGCCCCTGCCGTCCTTGGTCTCGGCGGCTGTCCCATCAGCGTGCCGTACTCGAAGCACAGCAAGATCACTCATTTCCGCATCCCCCGGAATGCCTGAAGCGATGTCGGACTGCCAGTCGCACGACCACACCACCATAATTTGCACTACGCAAAGACGAGTCCAATCGCATGTACGGGTGCGATACCCGATGCACTCGCGCACCGTCCGCCCCGGACGTCAGGTGGCGCGGGACCTCCGCGGGAGGACACTGGGAGACGGGGGTGGAAGCGGCGGTGCGTGCGAGGGGGTGTCGACCATGGCAGGGACCCGAGTCGGCAGGCTCTGGACGTGGCGCTGGCGCCGGAATCCGCTCAGGCGCCGCAGCTACCTCGTCGAAGCCTGGATCGTGCTTGCGGCGTGGCTGATCGCTCTGGCGGGGAGTCTGCTCGCGGGGCTGATGACGGCGGACGCCGTGCACCGCAGGCTGGACCAGCAACGGGCGGAACGCCGCCCGATCACGGCGGTCCTCACCGAGAGGGCGGCCGGCAGCACGTCGGCACAGGCCGTCGACGACAGCCACGTATGGGCAACCGTGCGCTGGACGATTCCGGACGGCTTGACGCGCACCGGCCGCACGAAGGTGCGTCCCGGCGCACCAAGGGGCACCCCGGTCACGATCTGGGCCGACCGGCAGGGGCGGCTGGTCTCGAAACCGCTCGCGCCGGGGGAAGCGGAGCTCCAGGCGGACTGGACGGGCGTACTGGCCGCGGTGGGCGCGGCCGTTGTCGTGTTCGGCGGCACCCAGCTCGCACGCACCGGACTGGAGCGGCGACGCCTGAAAGGCTGGGAGGAGGAGTGGGCGCGCGTCGACACCCGCCGGGGCGGGAAGACAGGATGACGCGGCGCGAACATCCCAAGTCCTCAGGTCTACGGCGTCACATGGGTCGAGGCCACGGGGTGGGGCGAGGCGTCGGAGCCAGCCGGTGCGGCGAGCCCGACCTCCCGACGCAAGGACCGGGGCCCGCGAATCGTGGCACGATGCAACGGTGAGCCGAAGAGCGGGTTCCCGAGGGGAGACGCGCGCCGGAACCGAAGCACCGGGCCGTGTCTGCCCGGTCCCAGGAATCGCGCCGTACGACGAAGGGGTCGGCCGTGTCCGCCATCACCACCGCACTGCGCCAAGCGATGCGCCTCGACGGAGCGCGCGGCGCCGCGGTCGTCGACTACATCAGCCGCATGACGCTCGGCGCCCTCGGCGATCCTGACGGACTCGACCTGGACCAGGCTGCCTGCGGCGACACGGATGTCGTACGAGCCAAGCTCTCGGCCATGGAACTGATCGGATACGCACCGACCCGGCTGGAGGACATCCTGATCACTCTGGACACCGAGTACCACCTCATCCGGCCTCTGATCCGTCGCACCCACGAAGGGCTCTTCCTCTACGTGGTCCTGGACCGCGAGCGCACAGAACTGAACACGGTCCGCAAGGAGCTGCGCCGGATCGAGGAACTGCTGTGAGAGCGCCCCTCGGTCTCCCCTTCGGTGAACTCCCCACCCGGGTCGCACAGTTGAGTCGCGGAGCAGTCGAGTTCCGGTACGAGCCGCGAGGCCCGGCCACCGTCGTGGTCTTCTACGGCGGTCACATGCGCGCCGGACTCGCCCTGGGTGAGGAGGTGTTCGCCAGCGGCGGCTGTTCGCTGCTGGTCGTGTCGCGGCCCGGATACGGCCGCACGCCGGTCACGACCGGGGCTTCGGTGACCGGATTCGCCGATGTCACGGCCGAGTTGTGCGCCCATCTGGGAATCAGCGCAGTCGCCGCAGCGGTCGGTGTCTCGGCCGGCGGGCCGACCGCGGTGGCCATGGCGGCCCGCCACCCTGCGTTGGTGGAGCGTTTGATCCTGCAGAGCGCGGTCGGCCCGCTGCCCTGGCCCGACCGCCGGACGCGCGTCGGCGCCCGCCTCGTCTTCGGCGCCGGAATGGAGGCCGTGACATGGGCAACCCTCCACTCCTTGGTACGGCGCGCGCCCAACACGGGCCTGCGACTGCTGCTGGGCGACCTCACAGTCCTCCCTGTCCAGGACACGCTGGCAGCTCTACGACCGGAGGAGCGGGCCGAACTCATCGCTCTGTTCTCCCGGATGCGCTCTGGGCGCGGTTTCGTGCACGACCTCGATGTTCTGAGAACCCCAGCTGCCCTGGCCCGCCTCGCAGCACAGGTCCGATGCCCCGCGCTGGTGATCGCCTCCCGCAAGGATGCGGCGGTGCCGTTCGCCCACGCACAGTCCCTCGCCTCGGCGATCCCCGGCGCGGAATTGGTGGAGAGTCAGGCCGAGGGGCACCTGGTGTGGTTCGGTCGGGACTGGCCCTCGATCGCCGAGAGGATCCGCGCCTTCCTCACACCGCCGGAGATGCCCACGCAGCCCAGCCGGCAGAGCTTGTAGGGACACACGGTTGAGGAGGATCGAGTCGAGAAGGGCGTCCTCAGTTCGTTGGTCGAGGAGGTGACTCGGTTCTCACCGCTGCGATAGGGGGGAGGAGGGGGTTGGGCGGCCTGCGCGACAGGATAGAGGCTCGTGCACACAGGTCCTCCGGCCCTCTGCGGCCGACAGCCTGATCCGGTGTTTCAGGCCGGCAGCGGGCCGTCGCCCGGCTCGCCCAGGTTCTCGGCGAGCTGGAAGAGGGCGGGCAGCGCGGCGCCAAGGGCAGCGCGATCGGCAGCGCCGAGAGCTGCGAGCGCCGCGTCCATGCGGCGTTCATGGGCACCGGTCCACGCCGCGAGCTGCCCACGGCCGGCGTCGGTGAGAGTGACGACCGAGGCGCGACGGTCGCCGGGATCCACCTCGCGGACCACCAGCCCCTCGGTGATCATCTGACCGATCAGCCCGCTGACGGTGCTGGGTGCCAGACGCTGGCGCGTAGCCAGCTCACTGACCCGGGCCGGCGAGTGCTCGCTCAGCACCTGCAACAGTTCGACCTGCGCCATGGGCAGGGTTTCCCACGGGTAGTCGGTACGGATCGAGGCCCGCAGCGCGCGACGCAGCCGGGTCACCGCCTCGGTCAGCACCCGGGCGTCAGACGCCGCAGCGACGGGCCGGGACAGCGGGAGTTCGGAGCGGGGCTGGGCGGACATGCGGCAAGGGTAGCCGGGACAGCCGCGTACACCTGTTCCTCCGGCGGGATGCCCGCCCGTCAATTACTTCGGTGTCCGATGTATTCTCAGCCAGATCCTTCCCCGGCCCGGCGGCCGGTTGCCCACGCACGCGAGAACGGTCGAGCCCATGAACCTCGCCTACCTGCCCAGCCCTTCCCAAGGCGTGTGGCACCTGGGGCTGATCCCGGTCCGCGCGTATGCGCTGTGCATCCTGGCCGGTATCTTCACCGCCGTATGGCTGACCGGCCGCCGCTGGGAAGCCCGCGGAGGCCGCCGCGAGGACATCGCCGACATCGCGATCTGGGCGGTGCCCTTCGGGATCCTCGGCGGCCGTCTGTACCACGTGATCACCGACCCCGAGTTGTATTTCGCTGCCGGGAAGCAGCCTCTGCACGCTCTGTTCATCTGGGACGGCGGCCTGGGCATTCCCGGCGCGGTGGCCCTCGGGGCGGTGGGTGCCTGGCTCGGATGCCGCCGCCGCGGCATCCGGCTGCCCGACTTCGCCGATGCCGTCGCACCAGGGCTGGTGCTGGCGCAGGCGATCGGCCGCTGGGGCAACTACTTCAATCAGGAACTGTACGGCCGCCCCACGCACCTGCCGTGGGCGCTGTACATCGACCCGGCCAACCGCCCCGCCGACAGCCCCACCGTCGCCCTGTACCACCCGACGTTCCTGTACGAGTCCCTGTGGGACCTCGCCGTCATGGCGCTGCTGCTCCTGCTCGACGCCCGGCACCACCAACGCCTGCGCCGCGGACGCCTGTTCGCCTGCTACGTCCTCGCCTACACCACGGGCCGGGCCTGGATCGAGGCCCTGCGCATCGACCATGCCAACCACTTCCTGGGCCTGCGCCTGAACGACTACGTCTCCCTACTGCTGTTCACCGGCTCGCTCCTTTATCTGTTCACCACTCGCCGGTCCCGCAGCGGTGACGACGTCCCCCACCCGCCCGGCGAGGATCGGAAGAACGCACTGACATCGATCATGGATGGCCCGTCCGGCCGGGAACGGGTGTGACCACGATGTCCGAGGCCACACCCGCCGCCGCTGGCGAAACCCCTGCCCAGTGGCATGTCGGTCCGCTGCTGCCCGCGAGACTGCGCCCTCTGGACCGGTCCCGCCTATGGACGGAGCTGGTCTGTACCGCGCTGCTCTACTGGGCCTACACCCTCACCCGCAATGCCGTCCCCGCCCACCGCACCGCCGCCCTGCACCGCGCCCACGCCATCCTGCACGCCGAGCAGCAAATGCACGTAGACATCGAACTCACGGTCAACCACGTCGCCGACGGGGTCGGCTGGCTGATCGTGGGGATGAACTACTACTACGCCACCCTGCACTTCAGCGTGACCATCGGTGTGCTGGTGTGGCTGTACGTTCGGCACCCCGGCCGCTACCGCTCCGTGCGTACAGCGCTCTACACAGCCACCCTGCTGGCCCTGATCGGCTTCGCCTCCTGTGCCACCGCACCGCCCCGCCTCCTGGCCGGGCAGGGGTTCATCGACACGGTCGTCGTCCACCACACCTGGGGCTCCTGGGCTTCCGGCGACGTGGCGTCGCTGTCCAACCAGTACGCCGCGATGCCCTCGGTACACATCGTGTGGTCCGCCTGGGCCGGCCTGACCCTGGCCTTCCTCGCCCGCCGCACCTGGGTGCGCATACTGGGCGCCTGCTACCCGGTGGCGACCTTCACCGTCATCCTGGCCACCGCCAACCACTTCGTCACCGACGCGGCAGCCGGGGCCGCCACCCTCGCACTCGGCTTCCTCATCCAACGGCTGCTCACCGGCCGCCCGGCCTACCCACCACTACGGCGGAACACCCTGACGCCCAGCCGGCCCTGACGCGGCGCCACTGCCGACAGCCAGCACGCCTGCAGTAAAACCGCCCCGGTCGCGGTCACGGCGGTGACCACGACTCCCGTACCGACCGTTGACGGGTCGGGCGCCCCGGCGGCCGCATACCAGCTCACCGGGTACGCACCCGCCCGGCAACCGGTCCATGCGGCCCCCGGGAAGGCCGAGCCGACGGCGACTGCCGAGGTCCCGCCGCCGAGGTGCAGCGCCGTACCCAGACCTCGCGCCAAGTTGACCAGGCCGCCGCCTGTACCGGACGAGGCTCCCGGGGATGGCTGCCCCATGGACACCCCGAAGCACACCGTGCCGACCTCGAGCCGTCAGGCATTCGGCCGTGACCGTACGGCCTCCGGGCGGGCCCGCTCCCATGCGAGCTCGGCAGAGCAACGACTCCCGTCCTGAGCGAGTCATTTGCGTGCACATGACCCCGGCATTACATCGGCTACCGAACTATTCTGCTACCGTCCCATATTGGTGCCCGGCGGCAGTGCCGCCAACGCGGGCAACCGGCCCGCCGAGGAATGTCCAACGGCGCTGTCGCGGGCCCCACCCTGGAATTCACCGAGCCCCGACATCAAGGGGAGTCATGCTGATCGAACCCGACGAGGACGTCGCCATCGACCGCGTCACCGACCACCTCAAGACCTCGTACAGCGACAACCGCACGCCCAGTGAGATCGAAATCGCCGTCGACATCGCCCGCTCCTTCTTCAAGGGTTTTCCCATCCGGACCTACGTCCCCGTCCTCGTGGAACGCCGGGCGCGCCGCATCCTGAGCAAGGACTCCGGCCGGACGTCGACAGCGACCGAACCTGTGACGGATCGGCTCCGCCACGTCTAGGGTGCGCCCATGCTCGACGCAACCGTGCTGCAGGCGGCGGCCGACCCGCACGCCAAGCCACATGACCTGCGCGCCGCAGTCGCAGCCCTGCCCATCACCGCGGGCCTGTACGCCTGGTGGGCCGCGCCAGAGGCGGTGGCCACCGTCGGCGGGCCGGCGAATGAGAGCTCTCCCGGGCAGCGCCTCCTCTGGCTCGGCAAGGCCAAGCGGCTGCGGACCCGCATCGTCCCCAACCACATCAGAGACTCAGGCCGGTCCACCCTGCGTCGCGCACCGGCCGGGTTGCTGATGCCGGTGGAGGAGTACTGCACCACGTGGACCGACCGTGTCGTCCTGATCCCCGGGGCCGAGCAACGCCTTACCGGCTGCATGCGCCAACGCCTCCGCCTCACCTGGTGCGAGCACCCCGATCCCGTTCCCCTGAGACAAGGCTCATCTCCCGGCTCCGCCCGCCCCTGAATCTCGACGGCGCAGAGCACTGTACCCACCCGAGAATGCGTCAAGCGGGCGCGGGCCGCCTACTTCACCAGCGCCGGGCCTCGCACGGAGACGTTCCACGTGCCGACCTAGGCCGGCCCGGATTCCGCCGCGAAGGGCAGGCCGGGCCACCGCACCGGGTCATCGGAACCGGCGGGAGCGCCACCGTCGACGCAGCCAGTCGCCGGCCTCCCCGAGAGCGACGAGGAAGACCGCCGAAGCCGCGCACCGGCCCGGCGAGGCGGGTTCTGCGAGTGCCTTGCCCAGGAGCCAGAGGACCGAGGTGAGCAGCGCCCACCACATACCGAGCGACAAGGCCGCGCGTCTCGCGCGCGGGCTCACATCGTCCCGGCCGGACGCGTGCCCGGAGTGTCGTCCGGTCTGGACGGCTCGGCGCCGCCCATTTCCAAGGTGAAGACCGACGGGTCGCTGTCGAAGCCCTGGATCATGTCGTGGAACTCCCAGGCACCGGAGCCGTCCCTCGTGAACTCCGCGACCGTCGTGGCGGTCGAGTCGGCGACCCGGGCGAAGTCGTCTGCCAGTAGTTCCCTGTATCCCTCGACGACCAGTACGCCGGCATTGGCGATGTCGCCGAATGTCCGGCGCCCGCGGTCCTGATGGATGGCCACCCCCACCACGACCCGGCCGTAGGCGGATGCCAGCCGGTCGAACTCCAGACTCATGGCCTCGACGTATCCCAGGCCCAGCCCGGTCCGGCTGTGCCGGGACATGTTGATGGTGCCGTCGGGTGACCGGCTGTCGTAGTGGACGACATAGACCGGCCGCCCGTAGAGGTCGTCCGCGGAGTAGGTCGCGGCGATGATGTCGAGATGCCGAGGCGGTTCCCCCAGGGGGCTCGGGTCCCATTTGAGTCGCACCTCGGCCTTCCCCAGTGCCTTGCCCGCGCTGCTCACCGGACGCCACCTTCCCGCATCGAACCATCCCACGGCCGGTTGGCCCCTCCTCGTCAAGTATGGCCTGTGACCTGCCACTTGATGCTTCCTTGATGACCTCCGGACCGAGCCGGCAGCAATGGCGGCACGCGGGACCACCTCTTCGAGCCGGTCGGCAGGTTGCTGCCCCCTGGTCAATATGCCGACCGACCAAGGCAGTTGATCTTTTGTCCGGTCATGGCGCGCTCGCGTGTGTGTACCTCCACGGAGGAGGGTTGTACGCTGCAAAGGTGGAGGGGGACAAGTATCGCTTCGGGGAATACGAGCTGGACCTGGCTCGGCATCAGCTCCGCCGAGCCGGTGAGTCGGTTCACGTCGAGCCCCGGGCCCTGGACCTTCTGTGCCGTCTGGTCGCGCACCGGGACCGGGTGGTGACCAAGAACGAGTTGCTGGACGAGGTGTGGGGTGACCGGTTCGTCAGCGAGGCTGCCCTGACCACGGCGCTGCGGACCGCTCGGCTGGCCGTGGGGGACACCGGAAGCCTGCAGCAGGTGATCCGCACTGTGCACCGGCGGGGATACCAGTTCGTGGCCCCGGCGGAGGCCGTCGGAGGCGGCCCTTCGGCCGAATCCGGTCAAGAGCACAGTGACCAGCCGCCACCGGCACCTGCCCCCATCGGCGCCGACCGTCAGACGATCCGGTTCTGCCGGGCAGGCGACGGCACCCGGATCGCCTATGCCTCCGTCGGGTCGGGCCCGCCTTTGCTCAAGGCGGCCAACTGGATGAGCCACCTCGACCTGGAGTGGACGACGCCGGTGTGGTCGCACTGGCTGCGCGGTCTCGCGCGCAGCCGCCGACTGGTCCGGTACGACGAGCGGGGGTGCGGCCTGTCGGACTGGACGGTGCCCGACTTCACGTTCGACGACTGGGTCGACGATCTCGAAACCGTGGTCGATGCCGTGGGGCTCGACCGTTTCCCCTTGCTCGGTGTGTCGCAGGGCGGTGCGGTGGCAGTGGCCTACGCCGTACGCCATCCCGAGCGGGTCAGCCGGTTGATCCTCGCCGGCGCCTACGCCCGGGGACGGCAGGTCCGGGCCCAGAACGGGGCGGAGCGCGACGAGGCGGCTCTCGATCTGGATCTGGCCCGGGTCGGGTGGCTCCACCAGGACGCCAAGTTCCTGCGGGTCTTCGCCTCCCAGTTCCTGCCCGAGGGCACGCCGCAGGAGTGGGAGGAGTTCATCACCTTCCAGCGGCAGACGACGTCGCCCGCCAACGGGGTGCGTTTCCTGGAGGAGTTCGCCCGAATCGATGTGTCCGACATCGCCCACCGGGTGCAGTGCCCGACGTTGATCATCCACTCGCGGGACGACGAGCGGGTGCCTGTCTCGCAGGCCGGTGAACTGGCCGCGCTCATTCCGGACAGCCGGCTGGTCGTGCTCAAGAGCCGTAGTCACCTGCTGACCGCGTTCGAACCGGCCTGGGACGAGTTCCTCGCCCACATCGACGCCTTCCTGGCGGAGTGACCTCGAAGCGGGTGGCCGGCCGGAGCCGGACCGCGCAATCGGCTGCCCGCGGTAGCGACCGACGAGATCGGTGACCGCCACCTCACCGCTCTGATGCTCGGGCACCGGGGCCGTCCCCTGCTGCTCTCCCCCTCCCCGCACGTCGTGAAGGCCCCGTTCGGAACGCCCTTCAGCAGCTCGCCACGCAACCTGAGGACGCGCACCCTCAGCTCCCCCTCAGAGAAGCCTCAGACCGCCCCCAAGCTCCGGACCGATGCAGGGCCGAAGCTCGAACTACGCCAGGCCGAGGGGCTCTTGATGAACATCGCACCCCTGCCTGGCCTTCATCGAAGAGCGAAACACGAGAGAAAAGGGACAGTCGATGCGACTCGACAACACCAGGACGTCCGGCACCATTCGGACTCGACGGGGGCTGGCGCTGCTGATCGCCTCGGGGGCGGGGCTGGGTGCCCTGCTGCTGGGAACGGTGCCCGCGCAGGCCAACGACACGACCAAGGTCGTCTCGGCGGACGGCCAGTCGGTCACGTTCGCCACGAGTGACAGCAGCCGGGACGTCAGCGGAAGCGTCTCCTTCGTGGTCAACGCGGACGGCAACTGGTCGATCACCGGAAGCGGGCACAACTCGCACCTCCTCGTCCGCACATTCCACTGGACCTGTGATCTGACGTGGGACGCGGCGACCGTCACGCACGCCACCGGAGACAAGGCCGTGCCCGGCAAGAAGACCCGCACCATCAGCTCGGCGGCGTACGACCCGAACATCCAGGCGGACTTCGCCGACATCGCCGACCACGGCAGGGCCGACTGCGACATCGTCATCGGCTAGTCGCACACCGTTCGCACAGGCCGGCGCGGTGCCGGCCCGGCAAGACCACGGGCGTCCGTGAAGCCGTTCGACGCCTTCACGGACGCCATTTCGGAACACCACAGGGGGAACCCAGACACATGATCACTCAGCGATACGGCGACCTGGAGGTCGCCTACACCACGCAGTGGCACGCGAACCCGTACCCGTACTTCCCGGCCGGAGTCCCCGCGGGGGACGAGCAATGGCGCGCCCTTGGCGCCGTCTTCGCGAACAATGCATCTTCGACGACGTGGCCGGGCGGCGAGTTCGGAGGGCTCCTGGTCAAGGACCTCTCCTCCGGCCAGGACCTGCTCCGGCCGCCCGTGGACTTCCAGAAGGTGGGCCGTTTTGACCCCTGGACGTCCCGCGACGCCGACATCTGGCGCCCCGTCCCGCCCGCCGGCTACGTCGCCCTGGGAGACGTGGTGACCATGCACACGAGCGCTGGGGCTGTCAAGCCCCGCGTCTCTGAGTTGGGCCTCGTGTGCGTCAAGCAGGTGCACGAAGGACGCGCCTACGTACGCCGCGGCGAACTCGGCCGGCTCCCGCTTCGGGTAAATGGATCAGGGGAGGCCCTCTGGGCCGTCACGACCCCGCTGTTCCCGGCGGACGACACCGAGGAGCATCTGCTCCTGCCGGCCGCCACCTTCAGCTGCGGACCCGACACGCCGCACGCGCCGACGGCCGTGACCTGGGTGCTGGACCTGCCGGCCGCCGTCGACAAGACCGGCTACGCCCCGGAGATGACCCTGACGTCCTACAACCCGCCCCCGGCCCAGGCGATCGTCACCGACCGGACCGTGACCGTGCCGTACCACATGGTCAAGGACGAGGGGCGCACCGAGGCGTGGAAGGTGGCCAACTCACCCTTCTACAAGATCCAGCGCAAGCGTCAGTACGATCTCGTCCGCCACGTGGACTACCGAGGCTCGGGCAGCGGGACAATCCTCGAGGAGATCCAGCAAGGCGTCTCGGAGGAGAGGGGGCAGGAGTTCTCGCAGAACGTCGGGATCTCCGTCAGCGTCACCGCGGGCGTGGAGGCGTCGGCCAAGCCCTTCGGCATGGGGGCCAGCTCCTACGCGGAAGCCACGGTGAGCGCGTCCCTCGAACTCGGGTACACCTCGCGCTACAGCGTGTCCACCTTCGAGAACAAGGCGGTGAGCGTGTCGTACGCCGTGCCCGCCGACCATGCCGGCGCGCTGTGGACCGACACTCATCTGCTGGTCCCGATCCGGGGCGACGGCACCCTGGTCACCAGCGCCAACCTGAAGCTGAACTCCGGCAGCTACGTGGGCCGCACCTTCCCGCACCTCGACGCCACCAAGATCGTCGTCGCCCGCAAGTTCTCGGACGAGGAGATCAAGGCCGCACAGGACATGGGGATCGACCCCAAGATCCTGACCGAATCCGACGTCACCGAGATCCAGCAGTAACCGTCACCTGGCGGGCAACAGGGGCCCACCGGCCGACGCTGTGCCGGTGGGCCCTCGCCCGTCGCTCATCTCTTCCCGGCACGGCCACGGACTGTACGACCGCCACACCCACCGGAGCGCGACCGGCATCCGCACGCAGTCGCCGATACGGCCGTGCAACGCGCCGCGCGGGGCCCTCTCGTCAGCGCAGGCATTCCGTCTGCCGGGCTACTCGGAGAGGAAGTTGTAGAGGTGGGTGAGGAAGGTGGGCCATGCGGGGTCGTCCGCGGTGAACAGGTGGTTGCGGCTTTCGAGCAGGATCAGCCGGCTGTCGGGGATGAGCGTGGCCAGCTCCAGAGCCTGTGTCACGGGGACGCGCGCGTCGTCACGGGAGTGGATGATCAGCGTGGGGCAGGTCACCTGGTGGGCGATGCCCGAAACGTCGATGCGGGCGAACTCCTCCAGGAAGCGCAGACCGTTGGCGGACGAGGTCGTCTGCCGTTGGTAGGCGGCGAACGCGTCCCATTCCGCGGGAGTGGCGTCGGCGAGGAACTGGGCCGCGACGTAGCGCAGGAAGCTGCTGTCCTGGGATCGCCATCCGGCGCGGGCGATGTTGAGGTCGACCTCGGCGGCATCGCGCTCGTCGTCACTGCCCGCGCGGATCTGCAGCCCCCGGGCGTAGGCCGAGGTGAGGATCAGATGGCTGACCCGCTCGGGACGGCGCGCGGCATAGGCGACCGCCACCGCACCGCCCTGTGACACGCCGAGCAGCGGGAAGCGGTCCAGGCCAACGGCCTCGACCACGGAATCGAGGTCGTCGACCAGGTCGTCGAGGGTGAAGCTGGGCACCGTCCACTCGGAGAGCCCGCAGCCCCGCTCGTCGTAGCGGACGAGTTGACGGCCACGGGTGAGGCCGTCGAACCAGTGGGCCCACATCGGGTTGGTCCGGTCGAGGTCGAGGTGGGTCAGCCAGTTGGCGGTCTTCACCAGGGGCGGGCCTTCGCCGGTGAGGGCGTAGGCGATGCGGGTGCCGTCGACCGACCGGCAGAAGCGAATGACCTCGTGATCGGCCTCCGTAACGGGTGCGGCGCCGGGAGGAGAAAGCGGCGTACTGGAGAGCACTGTCGTACTCGCGACGAACCGATGGCTGTGCGGGCTCACGGTACGAATGAGCTGTTGCCCGGTGTCGCTGTCACCGATCGCGAGGCGAGCCGTGCGCAGCCAGGCGGCGAGCTCGGCCTCACTGACCGTGCGTCCGCGCCCCATCCTCTCGCGCAGTTCGTCCTCAGACACGACACCGTCGCGGTGCTCGACCAGGAGGCACAGCAATTCGAAGGCCCGGGGCTCGACATCGACCACCTGTCCACCGCGGCTGAGCCGACGGCGGTCCGCGTCCAACGCGTACTGCCCGAACCGATAAACCGCGCCGCCCACACGAAAACTTTACAACATCCCTTCATATTGCGGGAGTTGTGAGCCCTCTGGGCCGGGCCGACGGGTACGGCCTGCGTCTCAGGAGCGCGCCGGCTCCCGGTCCCTCAGCTGGCGCCGCAGGATCTTTCCGGAGGCCGCCTTCGGCACCGCCTCGATGAACTCGACCCGGCGGATCCTCTTGTACGGGGCGACCTGACCCGCGACGTGGGCCATCACCTCGGCGGCGGATATCGGCACCCCCGTCATCGGCACCACGAACGCCTTGGGCATCTCGTTGCCCTCCTCGTCGTAAACGCCGATCACGGCCGCATCCGCGATGCCGGAATGCTGCACCAGAATCGCTTCCAGCTCGGCCGGCGCCACCTGGTAGCCCTTGTACTTGATGAGTTCCTTGACCCGGTCGACGATGAACCAGTTCCCGTCCTCATCGACCCGCCCGATGTCACCGGTGTGCAGCCAGCCCTCCGCGTCCACCGTCGCGTCGGTGGCCTCCGGGCGGCCGAAGTAGCCCTTCATCACCTGCGGCCCCCGGATCCACACCTCACCCGGTTCGCCCGCCGCCACGTCCAGCCCGGTGACCGGGTCGACCAGCCGCGCCTCGGTCGACGGGAGCAGGCGACCGACACAGGCGGCGGGCTCATCGACATCGCCGTCGGCATGGAGGTGAGAGACGGGGGACAGTTCCGTCATGCCGTACCCCTGCCCGATCTCCACGCCCAGCCGGGCGGCCGCTGCCGCCTGCACCCCGGCGTCCAGCGGCGCCGCGGCACAGATGATCCGCCGCAGATGTGACAGGTCCAGATGTCCGACCGCGGGGTGCTTGGCCAGCGCCAGCATCACCGGCGGGGCGACGTACGCGTGAGTGATGCGGTCGCGCTCCAGGCTGCTCAGGAACACGTCGAGATCGAACCGCGCGTGCACATACACGGTCGCACCGCGCAGCAGTGCGTTGTTGAGCAGCGCGGTCAGCCCGAAGATGTGGAAGAAGGGCAGGATCGCGATGATCCGGTCGCCCTCGCCGACCCGATGCAGGGCGTCCACCTGATCGAGGTTGGTGCACAGGTTGCGGTGGGTCAGCATGACTCCCTTGGGCACACCCGTCGTACCACTCGAATAGGGCAGCACGGCGACGTCCACGGCCGGATCAGTCTCGAACGCCGGCACCTCGCCGTCGTTGAGCAGCCCCAGCACCGGCCGGTGACCGTCGGCACTGTCACAGACCAGGATCTCGATGTCCCGGCCGGTCATGCGCCTGACCACCCCGACCGCCGCCCGCGCGGTCTCGATCAGCACCGACACGCTCACCATCAGCCGTGCCTCGGAGTCGATCAGTTGTTTCGCGATCTCGGCCGGCGTGGCCAACGGCGACAGCGTGGTCACCGTCCCGCCCGCGGTGGTGGCGGCGTAAAGGACCACGGGGAAAAGGATCGTGTTCGGCGAGTGCAGCGCGACCACATCCCCCTTGCCGATGCCTTCGGCGGCAAGACCCGCCGCGAGCTTGCGGACCAGCCCTGCCAACTCGCCGTAGGTCAGTGTCCGTCCGCTGGCCACGTCCACCATGGCGGGCCGCGAGCCACGCCGCGCAGCATCGCCGAGCACGCGTTCATGGAGGGGACGGTCGATGTCGGGGACATCCGGGTACTTGCTCTTGTGGATCACAGGAACTCCGTTTCTCGGTCTGTGGCATTGGCCGGAACCGCCAGTTGTCCGCGCGGTGGGCGACGACGGGCTTGTATTCGAACGGCCCTCCCGGGCCGGGGCATACAGGGCGCAGTACGCGTGCCTGACAAGGCAGGCATGAGCTGGTGCCCGCCTGGTCGGACCCGACCAGGAAGCGGGCCGGTCGAACCCCTGCGCAGCGGTGTCAGTCGACATGGATCGGCGTCACCTGGCGGTTCGGTCAGTCAAGGTTGGACAGCTCGATCATGGTTCCTGCCACCGGGTTCTCCTTGGCGGAACCCTGAGGCTTCTCTGAGGACGGGCTGAGGGCGACCGTCTTGCCGGATCGCGCCATCAAAAGCACCGGCGGCTGCATCCCCAACTACGGCACAGCCAGCCTCGACTGCGACGAATTCCCCTTCGCCACCACCTATGAAGGCGCCGCACGCCACGCCTACGACGCAACCGCGCCGGCGGACGACTTCTCCGCCGAGATGACCGACTCAGCCGAGAACCAGGCAGGCGGAAGCCAACTCGGCGTCTACTACGGGTACAACCGCCTCGCAGCACACTGAACTGGACGAAGACCGACTGCCGAAGCGGCGGGCACACGCAGCCTGACGGGCCTCGGCGGGGTCACTTCCCACGACACCACCCTCCAGACCAGTACCGAGTCCTGACCGCCTCACCCCTGCCAAGCCCCAGACGCCGGCGATGGCTGAAGGGGCCGACAGCCTGAACCCCGTCTGGTGTCACCCGGGCCCGGAGATGGCGCGGAGCCGTGTGATGGCCTGCCGCAGTTCATTGAAGGCGCGTTCTTCCTCCCGCGCGTCGGCGCGGGAGGCGGCCAGGACACTGTCACGCGCCCCACGGACGCGAGCATAGACATCGAAGCAGGCGAGGACCTCCTGGATCACCAACTCCTGCGGCGTGGGGGAAGGTGTGGAGGAGGGTCCGTTTCGGAGTGACATGGCCGAACTCCTATCTCATGGCGAGGCTACGAATCGGAACGAAGCAGTGTGTCCATCAGACGGTGCACGCCCAGCTCCCGGAGAACGCGCACGCTGCGGGGCGAAGCCCGAGCGATGACGAACCGCACACGGGACCGGCTGCAGGGACCGGCAGCAGCGCGCAGGTCTCGGGGGCCATAGAGGTGACCTTGCCGGGGTCTACTTCCACGACGCCGGGGCCCGGCTCTCAGGAGTTGCCTCCGGACACGACGAGCATCCCCGGCGGTCAACTTGCCCCGCAGCCGGACGACCGCACGAGAGCGTGGAGGGAGCATGAGCGGCACAGCAAGCCTTTCGAACGCGGACTGACACGTCGCCGACCAGGCTTCCCGGCACACCACCCACCCCCGAGCGGCGAGGTGAGCTGCCGTCACCCTACGCGCCACCACGGCCACCAGCACAGTCCCGGCCGCTGCCTCAGCCGTTCAGACCCCATGTCCGCCAACTGCTGCCTCAGGGAGGCGACGGCCGCCCAAGTCGCCACTCTTTCGGTCCGGCGGATGCGAAACAGGCCCGCCGCCGCAGGCCGATGTTCGCTCCACTTCCTCCTGCCGCCCACAGCGTGTGCACAGGCCGGGACGGAGCCGAAATCCGCGACGGTGGAGGCGGACGCCGCCCGCTGGGCCTGCTACCTCTTCCTGGCGGGTGAGGCGGCTGCCGATCTCGGGCCACAACCGCGGGCTGGCGGGGGCGGTGACGGCGCGCAGGCCGCAGCGATCGAATGTCCTGGCCTGGTCAGCATGGTGGATGGTGCACGCCCAGGCCGTCGGCGTGGGTGGCCTGTGCCGCATAATCCTCGTGTGTCTGAAGCTCCCGTCCCGATAGCGTCGGGATCCGTTCCTGCGGGTACGGCCGCCTGGTCGTCCGCTGACGCCATCCAGTGGCTGCGGACCCGGCCCGCACCCTGGGCGCGGCCGATGTGGTCCGTGCTGGCGCTGCTGGTCACCGTCGTGTGGGCCATCGCGGTGGAGCCGGAACCGCCGTGCAGTGATGCGGTGCCGTGTGGGCCGGACTGGGGCGGGATGGTGCAGATGGGCCTGGCCGTGGGCCTTTTGTACTGGCTCGCCCGGCTGCCGGAGCTCACGCTGATCGCCGCGCCCGCCTTGGCGGCCATCGTGGCATGGGGAGAGCTGCCGGGCGCCGACTCGATGTCCTTGGCCGCGAACGTCGCTGTGATCGGGGCTCTCGCCTTGGGCTGGGCCGCGGCCCGCGAGCGACTGGCCGCCCGCTCCAGGCAGCGTCGGCTCACGGAGCGGGCAGCTGGAGTGCGGCACCCGCTGCCAGGGCCCGTCGGCCCGCTCGCGCGAGGAAAGCTCCCGATCGCCGCCGCGCTGCTCTTGTGCGCTGTGGCCGCCGGTGCGGTCCTCATGGGGCTGAGAGGGATCGGCGCGGACGAGCAGCACGTGGTCCGGTCCGTACGCATCACAGCGAAAGTGATCAGCCAGGACGAGGAGTCGGTACGGCTGCGCACCGACGATGCACGGCACATCACCGTTGCCGCGTTCTACCCAGAGGACTACGGCGTCGGCAGCACAGTGACCGTGCTGGAGGACGGCTCGTGGCAGCGCCTGGTGGCCGAGCCGTACGACGCCTTCGGCTGGCAACTGCTGGTCCTGGCCGCGGGACTGCCGGGACTGTCCCTGCTCACCGCGGGCGTCCTCGCCCGCCGCCGTGCCGCGGCGCTGCGTCGCGCACCGGTGCCGGCCCTGCGCGTGCTGGAACGCACCGATCACGAAGGTCGGACCTGGGTCTACGCGGCCGACGACAGCTCAGGCGCCCCGCTCTTCAGCTGCCTGCTCACAGCGGCTCTCCCGGACGGTGCCCAGCCCGCGAGCCGCACCGAATACGACGACGAGGAGGCGGAACTCACTGTCGTCGACACGCGCTTGCACGAAGCGGTCATACTCGGCGCTCTGCACGAGGGCGGTGAACTGGCCCTTGTCACGACAGACCGGGACGGGCACCCGATCGTGACCCGTACCGCCAGCCCGGTCCGACTCCCCCGAACCAGCAAGGGCCCACTGCCGGCGCCCCATACCCTCACGACAGCCCTCTCCGACACCACGGAGTCACGCCACCGGGCCCAGACGGACCGGATCGCCGCCACGCTGACACCCACCAGCCACCTGCTGCGCTGGGGACCCGGCTCCGTGGCCCGCTCCGCGGGAGTGGCACTCACCGCAGGCGTGGCAGCCGGCATCGCCTACTTCACGCATTCCCTTATGACCGACGGCTTCGGCTGGGAGATCCTGCCCCTGCTCGGGCTGCTCATGTGGATCAACCTGGTGGCCGTCCTCCTCAACTGGCGCGTCACCGCGGACAGAACCGGCCTGTGGCTGGCCGGGGCCTGGACGGTACGGCACGTCCCCTGGGAACGGCTGGCGGCAGCCCAGTACACCGATGAGGGCAGCGTGGAGATACGCCGGTCGGACGGCAGCGCCTGGCACCTGACGGGCCTGGGCGAGCCGCGACTCGAGCGACGCCTGCGGCTGCGTCCGTCGTACGTCCGCATGGTCGAGGAGGTCACCGCGCTGCGCCTCCACCCGGACCTGCGCCCCACCGGCCGCAGCTCACCGCGCGACTGGCTTTAACGGCGCAGTCGGCCCCACCAGAATCGGCCCGCCGTGGACCCACGAGCGCGTTCGACTCCGGCCCGACCTGGCCCCACTGTGCGCCGTCGGACCTGGCGAGTGGTGGGGCCGCTTCGGACTGGAACTGGGCCTGTCCGTTCTGGTCGGAGCCAGCGCAAGCCGGAGAAGCGGGGCCGCCTCAGAGCGTTAAAGCCACGCGACCACGGCCTGCCGCTCGGCCCCGTTCTGATTCTCCTCGTGGCCCTCACCACGGCAGCCTCGCTCTTCGTGTGAGAAGGCACAGGCCCAGCCGCGGATCGGGGTTCCCGGCATCCGCGCGATTCATCGATAGCCGGTCATGCTTCGTCCGCAGGTCAACCCGGGCATCTTCGCAACGGCCTTACGAGGGCGCGCCGTGAAAGGGGCGGGCCGGGGACCAGCGACGCCGAGAACAGCCGTCACACGTGGGTGAGTTCGGCGGGGCCCAAGGACACATCGAAGCGGTCGCGCCAGATGTTGCGCGAGCCCCGGGCTCCCGACCTGGTCAGCATTGCTTGAGGTTGTCCGCCCCCGGCCGACAGCCGACGGCCCGCTCCGAGCGCCGGCACTGATCACATACGGATCAGGAGCGTACGCCGCCTTCGCGGACAACCGGAGAGGCCCGGGGGCGGCCACGTCTCCTGCTCCTGCGGGTCACGTACATACCCGATCCGCAGGAACTGGGACAACAAGGCGGCGCGGCGCAGCAGCGTTTCGACCACCTCGCCCGTGACGCCTACCCGTTCCCCAGCAGGCTGCAGGCTACCGGCCGCGGTGCCGTACGCATCACGCCGTCACTCCGCCTCGGCGCGCGCCTCGACGTCTTCGATGCTGGTGGGGCGGCCGGCCCGCGTCCACCGCACGTACAGGCCGGCCGCGATGCGCACGACGCTGGGCGCAGGGGCGTTGTGAGGCAGACGACGAGTCGGTGAGCGTCGACAGCAATGGCCTGGACACGGCCCGGCTGATGGCCGAGCACAAGCTGCCCGGGCTGCTCGTCCTCGACACGTGCGGGGAGCCGAAGGCCATCCTGCCGGCCTCCCAGATGATCAAAGTGCCGGTTCCCGCCTACGTCATCGAGGACCCCACGCTCGGCGCGGTGGTCGACGAGCAGCACGCCGACCGGCTGTGCCAGGCGCCGGCCGGCTGCCGCGTCGGCGACTGTCTCTCCAAGACGGCGGCCCCGCCGCCGATCGCCGACCCGGACGACACCGCCCCGGAGGTCGCCGCGCCGATGGCGCAGGTGCGCAGTGTCCTGGTGGCGGTCGCGGAGAAGACCAAGGACGGCACGCACCTCCTCGGCGTCATCACCGCCTGCCACCTGTTGCACGAACTCCTGGGGAAGACCGGCACGTTGAACTGCACGCCGGGCGCCTGAAACCTGTCGGGTCAGCGGTCGAGCACCGGCCCCGCGGTGTCCAGCGCCGAACCGGCGTGATCGGCCAGGCTCACGGCGACCAGGCGTGTCTGCAGGGGCGGCAGTGCCGCGCCGGGTTCCGGCACCAGCATGAACCGGCCGAGGTACCGGCCGCCCACCGAGGCCCGCAGTTCGATCTCCTCGCCGGGCCAGCCGTCCTTCTCCAGATTCCAGGACGCCCGGCCGACGCTCACCGAGCCGTCCTGTTCCAGGCGAGGGTGCCGTCCGAGCAGCGTCCCGAGCTCGAAACGGCAGCTGCGCAGTCCCAGGATCTCGACGAGCTGCTGGGACACATGATCGACCACGGCATACGAGGCCCCTGCCTGGACCAGGCTCGCCGTGTCGTGGATCCGTGCCAGGAGAGCCGCGTCGGTGACGGTGACCAGCTTCAACGTACGGGCGTGGGCGGCCAGTTGGGAAACGGCCACGCCTACTGCCAACAGCAGCAGCGTGGTGGTGATGTCGTCGCCGTGCGAGATGGTGAACCGCTGGTAGGGGCGGGTGAGGAAGAAGTCGAACCAGGCCGCGGCCGACAGCGCGGCCAGCACCCCGGCGGCCCGGCTGCCCAGGGCCGCGACCGCCACGACGACCACGACGAGGATCAGGGCCAGGTTCGCGGACGTCATGTGCGTACGGAACGGTGCCAGGGCGAGCGCGACGACGAGCGGGGCAGGCAGGGCAGCCACCAGGGCGATCCGGCCACGCAGCGGCATCCGCATGGTCCACCACCTCACGGGAGCGAGGAGCAGCCCCTTGCCCAAGGGGCCGCCCGTACGGGGATCGACGCGACAAGACGGTCGACAAGGCAGGAATCCCGCTGCCGCACCCACCCCGGTACTGGGACAGACACGCTCTTGATGCAATCCTGACGCCCCCCTCACCACGGTGGACGTGCTTCAAGATCACCAGCAGGGCGCTCAAGCCGTTGCACGGGTCCCACCGGTCCCCGGGGCTGTACCACCACGGCATCCCGCCGTTCTTCACGCGCGGCATGGACGCCCAGACGATGAGCGCCCGGGCGCCAGTTGCATCGATCAGCGCCGCGGGACCTGCCGACCACCTCCCACCGCCCACAGGATGTGGACAAGGCCAACCCAGTCACGAGATGCCGCACGAGGCTTCAACAGGATGACCGAAAGCCATACTTGCCCATACGGGGGCCATCCCGTGGTGGCCTGAAATGAGAGAGGCGGCAGATCCGGTGAGCAGCGACAGCCATGAAGTCGGGAAGGCCGAGGTTCGGTCCAAGATGCCCGAAGAGCTGCCGCTGATCGGGGCGGACGGCAAGGTGGTCAAGGACGCAGACGGCAAGACCCTCATGGTCAAGACGCGGTCAAGATCGCGCAGTCCGGTGCGCCCCAGGCGCCCTTAGCCGGTCCCCGGGCCGGGGAGAAGCGGTCCGCCAGCACGGACGCAGAAGGCCGTAAGACGGAGACCGTCGAGGTCGAGGCGTCCGTTCCGCCCGCGCACTGACCTGACGGAGGCGCCGGAGAGGAAGGGCACCGTATGAGCAGGCTGCTTGACGGCCGCTGTGTCGCTGACCTAGTCCGATGCCGGGACGTCACACCTGCGATCACAGGGCTGCCCGGAACTGGTCCCTTACGCGAGGCCAGAAGTATCGAGCACGGCGCTGGAGGCCGTGCCGGCACCCGTCGAGCACAGCTTCACCCACCTCACGGCGTTCGTAGTCGCGGGCGAGGCGTCGGTGGTGTATGAGTCAGCCGAAGCGGGCAGGCGACTTTCTCGCCTTGGCGCGGCCCCGACCACCCGGCTCGGGTTCCAGGAGCGTTCCAATGCCCAGCCCCCTGAGGGCTGTTGCGATGACCAAGCCGCGCCGGACAACAGGGCCAGCACAGGGCGCTAAACCCAGACGAACGGCGGGGACGTGCGGCGCCGGTCATGTGTCGGACTGGAGGCCAAGGCCCGCCAGGCGTCACCTCGAAACCGTCACCAGGGGCGACGGGGCCAGTCGAGTCCACATGGCCGGCGGCGCTGCACGGCGGCACGCAAGTCAGCCGATGAACGCGACCGGGGCGTCCCAGGCATTGCGGTCGACGTTGATGGTGTAGCCGCCGCGGGTCTCCTTGCTGTTGGCCTTGTACTGGTGGCCCCGGCTGTGGTCGGTGTACAGCTTCGGGTCCCAGGGCCAGTCCTTGGTGGTGGTCTCCTGGCCGTTCCACAGGGCGTACCAGAGGTTGCCGGGCAGGTCCGTGCGGTTCTTGGCGGTGGCGATCGCCTTGGCACTGGAGCTGCTGAAGCCGTAGAGGCCCGCGCGGTAGGTCTTGGCGCGCAGGGTTTTGGTGAAGGACCGCACGTAGGTGAGGGTGGCGTCGTTGCATGCCTTGTCGGCGATGTCGTGCGACTCCATGTTGAGGTAGATCGGACTGCCGGGCTTCATGCCGAGCGCCGACGCCTTGGCTACCGCGTCGTTGGCATTGGCAGCGCCTACCGAGGTGGCGGTGGTCGCGGTGAACCTCTCCTTGTTGAGGCTCTTCTGGCAGGGTGGCTGTGCGCCGACGTACAAGGGGATGATCCGCCAGCCGAGGGTGTCGACCGACTTCACCCAGGACTTGGTGAGGTTGGGCTGGGCGCAACCCCGGTTCTTGCCGCCGATGTAGACGGCGACGCCGCTGTAGTAGGCGTCCTTCTTCCACGCCTTCATCGCGGTGAGAGAGGGCGCCGTGCAGGCGTCGAAGGCCCGGCCGGTGAAGGTCCTCTGCGCGGGCCACGTTGTGGCGGCCATCGAGGTCTGCGCCGCGATCCCGGCGCCGGACACGACGACAATGCCGGTCGTCGCCAGGGCGATGTAGCGGCTCTTTCTGGACAGCCGATGCTTCGGCATTTCCCCACCTCACAAGTATTCAATCGGCCAGGGATGTTGCAGCCCGGGCGGATACCGAAAAGGGAAATCGGTGCGCTTTATGACGGCCGATCAGCGTTCAGCTTGCGGAGTTGCGGCCGATGAACCATACGGCCGCTCCTGCGACGACAGCGGCGAGGCCCAGCAGCAGGACAGGAAGGCCCGGGCCTGGAAGAACGTACATCGCTGCTCCGGCCGCTGTGAGTGCGACGCCGATCGACATCACCAGGACGCCGACGCGGGACTGGGACATGCTTATTGCTCCTTGGTTTTCACTGTTGAGAGGTGTTCGGGAAGTCAGGGCGGCTGCCCGGGCCGCTTCTGAGCGGCCCCGGCGGCCTGGAATGTACCGGGGGTCAGTATCCCCAGTAGATCTTCGACGAGTAGACGTAGGTTCGCCGGTAGGTAGTCCACCAGGACGACGTCTCGGAGAACCGGAAGTTGGTGTAGGTCTTCCGGGGCCTTGGCCCAAGGCCGGGTAGTTAACGCATTTATGCTGGTGGCAATGGGGCGTCCTGGCTGGTGTAGGTGGCGGGTCCGGTTTTGTTGATGAGTCCTTGGCGGGCCCATCGGTCGAGCTGTCGGCGCATGGCGCCCAGGGTGACGTCGCCGAGGTGGCGGGCGAGGTCTCGCGGGTGCCAGTGGCGGTCGGGTTCTGCGTCGAGGAGGTCAAGGACGCGGTTCCTGCGGCGGTCGTCCGGTGGGGTGTGGCGGTCGTCGCGCGAGGTGGCGGGCAGGTCAGGCTCTGGCGCGAGGATGGAGATGGCCAGGCTGGTGACGGTGCGGCTGGTGTCCGGGCGGCCGTCGTCTTTGCGGTCGTGGTAGCGGGAGATCGGCGACTTGACCTTGCGGTTGCTGACGCGGGGCCGCCTGGGCGGCAGGAGCCCGGCCAGGATCCGCCGGCCGACGACTCCGGTCGCACCGCTGGTGATGCCTGCGGCCTGGACGACCAGATCCCTGGCGGTGTGGAGGGCGATGGTGAAGCCGCAGCGGTCCGGGTCGGTACCGGGACGGGACTCGGCGGCCTCCACCATGACCGTCTGCAGGGCCTGGTAGAGGGTGAGCATGGCCCACATCTCCTGCTCGACGCCGAGAGGGTCGCCCGAGCGCAGCACCCGGCCCTGCCAGAGGGTGTTCCGCAGCGCGAAATATGCGGACTCGTGCTCCCACCGCTGGTGGTAAAGGGCGACCAGGGTCGGGGCCGGGTAGCGGCGGGCATCGGTCAAGGTGGTGGCCAGCCGGTAGAAGCCGGTGAACGAGGTGCCGTCCTTGCAGGTCACGATGATCTCTGCTTCGACGATACGAACCGGGAGGGTGCCCAGGACGGACAGGTAGGAGCCGTCGCCGAGGCAGGCCAGGACCGGGGTGCGCCGGTTGGCGCGGATCCGGCCCAGGAACTGGGCGCCGGTGCCGGCAACGTTGGCCAGGAAGGCGTTGGCGTCGAAGCCCTTGTCCCATAAGACCAGCATGTCGGGGCGGAGGTGGTGCAACAGCCGACGGGCATAGTCGGTCTCTCCGACGCTGGTGGGGCCGAACACCGCACCGATCAGGGCGCGAGTGCCGGTCTCCACGAGAGTCATCAGCTCCACCATCGGGTAGCCACCGCGGCTCTGCGGTCCGAACCAGTCCACATTCCTGTCGCTCTCAGGGACCTTGATAGAACTGCAGCCGTCGAAGGAGACCGTGCGAAACGGCCCGAAGCGAACACCGCGCGTCGTCGGCCGAGCCAGCGGCCCGGCCACGACGTCGAAAAGATGCCGCATCGGCGCGGCACCGACCCGGCGGCGCAGGTCGCGCAGGGCCTTCGCGGACGGCCACGCGATCTCCAGCGCTGCGGTCAGCTTCTGCCATACCAACCGGTAGCCGACCTCCGGGAACAGGCACATAGCGAGCACAAAGTAGACGCCCACCCGAAAGGGCAGGTCCCGTAGTCGCCGTTGCACAGTCAACGTCTCTTCCAGAACGGCGTCGACGACATCGAACGGCAGCACCTGCGTCAGCTCGCCCAAGTGACCGGGAGCGAACCGCCCTCCGGCCACCGTGAACTCGCGGGACACGGTCGTCAGACCAGGCGTCAGGGCACAATGACCTACAGGCAACGGAGCTCCGTACGTGGCAGAAGTCTTGGCGGACTACCTGCTCCAACGAGGCTCCGCTGCCCACGTTCCCTCCCGCGCGAAAGCCGCCGCCAACCCGCTTGCCACCAGCACAAATGCGTTAACTACCCGGCCTTGGGTCAAGGCCCAGGCCCCCGCGATGGTCACCCCACGCACGACACGATCGGCGTCACAGAACCCGCCGGAAACCCGGTAGCCGACGCAAACCGGCGGCAAGCAAGAAGGCGGCCGGTAGAGCGACGCCGGATACCGCCGTCCATGCGCCTGCCGCAGACAGACCGCGCCCCGACAGGTAGTACTGCACCGTCACCACGAGCGGTAGATGGACGATGTAGACGGCGTACGAGTCGGCCGCCAGTTCCCGGGAGATCCGTCCGCCGCCGGTGACGGCTTCACGGAAGAGCGTGAGCAGGCCGACGCACAGGGACACGCACAGAGCGCTTTCGTACGCCGCCCACAGTGCGGCGGGGGCGTTGAGTCCGCCGGGGCCGAAGCACGGTGCGTCGGCCCCGGCGGCGAAGAGGGCCGCCACTCCGAGCAGGCCGCCGGTCAGCCACACCCAGCCGGTGCGCGCATCGAACCGTTCGAGCCAACCCTGACGGTGGGCCACTACACCAAGGACGAAGAAGGTCGCGTACTGCGGGAGTCGGGCGGGCTCGACCTGGAGGAAGTCCAGGAACGGGACCCAGGTGTCCAGCGGATAGCGCACGCGCACGACGAAGGTGGCCGCGGCCATCACGGAAGTGAGCAG
Source organism: Streptomyces sp. NBC_00989 (assembly GCF_045162655.1). NCBI lineage: Bacteria > Bacillati > Actinomycetota > Actinomycetes > Kitasatosporales > Streptomycetaceae > Streptomyces > Streptomyces sp. NBC_00989. The sequence goes on along the minus strand of NZ_CP108728.1, from coordinate 9,731,526 downwards.
GAGCAGGGACCGGTGACCCGGAGCCGGGAGTTCGAAGCGCACGCGGTCCGGGCGGCGCCTGACGAGACGGGCCGCCTGACGGCACAGCACGTACAACACGCAGTACGCCAGCAGGTTCTGGATGAACCACAGGTGCGCGAACTGCAGGTGCGGCCAGGACGGGCCGGTCCAGTCGGCGGGTTTGTCGCCCAGGCCCAGGTAGACGTCCGTGAAGTAGCGGGGGAAGGAGATCGGCGGATAGCCGCGGTAGTGGGTGTAGTACGCGTACAGCAGGCCCGGCACGATCGTCAGCGCGCCGACCACGACCGGGATACCGAGCCGGATCAGCCTGCTTTTCAGGAAGGCCCGTGCGCCGCGACGGTCGTAGGAGCTGGGGACGAAGACCGCGGAGGCGAAGAAGAACAGGCTCATGAAGAACGCGCCGTCGACCGCGGACAGCGTGGCCAGGGCGCCGGTCCGCGGCTGGCCTTCGACGTACCACCAGTCCGACGGGCCGTAGGGCTGGGCGGCATGGTGGACGACCACCAGGACGGTCAGGGCGATACGGAGGTTGTCGAGCCAGTCGAGGCGCTGTGTGGGACGGCCGGGCGCCTGGGCCTGTGCCGACGAGGAGAGCGAGGAAGTATCCATGTGTTCATTTTTGTAAACACATGTACACGTCACACTGGGGCTATCCCCCGTCCGCTCCCTCCAGGTGGCCGTAGTAACCCCGCAGCAGGAGCTGCTGGTTGGCCGCGCTGCGGCGGGCCAGCGCCTGGGGGGCGAACATCGGCTCGTCCAGGTTGGGCTGCATCACCCGTTCCAGGAGGAGCGGGCCGAGCATCAGGCACAGCATCTGGAAGGGTGCCCACTCCTCGTCCGTGCCCTGCTCGCCGTAGACCCCGGACAGCCGCTCCACCTCCGCGCGGGCACCGGACAGGAGCCGCCCGAAGAGGGCCGCGCTCGCCTCGCTGTCCTCCAGCAGGACCTGTCGCAGGTAGCCGCGCAGGACCGGGTCCGAACCGAAGACCCGGGCGGAGATCTCGCCGAGCGAGGCCATCACGCCCTTCTCCGGGTCCAGGGCACGGAGTTGCTCCCCGATGCGGTCCAGGACGTACTCGTCCACTGCGGCCCGCAGCCCCTGCTTGGAACCGAAATGCCGGGTCACCAGCGCCGGCGAGAGCCCGGCCGCGGCAGCCACCGCCCGGGTCGAGGTCGCCTCGAACCCGTGCTCGGCGAACAACTCCAGCGCCGCCTCACGCAACCGCGCCCGCCCGGTCAGATCACTCTTCGCCACCGCCCGCACCATGGCCGCAGCGTAACCGCCCGCGTGTCCAGGCCAGGTCTGCCTTCGTGCGTCAGGACGCGGAGTCCTTCTTGCCGCTCGCCGCCGCATAAGCCTGGGTCGGAGTCATCGCCACACCATTCAATGACACGGTCTTGTACTGGCTGACCTTGGCGCAGGTCTTGGACTGGTCGGCGGTCGAGACGTTGGCGTTGGAGACGGCCGCGTGGGTGTCGGCGGGGGCGGCGGACGAGGAACCGCTCGAGAGCGTCGTGCCGGTGGGCCAGTCGGCGCCGATGACGAGGGCCAGGCCGCTCGCGCTGCTCTGGGTGAGGTGTGCGGCGGACAGGCCGAGGGCGGAGGCCACCGTCCGGGCCTCGTCCCTCTCGCCGGGGCCGTAGGTGAGTTTGGTGGTCGCCGCCTGTTCGGGTGCGTTGCCGGTGCTGGTGCCGGGGCTGAAGCCCTTGGTGATGAGGGCGTTGGCGATCACGGAGGCGCGTCCGCCGATGGTGGTGCCGTTTTCCACCTTTACGGCGACCTCGGCGGCCGGCACCGTGGCGGGCGCGGTCGTGGAGGGCGAGGAGGATGCTTTCTTCTTGCCGCTGCCCGAACTCAGGGACTGGTCGCCCGCGATGGCCGCGAACAGGGACTTGGCACCGGCCGCCGGGACGACCCGGTCGGCGTTGGCCGGGTCGGCGCCGGTCTGCATGGTGGTGAAGGTCATCCGCTTGGACGGGACCTTGTCCAGGTCGGTCGCCAGGTCCACGAGCTTGCCGACGCTGCCCAGTCCGGTGTCGACGGTCAGGGCCTTGGTGGCGGCGTCGGCCAGGGAGTACACCTTGGCGGGGTTGGCCAGCGTGCCCGCGCTCTTGAACTTGCGGATCATCGCGCTGAGGAACAGGTGCTGGGACACGGTACGGCCGAGGTCGCTGCCGTCGCCGAAGCCGTGCCGGGAGCGGACGAACTCCAGCGCGGCGGTGCCCTTGAGGGTGTGGGTGCCCTTGGCGAGCTTCAGGTGCGAGTAGGTGTCGTAGACGTTGTCGCTGACGCAGACCGAGACGCCGCCGACCGCGTCGGACATCTTCACCACACCGGCGAAGTCGAGCATCACGAAGTGGTCGATGGTGATGCCGGTGAGCTGGTGCACGGTCGTCACCTGGCACGCCGGGCCGTACTGGAGCGCGCTGTTGATCTGGCCGTAGTAACCGGCCGTCGCCTGGCTGCTGTCCGGGGCCTTGCAGGCGGGCACCTGGGTCATCGTGTCGCGCGGCACGCTCATCACGGTGGCGTTGGAGCGGTCGGCGGAGACGTGCACCACCATCTCTACGTCCGCGTTGTGGCCGACGGTCGAAGTCCCTGAGCCGCAGCCGCCGCCCAGTTTGCAGTCGGCCGCGTTGTTCCGGCCGTCCGAGCCGATCACCAGGAGGTTGATCGGGGTACGGCCGAAGGCATCCGCCTTCTCCTTGCCACCGGCGCCGTCGTCGATCGCGACACTCTTGATGTTGCCGTTCAGGTGCTGCCACAGCCAGGCTCCGGCCCCTGCGGTGACCAGGATCAGCGCCGACGCGGTGATCAGGGCTATGCGGGCCAGCCGTTTGCGCCGGGCTACGGGTTTCGCCCGTCGGCCGGACTGGCGCCCCTTGGGTCGTGCGGCTTGGCGGGCGGCAGCCCTTCCGCCCGGCGGTCGGTGGGCCGATGCCCCGTCCGCTCTGCGTTGGTGGAGCACGGTGGAGCGATCCCGCGTGGCTGCACGGCCGGATGTCTCGCCCCACGGGTCACTCATCCACCACTCCCTACGCTGTCGCCGACACCAACCGCCGGCGCGACGTTGAGACGGCAGAGAGCCAACCCGTACGTCAGGGCGTACCCCTCGGGCTGGATGATTGCGCAATATAGCAACTGTCGCCGTTCCCGCCGGTGACCTCTCCCACATCCGCGGTCCGCACCGCGGACTGAATGAGGTCCTGTTCGAGGTCGTCCAGTGCCCGGCGGGCCGCGGCAATGCGTTCCAGCAGCAGTCGGCTGCCCTCGTCCTCCGACGCCGTCACATCCTGCTGCTGCGGCTCGTCCCGCTCCGTTGCACGGGCATCGTCCAGGGATGTGAGGACCACGCCGATCAGGACGTTGACCAGGACGAAGGAGGCCAGCAGCACGTACGAGGCGTAGTAGAGCAGGCTCCAGCGCGAGATCTCCAGGCCGGCGTGGACGGCGTCGCCGATGCCGTCCAGGGTCATCAGCAGGAACAGGGTGAGGACCGCGCGGCCGATGGAGCCGTAGTGCTCGGGATCGTGGCGGCCGAAGAAGACCCAGCCGACCATCGCGTAGACGTACAACACCAGCCCGCCGACGAGCAGGAAGCTCAGTGTGCCGGGCAGGCTACGGGCAACGGCGACCAGCACCACCCGCAGCTGCGGCAGGAAGCGGGCGGTACGCAGGACGCGGGCCAGGCGCAACAGCCGTAGCACCGTAGTGTTCTCGCGCACGACGGGCAGGAAGGCACACAGGACGACGGCAAGGTCGAAGAGGTTCCAGGGGTCCTTGACGAAGTCCCGTGGGCGGTCGGCGTGGGCGGCCAGGCGGAGCAGGATCTCGACGGTGAACGCGGCCAGGCAGGCGTGCTCGGCGAGCCATAACCAGTGACGCCATTCGGCGACCAGACCCGGGTACGTCTCGATGCCCAGCAGAGCGGCGTTGGCGACGATGACGGCGAAGACGGTGAGGGCGAACCAGCGGGCCTCGGTGACGGACTGGCAGCGGCGCGCCAGCTCCTGACGGGCTGATCGCGGTGCCGTCTCGGTTGCGTGGTCGTGTTGGTCCGGCATCCTGCTGTCTCCGCTCCTTCGCGCAGGCTCTCGACCCGGCCAACCGGACTGGAAGGCGGGGTTGTTGAGAGATCACACCTCAGGAGAGACTTCTACAGCACTGTAGATTGAAGCGTGTGGCCGGTACGCCGTAGCGGCCCCGCCCCCGGGAGAAAGCAGACCTGATGTTCGGCTTGAGCGAACTGGCCGTGATCCTCCTCGTCGTTGTGGTCGTCCTGGGGATCAAGAAGCTGCCGGAGCTGACGCGTTCGGCGGGCAAGGCGACCCGGATCTTCAAGAGCGAGGCCAGGGCGCTCAAGGAACAGGACTCCCAGGAGCGCTGACAGACCATTTACTCCCGCCCATCGCACCTGGTCACGGGCTCGGCACGTCGCCATTTCAGAGTGGATTCTGCGGCTCACGAGGTCGAGCACGGCTCGCGAGCGGCGCGTTTCCTGGTCATGGGTAAGGCGACACCTATCCATGGGCCAGCCCAATCTCCGCTCGGCTGTCCAGCGTCAGGGCAGAATTCTGAACCCGCCGGGCCCGGCGGACATTGGACGACGTACCCATCGAGCCCAGCCGGGCGTCGTGGTCGATGGCGGTGATGTGGCAACCGAAGCCGGTCCCACCCCTTTGGGGCAGAGCGGGTACAGGCGGCGAGCCAGCGAACGCACCCTGGGCTGGCGGACATTGCACCGCTCCAGGCGCATGACTACGGGACTCGCCCCGCCAGCCCCGAAGCCATGAATCACTGGCCCTGACGGACCTGACGGCCCGCCGCCCACGACGGGACCGCAATCCCCAACCCGCTCGACCCCGAACTCAGGAAACCACAGCACGTGTTGCCACGGAGGCAACGCCTGGCTCGTTCCGCCGTTCCAATTGGCCGGTCTCGACGAGAAGATCATGGCCGTCGCCCGGTCATGGCCGGGTCAACTCGGCGCCCGTGACGGCCGAGGGTGGGGGCGATCAGTGCAGGTGTGCCAGCACGCAGCCGAACACGGGGCATCCGCCAGCAGGGCCTCGCCGGATTCTTCATAGTTGATCCACTTTTTCCTTCACTTCTTGGAAAAGTTTTGAGCATCCCCACGGACTCCTCTTACCTGGCACTTACGGAATCCCTAATAGTCGCGAAGCGCACAAAGCGAACAATGAAGATCTTTTAGATAGCCGGAGACCGCAATCATTTTACCTGTTTCCGGGTTTCTCTTGGGTTTAATTTGCACTTCCCGATTGGTCGGGCGGCTGCCGGGTGTTGCCCTTTGTGAAGATCGGCTCGTTTCTGTTAGCTCCGCGTGTCGCGGAGTTTCAAGGGAGGGAGCTGATCGTGCGTCACAGACCCGTGGCCCATGGCAGATCGCGAATAGGTCGGATACGCCAGTCCCGACGGTTGCGGCAGATCGCCATCGGTGTGGTGATGGTCATGGCCGCCGAGACTGCCCTGGTGGCCGAGGACAGCGGGCTCGCGTTCGCCGAAAGCCTGACCACCACGTCATCCGTTTCCGCATCGTCTGACACGAGTAAGGCGTCAGGGCCCGCGGAGGCGCAGGACGAGGCGTCAGCGGTGTTGATGGCTCGTCTGCAGGACCGCAAGATTGAGGTCCTGTCGGCCCGGACGACGGATTCCACGACGTACGCGTTGCCCAGTGGGGAGCTGGAGACGGAGGCGTACGCGGGTCCGGTGCGGGTGAAGCAGGACGGTGTCTGGAAGGACATCGACACCTCGCTGTCCGACACCGGCGCGGATCTCACCCCGGCTGTGGCGGCGGCTGACGTCGCCGTCTCCGACGGTGGAGACACGCAACTGGCGTCGGTGGCCAAGGGCAGCGAGTCCTTCGGGCTGGGCTGGGCGGACAAGCTCCCGACCCCGACCGTCAAGGACAGCACCGCCTCCTACGATCTCGGCAGCGGTCAGACCCTGTCCGTCACCGCGCTCGCCCAGGGCTTCTCCGAGAACCTGAAGCTCACTCAGCAGCCCGACGATGATGCCGTGTCGTACCGGATCCCGCTCAACCTGGACGGGCTGAAGCTGTCCCAGGCCGACTCCGGTCACCTGCTGCTGAAGAACAGCGACGGTGACCTGGTCGCTGAGGCGCCGGCTCCGATGATGTGGGACGCCTCGAAGGACGAGGCGTCGGGTGAGTCCGCGCACCGGGAGCAGGTCTCCACGAAAATCGAGACCGCGCCGGACGGCGCGCAGACCCTCGTCCTGACCCCGGACGAGGACTTTCTGGCCACCGCGACGTACCCGGTGACGGTCGACCCGACCTCGACGCTCGCGGTGACCACGGACACCTGGGTGCAGAACCCGGACTACACCGACTCGCAGGTCTCCTCGCAGGAGTTGAAGTCGGGTACCTACGACGGCGGCACGGACACGGCACGGTCGTACCTGAAGTTCGATGTGTCGAAGTTCGCCGGCAAGCACATCACCGCGGCCACCATGTCGCTGTACAACTACTACTCGGCGACCTGCTCCACCTCCGGAGCCGCCACCGTGGCGAAGCGGATCACCTCCACTTGGTCCTCGTCGTCGATCACCTGGGGCGCGCAGCCGTCGACCACCACCACGGGCATGGCCTCCAACACCGGCCACTGGGGCTACACCGGCTGCGCGGCGGCTTGGTCGAACTGGAACCTCCAGACGATCACGCAGGCGTGGGCGGACGGCTCGACCAACTACGGCCTCCAGGTACGCGCCGACAGTGAGAGTGACTCCACTACGTGGCGGCGCTTCCGTTCCGCGAACTACACGACCTCGGGCTACGCGCCGAAGCTGGTCGTGACCTACAACTCGTACGCGACCACGAGTTCGCTGGCGATCTCGCCGAGTTCGGTCAACGCCTACAGCGGCAAGCGGTACGTGACGACGTACACGCCGACGGTGTCGGCGAAGGTGACGGACGCGGACGGCTCCACGGTCAAGGGCCAGTTCGAGATCACGAACGACCCGTCGTACAGCGGTGAGACCTCGTACTCCTACACCGGCACCTCGGCCTCGGTGGCCTCCGGCGGCACCGCGAAGCTGACCATTCCGAGTGCGAGCCAGCTGGCCGGCGCGCACCTGCGGATGCGGGTGCGCGGCTACGACGGCACGGACTACGGGGCCTGGTCCTCGTACATCTACTTCGTGCCGAACGTCGCCAAGCCCGCCGCTCCGACCATCTCCTGCGACCCGTACACGGCCGACACCTGGACGGTCAAGGCTGAGGCGGGCGCGACCTGCACCCTGGACACGTCCTCGACCGACGGCATGGGCTTCTACTGGGGCCTGGACGACTCCTCGGTGCCGAACCGGGTCTACGACACCGCCGACGGCAACGGCGGCGACCCGCTGACGATCACGATCAAGCCGGGTGAGGACTGGCACAAGCTGTACGCCAAGACCGTCGACTCCGGCGGCAACCTGTCCACGGCCACCACCACCTACGCGTTCGGTGTCGGCGACGGCGCGGGCCTGCTCACCCCGGGCGCGGGCGACAGCGCCGCCCGCCGGGTCAGCCTGACCTCGACGGGCAAGAGCACGTACACCGGTGTGACCTACCAGTACCGGCGTGGCGAGACCGACTCGTGGACCAGCGTCCCGGTCGCGGATGTCACCAAGTCCTCGGACGGTTCGGCGATTTCGGCCTGGCCGGTCGTGTTGTCGGGCGGCTCGCCCGCGGCGCTGACGTGGAGTGTCACCAACTCCCTGTCGCAGGATGGTTCCCTCGACATCCGGGCCGCCTTCACTGACGGTACGACGACGGCCTACTCCCAGCCGCACACCATCACGGTGGACCGCAACGCCGGCACCGCGCCGAGCGCGAGCGTCGGCCCCGGCTCGGTGAACGCGCTGACCGGTGACTTCACCCTGTCCGGCACGGACGTCTCCGGTTTCGGCCTGTCGGTGTCGCGTACCGCGTCCTCGCGCCGTCCGACCGCCGGGTCGGATGCCGAGGGCCAGGTAGCGATCTTCGGCCCCCAGTGGACCTCCGGCACGGTAGCGGAGATCACCGACTCCGACTGGGTGGACATCCGTAAGACCTCATCCGCCTCGGTGGCCCTGGTGGACGTGGATGGCGACGAGACCGGGTTCACCGCCACCAGCTCCAGCGGCTGGAAGTCCGAGCCCGGCTCCGAGGACATGACTCTGACGCGTAAATAGCAGCAGGTCAGGGTGGGTGTAGGCAGGGCTGGGTGCCCGGTGGCCGTGGTGGCGCCGGGTGCCGTGGCTCGGGTCGGTCAGGCTGTGCCTTCCAGCGGGTTGAGGGTGACGGTGTAGCCGAGCTGGTTGAGCGCGTTGATCGCGCGGTGGGTGGCGCGTTCGGGGTCGCGCCGGGCGAAGTAGGTGCCGCCGAGTTCGCAGTAGGGGACGTTGTCGGTGAGCATGTGCCAGATTGCGGTGATGATCGAGTGCTCGACGGCGACCAGGGCCCGGAGCGGACCGCGGCGGGCGGTCAGGCGTTTGTACCGGGCCTGCAGGTAGGTGTCCTTGGTCCTCACGGCGCCGAACGCGGCGAGGCCGAGGGCGCCTTTGAGATACGGGTTGCCGGGCCGGACCCTGGTGTTCTTGGTGCGGCCGGCGGACTCGTGGTGGCCGGGGCAGACCCCGGCCCAGGAGGCGAGGTGCTTGGCGGAGGCGAACCGGCTCATGTCGCTGCCGGTCTCCGCGATGATCACCTCGGCGACGGCCCGGTTGATCCCGGGGACGGTGTCCAGGAGGTCGAGTGCGGGACGAAAGGGGGCCATCGCCTCCTCGATCCGCTGGTCCAGCTGCCGGATCGCGTCGGTGAGCTGGTCGTAGTGGTCCAGGTGCAGCCGGGTCAGGAACGCGTGGTGGGCGCGGAAGCGCCCGGTCAGGGCCTCGGTGAGCTCGGGGATCTTGTTGCGGAGCTTGCGCCTGGCCAGCTGGGCGAGGACCTGCGGGTCGCGTTCCCCGGAGGTCAACGCCTCCAGCATGGCGCGGCCGGAGACGCCCATGATGTCGGAGGCGACCGCGGACAGTTTGATCCCGGTGTCCTCCAGCAGTTTCTCCAGGCGCTGCACGATCTGTCCGCGCTCGCGGGTCATCTGGGTGCGGGCCCGGGTCAGGTCCCGTAGTTCGCGCACCGGTTGGGGTGGCACGAAGGAGGGGCGGACCAGTCCGTGGGCGCCGAGCTGGGCCAGCCAGGCGGCGTCGGAAACGTCGGTCTTGCGGCCTGGCAGGTTCTTGACCTGCCGGGCGTTGACCAGGATCACGTTCAGGCCCTCGGTCAGCACGTAGTAGAACGGTTTCCAGTAGTCCGAGGTCGCCTCGATCACCACCAGCGTGACCCGTGCGGCGAGCAGATGGTCCCGCAGTTCCAGGACCGCGTTCGTCGTCGATCCCCACGTCGTGGTCTCGGTCGTGAAGGACCCCCGCCGCTTCGAACTCGGGGTGCGGACGCACGCTTTGGCGTCCTTCTTGCTGATGTCGAGGCCGGCACAGCGTTCGTGCAGCACGTCCACGGTCTTGCCCCCTCCCTCGCCGGACGGCCGGTTACGCCGTTCCGGGAGGGCCAGGGCGAATCAGGAATTCTGACGCACGTGCTCACAGCAACACTCCACGGTTCCCGTGGTCGGCCCCCAGCACCACGCTGACCTGCGAGCTCACCGGCATCACAGAAGCATCGGTTTCGGCCGGAACGAACTCTGCCAGCGTCCCGGACCGATACCAGCGCCGTCAGGGCAGACAGAAGCACCTCCAGCGCGCCACGGGATTTACCACGCCCCCGGCGCGCACCGAAGGTGCGCTGAGTCGCTGACCAGTAAGAAGAGCTCCGGCATCGCCACAAATGACCTGGCCCAGGTCTCGTCCTTCACCCTGAAGGACGACGAGGGCACCACCACCACGTTCGCGAAGGTGGATTCGGCGGCGACGACGTGGCAGGTGTCCAGTACCTTCCTGCCGACCGACAACTCCATCACCAAGGTGGTCCCGGAGAAGGTCACTTCCGGCACCACCATCCTCGCCCGGCCGAAGTATGTGATCGCCCCCACTTCGGCGGCCTCGGCCTCGGACTGTGAGGGCGCGCCGTCCACGAAGGGCTGCCGGATGCTGGAGTTCGTCTACGCGACCTCCACCTCCGCCACGTCCAGCGCGCTGGGCAACTACACCGGGCAGGTCGCACAGATCAAGGAGTGGGCCACCGACCCGGGCGCCTCCACGGCGACTGCTACGGTCGTGTCGCAGTACTCCTACGACACCTCCGGCCGCCTGCGCGAACAGTGGGACCCGCGGACCGGGCTGAAGACCGCCTACAGCTACGACAGTGCCGGACGCGTCACCACCCTCATCCCGCCCGGTGAACTTCCCTGGACGTTCGCCTACGGCACGGCGGGCAACGCCGCCACAGCGGGTTCCGGGATGCTGCTGTCGGCCTCCCGGCCGAACCTGACGGCAGGTACCAAGAGCACCACCGACGGCACGACCGCAACCACCAGCGTGGTCTACGACGTGCCCTTGACGGGTTCGAAGGCGCCCAACGCCATGGGCACCTCTGACGTGGCCACCTGGGGCCAGGACGACGTCCCGACCGATGCGACCGCCGTCTTCCCGGCGGACTCCGTACCGACGTCGAACACGGGCAGCGCCTTGGCCGCGTCCGACTACGAGCGGGCAACCGTCACCTACACCGACGCCTCCGGACGGGAGGTCAACACCGCCACGCCCGGCGGGCACATCACCGCCACCGAGTATGACCAGTTCGGCAACACGGTGCGTGAACTGACCGCCGGCAACCGCGAATTGGCGCTGGCCACCAGCGGTGACGGACTGGCCGAGCAGGTGGCGCTGAGCATCGACCAGATGACCTCGGCCGACCGCGCCGACTTGTTGTCCACCCGCTCGGTGTACTCCTCCGACGGACTGCGCGAGACCGACGAATACAGCCCGCTGCACCAGGTGACCCTCACCTCGGCGCTTGCGGCCGGCTCCGGCGGCACGGACCTGGCCGCGGGAACCGCGTGGCCGGCCCGGCAGCACACGGTCAACACCTATGACGAGGGCCGCCCGACCGACGGCACGGCCACTGTCACCAACCAGGTCACCACCACCAAGGTGGGAGCGTACGTGGACGGCTATCCGTCCGACGGAGACGTGCGCACCACGAAGACGGAATACGACTGGGTCAAGGGCCTGCCCACGGCCAGCACCACCGACCCGTCCGGTCTGGCGCTGAAGACCACGACGTCGTACGACTCGCAGGGCCGGGTCACCAAGACCACCCTGCCCAAGTCGTCCGGCTCGGACGCGGGCGCCACGGTGACCGTCTACTACTCGGCCACCGGAACCGGCGCGTGCAACGGCAAGCCGGAGTGGGCCGACCTGGTCTGCTCCACCGGCCCGGCCTCCGACATCACCGGCGGCGGATCCAACCCGACCCAACTGCCCACCAAGACCATCGAGTACGACCGGTGGGGCAACACCGCCAAGGTCACCGAGACCGCGAACTCTGTCACTCGAACCACGGCCATCACCTACGACACCGCGGGCCGGTTGAAGTTGACCGCTGTCAGCGGCGGGGTGGGCACCGCGGTGCCGGACACGTCCATGACCTACGACGCCGACAGCGGTGATGTAGCCACGGTCACCGCGAACGGCCAGACCATCACCCACACCTACGACCAGCTCGGACGGGAGATCTCCTACAACGACGGCGCCGGCAACACTGCGGCCACGCAGTACGACGCGCTCGGGCGCGTGGTGAAGACCACCGACTCCGCGCCTTCGACGACCACCTACACGTACGACAGCGCCAAGGACCCGCGTGGTGTGGAGACCTCCCGCACCGACTCCGTCGCCGGGACCTTCGCCGCAACCTACGACGCGGACGGCGACCTCGCCACCGAGTCCCTGCCCGGCGGCTACACCCTGACCATCGGCCAGGACGAGACCGGCGCCGAGATCTCCCGGGTCTACACCCAAGACAGCGACGGCACAGTCGTCGCCTCGGACAGTACAGACGAGAGCGTCCAGGGCCAGGTCGTGGCCGACACCGACACCGCCGGCCAAACCCGGGCGCGCAACTACACCTACGACGCAGCCGGCCGCCTCGCCAGGGCCGACGACACCGACCCGGACGGAGCCTGCACCCGCCGCGACTACACCTTCGACAACAACACCAACCGCACTGGCCTGGCCACCTCGATCAGCGACGTGGGCGCGGCCTGCACCTCCACCGGTGCCACGAGCACGTCGTACTCCTACGACAGCGCGGACCGGCTGACCACCACGGGCACGGTCTACGACGCCTTCGGCCGCACCACGACCCAGGCGTCCGGAGCGACGATCGGCTACTACGCCAACGACCTCGTCCGCCAGCAGACCTCCCGCACCAGTCGGCAGACCTGGACCCTGGACGCGGCCAGCCGGCTCGCAGCCTGGACCACCGAATCCAACAGCAGCGGCACCTGGGCCCAGACCGCAACGAAGACCAACCACTACGGCTCCGACGGCGACAGCCCGGACTGGATCCAGGAGACCAGCACCACCCTCACCCGCAACGTCCAGGGCCTCAGCGGAAACCTGGATGCCACCACCACCGGCACCACCGGCACCATCCTCCAACTGACCGACATCCATGGCGATGTGACGGTCCAACTCCCGCTCGACACCTCCCAGGCCACGGCCGCACTCGCCTATGACGAGTACGGCAACCCGGAAGGCGACGCCACCGCCGCCCGCTACAGCTGGCTCGGCGGCAAGCAACGCTCCAGTGAGACGGTCACCGGCGCCACCCTCATGGGAGTCCGCCTCTACGACCCCACCACCGGACGCTTCCTGTCCGTCGACCCTGTGCCCGGCGGCAACGCCAACGCCTACGAGTACTGCAACGGCGACCCACTCAACCGCTACGACCTCGACGGCAAGTGGGGATTCCGCAAGTGGGCCAAGGGCTTCTGGAGAAGACACAGCGGTGAGATCGTCGGCCTCGGGTTCGCGGCAGGCTGCTCCGCACTCACGGCCGGCTGGGGAACTGTTGCCTGCTCTATCGCGGGAGGAGCGATCGGCAACATGGTGTCGTATCGGGTCTCAACCCCTCGGCGGAAACGGCACGGGGGAGGCTACTATGCCACCGCGTGGCGGGGGGCGGTCTGGGGAGGACTCGGTCACGGAGCTGGGCGCTACAGCCACTACTTCGGCCGACCCGCCTCGCGCTACCGCCGCTATGGCTTGAGCACGATCAGGCGCGCCTACCGGAACGGATTCAGAACTGGATGGAGCCGATACAGCAGATGGAACCGGTGGTGACCATGGTCGTTTCCTCACGACGTGACAGAGCAAATCGCTGGTCCGCACGCCATCCTGTGCTCGTCGGCCTGCTGGCTGGCACGGCGGTGACCCTCGCGTTCGTTGTCCTGCAAGGCGGCCTCAGCCCGAGCGAGATACTGATCTCGTTCATCCCCTTCTCAGCCCTCGCCACGCTCACTGCGCTCAGCGAGCGGCGCCGGAGGAGGAAGCACAACCTGCCGATCTGACAACCGGCGGCACGGTGCGGGGGCCGGAACCGAGCCCCCGCACCGTGCCGAGTGGGAACTCCGGCTGCTTCACAGAGATCACTGACCGTCAGAGCTTCGGCGCTGGTGATCAGTAGCGGATGGGGCCATGACCCGATGTGCTGAAACTGGCAGTCCGCAAGAGGGCGTTCCACGAGTGGTCGAGCTTGGGACGACGTTACCGCCAAGACCACCTACGCCCGCTGCCCCGGCTGGCCCGCGAGATGCGCCACCGCCACGAGCCCGGCCAGCGTTGTCCTGAGTTGGCAAACCGCGCTGGCAAGGTCTCTGTCGGCGCGCCCACCGTGACGAAGGGCCGGGTTCATAGAAGGTCCTCCGTAAATCTGCCCAGGTCCCCTGTCCCGTCCGGCGCCCCAAGCCAAAGCACCGGGCGGGATCGTTGTCGGCTATGCCGCCTGGGGATGCAACAGACGCGCGAGCAGGTCGTCGAGTGTGACCATGCCGGTGAGGCCGCCGGCGTCGTCACGGACCACGGCGAGGGAGGCTCTGCGCTGGCGGAGCTGTTCGATGGCGTAGCTGATCGTGTCCTGTTCGGTCAGTTCCGGTATCGGGCGGGCCAGGTCCCGGGCTGTGGCCGTACGCCCGCGGGTGCGGGCGATGAGCGCGTCCCGGGCGTGCACGGAGCCGACGATGCGGGTGCCGTCGCGGACCAGTAGGCGGTTGCGGTCGTGCTCGGCGGCGAGGGCGAGGATCTCGTCCACTCCGGCGTCCGCGGGCACCGACGTGATCCGCTCGGCGGGGACCTGGAGGGCACCGACCGGGTTCTGCGGCTCGGTGAGCGAGCTGGTGAGCAGCTCCGAGTCGGTCTCGCTGATCAGGCCGAGGCGCTTCGACTCCTCGACGAGGTGGGTGAGTTGCTCGCGGTTGTGGACCTCGGCCAGTTCGCCGCGCGGGGTGACCCGGCACAGCCGTACGAGAGCATTGCTCGCTGTGTTGAGCAGTTGGAGGAGCGGACGGACCGCCTTCACCACGGCCCGGAAGGGCGGGGAGAGCAGCATCGCGGAGCGCTCGGGGTGGGCGATGGCCCACGACTTGGGGGCCATCTCGCCGACCACCATGTGCAGGAAGACCACGACGATCATCGCGACGGCGAAGGCGATGCCGTAGCTCAGGCCGCTCGGCAGGCCCACCTTGTGGAGCAGCGGATCGAGTTCGTGCGAGATCGCGGGCTTGGACACCGAGCCGAGGCCCAAGGTGCAGATGGTGATGCCGAGTTGGGCTCCAGCGAGCATGAGGGACAGCTCGCGCATACCTGCCAGGGCCGCTTTCGCGCCACGCTGTCCCTCGGCCGCGGCCTTCTCCATGCGGTGCCGTTTGGCGGCGACCAGCGCGAACTCGGCCGCCACGAAGAACCCGCTGCCGATCAGCAGCAGCACGGTGACGAAGAGCGCCATTGGGAAACTCATACCTGCTCCTCCCCTTGCTCGGCCAGCCGCTGAATCCGTACGCGCTCGGGTACGTGCCGGTCCAGGCTGCGTACGTCGATCGCCGCGCGGCTGCCGTCGGACAGTTCGACGGCGAGTCGGTCGCCGATGGCCGGGAAGCGGCCGAGCCGGTCCACGATCAGGCCGGCCACGGTGTCGTAGTCGTCCTCCTCGGGCAGTTCGATGCCGGTGGCTTCGGAGACCTCGTCCAGGCGGCGGCCGGCGTCCACCAGCCAGCCGTCCCCGTCGGCGACGGCGAGTTCGGTGACGGTGTCGGACTCGTCCGCGATGTCGCCGACCAGTTCCTCGGCGATGTCCTCGTAGGTGACGATGCCTGCCACCCCGCCGTGTTCGTCCAGGACGACGGCGTATTCGTCGTCCTGCCGGCGCATCTGCTCGACCGCGTCCGGCAGGGGCAGGGTGTCGGGCAGCAGCAGGGGCCGCCGGGCGAGGGCGCCGGCGGTCGTGACCGTCAGGCGGTCGGCGGGCAGGCGCATCAGTTCGCGCACGCCCAGGACGCCGGTGACGTCGTCGGGGTGGTCGCCGAGGACGGGGTAGTTGGAGTGGCCGTGCTTGGCGATGAGGTCGACCGCCTCGGCGGCGCTCGCGTCCTTGCGGACGAAGACGGCGTCCGCGCGCGGCACCATCACCTCGTCGAGGGTGCGCTCGGAGAACTCCAGGGCGTGGTCGAGGAGTTCGGCGGTGACCTTGGGCAGCTCGCCCTGCTCGTGGGACTCGCCGATGAGGTGGCCGAGTTCCTCCAGGGTGGCGCCGTGGTGCAGTTCTTCGACCGGCTCGATGCCCACCTTGCGCAGCAGCCGGTTCGCCGCACCGTCGAAGACGCGCACCACCGGTCCGACGACCTTGAGGTAGGCGAGCGTGGAGGGTGCCAGCGCCTTCGCCAGCCGTTCCGGGACGGCGATGGCGAGATTCTTCGGGGCCAACTCGCCCAGCACCATCTGCACCACCGTGGCCCCGACGAAGGCGAGCACGACGGAGATGACGCTGACGGCCGCGTCGGGCAGGCCGAGACCGGACAGGGCCGGCTTGAGCAGCGCGGACACACTCGGCTCGGCGATGAAACCGACGACCAGACCGGTGACCGTGATGCCGAGCTGCGCGCCGGACAGCATGAACGACAGCCGCTCCAGCACTGTCAGCGCGCGGGCGGCCTTCTTGTCCCCTGCCTCGGCCTCGCGGGCGAGGGCGAGCCTGCTGGCGGAGACGTAGGCGAATTCCTGGGCGACGAAGTAGCCGGTGCCGGCGGTCAGCACGAACACGGCCAGCAGACCCAGGAGAGCAGTTCCGGCACTCATCAGACACCACCCCACCGTGTGCCGCGCTCACTGTGGCGGGGTGGTCGGGGACTGTGCCCCGAAGGGTCCGTCGATCTGGCGGACAAGGTCGGTGCTCCTCTAGTAATGGCGGGATCAGTGGAACGATTCTGGACACATCCGGGTTCCCGAAGCCACCGGGGGCCTCTCGCCGACGGAGCGGTCGGAACCCGGAGTGGTCGGCGTCCTCACAGGCGAGGTGGACAAGGAGTCCCGGGCGTGTCCGGTCCCGCTCGTGATGAGGATGTACGTCGTCAGGCGCTCGCGCCGTAGGCGGAGGCGGAGCAACTCTCCGAGGAGGGCAAACGGCCAGTGCTCAGTCCGGCAAGGTCCGAGTGAGCACCTGGACGACGGAATCCCCGGTGTCGGGCCGCAGTTCGCCGAGCCCGTCCCAGCCCCACGCCCGGAATACAGCCCGCGCCACTGTGTCGGCGGGATCGAGCAATACGACCGCCAACTCCGCATCACTGGCGGAGAGCAGTCTTTCCATGAGGCGGCCACCGATCCCGCGGCGCCGGTGCTCGGGCAACACCATCAGCTCTGCGACGGCGAACACCTTCCCGGAGGCAGTGAGTTCCTCCACCTCGTCGGGAACCACACCGACGAATCCGCGCCACCACGAGCCGTCACGGTGCAGCGGATACCCATACGCCAACCCCGCCGGCTCGTCGTCATCGGCGTCCTCGTCGTCAGCCACCACCATGTCGAAGCCCGGTCGCTGGACGTCCTGCGCGAGTCCGGCCAGGAACCGTTCGCGGTTGCGGTACTCCTCACCAAGGGCTCCTCGTAAGCAGCCACATACAGGTCCGCCAGCTCTTCCCGGTCCCCGTCGGCCTGCCACCGGGTCAACCTGTGCAGGAAGACCTGCCCCATACCAATATCTCCTCACTCTGGAATGTCTGGCAGCAACCTGCCCCACCGCCTCCCCGCTCATGCAGGCGCCCGGAACTCGATGACCAGGCTGTCGTTCACTCGTCGCGGCAGCAGAAAACCGACCTGCTCCCCAGCAGCATCCGCCTGGCTCAGCCCCCTTGCAGAAGGTCGGCTCCGAGCGGAAGCAGCCCCGCCGCCCGCTCGCGGGGGGACAACATGGTCAGCCAGGCGGGTTACGGGGACCTGGGACAGCGTCAGACGTTGACGCCGAAGTCGGACGCGATACCGGCCAGCCCGGAGACGTACCCCTGGCCGACCGCGCGGAACTTCCACTCGCCGCCGTGCCGGTACAGCTCGCCGAAGACCATCGCCGTCTCCGACGAGGCGTCCTCGGACAGGTCGTAGCGGGCGATCTCCTGACCGCCCGCCTGGTTCACCACCCGGATGAACGCGTTGCGGACCTGCCCGAAACTCTGCCCGCGGGCGTCGGCGTCATGGATGGACACCGGGAACACGATCTTGTCGATATCGGCGGGTACGCCGGCGAGGTTCACCTTGATGCTCTCGTCGTCGCCCTCGCCCTCACCGGTGAGGTTGTCTCCGGTGTGCTCCACCGAGCCGTCGAGGCTCTTGAGGTTGTTGTAGAACACGAAGTGCTGGTCGGAGACGACCTTGCCCGACGCGTTCAACAACAGCGCGGACGCGTCCAGGTCGTAGTCCGCACCGGTGGTGGTCCGCACGTCCCAGCCCAGCCCGATCAACACCGCGCTCAGCCCCGGCACCTCCTTGCTCAGCGACACGTTCCCGCCCTTGCCCAGGGAAACTCCCACGGCTCATTCCTCCCGAATGTGGCCTGCCTGTACGTCACTGGATTCCAACGCGGAGCCTACCGCCGTAGTTCCAACACTTGCGCAACCTCTAAAGTATCGACGTAGCGCGCCCACTCATCGAGCGGGCCAGCCGCGCAGGCGAAGGCGAGGAATGCCGGGTGTTCCCAGATGTAGGCCCAATGGAACTCATCACGCTGGCGATCCTCGCGGTCCTGCTCTTCGGCCTGGACAAGTTGCCGGAGATCATCCAGAACGTAGCGGAGTTCCTGCGCAAGGTGCGGGCGATCTCCGACAGCGCCAAGGAGGAGATCCGCTCCGAACTGGGGCCGGAGTTCTGCGACTTCGAGTTCGAGGATCTGCACGCGAAGACGTTCGTCCGCAAGCACGTCCTCGACGGCGACACTCTCGGGCTCGACAAGATCCGCAGCGCCATGGACCCGAGAGCGGAACTGGCCCAGGTCGCCGACGCGGTGCGCGAAGCGGCGGACGAAACCGCGCAGGACACGGCGGTACCGGGGCACGTTTCCCTTGCGAAGGACGGACAGGCCGGACCGCCCGCACATGCGGCCTTCGACGCCGATGCCACCTAGTGTCGCTCCGCGGACGTGCACCCCAGTTCCCGGGCAATCGCGCCGTTGGCAAGCCCGTCCGCATCTGGGATTTCGTCGGGGCCACCGTCCTCACCAACCGCGCGCAAACCTCCGGGTCGGGCACCACCACAACCGCCGTACCCGTCTGTTGCTCACCACGCACGGCCAATGATCACGGCGGGCCGACGCGGCCCCCAGCAGGATGGGCCGGTGCCGAAGCCCTCCCGGCCGACCCCGAAGGAAGCGAGTTCTGCGTCGAGCTCAGGGCCGCAGAAAACGACTGATCAACGGCGCTTGAATTCCACCGGACCGGCGTCCATGAGCACCGTGCCGTCGGTGTGCAGCACTGGCCGCTTCTCCGTGAACCGCTTGCTGTAGCGCTCGACATGGCCGATGGACACCCCGTGCGGATCCGTGAAATCGACAAAGGCAATGGCCACCCAGTACGACGTGTTGGTGTCGTTGTAGAGCGGCACCGTCACCGTCGAGCCGATCCCGTCCGTGACGACGACCCGTGCACCATAACTGCGGAAGCTGCCTGCACCGTTGCCCACCGCGCTGTACGCGCAGATCAGGGCGTACCCCTGCTGGTCCGGGCAGACGATGCTGATCGTTTCCTCGCCCGGCACCTTCGCATCACCGCTCAACTGCATGTACGGCGGCTCCTTCAGGGAGCCGAGGTTCTTGTAATAGAGAGCCTGGCCAGCATCGGTACGGGTCGCAAGCTCCGCTTCCAGGGCCTTGACCTCGTCCCTGTTCTTACCGCGGAACAGGCCGCGCCGAATCTGCGGGAAGACATGGCCGGGCGCATGATCGGCGCTGCGTACAGCCGCGTCGGCCGGCACGAACAGCGTGTAGAGATCGAGATCCGCACCCCGCGCGCGGCGCTCTTCGCTGCCGCCATCCCATTGCAGCGATGCCGCGACGGTCAGGCCACGGTCTTCCTTGTCGAGGGATATCCGGGCCTGGCCGCCCTTGGCGAGCGTGACCTGTCCCAGCAGCTCCTTGCTGAAGTCCATCCCCGGATTCAACCATCACACGCCGCGACCGTCACTGCGCTGACCAGCGCAAGCTGGCCTCTCGTCCCATACGCCCGGGCCCACGACGCCCTCGCACACCCGATGACCGCTGACATCCTGATGCCCCAGCCGGGCCGTCAAGTACCCCTCCGCGAACTTGTGCGGAGCAGCACCAGATGACAGCCGTCCGGGTCACGATCCGCCTCACGACACCTATAAACTTGCGCAACCTTTAAACTAACGCTCGTGGAGACGAACGACGTGACGGCATGGGAGACCGCGGTGCTCGACGGAGGACCGGCGGACGGACTGCGGATGAAGGTCGCCGACCGGCCGCGAGTGATCCAGGTGACGTACCCCTGCCAGGTGGAGGCCGCTCCGCGCGGCCTGCGCGTGGAAGGGGTCTACGTCTACCTCCGCGACTACGGCGTGACCAGTGAGCCGCTGCGGTACGGCTTCGACGCGGCCAGCCCGTGACGGGCGCGGCACGCGGGGCTCAATGGGGCGAGTGGCTTTCGGCGGCGGGGCGGGCCGTCACAGTCTCGCCTGCTGCCGCCTGCATGATGCGCGGCGCGGGCTCCGCGGGGGCGTCCCCGGTGGGGGGCGCGGTGGACTGTGCGGTGCCGTCCTCCTTCATGGCCTTCGCCTCGCTCTTGAGGATGCGCATCGACTTGCCCAGCCCGCGCGCAGCTTCGGGCAGCTTCTTCGACCCGAACAGCACGATGATCACGATCGCCACAACCAGCAGGTGCCAGGGTTCCAGTCCGTTACGGAGCATCCCGCACACCCCTCCTCTTTCGCTGACCAGGGTGCGCGCCGGGCGGCGCGTACCGTCTGGGATCCTTGCTACATTGCGCAACTGTACAACCCTGGGGTGGCGCCGGTCGTCCCCGGCGCATGAGTCCGACGGGTGAGGGCGCACACATGACCATCGGGCGATGCCCGCTCCCCGGACGTTGCCCATGTGCTTGCGCCAACTTGCCGTAAGGACAAGGCCGTTGGTGTTCCAGCCTGTTCCGGTCGCCCCGCGGCCGGGACGAACGATCCGCGGAGAGTCTTCTCGATGACCTGGTTTCATGCCACCGTGCTCGGCCTGCTGCAAGGTCTGACCGAGTTCCTGCCCGTGTCCTCCAGTGCGCACCTGCGGGTCTTCTCCGCGCTGGCCGGCTGGGGAGATCCGGGCTCGGCGTTCACGGCGGTGACCCAACTCGGCACGGAGAGCGCGGTGTTGATCTACTTCCGGCGCGACATCGCCTCGATCGTGAAAGCGTGGAGCGTGTCGCTGGTCGTCCGCGAGCGGCGCAAGGATCCCGATGCCCGCCTGGGCTGGTTCGTCATCGTGGGCACCGTGCCGATCTCCGCGCTGGGCCTCGCGTTCCAGGACACCATCGAGTCCGGGTTGCGGGACCTGCGGATCACGGCGTGCGCACTGATCGTGTTCGGCCTCGTCCTGGCGTTCGCGGACCGCACCCGGGCGATCCGCGCCGCCAAGCCGATCAGCGAGCTGACCCTGCCCCAGGCCGTCGGCTACGGCTTCGCCCAGTCCCTGGCGCTGATCCCCGGAGTCTCCCGCTCCGGCGGCACGATCAGTGCCGGTCTGCTGATGGGCTACAGCCGAGAAGCCGCCGCCCGTTACTCCTTCCTGCTCGCCGTCCCGGCCGTACTGGCCTCCGGCGGCCTGGAGCTACTGAAGATCGGGGAAGGAACGGCACCGGCCTAGGGCCCGACGCTGTGGGCCACCTTCATCGCCTTCGCCTCCGGCTATGTGGTGATCGCCTGGTTCATGAAGTTCATCTCCCGGCACAACTTCACCCCGTTCGTCGTCTACCGGGTGCTGCTCGGTGTCGCACTGCTCGCCCTTGTCACCTTCGGCGTGCTCGCACCGGGCGCGGGGCCGTTGGGCTGATCTCCGACAAGGCGGTGCCCGGCTGCCGCCTCTGCCGCGGCTCGAATTCTCGCCGACGGCCAGAACCAGTAGGCTCCCGTCGCCGTCGTAGGGCTGTGTGCCAACAGCCTGACCTGTGGGGGGACCACATGAGCAGCGAGATCTACTTCAGCAACAACTACCGTGACCTGTGCCAGCCCAACGGGACCGGAGCCGGCTTCCAGTTCGAGTTCTCGTGCTGCCGCTGCTACGACACCTGGCGCTCGCCCTTCGAGCCGTACGCCGGCGAGCGGGCCGCCACCTGGCTCGGCAAAGGCGTCGACGTGGCCTGGAGCCTGCTGGGCCGTGCCGGCACCGGGCTCTCCTCTGCGGCCGACGGACTCGCAGGCGCCAGCTGGGGCCCTGCCCGCGACAAAGCCTTCGAGCGGGCGATCAGCACAGCGCAAGGACATTTCAACCGCTGCGCGCGCTGCACCGACTATGTCTGCGGACGCTGCTGGAACGCCGCCCAAGGACTGTGCCTGGGCTGCGCCCCGGACACCGTGGCCGAGGCCATGGCGGCCCAGCAGCGCGGTCTGAACGACATGGCCTCGCAGCGGGCGTACGCCTCGGGCCAACAAGCTGGGCAGGGCTACGACCCCACCACACCCCGGCAGTTGGTCTGCCCTCAATGCGGCACCAAGACCCGCGGGGCCGCCTATTGCTCCGGCTGCGGCCACCACCTGGCCCAGTCCACGGCGTGCGCCTCCTGCTCCACCGTCGTGCCGGACGGCGCGGCGTTCTGCCCTGGTTGCGGTACTCGGCAGTAGCCCAGTGCCCGGCTGCGGGGAGCCCGAAGCGCGGGCGGAATCGCGTGGCTCCCCGTCGCCTCATTCGTCCGAGTCGGGCTTGCTGCGCGCCGCCGCATACGCCTGGGAGGGTGTCATGGCGACCCCGTTGAGGGCGACCGTCTTGTAAGGACTGACCTTCGCGCAGGTCTTGGCCTCGTCGGCGGTGGAGGCGTGAGCGTTGGAGACCGCGGCCTGCGTGTCCACGGGAGCCGACGAGGACGTGCCGCCGGGGTAGGTGGATCCGCTCGGCCAGTCACTGCCGATCACCAGCGTCAGGCCCGTCCCGGTGCCCTGCTTCAGGTGCGAGGAGGACAGGCCCAGGGCCTTGGCGGCCGTCTGGGCCTCCGCCTTCTGACCGGTGCCGTACGTCAGGGCGGTGTCGGTGGCGGCGCTCGGGGCGTTGGCCGTGCTCGTGGCGGAGCTGAAGCCCTGGTCGGTCAGGGCGGTCGCGATAACAGAGGCGCGGCCGGCGATGGTGGTGCCGTTCTCCACGGTCACGGCGATCTGCGCGGCGGGCACGGCCGAGGCAGTGGCGGTCGCGGAGGCTGCCGCCGACTTCTTGCCCGAGCCGGTGGTCAGGGACTGGTCGCCCGCGATGGTGGAGAAGAGTGACTTGGCACCGGCGCCCACCACCACCCGGTTGCTGTTGGCCGGGTCGGGGGCGGTCTGCATAGTGGTGAAGGTCATCCGCTTGGTGGGGACCTTGTTCACGTCGGCCGCGAGCGAGATCAGCTTCTTGACACTGCCGAGACCGTCGTCCACGGTCAGCGCCTTGGTGGCCGCGTCCGCGAGGCCGTAGACCGCGACCGGGTCGGTAAGCGTGCCCGCGCTCTTGAACTTGCGGATCATCGCGCTGAGGAAGATGTGCTGGGAGACGGTACGGCCGAGGTCGCTGCCGTCGCCGAACCCGTGCCGGGAACGGACGAACTCCAACGCCGCCTCCCCCTTGAGAGTGTGGGCGCCCTTCGACAGCTTCAGGTGCGAGTAAGTGTCGTAGACGTCGTCGCTGACGCAGACGGAGACACCGCCGACCGCGTCGGGCATCTTGACCACGCCGGAGAAATCCAGCTTCACGAAGTGGTCGATGGGGATGCCGGTGAGCTGATGGACGGTGGCCACCTGGCAGGCCGGACCGTACTGGAGCGCGCTGTTGATCTGACCGTAGTAGCCGGACGTCGAGGCGCTGCTGTCCGGGTCCTTGCAGGCCGGGATGTCGGTCATGGTGTCGCGGGGAACGCTCATGACGGTGGCGTTGGAACGGCCAGCGGCTATGTGCACGACCATCTCCACGTCCGCGTTCCCGTTGCCGGACTGCACGCCGGTCTTCGAGCAGCCGCCGCCGAGCTTGCAGTCCGCCGCGCTGGTACGGCCGTCGGATCCCATGACCAGGATGTTGATCGGCGTGCGGCCGAACCCGTCCGCCTTCTCCTCGCCACCCTTGCCGTCGAGCGAGACGCTGTTGATGTTGCCGTTCAGATGCTCGTAGAACCACCAGCCGACACCGGCCGTACCCAGCACCAGGACCGACACACACACCGCCACGATCCGCAGCACCCGCCTGCCGCGCCGCACCGATCGAGCGCGCCGCGAACGTCGGCCGCGTCCCGACCGAGCCGCCGCCCGGCCTCCCGACGGACGCACTCCATCGGACCCGGCCGTACGCCGATCCGGAACCCGAGTGGTGCGGCTGCACGTGGCCTGGGCACCCGAGCCGTCCCACGGGTCGCTCATCTCTCACTCCCATGAACAGTCGGGCTCGTCAAGCCGGGCCCCAAGCGGTACGGCCTGGCGTGTTCGGCGGTGTCCGGGTAGGCGAACCAAGGATCCCGTCACTTGCTTAGTTGCGCAATCTAGCAAATCTGAGGACTGCGAGAGACAGATCCTGCCGCATTGCAGAGGTGAGGAAGCTCATGGCTGGGCGGGCCCCCGCGCACCCTGCCCGGCTTCAGTGCGCGTCGTCTCCGTACCGCGCGATGATCCACGCGGCGCCACGCTCGGCCAGCACCCGCCGCCGGCCCCGACGCGAGCGCCGCACAGTAACGGCCGAGGATCGTGCTGTCGGCGGCACGGCGGCCAGACGGGCGAGACGATCAGCGGCATGTGCCAGTTCCGCCTGGAGCCGCCGGCGCCGCCCGGAAGCACCGGCCCTCAGCAATGCCGCATAGAGTCCTTCGACCTCGGCTAGCGCGGCGCCCAGCCGTAGATTCGCGTCACGCACCTGCCGAATGTCCCCGTGCGGCATGCATGCCCTTCCTCCCCCGGAACCAGGGCCTGCCCCTCGTTGACTTCGATTATTGCGCAATACTGCAAGCCACCCACCTCGCATCCGGGAGATCGGGCACCTGCTGCTGATCGCCGCTCCGCTCAGGGCGCCTCAGACGCTTCAGCCAGTGCCGACGGCTCTTCCCGCCTTGGCCCAGTTGGCGTGCAGTTTGTCGAGGTAGGACTGGGCCTGGCCGCCCGGAGTGGCGCCGCGCGCGAAGGCGAGCATGTTGCCCGCACCGGTGCTGTAGCCGAGGGCCAGCAGCTCGTTCCTGGTGTACGAGGCGGACCAGGTGGTGGGCAGTTGGGCCGCAAGGTCGTGCAGGAACCAGGCTTCGGCCTCTATGGCGAGGTCCCGGTCGTCGGGCAGTTCGTCCCACCGCCGGTCGGCGAAGTCCCGGCCCTTCTTGACCTCGTCGAAGGTGGCGCGGTGCATGTTGGCGATGCCGAAGGATGCGTCCGGCTTGTACTTCTGCCAGGCTCGCTCGAAGGACGGGGCGTGGGGCTTATACGCCTCGTTGTAGAGGATCGCCATCGCCAACTGAGCGCTGATGTGGGCCTGCTGGGCCCGGGTGCGGACCTGGGAGACGTAGTCGGCAGGGTCGTACGACGAGGAAGCCGCAGAGGCAGACGCCGAAGCCGAGTCAGCCGAACGGGTCGGTGCGGAAGTGGACGCACTGGCCGGGGGCGGCGTGTCGCCCTGCGGAGTGTTGGCCGCGCGCACTATGACGTACAGCGCCAGGGCGAAGACCACTGCGGGGAGCCACCACCGACGCCTCGGCGCACGGGAATCGGACATTTCCTTCCCTCTCTTGCACCCAGCTTGACCAGCCCCCTTGTACCGCAGGCGCATTAAGACCTGCGTGAGGCGGTGCTGTGAGGGGCGTTCCGGAACCGCGGGCGGATCAGGTTGTCAGCAGACACAACGCCACTGCGGGCTGACGGCGGGACCTCCGTTGCACAGCTCAGCGGGCGAAGCCTCCCGATGTGGCGTACCACTGCTGCGGTGGGGGCGGTTCGGCATGGACGAAGGGGTTGGCCGGGGCCCGGGTGCCGAGGGTGGTCAAAGAGCCGTGGTCGAGTTCGAGGACCAGGTCGGCACCGGCCGTCAGCCGCAGGTCGTGGGTGATGAGTAGCGTGGTCCGGCCTGCCGACAGGCGGCGCAGCGGCTCCAGGACGCGAGCTGCGGAGGCGTCGTCGAGGCCGGCGGTGGGCTCGTCCAGAACCAGCACGGGTGCGGAGCGGATCATTGCGCGGGCGATGGCGACGCGACGGCGCTGGCCACCGGACAGACGCTGACCGCGGCGGCCGACCGGGCTGTCGTAACCCTCGGGAAGGGCGGTGATGAAGTCATGGGCATCGGCCTCCATGGCGGCCACGAACAATTCCTCGTCGGTGGCGTCCGAGCGCCCGTAGCGGATGTTCTCCCGGATCGTCCCGTCGAAGAGCATGCTCTCCTGCGGCAGCAGGCTGATGTGCTCGCGCAGTACCCCGACCGGCAGTTCGGCGATGTCCCGTCCGTCGAGCAGGATCCGGCCGACGGTGGGTTCGTAGAACCGCGGCAGCAGCTTGCCGAGGGTGGACTTTCCGGCGCCGCTCGGGCCGGTGACCACCACCAGTTGCCCGGGTTCGACGGTCAGCCGGGCCTCGTGCAGGATCCGGGAGGTCGAACCCGGATAGGCGAAGCTAACGCCGTCCAGGGTGATGGCACCCCGGACCAGGGCGACGTCCGCTCGCGAGCGCTCCATGATGCCGTGGGTACCGGCCGGGCGGGTGGCCAGTACTTCCTGGACGCGTTCGGAGGCGGCGGTGGCCGAGGATGCGCCCACCAGAAGATCGCCGAAGGACTGGAGGTGGGGGTAGAGGTAGCCGACGTAGGCGGCGAAGGCGAACAGGCCGCCGACGGTCAGCCGGCCTTCGCTGATCTGCCAGGCCCCGCCGCCGAGTACCGCGAGGACGGTAAGAGTCTCGATGAATTCACCGAGCGGCACGTATGCGGATGACAGCCGCGCCTGCCTCAAGCCGGCCCGCATCCAGGCCCGGCCCTCCTTGTGCAGTTTAGCGCTCTGCGTCAATTGCTGGTTGTACGCCTGGACAACGGCCATGTTGGCCAGGCTCTCCTCCAGCAGCGAGGCAAGCTCACCGTTGCTGTCCCGTTCCTGGCGGCTCGCGCTGCGGGCCCGGCCGGCGAAGACGCGGGTGACGAGCCAGATCACAGGTGCCGCCGAGAAGGCCACCACGGCCAGCTGCCAGTTGGTCCACACGGCGGCGGTGGCGAAGAAGGCAGCGCTGACAGCCGAGGTCATGAACTCCACGGGGGCGGAGGCGACCAGGGACTCCACAGCCTCGATGTCACCGGTCAGCCGGGTGACGAGGTCGCCGCTGCCGTTCCGGTCGAAGAAGTCCGGCGGAAGCTGTTGGATGTGCCGGAAGGCCCGGTCGCGCAGACCCAGCAGGAAGTGCTCACTGGTCCAACTCGCGAGGTAGCTGCCGCCGAACGAGGCCAGGGCGCCCACCCCGGCCAGCCCGAGCCACAGTTCGGCAGGCCGCCAGAAGGCCCGCAGATTGCCGGTGGCCAGCACGTCGTCGGTCAGGTAGGCGACGATGCCGATGGACGCGGTGTCGCATGCTGCCGAAACGACCAGCAGGAGGACGGACGCTGTCACGGCGGAACGGTGCGTCCGCACCAACGGCCAGAAGGTGCGGAACGCCGCAGTGGGCGACATCCGCACATGACGGACCGACCCGGCTGTAGGCGTGTCCCCTCGTGTGCGCATTTACTGCCAGTGCTCCGTTTCCCCGAACCCTCCGGGTCAAAAGGCCCCGGCGTACGTCCATGCAGCGTTGGTGCGATGGACGCACGCCGGCGTCGTCCTCTGGGCGCTTGTGACTACTTTTCCTGCTTCTTGGCAGCGTGCTTGCGGTGGTGATGGTGGCCGTGCTTGTGGTGCTTCTTGTCGTGCTCCTTGGCCTTCTGCTTGGCCTTCTTACCGAGCATGATCTTGCTGAAGGACATGAAAGCGGACCTTTCCGTGGGATGCGATGAGGGATTTCTTGAAATCCCTTTTCCATATTTTGGAAACTCTTGGCCCGAGATACGCCCGGTCAGGTGGAGGCGCTCGGGCTCGCCGTCGGAGAGCCGGAACCGTGCTTCGGCTGGAGGGCCTTGCATGTCTTGAGCGCCTGGGCGGTCTTGGGGTCGGCGGTATTGAGCGCGCCCAGGGGTCCGCCGGTGCCCGGGGAGACGGAAGGAAGTGCCACACCGTGTTCCTTCAGGCATGTGGCGAGGGCCTTTTTCTCCGCGCCGCTGGAGGCGCCCCGTCCGTCGTGGCCGCCTTTCGGGCGCAGACTGGCACACGCCTTCTGAGCCTGTTCACGGGCGGCATCGCCGGAAGCGGACGCTCCGCCAGAGGTGGGACTGGGACTCGGACTGGCGCTGGAGTGCGGCTTGGCCGTGAAGCCGTGCTGGGACAGGCACTGGCGGTAGGCAGTCTGCTGCTGCATACGCGTCGATGCGGAAGCGGAGCCCCCGCTCTGGACACTCGCCGTGGTGGACATTGATCCGCAAGCGGTGAGCAGCAGTGCGCCGGCCGCGAGGGCTGCGGCCGAAGCGGCGCCCCGGATCGCCGTCTGCGGAGCGAACGACCGGGCGGTGGTCAGGGTCATGGCGGTTTCCCCCTCGATGCGGTGAGCGCGACCGGTGTCACGGCTTGTCACGGGAATGGATACGAGGGGCGCCTGATCCGCGACTCAGCCCACCAGGTGGGGGTTCCCTGGGCGTTGGCTGGGAATTCCCTGAAAGGCCGGGCGAAGAAAGGAAAGAGGGCACGGCAGAATTGACGGCTTTTACCGCTTTGATTCGAGTTGGCGAAGGCAGTGGTGACGACAAGGCTCCCAGGAAGCCCTCAGCTTGAGCCGTGCGGTCCACAACTGGCGGCCAGGGACCCGCTGTTCTGACGCCCTCCTGCAACGCGGCGACGCACGGCGCCCTGAGTGAATCCCGGCTCATGCCCGTATCGACTCGTATCGATCCGCATGGATGGACAGGGAGAACCTGCCATGGCCCACCAGCCCGGCGCCGACGTCGTGAACACCGACACCCAGGACCCCGCGCAATCCGCGAGCACGACGAGCGCCACGGACACACACAAGGCCAGCCTGCTGGTCGTCGACGACGAGCCCAACATCCGAGAACTGCTCTCAGCCTCCCTGCGCTTCGCCGGGTTCAAAGTCGTCTCGGCCGCCACCGGAGCAGAAGCAATGGTCGCGGTCGCCCGTGAGCGTCCCGATCTGGTCGTGCTCGACATCATGCTGCCCGACATGGACGGCTTCACCGTGGTGCGACGGCTGCGTGAGGAGTCCGGCATCCACGGCAGATCCGCCGCAGTGGAGAAAGATCGGCTCCCCGTGCTCTTCCTGACCGCGAGGGACGGGGTGGAGGACAAGGTCAGCGGCCTCACCGCGGGCGGCGACGACTATGTCACCAAGCCGTTCAGCCTGGAGGAGCTGATCGCCAGGATCCACGCCGTCCTGCGCCGCACCGGCCCACTCGAACAGGACGCGAGCCTGGCCGTGGCCGACCTCGTCCTCGACCCGGTGGGCCACCAAGTGCTGCGCGGCGGACGACAAGTCTCCCTGTCCCCCACCGAGTTCAAGCTCCTCGAATACCTGATGACCAACGTCGGCAGGGTCGTGTCCAAGCCGGACATCCTCGGCCACGTCTGGAACTACGACTTCGGCGGCGACCTCAGCATCGTCGAGTCCTACATCTCCTATCTGCGCCGCAAACTCGACTCCGGAGCCGACGGCGCGCCTAGGCTCATCCATACCGTGCGCGGCATCGGCTACGTGCTGCGCCACCCCCAGGGTTGATCCGCAGTGCCCACGAGCGCCACCGCTCCGGCCCGCCGACTGGCCGTGCCGCGCCCCTCCGCCCTGTCACTGCGTTCCCGGCTGGTACTGCTCGCGGTGGCTCTGGTCGTCTGCGGCCTGGCCGCCAGTGACACGGTCGTACTGGGGTCGGTTCAACGGCAACTGGTGCAGCGGCTCGACCACAAGCTGCGGCAGTACGGAAAATCGGTGACTCACAGGCTGGCCGCCGAAGGCACCGCCGCCTACCGTCCCACCGCCTCCGGCCGCCCGAGCGCCCTGATGCGGAGCCAGTACGTCGTTGCTTTCCCCGCCGCTGACGGGTCGGTTTCCGAGCAGTTCGGGGCTGCGGTGACCGACGACGCTCCGCTGCCTCGGTGGCCCGTCCTGGACGCCACCCACCTGCGGGCGCACACCGGCACGGCGCTCACCGTGCCCAGCGATCGCGGCGGCGGCAGATGGCGCGTACTCGTCCTGCCGGGCTCTGTCTCCACCTCTGCAACGACGCCGCCCGCCGGGTTTCTGGTGGCGGCGTCGATGGACGAGGCCGACGCCACGACCGCCCAGATGCGCGATTCGTTCCTGCTGATCGGCGGGCTCGTCGTGGCAGTACTGGCCGTGGCCGGGTGGTTCGCCGTGCGGGCCGGGCTGCGGCCCCTGCGCCGGATCGAGACCACCGCCGCCGAGATCGCCGCCGGCCAACCGCTGTCCCACCGAATGCCCGAATCATCCCCGGGTACGGAAGCAGGGCGCCTGTCCACCGCCCTCAACAGCATGCTGGCGCAGATCGAGACCGCCTTCTCCGCCCGCGCCGAGTCCGAGCAGCGGATGCGTCGCTTCATCGCCGACGCCAGCCACGAACTGCGCACCCCGTTGGTCAGCATCCGCGGCTTCGCCGAGTTGTACCGGATGGGCGCGCTGCCGGACGAGGCCGACATCAAACGCACCATGGACCGCATCGAGAACGAAGCGGTGCGGATGGGCGGCCTGGTGGAAGACCTGCTGCTGCTCGCCCGGATGGACGAGCAACGCCCCCTCCAACTCGCCCCCATGGACCTGCGAACCCTCGCGGTCGACGCCCTCCACGACATCACCGCCCTCGACCCGACCCGGCCGGTCACCCTCACCGGACCAGGCGGCGCGAACACTCCACCGGTTCCCGCCCTGGTACTGGGCGACGAGGCCCGACTGCGCCAGGTGGTCGCCAACCTCATCGGGAACGCCATCGCGCACACCCCGACCGGCACCCCGGTACGGATCGGTGTCGGCTTGGCCATCGACGGCAGCAGCGTCATCGAGGTCGCCGACCGCGGACCAGGGCTGACGCCGGACCAAGCAGCCCGAGTGTTCGAACGCTTCTACCGCGTCGACGCCTCCCGCAGCCGCCAGGAAGGCGGCGGCTCCGGCCTGGGCCTGGCCATCGCCTCAGCCCTGGTGACCGCGCATCGAGGCCGTCTGGGACTGGAGACCGCCCTCGGCCGGGGATCCCTTTTCCGGGTATGCCTGCCCACTGGGACACACACCTGAGCCATGGGCTACCGAGAGCTCGGCATCGGCACGCGGGGCCATGGCCTCACCCTGCCGTCCCACGCTCCGGGCGACGTCGCATGTAAGCCGCCCTGGCTGCCAGAAGTCCGGCTGCGTAGAACACGAGAACCACGGTGAGCAGCAGATAGTAGACGACGGGCAATGCGGTCAGGCCGAGCGTCGGGCCAAGGGGCGAGGGCGGCAGCAACAAGCCGATGACGGCCAGCGCCGCCGCAGCCCAGGCGACCGGGCCCGGCCTGCGCTCCTGGGCAGTGCGACTGCCGAGGCGCAGCAGCATCATCACCAGTGCCTGAGTGAGCAGGTTCTCGGTGAACCAGCCGGAATGGAACACCGCCTCGTCGTCCCCCGTTCCCGGACCGTGCAGGGCCAGCGTGAGAACGCCGAAGGTCGCGAGGTCGGCGACGGCGTTGAGCACGCCGAAGCCGGTGATGAAGCGCAGTAGTTCGCGTGGGCGCAACACGGTCGGGCGACGCAGCACCGACGGATGCGGGCGGTCATAGGCGAACGCCAACTGGGCCGCGTCGAAGAACAGGTTCTGTGCGAGAACCTGTGCCGGGAGCATCGGCAGGAACGGCAGCAGCAGACCCGCGCAGAGCATCGCGATCACGTTGCCGAGGTTCGAGGACAGCGTGATACGCAGATACGCGGCGACGTTGCCGCCCGCGTACCGGCCCGCGCTGATCGCTTGGTCGATCGCGGAGAGATCCTTCTCGGCCAGGACCAGGTCGGCGCCCTCGCGGACCACATCGGCGGCGTCGCGCGGAGCAATGCCGACGTCGGCAGCGCGCAGAGCGGGCAGGTCATTGACTCCGTCGCCGAGGAAGCCCACCGTGCGCCCGGTGGTCCGCAGGGCGCGGGTGATGCGGGCCTTGTGCTCGGGGGTGCAGCGGGCGAAGACCGTCGTACGGGCGACCAGGGCGGAAAGTTCGTCGTCAGTGAGGCCGTCGATGCTGTCGGCAGTGAGGACGGCGTCCTCGGCGACGGGAATGCCGAGGTCGCGGCAGGCGCGGGTGGCGGTGCCCGGGTGATCTCCGGTGAGGACCTTGACGGCGACGCCCCGCTCGGCGAGTACCTTCAGCGCGCCCGCGGCACTGGGTGCGAGTGCGTCCCGGAAGGTGACGAACCCCTGAAAGGCCAGGCCGCGTTCGTCAGCAGGGGTGTAGTCGCGGAGGCGGGTGCGGCGCTCGGCGGTGGCGACCGCCAGGACGCGAAGCCCGGCATCGGCCTGCCCGGCGGCGAGGGCGTGCAGCCGTTCCCGCTCCTCCTCGGCCAGGGTGCAGCGGTGCAGGACGGCCTCGACGGCACCCTTGACGACCAGGGTGTGTACGCCGAGACGGCCGGGCGTGCGGACGACCGCCGTGGCGAGCCGGCGCACCGGGTCGAACGGAACGGCCCCCGTCCCGTCGTACGCCATGAGTTCGTCCTCGTCGGCCGATTCCAGGACGGCTTCGTCGAGGGCGTCGGGTGCCGGCAGGTCGGCGAGCTGCAGGGTCCACCAGGCGTTGACGGCGGCCCAGCGCAGGACCTCGGGGTCGTCCTGGCCGTCCGGGCCGAGGGCGCGGTCGACGACCGGGCGGTCCTGGGTGAGCGTGCCGGTCTTGTCCAGGCACAGCACGTTCACGGCACCGACGTCGTGCAAGGCCGGCAGCCGCTTCACGATCACGCCGTGCGAGCGGGCCAGGAGCGAGGCTCCGCGAGCCAGGCAGGTGGTGACGAGGACCGGCAGCATCTCCGGCGTCAGCCCGACCGCCACCGCTACGGCGAACGGCACCGTCTCCAGGCCACGCCCGCGCAGCGCCGCGTTGGCCATCAGCACCAACGGCGGGGTGAGCAGCATGAACCGGATCAGGATCCACGAGATACCGTGCACGGAGCGATCGAACGCGCTCGCCTCCGCTCGGCCCGGACCGTGGCCGTGGGCTGCGGCGAAGCGCGTATGCGCGCCGGTGGCGGTGACGATCGCGGAAGCACTGCCGGAGGCGACGCCGCTGCCCTGGAAGCACAGCTGCGGCTGGTCGAATTCCCCCACCTTCGACTTCGCCCTGGGAGAGTCGTCGGCATACTTCTCGACAGGGGCCGACTCTCCCGTCAGCGCGGCCTGATGCACGGTCAGACCCCTCGCCCGCAGCAGTCGTACGTCCGCCGGAACCAGGTCGCCCGGCCCGAGCATGACCACGTCGCCGCGAACCAGATCCTCCACGAGGACTTCGCGAGCCGTCGGCGCAGCGTCCTCGTTGGCGCGCCGCAGCACGGTGGCGGTGTTGGCGACCAGCTTGCGGAGCCGGGCCATGGACCGGTCGGCCCGGTGCTCCCCCGACGCACGCAGTACGCAGCTCACCACCACGAGCAGAAGGATCACCGAGGCTGTGCCCCACGCGGAGACCACCGCCGACACCAGGCCGAGGCATCCCAGCACCGCCGTGAACGGATCGCGCAGACTGCGGACGAACAACACCGGCCAGGATGCCTCGTTCCGGGCCGGAAGCGTGTTCTCGCCCCACCGGGCCAGCCGTTCCTCGGCCTGCGCCTCCGTAAGCCCACGCGGACCGCTGTCGAGTCGGCGCAGCACCTCCAGTACGGTGGGCGCGGCGAGCCCCGGCCACGGTTCATCGGCACCAGGCGGCCTTGATACGACCGTAGGGTCCGGCGCGTCAGCACCGGGCCCCGAGGACACGGTGGTCTCAGGCACCAGTCCCACGCAGCGGGTGCACCGGTGCCGAAGTCTGATGCGAACGTACGGTCAACTGCCCGACCATCACCCGCACCACTGTCACGGTGTCGGGGTCGTCGACGTAGTAGACCTGCCGCCGGCCCTCACGGCGGGAGCGTACGAGCCCGGCGAGCTTCAGCTTCGCGAGATGCTGGCTGACCGCGGGCAGCGTGCCGCCGACCCGGTCGGCGAGGTGCGTGACATCGCTCTCCCCCTGGGAAAGCGCCCACATGATGTGGAGCCGGGCCGGCGAGGCGAGCAGTCCGAACGCCGAGGCCGCCTCCGCCAGAACCTCGGCAGACGGGTCCTCATAACGACCGACGTTCTCCGCCACAGTCCTCTCCCGTCCCACCCACATCACAGCCGCCGCACACCCGCCCACCCAGTGTAGGCGTCCGGCCCCGATGCCCTTGTCACGATTCCAGTTCCTGGGTTGCGCAAATGTCCTGAACAGGTGACAGGTCCTCAACGGCTCACCTGCGATGGCCGACAGGCTCTCGCCACACACCACAACTGTTCCTAGGCTTGCGCAATCAAGCAATGCACAACCTCGGGCACCTGGCGGATTCCGCCCAGCCCGACCCAACTGAAGGACAACGACGTGGGCATCATCGGCTGGATCATCCTCGGTCTGCTCGCCGGAGGCATCGCCAAGATCCTGCTCCCCGGACGCGACCCGGGCGGCTTCATCATCACGACGCTCATCGGTGTCGCGGGCGCGTTCGTGGGCGGCTGGATCTCCGCCCGGTTCTTCGACCGCCCGGTGGAGAACCACTTCTTCGACCTCTACACCTGGGGCGCGGCGATCGGCGGCTCCCTCGTCCTGCTCATCGCCTACCGCGTACTGTTCGGCAACTCCCGAGACTGACGGGGCAGTTCAGCAGCGCTGTCACAGATGAGCGGCGACGGCGGGCAGCAGATCCTGGAACGTCCGGCCGGCGGCAGCCTCACCGATCGCCTTCAACTGCCAGCCGCCACCGTCACGGTAGAGCTTCGCCATGATCTGCGCCGTGTGGGTGCCGCCGCCGCTGAGCGTGTAGCGGGCCAGTTCCTGGCCGTTGGTCTCGTCGATCAGGCGGCAGAAGGCGTTCTGCACTTCGGCGAAGGTCTGCCCGGTGAAGGAGTTGACCGTGAAAACGATCTGGTCGACGCGCGCGGGGACGCGGCCGAGGTCGACGAGGATCATCTCGTCGTCGCCGCCGGCGCCGGCACCACCCGTCAGATTGTCCCCGGTGTGACGGACGGACCCGTCATCGCTCGTCAGATGCTGGAAGAAGACGACATCGACAGGCTCACGGCCGGCGAACAGCACCGCCGAGGCGTCCAGGTCGATTTCCCGGGGACCGGTCAGCTTGGCCAGGAAACCCTTGCGGGGTGCGGCCTGCCAGCCGAGCCCCATCCGTACGGAACTCAGGGCGCTGCCATCGGACTTGCTCAGGCTGATCTGCTGGCCCTTGCCCAGGTTGACCGACATGCACGATCTCTCTTTCTACGACTCGGCGGTTCGACAGGTGACTACGAGCTGAGTAGTCAGGGGAGTTGAGGGCGAGTCCCTCAGACGCCGACCCCGAAGTCGGATGCGATCCCGGCCAGCCCGGAGGCATAGCCCTGGCCGACGGCACGGAACTTCCACTCTGCGCCGTTGCGGTACAGCTCGCCGAAGACCATCGCGGTCTCGGTCGACGCGTCCTCGGACAGGTCGTAGCGGGCGAGTTCGGCGCCGCCGGCCTGGTTGACGACGCGGATGAAGGCGTTGCGGACCTGGCCGAAGCTCTGCTCACGGGATTCGCCGTCATGGATCGAGACGGGGAAGACGATCTTGTCGACCTCGGCCGGTACGGCTGCGAGGTTGACCTTGACGGACTCGTCGTCGCCCTCGCCCTCACCGGTGGTGTTGTCGCCGGTGTGCTCCACCGAACCCTCGGGGCTCTTGAGGTTGTTGTAGAACACGAAGTGCTGATCCGAGACGACCTTGCCCGACGCGTTCAGCAGCAGGGCGGAGGCGTCCAGGTCGAAGTCGGCACCGGTCGTGGTGCGCACGTCCCAACCCAGCCCGACCAGCACCGCCGTAAGGCCCGGCGCCTCCTTGCTCAGCGAAACGTTGCCGCCCTTGGCCAGGGAAACACCCATGACTCACCCCTCCACGCATACCAACGGTCCGGGTCCGCGGCACGGACCCCGAGCTAGAATCTACAACAATGTAGAAATAATCGAGAGGGACGGCACGGGCGAGCGGCTCCGATCGCGCCGACCTGTCCGAGCTGACCGATCTCCTCGACGCGGGATGAGCCGACATACCGGGTCTATACGATGTGACGATCACCGCCTCGGAGCGGCAGGATGGAGACGGAACGTGGCGAAGCCGGATCTACGCCCGCAGCGCCGGGCACAGGGCGAGCTGGAGACGCGGGTGCTCACTGCCCTGCTCACCGCCGACGCACCGGTGACCGCGGCCTGGGTACAGGAGCACCTGGACGCCGATCTCGCCTACACGACCGTCATGACCGTGTTGAGCCGACTGCTGGAGAAGCAGGCGGTGACCCGCGTGCGGCAGGGACGCTCGTTCGTCTGGTCGCCGGCTGCGGACGAGGCGGGACTCGCCGCGCTGAAAATGCACAAGGTACTCAATCGCGAGCAGGACCGCAGAGCGGTGCTGGCCAGCTTCCTCACCGCCCTTCCGGAGGATGACGAGCAGGTGCTGCGCGACCTGCTGGACCAGGCGACCGACGAGTCGGCAGGCGGCTGACGTCCCGTGGGACTCTTCGTCCTCCTGCCACTCGTATTGCCGTTAACAGCTTGGCCGATCGCCCGCCTCGCCACCCAGCACCTGCATCCGCGCGCCGCCACAACCCTGTTGAGCGCCGTGGCCGCCGTCATGGCCCTGTGCAGCACGCTGTGCCTGGGCCTGCTGATGGTGGTCGGCACCGCCCAACTGCCCGGCAACCCACTGCCGGACGGCTGGTCCGACCCCGAGGTACGTGAGAGCGTGCCCCACGACGAGATCGTGGGGAAGGCAGCGATTCCCGTCCTTCTCGCCGTGGTCGTGGGCTGTGGCCGGACCCTGTGGCGCCACTACCGGATCCGGCGGCAGGCGCACGAAGCACTCGTCGACCTACGCAACACGTTGGTCGCGGTCCTCCCCGCCCCCGAGCCGTACGCCTACGCCCTGCCCGCCGGTCCACGCGACCGGATCGTGGTGTCCACCGCCATGCTCACCTGCCTGAACACCCAAGAACGCCGAGCCCTGTTCGCTCATGAGCGGGCCCATCTCACAGCTCGGCACCACCGCCACCTGCTGATCGCGCAACTGGCGGCTCAGGCCAACCCGTTCCTGCTGCCGCTGCGCACGGCAATCTCCTACGTCGCGGAGCGCTGGGCGGACGAAGAGGCCGCCCAGTCCGTCGGCAGTCGCAAGGCTGTCGCCCGTGCGATCGGCAAGGCGGCCCTGGTCTCACGCGGTACGCCGTCGCGGACGCTAGCGGCCCTCGCGGCGCCGGGTCCCCTCCCCCGCCGGGTCGCCGCCCTACTGGCACCACCGCCTCTGGCCCGTACCTGGCCGCCGCTCTTCACCACTGCGGGCCTGGCGCTGTGGAGCGCTGCGGCGGGTGCGGCCCTGTCCGCCACGTTCTCGGCAAACTCAGCGGTAACGCTCCTGCTTCTCCTGCACGCGGCCACACCGTTCTAAAGATCCGCGTACTCCACTCCGCGCACACCTGCGGCAGCCTTGCACGTGGGGCCAAAGAAACCTGCAGCAGTGCCCGCCTCCTACACTGCCGACAGCACAAGCAGTTGTGGCCGACGGGACTCAACTCCCGTCGGCCACAACGCCGTTCCGCTCAGAGAGACCGACTCACAGGTCGAACTCGTGCGGCGGCAGCCCCAACGCGAAACAGGCGTCGCGGACCACAGCCCGCTCGGTGGCGTCGAAGTCGCCGTCGGCGCCGCCGATGATGATGCCGATCTGGATCACGGCACGCGCCTCGGCAGGCTTCTTCTTCGCCTTGGCGATCTCCTGCAGCACGCCCACCTTGCCGAAGTCGAAGTCGGCGGTCAGCTTGTTGAGGTTGTCGTCGAAGCGGCGCTGGAGGTCGTCGGCCGGGAAGTTCTGCAACACCTCGTTGCTGAAGATGAGTTGGGCGACGCGCTGCCGCTCGGACGGGTCGATCTTCCCGTCGGCCGCGGCGACGAGCGCGCACATCGCCATGCTCGCGTCCCGGAACGCACCGCTCTTCAAGTCGTTCTTCTTCGCCACCAACTGAGTCTGCATCGTCGACGCGGACTCCTTGAAGCGGTCCCACAGGGCCATGCCAACTCCGAATGCTCCGGGGCCGCCCGAGCCGCGTACGAGGCGAACCGGACGGCCGTCCATTTCTATATCTACAGTGTTGTAGAAGATATCAGGACGGACACGCGCCCTCTGTCCGTATGGCTCACCGAGGGGGACGGTTGTCCCGTTCCACCAGTCCCGGCTCCTCGATGCGGTCCAGCAGGAACGGCACCAATCCCCATTCCAGCAAGGCCAGTTCCCACTCCTCCCGCACCCACCCGACCTCGGCCCCTCCGTCGCGCGACGCCCCGTCATACGCGCCGGAGCGGTCGCGGGCCGCCGCCCTGAACGACCAGGCGAAGTCGCCCACCGCCGCCCCGGCAGCCACAGCGCCAGTAATCAGCCCCGCTGTCATCAGGCCATCGCCGACGTAGGGCCGCCCGACAAAGGCACGCAGTCCGAACCCGAGAACGAGCAACACGGCTGCGGCGACAGCCACCACACCCAGCACGGCCATGAGCCAGCCACCGCCGCGCGTACCGGCCACAGCCGGAGAAACGGTGTTCCGGCAGCCGTCCTGCCCATCCCCGGCTTCCAGATAGTCGCGGTACTCGACCGCAGCAGCCTCGACGATGGCAGTACGCGCTTGGAGCACCTCCCTACGCAGTCGCTCGCGATCGGGTGTCCTGCCGCAACGCGCCAGCGCTTCCCTGACCCGTCCGGAGTCCAGAGCCTGTTCCAGGATCTGTTCGAAGGCGACGCCGCTGTCCTCCCCCGAAAGCTCAGGATCCGGCATGCATCTCCCCCGATGAATGAAAGCCCGCGGCGACAGAAGCCGATCGCACCCACGCGAGCGGTAAGGGGGCGAGTGTAATGGTTCCCGACTTGCGCAACCTCTAAAGCCTCGGCCGACGGGCGGCGCAGGTGTCGGGACCGAGCCTCAACGGGGGAGTCCCATCCTGATGGAGCTGGTCACAGGGTTGGTGTAAGGCGAGGTGGGATGCCCGCGCCGGCCCGGGGTGATCGTCCGGGGAAATCATCTGCCTCATCAGGATGGCGACCGTGCAGCCCGCCTCGGCGAAAACCTTCTCGCCCACCGCCAGGGCAGCCCGCGTGTGCCCGCCGTGAAGCACCAACACAGTGACGAAACGCCGCCGTTCCAGCCGATATTCGACCGGCTCCCGGCTCAACCAGGCGACCGCCGTGGGGCGTTCCACCCCCGCCTTGAGTCCATGGTAGAACCTTCCATCTGATCAGCGGTGTTAGAATGTCTGCGGTGCTGCGGCTTCTGGCACGCGACGATCAGCAGGCCGCCGGAATTCACGGAGTCCGGGGGCCATCAGCTCGACAGATCCGTGGCTCAGCAGGTCGCGGGATGACTGCGCGAGACCCGAGCAACAGCCGCATCTCTGCGTGTTGATCCATCCCGCCCAACCAGAAGCCCGTGCACCGCAGTTGCCGAATCCACTGGGCCTTCCCACTCAGTCACGGAAACCTCGATATACCGGGTGCCGCTCGCCTCGTGGCGCGTACGTACGGCGGCCACGCTCTCCGCGGCACACGGGACGATCGCCACAACGCCGTTGCGAGCCAACACCTCGGCCATCACACCCGTGCGTTCGAGATCTGTTCCGGGGCCGTCGAACCGGTCGAGCACTTCGACCCGGCGCTGATCGGCCAACAGCCGCTCAGCCAGGGTATAGGCGGCAGCCAGCCGATCGGCCGGCTGCCGCCCGGTC
Source organism: Streptomyces sp. NBC_00989 (assembly GCF_045162655.1). Taxonomy (NCBI): domain Bacteria; kingdom Bacillati; phylum Actinomycetota; class Actinomycetes; order Kitasatosporales; family Streptomycetaceae; genus Streptomyces; species Streptomyces sp. NBC_00989. The sequence continues at coordinate 9,691,759 of NZ_CP108728.1, read as the reverse complement.
ACCCACACCGTGGCTCCCGGACAGGTACATCGGCACTTCAGGTCGCTCAACACGGGTACCCCCAGGCACGGGTGATGTCGCGCAGCGCCGCCGGCACGTTCGCCGCATCCGGCAGTGGCCGCGCCGTTTGGATCTTCCCTGACTTGATGTTGTCGCTCCAGTCACCGATGAACGGCACGAACGGCCCGTGATCACCACTGCTGTAATCCAGCATCGCCGCCGTCCACCGCACACCGAGATACGCGCAGATCTCCCGCGTGACCTCCTCCGGCCGCTCGGTCAACTCCTCGTAACGGACCGTGAGACCGTCCAGCCCTCCGCGGGCAGCCTCGACCGCGTCGACATACATGCGCACCTCACGCACGGTCGCATCCAGGTCACGGTCGGGACGGTTGTTGATCAGCGAGCTCACCATCGACGCCGGGTGACGCAGCAGGAAGATGTACTGGGCGTTGGGCCAGCCCTCGTGCAACCGCTCCCAGAACCCGGCGTTGCCGGGCGTCTTGTCCACGATGATCCGCTTGCCGCTGCGCACCAGTTCCCGGTGCAGGATGCGATCCCACAGCAGGTACTCCAGCTCTCGCTGGTCGAGGTCGAGCTGGGCCATGGCCTTCGAGGTGTACGGCTTGGTGAGACTGACCGCCAGCGTGCGCAGGTGCATCTCGTGCGGGGCGCGGATCTGCGGATGGCTGTTGAGCAGAACCCGCAGCAGCGTGGAGCCGGAGCGCACGGAGGAGAGGACGAACACCGGAGCCGGCACGAGCCGGTCTGCCGCCTGCACCATCGGAGGCCCGGCCGGCTTTCGTATCCGCCGCCGTACCGCGCCTGCCACACGGCGCACCCCCGGACCGCTCAAGACCATCGCGGCGCCTCCCTGACCTGTCCCGGTATGCGGAGCCTTACCCTCCCGTTGAATGCTTGACCATACCGATACACCCCCCCGGTTTAGCCATGGACAGCCGATGAGAATCCCATGAGACAAACGCTATGACGGAAATGACATGACAGGTCGGTCAGCACCCAGGCCCCAACCCGGAACGCGCTGCGGCGGCGAGGCCGACCGACGCCATCTCCCTAGCTTGACTCTGTCGGGGATCTTGGTTGCGCCGTGAGGCGCTGTGGTTCGAGTGGAGGTGAAAGACCGTCACCTCTGGCCTGTCGCAGCAGGTCAGCGTAGCTGAGGGCAGCCTGACCCGGGTGGTGCCGGAGAGGGCGGGAGCGGCCCTGACAAAGCCGGGACGTACCAGCACTGCCAGATGGTGCGGGCCCGGCGAGCGAGACGAAGAGGAGTACGCGAGGAACCGGCGTTACTACGTCCTTCAACCCCGACACCGGCTCGAACCTGGCGGATCTGGGCCGGGCGCGGTGCGTCTCGTCGTCCGAAGGGGCGGCGGGAACTTCCACGACCGTATTCAAGAGCGGGCGTGGGAGGCCACGAGGAAAGTCTGCGGCGTACTCGTGGCGAGGCCGCTGGGACATAGTCGGGCTCCTACTTCGACAAACGAATCACAGTGAACACGGGAACCGCCCGGTCGCAGCTCCACGCCCCTCAACTCCCGTATGGGGAGCGCGGATAGGCGCACCGACAGCCGAACGGATCGGGCGGGGCGGAGCCGCCGTAGTACTCGGAGGCCGGGAAAGCCGGTCACATGGGGAAGGGCGGCAGCGGAAAGCATGCAAGGAGGGACTGCAATGCCAGAAGACACCTCGCTGAACAGTGAGGATCCAAGTTCTCGGGCTCGGGTACTGGAGATGCAGACCAAGCTGCACCATTGGGCGACGGCCGATCCGGGCCGTCGGTTCGATGACCTGTTCAACCTCGTGCACGACTGAGGTTCCCCCGCTGTGCGAGAGGTGCTGATCAGCTGGTCAGAGTGGGTTGACGGGGTTTCAGGTTCGTTCGTTCGGCCGATACCTGCTCGGCGTAGTGCTTCTCCTCGAACTCGATCGGGCTGAGCCAGCCGAGCTTCTCCTGGATGCGCCGCGAGTTATAGAAGCCGTCGATGTACTCGAAGAGCGCGAGGTTCACCTCGGCACGTGTGGCGAAGACGCGGCCACGGACGCACTCGGTCTTGATGAGCATCCACAGATTCTCCGCGAGGGCGTTGTCGTAACTGTCCCCGACGGACCCCATGGATGCCTCAATTCCCGCTCGGACAAGGCGAGGTGTGAGCTTGATGGACGTGTACTGACAGCCGTGGTCGGCGTGGTGGACGAGCTTGCCGGGCTCGACCTCGCGGGAGGCGAGGGCGTACTCCAGACTGGACAGCACGAGGTCGGCGTCCGCTCGGGCGGACGTCTCCCAGGCCACCACCCGCCGGGAGAACGCGTCGCGGATCGCGGAGAGCCACAACCGCCCCTCGCCGGTGGGGATCATGGTGAGGTCGGTGACCCACAGCCGGTTCGGCAAGGTTGCGGTGAAGTCCCTGTTCACGAGGTCCGGGGCGAGGGTGGCCTTCGGATCACGACGCGTGAAGCCCTTCTTCCTGGGGCTCACGCCCGCGAGATCGGCCTCGCGCATGAGGCGTTCGACGCGTTTGCGGCCGACGTGGACGTCCTCACGCTTGAGGGCAGCGTGCACGCGCGGGGAGCCGTAGATCCCGCCGGAATCGGCGTGGATCTCCTTGATCCGCTCGGTCAGCTCCGTGTCCCGCCGCACGCGTTCGCAGGGCTCGCGCTCCGCGCGGCGCCAGCGGTAGTAGGTGGAGGAGGCGATGTGCAGTTCCCGAAGTACGCACTCGACTCCCAGGCGGGGGTGCTCGTCGAGGAGCGCGGTCACCTGGGCCGGGTCGGGTCGAGTTGCGCCGCGAAAAACGCCGAGGCGGTGCGCAGGACGTCGTTCGCGCGCTTGAGCTGGACGTTCTCCTTGCGCAGCGCGATCAGCTCGGCGCGTTCGTCGGTGGTCAGGCCGTCATTGCGTTCGCCGGCGTCCCGCTCGGCCTGGCGGATCCAACCGCGCAGGGCCTCGGGATGCACACCGAGCTGGACGGCGAGCTTCTTGATCTGCGGCTTCGGCTCGGTGGTGCGATACATCCGCACCGCACGCTCACGCAACTCCAGCGAGTATTTCCTCGGCGCAGCCATGGTCGATGTTCCTCTCAGGAGAACCATCTGACCCGCTGTCAACACACTCCGCATCTCGGGGGAACCTCACCCGACAGCCGGAACCGGCTACGCCTGTGTCGTGCCGGGCAGCCGGGCGGGGCCTCCGTCGAGTGTGATCGTGAGGCCCGTGGAGGTGACGTCAACCGCTGTCGCTTTCAGGCCCAGGGGATAGTCGGCGTTGGTGCGGTCGGTGAGTCTGTGCTGGATCCGGTCGACGACCGCGGCGGGTGCGGGGCTGCCCAGGATCTCCGCGTCATCCAGACGTAGCGTCACGCGCCCGTCCTGGAGCCGGGGTTGCAGCGTCGCCCGGCCGAGCCCGCCTTGCAGGTCGAGGGTGATGGTGTCGGCCTGGTCGTCGAGGCGTACGTCCGTGACCGGGAGCCGGCCGTCCGTTTGGGTGGTCATGTTCTGCAGGGAGGCGGCGGGGATCTCGACGTCGGCGTGGGTTCGGGCGACGGTGCCCGAGTGGTCGCCGGTCAGACGTACGTCGTCCAGACGGGCCTGTAGGGACACGTCGGGGATCTGGCCCAGGGTGGCGTGGCCGCTGGTGACGGTGATGGCGTCGAGGTGCCGTTCGAAGAGGTCGAGCAGGGCCGGACCGCCGTCGATGTCGACATCGGTGTCCTTGCCGAGTGTCCGGCCCACCGCAGCGGAGAGGCGGCTGTGCAGCAGTGTACGGGCGGCGAGTTCGGCGACGGTCGTGGTGAGAAGGAGAAGCACGAGGGCGGTCGCCGTCACCGAGACGGCACGGTGCGGCCTGAACATGGAGCGTTTCACTGCGGGTCCCCCGAAACGACCGGAACGGCGGCCCGGGCGGCGTCCGCAGCGGTGTCGGAGCCAGGGCCTTCGGGGTCGAGGTGCGGCAGGAGCCTGTCGAGCCAGCGTGGCAGCCACCAGTTGGCACGGCCGAGCAGATACATGGTGGAGGGGACCAGGACGAGCCGGACGAGGGTGGCGTCGACGATGACGCTGACGCCCAGGCCCAGCGCCAGCATCTTGATGACCACGTTGGTGGACAGCAGGAAGGCGAGGAAGACGCTGGTCATGATGAGGGCGGCGCAGGTGATGACACGGGCGGTGCCGGCCAGGCCGGTGGCGACGCTGAGGTGGTTGTCCTTGGTGTGCAGCCACGCCTCGCGGATCCGGGAGAGCAGGAAGACCTCGTAGTCCATGGACAGGCCGAAGACGATGGCGAACATCATCATCGGCACGTACGACTCGACCGGGACGGGTTCGTCGACGCCGAACAGGGAGCCGCCCCAGCCCCATTGGAAGACCGCGACGACGACTCCGTAGGCGGCGCCGATCGAGAGCAGGTTGAGCAGAGCCGCCTTGAGGGCGACCAGGAGACTGCGGAAGACGGTGAGCAGCAGCAGGAACGCCGCCGCGACAACCACCGCGACGATGACCGGCAGCCGGTCCACGACCACATCGCGGAAGGTGAGTTGGGCCGCGGTGACACCGGTGACGTAACCGTGGCCGCCCGAGTCCGCGAGAGCGTGGGGCAGGGTGTCGTTCTGCAGGCGGTGCATCAGGTCGGAGGTGGCCGTCTCCTGAGGCCCGGTGTCCGGGGTGACGGTGGAGACGAGCAGGGTGCGGTCGTCGCTGGCGACGGGTGTGGTGACGTGGGTGACGCCGGGCGTCGTGGCCAGGGCGTCGTACAGTGTCGCGGAAAGTTCTCCGGTGTCCGTGTGCGCGCCATTTACGTCGGCGACGATCGTGAACTGGCCGTTGGTGCCGGGCCCGAAGGCGTCGGCGATGAGGTCGTAGGCGCGGCGGTCGGTGTAGCCGGTCGGGTCGGCGCCGTTGTCGATGTGGCCCAGGTGCATGGAGGCGGCGGGGATCGCGAGGACACCGAGCACCAGCGTGCCGACGGTGAGGAAGAGCCACGGGCGGCGGCCCACCGTGGTGGCCCAGCGGTGCCAGGTGTCGGCCATGTCGTCGGGTTCGTCGACCGGGGTGCGGACCCGCCAGCGGTCGATGCGGCGGCCCGCGATGCCGAGGAGGGCGGGGGCCAGGGTGAGCGCGGCGACGGCGGCGACCACGACGGTCAGGCCCGCGGCGATGCCGAGGGTGCCGATGAAGTTCACGCCCGACGCGTACAGGCCGCCCAGTGCGACGGCGACGGTGGCGGCGGCGACGATCACCGCCCGGCCGCTGGTGGCCACGGCCCGGCCCACCGCCTCGGTGGGGTCGGCGGTGGCGTCCGTGTCCCGCAGCAGTCGGCGGTGGCGGGTGACCAGGAACAGCGCGTAGTCGATGCCGACACCCAGGCCCATCATCGTGGCCAGGGTGGGTGCGGCGTTGCCGAAGGTGAAGGCCGCGGCCAGCAGTCCCAGCAGCGAGATGCCCGACAGGAGTCCGACGACGGCGGTCAGCAGCGGGAACCCGGCCGCGGCCAGGCTGCCGAATCCGGCCAGCAGCACGATCACCGCGGTGGCGAGCCCGATCACCTCCGACAGCCGGTCCGCTGCCTTCGGACGTGCCAACTGGCCCAGCGGGCCGCCGTATTCGACCTGGACGCCGTCGGCGCGCAGGCCCTGCACGGCATCGTCGACGCCGTGCAGATAGGACATCTCGAAGCGGGCCGGGTTCTCCGTGAAGCGGACGGTCACGATGCCGGTGGCACCGTCTACCGAGACCGCCCCCGGTGTGCCGAGCGGATCGGTCACCGAGATCACCTCGGGCAGCTGCTTCAGGGCGGCCACGGCGGTGTCGACGGAGTCCTGGTGGTCGGTGAGGGATCCGGTGCCGGTGTGCAGCACGATCTGGGCAGCGGTGCCACGGACGGTCGCGGATCCGTGCGCGTCCAACAGGTCGGCTCCGGTCTGCACGGAGGTACCCGGCAGCGAGAAGTCGTCGTCGTAGGTGCCGCCCCAGGCGCGGTCGGCGCCGAGTGCGGCCAGCAGCACCAGCAGCCAGGCGCCGAGCACCCACCACGGCCGTCGTGCGCACCAGCGGCCGAGCCGGTGCAGTCGGCCGACGTCTGCGAACGCCTCGGGGCGGTCGGGTTCCTGGGTAGGTGCGGGAGCGTTGGTCATACCGTCGTTCCTTGTCGGGCCCTCGTCGGGCGGGATCGCTCTCAGTGATGTCGGGGATGTCGGCCGGGGCCCGTACGGCGGAGGAACAGCGCTACGGCCGTGAGCAACGCCGCGCCGCTGAGGAGACTCAGGCCGAGCAGCGCCGCTCCTCCCGCGCCCGGGTCGGGAGTCCCGCTGTCCGCGGCGGGCGTGTAGGGCGTAGCGGACCCACCGGGCAGGTCCGACGGGGCGGACAGGGCGGACTGGTCAGACGGGGCGGAGTGGTCGGACGGACTGCCCGAGCCGGATGCACTCGATGGAGCGGATGGGCCGGGCGGTCCGAGCGCCCGCACCGCGGCAGCCGCGTCGATGAGCCCCGCGCCGAGACGCGGATCGTCCGTCGCATGCGCGGTGCTGGTGATCAGCCCTCGGGCGGTGGCCGGGTCGGCACCCCGGCCGATCAGCAACGCCGCCTCAGCTGCCACATGGGGTGCCGCCATGGACGTACCGGACATACGGCCATAGCCGCCCGGCACGGTGGAGAGGATGTCGACTCCCGGCGCCGCCACCGATCGCGGATCGCCGACATTGGAGAACGCAGCGAGCTGCCCGTCGGAACCGACGGCCTCGACGACGACGGCGGATACCCCGGCCCGATAGACACGCTCGACCTGGCCGTCGTTGCCGGCCGCAGCCACCACGACGGCCAGGTCGGCGGCCTCGCGCAGCGCGAGGTCCAGTGGTCCGCCCTTGCGCAGCCGATCGGCCGGCCCCGTGTCCCCCAGCGACAGGTTGATGACGTCGGCACCGTGGTCGACGGCCCACCGCACGGCGTCGGCGATCACCGCGGAATCCCCGGTGCCGTCGGCGCCCAGCACCCGGACCGGCATGATCCGCGCACCGGGCGCCCCGCCGGCGATGCCGACGCCGTTGCCGGACACCGCGGCAATCACCCCGGCGACATGAGTACCGTGGCCGTTCTCGTCATCCGGACGCGTGTCGCCGTCGACGAAGTCCCGGCCGGGGACGAGGACGCCGGCGAGGTCGGGGTGGTCCAGGTCGACGCCGGTGTCGATCACCGCGACGACCACCCCGTCGGCACGGGCACCGGCATCCGCCGCGTCGGCCAGGCCGCTCAGCTCCAGCCCGTACTGCCGCGCGCGCAGCGGATCGGTGCCGGAGGCCGCCGCGGCGGACGGGAGCAGAAGCGTGAGCAGAAGGGCGACGGGTACGGCCGGGCCCCACGGGCGGGCCCGACACGGGCCCCGGAGGACGGTCACCGTCAGCCCTGCTGCCAGAAGTCGCTGCGGCGCTCGGCCCAGCCCTGGACCTGCTCGCCGTACTCGCCGGCGAGCGCCTTGTCCCGGATCTCCGTCCTCTTCTCGCTCCGCTGGTCCCCGCTGAGCCCGCTCAACTCCTTGATGTCGTCCCTGAGTTCCTCGGGCAGGGCCTGGTAGCGGCGCCGGGCCTCCTCGGCCCGCACGCGTACGGCGGTGCCGTACTCACCGGCCAGCGCGTCCTGCCAGATCCTCGCCGCCGCCTGCTGTCGCTGCCCGGGCTTCATGGTGCGCAGCTTCCGCAGGTCGGCGCGGAGTTCCGGCGGCATCCAGGCGGGGAGCGGGCGCTGGTCGGTGGCGGCGAAGCCGACGGTGTCGGCCAGTTCGGCCGTCGACGTGCTCACGGTGGCCGAGGTCGTGTCGGCCGGCCCGGCGGACGAGGCGCCTGCCCATACCAGTCCGGCCACAGCAGCGGCGGCGACGGTCAGTGCGGTGGTCCGGGTCCTGCGTACCGCGGCGATACCGATGCGGTTCACGATGTCCTCCCATTGCTGTCGGTCTCGGGCCCCAGCCTGGCCGGGGCGTACGAGTGGGAGGTTCGGCGAATGTTCGGGGTGTGTAAGGGCCGTTGGCCGGGGCGCTGGGGCGGGGATCCGCTGGATAGCATCGAAGGCCATGGCCACGGCCTGCACGGCGCCTGCACTGGCCGCTCGGCCGCGAGGAGAGAAGCGCATGCCGGAGAACAAGGGGCTCGTCCTGGTCGTCGAGGACGAGCGGAACATCGCCGATCTGCAGCGGCGTTATCTCGCCCGGGAGGGCTTCGGCGTCCACGTCGAGACCGCCGGTGACACGGCGCTGGCCGCGGTCCGCCGGATGCGCCCGGTCGCGGTCGTGCTGGACATCGCGCTGCCCGGCATGGACGGCATGGAGGTCTGCCGCCGGCTGCGCGAGGAGGGCGACTGGACGCCGGTGCTGTTCGTGACGGCTCGGGACGAGGTCATGGACCGCATCCTCGGACTGGAACTCGGCGCCGACGACTATCTCACCAAGCCCTTCTCCCCGCAGGAGCTCGTCGCCCGCGTCAAGAGCCTGCTGCGGCGCGCCGCGGGACCGCAGAGCGACCCGGTGCGCCGGGTGGGCCGCCTCGCACTGGACACCGGCCGCCGCACCCTGCGGGTCGACGACCGCCCGGTGGACCTGACCACCACCGAGTTCAACCTGCTCGCCTTCCTCCTGCATCACCCCGGCCAGGTCTTCACCCGCGAGCAACTCCTCGCGCAGGTCTGGGGCTACGCCGGCTACCGGGACACCAGGGTCATGGACGTCTACGTCTCCCAACTACGCGCCAAACTCGGCGACGCCAGCCCTATCCGCACCGTCCGGGGCGTGGGCTACAGCGCCACCGACACCACCCGATGAACGCCGCACGCCGCCGCGGCTCCCTGGCCGGGAGCATCGTCCTGCTCACGACCGCCGTGGCCGCCCTGGCGGTAGTGGTCACCGGGCTGTTCGCCTGGCGGATGATCCGTACGAACGCCGAGGCACAGGAACGGGACCAGCTCTCCCGCCAGGCGGAGGTACTGGCCCGCACCCCGCAGCTGGCCTCGTGGATGCTCGACCGGCAGCAGCGCATCGCCGGACCCCAGGACATCCAGCTCGCCCTCGTCCGCCCCACTGGAGACGTGACGGGACCGGCGGCAGCCGTCGTCGACACTGCCCGCCGCAAGGCGTTGCTCTCCAGCCGGGACGTGTCGGCGACCTCACGGCTGGACGGCCGCCAGGTCCTGGTGGAGGGGGTGCCGACGCCCACGAGCGGCGGGCTGGTCCTCACCGAGCCGATGAGCGCCGTGGACGAGGCCACCGACCGGATGCGCGGCGCCCTGGTGCTGCCCCTCGTCCTGGGCCTGGGAGGCGCGGCACTGGCCGGAGCGCTGCTGGGCCGGCGCCTGGCCCGCCCGCTCACCACAGCCGCGCGCACGGCCCACCGCCTCTCCGGAGGTGAACGCGGCCTGACCGTACCGACCGAGGGACCCACCGAAGTAGCCGAACTCGCCACCGCGTTGAACACACTGGACTCCGCGCTGGCCCACAGCGAGAACCGGCAACGGGACTTCCTGCTCTCCGTCTCCCACGAGATCCGCACCCCGCTGACCACGGCACGCGGCTACGCCGAGGCACTCGCCGACGAGGTCGTCACCGGCGACGAGGTACCCGAAGCCGGCCGCATCCTCCGTAGCGAGATCGAACGTCTGGAGCGGTTCGTCGGCGACCTGCTCGCACTGGCCCGACTGGAGGCCGACGACTTCCGCCTCGACATCACCGAAGTCGACCTCACCGCGCTGACCGCCGAGGCCGCCGCCGCCTGGTCGGCCCGCTGCGCGCCCCACCGCGTGCACTTCCGCGTCGAACGCCCCGAACGGCCCCTCACCGTCACCACCGACGGCTTCCGGATACGCCAGCTCATCGACGGCCTCGCCGAGAACGCCCTACGTGTCACCCCGGCCGGACAATCCCTCGTCCTGGCCCTGCGGGCAGATGGCACCGGCGCCCTCCTGGAGATCCGCGACGGCGGCCCCGGCCTCACCGAGGACGACATCAAGGTCGCCTTCGAACGCGGCACCCTCTCCAACCGCTACCGCGGAGTCCGCCCCGTCGGCGGCGGCCTCGGCCTGGCCATCGCCCACCGCCTGACCACCCGCCTCGGCGCGACCATCACCGCCCAGGGAAAGGCGCCCGAGGGCGGCGCCTGCTTCACCGTCCACCTGCCACCCCGGCCCGGCACCACCACCCCGGACAGCGGTTCCGGCGGTCCTTACACGCCCTGAACACTGGGCTGACGCGATCGTCGTCTCACCCGGTCACGCTCCTGTCCGCCGCGTCCTTCGCGAACCGCTTGCGTGGCTGGAACGCGAGTTTCGGGCCGAGGCGATCGATGACCCGGTCGCCCGCAGACTTCGACACCCCGAACAGCAGGGCCAGCTGCCGCAGTGTCAGGTTCGTTCGCCAGTAGGCCGTCACCAGCAGCACTCGATCCTCCGGCGACAGTTTCCACGGTCGTCCCCGGCCGGACGCGTGGCACGCTCGCGCCGCAACGGGGCCAGCAGCTCGCCGAAGGCCGGCGGGCTCAGCCCACTGAACGGAGCTGTCCAGGACGGTTCCGACGTCGTCATCACACCACTCACGCAGTGAACATTTCGCTGAGGCTGCGCATGACCGCTGTCGTCTCTGATTTGAAAGGCCCATTCCCCGCAGGGAATTGCCGGCCTCCACCGCGCCCCGCAGGATCTGGTCCGAATGGACCTGCCGGGGCAAGGAGACGAAGATGATCGAGATCGACCCGCAGCAGCTGGCCGACCGCTACATGGCTCAATGGAATGTGCCCGACGCCGCAGAGCGCCGCGCGGCCATCGAGCAACTCTGGGCCGAAGACGGCACCCACATCCTTCACCCGCCTGCGGAGATACGGGAGACCGCCGCGGCACTCGGCTTCGACCACCCGACTCTGCAGGCTCAGGGATACGACGCCATCGAGACCCGAGTGACACGAAGCTACGAACGGTTCGTAGAGAAACAGGGATTCACCTTCCGGGCGCGCCCCGGTGCGACACGTCTCAACAGCGTGGTCCGGATCGGCTGGGAGGCGGTGTCCACCGCAACCGGCGACGTGGTGGGTGGTGGTTCGGACATGCTCGTACTCGACGACAACGGCCGCATCAAGGCCGACTACATGTTCCCGGGCTCCTGACCGGCGGCAGCGCAAGCCATTGCCCCGGCGGCTGCGGAGAGAGCCTCGGCCGTCGCCGGATCGGCCGGCAGGAACGCCTCCAGCTTCAGCTCGGCAAGCGTCACGTCGACGGCGGTGGCGAAGGTCGTCACAGTCGTCATCAGGCGCAGCTCACCATACGAGGACCGCAGGCGGAGCGGCACCGCGAAACCCAGTTGCCCGGCGGACGGCTCCAGCTCGGGAACGTATCCGGTGAGCTCGGCGCGCAACTCCTCCAGGTGGCCAAGGCGCACCAGGATGTGGCGCGCCCACTCGGCGAGGTTGACGATACGGGGGGCCAGGCCGTCGGGATGCAGCGCAAGGCGGTACATGTTCGCGCCCGGGCCCACCAGCTCGGCGGCCACACCCTCGGTGATCAGGTCGAATGCGGTGTTCGCGGCGATCAGGTCACCGCCCCGGTCCACGACCAGCGCCGGATACGGCAGATGCCCGCGGAGGATGTGGTCGATCGCCATGCGCACGGGGGCCAACACCGGATCGTCCAGTGAGCTCTCCGGGTAGGCGGGCGCGTACCCGGCGGCCAGCAGCAGCTCGTTGCGCTCCCGCAGCGGCAGCTCCAGCGACTCGGCCAGGCGCACGACCATGTTCCGACCCGGGACGGACCGGCCGGATTCAATGAAGCTGAGGTATCGCTGGGTGGTGCCCGCTCGCAGCGCCAGGTCGAGCTGGCTGAGATGACGGCGGGTACGGCGTTCACGAAGCGCACGAGGAAAGTCCACGGGCCTGTTGTAACGGCCGCGGAGGGTCCCAGGCCATTCCCCGCAGGGAATTGTCGCCACTCCTACAGGTCGTGAACATTGCCGACATGGACATCGGTGTACTACTTCCGACCGGAACCGCCCAATGGGGCGCTGCCGACGACCCCCGCGAGCTGATTGCCTTCGGCCGGTACGCCGAACGCTCGGGCTTCTCCTCGCTCTTCGCCAACGATTCCCTGATCAGCCCGCGCATCGAGGCACTCACGATGCTGGCCGCACTCGCCCCGGTGACCGAGACCGTGACGCTGGGCACAGCCGCACTGATGCCGTTCCTCCGTCGGCCGATCCAGGCCGCGCAGTCACTTGCGTCGATCGACCTGCTGTCCGGTGGCTGAGGTCGCCTCTTTCCGGAACCCGCCTCCACACTCACCAGGCCATGCCCGATGATGGTCGGGCCATGACCATGCCCCGTACGACGACGCACCATGCGCCCCTGCCCGTTCTGCGGGCCGCGGTGTTCGCCGCCGTCGGGACGGTGCTGGGCGTGAGCGCCCACCACCTGATCGCCGAGGGGCCCGCGCCCTGGCGGCAGAGTGCCTGGGCGGCCTCCGTGCTCTTCGGCATCGGGCTCGCCGGTGCTCGGCGTCCGCGCACACTGGGCGCGGTGACGGCGACGAGCGCCACCGCCCAAGTGGGCCTGCACCTGTGGCTGTCGACAGCGCGCACACACCGCGATGCCGACGATGGCCATGGACGCCCACCACCCCGTGGACGCCCATGGCGCCTGGCACGAGCGGCTGCACGGTTCGCTCGCGATGACCGTCGTGCACGCCGTCGCCGCCGTACTCGTCGCCGTGCTGTTGCACCGCGCGGACGCGGCGTGCTGGTCGCTGGCGCGCGGTCTGACGGTGGTGGCGGACGGCGTCCGGGCACGCATCGCCACGGTCTGGGCGCTGCTGAGCGACCGCCCGGCGCCGCCGGAGGGCGAGCTGCCGACGCTCGCCCTCGCATGGTTGGAACGTCCGCTGCCCCAGGGGGCGTTGCTCGCGGACGTGGTGGTACGGCGGGGTCCTCCGCCGGCGGGGTTCGTACTCGCCACCTGACCCCGCCGGAACGGCACCCTCGCCGCTCCGCGTTCCATCACGCCTGGAGACACCCATGTCCCGTCCCACAAACACCCGCCGTACCGCCCGGCGCCTGACGATCGCCACCGCCGCGACCGCCGCCGCCGTCCTCCTCAGCACCGGTCCGGCCGCCGCCCACGTGGAGGTCGAGTCCGAAAAGGCCCAGGCCCTTGCCGAGAACGTCGAGGTCTCCTTCGACGCCGAGTCGGAGTCCTCCACGGCCGGGATCGCCGAGATCCGCGTGGTCCTGCCCGAGAGCATCGCGCCCGCCGACGTGGCCTACGGCGAAGGCCCCAAGGGCTGGAAGTTCACCGCGAACGACGACGGCTACACCGTCAAGGGCCCGGCGGTGAAGGGCGGTGTGAACGCCGAGTACTCCATCGTCGTCAGGCAGCTACCCGACGCGAAGGAACTGGCGTTCAAGACGCTGCAGACCTACACCGACGGCCGTACCGACCGCTGGATCGAACTCGACGAGAGCGGCGAGCAGCCCGCTCCGGTGCTCAAGCTGACAGCCGCCGCGGCCGGCGCCAAGTCCGCGAGCCCGACCCCGAGCGAGACGGCGTCCCAGTCCGCCTCACCCTCGGCCGAGGAGCCCGAGCCCTCGTCCTCCCCCGTGGCCGAGGCCGAGACGAAGGACGACGGCGGCCTGTCGAGCGGTGCCTGGATCGGCATCGGTGCCGTCGTGGTCGTAGCGGCGGGCGGGGCCTTCTATCTCGTACGCCGCCGGGGCGCCGCCTCCGCGTAGTTCCATCCGGCGGAAGGTCTTCGCCGTGACCGGCCCGGCCGACTCGACGCCACCTGCCCGAGCCGGCCGGGCTCTTCCGGGCTCCTGGCGTACGGTGCGTCGCGCTCAGTGGCCCGAGCCGTCTGCGCGTCAGTCGTGCGGGGCCTTGCCGGTGACCCGGTGGTCGGCGTGGCTGAGCGCTTCCGTCACCAGTCGGCGCAGATGGCCGTCGCGCAGGCTGTAGTAGACGTGCCGGCCCTCACGCCGTGTCTCCACGAGCCCCGCGAGCCGCAGCTTCGCCAAGTGCTGGCTCACGGCCGTCCGGGACGCCTCGCAGCGCTCGGTCAGCGAGCCGACGTCCGACTCCGCCTGGGCCAGCAGCCACAGCAGGTGGAGCCGGGTCACGTCGGACAGCATCGCGAACACCTCGGTCGCTTCCGCGAGTCGCGCGCTGTCCGGGGCACGCAGATGCGCATCAGACGCATGTGGCAGGGGCTCGCGAACAGACATGGGGACAGCGTAGAGGCCCGTACGGGCGGGAAGCGCATCGCGCGTCCACCATGTTCACGCAGGAACATGTGCACAGATGCGCACTCGTGCATATAGTGGATGCCAGCTGCTGCCGTCCCCCTGCCGAGGACCCGCCCGCATGTTCTCCGTCCTGCGCGACCGCGCCTACCGTCACCTTTTCACCGCCCAGGTCATCGCCCTGGTCGGCACCGGTCTGGCCACCGTGGCGCTCGGTCTGCTGGCCTACGACATCGCGGGCGCCGACGCCGGATCGGTCCTCGGCACCGCGCTCGCGATCAAGATGCTGGCGTATGTGGTGATCGCCCCGGCCGTCGGCGCGGTCGCCGACCGGCTGCCGCGCCGCGCGCTGATGGTCGGCTCGGACCTGACGAGGGCCGGGGTCGCGCTGATGCTGCCGTTCGTGGACCAGGTGTGGCAGGTGTACGTCCTGATCTTCCTGCTCCAGTCGGCGTCCGCGGCGTTCACCCCGACGTTCCAGGCGGTCATCCCGGACGTGCTGCCCGCCGAGCGCGACTACACCCAGGCGCTGTCGCTGTCCCGGCTCGCCTACGACCTGGAGAGCCTGTTCAGTCCGGCGCTGGCCGCCGCGCTGCTCTCGCTGATCACGTACAACTGGCTGTTCCTGGGCACGATGGCCGGCTTCCTCGCCTCGGCGGCCCTGGTGGTGTCGGCCGCGCTGTCCAAGCCGGTCACGGCCACCACGCCACGAAGCGGCAGCGCGTATGCCAAGGCGACCGCCGGCACCCGACTCTTCTTCGCCACCCCGCAGCTGCGCGCCCTGCTCGCCCTCAGCCTAGCCGTCGCCGCCGCGAGCGCGATGGTCACGGTCAACAGCGTGGTCTACGTCCGCGACCGGCTCGGCCACGGCGCCGCCGACGTGTCCCTCGCGCTCGGCGCGTACGGCGCGGGCTCGATGGTGGTCGCGCTGCTGCTGCCCCGCGTACTGGACCGGGTCCCGGATCGCGTGGTCATGCTGCGCGGCGCCCTGTTGCTCACCGTGGTCTTCGTCGGGCTGGGCGCCATCACCGCCGCCGGGAGCGGGAGTTGGCGATGGCCCGGGCCCGGGCTACTCGCGGTGTGGGCCGCCTTCGGCGCCGCCTGCTCGATGGTGCTCACGCCGACCGGCCGGCTGATCCGCCGCTCGGCCCCTCCGGAGGAACGCACATCGGCGTTCGCCGCCCAGTTCTCCCTGTCCCACAGCTGTTGGCTGCTGACGTATCCGCTGGCCGGCTGGCTGGGAGCGGACGCGGGACTCCAGGCGGCCGTGGTCGCACTCGGGACGATCGCCCTTGCCGCGGGCCTGCTCGCGGTACGCCTGTGGCCGGCACGGGAACCGGTGGCCGTCGAGCACGACCACACCGGCCTCGACGCGGCACACCCCCACGTCGCCGGGGCCGCGCGGGTCGCCAACGGCTGGCGGCACAGCCACGACCCGCTCCTCGACGGACTGCACGCCCACCGCTGAACGGGCGGTGACGGACGGAACGCCTACCGCCCGGTCAGTCCTCGATGTCGCGCCGCACTCGCCGGGACGGGCCGAAGGCGTACAGGTCGAGGATGTCGGGTGGTTCAGCGAGGCCCGGCCCTCCGGCACGCACCCACGCGGCTATGTCGGCCGTCGCGTCCGGGTCGTTGACCAGTCCGAGCCAGACCGGCTGCCCGCCCGCGGCGCGTCCGGACGGTGAGGGCTGTACGACGATGACGTTGGCCCGCTCGCACGCGTCGAGGCAGTTCACGGCCCGGATCCGGGCGACCGAGCCCAACTCGGCCTTTAGCGCGGCGAGTTGGGCGGCGTGGTCGACGCCGGGAACCTTGGCCGTGCCGCAGCAGCAGCCCCGGCACACGGTGACCGTGCACGAGGGCGCCGCCCGGTCGGCGGCGCGGTCCTTGCCCCGGCTCACTGGACGCCCCGCTTCCAGGCCGCTTCACGCAGCAGCCGCAGCCCGTTGAGGCCGACGATGACCGTGGAGCCCTCGTGCCCGGCGACACCGAGCGGCAGCGGCAGGTGGCCCGCCAGGTCCCAGATGACCAGGGCGGCAATGAACACGCCTGCGACGACGAGGTTCTGCACGACGAGCTTGCGGGCGCGGCGCGAGAGGGCGATGACGGCGGGGACGGTGGCGAGTTCGTCGCGGACGATCACCGCGTCGGCGGTCTCCAGGGCAAGGTCGGAGCCCGCGCGGCCCATGGCGATGCCGGTGTGCGCGGCGGCCAGTGCGGGTGCGTCGTTGACACCGTCCCCGACGACCAGCACCCTGCGCCCCGCGCCCTCCAGTTCCCTGACCGCGCTCACCTTGTCCTGCGGCAGCAGCCCGGCCCGTACGTCCTCGATGCCGACCTCGGCGGCGAGGCGGATGGCGGCACGGGGGTTGTCGCCGGTCAGCAGCAGGGGTGCGGCTCCGGTGAGGGACGTCAGCGAAGAGATGGTCGCGGTCGCGTCGGCGCGCAGGCGGTCGGCGATGCCGAGTACGCCCACCGGCGCACCGTCGAGGGTGACCAGCACGGCGGTCCGCCCGTCCTCCTCCAGCGCACCTGCGAGCGCGGCGGCCCGTACGGAGCCCGCGTCCGACGCCCCTGCGAGCAGCCGGGCCGGGGCACCGACCGCGACCACGCGCTCGTCGACAGCGGCGGTCACCCGGACGCCGGGCGTGGAGGTGAAGTCCTCCGCCACCGGCAGAGTGAGTCCGCGCTCGCGTGCCGCATCCACGACGGCACGGGCCAATGGATGCTCACTGGGGTGTTCCGCCGCAGCGGCGAGGACCAGCAACTCGCCTTCACCCAGCCCGGATCCGGTGAGCGGCCGAATGTCGGTGACCTTTGGGGTGCCCTCG
Organism: Streptomyces sp. NBC_00989; assembly: GCF_045162655.1. NCBI lineage: Bacteria > Bacillati > Actinomycetota > Actinomycetes > Kitasatosporales > Streptomycetaceae > Streptomyces > Streptomyces sp. NBC_00989. The sequence goes on along the minus strand of NZ_CP108728.1, from coordinate 9,674,662 downwards.
GTCAGCGTGCCGGTCTTGTCGAGCGCCACCGCGTCGACCTGCCCCAGCCGCTCCATCACCACGGCCGACTTGACCAGCACACCGTGCCGCCCGGCATTGGCGATGGCCGACAGCAGGGGCGGCATGGTCGCCAGCACGACCGCGCACGGCGACGCCACGATCATGAAGGTCATGGCCCGCAGCAGCGACTCGGTCAGATTCGCCCCGAAGCCGAGCGGGACGAGGAACACCGCGAGGGTCGCCGCCACCATGCCGAGCGAGTACCGCTGTTCGACCTTCTCGATGAACAGTTGTGTCGGCGCTTTGGTCTCCGACGCCTCCTCCACCATGCGCACGATCCGGGCGATCACCGAGTCGGACGCGTCCCGCTCGACGTGCACCCGCAATGCACCGGTGCCGTTGAGCGTGCCGGCGAAGACCTCGTCGCCCTTCTCCTTGGCCACGGGCAGCGGTTCGCCGGTGATGGTCGCCTGGTCGACGTCGCTAGCCCCGTCCAGAACTCGGCCGTCCGCGCCGACGCGCTCGCCCGGTCGTACGAGGATCGTGTCGCCAACGGCCAACTCCTCGACGGCGACGGCCACTTCCCGGTCGTCGGCGTCGAGGCGGGTGGCCATGGCCGGCGCCAGGTCCAGCAGGCCGCGCACCGAGTCGGCGGTCCGGACCGTGGCCAACGCCTCCAACGCACCGGACGTGGCGAAGATGACGATCAGCAGCGCCCCGTCCATGACCTGCCCGATCGCCGCCGCACCGAGCGCGGCGACGATCATCAGGAGATCGACGTCGAGAGTCTTCCCCTTCAGCGCCTTCAGCCCCTCCCAGCCCGGCTCCCACCCGCCGGTGGCGTACGACAGCGCGTACAGCGGACCCCACACCCAGACCGGCGCGCCGGTCAGCTGCAGCGGCAGGGCGAGGAGGAAGAGGACGGTGGCCGCAGCCGCCCAGCGCGCCTCGGGCAGTGCGAGAACACGGGTGCGGCGCCGGGAGGTGTCGCCGTCGCGCGTCGGCGCGGCACGGTCGGCGTGCGGCGGGGTGAGGGTGAAGGTCATCGGAGCGGAAGTCCTTCACGGAGCCATGACGAAACAACGGTCGGCCGGGGATCCAGCCCCGCCCCTTCCACGATACAGGATCACATGAAGACTCATTCATGCGTTCATTCATGCATCTCCGTAGGATGAGTGCCATGGGCCACGGAGCTGACGCCAAGACCACCGCCACCGCGCGCGAGCGCCTGGAGGCCGTGGGCGCCACCGACGTGGCCGCCACCCTCCAGGCCCTGGCCACCCCCTCCCGGTTGCGGATCCTGGCCCGTCTCCAGGAAGGCCCGTGCGCGGCGACAGAACTCGCCGACGCCGTCGGCATGGAACAGTCCGCCTGCTCCCACCAACTGCGGCTGCTGCGCAACCTCGGCCTGGTCACCGGAGAGCGCCGAGGCCGCTCGGTCATCTACGCGCTCTACGACAACCACGTCGCCGAACTCCTGGAGCAGGCCCTCTACCACGTCGAACACCTGCGCCTCGGCCTGCGCGACGCCGCGACGATGGTCCCGACCGCAACGGTCGGGACCCGCTGAGCCACCCTCCAGCCCGACGTGAACGCGGGACGGCCCGGGGGCGCCCTACCGCAGCGACGTCTCCCAGGCCCGATCCGCCGTCAGCCCCTCGCCGCCACCGCCGCGGCCAGTCGCGGTGCCGCGAACTGCGTGCCGCACGTGAACCGCAGCAGTGGCCCGAAGGTCGCCGCCGCCTGGATGCCGGTGAAGTACAGGCCCGGCACGGACGACTGGAGTCCGGCGTCGAGGTGCGGGAAGCCGGCTGTGCGGGTCAGTTCGGCCCGCAGTTCGGGGGCCAGGAAGTCCACCGCGTCGAGGCGGACCCGGTAGCCGGTGGCGGCCAGGACGTGACCGGTCTCGATGGTGCGGGTCCGGCCCTCGGTGTCGCGGGTGGTGAGGGTGACCCCGTCGCCGTTCCGCGCGGCCCCGGTGATGTGCTGCCCGAGGTAGACGGGCACGACGCCCTCTAGGCGGGGCTTGAGCCACCAGGAGCCGAAGGGCCCCAGCACCCGTTTCACCAGCCGCAGCCGCGTGACCGCGGGCAGGAAGCGGAACGCCGCCGCGTGGTGAACGACGCCGTACAGCCCCCAGGACCGGCCCAGCCCCGTGTCCGGCTGCCAGTGCGGCGGAGGCGTCGGAGCCGCACCGAACACCAACTCCCTCCCACGCACGAGCAGTTGAACCCTCGCCCCGGCCTCGCCCAGCAGTGCCGCACTCTCCTGCGCCGACTGGCCCGCGCCCACCACGACCACGTCCCGCCCCGCGAACCTCGCGAGATCGGCGTGGTGGGAGCTGCGCGAGACGAGCCCCTCGGGAACGAGCGCCGCCAGCGGCTCGGGGACGTACGCGAAACCGTCCATCCCGCTGGCGACCACCACGGCCGAGGCGCGCAGTTCCTCGCCCGAGGCGAGCTTGAGATGGAACCCGTCGGCCTGCCGGTCGACACCCAGCACCCGGATGTCCTCCACCTCGGGCACCAACTGCTCGGCGAACCAACGCCCGTACCGGACGAACATCTCGACCGGCACCGGATCGTGCCCCTCCAGCCGCGGCTCCCCCGCCTGCCGGGCGTAGGCGTCCAGCGTGAACCCTGGCTTCGGCGCGGACAGCATCGACGCGCTCGGCGGCGACTTCAACAGCATGCCCGCGGGCATGTTCTCGGCCCAGCTCGCCATCGGCGAACCGAACACCCTGACGTGCAGGCCGCACGCCTTCAGATGTGCGGCGGTGGACAGGCCGTACGGACCCGTCCCGATCACGACAATCGTCGTGGACATGAATCCCCCCAGAAGGCAGCCCCGTCGGACCGCCCATGAATGTGGTCGGTCAGGTGGTGCGTGCAGGCACGCGCACATCGCCGCCGAGTCGGCTACGGCCGTTCAGGCAGCGGTGAGTACGCCGAGAGGGGGGCCTCGGCGTACGACACAGTGGGCGAGCGCCGGTTCGCGTGGCGAGGCGCGGGCCGGGCCGGAGCGGACGGGCGTCACCTCGGGCGCCGCGACGGCGGTCTCGACGCCTTCTCGCGGGAACAGCAGACGCCACAACCAGGCAAACAGCGAACGCAGTTCGCCCGCCACCCGGTGAAGACCGGTCCGGCCGTTCTGTACGCCGTGCAGGAGGACGGCGAGCAGGACGGTCATGGCGAGATGGGCGATCACAAAGGGCCAGGCCGTGGACAGCCGCTCGTACGCGGGTTCCGTGGTCGTGGTGAACCAACAGACTCCGAGCGCCTGCCCCGCGAGGCTGAGCGTCAACTGCCGTGAAACCATGCTCGGTTGCCAGGAGAAGGGAAACGCCACGGCGAACAGGAGACCGGCCAAGACCCCACGGGCACCCCACGACGGCGACACGTCGAACACCACGTGATGCCCCACGACCGCGAGCACCGTGGCCGCCCCGGCGAACAGAGCCGCGCGGGCAGCCGCGATCCGTACCGGGGCCGATACACCACCGGAACGGCACAGGCTAGACACATGGGTTGAAATCGCCATGACCCACACATCATGAAGGGTGAGTCGACGCCCTGTCACTACCGCGTCCGCGTCGCCTGCACGTTGTACAGCCAGGGCCGCACATCGCCGTGCTCGCCGACCTCGAAGCCCGCGCCCGCGATGAGTCCGTCCAGTAGATCCACGCGGTTGTGCGCCATGGCGTGCCCTCCGCCGCCGTGCACCAGCCGACGGCCCAGGGCGCTTTTCGGCAGTCGGAACTCGACGACCAGCAGCCGTCCTCCGGGCCGCAGGACGCGGTGCATTTCGCGCAGCGCCGCGGGGCGGAGCTCCTCGGGCAGGTGGTGGAGCATCAGGCTGGTGACGACGGTGTCGAAGGCGGCATCCGGCAGGTCCAGGGATTCAGCGATGCCCTCCTGGTAGGTGCAGGGGGCGCTGTCCGCGCGTTGCTTCTTGCGGCGGGCGTAGTCCAGAACCGGCGGCGAGGGGTCCACTCCGGTTCACCGCGCCATCGGGGCCGACCCGAGCCGCTATGTGCCGGGTCAGGTAGCCGGTGCCGCAGCCGACGTCCAGGACGTGGTCGCCCGCCTGGGCGCCGCTGAGTTCGGCGAGGCGGGTGAAGGCGCGGTTGCGGCGGCCGGCGAAACAGACGTCGCCGAAGAGTTCGTAGGCACGAGGGGTTGCGATGGTCACACCGGGTGTGTCCGCATGTGGCTTGCCCTGCATGAGGCGTCCGAGGTCCGCTTTCACCTGTGGCAGGGGCTGTCGAAGCGGGTCTCGGACATCGCCGCGGCCCACCGCGGCTGCCTGGCCGCGGCAGTACGTGAACCCGAACCGGCCCTACCCCCGTCGGGACGAACCGTGCAAGGCTCCTGATACTCCCGCCTTGCGTCACGCGAAGCGCCTGTTCGAGACCGTCCAGGGGTACACCGGCACGGCCCGCAGTCTCAGCGCGATAGCCCGCGAGCTCGGCTTGAACCGCCGCACCGTGGCCAAGTACGCACGCGCTGCCTGCTGGAAGGAGTGCATACGGCGCACTCCTTCCCGCCGGTCCACGAGCCTCGACCCGTATCTGGAGTATCTGAGGCAGCGGTGAGAGGAAAGCGAGCACACCGCGACCGTGCTGCACCAGGAGATTGCCGCCAAGGGCTACGGCGGCCACTACCAGCGGGTCAAGATGGCCATCGCGCCGCTACGCCGCGGTCGGCCGATCGACACACCGCGCGAGCGGCCACCCTCGCCATCACCCGCACGACCATCACCGGCCTCGCCGACCGAATACAGCCCCAGACGGTCGACCCGTCACCACGTCTGGAACTGCCCGAGCACCCGGACTACCCGCGCATCCTCGCCGTCTTCAACGACACCACCGGCCCACTGAGGGCCCGCGACATCTGCCAGGCCCTCGACTTCGATCTGCTGCCGAAACACGTCGAACGCACCCCGCGCCAAGATGAAACGCCTCGTCACCATAGGAATCCTCACCGAGGCCGAGCCGGGCACCTTCAGTAAGAAGCAGTAACCAAGTCCGGAACGCACATCAACTCACGAACCACCCACTCAATGGCGGTCGCTGGGCTGGCTTTTGTGTGAGAGGGCGGGCCGTCATGGCCCGCCCCCGGTTGATCACTTGTTGTTGGGTTGGGTCGACGCCCGCTTGAGCCGGGCTCTGGCTTGTTGCTCCCAGTCGGGCGCGGCTGCCGGAGGCGTGGATGGTTCGGGTGCGCTCGTGACGCTGCTGCGCCAGTTCCGCCCACACTGGTCGGTGTGCTGGTGGACGGTGTCTTTCTCGGGCGTAGCCGGCCAGATCTGCAGGAGGTAGTCCTCCGCCGGTTCGAATGCGACAGCGTCGTATCCGCGATCCCGCCCGCGGGCGTGGACGCGTACCCGGTAATGGCCGGGCCCGAACGGGGTCAGCAAGGGCAGGTCGGGAGGATCGTCCATCATGGCGGCCACCTGCATCTGCCCGGAGACGGACTCGATGCTGTGATCCACCACCTCGTCCCACCCCGTGGTGTCCGGGCTCGTCACAGGCTGCTCGTACACCTGCACCTGCACGTTGACGACACCGCTGCTGGCCCCTACGAGCACCACCGCCAGCCCTGGTCTTGAGAAGATCAGGCCGTTCTCGGGACGGAAGGGGGGCTGGCGGTGCTGTCCGATGTCCGCCAGGTGGAAGGCGTGGTACTCCACCCGTACAAGTGCGGATGCCGCCGCCACCGGTTCGCTCATGCCAGGCATGCTAGACCGCGCCTCCTCAGTCGACGATCCATACCCGGAAGGCGTCTTTCTCGATGACCCGGTTGTCGGTGTAGAAGACGTTCAACAGGCTGCCCGCGCTGCTGTTCTCCGCCGCCGGGATCATGCAGGCGCTCCATCCGTCGGGTCCTGTGCTGCCGATGGGCAGCGCGGTGATCTGGCACCAGTCGAAGGTGCGGCCGGGATACGGCTGGGGCTGCGGGAGGGAGCCGGTGTAGGCGCCTTGCCAGGTCGAGCGGAAGGGGTATTCGTCGCAGCTGTAGCCGGTGGGGCGCGGGTAGCCGCCGCTGGCGAACTGCGGGCAGGCCGTGTTCCCGTTGCGGTCTCGCAGTGTCGCGTCGGTCAGCCGGTACAGAGGCTGACCGTCCGGGTAGGCGCCGGGCAGCCCGGATGCCTGGGCGTCGCGGACGTGGCGGGCGTAGTTGGGGGAGGAGCCGCTGAGGCTGACGACGTCGGTCGGCGCGTAGTCAGGGAAGACGCACCCGACGCTGGAGACGCCCGGTACCGCGTTGTCGCAACGGACATCCATCGGCACCGGGATGCCGAACAGGCCGGTACCTACTGCCCATGAGGGGTTGTTGAACTCGTAGTAGATGGTGGTCCTGGCCGTTCCGGTGGCTCCGGCCGCCGTGGCCGTGGTGGTCGGCAGTGCCTCGCCCCAGGGCATGCTGCTCAGAGTGACGGGCTGTTCGGGGAAGTCGACGGCGGAAGCGGGCAGGGTGCAGTCCCCCACGCAGGTGGCGTCGCCCTTGACCGTGGTGCCGCTGATCTGTCCCCAGCCGTCGTACAGCAGGATCGACAGCTGATGGCCCCAGGTGGAGATGTCCCTCTGCGCGTAGACATATTCGTCAGCCTGGTAGTAGAGCTGCCCGAGCAGTTCCTGGGTGCGGATGTCACGCACGTCGACGATCCACGTCTCGATCGCACAGGCGTGGAACCGGTCGAAGTACCAGGTGCCGTCTCCGTCGGAGAGGTCGTAGCACCAGTCGGGCAGCGACAGCGGGGTGCGGTCATCGGCGAGTGCTGCGGCTTTCACAGCCGACGGCTTGTGAGGAGCGGCCGAACTGATGCACGCGGCCTTCGTCTTGCCCTGCTGCGCGAGCTGGTCGGCCTTCCCCGATTTCGCCAGCGCCTTGAGCCGGGGCAGGACTTTGGAACAGGAGCTGTCGGAAGCACTCAGTGCCTGGGCCTCAGGGCGGCCGGCCTTCTGCGGCTGCGGCGTGGGGAGTTCGGCCTGGGCCTGAGCAACAGTCTCCGGCGCGGTTGAGGGGAAACCGGGCTGCAGTGTGGCGGCGAGAGCTTGCGCGGGAAGGAGCGCAAGCGCCAGGGCAGTCAGGGTCGTTCTGAAAACGGATCTCACTGCTATCCCTTCGCAGAGTCGTGTGACGGCCGGCCACGAGCCGGCGCCACGAACGACCGCGACACTAGGAGTCAAGATCCGCCACATGCGTGGCATGTCCATGCATTGTCCGAAAGTGCTTGCTAATCCGGCTGAGAGGCACCCTGCCCGAAGCCCGCGCCCCCAAGCCGCCGCCGGACTGCTCTCCCACCAGCACGCCACCGCCCGGCCCGGCGCTCGGGTGTGAACCGGGGCGGATCCGCAGCCTTCGGCGTTGCGGGCGCAGAAAAATAGGCGCCGGCCCATCAGAAACCGCCTCGCCAAACCCTCCAGACTCTGCGACTGCGAACAGTGCCATTGGCCCTACCCAACCCAGTCGAGGTCTCGCTCAACCCACAACCAAGATCCGGACCATATGCGGGCCAGAGACCGCCAGATCCACATCAGCCGTCACATTCGCGCTGGTCAGCGCCATGCAAGCCGTGTACCACCAGCAGACCAAGAACCTGCTGGTGTCGTACTCGCCGAAGAAGCTGGGCTTCTTCTAGGCCCTCCAGGCCAGAGGGACGCGTGCCTGAAAGGGTGCCTGAACTGGGAGAACTCCCGTCAGGCACCCTTCGTGGCGACCAGTCGAGGCAGAAACACTGCCACTCGAAGTGACATTCCCATTCCTCCGGCGGTCTGGTCGTCGACGACCAGACGGAAGTCCTCGGGGGTAGAGAGTCCAGGGCTCCCCGGAGCCGTGATCACGGACGATCACCTTCCTGACCTGGGTTTTTCCTGGAAGGTGATCTATTTTGGCGTGCCCTGCACACGTCGCCCAGTACCTCGTTCGCGTTGAAACGTCGACGCCTGGAAGACCAAGTGGCCCCGCCGGGAACAGCCGGTCCGGTCGGCGCGGTTGCACCGACCGAGGGCCCGGCGCCGCACGGTCGGGGAACACGGAGACCACAAGGTCGTCCGCCCCACCAGGATCCGGGCCCCAGGATCGCGGTACGCCCACCGCGCACAGGGACCAAGACGCATTTCCGCAGGAGGACTCTTCATGACCGACCGGCCCTTGACGCTCATGGCAGTGCACGCCCACCCCGACGACGAGGCCACCACGACCGGAGGGGTCCTCGCGCAGTACGCGGCGGAAGGCATCCGCACGGTTCTCGTGACGTGTACCGACGGCGCCTGCGGTGACGGACCAGGCGGTGTCAAGCCGGGCGATCCCGGGCACGATCCGGCGGCGGTCGCCCTGCTGCGCCGCCAGGAACTCGAGGCGAGCTGTGAGGTCCTGAAGATCAGCGACCTGGAGATGCTGGACTACGGCGACTCCGGGATGGCGGGCTGGCCGAGCAACGACGCCCCCGGATCCTTCTGGCAGACCCCCGTTGAGGAAGGCGCGGCCCGGCTCGCGGAACTCATGCGGCACTACCGGCCCGATGTGGTCGTCACCTATGACGAGAACGGCTTCTATGGCCACCCCGACCACATCCAGGCCCACCGCATCACGATGGCGGCGCTGGAGATGACCGAGCTGACACCGAAGGCGTACTGGACGACGATGCCCCGCTCGCAGATGCGTCGGTTCGGCGAGGTCATGCGCGAGCTTCATCCGGACATGCCCGAGCCGGACCCCGCCGAGGTCGCCGAGATGGCCAAGATGGGCCTCCCCGACGACGAGATCACCACCTGGGTGGACGCCACCGCGTTCAGCGGTCAGAAGTTCGACTCGCTGGCCGCGCACGCCAGCCAGGGCGAGAACATCTTCTTCCTCAAGATGGGCAAGGAGAGGTTCGGCGAGTTGATGGGTACGGAGACGTTCGTCCGTGTCCAGGACACCACCGGCGCCGCCGTACCCGAGAAGGACCTCTTCGCCGGACTGCGCTGATACGCCGGGCCTCCCGGCCGACTGGCCAACCAGCCCTACCGGTCCGGGCGGTCCGGGCGGTCCGGGCGGTCCGGGCGGTCCGGGCGGTCCGGGCGGTCCGGGCGGTCCGGGAAAGCGCATCGACCGCACGACGCGATCGAGCGGGGCACACGCCCGGAGGCTTCTCCACGTGAGTTCCGCTCCGTCAGCCCGCATCCAGGCCCTCGCCGGTCCCGCCACCACGCCGCCACGCCGGTCCCGCCACCACGTCGTCACGTCGTCACGTCGTCACGTCGTCACGTCGTCACGTCGTCACGTCGTCACGTCGTCACGTCGCCATCAGCCGGCAGCCCCACCACGTCGCCCTGAACCACTCCTTCGTACTGCTGATCCCGTTGCGTGCGATCACCGCCGTATCCGCCACGATCCCGCGCACCGGATCCGGCCGGACACCCGAGACGGCAGCAAGCATCCACTGAACGCCCCCTCGCCTCGACAGCCGGAGGAACCCATGACGACGTCCATCGACCGCCGCATCGTGCTGTTCGACCTCTTCGGGGTCATCGCCCGCGACCAACGCCCGGGCGCCCTGGGCGAGATGGCCGCCCGCTGTCACACACCGACCGACGCCTTCACGACGGCCTACTGGGACTGCCGCCCGCCCTACGACGCCGGGCAGCAGTCCGCGTCCGAGTACTGGACCGCCGTACTGCGACGGCTGTCCCTGGCCGTCGACGCCGGCACGATCGAGGAACTGCGCCTCGCCGACATCGACAGTTGGTCACGCGTCGACGACCGGATGGTCGCCTACGCCCAGTCCCTCCGCGATGTCGCCGAGGTCGCCCTGTTGTCCAACATCCCCTCGGACCACGCGGACGCCTTCCTCGCAGCGCAGCCCTGGCTGCGCCGTCTGGACCACGTCGCATTCTCCGGAAAGATCAAGGCGGCGAAGCCGGCCCCGGCGGCCTTCCACCACGTCGTCGTCGCCCTGCGGGCCGCTCCGACCGACTTCCTCTTCGTCGACGACCGCGAGGAGAACGTACGCGCCGCGCAGGCCATCGGCATGAACGGACACGTCTTCACCGGTCGCGACGAGCTGGCGGCCGTCATCGACACCTGGTTGCCGACCCGACGGCCCGACGACCCGACGACCCGCGTGGAAATGGCGCATCCGTCGCCACCTGACTCCCGGACCAGCCGTCCTGATCCCCCGGACCGGCAACCGCGTCAGCGCCTCAGAGGTCCTGGCCGCAGCGGCACGCCGTAGGAGATGCGGTACGCCGACTCCGGCCGGCCAAGGCCAAAGGCTGATTCCGAACTCCTCCTGTCCGTCTGCCCGGAGCGATCACCGCGGTGTTTCCCCGCGCTCTCGTTCGGCGTCACAAGGCGCTGCACCCAAGCGGGACAACACCGCGGCCGGGAGCCGTAAGGCATCGCCCCGTGGTGGACATTACTGTGCATGGACGCGGATGAACGGGGCGAACAGCTGGAGCAGCTGTTCCGGCAGACCTTCCGCCGGGTGATGGCGTACTGCTTGCGCCGGACCGGCGAGACAGCGGCACACGACGTGGTGGCCGAGGTGTACGGGATCGCCTGGCGCCGACGACGGCAACTGCCCTCGGACGACGAGGAGGCGGTGCTGTGGCTGCTCGGCATCGCACGCCGGGTGCTCGCCAACCAGGCGCGTAGTCAACGGCGTTGGGCACGGCTGCTGCTACGGGTGGCCGAACGTACCGATCCGCCGGACACCGGCCGGCTCCAGCATGACGGGGGCGACGATCTGGCGGCGGCCCTGGCGCAGGCGTCGGACGCCGACCGGGAACTGCTGCGCCTGGCCTACTGGGACGACCTGTCCCGGCAGGACATCGCGACCGTGCTCGGCATCTCGGTCGGCGCCGTCGACACCCGCCTGCACCGAGCCAGACAGCGCCTGCGCGTACGCCTCGACGCGGCGAGCTCTCACCAGGATCCGACCGACGAGAAGGACCACAAGGAGAAGGACCATGCTGAGCGATGACGAACTCGACCGGATGCTGCGGGCCGGCGATCCGGCTCCCGCAGGCTCGGCGACCGACCCGGACTCGCCGACCGCCGCACGGATCCTCGCGCGGGTTCGCCGGAGCGCGCGACAGCGGCGCAGGCGGATCCTGGTCCTCGCCCCGGCGGTGGCCCTGACCGTCGCCGGCGTCACCGCGGGGACCTATGCGTGGGTGGCCGGTGACGGCAAGGGCCACACCCTCGACTCGACCGGGCTGACCTGCGACGGCCCCGACCGGGGCGATGCCGTGGTCGGCTTCGATCCCGGCGCCGACGATCCGGTACTCAAGTGCCGTCAGCAATGGCCGGAGTTGTTCGGCAAGCCGGCGCCCAGCACGCTCACCGCCTGCGTCGACAGCTCCCGGCAGGGCTCCATCGTCGTGTACGCCGGAGGCCGCGACCAGTGCGGGCGCCACCGCGCGGATCCCTATCTCGGGCCGACCCGGGAACAGCTCGGCCTCGCTCTCTTCCGCACCGACCTCAAGGCGCACTTCGCCGGGCGCACCTGTGTCCCCTACGCCGAGTTCAGGAAGGTGGTCGGCCGACTGCTGGCCGAGCACGACCTCACCGGCTGGAAGAGCGGCCACTTCCAGACCGCCGACAAGGAACCGGAAGGAGCCTGCGCGGAGATCAGCTACTACGACGAGCCGGAGAAGACGATCTGGCTCGGCGACCACCAAGCCGGCGACCCCATGACCTGGCCGTAGACCGGCAACGCCCACACACCGCGAAGGGCGGAGGGTGGCGGCTCCCCCTTCCCGTGGCGGCTCCCCCTCCCCCGTGGCAGCTCCCCCCTCCCCCACCCCCCTGTATCGCAACGGGAGTTGCTCAAGGCGGCCCTCGTTGGTCCCGGTCCGGCGGAACTTTTTCCCTGCACGCCCCTTGCCGTCGTTCGCGGCCCCTCCCTACAGTCTCGTCCCAGTCAGTCGATACGTATCGACACCGCGTATCGACACCGAGGGAACCGAGGGAGGTGCTCGCATGGTGACAAGCCGGGACGTGGCCCGGTTGGCGGGCGTCTCCCAGAGCACCGTCTCCTATGTCATGAGCGGGCGCCGCTCGATATCCCCCGAGACCCGCCGTCGGGTCGAGGAGGCGATCGAGACGTTGGGGTTCCAACCCAACGCGGGCGCCCGGGCGTTGGCGAGTCAGCGCAGTCAAGTCATCGGCCTGGTCGTGCCGTTCGCGCCCGGGGCCGACATGACGGGGGTGCTGCCCTTCATCGAGACGATCACCAAGTGCGCCCGGGAAGAGGACCACAACGTCATCCTGGCCACCGAGGACGAGGGCGCCGAGGGCCTCACCCGGCTCAGCGACCAGTCCCTGTGCGACGCGATCGTGCTGATGGAGGTCGGGTCCAAGGACCCGCGCATCCCCGTGGCCGCCGGGCTGAGCGTGCCCGTCATCCTGATCGGCGTGCCGGACGACCCCGCGGGCCTGTACTGCGTCGACCTGGACTACACGCTGGCCGGACGTATGGCGGTGGACGAACTGGCCGCCTCCGCGCACGACCGCGTCGTCCTGCTCGGCTATCCCCGTGACGTGCTGGCGCGCGACGTCAACTTCGTCCGCCGCTTCCTGCGGGGAGCCGAGGACGCGGCCGCCGCGCACGGCATCGCCTACGCCGAGGTGAGCCCGCCGGACACCAGCCGCGCCGGGGCCGAGGCCGCCCTGGACGAGGCGCTTGCCGAACAAGGGCCCGGCGACGGCAGGTTGGGCCTTGTCATCCCCGATCCCCAGTTGATTCAGCCGACGTTGCAGAGCCTGCTGGACCGAGGTCTGGTCCCGGGCCGCGACCTGTCCGTCATCGGACTGTGCACGGACCGCACGGCCGAGACCTCCACACCCCCCGTCACCAACCTCTCGCTGGAACCCAGGGACGTCTCGCGCCGCGCGATGAGGATCCTGTTCCGGCTGCTCAACCGCGAGAGCGTGCCCACCACTTCGACCGTCGAACTGGTGACCCCACGCCTGACACTTCGTCAGACCAGCCTGTCTGCCCGCTGATCCCCACCGTTTCGTGTCAAGGGGGATGACGCCTCACCGCTGTCGATACGCATCGACACCCTGCGCGGTCCACCCGAGACAGCGCCGACCGAGGAGAGAACGAACATGGCTCAACGACGAGCGATCCTCAGCAGAACGACACTGACGGTGACCCTCGCGCTTCTGGCGCCGCTCTCCCTGAGCGCCTGTGGCTCGAACAGCGGATCGTCCGGCGGCGCCGACACCCTGCGGGTGATGGACTACTACGCCGATCAGCCCGACAAAGGGATCTACGCGAAGGTCCTGGACGCGTGCGGGCAGCAGAACGGCGTGAAGATCAAACGGGAGGCCGTGGCCGGGCCGTCCCTGATACCCAAGGTGCTGCAACAGGCTTCGTCGCGGACCCTGCCCGACGTGCTGATGCTCGACAACCCCGACCTGCAACAGATCGCCGCCAGCGGCGCCCTCTCCCCGCTCGGCGACTTCGGCCTGAAGGCGGACGGATACGCCAAGGGCGTGGTGGACGCCTCGACCTACCAGGGCAAGCTCTACGGCCTGCAACCGGTGACCAACACACTCGGCCTCTTCTACAACAAGGACATGCTCGACAAGGCCGGGGCCAAGCCGCCCACCACCTGGGCCGAGCTCAAGTCGGCCGCCAAGAAGCTCACTTCGGGCAAGCGGTACGGCATCGCCTTCGCCGCACCGGCCACCTACGAGGGCACCTGGCAGTTCCTGCCGTTCATGTGGTCCAACGGCGGCGACGAGAAGGACATGGCAACTCCCCGGACCGCACAGGCACTTCAGCTCTGGGTGGACATGGTCAAGGACGGATCGGCATCGAAGTCGGTGGTCAGCTGGGCCCAGGCCGACGCCAACGACCAGTTCGCGGCGGGCAACGCGGCCATGATGGTCAACGGCCCCTGGCAGTTCCCTATCCTCGACAAGAAGACGAGCCTGCACTACGGCGTCGTACAGATCCCCGTGCCCGAGGCCGGCGGAACTCCCGTCGTCCCGCTGGGCGGTGAGACCTGGACCGTCCCGCAGACCGGCAATGCGCAGCGCCAGGCCAAGGCGGCGAAGGTGGTCGCGTGCCTCAACTCCGACGAGAACCAGCTGTCGCTGGCCCAGCAGCGCCAGACCGTGCCGACGAAGACCGCGCTGATGGACAGGTTCGCCGCCGAGCAGCCCCGGATGAAGGCGTTCACCGACCAGGTGCGCAACGCCCGTGCCCGCACAGGTGAGTTGGGCAAGGACTGGCCGAAGGCCGCCACCAAGATCTACACGGCGATACAGACCGCGCTCACCCAGGGGGCGACTCCGGCGAAGGCACTGAAGCAGGCCCAGGATGGCTGACGTACTGCGCCGCGCGGTGCGGGCCAAGGGGCGTGCGGCGCCGGCCGCGGAGAGTGCCCCGGCGGGCCGGAGGCTCGGAAGGCTCGGGAAACGCGACCGGCTGCGCCAGTCGCACGTGCTGTTCCTGCTGCCCGCCCTGGCCTACATGGTGGCCTTCTTCGGCTACCCGGTCGTGAAGAACGTCGTGATGGGGTTCCAGCACTACACGACGACCACCTTCTACACCGGCCAGGCGCCCTGGGTCGGTATCGCCAACTACCGGGCCGTCATATCGTCCTCCGTCTTCGACAAGGCACTCCTCAACACGGTTCTGTTCACGGTGGGTTCGATCGCGGGACAGTTCCTCACCGGTCTGTCGATCGCCCTGTTCTTCCGCCGCCGGTTCCCGCTGAGCGGCGTCATGCGCTCTCTGCTGCTGTTGCCTTGGCTGGTCCCGCTGATCGTCTCCAGCGCGGTATGGCGCTGGATCCTCGACCAGGACAACGGCGTCCTCAACCGGTTCCTCGGCGCCCTGCACCTCGTACAGGACCGTCCCGGCTGGCTGACCAGCACCTCGCTGGCGCTGTTCGCGGTGATCGTGGTCAACATCTGGATCGGCATCCCGTTCAACGTCGCGATCCTCTACGGCGGACTCCAGGACATCCCCGAGGAGTTGTACGAGGCGGCGGCCCTGGACGGCGCCACGGGCTGGCGGGCGTTCCGGCACGTGACGTGGCCCCTGCTGCGGCCCGTGGTCAGCGTGGTGCTCGTGCTCGGCGTCGTCTACACGGTCAAGGTGCTGGACGTCATCCTCGGGCTCACCAACGGCGGCCCGGCCAACGCGACGCAGACCATCGCCAGCCAGTCCTACCAACTCTCCTTCCAGCAGTTCGACTTCGGGCAGGGTGCCGCGCTCGGCAACATCCTCATCGTCGTCTCGCTGGTCTTCGCCGTCCTCTACCTGCGCGCGAACCGCCGCGCCGTCGAGCAGTGAGGCCGTCATGGCAACCGTCACGCACTCAGCCGTCCAACCGGCCACGCACACACCCCTCCACCGGCGGCGCTCCCGGCGGCCGTGGGGATACACCGCCATCGGCGCGCTGATCCTGGCCGTGATGCTGTTCCCGGTCTACTGGATGGTCAACGTCTCCCTCCAGCAGGCCAACACCGCCGTGAGCACGCCCTGGTTCCCGACCCACCTGAACTTCGACGGCTACGCCACCGCGTTGAGCCAGCAGGGGCCAAATCTCCTGACCAGCCTGGTCGTCGCGGTGGGGAGCGTGGTGTTCAGCCTGATCATCGCGAGCCCGGCCGCGTACGCGCTCGCGCACGTCAACGCGCGCTGGGTCGGTCCGGTGCTGTTCGGGATCCTGATCAGCCAGATGGTCCCCGGGATCGTCGTGGCCAACGCCCTCTACAGCGCGTACAACGACCTCGGACTGCTCAACTCGATCCCCGGCCTGATCCTGGCCGACTCCACCGCCGGTATCCCCTTCGCGATCCTGATCCTGCGGGCCTTCATGGGCAACATCCCCGCCTCGGTGATCGAGGCGGCCCGGGTGGACGGGGCGGGCAGGGTGCGGGCGTTCGCCTCGATCGTCCTGCCCATGAGCAGGAACGCCCTTATTACGGCTGGGCTGTTCACGTTCCTGTTCACCTGGAGCGACTTCCTCTTCGCGCTGACCCTGACGACGACCGAGGACGTCCGCCCCGTCACCCTCGGCCTCTACCAGTACCTCGGCGCCCACGTCAGCGACTGGAACGCGGTGATGGCCACCGCGACCCTCGCCTCGGTACCGGCTCTCGTGCTGCTGCTGGTGGCACAGCGCCACATCGCCACCGGCGGAGCCGTCAAATGACCCGCCCCCAGGGCGACTTCGGAGAAAGGCAGAACACCCCTGTGACCACGTCTTCCGCACCACCCCCGGCCCCGGCCCCGATCCGCGTGACCGTGTGGGGGGAGAACCGCCACGAGAAGATCGAGGAGCACGTGGCCAAGATCTACCCGCAGGGCATGCACAGCACGATCGCCGAGGGCATCAAGGAGAACCTCGGCGACACCTGCACCGTACGCACCGCGACTCTGGACGATCCCGAACACGGCCTGACGGAAGAGGTGTTGGCCTCGACCGACGTCCTCACCTGGTGGGGACACGCGGCCCACGCCGAGGTGTCCGACGAGGTCGTGGAACGGGTGCACCGGCACGTGCTGTCGGGCATGGGCCTCGTGGTCCTGCACTCCGGCCACTGGTCGAAGATCTTCGTCAAGCTCATGGGCACCAGCTGCACCCTGCGCTGGCGCAACGAGCACGACCGCGAGCTGGTGTGGACGGTGAACCCAACGCATCCCATCGCCAAGGGAGTTCCGCATCCGCTCGTCGTCGAGGAGGACGAGATGTACGGGGAGTTCTTCGACATCCCCGTCCCGGACGAGCTGGTGTTCGTCAGCTCGTTCACCGGCGGCGAGGTGATCCGCAGCGGCTGCACGTTCCGTCGCGGCCACGGCCGGATCTTCTACTTCAGCCCCGGCGACCAGGACTACCCCGTCTACCACAACAAGGACATCCGCCGGGTGATCGCCAACGGCGTCCAGTGGGCGCGCACGGACCGGCCCGAGCGCAGCCACCCGGTGCTGCTGCGCTACGACACCGACGACTTCTTCAACGGCGTGGACTACTCGGGGCCGCTTCGATGACCCACCGGACCATCCCCTGCGGGCCCGACGACCCCCTGCGCGTGCTGGTGGTCGGGGCCGGCTCCATGGGACAGCAGTGGCTGACCACCGTAACCGCCGCGCCCGAGACCGCACTTGCCGGCATCGTCGACCTCGACCTGGACGCGGCCCGGCGGTCCGCGGCCGGTCTGGGCCTGCCGGACCTTCCGGTCGGCTCCGACGCGGTCGCGCTCGCGGCCGACACCGGCGCCCAGGCGATCATCAACGTGACGGTCCCGGTGGCCCACCACCCCGTCACCACCGCCGCGTTGTTCGCCGGGCTGCCCGTCCTCGGCGAGAAGCCGATCGCCGACACCCTGGCCCACGCCCTGTCCCTCGCCGCCGCGGCCGAGGTGAGCGGCGAGCTGTTCATGGTGAGCCAGTCACGGCGCTGGAACCCTCAACTCTTCGCCCTGCGCGGCATGTTGGGGGACCTTGGCGCGATCGGCACGCTGACGACCGAGTTCTTCAAGGCGCCTCACATGGGCGGTTTCCGTGAGGAGATGGCGTACCCGCTGCTGATCGACATGGCGATCCACGCCTTCGACTCGGCCCGTTTCCTGCTCGGCGCGGACCCGGTCTCCGCCTACTGCCAGGCGTACAACCCGCCGTGGAGCTGGTACGACGGCGACGCGGCGGCAAGCGCCGTCTTCGAGATGGAGGGCGGAACACGCTATGCCTACAACGGCAGTTGGTGCAGTCCGGGCGCCGAGACCTCGTGGAACGGAGTGTGGCGGGCGAGCGGCGAGAAGGGCTCGGCGCTGTGGGACGGCGACAACGAGCCCGTGCTCGCCGCCGACGTACAGCCCGCCGAGCGGCCCCGCTCCCCGTACTCCGACATCGCCGGAGCGCTGCGGGTCTTCGTCGAGTCGCTGCGGACCGGCAGCGTGCCCATGGGCGAGGTGCACGAGAACACCATGAGCCTGGCGATGGTCGAGGCAGCGGTGGAGTCGGCCAGGACCGGGCAACGCGTGCTCGTCGACGACGTCCTCGACCAGGCGTACACGACGGCCCTGCGCGACGAGAAACGCCCCAACGTACGTGCCGCCCTGTCCAGTTGGCCGTCGGTCCGCGGCGCCCTCGCCCCGCACCAGGCACCGCCCGCCGCCGCGTCCTCCTGACGCCCTACCGATACGGAGATCCCGTGCCCCGCCCTTCGCCCGCCCCCGTTTCCGGCCGCCCCCGTCTCGGGGTGGCGATGATCGGCCACTCGTTCATGGGAGCCGTGCACTCCCAGGCCTGGCGCACCGCGCCCCGAGTGTTCGACCTGCCCTTCGACGTCGACATGACCGTCGTCTGCGGCCGTGACCCGAAGGGCGCGGCACGGGCCGCCGAGCGGCTGGGGTGGGGCGACTCGGCGGCCGACTGGCGGGAGCTGGTCCGCCGCGACGACGTGGACGTCGTGGACATCTGCACACCCGGGGACTCCCACGCCCACATCGCGATCGCCGCGCTGGCCGCCGGCAAACACGTGCTGTGCGAGAAGCCCCTCGCCAACACGGTCGAGGAGGCCGAGCGCATGGCCGCCGCCGCGCAGGTCGCCGCAGAGGCCGGCGTCCGGTCGATGGTCGGCTTCAACTACCGGCGCGTGCCCGCCTTGGCACACGCGGCGCGGCTGATCGCCGAGGGCCGGATCGGTGAGGTGCGGCACGTCAGGGCCCAGTACCTCCAGGACTGGCTCGTCGACCCCGAGTTCCCCCTGGTGTGGCGGCTGCGCAAGGACCGGGCCGGGTCCGGCGCGCTCGGGGACCTCGGCTCGCACGTCATCGACCTGCTCCAGCACCTGACCGACGAGCGGCTCACCGGAGTGTCGGCGACCCAGGCCACGTTCGTCACGGAGCGCCCCCTGCCCACGGAATCCAGTGGGCTCGCGGCCCGCGCCGGGGAACAGCGCGGACCAGTGACCGTCGACGACGCGACCGCGTTCACCGGCCGGCTCGAAGGGGGCGCCCTCGTCGTGGTCGAAGCGACGCGCTTCGCCACGGGACGCAAGAACGCGATGCGGATCGAGGTGAACGGCTCACGCGGGTCGGTCGCCTTCGACTTCGAGTCGATGAACGAGCTTCTGCTGTACGACGCCGCCGACCCGGAGAAGGAGGCGGGATTCCGCCGGATCCTGGTCACCGAGCCCGCCCACCCCTACCTGGGTGCCTGGTGGCCGCCCGGTCACGGCCTGGGCTACGAGCACGCGTTCGTCCACCAGGTCCACGACTTCCTGACGGCGGTGGCGAAGGACGGGAGCGATCCGCGCCCGTCGTTCGCCGACGGCCTTCAGGTGCAGTACGTCATGCGGGCCGTCGAGCGCAGCGCCGCGGACTTCTCCCGCTGGACGAGCGTCGGCTGACCACATGGAGCACGACAGCCGCCCACTTGGGCGGCGCTTCCCGCACCGCCGTTCCGGCCAGCCCGGCCCGTGCCCTTGTCGAAACGACACGCGCACGGGCCTCAACACCCCTGTCCCCGCGCCGCGTTGGCCCCGCCGAACCACTCCCCGCATACGCACCGCACCCCAGCCCGGCAACCACGAGCCCCGCATCCAAAATCGAGGAATCCCCTGTCCCCCGGCCTTGATGTGACGGAAGATCCCCGTATGACTCAACATCAGAACGACCCGGCGTCGACGACCGGCGCGGCCGACGCCTACCTGGCGGGACTCCGTGAACGGCTCGCCGCCGACGGGTCGTTGGTGACCGCGACCGCCTTTCGCGACCGCCCGGTGACGATCGGCAGCCGGGCGGACCGCAAGGCGAGATGGTTCGGTACCAAGGCGGAGCTGTTCGTCTTCGCCGCCTCGGTCCCCGAGGTCGACCAGGCCCTGCTGACCGAGTACACCGGGTGGGCCCTGGACTACGCGAAGAACCTGCGGGGCGGGCTCGCCGGCGCCCGCAACGCCGCGCTGATACTGCCCGCACTGGTCACCGGCAACGCCCAGCCGGCCGCGCGGACTTGGGCCGCCCAGGACGCCCGGGTCCTCGGAACGTCCTTGATCGGGCGGCCCATCACCGTGGAGACGTCGGGATCGGGAGTCACCCGGGTCACCATGTACCGGGGCGGGAGCATGTACGGCGGGATGTTCACGGGGCACGTCCTGGAGAAGGCCGCACTGTATTTCCCCTAGTGCTGCCCGCAGTACTTCCCGCAACTCCCCTAGCGCTATCCGCAGTTGGCCGAACAAGGGCCTGGGAACGACCCCGGGCCCCCTTCAGCCGCGCCAGCCACCTCAACCACCTCAGCCGATCGGCTCCGGCATCGGCCGCACGTCGTAGGCAAGGCTGATCGCGTCCCCGCCCGCCGCGTCCCCCAGTTCGACGCGCCAGCCGTCCGCGAACTGGTCGACATCCGGAGCCATCGGAATGGTCCCGGAGATCAGGACGGTCCCGGGGATCAGCTCGCCGCGGGAGCGCAGGACGTCAACCCAGTAGGCCGGGGTGAGGAGTTCGGCGAGCGTGCCGGTCTGGATCTCGGTCTCCGTGCCCGCGTGGCTGACCCAGGCGCGCAACGTGATCTCGTCGATACGGGACTCCACGTCGGCCAGCCGCCAGGCGCGACGGGCGAGGACGTCGGGGCCGGCGTTCTTGCTCCACGCCACCCCGTGCACCTCCAGGTCGCGGTCGGTGTGATCGCACGCGGCGGTCAGCAGCAGCTCCCCGCCCTCCGCCACGACCAGCGCCCACTCCGCCTCGCCGGACGTGCGGCCGTGCTGGACCGCGACCCGCTCGGTCTGCTGGGCGAGGTACGGGGAGACGGGGTAGAGCGCCGGCGTCACGGACGGGCCCGGCACACCCAGCTCGGCGAGTTCCGCGACGTGCGCCGCGACATCGTCCTGGCTCCGCCCGGCGTACCCGGCGTTGAGGACCTGCACGACATCGACCTCGCGCGTCGATCCGTCGGGCAGTTCGAAGGTCAGCACGGACATGAGGGCACTCCCAGGGATCGGGGAACAGCGGACGGGCCACGGAACCTGATTTCTCCGCGGTTAACTTCCGGCGCAGGGCTTGCGCATACGACCTGTATACAAGAAGTATGCCGGAAGGTCGATGTCCCCGAGCAAGGATGGGCCCCATGCACGACACCCCGAAGAGCGACGCCGTCGCCCCGCGGAGCGACACCGACGCCGCACGGAGCAAGACCGATGCCGCGCGAAGCGACACCGCGGCGAAGCGCTCCGGCGTCCGCCGCGCCTTCGTCGCGAGCCTCACCGGCACGGCCCTGGAGTGGTACGACTTCGCGGTCTACTCCGCCGCGGCCGCCCTCGTCTTCGGCGATCTGTTCTTCCCCTCCGAGGACCCGCTCACCGGCACACTCCTCGCGTTCTCCACCTACGCGGTCGGCTACCTCTCCCGCCCCCTCGGCGGCTTCGTCTTCGGCCGGCTCGGCGATGTGATCGGCCGCAAGAAGGTGCTGATCGCGACCCTCGTCCTGATCGGCGTGGCCACCTTCCTGATCGGCCTGCTGCCCGCCTACGGCACGATCGGCGTGGCCGCGCCGATCGCCCTGGTCGTGCTGCGCTTCGCCCAGGGCGTCGGCGTGGGCGGCGAGTGGGGCGGCGCGGTCCTGCTGTCCAGCGAGTTCGGCGACTCCCGCCGACGAGGCTTCTACGCCTCCGCCGCGCAGGTGGGCCCGCCCGCGGGCAACCTGCTCGCCAACGGCGTCCTCGCCGCCCTCGGCGCCCTGCTGACCGAGGCGCAGTTCGAGTCGTGGGGCTGGCGGGTCGCGTTCCTGCTCTCCGGCGTACTGGTCGGCTTCGGCCTCTGGATCCGGGCCAAACTGGAGGAGACCCCCGTCTTCAAGGCGATGGAAGCGGAACAGCCCCGCCCCCAGACCCCCATCCGCGAGGTCTTCACCACCCAGCCCCGCGCCCTGACCGCCGCGATCCTGTGCCGCGTCGGCCCCGACGTGCTGTACGCCATGTTCACCGTCTTCGTGCTGACGTACGCCACCCAGGAACTCGACATGTCACGCGGCTCCGCCCTCGCGGCCGTCCTCATCGGCTCCTCGGTCCAGGTCTTCCTGATGCCCCTGGCCGGCGCCCTCTCCGACCGGGTCAACCGCCGTCTGCTGTACGGCGTTTCGGCGATCGCCGCCGCGGTGTGGCCGTTCGTGTTCTTCCCGATGGCGGCCGGCGGCTCCTGGCTGCCGCTCGCCGCCGGAGTCCTGGTCGCCCTGGTGATCCACTGCTGCCTCTACGGCCCGCAGGCCGCTTTCATCGCCGAACAGTTCTCACCCCGGCTGCGTTACACCGGCTCCTCGCTGGCGTACACCCTGGCCGGCCTCATCGGCGGCGCCATCGCCCCGCTCCTGTTCACCACCCTGCTGAGCGCCTACGACAGCTGGGTGCCGCTGGCCGTCTACATCGCCCTCGCCTCCGCGATCTCCCTGGTGGGCGTCCTCCTGGGCCGCAACCCCGAGGCCGCCGTCGACGAGGACGAACAGCTCGCGGCCCCGAAGACCCCGGCCCCGGCGGACCTCCCGCTCCCCCACTGACAACGGCCACACCAACCCGACCCAGATCCCGTCCCAGACAAGGAGGCACCGCCCATGCGGATCGCCCTCGGCCAGCTCACCACCGGCCCCGACCCCGAGAAGAACCTGCGCCTCGTCGAGGAGTGGACGCGCCGCGCCGCGGACGCCGGAGCCCGCGTCGTCGTCTTCCCGGAGGCGACGATGGCCTGCTTCGGCACCCCGCTGACCCCGCTCGCCGAGCCCCTCGACGGCCCGTGGGCCGACGGTGTCCGCGAGATCGCCCGCACGACCGGCACCGTCATCGTGACCGGCATGTTCACCCCGGCCGACGAGGGCCGGGTGACCAACACCCTGCTGGCCACAGGACCCGGCGTCGAGGAGTCGTACGACAAGATCCATCTCTACGACGCCTTCGGCTTCCGCGAGTCCGAGACCGTGGCTCCGGGTTCCCGTCCCGCCGTGATCGAGGTGGACGGTGTCCGGCTGGGCCTGGCGACCTGCTACGACGTCCGCTTCCCGGAGCTGTTCCGGGCGCATGCCGACGCCGGGGCGGTGGGCACCCTGCTGGCGGCCTCCTGGGGTGCCGGTCCCGGCAAGCTCGACCAGTGGCAACTGCTGGTGCGGGCCCGCGCGTTGGACGCCACGGTCTGGGTCGCCGCCGTCGGCCAGGCCGATCCCGGTACCGGTCCGGGCCCGGTGCCGACCGGCATCGGGCACAGCCTGGTGGTCGGCCCCGACGGGACCGTACGGGCGTCCCTCGGCGCGGATCCCGAGTTGCTGGTGACGGACCTGGACGTCGACGAGGTCGGCGCGGTCCGCGAGAAGACGTCCGTACTGGCGAACCGGCGGCCGGAGGTGTGGCGATGAGCGGGCCCGAGCTGGAGTTCCACCGACCTGACGGGCCCTGGACCACCCCAGTCGGCGCGGGACCCGGCGTCGAGGAGTGCGTGCTGGCCGAGGACCCCGAGAGCGGGCGGCGCACCGCGCTCGTCCGGTGGGCGCCGGGCACGGACTCCTCGGCCGCGGGCGTGGCCCTGCACGACGTATGGGAGGAGGTCTATCTCGTCGAGGGAGCGATGCACGATCTGACGCTGGACCGCACCTTCGCGGCGGGCATGTACGCCTGCCGTCCTCCGGGCATGCCGCACGGGCCGTGGACCTCGGCGGACGGCGTGACGATGCTCGTGATCACGTATCCCTGACTCCTGCGGAGTGGCATCAGCCGTCGAGGAGCACCCTGAGGGTCGACTGCAGATGGTGGTCGATGGCCGCGCACGCGGCCTGTGCGTCACCGGCGGCGAGGGCGTCCACGATGGCCTCGTGCTCGTCGAGCACCGCCTTCTGCCGGCCCTGCTGGTTGAAGACGGCGACCACTCCGGCGCGGACCTGGCGGCTGCGCAGACCGTCGTAGTGCCGGTCCAGAAGGGTGTTCCCTACGGCCGACACCAGGGACGCGTGGAAGCGGTGGTCCACGGCGATGAACTCCCGGGTCTCCTCGGCGCCGGTGAGCGCGCGCTGCTGGTCCAGCAGGGAGCGCAGCTCCTCCAGGGGCACCCGCCCGGCCGCGACCAGCCGCTCGGCCGCGTACCGCTCGACCAGGCCGCGCAGCTCCATCAGCTCCCGGACCTCGCGCCCCGTCAGCGGCGCCACCCGGGCACCGCGCTTGGGGACGAGTTCGACCAGGTCCTCCGCGGCTAGCATCAGCAGCGCCTCGCGGATGGGGGTGCGGGAGACACCGATACGATCGGCGAGCTCCTGCTCCGACAGGAAGGCCCCCTGCATCCCGGGGTCCGTCAGCACCGTGTCCTTGAGATACGTGTAGGCCTTCTCCCGACCGGACGCCACGGCAACCCCCAGACATCGCATACAGTTTGTATACCGACGCTACCACGCACGTTCCCGCCCGACAGGGCCGTAGGGCAGCGTCCGGCGCCCCGCCGCCGCAAGCCCGCGCCGACGCAGGAGCTCTGCTCTGTGGATAGAGTTCGACGGACTGGACTCCGATCAGAGCCCTTTGACGTAACGGCCTGGTGTTCGGCACACGGCCACACCAGGCAGAGGGTGCAATACACCGAAAGTGACAGAATTGACCATGAGCAACGTCTACTTCGACATCACCATCGACGGCGCCCCCGCCGGCCGCATCGTCTTCAACCTCTTCGACGATGTCGTCCCGAAGACCGCCCGCAACTTCCGCGAGCTGGCCACCGGGCAGAACGGTTTCGGCTACGCGGGTTCCGGCTTCCACCGCGTCATCCCGCAGTTCATGCTGCAGGGCGGTGACTTCACCAACCACAACGGCACCGGTGGCAAGAGCATCTACGGCGAGAAGTTCGCGGACGAGAACTTCACCCTGAAGCACGACCGCCCGTACCTGCTGTCGATGGCGAACGCCGGCCGCAACACCAACGGCTCGCAGTTCTTCGTCACCACCATCGTCACCTCGTGGCTCGACGGCAAGCACGTCGTCTTCGGCGAGGCCGTCGAGGGCACGGAGATCATCGACAAGATCGAGTCCCTGGGCTCGCAGTCGGGCGCCACCAAGGCCAAGATCGAGATCGCCGCGTCGGGCGTCGTCGAGGGCTGAGCCGGCCGCAGGAACAGCGCAATTTGATACGCGGGCCCCGGAGACGGTGATTCGTCCCCGGGGCCCGCGGCGTTTCCGGGTGGGCAGGCTGACCTCGGGCTGTCACCAGCGGGCTTGACGGCGGTGATCAGCGACCGGCGACCGCTGGGCCCCCGGGAGTCACCAGCCCCGTCTCGTACGCGACGACGACCGCCTGGGCCCGGTCGCGCAGGGAGAGTTTCGCGAGGACGTGGGACACGTGGGTCTTCACCGTGGCCTCGGAGAGATGGAGCCCGGTGGCCAGTTGGGCGTTGCTCAGGCCCTGGGCGAGCAGGCGCAGGACGTCCAGTTCGCGGGGTGTGAGAGCGGCCAGGTCGCGGTGGAGGGAGGCCGTTTCCGGGGCCCGGCACGCGAACCGCTCGACCAGCCGGCGCGTGATCGCGGGGGCGAGCAACGCGTCACCGGCGCGGACCGTACGGACGGCGGCGACGAGGTGTTCCGGCGTGACGTCCTTGAGGAGGAAACCGCTGGCTCCGGCGGCCAGCGCCGCGTAGACGTAGTGGTCGAGATCGAACGTCGTCAGCATGACCACGCGCGGCGCGTCCACGACGCCGACACCGTTGAGAATGCGCCGCGTCGACTCCAGGCCGTCCATGTCCGGCATGCGGATGTCCATCAGCACCACGTCGGGCCGGGTGCGCCGGACCGCGTCGACGGCTTCGGCGCCGTCGGCCGCCTCGGCGACCACCTCGATGCCGTGGGCGTCGAGGATCAACCCGAACCCGGTCCGTACGAGGGCCTGGTCGTCGGCGACCACGACGCGCGGGGCGCGGTTCACAGGTCCTCCAGGGGGATCAGGGCGCGCACGCGGTATCCGCCGAGCGGGCGGGGACCGGTGCGCAGAGTGCCGCCGTGGACGGCGAGGCGTTCGCGAAGGCCGATGAGGCCGCGGCCGTTGCCGGTGGCCGCGGCGGGGCCGGGCCTGCCGCCGGTGTCGGTGACCTCGACGTGGAGTTCGCCGTCACCGTACGACAGTTGGACGCTCGCGTCCGCTCCGGAGGCGTGTTTGACGGTGTTGGTCAGGGCCTCCTGAACCACGCGGTAGGCGGCGAGTTCGATACCGGCGGGGAGGGGACGGGGCGCTCCGGAGACGGTCAGTTCGACCGGCACGCCGACGCCGCGCATGCGGCCGATCAGCGCCTCCAGCCGGTCCAGGCCCGGTTGCGGGTCCAGGTTCTCCGACTCGGCGGATTCCTCGCCCAGTTCCATGGTGAGCAGGCCCATCACGTCGCGCAGCTCCCCCATCGCCACCCGGCCGCCCTCCTCGACGGCGAGGAGGGCCTCGCGCGCCCGTTCCGGGGACTTGTCCATGATCGTGCGGGCGGCACCGGCCTGGATGACCATCACGCTGACGTTGTGCGTGACCACGTCGTGCAACTCCCGGGCCATCCGGGCCCGTTCGTGTCCCACGGCGCGACGCAACTCCTCGGCCCGGGCGCTCTCCACCGCGGTGAGCCGGGTGCGGGTCTCGGCGGCCCGGAGTTTCCAGGTGCGCAGTCCGATGGCGGCCACGACGATCGGCACCGAGATGAACAGCGGAACGTACTGGGTGGGCACGGTCGGGGCGACGTACAAGTACGGGTCGGGCGGGCCGACTTGGCCCGATCCGCTGATGACCGCGACCGCCACGGCGAGGCTCACCAGGGTCATCGGGCGGTGGGGGCTGTACGCCGCCGCGCTGTAGGCGGCGATGACGCAGGCGTAGAAGGTGAGCCGGGCGACGTCGTCCGGGGTCAGTGCCGTCGCGACGGTCACGATCCACAGGACGGCGAGGGGGTAGCGGCGCCGCCACGCGAGCGAGGCCGAGGCGAGGAACACCAGAACGACCAGCTCGGTCATGTGGTAGCGGTGGGCCTCCTCGTAGCCGTCGCCCCACGCGTACTGCACCGACGCGAAGGTGAGGACGAGCGCGAGCGCGGCGTCGAGGAGCCACTGTTGCCCTGTGGGGCGCGGCAGTTGACCACCGGGCCGCAGCAACAGGCCGGTCGCCCGGCGCAGTCGGGCCGGCACCGGCCGAGCGGGGACCGACCGGGCCGGGACTTCCTCTCCCACCGTCACCGGCCCATTCTCTCGGGTACCGACGGCGCCCGGAATCCCTCCGGCGGACGGGGCGCGTACATGCGTCGGCTACATCTCAAGGATGAGGTCGTGGCCCATCGTCCCAGTGCGGTACGGCAGTTGGTCCGGACGACCGGCGCGCCCGGGCGTTCGTCTTCGTAGCGTCGTGGCACCCGATCCGAGAAGGGCCACCACGACGATGACGACACCACCACCACTGTCACTGCCACTCATCGAGCTCCTCGATGTGAGCCGCCGCTACGGCAGCGGGCCGCCCGCGCTGGAGGACGCGTCGCTGAGCGTGCGGGCCGGTGAGGCCGTCGCGGTCCTCGGGCCGTCGGGCAGCGGCAAGTCGACGCTGCTGAACCTCATCGCCGGCCTGGACCGGCCGGACTCCGGGACGGTCACCGTGGACGGGGTGCGGGTGGACCGGTTGGGCGAGGCCGGGGCTGCGCGTTACCGGCGGGCGAAGATCGGGATGGTCTTCCAGTTCTTCCATCTGCTGGACGATCTGTCGGTCGCCGACAACGTGGCGCTGCCCGCACGGCTGGCGGGCCTCGGCCGACGCGAGTCGCAGAAGAGGGCGGCCGAGCTGCTGGAGTCACTCGGCATCGCCCGGCACGCCGGGGCCCAGCCGAACCGCCTGTCCGGCGGCGAGCGTCAACGGGTGGCGGTGGCACGGGCGTTGATGAACCATCCGCCGCTTCTCCTCGCCGACGAGCCCACCGGCGCGCTCGACTCCGCGTCCGGCGAGGAAGTCAGCGACCTGCTGAGGGAGTTGAACGCCGACGGTCAGACGATCGTCGTGGTCACCCACGACACGGCGCTGGCGCGGTCCTGCACCCGGCGCACGATCCGGCTCGTCGACGGCCGCATCACGTCCGACACCGCCACCCCCGTCACGGACCCGGAGTCCGTCCGATGAGCGCGCTGAGCCGGGTGATCCGCTCGGGCATGGCCCGCCGCCGGGTGCAGACGCTGGTGATCGGACTCGCCACGATGCTGGCCGTGACCGCGTCCGTGCTCGGCGGTGCGCTGCTCGTGTCGTCCGAGGCACCGTTCGAGAAGGCCTTCGCCCGGCAGAAGGGGGCCCAGTTGACGGCGCAGTTCGACGCGAGGAGGGCTACGGCCGCTCAACTGGCCGCTTCCGCGCGGGCTTTGGGTGTCACGGCGACGTCCGGACCGTTCCCGACGGCGACCGTCGCACCGGGGTTCGGCGGCCACAGCGGAACGCCCCTCTCGGTGGTGGGCCGTTCGACGCCCGGCGGCGAGATCGACAAGGTGTCGATGACCAGGGGCCGTTGGGTGCAACGCCCCGGCGAGATCGTCGTATCGGCGGACACCGGCCCCGAGGGACGGCTCGGCCAGGAACTGGAGTTCCCGGACCTGCCCGGCAGTCCGACGCTGCGGGTGGTCGGGGTGGCGCGCTCGGTCAGCCGTACCGCGGACGCATGGGTACTGCCGTCACAGATCGCGGAGTTGACGCCGTCGGGCGAGATCGGCGGCTACCAGATGCTCTACCGCTTCGCTCACGCCGACTCCACGGCCTGGCTGTCCCGGGACCGCGAGGCGATCACGGCGGTGGTACCCGCGAAGTCGCTGACGGGGGCTCAGTCCTGGCTCGGCGTGCGGAAGGTCGCCACACGGGAGACCGCGCTGTTCGTACCGTTCCTGGTCGCGTTCGGCGTGCTGGGTCTGGTCATGTCGGTACTGATCGTGGGCAACGTGGTCGCGGGCGCGGTGGCGACGAGCCGACGCCGCATCGGCATCCTCAAGGCCGTCGGCTGCACACCGGGCCAGGTCGTCTGGGCATGCGCGGGACAGGCCCTGATCCCGGCGACGACCGGGGCGGCCCTCGGCACGGCCGCCGGCCACCTGCTCGCCACCCCTGTCCTCTCGGACACCGCGGACGCCTACGGCACGGCCGGGCTCGGCGTCGACTTGTGGGTCGATGCCGCGGTGGTCGGCGCGGTGCTGAGCCTGGTCACCCTGACCGCGTGCGCGAGCGCCTGGCGGGCGGGACGACTGCGCACGGTGGACGCGCTGGCGGTCGGCCGGACGCCGGGGGCGGGGCGAGGGTGGTGGGCGGCCCGGCGTATCCCGGCGGCGGGCCAGCCCCGGTGGACAGCGGGGCATACCTCAACAGCGGGCCAAGGCCGACGAACGACCAGACCCATCCCGGCGGCAGACCACGACCGGCGAACCCCTCCGCGCACTTCAACGGCGGGCCAAAGCCAACGGACGACCAGCCACATCCCGGCAGCAGACCACGACCAGCGAACCGCACGGCGCACTTCAACGGCGGGCGGAGGCCGACGGACGGCAGGACGTGCCGTGGCGGCGAGCGACGGTCGGCGAGAAGCCGGGCGTTCCCCGGCAGTCGACGAAGACCAGCGGACATCAGAGCGCGCCCCGGTCGCGAGTCCAGGCCGCCGGGCAGCCCGGCTTGCCTCCCGGCTGCCGGTGTCGCGGGCGGTCGGGCTGGGGCTCGCTCAGCCGTTCGCCCGGCCCGCGCGTACCGTCGCGATGGTTTTCGCGGTGTTGTTCGGTGTCGCGGCCGTCACCTTCGCCACTGGGTTGTCCTCGTCGTTGGGCCAGGTCATCGCGTCCAAGAACCACAATGCGGCCGACGTCACCGTCGGCATGTCAGGCGGGCTTGCCGGGCCCGGCAAGGCGGTCCCCCAGGGGCAGCCGACCGCCGCCGATCCCGCCACCGTCACCGCGGTCACCGCCGCGATCGCCACCCGACCCAACACCCGCGCGCACTACGGCAGCGCCACCCTCGACGCGACCGTCTCGGGGATGAGCGGCCCCGTCACCGTGACCGCGTTCGACGGCGACGCCTCCTGGGGCGGGTTCACGATGGTCAGCGGGCGATGGTTCACCGCGGCCGGCGAGGCCGTCGTGCCCGGCACCGTCCTCACCGCCACCGGAGCGAAGGTCGGCGACACCGTCACACTCACCGTGCGGGGCAAGCCAGTTGGGGTCCGGATCGTCGGCGAGGTGTTCGACACCGGCCACGACGGCCGGACCGTCCTCACCGACATCGCCACCCTCAGGCCCGCCGCACCCGACCTCAACTCCACCACCCAGTACGTCGA
Source organism: Streptomyces sp. NBC_00989 (assembly GCF_045162655.1). Lineage (NCBI taxonomy): Bacteria > Bacillati > Actinomycetota > Actinomycetes > Kitasatosporales > Streptomycetaceae > Streptomyces > Streptomyces sp. NBC_00989. The sequence goes on along the minus strand of NZ_CP108728.1, from coordinate 9,644,389 downwards.
TCTGGAACCCGGCACGGACGCACACGCGTATGTCACCGCTCTCAACACCGAGTTGAAGCGCCTGGGGGTCACCGCGAGCACCGCCAAGTACACGAACGGCAGCGACACCGTCACCGTCCTCGACTCGCTCACCGCACTGCTCACCCTGATGCTGGTGTGCGTCGCCGGGCTCGGTGTGCTGGGCGGGGTCGTCCTCGACACCCACGAGCGCGTCCACGACCTCGGCATCCACAAGGCGCTCGGCATGACACCCCGGCAGACCGTGACGATGGTCGTCTCTTCGGTCGTGCTGCCCGGACTGGCCGGTGGCGCCCTCGGTGTGCCGCTGGGCCTGGCCGTGCACGGCGCGGTGATCCCGGCGATGGGCCACGCGGCGGGCCTCCGGCTGCCTCACTCCGTCATCGATGTCTACGACGCCCAGGACCTGGTCCTGCTCGGCCTCGCCGGTGTCGCCGTCGCCGTACTCGGCTCCCTGCTGCCGGCCGGCTGGGCGGCGCGCGTACGTACGGCGACCGCGCTCCGGGCCGAATAGCGGCGCGGGCGGCGCGGGCGGCGCGGGCGGCGCGGGCGGCGCGGGCGGCGCGCAACCCTCTCGCAACCTTGCCTGTGATGCGCTGGGCCACCGCACCCCATCCCCACCCGCCTCCCTGGGACGGCTGACATGGACGACACCACCCCGCGCGTCGAACTCACTCCCGCCGCAGCCGATCTGCTGCGCCAACTCCACGCACAGCACGGCCCGTTGATGTTCCATCAGTCCGGCGGCTGCTGCGACGGCAGTGCGCCCATGTGCTACCCGGAGGGCGAGTTCCGCACCGGTGGCTCGGACGTGCTGCTCGCCGAGCTGGAGGTCGAGGGCGTGCCGGAGCCCGTGACGTTCTGGATCTCGCGCAGCCAGAACGAGGTCTGGAGTCATACGCGGCTGATCGTGGACGTCGTAGCAGGGCGCGGCAGCGGTTTCTCGTTGGAAGCACCCGAGGGGGTGCGTTTTCTCACTCGTTCCCGTGTAGTCGGCGCCTAGCGGCCCCGCCGGTCATCGTCATCTGCTGCACTTCCCCTGAGACTTGAGAGAGTTGACGAGACATCAGGGGACCCTGTGACGCACCGTCAAAAACGTTTAAGGGCAGGCAGATCCGTACTCACACATCTCACGGCATTCGGCGCGCTGGCCGGTGCGGCCCTGGTGGGGGCGGCACCGGCCGGCGCCGTACCGGGCACCACACAGCTCGCGCCAGGTGTCACGTACCGGCAGTTCGACATCACGGCGGCCAAGGGTGTGACCCACGCCCATGTGGTCGTCGTGGACCTGCGCAACGCCCGTGTGCGCGTCAACCTGCTGTACCCGGGAGCGGTGGCGGCCCGCGTGCCCGTCTCCCGGCTGGCCGACGCGGCGGGCGCGGTCGCGGGCGTCAACGGTGACTTCTTCAACATCACCGAGACCCAGCACCCGGGCGTCGAGGCCACCGGTTCCACCGACGGACCGGCGATCGCGAGCGGTGTCGCGCTCAAGGCGGCGGTGCCGGACGGCCAGCGCTTCGGGCCCGAGCTGCCGCCCGGCACGAACACCCGGAACGTGCTCGGTGTGGGTGTCGACCGGGTGGCCCGGCTGGACAGCCTCGCTCTCAGCGGGTCGGTCGGCACCCCGCAGGGGAGGCTGACGCTCGGCGGGTTCAATCAGTACGCGCTGCCGGAGAACTCCATCGGTGCGTTCACCACACGGTGGGGCAGCGCATCCCGGGTGCGTGCCACATGTGGCACGGACACGAACCGGGCCGGGGCCTGTAGTGCGGACACCTATGAGGTGACCGTGCGCGGGGGCCGCGTCGTGTCTGCGGCCAACACCCCTGGCACCGGTGCCATCGCCGCGGGCACCACCGTCCTCGTCGGCCGTGAGACGGGCGCTCAGCGGCTGCGGAAGCTGTCCAAAGGCGAGCGGGTCCAGGTGAAGCACCGGCTCGTGGCGTCGAGGTCCGGAGTCCCGTACCGCTTCGCCCTCGGTGGCTACCCGGTCCTGCGCAACGGTCAGCCGCTGGCCGGTCTCGACAACTCGACCTCGGCCGTCCGCACTGCCGTGGGGATCGCGAACCACGGCCACCGTCTGCTGCTGTTCGCGACGGACGGCGCGGTCGCCTACCGCAGCGGTCTCACGATCGCCGAGGTCGCCACCCAGATGCGGAAGCTGGGCTCGGCCGACGCCTTCAGCCTGGACGGCGGCGGCTCGACGACCCTGGTCACCCGCGCGTCCGGCGCGGGCGCCGTCACGGTACGGAACCACCCCAGCGGCGGCGCGGAGCGGCCCGTACCGAACGGTGTAGGAGTCTTCTCAACCAATCGATCAATCAACTGATCGATCAACTGATCTCAGGGATGCAGGCCGCTCACCAGATCCGCGGTGGCCGTGAGGCCACTGTGGATCGTGGGCGCCATGCTGGTGCTCGCCATGAAGAACCCGAGCAGTGCGCAGACCAGCGCATGGGAGACCTTCAGCCCGCCGCTGCGCATGAAGATCACCGCAAGGATCAGGAGCAGCAGCACCACAGAGATGGAAATGGCCATCGTCACCCTCCTCCGCCACGCCGCCGTGTCTGGTTCGCGGCGTTCGGCCGCAAGTGTGGCGTAGCGGAGGGTTCGTCCGGGCTACTGACGTGTCCCCCGAACGTGTGGTGACCGTCCGTGTGCCGTCACCACATGTGGTGTCACGCCGTGCGGCGTGCGTCCAGGAACGCTTCCAGTCCGGCCAGGTCGTCGGTGTTGAGGAAGTCCACACCGGCGGCGAACAGTTCGCCCCACAGCGCGTCACGGGCCGGGCCCGCCACGTCCGGGGTGTTCCAGAACCGCACCGTCTGGTCGTGGGCGTGTGTCTGGGCGACGATCGAGCGCAGCTTCTGCCGTTCGGCGTCGGGGAAGGCGCCGGTGCCGAGCCAGGTGAAGTTGGTCTGCCAGTTGTCGCTGATGAGCGAGATGAAGGAGGCCGGCGCCGAGCTGCCGAGGTCGGTGAGCCGGCCGTCGTAGAAGGCTCGTCGTACGGTCTGCGCCTCCATGGGGGTGCGGGCCGCGCGGTCGCCGGAGATGACGTTGGTGACGGCGCCCGGGTGGACGCGTCCGTGGGCGTAGGTCGTGAACAGGTGCTTGTAGCGCTGGAGATGGCGGTCGAGTTCGAGGTACGTCGAGGAGCCCTCGGTCTTGATGTCGATCAGGAGTTGGAGCGGATGGCGCCAACCCCGGTACACCGAGCCGTGGTTGGCCTTCACGAGGGCGGAGAGCGGGTCGAGGTAGAGGGATTCGAGCGTGCGGCTCGGGTCGAGTTCGGACGCGTCGTGACCGATGAGGAGTTGGTCGCCGACGAGGAAGATGTCGGCCTCGACGCTGCCGAAGCGGTGGTCGAGGGCGTCGAGGAGCGGGCGCGGGTGCTCGTAGTCGTTGTGGGCGTGGGCGCGCCACAACGGACGTGGGCGGTGGCCTTGTTCACCGGCGAAGGCGCTGCCCGCGGGCGGGGCGAGTACGGCCGCGAGGGTGGCGCCGAGCGCGGTGAGGGCTCTGCGGCGGGTGATGAGGGCCATGGTGTTCCTCCCTGTGGGGCGGGTTCGAACCACAGGGAGTATGAGGCTGCGGGGACTCCAACGAACCTGTACATGCCAGGAGTTGGCCGGACCGCCCTCGCTTGTTCACTCCTTCGGCGGGGGCGCACGGAAAAGCCCGCCCCAGGTGGGACGGGCTTCACCGACGGGACGACCAGAGGTCAGGGGGCGCGCAGATCGACCAGTTCCGCCAGTGCCTCGCGGTGGGCGCCCGCCGTGCCGTAGGCGATCGAGTCGGCCTTGGCCCGCTTCAGGTAGAGGTGGGCCGGGTGCTCCCACGTCATGCCGATGCCGCCGTGCAACTGCACGGCCTCCTCGGCCGCGTGGACGGCGACGGACGCCGAATAGGCCTGCGCGACGGCGACCGCCACGTCGATGTCGTCACCGGTCGTGAGGGCGTCCGCGGCGTTGCGCGCGGCGGCCCGCAGACTGACGACCTCCAACCACAGCTGCGCCAGCCGGTGCTTGAGCGCCTGGAACCCGCCGACGGGCCGGTTGAACTGCTTGCGCTCCTTCAGATACCGGACCGTCTCCGTCAACGTCCACTCGGCGAGACCCAGTTGCTCGGAAGCGAGCAGCCCGGCCCCGGCCCGCAGCGCACGCCGTACGGCGGATTCGGCGTCCCCGATCCGGCGCCCCGCGGCGCCGTCGAACACCACACGCGCCAACGGCCGCGTCAGGTCCAGGGACACCTGCGGTACAACGGTCACGGCGCCCGCGTCGACGGCGTACAGCCCGCCGTCCTCGCCCGGCACCAGCAGCACATCGGCGGCAGCGGCGTCGGCGATCCCGGTCAACTCCCCGTACAGGGAGCCTTTTTCGTGCCGTACGGCCTTGTGGGCGCCGCCCGGAGCGACGCTCAGGGAGACGGCGAGGACGCCGATCTTCCGCCCGGACGCCAGCTCGGCGAGGAGATCCTCGGCGTCGCACGCGAGGAGTGCCTCGGTGGCGACGACCGCGCTCGTGAGGTACGGAACGGGAGCGACCGCGCGGCCCAACTCCTCAAGGACGACAGCGACTTCGCGATGTGTGGCGCCCTGGCCGCCCTGTGCCTCGGGCACCAGGAGGCCGGCGAGGCCCATGCCGTCGGCGAGGGACTTCCACAGCGACAGGTCGTGCGGGGCGTCCGACTCGGTGCGGGCGATGACGCTCGCCGCGTCGCAGTGGTCGGTGAGCAGGTCCCGGACGGCGGCGCGCAGCGCCTCTTCCTCCTCCGAGTACAGCAGATCCGTCATCGCGCGAGGTCCTTCCAGGCGACGTCCTTGTCGGTGCGCGGCTCGGCCGGGAGGCCCAGGACGCGCTCGGCGACGATGTTCAGCAGGACCTCGCTGGTCCCGCCCTCGATGCTGTTGCCCTTGGAGCGGAGGTAGCGGTAGCCGGCGTCGCGGCCGGTGAAGTCCACCAGTTCCGGGCGCCGCATGGTCCAGTCGTCGTACAACAGGCCTTCCTCGCCCCGGAGTTCGACCTCCAGGCCGCTGATCTCCTGGTTGAGGCGGGCGAAGGAGAGCTTCATGCCGGAGCCTTCGTGGCCGGGCTGGCCCGCGACGAGTTGCTGGCGCAGCCGCTCGCCGGAGAGCCGGGCGACCTCGGCCTCGACCCAGAGCTTGAGGAGGCGTTGGTGGAGGTCGTGCGTGCGCAACTCCGGGCGTTCGCGCCAGGTTTGGCTGATCGGGCCGATCATGCCGCCCTCGCGCGGGATGCGCATACCGCCGATGGAGACGCGCTCGTTCATCAGCGTGGTCTGCGCGACCCGCCAGCCGTCGCCGATCTCACCGAGGCGATGGGCGTCGGGGATACGGACGTCGGTGAGGAAGACCTCGTTGAACTCGGCCTCGCCGGTGATCTGGCGCAGCGGCCTGACCTCGACGCCGGGGTCGGTCATGTCGCAGATGAAGTAGGTGATGCCAGCGTGCTTGGGCACGTCCGGGTCGGTGCGCGCGATGAGGATGGCCCAGCGGGCGAGGTGGGCGCTGGACGTCCACACCTTCTGCCCGTTGACGATCCAGTCGTCGCCCTCCCGTACGGCACGCGTGCCGAGCGCGGCCAGGTCGGACCCGGCGCCCGGCTCGCTGAAGAGCTGGCACCAGACCTCCTCGCCCACCCAAAGGGGCCTGAGGAAGCGCTGCTTCTGCTCCTCGGTGCCGAAGCGGAGGACGGTCGGGGCGGCCATGCCGAGGCCGATGCCGATCCGGCGCGGGTCGTTGTCGGGGGCGCCCGCGGCCGCCAACTCGGCGTCCACGACAGCCTGGAGAGCACGCGGCGCACCGAGACCCCCGAGGCCCTCGGGGTAGTGCACCCACGCGAGCCCCGCGTCGAAGCGGGCCTTGAGGAAGTCGAGCTGGTCGGTCTCCAGCGGTGGGTGCGCGGCCAGCAACTCCTGGGTGCGGCGGCGCAGTTCGGCCGCGACCGAGTCCGCTCCCGTGGTCTCTTCGCTCATACGGCGGCTCCGTTCTCCAAGGACGGTACGACGACGACCCGGCCGGTGGTGACACCGTCGCCGAGCCGCTGCACGGCGGCGGCAGCGCCGGCCAGCGGCACGCGCTCGCTCACCAGGGGCTTGATGGCGCCGCGTGCGGCCAGTTCGGTCAGCCGCTCGTGGCAGTCGAGGATCAGCTTCGGGTTCTTGGTGGCGTACAGGCCCCAGTGCAGACCCTGGATCGAGTAGTTCTTCACGAGGGCGTGGTTGAGGCCGGGGCTGGGGATGGTCCCGCTCGCGAAGCCCACGACCACGATCCGGCCCTCGAAGGCGACGACCTTCGTGGACTGCGTGTAGGCGTCGCCGCCGACCGGGTCGTAGATCACGTCGGCCCCGCGCCCGCCGGTGGCCGCCTTGACGGCCGCGACGACGTCCTCCGTACGCCGGTCGATCACGACATCGCAGCCCAACTCCCGTGCCACGGCTGCCTTTTCGGCGCCACCGACGACACCGATGACGGTGGCCCCGGCCGCCTTGCCGAGTTGTACGGCGGCACTGCCGACCCCGCCGGCGGCGGCGTGCACGAGCAGGGTCTCGCCGGCTTCCAGGTGAGCGCGCCGGTGCAGGCCGAACCAGCCCGTCTGGTAGCCGATGTGGAGCGCGGCGGTCTCCGCGTCGTCCAGCGACTCGGGGGCGGGCAGCAGACCGGCGGCGTCCGCGATCGCGTACTCGGCGAAACCGCCGTACGGCAGCGCGGGGTTGGCGATCACGCGGCGGCCGTCCTCGGTCTCGCCGCAGATCTCGACACCCGGGGTGAACGGGAGCGGGGGCCTGACCTGGTAGTGGCCCCGGCACATCAGGACGTCCGGGAAGTTGATGTTCGCGGCGCGCACCTTCAGCAGGACCTGGCCCTCGCCCGGCGTGGGACGTTCCACCTCCGCCAGGCGCATCGCCTCACTCGGCTCGCCGTTCTCGTGCACTTGCCATGCCTGCATGCGGGGCCTCCACGGGACTGCTCTGTCTGACCGGGGTCGATTGCATACTAAGCGGTCGCTTGCCGATGAGGGAACAGTCGGGTTCGTCACGGTCCGCGGGGTGCGTGTGGTTCGTTGGCCGCGGGCCGGTGGGGGCTGGTCGCGCAGTTCCCCGCGCCCCTAAAAGGGGGCGTTGCAGGGGGCGGCGTTTTTCACTGGCCGCGCTTCGGCCTTGCCCTTACGTGCATTCGTTCGCCCTGCGGGCCGAACAGGCTCAGGAACTCCGCGGGGCCTTCCCCTGTCGACCCGAACCAGTGCGGCACCCGGGTGTCGAACTCGACGGCCTCGCCCGTCGCGAGCACCACGTCGTGTTCCGCGAGCACGAGCCGCAGCCGGCCGGACATCACGTACAGCCACTCGTAGCCCTCGTGCGTCCGCGGATCGGGTTCCTCCTTCCCCTGCGGCACCAGCACCTTGAAGGCCTGGAGTCCGCCCGGCTGGCGGGTGAGGGGCCAGTAGGTGCGGCCGTGCCGCTGGATCGGCTCGGACCGGACCCGTGGATCGCTCACCGGCGGCGTCCCCACCAGCTCGTCCAGCGGCACCTGATGAGCCCGCGCGATCGGCAGCAGCAGCTCCAGGCTGGGCTTGCGCAGCCCGGACTCCAGCCGGGACAGCGTGCTCACCGAGATGCCGGTCGTCTCCGACAGCCCGGCGAGTGTCGCGCCCCGCTCCTTCCGGATCCGCCGCAGCCTCGGGCCGACCTCCGCCAGGACCTCATCCGTGTCGTCGCTCATGACCGATATTGCAGTTTCGGCAAAGACGTTTGTCAATACGGCAGGGATGGGGCGACCTTCGGGGGTGGAGGTGGTCACCATGACCGAGACACGTACGGGGACACACACCGGGACCTACGAAGTGGTCGTCATCGGCGGCGGCGCGGCCGGACTCTCCGCCGCGCTGGTCCTGGGCCGGGCCCGGCGCCGCACCCTCGTGATCGACGCGGGCGAGCCCCGCAATACGCCCGCCGCGCACATGCAGGGCTATCTGTCCCGGGACGGCATGTCCCCCGCCGAGTTCCTCGCCCTGGGCCGCGAGGAGATCGCGCGCTACGGCGTCGACCTGGTCCGGGACCGCGCGGTGGACGTCACGAAGAGCGAGGGCGGGAGCGCGGGCTTCGCCGTGGCGCTTGCCGGTGGGGAGACCGTGCACGCACGCCGGCTCGTCATCGCCACCGGACTCAAGGACGAGCTGCCCGCCGTCCCCGGAGTCGCCGAGCGCTTCGGGCGGGACGTGATCCACTGCCCGTACTGCCACGGCTGGGAGGTCCGTGACCAGGCCTTCGGTGTGCTCGCGACGACGGCGATGAGCGTGCACCAGGCGCTGATGGTCTCGCAGTGGTCCAAGGACGTGACCCTGTTCCTGCACACGGTCGCCGAGTCCGAGCTGACGGACGACGACCTGCGCAGGCTGACCGCGGCCGGGGTCGCCGTCGTACCCGGGGAGGTCACGGACCTGGTCGTCGAGGACGACCGGCTCACCGGCATCCGTCTCACGGACGGCGTCACGCACCCCCGCGAGGCCCTGTTCGTAGCGCCTCGCGCGATTCCGCAGACCGGCCTGCTGGAGAAGCTGGGCGCCGAGTTGCGGGAGACCCCGTTCGGCGCCTACCCCGTGGTCGATCCGACGGGCCTGACGACCGTGCCCGGGGTGTGGGCGGTGGGCAACGCGATGGGCTTCGCGGAGCAGGTCGTGAACGCGGCCTCCGCCGGATACCGGGCCGGCGCCACGATCAACGGGGAACTGCTCATGACCGACCTCGACGCGGCCGTCCGGGTGTAGACCGCCCGCCGCCGTTGCACGATGGCTGCATGCTGCTGACCCGGCTCGCGCATGTGTCCCAGGAGGTCGCCGCCACCTCGGCGCGGTCCCGGAAGATCGCCCTGCTCGCGGAGCTCTTCCGGGACGCGGAGGCCGACGACGTCCCGATCGTCATCCCGTACCTGGCGGGCCGCCTGCCGCAGGGACGCCTCGGCATCGGCTGGAAGGTGCTGAGCCAGGCGGTCGAACCGGCCCCGGAACCCACCCTCACCGTGCGGGAGGTGGACGCCCGCCTCACCGCCCTCGGCAAGGTGTCGGGCGCCGGTTCACAGGCCGAACGCGCCCGCTTGGTGGGCGAGTTGATGGGCGCGGCCACCGCCGACGAGCAGCGCTTCCTGTTCGGGCTGATCACCGGCGAGGTCCGGCAGGGCGCGCTGGACGCGGTCGCCGTGGAAGGCCTGGCCCAGGCAACGGGCGCGCCCGCCACGGACGTTCGACGGGCCGTGATGCTGGCCGGTTCGCTCCAGACGGTGGCCGAGGCCCTCCTCGCGGACGGGCCCGCCGCGCTCGACCGCTTCCACCTGACCGTGGGCCGCCCGGTCCTGCCGATGCTCGCGCACAGCGCCACCTCCGTCGCGGAGGCGGTCGAGAAGCTGGGTGCCTGCGCCGTCGAGGAGAAGCTCGACGGCATCCGCGTCCAGGTCCACCGCGACGGCGATGTCGTACGGCTCTACACCCGCACCCTCGACGACATCACCGACCGTCTGCCCGAACTCACCGCCGCAGCGCTGGAGTTGAGAGGCGAACGGTTCATCCTGGACGGCGAGGTCATCTCGTTCGACGCGGACGGACGACCCCGTTCCTTCCAGGAGACGGCGGGCCGGGTCGGCTCCCGGGTGGACGTGGCCACGGCCGCCGAGACGGTACCCGTCTCCCCCGTGTTCTTCGACGCGCTGTCCGTCGACGGCCGCGACCTGCTCGACCTGCCGTTCGCCGAACGGCACACGGAACTGGCCCAGTTGGTGCCCGAACCGATGCGTGTCCGGCGGACTCTCGTCTCCGGCCCCGAAGACGTCCCGGCAGCCGAGGCCTTCCTCGCCGAGACACTGAAGCGCGGTCACGAGGGGGTCGTGGTCAAAGGCCTCGACGCCCCCTACAGCGCGGGCCGCCGGGGTGCCTCGTGGCTGAAGGTGAAGCCCGTTCACAACCTCGACCTGGTCGTCCTGGCCGCCGAGTGGGGACACGGCCGCCGCACGGGCAAGCTCTCCAACCTCCATCTGGGCGCCCGCAGTTCGGACGGTTCCTTCGCGATGCTGGGCAAGACCTTCAAGGGCATGACCGACGCCATGCTGACCTGGCAGACCGAGCGCCTCCAGGAGCTGGCCGTGGAGAGCGACGGCCACGTGGTGACCGTACGGCCCGAACTCGTCGTAGAGATCGCGTATGACGGTCTGCAGAAGTCGACCCGCTATCCGGCGGGTGTCACCCTGCGCTTCGCTCGGGTCGTGCGGTATCGCGAGGACAAGCGGGCGGAGGAGGCGGACTCGGTGGAGACGTTGTTGGCTGCGCATCCGGAGGTGAAGCCGTGAGTGGGGACGCGAGGGGGAAGCGGAGTGCCGGGCTGTTGTTGTTCCGGCACACCGATCGGGGGCTGGAGGTGTTGCTCGGCCATATGGGTGGCCCGTTCTTCGCGCGACGGGACGCGGGGGCGTGGAGTGTGCCCAAGGGTGAGTACGAGCCCGACGAGACCGCCTGGGACGCGGCCCGGCGTGAGTTCCAGGAGGAGCTGGGGCTTGCCCCGCCCGAGGGCGAGGCGATCGGGCTCGGCGAGGTGCGGCAGAGCAACGGGAAGGTCGTCACCGCGTGGGCGATCGAGGCGGATCTGGATCCGGCGGCCATGGTGCCCGGCACGTTCCGGATGGAGTGGCCGCCGAAGTCCGGGCAGGTCCAGGAGTTCCCTGAGCTGGACCGGGTGGAGTGGCTGAGCCTCGAACGCGCGCGGACCGTCATCGTCACAGCACAGGCCGTGTTTCTCGACCGGCTGGCGGAGCACTCGGACTGAGCGACCCCGCACGCGTTGCGGTCGCCCGCGCCGCGCGGGAAGGTCGAAGCACAGTCCGCTCCAGGAGGTCAGCCATGCCCATCGCGACGGTCAACCCGGCCAACGGCGAGACGCTCAAGACGTACGAGGCCATGGGTGACGAGGAGATCGAGCGCCGGCTCCAGCTCGCGGAGGCCACGTTCCGCACCTACCGGACGTCCGCGTTCGCCGAGCGCGCCCGGCTCATGCACCGGGCCGCCGACCTGCTCGACGAGGACCAGCAGGACATCGGCCGGATCATGACCACCGAGATGGGCAAGCCGGTCAAGCAGGCCCGCGCGGAGGCCGCCAAGTGCGCGAAGTCGATGCGCTGGTACGCCGACCACGCCGAGGGACTCCTCGCCGACGAGGAACCGGACGCGGCGGACGTCAAGGACTCGGGCGGTTCACGGGCCCTGGTGCGATACCGGCCGCTCGGCCCCGTCCTCGCGGTGATGCCGTGGAACTTCCCGCTGTGGCAGGTGATCCGCTTCGCCGCGCCCGCGCTGATGGCGGGCAACGTCGGCCTGCTCAAGCACGCGTCGAACGTGCCGCAGACCGCCCTCTACCTGGAGGACCTTTTCCACCGCGCGGGCTTCCCGGAGGGCGCCTTCCAGACGCTGCTGGTCGGTTCCGGCGCGATCGAGGAGATCCTGCGCGACGAGCGGGTCAAGGCGGCCACCCTCACCGGCAGCGAACCCGCCGGTCGTGCGGTCGCGTCCGTCGCCGGGGACATGGTCAAGAAGACGGTGCTGGAACTGGGCGGCAGCGATCCGTACGTCGTCATGCCGTCCGCCGACATCGAGCGGGCCGCGCGGATCGCGGTGACCGCGCGGGTGCAGAACAACGGGCAGTCGTGCATCGCCGCGAAGCGGTTCATCGTGCACACGGACGTCTTCGACGCGTTCGCCGAACGGTTCGTGGCCGGCATGAAGGCGCTCACGGTCGGTGATCCGCTGGAGGAGGAGACCGAGGTCGGACCCGTCGCGAGCGAGCAGGGCCGTAGCGATCTGGAGGAACTCGTCGACGACGCGGTGGAGAGCGGCGCGACCGTGCTGTGCGGCGGTGAGCGGCCCGACGGGGACGGCTGGTACTACCCGCCGACCGTCCTCACCGACATCACCCGCGAGATGCGCGTCCACCGCGAGGAGGCGTTCGGACCCGTCGCCACGCTGTACCGGGTCGCCGACCTCGACGAGGCCGTGCTCCTCGCCAACGACACGCCGTTCGGGCTGAGTTCCAGCGTGTGGACGCGGGACGGGGCCGAGGTCGAGCGGTTCGTACGGGACCTGGAGGCCGGTGGGGTGTTCTTCAACGGGATGACCGCGTCGCATCCGGCGTTCCCGTTCGGCGGGGTGAAGCGGTCCGGGTACGGGCGGGAGCTGTCGGGGCACGGAATCCGCGAGTTCTGCAACATCACCACGGTATGGCACGGAGCGTGAGCGTTCCGCGGCTACGATCCCCTCTGTGAACCGCGAAGTGACTCTGCCTCTGATCGTCGACGACCGCGGGACCTTGCAGGTGGCTGCCGCGGATGTCAGCAAGCTTTTGCGGACCGTGGGCGGGCGGTGGCTGCATCTTGTCGAGGCCGGGGAAGAGGGGCTGGACGAGGACACGGTTGCCGCTCTGACCATTGAGCTGGCGAAGCTGGCCGACCGGATTGACGTTGCGTGTATTGCGCACAGCAGTGGGGGCGCGTCGTAGTTTGCTGAGTGGCGGGCCGGTGGGGGCTGGCCGCGCCCATGCGGCGGAGCCGCACATCGATACAGCCCCGCGCCCCTAAGGAACGTGGCTGAGCCGTACTCGAAGGCTTCGCCCCTCCACTTTCACAGGAATTACTGATCCGGTCTTTATGGGCGGGTCCCTGAATTGGAGTAGTCCACCGCGAGATCGTCGTCCTCCCGGGTGATCGTGGGTGCACCACCCTCTGAGGTGAACCACCTTCTGACCGGCGGGCGAAGGCCTTCCGGAAGGCGAAAGCAGGGACGGTTCATGGCGACTTTGTGCAAGCCCTCGGTGTCGGTTCCCGAGCACGTGATCACGATGGAGGAGACGCTGGAGCTGGCGCGCTCCCGTCACGCGGACCACCCCAACCTGCCGCTGGCCCTCCGGCTGATCGAGAACACCGGTGTGCGTACCCGGCACATCGTGCAGCCCATCGAGGAGACCCTGAAGCACCCCGGGTTCGAGGACCGCAACAGGATCTACACGGCCGAGGCGAAGGCCCGGGTCCCGGCGGTCGTGCAGCGCGCGCTCGACGAGGCGGAGCTCCTCACCACCGACATCGACGTGATCATCTACGTCTCGTGCACGGGCTTCATGATGCCCTCGCTCACGGCCTGGCTGATCAACGAGATGGCGTTCGACGCCACCACCCGGCAGATCCCCATAGCCCAGCTGGGCTGCGCGGCCGGCGGTGCGGCCATCAACCGGGCACACGACTTCTGCACGGCCTACCCGGAGGCCAACGCGCTCATCGTCGCCTGCGAGTTCTGCTCGCTGTGCTACCAGCCGACCGACCTCGGCATCGGCTCCCTGCTCTCCAACGGCCTGTTCGGCGACGGCATCGCCGCGGCCGTGGTGCGGGGGCGCGGCGGCACGGGCATCCAGCTGGAGCGCAACGGGTCGTACCTGATCCCCAAGACCGAAGAGTGGATCATGTACGACGTCCGGGCCACCGGCTTCCACTTCCTCCTGGACAAGCGGGTGCCGGCCACCATGGAGCCCCTCGCACCGGCGCTCCAGGACCTCGCGGGGCTGCACGGCTGGGACGCGGCCGACCTGGACTTCTACATAGTCCACGCGGGCGGGCCCCGAATACTCGATGACCTGAGCAAGTTCCTGCAGGTCGACCCACACGCGTTCCGGTTCAGCCGGGCCACCCTCACCGAGTACGGCAACATCGCCAGCGCCGTCGTCCTGGACGCGCTGCGCCGGCTCTTCGACGAGGGCGGCGCCGAACACCGGGCGCGCGGGCTGCTCGCCGGGTTCGGACCCGGTATCACCGCCGAGATGGCCCTGGGCCGCTGGCACAGCGACGACCGAGAGACGGCTTGAGTACGGCATGACTGACGAGACGCTCACCGAGACCCTGCCCCCGGTACGGCCCTGGCCGGCCCTCGATCTGACCGGGGTGGACTTCGACCCGGTCCTCGCCAAGCTGATGCGGGAGGGTCCGGTCAACCGGATCAAGCTGCCCAACGGCGAGGGCTGGGCGTGGCTGGTCACCCGGCACGACGACGTGCGGACGGTCACCAACGATCCCCGGTTCAGCCGCGAGGCCGTGATGGACCAGCCGGTGACCCGGCTCGCCCCGCACTTCATCCCGGCCCGCGGCGCGGTCGGCTTCCTCGATCCGCCGGACCACACCCGGCTACGGCGCTCGGTCGCCCCGGCGTTCACGGCGCGCGGGGTGGAGCGGGTGCGGGAGCAATCCCGGCTGTTGCTCGACGAGTTGATCGACGAGCTGCTCCAGCACGGACCGCCGGCCGATCTCACCGAGACGGTACTGAGCCCCTTCCCGATCGCGGTGATCTGCGAGCTGATGGGCGTCCCGGCCGCCGACCGGCACGGCATGCACACCTGGACGCAGCTCATCCTGTCCTCCTCGCACGGCGCCAAGGTCAGCGAGAAGGCCAAGGAGGAGATGGGCGCGTACTTCGCCGATCTCATCGGTCTGCGGGAGGGCAGCGACGGTGAGGACGTCGCCTCGCTGCTCGGTGCCGCCGTGGGCCGGGAGGAGATCACCCTGGAGGAGGCGGTCGGGCTCGCGGTGCTGCTGCAGATCGGCGGCGAGGCGGTCACCAACAACAGCGGGCAGATCTTCTACCTGCTGCTGACCCGCCCGGATCTCGTCGAACGGCTGCGCGCCGAACCGGAGTCGCGGCCCCAGGCCATCGACGAACTGCTGCGCTACATCCCGCACCGCAACGCGGTCGGACTGTCCCGGATCGCCATGGAGGACGTGGAGATCCGCGGCGTACGGATGCGGGCGGGCGACCCGGTGTACGTGTCGTACCTGGCCGCGAACCGGGACCCGGACGTGTTCCCGGACCCGGACCGGATCGACTTCTCCCGCAGTCCGAACCCGCATGTGTCGTTCGGCTTCGGCCCGCACTTCTGTCCCGGCAACATGCTGGCGCGGCTGGAGTCCGAGCTGCTGGTGGACGCGCTGCTGGACCGGCTGCCGGGGCTGCGGCTCGCGGTCCCGGCCGATCAAGTGCCGTTCAAAAAGGGCGCGTTGATCCGCGGGCCCGAGGCGCTGCCGGTGACGTGGTGAGGTGCCGGTGACGGCGACGGAGGGGCTTCTGGTGCCGCCCGGTCACGGCCGGGTCGTACAGACACCCGCGCAGCACGTGACGTTCAAGGTGACCGGCTCGCACTCCCGGACCGCGTCGACCTTCGAGGTGGTGGTGCCGCCGGGGTTCGACGTCGGGGCCCATGTGCACACCCGTAGCGAGGAGTTGTTCTACGTGCTCGAAGGCGAGCTGGACGTCCTCGCCTTCGAGCCGAGGATCCGTACGCCGGACAACTGGCAGCGGTGGGAGTCGAGTTCGGGCATGCGGGTGGTACGGGCGACGCCGGGGACGGTGATCGTCGTACCGCCCGGGTGTCCGCATGCGTTCTCGAACCCGACGGAGACGGCGGCGAAGATGTTTTTCCAGGCGTCTCCGCCGCCGGATCATGAGCGGTATTTCGAGGAGCTGTTGGAGATTCTCGGGGGTGGGGGGCCGCCGGATCACGCGGCTATCGAGGAGTTGCGGGGGCGATATGACATCGAGCAGCTGACGCCCTTGAAACACCGGTAGTTGTTCGTCCACCGGCCGGTGGGGGCTGGTCGCGCAGTTCCCCGCGCCCCTAAAAGACCGGCAACTGGACCTGCTTTTGAGGGGCACGGGGCTGTATCGATATGCGGCTCCGCCGCGTGGGCGCGCTCAGCCCCCACCGGGCCCGCACCCGAAACTCAACGAATCGGCATCCCCGACAACGTCCGCGCAATCACCAGACGCTGGATCTCACTCGTGCCCTCGAAAATCGTGTAGATCGCGGCGTCCCGGTGCATCCGCTCGACCGGATACTCACGCGTGTAGCCGTTGCCGCCGAGGATCTGAATCGCCTGCCCGGTGACCTTCTTCGCCGTCTCGCTGGCGAACAGCTTCGACATCGACCCCTCGGCCGCCGTGAACTGCTTGCCGTTGACCGCCATCCAGGACGCGCGCCACACCAGCAGCCGGGCCGCGTCGATGGACGTCCGCATGTCGGCGAGCTGGAAGGCGACACCCTGGTTGTCGATGATCGGGCGGCCGAACTGCTCTCGGGTCATCGCGTAGTCGAGGGCGACCTCGTACGCCGCGCGGGCCGTGCCCACCGCCATCGCGCCGACCGCCGGGCGGGACGCCTCGAACGTGGCCATCGCGGCGTTTTTCACGCGCTCGCCGCCGCCGGCCTTGGCGCGCTCACGGGCGCGGGCGAGGCGCTCGTCCAGCTTCTCCTTGCCGCCGAGGAGGCAGGAACCGGGGATGCGCACGTCCTCCAGGACGACCTCGGCGGTGTGCGAGGCGCGAATGCCGTGCTTCTTGAACTTCTGCCCCTGGGACAGGCCCGGCGTGCCCGACGGGACGATGAAGGAGGCGTGCCCCTTGGAGCCGAGGTCCGCGTCGACGACCGCGACGACGACGTGGACGTTGGCGATACCACCGTTGGTCGCCCAGGTCTTGGTGCCGTTCAGCACCCACTCGTCCTTGGCCTCGTCGTACACGGCACGCGTGCGCATGGAGGCCACGTCGGAACCGGCGTCGGGCTCGGAGGAGCAGAAGGCGGCGACCTTGACGTCGTTGGCGTCGCCGTACATCTGGGGAATCCAGGTGCCGATCTGCTCCTCGGTGCCGTTGGCGAGGACGCCCACCGCGGCGAGACCGGTGCCGACTATGGAGAGGGCTATGCCCGCGTCGCCCCAGAACAGTTCCTCCATGGCCATCGGGATGCCGAGGCCGGTGGGGTCGAAATACTGCTGGGCGTAGAAGTCCAGGGAGTAGATGCCGACCTTCGCGGCCTCCTGGATGACCGGCCAGGGAGTCTCCTCACGCTCGTCCCATTCGGCGGCGGCGGGGCGGATGACGTCGGCGGCGAAGCCGTGCAGCCAGTCCCGCACCTCCTTCTGTTCGTCGTTGAGTTCCATGGTGAACTCGGCCATGACTCCTCCAGCAGCGCACTAGCATGTTACTTGCGGTAACGACAGAGTCTGTTACCGACGGGTAGGAAAAGTCAACTCCCAATGACCACTCGGCAGCCCGTTCGAGGTGTTGGGCCCATTGAGTGTTAGTTTGCGCAGGCGTCACCGATTCAGCACGGGTGGGGAGAGCTCATGGACACCACGCAGCGGACCGATCAGCAGAGGTCCGCCGACCGCCGACGGCGCGAGTTGTTGGAGGCCGCGGACAGAGTGGTGCTGCGTGATGGTCCGCAGGCCTCGATGAACGCGATCGCCGCGGAAGCGGGTATTACGAAGCCGATTCTGTATCGGCACTTCGGGGACAAGGGTGGACTCTACGCCGCCCTTGCCAAGCGGCATACGGATGCCCTGCTGTCCTCGCTGCGGGCCGCGTTGGACGCGCCCGCCGAGCGGCGGGAGCGGGTTGAGGCGACGCTCGACACGTACCTCGCCGCGATCGAGGCGCTGCCTCAGGTGTATCGGTTCCTTATGCATCCTGTGGAGGGTGGGCAGACCGCGGATCAGGGGTTCGACACGGGGAATCACTCTGTTCCGCTGCTCCGGCGGATGGGCGAGGAGTTGGCTCAGGTCATCGAGGAGCGGGTGGATCTCGGGCCCAACAGTCAGCAGCTGGCTCGGGTGTGGGGGCATGGGATCGTCGGGATGATGCACGCGGCGGGTGACTGGTGGCTGGGTGAACGGCCTTGCTCCCGGGCCGAGTTGGTGCGGAGTCTGGCTGATCTGTTGTGGGGGCGGTTGGCTGCCGCCGGGGACAAGGTTGGTGGGCCGGGGTTTTAGGTGGGCCGGGGTTTTAGTCGGTTGTGTTTCGGGTGCGCGTCCGGCGGGGGCTGGTCGCGCAGTTCCCCGCGCCCCTAAAAACCTTCGCTCGCCGGCGCTGGGAGCTGGTCGCGCCTACGCGGCAGAGCCGCACATCGGCACAGCCTCGCCGCCCTAAAAGGCTTCGCTCACCGGTGCCATGACGATCGGCCGACCTGCCGCATCAGGCGTTTATGGCGCCAGCCCGTCACGCGGTCCGCGTACACCTGGCCCTCCACGTGGTCGTACTCATGCTGCAAGCACCTTGCGAACCAACCCGTGCCGTGCACGGTGATCGGGTCGCCGGTCATCGTGAATCCCTCGATGACCGCGTGGTCGTAGCGCTCCGTCCCCGCCTCCAGGCCAGGCAGGGACAGACATCCCTCCGGGCCCCTCAGCACCACACCGTCCGTCTCCACCAGGCGTGGGTTGACCACATGGCCGAGGTGGCGGGTCTCCTCGTCGTCGGGGCAGTCGTAGACGAACACCCGCAAGGACTCGCCTACTTGGTTCGCGGCGAGGCCCACCCCCTGGGCCGCGTACATCGTCGCGAACAAGTCCTCTACGAGGCGGGCGAGTTCGGGGCCGAAGTTCGTGACCTCCTCGCACGGGGCATGCAGGAAGGGGTCGCCGAGCAGGGTGAGGGGACGGACTCGCCCGTGGGCGCCCGGGATGGAGCCGTATCGCATGGCCGCAAGGGTACGGTTCTCTACGGCGCACGCCCGCCACGAGGGGTTCGCGGTGCCGCGGTTCGGGCACCGATAAGGATCTCGATAGGCTGAGGTCCACACCACGTTGCCGGAGGCAGAGGCGCGGCGCGTACGCAAGGAGGATCGAGAACTGATGGCAGGCAACTCGGACCCGCTCACGCCGCGGGCCAAGCTGGCCGTGACGGCGGGCAAGGCGGTCGCGGCGGCATCGCGTGCCGCGGGGCGGGGCAGCGGATCGGTGATCGGCGGCCGAGTGGCACTCAAACTCGACCCCGACCTGCTCGCCCGGCTCGCACAGAACCTGGACGTGACGCTCGTCTCGGCCACCAACGGCAAGACCACGACGACGCGATTGATCGCCGAGGCCCTCGGGGCCGCCGGGGAGGTCGTGTCGAACGCGCTCGGTGCCAACATGCCCGCCGGTATCACCTCGGCGCTGGCCGGCGGCTCGGACGCCAAGTTCGGTGTCATCGAGGTCGACGAGAAGTACCTCGCCGGCGTCGCCCGCGACACCGACCCCAAGTGCATCGCCCTGCTCAACCTCTCCCGCGACCAGCTCGACCGCGCGGCCGAGACCCGCATGCTCGCGGAGAACTGGCGTGAGGGGCTTGCCGGTTCGAAGGCCGTCGTCGTCGCCAACGCCGACGACCCGCTGGTCGTGTGGGCCGCTTCCTCCTCGCCCAACGTGATCTGGGTCGCCGCCGGGCAGATGTGGAAGGACGACGCCTGGTCGTGTCCTTCGTGCGGTGGCGTGATGCAGCGGCCGGGCGACGACTGGTTCTGCGGCGAGTGCGGATTCCGGCGGCCCACTCCCAGTTGGGCGCTGTCCGGGGACCACGTCCTCGACCCGCACGGTTCCGCCTGGCCCATCCACCTCCAGCTGCCCGGGCGCGCCAACAAGGCCAACGCCGCCTCTTCGGCCGCGGTCGCCGCCGTCTTCGGGGTGCCGCCGCAGGTCGCCCTGGAGCGCATGTACCGGGTACAGGCCGTCGCCGGGCGCTATGACGTCGTCCAGTTCATGCAGCGCGACCTGCGCCTGCTGCTGGCGAAGAACCCGGCGGGCTGGCTAGAGACGTTCAGCCTGATCGACCCGCCGCCGACCCCGGTGATCCTCTCGGTGAACGCGCGCGGCGCCGACGGCACCGACACCTCGTGGCTCTGGGACGTCGACTACACCCGACTGACCGGCCACCCCATCTTCGTCGTGGGCGACCGCAAGCTGGACCTCGCGGTCCGTCTGGAAGTGGCCAACCAGCACTTCCAGGTCTGCGACAACCTCGACCAGGCCGTGCAGATGGCCCCGCCCGGCCGCATCGAGGTCATCGCGAACTACACCGCGTTCCAGGACCTGCGCCGCCGCGTCGGCAACTGAGACTCAGAGGACGAATTGACCATGAGCGACAACCAGCTGCGTCTGGTGTGGATCTACCCGGACCTGCTGAGCACCTACGGCGACCAGGGCAACGCCCTTGTCGTGGAACGCCGGGCACGGCAGCGCGGCCTCGACGTGGCCCGGCTGGACGTGCGCAGCGACCAGCCCATCCCGACCTCGGGCGACATCTATCTGATCGGTGGCGGCGAGGACCGTCCGCAGCGGCTCGCGGCGGAGCGGCTGCGCCGTGACGGCGGCCTGCACCGGGCGGTCGGCAACGGCGCGATCGTCTTCTCGGTGTGCGCCGGCTACCAGATCCTCGGCCACGAGTTCATCAACGACCTCGGCCAGCGCGAGCCCGGCCTCGGCCTGCTCGACGTGGTGTCGACACGCGGCGAGGGCGAGCGGTGCGTGGGCGACGTCCTCGGCGACATCGACGCGCGGCTGGGCCTGCCCCAGCTGACCGGCTTCGAGAACCACCAGGGCGTCACCCACCTCGGCCCCACCGCCCGCCCGTTCGCGCAGGTGCGGCTCGGCAAGGGCAACGGCACGGGCGACGGCACGGAGGGCGCGTACAACGACACGGTGTTCGGTACGTACATGCACGGGCCCGTGCTCGCCCGCAACCCGCTGATCGCGGACCTGCTGCTGAAGCTGGCCCTCGATGTCAACGCGCTGCCGCCGATCGACGACCGCTGGTACGAGGCGCTCCGCACCGAGCGCATCAGCGCAGCTCAGCAGCCTGCCTGAACCAGGTGTCCAGCTCCTGTTCGGATACTGGAAACCAGCCCGTCTGACGTCCCGTCCGCGCAGGTGAGCGGGGTCGTCCAGCAGGCGGACGCACGCTACGGTCCCGCCCCCTCCTGCCGTTAGGGTGGCGGGGTTCGTACCGGACAACGTGGTCCGGTTTCGGCCCACGTTGAGAAGGTTCTTCGGGCTATGCGCATTGGTGTCCTCACGTCCGGCGGCGACTGCCCCGGCCTGAACGCCGTCATACGGTCCGTCGTGCACCGCGCCGTCGTGGACCACGGCGACGAGGTCATCGGCTTCCGGGACGGCTGGAAGGGCCTCCTGGAGTGCGACTACCTCAAGCTCGACCTCGACGCGGTGAGCGGCATCCTTGCTCGCGGCGGCACCATCCTCGGCTCCTCCCGCGTCCAGCCCTCCCAGCTCCGGGACGGCGTGGAGCGGGCCCGAGGTCATGTCGAGGAGCTCGGCCTGGACGCGATCATCCCGATCGGCGGCGAAGGCACGCTCAAGGCGGCCAAGTTGATGTACGACGCCGGTCTCCCGATCGTCGGCGTCCCCAAGACCATCGACAACGACATCGCGGTCACGGACGTCACCTTCGGCTTCGACACGGCGGTCGGTGTCGCGACCGAGGCGCTCGACCGGCTCAAGACCACCGCCGAGTCCCACCAGCGCGTCCTCGTCGTGGAGGTCATGGGCCGCCACACCGGCTGGATCGCGCTCCACTCCGGCATGGCGGCCGGCGCGCACGCCATCGTCGTACCTGAACGTCCCTTCGACATCGAGGAGTTGGCCGCGCGCGTCGGCGAACGCTTCGAGGCGGGCAAGCGCTTCGCGATTGTCGTGGCGGCCGAGGGGGCGAAGCCGCGTGCGGGGTCCATGGACTTCGACGAGGGCAAGAAGGATGTCTACGGCCATGAGCGCTTCGCGGGGATCGCGCGGCAGCTGTCCATCGAGCTGGAGGAGCGGCTCGGCAAGGAAGCGCGGCCGGTGATCCTTGGGCATGTGCAGCGTGGGGGTACTCCGACCGCGTACGACCGGGTGCTGGCCACCCGGTTTGGGTGGCATGCGGTGGAGGCCGCGCATCGGGGGGAGTTCGGGAAGATGACCGCGCTTCAGGGGACCGACATCGTGATGGTGCCGTTGGCGGATGCGGTGGAGACGCTGAAGACGGTGCCTGCTGATCGGTATGAAGAGGCCGAGTGCGTGCTCTGAGCGTGCCTCGGTGATTCGTCGGGTGCGCGTTCGTCGTGGCTGGTCGCGCAGTTCCCCGCGCCCCTGAGTGGGACCACTTGCCCCCGGTCGTAGAAGTGACCGGGGGCAGTTCTAGTCTGGTGCGGACAGATGACGCACACCCCCACGAATCAGGAGCCGTTCGATGGATCACGGCGGGCACGGTATGACCATGGATCTGCCGCCGTTTACGTTCGCGCGCGGGCTTGAGTGGTCGGCCGACCCGTTCTTTCTCACCGCCTGTCTGGTCGGGCTCGGGCTGTACGGGTGGGGGGTCGTGCGGTTGCGGCGGCGGGGGGACTCGTGGCCGGTGGGGCGGACGATCTCCTACGTCATCGGTGTGCTGACCATCGGGCTGGTGATGTGCACCAAGCTCAACGACTACGGCATGGTCATGTTCAGCGTGCACATGGTGCAGCACATGATCATCAGCATGTTGTCCCCGATCCTGCTCCTGCTCGGCGCACCGATCACCCTGGCGCTGCGTGCGCTGCCGCCGGCCGCGAGAGGCAAGAAGGGGCCCCGCGAGCTGCTGTTGATGTTCCTGCACAGCCGGTACATGAAGATCATCACGCATCCCGCGTTCACGATCCCGCTGTTCATCGCGAGCCTGTACGCGCTGTACTTCACGCCGATCTTCGACTTCCTGATGGGGTCGAAGACCGGGCACATCGCGATGATGGTGCACTTCCTCGCCGTGGGTGTGGTGTTCTTCTGGCCGATCATGGGCGTGGACCCGGGGCCGAGCCGGCCGGGCTATCTGATGCGGATGCTGGAGCTGTTCGCCGGGATGCCGTTCCACGCGTTCTTCGGCATCGCGTTGATGATGGCGTCGGAGCCGATGGTTCAGACGTTCAAGAACCCGCCCGCCTCGCTCGGCATCGACGCGCTCTCCGATCAGAACGCGGCCGGCGGCATCGCCTGGGCGTTCAGCGAGGTCCCGTCCGTGCTGGTGCTGATCGCCCTGCTGTTCCAGTGGTACAGCTCGGAACAGCGGCAAGCCAAGCGCCAGGACCGGGCCGCCGACCGGGACGGCGACAAGGAACTCGAGGCGTACAACGCCTATTTGGCCTCATTGAACACACGAGGCAATTGAACACATGCGGCAACTGGGCGGCAATTTCGTTCAGTAGCATAAGCGCGATGGGGGAACCGCCACCGGGGGGGGAGCGGTAATGAAATTTCGCACTGTTGTGCAAAGGACCGGAATTCCGGTGATCCGCAGGATCGCCGTGCTGCTCGTGTGTGTCCTGGTCGTGAGTGGACTGGGCGGATGCGGCGGGGGCGCACATACGTTCGCCGTGCAGGCGGTCGCCGCCGGAGTTCCGTCGCTCGCGCCTTTCTTCGACGAGAAAAAGGGACTGGGCAACGACGCCGAGGTGCGTTCGATGCCGGTGCGGGGCAGCTTGCAGCAGGGGGACACGCCTGGTCTGTACGGAGGCACCAAGAAGCCGACCGTCTGTGACGTGGCGAAGCTCAAGAGGTTCCTGACCGATCCCGCGAACCGTCAGAAGGCGGTCGCCTGGTCGTCCGTGCCGGGTATCACCACGGACGAGATTCCGGCCTATCTGGATCGGCTCACACCCGTGCTCCTGCGTCACGACACTCTCGTACAGAACCACGACTACAAAAAGGGAAAGGCCACGCCCTACAACTCCCTTCTCCAGGCAGGAATCGCTATTCTCGTCGACGAGCAGGGAGAACCCGCCGCGAAGTGCTCGTGCGGAAATCCGCTGCGGCCCTTCAAGGGCGACGCGAGCCGGATTTCCGTCAAGTTCGAGGACGGCAACAAGAAGTGGAACGGATATCACGCGTCCTCGGTCGTGGCCGTGCGTCCGGCGCCGCGGAAGATGGAGGGGCTCGCTCTCGTCGACGTCGACGATCCCGACCGCGGTATCGAGCGTCCGGTCGGTACGACCGGCAAGCGTGACACCGCCTTCGACACCTGGATGCGGCACGCTGTACCCGACCTCGCGGGGGCGACGTTCGGGGAGGCGCGGCGGCAGCTGGTGAGCGGTGGTCTGGCCGTCGGGTACGGCGGGAGTGCGGTGCCGGCGGACGACGCGCAGGTCACGGCGTCCGATCCGCCGGCCGGGACCGAGCTGCGGTTCGGGGAGTACGTGCTGCTGAGCGTGGCCGGCGGGACGAGCGGGAGCACGGCTTCCACTCCCCCGGGTCCGACGACCTCCGGTCCGACGCTGCGTCCGCCGACGTCCACGGCACCGCCCTCGACGTCCTCGTCACCGCCACCGTCCTCGCCCACGAGCGAGCCGCCACCGTCATCCGGCCCGCCGCCGTCGAGCAGTTCGCCTACGACCGGTTCGCCCTCGGTGGTGACCCACTCGCCCTCGACGAGCGCGTCGGTCACCAGCAGCGCCCCGATGACGAGTGCTCCCGTGACCAGCGGCGCGCCCGTCACCACCGGCACCTCCGTGACGAGCGGCGCCCCGGTCACCAGCACGACAACCCAGACGTGACGCGGCCCCGGAAGGAGGACTCCGCATGCCTCAGGGATCGCCGGCCTCGGGAGTGGGCCGGGTCATCGCCGGCCGCTATCTGCTGCTGAACCGGCTGGGCAGTGGCGGTATGGGACATGTGTGGCTCGCACATGACCAGAGGCTGGCCTGTGAAGTCGCGCTCAAGGAGATCGTGTTCAGCAACCCGGCCTACGCCGACGCCGAGCGGGAGGCCCGGGTCGCGCGGGCCCGGGCCGAGGCGCGGAACGCGGCGGGGCTGCGCGGGCACCCCCATGTGGTGACCGTGCACGACGTGCTGGAGCACGAGGGTCTGCCGTGGATCGTCATGGAGTATGTGGCGGACGCCGTGGACCTGCGTGACATGGTCGCCCGGTACGGCTCGCTGGCCCCCGCGGAGTGCGCCCGCATCGGGCTAGCCGTACTGGACGCGCTGACCGCCGGGCACCACCGGGGCGTGATGCACCGGGACGTGAAACCGGCGAACATCCTGCTCGCGCCGGACCGCACGGGTTCGCCGTACGCCCGCGTCCTGCTCACCGACTACGGCATCTCGGTGCAGCCGGACGCCGGGGAGACGCGGTACACGCTGACGTCCGTGCTCGTCGGGACGGCCGGTTATCTGGCGCCGGAGCGGGCCACGGGCGGGCCGCCGACCGCCGCCGCCGACCTGTTCTCGCTGGGCTGCACGCTCTACCACGCCGTCGAGGGCCACGGCCCCTTCGTGCGCGAGTCACCGCTCGCGGAGATCACCGCGGTGGTCATGGAGGACCCACTCCCCCCGGTCCGCGCGGGCGCCCTGGCCCCGGTGCTCCACGCGATGCTGGAGAAGGATCCGCTACTGCGGATTCCGGCGGCGGAGGCCGAGGCGGCGCTCGCCCGGATCGTGACGCCGCAGACGGACCCGGGGGCGGGGGCGTACGCCCGGACCCAGACCGACCTCGGCTCGCAGTCGCCGTGGGAGGGCCAGGCCGTGCCGGAGCCGATGGCGGCGCCGATACCGGCCCCGTTCACCGCGGGGCCGTCTCCCTCGTCCTCCCCCACCGGTCGGCGCCGCCGCCCGCGCCGCCGGCTCCGCCAGGCCGTCCTCGCGGGCCTGCTCGGGCTCGGCCTCGCCCTGGGCGGCGTCTGGTACGCGATGGCCCACCAGCCGCCCGGCGACAACACGAGCGCGAAGAAGGACAGCCCGCCGTACGGCGCAGCCATCGGCCTTTCCGCGCCGCTCAAGGACGGCGACTGTGTCACCGCCGACTGGCCCGGTGGGAAGCGCTTCCAGGGGACGCCACGGCTCGCCGTCGACCCCACTTGTCGGAACTCGGTGCCGGACGGGCAGGTGATGGCGTTCGTGTCCACCGCGTCGGCGGGCGAGGCGCGCAAGGTCGGGGCGGACCGGTGTGCGCAGCGGACGCAGGAGATGCGGGAGAAGCTCGCGGACGTGCGGGGCCTCGCCGTCGTACCGACCGATGCCGGTTTCGAGGCCGCCGGACACCGGACCGCCTGTCTGGTGCTGGGCGCGCACGGGCCGGTCTACGGACCGCTCGGCAGCCATCGCGCCCTCGGGTCGGCGTTCGCGGACACCTCGACGATGCAGAAGCGGGACTGTCTGGACGTGCCCTCCGACCGGGCCGCGAGCCTGGTCCCCTGCGGCGGCGAGCACGACCAGGAAGTGGTCGGGTTCACCCGGTTGGGCGCGGGCGTCACGCTGGCCCAGGCCCGTACGCGGTCGGACGCGGCGTGCGCCCGGGACGTGCCGCCGGCCGACTACGGCTTCGGTCCGTCGGTGTACGAGGCGGCCTCCTGGACCAGTAACGGTCCATGGAAGTCGGGCACACATTTCGTCGTGTGCGCCGTTCGGAAGCAGAACGGGGGCACCATGGAGGGGAACGAACCATGAGGAGGGTGTTGCGATGCCCGGTTCCACGAAGACCATGGGGGTGATCACCGTCGGCGGACTCGTAGTGGTGACCGCCTACACGGTGGCGCTCGGGAGTAACGGCTGGCTGTGGTTCGGCTGGGTCGTGCTCGGGCTGATCACCCTCGGGATGGTGGCCACGCGCAGCACCTGACGCGCGCTATTCCCCACTGCGCCGGCTCGCCGAGTGCACGCCCGGCTGGTACTTCGGCAGCCGGGCGGTGATCTTCATGCCCGCTCCTACGGCGGTCTCGATGACGAGGCCGTAGTCGTCGCCGTAGACCTGGCGGAGCCGGTCGTCGACGTTGGACAGGCCGATGCCGCCCGAGGGGCTGACCTCGCCCGCCAGGATGCGGCGGAGCAGGTCGGGGTCCATGCCGGCGCCGTCGTCCTCAATGACGACGAGTGCCTCGGCGCCCGCGTCCTGCGCGGTGATGCTGATACGGCTCCTGCCCGCGGCCGTCACGGCCTTGCCCTCCAGGCCGTGCTTGACGGCGTTCTCGACCAGCGGCTGGAGGCACAGGAACGGGAGCGCCACCGGCAGCACCTCGGGGGCGATCTGAAGGGTGACGGAGAGCCGTTCGCCGAAGCGGGCCCTCACGAGCGCCAAGTAGTGGTCTATGGCGTGGAGTTCGTCGGCGAGGGTGGTGAAGTCGCCGTGCCTGCGGAACGAGTAGCGGGTGAAGTCGGCGAATTCCAGGAGCAGTTCGCGGGCGCGCTCGGGGTCCGTGCGGACGAAGGACGCGATCACCGCGAGCGAGTTGAAGATGAAGTGCGGGGAGATCTGGGCCCGAAGTGCCTTGATCTCGGCCTCGATCAGCCGGGTGCGGGACTGGTCCAGATCCGCCAACTCCAGTTGTACGGAGACCCAGCGGGCGACCTCCCCGGCGGCCCGGACCAGGACGGCCGACTCGCGCGGCGCGCAGGCGACCAGCGCACCGTGGACCCGGTCGTCGACGGTGAGCGGGGCGACCACCGCCCAGCGCAACGGGCAGTCGGGGGCGTCGCAGTTGAGCCGGAACGCCTCGCCGCGGCCGGTCTCCAGAGGGCCCGCGAGCCGTTCCATGATCTCGGCCCGGTGATGGTCGCCGACGCCCTCCCAGGCGAGGACCTGCTTCTGGTCGGTCAGGCACAGCGCGTCGGTGCCCAGCAGCGTGCGCAGTCTGCGGGCCGAGCGGCGGGCCGTCTCCTCGGTGAGACCGGCGCGCAGCGGGGGCGCGGCGAGGGAGGCGGTGTGCAGGGTCTGGAAGGTGGCGTGCTCGACGGGGGTGCCGAGCCCACCGAGGCTCTCGGGCCGCGCGGTGCGCCGCCCCAGCCAGAACCCGGCGGCCAGCAGCGGCAGTACGGCGACGCAGAGGCCGGCCAGGAACCCGCTCATATGACCTCCTCCGCAAGGCAGTTGGGCGATCCACCCACGGCGGCACCGAAGCCGCGCCCGGACTCCGTCACGCCTTCACCTCCGCCCGCAGCTCCTCCGGCAGATGGAACCGCGCCAGGATCGCCGCCGTTCCCGTCGGCACCCGGCCCGGGGTCGCCAAGGACACCAGCACCATCGTGAGGAACCCCAGCGGCACCGACCAGAGCGCGGGCCAGGCGAGGAGGGCGTGCAGCGGGCCCGTGCCCGGGAAGCCCGCCATGGTCGCGGCCACGGCGACGAACGCCGACCCGCCGCCCACCAGCATCCCGGCCGCCGCGCCCGGCGGGGTGAGCCGGGTCCACCAGATGCCGAGGACCAGCAACGGGCAGAAGGAGGACGCCGATACGGCGAACGCGAGCCCCACGGCGTCGGCGACGGGCAGCCCGCCGACCAGGACGCTCGCCGCCAGCGGTACGGCCATGGCGAGGACCGTGCCGAGCCTGAAGTGCCGTACCCCGCGCGACGGGAGGACGTCCTGGGTGAGGACTCCCGCGACGGCCATGGTCAGCCCCGACGCGGTGGACAGGAACGCGGCGAAGGCACCGCCCGCGACCAGCGCGCCGAGCAGATCGCCGCCGACACCGCCGATCATGCGGTCGGGCAGCAGGAGTACGGACGCGTCGGCGTCGCCGGTGAGGGTGAGTTCGGGGGTGTACAGGCGGCCGAGGGCGCCGTAGACGGGCGGCAGGAGGTAGAAGGCGCCGATCAGGCCGAGGACGGCGACCGTGGTGCGGCGGGCGGCGACGCCGTGCGGGCTGGTGTAGAAGCGGACGACGACGTGCGGCAGGCCCATCGTGCCGAGGAAGGTCGCGAGGATGAGGCCGTACGTCGCGTACAGCGGGCGTTCCTCGCGGCTCGCGGCCAGCGAGGTCGACATGCCGCCGTTGGTGCCGCGGTCGGCGACGGGGACGGGGTCGCCCTTGGCGAAGGTGAGGCGGGTGCCGCGCTCGATGTGGTGGGTGCCGGCGGGGAGTCGGAGTTTCTCCGCGTCGTGTGTGTGGCCGTCGACCTTGCCGGTCACCGTGACCGTGAGGGGTCGGTCGAGCCTGAGGTCGAGTGTCTCGTCGACCCGAACTGCCCGCTGTTCGCGGAACGTCGCGGGCTCTTCGAAGGCGTGCCGGGGTGCTCCGTCGCTGTGCCAGGCGAGGATCAGGAAGAGGGCGGGGACGAGCAGTGCGGTGAGCTTCAGCCAGTACTGGAAGGCCTGGACGAAGGTGATGCTGCGCATGCCGCCGGCCGCGACGGTGGCGACCACGACGACCGCGACAATCAGTCCGCCGAGCGAGTCGGGCGCCCCGGTGAGGACGGTCAACGTGAGCCCGGCGCCCTGGAGTTGGGGCAGCAGGTACAGCCAGCCGACCCCCACGACGAAGGCTCCCGCGAGGCGTCGTACGGCGTGCGAGGCGAGGCGGGCCTCGGCGAAGTCGGGGAGGGTGTAGGCGCCGGAGCGGCGCAGTGGGGCGGCGACGAACAACAGCAGCACCAGGTATCCGGCCGTGTAGCCGACCGGGTACCAGAGCATGTCGGGGCCCTGGACGAGGACCAGTCCCGCGATGCCCAGGAAGGAGGCGGCGGAGAGGTATTCGCCGCTGATGGCGGCCGCGTTGAGGCGGGGGCCGACGGTGCGGGAGGCGACGTAGAAGTCGGAGGTGGTGCGGGAGATGCGCAGGCCGAAGGCGCCGACGAGGACCGTCACCACGACGACGAGGGCGACCGCCGGCACCGCGTAGCTGGAGTTCACCGGGTCAGCGGTCCTCGACGAGGCGGACGAAGTCGCGTTCGTTGCGTTCGGCGCGGCGCACGTACCAGAGGGCGAGGAGGACGAGCGGGGCGTAGAGGCAGAAGCC
The DNA here is from genome assembly GCF_045162655.1 of Streptomyces sp. NBC_00989. Lineage (NCBI taxonomy): Bacteria > Bacillati > Actinomycetota > Actinomycetes > Kitasatosporales > Streptomycetaceae > Streptomyces > Streptomyces sp. NBC_00989. Next base: position 9,614,781 of record NZ_CP108728.1, on the reverse strand, counting down.
GAGGATCAGCCATTCGAGGCGGTGGGAGTCCGGGGTGGCCGCGAAGACGAGGGGCAGGGGGCCGACGAGCAGCACGAGGATCGCGAACACCGTGAGGGCGGCGCGGAGTTGGGTGCGCATGAGGGAACGGACGTAGGTGTGGCCGAGGGTGGTCTGTTCGTCGATCTCGGTGCGCGGGCGGGAGTAGCCGGAGGCGCGGCGGGTGCGGCGGGGCGGGCCGGTGACGACGACCCTGCGTTCGGTGGGGTCTTGGGGCATCGTCATGGCCTCCGCATCAGCAGGTCCCGCAGTTCGCGGGTGTGGCGGCGGCTGACCTGGAGTTCCTCGCCGCCCACGAGAACGCTCACCGTCCCCGCGTCCAGGCGGAGTTCGCCGATGTGGCGCAGGGCGACGAGGTGGCGGCGGTGGATGCGGACGAAGCCGCGGGCGCGCCAGCGGTCCTCCAGGGTGGACACCGGGATGCGGACGAGGTGGCTGCCCCGGTCGGTGTGCAGGCGGGCGTAGTCGCCCTGTGCCTCGACATGGGTGATGTCGTCGACGGCCACGAAGCGGGTGACGCCGCCGAGTTCGACGGCGATGTGGTCGGGGTCGGGTTCGTGCACGGGTATCCGCGGTGCGGAGCCGCCGAGTTCGGCGGCCCGGCGCACCGCCTCCGCGAGCCGTTCCTTGCGGACGGGCTTCAGGACGTAGTCGACTGCCTTGAGATCGAAGGCCTGTACGGCGAAGTCCTCGTGCGCGGTGACGAACACGACGAGCGGCGGCTGCGCGAAACCCGTCAGCAGCCGTGCCATGTCGAGGCCGTCGAGGCCGGGCATCTGGATGTCGAGGAACACGACGTCGATCGCTTCCGGTCCGTCCGGGCCTGATTCCAGGGCCCTGTTGATACGGCGCAGCGCCTCGGTCGCGTCGCCCGCGCCCTCCGCGCTGCCGATGCGTGGATCGGCGTTGAGCAGGTAGAGCAGCTCCTCCAGGGAGGGGCGTTCGTCGTCGACGGCGAGGGCGCGCAGCATGAACGTGGAGTGTAGGAGTAATTCGTACGCCTGGACATGTACCGGGCGTGGACGTTCGCGCTGGATACAGTGCCGACATGAACAGCAGGACCACCCCGTTCGACGATCTCGACCGGAAGATCATCACCGCGTTGATGGCGAACGCCAGGACCAGTTTCGCCGAGATCGGCGCGGCGGTCGGGCTGTCCGCGACGGCGGTGAAGCGGCGCGTGGACCGGCTGCGGGAGACCGGTGTGATCACCGGGTTCACGGCGACCGTGCAGCCGTCCGCGCTCGGCTGGCGCACGGAGGCGTACGTGGAGGTTTACTGCGAGGGCGCCGCGCCCCCCAGGCGGCTCGCCGAGGTGGTGCGCAATCATCCGGAGATCACCGCGGCGATGACGGTGACGGGCGGCGCGGACGCGCTGCTGCACGTACGGGCCACCGATGTGGACCATTTCGAGGAGGTCCTGGAGCGCATCCGGCAGGAGCCGTTCATCCGGAAGACGATCAGCGTGATGGTGCTGTCCCACCTCCTCCCGGAAAGCCCGGAAGCGGGCGCCACCCACCCGGCGCCGGGAGACGCATCAGACGTGCGTTGAGGGCGGGAAAGACGCAGCGTTCCTGCGTAGACACGCAGCGCTCATCGCTTGTCGCGCGTATAGGTCGTTTCCTACCGTGGTGTCAACCCCAGTCGTCATCACAGGAAGCGGAGGGACCCCTCTGTGCCCGACACCCGTGTGCGGCGCCGGCGGCGCTTTCTCGTCTGCGAACCCAGACACTTCGCCGTGCAGTACGCGATCAACCCCTGGATGCACCCCGACACCCAGGTGGACGTCGATCTCGCCCAGGAGCAGTGGCGAACACTGATCGACACGTACCGTTCCCACGGCCACACCGTGGACACCGTGCCCCCGGCCCCCGGCCTCCCGGACATGGTCTTCGCCGCGAACTCGGCGGTCGTCGTCGCCGGCCGCGTCTTCGGCTCTCTCTTCCACGCGCCCGAGCGGCGCCCCGAGTCCGACCACTACGACACGTGGTTCAAGGCGGCGGGCTACGACGTCCACCGCCCCGAGTCGGTGAGCGAGGGCGAGGGCGACCTGATCCCGACCGGCCGCTATGTGCTGGCCGGCACCGGTTTCCGTACGACCCGCGAGGCCCATCGCGAGGTGCAGGAGTTCTTCGGCGTCCCGGTGATCAGCCTGACGCTGGTCGACCCGTACTTCTACCACCTGGACACGGCGCTGTTCGTCCTCGACGACGACAACGTCTGCTACTACCCGGAGGCGTTCTCGCCGGGCAGCCGCGAGGTGCTGGCGCGACTGTTCCCCGACGCGGTGCTCGCGACCCGTGAGGACGCGATGACGTTCGGCCTCAACTCCGTGTCGGACGGCCTGCACGTCTTCATCGCGCCCCAGGCCGAGGCACTGGCCGCGCGCCTCGCCGACCACGGTTACATCCCCGTCCCCGTCGACCTGTCGGAGTTCCACAAGGCCGGCGGCGGCATCAAGTGCTGCACCCAGGAGATCCGCTCATGACCGCACCCGCCAGTGCCCGTACGTCCGCCGACCTCATCCGCGCCGAGGGGCCGGTCCTCGCGCACAACTACCACCCGCTGCCGGTGGTCGTCGCCCGCGCCGAGGGCACGTGGGTGGAGGACGTCGAGGGCCGCCGCTACCTCGACATGCTCGCGGGCTACTCCGCCCTCAACTTCGGCCACCGCCACCCGGTGTTGATCGAGGCCGCCCACCGCCAGCTCGACCAGCTGACGCTCACCTCCCGCGCCTTCCACAACGACAAGCTCGCCGAATTCGCCGAGCGGCTCGCGGAGTTGACCGGCCTCGACATGGTCCTGCCGATGAACACGGGCGCGGAGGCGGTCGAGAGCGGCATCAAGGTGGCCCGCAAGTGGGCCTACGACGTGAAGGGCGTCCCCGCCGACCAGGCCACCATCGTCGTCGCGGCGGAGAACTTCCACGGCCGTACGACGACGATCGTCAGCTTCTCCACGGACGAGACGGCGCGGGCGGGCTTCGGTCCCTTCACTCCCGGCTTCCGGATCGTGCCGTACAACGACCTCGCCGCGCTGGAGGCGGCGGTCGACGAGACGACGGCGGCGGTACTGATCGAGCCCATCCAGGGCGAGGCCGGGGTGATCATCCCGGACGCCGGCTATCTGGCCGGCGTGCGTGAACTCACCCGCCGCAAGGGCTGCTTGTTCATCGCGGACGAGATCCAGTCGGGCCTCGGTCGCACCGGTCGCACCCTCGCGGTCGAGCACGAGGCCGTCGTCCCGGACGTCCTGCTGCTCGGCAAGGCGCTGGGCGGCGGGATCGTGCCGGTGTCTGCGGTCGTCGCGCGCCGGGAGGTGCTGGGGGTACTGCACCCGGGCGAGCACGGGTCGACGTTCGGCGGCAACCCGCTCGCCGCGGCGGTCGGCACGGCGGTCGTCGAACTGCTGGAGACCGGCGAATTCCAGCGCAGGGCTACGGAGTTGGGCGTGGTGCTGCGAGACGGCCTGACCGAGCTGGTCGGCAGGGGCGTCGTCGGCTTCCGCGCCCGCGGCCTCTGGGCGGGCGTCGACGTCGACCCGGCGATCGGCACGGGGCGCGAGATCAGCGAACGGCTCATGAGGGAGGGCGTGTTGGCCAAGGACACGCATGGCTCGACGATTCGACTGGCGCCGCCGCTGACCATTACGGCTGATGAACTCCGGTCGGCGGTGGGCACGTTGGAGAAGGTGCTGACGCAGGGGGCGTAATCCTGCGTGAGTTGCGGGGGCCGGCTGGATCGGCGGACGGGGGCGGTGTCCGGTCCAGCTGGGCCCGCGGGGATACGGGCAACTCCCACGAAGCGTGAGGTGCGTGTGGACGGCTGGATCGGCGCAAGGGGGCCGGTCCAGCCAGACGCCCAGGAATACGCGCAACTCCCCCTGCGGCAGCGGCTACTTGCCCGCCGCACTCCGTTCCGCAGGAACTGCTGACGCACGAGACGTGAGCCGTGGCAGTCGGCTGGATCGACGCATGGAGAGGCGATCCAGCCAGACTCGCACTGCTACACGCAACTCCCGGTCGACAGAGGCTACTTACCGACCGCGTTGCGCTCCGCAGGAGTGCCTGTTCCGGTGCCGGTGTCCGCCAGGGCGGCCTGGGCCAGGAGGCGGCGGGCCAGGTCGCGGGCCTCGGACACGGTGAGGGAGGCCCAGAGGCCGGGCTCGCCGCGCACGACGGGGCCCACGTCCAGGGTGACCCGGCTGATCGGCCGTTCCGGGATCGCCAGCAACAGCCGCTTCACCGCGACCTGTCGGCCGCAGGTGGTCACCAACGGTGCTTCACCTGACGGCGGGAGCGACTCCTGCCCTGACCGATTCATCTCCTCCACGACCTTCCCTGAGTACCCGGCGAGGTATCAGGAGCAGCGCCGAGCGGGCCCGGGTTGTTCCCGGGCATCGGCGCCGCCACCCGTCCGGGCGGAGGGCAGGGTGCGGTCGTGCCGCCGTTTCTCCGGGCGCTGCCGCGTCCCGACGGCCATGTTCCTGACTCCGGGCGCCTTCGGAGCGAGGGGCACCCCAGCGAGCCGCATGCCCGCGCCCTTACCGCACCAGCACCAGCCTCGGTCATCGCGATGCCTGGCCCACCGCCCCGGCGCCCGGCGCAGCCGATGAGGCTTCGCCCGCGTCGCCTCCTCTCACCTTCACCGGAACCCCGCACCGCCCGTCGATACCTGTCGACCCACACCACCCAGTCGTAGCCCACCGTGCACCCCCACCCATCGCACCGTGTTGCTCACCGACCCCCGGGTGAACCCCGGGCGAATTCTCGCCCGCCCTCCGGTCAGAACAGGGTCAAGGGACGCGGTGGGGGCCGTACCGCCCTCATAAGATCGCTGGCACCGCCACCTTTCGTACGACTCCCCCTGGAGGCCCGGCGTGCCCGAATCCGCGCGCGGCGCCGAAGACGAAGCCGAGCCGGCTCCGATACCGGCCACGGAGCTGACCTCGCCCACGCCCGAGCCCCGTACCGACCAGCCCGCTACCGACCAGCCCCGTACCGCCCGCCGCCGCACCGTGCTGCTCGCGGCCGGTGCCCTGGTCGCCGTAGCGGCCGTAGGAGCCGGAGTACTCACGGCCCGCGGCTCCGGCTCCGGCTCGGGCGGAAAAGCCCCCGCTGCCGCCGACGGGCTACCGCACACCACCGTCGTGGTCGCGACCGCCGGGTGCGGAAGTGGCTGGACGCATCCGCAGGCGGGGCACCAAGTCTTCGAGCTGCACAACACGTCCAGCACGGCCGCCGAGGTGTATCTCACCGACGCGAAGACCGGTGCGGTCTACGGCGAGGTCGAGGGGCTGTCGCCGGGTACCGTCCGGCCGCTCGGCGTGACCCTCGGGAACGGTTCGTACGCCTTCAAGTGTCTGCCCGACGACGCGGACGCCGTGACCGGACCGACCGTGCGGATCAGCGGATCGAAGGTGAGGAGCGGACCGGCCGCCCTGCCCATCACCCAGCAGGAACTCATCCCGCCGACCCTCGCCTACCAGAAGTGGATTCAGGCCCGGACCGTCGAACTCGCCCGGAAGACCGACGTGTTGCGTGCCGCCGTCGACCGAGGTGACCTCGCGGCGGCCCGCAAGGCGTGGCTTCCCGCGCATCTCGTCTACGAGCGGATGGGCGCCGCCTACGGCACGTTCGGCGACTCCGACGGGGCGATCAACGGCACCACGGCCGGGCTCGCGGACGGAGTGCACGACGCCGGGTTCACCGGGTTCCACCGGGTCGAGTACGGGCTGTGGCACGGCGAGTCGGCGAGCGGGCTGCGTGGTCCCGCCGATCAACTCGGCAAGGACGTCCACGCGTTGGAGGGAAGTTGGCCCACCCAGCGGATGGATCCGGCCGACACCGGTCTGCGGGCGCACGAGATCCTGGAGAACACCGTGCAGTTCGAGCTGACCGGCCGCACCGACTACGGCAGCGGCACCAATCTCGCCACCGCCCGCGCCAACCTCGACGGCACCCGCGTGCTGCTCGGCTATCTGGGCCCGCTGTTGAAGACCCGGGACGCGGGGTTCGCCGAACTGGGCGACTGGATGGACCGGGCTCAGCACACCCTGGACGGCCTCGACCACTCCGGGAAGTGGACGCCCCTCGCTCAACTCACCCGTCCGCAAAGGGAGAAGGTCGACGCCGACCTCGGTGGACTGGTGGAGCGGCTGGCCGACGTGGCCGCCCTCACGGACGTACGGAGGACCGCGTGAAGCGCGTGAACGAGGTGGGCCGCCGGGGTTTCCTGGCGAGTGCGGCGGCCGTGGCCGGTGGCGGTCTTGTCGCCGCCGATCGTGGTGCCGCCGCGGCTGCCGTGCGGACGTCGGCCGCGACCGTGCCCTTCCACGGGGTCCATCAGGCCGGGATCGTCACCCCGGCACAGCGCGCCACGGCGTTCGTCTCCTTCGACACCACCGCCGAGAGCAAGTCCGAACTCACCGACCTGCTCCGGACGTTGACCGACCGGGCCCGCTTCCTCACCACCGGCGGCAGCCCGGAGGACCTGGGCATCACGGCCCCGCCCGCCGACTCGGGCACGCTCGGCCCGGACCTCCCCGCCGACCGGCTGAGCGTCACCGTCGGCGTCGGGGCCTCGCTCTTCGACGACCGCTACGGGCTGGCGAAGCTCGCGCCCCGCCGGCTGACCGCGATGCCGCCGTTCCCGGACGACGATCTGAACGCCGACTGGTGTCACGGCGATCTGAGTGTGCAGTTCTGCGCCGACAGCGCGGACACCGTCCTGCACGCGCTGCGCGATGTCACCCGGCACACGCGCGGTGGGCTCCAAGTGCGGTGGCGGACGGACGGGTTCATCAGTCCGCCGCGCCCCTCGGGCACCCCGCGCAACCACCTCGGATTCAAGGACGGCATCGCCAACCCGGAGGTGACCGACGCCCGCGCGATGAACGACCTTGTGTGGGTGGGGAGTAGCAGCGGCGAACCGGACTGGGCGACCGGCGGCAGCTATCAAGTCGTCCGCCTGATAAGGATGTTGGTGGAGTTCTGGGACCGCGTCTCCATCACCGAGCAGGAGCGGATGTTCGGCCGCGCCCGGGACACCGGCGCCCCGCTGGACGGGCGCCACGAGAAGGACACGCCCAACTTCGCGCAGGACCCGCAGGGCGATGTGATCCCCCTCGACAGCCACATCCGGCTCGCCAACCCGCGCACCACGCAGAGCGCCGATCAGCGCATCCTGCGTCGCGGCTACAACTACGACCGGGGCATGGACAGCAACGGCAACCTCGACATGGGCCTGCTGTTCTGCTGCTACCAGCAGGACCTGGCCCGGCAGTTCGAGACCGTGCAGAAACGGCTGGCCGGTGAACCGCTGGTCGACTACGTCTCGCCGTACGGCGGCGGTTACTTCTTCGCGCTGCCCGGTGTGCGCGACGCGTCCGACTGGCTGGGCCGCACCCTGCTGACCTGAGAGACCGCCGGTCTGAGGCACGGGTCAAGAACAGGCCAACAGACCATGAGAATTTCCTGACCCGTCGTTCGCTCTCACGTCATTGCCGCTCCCCCGCCCCGCCGTCACCATTGCGCAGGCTACGGCCGTAGGTGCCACGGCCATGGACGGTGTGGCAGCAGAACCACTGCTCCCGGAAGGCGAGACAGCATGATCGGCAAAGGAAGAAACCCCGGTGCACGACGCCGGTTGACGCGCGTGGGCGCCCTGCTCGGCGCCGCGGCCCTGGCCACCGCGGGCGGGGCCGTCCCCGCGTCGGCGGCCTCGAACGGCCACCAGCCCTCGGGCGGCACGCACACGTCGACGCCGATCAAGCACGTGGTCGTGATCTACGACGAGAACATCTCGTTCGACCACTACTTCGCCACCTACCCGAAGGCCGCGAACACCGACGGCACGAAGTTCAAGGCCGCCGCGCACACGCCGAAGGCCGACAACCTGCTCAACGCCGGGCTGCTGAAGAAGAACCCGAACCTCTACACGCCCACACGGCTGAGCAGTTCGCAGGTGATGACCTGCGACCAGAACCACTCCTACGGCCCCGAGCAGTACGCGGCCGACGGCGGCAAGGCCGACAAGTACGTCGAGAACACCGAGGTCAACAAGTGCACCGGCCTCTTCGGTGAGCCCGGCCTGGTGATGGACTACTACGACGGCAACACCGTCACGGGCATGTGGAACTACGCCCAGCAGTACGCCCTCAACGACCGTTCGTTCAGCTCGAATTACGGTCCCTCGACGCCCGGCGCGCTGAACCTGATATCGGGTCAGACGCACGGTGTGGTCTCCGTCGACCCGGCCTCCGGCACCGAGAACCCGAAGCAGACGACGACCCCGGACTCGTACGCAGTGGTCTCCCCGAACGCCAAGGGTGTCGGCACGGTCATCAACGACCCCGACCCGGCCTTCGACGACTGCTCGGACAAGGACCACACCGCGACCAGCGCGCTCGCGGAGATGCAGGGCAAGAACATCGGCGATCTGCTCAACTCCAAGAACGTGAGCTGGGGTTGGTTCCAGGGCGGCTTCCGGCCGAGCACCGCGTGGGACGGCAAGAGCGGCGACTACGCCAAGTGCGCCGGCACCACCCACACCAACGTCGGCGGCGCGGCCTCCGAGGACTACAGCCCGCACCACTCGCCGTTCGAGTACTACAAGTCGACGTCCAACCCGCACCACCTGGCACCGAAGTCCGTCGCCGAGATCGGCCACAACGGCCGTGCCAACCACAACTACGACCTGACCGACTTCGACGCCGCGCTGAAGGCCGACAACCTTCCGGCGGTGAGCTTCCTGAAGGCGGCCGAGTACCAGGACGGGCACGCCGGTTACTCCGACCCGACCGACGAGCAGAACTTCCTGATCAAGGAGATCAACGCCCTTCAGAAGTCCCCCGAGTGGAAGTCGACGGCGGTCGTGCTCGCCTACGACGACTCCGACGGCTGGTACGACCACGTCTCCTCGAAGGTGCTGAACGGCTCCAAGGACTCGACCGTCGGCTCCAACAGCAAGGCCACGGACAGCCCGGCCTGCCAGTCCGGTCCGGCCGCGAAGGGCGGTTACGCGGACCGCTGCGGTCCCGGTACCCGGCAGCCGCTGCTGGTCATCTCGCCGTACAGCAAGGTCGACAAGATCGACCACACCGCGACCGAGCAGGCGTCGATCACGCAGTTCATCGAGGACAACTGGCACACGGGCCGGATCGGTGACGCGTCCTTCGACCAGCGGGCGGGCAGCCTGGCCAACATGTTCGACTTCCGGCACCCCAACGACAAGCAGGTGCTGCTGAACGCGAACGGTTCCGTGAAGTCGGTGAAGCGGATCCCGCACTACACGCAGACGTCGTCGACGGCCACGAAGGCCCCGTACCCGGCGTACGTCCAGGACCTGAAGGCGCAGAACGTCGCGGACAGCAGTACGACGTCCTCCACGGCCCTGCCGGTCGCCGTAGGAGCCGGTCTGGTCACGGCGGTCGGCGCGACCACCGCGTTCGCGCTGTACCGGCGCCGGTCGCGCGCCAGGGCGTGACGGCGTCCATGTGACCCTGTTTCGTTGAGCGTTGGGGGGCGGCGAGGAGATCTCGCCGCCCTCCGTCGTACCCGGCGGCGGCCTGATCGCCACCGGTTCCACCCAGCGGCACCTGCCCCTACACTGGCAGCTCACGAGGTACCGGGTGACCTGCGAGAACAGGTCGGTCGAGCCGACCCGCCGGAGTGAGGAGCGACCCCCCTTGTTCTACTACCTCCTGAAATACGTCATTCTGGGGCCTTTGCTCAGACTGGTCTTCCGCCCCCGGATCGAGGGCCTGGAGCACATACCGGAGGAGGGCCCGGCGATCGTCGCCGGCAACCACCTGTCGTTCGCCGACCACTTCCTGATGCCGGCGGTCCTCAAGCGCCGCATCACCTTCCTCGCCAAGGCCGAGTACTTCACCGGCCCCGGCATCCGCGGCCGCCTCACCGCGACGTTCTTCCGCAGCGCGGGCCAGATCCCGGTCGACCGCTCCGGCAAGGAGGCGGGCCAGGCCGCGATCCGCGAGGGCCTCGGCGTCCTGAGCAAGGACGAGCTGCTCGGCATCTACCCCGAGGGCACCCGCTCGCACGACGGCCGCCTCTACAAGGGCAAGGTCGGCGTCGCGGTCATGGCCCTGACGGCCAAGGTCCCCGTCATCCCCTGCGCGATGATCGGCACCTTCGAGGCCCAGCCGCCCGGCAAGGTCATCCCCAAGATCCACCCCGTGACGATCCGCTTCGGCAAGCCCCTCGACTTCTCCCGCTACGAAGGCATGGAGAACGAGAAGGCCATCCTGCGCGCCGTCACCGACGAGATCATGTACGCGATCCTCATGCTCTCCGAGCAGGAGTACGTCGACCAGTACGCGGCCGTTGCCAAGGCGGAGGAGGCGGCCGCGGCGAAGGAACGCAAGTTCCCGCGCCTGCCGCTGAGTTGACACCCCGAGAACTCTGAGTCGATGTGAGTGAGGGGCGGCCGGTTCAGAACCGGCCGCCCCTCACCACGTACAACTACCGCCTACGACTTGCTGCTTACGACGTGCCGCTTACGGCACCGGCGTCGCGTGCGGGGTGCACGTGAAGTCGGCCTTGTCGAGCTTGCCGGTCAACAGGTAGGCGTCGACACGGGAGTTGATGCACGGGTTGACCAGACCGGTCACACCGTGCGAACCGGCGTCCTTCTCGGTGATGAGCCGGGAGCCCTTGAAGCTCTTGTGCAGGACGACCGCGCCCTCGTACGGCGTGGCGGCGTCGCGCTGCGACTGCACGATGAGGACGGGCGGCAGACCCTTGCCGGTCTTGACCTTGACCGGGGACTGCTGCTTGACGGGCCAGGTGGCGCACGGCAGGTTCATCCAGGCGTTGGACCAGGTCAAGAACGGGTACTTCTTGTTGAGCGCCGTGTTGTCCTTGTCCCACTTCGCCCAGCTGGTGGGCCACTTGGCGTCGGTGCACTCGACGGCCGTGTAGACGGCGTTGCCGTTCTCCGAGGAGATGTTGCCCGCGGTGTCCGACAGATCGGGCGAGGCCGCGTCGATCAGCGGCTGGGGGTCACCGGCGACGTACTTGCTGAACGCGGTGGCGACCGGCACCCACGAGGAGTCGTAGTACGGGGCGCCCTGGAAGAAGCCGAGCAGCTCGGCCGGACCGACGACCCCGCCGAGCGGGCTCTTCTTGGCGGTGGCGCGCAGCTCGAGCCACTTGGCCTGGACGGCGGCGCGCGTGGTGCCGAGGTGGAAGGCCGCGTCGTTCTTGGCGACCCAGTCCTCCCAGTCCTTCCAGCGGCCCTCGAAGGCGACGTCCTGACCCAGGTTGGCCTCGTACCAGATGTTGTCCTGCGCCGGGTTGACGACGCTGTCGACGATCATGCGGCGGAGGTGGCTCGGGAACAGGGTGCCGTAGACGGCGCCGAGGTAGGTGCCGTAGGAGACGCCCAGGTAGTTGAGCTTCTTCTCGCCGAGGGCGGCGCGGATGACGTCGAGGTCGCGCGCGGTGTTCGGCGTGGTCATCTGCGCGAGCATGGTGCGGCCGGTGCGCTCGGCGCAGCCGTCGGCGTACTCACGGGCCAGCTTGCGCTGCGCGTTCTTGTCGGCCGTGCTGTCCGGTACCGGGTCCGCCTTGGGCGCCTTCACGAACTCCTGCGGGTCGATGCAGGAGATGGGCGCCGAGTGGCCGACACCGCGCGGGTCGAAGCCCACGAAGTCGTACGCCTTGGACGTGTTGACCCACAGCGGGTTCTTGGTGGTGACCCGGAGCGGGAAGCGCATGCCGGAACCACCGGGACCGCCGGGGTTGTAGACGAGCGCGCCCTGGCGCTCCGCCTTGGTGCCGGTGCTGACGGCACGGTCGACGGCGAGCTTGATCTTCTTGCCGTTCGGCTTGGTGTAGTCGATCGGTACGGTGACCCAGCCGCACTGGACCGGCTTGGCGAATCCCCAGTCGGTGGGGCAGTCCTGCCAGTTGATCCCGGCCTTGGCGGCGCGGGCGGCGGTGAGCGCGGCGCCCTGGGCGGCCGCACGGTCCTGACTGTGCCCCGCCGTCTGACCGGTCTGCGCGTTGGCCGCGGGTGCCACCACGGCACCGGCTATCAGTGCCGCCGCCGCGAATCCGGCCGAACCGAACGCCATCACCCGGCTCTTCGGTCTGATGTGCCTCAAGTGGGCCCCTCCCCGTACATAGTTGCGAAATGGTCTCGGGGGATCCTCGCGGCTGTGAGCCACCTGAGAACAGAGGCGGTTGACCTTCTTTACCAATCCGATAAGCGGAAACGCGCGTCCCGCTCAGCGGATACTCACCCGAGGGACGCCAACGCCTCGTCCAGCACCCTCCGCAGCCGCAGCGCGTCAGAGGCAATCGCGCTCACCAGCACGGCGGGCCCGGCGAGCGGCGCGAGCGCCGCACACTCCCCCAGCATCCGCGCCGCGACCGGCTCCCGGGCAAACTCCGGCCGTACGACGACGAGTTGCCCCACAGCCCGATGCCCCGCGAGGACGGCGGGCCCGTCCCAGCCGCCCGGCGCTCCGGGACCGCAGGCCAACTCCTGGTCCAGGACGGTCCGTCCGGCGATCCGCAGTGCCAATCTGCTGGTGAGCCGTCCGGGTTCCTCACCGGCGCGCCCGAGCACCTGCTCCTCACGCAGCACGAGCCGGGCGGAGGCGGCGAGGTCGACGCGGGTCGTGACGCGCAGGTCGCTACCGCGCACGGAGATCAACTGCTCGGGCAGCCAGTGCAGTTCACCATCGTCGGCGACGCTGAGCCGAACGTCGTACCGGGACTCCCCCTTCGCCTGCCCCGGCAGCGCGATGGTGGCGGCAGCGGACCCGACCCGCAACCGGGCCCCCCGCTCGACGTCGGCCTCGACGGCGAAGTGATCACCACCGAGCGGCCCGCTCATGGCCCCGACGAGCATGACCTGAGCCTCGGCCCCCATCCCCCGGGTCCGCCGCAACGCAAGCGGCCCGTCGCCCTCCAGCACGGGCAGCGCGGTACCGCCCCGCCCGTCCTCCCGGGCCACGATCCGCGCGGTGGCCCGCACCCCGCTCACGATCACGCCGTCCACGCGGCAAGCCGCTCCCGCACCCAGCCGGCGACGTCGGCAACCCCTGCCTCTGTCCTCAACGACTGGAAGACGACCGGCAGTTCGGCCCGCTGGGCCTTGGCGTCAGCAGCCATCCGCCCCAGATCGGACCCGACGTACGGCGCGAGGTCGGTCTTGTTGACGACCAGCAGATCAGCGGTGGTGACACCGGGCCCACCCTTGCGCGGAATGTCGTCCCCACCGGCCACGTCGATGACGAAGATCTGCGCGTCGACAAGCCCCTTGGAGAAGGTCGCGGTGAGATTGTCCCCACCCGACTCCACGAGGATCAGATCCAACGGCCCGACCTCGTCCTCCAGATCCTCCACGGCTTCGAGGTTGGCGGAGATGTCGTCCCGGATAGCGGTGTGCGGACACGCCCCGGTCTCCACGGCGGTGATCCGCTCGGGCGGCAACACGGCCTCCCGCAACAGGAATTCGGCGTCCTCACGGGTGTAGATGTCATTGGTGACGACGGCAAGCGACAGCTCATCCCGCAGAACCCGGCACAGCGCGGCAACGGTAGCGGTCTTACCGGACCCGACGGGCCCACCGAGCCCGATACGCAGAGCACGACGACTGCCGTCGGGACGCTGAGCGTCGGCACTGACGGCGGCGGGGCCGTCGTGGGTGTGGTCGAGGTGCATGAGGCGGCTCCTTCTGGTTCTACGGCACTTCGCGGCTTAGGTGCTTTCCGGCTTCGGTGCCTTGCGGTTTCGGTGCCTTGCGGCTTCGGTGCCTTGTCAGCAAGGCCGGCATCATTCAGCCCGTCCGGCGTTTGAGGACGAGGCCGTTCAGGCCGATCGGGGGGCTAGGGGGCGGAGCCCCCAGGCGGGGCGGAAGGGGCGGCAGCCCCTGGGGATGGGACGGGTAGGGGCGGCAGCCCCTGGGGATGGGACGGGTAGGGGCGGCAGCCCCTGGGGATGGGACGGGTAGGGGCGGCGGGGGCGAGAAACCCCCTACGACGCGAACAACCGCACAGCCCAAGCAGCATGCGTCTCCGCCCCGATCTCCAACAACGGCGCAGACGCACAGGGCAAAGCGTCGACCCCCTCGGCAAGAACTCGCCGCCCCGCCTCCACCGCCCGATCCACGACAAGGTCCAACTCCGGCGCCAACCGAGCGAGCACAGCCGTAGCATCGAACGGATCAAGACTCAGCAACCGCACCGTCGCGGAGGCGGGCCCACTCACACTCTCGTAGACCGCGCAGTACGCCGCATCCTCAGGCCCAAGACCGGCCGCCCGCGCCACCAGCCCCAACACCACCGGCTGATGCGCCCCCTTGGGGAACTCCCGCGCCAAGGCATCGAGTTCGGCGGACGGCCAGGTGGCCCGCGCGGCCCGCATCAACTGCCGCCCGAGTTTCCGCGCGGCCACCCGCAACGCGGGCGACGGAGTCCGCGCATCGGCGGCCGCGTCCAGCTCCACCGGGTCCACTCCCAGCGCGGCAGCGGAGGCGAGCCCCGCGGACACCAGCCCGGCCGTGTACAACCGACCCCGGCAGAACGCACCGAGGTCGGCCGCCCCGGTGACCCGCCCGGCCTTGACGGCGGCCTCGGCCCCACCGGAGTGCGCATGCCCTCCGGCGGGGAAGCGGCCGTCGGCGAGAACGAGAAGCGCTCCCCTGCTCATGGGACCCACCTGACCCAGCTCATCAGAACCCCCTCCTCAGAAGAGGAAGTACCGCTGGGCCATGGGCAGTTCGGCGGCCGGCGTCGCCTCGACGAGCTCCCCGTCGATGTGCACGGCGAAGCTGTCGGGATCGACCTGGACGCGAGGCCGAGCGTCGTTCTCGCGCATGTCGGCCTTCGTGACCCCGCGTGTGGACTCGATGGCGACGAACTTCTTGCCGAGGTCGAGCCGTTCGGGAAGTCCGTCCTCGATCGCCAACTGGGCGACGAAGTTGAAGGAGTTGGCGGCCGGTGCCCGTCCGATCGCCCCGAACATCGGGCGCGGCAGGATGGGTTGGGGCGTCGGGATGGACGCGTTGGCGTCGCCCATCTGCGCGTACGCGATCTGGCCGCCCTTGATGACGAGGTGCGGCTTGACGCCGAAGAACGCCGGTTCCCACAGCACGAGGTCGGCGAGCTTGCCGGTCTCGACGGAGCCGATCTCGCGGGCGAGGCCCTGAGCGAGGGCGGGGTTGATCGTGTACTTGGCGACATAACGCCGTACCCGACGATTGTCCGCACGCCCGTCCCCGGGCAGCGCACCCCGCCGCCGCTTCATCACATGCGCCGTCTGCCAGGTCCGCATGATGACCTCGCCGACCCGGCCCATCGCCTGCGCGTCGGAGGAGATGATCGAGATGGCGCCGAGGTCGTGGAGGATGTCCTCCGCGCCGATGGTCGACGGGCGGATGCGGGACTCGGCGAAGGCCAGGTCCTCGGGGACCGCCGGGTTGAGGTGGTGGCAGACCATCAGCATGTCGAGGTGTTCCTCGGCGGTGTTGACGGTGTACGGCCGGGTCGGGTTGGTGGAGCTGGGCAGCACGTGCGGCTCGGAGACCACGGTCATGATGTCCGGCGCGTGCCCGCCGCCCGCACCCTCGGTGTGGTAGGCGTGGATGCCGCGTCCGGCGATCGCGGCGAGGGTGTCGCCGACGAACCCGGCCTCGTTCAACGTGTCGGTGTGGATGGCGACTTGGACGCCCGTGCGGTCGGCGACGGTGAGCGAGGCGTCGATGACGGCGGGGGTCGAGCCCCAGTCCTCATGCAGCTTCAGTCCCAGCGCTCCCCCGCGGATCTGGGACATCATCGCGTCGTGCGAGACGGTGTTGCCCTTGCCGAGGAAGCCGATGTTGAGCGGGTACTGCTCCATCGCCGCCATCATCCGGGCCAGATGCCAGGGGCCCGGCGTCACGGTGGTCGCCTTGGAACCCTCGGCCGGTCCGGTGCCGCCGCCGACCAGCGTGGTGACTCCGGCGGAGAGCGCCTCGTCGGCGATCTGCGGGCAGATGAAGTGGACGTGCGCGTCGACGGCGCCGGCCGTGAGGATGCGTCCGTTGCCGGCGATGACCTCGGTCTCGGGGCCGATCACCAGGTCGGGGTGGATGCCGTCCATGGTGTCCGGGTTGCCGGCCTTGCCGATGCCCGTGATGCGGCCGTCGCGGATGCCGACGTCGGCCTTGACGACGCCCCAGTGGTCGACGATCACGGCACCGGTGATGACGGTGTCGGGGGTGCCCTCCGCGCGGGAGGCACGCGCCTGGCCCATCGACTCGCGGATGACCTTGCCACCGCCGAACACGGCCTCGTCACCGGCGAGTCCGGGACCGCCGGAGCGGTCCTCCTCGATCTCGATCAGCAGATCGGTGTCGGCGAGCCGGATGCGGTCGCCGGTGGTCGGCCCGAACAGGTCCGCGTACGCGGCGCGGGAGATCTCAGGCATCGAGGGCACCTCCGGTCTCCCCGCGCAGTCCGGGCACGACACGGGCGCCGGCCAGCGGGACGAGTTCGACGTCGACGGGGATGCCCGGCTCGAAGCGCACGGCCGTACCGGCGGCGACGTTGAGCCGCTGTCCGCGCGCGGCGGCGCGGTCGAACTCCAGGCCGGGGTTGGCCTCGGCGAAGTGGTAGTGGGAGCCGACCTGGACGGGCCGGTCGGCTGCGTTGAGGACGGTCATCCGTGTGACCTCACGGCCCGCGTTGTAGACGATCGGGTCGTCCGCGAACAGGATCTCGCCGGGAATCATCGAGGCCTCCTACACGATCGGGTCGTGGACGGTGACGAGCTTGGTGCCGTCCGGGAAGGTCGCCTCGACCTGTACGTCGTGGATCATCTCGGGGATGCCCTCCATGACGTCGTCCCTGGTGAGCAGCTTGCGCCCGGAAGACATCAGCTCGGCGACGGTACGGCCGTCACGGGCGCCTTCGAGGATGTGCGACGTGATGAGGGCGACCGCCTCGGGGTGGTTCAGCTTCAGACCACGGGCCCGGCGCTTCTCGGCCACGTCGGCCGCCACATGGATCAGCAGCCTCTCTTGCTCGTGCGGGGTCAGTTGCACGTCCCACCTCACAGTCCTCGCTCCGGACCGTGCGGGGTCCGGCTGCCGCCTAAACGCTCCGCTCGGAGTGCGGGACGTCGTCCAAAGGCCCGTCGTGGCTGGTCGCGCGGTTCCCCGCGCCCCTTCGGGGCGCTGCCGAACCGCAGCGGACTTCACCGGACCCGCTCAGCCCCCAGGGAAAAGCCCCTGGTGGCATGGATCGGCAGGCTAGTTGGACGGCGTTTCAAGCAAGTTAACCGAGCCGTGATCAGGACAATCACATCTACGCACGTAGAGCGGCCTCGCGCACGGCCTGTCGCACGACCCCTCGCTACGAAGGGTTCGGCCCCCGATGTTCGGCGGCGATGCCGAACCGCTGGTGTTCGCGAGGAGCGGACGCGACCTCTCGGACGCGCGAGACGGAACTGATCACCTGCTCCTCGGCGTTCGCGTCGATCCTGTCCAGCTTGTCGAGTTCGTCGAGTCGCTCCAGGTCGGCGGCGGAGACCAGCGCGACCAGGGGCTTGCCGTGCCGTGTCACGACGACGCGCTCACCGCCGTACACCACCCGGTTGATCAGGTCGGCGAGCTCAGCCCTGGCTTGCGTCACCGGAATCTCGTAGGCCATACCCCCATCATAACGTCATGTACGTCCTGTACATTTTTTACAGAGCCCGCCAGAATCACAGGGACCTAGAGAAGGGCTATGCCATGACCCGACCGTCCGCCCGCCACGTCCTGCCCGAGTTCACCGAGCGCACCAGCGCCGGCCACCGGACCCTCGACCCGTACTCGAAGCTGCTGGAGGAGCGGATCGTCTTCCTCGGGACGCCGATCGACGACATCTCGGCGAACGACGTGATGGCCCAGTTCATGCACCTCGAGTACCAGGCACCGGACCGCGACATCGCGCTGTACATCAACTCGCCCGGCGGATCCTTCACCGCGATGTCGGCGATCTACGACACGTTGCGGTTCGTCACGTGTGACGTGGAGACGGTCTGCCTGGGCCAGGCCGGCACCTCCGCGGCGCTGCTGCTGGCGGCGGGCACCCCGGGCAAGCGGTCCGCGCTGCCGGGTGCGCGGGTGGTGCTCCACCAGCCCTCGTTCCCCGAGCCGATCCATGGTCAGGCGAGTGATCTCGCCATCCAGGCCGTCGAGTTGGCGCGGACCCGGTCCCAACTGGAGAAGCTGCTGGCCCTGCACACGGGCCGGACGGTGGAGCAGGTGAGCGCGGACATCGAGCGGGACCGGATCATGGATGCCCAACAGGCCCTGGAATACGGGCTGGTGGACCGGATCGTGTCGACCCGCAAGACCTCGCTCACCGAGCCGGGCGGGGAGTGAGCCGACGATGCTGCCGCCGGAACTGCCGCCGTTGCCCGCACTGACGCGCGCCGAGGGCGAGTTGATCGACCGTTATCTGGATGTGGCCGACCTGCTCGGCCGTATCAACCCGGCGCACCACGGTGACACGTACCGTGGACTGAGGGCCGCCCAGGCGCTCGTGGCCAAGGCCGCAGAGCTGCGGGACGCGCTGGCGCTGATGCACCAGCGGGGCGAGACCGAACTGCACGCCCCCACCCTCGCGCGGGCGCTGCGCGTGCTGGACGGGGAGCGCCGCACGGCGCGCGTCACCCTCCCCGCACCCTCCGACAGTTGAGGGACGCGGAGCCGTCCCGGGCGGACGCGTCTCGCCGAAGGCGCGTCCGGGACCGAGTCGAAACGGACCAAACGGCGTACCCCCGTTCGGAGTAGACGCCCCTCCTTCGACAAGGCCGTTGGGGTTGCGCAACGCGCGTAGTCCAGGGGGAGCGGTGGGGCGTTCCGGCGCTGGTCCGGGGGCATTTGACCCCCTCGACACCTATTCGAACATCCCGGTGTCCACCCGAACGGGTGAGTGGTGAGTAACCCCACAAATCCCCGATTCCGTTGGGATTTTCAGACATCAATAGGTCAAGATCCCTGTCTGACGACAAGACCCCGCCGCAGCGGCGGGGCGATCCGGGCGGACGCCGAGTCCTGCCGCCACCCGGATGACAGGTCGACAGGATTGCATCGGCAGGAGTGGAGGACCCAAGCACGACGGGTCGCCGGGACGGTCACGCCATGACCGGGTCGAGCAGCCCTTGGGGTGAAGCCGCGTCAGCGGCCGGGCAACTTCGCCAGCCCGAATCCGACAGGTCATCCTTCACAGGCGGCTGACGAAGGGTTGCGCATGACTGCGCTCAATCGTGTCCCGTCGCTGATGGTCAGGGCCGGTACGGCCTCGGCTTTCGCCATCGCCGCTGTTGGCGGTTCCGTCGTGATACCGGGCGTCGCATCCGACGCCGCGGCCGCGACACCCGCGACGAAGGCACTCCAGGTCGCGGCGTCCAAGAAGGGCGCTCCGTACAGGTACGGGGCCACCGGACCGGGCCGCTTCGACTGCTCGGGGCTCACGCTGTACTCGTACAAGAAGGCAGGCAAGAAACTGCCCCGTACGGCGGCCCAGCAGTACAACAAGTCCCACCACATCTCGGCCAAGAGCCGCAAGGCCGGGGACCTCGTCTTCTTCCACTCGGGCTCCAGCGTCTACCACGTCGGCATCTATGCCGGCAAGGGAAAGATCTGGCATGCCCCGAAGACCGGGGACGTGGTGAGGCTGCAGAAGATCTGGACCAAGAGCGTCTGGTACGGCCGGGTCAGCTAGGGCCTGTCCAGCGGATCAGGTCGCAGGAAATCGGCGGTGCGTGATCGGCGCCGGTGAGCGGGGCGTGGTGCGTGCAGCTGCAAGACGGAGGAGGGCGTCAACGCGGAGCGTTGGCAACCGACGACGCGGCAGATGTGCGTGCCACGCCCCGCGTCTGCGACAGGATCCGCCGGACAGGTCCTGGGACCCGTCCGAATGAATCTCCCGAGGGGGTGGCGGCCACCTGACAGGCCGCCACCCCCTCGGGTGTCCAGGGACGTTCACCACGCCGCTCTACGGCTCCTGCTGGCCCCCGGCCGTCACCGGCCGGGCCGGTACCGTCCAGGGCACCTCGATGGAGACCGTCTTGCCGCCCTCCAGGGTGGGCCGGACCTTGAGCTTTCCGCCGCACTCCGCGGTCAGCCAGCGAATGATCACCATGCCCCGGCCGTTGTCCTGCTGGACAGCGGCCGGCAGGCGTTTCGGGAACCGGGGATGGCTGTCGGTGACCCCGATGCGCAGCCGTTCGTCACGCTCCAGCTCGATGTCCACCGTAAAGGTGGGTGACTGCCCGAAGGTGTGCTGTACGGCGTTGGTGGCGAGTTCGGAGACGATGAGGCGGATGGTGTCGGCGACCTCCGTGTCCGCCGGAAGGCCCCATTCCACCAGGGTTCCGACCACGTAGGTGCGGGCGGTGGAGACCGAGGCGGGATCGCTCGGCAGAGTGACGGATGCTTCCAGATGGTCTGCCATGGCGCGGTCGTCCCTTTCCCGCGGGACCGGTGTCCGACACGGAGCGGATGGTTCGAGTACGGTCCCGGACTGGTGCTTCTTCGCCAGACTGCCATTACCGCGTCGGTAACGGTGCCGATCCACCAAGATATGCATATATCTGTCGCTCGAAGCGGTGAACTCTGCGACCCCAGACCGTATTTGGGCGGCTCGGAAGGAGTAAGGAGAAACCCATGCAGTACGGTCCCGCGGTACGCCGCCGGAAACTGGGCGCGGAACTGCGCGCATTGCGTGCGGAGGCGGGGCTCACCAGTGGTGAGGCGGCCCGGCTGGTCGGCTGGCACCAGTCGAAGGTGAGCCGCATCGAGACCGGCGCCAGTGGCGTGAAACCGCCCGACGTCCGGTTACTTCTCGACGCCTACCAGGTCGGCGACCCACAACATCGGGACATGCTGCTCGTGCTCGCGGGCTCCGACGGCGGCGGCGGCCGGCACCACTGGTGGCACGCCTATCGCGGTGTACTGCCGCCCGCCTACCGGGACTTCATCAGTCTGGAGTCACAGGCCGGCGCGATCCGCACCCTGGAGACCTCGGTGGTCCCCGGGCTGCTCCAGACGCCCGAGTACGCCCGGGCGGTGACCCGGGCCGCCATGGGAGGCCTCGACAACGACGGGCCCGAGCGGCTCGACGCGCTGGTGCAGGTGCGGCTGGCCCGGCAGGACGTGCTGCGCGCGGATCCGCCGCTGGCCCTGAGCGTGGTCCTCGACGAGGCGGTGCTGCGGCGCGAGGTCGGCGGGCCGGGGGTGATGGCACGTCAGCTGGACCGGCTCGTGGAGGCCGCCCGGCTGCCCCAAGTGAGGCTTCAGGTACTGCCGTTCGCCGCAGGAGCACACATCGGCATCACCGGACCTTTCGTTATCTTCTCCTTTCCGAGCACTTCTGATCTGGACGTGGTTGTTCTAGACCACTTGACGAGTAGCCTCTACCTCGAACGGAAAGAAGACCTAGAGGCCTACAGCGAGGCCTTCAACACCCTTCAGTTCCACGCCCTTTCGCCCGAGGATTCGTCGGATTACATCGCCGGGATAGGTGACGGCGCGTAAGGAGGCACCATGTCTGCACTGCCTCGGAACGTACCTTCCAGTTCTGAACCGTCCGGTGTGCGGTGGCTGCGCAGCAGCTACAGCACGGGAGCGAACAACTGCGTCGAGGCGGCACGTCCGCGCTCAGGCCCCCGCGCGGGGCTGCTCGCCGTACGCGACTCGAAGGACCCGCAAGGACCCGCCCTGCTCTTCTCCCCCGAGAGCTGGACGGGTTTCCTCGCCACGTTCCACTGACCGTTCCGCCTGTCAGCGACGCACGACCGTGTCACGCCGACTCATGGTCGCGTCTCGCCGATCACACGTACAGCGCGTTCGATCTCGGCCCCGGAGAGGTCCGCTCGGGCGGTCAGCCTGAGCCGTGAGATGCCGTCGGGCACGGAAGGAGGACGGAAGCAGCCCACGGCCAGCCCTGCCGTACGGCAGTCGGCCGCCCATTGCACGGCCGCCTCCGGGGACGGCGCACGCACCGACACCACCGCGGCGTCCGGACGTACCGCTTCCAGACCCGCGGCGGTGAGACGCACGTGCAGCTCACTCGCCACGGCGCGGGCCCGGGCAGCCCGCTCGGGTTCGCGCCGCAGCAGGGTGAGCGCCGCCAGCGCGGCACCCGCCGCCGCGGGCGCCAGTCCCGTGTCGAAGATGAACGTCCGCGCCGCGTTGACCAGATGGTCGATCACCCGCGCCGGCCCGAGCACGGCACCGCCCTGGCTCCCGAGCGACTTGGACAGCGTGACCGTCACGACCACGTCCTCGCTCCCCGCGAGCCCCGCCGCGTACGGCGCCCCGCGCCCCCCGTCGCCCAGCACCCCCAGCCCGTGCGCGTCGTCGAGCAGCAGCCCCGCGCCGAACTCCCGGCACGCCTGCGCGAGCGCGCCCACCGGAGCCGCGTCCCCGTCCACGGAGAACACCGAGTCGGACACGACGACGGCCTGCCCGTCATGCGTCCGCAGCGCCTTGCGCACCCCGTCCGGATCGGCGTGTCCTACGACCTGGGTGGCGCCCCGCGCCAGCCGGCAGCCGTCGATCAGGGAGGCGTGGTTGCCCGCGTCGGAGACGATCAGCGAGCCGTGCGGCGCGAGCGTGGTGACCGCGGCGAGGTTGGCCGCGTAGCCGGAGGAGAAGACGAGGGCCGCCTCGAACCCGCAGAACTCGGCCAGTTCCCGCTCCAGTTGGGCGTGCAGCTCGGTCGTACCGGTGACGAGCCGCGACCCGGTCGACCCCCCGCCCCAGGTCCGCGCCGCCGCCGCGGCCCCCTCGACGACCTCGGGGTGATGTGCCAGACCCAGGTAGTCGTTGCTCGCGAGATCGAGGAGCGGCGAGTCGGCGGGACGGGGCCGCAGGGTCCGTACGAGCCCGGCGCGACGGCGCTGCTCCGCCTGCTCGTCGATCCAGCCGAACGCCATGGTTCCTCCGGGGCTTTTGTAGGCAGTGCACAGACACTAATCGGACGACGAGCCGCCCATGGTGTGGTGATACCCACACCCCCGGGCCCATGTCTTGTTCAATCTCTCCTTGGCCGCAAGCGGTCCCGTAGGACAGGATCGGATCTCATGGACCTGCTGAACACGCTCGTGGACAAGGGGCTTCGGCGCGAGCTGCCGACCCGCGCGGAAGCACTCGCCGTCCTCTCCACCTCGGACGACGACCTGCTGGATGTCGTGGCCGCGGCCGGAAAGGTGCGCCGGCACTGGTTCGGCCGACGGGTGAAGCTCAACTATCTCGTCAACCTGAAGTCCGGCCTGTGCCCCGAGGACTGCTCGTACTGCTCGCAGCGGCTCGGCTCCAAGGCCGACATCCTGAAGTACACGTGGCTGAAACCCGACGACGCCTCGAAGGCCGCGGCGGCCGGAGTGGCGGGAGGTGCCAAGCGCGTCTGCCTGGTGGCCTCGGGCCGGGGTCCGACCGACCGGGACGTGGACCGGGTCGCCGGCACCATCAAGGCGATCAAGGACCAGAACGAGGGCGTCGAGGTGTGCGCCTGCCTCGGCCTGCTCTCCGACGGCCAGGCCGACCGGCTGCGCGAGGCCGGCGCGGACGCCTACAACCACAACCTCAACACGTCCGAGTCGACGTACGGGGACATCACGACCACCCACACGTACGCCGACCGCGTCGACACCGTGCAGAAGGCGCACGCGGCCGGGCTGTCCGCCTGCTCCGGCCTGATCGCCGGCATGGGCGAGACGGACGAGGACCTGATCGACGTGGTCTTCTCCCTCCGGGAGCTGGACCCGGACTCGGTGCCGGTGAACTTCCTGATCCCGATGGAGGGCACCCCGCTCGCCGCGGAGTGGCACCTCACCCCGCAGCGCTGTCTGCGCATCCTCGCGATGGTCCGCTTCGTCTGCCCGGACGTCGAGGTCCGTATCGCGGGCGGCCGTGAGGTCCACCTGCGCACGATGCAGCCCCTCGCCCTGAACCTCGCCAACTCGATCTTCCTCGGCGACTACCTCACCAGCGAGGGCCAGGCCGGCCACGCCGACCTGGAGATGATCGCGGACGCGGGCTTCGAGGTGGAGGGCGCGGGCGAGGTGACGCTGCCGCAGCACCGGGCGACGGCGGGCGGCTGCGGGTCGCACGAGGACGCCGGGTGCGGTGGGGGCTGCGGCGGGCACGAGGGCGCCACTGGTGGCTGTGGTGGGCACGAGGGCGCCGGAGTCTGCGGTTCCGCTCCCACCGTCGCGTCTACGTCGGCTCCCGCACCGCAGGTCGACGAGGTCCGCCGGGACCTGGTCTCCGTACGCCGTCGAGGTGCCGGAACGGATCTCGCGCCCAATGCCTGACCCGACCGGCCGCCTGCCCGTCCCGGAGCTGCTGGAACTGGACCGGCGGCACGTCTGGCATCCGTACGGTCCGATGCCCGGCCGGGTCGACCCGCTCGTCGTCGAATCGGCGAGCGGGGTGCGGCTCCGACTGGCGGACGGCGGGGGCGAGTTGGTCGACGGCATGTCGTCCTGGTGGTCGGCGATCCACGGCTACAACCACCCCGTGCTCAACGAGGCCGCGCACGAGCAGCTCGGCCGGATGAGCCATGTGATGTTCGGCGGGCTGACCCACGAGCCTGCCGTACGCCTGGCGAAGCTCCTTGTCGACATGTCTCCGGACGGCCTGGAACACGTCTTCCTCGCCGACTCGGGCTCCGTGTCGGTCGAGGTCGCGGTGAAGATGTGTCTCCAGTACTGGCGCTCGCTCGGCCGCCCCGCGAAACAGCGCCTGCTGACCTGGCGCGGCGGCTACCACGGCGACACCTGGCAGCCGATGTCGGTGTGCGACCCCGAGGGCGGGATGCACGAGCTGTGGTCCGGGGTACTCCCGCGCCAGGTGTTCGCCGACGCGCCACCGACCGAGTACGACGAGTCGTACGCCGACCATCTGCGCGAGCTGATCGAACGCCACGCGCACGAACTGGCCGCGGTGATCGTGGAACCGGTGGTGCAGGGCGCGGGCGGGATGCGGTTCCACTCCCCCGCGTATCTGCGGGTGCTGCGCGAGGCGTGCGACGCGCACGACGTGCTGCTGGTGTTCGACGAGATCGCGACGGGTTTCGGCCGCACGGGCGCGCTGTTCGCGGCGGAGCACGCGGCGGTGACGCCGGACGTGATGTGCGTGGGCAAGGCGCTGACCGGCGGCTACATGACGATGGCGGCGACGCTCTGCACGTCACGCGTGGCCGAGGGCATCTCACAGGGCGAGGTACCGGTCCTCGCCCACGGCCCGACCTTCATGGGCAACCCGCTCGCGGCGGCCGTGGCCTGCGCCTCGCTCGAACTCCTCCTGAACCAGGACTGGTTGACGGAGATCAAGCGCATCGAGACGGGCCTACGGGAGGGCCTCGCCCCGGCGTGGGACATCCCGGGCGTCCAGGACGTCCGCGTCCTCGGCGCCATCGGCGTGGTCCAACTCGACCACGCCGTCGACATGAAGGCCGCCACGGACGCGGCCGTACGCGAGGGCGTGTGGCTACGGCCGTTCCGCGACCTCGTCTACACGATGCCGCCGTACGTCACGGGCGACGCCGACCTGGCTCGGATCGCCCGCGCGGTGTGCGCGGCGGCGCGGGAGGGATGACATGCCGGTACTGGTGATCACGGGCACGGGCACGGAGGTCGGCAAGACGATCACCACGGCCGCGGTCGCGGCGGCAGCGCTCGCGGCCGGCCGCACGGTGGCCGTCCTGAAGCCCGCCCAGACGGGTCTACGACCGGACGAGCGCGGGGACGCCGACGAGGTCGCGCGGCTCGCGGGCGCCGTGACGGCCACCGAACTCGCCCGCTACCCCGAGCCGTTGGCCCCCGGCACGGCAGCACGCCGGGCCGGTCTCGCCCCGGTACACCCGCCCGAAATCGCCGAAGCCGCCCAGAAGTTGGCCACCGAGCACGACCTGGTGCTGGTCGAGGGCGCGGGTGGCCTGCTCGTACGGTTCGACGCGGAGGGCGGCACGCTGGCGGACGCGGCGCGGTTGCTGGGGGCACCGGTCCTGGTCGTGGCGTCGGCGGGTCTTGGTACCCTGAACACGACGGAACTGACGGCCCGTGAACTCCGGTCCCAGGGCCTCGACTTGCTGGGCGTACTGATCGGCAGCTGGCCCACCGCACCTGATCTGGCGTCACGTTGCAATGTGGTGGACCTGCCGGACGTTGCGGGGGCTCCACTGCTCGGGGCCCTGCCGGAGGGGGCGGGGGCGCTGACACCGGCGAACTTCCGTGCGTCGGCACCGAGTTGGCTGGCGCCGCGGCTTGACGGGGTGTGGGACGCGGAGGGGTTTCGGGGACGGGAAGCTGCGGCTGCCTGGGGCAGTGGGCCCTCCTAGGACGCCTCCCCCTCGGCCAGCAGCCGTACCAGTTCGATCCGCGACCGTATGCCCAACCGGCTGAAGACACCGCGTAGATGGTGGTCGATCGTGCGAGGGCTGAGGGCGAGGCGGACGGCGATCTCTCGGTTGGTGGCGCCGTCGGCGGCCATGCGGGCGACCATCAGTTGCTGGGCGGTGAGGCGGGTGGTCGGGGCGAGGGCTCCGGGGGTGGGGAGGGCGGTCGCGGTCACCGGGGTGCCGAGGGCGCGGAGTTCGGCGCGCGCCTGGGCGGCGCAGTGCGGGGCGCCGAAGGACTCGAAGGCCTCCAGCGAGGTGTGCAGGCGGTCGCGGGCCTCGGTGCGGCGGCGCAGTCGGCGCAGTGCGCCGCCGAACAGCAGCTCGGTGCGGGCCCGTTCGAAGTCACGGGTGCCGCGTGCGTGGAGGTCGAGGGCGCTGCGGTAGTGCTCGACCGCCTCGTCGCCGGGCGCGAGCAGGGCCCGGCAACGGGCGCTCAGGGCAAGGTCGTCGGGGCTGCGGACAGCACGTGCCCAGCGGTCGTAGTCGGCGTGTGCGGCGCGGGCGATACGGGTGTCGCCGCTGCGGGCGGCGGCCTCGACGTAGTGCGGGGTGGCGAGGTGCCGGATGGCCCGGTGGCCGTGGCCCGGGCCGAAGCCGGCGAGCGCGCGCAGCCGGGCCGCCGCGGCGGCGAACCGGCCGCTGCTGAGGTCGAGGTAGGCAAGCGCCCACTGGGCGAGGGCGGCCGGCAGGCCCAGGCCCCGGCCCAGGGCGTAGGAGCGGGCGGCGGCGGCACGTTCCCGGCAGACGTCGCCGTCCCCGGTGAGCGCGGCGAACATGGCGAGCGCGGCCTGCAGATGGCAGGCGCCGTTGTCCTGGCCGGTGGCGTGGGCCTGCCACAGGGCGTCCGCCGTGGCCGTCTCGGCGGCCCTCGGATGCCCGGTCCAGAACTCGGCGTACGCCCGGAACTCCATCGCCTGCGCCACGACCACGGTCGCACCCCGCGCCCGGGCCGAGGCCGCCGCCCGCACGGTGGCGGTGGTGGCACGGGTGTGGTCACCGAGCATCAGCGCGGCGATCCCCGCGTGGATCAGGAGGGTGGGGTCCCCTCCGGGACCGCATCGCCCGGCGGCGGCCTTGAGCAGGTCCCGCGCGTCCTCGTACCGTCCCTCGCAGGCGGCGGCCAGTCCCCCGAGCGTCCCGTGCGGCACGATCCCGACCCGGGAGGCGACGGCCGCCGCCTCCCTGCACCGTCTCAGGTCCCCGGTGTAGACGGCGGCCTCGGTGGCCCAGGCGAGGAGGTGAACGGCGTGGTCGGGAGCGGGAGTTCGGGGTACCGCGACCATGCGGGGTACCTCGGTCGACCGGGACGCCGGTCTCAAGTCGGCGCCGGATCCCTCCAGTTCACGTCGCGCCACAGCCGTCAGCAACGCGTCGAACGCCTCCGCCGCATTGCCCGCCCGCAGCGCGAACACCCCGTTCAGCGCGTCGCTGTCCGTCGCGGCCGCGAGTCTTCGCGCCCGGTCGCCTTCGCCGGACTGCCAGGCGTCGCCGGCGGCGCGGTTGAGGAGGCGGGACTGTTCACGGGGGTCGAGGGAGAGCGCGGCGGCGCGTTCCACGAGGGCGCAGGCGAGGGGGTGTTCACCGGCGTCGCGTGCCTGTTGCGCGGCCGCGCGGAGTTCCGCGGTGAGCCGCGCGCTGGGGCCGAGCGCTCCCGCGCCCCGGTGCCAGGAACGTCGCGGTGCCTCACCCTCGGCGCGCAACACCCGTGCCAGCAACCGGTGGACGTCCCGCCGGTCCGCCGGCGACCCCGTCTCGTACGCGGCGATCCTCGTCCACGGGTCCCGGAAGACGACCCCGCCGGCCGTCGCGTGCGCGACCCCGGCCGTCTCGGCGGCTTCCAGGGGCCGGGTGTCGAGCCGCCCCGCCGCGACGGCGCGCAGGAAGGCATGCGTGGCGACCGGGTACTGGTCCGCCGCGGCGAGCAGCAGAAGCAGCCGTGTGCCGTCGGGCAGCGCACGGATCTCCCGGCGATACCGGGTCAGCAACTCCGGTGCCAGGGACGCCGGTTCGGTCGGGAGGGGGTCGAGGCCCGCGGCCTGGCGTGGGGTCAGGCGCGGGAGGAGTTCGGCGGCGGCGCGCGGATCGCCGTAGACCGCGCGCAGTGCTCGGATACGGACCCCTTCGGGGAGCGCGGGGTCGAGGGTTCGCCCTGTGTCGATGCGCGACGGTGGCGAAGTGCGGTCTAGAGAAGTGGGGTTCACCGGAGTCAGCACACAACTGACGTTACTGGCGAGTTAATTCACCCGTAAAGACCGGCGATTTCGCCGATGCGGCGCGCGTAGACCCACGCCGACACTCCTGACAACCCCACCCGTATCAGGAGGCATCATGCAGCGCCACAAGCGTCGCATCGCCACGGCCCTGTCGGCCGTGACCACCTCGCTCCTTCTGTCACTCTCCCTGGCCTCGACGCCCGCTCACGCGGCGAGCCACAACCCGATCGTGTTCGTGCACGGCCTGAGCAGCGACTCCACAAGCTGGGACGACTGGATCGCGGACTTCAAGGCGGACGGTTACTCATCCTCCGAGCTGTACGCGATCTCGTACGACTGGACGAAGTCGAACGTCACGACCGCTTCAGCGCTGTCGACCTACATCCAGTCGGTCCTCTCCAGCACCGGCGCCTCGAAGGTCGACCTGGTGGTCCACTCCATGGGTGCGCTCAACAGCCGCTACTACCTCAAGAACCTCGGCGGGACCTCGTACGTCGACGACTTCGTGTCGGTCGCCGGGGTGAACCACGGGACGAGCATCGCCTCGCTCTGCGGCTGGCTGTACACCTCCTGCAAGGAGATGCAGACCGGGAGTTCCTTCCTCACCGCGCTCAACTCCGGTGACGAGACGCCCGGCAGCGTGTCGTACGCGGCCTACTGGTCGGACTGCGACGAGGCGATCAACCCGGACACCTCGGCCGAGCTGAGCGGCGCGACCAACGTCGACGTCGGGTGCATCTCGCACACCGACATGAACGACGACTACGGCGTCTACGAGCAGGTGCGGGACTTCATCTCCTGACCGGCTCGGGGCAGCAGCGGGGGTGGTCAAGGGCGGCAGGGGGGACAATCCCGGTAGGGACCGGTTTCGGCCCGGTCCGGTCCGGGAGGTCGCCATGCCGCTACGGTCCGTAGGCTCCGGCACAGTCGGCGCTGTGCCGCGGGACGTCGTCCACCACCCGCTGTTCGCCCGTTACTACGCCCGTTTCAGCGTGACCGCCGAGTCGAAGCTCGGCCTGGCCGGGATGCGGGACCGGCTGCTCGCCGGGCTCTCCGGGCGGGTGATCGAGATCGGGGCCGGGAACGGCCTGAACTTCGCGCACTATCCGGGCGCCGTCTCGGAGGTCGTCGCGATCGAGCCCGAGCGGACCCTGCGGCAGCTGGCCGTGGAGTCCGCGCTCCGCTCCGAGGTGCCCGTCGACGTCGTGCCGGGCGCGGCGGAGAAGCTGCCCGTGAAGAGCGAGGCCTTCGACGCGGTCGTCCTCTCGCTGGTGCTGTGCAGCGTGCGCGACGTACCGCGGGCGCTCGCGGAGGTACGTCGGGTGCTGCGGCCCGGCGGCGTCGTACGGTTCTTCGAGCACGGCAAGGGCGGCGGGCCCGCGATGGCGTTCACCCAGCGCGCCCTGGACCGCACGCTGTGGCCGCCGCTGAACGGCGGCTGTCATCTGGCCCGCGACCCGGTCGCCGCGCTGCGCGACGCGGGGTTCGAACTCGGGCCCTACCGGCGGGTGTTGATCCCGGAGAAGGGACCTACGCTGCCGAGCTCGTACTGCGTCCTGGGCACCGCGTGGCGCCCTGACGCACCGGAGTGATCACCGCGATCACAGGCTCCACTGGCGCAGCTCGTTCGCGATGTCGTCGACCGACGCCTCGCCGCTCTTGACCAACCGGGCCAGATCGCGGACCTGTTCGGGCGAGGTGACGACCTTCAGACCGCTGGCGACGAGGTAGGCGTACGCGACGGCGGAGGCGAAGAGGGCGTTCGAGCGCTCCAACGCGGGGACGTGGATGAGGAGTTGAAGCAAGGCGGCGGCGCGCGCGTACGGGCTGTCGTAGACCGGGACGTCGAATATGTCGGCCTGGTGGCGCGCGACGGCGGCGACGAGCGCGCCCCAGTCGGTGACCTGGGGGTCTCCGGGTGTGTTGTGTTCGGCGAGCATCAGCAGCCAGGCGAGATCGATCCTGAGGTTGTTCAAGGGATCAGCGGCGACCTTCGCGGGTGCTCGCCCCGTCGGCGCCGAACTCGTCGGCGAAGACGGACTCGTACTGCTTCATGAAGTCGGCGGCGGCCTCGACGAAGGTGTGGCCGACCTCCCCGGTGTCCTGTCTGACCAGCTCTTCTATGTACCGGTTGACGCTCATCCCGCGGGCCAGGGCACGTTCACGGGCCGCGCGGGCGGTGCCCTCGTCCACGCGTACGTTCAGCTGGGTCTTCGCCATACCTAGACGCTAGCGCCGGATTGCTAGCACCGGCAAGTGCTTGTCCAGCGGGTGGCGGCCGGGTGGAGAGTGCCCCTTACATCGGTATCGGGGGCCCGACCTGGGGTGGAGACCACCTCGGTCGCACGGGGGATATCGGGTGTGTGGCGCGTCACACTAGGCTCGGCCCGGAGTACGGAGTCGGCACGTCCACCAGTGCGGGAATCCGAGGGGGCTGTCTTGTCCATATCTGCTGCGGAGCACGCTCCAGGCCAGGCCTCGGCCGGCGGGATCGCGGCCCGCGCCCGCGCTCTGACCAAGGCCTACGGTTCGGGCGAGACGGCCGTGCTCGCCCTGGACTCGGTGGACGTGGACATCGCGCGCGGCCGTTTCACCGCGGTCATGGGCCCGTCCGGCTCCGGGAAGTCCACGCTGATGCACTGCCTGGCGGGGCTCGACACCGTTTCGGCCGGACAGGTGTGGCTCGGCGACACCGAGATCACGGGGCTGAAGGACCGCGAGCTGACCCGGCTGCGCCGGGACCGGATCGGGTTCATGTTCCAGTCGTTCAACCTCATCCCGACCCTCAACGCGGCCGAGAACATCACGCTGCCCATGGACATCGCCGGCCAGAAACCGGACCAGAAGTGGCTGGACCAGGTCATCGACACGCTCGGGCTGCGCGACCGGCTCAAGCACCGGCCGTCCCAGCTCTCAGGGGGCCAGCAGCAGCGCGTGGCGTGCGCGCGGGCGCTGGCCTCCCGCCCCGAGCTGATCTTCGCGGACGAGCCGACCGGCAACCTCGACTCGCGGGCCGGTCTGGAGGTCCTCGGCTTCCTGCGCGACGCCGTCGACGACCTCGGGCAGACCGTGGTCATGGTCAGCCACGACCCGGGCGCCGCCGCCCACTCCGACCTGGTGCTCTTCCTCGGGGACGGGCGGATCGTGGACGAGATGGAGAGGCCTACGGCGGAGGGGGTGCTGGAGCGGATGAAGAGGTTCGACCTCGCCCGCACCAAGTTCGAAGGCCCCTCCAAAGGCACGACCGACGCACCCGGTACACCCGGTACACCCAACACACCCGACGTAACCCTCGACAAGGACTGACCCGTGCTGAAGGCGACCCTCCGGAGCTTCCTCGCGCACAAGGGACGGCTGCTGCTCTCGGCGCTCGCCGTCGTGCTGTCCGTGGCGTTCGTGGCCGGCAGCCTGATCTTCTCCGACACGGTGACCCGCACCTTCGACCGGCTGTTCGCGTCCACGTCCGCCGACGTGACCGTCGAGCCGAAGCAGGACCTCAAGTCCTCGGTGCCCACCGGCGCGACCGAGACGGTGCCCGCCGCGCTCGCCGGGCAGGTGGCGAAGGTGGCCGGGGTCGCCTCGACCCACGCGGACGTGTCCGTCGAGAACATCGTGGTCGTCGACAGCAAGAACAAGTCGGTCGGCCCCACCACGGGCGCGCCCACCATCGCCACCGACTGGTACCTCACCGACCGCAGCCCGGTGAAACTGACCTCGGGGCACGCCCCGCAGGGTGCCAGCGAGGCCCTCCTCGACGCGGACACCGCCGACAACAAGCACGTGCGGATCGGCGACACCCTGACCGTGCAGGCACAGCCCGGCAGCTTCAAGGTCCAGATCGTCGGCATCGCCACCTTCACCACCACCAACCCGGGTGCCGCGCTGGTCTTCCTCGACCCCGCCACCGCGAAGGACCAGCTGCTCGGCGCGCCCGACCGCGCCACGAGCATCTCGGTGGGCGCGGCGAAGGGTGTCGACGACGCCGTACTCAAGCAGCGGGTGGCCGCCGCGATCGGCTCTTCCGGTACGTACGACATCAAGACCGCCGACGAACAGGCGAAGTCGGCAGCCGCCGATCTGGGCGGCTTCCTCGACGTCATCAAGTACGTGATGCTGGGCTTCGCCGGTATCGCGGTCCTGGTCGGCGTCTTCCTGATTGTCAACACGTTCTCGATGCTGATCGCCCAACGCACCCGCGAACTGGGCCTGTTGCGTGCCCTGGGCGCGGACCGCAAGCAGGTGCGGCGGTCGGTGCTCACCGAGGCGCTGCTGCTCGGGCTGGTCGGGTCAACTGTCGGGCTGGCGGCGGGGATCGGGCTCGCGGCCGGGCTGATCAAGCTGATGACCGCGTTCGGCATGAACCTCAAGACCACGGAGATGGTGGTCGGTTGGCCGACTCCCGTGGCGGCGTACGTGGTTGGGGTCGGCGTCACCTTCGTCGCCGCGTACCTCCCGGCCCGGCGTGCTGCGACCGTCTCCCCCATGGCGGCTCTCGCGGACGCCGAAGTCGCGGGCGTGGGGCGGCCGTTGAAGGTGCGCGCGGTCGTGGGATCGATCGTCGGGGCGATCGGTGTCGCCGCGCTGGCGGGCTGCGCCGCCGCGACGAGCACGGCCTCGTCCTCCTCCCTCCTGGGCCTCGGGATCGTCCTCACCCTGATCGCGACCGTCATCGCGGGCCCGCTTCTGGTCCGCCCGATGATCCGGGTGCTGGGCGGCGCCTTCCCGGCCCTGTTCGGCTCGGTCGGCCGGATGAGCCAGCGCAACGCCCTGCGCAACCCGCGCCGTACGGGCGCCACCGCGGCGGCCCTGATGGTGGGGCTCGCCCTGGTCGGCGGGATGTCGGTGGCGAGCGCGTCCATGTCCAAGTCCTTCGACCAGCAGATCGACAAGACCCTGGGCGCCGACTTCGTGATCCAGAACGGCAACTTCCTGCCGTTCTCCAAGGAGGTCACGGACCAGGTGCGCGCCACCGAGGGCGTCGGTCTCGTCGTACGGGCCCGCTTCGCACCCCTCGCGGTCCGACTGCCGGACGGCAAGCGGGTGGAGACGACGGCGGCCGGCTACGACACCCCGCTCGACGATGTCGCCCACATCAAGTACGCGCAGGGCGGCACGAGTTCGGCGCTCGCCGCCGGACACCTCGCGATGGAGGCCGACTTCGCGAAGAAGCACGGTGTACGGATCGGCAGTGTGCTCCCCGTCGAGTTCCCGGGCGGCCGCACCACGAAGCTGACGGTGGGTGCCCTGAGCGACCAGGGTTCCTCGGGCGGGTTCGGGACGCAGGGCGGGCTGTTCTTCGGGATCGCCACGGTCGAGAAGTACGTCCCGAACGGCCAGGACTCCTCGCTGTACGTGAACGCCGCGTCCGGCACCGGCGCCGACCAGCTCCGCAAGGCGCTGGAGACGACGCTGAAGCCCTATCCGCAGGTCCAGGTCCGCGACCAGGCCGACTACAAGAAGCTCGTCCACGACCAGATCGCCGTCCTGCTCTATCTCGTGTACGCGCTGCTCGGGCTGGCCATCGTCATCGCGGTGCTCGGCGTGGTCAACACCCTTGCCCTGTCGGTCGTGGAGCGCACCCGCGAGATCGGCCTGCTGCGCGCGATCGGACTCGGGCGGCGCCAACTGCGGCGGATGATCCGGCTGGAGTCGGTGGTGATCGCGGTGTTCGGCGCGGTGCTGGGACTCGGTCTCGGCCTGGTGTGGGGCGTGTGCGCACAACAAGTCCTGGCGCTCCAGGGCATGGAGGCGCTCGCGATTCCGTGGACCACGATCGTCGCGGTGGTGATCGGCTCGGCGGTGGTCGGCATCGTGGCGGCCCTGCTGCCCGCGCTGCGCGCGTCGCGGATGAACGTGCTGGCGGCGATCGCGCACGAGTGATGGAATCGCGCCAGCAGCTCACACCACGTGGCGCTCGGTCAGGTCACCTGCCTGCGAGGAGAGTTCATGCCGCGCCCGTTCCGCTTCGGGGCCAGCCTGCTCACGTCCGCACCCGCCGACGAGTGGCGCGCGAGATGCCGACGGGCCGAGGAACTCGGCTACGACGTGCTCCTCGTCCCGGACCACCTCGGCATGGTCGCGCCGTTCCCGGCGTTGGTCGCGGCGGCTGACGCGACCGTACGGCCACAGGTGGGCACGTTCGTGCTCAACGCGGGCTTCTGGAACCCGACTCTGCTGGCCCGCGAGGTGACGACGACCCACGATCTGACCGGCGGACGCCTCGAACTCGGCCTCGGCACCGGCTACGTACAGGCGGAGCACGACACGGCGGGGCTGCCCTTCGGTTCGCCGGGCGAGCGCGTCGACCATCTGCGGCGCACCATCGAGGAGTTGGGGCGCCTGCTGGACGCAGCGAACTGCCGGGTACCGCTCCTCCTCGGCGGCAACGGCGACCGCATGCTGCGCCTGACCGCCGAGCACGCGGACATCGCGGCGTTCGCGGGCGCGAGCCTGGAACCGGGCAGCACGACGGGCAAGCTCGCGCCGGTCGACGCCGCCGAGTTCGGCCAACGGGTCGCCCAGTACCGGGAGTTCGCGGCCGACCGCGACGAGCCCGCCGAACTCAACCTCCTGATCCAGGTGGTGGCCGTGACCGACGACCCCGCGAGCGCACTCCGGCCCCTGCTGGACCGCCGACCGGACCTGACCCTGGAGCGGGTGCTGGACCTGCCCGTCATGCTCGTCGGCACCCTGGACGAGATCACCGCGAAGCTGCGCGCGCTGCGCGACCGGTACGGCTTCTCGTATCTCACGGTGCTGGAGCCGTACATGGAGGCGTTCGCGCCGGTGGCCGCGGAACTGCGCCGAAACCCACTCGCCACGCCCGCCGTCCCTCTGCTTGGCTCGCCCCATGAGTGATCTTCCTGTCCGTAGCGCGGCCCTCTCCGACATCGACGCCGTCCTGGCCTTCTGGCGCGAGGCCGCCGAAGGCACGAGCATCAGCGACGACCGCGACGGCGTGGCCCGGCTCATCACCAGGGACCCCGACGCGCTGATCCTGGCGGAACGTGACGGGCGGCTCGTCGGGTCCGTGATCGCCGGTTTCGACGGCTGGCGCTGCCACCTCTACCGGCTGGCCGTGCACCCGGAGCATCGCCGGCAGGGCATCGGCTCGGCGCTGCTCGCGGCGGCCGAGGAGCGGTTCGTGGCGCTGGGCGGGCGTCGCGGCGACGCGATGGTGCTGGAGCGCAACGAGACGGGCCGGCATGCGTGGCGCGCGGCGGGGTACGCACCCGAGGAGCACTGGCGGCGCTGGGTGAAACACTTCACCACCTGATCGCTTTGCTCATCCTTTACTATTGGCGGACAGCACGGCACTTCGGCATCGACCTCCTCGAAAGGTGTGAACGTCCGCCCATGGGCGAGCCTCCCAGTACGCGACATCGCGCGAACCTCCCTGCCCTGTCCGATCATGGGACGGAGGTGACCCGATGACCGAAGTGCTCCTGCTCCTGGTGGCGATCCTGCTCTCGCTCGCCTGTGGTGCCTTCGTCGCGGCCGAGTTCTCGCTGACCACCGTCGAGCGCGGTGAGCTGGAGCGCGCGGTCGAGCGCGGCGAGCGGGGCGCCGCGGGCGCCCTGAAGGCCGTACGGAATCTGACGTTCCAGCTCTCCGGGGCGCAGCTCGGCATCACCGTCACCAATCTGGTCGTCGGCATGCTCTCCGAGCCGTCGATCGCCGCGCTGATCGCGGGCCCGCTCGAATCGCTGGGCATCTCGCACTCCGCGTCGAAGTCCGTCGCGCTGGTGCTGGGTACGGCGCTGTCGACGGTGTTCCTGATGGTCGTCGGCGAGCTGGTGCCGAAGAACTGGGCGATCTCGTCGCCGCTCAGCGTGGCGAAGCGGGTGGGGAACGCGCAGCGCTGGTTCAGTGCCGCGTTCCGCCCGTTCATCAGCCATCTGAACAACACGGCCAACCACGTGGTGCGGGCCTTCGGCCTGGAGCCCGCCGAGGAGCTGGCCTCCGCGCGCGGGCCGCAGGAGCTGGCCGCGCTGGCCCGGCACTCCGCCAGGGAGGGCGCCCTGGAGCCGGACACCGCCGAGCTGTTCGTACGGACGCTCAACCTCGCCGACCTCACCGCGGAGAACGTGATGACGCCCCGCGTCCAGGTCGTCGCCCTCGACGCCCAGGCGACCTGCGAGGACGTGGCCAACGCGACCCGGGCCACCGGGCTGTCCCGGTTCCCGGTCTTCCGCGGCAACCTGGACGAGGTCGTCGGCACGGTCCACATCAAGGACGTGTTGGCGGTTCCGGCGGACCGCCGCCCCCGCTTCCCCCTCTCCGAGGTGATGCGCGAACCCCTCCTCGTCCCGGAGTCCCTGACCGTGGACCGCCTCCTGGACCGGCTGTCCGGCAAGCGCACGATGGCCGTCGTCATCGACGAGTACGGCGGTACGGCGGGGGTCGCGACCCTGGAGGACATCGTCGAGGAGGTCGTGGGAGAGGTGCGGGACGAGCACGATCCGCACGAGACGCCCGACCTGGCCCCGGCCGGGGCGGACGACGACGGTCGCACGCTCTACTCGGCGGACGGCGCCGCCCGTATGGACCAGCTCGCGCGCGTGGGACTGCGGGCGCCGGAGGGACCGTACGAGACGCTGGCCGGTCTGGCTGCCAATGAGCTGGGGCGGATTCCGGAGGTCGGTGACGTCGTCGAGGTCGCCGGGTGGCGGATCGACGTGGTGGACGCGTCCGGCCGGCGGGCCGCGCGGCTGCTGCTGCACGCGCCGCTCGACGACTCCGGTTCCGGCTCGGATTCCGGATCCGGTTCCGACTCCGCGAAGGGGGAGCTGTGACCGCCGTACAACTGCTGATCGGGTTGGCGACGCTGGTCGTCAACGCCTTCTTCGTGGCCGCCGAGTTCGCGTTGATCTCGGTGCGCCGCAGCCAGATCGAGCCGTACGCCGAGGACGGCGACCGGCGGGCCAAGAGCGTGCTGTGGGGTCTGCAGCACGTGTCGGCGCTGATGGCCGCGGCCCAGCTCGGCATCACGCTGTGCACGCTGGTGCTCGGCATCGTCGCGGAACCGGCGATCGCGCATCTGCTGGAACCGGTGTTCCACGCGGTCGGCGTGCCGGAGGGCGCGGGGCACGCGGTGTCCTTCGTGATCGCGCTCGCCGCGGCGACCTATCTGCACATGCTGCTCGGCGAGATGGTGCCGAAGAACATCGCCCTGGCCGAGCCGGTCCGCAGCGCGCTGGTCCTCGGACCGCCGCTGGTGACGCTGTCCCGGGCGCTGCGTCCGGTGATCTTCACGATCAACGCGTTCGCCAACACGCTGCTCAAGCTGATGCGGGTCGAGGTCAAGGACGAGGTGACGGCGTCCTTCTCGGACGCCGAACTCGCCCGGATCGTACGGGACTCCGGAGAGGCGGGGCTGATCGACGAACGGGCCCTGGAGCGGCTCAACGACGCGCTGGAGCTGGGCAGACGGCCCGTGCGGGACGTCGTACTCCCCCTCGAACGCGTCGACTACGTAGTCGACGGCATCACCCCGGCCGAGCTGGAGGTGCTGTCGGCCGAGTCCGGCTTCTCCCGCTTCCCCGTGGTGGACGGCGAGCGCCGGATCATCGGCTACCTGCACGTCAAGGACGCACTGGACGCCTCGCCGCGCAACGAGCCGTTCAAGGTCGAGGACATGCGGTCCATCGCGAACGTGAAGGAGGACACCCCGATGGACGACGTCCTCACCGCGATGCGCAGCAGCCGTACGCATCTCGCGGCGGTGCTGGATGAGGAGGGGCGACTGACCGGTCTTGTGACCATGGAGGACGTGCTGCGGGAACTGTTCGGGCAGCGGGCGTAGGGCGCCGGGGAGGGTACCGGCTGAGGCCGGGCGAGTGCCGGTGGAAGCCGGGCGGGTACCAGTGGGCGGCCAGGCGAGCGTGCTTCGGGGCCAAGTGGGCGCGGCTTGGAGGCCGGGCGGGCGCTGGCGGAGGGCGAGCTCGGTCGGAGGCCAGGTAGGTGCTGGCGGCCGGACAGGCGGACGCGGCCTGGAGGACCGGCGGGCGCTGATGGCGGCCAGGCGGGCGTGACCGGAGGCCTGTGAAGGCCCACCTACCGGTGGGTATGGACGCGGGATATCATTTTCGTCGCCATGCAGACGAACCCCACACACACCAGCCTTGTCGCGATCGGCGACTCCTTCACCGAGGGCATGTCGGACCTGCTCCCGGACGGCACCTACCGGGGCTGGGCCGATATCCTCGCCGGCCGGATGGCCGCCCGGGCTCCCGGCTTCCGGTACGCCAACCTCGCCGTGCGCGGCAAGCTGATCGCGCAGATCGTCGAGGAGCAGGTCGGCCCGGCGGCCGCCATGCAGCCCGATGTGATCACGCTGGTGGGCGGCCTGAACGACACCCTGCGCCCCAAGTGCGACATGGGCCGCGTCCGCGCTCTCCTGGAAGAGGCCGTCGAACGCCTCACCCCGGCCTGCAAGCACCTGGTGCTGATGCGCAGCCCCGGCCGCCAGGGCCCGGTCCTGGCGCGCTTCCGCCCCCGCATGGAGGAACTCTTCGCCTGCGTCGACGACCTCGCCGCCCGCCACGGCGCCCTGGTCGTCGACCTGTACGGTGCTCCCTCGCTCGGCGACCCGCGCGCGTGGGACGTCGATCGTCTCCACCTCACGGATGAGGGCCACCGTCGCGTCGCCGAGGCGGTCTGGCAGACCCTCGGCTACGAGGCGGAGGACCCTGACTGGCGCACCCCGATGCCACCGACCCCGCCCCCGAACTGGACCGCCCGCCGCGTCGAGGACGCCCGCTTCACCCGCCAGTACCTCCTCCCCTGGATCGGCCGCCGCCTGACCGGCCGCTCCTCGGGCGACGGCCTCTCCCCCAAGCGCCCGGACCTGCTGCCCTACGAGGGCCCGGCGGCGTAACTCCCCATGACCACGCGGGTGACCAACGTCAGGGGCCACATCCACGAGTACGGCTCCCGCCTGGAACGGGCCCCGAAGGAGATCATCTACGTAGGCCGCCGCTGGACCCTCGGCGGCTGGGACCTCCCCCGCCACCCGCTCCACAACCCCTTCGCCTACGACACCCCCACGCGCCGCCGGGACGGCACGCGCGCGGAGGTGATGGCGATGTACCGGGCGTATCTGCTGGAGCGGCCGTACCTGCTGGACCTGGTGCCGGCCCTGCGAGGACGGGTGCTGGCTTGTTGGTGTGCGCCGCTGGTCTGTCACGCGGGGGTGCTGGCTGAGCTCGCCGACGGTGGGGATCGCGGGGCGTGATGTGGGTCCTGCGTCTGTGTCTGTATGTGCGTGTGGGGGGGATCCCGACGATGACCTGGGGCTGATGACGGCCCCCGTCCCGGGATCCCCCAGGAGCGAGGCCGCCGCACTCCCGACCTGCGCGCCTCATACCCCCTGAACCGAGACGTCCGTGATCTCCGCGGACACCTCCGTGCCCGCGGAAGCAGTGCTGAGCACGGACGGCGTGTAGTTCAGGCTCGTCTCGTGAGACAGTTCGGCCGTCTCGATGACCGGGCCGGATTCATCGCCCTGGATCTCGTAGGTGATCTCGTACACGGCGTCGGGATCGATCCCCTCGCTGTCTCCCAGATAGGTCAGGTCCGGCTCGACCGTCACGTTGCAGCCCGCCGACCCGAAGCAGTGCCGCGCGGTGGTCTTCAGTCCGATCGCGAAACTGTCGGCGTCGACCTCGCTGTACGACGGAGCCGGATCCGGCTCCTCCGCGGTGACGGCGCCCTCGTCCTGTGTGTTCGGCTTGGCGAAGGCGGTCGGCTTGCTTCCGTCGGGTCTGGACTGCACGACCACGACGCCGGTCGCCACCACGGCGGCGATGACGGCGACGGCCGAGCCGAGGATGACCAGGTTGGTGCGCGGCTTCTTCGCCGGTGGCGACGGATCGTTCGGCGGCACAGGTGGCACAGGTGGCATTGGCGGCATCGGCGGCACGCTGCTGTCGGTCATGGTCCCCCCAGGGATGGTCGTTCCGTTCGTGTTCAGGCGTGAACGCCCCCGCGCCCGCTGACCAGGGCTACGACCAAGCCCCGGTGAAGTTGCTGGTCAGCTGCGCGTTGCAGATGTTGTAGCCGCCGGACGCGTGGCCCTTCTTCGTCTTTCCGTCCGCGGTGACCGAGCAGGTGATGTCTCCGGAGCCCTGGAGCTGGGCGTGCACGTCGTAGTACAGGGCGTTCTTGTCGAGGGTCAGCGTCGCCTCGAACCTGCCGTCCTTGAACGTGCCCTTTCGCGTGTCCGAGTCGGAGCCGTAGCCGATGTCGAGACCGCCGAGGGCGCCGGCGGGGGCGGTGCCCCACACCTTGAAGACGACCTTGCCGTCGGTGTCGTCCTTCGTGGTGTCGTTCTTCTTCGTGTCGGCACCGGCCTTGTCGGAGCTCTTGCCCGCGGGCGCCGCGCTCTTCGAGTCGCCGCTGCCGCTGGAGTCGTTGTTGCTGTTGCCGCCTCCGATGGCGACGACGGCGATGACGATGACGACGAACAGACCGACGATGCCGAGACAGCCGAGGCCGACGATCTTTCCGACGGAGCGCTTCTTCGGGGGCTGCGGCTGGAACGGGGGCTGTCCGTAAGGCTGTTGACCGTTGCCCCATCCGGGCTGCTGTGGCGGGTAGGGCGGCTGGTTGCTCATGTGTCCCCCTGAGGTCCTCGCTGATGAATGCGAGGTGTGTGACTTGTAAAGGCAGCGTGCGGTTGCCGCCTACTGGGGGTAATCACCCAATCGGGTTGGAGGCGGATCCGCGGTCCCGGGACCGATGCCGGCGAGGCCCGACCGCTACGGTCGATCTCTCACACCCGGCTCGCGATCACACACATCGCGCGGCCCTCTGCCCGGAGAGTCTTTGACCTGGGAACCCTCGGCTGAACGGACGGTCCGGACCCCTCAAGGACGCCGGGTAAACTCCGTACACGTGACTTCCGCTCCCGCCAAGCCCCGCATCCCGAACGTCCTCGCCGGACGTTACGCCTCCACCGAGCTCGCCACGCTCTGGTCTCCCGAGCAGAAGGTGAAGCTGGAGCGGCAACTCTGGCTCGCTGTGCTGCGGGCCCAGAAGGACCTCGGGATCGAGGTGCCGGACGCGGCGATCGCGGACTACGAGCGTGTGCTCGACCAGGTCGACCTGGCCTCGATCGCCGAGCGTGAGAAGGTCACGCGGCACGATGTGAAGGCGCGGATCGAGGAGTTCAACGACCTCGCCGGGCACGAGCAGGTGCACAAGGGCATGACGTCCCGCGATCTGACGGAGAACGTCGAGCAGTTGCAGATCCGGCTCTCGCTTGAGCTGATGCGCGACCGTACGGTGGCCGTCCTCGCGCGTCTCGGCAAGCTGGCCGGTGAGTACGGCGAGCTGGTCATGGCCGGCCGCTCGCACAACGTGGCCGCGCAGGCCACGACCCTCGGCAAGCGTTTCGCGACCGCCGCCGACGAGCTGCTCGTGGCTTACGGCCGGGTGGAAGAGCTGCTCGGCCGTTACCCGCTGCGTGGCATCAAGGGCCCGGTGGGCACCGCGCAGGACATGCTCGACCTGCTCGGCGGTGACGCGGCGAAGCTCGCGGAGCTGGAGCAGCGGATCGCCTCCCACCTGGGCTTCTCGCAGGCGTTCACCTCGGTCGGCCAGGTCTACCCGCGCTCGCTGGACTACGAGGTCGTGACCGCGCTGGTGCAGGTCGCGGCGGCGCCCTCCTCGCTGGCGAAGACGATCCGGCTGATGGCCGGGCACGAGCTGGTCACCGAGGGCTTCAAGCCCGGCCAGGTCGGTTCCTCCGCGATGCCGCACAAGATGAACACCCGCTCCTGCGAGCGCGTCAACGGCCTCATGGTCATCCTGCGCGGCTACGCGTCGATGACCGGCGAGCTGGCGGGCGACCAGTGGAACGAGGGCGATGTCTCGTGCTCGGTCGTGCGCCGGGTGGCCCTCCCCGACGCGTTCTTCGCGCTCGACGGTCTGCTGGAGACGTTCCTGACCGTGCTCGACGAGTTCGGCGCGTTCCCGGCCGTCGTGGCGCGCGAGCTGGACCGCTATCTGCCGTTCCTAGCAACGACCAAGGTGCTGATGGCCGCGGTCCGCGCGGGTGTCGGCCGCGAGGTCGCGCACGAGGCCATCAAGGAGAACGCCGTCGCCTCCGCGCTGGCGATGCGCGAGCAGGGCGCCGAGCGCAACGAACTGCTGGACAAGCTCGCCGCCGACGAGCGCATCCCGCTCGACCGCGCCCAGTTGGACGCGCTGATGGCCGACAAGCTGTCCTTCACGGGTGCCGCCGCCGACCAGGTCGCCGTCGTCGTCGCCCGTGTCGAGGAGCTCGCGAAGCAGCACCCGGAGGCCGCGGGTTACACCCCGGGGGCGATCCTCTGACCCGCTTCACCCAGGCCGAGCTGGAGGCCGCCCGCGACCGTCTCGTACCGGACGTCGTCGCGGACGGCCTCGCCGTGCTGTTCTGCGGCATCAACCCCGGTCTGATGACGGCGGCCACGGGCCACCACTTCGCCCGTCCCGGCAACCGCTTCTGGCCGGTACTGCATCTCTCCGGTTTCACCCCGAGGCTCATGAAGCCCGCGGAACAAGGGGAGTTGCTGTCGTACGGGCTCGGCATCACGAACGTGGTGGCACGGGCGACGGCTCGGGCCGACGAGTTGGGCCCGGAGGAGTACCGCGAGGGCGGCCAACTCCTCGCGTCGAAGCTGACGGGGTGGAAGCCGCGGTGGCTCGCGGTGCTGGGCGTTACCGCCTACCGGGCTGCTTTTGACGACCGCAAGGCCCAAGTCGGGCCGCAGGAGCGGACGTTCGGGGACACGCGCGTGTGGGTACTGCCCAACCCGAGCGGGCTGAACGCGCATTGGACGGCGGCGACGATGGCCGAGGAGTTCGGGCGGCTGCGGGTCGCCGCGCAGGACTAGATCCTCACGGTGGGTCCATCTCCGTTACGACCGCCAGGAGTTGGAACGGGAGTTCCTTGTCCCACTGGGATACGCCGAGGGCGATCCACCGGCCGGTCTGCGGCGACTTCCACAGGTGTACGTCCGGGACGTGCACGCTGAGCGAGGCCCAGGGCTCCGGTATGTCCTCGCCGTCCTGCGACCGCTCGAACGCGCTCTCCAGACTGATGGCACGGAGCGCTCCCCATCGCTCGAGCAGCCGCTCGCCGAGTCCGTCCCGGTCGATCTCGTACTGCGCCTCGGTCTCCTCCCGCTCCGTTCCGTCGTCCTCCCAGAAGTCGCCGCTCGTCTGTAATTCGGCGATGTGATAGCCGGGTCCTCCCATGCCCACGTCCGTCCTGCCGTGCTCCGCGGGGAAGTCCCGGGTGCACAGCAGGTCGATCGTCGTCAGCGAGTGCGTGATGTTCATGCCTCCAGTGAACCGGCTCCCACTGACAATGGGCGGGGCGTCAGGCCCCGCACGGGGGCAGACGTTCCGGCACTTCCGAGATCAGGCGTCCCGGCGCCGGACACTCCACGCCCCCGCCGCCAACGCGGCCACGGTCCACAGCGCCGTCACCCCGAGCCCGGTCCACGGCCCCATCGACCCGGCCCAGGTCTGGTGGAGCGCCACCTGGCCGGCCCGGTCGGGCAGGAGGTCCGCGAGGTCGCTCGACGCGTCGCCGACCACGAAGGACACAATGAGCAGGAACGGTATGACGATGCTCAGCGTCGCCACTCCGCTGCGCAGCACCGCCGTGAGACCGGCCGCGAGCAGCGCCATCAGCGTGAGGTAGACGGCACAGCCGACCACACCGCGCACCTGCTCCGCCCAGCCGAGCCCGTCGGCCTCGGCGCCCAGCACCACCTTGCCGACCGCCAGTGTCACCACGCCGGTGACCAGGCCGACGGCGAACACGGGTACGGCGATGGCGGTCGCCTTGGCCGCGAACCAGCGTCCCCGGTGCGGT
The DNA here is from genome assembly GCF_045162655.1 of Streptomyces sp. NBC_00989. Classification (NCBI taxonomy): domain Bacteria; kingdom Bacillati; phylum Actinomycetota; class Actinomycetes; order Kitasatosporales; family Streptomycetaceae; genus Streptomyces; species Streptomyces sp. NBC_00989. The sequence goes on along the minus strand of NZ_CP108728.1, from coordinate 9,570,249 downwards.
ACCGCGGCCAGCGACTGCCGTAGCGCTCCGCCCTGGAACTCGGAGGACACGGCGGTCGTGCCGAAAGCGATCGCCGCGATCTGGCCGAAGGCCACGCCGAAGAAGACCGCGAACAGCGGGTCGAAGTCGTCGCCGCCGGTGTCGGAGGAGGCGAGTGCGGAGAAGAGCGCCGTCACCGCGAGCATCATGGCGAGGGCCGCGACCTGGGAGCGGAGGGTTCGGATCTTGATCCACTCGGAGTGGAACACGGGCGTGAATGCCATGGTCAGGCCTCCTGGTGCGGTGCGGTGAACTCGGTCTCGGTGGCGGTCAGATCGAGGTAGGCCTGTTCCAACGTGCCCTCGGTGGAGGTCAGTTCGAGGATCGGTACGCCCGCCGCGGACAACAGGGTGCCGATCTCGTCCACGCGTGCGTGCGTCACGGTCCAGTGCCCGTCCTCCTGCTCCACGGGATCGAGACCGTGCCCGGCGAGTGTGCTCTTGAGGGCGCCGGCGTCCGTCGTACGGATGCGTACGTGGGGTTGCACGCGCGCGTCGATGAAGTCCCGCATCGGGGTGTCGGCGAGGAGCCTGCCGCGACCGAGGACCACGAGGTGGTCGGCGAAGGAGGCGGTCTCGTTCATCAGGTGGCTGGAGACCAGGACCGTGCGGCCCTCCGCCGCCAGCCGGCGCAGCAACTCCCGGATCCAGACGATGCCTTCGGGGTCGAGGCCGTTCGACGGCTCGTCCAGCAGAACGACCTCGGGGTCGCCCAGGAGGGCACCGGCGATGCCCAGCCGCTGGCGCATGCCCAGGGAGTACGTCTTCACCCGGCGACGTGCGACCGACGCGAGTCCCGTCTCCTCCAGCACCGCGTCGACCCGGGCGGCCGGGATGCGGTTGCTCGCCGCCAGGGCGCGCAGATGGTCGCGAGCGGTACGGGAGCCGTGCGCGGCCTGCGCGTCGAGCAGGGCGCCCACGTGGCGCAGCGGCTCGGTGAGCGCGGCGTAGGGCCGGTCTCCGATGGTGGCGGTGCCGGAGGTGGGCCGGTCGAGGCCGAGGACGAGGCGCATGGTGGTGGACTTTCCGGCGCCGTTGGGGCCGAGGAAGCCGGTGACCTTGCCGGGGCGGACGTTGAAGGTGACGTGGTCCACGGCCCGCCGGGTGCCGTACTCCTTGGTGAGGTCTCGTACGTCGATGCTGGTCATGGCCAACAGCCTGGCCGTTCAAGGGGGTTGGGTCCTCCCCCGCCGGTGGAGATCGTCTCCCCCGCCCGGGGGAGGCCGATTGTCAGTGCCGGCTGTCACGATGTCGGGATGGCCCGCTTCCTGCGCCCGCTGCTCCGGGGGACGACGTATACGCGTCTACTGCACCTCTGGGTGCCGATGCTGCTCACCAGTGTGTGGATCTTCGTCAGCCCGGAGACTCCGTACGCACCCGCATTGGCGCTCATCCCGGTCGGCCTGATCCCGGCCGTGCGGATCGGCGAGGGGGTGCAGGCGCAGTTGCTGCTGACGCCAGGCAAGCAGGACTCGGGGATCTCGGTGGCGCCGTCGGCGAGCTGGCGGGACCGGGGCCGCACCTTGCTGTGGCTGGAGATGCGCATACTGCTGGGCTGGGTGACCGCGGGCGCCTGCGTTTGGCTGCCGATCATCGCCTTCGAACTGATCGAGACCGCACGCGGGCGCGTGCCCGATGACGTATGGGTTCTCAAGGAGGCGGCACCGCACGGCTGGTACGCCTTGCTGGCGCCCCTCCCCCTGATCGCCTTGTACGCCGTCGTCGTCGGCCTGGGCAAGTTGGCCACGCTCCTGGCCCGGAAGCTGCTCGGCCCCTCGCGCGCGGAGCGGCTCGCCGCCCTGGAGGAGCGCACCGAGCAACTACTGGAACGCAACCGCATCGCGCGGGAGTTGCACGACTCCATCGGGCATGCGCTCACCGTGGCGGTGGTGCAGGCGGGTGCCGCCCGGGCTGCGGGCGACCCGGAGTTCACCGAGCGGGCGCTGGGTGCCATCGAGGAGACCGGCCGGGCCGCGCTGGAGGACCTGGAGCGGGTGTTGGGCGTACTGCGGGAGGCGGAGCGGCCGGTGAGCAGTCGGCCGACGCTGGTGGACGCCGACCGGCTGCTGGAGTCGGCGCGGGCCTCCGGGGCGAAGGTCGACGCGGAGGTGACCGGACCGTTGGAGACGGTGCCGGGGCCGGTCTCCCGGGAGGGCTACCGGATTCTTCAGGAGGCGCTGACCAATGTGCTGCGGCACGCGGGTTCCGTGCCCGTGCGGGTCCGTATCGGGGTCGCCGACGGCACCCTCGATCTGGAGGTCCGCAATCCGCTGACGGCGGCGATACCGGGTCCGGGCCGGGGCAGTGGTCTGCGGGGCATACGCGAGCGTGCCGCGCTGCTCGGGGGCCGGGCGCACACCGGACCCGACGAGGGTGACTGGCAGGTGCACGCGGAGCTGCCGCTGGGCTGATCTAGGCTGGCCGGATGCCGGTCACCGTTCTCCTGGTCGATGACGAACCCCTCGTACGCGCGGGCCTGCGGGCCGTACTGGAGGCGCAGCCGGACATCGAGGTGGTCGGGGAGGCCGCCGACGGGGCCGCGGTGATCCCGCTGGTACGGCAGCTGCGGCCGGACGTGGTCGCCATGGACGTACGGATGCCCCTTCTGGACGGCATCGAGGCCACGCGCGCGGTGCTGCGCACGGTCGACGACCCGCCGAAGATCCTCGTCATCACGACCTTCGAGAACGACGAGTACGTGTACGAGGCGCTGCGGGCCGGTGCCGACGGGTTCCTGCTGAAGCGGGCCCGGCCGGCCGAGATCGTGCACGCGGTGCGTCTGGTGGCCGAGGGCGAGTCGCTGCTGTTCCCGGCCTCCGTACGGCAGTTGGCCGCGGAGTACGGCGACGACGGCGGGAACCGGGCGGCGCGCGCGGTGATGGAGCGGGCCCAACTGACCGAGCGTGAGGCCGAGGTGCTGCGGCTGATGGCGCGGGGTCTGTCGAACGCGGAGATCGCCGCCCGGCTCGTCGTCGGGACCGAGACGGTGAAGTCGCATGTGAGCGCCGTACTGGCGAAGCTGGGGGCGCGGGACCGTACGCAGGCGGTGATCGCGGCGTACGAGTCGGGGTTCGTGGCGCCGGGGTGATTCGGTGGGGCGGACGGGTCGGGGGCGCCCGGCACTCGCCCGGGTCCGCCGCGCCGAGTACGATCCGCCCAACACGCGCACGAGCTGGGAGGACAGACCTTGGCGGGGCTGACCGGCGGGGACCCCTCGCTGCTGCGGAGGATCAACTCCGCGGTGGTGTTGCACGCGTTGCGTGCCACGGACTGCGCCACGCTGACGGAGATCACCCGGGTGACGGGTCTGTCCCGGCCGACCGTCGAGGGCGTCGTCGAGGGGCTGATCGAGGCCGGGCTGGTCGTCGAGAAGGCGGCCGACGAGAGCGTTGTACGGCGGCAGGGGCGGCCCGCGCGACGGTTCCGGTTCCGGGCCGAGGCCGGGCATCTGCTGGGCCTGGAGATCGGCGCACATCGCGTCGCCGTGCTCCTCGCCGACCTGGACGGCCGGGTGCTCGGCGCGATCGCCAAGGACGTCGACGAGACGGCTTCGGCGGACGAGCGCCTGGAGCGGCTGCGCACCGCGGTCGCCGAGCTGCTGCGCCGGGCCGGAGTCGCACGCGGCTCGCTGCGGGCGGTGGGCGTCGCCACGCCGGGCATCGTCGAGGCGGACGGCACCGTACGGCTGGGCACCGCGCTGCCCCAGTGGACGGGGCTGCACCTGGGCGAGCGGTTGAGCCGTTCCTTCAAGTGCCCGGTGCTGGTCGAGAACGATGCCAACGCGGCGGCGGTCGCCGAGCACTGGAAGGGCGCGGCCACCGAGTCCGACGACATGGTGATGGTGCTGGCCGGGTTGAGCCCGGGTGCCGGTTCGCTGATCGGGGGGCGGCTGCACCGGGGGTATCGCGGGGCGGCCGGTGAGATCGGCGCGCTGCATCTGCTGGGCCGGGACGTGACTCCGGAGACGTTGCTTTCCACCACGGACAAGCCGCTGCATCCGTTGGACGAGCAGGCGGTCGCGCAGGTCTTCGCGCTGGCGCGGGACGGTGACCAGCGGGCGATGGCGGCTGTCGACCGGTTCATCCAGCGCCTTGTGCACGATGTGGCGGCGCTGGTGCTGGCGCTCGATCCGGAGCTGGTCGTCGTGGGCGGGTGGGCGGCCGGGCTGGACGGTGTACTGGAGCCGTTGCGGCGGGAGTTGGCGCGGTATTGCCTGCGGCCGCCGAAGGTTGCCCTGTCGTTGCTCGGGGAGGCCGCCGCGGCAACTGGGGCGCTGCGATTGGCTCTTGACCATGTCGAGGAGCAGCTGTTCGCGGTGGAGGGCACGGTGACGCGGCGCTAGCTTGGCCGTGGGGTTGTTTTTTGGGTGCGGGTCCGTTGTGGCTGGGCGCGCAGTTCCCCGCGCCCCTACGGGGCGCTGCCGAGCCCGGCGGGAAAAGCACTGCGCCCCGGAGAAGTTCCGGGGCGCAACGCGATGAACTGTGACCGGGTCAGGAGGCCTGGCGTTCCGGGCCGTGGTGTATTTCTACGCCTCCGGAGTCGGCGAAGGTCAGGCGGCAGGTGTCCGCGCGGTAGGTCGCGACGGAGACCGCGGCGGTGCGGCCCTCGGCGAAGAAGCGGGTCGTGACGACGAGAACCGGTGCCCCGGGGAGGCGGTCCAGTTCCTTGGCGTCGTCCGCGCGGGCCGAGCCGAGTTCCACGGCGCGGTCCTGGCCCTCCAGTTCGAGGCGCTGCAACTCGCGCAGTACCGCACGCGCGCGTGCGGTCGCCGAGGGAGTGTCTATCGCGGAGAGGTCGGGCACCGACGACTCCGGGATGTAGAGCAGTTCGGCGGCGACCGGCTGGCCGTGGCTCACCCGGGAGCGGCGCACGGTGTGGACCAGTTCCTCGGAACCGGTCTCCAGGACGTCCGCGACGGACGCCGGCGGAGCCGCCAGCACGCAGTCGACGGACTGCCAGGCGTCCTCCCCGGCGCCCGGCCAGGCGTGCTGCTCGGTGCCGACGGCGACGCCCACGCGCGGCGGCGCGACGGTCGTGCCGACTCCGCGGCGGCGCTGTAGCCGGCCTTCCAGTTCGAGTTGTTCCAGAGCCTGCCGGAGCGTGGCCCGGGCGACGCCGAAGCGGGCCGCCAGGTCTCGCTCGTTGGGCAGGATCTCGCCCACGGAGAACTCGGAGTCCAGTGCCTCACTCAGCACTGTCTTGAGATGCCAGTACTTCGGTTCCGGCACCGATTCCAACTGCGTGGTCCCCACCCTGTCCTCCGCAATCGCCGTGTTCCGGCGGCGTTTTAGCGCCCTTGTTTATTAAAGGTTGTTTCACTTATCTGCGACCATAGGGCGGCCCCCACCCTTGGTCAAGACCAATCCTCCATGTCATATGCAACCCACAGAGGTCATGCCGCGGAGCGTTCACAGGGCGTTCGTACTGGGCGTTCTCGGTGACGGCACGGCAAAGCCCCCGTCGCGAAACGGGGGCTCCACCAAGGTCACGGCTAAGCGGAAGCCAGTGATCGAAGCTTGTCGGGGTTGCGGACGATGTAGACGGAACGGATGCGTCCGGCGGATACGTCCACCTGGAAGACGCTGTCGGGCGTGTCACCCGAAAGGATCAGCACCGCGGGTCCGCCGTTGAGCTCCAGGAAGCGGAACGACATCTCCGGGACGGCCTTCCCGGCGACGGCGATCAGGAAGCGGCCCACGTTGTCGGCGCTCTCCAGGATCCGCAGCGGCGCCTTGGACTTGCCGCCGCTGTCGCCCACCAGACGGACGTCCGGCGCGAGCATTTCCATGAGGCCGACCAGGTCGCCCTCGGCCGCGGCGGCGAGGAACCGCTCGGTGAGATCGCGGCGTTGGGCGGGGTCGACCTCGTAGCGCGGGCGGCGTTCGTCGACGTGCCTGCGGGCCCGTCCGGCGAGTTGGCGCACGGCCGGCTCGCCTCGGTCCAGCATTGCCGCGATGTCGGCGTACGGGTAGCCGAACGCCTCCCTGAGGACGAACACGGCGCGCTCCAGGGGTGACAGCGACTCCAGGACGACGAGTACGGCGAGGGAGACGGAGTCGGCGAGCACGGCACGTTCGGCGGTGTCGGGGACGGTGTCCCCGAAGTCGGTGACGTATGGCTCGGGCAGCCACGGGCCTACGTAGGCCTCGCCGCGTGCCTTGACCTGGCGGAGTCGGTCGATGGCGAGGCGGGTGGTCACGCGCACCAGGTAGGCGCGCGGTTCGCGGACCTCGGCGCGGTCGGCGGCGGACCAGCGCAGCCAGGCCTCCTGGACCACGTCCTCGGCGTCGGCCACCCGCCCGAGCATGCGGTAGGCGACTCCCATGAGGACGGGGCGGTGCTCTTCGAAGACATCAATTTCGGCGTCGGTGGTCACGTCGCCATCCCATGCGACGCGCCTTCCCATGTCCAGGAGATAACCGTGCGTCCCGGAGAAAAACGTGTGCCCCGGAGCAGAATTGGGCGCGGGCCGGCGGCGTCCGGCGGCCCCTTCCGGAGGTGGCGATGCGGTACGCGGTGCTGGGTACGGGCGAGGTGGGCCGCACCTTGGGCGGCAAGTTGGTCGAGCTGGGGCACGAGGTGACCCTGGGCTCGCGCACGAAGGGCAATCCGGCCGGCGCCAAGTGGGCCGAGAGCACGGGTCCCGGAGCGCGTACCGGCACGTTCGCGGAGGCCGCGGCGGCGGGCGAGGTGGTCGTGAACGCCGTGGGCGGGCGGGTGGCGCTCGCCGCGCTGGAGGCGGCCGGGGCGGAGCACCTCGACGGCAAGGTCGTGCTGGATGTCTCCAACCCGATGGCGTTCGAGGACGGGCGGCTCAGGCTGTCTCCGGTCGAGTCGGACAGCGTGGGCGAGCAGATCCAGCGGGCCTTTCCGCACGCGCGCGTGGTGAAGTCCCTCAACACCGTCAACTGCCAGGTGATGGTGGAGCCTTCGCTCGTGCCGGGCGAGCACCAGGTGTTCGTGTCCGGCGAGGACGCGGAGGCCAAGGCGCGGGTGACGGCCCTGCTCGGGGAGTTCGGCTGGCCCGCGCACCGGGTGCTGGACCTGGGCGGCATCGAGTCGTCACGTGCCGTGGAGATGGTGCTGCCGCTGTGGCTGGGGCTGTTCCAGAACCTCGGGCACGCCGAGTTCAACCTGGAGGTCCGCAGGGCGCGTTGAGGATCGTAGAACGATCTCGGGGTCGCTAGGCGCGCTCAGGGCCGCGGGACACGCTCGGAGCCGTGAGGTCGACGGCGACTGGGGCTACCGGTCAGTAGCAGTTGCTGACAAGCTGTCTACACGGCCTGTACGGCGTCTGTCAGCACGTCCCAGACGAGGAGCATCCCCATGTCCGCCACCGTCTCCTTCCCGGTCCCCACTCCGCAGGGCCCGAAGACCGTGACCGTGTCCTACGCGCGCGTGGGTCGCGGCGAACCGCTGCTCCTGCTGCACGGCATAGGTCACCACCGGCAGGCCTGGGACCCGGTGGTGGACATCCTCGCGACCGAGCGCGACGTGATCGCCGTGGACCTGCCCGGGTTCGGCGCCTCCCCTGCGCTCCCGGAGGGACTCTCGTACGACCTGCCCACGACGGCCGCCGTGTTCAGGGCCTTCTGCGAGGCGCTGGGGCTCGACCGTCCACATGTGGCGGGCAACTCGCTCGGTGGCCTGATGGCCCTGGAGCTGGGCCGCGAGAAGGTCGTACGGTCCGTCACCGCGCTCTCCCCCGCCGGGTTCTGGTCCCGGGCCGAGCGGCGCTACGCCTTCGGTGTGCTGCTCACCATGCGACGGATCGCCCGCGGCATGCCGCTCCCGGTGGTCGAGAAGCTGGCGCGCACGACGGTCGGCCGCACCGCGCTCACCAGCACCATCTACGCCCGCCCCGGCCGCCGTTCACCCGAGGCCGTGGTCGCCGAGACGCTCGCGCTGGTCAACGCGCCCGGGTTCGACGACACACTCCGGGCCGGTACGAGCGTCCTGTTCACCGACGACATCCCCGGCATCCCGGTCACCGTGGCCTGGGGCACCCAGGACCGGCTGCTGCTGCGCCGCCAGGGCGTCCGCGCCAAGAAGTTGATCCCCCGGTCCCGGCTGGTGCGGCTGCCCGGCTGCGGGCACTGCCCGATGAACGACGACCCGGCCCTGGTCGCGCGGGTCATCCTCGACGGCAGCCGCTGACCGGCGCGGAAGCAGCGCCGACGCACCCGATCCCAGGGCGACTCCGGCACCCACGAGGGCGCTGCCGACGGCCTGGACGACCCCGTAGGAGCCCGTTCCGACGAGCGGCGCGGTTCCGGCGGCGGCGACCGGGATGAGGCCGGAGAAGAGCGTGGCGCGCTCCGCGCCGATCCGCTGCATGCCCATGTACCAGCACACGAAGCCGACGACCGTGACGACCGCCGCCTGCCACAGCAGCGCGGCGGCCTCGGTGCCGTCGGGACGCCGCAGCCAGGCGGTCCCGTCGAGGACAAGCCCTGCCGTCCCCGCCTCGGCCGCGGCGAGACCGCACACGGTGGCCGACAGCAATCGCGGTCCCAGGGGCCGCAGTACGGGAACCGCGAGCACCGCGAAGCCCACCTCGCCCGCAAGTGCGCACCCGGAGAAGGCGATTCCGGCGCCGTCCGTACGGCCCCACCCCTGGACCGTGAACGCGCCGACCGCGACGAGCGACGCCCCGTAGAGCACGATCCGCCGCGGACGGCGTCCCTCCAGGAGAGGGACGAGAACCGCGACGGCCACGGGCGCGCAGCCCACGAAGACGCCCGGGACGGCCGGTTCGGCGCTGCGTTCGGCGGCGATGACGGCCAGGTTGAAGCCGACCATGCCCACGGCCGCGAGCAGCGCGAGACGGGTCCATTGGCGTGGCGTGAGCCCGCGCAGTCGGGCCTTCGCGTCTGTGCCGGTGAACGGGAGGAGGAGCAGGCAGGCGAGGCCATAGCGGAGGAACTGGCCGCCCGCGTACGGGTAGTCGCCCAGGACGCTGTTCGCGGTGAAGGAGGCGCCGACGAGGACGCAGGCGAAGGCGGCGAGCGGGGTGCCGCGGGCGGTGGTGGGGTTCATGGCAGCGACGCTAGGGAGAGCGGCGGTCCGGTTTAAGGTCCACTTCCATGACGTCATCGCGGACCAATCCGGAAGGACCGGCCGATCCGGAAGGGCGGACCAATCCGGAGGGGCCGGCCGATCCGGACGGTCTGGCGGGCTCCGCCGCCTGGGAGTTGCTGTTGCCCGCCGCCTCGGCACCGGCACGCGCGCGTGGCCGCTCCCTCCAGGCCGCGCTGCGCGAGGCGGTGCGTTCGGGGCTGCTGGCACCGGACACCCGGCTGCCGTCGAGCCGGGACCTGGCGGCCGACCTCGGGGTGTCTCGCGGGCTGGTCACCGAGGCGTACGAGCAGTTGACGGCGGAGGGGTATCTGCGCAGCGGCCGGGGCGCGGGCACCTGGGTGGGCGGTGCCGTACGGGCGGCGCGGCCACGCGCGCGTGATCTCGCGCCGCGCTCCCCGGGCGCCCGGGCCGACTTCGTGGCCGGCACACCGGACCTGTCGCTGTTCCCGCGCGCCGCCTGGGCCGCCGCGCAGCGCGGTGTGCTGGCGGAGTCGCCGCACGAGGTGCTCGGCTATCCCGATCCGCGCGGGCTGCCCCGGTTGCGTATGGCTCTGGCGGAACTGCTGGCCCGCCGCCGGGGTGTGGTCGCCGACCCGGAGCGGCTGGTCGTGGTCTCCGGAGTGGCGCAGGCGACGGCGCTGCTCGGATTCGTGCTCCACGCGCGCGGGACGCGCACCGTCGGCGTCGAAGACCCGGGCAGCCCTCAGCACGACTCGCTGTACGCCTCGGCGGGGGTCGGCACCGTACCACTGCCCCTGGACGACGAGGGCCTGGCGATCGGCCCGTTGCGGGCGTCGGGCGTACGGGTCGTGGTCACCACGCCCGCCCACCAGTTCCCCACGGGCATCGCCTACTCCGCGCGGCGACGGGCCCAACTCCTCGACTGGGCACGGTCGGTGGACGGTCTCCTCTTCGAGGACGATTACGACGGGGACTTCCGCTACGACCGAGCCCCCGTGGGCGCACTCCAGGGCCTCGACCCGGAGCGTGTGGCCTACGCGGGCTCGGTCAGCAAGTCCCTCGCCCCGGGGCTGCGGCTCGGCTGGTTGCTCGTGCCCGCGTCACTGGTCGACGAGGTCGTGGAACGCAAGCGCACCATGGACCTCGGCCACCCGACGCTCGACCAGGCGCTGTTCGCCCGCTTCCTGGGACGCGGCGACTACGACCGCCAGTTGCGGCGCTGCCAGCGCGCCTACCGGCAGCGCCGGGACGCCCTCGTCGCCGCCCTGGAGGAGCACTTCCCGGGGGCGGAGGTGACCGGGATCGCGGCGGGCCTGCACGCCATCGCCGAGTTGCCGGAGAAGTACGGCCCCCAGGAGGCCTTCCTGGAACGCGTGGCCGACGTCGGTGTCGCGGTACGCCCGCTCACCGCCTACACACACGCGCGCGTGGACGACGCGGTCGTACGGCTGGTCCTGGGGTACGCGCATCTGTCTCCCGGACGGATTCGTGCGGGTGTGGGTCTGATGGCCGGCGCCGTCCGCCCGTAGGGAGTCCCTGGTGTCGCACGCGGGCCCCATGTCACCGCGTTCCGTTGTTCATCTGTGGTTTCCGTGTGCGCTGTGGCGCACCAGTAGTTGTGGCAGTGCACCCTGACCGCATCCCGTCCGTGGAGGCGCAACCTCATGTCACATCGTCCGTTCCCCGCCCGCCGTAGCGTCCTGCGCGGCTCCCTTGCCGCGTCGGCGGCCCTGACCGTGCCCGCCGCCCTCGGCGCCGCCCCGGCCTTCGCCCTGTCCGGGCGTCCCAAGGCGGGCTGGGGCGTGCAGGCGGGGGACGTGACCTCGGACTCCGGGCTCGTGTGGGTGCGCTCGGACCGCCCGGCCCGGATGATCGTGGAGACCTCGGCCACCGAGTCGTTCCGCGATCCGCACCGGTGGCACGGTCCGCTGCTCGGCGCGGACACGGACTTCACCGGCACCACCCGGCTGCGCGGACTGCCCTCGGGGGAGCAGATCCACTACCGGGTCCTGCTCGCCGACCCCGACGACCCGCGCCGTACGGGCGAGCCGGTCGCCGGCACGTTCCGTACGGTGCCGACCGGGCGGCGCGGTGTGCGTTTCCTGTGGTCCGGTGACCTCGCGGGGCAGGGCTGGGGCATCAACCCGGACCTCGGCGGTTACCGGATCTACGACGCGATGGCCAAGCTGGACCCGGACTTCTTCGTGTGCAGCGGCGACAACATCTACGCCGACGGCCCGATCACGGCGACCCAGGCCCTGCCCGACGGCAGCCTCTACCGGAACGTCACCACGGAGGAGAAGTCCAAGGTCGCCGAGACCCTGGCCGAGTTCCGCGGCAACTTCCGCTACAACCTGCTCGACGAGAACCTCAAGCGGTTCAACGCCCAGGTCCCGTCGATCATCCAGTGGGACGACCACGAGGTGCGCAACAACTGGTACCCGGGCGAGGTGATCGCCGCCTCCGACACCCGCTACACGGAGAAGAACGTCGACGTCATGGCGGTGCGCGCCCGGCGGGCGTTCAGCGAGTACTTCCCGATCTCGACGCTGCGGCCGGGCGCGAAGGAGGGCCGGGTGCAGCGCGTGATGCGGCACGGTCCGCTGCTCGACGTGTTCGTCCTGGACATGCGGACCTACCGCAACGCCAACTCGTCCGACAAACAGACCGTGGACCCGCAGGGCATCCTCGGCCGCGAGCAACTGGATTGGCTCAAGCGGGAGTTGTCGCGGTCGCGTGCGGTGTGGAAGGTGATCGCCGCCGACATGCCGCTCGGCCTGGTCGTGCCCGACGCCACGGAGGGCAAGGCGAACATCGAGGCGGTCGCGCAAGGCGACCCGGGTGCGCCGCTCGGGCGTGAGCTGCAGATCGCGGAGCTGCTGCGGTACATCAAGCACCGGCGGATCACCGGCACCGTGTGGCTGACGGCCGACGTGCACCACACCTCCGCCCAGCACTACCAGCCCTCGCGGGCCGCGTTCACCGACTTCGAGCCGTTCTGGGAGTTCGTCTCCGGTCCGCTGAACGCGGGCGCCTTCCCGGCCAGCGACCTCGACGACACCTTCGGCCCGGAGCGGGTGTTCGTGAAGGCGCCGACCGCGCAGAACGTGTCGCCGGCCGAGGGCTACCAGTTCTTCGGCGAGGTCGACATCGACGGCCACAGCGGGGAGTTGACGGTGCGTCTGCGGGAGCAGGACGGCACCGTGCTGTTCACGAAGACCCTTCAGCCGGGACGGGTCGGCCAGTAACTCCACTACCCTCGTACGTGAGCCGCGCACCGGCGTCATCCCCCGGTGCGCGGCACGTCTCGCGGCATGCCAACTCCCCACCGCGGACCGCGTTTTCGCAGGTCAGGCCCGATTGTCAGTGGTGGCCTCTACGGTTTTTCCCATGACGCGATCTTTGCAGGCCGTGACCTATCCCCGACCCTCCGTGCTGGAGTCGGCGGCGGACGGACGGCGCCTCGGGCTGGAGACCTCACGAGGTGCGACTCCTTCGGGTGTCACCGACCATCCGCGCTTCTTCGCGGGCTTCCTGACCTCGCCTCAGGTGGCCTCGGCGGCGCTGCTGGCGGTGGCCGACGTGGCGGCCACGCGCTACTACCAGCGTCAACTGCCCGCCTCCCTCGATCCGGTGGTGACGGCGGGCGGCGACCGGCTGCGCTTCGAGTCCTTCTCCGGCTGCGGCGGGGTGTACGCGCGACTGGACGTCCTCGGCCCCGGACTCGACGGCGACGAGGTGGGACACGGCACGACGAACGTCGACGTCAACAACCCGCTGCGCGAGGCCCTGTCCCGGATCGGCACGGACGATCCGCTCCATCTCCGGGTCGGCCCCGAGGAGTTGGCCGTGACCACGCTGGACGGCCCGGTGGTGGAGAAGAAGGTGCCGCTCCCTGACCGGTGGCTGCGCGGCTTCGCGGAGGCCCAGGTCATAGCGGCCGGCTTCGACCTGCGGGCCGAGCTGCCCGCGGCGGAGGCGGTCCGTTTCCTGCGCTCGCTCCCGAAGGGCGGCGCGCGCGGCACCACGAGCGGCCCCCGGTGGGTCGTACCGGCGGGACGCGGCCTGCGCCCGACCACCCGCCCCGTACCGGGCGCGGTCTGCCTCCCGGGCCCGGAGCGCCTGATCGCCCTCCAGCGCGTCCTGCGCCACGCGACGGCCCTGCGGATCTACGGCCCCTCCGTCATAGGCGCCGGTGCTACGGCCGGTGCCTGGGAGGCCGTCCTGCCGGGCATGCGGCTCACCCTCACGCTGTCGCCGGACGCGTCGCGCGGATTCTCCGGCGAGGGCGGGGTCCTGGACGCGCTCGCCGCCGACGAGGCGGATGAGGACGCGGAGTTGATCTCCGTACTGCTGGCCTGGGAGCCCCGTATCGACGTCGCCGACATGGCCGCCTCCTCGGGACTCACCCCCGAGCGGGTGCGCGCCGCGCTGACCCGGCTGGGCACCTCGGGACGGGTCGGCTACGACACGGCGGAGGCGGCCTACTTCCATCGTGAACTGCCGTACGACGCGCAGCGCGTGGAGCGCCACAATCCGCGGCTGCGTTCGGCCCGCGCGCTGGTGGCGGCGGGGGCGGTGGCTCTGGAGGGCGCGCTCGGGACGGTGACCGCCGAGGACGGTCACGTGCACCGGGTGCGGGACGAGGCGGGGGTGCTGAGTTGCAGCTGTGTGTGGTGGGCGAAGTACCGGGGCGGGCGCGGGCCGTGCAAGCACGCGCTGGCGGTGCGGATGGTGCGGCGGGGTGCCGCGACGGAGCGGAACACGGTTCGGGACACGGACCGGAACGCGGATCAGAACATGGTGCGGGTCGACGGGGGTGCGCGATGAGTTCGCTGATGGAAGCGGTGCGGGCGGGCCGGACGGCCGAGGCGGTCGGGCTGCTCGACGGGTTGACGGACACCGAACGGCGGGCGTTCCTGCCGGAGTTGAGGGAACTCCGCAAGGAGCTGCGCAAGGCACCGTGGGAGATGCCGGCCCGCCGCGCCTATCCGGCCCTGCACGCGGCCGGGGCCGCCTGTGAGACGGGGGCGGCGGCCGTGGCGACCTGGATCGCCGCCACCGACATGCGCTGGTCGCAGTCGTCCCCGGCGCTGCTGATCCACATCCTGGGTGACCGCGACACCGCCTGGCTGGCCGACGTGACGCACCGCCTCGCCGGACGCCCTGCCTCCGCGAGCGTGCCGTACGAGCTGATGGCCGGTCTGGTACGGCTCTCGGGTTGCCCGGTGCCGACGACGGACGCCTATGTGCGGGGCTGGGTGGAGCACATCGGCAACCTGCGGCAGCTCGGGAACACCCTGCTCGACCGGCTGCGCATGGATCCGCATCTCGCGGAGCTGGTGGACGCGGTCTTCGGGACGGAGGACATCGGCAGCCCGCTGGAGTGGGCCTCGGACCAGGGGCCGAACAGTTGGGCCGACGCGCTCGCCCAGCTCACCACCGAAGGCGTCCTGGACCGGAAGCGGACGGTGGACGCGTGCGTGGCCCGGCTGCTGCGGGGCGGTACGACGCTCGACAACCGGGTGTTCCTGCGCGTGTTGAAGGCCCTCGCCCTGACCCGTGAGGAGGAGCGGGAGCGGATCGCCGACTGGCTGGCGCTGACCTCGGACGCGGTGTCGATGGTGGCGTCGCACGCCCAGTCCGTGCTCGGTTCCCTGGCTCTGGACGGGGAGTTGACGCCGCGTCGGCTGGCCGAGATGTCGGACGCGGTGCTGTTCCGCCCCGAGAAGAAACTCGTCCGGGCCCAACTGGTGCTGCTGGGCAAGGTGTTGGCACGGGACACGTCGGCCGCCGACGAGGTGCTGCCCGCCCTCACCCAGGCCTTCGGGCACGAGGACGCGGACGTACAGGAGCGGGCACTGAAGCTGGTCGAGCGGCACCTCAGGAAGGTCGACTCCCCCGAGGTGCGGGCCGAACTCGCCGCGGCGGCCGACCAGTTGGTCCCCGCCCTGCGCGCACGCGCCGTCGAGACCCTGGGCGCGGCGCCGGTGACAGCGGCACCGGTGGTGTACGAGGAGATGCTCCCGCCGGCACCGGAGGCGGCGCGTCTCGCACCGGCACCCGAGTCGGCGGTCGAACTCGCCGAGGAGCTGGGGGTGTTGCTGGCGACCGAGGGCGATGTGACGGTGTTCGAGCGCGCGCTGGACGGACTCGTCCGCCATGCCTACCGCGACCGGGACGCCCTCCTGGAGGCGCTGGGTCCGGTGGTCGCCCGCCGCTGGTGGGCCGGTGATGCCCCCGGTCACGTCCAGCGTCCGGACGACCACTTCAGCAGGTCGCACCACAGCTTCGGCAGCGGTTCGTACGGGCTCGACCTCCTGCTGGCCACCCTGCTGGACAAAGTACGCACCGTCACACTCAACGAAGGGGTGCGGCGCGGCCGGCGGGGCCAGGAGTGCGGGCACAGCGCGCTGACGCGGGCCTTCGACGCCCGGCTGTGGGAGGTGGCGTACCGGCTCCGCGCGGAGCCGCTGCCGTTCCTGTTGTCGACGCCGAGTTGGAGCACGGGGCTGCTGGAGCCGGACGAGTTGGTGGCCCGGCTGGACGGATACCGCCGCCTGGGCGCGCGGGTCTCGGAGGCCGACTTCGCACAGGCCCTGCTGCGGGTGCGCCGCGAGGACCGGGAGGTGGCAACCGCTGCCGCCGAGCGTGCGGAGGCTCTCGGCACGGCGGAGGGCACCCGGCTCGCGCGCTGGCTGACGTCCGCGAGTCCCACCCTGCCCCTGAGCAGGCGACGGACGGCCGGGGCGCGCGTCGTGGTGGAGTTGGGTGAACTCCTCGATCTCCAGGAGGACTTCCCTGCGGAGTTCCGCGCGCTGGGCAAGCCGGTGACCGCCTACGGTGACCGTTGGTACTGCTACCACTGGACCCAGGAGATGCAGCGGCACTGGCTCGCGATACTCCCCGAGCGTCGTGAACTGGTGGCGGCGCGCCTGGTGCGGGACGTGTCGGCCGTCGCGCTTGACGACACCCGTGGCGCGGCCGCCGTACTCCCGCTGCTGGCCGAGTCCGAGGGGCTGGCCGGTCAGGCCACGCACCTGTGTCTGGCGTACGGGCTCGGCGCGCGGCACCCCGAGGATCGGCTGGCCGCCGTAGACGCGTTGCTGGTGCTCGCGGCGCGGGGACAGTTGGACGTGGATCGGCTGGGCGTGGAGCTCGGGGAGCTGGTACGGAGTGGGGCGGTGAAGCCGTCGCGGCTCGCCGAGTCGGTGCGGACCGGGGCGGCGACCGGGGCGAACGCGACCATCTGGGGGATCCTCCGACACACCCTGACCGCGCTGCTCGCCGATCTCGACGGTGATGCCAAGCCCGCCCACGCGCGGGGGCTCGGAGACCTCCTCGCCGTGGCCGCCGAGTGCGCGGAGCGGTCGGGGGCCCGGGGTGAGCTGCCGCATCTGGCGCAGGCGGCGGCCCGGAGCGGCTCGTCCAGGCTGGTCACACAGGCACGTCGGCTGCGCAGTGCGCTGGTGGAGGAGATGGCCGCATGACGTAGGGCGACAGGGCTGACCTCCGGTGCACCGCAGTCACCAAAAGAACGGCAAAAGGTACAGAACGATGCTTTTACCGGTAGGTCACAGAGCGTTCGTGATCACGCAACACCCTTCCTTCACAGTGGATGCATGAGTCGAGACATGTCTGATGTGACGCGCGCGAAGCACGGGCGTCCGGTGCACCACTGGCGGCGGGACCTGGTGGAGCTGGCCGCGCTGTTCACGGCGGTCGCGGTGGCGGACGTCGTCGCGGATCTGGTGGGACACGGTCCCGACGGCCCGACGCTGCTGGCGATCTCCGCGTTGGCCCTGGTCGCCACGGCGGGGTTCCACACGTGGTGGTCACGCCGCCACGGTCATGCGCCGCCGACGGGCGATACCGGTGCCCGGTCGGCCGCGGAACTGCGGCAGGCCGGGCCGACCGAGCGGACCGAATCGCCCGAGTCGAAGTCCAAGTCCGCAGCTACGTCCACATCCCGAGCCCTATCCGGATCCGAGGCCACGTCCGCGTCCCCGTCCGAGCAGTCGTCTGCGCCCGCCGACCCCGTCGCCGCGCCGGCCGCGCTGTGGCGGATGCGGACGACGGTGCGGGACGCGCCGGGTTCGCTGGCGGTGTTGTGCACGGCACTGGCCGGCCAGCAGGTCGACATCCTGAGCCTCCAGACGCACCCGCTGGCCGAGGGCACGGTGGACGAGTTCCTGCTGCGGGCGCCCGGTGAGGTCGAGGCGTCCGAGATCACCCGGGCGGTGTCGTCGGCCGGCGGTTCGGGCACCTGGATCGAGCGCGCCGACGCCCACGATCTGGTGGACGCCCCGACCCGCGTCCTGGGCCTCGCCACGCGGACGGCCCTGGACGCGGCCGAACTGCCGCTGGCGCTACGACAGTTGCTGGGCCGGTGCACCATCCGTTCGCTGCCCGCGACCACCGCGGGCAAGGGACGCGAGCCGGAATCGGTGCCAGTGGAGGGGGCGTTGGAGGACACGGTCATGCGACTGCGGGCGCCGGAAGGCGGAGTGATCACAGTGGAGCGGCCGTATCTGCCGTTCACGCCCACCGAGTTCGCCCGGGCGCGGGCGCTGGTCGAGCTGGACGCCCGGCTCGGTCCGCGCATCCCGCGCAGTCAGGACGTGCTGACGCTGCCCGAGGGCAACGCGATCACCGTACGGCGCGCGGACACCGGTGACCTCGACGCGGCACGGGAGATGCACGAGCGGTGCTCGGCGCGGACCCTCGGTATGCGGTACCACGGACCGGTCGGTGACGCCGACCGCTATCTCAACCACCTGCTCTCTCCGCGGTTCGGACGGACGCTCGCCGTGCAGACGGCGTCGGGGCGGATCGTCGGGCTCGGGCATCTGCTGTGGGACGGGGACGAGACGGAGGTCGCGCTGCTCGTCGAGGACGACTGGCAACGGCGCGGAATTGGGAGCGAGTTGTTGGGGCGGCTGGTGAGGATGGCTGTCGAGGCGGGCTGCGAGAGCGTGTACGCGGTGACTCAGGCGTCCAACACGGGGATGGTCGCGGCGATGCGGGGGCTTGAACTGCCGCTCGACTATCAGATCGAGGAGGGGACGTTGGTGGTCACCGCTCGACTGGCTGCGGCGGCGGCTGCCGTGGAAGTTACGGAGTTCGGGAGGGCCGAAGCGCCGTAGTCACAGCGGGTTGGTTGGCCTCTACGGGTTCGCCGTGACTGCTCGCGCCCCGCGGCGGAGCCGCACATCGATACAGCCCCGCGCCCCTCTGGAGGGGCGCGAGCGCCCCATCCAGATCCGCCCACAGGTCCTCTACGTCCTCCAGTCCCACCGACAGCCTCAGCAAGCTGTCGCTCACGCCCGAACTCCTCCTGTCCTCCTCGGTCACCACGCGGTGGCTGATGGAGGCCGGGTGCTGGATCAGGGTGTCGACGCTGCCGAGGCTGACGGCGGGGGTGATGAGGCGGACGGCGGCGATGACCTCGTGGGGGTCGCCGTGGACCTCGAAGGCGATCATCGCGCCGCCGATGCGCGGGTAGTGGACGCGGGCGACACGCGGATCGGCGGTGAGGCGGCGGGCGAGTTCGGCGGCGTTGGCGGACGCGGCCCGCACCCGTACCGGCAGGGTCGAGAGGCCGCGCAGCAGCAAATAGCCGGCCAGCGGATGCAGCACGCCACCCGTCGCGAACCGCACCTGGCGCAGCAGCCCGGCGAACTCCTCGTCGCAGGCCACCACCCCCGCCATCACATCGCCGTGCCCGCCGAGGTACTTGGTGGCGCTGTGCAGGACGATCCGCGCACCGTGTTCGGCCGGGCGTTGCAGGACCGGGGTGGCGAAGGTGTTGTCCACGAGGAGCGGGACCGAGCCGCAGGAGTGGGCGACGGCGCGCAGGTCGAGTTCGGCCAGGGTCGGGTTGGCCGGTGACTCCACGACGACCAGACCGGTGTCGGCGCGCAGCGCGTCGGCGATCCCGGCCGGGTCGGTCCAGGTCACCTCGGAGCCGAGCAGCCCGGCGGTGAGCAGGTGGTCGCTGCTGCCGTACAGGGGTCGTACCGCCACCACGTGCCGCAGCCCCGTCGCGGCCCGCGCCAGCAGGACGGCGGTCAGGGCCGCCATGCCGCTGGCGAACGCCACCGCGCTCTGGGTGCCTTCGAGGCGGGCGAGGGCGGTCTCGAAGCGGGCGACGGTCGGGTTGCCGACGCGGCCGTAGACGGGCGGGCCGTCGGGTTCGGCGCCGGTGGTGGCGAAGGCGTCGACGCGGGCGGCCTCGCCGCGGCTGTCGTACGACGGGTAGGTCGTCGACAGGTCGATCGGCGGGGCGTGCAGGCCCTGCCGGGCGAGGTCGTCGCGGCCGGCGTGCACGGCTTCGGTGGCGAGTGCGCGCGGGGCCGGGGAGGGGTGCGGGCTCGTTGTGTCCATGGACGGAAGGATGAACATCGGACGGGATCAGCGGCCAAGAGTCCGTGTTACGTTCGGCATATGACCGAATCTGTCGTACTGGATCCGGTGGATGTCCATCTGCTGCGGTTGCTGCAGAACGACGCCCGGGCGACCTATCGCGAGCTCGCGGCGCAGGTCGGGGTCGCGCCGTCGACGTGTCTGGACCGGGTGGCGAGGCTGCGCCGGGCCGGGGTGATCCTGGGGCATCAACTGCGGCTCGATCCGGCCAAGTTGGGGCGCGGTCTTGAGGCGCTGCTGTCGGTGCAGGTCAGGCCGCACCGGCGGGAGTTGGTGGGGCCGTTCGTGGAGCGGATCCGGGCCCTGCCGGAGTCGCGGACCGTGTTCCATCTGACCGGTCCCGACGACTACGTCGTCCATGTGGCCGTCGCGGACATGGCGGATCTGCAGCGGCTGGTCCTGGACGAGTTCACGTCGCAGCGCGAAGTGGCCCGGGTGGAGACGCGGTTGATCTTCCAGCAGTGGGACTGCGGACCTTTGCTGCCGCTTGCCACGCCCACAGCTGAATCAGGGTGACGGGTACAAGTTCCGCGTATGAGGATGGTCCTCATGTCGCAGACCAACACTCCGCTGCCCCGGCAGGTCGCCGACTCCTACGTCGACGATCTCATCGCCCTCAACCCGGTCATCGGTACGTATCTGGGCGTGAAGGAGAGTTCGAGCCGCCTGCCCGATCTCTCCCCCGCAGGTCAGGAACGTCTCGCGGAGCTTCAGCGGGCGGCCCTCGCGAAGCTCGACGAGGCCGAGCGCCGGCCCGGCGCGGACAGTGACGGCGAGCGCCGTTGCGCGCGCCTGCTGCGCGAGCGGCTGACCGCCGCGCTCGGTGTGCACGACACCGAGGAGGGTCTGCGCGAGGTCGGCAACATGCACACGCCCGCGCACTCGATCCGAGATGTGTTCACGGTGACGCCGGCGCAGACCGACGAGGACTGGGCGGCCATCGCCGAGCGGTTGCGCGCGGTGCCCGCCGCGCTGGCCGGCTACCGCGAGTCCCTCCAACTGGGCCTGGACCGGAAGCTGTTCGCGGGTCCGCGCCCGACGGCCACTTTCATCGGCCAGCTCGCCGAGTGGTCGGACACGGACGGCCAGGGGCTCGGCTGGTACGAGGACTTCGCCTCGGCCGGCCCCGACTCCCTGCGCACCGAACTGGACGAGGCCGCGCGTGCGGCGACCGCGGCGCTGGTGGAGCTGCGGGACTGGATGCGCGACGTGTACGCGCCGGCGATCGAGAGCGCACCGAACACGGTGGGCCGGGAGCGGTACGCGCGCTGGGCGCGCTACTACAACGGTACGGAGCTGGACCTCGACGAGGCGTACGCGTACGGCTGGTCCGAGTACCACCGGCTGCTCGCCGAGATGAAGCGGGAGGCCGAGAAGATCCTGCCCGGCGCCGCGACCCCGTGGGTGGCGCTCGCGCACCTCGACGAGCACGGCCAGCACATCGAGGGCGTCGACGAGGTCCGCGCCTGGCTCCAGGGCCTGATGGACAAGGCGATCGAGGACCTGGACGGCACACACTTCGAACTCGCCGAGCGGGTACGGCGGGTGGAGTCGCACATCGCGCCGGCGGGCAGCTCGGCGGCGCCGTACTACACACAGCCCTCGCAGGACTTCTCACGGCCGGGCCGCACCTGGCTCCCGACGATGGGACAGACCCGGTTCCCGGTCTACGACCTCGTCTCGACCTGGTACCACGAGGGCGTCCCCGGCCATCACCTCCAGCTCGCCCAGTGGACGCACGTCGCCGACGACCTCTCCCGCTACCAGGCGTCCGTCGGCATGGTCAGCGCCAACGCCGAGGGCTGGGCGCTGTACGCGGAGCAACTGATGGACGAGCTGGGCTACTTGGAGGACGCGGAGCAGCGACTCGGCTATCTCGACGGGCAGATGATGCGGGCCACCCGGATCATCGTCGACATCGGCATGCACCTGGAGATGGAGATCCCGGCGAACTCGCCCTTCCACCCCGGTGAGCGGTGGACGCCGGAGCTGGCCCAGGAGTTCTTCGGCGCGCACAGCAGCCGCCCGGCGGACTTCGTGGAGAGCGAACTGACCCGCTACCTCACGATCCCCGGCCAGGCCATCGGCTACAAACTCGGCC
Organism: Streptomyces sp. NBC_00989; assembly: GCF_045162655.1. Lineage (NCBI taxonomy): Bacteria > Bacillati > Actinomycetota > Actinomycetes > Kitasatosporales > Streptomycetaceae > Streptomyces > Streptomyces sp. NBC_00989. The sequence continues at coordinate 9,548,643 of NZ_CP108728.1, read as the reverse complement.
AGCGGGCCTGGCTGTTGGGCCGCGAGAACGCACGCCGAAACCGCGGCGACGCCTTCGACCTGAAGGCCTGGCACATGGCCGCTCTGTCGCAGGGTTCGCTGGGCCTGGACGACCTGGTGGACGAGTTGTCGCAGCTCTGACGCGGGGTGCGGTGACCCGCACGGTGTGACATGTAGTCGGCCGCGTCCGGGAGTTCGGGACGTGGCCGCCGGGTGCGTCCGTCGCCGAGAGCCGAAGTCCCCTTACGCACACGCCGGTTCGGGACACGGCCGCCGCGTCAGGGGTCCGTCAGCGGGAAAGCCGCCGCAGCTGGATGAGACCGAGCCATGTCTCCGGGCCCGGTTGGGACTGGCCCGCGCGGACGGCGTAGCGGCCCGGTTCCAGGTCGACCTTCAGGTGTTCCGTGCCCTCCGACTCCCGCCCGGGCCATGCCGAGTCGAACAGGACGACCGGGCCGGGTACGTCCCACTGCACCTCGTTCTCCCAGGTCGCGACGGCGAGCGCGGCGGGGATGCCGGCCAGCACCTCGTCCTCGGAGTTCGCGGCGCACCACCGTACGAACGTGCCGTGCTCCGGCAGGAAGGAGGTCGACGCGGGATCGTCACCCAGGACCAGGGCCGCACTGTCCCCCACGGGCAGCAGGCCGGCGTATCCACCGACCTCGCAGGCCCGGTCGTAGTCCGAGGCCAGTTCGTCGCCGTCGGCTCCCGTCCAGAACGGCAGCACCGTCTCCGGCACCGCTATGAGCGGCCCGCCGCCCGACTCCACCCACTGCACCGCCGTTCCCGGCTCCGCGTATCGCGCCATGGGCAGAACCTACACGCACAGCGAGCCCACATGTTCATGGTTCGAGGGACCCGCGTGTCAGCGGCCGGCGCGCGAACTCACCTGCCAGGGCGACGAGTTGAAGGCCATCGTCCAGGAATCAGCAGCCGCATTCGTCCGCGCCGAGCGGCGCCGTCAACGAATCGACCGCACCCCTCTCACTCCCCTCCCACGTCTCGAACTCGAAGCCCTCACGCACCCAGTACTCGAAGCCCCCGAGCATCTCCTTGACCTGGTACCCGAGTTCGGCGAGCGCGAGGGCGGCCCGGGTGGCGCCGTTGCAGCCCGGACCCCAGCAATACGTCACGACCGGCACGGACTTGTCGAGGAGGCCCTCGGCCTGTTCGGGGATGAGCGCGGTGGGGAGGTGGACCGCTCCGGGGACGTGACCCTGGTCCCAGGACTCGGTGGACCGTGAGTCGAGGACGACGAAACCGGGGTCGCCGCCGCCCGCGAGCGCGCCGGCCACGTCGGACACGTCCGCGTGGAAGGCGAGGCTGGCACGGAAGTGGGCGGCCGCCACGGGAGGCGCGGCGGGGGCGACCCGCAGAACAGGGTTGACGACGGTACTGCTGCTCATGGTCCGACCTTTCACGAGGGCGCCTCTACGCCACTACGCCTCTGCGTCTCGACGTCTCTCCATCTCTACGTCGAGAAATCTACGGTCGGCGACCGGTCCACTGAAGGGACGATCCCCGGCGTACCTCTTGATCAGCCGGGGATTCCCCTGCTATTCCTCAGGCATGACCGCGCATTCCACTTACACCCCGGACGCCACCGACTGGCGCATCCTCGAAGTCCTCCAGCGGGAGGGCCGGGCCAGTTTCGCCGAGCTGGCCCGGGCCGTCTCCATGTCCGCGAGCGCGGTCACCGAACGGGTGCGACGGCTGGAGGAGGCGGGCGTGATCCAGGGATACGCGGCGGTCGTGGACCCCGAGCGGCTGGGGCTGCCGATCCTGGCGTTCGTGCGGCTGCGCTATCCGAACGGCAACTACAAGCCCTTCCACGACCTGGTCGCGGCGACGCCGGAGATCCTGGAGGCGCATCACATCACGGGCGACGACTGCTTCATGATCAAGGTCACGGCCCGTTCGATGCGCCACCTGGAGGAGGTCTCGGGCAAGATCGGCGCCCTGGGATCGGTCACCACCAGCGTCGTCTACTCCTCACCGCTCCCCCGCCGCCCGCTGGGCCACTGACCTCACAAGCCTTACAGGTCTCACGGGTCTCACCGACCTCACTGCCCCCGCTGCCGTACGGCCGACCCGTCCCTCCCCTTCACGACCTCCAGCTGCGCGTGGATCCGCCGCCGCAGATCGGCGACATGGCTGACGATGCCGACGCTGCGGTCCCGCTCGCGCAGGGAGTCCAGGACGTCGAGGACCTCGTCGAGGGTCTGCTCGTCGAGGCTGCCGAAGCCCTCGTCGATGAAGAGTGTGTCGAGCCTGACCCCGCCGGCCTCGTCGGTGACCACGTCCGCGAGCCCGAGCGCGAGGGCGAGCGACGCGAAGAACGTCTCACCGCCGGACAGTGTCGCCGTGTCCCGCTCCCGCCCGGTCCACGCGTCGACGACATGCAACCCGAGTCCGCTACGGCCGCGCCCGGCCCGGTCGTCCGAGTGGACGAGGGTGTAACGGCCGGACGACATGCGCTGCAACCGTACGGTCGCGGCGGCGGCCACCTGTTCCAGGCGGGCGGCGAGAACGTACGACTCCAGGCGCATCCGGCGTTCGTTGTCGGCCGAGGTGCCGGCGGTGAGGGTGGCGAGGCGGGCCACCCGGTCGTACTCCTCGCGCAGCGGCGCCAGTTGACGTGCCCCTGCGGCCGATCGGGCGGAGAGCCGGTCGAGTTCGGTGCAGCGCCGGGCCGCCGCGTCGCGCGCGGAGGCCGCGTCCCGGGTCCGCTGAACGGCCGCGGTCGCGGCACGCTCCGCCAGGTCCAGGTCGGCGGGGGCCTGTTGCGCGGCCGCCGCCGTGTCGACTTCGGCCAGCACGGCCCGTACGGCGGCCTCCTCCGACTGCCAGGCGTCCAGGCGCCGTTGGAGTTCGCGATGAGCGGTGTCGTCGAGAAGGGCGGCGGCAGCGGCCTGCGGGGTGTCGAACCCGGCGCGGAAGGCGGCGTCGGCGAGCCGGGCGTCGGCGTCCTTGAGCCGCTGCGCGGTGTCCTCGGCGGTACGGACGGCGTCGGCCGCGTCGGTGAGCAGCGCGGCCTGCCGCTCCAGCTGGGCGGCACGGGCGGCCACGCTCTCGGCGGCGCCCCGGGACTGCGCCAACTCGCCTTCCAGGGAGGCTCGTTCGCGGTCCAGGGTGTCGCGCAGGGTCGTGCGGGAGGCGGCTCTGAGGGCGGCCTGCTGCTGGATCGCGGTCCGCCGCTCGTGCTCCTGCTCGGCCCGGCGCAGTTCCTCGGCCGCGGGGTGCAGCCAGGACGCGTCCCGGCGGGCCTGCTCGTAGAGCCGCTCCAACTCCGCGACCTCGTCGGCGAGTTGACCGGTCGGCGCGTCACCCGCCTCGGCGGTGGCGGCGGCGAGGGCTTCCCGTACGACGGCCAGGCGCCGCTCGGCCTCGGTGCGCTGTTCCTCGGCGCGCTGGTGGGCGGTGAGGGCCCGCTCCTCCGCCGCGCGGTCGACGTGCCCGGCGGATTTGCGGGCGGGGGCGGGGTGTTCGGTGGCTCCGCAGACGGCGCACGGTGCGCCGTCGGTGAGGTGGGCGGCGAGTTCGGCGGCGATGCCGTTCAGCCGCTGTTCCTTGAGGTCGAGCCAGTGGGCGCGGGTCGTCAAGGCATGTTCGGCGCAGACCAGCACCTGCCGCTGGGCATCCTCCGTGTCACCGGCGAACTGGTCCCGCTGCCGGGCAGCCCCGAGCCGCCGCTCGGCGGGATCACGCCGGACGCCGAGCTGTTCGGCCCGGGTGGTGGCCTCCTGCGCCGACTCGATCCGCGCCTGAAGTCCCGCACGGGTGGTGTCCCACTCGGCGAGCCAGGCCTCGGCCTCCTGCCGTACGTCCTCGTCGGCGCGCTCCTGGCGGTCCAACTCGGCGCGCTCCACGCCGAGTTCGGTGAGCCGCTGCTCGGCGCGGCGGGCCGACTCGAGTCCGCCCAGTTCCTCGGCGGCTCGGCGTGCGGCGGCGGCCAGCCCGGCAGCGCCGGCGCCCGCGAAGGTGTCCGGCAGCAGGTCACGCGCACGCGACTCGGTCCGGGCGGCGTCCCGGTGCTCGGTGTCGGCGGCCTCGCGCAGCTCCAGCGCCGGCGCCACCGCCTCCGCCTTCCGGGCCCGCTCCATCCGCGCCTGTGCCTGCCGATAGCCGTCGGCCCGCTCCTCCATGAGCGTGGCCCGCTCCCGCGCCTGCGTGAACCGCTGTTGCAGACGCGCCAGTTCACGTACGTCGGCCAGTTCACGATCGGCGGCGGCCTGAGCGGACTCGGCGGCACTCAGCCCACCCTGCGCGACGGTCAGTTGTTCGCGTGCTGTGCTGCGGGCGACGGCCGCCGCGCTCAACACCTCGTCGGCGAGGCCGGGTTCACCGGGAGCGAGGTCCGGCAGCTCCATGGCGTCACCGGCCGCCTGCTGCATGCGGTGCGCGTCCGCGAGCAACTCGGCGTCGCCCTCGCGGACCTGGGTCTCCGTGGCGCGGCGCCGTTCGGCGAGCCGTTTCTCGACCTCGGCGAAGCGGTGGGTGTCGAAGAGCCGGCCGAGCAGCTTGCCGCGCGCCTCGGCGTCGGAGCGCAGGAACCGCGCGAACTCGCCCTGGGGCAGCAGCACGACCTGGCAGAACTGTTCCCGGCTCATGCCCAGCAGCTGGGTGATCTCCTCGCCGATCTCCTGGTGCGAGCGGCTGAGGTCCTTCCAGTCGCCGGCGGTCGCGTCGTACTCGCGCAGCCAGCTCTGTGCCTTGTCCAGGGTGCTGCCCGTGCCGCGCTTCTTGGGGCGGGCCCAGGGCGGCTGCCGGGTGAGCTCCAACCGCCGCCCGGCGACGGTCAGTTCGAGCCGGACTTCCGTGCGGGTGCCGGCCTCCGCGTGGTCGCTGCGCAGGGTGAGCCCCTGGCCGGACTGCCGGACGCCGGGCACCGAGCCGTAGAGCGCGTAGCAGACGGCGTCGAGGACGGAGGTCTTGCCGGCGCCGGTCGGACCGTGCAGGAGGAACAGCCCGGCGGAGGACAGTTCGTCGAAGTCGACGGTCTGCGAACCACCGAAGGGACCGAAGGCGGTGATGTCGAGCCGGTGCAGCCTCATCGGCCGCCACCCCCTTCTCCCGCTCGCCACGCGAAGCCGACAGCGCCCACCCCGTCCACCGCACCCCGCCGCGCGTCCACCGCATCCCGCCGAACGCTCACGGCGCCACCTCCCGTACGACCGAGTCCGCGCGCACCGCGTCGAACGCCTCCTGGAGCACGGCCTGTTCGTCCTCGTCGGGACCGGCGCCGCGGACGTGGGCCACGAAGTCGTCGGCGATCTCACGGTCGTTGCGGCCCGCGAGGCGCCGGGCGTAGGACACGTCGGGGTCGTCGGGGCCCCGCTCGGGGTCGAAGACGAGGCTGAGCGTGTGCGGGAAGCGTTCGGTGAGCCGGGCCATGGGGTCGGCCGGGCGGACCGGGTCGGTGAGTGTCGCCTCGACCCACGCCTCCTCGTGCCGCGCGAGGTCGGGATCGTGGAGGAGGTCCTCCAACGTGCCCCGGATACGTGCCAGTTCGCGCGGTACCGGGCAGTCGAGGCGCTCGGCGGTGACGGTCCCGGCGGCGTCCAGGTCGACGAGCCACATGCTCTTGCGGTGGTCGGCCTCGGAGAAGGAGTACGGCAGCGGGGAACCCGAGTACCGCACGCGCCCGGTGATGGTCTGGGAGCCGTGCAGATGTCCCAGCGCCGCGTAGTCGACGCCGTCGAAGACACCGGCCGGTACGGCGGCGACTCCGCCGACGGTGATGTCCCGTTCGCTGTCGCTGGCCTCGCCGCCGGTGACGAAGGCATGCGCGAGGACCACGGAACGGGTGCCGGGCGCGCGGCCGGCGAGGTCGGCGCGGACCCGGCCCATGGCGGCGGCGAGAACGGCTTCGTGTCCGGCCTTCTCGACCCCGAACTCGGCCTTGACCAGGGCGGGTTCGAGATACGGCAGCCCGTAGAAGGCGACGTCGCCGAACGCGTCCGGAATCACCACGGGCGTCCCGCAGGCCGACGGTTCGGTGCGGAGGTGGATGCCCGCGCGGTCGATCAGACCGGCGCCGACGCCGAGTCGGCGGGCGGAGTCATGGTTCCCGGAGATCATCACCGTGGGCACGCCCAGGTCGGCGAGCCGGTGCAGGGTGTCGTCGAACAGCTCGACCGCGGCCAGCGGCGGCACCGCCCGGTCGTACACGTCTCCCGACACGACCACCGCGTCCACGGCGTGTTCGCCCACGGTGGTGACGAGGTGACTCACGAAGTCGGCCTGGGCCCCGAGCATGTTCACGCGGTGGAACGCCCGGCCCAGGTGCCAGTCGGAAGTGTGCAGCAGTCTCATCGGTCCACCACGCTAGCGCCTGTCGGCCCCTGAACCACCATTGACCTCGGAGTTCCCAGGCATCAGATGTGATATGGCCGTAAATCCGGCGATATGGACGCCCACTCACACCGGCAGCTTCTGCACGGGTATGAACCGCCGGGGGTCCTTGATGTACCGGCGTACGGCGAACGCGGTGTAGGCCAGGCCGACGAACCAGCCGATGGGCACCGCCCAGATGATGCCGTCCAGCCCCAGCGGTCCCTTCAGGAGGAACGCCGTGGGAACCCGGACCACCAGGAACGACAGCATCGTGCACACGAGCGGGAAGACCGTCCGGCCGATGCCGTTCAGGAAACCGTGGGTGACCGCCATCGCCGAGTAACAGAGGAAGAACGGATACGCCATGAGGATGTAGGAGCCGACGATCGCCCGCACCTCCGCATCGGTCGTGAACGCGGCCGCGATGTCCTGCCGCAGCAGGATCACCAGCAACGACTCCGCCAGCGTCCCCCACACACAGATCCGCAGCGCCTCCAACAGCACCCGCCGGGCCCGCTCGGCATCGCCCGCACCCGTGTGCTGGGCCACGAACACCGTCACCGCCCCGGACAGATCCAGATAGAAACGCCCCGCCAGGGCCTCCAGCCGCGAGGCGATGCTGAACGCCGCGATCGCGGCCGTGCCGAACGGCGCGATCAACGACGTCAGCACCATGGTCCCGAGCGAGAGCATGACGTGCTGGATACCCACCGGAAAACCCAGGCGCAGGGACAAACCCGCCTGCCAGGCCAGTTCGGGAAGACTGCTGCGATAACGGTGGACACCGTGCCGCCGGGCCACCAGGACCAGCCCGGCGACGAACGCCAGCGAAGCGGCCGTCACCGTCCCCAGCGCCGCACCACGCAGCCCCCACCCCAGCACAGCCACGAACGTCCAGGCCAGGGCGATGTTGAGGAGACTGCTGAACACCATGATGTACATGACCGTGCGCGAATCCCCGAGCCCCCGCAGGAACCCGCCCAGGGCACCGATGCCGAACATCCCGACAAAACCCAGGGACAGCGTCCGCAGATACGTCGTACTCCCCGCGGCCACACCGCCGTGGATCCCCATGGCATCGAGGAAGAACCCGGTCGCACCGAAGACCAGACCGATACACAACCCGGCCCAGACCACCGCGAACAACGCCAGCCCGATCACCGCATCCTGCTGCCGCTCCGCCCGGCCCGAACCGGTCATCCGCGCGAACCGGATGGCGAAACCGCTCACCAGCCCCAGGAACACCGCGTTGACGAGGTAGAAGATCGGCTGAGCCGCACCGACCCCCGCCAGGCCGTCGACACCGACGTAATGGCCCACGATGACACTGTCCGCCAACAGGTACGACTGCTGAACATAGTTGGCGACCGACATCGGCAGACTGAACCCTAGAATCACCCGCCGCTCCGAACGGTCCCCCCGACCGAATCGCTCCGATCGGCGCTTCAGTAAGTCCTTGTCCATTCGACCCCCAGCGTGTGTCGATCCTTCCGGCCCTCCACTACCCCCACCGCACAGGGTGTTGACGCAAGCATGTCGATCAGCTTGGTGATCGCCGTCGGGTCGCTGTGGGAAAGCCTCAACTCCCTTGTCGCACAGATGTGCTGCGCTAATCTCACGTCACACGCACCACGCGAGAGACACAGGGTTCCCATGCCAGTCGAGTTCCGCGGTCGGTCCGAAACGATGGCCTATGCGGCGGCGGGGATGGAGCCGCCTCCCGTGGTGCCGCTGCGGAAGAGCGACCCGCGCCAGGCGGGCCCGTACCGGTTGATGTCGGTGCTCGGCAGCGGCGGGATGGGCCGGGTCTTCCTGGGCCGCGACGCCACCGGCGCCACGGGTCCGGCCGCCGTGAAGGTGATCCGGCCCGAGTACGCGGAGGACCCGCTGTTCCGGAGGCGCTTCGAGCGCGAGGTCGGCGCCCTGGGCCGGATCCAAGGGGCGCACATCGTACGGCTGTTGGGCAGCGGCTGTGACGAGGATCTGGTGTGGGTCGCCACCGAGTACATACCCGGGCCCACGCTGTCGGAGCTGATCGACGCGCGCGGACCGGTCGACGCGGCGGCGGCCTGGCGGTTGCTGGCCGACGTGGGCCGGGCGATCGAGGCGATCTGGCGCGCGGGGATCGTGCACCGCGACCTCAAGCCGTCCAACGTCATCCTGGGTGCCGACGGCGCCCGCGTCATCGACTTCGGTGTCGTCCAGGCCGGCGACGGCACCTCGATCACCGCCACCGGCCAGAACGTCGGCACCCCCGCCTACATGTCCCCGGAGCAGGTGCGCGGCCAGGAGGTGACCGCCGCCTCCGACGTCTTCTCGCTGGCCTCCACGCTCACCTACGCCGTCGCCGGGGAAGCCCCGTTCGGTGAGGGCACGGGTGTCGACGTGCTGCACCGGGTGGCGTTCGACCCGCCCCGGGAGGACGTCCTCGACAAAGTGGCGGACGTCGACGCGGAGTTGGCCGCGTTCATCCGCACCTGCCTGGACAAGGACCCTGAGCTGCGGCCGTTACCCGAGGCGGTGTTCAGAACGGCCATCGGACATCAGTTGTCGGCGCCGGTCGGCGGCCCGCCACGGATTCCCTCCCGGCGCAGGCCCTCCCCCGCCGAACGTCTCGAAGGGCTCGAAGGGCTCAAGGGACTCAAGGGAGTTGAAGAGGCCGAAGGACTCGGACGGCTCGATGGGCTCGAACGGCCCGTCGCGGCAGCCCCGGCCTCGCCCGCGCCTCCCGCCCCGCCCGCCGCATCCACCACATCCCGGAAACACGCGAACGCCCCTAAAAAACGCGGCAAGTTGATCGCGGCCGCCATCGGCGCGGCCACCCTCCTCGTCGGCGCCGGCATCACCGCGACGCTGCTCCTGCTGCACCACGACGCCCCCGGAACGTCGGCCGGTCCCGGACCGGGGACACCCCCGGCCGCCGTCGCACCGGGGAACTCGCCCTCGGGGCCGGGCGGTTCGCCGAGTACGGACGCCTCCGCGTCGGCGACGAAGGGCGGGGCGCCACAGAACCCGTCGGGCGCGCCGGCCACCCGCGATCCCGCGAACCTCGACATCCGGCTCTCCTCCTGCATCGCCGAACTCGCCTCGCGCTCCGGCGGCGACTGCGTCAAGGCGCTCCAACTCCTCCTCGCCGGTTACGGGTTGCACGTCACGGTCGACGGCGAGTTCGGGAAGGCCACGGCCGACGCGTTGAAGGTCTTCCAGACCGAGGCCGGAACCACCGCCAGCGGCACGGTCGACGCGCAGACCGCGAAGCTGCTGTACGGCACGGAGCGGGGGCCGGTCCGTGCCGGTACGGTGACCGTCACCGAGAGCGTCGACACCGTCGATGTCGCCCGGTGTCTCGACGCCCACGTGACCGCCGTCCAGGTGTGGGGGTGCAACGGCACGGCTGCCCAGAAGTGGGCGCTGTTCCGCGTGCCCGGCCACAACTCCCAGTATCTGGTGGTCAATCAGGGCAGCCACTACTGCCTGGACGCCGACGCCAGCACGGTCGGCCAGAACTTCACGAAGATCCGGGTCAGGAGCTGCGACGGGCTGGGCGCGCAGCGGTGGAAACTGGGCGGCGCCGGGACCCTGGTCAGCGTCCCGGACGGTTTCTGCCTGGACGCGGAGGCCTCCGCGTCGGGGAAGGACGGTCAGACCGTCCAGACCTTCGGCTGCGCGGGCAGCTCCAACCAGGTCTGGAAATGGGCCTCCTGACAGACCGTCAGTAGCCGTCGGGACTCACGCGTCTCCGTACCCCCCGCCGGCCCCGGCTCCACCTCACGCGTCCCCGTACGCCTCGCCGCCCAGCTCCAACCCCGCCGTCCCCGCCGTCGCATCCGCCAACCACCCCCGGAACGCGTCCACTTCGGCGTCCGGCAGGCCGATCTCGATGGTGACCTCCTCGCCGTAGCGGACGTCCCGGACCTCGCGGCCGGTGGCGCGCAGGTCGTTCTGGACCTTGCCCGCGCGCTGGTGGTCGACGGTCACCGTGGCGAGGCGGAAGCGGCGGCGGGTGATCGTGCCGAGGGTGTCGAGGGCCTCGCCGACCGAGCCGCCGTAGGCCCGGATGAGGCCGCCCGCGCCGAGCTTGACGCCGCCGTAGTAGCGGGTGACGACGGCGACGGCGTACCGAATGTCGCGGCGCAGCAGCATCTGGAGCATGGGGACGCCCGCGGTGCCGCCGGGTTCGCCGTCGTCGCTCGCCTTCTGGATCGCGGCGTCGGCGCCGATGACGTAGGCGAAGCAGTTGTGGGTGGCGTCCGTGTGTTCCCTGCGGATCCGGGCGATGAAGGCCTGGGCCTCCTGTTCGGTGGCCGCTGGGGCGAGGGCGCACAGGAAGCGGGAGCGGTTGACCTCGGTCTCGTGCACGCCCGGGCGGGCCACTGTGCGGTACTCGTCCTGCATCCGGCCAGCCTATGCGCAGGGTCAGGGGTCGCCCCCGGTCCGGGTGCGGGTGACGATGTGGTGGATACTCGCTCCTCGTCGCCCGGGCCCCGGGCACGGTCGTTCGATCGCAGGGAGTTCTCAGCATGACCGGCGCGCAGGTGGACCCCACGGAGAGCGCGGGGTCCGGGGGTCCCGAGTCCGCCGCGGAGCGCTGCCGGGCCTGGCTCCTGAACGGGCTGAGCGAGCAGAGCGCCCGGCATCCGGGCCCGCACGCCACCCCGGACCCGGAGCACGAGGGTCACCGCTGGTGGCGGGTCATGTGTCTGACCGGCGTCGACTACTTCTCCACCCTGGGCTATCAGCCGGGCATCGCCGCCCTCGCGGCCGGGCTGCTGTCCCCGCTGGCGACGGTCGTGCTGATCGGGCTGACGCTGCTCGGGGCGCTGCCGGTCTACCGGCGGGTGGCGCACGAGTCTCCGCACGGCGAGGGGTCGATCGCCATGCTGGAACGGCTGCTGCCGTGGTGGTCGGGGAAGATCTTCGTCCTGGTACTGCTGGGCTTCGCGGCGACAGACTTCATGATCACGGTCACCCTGTCGGCGGCGGACGCGGCGGCGCACGTCGTGGAGAACCCGTTCGCGCCGGGCTGGCTGCACGGCGAGAACACCTGGATCACGCTGGTGCTCGTCGGGGCGCTGGGCGCGGTCTTCCTCAAGGGGTTCCGGGAGGCCATCGGGATCGCGGTGGTGCTGGTGGGCATGTATCTCACGCTCAACGTGGTGGTCCTCGCGGTGTCCGCCTGGGAGGTGCTGAGCCATCCGGTGAAGATCGGCGACTGGACGGACGCGATGACGGCCGCGCACTCCTCGCCGCTCGCGATGGTCGGGGTCGCGCTGCTCGTGTTCCCGAAACTGGCCCTCGGCATGTCCGGCTTCGAGACGGGTGTGGCGGTGATGCCGCAGGTCAAGGGCGATCCGACGGACACGTACGCGAAGCCGACGGGCCGCATCCGCGAGACCCGCAGGCTGCTCACCACGGCCGCCGTGATCATGTCCGGCTTCCTGCTGCTGTCCAGCCTGGCGACGACCATCCTCATCCCGCAGAGCGCCTTCAAGACGGGCGGCCCGGCGAACGGCCGCGCGCTCGCCTACCTCGCCCACGAGCACCTGGGCCAGGCCTTCGGCACGCTCTACGACGTCTCGACGATCGCGATCCTGTGGTTCGCGGGCGCCTCCGCGCTCGCCGGACTGCTGAACCTCGTACCGCGCTATCTGCCGCGCTACGGCATGGCACCGGAGTGGACGCGGGCGGTGCGCCCCCTGGTGCTGGTCTTCATGGTGACGGCGATCGTCATCACCCTGTGGTTTCACGCGAGCGTCGACGCGCAGAGCGGCGCGTACGCGACCGGGGTGCTGGTGCTGATGCTGTCGGCGGCCTTCGCGTCCACGGTCACCGTGCACAAGCGGGGGCATCGCAAGGCCACGCTCGGGTTCGGCACGATCACCGCCGTGTTCGCGTACACGCTGGTCACGAACGTCATCGAACGGCCCGACGGCATCAAGATCGCGGGCATCTTCATCGTGCTGATCCTGGTGACGTCGTTCGGTTCGCGCGTGCACCGCGCCTTCGAACTCCGCGCCGCCGAGGTCACGTTCGACAGCGCGGCGTCCCGTTTCGTCGACGAGGCGGCGCGCAGCGGCCCGCTCCGGCTGATCGCGAACGAGCCGCAGGAGCACAGCCGTCGGGAGTACCGGGCCAAGGAGTACAGCCAGCGCGAGGAGACCCATATCCCCGACGGCGGCCCGGTGTTGTTCCTGGAGGTCCTGCTCCGCGACTCCTCGGACTTCTCGGCGGACATCACGGTGCACGGCGAGGAGAAGTACGGGGTACGACGGCTCCGGATCGAGGGGCCCACGGTGCCCAACGCGATCGCCGCGGTCCTGCTGGTCCTCCGGGACCGCACGGGCAAGGTCCCGCACGCCTACTTCACCTGGACCGAGGGCAATCCGGTCAGCCATCTCATCCGCTTCCTCGTCTTCGGCGACGGCGAGGTCGCGCCGGTGACCCGCGAGGTCCTGCGCCGCGCGGAACCGGATCCTGAACGCCGGCCTCGCGTGCACGTCGGTTGAACGGCCGGTCATGGCAAGGGTGTTGATCGTCGGCGGCAGCGGCTTCCTGGGCTCGGAACTCGCACGCCGGGCGACGGCGGCGGGTTGGGAGACGGCGGCGACGTACTGCTCCTCCCGCCCCGACGCCGTGCCCGGAGTCACGTGGCACCGGCTCGACCTCCGCGACCCCGCCCGCGTCGACGAGGTCATGACCGGGGCCGCCCCCGACGCGGTCATCAACACGACCAGCGGACAAGGCGATTGGGCGATCACCGCCGATGGTTCGGTCCGCGTGGCGCTGGCGGTGGCGCGCTACGGCTGCCGCCTGGTCCACGTCTCCAGCGACGCCGTGTTCTCCGGTTCCCGGATCTCCTACGACGAGTCGTGTCTGCCCGACCCCGTCACCCCGTACGGCGCGGCGAAGGCCGCCGCCGAGACCGCCGTACGCCTCCTGACACCGGCCGCGGCGGTCGCGCGCACCTCATTGATCATCGGCCACGGCGGCTCCGCGCACGAGCGCATGGTCCACGACCTGGCCGCCGGTACCCGCGAGGGCGTCCTGTTCACCGATGTCGTCCGCTGTCCGGTCCAGGTCGAGGACCTGGCCGCCGCCCTGCTCGAACTCGCGCTGTCCGACCGGTCCGGGATGTTCCACCTCGCCGGCCCGGACGCCCTCAGCCGCCATGAACTCGGCGTGCTCATCGCCCGGCGCGACGGACTCGACGCGGCCCGGCTGCCCGCCGGACGCCGAGCGGGCACGCCCGTACCCGGCGCCCTGGAAGTCCGCCTGGTCGGCACCACCACGCGGGAACAGCTCCGGACCCGGCTGCGCGGAGCCCGGGAATTCCTCCAAGCCCCTTAGCCGCAGCCCCACTTCACGTCTTCTTGCCCCGCGGCACGGTCAGGCTCGTCAGCAGGGCCGTGCCCGGGGCGAGGTCCTGCCAGGTGGCGCCGTGCCAGGCCAGGACCGCGATCGCCGAGGTCGGGAACTTCACGCGGACCTCGTCGAGCGCGTCGTCGAGTCTGTCACCGGCGAGCGCGAGGACCAGCTCCTCCAGGCCGGGGTTGTGCCCGATCAGGAGCAACGTCTCGACCTCGGGCGGCACTTGGTGGACGACGTCGAGGAGGTCCGGCACGTCGGCCGCGTAGAGCCGCGGCTCGTACCGCACCGGCGGCGGGGTGCCCCACTCGGCGGAGGCCAACTCCCAGGTCTGGCGCGCCCGTACGGCCGTGGAGCACAGCGCGAGGTCCGGCAGGGAGTCGGCCTCGGCGAGGGCGATGCCGGCGGCCGGGGCGTCGCGGCGCCCGCGCGGGGCGAGGTAACGCCGGTGGTCGGGAACCCCCTCCGGCCAGGCCGACTTGGCGTGCCGCAGCACGACCAGCCGGCGCAGCGGGCGGGCTCCGGCGCGGGCGCTCACGCCAACGACCCGATGTCACGGGTGAGTTCGAGCCCGAGGAGCCGGTCGGCGTAGGCGTACGTCTCGAAGCGGGCGCCGTCGGGCAGGTCGGGCCAGGTCTCCACCCGGCGCAGCACCCGCAGCACCTCGGGCACGTCCAGGTCGTCCTCCCATGCGGCCCGCAGCTCCGCCCGCACCTCGTCGGGCACCGGCCGCGAGGGCTGACGCGCCCACCCGGCGACCGATCCGCGCCAGTGCGCCAGCGTCCGCCGCGCCTCCTCCAGCCCCTCCACGTCGAGCCGTACCGGCAGGTCCCGGGCGTGCGACAGCAGGGCGAGACGGAGCGCACCCGGGTCGGAGAGGTCCGGGGCGGAAGTAGTGGGCGCATCGACGGGTGCTACGGCCACCAGGACTCCCCCGGGTTCCGCTGCGCCCTCCGTCGCCACGTGGAGGACCTGCGCCTCGCCCAGTCCGGAGCCGAGGTCTCCGCCGTCCTCGAAGGGCCGTATGCCCAATGCCCTTGCCGCCGCCCGGAGTTCGGGCTGTTCGTGCTCGCCGGTGAGCAGTGACCAGACGGGGGTGCCGCCTAGTTCGAGGGCGCGGACGAGGAGATCGGAGAGGAGGAGGACTCGTAGTGTCGTGGGAGTCAGGCCCGACGCGTGTGCCTCGACCCTGGTCAGGCCACGGCGGGCGGGGGCGGCTTCGACGGGCTCGCCGGTTCGGGCGTCGATGATGCGCAGCACGGCCTGAGCGTAGGCGGGCGGACGGCCGTACGCATGCATGTTCGCTCTGCTCCGGCCGAGGTGGCGGGATTCACCCCGGTCTGTCCGGCGCGTCGGGGTGCGCGACCGCGCCTGCGTTCACCCGTTCGCCCATCCCGCCTTTCGCCGAGGCCGGTGGGGCGTGTGGGGTGGGAGATGCCCCGACCAGCACCCCGGCCGAGACGACCCCGGAGACTCCCGATGACCGACCGCAGGCTCCCCCGCAAACCGTCCCCGGCACCCCTTCGCCGACGGCTGCTCCTCCTGGCCGCCGCGCTCGTCGCCGGTACGGCGCTCCTCCCGCCCGGCATCGCGGCCGCCGCGCCGCTCCGCACCGACTCCTGGGAGGTCTCCGCACGGGTTCTGGGCGGCGGGGTGACCATCGTGCCGGGCCGGTCCGGGCTGGTGGAAATCAGCGGGTACGCCGGCGCCGCGCTGCCGGCCGGGTCCTCGCTGCGGCTGACCGCGCCCACCGGGGCCCGGGTCACCGGTACGCCCCTCGCCGACACGGCGCGGTTCCAGGGCTCGGTGACCGCCGACGGCACGAGCGGCACGTACACCTACCTCCGTGACTCGGGGCCCGGTTCGTGGAAGGACGGCGGCTATCCGTTCGCGCTCGCCGTGGACGCGCGGGCGGTGCCGGGGACGCGGCTGCCCGGGTGCGCCGTCGTACTGACCGACGCGGGTGGAACCCGGCGCGCGTCCGGCCGTTGCACCGTGACCGTCGGCATGCCCGTCCCGACGCTGAGCGAACCGGCGGGCGGCACGTTCGTGTCCGGCCGGGCGCGGATCGCGGGGACCTCCTATCCGGGAGCGCGGGTGAGCGTCCTGAACGCCGCCGAGCACAAGGTCTGCGCGGGTGTCGCCCGCATCGACGGCATCTGGTCGTGCACACCGGACACCCCGCTGCCGGAAGGCGCCAACCGACTCCACGCGAGTGCCGCGTTCAACGGGGTCTCGGCGGTCGGCGAGGACGTCGACTTCACGGTGACCGCGGGCACCGACCGGGACACACCGGTTCGGCCGTGACCGCGTGGACCGCCTGAGGCACACCGGTTCAGCGGCCGGCGACGAGCTCCCGCAGTGTCTTCGCCACGACCGCCGGGTCCTCCTCCGCCATGAAGTGGCCGCAGGTGACGGTCTCGTGCCGTAGATCCGGTGCCCAGGCCCGCCACAGCGCCGCCGCGTCGAAGCCGAGCGCGGCGCCCCAGTCCTGTTGGAGGACGGCGACCGGCATCCGCAGCCGGTTGCCGGCCTCGCGGTCGGCCCGGTCATGGGCGACGTCGATACCGGCGGAGGCGCGGTAGTCGGCCACGATCGAGGGGATCGCGGCGCGGCAGGCGTCCAGGTAGGCGGCCCGGATCTCGGCGGGGATCGCGGACGGGTGGTCGGTCCAGAGGTCGAGGAAGTGCCCGAAGAACGCGTCGGGCGCTGCGGTGATCAACTGCTCGGGCAGGCCCGGGGGTTGGGCCATCAGGTAGAGATGGAAGCCCACGGCGGCGGTGACTCCGTGCATCACGTCCCACATGTCCAGCGTGGGCAGTACGTCGAGGCAGGCCAGGTGAGTGATCGTTCCGGGGTGGTCGAGTCCGGCACGGAAGGCGACCAGGGCGCCGCGGTCGTGCCCGGCCAGCGCGAACTGGTCGTGCCCCAGCGCATGGGCGAGGGCGACGACGTCCGCGGCCATGGTGCGCTTGGCGTAACCGGAACCGTCGGTCTCGGCGGGCTTGTCGCTCGCGCCGTAGCCGCGCAGGTCGGGGCAGATCACGGTGTGGTCGGCGGCGAGGTCGGCGGCGACATGGCGCCACATGAGGTGGCTCTGCGGGAAGCCGTGCAGCAGCACGATCGGGCTGCCCGAGCCGGACACGGCCGCGTTCAGGGTGACGCCGTCCGCGACGGGGACGCGGTGGTAGGTGAAGCCGGGGATGGTCGGTGGCATGGTGCGCCCTTCGTTCGTACGTGCTTCGTGCTTCTCTCGCACTTCCTTCGTGCGATGCCGCCGAGCCTGCCGCGCGCCGATGAGCAGCGAATGAGCGCGCTACCGTGACCTGGGGCGATGCCCCGGAAAGGGTGGTCGGCGATGGAGGTCGCGTTCGGGGTGCTGGGGCCGGTCGCGGCCTGGGACGGTGCCGGGGACGCGATCGCCCTGAAGGGACCGCGGCACCGTGCGGTGCTGGCCCGGCTGCTCGTCGCCCGGCGTCGGGTCGTGCCGGTCGGGCGCCTGGTCGAGGATCTGTGGGCGGACCAGGCGGATCATGCGGAGCCGCCCGCCGACGCGGTGGGCGCGGTGCGCACCTTCGTGGCCGCGCTGCGCCGGGCGCTGGAGCCGGAGCGCCCGCCGCGAACTCCGGCCCGGCTGCTGGTCACCGAGGGGCCGGGGTACGCACTGCGGGCCGATCCCGAGGCCGTGGACGCCTGGCGCTTCGAGCGGGCGGTGACCACTGCCGGAACCCTGCCGGACCCGCACGCGCTCAACCTCCTGGAGGAGGCGCTGAGTTGGTGGCGGGGCCCGGCCTACGCCGACTTCGGCGAGGAGACCTGGGCCCGCGCGGAACGCTCCCGCCTCACCGAACTCCGCCTGCACGCCGTCGAACTCCGCGCCGAGGCCCGACTCGCCCTGGGCCAGGCCGCCGAGGCGGTCCCCGACCTGGACGCACACGTGGCCGAACACCCGTGGCGCGAGGACGCCTGGCGCCTGCTGGCCCTGGCCCTTTACCGCACCGGCCGTCAGGGCGACGCGCTCGCGGTACTGCGCCGGGCGCGCACCCTCCTCGTGGAACAACTCGGCGCGGACCCGGGCCCGACCCTGCGCCGTCTGGAGGCGGACATCCTCGCCCACGCCGAGCACCTGGACCCCGGCTCGCACATCGCCCACGCCCCGGACCCCGACCCCGTGTCGGATACGACCGCTCCCGCCGACCACGTGTGGGCTCGGGCAACCGCCGCCTACGACCGCACCGTCGCATCCGGCGCCCGTGCCCGCCTTGAGTCGACCGTGGGCCTGCTCCGCGATCTCGCGGTGACCGGAGGCGGCGGTCTGGAGGCGGCGCGTCGGCACCGCCTCGCGGCGATCAGGGCGGCGCAGGAACTGGGCGACCTGGAGCTCACCGCCCGCGTGATCGGCGCCTACGACGTCCCCGCGATCTGGACCCGCGTCGACGACCCACGCCAGGCGGCGGACACGGTGGCCGCGGCCGAGCACACCTTGGCCGCGCTCCCGCCGGATGCCCATCTCACCGCGCGGGCCCGCCTGTTGGCCACCATCGCGCTGGAGTCACGCGGCACCCGCTCCGCACGCGGACCCCAGGCCGCCCGCCAGGCGGAGGACATCGCCCGCCAGTTGAACGACCCCGCGCTGCTGGCCTTCGCCCTCAACGGCACATTCATGCAGACCTTCCACCGCGCGGGACTGGCTCCCCAACGGGACGAGATCGGCGCCGAGTTGGTCACCCTGTCCGCCCGGCACGGCTTGGTCACGTACGAGGTGCTCGGGCATCTCATCCGACTCCAGTCGCGCGGCGCCCTCGCGGACTTCACCGGAGCCGACGGACATGCGGCAGCGGCGGAAGAGCTGGCCGACCGTCATGAACTGCCGCTGGTGGGCGTGTTCACCCAGTGGTACCGGGTCCTACGACTCACCGCGACCGGCAGTCCCCGGCCGGCCGAGGTGGCAACCGCCTGTCAGGACGCGGCACTTCGGCTGGACGGATCCGGCATGCCCGGGCTGGAACAGGGGCTGCTGCCGCTGGCCCTGCTGTGCCTGCGCCTGCGGAGCGGGCGACCCGCCCAGACCGACGAGCGCATCGACTGGGGACCGTACGAACCATGGGCCCGCCCGCTGGTACTGCT
Source organism: Streptomyces sp. NBC_00989 (assembly GCF_045162655.1). Classification (NCBI taxonomy): domain Bacteria; kingdom Bacillati; phylum Actinomycetota; class Actinomycetes; order Kitasatosporales; family Streptomycetaceae; genus Streptomyces; species Streptomyces sp. NBC_00989. The sequence continues at coordinate 9,529,816 of NZ_CP108728.1, read as the reverse complement.
GGCCCGCGACCGTCCCGCCGAAGCCCGGGCGGCACTGCGCTCGCTCCCCGACCCGCCCCGCGACCTCCTGTTCGAGGCCCTGTGGTGCCTGGCCGCCCGCGCGGCACTCGCCGTGGACGACCGGGAGACGATGGAGCGCGCGCTCGCCGAACTGGCGCCCGCCGCAGCCGAGTTGGCCGGGGCAGGCAGTGGCCTGCTCACCCTGGGCCCGGTCGCGCGGTACCTCGACGATCTCACTGTCGCGCTACGGAGCCCTCGGTGAGCGTGAGCCGGCGTTCGCGTCAGCCGCTCACCTGCACCACCACCGTCGCCCCCGCCCGCACCGTCGGCGTCGCGTACGTGTAGGTCACGCCGTCGACCACCTTGGTCCGCACCCGCTGCGGAACGCCGTTGACCTTGATCTTCCTGTGGACGCCGGGGAAGCGTGCCTCCCAACTGTAGGAGCCCTTGCGGGAGTTGTTCGTCAGCGTGGTCTTCGTCGCGCCGTCGTGGCGGACGGTGACCGTGCCGGTGCCGATGGGAACGTCCGCCGCCTGGAGCCACTTCATGCCGGACGGCAGTTGCGACTGGGTGGTCACCTTGTGGTCCGGCGCGTCCGGGGTGATGCCCATCAGGCCCTGGACGGTCTGGCTGACCAGGGTGAACGACACCTCGGGGTAGTCGCCGTCGGGGCCCTGGCTGGAGTTGACGTGCTGGGTCTCCCGCTCACCGTAGATCTTCTTCATCCACTGCCAGGCGGTGTCGGGCCGGTTGTTCTTGAAGAACATGTCGGGGAGGTACGTCGTCGACTCGATGTTGGGCGAGCCGTCCGGGCCCAGCTCCTGTGCCTGGATGTAGTCGAGGTAGGCGTCGTTGCGCGGGCCGGGGGCGATGATCTGCTTCATCGGCATGAAGACGCTGTTCTCCTTGCCCCAGCCGGTGACCGGGGTGCCGGAGGTGGTGTACGCGCGGACCATGTCGGCCCCGCTGCCGGTGCCGCTCCAGTCGTCGTTGAAGTACGCCTTCAGGTCGGCGGCGCGCTTGTCGTACGTCTTGGCGAGTCCGGTGTCGCCCTTGCCGCGCGCGAGGACGGCCATCGCCAGGTACGCCTGGTACTCGGAGGCGATGCCGTCCCCGGCCTCGGCGAGCCCGTCGCCGTCCTGCTCGTTGTAGCTGGCGGCGCCCTGGAAGATGCCCTGGCCCGTGCCCTCGGCGACCTTCACCTTGCCGTTGTCCTTGGCCGAGTTGTGCAGGTCGATGAACTGCTCGGTGGCGTGCCGGTAGAAGTCCCACAGCACCGGGTCGTCGACGTATCTGCGGTCGCCGGTCCACAGGTAGGCCTGGGCCGCCTTCTCGACGAGTTCGAACGTGGCCGGCACCTCGCGGACGAAGTTGTCCGGGCTCTTGTAGTCGATGCTCAGGTAGGTCTTGGCGTCGAAGTTGAGGGACCACACCGGGAAGTACGTGTGCTCGGCGGTGGCCGACGCCGCGTACGAGCGGAGCATCGTCTCGTTCTCGGCGTCGAGGCCGATGAGGTGGGCGCCGGCGAGCTGGTGGGTCATGTCGCGGGAGTAGTAGGCGCTGCGGTTGGCGTATCCGGCCCAGTAGGTGGGCTCGTACGTCGCGCTGCCGGTGCCGCCGGTCTGGTACTCGTCGACGTTGACCGGGCCTACGGTGCCGGGGAGTTGGACCCAGCTGTTGGCCTTCTTCTGGGCCCAGTCGAACATCGCGACGACCTCGGGGTCGGACGAGGTCACCTTCGGATCGGCGGGCGCGGCGGGCGAGATCATCAGGTCGTCGGCGTTGACCCAGGCGCTGCCGGAGCCGAACTCGATCTGCAGCCGGTCTCCGGTCCCCAACTGGACGCCGCTGATGGTGTACCGGGCGTAGCCGGGGTGCTGCGGCAGCGTGATCGTCTCGACGGTCTCGCCGTTGCGCCGGATCGTGTAGGCGCCGCCGGTGCCGGCGCTCCCGATCCATGCGGAGAAGTCGTAACTCCCGTTCCTGGGCGCGACGATGGTCAGCTCGGCGCTCTTGCCGGCTCCGGCGTCGAGGTAGAGGAAGCGCTCGCCGCCGTGCCTGTTGCCGGTGCCGACCCCGGCGCCCGAGGTGAAGGTCCAGCCCGTGCCGCCGTTCTCGAACCCCGGGTCCGGGATGGTGAGTTGGGGGCGGGGGGCGGCGGACGCGCCGGCCGACAGTGCGGGAGCCATCGGCGCGAGCAGGGCAACAGCGGTGATCAGCATGAGCCGTGAGGGCTTCATCGGGTCTCCCGGGTCTTCGGTCGCCACGAGGGGGCGGGCGGCCGAGTGGTGGCCGGAAAGCTAGCAGGGGCCCGAGAGGCGATTCAATGGTCATGCGTGAGAAACATGGAAGACATGCAATCCGACTGCTACTTTGAGCGGAAGGTTCTGATGAAAGTTTTCAATGAAACCCTGCAAGTCGGTTGAGGCAAGCCGGTTGAGACAAGCCGGTTGAGGCAGGTCCACCGAGAGGCCACGGAGGGAACCGTATGAAGGTCGGCATCACCGAGGTCGCGGAGCGCGCGCGGGTGAGCGAGGCCACGGTCAGCCGGGTCATCAACCGGCGTCAGGGCGTGTCCCGCAAGACCCGCGAGGCGGTCGAGCAGGCGATGGCCGACCTGGGGTACGAGCGGCAGACCCGGGGTCAACTCGTCGCGGTCGTCACCGAGTTGGTCTCCAACCCGTTCTTCGCCGATGTCGCCGAGCGCATCGAGTCCGTCCTCGCCCCGCACGGTCTGAAGACGGTCCTGTGCCCGTGCTTCCCGGGCGGGGTGCAGGAGTTGGACTTCGTGACCTCGCTCGCCGACCGGGGCGTGGCGGCCGTCGTGTTCCTCTCGGCCAGCAACACCCTTGAGGGCGCGGACCCTTCGGCGTACGAACTGCTGCGTTCCCGCAGGATCCCGTTCGTCGGGATCAACGGCCGGTTCGAGGGCGTGAGCGAGGCGCCGGTCTTCTCCACCGACGACCTGCTCGCCGCCGAACTCGCCGTCGACCATCTGTACCGGCTCGGTCACCGCCGTATCGGCATGGCGTCCGGCCCGGTCGGCAACCGTCCGGCCGACCGCCGGGTCAGCGGCTTCGTCTCCTCGCTCGCCAGGCGCGGTGTCGAGGACGCGGAGCAGTGGGTGGTCCGGCAGTCGTACACCGTCGAGGGCGGCCAGTCCGCCGCGATCTCGCTGCTCGGCCGGGGGGCCACGGCGATCGTCGCGGCCAGCGACTACATGGCGCTGGGCGCGATCCGCGGTGCGCGCCGGCAGGGGTACGACGTCCCGGGCGATGTGTCGGTCGTCGGCTACGACGGCTCCATGATCATGGACTTCGTCGACCCGCCGCTCACCACGGTCCGCCAGCCTGCCGACCGGCTGGCCTCGGAGGCGGGGCGCAGTGTCCTCGCCCTGGTCGGCAACCGTGACGTCCCCGTCGGCGAGCTTCTCTTCGACCCCGAGCTGGTGATCCGCGCGAGCACGGGGGCGCCGAAGGAGCCAACTCCCTTGCCTCGTCCAGACCATTGACCTAGAGGTCGGATCTAAGGACACTCCAGTCGGAGATCCGACCGGGAAATCGGCGGCAACTCCCCCTATTCATCGGGTGTTTCGCGGCTCATGGCCGTGCATCATGAATGCTCCGGAGGGGCTATGTCTCGGTTCGTGTTCGTCGGGGTGGCGCTCGCGCTGCTCGTCGGCGGCGGCAGTCCTGTGGCCGCGGCGCAGAGAACGACGCCGGTGGCGGTGGTCGACGTGGACGCGTACGGAGCCGACCCCACCGGGCGGACGGACTCGACGCCCGCCGTCGTCGCGGCGCTCCGGCACGCCAAGAACGTCGATCACGGACGGCCGGTCCGGATCGTCTTCTCGAAGGGCACCTACCAGCTCTACCCGGAGCGGGCCGAGACGCGTGAGCTGTATGTCTCCAACACCGTTGGCGCGGACCAGCGTTACCGGGACAAGAAGATCGGGCTGCTCATCGAGGACATGCACGACGTCACCGTCGACGGCGGCGGGGCGAAGCTCGTCCACCACGGTCTTCAGACGGCGTTCGCGTCGATCCGCTCGACGAACGTGACGTTCCAGAACTTCTCGTTCGACTACGCGGCCCCCGAGGTCATCGACGCGACCGTCGCCACCGCCGGTGTCACCGGCGGGCACGCGTACCGCGTCCTGAAGATCCCGGCCGGCAGCCCCTACGAGGTGAACGGCACGCACATCACCTGGCTCGGCGAGAAGAGCCCGGCCACCGGACAGCCGTACTGGCAGGGTGACGACGGACTCCAGTACACCCAGATCCACGACCCCGAGGCGCAACGGACCTGGCGCGGCGACAACCCGCTCTTCAACGACGTCTCCTCGGTCACCGACCTCGGCGGCCGCCGGATCCGCATCGACTACAGCACCGCGACGCAGCCGACGGACGCCGGGCTCGTCTACCAGATGCGCCTGATCGAGCGGACGGAACCGGGCGCCTTCATCTGGCAGTCCAAGAACGTCACGATGCGCTCGATGAACGCCTACTACCTCCAGTCCTTCGGTGTGGTGGGCCAGTTCAGCGAGAACATCACGATCGACGAGGTCGACTTCGCACCCGATCCGAAGTCCGGCCGGTCGACGGCCTCGTTCGCGGACTTCGTGCAGATGTCCGGCGTCAAGGGCAGGGTCTCCATCACCCGGAGCCTCTTCGACGGCCCGCACGACGACCCGATCAACATCCACGGCACGTACCTGGAGGTCGTCGGGCAACCGGGGCCGAACACGCTGACCCTCGCCTACGAACACCCGCAGACCGCCGGGTTCCCGCAGTTCGCGCCGGGCGACGAGGCCGAGTTCACGACGAAGCGCACGATGACCCCGGTGGCGGACCCGCACGCGAAGGTCACGGCGGTCGACGGCCCGAGCGGCATGGACCACACCAAGTCCCTGACCACGATGAACGTCACCTTCGACCGGCCGGTCCCCGCCGGGGTCGAGATCGGCGGCACGGTCGTCGAGAACATCACGGCCACCCCGTCGGTCGTCATCACCGGCAACACGTTCCGCAACGTGCCGACGCGCGGCATCCTGGTCACCACCCGCAAGCCGGTCCTGATCGCGGGCAACCGCTTCGACGCGATGTCCATGGCCAGCATCTACGTCTCCGCCGACGCCTACCAGTGGTACGAGTCGGGCCCGGTCGCCGACCTCACGATCCGCGACAACTCCTTCACCCGCCCCACCGGCCCGGTGATCTTCGTCGAGCCGACCAACCAGGTCGTCGACCCGGCGCACCCGGTCCACCACAACATCAAGGTCGAGCACAACTCCTTCGACATCGGTGATGTGACGGTGGTCAACGCCAAGAGCGTCGGCGGCTTCACCTTCACCGGCAACACGGTCCGCCGCCTGGCCGCGGCCGACCAACCGCCGTACACCTCACCGCTGTTCGTCTTCCACGGCAGCTCGGGCATCAAGATCGCCCGCAACCACTACGACAAGGGCCTCAACACGTCCGTGGTCGCGGACTGAGGAATCAGGGTGCTCCGCCCACTGTTGTCGCAGGCAGCAGCGGGCGCGCACGATTCCAAGGAGGCCGAGCATGTACGGCGACCCATCAACGATCCGCAAGATCCTCACCGAGTCCGGCGACACCTGGGCCGTCGTGGGCCTGTCCTCGAACCGGTCCCGGGCGGCCTACGGCGTGGCGGAGGTGTTGCGGCGCTTCGGCAAGCGCGTCGTACCCGTCCATCCCAAGGCGGAGACGGTGCACGGCGAGCAGGGGTACGCCGCCCTCTCCGACATCCCCTTCGAGGTGGACGTCGTGGACGTGTTCGTCAACAGCGACCTCGCGGGCGCGGTCGCCGACGAGGCGGTGGGCATCGGCGCGAAGGCCGTCTGGTTCCAGCTCGGCGTGATCGACGAGGGCGCCTACGACCGCACCCGCGCCGCCGGCCTCGACATGGTCATGGACCACTGCCCGGCGATCGAGCTCCCACGGCTCGGCTGACCTGCGGAAACCTGTGTGGACACTGTGTAAAAGAAGCTCTCCGGCCCAAGTCAAATTTCAGGCAACGCACTTCTGAAAATATTCATACATTCCTAGCCTGAGGCCTCCCGACCGTTAAGCACGCGTGCTGACTTCGAGAGGCGCCTTGACATGGCGAGTGTTGATCAGTTTCTCCCGGAGGCCACGAGCAAACCGGGTGGACTGCGCAGGGACGTCGGACTGATAGGCCTGATGTGGGCCTCGGTCGGCTCCATCATCGGTTCCGGATGGCTGTACGGCGCCAAGAACGCCGTCATGGTCGCGGGCCCCGCGGCGATCATCTCGTGGGTGATCGGTGCGGTCGCGATCGTCCTGCTGGCGCTGGTGCACGCCGAACTCGGCGGCATGTTCCCGGTGGCGGGCGGCACGGCGCGCTATCCCCACTACGCCTTCGGCGGCCTGGCCGGCATGTCGTTCGGCTGGTTCGCCTGGCTACAGGCGGCGACCGTGGCCCCGATCGAGGTCGAGGCCATGATCGGCTACGCCGGGCACTGGGACTTCGCGAAGGGCTATCTGCACGCGAAGGACAGCACCCTGACGACCAGCGGCCTCATCGTCGCCATCGTTCTGATGGCCGTGTTCGTCGCGGTCAACTTCCTCGGGGTGAAGGTCCTCGCGCACACCAACAGCGCGGCCACCTGGTGGAAGATCGCGGTCCCGCTGGCCACGATCTTCATCGTCGCGGTGGGCAACTTCCACCCGGGCAACTTCACTTCGGAGAGCTTCGCCCCCTTCGGCGCCAAGGGCGTGCTGAGTGCCATCAGCACCAGCGGCATCATCTTCGCCCTCCTCGGCTTCGAGCAGGCGATCCAGCTCGCGGGCGAGAGCCGCAACCCCCGGCGCGACCTGCCCCGCGCGACCCTCGGCTCGGTCGCGATCGGCGCGACCATCTACGTCCTGCTCCAGGTCGTGTTCATCGCCGCACTGCCGCACAGCACGTTCTCGCACGGCTGGGCCAAGCTCAACTTCCCCGGCATAGACGGCCCTTGGGCGGGCCTGGCCACCCTGGTCGGCCTGGGCTGGCTGAGCGTCGTGCTCTACCTCGACGCCGTGGTCTCCCCCGCCGGCACCGGCCTGATCTACACCACCGCCACCTCCCGCGTCTCCTACGGCCTCTCCCGCAACGGCTACGCGCCGAAGCTGTTCGAGAAGGTGGACGCCCGAGGCGTGCCGTGGTTCGGCCTGATCCTCTCCTTCGTGACCGGGGTCGTCTGCTTCCTGCCCTTCCCGAGCTGGCAGCAGTTGGTCGGCTTCATCACCTCGGCGAGCGTCCTGATGTACGCGGGCGCACCGCTGGCGTACGGCGTCTTCACCGACAAGCTGCCGGACCACGACCGCCCCTACCGTCTCCCCGGCGGCAAGGTGATCTCCCCGCTGTCCTTCGTGGTCGCCAACCTCATCATCTACTGGGCGACTTGGGGCATCCTCTGGCGGCTCGGTGTGGCGATCATCCTCGGTTACGCACTGCTCGGCGGCTACGCCCTCTACGCCAGGAGCAAGAACCTGCCGGACGCGCCCCGGCTGGACTTCAGGGCCGCCCAGTGGCTTCCGGTCTACCTGATCGGCATGGGCGTGATCTCCTGGCAGGGCGGCTTCGGCGGGCAGGGCAACATCCCGCTGTGGTGGGACATCCTGATCATCGCCGCGTTCTCGCTGGTCATCTACTACTGGGCCCGCGCCGTCTCCTCGCAGCCGGACGAGATCCACCGCAGCATCGACGAGGTCGTGGTCGTGGACGCGCCCACGCACTGATCCGGTCCCTTCCGCACAGAATCCGAACCGGCCCCCCTCCAGGAGGCCGGTTTCGGCTGTCCGGACACCGTCATAATGGTCGGGTGACGTTCCCCTCCCCCCACCCCAACTCGGCGCCGGCACAACACTTTCCGGTCGTCGTCGTGGGCGCCGGACCCGCCGGACTGACCATCGGCAACATCCTGCGTGCCGCCGGGATCGACTGCCTGGTCCTGGAGACGGAGACCCGCGAGTTCATCGAGCAACGGCCCCGGGCCGGCGTCATCGAGGAGTGGGCCGTCCGCGGGCTCCAGCAACGGGGGCTCGCCGAGAACCTGTTGGAGCGGGCGCAGCTGCACACCGAGTGCGAGTTCCGCTTCGGCGGGCAGCGACACCGGCTCTCCTACACGGAGTTGACGGGGCATCACCACTTCGTCTACCCACAGCCGTTGCTGGTGACGGACCTGGTGCGGGAGTACGCGGACGTACGCGGCGGCGCGATCCGTTTCGGCGTCCAGGACGTCCAGCTGCACGACCTGGACACCGACCGCCCGGCGGTGTCGTACACCGACCCGGAGACGGGTCAACGGCAGTTCGTGCACGGCGACTTCGTGGCGGGCTGCGACGGTGCGCGCGGGGTGACCCGGGCCGCGTTGCCGCCGGAACGGGCCCGGATAGCGCGGCACGACTACGGCATCGGCTGGCTCGCGCTGCTCGCGGAGGCGCCGCCGTCGTCGGACTGTGTGGTGTTCGGTGTCCATCCGCGCGGGTTCGCCGGGCACATGGCGCGCAGTCCCGAGGTCACCCGCTACTACCTGGAGTGCCCGCCCGGCGACGACCCCGGCAACTGGCCGCACGAACGCGTCTGGGCCGAGCTCCAGCACCGCCTGGCCGCGACCGGCGCCCCGCCGCTGACCGAGGGCCGGCTGATCGAGAAGCGCGTGCTCGACATGCACAACTACGTTGTCGAACCGATGGTGTTCGGCCGTCTCTTCCTCGCCGGCGACGCGGCCCACCTCACCGCGCCCATCGCCGCGAAGGGCATGAACCTCGCGCTGCACGACGCGTTCCTGCTCGGTGACGCGCTCGTCGCGTACGTCACGAAGGGCGACTCAGCGGGCCTCGGCGGTTATTCGGAGGCGTGCCTCGGGCGCGTGTGGGACTACCAGGAGTTCTCCCAGTGGCTCTCCGAGGTGTACCACGGCACCTCGTCCGGCGACCCGTACCGCGCGGGCACCACCCTCGCCCGTCTGCGCCGCGTCTTCGAATCCCCTTCCGCCGGGCTCGCGTTCGCGGAGTCGTACCTGGGCAAGGACCCCGCGAGCTGACGAACCGTCAGTCGTGCGGCGGGCGGTCGTCGATCCGGTGGTCCGCCACGTTCAACGCCTCGCCGACCAGTCGCCGTAGATGGCCGTCGCTCAACGCGTAGATCACCCGGCGGCCTTCCTTGCGGGTGGTCACCAGACCCGCGAGACGCAGCCGCGCCAGGTGCTGGCTGACCGCCGGGCGGGCCGCGTCGCAGGCCTCGGTGAGCGTGGTGACGTCGGACTCGCCCGCCGTCAGCGCGTGCAGGAGGGTCAGCCGGGTGCGGTCGCCGAGGAGGGCCAGGAGTTCGGCGGCCAGCGCGAACTGTTCCTCGCCCGGGGTGCGCGGATGCGCATCGTGCGCAGGTGATAGGTGCATGCGTGCGCTCATACGCACATAATGACCCTGTGGGCGTCGTACGTCCACCCGCGCACCGGAAGGGGACCCACGTGAGCGACCGACACCACCACGGGCACGAGCACGACCACCCGCAGCACGATCACCATCACCACTCCCCCAGCGGCATCCGTCACCGCCTGGGCCATCTCCTCACCCCGCACTCCCACGAGACCGCCGACAAACTCGACTCCGCCCTGGAGTCCTCGGCCCGCGGTATGCGCGCGCTCTGGGTGTCGCTCGCGGTGCTCGGGGTGACGGCGCTGGCGCAGGCGGTCGTGGTGGTCGTGTCCGGGTCGGTCGCGCTGCTCGGCGACACGGTGCACAACGCGGCGGACGCGCTGACCGCCGTACCGCTCGGCATCGCGTTCGTGCTCGGCCGCCGGGCCGCCACGCGCCGCTTCACGTACGGCTACGGGCGCGCCGAGGACCTGGCCGGTATCGCGATCGTGCTGACGATCGCCGCGTCCGCCGCCTTCGCGGCCTGGGCGGCGGTGGAGCGGCTGTTCGCTCCGCGTCCCGTGACGCACGTGTCCGTGGTCGCCGTCGCGGCGCTCGTCGGGTTCGTGGGCAACGAGTGGGTGGCCAGGTACCGCATCCGCGTCGGCCGGGAGATCGGGTCCGCCGCGCTGGTCGCCGACGGACTCCACGCCCGTACCGACGGGTTCACCTCGCTGGCCGTGCTGCTCGGGGCCGGCGGTTCGGCGCTGGGGTGGCAACTCGCCGACCCGATCGTGGGGTTGGCGATCACGGCCGCGATCGCGCTGGTCCTGCGGGACGCGGCGCGCGAGGTGTTCCGGCGCGTGATGGACGCCGTCGATCCCGACCTGGTGGACCGGGCCGAGCACGCCGTGCGGGAGGTCGAAGGGGTGCGCGGGGTGGGCGAGTTGAGGCTGCGCTGGATCGGGCACCGGCTGCGCGCCGAGGTGGCGGTGGTCGTGGACGGGGAGGCGACGGTACGACAGGCCCACGCCGTCGCCGTGGCGGCGGAACACGCGCTGCTGCACGCGGTACCGCGGCTGACGGCTGCCCTGGTGCACGCCGATCCGGCACCGGTGCCGGGAGAGGCGGACCCGCACGGGGAGTTGGCCCACCACCACGCCATGGCGTGAGAACCCCGGGGTTCAGGCGATGCCCAGCCCTTCCAGGACGACCGCGCCCGGAAGTTCCGCGAACGCCTTGCCCGGGACGAGGAGTTTGCCGCGCCGGCGTCCGCTGCCGACCAGGACGTACGGCAGGTCGACGACGGCCGAGTCCACCAACACCGGCCAGTCGGCGGGGAGTCCGACGGGGGTGATGCCGCCGTACTCCATGCCGCTCTCGCCGGTCGCGGTGTCCGTCGACGCGAACGAGGCCTTGCGGGCGCCGAGTTGGCGGCGGACGACGCCGTTGACGTCGACGCGGGTGGTGGACAGGACCACGCACGCGGCCAGCGTGGTCTCGCCGCCGCGCTTTCCGGCCACGACCACGCAGTTCGCGGACCGCTCCAGCAGCTCACGGCCGTAGTGCTCGACGAAGGTGGCGGTGTCGGCCCACTCGGGGTCGGTGTCGACGTAGACGAACTGGTCGGCGGGGACACTGCCGTGCCAGGCGCGCACGGCGTCGGCGACCGGGCGGGTCAGTTCGTCGAGGCAGTCGGGGGCCGGGGTGGCGTGGTCGAAGTGTCCGATGGGTGCGCGCATGACGGCACGCTAACAGTCGTACGACGGCTGCTCACGGGGTGTCCCGGTGCACCGGCGGGACGGACACCGCCATCACCATCTCCATCGGTTCGTCGCCCTGATTGCCGTACGTGTGCGGGGTGTTGGCCTCGAAGGTGGCGCTCGCGCCGGCCGGGACGACATGGTCCTCCCCGTCCACGGTGAGGGTCAGCTCGCCGGTGGTGACGTGGACCAGTTCGACGGTGCCGGTGGGATGGGGCTCGGAGGCACTGGAGTCCCCCGGCATCAGCCGCCAGTCCCACATCTCCAGCGGACCGGGTGCCTCGGTGCCGGCGAGGAGGCGGTTGTAGCTGCCGGCGTCGGTGTGCCAGAGCCGTACGGCGCGCTCGGCGGGGACGATGCGGACCTTCGGGCCCTGTTCGTAGTCGAGCAGGGTGGTGATGCTGACGCCGAGGGCGTCGCCGATCTTGACGACCGTGCCGATGCTGGGATTGGTGCGGGCCTGCTCGATCTGGATGAGCATGCCCCGGCTGACAGCGGCGCGGGCGGCCAGCACGTCCAGGGTGAAGCCGCGCACCGAGCGCCAGTGCTTGACGTTGCGAGCCAGGGACTGGTTCAGCAGGTCGAGGTCCGACACGTTCCGCCCATACCTTCAGGTCAATATTATGGATGACAGGGTTCAGTTCAGTGAACTACGGTGGGGTGCACCAGATCGTTCACCGAACTGCACCGAACTGTACTGCGAGGCACCCCGTGACAGCATTCTTCGCCCTGGCCACCAGCCTCCTGTGGGGAGTGGCCGACTTCGGCGGCGGACTGCTGACCAGGCGGACCCCGGCGCTGACGGTGGTCGTGGTCTCGCAGGGGATCGCGGCGGCCGTGCTCGGCGCGATCGTGGTGGCCACCGGGGGCTGGAGCGAGGCCGGGCCGCAGCTGTGGTTCGCGTTCGCGGCGGGGATGGTGGGGCCGGTCGCGCTGTTCAGCTTCTACAAGGCGCTCGCGCTGGGTCCGATGGGTGTCGTCTCGCCGCTCGCGACGCTGAGCGTGGCCGTACCGGTCGGGGTGGGGCTCTTTCTCGGCGAGCGGCCAGGCCTGATGCAGGCGGCGGGGATCGCGGTCGCCGTCACCGGGGTCGTCCTCGCGGGCGGTCCGCAGTTGCGGGGCGCGCCCGTCCAACGGCAGACGATCCTCCTGACCCTGATCGCCGCGCTCGGCTTCGGCACGGTGTTCGCGCTGATCGCGGAGGCGTCCAGCAGCGTGACCGGCCTCTTCCTCGCGCTGTTCGTGCAGCGCGTCACGAACGTGGCCACGGGTGGGGCCGCGCTCTACGCCTCCGTGCGGCGGGGCGGGGTCGCGCTTCCGGAGGGCGGGTTCCCCTGGGGTTCACTGCCGGCGCTGGCCTTCGTGGGGCTGGCCGACGTGGCGGCCAACGGGACGTATTCGATCGCCGCGCAGCATGGGCCGGTGACGGTGGCGGCGGTGCTCGCGTCGCTGTATCCGGTGGTGACCGCGCTGGCCGCGCGCGGGTTCCTGAGTGAGCGGCTGCGGATGATCCAGGCGGCGGGGGCGGGGCTGGCGCTGGTGGGGACGTTGTTGCTGGCGACGGGGTGAGGGGGCGGGGCGGGGTTGTGTGCAGGGCGGCGTCAGGTGCCGCGGGGGGGGGCGTCGGGTGCCGGGCCTCGTCTCGGCATCGGTGCCGGATCAGGCCTCGGCGTAAGTGCCGGGTCAGGCCTCCGCACAAGTGCCGCTCAGGCCTCCGCTTCCAGCTCCGCCAGGTGCGCGATCGCGTCCTCGTCCAGGTCGGCCAGGCGCGCCGCGCTCGCCTCGTCCAGGCCCGCGAGTGCGCGCAGTTGATCCGGGGTCACATCCGCGGGGATCGGCACCGGTGCGGGGGTGCGGAGCGGAGGCTGCCAGCCCTCCGTCTGCGTCCAGCGGCGTACGACCCGTGCGGGCGCCCCCGCCACCACGGCATGGTCGGGCACCGTGCCGCGGACCACCGCACCGGCCGCCACCACCACGTTCCGGCCGATCCGCGCGCCCGGCAGGATCACCGCGCCGGTGCCGATCCAGCAGCCGGGGCCGATCTCGACGGGTTCCATACGCGGCCACTGCCTGCCGATGGGCTCGTGCGGGTCGTCGTAGGAATGGTTCGTGGACGTGACGTAGACGTAGGGCCCGAAGTAGCAGTCGCTGCCGATGGTGACCGTCGTGTCGGCGATGACGTGGCTGCCGCGGCCGAGGACCACGCCGTCGCCCAGGCGCAGGATCGGGTCCGGGCCGAGGTCGAGGTCCGGCATCAGGCCCGCCGTGAGGGTGACCTGTTCGCCGACGATGCAGTGGGCGCCGAGGTGGATCCAGGGTTCGCCGAAGACCGTGCCCAGCGGGAAGGCGAGCCGGGTGGCTTCGCCGATCGAGCCGAAGTGGAAGCGGCCGGGGTTCCTGGCCGTCACCGAGCCGGTGCGCTGCACCCAGGCCCAGCCCGCGTGGACGGCGCGCTGCGCGAGCTGGCGCCGCCATTTTGAGAACGTGTTCTTGCGCTTGGGCACCCGGCCACGGTACTCAGCGGGAGCCTGGGCCATGCGGTCCGGCCGCTGTGATCTTCGCCCTACCCGATGACGTACGGTGCGGGTGTCTCCGACGGTTGGGAGGGTCTTATGACGCACAGGGCGTTGATCGTGGGTATTGGTGGGCGGGAGCCGAAGGTCGACGGGGATGCCTTCGTCGCTCCTACGGCGTCCGTGATCGGGGATGTGACGCTGGCTGCCGGGGCGAGTGTCTGGTACGGCGCGGTGGTGCGGGGCGATGTCGAGCGGATCTCCGTCGGGGCGCACAGCAACATCCAGGACAACTGCACGCTGCACGCGGATCCGGGGTTCCCGGTGAGCGTGGGCGAGCGGGTTTCCGTGGGGCACAACGCGGTGGTGCATGGGGCGACCGTTGAGGACGACTGCCTGATCGGGATGGGGGCTACGGTGCTCAACGGGGCGGTGATCGGGGCGGGTTCGCTTGTCGCGGCTCAGGCGTTGGTGCCGCAGGGGATGGTTGTGCCGCCGGGGTCACTGGTCGCCGGGGTGCCTGCGAAGGTGCGGCGCGGGCTGAGCGGTGAGGAGCGGGAGGGGTTGACCCTCAACGGAACCATGTATGCGGAGTTGGCCAAGGCGCATAAGGGGGTGCATGAGTAGACCGTTGGCGGGTGCGTCGTGGCTTGTCGCGACCACGCGGCGGAGCCGCATATTCAGCACAGCCCCGCGCCCCTTGGGGCGCGCTTCACTCGCCGACGTTTACCGGTTCGGGTTCGCTTTTCTTGGCCGTCATCTTCTGCGCCTTGCGGCGGACGATCAGCATTGAGGCGAGGCCGACCAGTACCGCTGCCGCCAGGCCGAAGTACGAGAAGCGCTTGAGCCAGTCCTCGGCGACGATTCCCACGTAGTAGACGACCGCCGTGGTGCCGCCGGCCCAGATGATTCCGCCGAGGACGTTGGCGATCAGGAACTTCCAGTAGGGCATGCGGAGTACGCCCGCGAGGGGGCCGGCGAAGATGCGGAGGAGGGCGATGAAGCGGCCGAAGAAGACGGCCCACATGCCCCACTTCTCGAAGGACCGCTCGGCGGTGGCCACATGGCCTTCGCTGAAGTGTCTGGGGAACTTGTTCGCGAGCCAGGCGAGCAGCGGGCGTCCGCCCTTGCGGCCGATCGCGTAGCCGATGGAGTCGCCGATGACGGCACCGACAACGGCGCAGGCGCCCAGGACGATCGGGTTGATGCCCGAGTGCTGGGAGGAGAGCAGTGCCGCCGAGACCAGGACGATCTCGCCCGGCAGCGGGATGCCCAGGCTCTCCACCCCGATGACGAGTGCCACCACGGCGTAGACGGCCACCGCCGGAACCGAGTCGAGCCATTCCTGGACGTGCAACGCCGGTCCTCCTGAACGCGCGGACTGTCTGTCTTGCCGGCGTGCGCCGCGAACGCGTCGGGCGCACCCAGGAAGCCTACCGCTCGGCATCCGACGGCAACGCCTCTCGGCCGACCCCTCGGACAGCGGCTCCGAGAACGGCTCCCACAGCGGCTCGGGTTAGTGCATCGAAACCGCTCCGTTACGTCCCGGGCGGACCGAAAGGGCATCGACTACCCGAGATTCACTTAGAGTAGCCTTGCCTAAGTTGGCCGGTTTCCGGAGGGTGGCTGGTGGGAGCAGGGGAACTGTCGGGGCGGGACGTCCTGACGCGCTCGGTCAAGGGACAGATACGGCGCGTCGCGCTCGGCTCGGCGCTCGGAAGCGTGCACCAACTGGGGGAAGCCCTGGTGCCGGTGCTCATCGGTGTCGTCATCGACCAGGCCGTCGCCGGGCAGAACGCCGGACGCCTGGCGCTCTGGCTCGGCGTGCTGGCCGTCATGTACGTGACGCTGTCGTGGAGTTTCCGGCTGGGCGCCAAGGCCGGTGAGCGCAGTGCCGAAGAGGCCGCGCACACACTGCGGTTGGCGATCGTGGGGCGGGTGCTCGACGCCCGTGGCGGTGCCGAGGAGGGACGGCTGCCCGGCGAGATGGCCAACGTCGCCACCGAGGACGCCAAGCGGGTCGGCGCGGTCAACATGGCGCTGATGGCCGGGATCTGGGCCCTCGCGGGTGTCGTCGTGAGCGCCGTGGCGCTGCTGCTGACCTCGGTGACGCTCGGACTGATCGTGTTGCTGGGTACGCCCGTTCTGTTGTGGCTGGGACATCTGCTGAGCAAGCCGTTGGAGCGGCGCAGCGAGGCCGAGCAGGACAAGGCCGCCCATGCGTCGGGCGTGGCCGCCGACCTGGTGGCCGGGCTGCGGGTGTTGAAGGGGCTCGGCGCGCAGGACGCCGCCGTCGAGCGGTATCGCCGGACGAGTCGTATCTCCCTTGCCGCCACGCTGCGTTCGGCGCGTGCCGAGTCCTGGCAGACCGGGCTCGTGCTCGCGCTCACCGGTGGGTTCATCGCGCTGATCGCTCTCGTGGGCGGTCGGCTGGCGCTCGACGGGTCGCTGACTCTGGGCCAGTTGGTGTCGGCGGTGGGTCTCGCGCTGTTCCTGCTGGGCCCGTTGGAGACGTTCGCCTGGGTCAACGCCGAACTGGCGCAGGGCCGTGCCTCGGCCGCGCGCGTCGCCGAGGTACTGGCCACCGGGCCCGCCGTCATGGACGGCGACGACCCGGTCACCGAGCCCGTTCGCGGGGAACTGCGGCTGCGGGGCGTACGGCTCGGCGGCCTCGACGGCCTCGATCTCGAACTGCCCGCCGGGCAGTTGACCGGCATCGCGGTGACGGACCCGGCCGGCGCCGAGGCCCTGCTGCGCTGCCTCGGTCGTGAGACGGACCCGGAGTCGGGTTCGGTCGAGCTGGACGGCGTGCCCCTGACTCGGCTCGATCCGGCGGGACTTCGGGCCGCTGTGCTGGTCGCCGCGCATGACGCGGCGCTGTTCGAGGGCTCGTTGGCGGCGAACGTGACGCCGGAGGACGACTCGGAGGGCGGACAGGACGATCTCCTCACGGGACGTGCCATGGCCGCCGCCCGCGCCGACGAAGTCGCCGACTCGTTGCCGCACGGGACCGCGACCGGCGTCGGTGAGGGCGGCCGTTCCCTGTCCGGCGGGCAGCGTCAACGGGTGCTGCTGGCACGGGCGTTGCGTGCCGGGCCGCCCGTCCTGGTCGTGCACGATCCGACCACGGCCGTCGACACGGTGACCGAGGCCCGGATCGCCGACGGCCTGCGCGAGTTCCGGCAGGGCCGCACCACGATCGTGGTGACCAACAGCCCCGCCCTGCTCGCCGTCACCGACCACGTGATCCTCCTCGACGCGGGCCGCGTCGGCGCCGAAGGCACCCACGCGGACCTCGTACGAACCGACGCGACCTACCGGACGGCGGTGCTGGCATGACGACGGACGACATACGGACGGACTCCGACCGTGCTCTCCTCCCCACCGCCACCCCCGCCCGCACCCGCGCGGCGGTGCGTGAACTGCTGCGCCCGCAGCGGGGGTTGGCCGCCGCCGGATTCGGGCTGCTGGTGCTCGCCACGGCCGTCGGACTCCTCACCCAGCCGCTGCTGGGCCATATCGTCGACATCGTCACCGAGCACCGCTCCCCCGACGCCCTCACCTTCCCCGTGGTCGCGCTGGCCGGAGTCGCCCTGGTCCAGGGCGTGACCACCGCACTCGGCATGTCCCTGGTGTCGCGGCTCGGCGAGACCGCGCTCGCACGGCTGCGTGAACTGTTCGTGGAGCGGGCCCTGTCACTCCCCCTCGACCGGGTGGAGAAGGCCGGGTCCGGTGACCTCAACGCCCGTGTCACGCGCGACGTTTCGCGGGTCGCCGACGCCGTGCGCGGGGCGCTCCCCGAGCTGGCGCGGTCCGCGCTGTCGATCCTGCTGACGTTGGGCGCGCTCGCCCTGCTGGACTGGCGGTTCCTGCTGGCGGCCCTGATCGCGGTGCCGGTGCAGGCGCACACCGCGCGCTGGTACGTGCGCAACGCCGTTCCCCTGTACGCCAAGGAGCGCATCGCGACCGGGACACAGCAGCAGCAGTTGCTGGACACCATCGGCGGGGCGCGGACGGTACGGGCGTACCGGTTGCAGAAGGGCCACACCCGGCGGGTCACCGAACGCTCGCGCTCGGCGGTCGAACTGACCATGAGCGGCGTGCAGTTGATGCTCCGCTTCTACAGCCGGCTGCACATCGCCGAGTACCTGGGGCTGTCCGCCGTCCTGGCCACCGGGTTCTGGCTGGTGCGCGACGGTTCCGCCTCGGTCGGCACGGCCACCGCCGCCGCGCTGTACTTCCACACTCTCTTCGGTCCGGTCAACACCGCGCTGGTGCTCCTCGACGACGCCCAGTCCGCAACGGCCGGGCTGGCACGGCTCGTCGGCGTGGTGGACGAGCCCGTGCCCGTGCTCGCCGACCGCGCGGACGACCGTACGACCGCCGCCGGTCCCCCGTCCGTGACGCTGACCGGTGTCTCCCACGCGTATGTGCCGGGCCGCCCGGTGCTGCACGACGTCGACCTGGAGATACGGGCCAAGGAGCGGGTCGCGCTGGTCGGTACGACCGGTGCGGGCAAGACGACCCTGGCCAAGCTGGTCGCGGGGCTGCACCGCCCGCAGTCGGGCCGGATCGACGTCGGCGGCGCCGAGCCGGACGAGGCCGGTCACCTGGTCGGGCTCGTCACGCAGGAGGTGCACGTCTTCGCCGGGCCGCTCGCCGAGGATCTGCGGCTGGCCCGCCCGGACGCGCATGTCGAGGAACTCCGGGAGGCGCTCGAGACGGTGGGCGCGCTCGGCTGGGTCGAGGCGTTGCCGGAGGGGCTGGACACGGTCGTCGGTGACGGTGGTCATCGGCTGACCGCCGACCGCGCTCAGCAACTCGCCCTCGCCCGGCTCCTGTTGGCCGACCCGCCGGTCGTCGTACTCGACGAGGCGACGGCGGAGGCGGGCAGTTCGGGTGCGCGGCAGCTCGACGAGGCCGCCGAGCAGGCGCTGCGCGGCCGTACCGCGCTGGTCGTGGCGCACCGGCTCAGCCAGGCCGCCTCCGCGGACCGGGTGATCGTCCTGAGCGACGGCCGGGTCGTGGAGAACGGCACGCACGACGAACTCCTCACCGCGCAGGGCCAGTACGCCGCCCTGTGGCACGCCTGGTCCGGCAGCCGATCCGCCGAAGCAGCCCCCGAAGCCCACTAGCCCCCGCTCAAGACCTCCCCCCGCGAAGACCTGTCACCCCCCGCCGAACCCACCGCGACGAACAGAAGGATCATCCGATGCCCCGCGCCACCAGAGCTGCCCGGCTGTCCGGCCTGCTCGCCTCCGTACTCCTGCTGGCCGTCACGGCGGTCGGCTGCGGTTCCTCCGACTCCGACTCCACGTCGTCCAGTTCGAACACGTCGGGGTCGGAGGCGAAGGCCTCCGCAGACGCGTTCCCCGTGACGATCGCCCACAAGTTCGGCAGTACGACGATCAAGTCCGAGCCCAAGCGGATCGTCACCGTCGGTCTCACCGACCAGGACGCCGTCCTCGCCCTGGGCAAGGTGCCGGTCGGCACGACCGAGTGGCTCGGCGGCTACAAGGGCGCCATCGGCCCTTGGGCGCAGGACAAGTTGGGCGGTGCGGCGGCACCGACCGCCCTCAAGGACACCGGCACCGGCCCGCAGGTGGAGAAGATCGCCGCCCTGAAGCCCGATCTGATCCTCGCCGTGTACTCGGGCCTGACCAAGGCGCAGTACCAGAGCCTGTCGCAGTTCGCGCCGGTCGTCGCCCAGCCCAAGCAGTACAACGACTACGGCGTGCCGTGGCAGCAGCAGACCGAGGAGATCGGCAAGGCGCTCGGCAAGGCCGACGAGGCCAAGACCCTGGTGTCGGGCGTCGAGGCCAAGTTCGCCGTCGCCAAGAAGGCCAACCCCGCCTTCGCCGGCGCGACGGGCGTCATGGCCACCCCGTACGAGGGCGTGTTCGTCTACGGCAGCCAGGACCCGCGCTCCCGGCTCCTCTCCGACCTGGGCTTCTCGCTCCCGGAGGGCCTCGACAAGGTCATCGGTGACACGTTCGGCGCCAACATCAGCAAGGAGCGCTACGACCTCCTCGACCAGAAGGTCGCCGTGTGGATCGTCCCGGACACCACCACGGCCGTCACCAAGCTGCACAGTGACAAGATCTACGGCGACCTGAACGTGGTGAAGCAGGGCCGCGAGGTCTTCATCAAGGAGACCAGCGACTACGGCAACGCCGTGTCCCTGTCCACGGTGTTGAGCATCCCCTACGTCCTCGACCGCCTGGTGCCGCAGCTCGCCGCCGCGGTGGACGGCAAGACGTCGACGAAGGTGGAGCAGCCAGCGTCCTGACGCACGGGAACGTGAAAGGGGGGCGGGTCCGATTTCCTCGGACCCGCCCCCCTTTCGTGTGCTCAGACCCCGTCGACGAGGCTCTTCGGCCGCATGTCCGTCCAGTTGGTCTCGATGTGGTCGAGGCACTCCTGCCGTGCGGCCGGTCCGTAGGCGACCGTCCAACCCGCCGGTACGTCCACGAAGTCGGGCCAAAGGCTGTGCTGGCCCTCGTCGTTGACGAGGACGGAGTAGACGCCTTCGGGGTTCTCGAACGGGTTGCTCATGTCGGGGGTTCCTTGCCTCTCTGATGCGGTCGGGTGGGTAACTGCGGTTCGGTCGGGGCCTGTTCAGCGCTTGATCAGGCCTGTTCAGGGCTTGTTCGCTACGGCCGCTCGTCGTACGACCGCCTCCAGCGCCCGGAACCAGGTGCGGGCCAGATCCCGCACCTGTTCCTCGGTGAGGAGTTCGGCGGCGTACGCCCAGTGGGCGCTCAACTCCGGTCCCTCGGGCCGGTCCTCGGTGATGGCGTTGAGGGTCAGGGCGTGGGACATCGGCTGGCCGGGGTCGGCGTCGAGGTCGGCCGCGTCGTCCTCGGGAGCGTAGGACCAGTCGGCGGCCGCCGGGCGGTCGAAGCGGCCCATGTAGTTGAACTCGATCTGCGGTTCACCGAGTTGGGCGAGTCGTGCGCCCGTCCCGGGGTTGAGGTGACGCAGCAGGCCGTGTCCGATGCCGGCGGTGGGCAGCGCGGTGAGGTGCTCGCGGATCCGGGCCAGGGCCGTGTCCAGCGCGGGCCCGCCCGCGAAGGCGTCCGCCGAGTCGGCCTCGCCCGGGTCGAGTCGCACGGGCACGACGCTGGTGAACCAGCCGACCGTACGGGACAGGTCGGCGTCGCCCGCGAGTTGCTCCTCACGGCCGTGGCCCTCCACGTCCACCAGCACCGGCCCGCCCGGCTGTTCGGCACCCAGGGTCCGGGCGCGCCAGTCACCGACCGCCAGTGCGAACGCGGTGAGCAGCACGTCGTTGACCGTCGCGCCGAACGCGGCCGGGGCTCGGCTCAGCAGCGGGCCCGTGACGTCGGCGGGCAGGGACAGGGAGACATGGCGGGTGGTGGCGACCGTGTCGCGGGCCGGGTCGAGCGGGCGGGCCAGCGGGAGTTCGGCGCCCTCGGCGAGGGCGGAGGTCCACCACGGCAGCTCGTCCTCGGTGGCGGGGTCGGTCGCGCGCGCTCCGAGGAGTCGGGACCAGCGGGCGAACGACAGCTCCACGGGGGCGAGTTCGGGTGTACGGCCACCCCTGACCGCCGCCCACGCGGTGGCCAGGTCGGGCAGCAGGACGCGCCAGGAGACGCCGTCGATCACCAGGTGGTGGACGAGGACGAGGAGTCGGCCGGGCTGTCCGGGTCCGGCGTCGAACCACACCGCCCGCACCATCGCCCCGGCATCCGGGTCGAGCCCGGCCCGGGCCGTCTCGGCGTGACGGGAGATGGCCGCGCGCAGTTCGTCGTCGTCCGCCCCGTGCACGTCGACGCGGGTGAGCCAGGTGCTGACGTCGGTGTCCCGTGCGGCCGGTACCCGCAGCAACCACCCGTGTTCGCGTGCGAGTTGGGCCCGCAGCATGTCGTGCCGGTCGGCGAGTGCCGTGAGCACGGCCAGCAGACCGGGTTCGGTCAGGTCGGCCGGCGTCTGGACCAGGGCCGCCTGGTGGTAGGCGGCGATGGGGCCGCCGCGCTCCAGCAGGCCGCGCATGATCGGGGTGAGCGGGACGGTGCCGGTGCCGTCGTCGTGGACCGCGTGCCGTTCGTCGGTGCCGAGCGGGACGGCAACGGCCGCGAGGGCGGCGACAGTCCGGTGCTGGAAGACCTGCCGGGGCGTGACCCGCAGACCGCCGGCCCGCGCCCGGGCGACCAGTTGCATGGCGACGATGCTGTCCCCGCCGAAGGTGAAGAAGTCGTCGTCGGTGCCGACCGCCTCGGCGGGCAGCCCGAGGGCGTCCGCGAACAGGTCGCGCAGGGTGCGCTCGGTGTCGTTCTCGGGGGCTCGGCCGCCGCCCTGCGCGGTGAAGTCCGGGGCGGGCAGGGCGGATCGGTCGAGTTTGCCGTTCGACAGGAGCGGCAGCCGGTCGAGGACGACCACGGCGGCCGGGACCATGTAGTCGGGCAGCGCGGCGGCGGCGTGGGCACGGAGTTCCGTCCCGTCCGCCTCGTCGGCGACGACGTAGGCGATCAGCTGCCGTATGCCGGGCCGGTGTTCGCGGGCCACGACGACGGTTTGCGCGACCGCCGGGTGGGTGTCCAACGCGGCCTCGATCTCGGCGAGTTCGATGCGGTAGCCGCGGATCTTGACCTGGTCGTCGGTGCGGCCGGCGAACTCCAGCAGGCCGTCCTCGGTCCAGCGGGCCATGTCGCCGGTACGGTACATGCGCTCGCCGGGCTCGGTGGCGTACGGGTCGGCGACGAAGCGTTCGGCGGTGAGCTCGGGCCGGCCGAGGTAACCGCGGGCCAGACCCGGCCCGGACAGGTACAACTCCCCTGTGACGCCCGGCGGTACGGGGCGCAGGGCGGTGTCGAGGACGTAGGCGCGGGACTCGTGGACCGGCCGACCGACGACCGGGGTGGCGCTGTCGCGGACCCGGCCGACGAGCGCGTCGACGGTGGCCTCGGTGGGGCCGTAGAGGTTGAACGCCTCGGTGTCCTGGAGCGCGGCCAGCCGGGTCCACAGCGACTCGGGTACGGCCTCGCCGCCGAAGCCGACCACGGAGAGCGGGCAGTCGCCCTCGTCTCCGATCAGGCCGCTGTCCGCCATCTGCGTGAGCAGCGACGGGGTGACCTCGATGAAGTCGATGCCCCGGTCGCGGATGAACGCGGCGAGGAGTTCGGGGTCGCGCCGGGTCTCGTCGTCGGCGATGTGCAGCGCGTGCCCGTCAAGGAGCCACAACTGCGGCTGCCAGGAGGCGTCGAAGGAGAACGACCAGGCGTGCCCGACGCGCAGGCGCCTCAGTCCCGTGCGCCGCTTGGCGGCCTCGTGCAGGTCGTGGCGGTGGCTGTGGAAGAGGTTGGCGATGCCTCGCTGGGTGACGACGACGCCCTTGGGGCGGCCGGTGGAGCCGGAGGTGTAGATGACGTAGGCGGGGTGGTCGGGGCCTGGGGCGACGGGTTCGGCCTCCGGCAGTCCGTCGGTCGGGGCGTCAAGTCGCAGGACGGGGACGGTGGTTGTGGGCAGCGTGGCGGCCGTCTCCGCCGTGGCCAGGATCAGCGCGGGGCGGGCGTCGTCGAGCATGCCGGTCAGGCGGGACTCGGGGAGGCCGGGGTCGAGGGGCAGATAGGCGGCGCCCGCCTTCATCACGGCGAGGATCGCGGCGATGTGGTCGGCGGTGCGGGGCAGTGCGAGGGCCACGATCCGCTCGGGTCCGACGCCGTGTCCGGCGAGTACGCGGGCCAACTGGTCCGTGCGCGCGTGGAGTTCGGCGAACGTCCACGTCGTACGGCCGTCGGTGACGGCGACCGCGCCGGGGTCGGCGGCGGCCTGGGCGACGAACAACGCCGGTACGGTGCCGAGCCGTTCGGCCTCCGGCGCGGGCAGCGCGGTGTCGTTCCAGGTCTCCAGGACCGTGTGCCGCGCGACCGGGTCGAGCAGGTCGAGCCGGCCGACGGGACGGTCCGGCTCGGCCGCCATGCCGGTGAGGAGGGCGGTCAGGGCGTCCGTGATCCGTCGTACGACCGCCGGCTGGAAGAGGTCGGGCCGGAACTCGGCGGTGAGCCGCAGCCGTTCGGCGGGCTCGATCGCCCACGCGAACGGGTAGTGGGTGGAGTCCTCGTGGTCCCGGACGGTGACGCGCGGCCCGTCGCCGCCCTCTTCCTCGTCGGCGACCGGGTACGACTCGAACACCACCAGGGTGTCGAAGAGTTCACCGAGTCCGGCGGCCCGCTGGATGTCGGCGAGGCCGAGGTGCTGGTGGGCGATGAGCCGGGACTGCTCGTCCTGGAGCCGGTCGAGGAGTGCGGCCGTGCTCTCCTCCGGGCGGACCCGCACCCGTACAGGGATGGTGTTGATGAACAGGCCGATCATCGACTCGGCACCGGCCAGCTCGGGCGAACGCCCGGCGACGGTGGCGCCGAACACGACGTCGTCCCGGCCGGTGAGCCGCCCGAGCAGCACGCCCCAGGCGGCCTGGACAAGGGTGTTGACGGTGACGCCCCGGCGGCGCGCGAACGCTTCCAGCTCCGCCGTGCGGTCCGGGTCCAGCTCCACGGTGTGGGTGGACGGTACGACGGCGGCACGGTCGGGGTCGACGGGCGCGAGGCGTGTCGGCTCCGCCAGCCCGCCGAGGGCCTCCGACCACGCGGCGGTGGAGACGGCCGGGTCCTGGGCGGCAAGCAGCCGCAGGTGCGCGCGGTACGGGGCGGGGGCTACCGGTGTACGGCCCTCGTAACGCGCCCACAACTCGGCGGTGAGCAGGGGCAGCGACCAGCCGTCCAGGAGGAGGTGCTGGTGCGAGAGCACGAGCCGGTGCCGGTCCGGACCGAGCCGGGCCAGCAACAGCCTTAGCAGCGGCGGCCGTTCGGGGTCGAACCGTCGCCGCTCCTGGACGAGCAGGTGCTCCCACTCCTCCGGTTCGTCGGCGAGGTCGAGCTGCCGCCAGGGCAGGACGGCCGTACGCGGTACGACGGCGACGGGCCGCCCGGAGGACAGGTGCCGGAAGCCGCTGCGCAGGTTCTCGTGCGCGTCGAGCACGGACTGGGCCACGGTGTGCAACCGGTCGGCGTCCAGGGGGCCTTCGAGGTCGTAGGAGACCTGGACGGTGTAGACGTCCGGTCCGTCGTCGCCGGAGTCGAGGGCGGCGTGGAAGAGCAGGCCGGCCTGGAGCGGGGAGACGGGCAGGACCTCGGTTCCGGCGGGCAGGGCGGCGAGTTCGGCGCGCTCCTCGTCGGTGACGTCGAGCAGGATCACGTCGTCGTCGCGGTCGGCGGTGACCGTGGTGGCGGTCACGGTGGCGAGCCCGGCGGCCGACTTGTGGCGGAACACGTCACGCGGGCTGAAGGTGAGCCCGGCCGCGCGGGCACGGGCGACCAGCTGCATGGCGACGATGCTGTCGCCGCCGAGCGAGAAGAAGTCGTCCTCGACACCGACGCGTTCGAGTCCGAGCACGTCCGCGACAAGGGTGCAGAGGGTCTCCTCCAGCGGTGTGCGCGGGCGGGTGTCGGTGACCTCGGCGGCGAAGTCGGGGGCGGGCAGGGCGCGGCGGTCGAGTTTGCCGTTGGGGGTGAGCGGGAGGGCGTCGAGGGTGACGACGGCCGACGGGACCATGTGGTCGGGCAGCGACTGGGCGGTGTGGGCGCGGAGTTCGGCGGAATCCGCTGTCTCTCCGCTCGGCACGACGTAGGCGACGAGGCGTTCGTCCCGGACGACGACGGTGGCGTGCGCGACGCTCTCGTGGGCGGCCAACACGGTCTCGATCTCGCCGAGTTCGATACGGAAGCCGCGCAGTTTGACCTGGTCGTCGGCGCGGCCGAGGTACTCCAGTTCGCCGTCCCGGGTCCAGCGGGCCAGGTCGCCGGTGCGGTACATGCGGACGCCGGGTTCGGTGGCGTTCGGGTCGGCGACGAAGCGTTCGGCGGTCAGGGCGGACCGGCCCAGGTAGCCGCGCGCCAACTGGACGCCCGCCAGATACAGTTCGCCGGCCACACCGGGCGGTACGGGGCGGAGTCCGGCGTCGAGGACATAGGTGCGGGTGTTCCACACCGGGCGGCCGATCGGCACGGTGGCCGGGTCGGCGGGGACCTCGTGGGCCGTGACGTCGACGGACGCCTCGGTCGGGCCGTAGAGGTTGTGCAGGCGGCTGCCCGGGAGGACCTGGTGGAAGCGGGCGGCCAGCGGGGTGGGCAACGCCTCGCCGCTGCACATGACTTGGAGCAGGTCGGTGCAGTGGGCGGCGGCGGGCTCGTCGAGGAAGGCGCGCAGCATCGACGGAACGAAGTGGGCCGTGGTGATGTGCTGACGCCGGATCAGCTCGGCGAGGTAGACCGGGTCCTGGTGACCCTCGGGGCGGGCCACGACGAGCGTGGCGCCGGTGATCAGCGGCCAGAAGAACTCCCACACCGACACGTCGAACCCGGCCGGGGTCTTTTGCAGGACCCGGTCGTCGGCGTCGAGACGGTAGGTGTCCTGCATCCACAACAGGCGGTTGGTGATGCCCTGGTGGGGGACGGTGACGCCCTTGGGGCGGCCGGTGGAGCCCGAGGTGTAGATGACGTAGGCCGGGTGGCGGGGATCGAAGGCGGTGGGCAGCGGCGCGTACGCCGGGTGGTCGGGGGTGCCGTCCGCGTCCACCGTGAGGGTGGGTACGTCAGCGTCCGGGAGCGCGACGCCCTCGGTGGTGACCAGGCAGACCGGACGGGCGTCGGCGAGTGTGTAGGCGAGCCGGTCGGTCGGGTAGCCGGTGTCGAGGGGCAGGTAGGCGGCGCCCGCGCGGTGGACGGCGAGCAGCGCGACCACAAGGGCGAGGGAGCGCGGCAGGGCCACGGCGACGACGGCCTCGGCTCGCGCCCCGTGCGCGGCGAGGGTGTGCGCCAACTTCTCGACCCGCAGGTCGAGTTCGGCGTAGGTGAGGGCGGTGTCCTCGAAGACGACCGCCGTGGCCTCGGGGGTGCGGGCGACCTGGGCGCGGAAGAGTTCCGGGAGGGTGAGGTCGGGGACGGTGCGGGCGGTGTCGTTCCAGTCGGTGAGGACGAGGGCGCGTTCGTCGTCGCGCAGGACGTCGAGCGTGCCGATACGCCGGTCGGGGTCGGTGGCGACCTGGGCCAGTAGCAACTCAAGCCGCTGGGCGAGGAGTTCGGCGGTCGTCTCGTCGAAGAGGTCGGCGCTGTACTCGATCCAGCACCGCATGCCGTCCGCGCCCTGCTCGACGAAGTCGAAGCTGAGGTCGAACTTGGCGCCCTGCTGGCCGAGTTCCTCACGGCGTGCGGTCAGGCCGGGCAGGGCAGGCGTGGCGCCCTCGTCGTCGAGGTGGACGACCATCACCTGGAACAGCGGGTGCCGGGCCAGTGAGCGGGCCGGGTTGACCGCCTCCACCAGGCGCTCGAAGGGCAGGTCCTGGTGTTCGTAGGCGGCGAGGTCGGTGGCCCGGACGCGGGCGAGCAGGTCGGCGAACGTGGGATCACCGGACAGATCGGTGCGCAGGACAAGGGTGTTGACGAAGAAACCGACCAGGTCTTCGAGGTGTTCGTCGCCGCGTCCGGAGATGGGTGCGCCGAGCGGGATGTCGTCCCCGGCGCCGAGCCGGTGCAGCAGCGCGGCGACGACGGCCTGGGTCACCATGAACATACTGACGCCGTGGCGGCGGGCCAACGCGCGCAGTTCCGCCGTCCGTCCGGCATCGAGGGTCAGGCCGACCGCGCCGCCCCGGTGGCTGCTCTCCAGCGGGCGGGGGCGGTCGGTGGGCAGCGCGAGTTCGTCCGGGAGGCCCGCCAAGGTGTCCTGCCAGTAGGCGAGTTGGCGGGACTGGCGGCTGTCCGGGGCATCGGCGTCGCCGAGTGCCTCGCGGTGCCAGAGGGCGTAGTCGGCGTACTGCACCGGCAGCGGCGCCCACGCGGGTGCCCGTCCCTCGCGGCGGGCCTCATACGCGGTGGCCAGGTCCCGCCACAGCGGACCGTCGGACCACTGGTCGCCGGCGATGTGGTGCAGCACCAGCAGCAGGACGTGCTCGTCCTCGGTCACCTCGAACACGTGGGCGCGCAGCGGGAGTTCACGGTCGATCTCGAATCCGCGCGCGGCGGCCTCGGCGAGGTGGGCGGGCAGTTCGGTCGGTGTGACGCGGCTGTGGTGGAGGGGTACCGAGGCCTCGTCCAGCACGACCTGGCGCGGTCGGCCGTCCTGTTCGGGGAAGACCGTGCGCAGGCTCTCGTGCCGTACGGCGAGGTCGTCCAGGGCGGCGGCCAGGGCGTCCCGGTCGAGCGTGCCGGTCAGGCGCCAGGCGGCCGGGATGTTGTAGGTGGCTCCCGGGCCTTCGATGCGGTGCAGGAGCCACAGGCGCTGCTGGGCGTAGGAGAGCGGGAGTTCGTCGGGTCGCTCGGCGGGGACGAGGGCGGTCAGTCCGCCGGCCCGGTCGTCAAGGCGGGCGGCGAGGAGTGCGGGAGTGGACGCCTCGAAGACAGTGCGCACGGTGAGGTCGGCGCCGAGCACCGTGCGGATGCGGCTCACCAGGCGCATGGCGAGCAGGGAGTGGCCGCCGAGGGTGAAGAAGTCGTCGTCGGCGCCGACGCGTTCGAGGCCGAGGACGTCTCCGAAGAGTCCGGTGAGGATCTCCTCGCGCGGGCTGCGGGGCGAAGTGCCCGCGTCCGTACCGGTGGTGGTCGTGAAGTCGGGGGCGGGCAGGGCGGCGCGGTCGAGCTTGCCGTTGGGGGTGAGGGGCAGTGCGTCGAGGGTGACGTAGGCGGCGGGGACCATGTGGGCGGGGAGGACGGCGGATGTGTGGGCGCGGATCGCCTCCACACCCACCGGTCCGCCGTCCCCGGCCGGGACCACGTACGCCACCAGGCGCTGTTCCCGGACCATGACGACGGCATGCGCGACGGCGGGATGGGCGGTCAACGCGCCCTCGATCTCGCCGGGTTCGACGCGGAAGCCGCGTACCTTCACCTGGTCGTCGGTGCGGCCGAGGTACTCGATCGTGCCGTCGGCGTTCCAGCGGGCCAGGTCGCCGGTGCGGTACATGCGGGTGCCCGGGGCGCCGTACGGGTCGGCGACGAACCGCTCGGCGGTGAGGCCGGGCCGGTCGAGGTAGCCGCGGGCGAGCTGGACGCCCGCGAGGTACAACTCGCCCGGGACGCCCGGCGGGACGGGGCGCAGACCGGCGTCGAGGACGTAGGTGCGGGTGTTCCACACAGGGCGGCCGATCGGGACGCTCGTCGCGTCGGGGCCGATCTCCACGGCCGTCACGTCGACCGAGGCCTCGGTCGGGCCGTAGAGGTTGTGGAGTCGGGCGGTGGTCAGGACATCGTGGAAGCGGTGGGTGAGGGCGACGGGCAGGGCCTCGCCGCTGCACATCACGCGGCGCAGGCCGGTGCAGTCGGCCGCGGAGGGCTCCTCCAGGAAGAGTTGGAACATGGAGGGCACGAAGTGGACGGTGGTGACGTCCTGTTCGCGGATCAGCTCCGCCAGGTAGGCCGGGTCACGGTGGCCTTCGGGGCGGGCGACGACCAGGGTGGCGCCGGTGATCAGCGGCCAGAAGAACTCCCACACCGACACGTCGAAGCTGGACGGCGTCTTCTGGAGCACCCGGTCGGCGGCCATCAGGCCGTACGCGTCCTGCATCCAGAGCAGCCGGTTGACGATGCCCTCGTGCGGGACGACGACGCCCTTGGGGCGGCCGGTGGAGCCGGAGGTGTAGATGACGTATGCGGGGCTCGACGGGTCGTAGGACGTGGGGAGTTGGCCCTCGGGGCCGGTCGGCAGGGTGTCGCGGATGACGTACACCGGGCGGGCGTCCTCGACCATGAGGGCGAGGCGCTCCTCCGGGTAGTCCGGGTCGAGCGGAAGGTAGGCGGCACCGGCTCGGTGTACGGCGAGGAGGGCGACGACGAGGTCGAGTGAGCGCGGGAGGGCCACGGCCACGGTCTGGTCGGGCCCGGCGCCGAACGCGGCCAACACCCCGGCCGTGCGCTCGACTTGGGTGTCCAGCTCCGCGTACGTCAGCTGCTGTCCCTCGAAGACGAGAGCCGTGGCGTCGGGGGTGCGGGCGGCCTGGGCGCGGAAGAGTTCCGGGAGGGTGGTGGGCGGGACGGGGTGCTCGGTGGCGTTCCACTCCCCCAGGACCAGGGCGCGTTCGGCGTCGGCCAGGAGGTCGAAGTCCCGTACCGCACGGTCGGGTTCAGACGCCGCGTGGTCCAGCAGGCGTGCCATGCGGCCGGCGATGCGCTCCGCGGTGCCGTGGTCGAAGAGGTCGGTCGCGTACTCCAGGAGCAGGACCACCCGGTCGCTGCCCGTCTCGTCGACGAAGGTGAAGTGCAGGTCGAACTTGGCCATGCCGGTGTCCATGTCGAACCACTCGGTCGCGAGGCCGAGCACGTCCGGGTCGCCGTCGGGGCGGTGGTGGTAGCCGAGCATGACCTGGAAGAGCGGGTTGCGGCCGGCCACGCGGGACGGGTTGAGGGCCTCGACGACCCGGTCGAACGGCAGGTCCTGGAACTCGAAGGCGGCGAGGGACGACTCCCTTACACGACCCAGGAGTTCGCGGAACGTCAGCTCGTCGCCGGACACGTCGGTGCGCAGCACCAGCGTGTTGACGAAGAAGCCCACCAGGTCGGCGAGTGCCTCGTCGGTGCGGCCCGCGATGGGGGCGCCGAGCGGGATGTCCTCGCCCGCGCCGAGCCGGTTCAGGAGTGCCGCGGTGGCTGCCTGGAACAGCATGAACATGCTGGTGCCGGTGGCGCCGGAGAGGTCGCGCAGGGCGTGGCCGGTGGCGGTGGGCAGTTCCAGGCGGACCTTGCCGCCGAGGCCGGTCGGCTCGGCGGGGCGCGGTCGGTCGACGGGCAGGGTCAGTTCGTCGGGCAGGTTGCGCAACGCGTCGGTCCAGTGGGCGAGTTGGGCCTCGCCGGTGCGGGCCAGCAGGTCGTCCTGCCAGAGGGTGTAGTCGGCGTACTGCACCGGCAGCGGTGCCCACGCGGGCGCACGGCCTTGACGACGGGCCGCGTAGGCGGTGTCGAGGTCGGCGAGGAAGGGGCGGTCGGACCACTCGTCGGTGGTGATGTGGTGCAGGACGACGGCGACGACGTGCTCGTCCGGACCGAGCCTGAACACCTCGCAGCGCAGCGGGAGTTCGGTGGCCAGGTCGAAGGGGCGGCGCTGGGCGGACTCGATCAGCGCGGGCAGGTCCCCCTCCGTGCAGTCGACGATCGTGAGGGCCGGGATCGCGTCCTCGACCGGAACGATCCGCTGGTACGGCTCGCCCTCGTGCGCCGGGAACACCGTCCGCAGTGCCTCGTGGCGGCCGGCGACGTCCCGCAGGGCGGCGGTCAGGGCCTCGGTGTCGAGGGTGCCGCGCAGTCGGAAGACCAGCGGGAAGTTGTAGGCGACTCCGCTGCCGGTGATCTCCTCGACGAGCAACAGCCGTCGCTGGGCGGCCGACAGCGGGATACGGGCGGGCCGGTCGGTGACGGGGGTGACCGCCGGACGGGCCGGGCTCGCCGTGTCCGCACGGCCCGCGAGGAGGGCCGGGGTGGGGGCTTCGAAGAGGTCTCGGATGGCGAGTTCGGCGCCGAGTTCGGTGCGGGCGCGGCTGACCAGCCGGGTGGCGAGGAGTGAATGGCCGCCCAGGTCGAAGAAGTTGTCCTCGGCGCCGACCTCGGGAAGTCCCAGCACCTCGGCGAACAGTCGGCAGAGCACCTCTTCCTGCGGGGTGCGCGGGCCGCGTCCGCCGCCGAGGGCGACGGCGGGTTCCGCGTCGGGCAGGGCGCGGACGTCGAGCTTGCCGTTGGCGTTCATGGGCAGGCCGTCGACGGTGACGAAGGCCGACGGGACCATGTAGTCGGGCAGTTCACGGCCCAGGTCCTCGCGCAGCCGCCGCACCAGGGCGCTCGCCTCGCGGGCGGCGGTGGGGTCGTTGGCGTAGGGGTGGATACCGCCGCCGGGACGGAACAGGCCGCCGGTGACGCGGAGTTCGGATGACTTCAGGAATACGGCGTCATAGGTCCCCGTTTCCTCCGACCAGGTGGTCAGCACCCGGTATCCGGCCGCTGTGCCGAGTTCGTGCAGGTGCTCGGGGTCGACGCCCGCCTCGGTCGTACGGCCGTCGGGGATGCCGGTGAAGCGGAGCGCCTCGGGCCGTTCGCCGCGCGGGCGTTCGCCGGCCACCCCGGTCGCGGACCAGTTGCCGGCGAGGAGTTGACCGATGGCCTCGGCCGACGACCAGTCGCCGCGCAGGAGTTCGCCGATGGTGTTGCCGGTGGCCCAGTCGACGGAGGCGATGCTGTCCAGGCGTACGTCCGGCTCGTCGGCGTAGAGGACGACGTCGTAGCGGTGGCGGGACAGTTCGTTGTGGTGGTGGGCGCGCTTGGTGCGCAGGTCGACGCCGTAGCCGAGGGTGGTGAAGTAGTCGGGGTCTACGAGGAGTTCCTTCTCCAGGCGCAGGCCGCGCTCGACCGCCCGCTCCTGGTCCGCCTCGGCGGTGCCCCGGGTGCGCTGGATCTCGGTGTGGAAGGTGCCGGCGAGCCGCAGGTTGCGGACGTCGCCGACGAACAGGGCGCCACCGGGAGCGAGCAGTTCCATCGCGCCGTGCAGGACGGCGGTCAGGTGGTCGATGCTCGGGAAGTACTGGATGACGGAGTTGATGACGATCGTGTCGAAGTAGGCGAACGGCAGACCGCTCAGGTCCTCGGCCGGGCGGCAGCGCAGTTCGACCTTGGAAGCGAGGGCGGGGTCGCGCCGTACTTCCTCGCCGATCTTGCGGATGACGGGCGCGGCGAAGTCGGTTGCCCAGTACGCCTCCGCGTCGGGGGCGAGCCGGGACAGCAACAGGCCGGAGCCGACGCCGATTTCGAGGATGCGGCGGGGCTTGAGGGAGCCGATGCGGGCGAGGGTGGCCTCGCGCCACTCGTGCATCTCCTCGAAGGGGATGGGCTGTCCGTCGTAGGAGCTGTCCCAGCCGTCGTACTGCTCGGTGAAGACGGCGGTGCCGATCTCCTCGTACTCGTCGGAGTAGATCTCCTGCCACTCCCCCACCTGCGCGGCCTCGGCGGCGGTGCGTTCGGCGGAGTCGGCGCCGGAGGGGACGACGTAGCCGACGAGGCGTTCGTCGCGGACGACGACGGCGGCCTGGGCGACCAACGGGTGGCGGCTGAGGGCGGTCTCTATCTCGCCGGGTTCGATGCGGTAGCCGCGGATCTTGACCTGGTCGTCGGTGCGGCCGAGGAAGTCGAGGTTGCCGTCAGGGTTGCGGCGGACCAGGTCGCCCGTGCGGTACATGCGTTCGCCGGGTTCGCCGAAGGGGTCGGCGACGAAGCGTTCGGCGGTCAGCGAGGGGCGGTCCAAGTAGCCGCGGGCCAGGCCGATTCCGGCGATGTACAGCTCGCCGGGGACGCCTTCCGGTACCGGGCGCAGCCAGGCGTCGAGGATGTGGGCGCGGGTGCCGCGGATGGGCTTGCCGACGGTCGGGGTGTCGCTGTCGAGGGTGCCGCCGCCGAGGGTGTTGATGGTGTACTCGGTCGGCCCGTACAGGTTGTAGCCGTACGTCCCCTCGGTGTCGCGCAGCGCCGCCCACACCGTCTCCGGGACGGCCTCGCCGCCGAGCAGGACGAGCGGCGGGACGTGGCCCTCCAACAGGCCCTGCTCGATGAGGAGTCGGGCGTAGGTGGGGGTGACGTTGACGACGTCGACGCGGTGGCGTTCGCAGTAGGCGACCAGTGCTTCGGCGTCACGCCTCAACTCCTCGTCGCAGACGTGCACTTCGTGGCCCTCGACCAGCCAGAGCAGCTCCTCCCACGACATGTCGAAGGCGAAGGACACGGTGTGCGCGATGCGCAGCCGTCGACCGCCGGCCGCGGCGATGGCGGGCTCGAAGATCTCCTTCTGATGGTTCAACTGCATGTTCGTCAGGCCCCGGTAGGGGGTGACGACGCCCTTGGGACGGCCGGTGGAGCCCGAGGTGTAGATGACGTAGGCGGGATGTTCGAGGCTGAAGCGGCGGTGGACCGGAGCGTCCGACTGCCCCGCCAGCTCCCCCTTGGTCTCGGGGTCGTCGAGCAGGACGCGGGTCATCTCGCCGTCCAGCGTGGCGGATACGGCCGTGGTGCTGAGCAGGAGGAGGGGGCGGGCGTCGGCCAGCATCAGGGAGAGGCGGTCGGCCGGGTGGTCCAACTCCAGGGGCAGGTAGGCCGCTCCGGTGCGCAGGACCGCGAAGAGGGCGACCACCATGTCCAGGGAGCGCGGCAGACCGAGGGCGACGACCTGCTCGGGGCCCGCGCCCCGGTCGATCAGCAGCCGGGCCATGCGGTTGACGGCCGCGTCGAGTTCGGCGTACGTCAGGGTGCGCTCGCCGAAGACGAGGGCCCGTTCGTCCGGGGTGCGTTCTGCCTGCGCGGCCAGCAGGTCGGCGATGGTGTCCTCGGGGTCGGGGACACGGCTGGCCGCCGACTCCCGTCGTAGCGCGTCGAGTTCGGCGGGCAGGAGGGCGTCGAGGGAGCCGACCGGTGCCGTGAGGTCGGCGGTGAGGCGGTCGACGAGGAGCGCGAAGCGGTCGAGGAGTGCCCGCGCTTTCCCGGTCGGGACGAGGTCGGGGCGATGGGTGAGGGTGACGGCGATCTCGCGGCCCGGGGTGATGACGAGGTTGGCCGGGTAGTGGGTGGCGTCGACGTTGGCGACGGCCGTGGCGCCGTGCCGGGTCCTCAGGTCCGCCAACCGCTCCTCGGTGTCGTTGTTGCGCAGCACGAACAGCGTGTCGAAGAGCTTGCGGTGCCCGGTCTCGGCCTGGAGGACGCCGAGGCTCAAGTGCTCGTACGGCATGAGGTCGAGGCGTTCGCCCTGGATGCGGCGGAGCAGGTCGAGGACCGGCTCGGCGGGGTCGAGGGCGATGCGGGTCGGCACGGTGTTGAGGAACAGACCGATGATGTTGCCGACGTCCGGGACCTCACTGGGCCGACCGGCGACGGTCGTACCGAACACGACGTCGGCGCGGCCGGTCGCGGAGGCGAGGGTGAGTCCCCAGGCCGCGTTGAGGAGGGTGTTGAGGGTCAGGCCGTGGGCCGGGGCCAACTCGCGCAGCCGGTCGCCGAGTTCGGCGGACAGGCGTACGTCGAGCTGGTCGGGGATGATCGGTTCGAGACCGTCGCCGGCGGTGGGCGCGAGCAGCGTCGGCTCGTCGAGTCCGGCGAGCGCGGTGCGCCAGGCGGACGTGGCGACGGAGTCGTCCTGCTCCTCCAGCCAGGTCAGGTAGTCGCGGTAACTGCCGGGCTCGGGCAGGGCGTTGGCGTCGCCGCCCGCCTCGTAGAGCGCGAACAGCTCGTCGAGGAACAGCCACGCCGACCAGCCGTCCCAGAGGATCAGGTGGCGGCCGATGACGAGACGGTCGCCGCGCTCCGCACCGAGGCGGAGCAGGAGGAGCCGGAAGAGCGGGGGTGCGGACAGGTCGAAGCGACGGTTGCGTTCGGCGTCCGTCAACTCCCTAAGCAGAACGTCCTGTTCGGCGGCGGGGAGGAGGGAGAGGTCGACCTCTTCGAGAGGGATCTCCGGGTCCTCGACGATGAACTGCACCGGCTGGTCGAGGCCGTCGCTGGTGAAGCCCGCACGCAGGCCCGGGTTGCGGTCGAGAAGGGTGCGGACGGCGGCACGCAGCCGGATGGTGTCGAGACGGGTCGCGAAGTCGAAGGTCTCGTGGACGGTGTAGACGTCCAACGCGCCCTCGTCGTAAGCCGAGTGGAAGAACAGGCCCTCCTGGAGGGGGGCCAGCGGCCAGACGTCGGCGACGGTCTCCGGGGCGGCGACGGCGTGGACGCGGGCGTGTTCGGCGGTGGTGAGGGTGAACGCCTCGACGGGGGCGGCGAGGTTGGCCGTCGTGACGGTGGCTGCCGTCGCGAGAGCGGCGGGCGTGCGGTACGTGAACACGTCGCGCGGGCTCAGGTCCAGGCCGGCCGCGCGGGCCCGGCTGGCGACGCCGATGGAGCTGATGCTGTCGCCGCCGAGCCGGAAGAAGTCGTCGTCAGGGCCCGCGTCCTCGATGCCGAGGACGGCCGCGAAGATCTCGGTGAGCTGCCGCTCCAACGGCCCTGCGGGCGAACGGCGTTCGGCACGCTCGGCCTCGGGGGCGGGCAGCGCGGCCTGGTCCAGCTTGCCGCTCGGGGTGAGCGGGAGGTCGGCGAGGACGACGTACGCCTCCGGGACCAGGGGCGCGGGCAGCGCGTCCGCGAGGGCGGTGCGCAGGCCGGCCGGGTCCACGGTGGCTCCGGCGACCGGGACGGCGTAGGCGACGAGTCGCTGGTCGCGGATGACGACCGCGCCCCGGGCCACGGCCGGGAGGCGGGTCAACTCGGCCTCGATCTCGCCGAGTTCGACCCGGTTGCCGCGGAGCTTGACCTGGCGGTCGGTGCGGCCGAGGTAGTCGATCGTGCCGTCGGGGCGGCGGCGTACCAGGTCGCCGGTGCGGTACATGCGGGCGCCGGGCTCGGTGGCGTACGGGTCGGCGACGAAGCGGTCGGCGGTGAGCGCGGGGCGCCGGTGGTAGCCGCGGGCCAGCTGGACGCCGGTCAGGTACAGCTCGCCGGGCACGCCGTCGGGGACCGGGCGCAGGCACGGATCGAGCACGCGCAGACCGGTGTTCCACACGGGTCGGCCGATGGGCACGGTGGTGCCGGGCGAGCCGTCGTAGGCGTGGTACGTCACGTCGACGGCGGCCTCGGTGGGGCCGTAGAGGTTGTGCAGCGGGACGCCGGTCAGCTCGCGCCAGCGGTGGGCGGCGGACCCGGACAGGGCTTCGCCGCTGCTGAACACGCGGCGCAGGCTGCCCGCCCACGCGGGGTCGGCGGTGACCTCGTCGGAGGCGAGGAACGCCTCCAGCATCGACGGCACGAAGTGCATCGTCGTCACACCCTCGGCCCGGATCAGGCGGGCCAGGTAGGCGGGGTCGCGGTGTCCGTCGGGGGCGGCGAGGACTACGGCGGCGCCCTCGCGCAGCGCCCAGAAGAACTCCCACACGCTCACGTCGAAACTGGACGGTGTCTTCTGCAACACCCGGTCGTCGCCGGTGAGTTGGTACTCGCCCTGCATCCAGGCCAGTCGGTTGCCGATGGCGCGGTGGGTGACGACGACGCCCTTGGGGCGGCCGGTGGAACCGGAGGTGTAGATGAGGTAGGCGGGGTCGTCGGGGCGGGCGGGGTCCGGCGCTCCGCCGAGCAGGGCCTCTTCGCCCTCCGCGTCCACGCGCAGCACGTCCAGGCCCTCGACCGACGGCAGCCGGTCCGCGTCCCGTTCCGTCGTGACGACCGTCGTCGCCCCCGAGTCGGCCAGCATGTACGCGAGCCGCTCCGCCGGATAGTCCAGGTCGAGGGGCAGATAGGCGGCCCCCGACTTCAGGACACCCAGCAGCGCCACCATCAGCTCCGCCGAGCGGGGTACGGCGACGGCGACGAACCGCTCCCGGCCCGCGCCCTTGGCCCTCAGCCGCGCCGCCAACTCCTCGGCTCGCTCGTCCAGTTCGGCATAGGTGAGCGTGGTCGTACCGTCGAAGACGACAGCCGTCGCGTCCGGAGTACGAGCGACCTGCGCGGCGAACGCGGCGGCGAGCGTCGTGGCCGGAACCGGCCGGGTCTCCCCCGCCGGGTGGGCCGTGGCCAGCTCGTCCGGCGTCAGCAGGTCGAGGTCCGCGACGCGGGCGCCGGGGTCGTCCGCCAGCGCGTCCAGGACGAGGGTGAGCCGGTCGGCGAGGGACTGCACGGCGTCGGCGTCGAGGCGCCGGGCGTGGTGCTTGAGGCGCAGGTCGAGGCGGCGGCCGGGCTTGACGATGAGGGCCAGCGGGTAGTGCACGGCGTCGTGGAAGGCGTGGCCCGCGACGGCGATCGTGCCGGTGGGGTCGGTGATGCCCGGGGCGCCCTCGCCGCCGGGGTAGTTCTCGAACACCACGAGGGTGTCGAAGAGTTCGCCGTCGCCCGCGTGCCCGGTGGCGCGCTGGATGTCGGCGAGGCCGAGATGCTGGTGGTCGAGGAGAGCACTCTGCTCGTCCTGGAGCCGGTCCAGCAGTCCGCCCAGGGTGTCGCCCGGAGCCCAACGCAGCCGGGTGGGCAGGGTGTTGATGAACAGGCCGATCATCGACTCGATGCCGTCGACGGCGGCGTCACGTCCGGCCACGGTGGTGCCGAACAGCACGTCCTCGCGGCCCGTCATACGACCGACGAGCAGACCCCAGGCGCCCTGGACGAGCGTGCCGAGGGTGACTCCGCGTTCGCGGGCGCGGGCGGCGAGCCGAGAGGTGACCCGCTCGCTCAACTCGACGCGGATCTGGGCGGGTTCGACGGGTCCGGCGGGCGCCGGGTTCTCCACGAGCCGGGTGGGCTCCTCGACCCCGGCGAGCGCCGTACTCCAGGCGGCTCGGGCGGCATCGCGGTCGGCGCCGGCGATCCGGCGGAGGTAGCCGCGGTACGGGGCGACTTCGGGGAGGGGGGCCGGGTTCTCGCCGTAGAGAGCGAGGAGTTCGCGGTGCAGGACCGGCAGGGACCAGCCGTCCGCGACGATGTGATGGAACGTCAGGACCAGGCGGCTGCGGTCCTCGCCGAAGCGGATGAGCGCGCAGCGGATCAGCGGCGGGCGGGCGAGGTCGAAGCGGTGGGCGCGTTCGTCGGCGGCGACGGCCTCGGCGAGGGCGCGGCGGACCGCGGCGTCGTCCTGCGCGGACAGGTCGACCTCGTGCCAGGGCAGTTCGAGGCCGGACGCGATGAGCTGGACCGGGCGGCCGTCGGGCGTCTGGCGGAAGCAGGCGCGCAGCGGGGCGTGCCGGTCGATGAGCCGCTGTGCGGCCTCGCGCAGCAGGGCGCCGTCGACCGGTCCGGACAGCTCGATGACCTGCTGCACGACATACGCGTCGAGTTCGGCACCGTCCACCAGCGCGTGGAAGAAGAAGCCTTCCTGGAGCGGACCGAGGGGCAGCGCCTCCTGGACGGTGACAGGGAACTCGCCCTGCACAGAAGCGAGTTCGTCCTCGCTCAGCGGCTGCCACGGGGTGTCTGCCGTGAGGTCGGCCGTACCGGTGCGGGCGACCGTGGCCAGTTCGGCGACCGTACGGTGCCGGAACACGTCTCGCGGGGTCAGTTCCAGGCCTGCCCGGCGGGCCAGGATGAGGAGTTGGACGGCGACGATGCTGTCGCCGCCGAGCGCGAAGAAGTCGTCGTCGACGCCGACCGAGGGCACCTTGAGCGCCCGTGCGTACAGGTCGCACAGCAGCTGTTCGCGGGCCGTCTCGGGCGCCCGGCCCGCGCTCAGCAGGCGGGTGAGGTCCGGGACGGGCAGCGCGGCGGCGTCGAGCTTGCCACTCGGGGTGACGGGCAGCCGGTCCAGCGGGACGAACGCTGCCGGGACCATGTAGTCGGGCAGGTACTCGGTGGCGTGCGTCCGCAGGGTCGACATCAGGGCGTTGACGTTGCGGAAGGGCGCGGGGCGGTTGGTGAGCGGGTGGCCGCCGCCGGGACGGTAGTCGACCGTGACGAGGTCGGCTCCGGCAGGGGCGAACAGCGCGTCCAGGCTGCCGTCCTCGGCGTCTCCGCTCCAGGTCAGCGCCACGTCGTGACCGTGCCGCGCGGCGATCTCGTACAGGGATTCCGGATCGACACCGTACGATCCGGCGGCCGGCCTGCTGCTGTCGTCCAGCGCGCCCAGCGCCGCGAGGTCGTCGGCCAGACGGGAGTTGGGGATGCCGGTGATCCGCAACCGGTCCGGCCGTCCGGCGAGCAGCTCGTCCAGCGCCCGCACCGAACCGAGCGCGGGCCAGGGCGACTCAGGTGTCACCTCGGACACATCCGACCGCGGTCGGAGCACGACGTCGTAGCGATAGCGGGTGAGTTCGTTGTGGTGCGTGCCGCGCTTGACCCGGATGTCGGCAGAGAGGCCGTCGAGGCTCGTGAAGTAGTCGGGGTCGACGAGGAGTTCGCCCTCCCAGGCGACCGCCCGGTCCACGGCGGCGCGCAGGGCTTCCTTGTCGCCGTCCGCCTCCTCGTCCAGTACCCGTCCACTCTCGACGGCCGCGCTCAGGGTGCGCAGCAGACGCAGGTTGCGTACGTCGCCGACGAACACCGCGCCGCCGGGGGCGAGGAGAGCGGCCGCGTTCCGGAGTACGCCGGTGAGGTAGTCGCCACCGGGGAAGTACTGGATGACGGAGTTCACGACGATCGTGTCGAAGTGGCCCTCGGGCAGGCCGGTGAGGTCGTGCGCGGGACGGGCCAACAGGGTGACGCGGTCGGCGAGTTCGGGGACGGCGGACACCTGTGCGTCCAGGGCGCGTACGGCTTCCTCGGAGAGGTCTGTGCCCCAGTACTCGGCGCAGTCCGGGGCGAGCCGGGACAGCAGCAGACCGCTGCCGACGCCGATCTCCAGGATGCGCCGGGGCCGTAGCGCGCGGATGCGGTCGAGGGTGGCCTCGCGCCACTCGCGCATGTCGGCGAGGGGGATGGGCAGGCCGTCGTACATGCTGTTCCAGCCGGCGAAGTTCTCCTCGAAACCGTCCGATCCGGCGGCGGAGTAGAGGAGTTCGTGCAGGTCCTTCCACTCGGCCACCCCCTCGTCGGGAGTCGGCTCGGCGTCCAGCGAGGGCACGACGTAGGCGGCGAGGCGGCGTTCGCCGGGGCGGTCCTCGCGGACGACCACGGCTGCCTGGTCGACGGACGGGTGGGAGCGCAGGACGGACTCGATCTCGCCGGGTTCGATACGGAAGCCGCGGATCTTGACCTGGGTGTCGACGCGGCCGTGGAACTCCAGGCGGCCGTCCGCCTTCCAGCGGACCAAGTCACCGGTGCGGTAAAGGCGTTCGCCCGGTGCCGCGGTCATGTCGGCGGGGGCGGCGACGAAGCGTTCGGCGGTGAGGGCGGGGCGGCCGAGGTAGCCGCGGGCCAGGCCGGCGCCGCCGAGGTAGAGCTCTCCCGTGACACCGGCGGGGACCGGGCGCAGCCGGTCGTCGAGGACGTAGGCGCGGGTGCCGGGGTCGGGGATGCCGATGGGCACGATGGTGCCGGGCGGGGTGTCCGGGTCGCACAGGCCGAGGGTGGAGTTGGTGGTGGCTTCGGTCGGGCCGTAGGCGTTGAACATCATCCGGCCGCGCGCGTACCGGCCGACCAGCTCGGGCGATACACGCTCGGTGCCCGCCAACAGGGTTGCGTTGGGCGGGAGTTGGACGTCCTCGGGCATGGCGGCCAGCAGCGCCGGCGGCAGGATCATGAAGGTGATGCCGTGCTCGTCGGCGTAGTCCGCGAGGGGAGCGCCGGGGACGCGGCGGTCGGCGGGGACGACGACCAGGCGGCCGCCGGAGAGCAGGCCGAGGCACAGGTCCCAGAACGCGACGTCGAAGCTGGGCGAGGCGAACTGGAGCACCCGGCTGTGCGGGCCGATACCGAATCGTTCCTGCTGGGTGGCGACCAGTTTCGCGACACCCGCGTGGGAGAGGACCGTGCCCTTGGGGCGGCCGGTGGAGCCGGAGGTGTAGATCACGTAGGCCGCGTGCGCCGTCGTCAACCCATTGGCGGTGGACGGGCCTTGGGCCGGGTACGCGGCCAGCTCGGCGACCGTCCCGGGGGCGTCGAGGACGAGCGGATCGAGGTCCGGCGGGAGGTCGGGGGCGATCTCGGCGGTGGTGACGAGGCAGACCGGGCGGGCGTCGGCGAGCATGTAGGCGATGCGGTCGGCCGGGTAGTCGGTGTCGACCGGCAGATAGGCGGCGCCCGACTTCAGGACGGCGACCTCGGCCACGATCATGTCGGCCGAGCGCGGCACGGCGAGCGCCACGACCTGCTCGGGACCGGCACCCCGGGCCACCAGGGCGTGCGCCAACTTCGAGGCACGGGCGTCGAGTTCGGCGTAGGTGAGGCGGACGTCCTCGTGGATGAGGGCGGTCTCGTGCGGGCGTGCGGCGACCTGGTCGGCGAACATGCGCGGCCAGGTGAGCGCCGGCACGTCGTGCTCGGTGTCGTTCCAGCCGTGCAGGATGCGGTGCCGTTCGTCGGCGCCGAGGAGTTCGAGGTCGGCGACCGGGGTGTCCGGGCGGGCGACGGCGTCGGCGAGGAGCGTGCCGTAGTGGCCGAGGATCAGGTCGACGGTGGCGGGGGAGAAGAGGTCGGTGCGGTAGTCGGCCGACACCTCGCCTTCGCCCTCACCGTCCCCCTCTCCCCCGACCTCTCCGCCGGTCACGGTCAGCGCCAGGTCCAGTGGACCGCTCTCGTCCCACGGGTCGGGGCCGAAGCCCGTGGCGCACAACAGGCCGCCGCCGCGCAGGGGTTCGGGGGCGAGGAGCCGTAGCAGCTCGGTGGTCGGGACGTGGTGGGCGGCGGCCTCCGCGCGAACGGACGTGATCTGGTCGCGGAGTTCGGTGAACGAGGTGTCGCCGTCGATCGTGACACGCAGCGGGAGTCCCTCGTGGGCCACCGCCGTCTCGGTGGCCGTCGTGCCGCCGTAACGGTGCAACAGGGCGACGAAGGCGGTGAGTCGGGTGGCCGCGTCGGCCGTCACGGCGAGGGCTGCCGCGCGTCGCGCGCGGGAGACCTCGCCCTCCCCGCGTGGCGGACGGGGAAAGTCCAGCGGCAGGGACGTCTCCGGTACCGGTGACGCGAACCGCCGTCGCCAGAAGTCGTTCGCCGCCGTTGCCTGTGCCGAAGAAAGCGTGTTGCCCGCCACAGCTGCCCGTGCCTCCCAAATGCGTGTGGAACGGCTCAGCGGAGCCGCGACCGCTCGCATAGTAAGGTAAGCATTGCCTTACTTGATAGACCCACCCCGAAACCACCGGCCCATGTCACAGCCGCTGAGGTTATGCTCACCTAAGCTGCTGGAGAGGCCGCCCGGTGGTCCGCCAACAGGGCTCCAGAGCACGGAAGATGATCCGGAAGACGACATGGAGACCGGCACGTGGCTTCAGGCAGAAGGCTTCGCACCACGGTGCTGGTGACACTGATCGTCACCCTCCTCGTCCTGCTGTCCCTGCTGTCGGTCGCCCTCGGCGCGCTCAGCGTGCCGCTCGACCAGGTCGTGCGCTCGGTCCTCGGGCATCCGCCCAGCCGCCTCGTCGACAACGTCATCTGGTCGGTGCGCGTGCCCCGCACCCTGCTCGGCCTGACGACGGGCGCCGCGCTCGGCCTGTCCGGCGCGCTGATGCAGGCCCTGACCCGAAATCCGCTCGCGGACCCGGGCATTCTCGGGGTGAGCGCGGGGGCGTCCTTCGCGATCGTCGTGGCGGTCGGGGTGTTCGGCGTGGTCTCGCTGTACGGCTATGTGTGGTTCGCGTTCGGCGGGGCGCTCGTCGCGAGTGTCGTGGTCTTCTTCCTGGGGCGGCTGGGCGGGTCCGGGGCCACACCGGTGAAACTGGCGCTCGCCGGGGTCGCGATCACCGCGCTGCTCCAGTCGTTCACCAGCGCCATCGTCCTCACCGACCAGGACGCGCTGGACCGCTACCGCTTCTGGTCGGCCGGTACCCTGGCCGACCAGGACTCCGGCGAGCTGGTGCGCATCCTGCCCTTCCTCGCCGTGGGCGCCGTACTGGCCCTGTCCCTCGCGCCCGCCCTCAACAGCATGGCCCTCGGCGACGACGTGGCCGCCTCGCTGGGACGGCGGCTCGGTCTGGTACGGCTCCAAGGGGTCACCGCCGTCGTTCTGTTGACCGGCGCGTCCGTCGCCGTCATCGGTCCCGTGGTCTTCCTCGGTCTGGTCGTCCCGCACATCGCGCGGGTCCTCGCGCAGTACGCCGGAATCGGCCCCGACTACCGCTGGCTGCTGCCGCTCTCGGCCGCGCTGGCGCCCCTCCTGCTGCTGTCCGCCGACATCCTGGGCCGGATGGTGGACCGCCCGACCGAGATCCAGGCCGGTGTCCTCGTCGCCTTCCTCGGCGGCCCGTTCTTCATCGTCCTGGTCCGCCGCCGGAAGCTCGCGGAGGTATGAGCGTGCCCACACCCGTTGCCGCTCCCCCGCGCGCCGCCCTCGGCGACCGCCCGTTCCGGCTGACCGTGCCCCCGGTGTCCGGCGTACTGCGTCCACGCCTGCTCCTCACGGGAGTTGGCGTCACGCTCGGCGCGTTCCTGCTGTTCTGCTGGGGCCTGACCATCGGCGACTATCCCGTGGCCTTCACGGATGTCATCCGCGCGCTCTGGGGCTCGGGCGACGCGGGCACGGTCATCGTCGTGCAGGATCTACGGCTGCCTCGTGCCCTGGTCGGACTGCTGGTCGGCGTCGCGTTCGGCGTCTCCGGGGCCGTGTTCCAGACGATGACCCGCAATCCGCTGGCCAGCCCCGACATGATCGGGCTCACCGAGGGCGCCGGAACCGCCGTGGTGGCGGCGGTGGTTCTTGGCTGGACCGGCGGACTCGGCCTGTCCACGCTGGGGTTGCTCGGCGCACTGGCCACCGCACTCCTCGTGTACGCGCTGGCGTGGAAGGGCGGGGCCACCGGGTACCGCATCATCCTCGTCGGCATCGGGGTCTCCTGGATCTGCTCCAGCGCCACCAACTTCCTTGTGGCGCGCGGCAATCGCTTCGAGGCGGAGGCGGCCCTCGGCTGGCTGGTCGGCAACCTCAACGGCCGGACCTGGAACCAGGTGGACTCCCTGGCGATCGCCCTGGCCGTGCTGCTGCCGATCACCCTGGGCATGGGCCGCTGGATGCGCACGCTGATGCTCGGCGACGACGTCGCCGCCGGACTCGGCACACCCGTCCAACCCGTCCGGCTGGCCCTGCTGCTGGCCGGGGTGGGCCTGGTCGCCTTCGGTACGGCGGCCGCCGGGCCGGTCGCCTTCGTCGCGCTGGCCTGCCCGCAGATCGCCCAGCGGCTGGCGGGTACCTCGTCGCCGCCCCCGCTCGTCTCAGGTCTCACC
Source organism: Streptomyces sp. NBC_00989 (assembly GCF_045162655.1). Lineage (NCBI taxonomy): Bacteria > Bacillati > Actinomycetota > Actinomycetes > Kitasatosporales > Streptomycetaceae > Streptomyces > Streptomyces sp. NBC_00989. The sequence goes on along the minus strand of NZ_CP108728.1, from coordinate 9,485,357 downwards.
GGCGCGCTCGTCGTCCTCGGCTCCGATCTCCTCGCCCGCGAGGCGATCCCGGGGACGGAACTGCCGGTCGGGATCGTCACCGGCGCCCTCGGCGCGCCGGTCCTGCTGTGGCTGCTCATCCGCGCCAACCGCGCGGGCTCTGGAGGCTGATCGCATGTCGACCACTGACCCGCGCGAGTCCGAATCTCCGGCCGGCGCCCCTCAATCGCCCACGTTCGGACCCGAGTTGCGGGCGCGTGATCTTCATCTCGCCTACGACGGACGACCCGTGGTCGAGAACCTGAACCTCACCGTGCCGACCGGCCGGATCACGGCCATCGTCGGCGCCAACGCCTGCGGCAAGTCGACCCTGTTGCGGGCGCTCGCCCGGCTGCTGACCCCGCGCCAGGGCGTGGTGGAGCTGGACGGCGTCGCGCTGCGGTCCGTCCCCACCCGCGAACTCGCCCGCAAACTGGGCATCTTGCCGCAGACGCCGGTCGCACCGGAGGGCCTGACCGTGCTCGACCTGGTCGGCCGGGGCCGTTCCCCGCACCAGACCTGGTGGCGGCAGTGGTCGGCGGCCGACGAGGAAGCCGTGCACGCGGCCCTTGAGGCAACCAGCCTGACCGACCTCGCCGAGCGCCCGGTCGACGAACTCTCCGGCGGCCAGCGGCAACGCGCGTGGATCGCCATGGCCGTCGCCCAGGGCACCCCGGTCCTGCTCCTCGACGAGCCGACCACCTATCTCGACCTCGCCCACCAGATCGACGTACTCGACCTGATCACGGACCTCAACCGGCGCGAGGGCCGCACGATCGTGATGGTGCTGCACGACCTCAACCAGGCCTGCCGGTACGCCGATCACGTCATCGCCATGAAGGCCGGCCGCATCGTCGCCGAGGGCGCGCCCGCCGACGTCGTCACCGAGGCGACCGTCGAGGACGTCTTCGACCTGCGCTGCCGGATCACCCCCGACCCGGTCAGCGGCACGCCGTTGGTGATACCGCTGGGGCGGCACCACCACGACGGCACCATCAAGACCACCACCGACGGCAACGCCCGGGCCGAGGACGCCGTCACGACCCGGTGAGGGGCCCCACCTCAACCAGCAGGGCCCCGAGGGTCGTTCAGGGCCGGGACTTCAAGTACCCGCCCATCGTGCGGAAGTAGTCGCCGGCCGCGTACTCGGTGCCGTCGTCCGTGCGCACCCGGCGCACCAACAGCCCCTGGCCGCGCCCGGTGTGGGCCTCGGGGCCCGCCACGATGACCACGCCGTCGCCCTCGCGGATGAAGATCCGGCCCGGGGTACCGCCGTAGCGTCCCTCCGAGACGGCCGCTGAGACGATCCTGAGCCGCTCGCCGCGGTGGAAGGCGTACGCGTTCGGGTACGGGTCCGACTGGGCCCGTACGAGGCGCTCCAGGCGTTCCGCGGGCCAACTCCAGTCGATGCGGCTGTCCTCGGCCGACCTCTTGTGGAAGAAACTGGCGCGGCTGCGGTCCTGCGGCACCCACTGGCCGGCGTCGCGGCCGGAGGCGATCAGGTCGAGCGACTCGCGCACGATGGGCGCGATGAGGTCGACGGTGCGGTGGAACAGGTCGGTCGCCGTGTCGGTGGGTCCGACCGGCACCGAGCGCTGGATCAGGACGTCCCCGGCGTCGAGTTCGCCGTTCATGCGGTGCGCGGTGACGCCGACGCGCGGCTCGTCGTTCAGGAGCGCCCAGATGATCGGCGAGAAGCCCGCGTACGACGGCAGCAGCGAGTCGTGGACGTTGAGCGTGCCGTGCGGCGGGAGGTCGAACAGCTCCGGCGGCAGCCACGTCCGCCAGTTGTTGGCGACGATGATGTCCGGTCGCGCTTCCCGTACGGCGTCGAGGAGTTCGGCGTCGTCGGGGCGGTTGCGCAGCAGGACGGGGACGTCGTTCTTCTCGGCGAGTTCGGCGACGCTGTCGTCCCAGATCTTCTCGTAGGCATGCTCACTTTTCGGGTGGGTGACGACGAGAACGACCTCGTGGTCGGAGTCCAGCAACGCCTGCAGCGTGCGGTGACCCCAGGTCTGATAGCCGAGCATGACGACCCGCATGACGGTCCTTCCCTTCAACGACTCATTGCAAGGTAAGCCTTACCTTATCTAGCATTGGGCTGCCTGAGGGAGGCGATGCCACGGTGAAGTCACCGCTAATGGATTCCGAAGTGGTCCACGACATACTCGGAATCGGATTCGGTCCGTCAAATCTCGCTCTGTCCATAGCGGTTGAGGAGCACAACAAGAGCCTTCCGGCAGACAGCCGTCTCAACGCCCTGTTCCTGGAACGCCAGCCGCGCTTCGGCTGGCACCGGGGCATGCTGATCGACGACGCCACGATGCAGGTGTCGTTCCTCAAAGACCTGGTCACGCTGCGGAATCCGACCAGCGACTACAGCTTCCTCTGCTTCCTGCGCGAGCAGGGCAGACTGATCGACTTCCTGAACCAGAAGACCCTGTTCCCGCTGCGCGTGGAGTTCCACGAGTACTTCGAGTGGGCGGCCGAGCGGGTCTCCCACCTGGTCTCCTACGGCAGCGAGGTCGTCTCCGTCGACCCGGTGCGCGGCGACGACGGCGAGGTCGCCTTCTTCGACGTCACCAGCCGCGACCCGTCGGGTTCCGGTACGGCGGTGACCCGGCGGGCCCGCAACATCAGCGTGGCGATGGGACTTGAGCCGCATGTTCCGCCGGGTCTCGAACTGGCCGAACGGATCTGGCACAACAGCGAGTTGATCCCCCGCGCGACCGGACTGGCCGACGCGGGCAAGCCGGTGCGGCGGGCGGTGGTGCTGGGCGCCGGGCAGAGCGCCGCCGAGGCGGTGGACTATCTGCACCGCACCTTCCCGGACGCCGAGGTGTGCTCGGTGTTCGCCAAGTACGGCTACACCCCGGCCGACGACAGCCCGTTCGCGAACCGCATCTTCGACCCGGAGGCGGTGGACGTCTACTTCTCGGCCCCCTCCGAGGTCAAGCAGTCGCTGATCGACTACCACCGGTCCACCAACTACTCCGTGGTCGACATGGAGTTGATCGAGGCCCTGTACGCCACCGCGTACCGGGAGAAGGTGGCCGGACGGGAACGGCTGCGCTTCCTCAACGTCTCCCGCATCCGCGCCGTCGACCCGGCGGCCGACGGCGGTCTCGACATCGCTGTGGAGTTCCTGCCCACCGGCGAGAAGCAGGTGCTGTCCGCCGATGTGCTGGTGCTCGCCACCGGTTACCGGCCCCGCGACCTGAGTTCGCTGCTCGGCGAGGCGGCGAAGCTCTGCCTGCGGGACGACGGCGACGAGGTCCGCGTCGGCCGGGACCACCGGGTCGAGACGGTCCCCGAGGTCACCGCGGGCCTCTACCTCCAGGGCGGCACCGAGCACACGCACGGGCTGACCAGCACGCTGCTGTCGACGGTGGCGGTGCGGGCGGAGGAGATCCACCGGTCGGTGCAGGCGGCGAAGCTGCCCGTCTGACGCCCCACGACTCCCCGGGCCCGGAGGGTACGGTCCCTTCCGGGCCCGGGGTTTTTCTGTGCCGGGATTTTTCGGGTGGGCGGGGCAGCATCCCAGGCCGGCCTACGGTCGCTTGCCGGCCGCCGCTGGTCAAACCTCGGTCAAATCAGCGGCGTTGAAGGTCGGCTCCCTCTGCGGCGCTGGGGACCGGGTACGCCGAACACGTCCGCCACGCCCCGCACGGTCCTGACCGCTCCGCAGGTCGCCGCGATCCAGTCCACGGCCATCCGGTGGTCGTCGTGCGCCCGGTCGGCCACCGCGTCCGCGACGACGAACGGCTCCATGTCCTGCATCCACGCGTCGGCCGCCGTCAGCAGCACCTGGGTGCGTGCGAACACCCCGACGATCACCGGCTGGTCGCGCCCCAACTCCGCGAGCCTGCGCCGCAGTCGGGTACCGGCGAAGGCACTGAACCGCTTCGCCACCAGCACGCTGTCGCCGACCTGAGGGCGGATCGCGTCCACCACGTCACGGGAGTCCTCGCCGCCGGGCAGGCGCGGATGCCCGAAGCTGGACTCCCGTCCGTCCGGTTCCCGCTCCGCGGTCTTGAGGGTGTACAGCACGGGAATGCCCGCCGCCCGCGCCGACTCCGTCAACAGGGCGACTCCGGCGAGGAGTTCACCGACCGGTGCGGAGGACTCCCGCAGTACGTGCAGGAAGTGGTTCTGCACGTTCAGGACCACCAGCGCCGCGCGGCCCGGGTCGATGGCCCAGCCCGTCCGGTCCGGGGGCAGCGCGGCAGGGCCGGGCATGACGTACGGGACCATGTCGGATGACGGCATACGCGTCGGCCTCTCACCGGTCGTCGGACGTCATGAAGAGACGTCGCGGGGTTACGTCGTGGTGTTGCGTCGTTGGGTTACGTCGTTGGGTTACGTCGTGAGGTTGGAGAACGCGGGACCGGGTCAGTAAGGCCCGTGGGTCCAGCGGCCGTTGGTCATCGTGGCGTGGACGGGCATCGCGCGCAGGGTGTCCGGGTCGGCGTCCAGGGGATCCGCGTCGACGGCGACCAGGTCGGCCGGGTCGCCGACCCTGATGAGCCGGCGTCCGCGGGCCGCGGCGACCAACGCGTCCGGGACGGACAGGCGTTGCTCCGGGTGCCAGGCGGGGCGTTCGTCGTCGGTGCGGATGACGGCGGACGCGATGGCGAGCCAGGGGTCCAGCGGCGAGACCGGGGCGTCCGAACCGAACTCGAGCCGTGCCCCGGCGGCGAGCAGGTCGCCGTAGGGGAAGGCGCGTTCGGTGCGCCCGGCCCAGTGCCGGTCCGCCACGTCACGGTCGTCCGTCGCGTGCCGGGGCTGCACCCCCGCCGTGACCCCCAACTGGGCGAATCTCGGCAGGTCTTGAGGACTCAGCAACTGCGCGTGCTCGATCCGGCCGCGGCAGCGCACCGTCTCGAAGGCGTCCAGGGCAACGGTGTTGGCGCGGTCGCCGATGGCGTGCACGGCGGGTTCGATGCCGTGCGCGGCGGCGTGCCGCATGAGCCGTACGAGCTCGTCGGGGGCCGTCTCCTCGATACCGTGGGCGCCGTCCGTACCCTCAAGTCCCGGGTAGGGGTCGCGGCACAGGGCGGTACGGGTGTTGAGCGAACCGTCCGTGAAGAGCTTCAGCGGCCCCACCCGAACCAGCCCGCCCTCCGCACCGACGGCGTCCCCCGTGCGCAGCCCGCGCTTGACCGCCGCGTCCAGGTAACTCGGATACACCGCGGCCGACACCCGTACGGCGGGCCGGAAATGCGCCGAACGCCGTTCCCAGTCCGCGACCGTGTCGCCGAACTGGAAGTCGATGACACCGCTGACCCCGCGCGCGGCGGCAGCCCAGCAGGCGTCCTCGATCCAGCCGTCGACCACGTCGTCCGGTGCCGCGGGCAGTGCGGACAGGACCTCGTGGGCCTCGTGTTCGCGGATCAGGCCGGTGGGGTGGTCGCCCCGGCCGACGAGCGCGAGGCAGGCGGAGTTGAGCCACGCGGCATGCAGGTCGGCGCTGACCAGGGCGACCGGCCGATCGGGCAACACCGCGTCCAGCAGCCCCTTGTGCGGGGCGTCGGCCCACAGCCCGTCCCGGAACCCGTACCCGTAGAGCACCGCACCGTCGGCCACCCCGGCCCGCTCCCGGACGAGCTCGGCGACGGCCCGTGCGGACGCGGTACCGGCCAGGTCGAGCCGGTGCCGGGCACTCGCCCACTCCCCCAGATGGACATGGGCGTCCCACAGCCCGGGCAGCAACACCCGCCCGCCGAGATCGAGTTGCCGCTCACCGGCACCCTCGGCGCCCGCATCCGCTTCCAGTACGACATGGGTGATCCGACCGTCCGCCACCCGCACCCGGGCGAGCGGCCCACCGGCACCCAGGCGCACCCGGGTGAGTGTCAGGGCGCTTGGGTTGTCCGCCATAAGGGCCTCCAGGGGAATGCCGAGGGCACTCCTCCAACGATTCCACCAAGTAAAGTAAGGCTTACCTTACCTCGTGGATCGCCCTTCCGTCCCCCGGACGACGGCTCCCGGCCCCGCCGCGTCACCGACCTCGCCGATCCCTCGCGGCAAGGCCGATGACGACGCACCGTACTCCCTACCTCATCGCTTCACCTCCGCGCTCGTCCGCACCCCCAGATCCCCCGCCGAAGCCCCCACCCACACAGCCCGCCGCCCAGTCCCCAGCACCCACGCATGCCGCTTCGCGTCCCACGACGACAACGTGCGCGCGGCGACCCGCACGGTGACCCGGCGCCGCTCCCCACTCCGCAGCGCCAGTCGCCGATAGCCGCCCAACACCCGCACAGCCTGGTCGAGTTGGAGGTGCGGTGAGCGGCCGACGTACACCTGAGGCACCGCGACCCCGTCCCGTCGCCCGGTGTTGCGGACCGTGAAGGTGACGTCGAGCCCGTGCCCGTTCCAGCGTGCGGACGCGTCCTCGTAGGAGAAGTCGGTGTACGAGAGTCCGTGACCGAAGGGGTAGAGGGGGCGTACGCCCTCCGCGTCGTACCAGCGGTAGCCGACATGGATGCCCTCCGAGTACTCCTCGACGCCGTTCACGCCGGGGTAGCGGCGGGGGTCGCCCGCGACCGGGTGGTGGGCGTCGTCGACCGGGAAGGACTGGGTGAGCCGGCCGCCGGGGTCGCAGTCGCCGAACAGGACGGCGGTCGTGGCGGCGGCGCCCTCCTGGCCCGGGTAGTACATCTGGAGGACCGCCCCGGTGCGGGCCAGCCACGGCATCGACGTCGACGACGAGGTGTTGAGGACCACCGTGGTGCGCGCGTTCGCGGCCGTGACCGCTTCGATCAACTTCCTTTGGTTTCCCGGGAGTTCGAGGGTGGTGCGGTCCAGGCCCTCCGTGGCGTCCTCGTAGGCGAACAGGACGACACCGCGGGCGGCGCGCGCCGCGGTGACCGCCTCGGCGACGTCCTGGGCCCGGGTCTCGCCGGTGACGCGCCGCAGCCGGAACAGCAGTCCGGCGTCGCCGCCGTCGGCGGTGATCTTCAGAGTGTGGGTGCCCTGGGCGAGGGTGAGCGTCCTGCGGCGGACCGAGAGGCCGTCGGGGTCGACCGAGACCAGGCCACCCGAGAAGTACTCGCCGTATCCGGCCGCGATCGGGAACAACTCCTCGCCGTCGAGGAGGACTTTGGGGCGCGCGGTCGGAGCCGAGGAGAAGTGCAGGACGAACGTCCACTCGTCGGACCCGGTCACGGCGAGCGAGCCGTCGTACTCCCAGGTCCCGCCCGCGTCCACCCGCTGGCCCTCGCTGTCGAAGGCGGGGGTGAGCGAAGACGCGGGAATCGCCTTGCCGAACAGGTCCTCGCCGAGCGCGTACGTCACCCGGGTCCGGGAACCGGCCCGCGCCCTGATCGCGTCGAGCGGGCTGTCCGCGTGGTCCGGTACGACATGCGCGCTGCCGCCGCCGCTGACGAAGGGCAGGGAGCCGGTGGGGCCGATCACCGCGATGGTGCCGCCGCCGGTCAGCGGGAGGGTGTTGTGCTCGTTGCGGAGCAGGGTCGCGCCCGCCTTGGCGACCTCCAGGGCGACGGCGGCGCCCGCCTTCGCGTCGCGCGCGGGGCGCGGCGGCACGCTGCCGTCGAGGAGCCCGAACCGGTCCATCACGCCGAGGATCCGGCGCACCGCGCGGTCGACGTACCGCTCCGGCAAACTCCCGTTCTGCACGGCCGACTTGAGGGGCGTGCCGAAGTAGGTGCCGTCCGGCATCTCCATGTCGAGGCCGGCGGTGATCGCGGCGACGGTGCTGTGCGCGGCGAACCAGTCGGTCATCACCCAGCCCTCGAAGCCCCATCGACCGCGCAGGATGTCGGTGAGGAGGGTCTTGTTCTCGCAGGCGAAGGTGCCGTTGACCTTGTTGTACGCGCCCATCACCGCACCGGTCCCGGCGCCAACGGCCGCCTCGAAACCGCGCAACTCGATCTCGTGCATGGTCTGTTCGTCGACCCGTACGTCGATGGAGTCGCGGTCCTTCTCCTGGTTGTTCATCGCGAAGTGCTTGACGGTCGCGATGAGTCCTTCGCCCTGGATGCCCTTGATCTCGGCGGCGACCAGGTCACCGGCGAGCAGCGGATCCTCGCTGAGGGTCTCGAAGTTGCGGCCCGCGTACGGGGTGCGGATGAGGTTGACCATCGGGGACAGCAGGACGTCCTGGCCCAGCGCGCGTCCCTCGCGGCCGACGACCTGGCCGTAGCGGCGGGCGAGTTCGGGGTCGAAGGCGGAGGCGAGCAGGACGGGTGCCGGGAGGGCGGTGGCGTGTGCGGTGACGCGGACGCCGGCCGGTCCGTCGGTGAGCCGGAGCGGCGGGATCTTCAGGCGGGGGACGCCAGGGATGTAACCGGCCTGGCCGAGCGAGTTCGGGTCGGTGGCGCCGTGCAGGAGGGAGATCTTCTCGTCGAGGGTGAGCTTGACCAGGAGGCCTTCGACGCGGGGGCCGGCCCCCGCCTCGGGTCTGGCCTGTGCGTACGCGTGCGACGGGGAGACGAGTCCGGTGGTGGCCGCGCTGGCCACCGCGATCGCTCCGCCCAGCAGACGCAGGGCGGATCGCCGGGACACGGTGTCGGTCATGAGCCGTCACTCCTTCGTTGTGCGGGCACGACGGTGTGAACCGCGGGTGCGCCGCGGTGCCCCGGACCGTGTTCGGTATCTGAACGCACCATGCGCGAACACCGACTTGACGACCCGTTGGAGACCACTGGCGCGGCGGGAAAACTATGACCGTCACTGACTCGTGTCAATGAGCCGAACAGGAATCGGTCGCGCGCCGACAAGAACCGAAGGGTGAAAGAGCTGCGGGGCCACCCCGGTTGGGGCAGCCCCGGCACTCGGCTCAGGTCAGCTCGATTCAGCTCGGCTCGGTTCAGGTCAGCTCAGTTCAGCTCGGTTCACTTCAGCTCAGTGGAGGGACGGGACGAGCGTGGTGACCGTGTCCAGGACGCCTCCTACGACATTTCCTACGGCGTCCCCTACGGCCGTCAGCGGCTGCACGGCGCTGGCGCCGGCTTCACCGCCCAAGGGCCCGGGTTCCGGCGCGGGTTCCTCGCAGCATGCGACCTGCGCGGCGCGGGGTGCGTACTGCGGCTGGTCCTGTTGCGGAAGGTTCGAGAGAGGCGGCGGTACGTCGCCCTGGGGCGCACCTTCCGGAGACGCGGGCGCGTCCGGTGCACCGTCCCCCGGCACCTCCCCCTTCCCCGTCCCCTCCGCCTCGCCCTTTCCGGTCGGGTCACCCTGCTTCACCCGCGCGTCGGCCGTGGATTCCAGCGCCCACCGCTGCTCGGCGGACCCGTCCCGGTCCGTCACCACGACCCGCGCCCCGGCCTTCACGCTCGCCGGAGCGACGGCCAGCCCCTGGCTCCAGCGGAGCAGGAACTCGCCACTCACCGTCAGGTCGTAGTGCACCTCGCCCGCGTGCACCAGGCACCCGGCCAGGGTGACCGTGCGCGCGGTGGTGTCGGTGGCGAGGCAGAGTCCCGGGTCGGTCTGGCTGCGCAGCAGACCGTCCTGGTCGTACGACCACTGCTGGGACCCGGCGGTCGAGCAGGCGGCCATGGTGACGGCGGCGCCGCTCCGTACCTGGCTGCCCGGGATGTCGAGGCACAGGCCGGAGGCGAGGCTGCGCAGGACGCCCTGCTGGACGACTCCCGCGACCCCTCCGTCGGCGCCGGCGGCCGACGCGGAAGCGGCGGAACCGTCCGACGAGGGCGCGCCGACCGGGCTCGGGCGGGTCGAACTGCCGCTGGCCGCGCCCCAAGTGACGTTCGGATCAGGCGTGTTGCCCCCTTCGGTCCAGCCCTTGGTGGCGAGCACGGTCGCGAGCAGGGCGAGGGAGGTGAGGCCCACGCCCACGAGCGCGGCCCTGGGGTGCCGGCGCGGAAAGGCGAGCCGGCCGTCCGGCGTGGGGCGGTGGCGGCCCATCGGACGGCGGGCGGCGCGGGCCGCGGACTCGGGGGTCTCGCGGCCGGGCCGTGAGTCGACGTAGCGGCGGGCGCCCCAGCCGAGGACGGTCTCGGCGAGCAGCACTTCGAGGCCGCCGTCGAAATGGCTCAACTGCTCTGCCGCGAAACGGCAGTAGCGGCACGTCATCAGATGCCGTTGCACATCGGGCAACAGGCCGCCGCCGCGACGGATCGGGACGTCGAGGAGTCGGTTGTAGTGGCGGCATTCATGGGTCGGCGCGAGTTCCAGGTGGGCGCGTACGCAGCCCGCCCTGAATTGTTCACGCGCCTGGTCCAGTGCGGCGGTCGCGGTGACCTCGTCCACGCCCAGCAGACCGGCCGGTACGGATATGGGTTCGGCCTCGACCTCGGCGTGCCACAGCAGGCATTGGGAGGCCCCGGACAGCGCGCCGAATGCACGTTCGGCCAGCTTCCGCCTTTCGGAGGTGCCGGACCTCGCCGCGCGTAGACCTCGGGCGCCAGTGGGTTTACGAAGTTCCGGCAGCAGGACGGCAATTCGCTCCTCCGCCGCCCACTTTTTCACCATCTCCCTTACCGCCACGAGGAGTTGGGGACGCAGCGCGCCGCCGGTCGCCCGGCCGGCCAGTACCTGGTGGAAGGCCGCGCTCGCCACCATGGACGCCGAACTCTCGGCGGACGCGAGACAGATGACCGCATATTCGCTTGTCGCCTGCCAGTGGCGTGCGAGCAACAGCGCGACGGCGTGAGTGCCCTCGGCTTTGTCGCCGAGCTGCGCCACGAGATTGCGGTCCGACTCCCCCGGACTCGATCCGGGACGGGGCGGGAACGGCGGGCGTGGGGGGTAGGGGGATTGCACGGAACCATTTCCTTCCAGGCCGCAGGACGGCACACGAATGCCCGACCGTCGGAAAGCAGGTACTTGATTGGTGCATACCTATGAGATGTCAGAAACGACCCTGACCATTGCCTTCTCACAGCTGCCCTCATGAGGTGGCTCACACTCGCACAAGCCTCTGACAGGAAACAAGGAGTTCGGGTGACCGATGTTCAAAACGCTATGAATTCAGATTGGTTACCGCGGGTATCCACAGGCGTCTCCACGAAATCTCCAACTCCTCCGCGAACTAAGGGAGGCACACAGGGAACTCCGAAGTTCCTCTCGGGATGCTCTCATCGCCGTGCGCCACCATGGGCCGCATGATCGCCCCCCACTCTTCAGCCACCCCCGGATCCGCCCCCGTCCCCACGGTCCGCAAGGCGGTCGTCCCGGCCGCCGGACTCGGCACACGGTTCCTGCCCGCGACGAAGGCGACGCCGAAGGAGATGCTCCCGGTCGTCGACAAGCCCGCGATCCAGTACGTCGTCGAGGAGGCCGCCGCGGCCGGGCTCGACGACATCCTGATGGTCACCGGCCGGCACAAGCGCGCCATCGAGGACCACTTCGACCACGCCTTCGAACTCGAACAGGCCCTGGCCGCCAAGGGCGACACCGTGCGCCTGGACGCCGTACGCGACCCCGCGCGCCTCGCCGACATCCACCACATCCGCCAGGGCGACCCGCTCGGCCTCGGCCACGCGGTGCTCTGCGCCCGCCACCACGTCGGCGACCAGCCGTTCGCCGTCCTCCTCGGCGACGATCTGATCGACCCGCGCGAGACCCTGCTCAGCCAGATGCTGGAGGTCCGCGAGCGGTACGCCGGCAGCGTGGTCGCCCTCATGGAAGTCCCCGAGGAATCAGTCCACTTGTACGGCTGCGCGGCCGTGGAGCCGACCGGCGAGGAGGGTGTCGTACGCGTCACCGGCCTGGTCGAGAAGCCGTCCCGCGAGGACGCGCCGAGCCGCTACGCCGTCATCGGCCGCTACGTCCTCGATCCCGCGATCTTCCCCACCCTGGAGCGCACCCCGCCCGGCCGCGGCGGCGAGATCCAACTGACCGACGCCCTCCAGGAGTTGGCCGCCTCCGGCACGGTCCACGGGGTCGTCTTCAAGGGCCTGCGCTACGACACCGGCGACAAGGCCGACTACCTGCGCACGGTGGTCCGGCTGGCCTGCGACCGCGACGACCTGGGCCCCGAATTCGTCGCGTGGCTCAAGGAGTTCGTGGCGGGACTGGAGAGCGGGGACGTCGGCGCGAGCGAGAACACCCGCTTCGCGGCCTGAACTCCCCACGCACGAGGGCCCGATCACGCCGTATGCGACGACGACCGGGCCCTCGTATCAACTCGTATCAACTCACCTCACGTTGGCGCTGGTCAGCCGTTCGGCCGGAGCGTCCAGATGACCGTCATCTCGCCCGTGACGGCGCCGTCCTCGCGCTGGATGGCGACGGCGACCGGGAACTCGGGGCGCTCGCCCGCGTCGAGTTCGGCGACGACGTCGGCGGCGGGGCGGCCGAGGGTCGCGGTGGCCTTCACCGGGCCGAGTGCGATCTTCTTGAACGCGATCTCGGCGTTGACCGGGAGCGGCACGGCCCGCGAGAGCTGGTCGCCGAAGGCGGCGAGGACGATCGCGCCGCTGGCGGACTCGCCGAGGGTGAACATCGCGCCGGCGTGCGGCCCGCCGACGTGGTTGCGGTACTCGCTCTGGTCCGGCAGGGACAGCACGGCCCGCTCCGGACTGGTCTCCAGGTACTCCAGGTTCAGCGTGCGAACCATCGGCACCGTCGCGGCGAGCAGCTCGCCGATGGACATCTGATCTGCGCTCATGAAGGGCATGTTACCCACGAGTAGCCAGGCCTGGCCAGATGTGTGCGGCCGCACACACCACCCGCTTACCGGTTGACCGCCCTGTTGGCCCTTGATTGGTACGACCCTGACAAGGGGCGGTGACCCAACCGTGTCCCACGCCGCACTAGGGTTACTGCCCATGTGGCCAGGACAGCAGCCGCCCGGGGGCGAGCAGAACCCGCAGGACAACCCGTACCAGCAACCGGGGTACCAACAGCCGAATCCGTATCAGCAGCCCGGCTTTCAACAGCCCAATCCCTATGGGCAGCAACCGCAGTGGGGCGCTCCGGGCCCCGCGGGCGGACCGCAGCCGCCGCAGGGCGGGGGCGGCGGAAACCGGACGAAGCTGGTCGCGATCATCGCCGCCACGGCCGTCGTCGTGGCCGCGGGTGTGACCGGATTCCTGGTCCTCGGCGGCGACAAGGACGACAAGGCGGACGGTGGCAAGGACAAATCGAGCCAGTCGCCGTCGGCGTCCACGGACCCGACTGCCTCGTCCTCCGGTTCGGACGACAACCCGCGCGGCAACGAGACCGAGAAGCCGACGATCGCGGGCTGGAAGGTCGTCGTCAACCAGAAGTACGGCACCGCGTTCGACGTCCCCGCCGACTGGGAGGTGGGCACGCCGGGCACCTTCAGCTTCTTCGAGGACGAGGTGAAGGGCGACGGCTCCCCGTACATCGGCTTCTCGGCGCCCGCCTACCTCAAGCAGAACTGGTGCGAGTCCGACGACAACAAGGACGGCACGAAGGAGACTTCGTCGCTGGCGTCGAGCGGCACCAAGGGCGAGGACGGTGCGAAGGACACCGCGAGCACCGCGCGCGGCGACGCGGCCGCGTTCGCGTTCGGCGGGTACACGGACCAGAAGGACTCGTCCAAGAAGTACCTGAAGATCGGCGCGGCCAAGCCGTACACGACGAAGTCGGGTGTCACGGGCAGCGTCGCCACCTCTTACACGTCCGGCGTACCTAAGTCCGGCAAGTGCTCCTCCGACGGCAAGGCGACCACGTTCGCCTTCAAGAACTCGGCGGACAACTTCGTCTCCTGGACGCTCTACGGCGCGAAGGGCGTCAGCGAGGAGATCCCCGACGCGACGGTGCAGAAGATCCTGAGCACCGTACGACTGCACGGGGACCCGACGGGCGCCACGAGCTGACGCGCCGGTCGTTGGCTCTTGGCAGTCGACCGATGGCCGGTGACCGTTTGGCTTGATTCTGGCGGCAATCTGTTTGGCGGGGTGTGGCGTGGGCGGCGATAGTCGGCCGGTGACCGTCGCCCCCGCCCCCCGTCGAGCGCACCGACCCGACTGGGCGGGCCGCAACTACACCCTGCTGACCGCCGCCGCGGTGGCGACCGGGCTCGGTGGCAACGGCGCGCTGATCGCCTCCGCGTTCGCCGTGCTGGACGCGGGCGGCGACAGCGGTGACGTGGGTCTGGTGGCCGCCTCGCGCACGCTGCCGCTGGTGTTGTTCCTGCTGATCGGCGGCGCGATCTCGGACCGGGTGCCCCGGCACCACGTCATGGTCGCGGCCAACGCGCTGAGCTGTGTGTCGCAGGCGGTCTTCGCGGTACTCGTGCTGACCGGCGAGCCCCGCCTCTGGCAGATGATGCTGCTGACCGCGCTCGGCGGTACCGGCCAGGCGTTCTTCGGCCCGGCGGCCGAGGGCATGCTCATGTCCACGGTGAGCGGAAAACAGGCGGGCCGGGCGTTCGCGGTCTTCCGGATGGCGATGCAGGGCGCGTCGTTGGGCGGCGCGGCGCTCGGCGGCGCGCTGGTCGCGGCGGTCGGCCCGGGCTGGGTGCTCGCGGTCGACGCGGCGGCGTTCGCGATCGCCGGGGCGCTCCGCTCCTTCCTCGACGTGAGCCACATCCCGCCGCGCGCACCGGGCGGCGGGATGCTGGCCGATCTCCGGGACGGCTGGCGGGAGTTCATCGGCCGCCCGTGGTTGTGGTCCGTCGTCGTGGCCTTCTCCATCGCCAACGCGGTCGTCGGCGCGGCAGACGCGGTCTACGGCCCGCTCGTCGCCCGCGACAGCCTCGGCGGCGCGGGCCCGTGGGGCCTGGCCCTGGCCGCGTTCGGCGCGGGCACGGTGGCCGGCGCCCTCCTGATGACCCGCTGGAAACCCCGCCGCCTCCTCCTCGCGGGCATGCTCGGCATCTTCCCCCTGGCCCTCCCGTCCGCCGCCCTCGCGGTACCGGTCCCGATCGGCGTCCTCTTCGCGGTGATGTTCCTCTCGGGCGCGACGGTGGAGATCTTCGGCGTCTCGTGGATGACAGCCCTGCACCAGGAGATCCCCGAGGACAAACTCTCCCGCATCTCCGCCTACGACTGGTTCGGCTCCATCGCCCTGATGCCCCTCGCCGCAGCGGCAGCGGGCCCGACCGAGTCGGCCTTCGGACGCACGGCCGCGCTGTGGGGGTGCGCGGCCCTGGTCACGGTGGTCACAGCGGCGGTGCTGTGTGTACCGGAGGTACGGAATCTGCGACGGCGGGACGGGGCGTGAAGGACTTCGGGTCGTGAGGACACTTCGGGTGACGCGGTACGGCACTCTCATCGCGGACAGGTCGCGTGCCATCGGCGAAGTCCCGTGGCGCAGGCCGGTGTTCGAGCCGCGCTGGGAAGAAGCGCGGGACCAGGAGCCGGCTCAGCCGATACCGAACGCGCCGGCCGGGGGCTCGGGTGACGGAACGGCGTCCGCGTCCCGGACCGGCCGCGCACCGCCGATGAACTCCCGCAGCGCGGGCCCGTGTTCAAGCCGCGCCGGGAACGCGTCCGAGGCCACGAGCCGGGTCAGGGCCGCCGTTTCGATCGGGTGATGTGCGGCGACCAGCACCGCGTTGCCGAAGCGGCGTCCTCGCAGCACCCCCGGTTCCGCGATCAGCACCAGCTCCTGGAACACCGTGCCGAACGTGGCGAGTTGGGCACGCAGGAAGGTGAAGGGAGCGGAGTCCGCGAGGTTGGCCAGGTAGACGCCGTCGGCCCGCAGGACACGCTCGGCTTCGCGGGCGTAGGCCACGGACGTGAGGTGCGCCGGGACCCGCGAACCGCCGAAGACATCGGCGACGAGCACGTCCGCCGAGCCGTCCGGCGCCGCTTCCAGCCAGGCGCGGGCATCGGCTCCGTGCACGGTGACACCGGCACCGTCCGGCAACGGCAGGTGCTCGGTGACCAACTCCAGCAGCGCCAGATCGGCCTCGACCACGTCCTGCCGTGACCCTGGCCGGGTCGCCGCCACGTACCGGGGCAACGTGAGCGCCCCGCCCCCCAGGTGCAGCACGTCCAGCGGGCGCCCCGGTTCCGCGAGGGTGTCCAGCACATGCCCGAGCCGCCGCGTGTACTCGAACTCCAGGTGCGTCGGCGCGTCAAGGTCCACGTAGGACTGCGGCGCCCCGTCGACAGTCAGCAGCCAGGCCCGGTCCCGGTCCACGTCGGGCATGAGTTTGGCGACCCCGTGATCAACGTCCCGGGTCACGGGTATCGGCTCGTTCACAGGTCCATTGTGCCGGGGCGGTGGGGTGGACGCGGAGGTGGTCGGGCGGTGGTGAGCACCTGCCCTCCGCGATCCCGGCACCGTACGCCCAGCGCACCCCGGCTGTCGCCGCTGCCCACACCCGCGAGCCATCGAGTCATCGGCACTTCGAGTCGATCATCCAGTCACCCCGCCCGTCACCCCGCCAGACCCCAGACCTCCCCCACCTCTCCCACATGCGCCCCCGCCTGCTCCCGCCCCGCCCGCGCCGCGGCCGCCCGTACCGACGGGTCCAGCGGATTGCGGCCGAACGCCTGCTTCGCTTCCGGGGACGGTGACACGACGACCGCGCGGGCGCCCCGCTCCACAAGTCGCCGGGCCTGGGCCGCCGGAGACACCAGGGGGCCGCCCCCGAGGGATATCGGCGCGAGGACGACGACCTGGTCGTAGCCCTCGGCGAGCTGCGCGTTGGCCGCTGAGTGGATGCCGCCGTCGATCCAGCGGCGGTCCTCGATGGTGACCGGGGGCCACACGCCGGGGACGGCGCAGCTGGCGGCCACCGCGTCGCCCAGGGGCAGCCCGCTGTCCTTGTCGAAGGCCCGCAGTTCACCGGTCACCGTGTCGACGGCGGTGATGCGCAACGCACGGTCGGGCCACTCCGGTGAGACGAGCCGGGACTCGATCGCCGCGCGCCGGGCCGCCGCGTGGGGCGTCCTGGCGGCGAGTGCCATACGGCCGATCTTCCGCCCGTACGCCTCGGGAGTTCGCGAGGTCACGGTCGCCCAGGCGTAGCGGAGCATCAGGCCAGGACCGAGTCGGCCGGGGATCTCGCCCTCGGGGGCGGCGAGTTGACGCTCGTAGAGCTCCTTGAGCGTGCCGGCCCGCAGCTGGGCACCGACCGCTGAACCCGCTGACGTGCCGATCACGACATCGGCGTCGGAGAGATCGACGCCGGCCTCGCCCAGCCCGTACAGCAGCCCGGCCATCCAGCCGATCCCGCTGCTGCCCCCGCCACCCAGCACAAGTGCCTTGCCCGCCATGGTGTGTTCCCGCCTTCCCCACGCCTCGCCACAACTGCCGCCGCGATCAAGTCTTGCGCACCCCACTGACAATCACGGTCACGAGCCCCTGACCTGGGACGCAGAGGAAGCCCGCCCCAGAACGCACATGGGTGCCCGCCCCAGAAGGGACGGGCACCCACCCGCTCAACCGATCTCGCTCACCCCACTGCCGTCACCGTCCCCGCCCCGACCGTCCGCCCGCCCTCGCGGATCGCGAAGCCGAGCCCCGGCTCCAGCGGGACCTCACGGCCCAGCTCGATCGACATCGTGACGGTGTCACCGGGTCGGGCGACCGCCGTCTCGCCGAGGTCGATGTCGCCGACCACGTCCGCGGTGCGGATGTAGAACTGCGGCCGGTAGCCGGTCGACACCGCGGTCGTACGGCCGCCCTCGCGGGCCGACAGGACGTACACCTGCGCCGAGAAACGGCGGCTGGGGACGACGCTGCCGGGCGCCGCGACGATGTGCCCGCGACGGACCGCGTCGCGTGGGACACCCCGCAGCAGCAGCGCCACGTTGTCGCCGGCCTGCGCCTCCGCCATGGGCTTGCCGAAGGTCTCCAGGCCGGTGACCACCGTGTCGACGGCGGCCCCGAGCACTTCGATCCGGTCGCCCACCCGGACCGTGCCGCGCTCGATCGCACCCGTGACGACGGTCCCGCGCCCGGTGATCGTGAGCACGTTCTCGACCGGCAACAGGAACGGCGCGTCCAGATACCGCTCGGGCATGGGCACGTACGTGTCCACGGCGTCGAGCAGCGCGTCGATCGACGCCGTCCAACGGGGGTCTCCCTCAAGGGCCTTGAGGCCGGACACCCGTACGACGGGTACGGAGTCGCCGCCGTAGCCGTTCGCGGTGAGCAGTTCGCGGACCTCCAGCTCGACCAGGTCGGTCAGCTCGTCGTCACCCGCGTCGGCCTTGTTGAGCGCGACCACGATGTGGTCGACGCCCACCTGCCGGGCGAGCAGCACGTGTTCGGCGGTCTGCGGCATGATCCCGTCGAGCGCGGAGACGACGAGGATCGCCCCGTCGAGCTGCGCGGCCCCGGTGACCATGTTCTTGACGTAGTCGGCGTGGCCCGGCATGTCCACGTGCGCGTAGTGCCGGGTGTCCGTCTCGTACTCGACGTGCGCGATGTTGATGGTGATGCCGCGCGCGGCCTCCTCCGGCGCCCGGTCGATCCGGTCGAACGGTACGAAGGTGGACGCGCCGCGCTCGGCGAGGACCTTGGTGATGGCGGCGGTCAGGGTGGTCTTGCCGTGGTCGACGTGGCCCATCGTGCCGATGTTCAGATGCGGTTTCGTGCGGACGTATGCCGTCTTGGACATGGCTGTACCTCGAAGCCTCTCCAGTGATGAAAAGCCCAGTGGTGAAAAAGGGGGACCCCGAGGACTCGCCGACCCTCCCCCTGCGGGGTCCGCCGGACGATCCGGAGAGGGTCAGCTTCGGGCGCCGTCGACTGCGGCGAGGAGAACGGGATCGAGCACGGGAACGGCAGCCTTCGGGGCATCCGCGACCGCGGATGCTGCGAGGTGGAAGGCGTACCGGAACATGAGGCCGATCATTGCCGACGCTTTGCCCGGCGTCGAACGATTTATCAGTACGTGGGACGTCAGGCGCCGATGTTCTTCAGTGCTGATTCTTCGGGCTGATTCTTCGGGCTGATTCTTCAGGGCTGATTCTTCAGGGCCTCGCGCACCGACAGCGGCGCGAACCGCCCCTTCTCCCGGGCCAGGAAGTCCCGTACCGCCTCCGGGTCCGTCTTCGCGTACTCGCGCAGGCACCAGCCGATGGCCTTGCGGATGAAGAAGTCAGGGTGCCCGGACTGGCTCAGGCAGTACGCGAAGAGGCGTCCGGTGTCGGTGCGCTCCTTGTAGCGCAGTTGGTGGAGGAGGGCCGTACGGGCGACCCACATGTCCTCGTCGACGATCCACGCGTCCATGTCGGTGACCAGCTTCGGGTCGGCGACGACCAGGCCTCCCACTACGTGGGAGGCGAGTGCGTCGACGGTGTCCCACCAGGAGACCGTCGAGACGAGATGGCGGGCGACCGGCAGGAAGCCGGAGGTGCAGTGCCTCACATGGCGGCGCAGGTAGTCCACCGCGAAGTACTGGTACTCGCGCTCCGGCAGCTCCCAGCAGCGCAGGGCGATCGCGGTGCAGTCGCTCTCGTCGGGGTGGGGTGTGCCGTCCAGGACCGTGCGGGACAACGCCCTGCGTACGGGTGTGGTGAGGCCCAGGAAGGGCGCGATGTCCTTCATGTACGCCCGCATGGGCACGGCCCGCTCCGGGTCGGCCGCGGCGGCGTACGTGGCCGTGAGCCGCTCCAGCACGGTGTCCGCGAGAACGCTGCCCGGCACCCGCACGGTGCCCGCACCTGTGACGCTCATGAGACGAACCATACGGCGATCACATACACAGGTCGGTTAGTGTCGCCGACATGCTCGCCGATGCCGCCACCGACTCTGGGGGCACCCGCTCTGGGGGCACCGCCACGGCCACTCCCCAGGCCACTGCCCAGATCACCGGCACGGAGCTCGCCGCAGTCGTGACCGTCCCCACGGCCATGCCCGTCGCGTCTCTGCTGCCCGTCATGCCCTTGCTGCCCGTCACCCCGGCCGGCTTCACCGCGCGCTGCACGAGAGCCCTGCTCTCGCCGTGGTCGCGGCTGTCGCTGCTGCTCGTGCTGCTCGCCGGGGCGGCGTCGACCGTGCTGCTCTTCCACCCGCAGCGCCTGCTCTCCGACGGCTGGCCGCCCCAACTCGGCGGCGCCATGGCCGCGTTGGTGTTCGCGGCGGCGTACGGCCTGTGCAGCGTGGCGTTCGTACCGCGCCCCCTGCTGAACCTCGCCGCGGGCGCCCTGTTCGGCTCCCAGCTGGGCACCGGCGCGGCGTTGGCGGGCACGGTGCTCGGCGCCGGCATCTCCTTCGGCCTGGGCCGTGTGCTGGGCCAGGACGCCCTGCGCCCGCTGCTGCGGGGCCGGTGGCTGAAGGCCGCGGACGGGCAGCTCAGCCGGCACGGCTTCCGTTCGATGCTGGCGGCACGGCTCTTCCCGGGCCTGCCGTTCTGGGGCGTGAACTACTGCGCCGCCGTCTCCCGTATGCGCTGGACCCCGTTCCTGCTCGCGACGGCCCTCGGCTCGATCCCGAACACCGCCGCCTACGTCGTCGCCGGGGCCCGCGCCTCCAGCCCCACGTCACCGGCCTTCCTGATCGCGATGGCCTGCATCGCCCTGCCCGCCCTGGGCGGCGCGGTGGTGGCCTGGCGCAAGCGCCACCACCTGCGAGCCCAGTGAGGGATCAGACCGCCTCGATGATCATCGCGTTGGCGAGGCCCCCGGCCTCGCACATCGTCTGCAGTCCGTAACGCGCCCCCTGGTCCCGCATCGCGTGCACCAGCGTGGTCGTCAGCCGCGTACCGCTCGCCCCGAGCGGATGCCCGATTGCGATGGCCCCGCCGTGCACGTTGACCTTGGCGAGATCCGCGCCCGTCTCCTGCTGCCAGGCCAGCACGACGCTGGAGAACGCCTCGTTGACCTCGAACAGGTCGATGTCGTCGAGGGTGAGCGACGCCCGGCGCAGCACCTTCTCGGTGGCCGGTATGACACCGGTGAGCATGAGCAGCGGGTCCGAACCGGTCACGGCGAAGCTGTGCAGCCGGGCGAGCGGGCGCAGTCCGAGCCGGGCCGCGGTCTCGCTGGACGTGATGAGGACGGCGGAGGCGCCGTCGTTGATGGGGCTGGAGTTGCCGGCGGTGATGTTCCACTCGATCTGCGGGAAGCGCTCGGCGTACGTCGCGTCGTAGAAGGCGGGCTTGAGGCCGGCGAGAACCTCGGTGGTACTGCCGGGCCGTACGCACTCGTCGCGCGAGGCGCCCGCCAGGGGGGCCACCTGGGCGTCGAAGAGGCCCGCGTCCCAGGCGGCGGCCGCCTTGTCGTGCGAGGAGACGGCGAAGGCGTCCAACTGGTCGCGCGTCATCGACCACTTGGCGGCGATGAGTTCGGCGCTGATGCCCTGCGGGACGAGGCCCTCCGGGTAGCGCCCGGCGACACCGGGGCCGAAGGGATCCGTGCCCGGCAGCACGCTCGACCCCATCGGCACGCGCCCCATGGACTCCACTCCACAGGCCACGACCAGGTCGTACGCCCCGGAGATCACGCCCTGCGCCGCGAAGTGCACGGCCTGCTGGGACGAGCCGCACTGGCGGTCCACCGTGGTCGCGGGCACCGACTCCGGGAAGCCCGCCGACAGCACGGCCTGCCGGGTGATGTTGACGGCCTGCTCACCGACCTGGGTGACCGTTCCGCCGATGACGTCGTCAACGATCGCCGGGTCGATCCCCGTGCGCTCGACGAGGGTGCGCAAGGTGTGTGCGAGAAGTTCGACGGGGTGGACCTGGGCGAGGAAGCCGTTCGGCTTGCCTTTGCCTACGGGCGTGCGTACGGCTTCGACGATCACTGCGTCACGCATGGTGCGGGCCTCCGTTGTTTCCAACAAGCACTACCAGTGAGTAGGAAATCCAAACTCACCATAGTCCTGTCAGTTGGAAAATCAAACCCTCCCTTAAAGTGGGTGCTATGGCCGCCCCCAAAGACACAGACACAGACACAGACACAGCCAAAGCCAAAGCCAAAAACAAAGACCCGCGCCCCTGCTCGATCGCCGATGCCCTCGCGCTCGTCGGCGAGAAGTACTCCCTGCTCGTCCTGCGGGAGGTGTGCCTCGGCAATCGCCGCTTCGACCAGTTGGTCCGCAACATCGGCGCCCCGCGCGACGTCCTGGCCACCCGGCTGCGCCGTCTCGTCGACGCCGGGATCCTCACCCGGCGGACCTACAGCGAGCACCCGCAGCGCTTCGAGTACCGGCCCACCGAGGCGGGGCTCGAACTGGAGCCGGTCCTGATGACCCTCATGGCGTGGGGCGACCGCCATCTTCGGAGGGATCAGCTCGACCGCCCCATGGTGATCGAGCACATCTGCGGCAACGAACTGGTCCCCGCCGTCACCTGCACTGCCTGCGGCGCCCCGGTCCACCACCAGGACCTGACGGCCCACCCGCAGACACCCGGCTGGTCGGTGACAGGCCCGACCGCGGCCTGAGATCCAGACCTACTGCCCCTTGTAGACGTCCAACCGCCCGCACATCCCGAACTTCCCATAAGCAGAAGGCTGTTCGGCCCGTACCGCGGCGTCGGCGAGGTGGGAGAAGTCACCCTGTTCGAGCCGGTCGAGCTGCGCCCCCGTGGCCGTGGCGGCGGCCCGCGCCCCCCGCTCCCAACGCGCGCGCCACTCCGCGAGCCGGGGCCGTACCAGCGCGGCGGCGGCCCGATGGAAGGCGGCCAGCGCTTCCGGACCGTCGGCGGAGCGCAGCGCCTCGTAGCCCTCCAGGGCGAGGTCGCGTCGGGCCCGGGCGACCCGTTCCTGCTCCGCCTCGGGCGCGTCGGCCGGGATCACGGTGGCGGCGGCGTACGTCTCGGGGTCGGTGAGGTACTGCGGGGGCAGCGTGAGCACCGCGTCCCCCGCCTCGGGCAGGCCGCTGTTCTGCATGAGGACGGTGATGCGCAGGTCGCCCTCGTTGACGAGCCGGTGGATGGTGCCCGGCGTGAACCAGGCGACCGTTCCGGCCGCGAGCGGCGTGACCTCGTACCCGGAGGCCGTGCCGGACATCGTGAGGGTCTGCACCGCACCGCGCCCGCCGGTGACGACGTACCCCTCCGAACAGGTCAGGTGCATATGGGGAGTTCCGCCGCACAGTCCGTCGCCACTGCCGGCCTCGGCCGGCCAGTCGTAGACGGACAGATGCGAGACGGCGACACCGCCCGGCAACCCGGAGAAGCCTTCGGCGGCCCCCGTGTTCACCACAGGCGTGTTCACCACGGGCGCGCCTCCAGGTACTTGGCGATCTCCTCCCGCTCCCACTCCCCGTCGGCGATGACGACCCGGTAGCGCCGGGTGAGGGTGTCGCCGGGGGCGAGCTCAAGCTCGTCGTGGAAGGCGAAGGAGGGGGCGATCCCCGCGAAGGGCTCGTTGCGGACGAACCAGTGGGCGGGGTGGGTGCCCTGGGCGCCGGCCTGGTCGTTCTCCGGGGCGTGGGCGAAGATGATGGTCGCGTGGCCGTCGGTGCCGTCGTGCTCGCCGGAGACGGCGAGCCAGGGCCCCTGGGAGCCCATCAGCTCGGGGCCCTCGCCGTCGGGGCCGATGATCCGGCCGTCGCGGAAGGCGCGCGGGCCGCGCCAGAAGAGGCCCGTGTAGCCGGCCGCCTCGCGCCCGTGGGTGGTCGGGCTGCCGAACCGCAGGGGCTCGTCACGGCGGTTCGTCACGGCGCTCGTCCAGGTGAGCGCCCACGAACCCGACTCCGAGTCCGTGTCCACATCGTGCACCTCGATCCGGCGCTGCTCGTCGGCCCAGAGTTCACCGCTGTACGGGTGCCAGGTCAGCCGTTCGGCGATGACGAGACGCGAATCGTCGGCGTCGACCTCGTCGAAGGCGACGTGGGCCATCGACCCGACCCGCTCTGGGAGTTGGAGATATCCCTCGCCGTGAACGTATGTGTTGCCGCCCCATAGGTTCGAGCCCGACAGATGCGAGGCGGTGAACTGCAGGCCCTTGTGCCAGCGGTGGTCGTTGGGCCGGTAGTCCGTGACGACGTCACCGGCGAGCGTCCTGATCGGGTGGAGGTACGGCTTCGGCGCCTCCCAGGCGGCCTCGGGCCGGTACACGTAGCTGAACAGCTCGACGCCGGTGGCCGGTTCGGTCACCGTGATGCGGTCCCCGTGGGCATGGACGATACGCAGGCCGGTCACGCCGGCACCTCCTCGCGCGCCACGGGCGCCCAGCCGAGGGCGCCACCGTGCAGCGCCGTGTAAAAGGGGTCTCCGGGGCCGATCTCGCCGGCCCGCACGGTCGTGTCCGTGAACGCCGACTTATAGAGCGCGGTGATCAGTTCGAGGCTGGTGCGGCCGTCCGTGCCGCTGCTGCGCGGCCGTTCGCCGGCCCGCATGCTCATGACGAGTTCACGCAGCTGCTCCAGGTGCGAACTCGGCACGTCCGGCCCGAAGTCCTGCCAGGCCGCGGCCTCGTCACCCGACACGTCCGGGGCGGGCGTGATGCGCCAGTTGTCGTTGCTGTGCCCGTACAGGTGGGTGAGTTCGACGGTCGCGCGCTCGCAGTCGATGCGGATACGGCTGACCTCGTCGGGGCTCAGCACACTGTTCACGACGGTCGCCATCGCGCCGTTCTCGAAGCGGACCAGCGCGGTCGAGACGTCCTCGGTCTCCACGTCGTGGACCAGCCGCCCGGCCATGGCCTTCACCTCGCTCCACGGCCCGAGCAGATCGAGCAGCAGGTCCATCTGGTGGATGCCGTGTCCCATCGCGGGACCGCCGCCCTCGGTCTCCCAGCGCCCGCGCCAGGGCACGGCGTAGTAAGCGGTGTCGCGGTACCAGGTGGTCTGGCAGTGCGCCACGAGCGGCCGCCCCATCGCCCGCTCGGCGAGCAGCCGGCGCACGTGCCGCGAGCCCGACCCGAAGCGGTGCTGAAAGACGATCGAGGCGTACGGTCCGCCGGCCGTGCCCTGTCCCGGGCCCTCTTCGTCCTCCACCGCGTCGAAGTCGGCCAGGGTCGGCACCGGCGGCTTCTCGCACCAGACCCAGGCGCCGGCCCGCAGCGCGGCGATCGTCTGCGCCCGGTGCAGGGTGGGCGGGGTGCAGATGGTGACGAGGTCGGGCCGCTGTTCCCGGAGCATCTGCTCCAGATCGGTGTAGGCGTGCGGGATCCCGGCCTCGGCGCAGAAGGACTCGACCGACGTGGCATCGATGTCAACGGCCGCGACGACCTCGGTCTCCCCCTCCTCGGCGAGCCGTGCGAGCGCGGGGAAATGGGAACCGCGGCCGATGGCACCGGCGCCGACCACGGCGGCCCGGACGCGTCGGCCGGTGAGCGGGGTCAAGGGCTGGAGCGCCCCGGGGTTGGTGGCGGGTGTGGACATGGTCGTGATCAGCACTCCTCCGGGGAACAGCGAGCGCATGCAGCAAGCGCTTTCCTCCGCTGCAACGTATGCGCCGTCCCCGCAGCTGGTCAACACCGCGAACCCGGAGTCGTCGGACCACTCGTGAAACCTCTGTGTGCGGAGTCGCGCAACCGCCCTGAAACCTCTGTGCCCGGAGTCCCACAGCCGCCGTGAAACCCCTGTGTCGGGCCTGTCACACCGGGACGCTACGCTGCCCCTCACACACACTCGTTCACCGCGCGCGGCGTTTTGGTGTGTCCTTTGCCCCTCCACGATCAGCACTTGGACGCCGTAACTCCATGTCTTGGTTTAAATCCCTCATCCTCGGACTCGTCCAGGGGCTGACCGAGTTCCTTCCCGTCTCCTCCAGCGCCCATCTGCGGCTGACGGCGGCCTTCTCGGGCTGGGAGGATCCGGGCGCGGCCTTCACCGCGATCACACAGCTCGGCACGGAGGCGGCGGTGCTGATCTATTTCCGCCAGGATGTCGGGCGGATTCTCGCCGCGTGGTTCCGGTCGCTCACGAACAAGGAGATGCGACGCGACCACGACGCCCAGATGGGCTGGCTGGTGATCGTCGGCTCCATCCCGATCGGCGTGCTGGGCGTGACCCTCAAGGACCAGATCGAGGGCCCGTTCCGCGACCTGCGCATCACCGCCACCATGCTGATCGTGATGGGCATCGTCATCGGCATCGCCGACCGCCTCGCGGCCCGCGACGAGAACGGCGGCCGACACCGGGCGCCCAAGCAGCGCAAGACACTCGAGAACCTCAACGCCAAGGACGGTCTGCTGTACGGCCTCTGCCAGGCGATGGCCCTCGTCCCCGGCGTCTCCCGCTCGGGCGCGACCATCAGCGGCGGCCTGTTCATGGGCTACACCCGTGAGGCGGCGGCCCGTTACTCCTTCCTGCTCGCCATGCCGGCCGTACTGGCCTCGGGCGCCTTCGAGTTGAAGGACGCGGCGGAGGAAGGACATGTCGCGTGGGGGCCGACGATGTTCGCGACGGTGATCGCGTTCGTGGTCGGATACGCCGTGATCGCCTGGTTCATGAAGTTCATCTCGCACAAGTCCTTCATGCCGTTCGTCTACTACCGCATCGCCCTCGGCATCGTCATCATCGCGCTGGTCACGGCGGGCGAGTTGAGCCCGCACGCGGCGGAGTCGGCGGGCTGAGTCAACTCCCGGGCAGGGCAAGGGCCCACGCCTCCGGCTCGATCCCGACACCGTTGGCCACGTAGGCGATGGTGCGGTACCACCCGGCCAGCACAAGGAACTCGAGGGCCTCGGGCTCGTCGAGCTGCTCCCGCAGACCGGACCATGCGGCGTCGCTCAGCCGGGCGTCGGCGTGGAGTTCGTCGACGGCTCTGAGCAGCGCGGACTGGCGGGGCGACCAGGCCGGGTCGTCCGGGGTGCCGGTCGCGGTCAAGGTGATCTGGCTCGGGGTGAGTCGGGCGACTTCGGCGTACGTCGCCATGTGGACTCCCCACTCGTAGGCGCAGCCGGAGCGGGCGCAGACACGGGCGATCACGAGTTCGCGGTCGGCGTCGCCCAGACGGCCGTGGACGAGGAGCCCGGCGCCCAACGCCCGCATCCGGGAGGCGAGTTCCGGATGGCGTTCGAGGACCTTGAAGAGCATCAGGGGTTCGCGGGTGACGCCGGGCGGCATCCAGCGGTGCAGGGCGCGGTCGGTCTCGGGGGCGTAGGGCGGGGTGACGCCTTCGATGCGCTGTTTCATGTCCACCGACTCTTGCGCTTCTGAAATCGAAGCGCAAGGGTGAGGTGCGAGGTCACAAGAAGTCGGCAGAGGAGGCCAGTTGGAGTCCGAGCCCACGGAATCCACGCCCGCCAGCTCCACCCCCACCCCCGGTCGCCCCGTGCGCGGATCGACCACCGGCCGCCCGGTCATGGCCGCGCTCGATCTCCTCGGCCGGCGCTGGACACTCCGGGTGATCTGGGAACTCCACCGGCACGGCGCCCCGATCGGCTTCCGCGACCTGCAACGCCGTTGCGACGACATGTCCTCCAGCGTCCTGTCCACTCGGCTGACGGAGCTGCGCGAGGCGGACATCGCCGGGCAGACGCCTGACGGGGCCTGGCAGTTGACCTCCCTCGGCATGGACCTGGTGACGGCGATGGCGCCGTTGTCGGAATGGTCGCGAGTGTGGGCCGAGCGGCGGGGGTGAGCCAACTCGTGGCGCTGACACAGCAGTTCGCCCGCGTGACGAACGAGTACCTGGACCGCTGCCGCGCTTCAGCCCTCGACTCGTCCGACGCGTCCCCTGGTTGGGACCCGCCGGACGGCGACCTGCTCGACACGGGCTGGGCACTGTGGGGCCTCATCCACCTCTGCCGCTCGACCGGCGCCGACCCGCAG
The DNA here is from genome assembly GCF_045162655.1 of Streptomyces sp. NBC_00989. Taxonomy (NCBI): domain Bacteria; kingdom Bacillati; phylum Actinomycetota; class Actinomycetes; order Kitasatosporales; family Streptomycetaceae; genus Streptomyces; species Streptomyces sp. NBC_00989. Next base: position 9,457,811 of record NZ_CP108728.1, on the reverse strand, counting down.
GTGATCGCCCTGCTCGACCGGGCCGTGTCGGGCGATCCCGACGGGGATGTGGGCGGGATGCGGGATTCCTGGACCACGACGAGGTGTACGACGGTTTCGGCGATCCGCCCCGGTCTGCTCGCCCCCGTCGCGATCGCCGACATCGCCGCCGCACTGGACCGCGTACGACTCGGCGACCTGCTCGCGGACTTGCCCGCGTCCACCGAAGTCGCCGCCGCCGTCTGCGAATTCGGCGCCGGATTCGACGGTGCCGTACGGGAACATCTGACCGAACACTTCGTCGCCGTGCGGGAGTTCTACCGAGCCGCCGCACGTCACGCCCAGTGTGTCGTCACGTGGGTCGACTGAGCGTCCGGGCCGCGCCGGGCGCCCGTTTCACCGTGCCCGTGACCAAGCCCATACGGTCTGAGTAGCCGTCTGGTAGCGCAGTGTCAGTCCTTGCCCCTAGGCTGTTCGCATGTCCCCCGATTTCGTGGCCCCTGGTTCCGTGCGGTCTGCTTCCGAGGTGAACGAGCAGATCCGGGCACTCTGGCTGCGTGCGGGCGGCTCGCTCTCCACCCAAGAGCGGGAGGAATACGAGCTGTTGGTGGTCGAGTGGGCCAAGGCGATACGTGAAGAGGTCATCGCCGCCGCCTGAATCGTCCTGAACGGCATGTGCGGTTCGGGCGGGGAGCCGAGCATCGCGGCCGAGCAGCCGTAGGTCCGGGGCCGGCCGTACTTCCCTATGTCGATCGAACCTGGATGCCGGTCGACCCCGGCCAGTTCAACCCGGCCAGTTCAATCCAGCCGGTTCAACCCAGCTGTCTCGACCCTCCCAGTTCAACCAGCCGGTTCACCCCGCCCGGTCCCGCCGCCCGCCACCCACTTGGCTCACCGCCCGCCCGACACCCGCACCACCGTCCCCGTCGCGTACGACGCGTCCGGCGACATCAACCAGGCGATCGCGGCGGCTACTTCCTCGGGCCGGCCGGCGCGGCGCAGCGGGATCGACGCCGCCAACCGATCAGGCCGGTCCGGGTCCCCCATCCTCGCGTGGATCTCCGTGTCGATGACGCCGGGCGCGACCGCGTTGACGCGGATGCCGTCGGGGCCGAGTTCCTTGGCGAGGCCGAGGGTGAGGAGGTCGACGGCTGCCTTCGTCGCGGCGTAGTGGACGTATTCGCCGGGACTGCCGAGGGTCGCGGCGGCGGACGAGACGTTCACGATCACGCCGTTTCCCCGTGCCGTCATCGCTCGCGCGGCGCGGCGCGAACACAGCAGTGTGCCCAGGAGATTGACCTCGACGACCCGGCGCAGATCGGCGGGGTCGGTGTCGGCGAGGCGGCCGAACGGGCCGGTCACCCCGGCGTTGTTCACCAGCCCTGTGACCGGTCCGAGTTGCTGCTCGGCCACCGCGAAGAGCCGCTCCACGTCCGCCTCGACGGACGTGTCCCCGCGCACGCACACCGAACGGGCGCCTGCCTGCCGTACCGCGTCCGCGACTTCCTCTGCCGCCTCCGCATCCCGCAGATATCCCACCACCACGTCGTGCCCGTCCTCCGCGAGCCGCCGGCAGGTTGCCGCGCCGATCCCCCGGCCGCCCCCGGTGACGACCGTGACAAGACGTTTCATGCGTACTCCTCACAACAGAAACCGATGAAGATCGGCGAAGAATCGTCGAACACCACCGAATGTTCCCCGCCTTGTATCCGCGTCCCTCTTGGCGCGACACGCTCCGTAGCCAACACTGAGCCGATGACGCAGCGTGTGGAACTGGCGATTGTGATGGACCGGCTGGCCGTGGACGAAGTGATCACCGAATACGCGGTGGCGGTGGACGACGGCGACTGGGAGGCGTACCGGAAACTGTTCGCCGCGGACGGGCGTGCCGACTACCGGTCCGCCGGAGGGATCGAGGGGAACGCGGAACAAGTCGCCGGGTGGCTCGCGGAGAGCCTGCAACTGTTCTCGATGCGGCAGCATCTGATCGTCAACCGGCGGATCCGCTTCGGAGCCCTGGACCAGCACACCGACGACACGGCACGCGTCCAGGCCGACTACGTCAATCCGATGCGCTTCGCCAAGGAGGAGCACGGCGCCACGGGCGACGGCTCCACCGCTCCCGACTTCGTGTGCGGCGGGCGGTACGCGTTCGGCCTGCTGCGGACGTACGACGGCTGGCGGCTGACCGAGGTCGTCGTGGAGGAGAAGTGGCGGCGCCTTCCCGAGCGGCGCCCGCAGGCCGTGGTCAACTGAGACGGCCGGACTGACCGGACCGGCCGGACTGACGATTGGCCGGACCGGGACGGCCGGGTCGACGTCCTCTGTGCGAGATCCTCCCGGGCACGCACACTGGAGCGACCAGCGGGTAGGGAGGTGCCGTATGAAGACCTTCGGCGACTGGCTCGCCTCTCCGTGGCGGCGTTCCCTGCTCGCCGTGCTCGCGGGCGCCCTGCCCGTGTTCGCGTTCCCCGCGCCGTCCTGGTGGTGGTTCGCCTACGTCGCGCTCGTCCCCTGGATCCTGCTGACCCGCTCGGCGCCGACCGGACGACGGGCGGTCTACGACGGCTGGTTCGGGGGGCTCGGTTTCATGCTGGCGGTGCACAGCTGGCTGGTGCCGAGCCTGAGCGTGTTCATCGTGGTCATCGCGGGGCTGCTGGGCGCGCTGTGGGCGCCGTGGGGCTGGCTGGTGCGCCGCTTCCTCGGTGGCGTGCCGTCGGCCCGGCGGGGTGCCGCCGCGCTCCTGGTCCTGCCCTCGGGCTGGCTGATGGTCGAACTCGTGCGGTCCTGGCAGGGGTTGGGCGGCCCCTGGGGGCTGCTCGGCTCCACCCAGTGGCAGGTGGAACCGGCGTTGCGGCTGGCGTCCGTCGGCGGGGTGTGGCTGCTGAGCTTCCTGGTCGTGACCGTGAATGTCGCGGTGGCCGTCCTGGTCGCCGTACGCGAGTCCCGGATGCCCGCCGTCGCGGGACTCCTGGCCACCGCCGCCGTGACCTCCGCCGCCTGGGTGTGGTCGCCGCGCCCCGACGTCGACGGCCGCGTCCGGATCGCCGTCGTACAGCCCGGGATCATCGACGGCGACGAAAGCGGCGCCCGGCGCTTCGACCGCGAGGAGCAGCTGACCCGCCAACTCGCCGGTCAGGACGTCGACTTGATCGCCTGGGGCGAGAGCAGCGTCAGCTTCGACCTCACCAAACGGCCCGATCTCGCGCGCCGGATCGCCGCCCTCTCCAAGGAGACCGGCGCCGACATCCTGGTCAACGTGGACGCCGAGCGCTCCGACAAGCCCGGCATCTACAAGAGCTCGGTGCTGGTCGGCCCGAAGGGCCTCACCGGCGACCGCTACGACAAGATGCGGCTCGTCCCCTTCGGGGAGTACATCCCGTTCCGTTCGCTGCTCGGCTGGGCCACCTCCGTCGGCAAGGCGGCGGGCGTCGACCGCAGGCACGGCACCCAGCAGGTCGTGATGAACGTGGGGCACGGGCTGCGCATCGGCCCGCTGATCTGCTTCGAGACCGCGTTCCCCGACATGAGCCGCCATCTCGCCCAGGACGGCGCGGACGTCCTGCTCGCCCAGTCGTCGACCTCGTCGTTCCAGCACAGCTGGGCCCCCGAGCAGCACGCCACCCTCGCCGCCCTGCGCGCCGCCGAGACCGGCCGCCCGATGGTCCACGCCACCCTGACCGGCGTCTCCGCCGTCTACGGCCCGAGCGGCCAGCGCATCGGCTCCTGGCTGGGCACGAACAAGAGCACCACCCAGGTCTACGACGTCCCGCTCGCGCACGGCATCACGCCGTACGTCCGCTACGGCGCCTGGCCGGTGGGCCTGGCGCTGCTGGTGCTCGCGGCGATGTGCGCCGGGGAGGGCGCGGTGGCGTTCAGACTGCGGCGGAGCGGTCCGCGACCGCTCGTACCACCCGCTCGCACAGTTCATGAGTCGCCAGCGCGTCCCGGGCGCTGAGCACCTTTCCGGCGCGTACGGCGTCGAGGAACGTGAGGACGGCCTGTTCGATTCCGCGCTGCCGGGCGACCGGCACCCAGTCCCCGCGGCGCCGTACGGTCGGCTGGCCCTTGTGGTCGACGACCTCGGCGAGGTTGAGGACCTGACGCTTGGTGTCCTGTCCTGAGACCTCCAGGATCTCCTCGACCGAACCGCTGAGCCGGTTCATCACGCCGAGCGCGGTGAAGGCGTCGCCGGAGAGCTGGAGCACGAGGTGGTGCAGCAGTCCGTCCTGGACGCGGGCACGCACGGTCACGTCCTCGATCTCCCCCGGCACCAGGAACCGCAGGGTGTCCACGATGTGGATGAAGTCGTCCAGGATCATCGCGCGCGGCTCCTCGGGGAGCCCGATCCGGTTCTTCTGCATGAGGATCAACTCGCGCGGGTGGTCGGCGCACTGCGCGTACCCGGGGGCGTAGCGGCGGTTGAAGCCGACCGCGAGCGACACGTTCCGCTCCTCCGCGAGCCGCACCAGCCGCTCGGAGTCGGCGAGTTCGTAGGCGAGCGGCTTGTCGACGTACGTCGCTACGCCCGCCTCCAGGAGCCGGGTGACGATCTCGGGGTGCACGGCCGTGGGCGCGTGCACGAACGCGGCGTCGAGGCCCTGCGCGAGGAGCGCGTCGAGGTCCGTGTGGCGCCGGTCCGCCGGGAGGTGGAGGCCGTCGGCGACCCGGGCGAGCGTGGCGGGGGTGCGGGTCTGCAGATGCAGTTCGACCCCGGGCAGCCCGCCGAGAACCGGCAGGTAGGCCTTCTGCGCGATGTCACCGAGCCCGATGCAGCCGACCTTCACGGAGTCTCCCTAGCGCTCGCCCAGCGGTACCTCCTCGGAAGCATACGGCGGGGCAATATCCGCTGGTGCGGGCGGCCGGAGCACGCGAGGATGCGGGCATGACCATCGAGCGCACTGAACCCGCGACCACCGCCGACGAACGCACCATGCTGGACGGCTGGCTCAAGTACCACCGGGACACCCTGGCCTGGAAGTGCGAGGGCCTGACCGACGAACAGTTGAGGACCGCTTCGGTGGAGCCGTCCAACCTGTCGCTCATGGGCCTGGTGCGGCACATGGCGGAGGTGGAGCGGAGCTGGTACCGCCGGGTCATGTCGGACGAGCAGTTGACCCCGATCTACTGCACCGAGGAGGACCCGGACGGCGATTTCCATCTCACCGAGGCGGACACCTGGGCGGAGGCCCACGCCACCTGGCAGGCCGAGATCGCGGCGGCCAACGAGCACGCGGCCCGGTTCACCCTGGACGACATCTCCGTGGGCAAGCACCGGCGCACCGGCGAGCGCTTCAACCTGCGCTGGATCCACACGCACATGATCGAGGAGTACGCCCGGCACAACGGCCATGCCGACCTGCTCCGTGAGCGGATCGACGGGAACACCGGCGACTGACCCCGTCGACTGACGTCACGTCACCCGGAGGGGGCGCGCGCCGTCCGTAAGGGGGCGGAGATCACCCGTGTGGGGCATCATCCGCCCGTCCGCTGTCCCAAAGGGGGCCGGAACCAGCAGAGTTGCGCGGGTGCATCGAACGACGACCACCACCGCAACGCTCCTGGTCACCGTGGCTGTCTCGGCCCTCTCCGGCTGTGTGACGGTCCAGCGGCCGGCGGCCCCCGCTCCCCCAGCCGCACCGTCCCAAGCGTCGGTGCCGCGCCCGGACGGCAGCGCGGAGCCGCAGGTCGTACAGGCCCCGGCGCGGGAGGCGCTGGAACTCATCAGCCCGTCCCACCGCCCCAAACCCGCCACGCATCCGCCGCACCACGCACCGGCCCCGCCCCCGCAGGCGGCCCAGGCACCGGTCCCCCGCTCGCACCAGCGCCCCCACCCGCATCCGCACCCGAAGCCGCATCACCCGCGGAAGCCGAGCGCGGACATCCCCGACGTGGTCAAGTCGGTCCCCAAGAACACGCAGGACGTCTGCGCCCTGGGCAAGAAGTACGGCGGCTGGCAGTCGGACAGCCCGCAATCGATCATCTGCGGCCAGACGTACGGCCGTTGAGACGAGCGGGGCTCCGCGGGCGGGACTCCGCGATCGTCGTGACGGACGGACCCTACGGCCGCTGTCTCGGCGGCCCCCAGCTCTCGCCGCCGCCCGCGCCCGCGTCACCCAGCCGCAGCTCCAGCCGGCCGATCGCGGCCCGCACCCCTTTGCCGTAGCCGTCGTCGGCGAGGACGGTGCAGGCGTCGCGGGCACGGCGGATGTGGGTGCGGGCGGCGTCCGGGCGGTCGAGCTTCACATAGTCGGCGGCGAGGTTGAGGTGCAGGGAGGGGTAGAAGGCGCGGATCGCGATCGTGCCCTCCTGGCCGGCGTTCGCGATGTCCCCAGGGTCTCCGGCCTCCCCCGAATGCCCCGAGTCCCCCGGGTCTCCCGCGTCCCGCCCGTCCGTCAGCTCGTCCGCCGCCGACAACGCCCGGAGATCCCAGGCGAGTTCGTCGGTCGGGTCGTCCTGGGTGTCGGCCAGGTAGTGGGCCAACGTGCAGCGGTGGAGCGGGTCGCCGTCCTCGCCCAGCGCCGACCACAGGCCCAGCAGCCGGTCCCGGGCCTCCTCGCGGTCGCCGCCGTGGTGCAGCATGACGATCTGCCCGATCCGCGTCAGCAGAGCGTCCGGCGCCGCCTGCTCCTGTCGCTCCGCCACCGCGTCCTCCGCACTCGCCAGCCACCCTGGCTGTCCCTGTCGACGCTAACCGGCGGCACTGACAATCCCCGTCAGGCGGCACCGTCCCCCCGTCCCGGTGAGGTCAGCCAAGGTTCGGGATGCGCCAGTCGATCGCGGTGTGGCCCTGCTTCGCGACTGCCTCGTCGATCTGGGTGAACGGGTGGGAGCCGAAGAACTTCTTGGCCGACAGCGGGGAGGGGTGCGCGCCCTTGACGACCACGTGGCGCTCCTCGTCGATCAGGGGGAGCTTCTTCTGCGCGTAGTTGCCCCACAGGACGAAGACGGCCGGGTCGGGGCGGTCGGCGACCGCGCGGATCACCGCGTCGGTGAACTTCTCCCAGCCCTTGCCCTTGTGCGAGTTCGCCTCGCCGGAGCGGACCGTGAGCACCGCGTTAAGCAGCAGGACGCCCTGCTGGGCCCACGGCATCAGATAGCCGTTGTCCGGGATCGGGAGGTCGAGCTCCTCCTTCATCTCCTTGTAGATGTTCCGGAGGGAGGGCGGGGTCTTCACCCCGGGGCGGACCGAGAAGCACAGGCCGTGGCCCTGGCCCTCGCCGTGGTAGGGGTCCTGCCCGAGGACCAGCACCTTCACCTGGTCGTACGGCGTCGCCTCCAGCGCGGCGAAGACCTCCTCGCGCGGCGGGTAGACGGGACCCTTCGCCCGCTCCTCCTCGACGAATTCGGTCAGCTCCTTGAAGTAGGGCTGCTGAAGCTCGTCGCCCAGGACCCCGCGCCAGGACTCGGGGAGCATGGAGATGTCGGTCACGTCAACTTCCTTACCGTGTGCGGCAACTGCGATGAGGGGCGACCGCGCGGTGCGGTCGCTGCCATGCCCAGAACCTACAGGCGGCCACTGACAACGGGTGCCAAGAGCCGTGTCACCAGCTGGTCTTGCGGTACAGCTCCCACATCATCATGATCGTCGACGGGTCGAGTGCCTGCTCCCCGCCGGAGATGTCGTCGCTCGCGGCGACGTACTGCCGGCCCTGCCACAGCGGCAGCAGCCGCGCGTCGTCCACCAGGATCTGCTGGGCGTCCTCGAACTCCTTGACCACGTCGGCCCGGTCGTCCTCCCGACGGGACTCGGGCAGCAGTACGTCGGTGATCCTGGTCGACAGGTACGGCGTACCGAGCGCGTTCTGCTGCCCCACGAACGGCGCGATGAAGTTCTCGGCGTCGGGGAAGTCCGGGAACCAGCCGCGCCCGAACACCGGGTAATCGCCCTTCTGGTAGCCCGTCACGTAGGTCTTCCAGGGGCGGCTCCTGAGGGTGATCGTGAAGAGCCCGGAGTCGTCCAACTGCCGCTTCAGTTCCCTGAATTCGAGGGCGGTCTCGGAGCCGTAGCGGTCGGTCGTGTACCAGAGGGTGAGCGGGACGGGCCGGTTGATGCCCGCGTCGGTGAGGAGCTTGCGGGCCTTGGGGACGCTGGGGTCGCCGAAGTCGTCGAAGAACGCGGTGGTGTGGCCGGTGAGGCCCTTCGGGACCATCGAGTAGAGCGGGTCCACGGTGTCGCGGTAGATCTTGTGGGTGATCGCCCCGCGGTCGACGACCTGGGCGACGGCCTTGCGGACGGCGAGGTTCCCGGCCCAGCGGTCCTTGGGGTTGAACACCAGGTAGTTGATGTCGGTGCCGGAGCCGTCGACCAGTTGCAGGCTCTTGGAGGTACGGCCCTGGAGGGCGATGATGTCGTCGGCGGCGAGGCCGCGGTAGGTGACGTCGATCTTCCCGTCCCGCAGCGCCTTCACCATGGTGCCCGAGTCCTGGAAGTAGCGGATCGTCACCGCGCTGTTCTCGCGCTTGGCGTAGCCCTTGTAGCGGTCGTTCCGGACGAGTCGGGCCTGTTTCCCGTCGTCGTACGACTTCAGTGTGTACGGCCCGGAGCCGAAGACCTTGCCGTCCTTGCGCAGGGAGTGCGCGGGGTAGTCGTCGGGGTCGACGATCGACATGGCCGGGGTGGCGAGCACGAACGGGAAGGTGGCGTCGGGCTTGTTGAGGTGGAAGACGACGTCGCGGTCGTCGAGGACCTGCACGCGGTCGAGGCTCCCCAGCAGGCCCGCGGGGCCGCTCGACACGTTGATCTGCCGGATCCGGTCGATGGAGTGCTTGACGGCCTGGGCGTCGAGGGTGTCGCCGTCGGCGAACTTCATGTCCGCGCGGAGTTCGCAGCGGTACGTCGTGTTCGAACTGTCCGTGAAGGCGCACTTGGCGGCGTCCGCCTCGGGTGTCGTCGCACCGGACGGGTAGGCGAGCAGCGTCTGGTAGATGTTGCGGAACAGTTCCCAGGAGCCGTCCCAGGAGGCGGCCGGATCGAGTGTGCTGGGGGCGCTGGTGGTGCCGACGACGATGGCTCCCCCGTCGTCGGGATTCCCGTCCGAGAACACACCGCATCCGGCCGCCAGGGATATCGACGCGATCGCCGCGCCCGCCCGCAGGCCTCGGTTCCGGTTGAACACACGCACGCTCCTCGATCCGCCGTACCAAGGGTCGGCAGACCGTACCGCAGTTCCCCGCCCGGAAAAGCTGGTTCGGACGGGGCTGTTGAGCAGCGTTTTTATGACGACGTTGTCATTCGGCTGTGCGCGTTTTATGTCCTGACACGGGCGCCGATTCCGTCAAGGGAACAGCAAAGAGATCGGCGCCCGGGCGGATCGGTCAGCCGACTCCGGCGTTCAGGAGGATGCCGCCGTCGACGACGAGGGTCTGGCCGGTGATCCAGTCGGACTGGTCCGACGTCAGGAAGGCGGCGGTGCCGCCGATGTCGGACGGCACGCCGAGTCGGGCCAGCGGGTAGGAGGCGGCGGCCTCCGCCTCGCGGCCCTCGTACAGGGCGGCGGCGAACTTGGTCTTCACGACCGCCGGGGCGATCGCGTTGACCCGCACGCCGGGCGCGAACTCGTGCGCCAGCTGGAGCGTCAGGTTGATCATCGCGGCCTTGCTGACGCCGTACGCGCCGATGAACGGCGAGGCGGAGACGCCGGCGAGGGAGGCGATGTTGACGATGGCGCCGCCGTTGTCCTTCTGCCAGGCGTGCCAGGTCTTCTGGGCGAAGCCGAGCGCCGAGACGACGTTGGTCTCGAAGACCTTGCGGGCGACGTTCAGGTCGAGGTCGGCGATCGGGCCGAACACCGGGTTCGTACCGGCGTTGTTGACCAGGAAGTCGACGCGGCCGAAGGCCTCCATCGTGCGCTCGACGACGACGGTCTGGTGGGCCTCGTCGTGGGCCTTGCCGGCGACGCCGATGACGCGCTCGGCGCCGAGGGCCTCGACGGCCTCCTTGAGGGCGTCCTCGCTGCGGCCGGTGATGCAGACCCGGTCGCCTCGGGCGAGCAGCGCCTCCGCGACGCCGTAGCCGATGCCGCGGCTGGCGCCGGTGATGACGGCGACCTTGCCGGAGAGTTCAGGCAGTTCAGTCATGGTTCCCGTGTTCCCTAGTTGAGCGGTCCGCCGGCGACGTACAGGACCTGGCCGGAGACGAAACCGGCCGCCTCGTTGGTGAAGAAGGCGACGGCGTTGGCGATGTCGTCGGGTTCGCCGACGCGCTGCACCGGGATCTGGGTGGCGGCCGCGGCCTTGAAGTCGTCGAAGCCCATGCCGACGCGGGCGGCGGTCGCGGCGGTCATGTCGGTGGCGATGAAGCCGGGGGCGACGGCGTTGGCCGTGATGCCGAACTTGCCCAGCTCGATGGCGAGGGTCTTGGTGAAGCCCTGGAGGCCGGCCTTGGCGGCGGAGTAGTTGGCCTGGCCGCGGTTGCCGAGGGCGGAGGACGAGGAGAGGTTGACGATGCGGCCGAAGCCCGCGTCGACCATGTGCTTCTGGACGGCCTTGGTCATCAGGAACGAGCCGCGCAGGTGCACGCCCAGGACGGTGTCCCAGTCGGCGACGCTCATCTTGAAGAGCAGGTTGTCGCGGAGCACGCCCGCGTTGTTGACGAGGATCGTCGGCGCGCCGAGCTCCGCGGCGATCCGCGTGATCGCGGCCTCGACCTGTGCCTCGTCGGAGACGTCGGCGCCGACCGCGAGGGCCTTGCCGCCGGCCGCGGTGATCTTCTCCACGGTGTCCTTGCAGGCGGCCTCGTCGAGGTCGATCACGGCGACCGCACGGCCCTCGGCCGTGAGGCGTACGGCGGTGGCGGCGCCGATGCCCCGCGCCCCGCCGGTGACGATCGCGACCCGCTGCTCAGTGGTGGACATTCCTGGTTCTCCTCGCCCTTGAGAGACTCTCGGCCCCTGGAACCGCGGCCCGCCGGTGAGCGACCGCTTAGTACCTTCGCCAGACGTGACGCTAGAAGCCCTGGCACTCGGTGTCAACGTGCGTGCGGCCAGGTGTGATCCATTACCTCACCAGCAGGTCCAGCAGGCGCTCCGCCTCGGCCGCCGGATCGACGGTGAGACCGGTGTGCACGGGCCCCGGCTGCACCACCGTGGACCGGGGCGCGATCAGCCACCGGAACCGCCGCCCGGCATCGTCCACCGCCGCCTGCCCGGCCGCCTCCCCGCCCGCGCACACGCCTTCCACGGCGCCGAGCGCGGCCCGGATTCCGGCCACGTCGGCCGCCGGGTCGAGAGCGAGCAGCCTCGCCTCGTCCAGATGGGTGCGGGCGCCGACGTAGGACTGGGCACGGCAGTAGACGAGCACGCCGGCGTTGACGCACTCGCCGCGCTCGATGCGCGGTACGACCCGGAGGAGGGCGTACTCGAAGACGTCCCGGGTGTTCGCCTCGCTCGGGCGGATGATGTGGCGCTCGGTCACTGGAGTCCCTTGATGCGTTCATGGAGGAAGGGCACGCGCGCGAGGAGGGGTGCCGCGTACGCCTCACGGAGGAGGTCCGGGGTGTCGAAGCCGGGTTCGCCGGTCAGCCAGGCGTCGGGGATCTCGGCGGTGACCTCTGCGAGGAGTTCCTCGGTGACCTTCGGTGCCAGGTCTACGGCCGCGGTCGCGACGTCCGGCGTGAAGCGGGCGAGGGCGTGGTCGGCGGCGTCGTAGGGGCGGGCCGCGGAGGTCTGGGCGCCGGGCCAGTTGTGGTGCCAGATCATGGTGGCGCCGTGGTCGATGAGCCACAGGTCGCCGTGCCACATCAGCAGGTTGGGGTTGCGCCAGGAGCGGTCGACGTTGTTGACCAGCGCGTCGAACCAGACGATCCGGCCGGCCTCCTCGGGGCTCACCGTGAAGGCGAGCGGGTCGAAGCCGAGCGCACCGGACAGGAAGTCCATGCCGAGGTTGGTGCCGCCGCTGGACTTGAGCAGTTCCTGGACCTGCTGGTCGGGTTCGCCGAGCCCCAGCACGGGGTCGAGGTCGAGGGTCACCAGGCGGGGCACCCGGAATCCCAGCCGCCGGGCCAGCTCCCCCACGACGACCTCGGCGACGAGCGTCTTGCGGCCCTGCCCCGCGCCGCTGAACTTCATGACGTACGTCCCGAAATCGTCCCCCTCGACGAGCCCCGGCAGCGAGCCGCCCTCGCGCAGGGGTGTGATGTAGCGGGTGGCGATGACTTCCTTCATGAAGTGAGCATAGTGATCGCGCGTGACCACCGGCCAAGAGCACCCGAGCCACCGCGCCGGCCTCACCACCGACGCTCCGCGGCCGCCGATGCCCACGTGGCGCCGCTCGGCCTTTCGTCCAGCGGGAGTCCGGTGATAAGTCTGCCCTGGAGTCACTTCGGTCTGCCCTGCGTGACGATCCCCTTGCCGCGCGGCGTCGGGGAGTTGCCCCTCGGACTCCAGCTCGCGGGGCGCCGCCACTCCGACCTGCGGCTGCTCGGGTGGGCGAGCGAAATCGCCGCGAAGGTCGTTGAGGTCAAGTCGCGCTCCCAGCCCCGGAGTTCCGGGTCCGTCATAGTCACCGACGCGCCGCGGCCGGGCAGTTGCGCCCAGGCCGCGGCGTTGGTCAACACGTCGGTCAGACCTCGCTCCCGGCGAGCGCGGCCAGTTCGCGGTCGACGGCGTCCTGGTGGGCCTGGGCGTCCTCGCGGGCCTTCTTCGGGCTCCAGCGGCCGGCCATCACGAACACGAAGGGCAGGAACAGGACTTGGCCGCCCACGCAGATCCACCACCAGGTGCGCCACTCGCCGGGGCCGTTCTTCACGGCCTTCTGCACCTCCGGCCCGTGCTCCTTGAGCACCTTGAGCTCCGGCTGCGCCTTCTGTACGACGGCCAGGTCGGCGGCGCCGACTTCCTTGACCGCTTGGGCGGCCAGGGCGGGAGGCGTGGTGGTGGGCGTGTACTTGCCGAGTTCGGCGAAGAGTTGGGGGTGGGCGCCGACGATGGCGAGGGCAGGGGCGGCCTGCTTCTGTGCGGCCGCCACCTCGGCGCCGTGTTCGACGAGCGGGGTGACGGAGGTGACGAGCACCGGGATGAACGCGGCCGACACGGCGACCACGATCCGTACCGTCCAGCCCCAGACCGCGAGCCCCGCGGCGGTCGCGGCCGGATTGCGCTTCTCCACGGTCTCGGTGAAGCTCGCCATCCACGGCGCGTAGGCGACCCCGCTGAACACACCGATCGCCACGAACAGCCAGGCGAAGGTGTAGTAACCGGTCGTCGCGTGGGTGGCCAGCGAGGCGAAGACGGCGGTCGCCACGATCGCACCGATCCCGCCCACGATCATGAACGGTTTGCGCACCAGCAGCCGGTCCGACAGCAGGCCCGCCACGATCAGCGCGAGGGCGTTCGCCGCCCAGTACCAGTTGGCGAGGCCGTTGGTGCGCTGCTCGCTGTAGCCGAAGGTGGTCGAGAAGTAGACGACGAAGTTGCCGACCGCGGCGTAGTACAGAAGCAGGAACACGGCGATCGCGAAGGCGGAGCCGAGGATGTCCAGGCGCAGCATCTGGCGCCACTCCCCGCGCCGTACCGCCTCCGTGTCCAGCCCCTTGGCGCGCGCCTCGACCAGGGCACGGTCGCGCAGGCTCACCATGATCTGGTCGCGCAGCCCCGGCGACAGCTCGCGCAGGGCGAACAGGGTGACGACGAACACGACCAGTCCGGCCGCCCCGGAGTAGCGCAGTTCGTCCTGCCAGCCGGCGGTGTCGAGCGTGCTGCTGGTCACCGAGGTGACGACGAGGCTGCCGATGACCGGGCCCATCGTCCAGTAGCCCATCGCGGTGGCCCGGCCCAGCTGCGGTGAGAAGTCGCGGATCAGCGCCGGGGTCGCGACCAGCACGATGCCCTCGACGAAGCTGACCAAGGCGAACAGCACCAAGTACGTCGTCTTGTCACCGGCGTTGGGCAGTCCGAAGAAGACCAGGAGCGCGGCGACGAGCAGGCCGTAGACCACGAGGTTCGCCCGCCCCCACCGGTCCGCGAGGCCTGCCACGAGGGAGGCGAAGGCCCCGACCGCGTTGCCGATGACCGAGACCCACACGAAGTAGCGGTAGGTCATGTCGAAGTGCGTGATGATCGACGTCGCCACCGCGTACTGGATGTAGAGCATGTAGTAGAGCACCACGGTGGTGACCACCACGATCGCCAGGTACGACATGCGCCGCCCGGTGGCCGGATACGCCGCCAGGTCGCGGCGGTACAGGCCGGCGAGCGAGCCACGAGCACCGGCGCCGGGCGCGTCGGCACCGGGGCCTCGCGTGTCGGAAGGTGCGGAGGCGGAGGGCATACGACTCCCTTTGGAGCGGGCGGGGGACGAAGGGGGCGGCGGGAGGTGGGGGCTCCCTCCGTTCGAGCGGACGCTAGTACCGACTAGTCGGTATGGCTAGATGTGCGACACGACTTCCTTGGACATCTCCGCAGGTTGCCGGTGTTCGTTGCCGATGCCTGTTACTGGCGACTGTTGCAGGTGCCTGATCAGGCCTTATACGCGGCCGACAGCTGACCGACAGGGACGTTTTACGTCTTCCTGATCTCGATAAGGCCAAGCTCTCGACACCGTCTGAACGACGGTCACCCGCACCTCGTACCCCTTTGCACACCCACAAATGCTTCCCTATGGAAGGAACGTCAGCATGACCAGCGATTCGTTCGAACCCGTTACGACGCCGTCCCGCCGCACCGCGTTGGCGGCGGTCGGCGCGGCGGGACTCGCCGTCGCGCTGACCGCGTGCTCGTCCAGCGACGACTCGTCGTCGGACACCTCGGGCTCCTCGAACTCGGACTCCACCAGCACGTCCGGCGCGTCCACCGCCCAGGGTGACGCGGGCGGCACCGAGCTGGCGAAAACCACCGACATCCCCGAGGGCGGCGGCAAGATCTTCGCGAGCCAGGGCGTGGTGGTCACCCAGCCGACGGCTGGCACCTACAAGGCGTTCTCGTCGAAGTGCACCCACCAGGGCTGTGCGGTGAGCAGCATCAGCGACGGTGTCATCGTCTGCCCGTGCCACAAGAGCGAGTTCTCCGTCACGGACGGCAGCGTGAAGAAGGGTCCCGCGACCCAGGCGCTGCCCGCCGAGCAGATCACCGTCTCCGGGGACTCCATCACGCTGGCGTGACGATCAGCCTCGGCGCGGTCGTTTGAGACAGCCCAGCACCTCGTCCGTGGTCGCGACCGTAGCGACCAATGCGAGGGTGTTGCGGATCATCGCGGGGGTGTAGTCGGCGGGCACCCCCGCGATGGCGTCCCTGGGGACGACGACGGTGTAGCCGCGGTTGACGGCGTCGAACACCGCGTTGGGAATGGCCACGTTGGCCGAGACGCCGGTGACGATCAGCGTCCGGCAGCCCAAGTTCCTTAGCAGCGCGTCGACTTCGGTGCCCTGGATCGGCGACAGGCCGTGCAGCCGTCGTACGACGAAGTCCTCCTCGGCGACCTCGATCGGGGGCGCCACGCGCACCGCCGTGGTGCCCGACAACTGCTGGACGGGCAGGCGTTCGGCGGCACGGAACAGGCGGGCGTTGTGGTTCGCGCCCCGGCCGTCGGGCCGGCGCTCGGCGATCGCGTGGATCACCTGCACCCCGCTCTCGTGCGCGGCGGCGACGAGTCGGGCCACGTTCGTCAGCGCGCCAGACGAGCGTGCGGCGAGGGCGAGTTCGGGCAGTGCGCTGTCCGGTCCCACCACCCCCTGCTGGCACTCGACGGTCAGCAGCACGGTGCTCACCGTGTCGAGGATCTCACTGAGTTGTTCGTGCGACGGCATGGCTCTCCCTTGTCGTCGACGGCCGGGGCGGGCGACAGTAACGAGCATCGTGTGCGGAGGGAAGACGGCCGACGCTCCTCCGGCCCAATTTCTGACGCAGCGTCAGAAGTGGCTGCCCGCCGCTCGTGCCGTAGTCGAAGGGGACCGCATGACCGCCACTCAGCGTCGAGGCCGGAAGATCATGATGACACCCGAGGAACTGGACGAGTTCCTCGCCACCGAGCGCACCTGCCGCGTCGCGACCGTCTCCGCGGACGGGGCCCCGCACGTCAGCCCACTCTGGTTCGCCTGGGACGGCACCTCGTTGTGGCTGTACTCGATCACGCGCAGCAAGCGCTGGTCCGACCTGCGCCGCGACCCGCGCGTCGCGGTGGTGATCGACGGCGGGCACGCCTACGACGAGTTGCGCGGCGTCGAGCTGTCCGGGACCGTCGAGTTCGTGGGCGAGGCCCCGCGCACGGGCGAGCCGCATCCCGAACTCGTCGCCGTGGAGAAGCTGTTCGCGCAGAAGAACTTCGGCCTCGACGCGATGCCGTACGACGGCCGGCACGCGTGGATACGCCTGACACCGGACACGCTCGCGTCCTGGGACTTCCGCAAGATGGCGGCGCTGTAAGGCAGTTGGCGCGAGAACGCCTCCGAGGACGCGGTCCCGTGGGACTTTCGGGGCACCTGGTCCTCGCCCGCGGCGAGCGTCCGTGTGACCGGAGTGAAACGCCCGCTCAGCCGACGGCCTCGGCCGCCGTCCGGAGTGCCTCGACCGCCGCGCGGATGGACGGGCGGCGGTCGGCGTCGGCGCGCCAGACGACGTAGACGTGTCGGCGGACCCGTTGCTTCAGCGGGACGGTGACGACTCCCGCGGGCATCGGGTTGCGGCCCAGCAGGGGGGCGACGCAGACACCCAAACCGGCTGCCACCAGGCCGAGTTGGGTGTGGGTCTCGGCGGCGCGGTGACCGATGATCGGCTCGATGCCGCGGGAGCGCAGGGTGAACATCAGCCACTCGTGGCAGAACTCGCCCTCGGCCCAGGTGATCCACTCGTCGTCGGCGAACTCACCGAGGTCCACCTCGTCGCGCCCGGCCAGCGGATGATCGGCCGGCATCGCGACGTCGGCGGGGTCGTCCAGGATCGGCGCCTTGACCAGACCGTCCGGGAGCGGCATCGGCTTGTTGTACCAGTCGAGGACGACGGCGAGGTCGAGGTCGCCGCGCACGACGCCCGCGATGCCGCTCTCCGGCTCCTGTTCCGTGGAGCGGACGCGCAGCGCGGGGTGCTGGGCGCGCAGGGCGGCGAGCGCGGTGGGGAACAGGCCGCGGGCAGCGGTCGGGAACGCGGAGAGCCTCAACTCACCGACCACCTGCCCCCGTTGGGCCTCCAGGTCGGCCTGGGCCAGCTCCACCTGGGAGAGGATGCGGCCCGCGTGCTCCGCGAGCAGCCGCCCGGCGTCCGTGAGCCGCACGCCCCGCCCGTTCTTGGCGAGGAGCTGCTGCCCCACCTCCCGCTCCAGCTTGGACATCTGCTGCGACACGGCCGAGGTCGTCACATGCAGCCCTTCGGCCGCACCGCTGACCGAGCCGTGCCGGGCGAGGGCGTCCAGGGTACGCAGGCGCTCCAGATTCAACATGTAAGCGATACTACGAGGTATCGGGCTCGAAATCTCGCTTGTGCTACGAGGTCGGAGCCAGGATCTTGGTACCCATGAGCACCGCCGCGACCACCGCCGCCACCCGGAAGCAGGCCCGGGACACCGCCACGCCCCTCCCCCGCCGCGCGCTCGACTGGCGGCTGCGGTTCGGAGCGCTCTCCCTCATCTGGGGCTTCAGCTTCCTGCTCATCAAGGTGGGCACACACGGCTACGCACCCTTCCAAGTCACGTTCGGGCGGCTGCTGTTCGGCACGGCGGTGCTCGCGGCGGCGATGGCGGTGAAGCGGCAGCGGCTGCCGCGCGGCGCGCGCACGTGGGCTCATCTGGCGGTCGCCGCGTTCCTGCTCAACGCCCTGCCGTTCTCACTCTTCGCCTACGCCGAGCTGACGATCCCGTCCACGCTCGCGGGCATCTGCAACGCGACCTCGCCGCTGTGGGGCATGGCCCTGTCCCTGGTCGCCCTCTCCGAGGACCGTCCGACCCGCGTCCGCGTGGCCGGCCTGGGCCTGGGTTTCCTGGGCGTCCTCACGGTCCTCGGCGCCTGGCAGGGCTTCAACGGCCTGGACGCCAGGGGCACGGCGATGGCCCTGCTCGCCTCGCTCAGCTATCCGATCGGCTGGATCTACGTCCGCCGCACCCTGGCCGGCACCGGCGCCTCCCATCTCTCGCTGACCGGCGCCCAGTTGCTCCTGGCCACCCTCCAACTGGCCGTCATAACCCCGTTGTTCACGTCCGTACCGACCCGCTTCCCGGTCCTCCCCCTGCTGGCGATCGCCGCGCTGGGCGCTCTGGGCACGGGTCTCGCCGTTCTCCTCCAGTACGGCCTGGTCGCCGAAGTCGGCCCCACCACCGCCCAGATGGTCACGTACTTCATCCCGGTGATCGCCACGGCGGCGGGCGTCGCGATCCTGGGCGAGTCGCTGACCTGGTCGACTCCGGTCGGGGCGGTGATCGTGCTGGCGGGGGCGGCGCTCACGCAGATGCGGCCGAGAGGGAAGCGGTAACCGTCGCCCGGCGGACGAGAGGTCGCGAGCACCCGCTCGCCCGGTGGACGAGGGGTCGTAAGCCCCCCGCGAACCGGCGTCAGACGTAGCCGCGAACCGGTGCCGGGCCGCTGGCGGAAGCGATCGCCTCCGCCAGGGGTCCGGTCTCGTCGGACGTCAGCGTCGAGACGGTGACGCGGATGCCCGGGGGTGCGCCCAGGCGGAAGCGGGCACCCGGGGCCACGGCCCAACCGGCGTGCAGGAGGCGGGAGACGGCACCGGTCTCGTCCGGTACCGGGATCCACACGTTGAGGCCGCTGGTGCCGTGGGCCGCGACCCCGCGTTCGGCGAGCGCGGCGATCAGCGCGTCCCGGCGGGCGCCGTACGCGGCGGCCACCACCGGCGTGTCGACCGCGCCGTCGGCCCACAGCCGGGCCACGGCCCGCTGGGTGATACGGCTGACCCAGCCCGGGCCCAGCCGTTGGCGGCCGCGGACCCGGTCGAGAGTGACGGCGTCACCGGTGAGCACGGCGAGCCGCAGGTCGGGGCCGTACGCCTTGGCGACCGAGCGGACGAAGGCCCAGGTGCGGGTGGTGCCGGCCAGGGGGTGCAGGGGCTGGTCGACGATGCCGTGGCCGTGGTCGTCCTCGATCAGCAGGATCTCCGGGTGGCGGCGGAGCACGGACCGCAGAGCACGCGCGCGCGTGACGCTCACCACGGCTCCGGTGGGGTTCTGCGCCCGGTCGGTGACGATCAGGGCCCGCGCGCCGGACTCCAACGCGGCGCGCACGTCGTCGGGGAGGGGTCCGTCGTCGTCGACGCGGACGGGGGTCACGCGCAGCCCCAGCGCCGGTACGAGGTCGAGCAGGCTGCCCCACCCCGGGTCTTCCACGGCGACGGTGTCCCCGGGCTTCAGATGGGCGGCCAGGACGCGCTCGATGGCGTCCAGGGAGCCGGAGGTGACGGCCACGGGGCCTGACGGCACCCCCTCCGCGTCCAGCTCGGTCCGGGCGATGCGGGCCAGTTCCGGTTCGACCGGGTCGTCGCCGTACATGACCGGTTCACGGTCGGACTGTTCGGCGGCGAAGGTGAACGCCCGTACCAGGGAGGGCAGTTGCGCCGGATCCGGGTTGCCGTGGGAGACGTCGCGGACCCCCGTCGGCACGTCCACCCGGATGTGCTCGCGCCCGGTCGTGGCCGGCTTGGGACGCACCCGGCTGCCCCGGCGCCCGGCGGTCTCGATGACCCCGCGCTCCCGCAGCGTCCGGTACGCGGCCGCGACCGTGTTGGGGTTCACGCCCAGCTCGACCGCCAACTCCCGCATGGGCGGCAGCAGTTGCCCGGGCACCAGCTCTCCCGAACCCACCGCGCGCTCGACGTCGGCCGCAATGTCGGCTGCGCGTCGCCCTTCGATCCGATATCCTCCTAGCACAAAGAACACTATGCACTAGTGCAATACGAATGGCAACCAGGCAGCCGTACCCCGGACAGCGGACACACCGAGCGGACACACCAATGGAGAGCACCATGCAGGGGACCACCTCGCAGCCGACGTCGCAGCCCGTCGCCTACACGCCGACCGACCGGACCGTCCCCACGCGCTCCGCGGACCGGGCGTCGTACGACAAGGAGTTGGTGCACGCGATACTCGACGCGGCCTACGTCTGCCACCTCGGCTTCGTGCGGGACGGCGCGCCGGTCGTGCTGCCGACGCTGTACGGGCGGGTCGGCGAGCGGCTGTACGTGCACGGTTCGACGGGCGCGCGCCCGCTGCGGATGACGGGGCAGGCCGATCCGGGGCTGCCGGTGTGCCTGACGGTCACGCACGTCGACGGGCTGGTGCTGGCCCGTTCCGCGTTCCACCACTCGATCAACTACCGCTCCGTGGTGGTGCACGGCATCGCCCACCAGGTGATGGACCCCGAGGAGAAGCGGACGGCGCTGGACGCGCTGGTCGACCATGTCGTGCCGGGCCGGTCGGCGGACTCGCGGCCCGCCAACAAGAAGGAACTCGCCGCCACCATGGTGATCCGCCTCGACCTCGACGAGGTCTCCGCCAAGCTCCGCACCGGCGGCGCGAACGACGAGCCGGAGGACCTGGACCTCCCCCACTGGGCCGGTGTGGTCCCGCTCCGCCCCGCCTACGGAGCCCCGCTCCCGAACGACGACCTGGCCCCCGGCACCGAACTCCCCGCCTACCTGGCCGCGTTGTAATGCTCATCCACCCCTGGGACGCACCCCAGGACGACGCCGAGTGGCAACGCTGGCTCGCCGCCCACGACTTCGGCCAGCTGGCCGTCAACGGGCCCTCCGGGGAACCCCCGTTCGTCCAGCCCCTCCACTTCGCCTACGACCCCGGGCGCGGCGAGGCGATCATCCATCTCGCCCGCCCCAACCCCCTGTTGCCCGCGCTGGAGGCGGCCCCGCAGGTGGTCCTGAGCGTCGTCGACGACTACGTCTACGTCCCCGGCCCCTGGCAGGCGGAACCGGACGGCCCGCCCGAGCACGGCGTGCCGACCAGCTTCTACGCGGCGGTCCAACTCCGGTGCACAGCGCACCTGGTGGACGACCCCGCCGAGACGGCGACCCTGCTCAATCGCCAGGTCGGCCACTTCCAGCCCGAGGGCGGTTCCTCGACGGTCGCGGCGGGCGAGGCGCCGTACGGACGGCTGTTGTCCGGTATCCGGGTGGTGCGGCTCGAAGTGACCGGCGTGCGCGCGAAGTTCAAGTACGCGGGGAAGCGGTCGGCCGAGGTGCGGGACCGGATCGCGGCGGGGCTCGTGGGGCGGGGTGGTCCTCGGGACGCGGTGGCCCGGGAGCACCTGCTGCGCCGGCGCGAGGGCTGAGGAGCCGAACTCCCGTCACACAAGAGGGTGTTCGGCCGCTGGCGCCCCGCGTGCTTCCGTCACCGCGAGGCCCGCGACCGAGGCGAGCATCAGCAGGGTGCCGGCCAGGGTCGTCGGGGTCGGCCGTTCGCCGAGCAGGACGACGGCGAGTACGGCCGCGCTCACCGGTTCGAGGAGCATGATCACGGAGACCGTGGCAGAGCGTACGACGGCCGCGGCCACGAAGTAGAGCGCGTAGGCGAGGGCGGTCGGGACCGTCGCGATGTATCCGAGGAGCCACAGGACCCGGCCCGGCTGGGCGGTGTGCGGTACCAGCCCCTCGGCCAGGGCGAGCGGCAGCAGGCACAGGCTGGTGACCGCGAACGTACCGACTGCCGTGGCGGACGCGTCGGTTCCGCCGCCGCGTCCCCAGCGCCGGGTCAGCAGCGTCATGGCGGTGCCGCCGGCCGCCGAGACGAGCGCGAGCAGGACGCCCGACGGACGTACGGTCGCGGCCGGCCCCAGGGACAGCACGGCGAGCCCGGTGAGCGCCCCGCCCACGGCGACCGCGCCGCCGGCGCCGAGCCGCTCCCCCAGGGTCAGCCGGGCGCCGAGCGCGACGAGCACGGGTCCTGCGCCGAGTGCGACGACGGTCGCCACGGCGAGGCCGGTGGCCGCGACGGCCGCGAAGTAGGCCGTCTGGAAGACGGCCAGCCCGAGGCCGGTCGTCACGGTCCGCAGGGCCTTGCGGCCGAGCGGTTCGGCTACGGCGGCGGGGCGCGCCCCCGGCCGTCGAAGGCGGAGAAGGCGGACGGTGAGCAGGAGCAGGAAACCGGCCGCGCAGCGCCAGAAGGACAGGGCGAGGGGGCCGAGGTCGCTGGTCCGGTAGACCAGGGAGGCGGCCGCGCCCGCGGTGCCCCAGGCGACTCCGGCGATGATCAGGTAGAGCAGGCCTCGCCCGACGGGCAGGCCGAGAGCAGGGTTCGACACGAGGGGTCTCCGCAGAGGTGCAGAAGTGCGACGAGGGACCCCTGTCGGCGGGGTCCGTGGACTTCTTCTGCGGGCAGCACCGTTTCGCCCGGGGATGCCTTGTGACGTGCCGGGCGTGGATTCCGGGGGCCCGCCTCAGGCGGCCGGCGGCGGAAGGACGAGTGTGTTCCGGTGCATGATCGGGAGCCTAGGCAGCCGTTCCGCGGCGGGACAACTCCCTTTCGGGGCCGCCCCCGGCCACCGGTTCCCCTGAGCCCTTCGTGGGCGCCGAGGACTGCGCGATGAAGGCGCCCAGCAGGACCACCGCTCCCCCGACGATCTGCGGTGCGGAGAGGTGTTCGCCGAGCAGGACCCAGGCCAGGACGGTCGCGATGACCGCTTCGAGGCAGGCCACGACGCCCGCGACCTGCGGAGAGAGGCGGCGCACGGAGACAACTCCGGTGACGTACGCCAGGACCGTGGCGATCAGGACGATCCAGGCGAGCAGGAGGAGGGCCGGGACCGGGGTGCCGTTCATGTCGGCGTCGCCCTTGAGGATCGACCAGTCCATGGTCCAGGGGCGGGCCACGGCGGTGAGCACGAGGGCGCCGACGAGCAGGCCGTACGCGATCACGCCGAGCGGGTCGGGGGTCTCCTCGCCGGCTCCGCTGCCCTGGTCGGACAGCACGAAGTAGCCGACCTGGCAGCAGGCGGCGGCGAGCGCGAGCAGCAGTCCTACGGCGTCGAAGCTCAGGCCCGCCCACACCTCGACGACACAGGCGAGTCCGCCGGCCGCGAGGACGACGCCGAGCGCGGCGGCACGGGTGACCGGCCGCCGCTGCACGAACCGCACCCAGCCGAGCACGAGGGCGGGTGCGAGGTACTCCACGAGCAGGGCGACCCCTACGGGTATGCGGGAGATCGCGGCGAAGTAGCAGGCCTGGACACCGGCCACCGCGAGCAGCCCGAACCCGAGGAGCAGCGCGGGACGACGGCGGACGAGCGCCCGGTGGCGTACGGCGAGGGGTAGCATCACGAGGGCCGCGCCGGCCACGCGCAGCCACACCACGTGCAGCGGGTCGAGGCCCGCCTCGATCAACGGCTTGGCCGCGACCCCGGACCCGCCGAAGGCGAGCGCGGACCCGAGCGCCAGACCGAGGCCGACTCCCTTGCCGCCTCCGGACGCACTGCTCTCAGACGTATGCACGGGCACATGATGACAGGGGATGACAGGAGTGTCAGCCCCGATGACTCCTGTCTCAGGGCGTGGACCTTCGGCACGTCATCCCGACCGGCATCACGACGCACACCGTCGGCCCGCTCAGCACCCCGTCTCGGCGCCCCCGACGTAGTCCCCTAAGCGGCTTTCGATCC
This sequence comes from Streptomyces sp. NBC_00989, assembly GCF_045162655.1. NCBI lineage: Bacteria > Bacillati > Actinomycetota > Actinomycetes > Kitasatosporales > Streptomycetaceae > Streptomyces > Streptomyces sp. NBC_00989. Next base: position 9,434,293 of record NZ_CP108728.1, on the reverse strand, counting down.
AGACGAGCACCTCGGGGGACTCGATGCCCGCGCGGTGCAGGACCTCCACGGCACGGGACTCGGGGTCCGCGACGATCGCGGCGAGGAGGTCGATGCCGCAGGCCAGGTCGGCGTCGCGGAGTTCGGCGCGCTCGCAGGCGTACTCCAGGGCGCCGGCGGCCAGGGGCGACCAGCCCTCCGCCGCGGGGATCACGGGGATCGCCCCGGAGTCCTCGACCGTGCCCTGCCAGCGGAGGCCGTAGCCGATGCTGCGCTGGACGAGGTAGCCCAGGAGCCGGGCGATCTGCGGGCCGTCGCCGAAGACGGCGCGGGACTCGGGGTCGGACTCCAGGAGGCTGTGCAGCAGGTGGGCCGTGTCGATCTGGTGGTCCCCGTCCCGCAGGGCCCGGCGGCGCGCACCGGCGACCACCGCTGCCAGCTCTGCACTGAGCCTGGCATCGCTGTCCGCGCGGTGGATTCCTTGCTCGCGGGTCGACTGCCTGGGGATCCGGGGTTGCACACTCTTACCCCATCAGTCCCCCGCATTGAGGGCATCCCCGGAGGGTTGCATTTCGGCGTCCCACACAAAGTGGACCCGGGCGGCCGGAATCTCCTCCTTACGGATGAGATCACGCGCCGCACCCCCGAGAGGCGCACGCCGCCCCGCCGCGCGCCCCGTGCGCAACCGCGCTGCACCCGGCGTACGTCTTTCGCGAACGTGGAGAGCAGGTGCTGGCTGGTGGCATTGCCGGCGGTCGACGGCAGGCAGTACGTGTACCGGGTGTACGCCCCGGAGGACGCGCTGCTCGCCGACCTGTTCTGGGACGCGTGGCACTGCCACGACGAAAGCGCCCACCCGCGCGCGTGGGACCTGTTCGACGCGGCGGTGATACGACGGGTGAGCTGAACCCGGCACATCGGCGCAGGCGCACAATTTCTGACGGTTCATCAGTATTGAATGTTGCGCGCCCTGCGGCTACCTTCCGCGACACCGTAGCCCGATACGAAGAGGTGGTCGCATGGCCGAAATCAGCGCGGAGGCACGCATCGAGGCCCCGGCCGAGAAGGTGTGGACTCAACTCACGGACTGGTCCGCGTACGGCGAGTGGAACGCGACCCACACCAACTTCCCCAAGGGCGGCCCGGACGTCCTCGCGGTGGGCGGGACCTTCCAGGAGAACATGAAGCTGATGGGCTTCCCGGCCGAGGTCGAATGGACCATCGAGGAGGTGGAGCCGGCCCGCGTCTTCGCCATCCGCGGCAAGGGGCCGATGGCCGTGAACGTCGCCACGCGCTACACGCTCACGCCCGACAGCGACGCCACGACGGTCCGGATCGACGGTGAGTTCACGGGTGCGGCGGTGTCGTTGATGGCGGGCAAGCTGAAGGACTCGGGTACGGCTGCCCTGAACGAGTCGCTGCGCAAACTGGCCGGGCTGGTGGCCTGAGGAACGCGCCGGGGCACCGCAGGAACGGGAACGCGCACAGGGAAGGCGCCCCACGGAAGTTCCGTGAGGCGCCTTGGCCTGCCACCTCTTCCGACCCGGAGGACATCAGTCCTCGTCGGCCAGAATCAGGTACAGCTTCTTGCGGGCGTCGTTGATGACGGTCAGCGCCTTCTCGCGCTGCTCCTTGCTGCCGGTCTTCCAGACCTGGCCGAAGGCCTCCATCAGACCGAAGCCGGCCTGGCGGATCTCACTGAGGGCCTCCCAGTCGACCCCGCGGGAAGCCTCTTCCCAGGGGGCGTCCGGGCCCTCTTCGGCCGCGGTACGGCCTGCCTCGGTGAGGGCGAAGAGCTTCTTGCCGCCCTCCGACTCACTGGCGATCAGGCCCTCGTCCTCCAGCAGTTGCAGGGTGGGGTAGACCGAGCCGGGGCTCGGCTTCCACGCGCCGCCGCTGCGCTCGGCGATCTCCTGGATCATCTCGTAGCCGTGCATCGGCCGGTCCTTGAGGAGGGCCAGGATCGACGCACGCACGTCGCCGCGCCGCGCCCTGCCACCCCTCGGGCCGCCGCGCCCTCGTCCACCCCAGGGGCCGGGACCGAAGCCCGGTCCGAAGCCGGGGCCGCCGGGACCACCCGGTCCACCGGGCCCGAAGGGTCCGAAAGCCCCACGCCGCCCGTCAGGGCCACCCCGGCCGCGCCGGGAGGGGCCGTCCTGTCCATGTCCACGCTCGAATCCGTGGGTACGCATCGCAATCACTCCATTCCATCGTTGATCTGTCGCGATGCGTCAACGATATATCGGGACTGTTCTGATGGCAACCCCCTTCTTTATCGGTTGCCGTCGTCCCGGTCGATCTGGTCTGCTTCCGGCGTTTCGAGCCGGACCAGTGGAAGAGCCTGCGAGCGATGACCATGCACGATGACCAAGTGGACGTGACCGGCGAAATCGTCGCGGCCTTGATCCAGGAACAGTTCCCTCAGTGGAGCGGCAAGGCGATCCGGCTCCTGCCGTCGACCGGGACGGTCAACGCCATCTACCGCATCGGGAACGACCTCTCCGCGCGCTTCCCCCTGCGTCCGGCCGACCCCGCCGAGGCGCTGGCGGTTCTGGAACAGGAAGCCCGCGCGAGCGCGGAGCTGGCACAGGTCTCCCAGTTCCCCGCACCGGAACCCGTCGCCCTCGGAAAGCCCGGAGCGGGTTACCCCATGCCGTGGTCGGTCCAGACATGGCTGCCGGGAACGATCGCCTCGGATGCCGACCCGAGCGGGTCGGACGCTTTCGCCGAGGACCTCGCGTCCTTCATCGCGGCCCTGCGCGACGCCGAGACGCGAGGGCGGCTGTTCAACGGCGACAACCGCGGCGGCGTTCTCACGCACCACGACGACTGGATGGCGAAGTGCTTCGAGGAGAGCGAGGGGCTGCTCGACGTGCCCCGGCTGCGCCAAGTGTGGTGCCGTTTCCGCGAGTTGCCGCGCACGAGTCCCGACGTGATGAGCCATGGTGACCTGATTCCCGGCAACGTACTGGTCGCGGAAGACCGGCTCAGCGGCGTGCTCGACACCGGCGGCTTCGGCCCGGCCGACCCCGCGCTGGATCTGGTCAGTGCCTGGCACCTGCTGCTGCCTGGCCCGCGGGGAGTGCTCCGGCGGACACTCGCCTGCGACGATCTGGAATGGGAGCGCGGCAAGGCATGGGCGTTCGAACAGGCGATGGGTCTCGTCTGGTACTACGTCGAGACCAATCCGACGATGAGCGGGATGGGGCGCCGGACACTCGACCGCATCCTGGAGTCGACGGAGTGATGCCGCCCTCACCGGCAACCACACCGACGGGAAGAGACCGAGGGAGTGCTCGATGCCCTCCCCTAGAGTCACCGGCGTGACCTCTCAGCCGCCCTCCTACCTCGCCGCGATCCGGGAGTCGTACGACACCGTCGCCGCCGACTACGTCCAACTCGTCAAGGAACCGCACGAGTTGGACCCGTTGTACCGCGCGATGCTGGCCGCGTTCGCCGATACCGTGCGGGCGGCCGGCCTCGGGACCGTGGCTGATCTGGGGTGCGGGCCCGGCAGGGTCACGGCGTATCTGGCGGGCCTCGGGGTGCCCGTCCTCGGCATCGACCTCTCCCCGAAGATGATCGAACTGGCCCGCCGCGCCCACCCCGAACTGACCTTCACCGTGGGCTCGATGACCGCACCGCCGATCGGGGACGACTCGCTCGGCGGCATCCTCGCCTTCTACTCCACCCACCACACACCGCCCGACCAACTGCCCGTCGTCTTCGCCGAGTTCCACCGCACGCTCGCCCCCGGCGGCCAGTTGATGCTGGCCGGCCACGTGGGAGACGACCAACTCCTGCGCCCGACACAGGCGTACGGCGGCCATCCCGTGTCCTACGAGTCCCATCTGCTCCCGCCGGACAAGATCGCCACGTTGCTCGCACAGGCCGGACTCACGCTCACCGCGCGCCTGGTCCAGGAACCGGCCGAGGGAGCGAAGCGGACCCACGCCATCTTCCTGGCCCGGAAACCGGAACACCCCTCGGCGTCGTAACGGACTCCTGCCCTCACCCCGCCCTCACACCCGAATCGGTCCAGTCCCCGCGAATTGGCCTTGGCCCGCGGCTCCACGCTGCCTCTAGCGTCAGGACATGCGGATTCGAATCGTCGACGCCTTCACCGACCGCCCCTTCGCCGGCAACCCGGCCGGGGTGCTGCTCCTCGACGCCTTCCCGGCGGACGACCGGCTTCAGAAGATCGCGTCGGAGGTGAATCACGCGGAGACGGCGTTCGCGCACCCGCTGCCCGAAGGCGGGGACGCCGACTGGGCGTTGCGGTGGTTCACGCCGGCGACCGAGGTCGCGATGTGCGGGCACGCGACCCTCGCCACGGCCCATGTGCTGCACACCACCGGCGCCCACGAGGGGACCGTGCGGTTCGCCACGCGGAGCGGGGTGCTCAGCGCCACGCCCGGGGACGACGGGTCCATCACCCTGGACTTCCCGACCGCCCCGCTCACGCGCGTCGAGATCCCGGACGGTGTCGCCGAGGCGTTGGGTGCCGAACCGCTCTCCGCCTTCGACACCGGACCGAACATCGGCGACCTCGTGGTCGAACTCGCCGACGAGAAGACCGTCGTAGGACTCGCGCCGGACCACCAGGCCCTCGCCGTCCACTCCGAGCGCGGCATCATCGCCACCGCCCGTGCCGAAGACCCCTCCCGGGGCTACGACTTCGTCTCGCGCTGCTTCTTCCCGAACGTCGGGATCGACGAGGACCCGGTCACCGGCAGCGCGCACACGGCGCTGGCTCCCTTCTGGTCCGAGCGTCTCGGGGGCACGGTCCTCACCGGGCTGCAGGCCTCGGCCCGCTCGGGGCGCGTCCGTACCGAACTCCGGGGCGACCGGACCCTGTTGACCGGACGCGCGGTCACGGTCATCGACGGCGAGCTGCTCGCCTGAGCCCTCAGGGACCTGGCCCGCAGGTCGTCAACAGGCCTGCCGCGCAGGCGACTTGCGCGACCTACGCCGTCGGCAGCCAGCCGACCTTCCCCGCCAGCAGCGCATAGCCGACGAACGCCCCGATGTCGAGCAGAGAATGCGCCACCACCAGGGGACCCACGCGGCCCCAACGCCGGTACAGGTACACGAAGACCACGCCCATCACCATGTTGCCGATGAAGCCGCCGATGCCCTGGTAGAGGTGGTAGCTACCGCGCAGTACGGAACTGGCCACCAGCGCGGTTCCCGGCGTCCAGCCCAACTGGCCGAGCCTGCGCAGCAGATAGCCGACGACGATGACCTCTTCGAGGATCGCGTTCTGCATCGCGGAGAGGATCAGGACCGGGTACTTCCACCAGACGTCGGGCAGCGCCTCCGGTACCACCGTGAGGTTGAAGCCGAGGCCGCGGGCCGCCAGGTAGAAGGCGATTCCGGTGCTGCCGATGACCGCCGCGATCGCCGCGCCGCGGCCCAGGTCGAGCCAGGGGCGGGTGCGGTCGAAGCCGATCGTGCGCAGGCTCTCGCCCTCCCTCAGGAGGAAGTGCGCGACGAGCGCGACGGGGACGAGCGCCGACGCGATGCCGAACAGCTGCCAGGCGAGATCGAGCCACGGACGGCCCGGTGCGGCCGAGGCGTTGAGGGTGGCCGCCTGGTCCTTGAGGCCTCCCGGTTTCGTGACCGATCCGACAAAACTGATCAGGGCGGACACACCACTCGCACCGAGCGAAAGCCCCAGAACGAGCAGTGCCTCGGACCGGAGGATCCGCCGCGTGGGCCGCTCCAGCGGAAAAGTTTCGGCCACCTGCCCTGCCTCCACCTGCACACCTGCCTTCAGTTCGGAAATCCCGCCTCATGCCCATCTTCGCCCCGCTAGGGTCTCGAAAGAACTTACGAAGATCGTGCGCGACAGGCCGTTGGGGGGACGGACGCGGTACGGGGCTCACCTCCCCCATGTCTGCCATACGGCCGCACACCGGCACGTGGTTCAACAGGGAGGGGCACCACCGTCATGGGACGTCACAGCTTGCCCGATCAGTACGGGGCGGGCGGCAGCGACCCCCGTCCTCGCGCGCGCCGCCGTACGGTGGCCATCGCCACGGTCCTCGTGCTGACCGTCGCCGGCGGTACCGCCGTGGCCGTGCAGAGCGGGTTGCTCTCCTTCGGTTCCTCCTGCAAGAAGGACGCCGTACGGCTGAAACTCGCCGCCTCCCCCGATATGACTCCCGCCCTGCGCGCGGCGGCCGGAAAGGCCCGCGACGAGGGCATCACGTCCGACGGGCAGTGCCTGAACATCTCGGTGACCGCCCAGGAGTCGTACAAGTTCGCGGACACGCTCAAGGCGGGCAAGCACCCGGACGTACAGGTGTGGGTGCCCGACTCGGAACTGTGGGTGAACGAGGTCTCGTCGGCCGCCGACAGCGACGCCACGGAGGTCACCCCCGCGGGCAACGTGGCCTCCACTCCGGTCGGGGTGGCGATGGTCCCGACCGCCGCCAAGTCGCTCGGGTGGCCGCAGAAGACGTACAGCTGGCTGGACCTGGCCGGTGCCACCCTCCAGGACGACTCGCTCCGGCTGGGCGCGGCCGACCCGGCGCGCAGCGCTACGGGACTGCTGGCGCTCACACAGCTGAGTACGGCCGCCGCGAAGGTCAAGGGCGGGGCCACGCAGGCCGCGGCGATGATGAAGACGCTGTCGCAGCGGATCTCGGACACCGACGGCCAGGTCCTGGACACCCTGCCGCGCGACTCCTCCGGCACCGAGCAGGGCAATCCGAAGCGCAACCAGGCGCTGGTCCTCAGCGAGCAGTCGGCGTTCGCGTACAACGCGTCGGCGGACGGCGGCGGGAGCCTCGACCTGTTCTATCCGAAGGACGGCTCCCCGCGGCTCGACTATCCGTACAACCTGGTCGACCAGGAGCGGATGACGACGGACGAGAGCCGGGCCGCGATCCGGTTCATGACCTATCTGAGCCGGCCCGCGCAGCAGAAGCTCATGGAGAAGTACGGCTTCCGCACCGATGACGACACCGCGCCCAAGGCCGTGGTCGCCGAGGCCGGTGGCAGCAGTCCGCAGCCGTACGCCGTGGCGGCGGCCGAGCCCGCCTCCGACGCGGCGCTCCAGAAGGCGCTGGGTACGTGGACGATCACGGTGCAGAGCGCGCGGATCACCACGGTCGTCGACGCGTCCGCCTCGATGGCGGAGCCGGTGCCGGGGACCGGGCAGTCACGGATGGACGTCACCAAGGGCTCGCTGCTTCAGGCGCTGGCCACGTTCACGCCCGAGGACGAGATCGGGCTGTGGGAGTTCTCCACGAAGCTCGACGGCGACAAGGACTACCGCGTCCTGGTGCCCACCGAGCGGCTCGGCGACCGCACGGGCGACGGCACCCAACGGGACGCCCTGTCGGCGGCGTTCGGCTCGCTGAAGCCGGTGCCGAACGGTGCGACCGGGCTCTACGACACCACGCTCGCCGCGTACAAGGCGGCCACGTCCTCTTATGTGAAGGGGAAGTTCAACGCGCTGGTGATTCTCACCGACGGGGTCAACCAGGACCCGGGCAGCATCTCCCGCTCCACGCTCGTCAGGCAGTTGCAGCAACTCGCCAGCCCTGAGCGGCCGGTGCCGCTCATCATGATCGCGGTGGGCCCGGACGCCGACAAGGAGGAGGCCCGCCAGATCGCCGAGGCGACCGGCGGCTCGGGCCACGAGGTGAGCGACCCGGCCCAGATCCAGTCGGTGATCCTCCAGGCCATCGTGGCGGCGGGCGCGTCGGGCGCGTCCGCCGACGCGGGCTGAGACAGCCGCAGTTCATCCCTCTCGGCCAACGCGCGCTGAAACAGCTGCGGTTCACCCCAGCGGCACCGGCTCCGGCAGTCCCACCGGCCAGGTGTGGACCGGCTCCCCGAGGTGCATCAGCTCGCTGTAGCGGCGGGTGGTGGCGGCCAGCGCGGCCTCCCTGGTGAGGCCCTGTTCCAGGGCGCGGTGGAAGGTGGCGGACTGCCAGGTCGCGCCGTTGGCCCGGCGGCGGCAGCGCTCGTCGATCACGCCCAAGTACAGGTCCCGGTCGGCCGGTTCGACCCCCCACGCGTCCAGGCCGGCCTCCGCGAGCGGCAGCAGTTCGTCGCGTACGAGGGACACCGCGTCGATCTCGGTGGTGCCGCCGAGGCGTCCGCGCCGGGGCCAGAGAAGGCGGGCGTCGATGCCGTGACGGCACGCGGTGTCGAAGTTGGCGGCGGCGGCCTCGAAGGGCAGCCGGGTCCACACCGGCCGCGACTCCTCGGCGAGGGCGCGGACGACGCCGTAGTAGAAGGCGGTGTTGGCGATGACGTCGGTGACGGTGGGGCCGGCCGGCAGGACGCGGTTCTCGACGCGCAGGTGCGGGACGCCGTCGGCGATGCCGTAGACCGGGCGGTTCCAGCGGTACACCGTGCCGTTGTGCAGGACGAGTTCGGCGAGGGTGGGGATGCCGCCCGCGTCGAGGACGTCGAGGGGTTCCTCGTCGTCGTGGATCGGGAGCAGGGGCGGGAAGAAGCGCAGGTTCTCCTCGAAGAGGTCGTGCGCGGAGGTGACCCAGCGCTCGCCGAACCAGGTGCGGGGGCGGACGCCCTGGGCCTGGAGTTCGGGCGGGCGGGTGTCGGTGGCCTGCTGGAACAGCGGGGGCCGGGACTCGTGCCAGAGCTCACGGCCGAACAGGAAGGGCGAGTTGGCGCCCACGGCGACCTGTGCGGCGGCGACGGCCTGGGCCGCGTTCCACACGTCGGCGAAGCGGTCCGGGGTGACCTGGAGGTGCAACTGCACGGAGGTGCAGGCGGCTTCGGGCGCGATGGAACCCGAGGTACAGGTGAGGTGCTCGACGCCGTCGATGTCAAGGACGAAATCCTCGCCGCGGGCGGCCACGATCTGATCGTTGAGCAGGGTGTACCGGTCGACCGCGGAGAGGTTCGAGGAGACCAGGTCGTCCCGGTCGAGCGTCGGCAGAATGCCGATCATCAGTATTCCGGCGTCGACCTCGCCCGCTTTCCGGTGGGCATATGCCAGTGACGTACGGATCTCCTCGGCGAGCCTGTCGAATACCCGGCCGTCCAATCGATGTGGGGCAATGTTGACTTCCAGATTGAACATGGCGAGTTCTGTTTGGAAATCTCGGCTCGCGATACGCTCGAGGACCTGTCCATTCAGCATTTTCGGCATGCCGTCGGAGCCGACGAGGTTCAGTTCGATCTCCAGCCCCATGAGGTTCTTGGGGCGGTCGAACCGCTTCTCGGCCAGCAGCCGCTCCAGCCCCGTCAGGCAGCGCCGCAGCTTGGCGCGGTAGCGCTGACGGTCGGCCAGCTCGAACGGCCCTGCCACGACCTTCTCGCCCATCGAAGCGTCACCTCCTCGTCCCACTCGTCCCCGGGTCAGCAAGGATGATGCCCAGCCCTGGCGATCGATAACGTCCCCGGACCGGCCCGGCGCCCGCTACTCTGGTCGAACGTGACCCGCGGCACATTCACGAGGCATGCGGCAGCGCGCAGTTCCCGCAGAATGAAGACCTCGTGAAAAACGCCGACGAGAATTGGCCGACCCCATCGGTGCCATATCCCGAGGTCATCGCCGTGGAGCCCGTTCGGAACCGGGATGATTCCCGTGAATCGCTGGCCTAATAGGTCCTTGTTGTTCATACGGGAAACGGTTAGACGAAACATCGTCTGAACCCGTGTCGTATAAACTCCGCGAACAAGGCAGAAGGTTGGCGCCCCGGTCCTGGAACCTGCCGTCGAGGTGACGTGCGGCAGGCCGCACCCATGTTCACGGAACCTGGCCCGGCCTCCCTGACCCCGAGAGCTGACAGCGCCGTCCGCCCCCGCCCCGCCCTCGCGCCACCAGTGCCTGTCGAATGAGAGGCGACCCACCATGCCGCTGCATGTCCCCCCGGCTCCCGCGCCCGCCCTGCGCTCCGTTCTCACGGCACTCGGTTCCCCCACCGCGGTCCGCGAGGCGAAGACGCCGTCCCTGCGCGCGGCCCAGGGACCCGCAACACCCGAACTCCCGCTGCCCCTGCATGTGTTGGACCGTGTGTCCGCGGACGGGACAGCCGTCACCCGGCTGGCCGGCTGGCGTTTCCTGATCCGCTGCGGTGATCGCGCGGTCGCCGCCGCGGAGACGATGCTGACCCCCGACGGCTGGGCGTTCTCGCACTTCTTCGAGGGCCCGTACATCGCCTCCACCGAGCGGGCGCTGCGCCAGGCCGAGAACATGAAGGACGCCCACCAGCCGCGCCTCCTGTCCGTGCCCGGCCTCTACATGCTCACGCTCTGGCTGCACGGCGACCTCACCGAGGACGGCGCCGACGGCCACCCCGTCGCGTCCGATCTGCTGGTCCCGCTGGCCCCCGCGCCGCCCGGCATCGCGGCCCACCGTCCGCACCGGGTCGCCGAGTTGCTGCCGATGCTGACCCATCGGGTGACTCCCGCGCCGCTGCTCGGTTCTCCCGCCTGACTTTCCCCCTCCGTCACCCTCGTACCCCGCCGCCGAATTCCCGGCAGCGGGGTACGATCGCGTTTCCGGCCCCTTTTACGCTCGTAACGCTCGTACGAGCAGGAAAAAGCTCGTACGAGCTGGGAATTGGGATGAACCGTCCGCGCGGGTGATGCGTCATCAACCTGTGAGAAGCGGTGCCGCTAAATCCCTGCGGATTGACGTCCATGGGGCAACACTGGGTTCGGACCGACTCAACACCACGGGGGACGGACATGACCACAACAGAGCGAGAGATCCCACCAATGTGCAAGCACCAGCCACCGTGTCCCACAGCCGAATCCGCCGACCGGGAATCCGCCCGCCTCATGGCGCACCACCCGGAACAGGGCTGGAGCCTGCTGTGCAACGGCGTTCTCCTGTTCGAGGACACCGGTGAGCTCCTGCCCGACGGCCAGATCATCGCCCCGCACCGCCAGGTGATGACGGCGGCCTGAACACCACCACGGGCGGTTCCGCCGCGCCGCCCGTCGCTGTGCACTGCAAGAACATGAGGGGCCGGCCGCACATACTCGGTGCGCACCGGCCCCGACGCGTATCCGGGGTAGTTCACTCCCCGTAGTCGGCTGTTATCGGAGCGCCTCACGGAGCGCGTGATAAGCCGGTTTCGTATTCAGCTGCTCGTCCCACGGAAGTGCCGCTCCCTCTCCCGGGAAGACCGCCGGAATCCACGAATACCGGTCCGTGTAATCCCAGATGGTCACCCCCACACACCCGCGCACCGCGAGGCATGCCCCGGTCAGGTCCCGGTACCAGGTCGCCTGCTCCGTCAGCTTGGCGTCGGTCGCCGGGAGTTGCATCCGTACGTCGACCTCGGTGAGCGCGGTGTCGAGACCGAGGCGGGAGAAGCGCCGGAGGTTGTCCTCCAGGGTCGTCGGATAGCCGTACTGGAGGGCCAGGTGCGCCTGGAGCCCGATGCCGTCCAACGGCACGTGCTGGGCCTTGAGTTGCTTCGCGAGGGCGTAGTAGGCGTCACTCTTCGGGCCGGTCGCCTCGATGTTGTAGTCGTTGAGGTACAACTTGGCGTGCGGGTCGGCCTGATGGGCCCAGCGCAGCGCGTCGGCGATGTAGCCGGGGCCGAGCGTCCGGTACCAGATGGTGTCGCGGTAGGTGCCGTCCTCGTTGAACGCCTCGTTGACGACGTCCCAGGAGTAGACCTTGCCGCGGTAGTGCCGTACCTCGGTCGTGATGTGCTTCTTCAGTACGGCCCTCAACTCGTCCGCCGTCCAGGTGCCGGACGTGAGCCAGTCGGGCAACTGGCTGTGCCAGACGAGGGTGTGGGCGCGGACCCGCTGGTGGTTCGCGTGGGCGAGGTTCACGATCTGGTCGCCGTTCGTCCAGTCGAAGACGCCCTGCCGGGGCTCGGTGGCGTACCACTTCATGCCGTTGCCCGGGGTGATCATGTCGAACTCGCGGCCCAGGATCTTCGTGTACGCGGTGTCGGTCAGCTCGGGGTTGTCGGTGGCGCTGCCGAAGTAACGGCCGTGGCGCTCGGCGAGCTGGGCGAGGGTGGCCGGCCTTTCGTGGGCCTGGGTACGCGGTTCCTCGTGGGCCTGGGCGGGCGTGCCGGTGGCGATGCCCGCAGCGATGAGGACGGCCGCGAGGGCTCCCGCGAGTCCGAGTCTGTTCCTGGGCATGGTGCGACTCCTGTCCATGGGTGAGCGGTACGTGGGGTGGCGCCCGTACTGACGAGGGTCGAAACTTTCGGTGTTGATACAGAAAGAGTCGATCCAGGGGGATGCGCTACCGCGGTTGGTAGTCGAACCAGTCGAAGGCCGCCTCGCCCTCGGTCACGTACATGCCGACCACCCGCCCGGTGAAGCCTCCGGCGACCTGGGTGGAGAGATAGCGGCCGTCCAACTCGGCGAGTTCTACGGCTCCTTCGGGGCCCTCCACGGAGAAGGTGAGGGTGTCGGGGGCACGTGTGTCGGCGCTGGTCGCGACGATGTCGACGGCCAGCGTGACCGGCCCCGACGGCACTGGGCGGGAGGCGATGCACTGCCGTACGGGACCGATCCGCGCTACCACGCTCGCCGCTCCCCCGGCGACCTCGATGTCGTAGTGATGGGCCTCGTCCATGCGGACGGAGAGGCCGGCGCGGCCGGAGCCGGGGTCGATCCGGGCGGACGCGCGGCAGTCGAAGTGCTGTTGGCGGCGGCCGAGGAACACCGGGCCGGAGGTCGCGTCGAGAGTCAGCCAGCCCGGACGGCGGGTCAGCGACCAACTGTCCTCCGGCCTGCTGCGCGGGGAGATCCACGAGAAGGCGAGGGTCGGGGCGTCGAAGTCGTCGCGTACCGGCGGGAGTTCGAAGGGGTGCCAGGCCTCCGGAGCCGGGTGCTGTTCCTGTACCGGACCGACCCGGGGCCAGCCGTCCACCCACTCCACCGGGGTCAGGAACGTCTCGCGGCCCAGGACGTGGAAGCCGGGGAACCAGCCCCGGGGGCGGGTGCCCAGCAGGACCATCCACCAGGTGCCGTCGGGGGCGCTGACCAGGTCGGCGTGGCCGGTGCTCTGGATGGGGAGGTCGGTGCTGCGGTGGGAGAGGATCGGGTTGGCGGGGGCCGGTTCGTAGGGGCCGCGTGGGGAGCGGGCCCGGGCGATGGAGACGCTGTGGCCGTGTGCGGTGCCGCCTTCGGCCAGCAGCAGGTACCACCAGTCGCCGACGCGGTAGAGGTGTGGGGCCTCCGGGTGCTGGAGTCCCGTGCCGGACCAGATCGGGAGCGGGCCCTCCAGGACCTTGCCGGTCGTCGGGTCGATGCGGGCCACCTTCACCCCGGCGACGGCGCACCAGCAGTTGCCGTCCTCGTCCCAGGCGAGGTCGGGGTCGATGCCGGGCACGTCGACGAGGACCGGGTCCGACCAGGGACCCTCGGGGCGGTCGGCGGTGACGATGAAGTTGCCCTTGCCGCTCACCTCGGTGGTGATCAGGTAGAAGCGGCCGTCGTGGTGGCGGAGGGTCGGGGCGTAGATGCCGGCCGAGGCGGGGGTGTCGTCCGGGAGGTTCAACTGCCCTGGTCTGTCAAGGACGTTGCCGAGCTGGCGCCAGTGCACCAGGTCCCGGCTGTGGAAGAGCGGGACCCCGGGGAAGTACTCGAAACTGGAGCAGACGAGGTAGTAGTCCTCGCCGACCCGGCACACGCTGGGGTCGGGGTGGAAACCGCCGATGACCGGGTTGTCGTAGGTCCGCATGTGTCTCCGCTCCTCCGTCCGGCCCGGGTTCGAAAGTTTCGGGCCGATTGACGAACATTACGGAGCCGGACTGTAGGTGGAACCTTCGACGGGGGCAAGGGTGGGTGCGGGGGCGAGGTGGAGGCTGAGGACCATCGTGAGGCCGCCGCCCGGGGTGTCCTCGGCGCCGAGCGTGCCGCCGAGGGCCTCGGTGAAGCCGCGTGCGACGGCGAGGCCGAGGCCCACTCCGGCACCGCGCGGGGCGTCGCCGTAGCGCTGGAAGGGTTCGAAGATGCGGTTCTTGGCCTCGTCGGGGACGCCGGGGCCGCGGTCGATCACCCGGATCTCCACGCGGTCGGCGATGGCACTTGCCTTGACCAGTACGGGAGTTCGCTCCGGGCTGTACTTGACCGCGTTCTCGACGATGTTGGCGACGGCGCGTTCCAGCAGGCCCTTGTCGACGGAGACCATGGGCAGGCTTTCGGGGATGTCGAGTTCGACGCTGTCCTCGGGGACCCCGCCCAACGCCATCGGGATCACCTCGTCGAGGTCCGCCTCGCGGATGATCGGGGTGACCGTGCCGGTCTGGAGTCGGGACATGTCGAGGAGGTTCCCGACGAGGTTGTCGAGGCGGTCGGCGCCGTCCTCGATGCCGGCCAGCAACTCCGCCTGGTCCTCGTCCGACCAGGCGACGTCCTCCGAACGGAGCGAGGAGACGGCCGCCTTGATGCCGGCGAGGGGCGTCCGCAGGTCGTGGCTCACGGCCGCCAGGAGTGCCGTGCGGATGCGGTTGCCCTCGGCCAACGCCCTTGCCTGGTCGGCCTCTTCGCGGAGACGGCGACGGTCCAGGACGACGGCGGCCTGTGCGGCGAAGGCGGCCAGGACCCGGCGGTCCTCGGCGGGCAGGACCCGGCCGGAGAGGGCGAGGGCCATGTGGTCGCCGACCGGCACGTCGACGTCCGCGTCCTCCGGGTTCTGGCAGGGGCGCGGGCCCACGCTGCCCGCGCAGGTCCAGGGTTCGACGTCGCTCGCGCGCTCCAGCAGGGCGGCGGACTCCATGCCGAAGGTCTCCCTGACCCGTTCCAGGAGCGCCTCCAGGCTGGTCTCGCCGCGCAGCACATTGCCCGCGAGGAAGGAGAGGATCTCCGACTCGGCGCGCAGGCGGGCCGCCTGGTGCGTGCGCCTTGCCGCCAGGTCGACGACCGACGCGACCGACACCGCGACGGCCACGAAGATCGCGATGGCGACGATGTTCTTGGGGTCGGCGATGGTGAAGGTGTGCACGGGCGGGGTGAAGTACCAGTTCAGGAGCAGCGATCCGACCGCCGCCGAGGCCAGTGCGGGGAACAGTCCGCCGAGCAGGGCCGCCGCCACCGTCAGCGTCAGGTACAGCAACATGTCGTTGGCCAGGCCGACTTCGGGCGCGACACCGCTCAACAGCCAGGTCAGCAGCAGCGGTCCGCCGATTCCGGCCAGCCAGCCCCAGACGATGCGGGCCCGCCCTAGCCGCGTGCCCCGGTTCGCAGGCAGTCCGCGTCCCTTGCCGGCCTCGTCGTGGGTGATGAGGTGGACGTCGAGGTCGGGGCCGGAGTCCCGGGCGACCGTCGAGCCGACGCCGGGGCCGAAGACGTACTGCCAGCCCTTGCGGCGGGAGACGCCGAGGACGATCTGGGTGGCGTTGACCCCGCGCGCGAAGTCCAGCAGGGCCACCGGTATGTCCTCGCCGACGACGTGGTGGAAGGTGCCGCCCAAGTCCTCGACGAGGGTGCGTTGTTGGGCGAGTTCCTTCGGGGAGGCCGAGGTCAGGCCGTCGCTGCGGGAGATGTAGACCGCCAACACCTCGCCGCCCGCGCCCTTTTCGGCGAGGCGGGCGGCCCGGCGGATGAGGGTGCGGCCCTCGGGACCGCCGGTCAGTCCTACGACGATCCGTTCGCGCGATCCCCAGATCGCCGAGACGCGGTGTTCGCTGCGGTACTCCTGGAGGTAGGCGTCGACCCGGTCGGCGAGCCAGAGGAGCGCCAACTCCCGTAGGGCGGTCAGGTTTCCGGGGCGGAAGTAGTTGGACAGGGCAGCGTCGACCTTGTCCGGTTTGTAGATGTTTCCGTGGGCCATCCGGCGTCGTAGCGCGGGCGGTGACATGTCGACCAGCTCGATCTGGTCGGCGCGGCGCACGACTTCGTCCGGGACGGTCTCCTGTTGCCGTACGCCGGTAATGGACTCGACGATGTCGCCCAGGGATTCCAGGTGTTGGATGTTGACGGTCGAGATCACGTCGATGCCCGCGGCGAGGAGTTCCTCGATGTCCTGCCAGCGCTTGGCGTTGCGGGAGCCGGGGATGTTGGTGTGCGGCAGTTCGTCGACGAGGGCGACCTCGGGGTGGCGGGCGAGGACCGCGTCGACGTCCATCTCGGTGAACGTCGTGTCCCGGTAGGCGAGTTCGCGGCGCGGGATCTCCTCCAGGCCGTGCAGCATCACCTCGGTGCGCGGTCTGCCGTGGTGTTCCACGAAGGCGACCACGCAGTCGGTGCCGCGCTCGGTTCGCCGGTGCGCCTCGGACAGCATCGCGTACGTCTTGCCGACGCCCGGTGCCGCGCCCAGGTAGATCCGGAGCTTGCCGCGTCCCATGTCATCCTTCGAAGCGGTAGCCCATGCCGGGCTCGGTGATCAGATAGCGGGGGCTCGACGGGTCCCCCTCCAACTTCCTTCTCAACTGGGCCATGTAGACCCGGAGATAGTTGGTCTTGTTGCTCTGGGACACCCCCCACACCTCCTGCAACAGGTGCTTCTGGGTGATCAGGCGGCCGGGGTTGGTGACCAGGATCTCCAGCAGATGCCACTCGGTGGGGGTGAGCCGGATGTCGTGTCCGGCGCGGGTGGCCTTCTTGGCGAGCAGGTCGATGGTGAAGTCGTCGGTGACGACCAGGGTGGTCGCCGGGGTCAGGGGCACGTCCTCGACGCGGCGGACGGCGGCCCGTAGCCGGGCGAGGAGTTCGTCCATGCTGAACGGCTTGGTGATGTAGTCGTCGGCGCCCGCGTCGAGGGCGGCGACCTTCTCGTCGGAGGCCTGTCGCGCCGACAGCACCAGGATCGGGACCCGTGTCCAGCCGCGCAGCGCCTTGATGACGTCGACGCCGTCCATGTCGGGCAGTCCGAGGTCGAGCATCACGACGTCCGGCTGCCGCGCGGCCGCGAGCCGGAGCGCGGTGGCTCCGTCGGGGGCCGCGTCGACGCCGTAGCGGCGGGCCTGCATGTTGATCACGAGGGCCCGTACGAGCTGCGGGTCGTCCTCGACCACCAGCACCCGTGTCATGGGGGTGTGCCTTTCGTGTGGTCCCTGGCATGGCGGCGGGAGTCGGCGGCGCCGGGATCTCTCCCGGGCCGCCGACTCCCCTGCCGGTCGCGTAACGCCATCAGCTCTTCGTCACAAGGGACTTGAGCGCGATGTTGAGCTCCAGCACGTTCACCGTGGGCTCGCCGACGAAGCCGAGGGTGCGGCCGTCGGTGTGCTCGTCGACCAGCTTCTGTACCTGGGAGACGGGCAGCCCGTTCTTCTCGGCGATGCGGTGGACCTGGAGGTCCGCGTAGGCCGGGGAGATGTCCGGGTCGAGGCCGGAGCCGGAGGAGGTGACGGCGTCGGCCGGGACCTGGGAGGGCTTGACCTTGTAGTCGGCAGTGGAGTTGTCCTTCACGACCGCCGCCTTGGCGTCCTTCACCTGCTGGACGAGCACCTTGCTGTCGGCGGAGAGGTTGGTGGCGCCGGAGAGGATCAGCTTGTACTGGGTGTTGATCGAGTTCACACCCAGCCCGTTGGCCGGTCGGCCCTGGAACCACTTGAGGTCCGGGGCCGGGGTCTCCTGGCCCTTCTTCAACGGCAGGTTGTACGACTGCCCGATGAGCGAGGAGCCGACGACCTTGCCGTCCGCCTTGATCTCCGAGCCGTTCGCCTTGTTGTTGAACAACGCCTGGGCCACACCTGTGACGGCCAGCGGGTAGATCACGCCTGTGACCAGAGTCAACACGAGGAGCGCTCGCAGGGCCGCCCAGAGCAACCTGGCTGTGTTCGTAACGGAGTTGTTCATGGCCTTCAGCACGCTTTCAAAAAGTTACAGCCCGGGGATGAGGGAGATGAGGAGGTCGATGATCTTGATGCCGATGAAGGGGGCGATCAGTCCGCCGATGCCGTAGATCCCGAGGTTGCGGCGGAGCATCTTGTCGGCGCTGACCGGCCGGTACCGCACGCCCCGCAGGGAGAGCGGCACCAGCGCGATGATGACCAGCGCGTTGAAGATGACCGCGGAGAGGATCGCGGAGTCGGGCGAGGCCAGGTGCATGATGTTGAGCTTGTCCAGGCCCGGGTAGACGGCCGCGAACAGCGCCGGGATGATCGCGAAGTACTTCGCGACGTCGTTGGCGATGGAGAACGTCGTCAACGCGCCCCGGGTGATGAGGAGTTGCTTGCCGATCTCGACGATCTCGATGAGCTTGGTCGGGTTCGAGTCGAGGTCGACCATGTTGCCGGCCTCCTTCGCGGCCGACGTGCCGGTGTTCATCGCGACGCCGACGTCCGCCTGGGCCAGCGCGGGCGCGTCGTTCGTGCCGTCACCGGTCATCGCGACCAGCTTGCCGCCGGCCTGCTCCCGCTTGATGAGGGCCATCTTGTCCTCGGGAGTGGCCTCGGCGAGGAAGTCGTCGACGCCCGCCTCCTCGGCGATCGCCTTGGCGGTCAGCGGGTTGTCACCCGTGATCATGACCGTCTTGATGCCCATGCGGCGCAGCTCGTCGAACCGCTCGCGCATGCCCGCCTTGACGACGTCCTTGAGGTGGATGACGCCCAACACCCGTGCGCCGTCGGTGTCTTCGACGGCCACGAGCAGCGGGGTGCCGCCGGCCGCGGAGATCCGGTCGGTGAGCGCGCCGGCGTCCTCGGACACCTCGCCGCCCCGCTCCCGGACCCAGGTGACGACCGAACCGGCCGCGCCCTTGCGGATCTTGCGCCCGTCGACGTCCACGCCCGACATGCGGGTCTGGGCGGTGAAGGCGATCCACTCGGCGTGGGCCAGCTCGCCCTGGTGGCGCTCGCGCAGACCGTACTTCTCCTTCGCCAGGACGACGATGGAACGGCCCTCGGGCGTCTCGTCGGCGAGCGACGAGAGCTGGGCGGCGTCGGCGAGTTCGGCCTCGGTGGTACCGGTCACCGGCACGAACTCGGAGGCCTGCCGGTTGCCGAGGGTGATGGTGCCGGTCTTGTCGAGCAGCAGCGTCGAGACGTCGCCGGCGGCCTCAACTGCCCGGCCGGACATGGCCAGTACGTTGCGCTGGACGAGGCGGTCCATGCCCGCGATGCCGATCGCGGAGAGCAGTGCGCCGATCGTGGTCGGGATGAGGCAGACCAGGAGGGCCACCAGCACGATCATCGTGAGGTGGGTGCCCGCGTAGTCGGCGAACGGCGGCAGCGTGGCGCAGGCGAGCAGGAACACGATGGTGAGGGACGCAAGAAGGATGTTCAGGGCGATCTCGTTGGGCGTCTTCTGCCGGGCGGCGCCCTCGACCAGGGCGATCATCCGGTCGATGAAGGTCTCGCCGGGCTTCGTCGTGATCTTGATGACGATGCGGTCGGAGAGGACCTTCGTACCGCCGGTGACGGCCGAGCGGTCGCCGCCGGACTCGCGGATCACGGGCGCGGACTCGCCGGTGATGGCCGACTCGTCGACGGACGCGACGCCTTCTACGACGTCACCGTCGCCCGGGATGATGTCGCCGGCCTCGCACACGACCAGGTCGCCGATGCGGAGTTCGGTACCGGGGACCTGCTCCTCATGGTCGCCCACGAGACGCCGGGCCACGGTGTCGGTCTTGGCCTTGCGCAGGGTGTCGGCCTGCGCCTTGCCGCGGCCCTCGGCGACGGCCTCCGCGAGGTTGGCGAAGATGACGGTCAGCCACAGCCAGGCGCTGATCGCCCAGCCGAACCAGTCGCCCGGGTCCTTGAAGGAGAAGACCGTGGTCAGCACGGACCCGATCCACACCACGAACATGACGGGCGACTTGACCATCACGCGCGGGTCGAGCTTGCGGCACGCGTCGGGCAGGGACCTGATCAGCTGCTTCGGGTCGAACAGCCCCGCGCCGACCCGTCCCTCGTCCTTGTGACCGGTCGGCACATCGCTGTGCGGCGCCCGGGTCGGAGTGGCAGTGGACATCGAGTCCTCTTGGTTTTCTTGGTTGTCTATGCGGGTGGTCATGACGCCAGCCCCTCGGCCAGCGGTCCCAGCGCCAGCGCCGGGAAGTAGGTCAGACCGGTGATGATGAGGATCGCGCCCACCAACAGGCCGGTGAACAGCGGCTTTTCGGTGCGCAGGGTGCCTGCCGTGACCGGGACCGGCTTCTGCTCGGCGAGCGAGCCGGCCAGGGCCAGCACGAACACCATCGGCAGGAAGCGGCCGAGCACCATCGCGAGCCCGGTCATGGTGTTGAACCAGTCGGTGTTCGCGTTCAGCCCGGCGAAGGCGGAGCCGTTGTTGTTGGCGGCGGAGGTGAAGGCGTACAGCACCTCGGAGAAGCCGTGCGCGCCGGAGTTGAGCATGGAGTGCGGCGGGGTCGGCAGCGCCATGGAGGCGGCCGCGAAGATCAGCACCAGGGCCGGGGTGATCAGGATGTAGCAGGCTGCGAGCTTCATCTCGCGGGTGCCGATCTTCTTGCCCAGGTACTCGGGTGTACGGCCGACCATCAGACCGGCGATGAACACCGCGATGACCGCCATGATCAGCATTCCGTAGAGGCCGGAGCCGGTACCACCGGGTGCGATCTCGCCCAACTGCATGCCCAGGATGGTGATTCCGCCGCCGAGACCGGTGAACGAGGAGTGGAAGGAGTCCACCGCGCCCGTCGAGGTCAGGGTGGTCGACACCGCGAAGATCGAGGAGGCGCCGACGCCGATCCGGGTCTCCTTGCCCTCCATCGCACCGCCGGCGGCCTGGAGCGCCGAGCCGTGGTGGGCGAACTCGGTCCACATCATCAGGGCGACGAAGCCGACCCAGATGGTGGCCATGGTGGCGAGGATCGCGTAGCCCTGCTTGATCGAGCCGACCATCACGCCGAAGGTGCGGGTCAGCGCGAACGGGATGACCAGCAGCAGGAAGATCTCGAAGAGGTTCGTGAAGGGCGTCGGGTTCTCGAAGGGGTGCGCGGAGTTGGCGTTGAAGTAGCCGCCGCCGTTGGTGCCGATCTCCTTGATGGCCTCCTGGGAGGCGACGGCGCCCCCGTTCCACTGCTGCTGTCCGCCCATGAACTGGCCGACTTCGTGAATGCCGGAGAAGTTCTGGATGGCGCCGCACGCGACCAGCACGAGGGCCGCGACCACCGACAACGGCACGAGGATGCGGATCGTGCCCCGCACCAAGTCGGCCCAGAAGTTGCCGAGTTCACCGGTACGGGAGCGCGCGAAGCCTCGTACGAGAGCCACCGCGACGGCGATTCCGACGGCCGCGGAGACGAAGTTCTGCACGGCGAGCCCGGCGGTCTGCACGACGTGACCCATGGTCTGTTCGCCGTAGTACGACTGCCAGTTGGTGTTCGTCACGAACGACACGGCCGTGTTGAACGACTGCGCGGGATTGACGGAGGAGAAGCCCAGCGAGCCCGGCAGGATCCCTTGGATCCGCTGGAGGAGGTAGAGGAAGAGAACACCGACCACCGAGAAGGCGAGCACGCCGCGCAGATACGCCGGCCAGCGCATCTCGGTGTTGGGGTCGGCACCGATGCCCTTGTAGATCCACTTCTCGACCCGCAGGTGCTTGTCGGAGGAGTAGACCCTGGCCATGTAGGTGCCGAGGGGGACGTAGGCGAGCGCCAGCGCCGCTATCAGGGCGATCAGCTGGAGCACACCGGCAAGGACGGGACCCATAACGCTCTCAGAACCTCTCCGGGAAGATCAGGGCGAGGACGAGATAGCCCAGCAGGGCGACGGCCACGACGAGGCCGACGATGTTCTCGGCGGTCACAGCGACACCCCCTGGCGCCCGTAGGTGAGAACGAGATGGCCCGGCAGGGCGGCGGACACGACGAAGCCGACACCACCGGTGAATGCAGCCCCGGCGGTCACAGCTTCGTCACCCCCTTGGCGACGAGGGCCACCAGCGCGAAGACCGCGATCGTGGTGACGACGAAGGCCAGATCGGCCATCGTGAGCTCCTGGAATGAGGTGCGAATGGAACGGACGCTTAGAGGTAACCGCGCCCATGACCGGATTCGGCCGCCGTTGACGGGTCCCTTACGGCAGCGCATACGCCTTTGACGCGACTCTTACGGCGGAGCCGGGATCCGGCGCGCGAACACGGTTCTACGGCGATGCGGGGCACGGGGCCGCGAGCGGCTCTCTCAGAACAACCGGAACCGCAGCCGGCAGATCACCGCGTCCGTGTCTCGCCGTACCGCGTGGGCCACGACGGCACCCCGCTGGTTCTGGAGCAGCCGCTGCCACAGCCGGACCGGCTCGACCTCCGCGATCAGGACGGTGACCCGGGTGTCCGGTTCCGTTGCCGAGACGTCCCGTACGTAGGCGGCGATGGGGCGGCCCAACGAGCGGCGCTCGCAGGGGAGTTGGACGAGGGGGACGCCGGGGTCCCACTGGGCCCAGGCGCGTTCCAGGGTGTGGAGGTTGGCGCGGTCCTCGGGGTCGGGGTAGCAGACGGTGACCGCGCGGACCTCGTCGCCGAGGGAGGCGGCGGCCGTCAGCGCCTCGGAGGTGAGCCGGGTGAGGGAGGAGACCGGCACGATCACCACGGACCGGTCGCGGTGCGGGGGGTCCGGGATGCGGCCGAGGCCGAGCCGTTCGCCGATGTGCGCGTACGCGCGGTGCACGGTCTCGAAGGCCAGCACCAGCAGCGGCAGGGTGATCACGATCAGCCAGGCGCCCTCCTCGAACTTGGTCGCGGTGACGACGACCGCGGCGACGCCGGTGAGGACCGCGCCGAAGCCGTTCAGCAGGGCTTTGCCGTGCCAGCCGGTGCCGCGTTCGCCGCGCCAGTGCCGGACCATGCCGACCTGGGCGACGGTGAAGCCGACGAAGACACCGATCGCGAAGAGCGGCACGAGGGTGTTGGTGTCGCCCCCGGAGAACACCAGCAGGGCCGCCGAGACCGCGGCCAGCGCGAGCACCCCGTGCCGGTGCACCTGGCGGTCGGCCTTGAGGGCGAAGACGTGCGGGAGGTAGTTGTCGCGGGCCAGCAGCTTCAGCAGCACCGGCAGCCCGCCGAAGGACGTGTTCGCGGACAGGGCGAGCAGGATCATCGTCGCGAACTGGATGACGTAGAAAGCCCAGTTGTGGCCGAGGGAGGCGTCCGCGAGCTGGGCGAGGACGGTGACTCCCTGGATGGGCTGGAGATGGAAGCGGGAGATCAGCACCGACAGGCCGATCAGCATCACGCCGAGCACCGCGCCGAGGGCGACCTCCGCGCGCTGGGCCCGCTTCACACGAGGCGTGCGGAAGGAGGGCACGGCGTTGGCGATGGCCTCGACGCCGGTGAGGGCGCTGCAACCAGAGGCGAAAGCTTTCAGCAGGAGCAGGACACCGACGCTTGTGGCATTGCCGGTCACCACGGACTCGCTGTTGACCCGGCTCACAGGCGTATCGCGGAAGAGGCCGATCACAATCAGGACGAAGATCGAGCCGACGAACACGACGGTCGGCACGATGAACACCCGCGCCGACTCGGCGATCCCGCGCAGGTTCACGGCTGTGACCAGTGTCAACACCGCCAGGCAGAGCCACAGCCGTTCACCGTAGAGCGACGGGAAAGCGGAGGTGAGCGCCGCGACTCCGGCCGTGACCGCCACGGCGACGTTCAGTACGTAGTCCAGCACCAGCGAGGCCGCCGCCACCAGGCTGGTCCGCGCGCCGAGGTGGGTCTTCGCCACGGCGTAGGAGCCGCCGCCGTCCGGGAAGGCCGCGATGACCTGCCGGTACGACGCGACGAGCACCGCGAGCAGTGCGGCGATGGCGAGCGTGACCGGCAGGGTGAAGCCGAGTCCGTGCGCACCGGCGGCGGCCAGCACGAGGACGATCGCCTCGGGGCCGTACGCGACCGACGCCATGGCGTCCAGGGAGAGGGCCGCGAACCCGGCGAGGGCGGTGAGCCGATGGCGTTCGCCGGTATCCGGGGGCTCCTCGTCGGCCGGTGTCTCACCCGGCTGGACAGTCAGAACGGTCATGCTGATGGCTCCTTCACGTACGGACGCGCGGCGACGGGAACGCGCGAGTGCGCTCCAGGTTCCGTCCCGCCGCCGTCGGTTTCTCCTTCTCCTTGCGTCTTCTTCGCGCCGGACACGCGTTCTTTGACGGGAACTTGACGACCGTGTGACCAGGGCAACCGCCCTCCGCCGCTGCGACGGCGTCAAGAAGCACCGGCCGCCCGTCAGAGTCGCGTCAAGGCCCGGCCTCCGTACGCCCGGAGTCCCTACCGTCGCCATCATGGGACGCCCCGACGACGCACACGCGCATCAACCGCGGGCAGCGGCACAGGACCGCCGGTGGGCGCGGGACCTGCGCGACACGTTCCGCTGCGCGGGCGCGCTGCTCGGACTCCTGCTGCTCGTCGACGACTTGAGCGGCAGGCTCACCTTGTGGCGCGGCGCGCTCTGGCTCGCCCTCGCCGTGCTGCTCCTCGTCGTCCTGTACCCGGCCCGGGTCCGGGCGGGCGAGGGCTGGCTGTCCGCACGCGGGCTGCTGCGCGAGCACCGGGTCCGCACGGACCGGCTGGTGTCCGTGCGCTGTCTGGACGGGGTCTCTCAACGGCTGTTGCTGCGGGACGAGTTGGGCGGCCGGGTCGAGATCGACCCCGATGTGCTGGTGCACAACCCCGACCTGTGGCACCGCGTCTCCGAGGACTCCCGCCGGTCCATCGCCTCCGGCTCGCTCACGTGCGGGGCGACCGCGCTGCGCCGGATCGCGGAACGCGTCGAGCGCGAGACCGCGGAGACCGTGTTCAGGGTGTCGGGCCTGGAGTAGCGACCGCTGGTGGAACTCACGGTGCCCGGTCCGGAGTTGGGGCGGCCGTCTCCGTGTCCGGCCGGCTCGCCCGTTCGGCCAGCGGCAACGACACGACCATGGTCAGGCCGCCGCCCGGGGTGTCCTCGGGCGTGAGGGTCCCGTCCATCGCCTCGGTGAGGCCGCGCGCGAGGGCGAGACCCAGCCCGAGCCCAGTGGTGTTGTCCGTGTCGCCGAGCCGCTGGAAGGGCTCAAAGAGCCGCTCACGTCCGGTGGTCGGCAGCCCGGGCCCTCGGTCCACGACCCTCAGCTCCACCCGGCCGCCCAGCGCACTGGCGGTGACCATGACCCGGCGCCCGGCCGGGGTGTGCCGGGCCGCGTTGCCGGCCAGGTTGGCGATCACGCGCTCCAGCAGCGGCGGATCGACGAGCACCGGCGGTATCGACTCCACGTCCCGCAGGTCCACGTCGGGCACGTCCGCGAGCGCCATCGGCAGCACCTCCTCCAGGCTCGTGGCCCGCAGACTCAGCGGCAGGACACCGGCCTCAAGCCGACTGAGATCGAGGAGGTTCTCCAGCAGCCGGTTCAGCTTGGCCATGGACTCGTCCGCGGTCGCGAGGAGTTCGTCACGGTCCTCGGCGGAGAACTCGACGTCCCGCCCGCGCAGCGAGGTCACGGCCGCCCACCCCGCCGCGAGCGGCGTCCGCAAGTCGTGTCCTACGGCCCGCAGCAGGGCCGTACGCAAGCGGTCGGCGGCCTTCACCGGCTCGATCTCGGCGGCGGCCTCGGCGAGTTGGGCCCGTTCGACGGCGGAGCCGACATGCGCGGCGAAGGCGGCGAGCACCCGCCGTTCCGACGAGGACAGGGTGCGTCCGCGCAGCACGAGGAAGGCGCCGGGGCCGGCGGGGACGGTGGTGACACCGACCCCCACCTCGTGATCCGGTGGCTCGTCGACGAGTTCCGCCGAATCCGTGCCGAAGGTCTCGCGGGTGCGTTCCAGCAGCGCCGGGATCGTCTGGCCGCCGCGCACGATGCTGCCCGCGAGGGAGGACATCGTCTCCGCCTCGGCGGTGGCACGCGCCGAGCGCCGGGACAGTCGTAGCGAACGGTCCACGACGGCGGCCACGGTCGCCGCCACCACCGTGAACACCCCCAGCGCCAAAAGGGCGTTGGGGTCGTCCAGGGTGAACTGCCCGATGGGCGGGATGAACCAGTAGTTGAGCAG
Organism: Streptomyces sp. NBC_00989; assembly: GCF_045162655.1. Lineage (NCBI taxonomy): Bacteria > Bacillati > Actinomycetota > Actinomycetes > Kitasatosporales > Streptomycetaceae > Streptomyces > Streptomyces sp. NBC_00989. Next base: position 9,408,475 of record NZ_CP108728.1, on the reverse strand, counting down.
CAGCGAGGCCGTCACCGACGCGATGACCGCCGAGGTGACGCCGCCTATGCAGGCGACCCCGACGACGGCGAGCAGGAACAGCAGTGCCTCGCTGGTGAGGTTGACGGTGCCGCGCACCTGGGCGAGGCAGACGGTGAGCAGCACCGGCAGCACAAGTCCCGTCACCGGACCGGCAATTAGCCGGGCCGTGGAGAGAGTACGGCGGCGGGACGGCAGCAGGGTGCCGCGCCCGGCCCGCTCGTGCGTGACCCGGTGCACGTCGATGTCACCGGAGAGTTCCGTGACCGTCTCCCCCGTGCCGGGGCCGGTCAGGAAGCGCTCGAACCGGCCCCGGCGGCTGGTGCCGAGGACGAGTTGGGTGGCGTTCTCGGTGCGGGCGAACTCGACCAGGGCGGTGGCGACACCGTCGCCGACCACCGAGTGGTAGCTGCCGCCGAGGTCCTCGACGAGCCGCCGCTGCCTGGCAAGCGACGCATGGGACACCCCGGCGGCGAGTCCGTCGCTGCGGGCCACGTGCACGGCGAGCAGGTCACCGCCCGCGGACCGGTCGGCGATGCGGGCGGCCCGCCGGATGAGCGTGTCGCCCTCCGGGCCGCCGGTCAGCGCGACGACCACCCGCTCCCGGGTCTCCCACACCCCGCCGATGGCGTGCTCGGCGCGATAGGTGTGCAGGGCCTCGTCGACCCGGTCGGCGACCCACAGCAGCGCCAACTGCCGCAGCGCGGTGAGGTTTCCGGGCCGGAAGTAGTTGGCGAGGGCCGCGTCGATCTTCTCCGGTGTGTAGATGTTGCCGTGCGCCATGCGCCGCCGCAGTCCCTCGGGCGGCATGTCGATCAGCTCGATCTGCCGGGCCCGGCGGACGACGTCGTCGGGCACCGTCTCGTGCTGCGGTACCCCGGTGATCTTCTCGACGACGTCCTTGAGGGAGGCCAGATGCTGCACGTTGACGGCGGTGACGACGTCGATGCCGGCGGCGAGCAGCACATCGATGTCCTGCCAGCGCTTGGCGTTGCGCCCGCCGCCGGGGACGTTGCTGTGCGCGAACTCGTCGACCACGGCGACCTCCGGGCGGCGCGCGAGCACCGCGGGGAGGTCCATCTCCTCGAAGTACCCACCCCGGTAAGCGCATTGGGACCGCTCGACGACCTCCAGGCCGTCGAGCATCGCCTCGGTGCGCGGGCGCCCGTGGCACTCCGCGAACCCCACCACCACATCGGCGCCGCGAGCGGCCCGGCGCCGTGCCTCGTCGAGCATGCGGTAGGTCTTGCCGACACCCGGGGCCGCCCCGAGGTAGACCTTCAGTCGCCCGCGTCGCACGTCGTTCATCGCCTCCCAGACAAGCGCCCCGCGGCCGCCGGGGCGGGCTTCTTGACGCGTCTCTGGCGCCGTCCGCGAGGACGTTGACACTGTCTTGACGGCGCTCGGCCGGGTTAGGGTGGCCGCGGTGTGCCGGGAAGTCTGGTCGGCGGGGAGTCCGCATGGGCTCGTCCAAGACCACAAGGGGACGGCATGCGCGGCGTCGGTACGGTTCTGGCACTCGTGGTACTGGCGACGCTGGTCGCGACGTTCGCCCGCCGGTGGCGGATCCCCGCACCCTCCCTCCTCGTGGTCGCCGGTCTCGCCGTGGCCCTGCTGCCGGGCACCCCGGCGATCGAGATCAGCCCCGACGTGATCGGCCTGGTCGTCCTGCCGCCGCTCCTGTACGCCAGCGCCGAGGACATGTCGTGGCGCGAGCTGAAGGCGGTGTGGAAGCCGGTCGGGATCCTCGCGATCGGCCTGGTCCTCGCGTCCGCGGCGGCCGTGGGCTGGGTGGCGTCGACGGTCACCCCCCTCTCCTGGCAGATGGCGCTCGTGCTCGGGTCGGTCCTGGCCAGCACCGACCCGGTCGCCGTCACCGCGCTGGGCCGACGGCTCGCGCTGCCGCCCCGGGTCCAGGTGCTGGTCCAGGCGGAGTCCCTCTTCAACGACGCGACCTCGCTGGTCCTGTTCCGGGTCGCGGTGAGCGTCGCCGTGGCCTCGGCGGCCGCCAACTGGGGTGCGGCGGGCGGGGAGTTCGTCGTGCTCGCGGGCGGCGGCACGGTCATCGGAGCGGCCGTGGCGTACGTCGTGACCCTGATCCGCCGACGCACCGAGGACCCGGTCCTGGAGACGGTGATCTCCCTGGTCACGCCGTACGCGGCCTACGTCCTGGCGGAGGGCGCCCACACGTCCGGCGTGACCTCGGTCGTGGTCGCCGGGGTCGTCCTGGGCGGTCGCGGCGACCGGCTCACCAACGCCCGCATACGGCTCCAACTGCACGCCGTCTACGGCACGTTGGTGTTCCTGCTGGAGAGCGTGGTGTTCTCCCTGATCGGCCTCGCCCTGCCCGCGCAGGTGCGGGCGCTGTCCGACGGCGACCGGGCGTGGCCGCTGTACGCCCTCGCGGTGGCGGGCACCCTGATCGCCGTACGACTGCTGTGGCTGGCGCCGCTGTCGGCGGTGGTGCAGCGCAAGGGCGGGGTGCACAGGGTGAATTGGCGCGTCCCGATGGTCCTGACCTGGGCGGGCACCCGGGGTGTCCTCCCGCTGGCGGCGGCCCTGTCGATCCCCGAGGTCACCAAGACCGGCACCACCCTCACCGACCGCCCCCTGGTCCTGGTCCTCACCACCTCGGTCGTGGTCGTCACCCTCGTCGTCCAGGGCTTCACGCTCGCACCGGTCGTCCGCCGCTCCGGCATCGCCCTGGAACCCGACCACACGGAACGCGAAGAGGCCTCCGCCCGCTGCCGGTTGGCCGACGCGGGCATCCGCCGCCTCGACGAACTCGCCGAGCTGGAAGCCGTACCGGACGTCGTCCTCGACCGCCTCCGCCGCGGCCTCAACGCCCGCCTCGACGACGCCCGCGACCGCCTCTCCGACAACAACGGCCAAGCCACCCACGCGGAATCCGCCGACCTGGTCTACCGCCAGCTCCGCCGCGACCTGATCGCCGTGGAGACCGTCGAACTACAGCGCCTCTACGACGACCACGCCATCAGCGACACGACCCGCAGACGACTCCAGCGGTCCTTGGACCTGGAGGAGGCGAGGCTGGCGGACGCCTGACCGCTCACCGGAGATCGGTGGGCCACGCCCGCAGCCCGAGAACGGTGAACGCGGCTGCCGCGAGGAGAGTCTGCGCGGCAAACGCCGAGACCCGAAGCCGATTGCCCCACACCCAACCCGCCAGCATCCCCATCCCGGCCCCCCACACCCCCTAGGGGCGCGGGGCTGTATCTGATGTGCGGCTACCGCCGCGCGGGCGCGACCAGCCACAACACACCCGCACCCGCCACACAACAGAACCCCCCGAGCTCCAAGGCGACAAAACACCAGCCCCCCCTCCCCCGTAACTCTGGGTATCCGCCACCCCCAACCGCCCCCACCCCACCCCCATACAGCCCAACGCACCCCCAACCAGCAGCATCCCCCGCTTCCTGATGCGCCTCCTCCCCCAACCCGGCCAGTCTTAACGCAAGATTGACGCCGAAGCCCCCCGCATCCATGGGCCCACGCGTCACTCTCCGCTTACGCTGGTGCCGCCGTCCGCGTGATGGCCAGAGCCCACACGCCGACCCGCACCCGCACCTCAGGAGCACGCCGATGGCCACGACCGAACACCCTCCCAGTCGTCTGCGCGCCTGGATGCTGGAGGGCCTGGCCGACATGGGCAAGGGCGGCCACCAGGTCACGCAGACCGCACCGGAACCCCAGCAGCACGTCCACCAGGGCCAGCGCTGGTGGCGGGTGATGTGCCTGACCGGCGTCGACTACTTCTCCACCCTCGGTTACCAGCCCGGCATCGCGGCCCTCGCCGCCGGACTGCTCTCCCCCGTCGCGACGATCGTGCTCGTGATCGTCACCCTCGCCGGCGCCCTCCCCGTGTACCGCCGGGTCGCGGAGGAGAGCCCGCACGGCGAGGGTTCCATCGCGATGCTGGAGCGGCTGCTGTCGTTCTGGAAGGGCAAGCTGTTCGTCCTGACCCTGCTCGGGTTCGCGGCGACGGACTTCCTGATCACGATCACCCTGTCGGCGGCGGACGCCTCCACCCACCTCGTGGAGAACCCGCACCTGACGAGCATGCTGCACGACAAGCAGATGCTGATCACGCTCATCCTGGTCGCCCTGCTCGGCGCGGTGTTCCTGAAGGGGTTCCTTGAGGCGATCGGCGTCGCCGTGTACCTGGTCGCCGCCTACCTCAGCCTCAACGTCGTCGTCGTGATCGTCGGCATGTGGCACGTGGCCACCGAGGGACACGTCGTCACCGACTGGACCAGCGCCCTGACCACCGAGCACGGCAACGTCTTCGCGATGATCGGCGTCTCCCTGCTGGTCTTCCCCAAGCTCGCGCTCGGCCTCTCCGGCTTCGAGACCGGCGTGGCCGTCATGCCGCACGTCGAGGGCGACCCGGACGACACCCACGACAACCCCAAGGGCCGTATCCGCGACACCAAGAAGCTGCTGACGACCGCCGCGCTGATCATGAGCGTGTTCCTGATCGCCACCAGCTTCATCACCACCGTGCTCATCCCGGAGAAGGAGTTCAAGGCGGGCGGCCAGGCCAACGGCCGGGCCCTCGCCTACCTCGCGCACGAGTACCTGGGCAACGCCTTCGGCACGGTCTACGACCTCTCCACCATCGCCATCCTGTGGTTCGCCGGCGCCTCCGCGATGGCCGGCCTGCTCAACCTGATGCCGCGCTATCTCCCCCGCTACGGCATGGCCCCGCACTGGGCCCGCGCCGTCCGCCCGATGGTGATCGTCTTCACGCTGGTCGCGTTCCTGGTCACCTGGATCTTCGACGCCAGCGTCGACGCCCAGGGCGGCGCCTACGCCACCGGCGTCCTGGTCCTGATGTCCTCCGCCGCGATCGCGGTCACCATCGCGGCCCGCCGCGCCCAGCAGCGCAACTGGACCGTCGTCTTCGGCATCGTCTCCGCGGTCCTCCTCTACGTCACCGTCGTGAACGTCATCGAACGCCCCGACGGTGTGAAGATCGGCGCCTGTTTCATCGCCGGCATCATCCTGGTCTCCCTGCTGTCCCGGCTGGCCCGCGCCTTCGAACTCCGGGTGACGAGCGTGCAGTTGGACTCCATGGCGGAACGATTCATCCGCGACATGGCGAGCCGGAAGATCCGCTTCGTCGCCAACGAGCCCGACCGCCGCGACAAGGCCGAGTACCGGGACAAGATCGAGCAGATCCGCAACGACAACGACATCCCCGGCGAGGACTTCGTCTTCGTGGAGGTGACGGTCCTCGACGCCTCCGAGTTCGAGGCGGGCCTGACGGTGCGCGGCGAGGTGCTCCACAACCGCTACCGGGTGCTGACCCTGGAATCGTCCTCCATCCCCAACGCCCTGGCCGCGCTCCTCCTCCACGTCCGCGACACGACGGGCCGCACCCCGCACATCTACTTCGAGTGGACCGAGGGCAACCCCTTCGCCAACTTCCTCCGCTTCTTCCTCTTCGGCCAGGGCGAGGTCGCCCCGGTCACCCGCGAGGTCCTGCGCGAGGCGGAACCGGACCGCGCACGACGCCCGCGCGTACACACGGGCTGACGGGCACCCCGCGCCCCCGTACGCACACCGGCCAACAGCAGCGCACCAACCGCCTCCCCGCACCCTCGGCCGACCGTTTCCGGTCGCCCGAGCCGACATCACCGTAAGAGGCACGACAAAATCGGGTGCCGGTGTGTAAGAGCCCCGTCAGCGGCCCGCGCAGCGCACGCGTGGCGGCCTACCGTCGGCCTCATGCGGCACAGCGCACCCCCACCGGACCCGGCCGGCGACCGCCACTGGCGTGGCGACGCCCGGCTGGCGGCGGGCTGCGCGCTCGGGTTCCTCGCCATGACCCTGCTGGTCGACTGGAACGCGGGAACCCTGACACTGATCCGCGCGCTGCTGTGGTTCGCCCTGTCGGCGGCGCTCTTCGCCGTCCTGCTGCCGCAGCGCGTCACCGCGGGCCCCGGCTGGCTCACCGTGGACAGCCCGCTGCTGCGGCGCACGGTGCACACGGACGCGCTGACCGTCGTACGACGCTACGGCGACGTCTCCGAACGCCTCGTCCTGCGGGACGCGCACGGACACTGGCTCGAACTCGACCCCCGTGTCCTGGTCGCCAACCCCCTGCTCTGGCACGAGCTGGACACGGGCATACGGCACTCGACGGAGCACGGCACGCTGCGCCAGGGCACCGACGTCCGGCGTCACCTGGGCCATCTGATCGACGACGAGACCGCGCGCTCGGTCCTCAGGGCGTCGGGGATTTCCTGACCGCGCGCCGCGTCCGGCGCACTCTGACCTTCCCGAAGCCCAGTTGCCCGGCGATCTCGATCCGCAGCTCGACCGGAGCCCCCGCGTCACCGGGCCCGCGCGTCTTGACCTTGCTGTAGTTGAGCACCAGGGAGTCGGTGTCCACGACGATGCCCGGCGGGAGCAGCAGCCGTAGCGAACCGAGGTGCATGTCGAGGTCGATGCGGAGCGTGGGCTGGGTGATCACCGCCTCGGTGAAGTCGAGGGTCACATCGCCCAGCCGCGACTGGATCTCCAGCCGGCGCGGCACCACCCAGCCGTCACCGCGCCGCGTCGAACCGCCGTTCTGCTCGATGCGCGCGACGTCCTTCACCTCGACCGGGGTCGTGCCCGCCACCACCGGAAGGTCGGCCGTCAGGACCGCCAACTCCCCCATCGTGCGGGCGGTCAGGGCGGCTTCGACGCGCTCGTCGAGTTCCTCGGCGGTCAGCCTGCCGTCGCCGGCCGCGCCGGTCAACACGTCCACGACGCGGTCCCGGTCCGCATGCGAGGCCCGCAACCCGGTCGTGCTCATCAGCTCACCCGACATACCCTCACCCCGATCGACGGACTGACGCTATATCGCGTTATACCCCAGAGCCAACCCCCCGTCCACCGGTTACCGTTTCTGGCCCTAGGGTGGCGCGTATGCAGTCCTACACAATCGGCCAGGCGGCGCGGCTGCTCGGCGTGAGCCCGGACACCGCGCGCCGGTGGGCGGACGCGGGCCGGGTGACGACCCACCGCGACGAGGGCGGGCGCCGGCTCATCGACGGTGTCGATCTGGCCGCGTTCTCGGTGGCGCTGGCCAAGGCGGGCGGCGTCGAGGAGGACACGTCGTACACCTCGGTGCGCAACGCGTTCCCCGGCATCGTCACCGCGATCAAGCTCGGCGACGTCGCCGCCCAGGTCGACATCCAGGCGGGCCCGCACCGGCTGGTCTCCCTGCTGACCCGGGAGGCCGTCGAGGAACTCGGCCTGGAAGTGGGCATGGAGGCCACCGCCCGCGTGAAGTCGACGAACGTGCACATCGACCGCGTGTGAGGCGTGCGGCGGCCCCCGTCCGTCACCGCGTCACTTGTTGACCGAATAGGAGTGCGCGCCGGTACCCGCCAACGCGCCCCCGTCCACGATCAGATACTCGTCCCGGATCGGCCGCCCCGCGAAGAACGCCTCCAGGATCTCCCGCGTGCCCGCCGCGTACCGGGCCTGCGCCGACAGCGACGAACCGGAGATGTGCGGGGTCATGCCGTGGTGCGGCATGGTCCGCCACGGGTGGTCCGCCGGAGCGGGCTGCGGGAACCACACGTCACCGGCGTAACCCGCCAACTGCCCACTGCGCAGCGCCCGGTCGACGGCGTCGCGGTCGGCGATCTTCGCCCGCGCGGTGTTGATGAGATACGCGCCGCGCTTCATCTGCGCGAGCAGCTTGTCGCCGAACAGCCCCTCGGTCTCGGGGTGCAGCGGCGCGTTGATGGTCACGACGTCGCAGTGCGGCACCATGTCCTCGGCGCTCTCGTGCCAGGTCAGCCCCAACTCCCGTTCCACGTCCTCGGGAAGCCGGTGCCGGTCGGTGTAGTGCAGCTTGACGTCGAAGGGCGCGAGCCGCCGCAGCACCGCGAGCCCGATCCGCCCGGCGGCGACCGTCCCGACGTGCATGCCTTCGAGGTCGTACGAACGGGCCACGCAGTCCGCGATGTTCCAGCCGCCGTCGAGCACGACCTGGTGGGACGGCAGGTAGTTGCGCACGAGGGACAGCGTCATCATCACGACGTGTTCGGCGACGCTGATGCTGTTGCAGTACGTCACCTCGGCGACCGTCACGCCGTGGGAGATCGCCGAGTCGAGGTCGACGTGGTCGGAACCGATGCCGGCGGTGACCGCCAGCTTGAGGTTCTTGGCGGCGGCGATGCGCTCCGGGGTGAGGTACGCGGGCCAGAACGGCTGCGAGATCACGATGTCGGCGTCGACCAGTTCGCGGTCGAAGACCGAGCCCGCGCCGTCCTTGTCGGAGGTGACGACGAGGGTGTGCCCGGCCGCCTCCAGGTAGGCACGCAGGCCGAGTTCACCGGAGACACTGCCGAGGAGGTGACCGGGGGTGAAGTCGACGGCCTCGGGGGTGGGGGTGGTCTGGCCGCCCGGGTAGTGGTCGATCACGGGCAGGTCGTCGCGGGCGTACGAGGTCGGGTAACCGTCTTTGGGGTCGTCGTACAGGACACAGAGAACCTTGGCCATGTCGCGGCTCCTCAACTCCGTTGTCGGAAGATGCACTTCACGATCCTCGGGGTGAATCGCCCTGGTCAAAGCGAACGTTGCTATGCCGACATAGCCCGCTCCTATCAACGGCTGTCAGCGTCCGTCGCCGCCCAGATAGGTGTGCAGCTGTTCGTCGAGCGCGTCCCGTACGCCCGCCTCCCGGGCCACCTTCAACAGCGCCTCCGCCAGCACCGATCGGGGCTCGCTGCGGACGACGACCAGTCCGACCCGGGGTCCGTGCGCGGGCCCGTTCAGCGGTACGACCCGCATCCCGTCCGGTACGTCGAACATGTGCAGCCACGCGTGCGAGATCACGCTGGACCAACGGCCCCCGGGCAGCAGCGTGTAGAGCCCGGCGACGCTGTCCGACTCGACCGCCGGGGAGGCCGTCGCGCCCTCGGCGGCGAAGCACTCGTCGATGATGCGGCGGTTGCGCATCCGCGAGTTGAGCAGGCACAGGGGAAGCGTGGCCGCCTGTGCCCAACTCGCCCTGGAGACACCGCCGAGCGGCCCGTCGACCGGCGTCAGGAGGACGTACCGCTCCTCGTAGAGCGGGAAGCGGCGGACGTTGCGCAGGGTGTCGTCGTCCAGGTACGTCATCGCCGCGTCCAGCTCGAACTCGGCGAGCCCGTGGGTGATGTCGACGGACGCGAGCGACTCCAGGGCGACCCGGGCCCGGGGATGCCGTTCGCAGAACGGGGTGGTGAGGAGGGACGCGGCGGGCAGCGCGGTCGGCACCACACCCAGCCGCAGCGTGCCGGTCAGTCCACCCCGCAGCGCCGACAACTCCTGGTGCAGCGCGTCCCGTTCGGCCAGGATGCGGTGCGCCCAGGCCAGCACCACCTCGCCCTCCGGGGTCAGCCCCTCGTACCGCCGGCCGCGCCGCACGATCGGCACGTCCAACTCGTGCTCCAGGCGCCGGATCGCGGCCGACAGCGAGGGCTGCGAGACATAACAGGCCGCCGCGGCCCGCGCGAAGTGCCGCTCACGGGCGAGCGCGACCAGGTACTCCAGCTGACGCAGCAGCACGCCCACCCTCCCCGGGAACGATGGAACGCCGGAACGTGCAGGCTAAGCCGCATCCGCCCGGCACAACAGGGCCGCCCACAGGTCGAGTCGGTCGTAGAGGCGGGAGAGGTCGCGGCCGGTGAAGTGCTCGATGCGCCCGATCCGGTAGTGCACGGAGTTGACGTGCAGATGCAGCGCCTCCGCCGTCCGCGCCCAGGAACCGTCACAGGCCAGGAAGGTCTCCAGCGTCTCCAACAGCACGGTGTTGGACCGCAGTTCACCGAGCACGGTCCGGCTGTAGGCGGTACGGACCTCGGCCGGAACACCGGTGAGCAACGCGTCGAGCCCCGTGAGGGTGGCAGCGTCGGTGAGCGCGGAGCCGCCGGACGCGGCGGTGCTCCGCGCCGAGGCGAGTGCGTAACGCGCCTCTGCCAGCGCGCCGTTGAGCTCCCCCGCGCCGCCGACGGGCGCTCCGGTCCCGCCGTAGAGCGGCACGGCTGGTTCGGCTGCGGCGACGAGCGGCCACGCCTCGTGCAGCGCGTCGGCCTCCGCCCCGGCCACGACCGCGAACGCGGCCCCGTCCGGCAGCCGCCCCACAGCCCCCACCCCGGGCACCACATCCGCGAGGCCCGGCACCACATGCGCGACCGCCTCGGCCAGTGCCCCCTCCGCAAGACCCGCCCGCTGCGCCCCGGTCTCCGCGACAAGCACCCGATACGGCCCGTCGTCCGGCAACCCACAGGCCCGTACCGCCGCCGCCACAACCGCGCCATCGACACCCGGCACGGCGAGCAACGCCCCCAACTCATCGGCCGTCTGCCGCTCTACGGCCCGCGCCCGCACCCGCGCCTCCTGGCAGCGCCCCAGCACGGAGGCCAGCTCGTGCACCATGCGTGGCGGCGCGTCGTCGGGGTCGGGAAGGCAGAGGTGCCACCGCTCGTACGGCGAGACCCCGTCCGCATCGACGGGCACGGCCTCCGCCAGCAGGCCGGCCGCCTTCCCCACCGGTATCGCCCCCGCGCTCCGTGTCGCCGCGACCGTCCGCCCGGAGGGCGTGAGGACATACGCGACGGCCCGTTCGAGATGCGCGAAGGCCGTAGCCACGATCGCCTCCGGCCCCGCACCCTGCGCGGCCATCCGGCTCAGCCGCCCCCGCACGTTCTCCGGCAGCGTGTGCCGACGGCTCAGCTCGCCCCAGCGCCCGAGGTACACGGTGTCGGTGATCGCGCGGAACATGATGTGCGCCGGTACGGCGGCCACCGGCAGCCCGTGCCGCACACAGGCCTCGACGAGGTCGTCCGGCACCGACCCGTGCGTCTCCTCCCCCGCGAGCAGCGCGGCGGCGCCCGCCCCACGCAGCGCGGACACGAACCGCTCGGCCCGCCCGGGCCCGTCCTCGGCCGACCACCACACGAGCCCACTCAGCACGACCTCGTCCCGCCGCACGAACCGCGCGGGGTCCTCCAGGTCGGTCACGGTCACTCCGCTGATCTCCCGGGCCAGCTGGGCGTCCTCGGCCCACAGCAGGCGCAGGCCGAGGGACTCGTCCTGAAGAAGGTGTTCGACGTGCATGGTTCCGGCTCCTCGCATCTCGCATTCGCCAGGTGAATGCGAGTGATTGCATGGTAAGTGCCAGACCAATCGGCCGAAACGCCTCTTGGTCGATCCTCCAGTGTCCGGCCGTGGAACGTCGGCGTTTCCGTGCTGTGAACCAGTCGTCCCGACCGGGTCCGCGTTGCTTCACTGGCGGTCATGGACCTGAACACGGTGGCCGAGATCCTCGACGCCCGGCAGCCGACCCGCTGGCGGCCGGGCGACGCCTGGCTCGGCGGCGGCACATATCTCTTCTCCGAGCCGCAACCGCACCTGCGCCGCCTGGTGGACCTGAGCCGCACCGGCTGGACACCCGTCGAACGGCACCCGGACGGCTCCCTGGAAATCGCCGCGACCTGCACGATCGCCCAACTCTCCCGTTTCGCACAGGAGTTGACGACCACCGCGGCCCCGCTCTTCGAGCAGTGCTGCCGCGCCTTCCTCGCCTCCTTCAAGATCTGGAACATGGCGACGGTCGGCGGCAACCTCTGCAACGCCCTGCCCGCGGGCCCGATGATCTCCCTCACGGCCGCCCTGGACGCCGAGTGCCTCCTCCTGTCCCAGGACGGCCTACGCCGCCGGGTCCGCGTCGCCGACTTCGTCACCGGCGCGGGCCGCAAGGACCTTGCCGACGGCGAACTGCTCCGCTCGATCACGGTCCCGGCCCGCGCCCTGACCTGCCGTACGGCCTTCCGCCAGGCCTCCCTCTACGGCCTCGGCCGATCCGGAGTCCTGGTCATCGGCACCCTGGACCCGCTCGACAGCTCGCTCGCGCTGACGATCACCGCGTCGACGGTCCGTCCGTTCCGCGTGTTGTTCCCGCTGCCACTGACGGCGGAGCAACTGCGCACGGCCATCGCCTCCTCCGTCGCGGACGACGAGTGGTTCGACGACATCCACGGGTTGCCGGAATGGCGGGCGCACATGACATTCCGCTACGCGGAGGAGATCCGCCGGGAGCTGGGAGAGACGGCAGCATGAAGATCGAGGTCAACGGCCGGTCCTTCGCCGAGGAACCCCGCCCGGGTCAGTGTCTGCGCACATACCTCCGCGAGCTCGGCTGGTTCGGCGTGAAGAAGGGCTGCGACGCGGGCGACTGCGGCGCCTGCACGGTCCACGTGGACGGCGAGCCGGTGCACAGCTGCCTCTACCCGGCCTTCCGCGCCGACGGCCGCGCCGTCACCACGGTCGAGGGCCTGGCCACCGAGGACGGCGAACTCCACCCGGTGCAGCGGAAGTTCCTGGACGCCCAGGGCTTCCAGTGCGGCTTCTGCACGGCCGGCTTCCTGATGACGACGGCGGCCCTGAACGAGGACCAACTCACCGACCTGCCAAGGGCGTTCAAGGGCAACCTGTGCCGCTGCACCGGCTACCGCGCCATCGAGGACGCGGTACGAGGCGTCTGCCACGCCGAGGCACCGGGCGCGGGCGAGGCGGTCGGCCGCAACCTCCCCGCCCCGGCCGGACCCCAGGTGGTCACCGGCACCGCCCGCTACACCTTCGACATCGACGTCCCCGGCCTGCTCCACATGAAGCTCCTCCGCTCCCCGCACGCCCACGCCCGCATCACCGCGATCGACACCGAGGCCGCCCTCCAAGTCCCGGGCGTACAAGCGGTGTTCACTCACTACGACGCCCCGGAACGCCACTTCTCCACGGCCCGCCACGAGCACCCCACGGAGGACCCGGACGACACCCGCGTCCTCGACGACACCGTCCGCTACGTCGGTCAACGCGTCGCCGCCGTCGTCGCCGACAGCGAGGCCGCCGCCGAGGAGGGCTGCCGACGCGTCGAGGTGACGTACGAGATCCTGCCCGCCGTCCTCGACCCGGAGCAGGCGATGCGCCCCGGCGCCCCGGTCGTCCACGACAAGGACGCCGCTACGGCCCGCATCTCCCGCCCGCAGAACAACGTCGTGGGCGAGGCACACGGCGAGATCGGCAGCGTGGAGACGGGCTTCGCCGAGGCCGACGCCGTCTACGAGGACACCTACCGCACCCAGCGCGTCCAGCACGCGAGCCTGGAGACGCACGGCGCGGTGGCGTGGTTCGACGAGGACAACAGGCTTACGGTGCGCACCAGTTCGCAGACCCCGTTCCTCACCCGCCGCGCCCTCTGCGCGCTGTACGACCTCCCCGAGGAGCAGGTGCGGGTCGTCGCCGGCCGGGTCGGCGGCGGCTTCGGCGGCAAGCAGGAGATGCTCGTCGAGGACATCGTCGCCCTCGCGGTCCTGCGCCTGCGCCGCCCGGTGAAACTGGAGTACACCCGCGCCGAACAGTTCTACGGCGCGACCACCCGCCACCCGTTCACCATCAACGTGAAGGCGGGCGCCCGCCGCGACGGCCAACTCACCGCACTCCGGCTACGAGTTGTCTCCAACACCGGCGCCTACGGCAACCACGGCCCCGCCGTCATGTTCCACAGCGTCGGCGAGTCGATGGCCGTCTACCGAGCCCCGCACAAGAAGGTCGACGCCTTCTCCGTCTACACGCACACCGTCCCGGCGGGCGCCTTCCGCGGCTACGGCCTCGGCCAGGTGATGTTCGCCGTGGAGTCGGCGCTCGACGAACTCGCCCGCCAACTCGGCCTGGACCCTCTGGAGTTCAAGGCGAAGAACATCATCGGCCCCGGCGAGCCGATGCTCTCCCCCGGCGGCGAGGAGGAGGACCTGCACATCGCGAGCTACGGCCTCGACCAGTGCATCGCCATCGTCCGCCGGGCGCAGGCGGAACCTGCTTCCCAACTCCCCCCGGACGGCTGGCTGGTGGGCGAGGGCACGGCCCTGGCGATGATCGCGACCGGCCCGCCCGGCGGCCACATCGCCGACGCGAAGGCGAGCCTCCTCCCCGACGGAAGCTTCGATCTCGCCGTAGGCACAGCCGAGTTCGGCAACGGCACGACCACGGTCCACCGCCAGATCGCGGCCGGTGAACTCGCCACCACCGTCGACCGGATCACCGTCCGCCAGTCCGACACGGACGTCGTACGGCATGACACGGGCGCCTTCGCCTCCACGGGCACGGTGGTGGCGGGCAAGGCCACTCTCCGCGCCTCTCGCGCCCTCGCCGACCAGCTCCTCGACTTCGCCGCCGCCCATCTGCAACTCCCGCGCGCTGCGTGCACGTTGGCCGAGGAAGCCGTACTGCACCCGGGCGGCCGCCTCACCCTGAAGGAGCTGCACGCGGCGGGTGCGGCGGTCGGGGTGGAGTTCAGCGCCGACGGGCACTTCGGCGGGACGCCCCGCTCGGTGGCCTTCAACGCGCAGTGGTTCAGGGTCGCCGTCGATCCGGGCACCGGCGAGATCCGTATCCTGCGCAGCGTGCACGCGGCCGACGCGGGCAAGGTGATGAACCCGATGCAGTGCCGGGGCCAGGTGGAGGGCGGGGTCGCCCAGGCGCTCGGCGCGACCCTCTTCGAGAACGTCCGCATCGACGAGCGGGGCACGGTGGAGACGGCGGCCTTCCGGCGTTACCGGCTCCCCCAGTACGCGGACGTGCCGCGTACCGAGGTCCACTTCATGGAAACGGCGGACGCCATCGGCCCGTTGGGCGCCAAGTCGATGAGCGAGAGTCCCTTCAACCCGGTCGCGCCCGCCTTCGCCAACGCGCTGCGGGACGCGACAGGCGTCCGTTTCACGGAACTTCCGCTGACCCGCGACCGGGTGTGGCTGGCACTGGCCAGGTCGCCCCGTACCCTCCGTCCACCCGTATCGCCCTGATCCCACTGATGTGCCGGGCCCCGCAACGGTCCTGCGGAAGCACCAGTTGCGGTCCGGCACGGTCGAGCGGGGTGTCGTCGATGCTGACTGCGAGCAGAACAGGGGCATGAGCGAAGTCGGGGTCGATCTCGGCCCAGGACAGCAGCGCGTGGTGCCCGTCCGCACCGCTGACCGCGATCAGGAAACGCAGCCGGTCCTTGCGGCGGACGGGGTCGAAGCCGGGACCGGCCGAGGACAGCACGTCGTAGAGCCGGGGTCCCGCGAAGCGGTGCACCTGGGTGCCACTGGTGGCGCACTCGAAGCTGACCCGCACCCGGTGCAGCGGCCAGCCGGACAGGTCGGGCACGGTCAGCCGGGCGGGGCGGGCGAGGTCCCCCGTCAGGTCGAGCTGCGCGAGCGTCACGAGCCATCACCTCCCGGAATGTGGTACCCGGACGGCACTCCCGTACAAACGCACATGCGCACCCCACAAGCGAACAGTGCAGCTCATGCGATGCCACAGGAGACTAATGCCTTGCAAATGCGGCAGTATCATCGCGGCACGGCCGTTGCGGTCGTCCCAGGGCGCGACAACCCCTTTCATGAGCCCCTTTCATGAAGAGATCAGAGGAGTAGAACCGTGATGACCCGTTCCGCGCGTCGGACCCGCCGGACCCTGCAGGTTGCCGGGGCGGGAGCCGCCGCGCTGCTGGCCCTGAGCGCCTGCTCCTCCAGCGACGACTCGTCCTCCTCGAAGTCCGACTCCTCGGCGTCCGCGTCCCCGAAGATGTCCGGCACGGTCACCGTCTTCGCCGCCGCCTCGCTCCAGGAGTCGTTCACGACGCTGGGCAAGGAGTTCGAGAAGGCGCACCCGGGCACCAAGGTCACGTTCAGCTTCGGCGGCAGCGACACCCTCGCCGCGAGCATCACCGGCGGCGCCCCGGCCGACGTGTTCGCCGCCGCGAGCCCGAAGACCATGGCGATCGTGACGGACAAGAAGGACGCGGTCGGCACGCCGGCCACCTTCGTCCGCAACCAGCTGGAGATCGCCACCCTGCCGGGCAACCCTGACAAGGTGACCTCGCTGAAGGACCTCACGAAGTCCTCGCTGAAGGTCGTGCTCTGCGACAAGACGGTGCCGTGCGGCGCGGCGGCCCAAAAGGCCCTCACCGCAAGCAAGTTGAAGCTCACCCCGGTGTCGTACGAGCAGGACGTGAAGAGCGCCCTGACGAAGGTGGAGCTGAAGGAGGCCGACGCGGCGGTCGTCTACAAGACCGACGTGCACGCGGCCGGCAGCAAGGTGGACGGCGTGGAGTTCCCGGAGTCCGCCAACGCCATCAACGACTACCCGATCGTCCTCCTCAAGAACGCGCCGAACGCCGTCGCCGCCAAGGCGTTCATCGCGCTGGTGCAGTCCGCCGAGGGCCAGAAGGTGCTCTCCGCGGCGGGCTTCCTCAAGCCGTGACCCAGCTCGACACCTCCGACGCCGCGGCCGAGACTCTCAAGGGCGGTCCGCGGCGTCGCCGTGTCCGGATGACGGGGCGGGGAGTGCCGCTCCCCCTCCTGATCCCCGCGCTGGTAGGGCTGGCGTTCCTGCTCCTCCCCCTGATCGCCCTTCTCGTACGAGCCCCGTGGCGGTCCCTGCCATCGCAGCTGACCAGCACGGAGGTCTGGCAGGCGCTCCAGCTCTCCCTGTTCAGCGCGACCGCGGCGACGGCCGTGAGCCTGGTCCTGGGCGTACCGCTGGCCTGGGTACTGGCCCGCACGGAGTTCCCCGGCCGCGGCTTCCTCCGCGCCCTGGTGACACTCCCGCTGGTCCTGCCCCCGGTGGTGGGCGGTGTGGCCCTTCTCCTGGCGCTCGGCCGCAACGGCGTCGTAGGACAGTGGCTGGACTCGTGGTTCGGCATCACCCTCCCCTTCACCACGACCGGCGTCGTGGTCGCGGAATCGTTCGTCGCGATGCCGTTCCTGGTCATCAGCGTCGAGGGCACGCTCCGCGCCGCGGACCCCCGCTACGAGGAGGCGGCCCAAACGCTCGGCGCCTCCCGCTTCACGGCGTTCCGCCGGGTCACGCTCCCCCTGATCGCCCCGGGCATCGCGGCGGGCGCGGTCCTCGCCTGGGCCCGCGCGCTGGGCGAGTTCGGCGCGACGATCACCTTCGCCGGCAACTTCCCCGGCCGCACCCAGACGATGCCGCTGGCGGTGTACTTGGCCCTCCAGAACGACCCGGAGGCGGCCATCGCGTTGAGCCTGGTCCTCCTGGCAGTATCGATCGCGGTGCTGGCGGGCCTCCGGGACCGCTGGATGACCACGTCATGAGCAACAGCCGTACGACCGCCCGCACATCAGCCGTCTGGACGTGCACGTCATGACCGACCCCGCCGACGCCCAGCTCACCGGCGCCCAGGGCCTGGACGCCCACGTCGTCGTGGACCGCGGCACCTTCCGCCTCGACGTAGAGCTGACGGCCGCGCCGGGAGACGTCGTCGCCCTGCTCGGCCCCAACGGCGCCGGCAAGACGACAGCACTCCGCGCCCTGGCCGGCCTGGTCCGCCTGACGGACGGTCATCTACGGCTGGACGGCGCGGAGTTGGACCGCACGCCACCGGAGTCCCGCCCGGTGGGTGTCGTCTTCCAGGACTACCTGCTGTTCCCCCACCTGACCGCCCTCGACAACGTCGGCTTCGGCCCCCGCTGCCAGGGAGCGACGAAGGCGGAGTCCCGCGCGGTGGCCGCCGAGTGGCTGGACCGCATGGGTCTCACCGAACACGCGGGCGCCAAGCCCCGCGGACTCTCCGGCGGCCAGGCCCAACGCGTCGCCGTGGCAAGGGCGTTGGCGACCCGTCCGCGCCTGCTCCTCCTCGACGAACCCCTGGCAGCCCTGGACGCCCGTACCCGCCTAGAGGTGCGGGCCCAACTCCGGCGCCACCTGGCCGAGTTCGAGGCGGTCGCCGTGCTGGTCACCCACGACCCGCTGGACGCCATGGTGCTGGCCGACCGGCTGGTCGTGATCGAACAGGGCACGATCGTCCAGGAGGGCGTCCCGGCCGACATCGCCCGCCACCCGCGCACGGACTACATCGCCCAACTGGTCGGCCTCAACCTCTACAAGGGCCACGCCGCCGGCCACACGGTCACCCTCGACACCGGCCCCACGATCACGACCACGGAGGACCTACAGGGCGAGGTGTTCGTGGCGTTCCCACCCAGCGGGGTCACCCTCTTCCGCGACCACCCCACCGGCACCAGCGCCCGCAACCTCTGGCACTGCGAGGTAGCGGGCCTGGAAACCCACGGCGACCAGATCCGCGCAGACCTGACCGGCGAACTCCCCCTGACCGCCGACCTCACGACGATCGCAGCGGCCGAACTGAACTTGCACCAGGGCGCGTCGGTCTGGGCCACGGTCAAGGCAACCCAGACGCACGCATATCCGGCCTGAGCTGCCCCGCACCCAAAGAGGCGCGGGGCTGTATCGATTTGCGGCTCCGCCGCGGGGCGCGCCCAGCCACGACGGTGCCGCACCCAAAAGGACGGCACCTCGCGGCACTCACAGCAGAACGCTCAGTCCTCGTACGCATCCAACGGCGGGCACGAGCACACCAGGTTCCGGTCACCAAAGGCCTGGTCGATCCGCCGCACCGGCGGCCAGTACTTGTCCGCGACGGACACCCCGGCCGGGAAGACCGCCTCCTCACGCGTATACGCGTGCCCCCACTCCCCACCCAACGCGGCAGCGGTATGCGGCGCGTTCCGCAACGGGTTGTCCTCAGCCGGCCACTCACCCGCACCGACCTTCTCGATCTCCCCGCGAATCGCGATCATCGCCTCGCAGAACCGGTCCAGCTCGATCAGGTCCTCGGACTCCGTCGGCTCGATCATCAGCGTGCCGGCCACCGGGAACGACATCGTCGGCGCGTGGAAGCCGTAGTCGATGAGCCGCTTGGCGATGTCGTCGACGCTGACACCGGTCGCCTTGCTGATCGGCCGCAGATCGATGATGCACTCGTGCGCGACGAGCCCGCCCGGCCCGGTGTAGAGCACCGGATAGTGCGGCTCAAGGCGCTTGGCAATGTAGTTGGCGCTGAGCACCGCCACCTGCGTGGCCCGCTTCAACCCCTCACCACCCATGAGCCGGACGTAAGCCCACGAGATCGGCAGAATCCCGGCGGAACCCCAGGGAGCAGCCGAGATCGGCCCAACTCCCGTCTCCGGCCCGGCCGCAGGCTGCAACGGGTGGTTCGGCAGATACGGCGCGAGGTGCGCGCGCACACCAACCGGACCGACCCCAGGACCACCCCCACCGTGCGGAATGCAGAACGTCTTGTGCAGATTCAGATGCGAGACGTCCCCGCCGAAATGCCCCGGCTTGGCAAGCCCCACAAGGGCGTTGAGGTTGGCACCGTCGACGTAGACCTGCCCGCCCGCCTCATGAACCTGCGCGCAGATGTCGGCGACGTGCTCCTCGAACACACCGTGCGTGGACGGGTAAGTGATCATCAACACCGACAGCTCGTCGCGGTACTGCTCGATCTTCGCCCGCAGATCCTCGACGTCGATCTCACCGTCCTCGGCGGTCTTCACGACGACGACCTTCATCCCGGCCATCACGGCACTGGCGGCATTGGTGCCATGCGCGGACGACGGAATCAGACACACGGTCCGCTGCTCATCGCCATTGGCACGGTGATACCCACGTACGGCGAGCAGTCCGGCCAACTCCCCCTGCGAACCGGCGTTGGGCTGCAACGACACGTTGTCGTACCCGGTGACCTCGGCGAGCCGCTCCTCCAACTCCCGGATGAGCGTGAGGTATCCCTGCGCCTGCTCGGCCGGCGCGAAGGGGTGCAACTGCCCGAACTCGGGCCAGGTGACCGGCTCCATCTCGGTGGTCGCGTTGAGCTTCATGGTGCAGGAACCGAGCGGGATCATGCCCCGGTCCAGCGCGTAGTCCCGGTCGGCGAGCCGACGCAGATACCGCAGCATCGCGGTCTCGGAACGGTGATCCCGGAAGACAGGGTGCGTGAGGTAGGCATCGGTGCGCAGCAGCCCGGCGGGCAAGGTGTCCTCGGCAGAAGCGTCAAGCGCCTCAATGTCGCCGTCGACCCCGAACGCGCTCCATACGGCGGCCAGTTGGGCACGTGTGCTGGTCTCGTCGCAGGCGATGGACACCTGGTCGGCGTCCACGAGGTACAGGTTGACGCCGTCCTCGCGGGCAGCGGCGACGACCTCGGCGGCCCGGCCCGGAACGCGCGCGGTGAGCGTGTCGAAGTAACCACCGTGCACGACCTCGACACCGCCGGCGGTGAGCCCGGCGGCAAGGATCGTGGCGTACCTGTGCGTGCGCCGCGCGATGCCCTTGAGCCCCTCGGGCCCGTGGTAGACGGCGTACATGCCGGCCATCACCGCGAGCAGCACCTGGGCGGTACAGATGTTGCTGGTGGCCTTCTCGCGGCGGATGTGCTGCTCGCGGGTCTGCAGGGCGAGGCGGTAGGCCCTGTTTCCGTCGGCGTCGACGGAGACGCCCACGAGCCGCCCCGGCAGGCTGCGCGCGAACTTCTCGTGCACGGCCATGTATCCGGCGTGCGGCCCGCCGAAGCCCATCGGCACCCCGAACCGCTGCGTCGTACCGACCGCGATGTCCGCGCCCAGCTCACCCGGCGACTTCAGCAGCGTCAGCGCGAGCAGATCGGCGGCGACGGTGACGAGCGCACCGAGCCCGTGTGCCTGCTCGATCAACGGCTTGATATCGCGTACGGCACCGGAGGCGCCCGGGTACTGCACGAGCACGCCGTTGATCTCACGCTCGGCGATCTCGGCCGGGATGCCCTCGCTGAGATCGGCGACGACGACCTCGACACCGGCCGGCTCAGCACGCGTCTCGATCACGGCGATGGTCTGCGGCAACGCGTCCGCGTCGACCAGGAACAGCCCCTTTTTGTTCTTCCCCATGCGCCGCGACAGCGCCACGGCCTCCGCGGCGGCCGTCCCCTCGTCGAGCAGGGAGGCACCGGAGGTCGGCAGCCCGGTCAGATCGGCGACCATCGTCTGGAAGTTGAGAAGGGCTTCGAGCCGCCCCTGGGAGATCTCCGGCTGATACGGCGTGTAGGCCGTGTACCAAGCCGGGCTCTCCATGACGTTGCGCAGGATCACGGGCGGGGTGAAGGTCCCGTAGTACCCGAGCCCGATCATGGAACCGAGAACCTCGTTGCGGTCCGCGAGGGACCGCAGCTCGGCCAGTACCTCGGCCTCGGTACGGGCGCCCGGCAGATCGAGAGCGTCGGCGTTCTTGATCACATCCGGGACGGCGGCGGCCGTGAGCTCGTCGAGCGAGCCGTAGCCGACCTGCGCGAGCATCTTGGCCCGCGCCTCCTGGTCGGGCCCGATGTGGCGTTGCTCGAACGGGATGCCCTGTTCGAGCTCGGAGAGCGGAATGCGAGGGACAGTCATCAGGGAGGCCTCCTGGTCGGACACGACCTTCGAGGGCACCACGACAGCGGGGTGCCGGACGGCCTCCCCCTCTGTCATCTCAACCTGAGAGCTTCACCGGCCACCCGAAGGTCACCGGCTTTCACCGTCGGTGAGAGCGCAAGCCGCCGACACCGTCGACGACACACGCTCTGCTTTCCAGAGTGACCTCGTCCGTGCGGTACGTGAGCCTGAGAGATTCCGGGGAGGATTTGCTCCTTCGGCGCCTCCGATGAAGTCTGGAGGACTCTCCCGCACGGGGTCAGCAGCCGATGGCCAGCCTACCAGCGAGCGTTGAACCCGAGCTTTCGAGTGGCCACCTTCCCCAATGTGCTCTTTTGTAGTGCTTACGGATGAGTTGCGACCAGGAGGAGGGCCCGTGCAGACCGATATCGATCCGCGCAACCTGATCGGCCGCAAGGCGTTCGACCGCACCGGCGCCAAGATCGGCACGATCGACGAGGTCTACCTCGACGACGCGACCGGCGTACCGGAGTGGGCGGCCATACGCACCGGCCTGTTCTCCAGAGACGCCTTCGTCCCCCTGGAGCCCAGCGAACTGATCGAGGGCACCCTGCACATCCCCTTCGACCGCTCCCTGATCAAGGACGCCCCCGACTTCGGAGTAGGCCGCCACCTCTCCCCCGACCAGGAACTCCAGCTCTACCACCACTACGGCCTCGACGTCGGCCCACCCCCATCACTCCCGGACCACGACTTCGGCAAACTCGCGGGCTCGGACGACACCTGAGCGGATCCGACGACCGGTTCGTCACCGGGACGTCGAATCCCTGGGGGCGTTGACGCGGCCGACGGGGTATCCGGGCGTTGGTGCAACGGTCGAGGTACCTGTGTCTGGCCCGACCGAGGACGTCGACGCAGCAGGCACAACGCTGGAACGCCACGCGTCGTCCAGTGACAGCAACTCGACCTGCGAACCGCCGGGGCTTGGCACCACCGAGGGCAGCGGCTCGACGGGCCTGACACCGGAGCGCCCCGCAACCGACGCGACCTCGGATCACCACGCGTCCGACGGCAGCAGCAGCTCGCCCTGCGGATCATCGGGGCCAGGCCCAACCGACGACAGCGGCTCACCGTGCAGAACCTCGGAGCTCGGCTCCGCCGACGGCAACGACTCGGCAGACCCGACACCGGAACCTCGCACAACCGACGGCAGCGGCCAGCCCTGCGCAACGCCGGAGGCAGGCGCCTCCAACGACGTCGGCGCCGCGGACAAGACGTCACCACGCCGCGCGACCGACAGCAGCGGCTCACCCTGCGGTTCATCGGCACCCGGCTCCACCGAGGGCAGCAGCTCCCCGGACGAATCGACGGGACCTCGGCTCTCCAATGGCGTCGGCGTCGAGGGCGGAACGTCAGAACGCCGCGCGCTCGACGCCGGCGGCTCAGCCGACCGGTCCTCGGGTCCTCGCACCTCCACCGGCACCTCTACTGGCGTCGGCACCGGCATCGGCCCCGCAGGCAAGCCACCCGACCCCCGCCCCACCACCGGCGACGGCTCCACCGACAGATCACCAGAACCTCGCTCCCTCAGCGCAGCCGACTCACCCGGCGACACGTCAGTGCGTTGCGCCACCAAGGGCAACGGTTCCGCCGGCTCCAACTCCGGATCGTCGGTCCGGAACGTCCGCACCCGCCCCGGCCCAGAATCCTCAGGCGTCTCAAACCGTACGGTGACCCGCCCCAGCCCGCTCCCCTGCACCCACCCGTGCCCGAACCCGGCGTGGCACACATCGTGCCCAGCGGGCCAGCGCCGCTCGACGGGCGCCGCCGGCTCCTCGCCCCGCTCCACCTCCGTGTGTTCATCCTCAAGAAGGTCGGGCTCCCCCGCCGCCTGCGCGAACAGGTCCTCCTGCGTGTAGTCGGCGAGCCCGGACACACCCACCCCGAGCAGCCGTACCCCGCCCGTGGTGTCCACGGAGTCCAGCAACCGGGCCGCCGCCTCCCGCACCACCCCCGGATCGTCGGTGGGCCCGCGCAGCGTCTCGGACCTGGTCAGCGTCGAGAAGTCGTAGCGCCGCACCTTCAGCACGATGGTCCGCCCCGACAACCCGGCCGCCCGCAGCCGCCGCACGCACCGGTCGGCGAGCCGCTGCACTTCCAGCCCCACCCGGATCCGGTCATGGATGTCCACATCGTACGTGTCCTCCACCGACACCGACTTGGTCTCCCGCTCGGCCACCACAGGCCGCTCGTCGTGCGCCAGTGCCATGGCGTAGAGCCCGTGCCCGTGCGCCTTGCCCACCAGCCGTACGAGCTCGTCCTCGCCCGCCTCGGCGATCTCGTCGACCGTGGTGATCCCGGCCCGCCGCAGATGATCACCCGTCGCCGGTCCGACCCCCGGCAGCGTGCGCACCGACAACGGCCCCAGCAACGTCCGCTCGGTCCCGGGCTCGATCAGGACGAGCCCGTCCGGCTTGGCCCGCTCGGAGGCGATCTTCGCGATCATCTTGGAGGCGGCGAGACCCACCGAGCCCGTGAGCCCCGTGACCGCCCGTATGTCGGCCCGCAGCCGCTCCCCGGTCGCCTGCGCCGACTCCGCGTTCCAGGCCACTCCCCCGGCCTCCAGGTCCACGAACGCCTCGTCCAGGCTCAGGGGCTCCACCAGCGGCGACAGCTCCCGCAGCAGCCCCATCACCTGCTCGCTGATCGACCGGTAGAACCCGAAGCGCGGCACGAGATACGCGGCGTTCGGAGCGAGCCGCCGCGCCTGGGCCATGGGCATCGCCGAGTTCACCCCGAAAACCCGTGCCTCGTACGACGCGGTGGCGACCACCCCGCGCGGCCCGAGCCCGCCCACGACGACGGCCTTCCCGCGCAGGCTCGGCTTGGACGCCTGCTCCGCCGAGGCGAAGAAGGCATCCATGTCGAGATGCAGGATCGTGGGCGCGGTTCTCACATCTCCGATGCTGCCCTACGCCACTGACAATGCCCCGCTACGGCTCCCGCCGGGCCCTCAGACGGCCCGGTTGCGCCTCCTGGCCAGCTCGTCGGCGGGGTTGGACCCGACGAGCGTCTCACCGGTGTCGACGCGCTCCCCGTGCAGCTGCGACAGGGCGCTCTCGACGTCCCGCCACACGACCCCCACGGCGATCCCGAAGACGCCCTGGCCGCCCTGGAGCAGCGCGTGGACCTCGTCAGGCGAGGTGCACTCGTAGACCGTGGCGCCGTCGCTCATCAGCGTCATGCGCTCCAGATCACGGAAGCCGCACTCCCTCAGGTGCAGGACGGCGCTGCGGATGTTCTGCAGCGACACGCCTGTGTCGAGGAACCGCTTGACGATCTTCAGGACGACGACGTCCCGGAAGCTGTAGAGCCGCTGCGTCCCCGACCCGTGTGCGGGCCGCACGCTGGGCTCCACGAGCCCGGTGCGCGCCCAGTAGTCCAGTTGCCGATAGGTGATGCCGGCCGCCGCACAGGCCGTGGGCCCCCGGTAGCCGATCTCCTCGGACGCCATGGACGCCGCCCCTCCGCTGCTCGGCACTGCCGCCGGCCGCTGCGGAATGCGATCGGCCGTACTGCCGTGAAGCGGGTACGGACCTCTGTCCCCGAAACTGCGTTCCGGGGCACCCCCAGCCGTACCGTCGCCGCTGCTTCTCACGCCGACCTCCGTCCTTGACCTGCCTTCTCGACGGTAGGCAGTCACCAGGGGTGCGTCAACGATCGCCACACTCGGCACGCCGAGTGATAATCACCCAAGGAGTGGTTTCCCGTGTCCCACCGCGGGGAAAGGCTAGCCGAATGCGCTCGCGGAGAGCCGCAGGACGCTCTCACACGCCGGTGGCAAATGCCAGCATTTCTTCGCCGACCCTCGGCTCACTGGCTGTTGGTGCCGAAGTCCTCGGGCGAGATCTGGTCGAGGAACTCGCGGAACTTCTCCACCTCGTCCTCCTGCTCGTCCGGGATCGCGATGCCCGCGTCGTCGAGCACACCGTCACTGCCGTAGATCGGCGTCCCGGTGCGCAGTGCCAGCGCTATGGCGTCGGACGGGCGGGCGCTCACCTCGACGCCGCTGGCGAAGACCAGCTCCGCATAGAAGACGCCCTCCCGCAGATCCGTGATGCGCACTTCGGTCAGCTCCTGGCCGACGGCCTCCAGCACGTCCTTGAACAGGTCGTGGGTCAGCGGTCGTGCGGGGGCCATGCCCTGCTGCGCGAAGGCGATCGCCGTCGCCTCCCCGGGCCCGATCCAGATGGGGAGGTAGCGGTCGCCTCCCACTTCACGCAGGAGCACGATCGGTTGGTTGGAGGGCATTTCGACCCGGACACCTACGACATCGAGCTCGTTCACACAGCAACCCTAGGCCGTGCCCGGGACGTTTGGGTAGTCGGGCCGAGAACGGGTGACCGATCAGGCAGCCGCGGGGCCGCCCGTCTCAGGGCAGCCGCACACCGAGCGCGGTCTGCACCAGAGCCGCGTGCAGCTTCACCGTGAGCCCCGCCAGCTCCTTCGTACGGGCCTCCGCGTGGGCCCTGGTCTGCGGATTGCGGTGGCGCTTGAGCGGGGCCACCACCTGGTCGACGAGCCCGGCCTCACGGTCCGCGGCGGCCTTCATGGCGCGCAGGTGCCGCGGTTCGATCCCGAACCGCCCGAGTTCGAGGACAAGTCCGGCCACGGTGACGGCTTCCGCGTCGTAAACCCCGTCCGGCAGCGGCGCGATGAGTCCGTACGACTCCCACTCATCGAGCTCCCGCTCGCCGATCCCGGCGGCGGCCATCAGCTCGGCCCGTCCGATCCGGGCCGCCGTGGGCCCCTCCACGGGCTCCAGGACGACCTCGCCGTCCCGCTGACGCCCCACGGTGGGCAGGGGCGCGGCCTCCCCGCGCTCCATGGCGTCGAGGTGCTCGCGGATCACCTTGAGCGGCAGATAGTGGTCCCGCTGCATCCTCAGGACATGGCCGAGGCGCTCGACGTCGGCAGGGCTGAACTTGCGGTACCCGGAAGGGGTCCGCTGCGGCTCGATGAGGCCCTCCGACTCCAGGAAACGAATCTTGGAGATGGTGACTTCGGGAAACTCGTCGCGCAGCACGTTCAGCACCGTGCCGATGCTCATCAGCCCTGTGTCCGCGGCGGCGGTACCGTGCCCGGCACCGCCGCTCGGTGTTTGAAGCATGGACCTTCCTGGGGGAATCCCCCGGACACAGTCCGAGGGAGGGTCAGTAACCCCGCTGGCTCGCGTAGAACACCAGCCGGTACTTGCCGATCTGTACCTCGTCACCGTTCGCCAGCGAGACCGAGTCGATGCGCTCGCGGTTGACGTACGTGCCGTTCAGACTGCCGACGTCGGCGACCGTGAACGAACCGTCAGGAGAGCGCCGGAACTCCACATGCCGGCGCGAGACCGTCACGTCGTCCAGGAAGATGTCGCTCTGCGGATGACGGCCGGCCGTGGTCAGCTCGCCGTCCAGCAGGAAGCGGCTGCCCGAGTTGGGACCGCGACGCACCACCAGCAGCGCCGAGCCCAACGGCAGCGCGTCGACGGCGGCCTGCGCCTCCGGGGAGAGCGTCGGCATCTGCGTCTGACCGGTCACCTCGGCGTCGTAGGCCTCAAGACCGGAGATGGAGATCGTGGACGTCGTCTCGGACGGACGCTCCGGGGTCGCGCCGGGGCGCAGCGGCGCACCGCAGTTGGAGCAGAAGCGGCTGTTCTCCGCGTTGCGGTTACCGCACCTCGTACACACCAGGGCCGACATAGGGGAAAACCCTCCACCCGTACTTGAGGTTGACGGTTGCCCGAAACCTATGTCGCCGGACTGCGCAGGGTCAACCGACGGCGCGCCCTGGCCCGCGACCTGGTCGCGGAACAACGGGCGCTGGCCTTCTGCGTCCGGTTGTGCGCGGTGGCGAGCGGTCTGGTTGTCGCTGCTCTCTTTCGCACTCTTGCCGAACAACTTCGCAAACAACTTCACGGGCGATTCCCCTTGACCGAAACAGACCCGCCCGTGGGGCAGGACGAACCCTGATTGAACACACCGGTTGACCCGGACATCCTCACAACGTCCGTATCCACCAGACAGTTTCCACCACGCACCACCCAATCGGTGCGTCGACCCCCCGCAACCTCATGCCCTCGCACTACGGCCCCCATGCACCCGCGGTTCACCGGGAGGACGACCGAGCGTAGTCAGGCTGCTTCGCCGCCCGCAAGGCATCCACGACGATCTTGGCCGACCGCTCGACGGTAACGGTGGCCTGCTCCTTCTCGAGAGTCTGCACCACGCCTCCAGGGATGTTGAGCGCCGGTTCGAGATCCTGCGGCTTGCCGATGACCTTGAAACGATAGGGGGCGTTGATCTTGTTCCCGTCGACGCTCACGCTCTTGCCGGAGTCCGTCAGATACGTGTTGGCGACGACCCTTACGTCGTTCACCTGGATCGCCTCCGCGCCGGCCGCGCGCAACTCCTGGACCGCGTCGAGCAGCATGTCCGCCTCGACCGTTCCCTTCGTGTCGTCGATGGTCATCGTGATGCCGGGTCCCTGCGCGGCCACGGTGCCCGCCAGAATGCCGAGTTGCTTCTCCTTCTCGGCCGTCTGCTTGCGGGCCTCCTCGGCCTGGTCGGAGCTGTTCTCCAGCTCGTCGCGCTGTTTCTGCAGACCCTGCTTCTCGTCCTCAAGACGCTGAGTACGGTCATCCAGTTCATCGAGAATGCGCACAAGATCTTCCTGGCGTGCCCCACGCAGCGCACTGTCGCTGTTGCTGTTCGAGGCGACCTGTACGGCCAGCCCGAAACCGAGGCCGAACAGCAGCACCGCGACGATGAGTTGGGCCCGGCTCACGCGCGGCGGCCACAGCCCCTGCACCAGCCGCTGCCGGCCGGTCACGGTGGGCCCGGACTTCACCTCGGGAACAGGTGCCTCCGAGGAAGCAGACGCCTGGACCTCGTCGGGCAGTTCCCTGCGCAGCCTGTGTTCCGGCCGCTCGTCTTCGTTGCTCATCGACCTCACGCCCGGAAGACGTGCCGGCGAATGGCAGCCGCGTTGGAGAAGATGCGGATCCCGAGAACGACCACGACCCCCGTGGACAGCTGGGCGCCGACGCCCAGCTTGTCGCCCAGGAACACGATCAGCGCGGCCACGACCACGTTCGACAGGAACGACACCACGAAGACCTTGTCGTCGAAGATGCCGTCGAGCATGGCCCGCAGCCCGCCGAAGACCGCGTCGAGCGCCGCGACCACGGCGATCGGAAGATAGGGCTCCACGACCACCGGCACCTCAGGCCGGACCAGGATTCCGGCCACCACTCCCACGATGAGGCCCAGTACGGCGATCACGATGTGCCCTTCTCAGTTCTCGGCTGTGCTGTACGTACGATCACACTCGGCGCGGCGGGCAGCCGGAGATCGCTCTCCACGGCGATGGTCGCCCTGATGCCGTAGTTGTCTTCCAGGGCGTGCAGATAGAGCCCGTCGGCAGCGTTCTGGAACCTGGTGCTCAGTCGCTGGCCGTCCCCCACCGCGAGCACCGTATAAGGCGGCACCAGTGGCCTGTTGTCGACCAGTATCGCGTCACCCGCGGCCCTGATCGCGGACAGTGCCGTCAGCCGCTGCCCGTTGATGGACACGGCCTCGGCGCCCGCCGCCCACAGTCCGTTGACGACGCGCTGCATGTCGCGGTCGCGCACCCGCCCGGTGTCGGAGAAGTCCGCTGTCTCACGCGGGTTGTCGCCTCCGCCGCTACTGGCTTCCTTCGCGTCGTCGACGACGAGCTTCACACCGGGACCGTGCACCGCGGTGGCACCGGACAGCATGCTCACCAGGTCAGCCTGCCCGCTGCCACCGCTGGTCTTCAGCGCCGCCCGCTGCCGCGCGCTCACATCGTCCCGGAGCGTGTCGACGGAGCCCTCCAGCTTGTCCGCCGACGTGGTCTCCTTGTCGATACGATCGATCAGCTCCTGGCGCTCCTTGGCCACCACGGGAGCGGCCACACGCGCCTGTGCCGCTCCTACGGTCACGACGAGCGCCGCCAGCACCAGGCCGGCGGCGAGACCGAGCTTCGCCCGGAGGGTCTTCGGCATGCCGCTCTCGCCCGCGGCCTTCTTCCGGGCGGCCGCCTCGGCGTAGCCGTCGTCGAGACTGTGGTCCATGACATTGGTGAGCAGCGACATGGACGCGTCCGGGCGCGCAGGGCGCGTGGGTGTGCTCCGAACGGGGGGCTGCTGCGGCATGCCGCACATCGTCGCACGTGGTGGCCTGTACCTCCGAATGGCCCCACCGGCGTGCCGGACAGGCCCCCTTGGGGAGACATGTCCGGCACGCGCGCGTGCTCCGTGTTTTACCGTCCGGCGCTGTCCACGACCGCCGACCACTCGTCCAACAGGGCCTGCGCGGAGGCGTCGTCGGGCCCTTCGGCCCACAGATGCGTGACCGCCTCGGCGATGTCGGGCAGCACCATCACCCAGCGCCCGTCGGTCTCCACGACCCGCACACCGTCCGTCGTATCGACAAAGCGATCGCCGGCCGCTTCCACGACCCGGCGCATCACAAGTCCCTTGACGGCCCAGGGAGTAGCCAGGTCCCGCTTCAGGACATGCGCCCGAGGAATCCGGGCGTCGATCTGGCTGAGCGTCAACTGCGTCCGCGCCACCAGCCCGATGAGCCGTACGAAGGCGGCGGCACCGTCGAAGACGCTGCTGAACTCCGGGATGATGAACCCGGCCTTGCCGTCACCGCCGAAGATGGTCGTCTCATCGCGCCCGACCCTGGTCAGGTCGTCCGGCGAGGTCGTCGTCCACTCGACCTGCGTCCCGTGGTACGCCGCCACCTGCTCGGCGATCCTCGTGGTGGTCACCGGCAGCGCCACCCGCCCGCTGCGCCGCTCCGCGGCCACCAGGTCGAGCATCACGAGCAGGGCCCGGTCGTCCTCGACGATCCGCCCCTTCTCGTCGACGAGTGAAAGCCGCTCACCGACGGGGTCGAACCGCACCCCGAACGCGGCCCGCGCGGAGGCCACGATCTCGCCGAGCCGCACCAGCCCCGACCGCCGTGTGTCCGCGGTCTCGGTCGGCCTGGACTCGTCGAGACCGGGATTGATCGTCAGCGAGTCCACACCGAGCTTGCCGAGCAGGCTGGGCAGCACGAGCCCGGCGCTGCCGTTGGACGCGTCCACCACGACCTTCAGGCCGGAGTCGGCGATCCCGGTCGTGTCGACGTTCCGCAACAGGGACCCGGTGTACGAGTCGAAGACGCTGGCCGGGAAGTGCAGATCCCCGATCTCACCGGGGAACGCACGCCGGTACTCCTGGCGCGCGAACACCCGGTCCAGCTTTCGCTGACTCCCCTGCGAGAGGTCGGCGCCCTGGCTGTCGAAGAACATGATGTCGACGGAGTCCGGCACACCAGGTGTGGTCCGGATCATGATCCCGCCCGCACTGCCCCGCGCGGTCTGCTGCCGGGCCACGGGCAGCGGTACGTTCTCCAGGTCCCGTACGTCGATTGCGCTGGTCTGCAAGGCGGAGATGACCGCCCGCTTGAGCGCACGGGCTCCTCGGGAGTGGTCGCGGGCCGTGGTGACCGTGGACCCCTTCTTGAGGGTCGTGGCGTAGGCGCCGGCGAGACGGACGACGAGCTCCGGCGTGATCTCCACGTTCAGGATCCCGGACACACCGCGCGCGCCGAAGAGATGCGCCTGCCCTCTGTTCTCCCAGATGACCGACGTGTTGACGAAGGCACCGGCTTCGATCGTCTTGAACGGGTAGACCCGCACATTGCCCTGCACGATCGATTCTTCACCGATCAGGCACTCGTCACCGATGACGGCGCCGTCCTCGATCCGGGCCGCACGCATGATGTCGGTGTTCTTTCCGACGACGCAGCCGCGAAGATTGCTGTGCTGCCCGACGTACACGTTGTCGTGCACGACGGCCCGGTGCAGAAAAGCCCCGGTCTTCACGACGACGTTGGATCCGATGACGGTGTGCTCACGGATTTCGGCGCCGGCCTCGACCTTGGCGTAGTCACCGATGTACAGCGGCCCGCGGAGAACCGCGTCGGGGTGCACCTCGGCACCCTCGGCCACCCATACGCCCGGCGACAGCTCGAAGCCGTCGATCTCGACGTCGACCTTGCCCTCCAGGACATCGGCCTGCGCCTTCACATAGCTCTCGTGGGTGCCGACATCTTCCCAGTAGCCCTCGGCGATAAAGCCGTAGACCGGCTTGCCTTCCTTCATCAACTGCGGGAAGACATCGCCGGACCAGTCGACGGGAACATCGGCCTCGACATAGTCGAAGACTTCGGGCTCCATCACATAGATGCCCGTGTTCACGGTGTCCGAGAAAACCTGACCCCAGGTCGGCTTCTCGAGGAAACGCTCGACCTTTCCCTCTTCGTCGACGATGGTGATGCCGAATTCCAGCGGATTGGGCACCCGGGTCAGACAGACCGTGACCAGCGCACCCTTTTCCTTGTGGAAATTGATCAGTTCGGTGAGGTCGAAGTCGGTCAGGGCATCACCGGAAATGACGACGAAGGCATCGTCCTTCAACGCCTCTTCGGCGTTCTTGACGCTTCCGGCGGTACCGAGTGGCTTCTCCTCATTGGCATACGAGAGCTCCATCCCAAGCTCTTCGCCGTCACCGAAGTAGTTCTTGACCAGCGAGGCCAGGAACTGCACGGTGACTACGGTCTCATTGAGCCCATGCCTTTTGAGCAGCCTGAGCACGTGCTCCATGATCGGTCGATTGACCACGGGCAACAGTGGCTTGGGCATGCTTGAGGTCATGGGGCGAAGGCGTGTGCCTTCGCCTCCGGCCATCACGACGGCCTTCATGTCGGAAGCGTCCTCCTCTGCGAGACGACGGTCTAGCCGACTTCACCAGTCCAGATTGTCCCGCACTTTTGCGCAACGGGCCATCGAGCGACTGTTACCGCCCAATCGGCAAGGTCAGTCGGCCATGGCGTCCGCACGCAGTAGGCGGCGGACTTGTACCACGTAGAGGACTCCTGCCCACCAGTAGAGCGTTGTACCCCATCCTGCGAACGCCCATCCGAAAATGGCTGCGAGTGAGGGGAGCCATCCACTTCCGTCACTGAGCAGCAGCAACGGGAAGGCGTACATCAGGTTGAACGTAGCGGCCTTGCCCAGGAAGTTCACCTGCAGCGGCGGATAGCCGTGCCGCCTGAGGATGCCCACCACCACCAGCAGGACCAGCTCTCGCGCCAGTAGTGCGGCGGTCAACCAGATTGGCAGAATCTCGCGCCAGGTGAGTCCGACGAGAGTCGAGAGAATGTAGAGCCGGTCCGCGGCGGGATCCAGGAGCCGGCCGAGACTGCTGATCTGATTCCAGCGCCGCGCGAGCTTGCCGTCCAGGTAGTCGCTGATCCCGCTCAGCATCAGCACCAGAAGCGCCCAGCCGTCACTCTTGGGCCCTCCGAACTCGGGCCTGAGGATCAACCACAGGAAGATGGGTACGCCGACCAGGCGCGCCATGCTGAGGATGTTCGGGATGGTGAGCACCCGGTCTGTCTGGACGCGGGTCTCCTGGACCTCCACCCGGGGGCCTCCTGTGGGAAAACGAGCCAACGATTCCCCCTGACCTTACCCCAACGCAAAAAAGCTCTGGCTCTTGGGCTGCATGCCCAAGAGCCAGAGCTCTAAAAGGAGTTCGGCGGCGTCCTACTCTCCCACAGGGTCCCCCCTGCAGTACCATCGGCGCTGTAAGGCTTAGCTTCCGGGTTCGGAATGTAACCGGGCGTTTCCCTCACGCTATGACCACCGAAACACTATGAAACAGACAACCGCACCATCACCGTGACCATGGCAATGGGGTTGTTCGTGGTTTCAGAACCAACACAGTGGACGCGAGCAACTGAGGACAAGCCCTCGGCCTATTAGTACCGGTCACCTCCAGCGGTTACCCGCCTTCCAGATCCGGCCTATCAACCCAGTCGTCTACTGGGAGCCTTAACCCCTCAAGGGGGTGGGAACACTCATCTCGAAGCAGGCTTCCCGCTTAGATGCTTTCAGCGGTTATCCCTCCCGAACGTAGCCAACCAGCCATGCCCTTGGCAGAACAACTGGCACACCAGAGGTTCGTCCGTCCCGGTCCTCTCGTACTAGGGACAGCCCTTCTCAATGTTCCTGCGCGCGCAGCGGATAGGGACCGAACTGTCTCACGACGTTCTAAACCCAGCTCGCGTACCGCTTTAATGGGCGAACAGCCCAACCCTTGGGACCGACTCCAGCCCCAGGATGCGACGAGCCGACATCGAGGTGCCAAACCATCCCGTCGATATGGACTCTTGGGGAAGATCAGCCTGTTATCCCCGGGGTACCTTTTATCCGTTGAGCGACGGCGCTTCCACAAGCCACCGCCGGATCACTAGTCCCGACTTTCGTCCCTGCTCGACCCGTCGGTCTCACAGTCAAGCTCCCTTGTGCACTTACACTCAACACCTGATTGCCAACCAGGCTGAGGGAACCTTTGGGCGCCTCCGTTACTCTTTAGGAGGCAACCGCCCCAGTTAAACTACCCATCAGACACTGTCCCTGATCCGGATCACGGACCCAGGTTAGACATCCAGCACGACCAGACTGGTATTTCAACGACGACTCCCCCTGAACTGGCGTCCAGAGTTCACAGTCTCCCAGCTATCCTACACAAGCCGAACCGAACACCAATATCAAACTGTAGTAAAGGTCCCGGGGTCTTTCCGTCCTGCTGCGCGAAACGAGCATCTTTACTCGTAGTGCAATTTCACCGGGCCTATGGTTGAGACAGTCGAGAAGTCGTTACGCCATTCGTGCAGGTCGGAACTTACCCGACAAGGAATTTCGCTACCTTAGGATGGTTATAGTTACCACCGCCGTTTACTGGCGCTTAAGTTCTCAGCTTCGCCACCCCGAAGAGTGACTAACCGGTCCCCTTAACGTTCCAGCACCGGGCAGGCGTCAGTCCGTATACATCGCCTTACGGCTTCGCACGGACCTGTGTTTTTAGTAAACAGTCGCTTCTCGCTGGTCTCTGCGGCCACCCCCAGCTCACGGAGTAAATCCGATCACCAGTGATGGCCCCCCTTCTCCCGAAGTTACGGGGGCATTTTGCCGAGTTCCTTAACCATAGTTCACCCGAACGCCTCGGTATTCTCTACCTGACCACCTGAGTCGGTTTAGGGTACGGGCCGCCATGAAACTCGCTAGAGGCTTTTCTCGACAGCATAGGATCATCCACTTCACCACAATCGGCTCGGCATCAGGTCTCAGACTTAATGAATGGCGGATTTGCCTACCACTCGTCCTACACCCTTACCCCGGGACAACCACCGCCCGGGATGGACTACCTTCCTGCGTCACCCCATCACTCACCTACTAACCGCTTGGGCCGGCGGCTCCACCACTTTCCATTCCCCGAAGGGTCCGGAACGGCTTCACGGCCTTAGCATCACGATGCTCGATGTTTGACGCTTCACAGCGGGTACCGGAATATCAACCGGTTATCCATCGACTACGCCTGTCGGCCTCGCCTTAGGTCCCGACTTACCCTGGGCAGATCAGCTTGACCCAGGAACCCTTAGTCAATCGGCGCACACGTTTCTCACGTGTGTATCGCTACTCATGCCTGCATTCTCACTCGTGAACCGTCCACCACTAGCTTCCGCTGCAGCTTCACCCGGCACACGACGCTCCCCTACCCATCCCAGCACCCGTTGGGGCTATTGCTGGAATGACACGACTTCGGCGGTACGCTTGAGCCCCGCTACATTGTCGGCGCGGAATCACTAGACCAGTGAGCTATTACGCACTCTTTCAAGGGTGGCTGCTTCTAAGCCAACCTCCTGGTTGTCTCTGCGACTCCACATCCTTTCCCACTTAGCGTACGCTTAGGGGCCTTAGTCGATGCTCTGGGCTGTTTCCCTCTCGACCATGGAGCTTATCCCCCACAGTCTCACTGCCGTGCTCTCACTTACCGGCATTCGGAGTTTGGCTAAGGTCAGTAACCCGGTAGGGCCCATCGCCTATCCAGTGCTCTACCTCCGGCAAGAAACACACGACGCTGCACCTAAATGCATTTCGGGGAGAACCAGCTATCACGGAGTTTGATTGGCCTTTCACCCCTAACCACAGGTCATCCCCCAGGTTTTCAACCCTGGTGGGTTCGGTCCTCCACGAAGTCTTACCTCCGCTTCAACCTGCCCATGGCTAGATCACTCCGCTTCGGGTCTTGAGCGCGCTACTAAATCGCCCTATTCGGACTCGCTTTCGCTACGGCTTCCCCACACGGGTTAACCTCGCAACACACCGCAAACTCGCAGGCTCATTCTTCAAAAGGCACGCAGTCACGACGCATTGAGTAAACTCAATGCGCGACGCTCCCACGGCTTGTAGGCACACGGTTTCAGGTACTATTTCACTCCGCTCCCGCGGTACTTTTCACCATTCCCTCACGGTACTATCCGCTATCGGTCACCAGGGAATATTTAGGCTTAGCGGGTGGTCCCGCCAGATTCACACGGGATTTCTCGGGCCCCGTGCTACTTGGGTGTCTCTCAAACGAGCCGTTGACGTTTCGACTACGGGGGTCTTACCCTCTACGCCGGACCTTTCGCATGTCCTTCGCCTACATCAACGGTTTCTGACTCGTCTCACAGCCGGCAGACTGTGAAAGAGAGATCCCACAACCCC
>NZ_CP108728.1:6855000-9370000 GCF_045162655.1 Streptomyces sp. NBC_00989 | reverse complement strand
GACGCTTGGTCGCGTCACTCGGCCTCAAGCAGGAGTACGACTGTACATGCGGCCGTAGAGCAGGTGCAAATCGATTAGAGGTGTGGTCTAGACCACTAATCCGGACCTCTCAGGCGGAACCGGTACTAAATATGACATACCCTGCTGCACAGTGTGCCGTCCGGGACAGGTAGTGACGGCCCCATCACATTTCCACCCCTGGGAGGCTTCCCATGACCAGCGTGACGTCCCCTCTTGCAGGACGTGCCATCGGACTGACGGAGGTGCCGGATCCGGTCTTCGCCGGAGCCATGGTCGGCCCCGGCATGGCCATCGACCCCGTACGTGAGCCTTCCGAGGCCGTCTCTCCCGTGGACGGAGTCATCGTCTCCCTCCACCCGCACGCCTTCGTCGTCGTGGACGGTGAGGGACACGGCGTGCTGACTCACCTCGGAATCGACACCGTGCAGCTCAATGGCGAGGGCTTCGAGCTGCTCGTCAACAAGGGCGACAACGTGACCCGCGGCCAGGGCGTCGTGCGCTGGAACCCGGCCGCCGTCGAGGCCGCCGGCAAGTCCCCGGTGTGCCCGATCGTGGCTCTCGAAGCCACGGCCGATGCCCTCTCCGGTCTCCGCGAGGACGGCGATGTGA
Source organism: Streptomyces sp. NBC_00989 (assembly GCF_045162655.1). Taxonomy (NCBI): domain Bacteria; kingdom Bacillati; phylum Actinomycetota; class Actinomycetes; order Kitasatosporales; family Streptomycetaceae; genus Streptomyces; species Streptomyces sp. NBC_00989. The sequence goes on along the minus strand of NZ_CP108728.1, from coordinate 9,369,370 downwards.
AGGCCGGCGACAGTCTCTTCACCTGGGAGTGACGTCAAGGCCGTCGTAGGACGGTGAGCAGGACAACCACCGCGGCGGCGGGACCCGCCGCACTATCGGAGACGGGTGAGATGGAGACAACGCTGCGAGGCGTCGGTGTGAGCCACGGTGTGGCGATCGGCGAGGTTCGGCACATGGGGACGGCGGTTCTGGAACCGCCTGCCAAGCAGATTCCGGTGGAGGACGCGGAGCGCGAACAGGGGCGCGCCCGCCAAGCCGTGGACGCTGTGGCGGCCGACCTGATGGCGCGCGGCAATCTGGCGGGGGGCGAAGCTCAGGCAGTGCTCGAGGCGCAGGCCATGATGGCCCAGGACCCCGAGCTGATGGCGGACGTGGAACGGCGTATCGCGGTCGGCAGTACCGCGGAGCGCGCGGTGTACGACGCCTTCGCCGCCTACCGTGCTCTGCTGGCCGGTGCCGGTGAGTACCTCGCCGGCCGGGTGGCCGACCTTGATGACGTGCGGAACCGTATCGTCGCCCGGTTGCTCGGGGTGCCGATGCCGGGTGTTCCGGACAGCGACGAGCCGTACGTCCTTATTGCTCGTGACCTCGCGCCTGCCGATACGGCGCTGTTGGACCCGACGCTGGTGCTCGGTTTCGTCACCGAGGAAGGCGGGCCTACGAGTCACAGCGCGATCCTGGCGCGGGCGCTCGGTGTGCCGGCCGTGGTGGCGCTGCCGGGGGCCGGGGAGTTGGCCGAGGGCACGGTGGTCGCCGTCGACGGCAGCACCGGTGAGATCTTCGTGAACCCCAGTAATGAGAAGAAGGAGCAGCTGGAGACCGCGGCCGCCGCGCGCAAGGCCGCTCTCTCCGCTTCTACAGGTCCTGGTGCCACCTCCGACGGGCACAAGGTGCCGTTGCTGGCGAATGTCGGCGGTCCTGCTGATGTGCCGGCCGCCCTGGAGGCGGGGGCCGAGGGTGTGGGGCTCTTCCGTACCGAGTTCCTTTTTCTGGACGACAGCAAGAGCGCGCCGTCCGAGGAGAAGCAGGTCGAGGCCTACCGGCAGGTGCTCGAGGCGTTCCCCGAGGGGCGTGTCGTCGTGCGTGTGCTGGACGCGGGCGCGGACAAGCCGTTGGACTTCCTGACGCCCGCCGACGAGCCGAATCCGGCTCTTGGTGTGCGTGGTCTGCGGTCGCTTCTCGATCACCCCGACGTGCTGCGCACGCAGCTGACGGCGCTCGCGAAGGCCGCCGAGGGCTTGCCGGTCTACCTCGAGGTCATGGCTCCGATGGTCGCGGACCGTGCGGACGCGAAGGCGTTCGCGGACGCGTGCCGTGAGGCCGGGCTGCGGGCCAAGTTCGGTGCGATGGTGGAGATTCCGTCGGCCGCGCTGCGGGCGCGCTCGATTCTGCAGGAGGTCGAGTTCCTGTCGCTGGGGACCAACGACCTCGCGCAGTACACCTTCGCCGCCGACCGTCAGGTGGGTGCGGTGTCCCGTCTGCAGGATCCGTGGCAGCCCGCGCTGCTCGACCTGGTCGCGATGTCCGCCGAGGGGGCGAAGGCCGAGGGCAAGAGCTGTGGCGTCTGTGGTGAGGCCGCGTCCGACCCGCTGCTGGCTTGTGTGCTGACCGGGCTGGGGGTCACCTCGCTTTCCATGGGGGCGGCTTCGATTCCTTATGTGCGGTCGACGCTGGCGAAGTACACGCTGGCTCAGTGCGAGCGGGCCGCACTGGCCGCGCGCGCTGCGGACAGTGCCGAGGAGGCGCGCGCGGCGGCTCAGGCGGTGCTGTCCGGCGAATAGACGAAATGGACGAACAGTCCGGCAGTCCGGGCGGGAAGCCTTCCGTCGGCTGTGTCTCAGGGGCGCCTCACCAGTGGTGGGGCGCCCCTGGCGTGTTCAGTGGTTGTGGCCTCCCGGGGGCTGCTCCAGGTCTCCGAGGTCGGGCGGTACGCAGTAGTCGACGCCTGATTCCGGGGAGATGAGGTCACCGGATTCGACGTCGGTGCAGTAGGCGTCGAAGACCTCGCCGGCGGTCAGGGCTTGCAGGCCGTCGCCGCGCAGGCGCCAGCCGTAGATGCAGTCGGTGGTGTCGGGGCTGGTGGTGCGCATGACGAGGCCGCCGGGGCTTCGGGTGGCGAGGCCGAGGGCGAGGATCGTGGTGAATTCGAGGGCCTCGGCGTCGTCCAGGTGCGTGGTTCCGTCATCGTCCTGGTCGGCGTGGAGCACGGAGATGAGGGTTTCCGGTGCTCCCGAAACGCTGCAGACGAGGTGTCGGTTGCCGGGTCGGGCTGTGTCGAGGATGCGGACGAGGAGGCCGGAGGCCCGGGTGAAGGCGGCGCGGCCGATGTCCTCGCCGCAGGAGGCACAGGTGCCGAGACGGGCCAGGAGTGTGGTCGCGTACTCCCAGGTCGCCTGGCGGACGGCCTCGTCGACCAGGGCCGGCAGGAGGTCGGCCAGCGGCTGGCCCTCGTAGAGCAGGGTGGGGCCGGTGGCTGCGAGTTCGGCGGTGAAGCGGGTGCGGCTCGACGGGGTGTCGGGGTCGAGGCCGCTGTCGGCGCAGAACTCGGCGTATTCCTGCGGGTCGAAGAGGGCCACGCTGGTGTGGCTGCCCTGGGAGGCGCGGATCTTGAGGAGAGTCTCCACCTGCTGGAGGTAGGCGGTGTGGTCGTCGAAGGTGAAGCTGCGATAGCGCCGCATGGCGCTGAAGTCCTGCTCGTCGGTCAACAGGCCGATGGTGCCCGCGATTTCGCGGCGCAGAACGCGTCGCATGGTCTGGTGGTCGGTGTGCGCCATGTTTCCCCCTGTGCACGGTCGATCAATGCTCACTCACAGTAACCGGCGGCACTGACAACGGCGTCCGAGCGAGGGGCTCGCGGACCAGGCGGTGCTGAATCATGCAGGTCAGAGCGATGAAGGTGCCGAAGACGGTCCAGCCGAGGGCGCCGGTGGCGATGGCCGCGGTGACGGCGAGTGGGCCGATGCTGCGCTGGGTGGACTGGGCGAGTCCGTGCACGCCGAGGTAGGCGCCCTGCGCGGTGTCGGGTGCGAGGGCGACGGAGAGTTCCCACGAGATGGTGGCGTGCAGCATTTCCGCCATGGTGAAGGCGGCCGCCGAGGCGGTGAGGAGCACCGTGGCGGTGATGGCACCGCCGGTGGCCGAGAGGGCCAGGGTGGCGCCGCCCAGGGCGAAGGCGGCGGAGAGCGGTATCAGCAGGTTGCGGGTGGCCGCCGTCGTGGTGGCGAAGCGGGCCAGGGGGACGATGAGCGCCACCACCATCACGTTGTTGAGGACCATCAGCAGGGGTGCCAGGCCGTGCGGTGCGTCGCTGGCGTGGGCGATCCACAGCGGCAGGCCGACCTTGAAGACGGCGTCGTCGAGGAAGAGGACTGTCTCGGTCGCGACGTACGCGAGGTAGGTGCGGTCGCGCCAGGGGTTCGGCGGCCTGCTCGCGGGTGGCGAGTCTTTTGCCGTCCTTACGGTGCGCTGCGGCGACGGGGGTTCGCCGCAGCGCACGGTGAGCGTCGCGACCGCGACGAAGGAGAGGGCGTCGCCGAGGAGGAGCCAGTGGTAGGCGGCGGTTGTCCCGACGGCGAGGGCGGCCGCGGCGGTGAGGCCTCCCAGGGCCCAGCCCGCGTTGGCCGCGGTTCGGCTGATGGCCTGGTAGCGGATGCGGTCCGGGCCTGCGACGCGGGTGGCGTAGAGCTTGGTGAGCACGTTGGCGGCGCGGTCTCCGAAGCCGCCGGCTGCCGAGAAGGCGATCAGCAGGGCGTAGTTGTCCGTGGTGAGCAGGGCGAACGAGGCCAGGGCGCGCAGGAGTTGGAGGGCTACGAGGACGCGGGTGAGCGGGAATCGGTCGGCGAGGCGGCCGCCCAGGGGTGCGCCGGCGATGCCGATGGCTCCGGCGATCGCGGCGAGGGTGCCCACCTGGGCGATGGAGAGATGCGAGACGTAGGTGAAGTACAGGACGGAGACGGAGGCCCACAGACCGCTGCCGGTGCGGTCGACGAGGGCGATCGCGAGCATTCGGCGGCCGTCGCGCCCTCCGGGTATGCGTTTCGGCCGTACGGCTGCGCCGCGCGTCGTAGCCACTGCTCCCCCTTGCGTTGAATTATGTATTGGTACATAGTGATCTACGTGGCAATACAATATGGGATCAGTGGTACGACGGCCAAGGGGATTGCCGCGTCCGTCGAACGGCGGGTGGCCGAGGGCGCGTTGGGGCCGGGTGCCGCGCTGCCTCCGGTGCGGCGGCTCGCGGACGAGCTCGGAGTGAGTCCGGGGACCGTCGCCACGGCGTACAAGGAGCTGCGGCAGCGGGGCATCGTCGTCACGCGCGGGCGTGGTGGGACGGTGGTGGCGCAGGCTCCGGCGGTGGCGTCACGGCGGCCGCCCCGAGTCCCGGAAGGTCTGCGGGACTTGGCAGGCGGGCACCCTGATCCCGCGTTCCTGCCTGCTCTGGTGCCGCCCTCTCGTCTGTCCCCCGGTGCGCGGTCCCACCGGTCGACGCCCCGGCTGGCGCGGTTGGAGGAGGCCGTACGGGACTGGCTTCGGCCCGACGGTGTGCCCGTGGAGCACGTGACCTTCGCGCACGGGGCGCTGGATCTGATCGGGCGGCTGCTGTCCGTGGAGTTGCGGCCCGGGGACACCGTGGCCATGGAGGACCCCGGATATCACCATCTGCTGGATCTGGTCACGGCGTTGGGGCTGCGTATGGTGCCTGTCGCCGTGGACGACGAGGGCATGCGTCCCGATGCCCTGCGCGCGGCGCTGCGGGCGGGTGTGCGCGCCGTGGTGTGCAGTCCCCGGGCACAGAATCCGTACGGGGGTTGCTTCTCGGCCGCGCGCCGGGACGCGCTCGTCGAGGTGCTCCAGGATGAGCCGGAGGTGCTGGTCGTGGAGAACGATCACGCGTCTGCCGTAGCGGCCGCTCCCCTGTGGTCGCTGAGCTCGGGTGGGCTGTCGCGTTGGGTGCATGTGCGGACCGTCAGCAAATTCCTTGGCACCGACCTGCGGTGGGCCGCGGCGGCCTCTGATCCGATCACGTTGGCACGGCACGACGGGCGGTTGCTGCTGACGTCCGGCTGGGTCAGTCATCTCCTCCAGGAGACCGTCCACGGGCTGATGACGGACGACGGCACGCGTGCGTTGGTGATGAACGCCCAGGAGGCGTACGCGTTGCGCCGGGAAGCCCTGTGCAATGAGCTGGGCGGGCGGGGCATCGAGGCGCACGGGGCGAGCGGGATGAATCTCTGGGTGCCCGTGCGGGACGAGTCCGCCGTGGTCAACGGGCTGCGGTCGTACGGCTGGTGGGTCGCGGCGGGGGCGCGGTTCCGGCTGTCGTCCGAGCCGGGCGTACGGATCTCCGTCGCCGAGCTCGGACCGGCCGACGCGGTGCGGCTGGCCTCGGACTTCGCCGCTGTGCTCGGCGAGGGCGAGTCCGAGGCCACCTATGGAGGGTGATCGTGAGGGTGTTCGTCCTCTACGGGAGGTCGATCAGGCGCGTTTGCGGGCGAGCTCCTCGTAGAAGCTCAGCAGACCGAGGTTGTCGATGGAGCCCGGGTTGACCGCCTTCTCCAACGGGGTGCCCTGGAGGAGCCGTTTGACCGGTACCTCGATGCGCTTCCCGGTGAGGGTGTGTGGGACGCCCGGAACCTCGATGACCTCGTCGGGTACGTGGCGTGGGGAGAGCTGTTCGCGGATCGTCTGCTTGATGCGGCCCAGGAGGGCGTCGTCGAGGACGGCTCCGGGGGCGAGGTGCACGAAGAGGGGCATCCAGTAGCCGCCGTCGGGCTGTTCGATGCCGATGACGAGGGATTCCTTGATCTCCGGGAGCCGTTCGACCGCTTCGTAGATGTCGGCCGAACCCATGCGCACGCCCTGCCGGTTGAGCGTGGAGTCGGAGCGGCCGTGGATGACGACGGAGCCTCGGGAGGTGACGGTGATCCAGTCGCCGTGACGCCACGCTCCGGGGTACGTGTCGAAGTAGCTGTCGTGGTAGCGGGTGCCGTCGGGGTCGTTCCAGAAGTAGATCGGCATGGACGGCATGGGGTTGGTGACCACCAACTCGCCGACCTCGTCGACCAGGGGGGCGCCGTTCGGGTCCCAGGACTGGAGGTCGGTGCCCAGGCCGGGGGCCTGGAGTTCGCCGATGTACACGGGGAGGGTCGGTACGGCTCCCGCGAAGCAGGAACAGACGTCCGTGCCGCCGCTGACCGAGGCGATCCACAGGTCGTCGCGGACCTCGTCGTGCAGCCAACGGAACCCGTCGGGCGGCAAGGGTGATCCGGTGGTGGCGACGCACTTCACTTTGGAGAGGTCGAAGTCCCGGGACGGGTGCACACCGGCCTTGCGGCAGGCCATGACGTACGCGGCCGAGGTGCCGTAGAGGGTCGCCCCGGTGCGTTCCGCGATGCGCCACTGGGTGGCCGTGTCGGGGTACCCGGGGCTGCCGTCGTAGAGGACGATCGTCGTGCCCGTCAGGAGGCCGGAGACGAGGAAGTTCCACATCATCCAGCCGGTGGACGTGTACCAGAAGAAGCGGTCCTCGGGGCCCAGGTCGCAGTGCAGGCCGAGTTGTTTGAGGTGTTCTACGAGGATGCCGCCCTGGGACTGGACGATGGCCTTCGGAAGGCCGGTCGTGCCCGAGGAGTAGAGCACCCACAGGGGGTGCTCGAAGGGGACCTCTTCGAAGACGGGCTCCACGTCGGCCGACGTCAGGGACGACCACTCCAGGGCCCCTTCGGGGGCGTCGGTTCCCAGGAGGGGGATGTGGACCACCGCGCGCAGGGTGGGCAGTTCGCGGCGGAGTTCTGCGACCGTGTCGCGGCGGTCGTGCTCCTTGCCGCCGTAGCGGTAGCCGTCGACGGTGAACAGGACGACCGGTTCGACCTGTTGGAAGCGGTCGAGGACGCTGCGGGCGCCGAAGTCGGGGGCACAGGACGTCCAGACGCCCCCCACGGCCGCTGTGGCGAGCAGAGCGACGACGGCCTGCGGGATGTTCGGGAGGTAGCCGCTGACGCGGTCTCCGGGGCGTACACCGAGGGTGCGCAGTTCGGCTGCCAGGGAGCCGACCTGGCTGCGCAGCTCGGCCCAGGTGACGGGGCTCGGCTCGTGGGTCTCGTCGACGTACAGGAGGGCCGGTTCGTGGGCGCGGGTGGCCGCCGCGCGCAGGGCGTGCTCGGCGTAGTTGAGGGTCGCTCCGGGGAACCAGTGCGCACCGGGCATCGAGCGGTCGCCGAGCACGCGCGCGTAGGGCGTCGAGAACCGGACGTCGAACCACTCCGTGACGGCCTGCCAGAACGTGTCCAGTTCGTCGACGGACCAGCGGTGCAGTGCCGAGTAGCCGCCGTCGGCGGGGGCTCCGTGGTGTTCGGCCGCCCAGGACTGGAACTTGGTGACCTGTGCCTGGGCGATGCGTTCCGGATCTGGCTGCCAGAGCGGCAGGGGGTTCGCGGTCGACATGGGGCGGCTCCCGGGACTGTGCGCGTCGTGTGCGTCGGTCGCGCACGTGCGGGGGTGTGCGCGTGACGCGGCTGACACGGACGATGCCATGTGATCGACTTCGGCACCAGGGCAGGCTCCACATAGTCCGTGTCGTGAAGATGTGGTCCCACCACGGGTGAACGGCAGTTGAACGACACGGTTATCGGGGGCCTGTAATGGCAGGGTGAGCAGCATGGACGGTCGTGACCTGGTGCGTTCGGTGAAGGTGGTCGGCTCGACGGGGGCGGCGCAGGGTCTGCGTACCGTACGGGCGGCGTGGCGCAGAAGGCGTGCCGACGCCACCGGGCTGCCCGCGCGCGGGGCCGAGCGGGCGCGGGTACCCGGAGCGGTGCAGGAGGCGGAGCCGGGGCCCGGCGGTGGGGTCATCCGGTTCAGCCGTTCCGAGCTTTGCATCACCGTCGCCGTGAACGGGGCCGTCTTCTGGGGCTGGGACGGGGCGGGTCCTGAGCCGTCGTACGCGCTCGGCGGGCGTTGCCCCGAGCCGGATCCCCGCGCGGTCCTGGAGCCGGACAAGGACGGCGGCTGGCGGGTCGTGGCGGAGCGGGTGACGGTCGCCGTGTCACGACACGGCGCGGTCGAGGTGCGTACGCCCGGAGGTGTGACGCTGCGCCGGGATCTGCCGCCGCGCTGGTGGGAGCCGGTGGGCGGGGGCACGGCTCGCTGGATGCAGCGGTCGGAGGTGGCGGCGGACGCCCGGTTCTTCGGGCTCGGCGGGCGCGCGTCGGGCCCCCGGCTGCGCGACGGGACGTACCGGCTGTGGAACACCGACCCGGGGCACGCTTTCGCGCCGGGTGACGATCCGCTGTACGTCACCATGCCGATGCAGTTGGTGGTCGCCGACGCGGCCACGCATCTGGTGTTCCACGACACCTCCTGGGACGGCACGGTGACGCTGCGGGAGGGCGAGGAGGGTGCCGGTTCCGGGCACGACCGGGCCGGGGCGTCCGAGCTGCGGATGGACGGGGGCCCGCTGCGCTGCTGGGTGGTGGTGGGCACCCCCGCGCGCGTGCTGCACGCCTGGGCCTCGCTGACCGGTGCGCCCGCGCTGCCTCCGGCGTGGGCGCTGGGGCACCATCACTCGCGGTGGGGCTTCGGCGGTGAGCAGGAGGTGCGTCGGATCGTCGCGGGCTACCAGGAGCGCGGTCTGCCCCTGGACGCCGTCCACCTGGACATCGACCACTACGACGAGCACCAGGTGTTCACGGTCGACCGCGAGCGCTTCCCGAAGCTGCCGGTGCTCGCCGAGGAGTTGCGGCGGGACGGCATCCGGCTGGTGTCGATAGTGGACCCCGCGGTGAAGGCCGAGCCGGGAAACGCCGTCTACGACAGCGGGACGGCCGAGGACGCCTTCGTGCGGGACGCCTCGGGGCGGCTAGTGCGGGGAGTCGTATGGCCCGGGGAGGCCGTTTTCCCGGACTTCACGGACGCGCGTGTGCGGAAGTGGTGGGGCGGGCTCTACAAGGAGCGGCTCACGCAGGGGTTCACGGGGTTCTGGCACGACATGAACGAGCCCACGTCCTTCGCCGCCTTCGGGGAGTCGACCCTGCCGCGTTCGGCGCGGCACGACCTGGAGGGGCGGGGCGGGGACCATCGTGAGGCGCACAACGTGTACGCCCTGTGCATGGCCAGGGCCGCCTACGAGGCGTTGCGCGAACTGGCCCCCCAGGAGCGGCCGTTCCTCTTCTCGCGCTCCGGGTGGGCCGGGATGCAGTCCTACGGGGGTACCTGGTCCGGCGATGTGGCCACCGGCTGGCCGGGGCTGCGGGCCTCGCTGTCGCTGGTCATGGGGCTCGGGCTGTGCGGGGTTCCGTACTCGGGTCCGAATGTGGGCGGCTTCGACGGGAGTCCGTCGCCCGAGCTGTATCTGCGCTGGTTCCAACTCGGCGCGTTCCTGCCGTTGTTCCGTACGCACGCGAGCCTGCGGGCGGGGCGGCGGGAGCCCTGGGAGTTCGGTGCCGACGTGCTGGAGCACGCGCGCGTGGCGCTCGTCGAACGGCGGCGGCTGCTGCCGTACTTCATGACGCTGGCGCATCTCGCGCGGCGGACCGGAGCGCCGTATGTGCGGCCCCTGTGGTGGGGCGCTCCGGAGGATCGCGCGCTACGGGACTGCGAGGACGCCTTCCTGCTGGGCGACTGCCTCCTGGTGGCGCCGGTGCTCGATCCGGGGTCGGACCGGCGTGCGGTGCAGTTGCCGAGGGGGCGTTGGTACGACACGGCGACGGAGCGCGCCTACGAGGGGCCGGCCCAGATTCTCGTCGATGCCCCGTTGTCGCGGATTCCGGTTCTCGCGCGCGCGGGTGCCGTGCTGCCGGTGCGGGGCGCGGACGGCGGCCTGGAGCTGGAGGTGTGGGCGCCCGCCCGGGGGCGGACCGGGGGCGGGCTGGTGGTGCCGGACGCGGGCGACGGCTGGGACGAACCGGAGATCGAGCGGTACGTCGCCCGCTGGGAGGGCCGGCGGGTGGTCGTGGAGCGGGAGTTGGACGACGGCGTGAGCGCGCCGTCCTACCCGGTGCGGGTGCGCGGGCTCGGTGCGAGCTGACCTCAGATGTACCGGCCTTCGAACCATGCCTTGACGGCCACGGAGTGCAGCGGGAAGGCGAGCTCCTCCGGCCTGCGCAGGAGGTGCCAGCCCTCCGTCTCGTCGGTGGCGACGGACTTGGGCAGCCCCTCGACCGGGCGCTCGGGGAGGACCCCGAAGAGCAGGAGATGCCCGTCGGGCGAGCTGATGGCGTCGACGAGCCGTACGTCGCGGCTCGCGGCCTCGATGCCCGTCTCCTCCCTGAGTTCGCGGACGAGGGCCTGTCGCCAGTCCTCGCGGTCGTCGACGTAACCGCCCGGCAGGGCGACGCCTCCGCGCGCGGGGGACACGGTTCGGGTGATGACGACCAGGGCGGTGCCCTTCGTGTCGTACACGGGCTGGAGTGCGACGGCTACGGGCAGCGGGTTGCGGTACGCGACGGTGCCGCAGGCCGGGCAGGTGCGTGGCCAGCCGGAGACGCCCTCTCCGTAGGGCGATCCGCAGCTCGAACAGTGGCTGTTCGGCCCGGAGTTGGGGACGGAGGCTTGAGTTTCGGACACCCGGCGGACTGTATCCGATCAAGCGGAGGGCGTCTTTCCGGGGGCTGCGCGCGTGAACGGGAAACGGCCGGAACCACCCCCGTGGGCCCCGGCCGTCCCTCCCGGTATCACGACGCCGTAAGTGGCTCGATGGTTCACCGAAACGCCCTGCTCATTTTCCGTTGCCCGTGGCACACTTCTGACGTTCCGTCAGATCCAGTGCTGTGGAGGGACGTTGTCGCGGACACGCACACCTGTGGTCACCGATTGGTTCACCGGGGACGGGGACGACTTCCGGCTGCTCGGCACGCGCTGCTCGGCGTGTGCCTCGGTCTTCTTCCCCCGTGAGGACGGCCACTGCCGCAATCCGGCCTGCCGGGGCGGCGAGCTGGCCGAGGTCCCGCTGTCGCGGCGCGGCCGTATCTGGTCTTACACGGACAGCCGGTACCGGCCACCGTCACCGTATGTGAGCGATCCGGAACTTCCGTGGGAGCCGTACGCGTTGATCGCTGTGGAGCTGGAGTCCGAGCGGATCGTGGTGCTGGGACAGGCGGTTCCCGGGATCACTGTCGCCAATCTGACGGTGGGCATGGAGGTGGAGGTCGTCCCCGGTGTGCTGAGCGAGGATGCGGAGACGACCTGGACGACCTGGCACTGGCGGCCCACGGGGGTGACGGCATGACGGCGGACGTGGCAGTGCTCGGCGCGGGCATGCACCCCTGGGGGAAGTGGGGGCGCGGTTTCGTCGAGTACGGGACGGCGGCAGCGCGGGCGGCGCTCACCGACGCCGGGCTGGAGTGGCGGGACGTCGGCTCGATCGTCGGCGCGGACACGGTGCGTGGCGGATACCCCGGGTATGTGGCCGGCGCGACGTTCGCGAAGGCGCTGGGCTGGCAGGGCGCCCGGGTGGCGAGCGTGTACGCGGCGTGCGCGTCCGGGGCGCAGGCCGTCAACGCGGCGCGGGCGCAGATCCTTTCGGGGCTCGCGGACGTGGTGCTGGTCGTGGGCGCCGATGCCGCGCCCAAGGGGTTCTTCCGGCCGGCCGGCGGGGAGCGGCACGACGATCCGGACTGGCTGCGCTTCCGGGTCCTCGGGGCGACGAATCCGACGTACTTCGGGCTGTACGCGCGCCGGCGGATGGCCCTCTACGGAGACACCCCGGAGGACTTCGCCCAGGTCAAGGTGAAGAACGCCGCCCTGGGTGCGCTGAATCCGTACGCGCGTTACCGCAAGCGGGTCTCCGCCGAGGAGGTCGCCGCCTCCGCGGTGGTCGCCGATCCGCTGCGGCTGCTGGACATCTGCGCCACCTCGGACGGCGGGGCCGCCCTGGTGCTGTCCAGCATGGAGTTCGCGCGCCGGCACGGGGCGGCGGACCCGGTGCGGATCCGGGCCGTGTCCACGGTGACGCCGCGCTATCCGAACACGGTGCTGGACCTCCCGGACATCGCCACGGACTCCGCGGCGGCGGTGGCACCGCCCGACGAGACCTTCCGGGCGTCGATCGCGCGCGCGGCCTACGAGGAGGCGGGCGTCGGCCCTGAGGAGCTCTCCCTGGCCGAGGTGTACGACCTGTCCACCGCCCTGGAGTTGCAGTGGTACGAGGACCTGGGGCTGTGCGGCGAGGGCGAGGGCGCCAAGCTGCTCCGCGAGGGCGCGACGGCCCTGGGCGGGCGCATACCGGTGAACGCGAGCGGCGGACTGGCCTCCTTCGGGGAGGCGGTTCCGGCGCAGGCGATCGCCCAGGTCTGCGAGCTGACCTGGCAGTTGAGAGGCGACGCGGGCGACCGGCAGGTCACGGGCGCGCGGGTGGGACTCACCGCGAACCAGGGGCTGTTCGGGCACGGGTCGGCGGTGCTCGCCGTGCGGTGACCGACGGCGCGTCACGAACGCGTGTGATCAGCCCGCGAGGCTGCGTGAACGTCTTATGAACTGGGCCTGGGGGTACGCCGGTGGCGTCATCATGCTGCCGTGCGCTCCTCGACGGACACTCTCAGCTTCGCATTCCAACCGGTGGTCAATCTGACCACCGGTGGGGTCGCGGGGCTGGAGATCCTCGTCCGCCCGGAGACCGGGGACATCCTGGCCGAGGCCCGCCGCGACCCCGAACTCGACGGCAGGCTGGCCGTGTTGGCGGTCCGCGCCGCCGCGCGCAAGGAGACGCTGCTGCCGCTGCACATCAACGTGTTCGCCGGCACCCTCGCCGACCTCGGCGGGCTCACCCCGCTGCACAGCGCGGTGCGCGAGGCGGGACGGCTCCCGTGGGAAGTCACGGTCGACATCGGCCCGCCGTACACGCACGTGCCCCAACGGGCGCTCCTGGAGGCGGTGTCCGAGCTGCGCGGCCAGGGGTTCCGGATCTGCGTCGACGGCGTCGGCGACGGTGACGTACCCCTGCGGCTGCTCACGGACCTCGCGCCCGACCTGGTGAAACTCGACGCGTCGCTGCTGGAGCGACCGGCCGCGATGCGGGCGATGCGGACCCTGTGCGAGCAGCTGGGCGCCCTGCTGTCCGTGGAGGGCGTCGAGACCGAGGCGCAGTGCGCGACGGCGCGGTCGGCCGGGGTACAGCTGGCGCAGGGCGAGTTGTTCGCGCCGGCGACACGGGTTCCCGCGGTGGACGTATACGTTCCACCCCGCGCCCCCGGTCTCGCGACGACACCTCCGTCGGGGCCCTGGGTGCGGGAGTTCGTCCGGCCGGCCGCGCTGCTGCCCGACACGGCGTCCGCCGGGCAGGTGCGGGCGCTGCTGACCGGCTCCCCTGACGTGTCCGGGGTGGTGCTCGTGGACCGGGACGGCGTGCCGGTCCGGTCGGTGCACCGGTCGCGCTTCCTGCTGTCGATATCGGGGCGCTACGGCCACGCCCTGTACGCCGACCGGCCCGCCGCCAGGCTCGGCGACGTGCCCCGGACGGTCGGCGTCGACGCGACCGCCTGGGAGGTCCTGGACGTGGTCGCGGTCGGCGACCGGGACCGTACGTCGGACGATGTGGCGGTGGTCGACCGGTAAGGCCGGTGTGTCGGCGTCGTACGACTCGCGGATCTGGTGCGGACGCTGGCCGAGACCCGGGTGGAGGAGGCCGCGGGCCTCAACCCGCTGACCAGACTGCCCGGTTCGGACGCGATCACCGGTGAGGTGGACCGGCGGATCGCGGACGGGCGGGCGTTCGCGCTGAGTTGGCTGGATGTCGACCACTTCAAGCAGGTCAACGACGGGGCCGGTTTCGCGGCGGGCGACGAGCTGATCCGCTCGGTGGGGCGGGCGCTGCAGCCGGCGGCGAACGGGCACACGCGCGTGGGGCACATCGGCGGGGACGACTTCCTGGTGCTCACCGATCCGGAGGGGCTGCGTGCGCTGGCCGCCGCCGTGCTCGACGTGCCCTGGGCGGCGGGCGGCAGGACCGTGACGCTGTCCTTGGCCACCGTCCTGTGCGTGCCGGGCAGCGTGACCGGCCACCGGCAGGCGGCCGCGTGTCTGGCACCGCTCAAGAAGGCGGCGAAGGCGCTGGACGGCACGAGTTGGGTGCTGGGCCGGGCGGAATCGGCCGAGTACGAGATCCTGCGCGGATCGCATGTGCCGCCCGCACAGGACCGCCGCACGGCGGCGGAGTCCCCCGGGCGCTGAGCGCGGCCCGGAGGCGTCCTACGGGGCTTGAGGGGCCGTCAGGGCGGGTGTCACCGTTGCCGTCCGCGACCTTGACGCTCCTCAGGCACCGGTGAACACTTCCCGGTGTCGGTCGACATCGCCGTACATTCTCGGCGTACCAGGCACTGCGCCGCGCGGGCTCCGCCTGCGCTCAGGCCCACTCCCACGGGCGATTCGGCTGCGACGGCACGCTCGTCACGGACGCCGGGCGGGGCTCGGGACCCTCCCTGCCTTCGGCTGAAGTCGCCAAGGGAACCGCACCCTGCACGGAGGACCGGGGCCGACCGTCCCGGGCGAGGGCCTAGGAGCCGCCATGAGCAATGGAGACATATTCCTCGGTGAGGTCATCGGCACCGCGATACTGATCCTCTTCGGCGCCGGCGTGGTCGCCGCCGTCGTACTGAACTACTCCAAGGCACAGAACTCCGGCTGGATCGTCATCGCCTTCGGATGGGGCTTCGGCGTGATGGCCGGGGCGTACACCGCAGCGCCGCTGTCCGGCGGGCAGCTCAATCCGGCCGTGACGATCGGCATCGCCATCGACACCGGGAAGTGGGACAAGGTCCCGCTCTACATCGCGGGCCAGATGGTCGGCGCCATGCTCGGCGCGGTGCTGTGCTGGCTGGTCTACTACGCGCAGTTCCAGGCCAACGCCGAGGAGGAGATGGCCCAGCCGACGCTCGGGATCTTCTCCACCACGCCCACGATCCGCAATGTCGTGGCGAACCTGATGACGGAGATCATCGCGACGATCGCACTGGTGCTGCCGATCCTGGCCTTCGGGCTCACCAAGGGACTCGGTACGTCCGGCACGGCGGTGCTGGTCGTCTCCTTCCTGGTGGTCGGCATCGGTCTGTCGCTGGGCGGTCCCACCGGGTACGCCATCAACCCGGCCCGCGACCTGGGCCCGCGCATCGTCCACTCGCTGCTCCCGATCCCGAACAAGGGCACCTCGGACTGGAGTTACGCGTGGATCCCGGTGGTGGGACCGCTGATCGGCGGGGCGCTCGCCGGAGTCATCTTCAACGCAGCCTTCTGACAGCAGTGTTCGATCAGTCTTCCGAGAGCAGCCCTCCGAAGGACGGGACCAGTCCTCCGGAGGATCCGAGGGACACGACAAAGGGGTCGTCATGACGGACAGGTTCGTCGCCGCAATCGACCAGGGCACCACCTCCAGCCGCTGCATCGTCTTCAACCAGGACGGCGCGATCGTCGCCGTCGACCAGCGTGAGCACCGCCAGATCTTCCCCAAGCCGGGCTGGGTGGAGCACGACGCCACCGAGATCTGGTCCAAGGTGCAGGCGGTGGTCGCCGGGGCGATCGCCAAGGCGGGACTGCGCGCCGACCAGTTGAGCGCGCTCGGCATCACCAACCAGCGGGAGACGACGGTCCTCTGGGACCGCGCCACCGGCAAACCCGTGCACAACGCCATCGTGTGGCAGGACACCCGCACCGCGGCCCTGTGCAAGCAACTGGGCGGTTCGGACGGGCCGGACCGCTTCCGCGAACAGACCGGACTGCCGCTCGCCAGCTACTTCTCCGGCCCCAAGGCGGCCTGGCTGCTCGACAACGTACCGGGCCTCAGGGACCGTGCCGAGCGCGGCGAGATCGCCTTCGGCACGATCGACTCCTGGCTGATCTGGAACCTCACTGGCGGCACCGACGGCGGAAAACACGTCACCGACGTGACGAACGCCGGGCGCACCATGCTGATGAACCTGGAGACCCTCCAGTGGGACCCGGCCATCCTCTCCGCGATGAACGTCCCCGAGGCGATCCTCCCCGAGATCAAGTCCTCCGCCGAGGTCTACGGCACCGCGGTCGGCCAACTCGCGGGCGTGCCCGTGGCGTCGGCGCTGGGCGACCAGCAGGCGGCCGTGTTCGGGCAGGCCTGCTACGACGTGGGCACGGCCAAGAACACCTACGGCACGGGCAGCTTCCTGCTGCTCAACACCGGGAACCGGCCGGTGCCTTCGAAGAACGGGCTCCTCACGACGATGGGCTACAAGATCGGCAGTGAGGCGCCGGTCTACTGCCTGGAGGGGTCGATCGCCATAACGGGCGCGCTCGTCCAGTGGTTCCGCGACCAACTCGGCATCATCCGCAACGCCGACGAGATCGAGACCCTCGCCGCGAGTGTGGACGACAACGGCGGCGCGTACATCGTGCCCGCGTTCTCCGGCCTGTTCGCCCCCTACTGGCGCTCGGACGCGCGCGGAGTCGTCACCGGGCTGACCCGCTACGTCACGAAGGCGCACCTCGCGCGCGCGGTGCTGGAGGCGACGAGCTGGCAGACGCGGGAGGTCGTGGACGCCATGTTCCAGGACTCCGGGGTGCAGATCACCACTCTGAAGGTGGACGGCGGCATGACCAAGAACAACCTCCTGATGCAGCACCAGGCGGACGTCCTCGGGGTGCCGGTGATCCGGCCCAAGGTCTCCGAGACGACCTGCCTGGGAGCCGCCTATGCGGCCGGGCTCGCCACCGGGGTGTGGAACGACCTGGACGAGCTCAAGTCGCACTGGCAGAAGGACGTCGAGTGGACGCCGTCCATGGAGTCCTCGGTGCGGGACCGCGAGTACCACAACTGGCGCAAGGCGGTGGAGAAGAGCTTCGGCTGGGAGGAGGAGGGCGACAACTAGGCACGCACGCGTGGCCGTTGTTCCACCCGGCACGCGCGTGCCGTCGGATCGCACCGGCTGCGGCCCGTACCCCGGTCGGCGGGGGTACGGGTCGCGCCCGCGCCTCAGCTGGTGACGCTCTGGCGGCGCTTCGCGCCGTAGGCCATCGCATGCTGGACGACCTCGATGAGGACCTCCTTGACCGACGACCGGTCGCGGGCGTCACAGAGCATGAGCGGTACGTCCTCGTCGAGGTCGAGGGCCTGGCGCACGGCGTCCACGGGGTAACGGTCGGCGCCCTCGAAGCAGTTGACGCCGACGACGAAGGGTATGGAGCGCCGCTCGAAGTAGTCGAGGGCTGCGAAGCAGTCCTCCAGGCGGCGGGTGTCGGCGAGCACGACGGCGCCCAGGGAACCCTCGGACAAC
Organism: Streptomyces sp. NBC_00989; assembly: GCF_045162655.1. NCBI lineage: Bacteria > Bacillati > Actinomycetota > Actinomycetes > Kitasatosporales > Streptomycetaceae > Streptomyces > Streptomyces sp. NBC_00989. Next base: position 9,352,139 of record NZ_CP108728.1, on the reverse strand, counting down.
TCGTCCCACATGAACCAGAACCGCTCCTGGCCCGGCGTACCGAAGAGGTACAGCACCAGGTCCTCGCGCAGGGTGATGCGCCCGAAGTCCATGGCCACGGTGGTGGTGTGCTTGCCCTCCACCCCGCTGGTGTCGTCGACCGGACGCCCTGCCTCGGTGAGCAGTTCCTCCGTGCGCAGCGGCCTGATCTCGCTGACCGCGCCGACGAGGGTGGTCTTGCCCACGCCGAAACCGCCGGCCACCAGGATCTTGAGCGTGACGGGCTCGACCGGAGGCTTGCCTCGCTCAGAACGCCCGAAGATCATCGGTCTTTTCTCCTGCTTGATGAGGTTAGGGGGGGCGGCGGCTCGTGCCGCTCACAGGGCCCGGAGGCCGGAGATCACGTCGCGCAGAATACTCTCGTCCACCAGTTCGGCGGGGGGCACGGGACGCGACACATGGACGAGTTCTCCGTCCACGAGGTCCCCGATGAGGACCCGTATCACTCCGATGGGCAGGTCGAGTTCGGCGGCGAGTTCGGCGACCGACTGCGGGGCGTCACGACAGAGACCGACGATGTCCACGTGCTCCGGGGACAGCGTCTGGTCCGCTTCCGAGTCGTCCTCCTGGGACTCGGCGATCACCACCGCGATGAGGTCGAGGCGGTGCTGGGCCGCGCTGGTGGTGCGGCCGCGCGTCATCGCGTACGGGCGGACGACCGGTCCGGCCTCGTCGTCGAACCAGTGGCTTCTTCCCTGACCGTCTCCGCTCATGTCATTCCACTACCCGCCGGAGGACAGGTCGGTGCGCGGAGCGGCCCCCAGATGCACACCGACCCGCTTCACGAGCAGTGTCATCTCGTAGGCGACCTGTCCGACGTCCGAGTCGGCGTCCGCGAGGACGGCGAGGCAGCTGCCGTCGCCCGCGGCCGTCACGAACAGGAAGGCCTCGTCGAGTTCGACGACCGTCTGCCGGACGCTGCCCGCCTCGAAGTGGCGGCCGACGCCCTTGGCGAGGCTGTGGAAGCCGGAGGCCACGGCGGCCAGGTGTTCGCTGTCCTCGCGGGTCAGGTCCTGGGACACGCCGGTGGCGAGGCCGTCGCCGGAGAGCACGATGGCCTTGCGGATGCTGGCGACGCGCTCGACGAGGTCGTCGAGCAGCCAGTTCAGCCCGCGTTGGTCGGTGCTGTGGCCGGTCGCCTCTGGTGCGGTCATCGACCGTCCCCCTTAGTTCCTTGTGCTGTGCCGCCTTGGGCGTCGTCGCCCTCGGCGTTCTCCTCGCGGCCGCGCTGCCAGCCGCGCTGGAGCGATGCCATACGGCTGCGCACCTCGTCGGCGTCGCGTTCGGCGACCTCCGCCGGGCTCGCGGCGCGCCGGTCGGGGTCCTTTTTCAGCTGCGGGGCCAGATTGGCCTGGCGTACGCGTCTGGGCAAAGCTCCGGTGTTCGACGGGGTGTCGGAGTCCGGGGCACCGGCCGCGATCTCGGCACGCCTGGTGCGCCTGGGGAGGGCGGGCGTCTCGGGCGGCTCGCCGAGGCCGCGTCCCGGGGAAGCGGGGGGCTGCGCGGAGTCGGCGCGACCGCCCGGCACGTCGGTACGGCGGCGTAGCGGCGTGTCACCGCGTCGCCGGGCCGGAAGGGGTGCGGGGCCGTCCGCCTCCGGTCCGCCCAGGCTCGGGGCCGTGGAAGGACCGCCGAAATCGGCCTCTACGGAGTCCCCGATCTCGCGTCGGGAGCGCTGCTCGACGACCGGGCGTCCGTGCGAGCTGACCAGCTTCGGCGTACGGCGTCGGGGCAGCGGAAGCGGGTCGCTGCGGTGGCCGTCCGTATCGGCCTCGGCGACCTGCTGATGCTGCTCCACGGGGCGGACGGGGGCGAGGTCGTCCCGGTGGGTGGAGGCGCGGCGGGGGCGGAAGATCCCGCCGCGCTCGCCGTCCTCCTCGTCGAGTCCGTCGGGGAAGCCTTCGAGGGCGTCCAGGTCGACGGGGGCTTCCAGTTCGACCGGGCCGTCCAGAAGAGCGGGCGGCAGGCCGGGGAGTTTCACGGGCACCTGGGAGAGCGCGGAGCGGCGGCTCTCCTCCAGCTCGGCCTCCTTCGTCGGCCGGGGCCGGTCGAGGCGGAAGCCGATGCCGTTGGTGTCCGGGACCTCGTCGCTCAGCAGGGCGTCAGGGATGAACACGACCGCGGTGGTGCCGCCGTACGGGGAGGGCTGGAGCGAGACACGGACGTTCTGCCGCTGGGCGAGCCGGCTGACCACGAAGAGGCCGAGGCGGTCGGTGTCGGAGAGTTCGAACTCCGGTGTCTCGGCGAGCCGGAGGTTGGCGTCCAGGAGCGCGTCGGCCGCCATGCCGAGGCCGCGGTCGTGGATCTCCAGGGTGAAGCCGTTCGCGACCCGCTCCCCGACGACCTGGACGGCGGTGTGCGGCGGGGAGAACACCGTGGCGTTCTCCAGGAGTTCGGCCACCAGGTGGGTGAGGTCGGCCACGGCGGGGCCGGTGACGGCGATGCGCGGCAGCCGTCGGACCTCGATGCGCTCGTAGTCCTCGACCTCGGCGACGGCCGCGCGGACGATGTCCATGAGCTGGACCGGCTTGCGCCACTGCCGCGACGGTGCGGCCCCGGAGAGGATCACCAGGCCCTCGGCGTGGCGGCGCATACGGGTCGTCAGGTGGTCGAGGCGGAACAGGTCGGCGAGTTCGTCGGTGTCCTCGGTCCTGCGCTCCATGGTGTCGAGCAGGGTGAGCTGCTTGTGCAGCAGGACCTGGCTGCGCCGGGCGAGGTTGACGAACACCTCGGAGACACCCGACCGCAGTTCGGCCTGCTTGACGGCGGCCTCGACAGCGGCGCGCTGCAGGGTGTTGAGGGCCTGGCCGACGTCGCCGATCTCGTTCCGGTCGTACTCCAGGCGCGGGACCTCGGTCTCCACGTCGACCACTTCGCCGACGGACAGCCGGCGCATCACGCTGGGCAGCCGGACGCCGGACGCCTCATGGGCGTCCAGGCGCAGTTGGCGCAGGTCGCGGATGAGGCCGCGGCCGATGCGCACCGACAGGAAGAGCGAGAACAGGAGGGCGATCAGTCCGAGGACACCGGCTACGGCCGCCTTGAGGATGACGCTCATCGCGACCGGGCGAACGCGGTCCTGGTAGCGGTCGTTGGCCTGGTCGTCGAGGGTGCCGAGCTTGGCCAGCACGGCACCGGCCGCGGTGTTCCAGGTCTGTGCGGTGACGTTGGCGGGCGTACCGGACGTGGTGGAGGAGGCGGCCTGTTCGGCCACGCGCAGCGGGGCGCTGGCCGCGTTCTTCCAGAAGCGTTCGAAGTGGCCGCGCTCCGCGGAGGGCAGCAGCGGCAGGTTGACGTCGTACATCAGGGTGCGCTGGGCGACCAGGTCGGAGATGTCGCGGGTCTCGTCCCGGGTGAGCTTGCCGACGATCAGGGATGAGCCGAGCAGAGCGTCCTCACGGGAGAGGAACTCGCGGGCGCGGGCGAGGTTGACGAGGGCGCGGTACTGCTTGTCCATCTCGACGTTGTCGACGACGTGGAGGTTGGACAGCAGCACGTAGCACGGGTCGACCAGGTGGTTGTAGAGGCCGAGGGCCTGGCCACGGTTGACGGTGCCGTCCTCGACGCTGCGCCGCAGGGACTGGAGGCCGTCGAAGGCGTCGAGGACCGCGGCGACGCGGCTGTCGGTGGCCTGCCCCATCGCGTCGCGCACGTCCGGGTTCTGTGCGTTCTTGCGGATCTTGGCGACGGCCGCGTCGGTCGCGGCGCGGCTGCGCTTGAGATCCGTGAGCCCGTCGGCGGCGCGCGGGTCGGCGAGATAGACGAGCGACTGCCGGCGTTCCTGCTGGATGACGCGGACCGTGTCCTCGGTGGGATAGCCGATCTTCTCGACGACCGACGACACGTTGAACAGGTCTCCGGCCGCCCGGCCGGTGAGGAACGTGGCGAACGCCCAGATCGCGGTCAGGGACACGAGCGGCACGAGAAGGAGCGCCACGATCTTCCGGCGGATGGACTTCCCGCGAAAGCGCATGGCCTCCCCCAGCTGGACCCCCGCCGACCGGGGGTACACATGTACGTCAACAAACGGCGCGAGCCTACTACTGACACAGAGGTAACTCGAAGAGCTGTCCGGGGCGTGAACGTCCGCAACAGCAACGAGACATGGGGAGTTGTCAGGGCATTGCGGGAGATTGCCGCCCCGATATCCCCCGGATCACCACACCCCATCCGATCGGTTCACTTGGCCAGTTGGCCGGAATTTTTCGTCCGTTGGGAATCTTCGTGGCAAGTTGTTCGTCTTTCTCTACGGGACGTGGGGGCGGAACCGGCCACACGAGCCGCATCCGCAACCGTGCGGCGTAAAACAGCGCAAGCCGGGCACCCACTGGGGAGCGGAGTCTTCGGGCTCCGGGCGAGTGGTGTACCGGCGGTGGGGAGGACACGTTGATGGGCACGGCGGAGCGGCAAGAGGCGCTTGAGGACGGCGTGGCGGCGCGGTCGACGGTGCAGCGGCGCCGTGAGGCACCGGATCGCGACATTCCGGCGGACGGTGGCAGGGCGACGGGTGGCGGCGAGGCTCCGAGGGCCTCGGGCGAGCCGGCCGCGGCGGACTTCGACGAGCCGCGCCCGGCTCGATCGACGGGGCAACAGCAGGAGTACTACCGGCCGTTGTGGATCGAGGAGCCCGCGCGTCGGCGCCGGCTGCCCGATCCGGTGCGTACGGCGGCCGTGCGGGCGGTGCTCATCATCGCCGTGACGCTGATCCAGGCGACGGTGGCCTTCCTGTGCACGATGGCCGGGTCCTGGCTGGCGTTCCCGATGGTGATCAGCAGCGTGGTCAGCACGGTGGTGGCCACCTGGGGCGCCCTCGACGTATGGGTGACGCGCCAGATGTGGAACCAGCGCAATGGCGTGGTCTCCGAGCCCAGCAGCACGGCAAGGGCCCTCCGCCGCGAGCGGCGTCGGGCCCAACGTCAGGCGCGGTCCAGTGAGCGGGCGCAGGAGCGGATAGCCCGCAAGAGCGGCGCCGGGCAGCTGTCGCACTCCTGAGATCCGCGCACGGATGGCGTTCGCCCGCGGATGACGTCCGTCTACGGAGCGGTCGGCGCCGGACGCTTGAACATCCGGGTCGCGGTGATCTCGCTGTGCACCGACTCTCCCTCTCCGGCTTGGGCCTGCTGCGGCAGGCCCGGCCGGAGGTGCTCCTCCACGCTGATGTATTTCAGGCCCGCCCGCAGGTCGGCGTCGTTGCGCAGCCGGATCACCAGCGGGAACTCGGCCAGTGCCGTCGTGTCGAACAGGCCGGTGGTGTACAGGAGTTGGACACCGAGCGCGTCGGACACGGCACGCTGCAACTCCAGCAGGTACGTCGCGTTGGCCCGCCCGATGGGGTTGTCGAGGAAGAGCGTGCCGGCGTGCCGGTGCTTGTCGCGGCCCCGGTCGTTGGAGCGCAGCGCGGCCATCGTGCAGTACAGGGCGATGGCCGCCGTGAGCAGCTGACCGCCGGAGAACACGTCGCCCATCTGCCCGACGGGCACCCGCTCGGCACGCAGGACGGCGTCCGGCTTGAGGATCTCGACGGCGACACCCTTGGGTTCAAGGGCTGCCCCAACTCCCCTCAGCAGCAGGGACATTCCGTCGCGCCGCATGTCGGAGTTCTTCTTCACGGCGGCCCGGGTCGCCTCGTCGACGACCACACCGAGCCGCTCGGTGAGCGTGGCCTGGTCGGGCTCCTCGAAGCGGATGCGCAGGAACTCCTGCCCGGACCACTCGCCGAGCCCCTCGGGCAGCCGGGACAGCCGCTGCGCGGAGCGCAGGGTCGCCAGCGCCGACTCGACGAGCCCGCGGAGCCGGTCCACGATCGAGTCGCGGTTGCGCTCCAATTGCGCCAACTCGTCGGTAAGGACCCGGAGTCGGGGCGCGAAGGCATCGGCCCACTTCTGCGCGTGCTCAGGCAGCGCGGACGCGGGCAGCTCACGGATCTGCTGCCGCGCGGGGGTGCGTACCTGCTCGTAGCGCGTGGAGTTGGCGTGCCGCACGAGCACATCGCTCGCCTCGCGTACGGCGCTCTCGGCGGCGGACAGGTCGGCGGCGCAGCCGCGCAGCGAGCGGCGGGCCTCGGCGGCTGAGTGCCGGGCCTCCTCCACGCTGCCCGGGTACGGCTCGGGCTCCTCCTGCTCCTCGTCCGACGAGTGCTCGCGCATCAGGTCCCGGAGCATCGCGGCGGTCTCGTCGAAGCCGCCGGCCCCGTCCTCGGCGGCGCGGTGGGCGTCGAGGAGTTCGGCGTGCGCCTCGCGGGCCTGGCCCAACGCGTCGGTGCGGGAGCCGAGTTCGGCCGTCGCCGTGCGCAGCAGCGCCTGGGCGTGCTCGGCGTCGCGCGGGACCAGTTCCTCGGCCAGCTCGGTGTGCGCCTCGCCGTCCTCGGGCGCGTGCCGCTCGGCCTCGCCGCGCAGCCGCCCGAGCTGCTCGCTCGCGGTCGACACCCGGGTCTCCAGCAGCTGCACCAGTTCCTCGGCACGTGCCGCGGCGGCCTGCCGGGAGGGCCCGTCGGAGCCGTCGGGTGACTGGAGCAACTGCGCCGCGCGCGTGCGGACCTTGTTGCTGACCCGGTCCAACTCGGCGATCGCCGCGCTCTCGTCGCTCTCCGCCCGCGCCTGCTCGGCCCGCAGATCGGCGCCGACGCCGACCTTCTCGTAGAGCTGCGAGGCGGCCCGGTAGGCCTCACGGAGGGCGGGCAGCGCGGGCTTGGGTGCGTCCGGGTCGTCTTCCGGTACGTCGTCGGGGGCGCCCGCGATCTCGGAGCGCTCGGCGCGCAGCGCACGGGCCGTGCGGCGGGCGTCGTCGGCGGCGCGCTGGGCGGCGCGGCGGTCCTCGTCGGCGGCGCGGGCGCGCTCCAGGCAGGACTGGGCGCGGGCCTCCGACTCGGCTGCCTCGTCGGCGAGTTCACGCAGTTTGACCTGCCAGCCCGCGCGTTCCCGCAGCCGGAAGGCGAGTCCGGCGAGGGCGTCGGCGGCCCGCCGGGCCTTCTGCGCGGCCTCCTGCCGTTCGTCGCGCACCTGGGCGGCCTCGGCGGCGGCTTCGTCGGCCTCGGCCCGCACGGTCCGCGCCTCGGCGAGCTCGGCCTCGGCCTCCTCGGCGAACGCACGCGTGTCCTGCGCTGCCTGCGCCAGTTCGACCAGGCGCCCGCTCGGGCAGCCGGTGCGCCAGGACGCGAGCCGAGCCGCCAGCTCCCGGTCCTTGCCGAGCCGTGCGGCGAGCGTACGGATCTCCTCGTCCCGCTGCCCCGCCCGCGCGCGCAGCGCCTGCCGCTCCTCGTCGGCGGCGTGCTCGTCGTGCATGGCCGGGTTCGGCGGTACGAGGAAGACGTCACTGGTCTGCGCGTCGGGCGCCGGAGTCGGGGCGAGCAGGGCGGCTGCCGTACCGACCGCTACGGCGGACCGGGGCAGCAGGGCCGCGTCGTTCAGTGCCTCACGGGCACGCGCGTGCGTGTCCGGGTCCGTGATGATCACGCCGTCGACCAGTTCGGGCCGGGCGGCGAGCACGCGCGCGTGGTCGGTGGGGTCGACGGCCTGGGCGAGGTAACGCCAGCCGGGCAGGGCCGGGATGCCGTGCTCGCCGAGGTACTCGACGGTGGCCAGCACGTCCGGGCCGGGCGGCAGCAGCCCGCCGTCACCGAGTGCCCCGAGGATGCGGGCATCGTCGGCGGCGGCGGTGCGCAGGTCGAAGAGCTGTCGCTCGGACGAGGAGACCCCGTCGTCGAGCAGCTCGCGCAACTCGTCGGCGAAGCGGTCGAGTTCCTCGGGGGTGAGGGGGCCTTCGGCGAGGGGGCGGGCGGGCTTGGCGGCACCGAGGTGGGCCACCGAGGAGGCGTTAGCGGCGGAACGGCCGCTTGCGGCAAGGCTGTTGGCTGAAGCGGTGTTGGCTGAGGCGCCGGTCCGCGCGTCCGACTCGGCACCATCAGCGTCATCAGAGGCACCCGAGCGCGAGCCCGCGCCGCCTGCGACCCCGGCATCACCCTGCCCCGTCGCCGCCCCGTCAGACGCACGCTCACCGCCCGCACCACGCGGCACCGGCACACCACCGCTACCGCCCGCAGCGCCACCGCCACCGGCACCAGCACCAGCACCAGCACCAGCACCAGCACCAGGCAAGCTGAGCAGCTCCGCGAGCCGCTCCTCCCCCGCCAGTCCCTCCGCGAGGCGCCGCTCCGCGTCGTAGGTCCGCTCGGCGGCGGTGGCCGCGTCGGACGCGCGGGCCGCCGTCAACTCCGCGCGGGACTCGGCGGAAGCCGCTTCGCGGGCGTGCTCGGAGGCCCGGCGGGACGCCTCGCGCGCGGTGTCCCAGGAGGCCACGGCGGTCTTCTCGGCGTCGCTCGCGGCGAGGGCGGCACGGGCCGGGTCGGCGTCGGGGGCGCTGTCGTCGAGCCAACCGGCGCGCACCGCCTCGGCGGTCTCCTGCTCGACCTCGGACAGGCGCTGCCGCAGATGCCCGACCTCGCTGCGGGCGCGCTGCGCCTCGGTGGCGGCGGAGGTCGCGTCCCGGTGCGAGGTCTCGCCGACCTCCTGGAGCGCGGCGGAGCGCTCCTCGCCCTCGTTGGCGAGGTTCTCGGCGCTCTCGGCGGCCTCGTGCAGGGCCTTGACGAGATCGACGGCGGCCTTGGCGCGGGCGGCGAGCGCCGGTGCGGCGTCCCGCTCGGCCTCGCGGATGGCGACGGCCACGCGCGCGGAGCGGTCGGCGGCGGCACGGTGCCGTAGCACCGCCTCGGCGGCCTGCCAGGCGGCGTGCAGCGTGCGGGCGTCGGCCAGCTCGCGCTTCTGCGCGGCGGCGGACTTCTCCATCGTGGCGAGCGCCAACGAGGCGTGCCGGTAAGCCAGTTCGGCGGCGATCAGCGCGCTGCGCTCCCGCGCCCCCTCGGCGTGCGTGACGGCGTACGCGGCGGCGGTGACCCGCTGGGCGAGGTCGGCGGCCCGCACCCGCTCCTGCGCGCCCCGCGCGGACAGCCGGCGCGCCAAAGTACGTGTACGGCGCTCGGCGCCGGCGTGGATGTCACGCGCGCGTGCCCGCGCCTCGGCGGCCTCGACGATGCGGCCGAGCAGGTCCACGGAACCGGCCGTGAAGTCCCGCTCGGCGATCAGTTCGGCCCGCCGCCCCAGCTTGTTGCCGAAGCCGCCGACCAGGTCGGCGAGCCCGTCGGTGTCCCGGGTGTCGGTGACCGCGCGCAGCAGCAGGTCGGTGAAGTCGGAGTCCTTCTTGACGGCGAAGAGACCGGCGGCCTCGCCCTCGTCGGCGTTCATCTCCCGCTGGTAGCGGAAGAGTTCGGGGTCGAGGCCGAGGTCGCCGAGGTGCTCGATCCAGCGGTCGTGGATCTCCTCCCAATGCACTTCGAGGTGCGGATACGCCTTGCCCGCCTCGGTGATGGCGTCCCGGAAGCCCTTCATGGTGCGCCGCCGGCCCTGCGCGCCGGACGCGCCCTCGACGGGCGGCCGTACGGAAGTGGCCTCGGCGACGGGGAGGTTGTCCAGGCTCAGCCCCGGCCCGGGCCGGAACGAGTACCAGGCCTCGGCGAACTTCCGCGGGTCGTTGGAGACTTGACGCCCCCGCCACTCGCTGACCTTGCCGACCACCACGCACTCGCCGGTCAGCGTGTGCTGCCACTCCAGGGCGACATGGCCGCAGTCGTCCGCGAGGAGGAACTTGCGCAGCACACCGGAGCTGGCGCCGCCGAGCGTGTTGCGGTGACCGGGCAGCATCACGGAGAAGATCAGCTTGAGCAGGACGGACTTGCCGCCGCCGTTCTCCAGGAAGAGCACACCGGCGGGCGCGGGGCGGCGCGGCGGCCCGACGGGCTCGTCCTCGAAGAACTCCGCCTGGGTGGGCGCGGGATCGGGCACGGGCTTGCCCACGCCTCGCAGGTCAAGCACGGTGTCGGCGTAGCGCGCACCGGCGGGCCCGATGGAGTAGAGGCGGACCCGGGACAGCTCGTACATGGCGGACTCTCGTCGTAAGTCTTCGGCAGGTGGGGGGAGTTGAGGAATCTCAGGAGTGGAACGGCAGTCCGGCGTCGGCCACCAGCTCCAGGTCCTCGGTGTCCTCGGCGGGCATCAGGCTCGCGGTGCCGTCGGTGACGGGGACGACGCCCAGCTCCAACAGCTCGGCCATGGCGGCGCTTCCGGCCATGTCACGCACCTGGAGCTGATAACGGGCGGTCGTGCGATACGTACCGCCGTTGTCGTCGCCAGTGCGTTGCAGGAACCCGGAGTCGGTGAGGAAGACGGCGGCCTTGCCGACGATGCCGGTGGTCGAACCGGCCAGTCTCCGGGCGTCTTTGGTGGCTCCGGTCGCGCTGCGTCTGACCCAGATCCGCCAGGCGGCCTCCAGGCCGGGCGCGTCGGTGGCCGGGTCGGTGTTCATGCCCTGCTCGTCGGCCCGCTCCTCCAGCCGCCGACAGGCCTGCCGTACGAAGGCGTCGACCCCGTTGACCGTGACGCGCCCGATGTACCCGTCGTCGGCGAGATCCTCGGGCCGCGGAAACGCCATGGCGGCGACGGCGAGATGGGCCAGCCCGTGCAGGAACCGGTCCCCGGAGTCGGCGGCCGTACGACGCGCGTAGTCCCCCATCCGCACGGCGAACACCGAGTCCTCGGCGGCGGTTACGGCCATCCCCGCGCGCGGGGAAACCTCCAGCACAACCAGCCCAAGCCCAGCAGCCACAGCGTCGGCAAGCCGAGCGAACGGCGAATCCTCGCGGTATCGGCGGAGCAACTCCGCGTACTCCTGATCCCGCGCGGGCTGCAACTTCGGCTGCAACCCGAACGCGACGAGGCGAGCCGCGTCGGCGGCATCGGCGGGCGTGACCGCAGCACTCACCGCCGGGGCGGCAGCCTCCGGCTCACTCCATTCGCCCTGCTCACTCACGACTGCAACTCCTTGAACTTGAAAACGAGGGCGAGGTCAAGCGCCCCTCCAGGGACGCGGGGCTGTGACATTTGCGGCTCCGCCGCGTGGGTGCGACCAGCCACAACGGACCCGCACCCGAAAAACAACAGACCCATCACGCCGCCTCACTCCGCCCCGCAGCCATCCCCACCGTGTCCAAGAGGGCCATCCCCACAATCAGATCGGCCCCACCGAACTCCGGATCGTCCAGCTCAACCCCGTCATCCACGGCGAACAACAACTTCGGCTCCCCCTGCCGATAAGCCGTACCAACGGGCGGACTGGCCGCATGCACGGCCAACAGGGCAACCAGATAAGGAAGTTCCGCATCCTGACGCCGCGCATCAGCCAGCAACCCCGACAACCGCCGGGGCGCGTCCGCAGGCAGATCGAGCAACACCATGGCCGCCGCCAACTGCTCCTCGCTGAACCGACTGTCGTCCGGCGTGGCGATGAGATCCGGCTCGGGCATCTCCGCACCGAGATGCTCCCGCTCGGCCGGCGGCGTCAGCAGTACGTCGACAAGATCCCCCACCCGGACGGACACCGGCGTACGCAACCCGGTCCCGCGAGCGAAGAACGCGTCCGTGACCCGGATCGCCTGCTCCAGAGGAAGGGGCAGAACGGGCGAGACGAGATGCCCGTAGAGGTCTATCCCCGACGTCGTCATCGGCGTGGCGAAGGCCTGCCGGTCCTGCTCGGCACGGAACAGGGGCCCGGCCTCCAGGAGACGCGACTGAAGCTGCGTGTGCCGCCGGATGCAGTCCTTGACGATGTCGACCAACTCGGCCGCGCGCCGCTTCTGTTCGGCGTCCTCGGACTCGTCACGGGCCTTGCGGATGTTGGTCAGGATCGCGTTCTCGTGCCGGTACCGATCGGCGACGTGGTCGAGGGCCTCGGCGATCATGTCCGGCACGGCGTTGAGCCAGTCCACCGCGCGGACGTTGCGCCGCGTGGCGTCCAACGCGCGCCGGAGTGTCTCCGAGTACTGCACGGTCCGGTACCGGGCCTGCTCCGCGGCGAGCTGCGCGTCGGCGAGCCGGCCCCGGCTGATCAGCACCTCAAGCTTCACCTCGGCGGCGATCTGCGCACTGGTGACGTCGGTGTCGAGGGCGCCCACCAGGACGTTGACGGCCTCGTCGGTCGTCCGGAGGTAGACGCTGCCGCCGTAGCCGGGGACCTCCTCGATCAGCTTGAAGTCGTAGTCGCGGCGCACATACGTGCCGTCCTGGGCGAACGTGCCGTAGACCGTGCGGAAGCCGCGGTCGACGCTGCCGACGTTGATCAGGTTCTCCAGGACCCAGCGGGCCACGCGCTCGTGCTCGACGACGGGGCGCTGCGGGGCCTGGGCGGCGATGCGCGGGATGAGCCTGGCCACTATCTGGTCGTGGTCCGCGCCGGTGTCGAAGTCCATGTTGAGGGTGACCAGGTCGATGGCGGCGAGGGCCACTTCCGCCATGCCGTAGACCGAGTACTCGCCCGCGAGGTTGGCCTTGCGTGCGTCGAGGTCGTGCAGCGGCGCGGTGCAGGCGAGCGCGCGCAGTCGCCGCGCCAGTCCCTCGTCGGCGGCCGGGCCCGGGGCGGGGCGCGGCCCCGCGCTGAACTGGGGCGGAACGCTGTCCGTCGATGCAGGCGAAGTCACGCTGCACAGACTAGGTCCTCGGTCTGACAACGACCCAAACGACGCAGAAGCGACTACCGCCTCAGCCGTGTGTGCGGGTCAGTCGGGCGCGTGCCGTCTTCAGTCGGCGGCCGTGCCGTCCTCGCCGACCCGTTGCCGGTACGCGTCGACGACCCGTTCGAGCGAGTCGTCGAGGTAGACCGCGAGCAGTTTCTCGGCCTCGGCGCGGTCGCCCGCCTGGAGCGCCTGGAGGATCAGGCGGTTGCGCTGGAGGTACGGCTCGTGGAGCGCCTTCGGGTCGTCCACGAGGTGGAAGGCGAGCCGGAGTTCGGCGAAGACGCTGCGCATCAGCTCGTCGGTGCGGGCGCTGCCGGCGAGGGCGACGAGTTCCCGGTGGAAGTGGATGTTGGCCGTACCCACTCCTTTCCAGTCATCTTCGACGGATGCCACCTGCCCCTCCGTCACGGCCCCGGCGAGCTGTTCGAGGGCGTACGGCGGTTCGCCCAGTCCGCGTACGACGGCGCATTCGACGAGGCGGCGGGTGCGGTAGATGTCCCCCACGTCCTCGACGGACAGGACCCGGACGAAGACGCCCCGGTTCAACTCGTGGACGAGCAGGCGCTCATGGGTGAGCAGCCGGAACGCCTCGCGGAGTGTGTTGCGCGACACACCGAGCGCCCCGCCGATGCTGTCCTCCGAGAGCCGCGCGCCCGGCGGGAAATAGCCCTCCGCGATACGGCTCCTGAGGATGTCCGAGACGCGTTCCGCGGTGCTCGTACGGCCCAGGAGGGCGCGGTCGTCGGCCAGTCCCGCCATCTGCTCTGCCATGCCCGGAATTCAACCGCAGATACAAGAACGAAACAACATGGGTATTGAAGGATCGTTCAACGATCCTCTACCTTTCTCGGCAAGGCGCCACCGCTCACCCCGGCGCCGACGGCTTCCGCACAGCCCTGCTCACTCCCAGCACCCTCCGTCCTCCTTCTGCGAGGTGCCCATGAGCACGACCCCTCCACCTCAGGCCCTGACCCCCGGAACACAGCCCGACGGGGATGAACTGACCGCCGACGACGGTGCGTTGGCCTGGCTGCGCGCGCTCGGTCCGAACGGCCGCCGCGCCTTCGCCGGCGCGTTCGGCGGCTACGGCCTGGACTCCTACGACTACTTCACGCTGCCGCTGAGCATGGTCGCGCTTGCCGCGTACTTCGGCCTGAACAGTGGCCAGACCGGCCTGTTCACCACGGTCACGCTGGTCGTCTCCGCGGTCGGGGGCGCCATCGCGGGCGTCTTCGCCGACCGGGTCGGCCGCGTCAAGGCCCTGATGATCACGGTGGTCACCTACGCCGTCTTCACCGTGGCCTGCGGCTTCGCGCCCAACTACGAGACCCTGCTGGTGTTCCGCGCCCTCCAGGGCCTCGGTTTCGGCGGCGAGTGGGCGGTCGGCGCGATCCTGGTCGCCGAGTACGCGAGCCCCAAGCACCGCGGCCGTACGCTCGGCGCGGTCCAGAGCTCCTGGGCGGTGGGCTGGGCGCTGGCGGCGGTCGTCTACACGCTGGTCTTCTCGTTCCTCGGCGACGACCTGGCCTGGCGGGTGATGTTCTGGACCGGCGCGCTGCCCGCGCTGCTGGTGATCTGGGTACGGCGCCGGGTGCACGACGCCCCGGAGGCGACGGCCGTACGCGAACAGAACGTCCAGAAGGGTTCGTTCGCGGCGATCTTCAAGCCGGGCACGGCCGACGCACCGGGCCTGCTGCGCACGACGGTCTTCGCGGGTCTGCTCTCCACCGGCGTCCAGGGCGGCTACTACACCCTCGCCACCTGGGTACCGACATACCTCAAGACGGAGCGCGGCCTGTCGGTCGTCGGCACCGGCGGCTATCTGACCTTCCTGATCTCCGGCGCCTTCCTGGGGTACCTGACCGGCGGCTACCTCACCGACGTGCTGGGCCGCAAGCGCAACATCTGGCTCTTCGCGCTGCTCTCGGCGATCTGCATCCTGGCGTACACGCACATTCCCAGCGGCGCCAACACCCTCCTCCTGGTGCTCGGTTTCCCGCTCGGGTTCTGCATGTCGGCGATCTTCAGCGGCTTCGGCTCGTACCTGAGCGAGCTGTACCCGACGGCGGTACGCGGCACCGGGCAGGGCTTCACGTACAACACCGGCCGCGCGGTGGGCGCCGTCTTCCCGACCCTGGTGGGCTTCCTGGCCGACAGTTGGGGTGTGGGCGGAGCGCTCGTCTTCGGGGCCATCGGTTACGGCATCGCGGCGCTGGCGCTCTTCGGACTGCCCGAGACCCGCGGAAAGGAACTGGCGTGAACCGCACGGAGGACCGTCCCCTGACGCTCGTCGACGAGCACGCGTACGCGTGGAGCCCGCGTTCCGCCCGGGCCCGCTTCCGGGCCGGACTGTCCGGTCCCACGGCCGGCGTCGCGGCGGGCCACACCCAGGTCAACCTGATCTCGGTGCCCGCCGACTGGGCCTACGACATGCTGCTGTTCTGCCAGCGCAACCCGAAGCCCTGTCCGGTGCTCGACGTCACGGACGCCGGCTCCTGGGCGACGGTTCTCGCGGACGGCGCGGACCTGCGCACCGATCTGCCGCGCTACCGGGTGTGGCGGGACGGCGAGTTGGTGGACGAGCCGACGGACGTGCGCGGGTACTGGCGCGACGACCTGGTGTCGTTCCTGATCGGCTGCAGCTTCACCTTCGAGTGGTCGCTGAGCGAGGCGGGCGTCCCGATCCGCCACCTCGAACAGGGCCGCAACGTCCCGATGTACGTGACCGGCCGCCCCTGCCGCCCGGCGGGGCGGCTGCACGGCCCGATGGTGGTGTCGATGCGCCCGGTGCCGCCGGAGCATCTGGCGACGGCGATCCGGGAGACCGCGCTGCTCCCGGCGGTGCACGGCAGCCCCGTACACTGCGGCGATCCCTCGGGACTCGGCATCGCCGACCTCGCCCGTCCGGACTTCGGTGATCCGGTGGACGCCGCGCCGGACGACATCCCGGTGTTCTGGGCCTGCGGAGTGACCCCGCAGGCCGCGGTGATGGCGTCCCGCCCGCCGTTCGCGATCACCCACGCGCCGGGCCAGATGTTCGTCACCGACGCCCGCGACGAGCAGTACCGCGTCGCCTGACCAGGAGAGATGATGATCGATCTGAACGCCGACCTCGGCGAGGGCTTCGGCCGCTGGCATCTCACCGACGACGAAGAGCTGTTGTCCGTCGTCACCAGCGCCAACGTGGCCTGTGGTTTCCACGCCGGGGACCCGGTCACCATGCGGCGGGTGTGCGAGCTGGCGGCCGAGCGCGGGGTACGGGTCGGCGCCCAGGTGTCCTACCGGGATCTGGCGGGGTTCGGGCGGCGCGCGATGGACGTGCCGTCCGCCGAGCTGGCGGCCGAAGTGGCGTACCAGATCGGCGCCTTGGAGGTGTTCGCCCGGGCGGCGGGCACGCGCGTGTCGTACGTCAAGCCGCACGGGGCGCTCTACAACAGGGTCGTGCACGACCCGGAGCAGGCCGCCGCGGTGATCGAGGGCGTGCTCCTGGCCGACGCCTCGCTGCCCGTGCTCGGGCTGCCCGGCTCGGTCGTGCTCGACCTGGCCGAGAAGGCCGGGCTGCCGGCCGTCACGGAGGCGTTCGCGGACCGCGCGTACACCGACGAGGGCACGCTCGTGCCGCGCGGCCGTGACGGCGCGGTGGTCACCGACCCCGAGGCCGTCGTGGAGCGCTCGCTGAGCCTGGCCCGCTCCGGGACCGTCGACGCGCTCTCCGGGGCGCGCATCGAGGTACGGGCCCGCTCCCTGTGCCTGCACGGGGACACGCCCGGCGCGGTCGACCTGGCCCGCAGGGTCCGCGAGCGGCTCCTGGAGTCCGGTGTCCAGGTGGAGGCCTTCGTATGAGGGCGCTGCCCGTCGGCGACAGCGCGCTGCTCGTCGAGGTCGCCTCCGGGGAGGAGGCCCAGGCCGTCCACGCGGAGCTGCTGCGACGCCGCGCGGAGGGCCTGCTCACCGTCCGCGAGATCGTCCCCGCCGCCCGCACGGTCCTCCTCGACGGCCTCACCGACCCGGCCCGGCTGGCATCCGAACTCACCACCTCCGACGTACCCCCCGCTCCCCCACGCGCGCGTGAGGTGATCGAACTCCCGGTGCGCTACGACGGCCCGGACCTCGCCGACGTCGCCGCGCTGTGGGGCGTCCCCGAGCGTGAGGTGGCCCGTATCCACGCGGCCACCGAGTTCCGCGTCGCCTTCTGCGGGTTCGCTCCCGGCTTCGGCTACCTCACCGGCCTCCCGGCCCGCTACGACGTGCCCCGCCGGGCCACCCCGCGCACGGCCGTGCACGCCGGTGCCGTGGGCCTGGCGGGCCCGTACACCGGCGTGTACCCGCGCGCCTCGCCCGGCGGCTGGCAGCTGATCGGAACCACGACCGCGGTCCTGTGGGACCACACGCGCGAGCCCGCCGCGCTGCTGTCGCCCGGCACGCGCGTGCGCTTCGTCCCGGTGGCGGACGTATGACGGACCGAGCCTTCGCCGTCGTACGGGCCGGGGCCCTGACCACCGTGCAGGACCTGGGACGGCCCGGACACGCGCACCTGGGGGTGCCGCGTTCCGGGGCGCTCGACGGACCCGCGGCGGCGCTCGTCAACCGGCTGGTCGGCAACCCGCCCGAAGCGGCCGTCCTGGAGACGACCCTCAACGGCTGTGCCGTACGGCCTCGTTCAACGATCCTCGTGGCGATCGGGGGCGCGCCCTGCCCGGTCACGGTGGACGGACGGCCGGTCGCCTGGGGCGCGCCTGTGCACGTGCCAGCCGGGGCGCTCCTGGACATCGGGACGGCCGTCTCCGGAGTACGGAGCTACGTCGCCTTCGCCGGTGGGGTCGGCGTCGAGCCGGTGCTCGGCAGCCGTTCCACGGACCTGCTGTCGGGGCTCGGTCCGGCGCCGCTCACGAACGGCGCCATACTGCCGCTGGGTTCCCCGATGAGCCTCCACGCGCGCGTGGATGTCGCCCCGCAGCCGCGCCCCCCGGTCGAACTCGTCCTGCGGGTGACCCTGGGGCCCCGCGACGACTGGTTCACACCGGAGGCGGTCCGCACGTTCACGTCACGCGCCTACCAGGTGTCCTCGGCGAGCAACCGCATCGGGCTGCGCACCGAGGGGCCCGCCCTGGAGCGGGCCCTTACCGGTGAACTCCCCAGCGAGGGCATGGTCCTCGGTGCCGTCCAGGTCCCGCCGGACGGCCGCCCGGTGGTGTTCCTCGCCGACCATCCGACCACCGGCGGCTATCCGGTGATCGCTGTCGTCCGCCCCACGGACCTCCCGGCGGCCGCGCAGGCGGTGCCCGGAACCCCGGTCCGTTTCGTGGCCGTACGGCGCCGCTGAAGCCCCGGACGCCCTATGCGGCGTCCGGCTGCTCCTGTTTCACGGACAGGGACGCAAGCGCCATCGACACGGCGTGGGACGCGCTCAGGTCGAGGCGCGCGCTCGTGCCCCGCGCGCGGTGGCGCATCTCGTCGGCGGCCAGCCTCAGGAGCTGCGGCAGCAGGTCGGTGCAGCGGCGGACCACCCACCCCGTGCCCGCGGTCGCCAGCCACAGCAGACTGGCCGACCTGGTGGGCGCCGGGAACTCGGGCTCGGGCGACGGCGCGACCCCCGAGGCCACACCCTCCTCGGTGAGCAACGCGTGGAAGCGCAGCGCCAGTTGGCGGTGTCCGCGCTCCCCGGGGTGCAGCCGGTCCGCGCTCCAGATCGCGCGGTCCATGATCCACGCACCCTCGGCCGCGTGCAGATGCACGGCCCCGTACCGCTCGGAGAGCGCGTGCACCACGGCGTTCACCGCCCGCTGGCGTCGGGCCAGCGGACGGGCCAGCGCGCCCGGGAGGCCGAGCATCGCGCCCGGGTCGGGCAGACAGGCCGTGAGCAGGACCGCGCCCTGTGCCGTGAAGGCCGCGTAGACCTCGTCGAGGCGGGCGGCCACGGCCTGGATGTCGAAGGTGCAGCGGAGGGTGTCGTTGACGCCTATGACGACGGACACGACGTCCGGGTTCAGGGCGAGCCCGGCCGGGGTCTGCCGTTCCAGCACGTCCCGGGACTGCGCCCCGCTGACCGCCAGGTTCGTGAACTCCACGGATTCGTCGGGCTGTTCGGCCAGCCCGTCGGCGAGCAGCGCGGCCCAACCGCGCCACGCCTCGCCGACGGGATCGCCCACGCCCTCGGTGAGCGAGTCACCGAGGGCGACGAAACGGACCGTTCTCATGCCACGCCTCCGGGCACGAAACGCCGTACCGGAACATCCGCGTCGTGGGCCGCGAGGAACGCGTCGACCGCCGTGTGCCAGCCGAAACACTCGGCACGCGCGCGTGCGGTCTCCCGGCGCTCCGCCTCGGGGCGTTCGAGGAGCATGTCCACGGCGTCGGCGAAGGCCCTCCCGTTGTCCGCGGCCGTGGCCCCGGCGGAGCCGATGACCTCGGGCAGCGCCGACGAGGCGCTGGCCACCACGGGGGTGCCGCAGGCCATGGCCTCCAGCGCGGCGAGCCCGAAGGTCTCGGCGGGCCCGGGCGCCAGGCACACGTCGGCGGAGGCCTGGAGCGCGCCGAGCAGCCGCCGGTCGGAGACGTGCCCGAGGAAGGTGACCGGCAACCCCCGCTCCCGCGCCCGCTGTTCGAGCCGGGCCCGCAGCGGCCCGTCCCCGGCGACCACGAGGACCGCCCGCCGCCCGCGCCGTACCAGCGCCTCCAGGGCGTCGAGCGCCGTACCGGGCTTCTTCTCCACGGAGAGCCTGGTGCAGGTCACCAGCAGAACCTGGTCCACGCGCGCGTACTCCGCGCGCACCACCGGGTCCCGCAGCTCCGGACTGCGCCCCACCAGGTCGACGCCCAGCGGTGCCCGTACGACGTTGCGGGCGCCGATGCGGACGAACTCCCGCTCGGCGAACTCGGTGGTGCACACCACGCGCGCGTAGGTGTGCGCCGTACGGACGTTGAGGGCGTCGGCGGTGCGCCGGGACATGTTCTCCGACAGGCCCCAGGTACGCAGGACGCCGTCGGCAGTCTCGTGGGACACCATCACGGCGGGGACGCGGGCCCGCCTGGCCCATTTGCCGGTCCAGCGCAGGGTCGTACGGTCGGAGACCTCCAGGCGGTCGGGGGCTAGGTGTTCCAGGAGGCTGGCCACGCGCCGCTTGTCGGCGAGGACGCGGTAGCCGCCGGTGCCGGGGATCAGCGGTCCGGGCAGGGTGATGACCCGGCCCTGCTCGGTCTCGCGGTCGGTGTGGCGTTCGCCGGGCACGATGAGGACCGGCTCGTGCCCGGCCTCCTTGAAGCCCTTGCCCAGCTCGCGCAGAGCGGTGCGCAGGCCCCCGGAGGAGGGGGCCACGAAGTTGGCAAGGCGGACGATCCGCAGCGATGCGGTGTTCATGCCGCCACCACCGTCCTGCGCCCGGCGAGGACATCCCCGTAGTGCGCGATCAGCTGGTCGCCGACGGCCGCCCAGGTGCGGCCCTCGACCATGGCCCGCGCGGCGGTGCCGTACTCGGCGCGCAGTGCGGGATCGGCGGCCAGGGTCCGTACAGCGTCCGTCACGGCGGCCTCGTCGCGGGGCGGGAAGAGGAACCCGGTGCGGCCGTGGGCGACCAGGTCGAGCGGGCCGCCGGCGGCGGGCGCGACGACGGGGACGCCGCTGGCCATGGCTTCCTGGACGGTCTGACAGAAGGTCTCAAAAGGTCCGGTGTGCACGAATATGTCCAACGAGGCGAAGATACGGGCGAGCTCGTCGCCGGTACGCCGACCGAGGAAGACCGCGCCCGGCAGCGCCTCGTCGAGGTGCGGCCTGCTGGGCCCGTCGCCGACGACCACGACACGGACGCCCTCGATGCCGCAGGCTCCGGCGAGGAGTTCGATCTGCTTCTCGGGGGCGAGCCGGCCGACGTAGCCGACGATCAGTTCGCCGTTCGGTGCGAGTTCGCGGCGCAGCGCGTCGTCCCGGTACTCGGGGCGGAAACGCTCGGTGTCCACGCCCCGCGGCCAGAGCCTGACCCGGGGCACGCCGTGCGCCTCCAGGTCGCCCAGGGCCGCGCTGGAGGGCGCGAGGGTGCGGTCGGCGGCGGCGTGGACGGAGCGGATGCGCCGCCAGGCGGTGGCCTCGCCGGCACCGACGTACGTACGGGCGTATCCGGCGAGGTCGGTCTGGTAGACGGCGACGGCGGGAATGCCGAGCCGGGCGGCTGCGGCCATGCCGCGGACGCCGAGGATGAAGGGGCTGGCCAGGTGCACGATGTCGGCGCGGTGTTCGGTGATGGCCGCGGCGACGCGTCGGCTGGGGAGGGCGACGCGGACCTGGGGGTAGCCCGGGAGCGGTAGGGAGGGGACACGGATGACGGGGCACGGCGACTGGGCGTCGGGCCCGCTGCCGGCCGAGGTGGCCGGCGCGACGACGAGCGGATGATGACCGCGATCCACGAGGTGCCGGGCGGTCTGGAGCGCGCAGTGGGCCACGCCGTTCACATCGGGGGGAAAGGATTCGGTCACGATGACGACACGCATACCCGTGTTGTCGCCGGACTGGACGTGGCCGCGTCAACGTGGATCTATGCGAACGATGAACGTCCCATGAGCGTTGCGCTGCACACCCGAGCAGGTCAGACGGCGTCCATGCGCGTCTGACCCGCGGGTCATCCCACGTTCACACTGCGGGGGCGTCGGGCCCGATCCGGCTCCGTACGGCTGTCTGGACTTCCGCTTCCTCGGCCGGGTCGGCGGCGAGCCTGCGGAGCTGCTCCACGACCCGGGCGTCGGCGGTCTCGGCGTGCCGGGCGGCGATCTCGCGGGTGGTCTCCTCGCAGTCCCAGAGGCACTCGACGGCGAAGCCGGTGGGGTAGGAGGGGTCGGTGGCGGCCAGGGCCCGGGCGGCCCGGCCGCGCAGATGGGACGAGGCCGTCTCCCGGTACACATGGCGCAGGACGGGGGCGGCGCAGACGATGCCGAGGCGGCCTGCGCCGTCGACGAGGGTCCAGAGGGTGGGGGCGTCGGGTCCTTCGCCCATGACGGCCTCCCTGAGGGCGCCGAGGACGAGGTCGCTGTCCTGGGCTCCGCCCCGGCAGGCGAGCATGCGTCCTGCGGCGGCGCCGAGCGGGTCGGGGCGGCGGGCCCAGCCGCGGGCCCGGTCGACGGCGGCGATGGACCGCATCCGTTCGAAGGCGTCCACGGCGGCTTCCACGACGGGCGCCGGGCCGGTGGCCACCGCGCGCTCGATCAGCTGGAGGGCCTCGGGATCGTTGCTGTCGGCGAGATAGCGCAGGGCGGTGCAGCGGGCGCCCTCGCCGCCGTCCTTGGCGGCCTCGACGATCTCGGGCCGGTCCTCGGGGCCCGCCACCGCGGTGAGACAGCGGGCGGCGGGGACGTGCAGCGCGGCTCCGCGTTCGAGGCCCTGTTGGGCCCACTCGAACACCGCCTGCACGCTCCACCCCGGACGGGGCCCGGTTGGTCGCATCTGGCGTTGCCAGAGGTCGAAGCAGCCGGCCTCCTGGGCGGCACGCACGCGCGTGGCGATCGATTCGCGCGGATCCTCGGCCCACAGCCGCCAGGGCCGGGGTTCGAAGGCGTCGCGCACGGCGGTCGCCAGTTCGGCCTCGCCCTCGGGGTCGGCCGGGAACCGCGCCAGCACGGGAGCGGCGAGGGCGCGCAGGCCCGCGTCGTCGTCCCTGAGCGCCAGCTCGTCGAGCGCCCAGGCCCAATTGGTCCCGGAGGCCGCGTACCTGCGCAGCAGGGCGAGGGCGTCCAGCCTGCCGTAGGAGGCGAGGTGCCCGAGGACGGCGAGCGCGAGGCCCGTACGTGACTCCTCGGTGTCGAGGACGTCCTCGGTGTCGAAGAGGTGGGCCTCGACGGCGTCCAGGTCGCCGTTCAGGTCGAGGTACAGGCGGGCGTAGTACAGGGAGCGGTTCTCCACCTGCCAGTCGTGGCGGGGGTCGCGCAGCACACAGTGGTTCAGTGCCGCGAGTGCCTCGGCACGGGGTGCGGTGAGCGCGTGCAGTGTGCCGTCGCCGCGGCCCCGCTGAAGCAGGCCGAGCAGCGTACCGCTGGGCGCTATGACCGGATCGAACATGGGAAACAGCCTCACATCAAGCGTCGACGCAACCGGGGGACGTGCACTACCTGGCCGCGTGACAACACGTCGGGGCGCCCGCCGTTTCCTGCTTGCTGTAGACCATTTTCCTCTGCCTCTCGTAGGTGGCCCATGCGGGCCGCAACTACGGCCCGCGCGGTGCGGCAACACCTGCCCAGCCATCGCGTCCGTAAATCACGACGTCATGATGACCCGGCAGTTCTCGATGCCGCGACCGAAATTTCGGGCGGCGCCGTGCTGCCTTCCCCCGTTTTCCCCCGTTTTCCTTGTCGTACCTGGTCAGAAGGCTCGTCCCGACTGGCGACGGGCCGCGCCTCAGTGCGCGCCGAACAGCTCCAGCAGCTCGGCCTTGGCGAACATCCGGGCCGTGTCGACCGCCGACGGGGTGCCCGCGGCCGGATCGGCGCCGGCCTCCAGCAGGACCTCGATCACCTGTTGCTCGCCCTTGAAGACGGCTCCGGCGAGCGGCGTCTGGCCCCGGTCGTTGATCCGGTCGGCCTCCGCGCCCCGCGCCAGCAGGGCCCGTACGGCGTCGGCGTGCCCGTGGTACGCGGCGAGCATCACCAGGGAGTCACCGCGGTCATTGGTGAGATTGGCCGGGACGCCCGCGTCCACGTACGCGACCAGCGCCTCGGTCCCGCCCTGGCGGGCCAGGTCGAAGATCTTGGTCGCGAACTCCACGACCTCGGGGTCGGGGGCTTCACTCATCGGCCTGACCGCCTCTCACTAGTACGGGTGAATCGCCAGCGTACTGGCTCCACAGACACATGACCGGCCCCCTCCGCGGCAAAGATCACCACTGGGCCCGACACAGGTGAAACCCCTGCTCAGAGGGCCCGAATGCGCTCCACCATTCGAGGGAAATTCGCCGAAATTCACCCACTTGCACCTTTTATCGTATGGATACATCCTGTGATCCTGGAACAACTCATGGTGACTGTCCCCACGAACCAGGAGAGCTCAAATGATCCTGTCCATGTCAGGCGTCGTCCTTCTCGGCATCATCGTCTTCCTCTTCTTCAAGAAAGACGGACTCAAGGCCTCCCACGCCCTGGTGGCCGCACTCTTCGGCTTCTACATGGCCAGCACGGCCATCGCGCCGAGCATCAAGGCCGGCGGCGAGAGCCTGGCGAGCCTCCTCGGCGGAATCAAGTTCTGACGTCCCCACCCGTACGGACCTTCAGGAGACAGCAGTGGCCCGGCGCCCCCTCCCCCGCATCCTGAGCAACGGCACCGCCCAGATCGCCCGGAGCCGGGAGCTGGCCCGGACGGCGGCCGACAGCGCCACCGATGTCCTCCATCCGCTGATCACGATCACCAAGGGTCTGCGTCGGCTGGCATCCGCCGGCCGGCGCAGATGGACCGACACCCCCAAGGACAAGCGCGGGCCGCTGCTTTTCCTGGTGGCCTCGGTGATCCTGGTCGTGGCCCTGGTCCCGTACGGCCCGCTGCTCGCCGCCATCACCCTGATGGCGGCGGCGGCATGGCACGGCAGGGACCGCACCCCGCCGGCGCCCGAAGGGCCCGACGAGTCCCAGACCCAGCGCCTCCAGTCCCTCTACGAAGCGCTGGTGCCCTACTTCTCGACCGCCGAGGACCCGGCGCCCCTGTTCGCCCACGGCGGCGACTGGGAGAAGGCCTTCCCCGCCTACGAGTTCGACGGCGCGGGCCGGATCTCCCATCTGGTCGTCCGCTATCCGGCGTACTTCACCGACGGCGAGGCCGACTCCCGCGCGCGGATCGAGCAGCTGCTCACCGCGAAGTCCGGCCGCGGCCGGGAGTACCACTTCGCGTGGGACGAGGAGGGCAACCAGCTCACGATCGGCGTCCTCGCCCCGCTCCCCACCGACATCGCCGCCCAACGCTTCGTCACCGCCCCCGGTGAGACCGTCCTGGGCTTCACCGACCCGACCCAGGTCCACCGCACGCTCCCCCTCACCCACGGTGAGGAACAGCGTGACGTCCCGCCGGTCGTCTGGCGCACCGGCATCCGCTCCACCGAGCCGAACCTGCTGGTCATGGGCCAGCCGGGCAGCGGCACCTCCACCCTGCTGCGCTCCATCGCCCTGCAGGCCCTCCAGTACGGCGACGTCCTGATCGTCGAGGGCGGCGGTACCGGCGAGTACGCGTGCCTCACCGGCCGGGACGGAGTCCTCGCTGTGGAGTGTGGCCTGTCCGGCGCGCTGGCCAGTCTGGAGTGGGCCGCCCACGAGACGGAACGCCGGCTGATCGCGGCCAACCGAGCACGCCAGTCTGGCCACCCGACGCCGGACGACACCAGGCGCCCCCTGTGGATCATCCTGGACCGCCCGAGCGCCTTCGCCCACGTGGCGGCGGCCGACGGCTACAAGGACCCCCAGTCCCTGCTCCAGGTCCCCCTCCGGCACGGCCGCGCGGCCAATGTGACGGTGGTGGTGGCCGACCAGTTCGACAGCGCGGACACCCTGAGCGACGCCGTACGACAGCACACACGCGCGCGTGTCGTCCTCGGCCCCGCCACCGCCGCCCAGTTGGAGGCGGTCCTGGGCGCTCCCCCGCACACCACGCCGATCGCCCAGGTCCCTCCGGGCCGCGGCTACGCCCGGCTGGGCACCGGCCCGGTCCACCGGCTCCAGGTCCCGGCGACCCCGGACCCGTACGACGACGCGACGAACGACGCGCACCGCCAGGCGGTCCTTGCCCTGCTTCCGCCGCGCACGACACCGGCGGACGCGGAGGAGACGGTAGTGACCGAAGCGGTGGTGGAGGCCGCCGTAGCGGAGACTTCGTAAGGGCCCGGTTCGGGTGCGGGCGGCCGGGAGCCGCCCGCCCGCACCCGAACCAGACTCCTGGAGACTCGTCTACGCCACGAACGTGCGCGGCGATTCGCCCCCGCCCCCGCTGACCCCGTTCTCCACCAGCCGGGCCGCCGCGGCCAGTCGTACCGCCGCCTCCTCGGCCACCGCGCCGCCCACGGTGAACGGCAGCCGCACATAGCCCTCGAAGGCGCCGTCGACGCCGAAGCGCGGCCCGGACGGCACCCGGACCCCCACGCGCTCCCCCATCTCGGCGAGCCGGGACCCCGACAGCCCGCCTGTGCGCACCCAGAGCGTGAGCCCGCCCTTGGGCACCTCGAACTCCCAGTCTGGCAACTCCCGCCGTACCGCCGCGACCAGCGCGTCCCGGTTCTCGCGGGCCTGACCACGACGGATCTCAACCGCCTGTTCCCAACCGCCCGTGCTGAAAAGCCAGTTGACGGCGAGTTGCTCCAACACCGGTGTGCCGAGGTCGGCGTAGGCGCGGGCGGAGACCAGGCTGCGGATCACGTCGGGGGCCGCGCGGACCCAGCCGATGCGCATGCCCGCCCAGAAGGCCTTGCTGGCGGAGCCGACGGTGATCACCGTCGAGCCGGCCGGGTCGAAGCCGCAGACGGGACGCGGCATGTCGACGTCGTCGTCCAGCCACAGCTCGGTCATCGTCTCGTCGGCGACGAGCACGGTGCCGGCCGAGCGGGCCGCGTCCACGAGTTGACGCCGCTGGTCGTCGTCGGCGAGGGCGCCGGTCGGGTTGTGGAAGTCGGCGACGACGTACGCGATCCGGGGCGCCGCGTCCCGCAGCACCTGCCGCCAGCGGTCCATGTCCCAGCCGGAGAGTCCCTCGGCCATCGCCACGGGCACCAGCCGGGCGCCCGCCTCCCGCATCAGCTGAAGGATGTTGGCGTACGAGGGCGACTCGACGGCGACCCGCTCGCCGCGCCCCGCGAAGAGGTGGCAGATGGCGTCGATGGCGCCCATCGCGCCGGTCGTCACCATGATCTGCTCGGGCATGGTCGGAATCCCGCGCAGGGTGTACCGCTCGGCGATCATCGCGCGCAGCGCGGGCAGCCCGGCCGGATAGTCGCCGTGCGTGTGGGCGTACGGCGGCAGCTCCTCCAGGGCGCCGTGCACGGCCCGGGTGAGCCACGGCTCGGGCGCGGGCAGGGCGGCGCAGCCCAGGTCGATCACCGAACCGAGGGCCTCCGGGGGCAACGGCTCCAGCCCGCGCGCGGGGAGCGGGTTTCCGGCGGGTACGGAGGTCCAGCTGCCCGCCCCGCGCCGGGACTCCAGGAACCCCTCGGCGCGCAACGCCTCGTAGGCGGCGGCGACCGTGGTGCGGCTGACGGACAGCGCGAGCGCCAACTCCCGCTCGGCGGGCAGCCGGGCGGCCACCGGGACGCGCCCCTCCAGCACGAGCAGCCGGATGCCGTCCGCGAGCGCGCGGTAGGCGGGCGGTCGGCGGGTGCCGGGTCCGGCCGGCCGGTCCTGCTGGGAGTTGAGCAGCCGGGCGAGCTGCGCGGCGCCCATCGCCGAGGTCCACTGCGCCATGGAAACCAGTCCACCTTCCCGGAATTGGCCATGGATGGCATTCGTTCTCAAGCCACAGAGTGCCATGTGTCAGGCCACTACCACCACCAAGGAGCCCCCTTTGTCCACGCAGAGCCGCCTCGGACGACGGTTGGTCCAGCTGTACGTCGGACTCGCCCTCTACGGCGCCAGCTCGGCGCTCCTGGTGGTGTCGGGCCTGGGCCTGGAGCCCTGGAACGTGCTGCACCAGGGCCTCGCCGAACTCACCGGCCTGACGATCGGCGGCGTCTCGATCATCGTGGGCGCGGCGGTGCTGCTCCTGTGGATCCCGCTGCGCCAGCGCCCGGGGCTGGGCACGGTCTCCAACGTGTTCGTGGTCGGCCTGGCCATGGACGGCACCCTCGCGCTGGTGCCCGAGGCGCACGGCCTGGCCGTACGGATTCCGGTCCTCCTGGCGGGCATCCTGCTCAACGGGGTCGCCACCGGGCTGTACATCTCCGCGAGCTTCGGTCCGGGCCCGCGCGACGGGCTGATGACCGGGCTGCACCGGCGCACGGGCCGCTCGATCCGCCTCATACGGACGGTGATCGAGGTCGCGGTCGTGGCCGCCGGTTTCGCGCTCGGCGGCACCGTCGGCATCGGCACCCTGCTGTACGCCCTGGCGATCGGCCCGCTCGCCCAGCTGTTCCTGCGCGTGTTCGCCGCCCCGCCGGCATCCGGCGGCAGCACGGTCGTAGCCACCGGGTCACCAGAACGGGCGATACTGCCCCGGTGACCACGCTCATACGTCATCCGTACCTCGACCACCCCGGACCCATCCCCTTCGCCCACCGGGGCGGGGCGGCGGACGGCCTGGAGAACACCGTGTTCCAGTTCCGCCGCGCGGTGGAGCTGGGCTACCGGTACATCGAGACCGACGTCCACGCCACGGCGGACGGGAAGCTCGTCGCCTTCCACGACGAGACCCTGGACCGGGTGACCGACGGCGCCGGCCGGATCGCGGACCTCTTCTGGTCGGACGTGAGCCACGCGCGCGTGGCGGGCAAGGAACCGGTGCCCCTCTTCGAGGAGCTGCTGGAGACGTTCCCCGAGGTGCGCTGGAACGTCGACATCAAGGCGGAGCCGGCACTCCGCCCCCTCCTGGACCTCCTGGAGCGCACCGACTCCTGGAACCGCGTCCTCGTCGGCTCCTTCTCCGAGAAGCGTGTGGTCCGCGCCCAGCACCTGGCCGGGCCGCGCCTGGCCACGTCGTTCGGCACGCGCGGGGTGCTGAACCTGCGGCTGCGCTCCTGGGGCGCGCCTCTGCCGGTACGCCGCTCGGCGGTCGCCGCACAGGTGCCCGAGGAGCAGTCGGGCGTCCCTGTGGTTGACCGGCGATTCGTAAGCGCCGCCCACGCGCGCGGGGTGCAGGTCCACGTGTGGACCATCAACGAGGCCGATCGCATGCACCGGCTCCTTGACCTGGGAGTGGATGGCATCATGACCGATCACATCGACACACTGCGCGAGGTCATGGTGGAGCGGGGCGTCTGGGCCTGAGCCCCCGGGGCGACGCGTTCACGGGGAAGCGAGGGCACGGGTGGGTACCGACACCCTGCGGTCACAGCCGGCCGACGAGGCCGCCGAGCGGCGGCGCGAGCAGCGCGGCTGGTACTTCTACGACTGGGCCTGCTCCGTCTACTCGACGAGCGTTCTCACCGTGTTCCTGGGCCCCTATCTGACCTCGGTCGCGAAGTCGGCGGCGGACCCGGACGGCTTCGTGCATCCCCTGGGGATACCGCTCCGGGCGGGCTCCTTCTTCGCCTACACGGTCTCCGCGTCCGTCATCGTGTCGATCCTCGTCATGCCCCTCGCGGGCGCGGCGGCCGACCGCACGGGCCGCAAGAAGCCTCTCCTGGCGCTCGCCGCCTACGTGGGCGCGACCGCCACCACAGGGCTCTTCTTCCTGGACGGCGACCGCTATCTGCTCGGCGGCTTCCTGCTGATCGTCGCCAACTCGTCGGTGGCCGTCTCGATGGTCGTGTACAACTCCTACCTTCCGCAGATCGCCCCTCCGGAGGAACGCGACGCGGTCTCCTCCCGGGGCTGGGCCTTCGGCTACGCGGCGGGCTCCCTGGTCCTCGTCCTGAACCTGATCCTCTTCACTGCCCACGACTCCTTCGGCCTCTCCGAGTCGATGGCCGTGCGCATCTGTCTCGCCTCGGCCGGGATCTGGTGGGGCGCCTTCACCCTCGTACCGCTGAAACGGCTGCGCGACCGCGGCCGTACGCCGTCCGAGGCACCGACGGCGCAGGGCTGGCGGCAGCTCGCGGCGACCGTCCGGGACATGCGCGGCAAACCGCTCACGCTGTCCTTCCTGTTCGCCTACCTGATCTACAACGACGGCATCCAGACGGTGATCTCCCAGGCGTCCGTGTACGGCTCCGAGGAGCTGGGTCTGAGCCAGTCCACGCTCATCACGGCCGTCCTGATGGTCCAGGTCCTCGCGGTGGCGGGTGCGCTCGGCATGGGGCGACTCGCCCGGACCTACGGGGCCAAGCGGACGATTCTCGGCTCGCTCGTCGCGTGGACGGTGACGCTGGGCGCCGGGTACTTCCTGCCCGCCGGCGCGCCCGTCTGGTTCTTCGTGCTGGCCGCCGGGATCGGCCTCGTCCTGGGCGGCAGCCAGGCGCTGTCCCGGTCCCTGTTCTCCCATCTGGTGCCGCCCGGGAAAGAGGCCGAGTACTTCTCTGCGTACGAGATGAGCGATCGGGGCATGAGCTGGCTGGGTCCCCTTCTGTTCGGGGTGACCTACCAGCTGACCGGAAGTTATCGGGACGCGATCATCTCCCTGGTGGTCTTCTTCGTGGTGGGATTCGTGCTGCTCGCGCGGGTTCCGGTGGCGCGGGCGATCAGCGACGCGGGAAATCCTCTTCCCGAGAGGATTTAGCGCTGGAGGCGAAAGGGCGGTAGTGTACGCGTTTGGCCTGCCTGGCGTACCGTTACTGCGCGTCAAAGATGACGAATCGCTAGGTGACATCTGCTAGTAGATGTGACAAACCGGGCGCTGGTGGGTACAACAAGGGGCGGCTACGACGGCGACGCATGACCCCGTACGGGAATCTTTACCGCCGACCGGACGTTGACCGGATGACGACGACAGCGACACCTGTCCTGTGGGCGACAAGCCCGGGAGGCACGATTCATGAGTGAGCGAGCTCTTCGCGGCACGCGCCTCGTGGTGACCAGCTACGAGACGGACCGCGGTATCGACCTGGCACCACGCCAGGCCGTGGAGTACGCATGCGAGAAGGGACATCGCTTTGAGATGCCCTTCTCGGTCGAGGCGGAGATTCCGCCGGAGTGGGAGTGCAAGGTCTGCGGGGCCCAGGCACTCCTGGTCGACGGCGACGGCCCTGAGGAAAAGAAGGCCAAGCCCGCGCGTACCCACTGGGACATGCTGATGGAGCGGCGCACCCGCGAGGAGCTCGAAGAGGTCCTCGAGGAGCGTCTTGCCGTTCTCCGCTCCGGCGCGATGAATATCGCGGTTCACCCGAGGGACAGCCGCAAGTCGGCCTAGTCCTGAAGGTGCGGAGCGGTTCTACCGCACGAACGAGTACAAGCAAGTAAGCGCGGGCGCCGTACGAACATGTACGGCGCCCGCGCTTTTGCGTGCCCGCGACCGGGTCAGCGGGTGAGCGGCGGACGCGGGCCCTGAGGGGCGTCACTGCCGGGCTCGTCCCGGATGACCTCGCCCTGGACGACCTTGCCGTCAGGGCGGTGCATGCGGGCCTGCTGGAAGGCGTCTCCCAGGGTGCCAGGAGCCGCCTTGCCGAGCTTCCGCTCGACCACGCGCTCCGCGTAGCGTCCCAGCGCCTTCTGGACCGGCGGGACCAGCAGGAGCAGGCCCAGGGCGTCCGAGATCAGACCGGGGATCATCAGCAGCAGGCCGCCCAGCATCATCAGGCCGCTGCCACCGCCGCTGGCCGGGGCGGTGCCCTGCTGCACGGCCTGGCTCAGGTTCTGGAAAGCCCGCCGGCCCGCCCGCTTGATCACCACGGCGCCGAGCACGAACCCGGCGAGCAGCAGCAGGAAGACCGTCAGCCCGCTCGACGCGCCCGCGACCACCGTCAGCAGCCAGATCTCCAGCACCAGCCACACGGCGATGCCCAACGGCAGGAACGTACGCAGCCGGGAACGCGGAGGCCGGGCGGCGGAGGAAGGGGTGGGTGCGCCAGTCGTCATACGTCCAGTGTGCCTGGGCGCGGCTCAGTGCGGGATAAGCGGACGATCAACGGGGCCTGTGAAGTCGTAGGGCTACGGCTGTGAAGGCTTTCCGCCGGTGTTCCCTCGGCCGCGGAGCTTGCCGACGCGCTCGCCCACGCCCCATGTCGTGACCCGCCACAGGGCCTCGACGAGGATGTCGCGGCTCAACTTGGAGTCGCCGAGTTCGCGCTCCACGAAGGTGATGGGGACCTCGACGACGTGGTAGCCGGCTCTGACGGCGCGGCGGGCCAGGTCGACCTGGAAGCAGTAGCCCTGGGAGGCCACGTCGTCCAGACCGAGGCCTTCGAGGGTCTCGCGGCGGAAGGCGCGGTAGCCGCCGGTGATGTCGCGCAGCGGCAGGTCGAGGGCCACGCGCGAGTAGAGGCTGCCGCCGCGGGAAATGAACTCGCGGGACTTCGGCCAGTTCACCACCCGGCCGCCGGGTACCCAGCGGGAGCCGAGCACCAGGTCCGCGCCCTTGAGCGCGGTGAGCAGCCGGGGCAGCTCCTCGGGCTGGTGGGAGCCGTCGGCGTCCATCTCGATGAGGACGCCGTAGCCGTTGTCCATGCCCCAGTGGAAGCCCGCCAGATAGGCGGCGCCGAGGCCTTCCTTGCCCTTGCGGTGCAGCACCTGGACCTGTTCGTCCTCGGCCGCCAGCTCGTCGGCCAGCTTGCCCGTGCCGTCGGGGCTGTTGTCGTCCGCCACGAGGACATGAGCCTCGGGGACCGACTGCCGCACCCGACCGACGATGGACTTGATGTTCTCCGCCTCGTTGTAGGTCGGGATGATCACCAAGGCCTTGCCGAGCGGGCCGAACTTCCGCCCCTGGGCCTGTGCCGCGAGGGCTCCGTCGCCGTCGTTCACTGCTGCCCCTTCATGTCCGTACGCAGGCGTCCACCATAGTGGCCGCGGCCTGGCATGACGTGCCACGTCGTTCGTACGGTGGTGTCGATTCGACAAGAACGGGGTAAGAACGTCCTTTTCGGTGAATACGTGCTGCGGATGGGGGCCCGGCGCCCTTCGGGCCGGCCTGGGACCCGCCGGCTGCGGGTCGACCAAAGCCGTTGTCTACTGGACGTCCGGGCCCCACCCGGGTCACACCAGCCGACCGGCCGGAACGTTCCCTCGCCGTGGCGCGGGCGCTGAGCCTGGCTCCCAGTGGCGGTGCCCGGTACGGCACACCGTCCCTGACGCAGCGGCGCTTCGGCGATTACTCGGAGGTTCCCCGGTCGGGCGTCCGGTGGTGGACTCGGACGAACCTACCGGCCCCCTGCGCCTGCCTGTCAACAGTCGTTTGACCTGGCTTTTCTCCCTCAATCAGCTGGTCAGGGCCGAGGATGCGCAGGTCGCGCGACGGGGCGGCGGCCAAGGATCGGAGGCGCGCCACCCCGGGAGATCACTCGCCCGGCCGTACGAACACCGTCCGTCCGCCCACGACCGTGCGCAGACAGACCGGAAGGTCGCCGCCCGGCGTCAGGTCGGGCAGTCCGGGTGTGCCGGAGCGCGGGTCGGTCGACCAGCGCGCGACCCGGTCGTCGGGCGCCTGCACGACCAGGGCGTCGGTCCGCCAGACGGCGTAGTCGGCGGGTGCGCCCGGGACCAGGACACCCGCGTCGTCCCGCCCTACGGCCCGCCAGCCGCCCCGCGTATGGGCGGTGAACGCGGCCCGCACGGACACCCGGTGTTCGGCCGTCCGGTGGAAAGCGGCGGCCCGGACCGTCCCCCACGGGTCGACCGGGGTGACCGGGCTGTCCGAGCCGAAGGCGAGCGGCACACCGGCCCGCAGCAGGGCCGCGAAGGGGTTCAGGGCGCGCGCCCGCTCCAGACCCAGCCGCTGGGCGTACATGCCGTCCTCGCCGCCCCACAGCGCGTCGAAGGCGGGCTGCACGGAAGCGGTCAGACCCAGCTCGGCGAAGGCTGCGATGGTCTCGGGGGTGAGCATCTCGGCGTGCTCGACACGGTGGCGGGCGCCGCGCACGCGGCCCAGGCCGACCTTCTCCGCGGCCGCCCGGACGCCGTCGACCACCGCGGTCACGGCGGCGTCCCCGATGGCGTGGAAGCCCGCCTGGAGGCCCGCCTCGGTGCAGGCGACGACATGGGCGGCGACGGCGTCCGCGTCGAGGTACGCGATACCCGCGTGCCCGGCGTCGGTGTACGGCTGGTGCAGACACGCGGTGTGCGACCCGAGAGCGCCGTCGACGAAGAGGTCACCCGCCGCTCCTACGGCGCCCAGCTCCCGCGCCTTCTCCACGTCCTGCTCGGCCCAGTAGCCGACGACGCGCGGCCCGAGCTCCTCGGCGGCGAGCCGCAGCAGGCCCGTGAAGTCGTCCTCGGAGGAGATCTCGGGCCCGGCGCACTCGTGGACGGAACCGACGCCCAGGGACGCAGCGTGGGCCAGGGCGGTGCGCTGGGCCTCGACGCGCTGCTCCGGTGTGATGGCGGCGAGCGCGGTGGCGCGGACGGCGTGGTGGGCGTCGGCCGTGAGGGGGCCGTCGGTCGCGTCGAGGCCGGGGACGAGGTCGAGCAGGGCCGTGGTGACGACCGCGGAGTGGACGTCGATGCGGGAGAGGTAGAGCGGGCGTCCGCCGGTCGCCGTGTCGAGTTCGGCGCGGGTCGGCGGGCGGCCCCCGGGCCAGCGGGCGGCGTCCCAGCCGTGGCCGAGCAGGACGCGGTCGGCCGGGCGGGCGGCCGCGAAGTCCCGGACGAGGGACAGGGCCGCCTCCAGGGACGGCGCGTCGGACAGATCAAGGCCGGTGAGCGCGAGGCCGGTGGCCGTCGTGTGCACGTGTGCGTCGGTGAACGCCGGGGTGACCAGCGCGCCGTCCAGGTCGACCACCTCGTCGACGCCGTCCGCGAACGCGTCGGCGGCGCCCTCGGAGCCGACCCAGGCGACCTGGCCGCGCTCCACGACCATCGCGGTCGCGAAGGGGTCGGCGGGGCTGTGCACTTCGCCGCGGCGGAGCAGGACGGTTGACGGCTCGGGGGTGCGCTCACTCATGGGGAACAGTCTCGCGCGTCACCGGCGACGCCCCGAACGCAGGTCCGTCAGATGCGGGGCGGGCGTGCCTCGTACGGCGTCGAGAGCACCACCGTGGTCCGGGTGGAGACGCCGGCCAGGCCGCGCAGCCGGGCCAGCAGTTCCTCCAGTTCGTGCGGGGTGGAGACCCGCACCTTGAGGATGTAGTTCTCGTCCCCCGCGACGCTGTGGCAGGCCTCGATCTCGGGGACGTCGGAGAGGCGGTCCGCGATGTCGTCGGGGGCGCTGGGGTCGAACGGTTTCACCGAGATGAAGGCGGTCATGGGCAGGCCCACCGCCTCCGGGTCGACGACCGCGGCATACCCGCGGATGACGCCCCGCTGCTCCAGCCGGCGCACCCGTTGGTGCACGGCCGACGTGGACAGGCCCGTGGCCTTGCCCAGGTCTGTGTAACTCATCCGCCCGTCCTTGACGAGCAGCTGCACGATTTGTCGGTCCAGCTCCTCCATGACGCAAGAACCTACAGTGCCTCTGATCTCCTCCGATACCTGGGCGGCGCAGGTCACACCCGGTTCGTGATGTGGCGGAGAGCGGCTCGCGAGTCAGCCGGGGACAAAACCGCCGCCTCGGGCATCTGCGGTTGGCATGTGACGAACGCCACAGGTCCTGGACGGTCTCCGTGATGGACTCGTGATTACCGCGGAGACGGGACGGGAAGTGCTTGCTGTGGTCGAGGCCGCAGCGCCTTCACGGCCCAGCCCAGTAGGGGGAGAACCCATGCAGAGTCTTAAGCGCCCTGGACGCACCGCGCCCAAGCGGCCGCAGCTCGTTGTCGAGTCAGAGCCGGAGGGCGTTGAATCCGACGATTTCGACGCCGACGAGTTCGACGCGTACGACACCTTCGAGATGTACCGGGTGATCTGCCCGGACTGCGTGCAGCCCATCGCGCTCCTCGCGGACGAGGCGGTCCTGCCGGAGCACGCGCTGTGTGCCTCGCCGTGGAACCCGTTCGGGCTGACGGTCTGCGCCGGTACGGGCCGCAAGGCGGCCGACGCCCGGTCCGCCGACGAGTCCGCGGAACTCCAGGAGCAGGACACCGCACTGCTGTTGACGCTCCCTCAGGGCCTCGACTGGCGGACGCAGCCGTTCTCGCACGTCGGCGGACCGAGCTCGCGCCCGATGCGCGTGCCGGACATGCGCCGCGCCGCCTGAGCGCCCTCGCTCAACCCCAGTAGCTGCCCTGCACCATGGCCCGCAGACTGCCGTGGTGCAGGATCAGTGTGTCCGGGTCCGCCGGGACGGCCACCTCGCCGAAGTGCACCTGCCGGTAGGCGACACGGAGCATCACGATGGCGTGCCGCAGGGCCGCGTACAGGGTGTAGAAGTCCATGTCCCGCGGGGTGTGGCCGGTGAGTTCGGCGTACCGGGCCTCCACCCGGTCCCGGCGGAAGAACTCCGGCAGGCCCAGCTGGCCGAAGGCGGCCGTCAGGTCCTGGAAGAAGCGGTGCAGGTAGACGGTCCAGCCGAGGTCCACCTCGCGCGGGGCCGGGGCCGCCATCTCCCAGTCGAGGACGGCGACGGGGTCGAACCCGTCGTAGACGACGTTCCCGATGCGCGCGTCGCCCCAGTTGAGGACCGGTTCGCCGGGGTCGGCCGGCCAGAGTTCCGTGAGCCGGTCGAAGGCGCTCTCGATGAGGGGTGAGCGGGCGAGACCGTCAACCACCCAGTCGTAGTACGCGCGTTGGGATGCGACGTGGCGGTGCAGGGCGTCGCCGTCACCCGGCAGGGTGAGGAACTCCGCCTCGGACAGCGGGACTTGATCGTGGAGGCGGGCGATGATCCCGACCGAGGCGGCCTCCAGGTGTGCGCGTTCCGCGTCGGTCGCCGCGTGCAGCCAATTGCCCTCGTACGTATAGGGCATGACGTCCGGCGGTACGCGTCCCTCGGCACGCTCCATGACGAAGAACGGCGCGCCGAGCGGCCCAGGGTCCTCCTCCAGCCAGCGTACCTGCGGTACCGGAAGGTCCGTGCGCTCGGCGACCAGGCGCATCGTGCGGAACTGGCGCGGCATGTCGTAGACCGGGAAGACGGTGTACGCCGCCGGGTCTGCCGCGAGTCTCAACGCGCAGGCGTGGAGCGGGGGTTCGGGGTGGTCGATGTCGAAGAGCAGGGTCTCGCTGGACATGCCGTTCGAGGCGGGGACCCTGACGTCCACGGCCTTGGCGCCGGGCAGGCGGGTGTCGAGCCAGGCGGTGAGGCGGTGGGCGAGTTCCTCGGGGTCGCGGGTGGTGGTGCGGGGGCGGGGTGCTGTCGCCATGTCGTCTCAACTCCCTTGTGGTGCCGCCGAGATGTCACCTCGACTCCCTTACGGCGCCACCGAGTCGAAGCCGGTGAAGCCGCTCGGGTCGTGGCGGCCGAAAGAGCCGTGCTCGAAGATGCCGTGGCCGACCTGGCCGTCCAGGCGGAAGCGGGCCGCGTGGTCGGTGACTCCGTAGGCGGCGAGCGAGGCGGGCCGGGTGAGGTCGTAGGTGCGGCAGTCGGTCCAGGCGCGGCCGCGCCACGTGCCGTGCTGCCAGTCGTCGGCGGGTGGATAACCGGCGCCGACCGCCAGCGGTGAGGAGGTCAGGATCTCCACGTCTAGTTCCTGCGGTTTGCGTGCGTCGCCGAGGTGGACGACGGCGCGCTCGGGGTGGCGCGTGCCCGGGCGGTAGGTGATCTCGGCCTGGGGCCAGCCGAGTTGGCGGTCGCGGTGGCCGGGGCGGACGACGGTCGCCTCGTTCAGGGTGCGGTAGCCGTCGGCGTCCTCCTGGACGATGACCATGAGGAAGCGGTCCTCGAAGCGGACCGGGCACCAGATCCAGTGGAAGCCCTCGGTGGGGTGGTCCTCGGCGAGCCTGCCGCCCTCCTCGCCGGGGATGGGCCGCACGCCCCAACTCCGGTCACGGGTACCGGTCCAGCCGTCGGCGGAGACCCTGAACTCCTCGTCACCGGCGCGGATCACGCCCTCCACACCGCCCGCCTGGACGAAGCGGCGCCCTTCGAGGGTGAGCCGGTCGCCGCGGTACTGGACGTGGTGGGGTTCCCAGAGGGCGGGGAACCCGGCCGTCCAAGTGAGGTCGCAGGAGAGGGAGTTGTCCTCGCAGCGCAGGCGCAGTCGGCGCAGGGGCTCCTCCACCTCTATGCGCAGCGGGCCCACGGCGAGGTGCATGCGGTCGTCGCCGAGGGCGTCCGAGGCGCGGACCGCGTGGAGTACGTCTCCGGTGCGGAGGGTCGCGTAGGCGTCGATCACCCCGACGTTGGGGTAGACGCCGAGGCCGAGGATGAGCAGGGCGCGGCCCTCGTGGTCGAACACGTGGAAGATGCAGCGGTCGTAGGCGTTCCGGTCACCGGTCGCGACGTGCTTCATCGACAGGGGGACCTGGTGCACGGGGTACTCGTCGAGGGGCACGGGACGGTCGTCTGCCACGGCTAACCTCCCCTGGGGACAGTGGAGGTGACGGTACGTCAGGTCTCGTGCGGTCGCCATAGCCGTGACCTGTACGCCGGTGAACTCACGCTCGATTACCCGCGCCGGTGACTTGTCGACATGCCCTTCCGTTGCCTTGGTATGACCCCCACTTATGCGCCGACCGGGCGTCAGCGCCGGATCTTCGTCCCTGCACCGGCAGAATCGGTTCCGCCGGCGCCGCCGCAGCCCCAGGACCCGCCCATCTACCTTGATCTCATGCGGAGTTGGGCCGACCGGGGCCGCACCCTGCCGGGGCGCCACGACCCCGAGTGGGCGCGGTTGGCGGCGCCGCCCCTCAGGTCCGCCCGGTGGATCAGGTCGGAGGGGATCGACGGCGCCTGACCGGCGATGGGGTCCTCCCGCAGGAGGTTGTTCGGACCAGGGGCGTCGGCAGCCGGCGGCTCGGGCCGCAGACGCCTGCCACGCTCCCCCGTGTCGTCGACCACTGGGCCGAGCAAGCCGGAGAGAGCGTGGCGAGACGCGGGAGCCGGGCGCCGCGTCAGTGGCCTGAGCCGCCGAACAGGCCCCGGGCGTCAGCCGGTTCGGTGGGCTTCGGGGCCCGCCAGGTGGCGGGCGATGACCATCCGCTGGATCTGGTTCGTGCCCTCGACGATCTGCAGGACCTTGGCCTCACGCATGTAGCGCTCGACCGGGAAGTCCGCGGTGTAGCCGTAGCCGCCGAGGACCTGGACGGCGTCGATGGTGGCCTTCATCGCGGTGTCGGTGCAGTGGAGCTTGGCCATGGCGGCCTGTTTGGCGAACGGGCGGCCGGCGTCGCGCAGTCGGGCCGCCGCGAGGTAGAGCGCGCGGCCCGCCTCGATCTGGGTGGCCATGTCGGCGAGCATGAAGCGCAGGCCCTGGAAGTCGGAGATCGGGCGCCCGAACTGCTGCCGGCCGCTCGCGTAGGCCACCGCCTCGTCAAGTGCCGCCTGGGCCAGGCCGATCGCGCAGGCCGCGATACCGAGCCGGCCGGAGTCCAGCGCGGACAGGGCGATCGCGAAGCCCTGGCCTTCCTCTCCGAGGCGGCGCTCGTCGGAGACCCGGACGCCGTCGAAGTGGACCTGGGCGGTGGGGGAACCCTTCATTCCCATCTTCTTCTCCGGTGCCGCGCCGTTCAGGCCGGCCGCGTCGCCGGGCACCAGGAAGGCGCTGATCCCGCGCGGGCCGTCCTCGCCGGTGCGGGCCATGACCGTGTAGAAGTCGGCGATGCCGCCGTGCGTGATCCAGGCCTTGGTCCCGTCGATCACCCACTCACCCCCAGTCTCGGCTCCGCTCGACCGGGAGGGGCCCCCATCGTCGCGCACCGCTTTCGTGCGCAGGGAGGCCGCGTCGGAGCCGGAGGACGGTTCGGAGAGGCAGTAGGCGCCGAGGAGCCCGCCGCCGAGCATCGCGGGCAGGTGCTCGACCTGCTGCTGCTTGGTGCCGTAGTTGGCCAGCGCGTGGCAGGAGAGGGAGTGGACGCTGACGCCGAGGCCGACCGTGAGGCGGGCCGCGGCGAGCTCTTCGAGGACCTGGAGGTAGACCTCGTACGGCTGGTCGCCGCCGCCGTACTCGGAGTCGTACGGCAGACCGAGCAGTCCCGACCGGGAGAGCAGGGTGAAGATCTCGCGCGGGAAGTGTCCGGCGTCCTCTTCCTCGGCCGCTCTGGGGGCGATCTCTCGCTGCGCGATGTCGCGGGCCAGCGAGATCAGATCCCGGGCCTCGTCCGTGGGCAGTTGCCGGTCCACCGGCTGCGGGGCGCGGTCGGGCATGGCGACGCTCTCCTCCCTGTCGGGCACATCGGCGGGCGTACGCCTGGGGTCGAGGCGACGTGGCCGGGTACCGCACGGATGCGGCCGCTGCTCCTACTCCCGGGTCTCGGAAGCGGCTGACCAGCGGCTCTGCGCTGTGAGTATGCCCGATCGAAGGTCTCGCGTCACCAGTTAACGACCGCTTACTTCAAGAATAGCCCGGTCGTCGGGAACGGGGCGGAACCGCCGGTTCAGCCGTCCCTGCGGGCTGGCTTGGGCGCCTCGTAGGCGGGGTCCAGTTCCTCGATGGCGCGCAGGGTCCCGCCGAGGGTCTTCACGAGGATTTCGCGCATCGTCTCGCGGGAAAGGTCGGAGGTACTGATCCATTCAAGGGTCGCGCCCTCGACGCTGCACACCCAGCCGAACAGGCCCATGCGCGCGATCCGGGAGATGTCCGTGCGGCCGTACGCCCCCTCGGCGATGGTCGCGACGATCGCCGCGCGCACCCCGTCGCGGATGGCGTGCACCTCGGTGTCGAAGCCGACGCCGCCGCTGACGATGGTGCGGTACGCGGCCTGGTTGTGCTCGGCCCAGCGCAGGTAGCTGTCCATCGTCCGCTGTACGCGGTCCAGTTGGGGCAGTTCGAGGCCGCTCGCCGCGAAGGTCACCAGGTCGGCGACCGAGTCGTTGATGATCGCCAGGTAGTAGCCGCGCTTGGACTGGAAGTAGTAGTAGATCAGCCCCTTGGCGACATGCGCCTGCCGCGCGATGTCATCCATGGACAGCGCGTCGTAGGACGTGTCGGCGAACAACTTCCGGCCGATGGTGATGAGTTCGGCGCGGCGCGCCAAGGAACGCTCTGTACCGCGCGCCCGGGGACGTGGGACGTCACGCTGCTGACTGATTTCCAATTTCGACTCTGGCTCTCCAACTGGGCTTGGTCAACCGCAGTATGGCAGGTCGCGTATCCGTCAGGTCACAGCAGGCCGATTTGGGTCACAAGCATCGCGATCACCACGACAAGGGTCCAGCCCATGACGTGCTCGACGATCTTCGGACCGTCGCCCTTGGGGCCGCCGGTGCGGGTACGGGTGCGGGCGGCGCTGGCGGAGTGTGCGGTCATGGTGGCTCGCAGAGGTCGGATGTGCGGTGGACTCCCCCGTTCTGTCCACCTTGCCATCCGTATCGGCTTTTGCACCGGAGACCTTGGTCACAGGGCGCCTGATCACAGGCGCCCTGTGACAGCGTTCCGGGTCAGCGCACGCCCACCGCCGCCAGGGCCTTGCGCTGGCGGGTGGTCGGATGTGCCGGGAAGTAGAGGTAACAGACGCCGCCGGTGCCGGAGGAGACCTTGCCGGAGGCGTTGTACCGCTTGGTGCGGAGCCAGATGTTCTCCCACTCGCGCCGGTTGTAGACGCGGCGGACGGCCGGATCGCTCGGCGAGTTGGGGTCGTTGGCGATCACGTCGCCGTCGGCGGTGAAGCCGATCACGGTCATCAGGTGGCCGGAGGTGCCGTATCCCGCGCCGGTCAGCTCGCTGCTGAGGAACGACTGTGACGTTATGGCCGGGATGCCCGCCGCGATCAGCGTCTCCAGGTCGCCGAGCGAGCCGAGCCGGGTGACCACGCCCTGGAGGTCCTTGAACGTGGCCGCGTAGGCAGCGTTGAACGGCCAGTTGCCGCAGCCCTGGTACTGGTTGTCGTAGGTGAAGCGGGCCGCGTTGTCGACCTGCGGGTCGGCGTAGGACGGGTCGACCCAGGCCAGTTGCTCCGGGGTGAGCCGGCCGCCCCAGTACTCGATGATCATCTGCGAGGAGGTGGGGCTGCACCAGGCCTCGCCGCCGTTGTCGTACTCGGGGTACTGGCCGACGTGGATCTCCTGCGAGTAGCGCGGGACGATCAGCTCTTGGGCCAGTCCCGGAGTCGAGGCCGGGACGGTGAAGCGGTCCGGGACGTCGGAGCCCATCGCGCCGAGCCGCCACACGGTGGGGGTGAGCTTGGTGCCGGGCTTGCGGTAGAGCGTCAGGCGGAGCCGGTACGACGTGAGGCGCAGGCCTGTCGTCGCGTCGTCGATCGCGAAGGTGTCCGTCCAGATGGTCGACTTGCCGTCCGTCTGGTCGTCGACGGAGGTCCGCTTGATGTCCTGGTCGCCGGCCGCCCAGCGGCCCATCACGTACCAGGGGGTGTCCGTGCCGTCGGAGTACGTGCCGCGCAGCTCGATCTGGAGCCAGGTGCCGGCCGGGGTGTGCGCGTTCCAGGAGGCGATGGTCTCCGTAGCGGGGACGGAGAGCCTGTGGACGGGGGACGTCCAGGTCGCGTACTCCCAGGCCGCGGTCTTTCCGGTGTGCGGGTCCGTGTAGTCGACGCTGCCGAGGGCGGCGCCGATCTCGAGACCCGGGCGGGAGCCCGGGACGGCGCGGGTGCCCCGGGCGGCGCCGCGGCGCCAGTCGGCGTAGGTGGTCCACGCGTGGTTGTCGACCGAGCTGGTCGGCGCGCGGTCCGTGTCGGTGGCCTCGGCGGGCGCACCGGCGGTGTCGGCGACCGCGGGGCCCGCGGCGCTCACCACCGCGGCGGCGACCGCCGCGGCCAGGACGGTTCTGCGGGACGGCTGTTCGGCTCTGCTCATGGGTGGAAGACCCCCGGGTGTTCCGAGTCGGGACAGATCCAGTCGGGACAGATCCAATGGACGACTGTGCGCCCACTATGAACACACACGGCACGCCGCTGCCAGCACTTCGAACCTCGCCACACCCACCAATATTGGTATCGACCACTGGTATGACCTGGGGTGCGAGCCACCGCTCCCTAGACTGTCCCGGCGACCTGCGGCAGCACCGCCCCACGACCTCCCGGGACCAGCCATGCACGACCTCGCCCACCACCTGCGCCGACTGCCCCCGTCCTGCGGCCCGGTCCGGCTCGTCGGCGTCGACGGGCACGCGGGATCCGGGAAGTCCACGTTCGCCGGGCAGTTGGCCGAGGCCCTGGGCGGCGCCCC
Source organism: Streptomyces sp. NBC_00989 (assembly GCF_045162655.1). Lineage (NCBI taxonomy): Bacteria > Bacillati > Actinomycetota > Actinomycetes > Kitasatosporales > Streptomycetaceae > Streptomyces > Streptomyces sp. NBC_00989. Next base: position 9,309,705 of record NZ_CP108728.1, on the reverse strand, counting down.
CGTGCTGCACCTGGACGACCTCGCCACCCACGACGAACTGTTCGGCTGGACCGGCCGGCTGCTGAGCCAGGTGATCACCCCGCTCGGCCGCGGCGAGACCGCCCACTACTCCCCCTACGACTGGCACGCCCGGTACTTCGCGGCGCCCCGCGCGCTGCCGCCCGCGCCCGTGGTCCTCGTCGAGGGCGTCGGCGCCGGACGGCGGGCGGTGCGCCCGTTCCTCGCGGGGCTGTTGTGGATGGAACTGCCCCGGGAGGAGTCGTGGACACGGGGGCGGCGGCGGGACGGGGCGGAGCAGCGGGACTTCTGGGACGGGTGGGTCGAGGCGGAACACGAACACTTCGCCAAAGACCCTTCGCGACCCCACGCGGACTTCCTGGTACGGCAGTTGAGAGAGGGGTACGAGGTGCTCACGGGGCCCTCCGGGACGGTTGGACCGGACCATGAGGTCACCCACGGTGACGGACCGCCCGCAGTGTGCTGAACTTGTGAAGACCCTTCCGCTTGAACTTGCTTGAGTGCCTCAACTCGGCTTGACCCAGGGGCCGTACAGGTCTTACGTTCTGAATGTGCGGCCGGTTCGAAGCCGCCCAGAGTCGCGAAGCCCCCGGTTGTTCCCCCGTGATCGGGGGCTTCGTTCTGCTCCCAGCACGTTTTCCGGCCGTCACGAGCCGTGATTTGCTCACCCTGGGTCACCGTCCTGAGTGCGCCCCATCTGCTCCCACCTCGTCAAACGGCCTGTGCGGCACCCTTCGATGGGCGACTGCCCCGCAGGTACGATGCCCAGGGTGCGACCGACGGACGGCTGCTTCGCGCACCACGGCAACTCCCGTCCACGGCACAGCGGTTCGACCCAGACTGCCGACGGGCGCCGGCCCGGCGGCGAATCAACGGGGGCACGGTTTGTGGGGGGACGTGATGGACTTCGGCACGCAGGGCCCCGAGGCCCCGGCCGACCTCGCGTGGCTGCGAGGCGTGGACGCCTACACGATGGGCGCTTATCCGCAGGCGGAGGAGGAATTCCGCACGGCGGTACGGATGGATCCCGGGATGGCCGACGGCTGGCTCGGACTGCACGCGCTGCGCGTCGACACGACGACCGCGCTGCTGCGCATGTACCGGCACCGGGAACGCTTCGGGGAACAGCGCACCAGGCACCGCCGCACACTCAACTCCTGGTACTGGCTGGGGTGGTGGGTCCAGCCCGTGCTGGAGAGCCCGCGTGACCTGCTGCTCGCGCACGCCTCGCACTGGCTGGACGGCCGCCATGTGCCCGAGCTGGACCGGGCGTTGGCGGGACTGCCGCCCGTCGACACCGACCACCAGGTCCGCTTCCTGCACGCCTGCCGCGCCTATCTCGTCAAGGACTGGGAGCAGCTGGTCCGGCACACCGATCCGCTGATCAACGATCAACTCCTGGGCATCGAGGCCGGGTTGTTCGGCGGGATGGCCCGGGTGCGGCTGGAGATGTACGGCCAGGCCGAGCCGCTGCTGTCCTCGGCGCTGATGCGCTGTCGCAGCGAACAGCCGCAGCGCAAGGAGCTGCGGTACTGGCTGGCGCGGGCCCACGAGGGCACCGGGCGCAGTGCCGCCGCGCTCCCGCTGTACCGGGCGGTGCATCGCGTCGACCCCGCGTTCATGGACACCTCGGCGCGGCTCGCCGCGATCACCGACTCCGACGGGTACGACGGCTCCGAGGACGTGACCGACCTCGCGGCGATCACACTCTCCGGCGGGCAGGACGCGTTGGAGGGGCCGGACGGGCTCGACCCGCTGTTCGGTGCGGAGGGGCGCGATCTGAAGCTGTCGGAGCCCGGTCTGCCGCCGACCGGGCCGCTGTCCTCCGCGGGCGACTCGGTGCGGGAGAAGACCTCCAATCCGGTGCTTCCGCTGCCCACGGGGCCCACCGATCCCGTCTTACTGGAGGAGGCGCTCAACGAGCTGGAGCGCATGGTGGGGTTGGAGCCGGTCAAGCGCCAAGTCAAGGCGCTGTCCGCCCAGTTGAACATGGCACGGCTGCGGGCCGGGCAGGGGCTGCCGGTTCAGCCGCCGAAACGGCACTTCGTCTTCTCCGGGCCCTCGGGTACCGGCAAGACCACCGTGGCGCGCATTCTCGGGCGGGTCTTCTATGCCCTCGGGCTGCTCGGCGGGGACCATCTCGTGGAGGCGCAGCGGGCCGATCTGGTCGGTGAGTATCTGGGCCAAACGGCCGTGAAGGCCAACGAGTTGATCGACTCGGCGATCGGTGGCGTCCTCTTCGTCGACGAGGCGTACTCGCTCTCCAACTCCGGGTACGGCAAGGGCGATGCGTACGGCGACGAGGCCTTGCAGGTGTTGTTGAAGCGGGCCGAGGACAATCGCGACCACCTCGTGGTGATCCTGGCGGGCTACCCGGAGGGCATGGACCGGTTGCTGGCCGCCAACCCCGGGCTGTCGTCCCGCTTCACAACCCGCGTCGACTTTCCTTCGTACCGGCCGCTTGAACTCACGTCCATCGGCGAGGTGTTGGCTGCCGAGAACGGTGACGTGTGGGACGAGGAGGCGTTGGACGAGCTGCGGTCGATCGCCGGGCATGTCGTCGACCAGGGGTGGATCGACGAGCTGGGGAACGGGCGGTTCCTGCGGACGCTGTATGAGAAGAGCTGTGCGTATCGGGATCTGCGGCTGTCGGTGTATCCCGGGATGTTGTCCCGGGACGACCTGTCTACGTTGCGGTTGCCGGATCTGATGCAGGCCTATGGAGAGGTGTTGTCTGGGCGGGGGCCGGGGCCCGCTGGGATGTGAGCGGGGCGCGGCGCGGGCGCACTGGGTCGGTTGGACCTGCTGTTTTGCGGCTGCGGGTGCGTGTGCGTGGGGGCTGGTCGCGCAGTTCCCCGCGCCCCTGGGTAGGCACGGGGAACCGGTGTCGGTCAGGCGCCGCCGACTCCAGGGCTCAGCCGAGCGACGACGACTTGCCCCTCAGCGGCACATCGCCCGCTTCAGCCGCCAGCCACACACCACCGAGTCCAGCCCCTCAGCCAGACGCCGCCGGCCCCAGACCGCACCTGATCGCCGCGCGCTCCAGCCCTCGCCTCAGTAAGGCGTCGCGAGCCTCAGGCTCAACCACTCACCGCAGGCTTCAGACCCCAGGCCACACACCGCCGACCTCAGACCCCAGCCAGACGACGCCAGCCCCGACCCCAGCCAGACGACGCCCGGCCCGCTCCAGGCCCCAACTGAGCGACGCCCTCTCCAGGCCCAGCCGCACACCGCCGGCTTCAGACCGCGGCCAGACGCCGCCTGCTCCGGGCTCAGCCACGCACCGCCAACCTCGGACCTCAGCGAGACGACGCCTGCTTCAGACCCCAGCCAAGCGACGCCCACGTCCGGCCCCAGGGCAGACACCGCCCACTCCAGCCCGCAGCCAAGCGCCGCCGGCTCCAGGCCCCGTCAGACGCCGCCCGCGTCAGACCTCAGCTCGGTACCGCCTGCTTCAGTTCCGGGGTTCGTGGTTGGGCCGGGGCCGGGACCTCTCGGTGGGCCGGGTCCGTTACCTCGCCCACCAGGAGTTCCAGGACGTCCTCCAGGGCTACCAGGCCGAGGACCTTGCCGGAGGCGTCCGCCACCTGGGCCAGGTGGGTTGCCGCTCGGCGCATGACCGTGAGGGCGTCGTCCAGGGGGAGTTCGGAGCGGAGTGTTGTCATGGGGCGCCAGATCTGTTGCGGGACCGCTCGCTCGGATTCCTCCAGGTCCAGGACGTCCTTGACGTGGAGGTAGCCCATGAAGGCGCCGGTCTCCGCGGCGACGGGGAAGCGGGAGTAGCCGGTGCGGGCGGTGAGGGCGACGATCTCGCCCGGGGTGACCGAGGGGCTGACCGTCACCAGGTTCTCGCGGCGCAGGAGGACGTCCGTGACCGGGCGGGAGCCCAACTCCAGGGCGTCCTCCAGGCGTTCCTGTTCTTCGGGGTCGAGGAGGCCCGCTTGCCCCGAGTCCTCCACCAGGCGGTTGAGCTGTTCGCTGGTGAAGACGGCCTCGACCTCGTCCTTGGGTTCGACGTGGAAGAGCCGCAGGATGCCCTGGGCGACGGCGCCGAGGGCGATGGTGATCGGCTTGCAGATCCGGGCGAAGGCGACCAGGCCTGGGCTGAGCCACATCGCGGCCTTCTCCGGCGCGGCCATCGCGAGGTTCTTCGGGACCATCTCGCCGATGACGAGGTGGAAGAAGACGACTGCGGCGAGCGCGAGGATGTAGCCGAGGGGGTGGATCATGCCCTCGGGCAGGTGCATCCACTCGAAGACCGGCTCCAGGACGTGCGCGACCGTCGGCTCGGCGACCGCGCCGAGCGTCAACGAGCAGACGGTGATGCCGAATTGGGCCGCCGCCATCATCTGCGGCAGCCGCTCGAGGCCGTAGAGGACCTGTCGGGCGCGGGCGGTGTTGAGGGGTTCGATCTGGCTGCGGCGGACGGAGACGAGGGCGAACTCGGCGCCGACGAAGAAGCCGTTGGCGAGCACCAGCAGGACGGCGAAGAGGAGTTGGAGGACGGTCATCGGGCCGCCTCCATGACGTTCACGGCCGGAGTCGTGCGGACCAGGCGGACTCGTTCGGCGCGGTAGTGGCCCACCTGGCGGACTGAGAGCCGCCAGCCTGGGAGTTCGGCCTTGTCGCCGGGGGCCGGGATGCGGCCGAGGAGGTCGGCCACCAGTCCGGCGACGGTCTCGTACGGTCCCTCGGGGACGTCGAGACCTATGCGTTGGAGGATGTCGACCCGGCAGCTGCCGTCCGCGTCCCAGGCCGGCTTGCCGTCCTCCGGTGGGGCCGCGGCGAGTTCGGGTACGTCCTGGCCGTCGTGCTCGTCGCGGACCTCGCCGACGAGTTCCTCGACGATGTCCTCCAGGGTGACGACTCCCGCCGTACCGCCGTATTCGTCGACTACGACGGCGATGGGCTGTTCGCTGCGCAGCCGGGCGAGGAGGGGCTGGACCGGCAGGGTCTCGGGGACCAGTACCGGGGACTTGGCGATGCTGGTGACGGAGGTGCGGAGTCGGGCGTGCGAGGGCACGGCCAGCGCGTCCTTGAGGTGGACCATGCCGACGATCTCGTCGATCTTCTCGCGGTAGACGGGGAAGCGGGACAGACCGGTGGCGCGGGTCAGGTTGACCACGTCCTCGGCGGTCGCCGACGACTGGAGCGCGCTGACCTTCACGCGCGGGGTCATGACGTGCTGCGCGGTCAGCTCGCCCAGCGACAGCGTCCGTACGAAGAGGTCGGCGGTGTCCTGCTCCAGCGTGCCGGCCTGCGCCGAGTGCCGGGCCAGGGAGACGAGTTCACCGGGGGTGCGGGCCGAGGCCAGCTCCTCGGTGGGTTCGACGCCCAGCGCGCGGACGAGCTTGTTGGCGACGGTGTTCAGCGCGGAGATCACCGGGCGGAACAGCCGGGCGAACGCGTGCTGCGGGGCGGCGACGAAGCGCGCGACCTGCAAGGGCCGCGACACCGCCCAGTTCTTGGGCACGAGCTCGCCGATCACCATCTGCACGGCGGAGGCCAGCAGCATGCCGACGACCACGGCGACACCGGAGACGGCGCCCTCGGGGATGCCGATCGCGCTGAACGGGCCGTGCAGCAGTTCCGCCAGGGCCGGTTCGGCGAGCATGCCGACGACCAGGGAGGTGATGGTGATGCCGAGCTGGGTGCCGGAGAGCTGGAAGGACAGCTCCTTGAGCGACTCGACGACCGTGGCGGCCCGTCGGTCGCCCTCGGCGGCGGCCTTCTCGGCCTCGGGACGCTCCACGGTGACGAGCCCGAACTCTGCCGCGACGAAGAAGCCGTTGGCCAGAATCAGCAGGATCGCCGCTCCGAGGAGCAACAAGGGGATGGTCATGCCGCCGCCTCGATATGTCGGGAGGGGGCGGCGCAGGTACTACAGGACGATCCGTCCATCGCTGGAGGGAGTCACTCCTCGGGTCGCAGGGTGCCTCTGAAGACAGGGGGGAGCATCGGTGGCGGAGGCGGGAACGAAAAACGCCACCGACAACAGATTAATCAAGACATGGCCCTCTACGGCAGATCCCTCAGCGACCGGTCCTCGGCGAGCGCCCGCAGACTGCGCGCGTCGGCGATGGCCCGCTCCTTGGCGATACCGGGCTGGATGCCGAGTACGGGCAGGCTGGTGCCGTCGCTGAGGTCGATGAACACCCAGGGATCGCCGGGGCGAAGGTTCACCTGGAGGATCTCGGCCCACGCCAGCCGGCGCCTGCTGACGATGTTCACGACGGTGACACCGGACTCGTCGGCGACGACCTTGACCCGCGCGAGCAGGGCCAGCACGGCGAAGAGGAGGGCACCGGTGAGGACGAAGCTGAGCTTCTCCCCCGGGCCGAGCTGCTCCAGGAGCAGCGCGACGGTCGTGATGACGACGAAGATCGCGATGCCCGCGGTGAGCAGCACGGCACGGGTGCGGCCCGGCCGGAACGTGACCGGCAGGGCGGGGAGTTGAGACATGGTCGGCGTGTACCTCGGCGTGTTCCTCAGAGACGGCAGGCGTGGATGGCCGTCGTCAGGATGGCCCGGGCGCCGATGTCGTACAGGTCGTCCATGATCCGCTGCGCTTCCTTGGCGGGGACCATCGCGCGGACGGCGACCCAGCCCTCGTTGTGCAGCGGGGAGACGGTCGGGGACTCCAGGCCGGGGGTGAGCGCGACGGCCTTCTCCAGCTGCTCGACCCGGCAGTCGTAGTCCATCATCACGTACGTCCGGGCGACCAGGACGCCCTGGAGACGGCGCAGGAACTGCTGGACCTTCGGCTCCGCGGTGTCGTCCGTCGGGGCGTCCTTGCGGCGGATGACGACGGCCTCGGACTTCATGATCGGGTCGCCGAAGACCTCAAGTCCCGCGTTGCGCAAGGACGTTCCGGTCTCGACGACGTCCGCGATGACCTCGGCGACACCGAGTTCGATGGCGGTTTCCACGGCACCGTCCAGGTGGACCACGGCGGCGTCGATGCCGTTGTCCGCGAGGTGCCCCGCGACGATCCCCTCGTACGAGGTGGCGACCGTCTTGCCCTTGAGGTCCGCCATGCTGCTCGCGGCGCCCGGCTTGGAGGCGAAGCGGAACGTGGAGCGGGCGAAGCCGAGCGGGAGGATCTCCTCGGCGCTCGCGGCGGAGTCGATCAGCAGGTCGCGGCCGGTGATGCCGATGTCGAGGCGGCCGGAGGAGACGTAGATCGCGATGTCGCGGGGGCGGAGGTAGAAGAACTCGACCTCGTTGACCGGGTCGACGATCCGCAGCTCCTTGGACTCCCGGCGCTGCTGGTAGCCGGCCTCATGCAGCATGTCCGCCGCAGGTCCTGACAGGGAACCCTTGTTGGGGACGGCGATGCGCAGCATGAGGTCGGCTTCCTTCGCGTGAAAAGGGGTGAACTGTCGGAAACGGCTCTGAAGGGGTTTTACAGGTGGGCGTAGACGTCGTCCAGCGAGATTCCGCGGGCGACCATCATCACCTGGACGTGGTAGAGCAGCTGCGAGATCTCCTCGGCGGCCGCCTCCTTGCCCTCGTACTCTGCGGCCATCCAGACCTCGGCGGCCTCTTCTACGACCTTCTTGCCGATGGCATGGACGCCCTTGCCGACCAGTTCTGCGGTGCGGGAAGTGGCGGGGTCGCCGGTGGCGGCCTTCTGCTGGAGCTCGGTGAAGAGCTCCTCGAACGTCTTATTGGACATGGTGCTGCCCACCCTATTGCAAACAATCGTGGGCTTAACGCCACGGTTCAGATACTGAGCGGAGGGTGGCCGCCGTCGCGACGGCCGCCGTCACCGCCTCGTGCCCCTTGTCCTCGTTCGAGCCCTCCAGGCCGGCCCGGTCCAGGGCCTGCTCCTCGGTGTCGCAGGTCAGAACACCCATGCCGACGGGGACACCGGTCTCGACCGAGACCTGGGTGAGGCCCTGGACCACGCCCTGGCACACGTACTCGAAGTGCGGGGTGCCGCCCCGGATGACGACACCGAGGGCGACGATCGCGTCGTAGCCCCGGCCCGCCAACACCTTTGCCACGACCGGGAGTTCCCAGCTGCCGGGGACCCTCAGCAGGGTCGGCTCGTCGATCCCCAGGTCGTGCAGGGCGCGCAGCGCGCCGTCCACCAGACCGTCCATCACCTTTTCGTGCCACTGTGCCGCGATGACGGCGACCCGCAGGTCTCCGACGTTGCGTACGGACAGTTCCGGTGCACCCTTGCCGCTCACGTACGTCTCTCCTCGTCGCTGTCTTACTGGTTGCCGCAGGTGGACACGGGGGCCGTGTCCAGCCAGGGCAGGTCGTGACCCATCCGGTCCCGCTTGGTGCGCAGGTAGCGGAGGTTGTGCTCGCCCGCCTGTACGGGCATCGGCTCCCGGCCGGTGACCTTGAGGCCGTGCCGGACGAGCGCGTCGGTCTTGTCGGGGTTGTTGGTCATCAGGCGCAGGCTGCGGACGCCGAGGTCCTCCAGGATCTGCGCGCCGGCGCCGTAGTCCCGGGCGTCGGCGGGCAGGCCGAGTTCCAGGTTGGCGTCGAGGGTGTCGCGGCCGCGCTCCTGGAGTTCGTACGCCCGGAGCTTGGAGAGCAGGCCGATGCCGCGCCCCTCGTGGCCGCGCAGGTAGACGACCACTCCCCTGCCCTCCTCCTGGATGCGCTCCAGGGAGGCCTCCAGCTGGGGGCCGCAGTCGCAGCGCAGGGAGTGGAAGACGTCGCCGGTGAGGCACTCGGAGTGGACGCGGACGAGGACGTCGTCGCCGTCGCCGATCTCGCCGTGGACCAGGGCGACGTGCTCCACTCCGTCCACGGTGGAACGGTAGCCGTAGGCCGTGAACTGGCCGTGGCGGGTGGGGAGTTGGACCTCGGCCTCGCGGCGGACGGTGGGTTCGGCGGCCTGGCGGTAGCTGATCAGGTCCTCGATGGAGATGATCGTCAGGCCGTGCTTGCGGGCGAACGGGATCAGTTCGGGGAGGCGGAGCATACGGCCGTCCTCGCCCGCGATCTCGACGATCGCGCCGGCCGGGCGCAGGCCCGCGAGGCGGGCGAGGTCCACGGCGGCCTCGGTGTGGCCGTTGCGGACCAGCACGCCGCCGGAGCGGGCGCGCAGCGGGAAGATGTGGCCGGGGCGGACGAGGTCGTCGGCCTGGGCGTTGCCGCTCGCGAGGACCTGAAGCGTGGTCGCGCGGTCGGAGGCCGAGATACCGGTGGTCACACCGTGAACGGGCGAGGCGTCCACGGAGACTGTGAACGCGGTTTTCATGGACTCGGTGTTGTCCTCGACCATCTGCGGGAGCCGGAGCCGGTCCAGCTCGTCGCCCTCCATGGGGGCGCAGATCAGGCCGCGGCACTCGCTCATCATGAACGCGATGATCTCGGGGGTGGCCTTCTCGGCGGCGATGACGAGGTCGCCCTCGTTCTCGCGGTCCTCGTCGTCGACGACCACGACCGGCCGGCCGGCCGCGATGTCGGCGATGGCCTGCTCGACCGGGTCGAGCGAGAAGTCCTCGAAACCGTCGGTGCTGTACAGGATCGGTGCCGCTGTCATGCCGGCGCTCCTTCCAGGACGGGCTGCGGTGCCTTGCGGGAGCGCAGCCACCAGTCGCGCATGCCCCACAGGACGAGCGCGCCGTAGATGACGTAGACGAAGCCGGAGAAGGCGAAGCCGTTGGCGAAGTTGAGGGGGACGCCGACGAGGTCGACGAGGAGCCAGGCGAACCAGAACTCGACCATGCCGCGGGCCTGGGCGTACATCGCGACGATCGTGCCGACGAAGATGTAGGCGTCGGGCCACGGGTCCCAGGACAGCGACGGGTACGCCTTGAAGAGGGCCGCGACCGCCACGGTCCCGACGGCGGCGGAGCCGGCCAGGATCGCGCGCTCGCGCCAGGTGGCGAAGCGGGGGGTGATGTGGCCGTCGGCGGAGCCGCCCTTGCCGCGGTTCCACTGCCACCAGCCGTAGACCGCGACGACCATGACGACGACCTGCTTGCCGGCGCTGCCGGAGAGGTGGGCGGTGGCGAACGCGGCGAAGAGGATCACGCCGGAGACGAACTGGGTGGGCCAGCTCCAGATGGACCGACGCCAGCCGAAGGCCAGACCGATCAGTCCTACGACGTTGCCGATCATGTCCGACCACTTGATGTGCTGGCCGAACAGGACGAAGGCCTCGGAGTTGAGCCAGCTCACGGGGTCACCTCGCGCGCGCCCATCAGCCGCTCCACGTACTTGGCGATGACGTCGACCTCCAGGTTGACCGGGTCGCCGGGCTGCTTGTGGCCCAGCGTGGTCAGGCCGAGGGTGGTCGGGATGAGGCTGACGGTGAAGTAGTCCGGGCCCGCGTCGACCACGGTGAGGCTGATGCCGTCGACGGTGATGGAGCCCTTCTCGACGACATAGCGCGTGAGGTCCGCGGGGAGCGAGATCTTGACGATCTCCCAGTTCTCGGACGGCTTGCGCTCGATCACCTCGCCGGTGCCGTCGACATGGCCCTGCACGATGTGGCCGCCGAGGCGGGCGCCGAGTGCCATGGGGCGTTCGAGGTTGACCCGGGAACCGACGGCGAGGTCGGCCAGGCTGGAGCGGTTCAGGGTCTCGGCCATGACGTCGGCGGTGAACTCGTCACCCTCGAAGTCCACGACGGTCAGACACACGCCGTTCACGGCGATGGAGTCGCCGTGCTTCGCGCCCTCGGTGACGACGGGGCCGCGCAGGCGGAAGCGACACGCGTCGTCGAGGGTCTCGACAGCGGTGACTTCACCCAGCTCTTCGACGATTCCGGTGAACACTTCCCGGGTCCTCCTGCCACATCGGGGCACGGACTCCGGGGCCTGTCGAGAACGACAGAATGAAACGAACGGAAGCACCGAGGACGACGCCGGACAGACCCCGTCCACACAGGACGAGCCGATACGGCGGCGCGCACGAATGCCCGCCCGCCGCGCACTGCCTCCCATCCGGACTTTAACCGTCGGTCCAGGAATTTCACCTGGTCAACCGGCCGCTGGAAGCGGACGGGTCGCGGACTGTAACCGCCGGTTCGGACTTTCACCGACCCCGGAGTGCGCTGCTTCTGGTACACGGCCAGTGTGCCACGCCCGGCAAGGGTCCATCCAGGTGAATGGTGTGGGCTGGCTCACAGACAGTGTCGGTGGACTTCTCAAGCGGCCCCTACCTGCTGGATCATCTGGTCTAGTCCTTTTTGGATCTCCGGAAGGACACCCCAGGACCGGTCCGGCGGTGGTGACGACGGCCCTTGCCCACCGCCGGGCCACTCAGCACCCAATGCCGTGCGGCGACTCCGCGACGGCTCTGGCAGGCTGAGCGCATGACGATCGCCGACGAGTTCGAGGCGCACCGGCCGCGGCTGTTCGGCCTTGCCTACCGCTTGCTCGGCTCCGCGGACGAGGCGGAGGACACGGTCCAGGACGCGTATCTGCGCTTCGACGCGGCCGAGCGGACCGAGATCGAGTATCCCGGGGCCTGGCTGGCCAAGGTCGTCACCAACCTCTCCCTCACCCGGCTGACCTCGGCCCGGGTCCGCCGCGAGCAGTACGTCGGCACCTGGCTGCCGGAACCCGTCATCACCGCGGACGGCACCCTCGGCCCCTTCGAGTCGGCCGAACAACGGGACGCCGTGTCCATGGCGATGCTGCTCCTCCTCGAACGCCTCACCCCGACCGAGCGCGCCGTGTACGTGCTCCGGGAGGCGTTCGCCTACGGCCACCGCGAGATCGCCGACGTACTGGACCTCACCGAGGCCAACTCCCGCCAGCTGTACCGGAGAGCGGTCCAGCGGGTGGGCGAACCGGGGCCCCGCTTCGACGCCGCGCCCGAGCACCAGGAGGAGCTGGTCACGTCCTTCATCACGGCGGCCCGCGAGGGCGACCTGACCGGCCTGGAGAAGGTCCTGGCCGCCGACGCGACCTGGTGGGGCGACGGCGGCGGCAGGGCGAGCGCGGCCCGGCGCCCGATCGAGGGCCGCGAGAAGGTCGTACGACTGCTCGTGGGCATGGCGGAACGGTGGACGACGGGGCTGGAGTTCACGCCGGCCGAGATCAACGGGGCGAGCGGGCTCACGGCGTGGGCGGGGGACGAGTTGGTGGGCGTGCTGTCGTTCGAGGTGCGGGGCGGGGTGATCGGGGAGGTCCGGGCTGTGGTGAATCCGGAGAAGTTGGGGTTCGTCCGGGGGCAGTTGGCGGGGGTGTAGCGGGGGCCACGTGCGGGTCCCGTTGCGACTGGTAGGGGGCGCGGGTGAGTCGGGAGCGGCCAAGAGGCGGGCCGCGTGCGGGAGTTGGCGGCAGTGCCGGGCGACTCGTTCGGCCGGGTGACCCGTTGACTGTCCGAACAGGTCGTTCTGGGCACGGGGCCGGGCACAGCCAAGAAGCGGCCAGCACAAGGGAGTTGCCGGCCGCGCCCTACGCCCCGTTCAACCGTGCGCCCCGTTCAGCCCGGTGACTCGTTGGCTATCCGAACAGGTCGTCCTGCGCACCGTCCTGTGCGGTCAGCAACGCCCCGCGAAGGACCGCGGCGCCGCCGAGGGCGCTCGGGCGTACCTCTGCGGGCAAGGGGGACATGCGGACGATCCGCTCGGCGACCCGTACGGCGAGTTCGTCGCCGCCGGCCTGGCCGACCTCGCCGCCGAGGACCACGCAACCGGGGTCCAGCAGCGCGACGACGGAGGCGACACCGAGGGCGAGGCGGTCGGCGAGGGCGTCCAGGAAGCGGGCGGCGTCGGTGTTCGCGGGCGCGGGTCCGGCGGCCTCGGCGTCACCCGGCGCCGCATGGACCCCGCCTACTCCGCCTACCGCACCCACTCCGCCCACTCCACCAACCGCATCCCCGGCTCGCCCCGCCCGGCGCCCGCCAGCCTCCGCGCCGCCAACGGCAACGGCCTCCACCGCAGCCTCACCCGCGTCACCCCCGGCACCACTCACCCCCGCGACCGCCCACCGCACAACCCCCGCCGCACCGCCCCCCTCCCCCACACTCCGGTCGCCCAACACCCCGCACTCCCGGGCCAGTTCAAGCACGGCCCCCGCCCCCGCCAGCGAGTGGAAACCCCCCTCGCAGTCCGTCGCCGAAGGGAGCCCCCTCGTCCCCGGCACCGGCAGGAAGCCGATCTCGCCCGCGCCCCCCGACGCGCCCCTGCGCAACGCCCCGTCCAGGACGACCGCCGCGCCGATGCCCATGCCCAGCCAGAGCAGTACGAACGTGTCGCGGTCGTGGGCCGCGCCGTCGCGCTGCTCGGCCAGGGCCGCGAGGTTGGTCTCGTTCTCGACGACGATGCGGGTGTCGGGGAGGCGTTCGTGGAGGGCGGCGACCAGGCGGCGGTGCCAGGCGGGAAGGCCGGTGGTGTCGCGGAGTTCGCCGGTGGTGGGGTCGATGAGGCCGGGGGCGCCGACGCACACCGTGTGGAGGTGCTCGGCGCCCGCCTCCTTCGCCGCCCGTTCGACCAGCGCCACGGCCTGCTCGACCGCCGGACCCGTGCCCGAGTCGTCGTCGATCGGTGCCGACGCCTCCGCGAGCACCCGGCCGACCAGGTCGGAGACGAGCACGGAGACGCCCTCCAGACGGACGTCCAGCGCGGCCAGGTACGCGCGGTCGGCGACGATGCCGTACAACCGGGCGTTCGGGCCGCGCCGTTGCTCCCCGGATTCGCCGACCATCTCGATCAGCCCGGAGGCCGTGAGGCGCTCGACGAGGTCGGCGACGGTCGGCCGGGAGAGTCCGGTGAGCTGCTTCAACTGCCCTGCCGTCAGCGGGCCTTCCTGCTGGAGCAGTCGCAGGGCGAGCCGGTCGTTGATGGCCCGGGCGGTGCTCGGGGATGCGGGCATGCCGGGAATCCTCCCAGATCGAGGGGGTGCGGCGGGCGGCCGGGAATTCGCTATCTATCAGGCAGGGTTCCTGATAGTTTACCCGGCGCGAGCGGGACGAGAACCCGCGAGCACGGATTTCGACGGCGGCGGGGACGCGGACAGCAGGAGGGGCCGACAATGAGCGAAGTGGTCTACGACCGACACGAGGTGAAGCGTGCCCGGTACGCCGTGGCGGCCGTCTTCGCCGTGCACGGCGCGGTCACCGGCTCGTTCGCGACCCGTGTGCCCTGGATCCAGGAACACGCGCACGTCACCGCCGGCTGGCTCGGATTCGCCCTCGCCTTCGGGGCGTTCGGCGCCTCCTGCTCGATGCCGCTGGCCGGCTGGATCACCCACCGCTTCGGCAGCCGCACGGCACTGCGCGGGCTGATCGCCCTGTGGACGATGTCCCTGATCCTGCCGTCCCTCGCGCCGAACCTCGTCACCCTGTGCCTGGCGATGTTCGCGTACGGCGCGAGCGCGGGCATGGCCGACGTCGCCATGAACGCGCTCGGCGTGGAGATCGAGCGCCTGCTCGACAAGTCGATCATGTCGGGGCTGCACGGCATGTGGAGCGCGGGCGCCCTGATCGGTTCGGCGGGCGGCACCCTCGCCGCACATCTCGGCTCGGACGCGCGCGTGCACCATCTCATCGCGGCCGTGGTCCTGACCGTGCTCGGTGTGACCGCCTGCCACTGGGTGCTCGACATCCACCCGGGCGTGGAGGAGGAGGCGCCGCCCCGGTTCACGCTGCCGCCGAAGTCCGCGCTGCTCATCGGCGCGGTGGGCTTCTGCGCGGTGTTCGCGGAGGGGGCGAGCCTGGACTGGTCGGCGGTGTTCCTGAAGGACCAGTTGGATACGTCGGCCGGGCTCGCGGCGGCCTCGACGACCGGCTTCATGCTGACGATGGCGGTGGCCCGCCTGGTGGGCGACGCGGTCGTGAACCGCTTCGGTTCGGTACGCACGGTCCGCGCGGGCGGCGTCCTGGCCGTGTGCGGCGGGCTGCTGATCGTCCTCGCGGAGAACCCGGTGCTCACGATGGGCGGCTTCGCGCTGCTCGGTCTGGGCATCGCCGTGGTCGTCCCGCTGTGCTTCGCGGCGGCGGGCCGCAGCGGTCCCAACCCGAGCCAGGCCATCGCGGGCGTCGCGACGATCACCTACACCTCGGGGCTTGTCGCGCCGAGCCTGATCGGCGGGGTGGCGCAGGCGACGAGCCTGGTCGTGTCGTTCTGCCTGGTCACGGTGTTGGCGGGCGGGCTCGTGGTCTTCGCGGGCGTACTGCGCGCCGGGGACCGGGACCGCCCGAAGGTCAGCCGGCCGAGCGCAGCAGTGTCCGGCCCACGGCCCTGAACGCCTCGCTCCAGGGCGCGGGGCGCAACGTCCCCGCGTCCAGCCGGACGAGGACCCGGGTACCGGTGGCGTACGTCGTCGAGCCGTCCGCAGAGCAGAACCGGAAGCCGTACGTCAGGCCGGTGGTCCCGAGCCGGTCGAGCCAGAGGTGTACGGCGTAGGCACCCGGCCTGGTGACCGGCGCCTCGTAGCTGATCAGCAGTTCCTTCACCACGTTGCAGGCGTCGCCGGCGCTCGCCCAGTCGCCGTCGAAGCGCACTCCGTGCCCCTGCCACAGCTCGGTCCACGCCCGCTCGACGAGGAGGGGGTAGCGGGCGTTGTGCAGCATGCCGAGCGCGTCGAGGTCGTCGAAGTGCACGGTGACCGGTATGAGCCGGCCGTGCGACAGGGCGGTGGCGGACGGGGATTCGACGGTCACGGCGGGGCTCCCGAGCGGTGCTGGTGGGGCGGTGGAAACTGTGGGGACCGCCCCATTCTAA
The DNA here is from genome assembly GCF_045162655.1 of Streptomyces sp. NBC_00989. Taxonomy (NCBI): domain Bacteria; kingdom Bacillati; phylum Actinomycetota; class Actinomycetes; order Kitasatosporales; family Streptomycetaceae; genus Streptomyces; species Streptomyces sp. NBC_00989. The sequence goes on along the minus strand of NZ_CP108728.1, from coordinate 9,294,038 downwards.
GCAACCGCTCAGGAACCCCTGTCGAGAAGGCCCTGCTCAGGCCCGTCATCGGTGCCGGGTTATCCGGCGATCGAGTCCAGCTGCTCCGCCGCCGGACGCAGCGCCCACAGATCACCGCCGGGCGGCGCCTCCAGCTTCGGTACGGCGGCCTTCGCCTTCGCGTCCCCCGCGTCGACCGCCGCGTGGACGACGTCGCTCGCCGCGTACCGGTAGAACTCCAGCTCCGGATGCGACCACGCGGCGGCCCCGGTCGCGGCCGGCAGCAGATAGTCCACCGCCTTCAACAGGCCCTGCCCGTCCGGGCCTTGGTAGCTCCACAGGTTCACGCCGACGTGCCGGCCGATGGCGGCGAGCCTGGTGTACGCGACCAGGTCGAAGGTCGAGTAGTGCCAACTCCGCGTCCGCGCGAGCTCCTGCGGCTGACTCCCGTCGCCCGCGATCTGCGGGTCGATGCGCTTGGCACGCGCGTCCAGCACGGTTCGCCTGGCCAGCGCCTTGTCGCCGGTCGCGTAGGCGAGGGCGGCCAACTCCATGTCGTAGAAGGTGCCGTGGTTGTTGGCGGCGGCGCCCTCCTCCTTGCCGAAGGCGCTGTTCTTCAGCCAGCCGAGGAAGTCGGAGTTCCAGCCGGCCATCGCCGTACGGTCGTTCCTCGTCCAGCCGGGGGCGCCGGTGCCGAGGATCGCGATGGCGTCGACGACGCTGGTGTACGACTGGGAGAAGTCGATGATGCCGATGGCGCGGCCGTCGTACTTGCACGGGATGAACTGGGCGTGGTTCAGGTTGGGGTTCATCTTCGTGGCCGGGTCGAGGAACCAGGTGGTCAGGACCTGGTCGGCCTTGTGCGCGTAGCGCTTGTCGCCGGTGTAGTACCAGGCGAGCGCGAGGTCGTACGTCGAGTCGAAGACCTTCTCCACGTCCTGACGGTCGGTTCCCGTGTCGACCTCGGGGTTGCGCTGGCCGTCGCGCTGGACGTACGGGCAGCCCCAGGGGTTGTCGGCGGTAGGGGTGGTCGTGGGCCACCAGTAGGGCGCCTGGCTCAGATAGTCGTGAACATCCCCGCCGGGGGCGGGCTTCGGCTTGTCCACGACCGTCCAGGGGCCCTGGTGCAGCCAGTTGTCGGCGCGGGTCGTCAACTGCTTGAGCGCACGCCGGAGTTGGGGATCGCCGCGGTCCAGGCGGAGCTTGGTCTGCTGGAGGCGGGTGCCGTCGAGGACGGCGGTCCCAGGGGCGGCCGGCGCCGAGTGCGCAGTGGCCGAAGGGACGCACACGGCGGTCAGCGTGGCCACGGCCGCGAGAAGGACGCCGAGGCGGGGTCTGGCACTCATACACCAACTCCAATCATGTATATGAACGAAGTTCATGAATGGAACCGTGTGAGCGTAAGACTCCCCGACAGGCGTGACAATGGTCCGGACCGGATTCACGTACAGAGGTGAAGTTCAGCGCGCCAAGTCGTAGGCGTACGACGCCGTGAACGTGCCGGCCGCGCCCTTGCAACCGTCCGACTCCCCCGGCAACTTGACCCACAAGTAGCCGTCGATCCGCGCCTCACCGGTGTTCAGCGTCGGCGCCCGGCCGATCTTCCGGCCCGCCGGGTCGCACCACTGGCCGTCGGTCGGGGCGCCGTTGCCGTTGCGGCTGGTGTCGATGACGGCGCCGAGGACCGCGGGGCCGCCGAGGGCGTCGAGGACCTGACGGTCGTAGGCGATCTCGGCCGAAGTGGCGTGGAAGTTCGAGACGTTGCTGAAGATCCCGTCGGAGGAGTCCGCGGAGGCCGCGCCCGCCTGCTTGAGCAGGGCCGCCTGCTGTGCGGCCGGGTTCCAGTCGGAGTGGCCCGCGTCGTAGTACACGCGGGCCTTCGGGTCGGCGGCCTTCAGGACGCGGCCCGCGCGGGCCAACGCCGCGAAGCGGTCGGCGCGTTGGGCGTCGGAGAGGCAGTCGGCCTGGGCTATGGAGTCGGGTTCCAGGATGACGACGACCTCCCGGGAACCCAGCCCTGCCGCGAAGCCGTCGATCCACCCGTCGTACGCGTCGAAGTCCGACGCCCCGCCGTCCGAGGCCCCACCGCAGTCCCGGTCCGGGATCGCGTACGGCACGACGACCGGCACCCGGCCCTGGGCGGCGGCGCCCGAAGTGACCGCGCGGACGCGGGAGGTGATCGTCGACGGAGTGAAGTCCGCGAACCACACCGCCGCCGGCTGGTCGGCGATCCGGGACTCTATGACCGCGGTCCGGGGGTCGTCGGGGTGATCGCGGACCCAGTCGAGGACCTGGGACTCGGGGTGGCGGTAGAGATTCGGGGAGACGGTGGCCGACTGCTTCCTGCCGGTCTTCGCGGGAGAGGGCGAGGCGGACTTCTTCGGTTTGGCGGAGGAGGAGGCGGAGGAACTCGCCTTTGCGGAGGCGGCTGTTGACGGCACGTCAGGCAGTGGTACCAGCAGGGTCGCCCCGGCGTCGTCCGGCCGCGCCGCGTTCGTACCGCGCCCGTCGTCCAGCGCTTTGATCATCCCGGTGACCGTGCCGACCGCGACCACGACCGACGCGGCCACCACCAGCACGCTCCGCCGGGCGGCCCGCCGCCGGCCACGCGAACCCGACACGCTGCCCCCTCGCGCCGAACCCGTTCCCCCGTTCTGGGGAAGTGTCGGGCCCGGCGGCACCTCGGCCAGCCTAGGGCTGGGACGCTGCCCCCATGGGGCAATTGGCACACTTCACCACACCCGTGGACAAGGTCGTCTCCCGGCTGCGCGCGCTCGACGAGGAACTGCCGGCCCGGGACGGGATCGCGGTGTTCAACCGCGTCTACCTCGCCGTCACCGAGGCGGTCGACCGGAGCGTCGACACCGGACGGTTCGCCGACGCACGGGCCGCGATCACGCTGGACGTACGGTTCGCGGAGCGGTACCTGGCGGCCGTGGACACGGCGGCCAACGGGCGCCGCCCGCCCGCCTGTTGGCGGCCACTGTTCCAGCTGCGCCGCCATCCCGGCGTACGTCCGCTGCAGTTCGCCTTGTCCGGCATCAACGCGCACATCGGCCACGATCTCGCGCTCGCCGTCGTGGACGCCTGTCGTACGCTCGACTGCGAACCGGCCGAGCTGGAGGACGAGTTCGACCGCGTGGGCGATCTCCTCGTGTCGCTGGAGGAGCGCATCCGCGAGGAGCTGATGCCGGGGCCCGACCTGTTCCAGATCGCCGATCCGCTCACGCATCTGCTCGGCTCGTGGAGTCTGGAGCGCGCCCGGGAGGCCACCTGGACGGCGGCGCGGGCACTGTGGGCGCTGCGTGGACTGCCCGATGTGGCCGAGGAGTTCACCGAACGGCTGGACGCGGCGGTGGGTCTGGCGGGCCGCATGATGCTCACGCCGCTGCCCGACTGAGGTGGCCTGATCCGGTCGACGCGCGAGCCGCTTCGGAATCCCCCGGTGATCGCCCTACGTTGACGCACGCACCCCAATGCGAAGGAGCAACGGTATGACGACTCGCCTCGGCCTCGGCCTTCCCCAGATGCACCAGTACACCATCGGCACGGACGTTCCCGACGTGGCCCGCGCCGCCGAGGAGATCGGCTACGAGAGCCTGTGGGTCTTCGAGCGGGCCCTCTTCCCGGAGCCCGCCACCCAGGGCCTGTACGGCATCGAGGGCCTCCCCTGGCCGGACGCGTACCGGAACGTGGCCGAGCCCCTGGTCACCCTCACCCTCGCCGCCGCGGTCACCGAGCGGGCGCGGCTGGGCAGCAGCGTGCTGGTGGCACCGCTGCACACACCCTTCCAACTGGCCAAGTCCCTGGCCTCGTTGGACGCCGCGAGCGGCGGCCGGGTGATCGCGGGCCTGGGCACCGGCTGGTCGCTCGACGAGTACGCGGCCGCCGGTATCCGGCCGTTCGCGGAGCGCGGCAAGGTCCTCGACGAGCTGATAGAGGTGTGCCGGGCGGTCTGGGGTCCCGACCCGGTGACGTACGACGGGCAGTTGACGAAGATCGCCTCCGCCGTGGTCGGTCCCAAACCCGCCCGGCCGATCCCGATCATGCTGGCCGCGGGCAACAAGAAGGCCCAGCGGCGACTGGTCGACCACGCCGACGGCTGGCTGCCGGTAGGCATGGGCGCCGAGCAACTGGCCGCCCAGTGGCGGGAGTTGCAGGACCTGGCGGCCGAACGAGGGCGCACCGAACCCATCCAGACGGTAGTGCGGGTCAACACCGTGTACACGGCGAAGCCCTACGACGGACCCGACCGCCAGCCCTTCCAGGGCAGCGCCGACCAGATCGTCGAGGACCTCGTGGCCCACGCGGCGGTCGGCCTGGAGGAGATCCTGATCGACCTCCAGACCACGCCTCGGGACGCCCAGGAACTCAAGGAGGTCGCCGCGGAGGTCTACGAGAAGGCGCGGGCGGCCGGGGTCTGAACCCCGGTCGACTCACCGTCGGTCAGCTGAACTCCCGTCAGTCCTCCGGGAGTTCGACCGGTGCGATCGCGTCGTAGACGTCCCCCGGTCCGGGGTTCGTCGGGTCGGTCGTGCCGCCCAGTTGGTGCATGACGCCCCAGACCGCGTTCAGCGCGGTCTGGACGGCGCCCTCGGCCCAGCCGGCCGTCCAGGAGATGTCGTCGCCGGCGAGGAAGACGCCCCGCTTGTCCTCGGGCAGCCGATCCTGCATGAAGTGGGTGAACAGGCGCCGCTGGTAGCGGTAGTGGCCGGGCAGGTTGGCCTTGAACGCGCCCATGAAATAGGGCTCGTTCTCCCAGGAGACGGTCACCGGGTTGCCGATGACGTGCTTCCTGATGTCGACCTTCGGATAGATCTCGCCGAGCGACTTCAGCATGACCTCCATCCGCTCGTTCGCGGACAGCGGCAGCCACTTGAGACTGTCGTCGCACCAGGTGTACGAGAGGCAGATGACGGCGGGCTTGTCCGGGCCGTCGTCGAGGAGATAAGTCCCGCGCGTCATACGGTCGGTGAGGGTCATCGACATGACGTCCCGGCCGGTCGGATTTCCCCTGTCGTCGACGGCCTTGTCGAGCCAGAACGGGCGGTCCACGGGGACGAAGAGCTTCGAGGACTCCATGTAGTGGGTGCGCTCGATCGCCGTCCAGTGGTCGATCGGGAAGAGCGAGTCGTCGCAGGCGATCTTCGAGAGCAGCATCCAGGACTGGGCGGTGAAGATCGCGGCCTGGTAGGTGCGGATGTCGCCGTTCGCGTCCGTCACCGTGATCCCGTTGCCGGCCGTGCGGTGCAGGCGGGTCACGGCGGGGCGGGGTTCGCCGCCCACGTGCAGGGATGCCAGCGAGGTGCCGTAGGGCCAGTGGACGATCTTCTGCGGCTCGCGGTCCCAGAGGCGGAGCGGGAGTTGCTGGGAGCCGCCGACGATGCCGCGGTGGTGGTCGTCGGCCTCGGTGTAGACGACGCGCAGGATTTCGAGGATCGAGTTGGGGAAGTCGGTGTCCCAGCCGCCGGTGCCGAAGCCGACCTGGCCGAAGATCTCGCGGTGCCGGAAGGACTTGAAGGACTCGGAGTCGCAGAGGAAGCCGTAGAAGGTCTGGTTGTCGAGTTTCTCGACGAGCTTCGACCAGATCTCGCGGATGCGCGGGACGTCGCGTTCGCGCATGGCGCGGTTCATGTCGGAGAAGTCGGCGCCTTCTTCGAGGCAGGCGTTCCAGGCGTGCATCACGTCGCGGTAGACCTGCGGGAGGTCGTCGACGGTGGTCGCGTAGTGGGACTCGCCCTTGAGGTCGACGACGGTCGAAGGGGTCGCCTCCGCCAGGGGGTTGGGGAACGGCCGGGTCTCAAGGCCCACCAGGTCGATGTAGTGCTGGAGGGCGGTGGAGGAGGGCGGGAAGCGCATCGCGCCCATCTCGGCGGTGAGGGACGGGTCGCAGCCCTCGAAGCCGACGGTCCGCAACCGTCCGCCGATCTGGTCGGCCTCGTAGACGACGGGCTTGAGGCCCATCTTCATCAGCTCGTAGGCGGCCACGATGCCTGACAACCCGCCGCCGATCACCGCGACTTCGGTGCCGTGCTCGGTCGCGGGTATCTGGCCGAGGCCCGCCGGGTGGGCGAGGAAGTCGTCGTACGCGTACGGGAAGTCCGGCCCGAACATGGTGATCGGCGGCTGCCGCTCGTCGGCGTGCTGGACGGCGTTGGGCACCGTGGACGTCATGGGGTACGGACTCCTTGCAGAACAAGTACGGGAAACGCAGGGGGGATTCAGGCGAGCGACCCGTAGAGGCCGGGTCGGCGGTCGTTCAGATACGGGTTCGCCGCGCGGGAGTTGGCGAGCAACTCGGAGTCGACGTCCGTGAGGAGGAGTTCCTCGCCGCGGCCGGCTCGGGTGCGGGCGACTCCGTCGGGTCCGGCGAGCGTGGAGAGGCCGTAGAAGTCGAACTCCCCTTCCTGGCCGATCCGGTTGATGTACGCCACGTACATCTGGTTCTCCCAGGCCCGCACCGGGACCAGGGCCTCGGCGACGAACTGGAACGGGTGCATGTTCGCCGTCGGGACGAGGAGCAGGTCGGTGCCGGCGAGGGCGTGGGCGCGGACGGGCTCCGGGAACTCGACGTCGTAGCAGATCATCAGGCCGACGGTCAGGCCGTTCAACTCGGCCTGGACGACCGGCTGTTCGCCCGGCGTGAAGTGGGCGCGCTCGAAGTCGCCGAAGAGGTGGGTCTTGCGGTAGTTGGCGAGGCGGGTGCCGTCGGCGGAGATCAGCTGGGCCGCGTTGTACACGCTGTCGCCGGCGTGCTCCGGGTAGCCGTAGGCGATCGCGAGGCCGTGGCGGCCGGCGATCTCGGCGATCGTGTCGGCGGAGTCGCCGTCGGCGGGTTCGGCGAGGCGGCCGATGTCGTCGCCGATCGCGTATCCGGTGAGGAACATCTCCGGCGCGGCGAGCAGCCCGGCACCGCCGGCCGCGGCCCGGCCCGCGGCCTCGTCGAGGACCTTGAGGTTCTCGACGACGGAGCCGGGGCGGCCGGAGCTCTGGAGCAGAGCGGTGCGCATGCGTGTTCCTCACCGGTACGAAAAGGTCGAAGAGCCACCAATCGGGGCCCACCTAGACGGTACGGCCGAGGGACTGGGCCGGACAAGAAGGAGCTGTTGCGCGCCGGTGAGCGGTTTGTTGCGTGCGGGAGGGGTGCGGCGGCGATTCGTTGCGCCCCCTGTCTCAGGACGCGCGGGGCACGGCGAAGACCGTGAGGACGGCCGCGTGGTCCGAGGGCCAGCAGTTGGCGGACACGTCCGGCCAGGGGCTCGGGGTGCCGACGACGAAGGTGCGGGAGTCGAGCACGGTCAGGCCCCGGTGCAGGACGTAGTCGATGCGGTCCTGCGGCTCGGGGCGCCCGCTGCCGTCCTCGTGGACGGGGTGGATCGGCGACCAGGTGTGGCCGGGGTCGGCGGCCGGGTCCGGGTGGGCCTCCCGGTAGCTGTCGCGCAGGCCCGCGTCCGCCGCCGCCTTGGTCACCGGCCATTCCACGTCCGGCCGGTCCAGGTGTGAGGGGCTGTTGAAATCGCCGACCAGGACGACGGGGACGGCGTCCTCGGCCACCGCCGCGATCCGGTCCAGGGTGTCCCGCATCTGGGCGAGCCGTACCTCCTCGTGGGCGATCAGCTCGGCGGCCGGGAGCCCGTCGAAGGCGGACTCGTAGGGGCCGTAGGGCGTGTAGTCGAGGTGGCAGGTCCACAGGTCGACCGCGCGGCCCTCGGATACGGCGATCCGTACGCCGGCCGCTCCGTAGAAGCCGACGTCCGGGTCGCCGAAGCGGGCCGTGATCGGGTGGCGGCTGATCACGCCGAGGTTCTCGCCGGCCCGGTGGTGGTGCCAGCCGAGCGCCTCGGCCAGCTCCTCGGCCGCCGTGCCGCCGGTCTCCTGGAGGCCGACCGCATCGGCGCCGGTCTCCGTGATGGCCTTGAGCTGCTTGGCCCGGTGGTCGTCGACCTTGCTGCCGCCGAGCCAGAGATTCCAGGTCAACACGCGTAGTTCGTAAGGGGTTTCGTGCGTCACCATCGCGCGCAGGGCCGCCGGGGTGACCCCGACGAGACTGTCCCGTACGGTCCGGCCGGGTGCCGCGTCGATCGGTGCCAGCGACGGTACGGCGAGGACCGCGCAGCCGGCCGCCTCGGCGGAGGTGACGCCGGTCTGGGTGTCCTCGACGGCCACGCAGGCCGCCGGGTCGACGCCGAGGGCACGGCAGGCGGCGAGGTAGGGGTCGGGGGCGGGCTTGGTGGGCCCGGTGTCGTCGGCGGTGACGGAGACCGCGAAGCGGCTCGCGCCGAGGGCGTCGAGGACGGTGTCGGCGACCGCGCGGGGGGACGCGGTGACGAGCGCCGTGGGGACGCCGTCGCGGGCGAGGGCGTCGAGCAGGTCGAGCGCGCCGGGGCGGGGCACGATGCCGGTGCGGACGCGGGTGGCGAACTCCCGGTGCAGGGCGGCCGCGAGGCCCGCCGCCGGGGCGCCCATGGTCCGGGCGAGCCAGTCGGCGGTGTGCTCGACCGGGCGGCCGAGCACCTCCGGCTGGTCCGCGTCCGTCAGGGTTCTGCCCGCGACCTGCTCCACCGCATCCCACCACAGCCGCTCGGTGTCGACGAGCGTTCCGTCCATGTCGAACAGGACGGCCTGGAGCGGGAGTTGGGCGTGGGGGGTCACGTTTCTCTCTTTCACTGCGGGTTCACTACGGGCCGGTGGGCCCTACGGGTTGACGCGCTCTGCCACGAGGACCGGCCGCTCCGGCAGCGACACGCGTACGGCGACTCCGGCGCCCAGGGTGGTGGCCTCGTGCGTGGGCAGGTCGGCCTTGACCTCGGTGCCGTCGCCGAGCAGCACGCTGACGCGGACGACCGCGCCGAGGAACGCGGTGCCGACGACCCGCGCGTCTCCGGCCTCGTCGGCGTGCACGTCGATCGCCTCGGGCCGTACGAGCACGTCGACCTCGGGTCCTGCCGGTGCCTCGCCGTCGACGGGCAGCCGCTGGCCGAGCACCTCCACGACCCCGTCCGCGAGCTGCCCCGGGAGGCGGCTCATCGTGCCGACGAACTCGGCGACGAAGGCGGTCGCGGGCCGGCCGTACAACTCGGCCGGTGCGGCGCACTGTTCGAGCTTTCCGGCACGCATCACGGCGACCCGGTCGGCGATGGACAGCGCCTCTTCCTGATCGTGTGTCACGAAGAGGGTGGTGATGCCGAGTTCCTGCTGGAGGCGGCGGATCTCCTCGCGCAGGGACAGCCGCACCTTGGCGTCGAGCGCCGAGAGCGGTTCGTCGAGGAGCAGGACGCGCGGCTGGAGGGCGAGCGCGCGGGCCAGGGCGACGCGCTGCTGCTGGCCGCCGGAAAGCTGGTGCGGGAAGCTCTCGCCCTTGTCGCCGAGCCCGACAAGGTGGAGCAACTCGTTGGCGCGGAACCGCCGTTCGGCCTTGTTCACCTTGCGCATGCGCAGGCCGAAGGCGACGTTGTCGAGCGCGTTGAGATGCGGGAAGAGGCTGTACGACTGGAAGACCATCCCGGCGTCGCGGCGATGGGCGGGGACGTGGGTGACGTCCTTGCCGTCCACCAACACCTCGCCGGAGGTGGGGTGTTCGAACCCGGCGAGCATGCGCAGCGCGGTGGTCTTGCCGCAGCCGGAGGGGCCGAGCAGGGCCAGGAACTCGCCGGGGCGGACGGTCAGGTCGAGTCCGTCGAGCGCGATCGTCGGGCCGAACTCCCGGCGCAGGCCCCGGAATTCGACGGTGGCGGCGTTCTCCGTGGCGGTCTTCTCAAGCGTGGTGGCGGTCATGGTTCATCCCCGGGACGAAGCGGTTTTGTCGCGCCCGCCGACACCGGCGAGCGTGAGGAGGAGTGCCCAGGTGACGACCAGGCTGAGCACGGAGACGGCGACGGAGAGCTGGGCGTTGGACCCGCCGACGCTGTAGATCCACACGGCGAAGGGCTGGAAGCCCAGGAGTTGGGCCACGGTGAACTCGCCGAGCACCAGCGCCAGCGTGAGGAAGGACGCGTTGAGCAACGCCCCGCGCAGATTGGGCAGTACGGTCCGCACCAGCGCCTGCGGCCAGTTCGCGCCGCAGCTGCGGGCGGCCTCGACGAGGGTCTTCACGTCGATGGCGCGCAGCCCGGAGTCCAGCGCCCGGTACACGAACGGCAGCGCCATCACGACGTAGGCGAGGACGAGGATGAACGGGAAGCTCGGGTTCTGGATGGCCACGAAGGTCTGGAACAGCGGGGTCCGCGAGAGGTAGTCGGGGCCCCACTTCAGGACGGTGGCGATACCGGCGACGAACGCGATCGGCGGCACCACCAGCGGCAGCGAGCAGATCACCTCGACGACCGGGCGCAGCCGGGGCGCGCCGAGCCGTAGCGCGACCATGGCGGGCACCATCAGGAGCAGGACGACGGCGATGGTGGCGGCGGCGAGTTCCAGCGAGAGCACCAGGCTGGAGGTGAAGCCGTCGGCGGAGACGATCTGGGTGTAGGCGTCGAAGGTGACGCCCTCGCCGGGCACGTCGACCGTGAAGACCACGGACGCGGCGAGCGGGACCAGGAAGTACAGGGCGGCGAGGCCGAGGACGACCCACCGCCAGAGGTTCAGGCGTCCAGCCATCGCGCGCTCCGTCGTTGCAGGGGCAGGTACACGGCCATGACCAGGCCCGCGACCAGGACCATGTCGAGGCTGAGGGCGAGGGCCACGTTCTCCTGGCCGACCAGCACGTTGCCGGAGATCGCGTCGGCTATCTGGAGGGTGACCAGCGGGACCGAACTGCCCACCATGGCCGCGGCGGTGGCGTACGCGGCGAAGGCGCTGCCGAAGAGCAGCACGAACCCGCCGAGCAGGGACGGCGCGAGGACCGGCAGGGCGACGTGCCGCCAGTACTGCACGCCGGTGGCGCCGTTGTTCTGGGCGGCCTCGCGCCACTGGGTGCGCAGGCCCTCCAGGGCCGGGGTGATGGTGAGGACCATCAGCGGGATGAGGAAGTACAGGTAGACGAGGACCAGGCCCCAGAAGCTGTACAGGTCCCAGCCCTTGTCCTTCAGGCCCAAGTGGGTCGTCAGCACACCGGCGTTGCCCAGCGTGGCGACGAACGCGAAGGCCAGCGGGACACCGCCGAAGTTGGCGAGCACACCGGACGCGGTGAGCACGGCCTCGCGCAGCGCGCGGAAGCGGGAGGTGACGACGACCTGCGCGAGCGGCAGCCCGAGCAGGGTGCCGAGGGCGCCCGCGAGGGCGGACAGCTTGACGCTGCCGACCAGCGCGGTGAAGTAGGCGCCCTGGAGCGAGTCGGTGAGGTTGGCGGTGCTGTACGAAGTGGCGCCCGTCGTCTGGTTCTTGACGGTGAAGGCGCCGTTCAGCATCGCGATGGCGGGCACCCCGAAGGCGACCGCGACGAACACGAGCAGCGGGACCACGGCGATCCAGCTGGGGACGCGGCGCCGCCGCTTCACGGAAGCGGCGGCACCCACGTCGGCCCGCGTGAGCGTGGCCGTCATCCGGAGACGGCCTTCGCCCAGCCCTGTGCGATGACCGTCTTGGCCTTGCTCTGCTGGGCCTCGGTCGGGAAGGACGGCGCGCCGGTGACCTGCGGGAGCTTGGCGGCGGCGGTCTTGTCGAGCGTGCCGGCCGCCTCCATGGAGGTCATCAGCGCGGGACGCGCGTACCCCTTGAGCCACAGGTTCTGGCCCTCGGCGCTGTACAGGTACTCCTGCCACAGGCGGGCGGCCGCCGGGTGCGGGGCGTCCTTGTTGATGGCCTGCGAGTAGTACTGGGCGTACTGGCCGTCGCTCGGGATGGAGACCTTCCAGTCGACGCCCTTGGACTTGAACTCGTCGGCGTAACCGGCGTTGAGGTAGTCCCAGTCGATGGAGATGGGCGTCTCGCCCTTCTCGACGGTGGCCGGGGTCGACTCGACGGGCGTGTAGTTGCCGTTCTTCTTCAGCTTGGCGAAGAAGTCCAGGCCGGGCTGGATGTCGTCGAAGGAGCCCTTGTTGGCGAGCGCCGCCGCGTACACGCCGCCGAACGCCGAACCCGACTTGGTGGGGTTGCCGTTGAGCGCGACCTGGCCCTTGTACTGCGGCTTCAGCAGATCGGCGAACGTGGTCGGACAGGTCTTCACACGCTTCGCGTCGCAGCCGATGGAGATGTAGCCGCCGTAGTCGTTGAACCACTGCCCCTTCGGGTCCTTCTGGCCGGCGGGGATCTGGTCGAAGGAGGCGACCTTGTACGGCGCGAGCAGGCCCTGCTGGGCGGCGCTCAGCGCGAAGGAGGAGCCGAGGTCGAGGACGTCGGGCGCACGGTCCTGGCCCTTGCGGGAGGTCACGGCGTTGATCTCGTCCTGGCTGGAGCCGTCCGGGTTCTCGTCCGTGATCTTGATGCCGTACTTCTTGGTGAAGCCGTCGATGAGGGCACCGTAGTTGGCCCAGTCGCGGGGCAGCGCGATGGCGTGCAGCGTGCCCTCCTTCTTGGCCGCCTTCACCAGGGCGGCCATGCCGCCGAAGTCGGCGACGGAGGTGGCGGTGGCGGCGTTCTTGCCGTCGGCGGTGGTCGACGAGTTGGTGGGAGCGGCGCCGCAGGCGCTGAGGGCAAGCGCGGCGACGACGGCGAGGGAACCACCCAGGACGGCGTTTCTCGGCGGGGACACGGTCACGGTCTCTCCAGGGGTGCGCACGACGGTTTGAGCGGAGCGGAGAACTTGTCTGAACAAGTTGGCCTCAGTACGCCCGTCGATGGTGTCTTGTTCGTAAACATTGGCGAAACCGTGACCCCTTATTCACTGCACACTCCTGGCTGACACGGATCACCAAAGGAACTCGACTACGCTGCTCACGCTGTGCACAGTGGCCAACTCGGAGGGGAAGCATGACGGCGCGACACGAGGAGATCGCCGACGAGCTGCGCCAGGCCATCGACCGCGAGGAGTACACAGTCGGCAGCCTGCTGCCCGCGGAGACGGACCTCGCGGCGCAGTACGGCGTCTCGCGCGGCACGGTCCGCCAGGCCGTCGCCGCCCTCACCGCCGAAGGACTGATCGGCTCCCGCCAGGGCGCCCGCCGGGTGGTCCTGGCCAGCCGGCGCAGCCAGAGCTTCGCGGAACTGCGCAGCTTCGCCGAGTGGGCCCGCGCGATGGAGCGCGAGGCGACCGGACACGTCGTCACGCAGGAGTACCGCCCGGCCACTGCCGAGGACGCCGTACGCCTCCAACTCCCCGAGCGCACCTCGGTGTTGCACGTCCTGCGGGTCCGCGGCCTGGACGGCGAGCCGGTCCTCCTGGAGCGGACGGTGTACGCCGACTGGATCTCCCCCGCCGTCGAGGCGATCGAGCCGGAGTGCCCGTCGGTGACCCAACGCCTGTACGACGACACGGGGTTGGTCTTCGCCTACGGCGAGCACGTCATCGACGCGGTCGCCGCGGGCGCGCAGGACGCGGAGCTGCTGGGCATCCGCAGGACCAGCCCGCTGCTGCGGGTCCGCCGGGTCACAACCACCCGCGAGGGACGGCCTGTTGAGTGGTCGGACGACCGCTACCGCTCGGACGCGGTGAGCTTCAGCGTGCACAACTCGATAGGGAACAACGCGCTGGCACGCAAGACGGCGGAATGACAGCCTCCGGCCCCGGGCCAAGAGCCTCCGGCCGCGATGTGGGACAGTCGTAGCGAGGGGGACGGGTCCTACGTCATGGAGGTCCTGATGGAGATCACCGCGTTGCCCAGTGTCGGCGAACAGACCACGGTCGTGGCGGCGGAGCCCGACGCCGTGTGGCGCGGCCTGAGCCAGGTGATGGGCCACTCCTCCGCGCGGGCGACCCTGTACGCACACCTCGTCCGCGCCGCCGACCGCGAGACCTCCGGGCCCCGGCCCCTCGCCGAGGGTTCGACGTTCGCCGGTTTCCACGTGACCTCGGCGGTCCCGGGGCGCGAGCTGGTCGTCGAAGGCAGCCACCGCTTCTCGTCGTACGCCCTGATCTTCCACGTCGAGCGGACCGGCCCGGGGCGCTCGCTGCTGCGGGCCGAGACCCGGGCCGCCTTCCCCGGCCTGGCCGGGGGCCTCTACCGGCGGCTCGTCATCTCCAGCGGCGGGCACGTGATCGCCGTACGCCGGCTGCTGTCGTCGGTCCGCCGCCGGTCCGAGTAGCCCCCGCGGCTCAGGTCGGCGAGCCCGACGAGAAACGCCGGAGCAGCGGCGACAGCACCAGCACCGACTTCGTGCGCTCCACGAACGGCTCCCCCGCGATCCGCTCCAGCACCCGCTCGAAGTGCCGCATGTCGGCGGCGAAGACCTGGACGACCGCGTCCGCGTCACCCGTGACCGTCGAAGCGGCCACGACCTCCTGGTAGCGCTCCAGACCCCGCCGGATGGTGTCCGGGGAGGTGTTGTGCCGGCAGTAGATCTCGACGAACCCCTCGGTCTCCCAGCCGAGCGCCGACGGGTCCACCCGTACGGTGAAGCCGGTGATGGCGCCGGTCGCCCGCAGCCGGTCCACGCGCCGCTTCACGGCGGGCGCGGACAGGCCGACGAGCTGCCCGATGTCCGCGAAGGAGCGGCGGGCGTCCTCGGCGAGGGCGTGCACGATGCGTTCGTCGAGTTCGTTCAGCACGGTGGATCGATCACTTCTCGGGTGGTGCGGTGGGTGCCAGTCGGGAGCGGCGGTGGCCGTATACGAAGTAGAACACGAGCCCGACGGCCATCCAGATTCCGAAGACCACCCAGGTGACGGCCGAGAGGCTGCCCATCATCCAGACGCAGAGCCCGAAACCCACGGCGGGCAGGACCGGCGACAGCGGGACGCGGAAGGTGCGGGACATGTCGGGGCGGGTCCGGCGCAGCACCACGACGGCGATGTTGACCAGCGCGAAGGCGAACAGCGTGCCGATGCTGGTCGCGTCCGCGAGCTGGCCCAGCGGGATGGCGGCCGCGAGGACCCCGCAGAACAGGGACACGATGACGGCGTTGGCGCGCGGCGCCCCGGTCTTCGGGTGGACCTTGCCGAACACCTTGGGGACCAGCCCATCCCGGGACATCGCGAAGAGGATGCGGGTCTGGCCGTAGAGCACGGTCAGGACGACGCTCGCGATGGCGACGACCGCGCAGCCGGCGAGAAGGGTGCCCCAGAAGGACTGGCCGGTGACGTCGCGCATGATCTGGGCGAGGGCGGCCTCGGAGTCGTTGAAGCGGCGCCAGGGCTTCGCGCCGACGGCGACGGCCGCGACGAGGACGTACAGCGCGGTCACGATGACGAGGGACAGCATGATCGCGCGGGGCAGGTCGCGCTGGGCGTTCTTCGCCTCCTCGCCGGCCGTGGAGGCGGCGTCGAAGCCGATGTACGAGAAGAAGAGCGTCGCTCCGGCCGCGCTCACGCCCGCCATGCCCAGCGGCATGAAGTGGTCGTAGTTGCCGGACCGGAAGCCCTGGACGCCGATCGCGCAGAACAGCACGAGCGCGGCGATCTTCACGCACACCATGACCGTGTTGGCGCGCGCGGACTCCCTGGCGCCGCCGAGCAGGAACGCCATCGCGAGGAGTACGACGATCAGCGCCGGGAGGTTGAAGATGCCGCCGTCGCCGGGCGGGGCGGACAGGGCGTCGGGGATGGTGACGCCGATGGTGCCGTCGAGCAGTTCGTTGAGGTACTCGCCCCAGCCGACGGCGACGGCGGCGACCGAGACGCCGTACTCCAGGACCAGGCACCAGCCGCAGATCCAGGCGATCAGCTCGCCCATCGTGGCGTAGGCGTACGAGTACGAGGAACCGGCGACCGGGATCGTGCCCGCGAGTTCGGCGTAGGAGAGGGCCGAGAAGAGGGCGGTGAGGCCGGCGATCACGAAGGAGAGGGTGACGGCGGGACCGGCCTTGGGGACGGCTTCGCCGAGGACGACGAAGACGCCGGTGCCGAGGGTGGCGCCGATGCTGATCATCGTCAGCTGCCAGAGCCCGAGCGAGCGCCGGAGCGAACCGCCCTCGCCCTGGCCGCCCTCGGCGACCAGGAGTTCCACGGGCTTGCGGCGCATCAGACGCGCGCCGAGCCCCGGGGACGGCTCGTCGGTCTGGCTGCGGTGGTGCGGGGGTGCGCCTTGGTCGAGCACGCGGGGGCTCCTTGTCGCTGCCGGGCATGGCGGCAGGGACCGGCGGCATGGGGGCCCGCCGAGCGGGGGTCCTGCCGCGCTGGGTACAGCGCTTGACCCTACGAGCCCGGGCGTCCTGGCCGTAATGCGGCAACCTTGCGCGTCTTCGCAAGATCGTTGCGTTCGTGGGGCGCGGGTGTTGATTCGTTGCGCGGTGGGTGTGGGGCGTTGCGCAACGCCTGACACAGCTCGCGTCAGTGTCCGGTTCAGCCCTCGTCCGGCTCCCCCGCGAGGGCCCGTGCCGCGGCCAGGTCAGCCTCGTCGAACCCCATCCGCCCGGGCTGCCCGAACACCTCCGCCTGGGCGTCGATCCAGCGCGTGTGCGCCTCCCACGCGGCCTGCTTGCTCATGCCCAGCGCGGCGCCGATCTGCGTCCAGGAGGCACCGGCCTCGCGGGCCGCGCGGACGGTGAGCTGACGGCCGTAGGCGGCCTTGCGGGCGACGACCTCGCTCAGGGCGAGCAGTTCCAGCGTCTCGGTGCGGTCGAGCGCCTCGGCGTCGCTGCCGAAGCCGGCGAGGGACTCGCGGGTGCGGAGGTGGTCGAGTCGGGCGACGGCGGTGAGGAGGGTGTGCTCGGGTTCGATGCTCTGAGGTGTGGTCATGGGTGCAGCGTCGCGTCAGGGCTGCTTGACGTCAAGGGTGCCTGACGCAAGGTCCTTGGTGAGGAAGGTGCAGGGGTCGACGCACTCGCGGGTGACCCCGTCGTGGTCCTCGTACGACCAGTGGTCCACGTAGTCCGTCAGGCGCCGGTAGCCGAGCCGTGCGTAGAGGTCGGCTGCCCTCGGGTTGTCGGCCGCGACGCCCAGGCCGAGGGCCGTACGGCCGTGCTCCCGGGCCAGTTCCTCGGCACACCGGATCAGCGCGCCGCCGATACCGCGCGAGCGCAGCCGCGGGGGCCAGACGGCGAGGCCGTTGAGTTCCGGACAGCCGGGCAGGGCGGCCCGCACCTCCGGGGCCGCGCAGCCGTCCCAGATCACCTCCGCGTGCCCTACGGGCCGGTCTTCCAACCACGCGACGAGATAGACACCCCCGCCCGCCCCTTGCCGTGCGAACCGTCGGGCATGGGTCGAGACGGCCCCCGGCGAGCCGATGTACTGGTCGAGCAACGCCACGTCGGCGGCCCGGCACACAGCGATCTCCATGAGCCCGACGGTAGCCACCGGAGCACGTCGACGGCCCCTGAATATCCCGCACGCCGGGACAACGGGGGCCGCAGGAAAGGGAGTTGGCCGGGCTCCAGCCCGCGCGCAACGGCTTGCCCCCGGACGCTAACCGCCGCAGCACGCCCACGGCCCCCGAATATCCCGCACGCCGGAACAACAGGGGCCGTGGAAAAGCACGTTGGGTCAGCTCCAGCTGGCGTGCAGCGGCTTGCCCTCCGCGTAGCCCGCCGCGCTCTGGATGCCGACGATCGCGCGCTCGGCGAACTCCTCCAGGGAGGCGGCGCCGGCGTAGGTGCACGACGAGCGGACGCCCGCGATGATCGAGTCGATCAGGTCCTCGACGCCCGGGCGGGCCGGGTCGAGGAACATGCGGGAGGTGGAGATGCCCTCCTCGAACAGCGCCTTGCGGGCGCGGTCGTAGGACGACTCGTCCGACGTGCGGTTGCGGACCGCGCGCGCGGACGCCATGCCGAACGACTCCTTGTAGAGGCGGCCGTTGGCGTCCTGCTGGAGGTCGCCCGGGGACTCGTACGTGCCCGCGAACCACGAGCCGATCATGACGTTCGACGCACCGGCCGCGAGGGCCATCGCGACGTCGCGCGGGTGGCGGACACCGCCGTCGGCCCATACGTGCTTGCCGTACTTCTTCGCCTCGGCGGCACACTCCATGACGGCCGAGAACTGCGGCCGGCCGACGCCGGTCATCATGCGGGTGGTGCACATCGCGCCGGGGCCGACGCCGACCTTGATGATGTCGGCGCCCGCCTCGATGAGGTCCTTGACGCCCTCGGCGGCGACGATGTTGCCCGCCACGATGGGGACCCGCGGATCGAGGGCCCGCACCTGCCGGATCGCGCTGATCATCGACTCCTGGTGGCCGTGCGCCGTGTCGATGACGAGCGTGTCCACGCCCGCGTCCAGCAACTGCTTGGCCTTCTGCACGAAGTCGCCGTTGATGCCGACGGCGGCCGCGATCCGCAGCCTGCCGTCCGCGTCGACGGCCGGCGAGTACAGCGTGGCGCGCAGGGCGCCCTTGCGGGTGAGGATGCCGGCGAGCTTGCCGTCCTTGTCGACGGCGGGCGCGTAGCGGCGGTTGGCGCCGTCCAGCTTGTTGAACGCCTCGCGCGGGTCGATGTCCGCGTCGAGCAGCAGCAGGTCCCGGGACATGACCTCGCCGAGCTGCGTGAAGCGGTCCACACCGGTCAGGTCGGCGTCGGTGACGACACCGACCGGACGCTGGTCCTCGTCCACGACGACACCCGCGTTGTGCGCGCGCTTGGGCAGGAGGGCGAGCGCGTCGGCGACGGTCTGGTGCGGGGCCAGCCGGATCGGGGTGTCCAGGACGAGGTGGCGGCTCTTCACCCAGGCGACGACCTCGGTGACGACCTCGATCGGGATGTCCTGCGGGATGACCACGAGCCCGCCGCGCCGGGCCAGCGTCTCGGCCATGCGCCGCCCGGCGATGGCGGTCATGTTGGCGACGACCAGCGGGATGGTGGTGCCCGTGCCGTCCGGGGAGCTGAGGTCCACACCCTGACGCGATCCGACCGCGCTGCGGCGCGGCACCATGAAGACGTCGTCGTACGTCAGGTCGTAGGGAACCGGAGCTGAATCTACGGGCCGTCCCGTACCGGGCTCAAGAAAACGCATAAGTCCCACATTTTCACGCGAAACGGCGCAGGTCACTCCCACAGGGACACAGCAAAACGCCCCCGCGTTCGTATGTTCCTCCAGCGAGGTACGGGGGCTCCGGTGCCAGGCAAGTGGAACCTGCCTTACCCCGGGAGTTTACCCGAACGCGACTGACGCGATTCTCGGCCCGGACACCTCGGGCGGCCCGGACACCTCGGGCGGGGCCGGCACCTCGGGCGGGGCGGCGAACACTATGAACTCAATGATCGACGGGTGGTCCCCACGTGCGGCGCTTCCTAACATCACGGATCGCTGGGCAACCTCGCACAGCGCATTCATAGGAGCCGCTCCCGTGAAGACATTCGACAGGCCCGTACCAGTACGCCGGCGACTCCTGCCCGCTCGCTACCGTCGGGCGGTACTGGCCGCCGGCGTGGCCGCGACCCTCCTCGGCACGCTCGGCAACGCCCCCGCGCCCCGGGCACGGACCGCGCCGCCCGCCGTGGCCGCCTGCCCGGCCGACCTGGTCGGCAAGGCGACGTGTTACACCGGCCAGGACACCAACGGGGCGTACTACGCGATGGCCGTTCCGGCCCGCTGGAACGGATCCCTCGTCGTGCACGCGCACGGCGGACCCGATCTCGGCGACTCCTCGGACCCGTCCCGCAGCACCGACGATCTGGGGCGCTGGGCGGTGATGGTCGAGGAGGGGTACGCCTGGGCCGGCTCGTCCTACCGCCGCGGCGGCTACGGGACGCGGATGGCCGCCGCCGACACCGAGAACGTGCGCAGGCTGTTCGTCTCCGCGTTCGGCAAGCCGAAGCGGACCTATGTGCACGGCCAGTCCTGGGGCGGTGACGTCGCCGCCAAGGTCGCGGAGACCTACGGCAGACGCCCCGGCGCCTACGACGGCGCGCTGCTGACGAGCGGCGTCCTCGGCGGCGGTTCGCGCGGCTACGACTACCGCGTCGACCTGCGGGTGGTCTACCAGTACTACTGCCACAACCACCCCCGCCCGACAGAGCCGCAGTACCCGCTGTGGCAGGGACTGCGCGCGGACTCCACCATGACGAGTGCCGGGCTCCGCGCCCGCCTTCAGGAGTGCACCGGGATCGCCTCCACCCCCGCGGAGCGGACCGCGCTCCAGCAGCGCAACCTCGACGACATCCTCGCCGTCACCCGCATCCCGGAGCGCGCGCTGGAGTCCCATCTGCGGTTCGCGACCTTCACGTTCCGCGACATCGTCTCGACCCGGCTCGGCGGCCGAAATCCCTTCAGCAACGGAGGTGTTCGGTACACGGGCTCACACGACGACAAGGCGCTCAACGCGGGTGTCGAGCGCTTCTCCGCCGACCCCACCGCGCGCCGCGACCTCTCCTACGACAGCGACCTGACGGGCAGGGTCTCCATCCCCGTCCTCACCCTGCACGCGATCGACGACCCGACGGCGTTCGTCGAGCACGAGGCGGCCTACCGCGCCACGCTCCAGGGCGCCGGCCGGGGCGGCGACCTCGTCCAGACCTTCACGACGGAGACCGAGCACAGCGCGCTGAGCGACTCCGAGTACGCCAACTCCATTGCGGCGCTGGACACTTGGGTCCGCCACGGACGCAAGCCGACCGCGCGCTCGGTCGCGGCCTCCTGCGCGGCCTTCGACAGCAAGTACGCCGGCGGCTGCTTCTACGACCCGGCCTTCCACCCCGCGCCGTACGCCTCACGGATCCGGCCCCGGCCGGGCGGGCTCCGTTGGCCCGCCATGACCGCGGCGCAGGAGCGGGCATGGAGCCGGATCGACGGCGTCGGGATCGCTCCCTGACCTCCGCAGGGACCTGACCGCCGCAGGTACCTGACCTCCCTAGGAACCCTTGATTCACCTGTGGGCAACCTTTGGGGCGCCTCACGTATCGAACGGGCATGACTTTCCACCGCATGGTGTCCGGGGCGGCGCTCACCGCCGTGGCGCTCGCCCTGGCACCAGGATCCGCGGCCCTGGCCGCCGGCCCCTCCCCCTTGCCGACGCAGTCCTACGCCGTGATCGACGCGGACAAGCAGCTCAACGTCGGGACGGCCGCGCAGTCGGTCCACGTGGGCTGGACGTTCTTCGACGGCGGGGCGAACGTTCCCCTCCAGACGAACGAGACGCTCGTCGTCGATGCCCGGGACCTGGCCGGCATCGCGAGCGTCGCCGTCGACGACCCGAGGTGCACGGCCGCCGGGCAGGTCCTCACCTGCGTCAACAAGGACACCGCTCAGCAGCCGTACGTCGACTTCACCGTGCGCGCGGACGCGGGCGCCTCGGTCGGCGCCACCGGCACGCTCAAGTACACCGTCAGCGCGGACCACGGCACCGGCGCCACCGCGCAGGCGAAGGTGGTCGTCGGCGTCCCCGATCTGGTCGTCGGCAAGGTGCCCGACGTGACGCACGCCAGGATCGGGTCCCGGATCGAACTTCCGCTCCGGCTCCGCAACACCGGCGACCTCGCCACCGACCGGCGCATCGTGCTGCGCTGGGAGTCGGTGGGCGGGCTGGTCTTCGACCGGAAGTTCTCCAACTGCGCCTACGGCGACGGCGACGACCCCGTCGAACCGGGCAGCCAGGCGTCCGTCACCTGCGTCTTCACCGCCCCCGTGGCCGCGGGCGCCACCGTCGAGCTGAGCAGCCCGCTGACCGCGACGGTCGGCGAGCACGTCCTGACCGCCGTGACCGACTACTCGGCCGAGCTTCTGAAGCCCGGTGTGGATCCCGGCGGCGGCAGCCACCCGGGCACCGGTCCGGCGCTCACCCTGGTGCCGGCGACCGGGGCGGGGGACGGTTTCGAGAGCGGCGCCACGGGCCGGGTCAGCGTCTCGTCCGACAGCTCCGCGGATCTCGCGGCCACCGCCGCGGTGACACCGCGCCGCACGGCCGGCGAATGGAGCCTGACCCTCAACGCCGTGAACCACGGCCCGGCCTCCGCGTACGGCATCGGCAACAAGGCCGTCGCCCTGGTCGACGTCGTCCTGCCCAAGGGCACGGTCGCGACCGGCAACGCCTTCGAGGAAGGGGAGGACGGCCCCTACGGCGAATGCTTCCTCTGGGTCAGCGGTACGAAGACGGCACCCTTCGCGGCGGGTCACCGGCACTATGTGTGCCCCGTGCCGCGCGGTGTCGCCGCCGGGAAGAGCCAGCTGTTCGTGCTGTGGGTGAAGTCGGCCAAGGACTACACCGGCGCCAAGGGCACGGCGACCGTGCTTCCCGGCCCGGCCGGAATCCCGCTCCACGACCCGGACCCGGCCAACGACAGCGTCACGTTCGCCTTCGACGCGTCGGCCGCGTCACCGACGTCGAGCGCGTCCTCGCCCACGTCCGGCACGTCCGGCACGCCCGGAGCGTCAGGCGGTGCGTCGGCCACGCCGGCCGCGGAGGGTTCGTCCGGCGGGACGCTGCCCCACACGGGCACGGGCCCCATGGCACTCGTCGCCGGCGCGGCGGGCGGGGCCGTGCTGCTGGGCTCGGCCGCTCTCCTCGTCGTCCGCCGCAGGCGGCGCTCCCGCTGAGACGGAGCCGGATCAGTACAGGAAGCGATGCAGCGGAGCCGACTCGGTCAGCAGCATCGTGAGCCGGTGGGCGAGGCGCTGCCACGCCTCGTCCTGCCCGTAGCTGAGCCTCACGTCCTCGCCGCCGCCCGCCTCGATCGCGGCGAAGAGGGCGGCCGTATCGGCGTCGGGCGTGAGGTCCACCAGGGAGAGCACCCGCGCCAGCGCGCCGACCAGGCCGACGGCGGTCTTCTCGGGGGTCAGGACGGTGGTGCGGACGGTGGCCACGACGCCCGAGGGGTCGGGCAGGTCCGGCGGCGCCACGAGGAGTCCGGACAGCTCGCGCAGCAGCGCGTACAGCAAGTCCGTGTCGTCGGTGGGCAGTTCGACGATGCGCAGACCCTCGTGTTCCCAACGGCCGTTCGGCGACCACACCTTGGGACCTTGCGCGACCGCATCGGCGAGTGTCTCCCGCACGCGTCTGAAGGCCACGAGCCCGTCCGTGAAAAGCGCGTGCCCGCTCGCTCCGCCCACGGACGCGGCCAGGGGCGTCAGCAAGTGCTCTTCCACCCGGTCGCACTGCGCTTCGAGGTCGGGGTCCACGACCACGAGACGAACCGACGTGCGCTGCTCCTGTTGCTCCATACCGAACACTCTGCCAGCTGCCTCGGACAATCGGGCTAGCGCCCGGCTCCGCCCAGCGCGAGCACCACCGAGAGGTTCGGCGTGCCGTCCACCGCGTCACCGAAGACGTCGACGGCGGTCTCCCACTCGTCGGGCCGCGCCTTGGCGTACGACCGCCAGTTCCGTACGACGACCAGCAGCCCCCGCTCCACCGCGCCCTCGGGCCACACGGTGTGGTCGCCGAGGCTGTCGGCGAGGGCGTCCCAGTTGCGGCCGAACCAGTCGGGCAGGGACAGCGCTCGGGCACAGCGGTCCATCAGGCCGGCCTTGTCCGTGACCCCGTCGAGGTCCAGCGTGACCGCGAGCTGTGTCATCTCAGTACCGTCCTGAACGACTTGTAGTGATCATCGGTGTAGTAGATCTCGCCGTCCCGCCCGGTGACAACGCGCCGGGCCCCGCGATCGCGCGAGCCCGGTGTCCTGACGGTGTATTCGTGGTAGTAACCGCGCTTCTGCCGGGGCAGCAGCTTCTCGTAGTTCCCGAAGACGACCCCGTCCTTGGCGTACGGGAAGGGGCCGCCCCGATCGATGAGGGCGACGGTCTGCCGTGCCTCGGCGGGGAGTTGGGAGAGCTTGACGGTGGCGGTACCGCTGGTGGCCGTAGCGGAACAGCCGACCGGCAGCAGCACGGCCAGACAGACGAGAAGCACCCGGGAGACGAACCGCAGCAGCATGCGCCTGATGCTGCCACGGCCGTCCCCGCACGGCCTGCTGTCAGGGCCCGTCAGATCCCGTCGGGGTCCGTCCGGCTGAGCGCCGACTTCGGCGACGAGCCGGCCGTCATCAGATAGTCCGCCGCGGCCGTGTCCGTCACCAGGCTGGTGACCAGACCGGACCGCAGCACCGCGTCGATCGCCGCCGCCTTCCGCTGCCCGCCCGCGATCGCGACGACCTCGGGGATACGGCGCAACTGGTCCGCCTTGACGGTGATGCACCGCTCGCCCAGGTCCCGGCCGACCCGGCGGCCCTCGGCGTCGAAGAGGTGCGCGGACGTCTCGGCGGCGACGCCGAGGGACGAGTAGTGCGCCCGCTCCTCGTCGCTGAGCATGTCGTAGACCGTCGAGATGCCCGGCTCCCAGGAGCCGATGGAGACACAAGCGACCGTGACCTTGTCGAAGTACTCGAAGGCCCGGGCGATCCCCGTCTGGTGGCGCAGCGCCTCCGCGGTGGCCGCGTCCGGCAGCAGCATCGGCGCGTAGATGGGGTGGGCGTCGCCGCCCGACACCTGCGCGGCCCGCCGTACGGCCTCGACCGAGCCGCGCTCGGCGGTCCCGGCGTCGTACACGCCCGTCAGCTGGACCACCGTGCAGGGCGGCAGCCGGTCGAGGGCGGCCGCCATGTGGATGGTGGACCGGCCCCAGGCGAGGCCGAGCACATCGCCCTCGTTGACCAGCTCGCCGAGCAGGTCGGCCGCGACCTCCCCGAGGTTCTCGGGATCGGGCGACTCCTCGCTGACCTCGGCCGGGGACTCGACCACGACGGCGTGCCTCAGGCCGTACCGGGCACGCAGCGCGTCCGAGCGCTCCGCGTCCAGTTCGGCCGGTACTCGGATCTCGATCCGTACGAGATCCCGTTCGAGAGCGGTCTCCAGGACCCGGGCCACCTTGAAGCGGCTGACGCCGAACTCCTCCGCGATCTGGATCTTGGACTTGCCCTCAAGGTAGAAGCGGCGGGCCATGGCCGCCGCCTGCACCAGCTCTGCGGGTCCCATCCGCATGGCTGACCGGCCCGCCGACATACCCGACACGGCGATCTCCTCACTGCTGTTCACACTCTGGATTCGCCGTTCATCCTCGCAGATCCGGCGCACTTGATCAGCCTTGATGGCCGCCGTTCACATACCTGCCGCTCAGTGGTCGCACGCCCAGGATGCCTTGCCGACGGCCCCTTCGGCCTGCGTGCGCAATGCACGTACCGCCGCGGCCGGGTCGGATGCCCCGTAGACCGCCGAACCGGCGACGAACACGTCCGCTCCCGCGTCCGCGCAGCGCTCGATCGTCGCGGCCGAAACTCCCCCGTCGACCTGCAGCCACAGCTCCAGTCCGTGCTTGCGGATCAGCTCCCGGGTGCGGCGGATCTTCGGCAGCATGATGTCGAGGAACGACTGGCCACCGAAGCCCGGCTCCACGGTCATGATCAGCAGCATGTCGAGTTCGGGGAGCAGATCCTCGTACGGCTCGATCGGCGTCGCGGGCTTCAGCGCCATGGACGCGCGCGCTCCCTTGGCCCGAATCTCGCGGGCGAGCCGCACCGGCGCACCGGCCGCCTCGACGTGGAAGGTGACGGAGGAGGCACCCGCCTCGACGTACTGCGGCGCCCAGCGATCGGCGTCCTCAATCATCAGATGGCAGTCCAGCGGGGTGTCCGTCGCCCGGGCCAGTGACTCTACGACCGGCACGCCGAGCGTGAGGTTCGGGACGAAGTGGTTGTCCATGACGTCGACGTGGAGCCAGTCGGCTCCCTCCACCGCCTTCGCCTCCTCGGCGAGGCGGGCGAAGTCTGCGGACAGGATGCTGGGGTTGATCTGGACGGCCATGCCCCAAGCCTGCCATGCCCTCCGGGGGTTAGCCGCATCGGTCCGTTGTGGATGCGGTCCATTTCGGGTGCCGGTTGCGTGTGGCTGGGCGCGCCCCGCGGCGGAGCCGCAAACCGACACTGCCCCGCGCCTCTTTCAGGGGCGCTGTTCCGGACGGGGTGGAAACAGTGCCGTTCCGGTGAGTGGACCCGGGCGTGACCCGGGGTCCGGGCGGAGCCCATGCTCGGCGCCACGTCACACGTGACCACGGGGGAATGTGCAGTGAGCCGGACAGAGACGGAGTTGGTCGCGCTGCATGCGCGGCATCTCAGTAGCGGGCGTGGGCGGCTGGCGGCGATGTTCGGGGATGTCGTCGAGGAGTCCGCACGCGGTGCTGAGATCACCTCCACCGACGGGAGGAACTACCTCAACTGCGGTGGCTACGGCGTGTTCTTCGTCGGGGCCGGGCATCCGCGGGTCGTCGAAGCGGTGCGGCGGCAGGCGGGGCGGCTGGCGTTGTCCACCCGGCTCTTCCTGGACCCCGTCTCCGGGCTCGCCGCCGAGGCCCTCACCGGGGTCGCGCCGGCCGGTCTGGACCGGGTGCACTTCTCCGGCTCGGGGACCGAGGCCGTCGAGGCCGCCGTGAAACTGGCCCGCGCGCACGGCAGGCGGCGGCTGATCTCGATGCGGAACGGCTATCACGGCAAGACCCTCGGCGCGCTCTCCCTGACCGCGAACGCGCTCTACCAGGACCCGTTCCGGCCCCTGTTGCCGGACGTGCGCCATGTGCCGTTCGGCGACACCGGCGCGCTGTCGGCGGCTCTGGGTGACGGCGGCGCGGACGCCTGCGTGGTGGTGGAGCCGGTGCAGAGCGAGGCCGGGGTGATCGTGCCGCGGCCCGGATACCTGGCGGCGGTGGCCGCGCTGTGCCGCGAGCACCGCGCGTTCCTGGTGGTCGATGAGGTGATGACCGGGCTGGGTCGGCTCGGCTCCTGGTGGGGCTGCGTGGCCGAGGGCGTACGGCCCGACGTGCTCGTGACGGGCAAGGCGCTGTCCGGTGGTGTGCTGCCGGTGGCGGCCACGCTCGCCACCCAGGAGGCGTTCGAGCCGTTCGACTCCGATCCCTTCCTGCACACCTCCACGTATTCCGGCGCACCGATCGCCATGGCCGCCGTCAGCGCGACCGTCGGGGTCGTCCGGGACGAGGGACTCGTCGAACGGGCCGCCGGCATCGGTGCCCGGCTGCTTCCCGCGCTCCGGGCGGTCGCCGCCGACCGCGCGCCCGGCCTGGTCCGTGAGATCCGCGGCGCCGGGCTGCTGATCGGGATCGAGCTGGCGGACGCGGGGGCGGCCGGGGAGTTCCTGCTGGAGATGGTCGAGCGAGGAGTGGTGGTCAACCACTCCCTCAACGCCCATCCGGTCGTCCGGCTGACCCCGCCCGCCGTGCTCTCCCCGTCGCAGGAGGCCCGGCTGCTGGAGGCGGTCGAGGGTTCGCTGACCGCGCTGGCCAAGTCCCTGACCTGACCCGGCGAACCGACCCCGCGACCCGCACCCGGCCACGAGGCTCCCGAAAGGCTGACGACATGCCGACATATCCCGAGAACCCCAACACCCCTGAGAATACGGCGAGTTCGCGCACCCTGGTCGACCCACCGCACCCGGCACGCCCGCAGACCGTGTTACTGACCGGCGCGAGCGGTGTCCTGGGTACCGCCCTGCTGCCGTATCTGCGCCACCACAAGGTGATCGCGTTGGCGCACCACAGGCATCCCTCCCCGTGCGGCGAGGTCCTGCTCGGTGACGTCACCCGGCCCCGGCTGGGCCTGGACGTCGCCTCCTACCGGCGACTGTGCGCGCGGACGGACGCGGTGGTGCACGCCGCCGGCGTGGTCGCCTTCGGGTCCGGCCGCGCCTCGATGCACGCGGTGAACGTCGAAGGGGCCGGACGGGTCGCCCGGTTCGCGGCCGACGCCGGCGTCCCGCTGATCCACGTCAGCACCGCGTACGTGGCCCGCTACCGGGAGATCCTGGCCGCCGGCGGCAACCGCGCCGAGCGGGCCGGGAACAGTCCCGCGGACTACGTGGCCTCAAAGATGGCCGGCGAGGAGGCGGTCGCGGCAGCGGGCGGCAACGTGACCGTCGTCCGCCCGTCGATCATCATCGGCGACTCCGTCACCGGGGAGATCGCCGAACCCCAAGGGCTGCACACCTTCGCCCAACAAGTGCTCCGCAACCGCCTGCCCTTCGTGCCGAGCGCCCCCGCGAGCTACGTCGACTTCGTACCCCAGGACGTGGTGGCCCGCACGATCGCATCCCTGCTGGACGACGGCGCACACCCCGCCGAGTACTGGCTCAGCGGCGGGGCCCACGCGCTGACCTGCGACCGCTTGGTCCAGGTGATCGTCGAGGAGGCGGCGGAGGCGGGCATCGCGGTACGGCCGCTGCGGGTGCTGGCGCCCGATGTCGTCGAGCGGCTGGTCCGCCCGGCGTTCTTCGACGTGGTGCCCGAGTGGGCGCAGACCCGGCTGGACCGGCTGCTGGACATGTCGTCCGTGCTCTTCAACGAGGAGCCGCTGCCCAGTTCGCTCGCGCATCTGCCCGGCTTCGAGGCCGCGGCGGACGTGCGGGCCAACGAGGACGCCTGGCGGGCGTCGGTACGGCGCCTGATCGCCGACCGGCTCGGCGCCCGGGCGTCGGCGTGAGCGCCCGGCCGGGGACGACGGCGGTCCCCCGTGGCTCCCGCGGGAATCCCGCGGATCGAGGAGGAGACGGCGATGTACTTTCTTGAACCCGAACGCGCGGTGCTGGACCGGTTCCTGCCCGGACTGGACGAGCGGCTCGCGGAACTGCCGCAACGGGAGCTGGAGCGTCCGGGCGGGCCCGCGCTGCCCCTGTTCAGGGCCGCGGGCGGCCCCGCGCTGCTGGTGCCCGCCGAACACCGCGGTCTCGGCATCGGCGCCGAGGACGCCGTGTCGTTGCAGCGTGCGGTCGGGGCGCGCAGCCCGTCGCTGGCGGTGGCCACCACCATGCACCACCTGTCGGTGGCCGGGCTGGTCCAGGCGTACGAGGTCGCGCAGGGCATGGAGTGGATGCTGCTGGAGGCCGTGGCGGACCAACGGCTGCTGGTCGCCTCGGGGTTCGCCGAGGGCCGGTCGGGTCAGTCGATCCTCGACTCCTCCATCAAGGCGCACCAGGACGGCGACGACGTGGTGCTCAACGGCGCCAAGAAACCGTGCAGCCTGTCGGCCTCGATGGACCTGCTGAGCGTGTCGGTGACGCTCGACGACGGGCAGGGGCCGGAGCTGGCCGTGGCGGTGGTGCCCGCCGCGACACCCGGTATCTCCGTGCACCCGTTCTGGGGCAGCTTCGTGCTGGCCGGCGCGGAGAGCGACGAGGTCCGGCTGCGCGACGTACGGGTCACACCGGATCTCGTGGTCCGCACCGGGCTCGGGGAGGACCGCACGCTGGACCCGGTCCAGACCGTGGGCTTCGTCTGGTTCGAGCTGCTGATGGCCGCGTCCTACCTGGGGATGGCCAGCGCGCTGGCCGAGCGCGTGCTGCTGGCGAAGCGGGCGAGCGCCGCCGAACGGGCCGCGATCCTGGTCGAGTTGGAGTCGGCCATGGGCGGCATCCGCGGTGCGGCCGCCGCGATGGACACGGGCCGGCCGCTCGGCCAGGACGACCTGCTCCGCGCACTGGTCTGCCGCTTCTCGACGCAGGACACCATCGACCGGGTGGTCCCGCGGTGCCTGGAGGCGCTGGGCGGCATGGCGTACGTCTCCACCGACGACACCGCGTACCTCACGGCGTGTTCGGCCGCCCTCAAGTTCCATCCGCCGTCGCGCGGTTGGGCCGCGGAGGGCATGTGCGCGGCCTTCGCGGGCGGCCCGCTGGTGCTCGGCTGAGCACGGTGCCCGCCCCGCCCCGAAAGTCCGAACCCCTTACGGAGAAACCCATATGACCTGCCACGTACGCATCGAGGCGATCGTCCCGGACGGAGACGCCACCCACGTCTTCGACCGGGTCCAGGACTACGAGCGGTACACCGACCACACGGACACGGTCCGGTCCGTCACCGTGACGCCCGACGGTCCCGACACCGTGGAGTCCGCCTGGGAGGTGCACTTCCGCAGCGGCCTGCTCCGCTGGACCGAACGGGACGTCATGGACCCCGTGGCCCGGCGCATCACCTTCGACCAACTCACCGGCGACTTCGCGAGTTTCGCGGGCACCTGGGACATCACCCAGGCCGGTACGGACGTGAGCGTGCTGTTCACCTGCGAGTTCGACCTGGGCATCCCCAGCCTGGAACCGATCATCAACCCGGTCGCGATGCGAGCGCTGGACGAGAGCATGGGCCTCATCCTGCGCGGCCTCCTGGGCGAGGACATACGGCTCACCGGCAGCCGCCGCGACACGGCCGCCGCGATGCGGTGAGCGTCGGCGGGGGCCGGCGGTCCTCAGCCGTCCGCACTCCCACCCCGCCCCCAACTGCCGTACTGGCACGCCTGCTTGCGTACCACCCGCCAACCTTGAGGAGAGCTCCGTGGACCAGCGCCGAACCGTCGTGCTCGACCCCTACGGCAGGGCCGTCCCCGAGGAGGCCGCACGCCTGCGCGCGCTCGGCGCCCTCGTGCCGGTGGAGCTGCCCGGTGGTGTCCCCGCCTGGGCCGTCACCCGGTACGACCTGCTGAAGTCGCTGATGCTCGACCCGCGCGTCAGCCGGGACGCCCGCCGGCACTGGTCCCTGTACGACAAGGTCGGCAGCGAACCGGCGTGGGCCTGGCTCTACAGCTGGACCAGCATCGTCAACATGCTCAGTTCCTACGGCGAGGACCACACCCGCCTGCGGAAGCTGGTCGCCCCGAGTTTCACCCGGCACCGTACCGAGGCCATGCTCCCCCGGGTACGGGAGATCACCGCGGGTCTGCTCGACGCGATGGCGGAGATCCCGCCGGGCCAAGTCGTCGATCTACGGGCGGAGTTCGCGCATCCGCTGCCGATGCGGATGATCTGCGACCTGTTCGGCGTGCCGGAGCGGATGCGGGCCGACGTCGCGCGGCTCATCGAGGGGATCATGGACACCACCGGGACCCCGGAGCAGGCCGCGGACGTCCTCGAGCAGATCGTGACGGTGCTGCCGGCGCTGATAGCGGAGAAGAGCGAGCACCCCGGCGACGACCTGACCACCGAGCTGATCACGGTCCGCGACCAGGGCGACCGGCTGTCCGAGGAGGAGCTGATCCACACCCTTCTCCTCGTCATCGGCGCCGGCTTCGAGACGACCGTCAACCTGATCGGCAACGCCGTCCACGCGCTGCTCCGCCACCCCGACCAGCTCAAGCAGGTGCTCGCCGGGCAGTCGACCTGGGACCATGTGATCCAGGAGACCCTGCGCTGGGCCCCGTCCATCGCCAACGTCCCGCTGCGCTACGCGGTTTCCGACATCACGACCGCCGACGGTACGACGATCCGCGCCGGGGAGGCCATCCTCACGACCATCGCCGCGGCGGGCCACGACCCGGAGCGCTTCGGCCCCGACGCCCACCTCTTCGACGTGGCCAGGAACGCGGACGGGCATCTCGCCCTGGGCATCGGCGTGCACCGCTGTGTCGGCGCCCCGCTGGCCCGCATGGAGGCGCTCACCGCGCTGCCCGCACTCTTCGCCCGCTTCCCGGGGATCTCCCTGGCGGTGGAGGAGGACGCACTGGAACAGGTCCCGTCCTTCATCGCCCAGGGCTGGCGCGAACTGCCCGTCCGGCTCGCCCCCACAACTCCCGCCGCCTGACCAGGAGTCGACGCAACAGCAGCCCCTCCCTCCGCACACCCCGCTCGGCGATGTCCCACCCGAGATGCGAGAATCCTGCACTTCACCGGCCTTCAGCAGCGGGCAGGGCACCTCAGCGAAGAGGGAGATGGCATGGGCACGGGACAGCCGTTCGGCTCCTACCAGAACGAGATCTACCTGAACGGGCTCGGCGGCATCGTGCCGTCCTACCCCATGGCCTTCGCGGAGTTGGAGGACCGGGCGAGCTCCGCGCTGCCGCCCTCCGTATGGTCGTACGTCGCGGGCGGCGCGGGCGACGAACGCACCCAGCGGGCCAACGTCACCGCCTTCGACCACTGGGGCCTGGTCCCCCGTATGTTCGTCGGCGCGGCCGAACGCGACCTGTCCGTCGACCTGTTCGGGATGAATCTGCCCTCCCCCGTCTTCATGGCACCGATCGGCGTCATCGGCCTGTGCGCCCAGGACGGCCACGGCGACCTGGCGACCGCGAGGGCCGCCGCACGCACCGGAGTTCCGATGGTCGCCTCGACACTCACGGTCGACCCGCTGGAGGAGGTCGCGGGCGAGTTCGGGGACACCCCGGGCCTCTTCCAGCTCTACACGCCCACCGACAAGGACCTCGCCGCGAGCCTCGTCCACCGCGCGGAACAGGCCGGCTACAAGGGCATCGTGGTCACCCTGGACACCTGGGTCACCGGCTGGCGCCCGCGCGACCTGTCCACCGCCAACTTCCCCCAGCTGCGCGGCCATTGCCTCGCCAACTACACGAGCGACCCGGTCTTCCGCGCCCGCCTCGCCCGCACCCCGGAGGAGGACCCGCAGTCCGCGGTCCTCCTCTGGACCCAGCTCTTCGGCAACCCCCTCACCTGGGACGACCTGCCCTGGCTACGGTCCCTCACCGACCTCCCCCTGATCGTGAAGGGCATCTGCCACCCCGAGGACGTGCGCCGCGCGAAGGACGGCGGCGTGGACGGCGTCTACTGCTCCAACCACGGCGGCCGCCAGGCCAACGGCGGCCTCCCCGCCCTGGACGCCCTGCCCGCGGTGGTCGAAGCGGCGGACGGCCTCCCGGTCCTGTTCGACTCCGGCGTCCGCAGCGGCGCCGACATCGTCAAGGCCATCGCCCTGGGCGCCACCGCCGTGGGCATCGGCCGCCCGTACGCCTACGGCCTCGCGCTGGGCGGCACGGACGGCATCGTCCACGTCCTCCGCTCCCTCCTCGCGGAGACCGACCTGATCATGGCCGTCGACGGCTATCCGAGGCTCGCCGATCTGAGGCAGGAGGGGCTGCGGCGGGTCGTGTGACGGCCGCGTACGGGCGGGCGGCAGGCGGGGGTGGTCTGCCCGGCCGGGGGCCGTCCGCGCCGCCCTACGGTCCCGGGGCGAGACGCCCGGGCACGAGGGCGGATGAACAGGCGGTGGCCCGCCCGACCAGGGACCGTCCGCGTTGCCGTACAGGCCCGGCTGCGGGATCGCCCGCCCGGGCGGTCGGCAACCGGCAGTTCCCTCCACCACCAAGGCGTTCAGCAGCCCCGGAACCTCGCTCCACCCCAACGGTCGACGGTCCGTCCTCGGAGCGCCGCGCCTCTTGGGCACCGGCCCCGCAGGACTCCGTCACCCGGTCCGGCGGATGAGCGCCAGATACATCGCGTCGGTCCCGTGCAGATGCGGCCACAGCTGTACGTCGGGACCCGCGCCGAGGGCCGGGACGTCCGGCAGGAGCGGGCGGGCGTCGATCAGTTCGGTGTGCGGGAACTGCTTGAGGAGGTCGTCGACGACGGCCCGGGTCTCGGCGAGGTGCGGTGAGCAGGTCGCGTAGCCGACGACACCGCCGACCCGCACGGATTCGAGGGCGGTGCGCAGCAGGTCGCGCTGGAGCGGCGCGAATCCTTCGAGGTCCTCCGGCCGGCGCCGCCAGCGGGCCTCGGGGCGGCGGCGCAGGGCGCCGAGCCCCGTACACGGCACATCCATCAGGACGCGGTCGAAGCTGCCGGGACGCCACGGCGGCCGGGTCCCGTCGGCGGCGATGACCTGGTACGGCCCCGGGTTCCCGGCGAGCGACTTCGCCACGAGCCCGGCCCGGTGCGGCGCCTTCTCGGAGGCGAGCAGCATCGCCCCGCGCTCGGCGGCCACGGCGGCGAGCAGCGCGGCCTTGCCGCCGGGACCGGCGCACCCGTCGAGCCACTTCTCGTCCGGCCCGTCCAGCGGCGCGTTGGCGAGGGCGAGCGCGACCAGCTGACTGCCCTCGTCCTGCACCCCCGCACGGCCTTCCTTCACAGCCGCTACGGCCCCGGGCTCGCCACCCTCGCTGAGCCGCACGGCGTACGGCGACCAGCGTCCCGGCACCGCGGCCTCCTCGCGGAGCAGTTCCTCGGTGGTGGAGCGGCCGGGCCGGGCGACCAGGGTCACCTCGGGCCGTTCGTTGTCGGCCTCCAGCAGGTCCTCGATACCGGCGCGTCCGCCGCCGAGCGAGTCCCACAGCGCGGAGACGACCCAGCGCGGGTGCGAGTGCACGATGGCGAGGTTGTCCTCGGGGTCGTCGTCGTAGGGCGGCGCGACCCGCTCGATCCAGGTGTCGAGGTCGTCCTGCGCGACCTTCCGCAGCACGGCGTTGACGAACTTGGCCCGTCCGTCGCCGAGGACGACCCGGGCGAGCTCGACGGAGGCCGACACGGCGGCATGCGTCGGGATCCGCGTCCCGAGCAGCTGGTGCACCCCGAGGCTCAGCACGTCCAGCACCGGCGGGTCGACCTCGCGCAGCGGCCGGTCGACGCACGAGGCGATGATCGCGTCGTAGGTCCCCTGCTTGCGCAGCGTCCCGTACACCAGCTCGGTCGCGAGCGCGGCGTCCCGGGCGTCGAAGTCGCCCTTCTCGCGCGCCTTCCGCAGCAGCGGCGGCAGGACGAGGTTGGCGTACGCGTCCCGCTCGTCCACGGCCCTCAGCGCCTCGAAGGCGAGGAAACGGACGGGGTCCTTCTGCGGCCGGCGGTAGGGCTTGCCGGGCTTACGGGGTCGCGGGGACTGCTCGCTCACGAAAAAGGTGCTCCGGATTTCTGGCTGAGATGTGCACCCAGCCTACGTCGCACCGGCCCGGACGTGCGCGGGACGTCACGCCCCGACAGCACCGAGGCTCTCCCCCGCGCCGATCCGCGCCCCGCGCGCCCAGTCCGCCGCCCGCATCGGCTTCTTGCCCTGCGCCTGCACCCACAGCAGCTCGACGGCGTACGAACCGGTGCCCACGTACACGTTGTTCTTGCCGGCGGCCAGCGCCCCGGGCGCGAGGTCGGTCCGCTCGGGCACGGGTACGGCCTGGATGAGCTTGAGCCGCTCACCGC
Source organism: Streptomyces sp. NBC_00989 (assembly GCF_045162655.1). Lineage (NCBI taxonomy): Bacteria > Bacillati > Actinomycetota > Actinomycetes > Kitasatosporales > Streptomycetaceae > Streptomyces > Streptomyces sp. NBC_00989. The sequence goes on along the minus strand of NZ_CP108728.1, from coordinate 9,259,321 downwards.
GGAACACGGTCCAGGCGCCGGGCGCGGGCGTGCACCCGCGCACCACCCGGTCCACGCGCAGCGCGGGAGCCGCCCACTTGACCTCCGCGTCCTCGACGTTGATCTTCGGGGCGAGGGTGATGCCCTCGTTCGGCTGCGGTACGGCCTTCAGGGTGCCGTCCTCGATGCCGTCCATGGTCGCGGCGAGCAGGCCGGAGCCGGCGAAGGCGAGCCGGGTGAGCAGGTCGCCGCTGGTGTCGGTGGGGCGGATCTCCTCGGTGACGGTGCCGTAGACGGGCCCGGAGTCGAGGCCTTCCTCGATCAGGAAGGTGGAGGCGCCGGTGATCTCGTCGCCGGACATGATCGAGTGCTGCACGGGGGCGGCGCCGCGCCAGGCCGGGAGCAGCGAGAAGTGCAGGTTGACCCAGCCGTGGGCGGGGATGTCGAGGGCGACGCGGGGCAGCAGGGCGCCGTAGGCGACGACGGGACAGCAGTCGGGCGCGATCTCCCGCAGCCGCTCCAGGAACTCCGGGTCGCGCGGCTTGACGGGCTTCAGCACCTCGATGCCCGCCTCCTCGGCCCGCTCGGCGACGGGACTCGCCACCAGCCTGCGCCCACGCCCGGCCGGCGCGTCGGGCCGCGTGACGACGGCGGCCACCTCGTGCCGCCCGGAGGCGATCAGGGCGTCCAGGGCGGGAACGGCGACCTCGGGGGTACCGGCGAAGACGAGCTTCATGGGAGGGTTCGGGCCTCTCGGGCGGTGGTGGGCGGGCAGCGCACCAGTCTATTGCGCGTCCCGGCAGGAGCGCCCGGCGGCTCACACCCGTCAACTCACCGGCGCCCGCAGCGCACACCGGTTCTGCGGGGGCGTACGCATATGCCCCTACGCCCCCTTCGCGTGACCAGCGGAGCGCACAGGCGTTGGTCAAGAAAGAGTTGACCTCCTTGGGCCGCATTCGCGCGGCCCGATCCTTTTCAACGCCGGTTCGAGAGGCTTGTTCATGGCCGACCACGCAACCCACGACGCCCAGGCTCGGGCCAGCCTGCACTTGCTGGTGCGGGACATCGAGCGGGTCCGCCGGCAGGTGGACGCACTGCGCACGCTCACCGCCCAGCTGGGCAACGTCTACCGCCCGCGCCGCTCCGGCCCCTCCACGGGCTTCGTCGTCTACGGACGCGCTCCCGCCCCGACGGTCCGTCTCGCGCAGGAGCTGCGGGACAGTGTCGAGACCCTGGTCACGGCCGCCGTGGACTTCGACCGCTCGCTCGGCTTCTCGTGGGACGCGGTGGGCTCGGCCCTGGGTGTCACCAAGCAGGCGGTCCACCGCCGCTACGGCGCCCGCCGCGCCGCGACCCAGGCGGCGGCCGACGCCGAGCGCACGACGGAGGCGGCGACGACCCGCCCGGTGGGCGTGAACACGGGCCTCCCCACGATGCCCACGATGCCCGCCCTCCCCACGGTCCCCGCGGCCCGCTCCATGCCGACCCAGCCCACAGCAGGCAGCCCCACCCTCCGCGAAGAGCCCAGGCCCACGGCTTTCCCGGGCCCCCGCAACGGCTGACCCGCACGACCGAACCCTGCCTGCCTCCCGGCGAAGACCCGGGAGGCAGTTGCATGCCACATCCCGTTCGCCGGTACCCCGCACCCGCGCACAGCCTGCCGCCAACGGCGAGAACCCCAACGGCAAAGGCCCACCTCTCGACGAACGGTGAACGGGCGGTGCGTGGGAGAACATCCGAGGCCGAAGGCCGAGGCTCACCCGATATCCGGCGGATCAACACGCACCCGCACCACATCCCCCCCACCCCGAGCCATCCGAGCAGCCTGCGCGGCCTTCAACGCCCCGGCCAACGCCCCCCCGCTCCCCGGCCGCACCCGAATCAACGCCCGCTCCCACTGCTCCCCCACCGGCGGCGCCCCCACCCGCCGAGCCCCCCCACCCAACGCAACCGGCACCGGAACAGGCCCCAACACCTCAGCATCCGGCGGCAGTTCAACAGCAGCAAGAAACTCCGCGACAGCCCCCGCGACCCCCGCCACCGCAGCCATCCGGGAAACCGGCGGAAACCCCAGCTCCCCCCGCTCCGCAAGCTCCCGCACCGCATGCCCGACGGGATCCCACCGCACCAACGCCTGCACAGGCCGCAAGGTAGGTTCCGCAACCACGACCACAGTCCCCCCACCCCCCTGCGGCCGCACCAGCGAACTCGCCGCGATCCACCGCCGCAACGCATCCTCCCCGGCCCGCAGATCAGGCCGCCCGAGCATCGCCCACCCGTCCAGCAACAACGCCGCCGCGTACCCACCGTCGGCAACCGGCTCGGCCCCCGGCGTACTCACGACCAACGCAGGCGTCCCCGGCACCGTGTCAAGCACCTGCTCCCGCCCCGACGTCCGCACCGGCACCGCCGGAAACGCCCGCCCCAACTCCTCCGCGGTCCGCCGCGCCCCCACGATCTGGGCCCGCAGCCGGAACCCCCCGCACTCGGGACAGTGCCAGGAGTTCTCCTCGACCCCGCACCACCCACACCGCAGCACGCCCGCGTCCTGCCCCTCCAACGGCCCCGCACAGTGCCGACACCGCGCGGCGGCCCGGCACTGAGCACACGCCATCCGCGGCACATACCCCCGCCGAGGCACCTGCACCAGCACGGGCCCGTGCTTCAACCCCTCCCGCACCGCCTGCCAGGCCAACGTGGGCAACCGCGCGGCCCGAGCGGCCTCGTCCCGCGCCAAGTCCCCGTCCCCCACGGTCCGTACGAGCGGAGCGGCCCCCCGTACCTGCTCGCGCGACGGGACCAACGGCCGCGCCCACCCGCTCTCCACGAGCTGCGCGGCCTCCACCGTGCAACTCCAACTCCCCAGCAGAAAGCCGCACTTGTCCAACGCGGCCCGCAACAGCAACACATCCCGCGCATGCGGCTGCGGCGCGTGCGGCTCGCTGTGACTGCCGTCCCCGTCGTCCCAGATCGCGACAAGCCCCAGATCCTGGACGGGCGCGAACATCGCGGCCCGCGTCCCGACGACCGCGCGCACGGACCCCCGCCGTACGGCCAGCCACTGCCGATACCGCTTCTCGGGCCCGGCGTCGGCGGTGAGCAGCGCATGCCGCCCCTCACCCAGCAGCGCCGTCAACGCGGCGTCGACCCGCCCGGCGGCCCGCCCGTCCGGTACGACGACGAGCGCCCCGCGCCCGGAGGCGAGCGTCGCGGCGACGGCCCGCGCGATCTCCTCGCTCCACCCGGGCCCCGGCAGCGCGTTCCACACGGCCCGCGGCGCACCCCCTGAGGCCAGCGCGTCCAGAAACCCGGCCCCCCGCTCGTACCGCGCCCAGGACCCCGCCTCGGGCACCTCGGGCGGCGGCAACGGCTCCGGCGACGGCTTCTGCTCGGCCCGCGCACTGCGCGGCGGCACGGCAAGTTGCAGCACATCGGCAAGGCTCCCGGCATACCGATCGGCAACGGCCCGGGCAAGCCCCAGCAACTCTTCACTCAGCACCGGCTCGGGCGACACGACCTGCGCCAGCGCGGCAAGCGGCCCGGAGTAGTCGGACGCGGCCAGCCGCTCGACAAGAAACCCGTCGATCAGCCCCCCGCCCTCACGCCGCCCGTCCCGCACCCGATGCCGCCCGGCCCCGAACCGCACCCGCACCCGCACCCCGGGCTGCGCGTCGGCGTCGAGCTCCTCAGGCACGGCATAGTCGAAGTACCGGTCGAGATGCAGCACCCCCTTGTCGACGAGCACCCGCGCGACGGGCAGCTCCCCGGCCAACGCGGCCCCCCGCCACGTCCGCGGCTTGGCCTTCGGCCCCTTCGCCTGCCGCACACTCTCCCGAATCAGCGCAAGCTGCTCGGGCGGCGCACCCTCCGCACCGCCGCCCCGTTCCCCGTTCTCGCTGCTCACCCTTGCATTCTTACCAAACGCCACTGACAACGGCCGCCGCCCGCCGTACGCACTCGACCTTCTAGCCCCCGGCGAGGAGCTGGACGATGAGGTCTTCCGCGAAGGCCATGTCCGCGTCCGGGTCACCGTCCCGGAACCGCCCCCCGGCCTCCGAGGCGGCGAACCCGAGCATGAACGTGGACAGCAGCCGCTCGGCCCGCGGAATCCGCTCCTCCTGGACACCGGCGGCGCGCAGGGCGCCGTAGACCGCGTTCCGCGGCCCGACGGCCTCCGGGGTGACCGCCGGCCGTTGGAAGAGCAGCAGGAACAGGTCGGGGTGGCGCCGGGCCGTGGCCCGCATGCTGCGGGCGAGCAGGCGCAGTTGCCCACGCCAGTCGAGCCCGGGTTCGGGCACCTCGATCTCCAGCAACAGCCGCTCCACGAGGCCGTCGAGAAGTCCCTGCTTGTCGCCGACGTGCCGGTAGAGCGTCATCGGGTTGACGTCGAGCTCCTGCGCGACGGCCCGCATCGTGACGGCCGACAGCCCCTTCCGGGTCGCCAACTCCCATGTCACGTCCAGCACTTGATCACGACTGATCCGTCGTGGCGTCACTTGACACCTTCCCTCGAAGCTACGTATACACAGTATACGTATACGTTGTATATATCGAGGGAGCGACCATGCTGACCGTCAGCGGCCTGCGCAAACGATGGGGCCCCGTCCAGGCCCTCGACGGCTTCGACCTGCACATCGAGCCCGGCGAGATCTGCGGCCTGATCGGCCACAACGGCGCGGGCAAGACCACCTTCGCCCGCATAGTCGCCGGCCTGGAACACCCCGACGCGGGCTCGGTCCGCGCAGCGGGCCTGGACCTAGCCACGGCCCCACGCTCCGCCCGCGGCCTGATCGGCCTGGCCCCCCAGGAACCGGCCCTCTACCCGACCGCCACCCTCCGCCAGAACCTGCGCCTCTACGGCGGTCTCGCCGGCCTGCGCCGGACCGAACTGCGCTCCGAAACAGCCGCCGTAGCAGAGGAGTTGATCCTCACCGACGTACTCGACCGCCCGATCGCGACACTCTCCGGCGGCCAGCAGCGCCGCGCACAGGCAGCCACGGTCCTCCTCCCCCGCCCCCGCGTGCTGCTGCTCGACGAACCCACCGTCGGCGCCGACCCCACCACCCGGGAAGCGCTGCTACGACTCGTCAGGACCCGCGCCGACGAAGGCGCCGCGATCTGCTACACCACGCACTACCTACCGGAGTTGGAGCACCTGGACGCCACACTCGCGGTCGCCGCGTCCGGCCGCGTGATCGCCCGCGGAAACCGCGCCGACCTCCTCGACGGCCTCCCCGGAGAGGTCACGGTGACGTTCACCGGCGCCGTACCGGAGCACCTGGCACAGACCTCGACTCGCCCTGGGGAACTGCGCTTCAGCACCGCGGACCCGGCCCGGGCACTGGCCCGGCTCCTCCGGGACCTGGGCCCCGACACCGCCCGCGTCCGCTCGGCCGCGATCCGCGAACCGTCGCTCGACGACCTCTACCGCGGCCTCGCCGCCCGCCAACTCCCCACGGGGGCCCACGATGCAGCCTGATCCGCTGCCGGCCACGGCACGCTTCTCCCCCACGCTCTCCGCCCGCCACACCAGGGTAATGACCCGCCACACCCTCGTCCTGCTCATCCGGGACCCCGGAACCCCGCTCGCCTACACCGTCATGTCCCTGGTGCTGCTGACGGTCCTCCACCCGGTGTACGACCGCCTGGCCACCCCCGGCACACCGGGCATCGTGCAGGCCGCTCCGGGCATCACGGTGATGTTCACCCTGCTCGCCCTGGACGTGGCAGGCCAGCTCCTGCTCTCCGAACGCACCTGGCACACCTGGGACCGCCTGCGCTCCGGCCCGGCGTCCCCGTCGACGATCCTGACCGGCAAAGCCGTCCCCCTGATCGCCCTGTTCCTGGCCCAACAGTCCGTACTGTTCCTCTTCGCGACCGCGGCCTTCGACTTCCCTCTCGCTGCTGGCACTTGGCGCCTCCCCCTGCTGGCCCTCCTCTGGGCGGCCTGCGTCACCTCCTGCGGCCTGGCACTCGGCGTCCACACCCGCACCCAGGGCCAGTTGGCCGCCGCCTCCGACATCGGCGCCCTCACGATCACCTGCCTCAGCGGCTGCCTGGTCCCCCTCACCGTCCTCCCCCACTGGGTCTCCACGGTGGCTCCCGCGACCCCGGGCTACTGGGCCCTCCACGGCTTCCAGGCGGCGGTCACCGGCGACACCCGGGCCTACACACACTCGACGGCGGTCATCGCGGCCATCACGGCAGCGGCACTCCTTGTGTCGGCCCGTCGTATCCGCCGCTGATCCCGGGAAACACCGAGGCCCGGCTCCCCCCAAGGGAAACCGGGCCTCGCAGAGCGTGTCGAAGGCGCGGGACCTACAGTCCGGCGGCCTTGCGCAGTGCGTCCACGCGGTCGGTGCGCTCCCACGTGAAGTCGGGGATCTCGCGGCCGAAGTGGCCGTAGGCGGCGGTCTGCGCGTAGATCGGGCGCAGCAGGTCGAGGTCGCGGATGATGGCGGCCGGACGGAGGTCGAAGACCTCGTCGATCGCCTTCTCGATCCGGTCCGTGTCGACCTTGGCCGTGCCGAAGGTCTCGACGAACAGGCCCACCGGCTCGGCCTTGCCGATCGCGTACGCGACCTGGACCTCGCAGCGCGAGGCGAGGCCCGCGGCGACGACGTTCTTGGCGACCCAGCGCATCGCGTACGCCGCCGAACGGTCCACCTTGGACGGGTCCTTGCCCGAGAACGCACCGCCACCGTGGCGGGCCATGCCGCCGTAGGTGTCGATGATGATCTTGCGGCCGGTCAGACCCGCGTCGCCCATCGGGCCGCCGATCTCGAAGCGGCCGGTCGGGTTGACCAGGAGGCGGTAGTTCTCCGTGTCGAGCTTGATGCCGTCTTCCAGGAGGGCCTTCAGCTCGGCCTCGACCACGAACTCGCGGATGTCGGGGGCGAGCAGCGACTCCAGGTCGATGTCGGAGGCGTGCTGCGAGGAGACGACGACCGTGTCGAGGCGGACGGCCTTGTCGCCGTCGTACTCGATGGTGACCTGGGTCTTGCCGTCGGGGCGCAGGTACGGGATGGTCCCGTTCTTGCGGACCTCCGAGAGGCGCTTGGCGAGGCGGTGCGCGAGGAAGATCGGGAGCGGCATCAGCGTCGGCGTCTCGTCCGTCGCGTAGCCGAACATCAGGCCCTGGTCGCCCGCGCCCTGCTTGTCGAGCTCGTCGTCATCGCCCTCGACACGGTTCTCGTACGCCGTGTCGACGCCCTGCGCGATGTCCGGGGACTGCGCGCCGATGGACACCGAGACACCGCAGGAGGCGCCGTCGAAGCCCTTCTTGGAGGAGTCGTAGCCGATCTCCAGGATCTTGTCGCGGACGAGCTGCGCGATGGGCGCGTAGGTCTTGGTGGTGACCTCGCCGGCCACGTGCACCAGGCCGGTCGTGATCAGCGTCTCGACGGCGACCCGGGAACTCGGGTCCTCCCGCAGAAGCGCATCGAGAATGGTGTCGCTGATCTGGTCAGCGATCTTGTCGGGGTGACCTTCGGTCACGGACTCCGAGGTGAACAGACGACGGGACACAACGCTCCCTGAGGTTGCAGCGGCTGCTGGCTGATCATTGGCGGACGGACGGGAGCTGCGCCCGACGTCGTCCGAGAACAGTTTATCGGTCGCGGTCGACAGACGGTCCCCCTGTCTCGCCTCTCGGGAAACCCTGTGACCTGCGGCACGCGCATTTTGCCGAATGCCGAGTGCCGTTGGCCAGAGCCGCCACGCACCAATGTCAGGTTTCGGCGAACTGACAGACGGCTGACAGATGGCTGAAACAAATCAGGCCAGACGGTGTGCCACCAGGTCCCACACGGTCTCGGCCAGGGCTTCCTTCGGGCCGTACGGGACGGCGGTCTCGCTGCCGTCGGCACCCAGCACAACCGCCTCGTTCTCCTCGGAACCGAACGTCTTGCGCTCTCCCACCTCGTTCACCACCAGCAGATCGCACCCCTTGCGTGCCAGTTTGGTACGGCCGTTGGCGAGGACGTCGTCCGTCTCGGCGGCGAACCCGACGACCACCTGTCCGGGGCGGGCCCGGTCGGCGGAGATCTCCGCGAGGATGTCCGGATTCCGCACCAGGACGATCGGGTCGGGGTCCTTGCCGTCCTTCTTCTTGATCTTCCCGTCCGCGTACTCGGCCGGACGGAAGTCCGCGACCGCCGCCGCCATGACGACCGCGTCCGCGTCCGCGGCAGCCTTCAGCACCGCCTCCCGCAGCTGTACGGCGGTCCCGACCGGGACGACGTCCACGCCCGCCGGGTCCGGCAGTCCCGTGTTCGCCGCGATCAGCGTGACGCGGGCGCCCCGGGCGGCGGCGGTGCGGGCGAGGGCGTAGCCCTGCTTGCCGGAAGAGCGGTTGCCGAGGAACCGGACCGGGTCGAGGGGCTCGCGGGTGCCGCCGGCGCTGACGACGACGTGCCGGCCCTTGAGGTCGGGCTCGGTGACGCCCCGCGCGAGCACCCGGCGGCAGACCTCGAAGATCTCGGTGGGGTCGGGCAGCCGGCCCTTGCCGGTGTCGACGCCGGTCAGCCTGCCGACGGCGGGTTCGATCACCACGGCGCCGCGGCGGCGCAGTGTCGCCACGTTCTCCTGGGTGGCCGGGTGTTCCCACATCTCCGTGTGCATGGCGGGCGCGAAGACGACCGGGCAGCGGGCGGTGAGGAGGGTGTTGGTGAGGAGGTCGTCGGCCAGGCCATGGGCCGCCTTCGCCAGCATGTCGGTCGTCGCCGGCGCCACGATCACCAGGTCGGCGCTCTGGCCGATGCGCACATGTGGGACCTCGTGGACGTCGTCCCACACCTCGGTCGAGACGGGGTGCCCGGAGAGCGCGGACCAGGTGGCCGCGCCCACGAAGTGCAGGGCGGACGCGGTGGGGACGACGCGGACGTCATGGCCCGACTCCGTCAGTCTGCGCAGCAGCTCACAGGCCTTGTACGCGGCGATGCCACCGCTGACCCCCAGAACGACCTTGGGCTTGTCCACCGTCTCTCCCCGAATTCGGAAACGTGCGTGCGACTCGTGCGACCTGTACGACTCCATGACACACCACAGGCCCGACAGTCGCTGCCGGGCCTGTGGATAAAGCTGCTGCGTCTCAGGTCGCGGGGCCCTCGACGGCCTCGGAGGTCAGCAGACCCGCGTTGATCTCGCGCAGGGCGATGGAGAGCGGCTTCTCGTGGACGTGCGTGTCGACGAGCGGACCGACGTACTCGAGCAGGCCCTCGCCGAGCTGCGAGTAGTACGCGTTGATCTGACGGGCACGCTTGGCGGCGTAGATCACGAGGCTGTACTTCGAGTCGGTGGCCTCGAGGAGCTCGTCGATCGGAGGGTTGATGATGCCCTCGGGAGCGGTGATGGAAGAGGACACGCTCTGCCTTCCGAAAGATGGGATGAGATCGGAAAAACGATCACACAACTTCCATCAAGGCTAGCAGCTCGCGCGCTACGTCCTCGACGGAGGTGTTGACCAGGGTCGCGTCGAACTCGGGCTCCGCCGCGAGCTCGATCTTGGCCGCGTCCAGGCGGCGCTCGATCACCTCGGGCGGCTCGGTGCCCCGTCCGGTGAGCCTGCGCACCAGCTCCTCCCAGGAGGGAGGAGCCAGGAACACCGAGTGGGCCTCGGACATGGACTCGCGGACCTGCCGGGCGCCCTGGAGATCGATCTCCAGGAGGACCGGCACGCCGGACTCCAGATGCTCGAGCACGGCGGTACGCGGCGTGCCGTAGCGGTTGCCCGCGAATTCGGCCCACTCCAGAAGCTCGCCGTTGGCGATCAGCTTGTCCATCTCCTCGTCGGAGACGAAGAAGTAGTGGACGCCGTGCTTCTCGCCGGGGCGGGGCCTGCGGGTCGTCGCCGACACCGAGAGCCACACCTCGGGGTGTTCCTTGCGCATATGGGCGACGACCGTGCTCTTGCCGACCCCAGAGGGGCCGGAGAGCACGGTCAGCCGCGGACGTACGTCCGGGGGCTCGGGGGTCGTCCCCCGGAATGTTGCAGCCATGCAGCGATTATTCCAGCAATCCCGGTGCGCCCGGGACTCCTGGTCCGGAGTATCCGGACTCAGGAACCAGTGCTGCCGAACTCACGCTCCAGGGAGGCGATCTGGTTGGAACCAAGGCCACGGACACGGCGGCTCTCGGAGATACCGAGTCGCTCCATGATCTGCTTGGCGCGGACCTTGCCCACGCCGGGCAGGGACTCAAGCAGGGCGGAGACCTTCATCTTGCCGATGACGTCGTTCTCCTGGCCCTGCTTGATGACGTCATGCAGGGAGGCGCCGGAGTGCTTGAGTCGATTCTTGACCTCGGCCCGCTCCCGGCGAGCCGCGGCGGCCTTTTCGAGCGCGGCTGCGCGCTGTTCAGGGGTAAGGGGCGGAAGAGCCACGCCTACGTCACCTCGGATGTCGAACTGTCGGATACGGACCGGTGAGGAACCTAGTCGCCCCACACCTGGGGAGCTACGAGCAACACGCTTGCCCGTTGACTCTGCTCGGAGACTAGCGGCCAGGGACGCCAGAGTCAGCGAGAACAGAGGAAAAGTCCTGGTCAGCCTGCGCCAGGCCGGACATTCCCGACATAATGCCCCTGATTTGAGGATGTATTCAGACTCAAGTCGCTCCGGAGTCGCTCGTCGAGCCACTCATCGGAGGACTCGATCGACCCGTTCGAACACCTCAGACGGTCGCAAAGGCGACGCGGATCTCCTCCGCGAAGCCGTCCGAGGCCGTCCGCAGGGCTCCCACGTCGGGACCGTGACGTAGAACACTCCGGCTCACGTTCGGAACGACATTCCGCAGCGCCTCCCCGAAGACCCGGGGCAGATCGGCCGGAGTAGCCCCCTGCGCCCCGATGCCGGGCGCGAGGATCGGACCGTTGACCGCGAGGTCGTACGACGACAGGTCGCCCAGCGTGGCGCCGACGACGGCCCCGAAGGAGCCCAGCGGCTCCTCCCCCGCGTTCTCGGCGGCCAGGTGGGCCAGCATGGTCGCTCCGATGTTCCGGCCGTCCGCGCGGACCGCGTGCTGCACCTCGCCGCCCTCCGGGTTGGAGGTCAGCGCGAGGACGAAGAGGCCCGTGCCGCTCTCCCGCGCCAGTTCGATCGCCGGGGCGAGCGAGCCGTAGCCGAGATACGGCGAGACGGTCAGCGCGTCGGAGAAGAGCGGGGAGTCCTTCCGGAGGAAGGACTCGGCGTACGCGGCCATGGTCGAGCCGATGTCGCCGCGCTTGGCGTCCATCACGATCAGCGCGCCGGCCGCCCGCGCCTCCTCGACGGACTTCTCCAGGACGGCGATCCCGCGCGAGCCGAAGCGTTCGAAGAAGGCGCTCTGCGGCTTGAGGACGGCGACCCGGTCGGCGAGTGCCTCGACGACCGTGCGGCTGAACCGCTCCAGTCCGGCGATGTCGTCGTTCAGGCCCCACTCGGTGAGCAGCGAGGCGTGCGGGTCGATGCCGACGCAGAGCGGTCCGCGTTCGTCCATGGCTCGGCGGAGACGTGCGCCAAAGGGTTCGAGAGGGCTCATACCGGCTTCCTTGTGTCGGCGCCGACCGCGTCGGCGAGGGTGGCGTACGGGCTCGTGCGCAGGCGCGCGGCGAGGCCCTTGTGGAGGTCGCGAGCGTAGAACGGCCCTTCGTAGATGAAGGCGCTGTAGCCCTGCACGAGCGTGGCTCCGGCGAGGATGCGCTGCCAGGCGTCCTCGGCGTTCTCGATGCCGCCGACGCCGACGAGGGTGATGCGGTCGCCCACGCGCGCGTAGAGGCGGCGCAGTACCTCCAGGGAACGAGCCTTCAGCGGGGCCCCGGACAGTCCGCCGGTCTCCTTGACGAGCTCCGGTTCGGATGTCAGGCCGAGTCCCTCGCGCGCGATGGTCGTGTTCGTGGCGATGATGCCGTCCAGACCGAGTTCCACGGCGAGGTCGGCCACGGCGTCCACGTCCTCGTCGGCGAGGTCCGGGGCGATCTTCACCAGCAGCGGGACGCGGCGGTCGGTCACCGCGCGGTCGGCGGCCTCACGGACGGCGGTCAGCAGCGGGCGGAGCGCCTCGGTCGCCTGGAGGTTGCGCAGCCCGGGCGTGTTGGGCGACGACACGTTGACGACGAGATAGTCGGCGTGCCGGGCGAGTCGCTCGGTCGACTTCACGTAGTCGCCGACGGCCTCTTCCTCGGGTACGACCTTGGTCTTGCCGATGTTGACGCCCACGACGGTCCGGAAGACCGCCTCACGAGCCGCCAGGCGGGCCGCCACGGCCTCGGAGCCCTCGTTGTTGAACCCCATGCGGTTGATCAGCGCCCGGTCCGGCACAAGGCGGAACAGCCGTTTCTTGGGGTTGCCGGGCTGCGGCTCCCCCGTGACCGTGCCGATCTCGACGTGGTCGAAGCCGAGCATCGACATGCCGTCGATCGCGACCGCGTTCTTGTCGAAACCGGCGGCGAGCCCGAAGGGGCCGTGCATCCGCAGCCCGAAGGCCTCGGTCCGCAGCTCCTCGAACCGGGGCGCGAGGGCGGCGGCGACGAACGTGCGCAGGACGGGGATTCGGACGGCGAGCCGGATCCAGCGGAAGGCGAGGTGGTGGGCCTGCTCAGGGTCCATCCGTTTGAAGACCAGACGGAAGAAAAGCTTGTACATGTCGGTGTCCTCTTGAAGCCTCTGGTGACCTCATGAAGAGGGGGACACCGTTTCCGGTGTCCCCCTCAAGGCTGCTAGTCGCGGGCCGCGGTCAGGTGTTCTGCGTGTTCCTGGAGTGAACGCACGCCCACGTCACCGTGGTTGAGGGCGTCGATACCCTGGACGGCGGCGGCGAGCGCCTGGACCGTCGTGAGGCAGGGCACGGACCGTGCCACGGCCGCCGTACGGATCTCGTAGCCGTCGAGGCGGCCGCCGGTGCCGTAGGGCGTGTTGACGATGAGGTCGACCTCGCCGTCGTGGATGAGCTGGACGATGGTCTTCTCGCCGTTCGGGCCGACGCCCTCGGACTGCTTGCGGACGACCGTCGCGTTCAGGCCGTTGCGCTTGAGGACCTCGGCGGTGCCGGAGGTGGCGAGCAACTCGAAGCCGTGGGCGACCAGTTCGCGCGCCGGGAAGATCATCGAGCGCTTGTCACGGTTGGCGACCGAGATGAACGCGCGGCCCTTGGTGGGCAGCGGGCCGTAGGCGCCCGCCTGGGACTTGGCGTACGCCGTGCCGAAGACGGAGTCGATGCCCATGACCTCGCCGGTGGAGCGCATCTCCGGGCCGAGGACGGTGTCGACGCCACGCCCGTGGATGTCGCGGAAGCGCGACCACGGCATGACGGCCTCCTTGACGGAGATCGGCGCGTCCAGCGGGAGTTCACCGCCGTCGCCGTGGGCCGGGAGCAGCCCCTCGGCGCGCAGTTCGGCGACGGTCGCGCCCAGCGAGATACGGGCGGCGGCCTTCGCGAGCGGTACGGCGGTCGCCTTCGAGGTGAAGGGGACCGTACGGGACGCGCGCGGGTTGGCCTCCAGGACGTAGAGGATGTCGCCGGCCATCGCGAACTGGATGTTGATCAGCCCGCGGACGCCGACTCCCTTGGCGATGGCCTCCGTCGAGGCCCGCAGGCGCTTGATGTCGAAGCCGCCCAGGGTGATCGGCGGCAGGGCGCAGGCCGAGTCGCCGGAGTGGATGCCGGCCTCCTCGATGTGCTCCATGACGCCGCCGAGGTACAGCTCGTGGCCGTCGTAGAGCGCGTCGACGTCGATCTCGATGGCGTCGTCGAGGAAGCGGTCGACCAGGACCGGCCGGGAGGGGCTGATCTCGGTGGACTCGGCGATGTACGACTCAAGGCGGGTCTCGTCATAGACGATCTCCATGCCGCGTCCGCCCAGGACGTACGACGGGCGGACGAGGACCGGGTAGCCGATCTCGTCGGCGATGGCCTTGGCGCCGACGAAGGTCGTCGCGGTGCCGTGCTTGGGGGCGGGGAGGCCCGCCTCCGCGAGGACCTGGCCGAAGGCGCCGCGGTCCTCGGCTGCGTGGATCGCCTCGGGCGGGGTGCCGACGATCGGGACGCCGTTGTCCTTGAGTGCCTGGGCGAGACCGAGCGGGGTCTGGCCGCCGAGCTGCACGATCACGCCCGCGACCGGACCGGCCAGGGACTCCGCGTGGACGATCTCCAGCACGTCTTCGAGCGTGAGCGGCTCGAAGTACAGGCGGTCGGAGGTGTCGTAGTCCGTGGAGACGGTCTCGGGGTTGCAGTTGACCATCACGGTCTCGTAGCCCGCGTCGCTGAGCGCGAAGGAGGCGTGGACGCAGGAGTAGTCGAACTCGATGCCCTGGCCGATGCGGTTGGGGCCCGACCCCAGGATGATGACCGCGGGCTTCTCGCGCGTGGCGACCTCGTTCTCCTCGTCGTAGGACGAGTAGAAGTACGGCGTCTTCGCGGCGAACTCGGCGGCGCAGGTGTCGACCGTCTTGTAGACGGGGCGGATGCCGAGCGCGTGCCGGACCTCGCGGACGACGTCCTCGCGCAGGCCTCGGATCTCGCCGATCTGCTGGTCGGAGAAGCCGTGCCGCTTGGCCTCGGCGAGCAGCTCCGGGTCCAGCTTGTCGGCGGCGGCCAGCTCGTCGGCGATCTCCTTGATGAGGAAGAGCTGGTCGACGAACCAGGGGTCGATCTTCGTGTACTCGAAGATCTCCTCCTGGGTGGCGCCCGCGCGGATGGCCTGCATGACGGTGTTGATCCGGCCGTCGGTCGGCCGTACGGCCTCCTCCAGGAGCTGGACCTTGTCGCCGGGCTCGCCGACGAAGGTGAACTGGCTGCCCTTCTTCTCCAGGGAGCGCAGCGCCTTCTGGAAGGCCTCGGTGAAGTTGCGGCCGATGGCCATGGCCTCGCCGACCGACTTCATGGTGGTCGTCAGCGTCGAGTCCGCCGACGGGAACTTCTCGAAGGCGAAACGCGGGGCCTTCACGACCACGTAGTCGAGGGTCGGCTCGAAGGAGGCCGGGGTCTCGCGCGTGATGTCGTTCGGGATCTCGTCGAGCGTGTAGCCGACGGCCAGCTTGGCGGCGATCTTGGCGATCGGGAAGCCGGTCGCCTTGGAGGCGAGGGCCGAGGAACGGGACACGCGCGGGTTCATCTCGATGACGATGACGCGGCCGTCGACCGGGTCGATCGCGAACTGGATGTTGCAACCGCCGGTGTCGACGCCGACCTCGCGGATGATCGCGATGCCCACGTCGCGCAGCACCTGGTACTCGCGGTCGGTGAGCGTCATCGCCGGGGCGACGGTGATCGAGTCGCCGGTGTGCACGCCCATGGGGTCGAAGTTCTCGATGGAGCAGACGACGACCACGTTGTCGTTCTTGTCGCGCATCAGCTCCAGCTCGTACTCCTTCCAGCCGAGGATGGACTCCTCCAGGAGGACCTCGGTGGTCGGCGAGAGGGTGAGGCCCTGGCCGGCGATGCGGCGCAGCTCCTCCTCGTCGTGCGCGAAGCCGGAGCCGGCGCCGCCCATGGTGAAGGAGGGGCGGACGACGACCGGGTAGCCGCCGAGGGTGTCGACGCCCGCGAGCACGTCGTCCATGGAGTGGCAGATGACCGAGCGGGCGGACTCGCCGTAGCCGATCTTCTGGCGGACGGCCTCGACGACGTCCTTGAAGAGGTTGCGGTCCTCACCCTTGTGGATGGCCTCGACGTTGGCGCCGATGAGCTCGACGCCGTACTTCTCCAGGGTGCCCGCCTCGTGCAGCGAGATGGCGGTGTTGAGCGCCGTCTGACCGCCCAGGGTGGGCAGGAGGGCGTCCGGGCGCTCCTTGGCGATGATCTTCTCGACGAAGTCCGGGGTGATCGGCTCGACGTAGGTGGCGTCGGCGATCTCCGGGTCGGTCATGATCGTCGCCGGGTTGGAGTTGACCAGGATGACGCGGAGGCCCTCGGCGCGCAGGATGCGGCAGGCCTGGGTGCCGGAGTAGTCGAACTCGGCGGCCTGGCCGATGACGATCGGGCCGGAGCCGATGACCAGGACGGACTGGATATCGGTGCGCTTAGGCACGCTGGCCCTCCATCAAAGACGTGAAGCGGTCGAACAGGTAGGCGGCGTCGTGCGGGCCGGCCGCCGCCTCGGGGTGGTACTGGACGCTGAACGCCGGCCGGTCGAGCAGCCGCAGCCCCTCGACGACCTGGTCGTTCAGGCAGACGTGCGAGACCTCGGCGCGGCCGTACGGCGTGTCGGAGACCTTGTCGAGGGGCGCGTCGACGGCGAAGCCGTGGTTGTGCGCGGTGACCTCGACCTTGCCGGTCGTACGGTCCTGCACGGGCTGGTTGATGCCCCGGTGGCCGTACTTCAGCTTGTACGTGCCGAAGCCGAGCGCGCGGCCCAGGATCTGGTTGCCGAAGCAGATGCCGAAGAGCGGCGTACCGCGCTCCAGGACCGCCCGCATGACGGCGACCGGGTGGTCGGCGGTGGCGGGGTCGCCGGGTCCGTTCGAGAAGAAGACCCCGTCGGGCTGTACCGCGTAGACGTCCTCGACGGTCGCGGTGGCCGGGAGCACGTGCACCTCGATGCCACGCTCTGCCATCCGGTGGGGGGTCATGCCCTTGATGCCGAGGTCGACGGCGGCGACGGTGAACTTCTTCTCACCGATCGCGGGGACGACGTACGCCTCCTTGGTCGCGACCTCGGCGGAGAGGTCAGCGCCCGTCATCTCGGGGGCCTCGCGCACCTCGGCGAGCATGGTGTCGTCGTCGGGCAGCGAGGGGCCGGAGAAGATGCCGACCCTCATCGCGCCGCGCTCGCGCAGATGGCGGGTCAACGCGCGCGTGTCGATGCCGGAGATCCCGACGACACCCTGGTTGCGCAGCTCCTCGTCCAGCGAGCGGCGGGAGCGCCAGTTGGACGGCACGCGCGCGGGGTCGCGCACCACGTAACCGGCGACCCAGATGCGGGCCGACTCGGGGTCCTCGTCGTTCACACCGGTGTTGCCGATGTGCGGGGCGGTCATCACGACGACCTGGCGGTGGTACGACGGGTCGGTGAGGGTCTCCTGGTAGCCGGTCATGCCGGTGGAGAACACGGCCTCGCCGAAGGTCACCCCCACGGACCCGTAGGCGCGGCCGCGGAAGATCCGGCCGTCCTCCAGGACGAGTACGGCGGGAGCTGCCTTGTGCCTCTGCGAGGCCGCTCCCTGGATGGAGGTCGTCATCGTGCGCCTTCCGTGTCGGTCGTTTCGAGACTCTTGTTGATCATGCTGTTCAGGGTGTCGACCCACTCCGCGTGCTCGGCGGCGTGATCCGAGCGGAACCCGGAGTCGATCAGCCGGTCCCCGTGCGCCCACGTCACGACCAGGAGACCGCCCTCGCTGAGGACCTTCCCGGCGATGCCCTTGCCGAGCAGGGCCTCGCGCAGCGCCCCGGCCGGGATGAAGAAGTCGGTGGCTCCCGGTCGTACGACATCCAGGCCGGCCTCCGTCAGGGTCAGCTCGACCCGGCTGCGGGTGCCCAGGCCGTGCGCCACGATGCGGTCGAGCCACTGCCCGGCGGTGGTGGAGCCGTGGTAGCGGCCACTCATCGACAACACAGCCAGTTTCGCCTCGCCCAGGTCTTCCGGCGCGGTGGGAAGTTCGGGCAGGTCGCCCTGGAGCGTGCCGCGCCACTTCCAGCCCTCGCGCATCAGCCAGTAGACGAGCGCGATGAACAGGGCGAGGCCGACGAGCCAGCCGATACGGGCGGCCCAGTCGGTCACCGGGGCGGACTTCTCCCCGGCCGCGAGGTGGGTCAGTTCCAGAGGTGTCACGTGAGCTTCCCGTCGACGAGCGTGGCCTTGCCCCGGAGCCAGGTGTGCGTCACACGGCCCGGCAGCTCACGCCCCTCGTACGGGGTGTTGCGACTGCGCGAAGCGAAGCCCGCGGGGTCCACCGACCCACGGTATTCCGTGTCGACGAGCGTGAGGTTGGCGGGCTCACCAGCCGAGACGGGACGGCCGTGGCCCACCGCCCGCCCGATCTCGGCGGGCTTGACGGACATGCGCTCGGCGACCCCGGTCCAGGTGAGGAGCCCGGTGTCCACCATGGTCTCCTGCACCACTGACAACGCGGTCTCCAGGCCGACCATCCCCATGGCGGCGGCGGCCCACTCGCAGTCCTTGTCCTCGTGCGGGTGCGGGGCGTGGTCGGTGGCGACGATGTCGATCGTGCCGTCGGCGAGCGCCTCGCGCAGGGCCAGCACGTCGCGCTCGGTGCGCAGCGGCGGGTTGACCTTGTAGACGGGGTTGTAGGAGCGCACCAGCTCATCCGTGAGGAGGAGGTGGTGCGGGGTGACCTCGGCGGTGACGTCGATGCCCCGGGACTTGGCCCAGCGGACGATCTCGACGGACCCGGCGGTCGACAGGTGGCAGATGTGGACGCGGGAACCGACGTGCTCGGCGAGCAGGACATCCCGGGCGATGATCGATTCTTCGGCCACCGCCGGCCAGCCCCCGAGCCCGAGTTCGGCGGAGACGACACCCTCGTTCATCTGGGCGCCCTCGGTGAGCCGCGGCTCCTGCGCGTGCTGGGCGACGACTCCCCCGAAGGCCTTCACGTACTCCAGCGCGCGGCGCATGATCACCGCGTCGTCGACGCACTTGCCGTCGTCGGAGAAGACGGTGACCCCGGCGGCCGACTCGTGCATCGCGCCCAGCTCGGCGAGCTTCTTGCCCTCCAGGCCGACGGTGACGGCGCCGATGGGCTGCACGTCGCAGTAGCCGTGCTCCTGGCCGAGCCGGTAGACCTGCTCGACGACACCGGCGGTGTCGGCGACGGGGAAGGTGTTGGCCATGGCGAACACGGCCGTGTAGCCACCGCTGGCGGCGGCACGGGTACCGGTCAGGACCGTCTCGGAGTCCTCGCGGCCGGGCTCGCGGAGATGGGTGTGCAAGTCGACGAGACCCGGCAGCAGCACCTTGCCGTCGGCCTCGACGACCTCGGCACCCTCGGCGGACAGTCCGCTGCCGACCTCGGCGATGGTGTCCCCGTCGATCAGCACGTCCTGCGGCTCGCCGCCGAGGATCTTCGCACCACGGATCAGGATCTTGCTCATGTGACTTACTTCTCCTCGATACGGGCGTGGCTGACGGCGGGTTCGTTGCCGCCCAGAAGCAGATAGAGCACGGCCATCCGGATGGACACTCCGTTTGCGACCTGCTCGACGACGGTGCAGCGGTCCGAGTCGGCGACCTCGGCGGTGATCTCCATGCCCCGGACCATCGGCCCCGGGTGCATCACGATGGCGTGCTCGGGCATCTTCGCCATCCGCTCGCCGTCGAGGCCGTAGCGCCGCGAGTACTCGCGCTCGGTGGGGAAGAACGCCGCGTTCATGCGCTCGCGCTGGACGCGCAGGAGCATCACCGCGTCGGACTTGGAGAGCGTGCTGTCGAGGTCGTACGAGACCTCGCAGGGCCAGGCCTCGACGCCGACCGGCACCAGAGTGGGCGGGGCGACGAGGGTGACCTCGGCGCCGAGGGTGTGCAGCAGGTCGACGTTCGAGCGGGCGACGCGGCTGTGCAGGATGTCGCCGACGAGCGTGATCCGCTTGCCGGCCAGGTCCTGCCCGAGCCCGGCGTCCCGGCCGACGAGCCGGCGCCGCATGGTGAACGCGTCCAGCAGGGCCTGCGTCGGGTGCTGGTGGGTGCCGTCACCGGCGTTGATGACGGCCGCGTCGATCCACCCGGAGGTGGCGAGCCGGTACGGCGCTCCGGAGGCGCCGTGCCGGATGACGACCGCGTCGACGCCCATGGCCTCCAGGGTCTGCGCGGTGTCCTTCAGGGACTCGCCCTTGGAGACACTCGACCCCTTGGCGGTGAAGTTGATGACGTCGGCGGAGAGGCGCTTCTCGGCGGCTTCGAAGGAGATACGCGTGCGCGTGGAGTCCTCGAAGAAGAGGTTGACCACGGTACGGCCGCGCAGGGTCGGCAGTTTCTTGATCGGCCGGTCGGCGACCCGGGCCATCTCCTCGGCGGTGTCGAGGATCAGGACGGCGTCGTCGCGGGAGAGGTCGGCGGCCGAGATGAGATGACGCTGCATCTGTCAGGCTCCGTAAGGCAGTTCAGGTATGAGGAGAATCCGGGCGTGCGGAGGCGCGGCGTGCCGCGGGGGCACGGCGTCCGTCCGCTACGGGGTCTGCTTGGTGCCGAGCAGCACGGTGTCGCGACCGTCCTCCTCGGCGAGCTGGACCTTGACCGTCTCCCGCAGCGACGTGGGGAGGTTCTTGCCGACGTAGTCGGCGCGGATGGGCAGTTCGCGGTGGCCTCTGTCGACCAGGACCGCGAGTTGCACCGCGCGGGGGCGCCCGATGTCGTTCAGGGCGTCGAGGGCGGCGCGGATGGTGCGGCCGGAGAAGAGCACGTCGTCGACGAGGACGACCAGGCGGCCGTCGATGCCGTCACCGGGGATGTCGGTGCGGGCCAGCGCGCGCGGCGGGTGCATGCGCAGGTCGTCGCGGTACATGGTGATGTCGAGGGAGCCGACCGGGATCTTGCGGTCGGTGATCTCCTCCAGCTTGACGGCGAGCCGCTGGGCGAGGAAGACGCCCCGGGTCGGGATGCCGAGGAGAACCACGTCGTCGGCGCCCTTGGCGCGCTCGACGATCTCGTGGGCGATGCGGGTCAGGACCCGCGCGATGTCGGGGGCCTCGAGGACCGGCCGGGCATCGGACTCGTACTGCTGGGTGTCCATAAGAAACGGACCTCCTTCTCCGCCTCACGGGACGGACCTTAAAGGACGTCGGATTTGCGCCATCCACGGTAGCAGGTCGAGGCGACACCCCTGATCACCCCTATGGAGTAATCGGACACGGCTACCACGGAAGAGCCAGTGCGGACCATTCGGCTTGACGCGGCAGCGTAACGCTGCGTAACCTCACAGTGAGTTACCAGCCGCGCGGCGCGGAAACACTGCAGCCGCGTCGACACAGTGTCCGGGAGCTATATGTCCAGCGAATACGCCAAACAGCTCGGGGCCAAGCTCCGGGCCATCCGCACCCAGCAGGGCCTTTCCCTCCACGGTGTCGAGGAGAAGTCACAGGGACGCTGGAAGGCGGTCGTGGTCGGGTCGTACGAGCGCGGCGACCGTGCCGTCACCGTGCAGCGCCTCGCCGAGCTGGCTGACTTCTACGGGGTTCCGGTGCAGGAGCTGCTGCCGGGCACCACGCCGGGCGGGGCCGCCGAGCCGCCGCCGAAGCTGGTCCTGGACCTGGAGCGGCTGGCCCACGTGCCCGCCGAGAAGGCCGGCCCGCTGCAGCGGTACGCCGCCACGATCCAGTCCCAGCGCGGCGACTACAACGGCAAGGTGCTCTCGATCCGCCAGGACGACCTGCGCACACTCGCCGTCATCTACGACCAGTCGCCCTCGGTCCTCACCGAGCAGCTCATCAGCTGGGGCGTGCTGGACGCCGACGCGCGTCGCGCGGTCTCCCACGAGGAGAGCTGAACCGCTCCACGCCTGAGCAGAAACGTGCCGCCGGGGTGGCCGGAACTTCACCGTTCCGGCCACCCCGGCGGCTTTCTGCGGGCCCCAGGAGCCTCATGCGTACGGGGAACGCCCTCATGCCTGCGGGAACGCCGGAGGGCCCGCAGCGGTCGTGCTGCGGGCCCTCCGGCGTTTCGCTCGCGTACTGCTTACGCCTCGTCCCGGCGCAGCGAGGGTTTCAGGTCCTTGAAACGACCCAGCAGGCCGTTCACGAACGAGGGCGACTCGTCCGTGGAGAACTCCTTGGCCAGCTGCACCATCTCGTCGAGGACGACGGCGTCCGGGGTCTCGTCGGCCCAGATCAGCTCGTAGGCGCCGAGGCGCAGGATGTTGCGGTCCACCACGGGCATGCGGTCGAGCGTCCAGCCGACCGAGTACTGCGCGATCAGCTCGTCGATGCGGCGCGCGTGCTGCGCGTACCCCTCGACCAGCTCCATCGTGTACTCGCTGACCGGCGGCTGCCGGGTGTCGTCCCGGGAGAGCCGGATCCAGTCCGCGAGGACCGTGGTGACGCCGACTCCGCGCTGGTCGCCCTCGAAGAGGATCTGGAAGGCGCGCTTGCGGGCCGTATTGCGGGCAGCCACGGTTAGCTGTTCACCCGGCCGAGGTAGTCGCTGGAGCGGGTGTCGACCTTGATCTTCTCACCGGTGGTGATGAAGAGCGGGACCTGGATCTGGTAACCGGTCTCCAGGGTGGCGGGCTTGGTGCCACCGGTGGAGCGGTCGCCCTGGACGCCGGGCTCGGTCTCCTGGATGACCAGCTCGACGGCGGCCGGCAGCTCGACGAAGAGCACCTCGCCCTCGTGCTGGGCGACCGTGGCGGTGAAGCCCTCGATCAGGAAGTTGGCGGCGTCGCCGACGGCCTTGCGGTCGACCATGAGCTGGTCGTAGGTCTCCATGTCCATGAAGACGAAGTACTCGCCGTCCATGTACGAGAACTGCATGTCGCGCTTGTCGACAGTGGCCGTCTCGACCTTGACGCCGGCGTTGAACGTCTTGTCGACGACCTTGCCGGAGAGCACGTTCTTGAGCTTGGTGCGCACGAAGGCAGGGCCCTTGCCGGGCTTGACGTGCTGGAACTCGACGACGGACCAGAGCTGGCCCCCGTCGAGCTTGAGCACCAGGCCGTTCTTGAGGTCGTTCGTGGAAGCCACGGTTGCGGAATCTCCTGGACTGACGTGGACGACCCAGGGGCACGCGCAAGCTAGAGCGCGAGCAGTTCCTTGGTCGTGATGGTGAGTAGCTCGGGTCCGCCGTCCGCCTCAGGGCGTACGACGAGCGTGTCATCGATCCGGACACCGCCCCGGCCCGGGAGGTGAACCCCCGGTTCGACGGTGACCGGCACGCAAGCGTCCAGTTTACCCATGGCTGCGGGGGCCAGCTGCGGCTCCTCGTCGATTTCGAGTCCGACACCGTGGCCGGTGAGGGCTGCGAGGCCTTCCGAGTAGCCCGCGGAGTCCAGTACCTGGCGGGCCGCGCGGTCCACATCGCGGTAGGCGGCACCGGGGGTCAGGGACTCCCTCGCAGCCCTCTGGGCGGCGAAGACGAGGTCGTACAGCTCGATCTGCCAGTCCGCGGGAGAGGTCCCGATGACGAACGTACGGCCGATCTCGCAGCGGTATCCGCGATACGTGGCACCGAGGCAGACGGAGAGGAAATCTCCTTCCTCGACCCGGCGGTCGGTCGGCCGGTGGCCGCGTCTGCCGGAGTGCGGGCCGGTGGCGACGGAGGTGGCGAAGGCGGGGCCCTCGGCGCCGTGGTCGACGAGCCGTCGCTCCAGTTCGAGGGCGAGATGGCGTTCGGTGCGGCCGACGAGGATCGACTCCAGGAGCTCTCCGAGGGCCTGGTCGGCGATCTCGGCGCCGATTCTCAGACAGGAGATCTCCTCCTCGTCCTTGACGACCCGCAGCTGTTCGACCGCGCCGCCGATGTCGGTGAGGCGGAGCGTGGGGGCGACCGAGCGGAGAGCTCGGTGGCGGGCCACGGTGAGGTGGTGTTCCTCCACGGCCATGGATTCCGCGCCGTGCGCTGCCGCGAGGTCTGCGGCGGATACGGCGGGGTCGCCATCGGGGCCGGGGAGTGTGTGGATGCGCAGGGTCTCGTCGGGGCGGCCCTCTGCGGGGCGTTCGTCCAGCGGGGCCGTGCAGACCAGCGTGTCGTCGCGCTTGCCGAGCAGCAGGACGGTGCCCTGGGGAACGGGGCCCGACAGGTAGCGCACGTTGGCTGGGTTGGTGACCAGCGCGGATTGGCTGCCGCCGGCTTGGGCTCGGTCCCTGAGCCTTGCTCGGCGGGCTGCGTAGACCTCTGACATGAGATGAGCGTAGGAGCGGTGGCTGGATTGTGCTGGTTGGGAGAGTGCCGTTCGGGGGACGGGGTGGGCTGTCCGTTGTGTGCCGGGTGCGGGTCGGTGGGGGCTGGTCGCGCCCACGCGGCGGAGCCGCACATTGATACAGCCCCGCGCCCCTTGGGTAGGACCGCTCCCCGGTGATTACCAGTTCGGCGGGCTCGCTATCGATCGTGCGAGTACGTCGTTCAGGACCTGGGCCGTCTGTTGGACGTCCATCTGGGAGTTGTCGATGATCGGGAGGCCCGAGCCGTACCAGCCGGCCATGCGGCCGTGGATGCGGGCGACCTCCTCGTCGGTGAGGCGGCGGTTGCCGGAGCGTTCGGCGTTGCGTTCCAGGACGATTTCCAGGCCCGGCAGCAGGACCACCGGCAGGAGGCCGGGGCCCACGTGTCGTTTCCAGCCACCGAGGCCGACCACCGGGCGGTCGGGGAAGACCGCGTCGTCGAGGATGCAGGAGATGCCGTTGGCGAGGAAGTTGCGGGCGGCGAAGCCACAGGTGCGGCGCGCCAGGCGGTACTGGGCCTCGGAGTGGTCGTTCCACCCGGACTGGGGGTCGGCGAAGCCCGAGCGGACCCACTCGCGTACGTCGTCGAGGCTGATGTGGGCGGTGGGGACCCGGCGATGGTCCGCCCAGTACTTGGCGACGCTCGTCTTGCCCGCGCCGGCGGGGCCGATGAGCAGCACCGCGAGGGTGGTGGAGGTCGGGTCGGGGGACGCCGTGGCGGGCGGGGCGCTGGGCATGGGCACGGGGCCGCCCGGCGGGAGCTGGACGTGGCCGGTGGTGTCCGGGGCGTGGCGCGGGACCGCGTGCGGCGGCGGGGTGGGCGCGAAGCCCGGGGCCGGCGGCGGGGGTGGCACGGGTGCCGGGCCCGGATGGTGCGGACCCGAGTGTTGTCCGGCCGGGGACCAACCGGTGGTCGGTCCCTGCCCCGGCTGGTGGGGCGGCGGCAGCGGAGACCCCACTGCGTGCTGCATCCGGTGCCACTCCGTCTCGTACAAGGCAATTGGCGCTGGCGGCGGGCCCGAACCCCCGCTCCGTACCGAACGGTACCTTCCCCAGCCGCCATTTGGTGAACGGCCGGGGAGCGGCCGAAGTGCCCGTCCGCGCAAGGCAATTCGGGCGGAAGGGTCTTGGCGGTACTTACTCGCCCACTTCGCCGTACGCGGCGAGCAGGACGGCCGGGTCGGGACCCTCCAGGACCGTCGGCTTGGCGAGGCCGTCGAGGACGATGAAGCGCAGCAGGTCACCGCGGGACTTCTTGTCGACCTTCATGGTCTCCAGCAGCTTGGGCCACTGGTCGTAGCGGTAGCTGAGCGGCAGGCCCACCGATTCGAGGACCGTGCGGTGCCGGTCCGCCGTCGCGTCGTCCAACCGGCCCGCGAGACGGCCGAGTTCGGCCGCGAAGTGCATGCCTACGGCCACTGCGGCGCCGTGCCGCCACTTGTAGCGCTCGTTCTTCTCGATGGCGTGCGCGAGGGTGTGGCCGTAGTTGAGGATCTCGCGCAGGCCCGACTCCTTGAGGTCGGCGGAGACGACCTCGGCCTTGACCTTGATGGAGCGCTCGATGAGTTCGGCGGTGTGCGGTCCGGCCGGGGTGCGGGCGGACTCCGGGTCGGACTCGATGAGTTCGAGGATCACCGGGTCGGCGATGAAGCCGGCCTTGATGATCTCGGCGAGCCCGGATACGTAGTCGTTGACCGGGAGGGAGTCCAGCGCGGCGAGGTCGCAGAGCACGCCGGCCGGCGGGTGGAAGGAGCCGACGAGGTTCTTGCCCTCGGCGGTGTTGATGCCGGTCTTGCCGCCCACGGCCGCGTCCACCATGGCGAGCACGGTCGTCGGTACGGCGATCCAGCGGACCCCGCGCAGCCAGGTCGCGGCGACGAAGCCGGCCAGGTCGGTGGTCGAGCCACCGCCGACGCCGACGATGACGTCGGAGCGGGTGAAGCCGGACTGGCCCAGTGCCTTCCAGCAGTAGGCGGCGACCTCGGCGGTCTTGGCCTCCTCCGCGTTCGGCACCTGGATGGCGACGGCCTCGAAGCCCTGCCCGGCCAGGTCGGCGCGCAGCGCGTCACCCGTCTCGGCGAGCGCCTCGGGGTGGATGACGGCGACCCGCTTGACCCGGTCACCTACCAACCCGCCGAGTTCGCCCAGGAGTTGACGGCCCACCAGGACCTCGTACGGGTCGCTGCCCGCCGTGCCGCCGACCTGGATCCGCGTCACTGACTCGCTCATGCTTCCTTCAACTCCAGTGCGTCCAGGACGGCTTGGGTGACGTCCTCGGGGGTACGGCCGTCGGTGGCCACGACAGCCCGCGCGACCTCGGCATACAAGTGACGCCTGGCCTCCATCAGTTCACGCCACTGCTTGCGCGGATTGATGGCCAGCAGCGGACGCGCCGCGTTCAGACCCGTGCGCTTGACCGCCTCGTCCACATCCATGGACAGATAGACGACCCGATGCCCGACCAGCAACGCCCGCGTGTCCGCATCGAGGATCGAACCCCCGCCCAGCGCCAGGACACCCTCGTGCCCGGCGAGCGCCTGGTGCACGGCACGCTTCTCGATCGCCCGGAAAACCGGCTCACCCTCGTCGACGAAGATCTCCGCGATGCTGCGGCCCTCGACAGCCACGATGTCCTCATCCGTGTCCCGGTAACCGACACCGAGCCGCCCCGCGAGCTGCTGCCCGACCGTGGACTTGCCGACCCCCATGGGACCGACCAGGACGACAAGCGGTACCGCGGTCACCGGATCGCCAGGTTCTCGAGGTACGACCGCACGTTACGACGGGTCTCGGGCACCGAGTCCCCACCGAACTTCTCCGCCACCGCATCCGCCAGGACCAGCGCGACCATCGCCTCCGCGACAATCCCCGCAGCCGGCACCGCCGACACGTCGGAACGCTGATGATGGGCCTGCGTGGCCTCACCCGTCACCACATCGACCGTCTGCAGAGCACGCGGCACCGTCGCGATCGGCTTCATCGCCGCCCGCACCCGCAACAACTCACCCGTCGACAGACCACCCTCAGTACCACCCGACCGGCCCGAGACACGCCGAATGCCCTCACCGGTGTTCACGATCTCGTCGTGCGCCAGCGAACCCGGCACCCGGGCGAGTTCGAAGCCGTCGCCGATCTCGACACCCTTGATCGCCTGAATACCCATCAGCGCACCCGCCAGACGGGCATCCAGCTTCCGGTCCCAGTGCACATGCGAGCCCAAGCCGACGGGAACCCCGTAGGCCAGGATCTCGACCACACCACCCAGCGTGTCACCGTCCTTGTGGGCCTGATCGATCTCCGCAACCATCTGCTTCGACGCGTCCGCGTCCAGGCACCGCACCGGATCCGCGTCGAGCTTCCCGACATCGGCCGGCGTCGGCAGCACACCGCGCGGGGCCTTCGCCGAGGCCAGCTCCACGACGTGCGAGACGATCTCGATCCCGGCCGTCTCCCTGATGTACGACCGCACGACGGCACCCAACGCGACACGCGCCGCCGTCTCACGCGCCGAGGCACGCTCCAGGATCGGACGCGCCTCGTCGAAGCCGTACTTCTGCATACCGGCAAGATCAGCATGGCCGGGGCGCGGACGGGTCAGCGGAGCGTTACGCGCCAGCCCCGCCAGGATCTCCGGATCGACCGGGTCCGCCGCCATGACCTGCTCCCACTTGGGCCACTCCGTGTTCCCCACCATGATCGCGACCGGGGAACCGAGCGTGAGACCGTGCCGGACACCACCCAGGAAGGTGACCTCGTCGCGCTCGAACTTCATCCGCGCACCACGTCCATAACCGAGCCGGCGCCGGGCCAGGTGATCCGCCACCATCTCCGTGGTGATCGGCACACCGGCGGGAAGACCCTCCAGCGTCGCCACGAGTGCGGGACCGTGGGACTCCCCCGCGGTCAGCCAGCGCAACCTGCTCAACGGTGCTCCTCATGCTCGCGCCCTGGTGCTGCTGCGTACGCGCGTCCTCGCGTACGGCGACGGCTTGACCGGGTGCGCGGCCCTGGCCCGCCGCCCCCGATCCTCCCACGTTCGGGGCATGGACCTGGCCGACGGTCCAGGGAGCGGACGCGAGGTGCCGTGGTCAGCGGTCGGGCGGAGCCTTCTCGTCCCCCTGTGCCGGGGCGAGGTCCGGGGTCGGTCGACGCGTGCTCGGACGGCTCACCGGAGCCGGACGAGCGGTCGGACGGCGGCTTCTCGGCTGCCCCTCCCCGCCCACCGGATCCACCTCACCGATCCGCCAGCGCCTTCTCCCCCGCTCTGCGCATCGCCTCCACCGGCGCCGGCCGACGGCCCGTCATCTGTTCCACCTGGAGTACCGCTTGGTGCACCAGCAGGTCGAGGCCGCTGACGACCGCGCCGCCGTAGCCGGACCAGCGGGCCGCGAGGTCGGTGGGCCAGGGGTCGTAGAGGACGTCGAAGAGGGTGGCGGGGCGTTCCGGCACGGAGGAGGAGAGGGTGTCCGTGGTGCCGGCGGGGGTGGTCGCGAAGACCAGGGGGGCGCGCAGGCCTTCCGCCGCGTCCGCCCAGTCCGCCGTGCGTACTTCTACGTCCAGCCGCTCGCCCCATTGCCGCATCTCCGCCGCGCGGGCCTCGCTGCGGACGTACGCGACGACCTCGCCGGTGCAGATGCGGGCGAGGGCGGCGAGGGCGGAGGAGGCGGTGGCGCCGGAGCCGAGGATCGCGGCGGAGTCGACCTGTTCGATGCCGTGTTCGCGGAGGGCGGCGACCATGCCGGGGATGTCGGTGTTGTCGCCGACGCGTCGGCCGTCCTCCGTGAGGACCACGGTGTTGACCGCGTCCACCGAGGCGGCGGTCTCGCTGATCTCGTCGAGCAGCGGTATCACCGCCCGCTTCAGCGGCATGGTCAGCGACAGGCCCGCCCACTCCGGGCCGAGGTCCTCGAAGAACCCCGGCAGGGCCACCTCGTCGACGTCGAAGCGGTCGTACGACCAGTTGTCGAGTCCCAGCTCCCCGTATGCCGCGCGATGCAGCACCGGGGAGAGGGAGTGGGCGATGGGGGAACCGAGCACGGCGGCACGGCGGGCGTCAGTTGCCCGAACTGGCATTGAACTTTTCCTTGAGTGCCTGGAATTCGGCGTACGTCTTGGCGAATTCGGTCTTGTTCTCGCCGTCGGTCGCCACGAAGTAGATCCAGCCGTCTCGGGTCGGATTCAGTGCCGCTGCCAGAGCCTCGTCACCGGGGT
This sequence comes from Streptomyces sp. NBC_00989, assembly GCF_045162655.1. Taxonomy (NCBI): domain Bacteria; kingdom Bacillati; phylum Actinomycetota; class Actinomycetes; order Kitasatosporales; family Streptomycetaceae; genus Streptomyces; species Streptomyces sp. NBC_00989. The sequence continues at coordinate 9,230,330 of NZ_CP108728.1, read as the reverse complement.
TGTCGATGGGACCGGGCGGCAAGCCCTTTTGGGTGTAGGTGTTGTACGGGTCCTTGTTGCTGTTGATCTCGGACTCGCTGATGTGGATGTTGCTCTGACCCTTCAGGTAATTGAAGGTCGAGTCGAATTGCAGGTAACGGTTGGTCTCGGTGTTCGTGGTCTTGAGACGGTTGTAGACCACTTCGGCCATCTTGCGGAAGTCCTCGTGCGTCTTGCCTTCAGCCTGGACGAGGCTCGCGACCGTGATGACCTGCAGCGGGTTGTCCAGATTGAGCGCCTTGGCTTTCGCCTCAAGGTCGATCGCGCCGTATTTGTCGCTGGCCTGGGCGACCATCTGTTTGAGGACCGTCTCGGGTTTCATGCCCTTGGCTGCGCCGTACGTGCCGGGGTAGAGGAAGCCCTCCAGCGGGTCCTTGATGTCCTTGTTGTTGTTCGCCCAGCTGGGCAGTCCGAACGACTTGTAATCCTTCTTGGCGACGGCCTTGGTGGTGCCGTCGGAAAGCTGGAGTTTCTTGTCGATAGCCGTGTAGATCTTGGAGTTCCGCCAGCCCGTGGGGACGATCAAATTGTCTTGGCTCTTGGGATCGAGCATCAGCTTGACGGCGCTCGCGGCGGACATTTCCTTCTTCAGCAGAAAGACGCCCGCCTGGATCTTCTTTCCGTCGGGATTCTGCGACTGGGCGGCGACGAACGCGTCGACGCTCTTCACGACGCCCTGTTTCTTCAGCTCCTGGCCGATGGTGTAGCCGCCCGCCCCCTTGGGGATGGTGACGCTCACCGATCCGGTGCCGTCGCCCGCGTAGTCGGGGGCCGAGCCGAAACGATCCTGGTAGAACTGCCAGCCGAAGTAGCCGACGCCGGCCAGGCCGCCGCCGAACACGAGGACGACCACAAGGCAGGCGCAGCCGTTGCGGCGCTTCCGCTCCTTGCCGCCTTTGTCCTTGCCTTTGCCTTTGCCGCCCTTGCCCCGCCGGTCGCCGCGTCCCCGCCCGTCCTCCGGCTCGTCGTCATCGGCGTCGTCGTCATCGCCGCCGCCCGCGAAGAACGCGTGTTCGCCCTGATCGGGTCCCGGGTCCCAGTCGGTCTGCTCCGGTTCGGGTTCCGTACGCCGCTTGCCGGGCGGTTCCGGCGGCGGATACGCGTCGGGCGTGCCGTAGAAATCGGGCTGCTGTTCGCCATAGGCGGCGGCCTGCTGTCCGTACGGGTCGCCGGGGTCCGCGGCGTACGGGACCTGCGCGGGCGCGCCGGTCCCGTCCCAGCCGCCCTGCTGATACTGCTGCTGCTGAGCGGCGTACTGCTGATGGCTCTGATCGGCGTACTGCTGCTGGTCCGCCCACTGTTGCTGGTCGGGGTACTGCGGGTTGCCCTGTTCGTCGTAGACCTGGTACTGCTGCTGCGCCTGACCGTAGTCGGCCTGCTGGCCATGGCCCCAGTCGCCGTACTGCTGTGGCTGCTGCGGCTGTTCCGGATAGTGCTGCGGCTGGCCGCCGTAGGAGGACTGCTGCCCCGGCTGGGCCTGCTGCCCTTCCCATCCGATGTCCCCGAACAACGGGTCCTCCGGATGCCACGGTTCGGAGCCTGGGCCCCGGCCATACTCAGTCATCGATCCCCTAGAGCCGCGAGGCGGCGGTCGCGGCGCTTGCGGCTCCGGCTCCCGTCCCGCCTCTTGCTGTGCCATGGCTGTTCGAACACCATCACATCGCGCGGAACGTTACCGTATCGCGATCAGATGACCACTTCGACGCCCTCGCCGGGTGCTTTACCTGACACCCGTTCGGATTCCAGGGCCTGCTGCAGAATGATGACAGCTGCCGCCTGATCGATGACCGATCGGCCCTTCTTGGACTTCACCCCTGAGGCGCGCAGTCCCTGACTGGCCGTCACCGTGGTCATCCGTTCGTCCAACAGTCTGACCGGTACCGGGGCGATGCCCTTCGCGAGTTCCTGGGCGAAGGCCCGGACCTTCACCGCGGCCGGTCCCTCACCCCCCTTGAGGGAGCGCGGGAGACCGACGACGACTTCGATCGGTTCGTACTCCTCGGCGAGCTCCTTCAGCCGACGGTGCGCCGCCGGGATGTCGCGGCCGGGGACCGTCTCGACGGGAGTGGCGAGGATCCCGTCGGGGTCGCACGAGGCGACCCCGATCCGGGCGTCCCCGACGTCGATCGCGAGTCGACGTCCTCTTCGCATGTTCGCGGCCGTTTCTTACTTGGCCGTGTCGGCGACGAGGCGCTCGACAGCGTCTACGGCTTCACCGACGGCGGCCGGGTTCTGGCCACCGCCCTGGGCCACATCCGGCTTGCCGCCACCGCCGCCGCCGAGGGTCTTGGCGGCGGCGCGCACCAGGTCGCCGGCCTTGAGGCCGCGCTCGCGGGCGGCTTCGTTGGTGGCGATGACGGTGAGCGGCTTGCCGTTGTTGACCGTGAACAGGGCTACGACGGCGGCCCGTCCGCCCTGGATACGGCCACGCACGTCGAGCACCAGCTTGCGCAGGTCGTCCGGGGTGGTGCCGTCCGGGACCTGACCGGTGACGACGGCGATCCCCTGCACGTCCTTGGCGGACTCGACGAGACCGCCCGCGGCTTGCAGCACCTTCTCGGCGCGGAACTTCTCGATCTCCTTCTCGGCGTCCTTCAGCTTGCCGAGCATGGCGGAGACCTTCTCCGGCAGTTCCTCCGGGCGCCCCTTGATCAGCTCCTGGAGCTGGGCGACGACCGTGTGCTCACGGGCGAGGAAGTTGTAGGCGTCGACACCGACGAGCGCTTCGATACGGCGCACTCCGGAGCCGATCGACGACTCGCCGAGCAGCTTCACCAGGCCGAGCTGGGAGGTGTTGTGGACGTGGGTGCCGCCGCACAGCTCCTTGGAGAAGTCGCCGATGGTCACGACGCGGACCCGCTCGCCGTACTTCTCGCCGAACTCGGCGATGGCGCCCTGCTTCTTGGCCTCGTCGAGGCTGAGGATCTCGGCGTGCACGTCCAGGTCGCGGGCGAGCACCTCGTTGATCTTCTGCTCGACGTCGGTCATCACGGCCGTGGGAACCGCGGACGGCGATCCGAAGTCGAAGCGGAAGCGGCCCGGCTGGTTCTCGGAACCGGCCTGCGCGGCCGTCGGACCAAGGGCGTCACGCAGCGCCTGGTGGGTGAGGTGGGTGGCCGAGTGGGCGCGGGCGATGGCGGTACGGCGGCGGATGTCGATCGCGGCCTCGGCCTTGGCGCCGACGGTGACCTCGCCGTACTGGACGACGCCCTTGTGGACGTAGACGCCCGGGACCGGCTTCTGGCAGTCGCGGATCTCGATCACGGCACCGGACTCGACCTTGATGCGGCCGGTGTCGCCGATCTGGCCGCCGCCCTCGGCGTAGAAGGGGGTGCGGTCGAGGACGATCTCGACCTCGTCGCCCTCGGTGGCGGCCGGGGAGGAGACGCCGTCGACGAGGATGCCGACGATGGTGGACTCGCCCTGGGTGTCCGAGTAGCCGATGAAGTCGGTCGCGCCGGCCTTGTCGGCGATCTCGCGGTAGGCACCGACGCCGGCGTGGCCGGTCTTCTTGGCCTGCGCGTCGGCCTTGGCCTGGTCGCGCTGCTGTTTCATCAGGCGGCGGAAGCCGTCCTCGTCCACGGAAAGGCCCTGTTCGGCGGCCATTTCGAGGGTGAGGTCGATCGGGAAGCCCCAGGTGTCGTGGAGCAGGAACGCCTTGTCGCCGGCGAGGACCTTGCCGCCGGACTGCTTGGTGTCGGCGATGGCGGTGTCGAGGATGTTGGTGCCGGCCTTCAGCGTCTTGACGAAGGCGGCCTCCTCGGCGAGGGCCACGGTCTCGATGCGCTGGCGGTCGGTGACGAGCTCGGGGTACTGCTGGCCCATCATCGCGATGACGGTGTCGATGAGGTCCTTGACGACCAGGCCGCTGGCGCCGAGCAGCCGCATGTTGCGGATGGCGCGGCGCATGATCCGGCGCAGGACGTAACCGCGGCCCTCGTTGCCGGGGGTCACGCCGTCGCCGATGAGCATCACGGACGTGCGCATGTGGTCGGTGACCACGCGCAGGGAGACGTCGGACTCGTGCGATTCGCCGTACTCGACGCCGGTCAGCTCGGTGGCCTTCTTGATGACGGCCATGGAGGTGTCGATCTCGTACATGTTCTGCACGCCCTGCAGGATCATCGCGAGGCGCTCCAGGCCGAGGCCCGTGTCGATGTTCTTGCTGGGCAGCTCGCCGAGGATCTCGAAGTCCTCCTTGCCGATGCCCTCGCCGCGCTCGTACTGCATGAAGACGAGGTTCCAGATCTCCACGTACCGCTCGTCGTTGACGGCGGGGCCGCCCTCGACGCCGAACTCGGGGCCGCGGTCGTAGTTGATCTCGGAGCACGGTCCGCAGGGTCCGGGGACGCCCATCGACCAGTAGTTGTCCTTCTTGCCGAGGCGCTGGATGCGCTCGGAGGGGACGCCGATCTTGTCGCGCCAGATGGTCTCGGCCTCGTCGTCGTCGAGGTAGACCGTGATCCACAGGCGCTCGGGGTCGAGGCCGTAACCACCCTTGTCCTGGGGCGAGGTGAGCAGCTCCCAGGCGTAGGTGATGGCGCCTTCCTTGAAGTAGTCGCCGAAGGAGAAGTTGCCGCACATCTGGAAGAACGTGCCGTGCCGGGTGGTCTTGCCGACCTCTTCGATGTCGGGTGTGCGCACGCACTTCTGCACGCTGGTGGCGCGCGGCCACGGCGGCTTGACCTCGCCGAGGAAGTACGGCTTGAAGGGGACCATGCCGGCGGGGACCAGGAGCAGAGTCGGGTCGTCCGCGATGAGCGACGCCGAGGGGACGACGGTGTGGCCGCGCTCCTCGTAGAAGCTCAGCCAGCGGCGGCGGATTTCAGCCGACTCCATCAGTGGTCCTCATTCCGGTTGTACGAGTACGTCGTCCTGTCGTTTCTTTCGACGGACATCGGGGTGTTGCGGTTCTCGATGGCGATGTGCTGCCGGGGCGCCGGGAGTTCGGGGTCGACCGGGGCGTTGATCCCCAGCGCGTCGCCGAGTTCGGCCTCACGCTGGGCCATGCCCGCGCGGACGTCGAGCGCGAAGTGCACCGCGCTGTCCTTGATCTTGTGGCCCGCTTCGAGCGCCTTGTTGGCCGCGACCGCGGCGAGGTGCTCGGGGGTCAGCTGCTTCAGCTTGCGATTGACCTTGGTGGTCGCCCAGACACCGGCGGCTACGCCCGTGCCGAACCAGAACGTACGGCGGAACATCGCTCGGTCAGTCCTTCTTCCGGGTGCGCTTGCCCCGCCGTCCGGCCGGGACGGTACGGCCCACGATCACCGTACGACGGGACGCCCCGGACGGCGCGGGCACGTCCTCGCGGCGGCCGCCCAGGGCCCGGCGGACGCCGTAGCCGAAGGCCGCGACCTTGACGAGGGGGCCGCCGAAGGTGGAGGCGACGGTGGTGGACAGTGCGGAGGCGTTCGAGGTGACTTCCTGGACGTCGGAGGCGATCGCGTCGACCCGGTCGATCTGGGTCTGCGCGGAGCGCACCGCCGCGGAGGCGTCGGCCAGCAGCGGCACGGCCTGGTCGGTCACGTCCGCGACCAGCTTGGTGGTCGCCTTGAGCGTCTGGGCCAACCTCACCAGTGCGACGGCGAGGAACGAGACCAGGATCGCCCAGAAGACGGCCACCAGGATCCCGGCCACCTCTCCACCGGACACCTGACACCCGCTCTCGTGAACACCTGTTGATGACTGGAGTCGAGCCTATCGCGCCGGGGGTGGCGCTCCGTACCGCATTACCGCCCCCCGCGCGGTGGAGTTGCGCGAAGCGATTGTACGGACTGAATACGGTTCAGTACGCTCCGTGTTCCATGCGAGCTCCCCATGGCGGCGGCGCCACCTCGGACGGCAATCTGCCCCTCGAACCCGACCGGTTCGTGGGCCGCTCGGCCGAACTCACCGAGCTGGCGCGGGCGCTCGACGCCTCGCGTCTGGTCACGGTGACCGGGCCGGGCGGGGTCGGCAAGTCCCGGCTCGCGGCGCACGCGGCGGCCCGGTCCGCGCCCCCGGGCGGGGTGTGGCGGGTGGAGCTGGCACCGGTGCGCGACCCGGAACTCGTGGACTTCGCCGTCGTGGAGGCGCTGGGGCTCATGGATCACACCGCACGGTTGCCACGCGAGGCACTGCTCGCGCACCTGACGGATCGTCAACTTCTGTTGGTGCTGGACGGGTTCGAGCATCTGGTGGAGGTGTGTGCCTCGCTGGTGGCCGAGTTGCTGCGGCGGGTGCCGGGGTTGCGGGTGCTCGCGGTGGGGCGGCGGCCGCTGGAGCTGGCGGGTGAACGGGTCGTCGCGGTGGCGCCTTTGGGCGAGGACGAGGCGGTGGAGCTGTTCGCCGACCGGGCCGCGCAGCAAGGCGTCGCCATCGACGAAGACGATCCGGACGTACGGGAGTTGTGCCGGCGGCTCGACGGGATCCCGCTCGCCGTCGAGCTGGCGGCGGGGCGGCTGCGGGCGTTGTCACCCGGGGAGCTGCTCGCGCGGTTCGACGACCGGTTCCGGCTGCTGGCCGGCGGGCGCAGGGACGCGTTACCCCGGCACCAGACGCTGCGGACGGCGATCGGCTGGAGCCACGAGCTGTGCACACCCGAGGAACGGCTGCTGTGGGCACGGCTGTCGGTGTTCGCCGGGCGCTTCGACCTGGAGGCCGCCGAGTACGTGTGCGGCGGCGACGGACTGACCTCGGACGGCGTCCTCGACGTGCTGTCCGAACTCCTCGCGCAGTCCGTGGTCGTCGGCGAACAGACGCCGACGGGCGTGCGCTACCGGATGCTCGACACGATCCGGGCCTACGGCGCCGACTGGCTGGAGGCGACCGGGGACGCGGCCCGGCTGCGGCGCAGGCACCGCGACTGGTATCTGGGGCTGGCCACGTGGTGCGAGCTGGACTGGTTCTCGCCGCGCCAGGGCGAGGTCGCCGCGCGGGTCGAGGCGGAGCTGCCGAATCTGCGGGGCGCCCTGGAGTACTGCCTGACCGAGCCGGACGAGACGCATCTGGGCCAGTACCTGGCGGGCTCCCTGTGGTTCTACTGGGCGGGCTGCGGACGCCTCGCGGAGGGCCGGCACTGGCTGGAGCAGGCCGTACAACTGGACGCCGAGGACACGGCCAACGACCAGTCACGGCTGAAGGCCCTCTGGGTACTCGGCTACGTGGCGATCCTCCAGGGCGACACCGTGCCCGCGCTCGCCGCGCTCCAGGAGTGCCGCGAGGAGGCGGACGAGGCCGCGAACCCCACGGCGGTGGCGTACGCCGAACACCGCACCGGCTGCCTGGCGTTGGTCACCGACGACATGCCGCGCGCGGAGACCCTGCTGCGCTCGGCGCTCGACCGCTACCAGCAGATCGGCGAGCTGAACAGCAATGTGCTGATGGGCCAGGTCGAACTGGCGATGACCCGGGCGTTCCAGGGCGATCTCGCGGACGCGGTGAAGCTGTGCGAGGACGTCCGGCAGGTGTGCGAGGACCACGGCGAGCGCTGGACCCGCGCCTACGCGCTGTACGTCCTGGCCTACGTCGCCTGGAGCGAGGGCCGACTCCCGCTCGCCCGCGACCTGTTGGCGGACTGCCTGGGCAGCGCGCACGGCTTCCGCGATCTCCTGGGCTCGGTGCTCGCGGTCGAGTTGCTGGCCCTCGTCACGGTCGCGGAGGGCGATGCGGCCGAGGCCGCGCTGCTGCAGGGCGCGGCGGCCGGGATGTGGCCGTCGGTGGGACTGCCGCTGTTCGGCTCGGCGTACTACAACGCACCGCACGAGCTGTGCGAGGCGATGGCCCGCGAGCGCCTCGGCGACGAGCGGTACGAGGAGTGCGTACGGGAAGGGGCGCTGCTGGGCCGGGAGGCCGCCGTGGCCCGCGCGCTGGGGCAGGAGCGGACGCTCGACGCCGTACCGGTGCCGCGCGGCCCGGTGCGGCCCGCGACGGTGAGCGTGGACATGCGAAAGCCCGCCGCCTCGCCCACCCGGAAGGGCGGGGAGACGGCGGGCTGACACGCAGGTGGTGGTAGGTCCTGTCGTCACATTCCCGTCGTCCGCCCGGAGGGCGGGCCCGGCGGCGTCAGGTGCGTGCTCTCGGTGTGCCGGGCGTAGACCCTCGTACTGGATGTACTTGGGTCTGCGCCCGGTGCGGCGAGAGTGCGTGCATGGCGTCGGCGGGCAGACGGGAATGTGACGACAGGACCTGAGTCCGTGAGGTGATCAGCGGGCGTAGTACTCGACGACGAGCTGCTCGTCGCAGATCACCGGGATCTCCTTGCGGTTCGGCTCGCGGTCCAGGCGGAACGCCAGGGCGCCGAGGTTCACCTGGAGGTAGCGCGGGGTCTCGCCGTCGGGGGCGAAGCCACCGGCGCGGGAGACCTCGAACAGCGTCTTGCTGCGGCTGCGCTCGCGGACCATGACGACGTCGTCGGGCTTGACGCGGAAGGACGGCTTGTCGACCTTGCCACCGTTGACCTCGATGTGGCCGTGGACGACCATCTGGCGGGCCTGGTAGATCGTGCGGGCGATGCCCGAACGAAGGACCAGCGCGTCGAGACGACGCTCCAGCTCGATGATCAGGGCCTCACCGGTCTTGCCCTGGACCTTGGAGGCACGCTCGTAGGCGCGGACGAGCTGGCGCTCGGACACGTCGTACTGCGCGCGCAGACGCTGCTTCTCCAGCAGACGGACCTTGTAGTCCGAGTTCTGCTTGCGGCCACGACCGTGCTCACCCGGCGGGTAGGGACGGGCCTCGAAGTACTTGACGGCCTTCGGGGTCAGCGCGATGCCGAGGGCACGCGACTTCTTGACCTTGGGGCGGGACTGATTCGCCACTGCTTTTCCTTTTCGTTTCGGCTGCCTCAGGGTTAGGGGAGGTCGCATCCGCAGCCGGGGAATCCCGACGAGTCCACGAGGGACTTGTCAGGCAGCCGTTCCCTGGTCTGGGCACATGTGCAGCACACGAACGGCCCACCGACCGGTCCCGGAACCCCGGGTGGTGGTGGGCTGCCCGCGACACCTACGACGGTGCGCGACGCTCCTGGATCAAAAGATCCGGCTGGATGTCCCGCCTGAGGCGCCGACCGGAGTCGGACACGGGACGCAGCACTGCGCAGGATTCTACAGGGTGCTCAGGACCGCTTTCGACCGAGGCGTTTCCTGGTCCACTCGACCGCGTCCGCGTACCGGGCCTCGGCGCCGTGCCGGGTCGGTTCGTAGTACGTACGGTCCTTCAGCTCCTCCGGGGCGTACTGCTGCTCGGCGATGCCCTCCGGGAGGTCGTGCGGGTAGACGTACCCCTGCGCGTGACCGAGCTTGGCCGCGCCCTTGTAGTGCCCGTCCCGCAGATGCATCGGCACCGGGCCCGCGTGCCCCTTGCGCACGTCCTCCATGGCGGCGCCGATCGCCGTGGTCGCCGCGTTCGACTTGGGCGCGAGGGCGAGCGCGATGGTGGCGTGGCTGAGGGTGAGCGCGGCCTCCGGGAAGCCGATCATCGCTACGGCCTGGGCGGCGGCGACCGCGATCGGCAGCGCGTTGGGATCGGCCAGGCCGATGTCCTCGCTGGCGGAGATCATCAGGCGGCGGGCGATGAAGCGGGGGTCCTCGCCTGCCTCGATCATGCGGGCCAGGTAGTGCAGGGCCGCGTCGACATCCGAACCCCGGATGGACTTGATGAGGGCGCTGGCCACGTCGTAGTGCTGGTCGCCGTCGCGGTCGTACTTCACCGCCGCGCGGTCGACGGTCTCCTCCAGTGTCTGGAGGGTGATGTCCGGCTCGCCCTTGTCGAGGGCGGCCCCGGCGGCGGCCTCCAGGGCGGTCAGCGCACGGCGGGCGTCGCCGCCGGCGATGCGCAGCAGGTGGTTCTCGCTGTCCTCGGGGAGAGCGACCGCGTCCTTCAGGCCGCGCTCGTCGCTCAGCGCGCGGCGGAGCAGGGCGCGCAGGTCGTCGTCCGTGAGGGGTTCGAGGGTGAGGAGGAGGGAGCGGGACAGCAGCGGGGAGATCACCGAGAAGTACGGGTTCTCCGTGGTCGCCGCGATCAGGGTGATCCAGCGGTTCTCGACGGCCGGGAGCAGGGAGTCCTGCTGGGCCTTGCTGAAGCGGTGGATCTCGTCGAGGAAGAGGACGGTCTCCTTGCCGAAGCCTCCGGTGGCGCGGCGGGCGCTCTCGATGACCGCGCGGACCTCCTTGACCCCGGCGGTGATCGCGGAGAGCTCCACGAACCGCTTGTTGGTTGCCTTGGAGACGACGTAGGCGAGGGTCGTCTTGCCGGTGCCGGGCGGGCCCCAGAGGATCACCGAGGAGGCACCGGCCGGACCGCCCGCCCCCTCGCCGACCAGTCGGCGCAGGGGCGAGCCCGGCTTCAGCAGGTGCTGCTGGCCCACGACCTCGTCGAGGGTGCGCGGGCGCATCCGTACGGCCAGGGGACTGCTGGACGGGTCCTTCTCCTGGCGTTCTTCGGCTGCGGCGGTGAAAAGGTCGGGCTCCACGTCCAAAACCCTATGTCACGCCACTGACAATCCGGTCGGGGTGGGGCTCACGCCCAGAGCTGGGTGCCCCAGCGGGTCAGGATCAGCATGGCGATGATGCCGACGTGGGTGACCGGGAGGACCCAGGTGAACTCGCCCAGGAAGTTCTTGACCGGGCGCGGGGCCTTCAGGAAGTCGTTGCGGATGTTGAACGACGTGACGTACCAGAACATGGTGATCGTGGCGACCCAGGCCAGCGAGCACCACAGGCACAGCGCGTTGATCCGGTACAGCGACTGGAACTGGAGCCAGGTGCAGAAGGCCACTCCGAAGAGCGTGCCGAAATTGAAGGTCAGCCAGTACCAGCGCGGGAACTGGACCCGGGTCAGCAGGCTGATGCCGACGCAGATGACGATGCCGTAGGCGACCAGGCCGAGCATCGGGTTCGGGAAGCCGAAGGCCGCGGCCTGCTTGCTCTCCATGACGCTGCCGCAGGAGACGATCGGGTTGATGCTGCAGCTCGGGGTGAACGTCTTCCCGGCGAGCTTGCCCTCAAGGATCTTGAACTTGTCGATCGTGATGACCCAGGCGGCGAGCAGTCCGGCCGCTCCGGTGATCACCAGCAGCACGGCGAAGGCCCGGCTGCTGCCCACCGTGCGCGGCTCTGCGGCCGTGTGCTCCGGCTCGGAGTCGGTGGAGACGTCCTTCACTGTCGTCTTGCTCATCACGCCGATCCGTCACTTGAGAGTTGGACCTTCTTCGGGCACGGCCATTGTGCCGCACGCGCACCTCTGTCCACCGTTCGATGGACATAAGGAAGTACGCACGGTCGTCCCTGAGCGCTCGATTCCGGACGATGCTCGTCGCATGACAACACAGGCGAACGAACTCGCAGTGGATGTGCGGGGGCTGCGCAAGCAGTACGGGGACGTGACCGCCGTAGACGGAATCGACCTGGAGATCCGCACGGGAGAGGTGTTCGGCCTGCTCGGACCCAATGGGGCGGGCAAGAGCACCACGGTCGAGATCCTCCAGGGCAACCGCGGCCGGGACGCGGGCGAGGTCTCGGTGCTCGGCTCGGACCCGGCGACGGGCACACGCGCGTGGCGCTCGCGGGTCGGAATCGTCTGGCAGGACGAATCGGCACCCGCCGAGTTGACGGTCGGCGAGACCGTACGGCATTTCGCACGCTACTACCCCCGCCCGCGCGACCCCGAGGAGGTCATCGGCCTGGTCGGTCTGGAGGCCAAGGTGGACAGCCGCATCAAGGCGCTGTCGGGCGGCCAGCGCAGGCGCCTCGACGTGGCCCTCGGGGTGATAGGCGGCCCCGATCTCCTGCTCCTGGACGAGCCGACGACCGGTTTCGACCCGGCGGCCCGGCGCCAGTTCTGGGACCTGATCCGCAAGCTCGCCGACGAGGGCACCACCATCCTCCTCACGACCCACTACCTGGAGGAGGCGGAGAACCTCGCCGACCGCCTCGCCATCGTCGCCAAGGGCCGCGTGGTCGCCGAGGGCGAACCGGCCACCCTGCGCGAGCGCCACGGCACCGGAGCCACCGTCGAGTGGACGGAACCGGACGGCACCCCGCGCGCGGAGCACACGGACACTCCTACCAAGGTCGTAGCCGAGCTCATGCACCGCTTCGACGGCGAGATCCCCGGGCTGCTGGTCAGCCGCCCCACCCTGGAGGACGTGTACCTCCGCCTGACCGGACAGGAGGACCCGCGATGACCACGACCACGACGGTTGCGCAGGCCCGGACGAAGACCTCCGGAGAGCGACTCCCCGGCGCCTGGGGACTCGGGCTCCAGCGAGGTGTGCTGGAACTCAAACAGTTCTTCCGGCAACGCGACCAGGTGGTGTTCACCTTCGCCTTCCCGGTCGTCTTCCTGTTCCTCTTCGCGTCGATCTTCAAGGACGACGTCCGGGGCGCGGGCATCAACGCCTCGCAGCTGTACGTCCCGGCCATGATGGCCGCCGGCATCATGTCGACGAGTTTCCAGTCCCTCGGCATCTCGATCGCGATCGAACGCGACGAGAAGGTGCTGCGCCGGCTGCGCGGCACTCCGATGCCGCCGGCCGCGTACTTCCTCGGCAAGATCTGGCTGGTTCTCGTCACGGGCCTGGTGGAGACGGCGATCCTGCTCCTGGTAGGCACCACGCTCTACGACGTGGACCTGCCCTCGTCCGCGGTGAAGTGGCTGGACTTCGGGTGGATCTTCGTACTCGGCCTGACGGCGTGCGCGCTGCTCGGCATCGCGGTCAGCTCGGTCCCGAAGTCCGGCAAGAGCGCGACCTCCGTGGTCGTACTCCCCTTCCTGGTCCTCCAGTTCATCTCCGGGGTGTACATCTCCATCGACACCATCCCGGACTGGATGCTCAACATCGGCGCCCTGTTCCCGCTGAAGTGGATGTGCCAGGGGCTGCGCGGGGTGTTCCTGCCCTCGTCGGCCCAGGTGCTGGAGCAGGCCGGCAGCTGGGAGTTCGGGAAGGTCGCGCTGGTGCTCGGGGCGTGGTGCGTCGGAGGATTGCTGCTGTGCCTGCTGACCTTCCGGTGGAAGAACCGGCGCGACGGATGACCGCTCCGCACGGGGCGACGGGCTCGTACACCTGGGACCGCTCGTTCCGGCTCTGGGACACGTACTTCGCCCTGATCTGGCTGGCCACCCTGGTGTTCGTGCTCGGCACGAGCCATCCGGGGTGGCCGGTACGCGTCACGGCGGCCGCGCTGCTCGTCCCGCTGATCCCGCTCTACGTCTGGATGGGCCGCCCGGTCCTTCAGGGCGACCCACCGGACGAACGCCGGGCCGTCGGCTACCTCATCGCGGAGATGGCGCTGTTCCTGCCCTCCGCGGTCCTGGTCGGCGAGACCCGGCTGCTGGCCTTCGCCCTCGTCCCGCCCTGCTTCATGGTGCTGCGCCTGCGCTGGGCGCTGATCGCGGTGACCGTCATCAACATCGTGCCCGTGATCGGCTGGACGCTGCTGTGGTGGCCGAGCGCGCAGGACGTGTTCTTCAACGCGGTCTTCGCGGTGGTCACCCTGGTCTTCTCGATGGCCCTCGGCACCTGGATCATCCGCGTCATCGAACAGAGCCAGGAGCGCGCCGAGTTGATAGCCGAACTGGACGCCAGCCGCCACGAGGTCTCCCGGCTGTCGTCGGCGCACGGCGCGTTGGCCGAACGGGAGCGGATGGCCCGCGAGATCCACGACACCCTCGCCCAGGGCTTCACCAGCCTGCTGATGCTGACCCAGGCGGTGGAGGCGGAGCTGGACGACGATCTGCCGCAGGCCCGCCGCCACTTGGCCCTGATGGACGAGACGGCCCGCCAGAACCTCGCCGAGGCCCGCGCCCTGGTCACCGGCGGCACACCGGCCGACCTGGAGGGCGCGTCCCTCCCGGACGCCCTGCGCCGGCTCGCCGCCCGCCACGACGCGACGCTCCAAGTCACGGGCCCGGTACGTGCGTTGCCCGCCGGGCCGGAGGTCGTGGCCCTGCGTTCGTGTCAGGAGGCGCTCGCCAACGTCCGTAAGCATGCGGGAAGTTCGGCGAAGGTGAGCCTCGCGCTGGTCTACACCGACGAGCAACTCACCGTGTCGGTACGGGACGACGGGTGCGGCTTCGATCCGGGGGCGATGTCGGGCGGCTACGGTCTGGCGGGGCTGCGGACCCGGGCGGCCGAGGTGGGCGGGACGGCGGTGGTGCGGAGCGCGGCGGGCGAGGGGACGACGGTGACGGTACGGCTGCCGGTGTCGCCCGCATCGCCTGTATCGCCTGTATCGCCTCTGAGGAGTTCTCGATGATCCGGATCATCCTGGCCGACGACCATCCCGTCGTACGGGAAGGTCTCCGCGCGATGCTCAGCGCCGAACCGGATCTCGACGTCATCGCCGACGCGTCCAGTGGGCCACAGGCGGAGGCGCTGGCCGCTGAGTTGAGGCCGGACATCGTGCTGATGGACCTGCGGATGCCGGGCGGCGGGGGCGTCGACTCCATCGTGCGGATGAGCGCGGCCGGGTTGCCGTGCCGGGTGATCGTCCTCACGACGTACGAGACGGACCGGGACATCCTGCGGGCCGTGGAGGCGGGCGCGGCCGGCTACCTGCTGAAGGATCTACCTCGGGGCGAACTGGCGGACGCGGTACGGGCCGCTGCGCGGGGCGAGACGGTGTTGGCGCCCTCGGTGGCTGCGCGGCTGGTGGACCAGTTGCGGACGAAGCCGGAACGGCCTCGGTTGTCCGAGCGGGAGACCGCGGTGTTGCGGCTGGTGGCGGAGGGGTGCACGAACGCGGAGATCGGGCGGCGGTTGTACATCGGGGAGTCGACGGTGAAGACCCATCTGCTGCGGGTCTTCGGCAAGTTGGGGGTCGACGACCGGACGGCGGCGGTGACGAGTGCGATGCGGTACGGGTTGCTGGACTGAGGATTCTCGCCCCCGCCGCCCCCAGACCCCCGCTTCGGCCTGAACGGCCTCGTCCTCAAACGCCGGACGAGCTGGGTATTCAGCCCCTCCGGCGTTTGAGGAGCGGGGTCTGGGGCGGAGCCCCAGAAGGATGGGACGGGTAGGGGCGGCGGGGGCGAAAATCCAGGCCTCAGCCCAGCTTCGACTCCAGTTCCGCCACGATCTCGTTCACGCCGACCGCCGTCTGATCGCCGGACTCCATGTCCTTGAGCTGGACGACACCCTCGGCAAGGTCACGCTCGCCGGCGATGACCGTGTAGCGGGCCCCGCTGCGGTTGGCGTTCTTCATCGCGCCCTTGAGGCCCTTGGAGCCGTAGGAGAAGTCCGCCGCGATGCCGAGCTTGCGCAGTTCGGTCACCTTGGTGAAGAGGACCCGGCGGGCCTCCTCGCTCAACGGAACCGCGAACACGCTGGTGGACGCGGGGAGTTCGAGCTCGACGCCCTCCGCCTCCAGGGCGAGGACCGTACGGTCGACGCCCAACGCCCAGCCCACGGAGGGCAGCGCGGGCCCGCCGATCATCTCGGACAGGCCGTCGTAACGGCCGCCGCCGCCCACCGCGGACTGGGAACCCAGACCGTCGTGGACGAACTCGAAGGTCGTACGGGTGTAGTAGTCCAGGCCGCGGACGAGCTTCGGGTCGTCCTCGAAGACGACGCCCGCAGCCGTGATGAGCTCGCGGACCTCCTCGTGGTACGCCTTGCACGCGTCGCAGAGGTAGTCGCGGAGCAGCGGGGCGTCCGTCAACTGCTTCTGGATGTCCGGGCGTTTGTCGTCGAGGACCCGGAGCGGGTTGATGTCCGCGCGGCGCAGCGTCTCCTCGTCGAGGTCCAGGCCCCGGAGGAAGTTCTGCAGTGCCTCCCGGTAGACCGGACGGCACTCCTTGTCGCCCAGGCTGTTGAGGATGATGCGGAAGTTCCGCAGCCCCAGGGAGCGGTACGCCTGGTCCGCCAGGATGATCAACTCGGCGTCCAGCGCCGGGTCCTCGGCACCGATCGCCTCGGCACCGACCTGGGAGAAGTGGCGGTAACGGCCCTTCTGGGGGCGCTCGTAGCGGTAGTAGGAGCCCGAGTACCAGAGCTTCACCGGCAGGTTGCCGAGCTTGTGCAGGTTGGCCTCAAGTGCCGCGCGCAGTACGGAAGCCGTGCCTTCGGGACGCAGGGCGAGCTTGGAGCCGCCCTTGGTCTCGAAGGCGTACATCTCCTTGGTCACGATGTCGGTGGACTCACCGACACCGCGCGCGAAGAGCTCGACGTTCTCGAAGCCGGGCGTCTCGATGTAGCCGTAGCCGGAGTTGCGCAGCGGGGCGGCGATGGCCTCGCGCACGGCGAGGTACTTGGCCGACTCCGGCGGAATCAGGTCGTACGTGCCCTTGGGGGCCTGAAAGGTGCTCACGAAAATCTCTCGTCACATTCCTCGTCGGGGAGCGTCCGAGCTCCCGAGGCCGGAGGCCACTTCCCGCAGATACGGGTTGGTGGCACGCTCCTGGCCGATGGTCGTCTGGGGGCCGTGGCCGGACAGCACCACGGTCGAGTCGTCGAGCGGCAGGCACACACGGGCCAGCGAGTCGAGGATCTCGGCGTGGGAGCCGCCGGGCAGGTCGGTGCGTCCGATGGAGCCGGCGAAGAGCAGATCCCCGGAGAAGAACACGGAGGGGATCTCCGTGTTCTCGGGCATCTGGAACGTCACCGACCCCTTCGTATGCCCCGGCGCGTGCGCGACCGAGAACTCCAGTCCCGCGAGCGCGAGCCGTGCGCCGTCGGCCAGCTCCTTGACGTCGTCCGGCTCCCCCACGGTCAGCTCGCCCATCAGCGGCATCCCGATCGAGCGGCCGAGCGCCTTCTCGGGGTCGCTCATCATGTAGCGGTCCTCGGGGTGGATCCAGGCCGGCACGTCGTGCGCGCCGCACACCGGGACGACCGAGGCCACATGGTCGATGTGGCCATGGGTGAGGACGACCGCGACGGGCTTGAGCCGATGCTTCCTGAGCGCTTCCTCGACTCCCTGGGCGGCCTGATGGCCCGGGTCGATGATCACGCACTCCTCACCGGCGGCGGGGGCGACGAGATAACAGTTCGTCCCCCAGGCCCCGGCGGGGAACCCGGCAATGAGCACGATCGTCCTTCGTTGTGTCGATACGGGAGGGGATAAGGATCCCTGCGTCAGTGGTCAGAGCCTACCGGCGCTGCCGAATCCTCAGCGAACCCATATACGGTACGGGGCACACGCAGGCGGTCGGCTCACAAGACGCACGCGTCCCAGTCGACGTACGAGACGCATGAGGAGAGAATCCGGTGGTCACCCAGGAACAGCGGAAGCGGCAGCTCGCGCGGGAGAAGTTCTTGCGGCAGCAGCAGCGGCGTACGTCCGCTCGACGCAAGGCACGCATGCGCAACTCGGTGATCGCGTCGGTGCTCGGCGTGATCGTGATCGGCAGTGTCGCGCTCTACACGACCGGCGTCCTGAAGAACGACGACGACAAGTCCAACGCGAGCGCGGACGTGACGCCCACGCCCAGCGCCTCGGCGACGAAGAAGGCGCCGGACCCGTGCGCCAAGCCGGCGGCCGGCAAGATCAAGACGGAGACCTGGAAGAAGGAGCCGGCGGTCACGATCGACAAGTCGGCGAAGTACACGATGAAGCTGGCGACGACCTGCGGTGACATCGACATCGCGCTGAAGACGTCGGCCGCGCCGCACACCGTGAACTCGTTCAGCTTCCTTGCGAGCAAGGGCTTCTTCGACCACACGAAGTGCCACCGGCTCACCACCAGCGGCATCTACGTGCTGCAGTGCGGCGACCCGACGGGCGCGGGCAGCGGCGGTCCCGGCTACACGATCCCGGACGAGAACCTGAAGGACACCAGCCTCAAGGGCGGGACCTACCCGGCGGGCACGGTGGCGATGGCGAACACCGGTCAGAAGCACACCGGCGGCAGCCAGTTCTTCCTCGTCTACAAGGACAGCCAGCTCCCGGCCAGCTACACCCCGTTCGGTACCATCTCGGCCTCCGGGATGAAGGTCCTGAACAAGATCGCGGCCGCTGGTGAGAGCACGGGCGCGGGCGACGGAGCACCGAACGCGACGGTCGTGATCAACAAGGCGACCGTCACGAAATCCTGACCGTCAACAGCGAAATTTCGGTCGCGCGGGATGCGGACAGGCAACCCGCCGGTCGCCTATGTTGGCCGTGACGAAACTGTGGACGATGCCCGGGGGCACAGAGGCCCTGTGCAGGCATCATGTGGAGGAGGCGCTGTGAGCAGCGACCCGTGGGGCCGCGTCGACGAGACGGGGACCGTGTACGTGCGTACGGCCGACGGCGAGCAGGTCGTCGGTTCCTGGCAGGCCGGCTCCCCCGAGGAGGCGCTGGCCTACTTCGAGCGCAAGTACGAAGGCCTGGTTGTCGAGATCGGCCTCCTCGAGAAGCGCGTGAAGACCACCGACCTGTCGGCGAAGGACGCGCAGGCCGCCGTCGACCATCTCCGTGAGCAGGTCGACGCCCACCACGCGGTGGGCGACCTGGCGGCGCTGGGGGTCCGGCTGGACAAGCTCGTGGAGACCGTCGAGGCGCGCCGCGAGGAGCGCAAGCAGCAGCGCGCCAAGCAGTCCGACGAGGCCCGGCACTCCAAGGAGGCGCTGGTCGTCGAGGCGGAGGAGCTGGCGCAGTCCGACCAGTGGCGGGCGGCCGGTGAGCGGCTGCGCGCGCTGGTGGACACCTGGAAGGGTCTGCCGCGCCTGGACCGCAAGTCGGACGACGAGCTGTGGCACCGCTTCTCGCACGCCCGGTCGGCCTTCTCCAAGCGCCGCAAGGCGCACTTCGCGTCGCTGGACGCGCAGCGCGAGGAGGCCCGCAAGACCAAGGAGAAGCTGGTCGCCGAGGCCGAGGGTCTGTCGGCCTCGCAGGACTGGGGTCCCACGGCCGCGCGCTACCGCGAGCTGATGGCCGACTGGAAGGCGGCGGGCCGCGCCCAGCGCGAGCACGAGGACGATCTGTGGAACCGCTTCCGCGGTGCCCAGGACGTCTTCTTCGCCGCCCGCAGCTCGGTCTTCGCCGAGCGGGACGCCGAGCAGACGGAGAACCTGAAGCTCAAGGAGGAGCTGGCCGAGGAGGCCGAGAAGCTCCTGCCGGTCACCGACCTGAAGGCGGCCCGCGCGGCCTTCCGCTCGATCAACGAGCGCTGGGAGGCCATCGGTCATGTGCCGCGTGACTCCCGCCCGAAGGTCGAGGGCCGGATGCACACGATCGAGCGGGCCCTGCAGGAGTCCGAGGAGACCGAGTGGCGCCGGACGAACCCGGAGGCACGCGCGCGTGCCGAGGGTCTGACCGGCCAGCTCCAGGCCGCCGTGGACAAACTCACGGGCCAGATCGAGCAGGCCCGCGCCCAGGGCAACACCTCCCGCGCCGACAAGCTGCAACGCGAGCTGGAGGGCCGCCAGGCCCTGCTGGAGCAGGCCCTGAAGGGCCTCCAGGAGTTCGGCGGCTGACAGCCGTAGGCATGGAGAAGGGGCTCCCGTACATCGCGTACGGGAGCCCCTTCTGCGTGCGTTCTACGACTTGTTGCGCGCCGACGTCACGCGGTAGACGTCGTAGACGCCCTCGACGCCCCTGACCGCCTTCAGGACGTGTCCCAGGTGCTTGGGGTCGCCCATCTCGAAGGTGAAGCGGGAGGTGGCCACGCGGTCGCGGGAGGTCTGGACGGCCGCGGACAGGATGTTGACGTGCTGGTCGGACAGGACGCGCGTGACGTCCGAGAGGAGCCGCGAGCGGTCCAGTGCCTCCACCTGGATGGCGACCAGGAAGACCGAGGACTGGGTGGGCGCCCACTCCACTTCCAGGATGCGCTCGGGTTCACGGGACAGTGACTCCACGTTGACGCAGTCGCTGCGGTGAACCGATACACCGCTACCGCGCGTGACGAAACCGATGATGGGGTCGCCGGGAACAGGCGTACAACAGCGGGCCAGTTTGACCCACACGTCGTCGACGCCCTTGACGACGACACCGGGGTCGGCGTTCGTCCGGCGCTTGCGGCCCCGGCCGTGCGCCGGCGGCACGCTCTCGTCGATCTCCTCGGTGGCCGCCTCCTCGCCGCCGAGCGCCTGCACCAGCTTCTGTACGACGTTCTGCGCGGCGACATGGCCCTCGCCGATCGCCGCGTACAGCGAGGAGATGTCCGGGTAACGCATCTCGTGCGCGAGCGTGACGAGGGAGTCGCCGGTGAGGATGCGCTGGATCGGCAGGTTCTGTTTGCGCATCGCGCGGGCGATGGCGTCCTTGCCCTGCTCGATCGCCTCGTCGCGGCGCTCCTTGGAGAACCAGGCTCTGATCTTGTTGCGGGCGCGCGGCGACTTCACGAAGCCGAGCCAGTCGCGGGAGGGACCCGCGCCGGGCGCCTTGGAGGTGAAGACCTCCACCAAGTCGCCGTTGTCCAGGGTGGATTCGAGCGGTACGAGGCGCCCGTTGACCCGTGCTCCTATGGTCCGGTGGCCGACCTCGGTGTGCACCGCGTACGAGAAGTCCACCGGGGTGGCGCCCGCCGGCAGCGCTATCACGTCGCCCTTGGGCGTGAAGACGAAGACCTCGTTGCGGGACAGGTCGAAGCGCAGGGACTCCAGGAACTCGCCCGGGTCCTCGGTCTCCTTCTGCCAGTCGAGCAACTGGCGCAGCCACGCCATGTCGTTGAGGTGGTCGTCCTTGCCGGTGGTCCTGGGCGTCTCCGCGCGCACCTTGGAGGTGCCGGCGACGGCCTCCTGCTTGTACTTCCAGTGCGCGGCGATGCCGTACTCGGCGCGGCGGTGCATGTCGAACGTGCGGATCTGGAGCTCGACGGGCTTGCCGTTGGGGCCGATCACCGTCGTATGCAGCGACTGGTACATGTTGAACTTGGGCATCGCGATGTAGTCCTTGAACCGGCCGGGGACCGGGTTCCATCGCGCGTGCACCGTGCCGAGGGCCGCGTAGCAGTCGCGGACGGTGTCCACGAGGACGCGGATGCCCACCAGGTCGTAGATCTCCGCGAAGTCGCGGCCGCGGACGATCATCTTCTGGTAGACGCTGTAGTAGTGCTTCGGGCGGCCGGTGACGGTCGCCTTGATGCGGGCGGCGCGCAGGTCGGTCTGGACCTCGTCGGTCACTATGGCCAGGTACTCGTCACGCTTCGGTGCCCGCTCGGCCACCAGCCGGACGATCTCGTCGTACATCTTGGGGTAGAGGATCGCGAAGGCGAGGTCCTCCAGTTCCCACTTGATGGTGTTCATGCCCAGGCGGTGGGCGAGCGGCGCGTAGATCTCCAGCGTCTCGCGCGCCTTCTTCTCCTGCTTCTCGCGCTTGAGGTAGCGCATGGTGCGCATGTTGTGCAGGCGGTCGGCGAGCTTGATGACCAGGACGCGCGGGTCCTTGGCCATGGCGACGACCATCTTGCGCACGGTCTCGGCCTGCGCGGCCTCGCCGAACTTGACCTTGTCGAGCTTGGTGACGCCGTCGACGAGGAGGGCCACGGAGTCGCCGAAGTCGCGGCGGAGCTGGTCGAGGCCGTACTCGGTGTCCTCGACGGTGTCGTGCAGCAGGCCGGCCATCAACGTGGCCGGGTCCATGCCGAGTTCGGCGAGGATCGTGGTGACGGCGAGCGGGTGCGTGATGTACGGGTCGCCGCTCTTGCGCTTCTGGCCGCGGTGCCAGCGCTCGGCGACCTGGTAGGCACTCTCGATCTGGCGGAGGGTGGCCGTCTCGATCTTCGGGTCGTTGCTGCGCACTATCCGCAGCAGGGGCTCCAGGACCGGGTTGTACGGGTTGGAGCGCTGACCTCCGAGACGGGCCAGGCGGGCACGGACGCGGTTGGAGGAGCCGCCGGAGCGTGCGGGCTGATCGGCGGTGGGACGGGGCGCGGGGGTGGCCGTCGGGCGCTCGGACTGGGCCGGCTTGGGCCGCGCGGGCTCGGCCGCCTTGTCGGCAGGTGCCGTCTGGGCGTGCTCCGCCGTCCCGCTCGGTTCGCTCTGCGCGTTCGTCGCACTGGGCGCGGGCTCCGCCGCGGGGCCCGGGGTGGGCTCGGGCTTGGCGGCGGTCAGGGGCTGGGCCTCGTCTGCCAAGAGGACTCCTCGTGCGCGATCCGGGTCCCCCGGTCAGGCTCCGGAGTGCCCATGGTAGCGATCCCGGGCTCCGGGCTCGCCTTCAGGCCGATGTGAGGGCCGTGCACCGGTGAAACACGTAGGGCTGCCGCCGGCATTCCGGAGGTGACGTGAGGGCGCCTTGGAGGTGTCCGGCGAGGGTGTTTCGGGGCGGGCGGCGGGGGCCGGAGGCGCCTGGCCGACCGCAGCGCCATCGTCGCTCGTCGCGCCCCTGGGACACGGGAACGGCCGCCCCGGTTACCGGAGCGGCCGTTCCCAAATCACAGCAGGACGTGCTGTCGGCTTCAGACCACCAGCAGCGCTTCCAGCGGGGCGCCGTCCAGGGCCGGTTCCAGGCGGGCGCGGCCCGCGAGGAAGCCCAGTTCCATCAGGACCGCGAGGCCGGCGACCTGCGCGCCCGCCCTGCGGATCAGCTGGAGGGAGGCCTCGGCGGTGCCGCCGGTGGCCAGGACGTCGTCGACGACCAGGACGCGGTCCTGTGCGCTCAGGTCTTCGGCGTGCACCTCGATCTCGGCGGAGCCGTACTCCAGGTCGTACGTCTGGCTGAGGGTCGCTCCGGGGAGCTTGCCCGCCTTGCGTACGGGGATGAAGCCGACGCCCGCGCGGACGGCCACCGGGGCACCGAGGATGAAGCCGCGGGCCTCCAGGCCCACGACCTTAGTCGCACCGGTGCGCACGACGATCTCGGCGAGCGCGTCCGTGAGCGCCGTGAACGCCGCCGGGTCCGCCAGGAGCGGGGTGATGTCCTTGAACATCACGCCCGGCTCCGGGTAGTCCGCGACATCGCGGATACGGCTGAGCAGCAGCTCCTGGATGTCCGTCATCGGCGCTTCCCCGAGGGACGGCCCCGGCCGCGGTTGCGGGACGCCGGCTGGGTGCGCGGGCCCACGACGGCCGCCGCGTCCTCGGGCTCGTCGTCGTAGTCGTCGTCCGAGCGGTTGGTGACCTGGGACTCCGCCGGCTCGCCCTGCGCGGCGGCCTGGGCCCGCTTGGCGAGGACGCGCTTCTTGAGCGCCTTGATCTGCGGCTCGGCCTCCTTGAGGTCGGCGACGAGCGGCGTGGCGATGAAGATCGAGGAGTACGCACCGGCCGCGAGGCCGACGAACAGCGACAGCGAGATGTCGTTGAGCACACCCGCGCCGAGGAAGCCGCCGCCGATGAACAGCAGGGCCGCGACCGGCAGCAGCGCGACGACCGTGGTGTTGATGGACCGCACCAGGGTGCCGTTGATCGACCGGTTGGCGATGTCGCTGTAGGTCCAGCGGGTCTGCTTGGTGATGTCCTTGGTCTGCTCCTTGAGACTGTCGAAGACGACGACCGTGTCGTAGAGCGAGTAACCGAGGATGGTCAGCAGACCGATCACCGTGCCGGGCGTGACCTCGAAGCCGACGAGGGCGTAGATGCCGATGGTGATCGTGATGTCGTGGATCAGGGCGACGAGCGCGGCCAAGGCCATGCGCCACTCGAAGGCGATCGCCAGATAGATCACGACCAGCACCATGAAGATCGCCAGGCCCTCCCAGGCCTTGTTGGCGACCTGGTCACCCCAGCTGGGGCCGACCAGGTCCGCGGCGATGCTCTCGGAGTCGACGTTCAGGTCCTTCGACAGCTGCTTCTTGATGCTGTCGGACTTGTCCGTGTCGATGCCGGCGATCTGGATGCGCAGGCTGCCGTCGCCGAGCTTCTGGACGACCGCGTCGTGGCCGGAGGCGTCCTCGGCGTACTTCTCCGCCTGGCTCACCGAGGCGCTCATGCCCTTGGGCGTGGTGAAGGCGGCGCCGCCCTGGAACTCGATGCCCATGTTCAGGCCGCGCACCGTCAGGCCGAGGATGGCCGTGATGGTGATCAGGATCGAGATGCCGTACCAGATCTTGCGATTGCCGACGAAGTCGTACCCGACCTCGCCACGGTGCAGTCGGGCGCCGAGGTTGCCGAGTTTCGACATCTCACGCCTCCTTCGGGTCGACGGGGGCGGAGGGACGGCGGGTGCGGCGCAGCGGCGGCTTGGCGCCCAGCGCCTTCGGGTCGATGCCGGACCACTTGTGGCCGTCCGCGAAGAACTTCCGGCGGGCGAGGATGGTCATCAGCGGCTTGGTGAAGAGGAAGACCACGACGACGTCGAGCACGGTGGTCAGACCGAGGGTGAACGCGAAGCCCTGGACCTTGCCGACGGTGACGATGAACAGCACCGCGGCGGCGAGGAACGACACGAAGTCGGAGACCAGGATGGTGCGCCGGGCACGGGGCCAGGCCCGCTCGACGGAGGGGCGCAGCGAGCGGCCCTCCCGGATCTCGTCCCGGATGCGTTCGAAGAACACGATGAACGAGTCCGCGGTGATACCGATCGCGACGATCGCACCGCAGACCGCCGGCAGGTTCAGCGCGAAGCCGATGCCCGGGCCGAGCAGCGCCATGATCACGTAGGTGAGGATCGCGGAGACCAGCAGCGAGGGGATCGCGATGACCGACAGGCCGCGGTAGAAGATCAGCAGGTAGAGGACGACCAGCGCGAGGCCGATCGCGCCCGCGATCAGACCGGCGTGCAGCTGCTCACCGCCGAGGGCCGCGGTCACCGTGGTGACGCTGTCCGTCTTGAAGGTCAGCGGCAGGGCGCCGTACGACAGCATGTTGGCGAGGCTCTGGGCCTCTTCCTGGGTGAAGCTGCCGGAGATCTCCGCGCTGCCGCCGGTGATCGACGAGCTGACGGACGGGCTGGAGACGACCTGGCCGTCGAGGACGATGCCGAACTCGTTCTGCGGGGCGGTGTTCTTCGCCAGCTCACCGGTGACCTTGGCGAACTTGTCGCCGCCCTTGCCGGTGAAGTCCATGGTGACCTGCCAGCCGGCGGCGGTCGTCGTGTTCAGGACGGCCGCGGCCTTCTTGACGTCGGTGCCGTCGACCGCGGCGGGGCCGAGCACGTACTTGTACCAGACACCCGAGACCTGGCCGCAGGCCACGGTCGCGTCCTCGGCCTTGGCGTTCTTGCCGATGGTCTGGGCCGACTTCTTGGAGCAGTCGAGCGCGGTGTACTGGGCCTCCAGCTTGGCGGCCGCCTCGGTGGCGGCGGCGCTGCTGCTCGCCGACGGGGAGGCGCTGGCCGAGGCGCTGGGGCTCGCGGACGAGGTGGCGTCGGCCTTCAGCGCGTCGCTGGCGGCACGGCCCTGAGAGGTGGCGGTGGCCGTCGGGGTCGCGGAACTCGTCTTGGACGAGGAAGCGGTCGCCTTGGAGCTGGGCGAGCTCGACGGGCTGCCGGAGGCGCTGCTGGACGCGCTCGGCGACGGGCTCGTCGTCGCGGCGCCCGTGGACGCCTCCGTGGCCAGGACCGGGCGGAAGTACAGCTTGGCCGTCGTACCGACCTGCTGCCGTGCCTCCTCCGAGTTCGTGCCCTTGGGGATGTTGACGATGATGTTCCTGGAGCCCTGGGTCTGGACCTCGGCCTCCGAGACACCAAGACCATTGACACGGCGGTTCATGATGTCGACCGCGGTGTCCATGTTGGTCTTGTTGATCGACGATTCCTCGCCGGGCTGGGCCACCGCCCGCAGCGTGATGCTCGTGCCGCCGGCCAGGTCGATGCCAAGACGCGGAGTGCTGTGCCCGGATGCGAACATGCCACCGGTGAGCGCCACGATGGCGATCAGGATGAGGGCCAGCGAGCGCCACGGCTTGCTCTGGGCGCTCGCGCTGCGGCCCCTCTTAGGTGCTGCCACCTTCTCGTACTCCCTCTCGGGCCGCTCCACGCCGGGTCAGCGCGGCTGCGGCCATGACATGGTGTCGGGATCCCGTGCGAGCGACGCACGTACCCGGGGTGCGCGGGGCGCGAGCGGGTCGCGCCGCGCTCCCGGGACGTTACTACTTCGCGTCGGTGTCGCCGTCGGACTTCTTCGGCTCTTCTTCCGTCTTCGCCTCGGCGGGCTTCGCCGGCTCCTCGGTGGCGTCGGCCGGCTCGTCGGCCGCGTCCTTCTTGCCGAGGTCGATGGGCTTGTCGTCGGAAGAGTCGGCGGCGGGCTCGTCGGTGTCGGTGAGGGAGGAGGCGTCGTCCGGGACGGTGTCGGCGTCGTCCTTCAGGTCGTGCTCGATGCCGTGGACGATGCGGTTGTACTCGTCGTCGGTGAGGACTGCGCCGATCGCGTTCTTCGCGAAGAGAAGTTCGATGCCCGGGCCGGCGTCGAGGAGAACCGTCTCCTCGTTGACTTCCTTGACCGTCGCGTACACGCCCCCGATCGTGCGGACGCCGGTGCCGGGCTGCATGTCATTACGCATCGACGCGGCCGCCTGCTGCTTGCGCTTGGCAGAGCGGGTCATCAGGAACATGGCCCCGATGAGCACGATGAACGGGAGGAGGGTCACGATATTCACGGGACGGAATTTCCTTCGCACGACCGCGGCGGGAGCGGCCTGGTGGATGGGGGTGGTCGGCGCCGCCCACAAAGGCGGCATCGGCGGAGTCTAAGCGAGTCCACGCTGATGGAACAACGCTCAGCATGGCACCGGGGTTCCTGACCCGGCCAGTGCCCCCGCCGTCACGCCCCGAACAGGTCCCCTTGTCCGTTTCCCCCGGTTGACGAGCGGGGCGGGGTGAGGCCCAGATGCGCCCACGCGGCCGGCGTGGCGACGCGTCCGCGCGGGGTGCGGGCCAGCAGTCCCTCGCGTACGAGGAAGGGTTCGGCGACCTCTTCTACGGTCTCGCGCTCCTCCCCCACGGCGACGGCGAGCGTGGACAGGCCGACCGGTCCGCCGCCGAACAGCTTGAGCAGGGCTTCGAGGACACCGCGGTCGAGCCGGTCGAGGCCTCGGCCGTCGACCTCGTAGACCTTGAGGGCGGCTCCGGCGATGTCCTGGGTGATGAATCCGTCGGCCTTGACCTGGGCGTAGTCCCGTACGCGGCGCAGCAGGCGGTTGGCGATGCGGGGGGTGCCGCGGGAGCGGCCGGCGATCTCGGCGGCGCCGTCGGGGTCGATCTCCACGTCGAGCAGGTTCGCCGAGCGGTGGATGACACGCTCCAGTTCGGTGGGTTCGTAGAACTCCATGTGCGCGGTGAAGCCGAAGCGGTCGCGCAGCGGGGGTGGCAGCAGTCCCGCGCGCGTGGTGGCGCCGACCAGGGTGAACGGCGGCAGTTCGAGCGGGATCGCGGTGGCGCCGGGGCCCTTGCCGACGATGACGTCGACGCGGAAGTCCTCCATCGCCATGTAGAGCATCTCTTCGGCGGGCCGGGACATGCGGTGGATCTCGTCGAGGAAGAGGACCTCGCCCTCCTGGAGGGAGGAGAGGATCGCGGCGAGGTCGCCGGCGTGCTGGATGGCGGGGCCGCTGGTGATGCGGATCGGGGCTTCCATCTCGGCCGCGATGATCATCGAGAGGGTGGTCTTGCCGAGGCCGGGGGCGCCGGAGAGCAGCACGTGGTCGGCGGTGGCGCCACGCGCGCGTGCGGCGCGCAGCACCAGGTCGAGCTGCTCGCGGACCTTCTCCTGGCCGATGAACTCGCCCAGGTCCTTGGGGCGCAGGGCGGCCTCGACGGCCTGGTCCTCGCGGTCGGCGACCGAGCCCACCAGCCGCTCGGCGGCGGTCTCGTCGGTCGTGTCGTCCCAGTTCACTGACGGTTCTCCTAGCGGGCGCGGTTCAGGGTCTGCAGGGCCGCCTTGAGCAACTGCCCCACCTGCGGCGCACCCTCGGCGGCCTCGGCCTGCGGTGCTACGGCGGCCACGGCCTCGTCGGCCTCGCGGGTGGCGTACCCGAGGCCGATGAGCGCGGCGTGCAGCTGATCGCGCCAGCCGCTGGTGACCGGGGCGCCGATCGCCGGGGCGGATCCCACCGGGGCGCCGAGCCGGTCCTTGAACTCCAGCAGCAGCTTCTGGGCGCCCTTCTTGCCGATGCCCGGGACCGCCATCAGCGCCTTCTCGTCCCCGGCGGCAACCGCCCGGCGCAGCGCGTCCGGGGTGTGCACGGCGAGCATCGCCTGCGCGAGCCGGGGGCCGACGCCGGTCGCGGTCTGGAGCAGCTCGAAGATCTGGCGCTCGTCGTCGTCCACGAAGCCGTACAGGGTGAGCGAGTCCTCGCGGACGACGAGGGAGGTGGCGAGCTTGGCGGGCTTGCCGAGGCGGAGCGTGGACAGCGTGTTCGGCGTGCACTGGATGGCCATGCCGACACCACCGACCTCGACCACCGCGGCGTCGGGAGCGAGTGCGGCGACCGTGCCACTGACGAAGGCGATCATGCGGTACGGCCTTTCGATGCGTGCGGGGTCTTCGATGCTTGAGGGGCTTGCGGGGCTTTGCGCGTGCCGGCCGCGTGTTGGGCGACCGCCTGTTGCAACCGGTTCTGGGCGACGGCCTGCTGAAGGCGGTTGGTCGCGGGGCCCCGCCAGATGTGGCAGATGGCGAGGGCGAGGGCGTCGGCGGCGTCGGCGGGCTTGGGGGGTGCGTCGAGCCGGAGCAGCCGGGTCACCATGGCGCCGACCTGGGCCTTGTCGGCGCGGCCGTTGCCGGTGACGGCGGCCTTGACCTCGCTGGGGGTGTGCAGGGCGACGGGGATGCCGCGGCGGGCCGCACACAGCATGGCGACGGCGCTGGCCTGGGCGGTGCCCATCACCGTGCGCACGTTGTGCTGGCTGAACACCCGCTCCACTGCGACGAATTCGGGCCGGTGTTCGTCGAGCCACGCTTCGATGCCCTGCTCGATGGCGACGAGGCGCAGGCCCAACTCGGCGTCCGACGGGGTCCGTACGACACCGACGCCGACCATGGTGAGCGGCCGGCCCGCGACGCCTTCGACCACTCCGACACCGCATCGGGTGAGTCCGGGGTCGACACCCAGTACCCGCACTCCCAACCCCCCTCGTTCGATCGCCTGTTTGTGCAGGCTATCGGGTGTCACTGACAAAGCGACGGGCCGACGGGGTGTGTCCCGTCGGCCCGTTGAACCGCTTGTTCGACTTCAGCTCGCGGCAGCGCTACGCGTCGACCTTCTCCATGACCTCGTCGCTGACGTCGAAGTTGGCGAAGACGTTCTGCACGTCGTCGCTGTCCTCCAGGGCGTCGATCAGCTTGAAGATCTTGCGGGCGCCGTCCTCGTCGAGCTCGACCTGCATGGTCGGGACGAAGTTGGCGTCGGCGGAGTCGTAGTCGATGCCGGCGTCCTGGAGCGCGGTGCGGACCGCGACCAGGTCGGTGGCCTCGGAGACGACCTCGAAGGACTCACCGAGGTCGTTGACCTCCTCGGCGCCCGCGTCGAGCACGGCACCGAGGACGTCGTCCTCGCCCAGCTCGCCCTTGGGGACGATCACGACACCCTTGCGGTGGAAGAGGTACGAGACGGAGCCGGGGTCGGCCATGTTCCCGCCGTTGCGGGTCATGGCGACACGCACGTCCGAGGCGGCGCGGTTGCGGTTGTCGGTGAGGCACTCGATGAGCACCGCGACACCGTTCGGGCCGTAACCCTCGTACATGATCGTCTCGTAGTCGGCGCCACCGGCTTCGAGACCGGCGCCGCGCTTGACCGCGGAGTCGATGTTCTTGTTCGGGACCGAGCTCTTCTTGGCCTTCTGGATGGCGTCGAACAGCGTCGGGTTGCCGGACACATCGGCACCACCGGTGCGGGCCGCGACCTCGATGTTCTTGATCATCTTCGCGAAGAGCTTGCCGCGCTTGGCATCGATCACGGCCTTCTTGTGCTTCGTCGTAGCCCATTTAGAGTGGCCGGACATCTGCCTGTCTCCTTCGCGTAACCCAACTCTTTACGAACCCCAGAGATCCTACTAGGACCCCGGAGCCAGGTTCGCGCGCACCATGTCGACGAACAGGGAGTGCACGCGGTGGTCGCCGGTCAGTTCCGGGTGGAACGACGTGGCGAGCGCGTTGCCCTGGCGGACCGCGACGATGTGGCCCTCGTGTTCGGCGAGGACCTCGGTCTCGGCACCGACGGACTCGACCCAGGGGGCGCGGATGAAGACGCCCTCCACAGGATCGCCCTCGATGCCCCGGACGTCGACAGCTGCTTCGAAGGATTCGTTCTGCCGTCCGAAGGCGTTGCGGCGCACGATCATGTCGATGCCGCCGATCGTCTCCTGGCCCGAGCGCGGGTCGAGGATCTTGTCGGCGAGCATGATCAGGCCGGCGCAGGTGCCGTAGACGGGCATACCGGCACGCACGCGTGCGCGCAGGGGGTCCATCAGTCCGAAGAGGACGGCCAGCTTGGAGATGGTGGTCGACTCACCCCCGGGGATGACGAGACCGTCCACCTCGGCGAGTTCCTCGGGGCGCCTGACCTGCCTGGCCACGGCGTCGGCCGCGGCCAGGGCGATCAGGTGCTCCCGTACGTCGCCCTGGAGGGCCAGGACACCGATGACAGGGGCTGGAGACATATCCGCCATGGGTGGTTACCAGCCGCGGTTGGCGTAGCGCTCGGCCTCGGGGAGGGTGTCGCAGTTGATGCCGACCATGGCCTCGCCGAGGTTGCGGGACGCGTCCGCGATGATCTTCGGGTCGTCGTAGAAGGTGGTCGCCTTCACGATGGCCGCGGCGCGCTTGGCGGGGTCGCCGGACTTGAAGATGCCGGAGCCGACGAAGACGCCCTCGGCGCCGAGCTGGCGCATCAGCGCGGCGTCGGCGGGGGTGGCGACGCCACCGGCGGAGAACAGCACGACCGGGAGCTTGCCGAGTTCGGCGACCTCGCGAACGATCTCGTACGGGGCGCGCAGCTCCTTGGCGGCGGCGTACAGCTCGTTGTTGTCGAAGCCGCGCAGCTTGGCGATCTCGTTCTTGATCTGGCGCAGGTGGCGGACCGCCTCGACGACGTTGCCGGTGCCGGCCTCGCCCTTGGAGCGGATCATGGCGGCGCCCTCGGCGATGCGGCGCAGTGCCTCGCCCAGGTTGGTGGCACCGCAGACGAAGGGGGTCGTGAAGGCCCACTTGTCGGAGTGGTTGACCTCGTCGGCCGGGGTGAGGACCTCGGACTCGTCGATGTAGTCGACGCCGAGGGACTGCAGGACCTGGGCCTCGACGAAGTGGCCGATGCGGGACTTGGCCATGACCGGGATCGAGACCGCCTCGATGATCTCCTCGATCATCGTCGGGTCGGACATCCGGGCCACGCCGCCGTCCTTGCGGATGTCGGCGGGGACCCGCTCCAGCGCCATGACGGCGACGGCACCGGCGTCCTCGGCGATCTTCGCCTGCTCGGCGTTGACCACGTCCATGATCACACCGCCCTTGAGCTGCTCGGCCATGCCGCGCTTCACGCGCGCGGTGCCGGTCTCGGGAGTCTGGGCGAAGCTGGGGGTGCTGGACACGGGGTGACCTCACTCGGTGAAAGAGGGTTGCTGCAGTACCGAGGAAACGTCAGAGATGCAGGCCACAGCAAGGGCCAATGGGTAGGCGGTGGATCGTTTTCGAACCGCTGTGCCCCAGCGCCCGGTCGGTGGATCACGCCGCGGACGCGGGACGGGGCACCAACTCCCTGACCGCCATGGGGACATGGCCCCAGCCGCATTGGCATCGGTCTCCCCCGCTCCGGTCTTCCCCCCACTCCGGGCCTCGCCCGCGGTGGCAGCCGCTGACGACAACGTCGCCCTCCGCCTGGCCACGGCACGCACTGCGCTCCGCCCACCGGGCCGACGTGGCGCCGTTCCTCTCCTGCGCCCCGATCCACCGGTCAGGCCCTACGCGGCCCGGTCCACCAGTGCCGCCGGCGGCTCGTCGTCCATCTCGAAGGCCATCGGGAAGGGGGCGTGCCCGGCCAGCCGGAACCAGCGGACCTTGCGGTGCCGGCGCAGGGCGCGGGCGGCGCGTACGGAGTCGTTGTGGAAGCGCCGGGCCATGGGCACCCGCCGTACCGCCTCGGTGAGTTCGCGGGCCGCCGACTCTCCCCCGGGTGCCTCGCGGACGCCCTCGACCTGCGGGGCCTCGGCGAAGACGGCGCGCAGGGCCTGGCTCAACTCGCTCTCGGCGACCTCCCGTTGCTCCTCCTCGGCCTGCCGGGCGGCGTGCGCGGCCTCGTAGAGGACGATCGAGGCGGCCGGGTCGAGGACTCCGGAGGTGGCCAGTTCCTGGGTCACCGAGGCGCGGCGCAGCAGTTGGGCGTCGAGTGCGGCGCGGGCCGCGTCGATCCGGGCGTGCAGCCGGTCGAGCCGCCCCGCGGTCCAGCTCAGGTACAGGCCGATCGCCACGAGGGCGACGAGGATCCAGATCAGGGTTGGCGTCACGGGCGGCAAGGCTACCCGCCCGTGGTCACGGTCCCGTCAGGTCCCACGCGCACCGGAAACCCCCGTGCCCCGTGGACGAGTCGGGGGTGTTCTTCGAGCGGGCGGCGACCCGGTAGCGATGGCAGTAGGAGGCGTGACAGAGGTACGAGCCGCCGCGGATCACGCGCTCCGCGCCGCCCGGTACGAAGGAGTCGGCGCACCACTCCCACACGTTGCCCGAGGTGTTCAACAGGCCGAAGCCGTTGGGCTCGTACGCGTCCACCGGGACCGTGCCGGTCGCGCCCCCGGGGCGGGTGCTGGCCCGGGGGAAGTCGCCCTGCCAGGTGTTGAGTCGCTCCGGTGCGAAGTCGTCGCCCCAGGGGTAACGCCGGCCCTCCTGGCCACCGCGCGCCGCGTACTCCCACTCGGCCTCGGTGGGCAGCCGGGCGCCCGCCCAGGCGCAGTAGGCGAGCGCGTCGTGGTACGACACGTGCACCACGGGGTGGTCGGCGCGGCCCGTGACGTCCGAGCCGGGGCCCTCCGGCGCGCTCCAGGAGGCGCCGTCCACGCCGAGCCACCAGGGTGCCGCCTCGACCTGCCCGAACACGGCGTCCCGCGCGCGGGGATGCAGCAGCAGGTGGAACACGAACGAACTGCCGTACCGCTCCGCCTCGGTGACGTATCCGGTGTCCTCCACGAACCGGGCGAAGCGCGCGTTGGTGACGGCGGTCGCGTCGATACGGAACCGTTCGACGGTGACCGTCCGGACAGGCCCTTCGGCGTCCTCCGGGTAGCCCTCGCCGAACGCGTCGCCCATACGGAACTCGCCCCCGGGAAGGGCGATCGCGCGGCTGTCGTCACAGCTCGCAGGAGAGGCCGGAGAGGTGAATCGGCCGCCCGGAGAAGTGAGTTGGGAAAGCGAACTGCCCTCCCGTCCCCCCGGAGCGGCGAGTTGGAAAAGCGAACCGTCCTCCCCGCGCGCGGGCGCACAGGGCATACGGGGCATACAGCACGGCGCCCCCGCGCGGTCCTCCCCCGGCACTCTCAGTCCCGGGCCAGTCCGAACCGTGCCCGGAGTCCGGTGCGTTCGTCGGTGGCGACGGCCGCGGCGCCGGCGGTCACCGTCTCGTACACGGACAGGATGTCGGCCCCGACCGTCGACCAGTCGAACCGCCGCACATGGGCGCTCCCGCTCCGCCGCAGCTCCGCCAGCCGCTCGGGGTCCCCCAGCAGCCGTACGGCCGCCTCGGCGAGCGCGTCCGCGTCCTCGTTGGCGAACAGCTCGCCCGCGACGCCCTGGTCGAGGACCTGGGCGAAGGCGGGCAGGTCGGAGGCGAGCACCGGGGCGCCCGCCGACATGGCCTCGACGAGGATGATGCCGAAGCTCTCGCCGCCGGTGTTGGGGGCGATGTAGAGGTCGATGCTGCGCAGGAAGCGGGCCTTGTCCTCGTCGCTGACCATGCCGAGGAACTCGACGCGCGAGCGCAGTTCCTTGGGCAGCGATTCGACGGCCTCCTCCTCGTCGCCGCGACCGGCGACCAGGAGCCGGGCGTTAGGGCGCTCGGCGAGGATCTTCGGCAGGGCGTTCATCAGCACCGGGAGGCCCTTGCGGGGCTCGTCGATGCGCCCTATGAAGCCGATGGTCTCGCCCTGCCACTCGGCCTTGGGCTCGGCGCGGGCGAAGTAGTCGACGTCGACGCCGTTCGGGATGACGACCGCGTCCCCGCCGAGGTGTTCGACGAGCGTGCGGCGGGCGTACTCGCTCACGGCGATCCGCGCGCTGATCTTCTCCAGCGCGGCCTGGAGGATCGAGTACGCGGCGATCATCGCCCGGGAGCGCGGGTTCGAGGTGTGGAAAGTGGCGACGATCGGACCCTGCGCCGCCCAGCAGGCGAGCAGGCCGAGGGACGGCGAGGTCGGTTCGTGGATGTGGATGACGTCGAACTCGCCGTCGTGCAGCCAGCGCCGGACCCGGGCCGCCGACAGGAAACCGAAGTTCAGCCGGGCCACCGAGCCGTTGTACGGCACCGGGACCGCGCGGCCGGCCGAGACGACGTACGGCGGCAGCGGGGTGTCGTCGTCGGCCGGAGCCAGCACGGACACCTCGTGGCCGAGCCGGATGAAGTACTCGGCGAGGTCCCTGATGTGGAACTGGACGCCGCCTGGCACGTCCCAGGAGTAGGGGCAGACGATGCCGATCCTCACGAGGGTCCCTTCGTGGGATCGAGATCCGCGAGCCACAAGCGCTGCAGCATGTGCCAGTCCTCCGGGTGGTCGGCGATGCCGGTGGCGAAAGCGTCTGCCAGCGCCTGTGTGATGACAGACGTCTTCTCGGCCCGGTCACCTGACTCCGGCACCTCGACCGGCGGGTGGACGCGCCCCTTCATGACCGGCGAGTCGTCGTACCAGAGCGTCACGGGGAGCAGCAGCGCGCCCGTCTGCTGGGCGAGGAGGGCCGGTCCGGCGGGCATCCGGGTGGTCTCGCCGAAGAACTTGACCTCGACCCCGGAGGCGGACAGGTCGCGCTCGGCGACCAGGCAGACCAGGCCGCCGTCGCGCAGCCGCCGGGCGAGCGTGCCGAAGGCGGTGCCGCCGCTGTGCGGCAGGACCTCCATGCCGAGGCCCTCGCGGTAGGCGACGAACCGGTCGTAGAGCGTCTCCGGCTTGAGACGTTCGGCCACCGTGGTGAACGGGGTCTCCAGCTTGGTGGTGACCCAGGCGCCGGCGAGGTCCCAGTTGGCCATGTGGGGCAGCGCGAGGATGACACCGCGGTCGGAGGCGATGCCGTCCGTGAGGTGGTGGACGTCCTTGGGCTCGAAGCCCGCCTTCACGCGCTCGGCGCTCCAGGCGGGCAGCCGGAAGGACTCCATCCAGTAGCGCAGGTACGACCGCATGCCCGCGCGCGAGAGCTCGGCGAGCCGCTCGGGGCTCGCGTCGGGCACCACGCGCGCGTAGTTGCTCTCCAGCCGCTGCACGCCCTTGCCGCGGCGTTTCCAGGCGAGGTCGGCGACGGTGCGGCCGAGCCGGACGGCGACCGGCTCGGGGAGCTTCTTGACCGCGCCCCAGCCGAGGCCGTAGAGCGCGTCGGTCAGCCGCTCCTGGGCACTGCTCACGGAGTCGCCCCGCTGCTGTGCTGTTCCGCGGACGCGGACTCCTCGGCCGCCGTGGCGTCGGCCTCCGCGGCCTCCCGGCGAACCGTGACGACGCGCTGGATCAGCGTGACCAGGCTGCCGACGGCGACGATCCACAGCGCGATCGGCAGCAGCCACTGGATGCCCGGGACGCCGAACTTGTGCAGTCCCGAGAGACCGCACGCGACCAGCGAGATCACGAGCCGCTCGGCCCGCTCGACCAGACCGTTGACGGCGACCGGCAGACCGATCGACTCGCCGCGCGCCTTGGTGTACGACACCACCTGGCCGCTGGCCAGGCAGAAGATCGAGACGGCGCAAAGGGCGATGTTGTCGCCGCCGCCCGCGTACCAGAGGGCCAGTCCGCCGAAGACCGCGCTGTCGGCCACCCGGTCGAGCGTGGAGTCGAGGAAGGCGCCCCAGCGGCTGGAGCGGCCCAGCTGGCGGGCCATGTTGCCATCGACGAGGTCGGAGAACACGAACAGCGTGATCACGACCGTGCCCCAGAAGAACTCGCCCATGGGATAGAAGACCAGCGCGCCCGCGACCACTCCGGCGGTACCGAGGAGGGTGACCGTGTCGGGGCTGACGCCCCGGCGGATCAGAAACGCGGCGAACGGCGTGAGGACACGCGTGAAGAATGCACGCGCGTACTTGTTCAGCATGGCCTTCCCGAGGGTCGGTGTCGCCGCGCGGCCCCTGCTGGCCACCGGCTGGCCCATCGTAGCCACGCGCACGCGTGGGCGACGGCCGGGCACCCGCGTGCCCATGTTTCGAATGGCTCTCAGCACGACGCGATGCCATCGGTGTCACGGCCGGATCGCGTCCGCTGTATGGACGCACCGTGACGGGAGTGGAAAGCTCGAAGCACCGCGGGCGTCATCGGAGCCGCCACCGCACGCGGCTGCGTGTGTCCGCGCCCACAGTGACCTCACCGTGTACGGGAGGCAAGGCCATGGGCGACAAGGCGAACGCACACCCCGGAGCCGCCGGCAGGGCTACAGCGGCCGACCACCCCGCGTCCGTACGGAATGTGGTGCTGGTCGGCCACTCCGGATCGGGCAAGACGACTCTGGTGGAGGCCCTCGCGCTGACCGCGGGGGCGGTGAACAGGGCGGGCCGCGTGGAGGACGGCGGCACCGTCTCCGACTACGACGAGATCGAGCACCGGCAGCAGCGCTCGGTGCAGCTCTCCCTGGTGCCCGTCGAGTGGGACGGGTACAAGGTCAATCTTCTCGATACTCCCGGATACGCCGATTTCGTCGGGGAGTTGAGGGCCGGTCTGCGAGCGGCGGACGCGGCCCTCTTCGTCGTCTCGGCCTCCGACGGCGTGGACGGCTCGACCCGCATGGTGTGGGAGGAGTGCGCGGCGGTCGGCATGCCGCGCGCCATCGTCATCACGCATCTGGAGTCCGCGCGCGCGGACTTCGAGGGGATGACCCGAAACTGCGCGGAGGCGTTCGGCGCGGACGACCCCGACGCCGTACTCCCGCTGTATCTGCCGCTGCACGGCGCGCCGGGGCCGGACGGGCACGCGCCCGTGGCCGGTCTGGTCGGGCTGCTGTCGCAGAAGGTGTTCGACTACGCGTCCGGGGAGCGCAAGGAGTCCGAGCCCGGGCCCGAGCAGCTGCCGCGGATCGAGGAGGCCCGCAACCGGCTCATCGAGGGGATCATCGCGGAGAGCGAGGACGAGACCCTCATGGACCGCTATCTCGGCGGCGAGGACATCGACGTCAAGACGCTCATCGGCGACCTGGAGCGGGCCGTCGCGCGCGGGGTCTTCTTCCCCGTTCTGGCGGCCGCTCCCGCCGCCGAGGGCGCCCGGCAGGGCCTCGGCACGGTCGAGCTGCTGGAGCTGATCACGGGCGGCTTCCCGACCCCGCTGGAGCGCGCGGCGCCCGGGGTCACCACGGTCGACGGCAGGGCGCGGGAGCTCAAGCCGTGCGACCCGAACGGGCCGCTGGTCGCCGAGGTCGTGAAGACCGCCTCCGACCCGTACGTCGGCCGGGTCTCCTTGGTCCGCGTCTTCTCCGGGACGCTGCGGCCCGACGCGACCGTCCATGTCTCCGGGCACGGGCTCGCCGACCGCGGGCACGAGGACCACGACGTCGACGAACGCGTCGGCTCCCTGTCCGCGCCCTTCGGCAAACAGCAGCGGGCGCTCACGCACTGCATCGCGGGCGACCTCGCGTGCGTGGCGAAGCTGGGCCGCGCGGAGACCGGGGACACGCTTTCGGCCAAGGACGACCCGCTGCTCATGGAGCCCTGGGAGATGCCCGACCCGCTGCTGCCGCTCGCCATCCAGGCGCACAGCAAGGCGGACGAGGACAAGCTCTCGCAGGGCCTGAGCAGGCTCGTCGCCGAGGACCCGACCATGCGCCTGGAACAGAACCAGGACACCCACCAGGTCGTCCTGTGGTGCCTCGGCGAGGCCCACGCGGACGTCGCCCTGGAACGGCTGCGCAGTCGCTACGGCGTCCAGGTCGACCTCGTGCCGCACAAGGTCTCCCTACGGGAGACGTTCGCCGCCAAGGCGCAGGGGCGCGGCCGGCACGTCAAACAGTCGGGCGGGCACGGGCAGTTCGCGATCTGCGAGATCGAGGTCGAACCGCTGCCGGGCGGCACGGGCATCGAGTTCGTGGACAAGGTCATCGGCGGTGCGGTGCCCCGGCAGTTCATCCCGTCGGTGGAGAAGGGCGTAAGGGCCCAGGCCGCCAGGGGAGTTGCCGCCGGGCATCCGCTTCTCGACGTACGGATCACGCTCCTGGACGGCAAGGCGCACTCGGTGGACTCCTCGGACGCCGCGTTCCAGACGGCCGGCGCGCTGGCCCTGCGGGAGGCCGCGATCGACGCGAGGATCCATCTCCTGGAACCGGTGGCCGAGGTGACCGTGCTGGTCGGCGACGACTACGTGGGCGCCGTGATGAGCGACCTGTCCGGGCGGCGCGGCCGGGTGCTCGGCACCGAGCAGACGACCGGTGGGCGCACGCTCATCCGGGCCGAGGTGCCGGAGATCGAGATCGGCCGCTACGCCGTCGACCTCCGCTCCCTCTCGCACGGCACCGCGCGCTTCAACCGCACGTACGCCCGCCATGAGCCGATGCCTGCGCAGATCGCCGAGCGGATCCGTGAAGAGGCGGGCGACGCCTAGCAGTTGATGCCGAACGGCTCACTTGTGGCGTGCGACGGCCCACAAGTGGCTTAAACGGAACACTTTCCTCCGGGTCAGCGGCGCGAGTGAGCCGTACGGGCGCGCCGGTGTCGAGAGGTCGAGCGCGCGGAGGCCCGAAGGGCTGAGCACGGTCGGGCACTCGACACCGGCTGAGAGCGCCCGGGAGGCGAACGAGCCAAAAAGAGGGGCTTCGGTCGTCCGCTGACGAATGTCAGTGGCTGCCGATACGCTGATGACCTGATCAACAGGTGTGCGGAGCAAGGAAGTCGGGAAAGCCGCAGAAGCGGGAACAGCGGCGATCGGGGGGCGGGAATGACCGTTGACAGCGGTTACGCGGACATCTTCGGACCACAGGTGCCGCGTACCGGCGACGAGGGGCAGACGGCGACCTACGCGCTGGCCTCGGCGGCCTACCGGGACAACCCGGTGGGCGACATCAAGAAGGCCGACAACGAATGGCACCAGACGGCCGTCAACGACGGCCGCAAGTGGGCGACGATCTTCCGCCCGAACCTGGGTGAGGCGTTCTCCGGAGCCCTGGTGGCCCGCATGCTCGGCCAGGGGCGCAAGCCGCTGATCCAGTCGTTCGGCACCGAACCGCAGGCCGTCGTCGAGCATGCCCTGGCCGCCAACAACATCCGCCGGGCGCGGGACAACAGGCTGTCCATGATCATGGTGCTGTGCGGCCTGCTCTTCCTGCCCGGGCTCGTCGTCTGGCTGCTGATCTTCCAGCT
The DNA here is from genome assembly GCF_045162655.1 of Streptomyces sp. NBC_00989. Classification (NCBI taxonomy): domain Bacteria; kingdom Bacillati; phylum Actinomycetota; class Actinomycetes; order Kitasatosporales; family Streptomycetaceae; genus Streptomyces; species Streptomyces sp. NBC_00989. The sequence goes on along the minus strand of NZ_CP108728.1, from coordinate 9,191,059 downwards.
GCGCAGCATGGTCGACAAGCGCACCCAGACCAACAAGAGGGCCGGCGCGATCGCCACGACCCTGCTGGTGGCCGTGGGCGCCGTCGCCGTGATCTTCCTGATCAAGATGCCGTTCACCGGCTTCTGGGCCTGGTACGCACGCGCGTGCGTCGTCCTCCCGGTGGTCGGCTGGCTGTGGGCCAAGCAGGTCTGCGAGAACACCGCGAAGGACCTGCGCGGGCGCTGGGACAGCCTGCTGTCGGGCAGCAGCGTCGGCGCCAAGGTCCCCGAGGCGGTGCCGACCAGCCCCGGGGAGACCCAGGCCGAGCAGCTCCGCCAGTCCCTCGCCAAGCTCAGCGCCGAGCAGCAGTCCAACTCGATCTTCTACGCCGGCCCCAAGGGCATCCTCGGCATGGGCACCCGCTGGGGCAGCTGGCAGCTCGCCGAGGACCTGATCGCGCGGGACGCCGCCCGGGAGATCCACCCCTTCCGCAGCTGGGACGTCATCCGCAACATCCATGACGACCTGCGCATGCTGGAGCGGAACACCATCAACACCGGCGGCTTCCCCAAGGCGTCCATACGCCACTGGGTCGTCACGCCGATCGGCGAGGGTGCCAAGGCCGTGTCCCGGCCCGAGGGCACGGACGTCGACGCGTACCAGGTCAAGACGCACGCGATACAGGACATCTGCAACAAGCAGCAGTTCGGCGCCGGCGACCGCCACTACCTGGGCGTCCAATGGACGCTCTGGGAAGGACAGTTGATCATCACCATGATGATCACGGTCACCGTGCTGCACAAGACGCTGCGCATCGAGATCACCGGGCACGCCCTGGGCCCCGTGAACTCGCTGTTCACCGGCAAGCCCGAGGCCCCCTCGAAGGACGTCCAGAAGACCCTCAAGCCCTGGGAGACCCGCAAGGTCAAGCTCCCGCTCGTCCCCGCCGACGAGGTCGTACGCCTCGCCGTCCGCGCCCCGATCACCTGGTACCCGCCGCTGCTGAACTGGCTCGGCGGTTCCATATCCCTGCCCGAGCCGTTCGGCCTGCGGCACGCCTGGGCCGACCAGCCCTGGCGCCACCGCTTCATGGCGGACGACGCGCTGCGCGCCGCGACACCGGTCCTGCGCGTGGTCCACGCCGCGGCGATCCGCGTCCTGGAGGAGAACGGCGTGGACACGGAGAAGTTCGGCAACCGCTCGTCGTTCCTCAGCACGAGCGTGCAGGACGCGTCACCGAGGAAAGCAGACCTCTACGACGCGTAAGCGTCCCCGCAGGGCGCCGCGTGGCTCACGCCGTGGGCCACGCGTCCGCGAGCATCTTCCGCGTGTCCGCGAGGAGTTGGGGCAGCACCTTCGTGTGGCCGACCACCGGCATGAAGTTCGTGTCGCCGCCCCAGCGCGGGACGATGTGCTGGTGCAGGTGGGCGGCGATACCCGCGCCCGCCACGCTCCCCTGGTTCATGCCGATGTTGAAGCCGTGCGCGCCGGACGCGGTACGCAGGGCCGTCATCGCCTGCTTGGTGAGCGCGGCCAGCTCCACGGTCTCGGCGTCCGTCAGGTCGGTGTAGTCCGCGACGTGACGGTAGGGCACGACCATCAGATGGCCGCCGTTGTACGGGTACAGATTGAGCACCCCGTACACCAGCTCACCACGCCTGACGATCAGCCCGTCCTCGTCCGATTTCGCCGGAATCGAGCAGAAGGGGCAACCGTCGTCGGCACCGGGGCCGGTCGGCTTGTTCTCACCCTGGATGTAGGCCATCCGGTGGGGCGTCCAGAGGCGCTGGAACGCGTCCGGCGTGCCCACTCCGATCTGCTGCTCCGGCTCACTCGTCATGCAAGGAAGCATATGGCTTCGCCCGTTCGCGGCGTGTCGCCGGGGTTGCGCGAAACCCCTCCCGCGCCAAGCTGGGCCGATGGACGACGACAGCCGCAAGGCCCGCTGGGAGCAGCGCACGGAGGTCCCCCTCGCCGTGGCGTCGATGGTCTTCCTCGCCGCGTACGCGGTCCGCATCCTGGCCCACGGCCTCCCGGACACCTGGCGGGACCTCTGCCTCGCCGTGCTGTTCGCCGCCTGGGCGCTCTTCGCCGTCGACTACGCGGTCCGCTGGCGGCTGAGCGGGCAGCGGCTGCGCTTCGTCCGCACGCACTGGCTGGACACCCTGGTCCTGCTCCTGCCCCTGCTGCGACCGCTGCGGGTCGTCAGGGTCTACGAGGCCGTCCAGCGACGGCACGGACAGCCCCGACTCGCCCTGCACGCGCGCGTGATGGTCTACGCCGGCCTGTCCACCGTCCTGCTGGGCTTCGCCGGCGCCCTCTCCGTCTACTACGAGGAACACGCGGCCCCGGGCGCGACGATAAGGACGTTCGGCGACGCCGTGTGGTGGACCTGCGCGACCTTCGCGACCGTCGGCTACGGCGACGTGGCTCCGGTCACCCCGCTCGGCCGCCTCATCGCCGTGGGCATGATGGCCATCGGCCTGGCCCTGCTCGGCGCGGTCACGGGGACCTTCGCCTCCTGGCTGCTCCAGGTCTTCACGCGGGAGGACGACGAGAGGCCCCCGGGGATCTGAACTCCCCGAGGGCCTCCCGAACAACAGCAGACTCAGACCTGCGACAGCAGACTCAGACCTGCGCCCTGTCCGCCACGACCTGCTCGATCTTCGCGATGGCCGCGTCGAACGCGATGCCGTTCTCCTGCGAGCCGTCGCGGTAACGGAAGGACACCGTCCCCGCGTTCATGTCCTCGTCGCCGACGATGACCATGAACGGCACCTTCTGCTTCTGCGCGTTGCGGATCTTCTTCTGCATCCGGTCCGAGGACGAGTCGACCTCGACGCGCAGCCCCTTCTTCTTGGCCGCTACGGCGAACTTCTCCAGGTACTCGACATGCCCGTCCCCGATCGGGATCCCGACCGCCTGCACCGGCGCCAGCCACGCCGGGAACGCACCCGCGTAGTGCTCAAGGAGCACCGCGAAGAACCGCTCGATGGAACCGAACAGCGCACGGTGGATCATGACCGGCCGCTGCTTGGACCCGTCGGGACCCGTGTACTCCAGGTCGAACCGCTCCGGCAGGTTGAAGTCCAGCTGGACGGTGGACATCTGCCAGGTCCGCCCGATCGCGTCCTTCGTCTGGACGGAGATCTTCGGACCGTAGAACGCGGCGCCACCCGGGTCGGGCACCAGCGGCAGCCCCTGCTTCTCGGCGACCTGGCGCAGCGTCTCGGTGGCCTCTTCCCAGACCTCGTCCGAGCCGACGAACTTCTCCGGGTCCTTGGTGGACAGTTCCAGGTAGAAGTCCGTCAGGCCGTAGTCCCGCAGCAGGTTGAGGACGAACGTGAGCGTCTTGTCCAGCTCGTCGGCCATCTGCTCGCGGGTGCAGTAGATGTGCGCGTCGTCCTGCGTGAAGCCGCGCGCGCGGGTCAGACCGTGCACGACGCCCGACTTCTCGTACCGGTACACGGTCCCGAACTCGAAGAGGCGCAGCGGCAGTTCACGGTACGAGCGGCCACGCGCGTCGAAGATCAGGTTGTGCATCGGGCAGTTCATGGGCTTGAGGTAGTAGTCCACGCCCTCGTCGAGCTGCATGGGCGGGTACATGCCGTCGGCGTACCAGTCCAGGTGCCCGGACGTCTCGAAGAGCTTCCCCTTCGTCGCGTGCGGGGTGTAGACGAACTCGTAGCCCTCCTCCTCGTGGCGGCGCCGCGAGTAGTCCTCCATGACCCGGCGGACGACACCGCCCTTGGGGTGGAAGACGGCGAGGCCGGAGCCGATCTGCTCCGGGATGGAGAACAGGTCGAGCTCGCTGCCCAGCTTGCGGTGGTCGCGCTTCTCGGCCTCGACCAGGAAGTCGAGGTGCGCCTTCAGCTCCTCCTTGGAGGGCCAGGCGGTGCCGTAGATGCGCTGGAGCATGGGGTTCTTCTCGCTGCCGCGCCAGTAGGCGGCCGCGTTGCGCATCAGCTTGAACGCCGGGATGTTGCGCGTGGTGGGCAGGTGCGGGCCTCGGCAGAGGTCCTTCCAGCACAGGTCGCCGGTCTTGGCGTCGAGGTTGTCGTAGATCGTCAGCTCGCCGCCGCCGACCTCGACGTCCGCGCCGTCGTCGGTCGACGCGGAACCCTTGATACCGATCAGTTCGAGCTTGTACGGCTCGTTCGCCAGCTCTTCGCGGGCGTCCTCGTCGGTGACCACGCGACGGGAGAACTTCTGCCCGCGCTTCTGGATCTCCTGCATCTTCTTCTCGATGGCCTTGAGATCCTCGGGCGTGAACGGCCGCTCGACGTCGAAGTCGTAGTAGAAGCCGTCCTTGACCGGCGGGCCGATGCCCAGCTTGGCCTCGGGGAACAGCTCCTGCACGGCCTGCGCCATGACGTGCGCGGTGGAGTGGCGCAGGATGTTCAGGCCGTCGGTGGAGGAGATCTCGACGGGCTCGACCTCCTCCCCGTCCTTCACCTCGTACGCCAGGTCCTTGAGCTCCCCGGCCACGCGCGCGGCGATGATCGAGCGCTCGCCGGCGAAGAGCTCCGCGGCCGTGGTGCCCGTCGTCACCGTGCGCTCTTCCCGCTCGGAATCGCGTTGGATGATCACACGGACGTCTGACACGGGTCTCTCCTGACTACAGGGTGGATGCGGCGCCATACCGTGAGCGCGCGCAATAGGGGATCGTACCGACCCTAAGGGGCCCACCGCGAAACAGTCGCCCCACTCCCCCGGCTCAGCCCTCCTCCCCGCTGCACGCCTCCTCGAAGAAGTCGAGATTCTCCTGGAGGGACTTCATCAACCGGTCCCGCTCCGCCTCGTCCACCTGCACGGGTACGACCCCGGAGGCGCCGGTGAGCCGACGGAACCCGCCCCGGCTCTCCAGCCGCCCGTGCACCCGCACCGGCAGCCCGACGAGATGGGCGTGCCCGGCTATCCGGTACGACTCCTCGTCCAGCGTCATCCGGACGTGCCCGACCTCGGCGCCGGCGATCACCTGCATCCGTACGGTGCCCTCGCCGCGCGGCCCCGACCTGCGCATCCGCACCACCGAGCCGGTGATGCGCACGGGCATGGCAGGTTCCTCGCGCAGATAACGGGCCCCGGCCGCGCGCAGCACGGGCAGGTCCCCGGGCGAGAACTCGACGGCCTCGGCGGGGGCGGCGCAGCCCTCGGGGACCCCCGCGCCGGGCGCCCACTCGACGGCGATGCGCGCGCCCTCGGTGCCACGCACGAGCACGACGACGGCCTCGGTCAACTCCCGGCTGACTCCCGCCTCCACGGCCCCGTCGAAGGCGTCCATGCCGCCGGTGGCCCGCTCGTAGTCGATGGCCTCGCGGGTGGCGTACAGGGCCTGGTGGAGGCGTACGGCGAGGGCGCGGCCGGTGTCGACGGGGACGAACGCGGTGAGCTGGCGGCCGCCGGGCGCGGAGCCGACGAGGACGTGGTCCAGGGACGCGGCGGCCGGGCGGCGGTGGCGGGCGCCGTAGTAGCCCGCACGCGCGCGTGTGGCGAGTGCGGCGGCGAGCAGCATCTGGCGGGCGGCGGCGCGGAGTTGTTCCTCGACGGTCCAGGGCGCGGCGCCTGCCGGTCCGGTCGGGATGTCGCGCCACCAGCGGATCTCGTCGCTCGATACGGCGAGGCCGACGAGGACCTCGCGGGCGGAGGGGGTGTTGCTGCGGGCGAGCGCGATGAGCGCCTCGCCGAGAAGATCGTCGCTGTCGGGGAAGGCCCGGCTCTCGGGGACCAGCAGGCTGGTCCCCGAGCCGCCGGGCCCGGGTGGGGTCCAGCGGCCGTACCGTCCGGCGGCTCCGCCGCGCCGCTGCCAGCCGTGCCGGCGCAGCAGGGCGCCGAGGACGGCGGGGTCGACCTCGCCGGGTTCGGGAGCGCGGTCCCAGGACGCGTCGTCGGCGTGGTCGTCGGGATGCGGTCGTACCGCCCGCAGGTGTTCCTCGACCGAACGGTGCCTCATGGCCTGCCTCCCGTCCCGACCCGCGTCATGATCTCGCACAGCGCCCGGTCGTCGAAGATGCGCGAGGTCGGTATGCGCACGGTGGTCCGGGTCCTGCCGGTGATCGCGTGGCCGGCGAGGTTGACCCAGTAGCAGCAGTGCCGCAGGTCGAGCCGGTCGTGGCTGGCGCGCAGCCAGTCGTCCTGGGAACGCGGGACGAGCATCACGACCAGGATCTTGTGCACCGAGACCGGTGTGCGGGCGAGCTTGCGCAGATGGTCGTTGTCGAGCGTGAAGGAGAAGGAACGTCCCGGCGGATTCGGCGGGATCTGATAGGTGCACTTGAGCTGCACTTTTATCGTGACCTCGTCGTCCACCGTGTGCCCGGGCGAGCCGTGACTGACGTGCCAGTCGATGCCGTTGTCCGGAAAGGGTTGCGACAGCGAGCAGCCTGCCGCGGCGGCGACGGCGTGCAGATAGCCCACCTGCAGAGTCTCCATGCAGGCGGTGGTGGCGAGCGATCCGCGCTGGGGTGCCGTCCGTTCGGGCAGCAGCCCGCCCCGCTCGGGCTGCGCTATCACCATGGCCAACAGCCTTCCGAGTTCAGGTGTATCCCGGTGCCGGGTCGCTGAACTGCAAAGACCCGTACTCCTGTTGTCTCCTTCCGGCGTATGGCGCAAACAGCCCGGGTATCACCAAACAGGCAGAAGACGGTACGTCAGCTGCCGTGGGTGAACGAGGAGTTGTGTACGTATGACGTGCTGGTACGAGGGCCCGTTGGCCGCGTTCGACACGGAGACCACGGGCGTGGATGTGGAGACCGACCGGATCGTGTCGGCCGCCGTGGTCGTCCAGGACGCCCCCGGTACCCGTCCCCGGGTGACCCGGTGGCTGGTGAACCCGGGGGTGCCGGTGCCCGCCGGGGCGACGGCGATCCATGGACTGACGGACGAGCATCTTCAGCGCAACGGCCGCTGGCCCGCGCCGGTGATGCACGAGATAGCCGACGAGCTGGCCGAACAGGCAGCGATGGGACGCCCGTTGGTGGTCATGAACGCACCGTTCGACCTGACCCTGCTGGACCGCGAGCTGCGCCGCCACCGCGCGTGCACGCTGGACCACTGGTTCGAGTCGACGGCGCTGCGGGTCATGGATCCCCGGGTCCTGGACAAACACCTGGACCGCTACCGCAAGGGCCGCCGCACCCTCACCGACCTGTGCGCGCACTACGGCGTCACGCTGGACGGCGCGCACGACGCGGGCGCGGACGCACTGGCCTCCCTGGAGGTCGTACGCGCCCTGGGCCGCCGCTTCGCGACCCGTCTGGAACGCCTGTCCCCCGCCGAGCTGCACACCCTGCAGTCGACGTGGCACGCGGCCCAAGCACGCGGTCTCCAGGCCTGGTTCGCCCGCAGCGGCACCCCGGAATCGGTGGACCAGTCGTGGCCACTGCGCCCGGACCTGACGGCGGAGGCCGCATAGCCGCACGGGCCGAACAGCCGTACAGGGACAGCAAAAAGCCGGTCCGCTGCTGCGGACCGGCCTTTCCCGGTGGGCGATACTGGGTTCGAACCAGTGACCTCTTCGGTGTGAACGAAGCGCTCTCCCACTGAGCTAATCGCCCGGGAACGCACCGAACAATACAGGCCCCCGCCGGTTTCCTTCAAACCGCTTCGGTCAGACCGCCGCCAGGTGTGCGCGGAGCCCGCGTCGTCCGGCCCGCATCATCAGCGCGTGGTTGAGGCGGAACACCGGCCGCCCGGGTACGGCGAACCGCCTGAGCGACGGCCGGTTCAGGTCGACCTCCTGGTCGTAGCGGGCGAGCGTGCCGGAGCCGTCGGCCGTGAGCGTCCACCGCGCCCAGCCCACCAGATCGCCGGTCATCGCGATCTCCAGCACCCCGGCGTCCGGATCGCGCCGCACTTCGCGCGCGGTGAAGGTCAGGACGTACGGCAGGCTCGCGCGGATGTGGATGACGCCGGTCGTGTCGTCGATCCGGTCGACCTCGCGCACCTGCGGCCACCAGCGGGGATAATCCTCGGCCCGTTCCAGGACCGGGTACACGACGGCGGGCGGCGCGGGCAGGGACCACCGGGCGCGGAAGCGGTAATGGGTCCAGTCCATGGCGGGAGTCTGCCCGCTCAGGGGGCCGTCTCCCGATACCTGAGTACGTTTTGAGTACGTGCGCTCATGTCGTACGGCGTGACGGGCAGCACACTCCGAGACATGACCCACATCCCGCCTCCGGCCGTCGAGTTGCGGATCCTGGACGCCGAGCTGCACCAACTGGACGCCCGCCGCGCGCAGTTGCTGCACCGGCGCGCCTGGCTGCTGACCGTGCTCCAGCCGGCCTGGCCCGCGCCCGTGACACCGCCGTCCGCCGCACCGCCCCGGCGTGAGGCCACCGCGCCGAGCGTGCAGAACGTGCTGCTCCTGCTCGGCGCCGCCCTGCTCACCCTCGCGGCGATCGCGTTCACGCTGGTCAGTTGGGGGAGCATGGGGATCGCGGGCCGGGCCCTCGTGCTCGGCGCGGTGACCCTGGCGACGCTCGGCGCGCCGGTCGCGCTGCTGCGCCGGGGCCTGCGCTCCACGGCCGAGTCGCTCGCGGGTCTCGGCCTGGTCCTGACGGTGCTGGACACGTACGCGCTGCACGAGGTCGCCTTCCCGGACGGGGACGGCGCGACGTTCGCGGCAGCGGCGACGACCCTGCTGGCCGCGCTGTGGACGGCGTACGGCATCGGCATGGCGGCGCTCCCGAGCCCGGCCGTCACCCGCGGGGAACCGACCACCGCGCGCACCCTTCTCCTGCCTCTTCCCTCGGCGCTCGTGGTCGCCCAACTCCCCTTGATCCTCTGGGTGGTAGCGGCCGGTGGAGGCGCGCACACGGTCACGGCCGCGATGCTGGTGACCGCCGCGATGGACATGATGATCGCGCTCCGGGTCTCCCCGAAGGCCGTTCGTTTCGTCGCCGTGGGCGGTGCGTTCGGTCTGGGCGGCCTGGGCGTGCTGACGGCCGGCCTGATCTCCTTGTCCGCGGCCGGTCCGGGCGCCACCGCCCGTGCGACGGCTCTCCTGGTCCTCGCCGCGGCGGGCGTGTTCGCCGCCGCGTGGCTCGTCCCGAGCCCGGGGCTGCGGACGGGTGCGGCCACGACGGGCGGCCTGCTCGTGGTCGCCGCGCTCGGTGGCGTGCTGCGGGTGCCGTTGCCCTACGACTGGGCGGTTCTGGGCTATCTGGCCTGTGGGATGGGCCTGTTGGCGCTCGTACGGGGCTCGCTGCCCGAGCCGGTGCGCCGCGGTCTCGGCCTGGCCTCCGTCGGCGTACAAGGGATCGCGCTGCTGTTGACCCTGCCGGCCGTCGTCACCACCCTGTTCGGCCCGGCCGCGTGGCTCTCCCGCGTCTGGTCCGGCGCGCCGGACGACGCGCGTGCCGCGGTGACGGTGGACATCGCGTGGCCCGCGCACGAGACCACCGCTCCCTTGGTGCTCGTCGCGGTCGCCGGAGTACTCGCGTTCGCGGTTCGCAGCACCGTGTGGCGGCCCCGGGCCCGCGCCGCCGCCCTGTCCCTGGTGTGGACGACAGCGATGATCATCCCGACCGCACTGCAACTTCCGTACGCTGTCGGCCTGTTGGTGGACGGGCTCGTCGTGGTGGCCCTGCTCTCGCTCACGCACCGCATCGCCACCGCCCTCGCCCTGTTCACCTCCCTCAGCCTCGCCGCCCTCTCGCTGGCCTCCGAACCGGCCACGCTCGCCGTACTCGCCTCACTGACCGCCCTGTCGGCGGGCGCGGCCTGGCGCGGGCGCCTCGCACCGGTCACCGCGGGCTTCTCCCTGGGGTACGCGACTGCCCTGGCCTGCGCGGTCGGTGCGGCCCTCGACTGGCAGCCGCAGCACACCGCGTTGCTGGTGCTCGCCGTACCGGTGACGGCCGCGCTGCTCGCCGCGCGCCTCACCGATCCGGTGACGACGCTGGTGGTCGAGATCTCGGGCGCCGTCGCGAGCGTGCTGGCGATCGGCCTCGCGGGCGCCGAACTGCCCATGCTGGCCCTGGTGTTGTCCCTCTGCGGAGTGATCGCGGCGGGCACGGCGCTACGGCCCGAGCGCAGGACCGTCGGCTACGCGGCCGCCGTCCTCTTCATCCTCGCCACCTGGGTACGCCTGTCCGCATGGGACGTCGGCAGCCCCGAGGCGTACACGCTGGCGGTGACCGTCCCGGCGCTGCTGGTGGGCGCGTTGCGCAGGCGCCGCGAGCCGAGCACCTCGTCCTGGACGGCGTACGGCCCCGGACTCGCCGCCACCCTCGCCCCGAGCCTCCTCGCGGCCTGGGCCGACGCCCACTGGACCCGCCCGCTCCTGCTGGGCACGGCCGCGCTGCTGGTCACCCTGATCGGCGCACGCCACCGCCTCCAGGCACCGCTCCTCCTCGGCGGCGCCACCCTCGTACTGGACACGCTGCACGAACTCGCCCCGTACATCGCCCAGGCCGTCGGTGCCCTCCCGCGCTGGGCGCCGCCCGCCCTCGCCGGAGCCCTGCTGCTCGCACTCGGCGCGACGTACGAGCAGCGGATCCGGGACGCCCGGCGGGTGCGGGACGTGCTGGGGAGGATGAACTAGCCCTGTATTAGGGCATCTTGTCGCCGAGCAGTGCCAGGTTCTCGATGGCGGCGAGGCCGTACAGCGCGGTGTCGTTCGAGGACACCCACGCGGCCTCGCTGCCCGGGACCAGCGTCACCGGTCCGGTCAGCGGCTCGGTCTTCCACGGGGACGACTCCATGTAGCCGTCGGAACCGTAGAACTTCGTCCACGCCCGCTTGGCGAGTGTCGCGTCGTCGAGTTGTACGGCGGCGTAGGCGTCGAGGCGTGAATGGCCCTGGAAGAGCAGCAGGGTGCCGAAGTTGGAGCCGTAGCGTGCCGCCTGTTCCGTCTTGGAGGCGTTGAAGTAGCGGCAGTAATCCATGTACACCTCCTTGAACTTGGGAATGTCGACGAGGTAGATGAGCTCCGCGCACAGCTCGTTGAGGCCGAAGACGGCCGAGAGATGCGAGACGGAGACCACCGGCGCGGAGGCGACGGCGAACTTGCCGGTGTCGAGGTCGTACAGCCCGCTCCCCTGCACAAATCCGTTGGGCTGGGCGGCGATTGTCTCCATGGTCGACAGGACGCGCGCCTTGGCCTTCTCCCACTTGGGGCCCCTGCGCTCCCACTCGGTGAGCCACGCCGACACCAACCCGCTCCAGTCCGTGCCGAATCCGATCGACAGGGCGTGCCGGTCGGGGGTGTACGGCGCTGTGCGGATCTTGCGGATGGGGTCGAGGACGAGGAACGTCTCGTCGGAGTCGACGTTGGCGGCCATGAGGTCGCCGACGCGTTCATCAGCGGTGAGGAAGTAGTAGTAGCGCCGGTAGGTCGTGTTGGCGATGCGCTGCTGCTTGGCGCTGTCGGCGTAGTGCTGGATACCGTGCCGGGTGCCCAGGCCGGCCCACTCGCCGAGGTGGTAGACGTCGACCTCGCCGGTGTGCCGGGTGAGTGCCTCGGCGAAGCGGAAGATGTCCGAGCGGCCCGAGCGGATGTACGCGAACCAGAGCCAGATGTCCGGCGACAGCTCCGAGTTGTCCCAGGCGTAGCCGCCGATGTCGTACCGCCACTGGTGGCGCACGGTGTCGTAGGAGTGCATGAAGTCGCCGTAGTCCCAGAAGCCGTACCAACGGCGTTGCGCCACCTGGTCCTTGTAATAGGTGAAGAGGAAGTCGAGGTGGTCCTCGATCTTCGCCTTGGCGGTGGTGGAGCGGTCGGGCTCGGAGTAGAGGCCGGGTCCGAAGACCTTGGACTTGATCAACTGCTGGGGCGGGGCGGCCAGTTGGGGCAACACCCGTACCGCTGCGACCTGTTGGGCGAGGGTCTCGGGTGTCGGAGTGAACTCGTTGACCCAGAAGAGGAGTTCGGAGGTGCGGGCGATGCCGTACGGGGTGCCGAACTCGGGTTCGTAGTCCTCGTAGGTGATCTCCAAACCTTCGAGCTGCTTGGCGTAGGTGTCCTGGCCCATGCCTTCGTGGTAGAAGCGCAGGTCCATCGGCTGGGCCTCGGGCGACCAGAGCCAGAGGGTGACCTCGGCCTCGTCGGTGTGGGCGTCGCGGATGTCGAGCTGTGCCGGGAACTTCTCCCAGAAGTCCCGCAGCCCGAAGGAGAATCCGCCGCTCGCCCCGCCGACGTACCCGAATCCGGAGGCGTGTCCGCCACCGCCGGCGGGGATCCAGCCGTAGCCCTTCGTGGTGCGCTTGCGGAGCGTGAAGCCGTCGGCGGAGAGCTGGGAGAGGGTGTAGTCGCCCCACTTGGGGATGTACTGGAGGCGGCTCGTGACGCGCTGGTCCCAGGTGGAGGGATCGGCCAGTTTCCGGCCCGCGTACTGGGCCGCCTGGACGGTCGCGCCCGGGTCGCGGCGAAGTCCCGTGATGCCCTGAACCGCCTCGCGCAGCACGCCGGTTCCCTCGCCACCGATGCGGATGTGGCGGTCGTAGGCCGCGTCCCGCATCGGCACGGTGAAGCGGACGCCGAGCCCGCGGATGAAGTCGCCGCTCGCCTTGCCCGGTTCCACCGTGCCGTCGAAGGTGATCGTGTGCACCATGCGGAAGGAGTCGGCGCCCGCGTAGAAGTAGAGGCGGATCGAGAACGGCAGCCAACTCCGGCCGCCCTTACGGTGTTTGCCGTCGATGCGCACGACGGCGCGGACCGGGCCGTCCTGCTCTACGGTGACCTCGCCGATCACGCCGTCGAAGCGCTCGGTCTTCACCGCGCCCTGATCCTCGTCCTCGATCTCGGGCTGGCGGATGAGGACGAGCCGGCCGTTCTTGGCGATCTCCGTCGAGCCGCGCGAGACCGACTTGATGAGGGTGGAACCGTTCTTGCCGATCTTCGCGGTGATGACCCCGGTCGAGACGTCGATGGTGCCGCCGCTCCTGTCGACGGTGACCTTCTTGTCGGGGGCGGCCGTGTCCCCTGCGGTGAGGGTGAGCTTGCCGGAGCCCGAACTGACCGCGTGGGCCGTCCACTTGAGGGAGCCGTCGGGCCAGTAGGCGATCGGCCAGGACTGCACGGGCACGGCCGTACCCTCGGCGTCCGTCAGCCCGAAGGTCTGGTCCTCCTGATAGGTGCCCATCGGCCACGGCACACCGACCGTCGAGCCGGGTGCGGCGCCCAGACCGCCGTCCTCCAGCCAGTCGAGGATCACCGGATCGTCGTCGGCCGCCGCGGCTCCGGGCGCGGCCTGGGCGTCCTTCGCGCCCAGCGCCCAGCTGAACTGCGCGGCGGCTCCGGCGACGGCGGCCGCCTTGAGCAGGGACCTGCGAGGAATGGGAGACATGACCTGTCCTTTCCGTGCGGGAAGCTTTCTTCAAGTCCGTCTGGTCAGGGGCATGACAGATAGAGGTACGGCGCCGGGAACGCGCCGACCTGGTGCGAGGACACCGCCCGTCAGCGGTGCCGGTACCGCTCCTCCACGGCGACGGCCGCGGCGGCGACGGCCCCCAGCACGGGGACCGCCAACGGCGCGATGAGCAGGGCGGAACAGCCGACGAGGACCAGCCCGCCGACGAGCAGGAAGGAACCGGCCGGGTCGAGCACCGTACGGCGACCGGCCTCGGCGAGCAGTGCCCGCCAGGTGTCCCCCGGCGCCCACACCGCCGCCGCACGCATCCCGGCGACGGCGGTCCCGAGCAACGCGAAGACGCCGACGGCACCTACGAGTTGGCCTCCCGGCAGCCCGGCGCGCACGGCCTGCACATCCACCCATACGGCGGCCCCGGCACCCCACCCCGCGAGCCCGACGACCCACCCGCCGCGCATTGCCGCCCGGAAGTCCGCGACGAACTCCCGCCAGCCACCGCCCACATGACCGGTACGGCGCCTCAAGTGCCGTGCTCCGGCGGCGAATGCGGCGGGATAGGTGACAATTCCCGCCGACGCGACGGCGATCCACACCCCGGTGAGCAGACATTCGGCGAACACGCCGAACCGCTCGGCGAAGACCGACTCCCTGCGTGCCTTCACGCGTGCTTCGGCCACCGTCTCAGCCCTTCAGTCCGGAGGTCGCCATACCGTCGATCAGGTACCGCTGGAAGGCGAGGAAGAACAGCAGCACCGGCAGCAGCGCGACGAGGGACATGGCGATCATGCCGCCGTAGTTCGCGGCCACGCCGTCTGAGTCGCGGAACATCATCAGGCCCAGCGAAACCGTGTATTTCCCGGGCTCGTTGAGGTAGATCAGCGGGCCCATGAAGTCGTTCCAGGCGTTGATGAAGGTGAAGATCGCGCTGGTGATGAGCGCGGGCCGGCACAGCGGCAGCACGATCGACCAGTAGATGCGCAGGTGTCCGCAGCCGTCGAGCCGGGCGGCCTCGTCCAGTTCCTTCGGCAGGTTGCGCATGAACTGCACCATGAGGAAGACGAAGAAGGCCTCGGTCGCCAGGTACTTGCCGAGCAGCAACGGGACGTAGGTGTTGACCAGTTGGAGCTTCTGGAACATCACGTACTGCGGGATCAGCAGCACGTGGTAAGGCAGCAGGAGCGTGCCGATCATGAGGGAGAAGAGCAGGTTGCGGCCGGCGAACCGGATGCGGGCGAAGGCGTAGGCCGTAAGGGAGCAGGAGATGAGGATGCCGACGACCGAACCGAGTGCGTAGAAGAGGGAGTTCTGGAAGAAGGTCCAGATCGAGATGTCGGCGATGCCCTTGGCCAGGCCCTTGAAGTTGGCGAGGATCGGGTGCCCGGGGAACAGTTGCAGGCTGTTGATGACGTCCTTGCTCGGCTTGAACGAGGCGCCGATCACCCAGACGACCGGGTAGAGGACGACGGCGAGGACGGCCAGCGCCCCGACGTGCCAGACGAGCGAGCCGGTGCGCCTGCGGCCCAGCCCCGGGGACTTCGTGGCGGTGGTGACACTCATCGGGCGCCTCATCGAGTGACTCATCGCGCGTCCTCCTCGTAGTGCACCCACTTCTTCTGCGACCAGAAGAGGACGGCCGTCACGAGCGCCACGGCGAGCAGCAGCATCCAGGCCATCGCCGACGCGAAGCCCATCTGGGCGTTCTTGAAGCCCTGTTGGTAGAGGTAGCAGGTGTAGACGAGCGTGGCGTCGGCCGGTCCGCACTGGGAGTTGGAGACGACGTACGCGGAGCCGAAGATCTGGAAGGAGTGGATGGTCTCCAGGAGCACGTTGAAGAACAGCACCGGGGAGATCATCGGCAGCGTGATGTTCCAGAACCGGCGGAAGGGCCCGGCCCCGTCCATCGCGGCCGCTTCGTACAGCTCCCTCGGTACCTGCTTGAGCCCGGCGAGGAAGATGACCATCGGCGCGCCGAACTGCCACACGGTGAGCGCGACCAGGGAGTAGAGGATCCAGTCGGGGTCGCCGACCCAGCCGCCGACATGGGAACCGAAGAGGGACTGCGTACGGTCCACCACGGCGCCGTCGGAGAACAGCGTCCGCCAGACGAAGCCGATCGAGACGCTCGCGCCGATGAGCGAGGGGGCGTAGAAGGCGGCCCGGTACAGGGCCTGGCCCCGGCGGCTCTGCGCGAGCAGCATGGCGACGCCGAGCGCGAGGAGCAGTTTCAGCGGGGTGCCGATGACGACGTATTTCGCCGTCACCTCGACCGACTTCTGCCACCGCGGGTCGTCGAACATCCGGGTGAAGTTGTCGAAGCCGATCCACTTCGGGCTGTCGAAGAGGTTGTAGTCGGTGAACGCGAAGTAGAGCGAGGCGACCATGGGGCCGGCGGTCAGCAGCAGGAAGCCGGCGATCCACGGGGACATGAAGAGGTAGCCGGCGAGGTTCTCGCGGCGCCCCCGCCGCTTCTTGGCGGCGGGGGGCGCGGAGCGGGGCTGCCGGGTGTCGGGCGGAGCGTCGTCGACGAGCGTCACGGCGGTTCCCATCAGGCGGAGAAGGCGGCCTGCGCCTCGGAGAAGAACTGCTTCACCGCGTCGGCGACCTTGGTCTTGCCCAGCGCCATGTCCCCGCCGATGCGGAGGAAGGCGGACTCGGCGGTGTCGGCGCCGGACGGGTGCGGGGTGATCGTCCCGAGGACACCGGCCTTGGCGGTGTCCACCTCGTACTGGGCGATCTCCTTCTGGACCGTGTCGGTCGGCTTGAACGCGTCGTACTGGTCGGTGGTCGCCAGGATGCCCCGGTCGTAGCCCATGATCTTGCCGACCGCGGGGTCGTGGACCATGAAATTGATGAACTGGGCGACCTGCTTCGGGTGCTTGGTCCGTGCGGAGCCGCTGAGCATCAGGGACGCGAGGTACTGGCCGGTGTCCTTGCCGTCGGTGGTGGGGATCGGCGCGAGGCCGTAGTCGCTGGTGCCCTCCGCCGTGTAGCGGACGGTGAAGTTGTCCCAGGTGAATTCCGAAGCGCCGTGACCGGCCGAGAGCGAGGACTTGGGGGTGTCCTGGGCGACGACCTTCGGGGAGGTGACGATCCCGGCCTTCACCCGGCCGTACCCGTCCGTCCACCACTCCGTCAGATCCGACTCCTGGAAACCGAGCCCGTCCTTGGTGAAGAACGCCTTGCCGTTCTGCCGGAGGTAGAGGTCGTACAGGTACATGATGCTGAAGTAGCCCGTGTCCCCGGGGACTTCGGTCTTGTCGTGGATCGTCTTGAGGGCCTTGAAGTACTCGTCCCAGGTCCAGCCCGCCGTGGGGTCGACGCCCGCCTTCGCGTAGACCTTCTTGTCGATGACCAGCGCCATGGTGTTCGAACCGACCGGAACACCGAGCTGCTTGCCGTCGACCTGGCCTACCTTCACGACGCCCGCGCGGAAGTGATCCAGGCTCAGATTCCCCGCGTCGATCTGTGATGTGAGATCGAGCAGGACGCCTCTCTTGTCGTACTTCCGAAGAAATCCGACAGCGTTCTGGAATACGTCCGGTGGATTTCCGCCCGCGGCCTGCGTCTGGAACTTCTCCCAGAAAGAGGGATAGTCCTGAAAGTCCGTCTTCACCTTGATCTTCGGATACTTCTTCTCGAAGAGCGCGATCGACTGATTGATCTTTTTCGCCCGCTCCTCGGCACCCCACCACGAGTAACGGATCGTCACCGTCCCGTCCGCGGACGTCCCGTCGTTCCCGCCGCATCCCGTCGCGGCCAACCCCAGCGTCGCCGCCGAGACCCCGGCGGCCTTCAGGACCGTACGCCTCTCAACATTCGTGCGGGTTCCCATGATGGGCCCTCCCCGTAGCGTCGTTGCCACCTGCATGAATCGTTTCAAGTAAGCGCTTGCTGGCACAAGGTACGGAGGCCCTCGGGGTGCGTCAATGATTCGGACAGGATTTTCTTGTGACCCGGCTGAGCGCCACGACGGCGCCGCCGGGCGCGTTTTCGGAGCGACGGGACGGACACCGCAGGTGAGGCGCGCGTGACCGGTCGGCCGAACAGGAAGCGGCCTGCCACACCCGGGCGCCGAGCGGCCGAAAAACGCCTGGGCGATGAGGAGTTGGCCCCACGCTGCCGACGCGTGAACGACGACGGCCCGCCTGTGTGATCACAGGCGGGCCGTCGGTCCGGGTGGGCGATACTGGGTTCGAACCAGTGACCTCTTCGGTGTGAACGAAGCGCTCTCCCACTGAGCTAATCGCCCGGGCGCACGGAGAACATTACCCCATGTCAGCGGGTGCCTCCGACCAGCGCGGAAAGGCACCCGGAGGCTGTCAGCGGGTCACTGGTCCTTGATCTTCCAGGGCATCACGACGCCGAACTTCCAGACGTAGACGCCCCCAAGGGCGATGACGATCACCAGGCCGACCGAGGTCAGGATGATGTTGCGGCGGCGCACCTCGGGGTCGAGCGCACGCTGTGCCGCCTCGGTGACCTTGCGTTTCGTCCAGCGGAGCACGAGCTGGGCCCAGACGAACTCGGTCGCCCAGATCGCCATGCCGCCGAAGATCACGACCCAGCCGGGTCCCGGCAGCGGCAGCATGACGATGCCGGCGGCCACGACCGCGAGGCCGATGACGAAGACGCCGACCTGCCAGCTCACATGCAGCGCACGGCGTGCCTTGATGAATTCCGGCGCCTTGGAACCGAGCCCTTGCCCGCCCTGCGCCCCGTCCGCTCGCGCCTCGTCGGCCGCCTCGTCCGGCGCCACGACAACCTCACCCGGCTCGTCACTCCCCGTATTCATACGGACAAACCCTACCCGAGGGAAACCAGTCACCGGAATGGCCCCGCGGAGCGATCGAGCTCTCGGCCGGAAGAGTTACGTAAAGGCACGCAAAACACTCAGAGGGGTTTACAACGGCACCGTAGGTGGCATGTCGATTTCGCCGACGTGCGAATCCCCGAGCGCACACTGAGCGAAAGGCCCTGGCGCTTATGAACACCACGGTCAGCTGCGAGCTGCACCTGCGCCTCGTTGTGTCGAGCGAGTCGTCCCTGCCTGTCCCCGCAGGCCTGCGGTACGACACGGCCGACCCCTACGCCGTGCACGCCACCTTCCACACCGGAGCCGAGGAGACCGTCGAGTGGGTGTTCGCCCGCGACCTTCTCGCGGAGGGCCTCCATCGGCCCACCGGTACCGGCGACGTCCGAGTCTGGCCATCCCGTAGTCACGGTCAGGGCGTCGTCTGCATCGCACTGAGCTCTCCCGAGGGCGAAGCCCTGCTGGAGGCTCCCGCGCGGGCCCTGGAGTCCTTCCTGAAGCGGACGGACGCCGCCGTGCCACCTGGCACGGAGCACCGGCACTTCGACCTGGATCAGGAGCTGTCGCACATCCTGGCGGAGAGCTAGCGAGGTCCCGATCAAGCCACCCGGCGCCGTCCGAACTCGGGGAGACGGCTCGGGCCTGGACAACCGAATAGGGCACACACCGGCGCCGTCGCCGCGATTCGTCGCGGGGGCGGCGCCGGTGTGCGTGGAGCCCGCTCGCGCGACTCTCCGTGATCCGGGGAACCGCGCGGGGCGCCGTCCCGTTCCTAGAGACAGGGGGCGGCCCTCCGGGAAGCCACTACCATCGGCCAGCATCGGCGGGCGCCCGCCCGACCCCCAGGCCAGGGAGCGAAACGTGCTGATCACCCACGACACCCGGTGTGCCCTCGACACCGTGGTCGATCTGGTGAACACCGCACCGGAGGACGCCGCGGCGCCGGACGGACTGCAGGATGTCGCGCTGCTCGCGGATTTCGTACGAAACCACGAGATCAGCGATGTCGGGGTGCTGTCGGAGTTCGACCTCTCCGCCGTGCGCAAGATCCGCGGCCGGTTCACCGCGGTCTTCTCGGCCCCGGATCCCCGGACCGCCGCCGGGCTGATCAACGACCTGGTCGCCGCGGCGGGCACCACACCCCGGCTCACGGACCACGACGGCTACGACTGGCATGTGCACTACTTCGCGCCGGGCGCCTCGGTCGCCGACCATCTCGCCGCCGACTGCGGGATGGCGCTCGCGTTCTTCGTGGTGGCCGGCGAGCAGGAGCGGCTGCGCCGCTGCGAGGCCCCCGACTGCCGACGCGCCTTCGTCGACCTCTCCCGGAACCGCTCCCGCAGGTACTGCGACAGCCGGACCTGCGGGAACAGGCTGCACGTGGCCGCGTACCGGGCGCGGCGCAAGGAAGCGGCGGGCTGACGCACAGCACAGCCCGGCCCGGCTCGGAGGAATCGATGAGTTCGTGGCCCCCGGCGGGTGACGTCGGGGACCACGAGTACGGCTCACAGCATCAGCAGGTCGTGCAGCGAGGCCATGAGCAGCAGACACCCGATCACCGCTAGGAAGATCATCAGCGGTGGCTGGGAAAGGGCGAAAAGGCACCCGCGCGGCTCGTCCTTCGGCGGCGCGGCGTCGCTCTGTGTCGTGTCCAGCATCTCGCCGCGATGATGACGCAGCGGAGACCCCCGGCGCGATCAACACGCCCGTTATGAGAGGGAGTTCGCCGAATTCCGTGATGTCTGTTTCGAGTCGCGACGACTCCTGAACGCTTACCGGCGGACCTGGCTCACTCTGTGTCGTTTCAGTCCCGGTCCGGTCCGGCCGTCATATGCCGTGCTTCTTCAGGATGGCCTCGATGTCGCTGAAGTCGTCCCCGCTCTTCGCGCGGGGCGCGGCAGCAGGCCGGGTCGCGGGACGGGTGGACGGGCCCAGGGAGGGTGCGGAGGCCGCCGGAGCCACCGCGTCGGCCTGCGAGGAGCCCCGGGCCGCCCTGCGCTCCTTTCGGGTGCCGCCACGGCGGCGCTCCACCGCGCGGGTGCCCATGAAGAGCAGCCAGGCACCGCCCAGCACCGCGAAACCCGCCCAGGCCGTAGGACTGAACGCGGTGTCGGCCGCCCAGCCGACGACCCCGGTCATCACCAGGCCGACCGGCACCAGCGAATACGCGGCGATGCGGGCGGCGGAGAGAAAACGCTTGCGGTACGCCGTGACCGCCGCGATGCCCAGGCCTGCCGCGGAGACGGCGGAACAGACGGTCTCGGCAATCATCCGGTCCTCCAGGCAGATCGGTCGGGCAGGCTTCGATCGGGCAGGTTCAGCTCGGGCGTGCACTTCGTCCCTTCCATCCTGCACCGTCCGGTCCCCGGGAGGCCATGCCCCGGTCGGACATCAGGGACATCTCCGGGTCGCATCCTCCCCAGGTGCCGGTCGGCGTAGTACGGACGCGGCCCGTGGTCCCGGTTGGGGCGGCGCGGCCGGGGCTGGGAGACTGGTCCCATGAGTGACCTCCCCTCCGTGCGCACCCCCGTCCTCGACGTCTGGTGCGAGCTCCAGTGCCCGGACTGCGACACCGCCCTGGACGATGTACGCGCCCTGCGGGCCCGCTACGGCGACCGGCTGGAGGTACGGCTGCGGCACTTCCCGCTGGAGAAGCACAAGCACGCCTTCGCCGCCGCGCAGGCCGCCGAGGAGGCCGTGGAGCAGGGGCGGGGCTGGGACTACGTCGAGGCCGTGCTCGGCCGGGTCGCGGAGCTGGACCGTAGGGGAGAACCCTTCCTGGTCGAGGTGGCCGGCGAACTCGGTCTGGACGCCGAGGAGTTCGACACCGCCCTGATCGACGGCCGGCACATCCTGATCGTCGACGCCGACCAGGCCGAGGGCAAGGCCATCGGCGTGACCGGCACCCCGACGTACGTCATCGGCGACGAACTGCTCGACGGCGGCAAGAGCCAGGAAGGGCTCCGCGCCCGCATCGAGGAGATCGCCGACCGGTTGCTCGCCGGGGGCGAGTGAGCCTCGGCGCAGGCGTCAGAGCAGGCTCTTGTACAGGTGGTAGGTGACCGTCTCGTAGCCGAGTGACTCGTAGAGCCGCTCGGCCGGGGTGTTGCCCGAGAAGACGTTCAGGCGAATCGTCGGCAGACCGGCCGCGATGCCCTGCGCCTCGGCCAGGAGCATCAGGGTGCGGCCGTGACCCTTGCCCCGATGGCGTGCGTCTGCCTCGACGTCGTAGACGAAGGCCTTGCCGTCACGCGGGCCCGCCCAGAGTGTGCCCACCGCGATCCCCTCGTGCTCCAGGACGCTGAAGAGCATCCCCGCGGTGTCCATTCCGGCGGGCAGCAGGACGGCGTTGCCCTCCAGCGCCCTGGTCCGGGCCTCGGCCTCGGGGACACCGCGCTCGGTCCAGCCCTTGATGAAGTCCTCCGTGCCGAGCTCGAGCCAGGGGTCGAACTCCTCCCGCGTCATGGGCCTCCCCCGGCTCCCCGCGGGCAGTTCGGGCGCGGAGTCGCCGAGGGGCTTCTCCATGTGGCGGTTGCGAACGACGTATCCGAGGTTGGTCGCCATCTTGAGCGCCGCCTCCGCCTCCGCGGGAACGGACGCCTCGATCCGCTCGCAGCCCCAGCCGCGCGCCACCTCCTCGGCGGCGAGCGCGGCCACGGTGCCCCGGCCGCGCCGGCCGTCCTGCTCGTCGATACGAAGGTCGAGGATCTGGGCCACCGAGTCGCCGAAGAGCGGACTCGTGCCGAGGTGTATCGCACCGACGGGACGGCTGTTCACACACACCTGGTAGCGGCGTGAACGCGTCCCGTCGGCCTCGCGCTGAAGCGGCTCGGTCGGCCGCAGGGTCGTGGTCATCAACTGTGTTCTACCCGACCCGGAGCACCAGGTCAGCCCATTAAATGAGGCTTTTATGGATCAAGGTCGTCGCCCGACCGCTCGTCGAACACACGCATGGCCTTGGCCGTCACCGGCCCTGCCACGCCCGGGAGTTGACGCTCGTCGACCAGGTGCACGGCCTGTACGTCCCGCAGCGACGACGTCAGGAAGACCTCGTCGGCGCGCTCCAGGACGTCCAGCGGCAGATCGGTCTCCCTGGCGCCGGTCCATTCGACGGTCAGCGCGCGGGTGATGCCGGCGAGACAGCCGGAGGCGACCGGCGGGGTGTGGATCTCGCCGTCCAGGACGACGAAGACGTTCGACCCCGTGCCTTCGCAGAGTTGGCCGACCGTGTTGGCGAACAGGGCCTCGGAGGCGCCGTGTTGGTGCGCGCGGGCGAGGGCGACGACGTTCTCGGCGTAGGAGGTCGTCTTGAGGCCGGCGAGGGCGCCGCGTTCGTTCCGGGTCCAGGGGACCGTGACGGCGGCCGTGGAGTCGGGGCGGCGGTTCGCCTCGCCGAGGGCGACCACGAGGGTCGGGCCGTGCTCGCCGCGGTCGGAGCCGAGCGGGCCGTGGCCGCCGGTGTACGTGATGCGGAGCCGGCCGAGCGGCATCGGGTTGGCGTCGAGGACGGCCGCGCAGCCGCGGCGGACCTCGTCCAGGTCCGGGTCGGGCAGCCCGAGGCCGCGCGCGGAGCGGGTCAGCCGGTCGAGATGGCGGGTCAGCGCGAACGTCTTTCCGTCCGTCGTCTTCACCGTCTCGAAAATGCCGTCGCCCACGGTCAGTCCGTGGTCGAAGACGGAGACACGGGCGGACTCGATGTCGTGCAACCCGCCGTCGAGCCAGATCTTCATGAAAGAGCCCCTCCGCTCACCTCGTACGCGCCCGACGCTATCGCGAGCAGCCGTGACGCCTTCAGCTCGGTCTCCCGCCACTCCCCGTCGGGGTCAGAGCCCCAGGTGATGCCCGCGCCGGTGCCGAAGCGCAGCATGCCGTCGGCTCGGTCGATCCAGAACGTGCGGATGCCGACGGCCAGTTCGCCGGTCCCCCGGTCCGCGTCGACCCAGCCGATGCCCCCGCAGTACGGGCCGCGCGGCGCGGTCTCCAGGGCGTCGATGATGCGCAGGGCACTGGACTTGGGGGCTCCGGTGACACTCCCGGGCGGAAAGGCGGCGGCCAGCAGCTCCGGCCAGCCGGCGGCGACGGGCAGTTCACCCCGTACCGTCGACACGAGGTGGACCAGACCCGGATGCTTCTCCACGACGCACAGGTCCGGCACGGTCACCGTCCCGGTGGCGCACACGCGGCCGAGGTCGTTGCGGACCAGGTCCACGATCATCACGTTCTCGGCGAAGTCCTTCTCCAGCAGGTCCGCCTCGGTCCGCCCGGTGCCCTTGATCGGGCCCGACTCGACGACACGGCCGGTGCGGCGCAGGAAGAGTTCGGGAGAGGCGGTGGCTGTCTCGACGCCGTGATCGGGCAAGCGGATCGTTCCTGCGTACGGCGCCGGGTTGCCGCGCGCGAGCAGGGCGGTGAGGGCGTCGACGTCCGCGTCGGGGGCGACGGGCGCGGACAGGACGCGGCACAGGTTGGCCTGGTAGACCTCGCCGGCCGCGATGTGCTCCCTGATGCGGCGGACGCCGGCGGTGTAGGCGGCGCGGTCGAGGGAGGTGGTCCAGGCCTCGGCCGCGGGGGCGTGCCAGGCGCCGGGGACGGGTGCCGGGACCGGTTCGTGTCGTACGTCGCGGAAGCGCGCGCAGGTCAGACGGCCCTCGAAGTCGGCCGCGACCGCCCAGAAGCCGTGGGAGTCCAGGGCCGCGGGATCGCTGGTGACATCGAGGAGGCCGGTGGCGACACGGCCGCCGAAACGGGCGAGAGGGGCGAGGCGGAACACGCCGTCGAGTCTATGGCGGGTGTCTCACAGGTTGCCCGGCCATGTCCCCGCGGGTGCCCTGACCATGTGTTCCCGTAGTCGCAGGCCAGCACGCTGCACAAACGCGTTTTTGTGCTGGCCCCGGAATCCGCTAGAGTTCAACTCGTCGCCGCGCCGCGCAAGCGGAGTGGAAACGACAAGCGGACGTAGCTCAGTTGGTAGAGCGCAACCTTGCCAAGGTTGAGGTCGCCAGTTCGAACCTGGTCGTCCGCTCGCAGGAAAGTGGGGGATCTTCCCGACCCCCCGCACTCCTGGTGGAGTGGCCGAGAGGCGAGGCAACGGCCTGCAAAGCCGTCTACACGGGTTCAAATCCCGTCTCCACCTCCAAGGACGATTAGCTCAGCGGGAGAGCGCTTCCCTGACACGGAAGAGGTCACTGGTTCAATCCCAGTATCGTCCACTGGTCCGCAAGGATCCCCGCGCGATTAGCTCAGCGGGAGAGCGCTTCCCTGACACGGAAGAGGTCACTGGTTCAATCCCAGTATCGCGCACGCACCGCCCATGATCTTCGGATCGTGGTCCCGAGGACGATTAGCTCAGCGGGAGAGCGCTTCCCTGACACGGAAGAGGTCACTGGTTCAATCCCAGTATCGTCCACACACCGAAGCCCCCGGCGCTCACCGCGTCCGGGGGCTTCTTCGTGTGCCGGTGCGTACCGGTCAGCTGGAGAACAGCATGTGGCCGAAGCTCTTGTGGCGGTGGTGGCCGCCGTGACCGCCGTAGTGGCCACCGCCGTGACCGCCGCCGTGCGGGGCGCCCCAGGCGGGCGCGGGCGGGGCCGGGTAGGCCTGCGGGCCCGGGGGCGGCGGGGCGGGCTGCTGCCACTGGGACTCCACGCGGGTCAGCGCCTCGAGCTCGCCGTAGTCGAGAAAGATCCCGCGGCAGTTGCTGCACTGCTCGATCTGGACACCGTTGCGGTTGTACGTCTGCATCTGCGCGTGACACTTCGGACACTGCATGCTCGGCTCAACTCCTCGCCCGTTGGTACTTCTTCGTGTTTCCCCAGGACAGACTCCGTCCGACCCCGGTCGGTTGCAGCCTACTTCGCGAATCCGGGCGTCAACTCGGGCGGGACGGAACCCATTCGGTCACACGCGTCCACGACGGCCAGCTCCACCTCGTCGAGCGGACGGTTCGCCCGGGCCGCCTTGACGACGGCGAGGGCCGCGGTCTGCACGGTGAGGGCGCGGGCCGGGACGTCCAGGGCGGGCCAGGGGTCGCCGGTCTCGGGGACAGCCGGGCCGGCCGCCGCGCGGTACGCGGTCAGGAAGCGGGTCCACTCGTCGGGCGGGAGCAGCCCGCAGGCATACCAGGCGGCGGGCCGCGCCAGGTCCCACCCGGGGACCCCTACGCCCAGGTCGTCGACGTCGATCAGCAGCCACGGGCCGTCGGGGGCCGGGTGGCGGACGAGTTGGCCGAGGTGCAGGTCGCCGTGGCAGAGAGTGGTGGTGTCCGGCTGGGGGGCCTCGGCGCGGGCCCAGGCGGGGAGGAGCGTCCAGGCGTGCAGGACGGGGGCGGCGGCGGGGTGGGGGCCGGCCTCGCGGAGCCTGGTGATCGCGCGGACCGCCTTGAGGGGGCCTCGCATGGGTGGGAGCGGGGTGGGGGCGGGGGTGCGGTGGAGACGAGCGAGGAGGGTGGCCGCCGCCTCCCAGGGGGCCGCGTCCGGGTCGTCCGGGTCCACGGGGGTGCCGTACGGCCAGCAGGTCACCAGGCGGTCGTGCAGGTGGAGGGGCGCTGGGTCGAGCGGGGGCAGGAGGATGCCGGGGAGGTGGCCGGCCGTGGTGAGGCGGGCGGTGAGGTCGGTGGGGTTCGTGTGCGGGGCGTGGGCCTTCGCGACGGTGCCTTCGTGGCGGACGACCGTGCCGTCCGGGCGGTCGGTGAGGGTGGTGGTCGCTCCGCAGGGGCAGGGGGTTCTGCGCGCGTGGGCCGTGGTCCTGGCTCGGGCGGTGAGGTCGGAGAGCAAGGGGGTGCGGGGCATCGCGCTTCCTGGGGGCGGGCGGTGGGGGTTGGTTCGGTTCGTCGCGAGCGTACGTCGTGGTGGGGTGGTGGGGGTTCTACGGCGGGTTCGGGCGGCCTGTGCGGGTGGTGGGCCGAGGGGTTTTCGCCCCCGCCGCCCCTACCCTTCCCATCCTCCAGGGGCTGCCGCCCCTTCGACCCCGCCCGGGGGCTCCGCCCCCAGACCCTCTTCGGCCTGAACGGCCTCGTCCTCAAACGCCGGACGGGCTGAATTTGCCGGCCTGCGCTGAAAAGGGAACGCCAGACGGGCTGGATGGTGCCGGCCTGCGCCAAAGAAATCCCCTGCGCTCAAAAGCCCAAGGGCAAAGCAAAGCCGGCGCAGCTCCCCAGCTGCGCCGGCTTTTTTTGCCGTCCGCCGCACCCCCGTCCCCACGGGGTTTCATGGGTTGATGTCCCCGCCCGGACCGCTCTTCCGGGCCTGGGGTCGCCGCTCAGCGCCCCAGCATCACTCCCACGGACGACGCCTGTGTGGCCACGGTCTCCCAGCCGTCGAAGACGACCAGGAGCAGGACCGCCAGGGGAAGTGCCATCAAGGTCGCCACCAATGGGTGGCGACGGCCCGTGCGGCGGGTGTGGAAGGCCGCGTTGTAGGCCTTGCGTCCCTCTTCGCGGATCAATGCCCGCGGTGCCGTATGGGCCATGGTCCCTCTCCTGACCGTGCTCCGTTGACCGAACTCAGTTGTCGTTGGCAGCGGCGGGTGTCTGACCTCGGGGGACGAGTGCTGCACCCGCCGCTTGACCTCAAATCTAGGCGTGCGGCGGGTGCGGGTCGTCATGCCCTCGTACCGATTGGCGGGCCTCCCGGAGGATGAGCGATGACCTGCGGAGTACTCCCCTGGGTGGAGACCGGGTCCTACGTCTCGGGGTCTTCCCGGAGGGGGAGTCCGGTGTGCCCCGCTTTCTCTGAGCTGTCCTCGCGCGGGACCGGCTGCTCGACCAGGGCGAGGACCCTGGTCGCCATGAAGCGGGCGGTGCGGACGACGGAGCCGCTGCGGGTGACTTCGCTCACTTCCACCACCCCTCCGCGCACCGCCGTCTCCACCCGACGGCCCGCCCTGCTCGCCACTACCTCGTATGTACGTGTTGTGTCGCCGGCGTCCACCACTATCTCGACGCGATCACCCTTCACGCGCTCAATCCCCCTTCTGTGATGGTTGGTTGGGGTTGTGGCCAGTACGAAGTCCTGCTGTTCGCACGGCCTCTGACCACCCTTCAAGTTTCCCACCCGGCACTGACAATCCGTCGGTACGAGAGGGCGCGGCCTTTGCGCGCGGGCGCCCGTGGAAACGTAAGCTGTCGCTCGTCACACGGACCGGGCAGCGGGGATGAACATGGCGATGATGCGCCTGAGGCGCGAGGACCCGCGCGTCGTCGGCTCGTTCAGGCTTCACAGACGGCTCGGCGCGGGCGGAATGGGTGTCGTCTATCTGGGCTCCGACCGCAAGGGGCAGCGGGTCGCGCTGAAGGTCATCCGGCCGGATCTGGCGGAGGACCAGGAGTTCCGTTCGCGGTTCGCGCGCGAGGTCTCGGCCGCGCGGCGGATTCGTGGCGGGTGCACCGCCCGGCTTGTCGCGGCGGATCTTGAGGCTGACCGGCCGTGGTTCGCCACTCAGTACGTGCCCGGGCCGTCTCTGCACGACAAGGTCGCCGACGAGGGGGCGCTCGGTGCCGCCGAGGTCGCCGCCATCGGGGCCGCCCTGTCCGAGGGGCTCGTCGCGGTGCATGAGGCCGGGGTCGTCCACCGGGACCTCAAGCCGTCGAACATCCTCCTCTCCCCCAAGGGTCCGCGGATCATCGACTTCGGTATCGCCTGGGCGACCGGTGCGTCGACGCTCACGCATGTCGGTACGGCGGTTGGCTCGCCCGGGTTCCTCGCGCCCGAGCAGGTTCGGGGGGCGGCCGTGACCCCGGCGACGGATGTGTTCTCGCTCGGGGCCACGCTCGCTTACGCCTCGACCTCCGACTCGCCCTTCGGGCACGGTAGTTCCGAGGTCATGCTGTACCGCGTGGTGCACGAGGAGGCGCAGCTGAACGGGGTGCCGGACGCGCTCGCGCCGCTCGTCCGCGCGTGTCTCGCGAAGGACCCCGAGGAGCGGCCCAGCACGCTCCAACTGTCCTTGCGGCTCAAGGAGATCGCCGCCCGCGAGGCTCAGGGCATGGCTGATGTGCGGCCGCCCGGGCCGCGTGCCGCGGAGGCGGATCGGCCTACTGGGCGGCTCACCGACAGCTATCCCGAGCAGCAGCGGACCCAGAGTCAGCGACGTCCGCAGAGTCCTCCGGGGACGCCGGCGCCTCGTGGTGCCGCGCCGTCGTCCCGGGGTGGTGGTAGTCCCTCGCGTGGGGGTGGCGTGCCGTCCCGGCCTGGTTCTCCCCGGCCCACTCCGTCGGGGCGTAACACCACGCGGTCCGGTAGTGGGAGTCGTCCTGCGCCTCGTAGTGGTGCCGGGCGGCCTGGGCCGCGGACCACGGGGACCGGGCGGCGGCCCGCGAATCCTCGGTTGCTGCGGCAGCGGTTGTTCGTGTTCGTGGTGGTGACGCTGCTGGTCGCGCTGGGGATCGCGGTGGCTCAGGGGTGTTCGGGGCCGGCTCATGGGCTTGGGCGTACGGGGCACGGGAGTGTTGTGGGGGCGGACGGTTCGGTTCCGGACGGGCAGCGGTATGGGGTGGTGGGCGGCGCCTAGTGGTTTCGCCCCCGCCGGCCCTACCCGTCCCATCCCCAGGGGCTGCCGCCCCTTCCATCCCGCCTGGGGGCTCCGCCCCCTAGCCCCCCGATCAGCCTGAACGGCCTCGTCCTCAAACGCCGGACAGGCTGAATAATGCGGCCGGCGCTGAAAAGTGGACCCCGGACGGGCTGGATGGTGCCAGCCCGTGTTGAGAGGTACCGGACGGGCTAGAAATAGCCAGCCTGAGTTGGATCGTGAGCCCCCATCTCCCCGGAGGCGCAAGCGTGTTGCCTACAAACCCGGCAGCACCTGTTCGAAGAACTCCCGGTCCGCGTCGAAGAGTGGGGTCATCGTCAGGAACTCCGCCGGGGTGACCCAGCGGACCTCGGAGACCTCGCCCGGGTCGGGCACGATCGTGCCGTTGCCTGTTTCCGTGGCGGTCCACCAGTGGAGGCGGAAGGTGCCGTCGTCGGTCTCGGACTGCCAGACCTTGGAGAGGGGGGAGACCGTGAGGCCCACCTCCTCGTGGACCTCTCTGACCAGGGCTTCCTCCTGGGTCTCCCCGGGTTCCAGTTTGCCGCTGAGCGGGGCCCAGTAGCCGGAGCGGGCCGAGTCGGGGCCGCGGCGGATGACCAGGACGCGGTCCGCTCGACGGAGGACGGCGACGATCGCCTCACGCTGGGCCAAGCGGGCTCCTAGAGTTCGGGGCGGCCGGTGGCCACCGCGTAGAAGGCGACCGCGGCCGCGGCGCCCACGTTGAGGGAGTCGACGCCGTGGGCCATGGGGATGCGGACCCATTCGTCGGCGGCCACCAGGGCCTGGGTCGACAGGCCGTCGCCCTCGGCGCCCAGCATCAGGGCTACCCGGTCCATGCGGTGCGGGGCCGCCTCGTCCAGGCTCTTCGCCTTCTCGTCCGGGGTGAGTGCGAGGAGCGTGAAGCCTGCCTCGCGGACCGACTCCAGGCCCTTGGGCCAGCTGTCCAGGCGGGCGTACGGGACCGAGAAGACCGCGCCCATCGAGACCTTCACGCTGCGGCGGTAGAGGGGGTCCGCGCAGTCGGGGGACAACAGGACCGCGTCCATGCCCAGTGCCGCCGCCGAGCGGAAGATCGCGCCGATGTTGGTGTGGTCGTTGACCGACTCCATGACGACGACCCTACGGGTGGTCTGGAGGAGTTCGTCCGCCGTGGGGAGCGGTTTGCGTTGCATGGAGGCGAGTGCGCCTCGGTGGACGTGGTAGCCCGTGACGCGCTCGGCCAACTCCGGGCTCACCGCGTAGACGGGGGCCGGGAGTTCGTCGATGACGTCCCGCATGACGTCGACCCACTTCGCGGACAGCAGCATCGAACGCATCTCGTAGCCCGCGTCCTTGGCCCGTCTGATGACCTTCTCGCCCTCGGCGATGAACAGGCCCTCGGCCGGTTCGCGCTTGCGGCGCAGCTCTACGTCGGTCAGGCCCGTGTAATCACGCAGGCGCGGGTCGTCGGGATCCTCAACGGTGATGAGATCGGCCACAGGGTGATACTGCCTTGTCCTGGGTGCGGTGCCAACGGCTGGGAACGGGTTGTGTTACCCGGGGTTACGTGAGGGCCTTCGGGCCTACGGTGACGACCTCGCCGATGACGATCACCGACGGCGGTTTCACGTCCTCGGCGCGTGCCGTCTCGCCGACCGTCGCGAGCGTTGCGTCCACCCGGCGCTGGGCGGCCGTCGTGCCCTCCTGGATCAGGGCGACGGGGGTGTCCGCCGGCTTGCCGTGCGCGATCAGGGTCTCGGCGATCTTCCCGATCTTGTCCACGCCCATCAGGACAACCAGCGTGCCGGTGAGCTTGGCGAGGGATGCCCAGTCGACCAGGGAGCGTTCGTCGTCAGGGGCGACATGACCGCTGACCACCGTGAACTCGTGTGCGACACCCCTGTGGGTGACCGGGATACCGGCCGCTCCCGGTACCGAGATCGAACTGGAGATGCCGGGCACGACCGTGCACGGGATGCCGGCCTCGGCGAGCGCCTGGACCTCCTCCATGCCACGGCCGTAGACGAAGGGGTCGCCGCCCTTGAGGCGGACCACGGACTTGCCCTGCTTGGCGTGTTCGATCAGGGCGTTGTTGATGGCCTCCTGGGCCATGTAACGGCCGTAGGGGATCTTCGCCGCGTCGATCACCTCGACGTGCGGGGGGAGTTCGGCGAGGAGGTCGCGGGGGCCGAGGCGGTCGGCGATGACTACGTCGGCCTCGGCGAGGAGGCGGCGGCCGCGGACCGTGATCAGGTCCGGGTCGCCGGGGCCGCCGCCGACGAGGGCGACGCCCGCGGTGCGGGTGCGGTGGTGGGGTGCGACGAG
Organism: Streptomyces sp. NBC_00989; assembly: GCF_045162655.1. Taxonomy (NCBI): domain Bacteria; kingdom Bacillati; phylum Actinomycetota; class Actinomycetes; order Kitasatosporales; family Streptomycetaceae; genus Streptomyces; species Streptomyces sp. NBC_00989. The sequence continues at coordinate 9,160,128 of NZ_CP108728.1, read as the reverse complement.
GGTGCCGTCGCGCAGGCCCTCGACGACCGCGTCGCGGATGGCGGCGGTGTGGCGGGGGTCGCGGCCGCGCGCGTTCGTGGTGAGTACGGCGACCGTCACGCCCTCGCTGTGGCCCGTCGCCGGGGTCCATGCGGTGGCCTGGTCCGCGTCGTCCGAGCGGACGCACCAGACGCGGTTCGCCTCCGCCTCGGTGGAGGCCCGGTTGTTCGCTTCCGGGTCCGTGGTGGCGATCAGGGCGTACCAGGCGTTCGCCAGGTCGCCGTCCGCGTACGGGCGGCGCTCCCAGGTGATCTCGCCCGCGTCCGCCATCGCCTCCACGGAGGGGGTCGCCTGGGGGGACACGAGCGTGATGTCCGCGCCCGCCGCGATCAGCGCGGGGAGGCGGCGCTGGGCGACCTGGCCGCCGCCGAGGACGACGACCCTGCGGCCGGTGAGGCGGAGGCCTACGGGGTAGGCGGGGTTTTCGGCCATGAGGGTGCGGCTCCTCGGACGGGCGTGCGGTGGGCGCTACGGCTCTGGAGCGGCCCTGACGTGCGGATTTTAGAGTGCGTTCAGCGTACGGCGGGGGTGGGGTGGGCGCGACGGAGCGCGTGCCCACCCCACCCCCGGTCCGGGTCTACTTCTCGGTGACGCCGGCTGAGTCGAACGTCGCCACCTCGTGCATCGCCCGCGCCGTGCTCTGCACCAGCGGCAACGCGAGCAGCGCGCCCGTGCCCTCGCCGAGGCGGAGGTCGAGGTCGACCAAGGGGCGCAGGCCGAGCTTGTTCAGCGCCGCCACGTGGCCGGGTTCGGCGCTGCGGTGGCCCGCGATGCAGGCCGCGAGGACCTCGGGGGCGATCGCGCGGGCGACCAGGGCGGCGGCGCCGGCGCTGACGCCGTCCAGGATCACCGGCGTACGCAGGGACGCGCCGCCGAGCAACAGGCCGACCATGGCCGCGTGTTCGAAGCCGCCGACCGCGGCGAGGACGCCGATGGGGTCGGCCGGGTCCGGCTGGTGGAGTTCGATCGCGCGGCGCACGACCTCCGTCTTGCGGGCCAGGGTCTCGTCGTTGATGCCGGTTCCGCGGCCCGTCACCTCGGCGGGGTCGGTGTCCGTGAAGACCGAGATCAGGGCAGCGGACGCGGTGGTGTTCGCGATGCCCATCTCACCGGTGAGCAAAGCCTTGTTGCCGGCCGCCACGAGGTCGCGGGCGGTCTCGATGCCCACCTCGATGGCCTGCTTGGCCTCCTCGCGGGACATCGCCGGACCGGTCGTCATGTCGGACGTACCGGCGCGGATCTTGCGGGGCAACAGGCCTGGCGTGGCCGGGAGTTCGGACGCGACGCCCACGTCGACGACGCAGACCTCGGCGCCCACCTGGCTCGCGAAGGCGTTGCAAACCGCCCCGCCGCCAAGGAAGTTGGCGACCATCTGGGCCGTGACCTCCTGCGGCCAGGGGGTGACGCCCTGCGCGTGCACCCCGTGGTCGCCGGCGAAGATCGCGACGGCCGCGGGCTCCGGGATCGGCGGCGGGCACTGTCGGGAAAGACCGGCCAGCTGCGCGGAGATGATCTCCAGCATGCCGAGCGAACCCGGCGGCTTGGTCATCCGCTTCTGCCGCTCCCACGCCTCGCCGAGCGCCTTCGCGTCCAGCGGGCGGATACCGGCGACGGTCTCGGCGAGCAGGTCGTGCGGGTCCTCGCCGGGCAGCGCGCGACGGCCGTACGTCTCCTCGTGCACGACCCACGACAGCGGGCGGCGCTTGGACCAGCCGGCCTGCATCAGCTCGGGCTCGTCCGGGAACTCGTCGACGTAGCCGACGCAGAGGTACGCGATGACCTCCAGGTGCTCCGGCAGGCCGAGCGCGCGGACCATCTCGCGCTCGTCGAAGAAGCTGACCCAGCCGACGCCGAGGCCCTCGGCGCGGGCGGCGAGCCAGAGGTTCTCGACGGCGAGCGCGGCGGAGTACGGCGCCATCTGCGGCTGCGTGTGGCGGCCCAGCGTGTGGCGGCCGCCACGGGTCGGGTCGGCGGTGACGACGATGTTCACCGGGGTGTCGAGGATCGCCTCGATCTTCAGTTCCTTGAACTGCTTCGCCCTGCCCTTCGGCAGCGACTTCGCGTACGCCTCGCGCTGGCTCTGGGCCAGTTCGTGCATGTTCCGGCGCGTGTCGGCGGAACGGATGACGACGAAGTCCCACGGCTGGGAGTGCCCGACGGACGGCGCGGTGTGCGCCGCCTCAAGTACCCGCAGCAGCACGTCGTGCGGGATCGGGTCGCTGCGGAAGCCGTTCCGGATGTCCCGGCGCTCACGCATCACCTTCAGCACGGCCTCGCGCTCGGCGTCGTCGTAGGCGGGTGCCGCGGGGCCGGTGGACTCTCGTACGTCTTCCGCTTCCACTACGGCCGTGCTCTCTTCTTCCTGATCGGCGGCCCGGGTGTCCAGGTCGTCCGCGTGCTGCACGAGTTCCGGTTCGAGGTCCGGGTCGGCCGGGTCCGCCTCACGAGGGGCCGAGACGGCGGCGAAGGCTTCCTCCGCGGGGAGGATGAGGGGGTGCGGCGGGGTCGGCGCGAGGTGCGGGGTGGTGGGCACGGAGCCTTCCACCGGGACGAAACGGCCGAGGGAGTCGTCCGGGTGGGGCCGGGGCTGCACCTCCGGCTCCGACTCCATCGCGACACCGGTCGAGAGGGACCCGTCCTCGGCCTGCTGCGCGAGATGGATGGCCTCGGGGGCTACCGGGTGCGTCTGCGGGCCGACGGGGAGGAGCGGCTCCGCCGTCTCCGTCGCGTGGACTTCGGCTACGACGGGCTCGGGGGCCGGTGTGGCTTGGGCCTCAGCCTCTGCCTCAACCTCCGCTTCAGCCTCGGTTTCGACCTCCGGTTCGGCGAGTTGGACCGGGGCCGGGATGCCTTCGGCGAGGGGTGCGGCCTCGGGAGCGAGGGGTGTCTCAACTCCCGGGAAAACCGGCGGAGTTTGCTCGGCTTCCTGGATGGCCGCGGTCTCGTCGACGGGGGTGATCTCGTGAGCGTGCGGAGCTTCGAGATTCTGGTCGGGTGCGGATGCGGTTGTGGGTGCGAGGGCGTACGCGACGTCCTCTGCCTGGATCGGCTCCGGAGCGGCTACGGCCTCGGGTGCCTGCGCGGTGTCATGAGCCAACACCGGCTCGGGAGCGACAGCTTGCGCGAGTACCTCTTCGGGACCCTGAGCGACTACGGGCTGGGGGGCAACCTGCTCGGCGCCGTAGACCACCTCGGCCTCGGCACCTTGCTCGTTCGCGGCAGCGAAACCGGCGTCGAAGCCTTGACCGGCTTCCGCCACGCCAACGGTCTCCGGCAACGCATCAACCTCGGCCTCACCCTCGGAAGCGAACGCCTCCTCGGAGACCTGCACGGCCTCAGGCTCCGGCGCGACATCGGCACCCGGCACGGCCACGGGAGCAGCGACCTGCTCCGGCTCCTGCACGGCATCCACGACGAACGCGTCCCCGGCAACCGGCACGGCCTCGAAGGCACCCGCGCCCTCCGGCACGTACCCGGCGTCACCACCGAGCGCGTCACCACCGAGCCCGCCACCAACCGGCGCGAACCCCGCTTCAGAACCCGGCACATCCACCTGCGCCTGCACCGGGGCCTGCGCCTGGTCGTGTACCTGATCGTGCGCCTGGGCCTGCGCCTGGGCCGGCTCGGCAGCCAACTCCTCGGCGCTCTCCGGCAGTTGCCCCACCTCGGCGACACCGACACCGGCGTTCCCGGAGCTCTCCGTGCTCACGTGGGCGAAAGCGGCCGCGGGCTCCCCCGCGAACATCTGCCCATGTCCCTGCCACGCCCCGCCGGCGTCGGGAGCCTGCGCCAGGTCGGCGTCCTTGCCGGTGCTCGCACCCGCGGTCATGACCGGACCCGGTTCGGGCTCCGGGGCGACAACCCCTGTGTCCAAGGCCATGGCGATCCCCCCGCCGAGGGACTGGCCAGCCGGTTCGCCAACCGGAACAACCGTTTCCGCTGCCGGTACCCCCGCGCTCACCGGAGCCTGGGCGCCCCAGGGAGTCGCGCCCTGCGGGGGCAGGGCGCGGAGTTGGGGTGCGTCGAAGTACTCGGGGCCGGTCGTCGGCGGGCCCTGCTGCCGTACCGGTGCGCCCGCGGGGCCGCGGTCGGCGAGGGAGCGGACCGGGCTCGCGGAGGTGTCGGGGAGGGGCGGGCCGAGGTGCAGCGGGCGGCGCGGCGGAACCGGCGCGGGCGGCGGCGGTGCGGGAAGTCGGACGCCTCCCAGATCGACGGAACCGCTGTCACGGCCGGCCGTCTCGTGCGGACCCGGCTCATGCGCGGCGGCCTCGTAGGGACCAGCCTCGTGCACAGCGGCCTCGTGCGCGGCAGCCTCCTGCGCGCCCGGCTCATGAACACCCGCCTCAAGCGGCGCGGCCTCCTGCGGAGCCGGTTCCTGGACCGTCTCGACGACGGGCTCGGGGGCGGGGGGCGGGACCTCGTTGCCCCAAGCGCCCTGGGCGCCCGGCAGCAGCAACAGGTCTTCGTCCTCGGCGGTGGTCTCGGAGAGGTAGGTGTACGCGCCGTGCGCGGGAACGCCTGGCTGTTCCACCATGCCTGCGTTCTCCGGCAGCCCCTCGGCCGGGATCTGGCCGGTGTCGGTCATGCGTACCCCTCGCCCATCGGTTAGTGCTTCTACGACCCGCTCACCGGGAACGGCGCACCGACCGCCCCGCAGTGGAGAACGAGCGTGCCTGTCCAGCGGCACGAACGACCCGACGTCAAAAAGCGACAAAGCCATTTAGACGACAAAGCCATCGACTGGCATTGTCGCGGCCGTTCGGCCGTCGCGACAGGTTGACCCGCGACGGCCCGCTGTGGACTGCGCCACGTTGCGCGTCCTCCGGTTCCGCCGTACCACACTCACCCCAAAACGGGCGGGTTTTCCGGACATTGATGAACGAAGTGCCGGGTCACCCGATGCGGTACAACAGTCCGCCAGCCTACCGCGCGCAGTACGACAACAGGATCACGGGGACGGTACGAGGGGTCACGAAACGCGCTCCGGAAGGAGGCCGCTGAGCAGGAACGCGACGCTCCGCTCGGTCTCCGTCCAAGCCCTGGTGTCGAGTTCGACGGACTGCAGGAGGGCGCACTCGACGTGGTAGCCGTGCTCCGTCAGATCGCGGCCGACGAGTTCGGCCTCGTCGCGGGTGGAGGCGTGCGCCACGATGCGCTGCGGGCGCCGGTCGGCGACCGCGGAGACGACGGCCACTCCCCCGCCGCCGACGCGTACTACGTCAGGTTCGGGGAGGTTCTCCAGGATGTGCGGGGCGTCTCCCTGGACGATCTGGAGGTGCACGCCGAAGCTGCGGGCGGCGGAGTCGGTGCGGGTGCAGGCCTGGGTGTCTCGGTCGACGGCGATGACGGCGGCCCCGGCGCGGGCGGCCTCGATGGCGAAGGCGCCGCTGCCGCAGCCGATGTCCCACACGAGGTCTCCGACGCGCGGGCCGAGGCGGGCGAGTTGGGCGGCCCGGAGCAGATCCGTCTCCCCTTCGCCCAGGTGTCCGCCGTAGGCCTCGGCGGGCAGGGTCCAGCCGCGGGCGACGGCGGCCGGGTCGCGGCCGGCGATCCAGCCCTCACCGCTGGTTCCGGTGACGGCCGGGCCGACCGGGCCGCCCATGACGATCACCACGTTGGGGTCGCGCCAGGTGCGGTCGGCGGCCTTGTCCGAGGTGAGGACGGTGACCTGCTCGTGCTCGGTGCCCAGTTCCTCGCAGATGACGAAGGTGCGGTGGACGCCCTCCATGAGGAGACCGAGTTCGGCCGGGCCGGCGCCCGGTGAGGTGAGGACGGCGACTTTTGTGTGGGCCCGGCACACATTCACCGCGCGTCGCAGGGTGCGCCTGTGTGCGACGACCACCTGTGCGTCGTCCCAGGGCATCCCGGCGCGGGCGAAGGCGGCGGCCACGGAGGAGACGGCGGGGACGACCTCGACCTCCAGGCCGAACTCGGGTGCGTGCAGGGTCCGTACGACTCCGAAGAAGCCGGGGTCCCCGTCGGCGAAGACGACCGCGGTGCCGCGGTGGCCGGCGATGCGGCGGGCGGCGAGGGCGACGCTGCCGAGGCGGATGCGCTCGGCACGCGGTGGTACCTCGGGGAGCGCGAGATGGTGGGGAGCGCCGGCCACCAAGGTGGCGGCGGCGAGGGCGGAGCGTGCCGCGGCGGTCAGCGGAGAGCCGTCCCAGCCGATCACCGTGACGCGGTCGGCCATCGTCGTCAGTCTCCAGGGGTGATTCGCGGGTAGTCGGGGGAAGCGGCCCGTACGCGGGCACCGTGAGGGTACCTGGTGCGGCTGGGCGGTGCTCCCGTGGTCGTACCCGCCGAATTCAGTTCCAGTCGGCGAGTGACGTGAAACCGTCGACGTCGGCGAGCTGTTCGGCCGTGCCCTCCAAGTCCTCGGGGAGGAGGCTCCACACGATGAAGTCGGTGCGGACGTCGGACCAGGTGCCGTCGTCGGCGTGGACGTGCGCTATGCACGCGCCCCGCAGGACGCCCTCGCTGATGCAGCCGATCTTCTGCGCCACCTGCTGGGAGGCCGTGTTGTCGGCGGCGGTGCGCAGCTCGATGCGCTCCAACTTCTGGTCCCCGAACAGCCATTGGGCGGTGGCGAGCGCCGCCTCGGAGGCGTAGCCCTCACCGCGGGCCCAGGGCGCGATGATGTACGACAGCTCGGTGGACCGGACATGCCAGTTGGTCTTGCTCAACTGGACGATGCCGACGAGCCGTTGGGTGAGGAACTCGGTGACGGCGAGGTCGAGGCCGCGACCCGAAGTGCGTTCGGTGGGCGCGTACTCGGTGATCCAACGGCGGGCCCGGTCCTCGGTGTAGGGCTGGGGGACGTCGGTCCAGGACCCGACCTGTTCGTCGTTCATCATCTCCGTCAGCGCGGGGATGTCGTCCTCGTCGAGGGGCCGCAGCACCAACCGCTCCGTGCTGATGGAGATGTTGGGGAAGGTGCTCGTCATGCGCCGCTCCGTAACCTTCGGAAAATGTTCAGGGCAACCTGAACTGCCCAGCATGCAGCATGAAAACAGTGAACCGCACCACGGGGTCCACCCGCGGTGAGCGAGTGGACCCCGTGCGTGGTGATACGCCGTATACGCCCCCGTCAGCCTGAAGTCACCGGCAGGACGGAGCCCTTGTACTTCTCCGCTATGAACTTCTTCACGTCGGAGGAGACGAGAAGCTTCGCGAGCTTCTCGACCCGGGGGTCGTCCTCGTTGCCGCGTTTGACGGCCAGGAGGTTGGCGTACGGGTTGTCCTTCGCCGACTCCAGGAGGATCGCGTCCTTGGCGGGGCTGAGGCCCGCGTCCTGGGCGTAGTTGTTGTTGATGACGGCCACGTCCAAGTCGTCGAGCGAGCGCGGCAGTTGGGCCGGGTCCAGCTCCTTGAACCTCAGGTGCTTCGGGTTAGACGAGATGTCCGCAGGGGACGCGTCCGTGCCCGCGCCCTTCTTGAGCGTGATCAGCCCCTTGGCGGCGAGGAGTTTGAGGGCGCGTCCCTCGTTGGTGGTCTCGTTCGGCACGGCGACGGTGGCTCCGTCGGCGAGCTTCGCGATGTCCTTGATCTTCTTGGAGTACACGCCCATCGGTGGCAGGTAGGCCTGGACGACCGAGACCAGATCGGTGCCCTTGGACTTGTTGAACTCGTCCAGGAAGGGCTGGTTCTGGTAGAGGTTCGCGTCCAGCGAGCCCTCCTGGAGCGCGGTGTTCGGCAGGACGTAGTCCGTGAACTCCCTGATCTCCAGCTTGAGTCCGGCCTTCGCGGCCAGATCGTCCTTGATGTACGTCAGGACCTCGCCGGCCGGCATGGCGGTGGCGCCGACGACGAGGGTGCCGTCGTCCTTGCCGCCGCCCTTGCCGGAGTCGGAGCCCGAACCGCAGGCCGTGAGGCCGAAGGCAGCGGCGAGTCCCGCCGCCGTGACGGCGATGCTCTTGCGCATGGTGATTCCCCCGGCTCTGTTCGGAAAGACGGTCAGAAGGACGGGATGACGGAACCCGCGTACTTGTCCTCGATGAACTTCTTCACCTCGGGCGAAGTGAGCAGCTTCGCGAGCTTCTTGACGCGCGGGTCCTTCTCGTGGCCCTTCTCGACCGCGAGGAAGTTGCCGTACGGGTTGTTCTTCGCCGACTCCAGGATCAGGGCGTCCTTGGCGGGCTTCAGACCCGAGGAGATGGCGTAGTTGCCGTTGATGACGGCCGCGTCGACATCGTCCAGGGAGCGCGGGGTCTGGGCCGCCTCCAGCTCCTTGAACTTGAGCTTCTTCGGGTTCTTGGTGATGTCCGCGGGGGTGGCCTCGTTGCCCACACCGGACTTGAGGGTGATCAGGCCGTTCGCCGCGAGCAGCTTGAGGGCGCGGGCCTCGTTCACGCTGTCGTTCGGGACGGCGACCGTCGCGCCGCTCTTGAGGGCGTCGGCGCTCTTGACCTTGTGGGAGTAGAGGCCGAGCGGCTCCAGGTGGACCGTGACGACGGGCACGATGTGGGTGCCGTTCTTCTTGTTGAAGTCGTCCAGGTACGGCTGGTTCTGGAAGTAGTTGGCGCCCACCGAGCCGTCCTCGGTCGCCGTGTTCGGCGTGACGTAGTCGGTGAACTCCTTGACCTCCAGGTCGAGTCCGGCCTTCTTCGCCAGGTGGTCCTTGACGTAGTCGAGGATCTCGGCGTGCGGCGTGGGGCTCGCGGCGACGACCAGCGGTCCGCTGTAGTCGGAGGAGGCCGAGGAGGAACCCTTGTCCGAGCCGCAGGCCGAGAGCGCGAAGGTGAGGGCTCCGGCGGCGAGGACGGCAGTGGTGAGCTTTGCGGTGTTACGCACGAAAAGTGCCTTTCCTGAAGGGTGTTGCGTGGTACGACCCCGCGATGGGTGGTGCGGGGAGTTCTGGGGGGGAGCGACGAACGGTCCGGCTCAGACGGTCTCGCTCGTCGCGGTGGACGCCTTGAGCAGCCGGAGCCTGGGCCCGGGACCGGACTGTCCGCCGCGCCGGTGCATGGAGCGGGCCGCGTAGTCGCCGGCGAACTGGATGAGGGAGATGACGACCGCGAGGATCGCCACGGTGATCCACATCAGCTGGGTCTCGAAGCGCTGGTAGCCGTAGCGGATGGCGATGTCGCCGAGGCCGCCGGCGCCGACCGTGCCGGCCATGGCCGAGTAGCCGATGAGCGCGACGATCGTGGTCGTGGTGCTGGAGATCAGCGAGGGCAGGGACTCCGGCACGAGGACCTTGCGCACGATCGTCCAGGTGTTGCCGCCCATGGACTGCACGGCCTCGACGAGCCCGCCGTCCACTTCCCGGACAGCCGTCTCAACGAGGCGCGCGAAGAAGGGGATCGCCCCGATCGCGAGCGGCACGATGGCGGCCTCGCGGCCGATCGTCGTGCCCGTGATGGTCCGCGTGAAGTTCATCAGCGCGACCATGAGGATGATGAACGGCAGCGAGCGGGCGACGTTCACGATCTGCCCGATGACCTTGTTGGCGGCGACGTTCTGGAGCAGTCCGCCGCGGTCGGTCAGGACGAGCAGGATGCCGAGCGGGAGTCCGCCGACGACGGCGATGACCGTGGACCAGCCGACCATGTACAGCGTGTCCCAACACGCCTGGGACAGCAGCGGCTGCATCTCGGACCAGGTCACTTGGCACCTTCCCTCAGCAGTACGGGCTCCTGGCCCAACACGTCGATCTGCAGGCCCTGTTCGCGCAGGAAACCGATCGGCACGACGTTGTCCTCGTAGCGACCGGGCAGTTCGATGCGCATACGGCCGACCTGGAGTCCGCCGACGGTGTCGATGGCGGCGCCGAGGATCGAGATGTCGATGTTGTAGGTGCGCGAGAGCTGGGAGATGACCGGCTGGGTGGCGGCCTCGCCGTGGAAGGTGACGTCGACGACCGTGCGGTCCTCGCCGTGCGCCTCTCCGCTGACCGGGAAGAGCGCGGAGGCCAGCGCGGAGCCCGGGGTCGCGAGCAGTTCGCTCACCGTGCCGGACTCGACGATGCGGCCGTTCTCCATCAGGGCGGCCGAGTCGCAGACGTTCTTGACGACGTCCATCTCATGGGTGATGAGCAGGACGGTCAGACCCAGCTGCCGGTTCAGGTCGCGCAGCAGCTGGAGGATCGAGCGGGTGGTCTCCGGGTCGAGGGCGCTGGTGGCCTCGTCGGAGAGGAGCACCTTGGGGTCGCCGGCCAGCGCGCGGGCGATGCCGACGCGCTGCTTCTGGCCGCCGGAGAGCTGGGCCGGGTAGGACTTCGCCTTGTCGGCGAGCCCGACGAGGTCGAGCAGCTCAAGTGCCTTGCGCGAGCGCTCCTTCCCGGACGTGCCGAGGATCTCGAGCGGCAGCTCGATGTTGTCCTGGACGGTCCGCGAGGAGAGCAGGTTGAAGTGCTGGAAAACCATGCCGATACGGCTGCGCGCCTGCCGGAGTTCCCGTCCGGCGCGGGGTCCGCGCCCGGCGAGGGCGGTGAGGTCCTGCCCGGCGACGGTGACCGTGCCGGCGGTGGGCCTCTCCAGCAGGTTGACGCAGCGGATGAGCGAGGACTTGCCGGCGCCGGACTGGCCGATGACGCCGTAGACCTCGCCTTCGCGGACGTGGAGGTCGACGCCGTCGAGGGCGGTGACCTCACGGCCGCGTGAGCGGTAGACCTTGGTCAGGCCCGATGTGGTGATCACTGGGGTTCCATGACTGTCGGGTACGCGGGCGTGGGTGTGCCCTGGTACGAGGGGGGAAATGTGCGCGGGGCGGCGTCGGTCACATACGGCACAGGGCGTATGGACATGCACATGCCACGACGGCTCGCTTCGGGGCGCGAGGCTCTGGGATGGTGCGGGGGCCCTCTAGAAGGCGCACATTCGACACATACAACGAGCACCGGGCGTCAGGGTCGCCTCGGTCGCAAGGGTGCGGTAGCTCGTCGTGGTCATGGAATCAGTAAAGCAGACGTACGGTCCTGACAAAGGGCCGCTGTCCGCATCCCGGACAGCGGCGGACGCCCGTCAGCCGCGCTCGGAGATCTCCACTCCCCCGTCGCTGACCAGCGCGGACAGGGCTGACAGGTCACTCACAACAAGGTCGGCGTCGAGCTCGTGGGCCTCGTGGGTTGTGGCCAATGCCACGGTGATCATTCCGGCCGCGCGGCCGGCCTGGAGTCCCGCCGGGGCGTCCTCGAAGACGACGCAGTGGGCCGGGTCGACGCCCAGTTGGCGGGCGGCGAGGAGGTAGGGCTCGGGGTCGGGCTTGCCGCGCGTGACGTCCTCGGCGACGACGAGGGTCTTGGGGAGGATGCCGGCGTGCGCGAGCCTGGCCTCGGCGAGCCGGCGGGTGGCGGAGGTGACGACGGCCCAGCGGTCGGCGGGCAGCGAGTCGAGGAAGTCCCGGGTGCCGGGCAGGAGAACGGCGCCCCCGTTGGGCACGTCCTCCACCTCCAGCGCCTCGATCCGCGCGACCGCGGCCGGGACGACGTCGGCGGGCAGCAGGTCGGCGGCTATCGCCACGGCGGTCCGCCCGTGCAGCTCGACCCGAGCGAAGTCCTCGGCGGTGATCCCGAACTCGGCCGCCCACCGGGTCCAGCACCGGCGCACGGATTCGAGGGAGGAGACGAGTGTGCCGTCGTTGTCGAACAGGAGGGCTTGAGCGTGGATCGTCATGCACTCGACCCTACGGTCAGCGGCCTTATGGCCCGTAATAGGGTCACTGCATGCTTGATGCCCTGACGCTGGCGATCGGTGTCGCCGCGCTGCTGCTCGCCGCCTGGTGCGGGTGGGCGGCCTACCGTGATCAGCCGACCAAGGACTGGCACTTCACCGGCATGGCCGTTGTCACCCTGCTGGCCACGGTCCAACTGGTGGTCGGGATCGTGCAGTTGGCGCGCGGCGAGAAGGCGGAGCAGGGCACCGTGATCTTCGTGGCGTATCTGCTGGGCGCGTTCGCGACCGTCCCGGCGGCGGGTCTCATGTCCCTGACGGAGCGCACCCGCTGGGGTTCGATCACGGCCGCGGCCGGCGGCGTGGTCCTCGCCGTGCTCGAAGTACGGCTCTACGACATCTGGGGAGGCTGAGTTGACGGCCACGGAAGAGAACGCGGAAGAGCGGCCGAAGCGGCTCATCGGCGGGCCCGGCCTGCTGCTCGTCTGGTTCTACGGCGTGATGGTCGTCGGCGCGGTCTCCCGCTCCGTCTACCAGATCGCCACCGAGTTCGACCGGGCCCCGCTCGCCTACTCCCTGTCGGCCGTGGCGGGCGTGGTGTACGGATTCATCACGTACTCCCTGATCCGCGGCGGCGAGACGGCGCGCAGGGCGGCACAGGTCTGCTGCGCCGCCGAACTCGCGGGTGTGCTCGTCGTCGGAACGCTGACCGTCATCGACAGTTCGGCCTTCCCGGACGCGACGGTCTGGTCGTACTACGGCGCGGGTTACATCTTCATCCCCGTGCTGCTGCCGCTGTCCGCGCTCTACTGGCTGCGGAAGAACCGCACGGCCGACGACACCGTCACGCCGTAGCGACGTACGCCTCGACCGGCTTCTCCAGGACGATCATCGGTACGCCGTCGTCGCCCTGGGAGGTGCCCACGGTCTCGTAGCCGACGCGGCGGTACAGGCGGAGGTTGCCCTCGCTGCGGTGGCCGGTGTGGAGGCGGAACTTCTTGGCGCCGCGCTCACCGGCGAGGGCCGATTCGGCCGCGCGGAGGAGGCGGGCGCCGATGCCGTGGCCCTGGAGGCGCGGGTGGACGCAGAGTTTGCCGATGGCCGCCGCGCCGTCCTCCGTCACCGTGCCGCGGACCGATCCGACCACCTCCTCGCCAAGCCGGGCGACGAAGACGCAGTCGGAGCCGACCTCGCTCCGGACCGAGTCGAGACTCTGGACGAGCGGGTCGATGCGGTAGTTGCCGTACAGCGCCGCCTCACTCTGGAAGCACAGGTACTGCAGCCTGAAGATCTGCTCTGAGTCCTGCTCGGTCGCCACCGAGATGGTCACGCTCATGCCCATGTGCGCACGCCTCCCGCTCACCTGATCGCCACTTGATTCCTCACTCCTATCCCCGTGCTTCGTGGGCCGCAACCTCCGGCGTCAGCAATCGCCGAAGACATCCCAGACATCTGGAACGTTCCGGGCCGAGACTGCCCTGTGAGATACCCAACTCCCCCGCGATCTCGCGATAAGTGAGGTCCTTGGGCGACAGCAGCGCCTCCATCAGCCGCGGGCAACGGCCCGGCAGCCGGCGCACCGCGTCATGGAGCGCGCGATGCCGCGCCGCCGTGAGCGCGGCCTGCTCGGGGCCGCGGTCGCTGTCGTCGACCGGATCATCGTCGTACGACTGCTCGAGGCGGGCGGTACGGCGGGTGCGCTGGGCCTCCGAGCGGACCGCGCGGCGGAGCCAGCGCTGGGGGTCGACCGGGGGGCCGGAGGCGTCGAGGCGTTCCAGGAGGCGGAGCCAGACGGCCTGTTCGAGGTCGCCGGGCTCGGTTCCGGAGGCATATGCCTCAGCCGAGGCCTCGGCGGCGAGCAATGGGCGCAAGGTGGCGACAAGTTGGTGCGTCATATGCGGCACGACGCGGCCGCCCCGGCACGAGGTTGCCGGGGCGGCCGTCTGTCACTCCAACGGGGCGCGGGGCTCAGCCGTTGACGAAGTCCGCGCGGGCGAGGAGACCGGTGTCGGCGTTGTCGGTGAAGACACCGTCGATGCCGGTGGCGAAGTACCGCTTGAAGGCGCCGAACGCGTCGCCGTAGGCGTCCGCGGCGCTGCCCTTGCGGTACTCCAGCGGCAGGAAGGGGTTCTCGTTGCGCATGGTGTAGGGGTGCAGGATCAGGCCCGCCTTGTGCGCGTCGGCGACCAGGGTGGTCTCCTTGTTCAGGCTGCCGTCGGCGTTCTTCGTGATGATCAGGTCGAGCGTCGGGCCCAGGCCGTCCGCGTAGGTCGCGATCTCGGCGAGACCCTTCGGCGTGACCAGGTCGTCGACCGTGCGCGGGTCGCCCAGGTCGACGAAGTCGAAGGGGCGGGTGCCGGTGCCGGACAGCAGCACGACCAGCGGGTTGCCGACGAGCTTGTTGATCTTCGCGATGCTGGTCGGCTCGAAGGACTGGATTAGGACCGGCGAGTTCTTACGGTCCTTTCCGTGCCGCCGCAGGATCGTCGAGAGCAGCTTCTCCATCTCGAACCCGCGCTTGCGGAAGTAGGTGGGGTGCTTCATCTCGGGGTAGATCCAGACCTGCTTGCCGCGCTTGCGGGTCTGCTCGTCCTGCCACTTGAGGACCTCTTCGAAGGTGGGGATCTCCCAGCGGCCGTTGTAGAGCATGTTGTGCGGGCGGTTGACCGGGATGCGCTCGATCGCGCGCAGGGTCTTCAGCTCGGCGAGCGTGAAGTCCTCGGTGAACCAGCCGGTCGTGGAGACGCCGTCCAGCAGCTTGGTGGTCTTGCGGGAGGCGAACTCGGGGTGGTCCGCGACGTTCGTCGTGCCGCCGATCTCCGGTTCGTGCCGACAGACCAGGTGGCCGTCCTTGGTGGGGACGAGGTCACCGGCCTCGACGATGTCGGCGCCCATGTCGAGCGCCAGGTTGTACGAGCCGAAGGTGTGCTCCGGGCGGTAGCCGCTGGTGCCGCGGTGCCCGACGATCGTCGGCTTGGGCAGGTCCTTCAGGCCGCCGCCCCCGTGGCGGGCCGTCGTCGCCTCGGCGGCTCTCGCCGCGCCCGCCGGTCCGAGTGCGGCCACTCCCGCGCCGAGCACGGCGGCGCCGAGCAGCGCCCGTCGTCCGGTGCCGCCCACTCGCTCGTTCGGCCCCTGCGTTCCCTGCGTGTCCATGAAACCTCCTGGCGTCGCCCCGTCGCTGCGCGCCGATCGTAGGTGCGCGTACATGACGAACGGGAGACCTCGGCCGGAACACGGCGCTGACGCTGGATGTCGTACCGTCTGGCAGGTTTGACGCGCTGTCACCGAGGAACGCGAGATGCGTCACAACATGGCGGCCCGGTTACGGGACGGTCCTGGCGCGGCACCGCAGGTAAACGTGCGTCAACACTGCGTAAGACCTCGGTGAACCCGATGTGCAATACCCCGGGCCCCGCGAGTATCGTCCTCACCTGCACAGATTTATATCGAACCCCTTGACACCGGAGGGCCCGTTGTCCCGCTTCGCGCTCATCAAGGCAGTGCTCGGACCGATCATGCGCCTGATGTTCCGCCCCCGGGTGGAGGGAATCGAGCACATCCCGGGAGACGGTCCGGTGATCCTGGCCGGCAACCACCTCACGTTCATCGACTCGATGATCCTTCCGCTGGTCTGCGACCGGCAGGTGCTCTTCATCGGCAAGGACGAGTACGTCACCGGCGAGGGCTTCAAAGGCCGTCTCATGGCCTGGTTCTTCACCGGCGTCGGCATGATTCCGGTGGACCGGGACGGGGCGAACGGCGGCGTCGCGGCGCTGATGACCGGGCGGCGCATCCTGGAGGAGGGCAAGGTCTTCGGGATCTACCCCGAGGGGACGCGCTCGCCCGACGGCCGCCTCTACCGGGGGCGGACCGGGATCGCCCGGCTCACGATGATGACCGGGGCGCCTGTTGTTCCGTTCGCGATGATCGGGACGGACAAGTTGCAGCCGGGCGGTGCGGGTTTTCCCCGGCCGGGGAAGGTCACTGTTCGGTTCGGTGAGGCGATGGAGTTCTCTCGGTACGAGGGGATGGACCGGGACCGGTATGTGCTGCGGGCCGTGACGGACTCTGTGATGACCGAGGTCATGCGGTTGTCGGGGCAGGAGTACGTGGATATGTACGCCACGAAAGCCAAGGCCGCGTAAGGGTTCGTTGTTGGGTGCGGGTGCGTGGGGGCTGGTCGCGCAGTTCCCCGCGCCCCTTTCGGGGCGCTTCCCTTACCCGGCGTCTTCGAGTTTCTGGCTCTTCAGCATGAACCATGCCGCAACTGCCGTTGCCAGTAGGACTGTTGCGCCTACCGCCGATGCCACGCTGAGGCCGCTGACGAAGGCTTCTCTCGCCGAGGTCAGCATTTCCTGGGACGCCTGGGTCGGCATGCCTGCCGCCGCTTCCACCGCGCCGCCCAACGACTCGTGCGCGCCGCTCGGCGTTCCCGCCGGAGCTGCGAAGCCCCGGTACACGCTCGTCACGATGGAGCCGAGTACGGCGATGCCCAGGGCCGCGCCCAACTCGTAGGCCGTTTCCGAAACCGCCGATGCCGCGCCCGCTTGTTCCTTCGGTACGGAGGAGAGGATGACGTCGGCTGTCACCGTGAAGGAGAAGCCGGCGCCCACGCCGACCACCAGGAGCGCGGCGCCCAGGAGCGGGTAGCCGGTCGACTGGTTGAGAGTCGTCAGTACGGCTAGTGCCAGGCCCACTGCCGCCAGGCCGCCGGCGACCACCGCACGGACCGAGAAACGGCGGGCCGTCCTGCCCGCGATCAGACCTGCCGCCACCGCGCCCACCGCGGCGGGGATTTCGGCCAGGCCCGCCTCGAACGGGCCCCTCCCCTGGACCAGTTGGAGGTACTGGGAGAGGAAGAACACCAGGCCGGACAGGCCGAGGATGGTCAGCAGGTCGGCCAGGACGGCCGCGCTGAAGCCGCGGTTGCGGAACAGGCGCATGTCCAACAGGGGTGCCGGGAGCGTGAGTTGGCGGCGTACGAACCAGTACAGGGCCGCCGCGCCGAGGGCGCCCACCGCGAGCGAGGGCAACTCGAAGCCGTGGGTCGCCGCTTCCTTGACGGCGTAGACCACGCCGATCACGCCGACCAGGGACAGCGTGACGCTGATCAGGTCCCAGGGACCGGGGCTGGGGTTCTTGGACTCGGGGAGTGTCTTGATGCCCACCAGGACCAGGACCGCCATCACGGGCAGGTTGATGAGGAAGACCGAGCCCCACCAGAAGTGTTCGAGGAGGAAGCCTCCCGCGACAGGGCCGACTGCCGTACCGGCGGAGGCAGTTGCGCCCCAGATGCCGACGGCGAGGCTGCGCTCGCGCGGGTCGTGGAAGAGGTTGCGGATCAGGGCGAGGGTGGCGGGCATCAGGGTCGCGCCCGCGACGCCGAGGAGCGCCCGCGCCAGGATCATCAACTCCGGTGTCGTGGCATAGGCGTTGAGGATCGATATCGCGCCGAAGGCGGTGGCTCCGATCAGCAGGATCTTCTTACGGCCTATCCGGTCGCCGAGGCTGCCCATCGACACGAGCAGGCCCGCGATGACGAAGGAGTAGACGTCGCCGATCCAGAGGAGCTGGGTGCCGGACGGCTTCAAGTCCTCGCTGATGTAAGGGGTTGCCAGGCCGAGGACCGTCGCGTCCACGGCCACCAGCAGCACGGCGAGCACCAGGACGGACAGCGCGAGCCAACGGCCCGGGCGCTTCTCCGTCTCCGACGCGAGTGCCGGCTGCAGGGTGCTGGTCATGATTCCTCTCTCCGTGTTTCGTCTCTGCGTAGTGCGCCGCCGAGCAACAGCTCGACGATCATGTGGGTGAAGTCGTTGGCCGCCACCCGGCCCTCCTGGACGGCCCAGGCACCGGAGGCCATCAGGCCGTACAGGGCCTCGGTGAGCCAGGCCGGGGTGAGGTCGATGCGGAACTCGCCGCTCGACTGGCCGCGCCGGAAGAGCGCGGCGATCCGGTCGTCGATCCGGGTCCAGCCCTCGTTCTGTTCCTCGCCCTCGAACAGCTGGTTCTCGGAGTAGAGGAACGCGAGCAGGCCGGCCGCCGGTTCCAGCGCCCGCACCAGTCGTCGTACGGCGTCGTGCGCGGGACCTTCGTCCAGGCGCGCCGTGTCCAGGGCCGCCTCGCATTCGGCGATGCCCAGCGCCTCCAGTGCGCGGACCAGGGCGTCACGCCCCGCGAAGAGGCGGTGCAGCGTGGCCCGGCTGATTCCGGCCGCCTTGGCGACCTCGTCCATGGTGGACGTGGATTTCCGGGTCAGCAGGGCGGCTGCGCTGCGCAGTACGTGGTCACGGTCGACGGCCATGAGACAACCATAACCCACATGAGACACTCGCGTCTCATAATGGGCATGCGTGACTCGCCACTCCGGACCGGAGCAGGTGTAGGTGTACGTGTAGGTGTCCCGTCAGTGCCAGGGCAGCCGGCCGCGCCGCGCCCAGTACGCGCCCGGTTCCTCCACCAGCGTTGCCAGGCGGGCCAGTTGGTCCTCGTCGAGGTCTACGGCCGCCGCGTGCAGGTTGGAGGCGAGCTGTTCCAGGGTGGCCGCGCCGGAGAGGACCACGCCGGCCCACGACTGGCGCAGGATCAGCGCCAGAGCGACCGCGTCGGCGCCGAGGGATGTCTCCTGGGCCACGGCCTTCAGGGCGTCCGGGGCGTACGGCTCCGCCAGCCTTCCGTTGGCCATGCCCTCCTTGACGATCACCGTGAGGCCGGCGTCGTGCGCCTCGGTGAGGGCCGGGCCCGCCGAGGTCTCCAGGGCGTTGTAGGTCGACTGGACGGTACGGAAGAGGGGCTCGCCGTCCACTGTCACGGTGAGCGCGGCGCGGATCGCGTCTGCCTGGGCGGGGCCGCTGGTCGAGAAGCCGACGGTCACGCCTGTCGCCGCCAACTCGGCCAGTCTCGCGTGGAGTTCCTTGTCGGTGAGGGCCGGGCTGTCGGGGGTCACCGAGTGGATCTGGTAGAGGTCGAGGCGGTCGCCGAAGAGGCTCGCGGTCTCGGCGCGCTGACGTTCGTACGTACCGACGCCGTGGTCCTTGACCTCGTGCTTCTCCGCGTCGGTGGTCCAGTCCGCGGTGTAGGTGTAGCCCCACTTGCTACCGACCACGATGTCGTCGAGGTCGGGGTGTGCGGTCAGCCAGTCCGCGAGGAACTCCTCTGAGCGGCCGTAGGAGCGGGCTGCGTCGAAGTAGCGGACGCCTTGTGCGTAGGCGGCGTCGAGGAGTTCGTGGGTGCGGGTGCGGAGGGCTTCTACGGTGCGGGTCTCTCCGAGGTCTTTTTCCCGGCCCAGGTTGATGTAGCCGGGGCGGCCCACGGCGGCGAGGCCCAGTCCGAGGTGGCTGGTGGGGGTTGTTGCTGTTGCCAGTCGGGCGAAGGGCATCGCGGGCTCCGTCTTGGTCGGCTCCGGTACGGCTTCGACCAACGTAACCCGCGATGACCTGCGCTTCAGAGCTCGGGGCTTGCGGTGTTCTGGCGACTGCGGGCACATCGTGGCTTGTCGCGCAGTTCCCCGCGCCCCCAGAGGGCCTGCGGCCCTTGGGGGCAGAATGCCCAGGCCTACTTCTTCTTGGCCGTTGCCCAGGCGTGCTGAACCGCCAAGTCCCGCTTCACCTCAGCCAGTTGGATTGCCACCGCGCTCGGGGCCGTACCCCCACGGCCGTTTCGAGATGCCAGGGCGCCCGGCACGTTCAGGACCGACCGCACCTCCGGGGTGAGGTGGGGGGAGATCTTCGCGAACTGTTCGTCGGTGAGGCCGTCGAGTTCGATGCCCTCGGATTCGGCGACCTTGACGCACTCGCCGGCGACCTCGTGGGCGACACGGAAGGGGACGCCCTGCTTGACCAGCCACTCGGCGATGTCCGTGGCGAGGGAGAAGCCGGCCGGGGCGAGCTCCTCCATGCGGTCGCGGTGGATGGTGAGGGTGGCCATCATGCCGGTGAACGCCGGGAGCAGGACCTCGAGTTGGTCGATGGAGTCGAAGACCGGCTCCTTGTCCTCCTGGAGGTCGCGGTTGTAGGCGAGCGGGAGGGCCTTGAGCGTGGCCATCAGGCCCGTCAGGTTGCCGATCAGGCGGCCCGACTTGCCGCGCGCCAGCTCCGCGATGTCCGGGTTCTTCTTCTGCGGCATGATCGACGAGCCCGTGGAGAACGCGTCGTGCAGCGTCACGAAGGAGAACTCCTTCGTGTTCCAGATGATGATCTCCTCGGCGATCCGGGAGAGGTTCACCCCGATCATCGCGGTGATGAAGGCGAACTCGGCGACGAAGTCGCGGGAGGCCGTGCCGTCGATGGAGTTGGCGACACTGCCGTGCTCGAAGCCGAGGTCCTTCGCCACCGACTCCGGGTCCAGGCCGAGGGAGGAACCCGCGAGCGCGCCCGAGCCGTACGGCGAGACGGCCGTGCGCTCGTCCCACTGGCGCAGGCGTTCCGCGTCCCGGGACAGCGACTGGACGTGGGCCAGCACGTGGTGGGCGAACAGCACCGGCTGGGCGTGCTGGAGGTGGGTGCGGCCGGGCATCGCCACGTCCGGGTGGGCCTCCGCGAGGCCGACCAGCGCGTCCTGGAGGTCGGCGATCAGGCCGCCGATCGAACGGGCGTGGTCGCGCAGGCACATGCGGAAGAGGGTGGCCACCTGGTCGTTGCGCGAGCGGCCGGCCCGCAGCTTGCCGCCGAGGTCGGGGCCGAGGATGGTCAACAGGCCGCGTTCCAGGGCCGTATGGACGTCCTCGTCGGCGATCGTGCCCACGAAGGAGCCGTCGGCGACGTCCGCTTCGAGCTGGTCCAGGCCCGCGAGCATCCGGGTCAGCTCGTCGTCCGTGAGGAGGTTCGCCTTGTGCAGCACACGCGCGTGGGCGCGGGAACCGGCGATGTCGTAGGGCGCGAGCCGCCAGTCGAAGTGGACGGACGCGGACAGCTTCGCCAGGGCCTCGGCGGGACCGTCGGCGAAACGACCGCCCCAGAGCCGTACGTCACCGCTGTTGCTGCTCACTTGCGCTGCTCCTCAAAGGCCGTGGGTGGGTCGCGTTGTTCTGCGCTGTCCCTGCATTGTCTCGCATGCATGATTATGCAGAGTACTGCATGATTCGTCAATTTTAGTGACCCTTGAACAACAGCAACCGCTTACCCGTACTTCTCGCCGAACGCAGGCGCCGCGTTTCCCCCCACGAGTCACCCCAAGTTCACCCCTGACCCGAGTGAGGCATTCGCATGTCCAGGGCTCTCCCCAAGTACAACAAGCGTCGCGTCGTGTTCATCGGCGGTGCCGCCGCCGTGGCGCTCACCGGTGCCGTCATCGCCGGTACCGCCCTTGCCGGGACGCCGGACAAGAGCAGCACCGCGCAGAGCGCCCAGACGTTGTCCGATCCCGGGACGATCGCCTGCCCGGACGTGAAGTCTCAGCTCCCGGCCGTTCCGGCTTCCGCGCAGGCCGAGGTCGACCGCAACCTCACCCTCCTCGACACCCAGATCGCCGAGGCCAACAAGCGACTCGTCGACACCGTCGGGCAAGGCGGGGCCAACTTCGTCCAGAACGCGATCCTCGGCCCCCTGAAGGACAAGCGCGTCTCGACCATCGAGCGGATCGCCATCTCCATCGGTCGCCAGGGCACCAAGCCGACCGGGCTCGACGCGCTGGCCGCCTGCACCCTGAACACCGGTGGGACCGAGGCCGGCGGGACCGAGACCGGTACCGAGACCGGTTCGACCGACACCGCGACTCCGAGCGCCACGGCTGCCGCCACGGAGGCGGCCGGGGGTACGGAAGACACCGGCGACGCGTCGAGTGCGGTCGGGACCATCTCGTGCCCCGACGTGAAGTCGCAGCTCCCCGCCGTTCCGGCTTCCGCACAGGCCGAGGTCGACCGCAACCTCACCCTCCTCGACACCCAGATCACCGAGGCCAACAAGCGACTCGTCGACACCGTCGGACAGGGCGGCGCCAACTTCGTCCAGAACGCGATCCTCGGCCCGCTGGCGGACAAGCGCGTCTCTACGATCGAGCGGATCGCCATCTCCATCGGTCGCCAGGGCACCAAGCCCTCCGGTCTCGACTCCCTGGCCGCCTGCACGCTCACCAAGTGACGTGACAGGCAGCCGTGGCCGCCCCGATGAACGCCGGCCGGGGCGGCCACGGTGACGCCTGGACCGGCCGCGTCTTCCCTGTTCGGCCCAACTGAGCTGCCGTCACCCCGTCCGCGCTCTACCGTCTGAGCCATGCGTCCCGGTGTCCTCGCCCTTGCGTCCGCGTCCGTCCTTCTGCTGCTCGGTGCGGTGCCCGCGCGTGCGGTGGAGCCTCCGTCACCCTCGTCGCTCGCGGATACCGGGGGTGGGAGTCAGCTGATCCTCGCGCAGGCTCCGCGTACGAACTCCACGGCGGGGACGCTGAGTTGGTGGGAGCGGCGGGGTGGGGCCTGGGTGAGGGTCGGCTCGGTGGCCGCTCGGTTCGGGGCGAAAGGGCTCGTCGAGGGTGGGTGGCGTAAGCAGGGGTCGTACACGACTCCCACGGGGTTGTACGACCTGCCGTTCGCCTTCGGGATCAAGGCCGCTCCGGGTGGGACCAAGGCCAAGTACCGGCGGGTAAGCGGGAGTTCGTGGTGGTGTGAGGACACTCGGTCCCGGGTCTACAACCGGTGGAGCGAGCCCCTGGCGAGGGACTGCCGGGCGTCCGAGTCCGAGCGGTTGATCTCGTATCCGACGCAGTACGCGTACGGGTTCGTCGTCGGGTTCAACTACGCCAAGCCCGTGAAGGGGCGCGGGGCCGGGATCTTTTTGCATGTCAACGGGCGTGGGGCCACCGCCGGTTGTGTGTCTGTGCCGGGGGATGCGATGCGGAGGATTCTTGCGTGGGTCGATCCTGGGCGGGGGCCGCACATTGCTGTGGGGACGGCTGGTGGGATTACGGCGATCACTCGGTACTGAATCGCGAGAGCGCCGTTGGGGTTTCGGACGAGTGGCGAGTGCGCGCCGGATGGGGCTGAGCGCGCAGTTCCTCGCGCCCCTAGGCAGCTCCACCTGACGGAAGTTTCACCGTGAACCTCGTCGCCCCTGGGCGGCTTTCCAGTTCCACGCTTCCCCCGTGCGCCTCCGTAACCGCCGCCACGATCGACAGACCCAGCCCCGCTCCTCCCCCGCCTCCGCCCTCCGTCCGTCTGCGGTCCGCGCGGGTGAAGCGTTCGAAGACTCCCGGCTGGATCTCGGTCGGGACTCCGGGGCCGTCGTCGTGGACCACCAGGCAGGTCGCCCCACCGCCCGTTCCCGCCTCCGCGGTCACCTTCACCGTCACGGTCACCTTTGTGCCAACAGGCGTATGCAAACGTGCGTTGGCCAACAAGTTGGCCAACACCTGTTGGAGGCGGTGGGCGTCGCCCGTCACCGTGACCGGTTCCTCGGGGAGTTCCAGGGTCCAGCGGTGGTCGGGGCCGGCGGCCCGGGCGTCGGTGATGGCGTCGAGGACCAGACGGGTGAGGTCGACGTGGCGGCGTTCGAGGGGGCGGCCCGCGTCGAGGCGGGCGAGGAGGAGCATCTCGTCGACCATGACGCCCATGCGTGCCGACTCGGCCTCGATGCGCTCCAGCGCCCGGGTCACCTTGGGCGGGACGGGGTCCGGGTGCAGCAGGGCGAGTTCGGCGTGGCCCCGGATCGACGCGACCGGTGTGCGCAGTTCGTGACTGGCGTCGGCGGCGAAGCTGCGCAGCCGTTCCTCGCTGGCGTGCCGGTGGGTGAGCGCGTCCTCGACATGGCCGAGCATGCGGTTGAAGGCACCGGCGACCCTGCCCACCTCGCTGCGCGGATCGGACTCCGGTGCCCGGGGCGGCAGGGTCACCTCGCCGCTGGCCAGCGGGAGTTCGCTGACCCGGGTGGCCGTGGCGGCGACCCGGCTGAGCGGCCGCAGCGACCAGCGCACCCAGAGCGCGCCCGCGAATCCGGCGGCCAGGAGCGCGGCGCCGAAGACGATCGCGGCGACCGCCTCCAGGCGGTGGACGGCGGCCTCCACCGACTCCAGCGGGAGTCCGGTGATCATCACGTCGCCGTCCCGGCCCGCGGAGGCGAGGACGCGATACCCGCCGAGGGATGAGAGGCGGATGCTGCGGGCCTTGCCGCCGACCGGCACCGCGGCGAGTTCCCTGCGGTCCCGCGCGGTCAGGGCGACCTTCAGGTCGGTCGTCGCGTCGTCCTTGTCGGCGGGTACGACCGCCGCGTTGGTGACGGTGCCGTCGACCAGGCGGGCGCCGAACGTGCCCGGTGCCTGCCGTCGGGTGTCGCCGCGTTCCCGGTCGTCGGCGTCGTGGTCGGTCAGCGTCTGGCCCTTGTGCTCCAGGCTGGCCGGGAACTGGGTCCCGACCTCGGTCAGTTGCTGGTCGAGGCGGCCGGTGAGGAAGCCGTCCAGTTCGATCACCGCGGCCACCCCGACGGCCGCGCAGCTGACCGCGAGCAGCACCACCAGGCCTGCCGTCAGCCGCGCCCGCAGGGTGTGCGGCCAGCGCAGTCCCCGTACTCCCCGTAGTACCCGTAGTCCCCTGCTCGGTCCCCCGCGCATCAGGGCACCGGCTTGAGCACGTACCCGGCCCCGCGCACGGTGTGGATCATGGGCGCGCGGCCCGCGTCCACCTTCTTGCGCAGGTACGAGATGTACAGCTCGACGACATGGGCCTGGCCGCCGAAGTCGTAGGACCAGACGCGGTCGAGGATCTGGGCCTTGCTGAGGACGCGGCGCGGGTTGCGCATGAGGAAGCGGAGCAGTTCGAACTCGGTCGGCGACAGCTCGACGAGGTCGCCCGCGCGGGTGACCTCGCGGGCCTCCTCGTCCATGACCAGGTCCCCGACGGTCATCCGGGGGCCCTCCTCCTGCTGACGGGCCATGCCCGCGCGGCGCAGCAGGCCGCGCAGCCGGGCGACGACCTCCTCCAGGCTGAAGGGTTTCGTCACGTAGTCGTCGCCGCCCGCGGTGATGCCGGCGATGCGGTCCTCGACCGTGTCCCGGGCGGTGAGGAAGAGCACACAGACGTCGGGCTTCACCTCGTGCAGGGAACGCAGCACGGCG
This sequence comes from Streptomyces sp. NBC_00989, assembly GCF_045162655.1. Lineage (NCBI taxonomy): Bacteria > Bacillati > Actinomycetota > Actinomycetes > Kitasatosporales > Streptomycetaceae > Streptomyces > Streptomyces sp. NBC_00989. The sequence goes on along the minus strand of NZ_CP108728.1, from coordinate 9,135,442 downwards.
AAGCCGTCGGTGTCCGGGAGCATCACGTCGAGGACGACGGCGTCGGGCCGCAGCTCGCGCGCCCCGGCGAGCGCTGCGGCTCCGTCGCCCGCCGTGCGGACCTCCCAGCCCTCGTAGCGCAGGGCGCCGGTCAGCACCTCGGCGAGGTCGGGGTCGTCGTCGACGACGAGGACGCGCACGGGGGTGCCGTCGGGGCGGGTGAGGGCCGGTCGGCCGGAGCGGGTCGTGTTCATGGCTCCTACCAGCATCTCCCCTGGTGGCGCCCTCGGCCGCGGTGAGCGGCTCTGAGTTTCCTCTGAGAAAGCCGAGAAAGGCGTCCGCTCAGAGATCCCTCAGAGGTTCGGCCCGCACAGTTGCGTGCAGGACGGGTGAAAGGACACGCACATGACCACCGTGTACGAACGGCGGGCGGCACCGCCTGTGGCGCCGACCCCCCGGCGTTCACCGGCGGGCGCGGTGCTCGGGCTGCTGTGGGCCGGGGCGGCGGCCGCGGTCGCCCTCTGGTGGGCACACACCGGTTCGGTGGTCGGGGCGGCGGGCTGGCTGACCGGGGCCGGGCGGCTCGCCGGGCTGCTGTGCGGGTACGCCTGTGCCGTGCTCGTGGGGCTGATGGCGCGGGTGCCGCTGCTGGAGCGGCGGGTCGGCTCGGACCGGGTGGCGCGCTGGCACGCGATGGCCGGGCGCTACACGGTCTGTCTGCTGGTCGCGCACATCGTGTTCATCCTCCTCGGGTACGCCGCCCAGGACCGCGCCTCGATCGTGCACGAGACGGTCACGGTCGTCCTGGACTACCCGGACATGCTGAAGGCCACCTTCGGCGCGGTCATCCTGTTCGCGGTCGGCATCACCTCGGCCCGTGCCGCGCGCCGCAGGCTGAGCTACGAGTTCTGGTACTACGTCCATCTCCTCACGTACGTCGCCGTGTTCCTCTCCTTCTTCCACCAGCTGTCCCTGGGCAACGAGTTCAACGGCGACGCGGGAGCGACGGACGCCTGGTACGCGCTGTACCTCGGCGTCGCGGCACTCGTCCTCTGGTACCGGATCCTCGCCCCGGTGCGGCTCAACCTGCGGCACCGGCTGCGGGTCGAGTCGGTGCACCGGGAGGCGCCCGGTGTGTATTCCGTCGTGGTGCGCGGGCGGCGGGTCGACCAACTGGGCGCGGAGGCAGGGCAGTTCTTCCGCTGGCGGTTCTTCGGCGAGGGCATGGGCTGGACGTCGACGCCCTACTCGCTGTCGGCACCGCCCCGCGGTGACCTGCTGCGGATCACGGTCAAGGCGCTCGGCGACCACAGCGCGGCGGTGCCGTTGCTGCGGCCGGGGGCGCGGGTGTGGGCGGAGGGGCCGTACGGGTCGCTGACCGCCGAACGGCGCACCGCACAGCGGTCGTTGCTGATCGCGGCAGGGGTCGGCATCACCCCGCTGCGGGCGCTGTTCGAGACGCTGCCCGGTGACGTCACGCTGCTGTACCGGGCGCGTACGGCTCAAGACCTGGCGCTGGGCGCCGAGTTGGAGGCGATCGCGCGGTGGCGCGGGGCGAAGGTGCTGTACGCGCTCAACGGGCCGCAGGGGCAGCGACCGATGCTCACCGCCGTGTCCCTGCGCGAGGCCGTGCCCGATCTCGCCGGGCACGACGTGTACATCTGCGGTCCGCACGCGTTCGCCCAGGAGCTGTACGGGGCACTGCGCGCCGCCGGTGTGCCGGACCGCCGTATCCACCACGAGTCGTTCGAACTGTGAGGCAGTCGTGCATCCGTTGAAGAAGAGCCGGCCGCTGCGGCGGATCGTGCTGGCGAGCGCGGTCACCGCGTCCGGTCTGGTGATGCTGCTGGCGCTGAAGCCGCACACGGCGCCCGCGATCGCGGTGGCGCCCGCACCGGCCGCCTCCAGTTCCTCCGGCGCCGACTCCGGTACGGGTTCGAGCGGTTCGACCGCGACCGGCACCAAGACCGTCACCGGCGAGACCGCGCAGACCCGTTGGGGTCCCGTACAGGTGAAGATCACCGTGAAGAACGGCAGGATCACCGATGTCACCGCGGTCCAGTCGCCGTCGGACAATCCGCGCGATCAGGAGATCAACTCCTATGCCCTGCCGGAGTTGCGGCGTGAGGTGCTCGCCGCGCAGAGCGCGAGCATCGACACGGTGTCGGGCGCCACCTACACAAGTGACGGTTACCGCCAGTCACTCCAGTCCGCACTGGACTCGGCGGGACTCTGAACGCACAGGCGCAACGGCACGTACTTCAGGGCCAAGGGACCAGCCCACCCCCCTTGCCCCGTCCACGGAGGAACCGTGACCACCACGCTCGCAGGCGGACGTGCCGCCCGCCGCCAGACGATGCGCCGCATCCGCCCGCGCCGCTCCCCAGCGACCCTGCTGCTGCTCGCCGTCTGGGCGGGCGCGGTCGGGGTGCTGTGGCTGTGGTGGCACAACACGCCGTCCATCGCCGACCAGAACGGCAAGATCCTCAACGCGGGCCGTATCACCGGTCTGTTGGCCGGATATCTGATGGCACTCGTCGTGCTCCAGATGGCCCGGGTGCCCGCCCTGGAACGCCGGGTCGGCTCCGACCGGGTCGCCCGCTGGCACGCGATGAGCGGCCGCTACACGCTCTGCCTGGTCTTCGCGCACGTCTTCCTCATCATGTGGGGCTACGCCCTCCAGGCGGGCAAGACGCTGAGCGACATCGTCCAGCAGACGATCGACTCGGTGAACCAGCTGCCCGACATGGGCAAGGCCGCGATCGGCACGGGCCTGTTCCTCCTGATCGGCCTCTCGTCGATCGGCGCCGTCCGCCGCAGGCTGCCGTACGACCTGTGGTACCACGTGCATCTGCTGACGTACGCGGCGGTGTTCTTCACCTTCTGGCACCAGATCTCCACCGGCAACGACTTCGCGCTGACGCCGATCGCCAAGACCGTCTGGTACGGGCTGTACGGCACGGTCACCGCGCTGGTGGTCTGGTACCGGATCCTCACCCCGATCCGCCTCAACCTGCGGCACCGGATGCGGGTCGAGGCGGTCATCGAGGAGACGCCCGGCATCGTGTCGGTGCTCATCAGCGGGCGCAAGCTGCACCGGATCGGCGCGGAGGCCGGGCAGTTCTTCCGCTGGCGGTTCCTGGCGCCGGGCATGCGGTTCAGCTCGCACCCGTACTCGCTGTCGGCGGCACCCCGCCCGAACATGCTGCGGATCACGGTCAAGGCGATCGGCGACCACAGCGCCCGGCTGCGCGAGCTGCGGCCCGGTACCAAGGTGTGGGCCGAGGGCCCCTACGGCGCGATGACCTCGCAGCGGCGCACCCGCGGCAAGGTGCTGCTGGTCGCGGGCGGCGTCGGCATCACGCCGATGCGGGCACTGTTCGAGACGCTGCCCGGGGCGGCCGGTGACATCACCCTGCTCTACCGCGCCAACACCACCCAGGACCTGGCGCTGTGGGACGAGTTGGCGAAGATCGCCGACGAGCGCGGCGCCCGGCTGATGTACGCGGTCAACAGTCCCGGCGGGGAACGCCCCGACATCTCGGCGGACTCCCTGCGCCGGAAGCTGCCCGACATCGACAACCACGACGTCTTCATGTGCGGGCCGCCCGGCTTCGCGCAGTCGGTCTACGAAGCACTGCGCGGCGCCGGGGTTCCCGCCCGCCGTATCCATCACGAGTCGTTCGAGATGTGAGCGACGGGAGTCAGGAGCGATGAAGAAGAGTCACCCCATCCGGCGTGTTCTGCTCGCGAGCGCCGCCACCGTGTCCGGGATCGTGCTGCTGCTCTCCCTGAAGCCGGCGTCGGATCCAGCGGCGTCCGCGCAGGGTGCGGCGGCCCAGGAGACCGCCGCCGCACAGGAGTCGCCCCAGGGCGGTGCCGCGGCGGCCGGGACCTCGACGGTCACGGGCGCCGTCGCCCAGACCCAGTACGGGGTCGTCCAGGTACGGCTGACGGTCGCCAACGGCAAGATCACCAAGGCCGAGGCCGTCCAGGCGCCCAAGGGCGGCACCAGCGACCAGAAGACCGCGCTGTCCGTGCCCAAGCTCAACCAGGAGGTCGTCGCCACCCAGAGCGCGGACATCACGTCCGTGTCCGGGGCCAGCTACACCAGCGCCGGCTACAAGCAGTCGTTGCAGTCGGCCATCGACAAGATGAAGGCCGCCGGTGCCAACACGGCCGCCCCGTCGCAGAGTTCGGCCGCCGCGGCGCCCGCCGCGCAGGCCAAGACCGTCACCGGTGATGTCGTGTCGACCGAGTACGGGCCCGTCCAGGTCCGGATCACCGTCGCGGGCGGCAAGATCACCAAGGCCGAGGCCGTGCAGGCCCCGAGCGGCGGGACCAGCGACCAGAAGACGGCGCTGTCCATCCCCAAGCTCAACCAGGAGGCCGTGGCGGCCGGGAGCGCGAACATCGACTCCGTGTCGGGTGCGTCGTACACGAGCGGCGGCTACAAGAAGTCTCTTCAGTCGGCGCTGGACAAGGCCGGTGTCTGACACGGTGACCGATCCCGCGGAGGCTCCCGCCGCGTTGCGGCACGCCGAGGAGGTCATGGGGACGGTGTTCTCCTTCGACATCCGCGGCGGTGAGCCCGAGGCCGTCCAGTCCGCGCTGGAGCGGGCGATCGCCCAACTGCACCGTGTCAACGAGGTGTTCAGCACCTACCGCGACGACAGTCAGGTCTCCCGGCTGGCCCGCGGCGAGCTGACCGTGGCCGAGTGCGACGCCGAGGTCGCCGAGGTGCTGGAGCTCGGGGCCGAGGCGGAGCGGGTGAGCGCCGGCTGGTTCAGCACGACGTACGAGGGACGGCTCGACCCGACCGGCATCGTGAAGGGCTGGGCCGCCGAGCGCGCGGCCGAGCTGATCACGGCGGCGGCCGGGGTGAGCGGGGTCAGCGTGAACGGCGGCGGTGACGTCCAGATGTTCGGTACGCCGGGAGCGCACCGGCCCTGGCGGGTCGGCGTGTCCGATCCGCTCCGCCCGGGCGGTCTCGCGGCGGTGATCTCCGCCGCCGGTACCGACGAACTGGCGGTCGCCACCTCCGGTACGGCCGAGCGCGGGGCGCACATCGTGGACCCGTCCACCGGCAAGTCCGCGGTGACCGACCTGGTCGCCGTCACCGTCGTGGCCCCTCGTCTGACCTGGGCCGACTGCTGGGCGACGGCCGCGTTCGCGATGGGTTCGCGGGAGGGTCTGGCCTGGCTGGAGTCGCTGCCGGACGTGGAGGCACTGCTCATCACGGCGGGCGACGAGGTGCGCTGCACCGGCGGCCTGGCGGCCAGACTCGGCTGAGGCCCCATGCGAGTCGGGGGTGCACCGGAGAACTCCGGTGCACCCCCGACTCGTTGCCCGTGCGGGTACGTCAGTGGTCGTTCTGCGCCAGCCGCAGCAGATGGTCCGCGAGGGCCTGCCCGCCGAGCGGGTCCCGGCTGATCAGCAGGAGTGTGTCGTCGCCGGCGATGGTGCCGAGGATGTCCTGGAGTTCGGCCTGGTCGATCGCCGAGGCGAGGAACTGGGCGGCGCCCGGCGGGGTGCGCAGGACCACGAGGTTGGCGGAGGCCTCCGCGGAGATCAGCAGCTCGGAGGAGAGCCGCCGCATCCGCTCCTCCTTCGCCGACTCTCCCAGCGGCACGCGCGGGGTGCGGAAACCGCCCTCGCTCGGTACCGCGTAGATGAGGTCGCCGTCGTTGTTGCGGATCTTCACCGCGTTCAGCTCGTCCAGGTCCCGGGAGAGCGTCGCCTGGGTGACGCTCAGCCCGTCGTCGGACAGCAGCTTCGCCAACTGGCTCTGGGAACGCACCGGTTGCCGGTTGAGGATGTCCACGATCCGGCGGTGGCGGGCGGTGCGGGTCTGCGGCACGGCCGGCCCCGCGGTGTGCTCGTGCTCCTGCGCCTGACTCATCGTCGACTCATTCTCCGGATCATCCGTCCCCCTTGGCCACGTCCAGGACACCGGGCAGCGCCCGGAGGAACGCGTCCGCCTCGTCGTCGCCGAGGTTCACCGGTGGCATCAGCCGTACGACATCGGGTGCGGGCGCGTTGACCAGGAAACCGGCGTCCTGAGCCGCCTGTTGCGCCTGGGGCGCGAGCGGCTCGGTGAGCACGATACCCAGGAGGAGGCCCGCACCCCGGACATAATCGATCAGCGGGTGGCCCAGCGACTCGATCCCGTCACGCAGCTTCTCGCTCTGCCGCTTGACGTTCTCCAGCAGGCCTTCGGCCTCGATGGTGTCGAGTACGGCGAGTCCGGCGGCGCAGGCGACCGGGTTGCCGCCGAACGTCGTGCCGTGCTGGCCCGGCTGGAGCAGCTCGGCCGCGCGTCCGAAGGCGACGGTGGCGCCGAGCGGCAGCCCGCCGCCGAGTCCCTTCGCGAGGGTCACGACATCGGGCAGGACGCCTTCGTGGGCCTGGTACTCGAACCAGTGCCCGGTACGGCCGACACCGGTCTGCACCTCGTCCAGGACCAGCAGCGCGCCGTGCGCGGCGGTGATCGCGCGGGCCGCCTTCAGGTAGCCGGCGGGCGGTACGACCACGCCGTTCTCGCCCTGGATCGGCTCGATGATCACGAGCGCGGTGTCGTCGGTGACGGCGGCGGCGAGGGCCTGCGCGTCGCCGTAGGGCACATGGGTGACATCGCCGGGCAGCGGCAGGAACGGTGCCTGCTTGGCGGGCTGGCCGGTGAGGGCGAGGGAGCCCATCGTGCGGCCGTGGAAGCCGCCCTCGGTGGCGACCATGTGCTGACGGCCCGTCAACCGGCCGATCTTGAAGGCGCCTTCGTTGGCCTCGGCGCCCGAGTTGCAGAAGAACACCTTGCCGTCCCGGCCGAAGCGCTCAAGCAGCCGCTCGGCGAGGGTGACGGGCGGTTCGGCGATGAACAGGTTGGAGACATGGCCGAGTTCGGCGATCTGCTTGCTGACGGCCTCGACGATCGCCGGGTGGGCGTGACCGAGGGCGTTGACCGCGATCCCGCCGACGAAGTCGGTGTACTCCTTGCCGTCGGCGTCCCAGAGTTTGGCGCCGGCGCCGCGGACGAGGGGGAGCTTCGGGGTGCCGTAGTTGTTCATGAGCGACCCCTGCCACCGCTGGGTCAGCTCCTCATTCGCGGTCATACGGCATCCCCCTGCTTCTTGCCGGACTTCTTGGCGGACTTCTTCTTGGCGGACTTCTGGTCGGGCAGCTCGTCCGGCACGACCATCGTGCCGATGCCCTCGTCGGTGAAGATCTCCAGCAGGATCGAGTGCTGGACCCGGCCGTCGATGACCCGGGCGGTGGTCACGCCGTTGCGCACGGCGTGCAGGCAGCCCTCCATCTTCGGCACCATCCCGGAGCTCAACTCCGGGAGCAGCTTCTCCAGTTGGGTGGCGGTGAGGCGGCTGATCACCTCGTCGCTGTGGGGCCAGTCCTCGTAGAGACCCTCGACGTCCGTGAGGACCATGAGGGTTTCGGCCCCCAGCGCAGCAGCGAGTGCCGCAGCCGCCGTATCAGCATTGACGTTGTAGACATGTCCGTCGTCCTCGCTCCTGGCGATCGACGAGACGACCGGGATACGGCCGTCCGCGAGCAGTGCCTCGATCGCGCCCGTGTCGATCGCGGTGATCTCGCCCACCCGCCCGATGTCGACCAACTCCCCGTCGATCTCTGGCAGATGCTTGGTGGCGGTGATGGTGTGCGCGTCCTCGCCGGTCAACCCGACGGCGAGCGGCCCGTGTTGGTTGAGCAGCCCGACCAGCTCGCGCTGCACCTGCCCGGCGAGCACCATCCGTACGACGTCCATGGCGTCCTCGGTGGTGACGCGCAGGCCGGCCTTGAACTCGCTGACGATGCCGTGCCGGTCGAGGGCGGCGCTGATCTGCGGGCCGCCGCCGTGCACGACGACGGGCTTGAGGCCCGCGTGGTGCAGGAACACGACGTCCTGGGCGAACGCGGCCTTCAGGTCCTCGTCGATCATGGCGTTGCCGCCGAACTTGATGACGACGGTCTTTCCGTTGTGCCGGGTCAGCCAGGGCAGCGCCTCGATGAGGATCTGCGCCTTGGGCAGCGCGGTGTGCTTGCGCGTAGTGCTCATGACGAGTACGCGCTGTTCTCGTGGACGTAGTCCGCGGTGAGGTCGTTGGTCCAGATCGTCGCGGTCTCGGACCCGGCGGCCAGGTCGGCGACGATGTGCACCTCGCGGTAGCGCATGTCGACCTTGTCGCGGTCCTCGCCGACACCGCCGTTCTTGCAGACCCAGACGCCGTTGATGGCGACGTTCAGCTGGTCCGGCTCGAAGGCGGCCTTGGTCGTGCCGATCGCGGACAACACCCGTCCCCAGTTGGGGTCTTCGCCGTGGATGGCGCACTTGAGGAGGTTGTTGCGGGCGATGGAACGGCCCACCTCGACGGCGTCGTCCTCGCTCGCGGCGTTGATCACCTCGACCTTGATGTCCTTGCTGGCACCTTCGGCGTCCCGGATCAACTGCTGGCCGAGGTCGTCGCAGACGGCGCGGACGGCCTCGGCGAACTCGGCGTACTCCGGGGTGACTTGGGAGGCGCCGGAGGCGAGCAGCAGCACGGTGTCGTTGGTGGACATGCAGCCGTCGGAGTCGACCCGGTCGAAGGTGGTGCGGGTGGCGGCCCGAAGTGCCTTGTCCAGCGCGTCACTTGAGACGTCGGCGTCGGTGGTGAGGACGACGAGCATGGTGGCGAGGCCGGGGGCAAGCATGCCGGCACCCTTGGCCATCCCGCCGACGGTCCAGCCGGCGTTCCCGTCCTTGCCGCCCTTCGTCACGACAGCGGTCTTGTGCACGGAGTCGGTCGTCTTGATGGCGATGGCGGCCTTCTCACCACCGTGCTCGGAGAGTTGACCGGCGGCGGCCTCGACTCCCGGCAGCAGCTTGCCCATCGGGAGCAGCAGCCCGATGAGCCCGGTGGAGGCGACGGCGACCTCGGCGGCGTTCAGCCCGAGCGTGTCCGCGACCTTCTCGGCGGTGGCGTGGGTGTCCTGGAAGCCCTTCGGGCCCGTACAGGCGTTGGCGCCACCGGAGTTGAGGACGACGGCGGAGACCTTGCCGCCCTTCAGTACCTGCTCGGACCAGAGGACCGGCGCGGCTTTGACGCGGTTGGAGGTGAAGACGCCCGCGGCGGCGAGGCGGGGCCCGGTGTTGACCACGAGGGCCAGGTCCGGGTTGCCGTTCTCCTTGATCCCGGCGGCGATGCCCGCGGCCGTGAATCCCTGTGCTGCCGTCACACTCACGGCGCGACTCCGATCGTGGTCAGCCCGGTGGACTCGTCGAGCCCGAGGGCGAGGTTCATGCTCTGTACGGCACCGCCCGCGGTGCCCTTGGTCAGATTGTCGATGGCGCTGATCGCGATGATGCGGCCCGCGGCCTCGTCGTACGCGACCTGCACCTGAACGGCGTTGGAACCGTAGACGGACGCCGTCGCGGGCCACTGCCCCTCGGGCAGCAGATACACGAAGGGTTCGTCGGCGAAGGCCTTCTCGTACGCGGCGCGCACGGACTCGCCCGTGACACCGGGCCTGGCCTTGGCGCTGCACGTGGCGAGGATGCCGCGGGGCATCGGCGCGAGGGTGGGCGTGAAGGAGACGGTGACCGGCTCACCGGCGGCCGCACCCAGGTTCTGGATGATCTCGGGGGTGTGCCGGTGTCCGCCGCCGACGCCGTACGGCGACATGGAGCCCATGACCTCGCTGCCGAGCAGGTGTGCCTTGGGGGCCTTGCCGGCGCCGGAGGTGCCCGAGGCGGCGACGATCACGGCCTCGTTCTCGGCGAGCCCGGCCGCATACGCGGGGAAGAGCGCGAGCGAGGCGGCCGTCGGATAGCAGCCGGGGACCGCGATGCGCTTGGACCCCTCCAACGCGGCGCGGGCGCCCGGGAGTTCGGGCAGGCCGTAGGGCCAGGTGCCGGCGTGCGCGGAGCCGTAGAACTTCTCCCAGTCGGCCGCGTCCTTCAGCCGGAAGTCGGCGCCCATGTCGACGACGAGGACGTCCGGGCCGAGCTGCTCGGCGACGGCGGCGGACTGCCCGTGCGGCAGCGCGAGGAAGACGACGTCGTGTCCGGCGAGGACTTCCGGGGTAGTTTCCTGGAGGACTCGGCCGGCGAGCGGCAGCAGGTGCGGTTGCAGCGCGCCGAGTTTCTGCCCGGCGTTGGAGTTGCCGGTCAGGGCACCGATCTCGACCTCGGGGTGTGCCAGGAGCAGACGCAGCAGTTCCCCGCCCGCGTATCCACTCGCTCCGGCCACTGCCGCACGTACCGCCATGGAACCCTCCTCTTCGACGGCATGACTATACGTTTCGCTGCACGTTTATGCAATCCGAGTGGGTGGGTATGCACACAGGATCGCGGCGTCCAGTGATCGGCGGCCGTCGACGGCAGGGGGGTGTCGTGGCCGGGCGAATACTGGGGCGGGGCAGGCTGGTGGGCCTGGTCGCGTGGCTCCTGGTGCGCGTGACGGCGGTGTTCCTGGGCCTTGAGGTCGGCGCCGGCGTCCTGGTGCACGTCACGCACAACGTCTGGGTGGCGTTGCTCGCGTATGCCTCGCTCTATCTCCTGGCGTTCCTTCTCCTCGGGCTGCTGGTGCCGGGTATGGACGAGCCCGAGGGCTGGGCGGCCGTCCTGGCGATGATCATCGTGCCCATCGGTGCCCTGGTCGTGATGCACCTGACCTACTCGGGCCTGGACCAGCGGGCGCTGCACGCCCGCGGCCGGGAGGAGCGGGCGACGGTGACCGACGTGTACTGGGTCGACCAGGGTGCCGATCCGCCGTCCCACGTCGCGCGGCTGGCCGGTCCGTCGGGACGGCCGTTGCCGGGCGATGTCTCCGGGGACGGCCTGAAAGCCGGCCGGACCATCACCGTCACCGTGGACCCCCAGGGGAAGATCCCCGTGCTGGTGGGCACTCCTTCGACAGGTTCCGGAAAGTTCCGCGCGGCGGGCATCACCGCGGGCGTCGAGGTCCTGGTGCTCGCGTTGGCGGTCTGCCGGGGCGCCGCGGTCGGCAGCTCTCGGTCCGTGCCGGGTTAGACAACCGTCGTACGGACCGAGCGGGGCTGCGTGCGCAGGGCGGGCAGCCGGGCACAGTCCTCAGCGCTCGCCAGGCCCTCCCCCAGGGCCAGAAGGGAGAGGAGCCGCACCGGGCGGCCGGCGGTGGCCGCGGCCTCCAGTTTGTGGTGGCCGTCGAGGAGGAAGTGCGTCAGCCCCCAGTGCTGCGACTGGTCGTCCCCGAAGCCGACCGCGGGCTCGCACACGTCCAGCGTCGAGACCGCCACGGCCGTCGGGACCACGCCCCGGTCCATGAGCCCGGCGTACTCCTCGACGCGTTCCCGCGTGTTCCACGTCGGGGGAACCATGGGCACGACGAACTCGTAGAGGTGGGCGGACGCGTCGACCACCGTCTCGAAGGTCCGGTAGTACGGCGTGTGCGGGTACTCCGGGAGGCCCCAGAACTGGTCGAGCCCCCACGTGTCCACCTGCTCGCCGCTGAAGTAGTCGCCCTCCTGACCGGGGACGACGAGCCGGGGCTCCACCCGCAGCAGCACCGGAAGGTACTCGCCCTCCGGCAGCAACGCGCCGAAGGCGTCGATCACACCGCCGTCTCCCGGCTCGGCCAGCGGCCCGGTGAGCCGCTCCCGCACGCCCTCCAACGACAGCGTCCGCTTCGCGGTCTCCAGCCGGCGGAACAGCAACGGGCAGGTGCCACACCAGTAACTGAGCTCGAAGGCGGGCTCCCCGTCGACCGTGAGCAGCCTCCGGCCCGTACGGCCCCCGCTCTCCCGCGGCTCCGCCTCGAAGCGCAGCCGCGCCTCGGAATCCGGAACGCCGAGCCTCCGCGGCTCATCACATTTGATCAACACAGAACGACCGTAAGGGGACTCAGCGGATCGACACCACCGTTCAGGGGCACGACGCCCTACTGTCGTCGGCATGACGGAGCCAGTGGCAGAGACCGACCCGCCCCTACCGCACGCGCACGAGAACGCCCCGGGCACGGCACGCCTGATCGCTCTGTCCGACGGGATATTCGCCATCGCGATGACGCTGCTCGTCATCAATGTCGCGGTCCCCGCGGATCTGCCCGCCGCCGCCTTCCACAAGGCCCTGAGCGACGCGCTGCCCAGCCTCGGCGCCTTCGCGCTCAGCTTCACCCTCATCGCCGGGTTCTGGCGTGACCACCGCCGCATCCTCACCGCACTGCCCGTCGAGACGACCGTGGTCACCCGCCTGATCCTGCTCGGCCTCGGCCTGGTCGCCCTCCTCCCCTTCCCCACCGGACTCCTGGCCGAGTACGCCTCCCAGCCCGATGCCGTCGCCCTCTACGCGAGCGCCATGGCCGCGATCCACGCGGTCCACGCGACCCTGCTCCTCCTCACGCAACGCCAGGTGCACCCCTCCCCCACGTCCCCCGCCGCCCTGGCCCGCCGCCGCTTCACCGCCCAACTCGGCTCCAGCGTCCTGGTGTTCGGCCTGTCCATCCCCCTGGCCTACGTCAACACCGAAGCCGCCATGTGGTTCTGGATCGCACTCGTGCCCGCCCACTATGTGATCGGCCACTACCGTCGGCGGCTGCCGCAGCCCTGACACCGCCCGCGCGGCAGACTTCACGCCATGAACGAAACGGAGCGGGCCGTACGGGAGTTGTGGGGCCGTACAGCGGAGTGGCTGCGGTCGCGTGTCCCGGCAGGGCCCGTACGGGCGGCGACGGATGTGGACGTGGCGCGCGTCGATGCGGTGGTCGCGAGCGTGCCGGGAGCGGCTCTGCCGGCGGACCTGGTCGCGTGGTGGCGGCTCGACGACGTGGCCGCCACGGCCTGGATCCCTCTGGAATTCGCCCCGTTGGAGCCGGCGGAGGCGCTGGACGTCAGGGACATCCTGGTGCTGGTCGCCCGGGACGAGGCACCGCACCCGGCCGCACTCGCCGCCGTCGCGGAGTACCTCCCCGGTCTCCTGCCGATCGCCGAAAACGCGGGCGGCGACCATCTGTTGGTCGACCTCCGGTCCGAACTGCCCACGTTCGGCGCCGTCTTCCTCTGGGACCACGAGACGCCCGGGTTGGGCGTACCCCTGTGGAATTCGGTGTCCGAGATGCTCGCGGACACGGTCGAGGCCCTGACCACCGGCGCACCGGCCCTGTCACGGCACGCCGAGCGCGGCGGCCCTGAGCGCCCCTGCGTGGCCGCGGTCTCTGTCACTGCCCCCCGCTCACTGGTCTGGAACGACGCCCACCCCGACATCGCGTCCTTCACCACCCCCTCCACCGAACGCCCGCCCGCTCCCCTCCCCGTCCCCGTCGACTGGACGGCCGTGGAGGCCTGGCTCGGGTCGCGACTCCCGGACGACTACAAGCAACTGGCGGACCTTTATGGGCCGTTGGACTTCGGTGAGTACCTCTGGATCCATGTGCCCTGCGTCCGGAAGGACCGCTTCGACTACGGCGACTGGCTGCGGGAGACGCATCGCGCGGCCCGGATCGCGGCGCGGCAGCTGCCGGAGGGCGAGCGGCCGACCGTACACCCGGATCCCGGCGGGCTGTTGGCGTGGGGCCACAGCCGGGGCGGTGACGTGCTGTTCTGGGACACGTCGGTCTCCGGGGACCCCGACCGATGGACGGTCGTCGTCCAGCACTCCCAACCGGTGCCCGGCAGCGGCCTGTCGCAGTTCCACCGCTACGGCCTCACGCTCACCGGCTATCTGCGCCAGACCGTCCGCGACGCCGGGGAGCAGCCGTCCCCGCCCGGTCCACTGCTCGGGCCGCTGCCCGGTGGCATCGCCCGCACCGCGTACCTGCCCACGGCCGAACCGTGGACCCCGCCCGCGCCCAGCGCACCCCGGCTGACCGAGGCCGAGCGCTGCGTCGCGCTGGAGACCGGGACCGGCCTGGACGCCCTGCGGCTGCTCTCGCCGCCCCCTGAGCGCCCGTACCTCGGCGGCGGCACCTGGGAGGGGCTGTTCGCCGAGCTGGGGACGCGGTTGCCGACGGAGTACGTGGAGCTGATGGAGGTGTACGGCGCCGGTGACTGGGGCGAGTGGCTGCGCTTCCTGACCCCGCTGCGCACCGGCGAACGGCGCTTCGTCACCCATGTCGAGCAGGTCCTCGCCGCCTATCGGATGGCCAAGGACAGACTCCCGCACCACTATCCGCTGGCATCCTGGCCGGAGCCCGGCGGTTTCCTGCCCTTCGCGAACTCCTACGACAACGACCACCTCGGCTGGCTCACCCGGGGCCCGGACCCGGACGCCTGGCCCCTGATCGTGTGGCCCCGCCACACCGACCAGGTGCCGGTGCTGGAGGGTGGCCTGATCGACACGCTCCTCGCCTGGCAGCGCGGCACCCCGGCCACCCCCGGGCTGGCCGTACTCGACGAGGAGGACGGCCCCGTCGAGTACGCCGGTTTCGACGCCTGGGACGACGACTCGTACTGGTGAGGCGTCCGCAGCCTCAGTCGGCGATCATCCGGTCGCCGCGCCATCCCATGCGCTCGGTGTCGCGTTCCCGCTGCCGTCGTACGACATAACGGCCGGGCGCGATGCCCGTGCCGCCGTGTTCGGGGTGGATGAGGTAGGCGACCGCCGAGGTCTCGATCATCGCGATGGCCAGGCCCATGGTGTCGCGGACCTGCCGGGTCCAGCGGCAGGTGCCGGGGTCGGCGACGAGGGTGTGCGGATTGCCGCCGGCCGCGCTGCGCAGCAACTCGACGCCCGCGGCGGGCACTTCACGCCAGTTGCCGCCCGTGAGGGTGACGGCGCGGGCGACGAACGCGTACGGGACGACGATCAGATCGCCCTGGGCCTGGAGGCCGTCGACGACGGGGATGGTGACCTGGCGTTCCAGGTGGTCGAGGACGTCGAGGCCGGAGCGCCGGGTCAGGTCGGCGAGGGTCATGGTCGGGGTGGTGGGCGGAGTCGGAGTCATGGTCGCGGGCATGGTTGTGGTCATGGGCATCACCTCTGGTGTCGAGAAGGTTCGGGATCAGGTGCGGCGGACGAGCCGCGCGTAGTGCTCGCCGGACAGGCCGTACGTCCAGCCCGCCGCCGCCACCGGGTCGTCGAAGTGCGCGGGCACGCTCAGGCCGTAGCGGCGGTGGGTGCCGTCGGGCTCGGCGGAACCGTTGACGGCGAGCAGCAGACGGGCGGGGCGGCGCCACAACTCCCGTGGGACGTCGTAGAGATGGAGCGCGGAGCCGGGGTTGCCCGGGTCGCCGGCCGTGGCGATGTGCCGGAGCCGGGCCTGTGCGATGTAGGTGTCCCAGCCGATGCGTTCGATGACGCTGCGGCGGACCTCGATGTTGCGTTCGGCGTGGATGCGCTCGACGGACGGGTCGGTCATCACCCAGGTCGGGACGTGGGTGCCGTGCAGGGCGTGGATCTGGGTGTCGTCGGCGAAGTGGACGGCGGGGCCGTCGTCCCGGTGCAGCCGTACTTCGCCGTTGAGGGCGTTGGGGAGGGGTTCGGTGTGGACCTCGGTGGGGCGTTCCGCCATCACGCAGCGGCCCTCACCGGGCCACCACCAGCCGGTCGAGCGCGCCAACTCGGCCAGCAGGGCGAGCAGTTCGGCGTCGGGGCGCCGGTAGTCGGCGAGGCCGGTGCGTGCGTACACGTCGTAGTGGCCGATCCAGTGGGCGTCGTGCTGCCCGTACCAGGTCATGCCGTCCGTGCCGCCGGTCGTGGGCATCGACTCGGCGCGGATCAGGGTGCGGACGCAGGTGTGCAGGGTGGTGTACAGCGCGTCGCCGACGACCATGTCGATGATGGCGGGGATGGCCATTCCCGTGGTCAGGGCCCGTTCGGCGGGGATGGCGAGGGGCCGCCACCACGAACCCCTCGACATGCCGTGCCCGACGGCCCGGTCGAGGTTGCGGCGCAAGTCCTGTACGAGGTTGGCCAGTTGTGCCGCCAGGGGCCAACCCTCCGGGTACTTGGGCAGGTTGGCGCCCTGGAAGTGGACGGGTGGGAAGGTGCCCGGGTCGTCGTGGACGATCGCCAGGGCCGCGGTGGGCGACGGCACCCAGACGAACTCCGGGGCCGGGGCGTCGATCAGTCGGTACAGGGCGACGACGGCGGCTTCGGCCGCGGGACGGTCGGCGGGACGTGCCGCCAGACCGTGCGCTCGCCACTCGTCGCTCAGGCGACGGGCCAGTGCGAGGCGATGAGCACCCTGGGACAGGGCTGACACGGGGGTCACCGGAGGACTTCGAGGTCCGCCTTTCGATTCATCATGCGGGGAGCGTGACAGCACCGGGGCCGCGGCGCAAGGAAATTACTTCTTGACCTGGAGCGCACTCCAGGTTTTACCGTTGTGTTCATGAGCAGCGGACAGCCCCTGAAGCCCCTCCCCCGGGACCGGGAACCGACCCTGACCATCGCCCAGGTCGCCGAGCGCACGGGTCTTTCGCACGACACGTTGCGCTACTACGAGAAGGCCGGCCTCATCGAGCGGGTCGGCCGGACCACCGGGAACCAACGGCGGTATCAGGCGGCGGACTTGGCCTGGCTGGAGTTTCTGCTGCGGCTGCGCGAGACGGGCATGTCGATCGCCGACATGCAGCGCTTCGCGGCGCTGCGGGCGGCGGGGAACGTCTCGGTCGCCGACCGGCTGGCGATGCTCCGTGAGCACCGCGCCGAACTGGCCGACCGGATCAGGGCGTTGCGCCGCAACGCGACAGTGCTGGACCACAAGATCGACCACTACGAACAGCTGCTCCTCGACGAGGTCGAGCACGAGCGGCCGGGATCGGATGAACCGACATGAGCGCGAGCACCACCCGTGAAGAGCGTTTCACCCACGGCCTGGCGGTCCTGAAGCGGGTCGACGGCGAGGCCGGGCAGCGGGTCATCGACTCGCTCGCCGACATCAACCCCGAACTGGGCCACCAGGTCGTCGCCTGGGGCTTCGGCGAGATCTACGACCGTCCCGGACTCGCCCCGCGCGACCGCCAGTTGGTGACGCTGGGCATGCTCACCGCGCTCGGCGGCTGCGAGGCCCAGCTCGACGTGCACGTGAACGCGGCACTGAACGTGGGCCTCACACCGGAGGAGATCGTCGAGGCCCTGACGCACTCCGCGGTGTACTGCGGTATGCCCAAGGCGCTCAACGCCACCTTCGCCGCGAAGAAGGTCTTCGCCGAGCGTGGGCTGCTGCCGCTGGGACAGCAGCCCACGCACGAGACCCCGGTTACCTCTGCTTGATCCTCAGGAACGTGACCGAGTTCGCCGGGAAGGTGTAACCGAACTTGTCGGCAACGCCGTTGAAGGTGGAGACGACCGGCGCGACCGCGGTGGCCGTCTCGCTGTTCACCGCGTCGGGCGCGGCGGCGAGCGTGGTCACCTTCGCCCTGGACGCGACCTTGGCACCGCCCAGGTCGATCGCCGTACGGGCCGCCGAGGACTGGTCGTTGACGACCTTGACGATCAGGTCACCGGTCTTCGCGTCCTTGGTGACGACCTGACGGAACGGCTCGGCCGGCTTCTCGTCGGCGAAGCTGCCCCACTCCTGCCCGTCGAGGTAGAGGGTGACCTGACGGCCCCTCACCTTGATGTCGACGTCGTAGGCACGGCCCGTCTCGATGGTCCCCGGCTTGGCGATCAGTGTCGACTTGCCGCCGTCCACTGCTTGTTCGACGGCGGTCTGGGTGTTGTTCCAGCCGCCCAGGTTCCACCAGTAGTAGTTGCCGGTGTCCTTGACGCCGAACGCGACCAGGAAGCCTTCCTTCCCTGCCTTCTTGGTGGCCTTCACGTGCAGGTCGTAGTCGTGCCAGGCCGGGTCGCCGGCCGACACCATGGTGTTCTCGGCGGCCGTGTCGGTCTGGACGTACTGCCCGTCATCGAGGCTCCAACTCCCGCCTCCCGTATGGCTCCACCGGGACGCGTCACCGGAGAAGTCGTCGGAGAGCAGCGCCGAACCGTCCGCCGCCGTCACCTTCACATCGTCGTACGCCGCGCTCGTCGCCCAGGTCGAGAGGCCGACCGCGCCGGAGATCGGGGCGACGAGTGAGGGTGTGCCGGTGGCTGTCGACGGCACCACACGGGTACCGACGTTGTTCATGAAGAGCTTCTGGACCTCGTAGTTGGCGGAGCCCCAGGAGGCGTGGTTGTTGAACCACACCAGGTCGGGGCGCCACTGGACGTAGTCCTCGTTGGCGAACAGCGGTGCGTACGAGGCGAGTTTGACGACGTCCGCGTTGCGTTCAAGGCCGGTCATGTAGGCGGCCTCGGCGAGGCCGTTCTTGAACGCGTTGCCGCCGGAGGCGTATTCGCCGAGGAAGACCTTCGGGCCGGTGCGGTCGTAGGAGTCGTAGCGGTTGTTGTTCTGGAGGAACCACTGCGGGCTGTTGTAGTAGTGCTCGTCGACCATGTCGACCTTGGCGTCCTTGTTGAGCTGCCAGGCCGTGTCGAAGATCGAACCGCTGTCGTCCGGGCCCGCGTTGGAGATCACGGTCATGTACGGGTACTTGGCCTCGATCGCCGTACGGAACTGAGTGAAGCGGGCGAAGAACTCGGCGGGGAGGTTCTCCTCGTTGCCCACCTCGATGTGGGTGAGGTGGAAGGGCTTGGGGTGGCCCATCTCCGCGCGCAACCTGCCCCACTTCGACGTCACCGGACCGTTGGCGAACTCGACGAGATCCAGGGTGTCCTGGATGTGCCGCTGGAGCAGCGCGGGGTCGTCCACGGCCTTGTTCTGGCCGCAGCCGGTCACCAGGGCCGGCACGACGGGCAGCGGCATCGCGCCGATGTCCTCGGCGAGGCGGAAGTACTCGTAGTAGCCGAGGCCGTAACTCTGGTTGTAGCCCCAGACGTTGGAGTTCGTGGCGCGCGTCTCGACCGGGCCGACGGTGTCCTTCCACTGGTACGAGCGCTTGCGCTGGTAGCCGGAGGCGGCGCTGTAGTCCTCCATCGAGCCGGTGTTGACCAGGCAGCCGCCGGGGAAGCGCACGAAGCCCGGATGGAGGGCGGCGATCTTCTCGGCGAGGTCCTTGCGCAGGCCGTTCGGCTCGTGTTTGTAGGTGTCGCGAGGGAAGAGGGACACCATGTCGAGGGCGGTCGCACCGGACGAGGCGACGGTGAGGCGGCCGGTGGTGCTGGTGCGGGTCGCGGTGAACGTGGCCCTGTACCGGGCCCAGCCGCTCTTCTTCACCTCCACCTGGCGTGCGGCGGCCAGTGTGCCGCCCGCGTCCTGGAGGCTGACGCCGAGCGTGGTGCCGCTGTCGGCACGGGCCCAGACCGAGAAGTCGTACTTCTGGCCGTCCTGGACGGCGATGCCGGTGTTGTAACCGGCGTTCGTGACGGACGAACCGGCCGTCAGGGAGAGGAAGTTGCGGTTGGTCTCGTTGAGGCGGCCGGCGTCGTCGACGACCTGGGCCGTACCGGCGACCGCCCAACCGCTCAGCGGGGTGTACGACTTGTTGTCGTCGGTGGAGTACTCGAAGGACCGGTTCTGCACGAGCTCGGCGTACAGGCCGCCGTCGGCCGCGCGGTTGATGTCCTCGAAGAAGACGCCGTACATCGTCCTGTCGATCGTGGCGCCCTGCGCCGACCGGTCGACGGTGATCGCGTAGTCGGTGACGTCCTCGGCGTGGGCGGGTGCGGGGACGACGGCCGTCGCCAGCAGGAAAGCGCTTGCCCCTAAGGCAAGTCTCAGGCGGGTGCGGCTGGTGCGTGACATGGATACTCCGCGGCTCTTGAAGTTGCCCTGAAGCTGCTCGGAAGCAGACCCAAGGGCGTTCGAAATATCAGACATCGATCAGCACTTCGAACGGCAAGATAGGGAAGGGGCGTGTGCACGTCAATGGGGCCGGGGTGGGGAGGGACGTAGGGTCGAGGGCATGGATGCGCTGTTCCGGCACCTGGGCCCTGGCCTTCAGGACCACGTGTCACGCCTCGGACCACGAGATCCTGGCCCAGGCCCGGCAACAGGCGCCCCCGGACTCGCCGGACGGTTGGGGGCGTCGGCGGCGGCGCGGGAAGGGGTGACGGTGGGCGAGTTCTGGCCGGTACCGGATGCGCTGGCGTATCTGTCCGGGAGTTGGCGGGTGCGGAGGTCGGTGCGGGACCTGTCGGCCGGGGACGAGGGAGACTTCGCGGGCACGACCGTCTTCAGCGCACTGCCCGAAGGGGGCCTGCTGCACACGGAGTTGGGCACCTTCACCTGGCAGGGCGTACCCCGCCCCGCCGAGCGGACGCTACGGTTCCTGCCGGGCGGGGCGCCGGGTGTGGCCGACGTCCGCTTCGGCGACGGGCGGCCCTTCCACGACCTGGATCTGACTTCGGGTCACCATGTCGCCGACCATCCCTGCTCGGCGGACCTGTACCGGGGCGAGTTCACGGTCCTGGACGCGGACCACTGGAGGACGGTGTGGCGGGTGGGCGGGCCCGCGAAGGATCTGGTGCTCGGTACGGAGTATTCGCGCGTGGGTTGAGTGGTGGCGGATTCGAGCGGTGCTACCCCCGCCTCGACTGAACCGCCGCCCCGTCGAACCGCAGGTTCCAGCGTCCCGCGTGCCCCGTGACCGTCGTGGTCGACAGTGGGCGTACGTCGATGTTCCAGTAGGTCGACGGGGGTGCCTTGAGGGCGTAGACCAACGCGGCGCGGATCACGGAGGGTTCGGCCACGGCGACGATGCGGCCGCCGTCCTCGATGGGGCGAGTGTCCAGCCAGCCGCCCACGCGGGAGATGAAGGCCAGCAGGGACTCGCCGCCGTGCGGGGTGGAGCGCGGGTCGGCGAGCCAGGCGTCCACCAGGGCCGGTTCGCGGGCCATCGCCTCGCCGAGGGTCAGCCCGCGCCAGCGGCCCATGTCGCAGTCCCGCAGGGCGAGTTGCACCAGCGGGGTGTAACCGAGCCCGTCGCCGGTGGTCCGGCTGCGCGGGGTCGGCGAACAGTAGCGCAGCTCCGCCGCCGCCAGCGGCAGCAGAACCGGGGCGGCGCGCTGCACCTCGTCCCATCCCGCCTGGTCCAGCGGGCGGTCGTCCTCGAAGCGCTCCGCGAGCAGCGGGGAGCTGCGCGCGGCGGCGACGAACGTGACCCGAAGTTGCATGCGGCGATCGTGATCCCGCCGAAGTACGCAGGTCAAGGGGTGCCGAATGAGAGTTACCCAGGGTGGGCGAAACCTTACTTCGAGGTCAGGACCAGGCGGACAACTCACTCGAAAATGAGGGCCATCCACCGGTCGGGCCGCTCCAGTGGCTTGAACCCGAGCCTCTCGTACACCCCGTGGGCGTCGTGCGTGGCGAGCAGGATCCGCCGCAGTCCGAACGGCCGCAGCTCCTCCCGTACGGCGCCGACGAACGCCGTGCCGATGCCCTTGCCCCGCGCCGACGGGTCCACGTACACGTCGCACAGCCACGCGAACGTGGCCTGGTCGGTGACCACGCGCGCGTACGCCACCTGCTCCCCCGAAGCCGTGTCGTACACCCCGAAGTTCAGCGAGGACGCGACCGCGCGCTCGTGCTTCTCGCGCGGCCGGTCCATCGCCCAGTAGGCGTCGGTGGACAGCCAGCGGTAGGTGCGGTCGATGTCGACGCGGGCGGGGTCGGTGGAGAACTCATAGCCGTCGGCGAGGCTCGGGATGTCGTTCATGGCGGGAGAATCGCAGGTCAGGGAGTGAGGTGTCGAGCGGTTTTGGCCGGCGTCCCGGGCGTTGGCGTCGAGCCCCTTTTCGCCCATGCCTGGGACGGCAGCTGGAGCACCTCCGCGTCAGAGCACCTCGTCACAGGCCGCCCGGAGCCGTCGTACCCCCTCCACGATCTCCCCCGTCCCCGCGACCGCCGCGAAGCTCAACCGGACGTGGGCGGCCGGGGGTTCGGCGCTGAAGTAGGGGCGGCCTGGGGTGATGGAGACGCCCGCGCGGAGGGCCGCCGCCGTCAAGGACTGCTCGTCCATGCCGTCGGGGAGGCGGAGCCAGAGGTGGTAGCCGCCGGAGGGGATGTGCGGGAGGGAGAGGGCGGGGAGTTCGAGGCGCAGGGCGGTCGTCATCGTGTCGCGGCGGGTCTTCAACTCGGTTGAGATGGCGCGGAGATGACGGGTCCAGGCCGGGGAGCCGACGAGTTCGAGGGCCGCTTCCTGGAGCGGGCGCGGGACGAAGAAGGTGTCGACGACCTGGATGGCGCGCAGGCGTTCCAGCACCGGGCCGTGCGCGGCGAGCGCGCTGACCCGGAAGCTGGGCGAGGCCGCCTTGGTGAGCGAGCCGACGTGGACGACGACTCCGTCGGGGTCGTCGGCGGCCAGCGGGCGCGGCAGCGGGCCCGCGTCCTCGTGCGCCAGCCGTCGTACGAAGTCGTCCTCGACGACGAACGCGCCCGCCTCGCGGGCGATGCGCAGGACCTCCGGGCGACGCTCGGGCGCCAGTACGGCGCCGGTCGGGTTCTGGAACAGAGGCTGGCAGACGAAGACCTGTGCACCGGTCGCGCGGAACGCGTCGGCGAGCAGGGGCGGTTTCACGCCGTCCGCGTCCACCGGCACCGGGACCGGGCGGAGGCCCGCGGCCCGTGCGATCGCCAACATGCCGGGATACGTGGGGGATTCGACGAGGACGGGTGCGCCGGGGGGTGCGAGGGCGCGCAGTGCGGTGGTGAGAGCGGACTGACCGCCCGCGCTGACCAGGACGTCGGCGGCCGTCATCGCCCCGCCGATGCCGCGCGCGAACCACTCGCGCAGTTCCGGCAGGCCCTCCACCGGCGGCCTGCCCCAGGCGCCGGGGCGGCGGCCGGCCCGGGACAGGGCGGCGGCCAGCGCGCGCTCAGGTTGCAGGGACGGGTGCAGATAGCCGCCGTTGAACTCGATCACCCCGGGCGGTGGGGCGGCCAGCGAGACCAGGACTCCGGACGCGTCCACCGTGCGCGGTACGAGGTCGGCGGCGCCACCCGTGCTCAGCGCGACCTCCTGCCAGGAGCTGTCCCCCACGGCCGCGGTCGCGGGACGGGGCGTCGCCCGGAACGCGCCGGCCCCTGGCCGGGTGACCACCAGCCCCTCGGCGGCCAGCTGCGCGAGGGCCCGCGAGACGGTCACGGGGCTCACCCGGAACCGTTCGACGAGCGCCCGGCTCGACGGCAGCTTTCCACCCGGAGAGTAGTGGTCGAGTTCCCGTCGCAGGCGATTCGCCAGTTCACCCACACTGCTACGCTCATGCATGAGAGCACACGATAGCGCTACCGCCCCGAGCCCGATAGCGGTCAGCACCTCCCCCACCACCGGGACGGCCAGGGCGGCGAAGGCCTCCGGAGGTACCGGTACGGTTCTCGCCGCGCTCGGCGTCATCGCCTTCTCCCTCACCTTCCCCGCCACCGCCTGGGGGCTGGAAGGCTTCGGCCCCTGGTCGCTGGTGGCCGTGCGGTGTGTCCTCGCCGCGCTGATCGCGGGAAGCTGCCTGCTGGCACTGCGCGTCGCCGTGCCCGAGCGTCGGCACCGGGCCGGGCTGGCCGTCGTGGCCGCCGGAGTGGTGGTCGGTTTCCCGCTGCTCACCACGCTCGCGCTGGAGACGTCAACCACCGCGCACGCGGCGGTGGTTGTCGGTCTGCTGCCGCTGACGACCGCCGCCCTGTCCGCGCTGCGTACCGGCATCCGCCCCTCGCGCACCTTCTGGACGGCCGCGCTCGCGGGCGCCGGGGCGGTGCTCGCCTTCACGGTGCAGCAGAGCGGCGGCGCCGTGACCACCGCCGACCTGTACCTCCTCGCCGCGCTGCTGGTCTGCGCGGCCGGCTACACCGAGGGCGGCCGGCTGGCCCGGGTCATGCCCGGCTGGCAGGTCATCGCCTGGGCGCTGGTCCTGTGCCTGCCACTGAGCGTGCCCGCCGCCGCGATCGCGCTGTCGTACGACACCCCGCACCTCACCGCGCACAGCGTGGCCGGGGTGCTGTGGGTCGCCGCCGGTTCACAGTTCGCCGGGCTGGTCCTCTGGTACCGGGGCATGGCCGCCATCGGCGTCCCGAAGGCGAGCCAGCTGCAACTGGCCCAACCGCTGCTCACGCTGGTCTGGTCGGTGCTGCTGCTCGGCGAACACCTGCCTCTGGCCGCCCCGTTGACCGCGGCGGCGGTGCTGGTGTGCATCGCCGTCACGCAGCGGACCCGGAGTTGAGGAGCGCCGGGACGTCAAGCACCCAGGTGCACAACGGCAGTTCAGCGCGCCGCGTTCGCCGACTGCTGGTAGTGGTCGGCCACCACCCGCGCCATCGCGCCGACCGGGTCCACCGCCACGTCCCTGGCCGCGAAGAAGACATGCCCGCCCACCTGGGAGTACTTGGCGGCGAGGGTGAGATGCCGGGACAGCTCGGCCGGGTCCTGCCAGGCCGCGGGCTGCGCCGGGTCGCCCGCCTTGTACAGCGCCTCACCGGCGTAGAGCCGTGTCTTCGTGCCGCGCGCGACCTCCGCCCACCAGGGCAGCAGCTTGGCGTAGTCGGCGGCGGCGAAGCCGATGTTCCAGTAGAGCTGCGGGACGATGTAGTCGATCCAGTTCTCCCGCACCCACTTGCGGGTGTCCGCGCAGAGGTCGTCGTACGTCTGCACCCCCGCGCGGGTGTCGGAGCCGCGCGAGTCGGTCGCGATGTTGCGCCACACGCCGAAGGGGCTGATCCCGAACCGCGTGCCCGCGCGGACCTGTTGGATGCGGGCCGCGGTCTCGCGGATCAGCTTGTCGATGTTGTCGCGGCGCCAGGCGGCCCGGTCGGCGAATCCGCCGCCGTACTTTTCGTAGGCCGCGTCGTCGTCGAAGGTCTGGCCGGCCACCGGGTACGGATAGAAGTAGTCGTCGAAGTGGACCGCGTCGACCGGGTACTTCTTCACCGCGTCGAGGATCGCGTTCTCGACGAAGGCGCGGACCTGGGGCAGCCCGGGGTTGTAGTAGAGCTTCCCGCCGTACGCCACCACCCAGTCCGGGTGCTTGCGCGCGGGGTGCGAGGGGACGAGCTTCGTCAGGTCGGTGTTGTTGGCGATGCGGTACGGGTTGAACCAGGCGTGCAGTTGCAGCCCCCGCACATGCGCCTCCTCCACGGCCGTCTTGAGCGGGTCCCAGCCCGGGGCCTTGCCCTGGGTGCCGGTGAGGTACTGGGACCAGGGTTCGTACGGCGAGGGCCACAACGCGTCGGCGGTGGGCCGCACTTGGAAGATCACCGTGTTGAGGCGGTCACGGACCGCCGTGTCGAGGTGGGCGATCAGTTCGGTGCGCTGCTGTGCCGCGGTGAGGCCCGGGCGGGAGGGCCAGTCGCGGTTGGCTACAGTCGCCAGCCACACGCCCCGCATCTCGGTGACCCCGCGCGGACGACCTGCCGGCCTCGACGCGCGGCCGGGCTCCGCCGCCGCGCTGCCCGTCGTGGCCAGCGTCGACAGCGCGGCCATCGCGAACGCCCGACGTGACAATCGCCCCATCTGCACACCCCACATACGCTGTGGATCCGTGCCGTCACGGATCGTCTCCGCGCCCCAGGATGCCCGACCCCGGCGATCGATCATCGATACTTGCGGGTAACGTGCACGATCGGAGCAGGCGCCGGACAACGGGGTCCTGCGACACACTGACAGAGCAGTGAAGGGGACGATGTGACCGACATCGAGCGCGTCGGAGTGGTCGGCTGCGGCCAGATGGGCGCGGGTATCGCCGAGGTGTGCGCCCGCTCCGGCCTGGACGTGAAGGTCGCCGAGACCACCGGCGAGGCCCTGGAGATCGGCCGGACCCGGCTGTTCAGCTCGCTGACCAAGGCCGCCGAGCGCGGCAAGATCACCGCCGAGGAACTGGCGGAGACGCAGGCGCGGCTCAGCTTCACCACCGATCTCGGCGAGTTCGCCGACCGGGACCTCGTCATCGAGGCCGTCGTCGAGAACGAGCAGGTGAAGACCGAGATCTTCCAGGTGCTCGACCAGGTCGTGACCCGCCCCGACGCGATCCTCGCCTCCAACACCTCCTCGATCCCGCTGGTGCGGCTCGCGGTCGCCACCTCGCGCCCCGACCAGGTCATCGGCATCCACTTCTTCAACCCGGCCCCGGTGCAGAAGCTCGTCGAGCTGATCCCGGCGCTCACCACCTCCGAGGGCACCCTCAGCCGCGCCCAGCTGTTCGCCGAGAAGGCGCTCGGCAAGCACGCGATCCGCGCGCAGGACCGCTCCGGCTTCGTGGTCAACGCGCTGCTGATCCCCTATCTCCTGTCCGCGATCCGGATGTTCGAGTCGGGCATCGCCAGCCGCGAGGACATCGACAACGGCATGGAACTCGGCTGCGCCCACCCGATGGGCCCGCTGAAGCTGGCCGACCTGATCGGTCTGGACACGGTCGCCTCCGTCGCCTTCTCGATGTACGAGGAGTACAAGGAGCCGCTGTACGCCGCTCCCCCGCTGCTCCAGCGCATGGTCGACGCGGGACGGCTGGGCCGTAAGTCCGGCTCGGGCTTCTACACCTACGCCTGAGCACTTCCCTCACGGCAACTCACCGTAATACTTTGGCGGTTGCGGGCCCGGCACTCTTCGGAGCGCCGGGCCCGCGCCATTCACACACCGTGTGCGCGCCGGGCCCGCATATGCCGCTCGCACACTCTCCCCCGGTGTCCACCAGGCGAGTTGACTCTTCATGCGCATGCAAGGGATGTTCCGACTACGGAAAGGAGCGGACCCGTGACCGCCGACCCCGAGCATCCCGTGGTCCATGGAGAACTCGCAGAGTTACGCCGCCGCCTCGACGTCGCCTACGCGCGGGTCGAGGGAGGGCTGGCCCTGCTCAGCCATCGCACCGAGGAGACGGACAAGGAACTGGACGATCTGAGCGCGCGAATCGTTGCACTGGAGCACACGCGGTGGCCGCTGCCGGCCATTGCTGCCATGACCGCCGTGGGTGCACTTGTCGTGACTGTCTGGCAGGCCTTGGGACGCTAGGGCCCAGAGGTCGGTGGGTTGGCTGCGGGTTCATCGTGGCTGGTCGCGCCGTTCCCCGCGCCCCTACGGGGCGCTCCTCAAGTGGTGCAACAGCAGTAACGCGGCCGCCATGTTGGCGGCCGGGACCTCCCCGCGGGCGACCATGTCGGGTACGAGTTTGAGCGGCACCCATTCCCGGCGGTCCGACTCGAAGTCGTCCACGGGGTGTCCGGTGTACTCGCCCTCGTCGGCCCAGTAGATGTGGTGCCGGGCGTCCGTGAGCCCGTTGGACGGTTCCACGCTCATCAGGTGGTGCAGGGGCCCCGGCCGCCAGCCGGTCTCTTCCTCCAGTTCCCTGGCGGCCGCGAGCGCGATGTCCTCGCCGTCCTCGACGACGCCGGCCGCGAGCTCCCACCCCCAGCTGTCGGTGATGAAGCGGTGCCGCCACAGCAGGAGTACTTCGTTCGCCTCGTTGACCACCGTCGCCACGGCCACCGGCCGCAGCCGTATGAGGAAGTGGTCGAGGTGTCGGCCGTCGGGTAGTTCGACATCCGCGAGATTGACGCTGAACCAGCGGTTTGAGTACACAGTTTGTTCGTTCTGTTTCGTCCACTGCACGGTTCTGCCACCTTCCGTCGAGTAAGTGGCAATATCGCAGCAGGAACTGTGTTGTGGTCTACGGCGCTTTCCAGGGCGCTCTCTACAGCGGTACGCGCAGTGCCCCGTCGATGAGT
Organism: Streptomyces sp. NBC_00989; assembly: GCF_045162655.1. Classification (NCBI taxonomy): domain Bacteria; kingdom Bacillati; phylum Actinomycetota; class Actinomycetes; order Kitasatosporales; family Streptomycetaceae; genus Streptomyces; species Streptomyces sp. NBC_00989. The sequence goes on along the minus strand of NZ_CP108728.1, from coordinate 9,107,912 downwards.
TCGGCCGCCTCGGTGGTACCCGCGCAGTCGCTGCGCACCAGGTACTCGCGGACCGCGCGGAGTCTGTCGCGCAGCCGCTGGGACTCCATCCCCCGTGCCTGCTCGGCCATCTGTACCGCCGTGGCCACCGCTTTGTCGGCGTTTCCCTGGCGCAGTTCGATCTGGCTGAGCATGGCCAGCCGGTGCACCCGGCCCCGGTCGTGCGCCGGAGTGTCCACGGCCGCCGTGGCGTGCTCGCCCGCCGCCGTCAGATCGCCGAGGCTGAGAAGCGCCTCCGCCACCTGGACGTTGACAAGGCCCGGCTGGACATAGCCGGTCTCGTCGGGTTCGTATCCGCGCCGGATGCGTTCGGCGGCCTGCTCGGCACGCCGGATGCAGGACAGGGCGCTCGTGCCGTCACCGAGGTGCGCGTACGCCTTCGCCTGCATCGCGTACAGGTCGGAGGCGAGCGCCGGGGTGATCTGCCGGCCGGCGGCACGCAGCGCGGCCTCCGCGAAGGCGACGGCCTGGCGGAACTCCCGCATGAACAGCGACTGGTTGACGAGCAGCGCGATGACGTACGCGCCAAGTCCCCTGTCGTTGCTGGCCTTTGCGAGCCGTAGCGCCTGGTGGAAGTAACGCTGGGCGAGGCCGTGCGCGTCGGAGTCGTAGGCGCAGATGCCCGCGATCGCCACCAACCCGCCCGTCGCCCGGTGCAGTTGGCGGCCGGTGGCGTCGGTGTAGCTGCCGCGCAGCAGCGGGGCGGTCTCGGAGTTGAGGAAGCCGACGATGCGGGTGCGGGTCGCGACGCCGCCGGCCTTGCGGTACATCTGCTCGTAGTGGGCGCGGGCCGCGCGCAGCATCTCGATGTCGGCCATCCTCACCCGGTGCCGGCCGCCGCGCGAGACGTCCACGTCGTCGGGCGGGTTCTCCCACTCCCACACGGGCATCACGGCGGGCGTTCCGGTGACCGCGGGGGCGCCGAGGAGGTGCGGGCGCTGCTGTTCGTCGGAGCGCCACAGGGCGGTGGCCCGCTCGACGAAGCCGGAGAGGGAGGTGCCGTGCGGGGTGGACGGTTCGCCCGGTAGGCCGAGGCCGATGTCGTCGAGGGTGACGGGTCTGTGCAGGCGGGTCGCGAGCACCTCGCAGATCAGGTCGGGGACCTGGCCCCGTGGGCGCTGGCCCTTCAACCACCTTGCCACGGCGGTGTGTTCGTACCGTAGCGCGAGCCCTCGGGCCCGTCCCGCCTGGTTCACGTGGGCGGCGAGTCCCGCGTGCGAGATTCCCGCCTCGTCCAGGATCGCGTCGAGGAGTGTGTTGGGCTGCATGGATGGCCCCCCGGTGACTCGGTGCGGACAGAGTAGTGCGGTTCGGTTCACACCGGGTGTGAACGGAGTGCGCGAATCCGTGCTGTGTGCGCGCTGTTGCGGAGAGTTCCGAACCGGTTGACTGGATTGCCTCGCAAGAGGCCGGCCGGGCCGCCGGCTCCCCCTCGTAAGTGCGGCGGCCTGGCTTTGCGGTGGAGTTCGGTGCGACTAAACGCCGTTGTGCTGTGGGTAGTTCGTCGGGTGCGGGTTCGCTGTGGCTGGTCGCGCAGTTCCCCGCGCCCCTAAGTAGGGATGCGCGTCCTTGCGGTCATTGCGCACGACGAGTATCGCTACGTCATCAGTGGGTGTGCCGCCCGCGTGGCGCAGTAATGCCGTGAAGACCGAGCCGAGCACCGACTGGGGTACGGGGAGCGGGTGTTGGGACGCCACCTCCGCCAAGACATCCCTCAACGGGAAGAAGCGGCCCTTCGTGTCACGGGCGTCCTCCGCTCCGTCCGTGTAGAGGAACAGCGCCTCGCCCGGGAGGAGTTGGCCGCAGCAGACGAACGGCAGCTCGGTCGGCAACGGGAACGGGCCGAGGGGCGGAAGGGGATCGGCCCGGGCAAGTGGTGCGACACTCTTCCCGCTCAGCAGGTACGGCCACGGGTGACCGCAATTGAGCCCCCTCACTTCCCCGTCCCTGCCGATCTCCAGCAGCAGTACGGTGACGAACTCCTCGGCGACCGGGCTGTCGGGGTCGAGGGTGCCTGTCGACGGGTGTTCCGCGCGGGCGCGTTCGCGCAGGTGGCGGGCGAGGGCGCGCTCCAACCGTCGTAGGACGCCCTCCAGGTCGGGCTCGTCGTGGGCGGCCTCGCGGAAGCTGCCGAGGACGGCGGCCACCGTGCCGATCGCGGAGATGCCGTGGCCGCGGACATCGCCCATCACGACCCGTACGCCGTGCTCGGTGGCGATCACCTCGTACAGGTCACCGCCAACCACCGCACCGCGCTCCGCGGACAGTTGGGCGGCGGCGATGTTCAGGCCGTCGAGGCGAGGCGGCAACGGGCGCAGCAGGGCGTTCTGCGCGGCGCCCGCGATCTGGCGGATCTGCCGGAGTTCGCGCAGCAGCGAGCGGCGGACCTGGACGATGAGACCGGTGCCGACCGCGAAGAACACGGCGCTGGTGACGGCGCGCGCCGAGGTCGTTCTCCTGGGCGAGTGGGCAAGCGAGTTTGTAGGTGATCGCTATGGCGCCCCAGACCGTGGGCAGCCCCAGGGCGAGTGCCCTGCGCAACGGACGGCGGGCACGCGTCCTCGGGCGCGTCCTGCGGGGCACCCCAGCCTTGATGCGGATCATGCCTGTGGCCCCCCAAATAGGCCCCGACAGCGCAATCGGACCGACCCCGAAAGGCCGGTCCGATTCTGTCGACCACATGCCCCGATCGGGCCACATCACCCAGACTTCTCACCCGAACGAGTGAGCCGACATGAGACACCCGCATTTATGCAGATGGGGCCTTGAAAACACAGGCCAGGGGGGCGCCCCTTTTAGGGGCGCGGGGAACTGCGCGACCAGCCACGACGAACCCGCAGCCGCCAAACAACGCGCAGTCCCCACCCCGACGGTGAACTAACCCCGCAGCACAGCCCCGGTCAGCTCAGCGGCAAGCGAAACCGCCGCATCCCGAGCCGCAGACGCCTCATCGACGGTCAAGGTCCGATCAGCCGCCCGGAACCGCAACGCATAGGCAAGCGACTTCTTCCCGTCACCCAACTGCGCCGCGTTCTCATAGACGTCGAACAACCGGATCGACTCCAGCAGTTCACCCGCCCCCTCCCGCAACGCCGCCTCGACACCCGCATGCGGCACAGCCACATCAACGACGAGCGCGACATCCTGCGTAGCGACAGGGAACGTGGAGATCTTCGGCCCCTTGGGGACCCCGGAAGACGCCAACTCAAGGACATCCAGGTCGAGTTCCATCGCACTGGTACGCGCGGGCAGCCCCAGCGTCTTCAGCACACGAGGATGCAACTCCCCGGCGTACCCGATGACTTGCTCAACACCCTCGACGACGACGGCGAGTTCCGCGCAACGCCCCGGGTGCCAGGGCCCGTACTGCCCACCCCGCACGACGAGTTCGGTCCCGGCCTCACGCGCAAGCACCCGCGCCGCCTCGACCGCGTCGGCCCAGTCGGACGGACGCCCCTTGCCCCACCAACCGGCCTGCTCACGCGCGCCCGCGAGCACGACCGCGGCATGCCGGGGCTGGACGGGCAGCGCCTCGGTGAGGGAGGCGATCTCCTCGTCGGTAGGACGCCGGTCGACAGGCAGCCGTACCGCGATCTTCAGCTCTTCACGCGGGTGGAAGACCAACCCGGTCTCGAACAGCGCGAGATCGTGCGAGCCACGACCGTCGTTCCGGCGCAGCGCACCGAGCAGGCCCGGCAGCAGCGTCGTACGAAGCGCGGGCTCCTCGTCGGAGAGCGGGTTGACCAGCTTGACGACCTTGCGGTTCGGGTCGTCGGCGGTCAGGCCGAACTGGTCGAAGACGTGCTCGCCGACGAAGGGGTAGTTCGGCGCCTCGACGTAACCGGCGCCGGCCAGCGCGCGGCCGACGCGGCGGTGGAGACGCTGACGGTCGGTGAGGCCCCGGCCCGCGGGGGGCTTGGGGAGCGTGGAGGGCAGGTTCTCGTAGCCCTCCAGGCGGATGACCTCTTCGGCCAGGTCGTTCGGGTCCGTGAGGTCGGGGCGCCAGGACGGGACGGTGACGATCAGCTCGTCCTGCCCGTACACGTCGCAGCCGACCTCCTGGAGACGCCGTACGACGGTCTCGCGGCCGTAGGCGACACCCGCGACCCTGTCCGGGTGGTCCGCCGGGATGGTGATGGTGTGCGGGGCCGACGGGGCGATGACCTCGGTGACACCCGCGTCCGCCGTGCCGCCGGCGAGGAGGACCAGGAGGTCGACCGTGCGCTGCGCGGCGGCGGAGGCGGCCTGCGGGTCCACTCCGCGCTCGAAGCGCTTGGACGCCTCGGAGGCCAGCTTGTGGCGACGGGCCGTACGCGAGATGGAGAGCGCGTCGAAGTGCGCGGCCTCGACGACGACCTCGGTGGTGGTGCCCTCGGTGTCGTCGATCTCGGTGTTGGCGCCGCCCATGACACCCGCGAGGCCGATGGGGCCGCGGTCGTCGGTGATCACCAGGTCCTCGGCGTCCAGCGTGCGCTTGGCACCGTCGAGGGTGGTGAGCTTCTCGCCCTGCTCGGCCCGGCGCACGCCGATCGGACCCTGGACGCGGGAGCGGTCGTAGGCGTGCAGGGGCTGGCCCAGCTCCAGCATCACGTAGTTCGTGATGTCGACGGCTAGCGAGATCGGGCGCATGCCCGCCTTCTGGAGGCGGCGGGTCAGCCAGAGCGGGGAGCGGGCCTCGGGGTCGAGGCCGGTCACCGTGCGGGCGGTGAAGCGGTCGCAGCCCATCGGGTCGGAGACCTGGACCGGGTAGCCGAAAGCGTTCGGCTGCGGGACGTCCAGGAGCGCCGGGTCGCGCAGCGGGAGGCCGTAGGCGGTGGCGGTCTCGCGGGCGACACCGCGGATCGACAGGGCGTAGCCGCGGTCGGGGGTGACGGCGATGTCGAGGACCTCGTCGACGAGCTGGAGCAGCTCGATCGCGTCGGTGCCGACCTCGTGCTCGGGCGGCAGCACGATGATGCCGTGCGAGCCGTCGTCGCCCATGCCCAGCTCGTCTCCGGAGCAGATCATGCCGTGCGAGGTCTTGCCGTACGTCTTGCGCGCGGCGATCGCGAAGTCGCCCGGCAGGACCGCGCCGGGGAGGACCACGACGACCTTGTCGCCGACGGCGAAGTTGCGGGCGCCGCAGACGATCTCCTGGGGCTCACCGGTGCCGTTGGCCTGGCCGACGTCGACCGTGCAGAAGCGGATGGGCTTCTTGAAGCCCTCCAGCTCCTCGATGGTGAGGACCTTGCCGACGACGAGCGGGCCCTTGAGGCCGTCGCCGAGCTGCTCGACGGTCTCTACCTCAAGGCCGACGGAAATGAGCTTGGCCTGGACGTCGCGGCCGGTCTCCGTCGCCGACAGGTCGACGTACTCCCGCAGCCAAGAAAGCGGGACGCGCATCAGATCTCCATCCCGAACGGCCGGGTGAACCGGACGTCGCCCTCGACGATGTCTCGCATGTCTTCGACGCTGTGGCGGAACATCAGCATCCGCTCGATGCCGAACCCGAAGGCGAAACCGCTGTACTTCTCCGGGTCCACACCACAGGCGACGAGCACGCGCGGGTTGACCATGCCGCAGCCGCCCAGCTCGATCCAGCCCTCGGAGGAGCAGGTACGGCAGGGGCGGTCGGGGTTGCCGACGGACTCGCCCTTGCAGACGTAGCAGAGCATGTCCATCTCGGCGGACGGCTCGGTGAAGGGGAAGTAGTTCGGCCGCAGCCGGGTCTTCATCTCCTCGCCGAAGAGCGACTGGACCATGTGGTCGAGCGTGCCCTTGAGGTCGGCCATGGTCAGGCCCTCGTCGATGGCGAGGAGCTCGATCTGGTGGAAGACCGGGGTGTGCGTGGCGTCCAGCTCGTCCGTGCGGTACACGCGGCCGGGGCACACGATGTAGACGGGCGGCTCGCGGTCCAGCATGGCGCGGGCCTGCACGGGGGACGTGTGCGTGCGCAGCACGACACCGGACTCGTCGCCCTCGGTGCCCTTGGGGCCCTGGACGAAGAAGGTGTCCTGCATCTGCCGGGCCGGGTGGTCCGGGGTGAAGTTCAGGGCGTCGAAGTTGAACCACTCCGCCTCGACCTCGGGCCCCTCCGCGATCTCGTACCCCATGGACACGAAGACGTCGGCGACGCGCTCCATGAACGTGGTGAGCGGGTGCCGGGCGCCGGCCGGGACGCGGTCGTACGGCAGTGTGACGTCCACCGCCTCCTCGACCAGGACGCGGGCGTCGCGGTCGGCCTCCAGCTCGGTCTGGCGGGTGGCGAGGGCCTTGTTCACCGCACCCCGGGCCTGGCCGACGAGCTTGCCGGCCGCGGCCTTGGCCTGCGGGGGCAGCGCGCCGATCTCGCGGTTGGCGAGGGCGAGGGGGGAGGTGCCGCCGGTGTGGGCGACCTTGGCCTCCTGGAGCGCGTCGAGGTCACCGGCGGCGGCGAAGGCGGCGAGCGCCTCGTCCCGCATGCGCTCGATCTCTTCCGGTTTCAAGGCCTCGACCTCTACAGGGTCGTACGACTTATTCGGTGCCGACATCTCTTCCCGTGCTTCCGGTTGGCTGGCGGATGGTCCCCGTCCCGACTCGACTCGGGGGACGCGTCGTCGTCCCTGAAACGGGGACGCAAAGGTGCCAAAGGCCGAGTCTAACGGGGGTGAGGCAGGTGACATCGCCCGTGGGGCCTCGTCGACGGCTGCGGCAGGGCTACTGCAGATACGCCGGGGTGCCCACGGGCAACATAAATCGGAACTCGGCGCCGCCGTCGGGGGCGCGGCCGACCGTGATGGTGCCGCCGTGGGCTTCGACGATGCCCTTGACGATGTACAGCCCGAGACCCGTGCCACCGCGCTTGCTGCCCCGCCAGAAGCGGGTGAAGACGCGGTTCATGGACTCCTCCGGGATGCCTGGGCCCTCGTCGCTCACCGTCACCGAGGTGCCGGTCTCCTCCCCTTCTCGCGGGGAGGCCGAGGCCGTGACGTCGATGGTGACGGTTCCCTCGCCGTGGCGCACCGCATTTTCCAGCAGGTTGCTCAGCACCTGGTCGACCTTGTCGGGGTCGGCCCACAGGTCGGGCAGCGGCTGCTCGACGCGGAGCAGGAACCGGTCGGCGGTCTGCCCGGCGGCGACGTACGCCTGGATGTGGCGGCCGACGGCCGCGCCGATGTCGACGGGCTGGCGGCGCAGTTCGAGCCGCCCCGAGTCGATGCGGGAGATGTCGAGCAGCTCGGCGATGAGCCGGGTGACGCGGTTGGCGTCGGCGTCGACGGTCTCCAGCATCAGCCGCTTCTGGTCGTCGGTGAAGCGTTCCCACTTCGCGAGCAGGGTCGCGGTGAAGCCCTTCACGGAGGTGAGCGGCGAACGCAGTTCGTGGGCGACGGTGGCGATCAGCTCGGCGTGGCTGCGCTCGGTGCGGCGGCGCGCCTCGGTGTCCCGGAGCGAGACGACGACCCGGCGGACCGGACCGAGGGGTTCCGTACGGACATAGCGTGCGGTGACAAGAACCTCATGCCCGCCCGGCAGCAGCAGATTCCGCTCCGGCTGCCGCACCCGGATGGCCAACCCGCCGTAGGGATCGGTCAGTTGCCACCAGCGGCGCCCCTCCAGGTCCTCTAACGGAAGGGCCTTCTCCAGCCGCTGCCCGAGGGCGTCGGAGGCGGCGACGGAGGTGATCCGCTCGGCGGCGGCGTTGAAGCAGACCACATGCCCGTGCTCGTCGGCGATGACCAGGCCGTCGGCCAGTTCGTCGGGGTCGATGCCGAGGTCGTCGTGCCGGGCCCCGGACGGCCGGGGCACACCCCGTGCTCCCGGCGCGCTGCTCGTGCCGACAGTCATCCCCGTACCCCACCTCTTCTCATACGGCGCAGGTGGCCCCCGAGCTGGTCACCCTACTAGCTGCCGGTGACAGAGCGGCACCCTCCGGAGGCACGCTGTGCACGCGCCGACGCATACAGACATACGGCGGCGGCGGTGGCGAGGTTCAGGCTTTCGGCCTTCCCGTGGATCGGAACCCGCACGACGGCGTCCGCGAGCGCCCGGGTCTCCTCCGGAAGCCCCCACGCCTCGTTCCCGAACACCCAGGCGGTGGGCCCGCCCATGGTCCCCTGATCCAGCTCGTCGTCGAGGTCGTCGGTCCCGGCCCCGTCGGCGGCGAGAATCCGCACCCCGATCCCCTTGAGCCCGGCCACGGCCTGCTCGACGGGCACCCCGACAGCGACGGGCAGATGGAACAGAGACCCCACGGAGGCCCGTACGGCCTTGGGGTTGTACAGATCCACAGAAGCATCGGTCAGTACGACGGCCTCGGCCCCGGCGGCATCGGCGCACCGCAGGACGGTGCCGGCGTTCCCGGGATCCCGCACGTTGGCAAGCACGGCGACGAGCTTGGGCCGGCCCTTGAGGATCTCCTCGAACGGAGTGTCGAGGAAACGGCACACCCCGACCAGCCCCTGCGGCGTGACGGTCGTGGAGATATCGGCGATGACCTGCTCGTCCGCGAGGTGCACGCGGGCGCCGGCGTCACGGGCTTCGCTGACGATGTCGGCGTACCGCTCCGCGGCTTCAACGGTCGCGAACAACTCGACGAGCGTGTCCTTGTACCCGGCTGCCTCCCGTACAGCCTGCGGCCCCTCGGCCAGAAACAGCCGCTCCTTACTCCGAAAATTCCGCCGCTCAAGCCGCCGAGCGGCGACGACACGAGAGGAACGGGGAGAGATGAGCTCGGGACCGTTCGGGGACATACTCCGCTTCACCTTCAATCTCAGGCCGACCGTGTCCTTCAGGGGCGCGGGAAACTGCGCGTTCTTCAGGAGCGCGGGGAACTGCGCGTTTTTAGGGGCGCGGGGAACTGCGCGACCAGCCACAGCGAACCCGCACCCGACAACGAACCGGGCCCGGCCAGCAACAAAGGACCCGCAGGCAAAAACCTGCGGGTCCTTCAAGTCACCGCTCAAGCCGGCGCAGCGTCACGCAGCCTTGGGCGCGTTGACGTCGCTCGGCAGAGCCTTCTGCGCAACTTCGACCAGCGCAGCGAACGCACTGGCGTCGTTCACGGCCAGCTCCGCGAGGATCTTGCGGTCGACCTCGATGTTCGCCGCGTTCAGACCCTGGATGAAGCGGTTGTACGTGATGCCGTTGGCGCGAGCCGCGGCGTTGATGCGCTGGATCCACAGCCGACGGAAGTCGCCCTTGCGCTTCTTGCGGTCGTTGTAGTTGTAGACCAGCGAGTGGGTGACCTGCTCCTTGGCCTTGCGGTACAGGCGCGAACGCTGACCGCGGTAGCCCTTGGCGGCCTCGAGGATCGCCCGGCGCTTCTTGTGGGCGTTGACTGCCCGCTTGACGCGTGCCACTTGTTTAACTCCTTGCAGCGGGGCCGTGGTTGGACTCACACGGCCCGGAATCGATGGGGTCCCGGTCCAGACGTACGGCGCTCAATCGGAGCGCCGCGTACGTCACTTGCCGAGAAGCTTCTTGATCTTCTTGGCGTCGCCCGGGGCCATCTCGGCGTTGCCGGTGAGGCGACGCGTCACACGGGACGACTTGTGCTCGAGCAGGTGGCGCTTGCCGGCACGCTCGCGGAGCACCTTGCCGGAGCCGGTGATCTTGAAGCGCTTGCTGGCACCGCTGTGCGACTTGTTCTTCGGCATAGCGCCGTATCTCCTCGTCGGTGGCGCTCCGGTGCCCGGTCGTGAAACCGGGCACGGGTGGAGCGTCGCTCTTGTTTCGGTTACATCCCCGGACTGGCGTCCTGGGATCAGGCGTCGGCGCGAGCCTCGGCCGGGGCCTCGACGGTCTCGACCTCGGTGACGTCGCCCTCGTCAACGATCTCCTCGTTGACGCTGCCCTCGTCGTCGAACTCGGACTCCGCGGCGTTCTGCGACTTGCCCGGGTTGGCCTTCGCTTCCGCCTTGCGGACCGCCTGGGCCTCACGGGCCTCGGCCATCGCCTCGGTCTTCTTCTTGTGCGGGCCGAGAACCATGATCATGTTTCGGCCGTCCTGCTTCGGGTTCGACTCGACGAACCCGAGGTCCTCGACGTCCGTGGCGAGACGCTGCAGCAGTCGGTAGCCGAGTTCCGGCCGGGACTGCTCGCGACCACGGAACATGATCGTGATCTTGACCTTGTCGCCCTGCTTCAGGAACCGGACGACGTGACCCTTCTTGGTGTCATAGTCGTGCGGGTCGATCTTCGGCCGGAGCTTCATTTCCTTGATGACCGTGTGCGCCTGGTTCTTGCGCGCCTCACGGGCCTTCATGGCCGACTCGTACTTGAACTTCCCGTAGTCCATGAGCTTGCAGACCGGCGGACGTGCACTCGCCGCAACCTCGACCAGGTCCAGGTCGTACTCCTGCGCAAGCTCAAGGGCCTTGGCAAGCGGAACAATTCCGACCTGCTCGCCGCTCGGACCGACAAGTCGCACTTCGGGAACGCGAATCCGGTCGTTGATACGGGGCTCGGTGCTGATGGATCCTCCTCGGTTAGCACCACACGGCCATCTGGCGGACGGCCGCGTTTGTCTTTGGTAGACAGACCTAACCGCGCCGGAACACAAAAAATGCCCCGGACGATCACAAGACGGGGCTCCAAAACACTGCCGGAGCACCGCCGCGATGATCGCGGGGCGCAATATCGGGCGACTCCATCGTCCGTACGGAACGATGGTGACCGCCTGACCGGGGTGACCCGCCGTCCGTGAGGACAGTCAGGTGGGAGATCGGAGCCTCCACTTGTTGGCCGGGCACAGCAGTGCCTGGCCGGTCATCACACAAGGTTAGCAGCTCCCCGGGGGTGGTGCGAACCGCCGTACACCGGGCCCTATCGTGTGGGGCATGAGTGACACGCCCTTCGAGTCCCCCGATGCCGACGCCCCCGACTTCGACGCCATGGCCCGCGACATCGCGGAGGTCCCTGCGGTCGAGGTGATCGTGACGGTCGCCGTGAATCTGATGAGCGCCGCCGCCGTGAAGCTGGGCCTGACCGACGAGGGCGACAAGTACAAGGACCTGGACGAGGCCCGCAAGCTGGTCACCGCCCTGGCCGGCCTCCTGGACGCGAGCGCGACCGAGATCAGCTCGTTCCACGCGGCCCCGCTGCGCGACGGCCTGAAGTCCCTCCAGCTCGCCTTCCGCGAGGCGTCCCTCGTCCGCGACGAGCCGGGCCAGGGCCCGGGCGAGAAGTACACGGGCCCCGTCTACGGCTAGCGGCTCATCCCATACGTACGTACAAGGGCTCGCCCGGAGGCGTCGTCCCGGCCGGCAGAACGGCCAGGTCGAGGCCGTGCACCAGGCGGGCCCTCAGCGTGTCCTCGGCCGCGAGCCGGCGCGCGACCGCGTGGATGCCGGCGGCGTGCGGTACGGCGGGCTCGAAGACCAGGGCGAGGGTGCCGTCACCCCGGCCGGGGCCGAGGTAGGCGCGCAGCACCCCGCGCACGTGGGTGAGCGCGGCGCGGACCGCCTCCGCGACCGCCGGATCGGTGAGCGGGTCCACGCTGGTACGCCCCTCGGCGAGCGCCAGCAGCGCGGGCCCCGACAGTTCGAAGGGCACCGGCCCCGCCAGGTCCAGCACCACCGTGTCCGCCTTCTCGTGCGCGGCGGCCTGCAACGCCTGGTGCAGCGGTACGGCCACGGGCCGGGCCGCCGGGTCCCAGCGGGCCAGCGAGTCGGTGGACGTGAAGGCGGGCAGCGCGGTCCGGCCACCGGCCTTCAGCGTGGGCACAGCCATGTCGCTGGTCTTCTCGCGGCGCAGCCCGTTCTCGTCCTCCTCGACTTCGCCGAGCACGGCCACCACGGGCACGAGCAGCCGGGCGCCCGTGAGGGCCTCCAGGACGGGCCCCACGGCGGTGCGGTCCTCGGCCCAGGCAGCGAGCGCCGCGCCCAGTGCGGGGTCTGCCGTGCCGTCGTCGTCGGAGTAGCCGGAGTCGGGAATGTTCTTGTTCGCCACGGTGACCGACCCTATCGGGGGGATGCTGCAGGGCTTGTGCGGGTCCTGAAACGCGGGGGACACAGCTTTCACACGTTTCTCAGACACCGTTGACAGACATCTAACTTTCGTCTCACGTGTCGCACAGTCGCCGCCACCAGCATCGCGTGCATGGAGTCTTCCAGAGCCGCCCGCCGAAACCACCGCGCGCGTTCCTCCCGACGCCGCCCGCTCCCCTACATCGCCCTCGCCGCCGTGGCCGTCGTGGGCGCTACGGCGGGGGGAACCGTCTATGTGAAGGCACACGCGCACTCCGGCGTCGTATCGTCGGCGGCGGCGCCGTCGGCCTCCGCGTCGGCGTCGGGCAGCCGGGAGGCGACGGTGGAACCTGTGACGCAGCCGACGGTGGACTACGACGCGCTGCTGGCCAAGGCGATGAAGTCGGTGACCCCGGCCGGCGACCAGAAAGTGTCGGTCGCGGTGCTCGACCTGACCTCCGGCGAGAGCGCCACGTACGGCAGCGCCGCCTTCGACACGGCGAGCATCGTCAAGGTCGACATCCTCGCGACGCTGCTGCTCCAGGCGCAGGACGCGGGCCGGCAGCTGACGGCGACGGAGAAGTCGTACGCCACGACGATGATCGAGAACAGCGACAACGGCTCCGCGACAGCGCTGTGGAACATCATCGGCACGGCGGACGGGCTCGACGCGGCCAACAAGACGTTCGGGCTGACGGGCACCACGGGTGGCGACGGCCCGCTCTGGGGGCTGACCCAGACCACGGCCGCGGATCAACTCACCCTGCTCCAGCAGGTGTTCGGGGACGACTCGAAGCTGAGCTCGGCCTCGAAGTCGTACATCCAGGGGCTGATGGGGAAGATAGAAGCGGACCAGCAGTGGGGGGTGTCGGCCGCAGCCGACGGCTCGCGGTGGAAGCTGAAGAACGGCTGGCTGGCGCGCAGCACGACCGGGCTGTGGGACGTCAACAGCATCGGCCGGGTGACCGGCACGGACGGCGACACGTACCTGGTCGCCGTGCTGTCGAAGGGCAGCACGACCCAGACCAAGGGCATCTCCCTGATCGAGGCGGCGGCGAAGGCGGGGGTCGCGGCGTTCGGTAAGAGCAGCGACTCGGCTACGGCGGCCTCGGCGTCCGCGACGGACTGACCAGCTCGCCCGTTCCGGAGCGGGAGCGGCGGCTCCCTCCGACCGACTGCCCCTGCTCACACCTGCGTTGAGAAGACCCCGTGGCGTCGGCGCCGGCCGCGCCACAGGACGACCGCGGCGACGAGGAGCACTCCGCCGACGCTGCCCGCGAGGGGGCCCGCCCAGTCGGATGTGCTGCTGTCGGTCTTGGCGGCTTCCGGTCCTGAGCCGAAGTACTTCTTGCCGTAGGCGGCGGAACTCAGGCCCGCGGGCTTGAGGGCGGCGGCGGCCTTGATGGCGGCGGCGGGGTCGATGAAGCCGAAACCACGGGAGTCGTCGCGGCCGCCTGCCGGGGGGTTGCGGGCGGTGTCTTCGAGAAGCTTCTTGATCTGGGCCGGCGTCAGCCCCGGGTGGGCCGCCTTGATGAGCGCAACAGCCCCTGACACGAAGGCGGATGCGGCGCTGGTCCCCCACCCCTCGTAGTACTTGTGGTCGGGGTCGGCGATGACGACGTTGACGCCGGGGGCGCTGACCGTGGCGTACCAGCGGCGGGTGGAGAAGGAGGCGCGGGTGCCGAAGCGGTCCACGGCGGTCGCGGCGATCACGCCCGGGTAGGCGGCCGGGTAGGAGACGTGGTCGCCCTTCTCGCCGCCGTTGCCGGCCGAGGCGACGACGGCGACGCCCTTCTTCAGGGCGTACTGCACGGCCTCGTCCTCGGCGGGCTCGGGGTGTGCGGACGCGGAGTCGTCGCCGAGGGAGAGGTTGATGACGTCGGCGCCATGGTCGGCGGCCCAACGGATGCCGTCCGCAAGGGCGTTGCCGCGGGTGGTGCGGGCCTTGGCGCGGGCGGAGTCGCCGTCTTCGAGGATCACGCGGACGGGGAGGATCTTGGCCTCGGGGGCGATGCCGATGACGCCGTCGGTGTCGCCGGGGCCGTGTCCGTGGCCGGCGATGATGCCGGCCATGGCGGTGCCGTGCCGGGCCCAGGCGCGGTCGCCCGGCTTGGCGCCGAAGCCGACCATGTCCTTGCCGGTGAGGACGTTGCCGTTGAGGTCGGGGTGGTCGGCCTCGACTCCGGTGTCGAGGACGGCGACGGTGATGCCCTTGCCCTTGGTGGTCTGCCAGGCCTCCTGGGTGTGCATGGCGTCCAGGGCCCATTCCTGGGCGCGTATGCCGTCGGCGTGCGCGACGGTGGACGGCACGAGGGCGAGGGAGGCGGCCAGGAGGGCGCTCAGCAGACCGGCCCGGCGGACGGTGACGCTCATCAGGACTTCTTCTCCGAGCTCTCTGAGGCCGTCGCGGTCGTCGAGGTCCCGGAGGGCGAGTCGACGGTCTTGCGCAGGCTCCGCTCGACGCGGTCGGCGAGACCCTGCGCCTCGTTGCCGAGGCCTGCCTGGGATGGGGCGGTGGTACTGCCGGACGTGACGGCCTCGTCGGCGGGTTCGGGCGCGTCGACCTTACGGCCGTCCGCCCAGCCGGAGACGGCGTAGACGACGACGGGGGCGTCGGTGAGGACGGAGACGGTCCACGAGGCCCGCTGTTTGTCGCCGAAGGTGGCCGCGAGAGTGCCCTTGGCTGCGTAGGGGCGGGGCATGAGGTCGCTCCGGTTGGCGAGCTTCTCGTTCTTGAACCGGGTGGAGAGGGCGGTCATCGCGGCGATGTCGGCCTTGGTGAAGAGGATGCCGACGGTGGTGACGTAGCTCTGGGTGGCGTCGGTGTAAGTGGCGCGCAGGAGCCGTTGGCAGCCGACGGGGGCGAGGGCGTCCCGCAGCAACGGGTCGAAGGCGTTCGCGCAGCCGGTGTCCGGGGCGACCGCGATCCGCGTCCAGGTACGGTCGGCGCCGCCGGGACCGGCCCCCTGCCCTTGCACCGTGGGCGGGAACAGCTGGTCGACGGGCACGCTGTGCCACAACTGCCCGGCGGTGACGAACGCACTCGCGCTGTTGTCCACCCCGTCGTCCCCGGTGAGCCAACTCCCGGTCACCGCACCGCCGATGAGCCCGAGACCGAGCACGACACAGACTCCGACAGCGGCGGTACGCGACCGAATCCGCGCCCCCAACGGCCGCGCCCGCACCCGTTCGTCGTACCCCTCGGGCTCCCCGAACGACACAACCGGCCGCCCCTCACCGGGACTCATGGGCGCACTCCAGGAAAAGGCGGGGTCGGGGCTGGAGTTGGGAGCGGGGCGGGGCATCTCGGAGGCGGGGCGGGTGGGGGTGCCGGGGGTGGAGGGGGTCCAGGCGGGGGTGTGGGGGGTTGGGTGAACCGGGGTGCTGGGGGCGGGGGTTGACCAGGGGCGGGTGTCGGTGTTGTCGGTGGTGGGTCCGACTGGGCTGCTGGGGGCGGCCGTTGACCAGGCGCGGGTGTCGTCGGGGGCTGTGGGCGGTGCTGAGGTGCCAGAGGCTGCCGATGGCCAGGCGCGGGTGTCGTCGGCGGCGGGCCTGGCTGGGGCTGGGCTACTGGGAGCGGCCGGTGACCAGGCGGTGGCGTCCTCGCCGGTGGGCCCAACTGGCGTGCTGGGAGCGGCCGGTGACCAGGCGTCGGTGTCGTCGACGGTGGAGCTCTTCGCGGCGGACGCGGAGGCGCCGGGGCCGGATGTGGAGGGGCTGGCGGGGCGGGCGTCGGTCGGACGGGGGCCGGATGGGTACGGCGCGGTGGGGTGAGCGTCAGCCGGCCGAGTGTCGGCGGGATAGGGCGCGTTGCCACCGGAGGGCGACCACACACCACGGGTGGGCGCGCCGCCCGTGGGATCCGTGAACGACTCGCCTCGCCAAGGGGTGTCCGGCCGGAGCCGATCGGTGGACTCCGAGGGAGGCTCGGGGGCAGGGCTGGAGGGGGGAGTCGACGGGCGAGCGGGGCTCTGCCGGTCAGGTGCCTGATGCGGAGGCTCGGTTGGCGGCCGGGGAGGTGTTACCGGGCGAGGGGGGTCCTGGCGGAGCCGGTCGGACGGCTGAGGCGAGGGCTCGGCCGCGGGGCGGGGCGGGGTGGTGGAGCCGGCAGATGTCCCCGGACAGGTCGGGACGTAGCGCTGCCGGTCGGACGGCTCACGCGGAGGCTCGGCCTCGGGGCGCGGCGGAGCCGCCGGGCCGGGAGGTGCTGCCGGGCGGGTCGAATCCTGGCCGAGCCGGTCGGCCGGCTCACGCGGGGGCTCGGCCGCGGAACCGGACTGGGTACCGGAGTCGGCAGAGGTCCCCGGACGGGTGGAGGCGTACTGCTGCCGGTCGGACGACTCACGCGAAGGCTCGGCCGCGGGGCGCGGCGGAGTCGCCGGGGCGGGAGGCGTTACCGGGTGGTTCGAGTCCTGGCCGGGCCAGTCGGACGGCCGCAGCGGAGGCTTGGCCGTCGGCCCGGGCGGGGTGCTGGAGCCAGCAGACGTCCCCGGACGCGTGGGGACATAGCGCTGCCGGTCGGACGACTCACGCGAAGGCTCGCCCTCAGGACGCGGCGGAGTCACAGGGCCAGGAGACGTTGGCGTACGGGTCGAGTCCTGGCGGGGGCGGTCGGACGACGGATGCGGGGCCTCGTTCGCAGGGCGCGTCGGGGTGCCCGGGTCGGCGGATGTCCCCGGCCGGGTCGGGACATAGCGCTGCGAGTCGGATGACTGACGCGGAACCTCCGCCGCCGAACCCGGCGAGGCGGCGGGGTCGGCGGACGTTCCCGGGCGCGTGGGGACATAGCGCTGCGGGTCGGACGGCTCACGCGGAGGCTCACCGTCAGGGCGCGGCGGAGTCGCCGGACCGGAAGTCGTCGCCTGGCGAGCAGAGTCCCGACCGAGCCGCTCGGCCGCTTGAGGCGGAGCCTCGCCGGCCGGACCGGGCGGGGTGTCCGGAAAGCGTGCCGAGGCTGGAGGAGGCGGTGGGCTCACGGGGTCCATCGCACGGGGTGCGAAAGGCCGAAGGCCGGGAAAACGTGGCCGCCCGTCGGAGGACACCGGCGCGGAACCGGACGCATCACGACCACCGGAGCCGCCGTTCTGAGACGCGGTACGAGGATCGGAGCCGGTGCTCGAAGACACCGCGCCGGCGTCAAACCCGTTGCCCGGGGACCCGGTACGCGCGTCGGGGCCGTTCCCCCGGAACACCTCGCCCGCATCGGAACCGCCGTTCTGCGGCGCCGTACGCCTCCCGTCACCGCGGTCCCACCACCCCGTGCCGAACCCGGCGCCCCCGCCCGCGTTCCCACTCCCCGTCGACGCCGTACCGGAACCCACCCCACGCGACGGCACGTCAGACCCCGGCGAGAACGGCTCTCCCCCAGTTCGCGAAACCCCCGCGGCCCCGGAGTTGCCCGAGCCCGACACACCCGTACCGTCGCTCGGTCGCGGCGCATCCCCCGCCGCCCGTCGCCCCTTCGCGTGGGCGCCCGAAGCGGGCCGCCGGTCCGACGACCCACCGTTCGTCCGCGTACCCGGCATCCCCGGCGCACTCCACGCGTCCCACGAACTCGAAGTACTCGACGCACCAGGCCTGTTGGGCGTACCCGGCGTCCCCTGTCCACCCCTCAGAGCGGAACCCGGAGTGCCCCCCGAGGCCGGACCCAAGCCGGAACCCGAACCCGGGACGGGCCCCCAAGCGGAACCCGAGACCGGACCAGAAACAGAGCCCGAAGCAGAAACAGAACCCGGAGCAGAGCCCGGACCCGAAGCCGGAGCAGAACCCGACGCGGCACCCGGCCCAGCCCCCGAAGCCCCCGCCATCCCGGAAGTCCCCGTCGCCCCCGTCAGCCCTGACGGCCCCGTCGTCCCCGAATCCCCCACAGCACCAGAATGTGGTCGGTCCAAGTCCTCGCCCGTTGCATCATCGGCCGGCGGCCGCCCCGCCAAGTCCGTCACGTTCCCCGAATTCGTCCCGTTCGCCGAGTTCACAGGACTCACCGAGCCCGTCGACCCCACCGAACCCACTGATCCCATCGGTCCCGCCGGTCCGGGGGCGCGTCGCGCTTCCGTGCTCATGCACCCCCCGTTTCCTCGTACCCGGGCCACCGTTGTTCGTATGCGGGCCGGTGTAGTCCTGCCCCTGCTCGTATACGGACCGGCGTCCACCCCGCTCTCACCCGGCACGACACAAAATCAAAGTCGTCCCGAGCACGCATACCCGCGGCGGCGGACCGCCATCCCGGGCGCGGTCGAACGACCGGCGGCGTTTCCTCCGTGCGTGCGCGTCACTCTACGGGTTGACCCCTCGCGAACGGGAACCAGTCCATGCCCCCGGGGCATCTGCCCGGAACGTCCCCCTACCCTGCGGTAATCCTGTCTGGCAGGCTGCGTTCATGACTGCGCGCGCCGCCGACCGGGCCCGTTACGACCGGGCCACCGCCCACCTCGACGCCCCACTCGCGATCGTCGACCTGGACGCCTTCGATGCCAACGCGGACGACCTCGTCCGCCGGGCCGGTGGCAAGCCGGTCCGCGTCGCCAGCAAGTCCGTCCGCTGTCGAGCCCTCCTCGAACGGGTCCTGGCCAGGGACGGCTTCGCGGGCCTGATGTCCTTCACCCTCGCCGAGTCGCTGTGGCTCGCCCGTTCCGGGTTCGAGGACGTCCTCCTCGCCTACCCCTCCGCCGACCACGCCGCTTTCGGCGAACTGGCCAACGACCCCAAGCTCGCCTCCGCCGTCACCGTGATGATCGACGACCCTGCCCAGCTCAAACTCATCGACGACTCACGTGACGGCGGCACCGAAGTCATCCGCGTCTGCCTGGAGTTGGACACCTCGCTGAAGATGCTCGGCGGCCGGGTCCGTGTCGGCGCGCTCCGTTCCCCGCTGCGCACCCCCGCCCAACTCGCCGACATCGCACGGACGGTGTCCCGTCGCCCCGGCTTCAAGGTCGTCGGGATCATGGCCTACGAAGGGCATATCGCCGGCGTCGGTGACTCCGTCGCCGGGCGGCCGTTCCGCTCCCGCGCGATCCGGCTGATGCAGGCCACCGCCAAGCGCGAACTCGCCGAGCGGCGCGCGGAAGTGGTGCGTGCGGTGAGGGCAGTCGTGCCGGACCTGGAGTTCGTCAACGGCGGCGGCACCGGCAGTGTGCAGCACACCGCCGCCGAGGACGCGGTGACCGAGATCGCGGCCGGTTCCGGGCTGTACGTGCCGCGCCTCTTCGACAACTACACGTCGTTCACGGGCCGTCCGGCCGCGCTCTTCGCCCATCCCGTCGTACGGCGCCCGGGCGTCGGCGTCGTCACCGTCCTCGGCGGCGGCTATCCCGCCTCCGGCGCCCCGGGCCCCGACCGGCTCCCGGTGCCGTACCTCCCGGAGGGCCTGCGCTACGACCCCCAGGAAGGGCCCGGCGAGGTACAGACGCCGCTGCTCGGCTCCCCCGCCGACGACCTCCTCATCGGCGACAAGGTGTGGTTCCGGCACGCCAAGGCCGGTGAACTGTGCGAGCGCTTCGACGTGTTGCACCTGATCGAGGGCGACGCGGTGACCTCGACCGTCCCGACCTATCGCGGCGAGGGCATGACGTTCCTCTGACGGACCGGCAGTGAACGAACCCACAAAAAAGCGCGGCGGCCCGGAAGTTGTTCCGGGCCGCCGTCGCCGTATCGGTGTCGCGCCTACATCGGCGTGACGTACGCCCCCGAAATCCCGCCGTCCACAAGGAAGTCCGCGGCGTTGACGAACGACGAGTCGTCACTCGCGAGGAAGGCCACGGCCGCGGCGATCTCGGTCGCCTCCGCGAAACGGCCGACCGGGATGTGCACCAGGCGGCGCGCGGCGCGCTCGGGGTCCTTCGCGAACAGCTCCTGCAGAAGTGGGGTGTTGACCGGCCCCGGGCACAGCGCGTTGACGCGGATGCCCTCGCGGGCGAACTGCACGCCCAGTTCACGGGACATGGCGAGGACACCGCCCTTGGACGCCGTGTACGAGATCTGCGACGTCGCCGCGCCCATCCTCGCCACGAAGGACGCCGTGTTGATGATGGAGCCCTTGCCCTGGCGGCGCATGTACGGGATGGCGGCCTTGCAACACAGGTACACGGACGTGAGGTTGACGTCCTGGACGCGCTTCCAGGCCTCAAGGCCGGTGTCGAGGATGGAGTCGTCGTCCGGCGGTGAGATGCCCGCGTTGTTGAAGGCGATGTCGACGCTGCCGTAGGTGTCGAAGGCCGCCTTGAAGAGCGCCTCGACCTGCTCGGGGTCGGTGACGTCGACCTTCACGAACAGCCCGCCGACCTCGTCGGCCGCCGCCTTGCCGTGGGTCTCGTCGATGTCGCCGCAGACGACGTTGGCCCCCTCGGAGGCGAGCCGGCGCGCGGTGGCGAGACCGATGCCGCTGCCTGCTCCGGTGATGACGGCGGTACGGCCGACGAGTCGCCGGCAAACAATCTCTGAGGTCACTGTGCGGGGCCCTCCGTGCTGGTCGAGACGCTGCTGGTGGAGACGTCGCTGATGAAGACGTTCTTGGTTTCGGTGAAGGCGGTGAGCGCGTCCGGGCCCAGTTCGCGGCCGATCCCCGACTGCTTGAAGCCGCCGAAGGGGGTCCAATAGCGGACGCTGGAATGGGAGTTGACGGACAGGTTGCCGGCCCGCACGGCCTGCGAGACGCGCAGGGCGCGGCCGACGTCACGGGTCCAGATGGAGCCGGAGAGGCCGTAGTCGGTGGCGTTGGCCAGCGCCACCGCCTCCGCCTCGTCCTCGAAGGGGAGCACCACGGCGACCGGGCCGAAGACCTCCTCGACGGCCACGCGTGCGTGCGGGTCGACGCCGGTGACGACGGTGGGCGGGAACCAGAAGCCGGGGCCCTCGGGCGCCTTGCCGCGGATGCCGCCGAGGTCGTCCGTGACGTACGAACGGACGCGCTCCAGCTGGACCTTGGAGATCAGCGGTCCCATGTCCGTCTTCTCGTCGGCCGGATCGCCGACCGTCACGGCCTCGATGGCGGGGGTCAGGAGGTCCAGGAACCGGTCGTAGACCGAGCGTTGGACGAGGATGCGGGTGCGGGCGCAGCAGTCCTGGCCGGAGTTGTCGAGGAAGGACATGGGGGCGGCTGCCGCGGCGGCCTCGATGTCCGCGTCGGCGAAGACGATGTTGGGGCTCTTGCCGCCGAGTTCGAGGGTGACGCGCTTGAGGAGTTCCGAGCCCTTCGCCAACACCTGTTTGCCTACGGCCGTTGACCCCGTGAACACGATCTTCGCGACGCCCGGGTGCTCGACGAGTGCGGTGCCCACGACCGGGCCGTGGCCGGGGAGGACCTGGAAGAGGTTCTCGGGAAGGCCTGCCTCCAGGGCGAGTTCGGCCAGCCGGAGCGCGGTCAGCGGGGTCGTCTCGGCCGGCTTGAGGATGACCGCGTTGCCGGCCGCGAGCGCCGGGGCGGTGCCCCACGCGGCGATCGGCATCGGGAAGTTCCAGGGCGCGATCACGCCCACCACGCCCAGCGGTTCGAGGATCGTGATGTCGAGGCCGCCCGCGACCGGGATCTGCCGGCCGGTCAGCCGCTCCACTCCCCCGGCCGCGTAGTCGAGCAGGTCACGGACGTTGCCGGCCTCCCAGCGCGCGTTGCCGATCGTGTGCCCGGCCTCGCGCACCTCCAACCGGGCCAGTTCTTCGAGGTGTTCGTCGACGGCGGCGGCGAAGCGGCGCAGCAGCCGGGCCCGGTCGGCGGGTGGGAGCGCGGCCCACTTCGCCTGGGCCCGGGCGGCGCGTACGACGGCGGCGTCCACGTCGGCCGCGGTGGCGGCGGGGACGGTGGCGACGACCTCCTCGGTGGCGGGGTTGAGCACCTGGAGTTCAAGCTCGTAGGACAACGAAGGACCTCTCACAGACGTTCGAAGGAGCGACGCAGCTCCCAGTCGGTGACGGCGGCGTCGAAGGCTTCCAGTTCGACGCGTGCCATGTTGCGGTAGTGCGCGACGACCTCGTCGCCGAAGGCGGCCTTGGCGATCGGGCTGTTCTCCCACAGCTCGGCGGCCTCGCGGAGGTTGGTGGGGACGTGCGCGTAGTCGGCGCTGTAGGCGTTGCCCGCGCAGGCCTCCGGCAGCTCCAGCTTGTGCTCGATGCCGTAGAGCCCGGCCGCGACAAGGCCCGCCACCGCCAGGTGGGGATTCACGTCCCCGCCGGGCAGCCGGTTCTCGAAGCGCATGGAGCGGCCGTGGCCGACGATGCGGAGCGCGCAGGTGCGGTTGTCGTACCCCCAGGCGACGGCGGTCGGCGCGAACGAACCCGGCTGGAACCGCTTGTACGAGTTGATGTTCGGGGCGTAGAGCAGCGAGAAGTCGCGGAGCGCGGCGAGCTGCCCGGCGAGGAAGTACCGCATGACCTCCGACATGCCCCCGGGGTCGTCCGAGGACCCCGCCATGGCGTTGCCGCCGTCGGCGTCGGCGAGCGAGAGGTGGATGTGGCAGGAGTTGCCCTCGCGCTCGTTGTACTTCGCCATGAAGGTCAGCGAGACGCCCTCCTGGGAGGCGATCTCCTTGGCGCCGGTCTTGTAGACCGCGTGCTGGTCGCAGGTGACGAGGGCGTCGTCGTAGCGGAAGACGATCTCGTGCTGCCCCGGATTGCACTCGCCCTTGGCGGACTCGACGGTCAGGCCGGCGACCGTCATGTCGTTGCGGATCCGGCGCAGCAGCGGCTCGATGCGCCCGGTCCCCAGCACCGAATAGTCGATGTTGTACTGGTTGGCCGGGGTGAGCCCCTTGTAGCCCGCGTCCCAGGCCTGTTCGTACGTGTCCTTGAACACGATGAACTCCAGCTCCGTACCGACCTGCGCGGTGAAACCGTGCTCGGCGAGGCGCTCCAGCTGGCGGCGCAGGATCTGGCGGGGTGCGGCGACCACCGGCGATCCGTCGTTCCAGGCGAGGTCGGCGATGAGCATGGCGGTGCCCGCGTTCCAGGGCACGAGGCGGAGGGTGGACAGGTCCGGGTGCATGGCGAAGTCGCCGTAACCGCGCTCCCAGGAGGACATGGTGTAGCCGTCGACCGTGTTCATCTCGGTGTCGACGGCGAGGAGGTAGTTGCAGCCCTCGGTGCCGTGCCGGAGGACGTCGTCCAGGAAGAACTGGGCGGCGAACCGCTTGCCCTGGAGCCGCCCTTGCATGTCGGGGAAGGCCAGGACGACAGTGTCGATCTCACCACCGGCGACGAGGCGTTGGAGTTCCTCGACGCTCAGTGGGGGTGTGCGGTCTGCCACGGGAAAGCCTCCTTCGGCTTCTACGGTCAGCCGGAAGCCATAAGGTATTGCGGAGAACCATTGCTTGGGAAGGGGGTGCCGCCATATGTCGCTGGATGCGGAGAACGGGCTTGAGGACCGGTTGACCCCGGTACTGCGGCCGGTGCGGGCGGGCAACGGATTCGAAGAGGCGCTGGAACAGATACTGCAGGTCGTACGGCTGGGTCTGGTGCCGGGGGGCGAACGGTTGCCGGCCGAGCGGGAACTGGCCGAGCGGCTCGGGATCAGTCGGGTGACGCTGCGCGAGGTTCTGAAGGTACTGCAGGACCAGGGCCTCGTGGAGTCGCGGCGCGGACGCTACGGCGGGACCTTTGTCCTGCCGAAGTCGGACGCGGGCGGCGAGGACGAGCTGCGGCGCCGGATCAGCGCGGTCGACATCGAGGACGTGCTGCGGTTCCGGGAGGTGCTGGAGGTCGGCGCGACGGGCCTGTGCGCGACGCACGGCCTGACGTCCGAACAGGCGGGACGTCTGCGGGACGCCCTCGCGCGCACGCACGACGCCCCGCTCGCCGACTACCGCCGCCTGGACACCCTGCTCCATCTGACCCTGGCCGAGCTGTGCGGTTCACCGACCCTGACCGCGCAGTACGCGGCGGTACGGGCCACGGTGAACGACCTCCTCGACTGCATCCCCCTCCTCGTCCGCAACCTGGAGCACTCGCAGCGGCAGCACATCGCGCTGGTCGAGGCGGTGCTGGACGGCGACGCGGACGGGGCGCGGGAAATGATGCGGGAGCACTGCGCGGGGACGGCGGCACTGCTGCGCGGGTTCCTGGCGTGACCGCCTGACCAGCGGGGTAGTTCAAGGGACTCAATGGTTCCCCTGGAGTCCATTCAAGTCGCACAACGCGCGGAGGAACGCATGACGGGCAGGCCGCTGATCGGCATCAGTACGTACCTGGAGGCCGGCGCCCGCTGGGGCACCTGGCAGCTGGAGGCGGCCCTCCTCCCGGCCGGCTACCCGCGCCTCGTCCAGCGCGCGGGCGGCCTGGCCGCGATGCTGCCCCCCGACGCCCCCGAGCACGCCGCGGCCACCGTGGCCCGCCTCGACGCCCTGGTGATCGCCGGCGGCCCGGACGTGGAGCC
Organism: Streptomyces sp. NBC_00989; assembly: GCF_045162655.1. Classification (NCBI taxonomy): domain Bacteria; kingdom Bacillati; phylum Actinomycetota; class Actinomycetes; order Kitasatosporales; family Streptomycetaceae; genus Streptomyces; species Streptomyces sp. NBC_00989. Next base: position 9,083,588 of record NZ_CP108728.1, on the reverse strand, counting down.
GATCCGCTACGGCGCGGAGCGCGACCCCCGCACCGGCCCGTCCGCCCCCGCCCGCGACGCCTGGGAACTGGCCCTGATCGAGGCCGCGTTGACGGCGGGCATCCCCGTCCTGGGCATCTGCCGAGGGATGCAGCTCCTGAACGTCGCTGTGGGCGGCACCCTCGTCCAGCACATCGACGGCCACGCGGAGACGCCGGGCGTCTTCGGCAGCCACCCGGTCAAGCCGGTACCGGGGACCCTGTACGCGTCGGCGGTACCGGAGGAGACCTCGGTCCCCACGTTCCACCACCAGTCCGTGGACCGCCTGGGCGCGGGCCTGACGGTGTCGGCCTGGGCCGAGGACGGCACCCCGGAGGCCGTCGAACTCGCCTCCGCCGACTGGGTGTTGGGGGTCCAGTGGCATCCCGAGATGGGTGAGGACCTGCGGGTGGTGCGGGCGTTGGTGGAAGCGGCCGCGAAGGCTCGCTAGCCCTGCGTCAGCGAGAGCAGTTCCCGCGCCGGTCCCGTCGGCCGGTGCCCCGTGGGCCACACCGCTCTCAAGTCCCGGGCGAGAGTGACCCCTTCGACCGGGATGCGCACCAGCCTCCGCATCGACAGCTCCTCCCCCACGGCGAGTTCACTCAGCACCGCAGGCCCCGCTCCGCTCACCGCCGACGCCTTGACGGCCGTGGTGGACGACAACTCGATGAGAGGGCGGGCCAGTCCGCCCAGCGCCGTGTCCAGGACCTGCCTCGTGCCCGAGCCCTTCTCCCGCAGGATCAGCGGCGTCGCCGCCAGCTCCGCGGCCGGGACCGGGCGTCGACGGCGGGCCCACGGGTGGGTCGGGGCGGTCACGACGATCAGGTGGTCGTGGGCGATCACCGTGGAGTCCAGTCCCGCGGGCACCGACAGGCCCTCCACGAAGCCCAGGTCCGCCTCGTCCGACAACAGCCGTTCCGCGACCGTCGTCGAGTTGCCGGCGAGCAACGACACTGCGGTGTCGGGGCGTTGGGAGCGCAGGGCGAGGAGCCAGCCGGGCAGGAGGTACTCGGCGATGGTCATGCTGGCGGCGACGCGGAGCCGGGAGTCACGGCGGTGCCGTAGCGCCTGGGCACCCGCGTCGAAGGCGGCCGCCGCCTCGACGACCCGGCGGGCCCAGTCCGTGACGAGGGCCCCGGCGTCGGTCAGGGTCGATCCGCGCGGCGAGCGGTCCACGAGGGCGACGCCGAGCTGCCGTTCCATGGAGCGGATACGGCTGCTGGCCGCGGGCTGGGTGATCCCCAGTTCACGGGCCGCCCCGCCGAGACTCCCGAGCCGGGCCACCGCCAGCAACAGCTCCAGCGCCCCGAGGTCCGGCACCCGGTGCGCTATCGACCCCTCCCGCTGATCATCCATCTCACCGTTGCTCATAAATCCAGTTTATGTCCCCATAGACACATACTCCCTGGTCGCGTGTCTCAGTCGGCGAGACGGTGGAGGCATGGTCACCGCCGTTCGTCATCTCGGACCCAACTGGTACGCCTCCGTCATGGGCACCGCCATCGTCGCCACGGCCGGTGCCGGGCTCCCGCTCCACCTGCCGGGGCTGCGCACGGCCTGCGCCGCCGTCTGGGCCCTCTCGCTCGCGATGCTGCTGGCCCTGCTCGCCGCCCGCACCCTGCACTGGACCCACCACCGCGACCAGGCCCGCGCCCACCTCCTCGACCCGGCGATGGCCCCCTTCTACGGCTGCCTCGCGATGGCCCTGCTGGCGGTGGGCGGCGGCGGACTGGTCGTCGGGCGGGACTGGATCGGGCTCCGGGCGGCGGTCGCGCTCGACGCCGTGCTGTTCGGCGCCGGTACGGCCGTCGGGCTCACGGCGGCCGTCGCCGTCCCGTACCTGATGGCCGTACGGCATCGCGTGCACCCCGCGCAGGCGACCCCCGTGTGGCTGCTGCCCGTGGTCGCGCCGATGGTGTCCGCCGCGCTCGGGCCGCTCCTCGTGCCCCACCTGCCGCCCGGGCAGCCCCGCGAGACGCTCCTCCTCGCGTGCTTCGCGATGTTCGGACTCAGCCTGCTGGCAACCCTGTTGATGCTGCCGCTGGTCTTCGCCCGCCTCGTCACCGGCGGACCGCTGCCCCTCGCGCTCACCCCGACGCTGTTCCTGGTCCTGGGTCCGCTGGGCCAGTCCACCACCGCCGTGGGCAAGTTCGCGGACTTCGCCCCCGGCGCCGTACCCGCCGCGTACGCCCAGGGCTTCACCCTCCTCGCCGTCCTCTACGGCGTCCCCGTCATGGGCTTCGCCCTGCTCTGGCTCGGCCTCGCCACCGCGCACGTCGTCCGCGCCCGCCGCCGCGGCATGCGCTTCGCGATGACCTGGTGGGCGTTCACCTTCCCGGTCGGCACCTGCGTCACCGGCGCCGAGTCCCTGTCCCGCCACACGGGCCTCGCCGTCTACGACGGGCTCGCGATCGTCCTCTACGGCGTGCTGGTCGCCGCCTGGGCCACCGCCGCCGTGCACACGGCCCGCGGCCTGCTCAGCGGTGCGCTGCTCGCAGGGCCGCGCCCAGCACCCGTGGCGCTTCGCCCAGTGACGGCCCGTACCACGTGAGGTGCCGGCCGCTGACGAGCGCGCAGGGCAGATCCGCGAACACCTCCGGGCCGTCGTCGGCCGTGAAGCGGTACGGCTCGTCCGGGAGGACCACCAAGTCCGGTGCCGCGGCCCGCAGTTCGTCGACCGTGGCGCGCGGGTAGCGCTCGGTGTGCGTCGCGTACGCGTGGTCGACTCCCAGGCGGGACAGCACATCGCCCGCGAAGGTGTCCCGGCCCAGCACCATCCAGGGACGGCGCCAGATGGGGACGACGGCGGTCAACCGGCGTGCGGGAGCCGGGAGTTCATCCCACGCCCGCTCGGCCTCGTCCAGCCAGCGCGGGCGGGACGGCGCTCCGCACGCGTCGAGGACCCGGGCGAGTTCACGGAAGGCCTGCGGGACGTCGCGCACCTCGGTGACCAGGACCTCGACTCCCGCCTCGCGCAAGGCAGTCAGGTCCGGAGCGCGGTTCTCCTCCTCGTTGGCGATCACCAAGTCGGGGGTGAGGGCGAGGATCGGGTCGAGCTTCGGGTTCTTGGTGCCGCCGACGCGCGTGACATCGAGGTCCCGCGGATGGCTGCACCAGTCCGTCGCACCGACCACGACTCCCGGAAGCGATACGGCGACCGCCTCCGTCAGGGACGGCACGAGGGACACGACGCGCATCAGCGCTGGCGGTCCTGGACGGCCTCGATGTGCTCGGCCACCGCGACCACGACCACCCGGGTGTCCGGCACGGTCGCGCGCCAGCGGTGCCGGACGCCTCCGGTGAGGTACATCGTGTCGCCGCGTACGAGGCGGTACGCACGCCCCTCCGCCTCGATCTCGACGGCGCCGTCCGCGACGTACATCAACTCGTCGTTGCGGTGCTGGAATTCGCGACCGGCGTCATGGTCGCCGGTGAACTCCGAGGCGTGCAGCTGGTGGTGCCCCCGCACCAGGGAACGCATCCGGGGCGCGGCCGACTCGGGTTCCTCCGCGCGTACGACGTCGACGCTGCACGCGGGGTCGGCGGCGGCGAGGAGTTCGACGGCCGTGGTGCGCAGGGCGTCGGCCACCTTCTCCAGGGAGCTTCTGCTGGGGCGGGCCCGGTCGTTCTCGACCTGGCTCAGGAAGGGCACCGACAGGCCACTGCGTTCGGCCACGACGGCGAGGGTCAGAGAGAGTGCGCGACGCCGCCGCCGTACGGCCGCGCCCACCCGAAGGGGCTGTTCTTTGTGGTCGCCCATCGCTCCGGCTCCCTCCTTCGCTCGTCGGTCCGCAGTTGCCTTGAAGCCTCTTCCGAAGCTGTCTCTGAAGAGTTCTCTGCACCCTACGCATGTTCGGCAAACCGTTTCATGCGCCTGTCACATCCACGTCACACAGCGTGCGATCGGACGTCACAGTTCTGGCCACCGTGCGAGGGCCCGCCGGCCCTCGATCGGCGCGAGAGTTCGTCTCTACTCTTCAATGCGTACGCGGTCGCCTGTGTTCCCGCTCACCTCTCGGGCCTGATTGCGGGGTTTCGTAGCGCTATGTGGTTGGCCGGATCCTGTTCGTACCGGATCGGGGCACCGACAAAGGTGGGCCCCGCCGCGCGAAGGGGGGAACGTGCGGTGGGGCCCACCTCTGGGAAGGCGGCTGCGGGACTGTCAGGTCACCCGGCCGCCTGGCTCTTCGTGACCGGGGCCAACTGGTCGACGAGGCCCGGGTGTTGCTTCAGCCAGGTGCGGACGGCGTCCTGCTCCTCGCCCTTGCCGGACTTCTGGATCTGCGCCTCCAGACCGGTGAGCTGGGCCTCGGTCATCCTGAAGTCCTTCAGCCACTTCCCGACGTCGGGGTTGTCGGCGGCGAAGCCCTTGCGTGCCACGGTGTGCACGCCGTCGCCCTTGCCCCAGGCGTTCTTCGGGTCCTTGAGCTTCTTCAGCTTGTAGTCGCTGTACGCCCAGTGCGGCGACCAGAGCGTGACGACGATCGGCTGCTTCTTGGCGTACGCCCGCTTCAGCTCGGCCAGCATCGCCGGGGTGGAGCCGTCGACGACGTCGTAGGAGCCCTGGAGGCCGTACTCCTTGAGGACCTTGGTCTTCAGGAGGCCCATCATTCCGGCGCTCGGTTCGATGCCGGTGATCTTGCCGCCGAACTCGGAGGCGTGGGTCTTGAGGTCCGCCAGGGTGTTGACGTCCTTCATGTACGCCGGGACGGTCAGCTCCAGGGAGGTGGAGCCGTACCAGCTGCCGAGGTCGTCGAGCTGCTTGCCGTACTTCTTCCAGTACTCGGCGTGCGTGGTGGGCAGCCAGGCGTCGGTCTGGAAGTCGACCTGGCCGGTGGCGACGCCGGTGTACAGCGGGCCGGCGGCGTACTGGGTGGTCGTCACCTTGTAGCCGCGCTCCTCCAGGATCTCCTTCCAGAGGAAGGTGGAGGCGATGCCCTCGTCCCACGGGATGTAGCCGATGGTGATCTCCTTGCCCTTGCCGACGTCCGTGGCGGAGGTCGCCTTCGTGCCGGAGGAGGAGCCGAAGACACCCATGCCGCCGGCCACCAGCGCGAGGACGACCACGCCGATCACGGCGAACGCCGGGCGGGGGCGGTGGTTCCAGGGCTTCTCGTTGCCTGCCGCGCGGGCCTTGGCGGCGGCCCTGCGGCCGAGCGGGGAGATCTGGGTGCCGAGCGCGCTGGTCATGCGGTCGAGGTAGATGGCGAGGACGACGATGCCGACGCCCGCCTCGAAACCGAAGCCGATGTCGAGCTGGCCGATGGCCTCGTTGACGGCGCCGCCGAGGCCGCCGGTGCCGACCATGCCGGCGATGACGACCATCGACAGGCCCAGCATGATGACCTGGTTGATGCCCGCCATGATCGTCGGGAGCGCCAGCGGCAGTTGGACCCGCAGGAGTGTGTCGCGCGGTGAGGTGCCGAACGCCTCGGCGGCTTCGACGAGTTCGGCGTCGACCTGGCGGATGCCCAGCTCGGTCATGCGGACGCCGGGGGCGAGCGCGAAGATCAGGGTGGCGATCACGCCGGCCGAGGTGCCGAGGCCGAAGAAGAGGATCGCCGGGATCAGCAGCACCATCGACGGCATCGTCTGGAGCAGGTCGAGAGCGGGCCGTACGACCGCGCTGACCGTCCTGGAGCGGGCCGCCCAGATGCCCAGCGGGATCGAGATCACCAGGGCGATGACGGTCGCCACGAGCACCAGGGCGAGCGTCGACATGGCCCGGTCCCACAGGTCGAGCGAGTCGATGAGCAGGAACCCGGCGAACGCCAGGACACCCGCGACCAGCCCGCGCAGCCACCAGGCGATCACGGCCAGGATGCCCGCGAGGAGCAGGGGTTCGGGGGCGGTGAGGACCGCGTTGATGCCGTCGTACATGCCCTCGACGACCGTCTTGATCGCGTCGAAGAGCCAGGACATGTGGGCGAGGAGCCAGTCGACACCGGAGTCGACCCAGTCGCCGAGCGGGAGCCTAGGCATGGGCGGCCACCTCCTCCGCGGATTCCCCGCCGAGGAACGCGACGAGGCGTTCCTGCGGTACGACTCCTACGACCTCGTCGGCCTCGTCGAGCACCGCGACCGGGTGGGTGAGGCGGGCGCTGAGGGCGCACAGGTCGGTGAAGGGCGTGTCCGGGGTGGCGGTCGCGCAGTCGCAGTCGGCCTCGTGGCCGTCGACGCCGGTGTCCATGACGGAGCTCGCGGTCAGCACGCGGGAGCGGTCGACGTCCTGGATGAAGGAGGCGACGTAGTCGTTGGCGGGGCGCAGCAGGATGTCCTCGGCGGTGCCGGTCTGGACGATGCGGCCGTCGCGCATGACGGCGATGCGGTCGCCCAGGCGCATGGCCTCGTTGAGGTCGTGCGTGATGAAGACGATCGTCTTCTTCAACGACTTCTGCAGTTCCAGGAGTTGGTCCTGCATGTCACGCCGGATCAGCGGGTCGAGCGCGCTGAACGACTCGTCCATGAGGAGCAGGTCGGCGTCGGTGGCGAGCGCGCGGGCCAGGCCGACGCGCTGCTGCATACCGCCGGACAGCTCGTCGGGCCACGAGTCCTCCCAGCCGGCCAGGCCGCACAGGGCGAGCGCCTCGCCGGCGCGGCGTGCGCGCTCGGCGCGGGGCACGCCCTGCACTTCGAGACCGTAGGCGGCGTTCTCGCGGACGCTGCGGTGCGGGAAGAGCGCGAAGTGCTGGAAGACCATGCTGATCTTGCGGGCGCGGACCTCGCGGAGTTCGCGGTCGCCGAGCGCGGTCAGGTCCTGGCCGTCGAAGAGGACGCGGCCCGCGGTGGGCTCCAGGAGTCCGTTGAGCATCCGCAGGAGAGTCGACTTGCCGGAGCCGGACAGGCCCATGACGACGAAGATCTGGCCCGGTGCGACGGAGAAGGACGCGTCGATGACGGCGGCGGTGGTGCCGTCGGCGCGCAGTTCCTCCCGGTCGGCTCCTTCGCGGAGCCGTTCGACTGCCTGGTCGGGTCGTCTGCCGAACACCTTGTACAGATGCTCGGCTTCTAGCCTGGCTGACACGCGTACCTCTCGATCGGGGGCAGGACGGGAGGCGACGGCGACGGACCTGGCAGGCCCCTCGACGGTTGAATGTGCAACCGGCATCGCTCCGAGGCCGCGCCTGCCCATGCTCATGGCGCGCAAACACCGGAGTGGTCCAGCTCACCCACCAGCGGTATTGGTCCCTCCGGGTGACACGGAGGGGTGATCGTCGCCCTGTCGTGCGGCATGATGCGAGGCGTGACCGGACGACTGATGCTTCTCGACACCGCCTCGCTCTACTTCCGCGCCTACTTCGGCGTCCCGGAGTCCGTGAAGGCGCCGGACGGGACGCCGGTGAACGCCGTACGCGGACTGCTCGAGTTCATCGACCGGCTGGTCAAGGACCACCGCCCCGACCAGCTGGTCGCCTGCATGGACGCGGACTGGCGGCCGCAGTGGCGGGTCGACCTGATCCCCACCTACAAGGCGCACCGCGTCGCCGAGGTCCGCGAGAGCGGCCCGGACGCGGAGGAGGTGCCGGACACGCTCTCCCCGCAGGTGCCGATCATCGAGGCCGTTCTCGACGCGGTCGGTATCGCGCGCGTGGGCGTCGAGCGGTACGAGGCCGACGACGTGATCGGCACGTTCACGGCGCACGCCAAGGGCCCGGTGGACATCGTCACCGGCGACCGCGACCTGTACCAGCTCGTCGACGACGCCCGCGGGATCCGCGTCCTGTATCCGATCAAGGGCGTCGGCACGCTCCAGCTCACCGACGAGGCGTTCCTGCGCGAGAAGTACGGCGTGGACGGCCGCGGTTACGTGGATCTGGCGCTGCTGCGCGGCGACCCCAGCGACGGTCTGCCGGGCGTCCCCGGCATCGGCGAGAAGACGGCGGCGAAGCTGCTCGCCGAGTTCGGTGACGTGCCCGGGATCATGGCCGCGATCGACGACCCCAAGTCGAAGCTGACCCCCTCGCAGCGCAAGCGCCTCGACGAGGCACGGCCGTACGTCGCGGTCGCGCCCAAGGTCGTACGGGTCGCGGACGATGTACCGCTGCCCGACGTCGACCCGACGCTGCCGCACGCCCCGCGTGATCCGGAGCTGGTGAGCGCGCTGGCGGACCGCTGGGGACTGGGCGGATCATTGCAGCGACTGCTCACCACGCTGAGCGCATAAGCATTGTTCTTGCCCTCCCTTTGTTGCCTTTACCAAAGAATCTAGTGCTAACTTAGGTAAGCCTAAGCATGGGAACCTGGGAGGCCGTCATGGCAGAACGTCCGGCACGGAAGCCGCGTAAGCCCCACTCAGCGCAGGTCGTCCGCACCGAACGCCTGACTCCCCACATGCAGCGCGTGGTGCTCGGTGGCGAGGGTCTGGCCGAGTTCTCGGCGGACACGTGCACCGACCATTACGTGAAGCTGCTGTTCCCGGCCGGGGGTGCGACCTACCCCGAGCCCTTCGACGTGGAGCGCATCCGCGCCGAGTTCCCGCGTGAGCAGTGGCCGGTGACCCGCACCTACACCGTGCGCGCCTGGGACCCCGAGCACCGCGAGATGACCCTGGACTTCGTGATCCACGGCGACGAGGGCCTCGCCGGCCCGTGGGCGTCCCGGGTCCAGCCGGGCGAGACCGTCCACTTCATGGGCCCCGGCGGCGCCTACGCCCCCGACGCGGGCGCCGACTGGCATCTGCTCGCCGGGGACGAGAGCGCGCTGCCCGCGATCGCCCGTGCCCTGGAGTCGCTGCCCGAAGGCTCCACGGCACACGCCTTCGTGGAGATCTCCGGGCCCGAGGAGGAGCAGAAGATCGACTCCGGCATCGAGGTCGTCTGGCTGCACCGCGGCGACCGTCCCGTCGGCGAGGCGCTCGCCGAGGCCGTACGGGCACTGGAGTTCCCGGAGGGCCGGATGCACGCGTTCGTGCACGGCGAGGCGGCGTTCGTGAAGGACCTGCGGGCCCTGCTGCGCGTCGAGTTGGCGATCCCGCGCGAGGATCTTTCGATCTCCGGGTACTGGCGCCTGGGCCACAACGAGGACGGGTGGCAGGCATCGAAGCGGGAGTGGAACGCGAAGATCGAGGCGGAGCAGGAAGGCGTCGCCGCGTAGGTGCGCCGATGGGGGTGCCACGACGGAGCATTGGCGTCCGCCGCGCCGTCGTGGCTGATCGCGCCCGCGCGGCGGAGCCGCAAATCGACACAGCCTCGCGCCCCTTTCGGGGCGCTTATACCGACCGCTGATACGACCTGAACGTGCGGATCGACAGCCATACCGCTGCCACCGCGAGTGCCAGCAGCGCGCCGCCGCGGCTGAGTACGTCGCCCCAGTCGGGGTGTTCGCTCATCGCCGAACGGCCTGCCACCATCGCCCAGTTGAGCGGGTTGAAGTCGGCGATGTGCCGCATCCACGAGGGCATCTGGGACGGCGCCATGAACGCGCTGGACAGGAACGTCAGCGGCAGCAGCAGGAAGGTGTTGATGCCGATGATCGACTCCCGCTGCTGCACCAGCATCCCGAGCGCGTTGGACAGTGCCCCGAAGACGGTGCCCAGCAGCACGGAGGCCACGATCAGGATCGCGATGCCGCCGACGCCGCCCGGGTAGTCGGCGCCGCCGAGCAGTCCGAGCAGGACGATGATCGCCGACTGGAGCGCGGTGACGAGGCCGTTGTTGACGACGTTGCCGTTCATCAGCGCGGCCCGGCTGACCGGAGTGGTCAGGAAGCGGTTCAGCGTGCCGCGCTGGATCTCCTCCAACGTGCCCATGCCCGCCCACATGTTGGAGCTGAGGGCGCTCATCACGACCACGCCCGGGACGAGGTAGTCCAGGTACGAGGTGGTGCCGAAGCCGCCGAGTTCGACGACCTTCTTGAAGAGGTTGCCGAACAGGAACAGCCAGATCACCGGCTGGATGAGGGTGATGACCGCGAAGGCGGGCTGCCGTGCGAACACCATGAGTTGACGCTGCGTCATGTACCAGGTCTGGGAGACGGCGGTGCTCATCGCGCACCTCCGGCGACGGCGAGCCGCTCGGTGCTGTTCGCGTCGGCCTCGGCGTAACGGCGGCCCGCGTAGCGGAGATAGACGTCGTCCAGCGAGGGACGGGCGACGGTCGCGCTGGCGACCCCGACGCCGGCCCGCTCGAACGCCGCCAGCAGGACGGGCATCGCGGCCGCTCCGTCGTCGGCGCGGGCACTGACCCGGCTCCCGTCGACCAGCACCTCGCGCACGCCCGGCAGTCCGACGAGGGTGCCCCGCAGCAGCGTACGACCGGCGTCGCCGACCGCTTCCCGCAGCTCCAAGTGGACGGCGTCACCCCGGAGTTCACCCTTGAGGGAGTCGGGGGTACCCTCCACGACGACCCGGCCGCGGTCGACGATCGCGATGCGTTCGGCGAGCCGGTCGGCCTCTTCGAGGTAGTGCGTGGTGAGCAGGATGGTCAGCCCCTCCTCCCCCGCCAGCCGGCCGATCTCGTCCCACATCGCGGTGCGGGCCTCCGGGTCGAGGCCGGTGGTGGGCTCGTCGAGGAAGAGCACCTCGGGCCGGTGCACCAGGCCGAGCGCCACATCCAGGCGGCGGCGCATACCGCCGGAGTAGCCCTTCACCGGACGCTTCGCGGCGTCGGCGAGGGTGAAGCGGTCGAGGAGCTCGTCCACCCGCCGCGTGAGGGCGGCGCCCCTCAATCCGTAGAGCCTGCCCTGGAGTTGGAGGTTCTCGCGGCCGGTCGCCGTCGGGTCCGCGCCCGAGTTCTGGGCGACCACGCCGATCGCGCGGCGGACCCGGTCCGGGTGGCGCAGCACGTCGTGGCCGGCGACGGTGGCCGTGCCGGAGTCGGGCCTGGCGAGGGTGGTGAGGATCTTGACGGTGGTGGACTTGCCGGCGCCGTTCGGCCCGAGGAGCCCGAAGACGGTGCCGGGTTCGACGGTGATGTCCATGCCGTTGAGGGCGGTGACATCGCCGGAATAGGTCTTGATCAGTTGACGCGCCTCGACCGCGGGCGCACGGGTACTGCCCATGACAGCTCTCCAAAGGAATGAGCGGATGTGCGATGTGAAAGGTCACGACTGATCCGCGTGAAGAGCGCCCGGCTATCCTGGGTGTGCCGCACCTCGATCGCCTGGCTTCGCCGCACGGCGGGTCAGTTCGGGGTTCGTGACCCCGGCGGGGCTGCTCCAACAGCCCGGTCGGGGTTCTTCGTGTCTAGGTGAACTCCGTCGGCAGCTCCCCCGTTTCGTGGAAGTGGCGCCATCCCTCGACGCCGGGCAGTGAGCCCTTCTTGATCTCGTCGACGAGACCCCGGATCCACTCCGCCTGCGCCCGGACCATGTGCAACTGGTACTCGCTCTCCACCAGGAAGAGCCGGGGCAGCGTCTCGTACAGCTTCTCCAGCGCACCGCGCGCGCTCGCCGCCTGTACGTCGAGGTTCTGCACCCGCTCCTCCAGGAGCCGCACCACCTCGTCGGGGTGGATGACTCCGACGAGCGGGAGCGCGGTCTCGAAGATCGGGAACTCCTTGACCGGCACGGCCAGCAGGTCGGAGAGCCATTCGACGGCTTCCTCGCGCCCTGCCTCGGTGATGCCGTAGACCGTGCGCTCGGGACGGTTGCCCTGCCGCTCCACGTCGGTGACCTCGACGAAGCCGTGTTTCTCCAGGTTCTGCACGACCGTGTAGAGCGAGCCGTAGTTGATCTTCGTGGTGCTGTCCTTGCCCTGGCGGCGCAGGGTCCGGGCGATCTCGTACGGATGCATCGGGCCCTGCCAGAGGGTGACCAGCACGGTGAGCGCCAGCGGATTGCCGAGCTTGCGGCGCTTGGGCGGCATGGCCATACCTCGCTTCCGAATATCCGTGGCAGAACATATCGCGAGTGTGCGGCGAGCGTCAACACACACGATGTATCGCGTTTTGGCGGCGAGGGCAAGGGCGTGAGGACTTAGGCCCGCCACAGACACGGTTACGTGACGCGACGGAAACAGGCCATCCCTAATTTCTGTCACCCGACAGGAATTCCGCTGTCGCCGTCAGGATTCCGCTCTCCTGCGCCGAAGGCAGGTGCCGCCGTGACCACAACAGCCCCCTCCGACATACGCCCCGATCCGCCGCACTCCCCCAGCTCCGACGACAGCTCCCTCGCGGAGTTCGGCTACCGCCAGGAGCTGCACCGCAGCCTCGGCCGGTACGCGTCGTTCGCGGCCGGGTTCTCCTTCATCTCCGTACTGACGACCGTCTTCCAGTTCTTCGCCTTCGGGTACGCGTTCGGCGGACCCGTCTTCTTCTGGGCCTGGCCGATCGTGCTGGCCGGCCAGCTCCTGGTGGCGGCCTGCTTCGCGGAACTGGCCGCGCGCTACCCGATCTCGGGCGCGATCTACCAGTGGTCGTCCCGCCTCTCGAACGCGACGTTCGGCTGGTTCGCGGGCTGGATCATGGTGATCGGCCAGATGGTGGTGGTGGCGGCAGCCGCCCTGGCCCTCCAGATGGTGCTGCCGGCGATCTGGTCGGGCTTCCAGCTGGTGGGCACGGACCCGGCTCCCACCTCCCCCGACGGCGCGGCCAACGCGGCGGTCCTGGGCGTGATCCTGCTGGTCCTGACGACGGTGGTGAACATCCTCGACAACCGCGTGATGTCGATCATCAACCGGGTCGGGGTGACGGCCGAGATCATCGGCGCGATCCTGATCGTCGTCCTCCTCCTGACCCACTCGAAGCGCACCCCGACCATCACCTTCCACACGACCGGCAGTCTGGAGGGCGGGCTGCTCGGCGCCCTGCTGGTCGGCTCGTTCACGGCGGCGTACGTGATGATCGGCTTCGACAGCGCGGGCGAGATGAGCGAGGAGACCCACAACCCGCGCCGCACCGCACCGCGCACGATCCTCACCGCGCTCACCGCCGCGGGCCTGCTCGGCGGCCTGATCATCCTCGGCGGCCTGCTCGCGGCCCCCAGCCTGACCGACGGCCACCTGGGCGTCGACGGCCTCAGCTACGTCCTGACGAGCAGCCTCGGCGACGGCGTCGGCAAGGCCCTGCTGGCGGACGTGGTGGTGGCGATCGCGGTAGCGACTCTGGCCATCCAGACAGCGGCCTGCCGCATGCTGTTCTCCATGGCCCGAGACGGCCAACTCCCCTTCTCCGCCCGCCTGTCCAAGGTCAACCCCCGCACGGGCATGCCCAGCGCCCCGGCCATCGTCGTGGGCACTCTCGCGGCGGCCCTGCTCCTCCTGAACTTCGCCTCCCCGGACGCCTTCCTCGCCATCGGCACCACCTGCATCGTGATGCTGTACCTGGCGTACGCGATGGTGACGGGCCCGCTGCTGCTCCGCCGCGTGCGCGGCGAGTTCGCGGTGGAGGGCACGGACGAGACGGGCGCGCGCCTCTTCTCCCTGGGCCGGTGGGGGGTACCGGTCAACGCGCTGGCGCTTGTCTACGGCCTGGTGATGACCGTCAACCTGGCGTGGCCGCGGGCTGCGGTGTACGACCCGGCGGGTGGGCACTGGTACTTCCAGTGGTTCACGGTGTTGTTCCTGGTGGTGACGGTGGGGGCCGGGTTCGGGTACCGGGCGTACCGCGCCCGTACGGTCACGGCGGAGGCTCCTGAGGCGGTCGCCGCCTGACCCCACCACCTACGCTTGACCCCCAATGACCCGAAAGCGCCGTATCCCGCCCTCCCCCCTCCCCCAACGCGACGGAGTCGACCCGGTACGGGTCCGTCTGCCCCCCGAGGGTTCCTGGACCACCGTGCGCGAGTACCTGGTGGACCGGCTCTCGGGGGCGGGCGAGGGTGTCGTCGACGAGATGATGGACGACGGGCTGTTCGTCGGGGTGGACGGGAAGAGCGTGGCCGGGCTGCCGTACGAAGCCGGGTTGTTCGTGTGGTTCCACCGGGACCTGCCCTCCGAGGTACCGGTGCCCTTCCCCGTGGAGGTCGTGTACCGCGACGAGCACATCGTCGTCGCCGACAAGCCGCACTTCCTCGCGACCACCCCGCGCGGCAGTCATGTCGTCGAGACCGCGTTGGCGCGGCTGCGCAGGGAGTTGGGGATCCCGGCGCTCGGCGCCGCGCACCGGCTCGACCGACTCACCGCCGGGCTCGTGCTGTTCACGGTGCGGCCCGAGGAACGGGGCGCGTACCAGGCGCTGTTCCGGGAGAAGCGGGTCCGGAAGGAGTACGAGGCGATCGCGCCGTACGACTCCGGGCTCGTCCTTCCCACGACCGTGCGCTCGCGGATTCTCAAGGAGCGTGGGGTGATGGCCGCTCAGCAGGTCGAGGGCGAGGTCAATGCCGTCAGCCGGGTCGAGTCGGCCGAACAGCGTGGCGACGGGATCGCGCGGTACCGGCTGGTGCCCAGCACCGGGCAGACGCATCAACTGCGCGTCCACATGAGCGCGTTGGGCGTGCCCATCCTCGGTGATCCGCTGTATCCCGTGGTGACCGACCCCGTGCCGGACGGTGACTTCCGGCGACCGCTCCAACTGCTGGCGCGGGCACTGGAGTTCACCGATCCGGTCACGGGGGCCGAGCACCGGTTCCGTAGCGGGCGGGTGCTCGAAGCCTGGTCCTCCTACGGTGGGCGGTCCGCTCAGTAGCCGCGCCACCAGCGCAGGAACCGCTGCCACGCGCCGAGTTGGTGCACCGGTTCCGGCGTCGCGACCGGCTGCGGCGGAGCCGCCGGCTCGGGCATCGGGGCCGCCGCCGGCGTCGGGGGCGGGTCGGACGGCATGCCGACGTGCCAGGTGTGGCGGGGTTGCGGGACCGCCGCGTGGCTCGGCTTCTCCGAGACGTCCTGCGGGGGCTTCGGGGCGAACTGCACCGGCAGATCCACCAGGTGGCGGGAGGCGATGGACGCCGTCCAGCTCAACTCGTCCTCGTCGCAGTCGAGTTCGATGTCCGGCAGCCGCATCAGCAGCGCGTCCACCCCGGTGTCGGCGATGGCGCGGCCGATGTCCTGGCCGGGGCACTCGTGCGGGCCGCCGCCGAAGGCCAGGTGGGAGCGGTTGCCCATCATGTTGGCCTTGAGGTCGGGACGCACCCGGGGGTCCACGTTGCCCGGCGCGGGCGCGAAGAGGAGACCGTCGCCCTTGCGGATGCGCTGGCCGCCCAACTCCGTGTCCTGCTTGGCGAAGTAGGCGAAGACGGTGGAGAACGGCGGCTCGTCCCACAAGGACTGCTCGACCGCCTCCGGCACCGTCATCTGCCCGCCGTTGAGCTGGGCGCGGAAGCGCGGGTCGGTGATGACCATGCGCAGCGCGTTGGCGAGGAGGTTGGTGGTGGCCTCGTAGGCGGCGAAGAGGACGAGCCGCAGGTGCTCCCTGACCTCGTCGTCGCTGAGCCCCGCCGGGTGCATGACGAGGTGGCTGGTGAAGTCGTCCGCGGGCTCGGCCCGGCGCAGGGCGGTGAGCCGGGTCAGCGCGTCCATGACGTACTGGTGGCTGACGATCGCGGTCTCGGTGCCCTTGAGGGCGTCGCGGGCCGCCTCCACCATCTGGTCGTTGTACTCGTCGGGCATGCCGAGGATCTCGCACAGCACGGCCATCGGCAGGTGCTCGCAGAACTGGCCGACGAGTTCCGCGTGGCCCTGCTCGCAGAAGGTGTTGGCGAGGATCTGGGTGTAGCGGTTGATGTGCCGGCGGATGCCGCGCGGGTCGATGGTCGACATGGCGCCGGTGACCGCGCCGCGCAGCCGCAGGTGTTCGTCGCCCTCCGCGTGCGAGGCGATGGGCTGCCAGGCGATGTGCGGCATCAGCGGGTGGTCGGGCTTGACCATGCCCTCGCGCAGCGGCGTCCAGACCCGGCTGTCGCGGCTGAACTGCGAGGGCGTACGCACCATGTGCAGGTTCTCGGTGTGGCCGAGGACGACCCAGATCGGTACGTCGTCGTGGAGCAACACCGGTGCCACGGGGCCGTGTTCGGCGCGGAGTTTCTCGTAGAGGGTGCCCAGGTCCGCCGCTTCGGGGCCGTACAGCCGGTGCAGCCCGCCGGGCCCCTGGCCGTGCGCGGGGCAGCCGGGGGGCGGACCGAGCCTGGTGTCGTCCGTATCGGTCGGGGAGTGGGGTTCAGGCGTCACAGTGATCGCTCCGGGAACTGAAGTGGATCCGGTGTCGGGGGAGTTGGGCGGGTCAGGTCAGTGAGCCCGTCATCGCCAGGGAGTGCAGGAAGCGCATCAGGGTCATCAGGACGTCCCGGCTGGAGGCGCGGCGGCGCGCGTCGCACTCGATGATGGGGATGTCCGGCGACAGGTCGAGCGCCGTACGCAGGTCCTCGATGGGGTAATGCGGGCCGTCCGGGAAGGAGTTGACGGCGATCACGAACGGCACCCCGCGCTCCTCCAGCCGTCCTATGACGTCGAAGCTGACTTCGAGGCGCCGCGTGTCGATCAGCACCACCGCGCCGAGCGCGCCCTCGAACAGCCCGTTCCACAGGAACCAGAAGCGTTCCTGGCCGGGGGTGCCGAACAGGTACAGCACGAGTTGGTCGGTGATGCTGATGCGGCCGAAGTCCATGGCGACGGTGGTGGCCGTCTTGCTCTCCGAGCCGTAGTTGTCGTCGACGCCGACGCCGGCCTGCGTCATGGTCTCCTCGGTGGTCAGCGGCCTGATCTCGCTGACCGAACCGACCATGGTCGTCTTGCCGACCCCGAAGCCGCCGACGATCACGATCTTCACCGCGGCCTGGGCCGTGTGCGGGAGATGGTCCTCGGTCCGAGGGCCCGTGATGGTGTCAGAGCTTTTGAAGTCCATGCATCACCGCTTCGAGGAGGGAACGGTCGGGGAGCGCCTGGCGGACGATCGGGGCGCGCGCCTGCACCAGTTCGGCCGTCAGCAGCTCGGTGAGCAGGACGGTCACCACGCTGTACGGCAGGTTGAGATAGGCCGACAGCTCGGCCACGGACAGGGGGGCGATACAGAGCCCGAGCAGCGCCGCCTGCTCCGGAGTGGCCGACTGCGGCGCGTCGGAACGCGCCACGATCAGCGTGACCAGGTCGAGTTCGGCCCGGTCGCCGTCCTCGGTCGCGCCGGTGAGCACGTACAGCCGCTCCGGGATCTTCCCTTCGCCCTGTTTCCTG
Organism: Streptomyces sp. NBC_00989; assembly: GCF_045162655.1. Classification (NCBI taxonomy): domain Bacteria; kingdom Bacillati; phylum Actinomycetota; class Actinomycetes; order Kitasatosporales; family Streptomycetaceae; genus Streptomyces; species Streptomyces sp. NBC_00989. The sequence goes on along the minus strand of NZ_CP108728.1, from coordinate 9,066,529 downwards.
GGCTCGCCCTGTTGTTTGGCGGGCTGCGGCGGCGGCTCTTCCCTGGGTTGTCGCCGCCGGCGTTGCGGAGGAGTCATACGGTCTGCCCGTTGCGCCTCGGCGGGCTGGTGAGGTGGGCGCCGATTCTGACGACGAGGTCGCGCATGCGGTTGCTCATCAGGCCGGGCTCGGCGACCACGTCGGACAGCACCGCCAGGTAGGCGTTGGCGCCCGCGGCCATCAGATAGAAGTAGCCGCCGTTGATCTCGATGATGACCATCTTCATCCGGCCGTCGCTGCCCGGGATCTCGGAGGCGACGGCACCCGCCAGGCTCTGCAGTCCGGCGCAGGCCGCGGCGACGCGGTCGGCGGCATCGGGGTCGCCGCCGTAGCGGGCGATGCGCAGCCCGTCGGCGGAGAGAACCACGATCTGCTGGATGCCGGGCACGCCGTCGGCGAGATCCTTGAGCATCCAGTCGAAGTTGGCTCGCTGCTGGATCACTTGAGGTCCCCCTCGTCGTCGGCCTCGACTCGGGCCGGCTCGGTCTTCTGGGTGAAAGCGGTCGGGTCCGGGTCACCCTTGAGGCCTTCCATGAACGCCTCGACCCACAGGCCCGGTTCGGGTTCGTCCTTCTTCTCCGGCTCCGGCTCGGGCGTGCCCCAGGCGGAGCGGGCGTCCCGTGCGGCGGCCTCGGCGCGCTCGGCGGCGGCCTGTTCGGCGTACCGCTGGGCGAGCGGGACCTTGACCCGGCTGCGGCGCTGCGGCAGGCCGCCCGCCGTCCACTCGGTGACCTCGGGAACCTCGTCCTCCATGCTCACCGAGGCCGGGATGCGCGGGCTCGTGGGGCGGCGCCGCTTGATCGTGCGCTTGGGGCCGTCGACGGCGCCGAGTTCGGCCTTGGGCATGGCGGTCGCGCCGATGCCGTGGGCGAGCCCGGGGGCGGTGCCGGGGGTGAGCATCTCGCTGGGCACGATCAGGACGGCACGGACGCCGCCGTAGGCCGAGGCGCGCAGCGAGATCTGCATGTTGTACGTCGCGCAGAGCCGGCCGACGACCTGGAGGCCCAGGCGCGGGCTCTCGCCGAGGTCCTGGAGGTCGGTGCCCGCCTTGGCGCGCTCCAGCATGCCCTCGGCCCGCGCCCGCGACTCCTCGCTGAGGCTGACGCCGCCGTCCTCGATCTCGATGGCGACGCCGGTCTGCACCTCTACGGCGGTGACGTGCACCTTGGTCTGCGGGGGCGAGTAGCGGGTGGCGTTGTCGAGGAGTTCGGCCGCCGCGTGGATGACCGGCTCGACGGAGATGCCGCGGATGTTGACCTTGGCGATGGAGTGCAGCTCGATGCGGCGGTACTCCAGGATGCGGGACATGGCGCCGCGCAACACGCTGTACAGCGGCACCGGTTCGGGCCACTGACGGCCCGGGCGGCCACCGCCGAGCACCGAGATGGAGTCGGCGAGACGGCCGATCAGCGCGGTGCCGTGGTCGATGCGCAGGAGGTCGTCGAAGACCTCGGGGTTACGGCCGTGGTCCTCCTCCATCTCCCGGAGTTCCTTGGCCTGTTGGTGGACGATGGCCTGGACGCGGCGGGCGATGCTGACGAAGGAGCGCTGCGCGGAGTCACGCATGTTCTCCTCGCGCTGGACGATGTTGAGCACCGTCCTCAGCAAGTCGCGCTGCGGCTGCGGAAGTTGCCGCCAGTCGGGATCGGTGTCGACGACTTGCCGAATCACCTCTCCGGGGGATTCTCCGCTGCTGAGCCGGTAGAGCGTGGCGGGCAGGATCTCCTTGCCGAGCCGGAGCATCTCCACGTTCTGGTCGGCGAGCCGCCGTTCCAGATACGCGGTGTGACGGTCGTGCTCGGCGCGGAGGTTCCGCAGGTTGCGTCCGCGGCGCACCGCTTCGGCCGCCGTCACGATCACCAGGAGGGTGGCGACGGCTCCGCACCAGCCGACGGCGATCCGGGCAGGCCCCGCCACCAGGGCGACGGCGGCCCCGGTCGCCGCGGCCATCACTATGGCAGGCGGCAACAGCACGCGCGCGTAGGGAAGTTCACGGCCACCGGGGGGCGATTGAACACTCACCATGTATGCCCTCTAAAGACAGGTCGGCTGGGGGGATCGGGGGAATCTGGGGGGAGCTTCTGTATCTTTTGCATGTTTGGGAACAAGCGCACGAATACAGCCCAACTCGGTGCGCTGCGGGCGAGCTTAGTCCGACCGGATCACCGCTGTGTCATATTCAGCAAGCCCCTGAAAAGGGACACGGAAGGGGAGTACCCTCAGCCCATTTACACGCTGTGGCTTCAATCGCACACAGCGAGTTACGACGAACGGGCATGCGAAAGTCACTCACCGTAAGGAGTGAAGCCCCGATTCCGGCTCGGGTCCGGGCCCGAATTCCGGGTCAGATTCCGACGATGCGCAGTGCCGCGTCGGCCGTCGCCTCCGCGAAGGCGGACACCGGCCGCTCGGGGTCGGAGCGGTGCACGAGGATGACACCCTCGATCAGCCCGAACACCAGATCCGTCCGCAGCTCCAACTCGCTCTTGGCGAGCGCCCCGCCGGCGGCCGTCGCGGCGAGCAACTGCCGGTAGGTGTCCTTGAGTTCGGCGCGCACGGCATGGAAGCCGGCGAAACGCTCGGCGCGCACCTCGGGCAGCAGATACAGCCCGCCGAGGTTGTGCGAACCGCCGCACAGCAGCTCGACGTCGGTACGGCACAGCTCCCACAGCCGGCCCTCGGCCGGGGTCGCGTCGTCCGCGAGGAGTTCCCGGGCGTACGTCAGCGAGGGCGTGACCGTGGACTCCAGGAGGTCCGCGAGCAGCTCCTCCTTGCCGGAGACGTAGTGGTACATGGACGCCTGCCGCATGCCCGCGCGCTCGGCGACGGCCCGGGTGGTGGTGGCCGCGTAGCCGCGGGTGGTGAACAACTCGGCGGCGGCGGAGAGGAGTTCGGCGCGCGGGGACAGTCCGCTGTCCGGCCGCTGATCGGCCCGCGGCCTGCCGACCCGGCGGCCCCCCTGTGCACCTGTCGTCCCCATGCGTTCGATCCTCGCAAACGACCCCGGACCCCGGACTCCCGGTGATCTTCGTGAGGGCTCGGTAACCGACCGGCAACACCCGGGCAACCCCGATGACCCGCCCGCCTCCTAATTTCTGTCGAGCGACAGAAATGTCGTACGACCGAGACGTCCCCACAGCCGGAGGTCCCCCGCGATGGCGACAGCGACCACTTACGGAGCCCGCGCCCACGCCCGCGCCCAGGAGGGCAGGCGGGCCGAGGCGATGCCCGTCGTCCCGGCCGGCGACTGGCCGGCCCCGCCCTGCGAGGCGGGCCACCTGGTGTGGGCCGAGACCGTCGCGGGCGGCAACTACACCCACCGCGTCCTGGCCCGCGGCACCGAACTCCGCCTGACCGACCTGCGCGGCGACGCCTGCGCCCATCTGCTCCTGTACGCGGCCGACCGCCCCTGGGAACGCCTGAACGTCGCCGACACGGTCAAGGTCCAGTGGAACGCCTACCTCGGCGAGGGCCAGCTCCTCCTCTCCGACCAGGGCCGCGTCCTCGCCTCCCTCGTCGCCGACACCTCGGGCCGCCACGACGCGCTGTGCGGCACCTCCACCCTCGTCCGCAACACCGAGCGCTACGGCGACGGCACCCCGCAGTCCGGCTCCCCCGCCGGGCGCGAGCTGTTCAAGCTCGCCGCCGCCAAGAACGGCCTGGAACCACGCGACCTGCCGCCCTCGCTCTCCTTCTTCCAGGGCGTCGAGGTCCGCGACGACGGCTCCCTCGACTTCACCGGCTCGGCCGGCCCCGGCGGCAGCGTGACCCTGCGCGCCGAGCAGGACGTGACCGTACTGATCGCGAACGTGCCGCACCCGGCCGACCCGCGCGACGACTACGTCAACACCCCGCTGGAGGTGCTCGCTTGGCGCGCCGAGGCCACCAAGCCGGGCGACCCGCTGTGGGAGGCCACACCCGAAGGCCACCGCGCCTTCCTCAACACCACCGAATTCCTTGCCGCGAGGGGGCTCATATGAAGACCGCGACCGTCCCGGCGCGCGCCGCCTGGTCCACCGTCGTCCGCACGGGCGAGACCCTCACGATCACCGACCTGCACGGCAACCAGGCCGTCGACTTCCTCGTCTACGACGCCCACGACACCTCGGTCCGCTACAGCGCCCCGGACACCATCCACGCGCAGGGCAACCTCTTCCTGACCACCGGCAGCGTGCTGATGTCCAACGAGCACACCCCGCTGATGACCGTCACGGACGACGAGGTCGGCCGGCACGACACGGTCGGCGGCGCCTGCTCCAAGGAGTCCAACACCCTGCGCTACGGCCACCACACCTGGTCGCAGCACGCGTGCGTGGACAACTTCCTCGCGGAGGGCGCCCGTTACGGCCTCGGCAAGCGCGACCTGGTCTCCAACATCAACTGGTACATGAACGTGCCGGTCGAGAAGGACGGCACCCTCGGCATCGTCGACGGCCTCTCCGCCCCGGGCCTGAAACTGAGCCTGCGCGCCGAACGCGACGTCCTGGTCCTGGTCTCCAACTGCCCCCAGATCAACAACCCTTGCAACGGCTTCGAGCCGACGGCGGTGGAGATGACGATCACCGAGGCGGCCGTCGAAGAGGACGCCGCTCGGAGGGATGCCGCATGACCTTCGACACGCTGCTGATCGCCAACCGGGGCGAGATCGCCGTCCGCATCATCCGCACGGCCCGCGAACTCGGCCTGCGTACGGTCGCCGTGTACTCCGACGCCGACCGCTCGGCCCCCCACGTACGGCTCGCCGACGAGGCGGTACGGCTCGGCCCGGCGCCCGCCAAAGAGTCGTATCTGGACGCCGACCTGGTGCTCAAGGCGGCCAAGGACACGGGCGCTGGCGCGATCCACCCGGGCTACGGCTTCCTCTCCGAGGACGCGGCCTTCGCCCGGCGCTGCGAGGACGCCGGCATCGTCTTCGTGGGCCCGACACCAGCACAGCTGGAGCTGTTCGGCGCGAAGCACACGGCACGCGCGGCGGCCGAGGCGGCGAGTGTCCAACTCGCGCCGGGCACAGGCCTGTTGGCGGACCTGGACGAGGCACTCGCCCAAGCAGCCCTGATCGGCTACCCCGTCATGCTCAAGGCGACCGGCGGAGGCGGCGGCATCGGCATGTCGGCCTGCCGCTCCGCCGCCGAACTCACCGAGTCCTGGGAGCGGGTGCAGCGCGTCGCCGCCGCCTCCTTCTCCTCCGCCGGCGTCTTCCTGGAACGCCTCGTCGAACACGCCCGCCATGTCGAGGTCCAGGTCTTCGGCGACGGCGACGGCAAGGTCGTCACCTTCGGCGACCGCGACTGCTCCCTCCAGCGCCGCAACCAGAAGGTGGTGGAGGAGGCCCCGGCCCCGGGCCTCCCCGACCACATCCGCACCCAACTGGCCGCATCCGCCCGCGACTTGTGCTCCTCGGTCGGCTACCGCTCCGCCGGCACCGTCGAGTTCGTCTACGACGCGACACGCGAGGAGGCCTACTTCCTGGAGGTCAACACCCGCCTCCAGGTGGAACATCCGGTCACCGAGGAGATCTACGGCGTCGACCTGGTCGCCTGGATGCTGCGCCTGGCCCGCGGCGAGAGCGACGTCGTCCGCGAACCCGGCACCCCGCGCGGCCACGCCGTCGAGGCCCGCGTCTACGCCGAGGACCCGTCCCGCGAACACCGGCCCAGCGCGGGCCTGTTGACCCGGGTCGAGTTCCCGCACGGCGTCCGCGTCGACGGCTGGGTGGAGACCGGCACCGAGGTGACGACGTCGTACGACCCGATGCTCGCGAAGGTCATCGCGTACGGCTCCGACCGCGCCCACGCGCTCCAGCGGCTCGACGAGGCACTGGCCCGCACCCGTGTGGACGGCATCGAGACCAACCTCGGTCTGGTCCGGGCGGCGCTCGCGGAGCCGGACTTCCGTACGGCCACCCACTCCACGGCGACCCTCACCACCGTCACCGACCCCACCCCCCGCATCGAGATCGTCGCCGGCGGCACCCTCACCACGGTCCAGGACTGGCCAGGGCGTACCGGCTACTGGCAGGTCGGCGTCCCCCCGTGCGGCCCGATGGACGACCTCTCCTTCCGCCTCGGCAACCGCGCGCTCGGCAACGAGGAGGGCACCCCCGGTCTCGAATGCACGCTCCAGGGACCGACGTTGAGGTTCACCCACGCCACCACGGTGTGCGTGACGGGCGCCCCGGCACCGGTGACCATCGACAGCACCCCGGTCCCGCAGTGGGAGCCGGTGACGGTCCCCGCGGGCGCAACCCTGGAGATCGGCGCCCCGGCCGAACACGGCCTGCGCACCTACGTGTTGTTCGCGGGCGGCCTGGACGTGCCCGCCTTCCTCGGCAGCGCGAGCACCTTCACCCTGGGCCGCTTCGGCGGCCACGGCGGCCGGGCCCTGCGCACCGGCGACGTCCTGCACGGCGGCACGGTCGCCGAGGGCACGCCCGTACCCACCGCCGACCGCCCAACCTTCGGTGCCGTATGGGACGTGGCGGCGGTCGAAGGCCCGCACGCGGCACCGGAGTTCTTCACCGAGGACGACATCCGCGACTTCTACGCCGCCGACTGGAAGGTCCACTTCAACTCGGCGCGCACGGGCGTCCGCCTGGTCGGCCCGAAGCCCCGCTGGGCGCGCACCGACGGCGGCGAGGCGGGCCTGCACCCGTCCAACATCCACGACACCCCGTACTCGGTCGGCGCCGTCGACTACACGGGCGACATGCCGGTACTGCTGGGCCCCGACGGCCCGTCCCTCGGCGGCTTCGTCTGCCCGGCGACGGTCATCAGCCAAGAGCGCTGGAAACTGGGCCAGTTCAGGCCCGGCGACACGGTCCGCTTCCTCCCGGTGAACGTCGACGGCTCGCCCCGCCCCGACATCGTGGACGGCGGCATCCTGGCGAGGGACGGAGACGTCACCTTCCGCCGCAGCGGCGACGACAACCTCCTCGTCGAATTCGGCCCCATGCAACTGGACTTGGCACAGCGCATGCGGGTCCACGCCCTGATGGAGGCGGTCGCGGAGGCCGACTTCGAAGGCGTCACGGATCTCACCCCGGGCATACGCTCACTCCAGATCCAAACGGATCCGACCCGCCTCCCCCAGTCCCAACTCCTCACCGCCGTAAGGGAGATAGCGGCAGCACTCCCACCCACGGACCAACTGATCGTCCCCTCCCGCACGGTCCACCTCCCCCTCTCCTGGGACGACCCTGCGACCCGCGAGGCGATCGCCCGCTACATGGCAGGCGTCCGCGACGACGCCCCTTGGTGCCCCTGGAACATCGAGTTCATCCGCCGCGTGAACGGCCTGGACTCGGTCGAGGACGTCTACGGCACGGTCTTCGACGCCGAATACCTCGTACTCGGCCTGGGAGACGTCTACTTGGGCGCCCCTGTAGCCACACCGCTCGACCCCCGACACCGTCTGGTGACGACGAAGTACAACCCGGCCCGCACCTGGACGGCCGAGAACTCGGTCGGCATCGGCGGGGCGTACCTCTGCATCTACGGCATGGAGGGCCCCGGCGGCTACCAGTTCGTGGGCCGTACGACCCAGGTGTGGTCGGGCTGGCAGCAGCGCGGCGCGTTCGAGCAGGGCTCGCCCTGGCTCCTCCGCTTCTTCGACCGCATCAAGTGGTACCCGGTGGAGCCGGACGAACTCCTCGAACTCCGGGCCGACATCACCTCGGGCCGCTTCGTCCCGCGCATCGAGGAGGGCACGTTCTCGCTCGCCGAGTACGAGGCGTTCCTCACCGAGAACGCCGAGTCCATCGCGGAGTTCAGGTCCCGCCAGCAGACCGCGTTCGGCGCGGAACGCGACGCCTGGGAGGCGGCGGGCGAGTTCACCCGGGCGGAGGCGGCGGCCGCCCCGGCACCACCGCAGGCCGAGGTGACGGTCCCGGCGGGCGGACGCCTGGTGGAAGCCGAATTCGCGGCCTCTGTCTGGCAGTTGAACGTGGAGCCGGGCGACGAGGTGACCGTCGGCCAACCCCTCCTGGCCCTGGAGGCGATGAAGATGGAGTCCAGGGTCCACGCCCCGATGGCCGGCGTGGTGACCGAGATCCTGGCCAGGCCCGGCGACCAGGTGGAAGCGGGCACGGCACTGCTCGTCCTGGCCCCCGCAAGCTGACCCCGGACGTCGAACCCGCGAGCTGAACCGCAAGGAGCACCAGAGATGTCGACCACCGTGTCCCGAGTCCGCGCCGCCTACGCCCGCATCGAGGCGGTGAACCGCCCAGAGATCTGGATCGACCTGCGCCCGCAGGAAGACGTCGAGTCCGAGGCGAGGGCACTGGACGAACGCCTGTCAGCGGGCGAGCAACTCCCCCTCGCGGGCCGCCTGTTCGCGGCCAAGGGCAACATAGACGTCCACGGCCTCCCGACCACGGCGGGCTGCCCGGCATACGCCTACGCCCCGGAGACCGACGCCCCGGTGGTGGCCCGGCTCCGCACGGCCGGCGCGATCGTGCTCGGCACCACGAACCTCGACCAGTTCGCCACGGGCCTGGTCGGCACCCGCTCCCCGTACGGCGCGGTCCGCAACGCCCACGATCCGGAACGGATCAGCGGCGGCTCCAGCGCGGGTTCGGCCGTCGCCGTGGCCCTCGGCATCGTCGACTTCGCACTCGGCACCGACACGGCGGGCTCGGGCAGGGTCCCCGCCGCCTTCAACGGCATCGTCGGCCTGAAGCCCACCCGGGGCCTGGTCCCGACGGCGGGCGTGGTCCCGGCCTGCGCCTCGATCGACTGCGTGACGGTCTTCGCCCGCACCCTCCCGGAGGCCGAACAGGCCCTGTCCTTCATGACCTCCCCACCGACCCGTGCCCTCCCGCCCCTCACCCAACGCACGCCAGGCCCCTGGCGCATAGCGGTCCCCCCACGAGACCAGCTGGGCGAACTGGACGAGGGCTGGGCGGAGGCCTACGAGGAGACAGTCACCCGCCTCCGAACGGCAGGCGCCGAGATCCGTACCCTGGACCTCACCCCCTTCACGGAAGCGGCGGCGATGCTCTACCAGGGGGCGTTCGTGGCCGAGCGCTACACAGCGGTAGGAGCCTTCGTCGACAAGGCGATCGCATCCGGCACCGAGGGCCTGGACCCCACGGTCACCGGCATCATCACCCGAGCCCGAGACATCCCGGCCCACCAGCTGTACGCGGACGAGGAACGCCTGGCCGCCCTCCGCACCCGAGCCCTCTCCGAACTGGCAGACGCGGACGCCCTGTTGCTCCCGACGACCCCGGGCCACCCCACCCTCTCCGAGGTGGCCGCCGACCCCCTGGGCGCAAACGCCCGCCTGGGCCGCTTCACCAACTCCACCAACCTCTTCGACCTGGCGGCAGTGGCAGTCCCGTCGGGCAAGGTGAACGGCCTCCCCTTCGGCGTGATGCTGAGCGGCCCGACGTTCACGGACGACCGCCTGGCTCAGATCGCGCGCGACCTGACCCCGGAGACCCACATCGCCGTAGTAGGCGCCCACCTGACGGGCCAGCCCCTGAACCCCCAACTCCTGTCCCTGGGCGCCCGCTTGGACCGCACGACCACAACGGCCCCGGTCTATCGCCTGCATGCCCTGACAACAACTCCGCCCAAGCCGGGCTTGGTTCACGTCGGCGAGGGCGGAGCGGCGATAGAGACGGAGGTATGGCGCCTACCGGCGGAGGGTTTGGGCCGCTTGCTGGCCGCACTCCCCCGCCCGATGACGCTGGGAAGCGTGGAGCTGGCGGACGGCACAGCGGTCCCAGGCTTCCTCTGCGAGCCAACGGCACTGGAAGACGCCGAGGACATCACAACCTACGGCGGCTGGCGAAAGTACCTGGGCTTCTAGAGAGGCGCGAGGCCAACTCCCCAGGGGCGCGGGGAACTGCGCGACCAGCCACAGCGAACCCGCGCCCGCCCCCAAACCGCTACCCCACAGACGAGTAGGCCACAACCCCCCGCAGCAACAACTCAACAGCCTTCCGCGCATTCTTCGCCACGGTGGAAGACGCCTCGCCCCCAGTAACCGGCGCCGCAGCAGAAATCTGCCCCAACACATCGATCACCTGCTTGCACCACCGAACAAAGTCCCCGGCCGGCATCTCCACCTCCCGAAGGACCTCGTCCAACCCCTTCCCACTGGCCCACATGTACGCGGCCCAGGCAAACCCGAGATCAGGCTCCCGCTGCCCGACCCCTTCGGTCTGAGTGATCCGGAAGTCCTCCTCAAGGGCGTCGAGCCGCCCCCAGATCCGCACCATCTCCCCCAGCGCGGCCTTGGCCGCACCGGACGGCACCTTGGGAACGGTCGCGTCGTCACTGACCCGCGCCTCGAACACCAACGCAGAGACGCACGCGGCGAGTTCGGCAGGGGAAAGCCCCTCCCAGACACCCTCCCGCAGACACTCACTGGCGAGCAGATCGAGCTCGCCGTACAGCCGGGCCAGCCGCTTGCCGTGCTCGGTGACCTCGTTGCCGCGCAGATAGTCCAGGTCGGTCAGCAGCGCGACGATCCGGTCGAAGGTCCGGGCGATCGTGTTGGTCCGCCCCTCGATCCGCCGCTCCAGCTGCGAGGTGTCCCGCAGCAGCCGGTGGTACCGCTCGGCCCAACGGGCGTGATCCTCACGGTCGTTGCACCCATGGCACGGATGCGCCCGGATCGCCGTACGCAACTGGGCGATCTCCCGGTCGTCCGCGGCCTGCGAGCGCTGCTTGCGGGCCCGCTCCGGCGGAATGTGCCCGGCCTTGGTGCGCAGCGCGGACGCCAGGTCCCGACGGGACTGCGGGGAACGGGGGTTGAAGGACTTCGGGATCCGCATCCGGTCCAACGCCTCGACGGGGACGGGGAAGTCCATCGACGCGAGCCGCTTGACCTGCCGCTCCACCGTCAGGACGAGAGGACGCGGCCCGTCGTGCTGCTCGAAGCCACGATGACCGTTGGACCGCCCGGCGGGCAGTCCCGGGTCCAACACCAGTGCCAGACCCGCGTACTTGCCGGTCGGGACATGGATGACGTCTCCCGGCTTGAGCTTCTCCAACGCGACGGCGGACTCCGCACGGCGCTGTGCCACGCCCTGCCGGGCCAGCTCGGTCTCGCGGTCCTTGAGCTCGCGGCGCAGCCGCATGTAGTCGTCGAAGTCGCCCAGGTGGCAGGTCATGGAGTCCTTGTAGCCCTCCAGGCCCTCCTCGTTGCGCTGCACCTGCCGCGAGATCCCGACGACCGACCTGTCCGCCTGGAACTGCGCGAAGGACGTCTCCAACAGCTCCCGCGACCTGTGCCGCCCGAACTGCTCGACGAGGTTGACCGCCATGTTGTACGACGGCTTGAAGCTGGAGCGCAGCGGGTACGTGCGCGTGCCGGCGAGTCCCGCGAGGTGCTCGGGACTGATCCCGCGCTGCCACAGCACGACGGCGTGGCCCTCGACGTCGATACCGCGGCGGCCGGCCCGGCCGGTCAACTGGGTGTACTCGCCGGGGGTGATGTCGGCGTGCTGCTCGCCGTTCCACTTGACGAGCTTCTCCAACACCACCGAGCGCGCGGGCATGTTGATGCCGAGCGCCAGGGTCTCCGTCGCGAACACGGCCTTCACGAGCCCGCGCAGGAACAGCTCCTCGACGACCTCCTTGAACGTCGGCAGCATGCCCGCGTGGTGGGCCGCGATGCCGCGCTCCAGGCCTTCCAGCCACTCGTAGTACCCGAGGACATGGAGGTCCTCGTTCGGAATGGACGCCGTGCGCTCCTCGACGAGCGCCCGCACCTTCTCCCGCGCCTCGTCGTCGTTGAGCCGCAGCCCGGCGTACAGACACTGCTGTACGGCGGCCTCGCAGGCGGCGCGGCTGAAGATGAACGTGATGGCGGGCAGCAGGTCCTCGTTGTCCAGCCGCTCGATGACCTCGGGGCGGCCCGGAGTCCACACCCGCGAACGCGATCTGCGCTCCCGCTCCCGGTCGGCCTCGCGCATGGCGCGGCCGCGCTTGCGGTCCTGGTACGAGGGGCGCTGGGCCTCCATGCGGGCCAGGCGCGTGAGGTCGGGGTTGACGGCCTTCTTGCTGCCCTCGCCCTCCTCGAACAGGTCGTACATCCGCCGCCCGGCGAGCACGTGCTGGAACAGCGGCACGGGCCGGTGCTCGGAGACGATCACCTCGGTGTGACCGCGGACGGTGTCGAGCCAGTCGCCGAACTCCTCGGCGTTCGACACGGTCGCCGACAGCGAGACCAGGGTCACCGACTCGGGGAGGTGGATGATCACCTCTTCCCATACGGCGCCGCGGAAGCGGTCGGAGAGGTAGTGCACCTCGTCCATGACCACGTAGCCGAGGCCGAGAAGGGTCTGCGAACCGGCGTACAGCATGTTGCGCAGCACCTCGGTGGTCATGACGACCACCGGGGCTTCGGAGTTGACGCTGTTGTCGCCGGTGAGCAGGCCGACCTTGTCCGCGCCGTAACGGCGGCACAGGTCGGCGTACTTCTGGTTCGACAGGGCCTTGATGGGGGTCGTGTAGAAGCACTTCTTGCCCTGCTGGAGGGCGAGGTGGACGGCGAACTCGCCGACGATCGTCTTGCCGGAGCCGGTGGGCGCCGCGACCAGCACGCCCTTCCCCGCTTCGAGCGCCTGGCAGGCCTCGATCTGGAAGGGGTCGAGACCGAAGTCGTACATCTCGCGGAAGTCCGCGAGCGCGGTGGCCTGCTCGGCTGCCCGCAGGCGGGCTGCCGCGTACCGCTCGGCCGGGGAGAGGTCCTCTGTCATCGTGCTTTCGAGCGTACCGGGCGCCACTGACAACAGGACGATCATTATCCGTTCCCACGAGTCCTCCACACACGGAGACCGGCCGCCCGCGCTGCGGGAACGGCCGGTCTCGGCGGAGTCGGGGAGGTGCTCAGGTCACGTCGTCATAGCCGTTGACCCGGTCGGAACCGGTGCCGCCCGCCTGCTCGGGCAGGGCTGCCCGGCCGGCCGAGACGGCCTCGACCTCGCCGACGTCCTCGGGGGTGAGATCCAGGTCCGAGGCCTCGTCGTCGTCCGGTCCCTCCGCGTCGCGGCGGCGCTTGCGCCGGTCGTTGAGCAGGGAGAAGACGACCGCGGCGAAGTACAGCACCCAGATCGGCCCGGCCAGCGCCAGCATGGTCAGCGGGTCGGTGCTGGGGGTGGCCACGGCCGCGAAGACCGTGATGCCGAGGATCATGGCGCGCCACCAGCCGAGCATCCGCTGGCCGGTCAGCGCACCCGTGAGGTTGAGCATGATCAGCAGCAGCGGCAGCTCGAAGGACAGGCCGAAGACCAGCACCATGCGTGTGACCAGGTCGAGCAGGTCGTCCAGCGGCAGCAGGTTGTTGACGTCCTTCGGCGTGAAGCCGATCAGGACCTGCGCCGTGGTGGGCAGCACCCGGTAGGCGAAGTAGGCGCCACCGAGGAACAGCGGAACGCCGGTGCCGACGAAGGAGAGCGCGTACTTCTTCTCGTTCTTGTGCAGGCCCGGGGCGACGAAGCCCCACAGCTGGTACAGCCAGACCGGGGAGGCCAGTACGACACCGGCCATCAGGGACACCTTCAACGCCAGCGTGAACGGCGTCAGCAGACCGTTGATCGTGATCTGCGCACACGGCTGGGACGTCTTGGACGCCCTCGACAGCTCCTCGAAGTTCTGGGAGCAGCCGACCGAGTGCAACACCGGCTTGGTGATGATGTTGACGATGTCGTTGTAGAAGAAGGCGGCCACGCAGGTCACCAGGATGATGGCGAGCATCGCCTTCGCGAGCCGGTTGCGCAGCTCGCGCAGATGGTCCGCGAGGGGCATCCGCCCCTCGGGGTCCTTCTCCTTCGTGCGGGCAGACTTAGGCAACCCACGTCCTCATCTCGTGCGGCAGGCCGAGGGGGTCCCGGCCCTGCGTCAGCGCTTGGTCGTGTCCGACGGCTCGGTGACGGGACGCGCACTGGTCACGTCGCCGGGGGCCGCCTGGATGGTGCGCTGCACGGACTCGTCGGTGTTCGGCGGGCCGGCGGGGGTGGGCGTGGTGTTGCCCTCTTCCTTCATCGCCTTGGCTTCGCTCTTGAGGATGCGGGCGGACTTGCCGAGCGAGCGGGCCATGTCCGGAAGCTTCTTCGCGCCGAACAGGAGCACGATGACGACGAGGATGAGAATGATCTCGGGAGCTCCGAGCCTTCCGAACATAAGTCTTTACCTTCTCACCGAGGCGGCTGGGGTGGGGTGCTGTGCGACCGGTCGGACATCTGTCCGACCTTCGTGCTGCCAGCGATCGTAACGCTCAGGGGTAAACGTGAGGCAATCCCCGTGCGTACTCCCGGTCCGCGCTCCGGGCCTCGTTATCCGGACCGCGATCAGCAGAGTACCCGCCTCCGCCGACAACGTGACAGGGCAAAGTGACGCGAAGCGCATGAGGCGCGCAACTCACACCCCGCCCATATGTGACTCACAGTGCGTCCACGGAACGCGCCGTCGACACCGCCGCCCGTTCGAGGTCCTCGGCCGCCCGGTTGATGCGGTGCGCGGCGTCCGCGACCTGGAGTCCGAGCCGCCGCGCCTCCAGGAAGACCCGGACGGCGAGCACGCCGAGCACGGCGAGACCCAGGAAACCCACAGCTACCGCGACCATCGCCCAGAACATGGGGCGAGCCTAGACCCTGCTAGCCGACGGAGGTCAGCCGCAGGGTCCTGACCCCGCCGCCGGTGAGCAGTTCGACGATCCGCTCGCCCGCGGGCTTGCGTACGGCCGCGCCGCAGTCGGGGCAGGTGAAGGAGTAGAAGGTGGTGCGGCTGGTGGCGCCGATGGCGAGGCGCAGGGCGCTCGCCGCCAGTTCGAAGTTGCCCCGGCAGTCCGGGCAGCCCGCTCTGAACATCACGGGGACCACACTCTTCATCCCGGCGAACGCGGCGGCCACCGTCATCTCCGGCCCACCCGAGACGCCCTGGGCCCCCGGGACACCCGTCATCGTCGACTCGCTCACAGCCCCTGCTCCTGCCTCTCGTCAACACCCTGCACTGCGTCAACAACACCCTGCGGGCCGTCGTACGCCTCCAGCGCCTCGCTGGCGGCCCGGCGGGCGCTGTCGGCGAGGTCGCTCGGGGAGACGATCCGGCCGTCGCGCCCGAGCCGCAGGGCCAGGCGTCTCAGGGACGTGGGGTCGGGGGTGCGCAAGGTAATACGCAGCCCGCCGTCGGGAAGCTCATCGGCACTGTCGTGCGGGTAGTACTCGGCGACCCAGCGCCCGCCAGGCCCGACCTCCACAACGACCTCCGGGTCCTCGGCGGCGGGCTGCACCAGCGCCTCCGACAGGTCCCGCAGTTCGATCTCGGGCGGCGCGGACGGCTCGTCGAGGATCTTGATCTCGGCGACCCGGTCGAGCCGGAAGGTGCGGCGCGCCTCGGAGCGCCGGCACCAGGCCTCCACGTACGTGTGCCCGACGCTGACCAGCCGGATGGGGTCGATCTCGCGCTCGCTCAACTCGTCGCGGGCGGGCGAGTAGTAGCGGATCCACAGGCGGCGGCGCTCGGAGATGGCCCGGTCGACGTCCGCGAAGACCCCGCCCTCGGACTCGAAGGTCACCGAAAGGCGTGCGCTCGCGCCGGCCGCCTCACCGGCCGCCGCCTCCAGCTTGGCGTTGGCCCGCAGCAGCGCCTGCCGGTCGCTCTCGCGCAGGCCGGGGAGCGTCGATACGGCACGGGCGGCCACCAGGAGCGCGGTCGCCTCGTCGGCGGCGAGCCGCAGCGGTTCGGCGACGTCGTCCGGGTTGTGCCACCAGATGCGGTCGCCGTCGGTGTCGATGTCGAGCAGGTCGCCGCCGCGGAAGCTGGTCCCGCACATGGGCAGGATGTCGAGGTCGGAGACCAGCTCGTCCTCGGTGATCCCGAAGGCACGGGCGACGTCCTCGACGCGTGCTCCGGGGCGCTCCTTCAGATAGGTCACCAGGGAGAGCATCCGCCTGGTCTGGTCGATGGCGTTGACGGGCCTGACCGGTTTGCCTGCCACAGTTCTCTTCCGCTCCCCCTCAGCCCTTGGCCACGGCACGCAGCCGGTCCACCACGTCGGCCCGCAGCTCGGCGGGCTCCAGGACGACGACGTCGGGCCCGAACTCCACCAGCCAGGCGTCCAGCCCGTGGCCGTACGGAATCTCCAACTCGTCCCAGCCGTCCCCGAGTTCCCGTACCGCCACGGCTTTCGCCCGCAAGGGGTAACCGGAACCCGTGCGCAGCCGGATCAGCGCGGAGCGGTCGGCGGTCTCCCCCGCCCAGCTCGCGACGGTCTCCCGCACGGTGACGACGTCGGGGATGTCCGCGGTGAACCGCCCGTTGCGGGACCGCACCCTGCCGGTGATCCGGGACAGCCGGAAGACCCGCTCGGCACCCCGGTCCCGGTCCCAGCCGGCGAGGTACCAGTGGCCGCGCCAGCACTCGAGCGCCCACGGCTCGACGTTGCGGGGTTCGGGGCGGGCGGCGGTGGCCTTGCGGTAGTCGAAGACGACGGGCCGGCGGTCGCGGCAGGCCAGCATCAGCGGCTCGAACGACGCCTCGTGCACCGGGATGCGCGGCTCCAGGGCGCCGTGCGGCTCGTACGGGTCGAGGTCCTCGGGCATCCCGGCGGCGCGCAGCTTCTGGAGGGCACCACTCGCGGCGCCGGCGAGCCTGGCCTGCTGCCACACCTTGGCGGCGAGACCGAGCGCGGCCGCCTCTTCGGCGTCGAGGGTGATGGGCGGGAGGCGGTTGCTGTCGCGGCGGGCGAGATAGCCGACCTCGCCGTCCAGGTTCTCCACCGTCTCGATGACGAGGCCGAGTTCGCGCAGATCGTCCTTGTCGCGCTCGAACATCCGGTTGAAGGAGTCGTCGCTGCCCGCTTCGAGGTAGGCCTCGATGGACTCGCGCAGCTCACGCTTGCTGAGCGGCCGCCGCGTCCCGAGCAGACACAGCGCGAGGTTCATCAGCCGCTCGGCCTTGGCAATGGCCATCGACGCCCTTCGCCTCCCTGTATGTGCTTACGAACGATGACCGTACCGCCCCACGGAGGCCTGGCAAAAGCCGAGGGCCCATGCCCTCGCAGGCATGGGCCCCAGGTGATCGGGTCCGGTCGGAACCGGTGATCAGACGGCGACGAGGTCGACCACGAAAATCAGGGTCTCGCCCGGCTTGATCGCCGGGGTCGGGCTCTGGTTGCCGTAGGCGAGGCGCGCGGGGATGGTCAGTTGGCGACGGCCGCCGACCTTCATGCCCTGTACGCCCTGGTCCCAGCCCTTGATGACACGGCCGCCACCGAGGGGGAACTTGAACGGGGTGCCGCGGTTCCAGCTGGCGTCGAACTCCTCGCCGGTGCTGAAGGCCACGCCCACGTAGTGGACGGTGACGTTCTGGCCCGCCACCGCGACCTCGCCGTCACCCTCCCAAAGATCCTTGATCTCCAGGTCGGCCGGGGCTTCGCCCTCCGGGAAGTCGATCTCGGGCTTCTCGATGCTCACGTCTCTGGCTCCTGCTTGTGTACGACAAGACAACTCGGACAGTCTCGCATCCCGGCCGGGTTCGCGCTCCGGCCAGGCCGACTTCCGCAGGGGTCACATGGCCGCGAGGATGTCCACCGAGAACACGAGGGTGTCGCCCTTCTTGATGGCGCCGCCGCTCGGCGGGGTGTCTCCGTAGGCCAGGTCCGCGGGCGCGACGATCATGATGCGGCTGCCGACCTTCTTGCCGGTGATGCCCTGGGCCAGGCCCTTGACGACCGTCAGCATGTCCTTGATCGCGAACTGACTCAACCGCCCCTGGGAGTACGTCGATTCGAACTCCTTGCCGGTGCTCCAGACGACGCCCTTGAACTGGCAGAGGATCGACTGGTCCGCCTTGACGACGGCTCCGTCGCTCTCCAGGACGTAGTTCGACACCAGCTTCTTCGGCGGGTCCGCCTTGGGGACGGTGACCGAGGGGGCCTTGCCGTCGGTGTTCGTGCCGACCTTGGGCAGATCGGCGTCGGACTGCGCGACGGTCGAACCCTTGGCGGAACTCTTGGCGTTGAAGGAGTCCTGGATGTCGATCACGAAGACCAGCGTGTCGGTGCCCTTGATGCCCGCCTCGGGGCTGCCCGCCGTGCCGTATCCCCAGGTCGGCGGGATGGCCATCTCGACCCGGCTGCCGACCTTCTTGCCCGGCAGGCCGTAGCGCCAGCCGTCGATGATGCCGCCCTGCGCGAGCTGGATGACCAACGAGGTCTTGCGGTCGTAGGAGTTGTCGAAGACCTTCGCCGTCGACCAGATCTGGCCCAGGTAGTTGACCTTGACGAAGTCGCCCTCCGCCACTGCCTTGCCGCCGCCCGCGATCACCGTCTTCACCGCGAGGTCCTTCGACGGATCGCCGCTGCCCTTGGCGACGGTCGGCTTCTCGTCGAACTTCGTGCCCGCGGTGATCGCCGGCAGCGGACCGTCCACGAGCTTCGGCGGCGGAACGGCCGAGGCCGAGGAGGACGGTGAGGGCGACGGCGACGCGCTGGCCTTACTGGAGGAGGAATCGCTGTCACCACACCCCGCGAGTGTCACAAATCCTGCGGGAACAGCGATGAGAAGGGAGCGTCGGCGCACGGTGAAGGCCTCGTATCGGTCGATCTCGTTGATGGCGTGCGCGCAACTCTACGACGTGGCACGGGCCCCGTACGTGAAACGTACGGGGCCCGTGTGGCGTGCCGAATATGCATCCGGAGGTCGATATCCGGATACTTTCGGCTACATTCCGGCGATCAGTTTCTCCACCCTGTCGTCCACGGAACGGAACGGGTCCTTGCACAACACCGTGCGCTGGGCCTGGTCGTTGAGCTTGAGATGGACCCAGTCGACGGTGAAGTCCCGCCGCTGTTCCTGAGCCCTTCGGATGAAGTCGCCGCGGAGCCGTGCCCGAGTGGTCTGCGGCGGAACGGACTTGCCCTCGAAGATCTTCAAGTCGTTGCAGATCCGGGCGGCTTGGCCCTTCCTCTCGAGGAGGTAGTAGAGCCCTCGGCGACGGTGGATGTCGTGGTAGGCGAGGTCGATCTGCGCCACCCGCGGGTGGGACATGGTCATGTTGTGCTTCGCCCGGTACCGCTCGATGAGCTGGTACTTCATGACCCAGTCGATCTCGGTGCCGATCCGGTCGAGGTCCTCGGCCTCGATCGAGTCCAGCACCCGGCCCCACAGTTCGAGGACCTGCGCGACGGTGCCGGTACGGATGCCGCGGCGGTCGACGAAGTCCACGGCCTTCTCGTAGTACTCGCGCTGCACCTCGATCGCGGAGGCCTCGCGTCCGCTGGCCAGACGCACCTTGCGCCGGCCCGTGATGTCGTGGCTGACCTCGCGGATCGCCCGGATCGGGTTCTCCAGGGTCAGGTCGCGCATCACCGTGCCCGCCTCGATCA
Source organism: Streptomyces sp. NBC_00989 (assembly GCF_045162655.1). NCBI lineage: Bacteria > Bacillati > Actinomycetota > Actinomycetes > Kitasatosporales > Streptomycetaceae > Streptomyces > Streptomyces sp. NBC_00989. The sequence goes on along the minus strand of NZ_CP108728.1, from coordinate 9,047,149 downwards.
TGCGCAGCACCAGGTCGGTGGCACCGACCTTGAGCAGCATGGTCGTCTCGGACATGTTCGAGTCGCCCACGATGACGTGGAGACGGCGGTAGCGCTCGGCGTCCGCGTGCGGTTCGTCCCGGGTGTTGATGATGGGCCGGGAACGCGTCGTCGCCGAGGAGACGCCCTCCCAGATGTGTTCGGCGCGCTGGCTGACGCAGTACACGGCGCCGCGCGGAGTCTGCAGCACCTTGCCCGCGCCGCACAGAAGCTGACGCGTGACCAGGAACGGGATGAGGATGTCCGCGAGCCGGGAGAACTCGCCGTGCCGTGCCACCAGGTAGTTCTCGTGGCAGCCGTACGAGTTGCCCGCCGAGTCGGTGTTGTTCTTGAAGAGGTAGACGTCGCCCGCGATTCCCTCCTCGTGCAGGCGTCGTTCGGCGTCCACCAGGAGTCCTTCGAGAATGCGCTCGCCGGCTTTGTCGTGGGTGACCAGTTCGGTCACGTTGTCACATTCGGGGGTCGCGTATTCCGGATGTGAGCCCACGTCGAGATAGAGCCGGGCACCGTTTCGCAGAAAGACATTGCTGCTGCGGCCCCATGACACGACACGGCGGAAGAGGTACCGAGCCACTTCGTCGGGAGACAGACGCCGCTGTCCCCTGAACGTACACGTGACGCCGTACTCGTTCTCCAGCCCGAAAATGCGGCGGTCCATGACTGAACATTACGCCCGATCGCCTGTGCTGAAACGGGGTTCGGCGGCACGGTTTGGATCATTTTCCGATGAAGCCGCAACCACCGCGCCCACGGCGGGAGCTGCGAGGACCCGCCCGGTGGCCAGCAGAACCAGCAACGACACGGCCCCCGCGGCCCCTGGTACGGCGAACCCCCACAGGGCCCCACCGGCCTGTACGACCGGCCCCGCGACGCCCGTTCCGACCGACGCCCCCACGGTGAACGTCGTCACAAGCCACGAGAAAGCCTCGGTGACCGTGCCCTTCGGGGCGTGCCGGTCGACGATGATGAAAGCGCAGGCGAGGGCGGGCGCGAGGAACACCCCGGCGAGCACGGTGAGCAGCACCATGGCCACCGCACCCGGCATGAGCATCAGCGGCAGGTAACACACCGCCAGCAGCCCCACCAGGACCCGCAGTCGCCGCTCCGGCACCCCGCTCCACTGCCGCGCCCCGTAGACGGTGCCACCGAGCAGCGCGCCCAGTCCGATCGCCGCCATCAGCCACCCGTAGACCACGTCACCGCCGTGCCCGTCGGCGTACGACACGGACGCGACCGTGATGGACCCGAGCGCCATCCCGACGAACAGGAACGCGCCCAGCAGCGCCAGCAGCCCCGGCGAGCGCAGGGCGCCCAGCCAGTGCGCCTCGCGCGGCGCCGAACGCCACGCGCGCGAGGGCGGCGACACGACTACGGAGAGGGCGCCCAGCACCCCGATGACGTTCAGCACGAGCAGCGCCACGGGGGCGGACCACAGCGACACGAACACCGTCACGAGCAACGGCCCCACGGTGAACATGACTTCCTGGGCGACCGCGTCCATGGCGTACGCCGTGTGCACCTGGTCCTCCCGGCGCAGCACGGCCGGCCACAGCGCCCGCAGACCGCCCTCCAGGGGCGGCGCGAAAAGCCCGGCGGCCGCTACGGCTGTGTAGGCGAGGGGCAGCGGATCGGTGCCGCCGAAGGCGAAGACGGCCATCGCGAGCGCCGACAGGACCGCGGCGGGCAGCTGCACACGCGGCTGCCCGTGGACGTCCACCAGCCGCCCGAGGAGGGGCTGTCCGACCGCGTTGGCGATGCCGTACACGGCCGCGAGTGCCCCCGCGAGGCTGTAGGTGCCGCCCTCGGCGCGGATGAACAGCACGATCGCGATCGCCGCGGTGGCGTTCGGCAACCGCCCCACCAGCGTGCCCACCAGCAGGCGGGTGGCGTGCCTCGCCCTGAGGATCTCCAGATATCCCACGGCCTCGTACCGCCCTCCCCCTCACCGCGCACATGAGGTTTTACGTATAACGTCGTCGGTCATACGTACCATGTGCGCTGTTCACGAGTCCATACGGAGTCCCTACGGAGTCCTCACCAAGGAGCAGGCCGACGGTGGCAGCAGGCAGCACCCGCCCCACGAGCCGCGACGTCGCGCAGGCCGCGGGCGTCTCCCAGGCAGCCGTCTCCCTGGTGCTCGGCGACAAGTGGCGCGGCCGGGTCTCGGCCACGACCGCCGAACGCGTCCGCGAGGCCGCCCGCGACCTGGGCTACCGCCCCAACCTCGCCGCCCGCAACCTCCGCCTCGGCCGCACCCGCACCGTCCTGCTCGTCGTCCCGGTACTGACGACGGAGTTCTTCGCCGGTGTCTACACGGGCGCGGCCCGCGTAGCCGCCGAACACGGCTTCGGCGTCGTGCTCTACCCCTCCCCCGAGGGCATCGGCCCCGCCCGCGACCCCTTCGCCTCCGCCCAGGCCGCCCTGGACGGCGTGATCGCCTCCTCCATGGCAGCCGACGCCCTCACCGCGATCCGGGGCGACCAGCTCCCCCTGGTGATGCTCGACAGCGACCCGAAGGGCAGCCTGGGCGCGGCCACCGTCAACCTGGACATCGCCGACGGCATCCGCCAGGTCGCCGACCACCTGCTGACCCTGGGCCACCGCCACTTCCTGCACCTGGCCGCCGACGTACCGTCCTGGACCTTCGAGGTACGCGCGCGTGAACTGGCCGCACGGGTGGGCGAGTTCGAGGGCACGACGGTCCGTACGACCCGCGCCCCCATCTCCATCGAGGGCGCCCTGGCCGCGGCCGAGGCCGCGCTCGCGGACCCGGGGTCGCGGGTGACCGCCCTGGTCTGCGACGACGACAAACTCGCCGCCGGCGCCTACAAGGCCGCCCGCCGCCTGGGCCTGCACATCCCGGACGACCTCTCCGTCACCGGCCTCGACGACCTCGCCCTCGCCACCGCCATCGACCCGGAACTCACCACCGTCCGCCTCGACGCCGAACTCTTCGGAGAACACGGCATGCGCGCCCTCCTGGCCGTCCTGGACGGCCACGTACCGGAGGAGGGCGACATCCCCGTGGAACTGGTCGTCCGAGGCTCCACGGCGCCACCAGGCACCGTCTGACGCCCCTGTGGCCCCCGTAACGCCGCGCGCCCCGGCCGATGACCGGCCGGGGCGCGCGAGAGGCTGGGTGAGGTCGACTCACTCCTCGTCGTCGGCGTCGGGCTCCTCCGACGAGGCGTCCGCGCTCCCGCCCTCCAGCAGACGGGACAGCTGAGGACCGACGATGCGCCGGAACTTGCGGGCCTGCGGGCGCGTACGGTCCAGGACCGCGACCTCCAGGCGCTCGGCGGGGATCTCCCGCTCGCTGCCGTTCGTGTCACGGGACAGGGACTGCACGGCCAGCTTGAGCGCCTCCGCGAGCGTCATGCCGTCGCGGTGGCGCTGGTCCAGATAGGTGCTGATCGTCTCGGCGTTGCCACCGACCGCGACCGAGCCGTGCTCGTCCACGATCGAACCGTCGTGCGGCAGCCGATAGATCTGGTCGCCGTCCGGCGTGTCCCCGACCTCCGCTACGACCAGCTCCACCTCGTACGGCTTCTCGGCCGCACTGGAGAAGATCGTGCCGAGCGTCTGGGCGTAGACGTTGGCGAGACCGCGGGCGGTCACGTCCGCACGGTCGTAGGTGTAACCGCGCATGTCGGCGTACCTGACGCCGCCGATCCGCAGGTTCTCGTACTCGTTGTATTTTCCGGCGGCCGCGAACCCGATCCGGTCGTAGATCTCGCTGAACTTGTGCAGCGCACGGGACGGGTTCTCGCCGACGAAGACGATGCCGTCGGCGAACTGCAGCACGACCAGGCTGCGGCCACGGGCGATGCCCTTGCGGGCGTACTCCGCCCGGTCGGCCATGGCCTGCTGGGGTGAGACATAGAACGGCGTCGACACCGGTATCCGTCCCTCTCTTTAAAGTTCCGTCGAAGTCACTGGATCACCTGGATGAGAACGAGCCGGGTCAGAGCAGCGCGGCGCGCGGGCCGTCGGGCTGCTGCAGTCGCCGCTCCAGGATCGAGCGGGCGATCTCGGAGGACTCGTCGTCGGTGAGCCGGCGGAAGCCGTCCTCGGTGATCACGGTGACGATCGGGTAGATCCGGCGGGCGACATCGGGACCACCGGTCGCCGAGTCGTCGTCGGCCGCGTCGTAGAGGGCCTGGACCACGAGGGTCGTGGCCTCGCTCTCGGTCAGCTGGTCGTGGAAGAGCTTCTTCATGGCGCCCCGCGCGAACACCGAACCGGAGCCGGTGGCCGCGTAGCCGAGCTCCTGGGAACGGCCGCCCGTCACGTCGTAGGAGAAGATGCGGCCGATGCCGCGGTCCACGTCGAAGCCGGCGAAGAGCGGGACCACGGCGAGGCCCTGCATGGCCATGCCGAGGTTGGAACGGATCATGGTGGACAGTCGGTTCGCCTTGCCCTCCAGGGAGAGTTGGGCGCCTTCGACCTTCTCGAAGTGCTCCAGCTCCAACTGGAAGAGCTTGACCATCTCGACGGCCAGACCGGCGGTGCCGGCGATACCCACCGCCGAGTACTCGTCGGCCGGGAAGACCTTCTCGATGTCCCGCTGCGCGATGACATTGCCCATGGTGGCCCGCCGGTCACCGGCGAGCACGACCCCGCCGGGGAACGTGACGGCGACGATCGTCGTGCCGTGCGGAGCCTCGATGACGCCCTGGGTGGGCGGCAGTTGCCGGTTGCCCGGAAGCATCGCCGGCTGGTGGTCGGAGAGGAAGTCCATGAAGGACGACGACCCAGGCGTCAGGAAGGCAGCTGGTAGACGCCCGGTGCTACGAGTGTTGGCTTCCACGCGTTTCCTTCCAGATATGTCGCAGCCCGCCTTATGACGTCGGGCCGATCCTTGAACTGCCCCAGTGCTGCATTGCAGCTGAAGCACAGTACGCCTCGGACCCTACCCGTCTCATGGCAGTGATCCACATGTTCGGCGGGAGCCGTCAAACATATGCAACAGATGCCCAACTGCTCGGCGATCAACGCGTCCAACTCCGCCGGAGCGAGACCGTACTTGCGCTTGAGGTAACTGATCCGGTTCCGCTCGGCACGGCACTCGCGGCAGTAACTCGACCAGCCGTCCACTGAAGATTTATTACGCTCCCAGTCCACGTGCGGCTTCACCGCCTCGCACTGAGGGCACCGCTTGTGACCGGGCGGTACCGCAATCCTCTCGCGGACCTTCTTCCCCTTGGCCTCCTGGCGCTGCCGGTAGTACTCGGCAGAGCACTCCCGGCAGTACGCCTGGAGACCATCGGGCATGGACCTGTTACCCGCGAACGCCAATCGAGGCAGCTGCTCTTTGCACCGCGAACAACGCCTCAACTCTGCGGCTTCCGTCATCCCCCGTGATCCTTCAATTCAAAGGTAGCGAGCGCCTACTGCCCACCCTTTTGAACGAACGACCTCACGAAATCCTCGGCGTTCTCTTCGAGTACGTCGTCGATCTCGTCCAGAACCGAGTCGACATCGTCGCTCAGCTTCTCGTGGCGCTCCTTGAGGTCGTCGGTCGCCTGCGCTTCCTCGGCCTGCTCTTCGACCTCCTCCGTGGAGCGCGTCGCCTTCTGCTGTCCGCCGCCGGTGTCCTTGGTCGCCATAACCCTCACCCCGCTCGGTTCGACGTTCTTGATCAGACCCTACTTGCAGGGACTGACATCGGCCCCGCAGTTCCTACAACGTACGGCGGCCACCTCGATGATTCCCGGCCACCGGACGTTCCACCCTGCCCGGCGCCCCGGACCCGAGGATCCTGTCAGCCGCCCGACAGGACCCTGACCAGGTCTTCCGCGGTACGACAGCGGTCAAGGAGCTCCTTGACGTGATTACGCGTTCCGCGAAGCGGTTCCAGGGTTGGGACGCGCTGGAGCGAGTCCCGGCCCGGGAGGTCGAAGATCACGGAGTCCCAGGAGGCCGCCGCGACGTCGTCGGCGTACTGCTCCAGGCAGCGCCCGCGGAAGTACGCGCGCGTGTCCTCCGGAGGCGTCGTACGCGCCCGCTCGACCGTGTCCTCGTCCAGCAGGCGCTTGATGCGGCCGCGGGCCACCAGGCGGTTGTAGAGGCCCTTCTCGGCCCGTACGTCCGCGTACTGGAGGTCGACCAGCTGCAGCCGGGCCGCGTCCCAGTCGAGGCCGTCACGGCGCCGGTAACCCTCCATGAGCTCCCGCTTGGCGACCCAGTCCAGCTCGCCGGCCAGGCTCATCGGGTCGTTCTCCAGCCGGTTGAGCGTGTCCTCCCAGCGGGCCAGGACGTCCTTGGTCTGGTCGTCCGCGTCGGAGCCGTAGCGCTCCTCGACGTACTTGCGGGAGAGCTCGAAGTACTCCATCTGCAGCTGGACCGCGGTGAGGGTCCGGCCGCTGCGGAGGGTGACCAGGCGCTTGAGGGTCGGGTCGTGGGAGACCTGGTGGAGGGTGCGGACCGGCTGGTCCACGGCCAGGTCGACGGCGATGAAGCCGTCCTCGATCATGGAGAGGACCAGCGCTGTCGTGCCCAGCTTGAGATAGGTCGAGATCTCGGAGAGGTTCGCGTCGCCGATGATCACGTGCAGCCTGCGGTACTTCTCGGCGTCCGCGTGCGGTTCGTCGCGGGTGTTGATGATCGGGCGCTTGAGGGTGGTCTCCAGACCGACCTCGACCTCGAAGTAGTCGGCGCGCTGGCTGAGCTGGAAGCCGTGCTCGTGCCCGTCCTGGCCGATACCGACGCGGCCCGCTCCGGTGACGACCTGGCGCGAGACGAAGAAGGGCGTCAGGTGGCGCACGATGTCCGAGAAGGGGGTCTCCCGCTTCATCAGGTAGTTCTCGTGCGTGCCGTACGAGGCGCCCTTGTTGTCGGTGTTGTTCTTGTAGAGGTGGATCGGCTGGGCGCCGGGGAGTTGGGCCGCGCGCTCCGCGGCCTCCGCCATGATGCGCTCGCCGGCCTTGTCCCACAGGACGGCGTCCATGGGGTTGGTGACTTCGGGAGAGCTGTACTCCGGGTGCGCGTGGTCGACGTAGAGCCGTGCGCCGTTGGTGAGGATGACATTGGCCAGGCCGATGTCCTCGTCGGTGAGCTGGCTGGAGTCGGCGGTCTCCCGGGCGAGGTCGAAGCCTCGCGCGTCCCGCAGCGGATTCTCCTCCTCGAAGTCCCAGCGGGCCCGCCGGGCCCGGTGCATCGCCGCCGCGTAGGCGTTGACGATCTGGGACGAGGTGAGCATGGCATTGGCGTTGGGGTGGCCGGGGACGGAGATCCCGTACTCCGTCTCGATGCCCATTACTCGCCGTACGGTCATGCGGCCCTCCTTGCCCGGCGGCGCCCTCGGTCGGGGGCGCCGCTCAAGTACCGCTGGCGCTCCGGTGCGTGTGCGGTGCCCGTCCCCGCACTGCGCGACTCGGCGGTACCGAAGAGCCTAGAACGGCTTTGCGCTGGTGGGGAGATCATTTGCGTCATTGCCTCACGCGCCCCTTGTTCGGTCATGGCCTGAAAAACAGTCGGCTGCGGGTACCCGCCTAGGGCACCCGCAGCCGCCCTGCTTTTTACAGGTACTGACCGGTGTTCGCCACCGTGTCGATCGAGCGTCCGGTGTCGGCGCCCTGCTTTCCGGTGATGAGCGTACGGATGTAGACGATCCGTTCGCCCTTCTTTCCGGAGATCCGGGCCCAGTCGTCCGGGTTGGTGGTGTTGGGCAGGTCCTCGTTCTCCTTGAACTCGTCCACGCACGCCTGGAGGAGGTGCGAGACGCGGATGCCCTTCTGCTTGTGTTCGAGGAAGTCCTTGATGGCCATCTTCTTGGCCCGGCCCACGATGTTCTCGATCATGGCGCCGGAGTTGAAGTCCTTGAAGTAGAGGACTTCCTTGTCACCGTTGGCGTAGGTGACCTCCAGGAAGCGGTTCTCCTCGGATTCCGTGTACATGTGTTCCACGGCCGTCTGGATCATGCTCTGGACGGTGGTGGTCTTGTCGCCGCCGTGCTCTCCGACGTCGTCGGGGTGGAGCGGGAGGCGCTCGGTGAGGTACTTGCCGAAGATGTCCTTGGCGGCCTCGGCGCCGGGACGCTCGATCTTGATCTTCACGTCCAGGCGGCCGGGGCGCAGGATGGCGGGGTCGATCATGTCCTCGCGGTTCGAGGCGCCGATGACGACCACGTTCTGCAGGCCTTCCACGCCGTCGATCTCGGCGAGCAGCTGGGGGACGATGGTGTTCTCCACGTCCGAGCTGACACCGGAACCACGGGTGCGGAAGAGGGACTCCATCTCGTCGAAGAAGACGATGACGGGGGTGCCCTCGCTGGCCTTCTCACGAGCGCGCTGGAAGACCAGGCGGATCTGCCGCTCGGTCTCACCGACGTACTTGTTGAGGAGCTCGGGGCCCTTGATGTTGAGGAAGAAGCTCTTGCCGGTGGCCTGGCCGGTGACCTCGGCGACCTTTTTGGCCAGCGAGTTGGCGACGGCCTTGGCGATGAGCGTCTTGCCGCATCCGGGGGGCCCGTACAGCAGAACGCCCTTGGGCGGCCGCAGTTCGTGCTCCTTGAAGAGGTCGGGGTAGAGGTACGGCAGTTCGACCGCGTCGCGGATCATCTCGATCTGGCCGCCCAGACCGCCGATCTGCTCGTAGCCGATGTCGGGGACCTCTTCGAGGACGAGTTCCTCGACCTCGCTCTTCGGGACGATCTCGTAGACGTAGCCGGAACGGGGTTCGAGCAGCAGGGCGTCGCCGGGGCGGATGGTGATGTCCAGCAGCGGCTCGGCGAGCCGCACCACCCGTTCCTCGTCGGTGTGCCCCACCACGAGGGCTCGTTCGCCGTCCTCGAGGATCTCCTTGAGGGTGACGATGTCACCGACGCGCTCGTACTCCATGGCCTCGACCACGTTGAGCGCTTCGTTGAGCATTACTTCCTGGCCGCGGCGGAGCTCTTCGAGTTCCACGCTTGGGCTGACGTTCACCCGCAGTTTGCGACCGCCGGTGAAGATGTCCGCTGTGCCGTCCTCGTTGGCCACGAGGAAGACACCGAAGCCGGCCGGCGGCTGTGCGAGCCGGTCGACTTCTTCCTTGAGGGCCACGATCTGGTCGCGGGCCTCACGGAGCGTGTTGGCGAGTCGCTCGTTCTGGGCGGACACCCCGGCCAGATTGGTCTGCAGCTCGACGATCCGCTCTTCGAGAATCCTCGTGTGTCGCGGAGAGTCGGCGAGCTTACGTCGCAGGACGGCGATCTCCTGCTCAAGGTAGGCAATCTGCCCGGACGGGTCGTCGGACCCTCGTCCCGGGCGGATGCCGCGGTTCATGTCGTCGTCGTGGGCTGCCACGGTCCTCACCTCCTCCAAGGGGAGCTGGACGCTTCCAGACCCTACCTGGGTGGGTGTCGATTGAAACCCCTAGATCACAAAGACTGTCAAGGTGTGTCGTCGGTCACCCTGCGCTCTCCCTCACGCCGATTGGATACCCACTCAACGTGATTCAGAAGCGGACTGTTCCAAGGCCGGGTTGGTCAAAACCCTTCACGGCGGACGTGAGTTGCCGTGCGGACGGGTTCGACGCCCGGTGGAAACCGGCCATGGTGCTCCTGACTGAGAGTGTCCATGCGGACAGTGTCCGTCATGCGGTGGCGTGAAACCTGAGATCGCGGAGAAAGGCCGTTCGGGCGGGCGGAGGTAGGGTCGAAGATGTTCAACACCCGGCGGAAACAGGAGACATCACCGTGCAGGACGAGGCCGCGGCCGACGGCGGGGCGCTGGAGGTCTGGATCGACCAGGACCTCTGTACCGGAGACGGCATCTGCGTCCAGTACGCCCCCGAGGTCTTCGAGCTGGACATCGACGGTCTGGCCTATGTGAAGAGCCCGGACGACGAGCTGTTGCAGGACAAGGGCGCCACCACGCCGGTACCGCTGCCGCTGTTGGTCGATGTCGTGGACTCCGCCAAGGAGTGTCCCGGTGACTGCATCCATGTGCGCCGGGTCGCGGACCGGGTCGAGGTGTACGGGCCCGACGCGGCCTGAGCGTCAGCCGGTGGTCAGACGTTCTGGGCGTTGCCGGGGGTGGAGCGGACGAACGTGCCGTTCTGCCACTGCCACTTGGCGGTCTCCTTGACGTCGGGGCAGCAACTGGGCACGTCCGCCGTCGAGTAGCCGAGCAGTGTCGCGAGGACCGCGCCGTCGCGTACGGCGAAGTCGGTGACGGTCTCGCGGGCCTTCGGGGCGACCAGGGTGGCGACGACGCGCGGCTTGGCGGCGCCCGCTCCCTGGGTGAGGACGTAGACGCCGTCGGGCGGGGTGCCCATGCCCGCGTCGCAGTGGACCACCGCGACCGTTTCCGGCCTGCCGTCGCCGTCCAGGTCTCCGGACGCCTTCTTCTGTACAACGGCCTTCACGGGGCCGCAGTCGAGCGGGAAGGCGACTCCTGTGGTCGCGGGGGCCGAGGCGGCGGGCGCGGACTTCGTCTGCGGGCCGGCGGCCTGGGCGGCGTGCGCGGAGTCGGGCTGCAGGCCCGAGGAGAGGGCCACGACGCCGGCGAGTGCCGTGGCGATGGCGACCCAGTGGATGGGGCGGGTGTTCGTGTGTGCCAGTTCCAGTTCCGGGACGGCGGAGTGCTGCACTAGGAGTGTCTCCTGTGAGGGCTGTGCCGGTGGGGGTGGCCTGCATGCTGCCACACGCCACGATGCGGGGGAACGGCGGGGTCGACAGTTCGTTCGCCCGGTCGCACAGGAGGGTCCGACGGTGTCGGTACGTCAGAACGAGGACGCCGTGGTCGAGTTCCCGAAGACTTTCGGAAACTCGACCACGGCGTTCGTACGTTGAGTGCGGCACGGGGCCGCCCTTGTGCGGCTCAGCGGCCGGCGGCACCGCCGCCGTCGGCGTTCGGGCCGGTGTAGTCGTCGCCGTAGGCACCCTTGGAAGGGCGGCGTCGGCGCATCGGCGGCTCGACGCCGTCCGCGAGACGGCGGGCGGTGAGGAGGAAGCCGGTGTGGCCGATCATCCGGTGGTCGGGGCGGACGGCCAGGCCCTCGACGTGCCAGTTGCGGAGCATCGTCTCCCAGGCGGTCGGCTCGTTGAAGGAGCCGATCTCGCGGATGGACTCTACGGTCCGCGCGAGCTGGGTGGTGGTCGCGACGTAGCAGCACAGGATGCCGCCGGGCACGAGCGCCTTGGAGACGGCCTCCAGGCACTCCCACGGGGCGAGCATGTCGAGGATGACGCGGTCGACGTCCGTGTCGGACAGGTTGTCCTGGAGGTCGCCGACGGTGAGCTGCCAGGCGGGGTGCGGGCCGCCGAAGTAGCGCTCCACGTTCTGCTGGGCGATCTCGGCGAAGTCCTCGCGGCGCTCGTAGGAGTGCAGCATGCCCTGGTCGCCGATGGCGCGCAGCAGGAAGCTGCTGAGCGAGCCGGAGCCGACGCCCGCTTCCACGACGCGTGCGCCGGGGAAGATGTCGGCGAAGGCCAGGATCTGCCCCGCGTCCTTGGGGTAGACCACGGCGGCGCCGCGGGGCATGGACAGGACGTAGTCGGGGAGCAGGGGGCGCAGCGCGAGGTAGGCGACGTTGCCGGTGGTGCGGACAACGCTGCCCTCGGGAGCACCGATCAGTTCGTCGTGCGGGAAGGAACCCTTGTGGGTGTGGAAATTCTTCCCGGCTTCGAGCGTGAACGTGTAGTGGCGGCCCTTGGGGTCGGTCAGCTGAACCTGGTCCCCGACCTTGAAGGGCCCGCGCCTGCGGGCGGCACCGGTCGGTTCGGACATGTGACCAGCCTACCGGCGATTGTCGGGGCCGCCGACCACGCGCGCGTGCGTCAGTTGGGGCGCGCCATGGCCTTCACGAAGGCGCGCTCCACGTCGGCGGCGGACAGGACGCCGTAGATCTCGCCGGTCTCCTCGACCACGAGGTACTCGGTCGCGGGGGTGGCGCGCAGGGCGTCGAGGAGGTCCTCTCCGGCGAGCTCCGCCGAGACGCGCATGCCGTCGGTGAGGTCCTGGGCGAGGCCGCTGACGACGACCCAGGGGCGGCGGTGTTCGGGGACGCCGACGATGGCGGCCTCGCGGACGAGGGAGAGGGGTTGGCCGTCGGCGTCGACGACGACCAGGGCGCGGGCGCCGGCGGCGTTGGCGCGGCGCAGGGCCTCGGAGAGCGGGGTGTTCGTCTCGACGGGGACCGCGCGGCGGGTGAGGTTGCGGGCGCGGAGTTCCGGGAGGTGTTCGCGCAGTCGGGCCATACGGAGGCTGTTGCCGGCGCCGGTCCAGATGATCGCGGCGAGGATCGCGGCGAGCAGGGCGTCGGTGACGGTGTCCATGCCGCTGATGTCCTCGGTGTTGGTACCGAGGGCGCCGGTCTGTGTGAGCAGCGGGAGGCCGATCAGGACGGAGACGGCGAGGGCGCGGCCGACCCAGGCGGCGGCGATGGTGCCGCTCATGGGCCTGCCGGTGATCTTCCAGACGACGGCGCGGAGCATGCGGCCGCCGTCGAGGGGCAGGCCGGGCAGGAGGTTGAAGGCGGCCACGATGAGGTTGGAGACCATCAGCCCGGCCAGCAGGACGCCGGGGACCGTGCCGGGTTCGACGGGCAGCATGGCCAGGTAGAAGATGCCCGAGAGGATCAGCGAGAGCAGCGGGCCGACGAAGGCCAGCACGAACTCCCTTCCGGGGGTCTCGGCCTCCTTCTCGATCTCGGAGACACCGCCGAAGAACTGCAACTGGATGCGCCGGACCGGGAGTTTGAAGCGGAGCGCGGCGACGGTGTGGGCGAGTTCGTGGACCAGCACAGAGGCGTAGAAGGCCACCGCGAAGAACAGGGACACGAGGTAGCGGGCGGCGCCGAGCTCGGGCAGCACGCGGTCCAGCTGGCCGCCGAACACCCAGGTGATGAGCGCGGCGACGAGGAACCAGCTGGGCGCCACGTAGACGGGCACCCCGAAGGGCCGCCCCATCAGCAGCCCGCCGCCGGGCTCCTTGGGCCGCTGTGGGGGGCGTCCCTTGGCGATGCGGGATTCGATGTCGGGTTGGGCGTGGGGGTCGGTGTGGGCGTAGGGGAGGTTCGGGTGGCTGGGGGCGCGGTCGTCGGCCGTGGGGGCGCCGTCACGTTTCGGCTCACCGTTCAGGCGGGCGGGAGTCGGAGCGACGGGGGGTGCGTCGGCACCGTCGTGCGCGGCGGGGGCGGGCGATGTACTGGTCGTCCCGGCCGGCGGGCGGTGGTTCGCGGTGGGCTCGGAGGACCCTGACGACGTGTCCGTCCGCTCCGTCTTCTCCATCTCCTCCGTCTTCGCGGCACCGTTCTCGGCGGACTCGGACGGCGGGGTCGGCTCCGTACGGTCCTCGACGGCGGGCCCGGACGACGTACCGGGCTTCGGGTCGCTGTCAGACATGGGGTGCTCGGACGCGGTGTTCGCGTCCCCTCGGATATCGGACGAGAGGCTCGCGTGCCCGTGCGGCTCGGACGGGGTGCTGACGCTCTCGCGGTCCTCGGACTCCGTGCTCGCGTCGCCGCGGTCCTCGGACGACGTGTTCGCGTCGCCGCGGTCCTGGGACGGCGTGCTCGTGTCCGCCTGGTCGTCGGACGGCGTGTCCGTGGCCCCGCGCACTCCGGACGACGTGCTCGCGTCCCCGTGTTCCTGAGCGGACGTGCTGGGCTTCTGGTGGGCGGGGTCGTCGTGTTTCGGTTCGGGGGTGCCGGGGTCGGCGGCCGGGGTCGTGGCACCCGTGGCGTGTTCGGTCGGCTCGTTGGTGCCGGACCGCGGCTGCCCGCTCCCGCCGCTCTCGTCCACGATGTCCCCTCGTTCGAAGCATCCTCCGCGCCAGCCGGGCGGAGGGGTCTCGGGTCGATGGTATGCGGCGGTCGCGACGCGTTCCGCCCCGGCACCCCCCGCGTTTCCCCCGCCGTCGCGGGCGCGTCGGCCGGGATCGGGTCACTGTCAGTGGCGGGCCGTAAGGTTCGTGGGCATGGAGACCAGTGCGGAGGGCGTCGCGGGGACAGTCGGCGACGAGGGCGCGGCGGCGGGGCCGACCGCGGCGGTGACGGTGGGGACGGGGACAGCGGGCGTGGTCGAGCGCGTCGCCATAGCCCCTGCCTCGTTGTCGCCCTCGCGTGCCGGCGACTTCATGCAGTGCCCGTTGCTGTACCGGTTCCGGGTGATCGACCGGCTGCCCGAGAAGCCCAGCGAGGCGGCGACCAGGGGGACCCTGGTGCACTCGGTGCTCGAGCGGCTCTTCGACGCGCCGGCCGCCGAGCGTACGGCGCCGCGGGCCAAGTCGCTGATCCCCGGGCAGTGGGACCGGTTGCGGGAGTCCCGGCCGGAGGTCGTGGAGCTGTTCGCCGATGATCCGGAGGGCGAGCGGCTGACGCGTTGGCTCGGGGAGGCGGAGCGGCTGGTCGAGCGGTGGTTCTCCCTTGAGGATCCGACGCGGCTGGAGCCCGCCGAGCGGGAGATGTTCGTCGAGGCCGAGCTGGATTCGGGACTGAAGCTGCGCGGGATCATCGACCGGGTCGATGTGGCGCCCACGGGCGATGTGCGGATCGTCGACTACAAGACGGGCAAGGCGCCTCGACCGGAGTATGCCGAGGGTGCGCTGTTCCAGATGAAGTTCTACGCCCTGGTGGTCTGGCGGCTGAAGCAGGTCGTTCCGCGGCGGCTTCAGCTGGTGTATCTGGGCAGCGGGGACGTGGTGACGTACGACCCCGTCCTCGCGGACCTGGAGCGGGTGGAGCGCAAACTGCTGGCCCTGTGGGAGGCGATCCGGCTGGCCACGGAGACCGGCGAGTGGCGCCCGCGCCCGACCAAGCTGTGCGGCTGGTGTGACCACCAGGCGGTGTGCCCGGAGTTCGGCGGCACTCCCCCGCCGTATCCGTTGCCGGTACGGAGGGCCGCCGGCGGTTCTGACGGGGGTGTTGAGGTGGAGGTTGGTGTCTCCGCTGCGGGGCCCGAGGTAGTGGTCGGTAAGTCCAGTGGGGGTGCGGAGGTTGTGATCGGTACGTCCGGCGCGGGCGCGCCAGCGGGGGTTTCCGCCCCGGGTCCGGACGCGCCGGCGGGGGTTTCCGACACGGGTCCGGAGATGCCAGATAGGGGTTCTGCCGCAGGTCCGGAGGTGCCAGAGGAGGGTTCCGCCGTAGGTCGGGAGGCGCCGGACGGTGTTTCCGCCGGTGGGGCACAGGCCGCGGACGATCTCTCCGGCAGCGGTTCGTAGGCGACGGACGGACTGTCCGCCAAGGGGGCGGACACGGCACACGGTGTCTCCGCCCGGAGCATCAACGGCAGCCGCTGATCGCTTTGCCCGGGGCTTCGGGTAGTCAGCCGGGTCGGCTACCGGGGCCCGGGGGTCGACAGTGTTCAGGCCGCGCCCGGAGGCAGGCGAGGGCGTTCCCGCCCAGAGTCCGGGCAAGGCAAACGCTCTTCCGCCCACGAGCTGGAGGCAACCGGCACCTGTGCCGCCCGGAGTTGGCGGAGGCGTTATCCCTGAACGCCTTGGACACCGCACCAAACGGCGTTCCCACCGGAGCCCCAGAGCCGGCGGAGGCGCTCTCCCCCGAACGCCGTTCCCACCAGAGTCCCGGAGCGGGCAAACGGCGATCCGCCCCAAGACCCAGACGCGGCGAACGGCACCCCCACCCAAAGCCCCGACATCCGAACGCCGTTCCCACCCGAGTCCCAGAGCAGGCGAACCGCGCTCCGCCCCAAGACGCCGGACACAGCGAACAGCATTCCCACCGAAAGCCCGGACACCCGAACGCCGTTGCCACCAGAGTCCCAGAGCAGGTCAACGGTGATCCGCCCGAAGCCCCGACACCCGGGCACCGTTCCAGCCGGAGGCCCAACGCGCTCCCCCGTCAAGACCCGGTGGCCGTGCCTCGGGCCGGTCGAGTCGCTCGGCCGTGCGCAAGGCAGAATGGGCCCGGGCTAGCGAAGGAGATTCACGTGGCCATCCGCGTCCTACTGGTTGACGACCAGCCGCTGCTGCGAACCGGGTTCCGGATGATTTTGGAGGCGGAGCAGGATCTCGCGGTCGTCGGTGAGGCCGGTGACGGTCTGCAGGCGCTCGACCAGGTACGGGCCCTGCAGCCCGATGTGGTGCTGATGGACATCCGTATGCCGCGGATGGACGGGGTGGAGGCGACCCGGCAGATCACCGGTCCCGGGCGGGACGGTCCGGCGAAGGTGCTGGTGCTGACGACCTTCGATCTCGACGAGTACGTGGTGGAGGCGTTGCGTGCCGGTGCCAGTGGCTTCCTGCTCAAGGACGCGCCCGCGAACGAACTCGTGCAGGCGATCCGGGTGGTGGCCTCCGGCGAGGCAATGCTCGCGCCCAGCATCACGCGGCGGCTGCTCGACAAGTACGCCAGCCATCTGCCGTCGGGTGACGAGCCCGTCCCGGACGCCCTGCACACGTTGACCGAGCGTGAGGTCGAGGTGCTGAAGCTGGTGGCGCGCGGGCTGTCGAACGCGGAGATCGCCGCCGACCTGTTCGTCAGTGAGACCACCGTCAAGACGCATGTGGGGCACGTCCTCACCAAGCTGGGTCTGCGCGACCGGGTGCAGGCGGCGGTGTACGCGTACGAGAGCGGGTTGGTGCGCCCCGGCGCGCAGTAGTCGTCGTAGTCGCGGCAGGCGGCCGTAGATACGAAGAGGGCGCCCCTTCCTGACAGGGGCGCCCTCTTCGTATGTATCGGTGAACCGGTGGACCGCTGGACCGGATGTGGCGGCTCGGCCGGTCAGCCCCCGCCGTGTTGCCGGAACCGGAACACCGTCTACAGGCCAGTGGCCAGTTCCGCCGTGTTCGGCGGGACTGGCCACTGGTCGAGTTCGTTCACCGTGCTTGCCGGGGCTGTCAGTTGCCCACGCCTCGGCCCAGCTCCCAGAGCTGGAGGGTCGAGGAGGAGTTGAGCACGTACGCGGTGCCCGTGACGTCGTCGCGGGCGGCGACGTACTGCTTGCCCTGCCAGAGCGGGATCAGCGGGACGTCGGTGGCGACGATGTCCTGGATGGCCGTGAGGCTCTTGGCGGCGGCGAGCCGGTCCGCCTCGCGGCGGGACTCCGGGATCAGCGTGCTCCTGATCTTGGTGTTGGCGTACGGCGAGCCGAGGGTGTTGTCCTTGTCGAGGAACGGCGCGAGGTAGTTGTCGGCGTCGGGGAAGTCCGGGAACCAGCCCATCCCGTAGACGTCGTACTTGCCCTTCTGCTCGGCCGGGCGGAACGTCGCCCAGGCGGTGCCCTGGATGCTGACGTCGAACAGGCCGCTGTCGTTGAGCTGCTTCTGGAGCTGCTGGAACTCTTCCTTGGTGGCCGAGCCGTAGTGGTCGGTCGTGTAGTGCAGGGTCAGCTTCACCGGGGTGGTGATGTTGGCCGCCTCCATCAGCGACTTGGCCTTGGAGACGCTCGGGTCGCCGTACTTGTTGAAGAACGAGTTCGAGTGACCGGTGATGGTCGCCGGGACCATGGAGTAGAGCGGCTCGGCCTCCGTGCCGTAGACCTTGGAGACGAGTTCGCCGCGGTCGATGATCTGGGCCATCGCCTCGCGTACGGCCTTCGACTTCACGGTCGCGGCGTCGGTGTTGAAGCCCAGGTAGCGGATCTCGAGGCCCGGCATCTCGACGAGGTCGACGTCGCCGTCCGTGTCGTCGCTGAGCTTCTGGATCTGCTCCGGCGACATGGTGCGGGTCATGACGTCGATGTCGCCCTTGCTGATGGCGCTGCCCATGGCGTCGGCGTCCGCGAAGGAACGCATCTCGACCTTGTTGTTGTTCACCTTGAGAGCACCCTTGTAATTGGGGTTCTTGGTGAACGTGGCCGTGGTGATGGCGTCGCCCTTCTTGGACACCGAGAGCGTGTACGGGCCGGAGCCGTCGATGTCGAAGCCGTCGCGCAGCTTGTCCTTCTGGTAGTCGTCCGGATTCACGATGCCGGCGACGGGAGTGGACAGCTTGTACGGGAACGTGGCGTCGGCCGTCTTCAGGTGGAAGATGACCTCGCGGTCGCCCTGGGTCTCGATGGTGTCGACGGTCGACAGCAGGGCGAACACACCACTGTCGGCCTTGATGCGCATCGCGCGGTCGATGGAGTACTTCACATCTTCCGCGGTGATCTTGTCGCCGTTGGCGAACTTCAGGCCCTCGCGCAGGGTGCAGGCGTAACGCTCGTTGCCGGTGTCGGTGAAGCCGCACTTCTCGGCGGCCTCGGGCACCGGGTCGCCTTCACCCTTGGGCTGGATCATCAGCGTCTGGATGGTCTGGCGCAGGATGTTCCAGGTGCCGACGTCGTAGGCGTAGGCGGGGTCGAGCGGCGCCGGAGCGTCCTTCGTCGCCTCGAACCGGTCCGTGGTGCCGACGACTATCGCATCGTCGCTGGAACTGCCGCTGCCGGAACCGCCACACGCGGCGAGCACCGGCGCGAGCAGGCCGACGACGGCCGGCAGCACCAAAGTCTTGCGGTTCATGCTCGAGTTTCTCCAGAGCTGTTCGAGTCCGTGTACCCGGCATACAAGGGGTGGCGATGCCGATCACGGGGATAAGGGCGATGTTCTCGCGTTGAGATTAGTCCGGACCCGCACGGGGGTTCGCGGCCACCGTAGTTGAGTTCCCATCACGCAGCGGAACCGGCCGTGGACAGACCGAAAACCCGTCGAGGGAAGGATTAGTGCAGGGTTTCACCAATCGGGACACAAGGGTGCGTGATCGGCCTCAGAAATGGGGTGAACAGCACAGGGCGACGACGATGTCGACCCTCCCACACGTGGGGAACCTCACACGCTTCAACTCAGTTGGAGAGCAACGGAATTCGGCCGGTCGGCAGGGCCCGAATTCCTTTCCCATTGGACTTTGTACGCTCGGTGAACGGCTGGCGCATTTCCGTCATCAGCCGGCCATCAGCCCGCGCAGAAATGCCAGGTCGACAACTTCCAGCGAGGTCACGACGGTGCGCCGGTCGGCCGGGGCGATGGGCGCCACGGACGGTACGGCCACCACCAGGCAGCCCGCCGCCTCCGCCGCCGCCACACCGGTCGCCGTGTCCTCCACGACCGCACAGCGGGCCGGATCGACACCGAGTCCGGCGGCGGCGAGCAGATACGGGTCGGGGTACGGCTTGGTGCGCGCGACCTCGTCGCCGGCCACCGTCAGCGCGAAGTGCTGGGGGCCGAGCGCGGTCAGGACGCGGTCGATGATGCGCCGGTGCGAGGCGGAGACCAGGGCCGTCGGGATCTCGTACTCCGCCAGCTCGGCCAGGAGTCTGGCGGCGCCCGGCATCAGCGGCAGGCTCCGCCCGATGCGGTCCTCGAAGCCCGCGTTGAGCAGGACGGACAGCTCGGCGAGGGTGATGTCGGCGCCGGTGGCCTCGATCAGGAAGCCGGCGCTGCGGGTCATGGGGCCGCCGACCACGACATGGCGCCAGGAGTCGTCGAGGGTGTGTCCGAGGGCCGCGAAGACCTCGACCTCGACCTCCCACCAGAAGCCCTCGGTGTCCACCAGGGTTCCGTCCATGTCGAGGAGTACGGCCTGCAGGGCGGAGCCTTCGGCCGTACGGGTTCCGAGCGCGGGGACCGTGCTGGTCATCCTGGCGCACCTCCTTGAGGGACGATCAGGCCGGCCGCCCCTGATACCAACAAGGACGACCGGCCTGCGATGGACCGACCAGTGTACGACTTATCCGATCAGTGTGCTCGTCCGTTCGGCGCGCCTGTGTATTCAGCGCTCGGAGGTCGCTCAGCGCGCGTTGAAGTACTTCGCCTCCGGGTGGTGGATGACGATCGCGTCCGTGGACTGCTCCGGGTGCAGCTGGAACTCCTCGGACAGGTGGACGCCGATGCGCTCCGGCTCCAGCAGGGCGGCGATCTTCGCGCGGTCCTCCAGCTCGGGGCAGGCGCCGTAGCCGAGGGAGAAGCGGGCGCCGCGGTACTTGAGGGCGAACATGTCCTCGACGTCGGTGGGGTCCTCGCCGGCGAAGCCGAGTTCGGAACGCACGCGCGCGTGCCAGTACTCGGCGAGTGCCTCGGCCAACTGGACGGACAGACCGTGCAGTTCGAGGTAGTCGCGGTAGGAGTTCGACTCGAAGAGCTTCGCGGTCTCCTCGCCGATGCGGTTGCCCATGGTGACGATCTGGAAGCCGACGACATCGGTCTCGCCGGACTCCTCCGGGCGGAAGAAGTCGGCCAGGCAGAGCCGGCGGCCGCGGCGCTGGCGCGGGAAGGTGAAGCGGGTGCGCTCGTTGCCCTGGTCGTCGAGGACGATCAGGTCGTCGTCCTTGGAGACGCAGGGGAAGTAGCCGTAGACGACGGCCGCTTCGAGGAGGTTGTCCGTCTGGAGCTTGTCCAGGAGGCCCCGCAGGCGGGGGCGGCCCTCGGTCTCGACCAGTTCCTCGTACGTCGGTCCGTCGCCCGTGCGGGCCTGCTTGAGGCCCCACTGGCCCTTGAAGAGGGCGCCCTCGTCCAGCCAGGACGCGTACTCCTTGAGCTGGATGCCCTTGATGACCCGGGTGCCGCGGAACGGCGCCTCGGGGATCGGGTTGTCGATGGACACGTCGGAGCGGACGTGGCCCTCCTCGGGGCGCTCCTCGACCTCCACGGCGGCGCTGGCCCGCACCCGGCGCTGCTTGAGCTCGGGCAGCTTCGCGCCGGGCACGCCGCGCTTGACGCCGATCAGGGCGTCCATCAGGCGCAGGCCCTCGAACGCGTCGCGGGCGTACCGGACTTCGCCCTCGTAGATCTCGTGCAGGTCCTGCTCGACGTACGCCCGTGTCAGCGCGGCGCCGCCCAGGATGACCGGGTAGTCGGCGGCCATCTTGCGCTGGTTGAGCTCCTGGAGGTTCTCCTTCATGATCACCGTGGACTTGACCAGGAGGCCCGACATGCCGATGACGTCGGCGCGGTGCTCCTCGGCAGCTTCCAGGATCGCGGAGACCGGCTGCTTGATGCCGAGGTTGACGACGTTGTAGCCGTTGTTGGACAGGATGATGTCGACGAGGTTCTTGCCGATGTCGTGGACGTCGCCGCGCACGGTGGCGAGCACGATGGTGCCCTTGCCCTCGGCGTCCGACTTCTCCATGTGCGGTTCGAGATAGGCGACCGCGGTCTTCATGACCTCGGCGGACTGGAGCACGAACGGCAGCTGCATCTGGCCGGAGCCGAACAGTTCGCCGACGACCTTCATGCCGTCCAGGAGCGTCGCGTTGACGATGTCCAGGGCGGGGCGGGTCTCCAACGCGGCGGCGAGGTCGGCCTCCAGGCCGTTCTTCTCGCCGTCGATGATGCGCCGCTTGAGCCGCTCGTCCAGCGGGAGGGCGGCCAGCTCCTCGGCGCGGCCCGCCGTCCGGGACTTGGTGGTGGCGCCTTCGAAGAGGGCCATCAGCTTCTGGAGCGGGTCGTAGCCCTCCGCGCGGCGGTCGTAGACCAGGTCGAGGGCGGTCTGCACCTCCTCCTCGGTGAACCGGGCGATCGGGAGGATCTTCGAGGCGTGCACGATCGCCGAGTCGAGGCCCGCCTTGACGCACTCGTCGAGGAAAACGGAGTTGAGCAGGACGCGGGCGGCCGGGTTGAGGCCGAAGGAGATGTTCGAGAGGCCCAGCGTGGTCTGGACGTCGGGGTGGCGGGCCTTGAGGCGGCGGATCGCCTCGATGGTGGCGATGCCGTCGCCGCGGGACTCCTCCTGGCCGGTGCAGATGGTGAAGGTCAGGGTGTCGATGAGGATGTCCGACTCGTGGATGCCCCAGTTCGTCGTGAGGTCCTCGATGAGCCGCTCGGCGATGGCGACCTTGTGCTCCGGGGTGCGGGCCTGGCCCTCCTCGTCGATGGTCAGCGCGATGAGCGCGGCGCCGTGCTCCTGCGCGAGCCGGGTGACCTTCGCGAAGCGGGACTCGGGGCCGTCGCCGTCCTCGTAGTTGACGGAGTTGATGACCGCGCGGCCGCCGAGCTTCTCCAACCCGGCCCGGATGACCGGGACTTCGGTGGAGTCGAGGACGATCGGCAGGGTGGAGGCGGTGGCGAAGCGGCCGGCCAGTTCCTCCATGTCGGCGACGCCGTCGCGGCCGACGTAGTCCACGCAGAGGTCCAGCATGTGGGCGCCCTCGCGGATCTGGTCGCGGGCCATCTCCACGCAGTCGTCCCAGCGGCCGTCCAGCATGGCCTCGCGGAACTTCTTCGAGCCGTTGGCGTTGGTGCGCTCGCCGATCGCCATGTAGGCGGTGTCCTGGCGGAACGGGACCGTCTGGTAGAGCGAGGCGGCGCCGGGCTCGGGCTGGGGGTGGCGCTCGGTGGGCGTGGTCTCGCGGACCCGCTCGACGAGTTGGCGCAGGTGCTCGGGGGTCGTACCGCAGCAGCCGCCGACCAGGTTCAGGCCGTAGTCGTGGACGAAGTGCTGCTGGGCGTCGGCCAGGCCCTCGGGGTCGAGCGGGAAGTGGGCGCCGTCCTTGGTGAGGATGGGGAGACCGGCGTTCGGCATACAGAGCAGCGGGGTGCGCGAGTGGCGGGCGAGATAGCGCAGGTGCTCGCTCATCTCGGCCGGTCCCGTCGAGCAGTTCAGGCCGATCATGTCGATGCCGAGGGGTTCCAGCGCGGTGAGCGCGGCGCCGATCTCGGAGCCCAGGAGCATGGTGCCGGTGGTCTCGAAGGCCATGGAGACCAGCAGGGGTACGTCGACGCCGGTCGCCTCCATGGCGCGGCGGGCGCCCAGGATCGACGACTTGGTCTGGAGGAGGTCCTGGGTGGTCTCCACGATCAGGGCGTCGGCGCCGCCGGCGAGCAGGCCCTCGGCGTTCGCCTGGAAGCCGTCGCGGAGGGTGGCGTAGCCGATGTGGCCGAGGGTGGGCAGCTTGGTGCCGGGGCCGATCGAGCCGAGGACCCAGCGCTGGCGGCCGTCGCGGGCGGTGAAGTCGTCGGCGGTCTCGCGGGCGATGCGGGCGCCGGACTCGGAGAGTTCGTGGACGCGCTCGGGGATGTCGTACTCGGCCATCGCGGAGTGGTTCGCGCCGAAGGTGTTCGTCTCGACGCAGTCCACGCCGACGCCGAAGTACTCCTCGTGGACCGAGCGGACGATGTCCGGGCGGGTGATGTTCAGGATCTCGTTGCAGCCCTCGAGGTTCTCGAAGTCCTCGAGTGTGGGGTCCTGTGCCTGGAGCATGGTGCCCATGGCTCCGTCGGCGACCACCACGCGGGTGGCGAGTGCCTCTCGGAGCGCGGACACACGGGTCCGGCTGTCGGCAGAAGGGGTCAGTGGCGACGAGGCCATGAAGGGGCTCCCTGGAGTGCGACGGCTGTCGGCTTTGCGGCTTCCCTGGGAACCTCTCACGGAACTCCCCGGGGAGCGTGCACGTCGCCAGGGTAACGGGGTCGGGCGGGAGCGTGCTTGAGGCGTCCATGGGGCGGACCGGGGTGACGGAGTGGCGGACCGGGGTGACGGGCGGGTCAACGCCGTCTAGGTTCTCGCGACGAGTGGCGTAACAGGAGACCCAACAGGAATCGGCCGACCATTAGCGAGAGGTCGGCATGGACCGGTAGTGTTCGACATTGCCGAACGGCGGCAGCGAGGTCGCGCGTCGACGGTCGAACGGGACGGAGGCAGTACGGCGATGGCACGGAACATCCAGTCGCTCGAACGGGCGGCCGCGATGCTGCGCCTGCTCGCGGGCGGCGAGCGACGGCTCGGCCTCTCGGACATCGCCTCGTCGCTCGGTCTCGCCAAGGGCACGGCCCACGGCATCCTGCGCACCCTCCAGCAGGAGGGCTTCGTCGAGCAGGACGACGTCTCCGGGCGCTATCAGCTCGGCGCCGAACTGCTGCGCCTGGGCACCACCTACCTCGACGTCCACGAACTGCGGGCCCGCGCCCTGGTGTGGACGGACGACCTGGCCCGCTCCAGCGGCGAGAGCGTGCACCTGGGAGTGCTGCACCAGCACGGCGTCCTGATCGTGCACCACGTCTTCCGCCCGGACGACAGTCGGCAGGTCCTGGAGATCGGGGCCATGCAGCCGCTGCATTCCACGGCCCTGGGCAAGGTCCTGTCGGCCTACGACCCGGTCGCGCACAGCGAGGTCCTGGAAGCCGACCGCAAGCCCTTCACCGAACGCACGGTGTCCGAGCTGGCCGACTTCGAGCACATCCTCGACGTCACGCGCGCGCGTGGGTACGCGGCCGACGTCGAGGAGACCTGGGAGGGCGTCGCGTCCATCGCCGCCCCCATCCACGACCGGCGGCGCATGCCGGTCGGCGCGGTCGGCATCACCGGCGCGGTGGAGCGGCTGTGCCGGCCCGACGAGGACGGCGCGCTGCGCCCCGAGCTGATCGCCGCGGTACGGGACTGCGCCCGCGCGGTGTCGCGGGATCTCGGCGCCGGACGGTTCTGACCGGTCCGGATTCACAGCAAAAAAGACCGGAACGCCCAGGGGGGCGTTCCGGTCTTAGTCGTACCCTGGACGACAAAGTCGGCCAAAACGCCAAATCGCCACACACGGTGTCCACCTGACTGCCGTCCGCATCGATCACGCGATCGATAGCCCACAGCAATCAATAACGATCGTGTTTTCGATAACAGCACTCTTGACGCGCCTGTAACCCCGGAGCAAGACTCCCGTCCATCGGTCGGCATTGTCGAACACCTACCGGCAATACGCGCTAGAGTGTGGCAACGCCAAAGGCCGACATCGCTCTCACCCCCGAGGGCGCACGAACCCCCGGCGGGACCCGGGGTTCGGCTTCCCTGGACGAAGGACAAAGGAGTCGCGGGTGTCCAGCTCCGACATCTTCATCGGCGAGACCATAGGTACCGCCGTGCTCATCCTGCTGGGCGGTGGCGTCTGCGCCGCCGTCACGCTGAAGGCCTCCAAGGCCCGTAACGCCGGCTGGCTCGCCATCGCCTTCGGGTGGGGTTTCGCCGTCATGACGGCCGTGTACATCTCGGCACCGCTCTCCGGTGCCCACCTCAACCCGGCCGTGACGCTCGCTCTCGCGATCAAGGACGGTGGCTGGGACAACGTCCCGATCTACTGGGCCGGGCAGCTGCTCGGCGCCATGATCGGCGCGACCCTGGTCTGGGTGGCCTACTACGGCCAGTTCCAGGCCCACCTCACGGACAAGGAGATCGTCGGCGAGCCGACGGCCAAGGCCGTGGAGGCGGAGGAGAAGGGCGCGGGACCGGTCCTGGGCATCTTCTCCACCGGTCCTGAGGTCCGCAACGTGGTGCAGAACCTCGCCACGGAGATCATCGGCACCGTCGTCCTGATCCTCGCCATCCTGACGCAGGGTCTGAACGACAAGGGCAACGGTCTCGGCACCCTGGGCGCCCTGATCACCGCGTTCGTGGTCGTCTCCATCGGTCTGTCGCTCGGCGGCCCGACCGGTTACGCCATCAACCCGGCCCGTGACCTGGGCCCGCGCATCGTGCACGCGCTCCTGCCGCTGCCGAACAAGGGCGGCTCCGACTGGAGCTACGCCTGGATCCCGGTCGTGGGACCGCTGATCGGCGGCGCGATCGCTGCGGGTATCTACAACCTGGCCTTTGCTTAGAACCGGATGAGAACCGGAACTCCGAGCACTGAAGCAGCAGTAGAACCAGTCCTCATGACCACGGAACCCCTCAGGAGCACACAGTGACCGACGCTCACACCGCCGGACCGTTCATCGCGGCCATCGACCAGGGCACGACCTCCAGCCGTTGCATCGTCTTCGACCGGGACGGCCGTATCGTCTCCGTCGACCAGAAGGAGCACGAGCAGATCTTCCCGAAGCCGGGCTGGGTCGAGCACAACGCCACCGAAATCTGGACCAACGTCCAGGAGGTCGTCGCCTCCGCCATCGAGAAGGCCGGCATCACCCGCGACGACATCAAGGCCATCGGCATCACCAACCAGCGCGAGACCACGCTGCTCTGGGACAAGAACACCGGTGAGCCCGTCCACAACGCCATCGTCTGGCAGGACACCCGCACCGACGCGCTCTGCAAGGAGCTGGGCCGCAACGTCGGACAGGACCGGTTCCGCCGCGAGACGGGTCTCCCCCTCGCGTCGTACTTCGCCGGCCCCAAGGCCCGCTGGCTGCTCGACAACGTCGAGGGCCTGCGGGAGCGCGCCGCGGCGGGCGACATCCTCTTCGGCACCATGGACAGCTGGGTCATCTGGAACCTGACGGGCGGTGTGAACGGCGGCAAGCACTACACCGACGTCACCAACGCCTCCCGCACCATGCTGATGAACCTGCACACCCTGGAGTGGGACGACAAGATCGCTGAGTCCATCGGCGTCCCGATGAACATGCTCCCGGAGATCCGCTCCTCCGCCGAGGTCTACGGCGAGGTCACCGGCGGCCGTCTCGGCGAGCTGCTCGGCGGCATCCCGGTCGCCTCCGCGCTCGGCGACCAGCAGGCGGCCCTGTTCGGCCAGACCTGTTTCGCCGAGGGCGAGGCCAAGTCCACGTACGGCACCGGCACATTCATGCTGATGAACACCGGCGAGAAGATCATCAACTCCTACTCGGGCCTGCTGACCACGGTCGGCTACCGGATCGGCGACGACGCGCCGGTCTACGCCCTGGAGGGCTCGATCGCCGTCACCGGTTCGCTGGTGCAGTGGATGCGCGACCAGATGGGCCTCATCTCCACCGCCGCCGAGATCGAGACCCTCGCACTCTCGGTCGAGGACAACGGCGGCGCCTACTTCGTGCCGGCCTTCTCCGGTCTGTTCGCCCCGTACTGGCGCTCCGACGCCCGCGGTGTGATCGCCGGTCTGACCCGGTACGTCACCAAGGCGCACCTCGCGCGCGCCGTCCTGGAGGCGACCGCCTGGCAGACCCGTGAGATCACGGACGCCATGACGAAGGACTCCGGCGTCGAGCTCACCGCGCTCAAGGTCGACGGTGGCATGACCTCCAACAACCTGCTGATGCAGACGCTCTCGGACTTCGTGGACGCCCCCGTGGTGCGCCCCATGGTCGCCGAGACCACCTGCCTCGGTGCCGCCTACGCCGCCGGCCTCGCCGTCGGCTTCTGGACCAGCACCGACGACCTGCGTGCCAACTGGCGCCGGGCCGCCGAGTGGACCCCCAACATGGCCGCGGAGAAGCGCGACCGTGAGTACAAGAGCTGGCTCAAGGCCGTCGAGCGGACCATGGGCTGGCTCGAGGACGAGGAGTAAGAACCCCACATGACCAGTCAGTCCACCCTGCAGTCCGTACCTGCCCTCGGTACGCACCCGGCCTCCGGCTCGAACCCGAGCCGAGCCGAGACCCGGGAGCAGCTCTCCAAGGCGACGTACGACCTCCTCGTCATCGGCGGCGGCATCCTGGGCATCTCCACCGCCTGGCACGCCGCGCAGTCCGGGCTGCGGGTGGCCCTGGTCGACGCCGGCGACTTCGCCGGTGCCACCTCTTCCGCCTCCTCCAAGCTTCTCCACGGCGGTCTGCGCTACCTGCAGACCGGCGCGGTGAAGCTGGTGGCGGAGAACCACTTCGAACGCCGTGCGGTCTCCCGCCAGGTGGCTCCTCACCTGGCGAACCCGCTCACGTTCTACCTCCCCGTCTACAAGGGCGGTCCGCACGGTGCGGCGAAGCTCGGGGCGGGCGTCTTCGCCTACTCCGCGCTCTCCGCGTTCGGCGACGGCGTCGGCCACCTCCTGTCCCCCGCCAAGGCGGCGCAGGACGTGCCCGAGCTGCGCACCCAGAACCTCAAGGCCGTGGCCGTGTACGGCGACGACCAGATGAACGACGCGCGCATGGCGCTGATGACGGTCCGCGCGGCCGTCGAGGCGGGCGCGGTCGTCCTCAACCACGCCGAGGTCACCGGCCTGCGCTTCACCCAGGGCCGGGTGACCGGCGCGGAACTGCGCGACACGACCTCCGGCGACGAGTTCGGCGTGAGCGCCCGCCTGGTGCTCAACGCGACCGGCCCGTGGGTCGACCACCTGCGCAAGATGGAGGACCCGGACGCGGCGCCGTCCATCCGCCTGTCCAAGGGCGCGCACCTGGTCCTGAAGCGGACGTCTCCGTGGAAGGCCGCGCTGGCCACCCCCATCGACAAGTACCGCATCACGTTCGCCCTCCCCTGGGAGGACATGCTGCTGCTCGGCACGACCGACGAGGAGTTCGAGGGCGACCCTGCGGACGTCTCGGTCACCGAGAAGGACATATCCCAGATCCTGGACGAGGCCGCGTTCTCGGTCCGCGACCAGCAGCTCTCCCGCGACCTGATCACGTACTCCTTCGCCGGTCTGCGCGTGCTGCCCGGTGGCCCCGGCAGCACGGCGAAGGCCAAGCGCGAGACCGTGGTGACCGAGGGCAAGGGTGGCATGCTGTCCGTCGCGGGCGGCAAGTGGACGACCTTCCGGCACATCGGCCGTACGGTCATGCAGAAGCTGGAGGCCCTCCCCGGCCGCCCGCTCGGCGAGGACTTCGAGCCGATCTCCTCCCTCCCGAAGAAGCTCCCGCTGCCGGGTGTCGCCAACCCGCGCGCGGTCGCCCACCGCCTCCTCGTCGACAACCCGGCGCCGGGCCCGCGCATGGCGGCCGACACGGCGAAGCACCTGGCCACGCACTACGGCTCGCTGGCCTTCGACATCGCCCGACTCGCCAACGAGAACCCGGAGTTGGGCCAGCGCGTCCACCCCGACGCCCCCGAGATCTGGGCCCAGGTCGTCTACGCCCGCGACCACGAGTGGGCCGAGACCCAGGACGACGTCCTGCGCCGCCGCACCACCCTGACGATCCGCGGCCTGGCCACGGACGAGGTGCGGAGCAAGGTCCAGGACCTGCTCGACAAGAAGTAGGCGCTACGGCGTGACAGGGGCGGTTCCCGGGCGGGAGCCGCCCCTTTGGCGTGCCCGCTTGTCAGTGCCGGGTGTTTTCATGGGCGTATGAACAACGATCAGGCCTCCGCCGATGAACTCGCCGTGCTGCGGGCGGCGTTCGGCGTGGACGACGGCGGCGAGTCGGCGCTCGGCTGGGACGCGGTGCGCGCGTTCGAGGCGGAGCACGGGGTGGTGCTGCCGGAGCCGTACCGGACGTTCGTGGCGGAGATGTCCGACGGGTCGTTCCAAGGGCCGCCGGAGTACGGGCTGGTGGGGCTGGCCGAGTTGCCGGACGACTGGGGCGACGGCGCGGAGGACCGGGACCTGGGCAAGCCGTTCCCGCTCGCCGCGGGGTGGTTGTGGGAGGAGGACGACGGGCCCTACGAGGACCCGGACGCGGTCGTCGGGCAGGTCCTCAACCACGGCTCGATCGTGCTCGGGACCGACGGCTGCGCGATGAACTGGCACCTGGTCGTCACCGGCCCCCAGCGGGGGCACGTCTGGCACGTCACCGATGTGGGCGCCATGCCGTTCGGCGCGGAGTTCGGGTTCACGACCTCCGCGCCGGGGTTCGCCGGCTGGGTGGCGCACTGGGCGGCCGGCAAGGAGTGGTTCGACGCGGAGTGACGTCTCTCAGCGGAGTGACGCCTCTCAGACAAGCGCCCGGATGTGCTCCGGTGACGTCAACTCCTCGCGCCGCACGATCAGTTCACGACCGAGCAGCAGTGCCCGCCGGGACGCCGGTACCGGATCCGGCAGCGTCGTCAGGTCGGTCAGGTGGGCGAAGCCGATGACGCGGCGGACGATCTCCGTGCCGGCGTAGCCGACCGAGTCGGTCCAGACGCGGGAGAGGAAGCGGTCGAGGAAGGCGTCGTCGAAGAAGGTGTCGACACGGGTGGGCCAGAGGCGGCGGAACTCGGTCTCGAACGCCGCCCAGGAGAGCCGGAGTTGGTCGCCGTGGTCGGACAACGTGCCCAGCTCGCGGGCCCGTTCCTCCGACACCAGGACGTTGGCCCAGTACAGGCCGAGGTCGTAGCCGATCGGGCCGACGAAGGAGAACTCGGGGTCGAAGACCCGTACCACGGGGACGCCTTCGCGCTCGCCGACCATGACACTGCCGGTGTGCAGGTCGCCGTGGAGGAGGGCCTGCGCGCTGGTCATGAAGGTGTACCGGAGGTCGGCGACCTCCGTGCGCAGCCGGGCGTCCGCGCGGAACTCGGCGGCGAGGTCGGTCAACTCCGGGAGCCAGTGGTTGTGTTCGTGCTCGATGTACGGCTCGGAGAGCACCACGTCCTCGGTGATCTTGCACAGCTCGGGGCTCACCGAGGTCGCGATCAGCGCCTTGCGGTCGGCTGACGCCATGCCGAAGTCGCTGGTCGCGAAGGCGAGTTGGGCGACGAACTCGCCGATCCGCGCCGAGGTGTCCGGGCCGTACGACGCGCCCTCGTTGAGGACCGTGCGCAGGACCGCCAGGTCGGACATGTCCTCCATGACGAGGGCGTAGTTGTCGGCGTCGTAGCCGTGGATCACCGGGATCTTGTCGGGGGCGACGCGCGCGACCTGCTCGTACGCCCGGGCCTCGGCGTCGGCGCGCTCGGGGCTCATCGGCCAGGAGGGACCGGCGACCCGCACCCAGGGCAGCGCCTGCTTGACGGCGAGGCTGTGGGTGCCGTCGGCGCTGGAGGCGAGGAACACCCGGTTCATGTTGCCGTCCGACACCTCGCGGACGTGGATGTCGGTCACGTCCGCCCAGTGGCCGCGCTCGTGCAGGTACGCCGGGATGTCGTCGGTCTCCAGGATGCGGTAGCCCATCGTACGAACTCCTCGAACTTCCTTATGCGGTGCGGCGCTTGGACAGGGTGAAGCTGAAGACCAGGGCGAGGATGAGGACCGCGCCCTCGACGACGTCCTGGGTGTAGTACGGCAGGCCCTTGATGGTCAGACCGGTGGTGATGATGCCGATGAGGACGGCGCCGAGTGCCGTGCCCCAGACGTTCGGGCGGCCCCGGCCGAGGACCGACGTACCGACCAGCGCGACAGCTACGG
Source organism: Streptomyces sp. NBC_00989 (assembly GCF_045162655.1). Taxonomy (NCBI): domain Bacteria; kingdom Bacillati; phylum Actinomycetota; class Actinomycetes; order Kitasatosporales; family Streptomycetaceae; genus Streptomyces; species Streptomyces sp. NBC_00989. The sequence continues at coordinate 9,016,353 of NZ_CP108728.1, read as the reverse complement.
CTTCCAGCAACTGCGAAGTACCGGCGGACACGTCGCCCTGGCCGATCCGGGACGCCAGGATCAGGCCGCCGATCGAGGCGAGGACGCCGGAGAGGACGTAGGCGAGGGCCCGGTACGCGCCGACGCGGATGCCGGCCAGGCGGGAGGCCTCGGGGTTGGCGCCAATGGCGTACAGCACGCGGCCCCAGCGGGTACGGGCCAGGAAGACCCACGCCACGACGGTCAGCGCGCCGAAGATCAGCACGGAGATGGGGATGCCGAGCATGGTGCCGCGGTCGATGCGCAGGAAGCCGTCGGTGAACTTGCCGGGGGCGGTGCTGCCGTCGGACTGGGTCATGCCGGCGGAGATGGACTGGCCGTCGACCAGGATGAGTTTGGTGCCCTGGATGACGAACATGGTCCCGAGGGTGGCCAGCATGTCGGGGATCTTCATGACCACGATCAGCAGCGCGTTCAGCAGCCCGGCCAGCGCGCCCGCCGCGATCACGGCGATGATCGCGACCGTGCCGACCTGGTTGTACGTCACCATCGTCTTCGCGGCGACGGTGACCCCGAGCCCGGCGACCGCGCCGACGGACATGTCCATTCCGCCGACGGCCATGGTGAGCGTGACGCCGAGACCGAGGATCGCGGCGACGGACACGTACCGCAGGGTGTCGAGCAGCGTCGCCGACTCCCGGAAGGAGCCCTCGCTCAGCGCGAAGTACAGGAAGAGCGCGACCGTGACGAAGATGAACCCGTACTTGATGACGGCGTTCTGGACGAGCACGACGGTCGAGACAGCCGGCTGAGCCACCGCCTTCGGCGCGGCCTCGGAGCTCTGGGTGGTGGTCATGACGCACTTCCTGCCGTGGCTTCGTACGGGGCGGGCAGCGCGCGGACGCCGCCGGATTGGTCTACGGGGATCATGGGAACGGCGCCGGGCTGGTCGGCCGGGGTCACGCGGACACCGCCGAATTGGTCGGCCGGAATCACAGGGGCGCCGCCGGGCTCGTCGGCAGGCCTCACGCAGACGCCGCCGAACGGATCTCCCGGATTCGGACGGACACCGCCGGACCGGTCTGCCGGCGTCTCGCTGACACCGCCGGATGGGTCCCACGGCAACTCGCGGACGCGGCCGAAGAGATCCGCCGACCTCACGCGGACACCGCCGAACGCATCCACCAGCCTCACCCACACACCACCGATCGGATCCACCGGCATCGGACGCACACCGCCGGACCGGTCCGCCCCCATCACACGGACGCCGAGATCGTCTGGATCACGCGGTCGCGTTCCGCGTCCTCGCCGTACGCGTCGAGATGGACCTCGCCCGCCGCCAGGACGACAACCCGGTCGGCGATCTCCAGGACCTCGTCCACATCCGCGGAGAGGACAAGCACGGCCGCACCCTCGGCGGCCAGCGCACGCGCACGGCGGCCGATGTCGCGGCGGGCGCCGATGTCCACGCCTCGGAACGGCTCGTCCAGGATGAGGACGCGGGGGGTCTCGGCGAGCCAGCGGCCGACGACGACCTTCTGCTGGTTGCCGCCGGAGAGCTCCTCGACCGTGCTGTGTTCGTCGCGGGCGACGACGCCGAGGGCGTCGATGGTCTCGCGGCCGAGGGCGTCCTCCTTCGCCGTGTTCACGAGCCCTGCCCGGGACAGGGACTTGAGGAACGGCAGCGAGATGTTCTGGGCCACCGACCAGCCGGGGACGAGCGCGTCGGCGTGCCGGTCCTCGGGGACGAGGTGGACGCCGGCGCGGATGGCGTCGGACGGGCGGCGGGGTGCGTAGGGCTTGCCGTCTAGTTCGACCGTGCCGGTGGGGAAGGGCTCGGCGCCGAACAGGCCCCGGGCGAGTTCCGTCTTGCCGGCGCCCAACAGGCCTACGACGCCGGTGACTTCACCGGCGCGCAGGTCCAGGTCGAGAGGGGTGCGGCCCTCGAAGAGGTGGACGCCGTGCAGGGCGAGGACGACGTCCCCGTGCTCGCCGCTGCGCTGCGGGCGGGCGCTCGTCGCCTCGTGGGCCTGGGCGAGCATCGCGCGCAGGGCGCTGTCCCAGTCGAAGGGCTTGACCTGGTCGTCGGTGAGACCGCCGTCCCGCAGGACGACCAGGCGGTCGGCGAGGGCGTCGATCTCACCGAGGCGGTGGGAGACGTAGAGGACCGCGATGCCGTCGTCGCGCATCTTCTCGACGAGGGCGAAGAGCCGCTCGGCCTCGGCGGCGGAGAGTGCCGAGGTCGGTTCGTCGAGGATGAGCAGCCGGGGGCGGGTGGCGAGCGCGCGGGCCAGGATGAGCAACTGGCGGTCGGAGATGCCCAGTTCGGTGACGTCACGGCGCAACACGGCGTCGCTCCAGTCCAGTTCGAGACCGGCCTGGATCTCGCGGGCGCGGGCCAGGACGCGGCGGCCGTTCAGGAACGGGTTGCCGCGGCGCTGGGCCAACTCCTCGAAGACCAGGTTCTCGGCGACCGTGAGGCCGGGCACGATGCCCTCGCCGATCCGCTGGTGGACCGTCTGGATGCCCAACTGCCGGGCGGCCGACGGAGATTGGAGAGCTGCGGGTTCCCCGGCGACCCGCACCTCCCCGCCGTGGTCCGTGTGCACGCCCGACAGGATCTTGATCAGCGTGGACTTGCCCGCGCCGTTCGCGCCGAGCAGCGCGACCACGCTGCCCGGTGCGATGTCCAGCGAGACGGAGGCCAGCACCGTCTTGCCGCCGAAGGCCATGCTGACATCGCGGAGCGAGACCGCGGCGTCGACGGCCGCCACGTCGACCGCCTTGTCAGTGGGCGACATTGGGGATCCAGTCCGCGGTGCTCACCTTGGAGAGGTTCAGGGCGGGCAGGGCCGCGCGCAGCTGGTCCATGTTCTCGATCTTGTTCTTGCGCAGGAAGTCCTGGGTGATGGCGACGGCCGGGAAGTCGACCGAGGTCTTGTTCAACTGGCCCGCCAGCTCAAGCGCCGCCGTACGGACGACGGCCGCGCCGACCGCCGACGGGTCCGTGCCGGCCGTGGCGACCCACGGGCTGCCCGCGGCGGTCATGTTCTGGATGTCGGCGTTGGAGACGTCCGCGCCGAAGACCTTCACCTTGCTCTGGAGCTTCTTGTTCTGCACGGCGAGGACGGTGCCCTTCGCCAGCTCGTCGTAGGGGGCGAACACCCCTGCCACGTCGGAGTGTTGGGTCAGCGCGGCGGAGACCAGCGGCACGTTGTCCGTGGCCGTGGAGTCGGTGACCTTGCCGACCTTGAACTGCTGCTTCCAGCCGTTGGCGTCGACCGCGGTCTTCCAGACGGAGTTGCGCTTGTCGAGGGCCGCGTAGCCGGCCACGTTGACGTAGCCGACCTTGGCGTTCTTGCCGACCGTCTTGGCCATCACGTCGAGGACGGCCTTCGCCATGCTGGCGTCGTCCTGCTCGGTGCTGATCACGGCCTTGTTGGTCTGGTCGACGTCGTAGACGACGACCTTGATGCCCTTCTTCACGGCCTGGTCGATCTCGGGCTGGATCGTCGAGGGGAAGCCGTGGTCGACGATGATCGCCTGCGCGCCGGAGTTGATCGCCGAGGACAGGTCGGTGGCCTGCTTGGCGTTGTCGGCCTGGGCGTCGTACACCGTCAGGTCGATGCCGAGCGCCTTGGCCTGCGCCTTCGCGCCGTTGCCCCACTGCTCGAAGTAGTCGCCGGCGCCGCTCTGCCGCACGAGCGCCACCTTGACCGTGCCCTTGCTGAAGGGGGCCGGCTTCTTGCCCGTGGCCGCCGAGGCCGAGGCTGCCGTGTCGTCGCTGCTCTTCGAGGCGTCCGTGGACTGCGAGCAGCCCGCCAGGAGGAGGGCGGAGACGGAGGCCAGCGAGAGCGCGGCGAGGGGGACGCGGGTACGGGACATGAGGGGCTCCTGGTGCAAGGTGGTGCAGAAGGGGTGAAGAACGGGCGTGCGCGCCCCGGAGCGAGGGAAAGGAATCAGCCACCACGGCAGGGTGACGGGCCCACGGCACAAGGGCTCGCGGGGGCTCCGGATGTGGTCAGCGACAGCTGGCTGTGGTCGACCGGAGCAAGTCCACGTACAGCCGCCGCACGAGCAGCAGCGTCTTCATAAGGAGATCATGAGAACGTTTTCGGCCATTGGTCAAAGGGATGGAAGCGGTTTCTCAACAGATGAGACAACGACTACGTCACACCCGGTCCGTTCACCGACGGCGGTTACCATCACGGAACCGGCTCCCGACCCGGCACAGTGAGGCCCCGATGAAGACACCACGCGCGACGACACCCCCCGTGAGCTGCATGCGGTGCTGTCCCGACGTGCGCTGTCCGGGCTGACCGGCTGTCCGCCGCCGTCGCCCCGCCGCACCTTCTTCGCCTCCCCCACCCGTCCGGTGCTCGTCCCAGCATCCGGACATCCCTCCCACCTTTCGGAGTTGTTCCCATGACGCTGCTCACCACCTGGGCCGAGTCCGGCCCGGAGACCCTCGTGCGCCGTACCGCCGACCCCGTCGAGATCGCCGCCGCGCTCGCCCCGATCGGCGTGCGCTTCGAGCAGTGGCCGATCCGTGAGGACGTCCCGGCCGACGCCGACAGCGACACCGTGTTCGCCGCGTACGGCCCGGAGATCGACAAGCTCAACGCCGAAGAGGGCTTCACCACGGTCGACGTCCTCGGCCTGCACCCCAGCGACGACCCGGAGTACCCGGCGAAGGCGGCGGGCGCGCGCGCGAAGTTCCTCCAGGAGCACACGCACGACGACGATGACGAGGTCCGCTTCTTCGTCTCCGGCTCCGGCATCTTCTACCTGCACGTCAACGGCGAGGTGAACGCCGTCTACTGCGAGAAGGGCGACCTGATCGGCGTCCCGCGCGGCACCACCCACTGGTTCGACATGGGCACCAGGCCCGCTTTCACCGCGATCCGCTTCTTCCACGAGGAGGACGGCTGGGTCGGCAACTTCACCGGCTCGACCATCGCCTCGCGCTTCCCCGACTACGACACGATCGACGCGGGCTTCCAGCGGGACAAGGCCGCCGCGTGACCTTGCAGTTCGCCGTGGACGCCGTGGTGCTCGACATCGAGGGCACCACGAGCGCCACGGGTTTCGTCGTCGACGTGCTCTACCCGTACTCCCGCTCGCGCTTCGCGGCGCTGCTCGCCGAGCGGAGCGACGATCCGGCGGTGGCCCGGGCGGTCGCGCAGGTGCGCGAACTGACCGGCGCCCCGGACGCCGACGCCGTACAGATCGAGAAGACCCTCAACACCTGGCTCGACGAGGACCGTAAGGCCACCCCCCTCAAGACCCTCCAGGGCATCATCTGGTCCGAGGGCTTCGCCCGCGGCGACCTCGTCTCGCACTTCTACGACGACGTCGTACCGGCCCTGCGCGCCTGGCACACGGCGGGCCTGCGGCTGTACGTCTACTCGTCCGGCTCGGTGGCCGCGCAGCGCGCGTGGTTCACGTCCAGCCCGGAGGGCGACCTCCTGCCGCTGGTCTCCGGTCTCTACGACACGGAGAACGCCGGCCCCAAGCAGGACCCGGAGTCGTACCGCCGTATCGCGGACGCGACCGGCGTCGAGCCGTCCCGGCTGCTCTTCCTCTCCGACCGGCCCGGCGAGCTGGACGCGGCCGTGGCCGCGGGCTGGCACGCGGTCGGTGTACGGCGGCCCGGGGAACCGTACTTCGAGCAAGGCGTCGGCGACCACGCACAGGCGGGGGCGTTCGACGAGATCGGCATCACCAGTTCAAGGAGCACCACGTGACCAGCGAGATCACTGACCTCGACCTGAAGGAGGCGGGGGCTCAACTCGCCGCCGAATCCGCTCGGTTCGCCTCGTTCGGCTGGATGCGGGGGACGTCCGGCAATTTGTCCGTGGTGGTGGGCCGGGATCCGCTGCGGCTGGCGGTGACGGCCAGCGGGCACGACAAGGGTGAACTCACGGCCGCCGACGTGGTGTTGGTGGACGGGGACGGTGCGGCCGTGCGGGGCGGGAAGCCGTCCGCCGAGGCCGAACTCCACGCTCGCGTTGCCGCGTTGACCGGTGCGGGGGCGGTCGTCCATGTGCACACCGTTGCGTCCGTTGCCATGGGGCGGCGTGAACCGGGCGGGATCGTGTTCAAGGACGTCGAGATGCTCAAGGGTGTCGGGCAGCCTGCGCACGATGTCGAGGTGACCTTGCCTGTCATCGTCAACAGCCAGGACATGAAGGTGCTTGGGGATCGGCTGGAGGCGGCTCGGGATCCTCGGATGCCGGCCGTCGTTGTCGCCGGGCATGGGTTGTATGTGTGGGGTGCGGATGCTCGGCAGGCTCGGCATCACACTGAAGTGGTGGAGTGGTTGCTGGAGTTGGAACTGACGCAGCGTTGAGCGTTGTAGTCACAGTGCCCGGCCGGTGGGGGCTGGTCGCGCCCGCTGCGGAGCCGCAAATCGACACAGCCCCGCGCCCCTAAAAGCCAAAAGCAGGGGCGCGGGGGCTCGCCAGCACTACTACTTCAGGCGGTCGCCTGGAAGTTCGCCTGCCGATACCTCCAACACGCCCCGCTCCGTGACCAGTCCGGTGATCAGGCGGCCCGGGGTCACGTCGAAGGCGGGGTTGTGGCCCCGCGACTCGGCGGGAGCTGTTCGTACTCCCGACCACTCCAACACCTCGGACTCGCCCCGGAGTTCGATGTGGATGTCGGCGCCGGTCTCGGTGGAGAGGTCGACGGTGGTCGTGGGGGCCGCCACCAGGAACGGGATGCCGGCGTCCGCGCAGGCCAGGGCGACGCCCACCGTGCCGACCTTGTTCGCGGTGTCGCCGTTGGCCGCGATGCGGTCCGCGCCGACGATGGCCGCGTCGACCTCGCCGCGCAGGATGGTGCCGACGGCGGCGCCGTCGGCCTGGACGTAGTGCGGGATGCCCTCCTGGACCAACTCCCAGGCGGTGAGGCGTGATCCCTGGAGCAGGGGGCGCGTCTCGTCGGCGTAGACGACCTCCACCAGGCCACGCGCGTGCAGTTCGCGGATGACGCCGAGTGCCGTGCCCCAGCCGGCCGTGGCCAGCGCGCCCGTGTTGCAGTGCGTCAGGAGCCTCAACGGCCGCTCCACGCCCACCTGTTGGAGCCTTTCGAGCAGCCAGTCGGCGCCGAACGCGCCCATCGCGCGGTTGGCGGCGACGTCCTCGCGCTGGACGGCGGCGGCCTCTTCGAGGACCGCTTCGAGGCCCTCGTCGAAGCGGGTCATGACCCGGTCCACGCACACCATGAGGTTGACCGCGGTGGGCCGGGCCTCGCGGACGCGGGCGACCGCCGCGCGCGTCTCGGCCTCGGTCCAGCCCTTCCGCTCGCCCTCGATGAGCGCGAGCGCGACGCCGTACGCGCCCGCCGCTCCGATCGCGGGCGCCCCGCGCACCACGAGGCGCTGGATCGCGTCGACCAGGGTGTCCACATCGTGGACAGCCATCGTCTCGTTGCGGTGCGGGAGGAGGGTCTGGTCGATGAGCGCGAGACCGGTTCCGGTCCAGTCGACCGCGCGCAGTTCCTGGGGCATAACGGGACACTCCTGCTGTTCCGATGGTGTCGGACACCGTACATGACCAGGAAGAACCACAGTTCGAGACAGTCGAGCAGGTGTCTCAAAACGAATGTTAAAGTCCAGCACCCGCAGCCCGAAGGCCGAGACGAAGGAGGACGTGTGCTGCTCACCATGCGCCGTTTCCTCGATCACGGCCGCTGCGCGAGCGACTGCTGTCGACGCTGACCTGTCCCTCTCGCGTCCACCCCTCGTCTCCTCCCGTCTCACCATCTGGTCGCACGCGCTCCCGCCGGAGCGCGCCTTGCCGTACCCCGGAAGGTCCCCATGCTCCGCAGATCACGTCGTACGCTCCAGCTCGTCGCCGCCACCACGCTCATGGTCACCGCCGCCACGGCCTGCAACGCCGCCGCGAAGACCGACGCCTCGGACAGCGCGAGCGGCGGGAGCGGGAAGTCGTTCACGCTGGTCACGCCGGACGCGGTCGGGCAGAACGAGTTCCTGAAGCTCGCCGTCACCGGTGTGAAGGCCGCGGCGAAGACGCACGACGGCACCGAGAAGGTCTACGAGTCGACGGACACCGCGTCCCAGCAGCAGAACGTGCAGGCCGCCGTGGACGCGAGCCCGAGCGTGATCGTGCTGGTCGGCTTCGAGTTCGCGGACATCGTCGCGCAGCAGGCGAAGGCGCACCCGAAGCAGCAGTTCCTGATGATCGACGCGTGCACGACGAAGACGTTTAAGAACGTCACCTGCGCGGTGTTCCGTGAGCACGAGGGTGTCTATCTCGCGGGCGCCGAGGCCGGGTTGCTCAGCAAGAGCGGCAAGGTCGGCGCGGTGGACGTGCTCGACACGCCCCAGTTCCGGCGCTACAGCGACCCGTTCGCGGCCGGTGCCAAGAAGGTCGCCGCCAAGACGTCCGCGTCGACGCGCTTCGTGGGCGGCCAGTCCCCGTTCGACGACTCGGCGCGCGCCAAGGAGCAGGCCAACTCCCTTCTCTCCAAGGGCACCGACCAGATCATGGCGGCAGCGGCGGCCGGCAACTACGGCGTCTTCGAGGCCGCGAAGGCCAAGGGCGCGTTCGCGTACGGCGTCGACGTCAACCAGTGCGTCTCCTCCCCCGGCACGGTCGTCGACAACGTGATCAAGAAGACGGACGTCGCCGTGGAGAAGGGCGTCGAGCAGGTCCTCGCGGGCAAGACCGGCACCTCGGTGTCGTACGGCCTGAAGGAGGGCGGCATCAGCCTCACCGGTCTTGAGGCGGGCGTCGACTCGTCGAAGTGCGTGATCGCCCAGCACAAGGACGTCCTCGCGAAGGTGAAGGCGCTGCGCGACCAGATCGTCTCCGGGAAGCTCAAGGTCGATGACCCGGCCGCCAGTTGACCCGGCGGTCGAGCTCCGGGGAATCACCAAGCGGTTCCCCGGCACGCTCGCCAACGACGCCGTCGACCTGACCGTCCACCGCGGCGAGATCCACGCCCTCATGGGCGAGAACGGCGCCGGCAAGTCCACCCTCATGTCGATCCTCTACGGCATGGAGCGCGCCGACGCCGGGTCCGTCCGGATCGACGGCCGCGAGGTGGCCTTCGGCGACCCGAGCGCGGCGATGGCCGCCGGGCTCGGCATGGTCCACCAGAGCTTCAAGCTGTTCGACTCGCTGACGGTCGCCGAGAACGTCGTCTACGCCGCCGAGCCGCGCCGTTTCGGCCTGGTGGACCGGGCCGCGGCCCGCCGCCGGGTGCGGGAGCTGGCCGAGGAGCACGGGCTCGCCGTCGATCCGGACGCCCGGGTCGGCGACCTGCCGGTGGGGCTGCGTCAGCGCGTGGAGATCCTCAAGCTGCTGCATCGCGGCGCCCGCACGCTGATCCTCGACGAGCCGACCGCCGTGCTCACACCGGCCGAGGCGGACGCCCTCTTCGCGGTCCTCAAGTCGCTGGCCGCGCAGGGCCGCACGGTGATCCTTGTCACCCACAAGCTGCGCGAGGTCCTCGAAGGCAGCGACAACGTGACCGTGCTGCGGGACGGCCGGGTGGTCGCCCGCCTGGTCACCGCGGACACCTCCGCCGACGAGATCGCGGCCGCGATGACCGGCCGCGCGGTCGAACTGGACCGCGTCCACGCGGCCGGGACACCCGGTGACGTGGTCCTGGACGTGAGAGCCCTCACCACGGACGCCGTCCACGATGTGGGACTCGCCGTCCACGCCGGGGAGATCGTCGGCATCGCGGGCGTCGCGGGCAACGGCCAGAGCGAACTGATCGAGGCCCTGGCCGGGCTACGGCCGGTCGCCTCCGGGCGGGTCACGCTGAAGGGCCGGGACATCACCCACGTGTCGGCCACCGAGCGCCGTGCGCAGGGTCTCGCCTACGTCCCGGAGGACCGGCACGCGGTCGGTACGGCACCGGCGGCGTCCGTCGCGGACAACCTCGCGATGGGTCATCACCGAACGTCCCTGTCCACCAAGGGACTTCTGCCGCCCGCCTCCGTACGCGCCCACGCCGGGCGGCTGATCGAGCGCTTCGGCATCAAGGCGGCCACCCCCGAGGTGCCCGCCTCCGCGCTGTCCGGCGGCAATCTCCAGAAGCTGCTGATCGGCCGCGAACTCGCCCACGAGGCACCGCTGTTGCTCGTCGAGCAGCCCACGCGCGGGGTCGACATCGGCGCCATCCAGAACATCCACGACCAGATCGTCGCCTACCGCGACGCCGGTCACGCCGTCCTCCTCGTCTCGGCCGAACTGAGCGAGATCCGAGGGCTCGCGGACCGGGTCCTGGTCATGTACGAGGGCCGGGTCACGGCGACGTACACGAAGGACGAGGCGGACGAACGGGCGCTGGGACTCGCCATGGCGGGCGGGACCGCAGTGCCGACGGAGGCCGTCGACTGACATGACGCACACTCAGATACAGCGCATATCAGGGGTGTTGCGCTCCCCCATCACCTTCTCCGTGCTCGCGGGCCTGGTCATCGGCGCCCTGTTCCTCGTCGGCACCGGCGCGGACCCGTTCACGGCGTACAGCGCCGTCCTCACCGGCTCGCTCGGCGCGGACGGCATCGGCTCCACGCTGAGCACCGGCACCAGCGTGCTCGGCATGGCGCTCGCGCTGGCGATCCCGCTGCGCGCCGGGCTGATCAACCTCGGCGGCGACGGACAGATGGTCCTCGGCGGCATCACGGCGGCCGTGACCGGCCTCTACTCGCCGCTGCCCGCACCGCTCACCGTCACCCTGGCGCTGCTCGCGGGCATGGCGGCGGGCGCCGCATACGCTGCCCTGGCCGCCCTCTGCGAGAACCGCCTCGGCGTTCCGCTCCTGGTCAGCAGCCTGCTGCTGAGCTACCCGGCGGTCTCGCTCGCCTCCTACCTGGCGCGCTACCCGCTCAAGGAACCCGGCTCCAGCCTCCCCCAGACCCGGGCGATGCCGGACGGCGTGGCACTGCCCGCGTTCGGCGACTCGACGGTCACCATCGGGCTCGTCCTGGTGGTCCTCGCGGCAGCCGCCTACTGGTTCACCGACAAGCGCACGGCGTTCGGCTACGAGATCCGCATGACCGGCCTCAACTCCCGTTTCGCCGCGTACGCCGGCGTCGAACGCCGGGGCCTGACCCTCAAGTTGATGTCCGTGTCCGGCGCGCTGGCCGGACTCGTGGGCGCCATCGGGGTGTTGAGCTTCCCGTACCGCTTCGTCGACGGCTCGCTCACCGCACCCGGCTACACCTGGACGGGACTTACGGCGGCCTTGCTCGCCGCGGCCGCGCCGCTCGGCACGGTCGTCGCCTCCTTCTTCTTCGCCGTCCTCGCGGTCGGGGGCCTGGCGATGGAGCGGACGACCGAGGTGCCGCGCGAGCTGACGCAGGTGCTCCAGGCCATCGTGATCGTGTTCCTGGCGGCCCGACTGCGCTTCCCCACCGGGTGGTTCAGGAGACGTGCTCAGGAGAACCCGCACGAAGGTTCTCAGGAAACCTCTCGGGAAATCGGGGCCGTCTGATGTTCTTCGACTCCGACCTGCTGATGTCGGCGCTGCGCGCGCTGACCCCCATCCTGCTGGCCGCGCTCGGCGGTGCCCTGTGCGAGCGTGCGGGCGTCTTCAACATCGGCCTCGAAGGCATGATGCTGATGGGCTGCTTCACGTCGGTGGCCACGAGCTGGTTCACGGGCAGCGCCTGGCTGGGTGTGCTCGCCGCCGCCCTCGCGGCAGCCGCGTACTCGCTGATCCTCGCCGTGGGCGCGGTAACTCTGCGCGGGGACGCGGTGGTTCTCGGAATCGCCATGAATCTCCTGGCAGTTGGCCTGACCAGCTTCCTGCTGCGTACGGTCTTCGGTGTGCAGGGCACTTTCGACGATCCGTCACTCGCCGGGCTGCCGTTGATCGGTGGCTTCACCCCGCTCGCGTATCTGGCGTTCGTCGCGGTCGCGGTGGCCGCGCTGATGCTGTCCCGGAGTGTGTGGGGGCTGCGGCTGCGCGGGGTCGGCGAGGCGCCGGACGCGGCGGCCACGCTCGGGGTGAGCCCGGCGAAGTACAAGTACGCGGCGGTGCTGATCTCCGGGATCCTGTGCGGGCTCGCGGGAGCCCAACTCGCGCTCGGCAACGTCACGTTGTTCTCCGAGAACATGACGGCGGGCCGGGGCTGGATCGCCGTAGTAGCGGTCATGCTCGGGCGCGCGGCACCGGTCGGCGTGCTGCTCGCCGCGCTGCTCTTCGGTCTCGCCGAGGCCGCCGGCTTCCGCCTCCAGGGCGTCGGCCTGCCCCAGCAGGCCACGGATGCCGCGCCGTACGTCGTGACCCTCGTCGCCCTCTTCCTCTCGACGGCCCGCCGCCGTCGCCGTACCGTCAACTCCCCTTCCGGAGCCACCACATGACGCAGGACCTGTTGCCCATCACGCGCATACCGCGCACCGGACTTCCCGCGCACGCGGTCGTCGTCGGCGACCCGGCGCGCGCCGCCGCCGTCGCCGCGCTGCTGGACGGTGCCGAGGAGGTGTCGTACCACCGCGAATACCGTGTGTTCAGCGGGAGTTGGAAGGGCCTGCCGGTCACCGTCGCCTCGCACGGGGTGGGTGGACCGGGCGCGATCCTGCTGTTCCAGGAACTGGCGGACGCGGGGGTCCGCACCTTCCTGCGCTTCGGCACGGCGGGCGCGATGAAGCCCGGCATCGACGACGGCGACCTCGTCATCGCGGAAGCGGCCGTACGCGACGACGGCGTCACCCAGCAGTTGCTGCCCCCGGAGTACCCGGCCGTCTCCTCCCCCGAGGCCGTCCTCGCCCTCCAGCGCGCGGCCCGCGAGGCCGACGCCCCGCACCACCGCGGCATCGTCTGGACGCGGGCCGCCTTCCAGCCCGGCCTCCTCCCCCTCTTCTCCTACGACGGCGCCGGGCTCGCGGCGATCGAGATGGAGCTGTCGGCACTGCTGGTGACGGCCTCGCTGCGCGGTCTCGTCGCGGGCGGGGTGCTCGTCATCGACGGTGCCAACGCCGATGAACTCGTCGACGAGGACGCCACCGGCGGGTACGACCCGCATCGGGAGGTCGTCGCGGCCGGTGTCGAGCGCGGTGCGGTCGTTTCCCTGGAGGCGCTCCGACTGCTCGCCGAGGCCGAGGAGTCGACGGTATGAGCACCGTGAGCATCGACCTGTTGGTGCACGGCGGGGACGTACTCACCGTCGACGAGGCCGGAACGGTCGTACGGGACGGGGCAGTTGCCGTCCACGAGGGCGAGATCGTCGCCGTAGGACCGGCCGCGGAGCTGACAACTCGGTTCACGGCCACGGAATCCATTGACGCCTCGGGCTGTCTCGTCCTGCCCGGGCTGATCAACACGCACACGCATCTCGCGATGACGCTGCTGCGCGGTCGCGCCGACGACGTCACTCTCCAGGGCTTCCTGGAACGGGTGTTGAAGTGGGAGGCCGAACTGCTGACGCCGAAGAACGTGGCGGCGGCGGTGCGGCTCGCGGTGGCCGAGAGCGTACGGGCCGGGGTGACCTCGGCGCTCGACATGTACTGGTTCCACGAGGCCGCCGAGCAGGCGGCCCGCGAGACGGGCTGGCGACTGCACACCGGGCCCACCTTCATGGACGTACCGGCACCGCCGGACCGTATCGCCTACGAGGACCGACTGGACTGGGCCCGAAGGGACTTGGTGGCCCAGGGCGAGGCACGCCCCGGCCTGCGGCCGATCCTCTTCGCGCACTCGACCTACACCCTGGCCCCCGACCAGCTCGTCGAAATCGCCGCCCTGGCACGGGAGTTCGGCGCGCTGCTGCACATCCACGCGGCGGAGAACCCGACCGAGGTCGCCACCGTCGAGGTCAAGTACGGCAAGCGCCCTGTGGAGTTGCTCGACTCGCTGGGGCTGCTCGGTCCCGATCTGCTGCTCGCGCACGCCGTGGACCTGACCGGCCCGGAGATCGCGGCACTGGCCCGCACGGGCACGTCGGTCGCGCACTGTCCGGTGTCCAACCTGAAGTTGGGCTGCGGAATCGCGCCGGTGCCACGGCTGTTGAGCGCGGGTGTGACCGTCGGCCTGGGCACGGACGGCGCCGTCAGCTCCAACACGCTGGACGTGCTGGGCGCCGTACGGCAGGCGGCTCTCGTCCACAAGGCGGGCGGCGACCCCACGGCGGTCGGCGCCGAACAGGCCGTACGGATGGCGACGATCGAGGGCGCGCGGGCGCTGGGCCTGGGTGATCACCTGGGCTCGCTCGAGGCCGGGAAGCGGGCCGATCTCGTCGTGCTCGACCTGGACGCGCCGCATCTGCGGCCGCTGCACGACCCGTGGTCGACCCTCGCGTACGCCGCGCACTCGGCGGACGTACGGGACACGGTGGTGGACGGCCGGGTGCTGATGCGGAACCGGACACTGGGCACGCTGGACGAGGACGCCGTGCTCGCGGAGCTCGAAGCACTTGCCTGAGCTGTGGATTTCCCTCCCGTTCAGCCTGCTGAACCCGCATAATGCACGTGATACATCGGACGTCTGAGCAACAGGAAGGCCGGCCATGGCAGTCACCGATGAGGCGATCGAGAAAATCAAGGGAATGATCGTCTCCGGCGCGCTGCGTCCCGGGGACCGGCTGCCCAAGGAGAGCGAACTCGCCGCCGAACTGGGCCTCTCCCGCAACTCCCTGCGGGAGGCCGTGCGCGCCCTGTCACTGATCCGCATCCTGGATGTGCGGCAGGGCGACGGCACGTACGTCACCAGCCTCGATCCCCAACTCCTGCTGGAAGCGCTGAGTTTCGTCGTCGACTTCCACCGCGACGACACGGTCCTCGAATTCCTGGCCGTACGGCGGATTCTGGAGCCGGCGGCCACGGGCATGGCGGCGCTGCGGATCAGCGAGCAGCAACTGGACGCGCTCTCCGCCCAGTTGGACGCGCTGGGCGGGGCACCCTCGGTGGAGGAACTGGTCGCGTGCGACCTGGAGTTCCACCGGGGGATCGTGCAGAGCTCCGGCAACTCGGTGCTCTGCTCGCTCCTCGACGGGCTGTCCGGGCCCACCACGCGGGCCCGGATCTGGCGGGGTCTGACGCAGGAGGACGCGGTGAGCCGGACGCTGCACGAGCACCGGGCGATCCTGGGCGCGCTGCGCGACCGGGACGCGGAGGCGGCGCGGTCGTGGGCGACGGTGCACATCGCGAGTGTGGAGCAGTGGCTGCGTTCGACTCTGTGATCGAGTGAGCCGCCCTGTTGATCCATCGGAGGAGTGACCGGCCGGGACGGGTCCGCACAGGATGGCGATCTTGTGTGTTCGACCGTCCCGGACGGGGCAGGCATGGGTTCACTCCCCCGTGCAAGGGGGCTGCGGGCGCCCCCGTCGGACGCCGTAAGGTTGGGGCGTACGCGAGGGCAGATCGGAAGGAGGCGCTGGGTGATCGAGCTGGAGGGGGTTCCCGAGCTGATCGACCCAGTGATGGTGGCCGCGTTCGAGGGCTGGAACGACGCCGGCGACGCCGCTTCCACCGCGGTCGCGCACTTGGACAGGGAGTGGAAGGGCGAGGTGTTCGCGGCGCTGGACGCCGAGGACTACTACGACTTCCAGGTGAACCGGCCCACGGTGTGGATGGACGCCGGCGTGCGAAAGATCACATGGCCGACAACGCGCCTCTCGGTGGTCCGGGTCGGCGGCGAGAAGCCGCGCGACCTCGTCCTCGTCCGAGGTATCGAACCGTCGATGCGCTGGCGCTCGTTCTGCAACGAACTGCTGGGCTTCGCGCACGAGTTGGGCGTGGAGCTGGTGGTGATCCTGGGCGCGCTGCTCGGTGACACCCCGCACACACGTCCGGTGCCGATCAGCGGGACCACGTCGGACTCGGACCTGGCGCAGCGGATGGACCTGGAGGAGACCAAGTACGAGGGTCCCACCGGGATCGTCGGCATCCTCCAGGAGGCGTGCACGCACGCGGGCGTACCGGCCGTGTCGCTGTGGGCCGCGGTGCCGCACTACGTGTCGCAGCCGCCCAACCCGAAGGCCACCCTGGCGCTGCTCAACCGCCTGGAGGACCTGATCGACGTGCGCATCCCGCTGGGCGAGCTGCCCGAGGACGCGCGCGCCTGGCAGGTCGGCGTGGACCAGCTGGCCGCCGAGGACAGCGAGGTCGCCGAGTACGTCCAGACGCTGGAGGAGGCCCGCGACACCGCGGAGCTGCCGGAGGCGTCGGGTGAGGCGATCGCCCGCGAGTTCGAGCGCTATCTCCGACGCAGGGACGGCGGCGGCAGCCCGTCACCCGGTGGGCATGCCACGGCGGACGGCAGCGACAGCGCGACGTATCTCCGCGACAACCCCGGCGCCGGCCGGCCGAAGCCGCAGAGACCCGCGAAGCCGGAGACGGACGCCGGGCCCGAGGCCGGGTCGGACAGTGAGCCCGACGACGAGGACTCGTCCGGGGAGTAGGGCGTACGAGACGTGAAAGAAGGCGGTGCGCGAGCTGCGCACCGCCTTCTCCGTGTTCGGGTACCGCTACAGGGCCACGCCCAACAGGGCGTCCACGGCACGGGACACGACGCCGGGGGCGCCCTCGTCCGTGCCGCCGTCGGTCTCCTGGAGGGCCGCCCAGCGGTCCACGGCGGCGAGTGCGGCCGGGGCGTCCAGGTCGTTCGCGAGGGCCTCGCGGATCTCCTCGACGAGCGGCTCGGCGGGCGGGCCGTCGGGCCGGGAGACGGCGGCACGCCAGCGGCCGAGCCGGTCGACCGCGTCCGCGAGCACCTGGTCGGTCCACTCCCAGTCGGAGCGGTAGTGGTGGGCGAGCAGGGTGAGCCGGATGGCGGCCGGGTCGACGCCCTCGCGGCGCAGCGCGGAGACGAAGACGAGGTTGCCCCGGGACTTCGACATCTTCTCGCCGTCGAGGCCGACCATGCCGGCGTGGACGTACGCCTTGGCCATCGGGAACTCGCCGGTCAGCACCTGGGCGTGCGAGGCGCCCATCTCGTGGTGCGGGAAGGCGAGGTCGGAGCCGCCGCCCTGCACGTCGAAGCCCATGCCCAGGTGGTCCAGGGCGATGGCCACGCACTCGATGTGCCAGCCGGGCCGCCCCCGGCCGAGCGAGCCGCCGTCCCAGCTCGGTTCGCCCTCGCGGGCGGCCATCCAGAGCATCGGGTCGAGCGGGTTCTTCTTGCCCGGGCGGTCCGGGTCGCCGCCGCGCTCGGCGGACAGCAGTCGCATCGCGGCCGCGTCGAGGCCCGAGACCTTGCCGAAGTTGGGGTCGGACCCGACGGAGAAGTAGATGTCCCCCTCGAGTTCGTAGGCGGCACCCGCGTCCCTGAGGCGTTCGACGAGCGGCACGATGCCGGGTATCGCCTCGACCGCGCCGATGTAGTGCTTCGGGGGCAGCATGCGCAGGGCGGTCATGTCCTCGCGGAAGAGCGCGGTCTCCTTCTCGGCGAGGGCGACCCAGTCGACGCCGTCGCGCTCGGCCCGCTCCAGGAGCGGGTCGTCGACGTCGGTCACGTTCTGGACGTAGTGAACCTGCCGCTTGGTGTCGAGCCACACGCGCTGCACGAGGTCGAACGCGTTGTAGGTCGCCGCGTGCCCCATGTGGGTGGCGTCGTACGGCGTGATGCCGCACACGTAGATACGGGCGACGGGACCGGTGTCAGGGGTGACCAGACCGCCGGTCGCGGTGTCGTGGATCCGGAGGTCGCGGCCCTTGCCGGGAAGGGCGGGGACCTCAGAAGCGGGCCAGGCATACATGTCATGAGCGTAACCGGACAGATGTTTCGCATACGAACCGGACCAGGCCGGATGACCGGTAAGGCGTTCTTGCGCACCCTTGATCGCCGTGCTGCTACACGGGCGGCCACGGAATGGCCGGCCACTCCCCACTCGGCTCGGGATGCTTCCCGTCCGCGAGCAACGCGTCGACACGCGCGCGCGTGGCGTCGAGTTCTACGGCGGTGATCAGCTCGGTGAGCTTCGCGGCGAGCCCGCCGCCGTCCCTCAGCGCCTCCCTGAGCGCCTGGAGGACCTCGACCGCCTCCGGAGTGAGCGGCTCGCCCGCCCAGCCCCACAGGAGGGTGCGCAGCTTGTTCTCGGCGTTGAAGGTGACACCGTGGTCGATGCCGTAGAGGCGGCCCTCGTCTGCGGGCAGCAGATGGCCGCCCTTGCGGTCGGCGTTGTTGATGACGGCGTCGAGGACGGCGAGCCTGCGCAGCCGCTCGTCGTCGGCGTGCACCAGGAGGGCCGTCTTCCCCTCGCCGACCTCGGCGAACCCGATGGCCTTCCAGCCCGGCTCGGGCTCCTCGGCGTCGACCAGGGCGAGCAGTTCGGACTCGGCCGCCGTCTCGATCCACAGTTGGCACATGCCCTCGCCGTACGGCCCGTCGCGCAGCACGGTGGTCGGCACGAGGTCCCAGCCGGTCGCCTCGGAGACCTCGTAGGCGGCGACCTCGCGCTGGGCGAGGTTGCCGTCCGGGAAGTCCCACAACGGCCGCTCCCCGGCGACGGGTTTGTACACGCAGGACGCCTCGCGGCCCTCGTACGTCACGGAGCAGAACAGCACCGCGTTCGAGGCCTCGCGGATGCGTCCGCGCACTTTCAGCTCACCCTTGGCGAGCAGCTCGGCCGTGGTCACGCTCCGCGGCGGTATCCGTTCTGGCGCGGACATACGTGTCCTTCCGGGTCGAGCGGGAGGCTGCACAGCGGGCAGGGCGGACGGCCGGCGTTGACGACGTCGAGGGCCCGCTTCGCGAAGGCGCGGGCCTGGGCGCCGGTGAGGCGGACCCGCAGCATCGGGGGTCCGTTCTCCTCGTCCTGGAGGAGTCGCTCCTCGGCCTCGGCGAGGTCCTCGTCGGTGTCGGCGTCGAGCTCGACGAGGGCCTGCGCCTCGACGATCATGCGCTGCTCGTCGCCGTCCCAGGCGAGTGCCATGGTGCCGACGCGGAACTCCTCCTCGACGGGGGTCTCCAGCGGACGGGTGTCGGAGATCTCGGTGGGGGTGACGGCCGGGACGGCCGCGCTGCCGCCACTGCGCCGTACGACCTCGTCCAGGAGCTCGTCCATGCGCTCGGCGAGCGCGGCGACCTGCGTCTTCTCCAGGGCCACGCTGGTCACCCGAGGACCGGAGGCGGCCTGGAGGAAGAACGTACGGCGCCCGGGCAGTCCGACCGTACCGGCTACGAAGCGGTCCGGCGGGTCGTAGAAGAACACCTGACGGGACACGTCCTGTCTCCATTGGAATCGACTGCTGACAAGTGCGGCGCTACTGCGACCGCTTCACCCTACTGCGGCCGACGATCACGGTGCGCCCGCGCCGCCCCCGACCGTGGCCTCGTCGCCCGGGGGCTCCTCGCGCGGCGCCAGGGACGCGAGATCACCGGTGTCCCCGAGCCGTACGAGATAGGGCCTGAGACGGGTGTAACGGATCGCGGTGATGGAACACGGTTCTACGGAGATCCGCTGAAAGAGGTCCAGATGAAGTCCGAGTGCGTCCGCGACAAGGGACTTGATGATGTCGCCGTGCGAGCACATGAGATAGACGGCGTCCGCGCCGTGATCGCGCTCCACGCGCGCGTTCCACTCGCGTACGGCCTCGGCCGCGCGGGTCTGCATCGCGCGCATCGACTCGCCGCCGGGGAACGCGGCCGCCGAGGGGTGCGACTGGACGACCTCCATCAGGGGCTCGCCCGAGAGCTCGGCGAGCTTGCGGCCGGACCAGTCGCCGTAGTGGCACTCCCCGATCCGCTCCTCGGTGTGCGGCCGCAGGTCGGGACGGGCGTCGAGGAGGGGCTGGAGGGTCTCCTGGCAGCGTTGCAGCGGGCTGGCGACGACCTCGGCGATCGGCAGCGCGGCGAGCCGTCCGGGGAGCGCGGCGGCCTGGGCGTTGCCGCGCTCGTCGAGGGCTACGCCGGGCGTCCAGCCGGCGAGCACTCCCCCGGTGTTGGCGGTCGAACGTCCGTGCCGGACAAGGATCAACGTGGGCATGGAGCCAAGGGTAGGCGCACGCCAGGGTGCGGTTTCGGCTGGACGGCGGGAGAATACGCACCGTGATCGTCGACTACGCCATCTACCGTGACGGACGCCGGGCGGAGGGGCCCGGCGACTTCTCCGACGGCCTGGACCACTGTCGTCGTGTGGGTGACGCCTTCGTCTGGATCGGCCTCTACGAGCCCACGGAGAAGGAGTTCGACAAGGTCACCCAGGAGTTCGGACTTCACCCACTGGCCGTCGAGGACGCCCTGACCGCACATCAGCGGCCCAAACTGGAGGTCTACGACGACTCGCTCTTCGTGGTCCTCAAGCCGGTGGGCTACGAGGCCGACAGCGACGTGGTCACCTCCGGCGAGGTCATGGTCTTCGTGGGCGACTCCTTCGTAGTGACGGTCCGGCACGGGGAGGAGGCTCCTCTGGCGGCCGTACGGCACCGGCTTGAGGAGGAGCCGGAGATGCTGCGGCACGGGCCCACGGCGGTGCTGTACTCGATCGCGGACGCCGTCGTCGACCACTACGTGGACGTGGCGGGCGAGTTGCAGACCGACCTGGAGGAGCTGGAGGCGGCGGTGTTCTCGCCGACCGGCGGCGGCTCGCGGACCACGGCCTCGCGGATCTACGCCTTCAAGCGGCAGATCCTGGAGTTCCGCCGGGCAACAGGACCGCTCGCACAGCCGCTGGCCCGGCTCGCGGGTGTCGGTCTCGCCGGGGACCGGGTGCCGTTCGTGAACGACAAGTCGCGGCCGTTCTTCCGTGACGTGAACGACCACCTGATGAAGGTCAACGAGTCCGTGGAGGGCCTGGACCGGCTGGTCTCGGACGTCCTGTCGGCGCATCTCGCGCAGACCAGCGTCCGGCAGAACGACGACATGCGGAAGATCTCCGGCTGGGCCGCCATGGCCGCCGTCCCCACGATGATCGCGGGCATCTACGGCATGAACTTCGACCACATGCCCGAGCTGCACTGGCTGTGGGGATACCCCGCGGTGATCCTGCTGATGGCCGCCCTGGAAGTGCTGCTGTACCGGACGTTCAAGCGGCGCGGCTGGCTGTAGGGCGACGTCTGGGCTCAGGCGAACTCGGGTGCGGCGGTGGCCGGTCCACCCAGGGCGTCGCGGCTTTCCGGCATCCTCAGGGACACCATCCGCCGCCAGCCGCCGAGCCGCTCGTACGCGTACACGGTGTGGATGCCCGCGGCGAGCGCCGCCGACTTGGCCCGCGGCCAGCCGAGGACGCGTCCCATGTGGGCCATCACCGCGAGGCTGACGTTCCGGTAGATCCGGATCTCGGCCAACGCGCAGTCGCGGAGCGTCCGTTGGATGGCGCGGCCGTGTCCGGCGGCCGCGAAGCGCAGCAACTCCTCGTGGCAGTAGGCGAGATGGTTGTCCTCGTCGTTCGAGATCATCCGTACCGCGCGGCCGAGGTCGGGGTGGTCGGCGAAATGCCTGCGCAACAGCTCCATCTGCTCGGAGGCGCGCTGTTCGGTGACCCGGCTGTGCGCGAGGTAGGTGACGACGTCCTGGACGGTCAGCGCGGTCTCGCCCTTGAGCTTCTCGTGCGCGAGACCGATGCCGTGCCGCTCCAGGAGCATCGTGTAGTCGGTGTCGGCGGGCACCGGGACGGGTTCGAGGCCACGCTTCTTCAGAAGGGCGTTGAAAATGCGCCCGTGCTTGTCCTCGTCGGCGCCGTGCCGGCTGATCTTGGGAGCGAGGTCGCGCTCGGCCGGCGGGACGAGCACGGCGATGCGCCCGTTCTCCCAGCCACCCTGGGACTCGCCGCTGGCCGCGATGGAGCAGAACAGCCGGAACGACTCGTCGTTGTCGAGGATCTCCTGGAACAAGTTCTTGGCCGAAAGCATCTGAAGGCACCTCCATGCAGGATTCCGCCGCATTCCGCAAAGAACGAGTCAAATGCGACGTCAGAGGTGCTGCAACAGCACTGTCGGACAACTCCGCCAAAAGGATGACTACAGATGTCCCGTCGGGGGCGTAACCGCATGGGCCGCCGCGCGTTGTTCCCCGTGACGGCCGTGGCGGGGAAGACCCCCCGAGCCCCCACCACGGCCGTAGAAAACTTCCGTACAGCGGAGTCCCGTCACGCGAGACCCGCGCACTCCAGTGCCTCGGTTCCGGCGCGGAGCGCGGCGATCCGCTCCTCCAGGGTCCAGCCCGCCGGGGAGAGCGTCAGGGTGGTGACACCGGCCGCCGCGTACTCCTTCATCCGGTCCGCGATGCGGTCCACGGAGCCCAGCAGGGTCGTCTTGTCGATCAGGTCGTGCGGGATGGCGGCGGCGGCGCCCTCCTTGTCACCGGCCAGGTACTTGTCCTGGATCTCGGCGGCGGCCGCCTCGAAGCCCATGCGCCGGGCCAGCTTGTTGTAGAAGTTCTGCTGCCGGCTGCCCATGCCGCCGACGTACAGCGCGGTGTACGGGCGGAAGGTGTCGGCGAGCTTCTCCACGTCCTTGTCCTCGCCGAAGGCGAGCGGGACCGTCGGGACGATGTCGAAGCCGTCGAGGGTCTTCCCCGCCTTCTCGCGCCCGGCCCGCAGGTGCCTGATGGCGGTGTCCTCCAGGTGCTCGGCGGACGGGAAGATGAGCAGCGCCCCGTCGGCGATCTCGCCGGTCTGCTCCAGGTTCTTCGGGCCGATCGCGGCGATGTAGAGCGGGATGTGCTCGCGCTCCGGGTGCACGGTCAGCTTGAGGGGCTTGCCCGGGCCGCCGGGCAGCGGCAGCGTCCAGTGCTCGCCGTCGTACGACAGGCGCTCGCGCGTCATCGCCTTGCGGACGATCTCGACGTACTCACGCGTGCGTGCCAGCGGCTTGTCGAACTTGACGCCGTACCAGCCCTCGGAGACCTGCGGGCCGGAGACGCCGATGCCCAGGCGGAAGCGGCCGCCGGAGAGCGAGTCGAGGGTCGCGGCGGTCATCGCGGTCATCGCGGGCTGGCGGGCCGGGATCTGGAAGATGGCCGAGCCGACGTCGATGCGCTCGGTCTGCGCGGCGACCCAGGTGAGCACCGTGGCCGCGTCGGAGCCGTAGGCCTCGGCGGCCCAGCACACCGAGTAGCCGAGCCGGTCGGCCTCCTGCGCCACGGCGAGGTTGTCGCCGTCCATTCCGGCACCCCAGTAGCCGAGGTTGATCCCGAGCTGCATGGCAGACCCCTTACCGATCAGTAACGTCGCTGTTGTGCCGACCCTAGCGCGAGGTGGTCCGGGCGGACAGGACGGGTGCCGGTGAGTGATCACGGAGCGTGCCGCGGGAGGGACTGTGGATCATCGTGGAAATCGGTTATCCACAGGCCACCACACGGCAGGTTCAGGCCAGTAATCTCGGCGTTCATGGAGCAGAGGCATCTCGGCCGTACCGGCCTTCGTGTGTCCCGGATCGGACTCGGCACCCTCACGTGGGGGCGCGGCACCGACGAGCATGACGCCGCGGACCTCTTGAAGGCGTTCTGGGAGGCCGGCGGCACCCTCGTCGACACGGCGGACGTGTACGGCGACGGGGAGGCCGAGTATCTGCTCGGACAGCTCATAGAGGGGCTCGTGCCGCGCCGGGACCTGGTCATCTCGACGAAGGCGGGGAGCGTACCCGACCCCGACCGCCGCTTCGACGGCTCGCGCGGCCATCTGCTCGCCGCGCTGGACGCCTCCCTGGCCCGCCTCGGCACGGACTACGTCGACGTGTGGCACATCCACGGCTTCGACCCGTTCACCCCGCTGGAGGAGACGCTCCAGGCCCTGGACCTGGCGGTCAGCAGCGGGCGGGCGCGCTACGCGGGCGTCTCCAACTACTGCGGCTGGCAGCTGGCCAAGGCGGCGACCTGGCAGCTGACGGCACCGGGCACGCGCACGCGGCTGGCGAGCACGCAGCTCGAGTACTCGCTGCTGCAGCGGGGCGTGGAGCGTGAGGTGCTGCCGGCCGCGCTCGACCTGGGCATCGGGCTGCTGCCCTCCTCGCCGCTCGGGCGCGGGGTCCTCACCGGCAAGTACCGGCACGCGACCCCGGCCGACTCGCGCGGCGCCTCGGAGCACATGGCGCCCTTCGTCGCGCCGTACCTCGACGACACGGCGACGCGCATCGTGGACGCGGTGACCATCGCCGCGGACGGGCTCGCCGTGACGCCCCTCCAGGTCGCCCTCGCCTGGGTCCGCGACCGCCCCGGGGTGGCCGCCCCGATCGTCGGCGCGCGCAACGCGCACCAGCTCACGGCCGCATTGTCAGTGGAGGCGCTTAGTCTTCCTGACGAGATCTGCCGAGCGCTCGACGATGTGTCGGCGCCTCTGCACCGCTATCCCGATCACGACTGGAGCACGCTGTGAGCACGGACCCGGAGACCACGGAGACCTCGCCGTCCGAGGACACGGGCACGGACGCCGTGGAAGGCACCGAGGACGCGGCGGCGGAGAGCACCGCGGAAGCCGCGGTGGAAGGTGACGAGGGCACGGCCGCCGAGAGCGGCGAAGGCACCGGCGAGGCCAAGGCCGAGGCCGCCGCTCCCGAACTGTCCGAGGCCGCCGCCGAGTTGCTGGCGCAGCAGGTGGAGCGGGAGCGCATCGAGCGGCGGAAGGCGGAGAAGGCCGGGCCCATCACGGCCGGCGCCAAGCTCACCGGCACGGCCGCCGATCTGCTCGCGGCGGTGCGGGCCGTGGAGAGCGGCGAGAAGCCCGTGACCACCCCCTTCACCAAGCCGGAACCCGCCGCTCCGCGCCGATCGGCCGCCCCCGAAGCGGTGCGACAGCCACAGCCCGTCCCGACCGAGCCCGGCGCCCCCGCGACCGAGACCGTCGAGTCCGTACGGCGTGTACTGGCCGAGGGCGGCGCGCCCGAGACGCTCGCGGCCCAGGTCGCGGCGGCACTCGGCGAGGGCGGTGACGATCAACTCCGCGAGGATCCCTGGCAGTTGCTGCGCGTCCCGGGGGTACGGCCCGAGCAGGCCGACGGGTTCGCGCGGGCGCTGCTCGGCGCCGAGTGCGCGCCGGACGACGAGCGGCGGGGCCGGGCGGTCGTCGGCTGGCTCCTGGAGCAGGCGGCCCTGGCCGGGCATACGGCCCTGGAGGCGTCGGCGTTGACGGCCGCGCTGGCCAAGCAAGGGGTGCCCGACCCGGACGCGGCGACGCAGAGCGCCATCGCGGAGGGCGAAGTACTGCTCTTCCAGGACGCGTTGGACGAGCCCGCGGTCCCGGTGCAGCGCACGGACGACGCGTCCGACGAGGACACCGAGGCCGAGGAGCGTCCGGTCCGCGTGCTGATCGGCCTGGAGCGGTACGCGCTCGCCGAGGAGAGCCTCGCCGAAGGACTCGCCAAGCTGGTCAACTCGGTGCCGAAGGAGGACGGTTCGGCGGCGGACTGGGAGCAGGCCGGTGCCGCCAAGGGCTCCACCGGCGAGCTGATCCGCGCGGTCGCGGGGCACGGCCTGGTGCTCCACACCGGCGGGGAGGCGTCCCTGGAGGAACCGGCGGCACTGCTCCGCGCGGCGGCGGGTTTCGGGCTGCGTGCCTGGGCCGCCGCCCACAGTCCGGTCGGACGGGACCGGTTCGCCGCGTCGCTCACGCGGTCCACGGAGTCGGAGGTTCCCGCGTCCGCCGAGCCGGAAGGTGCCGTGCCGGTCGACGGCCCCCGCGCCGCCACCGTCGCCGGGCTGCTGTCCGGTGCGGAAGGCCCCGGGCGGGACGCGGACGGTGCCCTCGATCTGGATCTCCTCGTCGTGCTCGACGCGCCTCAACTGGACGTCGAGACGGCGGCGTTGCTCAGCGAGTCGCTGCCGGACGGGGCTCGGCTGGTGCTGGCCGGGGACCCGGCGGTGTTGTGGTCGGCGGGTGCCGGGCGGGTGTTCGCCGATCTGCTCGCGTCGAAGGCCTGCCCCCAGGTCGTCTCACGGCAACCGGATCTCGGTCCCGTGGGCGAGCTCGTCTCGGGCATCGGCATCGGCGAGCTGAACCAGGTGGAGGCCCCCGGCAAGGAGGTCGTGATCGTGCCGGTGCGTGACGCCGGTGAGGCCGTGCACCGGACCGTGCAGCTCGTCGCCGACTCGGTGCCGCGCGTGATCGGCGTCCCGGCCGAGCAGACGGTGGTGATCACGCCGGGCCACGGCGGCGCGGCCGGCACCCGTGCCCTCAACGTGGCGCTGAAGGAGCGGCTCAACCCCGGCCCCGGCCGCTTCGGCGGCTTCGACCCCGGCGACCGGATCGCGTACTCCCCCACCCCGGGTCGTACGGTTCCCGGCCGGGTGGTGACCGCCGACGCCGAGGGGCTGCACCTGGAGTGCGCCGGCGGCCCCGTCGTCGTACCGAAGGAGCGGGTCGAGCAGTCCGTGCGGCACGGGTGGGCACTGACCGCGCATCAGGCCGTGGGGGTGCGGTGGCCCGCGGTGGTCGTGGTGCTGCCCGGGGACGCGGCGCAGGCGCTCAACCGGCCCTGGGTGTATACGGCGTTCAGCCGGGCAGACCGGCATCTGTCCGTGGTGCACGGCGTGGACCAGGCACTGCCCCGGGCCGTCGCCGAGGTCCCGGCCAAGCCGCGCACGACCCGGTTGCCGGTGCTGCTGCGACCGCAGGTACCGGCGGAGGCCTGAGCGGCACGGCGGACAACTGCGGTCACCTCGCGGAGGTCCGAAGCGGACGACAGACGGCGGCGGTCACCGAGGGAGCCCCTCGGTGACCGCCGCCGTCGTCTTCGCAACAGCCGGGCGCGGCGCGGTTCAGCGGTCCGCTTCCAGCGCCTCCAGGTCCTCGTCCTCGTCGAGATCGGCGTCCAGGTCGGGATCGAGTTCGTCCTCGATCTCCTCGCCGGCCTCGTCCACCTCGTCGATGTCGTCCAGTTCGTCGTTGATCTCGTCGTCGAAGACCGCGCTGACGTCGAAGCGGCACACCACCCGCTGCGGATCGACCCCCTCGAAGGGGGCCTCCAGCCAGACGCCGGGTTCGGCCGTCTCGTCGGCGGCGGTCACCCACAGCGTGGAGTCGCCTTCTTCGAGGCCGAACTCCTTGGGCCGGGAGGCGATCTCGTCCGCCTCGAACTCGTCGAAGAGGATGCCGAGCGCGCCGTGGATCGTGGCGGAGGCCTCCGTGCCCGTGCCGTCACCGACCGCCGCCTCGACCCGCTGCGCCTGGGCCAGCAGCCGCTGCGGCTCCGCCACGGCGTAGTCACGGCGGATCAGCACGCTCACCGCGTTCGGCTCCTCGGGGCCGGTGTACGGCGGCAGGGAGTCGTCCGAACCGGGGATCTCGAAAGGCGTGACCTCGTCATAACGGTCGTAGAGCAGCTCGTCGTAGACCTCGGCGGCCGCGGCGAGCTGGTTGAACGCCTCGTAGACGGCCGGGTCGTCCTCCCCCGACCGGGCTTCGACCGCGGCCAGGTGGCGGTCGAGCGCGGTCTTGACCGCCTCGGCGGCGGCGCGTACCTCGGCAGCGGTGGGCTGCGCAGCATCAGACATAGTGCAGACGCTATCCGTACCGGGGCTCTGCCCGCACAATAGATGCGATGCCGGAATACGAATTTGTCGACGTGTACGTACCGCGCGGGGTCTCCCGCAAGGACGCCACACGTCTGCTGACGGACCATGCCGAGTACGGACACTGGGAATTGGACCGACTGAGCCTGCTGCGCGACGGCAGTCGCAGGGTGCGGCTGCGCCGGCGGATCATCCGCCAGGTGCGGGCCACGTGGTGAGCTGAGCCGGGTGCGACGGAGCGGGCCCCGACGGTGCGGGGCCCCTCCGTTGCGCAGATCACATGTTCCGAGTCACATGTGCCCGGGAGTTACGCCGAGGCCCGCGCCTTGCGGTACAGCACCGCGCCCGCGAGCAGCGCGCCCGCGCCGACCGGCAGGGCTAGGCCCAGCGGCAGCTCGCTGCCGGTGTGCGCGAGCTGCGCGCCGCCCTGGGACTGGACGGCGGACTGCGCACCGGGCTGGGTCACGTGCGCGGAACCGGTCGGCGTGTGAACGCCCTTGACCGGCGAGGTGCCCGGCGAGGCGGGGTGGCTGGGCGTACCGGGAGTGCCCGGGTGACCGGGAGTCCCGGGGTGGCCCGGCGTTCCCGGCGGGGTGGTCCCGTGACCGCCGCCCGGGTGCGTGCCGTGGTGACCGCCGTGACCGGGAGGCGTGCCGTGGTGATGCCCACCGCCGGGGTGGTGACCGCCCCCGGGGTGGTGGCCCTCACCCGGAGGGGTCCCGTGGTGACCGCCGCCGTGATGCCCGCCCCCGCCCGGAGGAGTCCCGTGGTCGTGGCCCCCACCGTGGTGACCGCCCCCTCCCGGAGGCGTCCCGTGGTGACCGCCACCGTGGTGACCGCCGCCCCCGGGAGGCGTCCCGTGACCGTGCCCGCCGCCGTTCCAACTCCCGTCGTTGGCACAGTCGTTGCCGGTGACGGCGTTGCCGATGCCGATGACGTCGACGCTGTTGCCGCAGACGTTCACCGGTACGTCGATCGGTACCTGGACGTGGTTGCCGGAGCCGACACCGGGCGAGTTCGAGGCGTGTCCGCCGGCGTGCGAGCCCCCTGAGCCGCCGTGCGCTCCGTGTCCGCCGGAGCTCCCGTGCCCACCGGAACCGCTGTGTCCGCCCGACCCGCCGTAGCCCCCGGAGTCGCCGTAACCACCGGAGTCCCCGTACCCGCCCGACGAGCCGTGCCCACCGTTCGAACCGTGCCCACCGGTCGAACCGTGGCCTCCCGACGAACCGTAGCCGCCACTGCCGTGACCGCTTCCGCCGCCCCCACCCGGATTGGCGCACTTGTTGCCGACCGCCGGGTTGAGGATCCCGACCACG
The DNA here is from genome assembly GCF_045162655.1 of Streptomyces sp. NBC_00989. Classification (NCBI taxonomy): domain Bacteria; kingdom Bacillati; phylum Actinomycetota; class Actinomycetes; order Kitasatosporales; family Streptomycetaceae; genus Streptomyces; species Streptomyces sp. NBC_00989. The sequence continues at coordinate 8,987,692 of NZ_CP108728.1, read as the reverse complement.
TTCACGGTGTTGCCGCAGACGTTGACCGGCACATGCACCGGTGCCTGCACGGTGTTGCCGGACAGTACGCCGGCCGAGTCCGAAGTGGAGCCGTTCGCACCGGAGTCGGCGTGGGCGACACCGCCCGCGGCGGCGATCACCCCGGTCGCGGCCGCCACGGTCATCAAGCTCTTTCGAGTGACCTGTCGCATTGCTGAATTCCCCCCTGCCTTCAATCCTGACCTGAATTGGTCGCGTCTCTCCCCGCGGTAATTGCGATAAGGAGCGCGAAAGGCCGCGACAAAGACGCGAAAATCCCGTCGGCCCCGGAGCGCATGGCGCGCGCTCCGGGGCCGAGGATGTGGTCACCCCTCAGAGGGGCGACGTCACTTGTTGATGCAGGTGTTGCCGAAGGCGGGGTTCAGCAGACCGATCACCGAGATCGTGTTGCCGCACACGTTCACCGGGACGTGCACGGGAACCTGGATGACGTTGCCGGAAACGACACCCGGGGAGTGCACAGCAGCACCCTGAGCACCCGAGTCGGCGACGGCCAGACCCGCACCCGCGAGAACCAGGCCACCGGTGGCAGCCGCAGCGGCGACGACCTTCTTGATCATTATTCCTCCTTGTTGGCAAAAGCGATCTCGTGTTGCCGATCGCATCACCTGTAACGAGGAGGGAGTAATGGAGCTACGAGCTTATGAGCACATTCACCCGTCCCAGTGGCTTCCGTACGCGCGGTCGAATTCCGGCGTCAACACGCGCCGTACGGTTTCAGGACACGACTTCAGGACACGACGTCAGGACGCGTCGATGAACCGGTCCAGCACCCGCACCCCGAACTTCAGCCCCTCCACCGGCACCCGCTCGTCGACCCCGTGGAACATGCCCGCGAAGTCCAGCTCCGGCGGCAGCTTGAGCGGCGCGAAGCCGAAGCCGCGGATGCCCAGGTCGTCGAAGGACTTGGCGTCCGTACCGCCGGAGAGCATGTACGGGATCGCCTTCGCGGTCGGGTCCTCGGCGAGCAGCGAGGACTGCATGGCCTCGACCAGGGGCCCGTCGAAGGAGGTCTCCAGGGCCTTGTCGGAGTGCGTGCCCTCACGCTTCACGTTCGGCCCGAGAATCCGGTCGAGGTCGGCGAAGAACTCTTCCTTGTACCCGGGCAGGAACCGCCCGTCGACGTGCGCGGTGGCCTCGCCGGGGATGACGTTGACCTTGTAACCGGCGTTCAGCTGCGTCGGGTTGGCGGTGTTGCTGAGCGTCGCGCCGATGAGCTTGGCGATGCCGCCGAGCCGCTTGAGGGTGGATTCCATGTCCTCGGGGTCGAGCTGGGTGCCGAGCGCGTCGCCCAGTTCGTCGAGGAAGGCGCGCGTCGTCTTCGTGACCCGTACCGGGAACTTGTGCCGGCCGATACGGGCGACCGCCTCCGACAGCTCGGTGATCGCGTTGTCCCGGTGGATCATCGACCCGTGCCCGGCGGTACCGGCCACGGTCAGCTTCATCCAGTGCATGCCCTTCTCGGCCGTCTGGATCAGATAGAGCCGCCGCTCCTCGCTCACCGTGAACGAGAACCCGCCGACCTCGCTGATGCCCTCGGTGACGCCGTCGAACAGCTCGCGGTGGTTGTCGACGAGGTGCCGCGCTCCGTACGTACCGCCCGCCTCCTCGTCCGCGAGGAAGGCGACCACGATGTCGCGCGGGGGCCGGCGCCCGCTGCGCAGCCGGTCGCGGACGACCGCCAGGGTCATCGCGTCCATGTCCTTCATGTCGACCGCGCCGCGCCCCCACACGCACCCGTCCGCGACCTCGCCGGAGAAGGGGTGGTGGGTCCAGTCCGCCGCGTTCGCCGGTACGACGTCCAGGTGGCCGTGGATGAGGAGCGCGGGCCGGGAGGGGTCCGTGCCCTCGATCCTGGCCACCGTGGACGCGCGTCCCGGGTGCGACTCGAAGATCTCGGGTTCGAGGCCCACCTCGGCGAGCTGCTCGGCGACGTACTCGGCCGCCTTGCGCTCACCGGGGCCCGAGTGGTCGCCGTAGTTGCTGGTGTCGATCCGGATCAGCTCGCGGCAGAGGTCCACGACCTCGTCCTCGCCGGTGACGCCCTTGGCCGTGTCCGTGTCGCTCACGCTGCTTCCTCCCACTGTCACTGCTGGTGGTCCTCCCCCATCCTCTCTCCCCACGGCGCCGCACCCAAGGGCGGTCCCGGCCCGTCACACGCCGTTCACGCGGGACGCGAGTGGGAACAGGGGGTGATCGGCCACCCCTGGAAGCCTGGTAATGTTTCCTTCGTCGCCGCGGGGAAACCACGCGCGACAAACACCTTGTCCGGGTGGCGGAATGGCAGACGCGCTAGCTTGAGGTGCTAGTGCCCTTTATCGGGCGTGGGGGTTCAAGTCCCCCCTCGGACACTAGCTGAGACCCCACTTCATGTGGGGTTTCTTGCGTTTCGGGGCTGTGACGCGACCAGCCACGTGACCGGCGGAGACCTTCTCGGGGTCCTGCGGCCCACCGGCGAGACCGAAGCCAGCGATCCGGCCGCCCGTTAGCCGGTCGGCCGGAGGGCGGTGGGAGGACCGCGTTCAGTTGGCTGTCAGGGTGAGGGTGGCGATGTAGTCGGTCGCCGTCTCGGCGGGAGCGATGTCGCTGAGTTGCCAGCCGGTTCCGGCGGCGAGCACGGCGAGTTCGTGGGGGGCCAGGCACAGGTAGTGGAACCAGGGGGTGGCCACGTCGCGGTAGCGGATCCGCAGGGTGCGCTGACCGGCGATGCGGCCCGCGCGCAGGTTGCGCTGGTTGTAGGGCAGATGCTGCGGGGCCTTCGAGTCGGTCATGTTGTGGCCTTGGCCGATGACGACGGCACCGGGTGCGGCCATCGCGGCCAGGGCGCGCAGGAACTGCGGCGCCCGCTCCCGGCTTTCCAGCAGGCCCAGGTTGGCGCCCAGCAGCAGGAAGCTCTCGTACCGCGCGCCGGAACCGGCGTGTTCGTCGACCGTGCCGTGGACGAGGGACCGCACGCCGTGCCGTCGGCACAGCTCCAGCGCGCCGGGTGAGACGTCCAGCGCGGTGACGTCGTGACCGCGGTCCATGAGTACGCGCGCGGCGCGTCCGCCACCGGCGCCGACGTCCAGGACCCGGCCGCCCTTGACCAGGTCCAGCGCTTGGCGGTCCTCGTCGGGCCACTGGTCGACCGGTGCGATCCAGGAGGTGACGGGGGCCGATTTCACGAAGCCGTCGTCGCGTTCGATGATCTGCAGGACCGGTGCGGCAGCCGGATCCGCGGCGGCCTGGTGGGCGGCGAGCAGCAGGTCCCCGATCGCGTCACCGGTCCGGGGGCCCTGGCTGTCCTCGGGGTCCTGGGTGCCTCGGGGCCGGCCGGATTCACCGCCGGTGGCAGCCGTGACGGCGGGGGTGTTCATCGAGTCTCCTTGGCCAGGACGGGAGGAACGTCGGCCTCCCCGTCGGGATCGGTGAGCGGCCGGAACGTGGCCAGCAGCATCAGCAGGGTCCCGGCGGCGCACCAGGCGCCGATGACGGTCGGGGTGGAAAGGCGCTCGCTGAGCGCTCCGGTGATCAGGATCGCGGCCCCCTGGGCGAGTTGGACGCCGCCGTTCATCACGCCGAACGCCCGGGCCCGGTATTCCTGGGCGAGGGCCTGCTTGAACAGGGTCTGGGCAGCCGGCAGCAGCAGCGCCATGGCCACCCCGGAGACGGCGACCACGAGGACCACCACGGTCAGTGGCGGGTCGAACAGCGCGGGAACCAGAGCCAGCGGTGCCAGGACGGCCAGCGGACGTATCAGCCGGGTCCGGAGGCCGGGAGACAGCAGACGGTTCAGGACCAGGCCGCCGAGGGCGACGCCGAGCGGGTTGGCGGCCATGATCAGGCCCTGGGTCCTGCCGCCGCCGCCGAGGTCGGACGCCCAGGCCGCGGCCAGGCCCTCCGGGACGATCACGAAGGTGACCACGCCGAAGGTGATGATCGCGATCGCGCGCAGCAGCGGGTCGCCGAACACCACCGCGTACCCCTGGCCCGTCTCACGCCACAGACCGGTGCGGCGGGCGGCTGTCAGGGTCGCGGGGCGCTTGCGGACGTGGAGGCGCAGCAGCAGCGCCGACCCGACGAAGGTGAGGGCGTTGAGCGCCAGAGCCACCTGCGGGCTGTACCCGGCGATCACTCCGCCGATCGCGTACCCGGCGACCTGGGCTGTGTGCAGGACGGAATTGTTGAGGGCCAGGGCCAGCGAATACCGGTCACCGGTCAGGATCTGCGGCAGCTGGGCCGAGCGTGCCGCCTCGAACGGCGGCGACGCCAGCCCGCCGGCCAGCAGCAGCGCGAACAGCACGGGGATCGGCACGCCCGGTATCGCGACGAGTCCGATCAGTGCCGCCCGGACCAGATCGCAGGAGATCATGACCGTGCGTGCGGGGTACCGTTCGGCGAGTGCGGCGAGCACGGGGCCCGCGACCAGCCACGGCAGATACCCGATGGCGAAGGCGGCACCCGAGGCCAGCGCCGAGCTGGTCCGCTCGAACACCAGCAGGGTGACCGCGGCCTTGCACAGATAGTCCCCGGTCCAGGACAGCGCGCTCGCGGCGAACACCGCACGGTATTCCGTCACCGCCAACAGCACCCGATAGCCCACCGGCCGGTCGGCTGCCACCAGACGACTCCCCTTCCCCCGCTACGAGACACCTCATGCCGGGCGGCGACCCGCGACCGAAGTCGAACGGGCCGCACTCCCACGAGCTGTGGACTCTAGCCCCACTGGGTGTCCATGCTCATGACACATCCCCTCGGGTCCGAGTCATCAATCCTTCGGCATTTAGCCCCATGACCGTCCCGCGTGACAACCCCCGACCGCGTCGACTCAGCCTGAACTCATAGGCCCGGTAGGGGAGTTGGCCAAAACTCGCGCGCCGGGAGCGTCTGGTCGACGTCCCATGTCGGCCCGCGTCCCGCCGGTGGACGCGAACAGGCCCGCCGGTTTTGTGGGGGATATCTCCCCCGATCCGAAGATCACCAGGTCAGAGCGTTGCGGGATGCTCACGGAGCGCCCCCGTTCGGCTCCCCCGAGTGGCCGTCCGCAGGCCCGGAGCCTAGCGTCGTACTAAAATTTCCGGCTTGTTACGGAACGGAGCTGGAGCTGGACAACCCGCGGCGCACCTGCGGACCCGCCAGCGCCCCGGAAAGTGTCCGGGCTTGAGACGCGAGGACCGATGGCAGCCATACACGAGAGCAGTGCTCTCGGCTCGCTCGACGAAGAGATCCGCACCCAGTTCGGCGATACGGCACGTTTCTCCGCGGCACCCGCCGCCTCGGCCCGCACGCTCGTCGACATCCTCGACGCGTCGGTGCGCTCGTATCCCGACGAACTCGCCCTGGACGACGGCACCGTCCGCCTCACCTACCGTGCGCTGGCCGTAGAGGTGGAGACCCTGCGCCGCACCCTGGCCGCGGCCGGTGTCGGCCTCGGCGACCGCGTCGGCGTGCGCGTCCCGTCCGGTACCAATGACCTCTACGTCGCGATCCTCGCCGTACTCGCGGCCGGCGCCGCCTATGTGCCCGTGGACGCCGAGGACCCGGACGAGCGGGCCGAGCTGGTCTTCGGCGAGGCGGACGTGCGGGCCGTCATCGGTGCCGAGCACGCGCTGACCGTGCTCGGGCACAGCGACGCCCCGGCCGCGCGGCCCGGTGTCGAGCAGGACGCGTGGATCATCTTCACCTCCGGCTCCACCGGCAAGCCCAAGGGCGTCGCCGTCTCGCACCGCAGCGCGGCGGCCTTCGTGGACGCCGAGGCGGCGCTGTTCCTCACCGAGGACCCCATCGGTCCGGGTGACAGGGTCATGGCGGGGCTGTCCGTGGCCTTCGACGCGTCCTGCGAGGAAATGTGGCTGGCCTGGCGCTACGGCGCCTGCCTGGTGCCGGTGCCGCGCTCGCAGGTGCGCAGCGGTGCCGACCTCGGCCCCTGGCTGGTCGAGCAGGACATCAGCGTCGTCTCGACCGTGCCGACGCTGGCCTCCCTCTGGGAGCCCGAAGCGCTGAACGACGTACGCCTGCTGATCTTCGGCGGTGAGGCCTGCCCGCCCGAGCTGGTGCAGCGGCTGGTCACCGAGGGGCGTGAGGTCTGGAACACGTACGGGCCGACCGAGGCGACCGTCGTCGCCTGTGCCTCCCTGATGACCGGCGACGAGCCGATCCGCATCGGACTGCCGCTGAACGGCTGGGAGTTGGCCGTCGTCGACGAGGCCGGGGTGCCCGTACCGATGGGCGGCAGTGGGCAGTTGGTGATCGGCGGGGTCGGGCTCGCCCGCTACCTCGACCCCGAGAAGGACGCGGAGAAGTACGCGCCCCTCGAATCGCTCGGCTGGGAACGGGCGTACCGCAGTGGCGACTTGGTCAAGGCCGAGCCCGAGGGACTCATCTTCCTCGGCCGGGCCGACGAGCAGATCAAGCTCGGCGGACGCCGGATCGAACTCGGCGAGGTCGACGCGGCGCTCCAGGCACTCCCCGGAGTGGCCGGAGCGGCTGCCGCCGTGCGCACCGCGCGCAGCGGCAACCAGCTCCTCGTCGGCTATGTCGTCACCCAGGAGGGCTGGGACCAGGCCGCCGCCGTGGAGAAGCTGCGGGCCGAACTGCCCGCCGCCCTCGTGCCGTTGATCGCCCCGGTCGAGGACCTCCCGACCCGCACCTCGGGCAAGGTCGACCGGAACGCACTGCCCTGGCCGCTCGAAGGCCTGGAGACCGCCGGCGCCAAGGAGCAGCTCTACGGCACGGAGGCCTGGCTCGCCGAGCAGTGGGCCGAGGTGCTCGGCATCCCCGTGGGCAGCGCGGCCGACGACTTCTTCGCGATCGGCGGAAGCAGCCTGGCCGCCGCCCAGTTGACGACGCGGCTGCGCACCCGGTACCCGAGCGCGGCCGTCCTCGACATCTACCAGCAGCCCACGCTGCGCAAGTTGGCCCGGCACCTGGAGGACTCGGCACAGGGCGACGGCACCGCGCGGGTGATCGCCCCGGTGCCGACCCGCGCCAAGGTGATCCAACTCCTCGCGCTGGTCCCCCTGTTCACCCTGGTCGGCCTGCGCTGGACGGTGGCACTGGCCGCGCTCGGCAACGTACTCAGCGGCTACGCGTGGCTCCCGACGGCCTCGTGGTGGCTGGTCGGCGCCGGCGCGCTGCTCCTGTTCAGCCCGCCCGGCCGGCTCGCGATCGCGGCAGGCGGTGCGCGCCTGCTGCTGCGCGGCGTGAAGCCGGGACGCTACGACCGTGGCGGCAGCGTGCATCTGCGGCTGTGGACGGCGGAGCGGCTGGCCGAGTTCAGCGGGGCTACCTCGCTGACGGGCTCGTGGCTGGAGCGGTACGCGCGGGCCCTCGGCGCCAAGATCGGCCCGGACGTCGATCTGCACTCCCTCCCGCCGGTCACCGGCATGCTCAAGCTGGGCCGCGGTGCCGCCGTCGAGTCCGAGGTGGACCTGTCCGGCTACTGGCTGGACGGCGACCGGCTGGAGATCGGCCCGGTCAAGGTCGGCGCGCACGCCGTCGTCGGCACGCGCAGCATGCTGTTCCCCGGCGCCCGGGTGGGCAAGCGGGCCGAGGTCGCGCCGGGTTCGGCCGTCACCGGCACGGTCCCGACCGGCCAGCGCTGGGCGGGCGCGCCCGCCGTCAAGCTCGGCAAGGCCAAGCGCAACTGGCCCAAGGAGCGCCCGCAGCGTGGCACTTACTGGCGGGTGATGTACGGCGTGACGGGCTTCGCGCTCACCATGCTCCCCGTGGTCTCCGGTGCCGTAGCACTGCTGGTGGCGAGCGCGTTCATCGCGCCCGGTGACGGTCTCGGCGAGGCCCTGCGGGGCGCGGCGATCGCGCTGGTCCCGGCGACGCTGGCCTTCGGGCTGACGTACGCGCTACTGATTCTGATCGGTGTACGACTGCTCAGCCTGAGGCTGCGGGAGGGTACGCACCCGACGCACAGCCGGATCGGCTGGCAGGCGTGGACCGTGACGCAGCTCATGGACCTCTCCCGCGAGACCCTGTTCCCGCTGTACGCCGGGCTCGTCACGCCGGTGTGGCTGCGGCTGCTCGGGATGCGGATCGGGCGCGGTGCCGAGGTGTCGACCGTGCTCGCGCTGCCGAGCCTGACGACCGTCGGTGAGGGTGCGTTCCTGGCCGACGACACGTTGACCGCGCCGTACGAACTCGGTGGCGGCTGGGTGCACATCGGGCGGGCCGAGATCGGGCGGCGGGCGTTCCTCGGGAACTCCGGGATGACCGCGCCCGGGCGGAGCGTGCCGGACGGCGGGCTCGTCGGGGTGTTGTCGGCGACGCCGAAGAAGGCGAAGAAGGGCACGTCGTACCTGGGACTGCCGCCGGTGAAGCTGCCGCGCAGCACGAGCGGCGGCGACCAGAGCCGGACGTACGACCCGCCGGCCAAGCTGCTGTGGGCGCGCGGTCTGGTCGAGCTGTGCCGGATCGTGCCGGTGTTCTGCTCGGCGGGGCTGGCCGTTCTGACGGTGGCCGCGCTGTGCGCGCTCGGGGTGTGGGCGCCGCTGCTGTCGGGGCTCGTGCTGCTGGCGGTGGGCGCTGCGGCCGGACTGATCTCGATCATCGCCAAGTGGACCCTCGTGGGGCGGCACCGCGGTGCCGAGCACCCGCTGTGGAGTGGCTACGTGTGGCGCAACGAGCTGGCGGACACCTTCGTCGAGGTCGTGGCGGTGCCGTGGCTGGCCGGTTCCGTGCCGGGTACACCGGTGCTGACGGCCTGGCTGCGCGGGCTCGGGGCGCACATCGGCAAGGGCGTGTGGGTGGAGAGCTACTGGCTGCCGGAGACCGACCTGGTGACCCTGGAGGACGCCACGACGGTGAACCGCGGCTGTGTGCTCCAGACCCACCTCTTCCACGACCGGATCTTGCGGACGGATACTGTGGTCCTCCGTGAGGGCGCGACGCTGGGTCCTGGCGGAATCGTCCTGCCCGGCAGCGAGGTCGGGGCGCGCACCACTCTGGGCCCCGCATCGCTCGTGATGGCGGCGGAGTCCGTCCCGGACGACACCCGCTGGCTGGGCAATCCGATCGAGTCATGGCGACCCTGAACACAGGTCACGCGGCGTCGGCTTCGGAGGGCGGTGCACGGGTACGAGATACGAGCACAGCGCAGGGAGCAGACGCAGCAGTGACCGTTCAGCAGGCGGCGGGTCCGGACCCGTATTTCCCGGCAAACGGCGATGCCCGCTACCGGGTGCACCGCTATGAGCTCGCGCTGGACTACCGCCCCGGCCCCAACCGTCTCTCCGGCACGGCCCGTATCAACGCCATAGCGGGCCGTGCGCCGCTGCCCGAATTCCAGCTGAACCTGGGCGACTTCAAGATCGGCCGGATCCGGGTGGACGGCCGCCAGCCGCACTACACGCACCGCGGCGGCCGACTCCGTGTCCGGCCCGCGAAGCCGCTGCGGGCCGGTGCCGCGTTCACCGTGGAGGTCCACTGGTCGGGCAACCCCAAGCCGGTCGCCAGCCCCTGGGGCGGGCTCGGCTGGGAGGAGCTGACCGACGGCGCGCTGGTGGCGAGCCAGCCGATCGGGGCGCCGTCCTGGTACCCGTGCAACGACCGGCCCGCCGACAAGGCGTCGTACCAGATCTCGATCACCACGCCGTCCGCGTACGCGGTGGTCGCGGGCGGCCGCCTCCTCACGCGAACTACCAAGGCTTCTACGACCACTTGGGTGTACGAGCAGTCGGCGCCGACGTCCAGTTATCTGGTCGGGCTGTCGATCGGGAAGTACCAGACGGTGCTGCTGGGCGACCCGGGTCTGGGCGGGGTCCCGCAGCACGGGCACATCCCGTCGGACCTACTCCCGGAGTTCTCAAGGGACTTCGCGCGACAGCCCGCGATGATGGAACTGTTCCAGGACCTGTTCGGGCCCTACCCCTTCGACGAGTACGCGGTCGTCGTGACGGAAGAGGAACTCGATGTCCCCGTCGAGGCACAGGGGTTGTCCCTCTTCGGCGCCAACCACGTTGACGGGGCCCGGGGTTCGGAACGGCTCGTCGCGCACGAACTCGCGCACCAGTGGTTCGGCAACAGCGTCTCGATCGCCGACTGGCGCCACATCTGGCTGAACGAGGGCTTCGCCAAGTACGCCGAGTGGCTCTGGTCCGAGCGCTCGGGCGGCCGTACGGCCCATCAACACGCCGCCGCCGCGCACCGGTTGCTCTCCACGCTCCCCCAGGACCTGCGGCTCGCCGACCCCGGCCGCAAGTCCATGTTCGACGACCGCCTCTACGAACGCGGCGGCGTCACCGTCCACGCGGTGCGCTGCGCGCTGGGCGACATCGCGTTCTTCCGCATGCTGCGCGGCTGGGCCAACCAGCACCGCAACGGGACGGTGACGACAGCGACGTTCACGTCTCACGCGTCCCGGTTCACTTCCGAGTCGTTGGACCAGCTTTTCGAGGCGTGGGTCTATGGGACGCGGTTGCCGCCCATGCCTTCGGCCGAGACGGGGATCGCGGTCTGAGGGGTTCGCGCGAGCGGGCACAATTGCCGTCATGAGCGCGCCTTCCTGCCCCTGCGGCCTCCCCACCCCCTACGACACCTGCTGCGGCCGCTACCACTCAGGCCCCGCCCCCGCCCCCACCGCCGAGGCATTGATGCGCTCGCGCTACACCGCCTTCGTACGGCTGGACGCGCCCTACCTGCTGCGCACCTGGCATCCGCGCACGCGGCCCGCCGAGCCCCTCGATCTCGATCCGGGGATGCGGTGGACGGGGCTGGAGATCCTCGAAACGGGAGGCGGCTCGGCGTTCCACTCCGCGGGGACCGTGACGTTCCGGGCCTCGTACCGGGGCGGTGCGATTCATGAGCGGAGCCGGTTCGAGCGGGTCGACGGGGCGTGGGTGTACCTCGACGGGGAGTTCATCGAGGACTGAGGCCCTACGGGGCCAGGATGTCCAGTTCCTGAAGGGCGCCGACCGTGATCTCGCGGGTCAGGGTCTCCGCGCGGAGGGCGTCGCCCTCGCGGACCGCCTCCGCGACCTGGACGTGCAGGGTGACGGCGGCCGGGTCGGGGTCCTCGAACATGACCTCGTGGTGGGTGCGGCCCGCCAAGACCTCGGTGACGACGTCGCCCAGGCGGGCGAACATCTCGTTGCCGGAGGCGGCGAGGATCACCCGGTGGAAGGCCACGTCGTGGACGAGGTAGGCCTCCAGTTTGTGGCCGCGTGAGTTGGCGACCATGCCGATCGCGCACTCGGTGAGTTCCGCGCACTGCTCCGCCGTGGCGAACTTGGCGGCGAGGCCGGCCGCGATCGGTTCGACCGCGGAGCGCAGCACCGTGAGTGAGCGCAGTTGCTGCGGGCGGTCGGCGCCCGCCAGGCGCCAGCGGATGACCTGCGGGTCGTAGACATTCCACGCGGCCTTGGGCCGGACGGTGACGCCCACGCGGCGGCGGGACTCGACCAGGTGCATGGATTCGAGGACGCGGACCGCCTCGCGCATCACGGAGCGGGAGACCTCGAAGTCCTTGGCGAGCTCGTCCGTGCGCAGGACACTGCCCGGCGGGTACTCGCCCGCGGTGATGGCGGGGCCGAGGGAGTCGAGTACGCGGCCGTGCAGCCCGCGGCCCGGAGTGGTCATGCACTCAGCGTACGGGGCACATCACGGAACCAAAAAGTCAGACTTATATGTCACAGACTCTTGAATTCGTCGTACCTAATCGGTTTCAGTGGGTTCGACATCAGGTGTCGACGGAGACAGTGAGGCAGCGATGCGTACCCCCCATGTCGTCGTGGTCATGGGCGTAGCGGGCACCGGGAAGACCACCATCGGTCCCCTGCTCGCGGCCCGGCTCGGCGTTCCGTACGCCGAGGGCGACGACTTCCACCCGCAGGCCAACATCGCCAAGATGTCGGCCGGTGTCCCGCTGACCGACGAGGACCGGTGGCCGTGGCTCGACGCCATCGGCGACTGGGCGCACGGGCGTGCGGGGCTCGGCGGGGTGGTGAGCAGTTCGGCGCTGAAGCGGTCGTACCGCGACCGGTTGCGGGCCGCCGCTCCCGGGGTCGTCTTCGTCCACCTCACCGGCGACCGCGCCCTCATCGAGGACCGGATGGCGCACCGGCACGGGCACTTCATGCCGACCGCGCTGCTCGACTCGCAGTTCGCCACGCTCCAGCCGCTGGAGGCCGACGAGGCGGGTGTCGCCGTGGATGTCGGCGGCAGCCCGGAGCAGATCGCCGAGCGGGCGACGGCCGCGCTCGCGCAAGTCCCCGAGCCGACCTCCTAGTACCTCGAGTACCGCCTAATACCTCAAGTACCTCCCAAGTACCGCCTGTCACCCCACCTCCCCGTATCCGCAAGGAATTCACCGTGACCAGACTCAGCGTCGAGATGCTGGCAGCGGACCCCGTCGAGCCCATCACCTCGGCCGGCCACGCTCAGCTGGGCATCGCCGTACTGGCGGGCATCGCCGTCATCGTCCTGCTCATCACCAAGTTCAAGATGCACGCCTTCCTGGCGCTGACCATCGGCTCGCTCGCGCTCGGCGCGTTCGCCGGGGCGCCGCTGGACAAGGCCATCACCAGCTTCACCACCGGACTCGGTTCGACCGTCGCCGGCGTGGGCGTGCTGATCGCGCTGGGCGCGATCCTCGGCAAGCTGCTCGCCGACTCGGGCGGCGCGGACCAGATCGTCGACACGATCCTCGCGAAGGCCAGTCCCCGGTCGATGCCGTGGGCGATGGTGCTGATCGCCTCGGTGATCGGGCTGCCGCTGTTCTTCGAGGTCGGCATCGTGCTGCTGATCCCGGTCGTCCTGATGGTCGCCAAGCGCGGCAACTACTCGCTCATGCGGATCGGCATCCCGGCACTGGCGGGCCTGTCGGTCATGCACGGCCTCATTCCGCCGCACCCCGGGCCGCTGGTCGCCGTCGACGCGCTCAAGGCCAACCTCGGTCTGACCCTCGCGCTGGGCGTGCTGGTCGCCATCCCGACCGTCGTCATCGCGGGCCCGCTGTTCTCGAAGGTCGCCGCCCGCTGGGTGGACGTCCAGGCCCCCGAGCGGATGATCCCGGCCCGGCCGTCCGAGGACCTGGAGAAGCGTCCCGGCTTCGGCGCGACCCTCGCCACGATCCTGCTGCCGGTCGTGCTGATGCTCTCCAAGGCGCTGGTGGACATCGTCGTGGACGACCCCGAGCACACCGTTCAGCGCGTGTTCGACGTCATCGGGTCGCCGCTGATCGCGCTGCTCGCGGCGGTCATCGTCGGCATGTTCACGCTGGGCCGCCCGGCCGGGTTCACCAGGGAGCGGCTGTCCTCGACCGTCGAGAAGGGGCTGATGCCGATCGCGGGCATCCTGCTCATCGTCGGCGCGGGCGGCGGTTTCAAGCAGACGCTGATCGACTCCGGTGTCGGTCAGATGATCCTGGACATCTCCAAGGACTGGTCGATCCCGGCGCTGCTGCTGGCCTGGCTGATCGCGGTGGCGATCCGGCTGGCGACCGGTTCGGCGACGGTGGCCACCATCTCGGCGGCCGGTCTGGTCGCCCCGCTGGCCGCCGACATGTCGAGCACCCACACCGCCCTGCTGGTGCTGGCGATCGGCGCGGGCTCGCTCTTCTTCAGCCATGTCAACGACGCCGGTTTCTGGCTGGTGAAGGAGTACTTCGGCCTGAGTGTCGGCCAGACCCTCAAGACCTGGTCCGTCATGGAGACGATCATCTCGGTCGTCGCCGGCGGACTGGTCCTCCTCCTCTCGCTGATCATCTAGGGGTACGGCAATGAGTCATCCTCTTTTCGACATCAGTGGCCGTACGGCCCTGGTCACCGGTTCCAGCCGGGGCATCGGACTCGCCCTCGCCCAGGGCCTGTTGGAGGCCGGTTGCACGGTCGTCCTGAACGGACGGGACGGCGAACGCCTCACCAAGGCCGCCGCCGAACTGTCCGGCGACGTCCACACGGCGGCCTTCGACGTGACCGACGGTCCGTCAGTCGCCGCCGGAATCGCGGAGGTCGAGGAGCGGGTCGGTCCGCTCGACATCCTCGTCAACAACGCGGGCATGCAACTGCGCGCCCCACTCCTGGAGTTCACCGACTCCGACTGGCACCGCATCATCGACACCAACCTCACCAGCGCGTTCCTGGTCGGCCGCGAGGCGGCCCGCCGGATGACGGAACGCGGCCACGGGAAGATCATCAACATCTGCTCGCTGCAGAGCGAGGTGGTCCGCCCCGGCATCGCGCCCTACGCGGCCACCAAGGGCGCGTTGAAGATGCTCACCAAGGGCATGTGCGCGGACTGGGGCCCGTCCGGTGTCCAGGTCAACGGCCTGGGACCGGGCTACATCGAGACGGAACTCACCCGACCCCTCGTCCAGGACGAGGAGTTCAGCGCCTGGGTGCGCAAGCGGACCCCGGCCGGCCGCTGGGGCCGTACGGAGGACCTGGTGGGCGGGGTGCTGTTCCTGGCGTCGCCCGCCGCGGACTTCGTGAGCGGACAGATCCTGTACGTCGACGGCGGCATGACGAGCGTGCTGTGAAAGGGGACATCATCGTGCCGGACATGCTGGGCTGTGTGATCCACGGTCAGGACGACCTGCGCGTCGAGGAGTTGACGGTCCCGGAGCCCGGCCCCGGCCAGGCCCTGGTCGCCGTCCGCTACGGCGGCGTCTGCGGCTCCGACCTCCACTACTGGCGCCACGGCGGCGTCGGCGACTTCCGCCTCAAGGAACCGATGCTGCTCGGCCACGAGGTGGTCGGCACGGTCGTGTCCTACGGCCCCGGGGCCACAGGTCCCGTCCCTGGTACGGCGGTTGCCGTGCACCCGGCCACGCCGTGCGGGGTGTGCCCCGAGTGCGTGGACGGGCGGCGCAACGTGTGCCGGGACACCGCGTACCTGGGCAGCGCGGCCCGCTTCCCGCACGTGCAGGGCGGTTTCGCGGCCCAAGTCACCGTCCCGGCCGAGCAGTTGAGGGCGATCCCGGCGGGCCTTGAGCTGCGCCGGGCCGCTCTCGCCGAACCGCTCTCCGTCGCGCTGCACGCCGCACGCCGGGCCGGGGACGTGCGGGGGCGCCATGTGCTGGTCACCGGCGCGGGCCCGATCGGCTGTCTGGTCGTCGCGGCGGCGAAGGCGGCCGGCGCGGCACACGTGACGGTCACGGACCTGCTCCCTGCGGCCCTGGAGTACGCCACCGCGGCCGGCGCCGACACCGTCGTACGGGCCGACGACCGGGACGACTCCGGGTGGCCGTCCGAGGTGGACGTGGCCGTCGAGGCGTCCGGGGTCGCGGCCGGACTCGACACCTGTCTGCGGCTCGTGCGGCGGGGCGGGGTCGTCGTCCAGCTCGGGATGCTGCCGCCGGGGCAGAGTCCCTTCGCGGGGAACCTGGTCGTCAGCCGGGAGATCGAGCTGCGCGGGGCGTTCCGCTTCGACGAGGAGTTCAACGACGCGCTCCAACTCCTCGCCGTGGAGCCCGCGTTCGACGCTCTGGTGAGTGCGGTGGTGCCGGTGCGCGAGGCGGAGTCGGCGTTCGCGCTGGCGGCCGACCGGAGCCGGTCGTGCAAGGTGCTGCTGGACTTCGGGGGCTGAGCGGGGGCGACCAGCACGCCGCCCCAAGCCTCAACCACTACGCCCAAGGCTTCAACCACTACATGCAAGGCCTCAACTACGGCTTCCAGAGCGGGTGTTCGCGCTTGGCCCAGTCCCGGCTCACCGAGCCCGTGCGCAAGCCCGCCCTGGCCTCCGGGTCGCCCAGCGCCATGCCGATGTGGCCGCCCAGGACGATGCCCATCGTCAGGGCGAGCCAGTCGTGGACGAAGGTCGCGCTGGTGCGCCACTGGATCGGGGTGAGGTGGGTGAACCACATCATCAGGCCCGTGCCGAGCATCACCAGGGTGGCGCCGGCGATCCAGTTGGCGTAGATCTTCTGGCCGGCGTTGAACTTGCCCGCCGGGCGCGCCGACCGGCGTTTGTCGCGCATCAGGGCGCCGCGCAGCCAGACGCGGTCGTGCGGGCCGAAGCGGTTGAGGAAGCCGAGGTTGACGCGGAAACCGCGGGAGACCAGGCCGATCAGGACGGGCACGGGGAGTGCGAGTCCGGCGCACTCGTGGATACGGACGACCAGGTCACGGCGGCCGACCAGTTCGGCGAACGCCGGGATGTACAGGCAGGCCGCCGTGAACACGCAGATGCCCATCAGCAGGGCCGTGGTCCGGTGCACCCAGCGTTCGGCGCGGCCGAAGCGGCGGACGCGGGCCGACGGCTCCGTCCGCGGGGCGTGGGCTTCAGCTCGTAGGGTCATCGTCGCGTCCGTTCGACTTGCCGACCCAGGCGTCGACGTCGTAGCCCCGGTCCTCCCAGTAGCCGGGCTTCACGTGTTCGGTGACCGTGATGCCGGAGAGCCACTTGGCGGACTTGTAGAAGTACATGGGTGCCACGTAGAGGCGGACCGGGCCGCCGTGGTCGTGGCCCAGCGGCTTGTCCTGCATGCGCAGCGCGACCAGGATGTCCGAGCGGCGGGCCTGGTCGAGGGTGAGGCTCTCCGTGTAGGCGCCGTCGAAGCAGGTGAAGCGCACCGCCCCGGCCTTGGCGCGCACTCCCGCGGCGTCCAGGAGCCGGGACAGGCGCACCCCCTCGAAGGGGGTCCCGGGGACCCGCCAGCCGGTGACGCACTGGACGTCCTTGACCAGCCGGGTCTGCGGCAACGCGCGCAGGTCGGCGAGCGTGTAGGACGCCGGCTTGTCGACCAGCCCGTCGACGGTCAGGCGGTAGTTCTCGGCGTTCTTGTTCGGCACGGAGGCGGTGACCGAGTAGTAGCGGAAGCCGCCGCCGTTCGGGAGCAGTCCGGTCAGCCCGGTGGGGTCCTTGCCGGAGACGGCACCGAGGAAGCCCTCCATGCCTTTCTGCAGGGCGGGCGCGGCGACGACGCCGAGGGCGCCCAGGCCGAGGGTGCCCAGGAGGACCCGGCGGCCTAGTGGCCGGCCCTCCGCCTTCTCCGCACCCTCGGGCTCGGCTTGTTCAGGGTTCACGCAGTCATTCGAACACCCGCGACCCCGGCGCGGCCAGGGATCGCGGGTGCCCGTCAGACTTCCGTAACCACTTCTTACGTGCTTCTCAGCAACGACAGGTTCCTACGGCGTCTCCCCCGCCGCCTTCTCCAGCTGGAACGCCTCGTTGCCGAGCCCGATGCGGGCGTGGGCCTCGGGGTTGCGGGAGCGCAGGAGCAGGCCCTGGGCCAGGCCGATGATGACGGCGAGGCCGATGATGCCGGGCAGGATCCAGCTCAGGGACGAGCCGGGGCCCGCGCCGACCAGGACGTCGAAGTCCTTGACCGTGTAGACGGCGATGCCGACGAGCGCGAGGCCGGCCAGCGCGGAGGTGACCAGGCGCCAGGCCTGGGCGGCCGCGGAGCCGCGGCGGGCGAAGAAGACGATCACCGAGAGGGAGGCGGCGGCCATCAGCAGGATCACGCCGAGGGCACCGATGTTGCCGAACCAGGTGAACAGGTGCAGGACGGGTTCGGTGGGGTCGCCGGTGGGCTTGTCGTCGGCGATCGCGAAGGCGATCACGATCACGGCGGACACGGCGGTCTGGAGCAGCGAGCCGGTGCCGGGGGCGCCGCTCCCGCTCGTCGTACGGCCGAAGGCGGACGGCAGCAGGCCCTCGCGGCCCATGGCGAAGGCGTAGCGGGCGACGACGTTGTGGAAGCTGAGCATGGCCGCGAACATGCCGGTGACGAACAGGACGTGGAGCACGTCGGTGAAGGTGCCGCCGAGCCGGGCTTCGGTGAGGTAGAAGAGCAGGCCGGCGCTCTGCTTCTGGGAGACGCCGATGATCTGCGAGGGCCCCGCCGCGACGGTGAGCGCCCAGCAGCTGAGCGCGAAGAAGACGGCGACGCCGCCGACCGCGAGGAACATCACGCGCGGCACCAGGATGTGCGGGCGGCTGGTCTCCTCGGCGTACACCGGGGCCTGTTCGAAGCCGAGGAACGCGGCGATGCAGAAGCACAGGGCGGTGCCGACGCCGGCGCCGCTAAGGGTGTCCGGGTTGAAGGCGTGCAGGGACAGGCCCTCCTTGGCCGGGTCGGCGACGGCCGCGATGTCGAAGACGACGACGAGCGCGACCTCGATGACCAGCAGGACGCCGAGCACGCGCGCGTTGACGTCGATCTTCAGCCAGCCGAGCGCGCCGACGGCGAGCACGGCCGCCAACGCCGGTATCCACCAGGCCACTTGAACATCGGCGTAGGTGGAGAACAGTCCGGAGACCTCGAAGCCGAAGATGCCGTAGATGCCGACCTGGAGGGCGTTGTAGGCGACGAGCGCCACCAGCGCAGCGGCCGCGCCGGCGGTGCCGCCGAGGCCGCGGGAGATGTAGGCGTAGAAGGCGCCCGCGTTGTGGACGTGTCTACTCATCTCGGCGTAGCCGACGCTGAAGAGGACCAGGACCACACCGAGGAGGACGAAGAGCAGCGGCTGCCCCTCGATGCCCATCACCGCGAATGTGGTGGGCATGACACCCGCGACCACCATGAGGGGCGCGGTCGCGGCGAGCACGGAGAGCAGCAGGCCCCCGGTGCCGAGGCGGTCGGCGCGCAGCGCGCGCTCCTGCCCCCTGAAGGTGCTGATACCGCCGCCGTCCGAGGTGGCGCTGCTCGTTCTGGAACTGCCCGTCGTCATGGCGGGAACGTCCTTTCGGGGTCGCTACGGGAGCGTTGCTACGGTCGCGTTACTTCGCTACGGCGGCGTTGCGACGGGTGCGTCGCATCGCTGCCGAGTCGTTGGTACGGGGGCGTTACGACGTCCCGAGCGCACAGTCGCGTGCGGCACGGAAGGCGGTGAGCGGGTCGCGGTCCGGGTAGGACCACGGGGCCGGGGTGGGGTGCTCCCCGATGCGGTGGAACAGGGCGGCAGCCTCGGCGCCGCGTCCCTCGCAGGACTTGGCGTGGGCGAGGAAGTTGAGGTCGACGAGGCGGCGCGGATGGCCCTCGTGCTCCCACTCCAGCCACCAGTCGAAGGCGGCCTTCATGACCTGCCGGGCCCGGCGTCCGGTCCAGTGCCCGGAGGCGGCGGGGTCGGCGGGTTCGAGGCCGGCGGCGGCCAGCACGCGGTAGCGCTCGGCGTGCGCGATGACCGGCAGGATGGCGAGCGGGGAGTCGGCGGGGGCCTGTTCGGCGGCCCAGTAGGCGAAGTCGTAGACCTCGTGCAGCGGGTCGACGCCCGCCTCGGCGCGGCGCTCCGCGAGCCGGGCCACCATCAGATGGTGGGCGTGGTGATGGTCGGCGTAGCGGTGGCGGACCTCGTCGAAGAGCTGGACGACTCCCTCGTCGGTGCCGAGGCTGTGCTCCAGGAGGAGCAGTCCGAGCCACGGCGTCGGGTCGTCGGGCAGCCGGGCCGACGCCGCACGGCAGGCGTCCCGGGCGCGGACCGGCTTCTCCTTGCCCGCCAGCACACGCTGGACAAGGGCCACGGCGAGCAGGACGGAGGCATCGCCGGACTCGGGTTCGGCGAGCAGCCAGTCGCGGGCCCAGGCGGCGGTGTAGGACTCCAGGGCGAGAACGGTGACCCGGTGGGCGCGAAGGTCCCAATCGTCGCCCGTCTGGGCGAGCAGGCCACGCGCCGCCTGCCAGCGTCCCTGCGCCAACGCGGCCCGCGCGGCGACGAGTTCACCGTCGTCGAGCGCGGCGTCGAAGGCCTGGGAGGCTCGCTTGTGACGGCGTCCGAGGGGTGGCGGGGGTGGGGACACCCGGGTATTCCTCACGATCCTCACGCGACGCTGCGGGACATCGACCTGCCATCGGCCGATCACGCACAGCAAACCCTCCACCAATACTTCACGTCAAGTGCCGTACGGCTGTTACACCTGTCAACTTCCGTTGCACAAAAGGCACTTGTGGCACCATCCCCTACCCTGGGCGGTACGCTCCCAAGCGTTCGCGGGTCATCGGTGTGGCGTACGCCATGGCGCTCGGGCGCGCGGCGACGGACCATGGCAGCACGGTCCCGCCGCAGCCTCCGATCGTGCCCACGGTCGTCAGAGCATCGTGACCGGATCGACCACCCGCTTCCGGGTACTCCCAGGGGCAAGCCGGGCCCTGGGGCGCTACAGTCGCCCAAACGCATCCCGTAGCCCGGCCTGACGATCGAGGTACGCAGCGTGTCCCTTCTGGTTCTGATGCTCTCCGTGAGTGCCGCCTGTTGCCTCGGCTTCGGGTTCGTGCTCCAGCAGAACGTGGCCCAGCAGGCACCCCTGAGCGACTTCCTCTCCCCCAGGCTGCTCCTCGACCTGATGCGGGTACCGCGCTGGCTCGGCGGCATCGGCCTGATGATCGCGGGCATGGTGCTCGGCGCGATAGCGCTCAGCAACGGCGAGGTCTCCCTCGTCGAACCCCTCCTCGCGACGAACCTCCTCTTCGCACTCGCACTCTCCCGCAAGCAGACCCGACAGTCCCTGGGCCGACAGGGCTGGGCAGGCCTCGCACTCCTCGCGGGCGGCGTCACGACCTTCATCGTCGCGGGCGAACCACGCAGCGGAACGCCGGTCACGGACCCCTTCCGTCACTGGCTGATCATCGGCGCGATGGTGGGCCTCGCCCTCCTCCTCACGACGTACGCCAAACGCTCCCGCCTCAGCTCGGGCCCGGTCCTGCTGGCCCTGGCGGCCGGCCTTCTCTACGGCGTGCAGGACGCGCTCACCCGGGTCAGCGGCCAGCGCTTCACCGAGGGCGGCCTCACCGAACTCCTCACGGGCTGGCAGCCGTACGGCGTGCTCGCCCTCGGCGTGACCGGCCTGGTCCTCGTACAGAGCGCCTTCGAGACAGCCCCCCTGCGCATGTCCCTGCCGGCCCTCACCGCGGCCCAGCCACTCGCCGGGATCATCTGCGGGGTGGGCTTCCTGGGCGACCGCCTGCACGCCGACACGGGCGCGCTGGCCTGGGAGGCGGTGGGCCTGGCCGGAATCGTCGTAGGCATCCTGCTCCTCGGCATGCACCCCGCGATGCCCCGCGGCACGACAAAGCCGAAGCCCGCACCGGCCCTCCAGCCGCACTGACGACCGCCCCCTGTTTGATGGGGACATGAACCCAGCTGACGAACTCCTCGACATCGTCGACGAGAACGACCAGGTCATCACCCAGTCCCCCCGCGGCGAGGCCTACGCACAGGGCCTGCGCCACCGCGCGGTCTTCATCCAGACCCGCAACGCACACGGCCAGGTCTTCGTCCACCGCCGCACCCCCACAAAACTCGTCTTCCCCTCCCTCTACGACATGTTCGTCGGCGGAGTGGTGGGCGCGGGCGAGTCCTACGACGACGCGGCACTCCGCGAGGCCGAGGAGGAACTAGGGGTATCCGGCCTGCCCCACCCCACATTCCTCTTCAAGTTCCTGTACGACGACGGGGCCGGGCAGACCTGGTGGTCGGCGGTGTACGAGGTCCGCTGCGAGCTGCCGGTCAGCCCGCAGGTCGAGGAGGTCGCGTGGCACGACTTCCTGGAGGACGAGGAGATCGAGCAGCGTATGGCCGAGTGGGAGTGGGTGCCGGACGGCGTGGCGGCCTACGACAGACTCAAGGCGCACCGGAAGGACCGGGGAGAAAGAGCCGGATAGGGTCCTTCCCGTGATCGATTTTGCACGGAACGTCCGGCTGTGGTTCGAGCCCCAGCACATCAGCGAGGAAGGCGCCACACCCGACTACCGTTTCTCGCTGGCCAACGAACGCACCTTCCTGGCCTGGCTGCGCACCGCGCTCGCGCTGATCGGCGGGGGCTTCGCGGTGGACCAGTTCCTGCCGGATCTGCGCTGGGGCGTACGGGTAGGGCTGGCCCTCGCGCTGCTCGCGGCGGGCGTCCTGTGCTCGCTGCGCGCGGTCAACCACTGGGTGCGCTGCGAGCGGGCGATGCGCCGGGGCGAGGATCTGCCGGTGTCCCGCTTCCCGGCACTGCTGAGCATCGCCGTGGCGATCGTGGCCGTGGCGATGGTCGTCGTCGTACTCGCCGGATGGGAAGGGTGACCAGGCCCCCGGCGCAGGACCGCGACCCGGGCCTGCAACCCGAACGGACCCGACTGGCCTGGCGGCGTACGACCCTGTCGAGCACGGTCGCCGCCGTCCTCGCCGCGAAATCCGCCCTGCACGGCGGCGTACAGATCGAGGGCGTGGTCATCTGTGCCCTGTGCTGCGCACTCTGGCTGGGCTTCCTGGCAGTGGCCCACCGCCGCATCCGTACCCTCGCGGCCGGCGGGATCCCCCCGGCCCTGACCCCACGGCACGCCGTGACGGCGATGCTGTGCACGGTGGCAGTGGCGGTGTGCGCGGCGGTGCTCGTGTACTGAGGCGCGGGCCGCCGCGTACCCGGCACCAACCCGTCCAGCTGTGGCAACACCGGAGGGGCCCGACCAGCGGTGGGCTCGCCGTACCGCCACGACCCCGCCCCACCCACATGCCCGCGGGCGAACAACCCACATACCCGCGGGCGAACCCACCGCCCCCAACTCCCGGCGCCACGCGCCCCGGATCACCCGATATGGGCGATTCCCGTGGCAGCCTGTCCGTCGTCACAGCCCGCACTTCCGAAGGTGAGCACCATGACCACCCTTCACCTGGAGCACTCCTCCCACACCCACACGCACGGCCCGGACTGCGGACACGCCACGGTGCCGCACGGCGACCACGTCGACTACGCGCACGACGGCCACCTGCACCGCGAGCACGGCGGCCACTGGGACGAGTGCGAGCCCGGCGGCCACGTCGCCCACCAGGAGCACGCGCACCAGCACGGCCAGGACTGCGGTCACGAGAGCGTCCTGCACGGCGACCACGTCGACTACGTGCACGACGGCCACCGCCACGCCCTGCACGACGGACACTGGGACGACCACTGAGCCGACACCCACGGCCGGGAACGGCCTGGAACCACTGACGCACAGCTCCCCGTCGCCCGGCGCGGGGAGCTGTCGGCCTATGGTGGCCCCGGTCACGTTTCACTCCCCTACTGGACGACATACCGACCGGTCGGCATGATGGGTGAAGACGTGTTCCTCCATTCGTAGGAGTGATGTATGAGCCCCGACCACCCGCCCGGACTCGATCTGGACCGGCTGCGCGGGCTGCTCGACCGCGAGCGGCCCGGTCTGGTGACCGGCGCCCTGTCCGGCCGGCTGATCGAGGGCGGACGGTCGAACCTCACCTACGCGGTCACCGACTCCACCACGAAGTGGGTCGTACGGCGCCCCCCGCTCGGCCACGTGCTGGCCACCGCGCACGACATGAGACGCGAGCACCGGGTGATCAGCGCCCTGCACCCGACGAACGTGCCGGTGCCGAAGCCCATCCTCCTGTGCGAGGACGACGAGGTGCTCGGGGCGCCGTTCTACGTCATGGAGTTCGTCGAGGGCACGCCGTACCGCACCGCCGACGAGCTCACCCCGATCGGCCCCGAGCGCACCCGGGGCGCGGTGCTCGAACTGGTGGACACGCTGGTCGAGTTGCACGCGGTGGACCCCGCCGAGGTGGGTCTCGCGGACTTCGGCCGCCCCGAGGGCTTCCTGGACCGCCAACTGCGCCGCTGGGGCAAGCAGTTGGACGCCTCCCGCAACCGCGAGCTGGCCGGCGTCGAGGAGTTGCACGCGGCCCTCGGCCGCCGCCTCCCCGACTCCCCCGCACCGGCGGTCGTGCACGGCGACTACCGCCTGGACAACGTGCTGATCGGCGCGGACGACAAGATCAAGGCGATCCTCGACTGGGAGATGTCCACCCTCGGCGACCCGCTCACCGACCTGGGTCTCCTCGTCATGTACAGCATGCCGCTGGACCTCCCCAACTCCCCCATTTCCACGACCGCTTCGGCCCCCGGACACCCCACCCCGGCCGAGCTGATCGAGCGGTACGCCGCGCGCTCGGGCCGCGACGTGTCGGCGGTCGCCTGGTACACGGCGTTCGCGTGGTTCAAGCTCGCCGTGATCCTGGAGGGCATCCACTACCGCTACACCCTGGGCCAGACGGTCGGCCGCGGCTTCGACCGCATCGGCGAGCTGGTTCCCGTCTTCATCGAGCACGGCCTGACCACCCTTCAGGAGGGCTGATCCACCATGGACTTCGCGTTCGACGCACACACCGAGGAACTGCGCGCCAAGCTCCTGGCCTTCATGGACGAGTACGTCTACCCGGCCGAGCCCGTCGCCGAGGAACAGCGCGCCCAGCTCGCGTCCCCCTGGGACACCCCTGCCGTCGTAGGGGAGTTGAAGGCGGAGGCACGCAGGCAGGGCCTGTGGAACCTCTTCCTCCCGGACTCCGAGTACGGCGCCGGCCTGACCAACCTCCAGTACGCGCCCCTCGCCGAAATCACCGGCCGTTCCCCGCACTTGGCGCCCACCGCGCTGAACTGCGCGGCGCCGGACACCGGCAACATGGAGGTGCTGTACCAGTTCGGCGACGAGCAGCAGAAGAAGCAGTGGCTGGAGCCGCTGCTGGCCGGTGAGATCCGCTCGGCGTTCGCGATGACGGAGCCCGAGGTCGCCTCCTCGGACGCCACGAACATCACCACGCTCATCGAGCGGGACGGCGACGACTACGTCATCACGGGCCGCAAGTGGTACATCTCCGGGGCGATGAACCCGGACTGCAAGATCTTCATCGTGATGGGCAAGACGGACCCGGACGGCGCCGACATCCGCCGCCAGCAGTCCATGATCCTCGTTCCCCGCGACACCCCGGGCGTCACGGTCAAGCGCGCGATGCGGGTCTTCGGCTACGAGGACCACTCCCACGGCGGCCACGCCGAGGTCGTCTTCGACCACGCGCGCGTGCCGGTGACCAACCTGATCGGCGAGGAGGGCGGCGGCTTCGCCATCGCCCAGGCGCGGCTCGGTCCGGGCCGTATCCACCACTGCATGCGGCTGATCGGTATGGCCGAGCGGGCGATCGAGCTGATGTGCCAACGGGCCGTCTCCCGCGTCGCGTTCGGCAAGGCGCTGGCCCAACAGGGCGTCGTCCACAACTGGATCGCGGACGCGCGGGTCGCCGTCGAGCAGCTGCGGCTGCTGGTCCTGAAGACGGCCTGGATGATGGACACGGTCGGCAACAAGGGTGCCCACGCGGAGATCCAGGCCATCAAGATCGCCACACCCCGCACGGTCGTCGGCATCCTCGACCGCGCGATCCAGCTGCACGGCGCGGGCGGTGTGAGCCAGGACTTCCCGCTGGCCGAGCTGTACGCGAGCGCCCGCACCCTGATGCTGGCCGACGGCCCGGACGAGGTGCACCAACGGTCGCTGGCGCGGCGGGAGTTGAAAAAGTACCTGTAGCACCACGAGGGGCTGGAAGGGTGGTCGCACCCCTCCAGCCCCGTTCCCCCGAGGTGAGTGGTCAGTTGGGCGTGCTCGCCTTCAGCGTCCAGCCCTGGCGGCAGGTGTGGCCGAAGGTGCCGACGTCGCAGCCCTCGACGGTGAAGACGTAGGCGCCGGTGTTCCGCTCCAGCACCCGGATCCGGCCGGCCGTCCCGCCGCCGAACTCGCGCTGGGTGCCCCCGGGGTCGGAGGCGCTGGTCCAGCGGACCAGGAACCTGTCGTAGCGGTGCTCCGGGGCCGTCGTGCCCCAGTTGAAGTAGGCGTAGCCGCGGTCCTCCCACGCGGCGACGACCATGTTCGAGCCCTGGCGCGGCGACCAGGTGGCGGTGCCGTAGGTGAAGTACTGGCGCTTCCCGGCGTACACGTTGTTCAGGTACACGTCCCTGGTGCCGCTGGTCGGGCAGCCAAGCCAGCCGGAGGCTCCGCCGAGCGCGCTCCAACGCTGGTAGATGTGCGGCTCGTTGACCGAGATACCGCACGCGGCCCGCGCCGGTGTCTGCGCGGCGGCCGGCACCGCCGCCGTGCCGCCGAGAGCGAGCAGGGAGCCCAGGACGACGCCGGTCAGGCGCCGCTTCGTTGACAGCATGGTGTTTCCCCCGTTGGTTCCTGTCGGTCGGTCCGGCGGTGTGGCCGCCGTTCCGCTGCTACGAGCATCACGGCGACCGGGGCCGGGAGTTGAGGGGAAGCCCTCGGGCGGCGCCGGGGACCTCTCCCGGGTGGACCGGGAAGCGTTCCCGGGACACCCGGGCGCCGCGCCCCCACGATGGGACGCATGGACGACCGCGACGGGCGCACCCGGCCACGTACGGCGACGGCGTACGTACTGCTGGGGCTGGCGGCACTCCAAGTGGCCGTCGGGGCGGTCGCGTTGGCGGCGGCCGGGGTCTCCGCGGCGGACGTGGTCCGCTACGACATGGTCGTCGACCTGGCGGTCGGCCTCGCCTACCCGGTCTGCGGCACGGTGATCGCGCTGCACCGGCCGCGCAATCCCATCGGCTGGCTGCTGATCGCCTACGGGCTGGGCCACGCGTTCACGGGGATGTCGATCGGGCTGGCCGTCGAGGGGCTACGGCTGGGCTGGTCCCCCGAGTTGCTGCACGCGCTGACGACCGTCGGCCGCCACACCTGGATCCTCGGCAGCTCCACGGCGTTCGTCCTCGTGTTCTTCCTGTTCCCCGACGGCCGGCTGCCCGACCGCCGCTGGCGCTGGGCCCTGGTCGCCCAACTCCTGTCCGCCCCGCTCGACTTCGCGGTCTGGGCGCGGGACGACTGGGGGCTGTTCCGCGACACACCGGCCCAGCCGTCGTACCTCCCGGTGCCGGACGGCTGGATGTCCGCGCTGCGCGACATCGAGACCGCCAAGGCCTGCCTGGTGCTGGCGGCGGTGTTCGGGGCCATGTCCGTCCGCTACCGGCGCGGCGGGGAGCAGGACCGCCGCCGGCTGCTGTGGCTGATCGCGGGGATGCTGCCGCTGGCGTTGAGCGTGGCCCTCCAGATCCTGGGCTTCCCGGCGGTCTACACCTCGTGCTGCACCCTGTTCCTGCCGACCGCCATCATGATCGCCGTGGTGCGTGAGGAGTTGCTCGACATCCGCCTCGTCGTCTCCCGCAGCCTGCTCTACGGCGCGCTCACGGTCGGGGTGGCCGTCGCCTACGTCGGGCTCGTCACCTTCGTCCAGGCCCTCCTCAACCCCGACCCCTCGCTGCTCGGCCCGGCCCTGGTCACCGTCACCCTCGCCGCCGCCTTCGAACCGGCCCGCCGTCTCCTCCAGCACATGGTCGACCGCGCCCTGTACGGCGACCGGCACGATCCGGTGCGCGCGGTCTCCCGCATCGGCGAGCGGCTGGCCGGCACCGGCGTCGGCGCGGTCCCGGAGGCGGTGGGCGAGGCGCTGCGGCTGCCGTATGTGTGCGTGGAGTCGAAGTCCGGGGTGACGGACGGGAGTTGGGGCGAACCGGGAGAACACATCCACGCCATACCGCTGGACTACGACGGCCGGACCGTCGGCGCGCTGGTGATCGGGCTGCGCCCCGGCGAACAGCAGCCCGCCACGGCCGACTTGGCGGTCCTGGAGCTGCTCGCCGTACCGCTGGCCGCCGCGCTGCACGCCACCGACCTCACCCGGCAGCTCCAGCACTCCCGGGAGCGGATCGTGGCCGCGCGCGAGGAGGAGCGGCGCCGGATCCGCCGCGATCTGCACGACGGGCTCGGGCCCACCCTCGCCGGAGCCGCCTTCCAGGCCGACGCCGTCCGCAATCTGCTCACGTTCGATCCGGAGCGGGCGGCGGCGCTGCTCACCGAGTTGCGGTCGGAGGTCGGGGGCGCGGTCGCGGAGGTGCGCCGCCTTGTGGACGGGCTACGGCCGCCGGATCTGGACCAGTTGGGGCTGCTGGGCGCGTTGCGGGAGCGTGCGGTGCGGCTGTCCTGGCGGGCGGACGGCACCGAGATCCAGGTGCGGGTCCGGGCGCCGGAGCGGCTGCCCGCGCTGCCCGCCGCCGTCGAGGTGGCCGCGTACCGCATCGCGATCGAGGCGCTGACCAACGCGGCCCGGCACGCCCGGGCCTCCCACGTGGACCTGCACATCGAGATCGGCGACGGGCTGCGCCTGGAGGTGTGCGACGACGGTTCGCCGGTGGACGAGGAGACCGCGTGGACGCCGGGCGTGGGCATCACGTCGATGCAGGAGCGCGCGGCGGAGCTGGGCGGCCGGTGTGTGGCGGGGCGGGGGCGGGTGGTGGCGACGCTGCCGTTGGGAGAGGCGATGTGATGGGGCTGGTTCCTGGGGGTGCGGACGACGGGGACGCGTTGCGGGTCGTGCTCGCCGACGACCATCCCGTGGTCCGTACCGGGCTGGCCGCGCTCCTGGAGTCGGTGCGGGACGGGACTCCGCGTGTGCGGGTCGTCGGGGTCGCCGCGAGCGGGCGGGAGGCGGTACGGGCGGCGGTGACCCTGCGCCCGCACGTGGTGGTGATGGACATCCGGATGCCCGACCTGAACGGCATCGAGGCGACCCGGGAGATCGGCCGGGTGGCACCCCGGGTGGCCGTGCTGATGCTCACCATGGTCGAGGAGGACGACTCGGTGTTCGCCGCGATGCGGGCGGGCGCCCTGGGCTATGTCCTCAAGGGCGCGGGCCAGGACGAGATCGTCCGGGCGATCCGGGCGGTGGCCGCGGGCGAGGCCATCTTCGGACCCGGTGTCGCGAGGCGTGTGCTCGGTCAGCTCAGCAGGCCTCCGGACCGCCCCGACCCGTGCCCGACGCTCACCCCGCGCGAACGGGACGTCCTCGCGCTGATCGCCGACGGCCAGCCCAACTCGGTCGTGGCCACCCGCCTGGGCCTGTCCCCGAAGACGGTCAGCAACCACATGTCGGCGGTCCTGGCCAAGCTGGGCGTCACGGACCGCGCGCAGGCGGCGGCCTGGGCCCGGGAGGCGGGGCTCGCCCACCCACCGGACGCGTGAGGGCGTGTTACGGCCGCAGCGCCCGCATCAGCAGGTCCGCCAGGTGGTCGGCGACCTCCTGGGGCGTGAGGGGGCCGCCGGGGCGGTACCAGGTCGACAGGTGGTGGACCGAGCCGAAGTGGTAGTCCACGACGAGGTCCGCCGGGGTCGCCGTGGAGAAGACGCCCGCGCGCTGGCCCTCCTCGACGAGGCCGCGGAAGCGTTCGTGGTAGCGCCGGCGCTCGGCGCGCACCTGTTTGTTCTTCTCCGGGCTCAGGTGGTGCATGGAGCGGAAGAAGATCGACGCGTCGTCGAGGTTGTCGATCGTCGTCACGACGACGTCCGCGGCGGCGGCCCGCAGCCGCTTCTCGATCGGCTCGTCGGCGTTCGCGAACACTTCCAGGCGCTCCTGCTGGACGCGCAGCACGCGCGCGTACACCTCGTGCAGGAGGTCGTCCTTGGAGCCGAAGTAGTGGTACAGCGCCCCCTTGGTGACGCCCGCGGCCTCGACGATCTCCTGCACCGAGGTGCGGTCGTAGCCCTGCTCGGCGAAAAGCCTGGTGGCGGCGGCGAGGAGCCGCTGCGGAACGGGAGCCCCGTCTCCGTCGGTCGTCCTGGGCACTGCCGCCACCTGCCTTTTCTGGCTGTTCACTCGCTGTCGTGCGACCGGGAACGCAGTTCCCGCCGGAGGATCTTCCCACTTGCCGTCTTCGGCAGGTCGGGCAGGAT
Organism: Streptomyces sp. NBC_00989; assembly: GCF_045162655.1. Classification (NCBI taxonomy): domain Bacteria; kingdom Bacillati; phylum Actinomycetota; class Actinomycetes; order Kitasatosporales; family Streptomycetaceae; genus Streptomyces; species Streptomyces sp. NBC_00989. The sequence goes on along the minus strand of NZ_CP108728.1, from coordinate 8,958,219 downwards.
CTCCACCTGGCGGGGGTATTTGTAGGCGGCCAGTCTCTCCTTGCAGTACACGGCGAATTCATCGGGGTCGGTTTCGGCGCCCGGACGGAGACTGATGTACGCCTTCACGGTCTCGCCGCGATACCCGTCGGGCACCCCGACGACGGCCGCCTCGCGCACCGCCGGGTGGGTGTACAGCACGTCCTCGACCTCGCGCGGCCACACCTTGAAGCCGGACGCGTTGATCATGTCCTTCTTGCGGTCGACGACGTACAGCCAGCCCTGCGCGTCCATGAACCCGATGTCACCGGTGCGCAGCTCGCCGTCCGGGAAGGTCTCGGCGGTGGCCTCGGGCCGCCGCCAGTACCCGGGCACGACCTGCGGCCCGCGTACGACGATCTCGCCCTGCTCCCCGAACGGCACCTCGCCGCCCAGGTCGTCGACGATCCGTACGACGGTGTCGGGCCCCGGCACGCCCACGGCCAGCGTCCCGGACGCCGGGTCGACGGGCGCCTCCAGGTCGGGCGGTACGGAGGCGCAGGGCGCGGTGCACTCGGTGAGGCCGTAGCCGTTGCGGATGTACGGCCCGAAGCCGGCCCGGAACTTCTCCACCAGGGCGGGCGGCACCGGGGCACCGCCGGAGGAGATGTTCCGGAAGGACGCGAAGTGGTCCGGGGTGACGCCCGGGTGCGCGGCGAGCGCCATGAAGGCGGTGGACGGGCCGACCGTGTAGTGCGGCCCGTGCTCGGCGAAGGCGTCGAGCACGACCCCGCCCTCGAAGCGGTACACCAGCACCAGCGAGCCACCGCTGACGAGCGACGCGCCCAGCTGGCACACCATCCCGGTGATGTGGAACAGCGGCGCCATCGCGAAGTAGACGGGCGCGTCCGGCAGTCCGAGCCCGGTCCGCTGCCGTTCGGCGTTGTACAGGATGTTGGCGTGGGTGTTGGTGGCACCCTTCGGGGCACCGCTCGTCCCCGAGGTGTAGCTGATCAACGCGATGTCCGCAGGGGCCAGTTCACGCCCGTCGGGCGCCTTGTGCCCCGCCTTCGCCACGGCCACCAGGTCCTCGGCGTCGGCGGCCTGCGGGAGCCGCTCGAAGGTGAGCACGCGCGCGTCGTTGCGGGTCTGGAAATCCAACTCGCACGCGGTGAGCACGATCCGCACGGGAGACCCGCTCTCCTCAACCGCCGTGGCCGTCTCGCGCAGATACGACTCCCAGGCCCGGTCGGTACAGATCAGCGCGGCCACCTCACCGTCCCGCAGGACGTGGGTGACCTCCCCCGACTTGTACATCGGGTTGACCGGCACGACGATCGCGCCCGCCTTCCAGGCACCGAGCAGCGCGATCACGAAGTGCGGCGAGTTCTGGAGCAGCACGGCGACCCGGTCACCCTGCTCAAGCCCCCGCGCGGCCAGATACCCGGCGACGGAGTCACTCAGCTCGTCGACCTCGCGATAGCTGAGCCGACCGTCGAAGTAGGTGAGGAAGGTCCGGTCGGGAGTCTCACCGACCACCCGGCGCAGGGCGTGCACCAGGGAGTCATCCGGACTGATCGGCCCACGCTGGGCCTCGTTGAGCAGCGCAACCCAGGGCTTGGCGGCATACAGGGAGTCGGTCACTCTCCGGCCTCCCACTTCTGCTGGATGTGGTTCATGGTGGTCAGCCAGCGATCCGGTTCGGTGGCCCGGGCCTGGTAATAACCCGCGACCTCAGGATGCGGCAGGATCAGGAACCGCTCCTCCTCGATCCCCTTCATCAGAGCGTCGGCGACGGCATCGGGCTCGATCGCGGTCGGCTGGAGCACCAGGTCACCCGCGCTGCCGGTGGCGGCCAGCATGTCGGTTCGGACACCCTGCGGACAGATCGCGTGGACCTTGATCCCCCGGTGCCGGTACGTCAGGGACAGCCACTCGGCGAAGGCGTACGCACCGTGCTTGGTGACGCTGTAGGGCGCGGCCCCGATCATGGTGAGCAGCCCGGCCGCGGACACGGTGGACACGAACCGCCCGCCGCCCCGCTCCAGCCACCCCGGGATCAACGCCTCGGCGGCCCGCACATGGGCCATGACGTTCACGTCCCAGGCCAGCGCCCAGACGTCCTCTCCGGCCGCCTCCGACCCGCCGGAGCCGACCCCGGCGTTGGCGCAGTAGATGTCGACGGTCCCGCCGAGAGCGTCCCGGGCCGCACCGACGACGGCCGAGGCATCCCCGGGTACGGCGATCGCCCCGATCTCATCGGCGACGGCTTTCACACGGTCGGCATCCAGGTCGTTCACCACGACCCGGGCCCCTTCGGCAGCGAACCGCCGCGCGAGCGCAGCCCCGATGCCACCCCCGGCCCCCGTGACGACTACCCCGGCACCCTGAACGGCTTCCACCATCGGTCTCCTTCGACTGCGGCTCCACTGCCAAGCCAGACTAACCGGTCGGTATGTAACACCGGAAGAGCAGTTTCCCTCAGGGGCGCGGGGCTGTATCAATATGCGGCTCCGCCGCGCGGTCGCGACCAGCCACATACGGCGCGCACCCTACGAACCACATGCGGAAGCTCATACCGTGCCCGCATGCCCCTCACAAGACGAACCCTCCTGGCATCGGCACCGGCGGCAACCCTCACCCCGGCAACCACCAAGCCCCGCATCCTCCGCACCGGCTTCGAACAACTAACCGCAAACGACTACACCCAGCTCAACGGCCAACGCATCGGAATCGTCACCAACCCCACCGGCATCACAAGAGACGCCCACCACATCGTCGACGTCATGCACGCAAGCCCCCACGTGAACCTCACCGCGGTCTTCGGCCCCGAACACGGCTTCCGGGGCACCGCACAAGCCGGCGGCTCCGAGGGCTACTACACCGACCCGGCCACCAAACTCCCTGTCTACGACACGTACTTGAAGAGCGGCCGGCCACTCGCCGACATCTTCAGGACCGCCGCCGTGGACACCGTCGTCTTCGACATCCAGGACGTCGGCGCCCGTTTCTACACGTACATCTGGACCCTGTACGACTGCATGGAGGCGGCCCAGCTCGCCGGCAAACGCTTCGTCGTCCTCGACCGCCCCAACCCGGTGACCGGCCGCAGCGCCCAAGGCCCGGTCCTGCACCGGGAGTTCGCGACCTTCGTCGGCCGGCAGCCGATCGCGCAGGCGCACGGCATGACGGTCGCCGAGCTGGCCCGGCTGTTCAACGGGGAGTTCCTGACGAAGCCCGTACCGCTGGAGACCGTACTGATGACGGGCTGGAAGCGGTCGGAGTTCTACGACGCCTGGTCGCTTCCGTGGGTGCCGCCGAGCCCCAACATGCCGACGCCGGACACCGCGCTCGTGTACTCGGGGACGTGTCTCTTCGAGGGCACGAACCTGTCCGAGGGCCGCGGCACCACCCGGCCCTTCGAACTGCTCGGCGCGGAGGGCATCGACGGGCGTTGGGCGGCCGCGGTGAATCAACTCGGGCTGCCCGGCGTGCACTTCAGGGAGGCGTACTTCGCGCCCACCTTCTCCAAGTTCCAGGGCAAGACGGTCGGCGGGGTCCAGATCCACCTCCACGACCGGGCCGCGTACGACCCCGTGCGCACCGGGATCGCGTTGCTGGTGACCGCCAAGAAGGTCTGGAGCGGCTTCGGTTGGCGTTCCGACAACTGGATCGACAAGCTCACCGGGTCCGCCCGGGTGCGGACGGCGATCGACGCGGGCGCGGGCACGGACGAGGTGGTGGCGGGCTGGCAGGAGGAGTTGCGGGCCTTCCGGCGGGTTCGAACTGAATACCTCCTCTACAAGTGACTCGCGACGTATGGCCAATCTTCACCGGTAGCGGGACGATGCGCCCACATCGCACCACTACGGGGGACGAGGAGGCCGGTCATGACGGATCCGGCGATGAGCGTGAGCCCTTACTGGGAGTTGACCTTCGACGCCGACGGAGACGTCGACCAGGGAGAACGCGACCGGCTGCTGCGCGAGGTGCGGCAGCGCGGGGTCGGTGACCTGATCGTCTTCTCGCACGGGTGGAACAACCAGCGCGCCGGCGCGACCCGGCTCTACAGCCGCTTCTTCGCCCCGATTCCGCGCCTCGCACCGAAGGCGAGGATCGGGTACGTGGGCGTGATCTGGCCATCCATGGAGTTCCCGGACCAGCCGATTCCGGACTTCCCCCAATCGTCAGCGGCGGTAGCCGAGTTGACGCGGCCCGCGCTCGACGCCGGCACCCGGCACGCGCTCCTCGACGCCTTCCCCGGCAAGGCGCCGGTGATCGACCAGATCGCCCGGATGCTGGACCAACAGCCACCCCAGGACGCCGAGTTGGAGGAGTTCGGGCGGCTGGTGCGAATGCTGGTGGAGATGGTGCCGCCGGGGCCGCAGGCGTTGTTCGGCGCGGACACGCTGGCGGAGGGGGTGCCGCAGTGCGAGCCGCGGATGTTCGCGGTCGGCTGTACGGCCGAGGTGTGCGAGCAGTTCGCGCAGGCGCTGGCCCACCTCGCGGCTCCTCGATCTCCGGGCTCCGTAACGGAGTTCGCGCTGCCGAACCCCTGGAAGGGCGCGCGGGAGCTGCTGCGGCAGGCGGCGTACTTCGCGATGAAGAGACGCGCGGGCACGGTCGGCGAGCGTGGTCTGGGCCCGGTGATCGGGCGGCTCGCGGCGGTGGCGCCGGAGGCGCGGGTGCATCTCGTGGGGCACAGTTTCGGCGGGCGCCTGGTGTCGTTCGCGCTACGGGGTCTGCCCGAAGGGGTGCGCTCGGTCAAGTCGGTGACGCTGCTCCAAGGGGCCTTCTCCCACTACGCGTTCGCGGCCCGGCTGCCGGACGACCCGCGTACCGGCGGTGTGCTTCAGGGCCAGCAGAACCGGGTCGACGGGCCGCTGGTGTGCTGCTACTCGCACTGCGACTCGGCGCTCGGCACGATCTATCCGCTGGCCTCGCGGATGGCGGACGACGACTGTTCGTTCGCCGCCGTCGACATCGGCCGGGTGCTGGGCGACAAGTGGGGCGCGCTGGGCCACGACGGGGTGCAGGGGGTGCCGGGCACCCGTTCGCTGAGCCTGGCCGAGGCCATCGACTCCCCGCTTCCGACGTCGGGTTGTGTGAACGTCGACGCCTGTGCGGTGGTGTGCCACGGCGAGCCGCCGACAGGCGCGCACGGCGACATCGTGCACCCGGAACTCGCCCGGGTGGTGCTGGCGGCGGGCCGGATCGACCGGCCCGCCGCCGCTCGGGTGTCAGCGGTGTGAGGTGAACTCCACCACTTGCTGGAAGGTGGGCCGGTTCTGCCAACTGATGTTGTAGTGCTTGATGCCGCCGAGTGTCCGCTGGACGATCGAGTCGGCACACCACTGGTCGCCCGCCGAGCACAGGGTGTCCCCGGGGTAGACCGTGGACGCGCTGGTGCCGGCCGCCGTCTTCAGCGTGCTGATCAGGATGTCCCGGCAGGCGCTGAGGCTGCCGCCGCCGCAGTACTGCTGGGCCAGCGGTCCGGACACGGTCTGCCCGAGCACCGACCGGAGGTCCTTGTCGACGTAGCTCCACCAGCCGTACTGGAAGGAGCTTCCGGCGTGCGACCCGGTCGGGCCATGGGCGGCCGACGGGGTCTCGTCGATGTACAGGTTGTTGGTGAACGCGGTGTACAGGGTGTCACCAAGGCCGGGTTGGAACTCGGCCTTCACCAGCAGTGGCCACCAGGCGTCCAGGATCCGGATGGCGTCGGCGTTGGCGTAGGCCTTGGAGCCTGCCGAGGTCTCGGTGCGTTTGCCGCCGGCGGTGAGCCAGGTCTGGAGCTTGGTGACGGCCGCGGCGGCGGTGGTGTCGGTGACCGTGCTGCTGTTGACCACCTTCAGCATGTCGGGCAGGACGTCCTCGGCGCGCAGGTCGGTGAGCGAGGCGTCGGACATCGCCTTCACCAGCGAGGATCTGGTGACCCCGCCGGCCGCGACGAGTTTCTTCACCCGGTCGTCGATGAGATTGCCGCGATGGACGGACCCGTCGCCCCAGCTCGCGGTCGTGTAGTCGAGGGCCTGTTTGTTGTTCCAGGAGATGTAGTAGTCCTGGTCGACGGAGTTGGGGTGCGCCGAGGCCGGGGTGTAGTCGGACGTGTTGGTGGTGGGGTCCCAGTTCTTCCACTCGTAGGCGGCCTGGCCCCAGACCGGGAACTCGGAGTCGACACCGCTCGCCCGCACCGGGTTGTTGCCGCTGTTGTAGTACGCGGTGTGCGAGGAGTCGGCGTAGAACCAGTTGAACGTGAAGTTGATGTGCTGGGCGGCGCTCTGGAAGGTCTGCGGACTCTTCACGTAGTCCGGGTCGTTGAGCATCTGGAAGCCGATGATCGAGTCGGCCTCGTGCATGTAGGAGGAGCGCAGGGTGGTGTAGGCGACCTTTTTCCCGCCGACGGTCGCCCGGTACTCGACGGGTCCGTACTCGGTCTTCCACACCCTCATCGTGTACGACCCCGCGGCGGTGCCGTCGGCCGTGGTGGGCGTCCAGGAGTTCTTCTGCTCGATCTCCTCCATGGCCGTGCAGGTGCCGTGGAAGAGGTAGTGGTAGTCGTCCTGGCAGAGTTCAACGGCGTACGTGTCGATGATGTCCTGGCCGGAGGTCGTGGCGGACCACGAGTAGTCCTGGCCGCGGCCGAGTTCGACGTACATGCTCAGGCCGGCGAAGGAGGCGCCGCGGGCGCTGATGCCCGGGCCCTGGATCTCCTGGAGCATGAGCAACTGCGGTGCGAAGTAGCCGGTTTGGGGTCCGAAGACGGCGATCGGGTGGCCGCTCGCGGTGTATTTGCCGCTCACCACAAGGGCGTTGGACATCCCGCGCTTGGCGGAGCTGAGGGCGGTCGCGGTCGCCGCGGCGGAGGCGGCGGAGGCGCTCTGGTTGGCGCCGGTGCCCGTGGCGTCGTAGACGAGTGGCTCGGTCGTCACCGAACCGGCGTCCGGGAGTGCCTCGCCCTGGGCGGTGGTGGGCTTGGTGGCGTACGGGAAGCTCTCGCCGTTGTGGAGGGTGAGCGCGGCCTCGGGGTCGTTGCGTTCGCGGAAGGACTCCCAGACCTTGGTGCCCTGCTCCACGCCGTACTTCTCCTGGGCGGCGAGCAGGGAGATCGCGTTGTTGACCTCGCCGCCGCCGCCGGAGCCGAAGAGCGTGCCGATGACGGAGGCCAGCGCGACCAGGTCGGTGATCTTGAAGTGGTCGATCGTGCCGGCGTTGGTGATCGAGTCCTTGTGGCCGGTGAGGACGTACTCGCCGGGGAAGTAACGACCGCTGTCCGAGGCGTCGATGTAGGCGTTGATGCCGGCCAGATAGGCGTTGGCGTCGTCGAGTGCCTGCTGGCCGCGGGTGCCGTTGTTGGCGACGGCGTTGTCGATCTGGGACTGCAACTCGGCCTCGGTGTACGGGGCGTTGCGGTAGAACTCCTGCTCAAGGCCCTGATTGGAGGCCGCGCCGCCGGCGAAGGTGGTCAGCTGGCCGCGTCCGACGTGCCGGAAGACGTCCATCAGCCACAGCCGGTCCTCGGCCGCCGCGTAACCGGCGCCGTACTCGGTGCCGTAGCGCGTGGTGCCTGTGATGTGCGGCACACCGGTCGCCTTGTCACGGACGATCTTCACGTCGGTGCGACCGCTCGGGTTCTCGGTCGAGGCGATCTGGTCGGAGGCCACCCCGAACGACGCGTCGTTGAAGAAGGTGTTGATCTTCGCGTCGGTCAGCGTGGAAGCGCCCGTGGCCAGGTTGGCGTAGGGGCCGAGCTGATCCTCCGCATGGCTGGGCTGGGAGCCGAAAACCTGGTTGAGGAGAATCTGGGCGAGGGTGGCGTTGCCGTTCTCGCCGGCCGGGAGGATGTCCGAGCACTGGCCGCCGCAGTAGTCGTTCGACGCCGTCGCGGCCACTGCCGTCCCCTGGGCAAGGGGGGACAAAAGGGCGGCAATAAGGGCGCATACGGATGCGGTCTTCAGGAACCCCGGGAATCTGCCGGGAGTTCTCAGTCTGTCGAGCAAGTTACGCGGGGTGCGCCGTGGCATGGCAGCTCCTACCGACGGGGGTGGTGCGGGACGTTACCGCCGGTATCCCCGAGATTGAAGATGAACATGCGTCAAGTTTTGGATCGGGGCAAGGGACTTATGGATGTCATCGGAAATCGGATGGAGCCAAATCGCTTGTCGATACGTCTATTCGGCGACGTCCGTACGACGACGCCGAGGTGACCGAAGTACAGGTGCAGGTGTGACGGAGGTGCAGGGCGATGGCCGGTTTCCGGAGTCTGGCGAGACAGGTGCGAGACCCTCGGTGCGATCTGGCGCTGCGGCGCTACTCGCTGCGCAAGTGCCTTGAGCGGTTCGCCCCTTATGGACACAGGGCGACCTGGGACCACTTGAGCTCCCGGGCCGGGTTCGGACCCGAGGACCGCTCCCCCGACCCGGCGCGGCTCGTGGCCGCACTGGACGAGCTGGAGGAAGCGCGCAAGGTCTGGCTCGCCTACGAGGCCGGGTTCGCCGAACGCCGCAAGAAGGAGAAGCACGACGGGCTCCGCCGCCCGGGCACCGTGGACGACTGGCACCGGCTGACCTGGGGCGGCTTCGGCGTCGCCTGGTGCGACGACCCACGCCTCCACCCCCATGAACCACTGGCCGAGGTGCTGCGACGGCTGATCGCCGCCCTGGAGCGCGAACCGGGTTCCGTGTGCCCGGTGTGCGCCGGGGAGCGCCTCCTGTGGAGGTACGACCTGGCCCACGAACCCTCCTCGGGCCCGGTCTGCACGGACTGCGGCATCGTCGTGCCGCGTCCGGTGCTCACGCCCGAGGCCCTGGCGTACGCCAGGCGCGGACGGCTGCTCATGTCGGCCTGAACCGGGCGAATCGAAGAAGGGCGCCAGGGGTGCGCCGGGGATGCCGCACCCCCTCATTCGGCTCGGGCCGACCCGGGTCGGCCCAACCGGTTTGCGCTTGCCGGTGCAACGGCGGAGGCTGCCGACGGCGTTCCGTCGACAGCCCCGAAGCGGTGCGCAACAGGTTTGCCGCAGGCGTCAGTTGGCCTTCCAGGCGTCGGAGAAACTCCCGCCGGAGATCGAGCCCGGCTGGGCCCGTACGGCCGAGCTGCTGCTCTTGGTCATGACGATCTCGTTCGGCGAGAAGGTGTCGAGGTTGCTGCCGTCGGCCTTGGCGCCGGTGAAGTTCACGGTGCCGAAGTTGGCGAGGCTCGCGACCGAGCCGCCGACCTCGGGTGCCTCGGCGATGACCTCGGCGGAGGCGTTCTTGAAGCCGGACGAGCCGGCGTGCGTGGTCGTCTTCGTCCAGCCCTCGGTGGAGTCGGCGAGGGTCATGGTGAAGGTGGAGCCGGAGTAGGTCACCGTCGCGGTGAACTTGTCGCCGCCCTTGACCGTGACGCCGGAGTACGCGCTCTCGGAGGCGGGCAGCACCTCCCACCAGGCGCCGTAGGTCGCCTTGCCGCCGATGCAGTCGGCCTCCGTACCGGTCTGCTCCAGCGCGGAGTTGCTGTACCCGTCGAGGCCGACCCAGAACGAGGAGTACGTGGTCGCCGAGCCACAGCTGACGCTCGGCTGGGTCCAGGACGAGGTGACCGAGGTGTACGCGCCGGTCGCGCCGGTGGCCGCGTAGCCGGACCAGTTGGTGGACGAGACGGTGGCGTTGACCTTGCCGGGCTTCGCGAGCCCGTGCAGCGTGTGGCTCTCGTGGCTCGCTATGGCCTGGGTGAGCTGGGCCGGGGTGTGCGCGGCGCTCGGGGCGGCCGCGAGCGCGGGGGTGGCGAGGGCGGCGGTGAGGGCGGCGGCGGTGACGAGTACGAACCCGGCGGAAGATCTCGCGGACATGACTCTCCGTCATTCGAGGGGTGGGGGGCTGCCGTGACGGCAGTGCACAGCAGCTTCCGCGAGGCTTCATGGGCATGGCAAGACGGACAAAGCCCTTCAGTCTTGCGGGAATTGGCGGCGCAACACCCGGGAAATCTCACAGGTTCGTTCAAGGTTGATCAATCGCCGGGCAAGACTGACCAAACTTCAGGGCAACGGTCTTCCGCCCCACAGCCACCGTGACTTGAGCTGGGGTACGTGACTTCCAGACCGGGGTACGTGACGTCCACACCGGAGAACGCGCCGCCCTCCAGACCGGAGTACGCGCCCTCCGGACCCGGGACGATGCCGTTCCACGAGGCGTTGCGCGCGGCCATCGCGGCCAGCGGCCTCAGCCTGGACCGGCTCCAGGACCGGCTGCTGCGCCGCGGCACCCCGGTGGCGTCGGCGACGCTCAGCTCCTGGCAGTCCGGCCGCTACCAGCCCGAACGGGAACGGTCGTTGGCGGCGCTCGCCGTACTGGAAGACGTCCTACGGCTGCCGCCCGGCGCGCTGACCGGCCTGCTCGGCCCGCCCCGGCCGAGGGGGCGGTGGCTCCCGCCGGACGGCGACCACCCCGATCTCGCCCGGGCCTGGTCGGACCACCACGACCTCACCGCCGCCCTCGCCGCGCTGGACACCCGCTGGGACGACAGCCTGACCCGGCTCAGCTGCCACAACCGGGTGGACGTGGGCGCCGATCGCCGGGTGCGGTCGATGACCAGCCGCCGTCTGCTGCGCGCCGAGGTGGACGGCGCGGACCGCTGGATCGCCCTGTACCGCCTCGACGCGCCGGGCCCCTTGCCCCACTTCCGCCTGGCGGCACCGGCCCGGCTCGGCACGGTCCTGGAACTCCCCCAAGAGGGCCTGGTGGCGGCCGAGTTGCTCTTCGACCGCCCGCTGGCGCGCGGCGAGACCGTGATCGTCGACTACACGGTCGAGCACCGCGACCCACGCCCGTACTCGCAGCGCGCCGAGACCACGATCCACGTGCCGATGCGCGAACACCTCCTGGAGGTCCGCTTCGCCAAGGAGGCGTTGCCGCGCACGTGTTACTCCTTCCGCACGAACGGCCTCGACCCCTATCCCCGCGCCGGGCGACCACGCGAGCAACGGCTCCGGGTGGACGCGTCGGGGTCGGTGCATGCGGTGGCGTTGGGCGCGGGGCCCTGTCGGGTGGGGATCCGCTGGGTGTGGGGATGAGGGGCAGGACAAGGAGGTTGGGCTGAGAGACCGGTTGTCAGTGGCCGGTGGCACCATCGAGGCATGGTGCAGGTCTGTCTCAACGGGGCCCGTGGGGTCGCCGACGGCTGGATGGTACCGGTCTCGCCCGGGGCGTTGGCCGATGCCGCGGTGGAGGCTGTCGCGGCGGGGGCCACGGATGTCCACCTCCATCCCAAGTCCCCTTGCGGAGGGGACACGTTGTCGCCGCGCGTCCTCGCGGTGACGCTGGACGCGATACGGGCGCGGGTGTCCGTGCCGGTCGGTGTGACCACGGGCGCCTGGGCCGAACCGTCGCCTGTGGCACGGGTGGAGCGGGTGCGCGGGTGGACGGTGCTGCCCGACCACGCCTCGGTCAACTGGCACGAGCCGGGTGCCGAGGAGGTCGCGGCGGCCCTGCTGGACCGGGGCGTCGGTGTGGAGGCGGGCATCTGGTCGGGCACGGAGGGCGCCGCCCGGTTCGCCGTCTCACCGCTCCGCGCGAAGGTGCTGCGCGTCCTGGCGGAGGTGACGGACCCGGATGCGGACACCGCCGAGGCGTCCGCGCGTGCGCTTCTCACCGACCTCGACACCGGTCACGGCCGTCCGGTGCTGCTGCACGGCGAGGAAGGCGGCGCCTGGCCGGTGCTCCGGCTCGCGGGGCGGCTCGGGCTCGCGACGCGCATCGGCCTGGAGGACACGTTGTTCCTGCCGGACGGGCAACGGGCGGTGTCCAACGCTCAGTTGGTCGCCGAGGGGCTGGTCCAGTACGGGTGGGCCCAGCGCTCGTCGTAGGGCAGGGCGAGGAGTTCGGCCTGTACGGCGAGGTCGGCCTCGCCCTGGGCATGGAGGCGGACGGCACCGGGGCCGGACAGCCAGATGCGGAGATCCGCCACGCCGGAGTCCTCGCCCTCGTCGGACCACCACCAGAACGGGGAGGAGTCGGACAGCAGGTCGTAGAGCCAGGTGACGGCGCAGCGCGCCAGGTGTGCGTCCGCGACGGGGTTCCGGACCCACCCGTCCAGGAACGGAGTCACGGTTCCGGCGATCGTGACGCAGGTCTCGAAGGTGTCGTCGATGGCGTAGGGCGGCTCGGGCAAGGTGAGGGTGTCCTGCCACCAGGCGTGCAGGAAGTCCTCGATCGCGGTGGCCTGGTCGGCCGGCCAGGAACGCCAGTCCACCCGGCTCAGCCCATGGGCGCCGTAGCCGATCGAGCCCAGGGTGCCCTCGGCCATCGCCCGTGCGGCCTGCGGCAGCAGGCGTCGCATCGCGGCCGGGTGGTCCTCGAAGTGGTCGGGCACCTCGAAGAGGTAGTACCGCACCACGTCCAGCGGCACGCGGGTGTACGGCGTGCGCAGATACGCGGTCTCCTCGGGCACGTGACAGAAGCCGCAGCCGGTCTCCCCCGGACTCGCGAAACCGTTGAAAACCGTGTCGATATCAGCGAGGGCGGTGGTGAGCGCCGGCGACAGGGGCATGGATCCCGAAGCTAGCAGCCGCATAATCGGTCGCTCCACCCCTTTCCCATCAGGACAGTTGAGGGCGATGAAACCCAACTGAGGAACCCGAGGAGTCCCGATGTCGACGCTGCGCGTCACCGCCGAAGTGCTGACCGTCCATGAACACCCGAACGCCGACGCCCTCGAACTGGCCCAGGTCGGCCTGTATCGAGCCGTCGTCGCCAAGGGCGCGTTCCGCACCGGTGAGACCGCCGTCTACATCCCCGAGCAGTCCGTGCTCCCGGCCGGACTGATCGAGGAGTTGGGCCTCACCGGGCGCCTCGCGGGGAGCAACGCGGACCGGGTCAGGGCGGTGCGGCTGCGCGGTGAGCTGTCGCAGGGCATCGTGTGCCGGCCGGAGGCCCTCGCGGACGTCGATCTGGCCCGGGCCGCCCTGGACGGTACCGACTTCGCGGAGCGGCTCGGCATCGTCAAGTGGGTGCCGCCGATCCCGCCCACGATGAACGGTGACGTCGAGTCCGCGCCCGATCTGCTGCCCTGGGTCGACATCGAGAACATCCAGCGGTTTCCCGGCATCTTCGAACCGGGCGAGGCTGTGGTCCTGACCGAGAAACTGCACGGCTCCGCCTGCCTGTTGACCTACTTCGCCGACAACGAGAACGAGGGCGAGGCCGAGGCCGAGGGTGGTCGCGTACAGGTCTCCTCGAAGGGCTTCGGCGCCAAGTCCCTCGCCCTGAAAGAGGATCCGCGCAATCTGTACTGGCGGGCCGTCCGCGGCCACGGTGTCCCCGAGGCCGCCGCCCGGCTCGCCGAGCGGCTCGGCGCGCGCCGGGTCGGGATCTTCGGCGAGGTGTACGGCGCGGGCGTGCAGGACCTGACGTACGGCGCGGACGGGCGCCGCGAGACGCTCGGGTACGCCGTGTTCGACGTGTCCGCGGAGATCGACGGTGTCGTCCGCTGGCTGGAAGCGGCCGAACTGGCCGAACTGCTCGACGGGGAGCTGCCGTTGGTGCCACGGCTGTACGAGGGGCCGTACGACATCGAGCGGGTGCTGGAGGTCGCGAGCGGGCGGGAGACCCTGTCGGGGCGGGGGCTGCATCTGCGGGAGGGGGTCGTGATCCGTCCGGCGACGGAGCGGTACAGCGCGGTGACCGGTGGACGGGCGATCGCCAAGGCCGTCAGCCCGGCGTATCTGACGCGGAAGGGCGGCACCGAGTACGAGTGACGCCCCACCGCGTCGCCCTCAGCCGCGCGCCTCGGGGCCGGCGCCCGTCCACCTGCCCCGGGGCGCGCGTTCCCTCGGCTCCGTCATCAGGCGTGAACCCGCGCCGCGTTCGCCGACCACGTCGTCCGGGTTGGACAGGACGCAGGCCGACAGGGACAGACAGCCGCAGCCGATGCAGTCGGTGAGGTGGTCGCGGAGGCGGTTGAGCTGCTTGATGCGTTCGTCGAGTTCGGAGCGCCAGGCCTCGGAGAGGCGGGCCCAGTCCTCGCGGGTCGGGGTGCGCTCCTCGGGGAGTTCGGCGAGCGCCTCGCGGATGGTGGCCAGCGGGATGCCGACGCGCTGGGCGGCCCGCACGAAGGCGACCCGGCGCAGGGTGTCGCGGGTGTACCGGCGCTGGTTGCCCGTGGTGCGGCTGCTGCCGATCAGGCCCTTGGCCTCGTAGAAGTGCAGGGCGGAGACGGCGGCTCCGCTGCGTGCGGCGAGTTGGCCGACCGTCAGCTCGTGGATCTTCTCGGGGATCTGAGGCACCTGTCAGAGCCTACCCATCGCGTCACACCCGCGGTCCGTTGACAGCGGCCCCGCATCCGACCATGCTAAGCAGTTGCTTAGGTATGCGATGACGCTGGATGACGCGAGAGGCCGGGACAGGACATGGCAGAGCCGAGGATCTTCACCTCCGTCGACGACCTGCGGGCGGCGGTCGGTGAGCAGTTGGGGCACACCGACTGGCTGGAGATCGACCAGAAGCGGATCGACCTGTTCGCGGACGCGACGGGCGACCACCAGTGGATCCACATCGACCCGGAGAAGGCAGCGGCCGGACCGTTCAAGACGACCATCGCGCACGGCTACCTCACCCTGTCGCTGCTCCCGCTCTTCGGACCGCAGCTGATCAAGGTCGAGGGCGTGAAGATGGGCGTCAACTACGGGACGAACAAGGTCCGTTTCCCCGCCCCGGTGCCGGTCGACTCCCGGCTGCGCGCCACCGCGAAGATCTCCGGCGTCGACGACGTACCGGGCGGCGTCCAGGTGACAGTCGCCTTCACCGTGGAGCGCGAGGGCGGCGACAAGCCGGTGTGCGTGGCCGAGTCGGTGTCCCGCTACTACCTCTGACACCTCTGACGCCGTTGCCGTAGAACCAACACCCCTGGTTCTACGGCTACTTGGACCCCACCATCCGCAGCACGAGGTCGGCGTACAGCGCACCGACCTCGTCGGGCGTCCGGGGGCCGTCGAGGCTGAACCAGCGGGCCACGTCGATGCACAGCGACAGGATCGCGAGGGTCGTGCCCTTCACGTCCGGCACGTCGAAGGAGCCGTCCGCGACCCCGTCCTCGACGATCCCGCGCACCTCGGCGTCGACCTGCCGGCGCAGCGCGAGGATCTCGGCGCGGGCGTCCGGGCCGAGCGAGTCCAGTTCGTACTGCACGACCCGCGCGGTGGTGCGCCCGCCCGCGTGCCAGCGCACGAAGGAGCTGACGGCGTCGGCGAGCCGCTCGGCGGCGCTGCCCTCGCGCCCCGCCGCCGTGCGCAGGATGTCCAGGGCCTTCTCGTGGCCGATCCTGCTGATGCGGTGGAGCAGCTCTTCCTTGGTCTTGTAGTGGATGTAGAGCGCGGCCGGGCTCATCCCGGCACGGCCTGCGATGTCCCGGGTGGTCGTCGCGTGGTAGCCGCGCTCGGCGAAGGCCTCCACTGCGGCGATCAGCAGTCGCCGGGCCGCGTCGGGCGTGACCTCCGCCCAGGCCTGCGGGTCGCCCGCGGTGGTCTCCTCCGCCGTACTCATCGCTCGTGAACCCCTCTCGATGCCCCTCGATGGCATGGGCTCCACCATACCGCCGAACCTGAGCGAGCGCTTAGTCTGCCCGCTCAGAGCTTTTCGAAGGGGTCGTGCTCGGCGAGGAGCTTCTCCAGCCTGGCCTGGTCGACCCGGCTGACGATCTGGCCGACCTCCTGGCGGTCGCGGACCACCTTGGCGAGCGTGAAGGCGGAGGTGACCAAGTAGAGGACGGCGATGCCGAGAAAGGCCCGTACCCAGGTGTCGGCGTCGAGCTGGAAGATGCCGATGGCGGTCGCCGCCAGGGCGATCGCGAAAGAGGCGACGGCCTGGCCGTGATAGGCGGCCGTGGTCTGCTGCTTGACCGGTGTGTCACTCATGGGTCCACGATGCGGCGGACGTGGGCCTCGCCACATCCGCGCGGATACTCAACTCACGTACTCAGAAAGGACCTTCTCCGGGAGGGACCCCCGTCTCAGAACGCCGAAACGCCCGTCAGCGCCCGCCCGATGAGCAGTTTCTGGATCTGGCTGGTGCCCTCGTAGAGGGTCATCACGCGGGCGTCGCGCAGCAGCTTGCCCGCCGGGTACTCGTCGATGTAGCCGTAGCCGCCGAAAACCTGGAGCGCGTTGTTCGCGGCGCGGACGGCCGCCTCCGAGGCGAAAAGCTTGGCCTTGGAGGACTCGGTGGCGAAGGGCAGGCCCCGGTCGATCAGGTCGGCGACCCGCCAGGTCAGCAGGCGGGCCGCGTCCACGTCGACGGCGATGTCGCTGATCAGTTCCTGGACGAGCTGGTGCTGCGCGATGGGCTTGCCGAACTGCTCGCGCTCACCGGCGTAGCGGACGGCCACGTCGAGCGCGGCCTGAGCGATGCCGACGCAGCCCGCCGCGACCGACATCCGCCCCTTCGCCAGCGCCGACATGGCGACCGCGAAACCCTTGCCCTCGGGGGCGAGCATCGCGGAGGCGGGGACACGGACGTCCTCCAGGACGAGTTCGGCGGTGGCCTGACCGCGCAGACCGAGCTTGCCGTGGATGGTGCGGCGGGTCAGGCCTGGGGTGTCGGTCGGCACGAGGAAGGCGGAAACGCCCTTGTGTCCCGGGGCGTCGGTCGAGCGCGCGAAGAGGAGTACGACGTCGGCCCAACTGCCGTTCGTGATGAACATCTTGGTGCCGTTGACGACGTAGTCGTCGCCGTCGCGGACCGCACGGGTGGTGAGGTTGCCGGCGTCGGAACCGGTGCCGGGTTCGGTGAGCCCGAAGCAGCCCACGTACTCGCCGGAGGTGAGCCCCGGCAGCCAGCGGCGCTTCTGCTCCTCACTCCCCCAGCCGGCGATCGACTTGGCGACGAGCCCCAGCGACACGGACACGATCCCGCGCACGGAGGAGTCCCCGCGCCCGAGTTCCTCGGTGACCAGGCAGTACGCGAGATGGTCGCCGCCCGAGCCGCCGTACTCCTCGTCGATGGTCAGTCCCAGGAAGCCGACCTGGCCGAGCTTCTTCACGATCGAGCGGTCGACCTCTTCGGCCCGGTCCCAGGCGATCACGTGCGGGGCGATCTCGCGGTCCACGAAGTCCTTGGCGAGCCGCCGTACGGCCTCCTGCTCCTCGCTCAGTCCCAGGTTCATCGCGCGTCACCCCAAGTGAAAGGCCGTACAGCGATTGCTGCACATTTAAATTAGCACTGCTAGTTTGACTCTCGCAGCCCTACTATGTGCGCCATGGCCCGACCGCGCAAGCCCCTCCTCAGCACCGACCGGATCGTCGAGACGGCCCGCGTGCTGGTGGACGCGGAGGGGTTGGCGGCCGTCTCCACGCGTCGGCTCGCCGCGGAGCTGGGGGTGAGCGGACCCTCGCTCTACAACCACTTCCGCACGAAGGACCAGATTCTGGAGGCCGTCGCGGACTCGGTGAGCGCGCAGGTCGATCTGTCGATGTTCTCGGACGGACGGGACTGGCGTACGGCGCTGCATGACTGGGCCGTGTCGTACCGGTCCGCGCTCCGTGACCATCCGAACATCGTGCCGGTGCTCGCGACCGGGCCGGGACGCCGTCCGGCCGGGTTGCGGCTTGCCGATGCCGTGTACGGCGCGATGATTGACGCGGGGTGGCCTGCGGCTCAGGCCACGTCCATCGGGGCGTTGATGCGGTACTTCATCATGGGGTCCGCGTTGGGGTCGTTCGCTGGGGGGTTCGTGGACGACGAGAGTGCGTACGACCCCGCTGACTATCCGCATCTTGGGCAGGCGCATCTTCTTGCCGAGCAGCAGGAGAAGGTCGACGAGCGGGCGTTCGAGGTGGGGCTTGCCGCGTTGCTGGATGGGTTGGCCGGGCAGTTCGAGGGGATGCGGCGTGCCGGTTAGGTTCCGTCGTCTGTCTCGTGGCGGCCCGTCGCGGCTGGTCGCGCACGCGACGGAGCCGCAAATAGACACAGCCCCGCGCCCCTAAAAAAAGTAACGCGCCCCTTGTTTTCATCGTGCGCGGAGGATCGCCTTGGGTAGCTGGGCCGTGACTATCCAGTTGGGGGCGTCCACCACCTCGGTGATTCTCAGGTCTACGGCGACGCTGCACAGGACGTAGGCGTCGATCGGGGCGAGGCCGTAGCGGGTGCCGAGGTGGTCGATCATGGCTCGGGTCGCGTCCTGGGCCGCCCGCATGAGGTCGGGGGCCACGCCCATCGTGGCGTAATGGCCGGCCCGGTCGGTGTCCGGGCGGAGGGGGCCCGTCGTCTCGAATTGGGGCGCCGGTATTCGCCGGTCCTTGTGCAGGCGGATGCGGGCCGCGCCCGACAGGGACGCCTCGATCGCGCTGACGCACAACTCGCCGTCGCCCTGGGCCGCATGGGGATCGCCGAGGCTGAGGCGGGCACCGGGGACCTGGACCGGGAGGTAGAGCTTGGTGCCGACGACCAGGTCCTTGCAGTCGACGTTGCCGCCGAAGTGGCCCGGGGGCAGGACGCTTTGGGGTTCGGTGACGTCCGGGCAGACCCCAGCTACCCCGCAGAAGGGGCGGATCGGGATGTCCGCCACGTCCAGGAAGTTGGTCGTGTCTCCGGTGGTCAGGTCCCAGAGGTGGAGGTGTGCGTCGGGGAAGTCCTCGGTGAGCAGGCCGAGTCCGGGGAGTACGGCCGTCCAGCCCCAGTCGACCGACCGGAGTTCCAGGAACTCCACCTCCAGGACATCGCCCGGTTCTGCGCCCCTGACCATGATCGGGCCGGCGAGTGGGTAGACGCGGTCCCAGTCGAAGCCGGCTACCGCCCCGACGGTCGACGTCGTGTCGAACTGTCCGTCCGTGGCCTCGGTGAGGTCGAACGACACGGTGTCGCCGTCCTCGACCTCCAGCACGGGCTCGTGCTCGGTCGACCACAGGCGGTGCACTTGCCTCGGTACGGAGTGGTGGCTCATCGGACCGTCCTCACCTGTCGGGCTGTCGGCACGTGTGCCGGACTCTGCCGCGCCGACCGAGCCGACGTCAAGCCTCATTGGCAATAAATCTAACCCCGTAGGCATTTTTCCGGCACCCCGAACGTGGCGTCCGATTTCCGCTGGCTCCGCGCACCCGTCGCCGCCTAGCCTCGGGACATGACGAAACCCCTCCTCCGTACCGAACGGGCAGCCGCCGCAGCCGCTGTCGTCACCGTCCTGCTGTGGGCCTCCGCGTTCGTGTCCATCCGGAGTGCGGGGTCCGCCTACTCGCCGGGCGCGCTGGCGCTGGGGCGGCTGGCGAGCGGGGCGCTGGCGCTGGGCGTGATCGCCCTCGTGCGGCGGGAAGGGGTGCCGCCGCGGTCCGCCTGGCGGGGGATCGCCATCTCGGGCGTGCTGTGGTTCGGGTTCTACATGGTCGTCCTGAACTGGGGCGAGCAGCAGGTCGACGCCGGTACCGCCGCCCTCGTCGTGAACATCGGGCCGATCCTCATCGCCCTGCTCGGCTCCCGGCTGCTCGGTGACGCGATGCCGCCGCGGCTGCTCGCGGGGATGGCGGTGTCGTTCGCCGGTGCGGTGACCGTGGGGCTGTCGATGTCGGGCGACGGCGGTTCGTCCGTACTCGGTGTGGCGCTGTGTCTGCTCGCGGCGGTCGCGTACGCCGGTGGGGTCGTCGCCCAGAAACCGGCCCTCGCCCGGGCGAGCGCGCTCCAGGTGACGACGTTCGGGTGTCTCGTCGGGGCGGTGCTGTGTCTGCCGTTCGCCGGGCAGCTTGTCGAGCAGGCCGGCGACGCGCCCGTCTCCGCCACCCTCAACATGGTCTACCTGGGCGTCTTCCCGACCGCCCTCGCCTTCACCACCTGGGCCTACGCCCTCGCCCGGACGACCGCCAGCAAGATGGGCGCGACCACGTACGCGGTGCCCGCGCTGGTCGTCCTGATGTCGTGGCTGGTGCTCGGCGAGGTGCCGGGGCTGCTCACGCTGGCGGGCGGGGTGCTGTGTCTGGCGGGCGTGGCGGTGTCGCGGTCCCGGGCGCGGGCGGTGGGGACGGGTGCGGAGAAGGGTGCGGGGGCGACTCCGGTGGTCGTGGCGGAGCCGCCCGAGGAAGCGCCGGTCAGGAAGTGACCGGCGCCCCGGCCGCCCTCAGAAGATGACCAGCGCCCGGCCGCCCTTCCCCGCCACCATGTTCTCGAACGCCGCCGGGATCCCGTCCAGCGCGATCCGTTCCGTCACCAGCGCGCCCAGGTCCAGGCGTCCGGCCCGGACGTGTTCGGCGAGCACCGGCACGTCCTTCGCCGGGTCGGAGTTGCCGTAGACGCAGCCGCTCAACGTCCGTCCCCAGTGGAAGAGTTCGAGGGCGTTGAAGGTGACCTGCTGGTCCTTGCCGCCGATGCCGACGACCGTGGTGCGGCCGCCTCGGCGGGTGGACTCCCAGGCGGTGCGGATGGTGACCGCGCGGCCCACGCACTCCACGGCTACGTCGACGCCCTGCTTTCCCGTGAGGGCGCGGATCTCCCGGGCCGTGTTCTCGGAGGCGACCACGTAGTCCGTCGCCCCGGCCGCGCGGGCCAACGCCTCCTTCTCCGGGGAGACGTCGACGGCGACGATCGTCGTGGCGCCCGCGATCCGGGCCGACTGGAGGGTGGCCAGGCCGACTCCCCCGACGCCGAACACCGCGACCGTCTCGCCCTCCCGGACCCGCGCCGAGTGGTGGATCGCGCCGTAGCCGGTGAGGACCGCGCAGCCGAGGAGGGCCGCGTCGGTGAGGGGGATGCCCTCCGGGAGGGGCAGGACACAGGACGCCGCTACGACCGTCTCCTCGGCGAACGCGGCCACGTTCAGGCCGGGGTGGAGGTCGCTGCCGTCGGAGCCGCGGTGGGCGTAGACGTCGGCGGCGCCGTTGAGGGCGTTGGCGCAGAGCCAGACCTCGCCCAGCGTGCAGGCGTGGCAAGTACCGCAGGACGGGGCCCAGTTGAGGATGACCGGGGCGCCGGGCGAGACGTGGGTGACGCCCTCTCCTACGGCTACGACCGTGCCCGCGCCCTCGTGGCCGAGGACCGCCGGGACCGGCACCCGCATGGTGCCGTTGGTCAGGGACAGATCGGAGTGGCAGACCCCGGCGGCGGCGAGGCGGATGCGGACCTGGCCGGGGCCGGGGTCCGGGAGGTCGATCTCGGCGATCTCCAGCGGAGCGCCCACGGCGGGCAGTACGGCGGCGCGAACCATGTGAGGCCTCCTGAGGGGTCTAGAACTGAAGGGACTTGGTCTGGAGGTACTCGGACAGCCCGTGCGCGCCGAGTTCCCGGCCCACGCCCGACTGCTTGTAACCCCCGAACGGGGCACGGGGGTTGAACCGTCCGCCGTTGATGTCCACCTGCCCGGTCTCCAACCTCCGCGCGAACGCGACCGCTTCGGCCTCCTCGCCGGCCCACACCGCGCCCGCGAGGCCGTAGACCGTGCCGTTGGCGATGCGGACGGCGTCGTCCTCGTCGTCGTAGCGGAGGATGGAGAGGACCGGGCCGAAGATCTCCTCCTGGGCGATCGTCATGTCGGGCGTGACGTCGGCGAAGACGGTCGGGGTGATGAAGTAGCCCTGCGTGGATGGGGATTCGGGGCCGCCCGCCACCAGCCTCGCGCCCTCCGCGACCCCCTGCTCGATGTAACTCCGCACCCTCGCCCGCTGTTTGGCGTTCACGACCGGGCCGATGCGGTCGCCGTACTTGGCGGCGGCGGTCGCGGCCAGTTCCACGGCCTCGTCGTACTGGTCGCGGTGGACCAGCATGCGGGTCCAGGCGCTGCATGTCTGGCCGGAGTTGGACATCACGTTGGCGACGCCGACGTTGACGGCCTTGGCGAGGTCGGCGCTCGGGAGGATGACGTTGGCGGACTTGCCGCCCAGCTCCAGGGCGACCTTCTTCACGGCGGCGCCTGCCGTGGCGCCGATCTGGCGGCCCACGGCCGTGGAGCCGGTGAAGGAGACGAGGTCGACGCCCGGGTGCTCGGCGAGGGCCTGGCCCGCGATCGGGCCGAGGCCGGTGACGAGGTTGAAGACACCGGCCGGGATGCCCGCCTCGTCGACGGCCTCGGCGAACAACTGGGCGGTGAGCGGGGTGTCTTCGGCGGGTTTGAGCACCACCGTGCAGCCCGCCGCGATGGCGGGGGCGACCTTGGCGACGATCTGGTGGAGGGGGTAGTTCCAGGGGGTGATCGCGCCGACCACGCCGATGGGTTCCTGGTAGACCGTCGAGTTGCCGACCTTCTCCTCGAAGGCGTGGCTCGCGGCGAGTTCGGCGTAGGAGCCCGCGACCGCGATCGGTACGCCCGCGTGGACGGCCTGCGAGAAGGCGAGCGGCGAGCCCAGTTCGGCGGTGACCGTCTCGGCGATCTCGTCCTTGCGGGTCACCAACACGTCCCGCAGCGCGGCGAGTCGGGCGGCCCGTTCCGCGGGCGGGGTCGCGGCCCAGCCCGGGAGGGCGGCACGGGCGGCTCGTACGGCGGTGTCGACGTCGGCGGCGGTGCCGGCCGGGACGCGGTCGATCACCTGCTCGTCGACCGGGTTCACCACGTCGATGGTCTCCCCGCTCGCGGCGGGGCGCCAGGCGCCGTCGATGTACATGCCGTCGTGTGCCTTCATCGTGCTGCCTCCCGGGCGTGACTACGTCGTCCGCCCCACAAACTAGCGATGTTAGTTTTCCGGCGCCAGGGACCCTCGGTCACAGACGCGCGGAGACCGCGGACGCCTGGGTGCGGGCACCTCAGAAATCGGCCCGGGTCCGGTCGTCCACCCGCCCCACCGCCTCCTGCCCGAAGGCCTTCTCGTACGCCCGCCGGACCTCCTCGATCTTCCGGTCGTTCGCACCCGCCGCCGTCACCGGGTACAGCAGGATCAGTTCGTACGACCGCTCCTTCTCGATCCGACCGTTCGCGTCCCGCCACTGCCCGCGCCCGTCCTGCACGGTGAGCCCGTCCGGAAAGTCCGGCGTGACCTCCTTGTCGACGAAGGCCATGAACTGCCGGTCGCTGACGGCCGGTCCACCGTCCGGCCGCTCGGTGCCGAAGAAGAGCTGCGTCTCGACGTACGGCGTTCCGCGCGTCGGCGCGGGAGCGGTTTCCGTGTCGAGGCTCGCGTAGGCGGTGGGGGCGGCCGCGGTCAGGAGGAGGCCGGCGATCACGAGGGCTGCCCGGTTTCGGGTGAAGTGCACGTTCATGCACCTATCCGTACCGGGCGTCACTCGTCCAGGTCGGGCAGCCGCGCCGGGGCCGGGGAGATCCGTTCGCCGTGCTGGTCGAAGACGAACAGGTGGGCGATGTCGACGAGGAGCGGGACCTGCATGCCGTGGCGGAGTTCGATGTCGGGGGTGGTGCGGACGACGAGGTCGCCGGGGAGGCGGCCCTCGGGCGGTACGAGGTCGGTTTCGGCGTCGGCCGCGTGGTCCAGGGTGACGACCGGTCCGGTGCGCAGCGCGCCCGCGCGTCCACGCAGCCGGTCCAGGACACCGCCGTCGCGCCGGCGGCGGCGGACCGGCCGGGCGGGGCGCGGGGCCTCCAACTCCGGCACGACGGCGGGCCGGGAGCCGGTGTTGAAGTGGACGAGGACCTCGTGGCCCTGGAACTCGACGTGCTCGACGAGGCCGCTGATGGCCACCTCGCCGGCGCGGGCGGCGGCGGGCTTGGCTATGCGCACGGCCTCGGAGCGCAGGCCGACGATGACCTCGCGGCCCTGCTGGACGCGGAGCAACTGGTGGTCCAGGCACAGGGGTTCGGGCAGCCGGAGGTACTGCTTGCCGAGGCTGATGGTCATCGCGCCGTCCAACGGGGCCCGGACCAGGCCGCGCAGGAGGTTGATGCGCGGGGTGCCGATGAAGGCGGCGACGAAGACGTTGCGGGGCAGCGCGTACACCGAGCGTGGGGTGCCGACCTGCTGGAGGACTCCGCCGCGCAGGACGGCGACCCGGTCGCCGAGCGACATGGCCTCGGCCTGGTCGTGGGTGACGTAGACCGTGGTGACGCCCAACTTGCGGGTGAGGGAGGAGATTTCGGCGCGCAGGTGGTTGCGGAGTTTCGCGTCGAGGTTGGAGAGCGGTTCGTCCATGAGGAACGCGGAGGGGTGGCGGGCGATGGCCCGGCCCATGGCGACGCGCTGGCGTTCGCCGCCGGAGAGCTGGCTGGGGAAGCGTTCCAGGAGGTCCTCGATGCCCAGCATGCGGGCGGTGGCGTCCACGCGGGCGCGCGGGTCCTCGCCGGGGGTCTCGATGCGCAGCGGGAAGCCGATGTTGTCGCGGCTGGTCATGCTCGGGTAGAGGGCGAAGTTCTGGAACACCATCGCCATGTCCCGTTCGGACGGCGCGAGTTCGTTGGAGTACTCGCCGTCGAGTCTCAACACGCCCTCGTCGATCTGCTCCAGGCCGGCGATCATTCTCAGCACGGTCGACTTGCCGCACCCGGACGGCCCGAGCAGGACGAGGAACTCCCCCGGCGCGATGTCCAGCGACAGCCGGTCCACCACCCGGACGCCTCGCGCGTAGGCCTTGCTCACGTCGTGCAGGGAGATGGCGCGTGTCATGACGAGTGCCCCCGGGGGCTCACTTGGGCGATGGTGCTCCGCGATCCGGACACCTCGTACGGGTCGTACGAGGCTTGTGAGTCACGGAAGCTAACGGAATGTGCGCACCCGGGGGAAGAGACCGGACGGGATCGGGCGTGTCGGTCCGGGTGGTGAGAAAACGGACGGTCATCTTCAGCCAGTTCGGGCGCGCTCCCGGATCTCGGCGAGATGGGCGAAGACGACGGTGTTGCTCGCGTAGCCGGTCCTGCGGTCGTAGCTGCCACCGCAGGTGATGAGCCGCAACTCGGGGCGGCCCCGGGCTCCGTACACCTCCCGGTCGGGGAAGTGCGCCTTCTCGTACGTCTTCACCGCGTCGACCGCGTAGACGGCGGTCCGGCCGTCGGCACGTCCGACCTCGATCAGGCGGCCGGGCTTCAGTTCGTCGAGGCCGGCGAAGACGGCGGGACCGGTCATGGTGTCGAGGTGTCCGACGGCGACGGCGGTGCCCTGCTCGCCCGGGGAGGGCCCGTCCGCGTACCAGCCCACCCGTTTCGGGTCGTCGTCGGGTGGCGCGGGCATCCGGCGGTCGTGGCCGAGGCGGAGGGGCATGACCGGGGCGTCGACGTCGAGATAAGGGATGGCGAGGACGGTCGCGCGGGAGCGCGGGAGGGTGTGGGGGCGGGGTGGGGGTGCAGGGCGGACGGGGCGGGCGACGGGGTGTGCCGAAGGCGGGGGTGTCGGTCCACCGCGGCGGGCCACGGGGTGTGCGGGGGACGGCGGTTGGCCGCCGCGCGCGTCCGTGCGGTGGTCCGGGGTCGCCGGAGCAGCCCGGGCCGGACCGGAGGTGTCCTTGGCCGACGGAGCCGCCCGGACCGGGTCGGAGGTGTCCGCGCCGCCGGCGCACCGGGCACCGCCGACCATCACCACGACGGCCAGCACGAGGGTCCGCGTGAGCCGGTAGGCGCGCGTCCGATGCCAGGGTCGGCTGCTCCGCACCACGCGGGCGGCAGCGCGGGCCGGCGCCCTGCGGGCGGTACGACCAGGGGGCCCCTGACCGTCCGTGAGGGGTCGGCGGACGGTGTCAGCGCCCCGCGCCCCCGTGGGGCGCGGGGCGTTGCTGGAGTTCATCGCATCCGCTCAGGACGCGCCGTGGGGACGGCGACGCAGCCGGAACCAGACCACCCCGCCGACCGCGGTCAGGCCCACCGCCGCGGCACCCGCGAGCGGGGACAGGGCCGCGTCCCGGGCCAGCCCGCCGCCACCGGCGGGCGGACCGCCGTTGGGACCGCCCGTGCCTCCGCCCGTACCTCCACCGGTGCCGCCCGGGCCGCCGGTGGTGCCGCCGGGCGACGACGGGCAGTCGACCTGGAAGACCTTGTGCTTGCCCGCGCCGTTCTCGCCGACGAAGTTCCAGGTCAGCTTGTACATGCCGTTCGGCAACTGCGCGACGGGCATGGTGTGGCCGGTTCCGGTCGTGAGCGTGATGGAGCCGGAACGGGTCGCGCCGCCCGGGATCGACGGCTGGGTCTCGATGGACCAGGTGACCTCTTGGACCGTGTCGAAGTTGAACGCGTCGAGGTAGAAGTCGCAGACCTTCGGCTGGTTGCGCTGGTCGGTGAAGGGCGTGCCCACCTCGTGGATCTTGACGTCTCCGTTGTCACCGGGGGCGGCGACGGCGGCGGGCGCACCGCAGACGACGGTCGCCGCGGCGGCGAGAACCGCCCAGGCGGCGGCTCTACGGGGCAGGAATGAGGTCGGCATGAACGACCCTCCGAATCAGGTGATTATCGTACGAATTACTCCTTAACCTGATTCCCTTTCACGTCCGGCCCGTCGAACGTGCGCGCAGCGCCGTACGCGCCGTCAGATATCCCTAGATATCGCTCTTCCGGCTCAAGGTCGGACCGGCCCGCCGCACCCCGCCGGAAGCCGCCCGCCCCTCGGACGATCCGCCCGGTGAGCGCAGCGCGACCCCCGCCGACAGCACCAGCAGCGCGCCGAGCATCACGAACGGCGCGGCCACGCCCGCGACTCCGGCGACGAGACCGGCGCCGGCGGGCGCGGCGACCTGGCCGAGGCGGTTGCCGGTGAGCCGTAGGGCGAGGGCGGTGGAGCGGGCGTCGTCGGGGGCGGCCTGGACGACCGTCGTCATGGAGAGGGGCTGGCCGACTCCCAGGCAGAAGCCCAGGATCGCGAGCATCAGGCCGATGGCCCAGACCGGGAGCGGCAGTGCGATGCCCGCGCACAGGACGCCCGCCAGAAGACAGGTCGCGGTCAACAGCGCGGCCCGGCCTAGCAGTTGGAGCAGCGGGGTCAGGACCAGGCGGCACGCGATGGTGGCCGCCGCGCGGATGCTGAGCAGGACGCCGATCACGGAGGGCGCGATGCCCCGGTGCTCGCCGACCACCGGGAGGTAGGCGGTGAGGATGTCGGTCGCGGACAGCACGGAGAGGCTGATGAAGATACCGGCGGGTACGCCCCGGGCGCCCAGGATGCCGCGCATGGGCACGCGGTCGCCTTGTTCCGTACGGGACTTGACGGTCGTACGATCCTCGATGCGCCACAGCGACGTGAACGACACGGCGGCGCCCGCGCCCGCGACGAGGAGGGCGAGCGCGCTGGTGCCCGCCATGTCGGAGCCGCCGATCAGGGCGCCCGCGGCGATGGGACCGATAAGCTGGCCGAGAGAGGCGCCGATGGTGAAGTGGCCGAAGTTGCGGTCCTGTTCGTGCGGGGCGGACTGGCGGGCGACGAGCGACTGGGCGCCGATCACGAAGCAGAGGTGGCCCAGGCCCATCACCCCGCTCCACATCGCCATCGCCCAGAGGGAGTCGGCCAGTCCGCTCAGTGCGCAGCCGCCGGAGATCAGGACCACGCCGACGGGCAGCAGGGGCGCGCAGCGGCCGTGGTCGGTGCGGCGGCCGAGCGGTACGGCGGCGAACAGCGGGAGCAGCGCGTACACGCCCGCGATGACGCCGATCGCCCGCTCGTCCGCGCCGAGCGCGAGGGCCCGGTAGGACACGGCGGGGCGGGCCATCGACACCGCCCCCTGCGTGAAGCTGAAGGCGATGACGAGGCGGAGCAGCCAGCCGCGGTTCCTGCCGGGCGCCATGACGAAGTCCCTTGTCCCGTGGGTCGGATGATGCCGGGTCAGATGATGCCGAAGAGGATTCCTGCCCCGAGGACGACGAGCGATGTCAGGGCGGCCCACTTGACGACGAACCTGGTGTGGTCGCCGAACTCGACCTTGGCCATGCCGACCAGGACGTACACGGCGGGCACCAACGGGCTGGACATGTGCAGCGGTTGGCCGACGAGCGAGGCGCGGGCGATCTCCAGGGTCGAGACGCCGTGGGCGTTTCCGGCCTCGGCGAGCACCGGGACGATGCCGAAGTAGAAGCCGTCGTTCGACATGAAGTACGTGAGCGGGATGCTGAGCACGCCGGTGACGAAGGCCATGTGCGGGCCCATGCCGTCGGGGATGTTGTCGACCAGCCAGGTGGCCATGTGGTCGACCATGCCGGTGCCCTGGAGCACGCCGGTGAAGACGGCGGCGGCGAAGACCATGCCGGAGACGTTGAGGACGTTCTCCGCGTGGGCGCCGAGGCGGGCCTTCTGGTCGGGCATGTGGGGGAAGTTGACGGTCAGGGCGAGGGCGGCGCCGAGCAGGAAGAGGACCGGGATCGGCAGCCACTCCATGATCATGGCGGTGAGCAGGGTGACCGTGAGGAGCGCGTTGAACCAGTAGAGCTTGGGACGCAGGGTGGGGCGGTCGGGGTCGAGGCCCTGGAACCCCTCGTCCTCGTCGGGGAGTTCGGCGTCCGCGTCGGTTCCGGAACCCGAACCGCCGTTCCGCGCCTGCTTGTCGCCGTCCCCGGCGCCGGTACCGACGAGCACCGTCTCGGTCTGCGGCTCCTCCACCAGCACCTCGTCCAGCGTCAGCACGCCGAGCCGCTTGCGCTCGCGGCGGCCGAGGACGTACGAGAGGACGAGGACCGCCAGCATGCCCACGGCGAGCGCCGGGATCATCGGGACGAAGATGTCGCTGGCGCTGACCTTGAGGGCGGTCGCGGCGCGGGCGGTGGGGCCGCCTCAAGGGAGCGTGTTCATCACGCCGTTGGCCATCGCGGCGACACCCGTCATCACGACCAGACTCATCTTCAGGCGTTTGTACAGCGGGTACATCGCCGAGACCGTGATCATGAAGGTGGTCGAGCCGTCGCCGTCCAGGGAGACGATCGCGGCGAGGACCGCCGTACCGACGACGATGCGCAGCGGATCCGCCTTGCAGAACTTGAGGATCCCTCGCACGATCGGGTCGAAGAGACCCACGTCGATCATCACACCGAAGTAGACGATCGCGAACATGAGCATCGCCGCGGTGGGCGCGAGGCTGGTGACGCCGTCGATGACGTAGTCGCCGAGCTTGCCGCCCTTTCCGACGAAGACGCAGAACAGCGCCGGTATCAGCACGAGCGCCGCGATCGGCGACATCTTCTTCAGCATGATCAGGACCAGGAAGGTCGCGATCATGGTGAAGCCGAGGATGGTCAGCATGAGTGGAACACCTAACGTTCGCCTTTGAACTCCCACCAGGGACGGCGGTCCGACGACGTTAGGTCGCGCAAAGCTGCGTTAACAAGATGTTGACGCGCGAGCAATAAGCGCAGAAGTCCAGGTCACAGCGGTGTGGTGAGTGCGGCGACCTCCACGGGCACTCCGTTGAGCACCGCGTTGCCCGACAGCGGGTCGAGCTGACTGCCGTCGAGCAGCTGGTTCACGTTGACGCCCGGATCGGTGGCGGCGTGGCTGAGCCGGGTGCCGGGACGGTCGTGTCCCCAGCCGTGCGGAAGGCTCACGACGCCGCGCCGCAGTCCGTCCGTGATCTCGGCGGGGGCGGTCACCTCTCCCCCGGCGCCCTTCACCCGGACCGGCGCTCCGTCGACCACGCCGAGGCGCTCGGCGTCGTCGGGGTGGATGTGCAGGGTGCAGCGGTTGGTGCCGCCGGTGAGGGCGGGCACGTTGTGCATCCAGCTGTTGTTGGAGCGCAGATGGCGGCGGCCGACGAGGACGAGCCCGTCGGCTCGGTCGCTCATCGCCTGCCGGAGCCGGGGCAGGTCGTCGACGATCGGCTGCGGCAGCAGTTCGATCTTTCCGCTGCGGGTCTTGAGCGGCTGCGGCAGGCGGGAGGCGAGCGGGCCCAGGTCGATGCCGTGCGGGTGTGCGAGGAGTTTCTCCAACGACAGCCCGTCGGGTCGTACGCCGAAGCCGTCGCCGTACGGGCCCAGGCGCAGCATCATGTCCAGCCGTCGCTCGGGGCCGGTGTCACCGGTGAGTTGGGCGGCGACCTCGTGCGGATCGCGGCCGTGGACGGGCGAGTTGGGGTCCGTGACGGCCTTGCCGAGGGCCTGGTCGATGACCATCGCGTCGACGGCGGCCGGGTCGGTGCCGTGCATGCCGCTCGCGGCGAGGATCAGCCGGGCCAGGATCTCGGTCTCGGCCATCCGGCCGGGCTCCAGCGGGATCGCGGGGCGGGTGTAGCGGACCTGGTTGCGGACGGCGAGGGTGTTGAACGCGAAGTCGTGGTGCGGGCTTTGGGACGGCGGGGGCGGCGGCAGGACCACGTCTGCGTGGCGCGCGGTCTCGTTGAGGTACGGGTCGACGCTCACCATGAAGTCCAGTGAGTCGAGGGCCTTGTCGAGGCGGGCGCCGTCCGGTGCGGAGAGCACGGGGTTGGCGGCGACGGCGATCAGCGCGCGGATCGGTTCGCCCTCGGCGGTCGCGGTGTCGATCTCCTCGGCGAGCGCGGAGAGCGGCAACTCGCCCTTCGCCTCCGGGTGTTGGCTCACCCGCGAGCGCCAGCGCCCGAGCGCGAACCCGCGGCCGGGTCCGGCGGGCCGGGGTGTCCGGTCGGTGGCGGCCTGCGGGAAGAGGGCACCGCCGGGCCGGTCGAGGTTGCCGGTGAGGATGTTGAGGACATCGACGAGCCAGCTGGCCAGGGTGCCGTGCGGGACGGTACAGCTGCCGATACGGCCGTACACGGCGGCAGTTGGGGCCGCGGCGAGCTCGCGGGCGAGGGTACGGATCTCGTCGGCGTCCACGTCACAGGCGCCCGCGACAGCCTCGGGGGTGAAGTCCCGTACGGCCGAGCGGAGTTCCTCGACGCCCTCCACGTGCGGGGCCAACTCCCCCAGGTCCACGAGGTGTTCGTCGAAGAGGACGTACGTCATCGCGGCGAGGAGCAGGGCGTCGCCGCCGGGGCGGACCGCGATGTGGCGGTCGGCGAGTTTGGCGGTGCGGGTGCGGCGCGGGTCGATCACGGTGAGGGTGCCGCCGCGGGCCTTGAGCGCCTTGAGCTTGCCGGGGAAGTCGGGGGCGGTGCACAGACTCCCGTTGGACTCAAGGGGGTTGGCGCCGATGAGGAGCAGATGGTCGGTGTGGTCGAGGTCCGGTACCGGGATCGCGTTGGCGTCGCCGTAGAGCAGGCCGCAGGAGACGTGTTTGGGCATCTGGTCGACCGTGGACGCGGTGAAGACGCTGCGGGTGCCGAGGGTGCCGAGCAGGACGGTCGGGTAGAGGGCGCCGGCCATCGTGTGCACGTTGGGGTTGCCGAGGACGACACCGACGGCGTGCGGGCCGTACCGCTCGACGACCGGGCGCAGGCCTGCCGCGACCGCGTCGAACGCCTCCTCCCAGGTGGCCTCGCGCAGCTCGCCGTCCCGGCGCACGAGGGGGCCGCGCAGCCGGTCGGGGTCACTGTCGACAGCGCCGAAGGAGGCGCCCTTGGGACAGATGAACCCCCGGCTGAACACGTCGTCGCGATCACCTCGGGCGCCGGTCACCCGGGTGCCCTCGATGGTCAGCGTCAGCCCGCAGGTGGCTTCGCACAGGGGGCAGATACGCGGGGCGGTGCGGGACACGGGGCCTCCCAAGGGCTTCGTTGCCTCTGACGGCGAGCATACCGAGCGGTATGGAGGGTGGCGAGGGGGAGACGGGGGTCGCGTCGGAAACCTGCGCGGGATCACCGGGTGGAGAGCCCGAGTCAGTCGAAGAGGATCAGGCCGTTGCGGGTGCCGACGATCAGTTCGCCTCGGGGGCCGGCCGTGAGGGCGGTGCAGGGCGAGGGCAGTTCGAGCGCGCGGTGGACCTCGCCGGTGCGCGCGCCCACGACGGCGAGATCGGTGTCGCCGGCCACGGCGTAGGTGTCCCCTCCGGAGAGCAGGGCGGCGCGGTCGGCGATTACCTGCCACCCGTGCTGGTGGACGGCCTCCGGTTCGCGGGCGGGGCGGCGGTGCGGGAGGCGGCGGCGCCCCGGCGAGCGGTGCCGGGCGGGGTGCCCCTCCGTCGTGAAGAGGGGGCGGAGGGTCTCCCAGCGGATGATTCTGGTGCGGTACCCCCCGACGAGCAGCAGTTCGTCGTCGTCCAGCGTGGGCAGGGCGAAGACGTCCACGAGGTAGTCGTCACGCAGCCACAGCGACGCCCAGTGTCCGGTCGTGGTGTCGAGCACGCGGACCACGTCGTCCCGGAACGGCACGAAGACCAGCACCCGGCCGGCGCAGCGGACCGCGCGGACCTCCTGGAACTCCGTGCTGTCGTCGCCGGGGGCGGAGCACGGCAGGTCGAGGAACGACCCCTCGGCCACATCGTGGACGGAGAGCCGCCCGCGCCGGTAGCCGCCGGTGGCGTCGGGATGCTGCTCGTCCCACACGGCGAGTGACAGCAGGGACTGCGCCCCTGCCTCGTCGGGCAGTACGGCGAGGCGCACGGCCTCGTGGTGGTGCGGGGCGGGCGTGACCAGCGGCAGGCCCGTCGAGCGGACCGGGTCGCCCGTGCCGAAGTCCCAGTACTGCAGGAGGCCGTTCGTGCCGCGCGCGAACAGCCGGGGCCGTACGTCCCGGCCGGGAGAACGCCAGGCCACGGCGGCCAGTTGGGCCGCGTCGCCCTGGCCGACCGGGTTCAGCCGGCGCAGCGGTGTGCCCCGCGCGCCGTCCCAGGCCCGGAGGGAGCCGTCACTGCCGGCGGCCGCCACGGCGAGTCCGTCGTCGAGGAGTACGGCCGCGACGGCGGTCACGGGCCGCACCCGGTCGACCGCCTCCGTGACCTTCCGGCCGTCCGGTGTGTCCCGCACCAGCCAGACGTCACCGCTGTCGTCCCCGCACAGGAGTCCCGCGCCGGTCGCGTGCAGCGAGCCGCCGGGCTGTGGCATCCGGCGCTCCCACCCATCGCCGTAGGAGACGAGGCGGGTGTCGGTGCCGTAGCCGACGAGGCCGGTCGCGGTGTACGCCAGCGCGCTCACGGGGCCCCGGTGCGCGCGGCGGGCCGGTGTCAGGGGGCGGCAGGTCGGCAGCGACCACTCGCGTACCGAGCCGTCGGTGCCGCCGACGGCCAGGCGCCCGGAACCGTCGGGGGCCAGGGCGAGGGCGCCGGTCCACACCGGGGTGGCGGGGAGCGGGCCGTAGACGAACATGCGGGCCGCGCCCACGTCCCAGCAGGCGACGCGGCCGGAGTCGGTGCCGACGACGAGGACGTCCCGCCCTCGGACGCGTCCCGTGGTCAGCGCGGTGACGATGTCGGGGACGGTGAACTCCTGTTCCGCGACCGGCAGCCCGTCCCGCAGTACGAGGACGGTGACGCGTCCGCCGTGTTCACCGGTGACCACGTAGTCGCGGCCGTCGGCGGTGCGGCCGGTCGTGGCGCAGGCGATCAGCGGCACCTGCCAGGGGCCCGGGTCGGGTGCCGGGCGGCGCCACAGTTCGTGCGGGCGGGCCAGGTCCCAGCAGCGGATCTCGTGGTCCTCGCCGACGCTGACGACGGCGGGGCGGCCCGAGGGACCGCGGATCTCCCCCAGCGCGAGGACGCGCCGCTGGTGTGCGGTGACGTGCACGGAGTCGGCCGCGTCGGGGGTGGGCCAGAACCGGATGTTCCCGTCCGAGCCGCCCACGCAGACCGTGCCGCCCACCGCGCGGACCGTCGAGGCGGCATGGTGGAAGACCTGGCCGCCGACCCGGTCGCCGGTCACCAGGTCGTACACCTGGAGTCCGTGCGCGGAACCCTGGACGGACACACAGGCCGTCGGCCCCAGGGAGAAGACCTCCAGCCGGACGGAGCTGCCCCGCTCGACGCGCAGCGGCAGGCCGACCGGACGGCCGCTGTCGAGGTCCACGCGATGCAGTTGTCCGTCGACGGTCGCCACGGCGACGATCCACTGCCGTCCGACCCGGCGCACCGCGAGGGAGACGACGGCGGAGTCCGCCGCCAGGAGGGTCCGTACGGGCACGCCCCGGGTCAGGGAGGACAGCCGGACGGAGCGGTCCGTGCCGGCGGTGACGACGAACCTGCCCTGCGGATGGTCGGTCACCAGGTCGACATGGGTCACGGAGCCGTCGTGACCGGTGGTCACCTCGTCCTCGAACTCACCGGTGAGGGGGGCGAATTGGGTGACGCGCCCGTCCTCGTGGCCCAGCAGGAGCCGCCACTCGCCCAGCCCGGAGGGGGCCGCGCACGAGGTGACACGGGTTCCGGTGTCGTCCGGGGTCAGGATCAGTTCGAGGTCGGACGCGAGCAGGTCGGCGCGCTCCGCCCACTTCTCGGCCTCACCGCGCCACAGGGGCCGGCGCTGGCGGCGGGTGAGCGGCGGGTAGAGCCGGGTGGAGCCGAGCCGGTAGACGAGGAGCCGGCCGCGCGGGAGGCGCAGTACGGCGGCGAGCGGCTCGCCGTCCGCTCCGCCGAGCAGGACGAGCTGTACGGCCGATTCGGGGGCGCGCCACATGTTGGGCGGGTCGACGGCGGGGCTGGGCTGGAGCACCCAGGTCTGGCGCCGCATGCCCGACCAGAGGTGGAGCAGGCGCGCCTGATGCTCCGTCTTCACGAGCCGGTACCCGAGCCCGACATGCCCATCGGCCCACAACGCGGCCGCCATTCCGGACAGTTGGGGCACGGCGGTCAGAGAGTCGCGGTACCACCACACCGTCTGCTGGTTCGCCCGCCGGGTTCCGCCGTCGTGCAGGTCCTGCCAGCGCGACCCGAACCGGGACGTGAGATCGAGGTACCAGGCGCCCCGGACGTCGGGGACGACGAGCCCGTCCGCGAGCCCGATCGTCATGCCCTCGTAGCGCCGCGCTCCCTCGTGCGGATTCCACGCCGCCCACCGCGCCCGCCAGGGCAGTTCCCCCTCCCCCATATCGCAGGAGTCGGCCAGCGTGGCCGCCTTGCGGCACACCGCCGCGAGCCGCAGCCGGGCCCGCGCCTCGGGGTCCGCGCCGCTCCCCTCCCGCTTCCGCAGCACCTCCTCCAGGTCCCGCACCGCCTGCCCGGCCCGCCGTCCCTCCGCGGTGCGCAGCCCCGGCAGGCCGGCCAGCAACTGGCCCGGTTCCGCGCCGAGTACGAACTCCGCGTCCTGCACCAGCGGGTCCAGCACCGCGCCTTCGGCCGCGTGCAGCGCCAAGTACCTGCGGACGTAGGGGTGTTCGACGTCCCGCAGTACCTCGGTCACGGTCCGCTGGACGGTCTCGGTGTCGCTGCCCTCCCGCAGGTACTCGACGAGCGCCCGGTGGTAGACGCGGTACACCGAGCCGCCGCTCTCGATGCCCTCGACGACGTACGAGCCGGCCGCCTTGCGCAGCCACACGATGTCGTCGTCGCGGTAGTCCCGGCCCGTCAGCGCGGAGGCGAGCCGGGGCCACACGCCCGCCCAGGGCAGGCCCGCGCCCTGGGCGTAGGCGAGCGGGAGGAGGAGGTCGCGGGCCCGGCCGGCCAGCGGGCCGAGCTGCTGGGTCAGGTCCCGCTCCATCGCCTCGCCGGGCAGCCGCGGGAGTTCCTCGCGCCATCTCTGGTCGTACGGGTCCGGTGGGCGGGGCTCGCGGGCGATGGTGCGGGCGGTGATGCGGGCCACCAGGAAGGAGCGGCCCGCGGCTTCCCCGACGGCCTCGGCGATCTCGTCCACCCGGTGCGGCGGGGCGGTGACCAGGACCGAGCCGGGGGTGCAGAGCAGCTTGCGGGTGTAGGCGCGGATGGCGTCCGGGTCGCCGTAGCGCTCGGAGTCGAGGTCGATGCGGGGTGCGGCGGCGGGCAGCCGGGCGGCGATGTGCGGGCGGGAGCCGATCAGCAGGCGCAGCGGGAGCCGGCGCTCCGGGTCGGTGAGCGGTGCGAGGAGTTCCTCGACGCTCTCGTGCGGTGCGAGGGCCTCGTCGAGGGAGTCGACGAGCACCACCAGGGGTCTCGTCCTGGTCTGGAGGTGGGCCGTGAGCGCGCCGAGGGACTCCGCCGCGCAGCCCGAAGCCGCGGCGAGGGCGTCGAGGAGCTGCCGGGTGGAGAGGTGGCTCGCGTTGATGCGCTCGTCGACGTCGCCGGGGCGTGGCAGGACGGACGGGAGTCCGGCGCGCGGGACGGCGGCGCCGCGTTCCCTGTCGGTGAGGACGGCGACCATGCCGAGCAGTGAGGACTTGCCGGAGCCGGGGTCGCCGGTGACCACGCACAGTCGTTCGTCGGTGCGGCGCGGGTCGAGCCAGGTGGTGAGGTCTCCGAGTGCCACGTGCCGGCCGGTGAAGTCCCAGACGGCCTCGGCGGGTACGTCGGTGCCGCGGGCGCGCGGCAGGAAGAAGCCGCGCATGTCCTGCTCACGGGCGTCGCGTTCGCGGGCCCCGAGGGCGACGATCCGGTCGATCTCCTCCAGTCCCAGGCCGGCGGAGTCGGGCAGGTGGCGGTGGTTGGGCAGGAAGGCGGGGATGTCTCCGGTGGCGTGGGTGATCGACCACGAGGGGCGCTGGGCGGGCGGCACGCGGGGGTCGCTCTGGATGGCGGACATGACCTCGGCGAGGCTGATGTGCGCGGGTGCGTGTCCCACGGTGGCCCGGCCGCGCACGGCACGGTCGAAGGCCGCCGACAGCGCGCCCGTGTACGACTCCTCCTTGCGGCGGGAGGAGGAGACGACGACCAGGCCGGTGGAGCCGTGGTCGGTGACCTGGTCCCGGAACCGGCGGGCCTCCAGGGCCGCGCGCAGCGCCCGGTCGGCGCCCTCCTCGGCGTAGCAGGCGTCGATCAGGACGAGCAGCCGCTCGATGGCGGTGCCGTCCCAGAGCCGGGCGACGAGGTCCTCGGTGGGCAGCGCGGTGCCGTACAGGTCCCGGGCGTCGCTGTCGTGCAGCAGCAGGTAGTGGCGTCCGCTGCCCTGGTCGGTGACTCCGTGCGCGGCGAGATAGAGGACGACGTAGTCGTCGGGGTGGCGGGCCGGGTCGGTGGCGAACGCGCGCAGGGAGTCCCTCAGCTCCGCCCCCGTCGGGTTGAGGCCGCATTCGACGCCTCTGTGGTAGCCGAGTTCGCCCAGGAAGAGGTCGTCCATCCGCCGTACGTCGTCGGCGAGTTCGGCCCGTTCCGCCTCGGGGTGGGCGCGTACGTCGGTGACGGCGGCGGTGATCAGGAACCGGCGGGCGGCACGCTTCCCGGGGGCCGTCGGCTCAGCCGGCTTCGCACGCATCCGCCACCGCCCGGCCCGCCTCCGCCGTGTTGAGGTAGCGCGTGGCGTCGTGGGCCCGTGCTCCGTTGTGCACCACCTGACACCGGACCCGTTCGCCGAAGAGCGGTCGCAGGTCCTTGACCAGCGCTACGACATCGCCCTCGTCGGCGAGGTTCGTCCACTGCTCGACAGCGCCCGGCCAGGCTCCTGACGTACCGTCAACTCCCTTGTGCAGCCGGTCGAAGACGAGGTTGCGGATGCCCAGCGGGGACCCGAGGGTGAGCAGGGAGCGCACCGGCCACTCGGGGTGCGCGCACAGCGCTTCGTAGGCCACGACGCTGCCCAGGGAGTGGCCCACGACGATCCGCGTCCGGTCGGTCACCGCGTCGGCGACCCGCTGCTGGACGGCGGCGCGCAGTGCCTGGTCGCACAGATAGGCGCGGACCTGCCGCAGGTCGAGGACGAGGCCGCGCAGGGCGATGCCCGCGAAGAAGCGTGAGCGGCTGAGGGAGTTGAGGGCCCGCTGGACCGCGTGTGGGGTTCGGGCCAGGGTGCGGGCGTCGGGCGGGAGCACCGTCTCGTCCGTGCGGGCCGCCTCCCGCCACCAGGCCAGCAGCAGCTCCGTCTCGAAGCCGTCCGCCACGTCGGAGGCGTCCAGGGGCGGGTCATCGAAGGAGAGGGTACGGCCGGGCGGACGGAACAGGTCGCCGTAGAAGACGCATTGGACGTCGGAGGCGTCCGGCGTGAACCTTGCTTCGGCGCGGATCAGTCCGTCGCACAGTGCCGGATGCCAGGAGCCGTGCAACTCCCGCTCTCCGGTGTGCTGTTGTCCGATCCCGTGAATGCAGACCACCCGAGCCACAGCGTCCCCCCATGCCCGACCCAAGGAGAGATCACCTTAGCAACGGGAGTGCGCGTGGGCCCCGTTCAGTCCAACACCCGTGCCAGATACGCCCGCAGCATCTCCCGTGTCTCCCCGATGACCTTCTCGTCGCCCTCCGGAGCGACCCGGAACGCCAGGTGGACGAGGGCGTCGGCGGTCTCCACGGCGATCAGGAAGGTGCGGCGGAGGTCCTCGTCGGGCTCGCGGACGAGGTAGCCGGAGAGGAGGTCGGTGAGGCGGTCGGCGACGCGGCGGTTGGGTTCCGCGTGGCCCGAGCCGATGGGGATCTGGTTGCCGAAGTCGACGAGGGAGAAGCCGGGTGCCGTGCGCTTCATCGCGAGGTACTCGTCCAGGACGGCGTCCATCGCCGCCCGCCAGCCCTCCGCGCCGGTCTCCTTGAGGCGCTCGGTGACGCGCTCCGTGTAGCGCTCCAGGTTGCGCTGGGCGAGGGCGTCGGCCATCGCACGCTTGTTCCCGAAGAAGCGGTAGACCGAGCCGATGGGCACGCCGGCGCGCAGGGCCACCGCCCGGGTGCTCAGCGCGTCGTAGCCGACCTCGTCGAGGAGGTCGGCGCAGGCGTCGAGAATCCTGGTCAGCCGTTCGGCGCTGCGCCGCTGCACGGGCGCACGCCGGAGCGATGTCGTGTGGGGCACGGGCTTCATGATGCCTTTCCGCCGCGGTCAGGTGAAGCTCGTACCTGAGTACGGAATTGGGTGTCCGTAGCACTCATTTCGCCCCCTGCGTCGACGTGGAGCCGGGGACCTTGCTGCCGTCGGGGGTCGCCTGGGCCGCCGACGCCGTGATGTCCGCCGTGCTCTGCACCGGTTTGCCGTGCACGGCCCACACCGTGCCGTCGTCGGCGTAGAGGCGTGCGGTGACGTGGTGGGTGCCGTGCGGGACGAGGGCGCCCGCGAGGTGGTACTCGGGGACGCGGAGCCGCGCGACGGTGCGGCCGTCCACGAGGAGGCGGACGGTTCCCCGGCCCGCGACCGCGACCGGCTTCGCGCCGGCGGGCGAGAAGCGGAAGTCGTGGACGGTCAGCGTGACGTCCCAGCTGTCGTCGGCGGCGTCGGGCTCCACCTCGATGCCGACCCCCGGCGCGCCCTTCTTGTCCACTTCGCGGTAGTGCCGGCCCTGCTCGTCGGTCTCGTCGAGCACCTTGCCCACCGGTGACGGCGACACCCGGTCACCCTTGCGCCCATGGGCATCGGCGGAGCCGCAGCCCGCCGATCCGGCCAGCAGCAGGGCACAGACCGCGAGCGCGGTGAGGAGTGCGCGCGACCACGACATGCGGGGGAGAGTAGAACACCGGTCCGACAGCCGGATCCCCCTGGAGGCTGGTTCTTCGTCTCCGCGAGTCGGATATCCGGCCGCTCACCCCCGTCCCCTTGCGCCCGGGAAACCGCAATCCTACGGTGTTACATAGGAATCAGATGGCTAGGGAGCAGGCATGAGCGGGGACGCACGCAAGGCCGCCGAGGGACTGACCCACCTCACCGGTTTCGGCAACGAACACAGCTCGGAGGCGGTGCCGGGCGCCCTGCCCGAGGGTCGCAACGCCCCGCAGCGCGCCCCCCTCGGCCTCTACGCCGAGCAGCTCAGCGGTACGGCGTTCACCGAGCCGAGGGCGCACAACCGGCGCTCGTGGCTGTACCGCATCCGCCCCTCGGCCGCCCACCCGGCTTTCACCCGCGCCGACAACGGCTCCCTCCGTACGGCGCCCTTCACGGAGGCGGTGCCCGACCCGAACCGCCTGCGCTGGAACCCGCTCCCCGACCCCGCCCCCGGCGCCGACTTCCTGGCCGGCCTGTGGACCCTGGGCGGCAACGGCGACGCGACCCAGCGCACCGGCATGGCCGTGCACCTCTACCACGCCGACTCCTCCATGGACCGTGTCTTCAGCGACGCGGACGGCGAGCTGCTGATCGTCCCGGAGCGCGGCGGACTGCTGCTGCGCACGGAGTTCGGGCTCCTCCATGTGGAGCCGGGACACGTGGGGTTGATCCCTCGTGGGGTGCGCTTCCGTGTGGAGCTGCTGGATGCTTCAGCCCGCGGATATGTGTGCGAGAACTATGGGGCGCCCTTCCAACTCCCCGACCTCGGCCCGATCGGCGCCAACGGCCTCGCCAACGCCCGGGACTTCCGCGCGCCCGTCGCCGCGTACGAGGACGTCGAGGGCCCGGTCGAGGTGGTGAACAAGTTCTGCGGCAACCTCTGGACGGCGACCTACGACCACTCACCCCTCGACGTCGTCGCCTGGCACGGCAACCATGTGCCGTACGCCTATGACCTGCGCCGGTTCAATGTGCTCGGCTCCATCTCCTACGACCATCCCGACCCGTCGATCTTCACCGTGCTGACGTCTCCGTCGGACACCCCGGGTCTGGCCGGAGTGGACTTCGTGGTCTTCGCGCCGCGCTGGCTGGTGGGCGAGGACACGTTCCGGCCGCCGTACTTCCACCGGAACGTGATGAGCGAGTACATGGGCCTCATCGAGGGCGCCTACGACGCGAAGGCCGAGGGTTTCGTACCGGGCGGCGGCTCGCTGCACAACATGATGTCGGCACACGGCCCGGACCGCGAGACCTTCGACCGCGCGAGCGCCGCGGAGCTGCGACCCCAGAAGATCGACGACGGCCTGGCGTTCATGTTCGAAACCCGCTGGCCGGTGACGGCGACCGCCCAGGCGGCACACGCCGATCACCTGCAACACGGGTACGACGGCGTGTGGCAGGGCCTACAACGGCATTTCCGCGCCGCACACTGACCCCTTTCACCGCCGACCGACGTCCCGCGCACGGACCCTCCGCCACCGACCGACGCCCGCGCACAGCCTCTTCCCACCGGTTTTACGGCCCTTGCACTGATCGCTCCCTAACGGTACGGATGGCCCCGTGACCTCCTTCGCCCCGGACTCGATCGTCCTGAACCGCAAGCTGCCGCTCTGGTACCAGGTGTCGCAGTCGCTGCGTGCCTCGATACTCGGCCGCTCGCCCCGGGACCCGCTGCGGCTGCCCACGGAGGAGCAACTCGCGGGGCACTACGGCGTCAGCGTGCTCACCATGCGGCAGGCGCTCAAGGAGTTGGAGGACGAGGGCCTGATCACCCGGCACCGCCGCCGGGGCACGTTCATCGAGCCGGACGTCCGACGGGCCACGCCCGTACGGCTGTTGGGCTCGGTGGACGCGATCGTCGCGCAGCAGTCCGGCATGACGACCGAACTCCTCGACCACGGACCGGTGACCGTGCCGCCCGAACTGACCGAACACTTCCCAGACTTGACCGTGGTCGCGTCGTACCACCGGCTCCGCAGCGACGAGAAGACCGGCGAGCCGACCAACCACGCCCGCAACCACATCCGCCCCGAGCTGGCCGCCCGCCTCGACCTGGACGACCTGGTCCGCTGGCCGATGACCAAGGTGCTGCGGGACGTCGTCGGCGCGGACATCAGCCGCATCACGGACACCGTGGAGGCCCGCCTGGCCGACCCGGAGACCGCGCGCCTCCTCCAAGTACCGCTGCTCAGCCCGATCCTGCACTACACGGGCATCACCTACGACACCCAGGGCAGGGTGCTGGACGTGGCCGTCATCCACTACCGGGGCGACCGTTTCTCCTTCTCGGTCACCCTGGACGCCGCGAACTGAGGTCGTCGTACGATGCCCAGCGTGACGCACGACGACGCTCCGCTGCTCGCGGACCTCATGCCGTGGTCCGTCGCACCGATCCGGCTCGGCCGGGGGTGGCCGACGGCACCCGACGCGGCAACCCTGAAAGCCCGCTGGGACGCCCTGGTGAAGGCCGAAGTCCCGGACCGGGAGACCCTGTTCGAGCCGACGCGCTCACGCACCCTGCACTCGGCGGTCTCCCAACTCCCCGGCCAGCCCAGCGGCACGGAGAAACTGATCCGCGCCACGGGCCCCTGCCCGGAACCGATCCGCGTCCTGCACGCCCCCTTCGACGAGCAGTGGCTGATCCCCGACCACCGTCTGATCGACGTGGCCCGCCCGGAGTTGTGGCGGGTGGCGGACGAGCGCCAGATCTTCGTGGTGGAGACCCCGGCGGTGGCGGGCTCCCCCGGCCCGCTCCTGCTCGCCTCCTCGATCCTCCCCCTGCTCCGCCCCGGCCGCGTCCGCCCGCTCTACCGCCGCCCCGCAGCCGAGGAACCGAACCTGGCGCCGGGCCTGTTGGACCACCTCGCCACCCACCTCGGCCACTCCCCCACTCCGGCGGACGTCCTCGCCTGGACGGTGACGACGGCCCGCCCCGGCCCGGCGGTACCCCTGACCACGGACCCCGAACTCTGGTCACGCGGAGTCGAGTTGGGCCACCGCCTCCTCTGGCTGATGCGCCGAAACGGCGACCGCCCCAAACTCCCCGGCGGCCGACGCCCCTACGTCCGCGCCCCGTTGCCGTCCCTCCCCCTCACCCTCCACTACGACCGCGACGAGGAGACCCTCCACCTCGACGAGGGCCGCATCTCCCCGGTACCGCCCGAGTCCTGGGACTTCGAGGTGAGCGGGGTACGGGTACTGGAGCAGTGGTTCAACTCCCGCACGGCGGAGGCCGATCCGGGCACGCTGACGGCGATCCGCCCGGGGACCTGGCAACAGACGTGGACGTCGGAGTTGCTGGAGCTGATCACCGTACTGGCACTACTGGCGGAACTACGGCCCCAGCAGGAGGAGTTGGAGGTGACGGACCCCATCACGACGGCGGAACTGCGCAAGGCGGGCGTCCTACCGGTGCCGGATTCAGCACGCCGCCCCGCATCAGTCTTGGACCATCATGAGGAGGGCCCGGAAGGCCAGTTCGCTTTGATCTGAGGGCACCTGCAACCCCCAGGGGCGCGAGGAACTGCGCGACCAGCCACAACGCACCCGCACCCCGCCTACGACCCATCCCCCCGCGGCGCAAAAGCATCCAAAACCTTCCCGAGCGCCATATCAAACACCGCGTCCAGATCAATGGGCCCCGGATCCTCCATGAACGCCGCAGCCATCCGCGGATACGCCCCACCCGCGATCTGACTCCCCAAGTACGCGATCCGCACCGCGTTCTCCTGCTCCTCCGACCACGGCAACGACCGCGACCGCTCAGCAGTCGCCAACTCATTGGTCACGTACATCGTCACAACCCCGTTGAGCAGCCCGACCAGCTGCATCTTCGTGCCGTACGGCGCCTCGACCGGATCGAGACAGGCGAGGCAGTGCTCCAGATACCGCAGGGCATTCGGGCTGAAGCCGTACACCGGTGACATCAGCCGCGGCAGCCAGGGATGCCGGTGCATCAGCGTCCGCGTCTGATGGGCGACCCGGATCATGTCCGCCCGCCAGTCCCCCGACGGCTCCCACGCCTCGTGCTCGCCGCTGACCGCGTCAACCATCAGCTCGTACAGGTCCTCCTTGCGGGGGACGTAGTTGTACAGCGACATCGTGCCGCAGCCCAACTCGGCCGCGACATGCCGCATGGAGACCGCGTCCAGCCCCCCACCGTCGGCGATCCGCACCGCCGCCGCCGCGATGTCCGCGCGACGGTACGCCGGCTTCGGCCCCCGCCCCGCACGCTCGGGGCGCGCCCAGATCACTTCGGGTACGGCCGCTCGGTCCGCCATTGATCATCACCTCGACCACCATCCTAGTTACGTACACCGTACGTAGTGCGCTATGGTCGACCCATGACTACTACGTACGCTGTACTTAGTGAAGGTCTGGAGAAGCGCTTCGGCGCTGTGCACGCCGTGCGCGGGCTGGACCTGGCGGTGGCGCGGGGCACGGTCTGCGGAGTCCTCGGGCCCAACGGCGCGGGCAAGACCACGGCCGTCCGACTGCTCACGACGCTGCTGCGGCCCGACGCGGGCTCCGCGCGGATCGCCGGGCACGATCTCGTCCGGGAGGCTTCGGCCGTACGGCGCAGGATCGGCGTCACCGGGCAGTACGCGTCGGTCGACGGAGACCTCACCGGCCGGCAGAACCTGTGCCTGTTCGCACGGCTGCACCGGGTGCGAGGGCCGGCGGACCGAGCCGGAGAGCTGCTGGACCGCTTCGGTCTGACCGAGTCCGCGGACCGGCCCGTGTCCACCTACTCGGGCGGGATGCGCCGCCGCCTCGATCTGGCGGCGAGTCTCATACGACGTCCCGACGTGCTGTTCCTGGACGAACCGACGACGGGCCTCGACCCGGCCAGCCGGAACCGGATCTGGGACGCCGTACGGGACCTGAAGAGGGAGGGTACGACCGTGCTGCTGACCACGCAGTACCTGGAGGAGGCCGACCAACTCGCCGACGACATCGCCCTGGTGGACAAGGGCCGGGTCGCGCACAGCGGTTCACCGGCCCAGCTGAAGGCGCTCATCGGCACGTACGCCGAGGTCGTCGTCGCGCACCCGGACGCCCTCGCGAAGGCGGCCGGTGTCCTCGACCGACTCACCGGCGCCGAGCCCTCGTTCGACCACGAGCGCAACGCCGTCGGTACGGTCACCGGCGATCCGACGCTCACCCTCCCCCGGCTCGTCCGCGAACTCGACGCGGCGGGCGTGCCGTTGCTCGACGCGAGCATGCGCCCGCCGACCCTGGACGACGTGTTCCTCCGCCTGACGGACAGCAAGGAGCCCGTGGCATGAGCGCATTGGCGTACGACGGCACCGCGATGCTCGGCCGGCAGCTGCGCCGGGTGCGGAACAACCCGGCGCTGGTGATCCTGACGCAGACGATGCCGATCACGATGCTGCTGTTCTTCGGGTACGTCTTCGGCAGCGCGCTCGCGATGCCGGGCGACGCGTACCGCTCCTACCTCGTCCCCGGATTGCTGGTCGCGACCGCCGCGAACGGCATCATGACGGGCATGTTCCAGGCGGCCCAGGACTCGCACCGGGGCGTGACGGACCGCTTCCGCACCCTGCCGATGAGCAGGGCGGCCGTA
Source organism: Streptomyces sp. NBC_00989 (assembly GCF_045162655.1). Lineage (NCBI taxonomy): Bacteria > Bacillati > Actinomycetota > Actinomycetes > Kitasatosporales > Streptomycetaceae > Streptomyces > Streptomyces sp. NBC_00989. The sequence continues at coordinate 8,913,534 of NZ_CP108728.1, read as the reverse complement.
CCCCTCGGACAGGCGACCGCGGATCTGGTCGTCACGGCGGCCGGCACCGTCCCGTTCCTGCTTGTCGGCCTCGCGGTGGGCTGGCGGATCGAGGGGTCACCGCTCCAGGCCGCCGCTGCCGTGGGCCTGTTGCTGCTGTTCCGGTTCGCCTGTGCCTGGGTCGGCATCCTGCTCGGGCTGGCCTCGCGCAGCGAGGAGGCGGCCGGTCAGCTCGGCAGCGCGACCTTCATGCTGCCGCTGCTGTCCAACGCGTACATCCCGACCGACCGGCTGCCGGGCTGGCTGCGCACCCTGGCCGAGTGGAACCCGATCAGCGCGGTGACCACGGCCCTGCGGTACCTGTTCGGCAACTCCCCCGTGCCCGAGGGCGCCGCCTGGCCGGTGGCCCATCCGATCGCCGGCTCGCTGGCCTGGTGCGCCGCGCTGATCGCCGTGTTCGCCCCGCTCGCCGTGCACCGGTACGCGCACGGCGACCGGTGAACCGCTAGTACTGAGGCGGCAGTTCGGGCCCCAGGGACGAGAACTGCTCCCGGGACACCACCCGTCGGGGCGGCCAGGTGATGGTGTCCGGTGGCCAGGTCTGGCCGGTCCTCTCCAGGAACCACTCCGGGGGTTCGTACAGGGGCGGTTCGTAGCCGTCGGGCAGGGCGGTCCGCCATTCGACGCCCTCCGTGCGCTCCTTGAACTCGTCCTTGATCGCCTTGAGTCGTTCCGGCTGGGTGAGCAGGTCGATCGCCGTCGCCGCGAGATACCGGGCGGCGGCGATGACGGTCGCCCGGCCGGGTGCCGCCGCCGCGCAGGATGTGAGGGCCCAGGTGTGCAGCTTGCTGCCGATGGGGGCGAGGGCGGCGCCCATGGAGACGGTCGGCACGTTCCAGCTGATGTCGGCGACGTCCGTCGAGCCACCACCCAGGAACACGGGGCTGGGCGGGGCGAGTTCGGCGATCTCGGCGTGCAGGCCCTGCTGCGGCAGCCCGAGCGACTCCTGGAGGTCCCGCGCCAACTGCTGTGCCTCCTCGGTGAATTCGGGCGGGCCGAGCTGTCGCATGTTGTCGTACATCAGCTCCGCGAAGGCCCTGGAGGGGAGTTGGTTCCAGCAGGCGGCGGTGACGCGGTGCCGTACCGAGGTCCGCGAGGCCTTCGCCGCCGCCTCGGAGACGGCGATCACCTTGTCGAGGAGGACCTGGACGCGGGCGGGGCTGCCCTCGCGGACGTAGTAGCTGATCTCCGCGATCTCGGGTGTGACGTTCGGGATGTCGCCCCCGTTGTTGATCACCCAGTGGAGACGACCGCTCGGCGCCACGCTCTCCTCGCGCAGGAACTCCGAGAGGGTCGCCATCATCACGGCCGCGTCCAACGCGCTCTTGTTGCCGAGGGGATGGCCGCCGTGCCCGGCCACGCCCAGGAAGGTGAAGGTCACCGCCGTCATCGCGGTGCTGCTGCCCCAGCCGGTGGCGTTGGAGGTCGAGGGGTGCCAGTCGAGGAAGGCGTCGAGGCCGTCGTAGACACCCCGGCTGACCGCGTAGGTCTTGCCGATCAGGTTCTCCTCGGCGGTCGAGCCGAAGAACCGTACGGTGACCGGGAGTTGGTGCCGTTGCGCGGCCTGTGCCACGGCTGCCGCGGCCGCTGCCGCCGCCGTACCGAGGGCACAGTGACCGCAGCCGTGACCGGGGCCGTAGCCCGGCGCGAAGGGGTCGTGGACGTACTCGCGCGGGTCGTGGTGGCCGACGCCGCTGTGCTGCGATAGGCCGGGCAGCGCGTCGTACTCGCCGCTGAAGCCGAGGACGGGGCCGCCGGTGCCCTGCGAGTAGGTCGCGGTGAAGGCGGTGGGGAAGCCGGCCGTGCCGAACTCGACCTGGAATCCGGCCTGTTCGAGGAAGGCCGCCTCGGCGAGGGACGACTCCCATTCGCGGAGGCTGAGTTCGGCGTACTCCCAGATCTCGGAGTTGAGGCCGGTGATGCGGTCCGTGTGCTCCCCGATCCACTCCAGCGCGGCCGTCTTGGCCGGGCTGTCCCGGGCCAGGCCCGCGGGCGGGACATAGGTGGGCGCGGTGACGTGGGCGGAGGCCGCCATCACCGGGTCGGTGGCGGACGTCGTCTCGTGTTCGTGCTGGTCGTGGGGGTCACACATGTGCGCCTCCGGGAGCGGCGAGGATCGGTGCATCGGCCATACGAATCATGCTCCCCACATGACAGAGGTGTCAGGCGCGGGACATGATCCCCGGCATGGAGCCCTTGCCGCTGCCCCTGGAGGGCATCACCGTCGTAGCCGTCGAACAGGCCGTCGCCGCCCCCTTCGCCACCCGCCAGCTCGCCGATCTCGGCGCCCGGGTGATCAAGGTCGAGCGGATCGACGGGGGTGACTTCGCCCGCGGGTACGACACGGCGGCGGGCGGTCTGGCCTCGCACTTCGTGTGGTGCAACCGGGGGAAGGAGTCGATCGCCCTCGATCTGAAGGACCCGCGCGGACTGGACGTCGTACGGCGGCTGATCGCCGACGCGGACGTGTTCGTGCAGAACCTCGCGCACGGGGCCGCCGCCCGGCTCGGGCTCGACGCGGCCACCCTGTGCGCGGCGCATCCGCGGCTGGTCGCCGTGGACATCTCCGGATACGGCCCGAGCGGCCCGTACGCCGACAAGCGGGCCTACGACATGCTCGTGCAGTGCGAGGCGGGGCTGGTGTCGGTGACCGGGACGCCGGAGCAGCCCGTGAAGGCCGGGATTCCGGCGGCCGACATCGCGGCGGCCATGTACGCCTTCTCGGGTGTGCTCGCGGCGCTCGTGCGCCGGGGTGCGACCGGGCGCGGTGGGCCCGTCGAGGTGGCGATGCTGGACGCGCTCGCGGAGTGGATGGGGCATCCGCTGCACCACGCGATGCACGGGGGAACTCCCCCGGCGCGCACGGGACTTGCGCACGCCGTCATCGCACCGTACGACGCCTACCCCACGGCGGACGGCGGGCGGGTGCTGCTGTCGGTGCAGAACGACCGGGAGTGGCGGCGGCTCGCCGAACAGGTGTTGGGGAGGCCGGAGTTGGGGGTGGATCCCGACTTCGCCACCAACGCGGCGCGGGTCGTGAACCGGGAGCGCACCGACGCCCTCGTCGGTCAGGCGCTGGGTGGGCTCGGTGCCGACGAGGCGGTGGGGCTGCTGGAGCGCGCCGGTGTGGCCTGCGCGCGACTGCGGGACGTACAACAGCTGGCGGAGCACCCGCAGTTGGCGGCCCGGGAGCGGTGGCGGGTGGTTGGGTCGCCGGTCGGGCCACTGCGGGCGCTGCTGCCGCCCATCACCTTGCCGGGCGGGGGCGAGGCGCGGATGGGCGACGTACCCGCGCTCGGGGAGCACACCGTGGCGCTGCTGCGTGCCGTGGGGATGGCGGACACTGAGATCGCAGCACTGCGCCGGGACGGTGTGGCGGCCTGAGCGCGGGCCCCCGGGAACTCCCCGGGGGCGCCGAGGAGTTGCTCAGCGCCCGCCGAACAGCGAACGGCGCAGCCTGCGCAGTGGCGCGAACAGCTTGACGCGGCTCACTCGGGTACCTGTGGCACTGCGTTCCTGCGTGGTGTCACGCGAGGTGAGCTCACGCATCAGCGAGGTCGCCTCTGCCGTCTCGCGCTGCGGGACGACAGGGCCGCCCAGCACCGAGAGATGGCGGTCGAGGCGCGAACTCGTCGCGCTGCTCCCGCACGTGATCGCAGGGACCCTTGCCCTGCTGCGCACTATCTGTTCCATGTCACTCCCCACCCGTACGAGTCCACCCGGCCCGGGCAGGGTAACCCTATCGCCCCAACCGGGCACTCGTGTATCGAGGTCTCAGGATTCACCTTCCCCGTAAGGGTGTTGACGACCCCTCCTTGATTACTCTCCGAATCCAACCGATTTCAGGGCGAGTTGGACAACTGGCTGAGTTGTGGGCTGCGCTGAGCCCCCGTCGGGCTCGACGGTCACTGCGAGTGATGTTGCAGTTTTGTCGAGTCCGGTGGCCACCAAGGGCGTGTCGTCCTTGAAGAGCCCGAGGGAGCGCGGTTGCACATCGGGGCGCATCAGCCACAGTTGATGCACGCGCCCGCTCGGCAGCGCGCCGTATCCGCTCAGGGTGACGACCGCGCGCCCCTCCGACGCCGAGGCGATCACGCCGATGCTCCGGCCCTCGGTGTCCGCGCCGGCGGTCGCGCGGGCGTCGGGAGCTGCGAGAACGTGGGCGATGTCACGTGACTGCGCCTGCGCGGCGTCCAGCTTGTCCTGTGTCTTGTTCGCCTGCACGGCGAACAGCGAGGCCACGACGAGCGCGGCGGCGGCCGTCACGGTGGCGAACGGCACGAAGAACGGCCGCCGTTGGGGTGCGCGGGCGCGCGACGCCTGCGGCTGTGTGCCCCACACATGTGCCGGCAGCCGGGGCGTGTACTCCCGCGCCTGTGGTTCCCGCACATGTTCCCGCAGCGGTCCGGGTTCCTGCGGCGTCTGCCGTACGGCGGCCAGCACCCGGTCGCGCATGGCGAGCGGCGGCTGGGCCACCGTGGACCAGGCGAGGCGGACCGCGTCCTCGGTCATGGCCCGCACCTCCTCGGCGCAGCGGTCGCAGCCCGCCAGGTGCTTCTCGAAGGTGCGGCGCTCGCCGGGTTCGAGGGCGTCGAGGGCGTAGGGGGCGGCGAGCGAGTGGAGATCCCCCCGGCCGAACAGTCGGGCGAGGATGCTCATGCGACACCTCCCAGGCAGTCGCGCAGCCGGGTGAGTCCGTCACGCATGCGGGTCTTGACCGTGCCCAGCGGCAGCGAGAGCCGCTCGGCCACTTCACGGTACGTATAGCCGTCGTAATAGGCGAGGGTGACGGACTGCCGTTGCAGGGCGGTGAGGCGGTCCAGGCAGCGGCGCACCAACTGCCGCTCCAGCCCGGCCTCGACCTCCTCGGTCACCTGGTCGAAGGCGGGGTGGTGGGAGCGCCGGGCCTCCCGCTGCTCCCGGTCCACGGCCGCGCGGGCGCTGCGCACCCGGTCGACGGCCCGGCGGTGGGCGAGGGTGAGGACCCAGGACAGGGCGCTGCCCCGGCCAGGGTCGAAGCGGGCGGCGGACCGCCACATCTCCAACAGCACTTCCTGGGACACCTCCTCGGACTGCGCCGGGTCGCGCACCACACGGCGCACCAGTCCGAACACCGGCCCGGACACCAGTCCGTACAGCTCCTCGAAGGCCCGCTGATCACCTGCCGCCACCTGCACCAGGAGCTCGTCGGCCTCCACCCGTCCCCCACTCTTCGACCGCACGCGGCCCATCCCCTCATCACATCCCGTCACACGAGGCGTTCGTAGCGAACACCTCTACGGATGGGTTACGGATCAGAGTGCCCAAAACGCGGGTCAAGGGACGGATTGGAAGGCGCCAAAAAAACTTTTCAGGTTTGACCAATCCGCCCCGGCACCTGCTCCGAATCCCCGAGCGTCAGGCAAGTTGGCACTGAGGACGGACGGCATGACACCTATCTCCAGGAGCGGTGCGGGACGCAGGAAGCTCGCGGCCCTCGTATGCGGCGCGCTGGCCACCGGGGGGCTCGCAGCCGCCGGTACGGCCGCGCTGGAACCGGGAGTGGCCTCGGCCTCCTCCCACCGTGAGGCCCCCCTCATCTCGGGGACCCCGCAGTACGACAACACGGACCTGTACGCGTTCGTCAGTCCGGACAAGCCGGACACCACGACGATCGTGGCGAACTGGATACCGTTCGAGGAGCCCGCCGGCGGCCCGAACTTCTACCAGTTCGCGGACGACGCCCAGTACGACCTGCACATCGACAACAACGGTGACGCGCTGGACGACTTCATCTTCCGCTACACGTTCAACACGCAGATCAAGAACAAGAAGACGTTCCTCTACAACACGGGTCCGGTCACCAGCCTCACCGACCCCGACCTCAACATCACGCAGTCGTACGACGTCGAGCTGATCAAGCTGAAGAACGGCAAGGCGGTCCACGAGACGAAGATCGCCGACGACATCCCGGCGGCGCCGTCGGACGTCGGCGACGCGTCGATGCCGGACTACGCCAAGCTGCGCTCGCAGGCGATCTACAAGACGTCGAACGGCGGCGCGACCTTCGCGGGCCAGGCCGACGACCCGTTCTTCGCGGACCTGCGCGTCTTCGACCTGCTGTACGGCGGCAACCTGAGCGAGGTCGGCAACGACACCCTCAAGGGCTACAACGTCAACACGATCGCCCTCCAGGTGCCGAACGACCTGATCCGGCAGTCCAAGTCCCGTCCGACCGTGGGTATTTACTCCACGACCCAGCGCAAGAACGCGAAGGGCTACTACACGCAGGTCTCGCGCCTGGGCAACCCGTTGGTCAACGAGGTCGTCAACCCGCAGAAGGACAAGGACAAGTTCAACGCGTCCGAGCCCAAGGACGACGCGCAGTTCCTGAAGAACGTGACCGAGCCCGAGATCCCGAAGCTCATCGAGTCGATCTACAAGATCAAGGCACCGGCCGAGCCGCGCAACGACCTCGTCAGCGTGTTCCTCACCGGCGTCAAGGGCCTCAACACCGAGCAGCCGTACGCGAAGCCGTCGGAGATGCTGCGCCTGAACACGTCGATCAAGCCGGCCGCGCACCCCAAGCGCCTCGGTGTCCTGGACGGCGACAACGCGGGCTTCCCGAACGGGCGTCGGCTCACCGACGACGTGATCGACTCCGCGCTCCAGGTCATGGAGGGTGAACTCGTCGGTTCCAAGAACGACTTGGGCGACGCGGTCGACAAGAACGACAAGGGCTTCGAGAAGTACTTCCCGTACGTCGCCGAGCCGACCACCGGTTCACGCGGTCCGCTCGCCAAGGGCACGACCAGCGGCAGCGACGTCAAGAACCAGCTGGGCGACGCCTTGCAGCCGGCGGGTTCGTCCTCCGGCACGGACAACATGATGCTGATCGTCGCGTCGGCGGCCTCCGGTGTGGCCGGTGTCCTGCTGATCGGCGCGGGTGTCGCGTGGTGGCGCCGCCGGATGAGCTACCGCCCGTACTAAACCCCCCTCGAACTGGCGCGGCCCGCACAGCTACCTTCCCCCACGGTGCGGGCCGCGCCACCCCACGTCTCACCTTCCTTGAGCAGTACGGCACTTGACCCACGTATCCACATGTATCCGCCGATCCACGGAACCACTGATCCACCCAGGCGATGGAGGAAACGGCATGGCCCCGCGCGAGAACGACAACAAGCCGCCGGAGGGCGAACCCGGCGAAACGCCGGTGCCGGTGCCCGCGGCGGCGGAGCGGGAGTGGGAGCGGCTGTGGGAGCAGGGGGACGATTCGGGGGGCGAGGACGAGGGCGAGGGGAAGGTCGACGGAGAGGTGGTCACCGAGACCTCCGAGACCGCGGCCGAGGCCTCCGACGCCTCTGGCGACACCACCGCCACCGAGACTCGTGACACTCCGAGCCTCACCACCGCCAAGGCCCCCGAGCCGACCCCCACCGTCGACGACGCGGCTCCGGCCTCAACTCCCGCGCAGAGCAACGCGGATGAACCGGTCTCCGCCCACGACCACGACCACACCGACGGGCCGGTCCCCACCCACGACCACGCCACCGACGGGTCAGGCTCGCCCCACAGCCACGACCACGGACCGGCCACTCCCCACAGCCACGACCACGATCACGACCACACCGACGGATCGGTCGCCCCCCACAGTCACGCGACCCCCGACGACGACCCGACCGCCGCCCCCACTCACCCCCACTCCCACTCCCACGCCGACGACGACCGCGTCGCCGCCGTTCGCCGGGTGGCCGCCGCGAGTCGTCGCTGGCGGGCCGTTCAACTCGCCGGTTGTGCCGCCCTGTTGGCCGTGGCGATGACCGCCGGGGCCATTGCCATCGGGGCGGCCAAGGACAGCGGGGCCACGGGGGCCGCCGCGTCGAGTGCCGTGTCGCCGGAGCTGCTGGCCAGTGGGAGTCTGGACGCGAGTATCGCCTCGCTACAGGCTCATCTCAGGACGCAGCCCAAGGACTTCGACGGGTGGGCGACGCTCGGGCTGGCGTATGTGGAGCAGGCCAGGACGAAGGGCGACCCGTCCCGGTACCCGCAGGCGCAGGCCGCGTTGCAGCGGTCGTTGAAGATCTCGCCCGGCAACGAGAACGCCCTGGAGGGCCGGGCCGCGCTCGCCGCCGCCCGGCACGAGTTCGCGGAGGCGCTGACCTACGCGGACCAGGTACTGAAGGAGAACCCGTACAGCGAGCGGGCCCTGTGCTCCCGGATCGACGCGCTCGTCGAACTCGGCCGCTACGCCGACGCGTCGAAGGCCGCCGACCTCGCCGACGCCCGCAAGCCCGGCGTCCCGGTCTTCACCCGGTACGCGTACGTGCACGAGCTGCGCGGTGACGTGACCACGGCCCGCAAGGTCCTGGAGCAGGCCCTTGCGGCCGCCACCTCCCCCGGAGACATCTCGTACGTGGCCGGCACGCTCGGCCAACTCGCCTGGAACCAGGGCGACTACAAGACCGCGCTCGACGACTACAGCCGCGCCCTGGCCGCCGACGAGAACTACCTCCCCGCCCTGGAGGGCCGCGCCCGCACGCAGGCCGCCCTGGGCGACCGCGCCGAGGCCATCAAGGGCATGGAGCTGGTCGTCTCCCGCTACCCGCTGCCCCAACCCCTCGTGGAACTCGGCGAGTTGTACGAGAGCCGGGGTGCCGAGGGCGACAAGGCGAAGGCCGACGACCAGTACGCCCTCGTCGACGCCTGGATCGCCCTCGCCCGCGCCAACGGCGTCAACGCCGACCTGGACACCGCGCTCGCCGCCGCCGACCACGGAGACGTCAAGTCGGCCCTGAAGGCGGCCCGAGCCGAGTGGGCCCGCCGCCACACCGTGCACACGGCGGACGCCCTCGCCTGGGCCCTGCACGTCAACGGCCTCGACAAGGAGGCCCTCCCCTACGCCCGGCAGGCCACGGCCACCGACTACCACAACGCATCGTTCATCTACCACCTCGGCATGATCGAACTCGCCACCGGCCACAAGGCGGACGGCCGCGCCCACCTGGCCAAGGCCCTGAAGCTGAACCCGGGCTTCTCACCGCTGGGCGCGAGCAAGGCCCGCAAGGCGCTGGAGGCGACCAAGTGACGCCGGTCCGCCGCCTCCGAGTGAGGCCCGCCCGCCGCCTGTTCGCCTCCGCCGCGGCCGTCCTCACCGCCGCCGGCGCGCTCCTGCTGGTCCCCACGGCCGCCGCGAGCGCGCACCCCCTCGGCAACTTCACCGTCAACCGCTACGACGGTCTCGTGGTCGCCCCGGGCGAGCTGCGGGTCACGCACATCGAGGACCTGGCCGAGATCCCGGCGACCCAGGTCAAGCCGGAGATCAAGCAGTTGGGCATGACCGAGTGGGCCCGGCAGCGGTGCGACAAGGCCGCCGAGGGCAGCAAGGTCACCGTCGACGGCCGTACCGTCGCCCTCACGCCCGGTACCAGCACCGCGCGCCTGCGGCCCGGGCAGGCCGGGCTCAACACCCTGCGGGTGGAGTGCGGTTCGACCGCCGCGCTGCCCAAGGGGAGCACGGTCACCCTCGGCTTCCACAGCGCGGGACTGACCACCGGCCCGGGCTGGCGGGAGATCACCGCGCGCGCCGACCGGATGACGCTCACGAAGTCGGACGTGGCGACGAAGTCGAACTCGCACGAACTCACCAGCTATCCCAAGGACTTGCTCTCCTCCCCCGACGACACCACGACCGCGTCCCTGCACGCGCGCCCCGGCGGCCCGGCCCTCACCGACCGGTCCACGTCGGAACCGCCCGCCGCCTCCGTGCTGCCGCGCGGCGCCGACCGCTGGACGGAGGCCCTGAACAACCTGGTGGCCCGCCACCACCTCACCGTCGGCTTCGCCGCCCTCGCCCTGCTCATCGCGATCGCCCTGGGCGCGATGCACGCGCTCGCGCCCGGCCACGGCAAGACCCTGATGGCGGCCACGGCGGCCGCGCGGGGCGGCCGCGCCCGCCTCAAGGACGTCCTCCCGCTCGCCGCCTCGGTCACCGTCACCCACACCCTCGGCGTGGTCGCCCTGGGCCTCCTGGTCACGGCCGGCTCCGCCGCGACCCCCTCGGTGATCGCCTGGCTGGGCATAGCGAGCGGTGTCCTGGTCCTCTTCGCGGGCACCAACCTCGTACGCCGGGCATGGCGCAACCGCCCACGCCCACAAGCCAGTTCACACCCTCACCCGCACCCGCATCCCCACCCCCACGATCACGAGACCGCCAAGGCCCCCGAGCGTTCCCTGGTCCTGGTCTCCGCGCACGCCCAGGCCGGGTCCGCGGCCCCCCGCACCGAGACCCACGCGCACCCGCACCCGCACAGCCACGACGACGACCACGTCCACAGTCACGACCACGGCGACACGCACGACCACGGCCATGACCACCCCCACGCCCATGGCCACACGCACGATCACGCCGTGGAACACACGCACGGCGGCTTCACCCACACCCACGACACCGCGCCCACCGTCCGCGGCACCATCCTGCTCGGCTTCGCCGGTGGGCTCGTGCCGAGTCCGTCCGCCGTGGTCGTCCTCGTGGGGGCCGCCGCACTCGGTCAGGCGTGGTTCGGGCTGCTGCTCGTCGTCGCGTACGGCGTCGGTCTCGCCCTCACCCTCACAGCCGCCGGATTCGCCGTCGTCAAGCTGGGTACAGGAATGAACCGTGTGCTGGACCGGCGCCCCCGCTGGACCACCAGCACCGTGGCAGTCCTGGTCCGCCGGACCGCACCGCTGGCATCGGCGCTCGTCGTCGTGGCCCTCGGGGTCGGATTGGTGCTCAAGGGGGCGGCATCAGCGCTCGGCTGAGTTACGTTTGGCGAGAATTCGCCCGGCTGCGAATGGGGGGAGCCCATGTCCGAAGATCCGGGCACTGAACGTGTGATCGCGGGCCGCTACCGGCTCCTGTCCCCCCTCGGTGAGGGCGGGATGGGCACGGTGTGGCGGGCCCGCGACGAAGTACTGCAACGCGAGGTCGCGGTCAAGGAGGTGCGCGCGCCGGCCGGACTGGCGTCCGATGACGTCGAGCGGATGTACGCCCGGCTGGAGCGCGAGGCGTGGGCGGCGGCGCGGGTCGCCAACCGCAACGTGGTGACGGTGTACGACGTGGCGACGGAGGACGGCCGCCCCTGGATCGTCATGGAGCTGGTGCGGGGCATGTCCCTGGCCGATCTCCTGGACGCCGAGGGCCCGTTGACGCCGCAGCGGACCGCGCACATCGGTGCCGAGGTGCTGGCCGCGCTGCGGGCCGCGCACGACGCCGGGGTGCTGCACCGGGACGTGAAACCGGCCAACGTGCTGATGTCGAACGACGGTCGGGTCGTACTGACCGACTTCGGTATCGCGATGGTCGAGGGCAGTTCGGCGCTCACCATGACCGGCGAGGTCATCGGCTCGCCCGAATTCCTCGCCCCGGAGCGGGCGTTGGGCCGTACGCCGGGCCCCGAATCCGACCTGTGGGCGCTGGGCGTCCTGCTGTACGCGGCGGTCGAGGGCCACTCGCCGTTCCGCCAGAACACCCCGCTGAGCACCCTGCGTGCCATCGTCGACGAGGAGTTGCCGACCCCGCGGCTGGCGGGGCCGCTCACCCCGGTCATCGAGGGACTGCTGCGCAAGGACCCGGCCGAGCGGATGTCCGCGGAGCAGGCGGAGCAGGACCTGCGGCTGGTGGCCGCGGGCGGTGCTCCTCGCGCGTCCACGGCGCCGACGACGCCGTACACGCCGACGATGGCGGGGTCCCCGCGGGACTCCTACTCCCAGCAGGAGTCGCGGACGCCGCCGCAGGGCTTCGGGCCGCCGCCCGCCTCCTACTCGACGCCGACGGCCGCGGACGAGCCGCACCAGAACCGGCGGGCGGCCGCCGTGATCATCGCGGGTGTGGTCGCGCTGGCCCTGGCGATCGGTGGGCTGACGTACGCGCTGCTGAACGGGAACGGCGACGGGGACTCGAACGCGGGCAAGAGCAGCAGCAGCCCCAAGAGCCAGCCCTCGGACAAGACTTCGCCCAGTGCGAGCAGCGAGACCACGGCCGCGAGCGAGACACCGAGCCCGAGCGCCAGCAAGTCCTCGTCGGCGCCGCAGTCGGTGAAGGCGACGGTGGAGGGTGCCAACACCGAGTACTCCGGCAGCTGTCCGCCGCCGAACGCGAAGGCGCCGACGTTCACGGCCAGCATCACGGTGGGGAAGCTGCCCGCGGAGGTGTCCTACCGGTGGGTGACGAAGACCGGTTCGGTCTCCAACCCCGGCTGGAAGACGCTGTCGTTCCCGTCGGGCGGTGGGAAGACCAAGCAGGACCGGGTGTTCCTCACGACGTACTCGAACAGCGGGACGTTCACGAACGAGATCAGTGTCGAGATCCGCAGCCCGGTCAAGGGGGAGTCCAACTCGGTGCCGTTCTCGGTGACTTGCCTGACGGAGACCCCGTCGGACGGGGCCTCCGCATCGGATTCGGCATCACCCTCGGACGAGTGAGACGTCAGGCCGCGCTGGTGAACACCGGCAGATAGCCGCCGGACTGGCCGCCCGCGGTCGGGTGGTACGACTCGCTGATGCTGAGCAGGTTGAGGCTGTGCAGCCAGGAGCTGCCGGAGCAGATCTCGTGGCCGGTGAACGGGGTGCGTACGTCGCCGAAGGCGAAGCCGTGGTCGGCGGCGCGCTTGGCGAGGGCGGCGTCGAGGTAGTCGGCCGCGCCGTTGATGGCGGAGCGCTTGGTCGCGGAGAGGCCGAGGCAGGTGGTGCCGAGTCTGTAGAAGCGCGGGTAGCCGAGCACGACCACGTGCGCGGAGGGGGCTTTGGCGCTGATCGTCGAGTAGACCTTGTCGAGAAGGCCGGGCAGTGTCGAGTCGACGTACGCCTTCGCGGTGGCGATCCGGGTGAGGCAGGCGCTGTCGGACTGCAGGACGCAGGTCGTCATGACGTCGCTGAAGCCGGCGTCGTTGCCGCCGACGCTGATCGAGACGAGGCCGGTGGAGGTGCTGAGGGTGCCGAGCTGGTTGGCGAGAACATCACCCGTACGAGCGCCCGAGCAGGCCTTGAAGTCGAACGTCGAGGGTGAATGCGCGGCCGCCCAGAGGTAGGGGTAGGCCTTGGTGCTGCGGTCGCAGGACCCGCTGGAGCTGATCTTGCTGCCCGCGCCGACCCCGGAGGAGTAGGAGTCGCCGAGGGCTACATAGCCGCCGGTGGCGGCGAGTTGGGACGCCTGCGCCGTCATCGCCCCGGTGAGGGCGAGCGCGGCGGCGAGGAGGAGCGAGGTCACGTATGCCGTAAATCGGGAACGTCTCATGGAACCTCCCTTAGCAGGATCTCTGCCACAACCGTCGTACCAACGACACGCATTGACGGGAAGTGTCCATGCCAATAGAGAGGCCGACGGAGAGCTGGATTGCGTGCTCATGACAGCTCTGTGACAGACCGTCAACTCCCTTGAACCACACCGGTTCATGACCCAGGCTTTGCTCAGCCTTGGCGCGGAACGCAACGCTCCACGGCCGTGCGCGCGTCAACGCGCGCATCCCCACAGTCGCGCGCCGACCCGGGCGCGCGCCGCCTGGAGGAGGACTCCCTCGTAATGGCACTCCTGCGTAGCAACAAGCTCCGGCTCGCCGCGATCACCGGCGCCGCCACCGCCGCTCTCGTCGGCGGGCTCACCGCACTCCCCGCCCAGGCCGCCCCGGCCACGGGCACGGTACTGGCCGCCGGCTCCCCCACAGCCGTCGACGGCAGCTACATCGTCACCCTCAAGAAGGGCGCCGGCCTCAAGGCGTCCTCGGCCGCGGGCAAGGGCCTGATCAAGGGGTACGGCGGCACGGTCACCAAGACGTTCGGCACGGTGCTGAACGGCTACACGGCGAGCCTCTCCGCCGCCGAGGCCAAGAGACTCGCCGCCGACCCGGCGATCGCCGCGGTGGAGCAGAACCAGCGCGTCCACCTGACCGACACCACCCAGTCCAGCGCCCCCTGGGGCCTGGACCGCATCGACCAGGCCGCGCTGCCGCTCTCCGGGACGTACACCTACCCGGACAGCGCGGGCAGCGGTGTGACCGTGTACGTCATCGACACCGGCGTGCGGATCACCCACACCCAGATCAGCGGCCGCGCCGCGTACGGCTACGACGCGGTCGACGGCGACACCACCGCCTCCGACGGCAACGGCCACGGCACGCACGTGGCGACGACGATCGCGGGCTCGACGTACGGCGTCGCCAAGAAGGCGAACATCGTGGCGGTCCGGGTGCTCGACAACAGCGGCTCGGGTACGACGGCCGGGGTGATCGCGGGCATCGACTGGGTGACCTCGAACCACACCACGCCGGCGGTCGCCAACATGTCGCTCGGCGGCTCCGCCTCCACCTCGCTCGACACGGCGGTCGCCAACTCCATATCCAGTGGCGTTACTTACGCGGTCGCGGCGGGCAACAGCGCCGCCAACGCCTCCTCGTACTCCCCCGCCCGGGTCGCCACCGCGATCACGGTCGGCGCCACCACCAGCACGGACGCCAAGGCCAGTTACTCCAACTACGGTTCGATACTGGACATCTTCGCGCCCGGCTCGTCGATCCTGGCGGGCTACAACACCAGCGACACCGCCACCGCCACCCTGTCGGGCACCTCGATGGCGACCCCGCACGTGGCGGGCGCGGCCGCCGTATACCTCTCGGGCCACACCTCGTCCACGCCGGCCCAGGTCGCCACGGCCCTGGTGAGCGGCGCCACTTCGGGTGTCGTGACCAGCCCGGGCACGGGTTCGCCGAACCTGCTGCTGAAGCTCGTCTCGTAACACCCGTCCGCTCCACCCGAACAACGGTTCCCCGGAGGCAGCACACGCCTCCGGGGAACATCCATTCGGGCATACGCGAGAACCGGTGCAAGCGGCCTCCGCACCTTGACGTGCCCGGTCGGGCTGCGCGACATTGAAGCCCGGCATCCGGCGCGCTGGGGGGCAAAGTCGCCAATGCAGACCTTCCGTACCAAGAGACCATTCATCGCCGACACCGAGCGGGCACGACCAGGACCGGGGAAGGACCTGGCGCCACTGCTCGCGGGCGCGGCGGTCGCCGTGGGAGGCACCGGCGCGCTGCTCGCGCTCGTCGACTCGGGATCACCGTTGCGCGGTCCGCTCGCGCTGTTCTTCCTGTTCGCGGCACCGGCCGCGGCAATTGCCGCGGTGTTGCGCGGACTTGATCCCTTCGGCCGCGTTCTCACCTCGGTGGCGGGCGCGGTGGTCGTCGACATGCTGGTGGCCCAGGGAATGCTGGCCGTGCACCGATGGTCGGTCGACGGCGGAATCATCGCGGTGGCGGCGATCAGTGGCCTGATATCGCTATCGGTATTCATACGGCATATGCCGGGCCGTACAACGGCTGACAAAGTTGTGTAACGGTCAAACCAACAAAAACGTGAGGCCTCCTTCCAGGTCTTGCCATACAGGTTCAATCATCAATACCGTCGTACATCTCACCCGCACTGGTTCATCATCGAGCGGCTCTAGGGGAGGGCTCAAGGACCGCGATGGATCCGGGGCGGGGCGCGGTAGGGGGGTGCCGTGCTCGGTGACCGTATTTGTGACCGAGTCGTCCGCGCGGCCGGCTTTCATGTTTTCCGGGGGTCGACCAGTTTTGCCAGCTCACCATGCGCGCACGGAGATTCATTTCTCCGTGGCGCCCGTGAGAACCCCCCTTTCGAACCGGAGCACAGAGCCGGGCCGCCCAGGGGCGGGCGGTCCGCCGGACGAGAGGGACCAGACTCGTGAGTTCTGTTCTGCGCCCAGCTGCATCGGGCCAAGATCCGTTAATGTCGGTCGAATACCGGCCGATCTCCTCTCACCTGGCGATCACACCGCCGGTGAGCGTGGTGATTCCCGCCATGAATGAGGCGGAGAATCTCCCCTACGTCTTCAAGACACTTCCGGCGTGGATACACGAAGTGGTTCTTGTGGACGGCAATTCCACCGACAACACCGTCGAGGTGGCCCGCGAGCTGTGGCCCGGGGTCAAGGTCGTCGAACAGCAGGGCAAGGGCAAGGGGGATGCCCTGATCACCGGGTTCGAGGCCTGTAGCGGCGACATCATCGTGATGGTCGACGCGGACGGCTCGGCCGACGGGAACGAGATCGTCAGCTATGTCTCCGCCCTCGTCTCGGGCGCGGACTTCGCCAAGGGCTCACGCTTCGCCAACGGCGGCGGCACGGACGACATGACGTTCATCCGCAAGCTCGGCAACTGGGCGCTGTGCACGATCGTCAACCGCAAGTTCGGCGCTCGCTACACCGATCTCTGCTACGGATACAACGCGTTCTGGCGGCACTGCCTCGACAAGATCGACCTCGACTGCACCGGCTTCGAGATCGAGACGCTCATCAACATCCGGGTGGTCAAGGCCGGCCTCAAGGTGCAGGAGATCCCCAGCCACGAGTACCTCCGTATCCACGGCACGAGCAATCTGCGCGCCGTGCGGGACGGGATCCGGGTGCTCAAGGTGATCCTCAAGGAGCGCTCCAACCGGCGTGCGCTGCGCCGTCGTTCGCACTCCACGATGATCGACACGCTCGACCCGCAACGCGATCCTCAGCTCGACCCGCAGCTCAACTCGGTTCGGGGAGAGGTGTCTTGAGCAGTCATGACATCTCTGTCGTGATCTGCGTCTACACCGAGGACCGCTGGGAGGACATCCTCGCGGCGGTCTCCTCGGTGCGGGCACAGTCACGGCCCGCGCTGGAGACGTTGCTGGTCGTCGACCACAACCCCGCTCTCCTGGACCGACTCACCAGGGAGTACAAGGACTTGAAGGAGACGGGCGAGGTCCGCGTGCTGGCGAACGCGGGCCCGCGCGGACTGTCCGCGGGCCGCAACACCGGCATCGCCGCCTCGCGCGGCGAGGTCATCGCCTTCCTCGACGACGACGCCGTGGCCGAGCGGGAGTGGCTGCGGTACTTCGCCGAGGCGTACACCGATCCGAAGGTGATGGCCGTCGGCGGCCGCACGATGCCGATCTGGGCGTCGGGCCGCCGGCCCGTCTGGTTCCCCGAGGAGTTCGACTGGGTGGTGGGCTGCACGTACAGGGGCCTGCCGCCGGGCCGGGTCCGGGTGCGCAACGTCCTCGGCGGCAACGCCTCTTTCCGGCGTACGGCGTTCGACGCGGCCGGCGGCTTCGCGACCGGTATCGGGCGCGACGGCGACAAGCGTCCGCTGGGCGGCGAGGAGACGGAACTCTGCATCCGGCTCACGCGGGCCAGGCCCGACGCCGTGCTGCTGATCGACGACCGGGCGGTGATCCACCACCGGGTGCCCCCGGTGCGCGAACACTTCGGGTACTTCCGTACGCGCACGTACGCCGAGGGCCTCTCCAAGGCGCTGGTGGCCCGAAGTGTCGGCGCCGACAAGGGACTTGAGTCCGAGCGCCGGTACACGACCCGGGTCCTGCCGGCCGGCGTCGCACGCGGCCTGCGCGACGCCGTGCTCGCCCGGCCGGGCGGCGCGGGCCGGGCGGCCGCGATCGTCGCCGGGGTGTTCACGGCGGCGGGCGGGTATGTCGTCGGAAGCGTCCGGGCCCGGCGCGGCGGGGCCACCTACGCGGTGGTGGAGATCGAGGGGGACGCACACGGCCGCGGGGGCGGGCGCGGGCGTGGGCCTGGAGGCGGTAATGAGCACGGGGGTCGGACATGAGCACGGGGAGGCACGCGGGCGCGGGGACGCACACGGACGCAGGGAGACACCCGGACGCGAGGAGACACCCGGGCATGGGGACGACGCGCCCGAACGCGCCGACGTACCCAGGCGCGGTGGCGGCAACGAGCGCGGGGGTCTGCCATGAGTGACACACCGGTGCCGATCCTGATGTACCACTCGGTGGCCACCGCCCCGAACGACGCCACCCGCGCCCTGTCCGTCGCGCCGGAGGCGTTCGCCGAGCAGCTGGCTCTCCTCGGCGACCTGCGCTTCACGCCCGTCAACACGGCTGATCTGGCGGCGAGTTGGCGCTCCGGCAAACCGCTGCCCGAGCGCCCGGTCCTGATCACCTTCGACGACGGCTACGAAGGCGTGCACCGGCACGCGCTGCCCGCGCTGGCCCGACACGGCTTCGCGTCCACCCTGTTCGTCTCCACCGGCTGGATCAGGGGCGCCCACGACACCGGCGGCGGCCTGGACACCATGCTCGACTGGGACCAGTTGCGTGAACTCGCGGGCGCGGACGTCGAGATCGGCGGCCACAGTCACACCCACCCTCAGCTCGACCAGCTCGACGACGAGGCCCTGCGTACGGAGCTGGTCCGCTGCCGGGAGATCGTCGCCGACGAACTCGGCGCCGTACCCGTCTCGTTCGCGTATCCCTACGGCTACTCCAGCCGCCGGGTGCGCCAGGCGGTACGGGAGACCGGGTTCGCGCAGGCGCTCGCCGTCGGCAACGACCTCGCCCGGCGCCGCCAGGGACCGTACACCCTGCGGCGGGTAACTGTTCGCCGCAGTACGGGAGTCGAGGAGTTCGAGCGGCTCGTCGAGGGCCGTGCGATCGCCCGCAACTTCGCCAGGGACCGTGCCCTCACCCGGGGTTACGCCATGGTCCGCAGAGCTCGACAGGTCCGCCGGAAGGCCAGCCGTTCCCGTGTCTGACACGACGACCACCACCCAGGACGCGGCGCCCGAGACCGAGGCGCCCCAGCAGACGGGGCGCCGGCTGCGCCTGCCGGGAAGGGGCAGGTCCCCCGGCGGCAGCCCGCTGTTCCGCAACGCCTACGCCCTGATGCTCAACACCGGGATCTCCGCGGTGCTCGGGCTGGGCTACTGGCTGATCGCGGCCCACTACTACTCGCCCACCGCGGTCGGGCAGGGCTCGGCGGCGATCGCCGCGATGAAGCTGCTGGCCGGGCTCACGGCGGTCACGCTGACCGGCGCCCTGGCCCGCTTCATCCCGGTCGCCGGACGCGCCACCGGGCGCCTCATCTTCCGTACGTACGCGGGCAGTTCGATCGTCGTCGCGCTCGGGGCCGGGATCTTCCTGCTGACGCTGAACGACTGGGGACCCTCGTACCGCTTCCTGCACGGGCCGGTCCCCGCGCTCGGCTTCGTCGTCGCGGTCGTCGCCTGGAACCTGCTCACGCTCCAGGACGGGGTGCTGACCGGGCTGCGCAGCGCGCCCTGGGTGCCGGTGGGCAACACCGTGTTCTCGGCGGTGAAGTTGGCGCTGCTGGTGGGGCTCGCGACGGTGTTCGCCGCGAGCGGTGTCTTCGTGTCCTGGGTCGCGGCGATCGCGTTCTCCGTGGTGCCGCTCGGCTGGCTGGTGTTCCGGCGGCTGGTGCCCCGGCACATCAAGGCGACCGAGGAGCACGCGAAGCCGCCGACACTGCGGGAGATCGGGAGGTTCCTCGCCGGGGACTACACCGGCTCCCTGTTCTCGCTCGCCGTGGTCTACCTGGTGCCGGTGATCATCGCCTCGCAGGTCAGCTCCGAGGACAACGCGTACTTCTACATCACCACGACGATAGGCGGCACGATCAACCTGCTCGCCATCAACATGGGCGCCTCGCTGACCGTCGAGGGCTCCCACGACCCGGCGCGCATCGCGGCCAACACCCGGGCCGCGCTCAAGCGCATGGCCCGGATCATGCTGCCGATCTGCGGGCTGCTGTTCATCGGCGCCCCGTACATCCTGGGCGTGTTCGGCGCGGGCTACGCGGACGCGGCGACGCCGCTGCTGCGCTGGTTCGCGGTGGGCGCGCTGCTGCGGGTCCTCATGGAGACGTACTTCGCGGTGCTGCGCGCGCAGAGCCGTACCGCCGGACTCGCCTGGCTACAGGGCCTGTTGTGCGTCCTCGTGCTCAGTCTGACGCTGCTGCTGCTCCCCCGCATGGGCCTGACCGGCGCGGGCGTCGCCGAGATCTCCAGCCTCGCGGTGATCGTGATGATCGCCGCCCCCAAGCTGTTCAAGACGCTCCGGGCCGCGCCGGCCGCGAAGTCGCCCGAGGACGCGGCACCGGACGGGGACCTCGCCGACCTGGGGGCGCGCGAGGTCCCGGCCGCACCGCGCCGTCGCGGTCCGGCCTGGGCGCTCGACTCCGACACCCTCGCGCTCGGCATCCACGTCGACTTCGACCACCTGGAACGCCGGCCCGACGTACGCCCGGGCCCCGGCACCCCGCCCACCGGCACCCCGATCGTGTCCGGCGACCAGCGTCCGACCTGGGCGCTCGGCATCAAGCGGTCCGAGGCCGTCGGGCTGCCCGTGGAGGAACGTGAGCCCGGCTCGGAGTCCTCACTGAGCCCGTCCGCCGAGCCGGAGGTGGACGCGCCGTTCGAGCCCGCCAACGGCTCCGACCGGGTGGTCGTACCGGAGGAATCGCTCGTACGGGAACAGGCGCGGGAGGACGCGGCGGAGAAGGAGCGGAAGGCACAGGAGTCCGAAGTCCCGCCGCCCGCCCGGCCGTTGTCCCTCCGCGAGCGCCTGATGCCCACGCGCCCCGGGGTCGTCCTCGGCTGTCTGCTGGTCGCCGCGCTGCTCCTGTACTGGGTGCCCGCGGCGCGGCTGGGCGAGTCCGACCTGGACCGCATGGGCGGGCTCGGCCTGATCTCGGTGCTGCCGCTGCCCACGCTGGTCGGCGCCGCGCTGCTGATCGTGGTGTTCGCCTCGCTGCTGTGGCTGGGCCGCGAGCACAAGGCACTGCTGCTGATCACCCTGCTCGCGACCGTCGTCTCGCTGCACGCGCTGCCCGCGGTGATCGAGACCGAGCCGCGCTTCCCGACGGCCTGGCAGCATCTCGGGTTCATCGACTACATCGACCGCACCGGGTCGGCCGTGCCCGACCTGGACGCGCGCTGGAGCTGGCCGGGCTTCTTCGCGGTGGCCGCGTTCATCGGCAAGGCCTGCGGGGTCACCGACTGGACCGAGGTCATCCGCTGGTGGCCCACGGCCATCCAACTCGCCTATCTGGCACCGATGTTCCTGCTGGTGCGCTCCCTGCGGGCGAGCTGGCGGGCGAAGTGGACCGGCATCTGGATCTTCGTGCTCAGCGGCTGGGTCGGCCAGGACTACTTCTCCCCGCAGGGCTTCACCTTCCTGCTCTACCTGGCCTTCGTGGCGATCCTGCTGGTCTGGTTCCGGGCACCGCACGTCCTGTGGACGAGGATGCGGCCCGGCGAGGCGGAGGTCGAACCGACCGACCGGCGTCAACAGGCCGTCCTGCTCCTGGTGTTGATCGGTCTGTTCGCGGCGAGCGTCCCGGCCCACCAGCTCACGCCGTTCGTGATGCTGGGCGTGCTCACGGTCCTCGTCCTGACCGGCCGCTCCGAACTCCGCGGCCTGCCCATCCTGTTCGGGGTGCTGGTCGCGGTGTGGCTCGGCTTCATGGCCGAGCCGTACTGGTCCGGGCACTTCAACGACCTCTTCGGCGGGGTCGGCGGCGTCGGCAGCAATGTCTCGACGTCCGTCTCCGGCCGTATCCAGGGCGGCAGTTCGACCCACAAGCTGGTCCTCTACACCCGCGTCCTGCTGGCCGGCGGCGTCATGGCCTTCGCCTGCTGGGGCTGGTGGCGCCGCCGCGACCACAAGTACCGCGAACGCTCCCTGCTCGTCCTCACCTTCGTCCCGTTCCTGGGCTTCGGCATGCAGTCCTACGGCGGCGAGATGGCGCTGCGCGTCTTCATGTTCGCCGTTCCCGGCGCGGCCCTGCTCGCGGGCCTCGCCCTCTTCCCGCGCACCGGCGCCACCGCCAAGGAGCGCGAGAAGGACCGCATGAGCCTCGCCCCGCTGGCCGCCCTGATCGCCGGGCTGCTGCTCATGAGCGGCTTCCTGGTGGCCCGTTGGGGCAACGAGGGCTTCGAGCGGGTGCGGCCCGGCGAGGTCGCGGCCATGAACTACGTGTACGCCCACGACAAGCCGACGGTACGGCTGCTGTGGCTGAGCAACGACACGGTCAACGACGTGACGCCGGCGATGCCGTGGGGCGCGAAGGACATGGAACGCGTCAACTACGTCCCGACGCTGGCCCCTTCGGACCCGGTGCTGGTGTCCGGTCTGGTCAAGGCGCTCAAGGACGCGGGCCCGAACTCGTATCTGATGCTCAACAAGAGCCAGGTCGTCTCGCTCCAGCTGGACGCGGGCTACTCGGCGACCTGGGAGTCCCGGCTCATCCAGAACCTGGACAACCGGCAGGAGTTGAAGAAGGTCCTCGTCAACGCCGACGTGACCATGTACGCGCTGCGCGAGCAGCCGGCCGGCGCGGTCCCGAAGCCCGATCCCGGTCCGATCGGACCGCAGATCACCTGGACGCCGTGGTCGGTGGTCGGCGCGCTCGCCGCGCTCGCGCTGATCCTGATGCTGACCGCCCGCGAGGTCGTCCGGGTCGCGGTCCGGCCGAGTGTGCGTCAACTGCGGTGGCTTCAGAGCAGTTTCTGGTTCTCGCTGCCCCTGCTGGCGGTGCTGCTGGCCTCGCTGGTGCAGCGGTTCCTGACGATGAAGTAGCGGGGTTCGATGAAGTAGCGGTGTTCTACGGCGTCAAGTGGCTCATCGGGTCAGCCACTTGACCCCGTAGGCCGCCATCTCGAACTGCTTCCCGTCGACCTTCGCGCTGATCTGCCGGTCCAGGGTGTTCACGACCAGGATCGTCCTGTCGGTGGCGAGGACCCGTACGTTGGGCACGTCGTCGGCGGCGACCGGCACGGTCTCGTACGTGGTGCCGGGTCCGAAGGCCGCGTCGAAGCGGGAGACCAGGTCGTACATGGGCAGTTGCTTCCCGCCGTCGGAACCGTCGGTCGGTGTCCACAGGCAGCCCGCGCAGTCCGTGCCCTTCTCGTCCTCCGGGTTCCAGTAGAAGGCGGAGGTGGCGCCGCCCTTGGCCATGGCGATCATGCCGGTGGCCTGGACGGCGACGCGGTGGGTCTCGGACCAGCCCTTGCGGTCGTCGTTGCCGTCGGCGGGCTCTACGTAGTACTCGGCCCACCACAGCGGCAGATCGTGCGTCTGCTCCCGAACCCACTTGCTGACCGCGGTGAGTTTGTCGGTGGCCCCGAACTCGTTCGGCAGCAGGTCGTCGTCGTTGGTGTAGCTGGAGCCGTCGACGACCACGAAGTCCGCGCCGGCCTTGTTCTTGTTCCAGTAGTCGAAGGCGTCGATGATCCGCTGGTCCATCGCGCCCCAGGGGCCCTTGAAGGTGCTGGAGGCGTTCGCGTCGCGCGGGTCCACGCTGTCCATCACGAGATACGGCCCGCCGACCATGATCTTCGGGTTGACCTTCTTCAGCGCCTTGTAGACCAGGTTGTAGAGCTGGGTGTAACCCTCGTAGTCCCAGCGCTGTTTGGCGTCGTTCCAGAAGCCCTTGAACTCGTTCCACACGATGAAGTGCGTGACGTCCGGGTACCGCTTGGCGACGGTCGCGGCGAGCGCCGCGTAGTCCGCGTAGTGGTCGGGCTTCGGCGCCGTCTCCAGCGAGGCCTGGCTCCAGTCGGTGTTGTCGACGCCGGACTTGCCGCCCTTCATCCAGTCCGGGGAGCAGCACAGCGTGATGACCGGGGTACCGCCCGACTTGCGCATGAAGTCGATACGGCGGTCCAGGGCGCCGAAGTCGTAACGCCCCTTCACCGGCTCGGGGTTGTCGGCGCCCCAGCCCATGATGGCCTGGTCCTGCGGGAGTTGGGACTTCTCCAGCAGCCCCTCGACGCGCTCGGTCGCGGTGTCGCTGCCCTCGTCGGCGCTGTACTGGGTGTGGGTGAAGCCCCAGCCGACCTCGGGCCGGTCCTCGTCGGGCGGGGTCGCCGGGGTGCCGTGCACCTTGTCGCCGTCGCGCGAGGTGCCCGTGGTGCTTCCGCCGCCGGGAAGCGTGTTGATCAGGGTCACGATCAGCGCCAGTGCGGCCACTCCCACGCCGAGCAGCGCGGTGAGCCGCCACCGCAGTGCCCCCGAATTCCACCCATGACGTCCCATCAAGGGCAACAGTAACGTCGGTTCCTGGCGGTGGGGCAGGTCTCCGCGTGCACAGCCTTGTAACAGGGCGGAGGGGATACACGGCGGACACAGCCAGGAGGCGGCGGACACGGTCCGGACACATCGGATGCGGCGGACGGAGGCGACACTGGGGGGCGCACTACGGAAAGCGGGTGCACACGGCGTCCGTGTGCCGGATCATGGCCCCATGTCCGCTAACCCGCACGACGCGCTGCCGATCCGGCTCAACGTCGACGACTCCGACTCCCCGTCCGATGTCGTCGACGCGCTGTTCCTCGGCCGGTTCGCGACGGGCGAGCAGCCGTACTCGCACGCGGCGAACATCGACCGCGTCCGGACCGGGGCGACCCTGCTCCCGCCGGGCGCCCGGGTGCTGCGCGCCGCCCGCGACGACGACCGCAGCGCGACGCTGGCCGAGGGCGACGGCTGGACCCTGCTGATCTCCCGCTGGAACCGGGGCGCCGACGTCACGGTCACGGCGACCAGTGAGGAGCTCGCCGAGAAGGTCCTCGACCAGGCGACCGACGGCGCGGCGGACGAGCCCGAACCGCAGCCGGAGAACGTGACGATGGGGTTCTGGTACGTCTCCCCCAGGCGCGGCCCGCACCGCACGACCCGGCAGATCTCGGCGGGCACATGGGACGAGGTGCGCGCCAACTACACGCGTCCGGTGGCCGATGCGATGGACACCCTGATGAAGACGACCCCGGAGGACATCGCGGGCCGGCTGCTGTTGCTGCACGGCCCGCCGGGCACCGGCAAGACCTCGGCGCTGCGCACGCTGGCCCGTTCCTGGCGGGACTGGTGTCAGGTGGACTGCGTGCTGGACCCGGAGCGGCTGTTCAGCGACGTCGGCTATCTGATGGACATCGCGATCGGCGAGGACGACACGACGGGCAAGGGCCGTTGGCGGCTCCTCCTGCTGGAGGACTGCGACGAGCTGATCCGCGGCGAGGCGAAGCACACGGCGGGCCAGGCCCTGTCCCGGCTCCTCAACCTCACGGACGGCCTCCTCGGCCAGGGGCGCAACGTCCTGGTCGGCGTCACCACGAACGAGGACCTGGAGCGCCTCCACCCCGCCGTGGTCCGCCCCGGCCGCTGCCTCGCCCGTATCGAGGTCGGCCCCCTCACCCGCAAGGAGTCGGTGAACTGGCTCGGCACGGAGGAGGGCGTGGGCCGCGAGGGCGCGACCCTGGCGGAGCTGTACGCCCTGCGCCGGGGCACGCAACCGACCTCGGTACCGGACCAACGGGAGGGCGCGGACGCGGGGTTGTACCTGTAGCGACACCGGCTGCGCTACGCCTCCGTCCGGCCGGCGTTCATCCCCGCCGCAACGGCGCTCGGCCACAACGGTGCGTCACGGCGGTGCCGAACTCCCCTCACCCTTTCCCGTAAGCCGCCCGCAGGGCATCCCGCACAGCCGCCACCGCATCCCCCTCCGTAAGCCCCAGCCGCCGAACCTTCTCCGCGTAGACCTGCGCGGCGGCCGCCGCCTCCCGCTCCGCGGCCGAGCCCGCCGCGGCGACGAACGTCCCGTTGCGTCCGCGTGTCTCGATCACCCCGTCCGTCTCCAGGGCCCGGTACGCCTTGGCGACGGTGTTGGCGGCGAGGCCGAGCGACTCGGCCAGTCCTCGTACCGTGGGCAGCTTGTAGCCGACCGGCAGCGCTCCGGACCGGGCCTGCTTCGAGATCTGGGCGCGGATCTGCTCGTACGGCGCCGCACTGTCGTCGATGTGGATCTTCAAGGTCACGGCCCGATTGTCCCGCACCCACCGCGGAACGCGCCCGCCGGAAATCCGGCGAAGGCACCCGCCGGAAAATAGGAGGCACTCCGGCGCGGCCCCGCCGTAGCGTGCGACTCCATGACCGTGATCGTGCGTGACCTGAACCCCGACCTCCGAGCGGACCTGGAAGGCTTCGTCCAGGTCCGTCGACTCGCCCTCCCCTACATGCTGTTCACCCCGGACTCCGTCGCCCACGACATCGCCCGTGCCCACCCGGAGGCCCGGCTGCGCAGGCTGGTCGCGGAGGAGGACGGCGAGATCATCGGCACGGCCCAGGTGGGCATCGCCTACGAGAGCCCGGAGCCGGGCCAGGGCTTCGTCAACGTGTACGTGCACCCGGAGCGCAAACACCGGGGCGCGGGCTCGCTCCTGGTCCGCACCGCCGAGGAGCATTTGGCCGCCCAGGGCGCGACCAGGCTCTACGCCTGGGTCCTGGACGAGCCGGCCAACCGCGCCTTCGCCGAACGCTTCGGCTATACGGCGAGCCGCTCCGCGCACTTCCTCCGCCTGGACCTGGCGCACGGCACCCTGCCCCCGCTCCAGGACCCGCCGCCCGGCGTGGAGATCCGCCCGGGCTCGGACTTCGCCGACGACCCGCGCCCCCTGTTCGCCCTGGACTCGGAGGCGACGCTGGACGAACCCAGCGACATCGACACCGAGTTCACGGACTACGAGGCCTGGCTGGACGAGACCTGGCAACACCCCTTGTTCAGCCCGGAGTTGACGTCCGTGGCGGTCGTCGGCGGACACCCGGCGGCCTTCAGCGCCGCCCGCACGGACGGCGGCACGCGCTACGGCACCGTCATGACCGGCACCGCTCGCGCCCACCGCGGCCGGGGCCTCGCCAAGCTCGCCAAGAACGACTCCCTGCACCGCGCCCGCGCCGCCGGCTACACCGAGGCCTTCACGGGCAACGACACCGGCAACGGGCCGATGCTCGCGATCAACAAATGGTTCGGCTACGAAACCTGCGCCACGGAGGTGCGCCATGTCCGTGAACTCACCTGATCCCGCACGCCGGTTGGACGTCGTCCTCGTCAAGGCGGGCCGCACGAAGATCCGCTACTCGGCGGAACTGCTCTTCGACGACGGCACCCGCCTCGCCGTCCGCGCCCCGTGGGCCGGTGACGGCGTCCGCGACTTCGGCTTCGTGCGCTTCGAGAGCGGTGACGTGTTCACCGAGTACTACTGGCGGGACCGCTGGTACGCCGTGAAGGAAGTCCGGGACGGCACCGGGCAGTTGAAGGGCTGGTACTGCGACATCGCCCGCCCCGCCACCCTCTCCGGCGCCGAACTCGTCGTAGAAGACCTCGATCTGGACCTGTGGATCTCCGCCGACGGGACGGACGTACGGCGCCTGGACGAGGACGAGTTCGAGGAGAGCGGGCTGGCGGAGTCGGACCCCACGGCCGCGGCGGCGGCCGTGGCGGCGCTCGACGAGCTGGAGAGGCTGGCCCGTGAGGGCGGGTTCGACGAGCTGGTGGCATGACGTCGGGCGCGGCGTCGGGGTGACGGCGGGCGGGCCGGGCTACGGCACCGCCACCACCGCGTACCGCTCGTCGTCCACGGCCCCGCCCCACAGCAGCGGGTCCCCGGACAGCCGCTCCACGCGCACGTGCCCGGCGTCGGGCACCAGGGGTGCCAGGAGTCCGGCGAGGCGGTCGGCGGGTATGCCGACCGGGCTGACCGTCCCCCAGCGGCCCTCGATCAGCACGAGCCGGCCGCCGGGCCTCAGCAGCCCGCGCCAGTGCCGCAGGACCCGGGCGGGGTCGGGCAGCGTCCACAGCACGTGCCGTACGAGGACGACGTCGAAGCGCTGCTCGCCCACCGGGGGCGCGGCCGCGTCACCGATGAGGAACGCCGCGTCACGGCCGGCCAGCTTCGCGCGGGCGAGGTCGATCATCGCCGGGGAGAGGTCGACGCCGGTGACGTGGTGTCCCTGCTCGGCCGCGAGGAGCGACAGGGTGCCGGTGCCGCAGCCGAGGTCGAGGATGTCGGCCGCTCCGGCGGGCAGCCAGGAGCGCAGCCGGTCGGCCCAGGCCCGGCGGATCTCCGGGTCGCGCAGGCCGTGATCAGGCTCTTCGTCGAAGGCGGCGGCCTCCGCGTCCCAGTCGAAGTTCGCTACAGGTTCACTCATGCGCCTAGCGTGACACCCACCACTGACAGTCCCATCGTGACAGCGGCCACAGACAGATCCCCGCCGATGA
Organism: Streptomyces sp. NBC_00989; assembly: GCF_045162655.1. Lineage (NCBI taxonomy): Bacteria > Bacillati > Actinomycetota > Actinomycetes > Kitasatosporales > Streptomycetaceae > Streptomyces > Streptomyces sp. NBC_00989. The sequence goes on along the minus strand of NZ_CP108728.1, from coordinate 8,885,609 downwards.
GTCACCCTCCCGGGAACGGTCCACCCCGTGAGAACACGAACCCCGGGTGGACACAAGGAGGCAGCCATGCGCCGCGTGACCGTGCAGAAGCCCCTGAAGAAGTCGGACACCCGTCGGGTACGGGACGAGACCGACGAGCGCCCTGTAGAGCGCCCCGAGGTCCGAAAGGACATCGCCCGCACATGGTGGCCGGACGGCTGACCCCGGTCCGCCTCCTGCCTGCCCCGGTCAGCCCAGCCGCTTCCGGTAGTGGACGCGGTCGTACGGCCCGTCCGTGCGCCGCTCCACGACCTCGTACCCGAACTTCGGGTAGATCGCCTGGTTCTCCCACATCAGCGCGTTCGTGTAGAGCCTGACCTCCGGCAGTCCGAGCTCCCGCGCGTGTGCGTCCACGAAGCGCAGGAGCAGCCGCCCGACGCCCCTGCCGTGCGCCTCGGGGTGGACGGCGATGCTGTCGAGGAACAGGTGATCGTCACGCTCCTCGATCACCACCAGCCCCGTCATGGGGTCTCCCGTCACGAACACCCGCCCGGCGGCCACATTCGCCATGTGGTCCGCCTCCATGGGCTGCGGCACCACACCGATGCGTGGAATGTAGTGGCGGTACGCCATGTCGGTCACGGCCTTGACGACGGGCACATCGGCGACGACCGCGACGCGAACCCCGTCCGGTCCACTCATCCGCGACACCTCTCCGGGCTCACGGAACCGTCCCTCCCTGAGCCCTCGGTTAGCCCTGCCTTAACACCACCATAAGGATCTCCCTCTCCCCTCTCCAGCAGGCGATTCCGCGGTTTCCAGGGGCTAGTTTCTGATCACCCCCACAGGATCCGTCCGCCGCGCCGAGCACCGTCCGAGGAGTTGGAGTTCCCCCATGCCCGCACGCCGCAAGGTCGCCGCTGTCGCCGTCCTCGGGATGACCCCGCTCGCCCTGACCGCGCTCGCCGCGACGCCCGCGGCGGCGCACGGTTCGATGGGCGACCCGGTCAGCCGGGTCGCGCAGTGCTACGCGGAGGGTCCGGAGCACCCCAGGTCGGACGCGTGCAGGGCGGCGGTCGCGGCCGGTGGCACGCAGGCGCTGTACGACTGGAACGGCATCAGGATCGGTGACGCGAACGGGCAGCACCAGACGCTGATCCCGGACGGCAAGCTGTGCAGCGCGAACAACGAGGAGTTCAAGGGCCTCGACCTGGCCCGCGCCGACTGGCCGGCGACGAGCGTGAGCAGCGGCTCGTACACCTTCAAGTACCGCGTGACCGCACCGCACAAGGGCACCTTCAAGGTCTACGTCACCAAGTCCGGCTACGACCCCGCGCAGCCGCTCGCCTGGGCGGACCTGGACCTGGACCACCCGGTCGCGACCTCCACCGACCCGGTCGCCACGGGCGGCTTCTACACCTTCTCCGGCACCCTGCCGCAGCGCTCCGGCAAGCAGCTCCTGTACGCGGTCTGGCAGCGCTCGGACAGCCCGGAGGCGTTCTACTCCTGCTCGGACGTCAGCTACGGCGGCGGTGAAAGCGGCAGCGGCACGGGCGCCAACGGCGGCGGTACGAAGGGCAGTTCGGCGGGCAGGTCGACGCCCACCCCGGCCGCTCCCACGACTCCCGCGCCCACCGCCTCCGCCCCTTCCGACCAGCAGATCGCGGCCGGTGCCGACAAGTCGACGGTCGAGCACCACGGCCACGGGGACGCGGACGCGAGCACCTCGGCGGAACCGGTCGCCGCGACGACACAGGCCAACGAACCGCAGGCGGCAGGGAGTTCACAGAACCTCGCCGCGACCGGCGCCAACGACAACTCGCCGTATCTCGTCGTGGGCGGCGCGGCATCCCTGGCGCTCGGCGCCGCGGCCCTGTTCGCCTCGGTCCGCCGCCGCGCGACCAACGGCGGTGGACGGCACGGCCGTTAGTACGGCCCGTGCAGGGGGCGGGGCCTGTCCGGCGGCTCAGGTCGGACAGGTCCCGCAGGCGCGATCAGCTCAGTGCCGACAGGCAGTTGGTGGTGGTGGCGTGCGCGGGGTCGAGGGCGTTGGCGACCTCGTGGAAGGCGATCCGGTCCGTCAGTCCCAGCAGGGCGTGCTCGGAGAGATCGAGTGAACACAGGTTCTGGATCGGCACGTTGTGCACGTCGGACCCGCTCAGGAACTGGCTGCTGTACGGCGTGACCACCTCGTCGTACCGGGTGGCGATGACCGTGTAGTGGACGCCGGGCACGGTGTCGCCGCCCGCGTTCAGCTTGGCGAGGAAGGCCGAACCGGCGACCTGGTCGGCGAGGGCGGGTGCGGCCGAGGCGATCACGTCCTCGGCGCCCGGGAAGTACGGCAGGAGTTTGGTGAGGCCGTTCAGGGTGGTGCCGTGGTTGTCGGGCGCGATACCGACGAAGGTGTCCACCTTGGCGGCTCCGCCGAGGAACTTGAGGTAATAGCGGGGCATCATGCCGCCCTGCGAGTGCCCGACCAGGTCGACCTTCGCGGCGCCGGTCGCGGCGAGCACCTTGTCGACGTAGACCTGGAGTTGGGCCGCCGACTCGTCGATGGGGCCGAGGCCGTATACGAGGGGGACGCCGGGGAGTTGGCCGTAGTCGAGGGAGAAGACGCAGTAGCCGCGGGCCGTCAGGTAGGGCGCGAGGGCCAGCCAGTTGTCGGTGCCGTTGGCGAAGGTGCCGTGCACGAGGACGACGGGGTCGGGGTGGGCGGCGGAGGGCTCACAGCTGTAGTCGTTCCAACCGCTGCTGGACGCGGTCGACGCCTGGGCGGTGGCGGCGGGTACGGCGACGACCGCGGCGGTCAGAAGCAGTGCGGTCAGGGGTCTGAGCACTCGTTTCCAGGGCAGCATCGTGTGATCTCCTTGCGGCTCAAGGGAGTTGCGACGGCCTTACGCCCTGTGATCCGGATCACAAGAATGCTGTTCACTCGTCAAGTTACGAGCGAGTAGGTGAAGTGTGAAGTTACGCGTCAGTAAAAACTTCCAGTGGTAACCGGTCACCAGGTGGGCCTGAGGGGACCGTAGGGCGCAATACGCCGCAAACGGTCACACAACACGCGCACTTCACTCTCACCCAGCAGTTCGACCCAGGGCTCCACGGCCTCCAGCGCCGCCTCCTCCGCCGCTCGCGTACAGGCCCAGCCCAACTCCGTGAGCACGACCAGCCGGGCGCGCGCGTCTCCGGGGTGCGGACGCCGTTCGGCGTACCCCTTGCGCACGATCTCGTCGACGAGCTGACTCGCGGCCTGCTTGGTGATTCCGAGGTGCGCGGCGAGATCGGTGGCCGTCGCACCGTCCGGCGCGAGCCGCGCGAAGGCGAAGCCGTGCGCCGGGCGCACCTCGAAGCCGCGCGCCACGACCCCGTCGTTGATGCGCTTCGTCAGGTCGCCCGCGGCGGCGAGCAGGGCGGCGGTCAGGGCGATGGCCTCGGAGTTCTCCACGACGGCATTGAAACACCCTTGACGGATTGGTCAAGCTGCTTGACCATGTTGGGCATATGGTCAAGCAGCTTGACTAACTACTCCCGGAGGCAGTCATGCCCGTCATCCACCCGTCCGACGCCGTCGTCCACGAGATCCACGGCGCCCGCTTCGTCTCGTACGCCCATCCCGGCACCGGCAGCAAGGAGTTGTGCGCGTGGCGGGGCGAGATCCCCGCCGGCACCAAGGCGCCCCTGCACACCGTCAACCGCGAGGAGATCCTGCACATCCTCGAAGGCGAACTGGTGATCACACTCGACGGCCGTACCGAGCGGGTCGGCGCGGGTGACACGTTGATCATCAACCCGGGGGCGACCTTCGGCGTCGAGAACCCCACCGACCGGACCGTGCTCACATGGGTCACCACGACCATCGGCCTGGAGGCGGAGCTGGCGGACGGCACGCGCATCGTCGCACCGTGGGCCAACTGACGTACGGACAAGGCGCCTTGGTCGCATGCGGACAGCGACCGCACGACGTTCCCGTTCCGTAAGGTTTTCGACCGCCCCAGCCGCACCGAACGGGGCGAAGCTGAGCGGTGAACGTGGGCGGGTACCGCCGCGGACGTATCGATGCGGGGAATGGAGTGACCATGTTGGTCCGCGGAATCGGCGGGATCATCCTCGTCGTGCTCGGCGCGGTCTGGATCGCGCAGGGCATCGGCGCGATGAACGGCTCGGCCATGTCCGGCCACGGCCAGTACGCGGTGCTGGGCGTGGTGGTCGCGCTGATCGGGCTCTTCCTGCTGCTGCGTGCCTGGCGGATACGGAAGAACCCCGACCTCCACCAACGCCCCTGAGCGTATGGACAGTTGTGGCCGACAGAGGTCAGTCGGCCAGCGCGGCCGGGCGTACCGCCTCCTGCCCGAAGCGTCGCCGGGCACGGTCCGCGGCGGCTTCGACCGCGCGGGCGCGGGCGTCCGCCGGGTCCATGGAGAGCTGACGGTAGGCGCTGCCGGCCGGCCGCAGGTCGTCGGCGCGGAGCACGAAGGCACGGACGCGGGCGCGTTGCAGCCCGAGGGAGGTCAACAGGCCCAGGGCGGTGGCGGCGAGGGCGGGTGAGTGGTCGGTGGGTTCCGGCAGGGCGCGGGTGCGCGTGGTGGAGGTGCTGTCTGCGTAGCGGACCGTGAGGGTGAGTCGGCCCGCGAACTCCCTTTCTCCACGCAGGCGTTGGCCGATCCGGTCGGCAAGTTCCAGGACGGCTCGGTGGTGTTGGGCCGGGTCCAGGCAGTCCCGGCCGAGGACCAGGTCGGCGGCCAGATGTGCCGCCGGTTCCGCGGGCACGATCGGGCGGGGGTCGTGGCCGAGGGCGCGCTCGGTCAACAGCCGTGCCTGGCCTGCGCCGAGGAGCCGTTGCAGGGTCGCCGGAGGCAGGTCGGTGAGCTGGCCGATGGTGTGCAGGCCGTACCGGTGCAGCGTGTCCGCCGTCGCGCGGCCGATGCCGGGCAGTGCGGTGACCGGCCGGGGGTACAACCAGTCGGCCGCTTCCCCGGTGGGCACCGAGGTGGTGTCCCCTGGGGCGGACGCGTCGGCCGCCATCGCCGCCAGCATGCGGTTGCCCGCGAGACCGGCGCTGCTGTCGATGTCGTAGTGGGCCTTCAGTCTCATCTTCACCGTCTGGACCGCGTCGTAGGGAGACATGTCGAAGTACCGGAGCGCCGAAGTCAGGTCCACCTGAAGGGCGTTGGGCGGGATGGCCTGGACGTGAGGCGTGATCCCGGACACCAGTTCGATTATGTCGTCGTACCGGGCCTCTCTCAGCGCGGCATGCAGATGGAAGTGGGCGATGTGCCGCCGCCGCGTGGTCATCCCGCTCATCCCGCACTCCCCGGGCTGCGGTGGCCGAACTTCTTCAGGTCGGCGGAACGGGTGCCGGCGGGCTGGAGGTCGGCATACGGATGCAGGCGCGCGCCGGCGGTGCCGTCGGCCAGGGTGCGTTGCGGCTGGGCGGGGGTCGGGTGCGGGCGGTCGGCGCCGAGGAGCGCGAGGGCGGCCTCGGGGCCGTCGTCCCGGCGGGCGCCCGCGATCTCGTCCAGGTCCCAGGCCATGGAACCGACGACGGTACGACGGGTGCCGCGCTCCTGGACCGTGCCGCGCACCAGGAGCAGCCCGCTGTGGAAGACGGTGTACGCGCAGGCCGGGTGGGAGTCCTCGAAGAAGGCGAGGTCGACCAGGCCCGAGCCGTCCTCCAGAGTGACGAAGATGATCCGCTTGCCGCTCGCGATCGGCGGGGTCTGGGTGGAAGCACGCACCCCGGCGACCAACACCTGCTGTCCGGCACGCAGTTCGGCCAGATGCGCCGCGTCCGTCGCGCCGATCTCCCGCAGCAGCCGGTGGTGATGCTCCATCAGATGCCTGGAGACGTCGATGCCGAGCGCGCCCAACTCGGCGCTCAGCGCCTCACGTCCGGTCATCTCCGGCAGCCCGCTCGGCTCCGCTCCCCCGACAGCGCCCGTATCCATGGGCAGTTGACCGGCCCCCGCGGTCCGGTTGCGGGACTGCCGGTGCAACTCGGCGATCTGGAGCAGCAGATCCCGTCGAGTGAGACGGCCGTCGTGCAGACAGGTCAACGCACCGATCTCGGCGAGGCGTTCGGCGACCGGTCTGCTGGGACGGGCCCGCTGCCAGAAGTCCGACAGCGATCCGTACGGCTGCGCCTCCTCGATCCGCGCGCACTCCTCCTCGCCGATACCGCGCACCCCGGACAGCGCGAGCCGCACGCCCCACTCCTCCTGCTCGGTCATCTCCACGGTGTGCTTCACCCTGGAGCGGTTGATGTCGACGGGCAGGATCGGCACACCGCGCCGGCGGGCGTCGGAGACCAGGACGCGCTTGGGCCACATCCCGGGGTCGTGTTCGAGCAAGCCCGCCAGCAGGAACGCTGGATGGTGTGCCTTCAACCAGGCGCTCTGTAGGGCCGGTACGGCGAAGGCGACCGCGTGGGCGCGGCAGAAGCCGTAGGCACCGAAGGCCTCGACGGTCTTCCAGACCTCGTCGCGGACGGCCGCGCTGTAGCCACGCGCGCGTGCCTTCCGGTGGAACCAGTCCTTGATCCTGGGCAGTTGGTCCTTGTCGCCGAGTGCTCGTCGGGTGACCTCCCCGAAGGCCCGGTCGCAGCCGGTCAGTACACGCAGCGTCTCGATGATCTGCTCGTGCCAGATGGTCACGCCGTAGGTGTCGGCGAGCACGGGTTCGAGGTCCCGGTGCGCATACACCGGCGTACCGCCATGACGCGCGGCGATGTACCGCTCGGGCATGCCGCCGGCGACCGGGCCGGGGCGGAAGAGGCTGATGTCGGCGATGACGTCCTGCACGTCGCGGGGCTGGAGCCGGGACAACAGGTCCTGCTGGCCGGGGGATTCCAGTTGGAACAGGCCCAGCGTCTGGCTCTCCTGGATGAACTTGAAGGCGAACACGTCGTCGAGCGGCACCTGTTGGGGGTCGTCGAGGTCGATTCGGTCGCCGGTGGCGCGTTCGATCTCGGTGACGGCGTGGGCCATCGCGGACTGCATACGGACGCCCAGGACGTCGAGTTTGATGTTGCCCAGCGCCTCGATCTCCTCCTTCGCGGCCATCGCCATCGGGTAGTCGCCCTGCGGGGTGGGCTGCACCGGCAGCCGGTCCAGGAGGGTGGCGTCGCTGATGACCACGCCGCAGGGGTGCATGGCCATGCCGTGGACCAGGGAGTCGAGGCCTTCGGCGAGCTCCCACAACGGTCCGAACCGGCCCGTCTCTCCCGCCAGTTGGCGTAGTTCGGGCAGTTCGGCGAGGGCGTTCGTGATGTCGGAGGCACGCAGGTGCGGAAAGCTCTTGGCGATCCGGTCGACGTCGGCGGGCGCGATACCGAGCGCGAGGCCGGTGTCCCGCAGCGCCCTGCGCGCGCGGTAGGTCTCGGGCATCGCGGTGACCGCCACCCGCTCCTTCCCGAAGCGTTCGAAGATCGTGTCGTAGCACTCCAGGCGGCGGGCGGACTCCACGTCGATGTCGATGTCGGGCAGTGACTCCCGGCGGGTGCTCAGGAAGCGTTCGAACAGCAGGCTGTGGTCGAGCGGGTTGGCGGTGGCGATGTCCAGCGCGTGGCAGACCAGCGAGCCGGCGCCGGAGCCGCGGGCGGCGACCCGGATGCCCTTGGCGCGGATGTCGGCGACGACCTGTCCGACGGCGAGGAAGTACGCGTCGTAGTTCCAGTGGGCGATGACGGCGAGTTCCTCCTCCAGCCGGTCGAGTGCCGCCCGGTCGCGGTCGAGGCCGCGTCGGACCAGGCCCTCCTCGGACCTCAGGCGCAGCAGCCGGGCCGCACCGCCCGCCTCCAGCGCGGCGCTCGCCCCCTGCCCGGTCCCGAACAGCGACGGTTCCGGAAAGTGCCGCCTGCCGAGGCCGAGGTCCACGGGGTCCACGACGCACGCCTCCGCCGTGTTCGCGGTGTCCGCCATCAGCCGGCGGGCCCGCCGTACGTCCGCTCCGGCGCATTCGGCGATCATCCGCGCCACGACCGTCATCTCCCTCTCGTCCTTGAGCCAGCGCTGCCCGCTGTCCAGCCGGCGTCGGTCGATGGGGCGCAGCAGGCGTGCCGCGTCCAGGACGTCGGCGAGGCGGTGCTGGTCGGGGTCGGCGTAGCGGACGGCGTTGGAGAGCACGGCGGTGGTGCGGGTGCGGTCGGCCAGCGCCAGGGTGCGGGCGGCCAGGCGGAGGGAGCCCGGACCTGCGCTGAAACGTTTCTGCGCGACGACCTCCAACCGGACCCCCCTCCCGAAGACCTCCTTCCAGGGCGCCAGCAGCTTCATCGCGACGTCCTCCCGCCCCACCGACAGCGCCCGCACCGGCTCCGAGAGCGGCCCGAGCAGCGCGGTCAGTCCGGGGCCGCCGTACGCGCGCAGCGCCTCCCACGGCACCACCGGCGCCGTACCGGACAAGGCGCCCTCGTGAGCCGCCGACGTGATGCGGCACAGCCGGGCCCAGCCCGCCCGGTCCTGGGCGAGGAGCACGAAGCGGAGCGGTGGCTCTACGACATGCGAGCCACCGTGGACCGGAGTGCGGCGGCGTTGGGTGGGCGGCGGGGGTGCGAGCGCCTCCACCGCCAGGTCGATGCCGAAGACCGGCCGGACACCGCCCTTGGCGCAGGCCCGCGCGAACCGGACGGCGCCGGTGACCGTGTCGCGGTCGGTGAGCGCGAGCGCCGTCACGCCCCGTTCGGCCGCCCGCTGGGCGAGCTGCTCGGGATGGGAGGCGCCGTAGCGGGCGGAGTAACCGGACGCGACATGCAGATGGGCGAAGCCCGCCATGCCGCACCTCCATCACTCCACCCCTTTTCGGTCATCCGCCCGATATGTTCATCGCACGCCCGTTCGATTACTCTAGCCCCATCAGCCCCGGTCAGCGACCTCATTCGAACACGTAAACGATTCCTTGGGGAGATACGTGGTGGCCGAAACAGACACCACTCCGTCAGCTCCCCGCCCAGGCTGAGCAGTTGGTGAAAAAATGCTTTCCGAACACACGTACGACATCCATTCGGTCCCTTCCCGCCTGCGCGAGCGCCCTGCCGCCGAGACCGTGGGGACATGACAGAGACCCCGGGTGCCGGTACGTCCCGTACGTCCTTCTTCGGTGAGGTGAAGGACGCGGTCAGCCTGCGGGCCACCCTGCTCGTCATCGGAGTGGTCGCTCTTCAGCTGCTCTTCATCGCCTCCTACGTAGGCGCGCTCCACAACCCGAAGCCCAGGGACGTGGCTTTCGGGGTCGTAGCTCCTCAGGTCACGGCCGAGCAGACGGTGGCCCGGCTGAAGCAGCTGCCCGGCTCACCGCTCGCCCCGCGCGCGGTGTCCGACGCGACGACCGCGCGGAGGCAGATCCTGGACCGGGACATCGACGGCGCCCTCGTCATCGACCCGCGCGGCACCACGGACACGCTCCTGGTCGCCACCGGCGGCGGCACGGTCCTCGCCACCACCCTGGAGACCATCACCGCCACCCTGGAGAGGACCGAGCAGCGCACGGTCCGGACGGTGGACGTGGCCCCGGCCTCGTCCCAGGACTTCGACGGGCTGTCGTCGTTCTACCTGGTCGTCGGCTGGTGTGTCGGCGGCTATCTGTGCGCCTCGATCCTGGCGATCAGCACCGGCGCCCGGCCCGCCAACCCGCGCCGCGCGGTGATCCGGCTGATCGTCATGGCGCTGGTCGCGATCGTCGGCGGCCTCGGCGGCGCGGTGATCGTCGGGCCGGTCCTGGGCGCGCTGCCGGGCAGTGTCATGGCGTTCTGGGGGCTCGGCGCCCTGATCACGTTCGCCGTGGGGGCGGCGACCCTCGGACTTCAGGGGGTCTTCGGGGTCGTGGGCATCGGTCTTGCGATCCTGCTGGTGGTGATCGCGGGCAACCCGAGCGCGGGCGGCGCCTTCCCGCTGCCGCTGCTGCCGCCGTTCTGGAACGCGATCGGGCCCGCGCTGCCACCGGGCGCCGGCACCTGGGTGGCGCGTTCGATCGCCTACTTCAAGGGCAACGCCGTCACCGGCCCGCTGCTGGTCCTCTCCGCGTGGGCACTCGCCGGGATCGTGGTCACCCTGCTGGCGGCGACGCTACGGCGCAAGCACGAGGACCTCCTGGACCGACCGGGATTGTCAGACCCGTCTGCAACCCTGGACGCATGATCAGCACCCTGGCCGTCGAGAACTACCGCTCCCTGCGCCGCCTGATCGTCCCGCTGACGCGACTGAACGTGATCACAGGGGCGAACGGCACGGGCAAGTCGAGCCTGTACCGCTCGCTGCGCCTGCTCGCCGCGTCCGCGCGCGGCGGCGCCGTCGCCGCGCTCGCGCAGGAGGGCGGGCTGCCGTCGGTGCTGTGGGCGGGCCCGGAGAAGATCAGCCGCGCGGTGCGCGAGGGACTCCATCCCGTGCAGGGCACGGCCCGCTCGGGCCCGGTCAGTCTGCAACTGGGCTTCGCGGGCGACGAGTTCGGGTACGCGATCGACTTCGGTCACCCCAGCCCGTCCCCGGGGACGGACAGAGTGTCGTCCATGTTCAACCTCGACCCGGAGATCAAACGCGAGTCCATCTGGAGCGGCCCCGTCCTGCGCCCGGCCTCCGTGCTCTCCGACCGCGCGGGAGCCGCCGTCAGACTCCGCGGCGCGGGCGGCGGCTGGTCCCGCGCCCACGGCACCCTGCGCCCGTACGACAGCATGCTCGGCGAACTGGCCGACCCCCAGCACGCACCCGACGTCCTGGCGGTACGGGAGTTCATCAGGTCCTGGCGGTTCTACGACCATGTCCGCACCGACGCGGACGCACCGGCCCGGGCCGCCCAGATCGGCACGCGGACGCCCGTGCTGAGCGGTGACGGCTCCGATCTGGCCGCCGCCCTTCAGACGATCCGCGAGGTCGGTGACGCCGAGGCGCTGGACGCGGCCGTGGACGCGGCCTTCCCCGGCAGTCAGGTCCACATCGCCGACCTCGGCGGACGTTTCCAACTCGCCCTGCGCCAGCACGGGTTGCTGCGCGCGCTCACCGCCGCCGAGCTGTCGGACGGCACCCTGCGCTATCTCCTGTGGGCGGCGGCGCTGCTGACGCCCCGGCCCCCGTCGCTGCTCGTGCTGAACGAGCCGGAGACCAGCCTCCACCCGGACCTGATCCCGCCGCTCGCCGATCTGATCCTCACCGCCACGAAGGACACCCAGATCGTCGTGGTCACCCACGCCAGACCACTCGCGGACGCCCTCCAGAAGGGCGCGATACGGCACCGTCTCGACGTCAACTCCATAGAGCTGGTGAAGGAGTTCGGGCAGACGACGGTGGCGGGCCGCGAGGGCCCGCTCGACGAACCGCTGTGGTACTGGCCCACGCGCTGAGCCGACCGTACGGACACGAAAGTCCCGCTCCCTCGCGCGCGGGAGCGGGACTTCGCACCACCCTGTGGGCAGGTCAGCCGATCTGCGCCCCGAACGTCGACAGCGCCTCGGTGACCGGCTGGAAGAAGGTCTCGCCGCCCGAGGTGCAGTCGCCGCTGCCGCCGGAGGTGAGGCCGATCGCCGCGTCGCCGTCGAACAGCGAGCCGCCGCTGTCACCGGGCTCGGCGCAGACGTCGGTCTGGATGAGGCCGTTGACGATGTCGCCGTTGCCGTAGTTCACGGTGGCGTCCAGGCCGGTGACCGTGCCGGTGTGCACCTGGGTCGTGGAGCCGCTGCGGGTCACCTTCTCGCCGACGGTGGCGTCGGCGGCGTGGGTGATGGCCTGCGAGGAGCCGTTGTAGAGGTCGACCGCGCTCGGGTGGGCGACGTCCGAGGTGTACTTGACCAGCCCGAAGTCGTTGTCCGGGAAGCTGGACTGCTCGTTCGTGCCGATCTGGTTGCCGCTGGAGTCGGACCAGGTGGAGATGGCCTCGGTGCAGTGCCCGGCGGTGATGAAGTACGGCGCGCCGCCCTTGACCACGTTGAAGCCGAGCGAACAGCGCCCGCCCGAGCCGGAGATGGCGTCGCCACCCGCGATGAAGGGCTTGAACTCCCCCTTGGTGCGCTGGAGTTCGGCCTTGCCGCCGAGCCCGTCGACGACCTTGGCGAGCTTGGTCCACTCGGCGTCGGAGACCGTGCGGTCCGCGGTGACGACGACCTTGTTGGTGGTGGGGTCGGTCGCCCACGAGGTGCCGGGGATCGTCGCGTCCTGCTTGAGGGTCGTGCGGGCGCCGGTCAGTTCGGCGAGGGAGTTCTCGACGATTCTCGCCTTGGCGCCGGCCGCCTCGACCGTGTCCGCGGCGGTCTTGTCGAGCACGTTGACCACGAGGCTCTTGGTCTTCGCGTCGTAGAACGTGCCGGCCGCGTCGGTGCCGAGGTCCTTGCCGAGCGTCGAGGCGAGCTTTCCGGCCGCCAGGGCCGAGAGGGTGTGGGGTGCGGCCGCCCGCGTGGTCTCGCTGGCGTTCGCACTCTGCAAGGTGACTCCCGCGACGACCAGTGCGGCTATGCCCGCGCCTGCCACGGCCACCCGTCGCCTGGGTATGCGTCGGTGCTTCAACTCGTGTCCTCCTGTGGGGGGTCGGCCCGCCAGGTTATGGGGACCCGACCGGCCGAAAGGTAGGTTGACGAGCGCCTACTCTTCCTAATCGCACAGGGAGCGCACAAGGTCGACTTCAGGTCGTGCGCGGAACGCGGTTGCACGCCCCCCTCGCTTTGACAGTTCACGGTCACCCCAGGCCATTCGCACTGCAAACACCACGTGCGAGTAACGCTCATCAGCGGGTGAGGTCTAGTCCTGTCTTGAAATCGACCCATCGGAGTCCGGATCCGGCTGAGGCCCGGCGGGCGGAAGTTGCTCGTGCACCGGTTGCGGTGCCACAGGGGCAACCGGCGCCGCGGGAGCAACGGGCGCTACGGGCGCCGCGGGCGCGGCAGCTGCGGCCGGAGCCGGGGCCGCCCGCTCCAGGAAGCGCAGCAGCTCCACCGGGAAGGGCAGCACCAGCGTCGAGTTCTTCTCGGCCGCGACCGCCACCACCGTTTGCAGCAGCCGCAGTTGGAGCGCGGCGGGCTGTTCGGACATCTGCTCGGCGGCCTCGGCGAGTTTCTTCGAGGCCTGCAACTCGGCGTCCGCGTTGATGATCCGGGCCCGCCGCTCACGGTCCGCCTCAGCCTGCCGGGCCATCGACCGCTTCATCGTCTCGGGGAGGGACACGTCCTTGATCTCGACCCGGTCGATCTGCACGCCCCAGCCGATGGACGGACTGTCGATCATCAACTCCAGCCCCTGGTTGAGCTTTTCACGGTTGGAGAGCAGATCGTCGAGGTCGCTCTTGCCGATGATCGACCGCAGCGAGGTCTGCGCCATCTGCGAGACCGCGAACCGGTAGTCCTCGACCTGCACCAACGCGTCCGCCGCGTCGACGACCTTGAAATAGACGACCGCGTCCACGCGCACGGTCACGTTGTCCCGCGTGATGCCCTCCTGCGCGGGCACGGGCATCGTCACGATCTGCATGTTGACCTTGCGGAGCTTGTCCACGAACGGGACGACCATCGTGAAGCCGGCCCCGCGCACTTCGGGCCGCAGCCTGCCGAGCCGGAACACCACACCCCGCTCGTACTGTTTGACGACCCGCGCCGCCGCCATCGTGTACACCACTCCGACGGACGCGAGTGTCACTCCCGCCGTCACCAGCTCCTCGACCATCACGGCCCCCCAGGGTCCGACGTGGCGCATCAGGTGCCTTCTCCGATACCCACGACGGTAACTCCGTGTGCCGCACAAGAGCGAGCCCCCGCACGCCAGTTGCGTACGGGGGCTCACCCGCTGCCGGCTGCAGTCCGGAGCGGAGGTGGTTCAGGCGGGCGTCAGCCGACGCTCACGCCGTAGTAGCTCAGCGCCTCGGTGACCGGCTGGAAGAAGGTCGTACCACCGGAGGTGCAGTTGCCGCTGCCGCCCGAGGTCAGACCGTAGGCCACGGTGCCGGAGTACAGCGGACCGCCGCTGTCGCCGCCCTCGGCGCAGACGGTGGTCTGGATCATCTGGTACACCACGTCGCCGCTGCCGTAGTTGACGGTGGCGTTCAGTGCCGTGACCCGGCCGCTGTGCGTACCGGTGGTGGAGCCACGACGGTAGACGGTCGTGCCCACGCTCGGCGTGGCCGCGCTGCTGATGGTCTGGCTGCCGACCGAGCTGGGGTGCGCGGCCGAGCCGGTGTAGCGCACCAGCGCGAAGTCGTTGGTCGGGAAGCTGTAGCTGACGTTGGTGCCCAGCACCGTGCTCTGACCGGAGTTGGAGTACCAGGTGGAGGCGACCTCACCGCAGTGGCCGGCGGTCAGGAAGTAGTACGTGCTCCCGCTGTGCACGTTGAAGCCGAGCGAGCAGCGGTAGCCACCGCCGTAGATGGCGTCGCCGCCGGTGATCAGCCTCTTGAACTGACCCGCCGTGTGCTTGATGGTGATCGCGTCGGCGGTGCTGCCCGCCTGCGCCTTGATCTTCGCGATCTCGGCCTGGGACACCGTGCTGTCGACGGTGACGACGACACGGTTCGTCTTGCTGTCGACCGCCCAGGCGGTGCCCGGGACATCGGCCTTGAGCACGGACGAGTTGGCCGCGGAGAGCTGGGTCGCGCTGAACGTCCGGGCTTCACTGGCGTTCGCGGTGGGGACGGCGAACGCGGCAGCGGCGGCGAATCCGGTGGCCACGGCGATCAGCCTGGTCCGTCTCGCGATTCCGCTGCGCGGGGTGGTGCGCTTGATCCTCACGTTTCGTTCCCTCCTAGGGGAATTCGGGGGCCCGCGTGGGGTCGGGGCCCGTGAGGCGCAGTCAGGGTCGGCCGTCCGGTTTTCGAACACGCCGTGCTCCTGACAAGCGCTGTGGGGGAGTATTCGGCCGCCCGACCGACGGGCGCAAGGGCGCCTTTCGGCCGTACGGCCTTCAACTGGCCCACGGTCTACGCGAGTTGATCACCCGAACGCAGTGGGCCGAAACCCGGCCCGCCGCAGGTCAACGCCCTGCCTGCCGAAGGATGCGCTCCCCCGCCTCGACCGCGAGGCCCAGCGTATTCCCGGGTGGTGGGAAAGGGCAGATGAAATGGTCGGCGAACGCGCACGGCGGGAGCGCCGCCCGGTTGAAGTCGACCGTCGTGTGCCCCTCTTCATCGGGCGCCGCCGGGTACAGGAACCGGAACCGGTAACTGCCGTCCCCGCTCGTGGAGTCGGCGAACACCGCCCACAACTTCCCGTCGTCCTGCACCGCCACCTGCAACGTCACCTCCAACCCGTCAAGCCGGAAGGCGAGTTCACCCGCGAGCCCGAGCCCGCGTTCGACACCGTCCGCCGTGTCGACACGCACGGTGCGCCGCGCGTCGTACGGCGTGAAGCGCCCCGGCACCGACCAGCGCGGGTCGTACGGCGTGGTCTCGACCCCCCGGAACGCGCGCCGCGCCGCCGAGTCGGGGTCGTAGTCGCGCACGCCCCGGATCCCCTCGCGGACCAGAACGACCAGCCGGCGCTCGCCGAGACCGACCCGGGCCGCGCTCACCTCCATCGCCGTGCGCTCAGTCCTGTCGTCGTGCGGTCACCCCTTCCCGGCCGGGTCGGGGAGCCCGAGATGTGAGCGCAGGGTCGTGCCCCGGTATTCCGTGCGGAACGCGCCACGTTCCTGGAGCAGCGGCACCACCCGGTCGACGAACTCGTCGAGGCCGCCGGGGGTGAGATGCGGGACGAGGATGAAGCCGTCGGCGGCGTCCTGTCGTACGAAGGTCTCCAGCTCGGCGGCGACCGCCTCCGGGGTGCCGATGAAGGACTGCCGGCCGCTCGTCTCGATCACGGTCTGCCGGATGGACAGCCCCTTCTCGCGGGACAGCGCCCGCCACTTCTCGGCCAGCGCGACGGTGTCGCCGCGCCGGGTCCGCCCCTGGGTGATCGACGATTCCGGCACCGGGTCGGAGTCGGGGAACGGGCCGTCGGGGTCGTAGGAGGAGAGGTCCGTGCCCCAGATCTGTTCCAGGGCGAGGATCGCGTTCTGCGGGGAGACCTGCTGCCGCCGGATCTCGGCGGCCCTCTCCTGCGCCTCGGCCGCGGTGTCGCCGAGGACGACGCTGACGCCGGGCATGATCTTGAGGTCGTCCGCGCTGCGGCCGTACTTCGCGAGGCGTCCCTTCACGTCGGCGTAGAAGGCGCGGCCGTCCTCCAGCGTGCCGTGCCGGGTGAAGATGACGTCGGCGGTCTGCGCCGCGAACTCCCGGCCCTCCCCCGAGTCCCCGGCCTGGATGACGACCGGGTGTCCCTGGGGTGAGCGCGGCACGGTGAACTCGCCCGCGATGTCGAAGTGCCGGCCCCGGTGGGCGAAGGGGCGGGACACTCCGTCGGGGGTCCAGGAGCCCCACAACTCCCGTGCCACGTCCACGAATTCGGCCGCCCGGGTGTACCTGTCCGCGCGGTCGAGGTATCCCCCGCGCCGGAAGTTCTCACCGGTGAAGGCGTCGGAGGAGGTCACCACGTTCCAGGCGGCCCGGCCGCCGCTGAGGTGGTCCAACGTGGCGAGTCTGCGGGCGAGTTCGTACGGCTCGTTGAAGGTCGCGCTGACCGTGGCGGCCAGCCCGATCCGCTCGGTGACGGCGGCGAGCGCGTTGAGGACCGTGAGGGACTCCGGGCGTCCGACGACGTCCAAGTCGTGGATACGGCCCTTGTGTTCGCGCAGCCGCAGCCCCTCGGCGAGGAAGAAGAAGTCGAAGAGACCGCGCTCGGCGGTGCGGGCGAGATGCTCGAAGGAGGAGAACTCGATCTGGGACTTCGACCGCGGATCAGCCCACACGGTGGTGCTGTTGACGCCGGGGAAGTGCGCCGCCAGATGGATCCGCTTGCGAGAAGGCCTCCGTACGGTCATGACGCTCCCCCGGTCACGGCGTACTGGTTGGCGGGCCGGGCCAGGCCCAGGTGCTCCCTGAGCGTGCTGCCCGGGTAGAACGTGCGGAACAGGCCCCGGTGTTGGAGCAGTGCGACCGTGCCGTTGACGAGCCGTTCCAGGTCGCGGCGGGGTTCGACGGGCGTGAGGTGGAAGCCGTCGACGGTACGGTCGCCGTGCCAGCCGGCGATCAGCTCCGCGAGGTCGACGGGGCCGCCCCGGTACAGCGGGCCGTGCGCGGTCTGCCGGGGCCCGCCCCCGCCGTGACCCGGTTCGGCCGCGTGCTCGCCGTCGCCGAGGTCGACGACGAGGCTCACCAGGACCCGCAGGGTGTCGGGGTCGCGGCCGAACTTCTCGGCGGACGCCCGCAGTTCGGCCCGTACGGCGCCGGCCTGCGCGGAACTCGCCGCGCGGACGAGCGCGACGTCGGCGTAGCGGGCGGCCGTCCGCCGGGCCTGGCCCTCGGTGGCGTCGACCACGCGGACGGGGTGGCCCTGCGGTGGTCTGGGCACGATCGAGGGGCCCTTGACGGAGAACCCGGAGCCCTGGAAGTCGACGTGGTGCAGCTTGTCGCGGTCGACGAAGCGGCCGGTGGCGGTGTCCCGTATCTCGGCGTCGTCCTCCCAGCTGTCCCACAACTGGGCGGCCACCTGGGCGACTTCACCCGCCTCCTCCCACAGCGCGTCGGCCGGTGCGGCGTGCCGGCGGCCGAAGAGGCGGGCCTCGCCCTCGGTGGTCGACACGTCGAGCCGCCAGCCGGCCCGGCCCCGGCTGACCCAGTCGAGGGTCGCGACCGCGGCCTGCACCTGGAAGGGCTCGGTGTGCGTGACGGTCACGGTCGGCACCAGGCCGATCCGGTTGGTGGCCGGGGCGACGCGGGACAGGACGGCGAGGGCGTCGGGTCCTGGGCGCGCGAAGGTGTCGTCGAGGGTCACGAAGTCGAGGCCGCCGCTCTCGGCGAGCCGCGCCAACGCGACGTAGGAGTCGGCGTCGTAGGCCGACCGCTGGTCGACGGCGGCGGCCAGATGCAGGCCCCGGCCGTGCGAGGAGGTCATGGGAGGGAAGCCTTCCTGTCGTTCGGGAGCGCCTCGGAGAGGGCCAAGTCCTCGGCGAAGCCCGGGACTTCACCGACCAGCTCGGAGCTACACGGAGGCCCGACACGCGAGGTCCCGCAGGAACGCCAGCGCGGCCCGCGCGGTGGCGTCGTTCTGCCGGAAGGCGGGCCCGCCGGTGCGCGGCCGGGTGAAGGCGCCGGGCGTCCGTACGTCGGTGTAGGGCCCGAGCGCGAACCGCCGGGGGTGCGGCTGCCCGTCCCGGCCGAGGATCCGTCCGTCGGTGCGGTCCACCCGCAGCAGCCCTTCGGGGCTCTCCACCACGGCCCCGTCGGCGTGCAGGTCACGCAGCAGCGGGTCCACGGACCGCCCGACCGTGGGTTCCGGCAGCCGCGCCTCGACCAGCGCCCGCGCCTCGATCGTGACACCCGGCACGGTCGCGCTCGACGCGCGGAACACCCCGTCCTCGGCCGCTACGGCCATGTCCGCGCCGACGAACCGCACGACGCCGGCCCGGGACAGCGCGAGCAGTTGGCGCAGCCGGGGTCCGGGCGGCCCGGAGGCGAGATAGCTGAAGAAGCCGTGCCACCAGGGCCCCACGTCACCGAGCCGGATCAACTGCACGTAGACGGAGAGCAGTCCGAGGAAGACCGCCAAGTCCGGGCTGTTGGAGGGATCGTGACGGCGACTCAGATCGCCTTCCACATACGTCCGTAGCCCTTCCTGGAACTCCTCGTGCGACGCGTACCGCACCCCGTCCAGCGGATGGTCGAGCGCCGCGAGGTCGAGCCGGTCGGCAGGGTCGGGCACCGCGGACGCCACGAGGGCCTCGCGCTCCGCCGCCTCCCCGGCCGCGTACTTCTCCTCGAAGTCGGTCCAGGCGATGCTCGTCCGCTCGGGGTGCACACCGAACAGCCGGTGGTAGTGCGCGAACCCCAACTCCTTCTCGATCAGCGGCCATACGTCCCGCCGGAAGTCGAACCCGTTCGGTCGCGCGAGTACCGCGTCGACCTCGGCGGGCCCGAAGAACCGTGGCAGCGGCGGCCGTTCACCACTCCACTCATAGCCGATCTTCGAGTGGTACGGCACTCCGCGCCGCGACCCGACGTACAGCACCGGCTCCTGCCCCGAGGGGATGTAGGTGTCGCCGTCGTAGCGTCCGCCTCTCCCCTCCGTGAGCAGCACCATCAGGTCGACGAAGGCGAGGCCGAAGCCGCGGACGAGGACGGGTTCGCCGGCGGCGAGGGAGGACAGGTCGCTGTCGGCGGTGAAGTCCGGCGGCAGATGGACGAGGTCGTGGTCGCGAGCGTACGCGGCCAACTGGCGCTGG
The DNA here is from genome assembly GCF_045162655.1 of Streptomyces sp. NBC_00989. Taxonomy (NCBI): domain Bacteria; kingdom Bacillati; phylum Actinomycetota; class Actinomycetes; order Kitasatosporales; family Streptomycetaceae; genus Streptomyces; species Streptomyces sp. NBC_00989. Next base: position 8,866,419 of record NZ_CP108728.1, on the reverse strand, counting down.
TCCTCGTCGAGTTCGGCGTCGAGGTGGCCGAGGGCGAGGACGACCAGGTCGGCGAGGAGTGGGTGCGGGCGGCCCTCCAGCCAGACCTGCTGGTGTCCGTCGCGCGGGCCGCTGATCCTCAGAGCCCGTCGCGGGTGGTGGTGGACGGTGACGCCCGGCGGCAGCGCGGCCACGGACCGCTCGTGCACCCAGCGCAGGTAGGAGCCCTGGAGCTGGCGGTCGGCAAAGGTGCTGCCCTCGATGGCGGCCCATTCGTGCAGGGTGGGGCCGGGACGTATCGGACCCTCCATGACCACCGTCTCGTCGGTGAACATGGTGACGTCCTCGGCGTGCGAGTTCATCCACAGCAGCGGGGACTGGGCCGCCCGCCAGATGCGTCCGGCGCCCGGCGCATGGGGGTCGACGAGGTGGATGTCGAGGCCCGAACCGTCGTACAGCTCAGCGGCGTTGGCCGCGATGCGCTCGATGAGACCGGTCCCCCGCGGCCCGGCCCCGACGATCACAAGAGTCCGCCTGGGGGTGCTCATCGGGTGCGCTCCGGGAGGCCCGGTGCGGCGGGGATTCTGACGAGGGTGGCGGAAGGCATGCAAGGCTCCGTGACGCGTAGGTCGAACGCGGGTGGTGCCTTCACACGGGGCGCCTCGCGGCGCGCTACGGCCGAGCCCCTCAGCAGGGCCGTCCACCGAGGGTACGGCGCCGTTTCCCCCTGCTGTCAAGGTTGTCCATACTGTGGGCGCTACGTCTCAGGTCGGTTGACGCCCAACCGGATGCCTGTTCCACTTACCCCATGCATCCACAGCAGTGGCTGGTCAGGCGCTCCCACATCGACTTCGGTCGCGTGTGGTCCTCTTCCTGTTGAGCTGACCCACTGCACGCTCCGATCCCCGGATCTCCCGCCTGATCGGGCGCCTCTCGCGTTCTGCCTCCCCCTGTTCTCGCCTTCACACGCGCACCCCTCCCCTCGCGCAGTTCACCAGGGCCGTGGGGGCCGGTTCCCGGACCGGCCCCCCGCCGTCGTCCAGCGTTTCCGTTACCGCGCCAGCGCCGCCGTCGTACGCCGTCGTGGTGTCGCGCGCACGCCGATCACCCGGTCCATCAGGGCTCCGAGCACATCCCGTACGGAGTCCCGGTTCCGTGCGTCGCATTCCAGCACGGGCACGTCGGCGCCGAGCCCGAGCGCCTCCCGGACCTCCTCCACGTCGAACCGGTCCGCGCCGTCGAAGCGGTTCACGGCGAGGACGAACGGCGCGCCCTGCGACTCGAAGTAGTCGACCGCCGGGAAGCAGTCCTCGATCCGCCGGGTGTCCACGAGGACCACCGTGCCGAGCGCGCCCTCCACCAGGTCGTCCCAGAGGAAGGAGAACCGGTCCTGCCCGGGCGTGCCGAACAGATACAGCGCGATCGTCGGGTCGAGCGTGATCCGCCCGAAGTCGAGGGCGACGGTCGTGGTGGTCTTCGCCTCGACCCCCACCAACGAGTCGACGCCGACGGAGACTTGGGTGATCGCCGCCTCCGTGTCGAGGGGTTCGATCTCCGAAATGGCCCCGATGAACGTGGTCTTGCCGACCCCGAGGCCGCCGCTGACCACGATCTTCACGGCCAGCGGCACGATCTTGTCAGAGCGCCCGGACATGGTCCCTGATCCTTTCGAGCATCGGGAGCGGCAGCTCCGCGGGTTGCCGGCAGGCGAGTTGCCCGGCGACGACGAGGTCGGAGATGAGCACCTTGGCCACTCCGAGGGGTACGCCGACGCGGTGCGCCACCTCGGCGACGGTCGTCGGCTGTTCGCACACCGCGACGATGTGGCGCCGCTCGAAGGCGAGCGACGGATCCGGCACGCCGACGGCGACGACCAGCGTCTCCAGCCGCAGATCGGCCTGGAGAGGCTCGGACCGGCCGCCGGTGATGATGAACGGCCGGACGAACGTCGCGTCCTCGTCAGGTTCTACGTCCCTGGGCTGTTCACCGTTCACCGTGGCAACGCCTGCCGCAGATCGGCGATGAGCGTCGGGGTGAGCAGATCACCCGCCCGCTCCGCGAGCACCGCCATCTCGTAGCCGACCAGGCCCAGTTCACCGCTGCTGTCGGCGAGGACGCCGAGACAGCTGCCGTCCCGGATCGCCGAGACGAGCAGGAAGCCGCGCCCCATCTCGATCATGATGAGTTTGACCCCGTCGAAGCTGTACCGCTTGGACGCGCTGCGGGCCAGGCTGCTCAACCCCGAGACGATCGCGGCGAGATGGTCGGCCTCGGTCCGCCCGAGCCCGTCGGAGACGGCGATCAGCAGCCCGTCGGAGGAGACGGCGACCGCGTCGCGTACGCCGTCGGTGCTCTTGACGAAGTTGGCGAGCAGCCAGTTGAAGGTCCGCGAGTCGTGCGGGGTGTCGACAGTGGTCACTTGGCGTCACCCTCGCTGTGTGCGGCGGACTTCTTGGCCCGCTCCTTCTCCTTCTCCACGCTGATGCCGCCGCGCATGTGGGCGCTGCGCAGGGTGGAGAGCATTCCGGAGACCTCCTCGGGGCTGCGGTCGGTGGTCGGTCCGGTGGGCGCCGGGCGGCTGGGCCGGTCCGTCTCGGTGACGGCCTCCGAGATCGCGCTGCGCTGGGGCCGCTTGACGAGTCCGTTGCGGGTACGGGAGGCGGAGGTGCCGCCCTTGGCGCCGGAGGCCTTGCTCTCGACGGGCTTCGACCCGGCCGTGACGGTCACCGGCTCCACGGCGTCCTCCTCGTTGCGCGGCGCCGGCAGCACCGGCTTGTCCGCGGCCTTGCCTTGCGGGGCCTCCGTCAACAGCCCCGCGGGGATCAGCACCCGGGCGACCACACCGGCCGCCGGTGCCTCGCCGAGCCGTACCTCGATGCCGCACTTGCGGGCGAGGGCGCCGACCACGAAGTGGCCCAGGAACCGGGTGGGTTCGGCCATGAAGCTGGCGGTGCCGGACAGCCGTACGTTGGCCTCGGCGAGGGCCTGGTTGTCCATGCCGAAGCCGTGGTCGACGATCGCGACCAGATACCCGGCGCTGGTGCGCCGCCCCTCGATCTCCACGTCGGAGTCCGGCGGCGAGAAGCTCAGCGCGTTCTCCACCAACTCGGCGAGCAGGTGGGCGATCTCGACCACGACGGAGCCGGTGACGAACGCGGGCTCGATCCGGCGCAGGGTGACCCGCCGGTACTCCTCGACCTCGGACAGCGCGGCGCGCAGCACGTCGTTGACGGCCAGCGGGGTGGACCAGGGGCGGGGGCTGGACTCCCCGGCGAGCACGAGGAGGCTTTCGGCGTTGCGGCGCATACGGGTGGCCAGGTGGTCGAGTTCGAAGAGGTTGGCGAGGGTCGCGGGGTCGGCGTCCTCGTGCTCCAGCTTGTTGATGAAGCTGATCTGACGGCGCACCAGGTTCTGGTTGCGACGCCCCAGGCTCACCAGCGAGTCGGTGGCGTTGCGTCGCAACACGGCCTGCTCGGTGGCGAGTTCGAAGGCGGACCGCTGCACCCGGTCGAACGCGTCGGCCACCTCCCGCACTTCGGCCCCGGCCCTGTCACCCACGGACAGCGGAGCGGGCGGCCGCGGAGCCTCCCCGGACGACCCGTCCTGTACGGCGGCCACGGCCTGCGGCAGCCGGCTGCCGGCCACCTCCCGTGCCTGCTGGGCGAGTTCGACGAGCGGTGCGGAGACGGACCGTACGCAGTCGAGGGCCAGCGCGGCGAGCGCGGTCACGGTGGCGAGGGCGAGCAGCAGGAACAGCAGCAGGTCGCGCTGGGCCGAACTCTCCAGCTGGGCGGCGCGGTTCTCGACATCGGTGCCGAGGCCGATCTGCACGCTCCGCATCCCGTTGATGGTGGAGGTCATCGAGTCCCACCAGGCCATGGGCGGGATCGCGCTCGACTTCAGCTTCCCGGTGCCGTGCACCGCCTTGCTCTCGTAGGCCAGCGCGCGCTCGGCGTCGGGCGTGGTCAGGGCGGTGTTCAGCCGCCGTTCCTGCACGGCGGTGGCCGAACGGGGGAAGGCGTCGAGGGCGGCGAGGCGTCCGGCGCGGATCTCCATGAACCGGCTGTAGTCGTCGCCGCGGAACTTTCCGGCGCGTACCGAGCCGAGCACGATGGCCCGCTCCTCGCCGGTGAACTCCTTGGCGTTGCCGAGAACTTGGAGCGCCTGGTAGGCGTCGCGGAGATCGCCGTCGTGGACGTCCCCGAGGCCGAGGTCGAGCCGGTCGAGGACGGTGATCGTGGTGGTGAAGTAGTCGAAGGTGTCCTTCACCACGCCGGTGCCGTCGTCGGCGTCCTTGCGGATGCCGACGAGGCCGTCGAGCCGGCCGAGGGACTCGCGCACGGAACCGGCGGCGGAGTCCTCACGCCCCTTCAGGGCCACGTCCAACTGCTCGCGCGCGGCGTCGGTCGCCTTGCGCTGCGCGGGCAGCTTGGCGTTGAACTGCTGGACGCCGCCGACGTATCCGGTGGTGAGTCCGCGCTCCTTCTGCAGCTCGTGCACGAGTCCCTGGAGGGTGATTTCCAGGCGGGCGTTGTCGGCGGTCGCGGAGGCGTTGCGATAGGCGGAGATCTGGTCGGCGGCCGCGATACCGAGCAGTGCGAGCAGGACCGCGAGGGCGAGGATCAGAATCCTCAGCAGCCTGGTGCGGATGCTGGTGGTCGCTTTTGTTGTGACGTCCACTGAAGTGCCTTAAGTGGGTGGCGAGTTGATCGGGAGTCGAACCTGGGCAGAAATGGTTCTGCTCCCCGACCAACGACACTCATGGCACACCGGTCACCGGATCATGTTTTTGTTTTACCGCTCCGAAACACCGTCCGCCGGACTGCGCAGGTCGGTCATGATCCCTGCGCCGCGCGTATACAACGATGGTGACGGCCTGTCACGGTCGGCAGGCAATGGCACCCGACGCGGTCAGCAGTCGCAGCACGACAGACATTCACAACATTCGCAGCATTCGCACGCGTCACAGCACGAGCAGTCGCAGCTCGAACAGCACCCTTCGCGCCGCCGCCCCGACCACGGCCCCTCGAACTCGTCGGCGCAGCACACCTTGCAGGTGCAGCACAGCCCGAGGGCGACGGCACACCCGGCCCAGAAACCGCGTCTGTCGGGCCGCGGGGGCTCACCGCCGTAGGGATTGCCGTCGTGCCGCGGATCGCCCGGCAGATAGGGAGCCTGCGGCGGCCCGAAAGCACCTTCCGGTCCGTGCCCGCACGACTGGGTGCCGAAGGCCCGGTCCACCGAGCGCCCCAGTTCGTGCGCGAGCAGCAGATGCGCCAGCTCGGCGTCCACGAACTCCGTCTCCCGCAGCGCGAGCCGTATCCCGTGCAGCGCGTCGTCGGCGAGCCGGCGGGCCTCGGCGAGCGGCGTGCCGGTCGCGGTGAGCGGGTTCCAGGCACCCGCCGCGGCGTCGGTCCCCTGGTCCTCCACGGCGTCCAGGAGATGCGCGAGCCGCCCGAAGAGGCGTCCGGCCTCGGCCAGCGGTACGGCGTTGCCGGGCCGTCCGGCCAGGATCGCGGTGTGCGCGAAGGCGGCCGCGGTGGCGGTCTCGGTCGGTTCCGTGACGGTCAGGATCGGCGTCCCGGGCCCGGCCAGGGACTCGATGCCCACCTGCCGGTCCACCGCGTCGACGAGCACGGCGGCGTCGAACCCGACCGCGGAACCGGAGCGCGCCCCGGCCCGCCCCCAGCTCCCGGCGACCCGCCGCGCGGCCAGCGCCACCGGCCTGCGGGCCAGCAGCCCGTCCCCGTCGGCGACATGGTCACGCACCTTGGCGGAGGCGAGCACCAGCGAGACGGCCGCCGCGAGCCGCGCCCCCTCGCCCTGCGCGACGGACGCGGTCCGCATCCCGCGCAACGGGCAGGGCCCGGCCGTACGACGCCATCCGCCGCCCGCCCGCTCGACCTGAGCCTCCGTCAGGACCGAGAGGAGCAAACCGTCGTAGTTCGTGACAACCCGCGCGAACTGCCCGTGATCCCCGCGCAGCGCGAGACACAGCCCGCACAAATGCGCCATCCATTGGGTCTTGAGGCTTTCACCGAGTCTGTGACTGCAAGGCCGGACCATTCCGAACACGACAACCCCCCGTGGCGTGAACGACATCTGACTGGGCATCTGAAGATCGATATGGCATCTGACCGGGCGTTGAGCAACCGCATCGCAACGACCACCCCGTTCACCCGTACGCACCAGCCGTCACCCGGACGCCGAGAAGAATCATATTTCACTCTCAGTCAGCAGCCCTGTCCAGCAACACCCTTGATACACGGGGGCCCTCGACGTATTGGCTGTGCACCAGTAGCGTCACAAACCCCCCGCGCGGCGTCTATCCACTTGGCGCGCGATCCGCATCATGGATGACCATAGGGATGCGGAAAGCAAGTAAGACCGCTGTGAGAGGAGGCGTCCATGGGATCGGTACGCAAGGCGAGTGCTTGGCTTGGACTCGTTGACGACAACGATGACGAGCGCTACTACGACGACGACTACTCCGAAGGGACCGAGCAGCCCGGGGATGCCTGGGTCACGGATCCGCGGGTGAAGGTGGCCGAGGACGTCGCCGAGGTGAAGGGCCGGCGGATCGGCACGGTCACCCCGGACAGCTTCCGCGACGCCCGCGCCATCGGCGAGCTGTTCCGGGAAGGCGTCCCGGTGATCGTGAACCTCACGGCGATGGAGGCGACCGACGCCAAGCGCGTGGTCGACTTCGCGGCGGGCCTCACCTTCGGCCTGCGCGGCACGATCGAGCGGGTCGCGAACCGTGTCTTCCTGCTGACCCCCGCCAACACGGAGATCGTCAGCGGCGACCCCGCCGTGCGCCGTGAGGACGGCTTCTTCAACCAGAGCTGAGGCAGGGCCGCTTACCGGCCCTGCCTCCCGCAGGGTTGAACAGGGCTTCGGGTCTTCCTAGCGGAAGGCGTCGAGTCCGGTGAGCGCCTTGCCCAGCACGAGCTGGTGCATCTCGACGGTGCCCTCGTACGTGAGCACCGACTCCAGGTTCGTCGCGTGCCGCATCACGGGGTACTCCAGTGAGATCCCGTTGGCACCGAGGATCGTCCGTGCCGTACGACAGATCTCGATGGCCTCTCGTACGTTGTTCAGCTTGCCGAAGCTGACCTGCTCGGGACGCAGGCGCCCGGCGTCCATGCGCCGCCCCAGGTGATGGGCGAGCAGAATCCCCTTGTGCAGTTCGACCGCCATGTCGGCGAGCTTGGCCTGGGTGAGCTGGAAGCCGCCGATGGGCCGCCCGAACTGCTCCCGGGTCTTCGCGTACGCGACCGCGGACTCGAACGAAGCGCGCGCCGCGCCCATCGCACCCCACACAATTCCGTAACGGGCGTGCGACAGACAGCTCAGCGGCCCCTTCAGCCCTACGACCTCCGGCAGCACGGCATCGGCGGGCAACCGCACGTCGTCCAGGACGAGTTCGCTGGTGACGGATGCGCGGAGTGACCATTTGTGCTTGATCTCGGGCGCGGAGAAGCCGGCCGCGTCGGTCGGCACGACGAACCCGCGGATCCCGTCGTCGGTCTGCGCCCATACGACGGCGACGCCGGCCACGGACCCGTTCGTGATCCACATCTTCCGCCCGTTGAGGACCCAGTCGCCGCCGTCGCGCTTGGCGTAGGTGCGCATGGCGCCGGGGTCGGAACCGTGGTCGGGCTCGGTGAGCCCGAAGCAGCCGATGACGTCACCGGAGGCCATGCGCGGCAGCCAGGCCTGCTTCTGCTCCTCGCTCCCGAAGCGGTGAATGGCGTACATCGCGAGGGACCCCTGCACGGACACGAGCGACCGGATCCCGGAGTCGGCCGCCTCCAACTCCAGGCAGGCGAGCCCGTATTGGACGGCGGAGGCCCCGGCACACCCGTACCCGTCGAGCGACATCCCGAGCGCCCCGATGCCACCGAGTTCGCGGGCGAGTTCCCGGATCCCGGGCAACTCCCCCTTCTCGTACCACTCGGCGACGTACGGCAGCACCCGGTCCGCGGCCCACGCCCGGACGGTGTCCCGGATCGCGAGGTCCTCGGGGTCGAGCAGGTCGTCGATGCCGAGGGGGTCGGCGGGGTCGAAGGGGGGCAACTTCGGGGACGCAGCCATGACACAGCCTCCGGCACTAAAACTATCACCGCTAGTTACGACAACGGGCTCGACGTTACGACGAGCGGTGTCACACGTCCAGCGCATCCCGCAGCCGCCAACGGCGAGGCACCCCCACAGGACACGTCCACCCCTCGATTGCCCGTAAACGGGTGGGCGGGTGGGAGAGCGTTGGTCAGGCTGAGATGCGGGACTCTGCCACTTCCCTGGGGGCAGGCACCCCCACCGCAGCCGCAGGCACCTCGCACTGCATGATCCGGGGCAACCTCAACGCCATCACCGCGCCCAGCAACAACAACCCCGCGCTGACGAGCAAGGTGACGTGCAGCCCGTGCACGAAAGCGTGCCGAGCCGCGTCGCGCAGGGCCGCTCCACGTTCCCCGCCGAGACGCCCGGCGACGTCGTACGCCTCGCCCAGCGAATGCCCCGCCGAGGCCGACGCGGACGCCGGTACACCGGGAACGGACGACAGCCCGGGCGCGTACGCCGCGTTCATCACGCTGCCGAGGAGCGCGATGCCGATACCCGCGCCGAGTTGGTACGAGGTCTCGCCTATCGCCGCCGCACCTCCCGCCTGGGCCGGCGGCGCCTCGCTCAGCATCGACTCGTACGCCCCGAAGAGCGTCATCTCAAGACCGAACCCCAGCAGCAGGAACCCGAAGAGCAGCAGTCCGGTGTTGTCCCGCTCGCCCATCGCGGTCAGCGTCAGCACCGAGAATGCGGTCAGGCAGAAGCCGAAGCACACCATCCGGCGCGGCCCGAAACGCCGGAGCATCCGCGCCCCGAACAACCCCGCCGCCATCGCCGCGAACGTCAGCGGCAGCAGCCGTAGACCCGTCTGGAGGGGCGACAGCCCCAACACCAGTTGCAGGTACTGCGCCGCGATCAGCTCCAGGCCGACCAGTGCCAGCATCGCCAGCACGATGCAGCCGACGGACGTGCTGAACGCCGGCCTGCGGAACATCTTCAGGTCCACCAGCGGATGCGTACGGCGCCGTTGCCGTCGTACGAAGAGAACCAGCAGCACCGCGCCCGCGAGCAGCGGGGCCACGGTCCACCCGCTCTCGACGGGCTCCCCGCCACCGAGCCGCTTCACGCCGAAGACGGCGCCGAAGAGACCGCCCGCGGCCATGAGCGCGCCGACGACGTCCCACGGGCCGTTGCGATCGCCGCGGGACTCGGGGAGGAGGAGCCGGCCGATCGGCAGGCTGATCAGCATCAGGGGGATGTTGACGAGGAAGACCGAGCCCCACCAGAAGTGTTCGAGCAGGAAACCGCCGAGCAGCGGGCCCACCGCCGCGCCGACCGCCGCCACCGCGCTCCACACGCCGATCGCCACCGCCCGCTCGCGCCGGTCGGGGAAGACCTGGCGGAGGATCGAGAGCGTGGCCGGCATGATCATCGCGCCGCCGACGCCGAGCAGCGCCCGCGCGAGGATCAGGACCTGGGCGTCATGGGCGAGGGCGGCCAGCCCGGAGGCGATGCCGAAGAGGCCGTAGCCGAGGAGCAGGATGCGCCTGCGGCCGACGCGGTCGCCGAGCGTGCCGAAGAGGATGAGGAGCGAGGCGCAGACCAGCGGATAGACGTCGACGATCCAGAGCAGCTCTATCGCGCCGGGTTTGAGGTCCTCGGTGACGGCCGGCACCGCGACATGCAGCACGGTGGCGTCGAGCGCGACGAGGAGCAGGCTCACGCAGAGGACGACGAGGACGACCCAGCGGTTGGCACCGGCCCCGGCCGACCGACGGCGCAGCGCTGCGGCAGCCATGGTCGTCCCGGACATGTACTACCTCCCAGATGTTCCCTCGCGTTCGGCGGGGCTCACGGGGTGGGGACTCCCCGTGACTGCGGCCGGAGAGGAGCGGTGTCTCCGACCCGCGCAACGAAGGCGAGTGAGCCGTCAGCGTACGCGAGTTCACGCCAATGCCACGTGGCGGACCTCTCACACTCTCCGGAGAACACGTGTGGCGTACACCACTCGCCCTTTGCTGGACCACGCCCCCGGCGGACCTGCCGGTTCCGCCCGCCCTCGATAATCAGGTCCGTGACGGATCTTGCAGCACCTCTGCGCCGGGCGGCCCCGGCCCTCCTCGGGTACGCCGCCGTCCGCGCCCTGGGCCTGGTGGTGCTCGCGGTGTGGAGCGCGGCGCGCGGCAAGAGCGCCCACACCTTGCTGACGGCCCGGTGGGACGCCCTCTGGTACACGCGGGTCGCCGACCTCGGTTACGGCTACGAGGTCCGCCTCCCGAACGGCGACGTCCACTCGAACCTCGCCTTCTTCCCGCTGCTGCCCTGGCTGGAAAGGGCCATGCACGCGGTGTCCCCGCTGTCGTACGCGGACGGCGGCCTCGTGGTGAGCCTGCTCGCCTCGCTCGCGGCGGCCTGGGGGATCTTCGCGGTCGTGGAGTGCGTCTACGGCCGCCGCGTGGGCGTTTGTGCCGTGCTGCTGTGGGCCGTGCTCCCGGTGGGGATCGTGCAGTCGATGGCCTACAGCGAGTCGCTCTTCACCGCGCTCGCCGCCTGGTCGCTGTACGCCGTCCTGACCGGCCGCTGGGTGACGGCGGGCGCGCTCGCTCTGCTGGCCGGGCTGACGCGGCCCGTGGGGCTCGCGGTGGTCGCGGCGGTGTGGGTCGCGGGCATCATCTCGTTCACCGGGCTCGCCTCGCGGTTCACCGGATTCGCCCCGCGCGCGGAGGCCTCGTTCGTGCGGGACCGCAGCCCGGCGCCCGCGCCCGGCGCGCGGGCCTGGCGGTGCGCCCTCGGGATGGTGCTCGCGCCCCTGGGCGCCGCCGGGTACGTCCTGTGGGTCGGCCACCGCACCGGCAAGGGCCCGCTGGGCTATCTCGACGTGCAGGCGGGCTGGCGCAACGGTTTCGACGGGGGTGCCGCCTTCGCCCGTTTCGTCGGCGACAAGTTCACGTCGTTCCCGTCGGCCCTGGCCGGGGTGGGGCTGATCGTCGGGGTCGGGCTGGTGCTCTGGCTGTACGTCGTCGGCGTCCGGCAGGGCCAGCCGCTGCCCCTCCTGGTGTACACGGGGGTCGTCACCGCGCTCGCGCTGTGCGCGTCGAGCTACTTCGGCTCGAAACCACGGCTGCTGATGCCCGCCTTCCCCCTGCTGCTCCCCCTCGCGCTCGCCCTGGCCCGGCTGCGTACGTCCAGGTCAGCGTGGGTGGTGGGTGGTGTCGCGGTGGCGTCAGCCGTGTACGGGGCGTTCTGGCTGAACGGTTCCGGTCCCCCATGATCCACTCGTCACGCTCCATGAGCGCCTGGCCAATTCCACCCCAGCATTTGGTGAACTCATTAATAAGGGCCTTAAAACTCGACCCGGCATGATCAAAGGAATTGAAGGACGGAGCCGTCCGGGATTGCGGAATCCTCGGAAATAAACCAGCGCCTGAGAGCTTTCCCACATCACATCGTCATCACAAAGCCGCTGATTCGACGGGGATCCACACTCACTCGCTGTAACGTCGATTGAGTGCGTACCGAACGAAACCTCACCCGTCTGGACCGGGTGTTCGCGAGGCTGGACCGTGAACCCGAACGGCCGGCCAACATCGACGTGCCGAAGATGAGCCGGCACAGGGTCGTGCTCTTCGCGGCGACCCTGGCCTTCTATCTGGCGATCGTGTGGCTCGTGGTGACCACGTCCTGGCTGGTCCGGTTCGACTGGCAGGTCATGTTCTTCCGGCCGTACCAGCAGTGGGCCGGCATCCACTGGTTCGTCGACTACTACGTGGTCCTGGGCCAGCGCGGCCCGACCGCGGTGATGGTCGCGGCCTGGCTGGGCTGGCGCTCCTGGCGGCAGCACACGCTGCGCCCGCTGCTGACCCTGGGCACCTTGCTGCTGCTGCTGAACATCACGGTCGGCGCGGCCAAGCTCGGCATGGGCCGCCTCGGCCCGCACTACGCCACCGTCATCGGCTCGAACGAGATGGGTCTCGGCGGCGATATATTTCCCAGCGGCCACACCGCCAACGCGGTCGTGACCTGGGGGATCCTGGCGTATCTGGCCTCCACGCCGGCCGCCCGCCGCTGGTTGTCCGCCGCGTCCGCGGTGACCTCGCTCGGCGTCGGCCTCGCCACGGTGTACCTCGGCACGCACTGGCTGAGCGACGTGCTGCTCGGCTGGGCCGCCGGTCTGCTGGTCCTGCTCGCCCTCCCCTGGTGCGAGCCGCTGATCGCCCTGGCCGAGACCCGGATCTTCGACCTGCGCGACCGCTGGCGCGCCCGCCGCCGCGGCACGGCGCCCGCACCCGCTCCCGCTTCGCCGGTCACCGCGCCGGTGCTGCTCAAGCCACGTACCTCCGCCTCGTCGGGCGACGAGGTCCCGGCGGCCCGCGAGACGGTCACCGCGAGCCGTTCGGCGCGCCCGCCCGTCCATCTCGCCCCGGGCCCGCACACGACCCGCTCGGAGCGCACCCCGGTCACCCCGATCGGCAGCCGCCGCCCGCCGCACCCGGACCGCGTCGCACGCGGCACCACCCCGGCCGCCGCCCGCCCGCTGCCGGGCGGCTGACGACCCACCCAGACCGCGGGGCCGGTACGCACAACCATCCCCGCGCATCAAGAAGGCCCCTGTTCCTCCAGCGGAACCGGGGCCTTCATCACGTCCGCGCCCGATGTTCGCGCCCGACGTGGTGTTCTCGATGTGTGTTCCCGATGTGCGTGCTCAGCCCTTCCAGGCGCGCGCCACCGTGCCGTCCTTGACCTCGAAGTTGAGCCGCCCCACCCGGAACTCCATGGTGATGACGGCCCCCGGCGGCAGCGACCGCACGCTCGACCACCCGCGCTCCCGCGCGAGCCGCTCGGCCTCCGTCGCGTCGAGGCCCACATAGCTGTTCGGGCTGTCCTGGGGCTCTGCCGGTGGAGTCGGAATGGATGCCATGCCCGCCACGCTAGCCCCTCTTCCCCTCTCTCCGTCCCTCTCCGGTCACACTTCTGTCACAGGATCAGGACGTGTGTTTTGTTCAGCCTCCCTCACACGTATGAGCGGTTCCGTACGCCTTCCGCAGGCATTCGAACGTAATTCCCGCATGTCGGTCCGGCTCTCCGAATAGCCCGGCGGAAAGCACCGCGAGAACCGGCCGGGCGCCCCTTTCCATTCCGATTCCGTGCGCTACGGCGGGAGCTGACGCCGCATAAGAGTTTCACCGTTCCGGCACAGAATCGCCGTGGGCTCCCGGGCCGTGCCGGTCCAGCGCGCGGGACAGCCGGTCCCGGGCCGTCCTGATCGTCTCGGTCAGCTCGACGGGCTCCAGGACCTCGAAGTCGAAGCCCGTCATCATCACGTGGACCACCATCAGGTCGAGGTTCGGGGCCCCGGTCCGCAGCAGGCAGGTGGTCGCTCCGTCGGCCTCCAGCGTCCCCGCGGACGGTGAGATCCGCTCGGCGGCCTCCTGGAGGGGCACGAGCAGCCGTACGACGGCGTGCGAGGCGTACGCGCGCGTGGAGACCCCTTTCGAGACGTGCGCGGCGAGGTCCTCGGCCGGTGGCGGGCGCGGGGTGAAGCGCGGCCCGTGCGGCGGCCTGGGGGTGACGCGGTCGACGCGGAAGGTGCGCCAGTCCTCGCGGTCCAGGTCCCAGGCGACCAGGTACCAGCGGCGCTCGGTGCACACCAGGCGGTGCGGTTCGACGCTGCGGCGGGTCGGGACGCCGTCGTGGTTCTCGTAGTCGAAGCGCAGCCGCTCGGCGTCCCGGCACAGGGCGGCCAGTTCGGTCAGGACGGCCGGGTCGACGGCGGACGGCAGCGTGTTGTGCAGCATCGGCACGGTGAACGCGTTCAGGGCGCCCACCCGGCGGCGCAACCGGCTCGGCAGCACCTGTTCGAGCTTGGTGAGGGCGCGTACGGAGGTCTCGCCGATGCCCTCGATGCCCTGCCCGGCGGCGGTGCGCAGCCCGACCGCCACGGCGACCGCCTCGTCGTCGTCCAGCAGCAGCGGCGGCAACTCGGCGCCCGCGCCCAGCTGGTAGCCACCACCCGTACCGGGACTGGCGTTGACGGGATATCCCAGCTCCCGCAACCGGTCCACGTCCCGGCGCACGGTGCGCGGGGTGACCCCGAGCCGGTCGGCCAGGTCGGCGCCGGACCACTCGCGGTGGGCCTGGAGCAGCGACAGCAGCCGCAGGAGTCGTGCCGAGGTCTCCAACATGGTCGAAGTCTCTATCAGGGACGGTCTGTATCGAGGGCGGCCCTGTATCGAGGGCGGCCCTGGGTCGACGGCGGCCCTGGGTCGACGGCGGCCCGCGTCAAGGGCGGTACGGCAGTTGCGGCACCTCGAAACACGTGCGGTTCATGTCGCCTTGCGGGACCCATCCTTTGCCGTCCTGCCAGCGGGCCACGGACAGGCATGTCCTGCGCGTCTTCGGCGGTTCGGCGAGCCGCTCGAAGGGGACGGGAACCAGCAGCCCGTCGGCGGTGTAGTTCCCGCTCCGGTTCATGAAGCCGTCGATGCACGCACGCGTGACGCCCGTTTTCGTGCACGCCCGCGCCGCGTCCGTGAACCACATCGCCGCCGCCCACCCCTCCAACTGCCACTGGGAGTGCGTCTTCAGCCCCTTCGTCGCGTCCCGGAACTCCCGTACGGCCGCCTGGGACGTGTCGTCGAAGTCGCGGCTGGACCCGGTCGCCCACAGCGCGTTGCGGCAGCGCGGGGAGTCCTTGTAGTCCTCGGGGACGGTGGACGTCCAGTTCTGTACGTTCGTCACCTTGGCGATGACCTTCGCGCCGACCTCGTCCATCGCCGCGCACAACTGGGCGTTCCCGTGCGTGTCGATGGCGTCGAACACGAGGTCGGCGCCCTGCTGCTTCAGGTCCGCCGCAGCGGCACGGAAGTTGGGCAGCGCGAAGTCGACCTGCTCGGTGACGACCTTGTATCCCTCGGCCTTGAGCCCCTGCTCGACGAGCCGGGCGTAGGCGGCGGACGCGGCCTGGTTGTACGACACGACGGCGGCGGTACGGGCGCCCCGCTCGCGCTTGAAGTACCGGTAGACCTCCGTGCCGCCGTACAGCTGCCCGCCCCAGCCCGGTGTCCCGGCGCGGGGCGCGAGGCTGCCGTAGATGCCGTACAGGTGCGGCCAGGTGTCGTAGGCGGCGCCGATGGGCTGGCCGCCGATGTCGGGCACGCGCGCGTGGGAGACGCGGGAGGCGCCCGCGTAGTCGAGGGCGGTGGTGGCGACGAGGGCGACGACGGCATCCCCGTCGGCCCCGTCGATCAGCTGGTGCACGCACGCGTTGTTGCCGACACCGCTGCCGCCGTCGTCGCACAGGCGCACCTGGACCGGGTGCCCGTCGATGCCCCCGCGCGCGTTGAGACGGTCGAAGTACGCCTTGGCACCGTCGCGGGGGCCGGTGAAGGTGTCGCCGCCGACCGGGCTGGTCGCGCTGGTGATGATGCCGACCCGGATCGGCGTGCCGCTACTGGGCGCGGGCGTACGGGAGTTGCCGTGCTCGAAGTCGCTCTCCGGGAGGCGGCTGCCGCAGGCCGTGCCCGCGAGGAGCAGCAGCACCGCGACAGCGGCCTCAGCAGCCCGCCCCGGGCGACTGCGAGGCATCGCCGCTCAACGCCACCAGCGCGCACAGGGTGTTGACGGACACCTTCCAGGTGCCGCCCTGCTCGACGGCCGTCCCGGAGGCGTTCGGCAGGGCGGTGGCGCCGTTCAGGGTCAGGCTGTACGTCACGGTCGCCTTGGCCGCCGAGGTGAACTCGACCTTCTGGACGTCCGCTTGAACCTGTCCGCCGCGCTTGTCGCCGCTGAATGCCTTCAGGACCGGGCCCATCTTGTCGCCGTTCTCCAGGACGGCCTGTTTGTCCGCGCCGGAGCTGGCCGGGTCGAAGAACGTCTTCCAGTTGGCCTTGATCTGTGTCGTCGCGGCGGCCGGGTCCGCGGGCGCGGTCGCCGGTGCGCTGGTCGTCTGCTCGACGGACGGGGTGGGCGGTGGTGCGCTGCTGCCGCCCCCGCTGTCGTCGCTACAGGCCGCGAGGGCCGGGCCGAGCACGAGGACCAGGGCGGCTGCCGCCGAAGTACCCCGCCCCCGCCGTGTGTTCGTTCGCCTGAGGTCGCTCCCGAGAACCATCTGGCTCACCGCCGGGTGTCGTTCCGGGCCGTGCTCGCCCGGTGTTTTCAGGTCAGGTGTCAGAAGGCATAGTGCAAGCCATTGGCCGGCATGGACAGACACCCGACGTGTGGGGGCCGTAAATGCGGACAGCCCGACTGCGGACCGTGCACCCCGCCCTGTGGGCCGGCTGGGCCGCGCTGGCCGCCGGCGCGGTCCTGTGCGTGACCGGCTGGTACGGCGTCTCGGGCGAGCGCTACGCGGAACGCCAACTCCCTTACCTGGCCTCCTGCACGATCCCCGGCGCCGCGCTGATCGTCGCCGCGGCGGTCCTGCTCACCCACGGCCGCAGCGCCCTCGCCGCGGCGCGCGTGGAGGAGCTGTACGGCCTTCTCGTGACTGCCGGACCCGCCGACGCCGAGGAGTCCGCGCGGGCCGCGGCAACGCCCGTGGCGGTCAGCGGGGACCTGTTGATGGTGCCGGGCGGCACGCTGTGGCACCGCGCGGACTGCCCGTTAGTCGCCGGGAAGCCCGAAGCGGTGCCGGTGGACGCGAAGTTGGTGGCGAACGGCGAGTTGAGCCCCTGCCCGATCTGCGAACCCGCCGAAGCCGACGACTGATGGCCTTGATGTCCACCTTCACCTACGACCTCACCCTCGCCGGGCTCTCGGTCGGCAGCGCCGCCGCGCTCACCGGGATCGGCCTGATCGTGACGTACCGGGCGACCGGCGTCCTCAACTTCGCGCACGGCGCGATCGCGATGGTGTGCGCGTACGCGCTGCGGCAGTGCGTGGTCGGGTGGGGCTGGCCGCTGTGGCTCGGCGCGGTGATGACCTTGCTCTTCCTGGCCCCGGGCATCGGGGTGGCCCTGGAACGCTTCGTCTTCCGGCCGTTGGCGGTCCTGGGCGGCGATCCGGCGCAGACGCTGGTCGCGTCCATCGGGGTGTTCGTGCTGCTGGTCGGCGGGGCCACGCTGGTGTGGGGGCAGGGGGCGCGGGACGACGCGCCGGAGCTGGTGTCGGCCGATCCCTGGGGGCAGTTGGCGGTGGTGCTCGTGCTGGCCACCGGAGTCGGGGCGGTCATCCGGTGGACGCGGTTCGGGCGGGAGCTGCGGGCCGTGGTGGACGACCGCCGACTCGCGGTCCTGGGTGGCGTGGACGCGGACCGGGTGGCCGCGGCGGGCTGGGCGTTCGGGTCCTTCACGGCGGGCCTGACGGGCGTACTCCTCGCGCCGTACGTGCGCCTGGACCCGTACGGCCTGCCGCTGCTCGTCATGGAGGTGGTGGCGGTCGCGGTGGCGGCGCGGATGCGGAGTCTGCCGGTCGCGGTGGTGGTGGCGCTGGGGATCGGGGTCGGGCAGAGCCAACTGACGCGGCTTCATCTAGCGGGCTGGCGTGGGCAGTTGGTGCAGGCGGTGGGCGCGAACCTGTTCGTGCTCGCCCTGTTGGTGGCGGCGCTGGTGCTGCCGGGTCTCGGTGCGAAAGACGCCCTCCCGCGGACGGCGACGGCCCGCGTCGCGACGCCTCCGGGTGCCTGGATCGTGGCCGCGGTGCTGTTCCTCCTCCCCCTCGGCTTCGCGGGCTCGGACCTGCACACCTCGGTCCAAGTCCCGGCGCTGGGCGTGGTGTTGCTGTCCCTGGTGGTGGTCACCGGGCGCGGCGGGCAGCTCTCGCTGGGGCAGGCGGCGTACGCGGGGCTGGGCGCCCTGTTCACGGCGCTGCTGGCGGCGGGCCGCTTCCCGGGCCTGCCCCGCCTCCCCGAACTGGCCGCGCTGGCACTGGCGGTGCTCCTGGTAGCTCCCCTGGGCCTGGTGACCGGCTGGCCCGCGATCAGCCGCCACGGCCTGGCCCTCGCCCTCACGACCTTCGCGGTGGGCGTCGGGGTCAGCCGCTTCGTCTTCGCCCAGCCGTACGCCACGTCGGGCCTGTCGCTCGCCCGCCCGTCCGGCTTCGACGGCGACCGCGCCTACTACGTCCTCGAACTCGCCCTCCTGGCAGCCGCGTTGCTCGCCACCCACGCCCTGCGCCGGGGCCGCACGAGCCGCGCCCTCGCCGCCCTGCGCGACCACGAACAGGGCGCGTCCGCGGCGGGCGTGCGGGTCCCGTCCCTGAAACTCCTGGCGTTCGTCGCGGGCGCCGCGCTGGCCGCCCTGGGCGGCGGCATGCTCGGCATGGGCCTGCGCGCCTTCGACCCCTCGGCCTACGACCCCGTCCGGGGGTTGTTGTGGTTCGCCGCGGTGGTCGTCCTGGGCGCCGACAGCACCCTGGGCGCGCTGGCCGCCGCGGCCCTGCTGGTCGGGCTGGACGCGGGGGCGCGCGGCGGGGTGGCGGCGGCGCTGATCGGGGTGCTGGCGGTGTGCGTGGGGCGGTTTCCCGGGGGGCCGTACGAGGCGTTGCGGCGGGCGGCGGGACGCTTGCGGCCTCAACGGAAGGTGCGGCTCACGGAGTTGGGGGTGGGGGTACGGCGGAGGCTGCGAGTGGTGGGTGCGCCAGCGCTGCCGGTACAGCTGGGCTCAACGACGGCCGCGCACAAGGGTGTTACGTACCGTGCGAGGCCCGGTGCCGGACGGACCTCCGGGGCACGGGACCGGCGAGGGCACCCCGCCGGACCCGGACAGCGGGGCGACGCCACAGAACCGTCACACCGGGATGACGTGCCCACCCCACCGCTCCTCACCGCCCACACCCTGCACGTCCGCTACGGCGGTTTCGCCGCGCTCGACGGAGTCGATCTCGTCGTGCGGGCCGGGCAGGTCACCGCTGTCGTCGGGCCCAACGGGGCTGGAAAAAGCACCCTGTTCCACTGTCTGGCCGGGACCGTGCGGCCCGCGCGGGGGCAGGTCCGGCTCGGCGGGCGGGATGTCACCAGGTTGACCGCGCACGCACGCACCCGGCTCGGGATCGCCCGGACCTTTCAACAGCTCGCCGTGTTCCCCTCGTTGACCGTCACCGAGAACGTCCGCGTCGGGGCCGAACAGGGGCGGGTCGCCGAACCCGGCGCCGTGGAGCGGGCGTTGCGGCTGTTCGGGCTCGACGGGGACGTCCGGTCGCTGCCCGCCGCCGGGCTGCCCACCGGGACGCTGCGCCGGGTCGAGCTGGCGCGGGCGTTCGCCGGGAGTCCGCGCGTGCTGCTGCTCGACGAGCCCGCCGCCGGGCTCGACACCGCCGAAGTGACCGCGCTGACCCTGGTGTTGAGGGCGCTGGCGGCCGAGGGCACCGCCCTGCTCGTGGTGGAGCACGACCTCGATCTGGTCGCGGACCTCGCCGACGTGGTCCATGTGATGGCCGCGGGCCGGATCGTCGCCTCCGGCCCGCCCGATCGCGTCCTCGACGCACTCGACACCCACGAGGCCACCCGGGAGACCCCCGCATGACCATCGCCCTGCGCCACGCACGCGTGCGCTACGGCCCCCTCGAAGCCCTGCACGGCATCACCCTCGCCGCCCCCGCCCACGGACTCACCGTCCTGCTGGGCCGCAACGGCTCCGGCCGTACGACCGCGCTGCGCGCCCTCGCCGGTACGGTCGCGCTGTCGGGCGGCGCGGTGGTGTGGGACGGCGCCGACGTGACCCGTGTGCCCGCCTACGAACGAGCACGCCGGGGACTGTGCCTGGTGCCGGAACGGCGGGCCGTGTTCGGGTCGCTCACCGTGCACGAGAACCTCGAACTCGCCGCGCGGGACTACGCCGTTGCCCTCGACGCGTATCCGCAGCTGGTCCCTCTGCTGCCCCGCCGGGCCGGCACCCTCTCCGGGGGCGAGCAGCGGATGCTGGCGCTCTCCCGGGCTCTGCTGGCACGCGCGCGGGTGGTGCTCGTCGACGAGCCGGCGCAGGGGATGTCGCCCGGGGTCGCGGCGCACACGTACGAACTGCTGGGCGGGTTGGACGCGTGCGTGGTCGTGGCCGAGCAGCGGTTGCCGCCGGTGCTGCGCGGCCGGGCGGCGATCGTGTACGAACTGCGGCGCGGGACGGTCGTGTTCAGCGGCGAGGCGGCCGAACTGGCGTGACGGGCGCGCCCCCGCCCGGTCGGAGGACGGGGCGGGGGCGGCTTGGGAGCGGTTCGGCTCAGAGGTCGAGCTGCTGCCCGGGGACGATCAGGTCGGGGTCGGTGCCGATGACGGACTTGTTGGCGGCGTAGATCTTCCGCCAACTGGTCCCGTGCTGGGCGGCGATGGCGCTCAGCGTGTCGCCCTCGCGGACGGTGTAGTCGCCGCGGGACGTGCCGCGCGAGGCGTTGTTCGTCCCACGAGCCGGCGTCTTCGCGGGCTTCGACGGGGTCGCCTTCTTGGTCGACTTCTTCTGCGTCGACTCGGTGGTCGACTTCTTCGACGACTTCGTCGACTTCTCGCTCACCGTGCCGGAGGAGGCCCCGGGTGCGCTGCCGCTCGCTCCGGCCCGTGCCGAGCAGACCGGCCAGGCGCCCCAGCCCTGGGCCCGCTGGACCTTGCCGGCGACGGCGATCTGCGCGGACTTGGAGGCCTGGTCGGCGGTGGCCGCGTAGGCCGAACCGCCGTAGGCGCGCCAGGTGCCGGCGGAGAACTGGAGTCCTCCGTAGTAGCCGTTGCCGGTGTTGATGTGCCAGTTGCCGCCGCTCTCGCACTGGGCGATGCGGTCCCACACTCCGCTGTCGGCCGCCGCGGCGTTGCCGCTTGCGGCCAGCAGTCCGAGCGGGGCGAGCAGAGCCGCTCCGGCGAGGACCACTGTCGTACGCGCTTGACCCTTGTGGGTCTTCGGTGCGTTCTCGCGAGTGGTATCGGCACAGTCGGACATGTAGTTCCCTCTCCAACAACCCGGGGTCCCCCAAGACGGTTCGCGGCTCCCACGTGTCGACGCGGTCCTCGCGCTCCTCCCCGTCCGTCGGAAGTCGTGCTGCTTGCTGGCTTGTTCGGCCGACGGACGTATCCCGAGCGGTGCTCGTTGCACACGGCGGAGGAATGTACGGAGGAGAGCGAGCCGGTGTCGACCAACTGCCCTTCGCCGCAGGCCAGTTGACTGTTACCGCGGGTATCGGCACTTTTCGGCCACCCACTACATTCGCTGATTTCACGATTTTTCGACCAGTTGCCGACACGCGCTGTGACTCGGTTCACGCGACCAACTCCCTTGACCTTTCACGGAGTTGACACGGAGTGTCCGATTCCGTACCAACCGTGACCGTCCGCTTCGGTTGGTTCGATTCGGTTCGCTCCGGGGCGTGACTCCCGCCACAGATCCTCCGTTGTCTTCTTCATGAGCCCGGGACCCACCGGGCACCGCATTCCGAGGGAGCCACCCGTGCCGCGCATGCTCGACGTCAGCGACGACGTACGCGCCGAGATCGGCGACGAAGAAGCCGACCGGCTGCTCGCCGGAGACAACGCCCCGGGCAGTTACGACTGCACGTCGTGCCGCACCCAGGGCGACTCCGATCAGGAGCGCACCAGCACCGTCCTGTTCATCGGCGACGAGACCGCCGTCCTCGCCTTCGCCCACGCCACCTGCCTGCCCTCGCAGATCGTCCAGGTCACCGAGGAGCAGCTCCAGGGCGCCGTCCGCTCCATCAGCGGCAACACGCACGCCCCGGCCGGCGCACCGGACAAGGCCGTCCCCGAGCAGGCCGTGCTCGGGGTGACCAGCGGACTCGTCCTGATCTCAGGGGAGTTGCACCCCGCTCTGGTCGTCGAGCCGACCGCGCCCATCGTGCGGCCGGGTTCGACCGACGTCGGGGACGACTTCCTGCCGCTGCTGATCGAGCAGGGCTTCATGCCGCTCAGCGAGATCACCACCGTGCCGCCCGTGCTGCACGGCTGGTCGGTGCTGCTCGCCGCGGGCCAGCTGCACGCGGTGCTCCAGCCGAGCAGCAACGGCGGTTCCCCGGTGGCCTGGTGGCAGGCGCACCATGCGCTCCAGGTCACCGACAGCTGGCGGGCCGCCGCCAACAAGCACCAGCAGGTGCTGATGTTCGCGGCACCCGTCGGCTCGATCGGCCGCCAGCCCCGCGAGGACCTGCTGCGCAGCGCGCTCGACAAGGCCGCGGCGAACGGCAAGCTGGTCGGCTCCGCGCTCCCGCTCGCGGGCACCTGAACCGCATCCCTTCAGGTCACGCGTCGTTTGGACATACGTGCACGCATACGACGTTCCCCGCAGCCGGCCCTACCAGTCGATCCCGTCCTCGCGGTCGGACCGGGACACCCCCGGCGGTCCATCGGCCACGCCGATCTACGACCGGCTCTACTCGGAGTGGGTCAAGACCTTCCGCTCGCTGCCGGGTGACCGCAGCGGCGAGGAGGAGCTGGGCTTCACCGCTTTCGGGCACAGCCCGCACAGCACGGGCTCGTTCAGCGGAGGCTCGTTCGGCGGGGGTTCGATCGGCGGGGGTTCGTACAGCGCGTACAGCGCGGGGGCCTACAGCGCCCGGCAGCAGTCCCAGTGGCAGCGCGTCGGGCAGCTCGGTCACCTCGGGCAGCAGCAACAGCACGGCCACACCGGGATGCACCACATCCCGGCGGCCCTGCCACCCGGCCCGCGCCGGGGCATCTGACGCGGCACGCACACGAAGAGGGCGGCCCCTGTTGATTCAGGGGCCGCCCTCTTCGTCGTAGAACAGTCGCGGAACGGTCGTGGAACAACCGTACGGCTACGGCTACTTCTTCTTGCCGCGCTTCTCGCGGACCCGGACCGAGATGTGGATCGGGGTGCCCTCGAAGCTGAACTCCTCGCGCAGGCGGCGCTCGATGAAGCGGCGGTAGCCCGCCTCGATGAAGCCGGAGGCGAAGAGCACGAAGCGCGGGGGCTTGGTGCCGGCCTGGGTGCCGAAGAGGATGCGGGGCTGCTTGCCGCCGCGGATCGGGTGCGGGTGGGCGGCGACCAACTCACCGAGGAACGCGTTCAGTCGGCCCGTCGGGACACGCGTCTCCCAGCCGGCCAGCGCGGTCTCGATGCCCGGGACCAGCTTCTCCATGTGGCGGCCGGTGCGCGCCGAGACGTTCACCCGGGGCGCCCACGCGACCTGGGCGAGCTCGGTCTCGATCTCGCGCTCCAGGTAGTAGCGGCGCTCCTCGTCGAGGGTGTCCCACTTGTTGAAGGCGAGGACGATCGCGCGGCCCGCCTCGACGGCCATGGTGACGATGCGCTGGTCCTGCACCGAGATGGACTCGGAGGCGTCGATCAGGATGACCGCGACCTCCGCCTTCTCTACGGCGGCGGCGGTACGCAGCGAGGCGTAGTAGTCGGCGCCCTGCTGGAGGTGGACGCGCTTGCGGATGCCCGCCGTGTCGACGAACTTCCAGGTGATACCGCCGAGTTCGATCAGTTCGTCGACCGGGTCACGCGTCGTACCCGCGACCTCGTTGACGACGACGCGCTCCTCGCCCGCCACCTTGTTCAGCAGCGAGGACTTGCCGACGTTCGGCCGCCCGATCAGGGCGATCCGGCGGGGGCCGCCGACCGCGGTGCCGAAGGTCTGCTCGGGCGCCTCCGGGAGGGCCTCAAGGACGGCGTCCAGCATGTCGCCGGTGCCGCGGCCGTGCAGCGCGGAGACCGGGTGCGGCTCGCCGAGGCCCAGGGCCCACAGGTAGGCCGCGTCGGACTCGCCGCTCAGGCCGTCCACCTTGTTCGCGGCCAGCACGACCGGCTTGCCGGCCTTGCGCAGCAGTCGTACGACCGCCTCGTCGGTGTCGGTGGCGCCGACCTTGGCGTCGACGACGAAGACGACCGCGTCGGCGGCCTCGATCGCGTACTCGGCCTGGGCGGCCACGGAGGCGTCGATGCCGAGGACGTCCTGCTCCCAGCCGCCGGTGTCGACGACCTTGAACCGGCGCCCGGCCCACTCGGCCTCGTACGTCACACGGTCACGCGTGACACCCGGCTTGTCCTCCACGACGGCTTCGCGCCGTCCGATGATGCGGTTGACGAGAGTCGACTTGCCTACGTTCGGCCGGCCGACGACGGCGAGGACGGGCAGCGGACCATGACCGGCTTCGCCGATGGCCCCCTCGACGTCCTCGATGTCGAAGCCCTCTACGGCGGCGAGCTCCATGAACTCCGCGTACTCGGCGTCGCCGAGCGCCCCGTGCTCGTGCTCCTCGCCGGAGCCGTCGGGCTGGATCTGGTCGTTCATGAAGATCGGTACCTCGTTCATCGTGGTGATCGGTGGAACCCCCGGATTTCGGGTGATCCACTACTCAAGTGTCTCTCAGCGCCCGGTGAGGCGCCTGGCGTTGTCCAGGTGGGCGGCCAGGTGCTTCTGGATCCGCTCGGTCGCCTCGTCCAGCGCCTTGCGCGTACGGCGGCCGGAGCCGTCGCCCGCGTCGAACGGGTCGCCGAAGACGACGTCGACGCGGGAGCGCAGCGGGGGCAGCGCCTTTATCAGTCGTCCGCTCTTCTCCGAGCTGCCCAGCACGGCCACCGGCACGATCGGGGCGCCGCCGCGGACCGCGAAGTAGGCGAGCCCGGCGCGCAGCGCGGCGAAGTCGCCCTCGCCACGGCTGCCCTCGGGGAAGATCCCGAGGACTCCACCGTCCTTCAGAACGCCGAGCGCCCGGGTGACGGCCGTACGGTCGGCGGTCGAACGGTCCACCTCCACCTGCCCGACGGCACGCATGAAGGGCCCGAGCGGCCCGACGAACGCTTCCTTCTTGACGAGGAAGTGCGAAGCGCGGGGTGCCACACCGATGACCATCGGGCCGTCGATGTTGTGCGAGTGGTTGACGGCGAGGATCACCGGGCCGGTCGCGGGGACCTTCCAGGCGCCCAGGACGCGCGGCTTCCACAGCCCGTACATCAGGCCGACGCCGATGCGCCGCCCGACCTCGGCGCCCCGTTTCGTTGGAGCGGTCACTTGGCGGCCCGCTTCTCCCCGACGAGGGTGACGACGCACTCGATGACCTGCTGGAGCGTGAGGTCGGAGGTGTCCACCTCGACCGCGTCGTCCGCCTTCGCGAGCGGCGAGGTCTTGCGCGAGGAGTCGGCCGCGTCCCGCTTCAGCAGCGCCTCGCGGGTGGCCCGCACGTCGGCGCCCTTCAGCTCACCGCTGCGCCGGGCGGCACGCGCCTCCGGGGAAGCGGTGAGGAAGATCTTCAGGTCGGCGTCGGGCAGCACGGTCGTACCGATGTCCCGTCCCTCCACCACGATCCCCCGCTCGGCCTCGGCGGCCAGCGACCGCTGCAGCTCGGTGATCCGGGCCCGCACCTCGGGCACCGCGCTGACCGCGCTGACCTTGGAGGTGACCTCCTGGGTGCGGATCGGTCCTGCCACGTCCACGCCGTCGACGCTGATCGTCGGGTTCGCCGGGTCGGTGCCCGAGACGATCTCCGCCTTGCCCGCCGCGTCGGCGATCGCGGTGGGGTCGGTGATGTCGATCCCGTTGCTCACCATCCACCAGGTGATCGCCCGGTACTGGGCCCCGGTGTCCAGGTAGCTCAGCCCGAGCTGCGAGGCGACGGCCTTCGACGTGCTCGACTTGCCCGTGCCGGAGGGGCCGTCGATGGCGACAATCACTGCCTGGGCGGTCCGGGCGGCGCCGTTTTCCACGGGAGGACACCTTCCTGGTGCGGGGTGGTGAGCGGGGTGGGGGTGCGAGTGCGCCCTGCACAAGGTTACTGGGTGCGCGTCACTCGTCCGGCCCCCGCTCTTCTTGGACACCGGCGCGCACCGTCCGGGCCGTCCGGCACCCTTCCGACGCGGGGCGGCTGTCCAACACAGGCCCGCGTAATTCAGCCCGTCCGGCGTTCGAGGACGAGGCCCCTTCAGGACCGATGGGGGTCTGGGGGCGGAGCCCCCAGGGACGCTCGCCCCACACACCTCGCGCCTACTGCCGGATCGCCCAGCCCCGCTCCCGCAGAGCCGCCGTCAAAACCGGCGCGGCCTTCGGCTCCACCCACAACTGCACGAGCCCCGCCTGCTGCCCGGTCGCATGCTCGATCCGCACATCCTCGATATTGACCCCCGCCATCCCCGCATCCGCGAAGATCCGGGCCAACTGCCCCGGCTGGTCGTCGATCAGCACAGCCACAACCTCGTAGACCCGCGGAGCGGACCCGTGCTTGCCGGGCACCCGGACCTGTCCCGCGTTCCCCCGCCGCAGCACATCCTCGATCCCGCCCGCACCCTCCCGCCGCTTGCCGTCGTCGGAGGACTGCAGCGAACGCAGCGCCCGCACCGTCTCCTCCAGATCCCCGGCGACATCGGTGAGCAGATCGGCGACGGGCCCCGGGTTCGCGGAGAGGATGTCGATCCACATCCGGGGATCGGACGCGGCGATCCGGGTCACATCCCGAATCCCCTGCCCGCACAGCCGTACGGCGGCCTCCTCGGCGTTCTCCAACCGCGCGGCGACCATGCTGGACACCAGATGAGGCATGTGCGACACAAGAGCCACAGCCCGGTCGTGCGCATCGGCATCCATGACCACCGGCACCGCACGACAGTGCGAGACCAGCTCCAGGGCGAGGTTCAGCACCTCGGTGTCGGTGTCGCGCGTAGGCGTCAGCACCCACGGACGCCCCTCGAAAAGATCACCGGTCGCGGCCAGCGGCCCCGACTTCTCGCGCCCGGACATGGGATGCGAGCCGATGTACCTGGACATCACCGACGGGTCGAGACCGAGCGCCTCCAACTCCCGCCGGGGACCGCCCTTGACGCTGGCCACGTCGAGGTATCCCCGGGCCGCCCCCCGCCGCATCGCGTCGGCCAGCACCCCGGCCACCAGCGCGGGCGGCGCGGCGACGATCGCGAGGTCGACGGGCCCGTCCGGCGCCTCGTCGGTACCGGCGCCGAGCGCGGCGGCCGTACGGGCCTGCTCGGGGTCGTGGTCGGCGAGGTGGACGGCGACTCCGCGCGAGGCGAGGGCGAGCGCGGCGGACGTACCGATGAGCCCGGTGCCGATGACGAGCGCGGTCCTCACTGCGCGATGTCCTTGCGCAGGGCGGCCGCCGCACCGAGGTACACATGCGCGATGTCGGCGCGGGGCCGGTCGGACTCGATGTGGGCGAGGACGCGGACCACACGGGGCATCGCGCCCTCGATGTCGAGTTCCTGCGCGCAGATCAGCGGTACGTCGGCGAAGCCGCTGCCGAGCTTGCGGGCGGCGGCCGCCGGGAAGTCGCTGTGCAGGTCGGGCGTGGCCGTGAACCAGACGCTGATCAGATCGTCGGCGGTGAGGCCGTTCCGCTCCAGGACGGCGGTGAGCAGCGCTCCGACCTGCTCGTCCATGTGGCCGGCTTCGTCCCTGTCCAGTTGGACGGCGCCCCGGACCGCTCGTACCGCCACGGCTCTGCTCCTCGCTGATGTACAACCCGGCTCTTTGTACGACCAGCCTAGTCAGCCCATTCCGTACGGGTGCCCGGCGCCCGCCCACCGAGACGGTCACAGGGACTGTTGCCGGACCAGTTCCTCTAGTGAGGCGGCCTGCGGCACCTGGCCTTCCGGGGTGAGCTTGTCGACGGCCTGGGGCAGCGTCCGCGCGAGGTCGCTCGCGGCCTGTTCCGGGGTGACGCCGGCCTGCTCGGCGACCTTCTGCAGGGTCTCGTCGGGCAGCGCCTGCTGGATCTGGGCGCCGGTGACGGACTGGTTCTGTCCGGTGCCGACCCAGGAGTCCTTCTGTTCGGCCAGCCCCGACTTGGTGAGCATCTCCAGGAGCCCGCCCAGCGGATTGCTTCCGTTGCCTCCGCCGCCGCTGCCCTGGCTCCCGCCGAGGGCCGAGAGCAGCGCGCCCAGGATGTCGCCGCTGCCGGAACCGCTCCGGCCCCCTCCCCCCGCTCCGCCCAGAAGACCACCGAGAAGGCTGCCGAGATCGTTGCCCGCCATGGCTCGCACCTTTCGAGAGCGGCCGGCCGCTGGTCGGGGCCCGGCCTCGAACCCTGCCAATGTCACCTGAATCATCCCGTTCCGCTACTTGGGGTGAGATCATCCCGGTATGCCTCTTTACCCACGGCCCCGAGTCCGCTCTCATGGGCTGGAAGCACGCCTCGGGGGAGGGCCACATTGAAGCGTCCTGGACCACTGCTCACACTTCTGGCGGGCCTGTTGCTGGGCCTGTTCATGCTGACGCTCAACACGACGTCGGGGACGAAGACCGCGTCGTCCGCACAACGCGAGGCATCACCCTCCGCGTCTCCGAAGGCGTCAACGCGCCCGTCTGCCACACCGACACCCAGCCCCACGCCGTCGAAGACACCCGTCGCGAACGCCAACTACGCCGGCCGCACCGACGACGACACCGCCTCGGTCGCCGTGTCCGTCCGTGACGGCAAGGCGGTCGCCTACTTCTGCGACGGCCGCTACAAGGAGGCCTGGCTGAGGGGCCCCGTCGACGACGACGGCACCATGAAGCTCACCGCCCCGAACGGCGCCGTACTCGACGGCAAGATCCAGCAGGGCAAGAAGATCCACGGCACCGTCAAGGACGAGGGCCGGCCGTACACGTTCACCGCCGACAAGGCGGTCAAGCCGTCCGGGCTGTGGCGCGCGACCGCCAAGGTGCGCGGCGCCAAGATCGACGGCGGCTGGATCGTGCTGCCGAACGGCCGCCAGACCGGCATCGTCACCCGCGACGGCAAGGCCACCGCCGCACCTCGCATCGACCCGGAGACCGGCGCGGTCACGGTCGACGGCCAGCAGCTCACGGCCCAACCCGTCACCCCCTGACCCACCATCCGCCTCAGGGAGCCGATCATGACCGCCGACCCGAACGCCGCCACCCAGTCCTACCCACCGCGACCACCCGCACGCCACCACGACAGCCCCGCCCGCTACCTGGTCCCGGCCCTCGTGGCCGCGGCCGTGGCGGTCGCACTCGGCGTCTACGGCAAGGTCCACGACCCGGCGGGCACCGCCTTCAACCTCGCCGGCTTCAGCAGCACGAGCGCGGTGAAGTCCTGGCTGGCGACCACCGCGTTCTTCTTCGCCCTCGTCCAGGTCGTCTCGGCCTTCATGGTCTACGGCAGGCTGCCGGGCCCGAGCTGGTCGGCGACGCTGCACCGCTGGTCGGGGCGGATCGCGTTCCTGGTGGCGGTGCCGGTCGCGGTGCACTGCCTCTACGCGTTCGGCTACCAGACGTACTCGACACGCGTGATGTGGCACTCCGTCCTGGGGTGCGCGTTCTTCGGTGCCTTCAGTGCCAAGATGCTGCTGCTCCGCTCGGAGCGCTTGCCCGGCTGGCTGCTGCCGCTCGTCGGCGGACTGGTCTTCACCGCCCTCACGCTGATCTGGCTGACATCCGCCCTCTGGTTCTTCCGCACCTTCGGAGTGACTACATGACCGACAGCTCGACGCGCCGCACGGTCCTCGCGACGGGTGCGGCCGCCGCGCTCACCGCGGGGTGCAGCAAGTACGGCGACAGCAACGACTCCTCGGGCTCGTCGTCCGTACAGGCGTCCGGCGGCCAGGAGTTGGCGAAGACGTCCGACATCCCCGTCGGCGGCGGCAAGATCCTCAAGGCCCAGAAGATCGTGGTGACCCAGCCGAAGAAGGACGAGTTCAAGGCTTTCTCGGCGATCTGCACCCACCAGGGCTGCACGGTGAGCGCGGTCGCGAACGGCACCATCGACTGCCCGTGCCACGGCAGCAAGTTCAAGATCGCGGACGGCTCGGTCGCGGGCGGCCCGGCACCGAAGCCGCTGCCCGCGGAGCAGATCACGGTGGAGGGAAATTCGATCCGCCTGGCGTGAGGTGCCGCGTACGCTCCCGGAATGCACCCCGAGTCCCTGGTCCGCGACCACACGATCTACGCCTGCGTGATGGGTTCACGCGCCTTCGGCCTGGCGACGGACGGCAGCGACACGGATCGCCGGGGCGTGTTCGTGGCCCCCACTCCCCTCTTCTGGCGTTTCGACAAGCCGCCGACGCACGTCGAGGGCCCGGCGGAGGAGCAGTTCAGCTGGGAGTTGGAGCGCTTCTGCGAACTGGCGCTGCGCGCGAACCCCAACATCCTGGAGTGCCTCCACTCCCCCCTCGTCGAGCACGTCGACGACACCGGCCGTGAACTCCTCGCCCTGCGCGGCGCGTTCCTCTCCCGCCAGGTCCACGAGACGTTCACGCGCTACGCGTTGGGCCAGCGCAAGAAGCTGGAGGCCGACATCCGCGTCCACGGGGCGCCCCGCTGGAAGCACGCGATGCACCTGCTCCGCCTCCTCACGAGCGCCCGCGACCTGCTCCGCACGGGCACCCTGAAGATCGACGTCGGCGACCAACGTGCCCCGCTCCTCGCGGTGAAACACGGCGAAGTCCCCTGGCCGGAGGTCGAGTCCTGGATGACCCGCCTGGCAACGGAGACGGACGAGGCGGCCACCCGCACCCCCCTCCCGGCGGAACCGGACCACCCCCGCGTGCAGGACTTCCTGATCCGGGTCCGCCGCGCGTCCACCGACGCCCTAGCGGGGTGACGCCACCGACAGCCCCGCGTCAGCGGCGGCCTCGCCTTGGCGCTTGTCGTACGTCACGAACCAGCTGACCCCGTGACCGAGCTTGAGGGCCGCCACGGTGTGGATCGCATCGAGGCTGCGCAGCGAGGTGTTCGGTGCCAAGTCCCCGGCCTCCACCATCAGTTCGGGCGTGAGGCGAACGCGGGCGACGGCGTTCAGCAGGGACTCGGCCGCCGAGCGCTCGACCTCGTCCGCGCCCAGGCGATGCAGCAGCCGCCGTACCTCGGTCTGCGCCAGGTCGCAGGTGACGACACGACGCATTCCGCCGTGCCGTCCGATCCACTGCTCCAGCGCCGTCGTCTCCGCCTCGGCCCGCAGCAGCTTGGCGATCGCCGACGCGTCGAGGTAGAGCAGCGTCACCGCGTCTCCTCCTCGCGCTGAGCGAGCAGCTCCGAGGTGGGGCCGCGTCCCTCCGCGTCCCGTCTGACCGCACGCAGTCGCTCCAGCGCGTCGACCGCCTCGACGCCGTGGCTCTCGTCCATGACCGTGGCGTCGAGCAGGCCGATGGCGATCGCGGCGCGGATGTCCCGTTCGGCAGGCTCCAGCGGAGACAGTATGGCGACCGGCACCCCGTCCCGGGTGACCTCGATCGACTCACCCGCCGCCACGGCATCCAACAGAGCCGCGGTGTGCCGGGACAGCTCCCGGACCGGCACGCGCCTGCGCTTCGTCTTACCCATGCCTGCCACGATACGCCCACCGCATGACACCGTCCATCAATGTCATGCGGTCCGCGAAGCGTCAAGCATCCCAAAGCGCCCCCAGCCCCAACAGCTCCCCCCGATACTCGATCCGCCCCGCCCACTCCCCCGGCCAGGCATCCACCCCCAGATGCGCCCCCGCGAACGCCCCCGTGAGACAGGCGATCGAGTCCGAGTCACCGGACGTGCAGGCCGCGCGGCGCAACGCGGTCACCGGCTCCTCCACGAACAGCAGGAAGCACAACAGGCCGGTGGCCAGGGCCTCTTCGGCGATCCAGCCCGCGCCGGTGGCCAGGCACGGGTCGGTCTCCGGGGATACGGTCCGTACCGCCTCCTCAAGCCGGCCGAGCACCTCCAGGCACTCGTCCCAGCCGCGCGCGATGAAGTGCTCGGGCGAGGGATCCTGGCTCCGCGTCCACAGGTCACCGAGCCAGCGGTGGTGGTAGCGGGTGCGGTTCTCGACGGCGTACGACCGCAGCAGCCCAACCAGCCCGGTCGGCTCGGCGCCCTGCGCGAGCAGCCGTACGGCGTGCGCGGTGAGGTCGGACGCGGCGAGGGCGGTCGGGTGACCGTGGGTCAGCGCGGACTGCAACTGGGCGGCGCCGGAACGCTGTTCGTCGTCCAGACCGGGGACGAGCCCGACCGGCGCGACCCGCATGTTGGCGCCGCAGCCCTTCGAACCGATCTGGCTGGCGTCCTGCCAGAGCCGGTCCGTCCGCTCCAGGAGATCGCAGGCCGTGATGCACGTGTGGCCCGGAGCACGGTTGTTGTCCGGGGAGCGGTTCCACGCGACGAATTCGGGACGGACCGACTCGACCATCCCGCCGGGCTCAAGTACCCCCCGTTCCATGGCAGTTCGCAACCCCCGCCCCAACGCCAGCGTCATCTGTGTGTCGTCGGTGACGATCGCGGGCTTCGTCAGCTCCATCTCCCGCCAGGGACCGCACTTGGCGAGGATGGAGGGCACGTCGTTGAACTCGGTCGGGAAACCGAGCGCGTCCCCGAGGGCGAGCCCTACCAGGGCTCCCGTGGCGGCATGCTTGCGGACACCGTTCGTGGTCATGCGGGGCTCCCTTCCGGGGCCGAGGCCGGCCGGAGCAGCGGCGGGTACAGGGCGACGGCGCCGCCCGCGCGGTACAGCGCGGCCGGTTTGCCGCGACCGCCGGTCAACTTGGCGCCGCCCAGCACCGGTTCGACGAAACCCGGCGTGGCGAGCACCTTGCGGCGGAAGTTGGGGCGGTCCAACTCCGCGCCCCACACGGTCTCGTAGACCTGTTGCAGCTCCCCGAGCGTGAACTCGGGCGGACAGAAAGCGGTGGCGAGGGAGCTGTACTCCAGCTTGGCGCCCACCCGTTCGTGCGCGTCGGCCAGAATCCGGTCGTGGTCGAAGGCGAGCGGCCCGAGCGAGTCGTACGGCAGCCAGCGCGCCTGCGCCGCGTCGCTGCCCGCGCGCGGCTCGGGCGGGTCGGGCAGCAGCGCGGCGAAGGCGACGGTGACGACCCGCATCCGGGGGTCGCGGTCGGGCTCGCTGTAGGTGCGCAGCTGCTCCAGGTGCAGCCCGGAGACGTCCGACAGGCCGGTCTCCTCGGCGAGTTCACGCCGGGCGGCCGTCTCCGCGGACTCGTCGGGCGCCACGAAGCCGCCGGGCAGCGCCCAGTGCCCGGCGTACGGCTCCTGGCCGCGCTCGACGAGCAGCACGTGCAGGGCGCCCGCGCGGATCGTGAGGACGGCGAGGTCGGCGGTGACGGCGAAAGGTTCGAAGGCGTACTTGTCGTAGGCCGGTGTTGCGGTCATGGTGATCCACCCCGTTAATAGTCAGTCCGACTATAAAGAGTGGCCGTGGCCCCGCACAACCCCCCGCACCCGAAAAACGGGACGACGAAAACGAAGCGGCCGGCCCCGGAGAACCCGGAACCGGCCACGCACGCGTGCGACCAACTGAACGGTCTACAGATCGACTTCCTGCATCAGCATGCCGACCTCGGTGTTCGACAGCCGCCGCAGCCAGCCCGACTTCTGGTCGCCCAGGGTGATCGGGCCGAACGACACGCGCACCAGCTTGTCGACCGGGAAGCCGGCCTCCGCGAGCATGCGCCGCACGATGTGCTTGCGGCCCTCGTGGAGGGTCACCTCGACCAGGTAGTTCTTGCCGGTCTGCTCGACGACACGGAAGTGGTCCGCGCGCGCGTACCCGTCCTCCAGCTGGATGCCGTCCTTGAGCTGCTTGCCCAGATCACGCGGGATCGGGCCCACGATGTGCGCGAGGTAGGTCTTCTTCACGCCGTACTTGGGGTGGGTCAGCCGGTGCGCCAGCTCGCCGTGGTTGGTGAGGAGGATCACACCCTCGGTCTCGGTGTCGAGCCGTCCGACGTGGAAAAGACGCGTCTCACGGTTGGTGACGTAGTCGCCGAGGCACTGCCGGCCCTCGGGGTCCTCCATCGTCGCGACGACACCTGCGGGCTTGTTCAGCGAGAAGAACTGGTACGACTGCGTCGCCACCGTCAGCCCGTCGACCTTGATCTCGTCGTGCTCGGGGTCGACGCGCAGCCCCTGCTCGACCACGATCTCGCCGTTGACCTCGACCCGGGACTGCTCGATCAGCTCCTCGCAGGAGCGCCGGGAGCCGTAGCCCGCACGTGCGAGGACCTTCTGCAGCCGCTCGCCCTCCTGCTCGGCGCCCGGGAAGGTCTTGGGCGGCTTGATGTCCTTCTTGCCCGCGTACCGCTCCCGGTTGCGCTCCTCGGCCCGCGCGTCGTACTCACGCGAGGTCGCCGGCGCCCAGCGCCCGCGGCCGGTGCCCTGGCCCTGCTTGGGGCCGCCCTTGGCACCACCGCGCGCGGCGGCACCCCGCCCCGACTTGGGACCTTCGTGGGATCCCGTGGGGCCTACGTCGTAGCGCCGCTCCTCGGGACGCGGCTTTCCGGCGCGCTTCGGCTTGTCGTCACGCCCTCCCGCGCCACCCGCGCCCCTCGGCTGGGAGCCGCCCCCGCCGGCACCCCGGGAGTTGCCCGCGCCGGAACCACGGGGGTTGCCGCCGCCTCCGCCGGCCCCGCGAGGACCGCCGCCCCCGCCGGAACCGCGGGGGTTGCCGCGCCCGCCGCTCCTACCGCTGCCGCCACCACTGCTGCCACTGCCACTGCTTCGCATCAAAGTTCCGTCGTCGTCGTTTCGTCTGCATCTGCATCCGGTGCATCCGGATCGAACGACGGGACCCCTTCCAGCGTCTCCGCCTCGATCGCCTCAGCCTCAGGGAGGAAGGGCGCGAGCTCCGGGAGCTCGTCCAGGCCGCGCAGGCCCATCCGCTCCAGAAAGTAGTTCGTCGTCGTGTACAGGATCGCACCTGTTTCGGGTTCCGTGCCCGCCTCCTCGACCAGACCCCGCTGCAACAGGGTGCGCATCACACCGTCGCAGTTGACTCCGCGGACCATCGAGACCCTGCTGCGGCTGACCGGCTGGCGGTACGCGACGACCGCCAGGGTCTCCAGCGCCGCCTGCGTGAGCCGGGCCTGCTGCCCGTCCAGGACGAACCCCTCGACGGCCGGCGCGTACTCCGGCCGCGAGTAGAACCGCCACCCGCCGGCGATCAGGCGCAGCTCGAAACCGCGCCCCTGGACGGTGTACTCGTCGGCCAGCTCGCGCAAAGCGTCCGCGATCCGCCGTTTGGGCCGCTGGAGTATTTTCGCGAGGTGTTCCTCGGTCGCGGGCTCGTCCACGACCATCAGGACGGCCTCCAGGGCCGGCTTGAGGTCGAGATCCGCGACGGCGGACGGGCTAGCCGGTACGCCCGTGGTCTCCTCGCTCACGCCGACTCCTCCTTGATCTCCTTGGGCGGCTCGGGCGGCCGGTCGAACTCGTCCGTCACCACCGGCTCGCCCTCCCCCTCCCCACCGGTCCAGCGCACGATCAGATCCCCGAGCGCGATCTCCTGGTCCAGCGCGACGGCCTTCTCCCGGTACAGCTCCAGCAGGGCCAGGAAGCGCGCTACGACGGTCAGGGTGTCGTCGGTGTCGTCCACGAGCACGCTGAAGCTGGCCTGGCCGAGCTCCCGCAGCCGCGCGACCATGATCCCGGCCTGCTCCTGCACACTGACGAGCGGCGCGTGGATGTGGTCGACGTACACCTGCGGCCTGGGCCGGGGCTGCATCGCCTTCACGGCGAGCCTGGCGAAGCCCTCGGGCCCGATCCGGATGACGACCTCGGGCAGCAGTTCGGCGTGGTGCGGTTCGAGTCCGACGGTACGGGGGTAGCGCCGGGCCTCCTCGTCGAGACGCCGGTTGAAGATGTCGGCGATCTGCTTGTACGCGCGGTACTGCAACAGCCGCGCGAACAACAGATCCCGCGCCTCCAGCAGCGCGAGATCCGCCTCGTCCTCGACCTCGGCGGCGGGCAGCAGCCGGGCCGCCTTCAGATCGAGCAGGGTCGCCGCGACGACGAGGAACTCGGTCGTCTGGTCCAGGTCCCAGTCGGGACCCATCGCCCTGATATACACCATGAACTCGTCGGTGACCTTGGACAGCGCCACCTCGGTCACATCGAGCTTGTGCTTCGAGATCAGCTGGAGGAGCAGATCGAAGGGCCCCTCGAAGTTGGCGAGCCGCACCTTGAAGACCCCGTCATCGGGTTCTCCGGCCGAGGCTCCCTCAACAACCGCCGCAGGCTCTTCCACGACGGCCTCGGGCACCGCCACGACGATCCCGGCCTCGGCCTCGGGAGCCGTACCCGGTCCCTTGCCCAGCGCACGCCGACGGCCGGCAGGTGCGCCGGATGCGGGAGCGTCGTTCGAGGTCATGGCCCCCGCAGGCTACCGCTACCGCCCGCGAAGCCGGCGGACGAGAATGCTCGCGTCCCCGCGGGACTCCAGATCGGCCAGGACGACGGCGACCGCCTCGCGCACGATCCGCCCGCGGTCGACCGCGAGGCCGTGCTCGCCCCGGAGCATCAGGCGTGCGTGCTCCAGGTCGATGAGTTCCTCGGCGGAGACGTACACGGTGATCTTCTCGTCGTGCCGCTCCCGCCCGCTGGGCCGGCGGTTGGCCTGCGCCCGCTGACGCTGCTTCCGAGGCTGGGCAGAACCTTCCTGCGCCTCCTGACGTCGTCCTGAGCCGTCCGCGGACCGGCTGCGGGACTCGCCGCCGTCCGAGTCCGCGGCCACGTGCTCGGCGCCCTCGCCGTCACCGCCCTGGGCGGGTACGGACTGCGGCGCGTCCTCTCCGGCGGCGGCACCGTCGCTCTCCCCCGCCGGAGCCGGTACCCGGGCCTCGCCGTTGGCCCGGCTCCTGGGGGTGGACGACTGAAGCGCCATCCCCCCTGTCGTACGGAACAGTTCGTCGGCCCCCGGCAGACTCACTCGGCGTGACACCGGGCGAGCACCTCCCTGGCGAGCTGGCGATAGGCGGCGGCACCGACGGAGTTGGAGGCGTACGTGGTGATCGGCTCGCCGGCGACCGTGGTCTCCGGGAAGCGCACCGTGCGCCCGATGACCGTGTGGTAGACGTGCTCGTCGAACGCCTCGACCACGCGCGCGAGCACCTCACGGCTGTGCACGGTGCGGGAGTCGTACATCGTGGCGAGGATCCCGTCGAGCTCCAACTCGGGGTTGAGGCGCTCCTGGACCTTCTCGATGGTCTCCGTCAGCAGCGCGACTCCGCGCAGCGCGAAGAACTCGCACTCCAGCGGCACGATCACCTTGTGAGCCGCCGTCAGGGCGTTCACGGTGAGCAGGCCGAGGGAGGGCTGACAGTCGATCACGATGTAGTCGTAGTCGGCCATCAGCGGCTTCAACGCCCGCTGCAGGGTGGACTCGCGCGCGACCTCGCTCACCAACTGCACTTCGGCGGCGGACAAGTCGATGTTGCTGGGCAGCAGGTCCATGTTCGGGACAGCCGTCTTGAGCAGCACCTCGTCGGCCGACATGCCCCGCTCCATGAGCAGGTTGTAGACGGTGAGGTCCAACTCCATGGGATTGACGCCGAGTCCGACCGACAGCGCGCCCTGCGGGTCGAAGTCGACGAGCAGTACGCGTCGGCCGTACTCCGCGAGCGCGGCACCCAGGTTGATGGTCGACGTCGTCTTGCCGACGCCGCCCTTCTGGTTGCACATCGCGACGATCGTCGCGGGGCCGTGACTGGTCAGCGGACCCGGGATCGGGAAGTAGGGCAACGGACGTCCGGTCGGGCCCACGCGCTCACGGCGCTGGCGGGCGGCGTCGGGCGCGAGTGTGGCCGCGTACTCGGGATCGGGCTCGTACTCGGCGTCGGGGTCGTAGAAGTGCCCGTCGGGCAGTTCGTCGAAGTCGGCGAACTGGTTGTGGGGCGCGCCCCTTCCGTCGCCGGCCATGGCGTTCACGTGATGGCCATCCATGCTCTGGTGTGCTGGCTGGGTCACCCCTGGCTTGTGGTGACCCTGGTGGGCTGCGAAGGTACGCACCGCGACGGAGCCGACAGCCTCGAACCCCGCGGGCTCCTGGCCCTTTGCAGGCATTCCTGGTTGACCACCCCCGGGAGAAAATGTCGACTCATTCACAAGTCGTCTTACCTCCTTGGTGACCAGGGAATTTCTCGATAGGTCAGCGTGGCACCATGCCGACGTTCGGCGACTCTATGGCGTGTCGGGTGTTCGCAGCAACACAATCCGCCGGACCCGGCCCGATGTGTCGGCAATGAAACATCCCTCTGTCAAGGGCGTACGGCAGTCGCACGGCAGGCTTCACCGGTGCACGAATCGGCTCAAGGGTTACGTTCGGGGCGAGTTGGCCGAGTGCCGCAAAGTGACCATACACACACTTCCGGCCGGACCTGTCGAGCAAGGTCCGGCCGGGCGCGCGGTGTTGACGACCTGTGTTGACGTATCGCCTTTTGCTGAACGGTGACTTAGTCGACAGAGTCAGCCGAGCAGTGATTCCAGCTCGACGTGCTCCAGTCCGTGCGCTTCGGCGACCTCGCGGTAAATCACCTTGCCGTCATGGGTGTTGAGGCCCTTGGCGAGAGCAGGATCACGTCGCAGCGCGTCGGCCCAGCCGCGGTTCGCGAGCTCCACGATGTACGGAAGCGTGGCGTTGGTGAGCGCGTAGGTCGACGTGTTCGGCACCGCGCCGGGCATGTTGGCGACGCAGTAGAAGACCGAGTTGTGGACCGGGAAGGTCGGCTCGGCGTGCGTGGTCGGACGCGAGTCCTCGAAGCAGCCGCCCTGGTCGATCGCGATGTCGACAAGAACACTTCCGGGCTTCATGCGCGACACGAGTTCGTTGGTGACCAGCTTCGGCGCCTTCGCACCCGGGATGAGCACCGCGCCGATGACGAGG
This sequence comes from Streptomyces sp. NBC_00989, assembly GCF_045162655.1. Taxonomy (NCBI): domain Bacteria; kingdom Bacillati; phylum Actinomycetota; class Actinomycetes; order Kitasatosporales; family Streptomycetaceae; genus Streptomyces; species Streptomyces sp. NBC_00989. The sequence continues at coordinate 8,827,889 of NZ_CP108728.1, read as the reverse complement.
TCGGCGTCCAGGACGGCCTTCTCCAGCTCGAAGGAGTTGGACATGATCGCCCGGACCTTGGTGCCGAAGACCTTGTCGGCCTCGCGGAGCTTGTTGATGTCGCGGTCGAGCAGCGTGACGTGGAAGCCCATGCCGACGGCGATCTGCGTGGCGTTCCAGCCGGAGACACCGCCGCCGATGACGACGGCCCGCGCGGGCTGCGTGCCGGGGACACCGCCGGGGAGCACACCGCGGCCGCCGACGGAGCGCATCAGGTGGTACGCGCCGACCTGCGGGGCCAGCCGGCCCGCGACCTCGGACATCGGGGCGAGCAGTGGCAGGGCGCGGCCGGGCAGCTCGACGGTCTCGTAGGCGATCGCCGTGGTGCCGGACTCGACGAGCGCGTCGGTGCACTCCTTGGAGGCGGCCAGGTGCAGGTAGGTGAAGAGCGTCTGGTCCTTGCGGAGGCGGTGGTACTCCTCGGCGATGGGCTCCTTGACCTTGAGCAGCAGGTCGGTGGTGGCCCAGACCTCGTCGGCGGTGGCCAGGATCCGCGCACCGGCCGAGACGTACTCGTCGTCCGTGATCGAGGAGCCGACGCCGGCGTTCTGCTCGATGAAGACCTGGTGGCCGTGGCGCACCAGCTCGTGCACACCGGCGGGGGTGATGGCCACCCGGAACTCGTTGTTCTTGACCTCGCGGGGGATGCCGACCTTCACGTCGATCACGGTCCTTGGCTCAGAGGGTGTGGGGCAATACATCTCATACCCGGACATGCGTGAGCGCACCGGGAGACCGCAGGAGAAGGTGCGGCAGAGCCAGTTTAATGAAGGCGTTCTCGGTGTCTAGCCTTTCAATGCATCAATCTTCTGCGGATGTACTACGGATTTCGCAGGCGTTAGCGTCTTGTTCCAGAGGTTCGGGGGCGGAATCACCCTCCAGGAGCCCCTCAAGCTCCTCGCCCAGCATCCGCTCGGCCGTCCCGCGGTGCAGGGCGGCGGACGCCGGGTCGCCGAGCCGGTCGAGGGTGTCGGCGAGCCGCAATTGCAGTGCCGCCTGGAGCCGTACGTCCTCCGCGCGGCGCGCCCACTCGACGGCCTCGTGGCAGGTGAGCAGCGACTCCTCGGGGCGACCCGCGTACTCCTGGACCCGCGCCAGTTCGCTCAACGCCCGTGCCTGGGCGGCCACATCACCGTTCTTGCGGTGCCCGGCGACGGCCGCCCGCCAGTTCCTGAGCGCCTCGCCGTACCGGCCCGCATACGTGTGCGCGGCGCCGATCCGGCCGTAGAGCCGGGCCGCGTCCACGCGCTCGTCCCGGGCCTGCCGCTGGGCCAGCGCGCGGCCGAACCAGTCGGCGGCCCGGTCGTGGTCCCCGAGCTCCTGGTGCGCGCCGCCTACGGATTCCATCGCGCGGCCGGTCGCATACGGGTCATTCGCTTCGCGTCCGGCGTCCAGCGCGGCCCGGTAGCGGGCCAGTGCCTCGGTCGTCCGGCCGGTCTGCGCGTCGAGGTCGGCGAGGTTGAGCAGCGCGGCGGCCTTCTCGCGGGGCAGGTTCCGCCGCTCGGCCACGTCGAGGACGAGGCGGTGGATGCCGTAGAGCTCGGGGGCGGCGGCCTGGGTGCCGAAGTGGGCGACCATCGCCCGCACGAGCTGGGACATCAACCGGCGGGCCAGCGTGTCGAGTTCGCCGTCGGCGACCGCGAGGCGGGCGGAGGCCAGCAGGGCGGGCTGGCGGACGCGCAGCCAGTCGGCGGCGGCCCGGGGGTTCGGGAAGCGCAGCGCGCTGGGCATGCCGAGGAGTTTCTCCCGGGCCTGGGGGCTGTCGGTCTCGGTGATGGCCCGGCAGGACTGGAGCAGCCGTACGGTGCGCTCCAGCATGCGGGCGCGGGCCAGTTGGAGTTCGGCCGGGCGGTCCTGGGTCTCGGCGAGGGCGTGCAGGAGGGGCTGGAGGCAGCCGGGGACCTCGTACTGCGGCAGCGGGGAGTCCAGGGCCCGCAGCAGGCCGGCGGTGACGAAGTCGTCCAGGGTGGCGCGGGCGCCGTTGACGGAGCAGCCGGCGAGCGCGGAGGCGGTCTGCGGGTCGACCAGGCCGGCCGGGGCGAGGGAGAGCAGTCGCAGTATCCGGGCGGCGGGGCTGGGCAGCGAGCCGTAGACGAGCCGGAAGACGCGGCTCAGAGGCGCGCCCTCGTCGCTCTCGGCGTGCAGGTGCTTGGCGAGGTCGGCGACGGCCGCCTGCGGCCGGGCGGCGAGCCAGCCGCCGGCCAGGGTCAGCGCGGCGGGCTGGGACCGGCACACCTCGACGAGGCCCTCGGCGGCGACCGGGTCGACGGTGATGCGGACCGCGCCGGTGTAGCGGGTGAGCAGTTCCAGCGCGGACTTGGTGTCGAGGCCGCCCAGGGTGCAGGGGCGGACGTCCGCGATGCCGGTGAGCGGGCCGCCGGAGACGGCGACGACCAGGCAGTCCGGGGAGTCCGGCAGCAGCGCGTCGACCTGCTCGGCGTCGGCCGCGTCGTCGAGCAGGAGCAGCGCCCGCTGGCCGGTGAGGGCCGCGCGCAGAATGTCCGAGAGGTCGTCCTCGGAGGCGCCGGCCGGGGTCGGCAGCTCCAGGGCGGTGAGGAGTTCGCGGGCGGTGCGCTCGGTGGGGACGGGGGTGCCGTCGGGCTCGCTCAGCCGCGCGCGGAACACACCGGCGTCGTAACGGTCAGCGACCTGTCGGACGAGTTCCTCGGCGAGCGCGCTGCGGCCGGAGCCGGGCTTGCCCGCGATGAGGAGGACGCGCGCGCGGGGAGCCTTGCGGCCCGCGATGGTGTCCAGGCCCGCGCGCTCGATGTCGGCGCGGAGCTCCTTCAACTCTCTTGCGCGGCCCAGGAATTGGCCCTCGGGAGAAGTGTCCTCGGACAGCCTCACGCCGCCGGTGTCCACCGCCTGATCCGTCACGGGCCACACTCCCGTCCCACTGCACGCGCATAGCCCGCCGGGACTCCGGATCGGGTGATTCCAGAGCCTAGTTCACGCTCTGCGACGAACCGTGCGGAGCGCGGCGGGCACGTCCCCCGATCGGATCAGCCGATCGTCACACCGGAAGACGCCGAAGGAGGCGGAAAGGATGAGGCGTGGGTGCGGTGGGGGTGAGGTGTGGATGAGGTGTGGGTTCAGGACTCGAAGGGACGCGCGGGCCACGGCGCGTCGGCGGGGCGCAGCGCGTCGACGCCGTCGCCGTGCCGGGCGGCGACCAGCGCGAGGACGCCGACGGCGAGGCAGTTGTTGTGCAGCTCGCCGGCGAGGACCCCGCGGACCAGGTCGTCGAGGGGCACCCGCGCGTGCTCCATGTCGGCCTCCTCGTCCTCGACCTCGAAGCGCTGCCCTTCGGCCTCGGACAGGTCCTTGGCCAGGAAGATGCGGATGGCCTCGTCGCAGCCGCCGGGCGTGGTGTAGACGTCGGTCAGCACCCGCCAGTCCTCGGCCTTGACGTGCGCCTCCTCGTACAGCTCGCGCTGGGCGGCATGCAGCGGGTTCTCACCGGGGATGTCGAGCAGTCCGGCCGGGATCTCCCACAGCTTCTGCCGTACGGGGTGGCGGTACTGCCTGATGACCAGCACCCGGTCCTCCTCGTCGAGGGCGAGGACGGCCACGGAGCCGGGGTGGACCTGGTAGTCGCGGTGCACGACCGTGCCGTCGGGCATGACCACGTCGTCGGTGCGCACGGAGGTCTTGTTGCCCACGAAGGGGGTCACGGTCGCCCGGATCTCCCACTCCTCCGGGGTGTCCTTGATGGTCATGCCCTGTCCTCCCGCGCCTGTGCCTGCACTGCATGAAGAAAACCGCATAAAGAGACCGGGGCGCGCACCTTGTGAAGGCGCGCACCCCGGTCACCGTACAACCCTCGTACTACTTGCCCGTCTTGCGTGCCACGGCCGCCTTGACCAGGCCCGCGAAGAGCGGGTGCGGCCGGGTCGGGCGGGAGCGCAGCTCGGGGTGGGCCTGGGTCGCGACGAGGTAGGGGTGCGCCTCGCGCGGGTACTCGACGTACTCGACGAGCTTGCCGTCCGGGGACGTGCCGGAGAACTGCAGCCCGGCCTTCTTCTCCAGCTCGGCGCGGTAGGCGTTGTTCACCTCGTAGCGGTGGCGGTGGCGCTCCTCGACGTACTCCTTGCCGTCGTAGACCTCGCGCACGATGGAGCCCTCGGCGAGCTTGGCCGGGTACATGCCCAGGCGCATGGTGCCGCCCATGTCGCCCTCGCCGGCGACGATGTCGAGCTGCTCGGCCATGGTGGAGATGACCGGGTGGCCGGTGGCCGGGTCGAACTCGGTGGAGTTGGCGTCCGCGATGCCGGCGAGGTTGCGCGCGGCCTCGATCACGATGCACTGGAGGCCCAGGCAGAGGCCGAGCAGCGGGATCTTGTGCTCGCGGGCGTACTGGATGGCGCCGACCTTGCCGGACACGCCGCGGTCGCCGAAGCCGCCGGGGATGCAGATCGCGTCCACGTCACCGAGCTGCTTGGCGGCGCCCGCCGGGGTCTTGCAGTCGTCCGAGGTGACCCACTTGATCTTCACGCGGGCCTTGTTGGCGAACCCGCCGGCGCGCAGCGCCTCGGTGACCGAGAGGTAGGCGTCGGGCAGGTCGATGTACTTGCCGACCAGCGCGAGGTTGATCTCGTGCAGCGGGTTGTGGACGCGGTCGAGCAGGTCGTCCCAGGTCGTCCAGTCCACATCGCGGAACGGGAGGTCCAGCTTGCGGACGACATAGGCGTCCAGACCCTCGGTGTGGACGGTCTTGGGGATGTCGTAGATCGAGCGGGCGTCGGGGCAGGCCACCACGGCGGCCTCGTCGACGTCGCACATCAGCGAGATCTTGCGCTTGATCGCGGTGGGTACCTCGCGGTCGGAGCGCAGCACGATGGCGTCGGGCTGGATGCCGATGTTGCGCAGGGCCGCGACCGAGTGCTGGGTCGGCTTGGTCTTCAACTCGCCCGAGGGACCGATGTAGGGCAGGAGGGAGATGTGCACCACGAACACGTTGTCCCGGCCGACCTCGTGGCGGACCTGGCGGACCGTCTCCAGGAAGGGCAGCGACTCGATGTCGCCGACCGTGCCGCCGACCTCGGTGATGACGACGTCGACCTCGTCGGTCGCCATGCGCCGGATGCGGTGCTTGATCTCGTTGGTGATGTGCGGGATGACCTGCACGGTGTCGCCCAGGTACTCGCCGCGTCGCTCCTTGGCGATCACCGTCGAGTAGACCTGGCCTGTAGTGACATTGGCACTGCCGTCCAAGTCGCGGTCCAGGAAGCGCTCGTAGTGTCCGATGTCGAGGTCGGTCTCGGCGCCGTCGTTGGTGACGAACACCTCACCGTGCTGGAAGGGGTTCATCGTGCCGGGGTCGACGTTCAGGTACGGGTCGAGCTTCTGCATCACGACGCGCAGGCCCCGCGCCTTGAGGAGCATGCCGAGGCTGGAGGCGGTGAGGCCCTTGCCGAGTGAGGAGGCGACACCCCCGGTGACGAAGATGTGCTTGGTCGTCGTGGTGTTGCTGTTTCGGAAAGCAGCGGGCGGCATGGCCAAGAGGGGGCTCCCGTGGTCGCGGTCTGGGGTGCGGTGCGGCTGCCCGCCCGGTGAACCCGGGTTTTTCTGGAGGCGCCGTCGCTGCGGTTCGGGGGTTTCTTGCCCACCGGTCCACGGGCTACCAGGGTATCAGCGCCCGGAGGAGATGGCTTCCGGCCACGCTCCGCGCTCACCTCGACACACACGCGGTCCACGTCGACACAGACGCGCCCTGGTTACCTGCTTCTCACCGGGTGCTCACCCGTTCGGCCCAGGTCCGTTGGCGAGAGCGGCACACAGATCATCTACGTGCGTCGTATCCTGCTCGGACACTCGCTGCCGAGCCGGTCCGGAACACGGCACCACCCCCGCCCGTATCACCCGGAACAACGAGAGCTCGTCAGTCCGTTGAGCAACGACCTCCATTTGCTTCATGGCTCAACGACGCACTACAAACGATCCCTTGACCGCACACAGCGACCGCCCCTTTTCCATGGGGCGACGTGGCCGTTCGACTGGAGTTGCACGTGGCCGGGCGCATCGAAGATTACGCACTCATCGGAGACATGCAGACCGCTGCCCTGGTCTGCCGGGACGGCACGGTGGACTGGCTCTGCCTGCCCCGATTCGACTCCCATGCCATCTTCGCCGGTCTACTGGGCACCGAGGAACACGGCTTCTGGCGGCTGGGCCCGGCCCACGCCTCCGACACGCCGCCGCCCATGGCTGCCCGGCGCGGCTACCGCGGCGACTCGCTGATCCTGGAGTCCGAGTGGGACACCCCGCGAGGCACGGTCCGCGTGACCGATTTCATGCCCCCTCGCGACGGCGCCCCCCAGCTGATCCGCATCGTGGAGGGCATCTCCGGCCGCGTCCCGATGCGCTCGGCCCTCCGGATGCGTTTCTCCTACGGCCGGGTCGTCCCCTGGGTCCACAAGCACGAGGGCCGTACGGTCGCCGTCGCGGGCCCCGACTCCGTGTGGTTCGACACATCCGCGGAGACCTACGGCAAGCGGCTGACGACGTACGCGGACTTCACGGTCGCGCCGGGTGACCGGATCGCGTTCACCATCTCGTGGGAGCCCTCGCACAAGCAGCCCCCGGCCCTCCCCGAGCCGGAGCAGTCGCTGGAGGCCACCGAGGACTTCTGGCGCGACTGGGTCGACCAGTGCACGTACCACGGCCCGTACCGCGAGGCGGTGGTCCGCTCCCTGATCACCCTGAAGGCGCTGACCTACGCCCCGACGGGCGGCATCGTCGCCGCGCCCACCACCTCCCTCCCGGAGGAGATCGGCGGCGTCCGCAACTGGGACTACCGCTACACCTGGCTCCGCGACGCGGCCATCACCCTCTCCTCACTCCTGCGCACCGGCTACCGCGAGGAGGCCCGCGCCTGGCGCGAGTGGCTCCTGCGGGCCGTCGCCGGCGACCCCGAGAACCTCCAGATCATGTACGGCATCGCCGGCGAGCGCGAGCTCGGCGAGGCGGAGCTGGACTGGCTGCCGGGCTACGAGAACTCGGGCCCGGTCCGGGTGGGCAACGGCGCGGCGCACCAGCTCCAGCTGGACGTCTACGGCGAGGTCACCGAGGCCCTGCACCTGGCCCACATGACGGGCCTGGCCCGCAACGACTACGCCTCCCTGCTCCAGCTGAAGCTGATCCGCTACCTGGAGAAGCACTGGGACGAGCCCGACGAGGGCATCTGGGAGGTGCGCGGCCCGCGCCGCCACTTCGTGCACTCGAAGGTGATGGCCTGGGTCGCGGTCGACCGCACGATCAAGCTGATCGAGTCGGGCGACGCGGACGGCCCGCTGGAGAAGTGGCGCGAACTGCGCGACGACATCCACCGGGACGTGTGCGAGCGCGGCTACGACAAGGAGCGCAACACCTTCACGCAGTCGTACGGCTCGAAGGAGCTGGACGCCTCGCTGCTCCTGATCCCGCAGATGGGCTTCCTGCCCCCGGACGACAAGCGCGTGATCGGCACCATCGAGGCGATCCAGCGCGAGCTGTCCACCCCGGACGGCTTCATCCTCCGCTACCCCACCTCGGGTACGGACGAGGGCGTCGACGGCCTCCCCGGCGACGAGGGCGCGTTCCTCGCCTGCTCGTTCTGGATGGCGGACGACCTCGCGATGATCGGCCGCGTGGACGAGGCCCGCAAGCTCTTCGAGAAGCTCCTGTCGCTCCGCAACGACCTGGGCCTCCTCGCCGAGGAGTGGGACCCGCGCCTGCAACGCCAGGTCGGCAACTTCCCGCAGGCCTTCAGCCACGTCCCCCTGATCGACACGGCCCTACGCCTGACGGCTTCGGGGGCCTACGGCGGCTGACGTCCGCCGAGCGCACGCCCCGGGCCCGAGAGGTGCCCGGGGTAGCGGCACCGCCGTATCCGCCGCGCAGCAGGAAAATCCAGGTGCTCCGGCCGCCACTCGTCCCTACCCTTCCCGCCATGGACAGCATGGACAGCACCGGGGCCGGGCGGCTCCTGAACGTCGTGGATGTCGAGGCCACCTGCTGGGATCGCGGCCAACCGCCGGGCGCGGTCAGCGAGATCATCGAGATCGGGCTGACCGTCGTCGACCTGGCCGGCGCGGAGCGCCTCGCCCGGCATCGGATCCTGGTGCGTCCCACCCGGTCCACGGTCAGCGAGTTCTGCACGGAGCTGACCGGCCTCACGCAGCACGAGGTGGACGGCGGGGTCGGCTTCGCCGAGGCGTGCCGACTGCTGGCGGCCGAACACCACGCCGGGTCCCGCCCTTGGGTCAGCTGGGGCGACTACGACCGCAACCAGTTCACCCGGCAGTGCCGGCACACCCGGACGCCCTACCCCTTCGGCCGGCACCACACCAACGCCAAAGCGGCCTTCACCGAGGCGTACGGCCTGCGCAAACGCCCCGGCATGGCACAGGCCCTGGAGATCGCCGGACTGCGACTCGAAAGCCGGCACCACCGCGGCGAGGACGATGCCTGGAACATCGCCGCCCTCGTTCTCCACCTGTCCGAGCGGGGCGCGTGGCCGGGCACAACGCCCGCGGGGGCGAACAGGCTGGTGCGCGGGGCCGACGGAAGCGGGTAACGTCCTTGTCGTGTTCTTCCGATGAATCCGTAGATCACTCCACATCACTACCGGGAGAACCCGTGACCGTGAGCAAGAACATCAACAACCCCGTGGGCATGGGCGGCGGCAAGCGCAAGAAGCAGTCCCGCGAAGAACGGCAGAACCACGGTCCGCACCGCAACCTCGACCGCCAGGGCGCGGCCGACCAGAAGGCGGAGCTGGTGCGCAAGATGCGCGAGAAGGCACGCGCGGCCGAGGGCGCCGAGCAGGCGGACGACGACACCGCACAGAGCTGACACACCGCCGCGGCCTCCAGCCGCGGCAGCGGAAGTGCACGCCGCCGAGCACACGCCCCGGGCCCGAGATGTGCCCGGGGCGTTCCCGCAGGTACCGTCCGCTGCATGGACAGCCGCACGGACAGCACATTCGACAGCCAGGGCGCCGGCATCACCGTTCAGCGGGCGCTGGAGCTGCCCGGGCTGCGCAGCGGGCTGCCGGAGATCCTGGCGGGCGCCGACCGGCTCCAGCGGACCGTGCGCTGGGTGCACGCGGGCGAGGTCCCGAACATCGCCTCCCTCCTCAAGGGCGGCGAACTCCTCCTGACCACGGGCTACGGCCTCGGTACGCGCCCGGCGGAGCAGCGCGCGTTCGTCCGCACCCTCGCCGAGCGGGGCATCGCGGCCCTGGTCGTGGAACTCGGCCCGCGCTTCGACCGTCTCCCCGCCACCCTGGTCGAGACGGCCCGCGCGACCGGCCTCCCGCTCGTCCAGCTGCACCGCGAGGTGCCGTTCGTGGCGGTCACCGAGGAGATCCACACCGAGATCGTCAACGGCCACTACGCGCTGCTCCAGCAGGCCGAGGAGGTCCACCGCCGCTGTACGGAGGCCTTGCTCGGCGGCGGTGGAATCCCCCAAGTCCTGGGCATCCTGGCCGACTTCAGCGGCAACCCGGTCTTCCTGGAGACCCCGGACGGCCAACTCCTCTACGCGGCGGGGTCGGGCCCCGAGGGCGCCGACCCGCTCCAGGTGTGGGAGGGGCTGCGCGGACAGCACAAGGACGCCTCGCCACCCGCCGGTTCGGTGATCGTGGAGGTGCCCGGTGGCGGTCCCGGTACGGGTTCGGTGCGGGCGCGGATCGTCCTCCTCCCGGTCCGCGCTCCCCTCGCCCCCGTGCACCGCATCGCCGCCGAACGGGCCGCCGACATCCTCGCCGTGGTCCTGATGCAGGCCCGCCAGGAGGAGGAGCTGGCGGCACGCGGACGCGGCGACTTCCTCACCGACCTCGCCGAGGGCCGCATCGCCGCCGAGGACGCCCCGGCACAGGCCCGGGTGCTGGGCTTCAAGCCCGGCACGAGCCCGCTGCTGCCCGTGGTGATGCGGCTGGGCGACGCGCTGGCCGCACCCGGCGGCGGCTGGGCGGTCCTGGCCCGCGCGGTCGCCGAGGAACTGGCCTCCGTGGGCGTCCCGGTCCTGCTGGGCGTACGACCGGTCGAGGGCCGCGTCCCGCTCCTCCTCGGCCTGCGCTCGGAGTCGGAGCGGTCGGCGGTCGCGGATCGAGTAGCGGCGGCGCTGCGCGCGGGAGTCGAGCGGGCCGGGATGCAACGCCCGGGCGCGCAGCCGCCGATCGTGGTCGTCGGCGTGGCCGGTGGCTGGGCTGCCGCGTCGGCGGGCCTGCGACACGCGGCCGAGACGGCGACGGCGGCACAGGGCCTGTCCGACCGCCCCTGGTACGACGCCCGGCGCCTCGACATCGAGCTGCTGCTGTGGCGCCTGCGCGACCACCCGGACCTGGCGGCCTTCGTGGACCGCGCGATCGGCCCGCTCCGCGACCACGACAACCGCTCCAAGCCGCCCCTACTGCCCACCCTGGAAACGTACTTGGCCCACGCGGGCCGCAAGGCGGAGACGGCCCGCGAGCTGCACCTCAACCGGCAGACCCTCTACAACAGGCTCGCCCGCATCGGGGAGTTGCTCGGCACGGACCTCGAAGACCCGCAGACGGTACTGGCGTTGAGCCTGGCGCTGAGGGCCCGCAGGCTGGTGCCATAGGGGCTGTTCTCAGGTCAGCGGCATGGGCTGGGTCAACTCGTCGTAGACGCTCAGCACTTGGGCGACGGTCTCGTCCTCGGTGGGCCAGGTGGCCGCCTGCCGGGCGCCCTTCTCCCGCAGCAGCTCCCGGCGTTCGGGGTCGCGCAGCAGTCCGGTGACGGCGTCGGCGAGGGCCTTGGCGTCGCCGTAGGGCACGAGTTCGGCGGCGTCGCCGACGAGTTCGGGGATGCCGCCGACGGCGGTCGCGACGAGCGGCACGCGGGCGTGCAGGGCTTCCTGGGCGATCACCGAGCGGGACTCCCAACTGCTGGGCAGGAGTGCGAGATCGGCGGCGCCGAGCAGTTCGCTCACGTCGTCGCGCCGCCCGATGAGCCGCACCGGCAGCTCCTCGTCCTCGATGCGGCGCTGCAACTCGCCCCGCAGCGGCCCCTCCCCCGCGATCACGAGCAGCGGCGCCGGATCGAGACGGCACCAGCCACGTGAGGCGTCCAGGAGCGTGTCGTAGCCCCGCTGCCGGTCGAGGGAGCCGACGGCGACGAGCAACGGGCGGGCCGTGGCGCCGAGTTCGGCCCGGAGCTTGGGGCTCAGCCGGTCGGGGTCCTCGTGGTCCACGGCGGTCCGGCGCGGCCCCTGCAGCGCTACGGCGGCGAGGCGGGCGTCCCGGGCGCCGGTCCGCCGGGCCCGGTCGACCAGATCGGACGTGGTCCCGAGGACGACGACGGCGGCCTTCACGACCCGGCGCTCCAGCAGCCGCAGCAGGTGGGCCCGCGCCCCTTCGGCATGGGCGCGGTTGTGCCATGTCACGACGAGCGGGGTGCGGCGGCCGCTGAGGGCGAGGACGGCGCGGAAGGAGGCGTGCAGCCCGTGCGCGTGCACCAGGTCGGCGTCCGCGCAGGCCGCCCGCAGCGCGGCGACGGACGCGGGGTCGCTACTGCGCGGCACGTGCACGTGTTCGGCGCCGGCGCCCGTGAAGTCGTAGGTGTGATCGGCCTCGACGGGGGCGCACACCGTCACCCGCACGCCCCGCGCGACGAGCCCGGAGGCCAGGGAGCGCACATGCGCGCTGCTGGTGGCGTTGCCTCCGCCGAGCACCTGCACGGTGCGCAGCGGCGACTGGCCGTGCGGTGAGTGGCTGCTCACGGGGGTCACGTGGCCGGGGCTCCTGGTTCGGCGACGGGCGGTCACGAAGAAAAGTACAGAAGGATCGGGCGGAGGGGGTGTACCGCACGCTTCCTACGCGTTCCGTCTCAAGGATGCCAGCACGTACGGGTGTTCCGGCAACGCCGGGAGGTGTGGGGGCTGTGCGGAAGGGCAACAGGGGTGCGGGGATCACCCGTACGAGTGAGGGGGCGGGGGGTTCTGTGGTAGGCGGGGCCGGGTGGGGTTGGTGAGGTCGGGCCGGGGCTTGTGGAGGCACGGGGGCTCGCGCCGGTCCGGGGAGCCTCGCTCAGGTCGGAGGGGCGGCAGCCGCTCGACCACGTCGGGGGAGGTGGAGCGGGCCGTGTCCGAGGGGCACGCTGACAAAGCACCGAAGCCCGCCCCGCCCGAGACTCCCAAGCCCACCCCGCCCGAGAGGGCACGCTCACGAACCGCCCAAGCCCGACACCCACCGACTCACTCACTCACCGACAGCTCACCTCACCGCCTCCTCCCCCCTCTCACAGCGCCCGCGCCAGCGCGCTCACCCGGTCTCCGTAGACCGCCGCGGCCACCACAGCGGCGGCATGCGCCACCAGCCCCGCCCGCCCGTTGCCGGCAACGACAGCCGCGCCGAGCACCGCGCCCAGGGCGTGCGCCCCCGCGTCACCGAGCATCGTCCGCTCGCCGAGGTCGTCCGGGAGCACCGCACCGGCGGCGCCGATCGTGGCGGCGGCCAGTTCCGCGCCGGGCCCCCGGCGCAGCAACCCCGGTGCGGCGAGGGCGAGTACGGTGCCGGCGGCCCGACCGGGGCGCAGATCCACGAGGTTGACGAAATGAGCGGCCCCGGCGATCACGACCCCCGCGAGCACCTTGTCGAGGGGCCGCTCCTTGAGCAGCGCCCCGGCAACGAGCCCAGCAGCCGAGATGCCGAACAACTTGACTGCCCCGCTGGTGACTTCACCGTCCCGGAGGGCTGAAAGGTGCGCCCGAAAACCACTCCGTGGGTCACCCGCGCCGACGACATCGTCGTAACCACCACACACACCGGCCGCGAGAACCGCGAACCCGGCGGCCGGGCGCACGCGCGCGGCGGCGAGGGCTGCTCCGGCGACGGTGGCCGGGGCCGCGTACAGGTCGACGGTCCGGCCGGCATGGTTCTTACGCTCCCAGCCACCGCCAAGTCCCTTGGCACGCAAGGCGACCAGGGTCGAGCGGGTGACGCCTGCGGCGAGAGCCAGGGAGGCGGTGCGAGACGTGCGTACGGTCATCCGGCCACCGTACGCGGAGCCCGCGCTACCCGTCCGCCCGCGCCGTCGCCAGCAGCTCCTCCGCATGCGCCCGCGCCGTCTCCGAGTCCTCCTGGCCGGCCAGCATCCGGAACAACTCCCGTACGCGGTCCTCGCCTTGGAGAACCCTCACACCGAAGCGCGTACCGGCACCCCCTCGCAGCGCGCCCCGCTACCCGTCCGCCCGCGCCGTCGCCAGCAGCTCCTCCGCATGCGCCCGCGCCGTCTCCGAGTCCTCCTGGCCGGCCAGCATCCGGGACAACTCCCGTACGCGGTCCTCGCCTTCGAGGACCTTCACGCCGGAGCGGGTGACGGAGCCGTCGTTGGTCTTCTCGACGAGCAACTGCCGGTCGGCGAAGGCGGCGACTTGAGGCAGGTGGGTGACGACGACGACCTGCGCGGTCTTGGCGAGCTTGGCGAGCCGGCGTCCGATCTCGACCGCCGCCTTGCCGCCGACGCCGGCGTCGACCTCGTCGAAGAGGTAGGTCGGCACGGGATCGGTCCCCGCGAACACGACCTCCACGGCGAGCATCACGCGTGACAACTCACCGCCGGACGCGCCCTTTGCGATGGACCGCGGCGGAGCGCCCGGGTGCGGGGCGAGGAGCAGTTCGACCTCGTCGACGCCCGAGGGGCCGTAGGCGACCGCACGGCCCCCGACCTCGACGCCCTCCGGGTCCTCGGTCTGGCGGATCTCGAACGACACGCGCGCGTGCGGCATCGCGAGGGAAGCCAGTTCCGCAGTCACCGCCGCTGCGAAGCGCTCGGCGGCCTCCGTCCGCGCGTCGGTCAACGCCTGGGCAAGGCCGCCCAGTTCACCCCGCAGCGCGTCCCGCTCGGCGGTCAGTTCGTCGATGCGCTCGTCGTCGCCGTCGAGTTCGGTCAGCCGCGAGGCACCCTGCTCGGCGTACGCGAGCACGGCGGTGACGTCCGCGCCGTACTTCCGGGTGAGCGCGTTCAGGGCGGCCCGGCGCTCCTCAACTGCGGCCAGCCGCAGCGGATCGGCGTCCAGGTCGTCGGCGTAGCCCGCCAACTCCCCTGCCACATCGCCCAGAAGGATGCCGATCTCACCGATCCGGTCGGTGAGCGAGGCCAGTTCGGAGTCGTGCGAGCGTACGGCCTCCAGGGCCCGCTGCGCACCCGCGACGAGGGTTGCCGCGTCGATGCCCTCGGGGTCCTCGGGGTTGCCGGCGAGCGCGGCGTGCGCGGCCGTAGCGGCGGACGCCAACGCCTCGGCGTGACCGAGCCGTTCGGCCTCGGCGGCGAGTTCGACGTCCTCACCGGGACGCGGCTCGACGCCCGCGATCTCGTCGAGGCCGTAGCGCAACATGTCGGCTTCCTGGGCCCGTTCACGCGCGCGCGTGGTGATCTCGTCCAGCTCGACGACGACGGCACGCAGCCGCCGGTACGCCTCCGCGTACTTGGTCAGCGGCCCGGTGACGGCGTCCCCGGCGTACCGGTCGAGCGCCTGCCGCTGCCGGGACTGCTTCAACAGCCCCTGCTGGTCGGTCTGCCCGTGCACGGCGACAAGGTCGTCGGCCAGCTCCGCCAACAACCCCACCGGCACGGAACGCCCGCCCAGGTGCGCCCGGGACCGCCCTTCGGCGGAAACGGTACGGCTGATGAGCAGCGTCCCGTCGTCGAGCTCGGCACCGGCCTCCTCGGCCCGCAGGATGGCAGCGGCGCCCGGAGGCACGGAGATCCGCCCCTCCACGACCGCGTTCTTCGCCCCGATCCGCACCAGCGCCGGGTCCGCCCGCCCCCCGAGCAACAGCCCGAGACTGGTGACGACCATGGTCTTGCCCGCACCGGTCTCACCCGTGACAGCGGTGAACCCCGGCGACAACTCGACAACAGCGTCGTCGATGACTCCGAGCGACCGTATCCGCATCTCTTCCAGCACGGTGAAGACCTTACGAGGTAGGGCGGGAGAAGCGCGAGGCACCCTGTCACCCACGCGAGGGAAGCGCCCCGAAGGGGCGCGGGGAACTGCGCGCTCAACCCCCACTCAGCCGCAGCTAATGAGGAGCCCCCCGCCACCCCGAAACAGGCAGAGCGAACTTCGCAACAAGCCGATCCGTGAACGACGCATGGTGCAGCCGAGCCAACCGCACAGGCACAGCCCCCCGCCGAACCTCAACCCGGGCCCCGGCAGGCAACTCAACAGTCCGCCGCCCGTCACACCACAAAACCCCCGGGGGGATGTGCGGCAACACCTCAACGGCAAGCACGGAATCCGGCGAGGTCACCAACGGCTTCGCGAACAGCGCGTGCGCACTGATCGGCACCATCAACAACGCCTCGACTTCGGGCCACACCACAGGCCCACCGGCAGAGAAGGCGTACGCCGTAGACCCGGTGGGCGTCGCACAAACAATCCCATCGCACCCGAACCCCGTCACCGGGCGCCCATCAATCTCCAGCACGACCTCAAGCAGCTTCTCGGCGCCGGCCTTCTGCACCGCCGCCTCGTTCAGCGCCCAGTCCGTGTGCACGATGTTCCCGTTCTTGTGCACGACGACATCGACGGTCATCCGCTCCTCGACCTCGTACGCCCGGGTGACCACCCGGTCCACGACCTTGTCGAGATCGTCCCGCTCGGCCTCCGCGAGGAACCCCACGCTGCCGAGGTTGACGCCGAGCATCGGCACCCCGGACGCCCGCGCGAACTCCGCGCCGCGCAGCAGCGTGCCGTCGCCGCCGAGGACGATGAGCAGCTCGCAGCCCTCAAGGCACTGCGGGGTGGCCTCGGTGACCGTCTCCACCTCGTCCGGGAGCGGCAGGTCGCGTGCCTCGTACTCCAGGACGCGCACTCCGATACCGGACTGGAGCAGCCCCTTCACGACCAGTTCGGCACTCCGGATCGCCGCAGGGCGCCCCGTGTGCGCGAGCAGGAAAACAGTACGAGCTCGGTTCTGTGTCAACGCGGCCCCTCCGCCACTGCACGGTCAACATCGGCCGGGTCCAGTTCGGGTGCGCCGGCCCGCAGCCACAGAAAGTACTCGACATTCCCGGAGGGCCCGGGCAGCGGGCTGGCGGTGACGCCCTCCACCCCGAGCCCCAGTTCCGCGGCCCGCCGGGCGACACCGCGTACGGCCTCGGCCCTCAGTTCCGGGCTGCGTACGACACCGCCGCTCCCCAGCCGTTCCTTCCCCACCTCGAACTGCGGCTTGACCATCATCACCAGGTCCGCGTCCGGCTTCGTGCACCGCGCCAGGGCGGGCAGCACCAGCCCGAGCGGGATGAAGGACAGATCCCCCACGACTAGATCCACAGGCTCCCCATCGATCGCTTCAAGCGTCAACTCGCGTACGTTCGTACGGTCCTTGACGGTGACGCGTTCATCGCTCTGAAGAGACCACGCGAGTTGTCCGTACCCGACGTCGACCGCCACGACCTGCGTGGCGCCCGCGCGCAGCAGCACATCGGTGAAGCCCCCGGTGGACGCGCCGGCGTCCAGCGCCCGCCGTCCCTCGACGACGAGCCCCCGCGGTACGAAGACCTCCAGCGCGCCCGCGAGCTTGTGGCCGCCCCGGGAGACGTAGTCGGGGTCGCCGTCGTCCTGGACGACGACGATGGCCGCCGCCGTCTCCACCTGGGTGGCGGGCTTGGTCGCGACGGTCTTGCCCACGGTGACCCGGCCGGCGGCGATCAACTGGCTCGCGTGCTCCCGCGACCGCGCGAGCTTCCGTCGGACCAGCTCGGCGTCGAGACGTCGGCGTGCCACTCCTGCCACGTTCGGTTCAGCTCCTAGTGCCGTACGGCGATGGGGGCGCCGGAGGTCCCGGGCGGGCGTCGAGCGCGGTGAGCGCGTCGCGCAGCCCCCGGTGTACATCCTCGTACACCTCGACATGCCCGTCCGTGGCGAGGTGGTCGGTGTCGGCCAGCCGCCAGAGCTGGGCGTCGACGTCGGCGTTGCCGCTCGGGGCGCGGTCCACGTTCAGGGGCGCGGGGGCGGCGGGGTCGTACGCGGGCTCCGCCTCCGGAACGGCCTCCGGAACACCCTCGGGTACGGCCCCGACCTCGGCCTCGGGCAATGAGTCGCTCATGCCCAGACGCTACCCCGAAGGCCTGGGGTACCGTCGATCACGATGGCAACGATCGAAGAGTGCCGCGTCGCACTCGAGAAGCTCTCGGACAACATGCAGAAGGCCGATGGGAATGTCCGCGCCGCCGCGGCCATGGACCGTTCGGTCAGCTGCCGGATCACCGACCTCGACGTCACGTTCGTGGGCCGGCTCACCGGCGGCCGGATCGTGGTGGACGAGACCGTGCAGGGCCTTCCGGCGGAGAAGGCTCAGATCAGGCTGACCATGGCCGGCGACGACCTGGTGGCCATGGTCGACGGCGGCCTGAACTTCGCGAAGGCCTGGGGCTCGGGCCGGGTGAAGCTGGAGGCCAACGTGTTCGACCTGTTCCGCCTCAGGAAGCTTCTGTAGCGACCTCGGAAGGCCGTCTCAGGAGGCTTCCGCAGCGGCCACTTTGTCGAGGTCGGTACGCGCGCGTGCCTTGCGCGCCGCCGGCACCACCAGCGGCGTCCCCGTCTCCGGGTCGTCGATGACCTGGCAGCGCAGCCCGAAGACCTCCTCGACCAGTTCGGCCGTGACGATGTCGCCCGGCGCGCCCTGCGCGATGACCGCGCCCTCCCGCAGCGCGATGAGGTGGGTGGCGTACCGGGCGGCATGGTTGAGGTCGTGCAGCACCGCGACCAGCGTGCGGCCCTGCTCCTCGTGCAGTTCGGCACAGAGGTCGAGGACGTCGATCTGGTGCTGGATGTCCAGGTAGGTGGTCGGCTCGTCGAGCAGCAGCAGGGGTGTCTGCTGGGCCAGCGCCATCGCGATCCACACGCGCTGCCGCTGCCCGCCGGACAGTTCGTCGACATAGCGGTCGGCCAGCTCGGCGACACCGGTCTGCGCCATCGACTCCTGTACGACCCGCTCGTCCTCGCTGGACCACTGGCGCAGGATGCCCTGGTGCGGGTACCGGCCGCGGCCGACGAGGTCGCCGACGGTGATGCCGTCGGGCGCGATGGACGACTGCGGGAGCAGGCCCAGGGTGCGGGCGACCTTCTTCGCCGGCATCGACTGGATGACCTGCCCGTCGAGCAGCACCCGGCCCTCGTTCGGCTTCAGCATCCGCGACAGGGCGCGCAGCAGCGTGGACTTGCCGCACGCGTTCGGGCCGACGATCACCGTGAAGGAGTTGTCGGGTATCTCCACGGACAACTCGCGTGCGATGACGCGCTGGTCGTAGGCGAGGGTGACGTTCTCGGCGGACAGGCGGTTCACGGTGCTCCTTGGATTGTTCAGCCCGCTGCTGAGGCCGCTCTGGTCGTTCTGGTTGCTCTGGTCGCTCATATCCGGCCCGCCTTGCGCTCGGTGACCAGGAGCCACAGCAGGTAGACCCCGCCGAGGACTCCGGTGACCACGCCCACGGGCAACTGGTCGGCGCCGAACGCCCGTTGGGAGGCCCAGTCTGCGGTGACCAGCAGGGTGGCGCCCATGCACAGCGAGGGCACCAGGTTCGGACCCGGCGAGCGGGTCAGGCGCCGGGCGAGCTGCGGTGCCGTGAGGGCCACGAAGCCGACGGGTCCGGCGGCGGCGGTCGCGGCCGAGGTGAGCAGCACGGCGGCCACCATCAGCAGCAGCCGTACGCGCTCGACGCGGACCCCGAGGGCGTACGACACGTCGTCGCCCATCTCCATCATCCGCAGCCCGCGCGCGTTGGCGAGGACCAGCGGCAGCAGGACGGCGCAGAGCCCGAGCAGGGGCCAGACCTGGGTCCAGTCACGGCCGTTGAGGGAGCCCGTCATCCAGACGACCGCGCGGGCCGCGTCTACGAGGTCGGCCTTGGTGATGAGATAGCCGTTGACCGCTGTGACTACGGCGGAGACGCCGATGCCGACCAGGACGAGCCGGTATCCGTGCACCCCCTGCTTCCAGGCGAGCAGATAGATCGCGATCCCGGTCACCAGACCGCCGACGAGCGCCCCGAGGGTGACGGCGGTCGCGCTGCCGGAGAACAGCACGATCATGACGAGCGCCCCGGCCGTCGACCCCTGCGAGAGGCCGAGGACGTCCGGACTGCCCAGCGGATTGCGGGAGATGGACTGGAACAGCGCACCGCCGAGCCCGAGCGAGGCCCCGACCAGCAGCCCGACGAGGACGCGCGGCAGCCGCAGCTCGTTGACGATGAACTCCTGCCCCGCGTCACCGCCCCCGAACAGCGTCTTGAGGACGTCACCGGCCGGGATCGGGAAGTCCCCGGTACCGATCAGCACGACACTCGCGGCGAGCGCGCACACCAGGAGCAGGACGACGACCGTGACGGCACGGGGGTCGAAGCGGAGGGAGAGACCGCCGCCGGTCCGTACGGCCCGCGTACGGAGGGCGGGAACACGGGCGGCGGAGATTCGTTGGGCCTTCACAGCTGGGCCGTCCTCCGCCGTCGTACGAGATAGATGAAGACCGGGCCGCCGATGATCGCGGTGACGATGCCGACCTGAAGCTCCGCGGGCCGCGCGATCAGCCGGCCCAGGACGTCGGCCCCGAGCAGCAGCACGGGCGACAGGATCGTGGCGTACGGCAGGATCCAGCGCAGGTCGGGGCCGGTGAACGAGCGGACCACGTGCGGCACCATCAGGCCGACGAACACGATCGGGCCGCAGGCTGCGGTCGCCGCGCCGCACAGCACGGTCGCGGAGAGCATGGCGAGCGCCCGGGTGCGGTTGAGGTTGGCGCCGAGGGCGCGAGCGGTGTCGTCGCCCATCGCCACCGCGTTCAGCGGCCGGGCGAGCAGCAGGGCGACGATCGTGCCGACCACGAAGAACGGCGCGACCTGCGTGATCGTCGAGCCGGTGGCCGAGGCCAGTGAACCGACCGTCCAGAAGCGCATCTTGGAGAGCGCCGCGTCGTCCATGATCATGACGGCCTGGAGATAGCCGTAGAGCGCGGCGCTGATCGCGGTGCCGGCGAGCGCGAGGCGTACGGGGGTGGCGCCCCGGCTGCCGCCCAGGAACCAGACCAGCGCCCCGACGACGGCCGCGCCCGCGAAGGCGAACCAGACGTAGCCGCTCAGCGAGGTCACACCGAAGTAGGTGATGGCGGTGACGACCGCGGCCGAGGCGCCGGCGTTGATGCCGAGCAGGCCGGGGTCCGCGAGGGGGTTGCGGGTGAGCGCCTGGAGGACCGCGCCGGACAGGCCGAGGGCGGCACCGGCGAGCAGCCCGAGGACCGTACGGGATATCCGGTCGCCGACCACGACGTCCGCGTACGTCCCCGAGTCATGGAACAGGCCGTGCCACACATCCCCCAACGGCAGCGATTTCGCGCCGATCGCGATGCTCGCCAGAGCCACTAGGACCAGGAGCGCCACGGAGGCGAAGAGCCCAAGGACACGTATCGCCCGGCGGGTTGGGGGCGCGGGGGCGGTTTCCGCGCGCTGTTCTGGGGGACTATCGACCAACACGAGGTTAGGTTAGCCTACCCTCGCATGCGATCCGGAGGCCGCGTCCCGCCTCACCGCCGTTCAGGGCCCCGGAGCCGAGTCCCCGCCTCCCCCGCGTCACAACCCCAGTCGCGCCAGCGCCTTCTCCCCGTCCAGCGTGCAGGAACCGTCCCCCGCCGCCGTCCAGGCCGCCGCGCAGAGCGCCCGGAGCCCGTCCAAAGGCTCGCCCTCACCGTCGAGTTCCAGCCGGTCGCGGCCCGCCGTGGCCGTCCAGCCCCCGCACCGGAAACCGTCTCCCGCCCCGGTGACCTCGGGCTGCCCGGTGAGCATGCCGCGCAGATCGGCGTCGACGTACGTCGGCCGGTGCTGCGGCGGCGCGGCGAGCAACTGCGCGCCGTCGGTCACACCGGTCAGGACGAGCAGCGAGTCCACATCCCCGTTGAACGCCCCCTCGATGTCCGTGTCCAGCCGGTCCCCCACGACCAACGGCCGCTCGGCGCCCGTCCGCAGGATCGTCTCCTTGTGCATGGGCGGCAACGGCTTGCCCGCCACCTGCGGCTCGGCCCCGGTCGCTATCCGTACGACCTCCACCGCCGCGCCGTTGCCCGGCGCGATGCCGCGCGCGCTCGGGATCGTCAGGTCGGTGTTGGACGCGAACCACGGCACCCCGCGCGCGATCGCGTAACAGGCCTCCGCGAACCGCCCCCACGCCAAGTCCGGGCCGCCGTACCCCTGCACGACCGCCACCGGATCGTCCTCGGCCGAGTCGACGGGCTCGAGCCCGCGCTCGCGCAGCGCGACCCGCAGCCCCTCGCCGCCGATCACCAGCACCCGGGAGCCCGCCGGCACCTGCTCGCTGATCAGCCGGGCGACGGCCTGCGCGGAGGTGATGACGTCATCGGGCCCGGTCGGTATCCCCAGCTCGGTGAGATGCTCGGCCACCGCGTCCGGCGTCCGCAGCGCGTTGTTGGTGACGTAGGCGAGACGCATGCCGCCCGCGCGGGCGGTGGCGAGCGAGTCGACGGCATGGGCGATCGCGTTGCCCCCCGCGTACACCACCCCGTCGAGGTCGAGCAGCGCCGTGTCATACGCCTCGCTCAGGGCCCGGCCACTGCCGTCGGGGCTCGTCCTGACGCTCTGGCTCATTCCACATCGCTCCTCGTTCGATCGCTTTCACCCGATCATCCCGCATGCCACTGACACACGTACGATGCCGGGATGAACACCGCAGGTCACCCGGAAGCAACGGAGCGCCGAGGCCTGGAACTCACCCCGTTCCGAGGCCTTCGCTACGACCCCGACCGGGTCGGCAGCCTGGCCGCCGTGACGTCCCCACCGTACGACGTGGTCGTACGCCCCGACGGTCTGCACCACCTCCAGGACGCCGACCCGCACAACATCGTCCGGCTGATCCTCCCGCAGGCCACCACCCCCAGCGCCCGCAACGAACAGGCCGCCGACACCCTGCGCCGCTGGCTCTCCGAGGGAGTCCTCACCACCGACCCCGAGCCCGGCCTGTACGTCTACGAACAGCGCGACGGCGACGGCCTGTTGCAGCGTGGCGTCATCGGCGCGCTGCGCCTGTCGGACCCGTCGGAGGGCGTGGTCCTGCCGCACGAGGACGTCATGCCGCACGTGGTCGCGGACCGCGCGGCCCTCATGCGCGCCACCTCCGCGAACCTCGAACCCCTGCTCCTGACCTACCGGGGCAACGGCACACCGGCCGACACGACGACGGTGGTCGAGCGCATCGCCGAGGCCCCCGCACTCCTGTCGACGACCACGGAGGACGGCTACAGCCACCGCCTCTGGTCGGTCACCGACCCCACCGACCTGGGCCGCATCCAGCAGGACCTGGCCCACCACCAGGCCCTGATCGCCGACGGCCACCACCGCTGGGCGACCTATCGACGTCTACGCGCGGAGCACCCCTCCCCCAGCCCCTGGGACTACGGCCTGGTCCTCCTCGTCGACACGGCCCGCTACCCGCTCCGCGTCCGCGCGATCCACCGCCTCCTGCACGGGGTCCCGGTGGCCGACGCGCTGTCGTCCCTGGACGGCCTGTTCCGCGTACAGCACCTGGAAGTCCCGCTCCAGGAAGCCCTGGAGGCCCTCGCCGACGCGGCCTGCGCGGGCAACGCCTTCCTCCTCGCGGGCGACGGCGCCTTCCACCTGGTGGACCACCCGGACCCGGACCTCCTGGCCCGTACGATCCCGGCCGACCACCCCGCGGCCTGGCGCACCCTGGACGCCACAGTCCTGCATGCCACACTCCTGGACCACGTCTGGCTCATCCCCGAGGACGACCCGGCCCGCATCGCCTACATCCACGACACCGCCGCCACGGTCCGCAAGGCCGAACGCGACGGCGGTACGGCCGTGTTGATGCACCCCGTCCGCGAGGAGGTCGTACGCGACCTGGCCCGCCAGGGCGTCACGATGCCCCGCAAGTCGACGTCCTTCGGCCCGAAACCGGCGTCGGGACTGGTGCTGCGGGCACTGGACGTCTGAGAGACGGCCACCAACTCCGCAAACGGGAAAGGGCGGGACCCCAGGTGCTGGGGTCCCGCCCTTGTCACTGACGCAGGTCAGTTCTTGTCGTCGTCTTCTTTAAGAAGGACATCTTCCTTGACGACGTCTTCCACGGTCTCGGCCGCGGCTTCGACCTCGTCGACCTCGTCGACCTCGTCGACCTCGATGTCGTCGTCCTCGTCCTCGTCGTCCAACTCGTCGACTACGGAGACGTCGTCCTGGGGCTCAACCTCGTCGTCGACCTCAGCCTCGGCACCGATCTCGATCTCGGTGTCGTCCTCGTCATCGTCCTCGACGAACGCGTCGACGAACTCGACCCCGTCCATCTCGGCGAGCCGGTCCGACGCGTCCGTGCTGCCGTCCTTGTCGGACTCCACGGCCTTGGCGAACCACTCCCGCGCCTCGCCCTCACGCCCGGCGGCGAGCAGGGCGTCGGCGTAGGCGTACCGCAGTCGCGCGGTCCACGGCTGCACGGTGTTCGAGGCCAACTCCGGGCTCTGCAAGGTGACGATGGCCGCGTCGAGCTGGTCCATGTCACGCCGGGCACCGGCCGCGACGAGCCGCATCTCGACCTGGCCGGCCTTGTCGAGCTTGTGCACCTCGGCGGCACCGGCCATCTCCAGCGCCTTCTCCGGCCGCCCGAGCCCACGCTCGCAGTCGGCCATCACGGGCCACAGATCCACGCTGCCGGTCATCCGCCGCGCGGCCCGGAACTCGGCCAGCGCCTCGCTGTACTTCTGGTTCGCGTACGCGGCGAACCCGGCCGCCTCACGTACGGCGGCGACGCGCGACGCCAGTCGCAGGGCGATCTTGGAGTAGGCGTAGGCACTCTCGGGGTCCTCGTCGATGAGCCGGGCGACCATCACCAGGTTCTTCGAGACGTCCTCGGCGAGCCCCTTCGGCAGACTCATCAACTCCTGCCGTACGTCCTTGTCGATCTCCTCGCCCGTGACGTCCTCGGGGATCGGCAGCCGCTTGATCGGCTCACGGTCACGCTCCCGCTCGTCACGGAACTGGCTGCCGCCACCACGGCGGTCGTCGCCTCGACGGTCGTCACGCCGGTCATCGCGACGGGGGTAGCTACCGCGCTCGTCGTCACGGCGGAACGCGGGCCGCTCACCGCGGCTGTCGTCCCGACGGAACCCTCCGGGACGGCCTCCGCGCTCGCCACCTCGGTCATCGCGACGGGGACCCGACGGGCGGTCGTCACGACGCGGACCTGCGGGACGGTCATCCCGACGCGGGCCGGCAGAACGGTCGTCTCGGCGGGGGTAGCTGCCGCGGTCACCGCGGTCGTCGTCACGCCGGAAGGCAGGACGCTCACCACGGTTGTCGCCGCGGTCGTCACGCCGGAACGGCGGACGCTCACCACGGTTGTCATCCCGACGGAAGGCCGGACGTTCACCACCGCGATCATCACGACGCGGCCCGGACGGACGGTCGTCTCGGCGGGGGTAGCTGCCGCGGTCACCGCGGTCGTCGTCACGCCGGAAGGCAGGACGCTCACCGCGATTGTCGCCGCGGTCATCGCGCCGGAACGGCGGACGCTCACCACGACTGTCGCTGCGGTCGTTCCGACGGAACGGCGGACGCTCACCACGGTTGTCGCCGCGGTCGTCGCGACGGAACGGCGGACGCTCGCCACGGCTGTCGTCGCGACGGAAGCCACCACGATCGCCGCCGCGGTCATCACTGCGGGGGCCGGCGGGCCGGTCATCCCGACGCGGAGCCGCGGAACGGTCGTCCCGCCCGCGGAACCCACCACGGTCGCCACTGCCACGGTCGTCGCTACGGCGGTCATCGCGACGGTCGTCTCGGCGGGGGTAGCTGCCGCGGTCACCGCGGTCGTCGTCACGCCGGAAGGCAGGACGCTCACCACGGTTGTCGCCGCGGTCATCGCGCCGGAACGGCGGACGCTCACCGCGACTGTCGTCACGCCGGAAACCGCCACCGCCACCACGGTTGTCGTCACGTCGGAACGGCGGACGCTCGCCACGGCTGTCATCGCGACGGAAGCCACCACGATCGCCACGGTTGTCGTCGCGACGCTCACCGCCACGGTTGTCGCTCCGGTCATCACGCCGGAACGCGGGCCGCTCGCCACGGTTGTCGTCCCGACGGAAACCACCGGGACGCCCTCCGCGCTCACCGCCACGGTCATCACGGCGGGGGCCGGCGGGCCGGTCGTCACGGCGCGGACCTGTGGGACGGTCATCCCGACGCGGGCCGGCGGAACGGTCGTCACGGCCACGGTAACCACCGCGATCGCCACCGCCCCCGCTACTGGCACCGCCACGGTCATCGCGGCGAGGCGCTCCGCCACGGTTGTCGTCACGACGGCCGTAGCCACCGCGATCGCCGCTGCCGCCGCGGTCGTTTCCTCGATCGTTGCTACGGCTCGGGCCTCCGCGGTACCCGCCACGGTCGCCGCGGTCACCACTGTCCCGTCGCCGCTCCTCGCGCTCGGGTCGGTCCTCGGGAGAGTTGGTGGACATCGGTGACTCCTGTCTTCGGTACCGCAAGTCATTCTCGCGCAGCCGGCTAGCCGGCGCGCTCCGAACTATGTTTCTGAGAGTTTCTGGAAAAACAAAAGGACCCCTGGTCCCAGCGTGAACGCTGGGACCAGGGGTCCTCCAAATATTGTTCGGCGGCGTCCTACTCTCCCACAGGGTCCCCCCTGCAGTACCATCGGCGCTGTAAGGCTTAGCTTCCGGGTTCGAAATGTAACCGGGCGTTTCCCTCACGCTATGACCACCGAAACCCTAATGGTTTCGAGCGAACAAGCACACTTTTCTGTTGTGTGGTTCAAGCTCTAGCCGACAACTGTTCGTTGTCTCAGAACTAACACAGTGGACGCGAGCAACTGAGGACAAGCCCTCGGCCTATTAGTACCGGTCACCTCCAGCGGTTACCCGCCTTCCAGATCCGGCCTATCAACCCAGTCGTCTACTGGGAGCCTTAACCCCTCAAGGGGGTGGGAACACTCATCTCGAAGCAGGCTTCCCGCTTAGATGCTTTCAGCGGTTATCCCTCCCGAACGTAGCCAACCAGCCATGCCCTTGGCAGAACAACTGGCACACCAGAGGTTCGTCCGTCCCGGTCCTCTCGTACTAGGGACAGCCCTTCTCAATGTTCCTGCGCGCGCAGCGGATAGGGACCGAACTGTCTCACGACGTTCTAAACCCAGCTCGCGTACCGCTTTAATGGGCGAACAGCCCAACCCTTGGGACCGACTCCAGCCCCAGGATGCGACGAGCCGACATCGAGGTGCCAAACCATCCCGTCGATATGGACTCTTGGGGAAGATCAGCCTGTTATCCCCGGGGTACCTTTTATCCGTTGAGCGACGGCGCTTCCACAAGCCACCGCCGGATCACTAGTCCCGACTTTCGTCCCTGCTCGACCCGTCGGTCTCACAGTCAAGCTCCCTTGTGCACTTACACTCAACACCTGATTGCCAACCAGGCTGAGGGAACCTTTGGGCGCCTCCGTTACTCTTTAGGAGGCAACCGCCCCAGTTAAACTACCCATCAGACACTGTCCCTGATCCGGATCACGGACCCAGGTTAGACATCCAGCACGACCAGACTGGTATTTCAACGACGACTCCCCCTGAACTGGCGTCCAGAGTTCACAGTCTCCCAGCTATCCTACACAAGCCGAACCGAACACCAATATCAAACTGTAGTAAAGGTCCCGGGGTCTTTCCGTCCTGCTGCGCGAAACGAGCATCTTTACTCGTAGTGCAATTTCACCGGGCCTATGGTTGAGACAGTCGAGAAGTCGTTACGCCATTCGTGCAGGTCGGAACTTACCCGACAAGGAATTTCGCTACCTTAGGATGGTTATAGTTACCACCGCCGTTTACTGGCGCTTAAGTTCTCAGCTTCGCCACCCCGAAGAGTGACTAACCGGTCCCCTTAACGTTCCAGCACCGGGCAGGCGTCAGTCCGTATACATCGCCTTACGGCTTCGCACGGACCTGTGTTTTTAGTAAACAGTCGCTTCTCGCTGGTCTCTGCGGCCACCCCCAGCTCACGGAGTAAATCCGATCACCAGTGATGGCCCCCCTTCTCCCGAAGTTACGGGGGCATTTTGCCGAGTTCCTTAACCATAGTTCACCCGAACGCCTCGGTATTCTCTACCTGACCACCTGAGTCGGTTTAGGGTACGGGCCGCCATGAAACTCGCTAGAGGCTTTTCTCGACAGCATAGGATCATCCACTTCACCACAATCGGCTCGGCATCAGGTCTCAGACTTAATGAATGGCGGATTTGCCTACCACTCGTCCTACACCCTTACCCCGGGACAACCACCGCCCGGGATGGACTACCTTCCTGCGTCACCCCATCACTCACCTACTAACCGCTTGGGCCGGCGGCTCCACCACTTTCCATTCCCCGAAGGGTCCGGAACGGCTTCACGGCCTTAGCATCACGATGCTCGATGTTTGACGCTTCACAGCGGGTACCGGAATATCAACCGGTTATCCATCGACTACGCCTGTCGGCCTCGCCTTAGGTCCCGACTTACCCTGGGCAGATCAGCTTGACCCAGGAACCCTTAGTCAATCGGCGCACACGTTTCTCACGTGTGTATCGCTACTCATGCCTGCATTCTCACTCGTGAACCGTCCACCACTAGCTTCCGCTGCAGCTTCACCCGGCACACGACGCTCCCCTACCCATCCCAGCAGGCGTTGGCCCTATTACTGGAATGACACGACTTCGGCGGTACGCTTGAGCCCCGCTACATTGTCGGCGCGGAATCACTAGACCAGTGAGCTATTACGCACTCTTTCAAGGGTGGCTGCTTCTAAGCCAACCTCCTGGTTGTCTCTGCGACTCCACATCCTTTCCCACTTAGCGTACGCTTAGGGGCCTTAGTCGATGCTCTGGGCTGTTTCCCTCTCGACCATGGAGCTTATCCCCCACAGTCTCACTGCCGTGCTCTCACTTACCGGCATTCGGAGTTTGGCTAAGGTCAGTAACCCGGTAGGGCCCATCGCCTATCCAGTGCTCTACCTCCGGCAAGAAACACACGACGCTGCACCTAAATGCATTTCGGGGAGAACCAGCTATCACGGAGTTTGATTGGCCTTTCACCCCTAACCACAGGTCATCCCCCAGGTTTTCAACCCTGGTGGGTTCGGTCCTCCACGAAGTCTTACCTCCGCTTCAACCTGCCCATGGCTAGATCACTCCGCTTCGGGTCTTGAGCGCGCTACTAAACCGCCCTATTCGGACTCGCTTTCGCTACGGCTTCCCCACACGGGTTAACCTCGCAACACACCGCAAACTCGCAGGCTCATTCTTCAAAAGGCACGCAGTCACGACGCACCAAGTAAACTTGATGCGCGACGCTCCCACGGCTTGTAGGCACACGGTTTCAGGTACTATTTCACTCCGCTCCCGCGGTACTTTTCACCATTCCCTCACGGTACTATCCGCTATCGGTCACCAGGGAATATTTAGGCTTAGCGGGTGGTCCCGCCAGATTCACACGGGATTTCTCGGGCCCCGTGCTACTTGGGTGTCTCTCAAACGAGCCGTTGACGTTTCGACTACGGGGGTCTTACCCTCTACGCCGGACCTTTCGCATGTCCTTCGCCTACATCAACGGTTTCTGACTCGTCTCACAGCCGGCAGACTGTGAAAGAGAGATCCCACAACCCCGTACACGCAACCCCTGCCGGGTCTCACACGTATACGGTTTGGCCTCATCCGGTTTCGCTCGCCACTACTCCCGGAATCACGGTTGTTTTCTCTTCCTGCGGGTACTGAGATGTTTCACTTCCCCGCGTTCCCTCCACTTGCCCTATGTGTTCAGGCAAGGGTGACAGCCCATGACGACTGCCGGGTTTCCCCATTCGGAAACCCCCGGATCAAAGCCTGGTTGACGACTCCCCGGGGACTATCGTGGCCTCCCACGTCCTTCATCGGTTCCTGGTGCCAAGGCATCCACCGTGCGCCCTTAAAAACTTGGCCACAGATGCTCGCGTCCACTGTGCAGTTCTCAAACAACGACCAACCACCCGTCACACACCACTCACGCGATGCTTTACCGGGGTCGGCACTGAAGGCAGCCTCTCGGCCGTGCCCTCAGACACCCAACAGCGTGCCCGGTGTTCCCGTCACTCGTGGTCAGCTTTCCACGCTCCGAAGAGCAGTACTTGCAGCCCGAAATGAGCGGCGACACCGAATAATCAACGTTCCACCCTTGAGCAACCACCGTCGAACATCTGCCGACGTAATGGCCCTGGACCACCAAACAATGTTTGGCGGCCTAGATGCTCCTTAGAAAGGAGGTGATCCAGCCGCACCTTCCGGTACGGCTACCTTGTTACGACTTCGTCCCAATCGCCAGTCCCACCTTCGACAGCTCCCTCCCACAAGGGGTTGGGCCACCGGCTTCGGGTGTTACCGACTTTCGTGACGTGACGGGCGGTGTGTACAAGGCCCGGGAACGTATTCACCGCAGCAATGCTGATCTGCGATTACTAGCAACTCCGACTTCATGGGGTCGAGTTGCAGACCCCAATCCGAACTGAGACCGGCTTTTTGAGATTCGCTCCACCTCACGGTATCGCAGCTCATTGTACCGGCCATTGTAGCACGTGTGCAGCCCAAGACATAAGGGGCATGATGACTTGACGTCGTCCCCACCTTCCTCCGAGTTGACCCCGGCGGTCTCCTGTGAGTCCCCGTCACCCCGAAGGGCACGCTGGCAACACAGGACAAGGGTTGCGCTCGTTGCGGGACTTAACCCAACATCTCACGACACGAGCTGACGACAGCCATGCACCACCTGTACACCGACCACAAGGGGGGCACTATCTCTAATGCTTTCCGGTGTATGTCAAGCCTTGGTAAGGTTCTTCGCGTTGCGTCGAATTAAGCCACATGCTCCGCTGCTTGTGCGGGCCCCCGTCAATTCCTTTGAGTTTTAGCCTTGCGGCCGTACTCCCCAGGCGGGGAACTTAATGCGTTAGCTGCGGCACCGACGACGTGGAATGTCGCCAACACCTAGTTCCCACCGTTTACGGCGTGGACTACCAGGGTATCTAATCCTGTTCGCTCCCCACGCTTTCGCTCCTCAGCGTCAGTAATGGCCCAGAGATCCGCCTTCGCCACCGGTGTTCCTCCTGATATCTGCGCATTTCACCGCTACACCAGGAATTCCGATCTCCCCTACCACACTCTAGCTAGCCCGTATCGAATGCAGACCCGGGGTTAAGCCCCGGGCTTTCACACCCGACGTGACAAGCCGCCTACGAGCTCTTTACGCCCAATAATTCCGGACAACGCTTGCGCCCTACGTATTACCGCGGCTGCTGGCACGTAGTTAGCCGGC
This sequence comes from Streptomyces sp. NBC_00989, assembly GCF_045162655.1. Classification (NCBI taxonomy): domain Bacteria; kingdom Bacillati; phylum Actinomycetota; class Actinomycetes; order Kitasatosporales; family Streptomycetaceae; genus Streptomyces; species Streptomyces sp. NBC_00989. The sequence goes on along the minus strand of NZ_CP108728.1, from coordinate 8,797,505 downwards.
GCTTCTTCTGCAGGTACCGTCACTTGCGCTTCTTCCCTGCTGAAAGAGGTTTACAACCCGAAGGCCGTCATCCCTCACGCGGCGTCGCTGCATCAGGCTTTCGCCCATTGTGCAATATTCCCCACTGCTGCCTCCCGTAGGAGTCTGGGCCGTGTCTCAGTCCCAGTGTGGCCGGTCGCCCTCTCAGGCCGGCTACCCGTCGTCGCCTTGGTGAGCCATTACCTCACCAACAAGCTGATAGGCCGCGGGCTCATCCTGCACCGCCGGAGCTTTTAACCCCCACACATGAGTGCAGGAGTATTATCCGGTATTAGACCCCGTTTCCAGGGCTTGTCCCAGAGTGCAGGGCAGATTGCCCACGTGTTACTCACCCGTTCGCCACTAATCCCCACCGAAGTGGTTCATCGTTCGACTTGCATGTGTTAAGCACGCCGCCAGCGTTCGTCCTGAGCCAGGATCAAACTCTCCGTGAATGTTTACCGGTAATCCGGTTCGCATACACGAGAGCGGAACAGTCAGGCGGAATAAGCCCGACCGTTCACAGCGTCCTCGCTGTATGTGTTCTTCAAAGGAACCTCGCCACCGGAAGAATCCGATGGACGGGGTATCAACATATCTGGCGTTGATTTTTGGCACGCTGTTGAGTTCTCAAGGAACGGACGCTTCCTTTGTACTCACCCTCTCGGGCTTTCCTCCGGGCTTTTCCCTTCGGTCTTACGTCTCCGACTCTATCAGACCGTTTCCGGTCTCGATTCCCTGTCGGCGGGGATTGTCAAGGGCTTTGGGCTTTCGCCTGTCGGCCTTTCGACATTCACTACGTTAGCCGATCCCCTCGGCAACTCATAATCGAGTTCCGCGAGTTCGAATTCAGGCATGCAGGCACGCCGAATGCGCCCTCAGCGAGGGAGAGTCGTAAGTAGTGGGTTGGCCGCTTCCGGCTGCAGGCGATTGCCGTACCCGGGTCAAGCGGCTCGGGCTACATTACGCACCCTGCCAAGACGCGTCAACTTGGCCGACGTCGCGGCGTATGGGCCCGATATGGGCTAACCGTAGGGTCGTTGGTGATCCAGAACCGCCACGGGTGGACCGCGCCCTCGCCGGACACTCCGGTGCGGGGACCGCTGCTTACCTGATGGGAGGGGACGGGTGTACCGGCCAGCATCCTCAAGGGTGTCTCGCCCGTGGTGCACGCGTCCGTGCCGTCCAGGGAGCGGTCGACGTCCAGGGCGGTGGCCAGGCGGGCGGGGCCTTTGGCCAGTTCTTTGTCATTTCGGGCCGAGAGTCGACGTTTGCGGGCCAGCTCGGCGCCCTCGACGATCTCGCCGGCGCGGAGCAGGACCCCCCTCGCCGTGCCCTCGGGACCGCACACCAGGTTCATGCAGTGCCACATGCCGTAGGTGAAGTAGACGTAGACGTACCCGGGCGGACCGAACATCACACCGTTGCGGGCCGTCGGGCCGCGATACGCGTGTGAGGCGGGGTCGTTGCCGCCGTCGTAGGCCTCGACCTCTGTGATGCGCAGGACGATCGGGCCGTCGGGGGTCGTGCGGACGACGATGCGGCCCAGGAGGTCGGGGGCGACCTCCAATACAGGGCGGTCGAAGAACTCTCTGGGGAGTGGCATACGGTCCGGGGGCGCGATCATGGCGTCCGAGCGTAGTCCAGGCCCGCTTGGGCCAAGGGGTGGTCAAGGTTCCGTCCGCTTGCCAGGGTGTGGCGCGGAACCGGGCGCGGTCGGTTCGCGTTTGTAGGGATCAAGGGTCCATACGTAAAGGGAGAGTCATGGCGTTCAAGAAGCTGCTCGCGAGCCTGGGGGCCGGCGGGGCTTCGGTGGAGACGGTGTTGACCGAGGTCAACGTCGTTCCGGGCGGGGTCGTCCAGGGCGAGGTGCGGATCCAGGGTGGTTCCGTCGCCCAGGAGATCCAGGGGCTCTCGGTCGGGCTGCAGGCCAAGGTCGAGGTCGAGAGCGGTGACCAGGAGTACAAGCAGGACATCGAGTTCACGAAGGTCCGGCTGGGCGGCGCCTTCGAGCTGCAGGCTGGGGCCGCGCACAACGTGCCGTTCGGTCTGGAGATCCCCTGGGAGACGCCGATCACGATGATCGACGGTCAGTCGCTGCGGGGGATGCACATCGGGGTGAGCACCGAGCTGGCGATCGCTCGTGCCGTGGACTCCAGTGACCTCGACCCGGTCAACGTGCACCCGCTGCCGGCGCAGAAGGCTCTCCTGGACGCCTTCATCCGGCTGGGCTTCCGGTTCAAGAACGCGGACATGGAGCGCGGTCACATCCGGGGAACCCGGCAGAAGCTGCCGTTCTACCAGGAGATCGAGTTCCAGCCGCCGTCGCAGTACCGCGGTCTCAACCAGGTCGAGTTGAGCTTCGTGGCCGACGAGAACGCGATGGACGTCATCCTGGAGATGGACAAGAAGCCCGGCCTGTTCAGCGAGGGCAGTGACACCTTCCGGTCCTTCCAGGTCGGTCTGCACGACTTCCAGGGGACGGACTGGGCGGCGTACCTCAACCAGTGGCTGTCCGAGGTCGGCAGCAAGCGGAGCTGGTTCTAGGCTCGGTACCCACTGAAGAAACCGATCAGGAGGTACCGAGGTGACCGAGCTCAAGCGGCGGCCGCTCCCCCATGACTTCCACCCGCCCGTGCCGTCGTTCACGGTGACGAGCGACGACGTCGAGCCGGGGGCCGCGCTCAAGGACGCTCAGGTCTACGCGGCCGGCAACACCTCACCGCAGCTGCGGTGGGAGGGCTTCCCGCCCGAGACCAAGAGTTTCGCCGTGACCTGCTACGACCCGGACGCCCCTACGGGGAGCGGGTTCTGGCACTGGACCGTGTTCGACATCCCGGTCTCGGTGACCGAGCTTCCGGAGGGTGCGGGCAGCGGCAAGTTCGAGGGGCTGCCTGAGGGCGCCGTACAGGTGCGGAACGACTACGGGTCGAAGGACTTCGGCGGTGCCGCGCCGCCGCCCGGGGACGGGTCGCACCGTTATGTGTTCACGGTGTACGCCGTGGATGCGGAGAAACTTGGTCCGGACTCGGACGTTTCTCCGGCGGTCGTCGGTTTCAACCTGCGGTTCCACACGCTGGCGCGTGCCCAGCTGATCGGTGAGTACGAAGTGCCTGCCGAAGACTGACGTTCATGGAACGTTTGCCCGCCTCTGGTCATGGAATTGATCAGGGGCGGGCATTTTTTATTGCGTTGTCCATCTCGGCGTGCCCGGCCAGAGTTGATCCAAGCCCGCCGCGCGGTGGGCCGGTTGCACATGGGAGGTGGGCTGGATGCGGGACACGCTGGTGCTGAACGCGAGCTTCGAGCCGCTGTCGACGGTGACGTTGAATCGAGCCGTCGTTCTGGTGCTGCAGGACAAGGCTGTCGTCGAGCAGGCCCACCCCGAACTGCGTATGCGCGGAGCCGAGGTCGATATACCGGCCCCCCGGGTGATCCGGTTGTGCAGGTATGTCAGGGTGCCGTTCCGAAGACAAGCTCCGTGGTCGAGGCGCGGTGTGCTGGTCCGCGACCGGCACAGGTGCGCGTACTGCGGCAGGCGGGCGACGACGGTCGACCACGTGGTGCCGAGGGCGCAGGGCGGTCAGGACTCCTGGCTGAACACGGTGGCGTCGTGCGCGGAGGACAACCACCGCAAGGCGGCGCGGACTCCGGAGCAGGCCGGGATGCCGTTGCTGCGGCAGCCGTTCGAGCCGACGCCCGCGGACGCGATGCTGTTGGCGCTGGGGACCGAGGACTTCGACGCGCTGCCGGAGTGGCTGGTTCAGCCGGCCGCGTAGGGCACGTGAGCAGAACTGGGGCCCACCTCCCGCGGGAGGTGGGCCCCAGTGTCGTAGAACAGGCCGGTCAGTCGATGGACGGCTTTTCTCGGCGTTGGCGGTCCGAATTGCCGCCCGAGTTGCCGGAGTTGCCTCCGTCGTTGCCCGAACCTCCGCCGAACGGGCCCATGTTGCCCATCGCGCCGGAGAGGCCCTTGAGGGCGTCGCCGATCTCGCTGGGGACGATCCAGAGCTTGTTGGCGTCGCCTTCGGCGATCTTCGGGAGCATCTGGAGGTACTGGTAGGAGAGGAGCTTCTGGTCGGCGTCGCCCGCGTGGATCGCCTCGAACACCGTACGGACGGCTTGGGCTTCACCCTCGGCGCGCAGGGCCGCGGCCTTGGCCTCACCTTCGGCGCGCAGGATCTGGGACTGCTTCTCACCTTCGGCGGTGAGGATGGCGGCCTGGCGCGTGCCCTCCGCGGTGAGGATCGCGGCGCGCTTGTCACGGTCGGCGCGCATCTGCTTCTCCATCGAGTCCTGGATGGAGGTGGGGGGCTCGATCGCCTTGAGCTCGACGCGGTTTACCCGGATGCCCCACTTGCCCGTCGCCTCGTCGAGGACTCCGCGCAGGGCCGCGTTGATCTCCTCGCGGGAGGTCAGCGTCCGCTCCAGGTCCATGCCGCCGATGATGTTGCGGAGCGTGGTGACCGTGAGCTGCTCGATCGCCTGGATGTAGCTGGCCACTTCGTAGGTCGCGGCCCGCGCGTCCGTCACCTGGTAGTAGATGACCGTGTCGATGTTGACGACCAGGTTGTCCTGGGTGATCACCGGCTGCGGCGGGAACGGCACGACCTGTTCGCGCAGGTCGATGCGGTTTCGGATCGTGTCTATGAACGGGACGACGATGTTGAGTCCCGCGTTGAGTGTCCGTGTGTAGCGGCCGAACCGCTCCACGATCGCGGCACTTGCCTGCGGGATGACCTGGATCGTCTTGATCAAAGCGATGAAGACCAACACCACCAGGATGATCAAGACGATGATGACCGGTTCCATCGTGCTCCCCGTACCCTTCTCCGCCTCGGCGCTTTCGGAAGATCTTATGGTTGTTGAAGATCTTGCTGGTCGAGTCTGTCAGACCGTCACGCAACTCGTGTGCTGTTCGGTTCAGTTGAGACCCGCGAGGTCACCAGTCGTGTCCTGCGAGGTCATCGGTTGAGTTCCGCGAGGTCAGATGACGATCGCGGTGGCTCCCTCGATCTCCACGACGTCCACCTCCTGGCCCGGTTCGTAGGCGCGGTCGGTGTCGAGCGAGCGGGCCGACCAGATCTCTCCGGCCAGCTTGATCCGGCCGCCGCCGGAGCCGTCGACGCGCTCCAGGACGACGGCCTGTTTGCCCTTCAACGCGTCCACTCCGGTGGCGAGTTGGGGCCGCTGGGAGCGGTGCCGGTTCGCGATGGGCCGTACGACCGCGATGAGCGCGACCGAGACGACGGCGAAGACGAGGACCTGGACGACGAGGTCCCCGCCGATTCCCGCGGTCCCGGCGGCGGCTACGGCGCCCACGGCGAGCATGCCGAACTCCGGCATCGCGGTCACCACGAGGGGAATCCCGAGTGCTACCGCGCCGACGAGCCACCACACCCATGCGCCGATGTCGTTCACATGGTCAATGGTAGGGCTGCGGGTCCCGTCACGGACAGGGCGCATATGTCCCTACACCCGCTTCTTACAAGGCAGTTCAGGCCATGGGGAGACCGTGTGCGGTCCAGCGGTCGCCGACCTGCTCCACGATGAGCGGGAGACCGAAGCACAACGACAGGTTGCGGGCGGTGAGTTCGAGCTCCAGCGGGCCCGCGGCGAGGACCTTGCCCTGACGGATCATCAGGACGTGGGTGAAGCCGGGGGCGATCTCCTCGACGTGGTGCGTGACCATGATCATGGAGGGGGCGATCGGGTCGCGGGCGAGGCGGCCGAGCCGGCGTACGAGGTCCTCGCGGCCGCCGAGGTCGAGGCCGGCGGCGGGCTCGTCGAGGAGGAGCAGCTCGGGGTCGGTCATCAGGGCACGGGCGATGAGGGTGCGCTTGCGCTCGCCCTCGGAGAGGGTGCCGAACTTGCGGTCCAGGTAGTCGCTCATGCCGAGGCGGTCGAGGAAGGCGCGGGCGCGCTGCTCGTCGACGTCCTCGTAGTCCTCGTTCCACCCGGCGGTCATGCCGTAGGCCGCGGTCAGGACGGTCTGAAGGACGGTCTGGCGCTTGGGGAGCTTCTCGGCCATGGCGATGCCGGCGACGCCGATACGGGGGCGCAGTTCGAAGACGTCGACCTTGCCGAGGGTCTCGCCGAGGATGGTGGCGGTGCCGCTGCTGGGGAACAGGTAGCTGGACGCGACGTTCAGGAGCGTGGTCTTGCCGGCGCCGTTCGGGCCGAGGATGACCCACCGCTCGCCCTCCTTGACCGACCAGGAGACCTGGTCCACCAGAGCCCGGCCCTCCCGGACCACGGTTACGTCCTCCAGCTCCAGAACATCGCTCATGAGCGCGCTGTCTCCCATTGCATCGTCGGCCTGTCTCGGCTGTCGCGTGCGCCGGTAGGCGCAGCCCTCGAAGAAATCTACGCCACCGGCCGGGCGGTCCATTCCATCGGTCCGGTCCTTAGGGTGGAGGGCATGCTTTCGGAACCACGTTCAGGACGCCTCGCCGCCTGGGGAAATGCCCTGTTGGCCGGGCTTGTCTCACCCGACGACGCCGTGCTCGCCATCGTGGGCGAGGACGCCGTGCACCGGGTGGAGGGGCTGCCGGGCGAGTCGGCACCCGTCGGACTCACCCTCGCGCTGGGGCGGCTGCGCGCCCTCGGGGTGACCGGACTGCGGGTGGCGCTGCCCACCCCCGGACACCCCCTGGGGCTGAGCGGCCCGCCCGACTTCAACGCCCGGGCGCTCGACGCCGAGGAGGCGGTGATCTGCTACGGCGTCCCGCTCGGCCTCGTTCCCGAGGTGTACGAGGCCGGTCCCGCCGGTGACGTCCATGTCGAGGTCGTCTGGCACTGCCTGCCGGTGCGGGAGGCGCCGCCCGCCGATGTGCCCTCGCTCGGGGAGGCGGAGCGGGAGCTGGCGGAGGCGCTGCGGGATGCGACGGCGGTGTTGTCGCGGCTCGATGTCGCCGGGTCGGGGCCGGTGGCCGAGGCGGCGGTCGACGCTTATCGCGCGCGGGCGGAGCGGGGGCGGGAGGTGTTGGCGCCGGGGTATCCGCCGCGGGCGGTGCGGGTGCTGGAGCTGGCGCAGCGGGTGGGGTTGTTGGTTTCCGTGGCTTACGAGAACGGGCCCGGGGGTGCGGTGAGCGCGTCCGAGATGGGGGCGCGGGCGGAGGCGTTGCGGCCGGTGGAGCGGACGGCTCGGCGGGCGCAGGTCGCGGCGTACAACTCCGTTGTGGAGGAGCGGGAGAAGGGGGTGCGCTGAGTGTTCCGTCGCGCTGGTTGCCCGGTGTTGGTGTGGGCGTCTCCGGGGGCTGCCGCCCCCAGGCCCCAGCTTCGGCCCTGAAGGGGCCTCGTCCTCAAACGCCGGGCGGGCTGAGAGTTACCGGCAACAGAGAAGTGCGGTCTACAGAAGAAGGGCCCCGCGAGTCGCCGTTGACTCGTGGGGCCCCTCTTCAGTGGTGTGGACGTCAGTCGTTGACGCCGTTGTTGCCGAACGCGGGGTTCAGCAGGCCGATGACGTTGACGCTGTCACCGACGACGTTGACGGGGACGTGGACCGGGACCTGGACGGTGTTGCCCGAACCGACACCCGGGGACTTCACGGCCGCGCCGTCGGCACCGGCGTCGGCGAAAGCGGCACCGGCGGAGGCACCGGCGGCGATACCGGCGACGGTGAGGGCCACAGCGGCCTTCTTGGCGATGTTCATGGGAAGCGTTCCTCCTGCGATTGCGTGACCGACCCGGCCGCGGGTCGTGCGCTGATCAACGCGGGGGAAGGCGGAAACGGCACGGACATCCGCGTTTGACTGCCCGTTCGGATCATTGGCGCGACAAGCCGACCAGGTGACCAGGTGACGAGCAGACCGGCCTCCCAGGGAGCGCCCTGGGAGGCCGGAGGTCACTGTCGCGCGGCGACGTGGGTCACTGGTTGACGCCCAGGTTGCCGAAGGCGGGGTTCAGGACGCCGATGACGTTCACGCTGTTGCCGACCGCGTTGACCGGGACGTGCACGGGGACCTGGACGACGTTGCCCGAGCCGACGCCGGGCGAACCGGCGGCCTGGCCGTTCGCCAGGCCGTCGGCGGAGGCCAGCCCGGCACCGGCGGCTACCAGCCCGCCGGCCACCATCGTCACGGCCGCTGCCTTCTTCAGGTTCTTCACTTCTGAGTCCTCCTAGCGATCACCGCGGCAGGCGCCGCGGCACGCACTGGAGAACGGTGGAGATCCACGAAGGATGCGCCATTCGAGGGACATTCCCACGACGGTATGAATCTCAGCCCGGAACGAGACGCTCCGTGTTGCCGCCGCACCCCGCCCACCTCGTCCGATCACCGCGCCGGACCACCTCGCTCAGATCACCGCGTCAGACCGTGGCGTACGGCGAACAGGGCGGCCTGGGTGCGGTCCGCCAGGTCGAGTTTCATCAGGATGTTCGAGACGTGGGTCTTGACCGTCTTCTCGGAGAGCACCAGGGTGCGGGCTATCTCGCGGTTGGAGCGGCCGTCCGCGATCAGGCCGAGCACCTCGCGCTCCCGCTCCGTGAGCGAACCGCCTCTCCCCTGGCCCGAGTTGGACTCCTCCTGGGACAACAGGACGCCGGCGACCTCGGGTTGGAGCAGGATGTGGCCCGCGTGCACGGAACGGATGGCACCGGCCAGGGCGTCCGGGTCCACGTCCTTGTAGACGTAACCGGCGGCGCCCGCGCGCAGGGCGGGGATCACCGTGCGCTGTTCGGTGAAGCTGGTGACGATCAACACGCGCGCGGGGAGGTCGAGTTCGCGGAGTCTGCGCAGCGCGTCGATGCCGTCCATGCCCGGCATCTTGACGTCCATGAGGACGACGTCGGGCTTCAACTCCTCGGTGCGGGCGACTCCTTCGGCGCCGTCGGCCGCCTCGCCGACGACCTCGATGTCGTCCTGCACCTCCAGGAAGGTGCGCAGGCCCCGGCGGACGACCTGGTGGTCGTCGACGATGAGCACCTTGATCGGGTCAGCCACCGGGAACCTCCATCTCGATCGTGGTGCCCTTTCCGGGCGCCGATTCCACGGTCAGTGTGCCGCCGACGCCGTTCGTCCGGTCCCGCATGGAGACCAGGCCGAGGTGGCGTCCGGCGCGGCGGATCGACTGGGGTTCGAAGCCGCTGCCGTCGTCGGTGACCCGGAGGACCGCTCCGCAGCCACGCCGCTCCAGGGTCACGGCGACGTGGTCCGCGCCGGAGTGCCGCAGCGCGTTGTGCAGGGCCTCCTGGGCGACGCGCAGCAGGGCTTCTTCCTGGGCGGCGGGCACGGCGCGGAAGGCACGGCCCGTGAAGGTCACGCGTGCGGTGTGGGCGCGGTCGAGGACCTGGATCTGGGTGCGCAGGGTGGCGATCAGCCCGTCCTCGTCGAGGGCGGCGGGGCGCAACTCGACGACTGCGGCTCGCAGTTCGTCGGCGGCCTCGGCGGCGAGCGCGGCCACCTGCTGGAGTTCGCCCTTGGCTCGGGAGGGGTCGCGGTCCACGAGGGTGGCGGCGGCCTGCGCGGTGAGGCGGAGCGAGAACAGCTTCTGGGCCACCGCGTCGTGCAGTTCGTGGGCCAGGCGGGAGCGTTCCTCCGCGATGGTCAGCTCGCGGCTGCGCTCGTACAGGCGGGCGTTGGTGAGGGCGATGGCCGCGTGCTGGGCGAGGATCGAGAGCAGTTCCTCGTCGTCCTCCGTGAAGCCGCAACTGCCGTCCCGCTTGGGGCAGTTCTTGTTGGCGAGGAAGAGGGCGCCGATGACCTCGTCGTCGTCGCGGATGGGCAGGCCGAGGAAGTCGGACATCTCGGGGTGGGCCGAGGGCCAGCCCTCGAAACGGGGGTCCTTGCGGACGTCCGCGAGGCGCTCGGCCTTGGCCTCGTGCAGCATCGCGGCGAGGATGCCGTGCTGGCGCGGGAGCGGGCCGATGGCCTTCCACTGGGCGTCGCTGACGCCGTCGACCACGAACTGGGCGAAGCCGCCGTGGTCGTCGGGCACGCCGAGCGCGGCGTACTGCGCGTCGAGCAGCTCTCGGGCCGAGGCGACGATCGTCTTGAGGACGTCGCGCACCTCAAGGTGCCTGCTCATGGCCAGCAGCGCGGAACTCACCGCCGCGAGGCCGGACCGTGGACCTTGACTCATGTCCTCACGGTACCGGCGGGGTCTGACACCGCGGATCGGGCTGGTGGCGGCCGTCGTCTGGTCCGGTGGACCTAGGGCGAAGGGCCCCGGTGGACTGCGGCCGACGTCCGACGCGGCGGGGGCGGTCCCGTTCCTACGTTGGGGGCACGCCGACGGAGGCGTAGTGGACGAGGGGACGTGTGTGTCATGTCGGTAGCGATCATCACGGGGGCGTCCAAGGGGCTGGGGCGGGCACTCGCCGAGGCCCTGGCCGCGCGGGGATGGGATCTGGTGCTCGACGCCAGGACCGAGGGGGTGCTCACGGAAGCCGCGGTGGCCGTCGCCGCGTACGGCACGCGCGTGGAGGCCGTCCCCGGGGACGTCACGGACGCCGCGCACCGGGCCGAGCTGGTGGCCGCGGCGGGGAAGCTGGGCGGCGTCGACCTGGTCGTGAGCAACGCGAGCGCGCTGGGCGCCGAGCCGCTCGTACGCCTGGAGGAGCTGACCCTGGACGGGCTGCGGCGGGCGCTGGAGGTGAACGTGGTGGCCGCCCTCGGGCTGGTCCAGGAGGCGCTGCCGCTGCTGCGGGCCTCGCGGGCGGGTGCGGTGATCGCGGTCAGCTCGGACGCGGCGGCGGAAGCGTACGAGACGTGGGGCGGCTACGGGGCGTCCAAGGCGGCCCTCGACCATCTCGCGGCCGTGCTCGGCGCCGAGGAACCCGGGCTGCGGGTGTGGGCGGTCGACCCCGGGGACATGGGCACGGACCTGTACGCGGCGGCCGTACCGGACGACGACGGTCCCCGGCCGTCGCCGACTTCCGTGGTGCCGGCGTTCCTGCGGCTGCTGGACGAGCGTCCGGCGAGCGGGCGCTACGGTGCGCCGGCCCTCCTGGAGGAGCGATGACAGTGGCCGTGCGGGTCCCGGAGGAGCTGTCCGCGCGTGTGCCCGCCGAACAGCGCGGGCCGGGGCTCGACCGGGATGCCGTACGGCTGCTCGTGTCGCGGGGTACCGAGGTGTCGCATCACGTGTTCGCGGAGCTGCCGCGGTTGCTGCGGGCCGGGGATCTGCTGGTGGTGAACACGTCACCGACGCTCGCCGCGGCGGTGGACGGGTGGATCGGGCACGCACGCGTGGTGGTGCATTTCTCCACGCGGGGCGATGACGGGCGGTGGGCGGTCGAGCTGCGGGAGCCGGACGGGAAGGGCACCACGCGTGCGCGTGCGGGCGGCCCGGCCGGCGTGGAGGTGCGGCTGCCCGGGGGTGTGCGGCTGGTCCTGGAGGAGCCGCTGAGCGGGCGGGGTGAGCGGTTGTGGTGGGGGCGGGTGTCAGGAGCGGGGGTGTCGCGTCCAGAAACGCCGGAGCCCGGCGTGGCCGTACTGCTCCGGGAGCACGGGCGGCCCATTCGTTACTCCTATACGGAGCGCGATCAGCCGCTCTCGGTCTATCAGACGGTGTTCTCGCTGCCCACGGAGGACGGGACGGGCAGTGCGGAGATGCCCAGTGCGGCTCGGCCCTTCACCGCGCGGCTGGTGGCGGAGCTGGTGAGCCGGGGGGTGCAGTTCGCGCCGATCACCCTGCACACCGGGGTGGCGTCGGCCGAGGTGCATGAGCCGCCGTATCCGGAGCGGTTCGCGGTGTCGGAGACGTCGGCCCGGTTGATCAACGCGGCCCGGGCCGGGGACGGGCGGGTGATCGCGGTCGGGACCACCGCCGTGCGGGCCGTCGAGTCGGCCGCCGGGGACGACGGGGTCGTACGCGCGCGTGCGGGGTGGACCGATCTCGTCGTGACGCCGGAGCGGGGTGTGCGGGTGGTGGACGGGCTGCTGACGGGGCTGCACGAGCCGGAGGCCTCGCATCTGCTGATGCTGGAGGCGGTCGCCGGGCGGGCCGCCGTGGGCCGCAGTTATGAGGAGGCACTGCGCGGGCTCTACCTGTGGCACGAGTTCGGGGACGTGCACCTCATCCTCCCGGAGGAGGACCCTCACGCGGCGCGTTGCTCCCGCAACTGCGGGTGAGGTCGGGGCGCGGCCGATGTGAGCCCGAACATAGGGCGCAGATCACGTACTAGCGGACATAGGAGATATGGGCGCCCCACTTGAGCGGGACAGACGGTCCCGTCTGTCCCGTTTTGCCCTGGACCGGTCAACTACCCGGGATCGTACGTCACACCTTTGCCAGGGGATTTTGCGGCCGCTAAGAATTGCAGCCGTCGCTCAGCGCCGCGGATTCCGTTCCGCGGCGTTTGTGCCGGAAGCACCCGCGTCCCCGCCGGACGGTGAGCGACCTCCGCGCAATTCGAAGAGGTCCATCCGCCATGCCCAAGAACTCGAACACTCCTGGTCATAGTCGCCTGACCAAGCTGAACAAGCTGACGAAGCAGCACAAGATCGCGCTCGCCGGTGTCGCCACGCTCGGCGCCGCCGCCCTCGCCTTCTCCGCGGTGCCCAGCGACGCGGGGACGATCACGAGCGACGCCGCGACCTCGACGAAGGTCGCGTACAGCTCGGAGCCCATCAAGGGCGTCAAGGCCAGCGTCACCGACCAGCTCGCCGGTGCCAGTGTGAAGACCGAGGCGATCCAGGCGAAGGCCGACGCGAAGGCGAAGGCGGCGAAGGCCAAGGCGGACGCCGCCGCGAAGAAGAAGGCCGCCGCCGAAGCAGCCGCCAAGAAGAAGGCGGAGGCCGCGCGCAAGGCCAAGAAGGCCGCGAGCCGCTCCAGCGAGCGCGTCAGGATCCAGCCCGTCGCCGCGACGACCTACGCCAACAACCTCAACGGCTGGATCAACCACGCCCTGGCGATCATGAAGCAGAAGGGCATCCCGGGCTCGTACAACGGCCTGTACAAGAACATCATGCGGGAGTCCTCGGGCAACCCCAGCGCCGTCAACGGCTGGGACGTCAACGCGGTCAACGGCACCCCGTCGATCGGTCTGCTCCAGGTCATCCAGCCGACGTTCAACGCGTACCACGTCTCCGGTACCTCGACGAACATCTACGACCCGGTCGCCAACATCACCGCCGCGGCGAACTACGCGGCCGACCGGTACGGCTCGATCGACAACGTCAACAGCGCGTACTGAGACGCGTACCGAGGCCTCCGGCGGACCTCTGGGTCTCGGTATCGACGCCGAAGGGCGGCACCCGTGTGAGGGGTGCCGCCCTTCGGCGTCGTACAGGAAGAACTACTTGCGCATGACCTCGGGCTCGTGGCGGCGCAGGAAGCGGGCCACGAAGAAGCCGCAGATCACGCCAAGGACGATCAGGGCGGCCATGTCCATGCCCCAGGCGCCGACGGTGTGCTCCCACAGCGGGTCGGCGCTGTCGCCGGGCTTGGGCGGGCTGATCTTGTTGAAGTCCAGCGTGGCGCCCGCGGCACCGACCGCCCAGCGCGAGGGCATCAGGTACGAGAACTGGTTGACGCCGACCGCGCCGTTCAGGGTGAACAGGCAGCCGGTGAACACGACCTGGATGATCGCGAACATCACCAGCAGCGGCATGGTCTTCTCGGCCGTCTTCACCAGCGAGGAGATGATCAGGCCGAACATCATCGCGGTGAAACCGAGACCCATGATCGGGATGCAGAGCTCGAACATGGTCTGACTGCCGAGCACCAGGCCCTGCTTGGGGATCTCCCGGCTGGCGAAGCCGATGACACCGACCATCAGGCCCTGCAGCGCGGTGATCACACCGAGCACGAACACCTTGGACATCAGGTACGCGGAGCGGGACAGGCCGGTGGCGCGCTCCCGCTCGTAGATGACCCGTTCCTTGATCAGCTCGCGGACCGAGTTGGCCGCGCCGGCGAAGCAGGCGCCGACCGCGAGGATCAGCAGGACCGTGGTGGCCGTGCCGTTCGGGATGATGGTGCCGTTCGCCCGGGGCGGGTTGGGCAGCAGGCTGTTGCCCGAGTCGATGAGCAGGCTCACCGCGCCCAGGACGGCCGGCAGGATCACCATCAGGGCCAGGAAGCCCTTGTCGGAGGCGATCACCCCGACGTAACGGCGCACGAGCGTGACGAACTGCGACATCCAGCCCTGCGGCTTCGGCGGCTTCATCGCCTGCATCGGCGGCATCTGTACGGACTGCGGAGCAATCGCGTCGATGTCCGCGGCGTACATCTGGTAGTGCTGCGAGCCCTTCCAGCGCCCGGCCCAGTCGTAGTCGCGGTAGTTCTCGAAAGCGGAGAAGACATCGGCCCAGGTGTCGTAGCCGAAGAAGTTCAGTGCCTCCTCGGGCGGGCCGAAGTAGGCGACGCTGCCGCCCGGAGCCATCACCAACAGCTTGTCGCAGATCGCCAGTTCGGCCACGGAGTGGGTGACGACGAGGACCGTGCGGCCGTCGTCGGCGAGGCCGCGCAGCAGCTGCATGACATCGCGGTCCATGCCCGGGTCGAGGCCCGAGGTGGGCTCGTCCAGGAAGATCAGCGAGGGCTTGGTGAGGAGCTCCAGGGCAACCGAGACGCGCTTGCGCTGGCCGCCGGAGAGGGAGGTGATCTTCTTCTCTTTGTGGATGTCGAGCTTCAGCTCGCGCAGCACCTCGTCGATACGGGCCTCACGCTCGGCGCCGGTGGTGTCGGCGGGGAAGCGCAGCTTGGCCGCGTACTTGAGGGCCTTCTTGACGGTCAGTTCCTTGTGCAGGATGTCGTCCTGCGGGACCAGACCGATGCGCTGGCGCAGCTCGGCGAACTGCTTGTAGAGGTTCCGGTTGTCGTAGAGGACGTCGCCCTGGTTGGCGGGCCGGTAGCCGGTGAGCGCCTTGAGCAGGGTCGACTTGCCGGAGCCCGACGGGCCGATGACCGCGATCAGCGACTTCTCCGGTACGCCGAAGGAGACGTCCTTCAGGATCTGCTTGCCGCCGTCGACCTCGACGGTCAAGTGCCGCGCCGAGAAGGAGACTTCACCGGTGTCGACGAACTCCTCGAGCCGGTCCCCGACCAGGCGGAACGTCGAGTGGCCGACACCGACGATGTCGTTCGGGCCGAGCAGCGCCGAGCCGCCCTTGGTGATCGGCTGGCCGTTGACGTACGTGCCGTTGTGCGAGCCGAGGTCGCGGATCTCGAAGCGGCCGTCGAGCGTCGCGTGGAACTCGGCGTGGTGGCGCGAGACCTGGAGGTCGGAGACCACCAACTCGTTCTCCAGCGCACGGCCGATGCGCATCACACGGTCCAGCGAGAACTGGTGGAACGTGGTCGGGCTGCGGTCGCCGTAGACCGGCGGCGCCCCCGCGCCGACACCGGGTCCCGACTGCTGCGGAATCTGCGAGGCGGCCGGCGGCTGGAAACGCTGCTGCTCAGGCGTCTGCTGCGGCGCCTGCTGCTGCGGTGCCTGCGCCCAGCCGGGGCCCGCGCCCTGTGCCGCGTACGGCTGTTGCTGCGGCTGGGCCTGCGGCGTGGCCACGGAGGCCGCGGCGCCGGACAGGCCCAGCCGCGGGCCGTCGGTCGCGTTGCCCAGATACACGGACGAGCCCGGGCCGATCTCCATCTGATGGATGCGCTGGCCCTGCACGAACGTGCCGTTGGTGCTGCCGTGGTCGTCGATCACCCAACTCCGGCCGCTCCAGCTGATCGTGGCGTGCCGCCAGGAGACCCTGGCGTCGTCGACCACGACGTCCCCCTGCGGATCACGTCCGAGGGTGTAGGGCCTGGACGCGTCGAGCGTCCAGGTCCGTCCATTCAATTCCAGTACGAGTTCCGGCACTCCATGCCCCACTGAGTAGTCCCCCGAGTTACCCCCATCACAGGGAGTCTAGGGATGGCGAACATCGTCGGGAACTATTTCAGGCTGCACCCCCTGACCGAAAGTCGGGCCTTGTGAAGACCACGCCGGTACGCATCCGCCGGTTCCGTTGACGGGGTTGAAACCGACCCGGAGAGTGGTAATCCACGCGAGGGGGACATGCGTGGTGTCCGCACCGCGCCGCGGATCGGGGGGTCTGCCATGAGCTCAGCGACGAGTGTCAGGACGGCGAACTACGACACGAGGGTGCCCTGGGGTGACGTCCTGCTGTCCGCGATCGCCGCGGTGAGCTGGGCGCTGATAGGGATGGCGGGCACGGCCGCACTCGGCCTGCACCTGCTGGGCGCCGACACGGCGGGCTCGCTCGGGCCCATGACCGCGGCGGTGGTCGCCCTCGGTGCGGGCGGGTCGGTCACCCCGACCGGCGACGTCTCCGCCTTCGGCCTGACCGGCGCCCAGGCGACCACGGCCGTGACGATCACACCGTTGGGCGTGAGCCTGGTGGGAGCACTGCTTCTTTCGTACTTCTTCCTACGGTCCCTGCGGGCGGCCGGAGTTGTGATCGCCCCGGCCGAACTCGTCGCGCGCGCGGGCTCGGTGATCGCGCTCTTCGTGGCGATGCTCGGCGGGCTGGCCTGGGCGGGCCACGACGTCATCACGATCGACGGAGGCAAGCTGGGCCTCGACAAGCTGACGGGCGGCGGCGGCAGCGGCGGGGTGAGCATCCCCGGCCTCGGCGACATCGGTGACATCGGCGGGCTGCTGCCGGGCAAGATCAGCGACCTGGTCAAGGCGAAGGCGGCGGTCGGCTTCACGGTCGACACGGCGCCGACGCTGCTGGGCGGCCTGGGCTGGTCGGCCGGCATCCTGCTGATCGCCCTGCTCGCGTCCCGCCGTACCCCTCTCCCCCGCGGCTGGGAGGCCGTCCACCGGGTCGTACGCCCGGCCGCGTCCGCCCTCGTCACCGTGCTGCTGGTCGCGGTGGCGGCGGGGCTCGCGGCGGCGGCGTACGCGGCGATCGGTGACGATCACCCGAAACGCATCGCGGGCGCGGCGCTGTTGGGCGCGCCCAACGGGGTCTGGCTGGGCATTCCGATCGGCCTGTTCGTCCCCTGGGACGGCAAGGCGACGGGCGAACTGGCGAAGCTGCTTCCGCATCCGCTGGACCAACTCCTGAGCGCGAAGTCCGATCAGCCGGTGACGTTGGGGCGACTGGCCGAACTGGACGGGCGCGTTTGGTTGTTGGGGGTCGCTGCGGCGCTGATGATGTTGCTGGCGGGGGTGTTGACGGGGGTGCGGACGCCTCTGGGCGTGGGCGCCGGGACAAGTGCGGCGGGGCGCGGGAGTGCTCTCGGTTTTGCCGGGCGGTGTGCCGTGCGGCTGGGGGTCGTCACCGCGCTGGCGTTGCCGTTGTTGGCCTGGCTGACGGATGTGTCGGTGGACGCGTCGCTGTCGGTGCTGGGGTTCGACGCGTTCGGTGCGGGGATCGAGTTGCACGGGCATCTGGGCATGGCGTTGCTGCTGGGTGCGGTGTGGGGTGCGGGGGCGGGGGGTCTCGGGGGGCTGCTCGCGTTCGCGACCGGGGCTGCGGGGCGGCAGGCTTCGCGGCTGGCACTGGGTGACTTGGGGAAGGGAGTTCCGGTTCCGGGGGTGGGGACGGGGTCAGGGTCCACGTCCGGGCCGGGGCCGGATTCCTGGGCTCCGGGGCAGGCGGGCCAGCCGGGTTATCCGGAACACGCGCAGCCTGCGGAGACCGCCGGGGGCTCGGGGCCCTACGTGCCGAGCTCGCCCTACCGTGCGCCGAACCCCGCGACCAACCCGTATCTGCAACTGCCCGACGAGCTACGGCAACCGGAGGACGGCAGGCCACCGCCGCCTGGTGAAGCGTGGCCGCGGAGGAAGTCGCCTGGGCAGGGGGACGGGACAGGGCCTAGGGGGCCGGGGCCGGGGCCGGGTGGTGCAGGACCGGGCAGTGGGGCTCGGTTCCGCGGACAAGGGCGGCCACCGGACGCGGGCTCGCCTCAGGAGGGTGTGTGGCCGCCGGGCGCGCGGCCGCCGCAGGAAGGTGGTCGGCCGCCCTCCGGTGCCCCTCAACCCCCGGGAAACGCAGGGCAGTTCGGGGCTGGTCCGGGGTCCGGAGCCGTAGGGCCGGGTGGAGTCGGCCCGTACCCCGGACGCTCGCAGCCGCCGGGAGCCGTCCCGCCGGACGACGGCACTCGCCCCTACGACGACCCGCGGCCGCCCGGCACCCCTTCGCCGCCCGCCGACATGTACGGCGCTCCGACCATGGCCCAGTCCTACGAGCCACCGTCGCGGCCGCCCCGGCGTCGACCCGGGTCACGTTCGCGGGACTGGCCGGAGGACGACTCGGACGGCGGGCAGCAACCTCCGCCGCCTCCCCCACCACCGTCGCCGCCTCCTCCCGGGAGGCCCAAGGGACGCCGGTGATCCGCAGCCCAGCAGCCCAACGCCCCACCCGTCCGGCCGTATCCCCGCGTCCAGTGCCGTACCCAGTTGCCCCTCGCCCGACGACCGGCCAACTCCTGATCGGCACCGCGCCCCACCGCGATCGCCTCAGCGCGTCTCCTGACCGCCCCTCAGCCGTGTCACGACCACCCCAGGCCGTCTCACGACCGCCCACATCCCACTCCTGACCGCCATCCCGCCCCTCCGTGATCGCCCCGTAAGGTTCGCGCCACCGACCCGACACCCACTGTTCCGTGTCCGCTGGGCGGACCTCTGCGGCATAAGGCACTCCGTGCCGGATACGGTGGGTACACCATGAGCGCTTCGCAGACCTCTGACGTCCCCACTCTCCTCGTCAAGATCTTCGGCAAGGACAGGCCGGGCATCACGGCCGGACTCTTCGACACCCTCGCCGCCTACTCCGTCGACGTGGTCGACATCGAGCAGGTCGTCACACGTGGCCGGATGGTGCTGTGCGCACTCGTGACGCCGCCGCCAGCCGGGCTCGAAGGGTCTCTGCGGGCCACCGTGCACAGCTGGGCCGAGTCGATGAAGATGCAGGCCGAGATCATCTCCGGCCTCGGCGACAACCGGCCGCGTGGACTGGGACGTTCACTCGTCACCGTCCTCGGCCACCCCCTCACCGCGGAGTCCACCGCCGCGATCGCCGCCCGTATCACCCGGGCCGGCGGCAACATCGACCGTATCTTCCGGCTCGCCAAGTACCCCGTGACGGCAGTCGAGTTCGCGGTCTCCGGCGTGGAGACCGAGCCCCTGCGCACCGCCCTCGTCACCCACGCGGCGACGTTCGGCGTCGACATCGCCGTCGTGGCGGCGGGGCTGCACCGGCGGGCCCAGCGTCTCGTCGTCATGGACGTCGACTCCACGCTCATCCAGGACGAGGTCATCGAACTCTTCGCCGCGCACGCCGGCTGCGAGGACGAGGTCGCCGAGGTCACCGCCGCCGCGATGCGCGGGGAGCTGGACTTCGAGCAGTCCCTGCACGCGCGCGTGGCCCTGCTGAAGGGGCTGGACGCCTCGGTCGTCGACAAGGTGCGCAGCGAGGTGCGCCTGACACCCGGCGCCCGCACGCTCATCCGTACGCTCAAGCGGCTCGGCTACCAAGTCGGCGTCGTGTCAGGCGGGTTCACCCAGGTCACCGACGACCTCAAGGACCGGCTCGGGCTCGACTTCGCCCAGGCCAACACCCTGGAGATCGTCGACGGCAAGCTGACCGGCAAGGTCACCGGCGAGATCGTCGACCGCGCGGGCAAGGCACGGCTCCTGCGCCGCTTCGCCGCCGAGGCGGGCGTACCGCTCGCGCAGACCGTCGCGATCGGCGACGGCGCCAACGACCTGGACATGCTCAACGCGGCCGGCCTCGGCGTCGCCTTCAACGCGAAGCCGGTCGTACGGGAGGCCGCGCACACCGCGGTGAACGTGCCGTTCCTCGACACCGTGCTGTATCTGCTGGGCGTCACCCGCGAAGAGGTCGAGGCCGCGGACACGCACGACGAGGACTGATCCCGCACCAGAGTTCTGATCCCGGACCAGGGGACTCGTCCCGGTCCGGTCTACGCCACCTTCAGGGGCCCGGCACCACATGGTGCCGGGCCCCTTGTCGTGCACGGTCGATTCCGGCTGCCTGGACTACTCCGACGGCGCCCAGTAGTCGTCCAGCGTGGCCACGCCCGGCTCCAGCGCCTTCCAGGAACCGGTGAAGGACAGCACGGCGAAACCGGCGGCCGCGAACCCGCGCTGCTTCAGCCATTCGCGGGCCTCAGCGCTGCCCGCGCTGGCGTCCGCACCGGTCTCTGCGCCGGTCTCCGCACCGGGGAGGGTCTCGGACAGGCCCTGCACGCTCGGGTTGTGGCCGACGAGGATCACGTTCCGCGCGTCGTCCGGCGTCTCGTTCAGCACCGCGATCAGCTCGCCGGGCGAGGCGTCGTAGAGCCGCTCCTCGTAGACGGTTTTCGGCCGGTGCGCGAGCTCGTGCACGGCGAGCTTCCAGGTCTCCCGGGTCCGGACCGCGGTGGAGCAGAGGGCCAGATCGAAGGGGATGCCGGTGTCGGCCAGCCTGCTTCCGGCGGTGGCCGCGTCCAGGCGGCCCCGCTCAGCGAGCGGCCGCTCGTGATCGGTGACCTGGGGCCAGTCGGCTTTCGCATGCCGGAAGAGGACGATCCTGCGGGGTTCTGCGACGCTCATGGGATCCAGCTTCGCATGAAACAGGCCACAGGGCGCAGGGAGTTGACGGGGCGGCTCCGCGGATGCTCAGCCCGTGCTCAGCGGGCTATGAGCTGCTGCACGCGCTCGAACAAATGGGTGATCATCGGGTCCGAGGCCGCCGCTTGCGCGTCCGTCGGGTTGAGCATCATCACGAGCAGCACGACGAACGCGAGCGCCGGCAGGGCGAGGGCCCACCACGGCAGCCTGATGTCGACGCCGCCCGTGGTCGCCGGGTGGGGCCGGGTGTGCGTAGGGGCCGACATGGATGCCTCCGCTGGTCTCCGAGTGGTCCGCGATCCGCTTCTCGCGGTCACACCATCGAAGTTACGGAACGCGCGGCCCCCAACCCATCCGGAGATCCACCCACTTGACCCTGAGCCTCACCCCCTAGGGGATGGTGGGGACAACCCCACCATCGGCCCGCGGAGGCACTCGCACGGTCACGGAAAAGCGACCGTCAGGGCGACGCGATCGTCGCGATGATGGCGATCACGATGAAGATGGCGAAGAACGAGCCGAAGACGAGCAGCATCTTCTTCTGACCGTTCTGGGGGTTCGGGTCGAGCACTGGCATACGGCCAGTCTCGCACCCGCCGCCCGCGCCACGTCCCCCGGGGCCGGGTCAGCGGGCCGCCTCGTCCTCGACCGTACGGTTGCGGCCCGCGAGGACGCCCACGGCCATCTGCGGGACCATGAGGCCGGCCATGAGGGCGATCGGCAGTCCCCAGCCGCCGCTGTGCTGGTAGAGCACGCCGACCAGGAGCGGCCCCGGGATGGAGATCAGATACCCGGTGCTCTGCGCGAAGGCCGACAACTGGGCGACGCCCGCACCGGTCCTGGCCCGCATCCCGACCATCGTCAGGGCCAGCGGGAACGAGCAGTTGGCGATGCCGAGCAGCACGGCCCAGGCCCAGGCGCCGCCGGCCGGCGCGAGGTACAGGCCCGCGTATCCGGCGAGGCCGCAGACGCCGAGCGCGATCACGATCGGGCCCTGCCGGGGCAGCCGGGTGGCCAGGCGCGGGATGACGAAGGCCAGGGGTACGCCCATCACCATGGTGACGGCCAGCAGCAGCCCGGCGGTGCCCGCGGAGACCCCCGAGTCCCGGAAGATCTGCGCCATCCACCCCATCGTGATGTACGCGGCGGTGGCCTGGAGCCCGAAGAACACGGCGAGCGCCCATGCGGTACGGCTACGGGTGATCCGCAGCACCGGCTGCGTCGACCCGGCCTCCCGCGCGCGGGGGCGCCGCACCCCGGACGCCTCCGGTCCGGAGGGTGCCTCCCGGTGTCGTACGAGAGCGATCCAGGGCAGTACGGCGGCGGCGGCCAGCGCTGCCCACACGGCCAGGCCGGAGCGCCAACTGCCGCCCAGGGCATCGGTCATGGGCACGGTGACCGCGGCCGCGGCGGAGGTGCCGAGGGCCAGGGCCATCGAGTAGAGGCCGGTCATCGAGCCGACCCGGTCCGGGAACCAGCGCTTGACGATCACCGGCATCAGGACGTTGCTGACCGCGATGCCCATGAGCGCGAGGGCGCTGCCGACGAGGAAGCCGGCCGTACCGCCTATGTAGGGCCGTATGAGCAGGCCCGCGGTGATGAGGACCATGCCCGCGCAGACCACCGCGGCCGGGCCGAAGCGGCGGGCGAGGCGCGGGGCCATGACGCCGAAGACGGCGAAGCAGAGCGGGGGTACGGAGGTGAGCAGTCCGGCGACGCTGCCGCTCATGCCGAGCCCGTCGCGGACCTCTTCGAGGAGGGCGCCGAGGCTGGTGATGGCGGGGCGGAGGTTCAGCGCGGCCAGCACGATGCCGACGACGAGGAGACGCGTCGTCCACGCGTGCGTGGCCGCTTTCCCGGTCTGCTTCCCTGTCGGCGCCGGGGAGTCGCTCGCGGCGGAGCTGCTGACGTTCGTCGTGGACTTCACTGTCCGGGTTTCCTCGCTTGCCATGCTGCCCATCATAGAATCATGGGATGATTGGTTGTCCATCCCCGGGTGGCCCGCTCCCGCCCCGCACATGCGAAGGTGTGCCATGCCCCTGAGCCATCCCCGTCGTTCGGCGCTGTCCGAGCAGGTCATCGCCTCACTGCGGAACCAGATCACCTCGGGCGAGTGGCCGGTCGGCTCCCGGATCCCGACCGAGCCGGAGCTGGTCGAGCAGCTCGGGGTCGCCCGCAACACGGTCCGCGAGGCCGTCCGCGCGCTCGCACACAACGGCCTGCTGGACATCCGCCAGGGCTCCGGCACGTACGTCGTGGCGACGAGCGAGCTGGCCGGCGTGATGCACCGCCGCTTCGCGGACGCCGACCCCCGGCACATCGCCGAACTGCGCTCCACGCTGGAGTCGTCGGCGGCGCAGCTGGCGGCCGAGCGGCGCACCGAGAAGGACCTCAAGCAGCTGGACACCCTCCTCGTACGACGGGAGGAGGCCTGGGCATCGGGCGACACGGAGGCCTTCGTGACGGCCGACGCGACCCTGCACATGGCCGTGGTGGCGGCCTCCCACAACGACGTCATGACGGCGATGTACGCCGACCTGGGCGAGGTGCTGCGGGAGTGGCTGCGCGCGGACGTCGGCGAGGCGCTGACTCCGGAGACGTACATGGACCACACGCGGCTGGTGGACGCGATCCGCACGGGTGACGCGCAGGCGGCCGCCGAGGAGGCCGCGGGCTATCCGTTCGTGTGCCGCCCGGGGAGGCTCAGCTCGCCCGCTTCTGGTGGCTGACCCACACCGCGCGGACGTCCTCCCAGCAGCGGCCGGTGAGCCGTACGGTCTGCGCCGGTCCCGCGTCGGTCGCAATGCCGTCGCTGTCGATGTCCCACCAGCGGTCGCACTCGATGTGCAGGCTGACGCGGTCGGTCCGGGGGTACGGGTTGTGGCAGTACGCGATCACGTGCGAGCCGTGGACGGCGGTGCGGCAGTCGGCGCCGAACAGCTGGGATGGGGCCGGTTTTCGGGCCTCCACGCGTGCGTGGGGCATCGCCTCGTACGCCAGGGAGATGACGAGCGCGATGGCGACGGTCACTGGGGCCAGGCTGCGGGACAGGCGCACAAGGGGAACCTCCTCGGCAGTGCTGGGGAGGGAATCGCGTGGTGAACGCGTAATCAAGAGTGCGCAGTTGTGGCCTGCCCCCGCCCGGCCGGAGGGGCCGAACGGGTGACACCCCGCTCCCCGCGCGGTGCGGGAAACGGGGCGTCGACGCCGTAGGAGAGGCCGGGCCGGGAGGTCAGGCGCCGATGGCGTGCAGGCCGCCGTCGACGTGGACGATCTCGCCGGTGGTCTTCGGGAACCAGTCGCTCAGCAGGGCGACGATGGCCTTGCCGGCCGGCTCCGGGTCGTTGAGGTCCCACTCCAGGGGGGAGCGGTTGTCCCACACGGAGGCCAGCTCGCTGAAGCCCGGGATGGACTTGGCGGCCATCGAGCCGAGCGGGCCCGCGGAGACGAGGTTGCAGCGGATGTTCTGCTTGCCCAGGTCGCGGGCGAGGTAGCGGCTGGTGGCCTCCAGGGCGGCCTTGGCCGGGCCCATCCAGTCGTACTGCGGCCACGCGAAGGACGCGTCGAAGGTGAGGCCGACGACGGAGCCGCCGTTCTGCATCAGCGGCAGGCAGGCCGTGGTCAGCGACTTCAGGGAGAACGCGGAGACGTGCATCGCCGTGGCGACCGACGCGAACGGCGTGTTGAGGAAGTTGCCGCCGAGCGCGTCCGGCGGCGCGAAGCCGATGGAGTGCACGACACCGTCGAGACTGCCCAGTTCCTCGCCCACGACGTCGGCGAGGCGCGCCAGGTGCTCGTCGTTGGTGACGTCGAGCTCGATGACCTTGGTGGGCTTGGGGAGCTTCTTGGCGATGCGCTCGGTCAGCGTGGGCCGCGGGAACGCGGTCAGGATGATCTCGGCGCCCTGCTCCTGGGCCTGCTTGGCGGCGTGGAAGGCGATGGAGGACTCCAGCAGCACACCGGAGATCAGGACGCGCTTGCCCTCGAGAATTCCGCTCATGGTGATCAGTGACCCATTCCCAGTCCGCCGTCTACGGGGATGACGGCTCCAGTGATGTACGAGGCGTCGTCCGAGGCGAGGAACCGCACCGTCGCGGCGACCTCCTCGGGCTGCGCGTAACGGCCGAGCGGCACCTGCTTCATGATGTTCTCGCGCTGCTCGTCGGTGAGCGCCTTGGTCATGTCGGTGTCGACGAAGCCGGGCGCGACGACGTTGAAGGTGATGTTGCGCGAACCCAGCTCACGGGCGAGGGAGCGCGCGAAGCCGACCAGGGCGGCCTTGGAGGCGGCGTAGTTCGACTGGCCGGGGCCGCCCATCAGGCCGACGACCGACGAGATGAGGACGACGCGGCCCTTCTTGGCGCGCAGCATCGCGCGGTTGGCGCGCTTGACGACGCGGAAGGTGCCGGTGAGGTTGGTGTCGATGACCGAGGTGAAGTCCTCCTCGGTCATGCGCATGAGGAGCTGGTCCTTGGTGACGCCGGCGTTGGCGATCAGGACCTCGACCGGGCCGTGCTCGGCCTCGATCTCCTTGTAGGCCTGCTCCACCTGCTCGGGGTCGGTGATGTCGCACTTGACGGCCAGGAAGCCAGCCGGCGGCTCACCCGAGCGGTACGTGATGGCGACCTTGTCGCCGGCGTCGGCGAATGCGCGGGCGATGGCGAGGCCGATGCCCCGGTTGCCTCCGGTGACGAGAACCGAGCGGCTCAACGGATCACCCTTTCGATAGCGGTCCTGCACGCCTGTCAGATACACCTGGTTGACGGGCGGCTTTATCGAAAACCTATCGGTCCGCTCCGTCCGGCGGACAATCGGGCACCGACAGTGGCTTACGGGACTCGCTGTCGGGTCCCTACAGAAAGTGCCGACGCAGCGCGGAAACGTGTGGTCCCCGCACCCGCTCGCGCGACATGATCGGACCCGACAGGCCACGACAGCAGGGAGACCTCCGTGCCCCATTCCATCGACGAAGCCTTCACGGCACTTCCGCTACGGGCCCTGGCCGACGCGGCGCTGGCACGCGCGCGTGCGCTCGGTGCCGAGCACGCGGACTTCCGGTTCGAGCGGGTGCGCAGCGCGTCCTGGCGGCTGCGGGACGCCCGGCCCGCGGGTACGTCGGACACCACCGACCTCGGGTACGCGGTGCGGGTCGTGCACGGCGGCACCTGGGGGTTCGCTTCGGGCGTGGACCTGAGCCTGGACGCCGCCGCCAAGGTCGCCTCGCAGGCGGTGGCGATGGCGAAGCTCTCCGCGCAGGTGATCAAGGCGGCCGGGTCGGACGAACGCGTCGAGTTGGCCGCCGAGCCCGTGCACGAGGAGCGGACGTGGATCTCGTCGTACGAGATCGATCCGTTCTCGGTGCCCGACGAGGAGAAGGCGGGGCTGCTGGCGGACTGGAGCGCCCGGCTGCTCGCGGCGGACGGCGTCAACCACGTGGACGCGTCGCTGCTCACCGTGCACGAGAACAAGTTCTACGCCGACACCGCCGGGACCGTGACGACGCAGCAGCGCGTCCGGCTGCATCCGCAGCTGAACGCGGTGTCGGTCGACGAGTCGAGCGGTGAGTTCGACTCCATGCGGACCATCGCGCCGCCCGTGGGCCGGGGTTGGGAGTACCTGACGGGTACCGGCTGGGACTGGGACGAGGAGCTGGCGCGGATCCCCGAGCTGCTCGCGGAGAAGATGCGGGCGCCGAGCGTCGAGGCGGGCCTGTACGACCTCGTCGTCGACCCGTCCAACCTGTGGCTGACGATCCACGAGTCCATCGGCCACGCGACCGAACTGGACCGCGCGCTCGGCTACGAGGCCGCCTACGCCGGCACGTCCTTCGCCACCTTCGACAAGCTCAACAAACTGAAGTACGGCTCCGAGCGCATGAACGTCACCGGCGACCGCACCGCCGAACACGGCCTCGCGACCATCGGCTACGACGACGAGGGCGTCGAGGGCCAGTCCTGGGACCTCGTCAGGGACGGCACCCTGGTCGGCTACCAACTCGACCGCCGTATCGCCAAGTTGACCGGCTTCGACCGCTCGAATGGCTGCGCGTACGCCGACTCCCCCGGCCATGTGCCGGTGCAGCGCATGGCCAACGTGTCGTTGCAGCCGGACCCGGCGGGGCTGTCCACGGAGGATCTGATCGGCGGGGTCGACCGCGGGATCTACGTGGTGGGCGACCGGTCGTGGTCGATCGACATGCAGCGCTACAACTTCCAGTTCACCGGGCAACGGTTCTTCAAGATCGAGAACGGGCGGATCACCGGACAGCTGCGGGACGTCGCGTACCAGGCGACGACCACCGACTTCTGGGGGTCCATGGCGGCCGTCGGCGGTCCGCAGACGTACGTCCTGGGCGGCGCCTTCAACTGCGGCAAGGCCCAGCCGGGCCAGGTCGCCGCGGTGTCGCACGGCTGCCCGTCGGCCCTGTTCACGGGCGTCAACATCCTCAACACCACGCAGGAGGCCGGTCGATGAGTCCTCGTACGAACAAGCCGCACGAGATCGTCGAGCGCGCCCTCGAACTGTCGCGGGCCGACGGCTGTGTCGTCATCGCCGACGAGCAGTCGACCGCCAACCTCCGCTGGGCGGGCAACGCGCTGACCACGAACGGTGTCACGCGCGGGCGCACGCTCACCGTCATCGCGACCGTCGACGGCAAGGAAGGCACGGCCTCGGGGGTCGTGTCCCGGTCCGCCGTCACCCCGGAGGAACTGGAGCCGCTGGTGCGGGCCGCCGAGGCCGCCGCGCGCGGTGCCGAGGCCGCCGAGGACGCGCAGCCTCTGGTCACGGGCGTACCGCAGTCGCCCGACTTCACGGACGCGCCCGCCGAGACCTCGTCCTCCGTGTTCGCCGACTTCGCCCCGGCGCTCGGCGAATCGTTCGCACGCGCGCGTGCGGGCGGTCGCGAGCTGTACGGCTTCGCCAACCACGAGCTGGTCACCAGCTACCTGGGTACGTCGACGGGGCTGCGCCTGCGCCACGACCAGCCCAACGGCACGCTGGAGCTGAACGCCAAGTCCCCGGACCGTACGCGCTCGGCGTGGGCCGGCCGCTCGACGCGGGACTTCAAGGACGTCGACCCGGCAGCCCTGGACGCCGAGTTGGCCGTACGGCTGGGCTGGGCGGAGCGGAAGATCCCGCTGCCCGCGGGCCGCTACGAGACGCTGCTGCCGCCGACCGCGGTCGCGGACCTGCTGATCTACCAGATGTGGTCGGCGTCGGGCCGGGACGCGGTCGAGGGCCGCACGGTGTTCTCCAAGCCCGGCGGCGGCACCCGCGTCGGCGAGAAGCTCACCGAACTGCCGCTGTCGCTGCGCAGCGACCCGAACGAACCGGGCCTGGAATCCGCCCCGTTCGTGCTCGCGCACACCTCCGGGGGCGACCAGTCGGTGTTCGACAACGGGCTGCCGCTGACCGCCACCGACTGGGTGCGCGAGGGCGAGCTGCAGCACCTGCTGACCAGCCGGCACAGCGCGGGCCTGACCGGGCTGCCGGTCGCGCCGTCGATCGACAACCTCATCCTGAGCGGGGGCGATGACCGCTCCCTTGAGGAGATGGTCGCGAACACCACGCGCGGGCTGCTGCTGACCTGCCTCTGGTACATCCGCGAGGTCGACCCGGCGACGCTGCTGCTCACCGGGCTGACCCGGGACGGCGTCTACCTCGTCGAGAACGGCGAGGTGGCGGGCGAGGTGAACAACTTCCGGTTCAACGAGTCGCCGGTGGATCTGCTGGGGCGGGCGACCGAGGCGGGGCGGACGGAGAAGACGCTGCCGCGGGAATGGAGCGACTGGTTCACCAGGGCCGCGATGCCCGCGCTGCGGGTGCCGGACTTCAATATGAGCTCTGTCAGTCAGGGCGTATAACCTCGTACCTGATCCACGAGACCATCCCAAGGAGATACGAGAACCGTGACGGACATCGTCGACGAGCTGAAGTGGCGGGGCCTGTTCGCCCTGTCCACTGACGAAGATGCTTTGCGCAAGGCGCTCGCGGACGGTCCCGTCACGTTCTATTGCGGCTTCGACCCGACGGCGCCGTCGCTCCACCTCGGTCACCTGGTGCAGGTGCTCACCGTGCGCCGGCTCCAGCAGGTCGGCCACCGGCCGCTGGCGCTGGTCGGCGGGGCCACGGGCCAGATCGGCGACCCGCGCCCGACGGCGGAGCGCACGCTGAACGACCCGGAGACGGTCGCCGGCTGGGTCCAGAAGCTGCGCCGTCAGATCGAGCCGTTCCTGTCCTTCGAGGGCGAGAACGCGGCGGTCATGGTCAACAACCTCGACTGGACGGCGAACCTCTCCGCGATCGAGTTCCTGCGCGACATCGGCAAGCACTTCCGCGTCAACAAGATGCTGGCGAAGGACTCGGTCGCCAAGCGTCTGGACTCCGAACAGGGCATCAGCTACACGGAGTTCAGCTACCAGATCCTCCAGGGCATGGACTTCCTCCAGCTCTACCGGAGGTACGGCTGCACGCTCCAGCAGGGCGGCAGCGACCAGTGGGGCAACCTCACGGCGGGCCTGGACCTGATCCACCGCCTGGAGCCGGACGCCACGGTGCACGCCTACGGCACACCGCTGATGACCAAGGCCGACGGCACGAAGTTCAGCAAGTCCGAGGGCACCGCCATCTGGCTCGACCCGGAGATGACCACGCCGTACGCGTTCTACCAGTTCTGGCTGAACACGGACGACCGGGACATCTCCACGTACGCGCGCATGCTGTCCTTCAAGTCCCGCGCGGAGCTTGAGGAGTTGGAGAAGCAGACCGAGGAGCGCCCCCAGGCCCGTGCCGCGCAGCGCGCGCTCGCCGAGGAGCTGACGACGCTGGTGCACGGCGCCGAGCAGACGGCCGCCGTGACCGCAGCGTCCAAGGCCCTCTTCGGGCAGGGCGAGCTGGCGGAGCTCGACGAGCGGACGCTGGCCGCGTCCCTCTCCGAGGTACCGCACATCCAGGTCGCCGAACTCGGCCTGGTCGTCGACCTGTTCGCCGAGGTCGGCCTGGTGGCGAGCAAGTCCGCGGCTCGCCGCACGGTGAAGGAGGGCGGGGCCTACGTGAACAACGTGAAGGTCGCCGCGGAGGATGCCGTGCCGGCGAAGGAAGATCTGCTGCACGGGCGGTGGCTGGTGCTGCGCCGGGGCAAGAAGAACCTGGCCGCCGTGGAGGTCACGGGCGTGTGAGTGCTTGAGCGCATGACGAGGGGGCGGTCTCCCGGTTCGGGAAACCGCCCCCTCGTCGTACGACTGTCAGGCTCTCTGTTTGTTCTTGCCGATGGTCGCCATGTACGCCATGTCGACCACGAAGACGATGATGACCGCGGCGACGAGCTGGAACGCGTGGCGGCTCCAGTCGATGCCGCTGGTCGCGTCGACGCCGGCCGCTCGGGCGATCGCGTTGCCCACGATGGCGCCGAGAATGCCGCAGATGGTGGTCAGCCAGAGAGGACTGTGCTGCTTGCCCGGGATGATCGCCTTCGCGATCAGACCCAGCACGAATCCCACGATGATCGCCCACAACCAGCCCATGGCTGCCTCCTTGTACGGCTCTACGTGAGCATTACGCCAAGTGTGGGTCCGGTCGCCGTACGGCGCATGTCGGGTACGTCCATACGCGCTACGGCGCAGCTCGTTCGCCCAGGCCGGAGGTCCCCCGG
The DNA here is from genome assembly GCF_045162655.1 of Streptomyces sp. NBC_00989. NCBI lineage: Bacteria > Bacillati > Actinomycetota > Actinomycetes > Kitasatosporales > Streptomycetaceae > Streptomyces > Streptomyces sp. NBC_00989. The sequence goes on along the minus strand of NZ_CP108728.1, from coordinate 8,767,350 downwards.
TCTCGAAGGCGACGGAGGCGCGGCGTAACGTGGGACGTGTCGGGGCCCGGTTCCCGGATCGGGTGCGAACGGGGGTGACGGGCCGGGGAGAGTCCGATGCGGGCGGATGGTGGAATGTGATGCGGAAGCTGCACGGCGAAGGCAACGCCCAGGTGTTCCGGATCACCGGAGCCCGGACGGGACTCGCGGAGGACATCCGCGGCCGCCAGCGCCGGTACGTCATCTCGATGTCGATCCGTACGGTGTCGGTGATCCTCGCCTGCGCGCTGTGGAACGTCGAACGGCACGTCGCGATCGTCGCGTTGGTGCTCGGTGTGCTGCTCCCCTATGTCGCCGTCGTGATCGCGAACGCCGGGCGGGAGAACGCGCCGGGGCTTCCGTCCACGTTCGTCACCACGCCGCTGCGGCCGATGATCACACCGCCGCGCTCCGACGAGGCCTTCACGGAACCCGTCCCGGAGGGCGTCGTGCCCGAGCCGGCACCCCGTGCGGGAGGCGAACCGCAGGACCGGTCGTGACCATCGCGAACGCCCTTCAACCGGAAGTCGGCTCCGCACCAAGCTCAAGAAAAGCTCAGATCAATCATGTTGTTCCGGTGCCGGGCGAGCGGTCACCCGTGACATACTTCGTACGCGCTCCGCATCCCCCGTCGGAGCGACGGACCGACGCCGGGCAGCTCCCCCCGTGGCTGCTCGGCGTCGCCTTTTCAGCGCATCTGTGAGACGAAATTCCGTGGGTTCCCGTGAGTGACGAGACACCGATCTGCTCCGCGAAGGGCTGCCGCGCCGACGCCGTGTGGGTGCTCGCGTGGAACAACCCGAAGATCCATACGCCGGAGCGCCGCAAGACATGGCTCGCGTGCGAGGAGCATCGCGAGCATCTGTCCCAGTTCCTCGGTGTGCGGGGGTTCCTGAAGGACGTCGTCAAGTTCGAGGACTGGGAAGAGCCGGAGATCCCGTAGCGCCCGTTCGCCTACGACGGCTGCTCAGCCGCCGATCGCCGACATCGGCCGGTCCGGCTGGAGGAACGAGGGGTCGTCCAGGCCCGAGCCCGCCTTCTTGCCCCACATCGCCTGGCGCCAGATGCGGGCGATCTCCTCGTCCGGGGCGTCCGAGCGGAGCGCGGTGCGGAGGCTGGTCTCCTCGCGGGCGAACAGGCAGTTGCGTATCTGGCCGTCGGCGGTGAGGCGGGTGCGGTCGCAGGCCGCGCAGAACGGGCGGGTGACCGAGGCGATGACGCCCACGCGGTGCGGGCCGCCGTCGACGACCCAGCGCTCGGCCGGGGCGGAGCCGCGCTCGCCGGAGCCTTCGGGGGCCAGCTCGAAGCGGGTGCGGAGGGAGGCGAGGATGTCGCCGGCGGTGACCATGCCCTCGCGGGTCCAGCCGTGCTGGGCGTCCAGGGGCATCTGCTCGATGAAGCGCAGTTCGTAGTCGTGCTCCACGGCCCAGGCCAGCAGGTCCGGGGCCTCGTCGGCGTTGAGCCCCGGCATCAGCACCGAGTTGATCTTCACCGGGGTCAGGCCCGCGCCGTGGGCGGCCTCCAGGCCCGCGAGGACGTCCTTGAGGCGGTCTCGGCGGGTGAGGGTCTTGAAGACGTCGGGGCGCAGGGTGTCCAGGGAGACGTTGACCCGGTCCAGGCCCGCCGCCTTCAGGGCGGCCGCCGTGCGCTTGAGGCCGATGCCGTTGGTGGTCAGCGACATCTGGGGGCGGGGCTCCAGCGCCGCGACCCGCTCGACGATGCCGACCAGGCCGGGACGCAGCAGGGGCTCGCCACCGGTGAAGCGGACCTCCTCGATGCCGAGCGAGGTGACCGCGATGTCGATCAGGCGGACGATCTCGTCGTCCGTGAGCAGATCGGGCTTCGCCAGCCACTGCAGGCCTTCCTCGGGCATGCAGTACGTACACCGGAGATTGCACCGGTCGGTCAGCGAAACCCGCAGGTCGGTGGCTACTCGGCCATAGGTGTCGATGAGCACGTGGGCCCCCTCCCTCGATTCGGATCGCATGTTTTCCGACACCTGCGAGCGTACGCGACACCTCTGACAACGAGAGCGGCCCGATCCCACGAGGTACGACACGGCCGCGTCGTAGGGTTCTACGACGCGGCCGTCGACGTGGGGGGACCGGGTGGGGGGACTCAGGGGGACCTGGTGGGGCCTCAGTGCGCTCCGGTGCCGGTCAGGGACCGTACCTCCAGCTCCGCGTACTTGCCGGTGTCCGGCTCCTCCTTGGAGAGGATCGTGCCGAGCCAGCCCAGCAGGAAGCCGACCGGGATCGAGATGATGCCGGGGTTCTCCAGGGGGAACCAGTGGAAGTCGACGTCGGGGAACATCGAGGTGGGTTTGCCCGAGACGACCGGCGAGAACAGCACCAGGCCGACGGCGGTGACCAGGCCGCCGTAGATCGACCACAGGGCTCCTGAAGTGGTGAACCGCTTCCAGAAGAGGCTGTAGAGGATCGTCGGGAGGTTGGCGGAGGCGGCGACCGCGAAGGCGAGGGCGACCAGGCCGGCGACGTTCAGGTCGCGGGCTAGGGCGCCGAGGAGGATGGAGACGGCGCCGATGCCGATCGTGGCGTAGCGGGCGGCGGCCATCTCCTGTTTCTCCGTCGCCTGGCCCCGCTTGATGACGTTCGCGTAGATGTCGTGGGCGAACGAGGAGGACGAGGCCAGCGTCAGGCCGGCGACGACGGCGAGGATCGTGGCGAAGGCGACCGCCGAGATGCTGGCCAGGAGGATGGCACCCCAGTTGGAGTCGACTCCGCCCAGATGCAGCGCCAGGAGTGGGGCCGCCGTGTTGCCCGCCTTGTTGGAGGCGATGATCTCGTCGGGTTTGATCAGTGCGGCGGCGCCGAAGCCGAGGGCCAGGGTCATCAGGTAGAAGGCGCCGATCAGGCCGATGGCCCAGATGACCGACTTACGGGCGGCCTTGGCGGTGGGCACCGTGTAGAAGCGGATCAGGATGTGCGGCAGGCCCGCGGTGCCGAGGACCAGGGCGATGCCCAGGGAGATGAAGTCCAGCTTGGTGGTGCTGGTGGCGCCGTACTTGAGGCCGGGCTCCAGGAAGGCGGAGCCCTTGCCGCTGTTGTCGGCGGCCTTGCCGAGCAGGTCGGAGATGTTGAAGTTGAACTTGAGCATCACCAGGAAGGTCAGCAGCAGGGCGCCGGCGATGAGCAGGCAGGCCTTGACCATCTGGACCCAGGTGGTGCCCTTCATGCCGCCGATGGTGACGTACACGATCATCAGGACGCCGACCAGGGCGACGATGCCGATCTTGCCCGCGTCGGTGGTGATGCCGAGGAGCAGCGAGACCAGGACGCCCGCGCCGGCCATCTGGGCCAGCAGGTAGAAGATCGACACCACGATGGTGGAGGTGCCGGCCGCCGTACGGACCGGGCGCTGACGCATGCGGTACGCGAGGACGTCGCCCATGGTGTAGCGGCCCGAGTTGCGCAGCGGTTCGGCCACCAGGAGCAGGGCGACCAGCCAGGCGACCAGGAAGCCGATGGAGTACAGGAAGCCGTCGTAGCCGAAGAGGGCGATGGCGCCCGCGATGCCGAGGAAGGACGCGGCGGACATGTAGTCGCCGGAGACGGCGAGGCCGTTCTGGAAGGCGGTGAACTGGCGGCCGCCCGCGTAGAAGTCGGCGGCGCTCTTGGTCTGGCGGCCCGCCCATACGGTGATGACGAGCGTGGCGACGACGAAGATCGCGAACAGGGTGATGATCAGCGGCCGGTGCTGGCTCGCCTCGCCTGCGGCCAGGGTGATCGCGGGGCTCATGCGCCGCCCTCCATCCGGGACTTGATGGCCTCACCCTTGGGGTCGAGCTTCGCGGCGGAGTAGCGCGCGTACCACCAGGCGATGAGGAACGTGGTGAGGAACTGGGCGAGGCCCAGGACCAGGGCGACGTTGACGTTGCCGACGACCTTGGTGTCCATGAAGTCGTCCGCGTAGTTGCACAGCAGCACGTACAGCAGGTACCAGACGATGAAGGCGACGGTCAGCGGGAAGGCGAAGGAGCGGTGGGCGCGGCGCAGTTCGGCGAACTCCGCGCTCTCCTGGACCTGTTCGAACTCCTCGGTACTGGGGAGTTGGTGTTCGGCTTTCGAGGGGGGTGGTGTCTCGGTGGCCACGGTGTCTCCTCGCGATACGGACCTGCGGGTTCTGGTCTGGCTTGGCGCTTCCTGCCCAAGGGCACGGCGCGACACGTCGACCGGTTCAACTGCTTTGACTTCTTTCGGTAGTCGTCTTTGGGAAATCATTGCTGGCCAGTCACCACGGGAGATAACTTCAGGTCTGCACCACTAGTCATGTACCTGCCCGAACGCCAACCACGTCTCGGGCCGTCCCGTTTCCGGATGATGTGGAGATCCCATGGCTCATCTGCGCCCCAGACGTCGGCTCGCCCTGGCCGTGCCGGTCGTGCTGTCGCTGACCGCCTCGCTCGGTTTCCTCCCGTCGGCGGCCTCGGCGGTCCCGGCCGCGGAGACCACCGCGCAGACCGCTGACGCGCCCAACCTTGCGTATGTGGTCAACACCCGGCTGGACCACCACACGATCAACTCGGTCAAGAAGGCGATCAACGCGGCCGGCGGCACCATCGTGGTGACGTACGAGAAGATCGGTGTGATCGTCGTCCACTCGGCGAACCCCGACTTCGGTGCGCGGATCCGCGCGGTGCGTGGGGTCCAGTCGGCGGGTGCCACGCGTACGGCGCCGCTGAGCCTGGCCTCGACGACCGACGAAGGCGCGGTGCAGTACCTCTCCAAGGACCAGGCCGCGAAGACGGCGAAGGCCTCCGCGGCCGCCGGTGACAGCGAGCCCCTCGAGGCCGACCAGTGGGACCTGCCCGCGATCGGTGCCGACAAGGCCGCGAAGATCAACCCGGGCAGCAAGAGCGTGACGGTCGCCGTCATCGACGTCGGCGTCGACGACACCCACCCGGACATCGCCCCGAACTTCTCCGCCTCGCAGTCCGCCAACTGCGTGGGCGGCAAGGCGGACACGACGTACGGCTCCTGGCGCCCCGTGGACTCCGCCCACTACCACGGCACGCATGTCGCGGGTGAGATCGCCGCCGCCCGCAACGGCATCGGTGTGGCGGGTGTCGCGCCGGGTGTGAAGGTCGCCGGGATCACGGTGGCCGAGCCGGACTCGACGCAGCTGTTCTACCCGGAGAGCGTGGTCTGCGCGTTCGTGTTCGCCGCGGATCACGGCGTGGAGATCACCAACAACAGCTACTACGTTGATCCTTGGCTGTACAACTGCATGGACGACCCCGATCAACGTGCCATCGTCGATGCGGTCAACAGGGCCCAGCTGTACGCCCAGGGCAAGGGCACGCTCAACGTCGCCGCGGCCGGCAACTCCAACGACGACCTCGACTCCGACGCCCTGGTCGACGACTCCAGCCCCGACGACTCGACGGCGACGACCCGGACGGTCGACCCGCACGAGTGCTTCGACGTACCTACCCAGTTGCCGGGTGTCGTCACGGTGAGCTCCGTCGGCGTCAAGAAGGCCAAGTCGTACTTCTCCAGCTACGGCAAGGGCGTGATCGACGTGTCGGCGCCGGGCGGGGACGCCCTGCAGATCCCGAACACCCCGTCGAAGAACGGCCGCATCCTGTCCACGCTGCCGAACAACACGTACGGCTATCTCCAGGGCACCTCGATGGCGACCCCGCACGTCGCCGCCGTGGCCGCGCTGCTCAAGTCGACGCACCCGTACGCCGGTCCGGCCCAGCTGCAGGCGCTGCTGAAGGCCGAGGCGGACAACCCGGGCTGCCCGACCGACCCGTACGACACCAACGGTGACGGCGTCGTGGACGCGACCTGCGTGGGCGGCAAGCGCGTCAACGGCTTCTACGGGTTCGGCATCGTCAACGCGCTACGGGCGGTGAAGTAGCCGACACCTCACCTGCTTCACGGGCCGGGCGGATCTCCGCCCGGCCCGTTCGTGTAAGTACGGTCACCCCTCTCTATATTGATTGAATCAATACTGCATAGTTCAATCATGACTGGCATCAAGATGGCATGGGCTGCTCTGGGTGGCGATCCCGCTCTGGTCCCGCGTGTCTCGACCGTCACGCGGCAGGGGGCGCTCGAAGCGCGGCTTCCCGTACGGGAGTTGGCGCGCGCCTGCGTGGGAGCGTGCGCGCTGGCCGCCGCCGAGTTGGGGGCACGGCGGGCCGGCCTCGCGGAGGTGCCCGCGGTGCGGGTGGACGACGGGGCCGTCGCGACGGCGTTCGTCAGCGAGCGGCATCTGTTGATCGACGGGCGGGCACCGGTCAGTTTCGCGCCGCTGTCACGGTTCTGGCGGACGGCCGACGGCTGGGTCCGCACCCACGCGAACTATCCGCACCACCGGGCGCGGCTGCTGGGCGCGTTGAGGCTGCCGGGGGACGCGTCGGTGGAGGACGTGGCCGCGTCGCTCGCCGAGCGGTCCGCCCTGGAGATCGAGGACATGGTCTACGGCGCCGGGGGCCTCGCGGTCGCGCTGCGGACGGCGGAGGAGTGGGCCGCGCACGCGCAGGGGGTCGCGGTGGCCGGACGACCGCTCGTCGAGCGCGAGCGGCTCGACACGGCACGCGCGCGTGCGCTTCCGCCGCTGGACGGGGACCCGTTGCTGCCCGCCGCCGGGCTGCGCGTGCTCGACCTGACCCGGGTCATCGCGGGCCCGGTCGCCACACGGACGCTGGCCCTGCTGGGCGCGACGTGCTGCGCGTGGACGCCCCGCAGTTGCCCGAGGATCCCGACGCGCACGCGGACACCGGTTTGGGGAAGCGGTCGACGCGGCTGGACCTCGGACTGGCGGCCGACCGGCGGACCTTCGAGGAGCTGCTCGCGCGGGCGGACGTCGTCGTCACCGGGTACCGGCCGGGCGCCCTGGACCGGTTCGGCCTCTCCCCCGAGGCGCTGGCCGACCGTCGACCCGGGCTGATCGTGGCGCAGTTGTCGGCGTGGGGCGCGTACGGGCCGTGGGGCGACCGGCGCGGGTTCGACAGCCTGGTGCAGGTCGCCACCGGCATCGCGGCGGCCGAGGGGGCACCGGAACAGCCCGGCGCGCTGCCCGCGCAGGCCCTCGACCACGGGACCGGGTATCTGCTGGCGGGCGCGGCGCTGCGGGCACTGACGGAGCAGTCGGAACAGGGCGGCGGCATCGCCCTGCGGCTGGCGCTCGCGCGGACCGCGGCGTGGTTGACGGCGGGTGGGGATGAGTGGGGAGGGTCGGTGCCCGGCAGGGCGGCGACTGGAACGGCACGCGGGAGCGAGCGGGGCCGGACAGCACACGGGCGGCGGACCCAGGTTACGGACGAACACGGCGGGACGGCGTTCGTCCGTGGCACGGCGACACAGGGGCAGCTCCGGGCGACCAGCGAGCAGGGCGGAACGGCGGACGAGCGCTGCGGGTCCGCGTATGCGAGCGGCGGACCGGAGGCACAGGGTCGCGACGGAACGGCGCACGCGCAAGGCCGGGCAACGTATGAGCACGGCACGACGGCGTATGGGAACGGCCCTGCGGCACACGGGCGGGACGGGACAGCGAACGGGCAAGGCCGAGCGGCGGACGAGCTCGGCGGAACCGCGGACGAGAAGCGCGGGACGGCGTACAACCGGCCCGATGCCTGGCTCGTCGAGACAGACAGCGGTATCGGGCGGCTGCGGCATGCCCTGTCACCGGTGTCGTTCGACGGTGGCCCCTCGAACTGGGCGCGTCCGCCGGGGTGTTGGGGCACGGACCCGGCCCGCTGGGCTTGATGCGGGGGCCGACCGGAAACGTACCTGTGAGGGGAAGGCCGTTCCGTCAGTCGTTTTGTTGCACTTGCCCGGTTCTGTGACGGCTGGTGAAGATCTTGGGGTGACCTTGATACGACCGACTGTCGAAGTGGCCGACACGAGCGGTTCCGGGCAGCGTCCCGGTACGCGTCGCGCCGTCGCCGTACTGGCCCTGGTGGTGCTCGCCGCGCTGATCCCGCTGCTCGGGCCGTCCGCCGCGCTGCACGACACCGGGGAGGCCGCCGCACCCGGTGTCGGCGGTATCGCGCTGCTGCGGGCGGTGTTGTTCGGCGCGCTGTGCGTCCCCCTGGGCGAGCTGTTCGTGAACCGGCTGGCGCGCACCGTGCCCGGCGCTCCCCCGGACGGCCCCCGCAGCTGGGCCCCGTACGCGGCCGGTGCCGGTTTCGTCGCCGCGCTGGGGCTCGCGTCGGTCGTCGCGACGGGCAACCTGGTGCCGCACAGCCTCGCCCAGATCGACGTCGGCGGCCTCTACCAGTCCCGGGACGGCAAGTTGGCGCTCCTGGAGGTCAACGCGTTCGCCGTGGCGGCCCTGTGCGCCCGGTCACGCAGACCCGCCCTCCAGCTGTGGCCCCTCGCCACCGTGGTCCTCGCGGAGGCGCTGCGTGTGCACCCGGCGGGCGAACACAGTCCCCTGGTCGGCTCCGAACTGACCCTCGTGCACCTGACGTGCGCGGCACTGTGGGTGGGCGGTCTGCTGCACGTGCTGCGGACGCTGCGGCAGTGGCGGGGCACCGAGGCGGGGGCCGCGTTGTTGGGGCTCTACGCGCGCGTGGCGGTCGTACTGCTCGCTGCGATCACCGCCACAGGCGTGTGGAGTTCGCTGCGCCGGATGCCGGCCGGCACGATCCTGGACCAGCTGACGACGACGGCGTACGGGCGCACCCTGCTCGCCAAGGTGCTCCTCGTCACCGCCGTCGCCGTACTCGCGCTGTGGGCGCGGTACCGGCTGCGGCGGGCCACCGATCCGCTGACCGCCTGCTCACCCGCGCGGGCGGAGGTCGTCGCCCTGGGGGTGGTGGTCATGCTCTCCGGACTGCTGACGGCGTTGCCGCTGCCGATCCGCTGGCATTGATCAACCAATCGATCAATCAGTCGACCGATCAACCCGTCGACGCCTGCCATCAATAGTTGATCAACCGTTGGTGACCATGACCTTCAGTGCCGTGCGCTCGTCCATCGCCTTGTAGCCGTCGGGCACGCCCTCCAGGCCGACCGTCAGGTCGAAGACGGGCGAGGGGTCGATGGTGCCGTCCAGGATGTCGGGCAGCAGCTCCGGGATGTACGTGCGGACCGGCGCGACCCCGCCGCGCAGCGCGATGTTCCGGTCGAACATGATCCCGAGGTCGAGGCCGGTGCCGCTGCCGTGCGGCACGCCGACGAAGCCGATCGCGCCGCCGTCGCGCGCGATGTCGACGGCCGTCCGCATGGACTGTTCGGTGCCGACGGCCTCGACGACGGCGTGTGCGCCCTGGCCGCGGGTGAGTTCGCGGACGGCCGCGACGGCGTCCTCACCGCGTGCGGCGACGACGTCGGTGGCGCCGAAGCGGCGGGCGATGTCCGTACGGGTTTCGTGACGGCCGAGCGCGATGATCCGCTCGGCGCCGAGGCGCTTGGCGGCGAGCACGGCGCACAGGCCGACCGCTCCGTCGCCCACGACGGCGACGGTGGCGCCCTTGCGCACGCCCGCGCCGAGGGCCGCGTGGTGGCCGGTGCCCATGACGTCGGACAGGGTCAGCAGCGCGGACAGCAGGTGGTCGTCGGAGGCCGCCTCCTTCGGCAGCCGTACGAGGGTGCCGTCGGCGAAGGGCACGCGCACCGCCTCGCCCTGGCCGCCGTCGTAGCCCACGGCGCCCCAGAAACCGCCGTGCACGCAGGAGGTGGTGAGGCCCTCGCGGCAGTAGTCGCAGACGCCGTCGGACCACACGAAGGGCGCGACCACGAGGTCGCCGGTCCTGAAGCCGGCCACCTCGGAGCCGGCCTCCTCCACGATCCCGAGGAACTCGTGCCCGATGCGCTGCCCCGGCTGCCGGGCCGACTCGCCGCGGTACGCCCACAGGTCGCTGCCGCAGATGCACGCGCGCAGCACCCGGACCACCGCGTCGGTGGGCAGCTGCAGCATGGGCTCGGGCACATCCTCCACGCGCATGTCGAACGGGGCGTGGATGGTGGTGGCGCGCATGGCGAGGGTCCTTCTCGTCGCGGGTGTGCTGGTGCGGTGCGCTCAGGGGGTGGTCGAGCGCACTTCACGGTACGCCGCCGCCGGTGCGCGGCGCTCGGCGAGGGTGCCGAGCACGCTCTGGACCAGCAGGAACTGTGCGGCGACGTACGTCAGCATGATCCAGAAGTCGGGCCGGGGCGGCTGCGGCCAGTCGGCGACCCCGGTCGCGATGAGGGTGTCGGAGGCCATGAAGAGCGCCCCGCCCAGCCCGGCGACGAGGCCCAGCCGGATGGCCGCGGCACACGCCATAGCCGTGAGGAGGGCGCTGTAGCCGGCCACGGGGACGCGCAGGTCCGCCGGGAGGTCCGGCCACAGCAGCGTGACGGTGCCGGCCAGGGCAACGGCGTACCCGACGGCGAGGAGGCCGGCACGCGCGCGTGGAGCGCTTTTCCGGCCGCCGTACGTCCCGAAGAGGGCGAGGTAACAGACGTGGCCCGCCGCGAAGCAGGCCATGCCGGCGAGGAAGGCGGGGTCGGTGTCGGAGAGCAGCAGCGTGTCGCCGCCCCAGCCGAAGAGGAGCGCGGCGACGAGGAGCCGGGGTGCGCCGCGCAGGGCCGCGTACGCGGCGAGGAGCGGCATCAGGAGGGGCTTGGTGACGGTGTGGCCGGGGTCGTAGTCCACGGCGAGCGAGAGCAGGTCCACGAGGGCGGCCAGTGCGAAGACGGGCAGGAGTGCGCGGGAGACGGCCGGGCGGGCGCTACGTGCGTTCACGCGGCCGCGGTCTCCTCTGCGGCCGGAACGCCCTGCTCCGGGACGGGCACCGGCTGCCAGCCCGGTCCCCGGAACACGCGCCCCGCGCGCTCGCGCCAACTGGTCGCCGCTTTCAGGTCCTTGGCGATGGCGACGTACTCATGGGTGGCCACCTTGATCGGGTTGAACGTGTTGATGTTCTTGGTCAACCCGTAGACAGGCCGCTCGACCTCCGGCACGAAGGACCCGAAGAGCCGGTCCCAGACAATGAGGATGCCGCCGAAGTTGCGGTCCAGATAGCCGCCCTGGGAGGCGTGGTGCACCCGGTGGTGGGACGGGGTGTTGAAGACGAATTCGAACCAGCGGGGCATCCGGTCGATCCGCTCGGTGTGGATCCAGAACTGGTAGACGAGGTTCGCCGAGGAGCAGAACGCCAGCGCGGCGGGATGCACACCCAGGGCGATGAGCGGGACGTAGAACGGCCACACCGTGAGGGTCGTCCAGGGCTGGCGCAGGGCCGTGGTGAGGTTGAACCTGCGGCTGGAGTGGTGGACGACGTGGCAGGCCCACAGGATGCGGATGACGTGGTGGCCGCGGTGGGACCAGTAGTAGAAGAAGTCCTGCCCGAGCAGCATCAGCGGGACCGTCCACCACAGGACGGGCACGCGCAGCGGGGTGAGTTCGTAGATCGCCGTGTAGATCGCGACGATCGGGATCTTCCAGAGGAAGTCGAAGACGAGGCTCCCGAGCCCCATGCCGACGCTCGTGACGGCGTCCTTCGTCTCGTAGCCCGCCGCGTCCTCGTCGGGATGGACGCGCACGCTGATCATCTCGATCACGGTGAGCAGCACGAAGGCGGGTATCGACCAGAGCACGGCGTCGGGCAGGTTCGGCATGGATGAACCGTAGGACCGTAAATCGGCCACGCCTAGACGTTGTTACCCACAAGTATTACCTGGAGTACGCGCTTGCTTGTTGGCGATCTCCGCCAACCGGTCAGACCCCGGCCGCTCCCAGGACCGTCCCCGCCACGTACGTCACCGCCATCGCCAGCGCGCCCCCGGCGACGTTCCGCAGCATCGCCGGCCTCGGGTCGGCCGCCCCCAGCCGCGCGCTGCTCCAGCCGGTGAAGACGAGGGCGGCCAGGGACGAGACCACGGTGACGCCGAGGCGCCAGCCGGCCGGGGGCAGGACGATCGCCAGGAGGGGCAGGAGGGCACCCGCCGTGAAGGACAGGAAGCTCGCCCAGGCCGCGTGCCAGGGGTTGGTGAGGTCGTCGGGGTCGATGTTGAGCTCCACGCGCGCGTGGGCGCGCAGGGCGTCGCGTTCGGTGAGCTGGACCGCCGCCTCCATGGCCACGTCGCGGGTCAGGCCGCGGTCCTGGAGGAGTTCGGTCAACTCCTCCAGTTCGGCCTCGGGTTGCTCCTTCAGCTCGCGCCTCTCCTGGGCCAGGGCGGCCTTCTCCGAGTCGCGCTGCGTCGATACGGACACGTACTCCCCCGCCGCCATCGACATGGAACCCGCGAGGAGACCCGCGAGGCCGGCCGTCAGCAGCGCCGAGCGGTCGGAGGTGGCACCGGCGACGCCGACGACGAGACCGGCGGTCGACAGGACGCCGTCGTTCGCGCCGAGGACCGCGGCCCGCAGCCAGTTCAGCCGGGAGCCGAGGCTGCCGCCGTGGGCCTCGGAGTGGGACGCGCCGTTGGTTTCAGTCACCCCCGGAGGATTCCACCCCCGCTGTCACCACACCCGTACCGACGCTCCCCGCGCGAACACCGGGCTCGTCGCGCCCGCCGGTGGTTCGGCGAGGGGCTCCGCGATCTCGGTCACCGTGGGGCCGACCTTCGCCGCGATCGGGTCCAGGGCGTCGAGGTCGAAGCCGTACACGCGGGCCGCGTTGCCGCCGATCATCGCCGCGACCTCGTCGCGCGGCACGCGCGCGTAGGCGAAGCGAAGTCCCTCCCTGGAGTACGGGTACGTGCCCTCGTCGTGCGGGTAGTCGCTCCCCCACATGATCTTCTCGATGCCGATGCGCTCGCGCAGGGGCACCTCGTGCGGGCGCATGAAACTGGCGCCCACGAAGCAGTTGTCGCGCCATACCTCCGAGGGACCCTTGCCCATCGAAGTGGCAAGCCCCGCGCCGAACTTGGACTCCGCCGTCGATGCCTTCGTGGCCGCCGCGACCAGGCGCCCGTGGTAGTAGTCCAGCATGTCGAGCACCCCGGGTATCCAGCCGGAACCCTGCTCGGTCAGCACCAGCTTCAGATCCGGGTGACGGCGGAAGGCGCCGCCGAAGATCAGGTGCCACAGGGCACGGTGCGAGAACCAGGTCGTCTCGACCATGTACACCGCGCGGGCGGCCGGTTCGTCGCCCAGGGGCGGGGAGGCCGAGCCCGCGTGGTGGTTGACGGGGACGCCGAGTTCCGCGCACACGGCCCAGATCGGGTCGTACGTCGACGAGTACAGCTCCGGCAGTCCCGAGCCCGGCGGGGTGCCGGGCAGCAACAGGCCGCCCCGGAGGCCCGCTTCGACCGCCCACCGGATCTCCTGGACGGCCTCCTGGACGTCGTTCAGGAGAATCTGGAAGACACCCGCCCGCCGGCCCGGCGCGGCCGCGCAGAAGTCCGCCAACCAGCGGTTGTGGGCGCGCAGGCCGGCCCACCGGCGCCGGAACTCCTCGGCGGTGGGCGCGGGTGCCATCAGGGAGCCGGACGGGAAGAACGGCGGGATGGTGTTCGGGAAGACGACCTCCGCGACGATCCCGTCCTGCTCCAGCTCCGCGATCCGCCGCTCGGAGTTCCAGTTCTTGTCGGCCGTGTCGGCGACCAGGTCCTCGTACGGGTTGACGTACGTGGCCGCCCACGCGTCGAACTCGTCGTGGTACCGCTTCTCCAAGTAGGGCCTGTAGTCCAGGAGATCGGCGCCCGCGTGGCAGTCCGCGGAGATCACCGTGTACCGGTCCGCGCCGTCGGAACCCAGGGAGCCCGTGGAGCCCGCAGAGCCCATGGAGGTCATGGCGTCGCCCCCAGGACCGGGAAGTCGTGGTCGGTCAGCCAGTGCCGCCCGACCTCGCGCGAACGCGCCCAGGAGGCCGTCACGGCCGCCTGGTCGTCCTGCTGGCCGAGTTCGGCGGGGGTCGGGCCGATCCGGCGGGCCAGCGGCTCCAGGGCCGCCACGTCGAAGCCGAAGGCGTCGGCCGCCGCCAGGCCCAGCATGCGGCGGGTCTCGTCCACCGGGATGTCGTGGAAGGTACGGCGCAGCCACGCGCGCGTGTCGGGCCAGGTGCCCTCGGGGTGCGGGAAGTCGCTGCCCCAGAGGATGTTGTCGACGCCGATCTCGTACCGCTGGGCGAGTTCGCGGCGCTTGGTGTTGGTGGCGCAGATGAAGACCTGCCGGTCGAGGTACTCGCTCGGCGGCCGTTTCAGCTCGGCGAAGGGCGACAGCTTCTTGCCGCCGTGGGCGCCCAGGTAGAGCCGGTCCATGAACCAGAGCTGGTTCGGCAGCCACCAGCAACCCGACTCCGCCACACCGAACTTGAGGCCCGGGTGACGTTCGAAGACCCCGGACCAGAGAAGGAACCAGAGCGGCCGGGCGGGCCACCAGGTCACCTCGCTCACATAGATGCCCAGATGGTCGCCGTACTCGTGCCTGGGAGCCGCCCCGGAGTGCGTGAGCACGGGCATCCCGCACTCGGCGGCGGCCGCCCACACCGGGTCGTAACGGCGGTCGTGGTAGGGCTCTTTGTCGACCCACATGGAGGGGATCATCAGGGCGCCGAGGCCCGACTCCTTGGCGCGGTGGATCTCCGCGACGACCTTCTCCGTAGGCGCCGTCACGGGCAACAGGGCGACCCCGCAGTGCCGTTCGGGGTTCTCGGAGACGAAGTCGGCGAGCCAGCGGTTGTGCGCCTGGGCGCCCGCCATGCCCAACTCCGGGTCCTGGTCCCCGGAAAGGCCGAGACCGACCCCGAAGGGCGCGGCCGTCTGGCTGTCCACGGCATCGGCGTCCGGGAAGACCACCTCGGCGGCCACCCCGTCCCCGTCCAGCTCCTTGAGGCGCTGCGTGGTGTCCCAACCCCCGCGCAGGCCCTCCTCGTTGTCCTGGAACCACTTGGCCGCGAACGCCTCGTTGCGGATGCCGAGCCGGGTCATCTCCTCGCGGCGCCGGTCGCGTCCCGCGAGGAACTCGTCGAAGTCCCGGTGGAACCGGGCGTCCAGATAGGGCCGGTACTCCTCGGTGGGCAGTCCGGCATGGCAGTCGGAGGAGATGATCAGGTACGGCTCCTGGTCGGTCACAACAGCCCCCTCAGTCCAGGATGAAGCTCTCTAGGTACGACGGGTTCGCCCGGTCGAGCATCGAGCCCGCCCTCGCCCGGATCTGGGCGTCGCTGTGCTCGCTCTCGGGCAGCAGCCAGAAGCGGTCCGCGCGGATGCCGTCCACGACGAAGTCGGCGACCTCCTCGACGGGCGTGAAGGCGACCTCCTTGCCCGCCGCCTTCATCGCGGTCTCCCACTGGTCGAGGCTGCGATAAGGGGTCCTACGGGGCCGCTCTTTCGCGAACCGGTCGGGCCGGTTGCGGTGCGACTCCCACAGGCCCGTGCGCAGCATGTGCGGCCCCGGGAACAGCACCGAGGCACCCACGCGCGCGTGCTCCGCCCTGAGATGGGCGTACAGGGACTCGGTCATCGTCACGACGGCCGCCTTGGTGACGGCGTACACGGAGGCGGTGGGCAGCGGGGCGATACCGCCGTCCCCGGAGGACGTGTTGACGACATGACCGGGTTGACCCGACTCGATCATCCTCGGCACGAACGCCTGGATGCCGTGGAAGACGCCCCACACGTTGACGGCGAACGCCCACTGCCAGTCGTTCGGTTCGTGCTCCCACATGCGGCCCTCGGCGCCCGAGCCGACCCCCGCGTTGTTGCACAGGACGTGGACGGCGCCGTACGTGTCGTAGGCCGACTCGGCGAGATCCAGGACCTGTTGACGTACGCCGACGTCGACCACGCGCGCGTGCACATCGGCACCGTCGGCGCGCAGATCGGCGGCGGCCTTGTCGAGGGCGCCCCCCTCGACGTCGGCGAGCACCACCTTGAGCCCGTCGGCGGCGAACCGCCGCGCCATCGCGAGCCCGATCCCGCTCGCGGCCCCGGTGACGACGGCGACCTGACCTTCCCTCAGCTCCATCAGACGCTCCCCTCGGGCGGTCCGTCATGGACCTGTTGCGGGTCGTCGTAGCGCTGGTGGATGTACGGCAACAGGGCCTGCGCGTCGACCCGTTCGACGACCCGGCCGCGCTGGTCGCTGGTCTTCTCGCCGATGGTGATGTCGACGAGGGTGCGCACGGGGAGGTCGGCGACCGGGTCGTACATGGACTCGCGCAGGACGACGTCCCCGGTGACGCGTTCCAGGCGGCGGACCTTCTCGTTGCGCAGGCAGTGCACGAGCACGGGGTCGACGTCGAAGCCCGAACCGTCCACCGCGGGAAGGAACTTGAAGTAGAAGTCGGTCTTCTGCGTCGGCCCCGGGAGGGGCAGTTCCTCGCTGATCGCGCCGCGGACCTCCACGAAGGCGATGCCGTGCCGGGCGAGGGACGCGTGCACGACGAGGCCGACGCGTTCGACGGTCACCTCGCCGAGTTTCTTGGGCTCTCCGAAGACCTCGCGGCCGCCGGTGAGGGCCCGTTCGTGGGTCATCGGCATCACCAGCGGATACCAGCCCTCGACGCCCTCGTGCGCGGCGGCGACCGCGAACGAGCCCGCGCCCAGGGGGTATCCGGTCAGTTCGACCTTGCTGATGTTCACCCGGACCAAGGGCCGCCCGGTGGGTTTGAGGGGCGGCGGGAGGACCGCCGCGACCGCGTCCGGGTCGCTCTCCCAGACGGCCACCACACCGGTGGACCAGATGTCGGGGAGCTTGGAGCTCGCTGTGCGTGCGGCGGCGATCTCCGCCTCGGTCCGTGCGCCGTACCGTACGCGTGCCATACGCCGTACCGCCCTTCGTAGGCCGTCATCCGTCAGGCGGGCAGCACGCTTGCACCGGGCGGGCAAAAGGTCCATAGCCACGCGCGCGTGCGTTCGGCGGACCCGAACGGGCGGCCGGGACAAGGCACCTGTGGGACAGGGCTGTCAGTGACGGCCCGTATCCTCAGTGACCATGCTCGAAGACCACTCGCCGACAGTGTCCGCAGCCACTCCGTGGCCGGCCGCATATCCCCAGGGGTATGCGGTAGTTGACGTGGAGACCACCGGCCTGGCCCGGGACGACCGGATAATCTCCGCGGCCGTCTACCGTCTGGACGCGCTCGGCGAGGTCGAGGACCACTGGTACACGATGGTCAACCCGGAGCGCGATCCCGGCCCCGTGTGGATCCACGGTCTGACGAGTGACGTCCTGGAGGGAGCGCCCCTCTTCAAGGACATCGCCGAGGAGTTCGCGACCCGCCTGGAGGGCCGCGTTCTGGTCGCGCACAACGCGGTCTTCGACTGGCAGATGATCGCGCGGGAGTACGCGCGCGTGCAGATCGAGCCCCCGGTCCGGCAGCGGCTGTGCACCATCGCCCTGTCGAAGGAGCTGAGCCTGCCGCTGCCCAACCACAAACTGGAGTCCCTGGCAGCGCACTTCGGCGTCGTCCAGCAGCGCGCGCACCACGCGCTGGACGACGCGCGCGTGCTCGCCGAGGCGTTCCGGCCGAGCCTGCGCGCGGCGGCCCAGGGCGGCGTACGGCTGCCGCTGCACGAGTGCCGGCCGCTGACCGAGTGGACCGCCGACCGGCCCGCACCCCGGATCGGCCAGCAGGCGGGCGGTTACAGCGGCTACGGGGCGGGCAGTTGGCGCCCCGCGCGCAAGCGGCCCGCGTGCCCGCATCCGAACCCGGGGCGGTTCGAGGACGGCAGGCCGCTCAAGCAGGGGATGCGGATCGCGTTCTCCGGGGACACGTCCATCGAGCGCGAGCTGCTGGAGGACCGGGCCGTGGAGGCCGGGCTGCATGTCGCGACGAGCCTGTCCCGGCTGACCAGCCTGCTCGTCACGAACGACCCGGACTCGGGCACCTCGAAGGTGGTCAAGGCACGGCAGTTCGGCACACCTGTGGTGGACGAGGCGGCGTTCGGGCAGCTGCTGCGGGACGTCGAGGCGGCGGACTGACGGCGCCCTGGTGACCGTACGGACGGGTGATTGTCGTACGACTCGCCCGGCGCCCGCTCGCCCGTGCCGGGCGGACGGCCCACCCTGTGGCGCATGGCGAGATGTGAAGTGTGCGGCAATGACTACGGCATGAGCTTCGAGGTGCACGCGCAGGGCGCGGTGCACGTCTTCGACTGCTTCTCCTGCGCGATCCATCGCATGGCCCCGATCTGCGAGCACTGCCGGGTGCAGATCATCGGGCAGGGCGTGGAGGTGGAGGGCCGCTGGTTCTGCGGGGGCCACTGCGCGCGGGCGGAGGGGATGGTGGGGATCGTCGACAAGGTGTGAGCGTGCTCCCCGCCCGCGCGGGGGTGATCCACGGTAGACCCCTCGACCGTGCAACTCGGTCGTGTGCTCCCCGCCGCTGCGGGGCTACAGCCCTCGGCGGGACCCTCCCGTCGAGGGCCGATCCGTGCCAGGTACCGTCAGTGGGGTGTACCGCTTCCTGATGTCCCGGCAGTGGGTGATCCTCGCGTTGATCACCCTTCTCCTGATCCCCACGATGATCAGGCTGGGCATCTGGCAGATGCACCGCTACGAGATGCGCAGCGCCCGGAACCAGTTGGTCACGAACGCGCTGCGCGCGAAGCCGGTCCCCGTGGAGACGATCAGCACCCCCGGGCACGCGGTGACCCGTACCGAGAAATACCGCACCGTCACCGCGACGGGCACCTTCGAGACTTCCAAAGAAGTCGTCGTCCGGCGTCGTACCAATGACGACGACGAGGTCGGCTTCCACGTCCTCACCCCGTTCGTGTTGACGGACGGCAAGGTGGTGTTGGTCAACCGCGGCTGGATCCCGGCGACCGGCGCGCAGACCGCGTTCCCGAAGATCCCCGCACCGCCGGCCGGAAAGACCACCATCACCGGGCGCCTGATGGCCGACGAGACGACCGCGGCCAGCGGCATCAAGGACATCAAGGGCCTGCCCGACCGCCAGATCATGTTGATCAACAGTGAGGAGCAGGCGCGGCGCCTGCACGCCACGGTGCTCGGCGGTTACGTCGAGCAGACCGCGCCTGAGGCGAAGGGCGACACGCCGGAGCAGATCTCCGACCCGGGCAAGGAAGACGCCCCGCTGAACTACGCGTACATGATCCAGTGGTGGCTGTTCGCGGCGGCCGTCCCCGTCGGCTACGTGGTCCTCGCCCGCCGCGAGGCCCGCGACCGCCGGGAGGCGGCGGCGAAGGAAGAAGAGACGGCGGAGGCCGAGCCCGCGACCGTGTGAGCCGGACTTCTCTTCACCCGCCCGGCCCCGAACCTTGATTGCCTCACCGACAGGCAGGGAACCCGCACCCCGTGCACCCACGTATCGAGGACTACGCCCTCATCGGCGACGAACAGACCGCGGCCCTGGTCGGCATGGACGGCTCGGTCGACTGGCTGTGCCTGCCACGCTTCGACTCGGCCGCCTGCTTCGCCCGACTGCTCGGCGACGAGAACAACGGCCACTGGCGCATCGCACCCAAGGGCGCGGACCGCTGCACCCGCCGCGCCTACCGCCCCGACACCCTGGTCCTGGACACGGAGTGGGAGACCGACGAGGGCACGATCCGCGTCACCGACCTGATGCCCCAGCGCCACCGCGCCCCCGACGTCGTACGCATCGTGGAAGGCATCAGCGGCAAGGTCACCGTCCACAGCAGGCTCCGCCTCCGCTTCGACTACGGCGCGGTCGTGCCGTGGGTGCGCAGGTCCGACGGGCACCGGGTGGCCGTCGCAGGACCCGACTCGGTGTGGCTGCGCAGCGAACCCGAAGTGCACACCTGGGGCGAGGACTTCAGCACCCTCTCGGAGTTCACCGTCGAGGCCGGCCAGAAGGTCGCCTTCGTCCTCACCTGGCATCCCTCGCACGAGCCCCGTCCGGCGCTCGTCGACCCGTACGAGTCGCTGCGCACCAGCGTCGCGGACTGGCGGCGCTGGGCGGCCCGCTGCCGCTACGACGGCCCCTACCGGGACGCGGTCGTACGGTCCCTGATCACCCTCAAGGCGCTCACCTACCGCCCGACGGGCGGCATCGTCGCCGCGGCCACGACGTCACTCCCCGAGGAGATGGGCGGCGTCCGCAACTGGGACTACCGCTACTGCTGGCTGCGCGACTCGAGCCTCACCCTGGGCGCCCTGGTCGCCGCGGGCTATCACAAGGAGGCCGAGGCCTGGCGCGACTGGCTGCTGCGCGCGGTCGCGGGCGATCCGGCGGACCTTCAGATCATGTACGGCGTGGCGGGCGAGCGGCGGCTCCCCGAGTTCGAGCTGCCGCACCTTTCGGGCTTCGCCGGTTCGGCCCCCGTGCGGATCGGCAACGGCGCCGTCAACCAGCTCCAGCTCGACGTGTACGGCGAGGTCTTGGACTCCCTGTGGCTGGCGCGCCGCGCGGGCCTGTCGCCCAAGCCGCACATGTGGTCGCTCCAGGCCGTCCTCCTGGAGTGGCTGCGCGCGCAGTGGCAGCAGCCGGACGAGGGCCTGTGGGAGGTGCGCGGCGGGCGCCGGCACTTCGTGCACTCCAAGGTCATGGTGTGGGTGGCCGCCGACCGGGCCGTCCGCACCCTGGAGGAGTACGCCGACCTGCCCGGCGACCTGGAGGGCTGGCGCGAGCTGCGGGACGCGGTGCACCGGGACGTGTGCGAGCAGGGCTACGACCCGGTGCGCAACACGTTCACGCAGTACTACGGCTCGCAGGAACTCGACGCCGCCCTGCTGCTCATCCCCCGCTTCGGCTTCCTGCCGCCCGACGATCCACGGGTCGTCGGCACGGTCGACGCGGTCCGCGAGGCCCTGGGCCACGACGGCTTCGTACGCCGCTACGACACCGCAGCCGACACCCCCGTGGACGGACTGCCCGGCGACGAGGGCGCCTTCCTGGCGTGCTCCTTCTGGCTCGTGGACGCACTCCACATGACGGGCCGCAAGAAGGAGGCCCGGGTGCTTTTCGAGCGGCTGGTGGGGCTCGCGAACGACGTGGGGCTGCTCGCGGAGGAGTACGACCCCGTGGCCGGCCGCCAGCTGGGCAACTTCCCGCAGGCCTTCAGCCACATCGGCCTGGTGAACACCGCCCTCACCCTGTTCGGGGACGAGGAGGCAGGATAGGGACCATGGATCTTGGACTGAGGGACCGGGTGTACGTCGTCACCGGAGCCACCCGCGGGCTGGGCAACGCCTCCGCGCGCGAGCTGGTGGCCGACGGCGCGAAGGTGGTCGTCACGGGGCGCGACGAGAAGCGCGCCGCGGATGCGGCGGCGGAGCTGGGACCGAACGCGGTCGGCGTGGCCGTCGACAACGCCGACGCGGAGGCGCCGGCCCGGCTGATCAACGCCGCGCGTGACCGCTTCGGGCGCTTCGACGGCATCCTCGTGAGCGTCGGCGGGCCGCCGCCCGGGTTCGTCGCCGACAGCACCGACGAGCAGTGGCAGGCGTCGTTCGAGTCGGTGTTCCTGGGCGCGGTGCGGCTCGCCCGCGCGGCGGCCGAAGAGCTGGAGGCGGGCGGTGTCATCGGGTTCGTGCTGTCCGGATCGGTGCACGAGCCGATCCCCGGGCTGACGATCTCGAACGCGCTACGGCCCGGTCTCGCCGGTTTCGCCAAGTCCCTCGCGGACGAGCTGGGGCCGCGCGGCATCCGTGTCGTGGGGCTGCTGCCGGCCCGCATCGACACGGATCGCGTGCGCGAGCTGGACGGGTTGTCCGCGGACCCGGAGGCCACGCGTGCGGCCAACGAGTCGCGGATTCCGCTGCGGCGGTACGGGACTTCGGACGAGTTCGGGCGGGTGGCGGCGTTCCTGCTGTCGCCGGCCGCGTCCTACCTGACGGGGATCATGGTGCCGGTGGACGGTGGGATGCGGCACGGGTTCTGACGAACCATCACGTCAACTCACCCTCTCCGCGCGGTGCTTGACGCCCGTCAGGCGGACCTCCGTCGGCAACGTCTCCAGGCCCGCCGAATCGCGGGCGTGGGAAAGGGCGTTGGCCGTCAGGTGGTCGAGGGCGACTCCGGGGTCTACGTGCGGTTCCAGGCTGAGCTGGACGCGGGCCTCGGGGGCCGTGCGGGTGCCGGCGAGCCGCACGTGCGCGTGGGCGACGCCGTCCAGGGCGCCCGCGTCGGTGGCGAGGACGCCCTCCAGGGCCCGGCCCCGCAGCAGCGCGCCCTCGCCGTCGCCGGTGCTGACGGCGACCTCGGTGAGCCGGCGGCGCCGTAGCACCGCGACAAGCCACCACAGGGCGAGCAGGACGAGGACGGCGAGCACGGCGAGGACCGTCGGCCACCACCAGCCGTCGCCCCGCCAGCGGGCCCGCCGGGCGTCGCTGAGCAGGACGTCGTGGCGCCCGTCGTAGATCCACCAGGAGGGCGGCTTCGCGCCGAGGCCGATGGCCAGTACGGAGCCGCCCAGCACGGCCAGTACGAGGCCCACGACACCGATCACCACACGGTTGACGACCCTGAGCACCGCCTTCACCCCTTCCGTCCGGAACGGCCGACGTGCACCGACAGCGCGGGCGGCCGGGCCAGTCCGAGCCCGGTGATCGCGTCGCCGAGCACGGCGTCCAAGTCGGCCCGTACGTCGTCGAGTTCACGGAAATGCGACACCGCGCGGACGTCGGCCTTCGTCCGGCTCGTCCGCACGCGGACCGACTGCACGCCCGAGACCTCCATGGCCCGGTCGCGCAGCACCATCGCGGCGGCGGCGCGTTGCAGGCCGGCCCGGACGTCGGCGTGGGTGCGGCGCATCGGCAGCACCTGGCGCAGGCCGGGCGTGAGGGCGAGCACGATCAGCCAGAGGCCGAGGGCGGCGGCGATGCCGGCGCCGACGAGCACCCAGGTGTCGTCGAGGGGCCGTTCGGCGAGTTGCCGGGCCAGTTCGCGGCGCCAGTGCGCGGCGGGCCGCTCCGCGCGCACGGCGGTGACGTCGTAGAGCAGTGCGCCCGCGCCGACGAGCAGCAGAACGGCGACGACGGCCGCGGGGACGCGGCGTGCCGACCAGAAGCGGCCGTCCTTCCCCTCCCCCACCACGGGTACGGGATCGTGGTCCGCCGCCGGGACGTATCCGCCCCGCCCCGGATCGGTCTCCTTCTCGATGACCGGTAGTCGTTGGGTCGTGCCTTCGGAGCCCTGGGGCTCGCTCATCGCGTCCTCCCCTGTGCCGCGCGGTGCGACGGTGCCGGATGCAGCCGTTCCACGTGGACGGCGACCTCGGGCACGTCCATGCCCACCAACGCGCGTACCCGCTGAACCACCTGTCGACGCACTTGAAAACAGCGGTCGCCGATGTCGCACGGATAGTCGAGTTCGAGGTGCACGCGTACGCGTACCGATTCGTGGTGTACGACGACGGTGGCATGCGGCGACGCGGCCTCCGGGGGCAGCGGTCCGAGCGCCTCGCGCGCGGCCTGCGCGGCGATCTTCGCCACGACCCGGTCGGCGATCCGGGTGGCGCCCCGCTCGCCGGACGCGACGGCCGCCGAGGGCCTGCCGCGCTCGTCGACCGCTCCGTCACCGCCGCTCACGGGCGTCATCGCCGCCGGTCGTCACGCGAGCGGAAGAAGTCGCCGAGTTCCAGGTCCCCCTCCAGGAACCGGCCGACGACGAACCCGACGGCGCCCAGGGCCGCCACCAGCAGGAAGGCCCCGAACCCGCCGAAGTATCCGGCGAAGCCCAGTGCCATTCCGGCGATCATGCCGACCACGGCCCTGCTCATCCTGCGCTCCTCAGCTCGTTCGTCGGCCCGCTCATGGGTTCGTTCGCCGGCTCGGTCACTGGAGTCGGGGCTCCGGTTCCTCGTCCTCTTCGTCCGGCAGCTTCACGTCGCTGACCGCGATGTTGACCTCGACGACTTCGAGGCCGGTCATCCGTTCCACGGCGGCGATGACGTTCTCCCGTACGGCCCGGGCCACGTCCGCGATCGACACCCCGTAGTCGACGACGATCTCCAGGTCGAGCGCGGTCTGCACCTCGCCGACCTCGGCCTTCACGCCCCGGGACACCGATTTCGTACCGCCGGGCACCCGGTCGCGCACGGCTCCGAAGGTGCGGGACAGTCCGCTGCCCATGGCATGCACGCCCAGGACGTCCCGGGCGGCCAGCCCGGCGATCTTCTCCACGACGCCGTCGGCGATGGTGGTCCGCCCCCGGGACGCGGGATCGCCGCCGCCGCGTTTGGTGGGGGGTTTACGGGTCTGTACGGGCTCCCGCTCGCCGTCGGGGCCCTGGGTCCGGTTCCGCTCCGTCATGTCGGTCATCGCCGTACGTCCCTTTCGGTCGTCGTCCTTCGACCACGGTAAGTGCGGTTGCTCGGTCTCGCGCTGGACATGCTGCAGGCTGGAGGAATGACGGCGGACGCGTGGACTGGGAATCAGGGGCGGCGCGAAGCGCCTTCGAATAGGGCGGTGGTGGGCGGCAGGCGGGCGGTACGGCATCAACTGCGGCTCGGCAGGCTGCTGCCTCTGGGTGACCGGCGGGACGGCGCGTGGATCGCCGAGCGGGCGGCGGCGGACGTACTCCGGGGCGCGGCGCAGCACGTACGGGGCGTGCGGCTGGGCGCGCTGCGGATCGCGCTCGCCGATCCGGAGGACGCGCAGGAGCCCGCCGTACCGCCTCCGCCGGGTGCGCTGCCGCCCGGGCCGCTGCGGATCACGGCCGACTTCGCCGCCGTGGCGGACGAGCCCCTGCCGGCAACGGCGTCCCGGCTGCGTACGGCCCTGGCGACGGCCGCGGCGGAGCGGCTCGGTCTGGTGGTGGACGAGATTGATCTACAGGTGACGGTCCTGCTGGACCATATGGACGACGTTGACGTCCTTGACGATGTCGACCATGTGGACGATGCGGATCGCGCGCCCACTGCCGACATTGACCATGTTGATGACATTGATCGCGTGGACGATGTTGACCGTGTTGACGGCGACGACGAGTCCCTGGTCGCCGCGACCGCGCTCGCCGTCGCGGGCGTGGCCCGGCTGACCGGCACGCTGGGCGGCCTGGGCCGGGCGGTGCACATCGAGGAGGTCGCGCGCGTGGGGGCGCTGTCACCCCCCCACGCGCGCGTGGAACTCGCGGTGCGCGCGGACCACCGGGCCCTGGATGTGGCTCGGGAGGTCCGTGCGAGGGTCGGCGAGGCGCTGCCGGATCACCCGACGGTGGCCGTACTGGTCACCAAGGTGGACTGACGGCAGGGCGGGCTGACGGTCTTATTCGCCGACGCCGGCCAGGTCCCGCAGGCGTCGTGCCTGGGCGGCGCGCTCGGCGGCGCGCTGGTCGTCGTAAGCACGGCCCTGGACGCCCTGGAGCAGCGCCTTGGTCTCGATGACGGCGTCGCGCGGTGCGGCCAGGAGGGCGGTCGTCAGGTCGCGTACGGCGTCCTCGACCTGGTCGGCGGGTACGGCGATGTTCGCGAGGCCGGTGCTGACGGCTTCCGCGGCCAGGACGGAGCGCCCGGTCGCGCAGATCTCCAGCGCGCGGGCGTAGCCGACGAGCCCGACCAGCGGATGCGTGCCGGTCAGGTCGGGCACGAGTCCGAGGCTGGTCTCGCGCATGGCGAACTGCACGTCGTCGGCGACGACGCGCAGGTCACAGGCGAGGGCAAGTTGGAATCCGGCCCCGATGGCATGTCCCTGGACGGCGGCGATGGACACGATGTCGCTGCGTCGCCACCAGGTGAAACCCGCCTGGTACTCGGCGATGGTCCCGTCCAGCACGGCGTCACTGCTGTGCGCGAGGTCGATGAACGACGGTTCGCCGTCGAAGCCCTCGGGCGTGAACGCCTGCCGGTCGAGTCCGGCCGAGAAGGACTTGCCCTCGGCCCGCAGCACCACGACACGGACGGTGCCCGGCAACAACCGTCCGGCCTCCGCCAACGCCCGCCAGAGAGCAGGACTTTGAGCGTTGCGTTTGGCCGGGTTGGTCAGCGTCACCGTGGCGATCGCGTCGTCGACGGTGAGCCGTACGCCGTCCTTGTCGAGTACGGGACCGAGGTCCTTGTCGTCCTGTTCGGGCGAAGCCATGGGGCGCCTCCGATGTGTGCGGTCAGCAGAGCAGAGCTAAGTGACTGCACAGTAACCACCCGGTCGGTCAGTCGTCCGACCGGGTGGCCACCATCGAAGCCGATGAGCCACCCGGGGTCAGGCCGAAGCCTTCTTGCCCCGCGTCGCCCCGCCACGCCCACGGAGCGTGACGCCCGACTCACTGAGCATCCGGTGGACGAAGCCATACGAGCGGCCGGTTTCCTCGGCCAGCGCTCGGATGCTCGCACCGGAGTCGTACTTCTTCTTCAGGTCTGCCGCGAGCTTGTCGCGCGCGGCGCCGGTTACCCGGCTGCCCTTCTTCAGAGTCTCGGCCACCCGTGCCTCCTCATGGGAAGTGCGCTCTTGGTCTCCTCATGATCACCCCTCCAAGCGTTCATGGCCACCCATTCGGCAAGGTCCGTAAGACAAGGTTTTGACGACAGGAGTGCGTCCCCACAAGTGGAATGTGGAATTCCTGAGGGTCCTGTCCGTACGGCCGAACGAGTTGTTCCGCGAAGTACCTGGTCAGAGACGCAGGACGGCCGAGCCCTTGTCGATAAAGGACTCGGCCGGGAAATCGGTGTACGACACACCTCGGTACGAGGAGATCTCACACAGATGGTGGATCACCGGTAGGCCGAATGATCCATACGCCGTGGATCAAGCATTCGGTCAAGCGGCACCGTCCGTCAGGCGAGCGCGACGAGATCCGCGTAGTCCGCGCCCCACAGGTCCTCGACGCCGTCCGGCAGCAGGATGATGCGCTCCGGCTGGAGCGCCTCCACCGCGCCCTCGTCGTGGGTGACGAGAACGACGGCGCCCTTGTAGGTGCGCAGCGCGCCGAGGATCTCCTCGCGGCTGGCGGGGTCCAGGTTGTTCGTCGGCTCATCCAGGAGGAGGACGTTCGCGGACGACACCACGAGGGTGGCGAGCGCGAGGCGGGTCTTCTCGCCGCCGGAGAGGACCCCGGCCGGCTTGTCGACGTCGTCTCCGGAGAACAGGAACGAGCCGAGTGTCTTGCGGACCTCGACCAGGTCCAGGTCGGGGGCGGCGGAGCGCATGTTCTCCAGGACCGTGCGCTCCGGGTCGAGGGTCTCGTGCTCCTGCGCGTAGTAGCCGAGCTTGAGGCCGTGGCCCTCGATGACCTCACCGGTGTCGGGCTTCTCGGCGCCGCCGAGGAGCTTCAGGAGGGTCGTCTTGCCGGCGCCGTTCAGGCCGAGGATGACGACGCGCGAGCCCTTGTCGATGGCCAGGTCGACGTCGGTGAAGATCTCCAGGGAGCCGTACGACTTCGACAGGCCCTCCGCCATGAGCGGGGTCTTGCCGCAGGGCGAGGGCTCCGGGAAGCGCAGCTTGGCGACCTTGTCGGAGACGCGCACCGCGTCCAGCCCGGCGAGCAGCCGGTCGGCGCGCTTGGCCATGTTCTGCGCGGCGACCGTCTTGGTGGCCTTGGCGCGCATCTTGTCGGCCTGCGAGTGCAGGGCGGCGGCCTTCTTCTCGGCGTTCTGCCGCTCACGCTTGCGGCGCTTCTCGTCGGCCTCGCGCTGCTGCTGGTAGAGCTTCCAGCCCATGTTGTAGTAGTCGATCTGGGCGCGGTTGGCGTCCAGATAGAACACCTTGTTGACGACGGTCTCGACGAGGTCGGTGTCGTGGGAGATCACGATGAAGCCACCGCGGTACGTCTTCAGGTAGTCGCGCAGCCAGACGATCGAGTCGGCGTCGAGGTGGTTCGTGGGCTCGTCGAGGAGCAGCGTGTCCGCGTCCGAGAACAGGATGCGGGCCAGCTCGATACGGCGGCGCTGACCGCCGGAGAGCGTATGGAGCGGCTGGCCGAGCACCCGGTCCGGGAGGTTCAGCGCGGCGGCGATGGTGGCGGCCTCGGCCTCGGCGGAGTACCCGCCCTTGGTGAGGAACTCCGTCTCCTGGCGCTCGTACTGCCGCATGGCCTTCTCGCGGGTGGCGCCGCTGCCGTTGGCGATGCGCTGTTCGTTCTCGCGCATCTTGCGGATCAGGGTGTCCAGGCCGCGCGCGGAGAGGATGCGGTCGCTGGCGAGCACGTCCAAGTCGCCGGTGCGGGGGTCCTGGGGGAGGTAGCCGACCTCGCCGGAGCGGGTGACGGTGCCGCCGGCGGGCTGGCCCTCGCCGGCCAGGACCTTGGTCAGGGTGGTCTTGCCGGCGCCGTTGCGCCCGACCAGACCGATGCGGTCGCCCTTGGCGACACGGAAGGTGGCGGACTCGATGAGGACGCGGGCACCGGCGCGCAGCTCGATACCGGAGGCGGAGATCACGGTCAGACTCCAGAGCGGGGTCGTAGGCGGAAGGGGCGGCTGAGGACGTTCCCGCCGTCTAATGCGCGAGGAGAATGGCCATGGGCCAAGTCTAACGGGGCCGTGCAAGCGCTTTTCCTGTGCGCGGCAGGTCATTGTCATGGGTCCGGCCGCCCGCGGTGATCCGGTACGGGTCGTCCACGGCGATGAGCTGGGCCGGGCGGTCCTGTGCCGGGAGACGAGCGGCGCCCGGACCGTGACGTACGGCACGCGCGTGCGTGCGGGCTCGGTGGGCGGGGCCGGGGGCGTCCCCCGTTCGGCCCCTCGTCCGGCGCCCTACCGGGAGCGGCGGGCGAGGATGACGCCATGCAGTTCGACGACGACGCGAATCTGGACACCTCCGAGGTGCAGGACGTGCGCGGCAGCCGGATTCCCGGTGGCCGGACGACCGTGGGCGGTGGCCTCGCGGGGCTGATCGCGCTGCTGCTCGGGCTCTTCTTCGGTGTCGGTCCGGACAACCTGGGGTTGTCGTCGGGGAGCGACTCACCGGCGGCCACCGCGTCCTCGCTGGCCCAGGTGCAGTCGTCCTGCCGTACCGGGCAGGACGCGAACACCAAGGAGGACTGCCGCATCGTGGCGGTGGTCAACAGCGTGCAGGACTTCTGGACGGAGGAGTTCCGGCGGCGCAGCGGTACGTACACGCGGTCGCCGACGGTCTTCTTCAGCGGGCAGGTCGCCACCGCGTGCGGGACGGCGACCTCCGCGGTGGGGCCGTTCTACTGCCCCGGTGACCGGAAGGTCTATCTGGACCTGGGGTTCTTCGACGAGCTGCGGACGAAGTTCGGCTCCAGTGGCGGGCCGTTCGCGCAGGCCTATGTCGTGGCGCACGAGTACGGGCACCACGTGCAGGACCTGATGGGCACGCTCGGCAGGTCGCAGGACGGGCGGACCGGTGCGAACAGCAACGCGGTGAAGGTGGAACTGCAGGCGGACTGCTACGCCGGGGTCTGGGCGCACCACGCGACCACCACGAAGGACGAGTCGACCGGGCGGCCGTTGATCACCAGCCTCACGGACGCCGACATCAAGGACGGCCTGGACGCGGCGGCGGCCGTGGGCGACGACCGGATCCAGGAGCGGTTCCAGGGCCGGGTGACACCGGAGAGCTGGACGCACGGGTCGGCGGCGCAGCGGCAGCAGTGGTTCTACCAGGGGTACCGGACCGGGGACATGGCGCAGTGCAACACCTTCCGCTGACGGCAGGACTGCGGTGAGCCGGTCACTGTGCCCAGCTCGCGGGGCGTTGTCAGTGGCGGGTGCAAGACTCGTCGAAAGCACTCAGAACATCGAAAAACACCCGATGCACAAGGGAGTGATCGGCATGGCAGGCAAGGACAGCGGGCGTCCCGGCATCCACCCGTCCATCTACCCGTCCCTGCTGTACACGGACGCGAAGGCGGCGATCCGGCAACTCACGGAGGCCTTCGGCTTCACCGAGCTGGCGGTGTACGAAGGCGAGGACGGCTCGGTGATGCACGCCGAGCTGGTGCAGGGTGACGGAGCGGTGATGCTCGGCTCCAAGGGCCGCGGCGGCCGTTTCGACGAGGCGATGAAGAGCGCGGGTCCCGCCGGGGTGTACATCGTCGTGGACGACGTCGACGCCCATCACCGGCGGGCCGTGGAGCACGGCGCGGAGATCCTGATGCCCCCGACGGACCAGGACTACGGATCGCGGGACTACATGGCCCGGGACGCCGAGGGCAACATCTGGAGCTTCGGTACATACGCTCCGGAGCTGCCGGAGAGACCGAAGACAGGGACCTGAGCCCGCCTAGCTTCCCCCCGTGTGCACCTGGAAGGCCGCCCGGCGTACGGCCTTGGCGAGTGCCGGGTCGGGGTGGGCGGCGGCGAGCGCGACGAGGACCTGCACGGTGCGGGGATGGCCGACGGCGCGCACCTCGTCGAGGAGCATCGGGACGGTCGGCTGGATCGCGGACTCCAGGTGGCGCACCAGCAGCGGGGCCTCCCCGTGGTCGGCGACGGCGGCGGCGCTGTCGACCCACAACCAGGTGGCCTCCTCGCGGGTGAGGACCTCGTGGGCGTCCTCCGGGTCGATCCCGTCGTGCTCGGCGAGCCACAGCAGGGCGTACGGCCGCAGCGTGGCCTCGTCGGCGACGGCGCGGACGTCGGGCTCGGCCGGGGCGCCGACGACGCGCAGCGCCTCGAAGGCGAGGCCGCGCAGCAGGGCGTCCTCGCCGCGGGCGGCGTCGATCAGCTGGCCGACGGCGGTGCCCACGGTGCGGGCGGCGAGCCAGGCGCGGTACTCGGCGCGGGCGGCGTTCGGGCGGAGCTGGGAGCAGCCGCGGAGCATGTCCTCGGCGGACTGCTCGATGTTCCCGGCGGGGCTCTGCGCGGCCACGCAGATCTGCTCCAGCTTGACCCAGACCGCCCAGCTGCCGAGCGGGGTGAGGGTGGCCTGGGCGTCGCCGTAGGTGAGGGCACCGACGGAGGCGAGGGCGTGCAGGGCCCAGTCGAGGAGCGGGTCGAGGGGAGTGTCGATGGAGGTGTCGGCGGCCGGGGGCTGCTGGACGGGTTCGGGCTGGGGGCCGTAGGGGATCTCGCAGCGTTCGGTGCGCAGTTCGGTGACCCGTTGGCCGAGGAGGTCGAGGAGCTGTTCGACGGGGACGGGGCCGGCGGACAGCTGGAGGAAGGAGAGCACCTGAGGCATGGCGGAGACGACCTCGGCGACGGCTGAGGGCTCGTGCTCCCGGGGTTCCGGATGGGCGAGCGACCAGGCGTCGAAGAGGGCGACCCAACCGCGCAGTACGGCGCTGTCGTCGCGGTTCCAGGCGCGCAGCCGCCAACCGGGGCGGGCCTCGTCGCCGTGCACCTCGACGAGGCCGGCGAGGCGGGCGGTGTCCCAGTCGGCGCGGACCTGAGCCGGGGTCAGGCCCAGCTCCTCGGCCGCGAGTTCGGCGGTCGAGTCGGAGAGGGTGCCCTTGCCGTCGGGGCTCGCGCTGTCACGGCCGGGGCGTAGTGCGGCGTCGGCCCAGTGGGCGACGCGGGCGGCTCCGGCCAGGCCGGAGCGTGCCATTCTGGCCAGTTCCGCGGGGGCCGGTGTGCCCTCCGGAGGGCGGGGTGCGGGGCGGCGCGAGCGCCGCTGGTTCATCGCTCGGGGGGCGGCGGCCAGGGGTCGCGGGCGGACGAGTCGAAGCCTGGAGTCGCGCGGGATACGGGACGTCACGGGTGCAGTCTTCCGGTTGACGGTCCGAAAACCCAAACGGAATGTCACGGCGGGCGACGGGGATGGCCAAGGCACGGGGTCTCGCGGGCAGCTGGGGACCGGGATCAGGCCAGTGGTACAGGGCTAAACGGAAGGTCGGCGGGGTGTGGTGGGGGTGGGAGCCCGGGGTGGTGAAGGGGGGCGCCCGGTGCGGGCCGGTGGATCACGTCAGCGGCGCGCGGGTCACCTCGGCGGTGTGCGAGTCACCTCGGCGATGCGCGGATGGCATCAGCGGTGTTCGGATCGCGTCGGCGGTGCGTGGATCGCATCAACGGTGCACGGATCACGTCGGCTCACATCAGCGGCGTCAGGAAGCGGCGCAGGATCTCCTCGTATCCGGCCGGGTCGGCGTTCCACATCGCGCCGTGCGGGGCGTGGGCGACCGGCTGGAGGGTGATCAGGTCGGGGCGGTGGGCGGCGAAACGGCGGGAGAGCGTCCAGGGGGCCACCGTGTCGTCCGGGCCGTGGAAGATCAGCGTCGGGACCCTGAGCCGGGTCGGGTCGGCGGCCTCGGCGATGCGGTCGCCGTGCAGACCGGTGCGGCCCTGGGCGGCGCGGACCGCCAGCGGCAGCAGCGCGCCCGGGGTGTGCCGGGCGGTGGCGAGGGCGCGCAGCGTCGTCTCCCAGTCGAGCACCGGCGAGTCCAGCACCAGGCCGGAGACGCGGTCGCGCAGCGCGGAGTGGGCGGCGGCGCGCAGGGCCATGGTGGCGCCGGTGGACCAGCCGTACAGGACGACGTGCTCGGCGCCGTAGCGCACGGCGTAGCGGATCGCCGCGTCCAGGTCGCGCCACTCGGTCTCGCCGAGGTGGCCCAGGCCGTCGGGGTTGCGGGGTGCGCCCAGGTCGCCGCGGTAGGCGAGGGCGAGCACCGGGAAGCTGCTGCGGTGCAGGAACTCCATGATGTTCAGGGAGAGTTCGCGGGTCGCGGCCAGGCCGTGCACCGCGATCACCCAGGTGCTCCGCGCGCCGGGCACGAACCACGCGGGCAGGGAGCCGAGTTCGCCGGGGATGTCGATGTCGGCGTGGTCCAGGCCGAGGGCGGCGCTCGGGTTGCCGACGTGGACGTTCGGGGTGAGCCGCACCTTGTCACCGGGGCGCAGGGTGCCGTGGGTGACGCGTTCCAGGCGGCGTACGACCGCGTCGGCGGAGGGGGACGCCGAGTCGACGACAGGGCCGACGACCGCGTGGGAGCCGTCACCGGCGAGGCCGTAGGTGCCGGGGCGCAGGGACGCGAGGTCCCGGGTGAGTGTGATCTGCCCGGCGGCGGTGGAGTGCACCGTGAGCCGGGGTTCGCCCGGCAGCGGGCGGCCCGGCGGCGCCTTCAGCGCGGCGTCACTGGCGTACCGGCCGACGGCGACGCCGGCCGCACCGGCCGCGAGGGCCACGGAGACGGCCGCGGCCGTCGCTTTGACTGTGCGCACGGGTCCAGTGTCCCGGGGGACCCGGTTACCGGCCAGCCGGAGAGAGCTCGGGGCTCGGGGTTCTGGGCGGGGAGGTGTCGGGGCGGGGTGTTTCGGTGCTGGAAGGGACGGTGTCGGTGGGGGCTGGTGCTGCTTAGGGGTGCCGGGCGGAGGTGCGCGGGGCCGGGATGCCTCGGTGGCGGCGGCAGGGACAGCGCCAGTGAGAGCGGGCGCCAGGCGCACGCTCACCCCCCTCCCCCTCACCTCGCCGCACGCTCACCCCCCTCCCTCTCACCCTGCCGCGCGCTCACCCCTCACCCGTCCGCGCGCTTCACCCCTCACCCCGCCGCGCGCCACCCTGCCCATACCCCCGCAACCGCTCCCCCGCCTCAGCCACCTGATCCCCCGTCAGCAACGTCGGTGACAGACCCGGTACCGATGACGCCGTCAGCCACAGTCGGCACATCCACTCCAGCTGGGCCGTGCGGTCGAACGCCTGGTCCAGGGAGGTGCCGTAGGCGATCGTGCCGTGGTTCTGGAGGAGGCAGGCGGAGCGGTCGGCGAGGGCGTGGAGCATGTTCTCGGCCAACTCCTCGGTGCCGTAGGTCGCATACGGGGCGACCCGGACCGGGCCGCCGAGGGCGCCGGACATGTAGTGGACCGAGGGGAGTTCGGGGACGAGGGTCGAGACGGCCGTCGCGTGGACGGCGTGGGTGTGGACGACCGCGTGGGCGTCGGTGCTGCGGTAGACGGCGAGATGCATGGGGAGTTCGCTCGTCGGGAGCAGGGTGCCGAGGACCTGCCGGCCGTCGAGGTCGACGCCGACCGTGTCGGTGGGCGCGAGGCGGTCGTAGGGGACGCCCGAGGGTGTGACCAGGAGGGTGTCGCCGACGCGCACCGAGACGTTCCCGGAGGTGCCGACGACCAGGCCGTCGGAGACCGTCCGGCGGGCGGTCGCGACGAGCGCGCCCCAGGCGTGCGCCTCCTCGGCGCGCACACTCCTCCTCCGCGTCTCCCCCGCAGCTCCCGCACTCTCCCGGGCGTCGCGCCCGCCCCGCTGGTCCCGCCGTTGCTCAGCCATGCCGCGATCCTGTCAGCCGGTGCCCCAACGCACGTTCGGGCGAAGGCACTTTAGGCCGGAAGGCGCGCATCCGAAAGATGACATATGGGTGCCAACCACCCACTCCGGCCGCTTGGCCGGAGACCGACCGGCATCGACAGATCTTCCAATAACCTCTGGGGGATTTGTCGTGCGCGCCGCCATTCCCGGGGGAAACATGGCCCGTGATCGCAAACCGTCCCTGACCCTTGTCCGCACCGGAATCCGCACCGGCATCCGCCCGAACACCCACCCCCGTACCCACCCCCGCGCCCGCCTCGCCGCGGCCGCCGTCGCCGCGCTCACCGTCGGCGGAACCACCCTCGCGCTCACCGAGATCCCGGCCACCGCCGCGGGCATCGCCGCGGGCGAGACGAAGGGCCACGACGTCTCCTCGCACCAGAAGAACGTCAACTGGCCGGGCGCGAAGGCGAAGGGCGCCACGTTCGTCTACGTCAAGGCGACCGAGTCGACCACCTACCGCAACCCGTACTTCGGCCAGCAGTACGACGGCGCCCGCAAGGCCGGCGTCATCCGCGGCGCGTACCACTTCGCCCTGCCGGACAGGTCGTCGGGCGCGAGCCAGGCCGCGTACTTCGTGGCACACGGCGGCGACTGGAAGGCGGACGGCTGGACGCTGCCGCCCGCGCTGGACATCGAATACAACCCGTACGACAAGAAACACGGCTGCTACGGCCTGAGCAAGGCCAAGATGGTCAGCTGGATCAAGGCCTTCAGCGCCGAGGTGAACCGGGAGACCGGCCGCCGCCCGGTGATCTACACCACCACCCAGTGGTGGAAGACCTGCACGGGCGACAACAGCTCCCTGGCCTCGGCACACGCGCTGTGGATCGCCCGCCACGGGTCGGCGGACGCGGGCTCACTGCCCGCCGGATGGTCGTACTGGACCTTCTGGCAGTACGACAACAGCGGGAGCCTGCCGGGTGATCAGAATCTCTTCAACGGGACGGTGAGCCAACTGAAGAAGTTCGCCCGCGGATACTAGGCAATCCGGACACCACCGATACCCCCTCAGTTCATCTTCCGTTCACCCAGGTTGCCTACGGTCAACGCGCCGATGACCTCGAACGATTGCCTGGGTAAATGGAAAACTTCTCGCTGATCCTCGCGATTGTGGTAATCACCGCACTCGCGTTCGATTTTACGAACGGTTTCCACGACACCGCCAACGCGATGGCCACCACCATCTCGACCGGTGCCCTCAAGCCCAAGGTCGCGGTGGCCATGTCGGCCACCCTCAACCTGGTGGGCGCT
Organism: Streptomyces sp. NBC_00989; assembly: GCF_045162655.1. Classification (NCBI taxonomy): domain Bacteria; kingdom Bacillati; phylum Actinomycetota; class Actinomycetes; order Kitasatosporales; family Streptomycetaceae; genus Streptomyces; species Streptomyces sp. NBC_00989. Next base: position 8,732,148 of record NZ_CP108728.1, on the reverse strand, counting down.
TTTCTCTCCGTGGAGGTCGCCAACACGATCTCCAAGGGGCTCGTCGACGAGAGCGGAATCCGTCCCGAGGTCATCTTCGCCGCCCTCGTCGGCGCGATCCTCTGGAACCTGGTGACCTGGCTCGTCGGACTGCCGTCCAGTTCCTCGCACGCCCTCATGGGCGGTCTGATCGGCGCCACCATCGCCTCGGCCGGCACCGGCGCGGTCCACGGCGACGTCCTCGTCACCAAGGTGCTGCTGCCGGCGGTCGCCGCCCCGATCGTCGCGGGCCTCGCGGCGATGCTCGCCACCCGCTTCTCGTACGCCCTGAGCCGGAACTCGGCCGGCAAGGCCGCCGACAAGGGCTTCCGCGTCGGCCAGATCGCCTCCGCCGGGCTGGTCTCGCTGGCGCACGGCACGAACGACGCGCAGAAGACGATGGGCATCATCACCCTCGCCCTGGTCGCCGGAGGCTCCATCGCCCCCGACTCGGACCCGCCCACCTGGGTCATCCTCTCCGCGGGCCTCGCCATCGCGATGGGCACGTACATCGGCGGCTGGCGCATCATCCGCACGATGGGCAAGGGCCTGACCGACCTCCGGCCGCAGCAGGGCTTCGCCGCCCAGACCAGCGCGGCCGCGGTCATCCTGGCCTCCTCGCACATCGGCTTCTCCCTCTCCACCACGCACGCCGTCTCCGGCTCGGTGATGGGTGCGGGTCTCGGCCGCAAGGGCGGGGTCGTCCGCTGGTCGACCGCCACCCGGATGTTCGTCGCCTGGGGTCTGACCCTGCCGGCCGCCGCGCTGGTCGGCGCGCTCGCCGAGTCCGTGACCGACCTCGGCGACTGGGGCACCGCGCTGGTGGCCGTCTTCCTGGTCGCGTCCAGCGCCGGCATCTGGCTGCTCTCCCGCCGCCAGGTCGTCGACGCCTCGAACGTCAACGAGGTCGACGAACCGGCCGGCGTGATCACCACCGCGATCGCCGCCGTGACCCCGCCGCCCCCGTCGGTCGCCCTCTCCGAGGGCCTCACGGCGACGATCCTCTCGCCCCCCGTGAACCCGGCCCCGATCGTGAAGTCCGACCCGGCGACACCGCCCGCCGCCGCCGTCTGAGCCCGCGCCCCGGACACGAAGGAACGAATCAGCATGCACATCGACTGGGCAGCCCTCGGCTCCGTCTTCGGCGTCAGCCTCGGCGCCACCGTCGCCCTGGTGGCGGTCTTCACCCTCGGCATCGTCGGCCTCTCCCGGCGTGAACGCGCCACCGCCCAGGGCGGCTCCGCGCCCCTTGCCCTGACCGGCGCCTACACCTGCTTCGCGGCCTGCGCGGCGGCGGTGGCGTACGGGATCTATCTGATCGTGGCCTGACCGGCCGCCAGTTGAACCGAGCGTGGGGTGCGGGACGGATCGCCGTCCCGCACCCCACGTCCGCGTGACCCCTCCGCCCCCTCGCGTGTGGGCATCAGCACACTCCGTCCCCGCAGGTCAACAGCAAGTTGACGGCCCTTCCAACAGCATGGTGGACTGCCGGAGCCATATACGGCGGCAGGAGAGGAAGCCGGTGCGAATCCGGCGCGGTCCCGCCACTGTCACCGGGGTAGGTAGCCCCGGGAGCCAGGAACTCTCACCGCCGGTCTCGTCGAACCAGGGCGTGGACACCCTGAGTGAGGACATATCGCCATGCTCGGCTGCCGTTCGAGGTCCCGTACCAGCGCAGTGCCCGCCCCAGCGATCGGCTGAGCCGATGCGTGCCGATCGCGTCTTCGCGTACGGCGCCGCCGCCGGCCTCCTCGGCGACCACCTGCTCGGCGATCCCCGCCGCGGGCATCCGGTCGCCGCGTTCGGCCGCGTTGCGGGCGCCGTGGAACAGGTGCTGTGGCGCGACCACCGGGGCTGGGGCGCCCTGCACACCGCCGTGTGCGTCGGTGGCACCATCACCCTCGCCGCCGCGGCCACTTCGGCCCTACGACCGTCCCGTACGGCCTCTGCCGCCCTCACCGCCGCCGCCACCTGGGCCGTCGTCGGCGGGACCTCCCTCGCGCGCGAGGCCGGGGTCATCGGGCGCGCGCTGGAGGCCGGTGACATCGATGGTGCGCGGGCACGGCTCCCCCACCTCTGCGGACGGGACCCGCAGTCCCTCGACGCCGACGGGATCGCCCGGGCCGTCGTCGAGTCCGTCGCCGAGAACACGTCCGACGCGGTCGTCGGCGCGCTGGTCTGGGGCGGCATCGCGGGTGTCCCGGGCCTGCTCGGCTTCCGGGCCGTGAACACGCTCGACGCCATGGTCGGCCACAAGTCGGCCAAGTACCGCCGCTACGGCTGGGCTTCGGCCCGCCTCGACGACGTCGCCGGCTGGCCGGGCGCCCGCCTCACCGCCGCCCTCGCGACCGTCGCGGGCGGCGACCCACGCGGAGCGGCACGCGCCTGGCGCACCGACGCCCCCAAACACCCGAGTCCCAACGCCGGTCCCGTGGAGGCCTCCTTCGCGGGAGCCCTCGGCGTGCGCCTCGGCGGGACGCTCTCCTACGGCGGGCGGGTCGAGCACCGGCCCGTGCTCAACGGCGACGGACGTCCCGTCGCCGTACCGGACATCGCGCGTGCCGTACGGCTGTCCCGGCGCGTCGGTCTGCTCGCGCTCGGGGTCAGTGTCGCCGGGCGGCTCCTCGTGAAGGGGCGGAAGTCATGAGCGGCGGCGGGCTGTTGGTCGCCGGGACCACCTCGGACGCCGGCAAGAGTGTCGTCACCGCCGGGATCTGCCGGTGGCTGGTGCGGCAGGGCGTGAAGGTCGCGCCGTTCAAGGCGCAGAACATGTCCCTGAACTCGTTCGTGACGCGCGAGGGCGCCGAGATCGGACGGGCGCAGGCCATGCAGGCGCAGGCGTGCCGGATCGAGCCGACCGCGCTGATGAACCCCGTACTCCTGAAGCCTGGCAGCGACCGGAGCAGTCAAGTCGTGCTGATGGGCAGGCCTGTTGGCGAGATGAGTGCGCGGGGCTATCACGGCGGGCGGCAAGAGGCCCTGCTCGGGACCGTGTTGGACTGTCTCGCGGAGTTGCGGGGCACGTATGACGCGGTGATCTGTGAGGGGGCCGGCAGTCCCGCCGAGATCAATCTGCGGCGGACCGACATCGTGAACATGGGCATCGCGCGCAATGCCCAGCTGCCCGTGCTCGTCGTCGGCGACATCGACCGCGGCGGCGTCTTCGCCTCCTTCTTCGGGACCGTCGCGCTGCTCAGCCCCGAGGACCAGGCGTTCGTCGCCGGGTTCCTCGTCAACAAGTTCCGGGGCGATGTGTCGCTGCTGGAACCGGGGTTGGAGATGCTGCTCGGCCTCACCGGGCGGCGGACGTACGGCGTGCTGCCGTACCGGCACGGGCTCGGGATCGACGAGGAGGACGGGCTGCGGATCTCGCTGCGCGGCACCGTGCGCGAGTCCAACACCGCGCCGCCGGTCGGCGAGGACGTGCTGCGCGTCGCCGTCTGCGCGATCCCCCTCATGTCCAACTTCACCGACGTGGACGCGCTGGCCGCCGAACCGGGCGTCGTGGTGCGGTTCGTGGACCGGCCGGAGGAGCTGGCCGACGCGGACCTCGTCGTGATCCCGGGGACCCGGGGGACGGTGAAGGCCCTGGAGTGGCTGCGCGAGCGCGGCCTCGCGGACGCCCTCGTGCGCAGGGCCGCCGAGCAGCGGCCGACCCTCGGTATCTGCGGCGGCTTCCAGATCCTCGGCGAGCACATCGACGACGAGGTCGAGAGCCGGCAGGGGTCGGTCGACGGACTCGGAGTCCTGCCGCTGCGCGTCCGGTTCGCGCGCGAGAAGACCCTCACCCGGCCCGTCGGCGAAGCCCTCGGCGAGCCGGTCGAGGGGTACGAGATCCATCACGGGGTCGCCCAACTGACCGGCGGCGAAACCTTCTTGGACGGGTGCCGGGTCGGTCAGACCTGGGGCACGCACTGGCACGGCTCGCTGGAGTCGGACGGGTTCCGGCGGGCGTTTCTGCGCGAGGTGGCGGCCGCCGCGGGCCGCCGGTTCGTGCCGGCGCCCGACACCTCGTTCGCCGCGCTGCGCGAGGAGCAGCTCGACCGGCTCGGCGACCTCATCGAACAGCACGCGGACACGGACGCGCTCTGGCGACTCATCGAGTCCGGCGCGCCGCAAGGACTGCCTTTCATTCCACCGGGAGCGCCCGCATGAGCACAGTGTTGTTGTTGTCGACCGCCGACACGGATCTGCTGGCGGCCCGGGCCTCCGGCGCCGGGTACCGGATCGGCAACCCGAACCGGGTGGACGTGGCAGCCGAGTTGCCCGCGCTCGTCGCGGGCGCGGACGTCGCCGTCGTACGGCTGCTCGGAGGCAAGCGTGCCTGGGAGGACGGGCTCGCCGCACTGAAGGCGTCCGGGATTCCGACCGTGCTGCTCGGCGGGGAGACCGTCCCCGACGCGGAGTTGATGGCCGAGTCGTCGGTGCCGGCGGGGGTGGTGGCCGAGGCGCTCAGGTATCTCGTCGAGGGCGGGCCGGAGAACCTCGCCGAACTCGCCCGGTTCCTCTCGGACACCGTGCTGCTGACGGGCGAGGGCTTCGAAGAGCCGCAGAAGATGGCCGAGTTCGGCGTCCACGGCGAGCGCGCCTTCGTCGAGGGCCGGCCGACGGTCGGCGTCCTCTTCTACCGGGCGCACCACTTGAGCGGCAACACCGCCTTCGTGGACACCCTGTGCGACCAGATCGAGGCGAAGGGCGCCAACGCCCTTGCCGTGTACTGCGGTTCGCTGCGCGGGGCGGACTCCGGACTGTACGAGATCCTCGGCAAGGCCGACGCACTCATCGCCACCGTCCTCGCCGCGGGCGGTACGCACGCCTCGCAGGCATCGGCCGGCGGCGACGAGGAGGCCTGGGACATCGGCGCGCTCGCCGACCTCAACGTCCCCGTGCTGCAAGGACTTTGCCTTACGTCGTCCAGGGCGACCTGGGACGAGTCCTCCGCCGCCCTCTCCCCCATGGACGCCGCGATGCAGGTCGCGATCCCGGAGTTCGACGGCCGCCTGATCACCGTCCCGTTCTCCTTCAAGGAGCAGGGCCCGGACGACGTCCCGGTCTACGTCGCCGACCCCGAGCGGGCCGCGCGGGTCGCCGGAATCGCCGTACGGCACGCGAAGTTGAAGTACAAGCCGAACGCCGAGAAGAAGCTCGCGGTCGTCTTCACCGCCTACCCGACGAAGCACTCGCGGGTCGGCAACGCGGTCGGTCTGGACACGCCCGCCTCGGCGATCCGGGTGCTGGACGCGCTGCGGGACGCCGGGTACGGGGTCGACGAACACCCGGACAACGGGGACGAGTTGATCCACCGGCTCATCAACGCCGGTGGCCACGACGTCGAATGGCTCACCGAGGAGCAACTGGCCTCCGCGCCCGCGCGGGTGCCGCTCGCCGACTATCAGGCGTGGTTCGACAAGCTCGACCCGGACCTCAGGCAGGGCATGCTGGACGCGTGGGGCGAGCCGCCCGGCAACCTCTACGTCGACGGCGACGACATCGTGCTCGCCTCACTCCAGTTCGGGAACGTCGTCGTGATGATCCAGCCGCCGCGCGGCTTCGGGGAGAACCCAATCGCGATCTACCACGACCCCGACATGCCGCCGTCGCACCACTACATGGCGGCCTACAGGTGGCTGGACAACTCGTTCGGCGCGGACGCGATCATCCACATGGGCAAGCACGGCACCATGGAATGGCTGCCGGGCAAGGGACTTGGGCTCAGCAGCGGCTGCGCGCCGGACGCCGTCCTCGGTGAACTCCCCCTGATCTACCCGTTCATCGTCAACGACCCCGGCGAGGGGACGCAGGCCAAGCGGCGCGGCCACGCCACGGTCGTCGACCACCTCGTGCCGCCGATGGCGCGTGCCGACACGTACGGCGACCTGGCCAAGCTGGAGCAACTCCTCGACGAGTACGCCCTCGTGTCCGACCTGGACCCGACGAAGGCACCGGCCGTGCGCGCGCAGATCTGGACGCTGGTGAAGGCGGCCGAGCTGCACCACGACCTGCATGTGGACGACCAGCCGGACGACGCGACGTTCGACGAGTTCGTGATGCACATCGACGGCTACCTGTGCGAGATCAAGGACGTGCAGATCCGCGACGGACTGCACATCCTCGGCGGCGGGCCGGTCGGCGAAGCGCGCGTGAACCTCGTGCTGGCCGTGCTGCGCGCCTCGCAGGTGTGGGGCGGGCAGGCGAACGCGCTGCCGGGTCTGCGAGCCGCGTTGGCCGAGCATTTCGGCCTGGTGGAGAAGGAGTTGCTGGCCGAGCCGGGCGCTCCCCTGAAGGTTCCGGTGGAACTGACGGAGCTGGTCGACGGGCCCGCCCGTTCCGCCGCCGACGCGATCGATCTGCTGGAGCAGCTGTGCCGCCGGTTCGCGGAGGGCATGGAGTCCCAGGAGTGGGAGGTCACGGCCGTTCCGGCGCTCGTCCGTGCCGTCATCGGCACCGAACTCCCGGACGCCGTCGCGGTGTTGAGGTTCGCCTGCGACGAGGTCGTGCCCCGGCTCGCCCGCACCACCGACGAGATCGACCACATCCTCAAGGCGCTGAACGGGGGTTACGTCCCGGCGGGCCCGTCGGGCTCCCCCACCCGTGGTCTGGTCAACGTCCTGCCGACCGGCCGGAACTTCTACTCGGTCGACCCCAAGGCCATTCCGTCCAGGCTGAGTTGGGAGGTCGGGCAGTCGCTGGCCGACTCGCTCGTGCAGCGGTACCTCCAGGACAACGGCGAGTTCCCGAAGTCGGTCGGCCTCACGGTGTGGGGTACGTCGGCGATGCGCACCCAGGGCGACGACATCGCCGAGATCCTCGCGCTGCTGGGCTGCCGTCCTGTCTGGGACGACGCCTCGCGCCGGGTGACCGGCTTCGAGATCGTGCCCGTCACGGAGCTGGGCCGGCCGCGCATCGACGTCACGGTGCGGATCTCCGGCTTCTTCCGCGACGCGTTCCCGCACGTCGTCGGGCTGATCGACGACGCGGTGCGGGCGGTGGCCGAACTGGAGGAGCCCCCGGAGTCCAACTACGTCCGCAAGCACGCCGACGAGGACACCGCCGAGCACGGCGACCGGCGCCGGGCCACGGCCCGTATCTTCGGCTCCAAGCCGGGGGCGTACGGCGCCGGTCTGCTGCCGCTGATCGACGCGCGGAACTGGCGCAGCGACGCGGACCTCGCCGAGGTGTACGCCGTGTGGGGTGGTTACGCGTACGGGCGCGGCCTCGACGGGCGGCAGGCACGCGGGGACATGGAGACGGCGTTCAAGCGAATCGCCGTGGCGGCCAAGAACGTCGACACCCGCGAGCACGATCTCGTCGACGCCGACGACTACTTCCAGTACCACGGCGGCATGGTCGCCATGGTCCGCCACCTGACCGGCACCTCCCCCGAGGCGTACGTCGGCGACTCCGCCACCCCGGACCAGGTGAAGACCCGCACGCTGGGCGAGGAGACGCACCGCGTCTTCCGCGCCCGCGTCGTCAACCCCCGCTGGATGGCGGCGATGCGGCGCCACGGCTACAAGGGCGCCTTCGAGATGGCGGCGACCGTCGACTACCTCTTCGGCTACGACGCGACGGCCGGGGTCGTCGACGACTGGATGTACGAGAAGCTCAGCGCGGAGTACGTCTTCGACCCGGAGAACCGGGACTTCATGAAGAAGTCCAACCCGTGGGCGCTGCGCGGCATCACCGAGCGGCTCCTCGAAGCGGCCGAGCGCGGTCTGTGGGCCGAGCCGGACGCGGACACGCTGGAACGACTGCGGGCCACCTACCTGGAGCTCGAAGGCGACCTGGAGGGCGACGACCAGTGACAACTCCCTTTCCGTTCACGGCCGTTGTCGGCCAGGACGATCTGCGGCTCGCGCTGCTGCTGAACGCCGTGTCGCCGGCGGTCGGCGGTGTGCTGGTGCGCGGCGAGAAGGGCACCGCCAAGTCGACGGCCGTGCGCGCTCTTTCGGCGCTGCTGCCGGAGGTCGCCGTCGTGCCCGGGTGCCGCTTCTCCTGCGACCCCGCCGCGCCCGACCCGGCCTGCCCGGACGGACCGCACGAGACCGGACCCGGCACTCAACGCCCGGCCCGCATGGTCGAGTTGCCGGTCGGCGCCTCCGAGGACCGGCTCGTCGGCGCGCTCGACATCGAGCGGGCGCTCGCCGAGGGCGTCAAGGCCTTCGAGCCCGGCCTGCTCGCCGACGCGCACCGGGGCATCCTCTACGTCGACGAGGTCAACCTCCTCCACGACCACCTGGTCGACCTGCTGCTGGACGCGGCGGCGATGGGCGCGTCGTACGTCGAACGCGAGGGCGTCTCCGTCCGGCACGCCGCCCGCTTCCTGCTCGTCGGCACGATGAACCCCGAAGAGGGCGAACTCCGACCGCAGTTGCTCGACCGCTTCGGCCTGACCGTGGAGGTCGCCGCATCGCGGGAGCCCGACCAGCGGGTCGAGGTGGTGCGCAGAAGGCTCGCCTACGACGACGATCCGGCCGGTTTCACCGAGCGCTGGTCGGACGAGGAGTCCTCCGTACGGGCGCGGATCATCGCCGCGCGTGAACTGTTGCCGTCCGTGCGGCTGGGCGACGGCGCGCTGCGGCAGATCGCGGCGACCTGCGCCGCCTTCGAGGTCGACGGCATGCGGGCCGACATCGTGATGGCCCGTACGGCGACCGCGCTGGCCGCGTGGGCCGGGCGCACCGACGTGCTCGCCGAGGACGTACGGCAGGCCGCGCTGCTCGCGCTGCCGCACCGGCGGCGGCGAAATCCGTTCGACGCGCCGGGACTTGACGAGAACAAGCTCGACGAGACGCTGGAGGAGTTCGCGGAGCGGGAGCCGCGGCCCGAGGACGACGATCCGGATCCGGACGGCGGTCCTGACGGTTCCGGCGGGGGTGGCGGGCAGCCGCCCGAGTCGGACTCCGACGGGCCTCAGGACGGGGACACCGGGGCGCGGCCCGAGGCCGGGGAGGGCGGGGAACCGCAGCCTTCGGGCACGGGCTCGGGTGAGCAGCAGCCCGTACGCGCCGCCGAGCCCTTCCGTACCAAGGTGTTGAGCGTGCCGGGCATCGGTGAGGGTGCCGCCGGGCGGCGTTCGCGGGCGCGCACCGAGCACGGGCGGACCACCGGGGCCCGGCGGCCCCAAGGGGCGCTCACCAAGCTGCACTTGGCGGCGACCATCCAGGCGGCCGCTCCGCACCAGCTGGCGCGGGGGCGGGCCGGGCGTGGGCTGGTCGTGCGGCGGGACGATCTGCGGCAGGCGGCACGGGAGGGGCGTGAGGGCAACCTCGTGCTGTTCGTCGTGGACGCCTCCGGGTCGATGGCGGCGCGGCAGCGGATGAGCGCGGTGAAGGGGGCTGTGCTGTCGTTGCTGCTGGACGCGTATCAACGGCGGGACAAGGTGGGGCTCGTGACCTTCCGGGGGTCCGCCGCGGATGTCGCCCTGCCGCCGACCTCGTCCGTGGACGCCGCCGCCGTACGGCTGGAGTCGCTGCCGACCGGGGGGCGTACGCCGCTCGCGGCCGGGCTGCTCAAGGCGCATGACGTGCTGCGGGTGGAGCGGTTGCGGGATCCGGCTCGGCGGGCGTTGGTGGTCGTGGTGACCGATGGACGGGCCACCGGCGGTCCCGAGCCGGTCGCGCTCGCCGGGCGGGCCGCGCGGTTGTTCGCCGCCGACGGGGTCGCCTCCGTGGTCGTGGACTGTGAGACGGGTCCCGTACGGCTGGGGCTGGCCGGGCAGTTGGCCGGTGAACTGGACGGTACGGCCGTGACGTTGGACGAGTTGCGGGCGGACTCGATCGCCGGACTCGTGAAGGACGTACAGAGGAGGGCCGCGTAATGCCGCAGGGGCAGCCAAGTGTCGTACCGGATGACGGATTGACGACCCGTCAGCGGCGGAACCGGCCGCTTGTCGTCGTGCATACGGGAGTTGGGAAAGGCAAGTCGACCGCTGCTTTCGGGCTCGCCCTGCGTGCCTGGAATCAGGGGTGGCCCATCGGCGTGTTCCAGTTCGTCAAGTCGGCGAAGTGGAAGGTCGGGGAGGAGAACGCCCTGCGGGTGCTGGGGGCTTCCGGCGAGGGCGGGTCCGTCGACTGGCACAAGATGGGCGAGGGGTGGTCGTGGGTGCAGCGCGACTCCCAGATGGACAACGAGGAGAAGGCGCGCGAGGGCTGGGAGCAGGTCAAGCGGGATCTCGCCGCCGAGACCTACAAGTTGTACGTGCTGGACGAGTTCGCCTATCCGATGCACTGGGGGTGGGTCGATGTCGACGAGGTCGTCTCCGTGCTGCGGGACCGGCCCGGCAACCAGCACGTCGTGATCACCGGGCGGAACGCGCCCGAGAAGCTCGTCGAGTACGCCGACCTCGTCACCGACATGTCCAAGGTCAAGCACCCCATGGACGCCGGTCAGAAGGGTCAGCGGGGTATCGAGTGGTGAAGCCGTCGTGACGTCCTCGTCCTCCCTGTCCTCCGTTCCCCGGTTGGTTGTTGCCGCGCCTTCGTCCGGCAGTGGCAAGACCACCGTTGCCACGGGGTTGATGGCCGCGTTCGCCTCGCGGGGGCTTGCCGTGTCTCCGCACAAGGTCGGGCCGGACTACATCGATCCCGGGTATCACGCGCTCGCGACCGGGCGGGTGGGGCGGAACCTCGACGCGTACCTGTGTGGGCCGGAGTTGGTCGGGCCGCTCTTCGCGCACGGTGCTCGCGGGTGTGATCTCGCTGTCGTCGAGGGTGTGATGGGGATGTACGACGGGGCTGCGGGGGAAGGGGAGTTGGCGTCCACGGCGCATGTGGCGAAGTTGCTGCGGGCGCCGGTCGTTCTTGTCGTCGACGCTTCTTCGCAGTCCCGGTCCGTTGCCGCGTTGGTGCATGGGTTCGCTTCCTGGGATCCGGAGGTTCGGGTCGGGGGTGTGATCCTCAACAAGGTGGCGTCCGACCGGCATGAGGCGTTGTTGCGGGAGGCGTTGGACGCTGCGGGGGTTCCTGTCCTGGGTGTGCTGCGGCGGGCCCCTCAGGTGGACACCCCGTCCCGGCATCTGGGGTTGGTGCCGGTTGCCGAGCGGCAGTCGGCTGCGGTGGACGCTGTTGCGGCCATGGGGGCGCAGGTGGACGCCGGGTGTGATCTTGAGGGGTTGCTGGCGCTGGCGCGTAGTGCGGGGGCGTTGTCCGGTGCGGCTTGGGATGCGGCTGAGGCTCTGGCTTCTTCGCCCCCGCCGCCCCTACCCGTCCCGTCCCTGGGGGCTGCGCCCCCAGACCCCCGTCAGCCTGAACGGCCTCGTCCTCAGACGCCGGACGGGCTGAGAATTGCCGTTGCCGGCGGAGCGGCCTTCACCTTCTCCTACGCCGAGCACGCCGAACTGCTCACCGCGGCCGGTGCCGAGGTCGTCGTGTTCGATCCGCTGCGGGATGAGGAACTCCCGGACGGGACGCGTGGGTTGGTCATCGGGGGCGGGTTTCCCGAGGTGTACGTGGCCGAGTTGTCCGGCAATGAGCCGTTGCGCAAAGCCGTTGCCGCCCTCGCGGAGAGTGGGGCTCCCGTCGCCGCCGAGTGTGCCGGACTCCTCTACCTGTCCAGGGAGTTGGACGGGATGCCGATGTGCGGGGTGCTCGATGCCTCCGCGCGGATGAGCGAGCGGCTGACTCTGGGGTATCGGGATGCCGTCGCGTTGAGCGACAGTGTGCTGGCCGTGGCCGGGACGCGGATGCGCGGGCACGAGTTTCATCGGACCGTCGTCGAGCCCGGCTCGGGGGCGGCTCCCGCCTGGGGGGTTCGCGCCCCCGCGCGGCGGGTCGAAGGTTTCGTACAACAGGGTGTGCACGCGAGTTATCTGCACACGCACTGGGCGGCCGAGCCCGGTGTGGCCCGTCGGTTCGTGGAGAGGTGCCGGACGTCATGAGCAGCAGCAGGTTGATCGGAGTCGGGGTGGGTCCCGGTGATCCGGAGCTGGTGACCGTCAAGGGTGTCAACGCTCTGCGGGCCGCCGATGTCGTGGTGGTGCCGGTCATGGACAGCGGTGAGCGGGGGCGGGCCGAGGCCACCGTTCTGCATTACGTGGCCGAGGAGAAGGTGCTGCGGGTCGTGTTCGCGCTGAACGAGCGGACCGACCGGGCCCGGCGCGAGGCCGCCTGGGATGCCGCGGGGGCGAAGGTCGCCGAGCTCCTCGGCGCTCATCCGGTCGTCGCGTTCGCCACCATCGGGGACCCGAACGTCTACTCCACCTTCACCTATCTCGCCCTGACCATCGGGGAGTTGGTGCCGGGGACCGTCGTCGAGACCGTGCCCGGGATCACCGCCATGCAGGATCTCGCCGCGCGCTCCGGGGCCGTACTGACCGAGGGGACCGAGCCGCTCACGCTCGTGCCGGTGACCGCCGGGGCCGCCGTACTCAAGGACGCGCTCGCCGGGCCGGGGACGGTCGTGGCGTACAAGTTCGGGCGGCAGGCCGGCGAGGTCGCCGAGGCGCTGCGGGAGACCGGGCGGATCGAGGACGCGGTGTGGGGGTCGGCGCTCGGGCTGCCCGAGGAGTCGATCCGGCCCGCCGCCGAACTCGGCGGGGAGCCGTTGCCCTATCTGTCCACGCTCATCGCACCCGCGCGGCGCGAGGGCGGGCGGGGCGGGAAATTGTGACCGGTCGTGGACGGCGTGGATCAGGCCGCGAGGCCTACCACCAGCCAGATGAACGCCGCTCCCGCGACCGTGCACAGCAGGGTCGCGGGCGCGGGGTGTTCGTGGTGGGCCTCGGGGAGGATCTCGGCGGCGGCGAGATAGAGGAGCACGCCTCCGAAGAAGCCGAGATAGCCGCCGAGCAGGGCCTCGGGGATGGTGAGGAAGGCCGTCGAGGCGGCGCCCGCCACCGGGGCCGCCGCGTCCGCGACCAGCATCGCGATCGCCTTGCGGCGGGCGTTGCCGTACAGGCTCGTGATCGTGTACGTGTTGAAGCCGTCCGCGAAGTCATGGGCGATGACCGCGAGCGCGACCGCGGTGCCCATGCCGCCGCCCACCTGGAAGGCGGCGCCGATCGCGACCCCGTCCATGAAGCTGTGGCCGACCATCGCGGCGGCGGCCGTGAGGCCCACCTCGGGCGCCCTGCCGTTGTTCTCATCGGCTCCGTGCGAGGCCTGGCGCGCGGCGAGCAGGCGTTCGACCAGATGGGCCACGAGGAAGCCGGCCACGAAGAGCAGCAGGGCGGCCGGTACGCCGAAGACCTCGCGGCCGGCCGCGTGCAGCGCCTCCGGCAGCAGGTCGAGGCCGACCACACCCAGCATCAGGCCGCCGGCCAGGCCCAGCACGAGATGGCGGCGGTCGGTCACCCGCTGTGCCGTCCAGCCGCCGGCCAGCGTCATCAGGAACGCGCCGAGCGCGACGAAGACCGCCATAGTCCCCTTGCTATCCGATCAACCCCCGTTCGCGCACATCCTGGCCCACTCCACCCCCACTCGTATTGACGTTCCCCACGTCTTCCACGTTCCGTATGTTCCGCATGTTGTGTTTGAGAGGATCCGACCCATGGCCGATGCCGTTGCCGATACCCCCACCGGCAAGGTGACCTTCGTCGGTGCCGGCCCCGGCGCCGCCGACCTGCTGACGTTCCGTGCCGCGCGCGCCATCGCCGAGGCCGACGTCGTGATCTGGGCGGCCAGCCTGGTGCAGGCCGAGGTCCTCGACCACGCGCGCGTGGGCGCCGAGATCCTGGACTCGGCGACGATGTCCCTGGAGGACGTCGTCGCCGTCTACGAGCGGGCCCTGAGCGAGGGGCTGCGCGTCGCGCGCATCCACTCCGGCGACCCTGCCCTGTGGGGCGGTACGCAGGAGCAGGTCGACCGGTGTGCCGCGATCGGCATCGCAACCGAGATCGTCCCGGGTGTCTCGGCCTTCTCCGCCGTCGCCGCCCTCGCGCAGCGCGAGCTGACGATCCCCGAGGTCGCGCAGTCCGTCGTCCTCACCCGGCTCGGCGGCGGCAAGACGCCGATGCCGCCCGGCGAGGAGGTGCGGGAGTTCGCGCGCCACGGCACGACCATGGCGATCTTCCTGTCGGCCGCCCGCAGCGGGCAGTTGGTACGGGAACTGCTGGAGGGCGGCTATCCGACGGAGACGCCCGTCATCGTCGCGTATCAGGCGACCTGGCCCGAGGAACTGATCGTGAAGTGCACGGTCGGCACGCTGGAAGAGACGGTCAAGGAGCACAAGCTCTGGAAGCACACCCTCTTCCTGGTCGGCCCGGCCCTCGACGCCCACGGCACCCGCTCGCACCTCTACCACCCGGGCCACTTCCACGGCTTCCGCAAGGCCGACCCGGAGGCCCGCAGGGCCCTGCGCTCGCGGGGTGCGAGCACGTGATCACCGTCATCGGGACGGGGACGGGGGCGGCGGTCGCGGAGGACGCGCTCTCCGGCGCCCGGCTCGTCGTCGGCGGCCGGCGCCATCTCGCGGCCGTCGCGGTCCCGGAGGACGCCGAGCAGGTCGTCCTCGGCCCGCTGGCGCCCGCCCTCGACACCATCCAGGCCTACGTCGAGAAGGGCGAGCCCGTCGTCGTGCTGGCCTCGGGGGACCCCGGGTTCTTCGGGATCGTACGGGCGCTGGCGGAACGGTTCTCCAACGATGCCCTCGATGTCCGCCCCGGCGTCTCCTCCGTCGCCACCGCCTTCGCGCGCGCCGGGCTGACCTGGGACGACGCGGTCGTCGTCAGCGCGCACGGACGCGATCTGCGTACGGCGGTCAACGCGTGCCGCGCGCATCCCAAGGTCGCCGTGCTGACCGGGCCGGGCGCCGGACCCGCCGAGCTGGGCGCCGCGCTCACCCATCGGACCGGCGGGCGCGTCCTCGTCGTCGCGTCCGCGCTGGGTTCCGGGCAGGAGCAGGTCGAACGGGTCACGCCCGCCGAGGCCGCCGCCCGGGACTGGGGTACGGCGGTGAGCGTGGTGCTGTGTCTGGACGAGTCGCGGGCCCCCGGTGCCGTGCGGACGGTCGCCGGGGCCGCCGTCGGGCCCGCCCAATGGGCGCTGGACGAGCGGGAGTTCGAGCACCGGGACTCGATGATCACCAAGTTCGAGGTACGGGCGCTGGCGCTGGCCCGGCTCGGGCCGCGCCTCGGCGACCTGGTCTGGGACGTCGGCTCGGGCTCCGGGTCGGTGGCCGTCGAGTGCGCGCGGCTCGGCGCCGCCGTCACCGCGGTCGAGAAGACCCGGGACGGTGTCGAGCGGATCCGCGCCAACGCCGAGGCGCACGGCGTCGACGTCCACACCGTGCACGGGGCGGCGCCGACCGTGCTGTCCGACCTCGACGATCCCGACGCCGTGTTCGTCGGCGGGGGCGGGCGCGAACTGCCCGCCATCGTCACCGCGTGCGCCCGGCGGGCCCGGCGGACCGTGGTCGTCGCGATGGCCGCGCTGGACCGGGTACCGGCCGTGCGGGAGGCTCTCTCGGCGGCCGGACTGACGGTCGACGGGGTGCTGTTGCAGTCGTCCCGGCTGGCGCCGCTGCCGGGTGACGTGACCCGGCTCGCGGCCACCAACCCCGTTTTCCTGTTGTGGGGGATCCGAACCCCCGTGTCTCCAGAAGGAGTTGCTCTGTGATCGGCCTCATTTCCGCCACCGCGGCGGGCGCGGCTGCGCGCGACCGGCTGGCCGCCGCGTGGCCGGACCGTACGCGCGTGTACGAGGGTCCCGTCGGGGACGCCGTCCGGGCCGCGTTCGCGGAGTGCGAGCAGCTCGTGTGTTTCCTCGCCACAGGAGCCGTAGTACGGCTGGTCGCCCCGCTGTTGGGCGACAAACGGACCGACCCGGGGGTCGTGTGTGTCGACGAGGGCGGGCGGTTCGCCGTGTCGCTGGTCGGCGGGCATGGCGGCGGGGCCAATGAACTCGCCGTGGAAGTGGGCGAGTTGCTCGCCGCGCAGCCGGTGGTTACGACGGCCACGGACGCGGTCGGTGTGCCCGGTCTCGATACGCTCGGGTTCCCCGTGGAGGGGGACATCGCCGGCGTCACGCGGGCCCTCCTGGACGGTGAACCGGTCGCGCTGGACGCCGAGTTGGCGTGGCCGCTGCCGCCGTTGAAGGTGTCGTCCCATGGTGCCTACGTCATTCGCGTCACCGATCGCGCCGTCGAACCCGGCGAGCGGGAGGTCGTGCTGCGGCCGCCGTCCCTCGTCGTCGGGGTCGGCGCGTCCAAGGGCGCACCCGTGAACGAGGTGCTCGGACTGGTCTACGACGCTCTGCGCGAGGCGGGGCTGTCCGTCGGCAACGTCGCCGAACTCGCCACCGTGGACGCCAAGGCGGACGAGCCCGGCATCGTCCAGGCGGCCCAGCGCCTGAGTGTGCCGCTGGTGACCTACTCCGCCGGGGAACTGGCCGCCGTAGAGGTGCCCAATCCGTCCGACGCGCCGCTCGCGGCCGTGGGCACGCCGTCCGTGGCGGAGGCCGCCGCGCTCGTCGGCGGGGGCGAACTCCTCGTCCCCAAGCGGAAGTCGGAGCGTGCCGACGGACAGCCCGCGATGGCGACCTGTGCTGTCGTACGGCGGGTCGCGCGCGGGCGGCTCGCGGTGGTCGGGCTCGGGCCCGGCGCGCGGGATCTGCTCACCCCGCGCGCCAAGGCCGAACTCCGGCGCGCGGCCGTGCTCGTGGGGCTCGACCAGTACGTCGACCAGATCCGCGATCTGCTGCGGCCCGGGACGGTGGTCCTGGAGTCGGGGCTCGGTGCCGAGGAGGAGCGGGCCCGTACCGCCGTCGCCGAGGCGCGCAAGGGGCAGGCCGTCGCGCTGATCGGCAGCGGGGACGCCGGGGTGTACGCGATGGCGTCGCCCGCGCTCGCGGAGGCGTCGGACGACATCGACGTGGTCGGAGTCCCGGGCGTGACCGCCGCGTTGGCCGCCTCGGCGATCCTCGGCGCGCCGCTCGGCCACGACCACGTGTCGATCAGCCTCTCCGATCTGCACACGCCGTGGGAGGTCATCGAGCGGCGGGTGCGGGCGGCGGCCGAGGCCGACATCGTGGTGACGTTCTACAACCCCCGCAGCCGGGGCCGGGATTGGCAGCTCCCGAAGGCCCTCGCGATCCTCGCCGAGCACCGGGAGCCGACGACGCCGGTCGGTGTCGTACGGAACGCGTCGCGGCCCGACGAGTCCAGCCGGCTGACGACACTGGTCGCGCTGGATCCGGCGTGGGTCGACATGATGACTGTCGTGACCGTGGGAAACACTGCCACCCGGGACGTCGCGGGGCGCATGGTGACGCCGCGTGGGTATCGCTGGCAGGCGGCGCAGGAGGTGACGAAGTGAGTTCTGTGGACCGGGTGGTTCATCCGATCGAGGTGGAGTCCTACCGGCGCATGCGTGCCCGGCTGGACACCTCGCACCTCCCGCCGCTGACCCGCGCGGTCGTGGAGCGGGTCGTCCACTCCGCCGCCGATCTGGCGTACGCGTCCGATCTCGTCCTGGACGAGGGCGAGTTGGCGAAGGCGCACAGCGCGCTGCACGCCGGGGCGCCGGTGGTCGTGGACGTGCAGATGGTCGCCTCCGGCATCACCCGGCGCGCGACCGTGTGCCGGCTCAAGGACGCCAAGTCCGGGCCCGGGCTGACCCGTTCGGCGCATGCGATCCGGCTCGCCTACGAGGAGGTCGGGCCCGGCGCCCTCTGGGTGATCGGCAACGCGCCGACCGCCCTGGAGGAGTTGCTGAAGCTGGACGCCTCCCCCGCGCTCGTCATCGGGCTGCCCGTCGGTTTCGTCGGCGCGGTCGAGTCCAAGGCCGCGTTGCGCGAGAGCGGGCTGCCCGCGGTGAGCAACGTGTCCGAGAAGGGCGGTTCGGCGGTGGCCGCGGCCGCCCTCAACGCCCTGCTGTACCAGCCTGTTTCACCTATCGAGGAGAAATCGTGACCACCCCGCCGCCCGCCCTGCTCATCGCCGGACACGGCACCCGGGACGAGGCCGGAGCCGAGGCGTTCCGGGACTTCGTACGGGAGTTGGGCCGCCGCCACCCCGAACTGCCCGTCGCGGGCGGGTTCATCGAGTTGTCGCCGCCGCCGCTGGGCGACGCGGTGGCCGAGCTGGTGGAGCGGGGGGTGCGCCGGTTCGCCGCCGTCCCGCTGATGCTGGTGTCCGCCGGGCATGCCAAGGGGGACATCCCGGCGGCGCTGGCCCGGGAGAAGGAGCGGCACGAGGGGATCTCGTACACGTACGGGCGTCCGCTGGGCCCGCATCCCTCGCTGCTGAAGGTGCTGGAGCGACGGCTCGACGAGGCGCTGGGCGAGTCGGTGCGTACGCCCGCCGACCGGGCCGATGTGACCGTGCTGCTGGTGGGGCGCGGGTCGACGGACCCGGACGCCAACGCCGAGGTGCACAAGGCGGCGCGGCTGCTGTGGGAGGGGCGCGGATACGCGGGCGTGGAACCGGCGTTCGTGTCGCTGGCGGCGCCGGACGTGCCGAGCGGCCTGGACCGGTGCGTGAAGCTGGGCGCCCGGCGGATCGTCGTGCTGCCGTACTTCCTGTTCACCGGCATCCTGCCGGAGCGGGTGCGGCAGCAGACGGAGGGCTGGGCTGCGGCGCACCCGGAGATCAACGTGCTGTCCGCCGAAGTCATAGGCCCGGAGCCGGAGTTGCTGGACCTGGTGATGGAGCGCTACCGGGAGGCGGTCAAGGGCGACCTGCGGATGAACTGCGACTCGTGCGTGTACCGGATCGCGCTGCCGGGCTTCGAGGACAAGGTGGGGCAGCCGCAGCAGCCGCACTTCCACCCGGACGACGACGGCCACCACGACGGAGACCACGGCGGTCACCACCATGGGCATCACCATCACGGTGGGCACGCCCATGCACACTGACAGAGCCCACGATCCGACGGGCGGAGTCCACGATCTTCGTCATCACGGGGACTCCGAAGTCCGGGACGACGGAGCCCGGTTGATCGACCTCGCCGTGAACGTCCGCGCGGACACGCCCCCGGCCTGGCTGCGTGAGCGCATAGCTGGTTCGCTGACCGGCCTCGCCGCCTACCCGGACGGGCGGGCGGCGCGGGCGGCGGTCGCGGCGCGGCACGGGCTGCCGGTCGAGCGCGTGCTGCTGACCGCGGGTGCCGCCGAGGCCTTCGTGCTGCTCGCCCGGGCCCTGAAGGTCCGTCGGCCGGTCGTCGTGCACCCGCAGTTCACGGAGCCGGAGGCGGCGCTGCGCGACGCGGGGCACTCGGTGGAGCGGGTGCTGCTGCGGGAGGCGGACGGTTTCCGGCTGGATCCGGGGGCGGTACGGGCGGTGCCCGAGGACGCGGACCTGGTGTTGATCGGCAACCCGACGAACCCGACGTCCGTCCTGCACCCCGCTGCGGCGATCGCGCGACTCGCCCGGCCCGGGCGGACGTTGGTGGTCGACGAGGCGTTCATGGACGCGGTGCCGGGTGAGCGGGAGTCGCTGGCGGGCCGGACGGACGTACCCGGTCTTGTGGTCCTGCGCAGCCTCACCAAGACCTGGGGGCTGGCGGGGCTGCGGATCGGCTACGTCCTGGCCGCGCCCGAGACGATCGTGGAACTGGAGCGGGCCCAGCCGCTGTGGCCGGTGTCCACGCCGGCGCTCGCCGCGGCGGAGGCCTGCATGGAGTCGCGGGCCCTGGCGGAGGCCGCCCACGCCGCCCACCGCATCACCGCCGACCGTGCCCATCTCGTCGCCGGGCTCACCGAGTTCGCCCCCGACGGCCTCCACGTCACGGAACCCGCCGAGGGCCCGTTCGTCCTCGTCCGCGTCCCCAACGCCGTTGCCGTCCGGCGCCATCTGCGCGACCTGGGCTTCGCCGTTCGACGTGGGGACACGTTTCCGGGGTTGGACGAGGAGTGGCTACGGCTCGCGGTGCGGGACCGGGCGACGGTGAACCGGTTCTTGCAGGCACTGGATCAGGCGGTGACGTTGGCGGGGCGGTGAGGACGACTCCGCGCTGTACCCACCCACCAAGCCTTTCCCGCTGAGCTTCTAAAACGCCCGAGACGGGTGGGTGGGCAAGGTAGTTGCCTCAGCCTCGGCGGCGGCGCGCTGCCATCACCGCTCCCCCGCCCAGCGCCAGCAACAGCGCCGCCCCGCCCGCGATGTACGGCGTCACCGAGCTGCCTCCCGTCTCGGCCAGCCTCGACTCCGCGGGGGCGCCCTGCGGCTCAACATCCGGCGCCGGTTTCGAGGGTGGCGTCACGGCGGCAGCCTTCGGCGCCTCACAGGTCGCCCGCGCCAAGGTCACCGTCCCCTCCACATCGGCAACGTTCAGTTTCAACGGGTTGACGGAGACCTTGAGTTCGAGCGCGGTCGCGGCGGCCGTACGGGACGTGGTCGACGTCCTGGACAGGTCGAGGCGAACCGAACCGACCCCCGGCACCTGAACCTCCGTAGGACCACTGGCGGTCACCGTGATCCGCTTGCCGAGCACCGTCACCGCCCCCGGCAGATGCGACGTGGCGACGGGCGCCTTCCCCGCCTCGCACGTCGCCTTCGACGTGACCGCGTCGACCTCGATCAGCGAGAGCAACGGCAGCCCGGGAACGTGGAGCCGCGCATGGGCGAGGTTCGTATAGCCCTCGGCCTTCGTCGCGGACACCGTCGCCTTCGCCGTGGCGACGTCCGCGCTGAGCACACTGAAGGGCTCGCCGCCGTTCACCCCGTCCAACTCGGCGGTGAGCGCGGTCTTTTCGGCACTCTGCGGCGCCTGGACCTCGTTGAGGGAGACCGCGAGCGGGACGTCCACGGTCTTGTTGAGCAGGGACACGTCGAGCCCGGTGCGGAGCACGACGGCGCTCGCGCGGCCCTGGTCAACGGTCGCGTGGGCGGAACCCGCGCCGGCCAGCGCCACGGGACCGGCGGCGAGGGCGGTTGCCGTGGCCACCGTGGCCCAACGGCGTGCGGGCATGCGGAAGTTGGTGCCGTTCAAGGTGTGGGACCCCCAGAAGAGACATGCTTGGGACCCGGTAAGAATTACCCACGACGAGTGAACCGTCAGCGATCCCGCGTCACTTCACCCCATCGTGGGTTTTCCGTGAACGTATTCGAATCGCCTGGCGACTATTCGACCACCAGCCCGTTCAGCACCACCCGCCGCGGCGACGCCAGCACGCGCACATCGGCGCGCGGGTCCGCCTCGTAGACGACGAAGTCCGCTGGCGCACCCTCCTCGATCCCGGGCCGCCCGAGCCACCGCCGCGCACCCCACGCGGTCGCCGACAGCGCCTCTACGGCCGGGATGCCGGCGGTGACGAGTTCGGCGACCTCGGCGGCCACCAGGCCGTGAGCGAGGGAACCCCCGGCGTCCGTGCCGACGTAGACCGGGACGCCGGCGTCGTAGGCGGCGCGCACGGTGTCGTAGCGCCGCTCGTACAGTCGCCGCATGTGAGCCGACCAGCGCGGGAACCTGGCGTCGCCGCCCTCGGCGAGCTTCGGGAAGGTCGCGATGTTCACGAGGGTCGGCACGATCGCGACGCCCCGTGAGGCGAACAGCGGGATGACGTCCTCGGTGAGGCCGGTCGCGTGCTCGATGCAGTCGATACCCGCCTCGACCAGGTCACGCAACGCGTCCTCGGCGAAGCAGTGCGCGGTGACGCGGGCGCCGAGCCGGTGGGCCTCGGCGATGGCCGCCTCCACCGCCTCGCGCGGCCAGCAGGCCGACAGGTCGCCGAGGTCGCGGTCGATCCAGTCGCCGACCAACTTGACCCAGCCGTCGCCGCGTTGGGCCTCCTGGGCGACGTACGCGACGAGTTCGCCGGGTTCGATCTCGTGGGCGAAGTCGCGGATGTAGCGGCGGGTGCGGGCGATGTGCCTGCCCGCGCGAATGATCTTCGGGAGGTCCTCGCGGTCGTCGATCCACCGGGTGTCGGAGGGCGAGCCCGCGTCGCGGAGCAGGAGGGTGCCGGCGTCGCGGTCGGTGCGGGCCTGCGTCTCGGCGGTCTTCGCGTCTACGGGGCCGTGCGTGCCGAGGCCTACGTGGCAGTGGGCGTCGACGAGGCCGGGGAGGACCCAGCCGTCGACCGTCCGGATGTCGTCGGCGTCGAGGGGACGGTCGTAGGAGATGCGGCCGTCGATGACCCAGAGTTCGTCGCGGATGTCCTCCGGTCCCACCAGGACCCGGCCCTTTACGTGCAGCACGGCTTGATCGCTCATGGGACGCACGATAGTTCGTCGGGTGCGGGCTCGTCGTGGCTGGTCGCGACCACGCGGCGGAGCCGCATGTCGACACAGCCCCGCGCCCCTTTACGGGGCGCTTTCCTCGTCCTGTACTTCGGCCATCGCGGGATCCAGGAGCCTCGACAGGAAGTGGCGGGTGCGGTCGTGCCGCGGGTTGGCGATGACCCGGTCCGGGGTGCCGTCCTCGACGATCACCCCACCGTCCATGAACACGACCCTGTCGGCCACCTCGCGTGCGAACGTCATCTCGTGGGTGACGACCATCATCGTCATGCCCTCGTTCGCGAGCATCCGCATGACCGCCAGTACGTCCCCCACCAGCTCCGGGTCGAGTGCCGAGGTCGGCTCGTCGAAGAGCATGACCTCGGGGCCCATCGCCAACGCCCGGGCGATGGCCACGCGTTGCTGCTGTCCGCCGGAGAGGGAGGCGGGGTAGGCGGTGGCCTTCTCGGACAGGCCGACGCGGCGCAGGTTCTCGGCGGCCACCTTCGCCGCCTCCGCCTTGTCCCGGCGCAGGACCCGGCGTTGGGGCAGGGTGAGGTTCTCGGTGACGGACAGGTGAGGGAAGAGGTTGAACTGCTGGAAGACCATGCCGATACGGCGGCGTACGGCGTCGATGTCCACATCCGGGTCGGTGATCTCGGTGCCGCCGACGAACACCCGCCCCTTGGTGGGCTCTTCGAGGAGGTTCACGCAGCGCAGGAGGGTCGACTTGCCGGAGCCGGAAGGGCCGATGACACACACCACCTCGCCCTGGCCGATCTCCAGGTCGATGCCGCGCAGCACCTCGTTGGTGCCGAACGACTTGTGCAGGCCGCTTACTTGAATCTCCGGGGTGCCGGTCACCGGACCGCCTCCCCCGTCTTCGTCTCCATCCGGCGCACCACGAAGCTCAGCGGGATCGTGACGAGGAGATAGCACAGGCCCGCCACCAGGATCGGCGTGGAGTTGGCCGTCGTACTCGCCAAGTCCCTGCCGTATTTGGACAGTTCGCGTTCCTCCAGGGTGACGCCGAGGAACAGGACCAGGGAGGAGTCCTTGAAGAGGAGGACGAGTTCGTTGGTCAGCGGCGGCAGGATGATCCGGAACGCCTGCGGGACGATGATCGACACCATGGCCCGCGCCTGCGAGAAGCCGAGCGAACGGGCCGCCTCCAACTGCCCTTTGGGCACTGCCTGGATGCCCGCGCGGATCGTCTCCGCCATGTACGCGGCCGACACCAGGCCGAGCGCGAGGGCGACCTTGCCGTACGTACCGCCGACGATCTCCGTGCCCGGGAAGGCGAGTGGCACGGCGACGCCGACGAAGATGAAGATCAGCAGGGCGGGCAGTCCGCGGAAGATCTCGATGTAGATCCCGGCGAGCCAGCGGTACGGTCCGACCGACGACAGCCGCATCAGGGCGACGACCATGCCGAGGACGAGCCCGAAGACGAAGCCGGACAGGGTGTACAGCACGGTGTTCTTGAGCGCGAGCGTGATGACGTCCGGGAACATCTGCCTGGCGATGCTCCACTGCGCGAACTGGTTCTTCAGGCGGCCCCAGTCGGCGGTGACCGCGAAGGCGATCACGACGGTGGCGAAGACGGCGTACTGCACGCCTTGGGACAGCCTGCGCCGCTGGCGTCTGCTCAACCCCTGCTTCCTGGGCTGGAGTCGGGGGTCCGCCGTGTCGCCGGTCATGAGGCCGACGGAGAGGCGGTGACCGAGGCGTCGTAGGGGCCGATCCACTTCTCGTACAGCTTCTTGTACGTCCCGTCGGCCTTCGCGTCCTTGATGGCCTTGTTGACGGCGGCGAGGAGTTTCGTGTTGCCCTTCTTGACCGTGAAGCCGTACTGCTCACCGGTGTTGAGGTTGTCGACGACCTGGAAGGCGTCGGCGTTGGCCTTGGTCTTGAGCCAGCCCTGGACGACCGGGTAGTCGATGATGACGGCCTGGACCTGGCCGGTGCGCAGGCCGTTGAGAACGGCGTCGGAGGATTCGAAGGAGACCGGGTCGAAGCCCTTGCTCCTGGCGTAGTCCTCGCCGGTGGTCTGCGCCTGGGCGCCGAGCTTCTTGCCCTTGGTCTTCACGTCGGCGAGGGAGGTGATCCCGCTCTTCTTGTCGACGAGGACGGCCTGGGTGGCGTCGAAGTAGGGGTCGGAGAAGTCGACGTTCTTCTTGCGCTCGGCGGTGATGGTCATGCCGGCGGCGGCCAGGTCGCACTCGTCGGCGTTGAGGAAGGCGCCGGTCTTGAAGTTCTCGAAGGGGGTGTCGAGGATCGTCTGCTTCACGCCGAGGTTCTTGGCGACCAGGTCGATGAGGGAGACGTCGAAGCCCTGCACCTTGCCGTCGATCTCGGACTGGAAGGGCGGGTAGGGCAGGTGCGTGCAGGTCGTGAGCTGACCGGCCTTGACGAGTTCGACGCCACCGGCGGCGGTCTTCGAGCCGCTGCCGCCGCTGTCGCTCGACGTGCAGCCGGCCACGAGGGCGAGTGCGATCGCGGCCGTCGCGGTGGTGGCGGCCAGGGTGCGGGACCGGCGGCCGAGGAGCGTGTTCACGGAGGCCTCCTGTGACGGAACTATGGGTTCCGATTATTGGGAGGAGTCCGGTGGGCCGCTCACCCGGACCGGTGACCAGGGGGCCGTCCGGGCTAAGAAGTCGCCGGTCGGAGGGGCTGGGAGGCCGATGAGGAGCGCCGGTTACGCTCGACTCCGTCGATCAGGACCGTCCCGCCCATCTCCGCCTCCCCCTTCCCTCCCCTCCCCGCGAGCGAAAGAGCACCGCCATGACTCACCCCTTCCTCGACCTGGCCCCGCTGAGCGCCGCGCACTTCGCCTCGATCGAGGACCGGGTGGCCCGCCTGCTCGGCACCGAGCAGGATGTCGTGATCATGCAGGGCGAGGCGCTGCTGCCGCTGGAGGGCGCGATCCGTTCCACGGCGGGGCCGGGCACGACCGCGCTGAACGTGATCACCGGTCCGTACGGGCAGACCTTCGGGAACTGGCTGCGGGACTGCGGCGCCGAGGTGATCGACCTCGCCGTCCCCTTCCACACGGCGGTGACCGCCGACCAGATCCGGGAGGCCTTCGCCGAACACCCGGAGATCGACTTCGTGTCCCTCGTCCACGCGGAGGCCGCGACCGGCAACACCAACCCGGTCGCGGAGATCGGCGAGATCGTGCGCGAGCACGGCGCGATCTTCTACCTCGACGCGGTGGCCTCCATCGGCGCGGAACCGGTGCTGCCGGACGCGTGGGGTGTCGACCTGTGCGTGATCGGCGCGCAGAAGGCGATGGGCGGCCCGGCGGGGGTGTCGGCGGTGTCGGTGAGCGCACGGGCCTGGGCCCGCATGACGGCCAACCCCCATGCCCCGCGCCGCTCGTACCTCTCCCTCCTCGACTGGAAGGACCGCTGGATCGACGCCGGCCGCAAGACCCTCCTCCACGCACCGGCCCAGTTGGAGATGCTCGCGCTGGAGGCATGCGTGGAGCGCATCGAGTCGGAGGGCCTGGACGTGCTGATGCGCCGCCACGCGACCGCCGCGGCGGCGACGCGAGCGGGCGCGACCGCCCTGGGCGGCGGCCTCGAACCGTACGTCCACGAGGCGTCCGAGGCCGCCCCGGTCGCTACGACCCTCAGGACACCGCCGGGTGTCGTCGCGTCCGAGCTGGTGGCCAGGGCCCTGTCCGCGGACCCGACCCTGCCGCTCGCCGCGGGCGGGGGCGCCCTGGCGAAGGAGATGATCCGGGTCAACCACTACGGGGTGGACGCGACGGTGGGAGCGGTACAGAGTTCCTTGGCGGCACTGGGCGCGGCGCTGGCCGAGCAGGGGGTGCCGTTGGATCCGGAGGGGGCTCGGGCCGCCGTGGAGAGCGCGTGGCGGTAGTCGTGGGCTGAGGTGTCCCTGGGGGCTCCGCCCCCAGACCCCCGATCGGCCTGAATGGCCGGGGTCGAGGTCAGCCTGCGGTGGGTGCTTGTCCACATGGTCGAGGAGTATGCGCGGCACAACGGTCACGCCGATATTTTGCGGGAAAGCATCGACGGATTGACCGGGGCGTAATTCGGATGTAATTCCAGAATTCTCCTGCCCGATTTTCACGCACCTAAACGCAAATAATTCGCGTAGATCTCGTGAGGGTTACACCCTTGTGACCCGTTACACAGGCCGCCCGTTTTACGCCTTATCCACGGGTCAAAACGGTGCATAACTTGCTGCTTCGCACGCGTGATAACACAGCACCGCCGCAGACGTAACCCCATCCCTCCATGCAATTTCGAATTTCCCTCGGTAAATTCAATTCGCATGACTGCCACCCAAGCAGACCTGCACATCGACCGCCCCACGGTGGCCGACGGCGCCGCGTTGTGGCGTATTGCCAAGGACTCGAACGCCCTCGACCTGAACTCGTCGTACAGCTATCTGCTGTGGTGCCGGGACTTCGCCGGTACGTCCGCCGTCGTGCGGGATGAGCGCGGAGAGCCGGTCGGCTTCGTCACCGGGTACGTGCCGCCGGACCGGCCGGGCACCCTGCTCGTGTGGCAGGTGGCGGTCGACGCCGCGCAGCGCGGTCGTGGGCTGGCCGCACGGCTGCTCGACGGACTGACCGAGCGGGTCGCGGAGGAGTACGGGGTGACGGGGATCGAGACCACGATCACGCCCGGCAACACCGCCTCCGAGCGCCTCTTCACGTCGTACGCCGAACGTCACGGCGCCGTCGTCGAGCGCACGGTCCTGTTCGAGGCCGGTGACTTCCCGGACGGACCGCACGACCCCGAGGTGCTGTACCGCATCGGCCCGCTGAGCCTCTGAGCCTCTGAAGACCCCGGCGGTTCTCGCCCCGGGCTTCCCGCCGTACCCCCCACACCGAGGAGCAATTCGCGTGACCATCACCCAGCCCGATCTCAGCGTCTTCGAGACCCTGGAGTCCGAGGTCCGCAGCTACTGCCGCGCCTGGCCCACCGTCTTCGACCGGGCCCGGGGCAGCCGTATGTACGACGAGGACGGCCACGCCTACCTCGACTTCTTCGCGGGCGCCGGCTCGCTCAACTACGGGCACAACAACCCCGTCCTGAAACGGGCGTTGATCGACTACCTGGAGCGCGACGGCGTCACCCACGGGCTCGACATGTCGACCAGTGCGAAGCGCGCCTTCCTCCAGACCTTCCAG
This sequence comes from Streptomyces sp. NBC_00989, assembly GCF_045162655.1. Lineage (NCBI taxonomy): Bacteria > Bacillati > Actinomycetota > Actinomycetes > Kitasatosporales > Streptomycetaceae > Streptomyces > Streptomyces sp. NBC_00989. The sequence goes on along the minus strand of NZ_CP108728.1, from coordinate 8,704,868 downwards.
GACCTGGTGCTGCGCCCGCGCGACCTGCCGTACAAGGTGATGTTCCCGGGCCCGACCGGCACCAACGCCGTTGAGTCCGCACTGAAGTTGGCGCGGAAGGTGAAGGGCCGCGAGGCGATCGTGTCGTTCACCAACGCCTTCCACGGCATGTCGCTGGGTTCGCTGGCCGTGACCGGCAACGCCTTCAAGCGGGCCGGTGCCGGCATCCCGCTGGTGCACGGGACGCCGATGCCGTTCGACAACTACTTCGACGGCAAGGTCCCCGACTTCCTGTGGTTCGAGCGGCTGTTGGAGGACCAGGGCTCCGGCCTCAACAAGCCCGCCGCCGTGATCGTCGAGTCCGTGCAGGGCGAGGGCGGCATCAACGTCGCCCGCCCCGAATGGCTGCGCGCGCTGGCCGAGTTGTGCGAGCGCCAGGACATGCTGCTGATCGTCGACGACATCCAGATGGGCTGCGGGCGCACCGGCGCGTTCTTCTCCTTCGAGGAGGCGGGGATCGTCCCGGACATCGTCACTGTCTCGAAGTCCATCAGCGGCTACGGCCTTCCGATGTCCCTGTGCCTGTTCAAGCCCGAGCTGGACATCTGGGAGCCGGGCGAGCACAACGGCACGTTCCGCGGCAACAACCCGGCGTTCGTCACCGCGACCGCCGCCCTGGAGACGTACTGGTCGGACGGCTCCGCGATGGAGAAGCAGACCCGGACCCGCGGTGAGCAGGTCGAGCAGGGGCTGATCTCCATCACCGAGGAGAACCTCGCCGACATCAAGGAGTACCGGGGCCGCGGGCTGGTCTGGGGCATCGAGTTCAAGGACCCCGAGCGCGCCGGGCGGATCTGCGCCCGCGCCTTCGAACTCGGGCTGCTCGTCGAGACGTCGGGCCCGCAGAGCGAGGTCGTGAAGCTGCTGCCCGCGCTGACCATCACCCCCGAGGAGCTGGACGAGGGGCTGAGCATCCTCGCCCGCGCCGTACGGGAAACCGTCTGACAGCTCCCTCTCTCATCACCGTCTGACACCACGTCAAGGAGGCGTCACCACACCGTGATTGTCCGTTCGTTCAAGGAACTCGAAGGCACCGACCGGCACATCAAGGCCGCGTCCGGCACCTGGGAGAGCAAGCGCATCGTCCTCGCCAAGGAGCGGGTCGGTTTCTCGGTGCACGAGACCGTCCTCTACGCGGGTACGGAGACGTCGATGTGGTACGCGAACCACATCGAGGCCGTCGTCTGCGTCGAGGGCCACGCCGAACTCACCGACGACGAGACCGGGCAGACGTACACGATCACGCCCGGGACCATGTACCTCCTCGACGGACACGAGCGGCACACGATGCGGATCAAGGAGGACTTCCGCTGCGTCTGTGTCTTCAACCCGCCCGTCACCGGACGGGAGGACCACGACGAGAACGGCGTCTACCCGCTGCTGACCGAGCCCGAGGAGGTGTGACGAGCATGACCACCGTCACCAGCGTCACCGACCTGTACCCCAGCCGCGGCACCACCGAGGTGTCCGGCCCGCGCAAGGACCCCGTCATCTGGGGCTCCCCCGACACCCCCGGCCCGATCCCGAACGGTGACCTCCAGGCCTTCGAGCGCGATGGTTTCCTCGCCATGGAGGAACTCCTCGGGGACGACGAAGTCGGCGTCTACCGGCGGGAGTTGGAGCGCCTCGTCGCCGACCCCGCGATCCGGGACGACGAGCGGTCGATCGTCGAGCCGAAGTCCAAGGAGATCCGGTCGGTCTTCGAGGTGCACCGGATCAGCGAGGTGTTCGCGCGGCTCGTGCGGGACGAGCGGGTCGTCGGGCGGGCGCGGCAGATCCTCGGCTCGGACGTGTACGTGCACCAGTCCCGGATCAACGTGAAGCCCGGCTTCGGCGCGAGCGGCTTCTACTGGCACTCGGACTTCGAGACCTGGCACGCCGAGGACGGGCTGCCGAACATGCGCACCGTGTCCGTGTCGATCGCGCTCACCGAGAACCACGACACCAACGGCGGCCTCATGATCATGCCGGGCTCGCACCGGACGTTCCTCGGCTGCGCGGGCGCGACCCCCGAGGACAACTACCGGCAGTCGTTGCAGATGCAGGACGCGGGCACCCCGTCCGACGAGGCGCTGACCGGCATGGCCGCCGAGTACGGCATCAAGCTGTTCACCGGCCGGGCCGGTTCGGCGACCTGGTTCGACTGCAACTGCATGCACGGCTCGGGCGACAACATCACGCCGTTCCCGCGCAGCAACGTCTTCATCGTGTTCAACAGCGTGGAGAACAAGGCGGTCGAACCGTTCGCCGCGCCGGTACGGCGGCCCGAGTTCATCGGGGCACGGGACTTCACGCCGGTGAGGTGACGGCCCGGCGGTTCGCCGCAAGCACACCAGGGCACCTCGGTCACGGCGACCGGGGTGCCCTTCCGTGCGTCAGCCGGCCAGCACCTCCACCAGACGGTCCACGTCCTCGGCGGTGTTGTAGAGGTGGAAGGCCGCGCGCAAGTTCCCCGCCCGGTTGGAGACTTCGACCCCCGCCGCGCTCAACTCGCCCTGCCGGTGGCCGAGTCCGGGCACGGAGACGATCGGTGAGCCCTGGGACGCGATGGGTTCGTGCCCGAGGGTGTCGAGGCCCGCGCGGAAGCGGTCGGCGAGGGCGAGGTCGTGGGCGCGTACGACGTCGACCCCCAACTCCTCCAACAGCGCGAGGGAGTGGCGGGCACCGGCGTAGGAGAAGAGGGCCGGGCTCTCGTCGAACCGGCGGGCGGAGTGGGCGAGTTCCTCGACCGGGCCGTAGCAGCTGTCCCAGGGCGCCTCGCCCGCGACCCAGCCGGCGAAGACCGGGTTGAGGCCGCCGAGGTCCTCCGGGGTGACCAGGAAGGCGACCCCGCGCGGGCAGAAGAGCCACTTGAAGCCGACGGCGGCGACATAGTCGTAGGAGTCGGCTTCGAGGTCGAACCAGCCGACGGCCTGCGACGCGTCGACGTACGTACGCGCCCCGTGCTCGCGTGCCGCCGCCCGGAGCGCGGGCAGGTCGGCGATCCGGCCGTCGGCCGACTGGACGGCGCTGACCGCGACGAGCGCGGTGCCGGGGCGTACGGACTCGGCGATCCGCTCCAGCGGGACGCTGCGGACCTTGAGGTCGGGGCGCATGTGGAAGGGGTTCACGACCGAGCTGAAGTCGGCCTCGGCGGTGAGGACTTCGGCGCCGGCCGGCAGCGAGGAGGCGATCAGTCCGCTGTAGACGGCGACCGAGGCCCCGGCCGCGACCCGACCCGCCGGCACACGGGTCAGCCGGGCGAATGCGGCGCGGGACGCCTCGACGTCGTCGAACATGTCGGTCGGCGTGCCGACCGCGGCCGCCTCGACGGCCGTGTGCATCGCGGTGACCGTGCGGGTCGGGAGGAGGCCGGTGCTCGCGGTGTTGAGGTAGGTGTTCTTCGGGGCGAACTCGGCGCGGACGAGGCTCTCGAAGGTCTCCATGCCACCACTCTGCGGTGCCGAGAAGCCCTCGTCCATTGCGATTTTTTACGTGGATCCGCTAAGGAACGCTTATAGGTCACCGAGCGGTCGGCCCTGACCTCGGCCTTTTCAGGCCTGCGGTACCGCGCACCCGTCGGGGCCGCACGCCTCGGCGTCGCCGTCGGCGCCGCTGTCGATCAGCTTCAGCGGGGAGTGCTCGCCCCAGGCCTGGGTCAGCGCCTGGGCGAAGACCTCGGCGGGCTGGGCGCCGGAGACGCCGTACTTGCGGTCGAGGACGAAGAAGGGGACGCCGTTCGCGCCCAGCTCGGCGGCCTCGCGCTCGTCGGCGCGGACGTCGTCGGCGTACGCCGTCGGGTCTGCCAGTACCTTGCGGGCGGCATCGGCGTCCAGGCCGGCACCGACGGCCAGCTCGACGAGCCGCTCGTCGTCGCCGAAGACGGAACGTTCCTCTGCGAAGTTCGCCTTGTACAGCGCCTGGATCAGCTCGTCCTGGCGGCCGTGCTCCTTGGCGAAGTGGAGGAGGCGGTGCATGTCGAAGGTGTTGCCGTGGTCACGGTCGCGGGTGCGGTAGTCGAGGCCCTCGGCGGCGGCCTGCGCGCCCAGGTTGTCCTCACCGGCCTGCGCCTGCGCCTCGCTCATGCCGTACTTCTTGGTGAGCATCTTGAGCACGGGCTGGGTGTCGCCCTTGGCGCGGCCCGGGTCCAGTTCGAAGGACCGGTGCACGATCTCGACGCCGTCGCGGTGCGGGAACGCGTCGAGCGCCTTCTCGAAGCGGGCCTTCCCCACGTAGCACCAGGGGCAGGCGATGTCCGACCAGATCTCGACGCGCATTCTTCGGCTCTTTCCAGGACGTACGGGTGAGGGACAGAGGCTCTCTGTTTCCCCCGTGAACGTTCAAGCAGCCCGCTTCATTCCCCCGTCACGGGCAGACGCATCTCCAGGTGGTGTCCGCCGTCGGACGGCTCGGCGACCCAGCCCTGCCGGACGTAGAAGGCCTGCGCCCGCTCGTTGTCGACATGCACATCGAGTACGGCGGTCCGCCGGCCGTCGGCCCGCCACTGCTCGACGCAGGCCGCGTGCAGGGCCGTACCGAGGCCGGAGCGCCACTGGTCGGGGTCGACGTGGAACTGGAACAGCGTGACCGTGTCCGCCGGGTCGCCCTTCTGGGAACGGAAGGAGGCTATGGCGACGATGCGGCCGTGCTCAACCACACACAGGACATGGGCGTCGGGCCGCTCGATGACGCCCCGCCAGGCGGCGAGCCAGTCCCGCCCGTCCTCCGGGACGCCGTCGGGGTAGTACGTCGCCCGGGCGCGCGCGTGCAGCGCGGCGACGCTCTCCGCCTCGACGGGCAGGGCGGTTCTGATCACCCGGTTCCCGATGGCACGGTCACTGATCACGCAACCGATGACGTGACCTCGGCCCCTCCGGTTCCCAGCCGGCTGAACTGGGCCCGGTAGGCGCTCGGTGTCAGGCCGGTTCGGCGGGTCAGGTGGCCACGCAGGGAGTCCGCCGTGCCCAGGCCGCAGGCGCGGGCCAGTTGGTCCATGGGGAGGGTGGTGGTCTCCAGGAGTTCCTTGGCTCGCTCGATGCGCTGGTGGAGGAGCCATTGGAGGGGACTCACGCCGCTCTCCGCGTGGAAGCGGCGGGTGAGGGTGCGCACGCTCACGCCCGCGTGCCGGGCCAGGTCGGTGAGGGTGAGGGGCTTGTCCAGGTTGCGCATGGCCCAGCCGCGGGTGTCGGCGCAGGCCGTGCCCCGCTCGGGTGGGAGGGGGGTCTGCGTGAACTGGGTCTGGCCGCCCGGGCGCACGGGTGCGACGAGGGCGAGGCGGGCCACCTCGTTGGCCACGGCGGCGCCGTAGTCGGTGCGGATGATGTGCAGGCAGAGGTCGATGCCGGCGGCGTATCCGGAGGCGGTCAGGAACTGGCCGTCCTGGACGTAGAGGACGTCGCCCCTGAGGTCGAGGGTCGGATAGCGGTCGCGCAGTTCGTCCGCCAGCCCGTGGTACGTGGTGGCGCTGCGGCCGTCGAGCAGCCCGGCGGCCGCGAGCACGAAGGCGCCGCTACAGATGGAGGCGATGCGCTTGCCCGCGGCGGCGGCCTCGCGGACGGCCGCCACGGCAGCCGGGTCGGGCTCGTACCGTTCGCCGGTGCCCGCGATCACCACGGTGTCCGCGGTGCGCAGGATGTCGAGGCCGCGGCCCACCTGGAGGTGCAGGCCGCCGGTCGTCACCACCGGGCCGGCGTCGGAGCTGCAGATGGTCACCTCGTAGCCGGGGGCGCCGTCGATCTCGACCTTCGCGAAGAGCATCTCCGGGATGGCGAGGTTGAACATGGAGACGGGGGACGGCGCGACGATCGCGACGCGATGCGGTGACCGCTTCCTCGGCATGGCCAGAACCTCCGGGTGTATGGCGTTCCGGCCACTACTGTAGGGCCTCGCTCAACCGCAGCATGGACGCATGACAACGCCCACCCCCACGCCCGTCGGCCAACTCACGCCCCGCACCGGCGATTTGAGGAATCCCGCCCCCGCCCTGGTCCTCATCGCCGCCCTCCTCGGTTTCGCGCTCATCAGCCTCGACGCGTCCGTGGTGAACGTGGCGCTGCCGTCCATCGAGGACGCGTTCGGCGGCGGGTTGTCGGGACTGCAATGGGTGGTCGACGCGTACACGCTGTCCTTCGCCGCGCTGATGCTGTCCACCGGCGCCTTCGCGGACCGGGCCGGGGCGAGCCGCGCGTACGCGATCGGCATCACGGTCTTCACCGCCGCCTCGGCGGTCTGCGGTCTGGCCCCGAACCTGCCGACCCTGATCGGTTCGCGCGTGCTCCAGGGCGTGGCGGCGGCCGTCGTCCTGCCGGCCTCACTGTCCCTCGTACGGCAGGCCTACGCCGAGCCGGCCAAGAGGGCGCGGGCGGTGGCGACTTGGGCGGCCGGGGGCGCGGTGGCGGTGGCCCTCGGCCCGGTGGCCGGGGGCGCGCTGACCACGGTCTGGGACTGGCGGGGCATCTTCTTCATCAACCTGCCGCTGGGCGCGGTGGCGTTGGCGCTGCTGGTCCGGGTGCCGCGCTCGGAACGCCGGCCCGCACCGCTGGACCTGCCGGGCCAACTGCTGGCGGCGATCACTCTCACGGCCGTGACCTTCGCGGTGATCGAGGGCGGGGCGACGGGAGTTGTGGCGCTGCTGATCGCGCTCGTCGCGGGCGCGGCCTTCGTCCGGGTCGAGCTGCGCCAGTCGCATCCGGTGGTGCCGTTCGGCCTGTTCCGCAGTCGTAAGGTGTCCGTGGCGGTCGCGGCGGGTGCGGCGTGCAGTGTCGCCTTCTACGGCGTGGTCTTCCTCTTCTCGCTCTTCTTCCAGCAGGTGCAGGGGCGTTCGGCGCTGTACGCCGGCCTGATGTTCCTGCCGATGACCGGTCTGATCTCGGTGACGAACGTCTTGTCGGGCAAACTGGCGGCCCGCTACGGCCCCCAACTGCCCATGCTGATAGGCCAGTCGCTCGCCGCGCTGGGCGCACTGGCCCTGCTCTACGTCGACGAGAGCACACCCCCGCTCCTGGTGGCCTGGCTCCTCGTCCCGATGGCTCTCGGCTGCGCCCTGACGGTCCCGCCGCTGACCATCGCGATGATGGACGCGGTACCGGCCGAACGGGCGGGCCTGGCCGCCGGTGTCCTCAACTCCGCGCGTCAGGTGGCGGGTGGGCTGGGCATCGCCGTGTTCGGGGCGCTGGTTTCCGACGGGTTCACGGCGGGCCTGCGGGAGAGCCTCGCGATCAGCGCGGCCCTCTTCGCGGTGACGGCCTTCCTCAGTTTCCGTCTCTCAGGTCGTTCGGCCAACTAGGCCTGAACTCAAGGTGGTCGTACGTGACGACACACCCCTCCCCCATAGGCGACTGCGTCATGAATCCGACCAGCGCCGCGTCCGTCTCCTTCTCGTCGCCGAGGGTGAAGAGCCGGATGAATATCCAGCGCTCACCGTCCCGGGACGCGTGAAAGGCGAAGGCACGACCGGTGCGGCTGACCCGCAGCCACACCGAACTGCCTTCGACGGTGAAGGAGTTGGCGTCGTCCGAGTGCCCCCGGGTGACCACCGTGCAGACGGTGGGCACGTCGGGCGAGTACTCCAGGCAGAGCTTCGCCCAGGCCCGCTCCCCCACGTGGACGTAGAGCACCCCGGCATCGAAGGACCCCGCGAACCCGACGGTGACGCGGGCGATGAGCTGGAAGTCCCCGTGCGGCGCACCGAGCAACCGGGGCGCGTCGGAGGCGGGATCCAGCCCCTCCCCGGTGGGCGGCACGAACCGGTCCTGCCGGGGGCCGGCCCACCCGCTGAGCACACCATCGTCGTACGACCAATGCCCGTCGGGCCCGTAAGTCCGGAGGGGAAAGGGCAGTTGGGAGATCTCCAATTCCATCCACTCACTATCGCAGGCCCGGGGAGTTGCCTTCAGGGGCGCGGGGCTGTATCGATTTGCGGCTCCGCCGCGGGACGCGACCAGCCCCAACGAACCGGCACACGCGACGAAACCGCACCCCCAACGGCGCTACCGCTCCAAGTGCCCGTCATAACGCCGAGGCAGCCCCAGCGGATTACCGTCCCGCAACTCCAACGGCAGCAGCGCTTCAGGCGTGTTCTGGTAGGCGACAGGCCGCAGCCACCGCTCAATAGCCGTACCGCCAACAGAGGTTGAGGTAGACGTCGTAGCGGGGTAAGGCCCCCCGTGATGCTGGGCCGGCGCCACGGCGACACCCGTGGGCCACGCGTTCACCAACACCCGCCCGGCCAACGGCGTGAGCTCCGCGAGGATCTCCGCCCCACGCCCCTCCCCGGCCGCCTCCCCCGCCGACAGATGAACCGTCGCCGTAAGGTTCCCCGGCAGCCGCGACAGCACGGCGTTCGCCTGCGCGTCATCGTCGTAGCGCGCCACCACGGTGACCGGCCCGAAGCACTCCTCCAGGAGCAGGTCGTACGACCCCTCCGACGCGAGCTTCTCCGCCGGCACCGTCAGGAACCCGGGGCTCACCGTGTGCTCACTGCCCGCCCCCGGCGTGACCGGCGACTCCACCTCGGGCAGCCCGGCCCGCTCGGTGACGCCCGCGAGGAAGTTGTCGCGCATCCGGTGGTCCAGCAGCACCCCGGAGTCCGTGTCGCTGACGGCGTCGGTGAGGGACTTGATCAGCCCGTCCCCGGCGGAGCCGGACGGCACGAGCACCAGGCCCGGCTTCACACAGAACTGGCCGACGCCCAGCGTCATCGAACCCGCGAGCCCCGTGCCGATCGCCTCGGCCCGCTCGGCCGCGGCCGCCTCGGTGACAACTACCGGGTTCAGGGAGCCCAGTTCACCGTGGAAGGGGATCGGGACCGGTCGCGCGGCCGCCGCGTCGAACAGGGCACGACCGCCGCGTACGGAACCGGTGAACCCCGCCGCCGAGACCAACGGGTGCTTGACCAGTTCGACGCCCGCCTCGAAGCCGTGCACCAGGCCGAGGACGCCGGCCGGGATGCCCTGCTCGGCGGCGGCCCGGCGCAGCACGCTCGCGACCAGCTCGGACAGGCCCGGGTGGTCGGGGTGGGCCTTGACGACGACCGGGCAGCCGGCGGCCAGCGCGCTCGCGGTGTCCCCGCCGGGGACCGAGAAGGCGAAGGGGAAGTTGGAGGCCGAGTAGACGGCGACGACGCCCAGCGGCACCTTGTAGCGGCGCAGGTCCGGGATCGGCGGGGTCGCGGTGTCGTCGGGGTGGTTGATGACCACGTCGAGGAAGGCGCCCTCGTCGACGATGTCCGCGAAGGCCCTCAACTGGTAGCAGGTGCGCGCGAGTTCGCCGTTCAGCCGGACCGGGCCGAGCGCGGTCTCCGCGTCGGCGACCTCGACCAACTGGTTCTTGGCCGCTTCGAGTTGGTCGGCGGCGCCGCGCAGGAAGGCCGCGCGGACGGTACGGTCGGCGAGCGAACCGCGCGCGGCGTGCGCGGCGCGGACGGCGGTGTCCACCTCCTGGGCTGTGGCCTCCACCGCAACCTGTTCACGCTTCTTCCCGGTTCGGGGGTCGACACTCCAGACTGGTGCTGCTGCCACCGCGGGTCCCTCCACACATGTAATGCCGCAGTTCTGGGTCATTCACCAGGGTCGTTCGATATGCTGAACGCTGTCTCTGATGATGAATATGCTCTCGGAGACTATTTCCCGTCGAACGAAGGGGTCAAGGGCGATGTCGGCAGGCGAGACAGGCGGCGGGGCACAGGTCAAGTCCGCGGTGCGGACGGTGGAGCTGCTCGAATACTTCGCCGGCCGGCCCGGTATGCACTCCCTCGCGGCGGTCCAGGAGGCCGTCGGATATCCCAAGTCCAGCCTCTACATGCTGTTGCGGACGCTCGTGGAGCTGGGCTGGGTGGAGACGGACGCGACGGGCACGCGGTACGGCATCGGGGTGCGGGCGCTGCTGGTGGGCACCTCCTACATCGACGGCGACGAGGTCGTCGCGGCGGCCCGTCCGACGCTGGACCGCCTCTCGGACGACACCACGGAGACCATCCACCTCGCGCGCCTCGACGGCACGAACGTGGTCTACCTGGCCACCCGCCAGTCGCAGCACTATCTGCGGCCCTTCACCCGCGTCGGCCGCCGGCTCCCGGCGCACTCGACCTCGCTGGGCAAGGCGCTGCTGAGCACGTACTCCGACGAGCAGGTCCGCAAGATGCTCCCGGAGACGCTGCCCGCGCTCACCGAGCACACGATCACCGACCGCGAGAAGCTCATCGAGGAACTCCACCAGGTCCGCGAGCAGGGCTTCGCCGTGGACCGCGAGGAGAACACGCTGGGCCTGCGCTGCTTCGGCGTCGCGATCCCGTACCGCACCCCCGCGCGGGACGCGATCAGCTGCTCGGTGCCGGTGGCGCGGCTGACTCCGGCGCACGAGCAGATGGTGAAGGACGCCCTGTTCGACGCCCGTGACCGACTGACCCTCGCCACCCGGAGGCTCTGAACCATGCAGGTCGCACTCCGTCCCGTCCACGACAGTGATCTGCCGGTCTTCTTCCGGCTGACGAACGACCCCGAGTCCGTCCGGATGGCCGCCTTCACCGCGAAGGACCCGACCGACAGGGACGCCTTCGACGCCCACTGGAAGCGCATCCGCGCCTTGCCCGACGTGCTGAACCGCACGATCCTGGCGGACGGCGACGTGGTCGGCAACGTGGCGGTCTACGGGGAGCCGGACGAGCGCGAGGTGACGTACTGGATCGACCGCGCCTACTGGGGCAAGGGCATCGCGACGGCCGCGCTGCGCGACCTCCTGGCCGAGGCGCCCGAACGCCCGGTGTACGCGCGCGTGGCGGCCGACAACGAGGGCTCGCGGCGCGTGCTGGAGAAGTGCGGGTTCGTCGTCAGCGGCCACGACCGGGGGTTCGCGAACGCGCGGGGCGAGGAGATCGACGAACTGGTGCTGACGCTGGGTTCGTGAACACTCGTCGAGCCGGCTTCATGAGCGCTCGATGAGAAAAGCGCCGTAAGGGAACGATTCGTTCCCGGCCGGTCGTCTTCAGAGCGGGATGAACAAGACGATCAGGCGCACCTCCGTCTTCGTACTGCTCCTCGTTCTCGCCCTCCTGGTGCGGGCGACCTGGGTGCAGTTCTACGACGGCCAGGCACTCGCGGACGACAAGGACAACCGGCGCAACGCGATCGAGACGTACGCGGACCCGCTCGGGAACATCATCGTGGCCGGGAACGCGATCACCGGCTCGGCGCGGACGGGGAGCAGCAGCGACCTCGCGTACAAGCGCACGTACACGGACGGCAAGCTCTACGCGGCGGTGACGGGTTACGCCTCGCAGAGCTATGCGCCGACGCAGTTGGAGGGGATCTACGCCGATCTCCTCGACGGCACGGACAGCAGCCTGAAGACGGCCATGGACACGGTCACCGGCGAGCGGGCCGCCCCGGGCAACGTGGTCACGACCATCGACCCGGATGTACAGAAGGCGGCGTACGACGCGCTCGGCGACAAGAAGGGTGCCGCCGTCGCGATCGATCCGACGACCGGCAAGATCCTCGCCGTCGTCTCGACCCCGTCCTACGACCCCTCGGCGCTGACCGACGCCAACACCGCCGCGTCGGCCTGGAAGCAGCTCACCGCGGACTCCGACAAGCCGTTGACCAACCGCGCGCTGCGCCAGCCGCTGCCGCCCGGGTCGACGTTCAAGCTGGTCGTGGCGGCGGCCGCGCTGGAGGACGGGCTGTACTCCTCGGTGGACGAGAAGACGACGAGCCCCTCGCCGTACACCCTGCCGGGCACGGTCACGAAGCTGACGAACGAGAGTTCCTCCGCGCCCTGCGAGAACGCCTCGATCCGGGTCGCGCTCCAGTACTCCTGCAACACCGTGTTCGCGAAGATGGCCGTCAACCTGGGCCAGGACAAGGTCAAGGCGATGGCCGAGAAGTTCGGCTTCAACGACGACAAGCTGGACATCCCGGTGCGGGCGTACCCGAGCGTGTACCCGTCGAACATGAACAAGTCGTCCACGGCCCTGACGGGCATCGGCCAGTACGACGTGACCGCCACCCCGCTCCAGATGGCCATGGTGTCGGCAGCCATAGCCAACGACGGCAAGCTGGTCTCCCCGCACATGGTGTCGGAGACCACCGACAGCGGCGGGGACGTGGTCCACAACTACGACGACAGCACGACGACGAAGCAGATCGTCAGCTCGCGCACGGCCCGGCAACTCCAGTCGGCGATGCAGACGGTCATCACGGACGGCACCGGCACGAACGCCGAGATCGCGGGTGTCACGGTGGGCGGCAAGACGGGCACGGCCCAGCACGGCGAGAACAACGACCAGTCGCCGTACGCCTGGTTCACCGCGTACGGCAAGTCCGACTCGACGGGCAAGCAGGTCGCGGTGGCGGTACTGGTGGAACAGTCGGACGCGGCAAGGTCGGAGATCAGCGGCAACGGCTTGGCGGCCCCGGTGGCCAAGGCAATGATGAAAGCGGCCTTGCAGTAACGCTCCGCTTTTGTCTTTGGGGGCGCGGGGCTGTGTCTATGTGCGGCTCCGCCGCGTGGGCGCGACCAGCCACGACGAACTCGCGGCCGATCGCGCAGCGACCCCTACTTCACACCGAGAATCTGCTCAACGGGGTCGATCGCGAAGTACACCAGGAAGAGCGCCGACACCCCCCACAGCAACCAGTTGACCTCCTTCGCCTTACCCAGCACGGCCTTGATCACGACGTACGAGATGAACCCCGCCCCAATGCCATCGGTGATCGAGTACGTGAACGGCATCGCGGCGATGGTCAGGAACGCCGGAATCGCGATCTCGTACTTGTCCCAGTCGATGTGCTTGACGTGGGTCATCATCAGGAACCCGACGGCGATCAGCGCGGGCGCGGCGGCCTGCAACGGCACGATCGTGAGCAGCGGCGTAAGGAACAGCGCAAGCCCGAACAGCCCACCGGTGATCAGGTTCGAGAACCCGGTACGCGACCCCTCACCGACCCCCGAAGCCGACTCGATATAGGCGGTGTTGGAGGACGCGGACCCGATACCGCCGGCAACGGCGGCCGCACCGTCGATGAACAGGACGCGACCGATGTTCGGCACCTGACCATCGTCGTCCAGCAGACCGGCCTCCGCGCTGATACCGACGATCGTGCCCATCGCGTCGAAGAAGTCCGACAGGATCAGCGTGAAGATCAGCAGGACCACGGTGATCGCGCTGGTCTCACCGAAGGCCCCGAACAGGCTGAAGTGACCGATGAGGCCGAAGTCGGGCGCGGCCACGATCTTGTCCGGCACCTTGGGGGTCATCAGGCCCCAACTCTTGATGTCGGCAACGGAGTTGATGACGATCGCGAGGACGGTCATCGTGACGATGCTGATCAGGATCGCGCCCTTCACCTTGCGGGCGAGGAGCGCGATGGTCAGCAGGACACCGAGACAGAACACCAGGACGGGCCAGCCGGTGAGATGACCGACGGCACCGAGCTGCACGGGCACCGTGGTCTCGGCGACGTCCGGTATACGACTGACGAAGCCCGCGTCGACGAAGCCGATGAACGCGATGAACAGGCCGATGCCGACGCCGATGGCCTGCTTGAGCTGTTGCGGGATCGCGTTCATGATCGCCTCGCGCAGCCCGGTGAGGACCAGGACGCAGATCAGGACGCCCTCGATGACGACGAGACCCATCGCGTCGGGCCAGCTCATCAGCGGCGCCAGCTGGAAGGCGACGACGGCGTTGAGGCCGAGGCCCGCCGCGATGGCGAGCGGCAGGTTGCCGCCGACGCCCATGATGACCGTCATCACACAGGCCACCAGGGCGGTGGCGGTGACCAGTTGGCCGGTGTCGAGGGTGTGGCCGAACTTGTCCTTGGCGCTGCCCAGGATGATCGGGTTCAGGACGAGGATGTAGGCCATCGTGAAGAACGTGGCGAAGCCGCCGCGTATCTCACGGCCGAAGGTGGATCCCCGTTCGGAGATCTTGAAGAACCGGTCGACACCGTTCGCCGCCGGTGGTTCGGCACTTGGCCGGTCGGCCACCTTCTGTGACTCGGACATGCGGGTACTCCTCGTGGCTTCAATGATCGGTGCGCGGATGCTGGCTGGATTGTTCCCGCGTTGAACCTGTTTCAGGTTTTCCCCGTGTTACGGAATCGAGGTCGGCCTGTCAGCACGTGGTCGACCTGCCAGACGCCGTTCGAAGGTCCGTACCAGAGGCGCCTGTTGATCACTGCTACGCTTCCGGATCTCGCGGGGGTCATCCCCGAACAAACACGTGTCATCTACATGACACACACAAAACCGCAGCGAGGAGAGGTCCGCCGTGGGCACAGTCGTCGACGACGCCGCCTCCGAGGAGTTCCACGCCTTCTTCGAACGCCACTACGCCGAACTGTCCCGGCTCGCCCATCTGTTGACGGGTGAGGCGGACGCCGCCGACGATCTCGCGGCCGACGCGCTGCTCGCGCTCTGGCACCGCTGGGACCGGGTGCGCGCCGCCGACCATCCCGCGGCCTACGCCCGTGGGGTCGTCGCCAATCTGGCCCGCACCCGGATCCGCAGCGCGGTGCGCGAGCGGCGGCGGGTCGCCCTGTTCTGGTCACAGCGCGAGGAGAAGACCGAGAACCCGGACGTGGCCGGCGTGGTCGACGTCCAAGAGGCCCTGCGCAGGCTGCCGTTCCGCAAGCGGGCCTGTGTGGTGCTGCGGCACGCGTTCGATCTGTCGGAGAAGGACACCGCGCTCGCCCTCGGTGTTTCCGTCGGTACGGTTAAGAGCCAGACGTCGAAGGGCATGGCGGAGTTGCAGCGGTTGCTCGGTCCGCAGAGCCCTCCGCTGCGGATGCACGCGGCGCTGGCACGCGGCGGCGAGAGTGGAGGGAGGACCCGATGAGGCACCAGGACGTGCACGACGACGAGTTGATCGCCCGGCTGCACGAGGCGGCCGAAGGGCACGAGCCCGACCGCGCCCGCATCCTGGCGCGGCTCGAACGCGGCATGGCCGCGCAGTCCCGCCCCGACCACCGGGCCACCCGGCCGCCCGTGTTCGGCTGGGTGCGGGTCGTCAGCGCCACGGCCGCGGTGGCGAGCGTCCTCGCGATCGGCGGCTACGCGGTGGCGTCCGCGGTGAAGAACAACACCCCCGCCGAGCAGACGGTGTCCGTCTCACCGACGCCGACGCCCACTCCGTCGCCGGACGCGACGAGCCGTACACCGGTCAAACCGGTTGCCCCGAGCCCGAGTTCGGGTTCCGGCGACACCTCGCACGGCTCCCCCAAGGCGAGCACCTCGCCGACGAAGTCCCCGACCGCCTCCGCCTCCACACCCGTGCTGCCGGCCGCCTCCGGCACCCAGGACGGCCCCCTCTGGTCGGACGGTTCGATCGACCCGGGCAGCAACGACTTCTGGGCGCAGAGCGACGTCACCCTGAAGACGACCAAGCAACTCACCGCGCTCACCGTCCAGTTGAAGGTCAAGCTGACCGCCGGGGTCACCTCCGCGGGCGCCTGGCGCTCGCTGCCCGAGCAGGACTTCACGCAGACGGTGACGGAGCAGGACGGGTTCCTGGTCTACACCTGGGTGCTCAAGAAGGGCCGTACGGTGGCGGCCGGGGACTGGGTCTTCGCCGGGCAGTACAACCATGCGCGCGGCGGCCGGGACGCCAAGGACGACAGCTACTCGGCGGCGGGCACGGCGACCGGCCAACAGCTCGCGGTGAAGGGCGACTTCGCGGCACAGAAGTCGTAGCCGTCGGCCGTAGAAAAAATCTCGGACGTGCGGCAACCCTTTCTCCGCCGGTGACGACCAAGAGGCGCAAGGTTCCTCTCGCACGGAGTCACACGGAGCAAGTCGCTTGAGCACGCACAAGAAGCACCTCACCCGCAGGCGGGTGCTCGGGGCCTCCGCGATCGGTGTCGCCGCCACCGGCGCGGCCGTCGCGGGCGGCACCGGTCTCCTCCCGTCCGCCTCCGCCGCCGCCTTCGGATACACCGACGACGGTTCCAACTACGTGATCACCACGGGCGGTTCGCTCGTCCTCAAGATCTCCAAGTCGACCGGTGACATCACGTCCCTCGCCTACAAGGGCAAGGAGTACGAGGGCTACGGCGGCAAGCACTCGCATGTCGAGTCCGGGCTGGGCGCCTCCACGGTCACGATCAAGCAATCAGGCTCGACGATTCTGGTGAAGGTCGCGCACGGCGCGATCACCCAGTGGTACGCGGCCCGCAGCGGCGAGAACAACGTCTACCTGTGGACGAACAAGGCGGACGCCTCCTTCACCGCGACGCGGTACATCGTGCGCGTGAAGCCGGGGGTGTTCCCCAACTTCGGTTCGGACGCGTGGGATTCGACCACCGACACGATCATCGAGGCCGGTGACGTCTGGAAGCATCCCGACGGCACGACCCGCTCCAAGCACTACTCGGGCAAGCGGACCATCGACTACGACCACGTCGGCTTCACCACCGGCTCGGTCGGCCTGTACCTGGTCCGCTCCAACCACGAGAAGGCATCCGGCGGCCCGTTCTACCGCTCACTGCTGCGCCACTCGAACGAGGGCGGCGCCGGGCTGTACGAGATCCTGCACTACAACGAGGCCCAGACGGAGCCCGAACGCTTCGGTCTCCAGGGCCCGTTCGTGGTGACGTTCACGGACGGCGGCACCCCGTCCCCCTCCCTCTCGGCGGCGAACCTCGACACTTCCTGGGTGGACTCGCTGGGCATCACGGGCTGGGTCGGCAAGGCGGGCCGGGGCAAGGTGGCGGGGGTCGGCCTGAAGGGTATGGACGCCAACTACCCCTACACGGTGGCCTTTTCGAACGCCAACGCGCAGTACTGGGCGAAGGCCGCGGCGGGCACCGGCGCGTTCTCCTGCAAGGGGATGCTCCCGGGGACGTACACGCTGACCGTCTTCAAGGGCGAACTCGCCGTGCACAGCCAGTCGGTGGCGGTGACGGCGGGCGGTACTACGTCCCTGCACACCCTGACCATCACCGGCGACCCGTCCACCGCGTCGGCCGTATGGCGACTCGGCAACTGGGACGGCACACCAGGGGAGTTCAAGAACGCCGAGCTGATGACGTACGCGCATCCCTCCGACGCCCGCGCGTCCAAGTGGACCGGCAACGTCACGATCGGCAGCGGGAGCGAGGTCGCGTCCTTCCCGGCGTACATCTGGAAGGACGTCAACAACGGGGTACTCGTGTACTTCAAGCTCACCGCGGCACAGGCCGCCGCAGCGCACACCCTGCGGGTCGGGGTGACGACGGCGTACATCAACGCCCGCCCCCAAGTCACCGTGAACGACTGGGTCTCGGCGATCCCCACTCCTCCCACCCAACCCTCGACGCGTGATCTCACCACGGGTTCCTACCGCGGAAACAACCACACGTTCGTTTTCAACGTCCCTTCCAGTGCATGGAGTTCGGACGCGACGCGGTACAACGTACTGAAGATCAACGCCGTCAGTGGTTCGACAGGCTCGGGCTTCCTCAGCCCGGGCACGTCGTTCGACTGCATAGACCTGCTGACCTGAGCCCCCCTCGGTCAGCAGAGCAACGCCCCTGCCGGTGACGACCGGTGGGGGCGTTGCGTTGTCCCCCTGGATCTCAGGGACTCATACGTCCCTGTGTCCGGATGCGCAGAGCCTGGACGGACCAGTCGAAGACGGGGGCGAGACTTTCCGGGGCCGCCCAGCCGTTGACCACCGCGAGCAGCTGGAGATACCGCTCCCTGCGGGGGTCGTTGACGCTCTCCAGCCGGGTCACCAGCCGGTGGCGGAGTTCAATGCCGTCGGGACGGCCCAGGAGCTGCGAGTAGTGCGCGGCGAACGCCGCGACGAACGGATCGGCCTGAGGGGAGGCCGGATCAATGCCGGCGGTCAGGGCCGGCCATGCCTGGTCACGGACGGCTACGGCGATGTCGCGACGCGGGACCGTCGTATCGCCCCGGACCTGCTCAGCCGCCTGGTCCTCGGCCATCCGCCGCAGGAAGGCGCGGAAGTCCGGGTCCAGGGACAGTTCGGCCAACTCCCCCCACGCCTGGACCTGTTCAGCCTCCGGGTTGTCGGGCAGTTCGGGGGTCATGGAGCGCATGACCCCGGCGAACGCGGGGGCGTCGTCGTCGAGACCGCCGAATACGGCGTCGAGGAAATCGCCGATCAGACGTCGGCGTTCGTCCTCGGAGAGCTGGGCCAGCCGGTGCATGAGTTCCGTCTCCTCAGGTGTGGACCCGCGCTCGGCCACCGCCGTCAGCACCGCGCACCGCAGGCGCAGGACACGGATCTGCACGGCCAGCGCTTCGGCGTGCGCCGCGGCGACCTCGGGAAGCGAGAGCTCACGGTCCACGACCTTGCGAATCGTGGAGAGGTCAAGTCCCAGTTCGCGCAGGGTCCTTACGAGGTCCAGGCGTGCGACGGCATCGATGCCGTACAGGCGGTAGCCGGCCGGGCTGCGGTCCGTCGGCGCCACGATTCCGCGATCGGAGTAGAACCGAATGGTCTTGACCGTGAGCCCGGTCCGCCGAGCGAGTTCACCGATCGAGTAGAGCGTGTCGCCGTCCATGCCGCCCACCTTCGCGTCTCCCCCTACGGGAGACGCAAGTCCCTTCGCCTGCCGGCAGCCAACCATCTCAACGGTCCACAAGGACTACCGCCGGATGCTCGCGGTCGTCGGGTCCGGACACCCTGAACGGGGTCGAGATGTTCTGGATCTCGTCGAGGAGCTTGGGGAGCTGGGTATTTGCCGACCAGGAGCAGTCAGCCCCTGCGCCTGGTAGCCGTCGCTGGCCGTCTTCGGTAACTGTCGAGCGACCTTGGACGGCCCGGAGACGACCCAGGCCTCCCGCTCATCAGCCCGCCTCGCCGCTGTCACTTGGTGGTGTCAGGGACTTGGTATGGCTGCGCTGGTGTGCCCTCATCGCGGCTCGCAGGGCTTCGAGTTCGGTCCGGGGAAAGGGCCGGCCCCAATGAGACTCGTACGACTCTTCACCCTGCTCGTGATCGATCCGGTCGAAGGCCCGGACGGCAGATCGTGCAAGTGCCGTGACGGTGTGGCGGCCTGACCACAGAACCTTCCCTGCGTTGTCCGGCGCCTGGTCGTCGTCAGCCAGGAGCAGGCGAACATCGACCGCAGATCCATTCCTATGGAAGAACCACCGGTACACCTGTGGTTCCCCCTCCAACTCGGCGCGGCTGTCTACGTCACCAAGAACGAGCCTGGCGATGGCGCAGAGGAACTGTTCGGGCCCGCCCGTGACATAAGAAGCCAAGGCTTCGCCCTGGCCGTGCTCGTCGGCCACCTTGACGGAAGCCCAGCCGTGACTGAACAGCGTCCACGTGATCGTCAGAGACGTCATCTCTCCCCCTCGCGGGGACTCTACGGCCCAGGCGCGGATGCGGGGGCATGCCCCTCAGCTTGGTAAGTTGAGGGCGTTTGGGGGCAGTTGGGGCGCTGACCTGCGCGAACGAGCCGAATGAAACCCAGCTGGCCTCGGCTGTACTCCCCGTGATTCCGCGCTGTTCCCCGCTCGATCTGGTGCGGTTGTGGTGCGGTCACGGGTGCGGGCTGGGCGTCTGGCCGTCGTTAGGAAGCGTGGGACGGCCGAGCCGTGGCCGTGGCAGCCCTGTTGTCAGTGCGTGCGGCTATGCGTCGCCAGGATGGGCATCGCTCTGGGAGGGGCCTTGGGAGCCAAGACGGGACTGCTGGTGTATGCCGACGGCGACATACCAGGGCTGCTGCGACGAGTAGGGCTGGCGGACCGTGACCGGACGGCCGCCCTGATGAGGCGGCTGTATCCGGGTTGGGAGATCGAGGAGTGCGAAGGCTCGACTCTCTGGGACGGCGTGTACCCCCGAGGGGAACGGCCTACGCGGCCAGCTGGCCCGGCGTGGAAGTCATCGGCGATCAGAGGGTGATGATCGACCTCCCCTCCCAGCTCCCCAAGCACCTCGTGGCGGCAAGCGCGGGCCGACGGCTCGTCCTGCACGCGATGCACAGTGTCGTCGACTGGCTGGCGTTCGCCGTGTGGGAGGACGGGCGCCTGGTCCGCTCGCTGAGTCTGTCCCCGGGCAGCGGCATCATCGAGAACATCGGCCAACCGCTCTCCTTCGAACTCCCCTACTGGGCCGAAGAACGCCCGGCTGACATCGCGCCCTGGCCCGGCGACAAAGAAGAGCCGTACCCGCTGCCGTTTCACCCCCTGGAGTTGGGCGAAGACGCGTTGAGGGCGTTGTGTGGCTTCATCCAGGAGGGGCGCCCCGAGCCTGATGGCGTCGATGCAGACGCCATCGAGCTGCACGGATTCCATACGCAGGACCCCCACGGGCTCGATCTCGCAGAGCACGAAGCGGAGTTGCGTAGAGCCGTGGAAGCCGTGGCCCTGCCGCGTGTCTACTCACTGGGCCCTGATGGTTCACTGATCGAGCGCGATGGCCTTTAGCTCACGACCCCTTCGTCCCGAAGCAACTTGAGTGGGGGTGGTGACTTGGGCTGGTGTGCCTCTCAACTGGGCTGACGGTCCGCAGGCGTTCGTGCTCGTCCGCCGTTGTTCGTCGGTGTTGTCACGCAGTTGGACACTCACCTGCGCCCATCTCGGAACCGTGAATGGTGCGTTCGATGTCGTGTCATGTCGTGCACACAGCCGAACCGAGATCCACCTCCTGTCTCCCCTGGGCGGGCTCCGCATTGTTCGGAGCTGCTATGGGTTGCGTCGCCTGGTCCCTGGCCGTCTGGGCGCGCGCGTACTGCGACGCGGGTTACGAGGCCGGCGGACGCTTCGAACTCAACTTCCTGCTCCCTCTTGTCGTGTGCGGCGAAGCACTCGTTGGGATCGTGGCGCGGGCCGTCGCTCGACGTCTGGTGGTTCGCGCGCCAACGGCGGTCCCCGTCTCACTGCCGACGGTGCTGGTGGTTGTTGCGACGGTGTGGTTGGCATGGTGGTTCTTCGCGACCCGGGGGACGCTGGACGGCTATCCCGGCGACTCTGGCCTCTGCCCCGTGAGTAACGTCCCTCCACAGTGGCCTGACTGGATTCCCGCCTGATCAGCCACACCCGATGGCCGGCGGTCGTGCCCTGCCCAATCGATCAACTCTCTGACCGCGAAAGGCCCTGGAGCATGATCGATCCGAGGACCCTCACCCGTACTCACAGCAGGATTCGAACCTGCGCACGCGGTTTCGGAGGCCCCTTCGTTCCTCAACAAGATCGCTGGTCAGGGCTTCGAGCCCCGAAGCAACCGACGCTGTGACGAGGGGGATCGTAAGTGAGAGCCACTCCATGATCAGGAATTGTGAGGGGCACAGAACGAATACACCACGGTGTGACCACTTCGTGGCTGCGGGCCGGCCGACGTTCGGCACCGGAGTCTTGGACTCAGTGCTCCAACACGCTTTCCAACTGTGGTGGTGGGGTGGTGGGACCCGTACGGGGGCGTTCACCTGCGTTCGTAGGCAGCGGGTCGTGGGAGCGGCTACTGAGCGTTTTCCAACCTCACGTTGACGCGTGGTGAAGGACGAGGACGGCCTTCACCATGTCGGTGATCCGGTTGGTGCTGCAGCGGAGCTTCCGCAGAAGACGCCAGTCCTTGAGCGTGGCCATAGCTCGTTCGCCGACGCATCGGATCTTGGCGTGACTGGTGTTGTGGCGGCGCTTCCCTTCAGACGGCGACCGCGGAACGGGACTCGAACAGGCCCGCCGGCGCCTTGATACGCCTTGATGCTCCTATAGAAGTCAAGTTGCTGAGGTAGTGCTGCCGGGGTGAGTGCGAGTGAGGGCGTGGTAGACCTCGCGGGCGATGAAGCGTTTGAGGCAACGGATGATGTCCTTCTTGGTCAGTCCCTGTTGGGTGCGGCGTGCAACGTAGGCGCGAGTGCGGGGGCAATAGCGCATCCGGACCACCGCGATCATGTGGAGGGCGCGGTTGGCCTGGCGGTCCCCGCCTCGGCTGAGTCGGTGTCGGTCGGTGCGTCCGGAGGAAGCCGGAACTGGAGCGGCGCCGCACAGAGCGGCGAACGCGGCCTCTGTGCGCAGGCGTTCGGGGTTGTCGCCGGCCGTGACCAAGAGCTGGCCGGCGGTCTCGGTGCCCACGCCGAACAGTGCGACGAGCTCAGGCCCGGCGGACGTGGTGAGCGTCGCCAAGTGTTCGGTGACCTCGTCGATCTCCTCGGTGAGCATGCGGATGCGGCGTGCCAGTTGCCGCAGCGCATACCGAGCGGCGTCGGCGGGAGAGGTGAGATCAGCTGCCGGCCGGAGCCGGAGGCAGCAGTTGACCAGGGCGGTACGGGTGAGCCCCGTGAGCGATGCACGCAGAGGTTCGGGAGCGGTTACCCGCAGGCCTATGAGTTGGTTGATCGCCTGGGTTCTGGCCTTGATCGCAGACGCGCGGGCCACGCGCAGCTGGCGAAGGGCTTCCACCGTGCCGGTGTGGGACTTGGGGATGGCTGTAGCTCGTCCTGAGGCTGCTGCGCGGGCGGCGGCATAGGCGTCGATCGGGTCGGATTTGCCGCGGGCGTGTCGGGTACCCCGGTCGGGGACGTTGACCTCGACCACCGTCAGGTCGGCCGCGCTCAGCACCGTAGTCAGTCCGGCGCCGTAGGAGCCTGTGCACTCCACACCCACGGCTTGTACGTGGCCGAAGGTGATGAGCCACGTCAACAGGGCGCGGTATCCCTGGGTGGTCGTGGGAAATTCTCGGTCGGCGAGGGGACGTCCCAGAGGGTCCACGACGGCGGCGTGGTGGGTATCGGTGTGGGTGTCGACTCCGGCGAAGACTTCGTTCCCGGGCTGCTGGTCGATCATGCAGGAGCTGCTGCCTTCTCATCGTGCTGACAGGGCAACACGCGCCAGTCGAGGCAGGCGGACACGACAGTGACGGGTCTTCTCGCACAAGCCCCTATGAAGTCACGATGCCTTTGGCCGGCCACGTGCGACGGCGTCACCGACAGACCGACGGATCAAGGCAAGGACACGAGATTCCGGTCAGTCAGCCCAAGGGACAGATCTATCGGTGACGCCATCACCCATCATCACTGTCCGCCCAGCACTTCAGGCCCGCCTCGGTGAGCGCGTCGATGATTCCGTGGTGTCGGGCAGCAGTGAGGTCGTGGGTCGATCCGGGCAGGGCGAGCGAGGCCCAGAGCAGGCGTCCGAACGGATCGGCGAGGACCTGGATGTCATGCCGTGGCGCTTGTGTTTCCCGGAGTAGTACGGGGAGTCCGCAGCGATCTCCCCCAGCCTTCGGCTGGGAGGTGCCCCCAGTCGATCGGCAGCAGGGTGCCGTCCAGGATCACGAACGCCTTCTCGCGGATCGTCCGCATCGCCTCGGCGAGTGAAGGCGCGAGGGCGGCCAGGGCCTCGACGGCTTCGCGTATATAGCGGCAGACCGTGGCGATCCCGATGTCGAATCCGGCAGCGAGCTGGGCGTAGGTATCACCGCACCGCAGGTGCGCGAGGGCGAGCAGAGCCTGGCGGCCGACGGCCAGACGTCGCCACCGTGTACCGATCTTCGCCTGCCGCGCGGCCAGTTGACCGGTAAGGAACCGCAGGGTTCGGCTGGACAGATCGATCGAGGATGAGTAGACAAGCATGCGAAGCTCCTGGCAGGCACGGGTGATCTTGGTCGAGAACCCGTCTACCAGGAGTTTTGTCGTTGCGCAGGGGCGTCCAACTTGTGGTCGGCATCGGGATGCTGGAAATCGCTCACTGTTCAGTCACGGCGGCGAGCTCGGCGATGAATCCCGTTCGTGACCTCGACGCGGTCGCTCCTGGAGCCGATGTTCAGCACATCGAACGGTTGCCTACGAACGAGTACTCATGCAAGAGTAGTCGTATGTCATCGATCAGGTTGTTCATCCTCGACACGTTCGCGAGGAACGGCGAGATGCACGGGCATAGGGTGCGCCTCCAGGCCGAGCGGGAACATCTGCACCTGTGGACGGACGTGTCCGTGGGCAGCCTGTACCAGGCGATCAAGCGTCTGCTGGCTGAGGGCTTGCTCGAAGAGGTCAGGACCGAGAAGGAGGGCAATCTGCCCGAGCGTCAGGTGTACGGCATCACCGGTGAAGGGCGGCTGCGTCTCAAGGAACTCCAGTCCGAGAGTCTGCGCCACATCTGGATGAAGCCGGACCCGTTCGACCTGGCCCTCACCCGCCTCGACCCGGAGAAGCTGGACGAGCTCCACACGGTGATCGCATCCCGGCTGGATGAACTCGCCTCCATGCTCTCGGACACCGAGGCGCTGAACGCCAACGCCGTCGACGGCGGCTACCTGACGGTGAGCGAGGCACTAGCGGTCAGTCACAGTGCGCACAGGCTGCGCGCCGAGATCGCCTGGCTCCAGGAGGTCCTGGACGCGGTGCCCGAGATTGTCACCGATGAACGGACCCGTCAGCCCGACACCCTCTGACTCACCGGATTCCGCCCTCCTTGAATCCACCCGCGTCGCAGCCGGCGCGGTATCGCCCGGTAAGGAGCACGCCCCGTGTCCGAACTCATCGAACCCTTCACCCTGTCCGTGCCGGAGGAACAGCTGACCGACCTGCGTGAGCGGCTCTCCCGCACCCGGTGGCCCGATCCAGAGACCGTTCCGGACACCAGCCAGGGACCCCAGCTGGCGAAGCTCCGCGCGCTGCACGACTACTGGCTCAACACCTACGACTGGCGGCGGTGCGAGAAGACCCTCAACTGCTTCGGCCAGTCACGCACCATCATCGATGGCCTGGGCATTCACTTCCTCCATGTGCGCTCGCCTGAGCCGGACGCCCTCCCGCTGGTCATGACCCACGGATGGCCCAGCTCCGTCCTCGATTTCCACAAGGTCATCGGCCCACTGACCGATCCCGCGGCCCACGGCGGTGACCCGCGGGACGCCTTCCATCTCGTGGTGCCGTCGCTGCCGGGATTCGGGTTCTCCGACCGGCCTACGGAACCCGGCTGGGGATTCCCCCGGGTCGCCGATGCCTGGATCACGCTGATGGACCGGCTCGGCTACCGGCGATGGGGCGCCCAGGGCGGCGACCTCGGATGCGCGGTCACCGACGAGATCGGCCGCAAGGCCCCCGACGGATGCGTCGGGCTGCACCTCAACTTCGCCATGTTCCCGCCAACGCCCGACGAGATCCGGGACGCCACCGAGCATGAGCAGGCAATGCTCGACAGCGCCGCCTACTTCTGGGAGAACCTCTCGGGCTACGCCAAGGAGCAGGCAACCCGCCCTCAGACCATTGGCTACTCCCTCGCGGAGTCCCCCATCGGCCTGGCTGCCTGGATCTACGCGATGTTCCAGGACACCTGCGGCACGCCGGGGGACGCGGAAGCATCTTTCACCCTGGACGAGCTGCTCGACGACATCATGCTCTATTGGCTTCCCAACACCGGGACGTCCTCTGCGCGGACCTACTGGGAAATGGCACGGTCAGCACGGCCCTCCGCGCCGAACGCCGCCGCACCGATCACACTGCCTACCGGATTCAGCATGTTCCCGGAGGAGCACGTCCGGAAGTCCCAGCGCTGGGTGGAACGCCGCTACAGCAACGTCGTCCACTTCAACGAGCTTGAGGTGGGCGGGCACTTCGCGGCCCTGGAACAACCGGCACTCTTCGTTGACGAAGTCCGGACCACCTTCCGTTCCTTGCGCTGAGCGCACCGCCGGCATCGGCACCTCCTACCGACAGCTTCCCCCCAGGAAGGGCGATACCTCATGACACCCCTGCCCGGCGAACTCCTCAAACTGCTGAACCGGCCCAGCCCCTGCTTTATCGCCACCACCATGCCGGACGGCTCGCCCCAGCTCACCCAGACCTGGGTCGACACCGATGGTGAACACATCCTCATCAACACCGTCGAGGGCTACCGCAAAACCAAAAACGTTCAACGCGACCCCCGTGTGGCCGTCAGCATCGCCGACCCGGATGACACCTCCCGCTACTTCTCCGTACGGGGACGCGTCACCAGCGCTACGACCGACGGCGCCGCCGAGAGCATCGAACACCTCGCCCAGAAGTACACAGGCCACCCCTACGCCTCGTACGGCGGCCCGGGCCAGACCCGGCTCCTGCTGACCATCACCGTCGACTCCGTCATCCATTCCCCCATGCACTAAAGACCAAGGGGACCGCCATGACCAGCCTCCCCCACAGCGCCGGCACCGCCCGCCCCTATGTCTGGGCGCCGGACCAGTCCCCGGCCTACTGGAACGTCGGCACGTACTGGAGAGTGCTCGCCGACGGCAGCCAGACCGACGGCCGGTCCTGCACGTTCGAGGAACTGTGTCCGCAAGGACTCGTCGCCCCACCGCACGTCCACGACAAGGAGGAAGAGGCGTTCTTCATCCTCGAAGGTGATTTCGTGTTCACCGTCGGAGACGAGGAGATCCCGGCCGGACCCGGCAGCTACATCTACCTGCCGCCCAAGGTCCGCCACGGCTTCCGCGTCGAATCCGAAGTCGGCCGTGTCTACAACATGCTCACCCCGGCCGGATTCGAGCAGAACATCATCACCAACGGCCAGCCCGCCCCCCAGGTCTCGATGCCCCCACCGGGAACGAGCGCCGTGCCGCTATGGAGGCAATTGCGCACCTCCAGGCCCCCAGCCCCCTGGGACGACCCTGCCCGGGCGCCTGACTCGTCCATTTAGAGCGCCGGCCTAGGCCCGGGACGTGTGGTTTACGGTGCAGGACGACGAGTCGGTGTTGATGTACCCGCCGAGCGCTGTCGCCCCCACTCACGGTACGCACGCGGACACGCCATGCCTTCGCCGGCCACGGAACGCTCAGCCCGGTAAGCGACTGTGGCGATCTGAGCGAACGACCGGACCAGCGGATTCGGGTCACCCTCGTTCCACGCCGCTACCACACGGCTCGGCGCGATGTCGATCAGCGGCACCACAGCCAGCTCCCTGGGCAGGTCGTGCCCGAACCGGGGCCATGCCGACTGTTCCGTTCCAGAGCGCGGCCCGCAGGCACTCCTGGACAGCGCGTACCACCGGACCCTCGCACGGCTCCCCGCCATTCCAGTACGAATGCCAGATCGGATCCGTGCCGTCCGGGAACTGGAACCAGCCCCTGTCTGCCAGGTCGGCCACCTTCAGGCGGCCGCGGCGGGCCAGTGGATCATCGTCGCGCAGCACCGCGCCGACGGGGTCGACGCGCAGCACGTGCACTGTCGGACCTGTCTCGTCGAACGGCCCACGGGTCAGAGCGACGTCGACCAGTCCGGCGCGCAGTCCGCAGGTCGGATCGGCCAGGTCGGTCTCGCGGATGCGGACCTCGACACCTGTCCGGATCACCGACATGGCGAAGGCCGTCCTCGTCCTTCACCACGCGTCAACCTGAGGTTGGAAAACGCTCACTGTGCAGGCCGGTGATGCCGAGGATTCAGTTCTGGTTCACGGGCCAGACTGCCGCCGGATCGCAATGGGCCGGGCACGCCAGCAGGTAGACCTCGTTGCCGAGGAACAGCCCGTAGGTGTCAGCTCCAACACTGTAGGGCTGCTCTGGTTGGCCAGGATGGACGGCGAATTCCATGCCTTCCGGAACCTGGCAGAGGTACTCCAGATCCGCTCCGCACACGCACTCGTAGTACTCAGGATCCTGCGCCCAGGACGGTGAGCCGCCCACCTTGAACAACTGGGCTCCCAGCCCGCGCGGGCTGGGGGTGTCCACGAAGGGCTGAAGCCTCAGCGGCAGTGCACATACCGACGGCTCGGGCTCCGCAGTCGGAAACACCGCGTGTTGCTGGAGGAGGACGCGCCAGAACGGACGCGGGTAGGGCAACTGCGGAGCGTCCCAGTACCCGGGCACGAGCCGGCCATCAGCAAACTCGGGTTCGGACGCGTCGTTGTGCGCACGGCAGTGGAAGACGAGTAGATGATCTCCACCAAAAGGCCCCAGGTCCCAAGGCACGTCGAGCTGGAAGAACAGGGCCATCCGCTCCCCGCAGAAGCATGAGGGCCATTCCTCCGCGTTGTCGAGGAATGGCCAGCCGCCAACGGAGTTCCGCGTCGGTCGATCCAGCGGCCCGGCCCCGACCTCGATCGCGTGAGCAGGCAGTACCGCCCTCGTCTTCCCTGCATCGCGTCCGGCCATCCGCTCCCCCTAAGTGGTCGGCTCCAGAAGTCCTTCGGGGTTGATCCCGAGTCGATCGTGGGCGCCGCTCAAGTGTCGAGGTTATGGCGATCGGTGGTTTGGGGACGGTTCGTTTCGAGTGAAGCCCGCGATCAGAGGGTGAGGGAGTTGTTCCACTGGTCGGAGGTGGCGTAGAGGCGGTCGTGCTCGCGGGCCGCGTCGAAGCACCAGGCCCTGCTGCTGACCTGCGGCTCCTGTTGTTCCGTCAGTTCCCGTGCGAAGCCGGTCGATCATGATTGCATGCAGCGCGTCGCGGTGCTCGGAGTGCTGATGCCGCGCACGCTCCCTGCTCTCGATGTGACGCGGGTCATATCGGCCCCGTGTCACGAACGGAAGGGCAGCTTGCGTCTGGTGGTCGTCCGCACAGCGGGAACGACCGACACGAAAGAGACAGCAGAGCGATGAACGCGACAGCAGCGCAGCAGCACGAGGTCCTGGTCCTGGGCGCCGGCTACGCCGGGCTCTCCGCCGCGATCCAGCTCGCGGCCCGCGCCAGGAAACGCGGAAACCTGCGAGTGACGCTGGTCAACCCCTACGACACCTTCACCGAGCGGCTCCGCTTGCACATCACCGCCACCGG
Source organism: Streptomyces sp. NBC_00989 (assembly GCF_045162655.1). Taxonomy (NCBI): domain Bacteria; kingdom Bacillati; phylum Actinomycetota; class Actinomycetes; order Kitasatosporales; family Streptomycetaceae; genus Streptomyces; species Streptomyces sp. NBC_00989. Next base: position 8,676,207 of record NZ_CP108728.1, on the reverse strand, counting down.
TCAGGAGACGGCCGAGATGAACATCCCGGAGCTGCTGGACGGCACCGGCGCCGGCTTCGTCCGTGGCTGGGTCACCGCCGTGGACGCCGGGACGAAGACCGTCCGGATCGACGACGACCGGGTCCTGCGCTACGACACCCTGGTCTACGGCCTGGGCAGCATCGCGGACACCGTTGCCGTCCCCGGCGTGGATGACCACGCCTACACCCTCAACAGCCTGCAGGACGCCGCCCTCCTCGCCGACCGGCTGACCCGGCTCGACGGTGGGACCGTCGTGGTCGGCGGCAGCGGCCTCACCGGCGTCGAGGCCGCCGCGGAGATCGCCGAGCGGTACCCGGAACTCGATGTGGTGCTGCTGGGCCGGCAGGAGCCGGGCGCGTGCATGCACCCGAAGGCCAAGGCCCACCTGGACGAGGCGCTCGCCCGGCTCGGCGTGCGGGTGCGCAGCGGTGTCGAGGTGGCCAAGGTGCTGCCGGACAGTGTCGAGTTCGCGGACGGCTCCAGTATCCCGGCGGGCGCGGTGCTGTGGACCAGCGGCACTCGTGTGTCGCCGCTGGCGGCCGCCGCGGGTCTGACCGTCGACGAGCGCGGCCGGGTGGTCACCGACAGCGCGCTGCGCTCGGTCTCCCACCCGGACGTCTATGCCGTGGGCGATGCGGCGGCGATCCGTCAGGGCTACGGCGTGATGCACGGGACCTGTCAGGGGGGTATGCCCACGGGCGTACACGCGGCCCTCTCGATCCTGCGGGTGCTGGCCGGCAAGGAGCCCAAGCCCTTCCGTTTCGGCTATTACCACACGCCTGTCAGTCTGGGTCGGAACGACGCCGTCGTGCAGTTCACCCATCCCGACGACAGCCCGCGCCGGATCGTGCTGACCGGCAAGCGAGCCGCAAAGTACAAGGAGACGGTCACCGCCGCGCCGTGGCCGACCTTCGCACGCATGAAGAAGATGCCCGCCTCGGGCGCGTTCTGGCCGCACGGCGGCCGCTACACCCGGATTCGGAGCGCCAAGTGACCCAGCCGCAGCAGGCCGGCCCCGACCAGCTTGCCTTCCAGCAGTACCGCACCCTGCTCTTCTCCGTCACCTACCGCATCCTCGGCACCGCCGCCGATGCCGAGGACGTGGTCCAGGACGCCTGGCTCAAGTGGTCGGCGGCCGACCGTTCCGAGGTCGCCGACCCCAAGGCCTACCTGACCCGGATCGTCTCCAACCTGGCGATGGAGCGGCTTCGTTCCACTCGCCACCAGCGCGAGACCTACGTCGGGCCATGGCTCCCCGAGCCGATCCTCACCGGCCCGGACACAGCTGACGGCGTTGCCACGACGGACTCGGTCTCCATGGCCCTGCTGGTTGTGCTGGAGACACTGAGTCCCTTGGAGCGCGCGGTCTTCGTGCTGAAGGAGGTCTTCGCCTTCAGCTATGCGGAGATCGCGGAGGCGGTGGAACGCTCGGAGGCGGCGGTCCGGCAGGCCGCGCACCGCGCCCGCGAGCACGTCCGGGCCCGCCGGCCCCGTTTCACCGCGGACCGCGCCCGCCAACGCGCCGTCACCGAGCGCTTCTTCGCGGCGACGACGGGCGGCGACATCAACACCCTCATGGAGTTGCTCTCCCCGGACGTGACCCTGTGGACCGATGGCGGCGGCAAGGTCCGCCAGGCCCTCAAACCGGTCGTCGGTCTGGAGACCGTGGCCCGTTGGTTCGCCGCGCTCGGCACCGCGACCTACCAGGGCATCGAGCCCGGGCAGATGCGGGCAGAGCTCGCCTGGATCAACGGCGGCCCGGGCGTGGTCTTCCACGGCCCGGACCGCGTGGTCGCCACGCTGTCCTTCGACTTCGATCCGGAAGGCCGCATCTCGACCATCCACAACGTGGCCAATCCCGACAAGCTCCACGCAGTCGCCGACGGAACTCGACACGAACTCTCCTGAGTCGCCTGATGCCGGCGTACGCCTGATCGTTGTCGAGCCCTCCGGAATCACTGTTGAGCGCCCCGGCCCGCTGCCTCAGCACAGCCCGGCCCCAGGTGGAAGCGGATGCGGCAGCCTTCGAACACCGCTACAACGCCAGGGCACGGCCGTTCCAGCGGAAGTTCACAACCTCCGACCTGGACAATCTGCTGGCCAGGCTCGACCGGCATACCGCCGATCACCCAGAAGAATCCTCCGTCACGCCGGCAGCATGATCAACCCTCGAAGGACTTCTGGATCCGACCACTAAGGGCTGCCCGGTGACTGCTGATCGTGGGTGAGAAGGTCGGCTATGACTGGTGTGATCACGGCGTCCGAACCATCCTGGATACACCCGTTCACCGGGTTGAGTCAGCGTCAGTTCGGGAAACTGCTGACCGCGCTCCGACGCGAGGACGCCGCGGTGGTGCGACGGGGCCGGCCGTGGGGGCTCTCCTTGGAGGACCGCCTGCTGCTCGTTGCGACTTACTGGCGGACGAACTTGACACTGCGCCAGCTGGCCCCACTGTTCGGCATCTCGAAGTCGGCAGCCGACCGGATCATTGATCAGCTCGGTCCGCTCCTCGCGTTCCAGCTCAGACGCCGGTTCGCGAAAGGCACCGTGCTGATCGTGGACGGAACCTTGGTACCCACCCGCGGACCACAGCATCGCCGAGCAGTCCAAGAACTACCGCTACTCCACCAACCACCAGGTCGTCATCGATGCCGACGCCCGCCCGGTCTTCGTGGTCGGCAAACCCTTACCCGGCAACCGAAACGACTGCAAGGCGTGGGAGGAGTCCGATGCGAAGGCCGCCGTGGGCAAGACCCTGACGATGGCCGACGGCGGCTATCCGGGCACCGGCCTCCTCATGCCCCACCGCCGCACCCCGGGCGCAGAGTTGCCCGACTGGAAACGGGAGCACAACCGCTCGCACAAACAGGTCCGAGCCCGCGTCGAGCACGTCTTCGCCCGCATGAGGAACTGGAAGATTCTCCGCGACTGCCGTCTCAAAGGCGACGGAGTCCATCACGCCATGCTCGGCATCGCCCACCTGTACAACGTCACTCTCTCCGGGTAGTCGAGCAATCAGTATCGCGACCGACCCACGTCTACATCGACTCGAAGATCGTTTACGGGACAGCCCGTAGGCGTACTTCATTCCGCTCGGGGCCCGGAAACACAGGCGAGGCCCCGGTCGACTCGCAGCGACCGGGGCCTCTTCGCGCGTCAGCTCTGCTCATCGTCCCGTGAGAAGCGGAGCCTCTGGTGAGCCATGTCAGTCCATCGTCGCGCCGATCGTCGTAGACCCCGTCGTCAGAAACGTCGTCGTCGGCAGCGTCCCGCTCGACGAACGCGCACCGTACGCCGTAGTCGCGTCCGTCGACTTGAAGGACGGTGTGGCCACCCCGCCGTCCCAGTTGTTGGCCGCGGAGACCGTCGATGAACCGAGCTTGTCCAGGCCGCCCTTGTTGCCGATGGCGAGGTTGCGGGCGAGGCGGGACTTGCTGGTGGCGAAGAAGAAGCCGGCCTCGGTGTTGGCGTAGGCGGTGTTGCGGTTGAGGATGATCGCGCCGGTGTTGGAGTTCTCGGTGAAGCCGTTGAGGGTGTTGTCCCAGGCGGCGTTGTCGTTGACGACGTGCGCGACCGAGACGCCTCCGCCGCCCAGCTTGAAGCCGTTGCCGTTGCCCTCGAAGGCGGAGTCGTTCCAGCGGTTCTTGCCGTTGCCGAACGCCCAGGAGTGCTCGATGGTGACCGGCGAGGAGAACTGCCACAGGTCGAGGCCGTCGTCCGAGTTGTTGTAGAGGCGGGCGCCGGTGACCTTGTTGCCGGTGCCGGAGCCGAACTTGATGGCGATTCCGTCGGCGTTCTGGCCGTGGCCGGCGGCGTCGTAGTTGCCGTAACTGTCCAGGTTCTGCACGAGGTTGTTGGTGGTGCCGTCGCCGCGCAGGGTGAAGCCGGAGTCGCCGTTGTTCGCCGTGATCAGGTTCTTGAAGATGCCGCCGACCGAGGACGTGGCTACGAAGCCCTGGGCCGGGGAGTTCTGGAAGGTGAGGTTCTGGACGGTCCAGTAGTCGCCGTAGATACCGGCCAGCCACTGGCCCGCGGGCAGCTTGGAGCCGTCAATCTTCACCTTCTCCGTGCCGTACGCCCGCAAGGTGATGCGGGCCGAACCGGTGCCGTTCGCCGTGGACTTGAGGGTCGCGGCCGGGGTGTAGGTGCCGGCGCGGACCTGGATGACCGTCCCCGCCGTGGCGTTGGCGACGGCCGACTCCAGCTGGGCGGTGGTGGACACGGTGACCGTCGACGAAGCGGCTTGTGCGCCACCGCTGTTGAGGCCGAGGTAGACGCCGCCCGCCCCCGCGGCGACGGCCACCGCGGCGGCGATCGAGAGGGTGCGGGTCCTGCGGTGGCGTCCGGTGCTCGTACGCACGGCGTTGGTTCCTTTCCTGGATGACGAGGACGAAACGGACCGGAGGGGCCACCCCGGCCCGTTTCTGATCCCTGGTCGCCGCCGTGGCCGGAAAGGGTTGCCGCGGTCACGGGAAAAGGCACGGGAAAGAGCACGGGAAGAGGCACGGGAGAAGAAGCGAAACTTTCGCTCCTCCCCGTCCCACCCGCACCGATTGACGCACCGCACCCCACTGGTGACACTCCGAAGGCAGCACAGTCATTCAACAGAATCCCCCACACCCCCACAGGATGTGCCATGCGACCCCGCACCGCCCGCACCCTCCTGCTCCCCTTCCTGGCCCTCCTCACCCTTCTTCTCGCCCTGCTCGCCGCCCCGCCCAGTACCGCGCACTCAGGAGCACCGCCCGTGACCCACCCCCAGTACGCCGGCTACCTCTTCGCCTACTTCACCGGCGAGGGCACCGCCGACGGCGAGCAGATCCGCTACGCCCTCAGCCGCGGCAACGACCCTTTGCACTGGCGGGAGTTGAACGCCGGGCAGCCCGTGCTGACCTCGACGATCGGGGAGAAGGGGCTGCGCGACCCGTTCGTGATCCGCTCCCCCAAGGGCGACAAGTTCTATCTCATCGCCACCGACCTGCGCATGTACCGGAACAGCAGCGGCAGTTGGGACGACGTCCAGCGGCACGGCAGCAAGTCGGTGATGATCTGGGAGTCGACCGACCTGGTCCACTGGACCGATCAGCGGCTGGTGAAGGTGGCCCCGGACAACGCGGGCAACACCTGGGCGCCGGAGGCCTATTGGGACGACTCGCTCGGTGAGTACGTCGTCTTCTGGGCGTCGAAGCTGTACGCCGACGACGACCCCGGCCACACCGGCTCGACGTACAACCGCATGATGTACGCGACGACGAAGGACTTCCGCACCTTCAGCGACCCGAAGGTCTGGGACGACCCGGGTTACTCCGTCATCGACTCGACCGTCGTGAAGTACAAGGACACTTACTACCGCTACACCAAGGACGAACGCGACCCGTCCTCCAGCTCCCCCTGCTCGAAGTTCATCACCGGCGAGAAGTCGGCCTCGCTGACCTCCACGTCGTACGACTTCGTCTCCGAGTGCATCGGCAGCGGTGCGATCGAGCGGGGCGAGGGGCCGACGGTGTTCAAGTCCAACACCGAGAAGAAGTGGTACCTGTTCGTCGACGAGTACGGACTGCGCGGCTACGTCCCCTTCGAGACCACCGACCTCGACTCCGGCGAGTGGACCCCGTCCACGGACTACCAGCTCCCGGCAAGTCCCCGGCACGGCACGGTACTTCCGGTGACCCAGGCGCAGTACGACCGGCTGCTGGCCGCGTATCCGGTGACACCGGCGTCGGTCGTGGACGCGACGGCGCAAGGGCAGAAGGGGTACGCCGTCGTCACGGAGGCCTCGTCGAAGGTCGTACTGCCGATGCAACCCGGCGCGGATCTGCGGCACTTGGCGCCGACCCTCGCCATCGGCTCGGGCGCGAAGGTCAGCCCTCCGTCCGGTACGCGTCGCGACTTCCGCGAGCCGCGGTCGTACACCGTCACGGCGGCGGACGGGACGAGCCGGACCTGGACGGTGGAGGCGGTGCCGACGCGAAGTCCCGTGCTGCCGGGGCTGACCGCCGACCCGGACGTGCACTATCTGGACGGCCAGTACTGGATCTACCCGACGAGCGACGGCTACGCGGGCTGGGGCGGAACGAGCTTCAAGGCGTACTCCTCAAGGGACTTGGTCCACTGGCGGGACCATGGAGTGATCCTCGACCTGGGGCCCGACGTCTCCTGGGCCGACAAGAACGCGTGGGCACCGGCGATCGCGGAACGCGACGGGAAGTACTACTTCTACTTCTGTGCCGAGCAGCAGATCGGGGTCGCGGTGGCGGACTCGCCCGCGGGTCCGTTCAAGGACGCGCTCGGCAAACCCCTTGTGGCGAAGGGGGGTTCACTGAGCGGCCAGATGATCGACCCCGCCGTCTTCACGGACGACGACGGGCAGTCGTATCTCTACTGGGGCAACGGGCACGCGTACGTCGTGCCGTTGAACGACGACATGACGTCGTACGACGCGACGAAGGTGAAGGACATCACGACGGGCGACTTCCGTGAGGGGTCCTTCGTGGTGAAGCGCAAGGGGACTTACTACTTCATGTGGTCCGAGGACGACACCCGCAGCGAGAACTACCACGTGGCGTACGCGACGGGACCGTCCCCGCTCGGTCCGTGGACCAAGCGGGGCACGATCCTGTCCAAGAACCCCGAGTACGGCATCCTGGGCACCGGCCACCACTCCGTGGTGAACGCGCCGGGGACCGACGACTGGTACGTCGTCTATCACCGGTTCGCCCTGAACGGGCCAGGAAAACCTGGTGGGGACGGCACGCACCGGGAGACCACGATCGACCGCCTGCGGTTCGCGGCGGACGGGACGATCCGGCCGGTGGTGCCCACCCTCGGGTCGGTCAGCCCGGTACGGACGACCCGTACGGACTAGCTGACGAAGTAGGTCGGGTTCGGGATCTTGTACGTCTTGTCGGCGTAGCCCCCGTCGAGGTCCGAGTACTGGTCGCCGAAGTTGGCGATGATGTTGTACCCGAGGTCCTCGATGTGCTTCCTGGTGCCGGACTTGTACTGCACGGTGGTGCAGGTCCAGGTACCGGCGGTCGCGCAACCGCTCAGGTACGACGGCGGGTTGGCCGTGTTCTTGAGGAACATGTGGTCGGCGTCGAGGTTGACGTCGGCGCCGACCTTCTTCAGGTTGTCGACCGCGTAGGTGCGCTGCGCCTCGCTGAGACCCGAGTTGTAGAACACCGTGACGCCCTTGGACGCGGCGTACTTGACCAGCTCGGGGCTGCCGAAGACCTCGGGGCGGTTGGCCTGGGCGACGTACGCGGCCCAAGTGGCCGAGCTGTAGCCGTAGTTGTTCTTCTTCTCGTAGTCGAGGCTGAGCAGCAGCGTGTCGTCGATGTCGAAGACGACCGCGGGCTTGACGCCCTTGTGGTGCTTGCGCACGGCCTGGTCGATGTACTTCTTCGCCGACGCGTCGATGCGCGCCAGGTCCTTGGCGTACGGGCTGGTCGCCGAGGCCTGGTACACGCCGCCGCTGTCGAGCGTCGTGCCGTAGTAGGTGTCGATGTCCTTCGACAACAGGCCGATGTTGTACGGCTCGTGCGTCGAGTTCGCCGTCGACTGGCCGGCGGTGGCGACGCCACTGCCGTACAGGGCGGCACCGGCGACGACACAGGCGGCGCCGAGGGCGGCCGCTCTAAGGGACTTCCGCATGGAATCTCCGGATCTGGTTCTGATGAGTGATGCACCAGGTCACGGACTGTCTACGCGCATCACACGCCAGGCGCGAGGAGCGTTATCCAATTGATACGAAATCCACAGGACGGGGAATTACCCGCGCATGGGCGTTACTTGACCCTCCCTTGATGAGCTTCTCCTACGGTCGTGCACGCGACTGCGAACGGGGGAACGCGCGATGGGGGACGGCAAGGACCCGGCCGAGGTCCTCGACATCGAGAACGCCGACATGGCGGACGGTCGTGTCGCCAACGACGAGTTGATCGCCGGGGTGTTCACCGAAGTGAAGGCCGTTCCGCGCGCCGGGCAGCCGGACGTCGATCTACGTGAGCACCATCGAGCCGACAGGACAGAGGTGAAAGTGCGGGAACCACTGCTGAGAGCGAGTGGGCCCAGCCCCGCGACACCCGAACCGGGCCCACCGCACGGCTCAGTTCATCGTCGCGCCGATCGTCGTGCTCCCCGTCGTCAGGAACGTCGTGGACGGCAGCGTGCCGCTCGACGAGCGGGCGTTGTACGTCGATGACGCGTCCGTGGAGATGAAGGACGGGGTGGAGATGCCGGAGTCCCAGTTGTTGCCGGACGAGGTGACCGCGGAGCCCTTGGTGACCGAGCCGCTGCCGTTGCTCACCGCGAGGTTCTTGCCGAGTTTGGCGGAGCTGGTGGCGAAGTAGTAGCCCCACTTGCTGTTGGCGTACGCGGTGGTGCGGTTGAGGACGAGGGCACCGGTGTTGGAGTTCTCGGTGAAGCCGTTGCCCGCGTTGCCCCAGGCCGCCGAGTTGTTGATGACGTGCGCGACGACCTCGCCGTCACCGCCCAGTTTGTAGCCGTTGCCGTCACCCGCGAACGCCGAGTCGGACCAGCGGTTGACGCCGTTGCCGAAGGACCAGGTGTGCTCGACGGTGACGGGCGTGGAGAAGGACCAGAAGTCGATCCCGTCGTCGGAGTTGTTGTACAGCCGCGCCCCGGTGACGAGGTTTCCGCTGCCGGAGCCGAACTTGATGGCGACGCCATCCGCGTTCTCGCCGTGCGTCGCGGCGTCGTAATTGCCGTACGAGTCAAGGTTCTTGACCGTGTTGTTGACGGTGCCGTCGCCGGTGAGCGTGAAGCCGGAGTCGCCGCCGTTGATGGTCTTGACGTTGTTCCAGTTGGTGCCGGTGCAGGACTGGCAGACGACCGCGCTGTCCGGGGAGTTCTGGAACGTGAGGTTGGAGACGTTCCAGTAGTCCGCGGTCAGCTTGAAGATCCAGGACCCCGACGGCAGTGACGAACCGTCGATCTTGACCGTCTCCGAGCCGTACGCGGTGAGCGTGACCGGTGACGACGACGTGCCGTTCGTCGTGGACTGGAGGGTGGCCGTCGGGTAGTACGTGCCGCCGCGCACCTGAATGACCGTGCCGGCGGTGGCACTTGAGATCGCGCTGGTCAGTTCGGCCGTCGTGTCGACGACGACCGTGGCGGCCTGGGCCTGGGTGGGGAGGACGGCCAGCCCGGCGCCGAGCGCGAGGGCCGTGCCGAGGGTGAGAGCGGTACGACGGGACAGACGAGACATAGGAGTGCGGTCCTTTCCTCGTACGGTTGTCGGGGACTGTTCGTTGCGGGGATTTCAGGGACGCCAGTCACCGAGGTACGTCGCGGGGGTGTGCAACCCGGCCTCGGCGGCCGTGAGTTGGGGCCGGTTCTCCGGGACGGTGATCACGGAACCCGGGCCCGTGTTGCGGTACTCGTGAAAGCGCATCGACTGCCAGGAGTAGGCGTCGCGCATGTTCGTGTAGGGCGCGAGCGGGTCGATGCCGGGCCCGATCCGGGTGTCCCGCACGACGAGGGACGGCCAGGCCGTCGTCTCGTACGACGGGACCCACGGCCGGGCCAGCTTGTACGCGGCGTCCTCGGCGCCGGAGGTGATCCGCGAACGGACCGCGAGGATGCCGTGCGGGTTGGCGCGGGTGGTGGACGGGGCGAAGACCATGCCCTTGGGCGTGAAGTTCACGTCCCGTCGCAGGGTGTGGAAGTGGCAGTCCGCGAAGACCGCCGTCGCCCGCCCGAAGACGAAGTCGACGTCCCCCTCGATGTAGCAGTGGGAGAAGTACTGCCGGTCGAAGGCCTCCAGCGCCGACGTGTCCACGAACAGCGTGTCCTGGTGGGCCAGGAGACGGACGTGCGCGAACCGCGAGCGGTCGCCCGTCACATACGCGGCCACCGCCTGCGTCCCCGTGATCTCCGGATGGTCCGCGCGCAGCCAGTCGTTGGCGAGGGTCAGGTCCCGTACGGTCAGCCCGGGCGCCGCCGACGTGAAGGTCGCGGAGCCCGCCGTGCCGTACGTCCCCGAACCATCCGGTTTCTGCGTCCCGTTGGCGTTGTCGTGGACGATGACGACGTCACGTGGATCGCGGGTGGCGCCGCGCAACGTCAACTCCCCCAGCTCCAACGGCACGTTGACGACTTCGCGGTACGTCCCCGGGTGCACGACGATCGTCCAGCCGCTGCCGTTCACCGCGTCGACGGCCGCCTGGACCGAGCCGCCGGGCCGGACGTGCAGCACACGGCGCCGGTCGACAGCGGAAGCGGGCCCCGCACCGGCGGCCACCAGACCACCGGCGATGCCCGTCAGCCCCGTCAGGAGTGTGCGTCTGCGCAAGGGCATCTCAGTGCCTCCGCCCCGGCGTCCAGTCACCCAGATACGCCGCACGGGTCGCCGACTCGGCCTGCTCGGCGGTGAGTTGGGGCCGGTTCTCCGGAACGCTGATCACGGCACCCGGGCCGGTGTTCCGGTACTCGGCGAACCGCTGGCTCTGCCAGGGATAGGTGTCCGACATGTTGGTGTACGGCGCCACCGCGTCGATCCCCGCACCGAGCACCGTGTCCCGCACGGTGAGCATCGGGTGCGCGGTGGTGTCGGAGCCGGGCACCCAGGGACGGGCCAACTTGTAGTAGCCGCGCGGGGCTTGGCTGCTCACGCGGCCGCGCGTCACCAGATACCCGCGCGGGTTCGCGACCGCCGTGGAGGGCGCGAAGACGAAGCCGTACGGTGCCGTCGCCAGGTCGGCGCGGTTGAGCGTCCGGAAGTGGCAGTGGTCGTAGACGGCGGTCGCGCGCCCGAAGACGAAGTCGACGTCTCCTTCGACGTAGCAACGGGCGTAGTACTGGCGGGCGAAGACGCCGAGCGCCAACGAGTCGGCGTACAGCGTGTCTTGATGGCCCAGGAAGTGGCAGTCGAAGAACGCCGAACGGTCCCCCTGCACCTTGATCGCGACCGCCTGTGTGCCGGTGATGCCGGGGTGGTCGGCGCGCAGCCAGTCGTTGGCGAAGGTGATCCGGCGGGCGGTGAAGCCGTCGGTGCGGATGGTCGTGGTGGCCGAGCCTGAGGTGCCGTAGGTGCCCGAACCATCCGGTTTCTGGGTGCCGTTGGCGTTGTCGTAGACGATGACGACGTCACGCGGGTTCTCGCTCGCGCCGATCCAGGTCATCTCGGCGGCGGCGTCCGTGAGTTGACCGGTGGCCGGGTCGGTGACTCCGGCGGTGACCGTCTCCCGGTAGACGCCGGGTGCGATGACCAGGGTGTACCCGGCGCCGGTCGCGGCGGTGACGGCGGACTGCACGGTGGTGAAGTCGCCCCGGCCACGCGGATCGACGTACAGGGTGAGCGGGGTGAGGCGCGCGGCCGGCGAACCGTAGCGGCCGAACGGGTGTGGCCTGCCGACGGCGAGAGCGGGGACGGGGACGGCGGCGAGACCGAGCGCGGCGCCCGCGCCGGCGGTCGCGATGAGGAATCCCCGTCTGGACAGGGGCAGTTGGCGGGAGTGGTGCGAGGGCATGCGGGTGCTCCTTCGCGGTGCGGCTCGTGAGGTGGGGCGCCGGTGCCGGGCCGGTCGGACGGAACCGGCCCGGTGTGTACGGGGGTTGGTCAGCGCAGGCGGCCCGCGCCCGCGCCGCGGTCGACGATGAACGGCACAGCCTTCGCGAGGTCGATCTTCGTGCGCAGGGTCGGTGTCCAGCCCGCGCCGGACTGGAGGATCTCGGTCGGTACGCCCGCGTTGTGGACGGCGATCAGGTCGGTGCGCCTGCCGTTGACGTAGTTGTCGTCGGCGGTGAGCGGCGCCTCGGACCACTTCTTGAGGATGGTCGCCTCGGAGATGCCGGCCGGGACCGTGAACGCGTTGTGTTCCGCGACGAGTTGGGACTCCAGACCGATGCCGTAGCTGTAGCCGAAGCCGGGCTCGGCGACGAAGTGGTTGTTGTACGAGTCGACTTGGCCGAAGCGGACGCGCGGTGCGCGCTCGACGAGGTTGGCGAACAGGTTGTGATGGAGCGTCACCTTCAAGTGGCCCCGGTCGACGGCGGCCGTGGAGGCGCTGTCGCTGTTGCCGATGAGGATGGTCTTGTCGTGGTCGGCGAAGACGTTCCAGGAGGCGGTGACGTAGTCGGCGCCCTTGACGACGTCGAGTTCGCCGTCGTGCTGCTCGAAGATCCGGCCGTAGTAGGTGGGCAGCGAACTGTCCGGGTGGTCGCCGTCGGTGAACGTGTTGTGGTCCAGCCACACATGGGTGGAGCCGTAGATGACGGCGCTGTCGTACTCGGAGTTCCAGTTGCCGGTGTCGCCGTCGGTGGGGTCCCACTGCGGGAAGCAGTCCAACGGGCTCTCGAAGGCGAGGTTGCGGACGATGACGTTGTCGACGGCCTTGATCTGCAGGCTGGCGCCCTTGAAACCGGCGTTCCGGCCGATACCGACGATGGTGGTGTTCGCGGGGACGAACGCCTTGATGACGGTGTCCTGGTTGGCGGCGGAGACCCGGCGCAGGCCCTCGGGGCTGCCGGCGGGTTCGTTGTCGAGGTTCTGGTCGTAGCCCCAGACGGCGGGGTCGTAGGTGGCGAGGTACTGGGCGAAGTCGTAGCCAGGCGCGGCGAAGGAGTCGCAGCCCTCGGCGTTGGCGTCGATCACACCCTTCACCCTGATGATCTTCGGCGCGCTGCCGCCGGCGGCCAACGCGGCCTTGAAATCGGCCCAGTTGGCGACGGTGTAGACGTGCTCGGGGGTGGCGGCCGCGCCACCGCTGGTGCCGGTGCCGTAGGAGGCCCAGCCGTCACCGGCGCCGAGGGCCTCGCGGGCGAGGCTGCGCGGATGGGCCTGGGCGGTGGTGCTGGTCAGGGCGAGGGCCAGCGCCGTGCAGCCCACGAGTGACGCCATGACGCGTGCATGACACATTGAAATACGCACTGTGCGGGTCTCCTTGCTCAGAGGACCGAGGCGTCCGTCGCCTCGGGCCAGGTGATCCAGGACGTGGGAATGTCGTCGCGCAACCGGACGACGTCACGCGGCGCGAGCACCCGAGAGCGCAGCAACTCCCGCGCCACCAGCCGCGCCACGGCGATCGCACCGGGCGGATTGAAGTGCGTGTTGTCCTGCTCGGTGTCGGTCCAGTTGAAGTAGACCTTCGTCTCCTCCACCCCGAGCCGCTGCCACAGCGCGAGCGACAACGCCTCGATGTCGAGCAGCGCGACCCGCTCCTCCTGCGCGAGGGCCCGCATCGCCGCCGGGTAATCGCCGTGCGTCGGCAGCGCGTTGCCATCGGCGTCGAACCTGCGCCGCTCGACGGGGGTCGCGAGCACAGGCCGGGCGCCGCGGCCTCGGGCCCCGTCGACGTACAGCCGCAGATAGTCCTGGTACGTGCTCCAGGGCTCGGTGTAACGGGTGGGGTCGGCGGTCTTCTCGTCGTTGTGCGCGAACTGGATGAGAAGGAAATCGCCGGGCCGGATGGCCGCGAGGATCGCGTCCAGCCGCCCTTCGTCGACGAAGCTCTTGGAACTCCGCCCGTTCACAGCATGGTTGGCGACCTTCACTCCCTTGCGCAGAAAGAAGGGGAGCGCCATTCCCCACCCCGTTTCCGGAGCTTCGGTGGAGTACTTCTGGGCGGCGGTGGAATCCCCAACGATGTAGAGAGTGCGGTCCTTCCGCCCACCCGGGCGAAAAGGAACAGCGGCAAGAGCCGCAAGGGTGACCTGTCTACGACTTAAGGACACAGGAGTGCCTTTCAACGCAGGTGAGGTGCATGTCTTTTAGGGGCGCGGGGAACTGCGCGACCAGCCACGACGGGCCCGCAGTCCCCCACAACCGAAACCACCCGAGCCCAGGGCTCAGTGGTTCTGCTTCCAGTCCGCCTGCGCCTTGTTCAACTGGTCGGCCAACGTGTCCAGGAACTCCTTGGCCGTCATCTTCCCCAGCAACAGCTTCTGGAAGTTCGGCTCGTTGTCAGCCTTGGAGATCGTGTTCCAGTCCGGCAGGTAATACGGCAGCTGCACAATCTTCGTGGAGGCCCCGTTCAACGCCGCCGCCGCCAACTGCGTGGGCTCGGACTTCTGGATCCACGCCGCACTCGCCGCATCGGTGTTGGCGGGAACCTGCCCGGCGGACTCGTTGTACTTCGAGTTCTCCCCCGCGGAGACCGCGAACTCGATGAACTTCCAGGCCGCTTCCTTGTTCTTGCTGGACTTGAACAGACTCAGCCCGTCAACGGGGTTGGAGATCTGCACCCGCGTACCGTCGTCCTGCGTCGGATTGGGAATGCCCTTGAACTTGTCCGCGCCCAGAGCCTTCAAGTGGTCCTGATAGGACCCGAGGTTGTGACTCAGCATCCCGATCGTGCCGCTGTCCCACTGCGCGACCATCTTCGTGAAGTCGTTGTTGAGGTCGGCGGACGGGGTGTCCTTCTTGAACAGGCTGACGTACTTCGCCAACGCGGCAACGTTCTTGGGGTCGTTGACCGTCGTCTTGTCGCCGTTCCAGAAGGACGTGATCCCGGTCTGCCCGTACACCGCGTCGAGCGCCGGCGCGATGGACCCCTCGCCACCACGAATGGTGAACCCGAACTTGTTCTTCGCCTTGTCGGTGAGCTTGTCGGCGGCGGCGTAGAACTTCGACCAGGTGGTCGGCGCGTCCAGACCGGCCGCCTTGAACAGGTCGGTGCGGTACCACAACGTGCCGTTGTTGGCGGAGGTCGGGATCTGGTACAGCGTGTCCCCGCCGCCGGCGGACTTGCTGACGTCGAGCAGGTTCTGGCTCAACTTGCCGTTCAGGGAACTGGACTTGAGCCGGCTGTCCAACGGCTCCAACGCCCCCTGCACCGCCACCTCGGCGAGCACCGCGGTCCCCACACCGCCGACGTCGGGCAGCCCGCCACCCTGGATCGCGGTGTCGTACTTGGACTGGGCGCTCGCGGCGGGTATCCCGACGTACTTGACCTTGATGTCGGGGTTCTTCTTCTCGAAGTCCGCGATGATCTGCTTCCAGATGTCGGTGCGGACACCGCCGTTGTTGTCCCAGAAGGTGATCGTGCCCTTGCCGGACCCCTCGTCGCCCTTGTCCCCCGCGGCGCCGCTGCCGTCGTCACCGCACGCGGTGGCGGTCAGCGCGAGCACGGAGCCCAGGGCGACGGCCACGGCGGCACGCCTGCTTCTGTGGATGCTGGTCTTCATAGAGCGGCTCTCTTCTTGTGGATACGACGGTGTGGTGGCCTCGCGGGCGGTGGGCAAGCGCTTGCCACGGAGGTGCGTCATTGCGACTCCCAACAGGCGGACAGGCAGGGTGAGTTAGAGAGAACTGATCCGGAACCGCGTGAAACCGGCCGCGCCGGCATGTCCCGTGCCGACGGGCGCGAGCGCGAAGAGCCCGAGCAGGGCGCCGACCCAGCGCCAGGGGGTGGCGGCGAAGACCTGGCCGCTCGGCCGCGGCCCGTCCCCGACGTCGTAGAGGAAGCGGCATCGCGCGCCCGCGCCGATCTCGATGCGGAGGCGGACCCGGTCCTCGGGGGCGAGGCACGGCTCCCCCGCGTCCCGTTCGCGCTCGGCGACGGGCTCGGCGAAGCGGTGGACGAACGCCGTCCTGCCGTCCGCTCCCCGCTCAAGGCCGATCCAGCTGTACGCGTCGCCGAGCACGGCGAGTCCGGCTCGCGCCCCCAACTCCTCGCTGTGCATCCGCAGTTCGACATCGACCGCGACGGGTGTGCCGGGCAGGCGCTGGGTGAGGAGGTTCGGGAGCCTGCGCAGGTCGTGCGCGTCGGGCGTGCGGGCGCAGGTCAGTCGTAGGCCGTCGCCCGAGTGGTGGGTGGCCCAGCCGTCCTGCGGGTTCGCCGTCCACTGCCACTGGCGGCCGTACCGTCCGCCGGGGAAGTCGTCGTCGGTGGCGGGCGCGGCGGGCTGCTGCGGCGGGAGGTCCGGTTTCCGGTGTACGGCTACGGGGGTGCCCGCGTCGCCGATGACCGGCCAGCCCTCGTCGTCCCAGCGCATCGGCTGGAGGTGGACCAACCGGCCGTAGGCGCCCCGCTGTTGGAAGTGCAGGAACCAGTCCTCGCCGGACGGGGTGTTCACCCACGCGCCCTGGTGCGGGCCGTTGACCTCGGTGTCCCCCTGTTGCAGCACGACCTTCTCCTCGTACGGGCCGAAGAAGCCGCGTGAGCGGAGCGCGCCCTGCCAGCCGGTCTCGACTCCCCCGGCGGGGGCGAGGATCCAGTACCAGCCGTCGTGCTGGTGGAGTTTGGGGCCCTCCAGGGTGAACCAGCCGGGGATGCGGTCCGCGTCGACGATCACCTTGCCGTCGTCGAGGAGGGTCGTGCCGTCGGGGTGCATACGGTGGCCGGTGAGGCGGTTCTTGATGCCCGCGCGGGACTTGGCCCAGGCGTGGACGAGGTAGGCCTCGTCGTTGCCGTCGTCCCACAGGGGGCACGGGTCGATGAGGCCCTTGCCCTCCTTGAGGAGGTGCGGGCGGGTCCAAGGGCCGCGTATCTCGGGGGCGTTGACCTGGAAGATGCCCTGGTCGGGGTCGCCCCAGAAGATCCAGAAGCGTTCGTCGTGGTATCTCAACGCGGGTGCCCACACGCCGCAGTCGTGCCGTGGGGTCCTGAACTCCCGTGCCGGTTCGAGGCGTTGGAGGGCGTGGCCGACCAGGGTCCAGTTGACCAGGTCGCGTGAGTGCAGCAGCGGCAGGCCCGGTACGCGGCCGAAGCTGGACGCGGTGAGGTAGAAGTCGTCGCCGACGCGGATGACGTCCGGGTCGGACCAGTCGGTGTTCAGGACGGGGTTCGTGTACGTCTCCTGCGTCACTGGCTGACCGCCTTCCGCACGAGCGCCGCGGCCTCGGCCCGGTCGAGGAGGCCGTCGGCGACGACGGTGACGATCCGTCGTACGACCGTGTCGCCGGGCGGTACCGGCAGCCGCTCGTCCGACGCCAACGACGCGCCCACGCCCGGGTATTCGGCGGTGCGGACGAACCACGGGTCCTGGCGGGAGCGGTCCGTGGCGCCGGCGAAGACCAGCGTCCAGCCGGTGCCGGCGAGCGCGAGCCAGTCGGCGCGGGTGCCGTGGATCTCCGGTTCGCCCTCGTGGTCGGCGGTGAAGACGCGCGGGGTCTCCGCCTCCTTGCGGGCCCGCCAGAAGAATCCGCCGTACGCGGCTCCGGGGCGGCCGTTGGTGGCGGGGCTGCCGATCGAGAGGGCGTCCGGTGTCACGTTGGTGAGGGAGAAGGTGAAGTCCAACGCCCAGGCGGTGTCGGTGAGTTCGGTGGCGGCGACCGTACGGCGTTCACGGAGCAGCTCGGCGCCGGAGGCGACCCAGCGCAGTTCCTCCACGAAGCCGTCGGGGTCGCGGAGTTGGAACGTGGAGTGGCGTTGGGCGCCGTGGTTGTCCAGTTCCGTGGGGCCCTGGTCACGGACGTAGGTGCGGCCGCCCCAGAAGTTGTGCCCCTCGACGTCGGGAACGGCGACACCGACGCCGAGGTGGTGGGTGTGGTCGACGGGGCTCAACTCGGTGACCGCCGTGCCCGCCAGGGTGGTCACGGGGTGCAGATACGGGCGTGGGGAGAGCCGGTCGGGCAGCTCGGGCCGGGTGACGTACCGGGCGACCGGGCGGCCCGCGACGCGCAGCACCGGCGTGTCATGGGTGATCATCAGGTGCTCACCTCTTTCGGTGGGGCCCAGGAGGCGCCCAGCTCGGAGTAGAGGGCGAGGGTGTCGGCCGCCGCCGTGACCAGTGCGTCGATGCCGGGGACGACCCGGCGGTTCTCGGTGGGGATCAGGTGCCAGGCGTCGGTGGGCAGCGGGGCCGGGTCGGGGGCCCGGCGGATCGCCTCGACGACCTTCATGAAGGCGCCTGTCGCGTCCGGTTCGACCAACAGCGCGTCGCCGTCGGTGAGATGGGCGACCAGGTTCTCCAGCAGGTCCGTGCTGCCGTACTCGAACTCCTCCGGGCCGTGGCCCGCCCGCTGGAGCAGGACGCGGTCCTGCTTGTACCAGTAGGTGATCCGGCCCTGGCCGCCGTGCACCACCACGTAGGGCTCGCCCGGGTGTTCGGCGCACAGGGTCACCGCGACGGTGACCGGGCGGCCCTGGACGGTGGTGACGCGGACGCAGGAGGTGTCGTCGGACTCGATGTCGTTGGCGCGCACGAGTTCGGTCTCGATGCGGACGACGTCCTCGGCGCGGGTCGTGTCGTTCAGGGCGAGGGCGGTGGCGACGGCGTGCGCGAGGGGGTTGGTGAGCGCGCCGTCGATCACGTCGACGCCGTTCAGGCGCCGCTTGCCCGCCCAGGGGGCGCGCCGGTAGTACGCCTCGTCGCGGGCCCAGGCACCGGACCCGCCGACCCCGGTCACCGTGCCGATCGCGCCCTTCTCGATCAGCGCGCGGATCCCGGGCACGGCGTGCGAGCCCAGCGACTGGAACCCGATCTGGCAGACCACTCCGGCCGCGGCGACCCCGTCGGCCATCCGGCGGAACTCGGCGTACGAGGGCGCGGGCGGCTTCTCCAGCAGCAGGTGCACACCCCGCTGCGCGGCGGCCAGCGCGAGGTCCGTGTGGGTCGGGATCGGGGTGCAGATCACCGCGACCTGGGCGCCGGTGGAGTCGAGGAGGGCGCCGAAGTCCGGTGACTGCGCGGGGAGTTCGCCCCCGAACTCCTCCTCGGTCAGCGGGGTCAGCTCGCAGATTCCGGCGAGGCGTACGAGCCCCTTGTCCTGGAGCCGGCGGATGTTCTCGACGTGCCAGCGGCCGTGACCGCGGGCGCCCGCGAGGACGATGGAGACGGGCGGGGCGAGGGGTGTGGAGCCGGGTGCGGAGACGGTCGTAGGACCGGTGGTGGATGTCATGGGATTCTCCCTGCGTCGACGATCTTCGCCAGCAGGGTAAGCGGTTTCCTCATCCCTTTACCGCCCCCGCGCTGAACCCGGTGATCAGCCACTTCTGGATGAAGGCGAACACGATCACCACCGGTATCGCCGCGACGATGCCGCCCGCGGCGAGTGCGCCGAGGTCGACGCTGTCCGCGCTCATCAGGGTGTTGAGGCCGACCGGGATCGTCTGCTTGCTCTGGTCGGACAGGAACATCAGGGCGAACAGGAAGTGGTTCCAGGCGTGCACGAAGGCGAAGGAGCCGACGGCGATCAGCCCGGGCCGCAGCAGCGGGAGGACGACGATGCGGAACGCGGCGAAGCGGTTGCAGCCGTCGACCCAGGCGGCCTCTTCCAGGGACTGCGGGACGTTCCGGATGAAACCGCTGATCAGGATCATCGACAGCGGCAGCTGGAAGACGGTCTCCGCGAGGATGACGCTGCCGAGCGAGTTGATCATCTGGAGCTTGGCGAAGATCTGGAACAGCGGGACCAACAGGAGGGCGCCCGGCACGAATTGGGAGCAGAGCAGGGCCAGCATGAACGCGCGCTTGATCCTGAACTCGAAGCGGGCGAGCGCGTAGCCGCCGGCCAGCGCGACCACGGTGGTGAGAACCAGGGTGGCCACACCGACGAGGACGCTGTTCTGGAAGTAGACGCCGAAACTGCGCTCGGTCCACACCTTCTGGAAGTGGTCGAGGGTCATCGGCCAGGGCACGAGGGAGGTCGAGCCGGCCGGGCGGAACGCGAAGAGCAGGATCCAGTAGAAGGGGATCAGGGTGAAGACGAGGTAGATCCCCAGGGGGACGTAGATCTGCCAGCGCGGGACCTCGTCCCAGGCGCGGCGGACCTTGCGCGGCTGCTGCGGTGCGGCGGACTCCCGCTCGCGGGCCGGAGCGATCTCGGTGATCACTTGTCGCCGCCTCCGAACTTGCTCAGGCGCAGATAGATGATCGAGAAGAAGAGAAGGATCACGAAGGCGACCGTGGTGAGGGCCGAGGCGTAGCCGAAGTTGTGGCCCTCGACGCTGGTGTTGGCGACGTAGAGCGGGAGCGTGGTCGTCTCGCCGGCCGGGCCGCCGCCGGTCAGGGTGTAGAGGAGGTCGACGTTGTTGAACTCCCACACCGCGCGCAGCAGCGTGGACAGCACGATCGCGTCCTTGAGGTGCGGCAGCGTGATGTGCAGGAACTGCTTGAAGCGGCTGGCGCCGTCGACCTCGGCGGCCTCGTACAGGTCCTTCGAGACGGACTGGAGGTCGGCGAGGATGAGGATCGCGAAGAAGGGGACGCCCCGCCAGAGGTCCGCGACCACCGCTGCGGAGAAGACGGTTGAGGGGTCGGACAGCCAACTCGTGCCGTACTGGCCGATTCCCATGTCGGCGAGGTAACGGGTCACGCCCGTCTGGGAGTTGTAGAGAAGCACCCAGATCGCGGAGGTCAGGACGCCCGACACGGCCCAGGGGGAGAACACCAGCGCGCGGCCGATGGACCGGCCAACGAAGGTCTGGTTGACGATCAACGCGAGGGCCAGCCCGAAGAGGAGTTGGAGGCCCACCTCCACGACGACCCACTTGGCGCTGAAGGTCAACGTGTCCCAGAACTGGGGGTCGTTGGTGAAGGCGTGGGTGAAGTTGTCGAGGCCCGCGAAGCCGTTGCGCCACGGTTTGGTGGGGTTGTAGTTCTGCAGGCTGTAGTAGAAGACGCTGATGACCGGGTAGGCGATGAAGCCCAGCATGAGCAGGGCCGCCGGGGCGATCAGCAGGTACGGGAGCCTGCGCGGGGTCGCGGAGGCACGGCGCCGCCGGGGTGGCGCGGGCGGTTTCGCCACGGCTGCGGCTTGGGCCATGACTGTTCTCCGTTCAGTACAGGACGCTCGGTACGGAAAGCTCGGTACGGAAAGCTCGGTACAGGAAGCGCTTGCTCGACGGGCATGGGAAACGGGCGGGAGAAAAGTGCTCAACCGGCGTACGGGTCGGGCACCTTGCCCGGCCGGGCCAGGAACTCGAAGTCGCAGCCGGTGTCCGCCTGGGTGATCTGGTCGTTGTAGAGCGCGCCGTAGCCGCGCTCGTACCGTGCGGGCGGCGGTGTCCACTCCGCCCGGCGTCGCTCCAACTCCTCGTCGTCCACGTTGAGTTGGAGGGTGCGTGCCTCGACGTCCAGGGTGATGGTGTCCCCGGTCCGGACGAGCGCCAGTGGTCCGCCGACATACGACTCGGGCGCGATGTGCAGCACGCACGTGCCGTAACTCGTCCCGCTCATGCGGGCGTCGGAGATCCGGACCATGTCCCGGACACCCTGCTTGAGGAGGTGGTCGGGGAGCGGGAGCATGCCGTACTCGGGCATGCCGGGGCCGCCCTTGGGGCCCGCGTTGCGCAGCACCAGCACGCTGTCGGCGGTGATGCCCAACTCCGGTTCGTTGATGGTGCGTTGCATGGTCCGATAGTCGTCGAAGACGACCGCGGGGCCGGTGTGCTTGAGCAGGTGCGGTTCGGCGGCGATGTGCTTGATGACGGCGCCGTCCGGGCAGAGGTTGCCGCGCAGGACGGCGACCCCGCCCTCGCTTGCCACCGGGTTGTCGCGCGTACGGATCACGTCGTCGTTGTGCACCTGCGCGCCGACCAGCTGCTCGCGCAGGGTGTCGTACGAGACCGTCGGCCGGTCCAGGTGGAGCAGGTCGGTGATCCGGGAGAGGAAGCCGGGCAGGCCGCCGGCGAAGTGGAAGTCCTCCATGAGGTACGTCCGGCCGCCGGGCCGTACGTTCGCCAGGACCGGGACCGTGCGGGCGATGCGGTCGAAGTCGTCGAGCGTGAGGTGGACGCCCGCGCGGCCGGCCATGGCGATCAGGTGGATCACGGCGTTGGTGGAGCCGCCGAGGCCGAGGACGGTGGTGACGGCGTCCTCGAAGGCGTCCTGGGTGAGGATCGACGAGAGAACACGCCCCTTGTGGACCTGTTCAACGATCCTCATGCCGGATTGCGCGGCCATCCGATCGTGCCCCGAGTCCACGGCGGGGATGCTCGACGCGCCCGGCACGGTCACGCCCAGCGCCTCGGCGGCGGCGGTCAGCGTGGACGCCGTCCCCATGGTCATGCAGTGCCCGGGCGAGCGCGCGAGGCCGCTCTCCAGCTCGGTCATCTCGCACTCGCCGATGAGCCCGGCGCGCTTGTCGTCCCAGTACTTCCACATGTCGGTGCCGGAGCCGAGGATCTCGTTGCGCCAGTGGCCCGGCAGCATCGGCCCGGCGGGGACGAAGACGGTCGGCAGGTCGACGGAGGCGGCGCCCATGAGGAGCGCGGGGGTCGACTTGTCGCAGCCGCCCATCAGCACGGCGCCGTCCACGGGGTACGACCGCAGCAGTTCCTCGGTCTCCATGGCGAGGAGGTTGCGGTAGAGCATCGGGGTCGGCTTCTGGAAGGTCTCGCTGAGCGTGGAGACCGGGAACTCCAGCGGGAAGCCGCCCGCCTGCCACACCCCGCGCTTCACGGCCTGGGCGCGCTCACGGAGGTGCACGTGACAGGGGTTGATGTCGGACCAGGTGTTGAGGATCGCGATGACGGGCTTGCCGAGGTGTTCCTCGGGGAGGTAGCCGAGCTGGCGGGTGCGGGCCCGGTGGCTGAAGGAGCGCAGCCCGTCGGTGCCGTACCACTGGTGGCTTCTGAGCTCTTCCGGCGCCTTCATACGGACCATCCGGCGGCTATCGCGGCGACCTCGGCGCGCTCGCTCTCGGGCAGGGGCCTGCTCGGCGGGCGGACCTCGCGGCGGCACAGGCCGAGGGACGCAAGCGCTTCCTTGACGATCGTGACGTTGTTCGCCGAGCCGTTCGCGGCCCTTAGTTCCTCGAATCGGCGGATCTGTTCCCAGACCTTCATCGCCCCGGGATAGTCCCCTGATCGAAGCGCTTCGATCATGTTCAGCGAAACGGACGGGGCGACGTTCACGAGCCCCGAGGTGAAGCCGGTGGCGCCCGCCGAGAAGTACGAGGGCGCGTACGGTTCGGCCAGCCCGGCCACCCACACGAAGCGTTCGAGCCCCGCGTCCCGGGCGAAGGCGGCGAAGCGGGCGGCGTCCGGGACGGCGTACTTGACGCCGATGACGTTCGGGCAGTCGTCGGCGAGTTCGGCGAGGCGGGCGCCGAGAAGCTGGGCGTTGCGGATGTACGGGACGACACCGAGGTCGGGCACGGCCTCGGCGATGGCGCGGTGGTAGTCGACCCAGCCGTCCTGCGAGACGTACGGGTGGACGGGCTGATGGACCATCACCATCTGGGCGCCCGACTCGCGTGCGTGCAGGGCGGATTGGACGGCGGTGGGCACGTCGTGTCCGACGCCGACGAGGACCGCGGCGCGGTCGCCCGCCTCGTCGATGGTCAACTCCGTGACGAGGCGCCGCTCTTGGGGAGTCAGGGCGTAGAACTCGCCGGTGTTCCCGTTGGGCGTCAGGATCTTGACCCCGCCGTCGAGCAGTCGGCGCAGCAGGGCCCGGTGGGTGTCCTGGTCGATGCCGCCGTCCTCGGCGAACGGGGTCACCGGGATCGCCACCACGTCGGCCAGGGCGGTGCGTTGGGCCTCGAACCTCGCCGTCATGCCCGGCCGTCCTCTCCGTGGGTGTCCCGTCCGTGGGTGTCCCGTCCGTGGGTGTCCCGTCCGTGGGTGTCCCGTCCGTGGGTCTCCAACTCGGTGCCGGGGAAGGCCCGTTGCACGAACGACGCGATGTGGGCGTGCAGCGCGGTGGCCGCGCCGTCCGCGTCGCCGTCGAGGGCGAGCCGCAGGATCTCCCGGTGTTCGCCGGCCTCCCGCTCCCAGGAGGGCGAGGCGGCCCAGGCGACGGCGGAGACGAGGGCGGCCTGGTCGCGGACCTCGTCGAGCATCCGGCCGAGCAGCGGGTTGCCGCACGGCAGGTACAGGGCGCGGTGGAACTCCCGGTTGGCGAGGGAGCGTTCGGCGGTATCGGTGGCCTCGTCGGCGCGGGTCAGCGCCTCGCGGGCGTCGGCGAGGGAGGCGCCGAGGCGTACGGCACGCCGTAGCGCCTCCGGCTCCAGGAGCAACCGTACGTCGTACACCTCGCGCGCCATGTCCGCGTCCACCATGCGCACCGTGACGCCCTTGTACTGGTTCATCACCACGAGCCCGGTGCCGGCCAGGGTCTTGAGCGCCTCGCGCACCGGGGTCTTGGACACCCCGAACTGTGCGGCGAGGTCGGTCTCGACCAGTGGCTGACCCGGCGTCAACTGCCCGGTGAGGATGCGGCGTTTGATCTCCTCCTGCACGTACTGCGTGCGGGAGGGGATCGGCGTGGGCACAGAGGTCATGCGCGCCTCTCGGATGTCACGTGGCTGCGGTCGCGTATCTGATCTCGCGTATCGCGTCTCATATATGACGTACGAAGTACGACGCGTTGAAGGTAGGAGCGCGCGTTTGTTTCGTCAATGCTTCTGACAGAAGAACCGGCAACGGGCCCCGGCGGGGCGTCACATGGTCTTGGTGACGCCCTCTAGCGCGGCGGAGGTGCGGCCGGGGAAGATCGCGGCGGCGCGTTCCAGGGCCGCTTCCCTGGTGAGGGTGGGTCCCACGTGGGTGATGAGGAGTTCGCGCGCGCCCTTGGCGCAGGCGCCGGCGTCCTCGGGCGTGAGGTGGACCTGGCGTTCGCCTTCGCGATGCCGGTCGATGTCGGCCTCGCAGAGGAACACGTCGGCGCCGCCCGCGAGTTCGGCGAGCGCCTCGCAGGGTCCGCTGTCCCCGGAGTACCCGAGGACGCTCCCCTGGCACTCGGCGCGCAGCCCGTACGCCTCGGTGTCGTGGACGACGGCGCGTGCGGTGAGCTTGAGGTTCCAGTGCCGGACGGCGTGCCCGTCGTAGAGCGGCCGGAAGTCGAAGACGCCGTTCAGGAACCGGACGTCGGGCTGTCCGAAGAAGCCGGCGAGCCGGCGGGCGCAGTCCTGCGGGGCGTAGAGCGGGATCGGTGCGGCCGGGGTCATCCCGCCGAAGGCGAACGCGTAGGCCGCCGCGAGGAGATCGGCGCTGTGGTCGGCGTGCAGATGCGAGATCCAGATCGCGGTGAGCCGCGCCGGATCCGTGTGCCGCTGCAATTCCGCGAACGTCCCGGTGCCCGCGTCCAGCCACACCTCGGCGCCGCCGCCGCGCAGCAGGTACCCGGAGCAGGGGCGGCCGGGGCGCGGATGCGGGGAGGCTGTGCCGAGGACGGTCAGACTGAGTGGCATGGTGGGGAAGAGTACGGTTCCGGACCCCACCGCGCTCACATTTCAGGGCGTTCCATGGCGCCCGGCCCCAGGGGGCTCTACGGCTTCCACTCCGGATCCCGTCCGCTCAGTCCCACCGCCCGGTCCAGCAGCGGCGCGTCCGCGGGTACCGGTACCACCGGACCGAAGATGCCTCCGCCCCCGGTCGGGTCCTCGGCCGCCGCCAGCAGGAAGGTGTGCGACGCCTGGAGTGCGGCCGGGTCGGGCTCGTAGGGCTGGCCGGTGGCCACCGCCAAGTCCCAGCCGTGGATGACCAGTTCGTCGGCGACGACGGCCGCGGCGATCTCGCCGGGGAGGTCGATGCCGCCCGCGCGGGTCATGCCGGTCCAGGCGGCCGGGTCGCGCCAGGCCTCGGCCAAGTCGTCGAGGACCTTGGGGAGTTGCTCTCGCCAGTCGGGGCCGATGTCCGGGGCGGCGGCACCCGGGTCGGTGTCGGTCGTGGCGCCCAGGTCCTTGCGCGCGGCGTCGCGGAAGGCGACGGACAGGCCGAGCACATGCCCCAGCATGTTGCGTACGGCGAGCTCGGGACACGGCGTCCCGTCCGTCAGCTGCTCGTCGGTCACCCCCTCCGTGAGCCGCGCGATGACGCGGGTCTGGGGGCCGAGGTCGAGGATCGTGTCATCGGTCATGCGAATCTCCTCAGGGATCGGGCTCCGCTCATGAGGTAGACCGACAGCGGCCCCGAAACTCATCGCGCACCCCCGCCACGCCCCCACCACCCCGCGTTTCTACGGCACCTGCCCGATGCCGCCGCCCCCGCCTTAGACCCACGATGACCAGGCATGACGACAAACTGGACCGTGACGCGGATCCTGCGGGACCGCAACGCGGGGCTGTATTTCGTGGGCCTGGTGGTGTCCGCCTTCGGCTCGTCCGCGATGAACCTGGCGGCCGGCGTGTGGGTGAAGGACCTCACCGGCTCGAACGGCCTGGCCGCGCTCTGCGTGTTCGCGATCTGGGCACCGACCCTGTTCGGCCCGGCCCTCGGCACGATCGCCGACCGCGTCCGCCGCAAACCCCTGCTGATCGGGACGAACCTCGGCCTGGCCGCACTCCTCCTCACCCTCTTCGCCGTCCACTCGCGCGCCGACCTGTGGCTCATCTTCGCGGTCCTGTTCGTCTACGGCACCACCGTCGTCGTCCAGGACCCGGCCGAGTCGGCCCTCCTCACCGCCGCCGTCGACCGGGACCTCCTCGGTGACTTCAACGGGCTGCGGATGACGGCCGTCGAGGGCATGAAGCTGGTCGCGCCGCTGACGGGCGCGGGCCTGTACGCCGCGTTCGGCGGGTCCGCGGTGGGCTTTCTGGACGCGGTCACGTTCGCTCTGGCAGCCGGCCTGTGGCTGCTCGTCCGCGTGCACGAGGAACGGCCGAAGCGTCCCGCCGGCACCTGGCGGACGCAAACCGCCGAGGGCGTCCGCGAGTTGTGGGGGCACCCTCTGCTGCGCCCGCTGGTCCTGGCGGGCGGCACCATGATGTTCCTCGCCTCCCTGAGCAGTTCCACGACCTACGCCCTCGTCGACGCCCTCGGGCACGCCCCGGCCTACACCGGCGTGCTGTACACGGCCCAGGGCATCGGCTCGGTGGCGGTCGGGCTGGTCTCCGGGCCCGCGCTGCGACGGCTCGGCGAGCGCCGGTTCGGGGCGGCCGGTATCGCGCTCACCGCGGTCGCGGTGGCCGCGCGGGCGGTACCGTCCGACCCGGTGGTCCTGGCGAGCAGCGTGGCGATCGGCCTGGGACTGCCGTGCGCGCTGATCGCCGCGTTCACCGCCGTACAGCGTGAGGTGCCGGGCCCGCTGCTGGGCCGGGCGAGCGCGACCGCCAACACGCTGATCTTCACTCCGAACGTGATCGGGCTGGGGGCGGGAGCGGCGCTGGTCGAACTGGCCGACTTCCGGGTGTTGTTGGTGCTGACCGGGGTGGCGTTGCTCGCAACGGGCCTGTTCTTGGCGGTGCTCGGGACGGGGGCATCTCTGGCGCTGCCGGCACGGGACACGCCCCCGCCCCTGCCCACCCCGAACCCGGCCCCGCCTCAGAGCCCGGCGAGCGCCTCCCGCACCTCCACCGAGTCCCCCTCCGACGCCAACCCCGCGTGATACAGCCGCAGTTCCGTGGCCCCCAGCTCCCGGGCCCGCGCCGCGTCCGCCGCCAGCGCCCCCGGCCGTCCCCCCATCCCGGAGACCACCGTGAAGTTGGCGGCCAACACGGCCCCGCCCACGCCCTGTTCGGCGAACGGTGTCACCAGGCCCGCGCCGCCCGTACAGGGGACGACCACGCCGTCGGCCACGGACAGGATGTGGCCGGGGTCGACGCCCGCGTTGGCGCCGCAGTGGTACGACACCGGGTCCGCGTGGAGCAGGATCTGGAAGTCGGCGGGTGCGGCCGCCCGGACCGCCGCGACCGCCGTCTCCTGGAGGGTGCGGGCCCGGTCGTCGCGCCACGCGCGTGTGGCCGTCGCGTTCGCGTCGCCGAGGAGTTTCCCGACCCCCGCCCAGCCGCCGTCGGAGGGCGCGCCCTGCCACACCGGTTCCAGCGCGGTGCGTACCGTCGCCGCCAACTCCTCGGCGTCGAAGCCCTGTTCGCCGTAGCCCTCCTGACAGGTCGGGCAGAAGCAGAGGGCCATCAGGTACTGGCCGGCGTCCCCGAGAGGGATTCCCCCGGTCTTGTCGTGGGCGTGCAGATGGGTGAGGCCGTACCAGCCGAGGGACTCCAGTTCGGTGCCGCGCGCGCCGGGGCGTACGGCTGCCTCGGCGGCGAGGTCGACGAGGTACGCGCGTGTGGCGGGCTGTGCGATGCAGGGTGCCCAGGGGTAGCGGTCGCCGTAGGCGTTGACCACCGAGGTGTCCGGATGGTCGGCGCCCAGGCGGGAGTTGTGGGCGAGCACGACCCAGGTGTGTACCTCCAGGCCCGCGTCGGCGAGGGTGGCGGCGGCCTCGCCGAAGGCGTCGCCCGGGGCCCAGTCGCCGGCCGGGTACGGGCTCAACTCCCGCCCCTGCCAACGGTTGTCCGGCGGATAAAGGACGGCCGCGTGCTCGGCGGTGACGATGCGGTGGCGCGGGTGGCGGGGGGTCAGCGCGCGCGTGGAGTGGTACGCGGAGGCCAAGGTCGCCTGCCGGACGCCGAGTCGGGCGATCCTGCCGCCCGCCTCCGGGTCGCCGTTGACGTCCCAGGGGTAGACGAACGCCGATGCCTTCACGCGCCCTCCTCGATGTGCGGTGCGATCTGCGGCTCGATCAACGTGTAGCCGCGCTCGATGAGTTGGGCCAGCTGCTTGACGTGGTCCTCGGTCGGTTCGGTCAGCGGCGGGCGGACCTCGCCGACGTCCGACCCCCGCATGCGCACACCCGCCTTGACGAGCGAGACGGCGTAACCGCGGCCCTGGGCACGCAGTTCGACGAACGGCAGGTAGAAGCCGTCCAGGAGACGGTTGGCCGTGGTGTCGTCGCCGGTCGCGAGGGCCCGGTGGAAGGCGAGCGCGATCTCGGGGACGAAGCAGAACACGGCGGAGGAGTAGAGGGTGATGCCGATGCCCCGGTAGGCGAGCTGGGTCTGTTCGGCGGTCGGCAGTCCGTTGAAGTACAGGAAGTCGCCCGGGACTTCGGCGCGTACGGTGCTCACGATCCGCTGCATCAGGTCGAGGTCGCCGAGCCCGTCCTTGAAGCCGATGATGCCCTCGGTGCGGGCGAGTTCGACCACCGTGGCGGGGGTGAACACGGCGTTGTCGCGCTGGTAGACGATGACGGGCAGCGCGGTCGCCGCGGCCACCTCGCGGTAGTGCCGCAGCAGTCCCTCCTGCCCGGCGACCACGAGGTACGGCGGCATGGCGAGCAGTCCGTCCGCCCCGGCGCTCTCCGCGAGCCGTGCGTACCGTACGGCGAGCGCGGTGCCGTAGCCCGCGCCCGCGACCACCGGCACCCGGCCCTCGCTCGCCTCCACGGCGGCCCGTACGCACGCCTCGAACTCCTCGGGCAGCAGCGCGTGGAACTCCCCGGTGCCGCAGCACGCGAACACGGCGGCGGCCCCGGCCTCGACGCCCCGGCGGACATGCGCGCGGTAGACGTCGAGATCGACGGAGCCGTCGGGGCCGTAGGCGGTGACGGGGAAGAAGAGTGGCCCGCTGGGGATACCGAGCCGGGCGGCGAGAGGGGCAGGCGTCACGGGCTCTCCCTTGAACAGGCGCGTGCGTTCTTCTGATCCACGTCTACATTTCTGAACGATCCCACCCTAAGGAGCTGCCTCAGGATGGGTCAAGCCAGCAAATGAGCAAGAAGGAAGCGGATTTCGCAGGTCCACGCCACACTTGACGGACATGGTGACGGATACCTAGCGTGTCTATGAATGTGAATACCGTCCACGGATGAGACCGATCACCCAAGGAGACCGAGGATGCCCGCTCCCCGCACCGTCCTGCTCACCGGCGCCGCAGGCGGACTCGGCACCCTGATGCGGGACCTGCTCCCCTCCTACGGCTACGAGCTGCGGCTGCTGGATCTGCGCCCGGTCGAGGGCGAGCCGGACGCGATCACCGCCGACCTCTCCGACCGGGCGGCGCTCCGCGAGGCCGTGCGGGGCGTCGACGCGATCATCCATCTCGCCGGCATCTCCCTGGAAGCCTCCTTCGACAAGATCCTGAAGTCGAACATCGAGGGCACGTACAACCTCTACGAGGCCGCCCGCGAGGAGGGCGTCCCGCGCATCGTCTTCGCCTCCTCCAACCACGCGGTGGGCTACACACCGAGGCCCCAGGGCGACGCACCTCTTGATCCGAGCGCGCTCATCCCGATCGACACCCCGCACCGCCCCGACACCTTCTACGGCCTGTCGAAGTCCTTCGGCGAGGACCTGGCACAGCTCTACTGGGACAAGCACGGCCTGGAGACCGTCTCCGTGCGCATCGGCTCCTGCTTCCCGGAGCCCAGCAGCGTGCGCATGCTGTCGGTCTGGATGAGCCCCGCCGACGGCGCCCGCCTCTTCCACGCGGCCCTGACCGCCGAGGACGTCCAGCACACCGTCGTCTACGGCTCCTCCGCCAACACCCGCCTGTGGTGGGACCTGTCGACCGCGCGGGCGCTCGGTTACGAGCCGCAGGACGACTCCGAGCAGTACGCCGAGAAGATCGTCGCCGAACAGGGCGAGCTCCAGCCGGACGTCGAGGCCCACGCCTACCTCGGCGGCCACTTCGTGAACGACCCGCCGATCTGGCCGTACTGACGGCAGAGCCGTATCGGCGTCGGTCGTACTGACCGGAAAAGGGACTCCAGGACAGCGGGCGGGCACCGAACGGGCCCGCCCGCGGCCGTGTTCGGGCACGGACGCTGCCCGATCCCACGCCCCGGCGGACAGCCGCGCAGGTCCGCGACGGGCACAGCGCGGGGTAAACGGTCACACACGGGCAGCATCGGGCGTGCAACAGGCCTGGTCAGTGCCGCGCACCCGCTGTAGAACTTCCCCCAAGGGTCGCACCGGGCCCGAACGGGCAGTACTCCAGGCAGCGGGAAGGCGGTGTCGGCCATGAGCACGAGTTCGGCGGAGGAACGTCAGCGGGAGATCGTGCGCGCCGCGCGCCGCACCGGCTCGGTCGACGTCACCGCGCTCGCCGCCGAGCTGGGCGTGGCCAAGGAGACCGTACGGCGCGATCTGCGCGCCCTGGAGGACCACGGGCTGGTCCGCAGGACCCATGGCGGCGCCTACCCCGTGGAGAGCGCCGGTTTCGAGACGACGCTCGCCTTCCGCGCCACCAGCCATGTCCCCGAGAAGCGCCGGATCGCGGTCGCCGCGGCCGAGCTGGTCGGGGACGCCGAGACCGTCTTCGTCGACGAGGGCTTCACCCCACAGCTCATCGCCGAGGCGCTGCCCAGGGACCGGCCGCTGACCGTGGTCACCGCGTCCCTGCCCGTGGCGGGCGTGCTCGCCGAGTCGGAGAACACCTCGGTGCTGCTGCTCGGCGGCCGGGTCCGGCACGGCACCCTGGCGACCGTGGACCACTGGACGACGAAGATGCTCGCCGGCTTCGTCCTCGACCTCGCCTTCATCGGCGCCAACGGCATCTCCCGCGAGCACGGCCTGACCACGCCCGACCCCGCCGTCAGCGAGGTCAAGGCACAGGCCATCCGCGCCTCCCGGCGCACCGTGTTCGCGGGCGTGCACACCAAGTTCGGGGCGGTCAGTTTCTGCCGGTTCGCCGAGATCGGCACCCTGGAGACGATCGTGACCAGCACGCTGCTTCCGTCGGCCGAAGCCCACCGCTACTCACTGCTGGGGCCACAGGTCATACGCGTCTGAAATTCCAACTCACTCTCTACGTAGGGCACAGCCATGCCCGGCCGATGCCTTTTCTCCCCATATCTGCAGGAGCGATCCATGCGAACCCAGAGCCGACGACGGCCGCCGCGAGCCACGCTCGCCCTGGCCGCCGTAGGGACGCTGCTCGCCCCGCTGCTCTCCGGCTGCTGGGTCGGAGCGGGCGGCGCCGGATCAGGCGGCAACTCGATCAACGTCCTGATGGTCAACAACCCCCAGATGACCGAACTCCAGAAACTGGCCCCGCACTTCACGAAGGAGACCGGCATCAAGGTCAACTTCACGGTGCTGCCCGAGAACGACGTCCGCGACAAGATCAGCCAGGACTTCGCCAACCAGGCCGGCCAGTACGACGTCGCGACCCTCTCCAACTACGAGATCCCGATCTACGCCCGCAACGGCTGGCTGCACGAGATGGACTCGTACGTCGCCAAGGACCCCGCCTACGACGAGCAGGACATCCTCAAGCCGATGCGGGAGTCCCTGACCGCGGACGACGGCAAGCTCTACGGGCAGCCGTTCTACGGCGAGTCGTCCTTCCTGATGTACCGCAAGGACGTGCTCGCCGAGAAGAACCTCACGATGCCCGCGCACCCGACCTGGACCCAGGTGGCCGACATAGCCGCCAAGGTCGACGGCGCGAAGCCCGGCATGAAGGGCATCTGCCTGCGCGGGCTGCCCGGTTGGGGCGAGCTGATGGCGCCGCTGACCACCGTCGTGAACACCTTCGGCGGGACCTGGTTCACCAAGGACTGGAAGGCGCAGCTCGACTCCCCCGCGTTCGAGCAGGCGACGAAGTTCTATGTCGACCTCGTCCGCAAGCACGGCGAGTCCGGCGCGGCCCAGTCCGGCTTCGCCGAGTGCCTCAACAACATCACCCAGAGCAAGGTCGCCATGTGGTACGACGCCACCTCGGCGGCGGGCTCCCTGGAGGCCAAGGGCTCCCCGGTGAAGGGCAAGATCGGCTACGTCCCGGCCCCGGTCGAGAAGACCGATTCCTCCGGCTGGCTCTACACCTGGGCGTGGGGCATCCAGAAGGCGTCCCACAACTCCGACAAGGCCTGGAAGTTCGTCTCCTGGGCGTCCAGCAAGAAGTACGAGCAGCTGGTCGGCGACACGGACGGCTGGTCCAACGTGCCGGCCGGCAAGCGCGCCTCGACGTACACGAACCCCGACTACGTCAAGGAGGCCGCCGCCTTCCAGGAGATGACGAAGGCGGCCATCGAGGGCGCCAAGCCCAACGACCCCGGCGTGCAGCCACGGCCCGCGCCCGGCATCCAGTTCGTCGACATCCCCGAGTTCACCGACCTCGGCACGAAGGTCTCCCAGGAGATCAGTTCGGCCATCGCCGGACGGCAGTCCGTCGACTCGGCCCTGAAGAAGTCCCAGAAACTCGCCGAGAAGATCTCCAAGGAGTACGAGGGACGATGACCGCCACGACAACGGCCCCTCTGGCCGCCACTCCGACCCGCACCGCGCGACAGCCCTCGGACAAGCTGCGCGCCTGGGCCACCCGCGCCCCCCTGCTCCCCGCCCTGATCTTCATGATCGTCGTGACCCAACTCCCGTTCGTGGCCACGCTGGTGATCTCCTTCTTCGACTGGAACGCGCTCTATCCGAAGGCCCGGCACTTCACCGGCGTCGACAACTACCAGCAGGTACTGACCGACGCCGACCTGCGCCACTCGGTGTGGACGACCATCCTGCTCACCGTGGCGGTGGTGCTGGCCAGCCTGGTCCTGGGCCTGCTGCTCGCGCTGCTCCTGGACCGGAAGTTCCGCGGCCGGGGCTTCGTCCGCACGCTGCTGATCGCCCCGTTCCTGGTGGTGCCGGTGGCCGCGGCCCTGCTCTGGAAGCATGTGCTCTACAACCCTGAATACGGCCTGTTCAATGGGCTGTTGCACTATGTGGGCGGCCCACAGCCGGACTGGATCTCCAACACTCCGCTGCTCGCCGTGGAGGCATCGCTGGTGTGGCAGTGGACGCCGTTCATGATGCTGATCCTGCTGGCCGGGCTCCAGAGCCGCGACCAGCAGCAGATCGAGGCCGCGAAGGTGGACGGCGCGAACGACTGGCAGGTCTTCCGCTATCTGACCCTCCCGCACCTGCGCCGCTACCTCGAACTCGGCGGGCTGCTGGGCTCGATCTACATCGTGCAGAACTTCGACGCGGTCTTCACGATCACGTCGGGCGGCCTGGGCACCGCCAACCTTCCGTACACCGTCTACCAGAGCTTCTACCAGGCCCACGAGAACGGTCTCGCCTCGGCGGCCGGTGTCCTGGTCGTCATCGGCTCGATCATCATCGCGACCTTCGCCCTGCGCGTCGTGTCGTCCCTGTTCCGTGAGGAGGCGTCCCGCGCATGAGCAGTGTCGCCGTACGCGTGCGTGCCCGCCGCAAAGGAGCGGGCCTCGGCCTGGTGGCCTGGCTGCTCGGCATCGTGTTCTTCCTGCCCATCGCCTGGATGGCGCTGACGTCCTTCCACTCGGAGACGGACGCGGCGACCAACCCGCCGTCCTTCGGGGCCGCCCTCACCCTGAGCGGCTACCGGGAGTTCTTCGGCACGGGCGGCGGCGCGAGCCCCTGGCCCGCGCTCGTCAACTCGCTGGTCGCATCGGTGGCTTCGACGGTCTTCGTGCTGCTGCTGGCGTTCCCGGCGGCCTACGCGCTGTCGATCCGCCCGGTGAAGAAGTGGACCAACGTCCTGTTCTTCTTCCTGTCCACGAAGATGCTCCCCGTGGTGGCGGGCCTGCTGCCGATCTACCTGTTCGCGAAGAACGCCGGGATGCTGGACAA
This sequence comes from Streptomyces sp. NBC_00989, assembly GCF_045162655.1. Lineage (NCBI taxonomy): Bacteria > Bacillati > Actinomycetota > Actinomycetes > Kitasatosporales > Streptomycetaceae > Streptomyces > Streptomyces sp. NBC_00989. Next base: position 8,642,008 of record NZ_CP108728.1, on the reverse strand, counting down.
CATCTGGCTCCTGGTCATCCTCTACACCTCCATGAACCTGCCGATCGCGGTGTGGATGATGCAGTCCTTCCTCGCCGAGGTCCCGGTCGCCGTCATCGAGGCGGCACAGATCGACGGCGCCCGGCTGCCGACCATCCTCGCGCGCGTGGTGGCGCCGATCTCCCTCCCGGGTATCGCCGCGACAGCCCTCATCTGCTTCATCTTCAGCTGGAACGAGCTGCTGTTCGCCCGTGTGCTCACCGGAGTGGTGGCGGAGACCGCGCCCGTGTTCCTGACCGGCTTCATCACCAGCCAGGGCCTGTTCCTGGCGAAGGTGTGCGCCGCGTCGCTCGTCATCTCCCTGCCGGTGCTCGCCGCGGGGTTCGCCGCCCAGGACAAGCTGGTCCAGGGCCTCTCCTTGGGAGCCGTGAAATGAAGGCCGCCGTCATCGAGTCCGTGGGCCGCGCCGTCGTCACCGAGGTCCCGGACCCGACGCCGGGTCCCCGCGAGGTCGTCGTCGAGGTCGCCGCGTGCGGGCTGTGCGGCACCGATCTGCACATCCTCCAGGGCGAGTTCGCGCCCAAGCTGCCGATCGTGCCGGGCCACGAGTTCGCCGGCGAGATCGTCGCGGTCGGCACCCAGGTCGCCGAGGTCTCGGTCGGCGACCAGGTGGCCGTGGACCCGTCTCTCTACTGCTACGAGTGCCGGCAGTGCCGCAACGGCCACAACAACCTCTGCGAACGCTGGGCCGCGATCGGCGTCTCCAAGGCGGGCGGCGCGGCCCAGTACGCACTCGCCCCGGTGGCGAACTGCGTGAAGCTCCCCGAGCACGTCCGCACCCAGGACGCGGCCCTCGTCGAACCGCTGTCGTGCGCGGTGCGCGGCTACGACGTCCTCAAGTCCCGCCTCGGCGCGCACGTCCTGATCTACGGCTCCGGGACCATGGGCCTGATGATGCTGGAGCTGGCCAAGCGCACCGGCGCGGCGAGCGTCGACATCGTGGACCTGAACCCGGCCCGCCTGGAGACCGCCCGCACGCTCGGCGTCTCCGGGTCGGCGGCGAACGCGGACGAGCTGGACCGGCCGCAGGGCTGGGACCTCGTCGTCGACGCGACCGGCAACGCGGCGGCGATCCAGGACGGCCTGGACCGGGTGGCGAAGGCGGGCACGTTCCTCCAGTTCGGGGTGGCCGACTACGCGACCCGGGTGTCGATCGACCCGTACCGCATCTACAACCAGGAGATCACCATCACGGGCTCCATGGCGGTGCTGCACAGCTTCGAGCGGGCGGCGGAGCTGTTCGCGAACGGGGTCCTCGACCCGGAGATCTTCATCAGCGACCGGATCGAGCTGGAGCGGTACCCGGAGGCGCTGGCGCAGTTCGCGGCCGGGGTGGGCCGGAAGATCGTGGTGATCCCCTAGCCCGCGGGAGGGATCAGGAGCGGTTTCGAGCCGGTGGTTCCAAGGGTTGGCCAATTGGTCGCTTGGTAAGGGAACGGCAAAATGGTCTCGGTCGTTCACGAGTCATGACAGCTATGACCCCCGGCTCGAACATCCCTCTCTCCGCCGCGCGCGTGACGGTGGACGTCGCCGCCCCGGTGCGGCTCGACGTATCGGGCCTGCTGCTCACGGGCGACGGCAAGGTGCGCTCCGACGACGACTTCATCTTCTACAACCAGCCGACGGGCCCCGGCGTGACCTACCGCTCAGGCGGCGGTACGGCACCCGACGCGATCACCGTCGACACCGGCGCCGTCCCGCCGGGCATCGAGAAGATCGTCGTCACCGCCAGCCCGGACGCGGCCGGCCAGAGCTTCCAGGGCATCGAGCCCACGGCCACGATCCGCAACGCGGACGACAACAGCGTCCTGGGCACCTTCACGCCCCCGCAGCTCGGCGCCGAGACGGCACTCGTGGTCGTCGAGATCTATCTGCGCAACGGCGTCTGGAAGGCCCGCGCGGTAGGCCAGGGCTATGCGGACGGCCTGGCGGGCATCGCGACGGACTTCGGCGTCTCGGTGGAGGAACCGGCGGCGGCTCCGGCACCGGTGGCCCCGCCCGCCCCCACGGTGCAGACCCCGGTGGCACCCCCGGCTCCCGCCGCTCCCCCGGCTCCGCCCGCCGCACCCCCGCTCGGCGCCGGAAAGATCAACCTCGACAAGGGCCGCGTCAGCCTCCAGAAGAACCAGACGGTGTCCCTGGTCAAGGGCGGCCGCCCGCTCCTCTCCCAGGTCAAGATGGGCCTCGGCTGGGAGCCCGCGTTCCGCGGCAAGGACATCGACCTGGACGCCTCGGTCATCGCCTACGGCCCGCAGCGCAACCACATCGACAGCTGCTACTTCGGCAAGCTCTCGATCCTGAACGGCGCGATCAAGCACTCCGGGGACAACCTCACGGGCGAGGGCGGCGGTGACGACGAGGTGATCGTGGTCGACCTCGGCCGCATCCCCCAGGAGGTCACCGGCCTGGTCTTCACGGTGAACTCCTTCTCCGGCCAGAAGTTCACCGAGGTCGCGAAGGCCTACTGCCGCCTCCTGGATGCCGCGACCGGCGAGGAGCTGGTCCGCTTCGACCTCACCAACGCCGAGGCCCAGACCGGCGTGATGATGGCCAAGCTGGTCAAGCAGTTCACCGGCGAGTGGGACATGACCGCGATGGGCGACTTCGTGAAGTCCCGCACGGTGCGGGGCATGGTGAAGCCTGCGGCCCAGGGACTGTAACCACCCCACACAGTCCTACGGCCGCTGCGGGCGCCCCTTTCCGAGGGGCGCCCGGCGCTTCAGTCCCCGACCGAGGGCCGTAGCCCGTCCGTCAGCAGGGACAGATAGCGGCGGATGTGCTTCCCCTGGCCGTTCGCCAACTCCGAGGCCGTGGACACCCCGTGGGCCAGCCGCAGGACCTCGATCGACTCGATGTCCTGACGCAGGGTCCCCTCCCGCTGCGCCGCCTCGACCAGCCGTTGCGCCGCCCCCTTCATGGACGTGCCGCAGGCCGTGAGCGCGGCCTGACTGCCGTCCGTCACGGCCGAGCCCAGCAGGGCCTTCATGCCGCGCACCTGGATCGTGCCGACGCACACCTCGTACAGCCACTCGGCCAGTGCCTCGCCCGGCGGCAGTTCCTTCGCGAGTTCGTCGGCGCGGGTCCCGAGCGCCTCGATCCGGTCGACGTAGGCAGCCTCCAACAGCGCCTGCCGGGTGGGGAAATGCCGGTACAGCGTCCCTGACCCGACACCCGCGCGCTTGGCGATGTCGTCGAGGGACGCGTTCTCCCCGTGCTCGGCGAAGGCTTCCGCCGCCACCTTCAGCAGTCGCTCGTAGTTGCGCCGGGCGTCCGCGCGCATGGGTCTGACCTGCGCCATCCAGATACTCCTTGCGAACCGGGGACCGTCTCCGTATCTTACCGAGTACTAAACGGAGACAGTCCCCGCTTACTTCGCGGGCAGTCCGTGCTGCCCGCACGCTTTCACACGGGGACGCCAGACCGGGAGAACTCCATGTCCACCCCGTCCGCACCGTCCACCACCGCCGATGCTCCCTCAGCACCACCCCGGCCCGCCAGGCTCGGGGCCGTCCTGTTCGCCATCGTCACCGCCTATCTGATGGTCGGCGTCGACTCCACCGTCGTCAACGTCGCACTGCCCGCCATCCAGAAGGACCTCGACTTCAGCCCCACCGGCCTGTCCTGGGTCCTCAACGCCTACACGCTCGCCTTCGGCGGACTGCTCCTGCTGGGCGGCCGGGTCGGGGACATCGCCGGGCGGCGCCGTACGCTCACGATCGGCGTCCTGCTCTTCGCCACGTCCTCCCTGCTCGGCGGACTGGCCACCGACAGCGCCTGGCTGCTCGCGGCCCGCGCGCTCCAGGGCGTGGGCGCCGCACTCATCGCACCCAACACCCTCGCGCTGATCACCACCAACTTCCCGGAGGGCCCGCGCCGTCACCACGCGCTCGGCATCTACGCCTCCATGGCCGGCATCGGCGCCTCGATAGGCCTGGTCATCGGCGGCATGCTCACCTCCTGGGCGTCCTGGCGCTGGGCCCTGCTGATCAACGTGCCGATCGGCGCCGCGGTCGCCCTCGCACTCCCCCGCTTCGTCACCGAAACCCCGCGCCACGCAGGGAAGTTCGACGCGGCGGGCGCGCTCACCGGAACCGCCGGGATGACCTCGCTGGTGTACGCGTTCATCCGGGTCTCGTCGGACGGCTGGGGCGACCCGCAGGCGCAGTTGGGGTTCAGTTCGGCGGCGGCCCTGCTGGCGGGCTTCGCACTGGTCGAGTCCCGCGCCGCCCAACCCATCATGCCGCCGCGTCTGTTCGCCGACCGCGACCGCGCGGGCGGCTACGCGGGCGTCCTGCTGTTGCCCGCGGGCATGTTCGGCGCGTTCTACTTCCTCACCCTGATCAGCCAACGGGTCCTGGACTACAGCCCGTTGCGCGCGGGCTTCGCCTTCCTGCCGATGACCCTGGCGATGTTCACGGTCGTCCGCTTCGTACCGCGTCTGCTGGCCCGCTTCGGCGCCAAGCCGGTCCTGCTCACCGGCATGGCGCTGCTCGTCACCTCGGCCGCGTGGCTGTCGCGACTCCGCCCTGACGACGGCTACGCGATCGGTCTGCTGGGCCCGCTGCTCCTGCTGGGCGTGGGCGTCGGCCTCAGCTTCATGCCGCTCAACGTGACGATCCTCGCGGGCATCGAGCCGCGCGAGGCAGGCGCGGCGTCCGGCCTCCTCCAGACCCTGCAGTGGCTCGGCGGCACCCTCGGTCTGTCGATCCTGGTCACGGTCTTCGGTACAGCGACCCGGCACGCGACCGGGTCACCGTCCGAGATCCTCGTCCACGGCTCGGCCCGGGCGTTCGATGTCGCCGCGCTGATCGCCCTGACCGCGCTGCTGGTGTCGGCGTTCGTGATCACCGGCAGGAAGGCCGAGAGGACTGGGAGGGCCGAGAACGCTGCCGCGAAGGCTCCCTAGAACAGCGCGCTGTACGCGTTGAGCGCGGGCTGTCCGCCGAGGTGGGCGTAGAGCACGGTGGAGTCGGCGGCGATCTCGCCGCGGGCGACCAGGTCGATCATCCCGGCCATGGACTTGCCCTCGTAGACGGGGTCGGTGACCATCCCCTCGGTGCGGGCGGCGAGGCGCATCGCCTCCAGGGTGGTCTCGTCCGGGATGCCGTAGATTCCGGCGTGGTAGCGGTCGTCCAGCTCGACGTCGTCGAGGGTCAACTCGCGCTTGACGCCGATCAGTTGGGCGGTGCCCTGCGCGATACGGGCCACCTGCTCGCGGGTCTCGGCGGGCTTCGCCGACGCGTCGATGCCGAGCACCCGGCGCTCGCGGCCGCCCGCCTCCTCGATCGACCGGAACCCGGCGACCATGCCGGCCTGGGTGGAGCCGGTCACCGAGCACACCACCACGGTGTCGAAGAAGACGCCCAACTCCTGTTCCTGCTGGGCGACTTCGTGGGCCCAGTTGGCGAAGCCGAGGCCGCCGAGCGGGTGGTCGGAGGCGCCGGCGGGGATGGCGTACGGCTTGCCGCCGCTCTCCTCGACCTCCCGCAGCGCCTGCTCCCAGCTCTCCTTGAAGCCGATGCCGAACCCGGCCTTCACCAGGCGTACGTCCGCTCCGGCGAGTCGGCTGATCAGGATGTTGCCGACCTTGTCGTAGACGGAGTCGGGCCACTCCACCCAACTCTCCTGGATCAGCACGCACTTGAGTCCGGCGCGGGCGGCACAGGCCGCGACCTGGCGGGTGTGGTTGGACTGCACGCCGCCGATCGAGACGAGGGTGTCGCAGCCCTTCGCGAGGGCGTCGGCGACGAGGTACTCCAGCTTGCGGGTCTTGTTGCCGCCGTACGCGACACCGGAGTTGCAGTCCTCCCTCTTGGCCCACAGGGCGGCGCCGCCGAGGTGCGCGGTGAGGCGCTCCAGCGGGTGGACGGGCGAGGGGCCGAAGAGGAGGGGGTAACGGTCGTACGAGGAAAGGGACATGGGGGTTCTCCCGGGTGGGTCGGGGACGCGGGTCGGGGGGCTCGGGTCAGCCGGCGGGCCGGTCGGAGGCCTGGTCAGTCGAGGTCGGCGAGGCCTTCGAGGCCGCGCCAGATCTCCGCCGTCACATGGACCGCGTCGTCCACGTCACCGGCGGCGCAGGCCTCGATGAGGCGCTCGTGCAGGCCCGCCGAACGGCAGTTGCCGCCCTCGCCGAAGCGTCGTCGCTCCAGTCGGCGGATGAGCGGGGTGTAGCGGGCGACGGTCGCGGCGGCGGCGCGGTTGCCGCTGACGCGGATCAGGACGTCGTGCAGTTCGTCGTCGGCGCGCAGCGCGGCGTCCACGTCACCGGCGTGCACGGCCGCGGCGAACCGGTCGTTGGCCGCGCGCATCACGTCGACGTCCGTGTCCCGCAGGAGGGGTACCGCGACGCGCGTCACCAACTCGTGCAGGGCACCGACCACGGCGGCGGCGTCCCGTACGTCGGCGGCGACCACCGGAGTCACCCGCGTGTAGCTCTGCGGCTTGCTCTCCAGGAGCCCGTCGTCGACGAGCCGCGAGAACGCCTCCCGCACCGGCGCCCGCGACAGCCCGAGCCGCTCCGCCAGCTCGGCGTCCCGCACCACCGCACCGGGTTCGATCTCCCCGGCCACGATGGCGTCGCGGATCGCTTCGTAGGCGCGGTCCCGGAGGAGGGTGCGCGGGACGGGCTGGAGGGCGTTCATAAATTGAAATGTTAGATGTCAATCTTCCGTCGGACAAGGGTGTGGCCCGCACCCCCCGTAGAAGTGCGGGCCACGCCTCGCCTCTCAGACGGCCCAGGGCCAGTCCGCGTCCCGGGCCGCTTCCAGCAGCGGCACCATCCGGAAGGCCGCGTCCGAGAGGCCGCCGAAGGTGTGCCGGTCGGCCTTGCCGGACGGGCCGTGGCCTGCCCGGTACCCGGCGAGGTTCCAGGTGTAGACCGGCACGCCGACCGGTACCTGCTCGGCCGGGTCGCCGTGCCGGCTGTACGCGTACTGCTCGTCGGTGATGATCAGCACCCGGTCCTGGCCCCGGTAGTGCGAGCGGACCGCCGAGGTGGTGTCGGTGCCGCCCAGGTCGCCGAAGCGGTCCAGGATCTTGAGCACCGACTCGCCCGCGGCGAAGTCCAGGCGCCTGCTCGTGGTGCCGAACTCGACGAGGTCCGCGTCCGCCGCCCGCAGCGCGAGCGCCGTGCCGAAGATCGCCGCCGCGTCGGCCCGGTTGAGCTCCGAGCGGTCGGACAGCCGCGAGAAGAACATCGAACCCGAGCGGTCCACGAGCACCAGCGTGCGGCCCGGCAGCGCGGGCACGTTGGCCAGCGAGTGGCCGAGCGCCCGCTCCAGCGGGTACGACCAGCGCAGCGAGGGCGCGTGCTGGTACGCGGCGAGGTACCGGAAGGGGAACTGCCGCGAGCGCGCGACCTCCGCCGGATCGCTGATCTTCGCCGCCACCTGCTCGGCGACCTCGTCCGAGACCCCGGCCTCGTCGAAGTTCCGGAGATTGCGGACGAGCGCCATCGAACCCATGGAGGGGATGACGGCCTCCCAGGCCGCCTTGTCCATCGGGCCCTGGAGCCAGCCGGCCAGCGCCTCCCACGTCATCCCGGCCGCCGCGAGCCGCTCGGCACCGTCGGCCGCCGTCACGACCGCGCGCCGCTGTGCGACCGGCAGCGCCATCAACTCGCGGTGCGCGGTGAGGACTTGGTTCGACGCGGGCGGTACGGCGGTGTCCGGGTGGTGCCGGCGGTCCAGCGCGTACTGGAACAGCTCGCCCTGCCACGCCTTGTCCGGGTCCGGCGCCGCGTGCACCAGGTTGAGGATGTCGCCGAAGCGGTAGCCCTTGGACGCGGTGTCGTACTTCAGCAGCGACGTGCCGCCGTAGAGACGTCGTACGGCGTCGGCGACACCGCGCTTGACGGGCTTCGGGATGGCGCGGCCGTAGCGCGCGGTCCAGTACGCGAGCAGCTCGCCGGGCTCGTCCGGGCGCCGGAGTACGGAGTCGACGACCCGCCGGTTCGAGGGGCCGTCGGTGGCGCCGGCGTCGAGGCGGGCCTTCACGTACTCGGCGGCGCCCACGATGGAGGCCGTCCGGAGGTTGCCCTCGCCGCGCAGCCAGCCGAGGAGGCCGGCCGTCCAGGCCGGGTCGGTGACGGCGAGCTCGCGCACGAGGGTCGCGAAGCGGTCGTCGCGGTCGGCGCCGGACTCGTAGAAGGTCTGCTGGGAGACGAAGTTGGCGATCGCGAGCAGAAAGAGCTCGGAGCGTGCGTCCCGCTCACGGCCACGGCCGCCCTCGTAGGTGCGGAGTACCCGACCGGTGGAGGTGACACGGGAAACGGGCTGCGCGCGGGCGGTCTTCCTGTTGAATCGCGACATGCTGAATTCCCCCGAATTCATTGCTGTTTCGGAGGGAGAGCGCGGCAATGGTGGGCGCCCGAGATCGGAGTCGGCGACGGGACCTATAAACCAGCGCGTCTTCCGTTCCGCCACATCAACCTGGGTCGATGACGGGATTTGAACCCGCACCCGTATCGCTACGGACTGGATCCCTGAAGTATCCGCTGCCTGCGCACCGGGCACCCACCATGAGCTGCGCCTCCCGAGATCAAGAACGGCTGCGGTGTCTTTTTCGGTTGCAACGAAGTAACCGCCGCCTGCGCACCGGGAGGTGCGTGCTGTTGTGATCTCAGAGTAGGAGGCACAGCTCTGGAGGGGCCAACCAATTAAATGCGTACGGGAGTTCAGCCGCGCTTCTGCCGCTTCCACGGCCCCGTGATCGCGAGCATGATCCCCGGACTCTGGATGTTCGCGTACAGGGTCTTGCCGTCGGGCGAGAACGTCACGCCCGTGAACTCGCTGTATTCCGGCTTCTCTTCGGTGCCGATGTTGAGTTCGTTGCGGGCGATCGGGTACGTGCGGCCGCTGTCGGTCGCGCCGAACAGGTGCTGGATGCCTTCACCGTCCTCGGCGATGACGAGGCCGCCGTAGGGAGAGACGGTGATGTTGTCGGGGCCGTCGAACGCGCCGTCCACGGACGGGTCGGGGTTGACGCCGATCAGGACCTTGAGGGTGAGGGTGCGGCGCTTGGGGTCGTAGAACCAGACGGCGCCGTCGTGCTGGACGGGGCTCTCCGTGCGGGCGAACGAGGAGACGATGTACGCGCCGCCGTCGCCCCACCACATGCCCTCCAGCTTGCGGGCGCGGGTGATCTCGCCGGTGGCGAACTGCTTGCGCACGGAGGTCGTCTTCGCGTCGCGGTCGGGGACGTCGACCCAGTCGACGCCGTACACCGTGCCGATCTTCGTCGCGCGGGAGAGGTCGTCGACGAACTTGCCGCCGGAGTCGAAGCACTTGAAGGCCTGGAGGACGCCCGCGTCGTCGGCGAGGGTGCGGAGTTTGCCGCGGCCGTGGTGGAAGTGCTCGGGCGGGGTCCAGCGGTAGAGGAGGCCGTTCGGCCCGGAGGCGTCCTCCGTCAGGTAGAGGTGGCCGCGCTTGGGGTCGACGACGACGGCCTCGTGGGCGTAGCGGCCAAGTGCCTTGATGGGCTTGGGGTTTCGGTTGGCGCGACGGTCCACCGGGTCGACCTCGAAGACGTAACCGTGGTCCTTGGTGAAGCCGTTGGTGCCGGCCTTGTCCTCGGTCTCCTCGCAGGTGAGCCAGGTGTCCCAAGGGGTGTTGCCGCCCGCGCAGTTGGTGACGGTGCCGGCGATGCCGACCCACTCGGCGACGTGGTCGCGGCGGACCTCGACGACCGTGCAGCCGCCGGCCCCGGCGGGGTCGTAGACGAGGCCCTCGGTGAGCGGGACGGGGTGGGGCCACTGGGCGCGGGGGCCGGCGAGTTCGTGGTTGTTGACGAGGAGGGTGGCGCCGCGCGGGCCGTCGAAGGTGGACGTGCCGTCGTGGTTGGAGGGGGTGAACTCGCCCGACTCCAGCTTGGTTTTCCCGCAGTAGGTGATGACGCGGTACTTGAAGCCGGCGGGCAGTGCGAGGAGGCCGTCCGGGTCGGCGATCAGCGGTCCGTAGCCGACGCCGACGTGCCCGCCGTGTCCGTGGCCGTATTCGGCCGCCGACTCCTCGGTGTCGGTGGCCGCGAGGGCGTTCGGCGCGGTGGCGAGGGCGCCGACGCTGCCCGCCAGCGCGACCCCGGCACCGGTCATCGCGGACTTTGCGGTGAAATCCCTGCGGGTGAGCGACATGGTGTCTCCTGTGACGGTGGGTGTGCCGTGGAGGGTGGCGGACCTCGGTCGGCGCAACGCTCCCGTCCATGTCTGAACGGGAGTTGAACACCGAGCGACATCACCAGTCTCTCTTCCATGAATCCGTATGTACTCCCCCACGAAACCCAAAAGTCCTCCGCTCCGGAAGAATTGACCGGGCGGCGCTTCGAAAGCAAGGTCAAAGGGCGTGTAGCGGACGGAAAGTATGGATCGGGACGAAATTCGTGATTCATTTCAGATTGCCTTGACTCTGCCTGCCCCCGGGCCATAGACCTGAAGAGCACACCGCGGAGGCCCGGTTCACGAATCCGGCCCGTGTGAGCGGGAAGTGCCCCTTGAACGGCCCTTTCGAGAAGGCGCGATCGCAGCAGCCATAAGGGACCAAGAGCCGTAACCCGATGAGGTGGTCTGGCGTGAGCCAGCCCGAGATGATGCGAGGACCGACCGGTGGCCAGCTGAGTGACAGCTCCCGCCGGCAAGCGAATTCAGACTTCCTGCGGCCGCAGACGCCGCTCGCCAACGTCGTCGGCTTCGGCCATGGCGTGAAGTGGATCGACGGACAGGCCACGGGCGAAGCTGCCGTGCTGGTGTTCGTGACCCAGAAGGTGCCGGAGTCCCAGCTCCCCGAGCGGGATGTCATCCCGCGGACGATGGACGACGGCACCCCCACCGACGTCGTCGCGGTCGGCCATGTCGCCGCCCAGCGTCAGCAGCAGCAACGCAGGACCCCGGGCCGCTCCGAGGACCGCGGTACCTCCTACCGGAGCGACGGCAGCACGGCCGAGCAACTCGCCGGCCTCGCGCAGCCGTTGCTGGAAGAGCTCGGCGGGCTCGGACAGTTCGAACCGCAGCAGCTCAAGCGCCGTATGCGCCCGGCCCGTTCAGGCGTCTCGATCGGCAACGTACGGGTGACCGCGGGCACGTTGGGCAGCGTGGTGTACGACTTCCTGCCGGGCGCCTCCGTGGACCCGCCGGGTCCCGGCCTCGGCACACCGGCGAGGTTCTACGTCCTCTCCAACAACCACGTGCTGGCCGACTGCAACCGCGCCCAGCAGGGCAGCCCGATCCTGCAGCCCGGCGCGTACGACGGCGGCACGGACCCGGACGACCGCCTCGCGATCCTGGACCGGTTCATCCCGATCCAGTTCGCTCCGCAGATCCCGGTGGAGCGGCACAACAACGTGGTGGACTGCGCGCTCGGCGCCGTGGACTTCCAGGACGCCACCCGTGAGCAGCACTTCAGCGGTGCGCCGCGCGCCTGGCGGCGCAAGGCCAACGTCTCGGTCGGCGACCTGGTGAAGAAGACCGGCCGTACGACGAACATCAGCTTCGGCCGGATCATCGCGACCGACGTCACGATCGACGTCGGCTACGGCACGGCGGGCACGGCCCGGTTCATGGACCAGGTGCTGACGACGTGCATCTCGGCGGGTGGCGACTCCGGTTCGCTGGTGACCTCCCTCGACGACGTCGCGACCGGTCTGCTCTTCGCGGGCTCCTCGGTCGTCACCGTGGCCAACCACATCGAGAACGTCCGCGCACTGCTGCGGGTGGAGATCGCCGAGCAGCTGGCCTGACGGTCACTCAGTATCCGTAACGGTCGCTCAACACCCGTACCGGAAGAGGGAATCAGCATGACCACGCAGGCCAAGCGGCAGAAGGGCCACACCGGCTCCGAGCACCGCTTCCACAATCCCCAGGGCGCGGAAGTCAAGACGCGTGACGAGGCGTTCGCCTCCGAGCAGGACATGTCCGCCGAGGCGGTCTCCGCATCCGCTCAACTGGAGCTGCACAACGGGTCGATGACCTTCGCCATCGAGGTGCGGTACAACCCCAACACCTACCCGCACGTCGTGACCGGCGGTCAGATCACCTCCGGCATCAGCGGCGCCCCCTGGGACATCACGGGCGGCTTCATGGGCGAGACGATCCGCCTCGACGCGAAGCGCACCGGCCAGGGCGCCCATGCCCACGCGATGACCCTCGTCGGCGAGTTCCAGAACCCGCCGGCCTACCGGGGCACGTACGGCTTCGACGGGGACACCTCGTCGTTCAAGCACACGACGAGCTACCACTGCTGAGGCGGTGAGCTGGAGGGGTGTGGGGAGGCCGGCCTCCCCACACCCCTCCAGCATGTCTCAACTTCCTTGCTGGGAACGCGCCTTGAACGCCGCCTTCCGCGCTTCCTTCGCGATCCGCTTGTCCGGGTGCAGGCGGCCCATCGCCTCCAGGACGTCCGCGGTCGCCGGATGGTCGACCCGCCAGGCCGCCGCGAAGAACCCGTTGTGCTGCTGGGCCAGGCCCTCCACCAGGGCTTGCAGCTCCTCGGAGTTGCCCTCGGCGGCGAGTTGCGCGGCGACCGTGTCGACGGTCAGCCAGAAGACCAGGTCCTCGGAGGGCGCGGGGACGTCGCTCGCGCCGTGCTCGCTCAGCCAGACGCGGGCGAGGCCGCCCAGCTCGGGGTCGTCGAGCACCTCGCGCAGCGCGGGCTCGGCCTCGCCGCCGACGAGGGAGAGCGCCTGCTGGCACAGCAGCCGTCGTAGCGGCGCACCGGTGTCGGCGCCGCGGGCCGCGGCGAGCAAGTCCCGTGCCGCTGCGAGGGGTTCACGGCGGGCCAGCCACTGCTCGGTCTCGGCCCGCGCGGCCCCCTGCGGGAACGTCGACGTCCCGTCGAGCAGCGCGTCCGCGCCCTTGTCCGCGAGATCTCCTACGGCGGGGGCGGCGAAGCCGGCTTCGAGGAGGCGGGCGCGCAGGCCGTAGAGGCCGAGGGGGGTGAGGCGGACCATGCCGTAGCGGGTGACGTCGGTCTCGTCGACGGGCGCGGCGGGTCCGTCCGTCAGTTCGTCGAGGTCGGCCATGAGGGCCTCGTCGACGGGCTGGTACTCGACGATGCCGACCGGTTCGAGAAGCCGGAACTGGTCGTCGAGGCGCATCATCGCGTCGGAGACCTGTTCCAGGACGTCGTTGGTGGGCTCGCCCATGTCGCTGGGCACGATCATGGAGGCGGCCAGCGCGGGCAGCGGGACGGGACCGTCGCCGGGGCCGTCCTCGTTGACGGTGAGCAGATAGAGGTTGCCGAGGACGCCGTCGAGGAACTCGGCCTCCGCCTCGGGGTCCCAGTCGAGTGACGCGAAATCGACCTCGCCGCCCTCGTCCACGGCGTCGACAAGACCGTCCAGATCGGGCACGCTCGCGTCCGCGAGGAGGGTGTCGAGGGCGCCGAGCCACACCGCGAGCACATCGCCGGGCGAGCCGGAGGTGAGCTGTGCCAGCTCCTCGCCGGCCGCCACGGTGCCCTCCTCCTCGTCGACGATCTCGACGAGCCCGGTGTCCACGGCGACCCGCCAGGCCTCGCTCGCGTCGGCCGCGGCGTCGTCGCCGGTGAGCCCGAGGGCCTCGGCCGCGGCGGGCAGTTGCTCGTCGACAAGGCCGCCACCGGCGTCGATCCGGGTGTCGGGTCCCGCCCAGCGGGCGAGCAGTACCGCGCGGGCGAGCAGGGGTGTGGACAGCGCGTCGCGCGCCAGCTCCGCTTCGGAGTGCAGCCGCACCGGCGGCAGGGGGGAGCTGTCTGACATCGGTGGGTTCTCCTAGGGCGCCTCGAAGGCCGTACGACGGCCGTACACGACACACGACTCAGCCGCTCAGCCTAGACGGATTTCGACCCATGCCGCCCGGTTCACGTTCCGGCCACGAGGAGTACATGGCCGAAACCTTGACAACTGCGTGACTCCGCAATGAGATTGACGCGCGTAGAAATGTCATGGACACCCGATCCGGGTATGTTCTACGCGCGTCGCCACCGCCCCACCGGTTCGCGGCTCCCACCGCCGTATCACCTGTCTTACCTGTTCCCGTTCCATCACCCTCGTCCCGGCACTCATGCATGTCCCCGGAGGGATCCCGTTGCCGAGCAAGTCCTCCGCGCGTCTCGCCGCGCTGACCGTCGCCGCCGCCTGTTCCGTGGCGTCCACGATCGTCCTCACCTCGCCCGCGCACGCCGACAGCGTGCGCATCCACGACATCCAGGGCACGACCCGGGTGTCCCCGTACGCCGGCCAGAAGGTCGCGGACGTACCGGGCATCGTCACGGGCGTCCGTACGTACGGCTCGTCGAAGGGGTTCTGGTTCCAGGACGCGACCCCGGACGACAACCCGGCCACCAGTGAGGGCGTCTTCGTCTTCACCAGCTCCACGCCGAAGGTCGCCGTCGGCGACTCGGTCACCGTCTCCGGCACGGTCTCCGAGTACGTACCGGGCGGTGCCGCCACGGGCAACCAGTCGCTGACCGAGATCACCAAGCCGACGGTCACCGTCGTCTCCAGCGGCAACGCCGTACCGGCCGCCACGGTGATCAGCGACCGGTCCGTGCCGAGCAGGTACACGCAGGCGGGAGACACCGCCGCGAGCAATTCGATCAACGCGCTCGCGCTCCAGCCCAAGAAGTACGCCCTGGACTACTACGAGTCCCTTGAGGGCATGAACGTCCAGGTCTCCGACGCACGCGTGGTCACCGCGACCGACCCGTACGCGGAGCTGTGGGTCACGGTGAAGCCGCACGAGAACGCCACCAAGCGCGGCGGCACGATCTACGGCTCCTACGACGCGCAGAACGGCGGGCGCCTCCAGATCCAGTCCCTGGGCGCGACGGCGGACTTCCCGGTCGTCAACGTCGGCGACAAGCTCACCGGCACCACCGCCGGCCCGCTGGACTTCAACCAGTACGGCGGCTACACCCTCGTCGCGAACGAGATCGGCACCGTGAAGAGCGGCGGCCTCAAGCGCGAGACGACGAAGAAGCAGTCGAAGAACCAGCTCGCGGTGGCGACGTACAACGTCGAGAACCTCGACCCCTCGGACGGCACCTTCGCCGCGCACGCCGCCGCGATCGTGAACAACCTCCAGTCCCCCGACATCGTGTCCCTGGAGGAGATCCAGGACAACAACGGTGCCACGGACGACGGCACGGTCGACGCGAGCGTCACGGTGAACAAGCTGATCGACGCGATCGTCGCGGCGGGCGGCCCGAAGTACGACTGGCGCTCGATCAACCCGGTCAACGACCAGGACGGCGGCGAGCCCGGCGGCAACATCCGCCAGGTGTTCCTGTTCAACCCGCAGCGGGTCTCCTTCACCGACCGCGCGGGCGGCGACTCCACGACTGCCGTGGGCGTCACCAAGGTGCACGGCAAGGCCCAACTGACCGCGTCCCCGGGCCGGATCGACCCGGCCAACGCGGCCTGGAGCGCGAGCCGCAAGCCGCTCGCGGGCGAGTTCGTCTTCAAGGGCAGGACGGTCTTCGTGATCGCCAACCACCTGATCTCCAAAGGCGGCGACCAGCCCCTGACCGCGCAGTACCAGCCGGTCACCCGCAGCTCGGAGACCCAGCGCCACGCGCAGGCGACGGCGGTCAACGCCTTCGTCAAGGAGATCCTCGCCGCGCAGAAGGACGCGGACGTCATCACGCTCGGCGACATGAACGACTTCGAGTTCTCCGACACCGCGAAGATCCTCGAGGGCAAGGGCGAGCTGTACTCGGCGATCAAGTCCCTGCCGAAGAACGAGCGTTACACGTACGACTACCAGGGCAACCAGCAGGTCCTGGACCAGATCCTGATCAGCCCGTCGATCCGCAAGGACTGCTTCGAGTACGACAGCGTCCACGTCAACTCGGAGTTCAACGACCAGATCAGCGACCACGACCCGCAGGTGCTGCGCTTCCAGCCGTAGCACCTGCGGGGAGCCACGGGGGGCTCACGGGGGGTGGTTGGACGGGGTCTCGCCGACTTGCACCAGGTCAGGCGAAGGCCCCGTCCAGCCAGTTCCGCCAGGCGAGTTCGTTCGTCTTGGCGTCGGCGTCCGGGGCGAAGTCGTGGACGCTGATGCCGACCGGGGCGCCCCAGTGGTTGCGCCCGAAGAAGCGGATCAGCGCGCTGTCGGTGCGCAGTCCGATGAAGTACGGGTCGCGGAAGTCGACCACGGCGTCCAGGAGTTGGCCCTCGGGCCCGCGCGCCCGGACCCGTGCTCCCTCGGCGGTGTCGTCCGCGAGGCCGAGCGCCCGGCCGACAACTCCGAAGGCGTCGGCGGCGGTTGAGGCATCGGGGCCGTCGAGCGTGGCGAACGCGACCGGGCGGCCCGCGAAGTGGGTGACGTACTCCCGCAGGGTGTGCAGATAGAACGCGTTGTGCTTGCGCGCGCCGTCGTACTGGTTGTCCCAGTCGTCGGTGAAGATCCCGCTGTGCACGTACCGCACCCAGGCGCGACGGCCGTCGTCGCGGGGCTCGATGGTCTCGTCGATCTGGTTGAGGCTCTGGGTGGGGAAGCCGACGTCCTCGCTGAGGGCGGTGAGCCGGTGCGGCGGGTCGAAGTTCGTGAGCGTGGACCCGAAGGGCCCGACCCGCTTCTCCCCGTCGAACTCCATCGGCCACAGCCAGCCGCCCGTACCGGACGTGATGGCGTCCCACACCTCCCCCGGCGTGGCGTCGACCTCAAACTCGTAGACGATCTCGAATTCCTTGGACATGACTGGCTCCTGGCTCCTGAGTCCTACTGGTCCAACTCCGGGGTGGACGGGTCCGGTTCGGGGACGGGCCGGGCTTGCGGCCGTTCCTTGACCGTGGGGTGGACGGCCACGATGATCCGGTGGTCGCGTCCCTCCTGCGCGTCACCCGCGTCGTACTTGCGGATGAGGGCGCTCACCCCGGCGGTCAGTTCCTGGATGAACGCGGCCCGGTCGGCGGCGGACGCGAAGCGCACCTCGCCGTCCAGCGCGTACGTCGCCAGCCGCTGGTGGGCCTTGGTCGCGCCGGTGATCAGCGAACCGACGTCCCGCACCAGCCGGGCGCCGAGCGCCAGCAGCCAGCGCGCGGACAGCTGGTCGCGGAACCGGTCCGGGTCCGGCTGCACGGCGGCGAGCGCGAGCGGCGAGATGACATACGACGCGGCGGTCGCCCGCATCACCCGCTCGGTGACATTGCCCTTGCGCCGCTCGTCGGCCAGCTCGACCAGGCCGTGCCGCTCCAGCGCCTTGAGGTGGTAGTTCACCTTCTGCCGGGGCAGTCCGACCTTGCCGGCCAGCATGGTGGCGGACGCGGGTCCGGCCGCCAGCTCGGCGAGCAGCCGGGCCCTTATGGGGTCCAGCGAGACGGCGGCGGCCTCGGGGTCCTCGATCACGGTGACGTCCAGCATGCGTCCACCGTCTCACCGAACACTTTTTTTGTCCAGGCGGGTGAGATTGTCGGCGGGGGCCTTCCGCCGACCGGTCGGGTTCCGCGACCGGCCGGGTTCCGCCGGTCAGTCGGGGACGAGGCCGAGGGCGTGGTCGTAACGGCTGACCGTGCTGCTCTTCAGTCCCGGCCAGGTCTGGACGCGTTCCCAGAGTGCGGTGGCGGAGCCGATGCCGTCGCCGGGGGCGGCGAGGGCGTCCAGGTGGGACTGGGCGCTGTCCCACTCGGCGTAGTTGAGGACGCGGGTGCCGTCGGTGGAGAGGTGGAAGTGGGCGGAGATGCCGCCGGGGTGCGGCGCGGGTTCGTTCTCCAGGGCCTCGAACACGGCGTCCACCCAGGCGCGTTGACGGTCGGGGTCGGGGCCCTCGAACTCGATGTCGACGATCACGACGCATCCGGGGACGCGCCTGGGGATGCGTCCCTCCCGGTCCGTCGGGGCGGCTCCGCCGCGGTAGTGCCGGTAGCGGCCGAGGCCGAGGCGCTCGATGCCCGGTACGGCGGTGTCGATCTCGTCGACGCGTTCCTGGCGGCGGGTCTTGACGAAGGCCTCGTACGCCGGCTCACCCGTCCACTGCGAGTAGTGCAGCAGGGTGGAGGCGTCGTGGCCGGTGTAGACGTGGTAGCCGAGGAGGCCATCGGCGGGCCAGGGGCGACGCTCCCAGGCTCCGGCGATCGCCTCGACGGACTGCCGTTGGCGCAGCGGTGTCCCTACGCGCCAGGTGCCGAAGAAGGGGGCGCCGACGCGGGGGTCGGAGAGGTCGGGGTGGGAGTCGGTTCGGCGGGTGGTCATGAGGGCCTCCGGTGCTCGGCACGGGTGTGTGTACCGAGCAGCCTTCAACCTCGACCAAGCTTGAGGTCAAGGCCCGCCCTGTTTCCGCGCCTCGCCTCCTTATTTCTGCGCCTCTCCTCCCTCCAGACGCGCCAACCGGCTCTGGAACCAGTCGAGCCGCGCCTGCAACAGGGCTGCCTCCGCGACGAGTTCGGGCACGCCCAGCCCTTCGGGCAGACCGGGGTCGACGGTCGCCGTCTCCCCCTCACTCCCCGCCACCACCCGCAGCCCGTCCCCGGCCAGCCGGGCGAACGCGGCGAGCGAGACGGACGTACGGCCGCGCACGCAGACCGCGCACGCGGCGGCCAGGGCGCGCCAACCGGGCCTGCCCCAGCCGGCGTCGGCGAGGGCGACGGCCCGCGCGCCGCAGGTGCAGGGGCCGACGGTGGCGGTGCGGACGCGCTGGCGGGCGTAGCGGAAGCCGAGTTCGAAGCGGATGTAGGTGCCGAGCACGGTGATGTCGAGGAGGACCGCCGCGCGGTGCTCGGCGGTGCACAACAGGGCTTCCGCCGCTGCCCGTTCGTGCACACAGTGGAAGCCGCAGTCGCAGCGTCGCGCGGGCGAACGGTGGCGGCGGCCGTAGACGCAGGACGCGTCGGCCACGACTCCGTACGGCAGCGCGCCGCCCAGCGACACACCGGTGAACCCGGCCCGGGTGCCGTCCTGGGACAGCACCGGGTGGGCGATCTTGAATCCGGTCGGCGGCTCCGTCGGGCGTTCCTCGGGGAGCCGCAGCCTCATCGGGCGGCCGGTACCTCTTCGGGCGCCTTCTCCTCCGTGAACTCCGCGATCCTCTCGGGGAGTTCGAGCTCTTCCTCGTGGATCCGCGGCCGCTCTTCGGCGACTCCGGTGGCCAGTGCCTTGCCGAGCTTCATGACGCCTCCCGTGACCAGGGGTGGATCAACTTCCCACGCCGGTGACCTTCCTGGCCATGGTGACCCATGAAAGGGCCGATTGGACATAGGGCCTTGGTCGCCGCCCGTTCGCTCCGGTCGGCTCAGCCGATAAACGCTGGATCGCGTACCGTCCCGTAGCGGAGGATTCTCGGTGTGACAGAGACGGAACCCACCGAGGAAGAGACGCCGGACGGGCTGCTGGGCTGGTGCCTGGTGGCCAACGTGGCGCGGGAAACCGTGCGCGGCGAGAGTGGTCTCGACATCCAGCGCGGCACGAAGCACTTCCCGGTGGGCGCCCTGCTGTGGATCCCACCCGTGCGCTGGGACCCTGGCTCGGGTCGCTGGCATGCGGTGGGCCGGCACCGGGGCAACGGCCGCCGGTACGTCAACATGGTCGTGCGCGCGGACGACCTGGAGAACTTCCGGGTCAAGGGTGTCTACAGCGAAGCTCTGGTGCGCAGCCTCAACAGCTACGCCCACGACCCGGCCGCCCCTCGCATCCTCCAGAACCCGTGGACCCGCGAGCGGGCCCAGAGCTGGGCGGACGGCCGGAACCACCCCCGGCACAGCATCGTTGTCGACGGCCGGCGTCACCTGCGGATCACCGTTCCCAACCCTCCACCGGCAGAACTCCAGGTCGGCGGCGAGATCCTGCACCTCGCCCGGTACGGCACCAGCGGCCCCCACTACAGTCGCATGCCCCCTCCCGTGGAATGGGTCCCTGAGGCCTGAGACGTGACGTGCGAGCGGGCGTCCTAATAGGGCTCGCTCCGGAAGTACACGCTGCGCCGGCGGCGAGGACGGTCCCCGCGTTCGTGGGCGGCGTCGGAGCGGTCGGCAGGGGCCGTGCGCCCGGCCAGGTCGCGCAGGGTCTTCAGGCCGGCCAGGATCTCGGCGCGGTGTTCGGCGGTCTTCGTCCAGGCCGGCAGCCGCGCGAACATCGCCAGGGTCGGCGACAGCCTGCCCCGCTCGCGCAACCGCGCGCCCACGTACGCCGAGAGGGCATCGACGTGTTCCTCGTTGTACGCCCACAGGATGTGCCCCGCGCAACGGGTCTGGAGCCAGAGCGGTCGCCGGAAGAACGGGTCCTCGGTGCCGCCCGGTTCGGCACCGACCAGGGCGTTGTCCCGCATGTCGGCTTCCCGGTCGGCGACGGCCCCGCAGCCGGCGCACGCCAACCGGCGTGGCTGGTACAGCAGTTCCATGGCGTACCGGGGCACGGGCAGACCGGGGCGCGGGACCACGAGCGCGCGGCCTCCGCAGCGGGAGCAGACGACGAGCACACGGTCGGTGAAACGGGCCAGTGGGACTCCGTCGTCGTAGTGGCGTGCGGGATCCTCCCTGTCGCCGCGCCTCGTCACGCCGCCCCCAACGCCTTCGCCACCGCGTCCCTGACGTCTGCCTCCGAGGGAGCGGATCGGCCCTGCCGCGCGGCCAGTTGAGCGAGGGAGGTCATCGTCACCCCGGGCAGGCCGCAGGCCGTGAACGCGGCGAACTCCGCGAGGTCCGAGGTGATGTTGAGGGCGAAGCCGTGGCTGGTGACACCGCCCCGGATGCGCATGCCGATCGAGGCGAGCTTCGCGCCGGACGGTGTCCAGACGCCGGCCAACGACTGGGCGCCGGGCGGGGTGTCCCGTCGTAGCGTCTCGAAACCGAGGGTGGTGCAGGCGTCGATCAGGGCGTTCTCGACCTGGCGCACGATGTCGCCGGGGCCGCGCTCGCGGAGGTTGAGGACCAGGTAGCCGATCAGCTGGCCGGGGCCGTGGTACGTGGCCTGGCCGCCGCGGTCGACCGGGACCAGGGGGATCGGGGAGCCGGTGGGGAGTTCGGCGGGCGGGGTGCGGGTGCCGTAGGTGATGACGGGCGGGTGGGTGAGCAGGGCGAGGCGGTCGGGGATCTCGCCGGCGCGGCGCCGCCCGACCCAGCCGGTCATCCGCTCGACGGCCTCCTCGTACGGCACCTCACCGAGGTCGATCCGCTCGATGCCTCCCGTGTCCCCCATGCCCTCGCCGGCCATCCCCGCGTCACCCATTCCGCAGCATCCCTTATCAATACCCGGTAGAAGAATTAAGTGGTGCTTCACTATCGCTCTGCCGAGACTACTCCCATGACGATCGCAGCCGGCTCCGCCCCGCCCCCTTTCGGCCGCGCCCTGTGCGCGATGATCACCCCCTTCACCGAGGCCGGGGAACTCGACCTCCCCGGTGCCCAACTCCTCGCCGAGCGGCTGGTGTCGGAGGGCTGTGACGGGCTCGTGCTGTCCGGGACGACCGGTGAGTCGCCGACCACGACGGACGCGGAGAAGTCGGCGCTCGTCACGGCCGTCCGCGAGGCCGTCGGCGACCGGGTCCCGCTCGTCTCGGGCGTCGGCACCTTCGACACCCGGCACACCGTGGAACTCGCCCTACAGGCCGAAAAGGCGGGCGCCGACGCGGTGTTGGTGGTCTCGCCGTACTACAGCAGGCCCCCGCAGGACGCCCTGGAGGCACACTTCCGCGAGGTCGCCGACGCCTCGGGACTGCCCCTCGTGCTCTACGACATCCCGGGCCGCACCGGCACCCGTATCGAGCCGGAGACCATGATCCGGCTCGCCGAGCACCCCGGGATCGTCGCGGTCAAGGACTGTTCGTACGACTTCCTGGGCGTCCAGAAGGTGCTGGACCGCACGGAGTTGGCGTACTACACGGGCTGCGACGAGCACATCCTCGCGCTGTACGCGGTGGGCGGGGTGGGCTATGTCAGTACGGTCGCGAACGTCGTACCGGCCCAACTCCGGGCGATCCTCGACGCGTTCGAGGCGGGCGACACCCCCGTGTCCGCCCGCCTCCAACAACGCGCCACACCACTCATCGAGTTGATGATGTCGGCAGGCCTGCCCGGCACGGTGACGGTCAAGGCACTGCTCAACTCGCTGGGCCTGCCCGGAGGTTCGGTCCGGGCTCCGCTGCGGCCCGCCGACCGGGATGCGATCGACGGGCTGCTGGCGGCGTACGAGGAGTTCGTGGCCGGCTGATCGGCACGCGGCCGGTCAGCGTTCCGCGAACACGGGCTCCCATCGTCCGGAGCTGTTGTCAGGGTCGGTGCCGCTGTCCTTGCGGAAGCCGCTCAGCGGTACCTCCTTGTCGCTGCCGATGGTGACCAGCACCAGCCGCTGGTGGTACTCGCTCTCCTTCGCCCCCTTCCCGATGTCCCACGCGACGAGGGACTTGTCGTCGGCCCAGGCGAGCAGTTGCTGCCCGTGGATCTCGGTCTTCTTGCCGGTCGTGGCGTCGACGACATAGGACGAGGTGCGCCACTTCTCGCCCGCGAAGTCACCGGCGACGAGCTTGCCGCTGGGCGAGTTCCACGCGTCGACGTACCAGACCAGGTACTTCGCGTTCTCCGGTACGGGCTTGGCGGCGCCCGTGAGGTCCCAGAACTGCTTGCCGATGTTGCCCATGGGGTTCCCTGCCCAGATGTACTTGCCGTCCCGGGTGAGGGCGAAGTCCTGGCGGGAGTTGATGAAGCCGGCGCCCATGGGGTCGTTCGCGTCGCCACCGAGCTTGACCTCGCTCCAGGATCCGTTGCCGGAGCCCACGTCGAAGACGTAGAAGCCGGTGCGGCTCGACGGCTCCTTCCCGCTCCAGCCGTTGGAGCCCTTCGGCTTGACCATCTGGTCGGGGTTCTCGCCGTAGGTCGTCGCGACGAGCTGCCGTCCGTCGTGCGAGAACGCGAGCCCCGCGACCCCGTGGTCGACCTGGATCCACCGCGCGACCTTGCCGGTGGTCAGGTCGAGCAGGCCGATCCGGGAGGCGGGCAGGGTCTTCTCCAGGACGGCGGCGGTCTTCATGCCGGGGGCGACGGCGACGACGGACCACCGGGGGGCCTTCACGTACTTGCCGGTCTTCCGGTCGAGCAGCCAGTAGGCGCGCTCGGAGACGGCCTCCGTGGCCGACCGCTTGACGGTGGTCGGAACGTAGTAGGCGGCAAGTGCCGTGCTCCCGGCCGCGATCAGGTCGCGCGGCGGCGACTGGCTCGGGTGGGCGCTGACCCTCTCCGGCTCCACGACACCCGACGGACGGACGTCGTGCTTCCCCGAGTCGAGCAGCGGCACGGCCACCGCGATGGCGACCACGGCGGCCGTGGCGGCGGCGACGCTCGCGAGCCTGCGGTTGCGGCGGCGCCGGCGGACGGCCAGTACCCAGTCGGCGAACCCCGGTCCCGCCGGGGGCTGTTCGGCGGCCTGCTCGCGCAGCGCGTCGCGGAGGAGTTCCTCGACGTTCACGGACGCACCTCCACGGGTGAGTAGTCGCGGGACGGCTGAAGCTCGACGTCGGCGAGGCCCAGAGCGGCCAACTCCGGCGCGAGGACGCGCAGTCGGGCCAGGGAGCGGTGGGTGGTGGACCGTACGGTGCCCACGGAGCAGCCGAGGAGGCGGGCCACGTCGGCCTCGGGCAGGTCCTCGAAGTAGCGCAGCACGAGCACGGTGCGCTGACGTGCGGTGAGCCGGGCCAGCGCCTGGCGCATGACCAGGCGCAGTTCGGCCGCGGCCGCCGCGTCGGCACCCGCGCCCGCCTCGGGCGGTTCGGCCACACTGACCTCGCGCCTGCGCCACTTCAGTCGCCAGCGGCTGACCTGCTGGCGATAGAGGATCCGCCGTACATAGGCCTCGGGTTCGTCGATCCGCTGCCACCGCCCGGCCGCCTTGGCCAGGGCGTTCTGCAACAGGTCCTCACCGGCGTGCAGGTCTCCCCCGCAGAGCAGCACGGCCGTCTTCAGCAGGGCCGACGACCTGTTGTCCACGAAGTCCCGGAAACCCTCCAGCCCTTCGGCACTCATCGTCACCTTCTCTTCCCCCGGCGGAGCCCGTGCCCCGCCTCTGTGTTGGTTGTGACGCTCGCGGGGGTGCCTGGCTATGCCTGCCGACGCGAGAAATTTCCGCCCGCTTCACACGACCACTCCCCTACGGTGGCCGCATGAGCCGCCGCCCCCTGCTGTTCCTCGACGTCGACGGCCCCCTCAACCCGTACGCCGCGCGGCCGGAACGACGCCCCGAGGGCTGCACGACGATCCGGGTCCCCGTGCACGACCGGCCCCGCCCCCTACGGATCTGGCTGAACCCCGCGCACGGCCCGGCGCTCCTCGGCCTCGGCTACGACCTGTGCTGGGCGACCACGTGGATGGACACCGCGAACGAGTGGATCGCCCCGGTCGTCGGCCTGCCCGAGTTGCCGTACGTCGACTTCGGCGACCGTCTGTTCGCCGAGCGGCCCGACGGGGTGCACTGGAAGACGGAGGCGATCGTGGCGTACGCCGAGGGCCGCCCGTTCGCCTGGGTGGACGACGAACAGGGCGCGCCGGACGGCGTGTTCGTGACCGCCCGCCATCCCGGCCCGGCGCTGCTGCACCACGTGAATCCCCGACTCGGGCTGCGCGAGGGGGACTTCGTGGCGCTGGCGGAGTTCGCGGCGGCGCTACGAACATGAGCGAGCGCCCTCCCGGCGAACGGAAAGGCGCTCGACTCACCTACACGAACCGCTAGTTGTGGCTGTGCAGGATCTCGTTCAGGCCGCCCCAGACCGCGTTGTTCGGGCGGGCCTCGACCTTGCCGGTGACCGAGTTGCGGCGGAAGAGGATGTTGGAGGCGCCGGAGAGTTCGCGGGCCTTGACGATCTGGCCGTCGGGCATCGTGACGCGGGTGCCGGCGGTGACGTAGAGGCCGGCCTCTACGACGCACTCGTCGCCGAGCGCGATGCCGACGCCCGCCTCGGCGCCGATCAGGCAGCGCTCGCCGATGGTGATGCGGACGTTGCCGCCGCCGGACAGCGTGCCCATCGTGGACGCGCCGCCGCCGATGTCCGAGCCGTCGCCGACCACGACACCGGCGGAGATCCGGCCCTCGACCATCGACGTGCCGAGCGTGCCGGCGTTGAAGTTGACGAAGCCCTCGTGCATGACCGTCGTGCCCTCGGCGAGGTGCGCGCCGAGGCGGACCCGGTCGGCGTCGGCGATGCGGACGCCCTTCGGGGCGACGTAGTCCGTCATGCGCGGGAACTTGTCGATGGACGTCACCTGGAGGTGCAGACCCTCGGCGCGCGCGTTCAGCCGCACCTTCTCGACGTCGTCCACGGCGACCGGGCCGAGCGAGGTCCAGGCGACGTTGGCGAGGAAGCCGAACATGCCGTCCAGGCTCTGGCCGTGCGGCTTGACCAGGCGGTGCGAGAGGAGGTGCAGGCGCAGGTACACGTCGTGCGCGTCGAGCGGCTTGTCGTCGAGGGAGGCGACGACCGTACGGACCGCGATCACCTCGACGCCCCGGCGGGCGTCCGGGCCGATCGCCTTCGCCGCACCGTCACCGAGCAGCTCCACGGCACGCTCGGCGGACAGCCGCTCCGTACCGGCGGGCCCGGGTTCGGCGGACAGTTCGGGCGCGGGGAACCAGGTGTCGAGAACGGTCCCGTCGGCGGCGAGGGTGGCGAGCCCGGCGGCAACGGCGCCGGTGGTGCGGGGTGCGGTCGTGTCGGTCATGAGGGAAACCTAACCTGGCGGGGGCGGCCGGGACCAACTCGTCCACGGGGCGTCTCAGAGAACGACACATCCGCGCGCCCCCGGCCGTACGACGGGCGGCCCGCACCCCCTCGCAGTGCGGGCCGCCCGTGCTCGGGTACCGGGTCAGCCGCGTTCGCCGGCCTTGTCCACCACGGCCCGCGCGGCGATCGAGTTGCCGCCGACGACCTTGCCGTCCTGGACCATCCGCATGCCGACGATCCGGTAGGTCTGCGGGTCGAGCAGCCACTGGTCCGCCATGGACTCACCGGACTTGGGGTTGTCCTCCCTGGCGTAGCCCAGGGCGATCACCCGGCGCCCCGTGGCGTCCTTCACCAGGTGGTCGGCGACCGTCCCGCCGGGCAGGGTCGCGAGGGCGCGGTAGAGCGAGGCGAGCCCCTTGGACGGCATCACGTCGGCGGTCAGCAGGACACTGATCTCCGTGTAGTCCGACTCGGCCTGGGTCGCCCCCTTGCCGTCGGCGATGGCGTTCTTCTCCCGGAGGAACGTAAGGGTCTGCCGCGCGCCGGCGGGCAGCGCGTCCAGCACCCGGTACAGCTCGCGCGGCGAGCGGTCGTCGCCCTCACCGCCGTTCTCCAGATGCATCTTGGTGATGGAGAGCTTGGACTTCTGCCCCTTGGGGACAGGATTCTGGGAGGCCATCGCGCTGCCGTCGTACCGGATCCAGCCCGGTTGCTCGTTCGCCGCCTTTCCCAGCACCCTCACGAGCCCCGGATCGGGCGACTCCGACATCTGCAGGGTGTAGATCCACTGATCGGCCTTCGGTACGGCGGCGTCCGGCTCCTTCTCGACCGACTCGGCTGCCCGCTCCAGGAGTTGGGCCGCACGCAGCCCCTTCAGGCTCACGTTCGGCGTGGCGGCGGGCTCCACCTTCCGGCTGCCGGGGGTGGTCCCGTCCAGCAGCACGGTGACGGTGACGGCCACGGCGGTGACCGCGGCCACGACCGCGACGATCACGAACTCCCGCCGCCGCCACAGCCCTTGGCGCCGTTCCTTGGTCCGTGCCGCCTCGGTCAGCCGCGTACGCCCCGCCGCGAGCCGCCCATGGCCGGGGGCCGGCGCCTCGGCGCGCAGCTCGCGCACCCGTGTCATCTCGTCCATCGCTACGCCACCTCCGCCGCGTCGTTCACGAATGCGGGATCGGCGCCCAGTGCCGAACGCACCTTGCGCCGTGCCCTGTTGAGCCGGGAGCGGACGGTGCCGACCGGGATGTCCAGCGCCTCGGCGACCTCCTGGTAGGTGAGGTCGGCCCAGGCGACGAGCAGCAGCACGTTCCGGTCGCCCGCCGACAACGCGGCGAGGGCACCGGCGAGCGGGCCCTGCGCGGCGATCCGGCTGTCGGTGTCCTCGACCCAGGAGTCGCCCCAGGACGCGGCGACGGGGTCACGCCCGGTGCGGGCCAGCGCCTTGAGCGCCCGTACCTCGGTACGGCGCTGCTTGCCGATGAGGTTGCCCGCGATGCCGTACAGCCAGGGGCGCGCGTTGGCACGCGTCAGGTCGTAGCGCGACCGGACGCGGAACGCCGCGAGGAAGGTGTCGGCGGTGATGTCGTCGGCCGCGCCGTCCCCCAACCGCCGTGCCGCGTACCGGTGGATGTCCGACGCGTACCGGTCGTAGAGCAGGGCGAACAACTCCGGCTGCTCCAACGACCGGGCGACGACCTCCGCGTCGTCCCCGCCCGGCGCCGCCGCCGGCGGTGGTCCACTCACAGGGCTCCCCCGATTCATCAGTGCCGACGGTCCACCAGTGCCGAATGCCGTCGCGTCGCCCCCTGTTACCCGGTGGGGGCCGGAGAGTTCACGGTGAGACCGGAGTAGTGCACGGTGGGGGCCGGAGAGTTGACGGTGAGGACCGGAGAGTTCGCAAGGGGGCCGGAGAGTCCACAGGGAGGTGCGGGAAAATGCCTCAGTCCTCCGCGGGCCGCGGAATCACCCGCCCCAACACCTCCCGCGCATACGCCTCGTCATACACCGCGTCCGTCAACAGCACCTGCAGACAGATCCCGTCGATCAGCGCGACAAGCGCCCGCGCGGTCACCGGGTCGGTACGCCGGGCCAGTTGGTCGGCGAGGTCGCGGGCCCACTCGTCGGCGACGGGACGCAGGGCGGGGCGGCGCAGGGCGGCCAGGTACAGCTCGTACTCCAGCTCTACGCCCGTGCGGTCGCCCGCGAGCCACTCCCCCATCCAGCCGGCCAGCTCCTCGGCCAGGTCGGTGCGCGGATCCTCCAGGCCACCCCGCGAGGCGATCACCTTGGCGAAGGCCTCGTTGGCCTGGCGCAGGGCGGCGACCATCAGTTCGTCGAGGGTCGTGAAGTGGTACGTCGTCGAGCCGAGCGGAACATCGGCCTCGGCTGCGACGGAACGGTGACTCAGGCCGGCGATGCCCTTTTCCCCGACCACCCGGATCGCCGCGTCGATGATCCGCTGCCGCCGCTCGGGGTCGTAACGCCGGGCCATCAGTGTGTGCCTCCCTTGGCCATCAGTGCGCGCCGCCCAGGTTGAGGACCACGACCCCGACGATGATCAGCGCGATGCCGGTGGCCTTCGCGAGGGTCATCCCCTCACCGAGGAACACCGTCCCGATCCCCACGATGGCGGCGGTGCCTAGGCCCGCCCAGATCGCGTAGGCCGTACCCACCGACATGGACTTCAGCGTCTGCGCGAGCAGCGCGAAGGAGAGCACGTATCCGAGGACCGTGAGGACCGACGGCCACAGCCGGCTGAAGCCGTGGCTGAACTTCATGGCGGTGGTGCCGCCCACCTCCGCGGCGATCGCCGTGAGGAGCATCAGGAATCCCATGTGTACGAGTGTACATAACAGTGCTGACACAGGGGACCCACAGAGACGACCCGCGCCCGCACGGATGCGGATCAGGTCCTGAACTCCGGCGCGGGGAGCGGGGCGGGCGCTTGACGTGGGGCACACGGAGGAGGGCCAACGCCCCTCAGGGAGCGTGGGGTTCGCCCGGATCCCGGAGGGCGATGCCGCTCGGACTCCTGGGCCGAGGGCCCGACTTGCTCGCGAAGTACCACACGGGTGCGCAGGGTTGGCCGTGCGGCGGGCCTGCACTCGCCGCCGTCATCCTCATCCGAGTCATCCGACGAGCAGCTCAGCCGCCCGGCGACAGTGCTCGGACTGCGCCTCGGCCAGCTTCCACAGAGCGGGCAGACCGCCCTCTCGGAGCCGCTCCTCCGCCGCTTGCTGGCAGGCCGACTCGAAGTCGACGAACCGGGTGAAGGAGCCGGCGCGGACCTCCGACGGCCAGGTGGCCGCCGCCGCCAAGGCCGCGTCCAACCCCCGCATGGCACCAAGCTGCCGCTGCTTCGGCCGGGTCAGCACGAGCGCGACGAACACCAATTGCGTCCACTTCCCGAAGAAGGCCCCGCCCGGCAACTCGGCGGGATATCTGGCGTCCAGGTTCCAGTTCGCACCGAACGCCCTGCCCAACACGCTGTCATCGCGACCCTGACCGTCGAGGGAGGCCACGATGCCGTCCACCCCCGCCGCGACCAGGCCGTAGCGATCGGAAAGCCCGGCCCGGTCCGCCAACACGCGCGCGGCCCCGCCCAGTCGAACGGCCGCAGCACAGCACAACGCTTCCCCGGCCGCGCCGACCACCTCGTCCACGATCCCTCCGCATCCCCTCTGTTCTGCCCCACCCGTCGACGAGCCGGCAGCGAAAGCGCACCGGGTATGAGGCGTGAAGTCCCATACGTCGCACGAGAACCAGCACGACAACCAGCACGTCACGCGCCACCGTCCCGGAATCTCGTAGAAACCGCTCACTGAAACGGCTGCTCGGAGGCCTCTCACTCCACTACTGTTTCACCGTTCACACACCTGGCTCTCACGGTCACGGCCGTCGCCATGGTCGCCGCTGGAGGAACAGCGCATGCCAGACAGTTCACCCTCACCTTCCCCCAACTCCCCCTGGGAGAACGGCTGGAACCCTGACAGCTCCCGGGCCCCCGGAACCCGCCGGCTCTATCTGGCCGGGGTGCTCGCCGTCACCACGATCGTCGTGTGCGTCACGGCAATCGTCGTGACGGACCAGCAATCTGACGACACGTCACGTACGAAGAAGGCGGACTCGACGACCCCGGCCGGCGCGGACGGTCCCGGCCTGCTCTCGTTCGCGTCCCCGTCGAACCAGGGCACGCCCACGCCGGACGGGCACAAGCCGACCTCGACGAAGACGCCGAGCAGCGCCACGTCGCCCGCCGCCGCGGAACACGGTTCGTCGAAGCCCTCGGCGAAGACACCGTCCCCCTCCAAGTCGACGTCGTCCCAAGGGAGTTCATCGGGCTCGCACGGATCGTCGGGCTCTTCGGGTTCGTCGGGCTCGTCGTCCTCCACCGCCTGGAAGTCGGTCCGCTCGGTCAACTACCCGGACCGCTACTGGCAGGTGAGCGGCGACTTCGTCAAGCTCAACCCGGCCAACTCCACCGCGGCCCGCCGCGCCTCCACCTTCAAGGTGGTCAAGGGCCTTGCGAACAGCTCCTGTTACTCCTTCACGACGGCCAACGGCACCTACCTCCGCCACCGCGACTTCATCCTCCGCGCGGAACGCAACGACGGCTCCCCCCTCTTCAAACAGGACGCCACCTTCTGCCCCCGCCCGTCGTCCTTCTCCGGCGCGGTGATGCTGGAGTCGGTCAACTACCCGGGCCGCTTCCTCCGCCACCAGAACTTCCAACTCAAGCTGGACCGCTACCAGAACAGCAGCCAGTACCGGTCCGACTCGGCGTTCCGGCTGGTGACCGGGCTCGACTAGGGGCCCAATGGGGCGGACGCGTCGCGGAAGGCGATCAGCGAGGCCTTGGGCCGCAGGACACAGAACTCGTTGCCCTCCGGGTCGGCGAGCACCACCCAGCCCACGGCCTCGCCCTGCCCGACATCGACCCGCCTCGCACCCAGCGCCAGGATCCGCTCGACCTCGGTCTCCTGGTCGTCCGGCGCGAGGTCGAAGTGCAGCCGGTTCTTCACGGTCTTCGGATCGCTCACCGGCATGAAACAGATGCCGGTCCCCGCGAACTCGTCGGGTCCGATGACCACTTCGCGCGCCTTCTCGGACAACACCCGCCAGTCCAGCACCCCGCACCAGAAACGGGCGAGCCCTGGAAGGTCGTAGGTGTCGATGACGATGTGATGCAAAGAAACGGCCATACCCCAAAGGTATGGCCGTTCCCGGTGAGTCAGCAGGCTCAGACGTTGAACCCCAACGCCCGAAGCTGATCCCGCCCGTCGTCCGTGATCTTGTCCGGGCCCCACGGCGGCATCCACACCCAGTTGATGCGGAGTTCGTTGACGAGGCCGTCCGTCGCGGACTTGGCCTGGTCCTCGATGACGTCCGTCAGCGGACAGGCCGCCGAGGTCAGGGTCATGTCGATGGTGGCGATGTTGGCGTCGTCGATGTGCACGCCGTAGATCAGACCGAGGTTGACCACGTCGATGCCCAGTTCGGGGTCGACGACGTCGAGGAGGGCCTCGCGGACCTCCTCCTCGGAGGCGGGCTTGATCTCCATGGTCTCGGTGTCGCTCATGCCGTCTTCCTTTCCGCGTCGGAGTCGGCTCCGCCCAGGGCCTGGGCCGTCGCGTCCTTCCACGCCATCCAGCTGAGGAGGGCGCACTTCACCCGTGCCGGGTACTTGGAGACACCGGCGAACGCGATCGCGTCCTCCAGCACCTCCTCCATCGCGTCGTCGGGCTCGGTGCGGCCCTTGGACTGCATCAGCTCCAGGAAGGTCTCCTGGATCTTCTGCGCCTCGGACAGCTCCTTGCCGACGAGGAGGTCGTTCAGTACGGAGGCCGATGCCTGGCTGATGGAGCAGCCCTGGCCCTCGTAGGAGATGTCCGTGATCTGCTCGCCGTCGTACTTCACGCGCAGCGTGATCTCGTCGCCGCACGTCGGGTTGACGTGGTGCACCTCGGCGTCGCCATCCCGCAAGCCCCGGCCGTGCGGGTGCTTGTAGTGGTCCAGGATGACTTCCTGGTACATCGAATCCAGCTTCACGGTCTCAGTTCACGTCCCTCAGCCGAAGAAGTTCCGTACGTGCTCCAAGCCGTCGACCAGTGCGTCGATCTCGGCCGGCGTGGAGTACAGATAGAACGACGCTCGCGTGGTCGCAGGAATTCCGTAGCGCAGGCAGACCGGGCGGGCGCAGTGGTGGCCGACCCGGACCGCGATGCCTTCCTCGTCCAGCACCTGGCCCACGTCGTGCGGGTGGATGTCACCCAGCGTGAACGAGATCGCCGCGCCCCGGTCCTCGGCCGTGGTGGGGCCGATGATCCGCAGGTCGGGGACGTCCAGCAGGCGCTTCACCGCGTACTCCGTGAGCGCGTGCTCATGGGCGAGGATCTTGTCCATGCCGATCGCCGACAGGTAGTCGATGGCCGCACCGAGACCGACCGCCTGGGCGATCGGCGGGGTGCCCGCCTCGAACTTGTGCGGCGCCGGAGCGTACGTCGACGAGTGCATCGACACGGTCTCGATCATCTCGCCGCCGCCCAGGAACGGGGGGAGGTCTTCGAGCAGCTCCTGGCGGCCCCAGAGGACGCCGATGCCCGTCGGGCCGCACATCTTGTGGCCGGTGAAGGCCACGAAGTCGGCCTGGAGCGCCTGGACGTCCAGCGGCATGTGCGGCGCGGCCTGCGAGGCGTCGATCAGGACCAGGGCCCCGACCTCCTGCGCGCGGCGCACGATCTTCTCGACCGGGTTGACCGTGCCGAGGATGTTCGACACCAGCACGAAGGAGACGATCTTCGTCTTCTCGGTGATGACCTCGTCGATGTTGGAGAGGTCGAGGCGGCCGTCGTCCGTGAGGCCGAACCACTTCAGCTTCGCGCCGGTGCGCTGCGAGAGCAGCTGCCACGGCACGATGTTGGAGTGGTGCTCCATCTCCGTGATGACGATCTCGGTCTCGTGGTCCACGCGGTAGGGCTCGTCGGCCCAACCCAGCATGTTCGCAACGAGGTTGAGCGACTCGGAGGCGTTCTTGGTGAAGATCACCTCGTCGCGGCTGGGCGCGTTGATGAACGTCGCGACCTTGTCGCGCGCGCCCTCGTACAGCGCCGTGGCCTCCTCGGCGAGCACATGCACACCGCGGTGGACGTTGGCGTTGTAGCGCTCGTAGTACTCGTTCAGGGCGTCGAGCACCTGGCGCGGCTTCTGCGAGGTCGCCGCGTTGTCCAGGTACACGAGCTTCTTACCGTCGTGGACCGTGCGGTCCAGGATGGGGAAGTCCTTGCGGAGCGCCTCGGTGTCGAGGAGGCCGGAAAGCCCCTGGCGGGCCACTGTCACGCTGATACGCCACCCTTCGTGTAGGCCTCGTAGCCCTCGTTCTCCAGCTTGTCGGCGAGCTCGGCGCCGCCGGACTCGACGATCTTGCCGCCGGAGAAGACGTGCACGAAGTCGGGCTTGATGTAGCGCAGGATGCGCGTGTAGTGCGTGATCAGCAGGGTGCCGACCTCACCGGTCTCGCGGACGCGGTTGACGCCCTCGGAGACGACGCGCAGGGCGTCGACGTCCAGGCCGGAGTCGGTCTCGTCGAGGATCGCGATCTTCGGCTTGAGCAGCTCCAGCTGAAGGATCTCGTGGCGCTTCTTCTCACCGCCGGAGAAGCCCTCGTTGACGTTGCGCTCGGCGAAGGAGGGGTCCATGGAGAGGCGCTCCATGGTCTCCTTGACCTCCTTCACCCAGGTACGCAGCTTCGGCGCCTCACCGCGGATGGCGGTGGCGGACGTACGAAGGAAGTTGGAGACGGAGACGCCGGGGACCTCGACCGGGTACTGCATCGCGAGGAAGAGGCCGGCGCGGGCGCGCTCGTCGACGGACATCTCCAGGACGTCCTCGCCGTCGAGGGTGACGGTGCCGCCGGTGATCGTGTACTTGGGGTGGCCCGCGAGCGAGTAGGCGAGGGTCGACTTGCCGGAGCCGTTCGGGCCCATGATGGCGTGGGTCTCGCCCTGCTTCACGGTGAGGTCGACGCCCTTGAGGATCTCCTTCGTGGCGTTGTCGGCCTCGACGGTGACGTGCAGGTCGTGGATTTCAAGCGTTGCCATGGGTTCCTCAGGACTCCTGGGTGAGGGAGACGAGCACGTCGTCCCCTTCGATCTTTACGGGGTAAACGGGTACGGGGCGCGTGGCGGGAAGGCCGGACGGCTTGCCGGTGCGCAGGTCGAACGCGGAGCCGTGCAGCCAGCACTCGATCTGGCAGTCCTCCACCTCGCCCTCGGAGAGCGAGACGTTCGCGTGCGAGCAGATGTCGTTGATCGCGAACACCTCCCCCTCCGTCTTCACGACCGAGACCGGCGTGCCGTCGAGTTCCACCCGCTTCGGGGTGTTCTCCTCCAGCTCGCCGAAGCCGCAGGCGCGGACGAAGGCCGACATCAGACCGACGCCTCCAGCTCCGCGTCGATCTTCTCGAGCAGCCGCTCCTGGATGTCGGCGACACCGATCTGCTGGACCAGCTCGGCGAAGAAGCCGCGGACCACCAGTCGGCGGGCGTCGTCGGCCGGGATACCGCGGGCCATCAGGTAGAAGAGCTGCTCGTCGTCGAAGCGGCCGGTCGCGGAGGCGTGTCCGGCGCCGACGATCTCGCCGGTCTCGATCTCCAGGTTCGGCACGGAGTCGACGCGGGCACCGTCGGTCAGCACGAGGTTGCGGTTCATCTCGTACGTGTCGGTGCCCTCGGCGGTGGCCTCGATGAGCACGTCGCCGATCCACACCGCGTGGGCGCCCTCGCCCTGGAGCGCGCCCTTGTAGATGGCGTTGGACTTGCAGTGCGGGACGTTGTGGTCGACCAGGAGGCGGTGCTCCTGGTGCTGGCCGGCGTCCGTGAAGTACAGGCCGAACAGCTCGGCCTCGCCACCGGGTCCGGCGTAGGCCACGCGCGGGTGCAGTCGTACGAGGTCGCCGCCGAAGGTGACGACGAACGACTTGAACGTGGCGTCCCGGCCGATCAGGGCGTTGTGCTGGCCGACGTGCACGGCCTTGTCGTCCCAGTCCTGGACGGAGACGACGGTGAGCTTGGCGCCGTCGCCGACGATGTAGTCGACGTTGGCGGCGAGGACCGCGTCACCGGTGTGGTCGATGACGACGACGGCCTCGGCGAAGGCTCCCAGCTCGACGACCTGGTGGCCGTAGGCGACGCCGCCCTCGCCGTGCACGACGATGCGGATCGGCTCGGTGAGGACCGTCTCCTTGGGGACGGTCACGACCGAGGCCTTCTCGAAGGACGAGTAGGCCTGCGCGGCCACGCGGTCCACCGGGGTGCCCGCCTTGCCGAGTCGCGCGTCGTCACGGCCGACGGTCTCCACGATGACCCCCTCGGGGGTCCCGATGGCGACCTTCACACCGTCGCCGGTGGCGACCGCGGTGCCGTCGTGCAGCCCGCGCAGGCGCTCCAGCGGGGTGAACCGCCACTCCTCCTCGCGGCCGTGGGGGACAGGGAAGTCCGTCACGTCGAAGGAGGGGGGCGCGCTCATGCGCGTGGCGACGGTCGACTCGGCGGCAACTGCCACCGCGCCGGCGGTGGTGGACCCCACCGGAATGCTCTGAGCCTCAGCCATGGCTGTCGGTCTGCTCTCTTTCCTGCGTCAGAATTCGCTTGCTGCTTACTGAAAGACCGGTCTTAACCGACCGAACCTTCCATCTGCAGCTCGATCAGCCGGTTGAGCTCAAGGGCGTACTCCATCGGCAGCTCCTTGGCGATCGGCTCGACGAAGCCGCGCACGATCATCGCCATCGCCTCGAACTCAGTCATGCCCCGGCTCATCAGGTAGAAGAGCTGGTCGTCGCTGACCTTGGAGACGGTCGCCTCGTGGCCCATGGACACGTCGTCCTCGCGGACGTCCACGTACGGGTACGTGTCCGAGCGGGAGATCGTGTCGACGAGCAGCGCGTCGCACAGCACGTTCGACTTGGAGCCGTGGGCGCCCTCGCCGATCTCGACGAGACCGCGGTAGGACGTACGACCGCCGCCGCGCGCCACCGACTTGGAGACGATGTTGGACGACGTGTTCGGCGCCATGTGGACCATCTTGGAGCCGGCGTCCTGGTGCTGGCCCTCGCCCGCGAAGGCGATGGAGAGGGTCTCGCCCTTGGCGTGCTCGCCCATCAGGTAGACGGCCGGGTACTTCATCGTCACCTTGGAGCCGATGTTGCCGTCGATCCACTCCATGGTCGCGCCCTCGTACGCCACGGCGCGCTTGGTGACCAGGTTGTAGACGTTGTTCGACCAGTTCTGGATGGTCGTGTAGCGGCAGCGGCCGCCCTTCTTCACGATGATCTCGACCACCGCGGAGTGCAGGGAGTCCGAGGAGTAGATCGGCGCCGTACAACCCTCGACGTAGTGCACATAGGCGCCCTCGTCGACGATGATCAGCGTCCGCTCGAACTGGCCCATGTTCTCCGTGTTGATACGGAAGTAGGCCTGGAGCGGGATCTCGACGTGCACGCCCTTCGGCACGTAGATGAAGGAGCCGCCGGACCACACGGCGCTGTTCAGCGACGCGAACTTGTTGTCACCGACCGGGATGACGGTCCCGAAGTACTCCTTGAAGAGCTCCGGGTGCTCCTTCAGCGCGGTGTCGGTGTCCATGAAGATGACACCCTGCGCCTCGAGCTCTTCGTTGATCTGGTGGTAGACGACCTCGGACTCGTACTGGGCCGCGACACCGGCGACGAGGCGCTGCTTCTCCGCCTCGGGGATGCCGAGCTTGTCGTACGTGTTCTTGATGTCCTCGGGCAGGTCCTCCCAGGACTCCGCCTGCTTCTCCGTGGAGCGCACGAAGTACTTGATGTTGTCGAAGTCGATGCCGGAGAGGTCGGAGCCCCAGTTCGGCATGGGCTTCTTCTCGAACAGGCGCAGGCCCTTGAGACGGAGCTTGGTCATCCACTCCGGCTCGTTCTTCTTCGCGGAGATGTCCCGGACGACGTCATCGTTGATGCCGCGCTTGGCGGAGGCACCGGCCACGTCGGAGTCGGCCCAGCCGTATTCGTAGGTGCCCAGACCCTCGAGCTCGGGGTGGGCGGTCTCCTCGATGGGGAGCGTCATGCGGGGTTCCTCCCGGCGGTACGTGCAGAAGCGTGCGGTGGATCGGAAACGGTCTTGGAAATCTTCGGGGTATTCGAGTTCTTCGGGATGAACGTGGTGCACACGCCGTCGCCATGGGCGATGGTGGCCAGTCGCTGGACATGGGTGCCGAGCAGCTGGGAGAAGAGCTCGGTCTCCGCCTCGCACAGTTGCGGGAACTGCTCGGCGACATGGGCGACCGGGCAGTGGTGCTGGCAGAGCTGCTCACCGACCGGTGCGCTACGCGCCGTAGCAGCGTACCCGTCCGCGCTCAGGGCCTTGGCCAGGGCTTCCGCGCGGTTCTCCGGGGCGGCTGCCTCGACGACCTTGCGGTAGGCGATGGCCTGGGCGGCCATGCGGTCGCGGGCGAAGGCGACGACGGCCTCGTCCCCGCCCTCACGCTGCGCGATCCAGCGCAGCGCGTCCGCGGCGAGCTTGTCGTAGGACTGGTCGAAGGCGTCCCGACCGCAGTCGGTCAGGGCGAACACCTTGGCGGGCCGACCGCGCGTACGCGCTCCGTAGACCCGCTGCTCACGTGCTTCCACGACATCGTCGGCGACGAGTGCGTCGAGATGACGGCGTACGGCGGCCTGGGTCAGCCCCAGCCGGCCGGCGAGGTCGGCCACGGTCGACGGGCCGTGGTCCAGGATGGAGCGCGCGACGCGGTTGCGGGTGGACCGCTCACCGGTCGCGAGTTCCTCCTGCGGAGCCTCGCCAACGTTTTTCACAACGCCATTGTTGCGTAATTCCTCAGAGGCAGGCAACCCGCGCCCGGCGGATGGACGGTGCGGTGCATCACTTAGGCATACCTAATCTGACCTGCGAAAACGATCTTTGATCGATCAGTCCACTGGCGCCACCGACCCCCTTCGAGGACACTCCACGACCATGCCCACACCCCCTCCCACCGGCCCACTTGTCACCCGGGACACAGTCGCCGCACAACTGCGCGAGCTCGGCGTCCGCCCCGGAGAGACCCTCCTCGCGCACACCTCCCTGAGCTCACTCGGATGGGTCTGCGGAGGCGCCGTGGCGGTCGTCCAGGGCCTCCTCGACGCACTCGCCCCGGACGGCACCCTGGTGGTCCCCACCCAATCCGGCGACCTATCGGACCCGGCGCACTGGGGAAACCCGCCGGTCCCCCAGGAGTGGTGGGACACCATCCGCACCTCCATGCCGTCCTACGACCCCCTCGTCACGCCCTCACGAGGCGTCGGCGTGCTCCCGGAGACCGTCCGCACCTGGCCCGGCGCCGAGCGCTCGGCGCACCCGCAGACGTCGTTCGCGGCGCTCGGCCCGCGCGCGGGCGAGATCGTCGCCGGCCACGCGACCGACTGCCGGCTCGGCGAGCGCAGCCCGCTGGCCCGCCTGGAGGCCCTCCACGCGCGCGTGCTGCTGCTCGGCGCGGGCTACGACGCGTGCACGAGCTTCCATCTCGCCGAGTACCGCGTCCCGTCCCCGCCGGTCGAGGTCGGCCGCCCCGGCCCGCACGGCTGGGAGACGGTGACCGAGGTGTCGATCACCTCCGACCGCTTCGACGAACTGGGCCACGACTTCGAACGGGACCGTCCCGTCGTGCGGGGAAAGGTGGGCGCGGCCGACGCACGGCTGTTCCCGGTGGCGGACGCCGTGGCGTACGCGGAACGGTGGCTGCCCCTGCACCGCCCCCGTGAGGAGGAGATCCCGTCCGGGGGAGATCCCGCACCCGCCCGCCTGAGGCGCGAGCCGCGTACCTAGACTCGGGCCCATGCGAAGTGAGCCCGTGCTCCAGGTCCAGGCCCTGGTGAAGCGGTACGGCACGAAGACCGCGGTGAACGGCCTCGACCTGGTGGCCGATGCGGGTGTCACCGCGGTGCTGGGCCCCAACGGGGCGGGCAAGACGACCACGGTCGAGACCTGCGAGGGGTACCGGAAGCCGGACTCCGGCACGGTGCGCGTCCTGGGCCTCGACCCGGTCCGCGAGTCCGCCGCGCTGCGCCCCAGAATCGGCGTGATGCTCCAGTCCGGCGGCGTCTACTCGGGTGCCCGCGCCGACGAGATGCTCCACCACATCGCCAGGCTGCACGCGCACCCGCTGGACGTGGACGCGCTCATCGAGCGCCTGGGGCTGGGCAGTTGCGGCCGCACGACGTACCGCCGCCTGTCCGGCGGCCAGCAGCAGCGATTGGCGCTGGCGATGGCGGTCGTAGGCCGCCCGGAGCTGATCTTCCTGGACGAGCCGACGGCAGGCCTCGATCCCCAGGCCCGCAGGGCCACCTGGGACCTGATCAGGGACCTGCGCTCGGACGGTGTTTCCGTGATCCTCACGACCCACCACATGGACGAGGCCGAGCAGCTCGCCGACGACGTGGCGATCATCGACGCGGGCAAGGTCATCGCGCATGGCTCCCCCGAGGACCTGTGCCGCGGCGGCGCCGAGAACACCCTCCGCTTCACCGGCCGCCCCGGCCTCGACGTCGGCTCCCTGCTGAAGGCCCTCCCGGCCGACTCCACGGCCGCCGAACTGACCCCGGGCTCCTACCGCGTCGGCGGCAAGGTCGACCCCCAACTGCTCGCCACGGTCACCTCCTGGTGTGCGCAGCACGGGGTGATGCCGGAGAAGATCTCGGTCGAACGGCACACCCTGGAGGACGTGTTCCTGGAACTCACCGGCAAGGAGCTGCGCGCGTGACGACGACCGTCCCGGGGACGTACACCCCGGCACCGGGGGCGGCCCCGCTCCCCCGCATGATCGCTGCCCAGGCGGCCCTGGAAACGAAGATGCTCCTACGGAACGGCGAGCAACTCCTCCTCACGGTCGTCATCCCGACCCTCCTCCTGGTCCTGTTCAGCTCGGTGGACATCGTCGACACCGGCAAGGGAAAGTCCGTCGACTTCCTCACCCCCGGCATCCTGGCCCTCGCCGTGATGTCGACGGCGTTCACGGGCCAGGCCATCGCGACGGGCTTCGAGCGCCGCTACGGCGTCCTGAAGCGCCTCGCGTCCTCCCCGCTCCCCCGCTGGGGCCTGATGACCGCGAAGACGGCGTCGGTCCTGGTCACGGAGATCCTCCAGATCATCCTGCTGACAGCGATCGCCTTCGCCCTCGGCTGGTCCCCGCACGGCAACCCCGTCGCCGTGTTCCTGCTGCTGATCCTGGGGACGGCGGCCTTCTCGGGCCTCGGCCTCCTGATGGCGGGCACCCTGAAGGCGGAGGCCACGCTGGCCGCCGCGAACCTGGTGTTCCTGCTGCTTCTGGTGGGCGGCGGGGTGATCGTGCCGATGGACAAGTACCCGTCGGGGGTGCAGGACGTGCTGGGGCTGCTGCCCATCTCCGCCCTTTCGGACGGGCTGCGGGATGTGTTGCAGCACGGGGCGGGGATGCCTTGGGGGGACCTGGGGATTCTGGGGGTGTGGGCTGTTGTGGGGCTGGGGGCGGCGGGGAAGTTCTTCCGCTGGGAGTGAGTGCCGTACTCCGGCGCCGGGGACCCTCGTGAACGCGTGCACAAGCACCCCCCTACGATGGTCCCCGTGCCGAACCTGACCCCCGCCGACGCCCTGTCCGCCGCGCGCAACCCCCTCGCCTTCATCGCCGCACGCTGGACCCCGGATCCCCGGACGGTCCGGCGGGCCGCTCTCGCCGCGCTCGTCATGTCGGTGGTCATCGTGGTCACCGGTGGTGCCGTGCGGCTGACGGGTTCCGGGCTCGGCTGCCCGACCTGGCCCAAGTGCACGGACGACTCGCTCACGACGACCAGCGCGATGGGCTTCCACGGTGCCATCGAGTTCGGCAACCGGATGCTGACATACGTCCTGTGCGCCGCCGTCGGCTGGGCGATCATCGCCGCGCGCTCGGAGAAGCCGTACCGCCGTACCCTCACCCGGCTGGGCTGGGCGCAGTTCTGGATCGTGATGAGCAACGCGATCCTCGGCGGCATCGTGGTCCTCGTCGGCCTCAACCCGTACACGGTCGCGGCCCACTTCCTGCTCACCACGGCGCTGATCGCGGTCGCCGCGCTGATGTGGCAGCGCAGCCGGGAGGGCGACGGGGAGCCCAAGCCGCTGGTCGGCAAGGCCGTGCAGCAGCTGGTGTGGTTCCTGGTCACCGCCTCCGTGCTGCTGATCGCGGTCGGCACGGTGGTCACCGGCGCGGGCCCGCACGCGGGCGACTCCAAGGAGGTCGAACGGATTCCGATCGACTGGGAGACGGTCGCCAAGCTGCACGCGGTGCTCGCCTGGATCGTGGTCACGCTGACGTTCGCCCTGTGGTTCGTCCTCAAGGCGGTCGACGCCCCCAAGGGCCCCCTGGACCGCACCCGCGACCTGTTCCTGATCCTGCTCGCCCAGGGCGTCATCGGTTACGTCCAGTACTTCACGAACCTCCCCGAGGCCCTGGTCGGCCTCCACATGCTCGGCGCCTGCCTGGTGTGGATCGGGGTGCTGCGGGTGCTGCTGTCGCTCCGCGAGCGGCCGGAGGTCGTGGCCGACCTGCCGGGCCCGTCGGTGGAACAGTCACTGCCCACGCGCGCGTGAAGCGTCACCCGTAATAAATGGCTCACCCGTAGCGCGTCACCAAGTCGTCGATCGCCGGGCCCAGATAGGCCCGGGTCAGCTCCGCCCGGCGGTAGAGCCAATCACCCTCTACGGAGGCGGCGGACGGTACCGGATCGTCGTAACGCCGCCGTACGACGTCCTCTACGACCTCCACCGGAGCCCCCAGCTCGGGCAGCAGGTCGAGTGCCTCGCGTTTGGTGATCAGGCGGCCGTCCCGGCGGGTGACGGTCGCGCGGGCGAAGGTGGTCAGGCCCACGTCGACCCAGCCGTTCTCAAGCCAGATCTGCGGCTTGTCGACGGCCGGCCGCCAGAACTCCCGCTGGTCCCGTACGACGAACTCGGCCAGCTCCTCGTCCGTCACGGCCGGCAGCAGGTCCTTCGGTGAGCCGCCGTGCAACACCCGCCCGAATTCGTGCAGTTCACGCCGGGTGACGGCGGTGACGGGCCGGCGGGTGACGTGGTCGTGCGCCCAGGTGAGATGGCGCTGGTTCGGGGCGTCCTGCGTTCCCGGGGCGAGGTAGCTGCAGTGCAGCCGGACGGCGAGGGGGTCGGTGCGCAGCCCTCGGTGCAGGGCGACGAGCTGTCGGGCGGTGCTCGGCTTCAGGGGATGGTCGAGGATGGCTATCAGGTCCAGGTCGCTGCGGCCCTCCTGGTAGTCGCCCCCGCCGAGCGAACCGTGGGCCCACACGGCGACGGGGTCCAGCGGGGCCAGTTCGTTCAGGAAGCGGTCGAGCAACGCGTCGGTCGGCATGGGCCCAGTCTGTACAGCTCACTCCAGCCCGTACACCCTCTTTGCGTTGCCGACCGCGATCAGCCCCGCGACCCGCTGCGCGTCGGCGGGTGACCAGGCCCCCTCGGCGACCCAGGTGCCGAGCACCCGCGCGAGCGCCTCGCGGAACAACCGCGCCCCCACGACATGCAGTTCGGGCAGTCCGTGGGCCCCGCTGGAGAAGAGGATCTTGCCGAAGGGTGCCAGTTCCAGGATCTCGGCGAGCACGGTCGCGGCGCGGGCGCCGGTGCGGACGAGCGCGGCACCGGAGTCGGCGTAGACGTGCGGGAAGACGCCGGCGAGGTGGGCCGCGTGCCGGTGGTACGGGTAGCTGTGCAGCAGCACCAGGTCGGTGCCGAGGCCGGCCGTCGCGCGCACGAAGTCGGTGAGCAGGGCGGGGTCGGTACGGTCGATGCGCACGCCCGGTTCGCCCAGTCCGGCGTGCAGTTGGAGCGGCAGCCCGGATGCCACGGCGATCCACAGCAGGTGCCGTAGCAGCACCGGGTCGCTGAGCGTCCCGCCGACCCGCCTCCCGGCCAGCCAGCGGCCCGCCGCGCCCCGCACCTCGCCGGGGCCGGGCGGTTCGGGCGCGAGCGCGAGGCCGTGCCGTACGCCCGCCACGGAGGTGAAGGCGACCGCGCTCGCGGCGGCGCCGTGCACCGATTCGGCGAGGTTGGCGAGGAAGGACTCGACGGTGCCGGAGGTGTCGGCGACCTGTTCGGCGAGGAGTTCGAGGCGGACGATCTCCCGCGCGTCCGCCTGCCCCGCGGTCGCCATCTCGGCGGGTCCGGTGAGGTCGCCGGGCAGGCCCGTGTCGATCAGATACGTCGTGATGCCACTGCCGCGCAGCAGCCTGCGGCCCGTTTCCAGTACGCCGAGTTCACGGCGCCGGGCGAGATAACGGGCGGGCGGACAGTGCGGCTCCAGACCGAGCAGGGGCGGGCACCATCGTCGTACGGCGAATCCGGTCTGGGTGTCGAAGAGGGTGGTGCCGGGGGCGGGTGGGCCCGCGGTGCGCGCGAGTTGGGCCTCGAAGGTGCCGAGGCCCAGCTCCGTTCTCAGTACGCCGTGGCAGTACTGGTCCACGAGGGACGGCGTTTCGATCATCCGGACTCCCCGTGGCGGTGACTGCGTCGCTTGTACGGGGCCTAACGGGTGAACGGGGTGTCAGGTGTTGCTCGTACGCACCCCGTGTGAGGGGGCGCCATGCCTTGGGGCGCCTGTTCAGCCGTTGCTCGGGCCGCCGACCTGGATTCCCGCCATGCGTGTCCACTCGTAGGGGCCCGTCCTCACCTTGGCCGCGAACTCGCCGTCGAAGTCCTCGTGGACGGTGATCCCGGACTTCTCCACGGCCTGCTGGGCGATCTCGTACGTCGTGGCCACCAGGTCTCCCCAGCCGCCGTCCTCGCCGACGAGGACGATGCGGGCGCCGCGTTCCCCGATGTACGCGACCTGGCCCTCGGCCCCGCCGTGCGCCTTGGAGAAGGTGCCGATCTGCTTGGCGAGGCGGGCCACCTGGCGCTCGGCCTTCGCGTCAACCTGCTGCGTGTCTGCCATGGCCAGGATGCTACCGACGGGTAGATCGAACGGCGACGGGCGGGGTGCGTGGTCTTGACCACGCACCCCGCCCGTCGGAGCCGTAAGAGGGGGTTACCGCAGGAAGGGATCCACCGCGATCGCCACGAACAGGAGCGACACATAGGTGATCGACCAGTGGAAAAGCCGCATCTCCTTGAGCTTGCCGCCGCTCACCTCGGCCCTGGCGCGGTTCTGCAGCCCGTGCGCCT
This sequence comes from Streptomyces sp. NBC_00989, assembly GCF_045162655.1. Classification (NCBI taxonomy): domain Bacteria; kingdom Bacillati; phylum Actinomycetota; class Actinomycetes; order Kitasatosporales; family Streptomycetaceae; genus Streptomyces; species Streptomyces sp. NBC_00989. The sequence goes on along the minus strand of NZ_CP108728.1, from coordinate 8,598,160 downwards.
CCCACAGCCAGAAGCCGCCGGCCAGCAGCGCGACCGTGGTGTAGAACCAGCCGGTGTAGCCGAGGGGCGTGAGCAGCAGCGAGACCGCGACCATGACCCAGCTGTAGATGACGATCTGCTTGGCGACGACCTTGTTCGAGGCGACGACCGGGAGCATCGGAACGCCCACGCGCGCGTAGTCGTCCTTGACCTTCATGGAGAGCGGCCAGTAGTGCGGCGGCGTCCAGAAGAACATGACGAGGAAAAGAATGACGGGGGCCCAGGACATGGAGTCCTTGACCGCGGACCAGCCGATGAGCACAGGGAGGCAGCCGGCGATTCCGCCCCAGACGATGTTCTGCGAGGTACGGCGCTTGAGGATCATCGTGTAGACGACGACGTAGAAGAGGAGTGCGCCGAGCGCGAGCCAGGCGGACAGCCAGTTGACGGTCAGGCCGAACAAGAGGGTCGAGATCACGCCCAGTGAGATGCCGAAGGCGAGGCACTCGCGGGGGCTGACCATGCCGGTGACCAGGGGGCGCTGCGAGGTGCGGTCCATGAGCGCGTCGATGTCGCGGTCGATGTACATGTTGAGCGCGTTGGCGCCACCGGCGGAGAGATAGCCGCCGACGCAGGTGAGGAGGACCAGCTTGAGGTCCGGCACACCCTGCTGGGCCAGGAACATCACCGGAACGGTGGTGATGAGCAGCAGCTCGATGATCCGCGGCTTCGTCAACGCCACGAACGCCATGACCCGGGCCCCGATCGGCCGCCGGCTCGGGCTCTGGCTCGCCCCGACAATCCCCGCTGGACGGGATTCAACGGCCGTCACGCACACCCCTGACAGAGACATCCCAGCAAGCCTTCGGGTGTGAACTCCCCGTAAAGGCTCACGCGTACCACGCCACTGTAGACGTTGCCCAGACCCGGACATTCGCGGGGGTGGGGTCGTGTTGGAAGGCACCCCCGGAAGAGCTGATCGCCACTCTGTTGAGCACTCGAACGAGCACCTCCGTATTCAGTTGCCGAATGCGAAACGGACCAGTCGGGAGGCGGATACGCGAGAGTCCCGGCAGTCTGGAATGACTCGAAAAAATGCACGTTCTTACGGGGGTAGGCTCGACAACGGCCGGTGGGCGCCAAGTGCACCGGCATCCGACATGCGTGACATGTGGAGAGGAGCCCTGACCCAGGGTGAGCACCAAGCCGACCACCACAGACCTCGAGTGGACCGAGTTGGACCAGCGGGCCGTAGACACCGCCCGCGTCCTGGCCGCCGATGCCGTACAGAAGGTCGGTAACGGCCATCCCGGTACGGCCATGAGCCTCGCGCCCGCCGCGTACACCCTCTTCCAGAAGGTGATGCGGCATGACCCGGCGGACGCCGACTGGGTGGGGCGCGACCGGTTCGTGCTGTCCGCCGGCCACTCGTCCCTGACCCTCTACACGCAGCTCTACCTGGCCGGGTTCGGCCTGGAGCTGGCCGACCTCGAAGCGTTCCGCACGTGGGGCTCCAAGACTCCGGGGCACCCCGAGTACGGCCACACCACCGGCGTGGAGACGACGACCGGCCCGCTGGGCCAGGGTGTCGCCAACGCGGTGGGCATGGCGATGGCCGCCCGCTACGAGCGCGGTCTGTTCGACCCGGACGCCCCGCAGGGCGAGTCCCCGTTCGACCACTTCATCTACGCGATCGCCGGTGACGGCTGCCTCCAGGAGGGCATCTCCGCGGAGGCCTCCTCCATGGCCGGTCACCAGGAGCTCGGCAACCTCATCCTCCTGTGGGACGACAACCACATCTCCATTGAGGGCGACACCGAGACCGCGGTCTCCGAGGACACGGTCAAGCGCTACGAGGCCTACGGCTGGCACGTCCAGCGCGTCGCCCCGAAGCCGGACGGCGACCTGGACCCGCACGCCATCTACAACGCCATCGAGGCCGCGAAGAAGGTGACGAACAAGCCGTCGTTCATCGCGATGCGCTCGATCATCGCCTGGCCCGCACCGAACGCGCAGAACACCGAGGCCGCGCACGGCTCGGCGCTCGGCGCCGACGAGGTCGCGGCCACCAAGCGCGTTCTCGGCTTCGACCCGGAGAAGTCCTTCGACGTCTCCGACGAGGTCCTCAAGCACACCCGCCAGGCGCTGGACCGGGGTCGCGAGGCGAAGGCCGCGTGGGACCCGTCGTACCAGGAGTGGCGCGGCAACAACCCGGAGCGCGCCGCCGAGTACGACCGCATCCGCGCGGGCGAGCTGCCGGCCGGCTGGGAGGAGAAGCTCCCGGTGTTCGAGGCGGGCAAGGGTGTCGCCACCCGTGCCGCGTCCGGCAAGGTACTCCAGGCGCTCGGCGCGGTCATCCCCGAGCTGTGGGGCGGCTCCGCCGACCTCGCGGGCTCGAACAACACGACGATCGACAAGACGTCGTCGTTCCTCCCCGCGGACAACCCGCTGCCGGAGGCGAACCCGTACGGCCGCACGATCCACTTCGGCATCCGCGAGCACTCCATGGGCGCGGAGCTGAACGGCATCACGCTGCACGGCAACACGCGTGCCTACGGCGGCACGTTCCTCGTCTTCTCCGACTACATGCGCAACGCGGTGCGTCTCTCCGCGCTGATGCACCTGCCGGTGACGTACGTGTGGACGCACGACTCCGTCGGTCTCGGCGAGGACGGCCCCACCCACCAGCCGGTCGAGCACCTCGCGTCGCTGCGCGCGATCCCGGGCCTGAACGTGGTCCGCCCGGCCGACGCCAACGAGACGGCCATCGCCTGGCGCGAGGTCCTGCGCCGCTACACGAAGGTCTACGGCGAGGGTGCCCCGCACGGTTTCGCGCTGACGCGTCAGGGCGTGCCGACGTACGAGGCCAACGAGGACACCGCCAAGGGCGGTTACGTCCTGTTCGAGGCGTCCACGGGTACGCCCGAGGTGATCCTCATCGGTACGGGTTCCGAGGTGCACGTGGCCGTCGAGGCGCGCGAGCAGCTGGAGGCCTCCGGTGTGCCGACGCGGGTCGTGTCCATGCCGTGCGTGGAGTGGTTCGACGCGCAGGACAAGGAGTACCGGGACAGCGTTCTGCCGCCGTCGGTCAAGGCGCGGGTCGCGGTCGAGGCCGGCATCGGTCTGACCTGGTACCGGTTCGTCGGGGACGCCGGTCGCATCGTTTCCCTGGAGCACTTCGGGGCTTCCGCCGACGGCAAGGTGCTCTTCCAGGAGTTCGGCTTCACTGCCGAGAACGTGGCCGCCAAGGCCCGGGAATCCATCGCCGCCGCCCAGAGCTGACGCTGACAAACGACACGTAGGAGATGCATTTTCCATGACAGACGCACTCAAGCGCCTCTCCGAGGAAGGCGTCGCGATCTGGCTGGACGACCTGTCGCGCAAGCGGATCACGTCCGGCAACCTCGCCGAACTGATCGACCAGCAGCACGTCGTGGGCGTCACCACCAACCCGTCGATCTTCCAGAAGGCCATCTCGTCGGGCGACGGTTACGAGCAGCAGCTCACCGACCTCGCCGCCCGCAAGGTGACCGTCGAGGAAGCCATCCGCATGATCACGACGGCGGACGTCCGTGACGCCGCCGACATCCTGCGTCCGGTCTACGACACGAGCGGCGGCCAGGACGGCCGGGTCTCCATCGAGGTCGACCCGCGTCTCGCGCACAACACGGCGGCGACCATCGCCGAGGCCAAGCAGCTGGCCTGGCTGGTGGACCGCCCGAACACGCTGATCAAGATCCCGGCCACCCGGGCGGGTCTCCCGGCGATCACCGAGGTCATCGGCCTCGGCATCAGCGTCAACGTCACGCTGATCTTCTCGCTGGCGCGCTACCGCGAGGTCATGGACGCGTTCATCGCCGGCCTGGAGAAGGCCAAGGAGCGCGGCCTGGACCTCTCGAAGATCCACTCCGTGGCGTCCTTCTTCGTGTCCCGCGTGGACACCGAGATCGACAAGCGGATCGACGCGCTGGGCACCGACGAGGCCAAGGCCGCCCGCGGCAAGGCCGGTCTCGCCAACGCGCGGCTCGCCTACGAGGCGTACGAGGAGGTCTTCTCCTCGGACCGCTGGGCCGCCCTGGACAAGGCGCAGGGCAACAAGCAGCGTCCGCTGTGGGCCTCGACCGGCGTCAAGGACAAGGCGTACAAGGACACGCTGTACGTGGACGACCTGGTGGCGCCGAACACGGTGAACACCATGCCGGAGGCCACCCTTGAGGCCACCGACGACCACGGACAGATCACCGGCAACACCATCTCCGGCACGTACGAGCAGTCCCGCGCCGAGATCGCCGCCGTAGAGGCGCTCGGTATCTCGTACGACGAGGTCGTGCAGCTGCTGGAGGACGAGGGCGTCGAGAAGTTCGAGGCGGCCTGGACCGACCTGCTCAAGTCGACCGAGGCGGAACTCGCGCGCCTCGCCCCCTCGGAGGGCTGAAACCTTGGCTCCTCAGTCCGGTTCCGGAGCGAACCCGCTTCGTGACCCCGCCGACCGACGGCTCCCGCGCATCGCGGGGCCGTCGGGCCTGGTCATCTTCGGCGTCACAGGCGATTTGTCACGCAAAAAGCTGATGCCCGCCGTGTACGACCTCGCCAACCGGGGTCTGCTGCCGCCGGGCTTCTCGCTCGTCGGCTTCGCCCGGCGCGAGTGGGCCCACGAGGACTTCGCACAGGAGGTCCACGACGCGGTCAAGGAGCACTCCCGTACGCCGTTCCGTGAGGAGGTCTGGCAGCAGCTCGTCCAGGGGATGCGCTTCGTCCAGGGCACCTTCGACGACGACGACGCGTTCGAGCGGCTCCGCGACACGATCGACGAGCTGGACAAGGCGCAGGGCACGGGCGGCAACTTCGCCTTCTACCTGTCGGTGCCGCCGCGCTCCTTCCCGGTCGTCATCCAGCAGCTGAAGAAGCACGGGCTCGCCGACCAGGAGAAGGGTTCCTGGCGCCGCGCGGTCATCGAGAAGCCCTTCGGCCACGACCTGAAGTCGGCCGAGGACCTCAACAAGGTCGTGCACGAGGTCTTCGCCGCGGACCAGGTCTTCCGCATCGACCACTACCTCGGCAAGGAGACCGTCCAGAACATCCTGGCGCTCCGCTTCGCCAACACGATGTTCGAGCCGATCTGGAACCGGTCCTTCGTGGACCACGTGCAGATCACCATGGCCGAGGACATCGGCATCGGCGGCCGGGCCGGTTACTACGACGGCATCGGCGCCGCCCGTGACGTCATCCAGAACCACCTGCTCCAGCTGATGGCGCTGACCGCGATGGAGGAGCCGTCCTCCTTCTCCGCCGACGCGCTGGCCGCCGAGAAGGAGAAGGTGCTCGGCGCGGTGCGGCTGCCGAAGGACCTGGGCAAGAACACGGTCCGCGGGCAGTACGCGGAGGGCTGGCAGGGCGGCGAGAAGGCCGTCGGCTACCTCCAGGAGGACGGTATCGACCCCAAGTCGAAGACCGACACCTACGCCGCCATCAAGGTCGAGGTCGACAACCGCCGCTGGGCGGGCGTCCCCTTCTACCTGCGCACCGGCAAGCGCCTGGGCCGCCGCGTCACCGAGATCGCGGTGGTCTTCCAGCGCGCCCCGCACTCCCCCTTCGACCAGACGGCGACGGAGGAGCTGGGCCAGAACGCGATCGTCTTCCGCGTCCAGCCCGACGAGGGCGTCACGGTCCGCTTCGGCTCCAAGGTGCCCGGCACCTCGATGGAGATCCGGGACGTCTCCATGGACTTCGCCTACGGCGAGTCGTTCACGGAGTCCAGCCCGGAGGCGTACGAGCGCCTGATCCTCGACGTCCTTCTCGGCGACTCGAACCTCTTCCCGCGCACCGAGGAGGTCGAGCTGTCCTGGAAGATCCTCGACCCGATCGAGCAGTACTGGGACAAGCACGGCAAGCCCGCGCAGTACCAGTCCGGGACGTGGGGTCCGGTCGAGGCGGACGAAATGCTCGCACGAGAGGGACGGAGCTGGCGTCGGCCATGAAAATAGACCTCACCGACACCACTGCCAGCAAGATCAACAAGGCGCTCGTCAAGGGCCGCCGCGCGATCGGCACCCCGGCCGTCGGCATGGTGCTCACCCTTGTCGTCGTCACGGACGAGGAGAACGCCTACGACGCCCTGAAGGCCGCCAACGACGCGTCGCACGAGCACCCCTCGCGCACGCTCGTGGTCATCAAGCGCGTCTCGCGCTCACCCCGGGGCCGCACCCAGTCCCGCCTCGACGCCGAGGTACGGGTCGGCGCGGACGCGGGCAGCGGCGAGACGGTCATCCTGCGGCTCTACGGCGAGGTCTCCGACCACGCCCAGTCCGTGGTGCTGCCGCTGCTGCTGCCGGACGCGCCGGTGGTGGTCTGGTGGTCGGTGGACGCGCCGCGCGACCCGGCGAACGACCCGCTGGGCGCCCTGAGCCAGCGCCGGGTCACCGACAGCTACGCGGCGGAGAAGCCCGTCGACGAGCTGCGGTCCCGCGCCGAGAGCTACGAACCGGGCGACACCGACCTGGCCTGGGCCCGGATCACGCCGTGGCGTTCGATGCTGGCCGCCGCGCTCGACCAGGTCTCCTCGGAGATCGTCTCCGTCGAGGTGGCGGGCGAGGAGTCCAACCCGAGCGTCGAACTGCTCGCGATGTGGCTCGCCGACCGGCTCCACGTGCACGTCCGGCGGGCGGTCTCCGCCGGTCCCGGTCTGACCCAGGTGCGCCTGGAGACGACCGGCGGTCCCATCACGCTGCACCGGTCGGACGGGGCGATGGCCACCCTGGCCCTGCCCGGCCAGCCGGACCGCGCGGTGGCGCTCAAGCGCCGCGAGACGTCCGAGCTGCTCGCGGAGGAGCTGCGCCGGCTCGACCCGGACGACACCTACGCGTCCGCGCTGCGGTTCGGCGTGGACCGGCTGGGTGGCATCCAGTCGGCGGCGGAGCGGGCCGAGGCGGCTGCTCAGCCGGTGCCGGCCCTGCCGGTGCGCTCTGTTACGGAGACGACGCCCGCGTCGGTAACGGCATCGGCTTCCGCTCCGGCGGACCAGGGCGACGCCGACCGGCCCACCCCGGCGAAGATGCCCCCGGTGAAGAAGGCTGATCCGCAGTGAGCACTCCCCAACTCGTCGTCCACCGCGACAAGGAACTGATGGCCCAGGCCGCCGCGGCCCGGCTGATCACGAAGATCGTGGACGCGCAGGCCTCGCGCGGCTACGCCTCGATCGTGCTCACCGGCGGTCGCAACGGCAACGGTCTGCTGGCGGCTCTGGCGGGTCAGCCCGCCCGGGACGCCGTCGACTGGGGCCGGCTGGACCTGTGGTGGGGCGACGAGCGGTTCCTGCCCGAGGGCGACCCGGAGCGCAATGTCACCCAGGCCCGCGAGGCACTGCTCGACGCGGTGCCGCTGGACCCGAAGCGCGTGCACGCCATGCCCGCGTCGGACGGCCTCTACGGCAACGACGTGGAAGCGGCGGCGGCCGGATACGCCGAGGAACTCGCCCGGTCCGCCGGTCCCGAGAACCACGGCTCCGTCCCGACCTTCGACGTCCTCATGCTGGGCGTCGGCCCGGACACCCATGTGGCGTCGCTCTTCCCGGAGTTGCCCGCCGTACGGGAGACCGAGCGCACGGTCGTCGGCGTCCACGGCGCGCCCAAGCCGCCGCCGACCCGGGTCACCCTGACCCTCCCGGCGATCCGCTCGGCCCGCGAGGTATGGCTGCTCGCGGCCGGCGAGGACAAGGCGGAGGCCGCGGCGATCGCCCTGTCCGGCGCGGGCGAGATCCAGGCACCGGCGGCCGGAGCGCAGGGCCGCGCCCGCACCCTGTGGCTGCTGGACGCGGCGGCGGCATCCCAGCTGCCGCGCGCACTGTATCCGCCGGCTTCCGCCTGACACCGGCGGCACTGGCAACACCGGCAATCCGCTGAAGCCCCGTACGGCCTTCCGGTCGTACGGGGCTTCAGCGTTTGGTCACTTGCGGACTTGGTGTCTCAACGCCCGCGCAGCTCGCGGTACTTGGCGACCAGGGCCGTCGTCGACGCGTCCAGGCCGGGTACGTCGGCGCCCTCGCTCAGGGCGGGTTCGACGCGCTTGGCGAGGACCTTGCCGAGCTCGACGCCCCACTGGTCGAAGGAGTCGATGTTCCAGACCGCGCCCTGCACGAACACCTTGTGCTCGTACAGCGCGATCAACTGCCCGAGCACGGACGGGGTGAGCTCGCGGGCCAGGATCGTGGTCGTGGGGTGGTTGCCCTTGAACGTCTTGTGCGGCACCAGCTCGTCCGGCACACCCTCCGCGCGCACCTCGTCCGGTGTCTTGCCGAACGCCAACGCCTGTGTCTGGGCGAAGAAGTTGGCCATCAGCAGGTCGTGCTGCGCCTTCAGCCCGCCGCTCAGCTCGGCCACCGGCTCGGCGAAGCCGATGAAGTCCGCCGGGATCAACTTCGTGCCCTGGTGGATGAGTTGGTAGTACGCGTGCTGCCCGTTCGTCCCCGGGGTGCCCCAGACCACCGGCCCGGTCTGCCAGTCGACCTCCTGGCCGTCCCGGCCCACGTACTTGCCGTTCGACTCCATGTCCAACTGCTGGAGATACGCGGTGAACTTGGAGAGGTAGTGGCTGTACGGCAGCACGGCATGCGACTGGGCGTCATGGAAGTTGCCGTACCAGACACCCAACAGCCCCAGCAGCAAAGGCACGTTGGACTCGGCCGGCGCGGTGCGGAAGTGCTCGTCGACGAGGTGGAAACCGTCGAGCATCTCGCGGAAACGGTCCGGGCCGATGGCGATCATCAGCGACAGCCCGATCGCCGAGTCGTACGAGTAGCGCCCGCCGACCCAGTCCCAGAACTCGAACATGTTGGCCGTGTCGATGCCGAACTCGCCGACCTTCCCGGCGTTCGTCGACAGCGCCACGAAGTGCTTGGCGACGGCGTCCTGACCGGCCTTCAGCTCGGTGAGCAGCCAGTCGCGGGCGGAGGTCGCGTTGGTGATCGTCTCGATCGTGGTGAACGTCTTCGACGCGATGATGAACAGCGTCTCCGCCGGGTCGAGGTCGCGGGTCGCCTCGTGCAGGTCGGCGCCGTCCACGTTCGACACGAATCGCACCGTCAGACCGCGGTCGGTGAAGCTCCGCAGCACCTCGTACGCCATCGCCGGACCGAGGTCGGAGCCGCCGATGCCGATGTTGACGACGTTCTTGATGCGCTTGCCGGTGTGGCCGGTCCACTCGCCGGAGCGGACGCGGTCCGCGAAGCCGGCCATCTTGTCGAGCACGGCGTGGACCTGCGGCACCACGTTCTCGCCGTCGACTTCGATCACCGCGTCACGCGGGGCGCGCAGCGCGGTGTGCAGAACCGCGCGGTCCTCGGTGACGTTGATCTTCTCGCCCCGGAACATCGCGTCCCGGAGCCCGAACACGTCCGTGGCGGCGGCCAGCGCGTGCAGCAGCCGCAGGGTCTCGTCGGTGACGAGGTGCTTCGAGTAGTCGAGGTGCAGGTCACCGACCTTGAGCGTGTAGCCGGTGCCGCGCCCGGGATCGGCGGCGAACAGCTCCCTCAGCTGCGCCTCTCCGAGCTCCTCACGGTGCTTGGCCAAGGCGGTCCACTCGGGCGTCTGGTTGAGCCTGGTACGGCCGTCTGCGTTCATTGCGACTTCAGCCTTCTTTCCTACCGACCTGGGGGCCGGTTCCAACCTAATTGATCAGCCCGTGGCATGAGCGGTCGTCGCGTTGTCCAGCGGGGCAACAACAGGTACGTCCGGCTTGACCGCAGGTATCAGTGCGATGACCGACAGGACGAAGAAGGCGGCGGTGAGCAGGGCGGGCGTGTTCAACCCCCAGGCGGTGGCGACGGCCCCACCGAGGAGGGCGCCCAGCGGGGCCCCGGCGGCGGCCAGGGTACGGAAGGCGGAGCTGACCCGGCCCAGCATGTCGGCGGGGGTGCGCTGCTGCATCAGGGTCGTCGTGTTGACGTTCCACAGCATGCTCATGGAGCCGAAGACCCCGAGTGCCGCCACCACCGCGATCAGGCTGCGCACGGAGCCCATCACGACGAGGGCTCCGGTCTGCACCAGGCCCGCGAGCAGCACGCTCCGCATCGGGCCGAGGCGGGCGGTGACGCGTCCGGTCACCACTCCCCCGGCCAGACCGCCGACGGTGAACGCGGTGGTCGCCGCCGCGTATCCGGCGGTCCCTGCGTCCAGCCAGCCGGTCACCAGGATGACCAGGGTGGCGATCAGGGCGCCCATGCCGACGTTGCACAGGGCTGTCGCGGCGCACAGCCCGCGCAGGGGACGGTCGCGCCACAGGGTGCGCAGTCCGTCCGCGATCTCCCCGCGCAGGGTGCTGCCCACCGGTCCCGGCGCACGGTCGGGCGCCGTGGTGCGCAGCGAGGCGACCAGTGCGGCGGCGAGGAGGAAGGTGCCCGCGTCGGCCACGAAGGGAACCGCCGCTCCCGCGGCGATCAGCAGGGGCACCACGGGCGCTCCCATCAGGCCGCCCGCGATCTTCTGTCCGGACATCAGCCGCGTGTTGGCGCTGCCGAGCGCCGCCCGGTTCACCAGGGCCGGCAGCAGGGCCGTAGAGGCGTTGTCAAAGAGGGTCTGGAGCGTGGTCAGCGCGAAGGCCAGCACGATGAGCAGCAGGATCGAGGCGTGACCGAGAGCGACGGCCACGGCGAAGGCGGCGACGAGCAGTCCGCGGACCGCGTCCACCGTCCACATCGCGCGCCGCTGGTCCACACGGTCCGCGACCGCGCCGCCGAGCAGTCCGAAGACGATCCAGGGCAGATAGCCGCAGGCGGTCACGGAGGCGATGAGGAGGGGCCGGTCCGTCAGCGAGACGGCGAGCAGCGGCAGTGCCGCACCCCGCAGCGCGTCCCCGAACCGCGAGATCACGGCGGCGCTCCACAGCCGCCCGAACCCCCCGCGCCACGCGGGCACATGACTGCCCGTCACCTCGACCGTCGTCACCGCTCCCCCTCACGATTCGTCACTTCACAAACCGTAGAGGGCGCCACTGACAATCGGTCCGGAGGCGGTTCGGCCACCGGCCTGCGAAACAGCTCCGGCCAGACACCTTGTGGGCGTCCGGCCGGTTCAACTCCTAGATTTCTCCCCGCAGTTTGGCGAGCGCCTCGGCGAGGATCGCCTCGCCGTCCGCGTCGCTGCGCCGCTCCCGTACATACGCGAGGTGCGTCTTGTAGGGCTCGGTGCGCGGCGGGGCCGGCGGATTGTCCCGGTCCTGTCCGGCCGGGAAGCCACAGCGGGGGCAGTCCCAGGTTTCGGGAACCTGCGCGTCGCTGGCGAAGCTGGGCTGCGTCTCGTGTCCGTTGGAGCACCAGAAGACGATGCGCAGCCGGGGCGCGGACTCGCCGCGCTCGGCCTCACCCATCGGCCCCGCCCCGACCCGGCTTCCTCGGATCGCGTTGCCACTTGCCACGGTCGTAACTCCCTGCGTGATGGTGCCGCGAAGCGAGTCGGCGTTTTCGCTCCGTTGCGAGCGCCTCAGTCTACGTAAGGCCCAACGCGCGTCCAGTGGTTGGAGTTACAGCCCCTACACCTAGACGCAAGCCCCATGATAGGCCGCGCTCAGCTGCGCGTACCGAACATGGGGCCTTACGTACGGAATGTGCGAAGGAACGTGCGGTCAGCTCGTCTTCATCAGCAGGCCGAGCACGACGATGCAGGCGAACCAGAGCACACCGAGCACCACGGTGATGCGGTCCAGGTTGCGCTCGGCGACCGAAGAGCCGCCGACGGACGACGCCATACCGCCACCGAACATGTCGGAGAGACCGCCGCCCTTCCCCTTGTGCATCAGCACCAGCAGCATCAGCAGCAGGCTGAAGACGATCAGGGCGATCGAGAACCCCAAAACCACGGCTGGACCAACTTCCTCGGATTCGGATGGACGACAGGGGCATAGCGGCTGGCGCTATGCCCCCGCAAGGGTACGACGGATCGCGGCTACCGCCTACACGCGGCTTGTCGGTTCGCCTCCGGGGCGCTCAAGCCGGACTCACTGGTCGCGGAAGCGCGCGATCTTGACGAACTCGTCCGCGTCCAGCGAGGCACCGCCGACCAGGGCGCCGTCGACGTCGGGCTGGGCCATGATCTCGGCGACGTTGCCGGACTTGACGGAGCCGCCGTACTGGATGCGGACCTGGTCGGCCAGCTCCTGCGAGTAAAGCTCGGCGAGCTTGCCGCGGATGGCCTGGCAGACCTCCTGGGCGTCGCCGGCGCCGCAGACCTTGCCGGTGCCGATGGCCCAGACGGGCTCGTAGGCGATGACGACGGACTCGGCCTGCTCGGCCGGGACGTCCTTGAGGCCGCCCTCGACCTGGGAGAGGGTGTGGGCGACGTGGTTGCCCGCCTCGCGGATGTCGAGTTCCTCGCCGACGCACAGGATCGGGGTCAGGCCGTGCTTGTAGGCGGCCTTGACCTTCGCGTTGACGATCTCGTCGGTCTCGGCGTGGTACTGCCGGCGCTCGGAGTGGCCGATCGCCACGTACGTGCACTTCAGCTTGGCCAGCATCGCACCGGAGATCTCGCCGGTGTAGGCGCCGGAGTCGTGCGCCGAGATGTCCTGGGCGCCGTACTTGATCTTGAGCTTGTCGCCGTCGACCAGGGTCTGCACCGAGCGCAGGTCGGTGAAGGGCGGCAGGACGGCGACCTCGACGGCCTCGTAGTCCTTGTCCGCGAGGGCGAAGGCGAGCTTCTGGACGTGGGCGATGGCCTCGAGGTGGTTGAGGTTCATCTTCCAGTTGCCCGCCATGATCGGCGTGCGCCCAGAGGAAATAGATGGAGCCATTGAGGTCAGTCCTCCAGTGCGGCGAGGCCGGGGAGCGTCTTGCCCTCGAGGTATTCGAGGGAGGCGCCGCCGCCGGTCGAGATGTGGCCGAATGCGGTCTCGTCGAAGCCCAGGATGCGGACGGCCGCGGCGGAGTCGCCACCGCCGACGACCGTGAAGGCCGGGGAGTCGAGAAGGGCCTGGGCGACCGCCTTGGTGCCCTCGGCGTAGTCGGGGTGCTCGAAGACGCCCATCGGACCGTTCCAGAAGATGGTGGCCGCGTCGGCGAGCTTCGAGGCGTACAGGGCACCGGTCTCGGGACCGATGTCGAGGCCCATCTGGTCGGCGGGGATGGCGTCCGCGGCGACGATGGTGGGGTTGGACGGGGCCTTCGTCTTCAGGTCCGGGAACCCGGCCGAGGTCACGACGTCTACGGGGACGACGAGTTCGACGCCGTTCTTCTCGGCGCGCTCGACGTACTCGGTGACGGCGGGCAGCTGGTCGTCCTGGACCAGGGAGGCGCCGATCTCGTAGCCCTTGGCCTTGAGGAAGGTGAAGGCCATGCCGCCGCCGATGAGGATGCGGTCGGCCTTGCCGAGCAGCTGGTCGATGACGGCGAGCTTGTCGGAGACCTTGGAGCCGCCGAGGGCGACCACGTAGGGCCGCTTGACGTCCTCGGTGAGCTTCTTCAGGACGCCGACCTCGGTGGCGATGAGGTAGCCGGCGTAGTGCGGCAGGCGGGCCGGAAGGTCGTACACCGAGGCGTGCTTGCGGTGCACGGCGCCGAAACCGTCGCCTACGTAGACGTCCGCCAGGGCGGCGAGCTGGTCGGCGAACTCGCCGCGCTCGACGTCGTCCTTGGAGGTCTCGCCCGCGTTGAAGCGCAGGTTCTCGATGACCGCGACCTGGCCGGGCTCGAGGCCGCGCACCGCGTCGTGGGCGGCGGGGCCGACGGTGTCCTGGGCGAACGCGACCGGCGCGCCCAGGAGTTCGGCCAGGCGCTCGGCGGGCTGCAGCAGGGAGAAGGCCGGGTCCGGGGCGCCCTTTGGGCGGCCCAGGTGCGAGGCCACGATCACCTTGGCGCCCGCCTCGACGAGGGCCTTGACCGTGGGCAGGACGGCGCGGATGCGGCCGTCGTCGGTGATGAGGCCGTCGGCCAGCGGGACGTTGAGGTCGGCGCGGACGAAGACCCGCTTGCCGTCCACGCCTTCGGCGAGAAGTTCGTCGATCGTCTTCATAAAGGGACTCCTAGGGAGGGCTCTTCAGATCCGAGAGGGCTGATCGATCACTACGTAGTGAAGGCCAACGGCTCGGACACTACGTAGCAAGGGCTCGGACAGCGCGGCGTGCGCTGCCCGAGCCCTGACTCACATCGAGTTGCCTGCTCTGGGAGTTAGAGCTGGCCGCCGACGAAGACCGTGAGGTCGACGAGGCGGTTGGAGTAGCCCCACTCGTTGTCGTACCAGCCGAGGATCTTCACCGACGTGCCCTCCTGGACCATGGTCAGGGAGGAGTCGAAGGTGCAGGAGGCCGGGTCGCCGACGATGTCCGAGGAGACGATCTGGTCCTCGGTGTACGACAGGTACCCCTTGAGGTCGCCGTCCTCGGAGGCCTTCTTGAACGCGGCGTTGACCTCGTCCTTGGTGACCTCGCGCTGCAGGGTCACGACCAGGTCGGTGGCCGAACCGGTCGGGACCGGGACGCGCATCGCGATGCCGTCCAGCTTGCCCTTGAGCTGCGGGAGGACCAGGGCGGTGGCCTTGGCGGCACCGGTCGTGGTCGGGATGATGTTCTCGGCGGCGGCACGCGCGCGACGCAGGTCCGAGTGCGGGAAGTCCAGGATGCGCTGGTCGTTGGTGTACGCGTGGACCGTCGTCATCAGGCCCTTGACGATGCCGAAGTTCTCGTCGAGAACCTTGGCCATCGGCGCCACACAGTTGGTGGTGCAGGAGGCGTTCGAGATGACGTGGTGGTTGGCCGCGTCGTACTTGTCCTGGTTGACGCCCATCACGATGGTGATGTCCTCGTCCTTGGCCGGAGCCGAGATGAGGACCTTCTTGGCGCCGCCGGCGATGTGCTTCTCGGCGTCGGCCTTCTTCGTGAAGATGCCGGTGGACTCGATGACGATGTCGACACCGAGGTCGCCCCACGGGATGTCGGCGGGGTTGCGCTCGGACAGCACCTTGATGGTGTGACCGTCGACGGTGATCGTGTCGGCGGTGTGCGACACCTCGGCCTTGAGGCGGCCCAGGATGGTGTCGTACTTGAGCAGGTGAGCGGTGGTCGCGGTGTCACCCAGGTCGTTGACAGCCACGATCTCGATGTCAGCACCCTGCTCCAGCAGCGCGCGGAAGTAGTTACGACCGATGCGGCCAAAGCCGTTGATGCCTACGCGGATCGTCACGAACCGATCTCCTCGTTGGTACGCCGGCTCAGTGCCGGCGAGTTGTATGGGATGTCCCCGACCGCCTACGACCCTACCTCCCTGAGCCCTCCGTGGTGACATTGAGATGCCCCATACACGGCAGGGCGGTCCGTACCCGCCAGTAGGGGTACGGACCGCCCTCGATGTTCATGACATCGCCATGCCGAGTCAGCCCTGGAGGGCCGCCAGTGCCTTCTTGAGCAGGGCCGCGCGGTCGGCGGCCGCGGTGACCTGTTCCAGGCCGAAGCCGAGCAGCACGGTGCGGTCGGTGGTGACCGCGCCGTACGTCTGGAACAGGGCTCCTGTGCGGGTCCAGTCCTTCAGGGCCGCGGGGCTGCCGGCCGGCGGGCCGGTCACGGTCCAGGCGCCGAGGGAGGTCTCGAAGCCCTCGGTCTGGGTCGCCGTGCCGCCGATGACGAGCGAGGTGTCGTCGGCGAGGACGCCGTGGCCGCCGGAGCCCGGGTCGGTGATGTAGCTGAGCGAGACCTCGACGGACTTGCCGGCGTAGGCGCTCAGGTCGAAGCCGACCTGCTGCCAGCCGTTGGAGGCGCCGGTGAGGCTGTTCCACGAGCCGGTGGTGCCGGTCGCGGTGCAGCCGCTGGAGGCGACGGTCAGGTAGTGCTTGAGCCAGGGGTGCTCGGCGACCAGGAAGCCGGCCTCGCACTCCGTCGGTACGGCGGTGCCGGTCGCGCCGCCCACCTCGGGGAGCGTGGTCCAGTCGTCGGCCCCGGTGGTGTGGATCTCGACCACGGCGTGGTCGTAGCCGGGCTCGGTGTCCCACAGCAACTCGCTGCGCAGCGTGGGCTTGTCGGCCGCACTCACCCCGGTGAGGTCGATGGTGCGGGTGAGGCGCTTGTAGGCGTCGTCGGTGTGGACGGCGGCGGCCATGTAGGAGCCCGCGTAAGGGCCGTACGGGTTGACGGTCCCGGCGAACTGGCCCGCTCCGGCACTCGCGAACTGCGGGTACGTGGTGGGCGACAGCGAGTCGGAGGTGACGCTGTAGGTACCGGCGCGGTCCAGCGGGTTGCCGGGCGCGCCGCTGAGCGGCCCGGTGAAGCCGGCGAGCTTGCCGGAGCCGGTGAAGCCGGTGGCTCCGGGGGTGGACGTACGCGAGTAGGCGCCCAGGTAGTACTGGCTGAAGTCGTTCGAGGGGGTGCCGTCGGCGAGGGCGACGGAGCCGCCGGCCTGTTCGCCGGCCTCGATCAGCTTGCCGCCCTCGTTGAGGAAGGCGCGCAGCTGGAGCTGGGTGTCGTTGCGCGGTCCCGCCGTGCCCGAGTAGTGGACGACGGTCTTGAAGTGGTCGAGCACGCCGAGCGCGTCGGGCGCGCCCTGGGTGGCGACGTCCCAGACGACCGCCTTGCGGCCGTTCGCCTTCAGGGCGTCGACGTAGGTCTGCGCCTGGGTGGCGGCAGCGCCCTCCTCGGCGACCACGAGGGTGTCGGCGACGGGTCGCTTGGCCACCGTGTAGGTGAAGTGCGCGCTGGAGGTGGGCTTCCCGGCCTTCGTCTCACCGGTGAACCACACCTCGACCTTGTCGCCCGGGTCGCCGTCCTTGACCTTGGCGCGGTACTCGTCGAAGTACAGGTTGTCGTCCCCGCCGTAGGTCTGGCCGCCCTTCCAGGACTTGAGCGCCATGTCCTGCGTACGGCCGCCGTTGACGCGGTACTTGAGCTCCTTGTCGCGCACGGACTTCCGTACGACGACGGCGACCTCCTGGTCGGCGCCGCGCGAGTACGAGGTGGGGAAGGTGGCCGGGGTGAAGTCGGCTGCGCTGAGGCCGACCGACGACTTCGGCTGGTCGGGGTGGGCGGCGGTCTCGGCGACGGAGAGCGCGAAGGGGATGTTCTTCGCGAACTCGTCCTGGATCAGCTTCTCGTCGTCGGGGAAGTTGAAGACGGACTGGCAGTCGGCCGCGTTCCAGGCGTCGTTCGGGTCGATGTTCGACGCGGTCTGGCAGGTCGACATCTCGGGGGTGAACATCGACATGCTGTTGACGTTCGACGCGTGGCCGTCCGCCTCGCCGTTGGTCGTGTACAGCTCCGAGGAGACCTGCGAGTGGTAGCCGGGGATCGCCGGGTTGTCAGGCGTACCCGCGAGGGCCTTGTAGAGGACGTCGTCCGGGGTCGGGGTCGCGACCTGCCAGCCCACTCCGTAGAGGAGGAGTTCGGCGGCGGAGTGGTAGTTGATGCCGTAGGTGAAGCCGATCCGCTTCTCGAACCCGTCGAGCGCCTGGGTCTCGGGCTCGGAGGCGGGGGCCGTGCCGCGGTAGGTCTCGCTGGTGGGGTTCGGCGACGAACCCTCGTCGTCGTAGCCCCACTTGTAGGCGAAGTTGCGGTTGAGGTCGACGCCGTCGCCGGTGGAGATGGCGCCGTCGCCGTTGTTGTCCCGCAGGTTCTTGCGCCACAGGCGGGTGTCGGTGTTCTGGAAGGTGTAGTCGTAGCCGTCCGGGTTGGCGGAGAGCACGAACCACAGCTCGGTCGAGTCGACGATCTTCTTGATGCGCTTGTCGGTCTTGTAGTTGTCCAGGTAGTAGTGCATCAGCCGGCGGGTCATCTCCGGCGTGATCCACTCGCGCGCGTGCTGGTTGGACACGTAGAGCACGGAGGGCTTGGAGCCGTCCTTGGTCTTCTTCGCGTTCTTGGTCAGTTTGAGCGCGAGGATGTCCTGGCCGTCGACCGTCTTCCCGATGGACTCGACCTTGGTGAGCCCGGGGTTGGCCTGGCCCGTCCTGACGATCTCCGCCGCCAGACCGCCGCTTCCGCTGTACGGCCGGAACACGCCCTGCGCCGCGTCCTCGACGCGCGTCTCGGCCTTGGCCGACAGGGTGTGCTCGGTGAGGTCGACGCCCTGCTTCTCCAGCTTCTGGGCCTGCTGGTCGGTGAGGTAGACCTCGACGGCGGTCCTGCCGGACGCGGAGAACTGGTTGTCGCCGAGTTCGTGGGCGTCCTGTCCGGCCTTCAGGAGCAGGGGTATCTGCTTCTGGGTGACGTCGGCGTGGAAGACCTTGACCTCGGCCGGGTCGGACTTCGCGGAACTCCCGCCCTGCGCCTGGGCGATCGGTGCGATGCTCGCCCCTGCGATCAGGAGGGCGCCGACAGCGAGGATCGATCTCGCTCTGTGTCTCATGAATCCCCCTAGCAATCGTTCGCCACAGCAGCGAACAGTTGCCAGGCTCATGACACTTCATGATCGAGTCAAGGGGGCCACAAAGACAGTCAAAGGGCAGGGTGGGGGCCTTCGGGAGGGGATGCGGGTTTCGGCGCCCGTTTTCCTACGGGGAGACCTGGGCGGCCTTGCACTCGGGCCGGGCCAGGCGGTGTTGACGGCCCGTCGGCATCGAGTTTGACGTCCCGAGACGGACGGACGCCGACGCGAGGGCTCTCGGGCGGCCCGAATGGGCGCCTGCCGCCGACACGTTGACAGCTCGTCAGTGATCGGCCAAGCAGTCCAAGACAACGAAAACGTCGGTGCCGACGCCCCAAGTGGGCGTCGGCACCGACGTATTGACGGATCATCAGCCGATCCGTGTCGTGTGATCGTCAGCCGACCATGTTGTCGGCCATCTCCTCGGTGATGCTGGACTCCGTGCCCGGGATGCCGAGGTCCTGGGCCCGCTTGTCGGCCATCGCCAGCAGTCGGCGGATACGGCCGGCCACCGCGTCCTTGGTGAGCGGCGGGTCCGCGAGGGCGCCCAGCTCCTCCAGGGAGGCCTGCTTGTGGTCCATGCGCAGCCGGCCCGCCGCCGCGAGGTGCTCGGGGACCTCGTCGGCGAGGATCTCCAGGGCACGCTGCACCCGGGCGCCGGCGGCGACGGCCGCGCGGGCCGAGCGGCGCAGGTTGGCGTCGTCGAAGTTGGCGAGCCGGTTCGCCGTGGCGCGCACCTCGCGGCGCATCCGGCGCTCCTCCCAGGCCAGCACCGACTCGTGGGCGCCGAGCCGGGTGAGCAGGGCGCCGATCGCGTCGCCGTCGCGGACGACCACCCGGTCGACCCCGCGCACCTCGCGCGCCTTGGCCGCGATCGACAGCCGGCGGGCGGCGCCGACCAGCGCGAGCGCGGCCTCCGGACCCGGGCAGGTCACCTCCAGGGAGGAGGACCGGCCGGGCTCGGTCAGCGAGCCGTGGGCCAGGAACGCGCCTCTCCAGGCCGCCTCCGCGTCACAGGTGGCCCCCGAGACGACCTGCGGCGGCAGACCCCGGATGGGGCGTCCGCGGCCGTCCACGAGCCCGGTCTGCCGGGCCAGCTGATCGCCGCCCGCGACCACCCGGACGACGTAACGGGAGCCGCGGCGCAGTCCGCCGGGCGCCATCACGATCAGTTCGGAGCTGTGGCCGAAGATCTCCAGGATGTCCCGCTTGAGCCGGCGCGCCGCCATCGCGGTGTCCAGCTCCGCCTCGATCACGATGCGCCCGCTCACCAGGTGGAGGCCTCCGGCGAACCGCAGAATGGCGGAGACCTCCGCCTTCCTGCAGCAGGTCCGGGTGACGGGGAGCCGGGAGATCTCATCCTTCACCGCTGCCGTCATCGCCATGGGCCGATCCTTCCATGCATCCGAAAAATACGGTCGTACGCGGCGGCCAACAGCTCCGGGTCGTGCCTTGGAGTTCCGTCGGTCCGGGCCACCGGCGCCAGCTCGACCGCGGCGTCCAGCCGCTTGGCGGCTTCGGTGAGCGACGCGCGATCGGGCACGGCTGCCTCGTCGGCCAGCACCACGTCCAGGGCGAGTTTAGGGGCGTGTCGTCCCAAAACCTCCAAATGACGCTGCGGGGAGAAGCCATCGGTTTCTCCGGGTTGCGGCGCGAGGTTCAGGGAGAGTACCCGGCGCGCCTTCGTCTCGGTGAGCGCGTCGAGCAGTTCCGGCACCAGCAGATGCGGGATGACGGACGAGAACCAGGAGCCCGGACCGAGCACCACCCAGTCCGCGTCGAGCACGGCGGCGACGGCCTCGGGCACGGCCGGCGGGTCGTGCGGCACGACGTGCACGGACATCACCTCACCGGGCGTGAGCGCCACGGTCGCCTGTCCCCGGACGGTGTCGACGTCGTCGGGCCGCGCCGGATCGTGCCCCTTGACCAGGGCCTGCAACTCCAGCGGTACGGCGGACATGGGCAGCACGCGCCCGTGCGCGCCGAGCAGCTTGCCGACCAGGTCGAGGGCCTGGACGTGGTCGCCGAGCTGCTCCCACAGGGCGACGATCAGCAGATTGCCGACCGCGTGCTCGTGCAGGTCGCCCTTGGACTGGAAACGGTGCTGGATGACCCGGGCCCAGGTCTGGCCCCAGTCGTCGTCGCCGCACAGCGCGGCCAGCGCCTTGCGCAGGTCCCCCGGGGGCAGCACGCCGAGTTCGTCGCGCAGGCGGCCGCTGGAGCCGCCGTCGTCGGCCACGGTGACGACGGCGGTGAGGTCGCCAGTGATGCGGCGCAGTGCGGTGAGCGAGGCGGACAGACCCATGCCGCCGCCGAGGGCGACCACCTTGGGCTGGGTGCCGCGCCGGCGCGGCTTGCCGCCGCGGGCCTCGACGGGCCTGGTCGTCCGTCCTTCGGGCACCACGCGGCGCAACCTGCCCAGGCGTGGGCTACGTCCTGTCATTCCCGTCCCATGTCCCGGTGTACGACCACCGTCTCCACACCCTCGGCCACGAGCCGCGCGGCGAGCTTCTCCGCCGTGGCGACCGAGCGGTGCTTGCCGCCGGTGCAGCCGATCGCGATCGTCACGTACCGCTTGCCCTCGCGCCGGTAGCCGGCCGCGATGAGCCGCAGGAGCTCGGCGTACCGGTCGAGGAACTCCTTGGCGCCGGGCTGGTTGAAGACGTACGCCGAGACCTCTTCGTTGAGGCCGTTGAAGGGGCGCAGCTCCGGGATCCAGTGCGGGTTGGGCAGGAAGCGCATGTCGGCGACGAGGTCGGCGTCGACCGGGAGGCCGTACTTGAAGCCGAAGGACATGACGGTGGCCCGCAGCTCGGGCTCCTCCTCGCCGGCGAACTGGGCGTCCATCTTGGCGCGCAGTTCGTGGACGTTGAGGCTGGAGGTGTCGATGACCAGGTCGGCGTCCCCGCGCAGTTCGCGCAGCAGCTCGCGTTCGGCGTCGATGCCGTCGACGATGCGGCCGTCGCCCTGGAGGGGGTGGGGGCGGCGCACCGACTCGAAGCGGCGCACCAGGGCGTCGTCGGAGGACTCCAGGAAGACGATCCGCCGGGTGACGTGCTTCGACTCCAGGTCGGCGAGGGACTCGCGGAGGTTGTCGAAGAAGCGTCGTCCGCGTACGTCGACGACGACCGCGATGCGTGCCACGTTGCCCTGGGAGCGGGCGCCTAGCTCCACCATGGTGGGGATCAGGGCGGGCGGGAGGTTGTCGACGACGAACCAGCCGAGGTCCTCCAGACACTTGGCGGCGGTGGACCGCCCGGCCCCGGACATGCCGGAGATGATCACCAGCTCGGGGATGGCCGTCTCGGGCACCCCGCCGGCTGTCGTGCTGTCCGTACTCACCTGTGCTCCGTCGTCCTGGGCTTCTTGTCGCGAAGCCTGATCGTCGCCGGGTTCCTTGTGGGTCCGATCTCGGTCCGCTGTGGGCTGCTTCTCTTGTTCGGTCATGTGTCCTGCCCCCGTCGCTCGTCCGGGGCTCCCGCGGGTACGGGCTCCCCTGGGGCACCCACCGTGGTCCCGGGTGTCCCGTCTTCCATGTCTTCCATGATCTCTCCAGTCGCCGTGTTCACGGCGGGTGCGGCCGGGGCCGCCTGGGCGAGGGCCACCGCGATGGTCTCGGCGGTCTTGCGACCTATGCCCGGAACCTCGCAGATCTGGTCGATTGTCGCGGACCGCAGCTTCTTCACCGAACCGAAGTGTTTGATCAGCGCCTGTTTGCGTGTCTCGCCGAGGCCGGGCACGTCGTCCAGGGGGCTCGCCCGGAACCGCTTGGCACGCTTGGCGCGCTGATAGGTGATCGCGAAGCGGTGGGCCTCGTCGCGGACGCGCTGGAGGAGGTAGAGGCCTTCGCTGGTGCGGGGCAGGACCACCGGGTCGTCGTCGTCCGGGAGCCAGACCTCCTCCAGGCGCTTGGCGAGGCCGCACACGGCGATGTCGTCGATGCCCAGCTCGTCGAGGGCCCGCTTGGCGGCGGCGACCTGCGGCTGTCCGCCGTCGACGACGACGAGCTGCGGCGGGTAGGCGAACCGCTTGGGGCGGCCCTCGTCGTCCTTCAGGTCCCTCAGCTCGTCGCCGTCCACCCACTCCCCCGTCTTCTCCTTCTCGGCGAGATAGCGGCGGAAGCGGCGGGTGATCACCTCGTGCATGGAGCGGACGTCGTCCTGGCCCTCGAAGCCCTTGATCTGGAAGCGGCGGTACTCGCTCTTGCGGGACAGGCCGTCCTCGAAGACGACCATCGACGCCACGACGTCGTCGCCCTGGAGGTGCGAGATGTCGTAGCACTCGATCCTGAGGGGGGCGCTGTCCAGGTCGAGGGCCTCGGAGATCTCCTCCAGGGCGCGTGAGCGGGTGGTGAGGTCGGAGGCGCGCTTGGTCTTGTGGAGGATCAGCGACTGCTGGGCGTTGCGCGCGACGGTCTCCATGAGGGACTTCTTGTCGCCGCGCTGCGGGATGCGCAGCGACACGTTCGCCCCGCGCCGGTCCGTCAGCCACTCCTGGACCGGCTCCACCGGGTCGGGCAGGGCCGGGACGAGGACCTCCTTGGGGACGGAGTCCCCGGTCTCCTCGCCGTAGAGCTGCTGGAGGGCGTGCTCGACGAGGGCCGCGGTGGTGACGTCCTCGACCTTGTCGGTGACCCAGCCGCGCTGGCCGCGCACGCGTCCGCCGCGGACGTGGAAGATCTGGACGGCCGCCTCCAGCTCGTCCTCGGCGACCGCGATCAGGTCGGCGTCGGTCGCGTCGGCGAGGACGACCGCGCTCTTCTCCATGGCCTTCTTCAGGGCCTCGATGTCGTCGCGCAGGCGGGCCGCCCGCTCGTACTCCATCTCCTCGGCCGCGTCCGTCATCCGCTTCTCCAGACGGCGGATGTACGTGCCGGTGCGGCCGGCCATGAAGTCGCTGAACTCCTCGGCCAGTTCGCGGTGCTCCTCCTCGGAGACGCGGCCGACGCAGGGAGCGGAGCACTTGCCGATGTAGCCGAGCAGACAGGGGCGGCCGGTGCGCGCGGCGTTCTTGAAGACGCCCGCCGAGCAGGTGCGGACGGGGAACACGCGCAGCAGGAGGTCCACGGTGTCGCGGATCGCCCAGGCGTGTCCGTACGGCCCGAAGTAGCGGACGCCCTTCTTCTTGTGACCGCGCATCACCTGCACGCGCGGGTACTCCTCGTTCATCGTCACCGCGAGGTACGGGTAGCTCTTGTCGTCGCGGTACTTGACGTTGAACCGGGGGTCGTACTCCTTGATCCAGGAGTACTCCAGCTGGAGTGCCTCGACCTCCGTGGACACCACCGTCCACTCCACCGACGCGGCCGTGGTGACCATCGTGCGCGTGCGCGGGTGGAGTCCGGCCAGGTCCTGGAAGTAGTTCGCCAGGCGCTGGCGCAGGCTCTTCGCCTTTCCGACGTAGATCACCCGGCGGTGCTCGTCGCGGAATTTGTAGACCCCGGGCGAGTCCGGGATCTCTCCCGGCCTGGGGCGGTAGCTGGAGGGATCGGCCATGTTTCACACCCTACTGGCGCGGAGTGACAGCGCGGCGGGGCTGTGGACAACGCCGGACACGCCCGGCGGAACTCTTGTCGGGTGTCCGGCAGGTGCCCTGGCGGGACTCCTGACGGAACTCCTACCTGGACTCCAGAAACGTGAGAACCGCCAGGACACGGCGGTGGTCGTCCGCGGCTTCCGGAAGGCGGAGTTTGCCCAGGATGCTGCGGACGTGTTTCTCGACGGTGCCCTCGGTGACCCACAGCCGGCGGCCGATGCCGGCGTTGGAGCGGCCCTCCGCCATCAGCGCCAGGACCTCGCGCTCGCGGGTGCTGAGGAAGGACAGCGGGTCGTCGCGCCGCTGCGCCGAGAACAGCTCGTGCACCAGGGAGGGGTCGACGACGGAGCCGCCCTTGTGGATGCGGTCGAGGGCCTCGACGAACTCGTCGACGACCGTGATCCGGCTCTTGAGGAGATACCCGACCTTGTGCCCGCCGGCCAGCAGCTCCAGTGCCTCCTCGACCTCGACAAACGCGGACAGCACGAGGATGCCGGTGTCGGGGTGGCGCTCACGGATCGTCCGGGCCGCCTTCAGACCCTCGGTGGAGTGGTCGGGCGGCATCCTGATGTCGACGATCGCGAGGTCGGGCCGCTCGGCGTCGACCAGTTCCAGGAGCCGTACCGCGTCACCGGCCTGGCCCGCCACCTCGTAGCCCAGCCGTTCGCACAGGCTCGCGAGGCCCTCCCTGAGCAGGACGTCGTCGTCGGCGAGGACGACCCGTCCCCGCGCGGTCTGCTGCGATGCGTCCATCGTCCCGGCTCCCCCTGCCCGACCAGTGCGGTGCGCCAGGCACAGCCTGCCGGACCGGGTCGGGTACGGCTAGCGGGTAAGGGAATTGGGGGGTGGCCGTGACGACACGGGACCGAGTGCGAGCGATTCTCGTAGCAGTGCGGATACGGGCGGACCGGTCAGCCGGGCGAGAGGCGACAGGCCCCCGGCCGGAACGTCGGAAGGGCTGCGGGAGATGCGGCGGACACGGGCGGACGGACGACGGCGGTCGGTCCGTGTCCGCCTGTACGAGGACGACACGCGCTCCTTGAAGGATCTCCTGGACCCGCGGGACCCCGACGTGGTCCGCGCCAAGCGCATACGTGCCGGAACCTCGGAGCACCCCTAGAGCCGGACGGCTGCCTCTCCGTCCGAGAAGACCGCCCGAGGCGTACGCGACGTCACCGGGTCCACGGCTCCCCCGACCTGGACCCCATCGCGTACGCCTCGGGCGGTCACCCCTCCGTCCGGGGAAGCGGCAGTCGTACGGTGAGGGTCGTGCCCTCCCCCGGTGGGCTGGCGACGCGCAGCTTGCCGCCGATCGCCTCGACGCGGTCGACGAGTCCGATGAGCCCGGAGCCGTGCCCGAGGTCGGCGCCGCCCACTCCGTCGTCGGCGATCGTCACCTCCAGGACGTCGTCCTCGACCCGCGCCGACACCGCCACGAAGCTCGCGCGCGCGTGCTTGACGGCGTTGGTGAGGCACTCGGAGGTCACGTAGTAGACGGCGACCTCGATCCCCTCCGGGAGACGGCCTGCGGGCAGCCGCAGGTCGAGTTCCACGGGTACGGCTGAGCGGCGGGCCAGCGCGCGCAGGGCCGGGCCCAGGCCACCCTTGGAGAGGATCGCGGGGTGGATGCCGCGCGCGACCTGCAACAGGTCGGCGAAGGCGCCGTCCAGGCCCTTGGCGATGTGTTCCAGCTGCTCGGCGAGTTCCTCCGGCTGTTCGTCCAGCATCGACTGGGCCATTCTCAGGTCGAGTTGGAGCGAGACGAGCCGCTGTTGGACGCCGTCGTGCAGATCGCGTTCGATACGGCGTCTGGAGGCGTCCCCGGCGGCCACCACGCGCGCGCGTGACGCTGTGAGCTGGTCGCGGCTGTCGGCGTTGGCGAGGGCGGTGGCGACGAGTTCGGTGAAGTCGGCGAGCCGGGACTCGGTGCCCGGGGGCAGCGGTTCGGTGCCGGCGGCGGCCGCGACGACGGCACCCCACAGCCGGTCGTCCACGACGATGGGGGCGCCCACCGAGCAACCCACGCGCGCGGGGCGGGCGGTGCGCGCCACCTCCGCCGCGGCGGCCGTCTCGGCGTCGGCGGCGGGCCCGCGGGCGGAGCCGAGGACGGTGGCGGTTCCGTCGGCGCCGTAGCGCAGGACCGCGGCGGAGCCGCTGCTCAGGACCTTGCCCACCTGGTCGGCGACCTCGGAGAACACCTCGTGCGGTGGCACCCCGCGTGCGACGAGGGTGGCGACCCGGCGCAGCGCGGTCTGTTCACGGGCGGCGCGGCGGCTCTCGGTGACGTCGCGCGCGGCGGCGTAGATCAGGCCCTCCCCGGTGACCGGGCGGGCACTCCACTGGAGCCAGCGTTCGGTGCCGTCGTCCCGGACGAAGCGGTTCTCGAACTCGGCCAGTTCGACGCCGCTCGCCAGCCGGTCGAGGACGGCACGCGTGCGTGCCCGGTCCTCCGGGTGCACGAACTCCAGCCAGGGTCTGCCCAGGAGTGCGTCGGCGGCGTGGCCGAGGGTCCGCTCGAAAGCGGGGTTCACGCGCTTGAAGTAGCCGTCGAGTCCGGCGATGCACAACAGGTCGAGGGAGAGGTGGAAGATGCTCGCCAGCTCCTGCTCAGCCTTGTCGCGCCGCCCGTGGGCGGCGGCGAAGGACGCCATGGTGCCGTTCATGCCGCCGAGCAGCTGTGCCCAGGTCCCCTCGAACGCGGCGACGTGCGCGCGGTGGCCGAGCCGGTTGTCGTCGATCGCCGTGTTCATGGTGTTGATCTCGCCGGCGAGCCGTTCGGTGGTGACCCGCAGTTCGCGGAACGTGTCGGCGACGGCGCCGAGTTCGTCCCGGCCCGCGTACCGGATGTCGTACGACAGGTCCCCCTCGGACAGCGCCCGGGCGCCCGCGGAGACCTCGCTGAGCGGGCGGGTGATCGACAGCCGCAGGGCCAGCGCGAGGACGGTGACGACGGCCAGGACGGCCAGCGACACGCTGAGGTCGCGTGCCTCACGCGTGCGTGCGGTGTCGAGATCGTGCGCGGCGGCGTCGCCCAGCTCGGCGGCCGCCTGGTGCTGGATGACGCGCAGTGCCTCGATGCGCTGCGTCGACGCGGTCAGCCAACCGGCGTACGTGGGCCAGGTGTTCCGCGAGGCGTGCGGGTCGGCGAGGGTCTCGCGGGTCTTGCGGACGACGAGGCCCGGGTGCTGGAGGAGCGTGACGTAGAGCCTGCCCTTGAGGCCGGCGGGCGCGGTCCGGCCGAAGTCGTCCAGGAGCGCCTTCTCCAGGGCCGACCAGCGGTCCGCGGCGGTGGCGTGCGGGGCCTCGGGGGTGTCGAACAGCACGGCCAGTCCGGTGCGTTCGCGTTCGGCGGCCTCGATGGCGTTCAGGAGCGCGATGTGGGCGTCGGCCGCCTGCCCGGAGGTGCGGGTCGGCCGGCCGGACTCCAGGGTGGCGGCCAGTTCCAGGAGGTCGTCCTCGATCGTGTCGTACTGGGCGGCGAGTTGGGGCGCGGTGAGCGAGCCGGTCCCCAACTGGAGCCGTAGGGCGTGCAGTTGACGGTTGCGCGCTTCGAGGCGGCCCGGTACGTCGGGCGGACCGGGCCGGCCGGCCGCGTCCAGGAGAGCCGCGTCCAGGGCCTCGTCGGTGGCGTGCTGTGTGCTGGAGCGCTCCTTCAGGGTCGCCGGTCCGGGACGCAGCCGGGCCTGCACGGCGGCGATGCGTTCCCTGGCGATGGCGTCGGTCAGCGCGGTGGTACGGAACGACAGCGCGGTCGCCGTACGGAAGTCCCGCATCGTCTGTGCCTCGCGCCACTGGGTGAGGGCGCCGAACACGGTGAACGCCAGCATGCCGGTCACCGGGAGCAGCACCAGGAGCATCAGCTTGTGCCCGACGCGCAGCCGGGCGAGGAAGGGGACGCGAAGGGCGGCGGAGGGCCGCGGGCGCCGACGGCGGGTGCCGCGCGGGGCGGGGCGGTCGGAGCGCGGGCTGCGCAGCTCAGGGAGCGCGGTGGGCGCGGCGGGCACGGAGAGGTCGGGCTCGGGGCGGAGCCCGGCGAGCACCCTACGGAGCGGGCCCGGGGACAAGGGGCGACGCACGGCGGGCTCTCAGCGGCCGGCGGGCGGGGAGGATCGATGGTGGTCGGTCACGTGCCCAGCCTGCCCCCAACCGGCCATGATCGTCAGGGCCTTGGGGAGGACGGGTCCTTCGAAGAGGACGGCTCCCTCGAAATCAGGCACACGCGCGTGGGACCCATATCGGGCACACACACGCGTAGTGCCGGCGTCGGGCACACACGCGTAGGACCCATGGCGGGCACGCGCGCGTGGCGCCCGCTCTCGCTACCTGCTCGGTGGATAGCCGTCGTGCGCCGCGAGGTCCTCGTCGATCTTCCTGGCGGCCTCGTCGAGGGTGCTCTTGACCGGCGCCCGATTGAAGATGATCTTCGCGAAGGCCCGGGAGAACGCGTCGGTGATCGCCGGGTAGGCGGGCGTCTGCGGCCTGGGGCGGGCGACTCCGTCCCGGAGCTGCTCGATGAAGAGGTGCTCGGGGCCGCCGGGCGCGTACTGCGGCGAGAGCTCGATCGCGCTCTCGGTGGCCGGGATCGCCCCGTTGGCAACGGTCATCCGGTGCACCTGGGCGGGCTGGAGCAGGAAGGACAGGAAGCGCCAGACGGCGTCGCCGTCCGCGTCGCCCGCCGGGACGCCCCACTGGAAGGAGCCCATGCCGGTGACGGTGCCCTGGCCGAAGTCGGGCAGCGGGACGATCGCGACGTCCCCGGGGAAGGCCTTGTTGAATTCCGGATAGGTCCAGTGCCCGCACCAGGAGATCGCGCTGCGGCCGCCGACGAACGCCTTGTCGTCCTTGACCATGTCGATGAGCCCCGCCTTGGCCCAGTTCTGCATGTCGGTGAGCGCCTCGACCGAACCGGGGCCGTTCACATAGCCGTCGGCGGTGCGGAAGGTCTTCGGCTCGATCAGGTCGCCGCCCGCCGACCACACCGCGGGCGCGAAGCCGTACGTGTTCCACTCCTGGCCCGGCTGCGAGTAGACGAGCCGCAGGTCGAGGGGGGCCTTGTAGCCCTGGGTGCGCAACGTGCGCAGGATGCCCGTCAGTTCAGTGGCCGTCCAGGCGTCCTCGGGGCCGGCCGGGAGGCGGATCCCGGCCTTCTTCATGACGGACTTGCGCACATACAGGCCCATGCCCGAGTCGAAGGTGCCGATGCCCCACAACCTGCCCGCGTAGGTGCCCTGTTGGCGGATCGTCGGCAACAGGTCGGCACGGACGCTCGCGGGCACACAGGAGTCGATCGGCCGGAGCTTGCCCGACCATGCGTAGCTGTAGAGGTTGGGCCCGTCGAAGTCGAGGAGGTCGGGGAGGTCGCCGCTGGCCGCCGCCGACAGCACCAGGTCGGTGTAGACGCGGTTCTCCGGGAGGGTGACCAGCTCGACGCGCACCTGGTTCTGCGCCTTGTTGAAGTCCCTCACCTGGTTCCGCAGCGTGGTGAGCTCGCCGCTCGGGCCCGCGTGGAACCACACCGTGATGTGCGCGGTGCCGTGGATCTTCCCGTCGCAAGTGGTGTCCTTCGGGGACGCACTCGCCCCCTTGGCGTCGCTCCCGCCGCCGTCGCACGCGGCCAGCAGCAGGGCCGCGCACACCACCCAGGGGACCAAGGTCCCCCGGACCCGGCGGACCCTGCGGATGCCGGGCCACGCGCGCGTGGCGCTCGTTCCGTTCATGGCACACCCCCCACTCGACCGGACGACGTGGTCTCCCCAGGGCGCCGCCATGCTACCGCCCGTCGCGTCCCCATCGCCCTGCGTGCACGAGAACCTCCGTTCACGGCACGGGACTTCAGCTCTTTCCGGCTAGCTGGAAGGCGCGACCGACCACCGGTTGGCAAGCTGGGCACATGTCGCTGCGCTGCCTCCTCGTCGACGACAGCGCCCGGTTCCTGGAGGCGGCTCGCGCCCTGCTGGAACGTGGCGGGGTGGAAGTCGTCGGCATCGCCTCGACGGGCGCGGACGCCGTCTCCCAGGCCCGGGAGACGGCCCCCGACGTCGTCCTGGTCGACCTCGACCTCGACGGCGAGAACGGCTTCGACGTCGCGCGCCGACTGGTGGGCGACGTACCGGCGGTGATCCTCATCTCGACCCACTCCCGGGAGGACTTCCAGGAACTCATCGCGGCCAGCCCCGCACACGGCTTCCTCCACAAGTCGGCCGTGTCCGCACGGGCGATCAGGGACGTGCTGGGCGCCGACGGGCCGCCCGCACCGCGGTGAGCGCACCCACCGCGACCCGGCCAAGTCACATATGCCTGATGGACGACAGGTGTTGTCGGGACTTGGTCAACACGCTTCAATGCGGGGGAACTCGGGGCGTGAACGAGGGCGTACGGATGTGAAGACCTTTCTCCGGCGCCGACGGGGGCCCCGAAGCAACTCGCGTGAACGGCCTGACCAGCCGTTGTGAACATTCACAGAAAGGGCCCCTGCATGCCGCACGCCACACAGCAGGCGGACGTCGCCACAGCGGAACTGGACTCGGCCCTGCGCGGCGGCCCCTTCCACGTCGCGCTGCGCGCCGCCATCGCCGCCCGCGGACTGCCGCTGCAACGCGTCCAGCACCACCTGACGCGCTACGGGGTCAAGGTCGGTGTCACCAGCCTGAGTTACTGGCAGCAGGGTGCCCGCCGCCCGCAGCGCCCCGAGTCGCTGCGCGCCGTACGGGCGCTGGAGGAGATCCTCCAGCTCCCGGAGGAGTCCCTGATCCGGCTGCTCGCCGAGGCCGAGGAACGCACCGTGGCACAGCGCCCGGCGGCCCGCTCGTACCGCTCCTTCGTCGAGGCCTCCGGCGTCCTGGAACAGCTGCTGGCCGAGCTGGAGTCCACGCTCGACAGCGGGCTGCACACCCTGGGGCACCACGAGCGCGTGCGCATCGGGCCGCACCGCGAGCTGGTCGGCCGTGAGTCGCACCACATCGTCCGCGCCCACCGGGACGGCATCGACCGCTTCATAGCCGTCCACTACGGCGACCCGGGCTGCGCCCCGGACCGCATGACCGTGCACGCCCTGGAGAACTGCCGAACCGGCCGCGTCCGCCGCCACCACGAGACCGGCATGCTGGTCGCCGAGCTCCTCTTCGGCACCCGGTTGCGCTCCGGAGATACGTTCCTCTTCCGCTACGGCGTCGAGGACGGCACCGCCGGCGTCTCCCGCGAGTACGTCCGGGACTTCGGTATCGCGGGGGGCCAGTACGCGCTCCAGGTGAGCTTCGACGAGGACGTGCTGCCGGTGCGCTGCCACCGCTTCACCCAGCACTCGGCGGCGGCCCCGCGCAGCGGCCGCCAGGAACTGCGCCTGGCCGGAGGGCACCACTCGGTGCACCTCGTGGAGCCGCGGATGCGGTCGGGGATCGTGGGAATCGGCTGGGACTGGGAGTGAGCCTCCGGGGCCCGGACGCCACGGGGATCAGGTGGCCGGCCCCGCGACGATCTTCCCGTTCTCGGCCGTCACCTTCAGCTCGTGCAACGGCTCGGTGGCCGGGGACTGCACCACCTTGCCGGTCATGGCGTCGAACTGGCTGCCGTGGCACGGGCAGATGAGCGTCGTACCGTCCAACTTGTTGATGGGGCACTGCGCGTGCGTGCAGATCGTGCTGTACGCCTTGAGGGTGCCGTTCGCCGCCCGGCTGACGACCACGTTCTGATCGCGGTACAGCTTGGCGCTCCCCTTGGCGACCTCGCTCTCCGCGCCGAGCTCCACGGGCGCGGTCGGGGTCGCTGAAGCCCCTGAGCCACCGCCCGAGCAGGCGGCGAGGCCGAGCCCGGCGACGGGCGTGAGGGCCGCTCCGCGCAGGACGGTACGACGGCTCGGAGCGGGGCGGCCGGGCATGCGGGTCTCCAGTTGTTCGCGCTGTTCAGGCTGTTCGGAGGTCGGTCCAGAGATCGGTCCAGGGCGACGATACTCGCGCGGTTCCGCCCGCTTTGAGGAGGGTTCACCGACCGGGCACTCACCGTACGTAAACGTTTGCGCAAGCGTTTACGTCGAGCGCCGGATGGGATACGTTCCCGCCCAGAAGGCCCAGCGCACGCACCTCGGGGAGGGGGATCCGCGATGGCCACCATGGTCGACGTCGCTCGGAGCGCCGGTGTGTCCGTCGCGACCGTCTCGCACGTCCTGAACGACACCCGTCCGGTGCTGCCCGGCACCCGGCAGGCCGTGCTGACCGCGATCGAGGAACTGGGCTACACCCCCAACACCCTCGCCCGCTCGCTGGTCACGTCCCGCACCCGCTCCATCGGCCTCGCGGTGTCGGCGATCAGCAACCCGTACTTCACGGAGATCCTCCAAGGCGTCGAGGCCGGCGCCCTGGAACAGGGCTACAGCCTGCTCATCGCCGATCCGCACGACGACCCGGAGCACGAGCGCAAGGTCGTCCAACTCCTGCACGAGCGCCGGGTGGACGGCATGATCGTCGCCCCGTCGGCGGCCCCGGACGCCCTGGTCGCCTACCTGGGCCGGCACTCCGTACCGACGGTGTTCCTGGACCGGGTGGTCGAGGCGCCCTCGGACGACACGCCTCCCGTCGACCAGGTGTGCGCCGAGAACGTCGAGCCGATGGCCCATCTCGTCACCCACCTCGCCGGACTCGGCCACCGCCGCATCGGCCTCGTCGCGGGCCTGCCCGGGCTCAGCACCACCCGCGAACGGATCACCGGATACCGCCACGGCCTCGCCGCCGCCGGACTCCCTTACGACGAGCGGCTGTTGACGCACGGCGACTCCGAGTCGGCCGCCGCCGAGCGGGCCACCGAGAAGCTGCTGTCCCGCGCCGCCCCGCCCACGGCCCTGGTCACCGCCAACAACGCGATGACGATCGGCGCCCTGCGCGCCCTGCGCGAGCGCGGTCTGTCCGTCCCCCGCGACCTCGCGCTGTGCTGCTTCGACGACTTCGCCTGGGCGGACCTCTTCGAGCCCCGGCTGACCGCGATCGCCCAGCCCAGCAGGGAGATCGGCGCCCAGGCCGTACGGCTGCTGCTGGACCGGCTCGCCGCGCCGGACCGGCCCGCCCGCGTCCTGCGCCTGCCCTGCACCTTCGTCCACCGCACCTCCTGTGGCTGCCCTGACCAGCCCGAGAAGTCCAAGGAAGGAACCGCCTCGTGATCGTCGTAGCCGGTGAGGCCCTCATCGACCTGGTGCCGCAGGGCACGGGAGCCCTCGCCGCCCTGAAGCCGGCGCTCGGCGGCGGCCCGTACAACACCGCCGTCGCCCTCGGCCGCCTCGGCTCCCCCACCGCGTTCTGCTCCCGCGTCTCCCACGACGCGTTCGGCGAGTCCCTGCTCGCCGGGCTGCGGCAGGCCGACGTGGACGTCCTGGACGTGCAGCGCGGCCCGGAGCCGACCACCCTCGCGGTCGCCACGCTCGACGCGCACGGCTCGGCCACGTACTCCTTCTACGTCGAGGGCACCGCCGACCGGCTCTTCTCCGTGCCCGCGGCGCTGCCCGCCGAGACCGAGGCGGTGTCCTTCGGCACCTGTTCGCTCGTCCTGGAGCCGGGCGCGAGTGCCTACGAGGAACTGATGCGGACCGCGTTCGCGCAGGGCGTGTTCACCCTGCTCGACCCGAACATCCGGGCTGGCCTGATCCCCGACGCGGACGCCTACCGGGCGCGTTTCAAGAGCTGGCTGCCGTACGTGTCGCTCCTCAAGCTGTCCGAGGAGGACGCGCTGTGGCTGGGCGGCACCCCGCGCGAGTGGCTGGACGCCGGTCCCTCGGCCGTCGTGATCACCCAGGGCGGCGACGGCCTCGCCGCGTTCACCCAGGACGGCACGGTGTACCCGGTGCCGGGCGAGAAGGTCGACGTCGTGGACACGATCGGCGCCGGCGACACCGTCAACGCGGCGCTGCTGCACGGCCTGTCCCGGCGGAACGCGCTGTCGGCGGAGGGGATGGCCGTCCTGGGCCGCGACGGCTGGACCCAGCTGCTGAAGTTCGCGGCGCGGGCAGCGGCGATCACATGCTCACGGGCGGGGGCTGAACCGCCGTACGCCTCTGAACTGGGCGTCCTGTAGCGGGTGTTCGGCGGTGGCGGGCCGATCGCGCCACCAAGTGCGGCGCCCTGCGGGGAAGTTCCCGCAGGGCGCCGCGTTCGTGTTTCTTGCCGTGTGCCGGTCAGGCCTTGCGGGCTCGCGTCGCCTTCTTCGCGGGCGTGGCCTTCTTGGCGGCGGTGCTTGTCTTCGCCGCCGCCGTCTTTGCAGCGACCGTCTTGGCGGCTGTCTTCTTGGCGGCCACCTTGCGCGGGGCCTTCACCGGCGCCCCGTCGCTGATCCGGTCGGCGTCGAGGATCTCGCGCAGGAACTTGCCGGTGTGGCTGGCCCCTACCGCGGCGACCTGCTCCGGGGTGCCCTCGGCGATGACCAGACCGCCGCCCGCGCCGCCCTCGGGGCCCATGTCGACGACCCAGTCGGCGACCTTGATCACGTCGAGGTTGTGCTCGATGACGATGACCGTGTTGCCCTTGTCGACCAGGCCGCCGAGCACCGTGAGGAGCTTGCTGATGTCCTCGAAGTGCAGGCCGGTGGTGGGCTCGTCCAGGACGTAGACCGTACGGCCGGTGGAGCGGCGCTGGAGCTCGCTGGCGAGCTTGACGCGCTGGGCCTCGCCGCCGGACAGGGTGGTCGCGGACTGGCCGAGCCGGACGTAGCCGAGGCCGACGTCCTTGAGGGTGTTGAGGTGGCGGGCGATCCCGGGGACCGCCTCGAAGAACTCCGTGGCCTCCTCGATCGGCATGTTCAGGACGTCGGCGATGGACTTGCCCTTGTAGTGGACGTCCAGCGTCTCCCGGTTGTAGCGCGCGCCGTGGCACACCTCGCACGGGACGTAGACGTCCGGCAGGAAGTTCATCTCGATCTTGATGGTGCCGTCGCCCGCGCAGTTCTCGCAGCGGCCGCCCTTGACGTTGAAGGAGAAGCGGCCCGGCAGATAGCCCCGCACCTTCGCCTCGGTCGTCTCGGCGAACAGCTTGCGGACGTGGTCGAAGACTCCGGTGTACGTCGCCGGGTTGGACCGGGGGGTGCGGCCGATGGGCGACTGGTCGACGTGCACGACCTTGTCGACGAGGTCGTCGCCGTCCACGCGCGTGTGCCGCCCCGGCACGCTCCTCGCGCCGTTCAGCTCGCGGGCCAGGTGCGTGTACAGGATGTCGTTGACCAGGGTCGACTTGCCGGAGCCGGAGACGCCGGTGACCGCGGTGAACACGCCCAGGGGGAACGAGACGTCGATGTCCTGGAGGTTGTTCTCCCGGGCGCCGTGCACCGTGAGCTGTCGGGAGAGGTCGCGCGGGCGCCGGATGTCGGGCAGCGGGATGGCCTTCTTGCCGGACAGGTACTGCCCGGTCATCGACTCGTCGTTGGCGAGCAGCTCCTTCAGGGAGCCGCTGTGCACGACCTTGCCGCCGTGCTCGCCCGCGCCGGGGCCGATGTCGACGATCCAGTCGGCGACCTTGATGGTGTCCTCGTCGTGCTCGACGACGATGAGCGTGTTGCCCATGTCGCGCAGCCGGACCAGGGTCTCGAT
Organism: Streptomyces sp. NBC_00989; assembly: GCF_045162655.1. NCBI lineage: Bacteria > Bacillati > Actinomycetota > Actinomycetes > Kitasatosporales > Streptomycetaceae > Streptomyces > Streptomyces sp. NBC_00989. The sequence goes on along the minus strand of NZ_CP108728.1, from coordinate 8,562,764 downwards.
CAGCCGGTGGTTGTCGCGCTGGTGCAGGCCGATGGACGGCTCGTCGAGGACGTAGAGAACGCCTACGAGGCCGGAGCCGATCTGGGTGGCCAGGCGGATGCGCTGGGCCTCGCCGCCGGAGAGGGTGCCGGCCGCGCGGTTCAGCGAGAGGTAGTCGAGGCCGACGTCGACCAGGAAGCGCAGCCTCTCGTTGCACTCCTTCAGCACCCGCTCGGCGATCTTCTTGTCGCGGGCGTCGAGCTTCATCCCGCCCAGGAACTCCGCGCAGTCGCTGATGGACATCCCGGAGATCTCGGCGATCGACTTGTCCATGATCGTGACCGCGAGGACCACGGGCTTCAGGCGCGTGCCGTGACAGGTGGGACAGGGCACCTCGCGCATGTAGCCCTCGAAGCGCTCCCTGCTGGCGTCGCTCTCCGCCTCGCCGTGCCGCCGCTTGACGAAGGGCACGGCGCCTTCGAAGGGCGTCGTGTAGACCCGCTCGCGTCCGTACCTGTTCCGGTACCGGACCTCGATCTGCGTCTTGTGGCCGTACAGCAGGGCCTTCTTGGCGCGCTGCGGGAGGCCCGCGAAGGGGATGTCTGTGCGGAAGCCCAGCGCGTCCGCGAGGGCGCCGATGAGGCGGCTGAAGTAGTCCTTGGTGTGGCCGTGCGACCAGGGGTGGATGGCACCCTCGTCGAGCGACTTGTCCTCGTCCGGGACGATCAGCTCGGCGTCGACCTCCATGCGCGTGCCGATGCCGGAGCACTCGGGGCAGGCGCCGAAGGGCGAGTTGAAGGAGAAGGAGCGGGGCTCCAGCTCCTCGAAGGACAGGTCGTCGTACGGGCAGTACAGGTGCTCCGAGAACATGCGCTCGCGCTCGGGGTCGTCCTCGGGGAGGTCGACGAAGTCGAGCACGACCATGCCGCCGGACAGGCCGAGGGCGGTCTCCACGGAGTCGGTGAGACGGCGCTTGGCGGAGTCCTTCACCGTGAGGCGGTCGATGACCACCTCGATGGTGTGCTTCTCCTGCTTCTTCAGGACGGGCGGCTCGGAGAGCTGGATGGTCTCGCCGTCCACGCGCGCGCGGCTGTAGCCCTTGGTCTGGAGATCGGCGAACAGGTCGACGAACTCGCCCTTGCGCTCGCGCACCAGCGGCGACAGGACCTGGAAGCGGCTTCCCTCGGGCAGTGCCAGGACCTTGTCGACGACGGCCTGCGGCGACTGGCGCGAGATGGGCCGGCCGCACTCGGGGCAGTGCGGCTTGCCGATGCGCGCGAAGAGCAGACGCAGGTAGTCGTAGACCTCGGTGATGGTGCCGACCGTCGAGCGCGGGTTGCGCGAGGTCGACTTCTGGTCGATGGAGACGGCCGGGGAGAGACCCTCGATGAAGTCGACATCCGGCTTGTCCATCTGGCCGAGGAACTGGCGGGCGTACGAGGAGAGCGATTCCACGTAGCGCCGCTGACCCTCGGCGAAGATCGTGTCGAAGGCCAGGGAGGACTTGCCCGACCCGGACAGGCCCGTGAAAACGATGAGCGAGTCGCGTGGAAGGTCGAGCGAGACATTCTTCAGATTGTGCTCGCGCGCGCCACGGACGATGAGACGGTCGGCCACGCCGGTCCGCACCTTTCTTGAGAGAAGTGACAGGGGCGGGGCCCCCGTCGTTCTCAGACTAGGGGGAGCCACTGACAACGCCGGTCGGAATCCCGGCCGAGGCATAACAACCTCCGGCCTTCCAGCATGCCCGACGCCGCACCCGACGATATAGCACGTGCATTCGATTTACGGCACTGCTTCACCACCTTCACCCAAAGGTGTGGCGGGACTAGGGTCAGCAGCATGATTGATCACGCTCATGACCTGGCCTCTGTACGTGATGCGACCGAGCGAGTGCTCACCGCTGCCGCCGGACTGGACAACGCTTCCGTGGCCGAGCCGTCACGGCTTCCCGGCTGGAGCCGCGGCCACGTCCTCGCCCACCTCGCCCGGAACGCGGACGCCCTCGTGAACGTCCTGGAGGGCCGCCCCATGTACGCGACGGCGAGCGTCCGCGACTCCGACATCGAGCGCGACGCCCCTCGGCCCCTCGACGTCCAGCTCGCCGACGTGCGCGCGAGCGGGGCCCGTTTCCAGGACGCGGGTGCCGCTCCCGCGGACTGGTCACGCACCGTGGAGCTGCGCAACGGGGTCGTCGACTCCGCGTCCCGGATCCCGTTCCGGCGCTGGGTCGAGGTCGAGCTGCATCACGTGGACCTGGGGATCGGGTACGGACTGGAGGATCTGCCGGAGGAGTTCACCCAGCGGGAGATCGCCTTCCTGGTCGAGCGGTTCGACGGGCACCCGGATGTGCCGTCGGCACACCTCACCGACGGCACGCACGCGTGGAGCACGGGCCGGCCGGCCGACAAGCCCGAAGTCACCGTCACCGGAAGCCCCGTCGACCTCCTCGGCTGGCTCTGCGGACGCCGTGACGGGTCCGGCCTGACGGTGGACGGCGGCTCCTTGCCGTCGCTGCCCCCGCTATAGGGTGACCGCCATGACGTACAGCGGCGAGGTGACGGTCGGTGGACCGGCGGATGTGCACGAGCTCACGGACCTGATGATCACCAAGATCGCGGTCGGGCCCATGAACAACAACGCCTATCTGCTGCGCTGCCGGGCAACGGACGAGCAGCTGCTGATCGACGCGGCCAACGACGCGGAAACCCTGCTCGGCACGATCGGCGACGACGGCATCGCGTCCGTCGTCACCACCCACCAGCACGGCGACCACTGGCAGGCACTCGCCGAGGTCGTGACGGCCACGCGCCCGCGTACGTACGCGGGCCGCGAGGACGCCGACGGCATCCCCGTGCCGACCGATGTCCTGGTCGGCGACGGCGACACGATCCGCGTGGGGCAGGTCGAACTGACCGCGCGTCACCTCGTGGGCCATACGCCGGGCTCGATCGCGCTCGTCTACGACGACCCGCACGGGCACCCTCATGTGTTCACCGGGGACTGCCTGTTCCCGGGCGGGCCTGGCCGGACAACACGACCCGAGGACTTTCAAAGCCTGATGAGTGGGCTCGAGGAGAAGGTGTTCACCCTGCCAGATGAGACCTGGATCTACCCCGGGCACGGCAACGACAGCACCCTCGGAGCGGAACGCCCGCACATTCAGGAGTGGTGGGCTCGGGGCTGGTAGTCGCAGGCAATGAGAACTCAGATCATCACGGCCGTAGTAGGCGTCGTTGGCACTGGCCTCGGCGCCTCCTTGACGCTGATAGGTACGACCTGGCAAGCCCGAATAGCAGCGCACAGCAAGCGCCGGGAGCTGGATCAGTCGAAGGAACAGGCCCGCACGCAGCTGTACGTGGATCACGTGGGCAGGCGCCTGGAAAACCGTCGAGCGACGTACATCGCCTTCATGCAGGCGGTGTCGACACTGGTCCAGGCGACGCGAGACGACAGAATCGACGGAGCTCGGTTGACCGGCCAAATCGTCCAACACCTCGCGGAGATGGCCGAAGCCGCTGGCGAGATCGATACGGCTCGCAACACGGTGATGATCGACGGGCCGCAGGCAGTCGCTAGCCAGGCCGCGGAGCTGTGCCGTATCCCATACAGACTTGCGAGCGCCGTGTCGGCGATCTACGACGAGTCGTTGGACGACGACGGCAGGCAGCAGGCGCTGCAGGCGGCCGTCGACATTCGTGTCAATCTCGTCCGGGAGCTGACGCTGTTCTCGGTGATGGCGTCTGCGGCATTGAATCTGGACGAGGTCGGCAATCACCTCGACAGTTTTCAGACGCCCGGCGCTGCGCCCTCCCCTGCATAGGCCAGGGCCGACGCGTAGAGCAGGCGCGGGAACGGTCCGGTAGGTTACGGCCCACCCGGGCCCCTAGTCAGGGCGCTCCCGCCTCTTGGCGGGGGTTCGCCCTCGCTCCGCAAGTGCAGCGAGGAACTCGCCCGCGGTGATGCCGCCGGACCCCTTCCGTTCGTGGGCAACTGCCCATACCGTCGACTGATCCCAGCCTGACGTTGCCTCAGTTGGTGTCCTGCTCCGCAGGTGGCTGGTGGATCGAGTAGCGCGGGAATCCCGTGCGGGCGTCCTGAAATCCCGTACAGAGCACGGGAATCCGGTCCTGGGTCGCTGGAATCCCGAAACGTGACGGGGGTCCACATAGGGCCTCAATGTCGTCCCCATGAACAACGTCGACCCCACTCAGGGGAGCCAGGAAACCGAGGCGACCGCCCCGGCACAGCCGACCCGGCAAAACGAGCAGGAGACCTCTCCGGAGCCCGAGAGCTTCGCGAGGAAGGCCATCAGGTCAGCGATAAGCGGCGCATGCGCAGGCGCCTTCCGCGGCCTAGTCTCTTGGGCTCACGAAATCTTCGGCGGGGACGGCGGGGGGACCGATGTCTGACGAGCCCGAGAGTGATCGTTTCAAGGGGCTGGACCGTGCTGGCTTCCAGGCGTACATCAGGCACGTGTACGTCAAGGAGGGCAAACCCAAGTACAAGGTGATCATCGAGCAGGCCGCTGAGTGCGGTGCAGAGGCGACGCTGACGACCAGCACGATCAGCGCCACCTTCAAGGGAAAGACGTACCCGAAGCTAACGACGGCCTATGCGCTGGGTCTCGGTATCGGGGGCCCCAGGGTAGCTGCGGACTTCGAGGAGGCATGGCGTGAGGCGTGGGAGAACCACCGCCGCAAGGTCCACGACCAGGGCATGGAAGAGGCCCATCACGCCATGCACAAGGAGGTGCTGAAGGAGAACAAGCGCCGTGAGGGGCGGAATGCCGGTCACTATCCGCGGTGGTGGCCCAAGCACTACCTGTTGAGAGGCGAGCGCCTGCGAGACCTCATCTTCGTCGCGTTGGTCACGCTGTACACCCTGTTCATGGTGTTGAGGGACTTCACGGGGGTGTTCTAGCCGAACGTGAGAGTGGTCCTGCCGAGGGAAGCGGCAGGACCACCTTTGGCCAAGGCTAGAACGTACGCGGAAAGGGCCCCGCCGTGGTTATGCCGGCGAGCCCCTCGTTCGTGCAGGGTCGGGCTACCTCGCGCGCTGATACTGATCCGTCATGCCAGGTCTTCCCGGGGAATCAGCCGGCCGCGGATACCTGCTGCCGCTGCCGCACGCCGAATGCCCGGGGTTACGCTGGCCGAACGGTGAGGGCCGGATAGACCCTCACCGCGGCTGCCTTCATGACCGGAGGCCCGCGTCTTTGCCCTGCGAAAGCGAGCACGGACCCTCGGATCGGGTAGCCAGGGGCCGGTCCCTCATCGAGGGCCGGCCCACAGACTGAGCAGCACCGGCGCGGCCAGCAGCACGGTGTCCAGCGCGTGCCAGGCGAATCTGCCGCGTGCGGTCATCGACCAGCGCACGAACCGGCCGTACTTGGCCTTCGGCTGCTGCCGCTCGCGTCGGCGGAATGTCCTCCTCATTGCTCCTCATCCCTCCTTTGTCGTTCGTCGTTGTGGTCGGGGCGGCGGACGTGTCCGGTGGTCCTCGGCTTCGCGGACGCAGGTGGTCGGCGGCGGTCATCCCGGCTGCCCGGTCTGGATGTCGGCGCCGTCCTGCGGCGCGAGCGGGCCGCGCTCCTCGGCCTCCAGTCGTTCGACCTCGGCCTTGCTCAGGTTGATGTTGAACGGCTTGGCCAGCTGGTAGGTGTGCACCAGGTCGAAGCCGCGCATGGTGCGCGCGTCCATCACCTCGTCGGGCCCCATCTTGACCAGCAGCTTGTGCTTCAGCAGGTCCTCGATGCCCCGCGCCATCGTGTGGCGGCCCAGGCCCAGGGCCCGGGCGCCGCGGGTGTCCTGCGGCAGGGTGAAGGATTCCTTCCGCCTGCTCATCGCGGCCAGCAGGACGGCCTTGCCGGGCATGTTCAGCTTCACGTGCCAGTCCTCGCGCCAGTAGGCGAAGGGGACCCGGAAGTAGACATCGCTCTTGGTGCCGGTGGGGATGGCGTAGTCGAACGTCATGTCCCCGACCCGTCCGATCTCGTGGCGCTTGACGATGCGCTTGAGGCGGCCGTGCTGCCTCCGCTCGATCAGGCCCAGTTTCTCCAGGTGCTCCCACTGCCGGGAGACGGCCACGCTCGCCCCCTTGTCGGGACGCATGTAGATGCCGGCCGCTCGCGCCCAGAGCTGCGAGCGCTCGGTGACGCCGAAGTCGCTGCCGGTGGTGACGGCGTAGACCAGCAGCAGCAGCTCCAGGGCGTGGGGGGCCCGCAACAACTTGGACAGGGGCCCCGGCCCAGTGCTCAGATCTCCGGGCAGACTATTGATGTGGCTCTTCTGAACGAACTCCCGGCGTATCGGGAACACTTCCTCCTTGCGTCGGGAGCGCCCCAACAAGTACTCGATCGACTCTTCCCGGGTCATCACACGCTCGGCCATGGCCTCGCTCCCCTCCACCGGCACCCCGACGGTGCCCCCGAGAAGAGAATGCCTCCAGCCCCGTGGCCCGGACGAACTGCGAGCGCCTATCCCGCACTCCCTCGTCACCGGCGCCGGAGGCACTGGTAGATCCAGACCACCAAAACCACCAAGCAGGACCCTGACCCGCCGAAATAGCAGGTCAACGCGCAGCTACGCCGCCTCAATGTCGGTTCCCAGAACGGAAGGTTGCGGTCTGAGAACCCATCGTCGTCATAGACCCGCGACAAAGGGTGCACCGCGAGGCACCAGCGAACCGGCCGCCTCCGTGACGCGACCCGCGACCTCGATCTTGGGGAGCACCGCTACGGCGGCTGCGCTGAAAACGACCATGGTCAGGGGTGCTCGATCGAGGAAGCTACCCGCCAGGAACATGCGGAGGACCCCGGGAAGTCGTCTCGCGCCACGTCTGCGTCGCGATACGCTCTCGCCCGGTTAGATGCGTACGCCGCCCGCCGACACCCCGCGCCCACGCCGCAGGTGATCGACCGGCCAAGGTTCCTGCGGGAGCCCGCACCCCTCCGGCATTCTTCGTCCGGCGGGAGCGTGGGGACCGCCAGGAGCGAGCGTCAGAGATGCCGAAGAAGAACCCGTCGACCGCCGCGCAGCGGGCCCGCCAGCGACAGGCCGCGACCGGCGAGAACTACACGACCGCCCTCCGTGCCGAGACCCGGCCTGTCCGCCGGCCGTTCGTCGTGCACAACATGTTCGGCGCGGACGGCGCGGGCTGGGCACCGATCATCCTGCGGGCGGAGCGCGAGCTGCGCGAGGTCTGGCCCGGCCACCCCAACCCGCACTGGGAGGAGAAGTTCGGCGACCTGTGCTGGAAGAGGTTCCCGTACAACCAGCGCCCCGAGGCGCGGGCGGTAATCCGCCGGGCCATCCAGGAAGCATCGGTCACCTGCCAGACCTGCCCGTCCCCGGGCCGCAAGCGCGTTGTCTGGGTCGGTCTGGACTGGGGCGGGATGCCGTGGGTCAAGACCTGCTGTGACACCTGCTACTACATGCCGCCGGTCTATGAGCGCCCCGGCTGGAAGTTCCAGCAGAACGAGTACCAGGATCTCGTCGACTCGTACGAGGACCGCGGCTGACCGTACGGCCGCATAGACCGTCGGGGCCCGGCGGCATCGTCCGCAGGGCCCCGCCGGTCGCGGTGTCGTCGAGGATGGGAGATCAGGTCAGACCGGCCGTGGCGTTGTCCTCCCAGCCATCGACCCGCTGGAAGTAGCCGTTCATGGAACGGGAGTGCCGGGCCCAACCGCCCTGGTCGGCGATCGCCACAGCATCCTTGCCCTTCTTCCGGCCGGTCGTGGCGAGGCCGATGCGCAAGCTGTGGCCGGTCCAGGAGAGCGCGACCCCGGCACGGGCGCTGATCCGCTTCACCGCCCGCGTCACGGAGTCCGGGACCATGCCGCCGGTGACGTTGCCGTGCCGGTCAATGCCGACGAACGCGGGAGCGTCCGGCTGCGACCACCGGGTTTCGGCCTCGGAGGCGAGCCGGGCGCGGTACGCCTTCCATGCCTCCACGGGGCAGATCTCCGGGTCGTCCTGATAGTTGATCTTGGCGTCCCGCACGGAGTGCTTGGTCTTGCCGGTGAGGACGGACACGACCAGGCCGCGGGAGACCAGGGCGACGTCGCCGGACAGCAGGCCAGCGGGGTCCTGGGAGCGCGAGGCGTAGTGGAAACCGGTCAGGATCAGCGCCTTGTCCCGGTCCCCGGCGAGGGTGTCGGGGCACGCGCGGACCACCCGGTAGAGGTCGGCGACCTCGGCGGCCGCCGCCTGGCCCCGGCCTCGCCGCTCGCCCTCCTGCAACAGCTTCACGGCGAGGCCGTCCAGCGCCTTGCGCGCGGCTGCCTGATCGTCCCGAGTCACCACGCAGCCGCGCTCCCGCAAGCCGACGACGACGCCCGCCAGGTGCGTGCCCGCCGACGACGGGGCGTAGCCCTTTCCGTTAGCCTGTCCCTCGCGCAGCATCCACGTTACGAACGTCACCAGGGAGCCGCGCGTCCCCTCCGTGACCGGAAGACCCTGCGCGGTGGTGTATCGCTCCCAGACGCGCCACGACTTCGTGTAGGTGTCCCGGGTGTTAGCCGGGGTGATCTCCCGGGCGACGGCGTCCGCCAGATCCTCGGCGGCGGCAAGTCGCTGCGCGGTGTCGACGCCGTGGCGCTGCGCCCACCGCTCCAGCAGAACGGCGCGTGGATCGGAGGCTTCCTCGGTAGGGGCGAGCCCGGCCGCCAGCGTTGCCACACTCACTGAGCACCCGCCTGCTCGGCTCGGTCCAGGAGGGCGGTGAGCTGATCCAGCGTGATGGGCGCGTGGTCACCCGGGCCGCCGTACCGCACCGAGCCCAGCCCCAGGGCGGTCAGACGTGCACTGGCCTGCGTCCACGCCTCTCGCTGAGCGGGCTCTACCCATCGTGCGCTGACGCGCCGACGTGCAATCGGGCGCAGACACAGCCATACCGAGGAGTATCCAGGGCCGGACTCCTTCGCGCGGCGGGTGAGTTCGGCGCCTGCTTCTTCCGGGTCCTCCGGGAGCGGCTCCCATGGGTAGTCGAGCAGCGCCGGCCCGTCCGGCTCGGGGTCGGTGGGAGACCAGTACAGGCAGGCGATCCCGTAGTCGGTGTCCAACGGGGAACCGGGGGCTTCGCCGATGCGGTTGAGCCGCCATACGAAGCCCGACTGGTCCCGGGATGACGTCGAAGTCCAGCGGCGTGTGTCGAGGACTCGGACGGGCCATGGCTGACCCTCCGTGAACAGATCAACGGCGTACAGAACGTCGGTCCGCAACTCACCCATCGAGCGATTCCCCGGTCTTCTATCTGGCGTCGGATAAGGAGAGGTTATCCGACGCTAGACACGTAGCGGACCGAAACGCACCGCAACGGACGGAAGCGGATCGCAACACCCGATAGCCCTCCGGCCCTCCGGTCGTTGGACCCGGCATGGACGATCACGCGGGCAACGGACGGCACCGGAGGCCGGTGGACTACGACAACCCGGCGGGTCCGGGCTGTACGTGCTGCGACCCCATGTGGTCGAGCTGCCGTCAGGCTCCCCCGCCGCCTCCTGCACGGCACCGCAGGCCGCACGAGGACGACCCGGTGCCGGACGGCGTCGTGTCGCTGCGGGAGTGGCGGATCAAGCACATGGCCCGGGGGTTCGACGGCTAACCGCCACGGCGGCCGCCGACTACCAGCCGTGGCGCGACGGAGCGCAGTAAGGGCCGTGAGGTTCACATCGACACCTTGTTTCTAGTTCAACCACTGGCCCGTGCGCCGCTGAACTAGAGCCGCTTGCAACCCACGACAGAACCACCGCGTGCAACCGGCGGCACGCCACCACAGTCTTGACGGGGTATGGGAACACCTTCGCCCCGGCGTCGCACGGAACGGCGCGGGCTGCGCCTCTGGCCGGTCGGCACAGTCCTAGTCCTGACCTTCGCCGCCGCAGTCCTCGTGGCTGCCGCGGTGTTTTACGCCGGGTGGGACCTGCTCGGCGCCCGGGGGCTCAAGCCCGAGCGCCGCATCGACTCCAAGACACTCTTCGACCTGGTGAAACTCTCCTTCGGCGTGGTGGCTGGCGCCGGCGCCCTGGTCGCCCTGGTCGTCGCCTATCGTCGCCAGCGGGTCGACGAGGACGGCGCATTGCGCGAGGCGACCCGGCTGCACACCGAACGCTTCACCACGGCTGTCTCCCAGCTCGGCGACGACTCCGCTGCGGTCCGCCTCGGCGGAGTGCACTCCCTGGCCGGACTCGCCGACGACGCCCCCACCGAGGAGCTGCGCCAGACGTGCATCGACGTGCTCTGCGCCTACCTGCGCCTGCCGTACACCGCAGAGTCCGAACTGCGGCCGGACGAAGCGGACGCCCGGCGTGCCTACCTGGCCCTGCGGGAAGTCCGGCATACCGTCATCCGCGTCATCCGCGACCACCTACGCCTGGACCCCGAGCACCCGCACTCCTGGCAGGGCCACGGCTTCGACCTCACCAGCGTTACCTTCGACGGCGGAGACCTCTCCGGCGCGGTTTTCTCCGGCGGCAGCGTCGACTTCAGCGGCGCGGTCTTCTCCGGCGGCAGCGTCGACTTCAGCGACGCAGTCTTCTCCGGCAGCACGGTCAACTTCGGCGGCACGGTCAACTCCGGTGGCACGGTCATCTCCGGTGGCACGGTCAGCTTCGACGGCGCGGTCTTCTCCGGTGGCACGGTCAGCTTCAGCGGCACGGTCGACTCCGGCGGCGCAGTCTTCTCCGGTGGCACGGTCAGCTTCGGCGGCGCGGTCTTCTCCGGTGGCGCGGTCTTCTTCAGCGGCAGGGTCATCTCCGGCGGCATGGTCGACTTCGGAGGAGCGACGTTCTCCGACGGCATCGTCGACTTCAACAGGGCAACCTTCTCCGGCGGCACGGTCGACTTCGGCCTCGCGACGTTCTCCGGCGGCACGGTCGACTTCGGAGGCGCGGTCTTCTCCGGCGGCACCATCGGCTTGAAGAGGGCAACCTTCTCCGGCGGCACGGTCGACTTCAGTGCCGCGAGGTTCTACGGAGGCACGGTCGACTTCGGCGGCGCGGACTTCTCCGGCGGCACCATCGACTCCCGCTGGGCGTTCTTCTCCGGCAGCACGGTCGACTTCGGCCACGCGACGTTCTCCAACGGCACGGTGAACTTCGGCCACGCGACGTTCTCCGACGGCACGGTCGACTTCGGAGGCGCGTTCTTCTCCGGCGGCATCATCGACTTCAGCAACGCGACGTTCTCCGGCGGCACCATCGACTTCAGCAGCACGACCGGCGAAGCGCCATCCGGCCTGATACCGCCGAGCGGATCGCCGCCGGCAGGAGTACTAGTGCCCCGGACTTGGTCCAACTGACCGAGACGGGGCTTGAGGAACATCCATGTCAGATCGTGCGCTAAGCCCTCGTCGCCCCTGGTGGGCGACTGACGGAGCATCGGCCCCAGGCATCCACGGAAGTCTTCCCGCAGATAACGGGCCACTATCTGCAGTGGCCGTCACGCAGGGTACAAGCGCCGGTTTTCGCTCGGCTATTCCTCAACCCCATAGACAGTCGGACGCGGAAATGGAGAGGGCCCGCACAACCGTGGTGGTCGTGCGGGCCCTGGCGGATAGAGCGGAGCGCTACGCGGCGCGCAGCTCGGTTACCTGCTCGGCGCGGGTCAGCTTGAGCGTGGGCGCGGACGGCTTGGTCGGGATCTCCCTGCCGAGTTCGGCGAACACCGCGGCGATGGCGTCTCGGTCCCAGTCGCGTCGGCTGGACTGGATCCAGGTGACGGACCAGATGCCGTACTCGCCGGTCCGGGTGCGGTCCAGGATCTTCCGGGCCGTGCGCTTGCCGCGTCCGCCGGCGTTGTACTGCTCGCGGGCCTTCTCGTGCTCCTCGATGGCGGCGACGACTTCCTCAGTGGTCGGAGGCTCGTCGACGATCGGTCCGGGAACGATCCGCTCACGGTCCGGGCGGACCGCCAGGGCGCGGACCAGGGCGCCGGGGGCAGCGATCGATCGGACGGAGTCGCCGACCGTGCGAGCGGTGCGGAGCAGGGTGCGGATAGCCTTCATGGCGCGTTCCGTTCTGGCAGGGTCGGTGTTGCTGCACCGCCTGCCGGGTTGGTCACTTCACAGGTGGTTGGGGCGTGGGCCTCCAGCGCGGGTTGCTGCCCTTTGCTGGAGGCCGCTGTGTGTTCAGGCGGCGGAAGACGAGGTGACGGCCTCCGGGTTGATCCGGAGACCGCTCGCGCGGACTGAGGCGATCGCCTGTGCCTGTCGCAGGTTCTTCGTGGCGCGCAGGGTCAGGTCCCGCAGGTGTTCCATCCGCTGCGCGTGTCCGGGGACGCCGCCGGGGGTGCCGGCGAGCAGGAGGGCCAGCCCCTCCGGGTCGGCGCCCGCCAGGGCGGACAGGATCTCTCCGGCCGCGCTCAGCCGGTCGATCTTCCTGACCAGGGCGTTGCGGTCGGCCGCGATCCGCTCGCGCTCCTCGGAGGGGACGTCCAGCGGGCCGGGAAGCGCGTCCTGAGCGCCGGTCTTGCCGGTGGGGGCTTCGTCGGCCAGGACGAAGAAGGAGCCTTGCTCCTCCTGTCGCTTCTCCTCCGTGCGGGCCGCCTGAGCGAAGGCCTCGGCGTCCCGGGCGCTCCTGAACTCGCCCCGAGCGTGCCGGGTGAGGAAGCGCATCTGGTTGTCGCAGTTCAGCAGGCTCACGTACCAGGCGAGGCCAACCGTCAGGTACCCCTTGCTGAGGGCTTCCTGGGCGGGCTCACACAGGCGCAGGAGGTCGATGCGCCAGCCGACGTAGGCGGCGGACTTGCCGACCATCTCGGACACCTCGTCGATCGTGTACTCGGCGTCCGTCAGCCGCTTGAAGCTCTCGGCCTCCTCGATCGGGGTCATGTCCGCGCGGCCGACGTTCTCGGCGACCTGCTTGGCGAGGATCTCGCGGTCGCCGTCCTGCACACCGTGGTTCACGACCGCGGGCATCTCGGTCAGGCCGGCCATCTGGGAGGACCGCCACCGGCGCTCACCTGCGATGAGCACATACCGCTTGGTCGAGGGGACGTAGCGCACGCTGACCGGCTGGAGGAGGCCCAGCTTCTTGATCGATCCGGCCAGCTCCTCCAGCTTCGCCTGATCGAAGACCTTGCGCGGCTGGGTCGGGTCGCGGTCGATCCGGTCGATCGGGATGACCTTCTGGACGGTCTTGGACCGGGCGCGGGTCTCCGTGACCTTGTTGGCGAGGACTTCCCGCTGATTGCTGACCTTCGCGGGTTCGACGGCCTTCGGGCGAGGAGCGGGCCTGGCCGGGGCGGTACAGGCACCCAGCTCGGGAATGGTCAGGCCCATGTGCTCGCTGAGGTAGCGAGCGGCGTACGAGCGGTGGCACCAGTTGTTGGCCACGCTCAGCTTGTCGAAGCATAGGAACACGAGTCGGCCCGACTCGTACTGTGCGGCGATCTCCTCGAGTTCGGCGCGGATCGCGTCGATGCCCCTCGTGGTGAGCAGCGCCCGGTAGCCGGCCTCGTAGGCGTCTTCCGCTTCGATCTTGAGCAGGTCGCGGGTGGGGGTCAGCGTCTTCGCGTGGCCGGCCAGCTCGTACGGGAGACGCCAGCGGGGGCGGCCGACAGTCGTACGGACCGGGATGCCCATGTCCGGGGTGAACTCCTGGTAGGTGCAGGTGGCGAGTCTCAGTGCGGTCATGGTGTGTGCCTCTCGCTCATTTCCCCTGGTGGAGAAGGGGTGAACAAGATCAATTCTACACGGATTCGTGTGGAGTTTGGGGAATTTCCCACATGGATCGGTGTATAGTTGCGGCGTGAAACGACCCCGCCAGGAAGGCCGCCAGCCATGACCACCAGACGACAGCTCTGGCTCGACACCGGGCGCTACGAGGCCTTCGCCGACACCACCGACGTCCTGCCCGTCCCCCTGACGATCGAGCTGCTGCTGCGCGCCTGGCAGGCCGGACACGTCACCGTCGACATCCCGGACAGCCGGGGCCACACCCCCGAGCAGCGCGGACGCGTCGTCATCCCCCTCTCCGACACCACGTACAAGGCGGCCGAGTCCGTCGTGGGCCAGCGCCGCATGAGCGCCCTGGTGGACGCCCTGATCGCCGCCTACATGGACGGCACGGCCGCGCTCGCCGTGGTCCCCGTCGACCCCAAGCGGCTCCCGAAGCGCGTCACGCTGCTCCTGGCACCACCGCCCGCACCGACAGACGTTCCTGCCTAGTCCCGGACGCACAGCGGCCTCCGCCCGGCACCATCGGGCGGAGGCCGACTCATGCGCGGGCTACGGCTCGTCGTCCAGCCAGGAGTCGACGAGCGCGTCCAGGTCGGCCGCGGTGGCCGGCCGGAGTGCGGGCGCGCTGTCTGTAGACGTCCGCATGCGGGTACCCGCCTCGTGCAGAAGTCGCTGGGTGGTGCTCCGGCTGATGTCGTGCCGCTTGGCGAGATCCATGACCGAGACCGAGGCGCTCCGCTCGTACTCGACACGGAGCTGTGCCGCGACGGACTCACGGTCCGCCTTTCGGCGAAGGTATGGGCGCCGACGCTCCGACCCCTCCGGGCCGGTCACAGGCCTGGAAAGAGACTGCCGAGGTCAAACTCCGGCGAGTCCGCGCGCTGCTGTGCACGCAACGCCTTGTCGGCCGCTTCGATCAGTGTGGTTGCGGCGGCCTGGTAGCCGCGCTCCCGTCCCTCCACGGCGCGGGCCAGCTCCACGGCCGTCTCCCGGCACACGACGGCGGCCGGATCGGTGACGCCTTCGAGGGCCTGGAGGACCGAGGCGACCAGTGCGCCGTCGGCCGGGTGGGGCGCACTGTCCTGCGGGGATTGGACGGCGGCGCTGAGGAGATCGGCGGCCGTGGCAGCGAGGGACGTCCGGCGCTGGCCAGCGATCTCCTGTAGCCGGGCATGGACGTCCGGGCTCACCCGAGTGGACAACGGCTTGGACGGCATCGCAGGCCTCCACGGCGGCGGGACTACAAGGGGCAAACCGGATGTATACACCCGAGCGCGTCTGACCTGCACGAATACGTATCGGCACCCTGACAGTCGAACGCCGATCGTGTCCTCGTTGTGCCATACATCCACTAGACGACGGCGGGGTTCTGGAGGGTCGGCCGCACCGCCCGTAGGCCTCCGACCTGCGCGGATGCGCAAGGAAAAGCGCTGGTCATGCCACAGGCCAGCGGGATCGTGAGGGCTACATCCCGGTGTACGGCGCTGGGATGTAGCCCTTTCGTAGTGTTCTGTAGCCCCCCTCTCCCCCGGTCTGGGGGAAATCCTGCGGTGGGGACCCGTCAGGAGTGTCAGGGTTTCCGCAGGTTCTGTCAGGTTTCGTCAGGTTTTGCGGTCCGGGGGGATGCGGGAGCGCTGGAACTCCTCTTCGAGGGCTGTCAGGTCGGCGGCAGCCGCGGTGAGGACGTGGGCGGGGATCCAGTCGAAGGGCGCTGCCGGGGCCAGGACGCCCTGGGTGTCGTGCCAGGCGGTGATGCCGTGCTGTTGAGCCGCGTCCTGGAGCCACGTGGTGCGGAGGCCGCTGTCGTGCCACCCCCGGGGCAGGGCGAGGGCGATGCAGAGGGCGGAGGCGGCGCGAGACCAGGTGTTACGGCCTCTGGGTTGGAACTGCCAGCAGCGTGGGCAGAGGTGGCCGTTCATGTGGACGTCGGCGCGCAGCGTTCTCGGGGTGCCGGGCGTACCACAGAGCCAGCAGTGATTGTGTTCGGGGCGACGGCTTCCGGCGATCGTCGCGGCGGGGGCGGGCCTGGTCACGGTGCGGTGATCCTCTCGGTGCGGCACAGGGGCGTTCGGGGCGGACAAGTGCACGGGTTCGTACGGCCCGGGACGCGTGGCCCCGGGCCGTACAGGGGTGCGTCTACGCGGTGAGGACGACCTGTCCGGCCGCGGTGCGGATCTCCTCCGTGAGCCGGTCGGCCTCGATCGCGTCTCCAACTGCGAGCGCGGCCAGCAGATCGGCGACCGGCAGGCCGGCCTCGTGGATGACTACCGGTAGATGGGTGTCGGTGATGTGGCGGCTGGGGAACATGTCCAGGCCGAGTTCGTCGAGGACCTGGTCCGCACTGGCGCGGCTCTGGTGGGAGGAGACGGGCGCTCCGTCGGCGGCCTTCGGGCGGATCGACCCGGTCAGGGCGTGGCGGGCCTGGCCGAGCGGGATCGTCAGGAAGCCCCCGGCGGCGTCAATCTGCTGGCGCAGGGCGTGCGACGGGTCGGTCGAGTCGTTGGTACCGGTGGCGCGTGTACGGCCGCCGATCCTGCCTTGCAGGACGGATGCGGCGGCGGCGATCTCCTCCGCCTGGAGGCGCCGCCCGTAGTGGCGTGCCGCGTCGGTGAGCAGGCTCAGCAGGTCGTCGGTGTTCCGCCTGTTGTAGGTGCGGGACAGCGGTTCGGGGGTGGTGGTGCGCATGGCGGGATCTCCGTTCGGTGGTGTCCATGCCGGCCGGACGGCCGGGTGGAAGGGCTGGGGGGTCAGCGGCGCGGGCCGCGCTGCTTCTGGTGGCGTCGGGCGGCGGCGATCAGGTCGGCGGCCCGGGTGTGCGGCTCGACCCATTCCTCCGCCTGGTAGGCGAACGCCTCTGCCTGAGCTGAGCGGTGCGGGTGGGTGAAGGTGGAACGCCAGGTGTCGAGGGAGGCGGTCAGCTCTACGCGGGCGGTCTCGTCGGCGACGTGCGCCAGTTCGTGCCCGATGACACGGCGCACGTGGTGCGAGGGCAGGCGCCGGTCGACGACGATCTTGACCCACTCCGTGCCATGGCCGTCGTGCTGAAACAGGGTCGCCGCTTCGACGGACGTGAGCAGGCCGGCCGTGATGTGCAGCGACCTGAACGGGCTGCTCGCGACCAGGTGGGCGGCGAGGCTCTCCCACTCCGGGGCGGTGGGCACCATCACGTCGGCTGCGGCCCACCTCCAGGTGCCGTCACCGGCCACGGACCACAGCGCGTAGGAGGGCGCCTCGGGTGGCTGGGCAACCGTACGGAGCGCATGCAGGGAGATCGGCCGGGCCGGGGCTACGGGGCGCCCTGGCGGCCGTGTGGACACGTTCCCGGCCTTCGTCTGCGCGGGGTTCGACGCGATGTCCAGCACGGGCGCGGCCGGACCCGGAACCGTCACGGAAGCAGCGGTGCGGGCGTCGTAGTAATCGAGCATCGCGTCAGCGATCTGGTTGAGGAACTCCGGCCGGGAGAGGGCGGCCACGAGGGACGCCGTCAGTTCCTGCTGCCCGGCTGTGGACTGCGGGCTAGCCTGTCGGGTCATGCTGCTGCACTCCCTAGGTCGGTGGAGGTGAGGACAGCGGACGCCGCCTCCCAGTCGGGTGTCACGGCGGTGACGAGTGCGTAGTGGCCCGGCTGCCGCTCAGCGACGACCCCGGCGACGAGCGCGGCCTCGAAGAACCGGCCGCCGTCCGTGAGGCTGCTGAAGGAGGCGCGGGCCAGGCTGTCGGCGATGTCGCCGCACCCGTCGCGGGACCGGATCAGGCCGGCCTGGTCGGCGTGCGCGTGCAGCCCGTAGAGGTAGGCGAGGAACCGGGAGCGGCGTAGCGAGCCGGGGAGCGCGCGTGCCCATGGCCCGTTCAGGAGGGCGAGGAACGTGTCGGCAGTCGCGCCTCGGGTGACGGACGGGACGGGAGGCTGGTCGGGCATGGCTGGAGTCCTTGCGGTGTGCAGGGTGCTCCGGCCCAGAACCAGCGAGCAGGGAGTGCGCCCGTCGCTACGGGCTTCCTCACGGGTGATCGTTGCAGGGGTGGCGGTCAGGCGTCTGCCGGCATTTCCAGCGCGGCCGCGCTCGGGGCCGACCGGTCGCGGTCCAGCTCGGAGCGATGGATACGGACCCGGTGGCCGTTCGGTCCCAAGCGTTTGACCCGCATCCTGGGGTCGTTGGTGATCCAGCGGGACACGGTGACCACGTGCACCTGTAGAGCGGCGGCGAACTGCGCCCGGGTCATCCATTCCTCGCTGTCGTCGGCGGTCTTCACACAGGGCCTCCGGGGGACGAGTCGATCAGTAACGGACCGCAACGTGCGGCAACGGAACGTAGCGGCCGGGCACCTTAGCTCATTCCGTCCGACCGGTGCACGGGCATGAAAAAAGGCCGTGGCCGCTCCCCGGTGAGGAGAGCGGCCACGGCCTGGTCGAGCAGTGTCAGGACCTGGTCCTGGCGGCGGTGATGAAGCGGTCCGCCTCTTCCTCGGTCCAGCTGCCGAAGGGCGGGGTTTCCCGGGTGAGGGAGTGGCGGAGGCAGCTGATGGCAGCCTCCAGCGGTGGCCCGTTGTTCTCCTCGGCGTGGGAGCTGACGTCCTCGAATGCACTCCATGCCAGCCAGTGAGCGCGGTCCGGATCCTCTGCGTGCACCCACTTGAGCGCCCTGATGATGTCCGGGTAGAGGTCCATCGCGGGCAGGTCGGCGCCGTAGCGTCGGTGCCCATCCCTCAGGTTGAACACCAGGGCGTGCCGAATCGTCGTCGTGACTCCGGGCGGGAAGTCGTCGCTCACAGGTCCTCTTCTCGGCGACTGGTGATGAGACGTCAAGCTTTCCGGTGCCCTCTGGAACGCGAAAGACCCCCGTCAGCCACCTCATTGGCGAAGAGCTGACGGGGGCCTGGTCGTAGGCGGCGAAGGTCACTCGCCCCGCAAGCCGGAGCCGTCGACGTCGGGGCGAGGCCGGACGGACAGGCGCACCGTGCCGTTCGGCTGGGGTTCCATCGCCACGGCGTGCCAACTGCCGTCCAGACCTCCGAGAGCGTCGGGGGCGAACGACCCGGGCGGGAGGGTGACCGATCCGCCCTGCGACATCAGGACGGCGATGAGCATCGCGTGGGACAGATCCTGCGGACCGATGCTGCCGCTGACCGACTCGCTCATGCTGGCGATCCCTTCGGTGTGGAGTCCGCGGGGCGGCGAGGCCAGGACGCGACCAGGACGGCGGAGACGAACCGGTCCGCGTACTCGCTCGTCCACCGCCCGGACTGCCCCGAAGACTGCGTAAGGCCGTGGGACAGGGCGAGCGTGGCACGTACGAGCGACGGGCCGTCGACGACGGCGGTCGCGCTCGTCAGCGCCTCCTGGACCAGGTCGAGGGCGGCCCGGTCGTCCAGACCGTGCACCCACTTCACGGCGGCGACGACGTCCGGGTGCAGGTCGTACTCCGCGCTGGTGGACGCCCCGTGTCGGCGGTGGGCGTCGACGAGGTCGAGGTGCAACGCGCGACGGATCGCGCCGACGACCTCCGACGGGACGGACACGGTCGGCTGCTTCGTCACAATTGGACGCTCCCCTGGGAGTGCAGAACGGTGAAGACGTCGCCGCCTGCCTGGCGGTGGTCGACATCCGGCTCCTGGTGCTCGTCGACGGCCACGAACTCGTGGTCGTCCTCGTCGACGGAGAAGGGCACCACGTGCGACATGTCGGCGGGCGTGATCAGGCGCCCTTCGAGCGGGTTGCTCACCGGCCGCCCTCCTGCGCGGAGTCGTCGGGGCGCGGCCCCCAGGAGGCGATCAGGGCGGCGCAGATGAACCGCTCTGCGAGGGCGGTCGTCCACGCGCCGGAACGGCCCACAGGCTGCGTCAGGCCGTGCGTCAGGGCGAGCGTGGCGCGTTCTAGGGTCGGGCCGTCGTCGACGGCGGCCGCGTTCGTCAGGGCGTCCTGGACTAACGTCCGGGCGGCCTCCTCGTCGGTGGCGTGCGCCCACTTCAGCGCAGCCACGACGTCCGGGTAGGGGTCGTAGTCCGTGGCGAAGGCCGCGCCGTGGCGGCGGTGGGCGTCGACGAGGTTGAGTTCCAGCGCGTGGCCGATCGCGCCGAACACTTCCGCCGGCACCGTGACCCTGCGGGGTGTCTTCATCGTCCGGCGCTCCCCTCGTGGACGGCGGCCGCGAGCTGCCCGTCGTCCTCCTGGTCGTGGACTACGTCGTGCGCCTGGTCCTCGTCGACGACCGCGAGTTCGTCGCCGTCCTCGTCGGCCGGGTGGGGCGTCATGTGCCCGCAGTGGTGGCAGACCTCGCCGTTCCGGCCGTCGTAGGTGGACCCCATGCACACGGGGCAGTTGCCGCGCTCGTGCACGACCAGGCCGCCGTTGTGGCAGGCGGGGCAGCGCGTGGCGAGGCCGGACGTGCTGACGTCCCATCCGACCCGGCGGGCGGCGAACAGGGCGGCGTCCATGCCGCTCTGGGGTACAGCGAGGTATAGAGCAAGGCATCCGTCGGTGTCGCATCCGACGGCGCGGTGTAGAGCCATGAGCGTCTTCTCTCGGTGTCGTGATCCGGTTTCGGCCGGTCGGCCTGCGAGGCCCTCGGGACGCCCCACGTGAGGCGCGCTGAGGACCGGGCAGGCGGACCGGGCTACGACGGGTTGATCACGTTCCGGGTCCGGGTCAGGACACCGCGCGTCTCGCTGCGCACCTCGGTCTTGTGCGTGATGTCGACCGAGCCCTTGAAGACGTTCACGGTGCGGCCGGCCTTCACCTTGGACAGGGCCGCACCGACCGCGACGGCGAGTAGGGCGGCCCCGACGAACGGCGACAGGACGACGAGCACGAGCGTCTGCAAGCTGGGGACGGACACCATAGACAGGCCACGGAAGAACAGCCAGGCCGCGCATCCCAGGCCGGTCGATCCGGCGCCGACCGCGATGGAGACGACGGCGGTCGCGGCCGCCCACCGGGGGACGATCCGGCTGTCGGGCTGCGGAACGTGGGGCGTGTCGCCGATCTTCGGGACCTTGCTGTCGTCGCGGAACGAGGTGGCGGTGAGGGGCTTGGCGGGCTCGTCCGGCTTCCAGGCGTCCAGGATGCGGCGGGCCTCCTGTTCGGCGGCCTCCTCGGAAAGCGGCTGTACGGGCTTACGGCTGGCGTTGTCCATGGCGGGTTCCTCCGGGTGCGTGGGTACGGCGAACGCCCCGGAGAACCGTCTCCGGGGCGTTGTGGTCGGGGTGTTGGGCGGGGTCAGTCGGTGAGCGCTTCGAGGTCGAGGCAGTCGGGGATCTCGCCCTCACGGAGGGCCGCGGCAATCGCCCGGTACTCCGTCGCGTTGCCCCGTGCGATCTCGGCGGCGCGGGCGGCGCAGGCCCTGGTGTGGTCGCTGCGGGTCTCGTCGGCGGCGACCCGTTCGCCGTCCGCCGCCGCCTCGTCGGACCGGGGCGCGGCGACGTTGGCGAAGTAGTCCGCCTCCTGGTCCATGCGCTCCTGGGTGATGTCGGCCATCGTCTGCTCCTTCGGTGGGGCGGGGTTGGGTCAGGACTGCTGTGCGCGGGCCCACACACCGTGAGCGACGCGGACGACGAGGCCCTTGTCCTGGAGCTGCTGCAACGCGTTGTCGACGGACCCGGAGGACGGGCCGCCGTCACTGCCGGCGCCTACCGCCTGCCGGATCTCCCGGGTGCGGAGCTGTCCGCCCGCGAGGGCGTCGAGGACCAGGTCCGGGAGCGTGCGCGCGGTGACCGGCGGGGCCGGTACCCGTGACGGGCCCGGGGCGGCCGTCTCGTCGGCGGCCGGGGCCTGCGCGGTCCGTCGGGCGGGTGCGGTGGCCACTGTGCTCCCCGCGGCTTCCTCACCGGCGAGCAGCTCCACGGCGATCATCAGCGCCTCGTCGTACGCGCGGCGGAAGACGTCGGCCTCGGGCGGTGTGAAACCGGGCACGGATACGGACTCCATGAGGTTGATCAGGCCCGGGTACGTCCGGTTTTCCTTCACGGCCCACCAGACCCGCGAGAGGTACGGCTGTCCCGACTGGATCAGCCAGGCCGTACCGGCGGTGACGGGGCCGGTGGGCGCCTCGTCGCCGGTCCATGCGGCGTCCAGCTCGGCCGCGCCGGTCACCCCGAAGTACTTCGGGATGGGAGTGATCTCGACGGTGCCCGACGACATGTCGGACGCCATGCTGCGCGTCATCGAGCTGTTCACCCTGCCGAGCCAGACGCTGCCGTTCTTCGCGTTGGCGCGGATCTTCTCGGAGTCCCCGAGGTCGGACAGGTGGATCGACTGTCCGGCGATCCGGACACCCATGCCGACCTTGCGCCAGGTGATCTGTCCGGCCCCGAGCATCCCGGCCACCCACTTGCGGAAGTCCTTGGGGAGCCCGGAGTCGACGGCGAGCATGCGGTTGATCTCGTCCATGGTCAGGATCGCCAGGCGCCACGGCTTGCCGATGGTGAACGACCCCCAGCCGTTCTCTGCGCTCACCTCCTGTCGGTACGAGGCGACGGCGGTGTACGCGGCGAGAGTCGCGGCCGCCTCCGCCTGCCCGGCCCCGAAGTGGAACACCCTGCCCTCCGCCTCGGGGAGGCTCATACCGTCCTGCGCGTCCGCGACCACAGAGACGATCTGATTGATGCGCTCGGCGGCGATCAGGGTCAGCAGGGTCACGGACTTGCCCGACCCGGGGGCGCCGACCAGGAGGTCGGTCAGGGCGCCAAGCTCGGTGTCGTACAGCGGCCAGCGTGCCGGCCTTCCGTCGTGACGCATGCCGACCGCGATACGGCCGTGCTTGTCCATGCGGAGGTCGGCCTCCGTAGCCTCCCGGACATTGAGGAGCGGGTGCTCCCGGTACAGGGTGAGGACGGCCTGAGCGATGCCGTCCGTCTCCACCATCAGTAGCTCGGGATCGTCGACCCCGAGGACCCGCGTGAGGGTGCGCCGGTCCAGCCTCAGCAGTGCGTCCTCAGGCGCCTCGACGCGCATCACGATGCGGTCCGGCTCGATGCGGTGGTCGATCAGGCGGACGCCCGGGGCGATGCCCTTGGGTCCGGACACCTTCGCCTCCCACAGCCCGGCGAGGTGGTCGCCGGGCGCCTGGTGCTGCTGCCGGGCGAGGAACTCGGCGGGTGCCACGCACAGGGCCACCCGGCCGGGTCCGTGCCCGGGGACCGGGGCGAGCCGTACGGCTTCCTCGGGGACGTCGTAGATGGCTGCGACCGCGCGGCGGTCGATGCTGCCGGGTACGGCCTCGCCGGGCTGCGCGAGGATCACGGCCTCGAAGTCGGGGCGGCCCGGGTGGTACTGGACGATGTGGGCGAGCACGGTCGTCCCGGTCAGTGGCGAGGCAGCCCAGTGCCGGGCGAGGTCGCCCGTGTACCCGTTCTGCTGCGCGGGCTCGGGGGTCTCCGGCGGGATGAGTGCCGGCAGGTTGTCGGCGGCCCGGCGCAGGCCTCGCGAGCGGGTGAGCGGTACGGCCACGGCGGACGCGGTGGCGACGGCTACGGCGGCCGCGATCTCCCACCAGGTCGTGCCGGGGACGGCGAGGCCGACGCCGTACGCGGCGGACAGCCCGAGGGCGGGGAGTGCCTTGTACGAGGCGGTGAGGAGACCGGCGCTGTTCTGCCCGGCTGCGCGGGCCCACAGGCGGCACAGGACCCCGGCCCCGGTACCGAGGGCGGCGGCGTGCAGCTCCCACAGGTCAGTGGTCGGGCCGATGGCGGCGGCGATGCCGGCAGCGCCGTACGCGATGCGCTCGACGGTGGCGAGGTGCCGGGCGGCGGTCGGGGTGAGGGGCGGCCGGGTGTCGTCGGCCGGGACGGTGGCGGGGGTGACGATCTCGGCGGTCACGGGTGGGTCCTCCGGGGAACGGGAAGGGGCCCGGCCGTGAGTGGCCGGGCCCCGTGGGGCGGGTGTCGGGCGAGGGGTCAGCGGGTGCGGTAGAAGCCCGGTTTGGCCTGCTGCACCCCGGAGGCGTTGACCGCCTCGTACACGCCCCGGTACTCGCCCTGATGGGCGTCGTGCAGGCCCTGAGAGTTCGTCTGGACCGTGTCGGCGGCGGCCGCGAGTTCACCGGAGGCGTTCGCGACGGCGCGCAGCGCGGTCCCGGCCTCGGTGATCAGGGCGGTGTACTGCGGTTCGACCTCGGCCTCGGTGCACATGTCGGCGAGCCGGTCGGCCTTTTCGGCGTCGCTCTCCATGCGCCGCTTCAGCGACCACAGGCCCTCTTTCAGCGCGAGGGCGGCCGTGGTCAGGGCGACCATGCGGGCGGCGAGGCGGGTAAAGCTCGGCTTGCCCGTCGTCGCGGGCAGGTTGGCGGGGCGCGGTACGAGTTCGCTCAAGGGGATCAGTCCTCGTTGTGGATACGGGCGGACGGCATGACCAGGCCCGCGTCCGCGGTGGCCTGCTGGACGGGCTTGTACGCGTCGTGCATCTCGTCGTGCGCGGTCTCCACGGCCTCCGCCGCCTTGATGGACTCCGTCTTCATCTCCTCCGACTTGCGGGCCAGGAGATCCATGGACTCCGCGAGCCGGTTCATGGCGGCCGACGTCATGCGGCCGATGACGTTGTGCCGCTGCGCGAGCTCGGCGGCCAGGAGGCGCAGGGAGTCGCGCAGCTCGACGGCCTTGCCCGCCAGGACGGTGCACTCGTCGGACGTCGCGAAACAGTCCGTCTTGGACTCCGCGAGCGTCTTCAGGACGTCGTCGAGGGTGACCTCTGTCAGGTGCTCAGGGTCAGCTCCGCCCGTGCTCGGCATGGGGAAAAGTGCTGGTGCGCTCACGCGCGCCTCCTTCGTCATCGTGGCTGTCCCGCCCCCGGAAGAGGCAGGGGCGAGGGCGGCCGGGGCGCGGCGCGCACCGACCGCCGTGGCGGTGACCGGCACCCACACCGGTTCGGTGCTCTGGTCCGGGGTGATCCGTTCGACGGACCAGGTGACCCGGGCGTCGACGGTGGCGGCGAAGAGGTCGTCCCACGCGGTGGAGCCGACCGGCGGCGCCCAGAAATCCCAGTCGGCGCCGGTACGGCTGTCCCAGTCCGTGCCGGTACTGCCGGCGGACGTTCCCGGCCCGCCCGGCCCGCCCGGCCAGGTCGGCCCCGGGGCGGTGGCGCCCGGTGTCCCCGGCGGCGGTGCCGTCGTCGGGCCGTAGCCGGGTGCTGTCGGCGGCGGTGCCGTCGGCGAGCCGCTGCCCGGCGGTGTGGAGCCCGGGACGGTAGCGCCGGGGGTTCCGGTGGGCGGTGCCGCTGTGGGGCCGCCAGAGGGCGCGGTGGCGGTTCCCGTGCCCGTCGTGCCGGTCGGTGCCCCCGGGCTTGTCCCGGTGCCCGTGCCGGGCGTCGTGGGTGCCGTCCCCGTCCCCGTGCCGGTGCCGGGTGTGGTCGGCGCTCCCTTGCCCGTGCCGGTGCCGGGCGTCGTGGGTGGTGCCGTGCCGGTGCCGGGTGTGGTCGGGGTCGTGCCGGTGCCGGGTGTGGTCGGGGTCGTGCCGGTGCCGGGTGTGGTCGGCGGGCGGTGGACGACAGGCGGGGCGGGGTTCGCGCGGCGGGCGTCGAGCCGCTGCTGTGCGCGGGCCGTGGCCTGGTCGGCCATCGCCTTCGTGAGCGTGATCCGCTTCGGGCCGCCGCCCGACGAGGACCCGGAAGACCCGGACCCGGAGCCGCCTGAAGACGACCCGGACGATCCGCTGCCGGACGATCCGCCCGACGAGGACCCGCTACCCGAGCCGCCGCCGGACGACCCTGTGCCACCCTTGCCGCGCTTCCCCCCGGACTTCCCGCCCGACGAGCCGCCGCCTGAACCGCTCCCGCCCGAGGAGCCGCCGCCGCTCTTACCGCCGGACTTCCCGCCCGACGAGGACCCGCCCGAGCCGCTGCCCGACGAGCCGCCGCCGGAGCCCTTCCCGGACGACGTCCCGGAGCCGGGGCCTGTCCCGCCGCCCTTGCCGTTCTTCTTACGGCCCGGCCCTGTGCCGCCGGACCCCGACCCGGACGGCGAGGTGTTCCGGGAGCCGCCGCCGGTACCGGCGAGAGAGCGGCTCAGCGGGGACGACGAGGGACCGCCGCTTCCGCGTCCTCCTCCCCCACTCCCGCCGCTGCTCCCTCCTCCTCGACGGCCGCCGCCGCCTCCGCTCCCGCTCCCGCCGCCGCTGCCCCCTCCTGTCCTGCCGAGAGAGCGACGGCCGTATTCCGCGCTCGACGGCACCCGACCGCCGCCTCCCCCGCCGCCGGTCGATCCGTGCGCGGCGCGCGTCTCGGCTTCGGCCAGGCGGAGCCGGGCGGCCCTCAGCGGCGCGGCCTCCGCCGCCTGCTCCATACGCCGCTGCCGCCAGTCGGTTATGGCGCCGGCAGTTCCCCTGAGCGCGGCCAGCGCCATGGCGAGGATCGCGGCCAGCCCGAGTGTGCCCATGCCGATCTCCTCGCCCTCGTCGTCGTCCAGGCCGTCGGCGCGGAACGTCGCCGGTACCGGCGCGGGGGCCTGCGGTGCGGGGGGAAGCCTGAGCGTCGACCGGAGTGAGGCGAGGTCGGCGGCGGCGGTCGGTGCGTTGCTGCCGAGAATGGACGCCGCCCCGGTGCCGGGCGGCGGGGCGGGGGGTGCCGGGGCCGGGTTGGGCGGGGGAGGGAGCGGGGGCAGGCCGGGCGGTGCGGTGCTGCGGGGCCTGATCGGGATGACGTTCTGGTTGTCTGCCATGGGCGGGTCTCCTTGACAGGAAGTCACCGGGCTGCCAGCCTCGCGCGCCCGTGCGCCCGCATGTGCGCCCGCATTATGCGCACGCGAGGCTGTCGGCCCGGTGATGATGATGATGATTAACCGTCACCCTGGGTGACGGTCGGCCGCTGGTCTTCCTGGTCGCACCAGTTCGTCAGGGCGAGCGCCAGGCGGTCCCACACGCTCGCGTCGCCCTCCCGCTCTGCGCGGGTCGCGACGGCTCGCGCCTGGTCCCACCAGACGGCAGCGATGCCCTTCGGACCCCGCGCCAGATTTGCGTTCTGGCGGGTCTGCAAATGCTCGGTCCGGTTCTGGTAACGGCGCTGCTCCGGTGTCAGCGGGTGGTTCACGCGCCCCTCCGCTGCTGCTGGTCCCACAGGTCGGTGATGCCGCGCGCGGCCGGGGCGCGGGTGGCCGTGTCCTGGCCGATGGCGGCCGTGCCGTCCTGCGGGGCCGGGGCGAATGAGGTCGCCGACTTGTGCAGGCTCTTCGTCGTCATCTGCACGACGGCCGCGCGGCGGCCGGACCGGCGCAGCGCCTTCGCCTCGCGCTGCGCCGGCAGCGCGTTGATAAGCGCCTCATGGCTGGTGACGCTGGTCCGCAGCGACTCCATCCGCTGTCCCGACTTCACGGCCATCGTGATCAGGGCCTTGATGTGCCGCTCCATCCGGCGGGACCGGCGGGCGGCGGAACGGCTGCCGTCGCCGGTGATCACCTGCGACCGGTAGTGCTTCTGGAAGGTAGCCAGCATCGACTGAAAGACCGCCTCGTCGGCGGTGTAGGCGCGCTGCCTCTTCAGCGTGAACTGCGTGAGGACGTCGAGGTCGAGCAGCTCGTCGAAGTCGAAGTCCAGCGGGTTGGTGGGGTGGGCCGGGGGCGCGGCGTGGTGCCGGTGCAGCTCGGTCACGGGGTCCTCCGTCGTGATGATTCGGTTCCGGTGGGGGGCATGGGCGGGTGGTCCCGCGACCGCGCCCGGCCGCGAGGAGCGAGCCGGGAACGACAGCGGGATCACGCGGGCACACGGCGAGGGGCGGCCCGGTCGGCGGGCCGCCCCTCGGTGTTGCGGTGGTGTTCGCGATCAGTCCGTGCAGGGCGTCACTGGACGCCCGTGCCGACGAGCTGGGGGGACTGCTCGGACTGTTCGCCGGCATCGCTGTCGGGGTGTTCGCGGCCGGGCTGTTCGCGTGCTTCCCGAGCTCGCTCGGACACCCACGCGACGGACCAACCGGTGATCCGGGAGAGTTCGCGAACACCCGTCCCGGCGGTGACCCCGGAGGCCACGGCGGCGAGCGCCTCGGCCTCCGGGAGCTTGTCCGTCGGGGTGTTCGCGGACGGGCGGGCGGGCTGCGGACGCCGCTGTTCGCGAACACCCGGGGCGGCCGTCTCGCGAACACCACCCGGGTGTTCGCGGCGGGCCAGCTTCTCCTGCCGTACCCGTTCCCGCTCCTGCCTCTCGCGCTCCTGCTCCTCGCGGGCCAGGCGCTCCTTTGCCTCCCGCTCCTGCCGCACGCGGGCCTCGCGTTCCTCCTGTTCGCGGCGCTGCCGGTCTTCGTGTTCGCGGCGCAGGCGCTCCTCACGGTCGGCCCGCTCGCGTTCCTGGGACGCCTCCCACTCGCGCTGTTCGCGGGCGTCGTCCCGCTGTTCGCGCTCCTTCCGTAGCTCGTGTTCGCGGGCCTCGCGCTCCTGGTGTTCGCGGGCGGCCCGTTCCTGTTCGCGGTCTTCCCGCTCGCGCTGTTCGCGGGCCTCACGGTCGGACCGTTCGCGCTGTTCGCGGGTCTCCCGTTCGCGGCGTTCGCGGGCGACCTCGTCGGCCTGTTCGCGAGCGATGCGGTCGAGGGCCCGGGTGATCGCGCGGCGGTAGGAGAGGGCGGCTTCCGCCGTGAAGATCAGGAGCATCGGAGCGACTGCGTGAACGGCCACGCCGACGAGGTCGCCCTTGAGCGCGCTGTCCCCGATATTCAGGGCGAGCGTGAACACTCCGGTGAGCCAGCGCAGTGCGTCAGGCCACCGGCCGCCCTTCTCTCCCAGGCGGGACACCGTGGCGTCCAGGCGGACGACGATGACCACCGCGGCGTCGACGACGATCGGCAGGATCGGGGCCGTCCAGTCCCACGCCTGCGAGGTGACCCGCTGTACGAGCGGGGTCACGGTCAGGACGCTGAACAGGACGGCGCCGAAGGTGATCGTCCAGGTTCCGGCGGACAGGGTCCGCTCGATGGATCGGAGCTGCGCGGGTGTGAGGACCGCGAGCTTCACGGGGTACCTCCGTCGGTCTCGGTGGGGTCGGTCAGGGTGCGTCCTGGCGGCGGGTGCCACCGCAGCACATGCACGGCGCGTTGGCGGAACTGCCGTCCTCGCCGGGGGCGTTCCAGACGTCGCAGTCGGCGCAGCGCCACCGCTGCCGGCGCTTCCCGCTCGCCTCGCTGGCGGACAGCAGGAGCGCCATGGTGGCGAGCACGGTCGCGAAGCTGGTCAGGCAGATCAGCAAGACCTGTAGGGACGGCTGGATCAGCGAGATCACGAGCCAGAACACGGCGTGCAGGAGGAGGAGCGCCAGGAACACCGCCTGGTGGCGGGTCAGGTGCTCCGGGAGGCGGCGGGTCATGGGCGGGGCCCTTCCGGGGTGTTGGGCCACACGGTGGCCATCAGGAGACGGAGCGCCCTGAGCCCGTCGCGGAAGCGGTCGAGGTCGGCGAGGAACACGTCGAGGGCGGCCGCGTCCATGTCGGTGTCGCTCCCCTGGAACCAGACGGCGACCTGAGGCGGGTAGCCCGGGGGGACGTCTTCGGCCGGGGGGATCTCGGCGATCACGCGGGTACCGGTCTGCTCGTCGACGGGCAGGACGACCCGGAACGTCGGGGCCGTGAGGACGGGCCGCGCGGCCCGTCCTCCGGTGTGCACCGTGTCGGTCACTGTCCAGCCGCCGCGAGGTCGAGGGCGAGGACGCCGTAGGCGAGCTGCACCGTGGCGTCCTCGGCGGCGGCAGCAGCGGTACGGGCCCGGCGCAGCCGATCGGCGGTGAAGCCGATCAGCGCGCTGTGGGCGAGGTCATCGATCCAGTCGGCCGGGGCCGTCTGATCGGGCTGCCGGGGGCCGGGGACGGTACGACCGGGGCCGGGCTCGGGGTCGGGGGTGCGGGGTCCGGGGAGGTTCATGGTCATCGGCCCTCACGCGCCCGGCGGATCTGCTCGTCGGCGACCCGCACGCGGCGCAGGGCCTCGTCCGGGTTCGGGTCGCTGTCGGTGGGAACGGACTGTGCGGCGCTGGTACGGTCGGTCATTGCGTGCTCCTGGGTCATTGATTCGGTTCGGGGATGGCGCACTCGACGGCCCCCGGAGCAAGGCGCGCTAACGCCTCCGGGGGCCGTCGTCATGAGGTCGGGGGACTGCCGGCCTCGCGGTGCCGGGGGCAGCGGCACGGCGGCCACCCCCTGTTCAGCAGGTCGGCGAGCGGGTCGCGGTTCTCGTCCGCCCACTGGTGCGGGACGGCGAGGGTGGCCGGGGCCTCGTACGACGCCCCGCCGTCCCGGCTGATCCGCATGGTGAGCAACGAGGCGCCCTCAGCGGGCGTCCCTGCCTTCACCGCTTCGGCTCCGCCAGCGTCGGGAGGTGCCGTACGTCGTCGCCGGTGAGGATCAGGCGGAGCGGGTCATCGGCGGGGACGCCCCGCTCGTCGAGCACGGCCAGGGCGCGGGCGACCCGGTCCTCGGCGATGTCGGCGCGGATCTTGTGGGTGCTGGCCCGGTCGTGCAGGTCCGTGACGGACCCTTCCAGGCTCTTCAGCTTGCGGGTGCTGACGAGGCAGATCATGCGGTTCCTCCTGGCGCATGTCGACGGCCCCCGACTGGATTGCCGGGGGCCGCTCCCCCACGGTCCTGGGCGCCATCCCGGACCGTGGGTGTCTGTGGGGTCGATCAGGTCACTTCGCGGGCGTCACGCCGTCCGCGCTGACCCAGGTGGTGTCACCCGAGTCCCACGCCACCTTCACGTGGCGCACGTCCTCGGGGTGGTCAAGCGGCCCGTCCTCGACGTCGACGACGGTTCCGGGCTCGGTGCGGGCGGTGCGGATGTTGCCGAGACCGACGACGCGGATGCCAATGGCCATGCGTGGTGCTCCTTCGCTGCGGAGTGACTGGCTTCGGGTACCGAGTGGACGACGCCCTGCACACACGCGACGCGCGGTGTGCTGGACGTCGACGACTGGGTCGCCGTGGGTGCGATGTCTGCCCTTGTCTCACCCGACGCGAAAGGCCGGCCCCCGATGCTGCTGGGGGCGGGCAGGGCTACGGGCCCCTCAACTGCGGGGGCCGGTAGGGAAGTTGCTTGCTGGTCACGTCGGGCAGGGCCTGCGGCTTGTCGCCGGTGCCTGTCCGGGGGGCCCGTTGGAGCGGTCGCCGATCGTGCTGGTCTCCGCTGCGGGATGCCCCGGTATGTCCCATGTGAAGTTCTCAACGAACTGCCGCTTCCTTGAGGCCGCCGTCACGCGCTGCCCTCCGGGCGTCACGCACCCGCCTTCCTATCTAGATAGGTTGGTGCGAGGTCGATTAAGCCACGGAGTCCGGAGGGTGTCAACCCATCTAGATAGGTGCGTTCCGGTCGGGCCTCTGAGCTGGGCTTTTCCGGCGTGCCACACCGTTCGAACAGCGCGGCTTTCGGAACCTATCTAGCTATGTCATGCTTGGCCCCCAGACAGGGATTGACCACCACGACCGAAGGGACAGAGGGCCGTGGCGAGGAAGGAGCCGGGAAAGGTCGAGCGGATCGCCGCTGACCTCCGAGCGAAGATCGAAAGCGGGCACTACCCGCCTGGTGCGCGGCTGCCGAGTTCGGCTGACCTCCAGGCATCCGAGGGCGTCGCGTTCATGACGACGCGCGAGGTCTACCGCGTGCTGGAACGTGACGGCCTCGTCGTCACGCGCATGGGCAAGGGCTCCTTCGTGACGCCCTTCCTGGGCAAGATCACCCGCGACGGCACCGGCAGGTACCAGCCTGCGGCCAGAGCAGAGGGTGGCGCGCGCGGCGCTTTCGAGGCAGAGCTCAACCGGCTCGGGCTCGTCTACAAGAAGACGCCGACCGGTGTCCGCCGTGAGCGTCCGCCGCGCGAAGTCGCGGCAGCGCTCGGCATTCACCACTCGGCAAAGGCCCTCTGTCGGCATCGCGAGATGAAGGCCGGCCGCGACGAGGCGAACAGCGACGAGGGCTTCGTCGTACAGCTCGCCACCAGTTGGTTCCCGCTGGACGTCGTGGGCGGTTCCCCGATCGAGGATGACGACCCCGGCGAGGGCGGGAGCAAGTCCCGCCTTGCTGACCTCGGCTTTGCCCAGCGGCGTGTCCGCGAGGCGATCGAGGTCCGCTTTCCGACCCCGGCCGAGGCGGAGGCGCTGAACATCCCGGAGGACCGGCCGGTGTACGAGCTGGTTCACCACGCGTCGACGGCTGAGGGCCGGGTAGTCGAGGTGGCCGTGCACGTCATGCCGGTCACGATCTGGCGGTTCTCGTACACGTGGGAGCTGGACGCCGAATAGCGTCCGTCCCGCCCATCACTGACCCACCATCAAGCAAGGAGCGACATGCCCACCAACACCATCGGCACAGACGGGACGATCACCCGCGACGCCCGGAGCCGCTACCGGCAGCGTGCTGAAGGGGGCGCCCGTGGGGCGTTCGAGGCGGAGACGAAGAGGGCCGGGGGCGCTCCCCGGGGCGAGACTCAGATCAGCCGCGGTAAGGCTCCGGCTGACCTGGCGGAGATCCTCGGGGATGCCGGCGAGGTCGTCGTCCGGCAGCGCCGGATGTTCGACGGCGAGCGCCTGGTGCAGCTCGCCGACACGTTCATCCCGGGGTTCGTGGCGGAGGCTGCGCCCAAGGTTGCGCAGCCCGACACGGGCGAGGGCGGGATCATCTCGCGCATGGCTGACGCGGGCCTGGCTCAGGCGGAGGTCGTCGAGGACGTCGCGCAGGTGCCGGCCACGGCGGAGCAGGCAGAGGCCCTCGGGGTCGAGGCGGGCGCGCTGCTGCTGACGATCACGCACGTCGGGCGCACCGAGGACGACCGGGTTGTCGAGGTCACCCGTCACGTCCTCGGTCCCGGCTGGACATTGCGGTACGGCGTCCCGCTGACCTGAGGCACCCCTTATTGATCCGCGCGGCCCCTGGCTTCGGCGAGGGGCCGCGCGTCGTTTCTCAGCAACGGGAGAGGCATGACCACAGACCAGCAGGGGCCGACCGAGGTCGTCTACCTCATGGGTGCCGAGAGCCTGGACCTGGTCAAGATCGGCACCACGACAGACGTGAACAGGCGGGTCCGCACGATGCAGACCGGCTTGCCGCTGACGCTGTCGGTGCTGTGGACGTGCGAGGGCAATCGTGAACTCGAACAAGCCCTTCACAAGGAGTTCCGGGAACACAACCGGCGAGGTGAATGGTTCGACCTGACCAGCTTGGGTGACCCGGTGGCCGTCGTGAGCACAGCAGTGCGGAGGCTCGCGCCTGGGCTCGGCCTCCCGATCCCGCCGCCGCGCGTCTCACCGGATGTGGCTCTAGCGCTCGTGGCCCCCACGATTCCGGGGTGCGTCCGGCTGGAGCGCATCCTGACCGCCCGGATGCTCGCCTGGTTCGAGTGCGAGGACTTCGGCCTTCCACCCACCGTCAGCATGCCGGTGATGGTGTACCAGACGATCCAGTACGACGCAGAGGACGAGGTGCTGGCCGTGACACACACGCTCGTCACCAAGGGACACCAGCAGCCCGAGGGCTTTGTGTACCCCGAGCCGCGGGGAGGCAACTGACCGCCTGGCACCAAAGCACTGCCCCCGCCCGGGGATTGGGCGTGGGCACTGTCGCGTTTCCGGCCACGAGGCGGTCGCCTGGTCGCCGTACGCACAGATCATGGCGGAGTTCTCCCGAGCCTCACCAATGCCTTGCACACCTTGCGCCACGGTAGCCGTGCCGAGGGGATCGGACCGGCGGGCTTGACTGAGCGTTACCGCAGGTCAGAAGGGGGTGGTACGGGTGGCACGGGTGGTTGGAAACTTTCTCTCATATCTACACAGTGGGAAGTTTCCTAAGTGCCGTGCCACCCGTGCCACCCCACCGGCCCCGGACAGCACTCGACCCCCGTCGGGAGGTCCCGTCGGGGGTCGGTCGAGGAGTAGCTCAGAGGGTCAGATCAGCGTCACCGGCGAATCGAACACCGACCCATGCGTGGTACCGCGCAGGCGGCTCGGGCCGGGCCGTGACCCACCCGTGCCCGACATCCGTCGTCGGCCGAGAGAGCCCGTCCCTGTGGCGGATGAGCGCCTTTTCGACCTTGCGGGTCTTGGTCTCCTCGTGCGCCCCGAACCGGTCGGCCGCCGTCTTCTGGCTCCACGACTGTTGCCCGATCTCGCCGAGGAACTTGTTCAGGTCCTCCATGAGCTCCTTGGACATGACGTGCGAGTCGTAGTCGGCGACCAGGCGCTCGCCCCAGTAGCGCATGATGACGTCCGACTCGGCCCGCCACCGGTGGGTTGCTTCCTGTACGGCGGCCGGGTGGTCGGGCATCGACCGGTCGGTCGCGTACCAACGGCGGGCCCCGGCAATCAGCCACGCGAGGACGGCCTCGCGCTGCGCCTGCCCGGCAAGTCGCCGCTTGAGGCCGCTGTCGCCCTGTCGCTCGAAGTCGGCCGCGGGCTCCCGGACGAACGTGTACGGGAACGGCACCAGGGCGAGGCGGCGCCACGTGCCGTGGTCCGTCTCAGCCACGGTCGGCCGGTAGTTCGTGGTGATGAACAGGGTGTGCGAGGTCTCCCACAACACCTCGCGCTGGTACAGGTGACGAGCCTTCATCACCGCCGTGCCGACCGCCTTTTTGAGCTGCGTCACATTCAGCCGGCGCCCCTCGGGGAGCTCCTCGGCGAACGCGAGGCGGGCGCCCTTGAGAGCCATCCGCTCCTCTTTCGCGTCGCGGTCGCCGCACAGAACGCTGTCGTCGAGGAACGTCATCGCGCCCGTGTCGGTCCGCCCGCCGAGGGCGAGGCAAAGCCCGTCGACCAGGCTCGACTTACCGTTCTTCCCGTCGCCGTGCAGCAACAGCATCAGGTCGTCGTCCGGCACGTGGCCGGTGATCCCCTGCCCCATCCGCAGCTGTAGCCAGTCGGCGACGTCGGGGGCGACGGCGGACAGCATCGCGTCAACGTCCGCGTGCTGCGCTCCGGGGACGAACCGGGTCGGTACGTACCGCGTGAGGTACCGGCCCGGGTCGTGCGGCATGAGGGCGCTGGTCCGCAGGTCCACGATGCCGTTCTCGACGGTGATGACGTCGGGGTCGGCGTCGAAGTCCTGGCCGTTGACGAGCACGTCGTCGAGGCCACGGGCCAAGTCGGTGAGTCCGCCGATGCGCCCCTTGGTGAGGAGCTTGAGGAGATCCTCGTACCCGACCCCGGCCGTCGGCCTGGTGATCTGTCCGATGACCCACTCGGCGAGGTACCGCCGCACCTCATCCCGCACGGTCGCGTCGTCGGCGTGCGCCCATACCCGGTCGTCCCACCGCATCCATCCCAGGTGAGGCGACCAGCAGAACCGGCCCGCGAGGCACTCGCTCGCGATCTGCTCGACCAGGAAGGCGTCAGAGGCCGCTACGGCGCCTTGCAGACTCCCCCGGCCCTTGCCCTTACCAGCCGCAGGCTTCGCCCCCTCACCGTGCGGAGCGGCCGCCTTACGGGTCTGCTCGGGGACAGGCGCGGCCTCGGGCTCGCCGACGAGCTCGGCCTCGACCACAGGCTCGACCTCGACCTCGGGCTCGTCGGTCACCTCGGCAGCCTGCGCGTCCTGGGCGTCGGCGTACGCGTAGAGCCCGGCGAGGAGCTTCTCGCGGTCGATCTCGGGAGTAGTGGTCATGCCGTCGCTCCCTTGGTGATCGCGGCGCGGACGCCCGAGCGGATCGCTGACTGTGCCTCGCCCTCGGAAAGGCCGGCGGCACGGGCCGCCGCCATGAGGCACTCCTCGACCTCGGCCTCGGAGAGGTGCCCGGCCGGGACGAACCGGCCGAGAGAGCGGGCCGAGCTGTAGAGCGTCGCGTTCCTGGTCCCCGAGGCCGCGTTCGCGGTCTGCTCGACCTCGGCCCGCACCGCGGCCTCGACGTACGCCGGTCCCTTCGGCCGCTGGATCGCGGCGAGCATCTGCCGGGCGCTGCGCCTCGGCCGCTCGGGCTCGGGCTCCCGGTAGTGCCGGGTGCGCCGTAGGTCGGCGTCGAGCCACGCGGGGAGCTGCGCCACGGTCCGGCAGTCCCCTTGCGCCCGGTACTCCCCGGCGGCGGTCACGGTGCCCGGTGCGATGCCGTACGACCGGCCCGCCCGGAGGTCGAGTTGCCACCCGAGCTGTCCCGCGCCCGGGTGCCACCGGTCGGCGTCCTCGACGCGGAACCACGCTTGCAGTCCGCCCCCGGCGGTGAGCACGGTCAACGTCGGCGGGTCGACCCACGGGAGCGGGGCGTTCCGCACCTCGCACAGTGCGGCGATCGTGTCCCATCCGCTACCGAACGCGGACGCCGTGACGTCCTCGGCGAGCTCGACACCGGGCAGGTAGTCGCCGTTCGCCGGGGCCTCGGTGTCGGCGTGGTCGTCGACGTCAAGGATCACCAGGCCGGACGGCCCGCAGGCGACGCCGACACCGAACCGGGGCTCGGCCGTCCACCACCGGTCAATGCGGTCGGTGTCCGTGGTCGCGGCCCGCACACCGTGGCAGTATCCGCCCGCCTCGATGCATCGGCACTCGTCGGTTGCGTGCGGGATGTACTGCGCGTTCTTCGGCGAGCAGCGCGGGCAGTTGCCCGGCGGGATCTTCGTCCCCGGGGCGAGCGGGTGGACGTACCACCCTTGGGCCGCCATCCAGCGGGCGACGCGGTGTGTGGTTGAGGGCATCATCGAGCGCCCCCGGCGAGGATCAGGACGCGGGAAGCGTCGGTGCCGGCGGTGGACTGGACGGGCATGATGACCTCGTAGGTACGAGGGCTCGTACGGCTTCCCACGCGGTCAACGTGAGTTGTACGGGCCTGATGCGTACCGGCGGCCCAAAACCAGCCCGGATTGTTGGCGTTACGGTTCGAGTGGGCTTCGGGGCCCGCTAGGGTGTTGCGCACAGAAGGCGCTCCTGTGGGGTGCTGAGAGAGGCCCGGCGACTGTGAGAGGGAGCCGGGCCTTTCGCATGTCTGGTGGCGGTTAGGCGGCATCGGTGCTCGCCTCGGTGACCGCCCGGTGCTCGGCCTCGGCCAGGACGGGGCGGAAGACGGTGCGCAGCTCGGTGATCTCCGCTCCGGTGAGCGGGGGCCGGGACGCGACGAACTCGGCGATGAACGCCTCCACGTCCTGGCCTGCGACCGGTGAGCACCAGCCGTCGGGGTCGGTGTTCACGCGGCGGCCGCCCCGCTGAGGAGGGCCTCGACGTCCGCGCGCCGGTACCAGATGCGGCCGGTCGGGAGCTTGATGTACGGCAGGCCGATCCCGAGGGAGCGGTTGTTCGCGAGGGTCTGGAGGGCGTAGTGCGTCGCCGTCGATACCTCGCGCGGCGTCATCCACTCGTCGGTCCGGAGCGCCTGAGGCGCGGGGAGCTGCGACATTTTCGAGACTCCTGTCGACGTAATCGAGACACTCAACGCGGTAAGTGCGGTAAGTGTCGGAACGTCGGCGACACTAGTGGTGATCTTCCTCTGTCGCAACAACCCACGCGCGCGTCTCGGAAATCTCGACAGCTACTGTCGAGGTTATGTCGACTGGACCCATGGATCTCGGCCCGACCTCCCGGGCCGTCGCGGACAATCTCCGCAGGCTGCGCGAGGCCCGGGGGCTGAGCCTCCGGGCGCTCTCTGCCGAACTCAAGCGGCGCGGGCACCACCTCAGCGCCGACGCTCTCAACAAGATCGAGAACGGGCGGACCCCCGAGGCCGGCACCGAGCCGCCCAAGAACGTCCGGCGTATCGACGTCGACGACCTGACCGCCCTCGCCGCAGTACTCGGCGTGAACCCGAACGCCCTGCTACTCCCCCACCAGGGATCAGGGAGCATCGACCTGAGCGGCGTGGGCAGGGTCGACGCAACGATCGTGTGGGCGTGGGCCGAGGGCCGACGCCCGCTCACCGTCCCCGAGCACGACGACGGGACCGCGAACGCCGACTTCCAGCGCTACGCCCGGCCTCTCGGCATCCGGAACTACAACCGGTCACCGGCCAGCCGGGCAGCGCACTTCGAGGACTCCGGAGGCCGCGGGTACTACCAGCGCGGCCAGGACGGGAAGTTGCACGAGGTCAGCACCGGCGAGCCGGTCGAGTTCGACCAGCACGGCAACCACGACGACTGAGTGGTTTCTTGCCCGGCTCAGCCGCCCGTGCGCGCCCACTGAAGGGCGATGGTGGTCTCGTCGAACCCCGGACCGCGCCGCGCCACCGGGTACACCTTCAAGCGCAGCCCCAAGCCGTCCAGGACCCGCCGCTTCTGTGGCACCGTCAGGGCCTCCCACGCTTCCCCGGCCTTGGGTCCCACGAGGCCGTCGAATACGTCCAGGTCGAATGCCGGCCGCAGTCGGCGGGCCTCGCTCTGCGCCTCCGTGATCTGCTTGGCCAACTTCGCCGTAATGCGCCGGAGTTGCTCACGGGTGATAGCCCCGTCCGCGTAGTCGTCCGCCGCCGCCTCCTGCCGCGCCTTCAGCCCCTCGGCCCGGTCGAGCGCCGCCAGGGCCGCCGAGTCGTCGCCCCGGAAGATGTCGGCCGCCTCGGGCCGCGACAGCACACCTACGACGATGCGCCCCACGTATCCGTCGAGGGCCTCCTCGTTCCGGCCGACGCAACCCTTCGCGTCACACACGTACGTCGGCTGCTTCCGCCCCCGCTTCGCGTTCCCCCTCGACGCGACCCGGAACACCGCCCCGCACGGCCCGCACGTCGCGACCTCACCCCACGTCAGCAGGTGTTTCCGGGCACCGGGCAGCTCCCGCACGACGGCCCGCTCCGCGAACAGGTTCCGTAGCTGCGCGTACTGCTCATCCGTGATGAGCGCTGGCCACGCCGCCGCGTACTCCACGCCCAGACGGACGCGGATTCCCACGTTCGCCGGCCGCAGCGCGAGCTTCTTGACACTGGTCTTGTTCCACAGCGACCCGTCCGCGTTCTGCCCGACAGCCCGCCGCTTGAGCTGCATCCCGGCACCGGGCGCCGGTACACCGCGATTGTTCAGGTCGGCTGTGATGCCGAGGAGGCTGCCCCCGGCCAGCAGACGCGTGACGATGTCACGGACGACGTCCGCCTGCACCGGGTCCTCGACGTCCTCGAAGCCACAGACCAGGCCGCGGGCGTCGTACTCGTACTGGCGCCGCCACCCGTACGACACGGCCCCGTTCGCCCGGCCCTCCTGCGCGCGCTCCAGAGCGGCCCGCGCCACCCGCTCACTCTTCACCTCGGACTCGGCGGTGTCCGACTCACCGAGGTTCGCGAGCTGCGAACGGTCGGACGCCTTCGCCATGTTGAACAGGCCGCCCGACTCGAAGGCAACCCAGCACCCCGCGTGACGCAGGTCCTCGATGGCCTGGGCGCGCTCGACACGGCGCCGCCAGACGCGCGACGGGTGATAGCCCACGACGATGACCCGGACACCGGGCTCGCGAGCGGCCTCGATGGCATCTGCCATCATCCGGTCGTACTCGGGGCGTTCCTCACCCGAATGGGCGGAGACGTCGTTCTCGACGTACTCGCCGCCGACCTCCCACGCGTTCTCCTCGGTGAACGTCTTCAGGTCGCTCATCTGCCGGTTGACGCCGCGTCGGCGATCACGCGGGTCCTCGGAGATCCGCGCGTAGAGGAAGGCGACCGTACGGCGCGGGAGCGTCTTTGTGTTCACGGGACAGAACCCTAGGGCTTCCCGGGTGGCGTGGGCAACACCCGTAAGGACCCCGAGGCGTTCGCCAGTCTGATCCACGACGTCGAGACGAAGATCTTCGACGCTCTCCCGGACGAGACCTGGGTCTACCCGGGACACGGCAACGACACGACGCTGGGCGCGGAGCGCCCGCACCTGCCGGAGTGGCACGCGCGCGGGTGGTGAGCGTCCGGCACTCGGCCCGCGGGGCGCACTCTCGGCGTGAACCAATCCGCGTGCGCCCCGCACGGCCTCCGCGCACGCGCCCCGTGTGAATCCTTCGCACGCGCCGATGTCCCACGCTCGCT
Source organism: Streptomyces sp. NBC_00989 (assembly GCF_045162655.1). Taxonomy (NCBI): domain Bacteria; kingdom Bacillati; phylum Actinomycetota; class Actinomycetes; order Kitasatosporales; family Streptomycetaceae; genus Streptomyces; species Streptomyces sp. NBC_00989. Next base: position 8,523,255 of record NZ_CP108728.1, on the reverse strand, counting down.
CCCGGCACGCGTGGTTGCGCGGTCAACTGGAAGCAGCCCCGCTCAGGACGACGGCTCCTGAGCGGACGGGCCGCCGGTCCCTCGGTCCCCGCCCTCGACCGGCGGCCCCGGCGAGCGGCATCGCACAGGCGCTTTTTACGAGAACGCAACACCCGTTCCCAGTATGCGGACATTCAAGGCTGTGACCTCGACAAACAGGACGTTTGGCTGTCACTCTCCCGCCATGCACCTTGCCCCTCGCGTACTGCGCCGCGCGATATCCGCCGCAACCGTCGCCCTGCTCGCCACCGCCGTCGGCTGTGCTCCGCAGCCGGAGGACAAGGCCTCCGACCAGGCCTCCGGTTCGACCGCGGCCACCTGCGCCAAGGGCAAGTTGGCCACCCAGACCTCCGGCAAGCTGACGATCGCCACGGACGAGCCGGCGTACGAGCCCTGGTTCGAGGACGACAAGCCCGCCAACGGCAAGGGCTTCGAGTCGGCGGTCGCCTACGCCGTGGCGAAGCAGCTCGGCTACGACAAGAGCGCCGTCGTCTGGCAGAGCGTCCCCTTCAACAAGGCCTTCGCGCCCGGCGTGAAGACCTTCGACTTCGACATCAACCAGGTGTCGATCAGCACCGAGCGCAAGAAGGCCGTCGACTTCTCGTCCGGCTACTACGACGTGCGTCAGGCCGTCATCGCGCTCAAGGGCAGCAAGGCCGCCAAGGCGACGAGTATCGCGGGCCTGAAGGGCCTCAAGCTGGGCGCCCAGGTCGGCACCACGAGCCTGAACTACATCAGCGACGTGGTGAAGCCGACGCAGCAGGAGGCCGCGTTCTCCAAGAACGACCAGGCCGTCTCCGCGCTCAAGAACGGCCAGGTCGACGCGATCGTCGTGGACCTGCCGACCGCCTTCTACATCACCTCGGCCGAGGTGACCAACGCCAAGATCGTCGGCCAGTTCGAGAACCAGGGCGGCACGCCCGAGCAGTTCGGGCTCGTCCTCGACAAGGGCAGCGACCTCACGTCCTGCGTGACGTCGGCCGTGGACGCGCTCCGCAAGGACGGCACGCTGGCCGCGCTGGAGAAGCAGTGGCTCTCCGACGCCGTCGACGCCCCGGTCCTCAAGTGACCGTGGTGAAGGGCGAGTCGGGCCGGGAGGCCGCGGACGACAAGGGCGACATGCCCGGCGGGGGCGACGCGTACGTCCCCTCGCAGCGGCGCCTGGACCGCGAGCGTCACAAGCGCACGCGTGCCCGCCGCGCGACCGCGATCGCCGCGGTGTCGACCCTGGTCACGGCCGTCGTCCTGTATGTGGTCGTGGTCAGCGCGCCGGGCTGGGAGCGCACCAAGGAGACCTTCTTCGACGGGCACTACGCGCGCGAGGCGTTCCCCAAGGTCCTCGACGGCCTGTGGCTGAACATCCGGCTGCTGCTGATCTGCGGCGTGCTGGTGCTCGTCCTGGGCATGTTGATAGCCATCGCGCGCACCCTGCGCGGGCCGGTATTCTTCCCCCTGCGGGTGCTGGCGGCGGCCTACACGGACTTCTTCCGCGGGCTGCCGCTCATCATCAACCTGATGATCGTGGTCTTCGGAGTGCCCGCTCTGCGCCTCCAGGGCGTGACCGTCGACCCCGTGCGGCTCGGCGGTGCGGCGCTGACACTGACGTACTCGGCGTACGTCGCCGAGGTGTTCCGCGCGGGCATCGAGTCCGTGCACCCCTCGCAGCGCGCCGCGGCCCGCTCGCTGGGCCTGAGCAACCGGCAGGCGCTGCGGCACGTGGTGCTCCCCCAGGCCGTACGCCGGCAGGTGCCGCCTTTGCTGAACGATCTGGTGTCCCTCCAGAAGGACACCGGGCTCGTGTCGATCGGCGGGGCGATCGACGCCGTACGGGCGTCCGACATCATCGCGCAGCGCGCCCTGAACTACACGCCGTACATCGTCGCGGGGCTCGTCTTCGTGGCGCTGACCATCCCGATGACCCGCTTCACGGACTGGGTGACCGCGCGGATGGACCGGCAGCGCGCCCAGGGAGGCACGACATGAGCACCGCCGACATCTCCGCCGCCTCACCCGTGCTGCGCATGGAGTCCGTCCGCAAGACCTTCGGCACGTCGGTCGTCCTGCGGGACGTCGACCTGGAGGTCCCTCCGCATACCGTGACGGCGCTGATCGGCGCCTCCGGCTCCGGCAAGTCGACGCTGCTGCGGTGCGCGAACCTCCTGGAGGACATCGACGACGGCGCGATCTGGCTGGACGGCGAGGAGATCACCGACCCGGGCGTCGACCCGGACGCGATACGGCGCCGTATCGGCGTGGTGTTCCAGGCGTACAACCTGTTCCCGCACATGACGGTCCTGGAGAACATCACCCTCGCCCCGCGCCGCGTGCACGGCGTCTCGCGCGCGGAGGCCGAGGGACACGCGCGTGAGCTGCTGGAGCGGCTCGGGCTCGGGGACAAGGCGGGCGCCTACCCTGACCGGCTGAGCGGCGGTCAGCAGCAGCGGGTGGCGATCGTGCGCGCCCTGGCCGTACGTCCCCGGCTGCTGCTCTTCGACGAGATCACCGCCGCGCTCGACCCCGAGCTGGTCGGTGAAGTGCTCGCCGTGGTGCGGGACTTGAAGGACGAGGGCATGACCATGGTGCTGGCCACGCACGAGATGGGCTTCGCCCGGGACGTCGCCGACCAGGTGTGCTTCCTGGACGGAGGCGTCGTCCTGGAGCGCGGCACGGCCCAGCAGATCTTCGGCGACCCGCAGCAGGAGCGCACACAGCGCTTCCTGCGACGGATCGTGGAGGCGGGCCGGCTGTAGCAGCGGCCTGCTTGGTCTGTAAGGGGCGTGCGCCAGGAGGCCGGTGCTTACGCCTGACGCGCCGGCCTTACACGTCGGCCTTACACGTCGGCCTTCCCCGCGCCCGCCAGCGCCGCGACGCGCTCCACGCCGAACACGTACCCCTGCACACCGCACCCCGCGATGACACCGTCGGCGCGCAGCGAGACGTACGAATGGTGCCGGAACGACTCGCGCTGGTGGATGTTGGAGATGTGGACCTCCAACACCGGTAGCCCGTCACAGGTGTTGAGGGCATCCAGGATCGCGATGGAGGTATGTGAGTACGCCCCCGGGTTGATCACGATGCCGCAGTGGTTCAGCCGCGCCTCGTGGATCCAGTCGACCAGTTCGCCCTCGTGGTTGGACTGCCGGAAGTCCACCGTGCCGCCGTGCGCGGCCGCCGCCTTGACGCACAGGGTCTCGACGTCGGCGAGCGTGTCGGAGCCGTAGATCTCCGGCTGGCGCTGGCCCAGCAGGTTCAGGTTGGGGCCGTTGAGGATCATGATCGGGGCGTTGGCCAGGGTGCGGGGCACGGTTCCTCCGGTCCGTTCGGACATGTCGTCGCAGGCGGGGCCGCCGGTCGACGGCCGCTGCTCGGACCCGGTCTATCACGACCCCTCCGCACCTCCGCGCGCCCCCGTAACCGTTGTTCACTGTGGGTAGTTGACGCGGCATGCACGATGCACGCACCGTAAGCCCCCCGTCCATGCTGCGCCTCGCGGCCGCCTCCCTCGCCGGCACCGCGATCGAGTTCTACGACTTCTTCGTCTACGGCACGGCGGCGGCCCTGGTTCTCGGGCCGCTGTTCTTCCCGACGTTCTCGCCGGTGGCGGGGACGTTGGCCGCCTTCGGGACGTTCGGTGTGGGCTTCGTGGCGCGACCGCTCGGCTCGATCCTGTTCGGGCACTTCGGGGACCGGCGCGGACGACGGCCGGTCCTGGTCGCCTCACTGCTGCTGACCGGCGCCTCGACGGTCGCGGTCGGCTGCGTACCGTCGTACGGCTCAATCGGAGTGGCCGCTCCCGTGCTCCTCCTGGTGCTGCGTTTTCTCCAGGGACTGGGGCTCGGCGGGGAGTGGGGCGGGGCGGTGCTGCTGACCGCCGAGCACGCGCCGGCCGGGCGGCGCGGGCTGTGGTCGAGCTTTCCGCAGATCGGGCCCGCGGTGGGGTTCCTGCTGGCCAACGGCGTGATGCTGGCGCTGTCGGCGACCCTGACCGACGCGCAGTTCGCGCAGTGGGGCTGGCGGGTGCCGTTCTGGGTGGCCGGGGTGCTTGCCCTCGGTGGGCTGTGGCTGCGCTCGTCGCTCGTCGAGAGCCCCCGGTTCCTCGAGATCGACGACCACGCGCGTGTGCCGCTCGCCGAAGTCGTGCGCGACCACTGGCGGTTGGTACTGCTGACCGCCGGGGCGCTGTCGGTGGGGTACGCCGTCTTCTACGCGGTGACGACATGGTCCCTCGCCTACGGCACCGAGCGCCTCGGGGTCGGCCGTACCGTCATGCTGGCCTGCATCATGGCCGCCGTGGTGGTGAAGGGCTCGCTCACCCCGCTGGTGGCGCTGCTGAGCGACCGCTACGGGCGCCGTCCGCTGTGCCTGCTGGGGTGCACGGCCGCCGCGCTGTGGATGTTCCCGATGGTCGCGCTGCTCGCCACGGGTGCGCCGCTGCTGATGTTCCTCGGGTTCCTGGGGGCGCTGCTCGCGTTCGTGACGATGTTCGCCGTGCTCGGCGCGTATCTGCCGGAACTGTACGAGCCACGGGTGCGCTGCACGGGCGCCGCCGTGGGCTACAACCTCGGCGGGGTCCTCGGCGGCGCGCTCACCCCGATCGTGGCGACGGCGCTCGCCGAGCACAGCGGGCGCGTCCCCTGGGGTGTGGGCGCTTATCTGACGGGGGTCGCGCTGTTCAGCCTGGGCTGCTTCGCCCTGCTGCCGGAGACCCGGCCGGTGGAGGTTGCAGTGGTGGAGCCGGTCGCCGGGTGAGGGCTTGCACGGCAGGTGACGTAGAGACGTAGCGGCAGGGGACGCAAAGGCTTGCGCAAGCGTTTACGTGCCGTCCGGAACGCCTCGCGCTACGGAACTCCGGGCGTTACGGGACTCCGGGCGTCACGGATTGATCGCCAGCTCCAAGTACGCCGCGAACAGCACCAGATGGACTCCGCCCTGGAGCGGTGTCGCCCGTCCCGGCACCACGGTCAGCGAACTCACCACGACCGTCAGGGCGAGCAGCACCATGTGCGTGGAGCCGAGGCCGAGGACGAGTGGCCCGGAGAGCCAGATGGACGCGAGGGCGACGGCGGGGATGGTGAGGCCGATGCTGGCCATCGCCGAGCCGAGCGCGAGGTTGAGGCTGGTCTGCACCCGGTCGCGGCGGGCGGAGCGCAGGGCGGCGATGGTCTCGGGGAGCAGCACGAGCAGCGCGATGATCACGCCGACGACGGCGTGGTGCAGGCCGGCCGCCTCGACGCCGGACTCGATGGTCGGCGACACGCCCTTGGCCAGTCCGACCACGCCGATCAGGGCGAGGCCCAGCAGGCCCAGGCTGATCAGGGCGGTGCGGGCGGACGGCGCGTCCGCGTGGAGGTCCTTGGTGATCGTCTCGCCCTGGTGGGACACCGGCAGGAAGTAGTCGCGGTGCCGCACGGTCTGCGTGGCCACGAAGAGGCCGTACAGGGCGAGCGAGGAGAGCGCGGCGAAGGTGAGTTGGGCACCGGAGAACTCCGGGCCGGGCTTGCTGGTGGTGAAGGTCGGCAGGACCAGGCTGAGCGTCGCCAGGGTCGCCACGGTGGCGAGGGCGGCGCCGGTGCCCTCGGGGTTGAAGACCGCCGTGCCGTGGCGCAGCGAGGCGACGATGAGGACCAGACCGACGATGCCGTTGCAGGTGATCATGACGGCCGCGAAGACGGTGTCCCTGGCGAGGGTGGAGCTCTTGTCGCCGCCGTCGGCCATCAGGGTCACGATCAGGGCGACCTCGATGATCGTGACGGCGACGGCGAGGACCAGGGAGCCGAAAGGTTCTCCGACGCGGTGGGCGATCACCTCGGCGTGGTGCACCGCGGCCAGCACGGCCCCCGCGAGGACTAGGGTCACCAGGGCGACGACCACGGCGGGCAGATCCTTCCGCCCCCAGGTGAAGACCAGGAGGACGGCCGCGAGCACCGGTACGAGGGTCGTCCACTGAGTGGTGAGCGACCTGAGCCGAGTGATCATGAAGCGATCCTCGCAGAGGCGTACAGGGCCCGCATTCCGGGGTTGCCTGGCCTCTCCCGCGTCCTGTGGACGCGGGTGCCCGGTATCCGACGAAGCGCCGGGAGCGGTGATCGGCGGTTCATGATGCGGTGCTCCCGGTGCTCGTGTTCCTACGTCTTGCTGCATCGGACGGGGTCAGGCGTCGATGCTGTCCTTCGGGGAACCCTCGGTCCCGGCCTCGGCAGCCTCGGCGGCCGCCTGCTTCTTGTTGGCCATCAGGCTGGTGATCGTGGTGACGATCAGGACCGCGCAGATCACGCCCAGCGAGACCGGGATGCTGATCTCCGGGACATGGACGCCGGACTCGTGCAGCGCGTGCAGGACCAGCTTGACGCCGATGAAGCCGAGGATGACCGACAGGCCGTAGCTGAGGTGGACCAGCTTCTTCAGCAGGCCGCCGATGAGGAAGTACAGCTGCCTCAGGCCCATCAGCGCGAAGGCGTTGGCCGTGAACACGATGTACGGGTCCTGGGTCAGGCCGAAGATCGCGGGAATGGAGTCGAGGGCGAAGAGCACGTCCGTCGTACCGATCGCGAGCATCACGACCAGCATCGGGGTCATGACCCGCTTGCCGTTCTCCTGGATCCACAGCTTGGTGCCGTGGTAGCGGTCGGCCACGCCGAAGCGGCGCTCGGCGGCCTTGAGCAGCTTGTTCTCCTCGAACTCCTCTTCCTCCTCGTCGGCCCGGGCCTCCTGGATGAGCTTCCAGGCGGTCCAGATGAGGAAGGCACCGAAGATGTAGAAGACCCACGCGAAGCTGGCGAGGATGGCCGCGCCGGCCGCGATGAAGATGGCCCGCAGGACCAGGGCTATGAGGACGCCGACGAGCAGCACCCGCTGCTGGTACTGCGAGGGCACGGCGAACTTCGCCATGATCAGGACGAAGACGAAGAGGTTGTCGACGCTCAGCGACTTCTCGGTGATGAAGCCGGCGAAGAACTCCCCGCCGGCCTGGCCGTCTCCGAAGACGAGCAGGCCGAGTCCGAAGAGTCCGGCGAGGGCGATCCAGACGATCGTCCAGATTCCGGCTTCCTTGATCGACACGTCATGCGGCTTGCGGCCGATGAAGAAGTCGACCGCGATCAGGGCCGCCAGCCCCACGATGGTCAGGACCCACAGGGTCACGGAAACATCCACTACTGCTCCTCCGGCGGTATTAACGGCAAATGGTCAGCGTCGTCGCTACCGGAGGTCTCTTCCACCTTGGGCGGGCGCCCAGGGCCGACGCCCCGGGATCTGGCCTGATCCGTATTGACGGGTACGCCGCAGCAGATAGGGAGTACTCCCCTCCGTACGGAAGAGCCTACCCCAATCACCAAGGAAAGGTAAAGCCATTACCAAAGAAAGGATAAAAGCGCAGGTGGAGGCGCTTTACCTGTGCTTGGTGCGGGCTGTCGCGACCTCCGTCAGCACCTGCTGCAGCACCTGACTGCCTGGCGGCACGGGCGAGGGCTCGTACGTCCAGGCATGTCCGACCCACGGGTCGGCGAGGTGGTCGTCGGGCAGCGGGGTGAGTCGCATCAGCGAACGCCAGAGGGGGTCGAGCAACGGGCCGTAGCCCGCGGCGTCCTCGCGGTCCGCGACCATCATCAGATGGACGCCGACGCTCGGGCCCTCGTCGGCGAGATAGCGCAGCTGGGTCACGGCCCGGTCGTCGAAACCGTGCGGGAAGTCGTTGACGATCAGCAGTTGCTCGGCCGTGTCGAGACCGGGCGGCAGCGAGTCGGCGGCGCCGCCGCGCACCGCCATCTGCACCAGGTCCACCCGCTGCGTGAGCCGGGTCAGGACGTCCGCCACCCCGGCGGCGCCCACGGCGGGCGGCGCCGCGAGCACACCGGTGTGCACCAGCGGGACCAGTGCCTGTGCCGCCGAGCCGGCCGGGTCGATGACGTGTACGGCGAACTCGCCCGTCGGATAGACCGCGAGCAGCCGGGCCGCGTGCGCCACGGCCGTGTCCAGCGCGAGGCGCCGCAGCTCGTGGGAGTCGGTGAACGAGCCGTCGAGGGACTCCGCGCCACCGCTGTCGATCCACAGACCGCGCTCCAGCGGCAGCCGGACCAGCATCGGGATGCGCAGGTCGGGGCTCTCCGGAAGGTGGAGATCGCCGAGGCGCAGGGCCATGGGGATCTCCATCGGGACGCGGTAGCCGTGCCAGACGGGGTTGTCCCAGCCGGCGAACGCGAGCGGAAGCGCGGGTTCCACCACCTCGGATTCGGCGGCCAGCTGGGCGAGGTCCCGGTCGAGGGCCGCCCGTGCCTGGTCGACGAGTTGGGCGTGCTTGGCCTGGGCCGTCTCGCGGGCCGCGTCGCCCTGACCGCCGATCCGGCTGCGCGGGTCGGACAGGACCTGGTCGAGCTCCTTCTCCATGCGCGAGTCCGCGAAGTCGACCGCGCTGCGGTACGCGGCCATGGTGCGCGCCAGGTCCTCGAACATCCCCCACACCTGGTTGTACAGCCGCTCCTCCATCGACCACCCGGTCGCGTCCCCGGCAACGGGCCGCGCGGGCTCCCCGGGCGAAGCCGGCGCCGCGGTCGGCGCGGGCTGCGGGGGTGCCCCGGTCTGCCGACGCGGGTGGCTGTAGTCGATCGGACCGTCGGCGGCGGGGGCGACAGGCGGAGTGGTTACGGAGGGATCCGCGGGCGCGCCGCCACCGGGGTATCCGGACTGCGGCGCCACGGCCCCCGGGGTGCCCTGTGCCCCGTACGGAGACGTCGGCTGCGGTGCTACGGCTCCGGGGGCGCCCTGTGTCGTGGAGCCGCTCCCCTCGGGGCCGAGGGCCGGTGTGGCCGTCTGGCGGGTGCGGTCGCCGTCCGGGGTGCGCGGTGGGGGTGCGGCCACGGAGCGGGCGAGGCCTTGGGCCACCGCTTCGTTGATGCTGCCCGCGAGGTGCGAGGCCTGGGGCAGGCCCTGGTCGGTGAGGAGTTCGGCGAGGCCGCCCGCGTAGCCCTGGCCCACCGCGCGCACCTTCCAGGCGCCCTGCCTGCGGTACAACTCCAGGGCCACGACGGCGGATTCGGCGTCCAGGCCGGTGATCGTGTAGCTGGCGACCTCGGTTCCGTCGAGGCCTGTGACCGCGATGAAGGGCGCGGCCACGGCGCCGAAGCGGACGGGGCCGTCGCCGCCGAGGGGCAGGGCGAGCAGCACGCTGACGCGGTGCACGGCCTCCGGCATCGCGCCCAGGTCCACGGCGAGGCGATGGTCGGCGGCCGCCTGCTTGGACACCTCCAGGCCGGGCAGGGTGGGTGTGCCCGGGTGGGCCACCCACTCGACGCCGTGGATCCTGCCGCGCTCGTCGCCGAGCGTGGCGGCGGCCACGACCGGCTTGCCGGCCGCGACCCGGATCTCCAGGCGCACCTGGGAGAGCGGGTGGTTCTGCCCTCGCACCAGCTCGGCTGCCATCGCTCTCGTCCCCCTGCTCAGCCGTGTCGTGTCGTGTGCGCCGGGCCGCCCTACAGGTGCGGCAGGATCGCCGGCATCAGGTCCTGGAAGGTGCGGCCGTTGGTCGGCGTACCGAGGGCCGTCAGTGTCCAGCCCGAGCCGGAGCGGTGCACCTTCGCCATGATCTGGGCCGTGTACTGGCCGCCGCCCGCCAGCGTGTAGCGGGCCAGCTCCTGGCCGTTGGTCTCGTCGACCAGGCGGCAGAACGCGTTCTGCACCTCCTGGAAGGTCTGGCCCGTGAAGGAGTTGACGGTGAAGACGATCTGGTCGATGTGGACCGGCACGCGCGCGAGGTCGACGAGGATCGCCTCGTCGTCCCCGCCCTGGCCGACGCCGCCGACGAGGTTGTCCCCGGTGTGGCGCACGGAGCCGTCGTCGCTCACCAGGTGGCGGAAGAACACCACGTCGACCGGCTGCTTGTCCGCGAAGAGCACGGCGGACGCGTCGAGGTCGATCTCCCGGGTGCGCGAGCCGAACAGGCCGCGCCGGGGAGCCGCTTGCCAGCCGAGACCCATGCGCACCGCGGTCAGGCCGGTCCCGTCGTTCTTCTGCAGACTGATGGCCTGACCCTTGGTCATGTTGACGGTCACGGCTGTTCCCCTCTCGAACTGTCCCCTGTTGCCGCGGAATCCGCGGATGTCCAGAACCCTACGCAGCGCCACTGACCGTGCCGAACCCCGCATCGGAATTTGTGTCGGTCTTGCAACACAGAGCGCATACCCCGAGGTCCGGCGGTCCATCCGGGCGGTCAGGCCAGGCCGCCCTCCTTCATCTGCCGCAGTTCCTTCTTCATCTCGTGGACCTCGTCGCGCAGCCGGGCCGCGACCTCGAACTGCAGGTCAGCGGCGGCGGCACGCATGCGTGCCGTCATCTCCTCGATCTGCTCGGCGAGTTCGGCCGCGGGACGGTCGGTTGGCACCGCGTCCTTGGCCCTGCCCTTGGCCGCCTTCGCGGCCTTGCCGCCGAGCGCGGGCACGGGGGCCTTGGCACCCTTGCCGTCCTTGCTCTTGCGGTAGCCCGAGCCGAGCAGCTGCTCCGTGTCGACGTCCTCGCGGGCGATCTGCGCGACGATGTCGTTGATCTTCTTGCGGAGCGGCTGGGGGTCGATGCCGCGCTCCGTGTTGTACGCGACCTGCTTCTCCCGGCGGCGGTTGGTCTCCTCGATGGCCTTCTCCATCGCCGGGGTGATCCGGTCGGCGTACATGTGGACCTGGCCGGAGACGTTGCGCGCCGCGCGGCCGATGGTCTGGATCAGGGAGGTGCCGGAGCGCAGGAAGCCTTCCTTGTCGGCGTCCAGGATGGCCACCAGGGACACCTCGGGCAGGTCGAGGCCCTCCCGGAGGAGGTTGATGCCCACCAGGACGTCGAACTCGCCGGAGCGCAGCTCGCGCAGCAGCTCGATGCGGCGCAGGGTGTCGACGTCGCTGTGCAGGTAGCGGACCTGGATGCCGAGTTCGAGGAAGTAGTCGGTGAGGTCCTCGGCCATCTTCTTGGTGAGCGTGGTGACCAGGACGCGCTCGTCCTTCTCGGTGCGCTTGCGGATCTCGTGCACCAGGTCGTCGATCTGGCCCTCGGTGGGCTTGACGACGACCTCGGGGTCGATGAGTCCGGTGGGGCGGATGATCTGCTCGACGGCGCCGTCCGCGCGCGAGAGTTCGTACTTGCCCGGGGTCGCCGACAGGTAGACCGTCTGTCCGATGCGCTTCTGGAACTCCTCCCACTTCAGGGGGCGGTTGTCCAGGGCGGAGGGCAGCCGGAAGCCGTGGTCGACGAGGGTGCGCTTGCGGGAGGCGTCGCCCTCGTACATGGCGCCGATCTGCGGGACCGTGTTGTGCGACTCGTCGATGACGAGCAGGAAGTCTTCCGGGAAGTAGTCGATCAGGGTGTTCGGCGCGGAGCCGGGCTCGCGGCCGTCGAAGTGCATCGAGTAGTTCTCGACGCCGGAGCAGGAGCCGATCTGGCGGAGCATCTCCAGGTCGTACGTGGTCCGCATGCGCAGGCGCTGAGCCTCCAGGAGCTTGCCCTGCTTCTCCATCTCGGCCAGCCGCTCGGCGAGTTCCTTCTCGATGTCGTTGACGGCCCGCTCCATGCGCTCGGGGCCGGCGATGTAGTGGGAGGCCGGGAAGACGTAGAGGTGCTCGTCCTCGCTGATGATCTCGCCGGTGAGCGGGTGGAGGGTGGAGAGCGCCTCGATCTCGTCGCCGAACATCTCGATGCGGACGGCCAGTTCCTCGTAGACCGGAAAGATCTCGATGGTGTCGCCGCGGACGCGGAAGGTGCCGCGGCTGAAGGCCACGTCGTTGCGCGTGTACTGGATGTCCACGAAGCGGCGCAGCAGCTGGTCGCGGTCGATCTCGTCGCCGACCTTGAGGGGGACCATGCGGTCCACATACTCCTGCGGAGTACCGAGGCCGTAGATGCAGGAGACGGAGGCGACCACGATGACGTCGCGGCGGGTGAGCAGCGAGTTGGTCGCGGAGTGGCGGAGGCGCTCGACCTCCTCGTTGACCGAGGAGTCCTTCTCGATGTAGGTGTCCGACTGCGGGACGTAGGCCTCGGGCTGGTAGTAGTCGTAGTACGAGACGAAGTACTCGACCGCGTTGTTCGGCAGGAGTTCGCGGAACTCGTTGGCCAGCTGGGCGGCCAGGGTCTTGTTCGGCGCCATCACGAGGGTGGGGCGCTGAAGCTTCTCGATCATCCACGCGGTGGTGGCGGACTTGCCGGTGCCGGTCGCGCCCAGCAGCACGACGTCCTTCTCACCTGCCTCGACGCGTCGGGCCAGCTCGGCGATGGCCGCCGGCTGGTCGCCGCTGGGCTGGTAGGAACTGACGACCTCGAAGGGCGCCACCGTGCGTTCGATGTGGGAAACGGGCCGCATGGAACCAACCGTACGACCCACCACTGACAACGGGGTCGGATCAGCGGTTCTGCGGGGTGCGGGAGCGGCGGTGTCCGAGCTCGCGGGCGGGTCGGACGGGGGCGCGCCGGGGGTGCGGGACGACGGTGCCGGCCGGGACGCCGGGCTTGTGCTCGACGGGCGTCCGGGCGGGCTTTCCCATGACCATCAGCGGGTCGAACATCACGACGACGCCGGCCAGGAGGAGGAAGGCGAGGGGGCCGATCATCATGGGCGCGAGCAGGGACGCGGCCGACACGCCGTCGGTGGTCGCGGTGGTGCCGTGGACGTGGATGCTGAGGGCGGCCATGCCGGTGTAGTGCATGCCCGCGACGGCGAGCCCCATGACGAGGCTCGCGCCGACGCTCCACAGGAACCCGCGGACCTGTCCGGCCGCCCAGAGAGCGGTGATCGCGGCCACGACCGCTATGACGACGGACGCGGCGACGGTGAACGTGTTGTATTCGAGCTTTCCGTTGAGGCGCATGCCGGCCATGCCCAGGTAGTGCATCGAGGCGATGCCCAGGCCGGTGAGGGTGCCGCCGGTGAAGAGCGCCGTCCCGCGGGGTCCCCTGTAGCCGACGATGAAGATCCCGACGCCCACCATGACAATGGCGACGGCGAGGCTCGCGAACGTCATCGGTTTGTCGTAGTGGACCGGTGTCTGGCGGACCGAGAAACCCATCATCGCGATGAAGTGCATCGTCCATATGCCGGAACCGATCGCCGCCGATCCCAGGGCGAGCCATCCGGGCCGCCAGGACTGGGTCACGAGCATCGATCTGGTGGTGCAGCGCAGGCCGAGGGCGCCGCCGAGGCACGCCATGAGGTAGGCCACCAGCGGTGTGACGAGTCCGTAGCTGAATCCGTCGACCGTGCCCTGCATGCGCAGTTACCCTTCCGCCCTGTTCTGTCCCCGGAACCCCTGAAACGCGCCCAGCCCCAGGACCGCGGGAACGGTCAGGGTCGACGCAGAGAGTATGACCCCCACCGGAATGGTCGAACGATTTTCCGGCAAAGAAACACGGCCCTGCCCCAGTTGTGCGGCACCGGTGAGCGGACTTGGGCAACTCCATTCATTCTGTGTCCATCCTGTACCCCACGGGTAGTGACGTTCCGCTGTCACTCTTGAGCTGTATGTGATCGCTCGATGCGAGGAGTACGCATGCACCTGCGCGCAGTTGCCGCCTCGACCACCGCGCTCCTGGGGGCCGCCGCCCTTCTGCTCCCCTCCCCCACCGCCCGGGCCGGGGCCGCCACCGAGTGGCCCACGGTCGTGGCGCACCGGGGCGCGTCCTCCTATGCGCCCGAAAACACCCTGGCCTCCATCGACAAGGCGGCTCAGCTCGGCTTCCAGTGGGTCGAGAACGACGTCCAGCGCACCAAGGACGGCGAGCTCGTCGTCATCCACGACGACAGCCTGAAGCGCACCACCGACGTCCAGAAGGTGTTCCCCCATCGAGCTCCCTGGAAGGTGAAGGACTTCACCGCCGCCGAGATCGCGCGCCTCGACGCGGGAAGCTGGTTCGGCCCCGCGTTCACAGGCACGCGCGTGCCCACGCTCACGCAGTACATGCGCGAGGTGGAGCACAACCACGAGAGCCTGCTCCTGGAGATCAAGAACCCGGAGCTGTACCCCGGCATCGAGCAGCAGACCCTCAAGCTGCTGGGCAACGAGGGGTGGCTGGACGAGGGGCACCTCGACGACCGGCTGATCGTGCAGAGCTTCAGCGCGGACAGCATCCGCATCGTGCACGACCTGAAGCCCGCCATCAGGACCGGCTTCCTCGGCACACCCGCCGTGTCCGCCCTGCACGAGTACGCCGCCTTCACCGACCTGATCAACCCGTCGTACGGCTCGATCTCCATGGGCTACGTCTCCGCCGTGCACGGGCACACGGGCCCGCACGGCATTCCGATGGAGGTGTACGCCTGGACCGTCGACGACGCGCCCACGGCGTGGAAGGTCGCCGGGTACGGCGTGGACGGGCTCATCACGAACAAGCCGGACGTGGTGCGGTCCGCGCTGAACGGGTTCTGAGGCCGCTCGCGGGGCGTTGTCAGTGCCGGGTCGTACGGTGGGCGCATGGACAGCCATGGGCAGAACGAGCAGCGCGTCGTGTGGACCGTCGTCGGCACCGACATCGGTCCCCTGCTGCTGGCCGCGACACAGGACGGCTTGGTCAACGTCGTGTTCCACGCCACGGACGCGGTGCGCGACAAGACCCTCGACCGACTGGCGTCCCGGCTGGGCACGGAGCCGGTCGAGGAGCCCGACTCCCCCTTGCTGGCCGAGGCGATACGTCAGATCGAGGCCTACTTCGCCGGTGATCGGCGCGCCTTCGAGCTGCCGCTCGACTGGTCCCTGATCTCCGGCTTCAACCGGCAGGTGCTGCGCGAGCTGGCGTCCGGTGTGCGGTACGGCTCGGTCGTCGGGTACGGCGATCTGGCCGGGCGGGTCGGGCAGCCGCTCGCGGCCCAGGCGGTGGGGGTGGCGATGGGGTCCAATCCGCTGCCGGTCGTCGTGCCGTGCCATCGGGTCGTCGAGAGTGACGGCGGCATCGGCGGGTTCGGGGGCGGCCTGGAGACGAAGAGGAAGCTGCTGGCACTGGAGGGGGTGCTGCCCGAGCCGTTGTTCTGAGGGCTCGGGCGGACCGGGAATCAGGGGGGATGTTGTGCTGGTGAGGACCGGCTTCACGTGCGCGTGCGCCAACGGCGGTACCGGGTGCGCGCGGTGAGCGCCGTCGAGGGGCGGGACGCGGTGCCCGTCACGGCCGACCGGCTGCCCGCGCTACGGCGCCGGGTGTCCGGCGTGCTGATCACGACCCAGATCCTGGGCGGACTCGGCGTCGCCACCGGGATCGCGCTGGCCGCCGTACTGGCCAAGCAGGTCAGTGGGACCGAGTCGCTGTCCGGGCTGGCGCCCACGGCGACCGTGACGGGCACGGCGGTGCTGTCGATGCCGTTCGCCGCACTGATGACGGCGCGTGGTCGGCGTCCCGGGCTGGTCCTCGGGTATCTGGTCGGGGCGCTGGGAGCCGGTGTCGTGGTGCTCGCGGCGAGCATCGGGAGCTTTCCGCTGCTGCTGTGCGGCATGGCCGGATTCGGGGCGGCCTCGTCGGCGAATCTGCAGTCCCGGTTCGCGGCGGCCGATCTGGCCGAGCCGGAGCAGCGGGCCCGGGCCATCTCCCATGTCGTGTGGGCGACGACCATAGGGGCGGTCCTCGGACCCAACATCGCCGCGCCCGCGGGCCGTAGCGTCTCGGGGCTCGGGATACCCGCGGCGGCCGGCCCCTTCCTGTGGGCGGGCGGGATCTTCCTGGTCGCCGCGGTCGTGGTCGCCGTACTGCTGCGGCCCGATCCGTTGTTGACGGCGCGGGCGCTCGCGCCGGACGAGGACCGGTCGCCCGCCGCGCGGTCGCTGCGGGCCGGGTTCGCGGCGGTGGCGGCCTCGCCGCGGGCGCGACTGGCGCTGGTGACGGTGGCCGTGTCGCACACGGCGATGGTGTCGGTGATGGCGATGACGCCGGTCGAGCTGGGCCATCACGGGGCGAGCATCGATCTGGTCGGGCTGGTGATCAGCGGGCACATCGCGGGGATGTACGCCTTCTCGCCGCTGATGGGAAGGCTGTCCGACCGGGTCGGGCGGCTGTCCGGGATAGGGCTCGCGGTGGGGCTGCTGGCCTGTGCCGCGTTCATCGCCGGTACGGCGGGCGGGAGTCACGGGCGGATCGCGCTGGGGCTGTTCGTGCTGGGCCTGGGCTGGTCGGCGGGGCTCGTCTCCGGCTCGGCGCTGCTCACGGACTCGGTGACCCAGCCCGCGCGTGCCGCCGCGCAGGGCCTGTCCGACCTCACCATGAACACCTCGGCGGGCATCGGCGGGGCGGTGGCCGGGCTGGTGGTCGCGGAGGCGAGCTACGGCTGGCTGAACCTCGCCGCCGCCTGCCTGCTGATACCCCTGGCCGCGCTGGCCCTGCTCACCCGTTCCCGGAAGATCCCGGTTTCCGATGTCCCGCGAAGGGTGGCCGGGAGGCCGAGCCGGTAGCAGACTCCGCCGTGCGCACAGCCACTGGCATCCGGGGGATCGGAGCCGAAGGGACGGCGAACACGCATGAGTGGAAGCGGAAACAGGGCAGTCGCGTATCTCAAGCCGGGAGCGGTCGACGTCAGGACCATCGACTACCCGACGCTTGAACTGCAGGACGGGCCGGGAGTCGCCCCCGCCAACGTCGGCCGAAAGGTCCGGCACGGGGTGATCCTGAAGGTGCTCGCCAGCAACATCTGCGGCAGTGACCAGCACATGGTGCGCGGTCGGACGACCGCGCCCGAGGGGCTGGTCCTCGGACACGAGATCACCGGAGAGGTCGTCGAACGGGGTCCGGACGTCGAGTTCATCGACGTGGGCGACATCGTCTCCGTACCGTTCAACATCGCCTGCGGGCGGTGCCGCAACTGCAAGGAACGCAAGACGGGCATCTGCCTGAACGTCAACCCGGCCCGCCCCGGGGCGGCTTACGGCTATGTCGACATGGGCGGCTGGGTCGGCGGTCAGGCGGAGTACGCCATGGTCCCGTACGCGGACTTCAACCTGCTGAAGTTCCCGGACCGGGACGAGGCACGCGAGAAGCTGCTCGATCTGACCATGCTGTCGGACATCTTCCCGACCGGTTTCCACGGCGCGGTCACCGCGGGCGCCGGGGTCGGGTCCACGGTGTACGTCGCCGGGGCCGGTCCGGTCGGTCTGGCGGCTGCCGCGTCGGCGCAGCTGCTGGGCGCCGCGGTCGTCATCGTCGGCGATCTGAACGCCGAACGCCTGGGCCAGGCGAGGAGTTTCGGCTGCGAGACCGTCGACGTCTCGCGCGGCGACATCGGGGAGCAGATCGCCGAGATCCTCGGCGAACCCGAGGTGGACGCAGCGGTCGACGCGGTCGGCTTCGAGGCACGGGCGCACGGCCCGGACGCCCCGGAGGCGCCGGCGACGGTCCTCAACTCGCTGATGGGCATCACGCGCGCGGGCGGTGCCCTGGGCATCCCCGGGCTGTACGTCACCGCCGACCCCGGCGGGGTCGACGAGGACGCGAAGAGCGGCACCCTGAAGGTGCGGCTCGGCCTCGGGTGGGCCAAGAGCCACGGGTTCACGACCGGTCAGTGTCCGGTGATGACGTACCACCGGAGTCTGATGATGGCGATCCTGCACGGGCGCGTGCACATCGCCAAGGCGGTCAACGCGACCCCGATCGCGCTGGAGGACGCACCGCGCGGCTACGCCGAGTTCGACCAGGGCGCCAGCCGCAAGTACGTGCTCGATCCGCACGGGACGCTGGCGGGTGTGAGCCCGGTCTGACACACGGAGAAGGGGGGCCACGCACGCGTGGCCCCCTTTTTCCACGTCGCCCGCTGGTGGTGTCCCCCACAGTCCGCGAGGGTTTGACCAGGCCCGGCACCCGCCAGGGATGAGGGAAGACCGAACGACAGGAGGCGCGTGGTGCTGGTGGTGTCCGAGGAAGTACGCGAGGCGATCGACGCGCGTCGACCCGTGGTGGCCCTGGAGTCGACGATCATCGCGCACGGGCTGCCGCGCCCGCGCAATCTGCAGGTGGCGCTGGAGCTGGAGGCGGCGGTACTCCAGGAGGGCGCCGTACCCGCGACGATCGCCGTGCTGGACGGGCGGCCCCATGTCGGGCTGGACAAGGAGCAGTTGGAGCGGGTCGCCAACGAGGACGGCATCCGCAAGCTGGGCCACCGCGACCTGCCGCTCGCGGTGGCGGCGGGGGCCAGCGGGGCGACCACGGTGTCGGCGACGGCGCTGCTGGCGGCACGGGCGGGCATCCGGGTGTTCGCGACCGGGGGGCTCGGCGGGGTGCACCGGGAGTGGACGGTGACCCAGGACGAGTCCGCCGACCTGGGGCTGCTGGCGTCCACCCGGATCACGGTGGTGTGCGCGGGCGTGAAGTCGATCCTGGATGTGCCGGCGACCTTGCAACGTCTGGAGACGCTGGGCGTGGCGGTCGCCGGGTACGGCACGGACCGCTTCCCCGGCTTCTATCTCTCCGACTCGGGCTACCCCGTGGAGTGGACGCTGGAGACCCCCGAGCAGGTCGCGGCCGTGATGCGGGCGCAGGACGCGTTCGACGCTCCGGAGTCGACGCTGATCGTCGCCAACCCCGTGCCCGAGGACGAGCAGTTGGATCCCGCGCTGCACGCGCGTGTGCTCGCCGACGCGCTGCACGCGTGCGAGGCGGAGGGAGTCACCGGGCAGGCGGTCACGCCGTTCCTGCTCGGCTACCTCGTGGAGCACACCGACGGGGCCTCGCTGAACGCCAACCTGGCGGCCGTACGCGGCAACGTACGGCTGGCGGGGCGGATCGCGGCGGCCTGGGCCGAGGCGTGACACCGGAGCCGAACGGCGCGCTCCTGGTCGTCGGGGACGTCGTCACGGACGTCGTCGCCCGGCACCGGGGGCCGCTCGCCCCGGGCACCGACACCGCCGCCGCGATCCGCACCTTGCCGGGCGGCGCGGGCGCCAACGTGGCGTGCTGGGCGGCCCATTGGGGCTGTACGGACGTACGGCTGCTCGGTCGGGTGGGTGCGGACTCGGCGGCGTGGCACGAGCGGGAGTTGGTCGCCTCCGGGGTGCGGCCCCGGCTCGTGGTCGATCCGGAGGCTGCCACCGCGACGGTGATCTGTCTGGTCGACACGGGGGCTTCGGCCGAGCGGACGCTCGTCACCGACAGTGGAGCGGCCCTACGGCTCGGCCCCGAGGACTGGTCGGACTCGCTGCTGGACGGTGTCGTACGGCTGCATCTGTCGGGCTATCTGCTGTTCTCCGAGCCGGGCCGGGCGTTGGCGGGCGTGGCGGTGGAATCGGCACGCGCGCGTGGGGTGCAGGTGAGTCTGGATCCGGCGTCGGCGGGGTTCCTGGTGGAGCTGGGCGTGGACCGTTTCCTGACGCTCGTCGAGGGCGTCGACGTACTGCTGCCGAGCCGGGACGAGGCGTGCCTGCTCACGGGGTTGCCCGATCCGGCGGACGCGGCGGCCAAGTTGAGCCGCCATGTCCCCCTCGTGATCACCAAACAGGGCGCCGAGGGAGCCCTCGTCGCCCGTTCCGGCACGGTCCACGCACGCGTACCTGCCGTGCCGGCCGTTCCCCAGGACACCACGGGCGCGGGGGACGCCTTCACGGGCGCGTTCCTCGCGACGCTGCTGGCGGGCGCCGAGCCGGAGGAGGCGGCGCGGGAGGGATGCCGGGCGGGGGCCCGGGCGGTGGAGCGGGTGGGAGGACGGCCACCGGTACGGGAGTGAGGGGGCTCGCGTCGGGCCTCCGGTCAACTGCGTTGGCCGGAGGGGGAGTTGTACGGGGAGGGCGGTCGCTGGTGTTGGACGGCGACTCCCAGGCCCGGCATCAGCACCGAACCCGGCCCCGCCCGCCGAAAACCCATCACAACTCCCGCCCCCGGACTACGCCTTCCGCCCCCACGCCGAGATCATCGGAGCCGTCGCCAGGTCCATCGTGCCGGAGGCGACGTTGGCCAGGTGGCGGTCGATGTCCTCGTCCGTGGCCAGGCCCGCGGTGACCAGCTGGCCGCGGATCTGGCGGACCGTGGCGGACTCCAGGGCGGCGCAGGCCGGTGAGGTGACCGGGAAGTACGCGTCGGCCTCCACCCGGCGCAGGCCCGCCTCGCGGAGCAGGCGCGGGAGTCGGCGGCCGTAGGAGAGGTCGGCGCCCCGGTCGGCGAGGAGCTTGCGGAAGCCGTGGCGGAGGCGGTTCGCGAGTTGTTGCTCGGGGCCGTGTTCGTCGGGGCAGAGCAGGGGCTGGAGGGCGGGGTCGGCGTCCTCGATCAGGAGGCGTCCGCCGGAGCGCAGGGACTTGATCATCGAGCGCAACGCCCGTTCCCGGTCCGGCACATGGACGAGGACGAGCCGGGCGTGCACGAGGTCGAAGCCCTCCCCCGGCGGTTCCTCGGCGCCCACGTCATGGACGCGCACCTCGATCGGCGGGCGGGCGGCCGAGGCGACCTGTGAGGTGTCGATGTCGGTCGCGACGACCTTCCCGGTCGGGCCGACCTTCTTGGCCAGCCAGGACACCACCGACGTACCGCCGACGCCGACCTCCCAGACGCGCCAGCCGGGTCCGACGCCGAACCCCTCCAGGTGCCGGAACGTGGTGGGGTCGAAGAGGGTGGCGAAGGCGTCGAAGCGCTGTCCCGCCTCGGACTGCCGGTTGTCGAGGAGATACCCGTCGGATCGCGTCATGCCGCGATCATCCCAGTTGCCCCGCTTGTCGACAGGGGGCGACGCTCCGGTTGTCGGGAGGGGCGAGGCTCCGCGTGCCGGGAGGGGCGGAGGTCCGGTTGTCAGGTGGGCGAAGCCTCGCTTGTCAGGAGGGCGAAGCCTCGGTCCACCGCGCCCTCGCCACGACCGTGCACCGGTTCGTCCACAGCCGGGAACAAAGCGGAGGATTCCGTTCCCACAGGCTTACCCACGGCTCATGTCGGCCTGGCAAACTGGCACGCCAAGGCGCAGAAATGCGATGCGAGGGGATCCACGCAAGGAGAGCCGGATGTCCATGGCAGGGAATCTTCGGAAGGTCACGGGCCTCGGCAGGGTCGGCGGCCTCCGCAAGGTGGCACGGCTGGCCCGGCGGCGCCCGCGGGTCGACCTGAGCCACCATGCCCGGTCACCGCTGGGCTCCTCGGTGGTGAAGTGCGTCACGTACCAGGACGGCGCCCGCGTCCCCGTCGCCGGCGACCTGGTGGACACCGTCGAGCGGGTGCGCAAGAAGGACGACGGCTTCGTCTGGCTCGGCCTGCACGAGCCGACGAACGAGGAGTTCGCGGGCATCGCCGAGCTCTTCGACCTGCACCCGCTGGCGGTCGAGGACGCGATCGAGGCCCATCAGCGCCCCAAGGTGGAGCGCTACGGCGAGACACTGTTCGCGGTGTTCAAGACGGTCTGCTACGTCGAGCACGAGAAGCTGACCGCGACGAGCGAGGTCGTGGACACCGGCGAGATCATGGTGTTCGTCGGCGCCGACTTCGTCATCACCGTGCGGCACGGACGGCACGGCTCGCTGGGGCCGCTGCGCGAGGAGTTGGAGTCGAACCCGCGGCAGCTCGCCAAGGGACCGGCCGCGGTGCTGCACGCGATCGCGGACCACGTGGTCGACGACTACCTGAGCGTCACGGACTCCGTACAGGCGGACATCGACCAGGTGGAGACGGACGTGTTCGCGGAGAACGGCGCGCGGGCCGACCCCGGCCGTATCTACCAGCTCAAGCGTGAACTCCTGGAGCTGAAGCGGGCGGTCGTCCCCCTCAGTCGACCGCTGGAGGAGCTCGCCACCCGGCCGATGCGGGTGATCGGACCGGAGATACAGGCCTACTTCCGGGACGTCTCCGACCATCTGCTGCGCGCGAAGGAGCAGATCGCGTCCTTCGACGAACTGCTCAACTCGATTCTCCAGGCGCACCTCGCCCAGGTGACGGTCGCGCAGAACGAGGACATGCGGAAGATCACGGCGTGGGCCGCGGTGATCGCCGTACCGACGATGGTGTGCGGTGTGTACGGCATGAACTTCGACCACATGCCGGAGCTGCACTGGCGGTACGGCTATCCGCTGGTCATCGGCGTGATAACCGCGGCCTGTCTGGTGCTGTACCGGGGGTTCCGGCGCAACGGCTGGCTCTGAGCGGCAGCCGCTGGACCGGAACCGTCCGGTGGTTTCGACGGCCGGAAGTGCCGGGATCCGTCCGGTGGTTCTGCGTTCGTACCGTCCGGTGGTTCGGCGCCCGGAAGCTTCCGGACCGTCCAGCTGGTTCAGCGTCTGGACAGTCCGGATGGTTCAACGCACGGACCGTCCGGTGGTTCAACGCACGGACCGTCCGGTGGTTCAGCGCACGGACAGTTCGGTGGTTCAGCGCATGCCGCTCCGGGCGTAGACGCTCTCGACCCAGCCGGCGAGCTGCTCCTCCGTCAGGTGCTGGGCCAGGTCGGCCTCGCTGATCATGCCGACGAGGCGTTTGTTCTCGATGACGGGAAGCCGGCGGATCTGGTGTCCCTGCATCTCCTGGAGCACCTCGCCGACATCGGCGCCGGAGTCGATCCAGCGGGGTGTGCCCTGGGCCATCTCGCCGGCGGTGACCTTGGCCGGGTCGTGGCCCATGGCCACACAGCCGACGACGATGTCCCGGTCGGTGAGGATGCCGCAGAGCCGTTCGTTCTCGTCGCTGATGGGCAGGGCTCCGACGCCCAGTTCGCGCATCAGCTGGGCGGCGCGGTCCAGGGTTTCGTGCGCGGGGATCCACTGGGCGCCCCGGTGCATGATGTCTCCGGCGGTGGTCATGAAGTACCTCCCGGTGCCGGACGGCCGGCGCGGCACAGAACGTTCCGCTAGTCCCGGCGCCCTACATTCTCGCCGCGCGGGCGGGTGAACGCACCCGGACGGTCACGACTTCCGGTGTGCGGGACCCGTGGTGGTGGCGTGAGTCCCGCGCCAGCGCGGGTCCCGCGCCACCACCACGGTCCCGCGAGGCTCACCGCGTCCGTGGCTCAGCCGTTCCACGCCGGGTGACGCGGGTCGTCGGCGCGTACCAGGACGTCCGCCGTGGTGGCCGGGTCGGTCTCGTCCTCGTAGCGCTCGAAGGCGGGGAGGGTCCAGTGCTCGGTCTCGGGGGTGCGGCGGCGCAGGGCGCCCGGCGAGAGGAGGACGTGGACGGTCAGGTCGAAGGGGAACCAGTGCCGAAGGAGGAGGGGACCGTGCAGCAACAGGACGGCGCCGGGCGGGAGTTGGACGTAGGGGCTGCGGGTGGCGCGGTCGGCGACCGGGTCCCAGAGGTCGGGCAGGACGCGGCCGTCGCCGTCCGGTTCGAGCGGGCCGAAGACCTCGCGCCACAGGGCGCGGGTGTCGAACCAGCCGTCGTAGTACGCCTCGACGTCCTGGCGCCCGTACTCCAGGCGCAGCGAGGCGGGGCGCAGGAAGCCCTCGGTGCCGACGACGAGCGAGGAGCGGCCGCGGACGCGGAGCGCCTCCGCGACGCGCTCGGCGAGGTCGCCGGGGTGGGCCGCGGGGGCGCCGTCGAGGGCGACGCGCGGCCAGGGGCTGCCGTCGGCCGGCTTCAGGTCGAGCAGACGCTCGGCGAGTTGGTCGCCGAGCCGGTCCCAGGTGATCGCTTCCAGTCGCACAGGGCCCATGATGCGGCAGGCCGCGATCAGGGTGCGTCGCGCTGGTGGTTGCGACGGGCCGCGAGGAGATGCGGGAGGTGGGTCTCGCTCCAGGCTCGGGCCGCGTCGAGCAGAGGGATGAGGCTGCGGCCGAGGGGGGTGAGCGCGTATTCGACGCGCGGCGGGTTCTCGTCGTACGGCCTTCTGGTCAGCAGGCCGTCGCGTTCCATGGCGCGCAGGGTCTCGCTGAGGACCTTGGGGGTGACGGCCCTGAGTGGTGCGCGGAGTTCGGTGAACCGGCGCGGGCCACCTTCGAGACAGCGGACGATCATGCCGGTCCACTTGTCGCCGACACGGAAAGGCATCGCGGAGGAGGGACAGACGGGGTCGAACATGTCGGGGTCGAGGGGTTCCCGCCGTACGGCGTCCCCTACGGCGTCCGTCGCGTCGGTCATGCGTCGAGGCTAGCGCCGATACCGTTGAAGTAACCGGGCCCCGGGTGTCTAACGTCCAGGTCGGGCGGCGAACGACGCTGCCGGACAAGGGGGTTGGGCATGGGTGGGATCGTCGTCTTCGGCGCCGGAGGCCGGGCTGGGCGGGCGGTGACGACAGAGGCGCTCGGGCGTGGGCACGAGGTGACGGCCGTGGTGCGCGACCCGGCGCGGTACGCGGACCTCGCCGCGGACGGCGTCTCCGTCGTGCGGGGTGATGTGACCGAGGTCGGGTCGGTGCGGGAGGTCGCGGGCGGGGCGGTCGGTGCCGTGCACGCGGTGTCGCCGTTCAGCGGGCCCGAGCAGGGTTTCGACTCGCTCGATCCCGGCTTCTTCGTCAAGGCGGCGGACGCGCTGCTGGAGGGGCTGGCTTCGGCAGGGGTACGGCGGCTCGTCGCCGTCGGGCTGTTCGCGAACCTCCTCGGGGTGGACGGGCGGCCGGTGATGGACGACCCCTCGGCGTTTCCGCCTGCGATAAGACCGTTCGCGCTGGCCCATACGGCCGGTCTGCGGCGCCTGCGGGCGGCGGGCGAGCACACGGCGGTGGACTGGGTGATGCTCACGCCGGCCGGTGGACTGGAGCAGGACGCCCCGCGTACCGGGCGCCACAGGCTGGGCGACGAGCGGGTGCCGGAGGGGGCACCCGGGCTGTCGTACGCGGATCTGGCCGTGGCGGTGCTCGACGAGATCGAGACGCCGACCCAACACCGTACGCGCGTGTCGGTGTTCGTTCCGCGTGGTGTGCGGACGACGTAGGAGAGACAGGAGAGATGCGCCCAGCACAAGGGAATACCTCTCGTATGTCTCGTACGGCAGCGCTCGCGACTCCACCCGCCCACCGGGGACTGCTCGTTGTTCAGCCGCTCAGGAAGCGGCACTGTGCCGAGTGTCGGCGGGGGCCGTTGCCGTTGGTGGTCGTCGAGGGCGGGGTGCCGCGGTGTCCGGACTGTGGGGATCTCGGGCATCTGGTGTTCCTGCCGCGCGGGGACACGGCGTTGACGCGCCGGGCGCGGGAGGAGAGTGGGCTGTCGGCGGTGGTGGTGCGGTTCAACCGGCGGCGGGGCCGGTACGAGCGGCAGGGCGTTCTCGTCGAGGAGGCGGGGCTCGCGCGGGCCGAGGAGCGG
This sequence comes from Streptomyces sp. NBC_00989, assembly GCF_045162655.1. Taxonomy (NCBI): domain Bacteria; kingdom Bacillati; phylum Actinomycetota; class Actinomycetes; order Kitasatosporales; family Streptomycetaceae; genus Streptomyces; species Streptomyces sp. NBC_00989. The sequence continues at coordinate 8,498,092 of NZ_CP108728.1, read as the reverse complement.
TGTCTCGCGGACGCGGAGGCGCGACGGCGGCGCCGGGTGCGGGACGCGGAGCGGCGGGCCGTGGAGGACGTGCGGTTCGCGGAGGCGTTCGCGGCGGAGATACGACGGCTGCTTCCCGGCTGCCCCGAGGCGCGGGCCCGGGCCGTCGCCGCGCATGCCTCGGCGCGGGGCAGCGGGCGGGTGGGGCGGAGTGCGGCGGGGCGGGCCTTGTCGGCGGGTGCGGTGGTCTCGGCGGTGGTGGCATCCGTACGGCATGTGGACACGCCCTACGACCAGTTGCTGATGAGTGGGGTGCCGCGACATGAGGCTCGGCGGCGGATCTCGGTGCGGGTGGAGGGGGTTCTACGGGAGTGGCGGGAGGGCGGGGTTCAAGGGGAGAGCGGAGTTCAAACGGAGGCCGCGGTGGAGGCGGAGGCCGGGTGAGGAGTCCGGCGGCGAAGGCGGTCGCCCACGCCCCAGGGTGTCGCCGTCGGCCCGGGGCCTGTCGTAGACGTCCGCGTATGCCCCGGCGATTCTCGGCCATGGTGAGCCGCGCAGGGGGAGGATTGACTTGTCCCGGTGGTCGGTGGTGGGCAGGATCTCGGCTCTACGGGCGGGAGTTGGTGTCGGCATGATCGGTGAACCGTATGTGACCCTGACGGTTCTGGGGGTACTCGCGACCGGGGTGATGGCCGGGGTGTTCTGTGCCTTCTCCGTGCTGGTCATGCGGGGGCTGGCCGAGTTGCCGCCCGCGCAGGGGGTCGCCGCGATGAACGCGATCAACACGGCGGCGATGACGCCGGTCTTCATGCTGCTGTTCGCCGGTTCGGCGGTGCTGTGCGCGGTGATCGCGGTGGTGACGTTCGTGCTGTGGCCGGATCAGGGGACCGTGGAGTTGTTGCTGGGCAGCGCGCTGTATCTGTTCGGGGCGTTCGGGCTGACCCTCGTCGCGAACGTGCCCCGCAACGAAGCGCTGCTGAAGCTGGACCCGGGGACGCCGGAGGCCGCCGCGTACTGGCCGTCGTACGTACGCGAGTGGACGATGTGGAATCACGTCCGCGCGATCGCCTCGGCAGCCGCCGCGCTGGTGTACATGCTGGCTCTCACCTGAGAGAAACCGCATGATCACCTGAGCGAGCGCTGGTGAGGACCTGCGGGGCGGCCCGCGGGACCACTTGAGAAAGCCGTCTCGCCCCACTCTGCGCGCCCGGCCCGGGGGCCTTATCGTGGCTGAAAGAGTGCCGCCCGATGACGCACGGCCTGTCGTACGCGGACGCAAGGAAGACGGCCATGGCCGATCCCAAGGGTTTTATGACCACTCCGCGCGAGGAGTGGCCCCGCAGGCCCGTCGAGGAGCGGGTGCGCGACTGGGACGAGGTGTATGTCCCGGGCGCGCTGCTGCCGATCGTCACCAAGCAGGCCGACCGGTGCATGGACTGTGGTGTCCCGTTCTGCCACGACGCCTGTCCGCTCGGGAACCTGATCCCGGAGTGGAACGATCTGGTCAGCCGGGACGACTGGCGGGCGGCGGCCGACCGGTTGCACGCCACGAACAACTTCCCCGAATTCACCGGGCGGTTGTGCCCGGCGCCGTGCGAGGCCGGGTGCGTGCTCGCCATCAACCAGCCCGCGGTCACCATCAAGAACGTCGAGGTGGCCATCGCCGACCGTGCCTGGACCGACGGTTTCGCGCCACCGAGACCGCCGGACCGGTTGTCCGGGCGGACCGTCGCGGTGATCGGCTCCGGGCCCACCGGCCTCGCCGCGGCACAGCAGTTGACGCGGGCCGGGCACACGGTCGCCGTGTACGAGAAGGACGACCGGCTCGGCGGGCTGATGCGGTACGGCATCCCCGCGTTCAAGATGGAGAAGCGGCATCTGGAACGGCGGCTGGAGCAGATGCGGGCCGAGGGCACCAAGTTCCGTACGTCGACGACGGTCGGACGGGACATCGGGGCGGCCCAACTACGGGCGCGCTACGACGCGGTGGTGATCGCCACGGGAGCGACGGCGTGGCGTGAACTGGACGTGCCGGGGCGGGAGTTGACCGGCATCCACCAGGCGATGGAGTACCTGCCGCTGGCCAACCGGGTGTGCGAGGGTGACCTGGCGGTCTCTCCGCTGTCCGCTGCCGGGAAGCATGTCGTGATCGTGGGGGGCGGTGACACCGGGGCGGACTGTCTGGGCACCGCGGTGCGTGAAGGGGCCGCGTCCGTCACGCAGTTGGACATCTATGCCCAGCCCGAGGCCGAGCGCGACGAGGACTTGGAGCCCTGGCCCACGTATCCGAAGATCTATCGGCTCTCGGCCGCGCACGAGGAGGCGCGGGATCTGGAGACGGCGCCGGCGGCGGACGCGGACGCGCGGCTGTTCGCTGCGTCGACGCTTCACTTCGAGGGGGGTGGGGACGGGCGGGTGCGGTCCTTGCATCTGGTCGAAGTCGACGCGGAGCGGCGGCCGTTGGACGGGTCCGGGCGGAGCCTGCCCGCCGATCTCGTGCTGCTCGCCCTCGGGTTCTCCGGGCCCGACCGGGGCGACGGGCTCATCGATCAGCTGCGGCTGGCGATGGCGCCGCGCGGCACGATCACCCGGGACGCGGACTTCGCGACGAGTGCGCGCGGGGTGTTCGTCGCGGGGGACGCGGCGCGCGGGCAGTCGTTGATCGTGTGGGCGATCGCGGAGGGGCGGGCGGTGGCAGCGGCTGTCGACCGCTATCTGACGGGGAGTTCCCAACTCCCGGCGCCCATCGGGCCGTACGACCGGCCGATGACCGTGTGAGGCGGCGGAGGCCGGGGCGGCAGGTTGTCCCTGCTGCCGGATGAGCAGGCGTACGTCCGTGCTGGCACCTGCGGAGGAGGCCGGGCGTACTGCGCCGGTACGAGGCGCCGGGTGTGGTCTCCTCCCGGCTCACGAGATCCTCCGGTGGCGGGCCGGAATGTGGCTTCCGGCCGGCTTGTGGGCCAACGGCGGTGGGATCATCGGCGCAGGAGGCGAGTTGTCGTCGGGCCCGGAGTGGGGTCGGGCGCGGCACGTCCCCATCCTTCGTTCCGTCGTCAGGCGCGGGGCCACCCCCGCGCGTCCCCCCTGTTGGCGGTCGGTCCTGGAGGGTGTTGATGACGACGCTCGACGAACGTCATGGCGAGGGCACGTGGGAGGCGGAGGGGGCGTACCGTCCGGACGCCGCCGTCCCCCTCGATCAACTCACGGCGATACAGCCCCTGTTCGCCGGTTCCAAGGCGGCGAACCTCGCCCGCGCGGCCCGTGCCGGGCTCCCCGTGCTTCCCGGGTTCGTGGTCCCCGAGGGTGCGGGCGACGACCCCGCCACCCTGCGCCGCGCCTGGCAGGACCTCTCCGACTCCGGTGCGCGGCCCCTCGTCGTACGGTCCTCCTCGCCGCAGGAGGACACCGAACAGTCGTCCCTGGCGGGGCAGTTCGCCTCCGTGCTCGATGTGCGCGGATGGTCCGACTTCCGTACGGCCGTGCGGACCGTGCTCGATTCGGCGCACCGGCCCGACGGGTCCACCGCGCCGATGGCGGTGCTGGTGCAGCCGATGCTGACGGCGCGGGTCGGCGGAGTGATGTTCGGCGCCGACCCCGTCGCGGGGCGTACCGACCGGATGCTGGTGAGCGCGGTGCGCGGCGGGCCGGACAGTCTGGTCAGCGGTGAACAGGCCGGTACCGACTACTGGTTGAGCCGGCGGGGTCGGCTGCTGCGCACCGAGCCACCGACCGCCGACGCGCTGCTCACCTCCTCCGAACTACGGCGGCTGGCCCGGCTCGCGCGGCGGGTACGGCAGGTGTTCGGAGGGCCGCAGGACATCGAGTTCGGGTTCGGATTCGACGAGGACGAAGTCAGGGGCGGGGACGAAGTCGGGGGCGGGGGCGGGCGGCTGTGGTTGTTCCAGAGCCGGCCGATCACCGCCATGGCCGTGCGGCCGTCGCGCGGGGCCCGGCTGCTCGGGCCGGGGCCGGTCGCGGAGACGCTGCCGGGCCGACTCCAGCCGCTGGAGGAGGACTTGTGGGTCGCGCCGATGGCCCGTGGGCTGACCGCCGCGCTCGACATCGCGGGCAGCGCACCGCGTCGGCTGCTGCGGACGGTGCCGGTCGTCACAGCGGTCGGCGGGTGGGCCGCGGCCGACCTACGGCTGCTCGGCGCGGCCCCGCCCGGGCACCGCTGGCTGGCCCTGCTGAACCCGGCGCCGGGAGCACGGCGGCTCGGCGCGGCCTGGCGGGTCGGCCGACTCACCGCGGCGTTGCCCGGGTTGGCCGCGAACCTGGTGGCGGACGTCGACCGCCGGCTCGCCCAGATCCCGGCGCCCGGCGGACTACCCGGCCCCGACCTGGCCGCCCAACTCCGCTGGACCCGCGCCGCCTTGGTCTCCCTGCACGCCCAAGAGGCCCTCGCCGGAGCCCTGTTGCGTGAGCCACCGAAGTCCCGTACGGCGGCGGGCGCGGCCCTGACCGCCCTCGCGGAGACGCGCGCCCTGGGCATACCGGACGAGCGGGCAGCCGCCACCGCGCCGACCGTGCTGGCGCTCACGGCACCGACCCTGCGGGGGCGCGTGCGCCTGCCGGGTTCCGGCGACGACCGCCCGGAGCCCGACAGCATCAGCCCCTCACCGCCTACCCCACCTCTCCCCCACCGCGCCCCCGCCCTCCCACCCCGAGAAGCCCTTCGCCTCCGGATCCGCTGGGTGCAGGAGCTGCAAGTGCGCCTCGTGCGGGACGTCGCACGCCGGCTCGGCCCGGCCGCGGATCGCGTAGAGCTGTTGCGCTGGCGGGAGTTGGCCGCCGTACTCGAAGGCGAACCTTTGCCCGGCGACCTCAATGCGCGCGTGCCGCGGGCCGAGTCGCCGCCGTTGCCTGACGCCTTCCGCCTCGCGGACGGCACGGTGGTCGCCGAGCGCACCGACAGCGACGGTGACGGTGACGGCCGGGGTGTGTCCGGCGGGCGGGCCGTCGGGACCGTCTGGGACGGGACCGGGCCGCGCCCCTCCGACGCCGTGCTCGTCGTCCGCACCCTCGATCCCGCGCTCGCCCCGCTGCTGCCCGAACTCGCCGGGCTGGTCGCCCAGACCGGCAGCCCGTTGTCCCATCTCGCCGTCCTGGCAAGGGAGTTCGGGCTGCCTGCCGTGGTCGGTGCGACCGACGCGGTTCGGCGCTTCCCGCCCGGGTCGCGCGTCGCCGTCGACGGCACCACCGGTGACGTGAGGACAGCGGCCGTAAAGACGGACGTAGAGACGGGAGAGGCGCGATGAGGCGGATCGCGTACGTCTTCGGGAGCCTGGCCGCCGCCGGGGCGGGGACGTATCTCGTCGTCTACCTGTACCGCTGGCAGTGGCAGCGCGCCATCCTGTGCGGGATCCTGCTGCTGGTCGTCGAGGTGATGCTGCTCGGCATCGTGCTGCTGGCCCGGCTCACCCGGATCGAGGAGCGGGTGAAAGAAAGTGACGCCAGGCAAAGGGAGTTGACGGCACGTCAGGAAGACGTGCTGGTCCGGCTGCGGCAGACGTCCGTCGAGCGCGAGGGCGCCCGCTTCCGCTGGCTGGAGGACACCGCCGACCGTACGTACGTCTTCGTGCCCGTCCTCATGGTCACCGGGGTGCTGCTGTCCGGGCTCGCCTGGGTGGTGCAACGGATCGCGTCCGCGACGGGACGCCCGGCCGAACGGCGGCTCGCGGGACGCCTCGCCGTCCTCGCCGCCCCGGAACCGGGCGCGGTGGGCGAGTTGGAGGACCGGCCCGCGCTGGGCCGGCGTTCCAGGGGCCGCGTCGCCCGCACGGCCGTCGTCGGTGTCGTCGGGGCCGCGCTGCTCACCGCGCTCGTCGTGGGGCTCGCCGATCTCACCCAGACCCGGGAGCAGAGCGTGAGCGGCTCCGAGGCGACCTCGGTGCTCGTCCAAGTCGACGTGCGGGGCTCGGACATGACGGCCGAACGGCAGGCGCTCGCCGCGCAACAGGTCTGGGAGCGCTGCCGGGACTCCACCTCCGTGCCGCTGAACCACGCCACGCTCGGCAGCCTCGGCGACGGCATGTTCGCCGGGGTCGTACGGCCCGCGCTCGCCGAACACGACCGTATGCGGCTGCGCGGCTGTCTGGAGGACGCGGCCCTCGACCGCGCCCACCTCACGGTGATGGGCATGGGCGACACGGACGCGGACGACGACTGACCCGGCGCGCAATCCGGACGTACGATGCCAAGGCGCCCCCGTCCCCGAGCACCCCGGGTCGCCCATGGCCTCCGTTCCCGTGCCCGCACCCCGACTCACCTCATCCCAGCCCACCTCGCCCCAACTCGCCCCGCCCGGGCGGCGATTGCCCAGGCGCGCGATGAGGCTGCTCCTCGCCGTCACCCTCGGCTACGTCGCCCTGTGGGCCACCGGCGCGCTGGGCATCCTCGCGTTGTCGTACTGGGCGCGCGAGGAGACCCCGCCGCCTCCGGGGACCCGTACCGTGCAGGGCATCCACCACTTCCAACCCGTCGACACCGACGGGCAGTTGTGGCGAGGCGCCGCTCCCTCCCCCGGCGGCTACCGGGAGTTGGCCCGCCTCGGCTTCACCACGGTGGTGGATCTGCGGGCCGAGGACCTGACCGCGGCGCAGCTCGCCGAACCGCGCAGGGCCGGGCTGGCCGTCGTACGACTGCCCATTCGTGACGGGCAGACGCCAACAGCCGTACAGGTACGGCGGTTTCTCGATGTCGTCGCGTCGGCGGCCGGGCCGGTGTTCGTGCACTGCGGGGCCGGGGTGGGCCGTACGGGGACGATGGCGGCGGCGTATCTCGTGCGGACCGGGGAGGAGTCCTCGGCGCGGGCGGTCCGGCGGAATCTCGCCGTCGGACCGCCCTCGATCGAGCAGATCTACTACGCGCTGAGCCTCGGACCGGGCCCGGGCCGACCGGAGCAACCGCCGTTGCCGGTGGTCGCCGTCAGCCGGCTGGTGGACGCGCCACGACGCATGCTCTCGTGGTTCTGAAACAGCACGTCAGGGACATCAGGGCTTGGGACATCAAGGCTTGGGACCTCAGGGCTTGGGATCTCAGGGCTTGGGATCTCAGGGCTTGCGCCCCACCGCCCCGTAGCCGGGGATCGTCCCGTCGTCCTGGCCCGGGACCGGCTCGCCCAGTTCCGGATGCCACCGGTCGACCACCGCCACGCCGGGCTCGACCAGGTCGAGGCCGTCGAAGAAGCGGGCGAAGCCGGTGCGGGAGCGGAGGGCCAGGGTGATGCCCGCCGCCGTGAGTTTCTCGACCGCCGCCGTCGACTCCTCCGGGGTGAAGTCGGCGGTGGCGTGGGTCATCATCAGGTAGCTGCCGCTGGGGAGTTGGGACAACAGCCCGTCGACCAGCTCGTGCGCGCCGTCCTCGTCGGGGACGAAGTGCAGCAGCGCGACGAGGGACAGGGCGACGGGCCGGGTGAGGTCGAGGACTTGCCGAGCGCCCTCGATGATCACGTCCGGCTCGCGCACGTCGGCCCGCAGATACGCGGTCGCACCCTCGGGTGTGCCGCGCAGCAGGGCCGCCGAATGGGCCAGCACGATCGGGTCGTTGTCGCAGTAGACGACCCGCGCGTCGGGCGCGATGCCCTGCGCGATCCGGTGCAGGTTCGGCTCGGTCGGGATGCCGGTGCCGATGTCCAGGAACTGCCGTACGCCACGCTCGGTGAGCCAGCGGGTGGCCCGGTGCATGAACGCGCGGTTGACACGTGCCATGACCGGCACCCTCGGGTCGAGGGCGAGCATCTGGCGGCCCATCTCCGCGTCGACGGGGTAGTTGTCCTTGCCGCCCAGGTACCAGTCGTACATGCGGGCGGGGTGGGGCCTGCTGGTGTCGATCTCGACGGTCCCGTCGATCCTGTCGGTGGGCCGCACGGTCATGGCGTGCTCCATAAGGTCGTACAGAGGATGGCGCGGCGATAAGTGATCAAGTCAGTACCAAAATAAGGAGGTTCGGTAAGGAAAAAGCATTCAGCAGAGGTGGTCGGCTCAAGACAGCAAGAAGTCCGCCTGGCCCGCTTTCGCCCCCTCGATGAAGGCCGTCATCTCGTCGGTCGTGTAGATCAGGGCCGGCCCGTCCGGGTCGGTGGACTGACGGACGGCGATCCGGCCGTCGGCGAGCTTCATCGCTTCCAGGCAGTTGCCGCCGTTGCCGCCGCTCCACGGCTTGTGCCAGCCTTCGCTTCCCAAGTCCCGCGCGGGCATACCGTTGTAGACGCTCATACGCGGCTTGATGCGATCCATTCACAGCTCCTTGCGGAGATCCTTGAGGATCTCCTTCGTGCGATGTGCCGTAGCGGCCTGCGCCGCCATGCGGTCCATGACCTCGAGATGGGTTCCCACCTCTTCGCGCGCGTCCAGATAGACGGCGCCGGTCAGGTACTCGCTGTAGACCATGTCCGGCAGTTCTGACATGGCAAATCGGAACAGCACGAAGGGCCCGTACGTGCCTGGGTGCGGCCCCGAGGAGAACGGGGCGACCTGCAAGGTCACGTTGGGCAGCTTCGTGGCGTCGAGCAGTTTGTCGATCTGGGCACGCATCACCTCCGGGCCGCCGACCGGGCGGCGCAGGGCGGTCTCGTCCATGACGACCCAGAAGCGGGGCGCGTCGGGACGGGTCAGCAGGTCCTGGCGCTGCATGCGCAGCGCGACATGGCGCTCGATGTCGTCGGGCTCGGTCTGACCGACGGCACCGGACTTCAGCACACCGCGGGCGTAGTCCTCGGTCTGCAGAAGTCCGGGCACGAAGTGCGGTTCGTACGCCCGGATGAGCGCGGCCGCGCCCTCCAGGCTGACGTGCATCGAGAACCAGCCCGGCAGGATGTCGTGGAAGCGCTGCCACCAGCCGGGCCTGTTGGCCTCCTCGGCCAGGTGGACGAAGGCCTCGGCCTCCTCGTCGGAGACGCCGTAGGACTTCAGGAGGAGCTGGAGGTACGGGATCTTGAGGGAGACCTCCGCCATCTCCATGCGGCGGACCGTTGCGGGTGCGACGCGGAGGACGCGGGCGGCCTCCTCGCGCTTGAGCCCCGCGCGTTCCCGCAGGTCCAGCAGGCGCCGGCCGAGGACGACCTGGCCGACCGTCGGTGCGGACCGCGGCTCGCTCACGCTCCACCTCCACGAATGAGTGTTGAGTCCTGACAGCTGTGCGACGAGTACCGAGTAACGGGTTGAGTACTGACAGCGCATGCGTCCGTACAGTCCGTCGACAGGGTTCTCGCGGACCTACGAACCGATCCCGGCCCGACGCACCGATCCCGGCGAACCGAATCCTGACAGCCCTGCGGCGCCATTCGAAGACTCATTCGAAGATCGGAACAGACCTCCGGAGATCCCAACTGGCGCCGCGCGACTTTCTGTTGCGAGCAGTGTGCCACGACCGTCCAGACCGTCATACGGCACTCTGCATATTTCATAGTGACACTTGCCAAGTGTTCACGGCGGGGCGATAGTGGCAAGCGTGATTCCGTCCGCGCCCTTAGGAACAGACGCCGCCGCAGGCCGCCTCGGTCTCGGTGCCGCCGCGGGAGCCGCCCCTGGTGGGGCCGCTGCCGAGCGCCGGTTCCGGTTCGAGCTGGCCGCACATCCGGGTTCCCCGGCCCAGGCGAGACGCCTGACGCGGGCCCGGCTGTCCGGCTGGTCCGTGTGCGAGGACACCTGCGACACGGCGGTACTGGTCGTCTCCGAGCTGGTCACCAACGCGATCGTGCACACCGCGAGCAGCCACATAGTCTGCGAGCTGCACGATGGCGACGACCTGGTGCGGATAGCCGTCCGTGACGAGGGCTGTGCTCCTGGTGAGCCCCGCCCGTCCCCGCAGCGGCCCGACGAGGAGCACGGGAGGGGACTGCTCCTCATCGACGGGCTCTGCCGGGCATGGGGCGCCCAGGAACACGGACCCGGCCTGCTCGTCTGGGCCGACCTGCCACGGCAGGCGGACCCGGCGCACGGCCACCACCCGGCCCCCGGCCACGACAGTTCCGTACCGCACAACGACCTGGGTTGGGGCGCACGACCCAAGCCGGGCCCGTCAGGCGGTTCGGGCGACGAGGACGAGGCGACGGCACACTTCGGGGCCTTCGAGGATCTGGGCGTATTTCCGGGGCGGGGGCATGGGGGTGCCCCCGGTCGGCATGGGGGTGCCGGCGACTTCGGAGGTCTGGACCTCGGCGGCTTCGGGAGCCGGGAGCACGAAACCGGAGGCGGCCCTGCTCGTGGTGGGGCCGGCTCCGGTGCGCGGGGCCGGGAGGGCGCGGGCCACTTCGGGGGCCTCGGTCAGGAGGCCACCGGCCTCTTCAGGGGCCGGGGACACCAGGACGCCGGCGACCTCCCGGACTCCGCGGAGACCGGGGAATCCGGCGGGTTCGCGGATTCCGGCGGACTCAGGGACACCGGCGGGTTCAGGGAATCCAGTGGACTCGGGGACTTCGGTACGGGGGTCGAATGGGTGTGAGCGGCGGGTCTCGTCCCGGCCAGGTGCTCAGTCTCGACACACTGGTCCGTCTGGGGCGTGCGCTGCACGGGCCGGGGGCGCCCCGCCGCCTGGCCGTCCCCGAGGGCATGACGGCTCCGCTCGGCTGCGACGCCGTCGCGGTCCCCGCGCATTTCGGACCACTGGTCCTGCCCCGCCTGCCGCGCGTCGGCTGTGTCTACGCCGATGAGGCGCACTGGTGGTGGATCGTTCCGTCCGACTCGGACTACGCCCTGGAATGGCCCGCGCCGGCGCGGTACACCACCGGGGCGCTGGTTCCGGACTCGCCTCGCGCGCCCGGTCTCATCCACAAGCCGGACGGGAAGCTGCCGTATACGCCGCCGATTCCGCTGTACCTCGCGGTGTGCCGGGTTACGGGGACGACTCCTTCTTGGTCGCGGCCCATCAGCGCGTAGCGCTCCGCGGGTTGAGCGGATTTGTCTGCGGGTTCGGTGGGGGCTGGTCGCGCAGTTCCTCGGGGTGGGCGGTTTTGCCTGCGGGCCGGTGAGGGGTTGGTCGCGCAGTTCCCCGGGATGGATGGTTTTTGTCGGCCGGCCCGGTGGAGGCCGGCCGCGCCCACGCGGCGGAGCCGCACATCGATACAGCCCCGCGCCCCTTTCGGGCGCGATGCGCCCGGCTCCTCTTCCCGGCGGGCGGCACCCCTCCCTGCGCCCGCCCAACGCGGCGGAGCCGCACATCGACACGGCCCCGCCCCGCCGCCTTCCCGGCGTACGCCCGCGCGTCCCCGCCCCAGCTTCCCGCGCTCTCCCCCGCACCCCTCCCACCCCGCGATAGTGGCCGTTCGTCCACGATCGGGGGAGGTCGGCGGTGGGAAGCAAGGGCAAGGGTGACTCGGGGCCGGGGGAGACGTCCGCGTCGGAGCAGCTGCTCTTCGGTGGGCCCTTGCGGTACGACACGGGGTGGAGTCAGCACAACGACGCGTTCCTGGAGCTGAGCTTCCGGGCCATGGTGACGCGGTTGCCGGCGATGCTGAGGTCGAGTTTCCGGCTGGCCTGGCAGGCGGATCCGCGGGCCGCGCGTGTCGTGCTGGCCGCCGAGGCGTGCCGGGGCGCCACCCAGGCGGTGAGTCTGCTCGCGGTCAACAGTGTGCTGGGGCGGCTGATCACCGGCGGTGCCATCGGGGACCGGCTGCGCGGTGCCGTCCCCGCGCTGGTCGTCATGGCCGCCGTGATGGTGGTGGGCGCGCTGCTGCGGGCCGCGTCGACGTACGCGACCGGGCGGTTGGAGCCGAAGGTCGAGCGGGTCGCCACCGAGCTGTATCTGGAGCGGGCGGCGGCCGTGGAGCTGGCCGCGATCGAGGACCACGCGTTCCACAAGCTGCTGGACACCGCGCAGTACGGCGCCATGTCGGCCCGCCGCATGATCTCGTACGCGACCAACGTCATGAACGCGCTGATCTCGCTGATCGCGGCGGCGGGCGTGCTGACCGTGCTGCACCCGGCGCTGCTCCCGCTGCTGGCGACGATGACGGTGCCGAGCGCGTGGGGCGCGCTGACGAACGCGCGGCGCCACTACGAGTCGTTCCACACCTGGGTGCAGCACGTCCGCGCCGGCCGCCTCATCGGTTCGCTGCTCACCGAGCCGGAGGCGGCCCCGGAGATCCGCGTGCACGGCGTCGGACCGTTCCTGTTGCACCACTTCCACGAGATGTCGGAGAGCGCGGAGGCGGAACAGGCCCGGCTGGCCCGGCTCACGGCCCGCACGGGGCTGATCGCGGCGACCTGGACGGGCCTCGCGACGGCGGCGACGTACGCGACGCTGGGCGGGCTGCTGCTGTCCGGTGCGATGGCGCTCTCCGTGGCGGGTACGGCGGTGATCGCGATCCGCACCGGTTCCGCGAGCCTCGACACGCTCGTCCTGGCGGTGAACCAACTGCACGAGGAGGCCCTGTTCGTGGGCGATCTGCAGAAGCTGTACGAGGAGGCGACCGAGTGGGCGATCCCGGTCGGCGGGGCGGCACTGCCCGAGGAGCCGCGGGAGATCCGCTTCGAGAACGTCACGTTCAGCTATCCCGGCGAGGCCACCCACCCCGCGCTCGACGACGTCTCCCTCACCCTCCCGCTCGGCCGGATCATCGCGCTGGTCGGTGAGAACGGCTCCGGCAAGACGACCCTGGTCAAGCTGCTGGCCGGGCTGTACCGCCCGGACCGGGGCCGGATCCTGTGGGACGGCGTCGACGCGGCGGGCGCCGACCGGCAGCAACTCGCCGACCGGATCGCGATGGTGGCGCAGAACTTCAAGCGGTGGCCGTTCACCGCCCGCGTCAACGTGGCCGTCGGGCGGTCAGCGGCGCCGCTCACCGAGGAGCGGCTGGCCGGTGCGGTCGCCGAGGCCGGCGCGCAGGACGTGGTCGCGGATCTGCCGCGCGGTCTGGACACGCTGCTGGCCCGCAACTTCAGCGGCGGGCACGAGTTGTCGGGCGGTCAGTGGCAGCGGCTCGGGATCGCGCGGGCCGCGTACCGGAGGGGCCGCATCCTGATCGTGGACGAGCCGACGGCGGCCCTCGACGCCCGGGCCGAGCTGGAGGTCTTCGAGAAGATCCGGGCGCTGGCGGGCACCGGGCAGACGGTCGTCCTGATCACGCACCGGCTGGCGTCCGTACGCCACGCGGATCTGGTGCACGTCCTCGATCAGGGGCGGCTGGTGGAGTCCGGGACGCCCGACGAGCTGCTCGCGAGCGGCGGTGTGTACGCGGAGCTGTACGCGCTCCAGGCGGACCAGTTCACGGTGAAGGTGCCCGCCCCGAAGGCGGGCTGACCCGTCAGGCGGCGACGTCCACGACGTCGCCGCTGCGCACGATGACCAGGAACGCGTCGGTCGCGATGTCCATGACGACCTCAGCCTGCAGGCCCTCCAGACGGCGCGCCTGTGCGAACTCCTCGGCCGGCCACGAGCCACGCGGCCCGCCGGCGGGAAAGCGCTCAAGCACCATTCGCCCGTTCACCCTGTACCTCCCTGTCGTGCTGAAACTCGGAGAGCTTCGTGAAGCCTCATAGAGTTAAACGCCGACAGTACGGTGAACGGCTCGGGAAGTGACGGTACTGAGACATAGTCGACACCCGGCCGCGTACTTTCCCCGCACTTTCCGTATCAGTCCTGGTACTCGTCGTGATAAAGCACGCGTGCGCTGCCGGCGGACGCCCCGAGAGCCGACGCGCGCCCCGCCGGCTCCTCCCACTCCTCCTGCCGCCCCAGTGCGGTCAGATCCAGGAAGGTGGTGGTCGAACCGAGGCCGTCGAGCCCGCGCTCATAGGTCGAGTAGGTGTGGAACACCCGGTCGCGGTCCCGCAGGAAGCAGCTGACGCCGGGTCGCTCGACGGGGTCCCCGTCCCCAACGAGCGTCACCTCGAAGTCCCAGTTGAAGTCCCCGCCATTGGACGAGTACCAGGGCAGTGTCCATCCCATCCGCGCCTTGAACGGCAGGATCTTGGTGTACGGCGCCCTCGACACGGCGGCGAACGTCGTACCGCGTGCCTTCAGATGGGCCAGGTGCCCGATCTGGTCGAGGAACGCCGAGCAGCTGCGGCAGCCCGCGTCCCACTCGGGCGCGAACATGAAGTGGTAGACGACGAGTTGGCCGCGCCCGTCGAAGAGGTCGAGCAGGGTGGCCTTCCCGTCGCCGCCCTCGAAGAGGTACTCCTTGTCGATCTCCACCATGGGCAGCCCGCGCCGCTCGGCGTTGAGCGCGTCCCGCGCGCGCGTGGCCGCCTTCTCCTTGACCAGCAGTTCCTCGCGCGCCGCGCGCCACTGCGCACGCGAGACGATCTCCGGAAGCGACATGGGGGCCCTCCTGTGACAACGGTCCGTTGAGGGGTGGACCGGAGCGAGGAACGGAACTCATCGCCGCGTCGGAAAGTTTCTCGGAGAGATCTTCAGAAGGTTGGGGAGTCTTCAGAGAGTTGGGGATCTTCAGAGGGACTTCGTCGCGTACGTCACCGGCAGCGCGAGCAGTCCCCGGGCGCGCAGCGACGGCCGCCAGCGCACCTCGCTCTCCGCCACCCCCAACTCCAGCCGCGGGAACCGCTCCAGCAGCGCGGCCAGCGCGATCTCCGTCTCGGCGCGGGCGAGCGGCGCGCCCAGGCAGTAGTGGATGCCGTGGCCGAGCGCGAGATGCCCTGAGGTGTCGCGGGCGAGGTCGAGCCGGTCGGGCTCCGGGAAGCGGTCCGGGTCGCGGTTGGCGGCGGACGCGGACACCCACACCGTCTCGCCGGCCGGGATGGTGACCCCGCCGATGGTGACGTCCTCGACCGGGAAGCGCCGGATGGCGAGCAGCGCCGGCCCTTTGTAGCGCAGGAACTCCTCCACGGCGGCCGGGAGTTGGGCGGGGTCCTCGCGCAACGCGGCCAGCTGTCCGGGGTGTTGCAGCAGGGCGAGCACGGCGTTGCCGATGAGCTGGACGGTGTTCTCGTACCCGGCGAAGAGGATGAGGAAGGCGAGGGACATCAGCTCGTCCTCGCTGAGCCGGTCGCCTTCGTCGCGTACGGCGATCAGGTCGGAGAGGAGGTCGTCGCCGGGCTCTTCCCGCTTGGCGGCGAGGAGTTGGGTGAAGAAGCCGAGCATGGCCACGACCGCGTGCTTGCCGGCCTCGGGCGGTGTCCCGGGGGCGGGCGCGACGAGGGTGTCGGTCCACACCCGGAAGTCCCGGCGGTGGCCGTCGGGCACGCCGAGCAGGTCGCAGATGACGGTAATGGGGAGGGGCGCGGCGTAGGAGGCGATGAGGTCGGTGTCACCCTCCTCCCCCAACGCGTCGAGGAGTTGGTCGGCGGTGCGCCGGATGGGTGTACGGAGCTGCTCGGTCCGGCGCGGGGTGAACGCGCGGCCGACCAGGCGGCGGATGCGGGTGTGGTCCGGCGGGTCCATGTTGAGGAGGTTCGCGTCGAGCGCGGGCGGCAGCGAGAACCCCTTGTAAGTCCCGGCCGTGGCATGCCTCTTGTCCAGCGAGAGCCGCGGGTCGGCCAGCGCGGCCCGCACGTCGTCGTACCGGGTGACGAGCCAGGCGGGGGTGCCGTCGGGGCCGGCGATGCGGTGCACGGGGGCGCTGTCGCGCAGGCGCCGGTACACGTCGTACGGGTGGTCGAGAAGGCCGTCCGCGAGATCCATGGAGGACAGCCTAGAGGCGACCCGGGCGCGGCTCAGGTGTCGTACTCCTGGATGCGCCGGCCGTGGCTCCGGTCGACGAGGGCGGGCAGCCGGTCGGCCAACTCCCGTACGACAGCGGGTACATCGAGGGTGAGCAGCTCGCGGTCGCGCATGAGCACACGGCCGTCGACGATCGTGGTGCGGACGTCGGCGGAACGGGCGCTGTGCACGAGGGTGGCGGCGAGATCGTGGACGGGCTGGGTGTGCGGTCCGGTGAGGTCGACGAGGATGATGTCGGCCCGGCGCCCCGGCGCGATGGACCCGATCGTGTCGCCGAGTCCGACCGCCCGCGCACTCTGGAGCGTTGCGTGGTGCAGTGCTTGACGGGACGTCAGCCACCGTGGATCACCTTCGGTGGACTTCTGCACCAGCGAGGTGAGGGCCATCGACTCCCACACGTCGAGGGAGTTGTTGGAGGCGGCGCCGTCCGTGGCGAGCCCGACCGGGATGCCGATGGCGCGCAGGGCGCGGATCGGAGTGGTGTCCGGCCAGGCGAACTTGAGGTATCCCCGGGGCGCGGTGGCGACTGCCGTACGGCCGCTCGCGCGCTCCAGGACGGGGAGGTCGCGGTCGATGATGCCGGTGCCGTGGGCGATGAGCAGGTCGGTGGCCAACAGGCCAGCGCGGTCGAGGACTTCGACGGGGGTGATGCCGTGCCGGGAGAGGCTGGTGTCGGTCTGGTCGCGGTTCTCGGCGGCGTGGATGTGGACGGGGAGGCCGTGTTCCAGGGCGAGTTGGGCGGTGGCGGCGAGGTCGGCGTCGGTCACCGTGTAGGGGGCGTGCGGGGCGAGGGCCGTGGTGATGCGGCCGTCGGCTGTGCCCCGGTGCCGTAGCGCGAACTCCAGTGATTTCTCCCGGCCTTGCGGACCTTGGGAGGAGAAGTAGGCCTCGCCGAGGTGCGCGCGGATCCCGCAGTCGGCGACGACGGCG
This sequence comes from Streptomyces sp. NBC_00989, assembly GCF_045162655.1. Taxonomy (NCBI): domain Bacteria; kingdom Bacillati; phylum Actinomycetota; class Actinomycetes; order Kitasatosporales; family Streptomycetaceae; genus Streptomyces; species Streptomyces sp. NBC_00989. The sequence continues at coordinate 8,481,562 of NZ_CP108728.1, read as the reverse complement.
GCCACCGTGTCCATGGAGAAGTAGTGGTCGGCGAAGCAGGTGACCCCGGCGCGGATCATCTCGGCGCAGGCGAGCCGTGCCCCCAACTCCACGTCTTTTTCGGTGAGGTTGGACTCGACGGGCCAGACGACGTCGTTGAACCACTCCTCCGTGGGCAGATCCTCGGCGAGCCCGCGCAGCGCGACCATCGGCGCGTGGGTGTGGCAGTTGATCAGCCCCGGCAGAGCGATCTGGCCGCGCGCGTCGATGTGTTCGACGGCGGCGAAGCCAACCACGTCCGTCACGTCCGCCGCGCTCGTCACCGACTCGACGCGCCCGTCCCGTACGACGATCGCGGCGTCCTGCTCGAAGCGGACGCGCTCCTGGTCGTCGTGGACGAGGACGGCGCAGCCGGTGATCAGCAGATCTGCGGGAGAGTGGCTCACTCTTCCAACGTACGACGCCGTCCTCGCCTCGCGTGAGCCGAACCGCGCATCCGGCCGTTGCACTGCCGCGGGCCGCCCCGGACCAGCACGCTTGCCTCACGACCAAGGCTTCTGGCGCACGACCAAAACTTCACGCCCAAGGCTTATGGAAGGGGCCCCGCATGCTCCTCGGCACCTGGAATCTGGAGAACCTGTACCGCCCCGGCGGCCCGTCCGGCCCCAAGGACAAGGCCACGTACGAGACGAAGCTCGCCTCCCTCGCCGCCGTGGTCACGGAACTGGACCCGGTGCTGCTCGGCGTCCAGGAGGTCGGTGATCCGGCGGCGCTCGACGACCTGGCCGGGCTGCTGGACGGCGAGTGGCACACCGCCCTGTCCGCGCATCCGGACGGCCGGGGCATCCGCGTCGGCTTCCTCAGCCGTACGGAACCGCGGGTCGTCGCCGACACGAACGCGTTCCCGGCGCATCTGCGCCCGGTGCAGTCCGACGACTCGGGCGCCGAGGAGCCGACCGCGGGCCGGGGATTCCTGGCGGTGGAGGTCACGACGGCGACCGGCCCGCTGACGGTGGCGGTCGCCCATCTCAAGTCGAAGCTGCTGACCTACCCGGGCAGCCGTTTCTTCCCGCACGACGAGGGCGAACGGGCCCGCTACGGCGCCTACGCCCTCTACCGCCGGGCGGCCGAGGCGGCGACCCTGCGCGCGCTGGCCGACGAACTGCTCGCCGGTGAGGGCCGTACCCGCGATGTGGCCGTGCTCGGCGACATGAACGACGAGGTGCAGGCCGCGACCACCCAGATCCTGCTCGGGCCGCCCGGTTCGGAGATCGGCACGCCCGGCTACGACCGGGCCGACCAGGGCGACGCGGTCCGGCTGTGGGACGTGGCGCCGCTGATCCCGGCCGACCAGCGCTACTCGCGGATCAACTCCGGGCGCCGCGAGCTGATCGACCACGTCCTGCTCAGCCATCACCTGGTCCACCGGGTGACGGCGGCGGGGACGGGACTGCCCGGTGAGGGAACGCTGCGGCTGCCGTCGGTGGGACCGGACCCCGCGGAGCGGCGGGAGGCGCCGGGGTCGGACCACGCGCCGGTGTGGGTGCGGGTGGAGTGACCCGGTCGGCCCAAGTGGCTAGACGGCGACGGGGAGTTCGATGGCGCGCAGGCCCACCCGCCCACGCCCCCGCTCGAACTCCTCCAGCAGCTCGGTGAGTTGCTCGATGTGGCGGGACGTGAGCCGCCCCGCGTCGTCGAGGTGGACGGCGCAGGCGGTGGTCGTGTCCACGAGCCGTTCGAGGACGGCCGCGACCTCGTCCGTGCCCTCCGTGTGCCGGGCGAGGGCGGGGAGTTCGGCGGCCGAGACGGCGATCGCGCCGCGGGCCTCGGCGAGCGTGCGGTAGGCCTCGCGGCGCAGGGTCCAGCGCTCGGCGCGGTCGTCGGACTCGCTCAGGACGTGCACGAGGTAGGCGTGCGCGGCGGCGCCCGCGGCCGCGAGCCGGGCGCGCACACCCCCGCCGCGCTTCCCCGGCATCGGCAGATGCCCGACGATCAGCACGATCGCGCAGGCCAGCAGCGTCTCCCCGATCCGGCCGGCGGAGGCCTGCGGCTCCCCGCCCACCATCACGAGGGACAGCACGAGAACGGTGACTACGGCGGTCTGCGCCGCGAAGTGCCGGGTGGCGACGGGAATGAGCGCACCGCTGAGCGCCACCAGCGCGACCAGCCCTTCGGGCCGGGGCAGCACGGCCGCGAACCCGGCGAAGACCAGCGCCCCCAGCACGGTCCCCGCCGCCCGGCTCAGCGCCCGCGAGGCGAGCGGCCCGAGGTCGGGCTTGACGAGGAAGACGGCGGTGGCGGGCAGCCAGTACCAGTGCTCGTGCTGCCCGTACCAGCGGGCCTGGTGCAGTGCCTGGGCGACGGCGACACTGGCCCCGAAACAGAGCGCGACCCGCAGCCCGTACTCCCGCCCCCCGGCCCCGAATGCCGTACGGAACAAGGCGGTTACCGTGCCCCTGCGCGCATGCAGATCGCTCCCCTCCGCCTGGTCGAAGGCGTCGGCGGCGTGCAGCAGCGCGTCGTCGAGGGCGCGCAGCGCGGGGGCGGAACGGTTGGGCGCGGGCAGCGGCCCGGTGTGCGCGTTGTCGCGCACGGCGGCGGCGAGCCTGCGGGGCCCTTCGCCCGCCCGGGCGGACACCGGCTCCCCGGCCCAGGCGATCGCGGTCGCGGCCTCGGCGAGCGGCAGCGCGGCGGCGTACTGCCCGTGCAGCCGCCGCTCGGCCGCCGAACTGGCGTACCGCCGCAGCCGCGGCCCGGCGAGCGCGTCCTGCGCGTGGTCGAGCGCGGCGGTCAGCGCGGCGCGCCGCCCCGTCGCCTCCGGCCCACCGCTCGCGTCGAGCAGCGCCGCGATCGCGTCGTAGACGGCGGCCACGGCGTGCCGCTCGCCGTCGAACCGGTAGTCACCGGCGATGGCACCGGGCGTGGGCAGCGCCAGCCGCAGCAGGACCAGCCAGGCGGCCCCGGCGAGGAAGGCGAGGGCCCGCTCCCACCCCGGTTCGGGCAGGGGCATCCCGGCGCCGATGGCGGAGGCGACGAGCAATTGCGTACCGGCACCGGAAGCGACGGGCCCGATGGCACTGAACCCACCGGCGACCAGCCCGATCCCGGTGAAGAGAAGCGTCAGCACGACAGCCCCGACATGCGCCCCGGTGTACGTCCCGACCAGCAGCCCGGCCGCTCCCGCGAGCGCGGGCCCCCCGAGCCGCTTGACCGAGGCCCGCCGGCTGCCGGGCCGGTCGTTGATCCCGGCGAGCATCGCCCCGAGCGCGGCCAGCACGCCGAGTGACGTCCGCCCGACCAGCACGGCGACCATCAGCAGCGGCCCGGCGGCCAGCGCCCCTCGCGTGACCGCGCTCCAGGGAACCGGCCCGCGCTGGGCACGGAGCGTGTGGGCGAGCCAGGGCGGAAGCGAGAAGGCGTCGGTACGACGGGACACAGGGCTCCTGTCTTGACGAGGGCGGGGTGTGCCTTCGGGCGACGGTGGCCGGGGCGTAGCTGAGCTGGAGCGGTTGCTGAAGCTGGTGCTGGCGGCTGGGGTGGTAGCCGTGGTGTCCACGGTAGTTCGCGTCCTTGTGCGGAACGGGCCGCGCGCATTTCGGGGATGTGAAGGTTGACCGGAAGGCCGCTTTCTTTATGAACGCAACGCCGAGAACAACGCTCCCGCGTCGGAAACGGCACGATCGAGAGCCTTGCCTTCCGCGTTCAACCCCGCCACGACGCCGTCGACCGCCCGCAGCCCGGCCCGCTCCAACAACCGCTTCTCGTTCGTCACCCACTCCCCCCGCCCCGCCAGCACCCCGTGCCCGGCCTGCACGGCGGCCACGGCGATCGCACCGGCGACCTCGGTGAGCCGCCCCTTCGGGACGTGGTTGGCCCGCGCGTACGCGAGGGTGGCGTCGGCGGTGCCGTACCAACGCTCGGCGGCGGAGAGCCGCAGCTGCGCGGGATAGCCGTCCGGGCGGGGCAGCTCACCTCGCAGGACACGGTTGACCGCCAGCTCGGCGACGACCAGGTAGCTGGGAATCCCGGCGAGATGGAACAGCAACGGCTCCACCCGAAAACGTCCTTCCTCCGCCTCCCCCAACTCCCGCTCCACCACGTCCAGATCGCGATAGTGCACATCGACACGCCGCCCGTCGACCGTCAGCCAGGCACCCCCGTTGAACACCCCGCCGCCCCAACCGCCCACCTCGGAGACCTCGCCGTCATAGCCGAGGTCACGGAGGTCGGCGGGGTCGAAGGGACCGCGGTAGTAGACCGCCAAGTCCCAGTCGCTGTCGGGGTGGTGAGTGCCCTGGGCACGGGAGCCGCCGAGGGCTACGGCCTGGACCGTGGGGAGGGTGGCGAGGCGGTCGGCTGTGGTGTCGAGGAAGTCCGCGTCGGTGAGCGTGGGCATAAGAACGGCTCCAATCGCGGGATCAGGGGGCGGGAATCGCCGGAAGCGTACGCAGCGAGGTCGCTCGGCGCGACGCGTTTCCTCCCCGCGATCGCATGGCCACGGGCCGATTGTCAGTGGTACGCGCTTCACTGGAGTCGTCACTGAGAGTCACCACGGGGGAGCGGTCGATGACAGCACACGAGACGAACGAGAGTCCGCAGGAACAGAGTCGGGAACAGAGGAAAAGGCAGGGGTCGGACGCGGAGAGCGGCGGCGACGCGCAGGCCACCCGTACGCACCTCTCCGTGGCCGGGTTGCGCACACGGGGATGGACGGCCGGGATGGTGCGTCAACTGCTCGGTGAACCCGACCTGTTGCGGGTCAACCCGCATTTTCAGGCGGCCCCGCGGATCCGCCTGTACTGCGTCGGACGGATCGAGGCCGCTGAGCGGAGCGAGGAGTTCCGGGCCGTTTCGGCGGCTGCCGCGCGGAGGTCGGCCGCGGCGCGGGTCGCCGCTCGGCGCAGGCGGCGGGAGGTACTGGCACGCATCGCGGCCGAGCCGGCGGTCGAGTACACCGAGGCGCACCCGGTCCTTGCTCAGGAGGGCGAACGCCAACTGTCCGAACGGGAGAGCGGTCCACCTCCGGAATGACATGCCTGGGCGATGTTCCCCTGCGCCCTCGGCCGACCCCCGTTCCTATGGCGGAAAGCGGAAATTCGGATGCGGGCGCCGTCGTCCATGTGGTCGGCTGACGCCCGCGTCACGCCCACCGCCCGCCGCCAATCGCCGACTGCCGACTGCCGATCGACCGCTCCTTGGGAGACCCCGTGCTCGAACGCGTCACCGTCCCCGCCCTCTTCCCTCCCCCCACCTACTCCCACGCCACCGTCGTCGAAGCCGGCACGAAGCTCGCCTTTCTCGCCGGTGCGGTCCCGCTCGACGTCGACGGCAAGGTGGTGGGCGCGAGCGACGCCGTGCGGCAGGCCGAGCAGGTGCTGGTGAATCTCGGTGAGCAACTGCGGGCGGTCGGCAGCGACTTGGGGCAGGTCGTCGCGACGGACGTGTATGTCGTGAGTAGCGAGCCCTCCGTGTTGTCCGCCGTGTGGGAGGTGGTCGAGGCGTCCGGGCTCAGCGTGGGACCGCATTCGTCCACACTCGTCGGTGTGGCCTGCCTCGGGTACACCGGGCAGCTCGTGGAGATCACGGCGACAGCCGTCGTGCCGGAAGAGGGAGAAGGAGAAGGAGAGGTGGCGCAGTCGTGAACCCTGCCCCTGACCCTGGCTCTGAAGCCGACGTCACGATCCGTCGGGCGGCCGGCCCCGATGCGCGCCCCGCGGCGGACGTGTGGCTGCGTTCGTTCGCCGCCGCGTTGCCGACCGTCGTCAGTCCGCGGTCCGCCGACGACGTGCGGGACTACTTCCGGGACGTCGTCGTGCCGTTGCGGGACATCTGGGTGGCCGACGCGGGGGACGGCGGTGGGATCGTGGGGTTGATGGTGGTCAACGGCGATGTGTTGTCCCAGCTGTACCTCGAACCGGACTGGCGCGGGCGAGGCCTCGGGGACCGGTTCGTCGCGCTCGCGAAGGAACGGAGTCCAGGGGGCCTGCAGTTGTGGACCTTCCAGGTGAACAAGCCCGCCCACCGGTTCTACCAGCGGCACGGCTTCGTCGCCGTCGAGTTCACGGACGGCAGCGGCAACGAAGAACGGGAGCCGGACGTGCGGTACGTGTGGGAGCCCAAGCCGTAAGCCACAAGTCATGAGTCAGGGGCGGACGTTCATGAGTCAGGGGCGGGCGTTGCGGGCCAGTTCGAGGGCGTTCGACGGCCACCACTGGCCTGCCCTCGGGCCGCCTCGGCAGGTGCCGTCGGACTCGCCGGGGCGTTTGATCCACAAGTAGGCGTCGAGGAGGGGGTCGTCCGTGCGGGTCGTCGGCGGGGTGCCCAGGGCGCGGCCGGGCGGATTGCACCACGCGTCGGTGCCGGTGTAGGGGCCGTTGCCGTTGCGGCTGGTGTCGATGACGTAGTGCTTGCCAGCGAGGTCTTTGGAGAGCTCGTCGCCGTACGTCGAACTCGCCTTGTTCGTCTGGTAGTTGGAGACGTTCAGGGCTACGCCGTCGGCTCGGGCGACACTGGACGCCTTGAGCGCGTCGACCAGTCGCCAGGCCTCGGGGATCCAGCTGGAGTTGCCGGCGTCGAGGTAGACGTGGGTGTGCGGTTGGCGTTTGAGGCGGTCCACGGCGTGGGCGAGCAGTGCGTAGCGTTCGCTCGCCGTGACCCGGGTGCAGCCGGCGACCACCTGGGCGACCGCGTCCGGTTCGACGATCACGTAGGCGCCCCGGCCGCCGAGGGCGGTCGCGAACTCGTCGATCCAGGCGCGGTAGGCCGTCGCGGTGGGGGCGCCGCCGAGGGAGTACTGGCCGCAGTCCCGGTTCGGGATGTAGTACGCCACGAGTACGGCGATGCGGCCGGCCTGGGCGGCGGCGGTGGTGCGGGCGCGGACGACCGGGCCGGGGTTGGGGCCGTTGAGCCACTCGGCCTCGGGTCTGGCGGCAATGCGGTCCATCAGCGTCGCGTCGACTGTCCGGCTGGCCTCGCGCCAGGCGGCCGCCTGTTGGGCGGCCCGGGAGTCGGGGGCGGTCCAGAAGGGTTCCGGTACGTCACGGGTGGCGCCGGCGCAGCAGAGTCCTGCGAGGAGGGTGGCGAGGAGGGCTCTCGGTACCGGGTTGGGCAAGGGGGTCTCCTTCTCGCCGACGGTGACTCGTTCTCCCCGGAGTCTGCGGGGCACGCGTCCACGAGTCGCCGTAGAGCCGGTCAGGGCGCCGCAAGATCACCCCGACGGATGCGCTACCGAGAGTGCCGCGATGTGTCGTACGGCGGGTGCCGCGCCGTCGTGGCTGGTCGCGCAGTTCCCCGCGCCCCTTAAAGGACGTTGCCCTCGCGGCACTGACCAACCCGCGCCCCTTTGAGGGCGTTGCCCTCGCGATTCTGATCAACCCGGGCCACTTTCAGCGACGTCGCCCCACACCCGCGACCACCCGCGCCCCTTCAGAGACCGCGCCCCCACACCCCGACCAACCCGCGCCCTTGAACGCCGGACCAGCCGAGGCGCTTTTAAGGGGCGCGGGGAACTGCGCGAGCAACCCCCACGCACCCGCACTCTGAACTCAAGCCCCCCCGCATCCGCATCCGCACCCTGAACTCACCCCGGCACCCCCGACCAACCGCGCCCTCAGAAACCCTGCCCCCGTACCCCCTCAGGGACGCCGCCCCCACTCCCTCCCCTTCACCACCGGCCGCGCATAACTCCCCGCCCTGCTCGTCCTCAGCCCCAACCCCACCAACGACTCCGCCAGCTTCACCGCCGCCCCGACCCCGTCCACCACCGGCAGCCCCAGCTTCTCCCCCACCGCCCGCTGCAACCCCGTCATCCCGGCGCACCCCAGCACCAGCACCTCGGCCCCGGCCGCGCACGCCCGTTCCGCCGCCGCCAGGAACGCGGTCTCCGTACGGACGTCGTCGCCCGCCAGGTCGAGGACGCTCAGCCCCGTCCCCACCACCGCCGCGCAGTTCCGGCCGACCCCCGCCAGCTCCAGGCTGTCCTCGATCTGCCCGCAGGACCGTTCCAGCGTGGTGACGACGCCGTAGCGTCGGCCCAGCAGGCAGGCCAGGTGGGCGGCCGCCTCGGTGATGTCGACGACCGGCACGTCCACCAACTCCCGGACGCCTTCACGCCCGTGCTCTCCGAAGCCGGCCATGACGACGGCGTCGTACGCGGGACCCTCGTACGTCCGGAGCAGGTCCATGACGGCCGCCGCCGAGAGGTAGCTGTCGAGCCAGCCCTCCGCGGACTCGGGACCCCACTCGGGGGTCAGGCCGGTCACGGTGGTGCCCGGGCCTGCCGCGGCCCGGGCACCTCGTACGATCTCCTCGGTCATCTCCTGCGTGGTGTTGCAGTTGGTGACGACGATGCGCACTCCGCTCAGACCTCCACCGGCTCGGGAGTGGGCTCGGCGGTGGCTCGGTCGGTGCGGCAGATCAGTACGTACAGGCCCGCGCCCAGTGCCGTGCCGATGAACCACGAATACGGGGCCACGTCGCTGAACGTCTTCACCAGTGCGAGCACCGCCGCGACCCCCGCCGAGGGCAGGAACGCCCACAGGGCCTTGGGGTTGACGCCCTTCCGGTAGTAGTAGCGGGAGCCGGGGGTCGCGTCGAAGAGTTCCTGTACGTCGACCCGGCCGCGCTTCACCCAGTAGTAGTCGACCATGATCACGCCGAACAGCGGGCCCAGGAAGGCGCCGAGGCCGCCGAGGAAGTAGTTGACGACGGTCGGGTTGGAGAAGAGGTTCCACGGGGTCACGACCAGCGCGGCCACCGTGCTGATCATGCCGCCGATCCTGAAGGTGATCTTCTGCGGCCAGACGTTGGCCAGGTCGTACGCCGGTGAGACGAAGTTGGCGACGATGTTGACGCCCATGGTGGCGATGGCGAACGTGAGCGCGCCGAGCACCATCACCCAGGTGTTGCCGACCTTGGCGACCAACTCGGCCGGGTCGGTGATGGCCTGGCCCCAGACCTCCAGGGAGCCGGCCGTCACGATCACCGAAACGACCACGAACGCGGTGGAGTTGATGGGCAGGCCCCAGAAGTTGCCGCGGCGGACGGTCTTGTAGTCGGGCGCGAAGCGGGAGAAGTCGCAGAAGTTGAGCATCAGCGTGCCGTACGTCGCGAGGATCAGCCCGATCGCGCCGAACCACTGCCGCCACTGCTCACCGAACGAGACCGGGTGCGGGGTCGAGGTGAGGGAGATCGACCAACCGGCCTTCGCCAGCACCCAGATGGCCAGCGCGATCATCACCAGCCAGATCGCGGGACCACAGAAGTCCTGGAACTTCCGTACGGACTCCATGCCCTGACTGATGATCACCGCCTGGATCAGCCACAGCGACACGAACGAGACCCAGCCGAGGGCGTCAAGTCCCAGGAAGGAGTGGTGAGTCCAGGATTCCAGGCCCGGCCACGCGGCCAGCAGCATCACGTTGACGGCGACGGAGGCGAGGTAGGTCTGGATGCCGTACCACATGATGGCGATCACGGCCCGGATGAGGGCCGGGATGTTCGCGCCCCACACGCCGAAGCTGATGCGGCTGACGACCGGGAACGGGACGCCGTGCGCCTGCCCGATCTTTCCCATCCAGTTCATGCCGACGTAGATGAGCACGAAGCCGACGAGCAGGGAGGTGAAGACCTGCCAGACGTTCATGCCGAGGACCAACAGGCCTGCGGCGAAGGTGTAGTTGCCGAGGTTGTGGACGTCCGACATCCACATGGCGAAGAGGTCGAAGACCTTCCAGTTGCGCTTGTCGGCGGGCGCGAGGTCTTCGTTGGTGAGCCGGGGGTCGGGGACGAACGTTGGTGTGCCGGTGGCTTCGGCACTGTCGGCGAGGGACACGGGGCCTCCAGGGCAAAGGGGGACGGAGGGCGGCGACCGTTTGGTATACCAAACTGCCGTCATGGTCCCGCCGTCAAGCGTTCCGACCGATGTCACGATTGTTAACGCTCGGTAAAAGACCCCCGGAGTCGGAGAAGATTGCTCCATGAGCTCCATGACGAAGATCGAACCCCTGGGCGCGGTCCGCGAGCGCGTCCTGGCGAACCTGCGCCAGGAGATCATCGCGGGGCGCCTCGGACCGGGCGACCGGCTGGTCGAGCGCGAGCTCGCCGAGCGGTTCGGCGTCTCCCGGGTGCCGGTCCGCGAGGCGATCCGCGCGCTGGTCGCCGAAGGGTTCGTCCACTTCGAGACCCCGCGCCGCACGGTCGTACGCCCTCTCACCCCGAACGACGTGCGGGAGCTCTTCGAACTGCGCGAGGCCCTGGAGGTCTCCGCGGCCGGGCTCGCCGCGTCCCGCGCGACACCGGAGGATCTGGCCGGGGTGGAGGAACTCCTCGACCGTGCGGCCGCCGCGACCGAGGCGGGGGACGCCGAGGTGATCACGGACGTCAACAGCCGCCTGCACGACAGCATCGTGACGATGGCGGGCAACACGCTGCTGACCGCCGCCCTGGAACCCGTCGCCGGCCGACTGCGCTGGATGACCCGACGGAACGAGGAGTGGCCCCAACTCCTCGTGGAACACCGTGAGTTGTACGAGGCGATCGCATCCGGCGACCCGGACCGCGCCCGCGCGCACGCACTGGCCCACGTGCGGACCAACTACCGTTCCACGGTCCGGCACCTGTTCGGGAACGACGCGCAGCCGTAGGCGGAGGGAGCGAACATGGTCAGCAGACGTGGCCTGTTGAGCGGGGCCGCGCTGGTCGGCGTCGGGGCGATGGCGGGCGTGGCGCAGGGGGCGGGAGTGGCCGTGGCGGACGTAGCGCTGGACACTCCGTTCACGCCGGTCGGCACTCCGCATCTGGCGCAGGCCGATCAACTGGTGGGCTATCAGCGGCTGTTGGCGGCCGGGTATCTGGTCAATGGGCTGGTGGGGCATTGGCCGCTGGACGGCTCGGGCGCCGACCGTTCCGGCCGCGCGCACCCCCTCACCCCCGGCTCCGGCGCGACCTGGACGGCACTGCGCGCGGGCGGCGAGCTGAGCCTCGACGGGACGTCCGGGGCGTATGCCGCCACGGACCCCGAGGACTCCGTCCTGGACACCACCGCCCCCTTTACCGTCTCGGCGTGGGTGCGGCTGGCGAGCGACGCCGACCCGGCGACCATGTACACGGCGGTGAGCCAGGACTCCGCCACCACCAGCCGCTTCCTCCTCCAGTACGACAACACCGTCTCCACCTGGGCCTTCAAGGTCCGCAGCGAGGACCAGGCCACCAAGGTGTCCGCCGTCGCCAATTCACCGGCCGGTCTCGGCATCTGGACCCATCTGACCGGTGTCTGGGACGGCACGCAGATCCGCCTGTACGTCGACGGGCAGCCGCAGGGCAGCGCCGCGACCACCCTGTCCTGGGTGGCGACCGGCGGCTTCTCCATCGGCCGGGCCCGCTTCGACGGCGCGCCCGTCAACCGGTTCAAGGGCGCGATCGACGACGTACGGGCGTACGCCCGCGCCCTCACCGCCGACGAGATCGCCCTGGTCAGCGGCCGTACGGCCCGCCTGAACAACGTCTATCAGCCGGGCTCGCCCGCCACCCTCACCTGGGGCACGCCCGACGACCCGGCGAGCTGGGTGGCCCGCGCCCGCTGCGCGTCCTTCGTCACCGGCGTCCTCAAGCACACCTACGGCTGGGCGAGCGACGACTACTTCCTCCAGTACTTCCAGGAGAGGGTCCCGGAGGCCGCCGACTACTGCACGGCCTTCCTCGACGGCACCGCCGGCCCCCGCTTCCAGCGCGTCCGCAAGGTCGCCGACCTCCAGCCCGGCGACATCATCGCCGTCGACTACGACGGCAGCGACCCCGACAACACCGGCCACATCGTCATGGTCCGCGAGGTCAAGGGCGTCTTCAGCGGCACCGCCGACTTCACCGGCGAGACGCAGTACGCCGTCGAGATCGTCGACTGCACCTCCGACCCGCACGGCGTCCACGCCCTGACCAACTACCCCAGGTACCCGGACACCCGCATGGTCAGCAACGTCCCCGGCGAGAGCCTCCAGGGCGTCGGCATCGGTCACATGATGTTCTACGCCTCCGACGCCACGGGCGAGTTCTCGCGGTACCGGTGGAGCGTCAACTCCTCGAAGAGCAGCGGGACTTACGACGTGACGGCACGACCGGTGGCGGCGGCGCGAATCGGCTGAGTAACCAGGCCGAGGGGGTCAATGGCCCTGCCGGCGGGCGTACTTGTCCGTCGCCGCCACCAGCGCCTCGGCGACACCGGGCGCGCTCGCGTTGTGCCCGGCCTCGTCCACGATCACCAACTCGCTGCCGGGCCAGGCGTGATGGAGCCGCCAGACGACACCGAGAAGGTTGCCGAGGTCGAGGCTGCCCTGGACGAGGGTGCCGGGGATGTCCTTGAGGAGGGGCGCGTCCCGCAGCACGACGCCCTCCTCGTTTCCCTTCCCCAGGAAGTGGTCGTTGCCGAAGTAGTGCGTGACGGTGCGGGCGAAGCACATGCGGAACTTCGGGTCCTCGTACCGCTTTTCGGAGCGCGGCGGGGCGGGGACGATCGCCGTCTCCCAGTCGGTCCAGGCGCGTGCGGCCCGCTCCCGCACCGCCCGGTCGGGCGACTCGATGAGCTGGTTGTAGGCGGCGGCGAGGTTCCCTTCGCGCTCCGCGGCGGGGAGTTCGGAGACGAACGCCTCGAACGCCTCCGGGAAGAGCTTCCCAAGTCCCCTGGTCAGCAAGGCCACTTCGGGATCGGACCCGGTGGCGACACAGGTCAGCACCAGCTCCGACACCGCCCCCGGGTACGTCTGCGCGTACCGCAGCCCGAGCACCGACCCCCACGACGCGCCCCACACCAGCCACCGTTCGATCCCCAAGTGCCGCCGCAGCAGCTCCAGATCGGCGATGAGGTGGGCCGTCGTGTTCACGCTCATGTCGGTGTCGTACGCGCTCGCGTGCGGAGTGGAACGCCCGCACCCGCGCTGGTCGAGCAGCACGATCCGGTAGACGGCGGGGTCGAAGTACCGCCGGGGAAACGGGGAACAGCCCGATCCCGGGCCCCCGTGCAGCACGACCGCGGGCTTGCCGCGCGGGTTTCCGCAGGTCTCCCAGTAGACGCGGTTGCCGTCACCGACGTCGAGCATGCCGTGGTCGTACGGTTCGATCTCCGGATACAGGCCCATCCCGCGACCCTAACCTCGCTACGGCTCCGGCGACCCTCACCTCGCTACGGCGTGGTCGGCAGCCCCGCCGCCCCGGCCGCGGTGCGCAGGACGTCCCGCAGCATCGCGGGGGTGAGTTTGCCGGTGAAGGTGTTGCGCTGGCTGACGTGGAAGCAGCCGAAGAGGTCGAGGCCGCCGAGGGCGACCTGTGCCCCGTGTCCGAACGCGGGCCGTGGGCGCGGTACTTGCCACCCCGCCGCCGCGAACGCGGGCAGCGCCGCCTGCCAGCCGAAGGCGCCGAGTACGACGACGGCCCTCAACGTCGGCCGCAGCAGGGTGAGTTCCTCGACGAGCCAGGAACGGCAGGTGTCCCGCTCCTCGGGGGTGGGCTTGTTGGCGGGCGGGGCGCAGCGCACCGGTGAGGTGATGCGCACGCCGTACAGCTCCAGGCCGTCGTCGGCGCTCACGGCGGTCGGCTGCGAGGCCAGCCCGATGTCGTACAGGGCCTCGTACAGGACGTCCCCGGAACGGTCGCCGGTGAACATCCGGCCGGTGCGGTTCGCGCCGTGCGCGGCCGGGGCGAGGCCGATGATCAGGAGCGACGCGTCGGCGGGGCCGAAGCCGGGTACCGGGCGGCCCCAGTACGTCCAGTCGGCGAAGGCGGCGCGTTTGGTGCGGGCGACCTCCTCGCGCCAGGCGACCAGGCGGGGGCAGGCCCGACAGCCGGTGATCCGGTGATCGAGGTCGGACAGGTTCATGCCGCCACCGTATGTGCCCCTCGCCGTGCGGGCTCAGGTGAGGATCACGACGGTTCAGGTGATGATCGCGCCGAACGCCACGAACCCGCAGATCATCAGGAACAGCAGCGCCAGCAACGGCCAGACGAACCGCAGGTACTTGTCGTAGCCGACCTTCGCCAGCGCGACCCCACCGATGGTGACCGCGGTCGTCGGCACCCAGAGGTTCATCCAGCCGCTGGCGGCCTGCCAGGCGGTGACGACGGAACGCGAGCAGCCATACGGCGATCGTGACGACCGTGAGGACGGTCAACGCGCTGGGGAAGGTGAACTTCGGCTTGTGCGGCGGCTGTTCGGTGCTCTGCCGACTGTCGGTGGTACTCATACGGCCGCCGCCCCGCCCCGGCCCCGGAAGCCGGCCGCGTACCGCTCGACGAACGCGCACAGCGCCACAACCGTGTTCCGCGGCTCCGAGAACATCACACCCAGATCGATCCGCACGATGTGTTCGACACCGGCCCCGCGCGACAGCCCGACGAGCACATCGTGCGCCTCCCGCACCGGCTCACCCGGAAACCCGGGAAAGGCCACGGAGGGAATCGCGGCCAGCCGCACGAGGTCGGCCCGCAGCCCGTCCATCAGCGCGTCGACCTTTGCTGCCATGTCCACGTCCGCCCCCTCGTCTCCGCGCCGACCGCGGCCCCTACGACCGCCTCCATGACCTCTACGACCTCGGGAAACAGCCTCTTCGGTACAGCGCGGGGGTGCATCCGGGGTGGGCCGGCGGGGTGCCGGCCGGGGATCATGGGGCGGGGTGCGGGGTCAGGTCGTCGGCCGAAATCCGCCGGGGTCGGCCGACTGGGGGCACTAAGGTCGAGACATGGCTTCCGAGGGAGTGGACGAAACCGGCGAGAGCGACGGAACCGGTGCGGCCGCGCCCGCTCCCGCGCCGGACGGCGACGCCGTGGCCGCCGCCAAGGCCGCAGGTCCCTCGAACGGTGAGAGCGTCCGTGTCGACAGCTGGATCTGGTCCGTCCGTCTGGTCAAGACCCGCTCCATGGGCGCCGCCGCCTGCAAGGGCGGCCACGTCCGTGTCAACGGCGAGCGGGTGAAGCCCGCCCACTCCGTCCATGTCGGCGACGAGGTGCGCCTCCGGCACGAGGGCCACGAACGCGTCGTCATCGTGAAGCAGGTCATCCGCAAACGGGTCGGGCCGCCGGTCGCCGTCCAGTGCTACGTGGACAACTCCCCGCCGCCTCCGCCCCGCGAGGCCGTCGCCCCGGCCGGTATCCGTGACCGCGGCACCGGCCGCCCCACCAAACGCGACCGCCGTGACCTGGAACGCCTGCGCGGCCTCCCCGGCGCCGACGCCGGCCCGGCCGCCACGCCCGACACCTCCGGGGACCGGGACACCCGTCGCGACTCACGCCGCAGCACGCGCCGCGAACCGCGACGGTGACATCCGGCCCGGGCCCCTCGGCCCACCGGATGCCACCGTCACCCTGTGCTCAGCTGTAACCGGCCGTACCGCACGGATCACGCCCCGATCACGCCCGGCGTCGTACCACCCGCAGCAGCTCCGCGTTCTGCCCCCGCCGTGCCCAGGCGATCAGAGCCAGCGGGATGATCAGGATGAGCGGTGTCGCCGCGTTCTCTCCGTGGAACTCGGTCATCTGCACGACGAACGCACCCACCATCAAGGCACTGAGCGCCGTCGCCGCCACCGACTGCAGCAGCGGGACCAACAGCCCGATGGCACCGGCCAGTTCGAGCGCGCCGATGGTGTACATGGCCCCGCTCCCCCAGCCGATCTTGTCGAACGACTCCACAGCCGACGAGTTCGCGATCAGCTTGGGCAGCGCGCTCGCGACGGCGTAGAACAGGGCGATCAGCACCTGGAGGGTACGCAGCGCGATCCGGGCACGGCGACCGCGGGTGGTCGCGGACTCGGCGACGACGGGACGGGAGGTGGCGGACGCGGCGGAGGCTACGGAAGCGGTGGTCTCGGACATGAGGTTCTCCTGTGGGAAGCGGTGGGAGCGCTGGGAAGCGGTCCGTGTTGCTGTCACAGGGGTAGACCGGCACTCGCCCTCGAACTCATCGCTGCCGCACGGGATTTCCTCCGCTAGTTCGCTGCCGCTCCCGCTTCCTCCGCTGTCGTCGCCACCGCCCTCACCCATATCCGGTCCGGCGTGAGATAGCTGTCCACTCTCAGTCCCGCCTCCGCCAGCGCCTCCTCGAACTGCTCCTTCGTCAACGGCCGGGACAGGAACGTCTGGGTCCAGACCGCGTCCGGGAACACGTACTCCGCGTGCACCGAGTCGACCCCGTCCCCGACCGGCTCCGCCGACACCATCCGCACGGTGAAGCCACTGGGGTCGATCCGCTCGCGCGGCAGGTTCGTGTGGTAGTCCTCGCCCTCCCGCTGGATCAGCACGCAGCCGCCCGGCGCGACATGCCGTACGCAGGTCCGCAGCAGTCCGCGCCGCACCTCGATGTCCCCGGCGTGCACCAGGAACGACGCGAGCATCACCACGTCGAACGTCTCGCCCAGATCGAGGTGTTCGACCGGGCTGCATATCGTGCGCGCCCCATGGACGCGCTCCAGCATCTCGGCGGATTCGTCGACCGCCGTGACCGTGAACCCGCGCTCCAGGAGGGGGTAGGTCATCCGCCCCACCCCGCTGCCCAGCTCCAGGATGCGCGCGCCCGCCGGCACGGCCGCGGCGATGATGTCCGGCTCCTGGCCGATCGACAGCCGCGAGTACAGCTCGACCGCGCAGCCGTCCGGGGTGATCGCCCCGGGTCCTGTCCCCTCGTACCCCTCACGCATTTCGATTCGCATGCCCGTCCAACGGCCCGCGTCCGCACGTCCGTTCCCGACTCGCACTGGTTCACCCGTACGAGTCAATTCCCTTCAGGCAGGCAACTGTTGGCGCCTGTTGGGGGTCGGAGCCGAGCCGGGGATCAGAGCGGAAACCACCCGTGCCCGAGGTACCAGTGCCCGCCCGCCCGCAGATGGTCCCCGACGGCCCGCTCCACGGAGGTCCGCCGCGGCAGGCTCTCCACCGCCTGATCGGGGTGGCCGAAGACGAACTGGACGGGCTCGGTGTCGGCCGGTTCCGTGTCCTCGCGGATCACTCGGAACCGTTCCTGGAAGCGGACGATGTTGGAGTCGGCGGAGAGGTACCGCTTCAACTGCGGGTCGAGCAGCCAGGAGTGGCAGGTCGCGACCTCGTGCCGCTCCTCGGGGAAGTACCGGGCGAAGAACGCGCGGGCCAGGTCCAGCGAGCGGTCGCAGGCGGCCGGGGTGAGCGGCCCGGAGTAGTCGGGGATGTGCAGGTTCAGGCAGGGCGTCCCCGGCTCCGCGTCCAGCCCCGCCTCCGTGAGTGCCTGCGCGGTGCGCTCACCGAGCCGCGCCCGCTCGAACTGCAGCCGCCCCAGCTGGTACAGCTCGCCGCGGAAGTGCGGGACGAGCCACTGCGGGAACGGCAGTCCTCCCCCGCCGAACCGTCTGTGGTGCACCGCGATGTTGCGTCCCAGGTCGGCGAGGGTGCGCCGGGAGACATCGGCGGGGATGCCGCGTTCGCGGTGGTACGCGCGCGTGTAAGGCAGCGCGGCGACGAAGACGTACACGGGGAAGTAGGCGCCCACCTCCGGCGGGGCCTGGGGCAGCCGGGCCAGGAGCAGCTCGGTGAGCCGGGTCCAGTGGCCGTGCTCACCGATGTCCTTCACCAGCTCGCCGACGCACTCCTCCAGGAGCTGTGTCGCGTCGGTGTCGCGGGTCAACACCCGGTGCAGTCGCACCAGTTCGTTGATGTCCTCATGGGGTACGGCGAGGTCGAGCAGGACCTCGGGCAGTTCGTCGGCGTCCGGCAGCACGGTTCGCTTCCCCTCCCTGTGGAGCCCTGTGGAGAACGTCCGAGCCGAAGAGTACGTTGCAAGGAGGAGTAGTGATCCTGATGCGTACAGGCAGTGAGCCGACGACCGCGCGCAGTCCGCTGCGGACGCGGTTCTGGCTGAGCGTGTGGGGGCTGGTCTGGACGATCTTCGGCACGGTCGCGTTCGCACTGGCCGGCCGCCCCGGGTGGGCGGCGGCCTGCGCGGTGCTGTGGCTGGTCGTCACGATCGACATGACCATGATCCTCCGGCACATGCGCCAGGGCCCGCACTACCAGCCGGGCCCGGACGTCCCGCCGTACCGGCCGCCGGAGCACCGCCACCCCTGACCTACAGGGGTGCTCCGCTACCTACTGGGGTGTGGTCCGCGGCGGCGCGCCTACCCGTCGAAACGGGCCGCCTTCACGTACTCCGGGTTGGGATCGAGCGCGGCGGCCAGCCGGAAGTGGCGTTTGGCCTGGTCGGCTCGGCCCTGTCGCTCGTAGGTGCGGGCGAGCGCGAAGTGCGCGAAGGCGTTGTCCGGCTCGCGCTCCAGGACGATGGTGAACTCCAGCTCGGCTGGGCGCAGTTGCGCGGCCGCGAAGAAGGCACGCGCGCGCAGCAGGCGCGCGGCCGTGTTCTCCGGGTGCGCGTCGATGACGCGGTCGAGCAGCTTCACCGCGCCCCGCGGGTCCCGCGCGGCGAGCAGTTGCTCTGCGGCGCGGAAGTCGATGACATGCGTCTCCGGAGTACGTCCGGTCGTTCCGCTGTTCTCGGGCACGGCGCATTCCTTCCCTCACTCCGACGTTCCAACGCCCGGAGAAAGGGACGCTATTCCTGGGGTGGCTGCTGGGGCACGTGCGCCCTGCGCACGAGTTCGGCCCATACGTCGCGTACGCGCCGTTCCAGCGCTTCCAGGGGTACGTCGTTGTCGATGACGATGTCCGCGACGGCCAGCCGCTTCTCGCGCGTCGCCTGGGCGGCCATACGCGCGCGTGCGTCGTCCTCGGTCATCCCCCGCAGCCGGACCAGCCGGTCGAGCTGGGTCTCGGGGCTCGCGTCGACGACGATCACCAGGTCGTACAGCGCGGTGAGGGCGTTCTCGGCCAGTAGAGGGACGTCATGGACGACTACGGAGTCGTCGGGCGCGGCCGTTTCGAGCTCGCGGGAGCGTCTGCCGACCAGGGGGTGGACGATCTCGTTGAGGACGGCCAGCTTCTCGGGGTCGGCGAAGACGATGGAGCCCAGCTTCGGCCGGTCCAGGGCGCCGTCAGCGTCGAGCACGTCCTCCCCGAAGGCCTCGACGACCGCCGCCAGCCCGGGAGTTCCGGGCGCGACCACCTCGCGCGCGATGCGGTCGGCGTCGATCAGCACGGCGCCGTGCCCCACGAGCAGCCGCGACACTTCACTCTTACCGGCACCGATGCCCCCGGTGAGGCCGACCTTCAGCATGGACCGAAGCCTACGGCCTGTCACTGACAGGGCACTCGGTGACCGGCGGCGACCGCCAGGTTGCCGCCCTGGCGCTGGTTGTCGCCCTCGCGGCTAGTTGTCGCCCTCGCGCTCCGCCAGGAAGCGCTCGAACTCCTGCCCGATCTCGTCCGCCGACGGGATCTCGACCGGCTCGGCGAGCATGTTGCCGCGGCTCTCGGCGCCCGCGGCGGCGTCGTACTGGTGCTCCAGGCCCTGGACGAGCGCCACGAGCTCCTCGTCGCCCTCCTGGATCTGGCGGTCGATCTCGGTCTGGGTGCGGTGGGCCTCGGTGCGCAGGGAGTGCGCGATGCCCGGGAGGACCAGTCCGGTGCCCGCCGTGATGGCCTCCAGGACGGTCAGGGCCGCGTCCGGGTACGGGGAGCGGGCGATGTAGTGCGGGACGTGCGCCGCGACGCCCAGGACGTCGTGACCGGCCTCCATGAGGCGGTACTCGACGAGCGCCTCGGCGCTGCCGGGGACCTGCGCCTCGTCGAAGGGGCTGCGGTGCCCCGGGACGAGGTCGTTGCGGTTGCCGTGCGGGGTGACGCCCACGGGGCGGGTGTGCGGGACGCCCATGGGGATGCCGTGGAAGTTCACGGACAGCCGGACGCCGAGCCGCTCCACGATCTGCTGGACGGCTGCCGCGAAGCGCTCCCACTCCACGTCCGGCTCGGGGCCGGAGAGCAGCAGGAAGGGGGCTCCGGTGGCGTCCTGGACCAGTCGTACGTCGAGCGTGGGCTCCTCGTACTCGGTCCAGCGGTCCCGCTTGAAGGTGAGCAGCGGGCGGCGGGCGCGATAGTCGACGAGCCGGTCGTGGTCGAAACTGGCCACGAGCTGGTGGGGCAACGTGTCGAGCAGACGTTCGACGATCTGGTCGCCTGTCTCGCCCGCGTCGATGTATCCGTCGAAGTGGTAGAGCATGACAAGACCGGCCGACTCCTGTGCGAGCGCCATGTCGACGACTGCCAGGCCCTTCGGCTCCCATGCGTACAAACCCTGCGGATCAAGCACAGTGACCGCTCCTCCTCGTGTTCGTACTGCACAACGCCCTCCAGGGCATGGGCATTCCCGCCCATGCCCCTGATCAGGCACCTCTTACGGGCTTTTCATGCGCCACTCCCCCGGGTCACCGGGAGAGTGTCCACGTCACGAGGACAGCACGCGCGCGTGGAGTGCGGTCACAGCCTTGCGGGCGGAGGAGAACGCGCCGTGCTGCCAGGCGTCGGTGTAGCTGAGCCAGTCGCCGGCGAAGTAGACGCGTCCGGTGGGGTCGTTGAGCGGCTTGTAGCGGACGTCGTCGGGGCCACCCGGGGTGTCGTGCCACGCGGCCTCCAGGTGGGGCGTCTGACGCCAGTGGTGGGAGAAGGACGACGCCAGTTCGCTGCGGTACTTCTCCCCGTAGATCTTCACGCCCGCGGCCACCGCCCGCTCTTCCCGCCCCTTGGGGGTGAGCTTCGCGTAGGAGTCCGCGTCGTCGTCGTAGTTGTAGTACCCGATGAGGACGCCCCGCTCACCGTGGAAGCCGTACGAAGGGTGCCAGATGTGGGTGACGTCCTGGTCGGTCTCGGTGATACCGCCGTAGATCCGGTGATCCAGCTCCCACCAACGGGACTTGTACTCCAGGCCGATCTTCGCGGCGGACGACGGAGTGATCGCCTCCAGCGCGGTCTGGACGCCGGTGCCGAGGTTGTGCGGGATCTTGGCGAGGATGTTGGGCGGCAGGGCGCCGACGCAGTAGTCCGCCTCGATCACCCTCGTACGGCCGCCCTGGGTGTAGGTGACCGAAACACCACTCCCCTTGTCGGTGATCTTCGAGACGGCCGCTCCGGTACGGATGCGGTGCGCGCCGATCGCCCGGGTGAGGGCCTTAGGTATCTGGTCCATGCCGCCGACCGGCTGAAACATCAACATGGCCTGGTCGAAGCCGAATTCGAAGGAGAAGTAGCGGCCGACACCGCTGGCCAAGACCTCGGAGGCGGTGGGTACGTTCCCGAGCAGCACACCAGGGGTACCCGCGGCGGCCGGGACGGTCGAGTACCCGCGGAAGTCACCACCTTCGTAGGTCAGTTCGTCCCCGAGTTCTCCCCACCCCTTGAGGAACTCGACGAGCCTCTCCTGGTCGGTGGCGGTCAACTCCTTGTCCAGGGCGCCCTTGTCGGTGGCCTTGGCGAGCAACTCCGAGACATAGCCGTAGACATCGGCCTTGGCGGTGCGGTACCGCTCGGGCTTGGTCATCCCGGTGGACTCGTTGTAGATGTACGCGTCCGCGTTGACGTTCGTGAACACCTGGATGGGGACGCCGAGTTCACGGCAGTAGTCGAGGGTGACCATCCACTGCGGGATCCGCGCGGGACCGCAGTTCATGTAGTGGCCGTCGGCGAAACGGGCGGTCTGCCGGTTGCCGTAGAGGTCGGTCGTGGTGTCGCCGCCGCGGACGGTGAAGTTGCGGCCGCCGGTACGGTCCCTGGCCTCCAGGATCGTACAGTCGTAGCCGGCCTTGCCCAGTTCGTACGCCGTGGTCAGTCCGGCGATGCCACCACCGACGATGACGACCTTGGCCGCACCGCGTCCGGTGAGGTGGAAGTCGCCGGCGCTCAGGGCACGAAAGGGCTGTTCCCGCTGGGCGGCCTGCGCGGTGGGGGCGAGCCCGAGGGCCCCCATGGTGGCGAACATCGTGCCCGCGCCACCGGTGAGACCCACGTTCCGCAGAAATGCACGTCGGCTCTGGTTGCTTGCCAAGGTCAGGCTCCCCTCTCCGATCATGAATGACCGAGGAAGGGTCCCAACGACCGGTTACGGCACGGCCGTTACTGATGTATCCCGCACGTTTCTACAAAGTCGAGGGAAACTCCGGCAGGGGCGCGGGGAACTGCGCGACCAGCCACAACGGGCCCGCAGTCGCATCACGACGGACCGCACACACGACTGAGGGGCCGCACCCCGAAAGGTACGGCCCCTCGATCAAGAGCTACTGCTCAGTGGGCGTTCAGCTCTGCCCACCCGCCAGCTTCTCACGCAGGGCGGCAAGCGCCTCGTCGGACGCCAGCGCACCGGACGTGTCCGCACCCTCGGAGGAGTACGAACCGCCGCCGCCACCACCACCGGCCGCGGCCGGAGCCGCACCCGCCGTGTCGACGCCCTCGGCCGCCGCCTGGGCGTCGGCCTCGCGGGACTTGATGACCTGCGCCTGGTGCTGCTCGAAGCGCTGCTGCGCCTCGGCGTACTGGGTCTCCCACACCTCACGCTGGGACTCGAAGCCCTCGAGCCAGTCGTTGGTCTCGGGGTCGAAGCCCTCGGGGTAGATGTAGTTGCCCTGGTCGTCGTACGACGCGGCCATGCCGTACAGCGTCGGGTCGAAGTCGACCGTGGCCGGGTCGGCACCGAAGGCCTCGTTGGCCTGCTTCAGCGAGAGGCTGATGCGACGGCGCTCAAGGTCGATGTCGATGACCTTGACGAAGATCTCGTCGTTGACCTGGACGACCTGCTCCGGGATCTCCACGTGGCGCTCGGCCAGCTCGGAGATGTGCACCAGACCCTCGATGCCCTCGTCCACGCGGACGAACGCACCGAACGGAACCAGCTTCGTGACCTTTCCGGGCACGACCTGGCCGATCTGGTGGGTGCGGGCGAACTGCTGCCACGGGTCTTCCTGGGTCGCCTTCAGCGACAGGGAGACGCGCTCGCGGTCCATGTCCACGTCGAGGACCTCGACGGTGACTTCCTGGCCGACCTCGACAACCTCGGAGGGGTGGTCGATGTGCTTCCAGGACAGCTCGGAGACGTGGACCAGACCGTCGACGCCACCCAGGTCCACGAAGGCACCGAAGTTGACGATCGAGGAGACCACACCGGAGCGGACCTGACCCTTCTGGAGGGTCGTGAGGAACGTCTGGCGGACCTCGGACTGGGTCTGCTCCAGCCAGGCACGGCGGGACAGGACCACGTTGTTGCGGTTCTTGTCCAGCTCGATGATCTTGGCCTCGAGCTCCTTGCCCACGTAGGGCTGGAGGTCGCGGACACGGCGCATCTCGACGAGAGAAGCCGGCAGGAAGCCACGGAGGCCGATGTCGAGGATGAGACCACCCTTGACGACCTCAATGACGGTACCGGTGACGATGCCGTCCTCTTCCTTGATCTTCTCGATGGTGCCCCACGCGCGCTCGTACTGTGCGCGCTTCTTCGAGAGGATCAGGCGGCCTTCCTTGTCCTCCTTCTGGAGAACAAGGGCTTCGATCTCGTCGCCGACCTTGACGACCTCGTTCGGGTCGACGTCGTGCTTGATCGAGAGCTCGCGGCTCGGGATGACACCTTCGGTCTTGTAACCGATGTCGAGGAGAACCTCGTCCCGGTCAACCTTGACGATGACGCCATCGACGATGTCACCATCGTTGAAGTACTTGATCGTCTCGTCGATCGCGGCGAGGAATGCTTCCTCGTCACCGATGTCGTTGACCGCAACCTGCGGGGTGGTGGCGGTGGTCTCGGTGCTGCTCGTCATGTGGGAAAGGGCTCCGGTACGGACATTGAAGTCGTAGGTACTGCTCACGCCGAGAGCCGTTTTCGCTTCGCTCTGCAGAAGGCCGGACAGCCAAGGAAGCGCCAGTCCGGAACACTAGGGTGCCCGGTTGGCGCCTCGAAAACCGAGGGGTCATACATACAGATGCGAGCGCAACCTGCTACGTCTGAGGTGCGCAGGCCCGCAGCGCAACTTGTAGCATACGGGGGCAGCCAGGCAGGGTCAATGCGCGAAGGCGCACACCCGGGGCGGATCGCCGCATACCCGGCACAAAACGCGTCCCGCGAGGCCACGCAGGCCTGAACCACCCCTTCAGTGACGCCGCCGGGGACAGCCGCACCGTAGAGGTGACGGAAGAGTACGACGAGGGAGCCGATCATCCAAGAGCCCGATGCGTTCGAGCCGGAAGCCACCCGACGTGACGCCGACGTCACCGAGAGTTCCCGGGCCAACCGGGGCTGGTGGGACCGGAACGCGGACGACTACCAGGTCGAACACGGCACGTTCCTCGGCGACGACCGCTTCGTGTGGGGCCCCGAGGGCCTCGACGAGGTGGAGGCCGAACTGCTCGGCCCACCCGAGGAGCTGAAGGGCAAGGACGTCCTGGAGATCGGCGCCGGCGCGGCCCAGTGCTCGCGCTGGCTGACCGCCCAGGGCGCCCGCCCCGTAGCGCTGGACCTCTCCCACCGCCAGCTCCAGCACGCGCTGCGGATCGGCGGATCGTTCCCCCTCGTGTGCGCCGACGCGGGCGCGCTGCCCTTCGCGGACAACTCCTTCGACCTGGCCTGCTCGGCGTACGGCGCGCTGCCGTTCGTCGCCGACCCGGTGCTGGTGCTGCGCGAGGTGCGCCGGGTGCTGCGGCCCGGCGGCCGGTTCGTCTTCTCGACCACGCACCCGATCCGCTGGGCGTTCCCCGACGAGCCCGGCCCCGAGGGACTGACGGTCTCCGCCTCCTACTTCGACCGCACGCCGTACGTCGAGCAGGCCGACGACGGCCGCGCGGTCTACGTGGAACACCACCGCACCCTCGGCGACCGCGTCCGCGACATCGTGGCGGCCGACCTGCGCCTGGTGGACCTGGTCGAGCCGGAGTGGCCGTCCTGGAACACGGCCGAGTGGGGCGGCTGGTCGCCCCTGCGCGGCAACCTGATCCCGGGGACGACGATCTTCGTGTGCGAACGCGACCGCGAGAACGTCTGAGGGGCCTGAAGGACTGAGGGGCTGACGGAACGCGGGCACGCGCGCGTAGAGGCCGTTCCGCACGGCGTACGACACTGGGTGCGTGATCCGCTACGACGCCCTCGACGCGCTGCCCGTCCGCAGTGCCCTGCCCGGACTCCACGCCGCCCTGGAAGCGGGCGGTGCGGCCGTGCTCGTCGCGCCGCCCGGCACCGGCAAGACGACGCTGGTGCCGCTCGCGCTGGCCGGGCTGCTCGGCGAGGGGAACGAGGGGCCCGCGCGGCGGGTGGTCGTCGCCGAGCCGCGGCGGATCGCGGCGCGGGCGGCGGCCCGGCGCATGGCGTGGCTGCTGGGCGAGAAGGTCGGCGAGAGCGTCGGCTACACCGTGCGCGGTGAGCGGGTCGTCGGCCGGCACGCACGCGTGGAGGTCGTCACGACCGGTGTGCTGCTCCAACGGCTGCAACGCGACCAGGAGTTGACGGGCATCGACGCCGTGATCCTGGACGAGTGCCACGAACGGCACCTGGACGCGGACACCGTGGCCGCCTTCCTGGTCGACGTACGGGAGACCCTGCGGCCCGAGTTGCGGCTGGTCGCGGCGTCCGCGACCACCGACGCGCAGGGCTGGGCCCGGCTGTTGGGCGATGCGCCGGTGGTCGAGGCGGAGGGTGTCGCGTACCCGGTGGAGGTCGTCTGGACGCCTCCGGTACGTCCCGTACGGCCGCCGCACGGGATGCGCGTGGACCCGGCGCTGCTCACGCACGTGGCGGCGACGGTACGGCGGGCGCTGGGCGAGCGGGACGGGGACGTGCTGTGTTTTCTGCCCGGGGTCGGCGAGATCGCACGCGTGGCCGGGCAGTTGGGCGACCTGGGCGGGGCCGAGGTGCTCCAGGTGCACGGGCGGGCGCCGGCCGCCGTACAGGACGCGGTGCTGTCGCCGGGGGCGCGGCGGCGGGTGGTGCTCGCGACGTCCGTGGCCGAGTCGTCGCTGACGATTCCCGGTGTACGGGTGGTCGTCGACTCCGGGTTGGCGCGGGAGCCGCGGGTCGATCACGCGCGCGGGCTGAGCGCGTTGGCGACGGTACGGGCGTCGCAGGCGGCCGGTCGGCAGCGGGCGGGCCGGGCCGGGCGTGAGGCACCGGGGGCGGTGTACCGGTGCTGGGCCGAGGCCGAGGATGCTCGTCTGCCGCGTTTTCCGGCGCCGGAGATCAAGGTGGCCGATCTGACGGCGTTCGCCCTTCAGGCGGCGTGCTGGGGAGATCCTGGGGCGTCGGGGCTGGCGTTGCTCGATGCGCCGCCGGGTGGGGCGATGGCTGCGGCGCGGGATGTTTTGGCGGCCGTGGGTGCCGTCGACTCAGGTGGGCGGGCCACGTCACGGGGTGTGCAGTTGGCTCGGCTGGGGTTGCATCCCCGGTTGGGGCGGGCTTTGTTGGACTCGGGTCCGGCGGGCGCCGAGGTTGTCGCGCTGCTCAGTGAGGAGGCGCCGCGGGCTTACGGTGATGATCTTGCCGGGGCTCTGCGGCTTGCTCGGCGTGGGGGTGACGCCTATGCGGGGCGGTGGCGTGCGGAGGTTCGGCGGCTGCGGGCCGTGGGAGGGGAGGTTTCCCACCCACCCACTCGTCCCGCCTCTCAAGAAGCGAACGTCACAAGCGATGACTCTCTCGTCGGACTCGTCGCCGCCCTCGCCTATCCCGAACGTGTCGCCAAGGCCGACGGCGGTTCCTATCTCCTCATCTCCGGCACCCGCGCCGAAGTCGGTGACGCCAGTGCCCTGCGCGGGGCGCCCTGGATCGCCGTCGCCGTCGCGGACCGGCCGATCGGCAAAGGGCACGCGCGCGTGCAGCTCGGGGCAGTGGTCGACGAGGACGCCGCCCGGTTCGCGGCCGGGGCGCTGCTCAGCCGGGCGGACGAGGTCCACTGGGCCGGCGGCGACGTGGTGGCCCGGCGCGTCGAGCGGCTCGGGGCGGTCGAGTTGGCGGTGCGGCCACTGAAGGACGCCGACCCCGTTGCCGTACGGGACGCGCTTGTCGATGGGCTGCGGCAGGAAGGGTTCGGGCTGTTGCGGTGGTCGGCGGATGCCCAAATGCTGCGGCAGCGGCTGGCGTTCCTGCGGCTGAATGTCGGGGAGCCGTGGCCCGACGTGTCCGACGACGCGTTGCACGCGCGTGTGGACGAGTGGTTGGAGCCGGAGTTGGGGCGGGCCCGGCGGCGGGGGGATCTGGGGCGGATCGAGGCGGGGCAGGGGCTGCGGCGGTTGTTGCCGTGGGCCTCTGGGGATGCTGGGCGGTTGGACGAGTTGGCTCCGGAGCGGTTCGTCGTGCCGAGCGGGTCCAGGATCCGGATCGACTACGGGAACCCCGAACAGCCCGTGCTCGCCGTCAAGTTGCAGGAGATGTTCGGACTCCACGAGTCGCCGACCGTCGCCGGGGTGCCCGTGCTCGTCCATCTGCTGTCCCCCGCCGGGCGGCCCGCCGCCGTGACCGCCGATCTCGCGTCCTTCTGGAAGGACGGCTACAAGGGCGTGCGGGCCGAGTTGCGGGGGCGGTATCCGAAGCATCCGTGGCCGGAGGATCCGGCAGCGGCCGAGGCCACGCGGTTCACGAACGCGCGGCTCAGGCGTTGACCGGTTCCGGTTCCTGGGCCTCGGTGGGGGCGGGGTCTCCGGGGCGCCTGCCGCGGGCCTCCAGGTAGAGGGAGAGCGCCAGCAGGAGGAGGCCTAGGGTCAGAAAGCCCCAGGGGAGGTAGGAGACCATCAGCAGGACGAGGGTGCGGTTGGACTTCACCAGGGCGACGGTGTGCTTGATGTAGTCCTCGCGCATCTTCACGTCGCCGGCGAACGCCGTCACCTTGTCCCGGCCGCCCAGGAGGGTGCCGCCGCGCAGCTCCTCCTTGTGGAGCTCCTCGCCGTAGACCGGTGCTCCGGTGACGGGTTCGACCCAGAACTTGCGGACCGTGGTGTACCAGCGGGTGGTGCCCGTCTTGGCGACGGACTCCGGGGTGATGCCCTTCACGGGCATGGTCCTGGGGAAGGGGACCTTGGTCCAGGGGATGGTCTGCTCGAAGTAGTAGACCTTGACGCCGCGGAAGTTCTCGGTGCCCTTGTAGTGGATGGGGTTGGTGGTGCGGCTCTGCGCGTCGAAGTACTCGTAGTCCCGTTTCTGGGTCAGGAACGGCCACTTGAACTCGATGCCGTCCCGTTTCACCGGGTCGCCGTCGACCATCTCGCCGGTGGCGTGGACGGGCTCCTGGGTGTGCGCGTCGAAGATGTAGCGCTCGGGGATGGAGGAGACCATCTTGCCGTCGGGTCCCTGGACGTAGGAGAGGCCGTCCCAGACGACGACGTCCCGGCCGGCCGTCTTGTCGATCTTCTTGGCGGCCTCAACGTTGCCCTTGAGGGTCTGCACGATGGTGACCTTGGGGACCGTCTTGGCCTGCATGGTGCCGTAGTCGAGGAGGGTGGCGTTCTTCGCCTCCAGGACCATGTCCTGGTACTGGTTCGCCGGGATCTTGGCCAGGCGCGGGAAGGCGTACCAGCGCAGCAGCGGGGACAGCGCCGTGAAGAACACGGCGAGGGCGAGCAGGATCAGGCTGGCCTTGCGGCGCATCTCGGCCTCCTTCCCTGGCGGTTGGGCGCACCCGTGAAGGCGTGCGTAAACGCTTGCGCAAGCGTTTACGGGTGCGCGGGCACCGTCGTCAGCAGCGGTTTCGGGGAGGTCTTGCCCATCGGTGAGCCCATCGCGGTGATGGTCAGGACCAGCGCGAACGCGAGCACGAGTCCGGTCGCGGCGGCGATCAGGGCACGCATGCCGGGCCTCCCGACAGACAGGAACCGAATGGATTCAGGAACTGATAGGTCGTCAGGTCCGGCACCGTAGCAACGCACGGGCGAGATGAGAACACGTTGCACACACACGGCGCGCGGGCACGACGAGGGCGCCCGCCCGCCGTAGCGGAGGGGCGCCCTTGTCGTGCGGTCCGGCGCTCGTGCGGCCGGGCGGTCCTGCGGGTCGTTACGCGCTGGGCGATGCCGACGGGCTCGGGCTGGTCGAGGAGGTGTCGGTCGCCGCTGCCGCCACAGTCAGTTCGACCGTGAGGGTGGCGCCGCCCGTGGTGGTGATCTGGAGCAGGAAGGTGCCGGTGGTGTCGTCGGCGTACAGCTTCGGGAGCTTCAGGAGGCCGTCGGCGTCCGTGGCCAGGCCCGTGAGGGTGCGTACGGTCTTGCCGTCCGCGTCCTTGAAGTAGGGGCCCTTGTCGTTCTCGGTCGTGTCGTCGGCGGCCTTGATGAGGGTCGCGGTGGCGGCGACCTTGCCGGCGACCGCGCCGTTCTCCGTGGCCTTCACCTCGACCTGGTCGGCGAACTCGCCGCCCGGGGTGCAGGTCAGCGCGGTGGTGCTGGTGCGGACCAGGGTGTCGGCCACGCGCGGCGTGACGCTGGCCGTGTAGTCGAGACCGGCGATCGTACGGCCGACGACGGTCGCGCGGACGGTGAAGTCACCGGTGGTCTCGCCGGCTTGGAGGGCGGGGGCGACGGCCACACCGGAAGCGTTGGTGGTCACCGTGGCGACCTTCTCGCCGCCGACGAACGTGGCGTCCGTGGTCCCGACGATCGTGAACCGGATCCTCACCTTGGCGACGGCCTTGCCGGCCGAGGTCTTGGCGCTGGTGCTGATCTTCTTGGTGAACGCGTCGCCCGCCGTCGCGGTGAGCTTCGCCGTACCCGCGTCCGCCAGCTTGGCCACCGTGTCGGTGGGGGTCGGCGTGGGAGTGGGCGTCGGGGTGGGCGTCTGCGTCGGGGTACCCGGCGTGGAGGGATTCGACGGAGTGCTCGGCGGGGAGGGGGTCGACGGGGTGCTCGGAGTCGACGACGAGGGCGGAGTCGTAGGACTGGACGGGGAGTTGTCGTCGCTGCGGCCCGACGGCACGGTGCCCGTGCCGTCCGGGACCGAGTGGGTGCCCTTGCGGTAGTACTCCAGCCAGGACAGGACCGTGTTCAGGTAGTCCGTCGAGTTGTTGTAGCTGAGGATCGCGCTGCGCAGGCCCGCGTCGGTCGACAGGTTCCAGTCGTTGCGGCACAGGTAGTGGCCGGCGGCGAGCGCGGCGTCGTAGATGTTGTTGGGGTCCTTGACCCCGTCGCCGTTGCCGTCGCGTCCCGCCCAGGCCCAGGTGGACGGGATGAACTGCATGGGTCCGACGGCCTGGTCGTACGTGCTGTTGCCGTCGTACAGACCGTGGTCGGTGTCCTTGATGAGCGCGAAGCCGTTGCCGTCGAGCGCGGGGCCCAGGATCTTGGAGGTCGTGGTGCCGTCGGCGTCGACCTGGCCGCCGCGGGCCTGGCCGGACTCCACCTTGCCGATGGCGGCGAGGAGTTGCCAGGGCAGGTTGCAGCCGGGCTTGGAGGAGGCGAGTTCGGTCTCGGCCTTCTTGTAGGCGTCGAGGATGGTCGCCGGGATGCCGGCCTCGGCCTCGCCCACCGAGACCGGGGTCCCTATGGACGGCGACTGGCTGTCGCTCGGGCTCGGGACGGGGCTGCTCAGGGGCGGGAGGTCCGTGTAGTACGGGGAGTCTCCGGTGGCGCTGTGGTCGGTGCTCCCGTCGGGCGTCGCCTGGCCGGTGGCGAGCGTTCTGTGGCCGCCGGTCACCGCCGGAGCCTGGGACGCGGACAGTGCCGCGACCGCTGCCGCGGCCACCGCCGTCGTCGCCGCACCCTTGCGCAGCCGCCTGCCGAAATGCGCCGTCATGGAGTGAACCCCTCCCAGGGACGCCCGAGCGCCCGTCCTTGTCTGTTGCCTCTGCGCCTGTTGTGACGGTCGACCCGCCTCGCAGGTTGCCCTCGTGGTGCTTTTCGGATGGTGTGTACTTCTGTTCCGATGCCTCCGCCCGCCCGTGCTCCCCTGCGCGGGGACCCAGGCGACCCTACGACAACTTGCTTTGCACGGGCACCCGTTAGTGACCGTTATTCACCGCCTGGCCATATGCCGATGTCTCCTACGGGGAGCCCTGTTGCCGTTCACTTTGAGTCATGCCGCCGCCGTACTGCCCGCCGTGCGCGGTGATGGGAGGGGGCGCGGCCACCTCGTACCGGCGGTGCTGGTGGCGGGTTCCTTCGCCCCCGACATGACGTACTACGCGGCGAGTGCGGTCCCCGGGGGGATGGAGTTCGGGGAGGTCACGCACTCCTTCCCGGGCGTCTTCACGGTCGACGTCGCGATCACCTGGGCGACGGTCGGCCTGTGGCTGCTCCTGCGCGAACCCCTGGTGGCCCTGCTCCCGCGCACCCGCCAGCCCCGGACGGCGACCCTGTTGCGCTGCGGCACTCCACGCGCGCGTGCGACCCCGTCACTGGCCGCGTGGTGGTACGCCTCCGCGGTCCTCGGCGGCCTGACCCACGTCGTATGGGACGCGTTCACGCACCACGACCGGTGGGGCGTACGCCTGTTCCCCGTCCTGGACAGGCAGTTGGGCGGCAGGCCTCTCTTCTCGGCCCTCCAGTACGGCAGTTCGGCGCTCGCCGCCCTCCTGATCACCGCGTTCGTGATCCGTGCGCTACGACGGGTTCCGGCCGCCGAGCCGGTGGGGGTACCCGTGCTGTCGGTACGGGACCGATGGGCGGCCGGGATCGTCCTCGCCGGCTGCGCCCTGGTCGCGGCGACGGAACGGGCGTCGACCTGGTGGGCCTACTGGGGCTCGACGGCAACCCTCTGGGACCTGATCCCGACCGTGTGCTTCGGCGCGGGGGCGGGACTGGTGCTGGGCGTACTGCTGTACGCGGTCGGCGTCCGCGTATGGCGCCCGGCGCCACCCGGGGTGCCCGGCGAGCCGGACGGGGTCAGCGCGGGGCGGGGCCGCAGTGCCGGCTCGCGCTGAACACGGTCATACGGAGCCGTCGTCCCGGCTCGCGCTGAACACGGTCATACGGAGCTGTCCGGCGGGGTCGCGATGAACACCGTCATGGTGTGCGCGGAGGGCGGCCTCGGGATCCGGGTGAGAACGAGGTCCAGGTAGCTGCGCCCCAGGTCGGCCCAGAGACGCCAGACGGGGGTGCCGGTGGGGGTGGTGGCGGGTCCCTGGGGATGTCTGGCTTGTTCTCGGGGGTCTACGGCCGTGTCGTCCCGGAACGTGAGCCGTCGCCGGAGGCCTGCGGCCGTGTGCCGGACGGCCATCGCGAGGTCGGCGGGAATGCGGGCGGTGCTTGCGCCGGCCGCGAAGGCCGGGACCGGCGGGCGGGGCGCACCCTGCGCGGCAGCGGCACCCGCTGCCTGCGCCTGAGCCGTCCGGCGGTGAAGCGTGCGTATACCCATGCCCGCATCCTTACGGTCGCCGGGGGCGGGAGGCGCTTCCGCGGGGGCCACGCGAGTGACGGGCCCTCCGGGGGTTGGGCGGGGAGTCCAGGCCGGGGGTGTGTGCCGGTCGAGACTCTCCGCAGCCCACCCCCCGCCAGGACTCGCCGCCCCTCACCACGCCAGCCATAACGCCCAGCGCTCGCCGCCCATCACCCCGACCGGCACACAGCCCGACCCCTCCCAGGGCGCCCGCACCGCATCCCACCCCGGCCGGCGCACACCCACCCCCGGCCGGAGAAACCTCCCGCACAAGCTCCGCCCAACCGCCGGAGGCTAGTGCGCGGCCGACTCCCAGTCCGGGCCCACGCCCACCGAGACGTCCAGGGGTGCACGGAGATGTACCGCGCCGGCCATCGCGTGGCGGACGAGTTCCTCGGTGGCCGCTCGTTCCCCGGGGGCGATCTCCAGGACGATTTCGTCATGGACCTGGAGGAGCATGCGGGATTTGAGGTCGGCCTCGCGCAGGGCGGTGTCGACCTTGAGCATGGCCATCTTGACGATGTCCGCCGCGGTGCCCTGGATCGGGGCGTTGAGCGCCATCCGCTCGGCGGCCTCGCGGCGCTGGCGGTTGTCGCTGTTGAGGTCGGGGAGGTAGCGGCGGCGGCCGAAGAGGGTCGCCGTGTAGCCCGTCGCCCGTGCCTCGTCGACCGCGCGGCGCAGATAGTCCCGTACGCCGCCGAAGCGCTCGAAGTACGTGTCCATCAGGACCCGTGCCTCGCCCGCGTCGATGTTCAGCTGCTGGGAGAGGCCGAAGGCGGACAGCCCGTAGGCGAGGCCGTACGACATCGCCTTGATCTTGCGGCGCATCTCCGCGTCGACCGCGGAGCCCTCGACCGAGAACACCTGGGAGGCGACCGTGGTGTGCAGGTCCTCGCCCGAGGTGAACGCCTCCAACAGGCCCTCGTCCTCGGAGAGATGGGCCATCACGCGGAGCTCGATCTGGCTGTAGTCGGCCGTCATGAGGGACTCGAAGCCCTCGCCCACCACGAAGCCCCTGCGGATCGCCCTGCCCTCGTCCGTGCGGACCGGGATGTTCTGCAGGTTCGGGTCCGTGGAGGACAGGCGACCCGTCGCCGCGACCGTCTGGTTGAACGTGGTGTGGATGCGGCCGTCCGTCGCGATGGTCTTGATCAGGCCCTCTACGGTGACGCGCAGCTTCGCCTGTTCGCGGTGGCGGAGCATGATGACCGGCAGTTCGTTCTCCGTCTGGTTGGCCAGCCAGGCCAGGGCGTCGGCGTCGGTCGTGTAGCCGGTCTTCGTCTTCTTGGTCTTGGGCAGGCCGAGTTCGCCGAAGAGGACTTCCTGGAGCTGCTTGGGCGAGCCGAGGTTGAACTCGTGCCCGGCCGCCGCGTGCGCCTCCTTCACCGCCTGCTGGACGGCGCCGGCGAACATCTGCTCCATCGCTTCGAGGTGCGCCTTGTCGGCCGCGATGCCGGACCGCTCCAGGCGGGCCAGCAGGATCGAGGTGGGCAGCTCCATGTCACGGAGGAGGTCCGCCGCGCCGACCTCCTCAAGGCGCTCCCCGAAGGCGTCGCCCAGGTCGAGGATCGCGCGGGCCTGCACCATCAGGGCATCCGCCTCGGCGCCGTCGTCCGCGCCGAAGGCGAGCTGGCCGTCGGCCGTGGCGGCGGGGGCGAGTTCGCGGCCGAGGTACTCCAGGGACAGCGCGTCCAGGTCGAAGGAGCGGCGGCCTGGCTTGACCAGGTAGGCGGCGAGCGCGGTGTCCATGGAGATGCCGGCGATCGTCCAGCCGTGCTCGGCGAAGACCCGCATCGCGCCCTTGGCGTTGTGGAACACCTTGGGGCGGTCGGCGTCGGACAGCCAGGCAGCGAACGCGTTCTCGTCGCTCTCGTCCAGCTCGGCGGGGTCGAACCAGGCGGCCGCTCCCCCGGCGGTGGCGAGCGCGACCTCGGTCACCGAACCGGATCCGAGCGCCCAGGTGTCGACGGTGGCGACGCCGAGGGGCTCGGTGCCGTAGTCGGCCAGCCAGCCGGCGAGTTCGCCGGTGCCGAGGACCGAGCCGTCGACCGCCACACCGCTCTCGGCGGGCGGGGTCGCGTCGGCCTCCTCGTTGCCCGGGTCGACGGCCAGCAGGCGCTCGCGCAGCGAGGGGTTGCGGATCTCCAGGGTGTCGAGAACCATCGCGAGGGCGGTGCGGTCGTAGGGAGCGCGCTCCAAATCGAGGACGGTCTTGGGCAGTTCGACGTCCTTGACCATCTCGGTGAGGCGGCGGTTGAGCTTGACCGCGTCCAGGTGGTCGCGGAGGTTCTGCCCGGCCTTGCCCTTGACCTCGTCGACGCGCTCCACCAACTCCGTGAACGAACCGAACTGGTTGATCCACTTCGCGGCGGTCTTCTCGCCGACGCCGGGGATGCCCGGGAGGTTGTCGGACGGGTCGCCGCGCAGCGCGGCGAAGTCGGGGTACTGGGCGGGCGTCAACCCGTACTTCTCGACGACCTTCTCCGGAGTGAACCGGGTCAGCTCGGAGACGCCCTTCGTCGGGTACAGGACCGTGGTGTGGTCGGACACCAGCTGGAACGAGTCCCGGTCGCCGGTGACGATCAGCACGTCGAAGCCCTCGGCCTCGGCCTGGGTGGCGAGCGTGGCGATGACGTCGTCGGCCTCGAAGCCGTCGACCGCGAACCGGGACACGTGCATCGTGTCGAGCACCTCGCCGATCAGCTCGACCTGGCCCTTGAACTCGTCCGGGGTCTTGGAGCGGTTCGCCTTGTACTCGGTGAACTCCTCGGAGCGCCAGGTCTTGCGGGACACGTCGAACGCCACCGCGAAGTGCGTGGGCGCCTCGTCACGCAAGGTGTTGGCCAGCATCGACGCGAAGCCGTAGATCGCGTTCGTCGGCTGGCCCGTCGCGGTCGTGAAGTTCTCCGCGGGCAGCGCGAAGAACGCGCGGTAGGCAAGCGAGTGCCCGTCCATCAGCATCAGCCGTGGACGGTCTCCGCCGGAGGTGTTCCCGGAGGTCTTGTCGGTCTTCTTCGATGCTGTCTCTGCCACGACCCCGATCCTGCCACGCCCCACTGACAGTCGGAGTCACGGTCGCCGCGTCGGAGGTCACGGTCGCGACGGCGGGCTCGCGTTGACGGTGGCGGAAGCCGCTGCCGCGGCGGTGGGAAAGGCGGCCGAAATCGTCGTGCCCCGTGGCGCGGAGGCGGGGCGAAGGAGTTCACGGAAGGCGAAGATCGTGACCCCGGGTCGCCTGACGGCAACGGTCGTAGGAGAAGCGGTCCTCGTGGCCACGCGCGCGTGAAGGGGCCACCGTCGCCGCACGCAAAGGGGTCCCCGTCACCGCAGCGGACCCGGCCTGACGCGCCCCGCCCTGCCGCCGTGAAGATCGGACGGACCGGGACCGGGACCGGGACCGGCACCGCCCGCCGCAGCACAGTCCGGCCGGACGGCAGCACCCGCAGCGGCGAAGGCCGCCGGACCAGCGGCCCCGCAGTGGCGAGGAGCCGGACAAACCCGCCCCCTCCTCATCCCCCACCACTCCTCGCCCCGCCCCTCCCTCCTCCCCACCCCAGGTCACACACCCCCCGCCCCCGTCCCACCCCCGAACCCATAGATCCCGCGAACCGACCTCGGCGTTGTCACCGCCGCGTGCGAGGATCGGAGATGTAGTGCACATGTGCCAGTGAAGGAGGGCCCGCGATGGCCACGAAGCCGCCCAAGGGTGATCCGGTCCAGGACGCCCCGCAGGTCACCGAGCCGAAGCACGCCGCGGCCGGACTTCCGGCGATCGGGCACACGTTGCGCATCGCGCAGCAGCAGATGGGTGTGAAGCGCACCGCGTTGACGCTGCTGCGGGTCAATCAGAAGGACGGTTTCGACTGCCCGGGCTGCGCGTGGCCGGAGCCGGACCACCGGCACGCGGCGGAGTTTTGTGAGAACGGCGCGAAGGCGGTCGCCGAGGAGGCCACCCTGCGCCGGGTCACCCCGGAGTTCTTCGCGGCCCACCCGGTGGCCGATCTCGCGACCCGCAGCGGGTACTGGCTGGGGCAGCAAGGGCGTCTGACGCATCCCATGTATCTCCCCGAAGGGGCCGAGCGCTACGAACCGGTCTCCTGGGAGCGTGCCTTCGACATCGTCGCGGAGGAGATCGCCGCCCTGCGTTCCCCCGACGAGGCGCTGTTCTACACCTCGGGCCGGACCAGCAACGAGGCCGCGTTCCTGTACCAGTTGTTCGCGCGGGAGTTGGGCACCAACAACCTGCCGGACTGCTCCAACATGTGCCACGAGTCCAGCGGTTCGGCGCTGAACGAGACGATCGGCATCGGCAAGGGCAGCGTCCTGCTGGAGGACCTCTACCAGGCCGACCTGATCATCGTGGCCGGACAGAACCCGGGGACCAACCACCCGCGCATGCTCTCCGCCCTGGAGAAGGCCAAGGCCAACGGCGCGAAGATCATCAGCGTCAACCCGCTTCCCGAGGCGGGCCTGGAGAAGTTCAAGAACCCGCAGACCCCGCAGGGCATGCTCAAGGGCGCCGCCCTCACCGACCTGTTCCTCCAGATCCGCATCGGCGGCGACCAGGCCCTCTTCCGCCTCCTCAACAAGCTCATCCTTGAGACTGAGGGTGCGGTCGACCAGCCCTTCATCGACGAACACACCCACGGCTACGAGGAGTTCGCCGCCACCGCGCGCGACGCCGACTGGGACGAGACGCTCCTCGCGACCGGGCTGAGCCGCCCGGAGATCGAGAAGGCCCTGGAGATGGTCCTCGCCTCCGAGCGCACCATCGTGTGCTGGGCGATGGGCCTCACCCAGCACAAGCACGCCGTCCCGACCATCCGCGAGGTCGTCAACTTCCTTCTGCTGCGCGGCAACATCGGCCGCCCCGGCGCCGGCGTGTGCCCGGTGCGCGGCCACAGCAACGTGCAGGGCGACCGCACGATGGGCATCTTCGAGCGCCCCGCACCCGCCTTCCTGGACGCCCTGGAGAAGGAGTTCGGCTTCGCCCCGCCGCGTGAGCACGGCTACGACGTCGTCGCCGCGATCCGCGCCCTGCGCGACGGCGACGCGAAGGTGTTCTTCGCCATGGGCGGCAACTTCGTGTCCGCCTCCCCCGACACCGAGGTCACCGAAGCCGCCATGCGGCGCGCCAGCCTCACCGTGCACGTGTCGACGAAGCTCAACCGCTCGCACGCCGTCACGGGCGCACGTGCCCTGATCCTGCCCTGCCTGGGCCGTACCGAGCGCGATCTCCAGGGCGGCGGCGAGCAGTTCGTGACCGTCGAGGACTCCATGGGCATGGTGCACGCCTCCCGCGGCCGCCTGGAGCCCGCCAGCAAGGACCTGCTGTCCGAGCCGGCCATCGTGTGCCGCCTCGCCCGCCGCGTCCTGGGCACCGAATCCCGCACGCCCTGGGAGGAGTTCGAGAAGGACTACGCGACGATCCGCGACCGCATCGCCCGCGTGATCCCCGGCTTCACCGACTTCAACACGCGCGTGGCCCACCCCGGAGGCTTCGCCCTCCCGCACGCCCCGCGCGACGAACGCCGCTTCCCGACCGCCACCGGCAAGGCCAACTTCACCGCCGCGCCCGTCGAGTACCCCGAACTGCCGGAAGGGCGCCTGCTGTTGCAGACGCTGCGCTCGCACGACCAGTACAACACCACGATCTACGGCCTCGACGACCGCTACCGGGGCATCAAGAACGGCCGCCGGGTCGTCATGGTCCACCCCGACGACGCCGCCCGGCTCGGGATCGCCGACGGGTCGTACGTCGATCTGGTCGGCGAGTGGAAGGACGGCGTGGAGCGGCGGGCGCCCGGTTTCCGTGTCGTGCGCTATCCGACGGCCCGGGGCTGCGCCGCCGCGTACTACCCCGAGACCAACGTCCTGGTCCCCCTGGACGCCACCGCCGACACCAGCAACACCCCGGCCAGCAAGTCCGTCGTCGTACGTCTGGAACAATCAACGACCGACTGAGCGTTCGCTCAGCCGTCAGTCACGTGCATCAGCCAGGCGTAGGACGAACGGAGTCGGCCCCATGGGCGAGCAGCAGCACGGGAAGTTCCCGCAGGACGTCATCGACGAGTACTCGGCCCTCGGCGTCGACCTGGTCGCCCTCTTCTCCGCGGGGCACCTCGGCACCCGGATGGGCGTGGAGATCGTCGAGGCGTCCGCCGAGCGCGTCGTCGGCACCATGCCGGTCGAGGGGAACACCCAGCCGTACGGACTGCTGCACGGCGGCGCCTCCGCGGTCCTGGCCGAGACCCTCGGCTCGCTCGGGTCCATGCTGCACGGCGGCAGCACGAAGCTCGCCGTCGGCGTCGACCTGAACTGCACCCACCACCGCGGCGCCCGCTCCGGCCTCGTGACCGGCGTCGCCACCCCCGTCCACCGGGGCCGCTCGACGGCGACGTACGAGATCGTGATCAGTGACGAGGACGGGCGGCGCGTGTGCACCGCACGGCTCACCTGCATGCTGCGGGACCTGAAGCCGGGCGATCCCGTCCCCGCGAACAGCGCGAACTGAATCCCCGCGCCCGCCGCGGGCCGATCGCGGACGGGTCCACGCACACACCGCGAACCGGCCCTGAACCGGAGGATCTTGACCCCGTCTTCCGCACCCCCGTCCGCTCCCCTACCGTTTCCCCATGAGGCTGCCGGCATGAGCGGTATCGGGCCCGTCGAATCCGTCGACTCACCGGAGACGGACGGGAGTTACGAAGTCATCGGGGGTGACTCGCCCCATCTGACGGACCGTTGGTACGCACTGCCGCAGCGAACCCGCAGGGCCGTACTCGCCGCGGCCGCGGTCGCCGTCGTGGCGCTCGGAGCCGTCCTGCTGCCGCTCCACGACCGGCGGCAGGACGACCCCGCCCCACCCGTCCCGTGGCCCGCGAACATCACCGAATGGCGCTACATCGGGCTCGCCCAGACCACCGACACCCCCACCACGACCGGCTTCTTCCGCTTCGCGGTCACCGTGGACAGCGGACCCCCCGTCGCCATAAGGGTCATCGGCGCCGCCTTCGACGGGCTCACCGCCCAGGCCGTCCCGAACCCCTCCTTCACCGTCCGCACCGGCACGACCCGCCGTGTCACGGTGGAGATATCGGTTTCCGACTGTTCGGGACTGCCTCTGAACGCGGACCTCGCCTTTCTGGACGTAACGCTGCGTAACACGCGCGCAATACAACACCACAGTTTCATCTTCGGCAGCGCCTACTCCAAGGACCTTTCCCAGCTCCTCCACAGGGCCTGCGGCACGACAAAGGCCAGGCCAGGCCTGCGGCCAAGCGGAAGTGCAGGTTCTCAAAATGTGGACCGCGGCTGAATTCCGCCAAACCGGCCGAGACCCACCCTCCACGATCCCCGCCAACCTGCACGTCATAACAAGAAAGTCACAAGCCAGCGCACGACGATGCCCATGCCCACAGACCGGGCTTAGAGTCACGGCCAGTCACCGCTCCATCGGGAGTTGGGTACCAGCGCAGCACCTTGCCGCTCCAAACAGGGGCGACTGTGCCTGCGGAAAGGACTGATTGTGCGACAGCGTTCTTTGGTGATACTGACCTCCGTTCTCACGACCGGAGCTCTGACCCTCACCGCCTGCGGCTCCCGGGACAGCGACAGCAAGAGCGACAGCGGGTCGACCACCCTGACCATCGGCGTCGACGCCCCCCTGTCCGGTGAGAACTCCACCAC
This sequence comes from Streptomyces sp. NBC_00989, assembly GCF_045162655.1. Taxonomy (NCBI): domain Bacteria; kingdom Bacillati; phylum Actinomycetota; class Actinomycetes; order Kitasatosporales; family Streptomycetaceae; genus Streptomyces; species Streptomyces sp. NBC_00989. Next base: position 8,441,685 of record NZ_CP108728.1, on the reverse strand, counting down.
CGGTCTCGGCATCCAGTACGGCGTCCAGATCGCCGTGGACGACGCCAACAAGAACAACTGGGTCCCCGGCGTCAAGTTCAAGGTCAAGGCCCTGGACGACAAGGCGCAGCCCGCCACCGGCCAGTCCAACGCCACCGCCTTCACCGGCCAGAGCGACGTCGTCGGCGCCGTCGGCCCGCTGAACTCCGGCGTGGCCCTCTCCATGCAGAAGGTGTTCGCCTCGGCCAACATGGTCGAGATCTCCCCCTCGAACACCGACCCCAGCCTGACCCAGGGCAAGGACTGGGCGACCAGCAAGACGCGGCCGTACAAGACGTACTTCCGCACCGCCACCACCGACGCCCTCCAGGGTGGCTTCGCCGCCGACTACGCGTACAACGGCCTCAAGAAGAAGAAGGCCTACGTCGTCGACGACAAGCAGACCTACGGCGCCGGCCTGGCCGGGATCTTCAACAGCGGCTTCAAGAAGCTCGGCGGCACCATCGCCGGCACCGACCACGTCAACACCGGCGACACCGACTTCAGCTCGCTCGTCACCAAGATCAAGAACTCCGGCGCCGACCTGGTCTACTACGGCGGCCAGTACGACGAGTCGGAGAAGATCACCAAGCAGCTCAAGGCCGCCGGCGTCAAGATCCCGCTGTTCGGCGGTGACGGCATGTACGCCACCACCTACATCCAGACCGCCGGCAAGGCGGCCGAAGGCGACCTCGCCACCTCCGTCGGCGTCCCCGTCGACACCCTGCCCGCCGCCAAGGCCTTCATCTCCACCTACAAGGCCAAGGGCTACAAGGGTGACTACGGCGCCTACGGCGGTTACTCCTACGACGCCGCCTCCGCCATCATCAAGGCAGTGAAGGCCGTCAAGGACGCCAACGACGGCAAGCTCCCGGACAGCAACGACCTCCGTTCCAAGGTCGTCGACGCCGTACAGAAGTCCGACTTCGAAGGCATCACCGGCAAGGTCTCCTTCGACGAGTACGGCGACACCGGCAACAAGCAGCTCACCGTCTACCAGGTCACCAACGGCGCCTGGAAGGCCGTGAAGACCGGCACCTTCACCGGCTGATCCCAGCCCCAGCACCACCGCACCACGGGCCGCGCGGAAGGAGGATCCCGACCGCGCGGCCCGTTGTCACACCCCCCCCACCCCCAGGCACGCGATCTGTGCACACGACCACCAGCGACAATGGAGGCCACGCGGTGAACACCCTGCCGCAGCAGCTGGCCAACGGGCTGCTCCTCGGCTCGATGTACGGGCTGATCGCCATCGGCTACACGATGGTGTACGGCATCGTCCAGCTCATCAACTTCGCGCACGGCGAGATCTTCATGACCGGAGCGTTCGGCGCTCTCACGGTCTACGCCTACATCCTGCCCGACGGCACCTCGATGGTGGTCGCCGTACCACTCATGCTGATCGGCGGCGGAATCGTCTCCGTCCTCGTCGCGGTAGGGGCCGAACGATTCGCCTACCGCCCCCTGCGGCAAGCACCACGGCTGGCGCCCCTCATCACCGCCATCGGCCTCTCACTGGCGCTCCAGGAAGTCGTCCGGAACTTCTACCCGGGCGCCGACAAGGACCGCTCCTTCCCCAGCCTCGACGGCACCCACGACATCGGCTCCGTCACCATCACCGACGCCGACATCTTCCTCGTGCTGGCCGCCATCGTCTGCATGTCCGGCCTCGCCTGGTTCGTCCGCAAGAGCCGCACCGGCCGCGCCATGCAGGCCACCGCCCAGGACCCGGACACCTCCCAGCTCATGGGCATCGACACCAACCGCATCATCGTCATAGCCTTCGCCATCGGCGGCTTCTTCGCCGCCGTAGCAGCCGTCTCCTACGGCCTCAAGTACGGCAACATCGGCTACCGCATGGGCTTCCTGATGGGCCTCAAGGCCTTCACCGCGGCCGTCATGGGCGGCATCGGCAACATCTACGGCGCCATGCTCGGCGGAGTCGTCCTCGGCGTCGCCGAGACCCTCGCCTCGGCCTACATCAACCACATCCCCGGCATGCAGCAGCTCGGCGGATCCGGCTGGGCCAACGTCTGGGCCTTCTGTCTCCTCATCCTCGTACTGCTGTTCAGGCCACAGGGCCTGCTCGGCGAACGCGTCGCGGACAGGGCGTGATCACATGACCGAGACGACCAAAACCCCGGCCACCCCGCCCGCCGACGACGCCACCCCCGCACCCGGAACACAGCGCGGCATCATCCCGCTGCCCCTCGCGGCCGCCCGCGCCCTCCTCCTGGTCGGCGGCATCGCCACCGCGGCCTCCACGTTCCTGCGCTGGACCTGGACCTCCGACTTCCCCGGCGACCTCACCGTCAACGGCTACCCCGGCGGCCTCCAGATCCTCACCCTCGTCGCCGGCATCATCACCGCCGTCTTCGCCCTCGCCGTCTACGGCGTCCGAGGCCTCGGCTGGCTCCTGCCCGCCCGCAACAACGCACCCCTCGTCCTCGCCGCCCTCGGCGGCTTCGCCGTCACCTGGTACACCGTCATCTCGATCGCCGCCGAACTCGGCGGCATCGTCAACTGGGAACCCGGCACCTACATCGCCGCCGTCGCCTCCCTGCTCCCCGTCATCGGCGCCCTCGCCCTCCCGCAGGACGCCACCGACACCACCAAGGAAGCACTCAAGGCGTACATCGCCAAGGCCGACCACGTCCCGGCCCCCCAGGAGACCGCACCCTGGATCCAGCGACTCGCCATCACCATCGTCGCGGCTCTCGGCCTCACGGTCTTCGCCTACGGCATCGACGCCGAGGACGAACTCTTCATCGGCTTCCTCATCGTCGTCGTCTTCAGCACCTGGGCCCTGCACACCGCCGGCCTCTTCGACCGGTTCAGCCGCCTCACCGCCGAGAACCGCAGCTTCGCCCTCGCCATGGGCTTCGTCGCCGCGATCGGCTTCCCCTTCACCCAGACCAACGACCACTACGCCAACCTCGGCGTCAACATCCTCATCTTCGGCACCGTCGCCCTCGGCCTCAACATCGTCGTCGGCCTCGCCGGACTCCTCGACCTCGGATACGTCGCCTTCCTCGGCGTCGGCGCCTACACCGCCGCCCTCGTCTCCGGCTCCGAGTTCTCCAAGTTCTCCGGCGTCCAGTTCCCCTTCTGGGCCGCCGCCCTCACCGGCGCAGCCGCATCACTGGTCTTCGGCGTCCTCATCGGCGCCCCCACCCTGCGCCTGCGCGGCGACTACCTCGCCATCGTGACCCTCGGCTTCGGAGAGATCTTCCGCATCGCCGTCAACAACATGGACGGCGTCTCCGGCCCCGACATCACCAACGGCCCCAACGGCATCCCGTCCATCCCCGACCTGTCGTTCTTCGGCTTCGACTTCGGCCAGACCCACGACATCGCCGGATTCACCATCGGCCGGTTCGCCAACTACTACCTGCTCATGGTCCTGATCAGTGCGCTCGTGGTCACGATCTACCGCCGCGCCTCCGACTCCCGCATCGGCCGCTCCTGGATCGCCATCCGCGAGGACGAGACCGCCGCCACCGCCATGGGCATCAACGGCTTCCGCGTCAAGCTCATCGCGTTCGCCCTCGGCGCCACCCTCGCCGGCCTGGCGGGCACCGTCAGCGCCCACGTCACCTACAGCGTGGTGCCGAACCCGTACCAGTTCGCCGGAGCGGCCCCGCCCAACTCCGCGTTCCTCCTGGCCGCCGTCGTCCTCGGCGGCATGGGCACCGTCTCCGGACCCTTCCTCGGCGCCGCCCTGCTCTACCTGCTCCCGGAGAAGCTCGTCGCCCTCCAGGACAAGTCGCTCCTCGCCTTCGGCATCGCGCTCATCCTCCTGATGCGCTTCCGCCCCGAGGGAATCATCCCCAACCGCCGACGCCAGCTCGAGTTCCACGAGACCGGCCAACTCGACGTACCGGACACCACGACCCTGACCGACGAACCGGCCATCACCAAGGCAGGGGCGTAGAGAGCCATGACGACACCAGTACTCGAAGCCCGTGACGTCACCATGCGCTTCGGCGGCCTCACCGCCGTCCGCTCCGTCGACTTCACCGTCAACGCCGGCGAGATCGTAGGCCTCATCGGCCCCAACGGCGCCGGCAAGACCACCTTCTTCAACTGCCTCACCGGCCTCTACGTCCCCACCGAGGGCACGGTCTCCTACCAGGGCACGGTGCTTCCCCCGAAGCCCCACCTGGTCACCAAGGCAGGTATCGCCCGCACGTTCCAGAACATCCGTCTGTTCGCCAACATGACGGTCCTGGAAAACGTTCTCGTGGGCCGCCACACCCGCACCAAGGAAGGCCTCTGGTCGGCCCTCCTCCGCGGCCCCGGCTTCAAGAGGGCCGAGAAGGCCAGCGAAGACCGCGCCATGGAACTCCTGGAGTTCATCGGCCTCGCCCACAAGCGCGACCACCTGGCACGGAACCTCCCCTACGGCGAGCAGCGCAAGCTGGAGATCGCACGCGCCCTGGCCTCCGAGCCGGGTCTGCTCCTCCTCGACGAGCCCACCGCCGGCATGAACCCCCAGGAGACGCGGGCGACCGAGGAGTTGGTCTTCGCCATCCGCGACAAGGGCATCGCCGTCCTCGTCATCGAGCACGACATGCGCTTCATCTTCAACCTCTGCGACCGCGTCGCCGTCCTCGTCCAGGGCGAGAAACTCGTCGAGGGCACCTCCGACGTCGTCCAGGCCGACGAACGCGTCGTAGCCGCCTACCTCGGCGAACCGTTCGAACCCACACCCGAGGACACCGAACCCGCGACGGAAGCGGAGAGCACCACCAGCGCCAAGGGAGAAGCCCAGTGACCGCACTGCTAGAGGTCGAGGACCTCAGGGTCTCCTACGGCAAGATCGAAGCCGTCAAGGGCATCTCCTTCAGCGTCGAAGCAGGCCAGGTCGTCACCCTCATCGGCACCAACGGCGCCGGCAAGACCACCACCCTGCGCACCCTCTCCGGCCTGCTCCAGCCCTCCGGCGGCAGGATCACCTTCGACGGCAAGCCGCTCAACAGCGTCCCCGCCCACAAGATCGTCGCCCTCGGCCTGGCCCACTCCCCCGAAGGCCGGCACATCTTCCCCCGCCTCACCATCGCGGAGAACCTCCAGCTCGGCGCCTTCCTCCGCAAGGACAAAGAAGGCATCGAGAAGGACATCCAGCGCGCCTACGACCTCTTCCCCATCCTCGGAGAACGTCAGAAGCAGGCGGCGGGCACATTGTCCGGCGGTGAGCAGCAGATGCTGGCGATGGGCCGCGCCCTGATGTCCCAGCCGAAGCTCCTGATGCTGGACGAACCGTCCATGGGCCTCTCCCCGATCATGATGCAGAAGATCATGGCGACGATCGTGGAACTCAAGGCCTCGGGCACGACGATCCTCCTGGTCGAGCAGAACGCCCAGGCGGCGTTGTCCCTGGCCGACCAGGGCCACGTCATGGAGGTCGGCAACATCGTCCTCTCCGGCACGGGCGAGGACCTCCTGCACGACGAGTCGGTACGGAAGGCGTACCTCGGCGAGGACTGAAGTCCCCGTCACCGCCTCCGTTCTCCCGTCTCCGTTTTCCACGACGAGGCCCGCGCCCCCAGCTTCGGGGGCGCGGGCCTCGTCGTACGTACCGTCGCGGGTCTCAGCCCTTCGCGGACTTCTTCTCGTCGGCGTCCTGGATGACCGCCTCGGCGACCTGCTGCATGGACATCCGACGGTCCATCGACGTCTTCTGGATCCAGCGGAAGGCGGCCGGCTCGGACAGCCCGTACTCGGTCTGAAGGATCGACTTCGCACGGTCGACCAGCTTGCGCGTCTCCAGCCGCAGGGTGAGGTCGGCGACCTCCTGCTCCAGCTGCTTGAGCTCCGTGAAGCGCGAGACGGCCATCTCGATCGCGGGCACGACGTCACTCTTGCTGAAGGGCTTCACCAGGTACGCCATCGCACCGGCGTCCCTGGCCCGCTCGACGAGGTCGCGCTGCGAGAAGGCGGTGAGCATCAGTACGGGCGCGATGCCCTCTTCGGCGATCTTCTCGGCGGCGGAGATGCCGTCCAGCTTGGGCATCTTCACGTCGAGGATGACCAGGTCGGGCTTGTGCTCACGGGCCAGCTCGACGGCCTGCTCACCATCACCGGCCTCACCGACGACGGTGTACCCCTCTTCTTCGAGCATCTCTTTGAGATCGAGCCGAATCAGGGCCTCGTCCTCGGCGATGACGACACGGGTCGTCAGCGGAGGCACGTGCGACTTGTCGTCGTCGGGCGCGTCTACGGGCTGGGGCGACTCGGGGGCGGTCACGGGGGCTCCTCGTTCAGGGCACGGGGGTAGTGCTGACAAGAGCCTACCTAGCTGCGATAAGGTGGGGGCACAGCGGGAGACCGCTGACCTTCGTTTCAAAGGGGCCCCGGTAGCCCAGCGGTAGAGGCCATGGATTCAAAACCCATCCAGCGTCGGTTCGAATCCGACTCGGGGCACTTTTCCTTCAAATCGAAGGCAAACATTTAAAGCGGAGGTTCGCGTTCGCGTGAACCTCCGCTTTTGTTGCGTGTCACGAAGATCACTCCCGCAGCGTGTCCACATGTACGACATCAGCACACGCAAGCGAGCGCTCGCCCTGCTCGAACAGGGCCGCAGCCTGAACTCCGTAAGCCGCGAGACCGGCATCTCACGCGCCACGATCCGCTCCTGGCAGGACCGACTCCCTGCCCAGCATCGCGACCCCGGCCCTCGGGCCACCTGCCGACCATCAGGCCTACGCCTACCTCCTGGGCCTCCACCTCGGCGACGGCTGCATCAGCGCCCACCCTCGCGGCACCGGCCACTACCTCAGGATCGCGTGCGCCGACGCGTGGCCCGGGCTCATCCAACTGTGCCGCGAGGCCATGGCGAAGGTGCGCCGGCATCGGCGTCTTCTCACTCCAGAAGGAGGGCTACGTCATGGTGACCAGCTACTACCGGCACTGGCCCCACCTCTTCCCCCAGCACGGACCCGGCGTGAAGCACAACCGCAGAATCGCCCTCGAACCCTGGCAGCAGGACATCGTCGACGCCCATCCCTGGGAGTTCATCCGAGGCCTCGTCCACTCCGACGGCTGCCGTGTCACCAACTGGACGACCCGCCTCGTAGGCGGTGAGACAAAGCGCTACGAATATCCCCGGTACTTCTTCACCAACCTCTCAACGGACATCAGGCGGCTCTACACCGACACCCTCGACAAGGTCGGCGTCAACTGGAAGCGGGCGAACGCCTACAACGTCTCCGTCGCCCGCAAATCCTCAGTCGCCCTCATGGACACCCACGTAGGCCCCAAACACTGACCCCGCCCGCCGAGATGTGGGCGAACCGGGGTCATTACGAGTCCATCAGCCATAACGCGAAGGGGATTTGGCGAAAGCCCGCGCATTCGTCCGCGAGGGCGTTCTCCTATTCGCCGCCGCTCTTCTCGGTGGCCGGGAAGGAATTGAGGGTGATTCAGATGTCCGGGGACGTCATATTGCTCACCGCGTCGCTCTCGCGCTACTTGGGGCTGTCGTCCTCGCCGACGTGGTGGACGCGGACGAGGTTCGTCGAGCCGGCCACTCCGGGGGGTGAGCCCGCGGTGATGACGACGATGTCGCCCTTCTGGCAGCGGCCGTGCTTGAGGAGGAGTTCGTCGACCTGGTCGACCATCGCGTCGGTGGAGTCGACCTGGGGGCCGAGGATGGTCTCCACGCCCCAGGTGAGGGTGAGTTGGGCGCGAGTGGCCGGGTCGGGGGTGAAGGCCATCACGGGGATGGGGGACCTGTAGCGCGACAACCTGCGGACGGTGTCGCCGGACTGGGTGAAGGCCACCAGGAACTTCGCGCCGAGGAAGTCGCCCATCTCGGCGGCCGCTCGGGCCACGGCGCCGCCCTGGGTGCGGGGCTTGTTGCGTTCGGTCAGCGGGGGCAGGCCCTTGGCGAGGATGTCCTCCTCGGCGGCCTCGACGATGCGGGCCATGGTGGTGACGGTCGCGATGGGGTAGTTGCCGACGCTGGTCTCGCCGGAGAGCATCACCGCGTCCGTGCCGTCGATCACGGCGTTCGCCACATCCGAGGCTTCCGCCCTGGTCGGGCGGGAGTTCTCGATCATCGAGTCGAGCATCTGGGTGGCGACGATGACCGGCTTGGCGTTGCGCTTGGCCAGTTTGATCGCGCGCTTCTGGACGATCGGGACCTGTTCGAGGGGCATCTCCACGCCGAGGTCGCCGCGGGCGACCATGATGCCGTCGAAGGCGGCGACGATGTCGTCGATGGCCTCGACCGCCTGGGGTTTCTCGACCTTGGCGATGACGGGGAGGCGGTGGCCCTCCTCGTCCATGATGCGGTGGACGTCGTCGATGTCCTTGCCGCTGCGGACGAAGGAGAGGGCGATGACGTCGAAGCCCGCGCGCAGCGCCCAGCGGAGGTCGGCCTCGTCCTTGTCGGAGAGGGCCGGGACGGACACGGCGACTCCGGGGAGGTTCAGGCCTTTGTGGTCGGAGACCATGCCGCCTTCGACGACCTTGGTGTGGACGCGGGGGCCGTCGACGGCGGTGACTTCGAGGCAGACCTTGCCGTCGTCGACGAGGATGCGTTCGCCGGTGGTGACGTCGGCGGCGAGGCCCGCGTAGGTGGTGCCGCAGGTCTGGCGGTCGCCCTCGGCGCCCTCTTCGACGGTGATGGTGAAGGTGTCTCCGCGTTCAAGGAGTACGGGTCCTTCGGTGAAGCGGCCGAGTCGGATCTTCGGACCTTGAAGGTCGGCGAGCATTCCGACGCTGCGGCCGGTCTCCTCGGCGGCCTTCCGCACGCGCTGGTAGCGCTCCTCGTGTTCGGCGTGGGTGCCGTGGCTGAGGTTGAAGCGGGCTACGTCCATTCCGGCTTCGACCAGGGCTTTGATCTGGTTGTACGAGTCGGTGGCGGGGCCCAATGTACAGACGATTTTTACTCGGCGCATGGTTTGAGCCTAGGCCTTACCGGCGGGTAGGGAATTGGCCGTGCATGACTACTCAACAACCTTTGGGTGAAGGGTTATTGACAAGGCTTGAATGTGCGGCGGGCTGCTCCAATGAGCGTTCGAATGGTCGAATCAAAGGCTCGGCTCATAGGCGCGGGGGTGTCATCGTGAAGCGTGCGTTGACCTGGGCGTAGACCTGTTGTCGTTCGGGTTCGAGGTCGAGGGGCGCGGCGGCGGTGTCCTCGGCGGCTCCGCCCATGAGGGCTCGGGAGCGCATGCGGCCCGCGGGTGCCGCGTAGGTCTGGGCGTTCTCGGCGCCGATGTCGGCCAGCTCGACCAGTGCGGCCAGGGTCGTGCCGAGTGCTTCGGCGTATTCGCGGGCGCGTTGGACGGCTTCGTGGACGGCTTGCTGGCGGGCTTTGCGGTGGACGGGTGAGTCGGGGCGCAGGGCCCACCAGGGGCCGTCGACGCGGGTGAGGTCGAGGTCGGCGAGGCGGGTGGTGAGTTCGCCGAGGGCGGTGAAGTCGGTGAGTTCGGCGGTGACGTTGACTCTGCCGTGGTAGCGGTGGACGCGTTCGCCGCGGCCGTGTTTGGTGAGTTCGGGGGTGATGGAGAAGCCGCCGGTCTCCAGGCGTTCGACGGCTTCGCCGTAGCTCTTGACCAGGTCGAGGACGGTGGCGTTGCGGCGGGTGAGGTCGTCGAGGGCGGTGCGGCGGTCGGTGCCGCGGGCGGCGACGGTGATGCCGATGCGGGCGATCTCGGGGTCGACTTCGAGGCGGGCTTCGCCGCGGACGGCGATGCGGGGGGCGTCGGGGGTGCCGTAGGGGACGGGGGGTTGGTGGTCGTCCGGGGTGGGGGTGGTCATACGTCCCACTCTGTCAGGTGTGCGGTCTGGTGGTCATCAGATCGAAACCTGCGGGATCTGTCGCGTGCGGTAAGAAGCGAGTAAGAATCTACGCGCGTCGTTGACCGTTTCCCGAGGAGAGCCAGACATGCCCTTGAACCGCCGGAAGTTCCTGAAGAAGTCCGCCGTGACGGGTGCGGGGGTCGCGCTGGCCGGTGCGGCGGCGGCTCCGGCGGCGCAGGCCGCGGAGAGGAAGAAGCCGGGCCGGCACCCGAAGCGGTACTCGCTGACCGTGCTGGGGACGACGGATCTGCACGGGCATGTCTTCAACTGGGACTACTTCAAGGACGCGGAGTACTCCGACGCCAAGGGCAACGCGATGGGGCTGGCGCGGGTGTCGACCCTGGTGAACCAGATCCGCCAGGAGAAGGGGCGGCGGAACACGCTACTGCTGGACGCGGGCGATACGATCCAGGGCACCCCGCTGACGTACTACTTCGCGAAGGTGGACCCGATCACCGCCAAGGGCGGTCCGGTGCACCCGATGGCGCAGGCGATGAACGCGATCGGGTACGACGCGGCGGCTTTGGGCAACCACGAGTTCAACTACGGCATCGAGACGCTGCGGAAGTTCGAGGACCAGTGCCGTTTCCCGCTGCTCGGGGCGAACGCGCTGGACGCGAAGACGCTGAAGCCGGCGTTCCCGCCGTACTTCATCAAGAAGTTCCAGGTGCCGGGCGCTCCGCCGGTGAAGGTGGCGGTGCTGGGGCTGACGAACCCGGGTATCGCGATCTGGGACAAGGCGTACGTGCAGGGGAAGTTGACGTTCCCGGGTCTTGAGGAGCAGGCGGCGAAGTGGGTGCCGAAGCTGAAGTCGATGGGGGCGGATGTCGTCGTCGTGTCGGCGCACTCCGGGTCGTCGGGGACGTCGTCGTACGGTGACCAGCTGCCGTACGTGGAGAACTCGGCGGCGCTCGTCGCGCAGCAGGTGCCGGGGATCGACGCGATCCTCGTGGGCCACGCGCACGTGGAGATCCCGGAGTTGAAGGTCACGAACACGGCGACGGGCAAGACGGTCGTGCTGTCCGAACCGCTGTGCTTCGCCGAGCGGTTGAGCGTGTTCGACTTCGAGTTGGTCTTCGATAAGGGCCGTTGGACGGTCGAGTCGGTGGCGGCGTCGCTGCGGGACGCGAAGACGGTCGCGGACGATCCGAAGATCACGCGGTTGCTGAAGGACGAGCACGCGCTGGTCGTGGAGTACGTCAACCAGGTGGTCGGTACGGCGACGGCGACGCTGACGACGGTCGACGCGCGGTACAAGGACGCGCCGATCATCGACCTGATCACCAAGGTCCAAGAAGACGTGGTGAAGACCGCGTTGGCGGGGACGGCGTACGCGTCGCTGCCGGTGATCGCGCAGGCGTCGCCGTTCTCGCGGACCTCGGAGATCCCGGCGGGCAACGTGACGATCCGGGATCTGTCGGGTCTGTACGTGTACGACAACACGCTGGTCGCGAAGTTGCTGACGGGTGCTCAGGTGCGGGCGTACCTGGAGTACTCGGCGCAGTACTTCGTGCAGACGGCCGCCGACGCGGTGATCGACACGGAGAAGCTGACGAACGCGAACGGCCGCCCGGACTACAACTACGACTACGTGTCGGGGTTCTCGTACGACATCGACGTCGCGCAGGCGGCGGGTTCGCGGATCAAGAACCTCACCTACAACGGTGCGGCGCTGGACGACGCGCAGCAGTTCGTGCTGGCGGTGAACAACTACCGGGCGAACGGCGGCGGTGCGTTCCCGCATGTGGCGTCGGCGACCGAGGTGTGGTCGGAGTCGACGGAGATCCGGACGCGGATCGCGGAGTGGGTGACCGCGAAGGGTGTGCTGGATCCGGCCGACTTCGCCTCGGTGGACTGGAAGTTGACGCGGAACGGGACGCCGGTTTTCTGAGCCGGTTCCTGAGCTCGTCTTCTGGGGGCCCGGCGGCTCTGGTCGCCGCCGGGCCCCTTCCTAGTGTTCTACGAGTGGGGTGAGGGTGCGGGTGGCCTGGCGGGCCGGGGGGATGTGGGCCTGCGGGTCGAGACCGAACGTGGTGAAGGCCGTTCGGCCGGGGAGGGGGTAAGGCTCCTTGCCCGTGAGGGAGTTGAGGATGGTGGCGCTGCGCCAGGCGGCGAGGCCGAGGTCGGGGGCGCCGACGCCGTGGGTGTGGAGTTCGGCGTTCTGGACGTAGACCTGGCAGCCGGAGCCGGTGACGCAGGGGTCGAGGACGAGCCTGAACTGGTCGTCCACGCGCGGGCGTTCGGCGCTGTCGCGGCGCAGGTAGGGGTCGAGTCCGGCGAGGATGCGGCCGAGGGGGCGTTCGCGGTAGCCGGTGGCGAGGACGACGGCGTCGGTGGTGAGACGGGAGCGGGTGTTCTGCTGGAGGTGTTCCAGGTGGAGCTCGACCTTGGTGGTCGCGATGCGGCCGGCGGTGCGGACGCGGACGCCGGGGGTGAGGACGGCGTCGGGCCAACCGCCGTGCATCGTACGGCGGTAGAGCTCGTCGTGGATGGCGGCGATGGTGTCGGTGTCGATGCCCTTGTGGAGTTGCCACTGTGCGGTGACGAGGCGGTCGCGGACGGGTTCGGCGAGGGCGTGGAAGTAGCGGGTGTAGTCGGGGGTGAAGTGCTCCAGGCCGAGCTTGGAGTACTCCATGGGGGCGAAGGCCTCGCTGCGGCCGATCCAGTGGAGTTTCTCGCGTCCCGCGGGGCGGTGGCGGAGCAGGTCGAGGAAGACCTCGGCGCCGGTCTGGCCCGAGCCGATGACGGTGATGTGGTCGGCGGCGAGAAACGTTTCGCGGTGGGCGAGGTAGTCGGCGGCGTGGATGACGGGGACGCCGGGGGCTTCGACGAGGGGCTTGAGCGGGTCGGGGACGTAGGGGGCGGTGCCGACGCCGAGGACGATGTTCTTCGTGTACGTCCGGCCGAGTGCTTCGGCTTCTCCGTCGCTGTCGAGCTGGGTGAAGTCGACCTCGAACACGTCGCGTTCGGGGTTGAAGCGGACGGCGTCGACCTGGTGGCCGAAGTGGAGTCCGGGGAGGCTGCCCGCGACCCAGCGGCAGTAGGCGTCGTACTCGGCGCGCTGGATGTGGAAGCGCTCGGCGAAGTAGAAGGGGAAGAGCCGGTCGCGGGCCCTGAGGTAGTTGAGGAAGGACCAGGGGCTGGCGGGGTCGGCGAGGGTCACCAGGTCGGCGAGGAAGGGGACTTGGACGGTGGCGCCCTCGATGAGGAGGCCGGGGTGCCAGTCGAAGCCGGGGCGCTGTTCGTAGAAGGCGGTGTCGAGTTCGGTGAGGGGGTGGGCGAGGGCAGCCAGCGAGAGGTTGAACGGTCCGATGCCGATGCCGACCAGGTCGCGGGGTGCTTCGGGTTCTTGGCGTGGGGGGTTGGGGGTCTGGGGGTGACCCGTCGGGGGGTGGCTCATCGGGGGGTGTTTCCTTCCACCAGTTTCAGGAGGGCGGCCAGGTCGTCGGGCCGGGTGTGGGGGTTCAGGAGGGTGACCTTGAGCCAGAGCCGGCCGTCGAGCGCGGCCCGGCCGAGGACGGCCCGTCCGTCGGTGAGGAGTTGACGGCGTACGGCGGCCACGGCGTCGTCGGTGGCGTCGGCGGGCCGGAACAGGACGGTGCTGATGACGGGCGGGTCGTAGAGGTCGAAGCCGGGGTGGTTGTGGACCATGGCGGCGAACTCCCGTGCGCGGGCGCAGACTTGGTCGACGAGGGTGCCGAGTCCGGTGCGGCCGAGGGTTTTCAGGGTGACGGCGAGTTTGAGGACGTCGGGGCGTCGGGTGGTGCGCATCGAGCGGCCGAGAAGGTCGGGCAGGCCCGCTTCGGTGTCGTCGTCGGCGTTGAGGTAGTCGGCGCGCTGGGTGAGGGCGGCGAGGTCGCGGGGGTGGCGTACGGCGAGGAGGCCGGCGGCGACGGGCTGCCAGCCGAGTTTGTGCAGGTCGAGGGTGACGGTGTGGGCGCGGTCGAGGCCGGCGAGTTTGTCGCGGTGGCGGTCGCTGAAGGTGAGGCCTCCGCCGTAGGCGGCGTCGATGTGGAGGCGGGCGCCGTGGGCGGCGCACAGGCCGGCGATCTCGGGCAGCGGGTCGATGAGTCCGGCGTCGGTGGTGCCGGCGGTGGCGGCGACCAGGACGGAGCCGCGGGGGCCCGGCAGTGCGGTGAGGGCTTCGTCGAGGGCGGCCGGGTCGAGGGTGCCGGCGGGGGCGGGGACGACGACGGGGTCGGGCAGGCCGAGGAGCCAGGCGGCGCGGGGCAGGGAGTGGTGGGCGTTGCTTCCGCAGACCAACCGCACGCTGCCGCCGTTGGCTTCGCGGGCGAGGAGGAGGGCGAGTTGGTTGGCTTCGGTGCCGCCGGTGGTGACGAGGGCGTCGGCGAGGCCGATCTCGTGGGCGAGGGTGCGGGTGACGAGGGCTTCGAGGGCGGAGGCGGCGGGGGCCTGGTCCCAGGAGTCGAGCGAGGGGTTCAGCGCGCTGACGGCGAGGTCGGCGGCGGTGGCCACGGCGAGCGGCGGGCAGTGCAGGTGCGCCGCGCACAGCGGGTCCGCGGGGTCGGCGGCGCCTTCCGCCAGCGCGTGCACGAGGGCGCGCAGGGCGTCGGGGTCGCCGTCGTCCGGGAGTACGTCCCCTACGGCGTCCCTCATGCGGGCGGCGACCGCGTCGGGGCCGCCCGCGGGGAACGGGCCGCCGCGGGCCCGGCGTCCGGTGCCGAGGGCGTCGAGGACGGTGTCGAGCAACGGCCGCAGGGCGTCGGGTCCTTCGGGGCCTGAGGCGAGGGGTGCGCTGCTCATGCTGTCCTCCGGGGCGCGTGGCATGGGGAGTTCCAGCTTGTACCTGGATGGGTCGACGCGCCCGGGGAGAACAACGATCGGAACCCGAAAGGGTGTTGTTCAGTGCCGGTGAAGGGTGCTGTTCAGTGCCTGGTGTTGGTGTGGGCGTTGGCTGGGACTACGCCCCCCTCACCCGCAACGCCCGCTCCAGGTCGTCGAGTTGGTCGACCAGCTTGCGGCGCAGGGACGGGGTGAGGTCGGCGTCGCGGAGGCACTCCTCGCCGAGGCGGAGGGTTTCGGGGTCGACGGCGTGGGTGGGGAAGGCCCAGCGGCCGGCGGCGTCGGCCATGGCGGGGCCCCGGCGGGCGGCGAGGGCTACCGCGTCCGTGTAGAAGCGGGGCACGTACTCCCGTACGAGGTCGGCCTGTTCGGGTTGCCAGAAGCCCTGGGCCGTCGCGGTGAAGAGGTAGTTGGAGAGGTCGTCCGTGGTGAACATCGCCTCCCAGGCCGTGCGCTTGGCCTCGGGGTCGGGGAGGGCGGCCCGGCAGCGGGCGGCGCCTTCCTGGCCGGTGGCGGACGGGTCGCGTTCCAGCTCGGCGGCGATCGCGGGCTCGTCGGTGGCGCCGAGGACGGCGAGGCGGGACAGGACGCGCCAGCGGAGTTCGGGGTCCAGTTCGGGGCCGCCGGGGACGGTGCCTTCGGTGAGCCAGGCGGCGATGGTGTCGGGGTGGGCGGCGACGTCGATGAAGTGGCGTACGGCGATGAGGCGCAGGCCGGGGTTCGAGCCGTCCTCGGTGCGGCGGATGAGGTCGCGGCACAGGGCGGTGAGGGTCGCGAGGGCGACCGGGCGGGCCTCGGGGGTGAGGTAGCGGTCGGTGACCTGCGCGGAGGCGAAGGCGAGGACGCCCTGGACGAGGGCGAGGTCCGTCTCGTGCGGGAGGTGGGCGCGGGCGGCGTCCAGGTAGGCGGAGGCGGGGAGTTCGCCGTCGCGGACCGCGTCGCGCAGGGCGTTCCAGACGACCGCGCGGGTGAGGGGTTCGGGGAGGCCGGAGAGGCTGGTGCGGACGGCCTCGAAGGAGTCGGGGTCGAAGCGGACCTTGGCGTAGGTGAGGTCGCCGTCGTTGAGGAGGAGCAACGCCGGGCGCTTGCCGAGGGGTTGGGGTTCGGTCTGCGGGACGTCGAGGTCGAGGCGCTCGCGCAGGACGAGGCGGTTGGTGTCGCCCAGGTCCTGGTCGTAGAGGCCGACGGCGATGCGGTGCGGGCGGCTGCCCGCGCGGTCGACGAGCAGGGTGTACGTGCCGTTGTCCGCGCGGGTGATGGTGGGGGTGAGGGTGTCCACGCCCGTCGTGCTCAGCCACGCGTCGGCCCAGGCGTGGACGTCGCGTTCGGTGCCCGAGGCGAGGGAGTCGATGAAGTCGGCGAGGGTGGCGTTGGCGAACTTGTGGCGGGCGAAGTGGGTGTTGATGCCGGCGAGGAAGTCCTTCTCGCCGAGCCAGGCCACCAACTGCCGTAGCGCGGAGGCGCCCTTGGCGTACGAGATGCCGTCGAAGTTGAGGAGGGCGGAGGCGGTGTCGTCGACGTTCTCGGGGGCCACGGGGTGGGTGGAGGGGCGCTGGTCGGCGTCGTAGCCCCAGGCCTTGCGGACGACTCCGAAGTCGGTCCAGGTGTCGGTGAAGCGGGTGGCCTCGGTGAGGGTTTGGTAGCCCATGTACTCGGCGAAGGACTCGTTCAGCCAGATGTCGTCCCACCACTGGAGGGTGACGAGGTCGCCGAACCACATGTGGGCCATCTCGTGGGCGATGACCATGCCGCGGGTCTGCCGCTCGGTGTCGGTGACGGCGGAGCGGTAGATGAACTCGTCGCGGAAGGTGACCAGGCCGGGGTTCTCCATGGCGCCCGCGTTGAACTCGGGGACGAAGGCCTGGTCGTAGGAGTCGAAGGGGTAGGGCTCCTCGAACTTCTCGTGGTAGCGGTCGTAGCACTGGCGGGTGATGTCGAGGATCTCGTCGGCGTCCGCGTCGAGGTGGGGGGCCAGGGAGCGGCGGCAGTGGATGCCGAAGGGCAGGCCGCGGTGTTCGGTGCGGACCGAGTGCCAGGGGCCGGCGGCGACCGCGACGAGGTAGGTCGAGATGAGGGGGGTGGGGGCGGCCTGCCAGCGGCCTTCGCCGAGGTGTTCGGTGATGCCGTTGGCGAGGACGGTCCAGCCTTCGGGGGCCTTGACGGAGAGGTCGAAGACGGACTTGAGGTCGGGCTGGTCGAAGGCGGCGAAGACGCGCTGGACGTCCTCCATGAAGAGCTGGGTGTAGAGGTAGGTCTCGCCGTCGGTGGGGTCGGTGAAGCGGTGCATGCCCTCGCCGGTGCGGGAGTAGCGCATGCTCGCGTCGACGCGCAGTTCGTGCTCGCCGGCGTTGAGTCCGGGCAGCGGGAGCCGGTTCTCGACGAGGTGCTCGGGGTCGAGGGGGCGGCCGTCGAGGGTGACGGAGCGCAGCTCGGCGGGCTTGAGCTCGACGAAGGTGTCCGCGTCCGCGCGAGCGGTGAACGCGATGACGGTGCGGGAGTCGAAGGTGTCGTCGCCCGTCGTCAGATCGAGTTCGATCGTGTAGCGGTGGACGTCGAGGAGCCTGGCACGGGTCTGCGCTTCGTCGCGCGTCAGTACGGACATGCAGGACATGCTGCCTGATGGCACCGACGTGGCACAGAGGTGGTTCCGTACGCGGCTTATGTCCGGTCGGGCGCGGGTGCAGGGGTGGCCGTGGGTGCGGGTGCGGTGTTCTGGGCGTCGCGCTGGTAGGGCACGCGCGCGTCCGGGTGGGGCAGGGCCGCGCGAGGGGCGGGCGGGTCCTTGAGGAGGGCGCGGAGTTCGCGGACCTCCTCTTCGAGGGCCCGATGGCGCTGGTGGGCGTCGTAGAGGTAGCGGACCTTGGTGCGCAGGGCCCAGGGGTCGACGGGTTTCATCACGAGGTCGGCGACGCCGAGGGTGAAGGCGGCGGCGGTCGTCTCGGGGTCGGGGCCGAAGCCGGTGAGGAGGAGGACGGGGATGTGCTGGGTCTGCTCCAGGCGGCGCAGGTAGCGGACGACGTCCAGGCCGCTGACGCCGGGCATGCGCACGTCGAGCACGAGGAGGCCGACCCTGCCGCGGAGCACCTGCTTGAGCGCTTCGTCGCCGCTGGTGGCGCGGGCGAGCCGGTAGCCCAGCGGGGCCAGGGCGCTCTCCAGCGCGTACAGCGTGTCCTCATGGTCGTCGACGATGAGGATCTCGGCATCCGACGGCATGGCCCGACGTCCCTCCCGCGTGGGACAACCAGCTTATGACGCAGGTGATGACGGGGCGTGCCCGTCGGCTGACATGGAGTGCACAAGCGGTGCACAGCGCAGCATGGCCCCGAACTCGCCCCGCTGTCACGCCCCTTACCGGACGTGCGAGGTCAGTTCGCCGTGGGTGAACCGCCGTTCACGGCGTCCTCCGCGATGCGCTCGTGGTGGCGGATCACCTCGCCGATGATGAAATTCAGGAACTTCTCAGCGAACGCCGGGTCCAGCTTGGCGCTTTCGGCCAGCGCGCGGAGGCGTTCGATCTGGCGGGCCTCGCGGGCCGGGTCGGCGGGCGGCAGCCGGTGGGTGGCCTTGAGGACGCCGACCTGCTGGGTGGCCTTGAAGCGTTCGGCGAGCATGTGGACGACGGCGGCGTCGATGTTGTCGATGCTGTCGCGCAGCCGGACGAGCTCCTCGCGCACGGCGGGGTCGACGTCACCGGTTCCGTTGGTGCTGGTGGTCATGGGCGACCACCCTACGTGGCGTGCGACCACTCGATGTTCGACCCCTGTGTGGTGTGCGCCTGTGTGGCATGTGCCCACTCGGTCGTCGGACCCACGTGGCGTGCGGCCACTCAGCTGTCAGCCCCATATGGCATGCGCCCACTCGATCGTCGGCCCTATGGGGCGTGCGGCCACTCGATGATCGGTGGATCGGCCGGATCGGGGACCTGGTCGCTCCAGCCGCCGGGGACGGTGCGGCCCTGCTGGGCGCGGAAGCGGACGGGTGGCATGCCGACGCGGCGGGTGAACAGGCGGCTGAAATAGGCGGGATCGTCGTAGCCGACACGGCGGGCGACGGCGGCGACCGGGAGTTCGGTGGCGGCGAGGAGTTCCTTGGCGCGGCCCAGGCGGATGCCGAGGAGGTAGTCCTTGGGGCTGCATCCGGCGCCCTGGCGGACGGCGGCGCGCAGGGCGGCGGGGGTCATGCCGTGCCGGGCCGCGTGGTCGGCGACGGTCAGCGGCAGGCAGGCGTCCCGGGCGAGGGCCTGGAGGACCGGGTCGCCGTCGGGGGCGAGGTCGGCGCGGGCGCGGCGCAGGGCGACCAGGAGTTCGTGGACGGCGGCGCCGGTCTCCACCTCCAGGAGGGGGTTGCCGCGCCGCGCGGCGCGGGCCATGCGCCCGATGACCGCGCGGGGTCCCGTCGCGTCCGAGAGGGCCACCACGGGCCGCTCCGGCTCGATGTAGCCGAGTTCGGTGTACGTCGTCGTCGCGGGCCCGGTGAAGTCGACGAACCCCTCGTCCCAGCCGCCGCCGGGGTCGGGCGCGTAGTGGTGCGGCACGCCGGGGGTGAGCCACAGCAGCGCGGGCGCGGTGACGGTCGTACGGCGGCCGTCGGGGCTCAGGTACCAGCCGCCGCCCGCGCTGATCACGACGGCGACGTGGTGGTCGAGGGTGCGGGGGCCGACGGTGGGCAGGGCGCCGTACTGGAGGCCGACGCCGAGGCAGGCGAGGCCGAGGCGGTGGTGGGCGGGTGTGGGCGTGAAGAAACGCATCCAGGTGTGGTACATCGGCGCCTCCTCACACAGTGCTCGGTCCGCTCGGTCCAAGTAGCGGTGATCTTTGTCCATGGACGTGATCGGCGCCAAGGGGTGAGAGTCGTCGGTATGAGTGAGTTCACGGTGGGCGACAGGGACTTTCTGCTGGACGGACGGCCGGTGCGGCTGCTGTCCGGGGCACTGCACTACTTCCGGGTGCACGAGGCGAGCTGGGGGCACCGGCTGGCGATGCTGCGGGCGATGGGCCTCAACTGCGTGGAGACGTACGTCCCGTGGAACCTGCACGAGCCGGCGCCGGGCGACTTCCGGGACGTACAGGCGCTGGGCAGGTTCCTGGACGCGGCGCGGGAGGCGGGCCTGTGGGCGATCGTGCGCCCGGGGCCGTACATCTGCGCGGAGTGGGAGAACGGCGGGCTGCCGCACTGGCTGACGGGCGAACTGGGGGCACGCGCGCGTACGCGTGACGAACGCTTCCTGGGTCACCTGGAGCGCTGGTTCCGGCAGCTGCTGCCCGAGGTCGTGTCCCGGCAGCTCGACCGCGGCGGCCCGGTGATCATGGTGCAGATCGAGAACGAGTACGGCAGTTACGGCTCCGACGCGGTGTATCTGCGGCGTGTGGAGGAGCTGTTGCGCGACGTGGGCGTCACCGTCCCGCTGTTCACCTCGGACGGTCCCGAGGACTTCATGCTGAGCGGTGGTTCGGTCCCCGGTGTCCTCGCGACGGTGAATTTCGGGTCCCATGCGCGCGACGCCTTCGATGCGCTGCGCCGGCATCGCCCCGAAGGGCCGCTGATGTGCGCGGAGTTCTGGTGCGGCTGGTTCGACCACTGGGGCGGCGAGCACGTCGTACGCGATGCCGAGGACGCGGCGGCGGCCCTGCGGGAGATCCTGGAGTGCGGCGCGTCGGTCAACCTCTACATGGCGCACGGCGGCACCAACTTCGCCGGCTGGGCGGGCGCGAACCGGGGTGGCGGCGCCCTGCACGAGGGGCCGTTGGAGCCCGACGTGACGTCGTACGACTACGACGCGCCGATCGACGAGTACGGGCGCCCCACGGACAAGTTCTGGCGCTTCCGCGAGGTGCTGGCCGCCTACGCCGACGGCCCGCTGCCCGAACTCCCGCCCGCACCCGCGTCGTTGGGCGCCCCGGCCGAGGTGGGCCTGACGGGCTGGGCGCCTCTGGCCGACGTACTGGAGGCACGCGGTGGGCCGGAGACGGAGGGCCCGGTGCCGCCGACCTTCGAGGAACTGGACGTGGACCGCGGAATCGTCCGCTACGAAGTGACCGTTCCGGGACCGCGCGCGCCCTGCCCGCTGATCGCGCGCGGACTGCGGGACTTGGCGGTGGTGTACGTCGACGGGGAGCGGGCCGGGGTCCTCATGGAGGGCGACGAGCAGCTCAAGGAGCCCGTCGCCGGGCACGCGCGTGTGCAGGTGTGGGTGGAGTCCCTGGGGAGGGTCAACTACGGGCCGCGGCTCGGGGAGGCGAAGGGGATCACCGGGGGGCTGCTGCACGAGCGGCAGTACCTGCACGACGTACGCGCGCGTGGGCTGCGGTTGGACGCGCTGGACGACATCGAGGGCGTTCCGTTGCGCGAGGTGCGGGAGCTGTCCTCGGACGGCTCCCCCGGGCTGTACCGCGGCACCGTCGAGGTGCGCGGCGCCGGGGACGCCGTACTCGAACTGCCGGGCTGGACACGGGGGTTCGTGTGGGTCAACGGGTTCAGTCTGGGGCGGTACTGGTCGGCGGGACCGCAACGGGAGTTGTACGTCCCCGGTGCCGTCCTGCGGGAGGGCGGGAACGAGGTGTGGGTGCTGGAGCTTCAAGAGGCGCCGTCCCTTTCGGAGTCGCCCCTCACGCTGAAGGGCGTCTAGGACGTCTAGGGCATCTAGGGCATCACCGGGCGACGGGTACGGACCCGATCTCGACCACCCGCGCCCAGTCGGGCGGTGTGTCCGGCACGTAGTCGGGGTCGTCCTCGGCGTACTCCCCGGTCTCGTACCGGCGCGGGAAGAGCCCCACCACCGTCCGGCAGGGCGGTCG
The DNA here is from genome assembly GCF_045162655.1 of Streptomyces sp. NBC_00989. Lineage (NCBI taxonomy): Bacteria > Bacillati > Actinomycetota > Actinomycetes > Kitasatosporales > Streptomycetaceae > Streptomyces > Streptomyces sp. NBC_00989. The sequence continues at coordinate 8,420,257 of NZ_CP108728.1, read as the reverse complement.
GGTGTCCGGCCAGCTGGTCTGGCCGTCGGTGAGGACCACGACCGCGTCGGGCCGGGGCCGGGTGCTCAGCGCCTTGGCGAAGCCGGTGCGCAGGTCCGTACCGCCGCCGCCCAGCAGGGGAATGCCCTCGGCGCGGCACAGCGGGTGCGCGACCTGGGCCGCCGCGTCGCACGGCACCACGGTGACCAGGTCGCGGCGGCCGCCCACCGCCCTTGAGATCGCGGCGACTTCGAGGAGCGCGCTGCCCAACTCGGCGTCGCTGACCGACCCGGAGGTGTCGATGACCACGCACACCCGGGGCGGCCGGCGGCGCAGGCTCGGCAGCACGACGCCGGGCAGCGCCGCCGAGCGGCGCGAGGGCCTGCCGTAGACGTAGTCCTCGCCCGCGCCGGGAGCGGAGACCGCCGAGCGGACCGCGGCGCCGAGCAACTGCCGCCAGGGCTGCGGCGGATGGAACGCCTCCTCCGCCCACCGCCGCCACCCGCTGGGGGCGCTGCCGGGGCGGCCGGTGATGCCCTGGGCCACCCGGAAGCGGACGGCGTCGCGCTGCTGCTCGCTCAGCCCCTGCGCGCCGTCCGCGCCCAGGTCCCAGTCCCGGTCGAGCCCGTCGGCGCCGCTGCCGCAGTCCAGCCACGCCAACTCCTGGGTGCGCGGCCCGAGTTGGAACCAGCGCAGGTAGTCCTCCATCAGGTTCCCGTCGGGCAGCCCCAACGACCCCGGCAGGACCGCGCCTTGGGGAACGACCAGGCCGTCGCCGAACACGTCGTCGTTGATCTCGAAGTCGGCGGCGATGTTCATCCGCAACCGCTCCCCCGGGCCGGTCAGTCCCCGCTCGCGGGCGACCCGGTCGCTGCGGCCGTGGTGGTCGCGGAGCAGGTGCGACACCTCGTGGACCCAGACTCCGGCCAGGTCCTCGACCGTCGTCCGGTCCACGAAACCCGGTGAGACGTAGCAGCGCCAGTGCCGGTCGACGGCCATCGTCGGTACCTGCCGCGACTCGACCGTGTGCAGCGCGAAGAGGGCCGTGGCGAGGTAGGGGCGGACGCGGGCGGCGTAGAGGCGGGCGGCGAAGAGCTTGTCGAGGTCCAGGGCGGCGACCGTGTCCGTGTTCACCGGCCGCCCTTCACGGCGACGGCGGCGCGGTCCGCCCGCCGCGACAGGGCGACCACTCCGGCGAGTCGCTCGATGGACGCGGGCACGTCCCAGTCCTCGCGGCGCAACGAGGCGAGGGTGGTCGCGGGGACGACGACCAGGTCCGGGGCGCCGGTCTCCAACGCCCGCACCAGCAGCGCCCAGGCCGCGTCCCAGCGGGCCCTGTCGGGACGGTTGCGGACGGCGGCCACCACACCGTCGAGCACGGCCTGGCGCAGATCCCCGCGCTCGGGCAGTTCGCCGGCCGTCGGGTCGGCGAGGAACGTCTCGGGGTCGGGAAGGTCCATCCGGTCCACGCTCGCGAGCAGTTCGAGTCCGGGACCGTCCCCCACCGTGCCCCTGACCAGCAGGGACAGCACCTCCCGCGAGGAACCGGCCGCCGTCGCGAACGCGATCAGGCTCATCGCCATCTCCCAGCTCCGGGGCGACGGCCAGGCGCCGCCGCGCCGCGTCTCGTTGCCGGGGAGTTGGTGGACTAGCTTGGGGCGGCCGGTGAGCAGCCCGCACACCGCGCGGCGCGCGAAGTACACGGCCTCGGGCAGCTTCTCCGGATCGAGCCGCGGCAGGGTCGCCCGCGGCCAGGTGCCACCGAGTCCGCGTACGACGACCTCGTGGTCGTGGGTCCACTGAAGGTGCACGAAGCGGTTGGCCAGCGGCGGGCTCAGCTCCCAGCCGTCCGCCGCCGAGGACCGCGGATTGGCGGCGGCCACGATCCGCACCCCGGGCGGCAGCCGCAGCGCGCCGATCCGCCGCTCCAGCACCAGCCGCAGCAGCGCGGCCTGCACGGCGGGCGGCGCGGTGGACAACTCGTCCAGGAACAACAGCCCCCGGCCCGCCCGCACGAGCCGTACGGCCCAGTCCGGCGGGGCCATCGGGACGCCCTGCTCGGCGGGGTCGTCGCCCACGACGGGCAGCCCGGAGAAGTCGGACGGCTCGTGCACGCTGGCGATCACCGTGGTCAACGGCAGGTCCAGGGCGGCGGCGAGCTGCGTGAGCGCGGCCGTCTTGCCGATACCCGGCTCGCCCCACAGCAGCACGGGGAGGTCGGCGGCGACGGCGAGGGTGAGGGCCTCCAGCTGGGTGTCGGGGCGGGGTTCGGTGGTGGTGTCGCGCAGGAGGGCCAACAAGTCCTCGGCGACGTCGAGTTGGGCGGGTGAGGGGATGGGGTCGGCGGGGTTGAGGGCGGCGTACAGGGTGCGTGTGGGCATATGTGGTCACCTTTGGGGCCGAGTTGGGGTGAGACGAGGCGTGCGTGGGTGAGAGCGGGGCCGAAGTCCCGTACGGTCAGCGGCTGGTGGTGCGGCGGGGGCGGAGCTTCTGGGCGCGCGGAAGTCCCGGGAAGAAGTGGCCGGATCGGGGTCCGGGACCGGTCAGTCCCGCCCTGAACAGCCCGTACGCGAGCCGCCGTTCGGCCGCCGCCCGCAGTTCGTCCCGCAGCGCGCCACCCCGCAGCACCGCGTCAGGACCGAGCAGTCCTTCTACGACGGCCAGCGCGCCGGCGGTGTCGCCGTGGATGAGGCGTTCGCGGACGCCGGTGAGGCAGTCCGGGTGGCGGTGTGCCTCGTCGATGGCCTGGAGGCAGGGCAGCGGGGTGCCGGTCAGCGCGACCAGCAGTTCCTCGCGACGGATCTCGGCCGGGTCGTGGTCCAGGGGTGCCAGTACGCCGTCGACCAGGCCGATCCGGTGCTGGGCGCCCCGGCATTCGATCAGGTGCGGATCCCCTGCCCGGTCCGGCATCCGTGCGGAAGCGTCCGGTTGAGGTCGAGGCCGATCCGGTACGAGTGCGGCGGCGACCAGCGGATGGAGTCGGTCGGCGTCGATCTCACCGGTGCGCAGGAGTTCCAGGTCGGGCAGGACCCAGGTCGCCGCGTCGGGGAGGACCGGCAGCACGCTGGCGCTGCCGTCCGTCGGCGCCGGTGCGATACGCGGGGTGCCCTCGACCGGGTCCGGGGTCAGCGCGAGCCGGTGCCGGGAGCCGAGCCGTACCGTGACGGGACCGGTCGTACGGCCCTCCGCGTCGAGCAGGATCGCTGCCTCGGCCGCCCACCGGTCGACGGCGCAGTTCCGCACGTCGGGCACCCTGTGCGGATCCGCGATCGGCGGAGGTCCGTCGCCGGGTGGCCGGTCCGCTCCGGACCGGGCCCGCAGTTCGCCGCTCCTCCCCGCGTCCCACAGATGTCGGTGCAGGTCGAGGCGGAACCATCGGCTGGGCCGGGGATGCGGATGCCGACGGGCGTAGGCGTCGCGGCGGGTGCCGTCCCACAGGGCGAGGCTGATGCGCTGGCCGCCGTCCGCCCAGGCCGGTGGCGTCCGGACCACCAGGTGCGGCGGGCCCGTGGCATCGTCCCCGTAGCGGGCCAGGGTGAGGGTCAGTCCCGGGCGCAACAGGCCGTCAGGGGCGATCCTCGGCAGATGCCAGCGCAGCAGGTCAGGGGCGAGTCGGCGGAGATCGGCGCGGACCCTGGCGGCCAGTTCCCGGCCATGGGTGCGCGCTACGGACCGTAGGTCGAGATCGATGTCGACACCGGCGGCGGCACAGGCGCCTGCCCAGTCCCCGGCACGACGGCGGACCGTAGCGGTCTCGATCATGGAGGGCGGCACGGCGAACTCGCGCACGCGCAGCCAGAAGGAAAGCCGGGAATCCCCGTTCGCGGTGTGAGGCATCAGCACTCACCTTGCGCGGACGGGACCCCCATTCTGTGAACAGAGTGAGTCGTCATCGCGGGGAGCATAACCTTCCCGGCCGCGATCTGTCAGGGGGATTTCAGGGGCGTGCATTCGTGCGCGTCGGCATAGAGTGGATGCGGGTTCAGGGCGTCTCTGGGGGTTGTGGACGTGGCGGACGACGGACCGGTCGAGCACGGCTACCCGCACCTCGATACGGTGCGGGACGCCATCACCGCGCTCTACAAGCGGTTGTCCTACGACACCGTCCAGACGTTCGCGACCAGCGTGGCCCCCGTCGACGTGGCGTTCTGCGACACGGACGACCTGCATCTGGGGGCGCAGCGGGTGGCCCGCGAGATGGTCCGGCACTACCGGCTCCCGGACGCCCGGCCGATCATCAGCTTCCGTGAGATGACGCATGCCGCGAACGTCGAACTCACCGCCGGGCCCGAGTACTTCATCGAGTTGAACGACCGGTTCCGCACGCATCGGCGGGACATCGGCGCGGCTCTCGCCCACGAGGTGATGCACGTCTATCTGCACCGCCTCGACCTGTCCTTCCCCGGCACCCGCGAGAACGAGATCCTCACGGACACGGCGGCGACGTATCTGGGCGCGGGGTGGCTGTTACTGGACGCGTACCGGGAGGACGCGGCGTCCTCGCAGAAGCTGGGCTATCTCACGCCGGAGGAGTTCGGGTACGTCCTCGCCAAGCGTGCCCTGGTCTTCGATGAGGATCCCTCCGTGTGGTTCACCAGCCCGCAGGCCTACACGGCGTACGTCAAGGGGATGGCGCAGGCCCGGCGTGACGAGCAGCAGCCCCCGTTGACCGCGGCGGGGTGGGCCGGGCGGCGCCGGTACGCCCATGACCGGCGGCACGGGCCCGGCGTGCAGTCAGGCGTGCCGTATGCCTTCAGCGGGGACCAGGGCGGCAGCTTGCGGGTGTCGTTCCCCTGCCCCACGTGTCATCAGCGGATCAGGGTGCCGGTACGGGGGCGGGTACGGGCGCGGTGTTCGTTGTGCCGGACGGTGCTGGAGTGCGACACGTAGGTTGAAGTGCCGGGTGTGTTCAGGGTGTTGACGCGGGCGAGCGGTGTCGCTGCGAACGTCCCTGGCCTGCGCCCACCCACCACCTACGCCCCGTACACCGCCCCCGGCACCCCCGCCTCCCCCAACAACTTCAGCACCGTCTCCCCCACTTCACCCACACTCCACCGCGCCCCCTTGTCCATACTGGGCCCGCCCCGCCACCCCTCCATCACAGTGACCCGCCCGCCCTCGGCCTCAAAAACCCGCCCGGTAACCCCAGCCCCCTCCCCGGACCCCAGCCACACCACCAACGGCGAGACGTTCTCCGGCGCCATCACGTCGAACCCGGAGCCGGGTGCGGCCATGGTCTCCGCGAAGGTGTGTTCCGTCATGCGGGTGCGTGCCGCGGGGGCGATCGCGTTGACCTGGACTCCGTAGCGGGCCAGTTCGGCCGCCGCGACCAGCGTCAGGCCGATGATGCCGGCCTTGGCGGCGCTGTAGTTGCCCTGCCCGACCGAGCCCAACAGCCCTGCTCCGCTACTGGTGTTGATGATCCGGGCGACCGGAGTACGGCCCGCTTTCGTCTCCGCACGCCAGTGTGCGGCGGCGTGTTTCAGGGGCAGGAAGTGACCCTTCAGATGAACGCGCATCACCGCGTCCCAGTCGTCCTCGTCGAGGTTGACGAGCATCCGGTCGCGCAGGTAACCCGCGTTGTTGACAAGGGTGTCGAGCCTCCCGTAGGTCTCCAGCGCGGTCGTCACCAGGGACGCGGCACCGGCGGTCGTGGCGATGTCACCGCCGTGGGCCACCGCTTCGCCGCCCGCCGCGCGGATCTCGGCGACGACCTGTGCGGCCGGGCTGTCGGGGTCCGGGGTGCCGTCGAGGCCGACGCCGAGGTCGTTGACGACGACTTGGGCGCCCTCGGCGGCGAAGGCGAGGGCGTGCGCGCGGCCGAGACCCCGGCCCGCGCCGGTGACGACGACGACCCGCCCGGCACAGATTCCGCTCATCACTTTCAACTCACCTCTCCGGTCAACTCACTTCTCCGGTCGACCCATGTCTCCGGTCAACTCACTTCTCCTTGTTGGCAGTTGCCGCGTCCAGGAACGCGGGCCGCTCCCCGCCCCCGTGCACCAGAAGGCTGGCCCCGCTGATGTACGCGGCGGCGTCGGAGGCCAGGAAGACCGCCGCCGCGCCGATGTCGGAGGGGGCGGCGAGCCGGCCGAGCGGGACGGTCCGGGAGACGGCCTCGATGGCGTCCTCACCGCCGTAGTGAAGGTGGGACAGCTCCGTGCGGACCATGCCGACGACGAGCGTGTTGACGCGGATGTCCGGCGCCCACTCCACCGCCATCGAACGGGCCAGGTTCTCAAGACCGGCCTTGGCCGCCCCGTACGCCGCCGAACCGGGCGAGGGGCGGCTGCCGCTGACACTGCCGATCATCACGACCGAGCCCTTGGCCCGCTTGAGGTGTTCGTACGCGGCGAGGGAGGCGGTGAGCGGGGCCAGGAGGTTCAACTCGATGATCCGCGCGTGCCGTTCGGCCTCCGCGTCGACCAGCGGGCGGTACGGCGCGCCGCCCGCGTTGTTGACGAGCACGTCGAGTCGGGGCAGCGCGCCGAAGAACTCCCGTACGGCGTCGGGGTCGCGCAGGTCGAGGGGCCTGAACTCGGTTCCCTCGACCGGGTCTTCGGGTGGTCTGCGCGCGCAGGTCAGCACGTCGGCACCGGCCTCGACGAAGGCCCGTGCGATACCGGCGCCGACGCCTCGGGTGCCGCCGGTGACGAGGACGGTTCTCCCGGCGAGTGACTGGTCGCGCGAGTTATCCACAGGGCCTCCCGCTCGGATTCTCCGGCTGCTAGCTTCGAAGCCTCGCACCTAACAAATGTTTGGTGGAAAGGTAGCTGATGCGTCCATGGGTGTCTCCACCTCGACCTCGAAAAAGGGACCCGAAAAAAACGGCGTCGCCGTCGTCACGGTCGACTACCCCCCGGTGAACGCACTGCCGGTGGACGGCTGGTTCGCCCTGGCCGACGCCGTGCGCGCGGCCGGGCGCGACCCCGACGTCCGCTGTGTCGTGCTGGCGGCCGAGGGGCGGGGCTTCAACGCGGGCGTGGACATCAAGGAGATACAGGCGCGAGGGCGGTCGGCCCTGGTCGGGGTGAACCGGGGCTGCTTCGAGGCGTTCGCGGCGGTCTACGAGTGCGAGGTGCCGGTCGTCGCGGCCGTGCAGGGGTTCTGTCTGGGCGGGGGCATCGGTCTGGTCGGCAACGCGGACGTGATCGTGGCGAGCGAGGACGCCACCTTCGGCCTGCCCGAGCTGGACCGGGGCGCGCTGGGCGCCGCCACGCATCTGGCCCGGCTGGTCCCCCAGCACCTGATGCGCGCCCTGTACTACACCTCGCGCACGGCGACGGCGGCCGAGCTGCACGCGCACGGCTCGGTGTGGCGGGTCGTACCGCGCGGTGAACTCCTGCCCGCCGCCCTGGAGTTGGCGGCCGAGATAGCCGCCAAGGACGGCGAGCTGATCCGCCTCGCCAAGTCCGCGATCAACGGCATCGACCCCGTCGACGTCCGCCGCAGCTACCGCTTCGAACAGGGCTTCACCTTCGAGGCCAACGTCAGCGGGGTGGCGGACCGGGTACGTGACACGTTCGGAAAAGAGGGTGGTGAGCAGTGACCGACAAGACGATGACCGCCGACGAGGTCGTCTCCCGACTGGCGAGCGGCATGACCCTCGGCATCGGCGGCTGGGGTTCCCGCCGCAAACCCATGGCCCTGGTGCGGGCGCTGCTCCGCTCGGACATCACCGACCTCACCGTCGTCTCGTACGGCGGCCCGGACGTCGGCATGCTCGCGGCGGCCGGCCGCATCCGCAAGCTGGTGGCCGCGTTCGTCACGCTCGACTCGATCCCCCTCGAACCGCACTACCGCGCGGCACGCGAGAGCGGAGCCTTCGAGTTGACGGAGGTCGACGAGGCCATGTTCATGTGGGGCCTGCGCGCGGCGGCGAACCGGCTGCCGTTCCTGCCGGTGCGCGCCGGGATCGGCTCGGACGTCATGCGGGTCAACCCCAGTCTGCGGACGGTGACTTCGCCGTACGAGGACGGGGAGACGTTCGTCGCGATGCCCGCGCTGCGGCTGGACGCGGCCCTGGTGCACGTCAACCGCGCCGACCGGCTGGGCAACGGGCAGTACCTGGGCCCGGACCCGTACTTCGACGACCTGTTCTGCGAAGCGGCGGACGCGGCCTATGTCTCCTGCGAACGGATCGTGGACACGGCCGAGTTGACCAAGGAGGCCCCGCCGCAGTCCCTACTGGTGAAGCGGCTGAGCGTGACCGGAGTCGTCGAGGCCCCCGGCGGCGCCCACTTCACCTCATGCGCTCCCGACCACGGCAGGGACGAGGCCTTCCAGCGGCTGTACGCGACGACACCCTGGGCGGAGTTCTCCGAACGCTTCCTGGCCGGTGACGAACAGGCCTACGAGTCGGCGGTGCGGAACTGGCAGGAGGAGCAAGGGTGATGGACGTTTCGCGAACGGACGTACCGCGTGGGGACGTACGGCGTTCCGAGTACTGCGTGATCGCCTGCGCGGAGGCGTGGCGCGACGCCGGTGAGATCCTCGCCAGCCCGATGGGCCTGATCCCGTCCGTCGGCGCGCGGCTGGCCCGGCTCACCTTCGCGCCGGATCTCCTGCTCACCGACGGCGAGGCGATGCTCGTCCGCCCGGACGGGACACCGGAGGGCTGGTTGCCGTACCGGCAGCACCTTGCCCTGGTGTCCGGTGGGCGGCGGCACGTGATGATGGGCGCGAGCCAGATAGACCGCTACGGCAACCAGAACATCTCGTGTATCGGCGACTGGGCGCGGCCGAAGCGGCAGTTGCTCGGAGTGCGCGGGGCGCCGATCAACACGCTGAACAATCCGACGAGTTACTGGATACCCCGGCACTCCCCGCGGGTGTTCGTGGAGAAGGTCGACATGGTGTGCGGGGTGGGGTACGACCGGGTCGCCGAGCACCCGGGGACGGCCCGCTTCCACCGCGTCCCCCGGGTCGTCTCCGACCTCGGTGTCTTCGACTTCGCGACCCCCGACCGCTCGATGCGGCTGGCCTCGCTGCATCCGGGGGTGGGTGTGGAGCAGGTGCGGGAGGCGACGGGCTTCGAGCTGGTCGTCCCGGACGAGGTGCCGTGGACCCGCGAGCCCACCCCGGACGAGTTGCGGCTGATCCGTGAAGTGATCGACCCGGCCGACTCCCGTCGCAGAGAAGTGAGTTCGTGATGGAGACCGCGCTGACCCGGCTGGTCGGGGTCCGGCATCCGATCGTGCAGACGGGCATGGGCTGGGTGGCGGGACCCCGTCTGGTGTCGGCCACGGCGAACGCGGGCGCGCTGGGCGTCCTCGCCTCCGCGACCATGACCACCGACCGGCTCCGGGACGCGATCCGCGAGGTCAAGTCCCGTACGCGGGAGCCGTTCGGGGTGAATCTGCGCGCCGACGCGACCGACGCCGGTGACCGGGTGCGGATCATGATCGAGGAGGGCGTACGGGTCGCGTCCTTCGCGCTCGCGCCGTCCGCCGAGCTGATCGCCGAGCTGAAGGAGGCGGGGGTCGTCGTGATCCCGTCGATCGGGGCGCGGCGGCACGCGGAGAAGGTCGCGGCGTGGGGCGCGGACGCGGTGATCGTGCAGGGCGGGGAGGGCGGCGGGCACACCGGGGAGGTGGCGACGACCGTGTTGTTGCCGCAGGTCGTGGACGCGGTGGACATACCGGTCGTGGCGGCCGGCGGGTTCTTCGACGGGCGGGGGCTGGTCGCGGCGCTGGCCTACGGGGCGGCGGGTGTCGCCATGGGCACCCGGTTCCTCCTCACCTCGGACTCGACAGTCCCGGACGCGGTGAAGGCGGCCTATCTGGCGGCGACGGTCAAGGACGTGACCGTCACGCGGGCGGTCGACGGCATGCCGCACCGCATGCTCCGTACGGAACTGGTCGACGCCTTGGAGAACTCCGGCCGTACGAGAACCCTGTTCCAGGCGGTGCGCCGGGCGGCGGGCTTCCGGCGGCTGTCCGGTCTGACCTGGCGGCGGATGATCCGCGACGGCCTCGCCATGAAGCACGGCAAGGAGCTGACCTGGAGCCAGGTCCTGCTCGCCGCGAACACGCCGATGCTGCTCAAGGCGTCGATGGTGGACGGGCGGACGGATCTCGGGGTGATGGCCTCCGGGCAGGTCGCCGGGCTGATCGACGACCTGCCGTCGTGCGCGGAGCTGGTGCAACGGGTGATGAAGCAGGCCGACGAGGTGCTGTGGACGCTGGTCCGGGCCGACGCCTGAACTCAGGGGGTGGGGTGGGGGGGTGGGGGGGGGGAGGGGCCCCCGGGGAGAAAGACAGGCAGCAAGGACGTCGCCCCCGCCGATCAGAGCCGTTCGATGATCGTCACGTTGGCCTGGCCGCCGCCCTCGCACATGGTCTGGAGGCCGAACCGGCCGCCGGTGCGCTCCAGTTCGTGCAGGAGGGTGGTCATCAGCTTGACGCCGGTCGCGCCGAGCGGGTGGCCGAGGGCGATCGCGCCGCCGTTGACGTTGACCTTCTCCGGGTCGGCGCCCGTCTCCTTCAGCCAGGCGAGGACGACGGGCGCGAAGGCCTCGTTGATCTCGACGAGGTCGATGGCGTCGATGGAGAGGCCGGTCTTCTTCAGGGCGTGGGCGGTGGCCGGGATGGGGGCCGAGAGCATGCGGATCGGGTCCTCGCCCCGGACGGAGAGGTGATGGACGCGGGCGCGGGGCGTCAGTCCGTGCTCCCGCACCGCCCGTTCGGAGGCGAGCAGCATCGCCGCCGCGCCGTCGGAGACCTGGGAGGAGCACGCGGCGGTGATGGTGCCGCCGGCGACGACCGGTTTCAGGCCGGCCATCTTCTCCAGGGAGGTGTCCCGCCGCGGGCCCTCGTCGACGCCGACCGCGCCGTAGGCGACCGTCTCCCGTTCGAAGCGGCCCTCGTCGATGGCGCGCAGGGCCCGCCGGTGCGAGCGGAGCGCGAACTCCTCCTGGTCCTGCCTGCTGATCCCCCACTTCGCGGCGATCATCTCGGCTCCGGCGAACTGGTTCACCGGCTGCGTCCCGTACCGCGCGCGCCAGCCCTCGCTGCCCGCGAAGGGGCCGTCCGTGAGGCCGAGCGGTTCGGCGGCCTGGCGGGAGGCGAAGGCGATGGGGATGAGGGACATGTTCTGGACGCCGCCCGCGACGACCAGGTCCTGGGTGCCGGACAGCACGCCCTGCGCCGCGAAGTGCACGGCCTGCTGCGAGGACCCGCACTGCCGGTCCACCGTCACGCCCGGCACCTCCTCGGGCAGCCCGGCCGCCAGCCAGGCGGTCCGCGCGATGTCCCCGGCCTGCGGCCCCACCGCGTCCAGACACCCGAAGACGACGTCCTCCACGGCGGCGGGATCGATCCCCGAGCGCGCGACCAGTTCCTTCAGCACATGCGCGCCGAGGTCGGCCGGATGCACCCCGCTGAGCCCTCCTCCGCGCCGCCCGACGGGCGTACGGACCGCTTCGACGATGTAGGCCTCGGCCATGTCAACTCCCCATACAGAACAGTGAGTTATGTGCGTACGGCGATCCCGTCCAGCACCATCGACAGGTACTGCCGGGCGATCTCCTCGGCGCTGTGCTGTCCGCCGGGCCGGTACCAGGACGCGGCGACCCACACTGTGTCGCGGACGAACCGGTAGGTGAGCCGGACGTCGAGGTCGGCGCGGAAGACCTGGGCGGCGACCCCGCGCTCCAGCGTGGACAGCCACGTCTTCTCGAACTTGCGCTGCGACTCGGCGAGGAACGCGAACCGCTCCTGCGCGACCAGTTGCCTGCTCTCCTTCTGGTAGATCGCGACGGCGGCGCGATGCCGGTCGATCTCCCGGAACGACTCGGTGACCAGGGCTTCGAGAGTCTGGCGGGGGCCCAACTCGGCGTCCAGGACGGTGTCGTAGCCGCCCCACAGCTCGTCGAGGAAGGTCCGCAGGATCTCCTCCAGCATCGATTCCTTGGAGTCGAAGTGGTAGTAGAGGCTGCCCGCGAGCATGCCCGCGTGGTCGGCGATCTTCCGGACGGTGGTGGCGTTGTACCCCTGCTCGGCGAAGACCTCGGCCGCCGTGTCGAGGAGTTCACGACGGCGGGCCGGAGCGGCGGTCACCGGGGGCTTCTTCTTGGTCGGCACGGACCCATTGTCGTGCCCCCGCCCCGGCCTCCCGTGCGGCCCCTCACCCACGCACTCGCCCACACCCTCGCGCCGCTACGCATGCTGGCTGCTCACGGAGACGACCTCGCCGGTCATGTACGAGGAGTAGTCCGAGGCCAGGAACACGATCACGTTGGCCACCTCCCAGGGCTCCGCGTACCGCCCGAAGGCCTCGCGCGCGGTGAGCTCGGCCAGCAGCTCGGGTGTCGTCACCTTCACGAGGTGCGGGTGCATGGCGAGGCTCGGCGAGACCGCGTTGATCCGCACCCCGTACTCGGCGGCCTCGATCGCCGCGCACCGGGTCAGTGCCATCACGCCCGCCTTGGCCGCCGCGTAGTGCGCCTGTCCGGCCTGGGCGCGCCAGCCGACGACCGAGGCGTTGTTGACGATCACCCCGCCGCCGGTCCCGCGCATCGCGCGCAGGGCGGCCCGGGTGCAGCGGAAGGTGCCGTTCAAGGTCACGTCCAGCACCTTCGACCACTGCTCGTCCGTCATGTCGACGAGGTCCGAAGTGCCGCCCAGGCCCGCGTTGTTGACGACGACGTCGAGGCGTCCGTGCGCGGCGACGGCCGCGTCGAACAGGGCTTGCACCTGGGCCTCGTCGGTGACGTCGCACGGCAGCGCGGCCACCGCCTCCGACCCGAACTCCCCGGCCAGCTCGGCCTCGTACTCCTTGAGCCGTCGCGCGTGCGCGTCGCTGATCAGCACGCGCGCGCCCTCCTGGAGGAAGCGGCGCGCGGTGGCGCCGCCGATGCCCGCGCCGGCGGCGGCGGTGACGACGGCGGTGCGCCCCTTCAGCAGCCCGTGCCCGGGGACGTATGCCGGACTCTCGACGCCTGTCATGGGCCCACGCTAACCTACCAAACACTTGTTAGGGAAGGACTGTTGGGGAAGGACGGCCGCGATGGACCTCGACTTCACGCCTGCCCAGGAGGCGTTCCGCGCCGAGGCCCGCGCCTGGCTGCGCGCGCATGTGCCGGCCGTGCCCCTCCCCTCCCTGGAGACCGAGGAGGGCTTCGCCGCGCACCGCGTGTGGGAGGCCCGACTGGCCGCGGACCGTTGGTCGGTGGTGTCCTGGCCGGAGGAGTACGGCGGCCGGGGCGTGGACATCGTGCGGTGGCTGGTCTTCGAGGAGGAGTACTACGCGGCCGGCGCCCCGGGCCGGGTCGGCCAGAACGGCATCAACCTGCTCGCCCCGACCCTCTTCGACCACGGCACGCGGGAGCAACGCGCGCGCGTGCTGCCGTCGATGGCGACGGGTGAGGTGGTGTGGGCGCAGGCGTGGTCGGAGCCGGAGGCGGGTTCGGACCTGGCCTCGCTCACCTCGCGGGCGGTGCGCACGGGCGGGGGCTGGCTGCTGAGCGGTCAGAAGACGTGGTCGTCGCGCGCGGCCTTCGCGGACCGCGCGTTCGGCCTGTTCCGCAGCGAGCCGGACACCCCGAAGCCCCAACAGGGCCTGACCTACCTGATGTTCGACCTGCGCGCGCCCGGTGTCACGGTCCGTCCGATCGGCCGCCTCGACGGAAAACCGGCCTTCGCGGAGCTGTTCCTGGACGAGGTGTTCGTCCCCGACGAGGACGTGATCGGCGAGCCGGGCCAGGGCTGGCGGGTCGCCATGTCGACCGCGGGCAACGAACGCGGGCTCACCCTCCGCTCCCCCGGCCGCTTCCTCGCCTCCGCCGACCGTCTCCTCAACCTCTGGCAGGCGCAGGGCAGTTCACTCACCACCAGGGACCAGGTGGCCGACGCCGTGATCGGCGCCCGCGCCTACCAGCTCTTCACCTACGCCAACGCCTCCCGTTTCCTCGACGGCGAGTCCATCGGCCCGGAGTCCAGCCTGAACAAGGTCTTCTGGTCCGAGTACGACATCGCGCTGCACGAGACGGCTCTCGAACTGCTCGGCGAGGACGGTGAGTTCGCGGACACCGACTGGTCCGAGGGGTATGTCTTCTCCCTCGCGGGACCCATCTACGCCGGTACGAACGAGATCCAGCGCGACATCATCGCCGAGCGCCTGCTCGGCCTGCCGAAGGGCCGCCGCTGATGCGCTTCCTCCTCGACCCCGAACAGCGGGCGTTCGCCGACTCGTTGAACGCGATGTTGACGGCAGCGGAGACTCCGTCGGTCGTACGGGCGTGGAGTCGCGGCGAGCATGCGAGCGGGCGCGCGTTGTGGCGCCGTGTCGCCGGGGCGGGGGTGTTCGCGCTGGCGGTTCCGGAGGCGTACGAGGGGCTGGGCCTCCGGCCGGTCGAACTCGCCGTGGCGTTCGTGGAGTTGGGGCGGCACGCGGTTCCGGGGCCGCTGGTGGAGACGGTCGCGGCGGCGACGTTGCTGACCGCCCTGGACGACTCGGCTCCGGCCAAGCGGCTGTTGCCCGCGCTGGCCTCCGGCGAGTCGACGGCAACGCTGGCGACAGGGCGGTACGCGCTGGACGCGGACATGGCGGACGTACGGCTGACGGCCCGGGCGGCGCGGGGTCCGATGGGACGGGCCGCGGGAGAGGCGGGCGTAGTGCCGGCGGCGTCGGGCGAGTTGGCGTCCCGCGCTGCGGAGTCGGCGCCCCCGGCGGGTGAGTCGGCGGCGGAGTCGCGGCCCACCACGTTGTCCGCCGACGCGCCCCCTGCGGCCGAGCTGCGGCTGACGCCCCCGCCCGGCGACACACTCCCGGCGGCCGAGCCGCACGCGTCCCTCGACCCCGCCCGCCGCCTCTTCCGCACCCCCACCGGGGGTGAACTCCTCGCCGTCGGCCCGCAGGTGACCGCCGCCGTCGCCCACGCCCTCACCTGGGCCCGCCTGGCCACCGCCGCCCAGGCCCTCGGCGTCGGACTCGCGCTGCTCGACAGCACGGTCGGCTACGTCAGGCAGCGCACGCAATTCGGGGTGCCCATCGGCTCGTTCCAGGCGGTCAAGCATCAACTGGCCGACGCGAAGATCGCGTTGGAGTTCGCGCGCCCCCTGGTCTTCGGCGCCGCGCTCACCATGACGGAGTCGGACGTGGCGGCCGCGAAGGTCACGGCGTGCGAGGCGGCGTACAGGACCGCCCGCACGGCGCTTCAACTGCACGGCGCGATCGGCTACACCGCGGAGTACGACCTGTCGCTGTGGCTGACCAAGGCCCGTGCCCTGCGCACGAGTTGGGGCAGTCCGGGCGAGTGCAGGGCGGCCGTGCTCGGTGTTCCCGGTGACGTCAGTGGTGGTGGTCGCCGCTCGTGAGTTCCTTGTACTCCTCCGCCGTCGGCTTCGGGATGCGGGCCTCGGGCCCGAACATCGCCTTGGCGAGACGGGCCCGTACCCGCTGCCCGCCCTTGACCTGCCGCTCGACACCGTTCGCGTCGACGAGCGGGCCGATCGCGTAGGGCGGTTCCTGTTCGTGCTGGGTGAGCCTGAACCGCTCGTCCGCGGTGAGGGGTTCGTGGACCTCGACGTACTCGCCGTGCGGCAGCATCTTGATGAGGCCGGACTCGCGGCCGTGCAACACCTTGTCCCGGTCCCGGCGTTGGAGCCCGAGGCAGATCCGTTTGGTGATCAGGAACGCGACGACCGGCATGACGAAGAAGGAGATCCGCACGAACCAGGTGATCGCGTTGATCGACAGCTGCAGATGTGTGGCCACGACGTCGTTGCCGCCGCCGATCAGCAGTACCGCGTACAGACTCAGCCAGGCCACCCCGAGCCCGGTGCGCACGGGCATGTTGCGCGGCCGGTCCAGGATGTGGTGTTCGCGTTTGTCGCCGGTGATCCAGGCCTCGATGAACGGGTAGGCGCCGATGGCGGCGAGGATCAGCGGGAAAAGCGTGAAGGGGATGAAGACGCCCAACTCCAGTGTGTGGCCCCAGGCGTTGATCTCCCATCCCGGCATCACCCGGATCAGTCCCTCGGAGAAGCCGAGGTACCAGTCGGGCTGGGCGCCGGTCGTCACCAGGTCCGGCCGGTACGGTCCGAAGGCCCACACGGGGTTGATGCTGGCGATCCCGCCCATGACCGCGAGGACGCCGAAGACGAGGAAGAAGAAGCCGCCCGCCTTGGCGGTGTAGACGGGCAGGAACGGGCTGCCGACCACGCTCTTCTCGTCGCGTCCGGCGCCGGGGTACTGCGTGTGCTTGTGGTAGAAGACCAGGATCAGATGCGCGACCACCAGGCCCAGCATGATCCCCGGCAGCAGCAGGACGTGGATCGGGAAGAGCCGCGAGATGATGTCGTGCCCCGGGAACTCCCCGCCGAACAGGAACATCGACATGTACGTGCCGACGATCGGCACGGACAGGATCGCGCCGTCCGCGAAGCGGATGCCGGTGCCGGACAGCAGGTCGTCGGGGAGCGAGTAGCCGGTCAGCCCGGTGATGATGCCGAGGAACAACAGGGTCCAGCCGAACACCCAGTTGACCTCGCGCGGCTTGCGGTAGGCGCCGGTGAAGAACACCCGCATCATGTGGATGAGCATGCCGGCGATGAAGACGACGGCCGCCCAGTGGTGGATCTGCCGGATCAGCAGCCCGCCGCGCACGTCGAAGCTGATGTCGAGCGTGGACTCGAAGGCCCGGGTCATCGGGATGCCGTTCAACGGCGCGTAGGAACCGTGGTAGATGACCTCGACGCCGCTGGGCTCGAAGAACAGGGTGAGATAGATGCCGGTGAGGATCAGGATGAGGAAGCTGTAGAGGCAGATCTCACCCAGCATGAAGGACCAGTGGTCCGGGAAGACCTTGCGCATATTGGACTTGGCGATCGCGTACAGCCCGAGCCGTCCGTCCGCCCAGTCGGCGAGTTTCTCCCCTTTGCCGGCCTCGGGGCGCCGCCCGGCGTCCACCGATCCGTTCGCCGAACGGCCGCCGTTCACCGAGCCGTTCACCGGACGTGCGGGATCCGTCGCTCCGTTCACCGATCGTGCGCCGTCCATGCGTGGGCCGCCCTCCCCGTCGGTTCACCGACAGGGTGCCACGGTGGACGGGCTAAGCCAACGGTGCGTCAGCACACAGCACAGGCCCGCTGATTCCGATCACGGCGGTTCGGCCGTGCGCGTGCAGCAGTGCCTCCTCGCCGCCCAACTGGACGGCGTCGTAAGGCCGGAGGGTCAGTCCGGCGACCTCGGCGGTCCCGTCCAGTGCCACCACCAGCACGTCCGCGCCCACCCGCAGTCGTCCGCGGACCACGGCCACCGTGGGGGTCGTAGGGCCGGCGCCCCTGCGCCACATCACGTTGAGGTTGACGACGGGGCCGTCCAGCAGGCGGCAGTCGGTCGGTACGTCGCCTCTGAAGTCCCTTGGTGCGTAACGGGTGTTGACGAGGTGCCGGGTGCCGTCGACGGTGAGGTCCATGCCCGCGCCCTCGACCACGGTCAGGGTCCGGTCGACGTCGGGAAAGGCCGAGAACGGTCCGTCCGCCGCGACCTCGGCGAGGCTCACCCGCCACACGAAGTCGTCCATGCCCGCGCCCTCGGGCGAGGCGGCGATCTCGCGCGTCACACCGCCACCGTTCTTCCAGGGCACGGCGGTTCGGGCCGAGGCGGGCAGGGCGCGGATCACTGGACGATCCTCCGCTCCCGTGCCGTCGACAGCCACTGCGGGAACTCGCCCACCAGCCGGTCGTAGAGCTCCTCGTCGGACATCCTCAGCGGATCCGAACCGGCGTGGAAGAAGCCCGCGTTGTCGACCGCCCGCTTCTGCGGCACCGCCAACTCGTCGAGTCTGCGCAGGAATTCGAACTGCTTGCTCTTCGCGTCGCCGAACCCGACGAACTGCCAGAACATCGGGAGCTTCGCGGCCTTGCACACGTACCGTTCGGCGGCGAGCTTGTTGATCGGTCCGCCGTCGGTCTGGAAGACGACGAGGGCGGGGTCCTTGGCGCCGCTGTCGAGATAGTGGTCGATGACGGCGTCCATGGCCAGGTGGTAACTGGTCTTGCCCATGTGCCCGAGCCCGGCGACGATCCGCTCGATCCGGCCTTCGTGGTCGGCGAGGGCGATGTCCGTGACGGCGTCGACGTCGGTCGAGAAGAATATGACCGGCACGGTCCCGTCGTCGTCGAGGTGCGCCGACAGGCCCAACACCCGGTCGGCGAGCGCCTGGACGCTGCCGTCCTTGTAGTACGGCTTCATGGAGCCCGAGTAGTCGACCACGAGGTAGACCGCGGCGCGCTGTCCGTCCAGGCCGTGTTTGCGCAGTGAGACCCCGGCGCTCTTGTAGAGGCTGACCAGCGCGGGCGCGGTCTCCTCGACCTTGCTGAGCGAGATCGCGGCCACGGGGGCTCCCTTCGGATCACGACGAAAAGGCTGAGATTACGCCACGGTGGTGCCGCGGGAGCAATGTCCCCCCAACCCCGGAATAAGGGACGTAACCGCACTTACGCTGGGCCCCATGAAACGCGCCGGCGTCCTGATGCTCGCCGCCGTACCCGTCGTCCTCGCGGCGACGGCCTACGGCTCCTCACCCACCGCCCACGACGACCCGCGGCCGGGGGCTCCCTCGGCCGCGCAGCAGCGGCGAGCACCCGAGGGCCTGGCCGCGCCGGCCATGAAGAACCTCGCGCAGGAGCTGGTGGCCAGCGCCGAGAACTCGACGCTGGACTGGCGCAGCGCGTACGCCTACATCCAGGACATCGGCGACGGACAGGGCTACACGGCGGGCATCATCGGCTTCTGCACCGGCACCCACGACCTGCTCGTCCTGGTCGAGCGCTACACCGCGGCCCACCCCGGCAACGGCCTCGCCCGCTACCTCCCCGCCCTGCGCAAGGTCGACGGCACGGACTCCCACCAGGGCCTGGACCCCGGCTTCCCGGCCGCGTGGCGCGCCGAGGCGAAGGTCCCCGCCTTCCATGCGGCCCAGGACGCGGAGCGCGACCGCATCTACTTCGACCCCGCCGTCAGCGCCGCCAAGCGCGACGGCCTGGGTCCGCTCGGCCAGTTCATCTACTACGACGCGATGGTCTTCCACGGCCCCGGCACGGACGGCTTCTACGGCATCCGCGAGCGCGCGACGCAGCGGGTCAAGCCCCCTGCCGAAGGCGGTTCCGAGAAGGCCTACTTGAGCGCCTTCCTGGACGTCCGGCGCGCCACGATGCAGGCCAAGCACCCCGGCATCGACACCTCACGCATCGACACGGCCCAGCGGAAGTTCCTGGACGAGGGGAACCTGAGCCTGCGGACACCGCTGGTGTGGAAGGTGTACGGCGAGACGTACAAGGTGCCCTAGCAGGACGGAAGTTGGACCCGGACATACGGCGACGCCTGCCCGTGTCCGGTCGGGGACAAGGCAGGCGCCGTCTCGTGCTCCGCACGCCTTTGTGCGGACGTCTTTTGATGAACCGTCAGACGGCGAACCGTCGGACCAGGAACCGTCAGACCATCAACGCCCGGTCCGTCGGCCGGATCGGGGCCGGCAGTTCGCTCGCGCCGGTGAGGAAGCGGTCGACGCCGCGCGCGGCCGAGCGGCCCTCCGCGATCGCCCACACGATGAGGGACTGGCCGCGGCCCGCGTCACCGGCGACGAAGACGCCGGGGACGTTGGTCTGGAAGTCGGCGTCGCGGGCGATGTTGCCGCGCTCGTCGAGGCCCAGGGCGAACTGGTCGACGAGGCCGTTCTCGCGGTCGGGGCCGGTGAACCCCATGGCCAGCGTGACCAGTTGGGCGGGGATCTTGCGCTCCGTGCCCGGCTTCTGGGTCAGCTTGCCCTCGATGAACTCGACCTCGACGAGGTGCAGCCACTGGACGTTGCCGTCCTCGTCGCCCTCGAAGTGGGTGGTGTTGACGGAGTAGACCCGCTCACCGCCCTCCTCGTGCGCGCTCGTCACCTTGTAGAGCATCGGGAAGGTCGGCCAGGGCTGCGCGACCGCGTTCCGCTCGTCGCCCGGGCGGGGCATGATCTCCAACTGCGTGACGGAGGCGGCGCCTTGGCGGTGCGCCGTACCGACGCAGTCCGCGCCGGTGTCGCCGCCGCCGATGACGACGACGTGCTTGCCCTCGGCCGAGATCGGGGCGGTGACGTAGTCGCCTTCCTGGACCTTGTTCGAGAGGGGCAGGTACTCCATCGCCTGGTAGACGCCGGTCAACTCCCGTCCGGGGACGGGGAGATCACGCGCGGTGGTGGAGCCGGCGGCGATGACGACCGCGTCGTAGCGCTTGCGGAGGTCGGTGGCCTTGAGGTCGCGGCCGATCTCGATGCCCGTACGGAAGCGGGTGCCCTCCGCGCGCATCTGCTCGATACGGCGGTTGATGTGCCGCTTCTCCATCTTGAACTCGGGGATGCCGTACCGGAGAAGGCCTCCGATGCGGTCCGCGCGCTCGTAGACGGCGACGGTGTGGCCCGCCCGCGTGAGCTGCTGGGCGGCGGCGAGGCCCGCCGGGCCCGAGCCGATGACCGCGACGGTCTTGCCGGAGAGGCGCTCGGGGGCCTGCGGGGCGACGTCGCCCGTCTCCCACGCCTTGTCGATGATGGAGACCTCGACGTTCTTGATGGTGACCGGCGGCTGGTTGATGCCCAGCACACAGGCAGCCTCGCACGGCGCGGGGCACAACCGCCCGGTGAACTCGGGGAAGTTGTTCGTCGCGTGCAGACGCTCCGACGCGGCCGTCCAGTCCTCGCGGTAGGCGTAGTCGTTCCACTCGGGGATCAGGTTCCCCAGCGGACAGCCGTTGTGGCAGAACGGGATGCCGCAGTCCATGCACCGGCCGGCCTGCTTGCCGATGATCGGCAGCAGCGAACCGGGGACGTAGACCTCGTTCCAGTCCTTCAGACGGACGTCCACGGGGCGGGACTTGGCGACCTCGCGCCCGTGGTTCAGAAAGCCCTTCGGGTCAGCCATTGATCGCCGCCTCCATCATCTTCTCGGTGATCTCGGTCTCGGAGAGACCCGCGAGCTCGGCGGCTTCCTTGGCGGCGAGCACTGCCTTGTACGCACTGGGGATGATCTTGCTGAAGCGGTCCACGGAGACGGCCCACTCGGCGAGCAGCTTCTCGGCGACCGTGGAACCGGTCTCCTCGGCATGCCGGCGCACCACGTCGTGCAGCCACTGCTTGTCGGTGTCGTCCAACTCTCCAACGGCGCCCGCGTTTCCGACGTTCACGTTGTCGGGGTTCAGGTCGATGACGTAGGCGATACCGCCGGACATGCCCGCCGCGAAGTTGCGGCCGGTCTCGCCGAGCACGACCGCCCGGCCGCCGGTCATGTACTCGCAGCCGTGGTCGCCCACACCCTCGGAGACCACCGTGGCACCGGAGTTGCGGACACAGAACCGCTCACCGGTACGACCGCGCAGGAACAGTTCGCCGCCGGTCGCGCCGTAGGCGATGGTGTTGCCCGCGATGGTGGAGAACTCGGCGAGGTGGTCGGCGCCCCGGTCGGGGCGGACGATGACCCGGCCGCCCGAAAGGCCCTTGCCCACATAGTCGTTGGCGTCGCCCTCCAGGCGCAGCGTGACACCGCGCGGGAGGAAGGCACCGAAGGACTGGCCGGCGCTGCCGGTGAAGGTGATGTCGATGGTGTCGTCGGGCAGACCGGCCCCGCCGAACTTCTTCGTCACCTCGTGGCCGAGCATCGTGCCGACCGTGCGGTTGATGTTGCGGATCGCGACCTGGGCGCGGACCGGCTGGGCGTCGGTGGCGCTGGACGCGGCGAGAGCGTCGGCGGCGAGCTTGATCAGCTCGTTGTCGAGCGCCTTCTCCAGGCCGTGGTCCTGCTTGATGACCTGGTGGAGGGCGGCGCCGTCCGGGAGTTCGGGGACGTAGAACAGCGGGGCCAGGTCGAGGCCCTGCGCCTTCCAGTGGTCCACGGCGCGCTCGACGTCCAGCGTTCCGGCCTTGCCGACGGCTTCCTCGATGGTGCGGAAGCCCAGCTCGGCGAGGATCTCGCGGACCTCTTCGGCGATGAACTGGAAGAAGTTCACGACGTATTCGGCCTTGCCGGCGAACCGGTCGCGCAGCACCGGGTTCTGGGTGGCGATGCCGACCGGGCAGGTGTCGAGGTGGCAGACGCGCATCATGACGCAGCCGGAGACGACGAGCGGCGCGGTCGCGAAACCGAACTCCTCGGCGCCGAGCAGCGCGGCGATGACGACGTCACGGCCGGTCTTCAGCTGGCCGTCGGTCTGGACGACGATCCGGTCGCGAAGTCCGTTGAGCAGCAAGGTCTGTTGGGTCTCGGCGAGGCCCAACTCCCAAGGTCCGCCGGCGTGCTTGAGGGAGGTGAGCGGGGAGGCGCCCGTACCGCCGTCGTGGCCGGAGATGAGGACGACGTCCGCGTGCGCCTTCGACACACCCGCGGCGACCGTGCCGACACCGACCTCCGAGACCAGCTTCACGTGGATCCGCGCCTGCGGGTTCGCGTTCTTCAGGTCGTGGATCAGCTGGGCGAGGTCCTCGATGGAGTAGATGTCGTGGTGCGGCGGCGGCGAGATGAGACCGACACCCGGCGTCGAGTGCCGCGTCTTCGCGACCCACGGGTAGACCTTGTGGCCGGGCAGCTGGCCGCCCTCGCCGGGCTTGGCGCCCTGGGCCATCTTGATCTGGATGTCGTCCGCGTTGACCAGGTACTCGGAGGTGACGCCGAAGCGGCCGGAGGCGACCTGCTTGATGGCGCTGCGCCGGGCCGGGTCGTAGAGCCGGTCCGCGTCCTCGCCGCCCTCACCGGTGTTGGACTTGCCACCCAGCTGGTTCATGGCGATGGCGAGCGTCTCGTGCGCCTCCAGGGAGATGGAGCCGTACGACATGGCGCCGGTGGAGAAGCGCTTGACGATCTCGGAGACGGGCTCGACCTCGTCGATGGAGATCGACGGGCGGTCCGACTTGAAGCCGAAGAGGCCGCGCAGCGTCATCAGCCGCTCGGACTGCTCGTTCACGCGGTCCGTGTACTTCTTGAAGATGTCGTAGCGGTTGGTGCGCGTCGAGTGCTGGAGGCGGAAGACCGTCTCCGGGTCGAACAGGTGCGGCTCGCCCTCGCGGCGCCACTGGTACTCGCCGCCTATGTCGAGGGCGCGGTGCGCGGGCGCGATGCCGCTCGCGGGGTACGCCTTCGCGTGGCGGGCGGCGACCTCCTTGGCGATGACGTCGATGCCGACGCCGCCGATCTTGGTGGCCGTACCGCTGAAGTAGCTGTTGACGAACTGCTCGTCCAGGCCGACCGCTTCGAAGACCTGGGCGCCCCGGTAGGAGGCGACCGTCGAGATGCCCATCTTGGACATGACCTTGAGGACGCCCTTGCCGAGCGCGTAGATCAGGTTGCGGATGGCCTGCTCGGCCTCGATGTCGGTGAGGAAGGTGCCCGCGCGGACGAGGTCCTCGACGGACTCCATCGCCAGGTACGGGTTGACGGCCGCGGCGCCGAAGCCGATGAGCAGGGCGACGTGGTGGACCTCGCGGACGTCACCGGCCTCGACCAGCAGGCCCACCTGGGTGCGCTGCTTGGTGCGGATGAGGTGGTGGTGGACGGCGGCGGTGAGCAGCAGCGAGGGGATCGGCGCGTGCTCGGCGTCCGAGTGCCGGTCCGAGAGGACGATCAGGCGAGCGCCGTTCTCGATCGCGGCGTCGGCCTCGGTGCAGATCTCGGCGAGGCGGGCGGCGAGGGAGTCGCCACCGCCGGAGACCCGGTACAGGCCGGAGAGGGTCGCGGCCTTCATGCCGGGCATGTCGCCGTCGGCGTTGATGTGGATGAGCTTGGCCAGCTCGTCGTTGTCGATCACCGGGAAGGGCAGGGTGACGCTACGACAGGACGCGGCCGTCGGCTCCAGCAGGTTGCTCGCCGGTCCGAGGGACGAGCGCAGGGAGGTCACGAGCTCTTCCCTGATCGCGTCCAGCGGCGGGTTGGTGACCTGCGCGAACAGCTGGGTGAAGTAGTCGAAGAGCAGCCGCGGGCGGGCGGAGAGCGCGGCGATCGGCGAGTCGGTGCCCATCGAACCGATGGGCTCGGCACCGGCCTTGGCCATCGGCGCGAGGATGACGCGCAGCTCTTCCTCGGTGTAGCCGAAGGTCTGCTGGCGGCGGGTGACCGAGGCGTGGGTGTGCACGATGTGCTCACGCTCGGGCAGGTCGGACAGCTCGATCTCACCGGCTTCGAGCCAGTCGGCGTACGGCTTCTCGGCGGCGAGGCCGGCCTTGATCTCGTCGTCCTCGATGATGCGGTGCTCGGCGGTGTCCACGAGGAACATGCGGCCGGGCTGGAGGCGGCCCTTGCGGACGACCTTCGCGGGGTCGATGTCGAGGACGCCGACCTCGGAGCCGAGGACGACGAGGCCCTCGTCGGTGACCCAGTAGCGGCCGGGGCGCAGGCCGTTGCGGTCGAGGACCGCGCCGACCTGGGTGCCGTCGGTGAAGGTGACGCAGGCCGGGCCGTCCCAGGGTTCCATCATCGTGGCGTGGAACTGGTAGAAGGCGCGGCGGGCCGGGTCCATGGAGTCGTGGTTCTCCCACGCCTCCGGGATCATCATCAGCACGGAGTGCGGCAGCGACCGCCCACCGAGGTGGAGGAGTTCGAGCACCTCGTCGAAGGACGCGGAGTCGGAGGCCTCGGGCGTGCAGATCGGGAAGATCCGGTCGATCTTCTCCTGGTCTCCGAAGAGGTCGGAGGCGATCTGGGACTCGCGGGCCGCCATCCAGTTGCGGTTGCCCTTGACCGTGTTGATCTCGCCGTTGTGCGCGACGAAGCGGTACGGGTGGGCGAGCGGCCACGACGGGAAGGTGTTCGTGGAGAACCGGGAGTGCACGAGCGAGATCGCGGAGGCGAAGCGCCGGTCGGACAGGTCCGGGAAGAAGGGCTCCAGCTGACCGGTGGTGAGCATGCCCTTGTAGACGATGGTCCGGGCGGACAGCGACGGGAAGTAGACGCCGGCCTCGCGCTCGGCGCGCTTGCGCAGCGCGAAGGCCTTGCGGTCGAGGTCGATGCCCTGGCTCTGCCCGTCGCTCACGAAGAGCTGACGGAACAGCGGCATGGTGGAACGGGCCGTGGCACCGAGGAGTTCGGGCGCGGTCGGAACCTCGCGCCACCCGAGCACCGTGAGGCCTTCTTCTACGGCGATCGTCTCAACCTGCGAGACGATCGCGTCGGCGCCGTCCTCGGGCAGGAAGGCGATGCCGACCGCGTATCCACCGGCGTCGGGGAGGTCGAATCCGGCCACCTCGCGGAAGAAGGCGTCCGGCACCTGGGACAGGATGCCCGCGCCGTCGCCCGAGTCGGGCTCGGCACCGGTGGCACCGCGGTGCTCCAGGTTGCGCAGCACTGTGAGCGCCTGCTCGACCAGCGCGTGGCTCGCCTCGCCGGTGAGGGTGGCCACGAAGCCGACGCCACAGGCGTCGTGCTCGTTGCGGGGGTCGTACATACCCTGCGCGGCAGGGCGAGCATCCATGAAGGACCAGTTCTGGCCATTCGCGGTGTGCTGGGACGGCTGGCGCGGCGTACGCATCGGCTCTCCCGTCGTCGTCGTGGCATATGCATGGGCATAGGGACGACGTTGGCCCTCTGCGAGTTAGCGCAAAATTTCGTGCAGGTTACATGATGGAACGGTTCTCGGGAACCGGATACTCCGTTCCAACATGCGGACGCCGCGGGGTCGCGGCGGAGCACCGCACCAGCGGTGAAGGTTAAGGGGACCAAAGCGGACAGATCGATGTCCGCCGGTCCAGGGCAGAGGGAGCGTCGTCGCCCATCCCGCGGGTGCGCCGCGAGCGTCATTGCCCACAGCGCTTACGGCTCATGCCCAGTGGTTAAGCGTTCGAAACCAGCGAGTAACGGCTACTTATGCGACCCAGCGCATAAGTGCGCGCAGAGCTATCCTACGACCGTTCCGAACAGGGTGCCCAGGGCGTACGTCACACCGGCCGCCGCACCCCCCAGGGCGAGCTGCCGCAGCCCGCTGAACCACCAGGTCCGCGCGGTCACCCGGGCCACCACCGCACCGCACCCGAACAACCCGACGAGCGCGAGCAGCAGCGCCGGCCACAGCGCGGTCGCCCCGAGCAGGAACGGCAGCACGGGAAGCAGCGCGCCCAGCGCGAACGCCCCGAAGGACGACACGGCGGCGACGAGCGGCGAGGGCAGATCACCGGGATCGATGCCCAACTCCTCGCGGGCATGTATCTCCAGAGCCTGCTCGGGATCACGCGAGAGCTGCCGGGCGACTTCACGGGCGAGTTCGGCGTCGACACCGCGGGCGGCATAGAGCGAGGCGAGCTCTTCCTCCTCGTCCTCCGGATGCTTGCGCAGCTCGCGCCGCTCGACATCGAGTTCGGCCTCGACCAGTTCACGCTGGGAGGCGACGGAGGTGTACTCGCCGGCGGCCATGGAGAAGGCGCCGGCGGCGAGCCCGGCCAGCCCGGTGATGACGACGGTCTGATGACTGACGGCACCGCCGACGACACCGGTCATCAGGGCGAGGTTGGAGACGAGACCGTCCATCGCGCCGAACACGGCGGGGCGCAGCCAACCACCGTTCACATCACGATGGGTGTGGTTGTCGCGGTGCGCTTCGTGGAGCGTCGCCTCGGTCTCGATGATGGCCATGCGGTGATCCCCCAGGAGGTTCAAGAAACTAAGGAAAGGCTAACTTTGGACAAGTTCTACTCTTTGACAACACTCAATATACGGCTTTCATTTCCCGCTCACCAGCAAGGAAAGGCTGGGCTAACCTGCACCTTTACCCTCGAACGCTCATACGTGCGGAGGTCTATTCAAATGTCGACCGGGTGATGCTGCACTCCGTCAGGCTCTGCCGAAGGCCACCCGTGGGAGACATCCGCAAAGGGTTCCGCGCCCCGAGGCGCCCTGAGGGAACCCCGTAGGAGAGGCCGCGTATGGCATCGATCGCCTGCATTCCCCCGGTCCCGGCGCCCAAGAACGCCACCGAACTCCGCGAACGGGCACGCGGCGCGCTGCTCGGCCTGGCGGTAGGGGACGCCCTGGGGGCACCGGCAGAAAACATGAAGCCCTCGGAGATCCGCGCCCGTTGGGGCCGCATCACGGGATACGTGGCCGAGAACCCGGCCGGCACGGACGACACGGAGTACGCGATCTTCTCCGGCCTCCTCCTCGCCCGCCACGGCTCGGCGCTCACGCCGACCCACGTGGAGGCGGCGTGGCACGAGTGGATCGCGGACCGCGACGAGGGCCCGTTCCGGGGAGCGGGCTTCAGTGAACGGGGAACGCTGGAGAACCTCCGCAGAGGCCTGGCGGCCCCGATCTCGGCGCAACACCGCCACGCGTGGAGCGACGGCCTGGCCATGCGCGCGGCCCCCTTCGGCGTCTTCGCGGCGGGCCGCCCGGCGGAAGCGGCCCGTCTCGTCGCGATCGACGGTTCGGTGAGCCACGACGGCGAGGGCATCTACGGCGGCCAGGCGGTCGCGGCGGGTGTGGCGGCGGCGATGGCGGGAGCCCCCACGATCGCCGTGGTCGCCTCCGCCCTGGCGGTAGTCCCGGACGACTCCTGGACGGCCCGCTCCCTACGCCGAGCGGTGGCGGTGGCCCACCGAGGCGAACGAGCGGTCCGCTCCGCGGTGGTCATCGGCGGCTACCCGTGGACCGACCTGGCCCCCGAGGCAGTGGCGTTGGCCTTCGGCGCATACGCGGCAGCGGACGGCGACTTCACGGAGTCGGTCCTCACGGCGGTCAACATGGGGAGGGACGCGGATACGACGGCCGCGGTGGCGGGGGCGCTGGCGGGTGCAACTCGGGGCGCCTCGTCGATCCCGTCCGATTGGGCGGCGGCGATCGGTCCGGCACGGGGAAGCTGCCTACCGGCGATGGCCGGCCACCATGTGCTGGACATCGCGGAGTTGCTGGTCCCAGGAGAGGGCGGGAAGTGGGGCACGGGGGGCGTACTGCGACGGGATCAGCGGGAGCAACGGGAGTACGTGCTGGCCGCGGATGAGGACGAGGTGCAGCTGTGAGGCGCGAGAAGAGCGGGGGCGACGGGGTGGCGCGGAACGCGCAACGGATCGAACGTGCGGTTGCTGGAGGCGAGTTCGCGCCGATGGCGCCACCCGCACCCGACAACGAGACCCGTACGGGCGGTGCGGGTGGGAACACCAAGGCCGATGGCGGAGCCGAGGCCGTTCACAAGGCTCGCCGGATCGAGGGGCTGCTGCTCGGGCTCGCCGCAGGTGATGCCGCAGGTTGGCCCGCCGCACGGCACCGCGCGGCCCGGATGCCCGAGTGGACCCGCCGCCTCACCCGCGAGCTGGACACCTTCGCCGAACAGAACGCGACCACGACCCTCCCCGTCCCCATCGCCCTCAACCAACCCCCCGAGCCTCTCCGCCTGGGCCCCTCCGACGACGCCGAATGGGCAGCCTTCGCCGCAGAAGCCGTACTGAGGGCCGGCGACGACACAGTCCTCGGCGACCTCAGCAGAGAACGCAGAACCCGAGCCGCGATCGACCTCACCTGGAACGCCATCGCGAGCGAAGTCGCCGCCGCAGCAGACCGCGCCCCGGAGGTCGAATCCGCCGTACTCCCCCTACGCGCCCGCATCTCGGTAAGGGCCGGCCTGGGCAACCTCGCCGCAGGCCTACGCCCTCCCGCCACAGGCCACGACAACCCCCACTACTTCGACGACGCGGCCTGCGTAAGGGCATGCGTACTCGCAGTGGCCCACCCCGGCGACCCCCAACGCGCCGCCGCCCTCGCCGAGTTCGACGCCCATTACACCCAGGACGGCGACGGAGTCCACGGCGCCAGAGCCATGGCCGCGGCCCTCTCCCTCGCCCTGGTCGGCGCGGACGTGGACGAGTGCGTGGCAGCGGCCCTCGCCGAACTCCCCGAAGCCACAGAGATCGGCCGCAACGCCCGCCACGCACTGAAGTTGGCCCAGGACAGCGACAGCGCCTTCGCCCTGATCCCCCTCCTGGAACACCAGATCGTCGACCACGTCTACAGCTACGGCATCGCGGCCGCCGAAACCGTCCCGGTAGCCCTGGCTCTCGCCACCGCCGCCCGCGGCCGTATCGCGGAAGCGGTCCCCGCCGCAGCCTGCCTCTCCCGAGTGGCCGACTCAGCCCCGGCACTCGCAGGCGCCCTGACCGGAGCACTCAGCGGCGGCCAAGCAATCCCGGCCACCTGGCGGGACGCCTGCCGCACCCTCTCCGGCTGCGCACTCCCCCGCCTCACCGGCACGGACCTCGTAGAACTCGCCGAACTCCTGGAAGCCACACAACCGGCCCCACCAGGAGGATGATTCGGTGCATGGCACCTAAAAAACCCAAAGAATCCAAACAGCCCAAAGAAACAGAAACCAGCCTCGACGAGAGGATCACCGGAGCCCTCGTGGGCGCCGCGGTCGGCGACGCCCTCGGCGGCCCCGTCGAGGGCTACTCCCCCGACCAGATCCTCGAACGCCACGCCGGCCGCGTCCACGGCATCGTCGGCCCCTGGAACGGCGAAGCCTGGCGCACCGCCCGCCCCATCGCCCCGTACCACAAGGGCGACGGCCACGTCACCGACGACACCTTGATGACCCACGCTCTCGTACGGGTCTACGCCCAGGTCCGCGACCACCTGGACGCCTACTCCGTCGCCGACCACCTCGTCCCGGACCTGATGCGGAACCCGCGCTGGATCCCGGAGTTGGAGGCGGAAGCCATCCCCCTCCAGCGCGTCTTCCTCGCGGAGAAATGGCTCGCGACCCGCCTCCACTACGGCCACGTCGACCCCCGCGAGGCCGGCGTCGGCAACATCGTCAACTGCGGTGCCGCGATGTACATGGCCCCGGTCGGCCTGGTCAACGCGGCCCATCCGGCGGCCGCTTACGCCGAGGCCCTCGACATCGCGGGCGCCCACCAGTCGTCGTACGGCCGAGAGGCGGCCGGCGTCTTCGCCGCGGCGGTGGCCGCAGCCTGCGTCCCGGGCGCGACCCCCGACTCAGTAGTGGCCGCCTGTCTCGCCCTGGCGAAGGACGGCACCCGCACCGCCATCGAGCAGGTCTGCGAAGTGGCCGCCCGTTACTCGGACTTCGAGTCGGCGCTGGTTCCCCTTCGGGAGGCGGTCGCACCGTACGACACGGTCGGCCCCGACTACCGCGCCCCCTCCCTGGACGCCCGCCGCCCCTCCCGCACCAAGGCGATCGAGGAACTCCCCGTCGCGCTCGGCATGTTGGTGGTCTCCGGCGGCGACTACCGCCACGCGGTGCTGGGTTCGGTGAACTACGGCCGAGACTGCGACTCGATCGCGACGATGGCCGGCGCGGTGGCCGGCGCCCTCGGCTCCCCGGTCCCGCAGGACTGGTCGAAGACGGTCGCCGAGGCCAGCCGCCTCGACCTCTGGGAACCGGCCACGGCCCTCACCGCCGTCACCCGCGAACTCTTCGAGCGCGATGTCCGCCGACGCCGGGCCCACGAGGCGGCGTTCACCGAGATCGGAGGGCTGCGGTGCTCCGACTGACCTGGGTCCAGCCGGAGGACCTGCTCGGACACGAGCTGCGCCAGGCCGCCCAGGACGGACGCGAACCGTCGGCGATCGCGGCGCGATGGCGAGCGGCGGGCGGCGCCGAGGCACCGGCACGGGCGGGCGCGTCGGCCCAACCCCCCACCCGTTACCTCCGGTTGCTCGCCGAGGACCTGCTGGACGAACTGGCCGACCTGCCCGGCAAGCTGGCGGACCAGGAGCCCACCGACCTGGCACGCATCAAAGCCCTCTGCCCCAACTGGCCCACCCCACAAGCCACTTCTCCACTCCTCCCACCCCGCCCGGCCCGCTTCCAGGCCGCCTGGCTGGGCCGCGCCGTCGGCTGCCTCCTCGGCAAACCGGTGGAGAAGCTCCCCCTCGACGGCATCCGCCAACTCGCCCGCGCCACCGGCAACTGGCCCCTCAACACCTACTTCACCGCCCGGGGCGTCCCCACCGAACTCCTCGCCGCCCACCTCTGGAACCGCCGCTCCGCCCCCACCTCCCTGGCCGAGAACATCGACGGCATGCCCGAGGACGACGACCTCAACTACCCCCTGTTGAACCTCCTGTTGCTGCAACGCCACGGCAGGGACTTCACCACCGCCGACGTGGCGAGGCTCTGGCTCGACGAACTCCCCGCAGGCCGCACCTTCACCGCCGAACGCATCGCCTACCGCAACCTCCTCACCGGCCTGGAGCCCCCGCGAACGGCCCGCCACCGCAACCCGTTCCGCGAGTGGATCGGCGCCCTGATCCGCGCCGACGTGCACGGCTGGACCAACCCCGGAAACCCCGCCGCCGCAGCCGAACAGGCCCACCGCGACGCCACCTTGACCCACACCGCGAACGGCGTCTACGCGGCGATGTTCACAGCGGCCGTCATCGCCACCGCGACCACCGGCACCCACGACATCCACACCTGCCTGCGCACCGGCCTGACGGTCGTCCCACCCGACTCCCGTCTCGCGAAGGCGATCCGCCATGCCGTCCAACTGGCCAGGCAACAACGGGACTTCGACACCGTCGTGGACGAACTCCACGCCATCTACTCCCCCACCCACCACTGGGTCCACGCGATCCCGAACACCGCCCTGATCGCCGCCGCCCTCACCCACGCGGACGGCGACTTCACCGGCTCCATCTGCCGTGCGGTGTCCGGGGGTTGGGACACCGACTCGAACGGAGCGACGGTCGGCAGCATCGCCGCCCTCCTCTCGGACACCCCGCTCCCCGACCGCTGGACGACCCCCCTCAAGAACCGACTCGCCACCTCCGTAGGCGACTTCAACGGCATCGGCTTCGACACTCTCGCCCGGCTCACCCATCAGGAGACCGCCCGCCCATGACCCACATCGCCGTGCTCGGCAGCACGAACATGGACCTCGTCGCCTACGTCGCGAAGGCCCCGCAGCGCGGAGAGACCGTGACGGGGCGGGAGTTCCGCACCATCCCCGGCGGCAAGGGCGCCAACCAGGCGATCGCCGCGGCCCACGCGGGCGCGACGGACGTCACGATCGTCGGCGCGGTCGGCAACGACGCCTACGGCGCCCAACTCCGTTCCACGTTCGAACACTCCGGCGTCGACACAGACCATCTGCGCACCGTCGAGGGCCCGTCCGGCACCGCGCACATCGTCGTGGACGACGAGGGCGGCAACGCGATCGTCGTCATCCCCGCCGCCAACGGCACCGTCGACCACCTCGCCCCCGGCGACGAGGCCACGATCGCCACGGCCGACGCCCTGCTCCTCCAACTCGAAATCCCCCTCGCCGCCGTGATCGCCGGCGCGGAGGCGGCCCGCCGCCACAGTGTCCGTACGGTCCTCACGCCCGCGCCCGCCCAGCCACTACCCCCCGAACTTCTCGCCGCCGTGGACCTGTTGGTCCCCAACGAGCACGAGGCCACCGCCCTCACCGGCCGCACCGACCCTCGCGAGGCGGCGGCGGCCCTGCTCGACCAGGTGCCCGAGGTGATCGTCACCCTGGGCGCGGCGGGCATCCTGTACGCGGCCCGGGGCGCCGAGCCGTTCACCGTCCCCGCACCTCAAGTGACCGCCGTGGACTCGACGGGCGCGGGCGACACCTTCGTCGGCGCGCTGGCGGTGGCGCTCGCCGAGGGCCGCCCGATGCGGGACGCGCTGTCCTGGGCGGCAGCGGCGGCGGCACTCTCCGTGCAGCGGCCCGGGGCGACGGCGTCGATGCCGTACCGCGCGGAGATCGACAAGCAGTACGCGTCATGACCGGGACGACGACCACAACTCCCCTTTCCGGCCTGCGCGTTCTCGACCTCGCGACGCTCTTCGCCGGACCCCTCGCCGCCACCATGCTCGGCGACTTCGGCGCCGAGGTCATCAAGGTCGAGCACCCGACCAAACCCGACCCGTCCCGGGGCCACGGCCCCTCGAAGGACGGCATCGGCCTGTGGTGGAAGCTGCTCGGCCGCAACAAGCGCACGATCACCCTCGACCTGTCGAAGCCGGGCGGGCGCACCACCCTCCTCCGCCTGGCCGCCACCGCCGACGTGATCATCGAGAACTTCCGCCCCGGCACCCTGGAGAAATGGGACCTCGGCTGGGCCGAACTCTCCACCGCCAACCCCAAGTTGGTGCTCGCCCGGGTCACCGCCTTCGGCCAGTTCGGGCCCTACGCCCATCGCCCCGGCTTCGGCACGCTCGCCGAGGCGATGAGCGGTTTCGCCGCGATCACCGGCGAACCGGACGCGCCCCCGACGCTCCCGCCGTTCGGCCTCGCCGACTCGATCGCGGGCCTGGCGACGGCGTACGCCGTGATGACGGCCCTCGCCGCCCGCGACCGCACCGGCGAGGGCCAGGTGGTCGACATGGCGATCATCGAACCGATCCTCACCGCGCTGGGCCCCCAACCCCTCTGGTACGACCAACTCGGCCACGTCCAGCCGCGCACCGGCAACCGCTCCCAGAACAACGCCCCGCGCAACACCTACCGCACGGCGGACGGCAGTTGGGTCGCCGTCTCCACCTCGGCCCAGTCGATCGCCGAGCGCGTGATGCGCCTGGTCGGCCGTCCGGAACTGATCGACGAACCGTGGTTCGCGACGGGCGCGGACCGGGCCCGGCACGCCGACGTCCTGGACGCGGCGGTCGGCGACTGGATCGCGCAGCGCACCCGCACCGAGGTCCTCGCGGCCTTCGAGAAGGCGGAGGCGGCGGTCGCCCCCATCCAGGACGTACGGGACGTCATGACGGACCCGCAGTACCAGGCGCTCGACACGATCACCACCGTCGACGACCCCGAACTCGGCCCCCTCCGCATGCAGAACGTCCTCTTCCGTCTCTCCGCCACCCCCGGCGCGATCCGCTGGACCGGCCGCCCCCACGGCGCCGACACGGACCCGGTCCTGACCGAACTCGGCCTGACCGAAAACGAGTTGGCCACGCTCCGCCAGGAGGGCGCCCTGTGACCCCGTACCCCCTGACCTGGCTCTACGTCCCCGGCGACCGCCCCCCGATCGTCGCCAAGGCCCTCGCCGCCGGCGCCGACGTGGTCGTCGTGGACCTGGAGGACGCGGTCGCCCCGGACCGCAAGGCCTACGCCCGAGCGGCCACGGCGGAGCTTCTCTCGGAGCCCCAACCCAACGTCCACGTCCGCGTGAACGCCATGGACACCCCCTGGGCGGCCGACGATCTCCGCACCCTCGCACCCCTCCCGGGCGTGTCCGGCCTACGGCTCCCGAAGGTGACGTCCGCGGAGGAGGTCGTAGCCGTAGCGGAAAAGGCCCGCGACCTCCCCCTGTACGCCCTCCTGGAGACGGCCCTCGGCATCGAGCGGGCCTTCGCGATCGCCGCCGCGCACTCCTCCGTGCACGGCGTCGCGCTCGGCGAGGCGGATCTACGGGCCGACCTGGGCGTACGCGACGACGCCGGCCTGGACTGGTCCCGCTCCCGGGTGATCGTCGCCGCCCGGGCCGCGGGGCTGGCCCCGCCGCCCCAGTCCGTCCACCCGGACATCCGCGACCTGGGGGGCCTGGCGGCCTCCTGCGCCCACGGCCGCGCCCTGGGTTTCCTCGGCCGCGCGGCGATCCATCCCCGTCAACTCCCGGTCATCGAGAGCGCGTTCCTCCCGACGGGCGAGGAGATCGAACAGGCCGAGACGATCGTCAAGGCGGCCATGCGGGAGGAGGGCGCCCAGGCCCTGCCCGACGGCCGGTTCATCGACGCGGCCGTGGTGGCGGCGGCGCAGCGAACGCTCACGTTGGCGCGCCGCACCTGAACACGATGAGGGCGCCCCGTGCGACACGGGGCGCCCTCATCGTCGTAGAACCGGCCGTCAGCCCTTCTTCGCGGACTCGGCCTCGTCTTTCTTGACGTCCACTTCGTTCGCTACGTCCGCTTCCTCGGCGTCCGCGTCTTCCTTCGGCTCCTCCTCCGAGGCCGCCGGGCTGGCGTCACCGTCGGTCTCACCGCCGGAGGCATCCACATCCGCGTCCGCGTTCGTCTCCGTGTCCGGTTCGACGACCTCTTCGCGGCCCGGGCGCTTCTTCGCCGAGATCACGAAGTACGTGACCGCGAGCAGGAAGACGATCATCGCGGTCCAGTCGTTCAACCGCAGGCCGAGGATGTGGTGGGCGTCGTCGACGCGCATGTACTCGATCCAGCCGCGGCCGACGCAGTACGCGGCGACGTACAGCGCGAACGCCCGGCCGTGGCCCAGCTTGAAGCGGCGGTCGGCCCAGATGACGAGGAAGCCGACGCCGACGCACCACAACGACTCGTACAGGAACGTCGGGTGGTAGTAGCCGGGGACGCGGCCGTCCGTCGAGGACGTGATGTGCAGCGCCCAGGGGAGGTGCGTCTCGCGGCCGTACAGCTCCTGGTTGAACCAGTTGCCCCAGCGGCCGATGGCCTGGGCGAAGGCGATGCCGGGGGCGAGGGCGTCGGCCCAGGCGGGCAGCGGGATGCCACGGCGGCGGCAGCCGATCCACGCGCCCACCGCGCCGAGCGCGATCGCGCCCCAGATGCCGAGGCCGCCCTGCCACACCTTGAAGGCGTCCACCCAGTCGCGGCCCTCGCTGAAGTACAGCTCGTAGTCCGTGATCACGTGGTACAGGCGACCGCCGACTAGGCCGAACGGCACGGCCCAGACAGCGATGTCGGCCACCGTCCCGACCTTGCCGCCGCGGGCGACCCAGCGTTTGTTGCCGAGCCAGACGGCGACGAAGACGCCGATGATGATGCAGAACGCGTAGCCGCGCAGCGGAATGGGGCCGAGGTGGTAGACCCCGTGCGACGGGCTGGGAATGTAGGCAAGTTCCATGGCAGGGTCGACGCTACCGTGCCGGACCGTGGCGGCGGCAAGCGGCCCGGCTACGGCTCCATAACGGGCCGGTATGAAAACCGGCCCGCCCGCTTACCTCATGTCACCCCTTGTTCGCCGCCTGGACCAGCTGCTTCAGCTTCGCCGGGGTCATCGTCTGGTCCGCGTAGATGTTCTTGCCGTCGAAGAGGACGGTCGGGGTGCCGGTGAATCCGCCGGCCTGGAACGCGGCGGCGGACTTGGTGACCCAGCTGTCGTGCGTACCGCTGTTGACGCACTTCTGGAAGGCGGGCGTGTCGAGCCCGCTCACCTTGCCCGCCAGCTCGATGAGCTTGGCGTTGCTCGCGTAGGCGTCGTCCGTCTCCTTGGGCTGGTTCTCGTACAGCACGTCGTGGAAGTCACGGAACTTTCCGGCGTCCTGGGCGCAGGCCGCCGCGTTGGCCGCGCGCTTGGAGCCGCTGCCGCCGAGGTTGCCGTCGATGATCGTGACCAGGTGGTACTGCACCTTGAGCTGCCCGGAGTCCGTCAGCTCGTGGAGGGTGGAGCGGTACGCCGTCTCGAAGGCCTGACAGGCCGGGCAGCGGAAGTCCTCCCACACCGTGAGCGTCGGCTTGGCGCTGTCCTTGCCCACCTGGATCGCCAGGCTGTCCTTGCCGGTCGCCCCCGAGGGCGCCACCACCGGGCCCGCCTTGCTGCTGCCGCTGTCGTCCTTGCCGTGGTTCGCGGCGAGGACGCCGACCACCGATGCCAGACCCAGCACGCAGACGACGCTCGCGGCCACGATCAGCGTGCGCCGCCGCCTCTCCGCGGACTTCTGCTTCTCACGCTCGACCGCAAGCCGCTCGCGGGCGGTGCGCTTTCCGTCACGGTTCTTCTCGCTCACACCCGCAGAACGAACCGGGGAGGCGCAGCGCGCCTCCCCGGTCCCAGGTCCACCCATACGAGGGACCAGTCGTTCTGTTACGCCTGTCCGCGTACGCCCTTCGCGAGGTCGGCCGCGAGTGCGCGGACCGCCTCGACGCCGGCCGCGTCGTCCGGCGCGTCGAGCATCCCCTTGACGAAGGCCGAGCCCACGATCACACCGTCCGCGAAGCGGGCCACCTCGGCGGCCTGCTGGGCGTTCGAGACACCGAGTCCGACGCACACGGGCGTGTCGGTGGTGGCCCGGGTGCGTTCGACGAGGTCCTGCGCCTGCGCGCCCACGGACGCGCGGGTGCCGGTGACACCCATGAGCGAGGCGGCGTAGACGAAGCCGGTGCCGACCTTGGTGATCTCGGCGAGGCGGGCGTCCTTGCTGCTGGGCGCGACCACGAAGACCGTGGCGAGCCCGTGCTTCTCGGCGTGCTCCCTCCACAGCCCCGCCTCCTGCACGGGCAGGTCGGGCAGGATGCAGCCCGCGCCGCCCGCCTCGGCCAGCTCGGCGGTGAAGCGCTCGACTCCGTAGCGGTCGATCGGGTTCCAGTACGTCATGACGAGTACGGGCTTGCCGGTCGCCGCGTGGGTCTCGCGGACCGTGCGCATCACGTCGGCGATCTTGACGCCGCCGCGCAGGGCGATGTCGTCGGCGGTCTGGATGACGGGGCCGTCGAGGACGGGGTCGCTGTGCGGCAGACCCACCTCGACGATGTCGGCGCCGCCGTCGAAGGCCGCCTTGATCGCTTCGATGCCGCCGTCGACGGTCGGGAACCCGGCCGGGAGGTAGGCGATGAGCGCGGCGCGTCCCTCGGCCTTGGCGGCGGCGAGGGTGTCGCTCAACAGCTGGATGTTGCCGCTCACTTGGCGTCCCCCTCGATCTCCGCGACGTCGGCCGCGTTCGCCGCGACCTCGGCGTCCGTGTCGTACAGGCCGAAGTACCGCGCGGCCGTGTCCATGTCCTTGTCGCCGCGCCCGGACAGGTTGACGACGATCAGCCCGTCCTTGCCCAGCTCCCGGCCGACCTCCAGCGCACCGGCGAGCGCGTGGGCGCTCTCGATGGCCGGGATGATGCCCTCGGTGCGCGACAGCAGGCGCAGGGCCTGCATGGCGGCGTCGTCGGTGATCGCGCGGTACTCGCCGCGTCCGCTGTCCTTGAGGTAGGAGTGCTCGGGGCCGATGCCCGGGTAGTCAAGACCGGCCGAGATCGAGTACGGCTCGGTGATCTGGCCCTCCTCGTCCTGAAGGACATAGGACCGCGAACCGTGCAGGATGCCGGGTTCGCCCGCGGTCAGCGTGGCCGCGTGCTCGCCCGTCTCGACGCCGTGGCCGGCCGGCTCGCAGCCGATGAGGCGTACGTCCGCGTCCGGGATGAAGGCGTGGAACAGGCCGATGGCGTTCGAGCCGCCGCCGACGCAGGCGATCGCCGCGTCGGGCAGGCGTCCGGCGCGCTCCAGGATCTGGCGGCGGGCCTCGACGCCGATCACGCGGTGGAAGTCGCGGACCATGGCGGGGAAGGGGTGCGGGCCCGCGACCGTACCGAAGAGGTAGTGCGTACGGTCGACGTTGGCCACCCAGTCGCGGAACGCCTCGTTGATCGCGTCCTTGAGGGTGCGGCTGCCGGACTTCACGGCGATGACCTCGGCGCCGAGCATGCGCATCCGGGCCACGTTCAGCGCCTGGCGCTGGGTGTCGATCTCGCCCATGTAGATGGTGCATTCGAGGCCGAACAGCGCGCAGGCGGTGGCGGTCGCGACACCGTGCTGGCCCGCGCCGGTCTCCGCGATGACCCTGGTCTTGCCCATGCGCTTGGTGAGCAGGGCCTGACCGAGGACGTTGTTGATCTTGTGCGATCCGGTGTGGTTCAGGTCCTCGCGCTTGAGGAAGATCCGCGCGCCACCCGCGTGCTCCGCGAAGCGGGGCACCTCGGTGAACGCGCTCGGCCTGCCGGTGTAGTTGAGCAGAAGGTCGTCCAACTCGCGGGCGAACTCGGGGTCGTGCTTGGCCTTGTCGTACTCGACGGCCACCTCGTCCACGGCGGCGACGAGGGCCTCCGGGATGAACTTGCCGCCGAACGCGCCGAAGTAGCCTTCGGCGCTGGGGATTTGACCGTCGGGGTCGGGGATGAAGAACTCGCTGGGCATGCGGAAACCTCACGGTGAGTGTGTGGAATGACACTGAGCGCCGTGGGGCGGGGGTTGTTAGTCGGCTGCGGGCCGGCCATGGCCGGTCGCGCCCGCGCGGCCGTAGCCGCACATCAAATACAGCCCCGCGCCCCTGACGGGGCGCTGCCATCGACGGCCGTTCACCTGCCCAGGTTCGTCACCGATGACGTAACGCACCCTGCGGCCGTGCACCCGGCGTGCCGGGGCGCGGCAACCCCGAGGACGGCAGCCGCGCGCGAGGCGGGCGTGCCGGTCCATGGGGGTCAGGGTGAGTGTCATCGGGGGTCAGCCTAGCGGCCGATCAGCTGCGGCCGTGTCGCAGTGCTGGGTGCTCCCCCGCTGCCACCAGGTCCGACACCGCGGACTTGGGGTCGCGGCCGGTGACCAGGGACTCGCCCACCAGGACCGCGTCGGCGCCCGCGTTGGCGTAGGCGATGAGGTCATGGGGGCCGCGGACGCCGGACTCGGCGATCTTGACGATGTGGGCCGGGATCTCGGGGGCGACGCGCTCGAAGGTGCCTCGGTCGACCTCAAGGGTCTTGAGGTTGCGGGCGTTGACACCGATGATCTTGGCGCCGGCGTCGACCGCGCGGTCGACCTCGTCCTCGTCGTGGACCTCGACGATCGGCGTGAGGCCGATCGACTCGGCGCGCTCGATCAGGGACTCCAGGGCCGGCTGGTCCAGAGCCGCGACGATCAGCAGGGCGAGGTCGGCGCCGTAGGCCCGGGCCTCCCAGAGCTGGTACGACGTGACGATGAAGTCCTTGCGGAGGACCGGGATGTCCACGCGGGCGCGGACGGCCTCCA
Source organism: Streptomyces sp. NBC_00989 (assembly GCF_045162655.1). NCBI lineage: Bacteria > Bacillati > Actinomycetota > Actinomycetes > Kitasatosporales > Streptomycetaceae > Streptomyces > Streptomyces sp. NBC_00989. Next base: position 8,380,639 of record NZ_CP108728.1, on the reverse strand, counting down.
GGTCGGCCAGGGAGCCGCCGAAGCGGCGCTGTTCGGTGAGGACGGAGATGACGGCGGCGCCGCCCGCCTCGTAGTCCGCGGCGAGGCCCGCCGGGTCGGCGATCGCGGCCAGCGCGCCCTTGGAGGGGCTGGAGCGCTTGACCTCGCAGATGACCTTGACGCCGTCACCGCGCAGTGCGGCGACACCGTCCTTGGCCGCGGGAGCCTTCGCCGCGCGCTCCTTGAGCTCGTCGAGGCTGACGCGCGCCTGCCGTTCCGCCAGGTCGGCACGGACTCCGTCGATGATCTCGTCGAGCACACTCACGCGAGCGGCCCCCTTCCGGACGGTGGAAAAGCCATGGTCACATCTGACCTCGATGGTATCCGGAGGAAGGCGTAGCCCTCGCATCCGGTTGACGCCGGTCCCACTACCTGGACATGTGTCGGTTGATCAAGGATGTAGCCAGCCACCGAACGGCAGGTTCCGGACAACCGTGAAGACCAGCACCAACGCGCCCAGAGTCCACAGCTGAACCCTGCCGAGTTCGATCCGCGCGGGCCGGCCGCGCGCCGCACGGACCACCCAGACGGTCCATACGACCATGAAGGCCAGATAGCCCACTACGGCGATCGCGTTGTCCTGGAGAGCCGCCAGGAAGTCCCCGTGGATGAACTCGTGCGCGCTGCGCAGACCGCCGCAGCCGGGGCAGTACAGGCCGGTGAGGCGGTACAGGGGGCACACGGGGTAGTGGCCGGGCTGGTTCGGGTCGACCGTGCCGACGTAGGCGAAGGCTCCGGCCACGGCCGCGAGGACGCTCGCGGGCACGGCGACGCGGTTCAGTACGGAGGCGGAACCGGGGGCGCGCGTCTTCGGCACGCTCTGGCTGTCGGCGTTCACGTCTCGCATTGTGCCCCTTCGCCCTTTCCTGCGGCACGCGTGCGTGAGGGGCGGTTCCCGGTGCTCCCGGGACCGCCCCTCCACGAAGTGGTGGCTGACAGCTACGGCTCAGCTGTCGGCGTGCGCCGTCTTGCCGAGCAGCTCGGTCAGGTCCTTGGGACGGTCCTTGGGCATGCCCATTCCCATCGAGCTCATGACCCAGCCGACGATGCCGCCGACGACCGCGATCGCCATACCGGCCCAGAAGCCGATCGGCTGCGCCATGACCATGAAGGCGCCGCCGACCAGGAAACCGATGAAGATGATGGTGGTACCGGTCCAGGCGGCCAAAGTGTGACCGTGGCTGTTGCCCGCCATGACGTGCTCCTCGTTGCTGTGTACGTGTGTGAGCAGACGCTCACGCTTCATTGTTCCGCACGCGTGCGTGTGCGGTGCTTCGGGGTGGTGCCGTGTCCGCCGCGGTTCGGGAGCGCCCCGAAGGGGTGCGGGGCTGTGTCGGTTTGCGGCTCCGCCGCGTGGGCGCGACCAGCCACGACGCCGCCGCGGCCGACTGACGACGGACGCTTCCTTGCTCCTCGAGCGGAGCACTAGGCGCCGGTGGGGTCCTCACCGCGGTCCAGGGCCTTCCAGATGTCCTCGGGGCGGTCGGGGTCCACCACGGGAGCCCGCCGGGGGCGAGGCGCGCCGTTGCGTTCGTAGCGGCCCGACATCGCGGGCCAGCGGCGGCCGTAGAACAGGGCGAGCAGGCCGGCCAGCAGGATCAGGCCGCCGCCGACCGCGGCGACGTACGGCCAGGCGGTGTGGTCGAAGGCGTGGACGACGGACGAGGTGTCGCCGGAGGCCTGCGCGGCCTTGTCGTCGAGCGCGGAGCTGTCGGTGGCACCGAGGAGGGCCGCGGCGACGATGCCCGCGCCGGAGAGCGCGAGGAGGGCGGAGACCGCGAAGCGGCCCGTCCTGCGGACGGCGAAGACGGCGACGAGCGCGGCGAGGCCCACTATCGCGAGCGCCGCGGGCACACCCGTGACGTCGCTGCCCTTGGCGGACAGCGGGAACGCGTCGCCGGCCACCGTCGCGGTCCCCATCGACCAGCGCTGACGGGTGGCCAGCAGCGCCACGGCCGCGCCGAGCGCACCGCTCAGCAGGGCCACGGCGAGGCTACGGCGGCTGGCGCGCGCGGCGGGGCCTTCGCCTTCGGAACGGGGGTGAGGAACAGCAGCAGTCACGGGGTCCACTATCGCTCCAACCCCGGGCGAACCGTCACCCGGGGTTCATATGACCCTCGTCCTATTGCCCGAGCCGGTTCGCCGTGTGCACGGCGCGGAGGACCGCCGCCGCCTTGTTGCGGCACTCCTGGTCCTCCATCTCGGGGTCCGAGTCGGCGACGATGCCGGCGCCCGCCTGGACGTAGGCCGTGCCGTCGCGGAGGAGGGCCGTACGGATGGCGATGGCGGTGTCGGAGTCGCCCGCGAAGTCGAGGTAGCCGACGCAGCCGCCGTACAACCCCCTTCTGGACGGCTCGAGTTCGTCGATGATCTGCATCGCGCGGGGCTTGGGCGCGCCGGAGAGGGTGCCGGCGGGGAAACAGGCGGTGAGGACGTCGAAGGCGGTACGGCCGGGCGCCACGCGGCCGGTGACCGTCGAGACGATGTGCATCACGTGCGAGTACCGCTCGACGGACATGAAGTCGACGACCTCGACCGAGCCGGGCTCGCAGACCCTGCCCAAATCGTTACGGCCGAGGTCGACCAGCATGAGGTGTTCGGCACGCTCCTTGGGGTCGGCGAGGAGCTCGTCGGCGAGGGCCTGGTCCTCCTGCGGGGTCGCCCCGCGGTGCCGGGTGCCGGCGATCGGGTGGACCATCGCGCGGCCGTCCTCGACCTTGACCAGGGCTTCGGGGGACGAGCCCACGACGTCGAAGCCGTCGAAGCGGAACAGGTACATGTACGGGGACGGGTTGGTCGCCCTGAGCACCCGGTAGACGTCCAACGCGCTTGCCGTGCACGGTGTTTCGAAGCGCTGGGAGGGGACGACCTGGAAGGCCTCGCCGGCGCGGATGCGCTCCTTGATGTCCTCGACGGCCTCCTTGAAGTCGGGGCCGCCCCACAGCGCGGTGTACTCCGGAAGCTCGGAGGGCGGGAGCTGGGCGGGCGGCTGGGCCACCGCGCGGGAGAGGTCCGCCTCCATGGCGTCGAGGCGGGCGATCGCGTCCGCGTACGCCTCGTCGACACCGGTGTCGAGGTCGTTGTGGTTGATCGCGTTGGCGATCAGCAGGACCGAGCCCTCCCAGTGGTCCATCACGGCGAGGTCGCTGGTGAGGAGCATGGTCAGCTCGGGCAGCTTGAGGTCGTCGCGCTCGCCGGGGCCGATCTTCTCCAGGCGGCGGACGATGTCGTAGCCGAGATAGCCGACCATGCCGCCGGTGAAGGGCGGCAGGCCCTCCTGGTGGGGGGTGTGCAGGGTCTCGATGGTGGCGCGCAGGGCGGCGAGGGGGTCACCGTCGGCCGGGACACCGACGGGCGGGGTGCCGAGCCAGTGGGCCTGTCCGTCGCGGGCGGTGAGGGTGGCGGCGCTGCGCACACCAACGAACGAATAGCGGGACCAGGAGCGGCCGTTCTCCGCGGACTCCAGGAGGAAGGTGCCGGGGCGCTCCGCGGCGAGTTTGCGGTAGAGCGCGACCGGGGTGTCGCCGTCGGCGAGGAGCTTGCGCGTGACCGGAATGACGCGACGGTCGGTGGCCAGCTTGCGGAACGTCTCGAGGTCCATGGCGGCTGACCCTACTGATCCGAGGCGGCGGTGCCGGAATCAGCACCTTCTTCAAGAAGGCCTTCTTTGAAGTCTTCTTCGAGGTCTTCTTTGCGGTCTTCTTTGAGGAGCACGTCCGCGTCGAAGCAGGTGCGGGCGCCGGTGTGGCAGGCGGCGCCCACCTGGTCGACCTTCACGAGGACCGTGTCGGCGTCGCAGTCCAGGGCGACCGACTTGACGTGCTGGAAGTGGCCGGAGGTGTCGCCCTTCACCCAGTACTCCCGGCGGCTGCGGGACCAGTAGGTGCAACGGCCTGTCGTCAACGTCCGATGCAGCGCCTCGTCGTCCATCCAGCCGAGCATGAGCACCTCACCGGTGTCGTACTGCTGGGCGATCGCGGGGACGAGCCCGTCGGCGCTGCGCTTGAGGCGGGCGGCGATCTCGGGATCGAGGCTGCTGGGCTGGGGCGTGCTGGTCATGGGGCCATTGTGCCGCGCCCCACTGGCAGTCCTGGCCGGGCGTCCACTGTGCGGACCCCTCCCACGGTCGTAGGCTGACGGTATGTCGACCTTCGCCAAGCGTGAACGACTCCTTCTCGCCGATCTCCTGGAGACCGCGGGCCCGGACGCCCCGACTCTCTGCGAGGGGTGGCGGACCCGTGACCTCGCCGCGCACGTGGTGGTGCGCGAGCGCCGCGCCGATGCCGCCGGCGGCATCATGATCAAGCAGCTCGCGCCGCGGCTGGAGCGGGTGATGACGGAGTTCGCGGCGAAGCCGTACGAGGAACTGATCCAGCTGATCCGTACGGGCCCGCCGCGCTTCTCGCCGTTCCAGCTCAAGCAGCTCGACGAGGCCTCCAACACGGTCGAGTTCTACGTCCACACTGAGGACGTACGGCGGGCGCAGCCGGAGTGGACTCCGCGCGAGCTGGACCCGGTGTTCCAGGACGCCCTGTGGTCGCGCCTGGAGCGCATGGCCCGGCTGGTGGGCCGCACCGCGCCGACCGGGCTGGTGCTGCGCCGCCCGGACGGTCAGACGGCGGTCGCGCACAAGGGCGCGCCGGTCGTGACGGTGACCGGCGAGCCCTCGGAGCTGCTGCTGTTCGCGCACGGGCGGCAGAGCGTGGCCAAGGTGGAGCTGGACGGCGACGAGAACGCGATCGCCAAGCTCCAGGAGGCCAAGCAGCTGGGGATCTGAGCCGGCGGTCGTCAACAGGCCGGGTCATCCGGGCAGTTCGGCGCGCCGCAGATCGCGGACGCACAGCGCGATGACCCCGCCAAGACCGCAGACCACGGCGCTGACCACGAACACCGGGCCCGTGCCCCACGCGCCGATCGCCGCGGCCGACAGCGGCATGCTCAGCGGGGCGAAGCCGAGGCTGACCAGGCTGGAGACGGCGGTGACGCGGCCGAGGTAGGCGGGGTCGGACTGGGTCTGGAGCAGGGCTCCGCACACGGCTCCGCTGAGGCCGGCGAGCAGCCCGACGAGCAGGGCGACGCCGACGGCCGCGAGAACGCTCGGGACGAAGGCGAGAGCACCGATGGCGACGGAGCCCGCGATGATCGAGCAGCCGGCCAACCGCCCCGCGCGCGGCAGCCGGCCCCGCACGGTCAGCAGCAGGGCCGCCGCCCCGGCGCCGGTGCCGAAGCCGGAGAGCACCCACCCCATGCCGGAGGCGCCCCAGCCGCGTTCGTGGGCGAGGAGCGTCAGTCCGACGTTGAGCGGGCCGACGAAGCCGAGGTCGCCCAGCGCGATGGCCAGCATCAGCGGGGCGAGGACGCGGTGGCCGCGGATGTACCGCAGACCGGCCCGGAGGTCGCCGAGCGGGGTCGTCGGGCGGGCGTCGGCCTTGTCGTCGACGGGCAGTTCCCGCATCCGTACGGAGATCAGCAGTGGCACCGACACCGCGATCAGCAGCCCGGCGAGTCCGAACGCCGCCGCCGCACCGCCGACCGCGACACCGAGGCCGCCGAGCGGACCGCCGACGACGTTGGCGAAGCGGATCGCCAGTCCCCGCATGCCCTGCACGCGCGCGAGTTGGTCGCGGCTCGTCACGCGCGCGGGGAGTGCGCCCACCGCGGGCATGAACACCGCGTCGACCGTCCCGAACATCACGGCGAGCAGAGCCAGCGGCCACAGCCCCGGGCTCGTCAGGAACAGCAGCGCGGCCACCGCCAGCACCGCCGCGCAGCGCACCGTGTCACTCCCGATGACCACCCTGCGCGGCCCGAACCGGTCGGCGACCACTCCCCCGCCCAGCATCAACACCGCGCGCGGCACGGCGCTTACCGCCATCACGACCCCGGCCTGCGCGGGCGAGCCCTGCTGTACGGCCGCCCAGGACAGGGCGATGTAGTACACGCTGTCGCCGACCATGGACGCCGTGTACGCACCGAGCCAGCGCAGGACGTTGGGGTCGCGGTGGGCGGGTCTGCCGGAGGCTGTGCCGGGGGCTATGAGTGTGGCGGTCACGGGAGTTCGTCCTCTCCTGGGCTCAGACACGGAACGGGAAGCCGTAGACATGGATGGCGACGTTCTCGCGCCCTTCGGCGTCGCCGGACCGGCTTTTCTCGTCGTACTTCCGCACCAGGGCGACCAACTCCTGGCGGAGTTCGTTCAGTTCGGCCGGGTTCAGCCGGAAGAGGGACTCGCTGTCGGGTGCCGCGGCGTTCCATTCGGGGCCCCAGGTGAGGCGCTCGTCGAGGTAGCGGCGGTACATGTCGGTGCGCTGCTCGTGGAAGAGGCGGGTCGCCGCGAGGTGTGCGGCCGCCTTCTCCGGCGCGTCCCGGAAGTCCTTGTCCCGGATGCTCACGCCCTCCGAGGAGGGCTGCCACCAGCGCTCCCGCCCGTCCGCGCTCTGCGGTGCGGCCTCTTCGATCAGTCCGTGCTCCGCGAGCTTGCGCAGGTGGTAACTGACCAACGAGACAGCCTCGTCGACCTGCTCGGCGAGTTGGGAGGCCGTTGCCTTCTCCGCCACGCACAGACCTCGGTACAGCTGCATTCGGAGCGGGTGAGCGAGGGCCTTGAGCGTGCCCACGTCCGTGATGGGACGACTCCCTTTGGCTGTCATGCACGCCACCGTAGATGCAAAAGGAAAGTTGCGCAATATTATTTGCGCAACTTTCCTTTCGCATCCGCCTACAAGTAAGCCCCGACCACCAAGCGGCCGGGGCCTACAACGCCTCTACGGAGTCAGCGAACGGGAAGTCGTCGGACCGGAAGTCACCTCACCGGGTGCCCCGCCTCCCGCAACGCCTGCTTGACCTCGCCGATCCGCAGATCCCCGAAGTGGAAGACGGAGGCCGCCAGCACCGCGTCCGCCCCCGCCGCCACCGCCGGCGGGAAGTCCGCGAGCTTGCCCGCGCCGCCGGAGGCGATGACCGGCACGGTCACGTGCTTGCGGACCGCCGCGATCATCTCCAGGTCGTAGCCGTCCTTCGTACCGTCCGCGTCCATCGAGTTGAGCAGGATCTCCCCCGCCCCCAACTCGGCCGCCCGGTGCGCCCATTCGACGGCGTCGATGCCGGTGCCCTTGCGGCCGCCGTGGGTGGTGACCTCGAACGAACCGGACTCCGTGCGGCGCGCGTCCACGGACAGCACCAGCACCTGCCGCCCGAACCGCTCCGCGATCTCCCGGATCAGCTCCGGCCGGTTGATCGCCGCCGTGTTGACGCCGACCTTGTCCGCGCCCGCCCGCAGCAGCTTGTCCACGTCCTCGGCCGTGCGGACGCCGCCGCCGACCGTGAGCGGGATGAAGACCTGCTCGGCGGTGCGGCGGACCACGTCGTACGTCGTCTCGCGGTTGCCGGAGGACGCGGTGATGTCCAGGAAGGTCAACTCGTCGGCGCCCTCGGCGTCGTAGACCTTGGCCATCTCGACGGGGTCGCCCGCGTCGCGCAGGTTCTGGAAGTTGACGCCCTTCACGACCCGGCCGTTGTCCACGTCCAGGCAGGGGATGACTCGTACGGCGAGCGTCATGCGGAACCTCCGCCCTCGGTACCGGAGCGGTACGCCTCCACCTCGACCTCGACGACCAGGCTCGGGTCGACGAAGCCGGACACGATGATCATCGTTGCGGCGGGCCGGATCGCGTCGAAGAGTTCCTTGTGTGCGCGGCCCACGTCCTCAACATCCCGGGCGTGGGTGATGTACATACGGGTGCGCACCACATCTGCGGGGCCGAGCCCCAGTTCCTCCAGCGCCGAGAACGCGACGTTGAACGCGTTGACCGTCTGCTCGTAGGGACCGCCCCCGGCGATCTCGCCGTCCACTATCGACGTGCACCCGGAGACCAGCACCAAGCCGCCTGACAGCTCCACCGCGCGGGAGTAGCCGAAGGCGTCCTCCCAGGGGGCGCCGGTCGACACGCGTCGTAGCTCGGTCACCGGGCCACCGCCTCCAGGGCCTCTTCCAGGGTGAACGCCTTCGCGTACAGGGCCTTTCCGACGATGGAGCCCTCGACGCCGAGGGGGACCAGCTCGGAGATGGCGCGCAGGTCGTCGAGCGAGGACACCCCGCCGGAGGCCACGATCGGGCGGTCGGTCGCCGCGCAGACATTGCGCAGCAGCTCCAGGTTGGGGCCCTGGAGGGTGCCGTCCTTGGCGATGTCGGTGACCACGTACCGGGCGCAGCCCTCGGAGTTGAGACGGTCCAGCGTCTCGTAGAGGTCGCCGCCGTCGCGGGTCCAGCCGCGTCCGCGCAGGGTCGTGCCGCGTACGTCGAGGCCGACCGCGATCTTGTCGCCGTGCTCGGCGATGACCTTGGCGACCCACTCCGGGGTCTCCAGCGCGGCGGTGCCGAGGTTCACCCGGGTGCAGCCGGTGGCGAGGGCGGCGGCGAGGGTGTCGTCGTCGCGGATGCCGCCGGACAGCTCGACCTTGATGTCCATGGCGCCGGCGACCTCGGCGATGAGCTTGCGGTTGTCGCCGGTGCCGAACGCGGCGTCCAGGTCGACGAGGTGCAGCCACTCGGCGCCGGAGCTCTGCCAGGCGAGGGCGGCCTCCAGGGGGGAGCCGTAGGAGGTCTCGGTCCCGGACTCGCCGTGCACGAGGCGGACGGCCTGGCCGTCGCGGACGTCCACGGCGGGGAGGAGTTCGAGCTTCGAAGGCATCAGAGGGTTCCGATCCAGTTGTTCAGCAGCTGCGCTCCGGCGTCGCCGGACTTCTCGGGGTGGAACTGGGTGGCCCACAGGGCGCCGTTCTCCACGGCGGCCACGAAGGGCTTGCCGTGCGTCGACCAGGTCACCAGGGGGGCGCGCATCGCCGGGTTCACGACTTCGAGGGACCAGTCGTGGACGGCGTAGGAGTGCACGAAGTAGAAGCGGGCGTCCGCGTCGAGGCCCGCGAAGAGCTGTGAACCCGCCGGGGTGTCCACGGTGTTCCAGCCCATGTGGGGCACGATCTCGGCCTGCAAGGGCTCGACGGAGCCGGGCCACTCGTCCAGGCCCTCGGTCTCGACGCCGTGCTCGATGCCGCGCGCGAACAGGATCTGCATGCCGACGCAGATGCCCATCACCGGGCGCCCGCCCGCCAGCCGACGCCCGACGATCCAGTCGCCGCGCGCCTCCTTGAGGCCCTGCATGCAGGCGGCGAAGGCGCCGACACCGGGCACCAGCAGGCCGTCCGCGTTCATGGCCCTGTCGTAGTCACGCGTTATCTCGACCTCGGCACCCGCGCGCGCGAGGGCACGCTCGGCGGAACGGACGTTCCCGAAGCCGTAGTCGAAGACGACCACCTTCTTCGCCGCGCTCAACTCCACACCGCCAACCGCATGACCCCCGCGACCAGACACATCGCCGCGCCGATGGACACCAGCACGATGAGGCTCGCCGGCATCTTCTGCTTGACGAAGGAGTAGACCCCGCCGAGGAGGAAGAGTCCGACGACGATCAGGAGGCTGGAGAGGCCGGTCACAGCGCGCCCTTCGTGGAGGGGAGGATGCCCGCCGCGCGCGGGTCACGCTCGGAGGCGTAGCGCAGGGCGCGGGCGAGGGCCTTGAACTGGCACTCCACGATGTGGTGTGCGTTGCGCCCATAGGGCACGTGCACATGAAGCGCGATCTGGGCCTGGGCGACGAAGGACTCCAGGATGTGCCGGGTCATCGTCGTGTCGTACTCGCCGATCATCGGCGCCATGTTCTCGGGCTCGGTGTGCACGAGGTACGGACGGCCGGACAGGTCGACGGTCACCTGCGCGAGGGACTCGTCCAGGGGAACCGTGCAGTTGCCGAAGCGGTAGATCCCCACCTTGTCGCCGAGCGCCTGCTTGAAGGCGGCGCCGAGCGCGAGGGCGGTGTCCTCGATGGTGTGGTGCGAGTCGATGTGCAGGTCGCCCTCGGTCTTCACGGTGAGGTCGAACAGACCGTGCCGGCCGAGCTGGTCGAGCATGTGATCGTAGAAGCCGACTCCTGTCGACACGTCGACCTTGCCGTGCCCGTCGAGATCGATCTCGACGAGGACCGACGTCTCCTTGGTCGCCCGCTCCACACGTCCTACGCGGTTCATGCGCTCTGCTCCTTCTTCAGTTCACGGACCGCGTCGAGGAACGCGTCGTTCTCTTCGGGGGTTCCGGCGGAGACCCGCAGCCACCCCGGGATGCCGTTGTCCCGGACCAGGACGCCCTGGTCGAGGATCTTCTGCCAGGCGGTGTGCGAGTCCGCGAACCGCCCGAACTGCACGAAGTTCGCGTCGGACTCGACGACTTCACACCCGAGGGCCTTCAACTCGCCCACCAGCCGGTCCCGTTCGGACTTCAGCTGCTCGACATACCCCAGCAGTGTGTCGGTGTGCTCCAGGGCGGCCAGCGCGGTCGCCTGGGTGATCGCCGACAAGTGGTAGGGCAGCCGTACGAGTTGAACGGCGTCGACGACGGCAGGGTGCGCGGCGAGGTAGCCGAGGCGGAGCCCGGCGGCCCCGAAGGCCTTCGACATCGTCCGCGAGACGACGAGATTCGGCCGACCTTCGAGCAGCGGCAGCAGCGAGTCGCCGTGGCTGAACTCGACGTACGCCTCGTCGACGATCACCATCGACGGCTTGGCGGCCTGGGCCGCTTCGTACAGCGCGAGGACCGTCTCGGGCGGAACCGCGTTGCCCGTGGGGTTGTTGGGGGTCGTGACGAACACGACGTCGGGCTTGTTCTCGGCGATCCAGCGCTCGGCGGCGGCGAGATCGATCGTGAAGTCCTCGTTGCGCGGACCGGAGATCCAACCGGTGCCCGTGCCACGCGCGATGAGCGCGTGCATCGAGTACGACGGTTCGAAGCCGATCGCGGTACGACCGGGCCCGCCGAAGGTCTGGAGCAGTTGCTGGATGACCTCGTTCGAGCCGTTGGCCGCCCACACGTTCTCGACGCCGACCCGGTAACTGCCGGTCTTCGTGAGGTAGTTGGCCAGCTCGGTGCGCAACTCGACCGCGTCCCGGTCCGGGTAGCGGTTGAGGTCGCGGGCGGCTTCACGCACCCGCTCGGCGATCCGCTCGACCAGCGCCTCGGGCAGCGGATAGGGGTTCTCGTTGGTGTTCAGCCGTACGGGGACGTCCAACTGGGGCGCGCCGTAAGGGGACTTGCCGCGCAGCTCGTCCCGTACGGGAAGATCGTCGATGCCGGTCACTTGCTCTCTGGAACCTTCCATCCGCGCGACATTTGTTCGTCTCCGACAAACCTCGCCTTGACCGCCGCGCCGTGCGCGGGCAGGTCCTCCGCCTCCGCCAGCGTCACCACGTGATGCGCTACGTCGGCCAGGGCGTCGCGGGTGTAGTCGACGATGTGGATGCCGCGCAGGAAGGACTGCACGGAGAGCCCGGAGGAGTGGCAGGCGCAACCGCCGGTCGGCAGCACGTGGTTGGAGCCGGCCGCGTAGTCGCCGAGGGAGACGGGCGCCCAGGGTCCGACGAAGATCGCGCCCGCGTTCCGCACCCGGTCGGCCACGGCGGCCGCGTCGGCCGTCTGGATCTCCAGGTGCTCGGCGCCGTAGGCGTTGACGACCCTGAGCCCCTCGTCGATGCCGTCGACGAGGACGATCGCGGACTGCCGGCCGGCCAGCGCCGGGGCGATCCGGTCCTCGATGTGCTTGGTGGCCGCGACCTGCGGTTCCAGTTCCTTCTCGACCGCGTCCGCGAGCGTCACGGAATCCGTGACCAGGACGGCCGCGGCGAGCGGGTCGTGCTCGGCCTGGCTGATCAGGTCGGCGGCGACGTACACCGGGTCGGCGCTGTCGTCGGCGAGGACCGCGATCTCGGTGGGACCGGCCTCGGTGTCGATGCCGATCTTGCCGGTGAAGTAGCGCTTGGCGGCGGCGACCCAGATGTTGCCGGGCCCGGTGACCATGTTGGCCGGGGCGCAGGACTCGGTGCCGTGGGCGAACATCGCGACGGCCTGGGCGCCACCGACGGCGTAGACCTCGTCGACGCCGAGCAGCGCGCAGGCGGCGAGGATCGTCGGGTGCGGCAGCCCGCCGAACTCGGCCTGCGGCGGGGAGGCGAGCGCGACGGACTCGACGCCCGCTTCCTGCGCGGGCACCACGTTCATGATCACGGAGGAGGGGTAGACGGACCGCCCGCCCGGGGCGTACAGCCCCACCCGGTCGACCGGCACCCACTTCTCGGTGACCGTGCCGCCGGGCACGACCTGGGTGGTGTGCGTCGTACGGCGCTGCTCGCGGTGGACGAGCCGGGCGCGCCGGATGGACTCCTCCAGGGCCGCGCGCACGTCCGGGTCGAGCTGCTCCAGCGCGTCGCTGAGCGCCTGCGCGGGGACCCGCACCTGCTCCAGGCGCACCCCGTCGAACTTCTCGGCGAAGTCGATCAGCGCCGCGTCGCCCCGATGATGCACGGCCTCGCAGATCGGCCGCACCTTCTCCAGGGCGGCCGAGACGTCGAAGTCGGCTCGGGGCAGCAGGTCGCGCAGGGCGGGCCCTTCGGGGAGGGCGTCACCGCGCAGGTCGATTCGGGAGATCACGGGGCCAATTCTCTCAGACTGAGATCGCGCGCCGCTCGCGCATATCAATGGCTGATACAGAACGTGGCCGGAACCCGGAAGATCCCCCTCACGTCTAGTGTTCCGGGCGTCACGGAGCGGGCATGAACAGCTGTGCGAAACCCGTGAGTAGTTGAGAGGGATGAAAGAGCAGTGACCGAGGGTGCCGGCATCCGCGCGGGGGATGTGCCGGACGATGCGACCGCCGCCGAGGCCGGTATGTGGCAGGCCTTCCGCAACGGCAGTGTGTACGACCTGAGCAGCGGCGACACCGTCGTCGACGATCCGCACGGCGGACATCCGTGGGGCCCGGAGCGGACCGTGCGGGCACGGTTCGTGTGCTGGCTGCTCCTGGACGGGCCGCCCGCGCTGTCGGGCCGGGTGGCCTCCCTGAAACTCACCGGCGTGCAGATCAGCGGCGTCCTGGACCTGGCGGGCGGCACCGTCACGCCGTACGTCGAGCTGAAGGGCTGCCGTTTCGAGCGGGAGGTGCTGCTGCCGGAGGCCCGCTTCCAGACCGTGCGGTTGGTGGACTGCTCGGTGCCGCGGCTGGAGGCGGCGCGGGTGCACACGGAGGGTGACCTCCATCTGCCGCGCTGCCGCTTCCACAACGGCGTCCGGCTGACCGACGCGCACATCGGCACCGATCTGCTGCTCAACCAGGCGATCGTCTACCGGGACCGCACCGGGCGTTCGATCGCCGCCGACGGCATGACCGTGGGGCAGGATCTCCAGGCCGAACTCCTCGAATCGCACGGGGAGTTGAGCCTGCGCAGCGCCAAGGTGGGCGTCTCACTGAGTCTGCGCGGCGCCCGGCTGGCGAACCCGTACTCGCGACTCGCCCTGAACGCGCCCCAGTTGACCGTGGGCCGCACCCTGTACCTCACCCCGGCCGGTGTCGGCGGCCCCTGGCTGAGCGGCACAACTCCCGCGCGCGGGACCCGCATCCAGCGTTTCTCGTGCCAGGGCGGGGTGCGGCTGGACGACGGGCGGTTCGGGGACGCGGTGGACCTGGAGCGGGCCCGGTTCACCTTCACCGACGACCAGGAGCTGTCGCTGCTGCGCGTGCAGACACCGGAGTTGCGCTTCCTCGGGGAGCGGCCGCAGCGCGGCAAGGTGGTGCTGTCGGGGGCGCGGGTCGTCAACCTGATCGACGGGGCGGGCAGTTGGCCGGGTCCGGGCAACCTCCACATGGGCGGCTTCGTGTACGAGAACCTCGTACCGCAGGGCCCGTTCCCGCTGGACGCCCGCCTGGACTGGGTGGCCGCGGCGACCGCCGAGTACGCCCCTGAGCCGTACGAGCGGCTCGCGACCGTGCTGCGCAACGCCGGTGAGGACGAGGACGCGCGCGAGGTGCTGCTCGCCAAGCAGCGCCGGCGCCGGGAGAGCCTGCCGGTCGCGGCCAAGGTGTGGGGGTTCGTGCAGGACTGGACGGTTGCCTACGGGTACCGGCCGGGCCGGGCCGCCGTATGGATGGCGGTGCTGTGGGCGGCCAGCTCGCTGGCCTTCGCGCACGCCGACCACGCGCCGGTGAACGCGAGCGGGCATCCGCCGTGGAGCCCCGCCCTGTTCGCACTGGACCTGCTGCTGCCGGTGATCGACCTCGGGCAGGCGGGCCAGTGGCGGCTGCACGGCGGCTGGCAGTGGCTGTCGGTCGCGCTGATCCTGCTGGGGTGGATCCTGGCCACGACGGTGGCGGCGGGCGCCACACGGCTGCTCAGACGCGGCTAGAACCCCTTCCGCCCGCTCCCGCGCACAGCTCCCACGGGGTCCCGCGCACAGCACTCGAACAGTTGAGCAACAGTCACCTTTTGCCTGGGCTTGACCGAAGTGCGTACAACTTTCAGCCGGGTACCCAATCGGTCTGGCGCACTCCGGATCGGCGGACTTTCAATGGTCGACACCATGGCTCTGCTGCGCGCGTTCATCCGTACCGCCCGGATGGCAAGGAACTCCTCGCGGCTCGCCGCCGGGCTGCCGGCCGACGACGAGGTCCTCCTCGACGCGCCCGACGACCGGCTCGGCCCGGTGCTGGTCGCGGCCGGGCGCGGCGAGTACGGCCCCGCCTCCGGGCTGCTGGCCGCCACGCGCGCGGCGGCCGAGTGGGAGGACCGGGACCGCCACACGCGCCGGCTCGCCGCGTTCGCCCGCTGCCGCCCGGAGTGGCTGGCGGACTGGTGCGCGGCCGCCCCGCAGGACCCGGACGCACTCCTGCTCACGGCCCAGCTGGCGGTGGACCGCTGCTGGGAGTCGCCGGCCCGCGCCGAACTGCTCCGCGAGCTGAGCCCGCTGATCGCGGCGGCGGCCGAGGCCGAACCGCGCGACCCGGTGCCGTGGCGCATCGCCCTCGACCGGGCGCGGGGCACGAACGCCGGGCACGCCGAGTTCGAACGGCTGTGGTCCGAGGCGGTCCGCCGCTCCCCGCACCACTACGGCTGCCATGCGGCCGCCCTCCAGTACCTGTCGACGGCCTGCTGCGCGCAGTGGGGGAACACGCCCCACACCGCCCGCTGCTCCCACCGCGAGTGCTTCGACTTCGCCGAGCCGGCCGCCCAGGACGCGCTGCCCGGCTCACTCGTCCAGGCGTTGCCGGTACGGGCGGCCTTCGCGTGCCTGACGGACGGCTGCGCTCCCACGGTGCCCCGCGCCCGCCTGGACGCGGCGGCCGACCTGGCCATAGCCCTCTCGGCCACGTACGCGGCGGCGGACCCCTGGCCCGCCGAGGTCCGCAACCTCCTGACGTACGTCCTCATCCGCCTGGAACGCTGGACGGACGCGCTCGACCAACTCCGGCTGATCGGCCCGTACGCCACGTCCTTCCCGTGGGACCGGATCTCGGACGACCCGCTCGGCCAGTTCCTCGAAGTCCGGGACGGCGTACGAATAGCGGTGGCCTCGGACGTACCCCTCGGCGGCCCGATTCCCCCCGCCCTACAGGCGATTCCGACGCAGCCGAGAGGCTTCGAGGACGCACCCGGGTATCCACGGAGTGAGCACGGCGGACGTGCCCGCTCCGGCGACCATTAGGCTTTTGCGCCGTGACCACCGTCCGGCTGCCGCTCTTCCCCCTGAACTCGGTTCTGTTCCCGGGGCTCGTGCTTCCTCTGAACATTTTCGAGGAGCGCTATCGCGCCATGATGCGCGATCTGCTCAAGACCCCTGAGGAGGATTCGCGCCGATTCGCCGTCGTGGCCATCCGCGACGGCCACGAGGTGGCATCGACCGCCCCGGGCATGCCCGACCAGACGGCCGTGCCCGAACGCGGCCCCACGGCCGGCTTCGGCCCCGACCCGCTCAAGGCCTTCCACTCCGTGGGCTGCGTCGCCGACGCGGCCACCATCCGGGAGCGCGCCGACGGCACCTTCGAGGTACTGGCGACGGGCACAACCCGCATGCGCCTGCTCTCCGTGGACGCCTCGGGCCCGTTCCTGACGGCCGAGCTGGAGGAGCTGCCCGAGGAGAAGGGCGACGAGGCCGGCGCGCTCGCGGAGGGCGTGCTACGCGCGTTCCGCCAGTACCAGAAGCGTCTCGCGGGCGCCCGCGAACGCACCCTGTCGACGGGCGAGGCCGAACTCCCCGACGAACCGGCGGTGGTCTCCTATCTGGTGGCCGCGGCGATGATGCTGGACACGGCGACCAAACAACGCCTCCTCCAGGCCCCCGACACCGCCTCCCGCCTGCGCGACGAACTGAAACTCCTCCGCTCCGAGACGGCCATCATCCGCAACCTGCCGTCCCTCCCGGCATCGGACCTGACCCGAGGCCCGACAAGCCTGAACTGACCCCGGAAGCCGGACACTCCATGCCGAAAAAGCCAAAAAACCAACAGTCGGGCGGCACCCCGGCAACGGTCGCCCTGACGACCGCGGGGGTGCCGTACGAACTCCACGCCTACGACCACGACCCCGCCCACCCCTCCTACGGCGAGGAGGCGGCCGAAGCGATGGGCGTCTCCCCGGACCGGGTCTTCAAGACCCTGCTGGCGGACGTGGACGGCACGCTGACGGTCGCCGTAGTCCCGGTGGCAGGCCAGCTGGACCTGAAGGCACTCGCATCGGCGGTGGGCGGCAAACGCGCCACGATGGCCGACCCCACCCTCGCCGAACGCACCACGGGCTACGTCCGGGGCGGCATCTCCCCCCTGGGCCAACGCAAGAAGCTCCGCACGGTCCTGGACGCCTCAGCCACCACCCACCCCACGATCTGCGTCTCGGCAGGCCGCCGAGGCCTGGAGGTGGAACTCTCCCCGGAGGACCTGAAAACCCTCACGGCCGCGGTACTGGCCCCCATCGGCCGTGCGTGACCTCTCGACGCGACCTCTGTCCTCGGTTAAGCACAAGAGACATGTCGAAGAAAACACGCAAACGAAAGTGGCGCACCAGAAAACACCGGGCCAACCACGGCCGCCGTCCGGCGTAGGCATTTCCGGCGCCCGTCTGATGCGTCGCGGGGGGGACAGCTTCCGAACGCAGGCGGGCGCCCCAGCTTGTCCGGCGTTTGAGGACGAGGCCGTTCAGGCCGACGGGGGTCTGGGGCGGAGCCCCCAGTGGGACTGAGCGCTGCAGGTGGCGGGCCGAGTCCCTCAGATGGCGAACCCTTGGAAGGTGCCCTGGGGGTCCTGCTCGGCGGCCTCTTTGAAATCACCGAAAGACAGGTTGGCGATCATCAGGTTCGCGTGTATCTCGTGGACGCCTGCGGGGACGGTGCGGAACTCGCCGCCGTCCGCCTCGAATTCCTCGTCACTGTCGCACTCTTCCCTGGCCAGCACGGCCACCGCCAGCAACGTGCCGGGACCATCGCGCATGGAGTCGCGGTCGGCGAGGAAGACCACGCTCAGTTCGTCATCGGTAAGCGCCGCGGAGAGGATCTGGGCCGAGGTGCATCCCGCCCACTTCGGATCATCGGCGATGTGGACGTACGGCTCGAAGTCTCCATCACCCCAGGACCTCATCAGCTCCGCTTTCACCGCAGCCCATGCCTGTTCGTCGCGGTAGTCGGTCCTGATGATCAGAGCCGCGTCCCGATCGCGTTCCGCCAGCCACTCCGTACGGTCATTCATGCCGCTGCCCCCATCCGCACAGGTCACAGCCCGCGCAATCCGTCTGCACGCTACGCGAGACCACTGACACACCCATGAGCGGTTCAGTTGGCGGGTTTCGCCAAACGTGACGCTCAGCGCGACGGGCTGTTGTGGCTCGGTGTCTCCAGCCTGGAACTCGGCCTGGTGGGCCGGGCTTGGGGCAGAGGAGCGTACGGCCCGGTCGGCTACCCTCCCTTCGGTCGGCCCGCTGTTCGAAGAGCCGGCGATGCAGCCGACCGAGCGGGGGTACGGGCATGGGGGGAGAAGCGCTCCTCGCGGCGGTGCGCAGTGGGGACGTGGGGGTCGTCGAGAAACTCCTGGCGCAGGGTGCGAACCCCGATGCCGTTGGCGAGGAGGGTGTTCCGGCGCTCTGTCTCGCTGTTGCGGCCTATGACGGTCCGGTCGCCGAAGCCCTGATCAAGGGAGGCGCCGATCGGGACCGCCGACTACCTGACGGAAGTACACCCCTGCTGAGGGCGGTCGACAGTGGCTCCCTCGAGCTCACGATCACCTTGTTCTGGGACTGCGAAGGACACCCCACGACGGCCGAGCCGTCCGAGTTGCTGACCCGGGCGCGGCGTTGGCACGAGAGCGGTGTGGTTGATGAACTGCGACGCAGGGCCGACGCTACGGGTCAGGTCGAGCGGGCACGCGTCAACGGCGAGTGGTTTTCCTCGTGTGAGGAGATCACGCTTGGCGGGGTGACCGTTCGAAACGGCCATGGCGCGATCCTCACCCACTGGGAGTCGCACTTCGGGATCAGGCCCTCCTTCGACGAGCTGCTGGCACGTGCGCTCGCCCATCCCGATCCGGATCATGTGGTGTGGTCCTAGGTCACGTCCCGGCTCGCCGAGAGACAGGACGAGGAGACGTGGCTGGCCAGCGTGGCACTGCGTGCTCACCCCGATCCCGTCCGCCGCCGCTTTGCGGCCGATCTTCTGCTGGCTGTCGGCTTCGGGACCCCGCTGCCCAACGGCGACACCGCCGATTCCGCGTTCGAGGAGCGTGTGCTGGAGTTCCTGCTCCCCTGGGCCGCTGAGGAAACGGACTCACATGTCCTCGTCGGTATTCTGTGCGGGCTCGCCCAGCACAGCGACCCGCGGACGGAATCCGTGGGGCTCTTGTACGCCGAGCACCCCGACCCCCGGGTCCGTGGCGGGGTCCTGGGAACCCTTCAGGGATGGGGGGAGGCGTTCTCCGCGGAGGGCTGGGAAGTGCTGGTCGCTTTGACCAGGGATGCCGACACCCGCATACGGCGGTCCGCGTGCTACCGGCTTGCGGAGTGCGGCTCCCGTGCCCCTGGCATCACGGACGTGCTGGCCGATCGTCTTGATGACGAGGATGACATCGTTCGCCTCTGGGCCGTGTACGGACTGGCCGAACGCGATGATCCACGCTGCGCGGAAGGACGTCCGCCGGTCGGGGAATTCGATCGGACATTCTGGTCCTGGATCCTGGACGCCGCGTCACGCTACGAAGAGCGGCGAAGCCAAAGGGGTGCACCAGCTGCCCCCGGACAGTGACCGGGGCGGGCTGTGAGGGACGTTGCACCGTTGCCATCACTCCCGCAGGCTCAGCCACATGTGGAGATGACCGAACGCTCGCGGCGACCGGCTCAACAGCTCAAGCTGCCGCCCGAGCGGTCGGCCATCGGCCTACACCGGGCGAACAACTCATCCGCGGCCCGGCAGCCACGTGCCGACGCCGGCCGGTCACCACCAGGTGCGCCGCCCGGCCGCAGGAGCCGCCTGCTCCGCAGGCCGCTACCCGGCCCGCCAACTGGAACACTCAGACCCGCCGACTCAAGCGCTGACTCGCCAGTCGAAGCGCTCAGTCACACCCGGGCGGGGCGAAAGGGGCGGCAGCCCCTGGGGATGGGACGGGTAGGGGCGGCAGGGGCGAAAACCCCCTAACCCATCGGAGCCCCGTACCCATCCGTCGGCCCCGCCCCCTGCTGCAAATACACCGGCTCAGGATCCCGAGGCCCGAACAACGCCGTAAGCCCCAGGTGAACGACCAGCGCGGCAACCGGCCAAGCCAGCAACGCCCCCTTCGCCCCCAACTTCAGCGGCGCGGAGAACGTAACCCCCTTACCCACAGCCTTCGCATGCGCGAGCACATCCTTCGTGGGCCCGAACCACATCCCCAGCCGCCAGGCGAGGAACGAAGCGAGCAGCCCACCCAGGGCCAGCGCAGCGACCAGCGGCACTCCCCCACGCCGCCGCAGCAAAAAGACGACAAGCGCGCTCACGACCCCAAAAGCCACCGCGAGCAGAGTGAACGTTCCGTCCACCCCCACGGCCTGCTCACCTTCGGAGTCCTTGAGGTAGACGACCCAGCTCTTGTCGACCACGTCCCCGACCAGCGGCACATGCGGCGCCAGCCACCACCACAACACCCCGAGCAACACCCCACCGACCGCCGAGGCGACCGTGACGACCACGGCCTCGATCAGCTCGGTCTTGATCCCGGGCCCGTCCTGGCCGTAGGACGCGGCCTGCGGGACGGCGTGCACGGGATACCCGGCACCCGGGTCGCCAGGGGAGTCAGGGCCACCCGGACCGTCCGGGGAATTCGGGGAGGTCGGGTCACCCGGCGGCTGCCACGCATCGTGCGGGGAGGACTGGTCACGCGGCGGCGGAGGCGGAGTCAGCGGTGCGGTCACGATGCCATCGTGCCAGGCCCCGCTGTGCGGCGCGTCACCGGACGGCAGCCCGACGGTAGGCCCAGGCGGCGACGGCCAGCGAAACGACCCCGACCCCGGCGCATACGGCGAGGTCACCGAGGACGAGCGCCCAGTCCGGATGCGCCCCGAACGTCTGCGCGAACGCCTCCACGCCGTACGTCGAGGGCACCAGATCCCGCAGGAACCGCACCGCGTCCGGCATCCGATCGGCCGGCAACACACCCAGCAACAGAGCCGCGGACATGCCCAACTGCCCGAGCAGCGTGGCGAGTTCGGGGCGAGGCGCAAGCAGCCCGAGGGCCGCGCCGAGCCCGGCGAGCGCGGCCCCGGCGAGCGGGATCACCGCCGCCAGGATCCAGATGTTCCCCATCGGCAGCCCGAACAGCACGCACCCGAAGACGGCGGTCAGCACGGTCCCGGGCACGGTGAAGGAGGCGTACGCCCCCGCCGCGCCCAGCACCACGGCCGCGGGCGGCACCGGCAGGGTGGCGTAGTGGTCGAGCCCGCCGCTGCCGCGCAGCTGCCCGAAGTACTGCCCGAGCAGGTTCAGCCCGACGTAGGCGACGACGAGCACGGACGAGCCGGCGACCACGAACTGGGCGTCGTGACTCCCGCCGTCGACGACCCCGCGCATCATGATCAGGATGCCGACCGACTGGAAGGTCGCCACGAACAGCAGCGGGATCCGCGCGACCCGCGCCCGGGACAGCTGTGCCCGGTACACGGCGGCCATGGAGGGCCACAGCCTGGCCTTCGGCCCCAGCTCGGCCGCGCCCGTCCCGACGGCCTCCGGCACGGCCAGGGGGCCACTCGGCAGAACATCGGCGGATACGACACTCACGTCGCGCTGCTCCTCTCGACGCCGGCAGTCGCCCTGTCCCATACGGATACGACAGCCCGTGTACTCATGCTTTCACCAGCCCCTGTGCGTTCCCGCCCAGTGCCAGGTACACGTCCTCCAGGCTGGGCGTGGCCAGAGTGAAGTCGTCCAGGGCGGCGAACGCGGCCCCGCCGGTCACCGTGGCGACGGCCACCCGGGCCTCCTCGGGGGCCAGCCGCAGCGTCCAGCGACGGCCCGACTCGACGGCCCGGTCCCGCAGCGCGGCGACCTCCGGGACGTCCAGCGGCGGCTTCTCCCGCCACACCAGCTCGACCCGCACCTCGCCCGCGACCTGTTCCTTGAGCCCGGCGGGGGTGTCGCAGGCGATGACCTTGCCCTGGTCGAGGACGGCGACCCGGTCGAGGACGGTCTCGGCCTCGATGACGTTGTGGGTGACGAGCAGCACGGTGGACCCGCGCTCGGCCCGGCGCCGGTCGACGGCGGACCACACGGCCCTGCGCGCCACCGGATCCATCCCCGTGGTCGGCTCGTCGAGCACCAGCAGCGACCGCTCCCCGACCAGCGCGGCGGCCACACACGCCAGCCGCCGCTGCCCACCGGACAACTTCTTGAGCGGCCGCCCGGCAATGGCCGTAAGCCCCAACTCGTCCAGTACGGCGTCCCGCTCGGCCCGTGCGTCGCGCAGGTCCAGGCCGCGCAGCCGGGCGGTGGTCTCGGCGGCCAGCGACACGGTCAGTTCGTCGAGCGCGGAGGACTCCTGGCCGAGGTAGGCGAGGATCCGCGCGGCCCGCTCCGGGTGGCGCACGATGTCGTGTCCGAGGATCTCGACGCTGCCGGCGTCGGGCCGCATGAGCCCGGTCAGCTGGCGTACGAGGGTGGACTTGCCGGCGCCGTTCGGCCCGAGCAGTCCGAAGATCTCGCCCCGGCGGATGTCGAGGGTGACGTCGTCGGTGGCCCGCACCTCGGGGGTTCCCGGCGCACCGCGTCGGCCGCGCACCGCCGGATAGGTCTTGCTGAGCCCGCGCACCGCGCACACGACATCCCCACCGTGTCGAAGTGCCACTCCCGCGCGCGTACTCACGGGACGAGACTACGGGGTCCGGGAGCCCCGCCCGCTCGCGGGTCGGTCGAGAACGGCAAATCCGTCGGTAAAGACAATCCCGTCACAAGGTGGTGCGGCGACCGGACCGGCCGCCTCCGCTCACTCCCCGGCGGGCGCGTGCTCCGCGGCCGTCCGTACGTCGATCTCGCGCCAGAAACCGGCCCGAATCGCGTACCGGTCGTGCTCGTCGATCTGGTCGTCCTTGTGGGCGAGGAGGCCGAACCGGGCGGCGTAGCGCAGCAGTTCGCCGTCGATGCGGTGCGGGACGCGCGGGTACATCCCGGACAGTTTCTGCAGGTGGCTGCCGTGGTCGCCGAGGCGGCCCATCCAGCGGCGGGCGAACACCTGGCCCACCTCGTAGGGGTCGCCGCCGACCGTGGTGATGTCCTCCTCGCGGTCGGCCCAGCGCTGCTCGGCGGTGGTCAGCTGCGCCAGCGTCGGCATCGAGGCGACCTCGGGCGGCTCGGTGGCGCCGCCCGGCCGGTCGACCCACCCTTTGTCGGAGGACCAGCGCAGGGTCGCGCTCGCGGGCTGCTGCGCGGGCGCGGCGGCACCCGGGGCCTTCAGGCTCGCGAGGTCCTTCGGGGTGGGCACGCCCTTGGGCGCGGGCACCCGCTCCTGTGCGCCGTTCTCGGAGCCGGCCTCCGCGGCCGCGTGCCCGCCGTCCTCGACCGGCCGCTCGCGCGTGGCCGGCGCGGACTCGGGCAGCGGCGCGGACAGGATCGCGGCGATCTCCGGCCGCGGCACCGGCGGCGGGGCGCACACACCGCCGAGATCCTTCGCCCGTACGGCCTTGGTGATCCAGATCCGGTCGAGCACCCGCCGCTCGTCGGCCTCGGCGACCAGGTCCTCGGACTGGTTGTAGTCCCCGTCCGCGGCCTGCACGGCCCACAGGTGTACGGCGACGCCGTGCTCCTTGGCGGCCATCATGCCCGGCAGCAGGTCCCCGTCGCCGGTGACGAGCACGACGTCGGAGCAGGCGCGGTTGCGGGCCAGCTCGGTCAGCTCGGCGTGCATGGCGGCGTCGACGCCCTTCTGCGCCCAGCGGCCGTCGCTGCGGGTCAGGGCGCCGAGGCGGACGGTGACGCGGGGCATCACGCGCAGCCTGCGGTGCTCGGGCTGCGGGACGCGGTCGGGGGCGCCGTCGAACCAGTAGATGCGCAGCAGGGGTCGTTCGGTGTCGGACTCGGCTCGCTCGCGCAAACCCTGGATGAGGGCGGCGTGATCGACGGTGATACGGGAACGCGAGGGCTCTCCGGCGAGGAGACTTGCTGCGGCCCCCAGCAGATACCCGGCGTCCACCAGGACGATGCAGCGGTCCACGCGACTCACCCTCTTCCCGGTCGGTTTGCTTCGGGCTTGCTTCGAGTCTGCCCGACCGCGCAGGGGTTAACGGCCCGAACTCGATCTTCGGCGTGGCGTTTCGGGGCTTCTCTCTCGTACCAACCATGTCACACACGGTAATTATCCGAAATGCGTTCTTCGTCAGCCTATGTGAATCTGGTCGCGGCCCTGGCCCCTAGATCCCCCTCAGGAGGCAGAGAACCATGGCCAAGAACAAGAACCGTGACCGTAAGCAGCCGCAGTCGGAACGCGCCCAGGAGCAGGCCACGTCGTCCTCGATGGAGGCACAGGCCGAGCAGCGCATATCCCAGGTGACACCGGGCGACATCGCCCGCAAGGGCAAGCAGAAGCGCTTCGGCCACAACTGAGGCCTGCTTTAAGGGATGTTGCATGACTAAGGGGCGCATCCGTCGACGGATGCGCCCCTCGGTCATGTCTGTACGCCAGTTGCTCAGCCGGCCAGACAGGCCGCGCCGAGCAGCACCTTCAAGTCGCCGAACAGCGCCGGGTCGGGCTTCACCCGGTGCTTGTCCAGACGCAGGATCGTGGTCTTGGTCGGGCCCTGGAGCTTGATGCGGACCTCGCTGTCGCCCCGGTGGTGGCTGAGGATCTCACCGAGCCTGCTGACCATGGGCGGGGTGACCCGGGTCGCCGGGATGGTGAGGATCACGGGCGCGTTGGTGCCCGCGTTCGACAGGTCCGGGACCTGCATCTCCATCGCGACCAGGCGGGGTACGTCCTCGCGCTTGTCGAGGCGGCCCTTGACGAACACGATGGTGTCCTCGACGAGTTGGGTCGACACCAGCTGGTAGGACGCCGGAAAGAACATGCACTCGATCGAGCCCGCGAGGTCCTCGACGGTGGCGATCGCCCAGGCGTTGCCCTGCTTGGTCATCTTGCGCTGGAGGCCCGAGATGATGCCGCCGATGGTGACGACCGCGCCGTCCCCGTGCTCACCTCCGGTGAGCTGGGCGATGCCCGCGTCGGCCTTGTCGGTCAGCACGTGCTCCAGGCCGAAGAGCGGGTGGTCGGAGACGTACAGACCGAGCATCTCCCGCTCCTGGGCGAGGAGATACGTCTTCTCCCACTCGTCGGTGGTGAACTCCACGTCGAGTCCGAAGCCGGGCTCGCTGGTGTCCTCCTCGCCCATGCCGCCGAAGAGGTCGAACTGCCCCTCGGCCTCCTTGCGCTTGACCGCCACCACGTTGTCGATCATCGGCTCGAAGTGCGCGGTGAGGCCCTTGCGGGTGTGCCCCAGGGTGTCGAACGCACCGGCCTTGATGAGGGATTCGGTGGTGCGCTTGTTGCAGGCGGCGGCCTCGACCTTGTCGAGGTAGTCGGGGAAGGAGCCGTACTTCCCCTTCGCCTTGCGGGACCTGATGATCGAGTCGACCACGTTCGTGCCGACGTTGCGCACGGCCTCCAGGCCGAAGAGGATCACGTCGTCGCCCTGGGCGGCGAAGTTGTGCACCGACTCGTTGACGTTCGGCGGGAGCACCTTGATCTTCATGCGGCGGCACTCGTTGAGGTAGATCGCGGACTTGTCCTTGTCGTCCTTGACCGAGGTGAGCAGCGCCGCCATGTACTCGGCCGGGTAGTTGGCCTTCAGGTAGGCGGTCCAGTACGAGACCAGGCCGTACGCGGCGGAGTGCGCCTTGTTGAAGGCGTAGCCGGCGAAGGGGACCAGGACGTCCCACAGTCCCTGGATCGCCTCGTCGCTGTAGCCGTGCTTCTTGGCGCCGGCCTGGAAGATGGTGAAGTTCTTCGCCAGCTCGTCGGCCTTCTTCTTGCCCATCACGCGGCGCAGGATGTCGGCCTCGCCGAGCGAGTAGCCGGCGACGATCTGGGCGGCCTTCTGCACCTGCTCCTGGTACACGATCAGGCCGTAGGTCACCGCGAGGACCTCCTCGAGGGGCTCCTCCAGCTCCTTGTGGATCGGCGTGATCTCCTGGCGGCCGTTCTTGCGCTCGGCGTAGTTGATGTGCGAGTTCATGCCCATCGGGCCGGGCCGGTACAGGGCCGAGACGGCGGAGATGTCCTCGAAGTTGTCGGGCTGCATCTGGCGGAGCAGCGAGCGCATGGGGCCGCCGTCGAACTGGAAGACGCCCAACGTGTCGCCGCGGCAGAGCAGTTCGAAGGTCTTGGGGTCGTCCAGCGGGAGGGCGAGCATCTCCAGGTCGATGCCCTTGTTGGACTTCACCATCTTGATGGCGTCGTCCATGATCGTGAGGTTGCGCAGGCCCAGGAAGTCCATCTTCAGCAGGCCGAGCGACTCGCACTGCGGGTAGTCCCACTGCGTGATGGTCACGCCGTCCGTGTGGCGCACCCACACCGGTGCGTGGTCGACGATGGGCTCGCTGGACATGATGACGCCGGCCGCGTGCACGCCCATCTGCCGGACCAGGCCTT
Source organism: Streptomyces sp. NBC_00989 (assembly GCF_045162655.1). Classification (NCBI taxonomy): domain Bacteria; kingdom Bacillati; phylum Actinomycetota; class Actinomycetes; order Kitasatosporales; family Streptomycetaceae; genus Streptomyces; species Streptomyces sp. NBC_00989. The sequence continues at coordinate 8,354,589 of NZ_CP108728.1, read as the reverse complement.
CGACGCCCTTGGCGGTGTCGATGACCTTCTTGACGTCCGGCTCGTTCTCGTACATCCCGCGGATCTCGCCCGCCTCGCCGTAGCGGGGGTGCTTGGGGTCGGTGATGCCGGAGAGGTCGATGCCCTTGCCGAGGACGTCGGCGGGCATCGCCTTGGTGAGGCGGTCGCCCATCGCGTACGGGTAGCCCAGCACGCGCGCGGAGTCCTTGATGGCGTTCTTTGCCTTGATCTTGCCGTAGGTGCCGATCATGGCGACCTTGTCGGCGCCGTACTTCTCCGTCACGTACCTGATCACCTCGACACGCCGACGCTCGTCGAAGTCGATGTCGACGTCGGGCATGGAGACGCGCTCGGGGTTGAGGAACCGCTCGAAGATCAGGCCGTGCGGGATCGGGTCGAGGTCGGTGATGCCCATGGCGTAGGCGACGATCGAACCGGCCGCGGAACCACGGCCGGGACCCACCGCGATGCCGTTGTTCTTCGCCCACATGATGAAGTCGGCGACGACGAGGAAGTAGCCCGGGAACCCCATCTGGATGATGACGTCCATCTCGTAGTCCGCCTGCTTCTGGCGGTCGTCGGGGATGCCGCCCGGGAAGCGGCGCTCCATCCCGAGGCGCACCTCCTCCTTGAACCAGGTGATCTCGGTGTATCCGTCCGGGATGTCGAACTTCGGCATGAGGTTCTTGGCCTCGAACATGCCGGAGGTGTCGATCTGTTCGGCGACCAGGAGGGTGTTGCGGCAGCCCTCCTGCCAGGCGTCCGAGGAGTCCACGGCGTACATCTCGTCCGTGGACTTCAGGTAGTAGCCGGTGCCGTCGAAGCGGAAGCGGTCCGGGTCGGAGAGGTTCTTGCCGGTCTGGATGCAGAGCAGGGCGTCGTGCGCGACCGACTCGTGCGCGTACGTGTAGTGCGAGTCGTTCGTCACCAGGGGCGGGATGCCGAGCTTCTTGCCGATGTCCAACAGGCCGTCACGGACCCGGCGTTCGATCTCGATGCCGTGGTCCATCAGCTCCAGGAAGTAGCGGTCCTTGCCGAAGATGTCCTGGTACTCGGCGGCGGCCTTCAGCGCCTCTTCGGGCTGGCCGAGCCGCAGCCGGGTCTGGAGCTCGCCCGAGGGGCAGCCGGTGGAGGCGATGAGCCCCTCGGACCACTGGGAGATGGTCTCCTTGTCCATGCGCGGCCACTTCTGGAGCCAGCCCTCGGCATACGCGTCCGAGGACAGCTTGAAGAGGTTGTGCAGGCCCGTCCTGTTGGCCGCCCAGATCGTCTTGTGGGTGTAACCACCGGAACCGGACACGTCGTCGCGCTTCTGGTGCGGCTGGCCCCACTGGATCTTGCGCTTGTTGCGCCGCGACTCGGGGGCGACGTACGCCTCGATGCCGATGATCGGCGTGACGCCCGCCTTCTTCGCCGTGTGGAAGAAGTCGTAGGCCCCGTGCAGGTTGCCGTGGTCGGACATCGCGATATGGGTCATGCCCATCTCGTTGCACGCGTCGAACATGTCCTTCAGCCGCGCGGCACCGTCCAGGAGCGAGTACTGGGTGTGGACATGCAGGTGCGTGAACGGCGGCTTTGACACGGCTTGGCCTCCAGGAGAAACAGTCGACAACAGACAGCGGGCGGTCTGGGGGGACGAGACCGAATCCTATGCCTCGGGACTGACACGAGGCGGGCACTCCCACGTACCTTCAAGCGTTGGAAAGTGACGACAGACCCGTCACAGGTCACGCACCACCCGTACCAGGAGGCACAGAGCGATGTCGGTTCCGCAGCTCAACGACGAGCACCGCGGCGAGGAGATCCTTGCCGTCTTCGACACCGCCTTCGGCGAGCTCCTGGCCGCCGACCCGGCCGCGTTCCGCGTGAAGTTCCGGAAGATGGCGGCTTCGGCGTTCGCGTTCTACCGGGGTACGGCGTGCCTCTTCTACCACGACCTGGACGCTGAGAAGCGGGGCGGGCCGTACCTGGACGACCGCACCTCGCGCGTGTGGATCCACGGCGACCTGCACGCCGAGAACTTCGGCACGTACATGGACTCGAACGGCCGCCTGGTCTTCAACGTCAACGACTTCGACGAGGCGTACGTCGGCCCGTTCACCTGGGACCTCAAGCGCTTCGCCGCCTCCGTCGCGCTCGTGGGGTACGCGAAGGCGCTCAGCGACGAGCAGATCACCGAGCTGGTGCAGGTCTACGCGGGCGCGTACCGCGAGCGGGTGCACGCGCTGGCGACCGGCGCGAAGAGCGACGAGGTGCCGCCGTTCACGCTGGACACCGCCGACGGCCCGCTCCTGGGCGCACTGCGCACGGCCCGCTCGCTGACCCGCTTCGAGCTGCTGGACTCGATGACCGAGATCCGCGACTTCGAGCGCCGGTTCGCGTCGGGCGGCGGCTCCATCGAGCTGGACGCGGCGACCCGCTACAAGGTCCTCGCGGCCTTCGACGGCTACCTGGAGACCCTCCCCGAGTCCTCCCTGGACCGCCCCGACTCCTACCGCGTGAAGGACGTCGTCGGCCGCCGGGGCATCGGCATCGGCTCGGCCGGGCTGCCGTCGTACAACATCCTTCTGGAGGGCAACAGCGACGCCCTGGAGAACGATGTGGTGATCTACATCAAGCAGGCCCAGACGCCGGCCGTCTCGCGGCACATCACGGACGCGGCGATCCGGGACTACTTCCAGCACGAGGGCCACCGCACGGTGATCTCCCAGCGCGCCCTCCAGGCGCACGCGGACCCGTGGCTGGGCTGGACCGAGCTGGGCGGGACCGGGCAGCTGGTCGCCGAGGTGTCGCCGTACGCGGTGGACCTGGACTGGAGCGACATCGACGACCCGGAGGAGATCGCCGCCGTCGTCGCCGACCTCGGGCGGGCCACGGCCACGATGCACGCGGCGGCCGACGACCAGTCCGGCGAGTCCCTGGTGCCGTTCTCCACCGAGCGGGCCATCGACGCGGCGATCGCGGCCGACGAGGACGGCTTCGCGGGCGTGCTCGTCGACTTCGCGCACAGCTACGGCGCACGCGCGCGTGCCGACCACCAGACCTTCGTCGACCTGTTCCGCAACGGCCGGATTCCGGGTCTGTAACCATCCGTACGCTCACAGGAACCCTTTAGGGGTCCCTTACCGGAGCACATGACAGACTCTCCTCCGCTATGGACATATCCGGGATCCAGCTCAGGGCCGTACGCGCGGCGCTGTTCACGGCACTGGTCGTGACGCTCAGCACCGCGTCGCACGTGCTGCTGTCCCGGGTCCCGCTTCCGTTCGGCACGGTGGCGGCGATCGCCGCCACCGTGTTCGTGATCGCGTACGCGCTGGCGGGCCGCGAGCGCGGCTTCGGCAGGATCGCCGCACTCCTGATCCCGCTGGAACTGGCCGCCGACACGGTCTTCACCACCGGCCAGCACGCCTGCTACGGCAGGGCGGGCGGCCCGGTCGCCGGACCGCTGCGCGCGGTCGGCCTGGACGTGCTGTGCAGCGGCGGCAGCGTGGGCACCTCGCTGGCCCGGATGACCGACGACCCCCATCAGGCGGCGGCGCTGCTCACGCACACCGACGCCACCGCCGCCTGGCTGCTGCTCGGCGCGCACATCGGCGTCGGGCTCCTGGCCGCGGCCTATCTGCGCCGCGGCGAGCGCGCGCTGTCCGAGCTGCTGCGCGCGGCGACGGCGGTGGGCTTCTGCCCGCTGCTGCTGGCCGTCGCCGCGGTGTCGGCCCGACGCACCGCGCCGGCCCGCCGGCTGCCGCGCGCCACACACCGCATCGCCACCGCCCGTGAGCGGCTGCTGGTGCACTCCCTGGGACGGCGTGGACCGCCGTGCTCGGCCCTGCCCGCGGTCTGAACACCTCACAGGTACCTGAGCACACATCAGTCCCCCACACGTATTCCGCGTACGACGTGTACGCGTCCCATATGGAGATCACCAACATGAGCAAGCGGAACAGCGCGGCGGCGAAGACGGCGGCCCGTGAGCGGCTGCGCGCGGAGCGCGAGCGCCAGGCCAAGCGCGCCAAGGTCAGGCGGCAACTCATAGTCGCCGGTTCGGTCGTCGCGGTCCTCGCGATAGCCGGCGGCATCGGCTACGCCGTCGTACAGAACAACAAGCCCACCTACTGGGAGTCGGCGAAGGACGACAAGCTCGTCAAGCCGGCCAACACCACCGGCACCAACGGCACGACCGTCGTCCTCGGCAAGAGCACCGCCAAGAAGACCCTGGTCATGTACGAGGACCCGCGCTGCCCGATCTGCGCCCAGTTCGAGCAGACCGTCGGCTCGACCGTGAAGAGCGACTTCGACGCCGGCAAGTTCAAGATCCAGTACGTCGGCGCCACGTTCATCGACAACAAGGACAACGGCGAGGGCTCGAAGAACGCGCTGAGCGCCATGGGCGCCGCGCTGAACGTCAGCCCCGAGGCGTTCCTCGAGTACAAGACCGCGCTCTACTCGACGAAGTACCACCCGGACGAGACGACCGACAAGTTCAAGGACGACGCGTACCTGATCAAGGTCGCGAACACGGTCCCCGCCCTGAAGAACAACGCGGCCTTCCAGAAGGCCGTGAAGGCCGGCACCTACGACAAGTGGGCGCTGGACATGTCGGCCACGTTCGACAAGAGCGGGGTGACCGGCACGCCGACCCTGAAGATGGACGGCAAGACGCTGACCGGCTCGGACGGCACGAACGCGCCGATGACGGTGGCCGACTTCACCACGGCGATCACGGCGGCCCTCAAGGCCTGAGCCCTGTCGCGACTCCGGGCCTGAGCCTCCTCGCACGACGCTCAGCCGAAGAGCGGGCGAACTTTTACGAGTTCGCCCGCTCTCGTCAATACCGGCCAGTAACCTGTTCGCTCGTGACCAGTCGATACAGAGCACCCGAGAGCGTCAACTCGCCCTCCCCGCGCCGCCGTACGGTCGTCAAGGCAGCGGCCGCCACCGCCGTCCTGGCCGGCCCGCTCATCGCCGCGCTCCCCGCAGGGGCAGCCACCGACACCCCCTCCTTCCTGCACGGGGTCGCCTCCGGGGACCCGCTTCCGGACGGCGTCCTGCTGTGGACCCGGGTGACACCCACCGCCGAGGCCGTGCCCGGCTCCGGACTCGGCCCGGACACCGAGGTGAGCTGGACGGTAGCCACCGACAAGGCGTTCACCACCATCGTCTCCAGAGGCTCCCTCACCGCGACCGCCGCCTCCGACCACACCGTCAAGGCCGACATACGCGGCCTGGCACCGGCCACCGACTACTGGTTCCGCTTCTCGGCCGGCGGCACCGACTCCCCGGCGGCGCGCACCCGCACCGCGCCGGCGACGGACGCGAACGTGACCGGCCTGCGCTTCGGCGTCGTCACCTGCGCCAACTGGGAAGCGGGCTACTTCTCTTCGTACCGCCATCTCGCGGCGCGCAACGACCTGGACGCCTGGCTGCACCTGGGCGACTACATCTACGAGTACAAGTCCGGCGAGTACGCGGCGCGCGGCACGGTCGTACGGCAGCACGCGCCGACCAACGAGATCATCACGCTCGCCGACTACCGCACCCGGCACGGCAAGTACAAGACCGACCCGGACCTCCAGGCCCTGCACACCAAGGCGCCCGTCATCGCGATATGGGACGACCACGAGTTCGCCGACAACGCCTGGTCGGGCGGCGCGGTCAACCACACCGAAGGCGCCGAGGGAACCTGGACGGCCCGCCAAGCGGCCGCGAAACAGGCGTACTTCGAGTGGATGCCGGTCCGCCCTGCGATCGCGGGCACCACCTACCGCCGGCTGCGCTTCGGCAAGCTGGCCGACCTCTCGCTCCTCGACCTGCGCTCCTTCCGTTCGCAGCAGGCGAGTTCGGGCAGCGGTTCGGTCGACGACCCGGACCGTACGATCACGGGTCGCGCCCAACTCGACTGGCTGAAGGCCGGGTTGAAGGCGTCGGACACCAAGTGGCGGCTGGTCGGCAACTCGGTGATGATCGCGCCGTTCGTCGTCGGCGCGCTCTCCGCCGACCTGTTGAAGCCGCTCGCCAAACTGCTGGGCCTGCCGCAGGAGGGGCTCGCCGTCAACACCGACCAGTGGGACGGCTACACCGACGACCGGCGCGAACTCCTCGCCCATCTGCGCTCGAACGCGATCGGCAACACGGTCTTCCTCACCGGCGACATCCACATGTCCTGGGCCAACGACGTGCCGGTGGACGCCGGGACGTACCCGCTCTCGCCGTCCGCGGCGACGGAGTTCGTGATCACGTCAGTCACCTCCGACAACCTCGACGACATCGTGAAGGTCCCCGAGGGCACGGTCTCCGCGCTCGCCGCACCGGTCATCCAGCTCGCGAACCGGCACGTCCACTGGGTGGACACGGACCGCCACGGCTACGGCGTCCTCGACATCACCGCCGACCGCGCGCAGATGGACTACTACGTCCTGTCCGACCGCACCTCGGCGACCGCGACCTCGTCCTGGGAGCGGTCGTACCGGACGCGCAGCGGCACGCAGCGGGTGGAGCGGACGTACGACCCGGTGTAGGCAAGGCTCTTAACCGGTACAGGTATGGCTTTCAGAGGGTCTCCAGGAAGCCGAGCGCCACGTGCCAGGTGGCCTCGGCGGCCTCCTCGTCGTAGTCCGGGAGGCCGGGGTCGGTGTACAGGTGACCGGCTCCGGCGTACCGGTAGATCTCCACGTCCGCGCCGGCCTTGCCCATCTGGAGATACCAGGAGCTGAGCCAGTCGTCGGTCTCGAACTGGTCGGGCTCGGCGACATGGAGCTGGACCGGCAGGTCGTCGACGGAGGCGTTGGCCGCGATGTCCGAGGTCCCGTGCAGGAGGAGCAGCCCGCGGGCCTTCTCGTCGCCGAGGGCGAGGGTCTGCGCGACGGAGGCGCCCAGCGAGAACCCGGCATAGACGAGCCCGCGATCCGAATAAGGGGCGGCGGCGAGCACGGCCCGCTTCAGCAGCTCGTCCTTCCCGATCCCGTCGTTGAAGACCATGCCCTCCTCGACCGTCTCGAACGTACGCCCCTCGAAGAGGTCCGGGGTCCACACCTCGTGGCCCGCCGCGCGCAGCCGCTCGGCGGCGTCGCGCACCGCCGGCCGGAGACCGTACGTGGAGTGGAAGAGCATGATGTTCATGAAGCCATCGTGCCAGTACGGTCGGACACATGGAGAACGTACTGCGCCCGCTGATCGTCATCGGCGGCTCCGTCGTCCTCACGCTGCTCATCGGCTGGGTCACCGACCTGCTGCTGCGCAAGGCGGACGCCCGGCACGACGACACCACCCTCTGGGGCCTGCTGCGCCGAGGCCGGGTGCCGTACCAGCTGCTGCTCTGCGCGGCCTTCCTCAGAGCCTCCTACGACCAGGCACAACTGCTGGAGGAACACCGGATCGGCATCGGCCAGACCCTCACCCTGGTGCTGATCGGCGCGACCGCGTGGCTGATGATCCGGGTCGCGGCCGCGATCGTGGAGTCGTCGTACTCGCGCTACGCCCGCGCCTCCCGCGACCCGGCCCGGGTCCGCCGGGTCCGCACCCAGGTGACGCTGATCACGCGGGTGGTGGCCGCGACGGTCGGTGTGGTGGCGGTCGCCGCGATGCTGCTGACGTTCCCGGCGATGCGCGCGGCCGGCGCCTCGCTGCTGGCCTCGGCGGGCATCCTCGGCATCGTCGCCGGTGTAGCGGCCCAGTCCACTCTCGCCAACCTCTTCGCGGGCCTTCAGATCGCCTTCGGCGACATGGTCCGCATCGGCGACACCGTGGTCGTGGACGGCGAGTGGGGCACGGTCGAGGAGATCACCCTGACCTTCCTGACGGTACGCACCTGGGACGAACGCCGGATCACCATGCCGGTGTCGTACTTCACGTCCAAGCCCTTCGAGAACTGGTCCCGCGGCACCCCCCAGATGACCGGCATCGTCTACTTCCACGTCGACCACTCCGCCCCGGTGGACGCGATGCGCGACCAGCTCCGCGAAATCCTCCGAGCCTGCCCGGCCTGGGACGGCCGCAGCTACGGCCTGGTCGTCACGGACACCACGCCCAACACCATGGAGGTCCGGGCCCTGGTGACAGCGAAGGACGCGGACGACATCTGGACGGTCCGCGTCACGGTCCGCGAACAGATGATCCGCTGGCTGTACGTGGAACACCCCTACGCCCTCCCTCGCGTGAACACGGCGGACGCGGCCCCGATCCCGGGCGAGGACCCGTCACCCAACGGGGGCACCGCCCGCGCGGCTCATGAACCTCCGGGGGCGAATCGGGGCTGAGGGGCAGGGGCGGTGGGTGCCGGACGGCCGGCGGCCGGCGGCCGGGTGACTCCGGGGCGGGGCCTCAACGACCGTGCTGGGCTGGGCTGGGCTGCTGACCTGAGGGATCTGCAAGGTGATCGGGAACCGGCTGCGGCTGAGCGGCTCCGGAAGCGTCAACACCCGCGCTCGACATGGCCGTTACCCCGGACCACCGACAAAGCGCCCCAGCCCGACTACGGCAGAGCAACTCCGCACACCTCAACCCCCGTGCCCAGCACCGCCATCAACCCGGCCACGGCGGCCGAGCAACCCCACCCACCTCAACGCCCCCGCTCAGCCCCGCCATTGACCTGAATCACCTGCGAGGTCACATGCCCTGCGGCCGGTGAGGCGAGCCAGTGCAAGGTCGCGGCGACATCTCCAGGGGTACCGGCCCGCCCGGTCGACGTGTCGTTGATGAGCCGCTCACGCCGGGCGGCATCGATCTGCGGCCCGAAGAACTCCGTGTCCTCGATGTACCCGGGCGCGACCACGTTCACGGTGATGCCGCGAGGGCCGAGATCCCGGGCCAGGTCATGGGCGTACGGATGCAACGCGGCCTTTGCCCCGCCGTACGCCCCGCTCCCCGACCCCCGGTACGCGGCGATGGAACTCACGAACAGCACCCGCCCGCCCGGCTCCGCGAGCCGCGTCTTCAGCGCCTCGGTGAGGAGCGCGGCGCTCAGGGTGTTGATGCGGAAGTTGACCGTCCAGTCGTGCGCGACGCGGTCCAGCGGATCGCCGCTCGCGCTCCCCGGTTCCAACGCCCCCGTACCGCCCGCGCTGTGCACCAGCACATCCACGGTGCCGAACTCCTCGGCAACGAACCGCCCGACCCCGCGCACGACTTCGGGCTCACTCAAGTCCCCGGCGTACGTCAACGCCCCCGGCACCCCGGCCTTCTGCAACACCTCCAGCCGCCGCCCGAGGAGCAACACCCGATCCCCGCCGGCCGCGAAGGCATGCGCCGCGGCGAGCCCGATTCCCGTACCACCACCACTGATCACAACGTTGCGAGCCATGGTGCGAGCGTACAAAGCGAACCGGGCGTTCCTCTCCCTCGTTCACAGGACTGCCATGCACGGGCGGAAGGCCGACGGCGCCGCACCCCCATGGGAGACGTCCACCCCTCAACCGCCAGTAAACGGCCGGTGCGTGGGCGGGAGAACGAACTCACCTCAAGCTGCGCACGTCAAGATGCCGGAGCACCCGGTCCACGATCTCCGGATCCGCCCCCGGCTCATTCCGCGCCGCCAGCACCTCATGCCGAGCCGCGCTCAACATCTCCCCCTGGATACGCCGCATCCGCTTCACCCGCGTCACCCGCTTCTCGTACGCCTCCCGCCGCTCCCCGTCCCCCACCTCGGGAGAGATCCGCACCCCGATGTCGAACGCCCGCCGCAGCAACTGCTCGGACACCTCCTCCGGCAACTCCTCGACATCCTCGATCTCCCGCAACCTCCGCTTCGCGGCCTTCGCCGCCCGCACCGCCAGCTCCTTCTCGAACGCCTTCTCGCTGTCGGTGTCGGCCCGCACCCCGAGCCGCTTCACCAGCCACGGCAGGGTGAGCCCCTGAAGCACCAGCGTCGCCATGATCACCCCGAACGCGATGAACACGATCTCGTCCCGGTCCGGGAACGCCGACCCGTCGTCCATCGTCAGCGGGATCGCCAGCGCGAGGGCCACGGACGCCACCCCGCGCATCCCCGCCCACCACATGATCACGGTCTCCCGCCAGGACGTCGGGATCTCCTCGTCGTAGTCCCGCTTGGCGTGCAGCCGTTTCGTCAGCCAGGTCGCCGGCAGCAACCACGCCAGCCGTACGACCACCACGACCCCGACGATCGCCGCGGCCCAGCCGAGCATCTCGCCCCACCGCCCCGACGCCGTACGGATCGCGTTGTGCAGTTCGAGCCCGATGAGCCCGAACGCGACCCCGGTGACCAACGTGTCCACGACATCCCACACGGTCGCCCCGGCGAGCCGGGTCAGCACGTCGTCGGCACCGAGGGAGTACTCGGCCAGGAACAGCGCGGTGGTGAGCACGGCGAGCACCCCGGAGCCGTGCAGTTCGTCGGCCAGGACATACGAGGCGTACGGCACCAGGAGGGTCAGCCCGATCTGCAGGGTGGCGTCGTCGAGGATCGACATCAGCTTGTTCGTGCCCCACCCCAGGGCCAGCCCGACCGCGACGGCGACGACGGCGGACAGCACGAAGTCGAGCCCGGCACGCCAGAACTCGAAGCTCCCGCTGACGGCGGCGGCGATCGCGACGTGGTAGAGCACGATGGCCGTGACGTCGTTGAAGAGGCCCTCGCCCTCCAGGATCGACACCAGCCGCCGCGGCAGCCCGAGTTGTCCGGCCACGGCGGTCGCGGCGACCGGGTCGGGCGGCGCCACGAGCGCGCCGAGCGCGACGGCGGCGGCGATCGGCAGCCCCGGCACGATCGCGCTGGCGACGGCGGCCACGGCGAGGGTGGTGACGAAGACCAGAGCCACGGCCAGCAGGAAGATGGGCCGGATGTTCGCGGTGAACTGCCGCCAGGAGGTGCGCCGTACGGCCGCGTACAGCAGCGGTGGCAGCAGCAGGGGGAGGATCAGGTCGGGCGGGACGTTCACGTTCGGCACGAAGTCGGCCACCGCGAGGACTATCCCGAGGAGGGTCATGAGCACCGGCGCCGGCAGACCGAACCGGTCCCCCAGCGGGACGCTCACCACGGCCCCGAGCAACAGGACGAAAAGCAGGGCCAATTGATCCACGGTCAGGGCTCCGGCGGGATCTCGACGTTCACACAGCGGACGCCCCAGCCTGCCACGCCGCCCGCCCGACCAGCTCTTTCGACGCCCTTCGGTTACAGAGCGCCGATCCTGGAGCCGGCTACAGAGCGCGCCGCATCGCCCGGTGCGGAATGCCCGCGTCCGCGAACTCCGGGCCGTACGCCTCGTAGCCGAGCCGTTCGTAGAACCCCAGCGCGTGCGTCTGCGCGTGCAGGTCCACGGCGGCCAGCCCACGCGCGCGTGCCGCGTCCTCGACGGCCCGCACCAGCGCGACCCCGACCCCGAGCCCGCGCGCCTCCTTGGTGACGGCCAGCCGCCCCAAGGACCCCACGGTCAGGTCCCCGCCGGTCTTCGCCGCGGCGACCTCGCCGTACAACAGCCGCCCGGTCCCGAGCGGCACCCCGTCCTCACGCACGGCGAGCACATGCGTCGCTACGACGTCGTAGTCGTCGTACTCGATCTCCTGGGCCACGCCCTGCTCGACGACGAAGACCTCCTTGCGGACGGCGAAGCACGCCTCACGGTCGGCGGGATCCTCGGCGACGCGCACGGCGTACGGCTGCGGAGTCACGCGTAGGTCTCCTCGCGCACCAGGTCCAGGGCCTGCTGGAGGTCGTCCGGGTAGCCGCTCTCGAACTCGACCCACTGGCCGTCGGCGGGGTGCTCGAAGCCGAGCCGGACGGCGTGCAGCCACTGACGGGTCAGACGCAGCCGCTTGGCGAGCGTCGGGTCGGCGCCGTAGGTCAGGTCGCCCACGCACGGGTGGCGGTGGGCGGCCATGTGCACGCGGATCTGGTGGGTGCGGCCGGTCTCCAGCTTCACGTCGAGCAGGGAGGCCGCGCGGAACGCCTCGATGAGGTCGTAGTGCGTGACGGACGGCTTGCCCTCGGCGGTGACCGCCCACTTGTAGTCGTGGTTCGGGTGGCGGCCGATGGGGGCGTCGATGGTGCCGCTGGTCGGGTCGGGGTGGCCCTGGACCAGCGTGTGGTAGCGCTTGTCGACCGTGCGCTCCTTGAACTGGCGCTTCAGGGAGGTGTACGCCCGCTCCGACTTGGCGACGGCCATCAGGCCGGACGTGCCGACGTCGAGGCGGTGCACGATGCCCTGGCGCTCGGCGGCACCGGACGTGGAGATGCGGTACCCGGCGGCGGCGAGTCCGCCGATGACCGTCGTCCCGGTCCAGCCGGGGCTGGGGTGGGCGGCGACGCCGACCGGCTTCACGATCACGATCACGTCATCGTCGTCGTAGACGATCTCCATGCCCTCGACGGGCTCGGCGACGATCTGCACGGGCGCGGGCGCCTGGGGCATCTCGACTTCCAGCCAGGCCCCGCCGTGCACCCGCTCGGACTTCCCGACCACCGAGCCGTCGACCGTGACCTTCCCCGCCGCGGCCAGCTCGGCGGCCTTCGTACGGGAGAAGCCGAACATGCGGGAGATGGCGGCGTCGACACGCTCGCCCTCCAGGCCGTCGGGCACGGGCAGGTTTCGGATCTCGGGAACTGTGCTCACTCGGTCGAGTATGCCGGACGGGTCCGACACCGCCTTACCCGAGCCGAGGCGCTCAGGCCTTGCGGACTCGCGCCCAGCCCTCGTGGATCCGCGCTCAGTCCTTGTGGACGGTGCCGTCCGGGTCGAGGCCGCGGAAGGAGAGCAGCACGATCAGGATGCCGCCGCACACGATCGCCGAGTCGGCGAGGTTGAAGACGGCGAAGCCCTTGGGCGCGATGAAGTCGACGACCTCGCCCTGGAAGATTCCGGGCGAACGGAAGATCCGGTCGGTGAGGTTGCCCAGCGCGCCGCCCAGCAGCAGCCCGAGCGCGATGGCCCACGGCAGGCTGTAGAGCTTGCGCGCCAGCCGGGCGATCACCACGATCACCGCGGCCGCGATCATCGTGAAGATGACCGTGAAGGCCGCGCCGAACCCGAAGGCGGCGCCGGGGTTGCGGATCGCGTGGAACTCCAGCCAGTCCCCGAAGACCTCGATCGGCGCGTGGTGCTCCAGCTTGGCCACCACCAGCAGCTTGCTGACCAGGTCGAGGCTGTACGCGAAGGCGGCCACCACGAACAGCACGGCGATCCGGCGCCTGCCCCTGGGGGGCGACGCGGTGTCACCCTGCTCCGGCTCGGCCCCCGCCGCCTCTGGGGTATCCGGCGTACCGATGATGCGCTCCGCCTCTGCCACGTGAGTCCCTCGACCTAGGTACCTAACTCTGGATGAGGGTACGGCACACCTGTCGGGAGCCTCAGTACCGGCGTCGGTACCGCGTCAGTACCGGCGTTCCTGCTTCTGCTTGCACTCGACGCACAGGGTGGCCCGGGGGAAGGCCTGCATACGGGCCTTGCCGATCGGGTTGCCGCAGTTCTCGCACAGGCCGTAGGTGCCGGCGTCCAGCTTCCCCAGGGCGCGCTCGGTCTGGATCAGCATCTCGCGCGCGTTGGCGGCCAGCGCCATCTCGCTCTCGCGCGTGATGTTCTTGGTGCCGGTGTCGGCCTGGTCGTCGCCGGCACCGTCCCCGGAGTCCCGCATCAGACCGGCGAGGGCCTGCTCGGTGGACGTGATCTCCTCGCTCAGTCGCGCCGCCTCGGACTGCAGCTCGGTCCGGGCCTCCTCGACCTCCTCGGGCGTCCAGGGGTCCTCGCCGGGGCGCACCGCGAGCTCGCCCGGGCCCGCCGCCGCGGCGAGCCGCGCCTTGGGAACCGCGGTCTTCGCCGCCGTGGCCGTGCCAGGAGTCTTCTTCGCAACCACCGTCGTGGCTCCCGTCTGCTCCGCGGCCTGCGCCGCGCCCGCCTTTGCCTTCTTGGCCGCGCTCTTCTTCGTACCGGTCGTGCTCTTGGTTCCCGTAGTGCTCTTGGTTCCCGTAGTGCTCTGCGTACCCGTGGTGCTCTTCGTGGAACTGCTCTTCGCGCTGGTGGTGCTCTTCGTAGGGCCGCTCTTCGCCGACGCGCTCTCAGGAGCCGCGGTCTTCTTCACGGCCGCTTTCTTGACTGCCGCTTTCTTCACGGCCGTCTTCTTCGTATCCGTAGCCTTCGGGGCGGCCGTCACTTTCGTAACCGCAGCCTTCGCAACCGCTGCCTTTGTAGACGCAGTCTTCGTAGCGGTCGCCTTCTTCGTCGCCGTGGATTTCGCGGCGCTCTTCTTGGCCACCGTCTCCTTGGTCACCGCCGTCACCGCCGTCGCCGCCCCCTCCGCGGCCCCCGGTCTCTCGGCCCCTTCCCCGGTCGCCTTCTTCGAAGAAGCCGCCTTCGTAGCGACCGCCTTCTTCGTCGCGGTCTTCCTCGCTGCGGTCTTCTTCGCCACCATGGCCGCGGCCCCTTCTCACATTTTGTGATCACGCACGCGAATCGTGCTGGGACGATAAATCGACTTGGGTCCCGCGGCAACGGGGCACGCCGCCCGATTCGTCCACCCCCCTGGCCTCGCGCGGCAAGCCTTCATGCGTTGTGCCCAGCTCCCCGCCGGGTAATCCGCCGAGCCCGACACCCCGAACATCGAACGCGTGTTCAGAGCCATTCGAGTCGTACGGCAGGTCGGGAAGCCCGCGGCCGAACCCCCGCTCGACGCACCCCCGAAGGCCCCCGCAAAACCGGTCGGCCGCTGTCCGTGCGGCCCCGTACACTGGGCGGAGCGAGAAGCGTGGATGGGGACGAGTAGCGGCGTACGCAGCCCAGAGCGACCCGGGGACGGTGGAAGCCCGGGGGCGAGCGCGACGTGAAGATCACCCCGGAGCCGCCGGAAGAAAGCCGCAGCACACCAGCCGCGGCCGGTAGACCCGGTATCGCGACCCCAATGAGGGGGCTCACTGGTGTGCAAGGCGCACCGGGGAGCCAAGGAGGGTGGTACCGCGGGAGCGCGCCGCACACGGCGTACGGAAAGTCGTAGCTCTCGTCCCTCCGGACGGAAGGCAGAAAGTCCGCCGGAGGAAGCTCGCTGATGACAACGCCGACGTACCGCCAGGTGCCCGCCCAGGTCGACCTGCCCGCGCTCGAGCACGCCGTGCTCGACTTCTGGCGCGAGCAGAAGATCTTCGCCAAGACCCTGGACCAGTCCGAGGGACACCCCGAGTGGGTGTTCTACGAGGGCCCGCCCACGGCCAACGGCATGCCGGGCGCCCACCACATCGAGGCGCGCGTCTTCAAGGACGTCTTCCCCCGCTTCCGCACCATGCGCGGCTACCACGTGGCCCGCAAGGCCGGCTGGGACTGCCACGGCCTCCCGGTGGAGCTGGCGGTCGAGAAGGAGCTGGGCTTCACCGACAAGCAGGACATCGAGGCGTACGGCATCGCCGAGTTCAACGCCAAGTGCCGCGAGTCCGTGACCCGGCACACCGACGCCTTCGCCGAGCTGACGACCCGCATGGGGTACTGGACGGACCTCGACGACCCGTACCGCACGATGGACCCCGAGTACATCGAGTCGGTCTGGTGGTCGCTCAAGGAGATCTTCAACAAGGGCCTGCTGGTCCAGGACTACCGCGTCGCCCCCTGGTGCCCGCGCGACCAGACGGGCCTCTCGGACCACGAGCTGGCGCAGGGCTACGAGACGGTCGTCGACCCCTCCGTGTACGTCCGTTTCCCGCTCACCTCCGGTCCGCTCGCCGGCCGTGCCGCACTCCTGGTCTGGACGACGACCCCCTGGACCCTGGTGTCCAACACGGCCGTCGCCGCCCACCCCGAGGTCACCTACGTCGTCGCGACGAACGGCGAGGAGCAGCTCGTCGTGGCCGAGCCGCTGCTCGCCAAGGCCCTCGGTGAGGGCTGGGAGACCACCGGCGAGACCTTCACCGGCGCCGAGATGGAGCGCTGGACGTATCAACGTCCGTTCGAGCTCGTGGAGTTCCCCGAGCCCGCCCACTACGTGGTGAACGCGGAGTACGTGACGGTCGAGGACGGTACGGGTCTGGTCCACCAGTCCCCCGCCTTCGGTGAGGAGGACCTCAAGGTCTGCCGCGCGTACGGCCTGCCGGTCGTGAACCCGGTCCGCCCGAACGGCACCTTCGAGGAGAGCGTCCCCCTCGTGGGCGGTGTCTTCTTCAAGAAGGCCGACGAAAAGCTCACCGAGGACCTCAAGGACCGCGGCCTGCTCTTCAAGCACGTGCCGTACGAGCACAGTTACCCGCACTGCTGGCGCTGCCACACCGCGCTGCTCTACTACGCGCAGCCCTCCTGGTACATCCGCACGACGGCCGTCAAGGACCGCCTGCTCCAGGAGAACGAGAACACCAACTGGTTCCCGGACACCGTCAAGCACGGCCGGTACGGCGACTGGCTGAACAACAACATCGACTGGGCACTGTCCCGCAGCCGTTACTGGGGCACCCCGCTCCCGATCTGGCGCTGCGAGGACAACCACCTCACCGTCGTCGGCTCCCGCGCGGAGCTGACCGAGCTGACGGGCACCGACCAGTCGGGCCTCGACCCGCACCGCCCGTTCATCGACGCGATCACCTTCGCCTGCCCCCAGTGCGGCGAGAGCGCCACGCGCGTGCCCGAGGTCATCGACGCCTGGTACGACTCGGGTTCGATGCCGTTCGCGCAGTGGGGCTACCCGCACAAGAACAAGGAACTCTTCGAGTCCCGCTACCCGGCGCAGTTCATCAGCGAGGCCATCGACCAGACCCGCGGCTGGTTCTACACGCTGATGGCGATCGGCACCCTGGTCTTCGACAAGTCGTCGTACGAGAACGTCGTCTGCCTCGGCCACATCCTCGCCGAGGACGGCCGCAAGATGTCCAAGCACCTGGGCAACACCCTGGACCCGATCCCGCTGATGGACCGTCACGGCGCCGACGCGGTGCGGTGGTTCATGGCGGCGGGCGGCTCCCCGTGGGCGGCACGCCGCGTGGGCCACGGCACGATCCAGGAGGTCGTCCGCAAGACCCTCCTGACGTACTGGAACACGGTCGCCTTCCAGGCCCTGTACGCGCGCACGTCCGACTGGGCGCCGAGCGCGGCGGACCCGGCCCCGGCCGACCGCCCCGTCCTGGACCGCTGGCTGCTGTCCGAACTCCACGCACTCACCGACCAGGTGACGCAGGCTCTGGAGTCCTACGACACCCAGCGCGCCGGCAAGCTCCTGTCGGCGTTCGTCGACGACCTGTCGAACTGGTACGTCCGCCGCTCCCGCCGCCGCTTCTGGCAGGGCGACAAGGCCGCGCTGCGCACCCTGCACGAGGTCATCGAGACGGTCACCCAACTGATGGCCCCGCTGACCCCGTTCATCACCGAGCGGGTCTGGCAGGACCTGATCGTCCCGGTGTCCCCGGGCGCCCCGGAGTCCGTCCACCTGTCCGCGTGGCCGGAGGCGGACCTGTCCGTCATCGACCCCGAGCTGTCCAAGCAGATGGTCCTCGTACGGCGCCTGGTGGAGCTGGGCCGGGCCACGCGCGCGGAGTCGGGTGTCAAGACGCGCCAGCCGCTGTCCCGCGCGCTGATCGCGGCCACGGGCTTCGCCACCCTGGACCGGGAGCTGCACGCGCAGATCACGGAGGAGCTGAACGTCGAGGGCCTCGCCTCGCTGAGCGAGGTCGGCGGCTCGCTGGTCGACACCACGGCGAAGGCCAACTTCCGCGCCCTGGGCAAGCGGTTCGGCAAGCGCGTCCAGGACGTGGCCAAGGCCGTCGCGAACGCGGACGCGGCCGCGCTGTCCCTGGCCCTGCGCGAGGGCACGGCGTCCGTCGAGGTGGACGGCGAGACCATCACGCTGGCTCCGGATGAGGTGATCATCACAGAGACCCCGCGCGAGGGCTGGTCCGTGGCCTCCGACTCGGGAGCGACGGTCGCGCTCGACCTGGAGATCACCGAGGAGCTGCGGCAGGCGGGCCTGGCCCGTGACGCGATCCGGCTGATCCAGGAGTCCCGCAAGAACAGCGGCCTGGACGTCGCCGACCGGATCGCCCTGCGCTGGACGTCGACCGACCCGGCGGTCATCGCGGCCCTGTCCGAGCACGCGGCCCTGATCGCCGACGAGGTCCTCGCCACGGACTTCGCCCAGGGCGAGGCGGACGACACCTACGGCACCCCGTTCACCGACGAGGGCCTGTCCCTGGTGTTCCGCCTGCACAAGGCGTAGGCACCACCGGCGCCGGAAAGGGCCCGGCCTCCTTCATGGAGACCGGGCCCTTTCTCGCGCCCAACGACCGACTCACGTGAACCAACGACCGACTCACGTGAAGCAAGGGTCAACTCACGTGAAGCAGCGCTCAACCCGCGTAAAAAGGGCGGGGCCCCGGATCGAAATCCGGGGCCCCGCCCTGAACGCTGCCGACGCCGAAGGCGTACTAAAGGCCGGTCAGTTGTCGTCCTCGTCGATCAGGAACCCGCGCATCGGCGAGGGAGCCTGGCCCATCGGGGACGGGCCCTGCGGCCGTACCGGCGCCATCGGCTGGGTCATGGCCGGGGACATCTGCTGCTGGCCGCCGTAGGACGGACCGGCGGGCGGCGGGCCGCCCATGCCCTGGTTGCCGCCGTACGACGGGGCGCTGGCGCCGGCCGGGGCCATCGAGGGCGCCGGGGACGGCGGAAGCGACGCGGCCGCCGGAGCGCGCGGCGGGGCCAGCGAGTCGTCGGCCTGGGTCTCCAACTGACGCAGCTGGGACTCGAGGTAGGACTTCAGACGCGTGCGGTACTCGCGCTCGAAGCCGCGCAGGTCCTCGACCTTGCGCTCCAGCGTGGCGCGGGCGGACTCCAGGGAGCCCATCGCGACGCGGTGCTTCTCCTGCGCGTCCCGCTCCAGGGCGTCGGCCTTGGCACGGGCGTCACGCTCAAGACCCTCGGCGCGCGAACGGGCCTCGCCGACAATCTTGTTGGCCTCGGAACGGGCCTCGGCGATCGCCTGGTCGGCGGTCTGCTGGGCCAGCGAGAGGACACGGGCGGCGCTGTCGCCACCGGGGCCCTGCTGCGGCATGCCGCCACCCATGGGACCGCCCATCGGGCCGCCCATCTGCTGCTGCATGGGGGGCTGGCCGCCCATCTGACCCTGCATCGGGCCCTGGCCCATCTGCTGCATCTGGCCCTGCATCGGACCCTGGCCCATCGGACCGCCCATGGGGCCCTGTCCCATCGGACCCTGACCCTGCGGGCCACCCTGGCCACTGGGGCCTGCGGGCAACTGCGGGGCACCGCTCGGCAGCTGGGGCGGGCCGCCCATGGGGCCGCCCATCTGCTGCTGCGGCGGGCCCGATATGCCGGCGGGCACCGGGCCACCCGGACCGCGCATGCCTTGCGGGGGCATGCCCTGCTGGGGCATCCCCTGCTGCTGCATGCCGCCTTGCTGCATGCCACCCTGCTGCTGGTCCTGTTCCGGGGGCTTGCGCATGTTCTGTTGGTTCTGGGCAGCCGCGCGCGTGGCCGCTGCCAGCTTGGCGCGCAGGTCCTCGTTCTCCCGCAACAGGCGGGTCAGTTCGGCTTCGACCTCGTCGAGGAAGGCATCGACCTCGTCCTCGTCATAGCCTTCTCGGAGGCGGACGGTCGTGAACTGCTTGTTCCGCACGTCCTCGGGGGTCAACGGCATCTCTTCACCTCAACGTAGTCATCGGCAGTCGGCAAGACCGTATCGTCCACTGTCACCTCGCGAGATTGCCCACGATAGAGATCAAGATGTAGACGATGATCATCAGGACGAAGAAGGACAGGTCGAGCGCCACGCCCCCGAGACGCAACGGCGGGATGAACCGCCGCAGAAGCTTCAACGGTGGATCGGTGACAGTGTAGGCGGCCTCCAGAACGACCACCATCGCCTTGCCGGGTTGCCATGAGCGGGCGAACTGGAAGACGTAGTCCATGACCAACCGGAAGATGAGCACGATGAGGAACACCATCAGCGCGATGTAGATCACCTGCGCGAACACGCTCATGGTCTGTCTTTCCCTCTCCCCTGTTCCGTACTTCCTAGCGGCTGTCTGTCTCAGCTCTGATTGAAGAACCCGCCCTCTGCGATGCGGGCCTTGTCCTCCGCCGTGACATCGACGTTAGCAGGCGACAACAGGAACACCTTCTGCGTCACCCGCTCGATGCTGCCGTGAAGACCAAACACCAAACCGGCCGCAAAGTCGACAAGTCGCTTCGCGTCTGTGTCATCCATCTCGGTCAGATTCATGATCACCGGGGTGCCTTCACGGAAGTGTTCCCCGATGGTACGGGCCTCGTTGTAGGTCCGGGGGTGAAGTGTGGTGATCCGGTAAGGCTCTCGTTCCGACACGACCTTGGGCATGATCACCGGTGCGTTCTTCTCCAGGGACTGGCGTTCTTGTGTGATGGATGCCACGGGCGCGATACGCGCCGGACGCCCTGATTCCGCACCCAGTGAAGCGGAATGGGACACGGGTTCACGAGGAGCCGGAGGCTGCACCACTCGTACCGGTTCGTCCCTTTGAGACTGATGCGAGCCGTGTGACTGGTGCGACGGCTCGTGCCGTCGACGGTCCCGCTCGGGCTCCGGGTCCAGTTCGGGTTCGAAGTCGTCATCGGGGTCGAAACCCCGGCCGTCGTACCCATCGTCCTCCACGAGGCCGAGGTAGACCGCCATCTTGCGCATCGCGCCGGCCATTCTCTGAGTCCTCCGCTCTGTGGTGGATCGGCTGACGACTGCCAAGTGCCCGCGATCCACGAGGTCGTTACGCCCGCCTTCGGCGGCATTGACCATATTTTCTGCTGTGGTCCGACTTCCTGGCGACGTTACCCGAGCCTGGGGCGCACGCCGAGTACCGCAGTGCCGACGCGTACATGTGTCGCTCCGGCTGCCACGGCCTGCTCGAGGTCCGCACTCATCCCTGCCGACACCATGTTCGCAGCAGGATGGGCTCGGCGCAGGTCAGTCGACAAATCCATCAACCGCCCGAACGCCTCCAGTTGGCGACCCGCGTACTCCCCGGTGAGCGGAGCGACGGTCATCAGACCGTCGAGCCGCAACCCCGGAGCCCCGGCGACGAGATCGGCCAACTCCCCGATCCCGCCCGGCCCGACGCCGCCCCGCTCGCCCCGCCCGCTCACTCCCGCGTCGAGTGCGACCTGGATGAGACAGCCCAGTTGGCGCCCGGACCGCTCGGCCTCCTTCGACAGCGCGGTGACGAGCCGGGACCGGTCGACCGACTGCACGACATCGGCGTAACCGGCCACGGATCGCACCTTGTTGGTCTGCAACTGACCGACGAAGTGCCAACTCAGCGGCAGATCCGCGCATTCGGCGGCCTTCGGGGCGGCGTCCTGGTCCCGGTTCTCGGCGACATGACGCACACCGAGTTCGGCCAACGTCCGTACGTCGCTCGCCGGATAGGTCTTGGTGACCACGATCAGGGTCACCTCTTCGCGCTTCCGCCCGGCCGCCGTACAGGCGGCGGTGATGCGCTCCTCGACTTTCGCCAGATTCATGGCGAGTTCTTGCCTACGGTCCGTCATGCCCGATCAGTCCAGCCAGACATAGCTCGCCAGCCGCCCGGTCGTCCGGTCGCGGCGGTACGAGAAGTGGTCGTCCGATTCACGGGTGCACACCGGCGACTGCTCCCGGTCGCGCACCCCGAGCCGGTCGAGCTGCGCGTGCGCTCCGGCGGTCACGTCGACCGCGGGAGTGCCCCAACTCGTCTCGGCGTACGCCGCCGGTTCCACGGCGGCGACATCGGCGCGCATGTCCGCGGGCACTTCGTAGCACCGGCCGCAGACGGCAGGTCCGGTGCGGGCGACGATCCGGGCGGGATCGGCGCCGAGTTCCACCATGGCCCGTACGGTGGCGGGGACGACCCCGGCGACCATGCCCGGACGTCCGGCGTGGGCCGCGCCCGCGATCCCGGCGACCGGGTCGGCGAGCAGGACCGGCGTGCAGTCGGCGGTCAGCACGGCGAGGGCGAGGCCGCGCCGGGCGGTGACGACCGCGTCGACGGAGGGGATGTCCGAGGCGCCCCAGGGCCCCTCGACGACCGCCACGTCGGCGCCGTGCACCTGGTTCATCCAGACCACCAGGGCCGGGTCCAAGTCCAGTGACTTGGCGGCCAGTTCGCGATTGGTACGGACCGCGTCGGGGTCGTCGCCGACCGCTCCGCCGAGGTTGAGCTCCTCGTACGGAACGGCGCTCACCCCGCCCCACCTGTCGGTGAAGGCGAAATGCGCGCCGCTCACGGTGTCGAACTGTCCTATCACTTCAGGAAGTCCGGTACGTCCAGCTCCTCGGCGGCGCTGTCCGAGTAGGTCCGCGACGGCGGGACCGGCGGGGCGACCGGGAGGTCGGCGACCGGCTCCGGAGCGTGCTCCGGCTCCTCCTTGGGCTTGACGCTGCCGAGCGAGCCGAAGGACGGACGGCTCTCCTGCCGTACCGGAGTCGGCTCGTCGCGGCGGGCTGACGACGAACTCGTGCCCGTCTCGCGGCGGGTCGGCGGCTGGCCGCCGTCGAAGCCGGCCGCGATGACCGTGACCCGGACCTCGTCGCCGAGGGCGTCGTCGATGACCGCGCCGAAGATGATGTTGGCCTCGGGGTGGGCCGCCTCGCTGACCAGTTGCGCCGCTTCGTTGATCTCGAACAGGCCGAGGTCGGAGCCGCCGGAGATGGAGAGCAGGACGCCGCGGGCACCGTCGATGGAGGCCTCGAGGAGCGGCGAGGAGATCGCCATCTCCGCGGCGGCCACCGCGCGGTCGTCGCCGCGGGCCGAGCCGATGCCCATGAGGGCCGAACCGGCCTCGGACATCACGGACTTGACGTCGGCGAAGTCGAGGTTGATCAGGCCGGGCGTGGTGATGAGATCGGTGATGCCCTGCACACCGGAGAGCAGGACCTGGTCCGCCGACTTGAAGGCGTCGAGGACCGAGACCTGGCGGTCCGAGATGGACAGCAGCCGGTCGTTCGGGATGACGATGAGGGTGTCGACCTCTTCGCGGAGTTCGGCGATGCCGTCCTCCGCCTGGTTCGCCCGGCGCCGTCCCTCGAAGGTGAACGGGCGGGTGACCACGCCGATGGTGAGGGCGCCCAGGGAGCGCGCGATGTTGGCCACGACGGGGGCGCCGCCGGTGCCGGTGCCGCCGCCTTCGCCGGCCGTCACGAAGACCATGTCGGCCCCCTTGAGGACCTCCTCGATCTCCTCACGGTGATCCTCGGCGGCCTTGCGGCCGACGGCCGGGTTGGCGCCGGCGCCGAGTCCGCGGGTGAGTTCGCGGCCGACGTCGAGTTTGACGTCGGCGTCGCTCATCAACAGCGCCTGCGCGTCGGTGTTGATGGCGATGAACTCGACGCCCTTGAGGCCGACCTCGATCATCCGGTTGATGGCATTGACACCACCGCCGCCGACACCGATGACCTTGATGACTGCGAGGTAGTTCTGCGGTGCTGCCACGTCGAAGGCCTCTCGCCTCGAGTTACGTGTCGTCGATCGCGGTGTTCCGCGACCCGACGACGGATGCCGAATGGGACGGTCCGTAGCGCCGACCCGAACCCTAACGTTGAAGTTTAGGGTTACCAGTGTGTCCGTTCCTTGAAGTCTTCTGAACAGGACACTAAGTCGACAAGTGGCGCACGTTCAACGAACACGCCGAACCTCCCGTTTTTCTTTTCACCCTATGTGATCAGCCGTAGCGCTGCCCAACCAGGGTGCTGGCCTGCGCGAATGTGCGTCAACTCCCGGCTGACGCAGGGGCGGTGGGAACACTTACGTCGAAGTGCCGGGCGCCGGGAGCTGCTTTCATGAGAGCGGTGAGCGTACGCGCCTTCGCGGCACCCTTGTCGCCACTTCCCCAGGAGACGGTCCGGCCGCCGCTCAACTCCAGTGAGATGTCGTCGTAGGAACGGACCTTGACGACCTGGGTGACGCGTGCGACCGCGGCCGGAATGTCACCCGCGACCCGTACCGCCTCGCGTACGAGTCGGTCCTCGCCGAAGCGGCGCAGGCCCGCCGCGGACGAACCCGATTGAGAGAGCGTCAATTCCAGGGTGGGGATGGACTTCGGTGGCGTGGAAACGGTGGCGAATCGCACGCCCTCGTCGTCCACTTCGACGAAGTTTCCGCCCTTTTTCTCCACCAGGACCGGGCTGCGTTCGGTCACTTTCAGCCCGATTCCATGAGGCCAGGAACGGACTACATCAACGGTGTCAATTCGGGGCAATTTCCTGCGGAGTCGGGCTTCGATCGCATCGGTGTCGACGGAAACGAGCGGTCCGCCGACCGGAACGTCGGCGGCTTCGCGCACCTGCTCCGGCGTCAGGACCTTGGTCCCGGAGACCGACACCTTCTCCACCCGCAGCCACTGCGAGCCGTAGAGCAGCCAGACCGCGGCGGTGCCCAACAGGACTGCGGCGAGGGCGAGTGCGACAATCAGACGAAGGCGTCTTGGTCCCAGACGCCGGACAAGGGGCGGGCCGGACGACTCCTGTTGGCGTTCACCGCGCTCGGCGGTCGTCGGTCCGGCCACGATCCCCTGCCTCTCTCACATATGGCTAGCGGTGCCGCGAGGCGATCGCCTCGTACACCATGCCGACGAGCAGGTCGTCGGCGTCCCGGCGGCCGAACTCGCTTGCCGCGCGCGACATTTCGTACAGCCGGTGCGGGTCGGCGAGCACGGGCAGGACGTTGCCCTGGATCCACTCGGGCGTCAGTTCCGCGTCGTCGACCAGGAGTCCGCCGCCGGCCTTGACCACCGGCTGGGCGTTCAGCCGCTGTTCGCCGTTGCCGATGGGCAGCGGGACGTAGGCGGCCGGGAGTCCGACGGCGGAGAGTTCGGCGACGGTCATCGCGCCCGCGCGGCAGAGCATCATGTCGGCCGCGGCGTACGCGAGGTCCATCCGGTCCACGTACGGTACCGGGATGTAGGGGGGCATCCCCGGCATCTGGTGCACCTGCGGCAGTTCGTTCTTCGGGCCGACCGCGTGCAGGATCTGGATTCCCGCCTGTTGGAGGTACGGCGCGACCCGCTCGACCACCTCGTTGAGGTGCCGGGCGCCCTGCGAGCCGCCGGAGACCAGCAGCGTCGGCAGGTTCGGGTCGAGCCCGAACGCGGCCCGGGCCTCGGGCCGTACGGCCGCGCGGTCCAGGGTGGCGATCGTGCGGCGCAGCGGGATGCCGATGTAGCGGGCGTCGCGCAGCTTGCTGTCCGGGGTCGAGACGGCGACCCGGGCCGCGTACCGCGAGCCGATCTTGTTGGCCAACCCGGGCCGGGCGTTGGCCTCGTGGATCACGATCGGCACTCCGAGGCGCTTGGCCGCGAGATAGCCGGGCAGCGCCACATAGCCGCCGAAGCCGACGACGCAGTCCGCCTTGGTGCGCTCCAGGATCTGCTCGGCCGCCTTGATCGTGCCGCGCAACCGGCCCGGCACGGTGATCAGTTCGGGGGTGGGCTTGCGCGGCAGGGGTACGGCGGGGATCAGCGCGAGTTCGTAGCCCCGCTCGGGTACGAGACGGGTCTCAAGGCCGCGCTCCGTGCCCAGGGCTGTGATCCCCACGGTGGGGTCCTGCCTGCGCAGGGCGTCCGCGAGGGCGAGCGCCGGCTCGATGTGGCCGGCGGTCCCCCCACCGGCGAGTACGACATGCACCGAAATTCACCGCTCTCCGGACGAACGCGCCGCCGAGGCACGCCGTCGCATCGTGTTCCATCTCCGGGGCCGTTGGCCGGAACCGGTACCCCTGGCCCCCCGCTTTCTACCAAAGCGGGGTTGCCGCATCGCAAGCGCCGCCCGCGCAGCGGGGTCGTCGCGCGCGAAGGCGATCAGCAACCCGATGGCGAACATGGTCGGCAGCAGGGCGGAACCCCCGTAGGAGAACAGCGGGAGCGGGACGCCGGCGATCGGCAGCAGGCCGAGCACCGCACCGATGTTGATCACCGCCTGAGCGATGATCCAGGTGGTCACGCCTCCCGCGGCATACCTCACGAAGGGGTCCTCCGTGCGTCCAGCCACGCGGATACCCGCATAGCCTAGAGCCGCGAAGAGGGCGAGCACCGACAGTGTGCCCGCCAGACCCAGTTCCTCACCTGTGACGGCGAAGATGAAGTCGGTGTGGGCCTCGGGGAGTTGACCCCATTTCTCCACACTCGCCCCGAGCCCGGAGCCGAAGATCCCACCAGACGCGAGCGCGTAGATCCCGTGCACGGCCTGCCAGCAGTCGGCGACCCCGGTCTTGGGCTCGGTGGCGCCGATGCAGGCGAGCCGGGCCATGCGGTTGGGGCTGGTCTTGATGAGGATCACACCGATCGCGGCCGCGATCGACAGCACGCCGACGAAGAGCCGGGTCGGAGCGCCGGCCAGCCACAGCAGGCCGAACAGGATCGCGGTGAGGATGATCGCCGTACCCATGTCGCCGCCGAGCATGATCAGCCCGAGCAGCATGAACGCGACCGGCACCAGCGGCACCAGCATGTGCTTCCACTGGGACAGCATCGCCTTGTCCTGCTTGCGGGCGAGCAGGTCGGCGCCCCACAGGACCAGGGCCAGCTTGCCGAACTCGCTGGGCTGGATCTGGAAGGAGCCGCCGAGCGAGATCCAGTTGCGGTTGCCGTTGACCGACATCCCTATCCCCGGCAACTGGACCAGCGCCATCATGAAGACGGCGCCCGCGAGGATCGGATAGGCCAGCGCCCGGTGCAACTTGACCGGCATCCGCGAGGCGGCGAGCGCCAGCACCCCACCGATACAGGCCGCGAGGAACTGTTTGCGGAAGAAATACGAGCCGGGCAACGACAGTTGGAGTGCGGTGATCTGGGAGGCCGAGTAGACCATCACCAGACCCAGCACGGTGATCAGCACGCTGCCGCCGGCGATCAGGTAGTAGGCGGTCAGCGGGCGGTCCCAGGCCCGGCGCGCGTTGGCGTAGAGCCGTCGTACGGGGTTGTCGCGGACGGTCCTGGCGGCGGCGGGACGTCTGGGGGTCCGCTGCTGCACGGGCGGCCGGCCGGTACGGCTACTGGGCATCAGCGCCTCCGCTTGCGTCGGTCAGGCGCCGAGTTCGCGAACCGCCGTGGCGAACGCGTCACCGCGCTTGTTGTAGTTGGCGAACATGTCCATGGAGGCGCAGGCGGGGGCGAGCAGCACCGTGTCGCCGGCGGCGGCGAGCCGCTGTGCCTCCTGGACAGCCGCGAGCATCGCCCCAGTGTCGGTCCGGTCGAGGTCGACGACGGGTACTTCCGGCGCGTGTCGCGCGAGGGCTTCGCGGATCAGCGCGCGATCGGCGCCGATCAGCACCACACCCCGAAGCCGCTTCGCCGACTTGGCGACGAGTTCGTCGAAGGTGGCGCCCTTGGCGAGTCCGCCCGCGATCCACACGATCGACTCGTAGGCCGCCAACGAGGCTTCCGCCGCATGGGTGTTGGTGGCCTTGGAATCGTCGATGTACGCGACGCCGTCCACATCGGCCACGTGCGCGATGCGGTGCGCGTCGGGCGTGAAGGCCCGCAGCCCGTCCCGTACGGCCTTGGCGGGCACCCCGAAGGCGCGCGCGAGGGCAGCGGCGGCAAGGGCGTTGGCGATGTTGTGCGGGGCCGGCGGGTCGACGTCCGCGACCTCGGCGAGTTCCTGCGCGTTCTTCTGTCGGTCCTCGACGAAGGCGCGGTCGACCAGGATGCCGTCCACGACGCCGAGTTGGGACGGCGCGGGGCTGCCCAGCGTGAAGCCGATCGCCCGGCACCCCTCCTCGACGTCGGCCTCGCGGACCAGGTCCTCGGTGGCCTTGTCGGCGAGGTTGTAGACGCAGGCGACCCGATTGCCTTCGTAGATACGGCCCTTGTCGGCGGCGTACGCCTCCATGGAGCCGTGCCAGTCGAGGTGATCGGGCGCCAGGTTGAGAACGGCGGCGGAGTGGGCGCGCACCGAGGGCGCCCAGTGGAGCTGATAGCTCGACAGTTCCACCGCGAGGACGTCGTACTCCTCGTCCCCGAGTACGGCGTCGAGCACCGAGACGCCGATGTTGCCGACCGCCGCCGTGCGCAGGTCCGCCGCCTTCAGGATCGAGGCGAGCATCTGGACGGTGGTGGTCTTGCCGTTGGTGCCGGTGACGGCCAGCCAGGGGGCGGCGTCGGGGCCGCGCAGGCGCCAGGCCAGCTCCACGTCCCCCCACACCGGAACGCCCGCCTCACGCGCCGCCGTGAACAGCGGCTTGCCGGGCTGCCAGCCGGGGGTGGTGACGATCAGTTCGGTGCCGTCGGGCAGGGACGCTCCATCGCCGAGACGCACGGTGATGCCGAGCGCCTCCAGGTCGGCCGCCTGGGCCCGGGAGCGCTCGTCGGCGCCGTCGTTGACGACCGTGACGAGCGCGCCGAGTCCGTGCAGGACCTTGGCCGCCGGGATGCCGGAGACTCCGAGCCCGGCGACGGTGACGTGCTTGCCCTCGAAGGAGAGCCCCTGCCCATCGGTCACTTTTCCGCTGCCCATCCCGCGTAGAAGAGGCCCAGGCCGACGATCACGCAGATGCCCTGGATGATCCAGAAACGGACCACCACGAGCACTTCGGACCAGCCCTTGAGTTCGAAGTGGTGCTGGAGCGGGGCCATTCGGAAGACCCGCTTGCCGGTGAGCTTGAAGGAGCCGACCTGGATGACCACCGACATGGTGATGAGGACGAAGAGGCCACCCATGATGGCGACGAGCAGCTCCGTGCGGGAGAGGATCGCCAGACCGGTGAGGACACCGCCGAGGGCGAGTGAGCCCGTGTCCCCCATGAAGATCTTGGCCGGCGAGGTGTTCCACCACAGGAAGCCCAGGCAGGCACCCATCAACGCCGAGGCGATGACCGCGAGGTCGAGCGGATCGCGCACTTCGTAGCAGGCGTTCGGGTTGGTCAGGGTCGTCGCGTTGGCGCAGGACTCCTGGAACTGCCAGACACCGATGAAGGTGTAGGCACCGAAGACCAGGACCGAGGCGCCGGTGGCGAGGCCGTCCAGACCGTCCGTCAGGTTCACGCCGTTCGACATCGCGAGGATCATGAACAGCGCCCAGATCACGAACAGGATCGGGCCGAGCTTCCAGCCGAAGTCCGTGATGAACGACAGCTTCGTGGAGGCCGGGGTGTTGCCGCGGGCGTCCTGGAACTGGAGGGCGAGCACCGCGAAGCTGATGCCGACGATCAGCTGGCCGGCCATCTTCGCCTTGGCCCGCAGGCCCAGCGAACGCCTCTTGACGATCTTGATGTAGTCGTCGAGGAAGCCGACCAGGCCCATGCCCACCATCAGACCGAGCACCAGCAGACCCGAATAGGTCGGCGTGTAACCGGTGATGACCTTGGACAGGAAGTACGCGGCGACCGTCGCGAAGATGAACGCGATACCGCCCATCGTCGGCGTACCGCGCTTGCTGGCGTGCTCGCGCGGGCCGTCGTCGCGGATGTACTGGCCGTAGCCCTTGCGGGCCAGCAGCTTGATCAGCAGCGGGGTGCCCATCAGGGTCAGGAACAGGCCGATGACTCCTGAGAACAGGATCTGCTTCATCATCGGGCGGCAACCTCACCCTCGGTACCGGCCTCGACGAGCGCCTGCGCCACGCTCTCGAGCCCGACCGACCGGGACGCCTTCACGAGCACGACGTCTCCCGGGCGCAACTCGCTGCGCAACAGGTCGACCGCCGCCTGTGCGTCGGACACGTGCACCGACTCCTCACCCCACGAACCCTCGTTATATGCGCCCAGTTGCAGCCAGGACGCTTCCCTGCCCCCGACCGCGACGAGCTTGCCGACATTGAGCCGGACGGCCAGCCGTCCGACCGCGTCGTGCTCGGCGAGCGCCTCGTCCCCGAGCTCGGCCATCTTGCCGAGCACCGCCCAGGTCCGCCGCCCCTTGCCCATGGCCGCGAGCGCGCGCAAGGCGGCTCGCATGGACTCGGGGTTCGCGTTGTAGGCGTCGTTGACGATGGTCACGCCGTCCGGTCGCTCGGTGACCTCCATCCGCCAGCGGGAGAGGGAGCCCGCCTCGGAGAGCGCGGTGGCGATCTCGTCTGCGGACATGCCCAGCTCATGGGCGACGGCGGCCGCGGCGAGCGCGTTCGACACGTGGTGCTCACCGTACAGGCGCATGGTCACTTCGCTGCACCCGGAGGGTGTGTGAAGGCTGAAGGCGGGCTGTCCGCTGTCCGTGAGTCTCACGTTCTCGGCCCGTACGTCCGCTTCGCCGGACTCTCCGAAAAGGATCACCTTCGCCTTCGTACGGGACGCCATGGCCCGTACGAGCGGATCGTCCGCGTTGAGGACCGCTACGCCGCCTTCTTCAACTGAAGGGAGCGCCTCCACGAGTTCACCCTTTGCCTGCGCGATCTGCTCCCGGCCGCCGAACTCGCCGATGTGGGCGGTGCCGACGTTGAGGACGAGGCCGATCTGCGGGGGCGTCAGGTCCGCGAGGTAGCGGATGTGACCGATGCCGCGGGCGCCCATCTCCAGGACGAGGAACCTCGTTTCGGCGGTGGCGCTCAGCGCGGTCAGCGGCAGCCCGATCTCGTTGTTCAACGATCCCGGCGTGAACACCGTGGGCGCCTTGCGCGCGAGCACCTGGGCGATGAGGTCCTTGGTGCTGGTCTTGCCCGCCGAGCCGGTGAGGGCCACGAGGGTCGCGCCGAGCCGTCGTACGACATGACGGGCGAGGGCGCCAAGGGCGCTCTGGACGTCGTCCACGACGATCGCGGGGACGCCGACCGGGCGGGACGCCAGGAGGGCCACCGCGCCCGCCTCGACGACCGCGTTCGCGAAGTCGTGGCCGTCGACGTGCTCGCCGGCGAAGGCGACGAAGAGGCTGCCGGGTTCCACTTCCCGGGAGTCGCGGACCACCGGGCCGGTGACCTGGACGGACGGATCCGGTATGTCGTGCGTCTGCCCGCCGACGACTTCTGCGATCTCGGCGAGGGAGAGGGCGATCACAAGTTCATCCCTGGGTCTTCTGGATAGCTTCGCGAAGCACCTGGCGGTCGTCGAAGGGACGGACCACTCCGGCGATGTCCTGGCCCTGCTCGTGGCCCTTGCCCGCGACCAGCACGGTGTCCCCCGGCTGTGCGCGGGCGACGGCGGCCGCGATGGCGGCGGCCCGGTCCTCGAAGACCTGGACCTCGCCGCGCTCGTGCGCGGGCACCGACGCGGCGCCCTGGAGCATGGCCGCGAGGATCGCGAGGGGGTCCTCGGAGCGGGGGTTGTCCGATGTCAGTACGGCGGTGTCGGCGAGCCGGGCGACCGCGGCGCCCATCGGCTCGCGCTTGGTCTTGTCCCGGTCGCCGCCGCAGCCGAGCACGACGTGCAGCTTGCCCTCGGTGACCTTGCGCAGCGCGCGCAGGACCGATTCGACGGCGTCCGTCTTGTGGGCGTAGTCGACGACCGCGAGATACGGCTGCCCGGCGTCCACGCGCTCCAGGCGCCCCGGCACTCCCGGCACCGCGGCGATGCCGTCGGCGGCGAGCTGCGGGTCGAGGCCCGCGGTGGCCAGGGCCGCGATCGCGGCGAGGGTGTTGGCCACGTTGAAGGAGCCGGCGAGCGGCGAACGAGCGGTGATCAGCTCGCCCTTGGGGCCGACCGCGGTGAACGTCGAGTCCATCGGGCCGACTTCGACGTCCTGGGCGCGCCAGTCGGCGTCCGGGTGGCCCTCGGCGGAGTAGGTGACCACGGGGACCGTGGCCTCGGTGGCGAGCCTGCGGCCGTACGCGTCGTCGAGGTTGACCACTCCCTGCCGGCTGCGCAGCGGTGTGAACAGCTGCGCCTTGGCCTGGAAGTAGTCCTCCATGCCCGTGTGGAACTCCATGTGTTCCGGGCTGAGGTTGGTGAAGACCGCGATGTCGAAGATGCAGGCGTCGACCCGGCCGAGGACCAGCGCGTGACTGGAGACCTCCATCGCGACCGCGTCGACCCCGCGCTCCAGCATGACCGCGAACAGGGCCTGGAGATCGGTGGCTTCGGGGGTCGTGCGCTCCGACTTGATGCGCTCGTCGCCGATGCGCATCTCGACCGTGCCGATCAGACCGGTGGACCGGACCGTTTTCAGGCCGCCCTCCACGAGGTAGGCGGTCGTCGTCTTGCCGGACGTTCCGGTGATGCCGATCTGGAGCAGATCGCGGCCGGGGTGACCGTAGATGGTCGCCGCCAGCTCGCCCATCTGCCTGCGCGGGTCGTCAACGACCAGTACGGGCAGGCCCGTTGCCGCGGCGCGGTCGGCGCCGGCCGGGTCCGTCAGGACGGCGACGGCGCCGAGGCCGGCCGCCTGGGTGACGAAGTCGGCGCCGTGCAGACGGGCGCCGGGCAGCGCGGCGTACAGGTCGCCGGGGCGGACGGCGCGCGAGTCATGGGTGATGCCCCTGACCTCGGCCGTCGTGGTCGGCACGGTGGCGCCCAGTTGGTCGGCGAGTTCCGCGAGGGGTGTGGCGGAGAGCTGCGCCGGCCTGGGCGGCCCCGGGTAGGTCACGGATGCGCCCTTCTGGGGGGTTTGGGAGTGGTCGGCGGGTGGCACGGCGGTGAGCGTACCGGGCGCACCCGCCCCGGGGCGAAGCGAGGGGCCGGGCCTGCTGTCCTGCTGGCCCTGGTTCCCGGACTGGGAGGTGATCATGGTCACGGATCGGTTCCTGGCTGTTGCGCTGATCAGGGCGTGAAGGTCACGGGCAGATTCGCGGCCTTCGCCCCGGTGGGCGGGACCTGGAGGGTCTTGAGGGCGAACTCCATCACCTGCTTGTAGATCGGTCCGCAGATCTGACCGCCGAAGTAGCTTCCGCTGGTGGCGTTCTGGATCGCGCAGTAGACGGTGACGCGGGGGTTGTCGGCGGGCGCGAACCCGGCGAACGACGAGGTGTAGCCCTTGTACTTGCCGGTGGCCGGATCCACGCGGTTGGCGGTGCCGGTCTTGCCCGCGACCCGGTACCCCGGAATCGCGGCCTTACCGCCGGTGCCCTGCTCGTCGTCCACCACGGACTCCAGCATCTGGGCGAGGGTCTTCGCCGTCTTCGCACTGATGACCCGGGTCTTCTTGGGCGTCGCCGCGGGCGTGAAGCGGCCGTCGGGCCCCTTCGTGCCGCGCACCAGGGTGGGTTCGACGCGGACTCCGCCGTTGGCGACCGTCGAGTAGACGGAGGCCGCCTGGAGCGCGTTGAGGGACATGCCCTGGCCGAAAGGAATCGTGTACTGCTGCGAGGTCGACCACTTGTCGGCGGGCGCGAGGATGCCCTTCGTCTCGCCGGGAAAATTGAGCCCGCTGTAGCTGCCGATGCCGAACTTGCGCAGATACGAGTACAGGACCTGGTTGGCCTCGGGCTGGGTCTTGCCGAGCTGGCCGGCCGCCTCGATGGTGCCGATGTTGCTGGACTTGGCGAGCACGCCGTTGAGGGTGAGGCTCCAGGTCGCGTGGTCCACGTCGTCCTGGAAGAGCCGGTCGCCGCGGTGCAGCCGGTTCGGCACGACGACATGCGTCAGCGGGGTGGCCGCGTTCTCCTGGAGTACGGCGGCCATCGTCATGACCTTGGCGGTGGAACCGGGCTCGTAGGCGTCCTGGACGGCCGCGTTGCCCAGGGACGCGGCGCTGGCCTGCGAGAGGTCGTTCGGGTCGAAGCCGGGCGCGTTGGCCATGGCGAGGATCTCGCCGGTGCGGGTGTCCTGCACTATCACGTACCCGCGGTCCGCCTTGGACTTCTTCACCTGCTCGGTGATGGCGTTCTGCGCGGCCCACTGGATGTCGCGGTCGATCGTCAGTTCCACGTCGGAGCCGGGCACCGCGGGCGTCTCCGTGGAGCCCGCGGTGGGCACCTGGAGACCACCGGACTGGGCGTAACGGACCTTGCCGTCCTTGCCGGTGAGGTCCTTGTTCAGCTGCTGCTCGACCCCGCCGCCGCCCTTGCCGTCGGCGTTGACCCAGCCCAGTATTCCGGCGGCGAGATCGCCGTTCGGGTACACGCGCTTGGTGGTGGGGACGGCGAGGACACCGGCCAGGACGTTGACCGTGGTCGGGTCGGTCGAGGCCTTGGTGTTCAGCGCGCTCTTCAGGTCCTTGATCTGCTTCCAGACCTGCGGGGTCTGGCGGTTGGCGAGCACTACGTAGCGCAGGTTCTTGTTGGCGGGCCTGAGCTTCTTGACGAGGGAGGCCTGGTCCACGCCGAGGATCGGGGCGAGGAGGGCGGCCGCCTGTTCGGGCCCGTCGTCGATCTTCAGCTGCTTGCGGGTGAACAGCGTCGGGTCGGCGGTGATCGTGTACGCGTCCACGCTGGTCGCCAGCGCCACCCCGGAGCGGTCGGTGATCTCGCCGCGCTCGGCGGCCAGGACGTAGTCGACGTACCGGTTCTGCGCGGCCTTGGCGGCGTACGCGCTCGCGTCGACGGCCTGCACCTGGAGCAGTCGTACGACGAACGCGATCAGGACGAGGGTCAGCGCGAGGCTGATCATGCGCAGCCGGGGGCGGGGGCTGCCGAGGCGGAGGGAGCGCGAGCCCGCCGGGCGCGCCGCGGGAGGAGGTGATGCCGGGCGGCGGGCCGGACGGGCGCCGGGACCGGGGCGGCGCCGGGCGGCGTTACCGCCCTCCGGGCGTTCGGGCCTGGCCGGTCCTGGCACTCGGCGGCGCGGCGGTTCCCTGTCGGACACTTCCGTCACCTGCCGGGTGTTGTCGGGGTGGAGGACTGTGCTGTGGATGACTGCGCTGTGGAGGTCTTGGTTGCAGAGGTCTGCGCGGGCTGTACGGGCCGGGTCGCGACGGGGGTGGCCGCGGGGGCCGGCGCCGGCGCGACGGCCGTGGGGCTCGAACTCGGGCTCGGGCTCGGCCTGCTGACGAGTGCTTCGGGGGCGAGGACCGCCGGTGTGGTCACGGTCTTCGCGGCGGCCTGCTCCGGGACACCCTTCACGGTGCCGTTCGGGTCGAGGAAGGCGGGGTCCCCGCCGGGCACCATGCCCAGTTCGTGGGCGCGGCGCTGGAGGGCGTCGGGGGCGGAGTAGGCGTCGACGTCCCGCTGGAGGGCCTGTTCCTCGTCGGTGAGGCTCTTCGTCTGCTTCTGGAGGTCGTCCAGCTTGAACTGCCCTTCGCTGAGCGCGGAGTTCAGCACGAGCAGTCCGATCAGGCCGCCGCCGAGGAGAAGCACGACGAGGAGGACGAACGGGGTGCGGGCCGCCTGGATCCCGCCTGTCTGTGCGGGCCCGGTCGGGAAGAGCCGCGCGAGTCGGGCGGCCCTGCCCCTCAGCTCGGGTTTCCTGCTCACTCGGCGTCCTCCCTGATGCGCTCAGCCCCCCGCAGCCGCGCGGGTGCCGCTCGTCGGTTCTCGGCGACCTCTTCCTCGGTGGGAAGTTCGGCACCGCGCGTCAGGAGCTTGAGCCGGGGCTGGTACCGCTCGGGCACGACCGGCAGCCCAGGAGGCGCGGTGTTGGCGGCGCCGGCCGCGAACACCTGCTTGACCAGGCGGTCTTCGAGCGAGTGGTACGACAGGACGGCGATCCGGCCGCCCACGGCAAGGGACTTCACGGCGGCGGGGATCGCGCTCTCCAGGACGGACAGTTCGCCGTTGACCTCGATGCGCAGCGCCTGGAAGGTGCGCTTGGCCGGGTTGCCGCCGGTGCGCTTGGCGGCCTGCGGCAGCGAGTCGCGGATCAGCTCGACGAGCCGCGCGCTGTTACTGAACGGCTCCTTGCCGCGCTCGCGGACGACCGCGGAGACGATTCGCTTGGCCTGCTTCTCCTCGCCGTACGCCCGCAGGATGCGGACGAGTTCGCCGGGCGCGTAGGTGTTGAGGACCTCGGCGGCGCTGATGCCGGTCGTCTGGTCCATGCGCATGTCGAGGGGGGCGTCCTGGGCGTAGGCGAAGCCGCGGTCGGCCTCGTCGAGTTGCATGGAGGAGACGCCGAGGTCGAACAGGACGCCCTCCACGCGCGCGAGGCCGAGCCGCTCCAGTACGTCGGGCAACTCGTCGTAGACCGCGTGCACGAGGGTGGCGCGCTCGCCGAAGGGGGCGAGGCGCTCACCGGAGAGGCGCAGGGCCTCCTTGTCGCGGTCGAGGGCGACGAGACGGGCCTCGGGGAACCGGTTCAGCAGGGCCTCGCTGTGCCCGCCGAGGCCGAGCGTGCAGTCGACGACCACCGCTCCCGGCCGCTCCAGTGCGGGGGCCAACATGTCCAGGCACCGCTGGAGCATCACCGGGACGTGTCGACTCTGGCTCAAGGGGCCCTCTCAGATCCGGCACGGACCCTACGCACCGCCGGGTCCCCGCCCGCGGGTGAAGGGGAAGCCTGCCGGCGCCGAAAGCGTCAGCCGACCGGGAGCGGGAGGAGGCCGAGCCGTACGTACGCGCCGCGCACGTGGGGAGACTCCGGAAAGTCGCCGGGGTCTCCGGGAAAAGTCCAGCAGGGAGAGCCTCGCCTCCCGCTTCGCGCAACTTTAGTCCACGCTGTCTCGCGGTCAATCAACCGGCCTGCGCGTCGCGGGCCGGGGCGCGTGCGAAGCCACAAAACGGGAAGAATCACCCGGACGGGTGCACCCCCGCCACCCGTGTGGGTTACCTCACAAGAGGACGCAATGACGCTCTTTTTCCCATCCCGCACCAAGACCGCACCGCCGGTGACCAGTACCGTCATGGATATGACGACCTCCGCATCCGTACCCACAGACTCCGAAGGCGCCATAGCCGACGGCGGGACCGTGACGGACCGCCTCGTCGAGGCCAACGCGCAGTACGCCGCCGCCTTCACCGATCCCGGGATGGACGCCCACCCCGTCCTCCAGGTGGCCGTCGTGGCCTGCATGGACGCCCGCCTCGACCTGCACAAGGCGCTCGGCCTCCAGCTCGGCGACTGCCACACGATCCGCAACGCGGGCGGTGTGGTCACCGACGACGTGATCCGCTCCCTCACCATCAGCCAGCGGGCGCTCGGCACCCGCAGCGTCGTTCTCATCCACCACACCGGCTGCGGCTTGGAGTCCCTCACCGAGGAGTTCCGGCACGACCTGGAGATGGAGGTCGGCCAGCGCCCCGCCTGGGCGGTGGAGGCCTTCCGGGACGTCGAGCAGGACGTACGGCAGTCCATGCAGCGTGTGCGGACCTCGCCGTTCCTGCTGCACACTGATGATGTGCGCGGCTTCGTGTTCGACGTGAAGTCGGGTCTGCTGCGCGAGATCGACCCGGCCTGACGCACCCGCCCGCCCCGAGAACTCACGCCTCGGACCGCCCAAAAGGTCGTAAGACCCGACAAAGCGAAGGCAGTTGTCCACAGGCGAGTGACACGAACCGGTAACGGCAACAAGAATGCGGGTGTGGCGTCGCGCGGAACTTTTTCCGCGTGGTGTCCGTGTTTCGGGGTGGGCCGGTCCGCATCACAGGCGTCGGCCCATGGAAAGAACGGGCCGAGGAGGGCCGGGTGACGACCTATGACGATCGAGCGAGCCTTACAGATCTGACCGCCACTGTGGAGCGAGTCCGCAGTTCGGTGGAAGGAGTGATCGAGGGCAAGCCCGAGGTCGTACGGCTTTCGCTGACCGTGCTGCTCGCCGAGGGACATCTTCTGATCGAGGACGTTCCGGGTGTGGGCAAGACAATGCTGGCCAAGGCGCTGGCGCGGTCGATCGACTGTTCGGTGCGGCGAATCCAGTTCACGCCCGACCTGCTGCCCTCGGACATCACCGGTGTGTCCATCTGGGACCAGCAGCAGCGGGACTTCGAGTTCAAACCGGGCGCCATCTTCGCCCAGATCGTGATCGGCGACGAGATCAACCGCGCCTCGCCGAAGACCCAGTCCGCACTCCTGGAGTCCATGGAGGAGCGGCAGGTCACCATCGACGGCCAGACCTACGAGCTGCCCAGCCCCTTCATGGTGGTCGCCACGCAGAACCCGGTCGAGATGGAGGGCACCTATCCGCTGCCCGAGGCGCAGCGCGACCGTTTCATGGCCCGGGTCTCCATCGGCTATCCCAGCGCGGAGGCCGAGCTGCAGATGCTGGACATCCACGGCGGGGCGAGCCCGCTGGACGACCTCCAGCCCGTGGCCCACGCGCACGACATCGTCAAGCTGGTCGAGGCGGTCCGCGGCGTCCATGTCGCCGACCCGGTGCGCAGGTACGCGGTGGACCTGGTCTCGGCCACGCGCAACCACGCCGACCTCAGACTCGGCGCCTCCCCGCGCGCGACGCTGCACCTGCTGCGCGCGGCGAAGGCCTCCGCCGCCCTGAGCGGCCGTGAGTACGCGCTGCCGGACGACATCCAGGCACTCGCGGTCGCCGTCCTGGCGCACCGCCTGCTGCCCACCGCGCAGGCCCAGCTGAACCGTCGTACGGCGGAGCAGGTCGTCCAGGAGATCCTCCAGCGCACCCCCGTGCCCGCGGCGCCGGCCCCGCAGAGCGGCCTGGGTCTCGGGGCGTACGGCCAGCAGCCGCCCCGGAGGCTGTGATGACCACCGGGGAGGCGGAGACCGACCGGGACGAGAAGGGCGGTGTCCGTACGGCCCTGGCCGGGCTGACGACCCGTGGACGCTCCTTCCTGGCCGCCGGTATCGCCGCCGCGGTCTGCGCGTACGTCCTGGGGCAGAGCGATCTGCTCCGGGTCGGGCTGCTGCTGGCCGTGCTGCCCCTGGTCTGCGCGACCGTGCTCTACCGCACCCGCTACCGGGTGGCCGGCAGCCGCCGGCTCTCCCCCGCGCGCGTGCCCGCCGGCAGCGAGGCCCGCGTCCATCTGCGGATGGACAACGTCTCGCGGCTGCCCACGGGCCTGCTGATGCTCCAGGACCGGGTGCCGTACGTGCTCGGTCCGCGCCCCCGCTTCGTCCTGGACCGGGTCGAGGCGGGCGGCCGGCGCGAGGTGTCCTACCGGGTCCGCTCCGACCTGCGCGGCCGCTACCCCCTGGGCCCGCTGCAACTGCGCCTGACGGACCCCTTCGGGATGTGCGAACTGACCCGCTCCTTCTCGACCTTCGACACCCTCACCGTCATCCCGCGCGTGGAGGCCCTCCCCCCGGTCCGCCTCAGCGGCGAGGCCAAGGGCTACGGCGACGGCCGCAACCGCTCGCTGGCCCTGGCGGGCGAGGACGACGTGATCCCGCGCGGTTATCGCTACGGCGACGATCTGCGCCGCGTGCACTGGCGTTCCACCGCGCGCTACGGCGAGCTGATGGTGCGCCGCGAGGAGCAGCCGCAGCGCGCCCGCTGCACGGTCCTGCTCGACACCCGGGGCATCGCCTTCGCGGGCCAGGGCCCGGACTCTGCCTTCGAGTGGGCCGTCTCGGGCGCCGCCTCCGTCCTGGTGCACATGCTGGAACGGGGCTTCTCCGTACGGCTGTTGAGCGACACCGGCAACTCGGTGCCCGGCCAGGACGCCGACGGGTTCGCGGGCGCGAGCCAGGAGTCGGCGGACGCGGCCGGGCTGATGATGGACACCCTCGCGGTGATCGACCACTCGGACGGCTCGGGCCTGTCCCGGGCCTACGACGTCCTGCGCAGCGGGAACGAAGGGCTGCTGGTGGCCTTCTTCGGCGACCTCGACGAGGAGCAGGCGGCGGTGGTCGCCCGGATGCGGCAGCGCAGCGGGGGTGCCCTCGCCTTCGTGCTGGACAGCGAGGGCTGGGTGCGTGAGTCGACCGATGTCCCCGCTGCCGGGGACGAGCCGGACGAGCGGCTGCGGATGCTGCGCGACGCGGGCTGGACCGCCGTGGGCGTGCCGCGCGGCGCCTCACTGACCGATCTGTGGCAACAGGCCGACCGGGAGCGCAACGGCATCACCGCGACCGGCCTCGGGGAGGGATGGGCATGAGCGGGCGCGCACGACTGGCGATCTGCGCCTGGGTGGCCACACTGCTGGCGTCCTGCGCGATGCTGCCCCTGGTCTCCCCGGCGACCTGGATCGTCCAGGCCGCCTTCATGCTGGCGATCCAGACCGGCGTGGGTGCGGCGACCCGGCGGGTGCCGCTGGCCCGGCCGCTGACCGTCGCGGCGCAGGCCCTGGTCACCCTGCTGATGCTGACCCTGGTCTTCGCGCACGCGCAGGCCCTCGCCGGGTTCGTCCCGGGCCCCGAGGCCTTCCAGCACTTCGCCGACCTGCTGCAGCAGGGCTCGGACGACGTCTCCCGGTACGCGATCCCGGCACCGCTGCACGACGGCATCCGACTGATGCTCATCGGCGGTGTCCTGGTGATCGGCCTCGCGGTGGACACGCTCGCGGTCACCTTCCGCAGCGCGGCCCCGGCGGGGCTGCCGCTGCTCGCGCTGTACTCGGTCGCCGCCGGGCTGTCCGAGAGCAGTGTCAGTTGGCTGTGGTTCCTGCTCGCCGCCGCCGGCTATCTGACGCTGCTGCTGGCCGAGGGCCGGGACCGGCTCGCCCAGTGGGGCCGGGTCTTCGGCGGGGCGCCCCGCACCGGCCCCGGCTCGGAGTCCTCGGGGCCGCTCGCCCCGGTCCGCACCGGGCGGCGGATCGGCGCGGTCGCGATGGCCATCGCCCTGCTGCCGCTGCCCACCATCTCGGGCGGCCTGCTGGACGCCGCCGGAACCGGCGTGGGTTCGGGCAACGGGGGCGGCGGCACGATTTCCGCGGTGAACCCGCTGGTCTCGCTGCGCGACAGCCTGAACGTGGACGAGAACCGCCAGGTCCTGTCCGTGCGCACCAACACGAACGACATCTCGGACATGTATCTGCGGATCGTGTCCCTGGACGACTTCGACGGCACCACCTGGAAGCCGTCCCAGCGGCACATCCAGGGCGTGCCGAACCCGTTCCCCACGCCGACCGGTCTCGGCGCCGACATCAAGCGCGCGGAGATCAAGACCCGGATCTCCGCCGCGGACTGGTACGCCCAGGACTGGCTGCCGATGCCGTACCCGCCCAGCGGCGTGAGCATCGACGGCAGTTGGCGCTACGAGCCCGTGGGCATGACGGTCGTGGGCGATCACGGGCAGAACACCCGCGGGGTGACCTACGAGGTCACCAGCCTGGCCGTACAGCCGACCGCGGAGCAGCTGGCCACGGCGCCGGCACCGTCGGCGAGTCTGCGGAACCAGTACACGAAGGTGCCGAAGTCGCTGCCGGCGGTGGTGGCCGAGACCGCCCGCAAGGTCACCGCGGGCTCGGCCAATCACTACGAGCAGGCGGTCAAGCTCCAGGACTACTTCGCGGTGACCGGCGGCTTCCAGTACGACACCCGGGTGGACGTCGGCACCGGCCGCGACGCGATCGCCAAGTTCCTGAAGGACAAGCAGGGTTTCTGCGTCCACTTCTCCTTCGCGATGGCGGCGATGGCCCGCACCCTGGGCATCCCGGCGCGCGTCGCGGTGGGCTTCGCACCGGGCACCCAGGAGGCGAACGGCTCGGTGTCGGTGGGCCTGAAGGACGCGCACGCCTGGCCCGAGCTGTACTTCGAGGGCGTGGGCTGGACCCGCTTCGAGCCGACCCCCAACCGGGGCTCGGTGCCGTCGTACACCCAGTCGACCACGCCCGGCAGCGACGTCCCGGACCCGGCGCTCCCCTCGACCTCGACGAGCACGGCGCCCTCCGCGGCCCCCTCGGCGAGCGAGAGCTGCACGGCCCAGCAGCGGAAGCTGGAGGGCTGCACGAGCCAGGCCCCGGCGGTCGTGGGGGGCGGTGACCACCAGGGTCCCTGGTGGTACGCGCAGCTGGTGGCACTGGGCCTGGGCGCGCTCCTGCTGCTGACGATCCCGTTCGCGCCGATGCTGTGGCGGACCCGGATGCGCTCGGTACGGCTGGGCGCGCACGGCCGTACCGATGCGGACGCGGCCGTCCACACGCTGGCGGTGTGGGAGGAACTGACCGATACCGCCTGGGACTTCGGGATCTCGCCGGACGAGTCGCTGACCCCGCGCAAGGCGGCGGCGCGGATCGTGGGACTCGGGCATCTCGATCCGGCGGCCGCCGCCTCGGTGCACCGCGTGGCGGACGCCGTGGAGCAGGTTCTGTACGCGCCTCGGCCGCAGCTGGCGGCGGGGCTCGCGAAGGACGTCCGGCGGGTTGTCGTCGGGTTCCAGGACCCGGCCGGCCGCGCCACGCGGCTGCGCGCACTGGTCGCCCCGCGCTCGACCGTCCGGGTGGTGTGGGCGCTGTCGGCCTGGTGGACGTCGGTGACGACACGGGCGGCGGCGCTGCGGCCGACCCTGCGCAAGCCGTCCGGACAGCAGGGCTAGGGGCACGGCCCGCGAGCCCCGCAGGGCATACGGGAGGGGGTGACCACCGGTCCGGTGGTCACCCCCTCACTCGTGTCCGAGGAGCGCCGCGTGTGCTGCGGGGCCAGGTACTGCTACTGGCCGCCCTGTTGTTCGTCGCGGCGGCGCTGCCAGCGCTGCTCGATGCGATCCATCACCGAGCGCCGCTGCCGTCCCTGACGGCGGGCGTGCGGTGCGCCTGCGGCGGGCTGTTCGCCAGGCTTGGGAGCCTTGCGCCAGCCGGTCACGGCGAGTACCGCACAGCCCAGCATGACGAGGAATCCCACCACGCTGACCCAAATCTGCTGTGCGACCATTCCTGCCATGAGGAGCGCAATACCTACGAGGAAGCCGGCCACCGCCTGGTAGACCCGTCGCCGGGTGTACGTGCGCAGCCCGCTTCCCTCAAGCGCTGTCGCGAACTTGGGATCTTCGGCGTACAGCGCTCGCTCCATCTGCTCGAGCATTCGCTGCTCGTGCTCCGAGAGCGGCACGGAGTCCTCCTCATCGTGCAGTCGCCGGGGCGACCCGGGGGGTCCCTTCAGGATAGGCAGGGAATCGCCCCCGTGAAACCCGCCCCTCTACGCCAATTGACCAACCGGAATCCGTCATGGCCGTTCCGGCTCGCTGAATCTTCCATTCCCCAGCGGCCGTCCCGTCATGCCGGGCGGTCTCCCTCGATCATACGGCGCCGGGCCCGCGATCGGGGGGCCTGTGGCGTACTCCATGTGCTGTCGAGCCGCTGATCAGGGGTCCGGCACGGGAGGCCACTCACGCCTCGCGGGCACCCCGCGTCTCGCCGAGCACATGAAGCTGCGTGGCCACGGAGTGGAACGCCGGGAGCTCGGCCGCCGCCGCCTCCAGCTTCAGCAGCGCGTCCAGGGCGCCGGGCTCGGTGTCCACGAGCACTCCGGGAACCAGGTCGGCGAAGACCCGCACCCCGTGCACGGCGCCGACGTCGAGCCCCGCGCCCTCGACGAACGCGGCGAGCTGCTCGGCGGTGAAACGGTGCGGGACGGGGTCGGCGGCGCCCCAGCGGCCGTTCGGGTCGTCGAGGGCCTGCCTCGCCTCCTTGAAGTGGCCGGCGAGGGCGCGCGCGAGCACGGCACCGCCGAGTCCTGCGGCGAGCAGGCTGAGGACACCCTCGGGGCGCAGCGCGGCCACCACCGTGCGGACGCCCTCGGCGGGGTCGTCCACGTACTCCAGGACGCCGTGGCAGAGCACCGCGTCGTAGCCGCCGCGCCCGACCACGTCGAAGAGGCCGTGCGCGTCGCCCTGGACGCCCTGCACGCGGTCGGCGACACCGGCCTCGGCGGCGCGGCGCTCCAGCGCGAACAGCGCGTTCGGGCTGGGGTCGACGACGGTGACGCGGTGACCGAGGCGGGCGACGGGCACCGCGAAGTTGCCGCTGCCGCCTCCGGTGTCGAGGACGTCCAGCGCGTCCCGACCCGTGGCCTTGCCCCGGCGGTCGAGGGCGTCCTGAAGGACGTCCCAGACCACGGCGGTACGGAGGGAGGCGCGGGGGCGGCTCGGGTCCGACACGGCAGTTGACTCCTCGGCGCGGCACCGCCTGTGCACGGCGGAGCGAACGGGCTGCCTCCCCGGCCCGGGTGCGGGCGGAGGGAAGGCTTCAGGCGCCCTCCACCCTATTGCCTCCGGTGCCGTACCTGGTCATGTGTCTCGCGCGGCGAACATCGGGTGCTCACCCCGCGCGGTCCCCCGGCCGCTCCGGGTCCTGGCGTGGCTGGGGCAGTACCGGCTGGAGGACGAGCATGCGCTCGACCAGGCGCAGGAACATCGCCACG
Organism: Streptomyces sp. NBC_00989; assembly: GCF_045162655.1. Taxonomy (NCBI): domain Bacteria; kingdom Bacillati; phylum Actinomycetota; class Actinomycetes; order Kitasatosporales; family Streptomycetaceae; genus Streptomyces; species Streptomyces sp. NBC_00989. The sequence continues at coordinate 8,310,719 of NZ_CP108728.1, read as the reverse complement.
TCGCGTATGAGGTCGTCGGCGTCCCGGCGGGTCGCCGCGCCCTGGATGCCCGCCTCGGCCCGCGCGCGGCGCCGGGCACCGGAGGCGAACAGGGCGCTCCACTCGGTGAGTTCGGGCGCGATCTCGGGGAGGACTTCCCAGGCACTGCGGATACGGCCGCGACGCCGGGCCGTGGGTTCCGGCTGGACCCGCGCGGCGAGCACCGCGGCGGCGGTGCGCAGGGCGGCCAAGTGGGCTGTCGCGTAGCGCTCGTTCGACGTTTCGAGGACGGCTGCCTCGTCCAGTCCCGCACGGGCCTGGGCGAGGAGGTCGAGGGCGGCGGGCGGTGCCGTGGCCCGGCGGAGCACGGGGTGTACGTCGCTCGCCGGGCCGGTCAGTGAGGGGGCAGGGCCGGCGGCGCGGCGCCGACGGGCGGCGGCTGCGGACGGATGGGCCATGACGAACCTCCTGTCGTCGTGTGACGGCACGCCCAGTCAGGTAGTGCCGTATGTGCCCATCGTGAGGTATGGCACTGACAATCCGTTCTGACCTGCGCTTTTGCTTCGATCGAAGGTTCGGGTTAGTTTTTGCACTGACCAGTCAGTTCAAAAGTTTGCATTGCGGGCAGGGGGCGGGGAACCGTGGGTGGGGTCGGTGTCACGGCCGAGGACTTCGGGGTGAAGGGGCCGCGCGGCTGGGCGTTCCGGGGGATCTCCCTGGACGCCGGGCCCGGCTCGCTGATCACCGTCGAGGGGCCGTCCGGGTCCGGGCGTACGAGCCTGCTGCTCGCGCTCACCGGACGGATGAAGGCGTCCGAAGGGACCGCCGCCGTGGGCGAGTTCACGCTTCCGAAGCAGTCGGCGGCCGTGCGGCGGGTCAGCGCACTGGCCAATGTCGCCGGGGTCACCGACCTCGAACCGGCGCTGACCGTGGGCGAGCAGCTGCGCGAACGGGCGCTGCTGCAACGGCGGTTCGGGGACTCCGTACGCGGGCTGCTGCGGCCCCGGTCCGAGCGCGCCGTGGAGGCGGGGCTGCGGATCGAGCGGGCGCTGACCGCCGCCGGTCTCGACATCGAGGCGCTGCCCAAGGGCTCGCGGACCGCCGTACGGGATCTGGAACGGCCGCAGGAGGTGCGGCTGTCCATCGCGCTGGCGTTGATCGGGCGGCCCGCGCTGCTCGGGGTGGACGACGTCGACCTCAAGCTCTCGGATGCCGAACGGGACGAGATCTGGGACCTGTTGAGGTCCCTTGCGGATTCCGGAACGACTGTCGTAGCGGTGTCCACCGAAGGGACGGAGAAGGCCGATGCACGCGCCACGACTGGCCGCGCTTGAGCTCAGGCGCTTCGGCAGGGGGAAGCTGCCGCGCGCCGCGCTCGTCGCCCTCCTGCTGCTGCCGCTGCTGTACGGCGCCCTGTACCTGTGGTCCTTCTGGGACCCGTACGGCCGCCTGGACCGCATCCCCGTGGCCCTCGTCAACGACGACAAGGGGGCGAGTGCCGACGGGAAGAAGGTCACAGCGGGCGACGACATCACCGAGGGGCTGCGGGACAGCGGGACGTTCGACTGGCACGAGGTGAGTGCGGCCACCGCGCGGAAGGGCGTCGAGGACGGCACGTACTACCTGTCGCTGACCATGCCCGCCGACTTCAGTGAGCGCGTCACCTCCAGTGCGGGCGACTCCCCGGAGACGGGCGCGCTCCAGGTGCGGACGAACGACGCGAACAACTACATCGTCGGGCAGATCTCCCGGACGGTGTTCAGCGAGGTGCGGTCGGCCGCGTCCACCAAGGCCTCGCGGACCTTCCTGGACCGGATCTTCGTGTCGTTCTCCGACATCCACGGCCAGACCGTGAAGGCGGCCGACGGCGCCGACAAGCTGAAGGGCGGCATCGGTACGGCCGAGGAGGGTTCCAAGGATCTCGCCGACGGCCTGAAGGACGCCAAGAAGGGCAGCGGCAAGCTCTCCAAGGGCCTGAAGAAGCTCGACACGGGCGCGGGCGACCTGGAGGACGGTTCGCGGCAGGTCGCGGCGGGGACCCAGACCCTCGCCGACACGGTCAACGGGGTCGCCGACAAGGTGGGCCCCTTCCTTGAGGACAACGAGAAGACCATCGGGGACACGGCCCAGCTGGTCGCCGACTCGGCCAAGACCATCCGCGCCAACCTGGGCACCCTCGTGAAGACCGCTCCGGTCGCCGCCAAGGGCGCGCACGCTGCCTCGGACACCCTGGACGAGGTCTACACGGCGCGCTGTGAAACCGCCGTCCTGAAGGACGCCGCCTGTCCCGACCTGAAGAAGGCCGCCACGGCCGCCTCCGACGTGGCGAAGGTCGCCGACGACGTCAACAGCCTGGTCGCCGACCAGAACGGCGACCTGAAGAAGCTCGACGCCAACCTGGCCACGCTCCAGACGCAGGCCCAGGCACTCGCCGACCGCGCCCCGCACCTCTCCGAGGACCTCGACGACGCGGTGGCCAAGGTCAACAGGTTGAACGACGGTGCCTCGAAGGTCGCCGCGGGCGCCAAGACCCTGCACACCGGGCTCGGCACGGCGAAGACCGGCGCCGCCGACCTGGACACCGGCGTCGGCAAGCTCAGGACGGGTGCCGTGGACCTGAACGGCGGCCTGTACAAGCTCGTCGACGGCTCCGGGAAGCTCGCGGGCGGCCTGCACGACGGCGCCGCGCAGATCCCGGACTACGACAAGCAGGACCGCGACCAGCGCACCGGGGTCATGTCCGACCCGGTCCAACTGGCCACCCAGGACCTGCACAAGGCGCCCAACTACGGCACCGGATTCGCCCCGTACTTCATCCCGCTGTCCCTGTGGGTGGGCGCGATGGTGGCCTACATGCTGATCGCGCCCATGAACCGGCGCGCGCTCGCCGCCGGTACCTCGGCCTGGCGGATCGCGCTCGCGGGCTGGCTGCCGGTGGTGGCGGTCGGGGTGCTCCAGACGGTGGCCCTGATGGCCGTACTGCACTGGGCGATCGGCCTGGAGATGGCGCGGGCGGCCGGCACGGTCGGCTTCCTGTTCCTGGTGACGGCGTGCTTCGCGGCCATCGTGCAGTGGCTGAACGCACGCTTCGGAGCGGCGGGCCGGATCCTCGTACTCGCCCTGCTGATGCTCCAGTTGACGTCGGCGGGCGGCACCTATCCCGTGCAGACCAGTCCCGGATTCTTCAACGCGATCCACCCCTTCCTGCCGATGAGCTACGTCGTCGAGGCACTACGGAGGCTCATCACCGGCGGTGGCCTCGGACCCGTGTGGCACGCGTGCGTGGTGCTCGTCGCCTTCACCGCGGGGGCGCTCGCGCTGACCGCGCTGTCGGCGCGCCGCCGCCAGGTGTGGACGCTCGACCGGCTGCACCCGGAGCTGAGCCTGTGACCCCGCCCAGGACCTCGACACCCGTGCCCGGCGCCGGAGCCAGGCCTGTGACAATCAGGCCCATGGAAAGCAGCAGCACCCCGTCGGGCGGCAGCACGCGCCGCGAGGCCACCCGGCAGAAGCTCTACGAGGCGGCCGTCACGCTCATCGCCGAACAGGGTTTCTCGGCCACCACGGTGGACGAGATCGCCGAGCGTGCCGGGGTCGCGAAGGGCACCGTCTACTACAACTTCGCCAGCAAGTCCGTCCTCTTCGAGGAGTTGCTGCGGCACGGCGTGGGCCTCCTCACCGCCTCGCTGCGGGAGGCGGCCGAGCAGACCGCGCGGGACGGCGGCAGCAAGGTGGACGCCCTGGACGCGATGATCCGCGCGGGCCTCGGCTTCATCGCCCGCTACCCGTCCTTCACCCAGCTCTACGTGGCCGAGCTGTGGCGCACCAACCGCGCCTGGCAGCCCACGCTCATGGTGGTGCGGCAGCAGGTGAACGCGGCCATCGAGGACGTGCTGCACGCGGGCGTGGCGGGTGGCGAGTTCAGCCCTGAGATCGATGTCCGGCTGACCGCGGCCGCGCTGGTCGGGATGGTCCTGGTGGCCGCCCTGGACTGGCAGTCGTTCCAGCCGGAGCGCTCCCTGGACGACGTCCACTCGGCGCTGTCCCGGCTGCTCCAGGGGCGGGTCAGCGGGGGCCACTGACGGCGGCACACGAACAACGCACACACAGAAGCGCCGGTTCGTCGTGGCCGCGTCCCCCGCGGGCCACCTCGAACCGGCGCTCCCTTGTGCTTCCCCCGTACGTTCCCCCTGTTGGAACCCCCGTTGGTCAGTCCCAGGGTTCCCCCGTGCCTCGCTTCCGCCGAGAGTCCGGCGGAAGGAGCGGCCAAGGGCGCGGGCCCCGTTCCGCCGCCCCGTGTCGGCGGTACCGGAGCCGCGCCCCTTTCCGTGTCCCCACTCTCTCGTTCGCGCAGGTCGCACCCCATCCGCGCGCGTACTCATCTCACTCCCTAGGTACGGATACTCAGCCGTACGCACTCAGACCCAGGACGCCATGTTGCCGAGTGGTTACTATCGCCTCCGTGTCCGTACTCCCCCTGGTCTTCACCAGCGGCTGGGCCAGCGGCGTCAACGCGTACGCGGTGGTGCTGCTGCTCGGGATCTTCGGCGCGACCGGAGTGACCGACGCGGTCCCCGAGTCGCTGCAACGCCCTGAGGTCCTCGTCACAGCGGGCGTGCTGTTCCTGTGCGAGGCGATCGCCGACAAGATCCCGTACGTCGACTCCGTCTGGGACTCCGTGCACACGGTGATCCGGCCGGCCGCCGGGGCGTGGGTCGGGGCGGTGCTCGCCGGGCACAGCGGTTCGATGAACGATGTGGTGGCGGGCCTGATCGGCGGTTCGTCGGCGCTGGCCAGCCATACCGTCAAGGCCGGCACCCGCATGGCGATCAACACCTCGCCGGAGCCGTTCAGCAACGTGATCATGAGCTTCGCGGAGGATCTCGGGGTCGGCGGGATCGTCTCGTTCGCAATGTTCCATCCTCAGGCGGCGGCGATCATCGCGGCCGTGCTGCTGGTGGCCGGACTCACGGTCCTGTTCTTCCTGATCTCCCGGATCCGGCGCTTCCTGCGCCGCAGAGCCCAGCGCCGGGAGGAGAAACGCCTCGCCGCGCAGGTGGGACATCCTCCCGGACGGCCACCGGACCAAGATCCCTGGTGACCGCCCGCGGCCGGGACTGTCAGTGGCGGCCGATAAAGTCGCGGGCATGGCACGGATTGCGGTGATCGGCGCCGGCATGGGCGCGATGGCGGCCGCTGCCCGGCTGGCCGTCGCGGGCCACCGGGTGGCGGTGTACGAGCGTACGGAGACGTACGGCGGTGCGGTGCGCCGCTTCGAGCGGGACGGGTTCTCCTTCGACACCGGCCCCGGACTGCTGCCCGTGCCCGCGGTCTACCGCGACCTGTTCATCAAGACCGGCAAGGAGCCGCTGGAGGACCTGGTCGAGCTGGTCCAGGTCGACCCGTCCTCGCGGCACGTCTTCGCGGACGGCACGGCGGTGTCGTTGCCGAACGCCTCCCGCGCGGGCGTCGTCACGGCCCTGGACGAGGCCCTGGGCGGCGGCGCGGGCGAGCGCTGGGGCGACTTCCTGATCCGGGCCCGCGAGGCCTGGGACCGCACCCGCAGGCCCCTCCTGGAGGAACCCCTGTGGCCCAACTGGTCGGTGCTCGCCGACCAGGAGCCCTATCCGGCGGTACCGCACAAGAAGCTGTTGCGCACCCGGCGGGCGAGCACCCTCGCCGAGATCAGCGCCTGGGAGCTGCGCGACGAGCGCCTGACGGCCCTCCTGGAGAGCCACGCGCTCGCGTACGGCCTCGATCCCCGGACCGCTCCGGCGAGCGCGGCCGTGCTGCCGTACATGGAGCACGCCTTCGGTACCTGGTATGTGCGGGGCGGCATGCGGGAGTTGGCGCGTGCGGTGTACGAGCGGTGTGTGGCGAGGAGGGTCGAGTTCGTCTTCGGGGCCGAGGTGACCCGGGTGCTGGAGAAGGATGGGCGGGCTGCGGGGGTGGAGCTTGCCGACGGCACGGTGGCCGACGCGGACCATGTCGTCGCCGACGTGGACCCGGCGCGGCTGCGGGCCCTGACGGAGCGTCCGCTGGACGAGGACGGCGATGTGCGGGCCGCCCCGGACTCACCCCGGCCGGTGCGGTGCACGCTGCTGCTGGCCCTGCGCGGCCCGCGCGAGGCGGGGGCCGTTCACCGGACGGTGGTCCATGCCCCGGACCGCGAGGCCGAGTTGGACCTCCTGGCCTCCCCCGGCGGCGACGAGCCGCGCTGTCCCACGGTGACGGTGCTGCGCCCGGACGACCCCGCGCTCACGCCGGACGGTGAGCACGAGTCCGCGGTGGTGTCCGCCGTGCTGTCGGGCGAGGCCGGCTGGGCGGACGAGGGCACGGTCCGGCGGTACACGGGCTTCCTCCTCGAAGCCGCCGGACGCGCCGTACCGGCGCTGCGGGAACGCCTGTGGTGGCACGAGGTGCGGACCCCGGAGCACACGGAGGGCGAGACGGGCGCCCGCCTCGGCGCCGTGCCCGCGCCCTCGCTCGCCGCCGGGCAGGGCCGTTTCCTGCACCCGGCGAACACCACGCGTGTGCCCGAGCTCTACCGGGTCGGCGGCTGGTCCCACCCCGGCGGCGGACTTCCGCACGCCGGTATGTCGGGGGCGCTGGTCGCCGGACTGATCGTGGAGGGACCCCAGTTCAGAGGGTCCCAGTAGGCGAGGCTCAGTGGACAGGTATCAGCAGGCGGGTCTCAGCAGGCTTCAGAAACGGTACTGCTCGTCGTAGCCGGTGCCCGACTGCGGCTGCTGCTGCGGCTGTTGCTGGCCGTCGCCCTGGTAGGGGTACTGCTGCTCCGCCGGCATTTCGCCGTCGTACGTCTCGTCGTTGCGCTGTTGCGGGACCCACACCCCGCCGGCCGGGGTCTCGCCGCCGTAGCCGGCGTTGCCGTACTGGTCCTGCGTGTAGCCCTGTTGGGGATACTGCTGCTGACCGTCGTAGCCCGTGTCGTAACCGGTGCCGCCGTAGGTCTGCGTGCCGATGTACGGGTCGGAGTAGGCGGCGTACTGCTGCTGGCCGGTCGTGTCGTAGCCGTACTGCTGCTGGTCGTAGCCCGTGTAGGTGTTGTCGTAGCCGTAGTTCTGGTCGGCCGCCGCGTAGGCCTGGTCCTGGGTCTGGCCGGCGGCCGCCGCGGCGTACGCCTGGTCGGTGCCCTCGTAGTTGGGGTCCTGGGCGTTCGCGTACGCGGTGGCGTTGTACACGCCGTAGGAGCCGGTGTCGTCCGGGAGGGGCTGCGGCTCGTAGACCGAGGTGGTCTCGGCGGCCGTGGGGGCGACGGGGCGATTCGGGGTGAACACGTCGTCGCGGTCGTAGTCGTCGTCCTGGCCGTAGGCGGCCTTGTTCTGGCCGTACTCCTGGAAGCCGCCCTCCGCCCCTTGGAGGCCGGAGGCGTCCAGGTTCGGGTCCTGCTCGTCCGGCTCGCCGCGGCGGCGCTTGATGCCGCCCGCGCCCGGTCGGCCGGAGACCGCCCAGCCGGCTTCGAAGCCGCGGCGGAACGACAGCGTGACGTAGGTCTGGCCGACGGCGAAGGCAACGGCACCCAGGCCGATCACGACGACGGAAGGAATCAGCACTCCGAGGACGACGCCCAGGAAGCCGACGAAAGCGAGCAGCCGCCAGCGCAGGCGTGCCTTGTACTGCAGCAACACCTCACCGAGCAACCACAGTGCGACGATGCCGAACGCGATGTAGAGGACCGTCCAGCCCATGTACGCCCCTCTCCCAGTGGCCGCTACGCAGTGTGTCCTATTCCGAAGCGACCGGTCTAGGCCTGCGGTGGGTGGTGCAGGCCCAAGTTCTCGTGGATTTCGAGTGACGCCGTGGAGCTGTTGAGCGTGATGAAGTGAAGTCCGGGGACTCCCTCGGCCAGCAGCCGGGCGCAGAACTCGGTGGCGAACTCGATTCCGATCGAGCGTACAGCGGCCGGATCGTCTTTGGCTGTGAGGATTCGCTCTTTCAGGGCGGCCGGGATGTCCGCGTTGCTGAGCTGCGGCAACCGCTCCAGCATCCGCACGCTGGTCACCGGCATGACCTCGGGGATGACCGGGGTCGCGCAGCCCGCCGCCTCGACGCGGTCGCGCAGCCGCAGATACGACTCGGGTTCGAAGAACATCTGGGTGATCGCGTAGTCGGCCCCGGCCCGGCACTTGTCGACGAAGTGCGCGACGTCCGTGTCCCAGTCCGGGGAGCGCGGGTGCATCTCCGGGAACGCCGCGACGCCGACGCAGAAATCGCCCGACTCCTTGATGAGCCGCACCAGTTCGGCCGCGTACGTCAGCCCCTGCGGGTGGGCCACCCAGTCGGCCATGGGGTCGCCGGGCGGGTCGCCGCGCACCGCGAGGATGTTGCGGATCCCGGCGTCGGCGTACTGGCCGATGATGTTGCGCAGTTCGGCGACGGAGTGGTTGACCGCGGTGAGGTGGGCGACGGGGGTGAGCGTCGTGTCGGCGACGATCTGCTCGGTCTCCTTGACGGTGCCCGCACGGGTCGAGCCGCCGGCACCGTACGTCACCGAGACGAAGTCGGGGGCGACCGCCTCGACCCGCCGCAACGCGCTCCACAGGTTCCGCTCGCCCTTGGGGGTTTTCGGCGCGGAGAACTCGAACGAGTACGTCCTCTTGCCGGTCGCGAGCATGTCGCGCACGGTGCGTGCGCGATCAGTCCTGGTGGATGCGGTTCCGAAGGCCATACCCGCAGGTTAGTCAGGGGGCGCCGGTCACCCAACCGGAACCGGGAATTTGCCTGGTTTGTCGCCCTCTTGTCCACCCACCGGACAACAGCACGACTCCTGGACGCCCGTCAGAGCTGCCGCAGCCGCTTCGCGAACTCCGCCGCCGCCGCGCCCGGGTCGTCGGCCTCCGTGATGGCCCGTACGACGACGACGCGGCGGGCGCCCGCTTCGAGGACCTCGTCGAGGTTGCCGAGGTCGATGCCGCCGATGGCGAACCAGGGGCGGTCGGTGCCCAGGGCGGCCGTGTACCGGACCAGGTCGAGGCCGGGGGCGTGGCGGCCGGGCTTGGTGGGGGTGGGCCAGCACGGGCCCGTGCAGAAGTAGTCCACGCCCTCCTGGACGGCGGCCGCGGCCGCTTCGGACTCGGCGTGCGTGGAGCGGCCGATCAGGACGTCCTCGCCGAGGATCGCGCGGGCCGCGGGGACGGGGAGGTCGCCCTGGCCCAGGTGCAGTACGTCGGCACCGGCGGCGTGGGCGACGTCCGCGCGGTCGTTGACCGCGAGGAGTCTGCCGTGCCGGGCGCAGGCGTCGGCGAACACCTGGAGGTGCTCCAGCTCCTCGGCGGCCTCCATGCCCTTGTCGCGCAGCTGCACGATGTCGACCCCGCCGGCCAGGACCGCGTCCAGGAACTCCGCGAGGTCGCCCTGGCTCCGGCGGGCGTCCGTGCAGAGGTAGACGCGGGCGTCGGCGAGTTCCGCGCGGGCGGCGGCTGCGGCGGTGTCGGGCATGCGTGTGTCCCCCGTTGTCCTGCTTGTCGTGTGGTGGTGTCGCGCACGGGCCGCGGGCAGGGCCCTTCCAGGCAGGCCCTCGCGTCGCCGCGGCCCGTGCACCGGTCGGTCGTGCGGGTCAGACGGCGAGCGCCTGGGCGCGGCGCTTCACCTCCGTGCCGCGATTCTCGCTCAGGGCCTGCGCGGGGGTGCCGGGCAGGCTGGGGTCGGGGGTGAAGAGCCACTCGAGCATCTCTTCGTCGGAGAAGCCGTCGTCCCGCAGGAGCGTCAGGGTCCCCGTGAGGCCCTTGACGACCTTCTGCTCGACCCCGTCGATGAAGGCGGCGGGGACGTGCAGCGCGCGGTTCTCACCACGGCGTACGGCGATGACTTGGCCGTCCTTGACCAGCTGCCGCACGCGTGTCACCTCGACATCGAGCACCTCTGCGATGTCGGGCAGCGTGAGCCAGGCGGGGACGAGAGCATCGATCTTTGCGTCAATCTCGGTCACGTAAACAGCGTGCCATCCCGGACTGACAGTCGGAAGTCGGGCCGGTCCGACCCGGGGGGACGAACTAGGCGATAGCCGCCTTCATCGGCACAGAAGCATCCGCCAGCACCTTGGGATCCAGGGGCGTGGCCGCCTCGATCAGACGCCGGCCCTGGGCCAGGTCACGGGGGCGGCCGACCGCCAGGAGGGCCACCAGACGGTCCCCGCGCAGCCAGCAGACGCTCCAGGCCGGGGTGGCCGGGTCGCCGCGCCACAGGGTGGTGTCGGCGGACGCGTGGTGACCGGCGTACTGGACGAAGCGGCCGAACTGCTCCGACCAGAAGTACGGCACCGGGTCGTACACCGCCGGGGTCTCCCCCACGATGTTCGCGGCGACCGTGCGCGGACCCTGGAGGGCGTTGTCCCAGTGGTGGACCAGAAGTCGCTCGCCGTACCTTCCCGAAGGGAAGGAGGCGCAGTCGCCGACCGCGTACACGTCCGGCACCGAGGTGCGCAGCCCGTCGTCGGCGAGGACCTCGCGGTGCGCGCCCAGTTCGATGCCGGAGCCCTGCAACCAGGCGGTGGCGGGGCGGGCGCCGATGCCGACCACGACGGCGCCCGCGGGCAGCCGGGTGCCGTCGTCGAGGACCACCTCGCCGGGTTCGACGTGCGCCACGCGTGCGTGCGTCCGAAGGGAAGCACCGGCGGCGGTGTACCAGGCGGCCATCGGCGCGGCCACCTCGGCGGGCAGCGCACCCGCGAGCGGCCGGTCCGCAGCCTCTACGACGGTCACCGCGCAGCCCGCCTCGCGCGCGGCCGTGGCGAACTCCGCGCCGATCCAGCCCGCGCCGACCACCACGATGTCGTGCTGCCGCGCGAGCACCGGCCGCAGCCGCTCGGCGTCGTCCAGGGTGCGCAGCAGATGTACCCCGGGGACACCGTCGGCGCCCGGCAACCGGATCGGTTCGGCACCGGTGGCGAGGACGAGGACGTCGTAGGGCACCGGGCCCTCGGCGGTGTCCAGTTCGTGGTCGGCGGGGCGCACGCCCAACACCTCGCGCCCCAGCTGCACTTCGATGCCGAGCGCCTCGAAGTCGACGTCGAAGGCGGAGCCCTCGGCCTTGCCGAGCAGGACGGCCTTGGACAGCGGGGGCCGGTCGTACGGCTGATGGGGTTCCGCGCCGATCAGGGTGACGGTACCGGTGAAGCCCTGGTCCCGCAGCGCGACCGCGGTCTGCACCCCGGCCATGCCCGCGCCGACGACGACCACGCGCCGCCCTGCCGCCGTGCCCTGTTCCCGCGTCTGCTCGCTCACTCGATCACCATAGACACCTGACAATTTGTCAGTCAGCGGGCGCGTCAGGTGACCTGTTCCACAGTGCTGGTCCCGTTTCCCGCCTGGGACTCCCATTCCCAGGTCTCATCGAGGCGCACACGGCCGTCGGGCAACTCGACCACATCGGACACGCAGTGCCCGGAGGACGTCGTCCCGTCCGTCTTCAACTGCACGTACCGGAAGTCGAGCCGGTCCCCCGCGCGCGTGCCGACGAGACACCCCCGTACGACGTCGCCGCCCGCGTACTCGGCCCAGATCTCGCCGTCCTTCTCGTGGTACGCGAACCGGGTGCGGGTGCCGACCTGACCTGGGGCCTGGTCCGCGACGGGGGCGAGGACGAGACCGTCGAGCGAGCGGGCCATGGACAGAGGCTCCCTTACTGGCGCACAAGGCACGGGCTAGGGTGGCCAACGTAAAGCACTCGCGGGAGTCCGGACGCACCGGGCTGAGAGGGAGGCTGGCGGCCTCCGACCGTACGAACCTGATCCGGGTCATGCCGGCGAAGGGAGGGGCTGGACGCCCATGCCTGCACACAACTCAGACGTCCTCGTCGTCGGGGGCGGGATCATCGGCCTGGTCACGGCCTGGCGCGCGGCCCAACGCGGCTTCGCCACGGCCGTGGTGGACCCCGAGCCGGGCGGCGGGGCCGCCCAGGTGGCCGCCGGGATGCTGGCCGCCGTCACCGAACTCCACCACGGCGAACAGACCCTGCTCGCCCTCAACCTCGCCTCGGCGCACCGCTACCCGGACTTCGCGGCCGAGCTGACCGACCTCACCGGCCTCGACCTCGGCTACCGGCGCTGCGGCACGCTCGCCGTCGCCCTGGACGCCGACGACCGCGCCCATCTGCGCGAACTGCACGCCCTTCAGCACCAGTCGGGCCTGCGCTCCGAGTGGCTGTCCGGGCGCGAGTGCCGCCGCCTGGAGCCGATGCTCGCGCCGGGCGTGCGCGGGGGGCTCAGGGTCGACGGGGACCACCAGGTCGACCCGCGGCGGCTGGCGGCCGCGCTGGTGGCCGCCTGCGAGCGCGCCGGGGTCGTCCTCCACCGGACGTGGGCCGAGCGGCTCACGGTCGAACGGGACCGCGCCACGGGGGTCCTCACGCGCGAGGGCGAGGTGCTGGGCGCGGGCCAGGTGGTGCTCGCCGCCGGCAGCCTCAGCGGGCGCCTGAAGGGCGTCCCGGACGACGTCCTGCCGCCCGTACGGCCCGTGAAGGGGCAGATGCTGCGGCTGACCGTGCCGGAGCGCCACGCGCCGTTCCTGAACCGCACCGTGCGGGCCGTGGTGCGCGGCAGCCAGGTGTACCTGGTGCCGCGCGCGAACGGCGAGCTGGTCGTCGGCGCGACCAGCGAGGAACTCGGCTGGGACACGACCGTGACGGCCGGCGGCGTCTACGAACTGCTGCGCGACGCCCACGAGTTGGTCCCCGGGATCACCGAACTGCCGCTCACCGAGACCCGGGCCGGACTGCGCCCCGGCTCCCCCGACAACGCACCCCTGCTGGGCCCGACCGCGCTGCCGGGCCTGCTGCTGGCCACCGGGCACTACCGCAACGGCGTACTGCTCACCCCGGTCACCGGCGACGCCCTGGCGCACGCGCTCAGTACCGGTGAACTCCCGGACGAGGCACGCCCGTTCACCCCGAAGCGGTTCGCCCGTACAGAACTCGTGGAGCAGCCCGCATGAACATCTCCGTCAACGGCGAGCACCAGGAGATCGCTCCCGGCACGCGCCTCGACGTGCTCGTACGGTCCCTCACCCCGGCCCCCTCGGGTGTGGCCGCCGCCCTCAACGAAACCGTCGTCCCGCGCGCGGAGTGGCCGTCGACGTCCCTCTCCGAGGGAGACCGCGTCGAGGTCCTCACCGCCGTCCAAGGAGGCTGACCCATGGCCGACGACCCCTTCCTCCTCGGCGGTACGTCCTTCACGTCCCGACTGATCATGGGCACCGGAGGTGCGCCCAGCCTCGACGTCCTGGAACGTGCGCTGGTGGCCTCCGGCACGGAGCTGACGACGGTCGCGATGCGGCGCGTCGACGCCTCCGTGCACGGCTCGGTGCTGTCCGTCCTGGAACGGCTCGGCATCCGGGTGCTGCCCAACACCGCGGGCTGCTTCACGGCGGGCGAGGCGGTGTTGACGGCGCGGCTGGCGCGCGAGGCACTGGGGACATCGCTGATCAAACTCGAAGTGATCGCGGACGAGCGCACGTTGCTGCCCGACCCGATCGAACTCCTCGACGCCGCCGAGACGTTGGTCGACGACGGCTTCACCGTGCTGCCGTACACGAACGACGATCCCGTGCTGGCGCGGAAGCTGGAGGACGTCGGGTGCGCGGCGATCATGCCGCTGGGCTCGCCGATCGGTTCCGGGCTCGGTATCCGCAACCCGCACAACTTCCAGCTGATCACCGAGCACGCGCGTGTGCCGGTGATTCTGGACGCGGGGGCGGGTACGGCGTCCGACGCCGCGTTCGCGATGGAGCTGGGGTGCGCCGGTGTGATGCTTGCCTCAGCGGTGACGCGGGCGCGGGAGCCGGTGTTGATGGCGTCGGCGATGCGCGGCGCGGTGGAGGCGGGGCGGTCGGCGTTCCGGGCGGGGCGTATCCCCCGTAGGTACTTCGCCGAAGCGTCCTCCCCGACAACCGGCGTGGCCTGCCTGGACCCGGAACGCCCCGCCTTCTGAATCTCCGGCAACGCACCACCCGCCGAGCCGCACAGCTCGGCCTCGGACACCCGCTCCACCATGAGGTATCCGTCACAGGTCGGCTTCAGTACCGCCCCGAAACTGGCCGAAAACGCCGTGCTGTCAGCGTCGGCTCGTACACTCACCTGCGTGGATACGACCCTTCATGACCCTCTCGTCGGGCAGTTGCTCGACGGCCGGTATCGCGTCGACGCGCGGATCGCCGTCGGCGGGATGGCCACGGTCTACCGGGCCGTGGACACCCGCCTGGACCGGGTTCTCGCGCTCAAGGTGATGCACCCGACGCTGGCGGCCGACGCCCACTTCGTGGACCGGTTCATCCGCGAGGCGAAGTCTGTGGCGCGGCTGGCGCATCCGAACGTGGTGCAGGTCTTCGACCAGGGCGCCGACCGGTCGTACGTCTATCTGGCGATGGAGTACGTCGCCGGCTGCACCCTGCGCGACGTGCTGCGCGAGCGCGGGGCGCTTCAGCCGCGGGCCGCCCTGGACATCCTGGAGCCGGTGCTGGCCGCGCTCGGTGCCGCGCACCGGGCCGGGTTCGTGCACCGGGACATGAAGCCGGAGAACGTGCTCATAGGGGACGACGGCCGGGTCAAGGTCGCCGACTTCGGGCTGGTCAGGTCCGTGGACACGGTCACCAGCACCACCGGGTCCGTGCTCGGCACGGTGTCGTATCTCGCCCCGGAGCAGATCGAGGGCACCACCGCCGACCCCCGGGTCGACGTGTACGCGTGCGGTGTCGTCCTGTACGAGATGCTCACCGGCCAGAAGCCGCACGACGGGGACTCCGCCGCGATCGTGCTCTACAAGCACCTGCACGAGGACGTCCCGCCGCCCTCGGCGCTCGTCCCGGGGCTGGCGTACGAGCTGGACGAGCTGGTCGCCACGGCCACCGCGCGCACCCCGGACCTGCGGCCGTACGACGCGGTCGCGCTGTTCGGTCTGGTCCGCGAGGCGCGGTCGGGGCTGAGCGCCGAGCAGCTGGACGCGGTGCCGCCGCAGGCGCTGGCCTCGGAGCATCCCAACGCCGAGAACCGTACGAGTGTGATCCCGCGCTCCCTGACCGTGCCGCGTCCGCTGCCGGTCAACGAGGACGACGGGCCCGGTGACCCGTTCAACCGGACCAGCCGGTTCGAGAGCGGCCCGCCGCTGCCGCCCCGGCGGCGCGAGACGCGGCGGCCCCGGCGCGGGCTGCTGGCGATCGTCGCCGCCCTGCTGCTGATCGTCGGGGTCGGGGCGGGGGTCTGGTACATCAACTCCGGCCAGTTCACCAAGGTCCCGCTGCTGCTGGCGAAGACCGAGGCGCAGGCGAGGGAGCGGCTGAAGGACGCCGGTCTCGACGTCAAGAAGGTCGACCACGCGTACAGCGACACCGTGAAGCGCGGCACGGTCATCAGCACCGATCCGGAGTCCGGCGCCCGCATCCGGGACAACGACTCGGTGGCCCTGACCATCTCGGACGGCCCGGAGACGGTGAACGTCCCCGACCTGACGGGCACCCGCCTGGCCAAGGCGCAGACCCTGCTGAAGCAGGACGGGCTGGCGGCCGGCATGGTCACCAGGGAGTTCAGCGACGACGTCCCCAAGGGCTTCGTGATCAGCACGGACCCGGAGGCGGGCACCAAGCGCCACGCGGGCTCGGCGATAGCCCTGACCGTCAGCAAGGGCAGCGCGATCGACGTGCCCGACGTCACCGGCGAGGACCTGGACGACGCGAAGTCGGACCTCCAGGAGGCCGGTCTCAAGGTGACGGTGTCGGACACCGAGGTCACCTCGGAGTACGACGCGGGCCAGGTCGCCCAGCAGACCCCGGCCGGCGACAGCCAGGCCGCCGAGGGCGACACGGTGACGCTGACGCTGTCCAAGGGCCCGGAGATGGTCGAGGTCCCGAGCGTGGTCGGCGCGAGCGTCGACGCCGCGACGAAGCTTCTTGAGCAGTCCGGCTTCAAGGTCAAGGAGGACCGGGGTCTGCTCGGTCTGTTCGGCGACACCGTGAAGAGCCAGTCCGTGGACGCGGGCGAGCAGGCCGCCAAGGGGTCGACGATCACGATCACCATCCGGTGACGGGGGCGGCACGCACGCGTGACACCCTGGACGGGTGAGCAGCGAGTCCCCTTCCAGCGCCCCCGAGTTCTCCTCCCGCGCCCCCGAGTTCCCTTCCCGCAACCCGGTCGGCGGCCATGTCCCGGTCGCCGGCGGCCTCCACTCCGTGGGCCTGTCCTACGCCCGTGAGCTGGCCGCCGAGACCGTGCAGGTCTTCGTCGCCAACCCGCGCGGCTGGGCCACCCCGGTCGGGAACCCGCGCCAGGACGAGGAGTTCCGCGCGGTCTGCGAGGCCGAGTCGATCCCGGCGTACGTGCACGCCCCGTACCTGATCAACTTCGGCTCGCACACCGAGGCCACCGTGGAGAAGTCCGTTGATTCGCTACGGCACTCGCTGCGGCGCGGGCGGGAGATCGGCGCGCTCGGTGTCGTCGTGCACACGGGGAGCGCGACGGGCGGGCGGGAGCGGTCGGTGGCGCTGGCCCAGGTGCGGGAGCATCTGCTGCCGCTGCTGGACGAGTTGACCCACGACGACGACCCGTTCCTGCTGCTGGAGTCGACGGCCGGGCAGGGGTCCTCGCTCTGTTCGCGGACCTGGGACTTCGGGCCGTACTTCGAGGCGCTGGACTCCCATCCGAAGCTGGGCGTGTGCCTGGACACGTGCCACATCTTCGCCGCCGGGCACGATCTGACCGGCCCGAGCGGGATGCACCAGACCCTCGACCTGCTGGTGGACACGGTCGGCGAGGGACGGCTGAAACTGATCCACGCCAACGACTCCAAGGACGTCGTCGGCGCCCACAAGGACCGGCACGAGAACATCGGCTCCGGTCACATCGGCGAGGATCCGTTCCGCGCCCTGATGACCCACCCGGCGACCGCGGGCGTGCCGCTGATCATCGAGACGCCCGGCGGCAGGGAAGGGCACGCGGCCGATGTGGAGCGGCTGAAGAAGCTCAGGGACGCGTAGCCCTTAGAGACTCACAGCTCGGGACCCTCGCCGGGCCCTTCCTGGTACGAGTACCGCTGTTCCTTCCAGGGGTCACCGACGTTGTGGTACCCGCGTTCCTCCCAGAACCCCCGCCGGTCCGCCGTCATGTACTCGACGCCCCGGACCCACTTCGGGCCCTTCCAGGCGTACAGGTGGGGGACGACCAGGCGGAGCGGGAAGCCGTGTTCCGCGGTGAGGAGTTCGCCGTCCTTGTGGGTGGCGAAGATGGTGCCGTCGGCGGCGAAGTCGGCGAGCCGGAGGTTGGCGCTGAAGCCGTACTCGGCCCAGACCATGACGTGGGTGACGGCCGGTGCCGGCGGGGCGGTCTCCAGGATCGTGCGGGCGGGGATGCCGCCCCATTCGGCGCCGAGCATGCTGAACTTCGTGACGCAGTGCAGATCGGCCACTACGGAGTCGTAGGGCAGAGCCGTGAACTCGTCGTGGTTCCAGCAGTGCTTGTCGTCGTCGGCGGTCGCGCCGAAGACCCTGAACTCCCAGCGCTCGGGGCGGAACTTGGGCACCGGCCCGTAGTGCGTGACCGGCCAGCCCCGTTGGAGCCGCTGGCCCGGTGGAAGCTCGGACTGCTCGACCCCTCTCTGACCCATGACTCCATCCTGACAGACCGGGGGTGGTGCACATGACCGGCTCTGGGCCGATTCGGGCAACTCCTACTAAGCATGCACTTACTGGACGATCTCTTCGCGCCGGTGCAATCATGCGGCGCAACCCGCCAGTTCCCCCGTTTTGGAAGGAGCCTCTGCGATGCAGGGCGACCCCGAGGTCCTCGAGTTCCTGAACGAGCAGCTCACCGGTGAGCTGACCGCGATCAACCAGTACTGGCTGCACTACCGCATCCAGGACAACAACGGCTGGACCAAGCTCGCCAAGTACACGCGTGAAGAGTCCATCGACGAGATGAAGCACGCGGACAAGATCACCGAGCGCATCCTGATGCTCGACGGTCTGCCGAACTACCAGCGGCTGTTCCACGTCCGGGTCGGCCAGACGGTCACCGAGATGTTCCAGGCGGACCGCCAGGTCGAGGTCGAGGCGATCGACCGCCTCAAGCGCGGTATCGAGGTGATGCGCACGAAGGGCGACATCACGTCGGCCAACATCTTCGAGGACATCCTCGAGGACGAGGAGCACCACATCGACTACCTCGACACGCAGCTCCAGCTGATCGAGCAGCTCGGCGAGGCGCTCTACATCGCGCAGCAGATCGAGCAGCCCAGCTAGATCCCGCTAGGCCGCGTCTTCCAGATCGGCCATTCCCGCCACTCCGGCCAGCTCGGCGAGTATCGACTCGCCCTGGTCGGCCGCCTCGCGGCGCGGGCAGGCGCCCCGGCCCAGCAGGGCCTGGATACGGCGTACGCACGACCCGCAGTCGGTGCCCGCCTTGCAGGCCGACGCTATCTGCCGGGGGGTGCAGGCACCGCCCTCCGCGTGCTTCGCGACCTGCGCCTCGGTCACACCGAAGCAGTTGCAGACGTACACGCGGGTCACCTCCCGGGCGGGATCGAAGGTCGTCGTGCCATCCCGTTAATCGGTGAGGCTAACCTAACCTTACCCGCCACGCAGCAGCTGTAAAAGTGCCGTGGGGCGGGGATCGTATGTGATCCCCGCCCCACGGCACACTGCTGTAACAGGTGAAACGGCTACTGGTCCCTGTACATCTCGGCGACGAGGAAGGCCAGGTCAAGCGACTGGCTGCGGTTGAGGCGCGGGTCGCAGGCCGTCTCGTAGCGCTGGTGCAGGTCGTCGACGAAGATCTCGTCGCCGCCGCCCACGCACTCGGTGACATCGTCACCGGTGAGCTCGACGTGGATGCCGCCCGGGTGGGTGCCGAGGCCCTTGTGGACCTCGAAGAAGCCCTTGACCTCGTCCAGCACGTCGTCGAAGCGGCGGGTCTTGTGACCGGAGGCCGCCTCGTACGTGTTGCCGTGCATCGGGTCGGTGATCCACGCCACGGTCGCGCCGGACGCGGTGACCTTCTCGACCAGCTCGGGCAGCTTGTCGCGGACCTTGTCAGCGCCCATCCGCACGATGAAGGTGAGCCGGCCGGGCTCGCGGTCCGGGTCGAGGCGCTCGATGTACTGGAGCGCGTCCTCGGCCGTCGTCGTCGGGCCGAGCTTGATGCCGATCGGGTTGCGGATCTGGGAGGCGAACTCGATGTGCGCGCCGTCCAGTTGACGGGTGCGCTCGCCGATCCACACCATGTGCGCGGAGACGTCGTAGAGCCGGCCGGTGCGGGAGTCGACGCGGGTCAGGGCCGACTCGTAGTCCAGCAGCAGCGCCTCGTGCGAGGAGTAGAACTCGACGGTCTTGAACTCCTCCGGGTCCGTGCCACAGGCCCGCATGAAGTTCAGCGCGCTGTCGATCTCGCGCGCGAGCTGCTCGTAGCGCTGGCCGGACGGGGACGACTTCACGAAGTCCTGGTTCCAGGCGTGCACCTGGCGCAGGTCGGCGTAACCGCCGGTGGTGAAGGCGCGGACCAGGTTGAGCGTGGAGGCGGACGCGTTGTACATCCGCTTCAGGCGCTCGGGGTCCGGGATGCGGGACTTCTCGTCGAAGGCGAAGCCGTTGACCGAGTCGCCGCGGTAGGTCGGCAGCGTCACGCCGTCACGGGTCTCGGTGCCCTTCGAGCGCGGCTTCGAGTACTGGCCGGCGATCCGGCCGACCTTCACGACCGGCACGGAGGCGGCGTACGTGAGGACGGCGCCCATCTGGAGCAGGGTCTTCAGCTTGTTGCGGATGTGGTCGGCGGACACCGCGTCGAAGGCCTCGGCGCAGTCGCCGCCCTGGAGGAGGAACGCCTCTCCCTTGGCGACGGCCGCCAACCGGGCGCGCAGCTGGTCGCACTCGCCCGCGAAGACGAGCGGCGGATACGACTCGAGGTCCGCGATCACTGCGCGCAGAGCCTCGGTGTCGGGGTACTCGGGCTGCTGCGCCGCGGGCAGGTCTCGCCAGGTGTTGCCAGCGCTGGCGCTGGTCTTAGCGTTCACGGTCACGCCCTCAACATTACGGGGTCGTGTCGACTCGTTTTCGCGCGGCTCGACAGGTGAGACGCCCTGATGCTCACCTGTGCGTGGGGTAGGGTGCGCGTCATGTTCGCGCATTCGACCCAGAACACGATCCAGAACTGGTGGTGGACCGCTCATCCGGCGGCCCACTGACTGCGCGTACTCCCAGTACTCCGCGAAGGCCGCCCGAGGGGCGGCCTTCGGTGTGTCCGGGGTCCGTTCCTCTCCACGAGAAGGAACCAAGGACCCATGCATCTGGACGACCTGCTCCGCGATCCCCGCCCGTTCGCCCTGCTGCGCCGTCACACCCCGGGCCACGACCACGACGTGATCGAGCTCATGACCGGCCCGGTCGCCTCCTACGACCGCCTCGCCGACCTCCCGGCCGAGGGCCTGGCCCTGATCCCCTACCGCCAGATCCGCGAACGCGGCTTCGACGTCCGTGACGACGGCACGCCCCTGTCCTTCCTCACGCCCGAGGAGTCGTACGAGATCCCGCTCGCCGACGCCCTGGACCAGTTGCCCGCGCACGACGTCCGAGTCGAGAGCGGCGGCTTCGACGTGGACGACGAGGCCTACGGCGAGATCGTCGGGCGGGTGCTGCGGGAGGAGATCGGGCGGGGCGAGGGCGCCAACTTCGTCATCCGGCGGACGTACGAAGGGGAGATCCCGGGGTACGGCAGGGCCGAGGCGCTGGCGTTGTTCCGGCGGCTGCTGGTCGGGGAGCGGGGCGCGTACTGGACGTTCGTCGTGCACACGGGCGAGCGGACGCTCGTGGGCGCGAGCCCCGAAGTACACGTCAGGATGTCCGGCGGAACCGTGGTCATGAACCCGATCAGCGGGACGTACCGCTACCCCACCGAAGGCCCCACCCCGGAGCATCTGCTCGCCTTCCTCGCCGACGGCAAGGAGATCGAGGAGCTGTCGATGGTCGTCGACGAGGAGCTCAAGATGATGTGCACGGTCGGTGACATGGGCGGGGTCGTGGTCGGGCCCCGGCTGAAGGAGATGGCCCATCTCGCGCACACCGAGTACGAGTTGCGCGGCCGGTCCTCGCTGGACGTGCGCGAGGTCCTGAAGGAGACGATGTTCGCGGCGACCGTCACCGGGTCGCCGGTGCAGAACGCCTGCCGGGTCATCGAGCGGCACGAGGTCGGCGGGCGCGGCTACTACGCCGGTGCGCTGGCGCTGCTCGGCCGCGACTCCGGCGGCGCCCAGACCCTCGACTCCCCCATCCTCATCCGCACCGCCGACATCGACCCGGCCGGCCGGCTGCGGGTACCGGTCGGCGCGACCCTCGTCCGCGGCTCGGACCCGGCGAGCGAGGTCGCGGAGACCCACGCGAAGGCGGCGGGCGTCCTGGCGGCGCTTGGCGTACGACCGTCGCGGCCGCGGAGCGAGGACACCCACCCCCGGCTCGCCGACGACCCGCGTGTACGGGCCGCGCTCGACGGGCGCCGCTCCTCGCTCGCCCCGTTCTGGCTGCGGATGCAGGAGCGGACGGAGGAGCTGACCGGGCACGCGCTGGTCGTCGACGGGGAGGACACCTTCACGGCGATGCTCGCGCACGTGCTGCGCTCCAGCGGCCTCGATGTGACCGTGCGGCGGTACGACGAGGAGGGGCTGCGGGAGGCGGTGCTCGCGCACGAGGGGCCCGTGGTGCTGGGTCCTGGACCGGGCGACCCCTCCGACACGGCCGACCCGAAGATGCGGTTCCTGCGGGCGCTGACCGCCGAGGTCCTCCGGGAGAACCGGCACGGCGTCCTCGGCGTGTGCCTCGGACACGAGCTGATCGCGGCGGAGCTGGGCCTGGACATCGTACGGAAGGAGGTTCCGTACCAGGGGGCGCAGACGGTGATCGAGCTGTTCGGGCGGGCGGAGACCGTCGGCTTCTACAACAGCTTCGTGGCGCACTGCGACGACGAGGCCGCCGCTGAACTGGCCGCCCATGGTGTGGAGTTGAGCCGGAGCGCGAGTGGCGAGGTGCACGCGCTGCGCGGGCCTGGCTTCGCGGGCGTCCAGTTCCACCCCGAGTCGGTGCTGACGCTCAACGGGGCAGCTGTCGTACGGGAGTTGGTGGGTCAGTTGCGCGGGACGAGCACGTTCTCGGAGCGGCGGCCGGCCGTGTAGTCGAGGACGTTCGGGAAGGTGACGAGGCGGGCCAGGGGCCCACGCCCGTGAAGCGGCCCTCGCGGAGTTCGGCGACGGAGTACGGGGAGCAGGAGGAGACCCTGGCCACCGTGATGCCCAGGCACCGGGGTGAACGCACCGCCCGGGGGCTGCGCCCCCGGACCCCCGCTTCGGCCCTGGACGTGCCTCGTCCTCAAACGCCGGACGGGCCGAGAGCCCGGCCGGCGTCGAGAGCGTGCCGGGGTTCAGCCGAAGAACACCCCGACCTCCTCGTACAGCTTCGGGTCGACCGTCTTCAGCTGGGCCGTGGCCTCCGCGATCGGTACGCGGACGATGTCCGTGCCGCGCAGGGCGACCATCTTGCCGAAGTCGCCGTCGCGGACGGCCTCGATGGCGTGCAGGCCGAAGCGGGTGGCGAGCCAGCGGTCGAAGGCGCTCGGGGTGCCGCCGCGCTGGATGTGGCCGAGGACGGTGGTGCGGGCCTCCTTGCCGGTGCGCTTCTCCAGCTCCTTGGCCAGCCACTCGCCCACCCCGGACAGGCGGACGTGCCCGAAGGAGTCGAGGGTCCCGTCCTTCAGTACGACGTCGCCGTCCTTCGGCATGGCCCCCTCCGCGACGACCACGATCGGGGCGTACGACGCCTTGAAGCGGGAGGTGATCCAGGCGCACACCTGGTCGACGTCGAAGCGCTGCTCGGGGATGAGGATGACGTTCGCGCCGCCCGCGAGGCCGGAGTGGATGGCGATCCAGCCGGTGTGGCGGCCCATCACCTCGCAGACCAGGATGCGCATGTGCGACTCGGCGGTGGTGTGCAGCCGGTCGATCGCCTCGGTGGCGATGCCGACGGCGGTGTCGAAGCCGAAGGTGTAGTCGGTGGCGGACAGGTCGTTGTCGATGGTCTTCGGTACGCCGACGCAGGGCACCCCGCTCTCGTCCCACAGCCGCGCGGCCACCCCGAGGGTGTCCTCGCCACCGATCACGATGAGCGCGTCGACCTCCTGCGCGGCGAGGTTGGCCTTGATCCGGCCGATGCCGTTCTCCAGCTTCAGCGGGTTGGTGCGGGAGGAGCCGAGGATGGTGCCGCCGCGGGGCAGGATGCCGCGCACCGCGGGGATGTCGAGCCGGACGGTGTCGCCTTCGAGTGGACCTCGCCAGCCGTCCCGGTAGCCGACGAAGTCGTAGCCGTACTCCTGTACGCCCTTGCGGACGATGCCCCGGATGACGGCGTTGAGTCCGGGGCAGTCGCCGCCTCCGGTCAGTACTCCGACGCGCATGGAAATATCCCTTCGCCGCGGTTTCCTGTGAGAGCCACGCTAATGGTGATCCAGGTCACAGAGGGATGGGCGGGAAGGTCAATTCCGAGATCAAGTGCGGTGAATTGTCGGGGAGTTGATCTACCGGGCTGCCTACGCGTCGTCGAGGCCGCGCTCTATCGCGTACCGGACCAGCTCCACCCGGTTGTGCAACTGGAGCTTGCCGAGCGTGTTCTGGACGTGGTTCTGGACCGTGCGGTGCGAGATGACCAGGCGCTCGGCGATCTGCTTGTAGCTCAGGCCCTTGGCGACGAGACGCAGCACTTCCGTCTCGCGGTCGGTCAGTTGGGGTGCCTTGGGCTGGTCGCCGTCGGTGGCCGGTGCCGGGTCGGAGGCCAGGCGGCGGTACTCGCCGAGGACCAGTCCTGCGAGCCCGGGGGTGAACACCGGGTCGCCGACCGCCGTCCGGCGCACCGCGTCCAACAGCTCTTCCGTGGAAGCCGACTTGAGCAGATAGCCGGTCGCGCCCGACTTCACCGCCTCCAGCACGTCGGCGTGCTCGCCGCTCGCGGAGAGGACCAGCACGCGCAACGCCGGGTTGGCGCCGACCAGTTCCTTGCAGACCTGGACGCCGGGCATCTGCGGCAGGTTCAGGTCGAGGACGAGGACGTCGGGGGCGGCGGCCTTGGCCCGGCGCACCGCCTGTTCGCCGTCACCGGCGGTGGCGACCACGTCGAAGCCGGACTCGGCCAAGTCGCGGGCGACGGCGTCGCGCCACATCGGGTGGTCGTCGACCACCATGACCCTGATCGGGCCCTGCTGCTCACTCATCGTGTCCCCGCCTTCCCCCGTGCTTTCGGTACCTTCAGCTCAACTTCCGTGCCCTGCCCGGGAATCGAGACCAGCTCCGCGCTGCCCCCGAGGTCCCGCAACCGCCCCCGGATCGACAGGGCGACCCCGAGCCGCCCCTCCCCCTCGGCCTGCGCGAGCCGTCCCTCGGGGATACCGGGCCCGTCGTCCCGTACGGTCACAACGACCTCCCCCGGCTCGTCCTCGACCAGGATCCACGCACGCGCGTCCTCGCCGGCGTGCCTGCGCACATTGTCCAGGGCGGCCCCGACAGCGGCGGCCAGCTCCTTCGCCGCGGGCGCGGGCAACGGCACCGGAGCCCCCGGCTCGGCAAAACTCACCTTGGCGGCGGCGTACGG
The DNA here is from genome assembly GCF_045162655.1 of Streptomyces sp. NBC_00989. Classification (NCBI taxonomy): domain Bacteria; kingdom Bacillati; phylum Actinomycetota; class Actinomycetes; order Kitasatosporales; family Streptomycetaceae; genus Streptomyces; species Streptomyces sp. NBC_00989. The sequence goes on along the minus strand of NZ_CP108728.1, from coordinate 8,286,126 downwards.
CGCGAGCAGCCCCCGCAGATCGACCGGCCCGTCGTCGTCCGCCTCGTCCACTTCTACTTCCACGGCCCTCACGACCGCGCCCTCCACCGCGTCCAGCGAGACCCGGGACACGGGCACCAGGGCGCCGGAGACCAGGGTGCGCAGCGCGATCTCCTGCTCGCCCGCCATCCGGCCCAGCTCGCCCGCCTCGCCGCCGAGCACGGCACCGCGCCGCTGCACCATCGCCAGCACCTGGAGGACGCCGTCGTGGATGTCGCGGGCGAGGCGCTCGCGTTCCCGGGTGGTGGCCTCGATCTCCAGGGCGCGGGCGAGGGTGCGCTCGGAGGCGCGGGCGACCTCCACGACGTAGCCGATGGCGATGGAGGCGACCCAGACGAGGACCACGTTGTGGACGGTGTCGCGGGCCGGGGAGCCGCGCTCGATCAGGTTGGCGACGGCGACCGGTGTGGAGGCGAACGCGGCCCAGCGCCAGCCGCCCTTGATGGCGTAGGCGAGGACCGAGCCGGCGGTCCATATCGACGGCAGCGTGGGGCCGCCGCCCGAGATGTGGTGGTCGTCGGCCGCGAGCGGGGTGAGGACGATGCCGGTCAGCGCGATCGCGAGGTCGACGGCGAGGAAGCGCTTGGTGCAGGCGACCGCGCTCTGCACCCGGGGCAGGGTGGCGAGGGTCCAGACGAACAGGACGACGTAGAAGGCGATGGCGATGCCCGGACGGTCGAACTCGTCGTAGGCGGAGACGAACAGCCCGATCGCGTACAGCATGGTCAGCACGCGGTAGCCGCTCAGGGCACGCCACAGCGGCTGCTCGACGGACATTCTGACGACACGCACCTGCTTGGCCATGGTCCCCACCCCCGACAGACCGCCCCGCCTAGGGGCTGGTCTGTTCCTTCTCCGCCTGTGCGAGTGCGGCCTTGGCCGCCTTGTCGGCCGCCTTCTCCGCGTCCTTGTCGGCCTTCGCCGCGTCCGCGATCTGCCGCTTGGCGGCGGTCGCGTAGATGTCGACGTACTCCTGGCCGGAGAGCTTCATGATCTCGTACATGACCTCGTCGGTCACGGCGCGGAGGACGAAACGGTCGTGCTCCATGCCGTTGTACCGGCTGAAGTCGAGCGGCTTGCCGATCCGGATGCCGGGCCGCATGAGCTTCGGCATGACCTTCCCCGGCGGCTGGATCTTCTCCGTGTCGATCATCGCGACCGGGATGACCGGAGCGCCGGTGGCGAGCGCCACGCGCGCGAGGCCGCCGGGTTTGCCGCGGTAGAGGCGGCCGTCCGGGGAGCGCGTGCCCTCCGGATAGATACCGAACAGCTCACCGCGCTCCAGGACGTCGATCCCGGCCTTGATCGCGGCCTCGCCCGCCCCGCGCGCACCGGAGCGGTCCACGGGGAGCTGGCCGGCGCCCTTGAAGAACGCGGCCGTCAGCTTGCCCTTCACCCCGGGCGTCGTGAAGTACTCGGCCTTCGCGATGAAGGTCACCTTGCGGTCCAGGACCGCGGGCAGGAAGAACGAGTCCGAGAACGAGAGGTGATTGCTCGCCAGGATGGCGGCGCCCTCGTCCGGAATGTTCTCCATGCCCTCCACCCAGGGTCGGAAGGCGACCTTCAGCGGTCCCCCGATGGCGACCTTCATCGTGCCGTACAACAACCGAGTGCCTCCCGTTTCCGTCGATCAGACCTTAACCCGGAGCACTGTCAAAGGACCCGACGACCCTGGTCGGTGTCAGTGCGGTCGCGTACGGTTAACCGCACCTGGACTTGTTGAGACCCCTCTCATGAACACGCGTCTCACCATCACGCCCTTCTCATGAACAGGAGACCGAAGGTGCCGGTCCTCCCCGGAGCCGAGCCGTACCGCCACGAGGGCGGGGAGGTCGGAGTTCTCCTCTGCCACGGCTTCACCGGTTCCCCGCAGTCGCTGCGCCCCTGGGCGGAGCATCTGGCCGAGCGCGGCCTCACCGTGTCGCTGCCGCTGCTGCCCGGGCACGGCACCCGCTGGGAGGACATGCAGCTCACCGGCTGGCAGGACTGGTACGCGGAGGTGGACCGCGAGCTGCGCGCCCTGCGCGAGCGCTGCTCGCAGGTCTTCGTCGCGGGCCTGTCCATGGGCGGCGCGCTGGCCCTGCGGCTGGCCGCCAAGCACGGTGACGAGATCAGCGGTGTCGTGGTCGTCAACCCGGGCATCAAGGTGCACGGCCTCGCTGCGTACGCCCTTCCGGTGGCCCGCCATCTGGTGCGTACGGCGCCGGGTATCGCCAGCGACATCGCGAAGGAGGGCAGCGAGGAGGTCGGGTACGACAAGGTGCCGCTGCACTCCGCGCACTCCCTGCGCAATTTCTTCCGGCTGGTCGACCGCGAGCTGCCGCAGGTCACCCAGCCGCTCCTGCTGCTGCACAGCCCCCAGGACCATGTGGTTCCGCCGGCCGACTCGGCTCGTGTCCTCAGTCGGGTTTCCTCGGCCGACGTGACGGAGATCCTGCTGGAACAGAGCTACCACGTCGCGACGTTGGACCACGACGCGGACCGGATTTTCGAGGAGAGCTTCGCGTTCATCGGCCGGCTCGCACCCAGTGCCGGCAAGCAGGCGTCCGACACGGGCCGGGTGAGCGAGCAGGAAGGGACGGCGACAGGTGGCTGAGCACGACTCCGACCGCGAGGGCCTCGAACCGGACGAGCAGGGCGTCCCGTTCGACGAGGAGGCCGCGTGGGCCGCGATCGTCGCCGGGTACGGCGAGGAGCCCAAGGATCCGCCGGGTGCCAAGCCGTTCAAGTCGATCGAGGATCTCGCGCTGCTCGATCCCGAGAAGAACGACGAGCAGCCGAAGGCCAAGGAGCAGGACAAGACCAAGGACAAAGAGGCGGCCAAGGACAAGGAAGCCGAGGAGCCGCCGGCGCCCGCGAAGCCCTTGGGCAGCTCGGTCTCCTTCGCGCCCGGTGTCGGCGGTCCCCGTGACTACACCTCGCCGGACTCCTCCGAGGGGGACTTCGACGAGGACGACGAGGGCCACTTCGTGCCGCCGGAGCCGCCTCCGCTGCCGGACGCCGACACGACGGCCAAGTTCGCCTGGCTCGGGGTGATCGGCGGCCCGATCCTGCTGCTGCTGGCGGTGCTGCTCGGCTGGGACATGACCTGGTGGCTCGCGACCATCGGCATCGGCGGGTTCCTGGGCGGGTTCGCCACGTTGGTGATGCGGATGCGGACGGACGAGGAGGACGGGGACGATCCGGGGCGGGGCGCGGTCGTCTAGTTCGTCCCGTTCCTTCAGTTCGTCCCGTTCCTTGAACTCGCGGGAATTCTGAGGGCGGCCAGCACCGGGAAGTGGTCGGTGGCCGCCCTCAAGTCCGCCTCCGTGACTCCTGGTTGACCGAGCGGCACCCCGCAGCCGAGTACCTCGATGCCCTGCGTGGCGAAGATCGCGTCGATGCGCTGGAAGGGGTTGCCGGGGATCCAGGTGTCCTCCTCGCCCCAGGGGGCGGTGGCCCAGCAGTCCTGAAGTTCCTTGGCCAGGCGTCCGAAAGTCCGGCCGTCGGGGCGGTCGTTGAGGTCGCCGCCGGCGATCACGTGGTCCACACCCATGCCGGCCAGCCGGTCGAGCAGCATGCCGCCCTGTTCGTAGCGCTCGTCCTGGCGGAGGCTGAGATGACAGCTGAGGACTCCGACACGGGCGGCTCCGAACCGTACGACCGCGGTGGCGAAGCCGCGGCGGTGTTGGCCGGGGGTGAGCGGCAGGAGTACGTCCTCCGTGCGCTCGACCGTTGCCCGGAGCGAGCACAGGAGGGCGGGGCCGGCTGCGGTGGCTCCGCCGGAGAGGACGACCAAGCCTGAGGCGGACGCGAGGCGGGCCAGTTTCTTGCGCCAGCGGAAGAAGAGGGGGGCCTCTTGGATCAGGACGAGGTCCGGGGCGCAGGCCTTGATGACGCGGGCCAGGGCGGCCGTGTCGTCGCGCATGGAGCGGATGTTGTAGCTCAGGACCCGGATGACTGCCGAACCGTCGGGTTCGGTGCGGGAGTTGGGGAGCGGCGCCATGTGGATCAATCTACGCCCGACAGCTCGGGGCGCGAGGTAGGTGGGCGACTGCCGGTCGTACGTGGCTGGTCGCGACCGCGGGGCGGTAGCCGCTATCGGCTACCGCCCCGCGCCCCTGAAAGCAAAAAGCTCCTCGCGCACCTGAAGCAACGAGCAGGGTGGCTTACATGATCGGGTCCGGCTCTCTCGCCAGGTCCGCCGCGCCCACCATGCCCGCCTTGTTGCCCAGTTGGGCGGCGATCACGTCGGCGACCGGGCGCCAGTTGCCGCCCACCAGCCAGCGTTTGTAGGACTTGCGGATGGGGTCGAGGACCAGCTCGCCCTCGTCGGAGAGGCCGCCGCCGACGATGAAGGCGGAGGGGTCGAAGAGGGAGGCGAGGTCGGCGAGGCCGGCGCCGGCCCAGCGGGCCAGCTCGCGGTAGGAGTCGACGGCCACCGGGTCGCCCTGCCGGGCGGCCATGGAGATGTGCTTGCCCTCGATGCCCTCGGGGCTGCCGTCGCCGAGCGAGAGCAGGACCTCCGCGGCCTCGGGGGTCGCGTTGGCGCGCTGCTTGGCGTAGCGCACGAGCGCGCGGCCCGAGGCGTACTGCTCCCAGCAGCCCTGCGAGCCGCAGCCGCACAGCAGGCCGTCCGGCACCATGCGGATGTGGCCGAACTCGGCGGCCACGCCGAAGTGTCCGCGGCGCAGCTTGTTGCCGATGATGATGCCGCCGCCGAGGCCGGTGCCGAGCGTGATGCAGATGACGTTGCGGTGGCCCTTGCCGGCGCCGAACTTGTACTCGCCCCAGGCCGCGGCGTTCGCGTCGTTCTCCACGACGACGGGGAGGCCCACGCGGGCTTCGACCTTCTCCTTCAGCGGCTCCTGGCGCCAGTCGATGTTCGGCGCGAAGTAGACCGTGGAGCGCTGACGGTTGACGTATCCGGCCGCACCGATGCCCACGCCGACGATCTCGTGCCCGGCGCGTGCTCCGTCGACCGCGGCGGCGATGGCGTCCACGATGCCCTCGGCCGTGCCCGGGGTCGGCACCTTGTGGGTCGAGAGGATGTTGCCTTCCTCGTCGACAACCCCGGCCGCGATCTTGGTGCCGCCGATATCGACGCCGATGGTGAGTCCCATGAATCCCTCAGTTTCGGTCGAGCCCCGCTACGGCCCACCGTACCCGAGGGCCCTCTAGTCCAGGTCGATGCGCTCCCCCGGACCAGGGTCCTCGCCCCGGTCACGGCGGTCCTTCAACTCGCTGTCGCGGGCCGTCCAGCGCTGCTCCTGGGCCTGGACCGCGGAGCGGTACGCGGCGAGGAGTTCGTTTCCGGCCGCCGCGAGGTGGTCGAAGACGTCCGGGTTGCGTTCGATGACGGGCTCGACGGCGGCCTTGGCCTGCTGGACGACCTGCTTGACCACCTGCTGGGCGGCCGGTCCGGCGACCTGGCCGAGCAGCGGGGACTGGAGGCCGGACAGCTTGTCCGTGACCGTGTCGACGAGCTTGCGCAGTTCCTCGGCGGCCGAGCCCGGGGGCAGGCCGTACTGGGTGCGGCGGCGGGCCTTCTCCGCCGCGAGGTCTTCGGCGGCCGCCGTCGCCCAGGCGTCGGCGTCGGTCGCCCGCACCTCGTCGAGCGCCTCTTCCTTGCCGGCCTCGGACGGGGGGAGCTCTTCGCTCATGACGGACTCCTGACTACGGTTCGTCTCTACGACGTTACCCGAATGGGCGTACGTGCTTCATCGTCTCCGCGTCCACAAATACCGACACGGTCACCTTCCCTGCGGCCACAGGTCCGGGTCGGGCGCGAAACGGATGCGCAGTTCGCCCTCGCGCAGGGCCGCGCCGGCCACGGTGCAGCGGCGCAGGGCCGACGGCAGCGGCACGATACGGCGGAACCGGCCGACGGTGACGACGAGTTCGTCGCCGCGACGGACCAGGTCGAGCTCGTCCCGTATCGCGCCGGGCAGCGGAATGCCCCAGACCAGCACACCGTCCTCGGCCAGCCGGTCCGTGACGGGCCACTCGACCGTGGAACCGGCCGCTTTGACACCGGGCACGCCGAGCGCGGCGAGGTCGTCGGTGCCGCGCGGGTCGTGGCCGAGGTGCGGGACGTGCCGCACGTCGTACGCCCCCTGCCACTCGTCCAGGGTCTTGCGCTGCTGGGCGACCGGGCCGGCCGGCCAGGTGTCCTCGACGGACTCGGGCAGCACCCGGTTGGCGACCAGCACGTCGGGGCGCAGGCCGCGCAGGGCGAGCGCGAGACCGGCCGCGCGGACGGCGTCGGCGCCGGCCGCTCCGGGCTCGGCGACCAGTCGTACGGTCGTGTCCCGGTCGGCGAGAACCGCTTCCACGGCGGCCAGTTCGACGTCCCAGCGGCCGGCCGTGTCGTAGAGCCACTCCGAGGGCATCGGGACGCCGGCGAGGCGGCCGAGGACCGGGCGGAGGGCGCGGGCCGCCTGGCGCTCCGCCGGGAGGAGGCGGCGGAGGTAGCGGCGGAGTTCTTCGGGGAGTGCGAGGAGGGCCAGTGCGTGAGGGGTGGGCGGGAGGTCTACGACGAGTAGGTCGTAGACCTCGGACAGGGCCGCGTCCCTGAGGGCTCGTAGGAGGGCCAGTTCCTCGGCGCCCGGGAGGGGGGTCACCTCTTCCGCGTCCAGGCGGGCCGCGCCGAGGAGTTCGAGGGCGGTGGAGGCGCGGTCCTGGAAGGCGGTGAGGTCGGCGCGGAAGGACTCCGTGGCGTCGGGGCGCCATGCCGTGAGGTTCTCGGCGGCCTCAACGGGGGCCGCTCCCGTCACCACGCCCAGGGCGGCGCCGAGGGTGTCGCCGCGGTCGGCACCGAGGAGCAGGGTCCGGGTGCCGGTGCCTGCGGCGGCTTGTGCGGTGGCTGCGGCGATGGTGCTGCGGCCGCTGCCGCCGGGGCCGGTGATCAGGAGGGTGCGCATATGAGTGAACGGTAGTCGCTGCGCGGGGGTTGGGCGCCGTTGCCGGGGGCTCCGCCCCCGGACCCCCGTCGGCCCTGAAGGGGCCTCGTCCTCAAACGCCGGACGGACTGGAGACAGCCGGCCCGCGTCAGAAAGGCACCGGGCAGGCCGGAGATGCCCGCCTTACTTCTCCCCCGACTCCACTCGCTTCTTCAGTCCCGCCAGCGCCCGGTCGATGATGACCTTCTCGGCCTTGCGCTTGATCATGCCGAGCATCGGGATCTTGACGTCGACCGTCAGCAGGTACGTGACCTCGGTGGTGCCGGCCGCCGTGGACTTCAGGAGGTACGAGCCGTCCAGGGAGCGCAGCATCTGGGACTTGACGAGGGTCCAGGAGACCTCGTTGTCGCCGGTCCAGGTGTACGCGAGGACCTGGTCGTCCTTGATCGCGCCGGCGTCCATGACGAGCCGGACCTGTTCGGCGCGGCCCCGCTCGTCGGTCTTGAGGACGTCGGCCTCCTTCACCTCACCGGTCCAGTCCGGGTAGCGGGCGAAGTCGGCGATCACCTCCATGACGTCGGCCGGTGCCGCCTCGATCGTGATGCTCGAGCTGGTGTGTTCCGCCATCGCTGTGGCTCCTCCAGATGCGGGCCGGTGGGACGTCGTCGTGCACGTGTGCATGCAGCGTGAAGGCTACCTCCCCGCCAACCCCCTTACCGCACCCCCTACCTGCGGACATCAGGAGGCGGTCACCATTCCAGCGCCCAGGGCTTGCCGCTCCCCGCGAAGTGCCCCACGTTCACGCACTCGGTCGCCCCGATCCGCATCCGTCGCACGAGGGGCTGGTGGACGTGGCCGAACAGTGAATAGCGGGGCCTGGTGCGGCGGATGGCGTCCAGGAGGGCGCGGCTGCCGCGTTCGAAGCGGCGCGCGACGGTGTCGTAGACCAGCTCGGGGACCTCGGGTGGGATGTGGGTGCAGAGGACGTCGACCTCGCCGACCGCCTCGATCTTCGCGGCGTACTCCTCGTCGCTGATCTCGTACGGCGTGCGCATGGGGGTGCGCAGGCCGCCGCCGACGAAGCCGAAGGTGCGGCCGCCGATCTCCACGCGTTCGCCGTCGAGCACGGTGGTGCCGGGTCCGGCGTACTCGGGCCACAGGGTCGGCATGTCGACGTTGCCGTAGGTGGCGTACGTCGGGGTGGGGAAGGCGGCGAACATCTCGGCGTACTGTTTGCGGACCGCCTTCTCGATCAGGGCCGCGCGGTCGCCGCCGACGCCGGACCAGAGGCGGGCGCCCAGTTCGCGGGCCTCCTCGAAGCGGCGGGCGGTGCGCAGCTCGACCAGGCGGTCGGCGTTCTCCTCGCCGAAGAGTTCGGGGAAGATCCCGCGCGAGTGGTCGGCGTAGTCGAGGAAGAGGACCAGGTCGCCCAGGCAGATCAGGGCGTCGGCACCCTCTCCGGATCTGGCCAGGTCACGGGCGTTGCCGTGCACGTCGCTGACCACATGGATGCGCGTCCCGGAGTTTCCGGCTGGTGAGAGTGCCATGACGATCAAGCGTAGGCGTGTGCGGCAAACGTGAACAGTGGCGGCGGAGCTTGCGGTTACTGGCCAGTCAAGAAAGGCGTGGACTACTGTGCGCGAGGAAACACCAATCTGTGTGACGCAGCGAACATCTCGCCGGACCCCCCTGTCGTAGGAGCCATACCGGCGGGTAACGTCCCGGGCAGTCCAGTCGTGCTCAGGATTTCAACCACCGGGTCCTGACGCACCTGCCCGAGCCGTGGACCGGACCGTCGCATCACACAACGTCGTGGCGCCGGCGCCCTATGAGGAGCAGCAGTCTTGCGCGAGTTCAGCCTTCCGGCTTTGTACGAGGTCCCTGCGGACGGCAACCTGACCGACATCGTCCGCAGAAACGCCGCGCAGCACCCAGATGTCGCCGTGATCGCCCGCAAGGCGAACGGCGGCTGGCAGGACGTGACCGCCACGGTCTTCCTCGCCGAGGTGCACGCCGCCGCCAAGGGGCTCATCGCCTCCGGCGTCCAGCCCGGCGACCGGGTCGGCCTGATGTCCCGCACGCGGTACGAGTGGACGCTGCTCGACTTCGCGATCTGGTGCGCGGGCGCGATCACCGTGCCGGTGTACGAGACCAGCTCGCCGGAGCAGGTGCAGTGGATCCTGAGCGACTCGGGCGCCACCGCGGTCGTCGTGGAGCAGGACGGGCACGCCGCCACCGTCGAGTCGGTGCGTGCGCAGCTGCCCGCGCTCAAGCACGTCTGGCAGATCGACGCCGGCGCGCTCGACGAGCTGGACCGCGCGGGCAAGGACGTCACCGACGCGACGGTCGAGGAGCGCAGCTCGCAGGCGAAGGCCGACGACCCGGCGACCATCGTGTACACGAGTGGCACCACCGGCCGGCCCAAGGGCTGTGTGCTCACCCACCGCAGCTTCTTCGCGGAGTGCGGCAACATCGTGGAGCGGCTGCGTCCGCTGTTCCGCACCGGCGAGTGCTCGGTGCTGCTGTTCCTGCCGCTCGCGCACGTCTTCGGGCGGCTGGTGCAGATCGCGCCGATGATGGCGCCGATCAAGCTGGGCCTGGTCCCGGACATCAAGAACCTCACCGATGAACTCGCCTCGTTCCGGCCGACGTTGATCCTCGGTGTGCCGCGCGTCTTCGAGAAGGTCTACAACTCGGCGCGCGCCAAGGCGCAGGCGGACGGCAAGGGCAAGATCTTCGACAAGGCGGCCGACACCGCGATCGCGTACAGCCGCGCGCTGGACACGCCGGCGGGTCCGTCCCTCGGTCTGAAGATCAAGTACAAGACGTTCGACAAGCTCGTCTACAGCAAGCTGCGCGCGGTGCTCGGCGGCAAGGGCGAGTACGCGATCTCCGGCGGCGCCCCGCTGGGCGAGCGGCTGGGTCACTTCTTCCGCGGCATCGGCTTCACGGTCCTGGAGGGCTACGGCCTGACCGAGTCCTGTGCGGCCACCGCGTTCAACCCCTGGGACCGGACGAAGATCGGCACGGTCGGCCAGCCGCTGCCCGGCTCGGTCGTCCGCATCGCGGACGACGGCGAGGTGCTGCTGCACGGTGAGCACCTGTTCAAGGGCTACTGGAACAACGAGGCCGCTACGGCCGAGGCGCTGGCCGACGGCTGGTTCCACACCGGGGACATCGGCACCCTGGACGAGGACGGCTACCTCAGCATCACGGGCCGCAAGAAGGAGATCATCGTCACCGCGGGCGGCAAGAACGTCGCCCCGGCCGTGATCGAGGACCGTATCCGCGCGCACGCGCTGGTCGCGGAGTGCATGGTCGTCGGCGACGGGCGGCCCTTCGTGGGCGCGCTGATCACCATCGACGACGAGTTCGTGGGCCGTTGGGCGGCCGAGCACGGCAAGCCGGCGGGTTCCACCGCGGCGTCGCTGCGTGACGATCCGGACCTGGTGCGGGCGGTCCAGGACGCGGTCGACGACGGCAACGCCGCGGTGTCGAAGGCGGAATCGGTGCGGAAGTTCCGCATTCTGTCCTCCCAGTTCACGGAGGAGTCGGGCCACCTGACGCCGTCGCTGAAGCTCAAGCGCAATGTGGTGGCCAAGGACTACGCGGACGAGATCGAGGCCATCTACCAGAAGTAGCGGCCCGGTACGGAAGTCGGTCTATGACGCGGTGTCCTCGGCGAGGACCCGCGTCATCGTCCTTTCCGCGAGTGCGGTGATCGTCACGAACGGGTTGACCCCGATCGAGCCGGGCACCAGCGAACCGTCGGTGATGTACAGCTTCGAATACCCCTTCACCCGGCCGTAGTTGTCGGTCGCCTTGCCCAACACGCAGCCGCCGAGCGGGTGGTAGCAGAAGTCGTCGGCGAAGACCTTGCTGGTGGAGCCGAACAGGTCGTACCGGTAGATCGTCCCGTTCGCCGCGTTGATCCGGTCGAACAGCTTCTTCGCCATGGCGACCGAGACCGCGCTCTGCGCCGCGGTCCAGCCGAGTTTCACCGTTCCTGAGGCGGAGTCGTACGTGAACGACGCCCGCTGCGGGTTCTTGGTGATCGCCAGGTACAGGCTGATCCAGTGCTCGATGCCCATCGGCAGCGGGGCGATCTCCGCGAAGACGGGGTTGTCGGTGTTGGCCCAGTCGTCGATGCCCATGACCGGCATCGTCGACTCGTTGGCGCCGACGGTGTCCCAGATGTGGTTGGCGCGCCCGACCATCGTGTTGCCGTTGGTCCCCCAGCCCGCGCCGACGCTCGCGTTGAGGGCCGGGAGGGTGCCCGTGTCCCGTGCGCGGACGAGGAGTTCGGTGGTGCCGAGGCTGCCGCCGCCGAGGAACAGATAGGTGCAGCTGTACTGCTTGGTCTCGACGACCGCGCCGGTGTCGTCGATCCGGTCGACGGTCAGGACGTACGACCCGTCGCTCGCCCGCGTGATCCCCTTCACCTTCTCCATGGTGTGGATGGTGACCTTGCCGGTGCCGAGCGCGGAGGCGAGGTAGGTCTTGTCGAGGCTCTTCTTGCCGTAGTTGTTGCCGTAGATGACCTCGGCGGCGAGCGCGGACTTGGTGGCGGTGCCGGCGGCCTCCTTCTGCATGTAGCCGAAGTCGTAGACGTTGGGCACGAATGTGGTCTTCAGGCCCGCGGTGGTGGCGGCCTTCCGTGAGGTGCGGGTGAACTGGTACCACTCCGTCGACTCGAACCAGGTCGGGTCGACGGTGTTGACGCCGAGCATGGTGCGGGCGCGCGGGAAGTACGTGTTGTACATCTCGGTGGCGTCGACGGCGGGGAACTGCTCGGTGAAGTACGACTGGAGCGGGGTGACGGCCATGCCGCCGTTGACCAGCGAACCCCCGCCGACGCCACGCCCCACGTACACGGACATGTTGTCGTAGTGCACGCGGTCCAGGACGCCGGGGTACAGGCCGATGTCCTTGTTGACGATGTCGAGCCACAGGAAGGTGGCGAGCGGGGCCTCGGTGCGGGTCTTGAACCACATCGAGCGCTGGTCCGGGGCGGAGGTGGAGCAGAAGATCTTGCCGTCGGAGCCGGCCGTGTTCCAGAGCTTGCCCATCTCCAGGACGAGCGTGGTGATACCGGCCTGCCCGAGCCGGAGGGCGGCGACCGCACCGCCGTAGCCGGACCCGACGACGATCGCGGGAGCGGTCTCGACGGCCGCGGGTTCGACGGCCTGCGCGGACTGCAGACCGATACGGGTGAGACCGGCGGTGGCCGCGGTCTGGAGGGCGATCATGCCCAGGATTTGACGTCTCGTCAGCTGATGCTGCGTCAGTTTTGCTGTCATGCGCGCAGCATGTGCGGATTATTGGATTCCGCCAAGGGGCTGCGCCGGTTTTGGGGCGCGGTGGGGGGTGGCGGGTGAGTTGTGCGGGCGGGTGCGGGTCGGGGATGACTGGTCGCACTCCGCGACGAAGCCGCTGATGTCACGGCCCCGCGCCCGTGAAAACAGGGGGTTCGCCGTGCGGGCGCGCTCATTTCGGGGCGCCGTCCGGGGTGCCAGGTGGGCTGGTCGGGCGGGTGCGGGTCCTCTGTGGCTGGTCGCACTCCGCGGCGGAGCCGCTAATGTCACGGCCCCGCGCCCCTAAAAAACAGGGGGTTCCGCCGGGAGGGCCGCGCCAGTCTTGGGGCGCCTTCGGGGGTGCGGGGTGATCTGGTTGGGCGGGTACGAGTCGTGTGTGGCTGGTCGCGCAGTGCCTCGCGCCCCTGAGAACAGCCGGTGGAGCTGCCAATGTCACCGCCCCGCGCCGCTGAAAACAGGGGGTTCGCCAAGAGGCCGCAAGCTCCCCCGCACGGGCGAGCCAAGCCAGGGCCGGGACGTGGCCGCTCGGTTCGATCACGCGGTGACCCGCAAACAGGCGCAGCCTGCCGTCTTTCAGGGGCGCGAGGAACGGCGCGACCAGCCACACTCGACCCGCAGCCGCCAAACCAGATCACCTGGCACCCCGGATGGCGCCGCGAGATCAGCGCGCCCTCCCAGCGGAACCCCCTGTTTTTTAGGGGCGCGGGGAACGGCGCGACCAGCCACCTTCAACCCGCACCCGACCGCCCAGCCCACTCGGCACCCCAGACCGCGCCCCTAGCCCAGCTGCTCTCTCAGCCTCTCCGCCAGCAGGTCCCACCGCCACCGTTCCTCCACCCACTGCCGGCCCCGCTCACCCATGTTCTGACGGAGTTCCGCGTCGCCGAGCAGCGCGGTGATGCGGTCGGCCGCGTCTTCCGGGGAGCCGCCTCGTACGACCCAGCCGGTCTCGCCGTCGAGGACCGCGTCGGGGGCGCCGCCGGAGTCGCCGGCGACGACGGGGAGGCCGGTGGCGGAGGCCTCGAGGTAGACGATGCCGAGGCCCTCGACGTCGAGGCCGCCGCGCCGGGTACGGCAGGGCATCGCGAAGACGTCACCGGCGCCGTAGTGCGCGGGCAGTTCGGACCAGGGCACGGCGCCCGTGAAGCGGACGGAGTCGGTGACGCCGGTCTCGTGGGCGAGGCGGCGGAGGTCCTTCTCGTACGGTCCGCCCCCCACGATCAGGAGCACGGTCTCCGGCTCGCGGGCCAGGATGCGCGGCATCGCGAGGATCAGCGTGTCCTGGCCCTTGCGCGGTACGAGTCGTGAGACGCAGACGACCACCGGACGGTCCGTCAGGCCGAGGCGCGCTCGTACCTCCGCTCCCCCCGACCCGGGATGGAAGACCTTCTCGTCTACGCCGGGCGGGAGTTGGACCATCCGCGCGGCCGCCGCCGGAGTCAGCGCGGCGGCGATGCGCGAGCGCGTGTACTCGCCGAGGTAGGTGATCGTGTCGGTGGACTCCCCGATGCGGCGCAGGAGTTGACGCGAGGCGGGGAGCTGGGCCCACCCGGCCTCGTGGCCGTGGGTCGTGGCCACCAGCCGTTCCGCGCCCGCCTTCCGCAACGCCGGCGCCATCAGCCCGAGCGGCGCCGCCGCCCCGAACCACACCGCCGTACACCCGTGTTCACGCAGCAGCCCGACGGCCCTGCGGGTCGCGGCGGGCGTGGGCAGGAGCATCGTCGTGGCGTCCCGTACGACGGTGAAGGGCTGCTCGGCGTCGAACGCGGCCGTCGCCTCCGCGCCCTCCCGGCCGCGCTTCCAGGTCGAGGCGTAGACGACGAGCCGCTCGGGGTCCAGGCGCAGCGCCATGTTGTGCAGAAAAGCCTGGATGCCACCGGGCCGGGGCGGAAAGTCATTGGTCACGATCAGGGTCTTGCGCACGCGGCAGACCCTACCGGCCCTACCGGACGACGACTCACAGGCCGGCACGGCCGCGCTTCATGGCCATCGCACAGCAGATCGGGAGAACATGTGGCCCTCATCGGCGGGTACGGCACGGAACAGGGGCTCAGGTGGAGTGTGCGGGCGCGGGACGGCGGCTGGCGGCGCTGTTGGGGACCTGGGGTCTGACCAGGGTCGTCCTCCTGCTGTTCGTCTTCAAGGTGCTCGTGTTCCCGGGCCCGGACGTCACCAGCGATGTGTCGGTGATCTATCAGGGCTGGTACGAGACGCTCCGCCACGGCAGCTTCCCGCTGGACGACGTCACCTGGCAGTACCCGCCCGCCGCCGCCCTCCCGATCCTCTCCCCCGCCCTGCTGGGTTTCCTGGACTACGCGTCGGCGTTCTTCGTCCTCGCCTTCCTCGCCGACCTGACCGTCCTGGCCCTGCTCCTGTACACGGGCCTGCGTCCCGGCCGGACGCTGCGCGGTGCCTGGGTGTGGGTCGCGGGCGTCCCGCTGCTCGGCCCGACCGTGTACGCGCGCTACGACGTGATGGTGACCGCGGTCGCCGTGGCCGCGCTGCTCGCGGGCTCCCGGCATCCGCGTGTGATGGGGGCGCTGGCCGGTTTCGGGGCGCTGCTGAAGGTGTGGCCTGCGCTGCTCCTGCTGGGCGCGGTCAAACGCCGCGCGTGGGGAGCGGCGGCGGTGACGGTCGTGGTGATCGCCTCCCTCTTCGCGGTGTCGATGCCGGGCGCGTTCACCTTCCTGACCTTCCAGCGCGAGCGGGGTACGGAGGTGGAGTCGCTGGGCTCGCTGGTCTTCCACGTGGCCCGGCACTTCGGCTGGCAGGGCCAGGTCCTCCTGAACTACGGCTCGGTCGAGTTCCTCGGCCCGTACGTCGACCGGGTCAGCACGGCGGCCCTGGGCCTCACCGCGCTGGCCTTCGGCTGGCTCATGCTGTGGCGTCTGATGGCGGCCCGCTTCCTGCCGCACACCCTCGCGGACGCGGCCTTCGTGGCGGTCCTGATGTTCACGGTCACCAGCCGGGTGATCAGCCCCCAGTACATCGTCTGGCTGATCGGCCTCGCGGCGGTCTGCTCCTGCTTCCGGGCCAGCCGTATGAGACTCCCGGTCGCCCTGGTCCTGGCGGCGGCCTTCGTGACGGTCCTGGAGTTCCCGATCTGGTTCGCCCACGTGGTGGCCAGCGACGGGCTGGGCGTGACGCTGCTGCTCATCCGCAACGGCCTGCTGGTGGTCGCGGCGGTGACGAGCGCACGGGAGTTGTGGCGGGCGTCGGTCACCTGGGCGGACGTACCGCCGCTGCCGAGTCAGGCGACGCGCTCGAAGGCGACGTCGGCGTCCTCCTGACACCGGGCCCGGCGCCGGAACAGCACGGCGACGACCGCGCACTGCACCCCCATCGAGAGCGCCAGCGCCAGGCACACCCCGGGCAGCCCGAGCCCCGACAGCCCGTACGCCAGCGGGAGTTGGACCACCGTGCCGAGCACCGTCACCCGTAGCAGCGCCGGTGCTCCCCCGCTGCCCTCGAAGACCCCGCCGAGCGCGATGAACCCCGCCATCAGGAGCAGGTAGGGGCCGACGCAGCGCAGGAACAGGACGCCCTCGTGGGCGACTTGGGGACCGGCGCCGAAGGCGGCCATGATCCAGGGGGCGGTGAGGAGGAGCAGGGCGGCCGCCCCGGCTCCCACGGCTCCGGACACGAGCATCGCCTCCCGCCCGATCTCCCGTCGCGCGTCCCTTCCCTCCCCGCGCAGGTGCGAGGTGTGGATGGCGGCGGCCTGCCGCACGGAGTAGAAGGCCATCGTCGCCACGTACAGGACCTTGTAGCCGATGGCGTACGCGGCCACCGCCGTCACCCCGAGCCGCGCCACGATCGCGACCAGCACGAGGGTTCCGGTCTGGCGGACGGTGAAGTCCGCGGACATGGGCAGGCCGGTGGCGAGCGTCCGGCGCAGGGCGGCGCGGACGGACTCGGCGGGGTCGGCCTTCGTACGCAGCAGGGCGTTTCGGCGCAGCGCGCGCAGCCCCAACCCCAACGCCACGACCCGGCACAGCACGGTCGAGACGGCGGCGCCCTGGACACCGTAGAGGTGGATGAGGAACGGGTCGGCGGCGAGGATGAGGCCGTTGGCGAGCAGGGCCAGGCGCATCGGGGTGCGGGTGTCGCCGGTGCCTTTGAGGATGCCGTCGACGAGTTGCTGGACGTAGAAGACGGCGATGCCCGGCAGGGAGATCGTGAAGTAGGCGACCGCCAGCGGGAGTTCGGGGCCCGTGCCGCCGAGGATCAGGCGGGCGAGCGGTTCGCGGAACAGGAAGCCGGTCGTGACGACCACCGGGGTGACCAGTGCGCAGAGGGCCCAGCCGCCGCGCACGGCGGATCGTACGGCGGCGGGGTCGCGGGCTCCCCTCGCGTGGGCGACCAGCACGGTGGTGCCGGACGCGAAGACCAGGGCGATGCCCAGCAGGACGTTCTCGGTGTTGGTCGCGACGGCCACGGCGGCGACGGCCGGGCCGCCGAGCCGGGAGACCCAGACGGTGTTGATGATCCCGGCGGCGACGGAGGCGAGGAGCGAGAGATAGACGGGGTGCGCGAGCGATATGAGCTGCTTGCGGTGAGTGTGCACGGGCAGGCCCTCCTCGACACGAGCTACCTCTAATCGAGATAGCTCGATAAGAGGTAGCATGGCGGCACGACGTCCGCAAGGACCGGGTGAAGGAGGACCATGCTGGAACTGTCGATCCTGGGGTTCCTGGCCGAACAGCCGCTCCACGGCTACGAGTTGAAGGAACGCATCAAGGCGCTCAGCGGTCATGTCCGCCCGGTCAGCGACGGCGCGCTCTACCCGGCGATCACCCGCCTGGTCACCGCCGGCAAGCTCGACCAGCACACGGAGGAGGGTGCGAGCGCGGCCCCGCGCCGGGTCCTGAGCCTCACCGGGAAGGGCCGCGAGGACCTGCTGGAACGGCTCCGCCACCCCAAACCGGCCGAGATCACCGACCACGTCCGCTTCAACACGGTCCTGGCCTTCCTACGACACCTGCCCGACCCGCACGAGCAGGCAGCCGTGCTCCGCCGCCGCCTGGACTTCCTGGAGACCCCGGCGAGTTTCTTCTACCGGGACGGCGAGCCCGTGCGCGCGGAGCAGAGCGGGGACCTGTTCCGGCAGGGCATGCTGCGGGTCGCGCGGGCCACCGGCGCGGCCGAACGGGAGTGGCTCGCGGAGGCCATCTCGCAGCTGGATCAGGCGAGTTGAGCCTTGAGATAGTCCCGCCACTCCGCCGTGAAGTCCTCCAGCGTCACCCCGAGCACGCTCCCCAACGCCCCCTCCACCGCCCCGGACCGCTTCTTGTGGGCGCCAACAGCCCGGTAGAACCTGCCCAGTTGGTCGGCTCCCCAGCGGTCCTCGATCATTCGGCAGGCCATCCACCCGCCCTCGTACGCCTGCGCGAGCTTCGTCGGCTCGCTGCTGAAGCCGAAGTCCTTGTCGGCGGGGAGGGCGGTCGGCAGGTCGCCGTCCTCCACGGCGCGGTACAGCTCCGGGGCGGCCTGGGTGGGGGTGCGGCCGGTGCCCCGGTAGCCGATCCAGTCGGCGTAGCCCTCCGAGAGCCAGAGGGGGGTCGCGGAGGTGGTGTGGGCGCGGGTCGCCACGTGGGTCGTCTCGTGGGTCAGCACCACCTGCTTGCCCACCGAGCCCAGGAGCTCGTACGCCTCCGGGTTGACGATGATCCGGTCGGCGGGCGCGCTGCCCGAGCCGCCCGCCTCGCCCGTCGTCACCGCGGCGATGCCCCGGTAGGAGGCCGCCGGTGAGCCCAGGAGGCCCGCCATGCCGTCCAGGGAGCCGGGGACGAGCACGACGACGTGCCGGGTCCAGTCCGTGCCCCACGCGTCCGACACGGCCGGTACGGCGTGATCCGCGAGGGCGCGGTAGTCGCTGAGACTGTCGGCGGACTGCCCGACCCCCATCACCAGGCTGTGCGCGCCCTTGACGACGCTCACCTTCCCCTGGTCCCACAGCTGTTGGCCGGACTTCTTCGCGGGCTTGTCGGAGTCGACGTACCACTGTCCGTCCACGGTGAGGCGGAGGGCGAGCGTGCGGCCGACGGTGACGGGCGAGGTGTCGTAACCCTTGACCTTGTAGCTCAGTTCGGCGTCGGCGGTCGCGGTGGCGCCGCTGCGGTGGAGGGCGGTCAGCCGGTAGGACCAGGAGGCGAAGGGGA
This sequence comes from Streptomyces sp. NBC_00989, assembly GCF_045162655.1. NCBI lineage: Bacteria > Bacillati > Actinomycetota > Actinomycetes > Kitasatosporales > Streptomycetaceae > Streptomyces > Streptomyces sp. NBC_00989. Next base: position 8,267,730 of record NZ_CP108728.1, on the reverse strand, counting down.
CGGCGCTCAGGTTCTCGTACGCGGTGCGCGCGCCGGTCCTCGTGTACGCCGGCTCGTCGTGGTGCAGGACGGCCGTGGACCGGCGGTCGAGCAGGCGCTGCACCTCCGCCTTCGCGCTGTCCGGCGCCGGCTGCCCGCCGCACGCCACCAGCGAGCCGAACAGCAGACACAGCGCGAGCACTCCGGAGCGCGACGCCCGCCTACGACCAGTCACTTCCCGATCGTACGACCCTTTCGCGCCGGTTCAGACCCTCGTGACCGACGAGATGGGCATCATGCCGACCGGGTCGTAGCGCACCGGCGCGCCGGGGTAGGGGGCGTGGATGACCTGGCCGTTGCCCACGTACATGCCGACATGACTGGCGTCGGAGCGGTAGACGACCAGGTCGCCGGGCTGGGCCTGGGAGAGCGGGATCTGGTGGCCGGCGTAGCGCTGTTCCTGCGAGGTGCGCGGGAGGTGGACGCCCGCGTGGGCGTACGACCACTGCATGAGGCCGGAGCAGTCGAAGCCGCCGGGGCCGTTGGCGCCCCAGATGTACGGCTTGCCGAGTGCGGCCCGGGCGGCGGCCACGGCGGCGGCCGCACGGCCCGAGGAGGGGACGCCGGCGCCGAGGTCGGGGATGTCCCCGCGGGAGGAGCGGGAGGCCCGGTCGAAGGAGGCGCGCTCGGCGAGGGGCATCTGGTTGAGCAGTTGCCGGGCCTTGGCGAGTTTCCGCTCGACGGTCTTCTTGTGGGTGGCGACGGCCTTGCGGCTGCGCTCCAGCTCGGCGAGGTGTCCGGCGGCCTCGGTGCGCTCCTGGGCGAGCTCGCGCATGGCCTCCTGGAGGTCCTTGAGCTGGCCCGCCTGCTGGGCGGTGATGCGGTCGAGGACGGAGGCCTTGTCGAGGTAGTCGGCCGGGTCGTCGGAGAACAGCAGCGCGACGGTGGGGTCGATGCCGCCGGAGCGGTACTGGGCGCCGGCGAGTGAACCCAGCGCGTCCCGCATGGTGTTGATGCGCTGCTGCTGCCGGGCGATCCGGTCCTGGGCGTCGCCGACCTGCCGGTGCAGCTCCCCGGCGGTCTCGTCGGCCTTGTCGTAGGCCTCGGTCGCCCGCTCCGCCTCCTGGTACAGCCGGTCCACCTCGGCCCGGGAGTCGTCGTGCGGCGCGGCCACGGCGGAGGTGGCCGGCATGGCGCCGAGGGCCGCTGCGGCGGCGCTCAAGACACAGACCGCGGCGCTGGCGCCTCGGTCGAACCCGGACGGTGCAAGGCGGCGACGGGATCCCACGGGGAGTCGCACTCCTTCCGCTGGCGGACACGGACCGCTTCCCCGGTGTGGGGAAACGCGCCAGACAGTAGCTCTGTGAAGGGGTGCGGGCCAAAGACCTCCGCGGACACACAACGTGACGCCCCGCCTATGACGCAGGTCACCGGCGGGGCGTGGGGTCAGCGCGCGTCGTCGTAATTCGCCCGTTCGGGCGGTGTCGCGGGACCGGTTACGGTCGGACCGGGTCGGATCAGATCCGGACGCCGAACTGGAACGGCATGTTGCCGATCGACTCGTAGCGCACGACGGCGCCGGTGTGCGGGGCGTGCAGCACCTGGCCGTTGCCCGCGTACAGGCCGACGTGGTGGTAGTCGCCGTAGAAGATGACCAGGTCGCCGACCTTGAGGTCGCTCTGGCTGTAGATCCGGGTGCCGGCGTTCGCCTGCGCCTCGGACGTGCGGGGTATGGAGACACCCGCCTGCGCGTAGGCCCAGGAGGTCAGGCCGGAGCAGTCGAAGGAGGACGGGCCGGAGGCGCCGTAGACGTACGGCGAGCCGATCACGGACTGGGCGGCGGCGAAGGCGGAGGCCGCGCGGCCGGAGGCGGAACCGGTGTTGCCGAGGTCCACCCGCGAGCTGGAACGGTTGGCGGCCTGCGCCTGCTCCTGGTTGAGCGCCGCCTTCTCCGCGGCGGTCAGGGTGTTGAGCAGCTTCTGGGCCGTGGCCAGCTTGGCCTTGACCTCGTCCTTCTTCTTCTTGAGCTCGGTGCGGGTGGCGGAGAGGTCCTTGAGCTTGCTGCTCGCCTCCGCGCGCTCCTGGGCGAGTTCGCGCTGCTTGCCCTGGATCTTCGTGAGCGCCTCGACCTGCTGGGCGCTCAACTGGTCCATCGTGGACGCCTTGTCGAGGTAGTCGTCCGGGTTCGAGGACAGGAACAGCTGGATCGAGGGGTCGATGCCCCCGGTGCGGTACTGGGCGCTCGCCATCGTGCCGAGGCCGTCCCGGAGCTTGTTGAGCTCCTCCTGGCCGCGGGCGACGTTGTCCTGGATGGTGGAGATCTCCTTCTGGAGCTTCTCCTGCTTCTCCTGGGCCCCGTCGAGCTTCTCGGTGGCCTGCTCGGCCTGCTCGTAGAGAGCGTCGACCTTCGCCTTGACCTCGTCCTTGCTGGGCTTCTCGCTCGGCGCGGCATTGGCGGCCTGAGCGCTGAAGGCAACGGCGGCTGCGGCTGCGGTGGTCAGCACAGTCACACGCGTGCGGCTCGGCTGCTTCGGTCGACGATGGGACGCCACGGAGTCGAGCTCCTTCTATTGAGTGATCACCCGTTCGGAGGTTCGAGGCCTGACCCTAGTGATGTTTCTGTGATCAGTTCAAATCCTCACACGAAAAAATGCCGTCACTCAAAGCATTCTTTGCACATAACCAACGTGCAGTGATGGTCGATTGACGCTACGTTGCGTGACAGTTCGGCCAATTCCGGCATTAAACCTGTACGTTGACCTTCACGACAGTCGCTTGAGGAGTACCGCAGAAGCGACGGGCCGGGCGCCCGCCTTCGCGATGCCGTCGGCCACCTCGCGGTCGGTCGACGCGACGATCACCGGCCGGCCGGGCGGCTCGGCGCGCACCAGCTGGCGGATCAACTCGTCGGCGGTGACGCCCGGTTTGGAGAACAGCACCCTCACTCCGCGCGGCGGCGCGAGCAGCACGGGCGCGGCCAGTTCGGCCCCGTCGAAGACACAGGTGACCTCGGCGCCGGTCTGCGCGGCGAGCTGCGAGAGCTGCCCCAGGAGCCTCAACCGCTGTTTCTCCAGGGGCATTTGGGGATAGCCGGTCTTGGTGACGTTGTAGCCGTCGACGACCAGGTGGGCCTGCGGCAGCGCGAGCAACTGGTCGAGGATCGCGGGGTCGTTCTCCGACAGTGCCCGCGCGGCGATGTCCTTCGGGGTCATCCGTCCCGGTTCGACCGCGTCGACGGTCTCGGCGGGCCGTACGGAGATCGGCGGCAACGCCAGCTCGCGGCGCAGCCCTTGGGCCGCGTCCAGCACGGTGTCGAGCAGCAGCCGTACCCGCATGTCCTCGACGCTGCGGCCCTCGCGGGCGGCCTTGCGGGTGGCCTCCAGGGCCGCCTCCGCCTCGCCCAGCCGCGCCTTGAGGCGCCGGCTCTCGCTCTCGGCGGCCGACACCTGGGTCTGGCTCTCGGCGCGCGCGGTGTCCGTCTCGGCCCGCAGCTTGCGCAGGGCGGCCTCGCCACGCTTGACGTCACTGTGGGCGGCACGCAGCTTGCGATGGAGCGATTCCGCTTCCTTCTTCGCCGCGTCCAGCTCGGTGCGCAGCCGCTCGGTCTCGGTCCGGGTCGCGTCCCGCGCCTGCGCCAACTCCTCGCGCAGCCGCTCCAGTTCGGCCCGGCTCTCCTCGTCGGCGCGCTCGGCGTCGGCGCGCAGCGCCTCCTCGCCGGCGGCGGTCACGAGCTTCACCCAGCCGGTGGGGCGCAGAACATAGGCCGCGGCCGCCACGTCGAGCGGATCCGCGGCCGGGGGCGGCGAGCCGGAGTCGAGAGCGCCGGCGAGTTCCGACTGGGCCTCTCTCAGCTTCTCCCCGATGCGCTGCCGGAACAGCGGATCGGTCTCCAGCGCGGCGGCCATCGCGTTGCCGGCGAACTTGGCGCGCCGGTTGGGGGCGAAGCGGGCGTACTGTCGTAGCTGCGCGGGCAGTTCGGCGACGGTGAGGCCGCCGAACCCGTCCGACACGATCTGCACGACTCTTCTGCGCACGCCGTCGGGCAGCGGGCGGTCGAGCACCTCGGCGGCGCCGTCGCCCGGCCCCCCGCCTGAGTTCTCCACCATCCCTCACACCCCAATGTCTGTGCGGGGCCACTCCCTCTCAGGAGCCGGCGCCCGGCCTGTCCACGAGTTCCACCTGATCCACGGCGTTGCACCAGCGGCAGCGCACCGACTCGATGGTCTCACTGACCACCTCGCGCTCCTCCACCTTCGGCTCACCGGCCAGGTCCAGGTGGAGGTACTCCACGACCTTCGACGAGCGCGTCACGTCGAAGCGCGTGAGGTTGCCGCAGAGGGTGCAGCGCCACCGCGTGGAGGCAGTCGGCAGGGGAACCGTCATCGTGGCTGTCCGCTTCCTTCTCGTTCCAGTTTCCGTGATCGCCGGTTTCCCCGGCGAGTGTGGCTCGTAACCCTACGGCCTGGCGGGTACTCGCCGCTCGGCCGTCCACAGCGGCGATTCACCCTGTCCCGTTGCGTCCCGTTACGTCATGCTCTGTGTCCATGATCAGCAACTGGGGCCCGGCCCTCGTCAGGACGTTCCGCGGCACCTCGGCGCCCATGACGTACTCCCTCATCGGCCTGTGCTGCTTGATCTTCGTCCTCGGCCCGGCCTCGGGTTTCGTCCCGTCCTACGGCACCGGGGACGCGCTGCTCGCCGCGCAGCGGGCGTACTTCCGCCGCTGGGGCGTGGTCCCGGCCGACCTGTTCGGCAGCCCCGCCCGCGAGGCCCTGACCCCGGTCACGGCCCTCTTCATCCACGGCAGCTGGATCCATCTCCTCGGCAACATGCTCTTCCTCTACGTCTTCGGAGCGATGACCGAGGAGCGTCTTGGCCGAGTCGAGTTCACCCTGTTCTACCTGGTCTGCGGCTACCTGGCGCTGCTGGGCTACGCGGTGGCCAACGCCGGCTCCGAGCAGTCGCTGGTCGGCGCGTCCGGGGCGATCTCGGCGGTCCTCGGGGCGTTCCTGTACTTGTTCCCCCGGGCCCGCGTGACGAGCCTCCTCCCCTTCCTCTTCTTCCTGCCGCTGCGCTTCCCCGCGTGGGTCGTCCTGCCGTTCTGGGCGGCCCTCCAGTGGCTGGCGGCGGGCCAGGCCGAGCAGGGGCCGGGCGTCGCGTACCTCGCCCACCTCGTGGGCTTCACGCTGGGCTTCGGTTACGCGTGGGTGAGATTCAGGAAAAAGAAGGGCCCGAAGGGCGGCCTTGGAAGGGCGGTGGTGGGAGACGGGCGGGCGACTAGAGTTGGGCCCGCCCCAGTAACGGTCCCCGAGGGAGAGAACCAGCCGTGATCACCGCGATCGTCCTCATCAAGACCAGCGTGGACCGGATTCCCGAGATCGCCGAGTCGATCGCCGCGCTCGAATCTGTGAGCGAGGTCTTCTCCGTCACCGGTACGTATGACTTGATCGCGATGGTGCGGGTGCGGCAGCACGAGGATCTGGCCGAGGTGATCCCTGGGCGGATCAGCAAGATCCCCGGGGTTGAGGGGACGGATACGCACGTCGCCTTCCGGACCTACTCGCAGCATGACCTTGAGGCTGCGTTCGCCATCGGGCTGGACTCTTGAGGCTGGGCGCCTAGTGGGGTGGGGGGCGCGGAGCGTTTGCGACTGCCGGTCCGTTGTGGCTGGTCGCGCAGTTCCCCGCGCCCCTAGGGGGTTGCCCTTGAGGCGCGTCGCAGCGCACCCCGTTTACATCAACCGGTCCATCAAACCGCCGGGACGCAGCGGCCGTTCTCCGTGCGGTAAGTCCACTTGGCGCCCTTGGTCACCAGTTCGCGGACTGCGCCTACGAAGCGCTCGACGTGCTCGTCCGGCGTCCCCGCCCCGAAGCTCACCCTGATCGCGTTCAGGGACTTCTCGCCCGGCGCGGCCTCCGGCGCACCGCATTCGCCCTGGGTCTGGGGGTCCGTGCCCAGGAGGGTGCGGAGCAAGGGGTGGGCACAGAAGAGGCCGTCGCGGACGCCGATGCCGTACTCGGCGGAGAGCGCGGCGGCGAAGTGGGAGCTGTTCCAGCCGTCGACCACGAAGGAGATGACGCCGACCCTCGGGGCGTCGTCGCCGAACAACGACAGCACCTTGACCTGCGGGACCTCGGCCAGGCCCGCGCGTACCTTCTCGATCAGGTGCCGCTCACGGGCGACCAGCGTGTCGAAGCCCGCCTCGGTGAGCGCCTTGCAGGCCGACGCGATGGAGTAGGCGCCGATGACGTTCGGGGAGCCGGCCTCGTGGCGGGCGGCGCTGTCGTGCCACTCGACGTCCACTCCCCCGTCCTCGCGCCGGCTGACCTTGCGGCTGGCGCCGCCGCCCGCGAGGTAGGGGTCGGCCGCCTGGAGCCAGTCGGCGCGTCCGGCCAGGACGCCGGAGCCGAAGGGGGCGTAGAGCTTGTGGCCGGAGAAGGCGATCCAGTCGACGTCGAGGTCCTGGACGGACACCGGGTGGTGCGGGGCGAGTTGGGCGGCGTCCAGGACGATACGCGCGCCGTGGGCGTGAGCCGCGGCCGCCAACTCCCGTACGGGCCACAGCTCGCCGGTGACGTTCGAGGCGCCGGTGACGCAGACGAGGGCCGGGCCCTGAGGGTCGCGGGCGGCGAGGGCCTGCTCCAGGGTCGCGACCGCCTGGCCCGGGGTGCGCGGGGCGTTGAGGTAGGTGACCCGGGCGTCCTTCCAGGGGAGCAGGGACGCGTGGTGCTCGGTCTCGAAGACGAAGACCTGGCAGTCGGCGGGGAGGGCGGCGGCGAGGAGGTTCAGGGAGTCCGTGGTGGAGCGGGTGAAGATCAGCTGGTCGTCGGGGCGGCAGTCCAGGAACTCCTCGACCGTCCTGCGGGCGTTCTCGAACAGGTCGGTGGAGAGCTGCGAGAGGTAACCGGCGCCGCGGTGGACGCTGCCGTAGTACGGGGCGTAGGCCGCCACGTCGTCCCAGACGCGCTGGAGGGCGGGGGCGCTGGCCGCGTAGTCGAGCGCCGCGTAGGTGACTTCGCCGCCCGTGACGAGCGGGACGGTGACATCCCGGCCGAGAACGGGCAGCGGGGCACAAATGGTCTGGGGGGCGGCAACGGTGGAGACAGACATGGCGAACTCCCGTAAAAGGCAGGCGAATTCACTGCGCGAGCGGACGGAGCTTCGGCGCAGGAAAAGGTGAAGGGGGATGTGCGGAGTGGGGGCTTCGCGCCCTATCGCATTCGCTTGCTCACAGAGAGCTCCCTCGATGACCAGGACCCCTGGTGTCTTTCGAGGGGCCCGCGCTTGCCGCAGACCTCGCTGCCTACGGCCTGGTCTTCACCCGGGGCACCCCGCCACGGACGGAGGGTTGCCGGACAGTCGGCCGGGGCCTCATGACTGTCACTCATGACCTGGTCGGAAAACTTACGCGATGTGATCGTCGCCCCGCAACCCGTGTCCGGATCGCGGGACGACGACCGACACCCGCTATGCGTTGCTGGCGGCAGCCCAGCGTTCCAGGGTGCTCTTGGCGGCCCCCGAGTCGATCGACTCCGCGGCCTTCGCCATCCCGGCCCGGATCCGGTCCGCCAGCGGCCCGTCCCCGGCCTCCAGCGCCACCAGGGCCGCCGCCGAGTTCAGGAGTACGGCGTCCCGTACGGGGCCTGTCTCGCCGTCCAGGAGGCGGCGGGCGACGTCCGCGTTGTACTCGGGGTCGGCGCCGCGCAGGGCTTCCACGGGGACCAGTTCGAGGCCGACGTCCCGCGGGTCGAAGGTCTCCTCGGTGACCTTGCCCTCGCGGACGATCCACACCCGGGAGGTGGCCGTGGTCGTCAGCTCGTCGAGACCGTCGTCGCCGCGGAACACCAGCGCGGAGGAGCCGCGTTCGGCCAGCACACCGGCGATGAGCCCGGCCATGCGGGTGTCGAAGCAGCCGACCGCCGAGGAGGTGACCTTGGCCGGGTTGGTGAGCGGGCCGAGGAGGTTGAACGCGGTCGGCACGCCCAGGTCCCGTCGGACCGCGCCCGCGAACCGCATCGTGGGGTGGAACTTGGCCGCGAAACAGAACGTGATCCCGGCCTCCTCCACCACCTGCGCGACCCGCTCGGGCGACAGCTCCAGGTTGATGCCGAGCCGCTCCAGCACGTCGGAGGAACCGCTCGCCGAGGACGAGGCGCGGTTGCCGTGCTTGACGACCTTCGCACCGGCGCCGGCGATCACGATGGCGGACATCGTCGAGATGTTGACCGTCTTGGCCCGGTCACCACCCGTGCCGACGATGTCGACGGCCGGTCCCGGGATGTGCAGCGGCTTCGCGTGGGCGTACATCGTCTCGACGAGGCCGTTGATCTCCTCGACCGTCTCGCCCTTGGCCCGCAGCGCCACCAGGAAGCCCGCGATCTGGGCGTCCGCCGCCTCGCCGCTCATGATCCGGTCCATCGCCCACGCCGTGTCGGCGGTGCTCAGGTCCTGTCCGGCCAGCAGCGCGCTCAGTACGTCGGGCCAGGAACGGGCCGCCGCGGTGTCGCCTCCAGCGGGGGTCACAGCGCTCATACGGCCGCTCCTGAGTGTCGTAGAGACATGGTTCGAAAGACATGCCCACCCTATCCAGCCGGAGGCACGGCGAAGGGCCCCGTCCGGTGTTCGGACGGGGCCCTTCGACTGTGGCGTGGCGACGCCTCAGCAATCAGTGGTGGCCGTGGCCGCTCGTGATCTCCTTGTACTCGTCGACGGTGGGCTTGGGGATCTGGGACTCCTCGCCGTAGTACGCCTCGCTCAGCTTGGCGCGCAGCTTCTCGGAACCCTTCACCTTGCGCTCGACACCGTTCTCGTCGACGGTCGCGCCGATCGCGGCCGGCACGTACTGCTCGTGCGCGGTGAGCGTGTGCAGCGCGTCCTGGCTGAGCGGCTCGTGGATCTCGACGAACTCACCGTGCGGCAGGCGCTTGATGATGCCCGACTCACGGCCGTGCAGCACCTTGTCCTTGTCGCGGCGCTGAAGGCCGAGGCAGACCCGCTTGGTGGCGATGAAGACGAGCACCGGCACCACGAAGAAGCCGACGCGCACCGCCCAGGTGATCGAGTTGATCGACAGGTGGAAGTGCGTGGCCCAGATGTCGTTGCCGCCACCGACGAGCAGGACGAAGTACCACGAGATCCACGCGGCACCGAAGGCCGTACGGGTCGGGACGTTGCGCGGGCGGTCCAGGATGTGGTGCTCGCGCTTGTCGCCGGTGACCCAGGACTCGATGAACGGGTAGACCGCGATCGCGACCAGCACCAGCGGGAAGATGATCAGCGGGATGAACACGCCCAGGACGAGCGTGTGGCCCCAGAAGTTGATCTCCCAGCCCGGCATGAAGCGGATCAGGCCCTCGGAGAAGCCCATGTACCAGTCGGGCTGGGCGCCCGTGGACACCATGTCCGGACGGTACGGACCCATGGCCCAGATCGGGTTGATCGAGGCGATCGCCGCGACGGCCGCGATGACACCGAAGACCAGGAAGAAGAAGCCTCCGGCCTTGGCCATGTAGACCGGCAGCAGCGGCATGCCGACGACGTTGTTGTTCGTCTTTCCGGGGCCCGCGAACTGCGTGTGCTTGTGGTAGAAGACCAGGATCAGGTGGCCGACCACCAGGCCGAGCATGATGCCCGGCAGCAGCAGGATGTGGATCGAGTAGAACCGCGCGACGAAGTCGCCGCCCGGGAACTCGCCGCCGAAGAGGAAGAACGACAGGTACGTGCCGACGATCGGCACGGACAGGACCGCGCCCTCCATGAAGCGGACACCGGTGCCGGAGAGCAGGTCGTCCGGGAGCGAGTAACCGGTGAAGCCGGTGAACATGCCCAGGACGAACAGCAGGAAGCCGAACAGCCAGTTGACCTCACGCGGCTTGCGGAACGCGCCCGTGAAGAACACGCGCATCATGTGCACGAACATGGCGGCGAGGAAGATCAGCGCCGCCCAGTGGTGGATCTGACGGATCAGCAGACCACCGCGCACATCGAAGGAGATGTGCATCGTCGAGTTGAACGCCTCCGACATCAGCTGCCCCTGGAGCGGGACATAGCTGCCGTGGTACGTCACCTCGTTCATCGACGGGTGGAAGAACAGCGTCAGATACACACCCGTGAGGATGATGATGATGAAGCTGTAGAGGCAGACCTCGCCCAACATGAACGACCAGTGGTCGGGGAAGATCTTGCGCATGTTGGACTTGGCCAGGGAGTAGATCCCGAGGCGTCCGTCCGCCCAGTCGGCGATCTTCTCGCCGGCCGGTGCTTTGTCGCGCCGCTCGTTGGTCTCGGTAGTACTCATCCGCGCTCCCAGAATGCAGGACCGACGGGCTCATCGAAGTCGCCGAGCGCCTCGAGGTAACCCTCGTCGCTCACGCCGATGCGCAGCTGCGGCAGGGCGTGACCGGCCGGGCCGAAGATCACTCGGGCACCGTCGGAGAGGTCGAAGGTGGACTGGTGGCACGGGCAGAGCACGTGGTGCGTCTGCTGCTCGTACAGGGAGATCGGGCACCCCACGTGGGTGCAGATCTTCGAGAAGGCCACGATGCCCTCGTGCGCCCACTCCAGTTCGCGCTTGTCCTTGATGTTCTCCGGCTGGAGCCGGACGATCATCAGCGCCGCCTTGGCGATCTCGGTCTGGAACTCCTCGTCGGTCTCCTCCAGGCCCTCGGGCTTGGCGAAGGTGAGCGAGCCGACGGCCACGTCCGAGGGACGCAGCGGCAGGTTCGTGTTCATGTTGACGAGCAGCTTGCCCTTGGACCAGATGGTGTGGCGGAGCTTCGTCCCCGGCAGCGGGCCGAGGTCGCGCAGCAGCATGACGCCGGAGAGCGGGAACAGGGCCAGCGCGCCGAACATCGTGTTGCGGATCAGCTTGCGACGGCCGAGCGCCGACTCCTTGGCACCGTCCTTGAAGTCGGCCATGACCTTGGCCTTGACCTCGGGGGGCGCCTCGATCGCGTGCCGCTCGTCGGCGATCTCCACGTCGGACATCAGGGTGCGGGCCCAGTGGACCGCGCCCGCGCCGATGGTGAAGAGCGCTCCACCGAGGGTCAGACCCAGCGCGAAGTTGAGCGCGTTGATGTGACCGATCGGGAAGACGAAGATCGCCTTGTCGTGCGGGATCGCCACGTACGAGGCGATGAAGCCGACCGTGAGGAGCATCGACAGCGTGAACAGGAAGGCGACGACGCGCTCGGACCGCTTGGCGGCCCGCTCGTCGATGTCCTGGACACGGTGCTCGTGCGGCGGCAGTCCCGGGTCGGCGAACGGGTCGTTCTCGTCCGCGACCGACACCGCGCCGTGCGCGTCCTGCTCAGCGGGCAGGTTCTCTTCTGGAATGTCTTGGCTACTCATGACTTCTTGGCCTTTGCGGTCCGAGCGGCGACCCAGACGGCTACCGCGATCAGCGCGCCCAGACCGAAGATCCAGGCGAAGAGACCCTCACTGACCGGACCGAGACCACCCAGCTCAAGGCCGCCGGGGCTCTCGGTGTCGTCGCCGTTGACCGCGTTGAGGTACGCGATGATGTCCTTCTTGTTCTTCGACGACAGCGTGGTGTCGGGGAAGGAAGGCATGTTCTGCGGGCCGGTCTGCATGGCCTCGTAGATGTGCTTCGGGGCAACGCCTTCGAGGCTCGGCGCGAACTTGCCGTGCGTCAGCGCGCCGCCCTTGCCGGTGAAGTTGTGGCACTGGGCGCAGTTGGTGCGGAACAGCTCGCCACCCTTGGCGATGTCCGAACCGGCGGGCCCGTACTCGTTCTTCGTCGGGATGACCGGACCGGCGCCCAGCGAGGCGATGTACGCCGCGAGCTGGTCGATCTCGGCCTGGGAGTAGATGACCTTCTTGGCCGGGATCTGGGCGCCCGGCTGCTGCGCCGGCATCCGGCCGGTACCGACCTGGAAGTCGACCGCCGCGGCGCCGACACCCACCAGGCTCGGACCGTCGGAGGAGCCCTGACCGCCGGTGCCGTGGCAGCTTGCGCAGCCTACGGCGAAGAGCTTCTTGCCCTCGTCGATGGCGAGGGACTGAGCGGACTCGTCGGCCTGCGCCTTGCTCGCGGGCGCGAGCAGGCTGAACACCCCCCCGGATACCGCCAGCGCGAGGAGTAGTACGACGACCGCCGCCAGCGGATGGCGTCGTCGTGTGGAGAGCTTTTTCACGGATTACCCCGGTGTCAGGATCTTCTGCGTCGATGCTTCTGGAATGTGCGCTTCTTGGCTGCGCGCGGGATCGGGCCCGACTACTTGATCAAGTAGATCGTGGCGAAGAGGCCGATCCAGACGACATCGACGAAGTGCCAGTAGTAGGACACGACGATGGCCGCGGTCGCCTGTTCGTGAGTGAACCTCTTCGCCGCGTAGGTACGTCCGAGGACGAACAGGAAGGCGATGAGGCCACCCGTCACGTGCATGCCGTGGAACCCGGTGGTCAGGTAGAACACCGAGCCGTACGGGTCGGAGGACAGCGACAGGCCGTCCTTCTTCACCAGCTCCGTGTACTCGAAGATCTGACCGCCGATGAAGATCGCACCCATCACGAACGTGATGATGAACCAGCCCCTGAGCTTCTTCACGTCCCCGCGCTCGGCGGCGAAGACGCCGAGCTGGCAGGTGAGTGAGGAGAGCACCAGGATCGTGGTGTTGGTCGCGGAGAACGGAAGGTTGAGATGGCTCGCCATCTCCTTCCAGTGATCCGGACCGGTCACCGATCGCAGGGTGAAGTACATCGCGAAGAGGGCCGCGAAGAACATCAGCTCGGAACTCAGCCAGATGATGGTTCCGACGCTGGTGAGGTTCGGCCGGTTGACCGACGGGTGCGCGTGCCCGGTTTCTACTGTCGTTGCTGTCGCCACGACCGACATTATGTCGGTCGCTTATCCCGCCCTCACTCCGGGGGGTGCCGTTCGGAGTGTCCGCAGCGTGTGTACTGCCCGTATGGCCCATCGCAGGGGTGTTCCAACAGGTGTTGACGGGGTGTTCAAAGGAGTAGCATCCGCCGCATCGGTACCTGGGGTTCCCGACCAACACGGTGCTTCTTAGATGCGTGGAGGAACAATGCAGTCGACTGCCACGGTGCTCGTCTACAGCGACGACTCCAACACGCGCGAACAGGTGCGGTTGGCCACCGGCAAGCGGCCGGCTCCGGACGCGCCGTTGGTCGAGTTCCTGGAGTGCGCCACGCCCGCGGCGGTTCTGAAGGAACTGGACCGGGGCGGGATCGATGTCTGTGTGTTCGACGGGGAGTCCGCGCCGATGGGGGGCATGGGGTTGTGCCGCCAGGTGAAGGACGAGGTCTTCAACTGCCCGCCGGTGCTGGTGCTGATCGGGCGGCCGCAGGATGCGTGGCTCGCCACGTGGAGCCGTGCGGAGGCCGCGGTGACCCTTCCGGTGGATCCCGTCGAGTTCGCGGCCTCGCTCGCTTCTCTGCTGCGTCACAAGCGGGCCTTGAGCGCCTAGTGGGGTAGGGCGGCCCGTGGTTTCGCGGCTGCGGGCCGTCATCGGTTGCTCGCCCCCACGTGGCGGAGCCGCAAATGTCACAGCTCCGCGCCCCTGAAGGGGCGTTTCACACCGACTCCGGCCGCAGGCGTGCCGCGTCTTCCGGCCTGGGAGCGTCCGGCGTTCCGCCCACCAGCGCGCTGCCGCCCCGCCACTTCTTCCAGCCCAGGTTCCAGTCGCCGAAGCCGTTGCCGAAGGGTTCCATGTCGTCGCCGTTGGAGTTGACGACCTTGACGACGTCGCCCTCGTGGACCGTGTCGAAGAACCACTCGGCGTTGCTGGTGCTCATGCCGGTGCAGCCGTGGCTGACGTTCTCGGAGCCCTGGGAGCCCACCGACCAGGGGGCGGCGTGGACGTACTCGCCGCTCCAGGTGACGCGGGTCGCGTAGTACACGGGGAGGTCGTACGAGTCCGAGGAGCCCTCGGAGATGCCGACGGTGGTTCCGCGCATCCGTACGAAGTACTCCTTGCCCAGTACGACCTTGACGCCGTTTCGGGTCTCGAAGCCGGGCTTGCCCGTGGTGACGGGGATCTGGTTGATCTCCTCGCCGTTCTTGTAGACCGTCATCTCGTGGGACGAGGCGTCCGTCACGGCGACGATCTTGTCGCCCGTGGTGAGTTTGAGCCCCTTCGAGGCGCCGCCCCACAGGCGGTCGCTGATCTTCACGCCGTCGAGGTCGCTGCGGACCTGGATGGTGGCGTGGGCGGGCCAGTACTCCTTGGGGCGGTAGTGGAGTTCCTTGTCGTCCACCCAGTGCCAGGCGCCCTCGACGGCGGGTACGGAGTCCACCCTGAGGGCGCGTTCCACGATGGCCCGCTGTGCCTTGTCCTTGACGGGCATGTTCAGTTGGGCGGTGACCGGCTGGCCTACGCCGTACGCGCCCGCGTCCGGACCGAACTTCACGGTCAGGCTCTTCTTGGTGGTCGGCCTGCTGGTGTCGAAGGTGAGGACCTTGCGGCCGGGGGCGCCGTCCTCGTCCTCCGTGCTCACGCGGACCGTGTAGCGGGCGTTGGCGGCCAGCGGGGAGGTGCTGTGCCAGCGAGTGCCGTCGGCGGCGAGTTCGCCCGTGACGTAGCGTCCCGTGGCGTCCACGGCCGTGACGTCCGTGATGCGCCCGTCGTCACCGGAGGCGGTGACCACCAGGGGCTTGTCGGGGTCGGCCTTCTTGCCGTTGCCGGACGGGCCGTTGAAGGAGATCTGCCCCGCCGCGTCGTACGGCTTGTCCGACAGCGGGTTGCCGCCGCCGGATCCGCAGGCGGTGACGCCCGCGCCGACGGAGATCACCAGCAGGGTGCAGCCGACGACGGTGCGGGTGCGCGGAGAGTGGTTCATGAAGCGAGGCTATGAAGCTTCGTCAGCACCGGCGCGGTGAGTAACCCGGACGAGGGACCGGCGTTGCGGCAAAAGCACGAGCCCGGACCCTCCTGACGGAGTGTCCGGGCTCGCGAGCGCTCGGCGCGTGCTACTGGGTGCGGTCTTCACCGCGGTAGTACTCGAAGACCCAGCCGTACAGGCCGATCATGATGATCGGGGCGGAGAAGTACAGCAGCCACCAGCCGATCGCGATCGACAGGAAGGCCAGTGCGCCACCGACACCGAGGGCGAGGGGCTGCCAGCTGTGCGGGCTGAAGAAGCCCACCTCGCCGGCCTCGTCCGCGACGTCGGCCTCCTTGTTGTCCTGCGCCAGCGTGTCGACCCGCCGGGCCGTGAAGCCCAGGTAGAAGCCGATCATGATGCACAGGCCGAAGGCGAGGAAGAGCGCCGTGGTACCGGCGGGCTCCTTCGACCACACTCCGTAGACGACCGCCATGGCGAGCACGAAGACGGCCAGCCACGTGAACATCCTGCCCTGGACCTTCACTTGCCCGCCTCCTTGCCGCCAGTGAGGGCCTTGTCACCGTGATGCGCGTTCTCGAGCTGGTCGAGAGCGGCGATCTCCGGGTGGTGCAGGTCGAACGCCGGGGATTCGCTGCGGATCCGCGGCAGGGTGAGGAAGTTGTGCCGCGGCGGCGGGCAGGACGTAGCCCACTCGAGCGAACGGCCGTAGCCCCACGGGTCGTCGACCTCGACCTTCTTGCCGTACTTCGCCGTCTTCCACACGTTGTAGAGGAACGGGAGGATCGACAGGCCGAGCAGGAAGGAGCTGATCGTCGAGATCGTGTTCAGGGCGGTGAACCCGTCGGCCGCGAGATAGTCCGCGTAACGACGGGGCATGCCCTCGGCACCCAGCCAGTGCTGGACGAGGAAGGTGCCGTGGAAGCCGATGAACAGCGTCCAGAAGGTGATCTTGCCGAGGCGCTCGTCGAGCATCTTGCCGGTCATCTTCGGCCACCAGAAGTGGAAGCCGGAGAACATCGCGAACACGACCGTGCCGAACACCACGTAGTGGAAGTGGGCGACGACGAAGTACGAGTCCGAGACGTGGAAGTCCATCGGCGGCGAGGCCAGGATGACACCGGTCAGACCACCGAAGGTGAAGGTGATCAGGAAGCCGGTGGCCCAGAGCATCGGGGTCTCGAAACTCAGGGACCCCTTCCACATCGTTCCGATCCAGTTGAAGAACTTCACGCCCGTTGGCACGGCGATGAGGAACGTCATGAAGGAGAAGAACGGGAGGAGGACTCCGCCGGTGACGTACATGTGGTGGGCCCACACGGTCACGGAGAGGCCGGCGATGGAGATCGTGGCCGCGACCAGTCCCATGTAGCCGAACATCGGCTTGCGGGAGAAGACCGGGATGACCTCGGAGATGATGCCGAAGAACGGCAGGGCGATGATGTACACCTCTGGATGGCCGAAGAACCAGAAGAGGTGTTGCCACAGCAGCGCCCCGCCGTTTGCGGCGTCGAAGACGTGTGCCCCGAATTTCCGATCCGCCTCCAGCGCGAAGAGCGCGGCGGCGAGAACCGGGAAGGCCAGCAGAACGAGTACGGCGGTCAGCAGCACGTTCCACACGAAGATCGGCATGCGGAACATCGTCATGCCCGGTGCGCGCATGCAGATGATCGTGGTGATGAAGTTGACCGCACCGAGGATCGTGCCGAAGCCGGAGAAGGCCAGACCCATGATCCACATGTCGGCGCCGATGCCCGGCGAACGGACCGCGTCCGACAGCGGGGAGTAGGCGAACCAGCCGAAGTCGGCCGCACCCTGCGGGGTGAGGAAGCCACCCACCGCGATCGTCGAGCCGAACAGGTAGAGCCAGTAGGCGAACATGTTCAGCCGCGGGAACGCCACGTCGGGCGCGCCGATCTGCAGCGGCATGATCCAGTTCGTGAAACCGGCGAACAGGGGCGTCGCGAACATCAGCAGCATGATCGTGCCGTGCATCGTGAACGCCTGGTTGAACTGCTCGCTCGACAGGATCTGCAGACCCGGCCGTGCCAGCTCGGCGCGCATGAGCAGCGCCATGACGCCGCCGATCAGGAAGAACGCGAACGACGTGACCAGATACAGCGTGCCGATCGTCTTGTGGTCGGTGGTGGTGAGCCACTTGATCACGACGTTACCGGGTTGCTTGCGCCTTACCGGCAGCTCGTCCGCGTAGTGGGACTCTGCTGCCGCGGCACCCTGAGGTTCGTTGAGGATGCTCACAGGTTGTTCGTCTCCCGGTTCTTCTCGTGGCTCGTCTGCGCGATGCCAGCGGGGATGTAACCGGTCTGCCCCTTCTTGGCGAGGTCCTTGAGGTGCTGCTGGTAGCGCTCCGGCGAGACGACCTTCACGTTGAACAGCATCCGGGAGTGGTCGACGCCGCAGAGCTCGGCGCACTTGCCGAGGTAGGTGCCCTCCTTGTTGGGAGTCACCTGGAAGGCGTTGGTGTGACCCGGGACGACGTCCATCTTCATCAGGAACGGCACCACCCAGAAGTCGTGGATGACGTCGCGTGAGGTGAGGACGAAGCGGACCGTCTCGCCCTTGGGGAGCCAGAGGGTCGGACCCGGGTTGCCGGTCTGCGGGTTCTTCGAGGCGGGCGTACCGACGTCGTAGACTCCGCCGGCGTTCGCCGGGAACTCCTTCTTGAACCGGTCCGGGATCGCGGCCAGGTTCTTGTCGGTCGTCGCGTCGCCACTGACACCGTCGACGTTCTCGATGTAGTTGAAGCCCCAACTCCACTGGAAGCCGACGACGTTGACCGTCACGTCGGGCTTCTTGTCGAGGCTCAGGAGCTTCGTCTCATCGCGGGCCGTGAAGTAGAACAGCACCGAGACGATGATGAGCGGAACAACCGTGTACAGCGCCTCGATGGGCATGTTGTACCGGGTCTGCGGGGGGATCTCGACCTTGGTGCGGCTGCGCCTGTGGAACATGACGCTCCACATGATCAGGGCCCACACCAGGACGCCGACGGCGAGCGCGGCAGCCCAGGATCCCTGCCACAGGGAGAGGATCCGCGGACCCTCTTCCGTGGTCGGGGTGGGGAAACCAAGGCGAGGAAAGTCCTTGGATGTGCAACCGGTCGCGGTCGCCAGGACCAGGCCCGCAGTCATTGCCTGCAGCAGCTTCCGCCGCATCGGGCGCCGCGGCGAGCGGTCGGAGCCGTTGGGACTCACGTAGCGCCTTCCCGAGAGTCTCGCCCGCGCGGATTGGCTGCGGCCTGCCTTCACGCGGGTCGGTCGCCGCCCTGCGTCGGGCAGGGGTTTGGATGTTTATGCGGACCAAACCCTAGCCGACGCCCTCCGGGGGTTCGCGGGGAGGGTGGCATACGCGCCGGGGGTTACTCCGGGCGCCTAATAGCTCGGGGGTTGAGGTGGTTTGGGCGGCCGCGGGTGCGTTGTGGTTGCTCGCGCAGTTCCCCGCGCCCCCATGGAAAGCCCAGGTCCGCTCTAACGTTGCCGTGTGTCCTACTTTGATGCTGCATCCGGCCATCCCCTTCATCCCGTCGCGCGGCAGGCGCTGTTGGCGGCTCTTGGCGAAGGGTGGGCCGACCCCTCGCGCCTCTATCGGGAGGGGCGGCGGGCTCGGATGCTGTTGGACGCGGCCCGTGAAACCGCGGCCGAAGCTGTGGGATGCCGGGCCGACGAGCTCGTGTTCACCTCCTCCGGAACCCGGGCCGTACACACGGGGATCGCGGGGGCGTTGGCGGGGCGGCGGCGCGTCGGGCGTCACCTGATCGTGTCAGCGGTTGAACACTCTTCCGTGCTCCATTCGGCCGAGGCCCTGGTCGCGGAGGGCGGTTCGTCCACCGAGGTACCGGTGGACCGTACGGGTGCGGTGAGCGTGGCGGCGTACGCGGATTCCCTCCGCTCGGACACCGCGCTGGCCTGTCTCCAGTCGGCCAACCACGAGGTGGGGACCGTACAGCCGGTCGCCGAGGTGGCCGAGGCGTGCCGGGCGGTCGGGGTGCCGCTGCTCGTCGACGCGGCCCAGTCGCTGGGGTGGGGGCCGGTCGAGGGCGCGTGGTCGCTGCTCACGGCCAGCGCGCACAAGTGGGGCGGCCCGGCCGGCGTCGGACTGCTGGTGGTCCGCAAGGGCGCACGCTTCGCGCCCCAACAGCCCCTGGACGAACGGGAGTCGGGACGCGCGGCCGGCTTCGAGAACATCCCCGCCGTCGTGGCCGCGGCGGCCTCCCTGCGCGCGGTACGCGCCGAGGCGGCCCAGGAGGCGCTACGGCTACGGGAACTGACGGAGCGGATCCGGGCCCGGGTGCCGCGGCTGGTGCCGGGCGTGGACGTGGTCGGCGATCCGGTGCGGCGCCTGCCCGGGATCGTCACCTTCTCCTGTCTCTATGTCGACGGAGAGACCCTCCTCCACGAACTGGACCGCTCCGGTTTCTCCGTCTCGTCCGGTTCGTCCTGCACGAGCAGCACACTGACCCCCAGCCATGTGCTCAAGGCGATGGGGGTGCTGAGTGAGGGGAATGTGCGGGTGTCGTTGCCACGGGGAGCGACGGAGGAGGACGTGGAGCGATTCCTCGCCGTGCTGCCGGGGGCGGTGGCGGGGGTCCGGGAGAAGTTGGGAGCACAGACGCCGGTGACCCTCGTGGAAGAGGACTCGCTGGTCGTGGACGCCCTGGGCAAGCGCTGCCCGATTCCCGTGATCGAGCTGGCGAAGGTCATCGGAGATGTCCCGATCGGCGGCATTATCCGAGTCCTGTCGGACGACGAGGCAGCACGACTGGACATCCCGGCATGGTGCGAGATGCGGGCCCAGGAGTACATGGGCGAGGAGAGGGCGCCCAAAGGCACGGCGTACATGATCCGCCGGGCAACCTGAGCGCCCTGAAAGGGGCGCGGGGCTGTGTCGATACGCGGCTACCGCCGCGGGTGCGCGACCAGCCCCCACGCACCCGCAGACAACAACTCAGCCCAGATGCCCCTGAACCTCACCCGCCGCGTCATGCCCATAAGCCTTGGTGAACCGGTCCATGAAGTGAACCCGCCGCAACTGATACTCCTGCGTACCGACAGTCTCGATAACAAGCGTCGCGAGCATGCAGCCGACCTGCGCCGCCCGCTCCAGCGAAACCCCCCACGCCAGCCCCGAGAGGAACCCCGCCCGGAACGCGTCGCCGACACCCGTGGGATCGGCCTTGCGCTCCTCCTCCGCGCACCCGACCTCGATCGGATCCGCACCGACGCTCTCGATACGGACACCGCGCGAGCCGAGCGTGGTGACGCGGTGGCCGACCTTGGACAGGATCTCCTCGTCGCTCCAGCCGGTCTTGGACTCGATGAGCCCCTTCTCGTACTCGTTCGAGAAGAGGTACGCCGAGCCGTCCAGCAGGATGCGGATGTCGTCGCCGTCCATGCGCGCGATCTGCTGGGAGAAGTCGGCGGCGAACGGGATGGAGCGGGTACGGCACTCCTCCGTGTGGCGGAGCATCGCCTCGGGGTCGTCCGCGCCGATCAGGACCAGGTCGAGGCCGCCCACGCGGTCGGCGACGGTCTTCAGCTCGATCTGGCGGGCCTCGCTCATGGCGCCGGTGTAGAAGGAGCCGATCTGGTTGTGGTCGGCGTCGGTGGTGCACACGAAGCGGGCGGTGTGCAGCGTCTCGGAGATGCGCACCGAGCCGGTGTCGACGCCGTGCCGGTCGAGCCAGTCGCGGTACTCGGCGAAGTCGGAGCCGGCGGCGCCGACCAGGATCGGCGCGGTGCCGAGCTGGCCCATGCCGAAGGCGATGTTGGCGCCGACGCCGCCCCGGCGTACGTCGAGGTTGTCGACCAGGAAGGAGAGCGACACCGTGTGCAGCTGGTCCGCGACCAGCTGGTCGGCGAAGCGGCCGGGGAAGGTCATGAGGTGGTCGGTGGCGATGGAGCCGGTGACTGCGATGCGCACGGCGAGGACTCTCCTGAGGGAGGCTGCGTTGACAGTTCACGCTACCCGGTCCGCGCGGCGGCTCTGAAGCGGCCAAAACTACCCGATAGTAGATCTTTCTTCGCGAGGTAAAGCGTGCCTACGGTGCCGCTATGACGAACCTCAGAGTCGACGGCCCCGTTCCGGCCCACCCGGTCCACCTCGAAGTCGAAGGTGAGAGCGACCTGGCGGCGCTGCGCGGCGACTGCGCCCGGATGGCTCCCCACTGGACGGTTCCCGACCGGATCGTTGCCCTTCCGGTGTCACCGTCGCTCATCCACGGCGTGTCGGTGCCGTCGAAGTCCGCCCGGCTGCTGGACGCCATGCCGGAGTACGGCAACTGAGCGGAGCGGAACGAGGTTCCGAACCGGAATTCCGAGCCGGGGTCCGAGTCCCCCGGCTCGACAGGCGCGCTCGGGGGAACCGTGCGCTCCCCCGCTGCGTCCCATCGCTGTCCCCCGTAAAGGGGATGCGGGATACGACCCTTCCGACTGCCTCTTTGACAGGGCCGGGTCAGGGTCAAGGGACAGTTGCGCAGCCGAAGGAGCGATGCGGTGAACACCGAGCGACCCGACAACGACGACACGACCGGCACTTCCGGTCACGTGCGGGGCGTGGGGGACGCCGCGAAGGGCTCTGCGGAGGGGCCCGAGACCGCCGGCACCGGTACTGGTACCGGCGGGGAACCGGCTGGTTCCAAGGCGTCCGGTGCCGAGGCCGGTCACGGTCGGCCGGACGAGACGGGGTCCACGGCATCCGACGTAGAAGCCGACCGATCCGACATAGAAGCCGGCCGATCCGATGCGGAAGCCGGCCGCCCGGAAGGCGGCGACCCGCCGGAGTCCGACGCGGAAGCCGAGCCGCCGGTGTCTGACGCCGAAGCCGGTCGGCCGGAGGAGACCCGCCTCGTGGCATCCGACGACGCCGACACGGACCGGCCGGAGGCCACCGGCCCCACGCCCCCCGAGTCGGACCGAACTGAAGTCACCGACCCCACGCCCCCCGAGGCCGCCCACCCGGAGCAGTCCGCCTCCACCACCGACACCGAGCTGTCGCTGCACGAACACTCCCCCGAAAACGACGACAGGCGCCCGGCGCGGCCCCGTTCGCCCCTCGTCATCGCCTCCGTCGCCGCCGCCGTACTGCTCGTCGGAGGTGGCGGGGCGTATCTCGCGTCGTCCTCTTCCACTTCTGGTGGTGCGGGGGAAGGGACGGGATCCGCGGCGTCCGGTGCCGATGGGACTCCGCCGCCGCTCGCGCTCGACGGGTACTCCTCGGGCGGTACGAGCGGGATCGCGTCCGGGGAGCCGAATCCGTACGGGCAGACCTACCGGGCCGCGAGGAGTCTGCCCGGTGGGCCGGAGTCCGCGGCTGTCTACGCGCCGCAGGGTGAGGTCACCAAGGACGCGGTGAGCCGGCTCGCGAAGGCGCTCGGTGTCGAGGGGACGCCGGTCGCCGAGGGGCAGGTCTGGAAGATCGGCGGACAGGACGGTACCGGGCCGAGTCTGCAGGTGAACAAGGCGGCGCCGGGCATGTGGACGTTCAACCGCTACGCACCCGGTACCGACGCCTGCACCGGCGGCACCCTCAAGTGCACGCACGATCCCGGCACTTCGGCCACCGACCCGGTGAGCGTGGCCGTGGCGGAGAAGGCCGCCGCCCCGGTCCTGAAGGCCGTGGGCCAGGACGACGCGAAGGTCGACGCGAGCCAACTCATGGGCGCGCAGCGGGTAGTCAACGCCGAGCCCGTCTTCGGGGGGCTGCCCACCCATGGGTGGACGACCGGGCTGACCATCAGCGCTCAGGGTGAAGTGGTCGGCGGGAGCGGTGAGTTGGCGGCGCCGGTGAAGGGTGACGTCTATCCCGTGCTGAGCGCGCGGAAGACGCTGGACCTGATGAACGCGGCGCCGAGGACCGACCACCGCATGGGCATCGGCGGCTGTGCCAGCCCCGTACCGCTGAAGGACCGGCTGGAGGCGCCCTGCGGGTCGTCGACCGCCACGTCCGCCACGGCTACGCCCACACAGGCGTCGACCGTCGTCGAGCACGCGGTGTTCGGGCTTGCCGTGCACTCCGTGGACGGGAAGCAGACGCTGGTGCCGTCCTGGCTGTTCGAGGCGCGGGAGCCGAGCGGGCAGGACACCTTCACGGTGACGTATCCGGCGATCGACCCGAAGTACCTGGCCTCGGCCGACACGCCCACGCCTACGGCGAGTTCGACCTCCACCGCGGCACCGCACGACGTCAAGGCGGACGGTTACACGACCGACGGGAAGAGCCTCACCGTGGCCTTCACCGGCGGGGTGTGCGCCGACTACAAGGCGTCGGCCGTGGAGAGTTCGGACAAGGTGACGGTCACGGTGACCGACACGCCCTGGCCGGACAAGGTCTGCATCATGATCGCCAAGATCTACCACCAGACCGTGCAGTTGAAGGCTCCGGTCGGTGACCGGGAGGTCGTGGGGCCGGACGGTACGAAGATCCCCGTGGAGACGAAGGTGGAGGTCGGCTCGGGACCCTCACTGGCCCGCTAACGACGACCGCGCGGGCGGCGGAAAAGCCCGAAGGCGGCGGCCCTGTCGGAGGGGGCCGCCGCCTTCGCTCTGCTCAATCGCCCAACGGGGCACAAGCGCGTTTAGCTGAACGAGTCGCCACAGGCGCAGGAGCCCGTCGCGTTCGGGTTGTCGATCGTGAAGCCCTGCTTCTCGATGGTGTCGACGAAGTCGATGGAGGCGCCGCCCAGGTACGGGGCGCTCATGCGGTCGGTGACGACCTTGACACCGCCGAAGTCCTTGACGACATCACCGTCGAGGGAGCGCTCGTCGAAGAAGAGCTGGTAACGCAGGCCGGAGCAGCCACCGGGCTGGACGGCGACACGCAGGGCCAGATCCTCACGGCCTTCCTGGTCGAGCAGGGCCTTGACCTTCGCCGCGGCGGCGTCGGACAGAAGGATGCCGTCGGTGACGGTGCTGGTCTCGTCCGATACGGACATCTACATCTCTCCCGGGTTGTACGGAGACTGCTTGCCGACGGTTTCAACCGCCGGGGCCGTGGATTCATTCCGGACCATGTCCGGTGTCTTTCCCTAGGCTCCTCTCTCCATGCTCGCACACGCCCGCAAGCTCCCTCGCCGTGTGCGTACCGGGATTGATGTCACATCGACGCTATGGGCATCGTCAAACTGACGTGAAGCAGTTATGATAGATAACGTCAATTCGACGAAAAGGGGTGTCCTCCCAACAGGGCAGCCCAGCCCGCAGAACAGAAAGGGTGTGTGTCGTGACCACCGCCCAGACCCAGGAGCTCGACGTTCAGCCGACGCCCCTCGCCCTGCTGCTGCTCGGCCGTGAGGCCGACCCGAGGAGCGAGCGCGGCGTCGAGTGCCCCGGCGACCTGCCCTCGCCGTCCGACCCGGACCTGGTCGAGCGGGCCCGCGCGGCCAAGGAGAAACTCGGCGACAAGGTCTTCGTGCTCGGCCACCATTACCAGCGCGACGAGGTCATCCAGTTCGCCGACGTCACGGGCGACTCCTTCAAGCTGGCCCGGGACGCGGCCGCGCGCCCGGAGGCCGAGTACATCGTGTTCTGCGGTGTGCACTTCATGGCGGAGTCCGCGGACATCCTGACCGGCGACGACCAGAAGGTCGTACTCCCCGATCTCGCGGCCGGCTGCTCGATGGCCGACATGGCCACCGCCGAGCAGGTCGCCGAGTGCTGGGACGTGCTGACCGAGGCCGGCATAGCCGAGCAGGTCGTGCCCGTGTCGTACATGAACTCGTCCGCCGACATCAAGGCGTTCACGGGCAAGCACGGCGGCACGATCTGCACGTCGTCCAATGCCGAGAGGGCTCTTGAGTGGGCCTTCGAGCAGGGCGAGAAGGTGCTGTTCCTCCCCGACCAGCACCTGGGCCGCAACACCGCCGTGCGGGACATGGGGATGACGCTAGAGGACTGCGTCCTCTACAACCCGCACAAGCCCAACGGGGGCCTCACCGTTGAGCAGTTGAGGGCCGCGAAGATGATCCTGTGGCGCGGCCACTGCTCGGTGCACGGCCGCTTCTCGCTCGAATCGGTCGAGGACGTACGGGCCCGTATCCCCGGCGTCAACGTCCTCGTGCACCCCGAGTGCAAGCACGAGGTCGTGAGCGCGGCGGACTACGTCGGGTCGACCGAGTACATCATCAAGGCACTTGAGGCGGCCCCGGCCGGTTCCAAGTGGGCCATCGGCACCGAGCTGAATCTCGTACGCCGGCTCGCGAACCGTTTCGCCCCCGAGGGCAAGGAGATCGTCTTCCTCGACAAGACGGTCTGCTTCTGCTCGACCATGAACCGCATCGACCTCCCCCACCTGGTCTGGACCCTGGAGTCCCTCGCCGAGGGCAACCTGGTCAACCGCATCGAGGTGGACAAGGAGACGGAGGCGTTCGCCAAGCTGGCGCTGGAGCGGATGCTGGCGCTGCCGTAGGCCTGCCGGGTCATTCCACCCGGGGCCGGACCAGGCCCGACTCGTAGGCGATGACGACGAGTTGGGCCCGGTCGCGGGCGCCGAGTTTGGACATGGCGCGGTTGACGTGGGTCTTCACCGTCAGGGGGCTTACCTCCAGGCGTTCGGCGATCTCGTCGTTCGAGAGGCCGCCGGCGACCTGCACGAGGACCTCGCGTTCGCGCACGGTGAGGGCGTCGAGGCGTTCGGCGCGGGCGGGGTCGCGGTCGTCGTCCAGGTCGCCGCCCTGGGCCAGGAACCGGGCGATCAGGCCCTTGGTCGCCACGGGCGACAACAGGGCCTCTCCGGCCGCAGCGACCCTGATCGCGCTGAGGAGTTCCTCCGGTTCCGAGCCCTTGCCGAGGAAGCCGGACGCGCCCGCGCGCAGGGACTGGACCACGTAGTCGTCGACCTCGAAGGTCGTCAGTATGACCACGCGGACGTGGGCCAGGGACGGGTCCGCGCTGATCATGCGGGTCGCGGCGAGGCCGTCCGTGCCGGGCATCCGAATGTCCATCAGCACGACGTCGGCCCGCTCCTCCTTCGCCAGCCGTACGGCCTGTGCGCCGTCCGAGGCCTCTCCTACGACCTCCATGTCGGGCTCCGAGTCGACGAGTACGCGGAAGGCGCTGCGCAGCAGGGCCTGGTCGTCGGCGAGCAGGACACGGATCGTCGTCATACGGGGTCCCCCGAGGCACGTGGGCGGGTCTTGACCGGCAGGATCGCATGGACGCGGAAGCCGCCTCCGTACCGGGGACCGGTGGTGAGGGTGCCGCGCAGGGCGGTGACGCGCTCGCGCATGCCGAGCAGGCCGTGGCCGCCGCCGGAGTCGGGGTCGTGGTCCTCGCCGGAGCCGTTGTCGAGGACGGTGACCTCCACGTTCGGGCCCACGCGTACGACACTCACCTCGGCCTTCGCCTCCGTACCGGCGTGTTTCTGCACGTTGGTGAGGGCTTCCTGGATGACGCGGTAGGCGGCGAGGTCGACGGCGGCGGGGAGGGTGGTGCCGTTGTCCGCGCGGGCGACCTCGACCTGGAGGCCGGCGCTGCGGAAAGTGCCGGCGAGTTCTTCCAGGCGGTCCAGGCCCGGGGCCGGTTCGGTGGGGGCCTCGGGGTCGCCGGACTGCCGCAACAGGCCGACGGTGGCGCGGAGTTCGTTGAGCGCGGAGCGGCTGGCCTCGCGTACGTGCGCGAGGGCCTCCTTGGCCTGGTCGGGGCGCTTGTCCATGACGTGCGCGGCGACGCCGGCCTGCACGTTGACCAGGGCGATGTGGTGCGCGACCACGTCGTGCAGGTCGCGGGCGATCCGCAGCCGTTCCTCGGCGACCCGGCGGCGGGCCTCCTCCTCGCGGGTGCGTTCGGCCCGTTCGGCGCGCTCGCGTATGGCGTGCACGAACTCCTTGCGGCTGCGTACGGCGTCGCCGGCGGCGGCCGCCATGCCGGTCCAGGCGAAGATGCCGAGGTTCTCCTGGGCGTACCACGGGAGGGGGCCGCCGAGCATCGCGGCGCCGGTCAGCACGGTCATCGTGAGCAGGGCGACGCGCCAGGTCGTCGAGCGGTCGGTGGTGACGGCGACGGTGAACAGGGCGACCACGGCGGACATCGCGACCGGGGCGCGGGGGTCGCTGGTGACGCTCTCGATGAGGGAGGCGGTGGCGGTGACGGCGAGCACCATCATGGGGGCGCGGCGGCGTTTGACCAGCGCGGCGGCACCGACCGCCATCAGGATCAGGCTGAGGGGGGCGGGGGTGCGGAGGCCCCAGCTCACGCCGTTGTCCCCATGCGGGTCCACGAAGGATCCGGCGACCATACAGACGAGCACCGCGGCGGCGAGGGCCGCGTCCAGGGCGGAGGGGTGCGCGTTCGCCTGGCAGCGGGCGCGGTCCAGGGTGCTCATTCTGGCAACGGTACGGGGTCCATGCCGGGGGCGGAACGGGGGTCAGCTGTACGTTCCGTGTGCCTGTTGCCGGTGTCGGTGTGGGCGTGGCTGGGGGCTGCGCCCCCAGACCCCCGCCATCGGCCTGGACGGCCTCGTCCTCAAACGCCGGACAGGCTGGATGTGCGGGCCTGTGCCGAAAGGTGCCGGACGGCTTCGCCTCGTCCTCGGACGGCGGACCGGCTGGATCGTGCCGGCCCGCGCTGAAAAGGAGTCCGCCCTTCCGTACACACCGGACGGGCTGACAGTTGACCCCCGTCTGGAAGAAGCCGCCCTCTACCCCGGGATCAAACCGTCGTCACTCAGCAGTTCCCGGACCTCCTCCAGGGTCGCGTCCGGGGACGGGAGGATCAGTTCGGATGGTTCCAGGGAATCGTCCGGCAAGGGATCGCCCAGTTCTCGGACCTTCGCCAGGAGGGCCTGGAGGGTTTGGCGGAAGGCTGGGCCGTCGCCGTTCTGGACCTCTGTCAGGAGTACGTCGTCCAACTTGTTCAGCTCGGTGAGGTGGCTGTCGGCCAGCCTCACCTGCCCCTCCCCCATGATCCGTACGATCATGTCGCCCTCCTCAGGCGTGGGCCTACTGCTTGTCGAAACGCGGGGTGTCCTGCGGTTGCGACGACGACTGCGACTGGGACTGGTCCTTGCCGCCTTCGATCGCCTGCTGTGAGGCGGACGAACCGCCGGCCAGCTCCGCCTTCATACGCTGGAGTTCCAGCTCTACATCCGTACCACCGGACAGGCGTTCCAGCTCGGCCTGGATGTCGTCCTTGGCCATGCCGGTCGGGTCGTCCAGGGCGCCGGAGGCGAGGAGCTCGTCGATCGCGCCGGCGCGGGCCTGGAGCTGCTGGGTCTTGTCCTCGGCACGCTGGATGGCAAGCCCGACATCGCCCATCTCCTCGGAGATGCCGCTGAACGCCTCCCCGATCCGGGTCTGTGCCTGGGCCGCCGTGTACGTGGCCTTGATGGTCTCCTTCTTCGTACGGAAGGCGTCCACCTTGGCCTGGAGGCGCTGGGCCGCGAGGGTGAGCTTCTCCTCCTCGCCCTGGAGAGTCGTGTGCTGCGTCTCCAGGTCCGTCACCTGCTGCTGGAGCGCGGCGCGGCGCGAGAGCGCCTCGCGGGCCAGGTCCTCACGGCCCAGCGCGAGCGCCTTGCGGCCCTGGTCCTCCAGCTTCGAGGACTGCGACTGCAGCTGGTTGAGCTGGAGCTCCAGACGCTTGCGGGAGGTGGCGACGTCGGCCACTCCCCGGCGCACCTTCTGAAGCAGCTCCAGCTGCTTCTGGTACGAGTAATCGAGGGTTTCGCGCGGGTCCTCGGCCCGGTCAAGGGCCTTGTTCGCCTTCGCGCGGAAGATCATCCCCATACGCTTCATGACACCGCTCATGGGCTTCGCGCGCCCCCTTCTGACGGACTCCAGCTCCAGCGACTGCAACAGAACCCACAGTACGGGCCCTGCATCCATTACCGCACTGTTCGGGGACGGATGCGCTCATCCCCAAGGACGACTGTCCGCGGTCCTGATCCAGCCTGAGGAGTAGGTGTTCCCCTGGCAGGACCCGTCCACGGCGTCCTTCTCTGTCCCCCTACAGACGAGCGGTGTTGCCGGATCGTTCCCCACAGGGCTGGGGTCCAACCCCATTCACCCCTTACCCTTGGGTTTTGTGTTCCGTAGCCGCGCCAAGGAAGAGAAGGCAGCGCCCACCGACAAGGTGTCGCTGACCGACTCCACGATGCCCCGAGACCCTCAGGCCCCGAAGGGTCGGCCCACGCCCAAGCGCAGTGAGTCCCAGACTCAGCGCCGCAGCGTCGCCAACACCTCGATGACGCGCAAGGACGCCTCCAAGCGTCAGCGCGACGAGCGGCGCGCGGCGATGGAGAAGCAGCGCCAGGCGCTCTCCGGCCGTGGCAACGAGCGGGATCTCCCCCTCCGTGACAGGGGTCCGATCCGCAAGTTCGGGCGTGACTACATCGACTCGCGCATCAACATCGCCGAGTTCTTCCTGCCGCTGGCCGTGGTGATCCTCGTGCTCAGCGTGGTGCAGATGCCCGCGCTGCAGAACATCGCGCTGCTGCTGTGGCTCGTGGTGATCGTGCTGATCGTGGTCGACTCCTTCTGGAGCGTGTTCCGGCTGCGCAAGCTGCTCGCCGAGCGCTTCCCGGGCCAGGACACGAAGGGCACCGTCTGGTACGCCCTCATGCGCTCCCTCCAGATGCGTCGACTCCGGCTGCCGAAGCCGCAGGTCAAGCGCGGAGAGCGGCCCTGAGCACGGATTCCTTCTCCGGGGGCGCGGCGGATGCCTGGCTGAGCGGGCTGGGCGGACTGCGGAACGTCGTACGACAGGAGCTGGTGGCCCGGCAGCTCGACGAGCAGATAGCCGGCCGGTATCCGGTCGGACAGCGGCTGCGGGTGCTCGACGTCGGGATGGGTCAGGGCACGCAGGCGCTGCGGCTGGCCCGGGCCGGGCATCAGGTGACCGGGCTTGAGCAGGAACCGAAGATGGTCGCCACGGCCCGCGAGGCGCTCTCCGGTGAGCCCGAGGGCATCCGGGAGCGGGTGCGGATCATCGAGGGTGACGGCCGGGACACGGGCGTGCACTTCCTGCCGGGCAGTTTCGACGTCGTGCTCTGTCACGGCGTACTGATGTACGTGTCCGAGCCCGATCCGCTGCTCGCGGGACTTGCGCGGATGCTGGCGCCGGGCGGGCTGCTGTCGCTGCTCGTGCGGAACGCCGACGCGCTGGCGATGCGGCCCGGGTTGTCCTGGGACTGGGCGGGCGCGCTGGGTTCGTTCGACTCGTCCGCGTACCGCAACCG
This sequence comes from Streptomyces sp. NBC_00989, assembly GCF_045162655.1. Classification (NCBI taxonomy): domain Bacteria; kingdom Bacillati; phylum Actinomycetota; class Actinomycetes; order Kitasatosporales; family Streptomycetaceae; genus Streptomyces; species Streptomyces sp. NBC_00989. Next base: position 8,237,739 of record NZ_CP108728.1, on the reverse strand, counting down.
GATCGGCGTCGACGCGCGGGCGGACCGGCTGGCCACCCTGACGGCGACGCTGGCGGGGATCGGGGCGCCGTTGCAGTCCTGGTACGGCGTGCGGGTCTTCACCGACACGGCTCCGGAAGGGGCCGAGATCCCGGCGGACGTCGAGCCGCTGCTGGCCGCCGAGGAGCGGGCCGGGCGGACGGATCCGTACCGGGCGGTGGCCGCGCTGCTGCATCTGTGCGGCGTGCGGGGCTGAGCGCGCGCCCCTTCCCCTAGGGGGCCCGTTCGGGTCAGCAGTACAAGCCGGATATTCACCCCAAAGAGACACTCGGCGTATGGATTCCTCCCATACCCGCACTCATACCCGTGCCCTGCGGCCGGTCGCTCTCCTCACCGGTCTCGCCTGTTCGCTCGCGCTGATCTCCGGGTGTTCAGGCACCGGGTCCTCGTCGGCCTCCTCGAAGAAGGACGGCTCGACCACGCAGGCCGCCGAGGCCGCCGTGCCGATGTCGAGCGACGATCTGCAGAGCGACTACCTGAAGGTGATCAAGGAGGTCCTGCCGTCGGTCGTGCAGATCCAGGCCAGCAGTGATCTGGGGTCGGGGGTCGTGTACGACGACCAGGGGCACATCGTCACCAACGCGCACGTCGTCGGGGACGAGAAGACCTTCAAGGTGACCACCGCGAACAGCGAGGACGTGCTCACCGCCAAGCTCGTCTACTCGTATCCCGACCAGGACCTGGCCGTCGTCAAGCTGGACAAGGTGCCGGACGGGCTGAAGGCGGCGACCTTCGCGGACTCCGCCAAGGTCGAGGTGGGGCAGATCGTCCTCGCCATGGGCTCGCCGCTCGGACTGTCGTCCAGCGTGACGCAGGGCATCGTGTCGGCGACCGGACGGACCGTCAGCGAGGGCAGTACCGGGGGCGGCACGGGCGCGACCATCGCCAACATGGTGCAGACCTCGGCCGCGATCAACCCCGGCAACAGCGGGGGCGCGCTGGTGAATCTGGACGGGCAGGTCATCGGCATCCCGACCCTCGCCGCGACCGACCCGAACCTCGGGGGTGGTGCCGCGCCCGGTATCGGGTTCGCGATCCCGTCCTCGATGGTCAAGACGGTCGCCGACCAGATCGTCAAGGACGGCAAGGTCACCGACTCGGGGCGGGCGGCCCTCGGCATCACCGGACGTACGGTCGTCGACGACAGTTACCAAGCCGCAGGGGTCGCCGTGGTCGAGGTGAAGGACGGCGGGGCCGCCGACAAGGCCGGTATCCAGGCGGGCGACATCATCACGAGGCTCGGTGACACGGGTATCACCACGATCACCTCGCTGTCGGAGGCGCTGGCGTCCGACAGGCCGGGGCAGAGGACGACGGTGACGTACTCGCGGAACGGGGCGTCGAAGAAGGTCGATGTGACGCTGGGCGAGCAGTAGTCCGGTTCGGTTCGGTTCGGGAACGAGGTGGGGCGGCCGGTGTTTCTCCGGCCGCCCCCACCTCTTTGGCCTACGACGGGCTACGCGTCCTCGGCGTGCAGGCTCATCGGACCGTAGATCTGTGTGCCGTCCTCGAAGAGGAACACCTGGTCCGCGCCGCCCGCGACGAGTTCTTTCCAGATCTCGCCGAGCCAGGACTCAGCGTCGCCCTGTGTGGTGAACTCCTCCGGCGTGACCGCGGGTTCGACCTCGGTCCCGTCGGACTTCTCGAACCGCCAGATCCATGCCGCCATGTACGCCTCCCGAGACTTAGCGTATGCAGACCAGCAGCGTATGCGCTCCGCCGGGTTAGTTGTGATCATGTTGCGGAAGTTTGTCGTCTGCGGGCCGGTGGGGGCTGGTTGCGCCCCGCGGCGGAGCCGCAAATGTCACAGCCCCGCGCCCCTTAGGGGGTCTCGGCCGCGCGTGTCCATCAGCGACCGGTGAAAATCGAACCTGTGGAACTCACTCTGCTCGGTACCGGTGCCCCCGCTGGACTCCCGCGGCCCGACTGTCCCTGTGCGGCCTGTGCCGTTTCGCTCGGGGTGGATGCCCGGGCGGCCACTGCCGTGCTCGTGGACGGGACGCTGCTGCTTGATCTGACGCCGGGGGCTGCCTTCGCCGCTGCGCGGGCCGGGCATTCGCTCGGTGGCGTACGGCAGGTGTTGCTGTCGCATCCGCATGACGGGCCGGCGGTGGAGGTGCCGGCGGGACTGCCGCAGCCGGGGCGGGTGCCGGACGGGCGGGAGCTGGCGTTGTTGACGGGGCATCGGGTGCGGGCGGTGGCGATGGACGCGCCCGGTACCGGGTACGCCGTCACCGGGCCCGACGGGCAGCGGGTGCTGTATCTGCCGCCGGGGGGCGCGCCGGCCGGGCTTGAGGAGGGGGCCGTTCCGTCGTACGACATGGTGCTCGCCGATGTCGTGGGGCGGCCGGACGCTCTGGCCAAGTTGCGGGCGGTGGGGGCGATGGGGCCCGCGACCGATGTCATCGCCGTCCATCTCGATCACGATGTGGCGCCGGGGGCCGAGTTGGCGCGGCGGCTGGCGGCTGTGGGGGCGCGGGCCGTGCCGGACGGGACGACGTTGACCGTGGGGGTGTACGAGGACGTGCCCGATGTGCCGCGGCGGACGCTGGTGCTGGGCGGGGCGCGGTCCGGGAAGTCGGTCGAGGCGGAGCGGCGGCTGGAGGCCTTTCCCGATGTGCTGTACGTCGCCACCGGCGGCTCGCGCAACGGGGACACCGAGTGGGCCACCCGGGTCTCCGCGCACCGGGAGCGGCGGCCGGGGTCGTGGCGTACGGCGGAGACGTGCGACCTGGTGCCGTTGCTGGCCGAGGACGGGCCGCCGTTGCTCATCGACTGTCTGTCGCTGTGGCTGACGGACGCCATGGACTCCGCGGGGGCGTGGGACGACACGGAGTGGGGGGACGGCGGGGAGAAGCAACTCCGGGAGCGAGTAAGGGAGTTGACGGCCGCCGTGCGTGCCACCCGGCGGACCCTGGTCACCGTGTCCAACGAGGTGGGCTCGGGGATCGTGCCGGCGACCGCGTCCGGACGCCGGTACCGGGACGAGCTCGGGCGGCTGAACGCCGCGATCGCCGGTGAGTGCGAGCACGTGTTGCTGGTGGTCGCCGGGCAGGCGCTGACGTTGCGCGGCTAGGGCCTGTCCCGCTCGTCGGTCGGTGGCTGTCGGGCGAGGAACTCGGCGAACGCCGCCGCCTGCTTCGGGCTCATGTACACCTGGCGCCCGTTGCGCGCCCACAGCTCCAGCCAGGCGAGTTCGCCCGCGGACCGCAGCTCGGCCACGACCGCGCGACCCCGCGTGAACGTCATGCGCACCCCGTCCGCGTGCACGTACCGGACGTACGGGCCCTGCCGCGCCGGTCCCGGCGGTGGCTCCGGCGCGGCGTCCGGACGGGGCATGTCGGCGCCGTAGGCCTTCGCTCCTCGCTGCGCCCAGTGCTCCAGCTCGGCCAGTTCGGCGGCCGGGAGGAGTACGCCCGCCGGCTCGCCGTCCACGGTGACGCTCACGCGTTCGCCGGTCTCCTCGACCAGGGCGACGGCTCGCTCCAAGTCCTCGGCGCTGTTTGTCGGTTCCACGCTCCCCATGGTCCCCGACGCTATCGGCGGCGCCTCTCGGCGTGCTCAGTGCCTGCGGGCGATGATCCGTTGCGGGGGCGGGAGCCGGTCCTGAAAACCTCGGTGTTCGGGGACGAACTCGCAGTCGTGGGGCTCCAGTTGGGTGCGCAGGGCGTCCGGGCGGCCTTCCAGCAGGAGGAGGCCGCCGGGGCGCAGGACCGTGAGGGCGGCGCGGAGTTCGGCCTCTCGGTCGGGGGCGGGCGAGCGGTCGCGGAGGAGGGTGACGACGTCGTAGCGGGCCTGGAGGGCGGTCGTGATGTGCGGGTCCGTGAGGTGGCCGGCGTAGGCCTCCTCGATGCGTTCGGCGGCGCGGGCGCGGACGACTCGGGGGGTGGGGTCGAGGCCGTCGAAGGACGTGTACGGGAAGAGGGCCTTCGCCGTCTCCGGGAAGTGGGCGTCGCCGGTGCCGACGTCGAGCCAGCTCTCCGGTTCGGGGAGGAGCCGGAGGATCGCGCGGGCCAGCGCGCGGTGGCGGCGGCGCGCGTCGAGGGTGCTGACGCGCGTGCTGACGCGGGTGCGCAGGCTGTTCATGGGCGGCTCCCGGAGACGTACGGCAAAACGGTGCAAAACGATACGTACGGGATCCAGATCTTGAGGGCAAGGACGTCCGGGGCGCGTGGTGGCCATGTGGCGCTGTCGCGTTCGATCGCTGCCGGTACTGTTCGGCGAATGAGCTCGCTTAATCTCGACGACTTCACCGATCTGATCGAGCGCCCCGACGGCGGTGTGCGCCGTGACGCGGAGGCGCGCCGCGAACGTCAGATCGTGCCGCCCGGGTCGCTGGGCCGGCTCGACGACCTGGGTGAGTGGCTGGCGGCGGCGCAGGGCGCCGTTCCGGTGCGGCCGGTCGAACGGCCTCGTGTGGTGCTGTTCGCGGGCGACCACGGGATCGCCGAACTCGGCGTGTCGGCCCGGCCCGCGGGCAGCGCCGGGGAGTTGGTGCGGTCCGTGCTGGAGGGCGGCAGCCCGGCTGCGGTGCTCGCCAGGCGGCTCGGCGTGCCGGTGCGGATCGTGGACATGGCCCTGGACTGCGAGCCGGACTCACTGCCGGACGAGGTCGTGAAGCACCGTGTGCGGCGGGGCAGCGGGCGGATCGACATCGAGGACGCGCTGACGCTGGAGGAGGCGGAGGCCGCGTTCAACGCCGGTGTCGCCGTCGCCGACGAGGAGGCCGACTCCGGTACGGATCTGGTGGTCCTAGGCGATGTGAGCGTCGGCGGCACGACCCCGGCCTCCGTGCTGATCGCCGCGCTGTGCGGGACGGACGCGTCCGTCGTCACCGGGCGCGGCGGGCTCGCGATCGACGACCTGGCGTGGATGCGCAAGTGCGCCGCGATCCGGGACGCGCTGCGCCGGGCCCGGCCCGTGCTCGGGGACCAGTTGCAGCTGCTGGCGACGGTGGGCGGCGCCGACCTCGCCGCGATGACCGGGTTCCTGCTGCAGAGTGCCGTACGGAAGCTGCCGGTGATCCTGGACGGGGTGGTGGCCGCCGCGTGCGCGCTGGTGGGTCAGCGGGTCGCGTTCCGGGCGCCGGACTGGTGGCTGGCCGGGCAGAACAGCGGCGAGCCGGGGCAGGCGAAGGCGCTGGACCGGATGGCCCTGGAGCCGCTCCTCGACCACGGCGTGACCGTCGGCGAGGGCGCGGGCGCGCTGCTCGCGCTGCCGCTGGTGCAGGCCGCGGCGGCACTGGCGGCCGAACTCCCGCTGAAGCCGGAGGAGTTGGCAAAGACGGAGGAAGCGCCGACGGAGGCGGAGGAGTCGGCGGAGCCTTCCGTAGCGCCTGAAGCGGCGACCGAAGCGGCGACCGAGCCGGAGCGGGCCGTGGACCCGGAGAAGGCCGACACCCCGGCCGAGGCCGAGAAGCCGACCGACGCATAGCGACCGAACGGGACCGAGACCCTGACCGAGACCGGGAAGCCGGCCAGGGGCGAGAAGTCCGAGGAGTGACCGGGCGTGACCGGGGCGTGATCGTTGCGGCGGCGGATAAGAACCGTTCGTCGCGACAACGCCCATATGATCCTCCTTCATGGGAGATGTCCGGGTCGGGCCCGTTCAGGAACGTCATAGCTCAGGCGCCTCGCGGCGGGCCGCGGCCTTCGCCGTCTGGTATCTGCGGGCCGTCGCGTTCATCAACTTCCTCAGCGCGGCGTGGGTTTCGCTGGGGCAGGACGTACGACGGCACAACCAGGAGAACTTCTTCACGCCGTATCTCCTGACGGCCGGCTTCGCGTCCGGGGTGTTCACGGCGTTCCTCGCCATCACCATGCGGCGCCGCAAACGCGCCGCGTGGATCCTGAACCTGGTGGTCAGCGGGCTGTTCCTGGCGCTGTTCGGGTTCGCCATGTCGTTCCAGGAGATCCGCCGGTACCCGCAGAACTGGATCTCCCTGGTACTGACCGCCGCCTTCGTCGCCTCGCTGGTGGTGGGGCGGCGGGAGTTCTACGCCAAGGGCGACCGGTCCAACCCCCGGCTCGCCGCCGTCGTCGCCGTCGGCGGCACACTAGCCGCCTCGCTGCTGGCCGCACTGCTGGTGACGGCCACCAACCAGGCGCACGACGCGTCCCGTTCGACGTTCCTGGAGCGCTGGCGCTACGGCGCGTTCCGGCTGGTGTCCATCGCCGCCCCGGAGAATCGCTTCCCCGGCATCTGGACCCCGAACTGGGCCAACGTCGCCATCAACGTCCTCAGCACGGTCCTGGTCCTCGCCGTGTTCTACGCCGCGTTCCGCTCCCGGCGAGCCGTCGACCCGCTCACCGAGGACGACGAGAAGAAGCTGCGGGCGCTGCTGGAACGGCAGGGCGAGCGGGACTCCCTCGGGTACTTCGCGCTGCGCCGGGAGAAGAGCGTGGTGTGGTCGCCGACCGGCAAGGCGGCCGTCGCGTACCGCGTCGTGGGCGGGGTGTCGCTGGCCTCCGGCGACCCGATCGGCGACCCGGAGGCGTGGCCCGGCGCGATCGAGCCGTGGCTCGCGGAGGCACGGGTTCACGGATGGATTCCGGCCGTCATGGGCGCCAGCGAGGAGGCGGGCACCATCTACGCCCGGCACGGCCTCGACGCCCTCGAACTCGGGGACGAGGCCCTCGTCGAGGTCGCCGAGTTCACCCTCGAAGGGCGCGCCATGCGGACCGTACGGCAGGCCTACAACCGGGTGAAGCGGGCCGGGTACACCGTGCGGATCCGCCGCCACGAGGACATTCCGGCCGAGGAGATGGCGTATCTGCTGAAGCGCGCGGACGACTGGCGCGACGGGGCCACCGAACGCGGGTTCAGCATGGCGCTCGGGCGGCTCGGGGACCCGGACGACGGGCGGTGCGTGATGCTCGAATGCACCGACGGGGAGGGCGAGTTGAGGGCGGTGCTGTCCTTCGTGCCGTGGGGTCCGCACGGACTGTCGCTCGACCTGATGCGCCGGGACCGCGACTCGGACAACGGCCTCATGGAGTTCATGGTGATCGAACTCCTCCGCCGCGCCCAGGAGATCGGAATCACCCAGGTTTCGCTCAACTTCGCCATGTTTCGTTCGGTCTTCGAACGTGGGGCGCGGATCGGGGCCGGGCCGGTGCTGCGGCTGTGGAGGTCACTCCTCAGCTTCTTCTCGCGCTGGTGGCAGATCGAGTCGCTGTACCGCGCCAACGCCAAGTACCGGCCCATCTGGGAACCCCGGTTCCTGCTCTTCGAGAAGAGCGCGGACCTGCTGCGCATCGGCCTCGCGGCCGCGCGCGCGGAGGGCTTCCTGGAAGCGCCGGGCCTGCCGAAGTGGCTGCACCGCAAGCACCTGGAGACGCACAGATGAACCGCCTCGCCCGCTGGGCCCGCGCCGAATGGGGACTGCTCTACGTCACCGTGCCCGAGCCGCTGCTGAAGCGGCGCCGGCGGGCGATCCCGATGACGCTCGGGGCGGTGCTGCTGACGGCGGCCCTTCAGTTCGTGCAGAACCAGTCGTGGGGCTACCAATTCGTGCAGGACACGGGCGCGGTACGGGCCGTGGACCCCCTGTGGCTGGCCCTCCTGCGCACCCCGCTCTCCCTCTTCGTCCCGGCGCTGGACCTCCCCGTGTGGGGCGCCCTGGCCCAGATCCTCTTCGTGTTCGGCATCGCGGAGATCTGCCTCGGCCGCTGGCGCACCCTGGTCATCGCCTACGCCGCGACCCTCGCCGGCACGCTCTACGCGCGGCTGGGCATCTGGCTCGGCTTCGACAACCCGTTCGGGCTGCCCGGCTCGGACCGGCTGGTCGTGGACACGGGCCCCTCGGCCGCGGTGGTCGGCCTCGCGGTGTTCGTCGCGTGGCGCTACGGCGCGTATGCGACCGCGCTGGCGGTGACCGGGGCGATGGCGATCGAGGTGATGCTGAAGGGGAACCTCGCGGGCAAGGAGCATCTCGCGGCGATCATCGCGGTGGGGTTGCTGTGTCTGGTCTCGGCGCTACGGCACCGGCGGCTGCGCCTGTACTGAGCGGACGGGACGCGCTCAGCGCCGGCCGGGGATCTGGGCGGGCACCGGGTCCGGTTTGCCGCCGATCCAGTCCTGGACGGCCCGGCGCGGGCCCGCCCAGCGGCGGTCGTGGTGGTAGGCGCGGAGGGTGGAGCGGGCTCGGGCCCGGTGGCGGCGGTTGCGGTAGAAGCGCTTGGCCCAGGGGGAACCCGGGCGGGCCAGGCGGATCGCGCCGACGACGGCGACCAGCGGGACCAGGACGCCGAAGACCGCCGTGCGGGCCTTGCCCTTGCTCAGGGCGATGAGCGAGAAAAGGAAGTTCACCGCGACGCTGACGATCACGCTCGCGCGGTCGTGGAGTTCGGCGTCGGTGAGGTCGTTGACGCCGAAGGGCGAGAAACCGGCGAGGACGAAGCCGACCAGGGCCGCCGTCAGCACCACCGCCTCGACGCTCTTGCGGCCCGCCTCGGTCCAGTACACGTCGTCGAGGTAGAGGATCAGCGCGAACTCGTCCAGGACCAGGCCCGCCCCCATGCCGAAGACGATCGCGAAGATCGCCGATCCGACGCCGTAGCGCGTGCTGGCCACCGCGCCGAAGCCGCCGATCACGGTGAGGACCACGCCCGGGACGACGTGGTGGATGTGCACGTCGCCCGCCTTGATGTTGCCGAAGGGGCCCTTGCCCGCGCGGATCAGGCGGGTGATGACCCGGGTGATGAGAAACGTCAGGACGAAGGCGGTGAGCGCGAGGAGGAGCGGCAGCTTGCCCGGCTCGACGATGTTGCGGTGCAGCCAATGTCCCATATGGGCACTTTAGCCACGGGCGCCGGGAGCGCCCTCCTGACCGCCGGGTAATCTGCGCCGGTGTCCAAGACCTCGCCCTTCGACGGCTTCCGCTTCGCGTTCGGCACCCTGACCGTCCTTCCGGTCACGGTGACCCGCTGGGACCGGGAGGCCGCGCGCCGCGGAATGATGGTGGCCCCGAGCGTCGGGGTGGTCGTCGGCGGCTGCGCCGCCGGGCTTGGGCTGCTGCTCCTGTTTCTGGGGGCGGGGCCGCTGCTCGCCGCCGTGGGCAGCGTCGCCGTGCCCGCGGTCCTCACGCGGGGGCTGCATCTGGACGGGCTCGCGGATACCGCGGACGGGCTGGGCAGTGGGAAGCCGGCGGAGGACGCGCTGCGGATCATGAAGCAGTCGGACATCGGGCCGTTCGGGGTGCTCACCCTTGTCTTCGTGCTGCTGGCTCAGGTGGCCGCGCTGGCTCAGCTCTACGGCGACTCGTGGGCCCGGGGTGCGGCTGCGGCCATCGTCTCCGGGATCGTGGCTCGGCTGGCGCTGACGTGGGCCGCGCGGGCGGGGGTGCCCGCGGCTCGGCCGGAGGGGTTGGGGGCGGCGGTCGCGGGGGTGGTTCCGGTGGGGGGTGCGGTGGCTATGACCGTGTCCAACGGCGTGATTTCGGCGGCGCTCGGGCCGATCTTCGGCGGGCATGGGTACGTGCACGTGGTTGTCGCCGTCGTCGTGGCTCTGGTCGTCGCCGAGCTGCTGCTGCGGCACTGTCGGCGGCGGTTCGGCGGGGTCACGGGGGACGTGTTCGGGGGGCTTGCGGAGACTGCTGCTACGACTGCGCTCGTGGTGCTTTCGGTAAGTGGTTGAGTGCAGGTGCGTCGGGGCTGGGCGCGCAGTTCCCCGCGCCCCTGGGCAAGCTGCCCCCAGGCTTGTTCAACAGGACCGGCGCCACGCGCCCAGTTCGTACTTCTTCTCCAGTGAACTCAGCTTCAGGCGGCGGGAGTCGGCGCAGAAGCGGGTCGTCGGGAGTTCGTACTCGACGTGGAAGACCGCCTTGTTCGCCTTGATGAACGGGGTCAGGGTGTCGCACTCGTCGTACTGGGCGCACTGTTCGTTGACCGCGAAGTCGAAGTCGGTCACCAGGGCGGGGATTTGGTCCAGGTCGTTCTTCAGGCCGACCGACATGCCCCGGGCGTGCGCCAGCTCGGCGATGAGGCGGTTGTAGCGGAGTTGGTCGGCTGCCTTGAGCGGGAAGCCTGTGTCGTTCCGGTAGCCGTCCATGTTGTCGGGCTCCACCGCGTCGAAGCCCTTCTCGCGGCACATGTCCAGGCGGGCCTCCATCAGGGGTTCCAGGACGTCCGTGCGGCGGATGTCCAGCCAGCGTTCGCCCTTCCAGCCGTTGCCCTTGCCCAGCACCGACTTGGGGAACTTCTCGGCGTCCGGGCGGAAGTCCTCCCAGGCGCCGGTCGAGAGGTAGCAGATGGCCTTGCGGCCCTTGTCGTGGAGTGCGGTCACCGTCGCCTTGGAGTGGTCGAAGCCGTCGATGTCGTAGACCGGGACGTCGACGGACGTGTCCAGACGGCCGCTGAGCTGCCACTGCCAGGCCACCCCCGGGCGGGGCTGCCAGCGCTTCCCGGTGGTCTGCGTGGGGGCCGGCTTGTCGTCGGAGGTGGCGGTGCAGCCCGCGAGGAGCAGGAGGAGGAGGGCGAGCAGGGGGGTGGGGCGGATCATGGAACGGGCTCCAAGGTGTGGGGCAAGGTACCCCACGGATGATCTCCCATCCCCGGTACCGCGCAGTGCACCGAGGCCCCGCGCGCACGAGCCTCGGCTTCCATGTCGGCCTCGGGCGGGACGCCGTAGACGAGGTGGCCGAGGTGGGTTCCCGTCGTGCCGCGCCAGGGCTGCGGGGGCAGTTGGCGGTACGTCGTCCAGCTGCCCTCGAAGGTGATCAGTAGGTCGGCTATCCGGGCGTACGACGGGTGTGGTGTCGTGCCGTGGTTCAGCACCAGCGTGCCGCAGCCTGTGCCCCAGGCCGCGCCGGCGATGCGTTGGCAGTGTCTGAACTCGGCCTGGCTGGACGGGACTTGATCGAAGAAGGCGCCGTCCGTGCCGTACCAGTCGCGGTAGCGGGTCAGGTCCTCCGCTACGTCCGCGTATGGGCGGCGGCCGTAGCCCGTGTCCGTGTAGCCGAGCAACCTCACGTCCGCTGCCCGGAGTTGGGCCGCCACTTCGGCGAAGGCCTGGTCCGGGGCTTCTCCGGGGCCGCTGGCCGGGTTGAGGACCACGGCGTAGAGGCGGGGGGCCGCCGCCACGATCGCGGCCCACTCTGCGGGGCGGACGGCCGGGTGTTCGTAGTACGGGACCAGCAGTTGGCTCATCGGTGCGCCGTTACCCTGCCCAACAGGCCGCAGACCACGGCCGCTTGGACCAGGGCCGCGGTGCCGTTCACGAACAGGGCAATCCAGTGCGGGCCTGCCGCATGGGTGAGCAGGGCCAGGGTTTGGGCCGCTGCCGCCGCGCAGCAGGTCGCTGCCGCGGCGAGGACCGCGCCGAAGGACTGTAGGAGCAGGCCCGTCCAGAGGACCATGCCGAGGAGGAGCAGGGCGGCGAGGCTCACTCCGTTGATGGCGGGGGTGTGGGGCCAGAGGGTGGTGGCCGTGAGGGTCAGGGCGGAGAGGGCGGCCAGGTAGGCGGTCAGGCACAGGGTGAGGGTCTGGCCTGTTGTGCGCCAAAAAGCTTTCGGGGTACGGCTGTTGCGCAGGCCGGTGAGGCTGCTGCTGCGGAAGCGGTAGAGCAGCCACTCGGCTGGGCCCATGCTCAGGGTTAGGGCGACTGCGGATGGGGCGGCTGCGGCGCCCTGTGTTTGGCCGGCGAGGGTGTCTCCCAGGGCGGCGTAGAGAACAAGGGCACCGCTGCTCAGGCCGAACAATGCGAACGGGAGGGACGCAGTGAGTCGGGGGGACATTGTCGTTTTTCGTCTGCGGGTGCGTCGTGGCTTGTCGCGCCCACGCGGCGGTAGCCGCAGATTAAATTCAGCCCCGCGCCCCTTTAGGGCATTGCTGCCGGGCAGCACTTCAAGCAGGGCCAGTGTCGTCACCGCCAACAGGGAGCCCAGCAGTAGGAACAGTCTCGCTGCGTCCGGCATCGGATGAGCCATGGCGGCGACCGCCCCCGCCGTCATAGGCAACAACGTTGCCAGCAAGGCCCGTTCGCGGCCCATGACCAAGAGGACCGTGGCCGCGCCCAGGTACACGGACTGGCCCGCAGCGAAGGCCACGGCTGCCGGGTGGGCGGTGCCCGCTACTGCCAGGGCGACCGCGGCGCCGAGGAGTGCGCCCAACGGAGCACCGACCAGGAGGCTGTGGCGGGCCGCCGGTCTGTCGCCCAAGCCCAGCCAGGAGTACGACCGGTGGGCCAGGCCCTGGTTCCAGGTCCAGCCGACCAGGGCGCCGGCCAGGAGGGGGAGGGTGCCTGCGGGGAGGCCGAAGGCTTCGGGGCGGCCTGCCAGGAGGGGGGCGCCCAGGACGTAGCCGAAGCCGGGCAACGCGAAGACCACGCCGCGCAACAGGCAGCCGAGCAGGCCTACTTGCCAGGGATCGTGGACGGGGCCGTCGGGTTCGGGGAAGCGGCGGGCGACCCGGTCGTACAACTCCTCCGCCAGGGCGAAGGAGTTCTTGACGCCGTACCGCACGCGTATCTGGTCGTCCGACATGCCGTCGGACTCCAGGAGGGCGGCGATCTCGTCGGGGTGCACGGCCGCGGCGACGAACTCGTCGAGGCGTTCGGCGAGTTGGTCGATCGGGTCGGGCTCGGCCCAGCTCGGCGAGGGGCGTTGCCTGGGGACGCCGGGGACGGTGTCCGAACGCGCCCCCGGCGGCAGCCAGATGGAACCGGTCACCAGTCGGTTCCGTCCGTGGCGACGGCCTTGTACCACGGATCGCGCAGTTCGGCGGTCCAGTCGGCGACGGTCTCGACCGTGGGCTCGTACACCTCGGGGCGGCCCGCGAGCTCCTGGTAAATAGTCCGGAAATTATCCACGGACCGACGCAACGTGAAGCGCTCAATAACCCTCTGGCGAGACAACTCACCCAATTTCAGGCGGAGTTCGTCGTCACGCAGGAGGGTGAGGGCGGCGGCGGCCATCTTCTCCGGCTCGCGCGGCGGGACCACGAGGCCGGTGTCGCCGACGGCCTCGCTCACTCCGCCGACATCGGTCGAGACGGTCGTACGGCCGCAGGACATGGCCTCGATGATGGAGAAGGGGAAACCTTCGGAGATCGAGGACAGCATGACTACGTGACCGGCCGCGTACGCGCGCCAGACCTCGCTGATGCGGCCCTCGAAGGTGACCCCGTCGGTGACGCCCAACTCGGCGGCCAGCTTTTCGAGTCTGGTGCGGTAGGCCTCGCCGCCGGCCGGGACCGGGCCGAACAACCGCAGCCTGGTTTCGGGCATTTCGGCGCGAACGGAGGCATACGCGCGTAGAAGTGTTTCGAGGTCCTTGATGGGGTCCACGCGGCCGCACCAGGAGAGGGTGGGGATTTCCGGCTCGGGCCCTGCGTGCGGGAAAGCGGCCGGGTCGACGCCGTTGTAGACCGTGCGGATCTTGTCGGCGTCGGCGCCACCGCGCTCCTCCCAGCGGCGGTTGTACTGGTTGCACGGGGTGATCAGGTCGGCGGCCTTGTAGCCGTGGGAGTTCAACTCGCGGTAGAAGCCGAGCATGAAGGCCTTCACGGGCCAGCGCTGGCCGTCGCGGCGGTAGCCGAGGTAGCGCTCGCGCAGGTAGATGCCGTGCTCGGTGAGGAGGAAGGGCACTCCGTCGAGCTTCTTCGCGGCGAGCGCGGGCAGGGTCGCCAGGCCGCTGCTGACGGCGTGCGCGACACAGTCCTCGGGGATGCGGACGCCGAGCGGGCGAAGTGCGTGCTCCAGCAGGTCCGTTGCGGTGAGCGCGTCGTGAACTGTGGGGCGGGCGGCGGCTGTTGCCAGATGCGGCATCGTCCAGATCCACATCAGCGAGCGCAGCGCCGTCTCGGTGCGCAGGGCCGCCGACAGGCGTCCGTCGCGGGCCAGTCGGGCCAGGTCGTAGAGGCTCTCGCCGAAGTCGCAGTGCGCCTCGGGGTCGAGGAAGGAGAGCAGGAACCGCTCGTAGGAGTCGACGAAGCGGCGGCGGGCGGCGCCGAACAGGCCGCGTTTACGGCCGGGGCGTGGGCCCCAGGTCGGCACGGACGTGTGGCGGTAGGCGTTGGACGGCAGCTCCCAGGTCACGGGTTCGCGACCGCTGCCGGTGAGCGACAGGATGTGGAAGTCGACCTCGGGCATGCCCTTGACGAGTTGGTCGCACCAGGTGCTGACTCCGCCGTGGACGTGCGGATAGGTGCCTTCGGTGAGCATGGTGACATGACGGCCGGTACGCATCATGCGAGTTCCCCCCTGCGGAACTGTGGACGGCTCTGGCGCACACCCCGGCCGGTCGGTGGTGGCCGGAGTGTGCGCGATGGCTGGCTGCGCTGCGCTGTCGTGGGGTCAGGCGGGCAGGTTCAGCGTGAGAGCGGTCTGCGTAAGCTCCGGCGTGGTCCAGGCCGAGCGCTCTCCCGCGTACGGCGTCCCGAACGCGGTGGTGCCGAGAGGCAGTTGCTTGGTGGTCCCTTCGGGTGCGGTCAGCGGGATCTGGATCCCGGTGGGGGTGTTGACGGTGACGGTGGTGCCGATCCGGTACGCCTCGACATCTCCGTTCGTGACGGCGGTCCGCCAGGCGGCGCGGTTCTGGAGTTCGGTGCCGATCGCGCTCTCCCGCGGGTTCTCCAGCGGGGTGTTGTCGGCGAACAGCGCCTGGTATCCGGCGAGGACCTTGTCCAGGACCGGGTAGAGGACGCGGTCCTCGGCCAGGTTGGACTGGTGCGCGTAGTGCGGGAGCGGGTCGTTGCTGATGGCGTGGCCGAGGTCGGTGGCCACCTCCTGCGGGACGATGTAGTCGTCGTAGCCGGTGGCGGTGTCCAACGGGGCCGGCAGGCAGGTGGAGTCGGGGTTGTTCTCGCAGACTCCGCTGCCGCCGTCGGCCGTGGAGGTGTAGATCCAGTTGTACTCGTCGGCCATCTCGGCCTTGGTGCCCGCGTTGTAGTACACGTTCATCGGGTAGCGGGGCACGGTGAGCGCGTCGCCGACGGCCCGCTGGTCGCTCTCGCGGGAGTGGTCGGAGGCCGTCCAGGTGATGCCGTTGTCGGCGAGGGCGCCGGCCAGGTTCGGGTTGTCGTCGGGCTGCTGCGGCAGCGTCTTGAGGCCCGAGTGCTCGCCGGTGACCAGCTCGTCCCGCTCGACCGGAAGGCCGTTCGTCAGCGCCCAGTCGTAGTTGTTGGCGATCTCCGCGGAGATGTCGGCCCGGCTCATGTACTGGGTCGTACCGTCGGCGTTCTTCGCGCAGCTCCAGGGCACGGTCGTCAAGTCCTGGACGCAGCCGAGGAATTCGTGCGTGTACGTGTGGTTGATCCAGCGGAAGTCGGCCTTGTCGGCGAGGAGTTGGTCGGTGAGGGCGTCCGTGCCGCCGTTCTCGCTCTTCCAGTCCTCGCCCAGGCCCGCGTTGAAGGCCAGGTCAAGGGTGAAGCCGTGGTCCTGCTCCCACCGGGCCGCGTACGCCGCGTCGGCCGCGGTCATCCGGATCGGCGTGGCGGTCGAGCCCTCGCCCGCCGCGCAGTCGTAGTCGCCGGGCGTGCAGTTGAGCTCGGTGTCCCAGCGGTCGTCGGGCGCGAAGACGTCGTCGACATGCACCGAAAAATAGTTGCGCGCCTGGCCCAGGTGCACGCCC
This sequence comes from Streptomyces sp. NBC_00989, assembly GCF_045162655.1. Taxonomy (NCBI): domain Bacteria; kingdom Bacillati; phylum Actinomycetota; class Actinomycetes; order Kitasatosporales; family Streptomycetaceae; genus Streptomyces; species Streptomyces sp. NBC_00989. The sequence continues at coordinate 8,222,132 of NZ_CP108728.1, read as the reverse complement.
TGAGTCAGCCATTCGACGATGCCGCGCGCCAACACCCGGAACTGCTGCTGGTATTGGTTGTACGCGAAGGTCAGCACCAGTTCGCGGCGCCCGTCGTGCGCGTACTCGCCGACCAGGCTGCCGCGCCCGGTGCCACCCGGTACGGCGGTGTCGACGTAGCTCGTGAAACCGGTCCTTGGCGTGGCCACGAAGCCGTAACTCTCCTGCACGGACAAGGAGTTGTCCTCGAACGTGAGCGGCCCGTCGAGATAGCCGAAAGAGCCCGCCCGGCCGTCGGCGGTGACATCCGCCTCATGCCCGTCGAGTGCCCCGGAGTAGGCGGCGTAGTCGAGACCGACCTCCGGGTGCGCCCACGTGTAGGCGTCGACCTGAGGGATGCCGTACGTCGTCTCGTAGGCGTCGAGCGCGGTCTGTTCCGCCGAACTCGTGCCGAACGGCGCCTCGTTGGGCAGGACGACGCCCTGGTACTTGGCGCGGGGCGTGCCGTCGACCGTGTCGCTGAGGAAGGCGGCGTCGATCGTGGGGCGGCCCGGGTCGTTCAGGTTCACAGTCGTGTACGGAATGCCTTCGCTCTTCAGCTGGGCGGCGATGGCCTCGACGGGGCTGTCTCCGTTGTCCACCACCAGCACCTTGAGATCGATGCGCGGCTCGTCGGCGGCCGCCGCGCCGGGTGCCCCAAGGCCCAGCACGAGCAGTCCCGCGGCCGCCAGTACCGCGGCCCCGGTTCTCCACCTGTGCGTTCTCTGTGCCATGTCGCCCCTCCCCCAAGCGATCCCCCCTGTGGTCGTCTCGCGGAGGATCCGTGGAAGTCATGCAAATCGATGAGCATGTCGCCCACATGAACCTCACGAGTGTGGCGCAGGACATCCAGGGTGAGGATCGAGAAGTGGCCACTCCGCTTCCGACGGGTGAACCCCTCGCGGGAACAGGTGAACCCCCCGCGCGAATGAGCCACGACACACACGCGCGTACGCTCGTCCTGGGCGCTCCACCAGCCCCCTATGCCCACCGCCGCCGCAGGTCGGAAATAGGGTCGGCTGTCGGGCCCGGTCGACCCACCCCGCTCGACCACAGCAACTCCACATCGGAAGCGAGAATTCACCACTGTGACTGCTCTCACTCTCAGCACCGCCGCGGCGCCCGGCCTGCGGGCCGACGCGATCGTGATCGGTGTCGGCAAGGGCGGCAAGGGCCCGGTCGTCGCACCGGGCGCCGACGCCGTGGACAAGGCGTACGACGGCAGGCTCGCCGGCGTCCTGGAGACCCTGGGCGCCTCCGGTGCCGAAGGCGAGATCACGAAGCTGCCCGCACCGGCCGGCTTCAAGGCCCCGCTCGTCCTCGCGGTGGGGCTCGGCACCGAGCCCGAGGAGGGCGAGGCGTACGGCGCCGAGGCGCTGCGCCGGGCCGCCGGTGTCGCCGCCCGCGCGCTCACCGGCGCCAAGAAGGCCGCCTTCGCGCTCCCCCTCGCCGACGCCGCCGACGCCGGCGCGATCGCCGAGGGCGCGCTGCTCGGCGCGTACTCCTTCGACGCGTACAAGGACAGCGGCAAGGACGCCAAGGGCAAGGCCCCCCTCGCCGAGGTCGCCCTGCTCGGCGGCAAGCCGCGCGACAAGGAGTACAAGGCGGCCGTGGAGCGTGCGCTCGCGGTCACCGAGGAGCTCAACCGCGCCCGCGACCTGATCAACACCCCGCCGAACGACCTCGACCCGGAGGCCTTCGCCGCCGTCGCGCAGACCGCGGCGAAGGAGCACGGCATCAAGGTCGAGGTGCTCGACGAGAAGGCCCTGGAGAAGGGCGGCTACGGCGGCATCCTCGGCGTCGGCGCCGGTTCCGCGGCCGGTCCGCGCCTGGTGAAGCTGTCGTACACGCACGCCGACGCCACCAAGCACCTGGCCTTCGTCGGCAAGGGCATCACGTACGACTCGGGCGGCATCTCGCTCAAGCCGGCCGGGCACAACGAGACGATGAAGTGCGACATGAGCGGTGCCGCCGCCGTGTTCGCCGCGGTCGTCGCCGCCGCGCGTCTGGGCCTCGCCGTCAACATCACCGGCTGGCTGGCGCTCGCCGAGAACATGCCGTCCGGCTCCGCGACCCGTCCCGGTGACGTGCTGCGCATGTACAGCGGCAAGACCGTCGAGGTCCTCAACACGGACGCCGAGGGCCGGCTGGTCCTCGCGGACGCGCTGTGGGCGGCGTCGGCGGAGAAGCCGGACGCGATCGTGGACGTGGCGACGCTGACCGGCGCGATGATGCTGGCGCTCGGCAGCCGGACGTTCGGTGTGATGGCGAACGACGACGCGTTCCGGGCGGCGATCGTGGACGCGGCCGACGAGGTCGGCGAGCCGTCGTGGCCGATGCCGTTGCCGGAGCACCTGCGCAAGGGGATGGACTCCTCCACCGCCGACATCGCGAACATGGGTGAGCGGATGGGTGGGGGGCTCGTCGCCGGGCTGTTCCTGAAGGAGTTCGTCGGTGAGGGGATCGCCTGGGCGCACCTCGACATCGCGGGTCCTGCGTTCAACGAGTCCGGTCCGTTCGGTTACACCCCCAAGGGTGGGACCGGGTCTGCGGTGCGGACGTTGGTGCGGCTTGCGGAGCTGACTGCTGCGGGTGACCTGGGCTGACGTTCGCCCAATAGCTCGATGCCTGAGGGGCGCGGGCGGCTGCGGGCCGGCTGTGGCTGGTCGCGCCCCGCAGCGGAGCTGCATATCGATACAGCCCCGCGCCCCTGGGTAGGTCGCCTCAGCCCCTGCTCTCAAGTGAGCGTGTGGTGACTCACACCCCGGCCCGGCGTCTCGTTGGCTGCTGACAAGTGCGAAGATGGGCTCGGCAGGACAGGGCCCCCACCACAGGGCCGAAGAAAGAGCGGCCGGACACCAGCCGCCGACCGGTCGTCGCCGACCGGCGTGGCGCACATGCATGGAGGACGTGACGTGGCGAACGACGCCAGCACCGTTTTCGACCTAGTGATCCTCGGCGGTGGTAGTGGCGGGTACGCCGCGGCGCTGCGCGGGGCCCAGCTGGGTCTGGACGTCGCCCTGATCGAGAAGGACAAGGTCGGCGGCACCTGCCTGCACCGAGGATGCATCCCCACGAAGGCCCTGCTCCACGCGGGCGAGATCGCCGACCAGGCCCGCGAGAGCGAGCAGTTCGGCGTCAAGGCCACCTTCGAGGGCATCGACGTACCGGCCGTCCACAAGTACAAGGACGGCGTGGTCTCGGGCCTGTACAAGGGACTCCAGGGTCTGATCGCATCCCGCAAGGTGCACTACATCGAGGGTGAGGGCAGGCTCTCCTCCCCCACCTCCGTCGACGTCAACGGCCAGCGCATCCAGGGCCGCCACGTCCTGCTGGCGACCGGCTCCGTGCCGAAGTCGCTGCCGGGCCTGGAGATCGACGGCAACCGGATCATCTCCTCGGACCACGCCCTCGTCCTGGACCGCGTCCCGCAGTCCGCGATCATCCTGGGCGGCGGTGTCATCGGCGTGGAGTTCGCCTCCGCGTGGAAGTCCTTCGGCGCCGACGTGACGATCATCGAGGGCCTGAAGCATCTCGCTCCTCTTGAGGACGAGAACTCCTCCAAGCTTCTTGAGCGCGCGTTCCGCAAGCGCGGCATCAAGTTCAACCTGGGCACCTTCTTCTCGAAGGCCGAGTACACCGAGAACGGTGTCAAGGTCACCCTCGCCGACGGCAAGGAGTTCGAGGCCGAGCTGCTGCTCGTCGCGGTGGGCCGCGGCCCGGTCTCCGCCGGTCTCGGCTACGAGGAGCAGGGCGTCGCGATCGACCGCGGCTACGTCACGGTCGACGAGTACATGCGGACGAACGTCCCGACCATCTCCGCCGTCGGTGACCTGGTCCCGACGCTCCAGCTCGCGCACGTCGGCTTCGCCGAGGGCATCCTGGTGGCGGAGCGTCTGGCCGGTCTGAAGACCGTTCCGATCGACTACGACGGTGTCCCCCGGGTGACGTACTGCCACCCCGAGGTCGCCTCCGTGGGCATCACCGAGGCCAAGGCCAAGGAGATCTACGGCGCGGACAAGGTCGTCGCTCTGAAGTACAACCTCGCGGGCAACGGCAAGAGCAAGATCCTCAACACCTCCGGCGAGATCAAGCTCGTCCAGGTGAAGGACGGTGCCGTGGTCGGCGTCCACATGGTCGGCGACCGCATGGGCGAGCAGGTCGGCGAAGCCCAGCTGATCTACAACTGGGAAGCGCTGCCCGCCGAGGTCGCCCAGCTCATCCACGCCCACCCGACGCAGAACGAGGCGCTCGGAGAGGCCCACCTGGCACTGGCCGGCAAGCCTCTCCACTCCCACGACTGACCCCCTCGGTCGGACGACGACACAGACTTCCGCAATTCGTAAGGAGCAACCGAAACCATGGCGGTTTCCGTAACCCTTCCGGCGCTCGGTGAAAGCGTCACCGAGGGCACTGTCACCCGCTGGCTGAAGGCCGAGGGCGAGCGAGTAGAGGCCGACGAGCCGCTGCTCGAAGTGTCGACCGACAAGGTCGACACCGAGATCCCCTCGCCCGTCGCCGGTGTGCTGGCCTCCATCAAGGTGGCCGAGGACGAGACCGTCGAGGTCGGCGCCGAGCTGGCCGTGATCGACGACGGTACGGGCGCCCCCGCGGCCGCCCCCGCCCCGGCCGCCGAGCCCGAGGCGGCTCCGGCCGCTCCGGCCCCGGCCCCGGTCGCCGAGGCCCCCGCGGCTCCGGCTCCCGCCCCGGCCGCCCCCGCCGAGGCGCCCGCCGCTCCGGCAGGCGGCGCCACCGGTACCGACGTCGTGCTGCCCGCACTGGGCGAGTCGGTCACCGAGGGCACCGTCACCCGCTGGCTGAAGGCGGTCGGCGAAGAGGTCGCCGAGGACGAGCCCCTCCTGGAGGTCTCGACCGACAAGGTCGACACCGAGATCCCCTCCCCGGTCGCCGGCGTCCTGCTGGAGATCCTGGTCGGCGAGGACGAGACCGCCGAGGTCGGCGCCAAGCTCGCCGTCGTCGGCGCCCCGGGTGCCGCTCCGGCGGCCGCCCCGGCTCCGGCCGCCCCGGCGCCCGCTCCGGCGGCTGCCGCTCCGGCTCCGGCCCCCGCGCCGGTGGCCCCCGCGGCTCCGGTCGCACCGCCCGCCCCGGCTCCGGCGCCCGCTCCGGTCGCCGCCGCTCCGGCTCCGGTCGCCCCCGCCGCCCCGGCCCCCGCGCCGGTCGCGACTCCGGTGGCCCCGGCCGCTCCGGCGCCCGCCGCCGCGCAGGCCACGGACGACGGCGCCTACGTCACCCCGCTGGTGCGCAAGCTCGCCTCCGAGAACGGCGTGGACCTGTCCACCGTCAAGGGCACCGGCGTCGGCGGCCGTATCCGCAAGCAGGACGTCATCGCCGCCGCCGAGGCCGCGAAGGCCGCCGCTGCGGCTCCGGCTCCGGCCGCTGCCGCCGCTCCGGCCGCCACGGCCAAGAAGGCCCCCGTCCTGGAGGCCTCCCCGCTCCGCGGCCAGACCGTCAAGATGCCCCGCATCCGCAAGGTCATCGGCGACAACATGGTCAAGGCGCTGCACGAGCAGGCGCAGCTGTCCTCGGTCGTCGAGGTCGACGTCACGCGCCTGATGCGCCTGCGCACCCAGGCCAAGGACTCCTTCGCCGCGCGCGAGGGCGTCAAGCTCTCCCCGATGCCGTTCTTCGTGAAGGCGGCGGCCCAGGCGCTGAAGGCCCACCCGGCCATCAACGCCCGGATCAACGTCGAAGAGGGCACGATCACCTACTTCGACACCGAGAACGTCGGTATCGCGGTGGACTCCGAGAAGGGCCTGATGACCCCGGTCATCAAGCACGCGGGCGACCTGAACATCGCCGGTATCGCCAAGGCCACCGCCGAGCTCGCGGGCAAGGTCCGGGCGAACAAGATCACCCCGGACGAGCTGTCCGGCGCGACCTTCACCATCTCCAACACCGGTTCGCGCGGCGCCCTGTTCGACACGATCATCGTGCCCCCGAACCAGGTCGCGATCCTCGGCATCGGCGCCACGGTCAAGCGCCCGGCGGTCATCGAGACCGAGGACGGCACGGTCATCGGCGTCCGCGACATGACGTACCTGACCCTCTCCTACGACCACCGCCTGGTGGACGGCGCGGACGCCGCCCGTTACCTGACGGCGGTCAAGGCGATCCTGGAGGCGGGCGAGTTCGAGGTCGAGCTCGGCCTGTAGCCGACTCGCCGGCCAGCTGGCCTGTTGTTTTGTACGGTGCCCCCGTTCCGGAACCTTCCGGGCGGGGGCACCGCGCGTTTCCCGGGCGCGCGGCAGCTCGTATGCCGCTGAGCATCCCGGCGTACGATCCCGTCGGGTGCCGGCGCCGGTGTGGCCGCCGGCGGGGCGCACAGCCGACCCCGGCCGACTCGGCCGAACTCCTGGGCGCCGTCCGGTCTCACGAAGACGCGGGCGCGCCGGGGGCGGGGTGTCGGCGACGATCCGCGACCCGCACGGTGCCCGTCCGACCGCACGCCGGAGTGAGCGCCGGTCGACAGCCGGTCACTCCACCGCCACCGGCCCGGGACCCCGGGCCCCGCTTCGAACTCCCCAGTTCATGGCGCCCCGACGCCCCGCGGGGCACCCGCGCCTATCGCCCCACCAGCGTGTAAGTCTCGTCTCACCTGCATGAAAGCGCCCCCGTGCACCCCTCCCGAGCGGGCGTGCGGCCTTATTGTCTAAACGTCAAACGCCCTTAAGGAGCTCTCATGACCGCGCCCGTCGTCCACTCGCTGCGCGAACAGATCCGCGAGCACATCGTGGAGGGGATCGTGAGCGGCCGCTGGAAGCCGGGCGAGCGGATCGTGGAGCGGCGGATCGCGACGGAGCTGGAGGTCAGCCAGACGCCGGTGCGGGAGGCGTTGCGCGAGCTGGAGTCGCTGCGGCTGATCGAGTCCGCGCCGAACAAGGGCGTACGCGTACGGAATCTCACGGCGGCCGACCTGGAGGAGAGCTACCCGGTGCGGGCCGGTCTGGAGGCGATCGCGGCGGAGCTGGCGGCCGGGAAGCTGGCCGAGGACTGCTCGGCCCTTGAGCCGCATGTCGCCGCGCTGTACGAGGCCGACCGGAACGCGGACGGCACCGGCCAGGTCCGGCACACCGTCGGCTTCCACCGTGAGCTGGTCCGCGCCGCCGGCAACTCGGTTCTGCTGCACACCTGGGAGGGCCTCGGCATCGAGGTGTTCACGGCGCTGTCGATCCGCTGGCTGGGGACGGTCCAGCAGTCGTACGCGGAGGAGCACGAGGAGTTGGTGGCCGCGTTCCGGCGCCGGGATCCGCGGATCGCGGAGCTGGTGAAGGCGCACGTGCTGGGCTGCGCGCCGCGCCCGTGACGCAGCCGAGCGCAGCCATGCTCACCTGCGAAAACTCCTCAGAAACCGGCGAAAAACACGGCACCCGGTGCCCCCACAAAAGGCACGCCGTGCCGACTTTCTCGTAATCAAGATATTTTGCCCGGGAACCTTTGATCGATCATCGATCAGGGAGTTACAGTCACCGACGGGCTCCTACAAGGGCCCGCCGCCCTGTCCTGCCAAAGACCAAGGGCACCCCCGAAATCCCCTTGCCGATGAGGGAACCCCCCTTCGACCGAGGAAGGCGGCGTTATGACCGACCCCTACGCCATCCAGCCGAGCGAGCTCGACCAGCTCCCGGACCGCGACCCCGAGGAGACCGCCGAATGGCAGGCCTCCCTGGACGCCGTCACGAAGGCTGCGGGCCCGCACCGTGCCGCATACCTGATGCGCCGCACGCTGGAGCGCGCGGAGGGCAACGGCCTCGCGCTGCCCAAGCTGCTTGAGACGGACTACGTCAACACCATCCCGACCGCCGCCGAGCCGTCCGCGCCCGGCGACGAGGCGATGGAGCGCCGGATCACCGCGTGGAACCGCTGGAACGCGGCGGCGATGGTGACCCGCGGCGCGAAACACGGCGTCGGCGGCCACATCGCGACCTTCGCGTCCGCGGCCTGGCTGTACGAGACCGGCTTCAACCACTTCTTCAAGGGCAAGGAATCGCAGGAAGCGCCGGGCTCCGGCGACCAGCTCTACATCCAGGGCCACGCCTCCCCCGGCATCTACGCCCGCGCCTTCCTCGACGGCCGTCTGAGTGAGGCGCACCTCGACAACTTCCGCCAGGAGGCGGGCGGCAACGGCCTCCCGTCGTATCCGCACCCGCGGCGCCTGCCCTGGCTCTGGGAGTTCCCGACGGTGTCGATGGGCCTCGGCCCGCTCTCGGCGATCTACCAGGCGCGCTTCAACCGCTACCTCACCGCGCGCGGCATCAAGGACGTCTCCGAGTCCCACGTCTGGGCATTCCTCGGCGACGGCGAGATGGACGAGCCCGAGTCGACGGCGGCACTCGCACTGGCGAGCCGCGAGGGTCTGGACAACCTGACCTTCGTCATCAACTGCAACCTCCAGCGCCTCGACGGCCCGGTCCGCGCGAACTTCAAGATCGTGCAGGAGCTGGAGGCCCAGTTCCGCGGCGCCGGCTGGAACGTCATCAAGTCCCTGTGGGGCAACGCCTGGGACGAGCTGTTCCAGCTCGACACCACGGGCGCGCTCGTACGACGCCTGCGCGAGGTACCGGACGCCCAGGTGCAGACGTACCAGACGCGTGGCGCCGCCTACATCCGCGAGGACTTCTTCGGCAAGGACCCGGCGCTCGTCGAGCTCGCGAAGCTGCTGAGCGACGACAAGATCCTCGAGTGTTTCCACCTCTCGCGCGGCGGTCACGAGGCGAACAAGGTGTACGCCGCGTACAAGGCGGCCGTAGAGCACAAGGGCGGCCCGACGGTCATCCTGGCGCAGACGGTCAAGGGCCACACGCTCGGCGAGGGCTTCGCGTCGAAGAACGCCAACCACCAGATGAAGAAGCTGTCGACGGACGAGTTCAAGCAGATGCGTGACCTGCTCGAACTCCCCATCAAGGACAGCGACTTCATCGACGGAGTCGTCCCGTACGGCCACCCCGGCGCCGACTCCCCCGAGGTCCGTTACCTCCAGGAGCGCCGCGCCGCTCTGGGCGGTCCCGCCCCGGCCCGCCGCACGCACCCCCTCGCCGCGCTGCCCGCCGCCGCCGACAAGACGTTCGCGTCCTTCGACAAGGGTTCCGGCACCCAGAACGTCGCTACGACGATGGCGTTCGTACGGCTCGTCAAGGACCTGGTCCGCGACAAGGAGACCGGCAAGCGCTGGGTGCCGATCGTGCCCGACGAGGCACGGACGTTCGGCATGGAGAGCCTGTTCCCCTCGCTGGGGATCTACTCCCCGAAGGGCCAGACGTACGAGCCGGTCGACCGCGACCAGCTCATGTACTACAAGGAAGCCAAGAACGGCCAGATCCTCAACGAGGGGATCACCGAGGCCGGTTCGATGGCGGACTTCATCGCCGCGTCGACGTCGTACGCGACGCACGGCGAAGCGATGATCCCCTTCTACATCTTCTACTCGATGTTCGGCTGGCAGCGCACGGCCGACCAGATGTGGCAGCTCGGCGACCAGCTCGGGCGCGGCTTCCTCGTCGGCGCGACGGCGGGCCGTACGACGCTGACGGGCGAGGGCCTTCAGCACGCGGACGGTCACTCCCCCGTGATCGCGGCGACGAACCCGGCCGCGCTGTCGTACGACCCGGCGTTCGCGTACGAGGTCGCGGCGATCGTCAAGGACGGCATCCGCCGCATGTACGGCGAGGCGGCCCCGGGCGAGGACTCGAACGTCTTCTACTACCTCACCGTCTACAACGAGCCGATCCCCCAGCCCGCCAAGCCGGCCGGCCTCGGCATCGACGAGGGCATCGTCAAGGGCCTCTACCGCTTCAACACGGCGGAGTCCGCCGGCCTTTCGCCGGCTGCCAACGCGGCGCGCATTCAGCTGCTCGGTTCCGGTACGGCGATCCACTGGGCGTTGAAGGCGCAGCAGTTGCTTGCCGAGGAGTGGGGCGTCGCGGCCGATGTGTGGTCGGCGACGTCCTGGACCGAGCTGCGGCGCGATGCGCTGGACGCGGACGCGGCGTTGCTGCGGGGTGAGGAGCGGGTGCCGTACGTGCGGCAGGCGCTCCAGGGGGCCGAGGGGCCTGTCCTCGCGGTCTCCGACTACATGCGGCAGGTTCCCGACCAGATCGCGCAGTGGGTCGAGCAGGACTACTCGTCGCTGGGTGCGGACGGTTTCGGCCTGTCGGACACGCGTGACGCGGCTCGGCGTTACTTCGGCGTCGACGCGGAGTCGATCGTGGTCGCCGCGCTCGCCCAGCTGGCGCGGCGCGGAGAAGTGAAGGCGACGTCGGTGAAGGAGGCGCGCGAGCGCTACGGGCTGTAGGGGCCTTTTTCTCGCCCCCGCCGCCCCTACCCGTCCCGTCCTTGGGGGCTGCGCCCCCAAACCCCCCTTCGGCCTGAACGGCCTCGTCCTCAAACGCCGGACGGGCTGAGATGCGAACCGCTGCTTCAAAGCTCCGGTCGGCAACATCTCGGCCCGTCCAGCATTTTCAGCCGTCCGCCAACAATCCGGCCCCTCCCGCACTTTCAGCTCGTCCGCCGACAATCCAGCCCCTCCGGCGTTTGAGGAGCGGGGGTCCGGGGGCCGGCCCCCGGGGCGGGGTCTGGGGCGGAGCCCCAGCCGGGTTGAAGGGGCGGAGCCCCTGGGGGATGGGACGGGTAGGGGCGGCGGGGGCGAGATCCCTCATCATGAAGGGATGCGTGCTGCCCGGCTGATCAAGATGGTGTTGCTGCTTCAGTCCCGTGCCTCCATGACCGCCGCCGAACTCGCCCGCGAGCTGGAGGTCTCCGAGCGGACCGTCACCCGGGACGCGCAGGCGCTGTCGGAGGCCGGGGTCCCGGTGTACGCGGACCGGGGGCGGGCCGGCGGGTACCGGCTCGTCGGTGGGTACCGGACCCGGCTGACCGGGCTGGCCCGCAGCGAGGCCGAGGCGCTGTTCCTGAGCGGGGTGCCGGGGGCGTTGCGCGAGATGGGGCTGGAGGACGCGGCCTCGGCGGCCCGGCTGAAGGTGTCCGCGGCGCTGATGCCCTCCCTGTCGGATGCCTCACGTGCGGCGGCCCAGCGGTTTCATCTCGACGCACCTGGCTGGTTCGCGGAGCCCAGGACACCCGAACTGCTCCCCGCCGTGGCGGACGCCGTGTGGGACGACCGGAGGCTGGTCGCGCGGTACCGGCGCGGTGACTCCGACGCCGAAGTCGAAGTCGAAGTCGAACGGGAGCTGGACCCGTACGGGCTCGTCCTCAAGGCCGGGGTCTGGTACCTGTGCGCGCGGGTCGCCGACCACGATTCCTCCCCGGTGTACCAGGCGCATCGGGTGTATCGCGTCGACCGGTTCACGGCGGTGGAGCCGGGTGCCGAGCGCTTCGTACGGGACGAGGAGTTCGACCTGCCCGCGTTCTGGGAGGAGCGGGCGGAGCAGTTCGCGCGGTCGATCCTGCGGGCAGAGGTCGTGGTGCGGCTGTCGGCGGACGGGGTGCGGAGGCTGCCGTACGCCGTCGATCGGGCCGCCGCGCGGGAGGCGCTGGAGGTCGCGGGCAAGCCGGACGACGGCGACGGGTGGGTGACCGTGACCCTGCCGGTGGAGTCCGAGGAGGTGGCACACGGTCAGCTCGCGGGGCTCGGCCCGGACGTGGAGGTACTGGCACCGGAGGGCCTGCGGGCGCGCTTCACGGACGACGCGTCGCGGCTGGCCGCGCTGTACCGCCGCCCATAACGATCTGCCCCGCTCCAGGTGACAATCCGCTGCACTCCACGTGCGCACCACCCCTCCAGGACCGATGCTTGACCCGTGATGGACGAGACGGAGTTCTGGGAGCTGGTGGACGCCACCCGCGAGGCCGCCGAGGGCGACCCCGAGGAGCAGGCCGACCTGCTCGTCGACCGGCTGCTGCTGCTGGACCCGGAGCTGGTCCTGGACTTCGCCCGGCATTTCGAGGCCCGTTACAACCGCGCGTACACCTGGGACTTGTGGGGTGCCGCGTGGGTGCTGCTCGACGGGGCGAGCGACGACGCGTTCGACTTCTTCCGGTGCTGGCTGATCGGTCAGGGCCGTGAGGTGTACGAGGGTGCCGTGCACGACCCGGACTCGCTGGCGGAACTCATCGACGACTTCGACGACGAGATCGACGGCGACGGGGAGGAACTGGGGTACGCGGCGGACGAGGCGTACGAGCAGCTGACCGGTGCCGTCGCCCCCGACCTGGGGATTCCGCCGCCGCCCGCCGAGCCGCTGGGCGCACCGCTCAACCTGGAGAGCGAGGCCGTGCTGGCGGAACGGTTCCCGAAGCTGCGCGAGAGGTTCCGACAGGACTGACGGGGGTACTGCGATGGGTGCCCGCCCCTGGGTCGAGTCGATCGGCTCGACCGACCGGATCCCAGTGAGGTCACCGTGGCTGCCATACCGTACCCAGAGCGTTCCGCCGAGGCCGTGGACGCGCTTCCCACTCCGCTGAACGCGTTCCGCATGCTCTCCCACGCCCCGGATCTGCCGGGTCCGGCGATCGAGCTGGGCATGGCCGTGCTCGGGTCGTCGATACCGGTACGGCTGCGCGAACTGGTGGTGATGTCGGTGGCGGCGTACACGGACTGCGCCTACGAGATCGTCCAGCACCGCCCGATAGCGCTGCACGCGGGGCTCACCCTCGACCAGTTGGCGGCGGTCGTCGAACTCCGTTCGGAGGACGGCGAGTTCGACGAGGTCGAGTCGGCGCTGCTGACGGCGACGGAGGAGTTGCTGGCCCGGCACACGCTCACGGACGCCACGTTGGGCACCCTGCGCAAGCATCTGACCGACCGTCAACTGGTCGAACTGATCACGACGGTCGGGTACTACACGATGCTCGCCGGCCTCATGAACGGCCTCAACGTGGACATCGATCCGGCGGGCGAGAAGTACCTGGGCCTGGGCCGCAGTTAGGGCCCGCCCCGCTCGTTCCACCCCCTCCGGCGTCCCGTAACGGCGTGTCAACTCACGTGTCACAGAGGTGTCTTGAAGCGACTCCGGGCGCAACGGCCGCCCTGCCGTGGATCTCCTATGAGGAGACAGCGGCAGCGACAACGCCGTCCGCTCGGTCCACCCCCGGAGGGGTCATGTTCCCGATTGTTCGCCCGCGTTCGATGGTTCTGCTCGGTGCCGCCGTCATCGTCGTGGCGGTCGCCGCTTTGGGCGGCACCCTGTTGCTGGTCGGGAAGGACGCCGAGGGCAAGGACCTCAACGACCCGGATCCGCAGGCGGTCAGCGACATCGCCGTCTGCTCGGACGTGAAGGTCCACGCATGGGTCACGATGAACGTCGGGACCGTCGCCGAGCCCGACGACAGGTTCGTCGACTACGACGTCGACGCCACCCGGCACGACCACGACCCGTTCGGTCGCACCCTGGCCGAGGGCTGCAACAGCGCCGCCGGAGCCTTCGGGTCCCGGGCGCAGTTCAAGGCACCCGGCCTGAACAAGGGCCGGCCGCTCTATGTGACCGCGCCGGCCGACCGCCGGCACGTCCTGGTCCTCCGCCTCACCCGGCACGCCGACGGCACGGTCACCAGCACCCAGCAACTGGTCGCCGCCCGCTGACGACTGCGGCTGCCTACGCGGCGGTCCGGCGGCGGGTCGTGTCCGTCGAGATGTAGGCCTGTGTCTGCTCGGCCCGCACCGCGTGGTGCATCGGGGCCGCGTTGGCCTGGTCGAGCGCGGAGGCCGTGACGGCGGCCGGGCCGAGGATCACGGTCGCGACCGCGCAGACCACCGCCCAGGGGCCACGAGCGGACTTGGCCCAACCGGCCGACTTCTCCGTGGTGTTGGAGTGACTGCTGTTCATTTTCCCCACCTCCAGTCAGTGCGTGTGCATGACGATAGGGAGCTTGCCTCGGGGGACTCGGTGAGTTGCCTGCGAGAAACCTGTGAGCGCCGATCGAGGGGCGATCGAGGCCGACCGAGGGGTCGGATATCTTCACCGGCATGGAGCCACCCGCGTGCGACCACAAGGTCTTCGAGCATGACACCGTCCAACTGCGGGTCGACCACGGGATCATCGAGCTGTTCCGGCGGAATCGCATCATCAGCTCCTACCGGGCCCCGTTGAGCTGGCTGAAGGTGCGGGCCGAGGCGCGCAGGGGCGGCTTGACCCGGCTGCACTTCGGCCACGTCGAGGAACTGGACGAACCGATCTACGCGAGCACGACGAGTTCCAAGCACCTGCTCGTCACCGTCGAGATCCGGACCGCCGACGAGCCGCTCTACCGCGCGTTCTTCACGGAACTGGCCCACCTGTCCGACCGCCCGATCGCCTCATGACACACCCTTGACAACCCGGCCCTCACCAGGGCGATCCCGTTGAGCGACACGGGAGTTGGAGCCGGTGCCGAAGGGCGACTTCGAACTCGCCGACGGCGCGACGCTCCGCGTGACCGAGACGCTCGCCACCGTGCACCGCCACGTGAAGTCCCCGGAGTGCGAACCACGCCTCCGCACCCTCCCGGAAGGCGGGGTTCGGGTGGCCGTCGCCGATCGTTCGCCCGAACTGCCCGTCCGGTACACCGAACCCGACTGGGATACGGAGAGCGGACGGGGCGTCTTCCTGATCGCGTCGATGGCGAGCCAGTGGGGCGTCACACCCGGACAGGGCCGCCGCGGCAAGCAGGTGGGGGCGGAGTTCACAGCAGTGAAGTCTTGACCCGCCCGGTGAACCCCGGCTTACGGTGGCCGCCGCCGAACAGGAGCGTCGCGCCCATGACCAGCCCGTACGTGAAGGGGATCACCCGCGAGGAGCACCTCGACCATCTCCGGCTGCACCCGGACGCGAGCCATCTCCAAATCCCCGAGTGGGCCGGCGTGAAGCCCGACTGGACGGCGGAGAGCGTCGGTTGGTTCGAGGGCGATGCGCTGGTCGCCGTAGCGCTCGTGCTGTACCGGGCGTTCCCCGGCACCGGTCGCTTTCTCGCCTACCTGCCCGACGGGCCCGCGATCGACTGGCACAGCCAGCGTCCGGAACGGTACCTGGACCCCCTGATCGCGCACCTGGAGAAGGAGGGCGCGTTCTCGGTCCGTATCGGCCCGCCGCTCGTCGTCCGGCACTGGGACGCGGCCACCGTCGCGGCGGGCGTCGCCGACCCCTCCGTACAGCATCTGCGGGATCTGCCCACGGACGGCATCGACGGCTACGCGCTGGACGCGGCGGAGCGGCTCAGGCGCCTCGGGTGGCGGCGGTGCAAGGAGGAGGACGGGAGCGGGTTCGGGCTCGGCCAGCCGCGTTACGGGTGTCAAATCCCCCTGGCCGGGCGGTCGGTGAACGAACTGCGCGCCGCGCTCTCCCCCAACTGGTTGCGGTCGCTGCAAACGGCCGAAGCGGGCGGGGTCGGGGTCTTCTGGGGTTCGGCCGACGACCTGCCCGCGTTCCACCGCCTGTACCGGGCGACGGCCGAACGCGACGGCTTCAAGCCCCGCCCCCTGGACTACTTCCGGCGCATGTGGCAGGCGTTGAACGCCGAGGAGTCCGACCGGCTGCGGATCTATCTGGCCGAGTACGACGACGAGGTCCTGTCCTCCGCCCTGATGATCGGCGTCGGCCCCCGCGTCTGGCACTCCTACCCCGCGTCCGGCCGCCGCGGCCGCGAACTCCGCCCCAGCAGCCTCCTGTTGTGGCGCATGCTCTGCGAGGCCCTGGACTCGGGCGCCGACACCTACGACCTCCGCTCCATCACCCCGTCCCTCGTCGCCGAGGACCGCCTCGTCGGCCGCCTCCTCTTCAAGACGGGAGCGGGCGGCCGAGCAGTGGAGTACCTGGGCGAATGGGAACGCCCGGTGGGAAGCCAAGGGAAGGTCCTGCAACGGGCGTTGAGCGTCTATCTCGCCCGCAGGTAGACCCCGGGGCGCGGGGCTGTGTCGATTTGCGGCTCCGCCGCGTGGGCGCGCCCAGCCCCCACAGACCCGCACCCGACATCCAACGGAGCGGGGTCCGGGGGCGCAGCCCCCGGGGATGGGACGGGTAGGGGCGGCGGGGGCGATTCAACGCCCTTGCAACCGCGCCGCCACCTCACGAACCTCCGGGAGACGGGCCAGGAGCGCAGCCCCGGGACAGCTCGTCATATAGCCGTCCTTGTGCCCCGCCAACGCGGGAAGCGTCGCCGTCGTACCGCTGGCGTACCGGCTGAGGTTGTTGCTGGACACCAGCCGCGCCTTCGCCCGCGGATCGACATCCGCGAGCCCCAGCTTCCACGCGGCCAGCGCGGCGATCGCATCGGTCATCGCCTTCGGCACCGCCATCCCCGCCGTGAACGTCCCGATCGCCGCGATCCCCGCCGTACGGTGATTGAACCCCTGCGTGTGGGCGCCGGTGACGGCCCGGTCGACACCCCCCGCCCGCCCCTCGTAGATCGTCCCGCAGTGATCGACGAGGAAGTTGTACCCGATGTCGTCCCAGTCCCGGACCCCGGTCTGCCCCGCGTACAGGTACCGGATGATGCGGGGCGCGTCCGCGCAGTCGTACCCGTTCGGCGAGTCCGTGTGGTGGACGAAGACGGCGACGACCTTGTCGTCGTAGCGCGGAGGCGGTTGCGCGTGCCGGGAGAGGGCGTCCAGCCAGGCCGAGCGCGGGACGATGCGCGGCTTGGCGGCGGTGTGCTGGACCGCGGCGGGGCGGGCCGCGACCGGGCGGCGTGCGGCGGCCGTGGCCTCGCGTCCGATGCCGTTCGCGCACAGGGCGAGCACCAGGACGGCGGCGAGACCGGGCAGACAGGCCAGCACGACGACGGCCGAGCGGGGTATCCGCCGCGGGCGGGGTATTCGTCCCCGCAGCCGTCGTCTTCGTGCACCCGGCGTTCTTCTCAGGACACGCATGGTCACACTCTCGGCCGGAAACGCTCAGTCCGCGATGTGTGCTGTGCCACCCGGTGGAACCATCGTCCTGGTCCGGCACGTTTCTGGGGGTACACGCACGCGTGATCGGTTCCCGGGGATCACGCGCGCGTGACTGACGCGGGACTGATCACTGGACCCGTTCCTCGCGTACTAAGGGTTCCGAGAGAAAGGCGGCTCCGTGGACCTGCTCGACCTGCTGTTGTTGCTGGTGATCCTCGCCTACGCGGCGTCGGGGTACCGGCGCGGCCTCGTCGCCGGATGTGTGTCGCTCGCCGGGTTCGTGGGCGGTGCGGTCATCGGCGTGTGGGTGCTGCCGTGGGTGATGGACCTGGTGACTCCGGGGACGACGACGGCGACGGTGACCGCCGTGCTCACCGTGCTGGCCCCGGCGGTGATCGGGCACGAACTGGCGGGGCGGCTCGCGCTGAAGCTGCGCAAGGAGCTGGACCAGGGGCCGCTGCGGGTGGCCGACGGGATCGGCGGGGCGGCGGCGAACTCGGTGGCGGTGATGATCGTCGCGTGGGTGGCCGCGAGCGTGCTGGGCGCGTCCTCGTCGGCGACGGTCACGACGGCGATCCAGGACTCGACGCTGCTGGGCAGCGTGCAGAAGCTGATGCCGGACACGACACCGACGTGGTTCTCGCGGGCCACCTCCGCGCTCACCGAGGCGGGCTTCCCACAGGTCTTCAACCCGTTCGAGAACGAGTCGACGGCCGAGGTCGCCAAGCCCACCGGCGACAGCGTCACCGCCGCCGCGACGAACGCCTCGAAGCGGAGCACGGTCAAGATCGAGGGCTCCTCGGGCACCCAGGGCCGCGAGGGCAGCGGCTTCGTGTACGCCCCGCAGCACGTGATGACCAACGCGCACGTGGTGGCGGGCATCGACGACCCGACCGTCCGCATCGGCGGGGTCGGGCGGTCGTACGAGGCGCGGGTGGTCCTCTTCGATCCGCAGAAGGACGTCGCCGTGCTGTACGTGCCGGGGCTGTCCGCGCCCTTGCTGAGCTTCGACGACAGCGCGGAGCGCGGCGACTCGGCCGTGGTGGCCGGCTATCCGCAGGACGGCGACCTGAACCTCCAGGCCGCGACCGTCGCCAACCGCGTGAACGCGACGGGCCAGAACATCTACAACAACGGGACGGTCACCCGCGAGATCTACTCGATCCGCTCCACGGTCCGCCCCGGCAACTCCGGCGGCCCCCTCCTGACGACCGGCGGCAAGGTCTACGGCGTGGTCTTCGCCCGCTCCACCTCGGACGACGAGACGGGGTACGTGCTGACGGCCGACGAGGTCTCCGGGGACGCGCGGCGCGCGGCGACCGCGACGGCCCAGGTGGACACGGGCGACCTGGTCACGTCGTAGCTGTCATAGATCAGGTCCTGCGTCAGAGGGCGCGGCCCATGAAGACGTCGTCGACGTACTTCCCGTCGAGCAGGAACTCCTCGGGCAGTACGCCCTCGACGGCGAAACCCTCGGCCTCGTAGAGCTTGCGGGCCGGGGTGTTGTGCCCGAGCACGCGCAGGGTGAGCCGGCGGGCGCCCCGGCGCCGCGCCTCCTCGACGGCCGCCCGCACCAGCGCCCGGCCGACCCCGTGTCCCCGCGCCTCGTCGGAGACGGCGAGCCCCTGGATCTGCCGGACGTGCGCGTTGCAGGCCAGCTCGGTGGGAAAGGCCAGCCGGATGTACCCGACGATCCGCCGGTCCAGCTCGGCGACCAGATGGTCCCCGGGCGCGTGCCGAGCGTCGAAGAAGGGGGCGTACGGCGGCTGCGGCAGCGGCATCACGGCGTGCAGGCGGGACCAGGTGGCGCGGTCCAGTGCGCCCAGTTCCTCGTCGTCGTCGGGCAGGGCGATGCGTATGTTCGGCTCGGACATGCCAGCCACCCTACGGCGGCGGACGGCGTGGTCCTCATGGGGTTTTTATGGATCAACGAGGCAGGATGGACGCCATGGAACGCTCGCGAATCGCGGTGACCGGCGCCTCCGGTCTCATCGGCAGCGCACTGGTCCGGTCCCTGACCGCGGACGGGCACGAGGTGGTGCGCCTTGTGCGGCACGGCGCCCGGGCCGCGGACGAGGTGTGCTGGGACCCCGAGGGGCAGTACGTCGACGCGGCCGGGCTCGACGGCTGCGACGCCGTGGTCAACCTGGCCGGTGCCGGGGTCGGCGACCACCGCTGGACCGACGCCTACAAGAAGACGGTCCGCGACAGCCGCGTGCTCGGCACGGCGGCCCTCGCGGAGGCCGTGGCCGCACTGGACCGGCCGCCGCGGGTGTGGGTGAACGGCAGCGCGATCGGCTTCTACGGCGAGACGGGCGACCGTGCCGTGGACGAGTCGGCGCCTCCCGGGGACGGCTTCCTGCCCTCGCTGTGCACGGAGTGGGAGGAGGCGACGGCGCCCGTGCGCGAGGCGGGCGTACGGACGGTGTTCGCGCGGACCGGGCTGGTCGTGGCGCGCGAGGGCGGCGCGTGGGCCAAGCTGTTCCCCCTCTACAAGGCGGGACTTGGCGGGCGGTTCGGGAACGGGCGGCAGTACTGGTCGTTCGTCGCGCTGCACGACGAGGTGGCCGCGATCCGGCATCTCATCGACACGGACGGGCTGTCCGGCCCCTTCAACCTCACCGCGCCGAACCCACAGACGAACCGTGAGATCTCGGCGGCGATGGGCCGCGTGCTGCGCCGCCCGTCCCTCTTCACGGTCCCGGCGCCCGCGCTGAAGCTGGTGCTCGGCGAGATGTCGGGGGATGTGCTGGGGAGTCAACGGGTGCTGCCGAAGCGGCTGTTGGAGTCGGGGTTCACGTTCGCGTTCCCGGAGATCGAGGGGGCGATCCGGGCGGCGCTTTAAAGGGCGGGCGAAGGGCGGGCGCGCGGTACTGAGCGTTTGACGCCCGATGATGACTCTCGGCGACCGCATGCGACCGCCGTGCGACCGTGCCCTGTGTATGCGCGACTCCCGTTGACCGATCACGGCCCTAACCTCGACCCGAACTCGGGTATCCCTGGAGGCTGTTGGGGGCATGACGTCTCCACCGGCCGCGCAACCTCGAGGAGGGGCACGTGCTTGAGCCCGCGTACCAGGCGGACGTAGTCGTCGTGGGGGCCGGGGTCGCCGGACTCGCCGCGGCGCATCGGCTGATCAGCGCAGGAGTAACGACCGCAGTCCTGGAGGCCGCCCCTTACGTGGGGGGCCGTATGTCGACCGAGAAGGTCGACGGGTTCCGGCTCGACCGGATCGGACAGTTCCTGTCCACCTCGTACCCCGAACTACGCCTGACCCCGGGCCTCGACGCCCTGGTGCTGCGCCCCTTCGCGCCGGGGGTCCTCCTCCACAGCGACGGCCGCCACCACCGTGCGGGCACCCCGGCGCCCGGAGGAAGCGCGTGGGGCGCACTCCACGCGGTACGCGCCCTGGCGAGCGCCCCTCGGGTGGCGGCGGTACCGAGGGTACGGACGGGGTCCGCGTGGGGCGGGGCGACACGAAGGGGCTCCTTCTGGGGCGGCCCGACGGCGAGGGGGCGCGGCGGCGTCGCCTGGGCCGCGGCGGCACCCGGAGGCACGGAGGGCCTTTCAAGGATCGGGGCGACACTCGGCGACCGGGCCGGTGCCTCCCCCGGGGACCGTGCGGACTCCTCCTGGGGCGGGCCCGCCCTCAAGGACCGGACCGCGGTCGCCCGGACGGCCTCGGCCATACCCAGGTCCCGGGCCGGTGCCCCGCTCGGCGGCCCCGTCGACCAGGCCCGGCTCGGCACCGCGCTGACGCGCCTCGCGGCGACGCCGGTCGAACGCCTCCTCGCCCGGCCCGAGTTGGCCGCCGGGCAGGCACTCGCCGCCCGCGGGGTACCCGCGCGCACCGTCGACGGCTTCCTGCGCCCCCTGCTCGCCGCGCTGCTGTGCGACCCGGAGTTGACCACCTCCAGCCGGTGCGCGGACCTCGCGCTGCGCGCCTTCGCGGGCGGGCGGCTGTGCCTGCCGGAGGGCGGCGCGGAGATGCTGCCCGAGGTGCTCGCCGCCGCGCTGCCGCCGGGCACCGTGCACACCGGCGTACGCGTGACGGCCGTATCCACGACGTCGGTGACCACCGCCGAGCACGGCGAGATCCACTGCCGGGCGGTCCTGGTCGCGACGGACGCGCGCGCGGCGGCCGAACTCCTGCCCGGCCTGCGTGTACCCGACTTCCACCCGGTGACGGTCGTCCACCACACGACCGACGACCCGCCCGCGACCGGAGCCGCCCTGCTCCTGGACTCCGACCGCGGCGGCCCGGTCGCCCACACGGCGATCGTCAGCGAGATCGACCCGAGCCGCGCCCCGGCCGGCCGCGCACTCGTCTCCTCAACGGTCCTCGGCCCTCCCCCACCGGACGTCGAGACCGCCGTACGCATGCACCTGTCGCGCCTCTACGGCACCTCGACCACCCGTTGGGAGACCCTCGCCGTCCACCACACCGCCACGGCCGTGCCCGTCATGCGCCCACCGCACGATCTACGGCGCCCCGTACGCCTGTTGGCCGGCCTGTACGTCTGCGGCGACCACCGGGACACGAGCACGGTGCAGGGGGCGCTGCACTCGGGACACCGGGCGTCGACGGCGATCCTGACGGACCTGGGCGCGGAGGGCTCAATGCACCAGGCAGACCCGCTGCCAACAACACAGGCCGCCTGAAGCGCCCCCGAAGGGGCGCGGGGCTGTATCGATATGCGGCTCCGCCGCGTGGGCGCGACCAGCCACAACGGAGCCGCACTGTCCCGCCCACCCGGCGCCCACCTCACCCGAACGCGGCGACCTTGTCGCGATACCCCCGCACCGGCGCCGCGTCCTTGTACGGCTCGAGCCGACGCTCGAAGTCCCGCACATACTCGACCGCCCGCACCGACCGCATCTCCACGGCCTGCCCCGCCGCCTCCGCCCCCAACGCACAGGCCTGATCGAGCTCACCGAGCCCGAGCCGGGCGGAGGCGAGAACGACCCGGCAGAAGAGCCGGCTCCGGGCGAAGGCGGGCGCGCGCAGCTGCAACGACCGCTCCGCGTGCTGCGCGGCGGCCCGGAACTGCTGCAGATCCCGGTGCGCGTGCCCGAACTCGTCGGCGAGCTGCGCCTCGTCGAAGAACCGCGCCCAGTACGGCACTTCGTCCCCGGCGCGCGCCGTTTCGAGGGAGCGCTCGGCCCGGACGAGCGCGGACGTGCACGCCCGCACCTCCCCGAGCACCCCGTGCGCCCGCGCCTCCACGGAGTGCAGCAGCGCCTGCACGACGGGCGGCGCGCTGGTCCCGACCCCCTGCTGCGCGACCCGCGCGAGCTGTACGGCCTCGCGCCCGTGCCCGAGGTAGACGGCCTGCCGGCTCATGGTCATGAGCACGTACGAGCCGTAGGCCCGGTCCCCCGCCGCCTGTGAGAGCCGGAGCGCCTGCACGAAGTACCGCTGGGCGAGCCCGTGCGCGGCGATGTCGTACGACGTCCAGCCCGCGAGCCGGGTGAGGTCGGCGGCCGCGGCGAACAGGCGCCGGCCGGTCTGCTCGCCGTAGGTGCCGCGCAGCATCGGTTCGGTCTCGTGCTCCAGGTAGCGCACGAGGGCCTGGCGGGCGTGGCCGCCGCCGTAGGCGTTGTCGAGGGTGCGGAAGAGTTCGCCGACCGAGCGGAGCGCGGAGATGTCGCCGCCGGTGACCTTCTGGCCGGGGCCGCGCTCGGCCTGGCCGCGCTGGCGGGGTACGGCGGGGCGGCCCTGCGGGGGCACCCGGTTCGCGGGTTCGGCGCGGCCGACGCGGTCGTCGGCGCGGCCGATCAGCCAGTCCCGGCTGGGCACCACGAGCCCGGCCGGGGTGAAGGCGATCTTGCGCAGTTCGGCGTGGCTGCCGGAGTCCTTGCGCCACAGCCCGCTGACGATGTCGACGGCCTCCTCGGGGGTCGCGGCGAATTCGAGCCCGGCGTACACCGGCGCGCAGGCGTCGAGCCCGAGGTCCTGGGCGGTGAGCCGGCGGCCGAGCCGCCGGGTGAAGACCTCGGCGATGAGGGCGGGCGTGGTACCTCTGGGCTGCTGTCCGCGCAGCCACCGGGTGACGGATGTCTTGTCGTATCTGAGATCGAGTCCGTGCTCCAGACCGAGCTGGTCCACGCGACGGGCGAGACCTGCGTTGGAGAACCCCGCTTCTGCGATGAGCGCGGCGAGCTGACGGTTGGGAGTGCGCTGCGCGGGTCGTTCCGTCATCTGCGGTGCGGTCTCCTGCCTTTCGGGCCTCACAGAGGCCGATGCGGCCACTGTCTGCCCGGATTGCCTGTGAGCAGCCCTTTTGGCCTCGTGAACGGCGCGAATGTAGCGGAGCGTAAGCATCCCGTCGCACATTCCGACGTGCATTCATCCGATCGTGTGAGGATTGGTCGTAGGGCTGACGGTCCCGGCCGCCCGGAGCGCTGTCAGTGGTCGGTCGTACAGTGGCGTAGGCATGTTTCGTGCCTTACGACTCATAGGTGCTGCTGAGGAGGCGCTTGCCGTGGGTGAGTTGCGGTTCGTCCGGATGGGCTTCGGCGCGGACGCCGTCGAGTACCAGGAGGCGTGGGACGAGCAGCGCCGGGTGCACGCGGCCCGCTTCGCGGACGAGGTCCCCGACACCGTGCTGCTCCTCGAACACCCGCCGGTCTACACGGCGGGCCGCCGCACCCAGGACAACGAGCGCCCGCTCGACGGCACCCCCGTCATCGACGTCGACCGCGGCGGCAAGATCACCTGGCACGGCCCCGGCCAGCTCGTCGGCTACCCGATCCAGCAGCTGCCCCGCCCCGTGGACGTCGTCGCGCACGTACGACGCCTGGAGGAGGCGCTGATCCGGGTGTGCGCGGAGTTCGGCGTCGAGACCAGCCGGGTCGAGGGCCGCAGCGGGGTGTGGGTGCTCGGCGATCCGGTCGAGCAACGCCCCAAGCTCGGCGGACTCTCCCTGGACTTCGATCCCCGGCTGCACGACGAGGAGTTCGACCCCCGGATGAACGGCCCGGAGTACGCCCCCTCGAACGCCGGCCAGCGCCGCGAGGACCGCAAGATCGCCGCGATCGGCATCCGCGTCGCCAAGGGCGTCACCATGCACGGCTTCGCCCTGAACGTGAACCCGGACAACAGGTGGTTCGACCGGATCATCCCCTGCGGGATCCGCGACGCCGGGGTGGCCTCGCTGGCGGACGAGCTGGGCCGGGACGTCACGATCGACGAGGTCCTGCCGATCGTCGAGCGGCACCTGAAGGACGTACTGGAACACGCGGACCTGAAGCCGCGGGAGATCGAGAAGGCGACCGCCTGACCCGGGAATGTGACTTTCCGCTCTGAGGTTGGCCTCAAGGCGGGGGCCTGAAATCACGGGCGTACCCTGGTGTACGCCGAAGAATCGAAGCTACAGGGAGCCGATGTGTCCGCAGTCACCCCAGACGGACGCAAGATGCTGCGCCTGGAGGTCCGGAACGCCCAGACCCCCATCGAGCGCAAGCCCGAGTGGATCAAGACCCGGGCGAAAATGGGTCCCGAGTACACGAAGATGCAGGCGCTCGTGAAGAGCGAAGGCCTGCACACGGTCTGCCAGGAAGCCGGCTGCCCCAACATCTACGAGTGCTGGGAGGACCGCGAGGCGACCTTCCTCATCGGCGGCGACCAGTGCACGCGGCGCTGCGACTTCTGCCAGATCGACACCGGCAAGCCCGAGGCCCTGGACCGCGACGAACCGCGCCGGGTCGGCGAGTCCGTGGTCACGATGGACCTCAACTACGCCACGATCACCGGCGTCGCCCGCGACGACCTGGAGGACGGCGGCGCCTGGCTGTACGCCGAGACGGTCCGCCAGATCCACCAGCAGACGGAGTCCCGCGAGGCCGGCCGCACCAAGGTCGAACTGCTCGCCCCCGACTTCAACGCGGTCCCGGAGCAGCTCGCCGAGGTCTTCTCCTCCCGCCCCGAGGTCTTCGCGCACAACGTCGAGACGGTCCCCCGCATCTTCAAGCGCATCCGCCCCGGCTTCCGCTACGACCGCTCGCTCAAGGTCATCACCGAGGCCCGCGACTACGGCCTGGTCACGAAGTCGAACCTGATCCTCGGCATGGGCGAGACCCGCGAGGAGGTCAGCGAGGCGCTGCGCCAACTGCACGAGGCGGGCTGCGAGTTGGTCACCATCACGCAGTACCTGCGGCCGTCCGTACGGCACCACCCCGTGGAGCGCTGGGTGAAGCCGCACGAGTTCGTCGAGCTGAAGGAGGAGGCCGACCAGATCGGCTTCTCCGGCGTCATGTCCGGCCCGCTGGTGCGCTCGTCGTACCGCGCCGGGCGCCTCTACCAGATGGCGATCGAGAAGCGGGGCGCGTACGTGGCCTCGCAGGCGGTGTGATCCTGACCTGCCCGCACCCTGTGTGAATTCGCGCACAAGTGACTACCGGCGGGTAACACCCTTCATAGACGCGGTCCTGACCGTCCTCGCAGTTGAGGGCGTCCATCAGGGCCGCGTCAGCATTTCGGCCCAGCGCATCAAGGCTTCATTGGCGTTTGACCGGTCGGTCACGCCCTGGTAACACCAAACAGTGACACTGCATTTACAGCACGTAGACCCATACCCAGAGCCGTTCCGAGGGGGGACCTCCACGATGCAGGCCGCGCCCGTCCGTGCCACCGCCATCCCGTCCGTCACCGACGCCCTGCGCGCGGTCGAGTCGCTGCTGCTGAGCAGCGGCCAGCGCACCGCCCGCCGCAACGCGTGGACCTCCGTCCTGGAGGACCGCCGCCGCGCCAAGGACCGGGTCGAGGCCCAGCTCGTCATCGAGCAGGCCCTCACCTCGCACTCCTGATCCCCATCCTGCGGGCACCGCCGTCGTCGGCGCTCCCGCGGGCACGTAGACTTCCCCGCATGGCGAGGAAGGACACGACAGCGGAAAACGCTGCGAACCCCGGGCGACTCAAGCAGATCGCCCTGACGTACAAGATGACGCGCAAGGCCGACAAGACGATCGGTCTTGTACTCGCGGCTGTCGGAATTGTCACCTTCGGTGTCTTCCTCGCGATCGGCTTCTTGCTCGGTCACCCCATCTATCTCGGCATTCTCGGCCTCCTGCTCGCCTTCCTCGCGTCGGCGATCGTCTTCGGACGCCGGGCCGAGCGGGCGGCCTTCGGGCAGATGGAGGGCCAGCCGGGCGCGGCCGCGGCGGTACTGGACAACATCGGCCGGGGCTGGACGACGACTCCGGCGGTGGCGATGAACCGCAGCCAGGACGTGGTGCACCGCGCGGTCGGCAAGGCCGGCATCGTGCTGGTCGCCGAGGGCAACCCGAACCGGGTGAAGTCCCTGCTGGCCGCCGAGAAGAAGAAGATGAACCGCATCGTCGCGGACGTCCCGGTGCACGACGTGATGGTCGGCACGGGCGAGGGCCAGATCCCGCTGAAGAAGGTCCGCACGACGATGCTGAAGCTGCCGCGGGTCCTGACCGGCCCGCAGGTGACGGCGACCAACGACCGCCTGCGCGCGATGGGCGATTTGATGAGCAACATGCCGTTGCCAAAGGGCCCGATGCCGAAGGGCATGAAGCTCCCGAAGGGCGGCGGCGGCAAGGCCCGCTGAGCCGCACACACGGTTTCTACGACTGAGGGGCGCCCGGATCAGATCCGGGCGCCCCTCAGTCATGTCAGGTCCGCCGTATCAGGCACATCAGGCGCATCAGGCCAAGGTCCTGAACCCCCGGTCGTAATACACCATCGGGGAGCCCTCCCCCAGTCGCACTCCCGTCACCCGGCCGATCAGGACCGTATGGTCCCCGGCCGGGTGTCGTGCGTGGGCGGTGCAGTCCAGTTCGGAGAGGGCTCGGTCGACCGTGGGCAGGCCGTCGGGGCTGGTGCGCAGGCCGCCCGACGCGAACTTGTCGGTGCCCTTGGTCGCGAAGCGCACGGCGAGCGGGCGGTGAGCCGGGGCCAGCACGCTCACGGCGAAGCGGTCGCAGTGGCCGAACGACGGCGCCGAGTCGGCGGAGTTCGCCAGGCAGACCAGGACCATCGGCGGTTCCAGCGAGACCGAGCAGAAGGAGCTGGCCGTGAAACCGCGCGGGGTTCCGTCCTCGCAGCACGTGGTGACGACCACGACACCCGAGGGGAAGCGGGCCATCGCGGCCCGGAACTCCTCCGGCGCCACCGCCGCTCGTGCGGTTTCCAGTACTTCCTGACGCTCCGGCATGACGGTGCACCACCTGTCGGGCCTCGCGGAGGCCACCGCGGGTTCAGCAGCCTCGGGGCAGCCTCGGAAGCGGCTCACCGACAGTGATCGGGACCGCCACCCGGGTCCAGATCGACTATGCGGGCAGCGCCCCCGACCGGCAACCGGGACCGGAGCGCCAGGCCGACTCAGCGCACGGCCCCGGCCTTCTCCTCGCCGGAAAGCGCCCAGGCGCCGTAGGCCGCGCCCGTCGTCTCGAAGGAGAGCGCGACATGGGACGCGGCGCTGTTCACGTCGCGCCAGAAGCGCTGGACCGGGTCGGACGAGGACTGGCCGGACGTGCCGCCGGCGCGGAAGACGCGGTCGACGGCCGAGACCAGGAGCTCTACCGCGAGCGCCAGGTCCCGGGCGCCCCGGACCGCGGCCTCACCCCCCGGCGGGTGCTCCGCCGTGCCGTCGGCGATCGCCGCCGTACGGAGGATCAGCAGTTCGGCGGCGTCCACCTCCGCGGCGGAGCGGGCCAGCGCGACCTGGGTCGAGGGCTTCTCGCCCACGGCCTGCCCGCGGCGGTCGACGCGGGAACCGGTCCGCGCGATCCAGGCCCGCAGCGCGCCCCGGGCGGCGCCGACCAGCGGGGCGGCGAACGGCAGCGCGTTCACGGCGTGCATCGGGACGATGTGGCAGCGGGCGTCCGAGGCGGGGGCCCGGCCCGCGTGCACCACCGAGCGGGCCAGGGTGCGGTGTTCGGGCACGAAGGCGTCGGAGAGGACCAGGGTGTCGCTGCCCGTCCCGCGCATCCCTACGGTGAACCAGCTGTCCTCGATCGAGAAGTCCGCCCGCGGTACGGCGAAGAACCGCACCTCGGGGCGCGCGTCGGGGTCCACCGGGCCCTCGGCGGGGACGGCCGCGCAGGCCAGCGCCCAGTCGGCGAAGTGGACCCCGCTGATGTACTTCCACTCACCGCTCAGCCGCCAGCCGCCGGCCACGGGTTCCGCCTTGCCGGACGGCATGAGCGCACCGGCCAGCAGGATGTCCGGGCCGTCCGCCCAGATCTCCGCCTGGCCCTCCTCGGGGAGGAACGCCGCGTACCGCCCGGCGTAGGCGGCAAGCGAGGCAGCCCAGGCCGCGGACGTGCAGCCCTCCCCCACCAGGCCGACCGCGGCGGTCAGTTCGGCGAAACCACCGGCCTCGCCGCCATGCGCCACCGGTACGAAGTGCCGCGCGAACCCGGCGTCCCGTACCCCTTCGATCACCTGCGGTGAGAGCCGCCGGGCGCTCTCCGCCTCCTCCGCGTACCGGGCCGCGATCTCGGCGACCATCGGCGCCCGGGTCACGATCGTCGACTTGTCGCCTGCTGCCATCCTGCCCACCACTGCCCACCACTTCCGTCGGGAACGGCGCCAGTGTCCCGGCCCCGGCCCGCCCGCTCCCGGACCCCGGGCCGTAGCAGCCCCACCGTCACCCACCCGGCACGCCAAAGGGGGCGCCCGGAGATCGTCCCGGGCGCCCCCTCTGTCGTAGGACCGGGGCTCTGTCTCTGTCGTAGAACTGCGGCTCTGTCGTAGAACTGCTGCTAGATCCGGACCTCTACCGTGCGCGCGAACCGGTCGTGCAGGCCGCGGCCGTCGCGGTCCCAGATCAGGGCCGGGATCGCGATGCACAGGAGGGCGGTGCGGAGCAGGGCGCGGAGGGGGTTGGGGCGGCCGGAGTCGAGGGCGATGACGCGGAGGCCGAAGAGGCGCTTGCCCGGGGTGAAGCCGATCGTGCCGACCGTGACGGCGCTGAGGACGAAGAAGACGAGGAGGGCCCAGTTGCCGGTCGACCCCGGCTTGTAGCCGTGGGTGAGCAGGCCGTATGCGATCAACAGGCACAGGGCCCAGTCGACGGCGAGGGCGCCGAAGCGGCGGCCCGGGCGGGCGATCGAGCCGGGGCCCTGCTCGGGCAGACCGAGCTGCTCGCCGCGGTATCCGAAGTCGACACCTGCGCGCTCCGCGGCCTCGCGGGGCCCGGAGAGCCACGATCCGATTGCATCCCTGTTGTCCACCCGTCCACGGTACTGCCCGCGTTCTGCCATGCGGACAGGAGGGGCCAGGCGGCCCAAGACCGGTTAACTTGGGCGAAACAAATGGGTCACGCCTGAGAAATCCCCCGTCCCTAAGGTCGGGTCCAGCGTGTGCCACCGCACTGGCCGCACGAACGAACTACCACCCCGGCACGGACGGTCGGGAGTAGGAGGAGCTGGATGTTCCAGAACGCCGACGAGGCCAAGAAGTTCATCGCGGACGAGGACGTCAAGTTCGTCGACGTCCGATTCTGCGATCTGCCGGGTGTGATGCAGCACTTCACGCTGCCGGCGACGGCCTTCGACCCGGACGAGGAACTCGCCTTCGACGGCTCCTCGATCCGCGGCTTCCAGGCCATCCACGAGTCCGACATGGCGCTCCGCGCCGACCTGTCGACCGCGCGCGTGGACCCCTTCCGCCGCGACAAGACGGTCAACATCAACTTCTTCATCCACGACCCGATCACGGGCGAGCAGTACTCCCGTGACCCGCGCAACGTGGCGAAGAAGGCCGAGGCGTACCTCGCCTCCACCGGCATCGCCGACACCGCGTACTTCGGTCCCGAGGCCGAGTTCTACGTCTTCGACAGCGTGCGCTTCGAGACCAAGGCGAACGAGTCCTTCTACCACATCGACTCCGAGGCGGGCGCCTGGAACACCGGTGCGGTCGAGGACAACCGCGGTTACAAGGTCCGCTACAAGGGCGGCTACTTCCCGACCCCGCCGGTCGACCACTTCGCCGACCTGCGTGCGGAGATCTCCCTGGAGCTGGCCGCGTCCGGCCTCCAGGTCGAGCGCCAGCACCACGAGGTGGGCACCGCCGGCCAGGCCGAGATCAACTACAAGTTCAACACGCTGCTCGCCGCGGCCGACGACCTCCAGCTCTTCAAGTACATCGTGAAGAACGTGGCCTGGCGCAACGGCAAGACCGCGACCTTCATGCCGAAGCCGATCTTCGGCGACAACGGCTCGGGCATGCACGTCCACTCGTCCCTGTGGGCGGGCGGCACCCCGCTCTTCTACGACGAGGCCGGCTACGCGGGTCTGTCGGACATGGCCCGCTACTACATCGGCGGCATCCTCAAGCACGCCCCGTCGCTGCTCGCGTTCACCAACCCGACGGTGAACTCGTACCACCGCCTGGTGCCGGGCTTCGAGGCGCCGGTCAACCTGGTGTACTCGCAGCGCAACCGCTCCGCCGCGATGCGTATCCCGATCACGGGCTCCAACCCGAAGGCCAAGCGCGTCGAGTTCCGCGCGCCCGACTCCTCCGGCAACCCGTACCTCGCCTTCTCCGCGCTCCTCCTGGCGGGCCTGGACGGCATCAAGAACAAGATCGAGCCGGCCGAGCCGATCGACAAGGACCTCTACGAGCTGGCCCCCGAGGAGCACGCGGGCGTCGCCCAGGTCCCGACCTCCCTCCCGGCCGTCCTCGACCGCCTTGAGGCCGACCACGAGTTCCTCCTCGCGGGCGACGTCTTCACGTCCGACCTGATCGAGACGTGGATCGACTTCAAGCGCACGAACGAGATCGCGCCGCTGCAGCTGCGTCCGCACCCGCACGAGTTCGAGCTCTACTTCGACGTGTAAAGATCAACAGGGCTCTACGCTGGACGGACCCCCTGCGGACTCTTCGACAGTCCGCAGGGGGTCCGCAGTTTTGTTGATCAAGGGTCCCATGGCACGCTCGACGGCCGTCCGGGTCGACTGGTCCGAGTCGGGCCAGAGGTGACCGTAAGTGTTCAGCGTCGTCGTGGCCTTCGAGTGCCGCAGCCTCTGCTGCACAATCTTCACGTCCGCCCCGCTCGCGATGAGCATGCTCGCGTAGTAGTGCCGGAGGTCGTGGTACCGGAACTCCGGGGACAGCCCCGGCACCTGCTTGCGAATCCGGCGCATGTGCCGCTCGATCTTCCACGGGCCCAACTGCGCGCCCTCGTCGTCGGGCAGGACCCACCCGTCCGTGCGCCCGTCGAGCAGCCGCTTGAGCTCCCCAACGAAAAGGTCCGGGATCGGCACGGCCGCCACGCTCGACTCGGTCTTCAGTGGCTCCGCCGGGTACTGCACCGTTGGCGTCACGGTCCGCGCATCGAGGTCGACGTCGACCAGGCGCAGCCCGCACGCCTCGGCGATCCGCAGGCCGGCGAACGCCCCCAGCAGCAGCGCGGGCCGGTACTTCCCCTCGGCCGCCTCGTACAGTGCCCAGAGTTGTGCGTCCGTGCAGACATAGGGGCGCTGCTTACCCCCGCCCGGTGACGTCTCCCGTGAGCAGGGATTCGCTGTGATCTTCTTCGCACGTACCGCGGCCCGCATCACCTGCGACAGCCGGCTGTGCAGAGCGAAGCGGTACGACTGCGCCGCGCCTTCCCGGAGCAGCCGGGCCATCCACTTTTTTACGGCCATCTCGTCGACGGCCATCAGGGGCAGCGGGCCGAACTCCTCGCGGATCTGCGCCAGATGCACCTTCGCCTGCCGCACGGTCGACACGCGCTTCGCGTAGGACTCAAGCCACAGGTCGCACCACTGGTCGACCGTCAGCTTCCGCTCTCGCGGGTCGACGTAGGTGTTCGTGACCAGCGCGGCCGTGACCTCGTCGAGCCAGCGCTCGGCGTCGAGCTTCCGGGCGAAGTGCCGGGCATGCTCCTTGTTGGCCAGGTCCCTGTACCGGGCCCGCCACTTACCGTTCGGGCGCTTCGCTATGTTCTTGCTTGCCATCGGCGTCCTTCCTGCTCGCCCGCTCAAGCGCCTGCAGCTCGCGCTCAAGGTCGTCTTTCCGGGTGCGCGCCATTCGCAACTGCTGATTCGTCGAGGCATGGGCGGCCATGAGCTGCACCTCTTCGCTGTGCAACTGATTGATCTGCTCGCGCACCTCGTCTGCGCGCTGCGCGAGTTCATCACGCGATCCACGGACCGGCGCCGGATTCAGCAGAGGATCAATCTCCAGGTTGAGCAGTTGTGCTAGGCCCGCCACCTCTGCGAGAGGCACGGGGCGCTTCGCGGACTCGGTACGGGTGATGGCGAGCGTCGGAACCTCCCGCCCCAGTAGGGCGCTGAGCTTTGCCGCCAAGTCCGCCTGCGTCCACTGACGCGCCTCTCTGGCCTTGCGTACCAGGGCGCCGAAGTCTGATCCGAGCTCATCGATCTGCACGTGATGAAGGTACCTACTTCCCTCCGTGCGATCAACGGTGCTAGCGTGAGTCATCGTTGAGTGAAGGTCTGAGTTTCATGAGGAGTCAGGTGTGACAGCGACCGCGCCGAAGTACCTCACGACAAACGAGGTAGCAGCGCGCTACAGGACGGCCCCCAGCACGGTTCGGTACTGGCGGCACATCGACTACATCCCGGGAGGCGTCAAGCGGGGACGCAAGGTGCTGTACGACGAGGCGGTGCTCGACGCGTGGGACGCGGAGCAAAAGCAGGCCGGAGGTCAGCGCGCGGCGTGAACCGGAACAGCAACGAGGCCCGGCATGCCCTACATGCCAGGCCTCGTGAAAGCAGCGCGGTGGCCGCGGCTCCCAAGTTAGCGCACGCCACTGACTTCCCGCGAGGAAGTGAGTCGGCAGAGACCGACGAGACGGCCGTCATCCGCGACTACTGGCAGGCCGCGAAAGTCCGCTACCAGCGCGGCGACTTCCCCGACTACGGCAGCGACAACTGGAAGGCCCTCGACCTTGAGGACCCCCGGAAGATGGCCGGCCTGGTCGCCTTCGCCCAGATGTGGCTGCGCTACGGCGACGAGATCGCCGACGACCTCAACCGGCAGCTCCAAGCCCCATACGCACTCTGGCAGCGAGCCACCCCCGAAGCCTGCGCCAAGGCATTCCACGACATGGCCGCCCAGCAGCGCCACAGGAAGGAGGCAGCGTGAGCGAGCCCGCCATGAAGCCACCCGAGGCGCCCCGGTTGCGCGTCGTGGAAGTCCCGCACATCGCGCACCGCGGGCACCTGGGCATGGCCGAACGGTTCATCAGGGATCACTCCGATGAGCTCCGTCACGTCCACGGCATCGGCTGGTATCACTGGGACGGCGCCCGCTGGAAGGTCGACGACCAGCGCATCGACATCGAAGCGGCCGTCGCGACCACGAAACTGGCGCTCGCGGCCGTGGTCAGCATGCCCAAGTCGCCCGAGCGAGACGCCCTGTACGCCGACGCCCGGAAGACCGAAACCGCGGGCGGCATCGAGGGCATGCTCAAGCTCGCGGGCGCCATGCCGCCGATCTCTGCCCCGTCACGCGCGCTCGATGCCGACCCGTACCTGTTCAACACCCCCACTGGCACGGTCGACCTGCACGCGGGATCGATCAAGGACAACGACCCCGCCGACATGATCACGAAGGTGTCGGGGGCCGGTGTCGGCGACCAGGTCAACGACGAGTGGGAGACGTTCCTCGAACGCATCCTGCCCAATGGCGACGTGCGGGCGTTCGTACAGCGGCTCTTCGGCTACGCGATGCTCGGCAAGCAGACCGAACACGTCATGCCGATCTTCACCGGGACCGGGGCGAACGGTAAAAGCACCATGGCGGGCGCGATCGGGGAAGCCTTCGGCGACTACGCCATCGAGGTCGACCCCGCGCTGCTCATGGAGTCCAAGCACGAGCGGCACGGCGCCTTCAAGATGCGGCTCCGCGGTGCCCGGCTGGCCTTCTGCTCCGAGACGGAGAAGGGCCGCAAGTTCGCCGAGGCCACCATGAAGCGGCTCGTCGACGGAACGCCGATCGAGGCGAACCTCATGCACAAGAACCCCATCCAGTTCGAGCCGTCACACACGCTGCTCATGCTGACCAACCACCTTCCGGCGGTCAGCGGCGACGACCCGGCGGTATGGCGACGCATCCTCGTCGTCCCGTTCGACGTCGTCATCCCGCCCGAGGAGCGTGACGAGACCCTGCCGGAACGGCTGAAGCTGGCAGCGCCGGCCGTCCTCGCATGGGCCTACGCGGGGTGGCTCGACTACCAGAAACAGGGACTCAACCCGCCCGAGGCGGTGCGCGCCAGGACCGAGGAGTACCAGGCCGCGAGCGACGTCCTCGGCCGGTACCTCGACGAGTGGACCATCGCCAACCCCCACAGCTTCGTGAAGGCCCGGGAGTTGTTCGCCGACTGGTCGGAGTGGTGCCGCAAGACCGGCGAGCAGGCGGGCAGCGAGGTGGCGTTCGCCGAGTCCATGTCGCACCGGGGCTTCGCCAAAAAGCGCAGCAGCGGCGGACAGGTCTACCGGGGGCTGATGCTCGCTGGCCGGGAGGAGGCCGAAAGCCCCTGACCTGCAGAAGTGTAGGGCTGTGCTGGGTTTCCCCGTTTCTCTCCATATGTGTGCGCGTAGAGAGTTTCGGAAAAGGCAGCACAACCCTACACACCGCCTCCCGACACAAGATCACCTAGCCCCGATCCATCCCCTTGTAGATGCCGCTTTTTCGGCCGTCACCACAGTCCAGGAGTCACCATGAGGTACCTCGAAGATTCACCCGTCAGCCTCGCCGCCGCAGGGCCCGGCTGGCACGTGCACATCTCCAGCCGACCCAACGAACAGCACCGCATCGTCGCCTGGGCGACTGTCGTCCAGACCTACACCGAGGCCGGCGACCATGCCGTGACGACCGTCGAGCCGGTCTTCGTGTTCCAGGGCGCGCTGTACACCACCAGCGAATGGCGCGACAGCGTGAGCGCAGACGACATAGTCAAGGTGGTCCCGTGACCTCCCACGTCGAGCAGCAGGTGCAGGCCCAGATAGCGGCGGCCAAGAACAAGCGGCAGCAGCGGAGGCAGCAGCGGGCCGAGCTGGACGCTGCACGCATCCCCGGTCTGGCCGCCCGTCACGACGCCAAGATGCGGCGGTGGGCCACGGAGGACGACGAGCCGGGTTTTCCTGGGGTCGCAGAAGAACCCGACGGTGGTGACGCGTGAGCCGCGCCCGCCGCCGGTGTGCGACCTGCGACCGACCGCTCAAGGCCGGCCGCGGCAGGGCCTGTATCCGTGGCTGTGGCGCCCACCTCTGCCGGGCCGTCCACATCCCCCAGTGCTCGGACGTTCACGGCGGGCAGTGCCCGCACCTCGACATCCCGGAGGCGGCATGACCGAGGCCGAGGCGTTCCGCAAGGCCGCGCTGGTCGTCTCCTGCGCCCTGCGTGACGACGACCAGGGCGCCCGCCTACTGCTCCGCACACTCCCCCCGGAGCTGGTGGCAGCCGTCTGCGAGGCATCCATCCTCGCCATGGCCGAACTCGTCCGCGAGTTCGTACCCGCCGACGCCGTACAGCGCGCCATCAGCGAAGCCCAGGAAATGGCCCGCACCGAAGCAACCGAAGGAGAACCCCGATGACCAGCGCCCAGCAGATCTTCAACCGGACCGGAGCCGAACTCTCCGCCGAGGCGCAGCGCGTCGTCGACGGCACCCGGCAGCAGGCCGCCGCATTCATCGACAGCGCCAACACGACCGTCCAGCGCGCCATGGACCGCAAGGGCCTCACCGACCAGGCCCGCCAAGCGATCGCCGCACGCACCTACCGGCAGGCCCAGGCCCAGTCACAGAAGCTCCTCGACGAGCACATCGCAGGCATCGAGCGGCACAAGAAGACCCTCATCGACCGGGCCTTCGGCGCCCGCGGCGGCGACGCGCAGACCATCGCCAACCGGCGGGCGGCACAGCAGCTCGTCGCCGGCATCGACAGCCCCGACGCGGCCCTGCAGATGCTGCGCACCGCACAGCAGGACGGCGACGCCCAGCTCGCCCAGGTCATCGCCGGCCACGCCTACAGCTACGGCTGGGAGGACATCGTCGACGAGTGGAACGCGGACGGCAGCAACAACACCGCCGTCGCCGGACTGATCGAACGGAACCAGCTCCCCGACACCACCGACTTCGGATGGCGGATGGGCGTCTCCTCCGACTTCCACATCGCCAAGCCGTCCGTCCTCGACGGCCTGCGCGAGCAGGAGATCGACATGCTCGCCCGTGACGACCTCGGAGGCGAAGCCGCATGATCGGCACCACCCAGGCGGAAGACGCGGTACGCGCCGCGCTGCGCCGCAAGCTCCCCGTACCGCAGGCCATCGAAGACGCCTCCAAGATGTGGCAGGTCGTCATCGACGCCGGACACCGCAGCGCACCCCCGCGGCCCACCCCGGAAACAATCCCGGCCACCCCCGCAGAACTCCGGCAGCTCATCACCGAGCAGGCCGAAGCCAAGCGGCACGCCGAATCCGTCCGCTCCGTCGCCTCCGACTACCTGGAGCCCGTAGCCGAGAACTACCGCCGGCTCGTCAGGGACGCCGTGCCCGGCTGGATCCTGTCCCTCACGCCCGAGTTCAACACCCTCGTCAAGGTCCTCACCGGCCAGGCGAAGAAGCTGCCCGAGGATCTGCGCGTCGAGGCTCTCGACTGGAACAACCCGAAGATCTCGGCAGCCTGGGAGAAGGCGGAGAGCGCAGCCCACCAGCTCGACCAACTCGTCAGCGACAGGAAGGACATGGCGCGCGCCATCGGCGGCGACGGAGGCCGCGACAACGAGCTGTACGCAGTCGCCAAGTTCCCCGACCCGACCGAGCAGGCCGTGTTCGACAACGTGCTCCTCAACGAAGTAGCACCAGTCATGCACGGGTGGCGAGAACTCAAGGGCCAGCCCGTCAGCCGCTGGCTGCACCTCGCACGGAGCGAGCATGTGCAGCTCGTCCTCGCCACGCCAGGCGAGGTGCGCGACCGTGCAGCAGCAGTGCAGCGCTGGCGCGACGCCATCGCAGCCATGCAGGCAGCGAGCGGACGCAACGGTGCAGTCGTAGCCGTGCGACAGGCATTGGCAGCGTGAGCCCATGAACGTCGGCGTAAACGGCAGTCGAAGCGTCCGTGGAAAGCGCAACGACACCGATGGTGACGAGCAGAGTCGTTCTCTCCTGCCCCGACTCACCAGCGCCGACCCTGCGGTCCGGCCGGCCCAAGCCCGTAGCCACCAGCCGGCCGGACCGCAACATAAGTGGATCAACCACCCTGGCGGGGGATCCCCGTGGGGGATCTTGGATTCCTCGGGCCGTATAGCTCTCGACATCCCCCCCGGGTTTCCAAGGCCCCTGACCTGCAACGACGCCAAGAGGGCTAGACCACCTGAGGTTGACCATAGTCCCCGGTGCAGCATCACCGCAGGTCACAGCCCTGTAGCCGTAACACCTGGGCTTCCATAGCCAGACCTGATCTTGTTCCTGACCTCCCAAGGGCCCGCGCCACGATGCCTAGGAGGGCAACGTGTCGCCTGCCATCTCCGTCGGTTCCGTTGAAGTCGACGTCCTACCCAATGCAACAGGTGTTCGGCAGCGCCTGCAGAACCAGCTCGTACCGGCCGCGAACTCGGTGGGTGACGAGGTTGGCCGTGTCATCGGTCGGTACATCGCGGCTGGTGCCGCTCAGGGCCTGGCCGATGGCATCACCCGTGGTGGCCGTCAGGCGCAGCCGGCTGCGATCCGTCAGGGTCAGTCGACGGGATCCGCGTTCGCCCGGAGCTTCAAGACGCAGGTTCAGGCCGCTCTGGCGAACCTGCCGGACATCCATCTCAACGCCAACAGCACGGATGCTGAGCGGGAGATCTACAACATCCGCCGGCAGTTGGAGTCGATCCGGGATGCACGGATCGGCATCGACATCAGCTCGGCCGATGCGACCGCCATCATCGACCGTCTGCAGGAGCGTCTGACCCGTCTGTCGTCGGAGTCTCCGAACGTGCAGATCCGGGTGGACGCGGGGGCCGCGAGCGCTCAACTGGCCGCGTTCCAGGGCGAGGTGAACCGGCTCGACGGGCAGACGGCGGACGTCGACGTCGACACGCACGCGGCGACCGCGAACCTGAATGCGCTCACCGCGGCGGCGATCACGTTCGGCCCGGCGCTTCTGCCCGTGCTGCCTGTGGTTGCGGCCGGGCTGGGTGCCATCGCCGCGGCGGCCGTGGCAGCCGGCGCCGGGCTCGGCGGTATCGCCCTGGTGGCCGTGCCCGCCTTCAAGCAGATCGGGGGTGTCCTACAGCTACAGAAGGCGGCTCAGGACGCGGCCACGTCGTCGACGAACTCGGGCGCGTCGGCAGCCGCAGCCGCCTCGTCGAAGGCGCTGCAGTTGGCGGGCGCGCAGCAGGCTGTGGCGACCGCTGAGCGCAACGGGGCCCGGCAGATCGAGCAGGCGCAGCAGGCAGTGACGCAGGCACGCCGGAATGCGGCGCAGGTGGCCGCTCAGGCGTCGCTCAGCAACCAGCAGGCGGCCCGGGCCGTCGAGGACGCGGAACGGTCCCTGGCGACCGCACAGAAGACCGCCAGGCAGGCTCAACTCGACCTCACCGCGGCCCGTAAGCAGGCGGCGCAGGAGCTTGAGGATCTCAACAACCAGCTCGTCGACTCGGCGTTGGCGCAGCGGGACGCGGATCTTCAGGTCAAGGAGGCGCGGCAGAACCTGAATGCCACGCTGGCCGATCCGAAGGCGACCGCCTTGCAGCGCGCTCAGGCACAGCTGGCCTACGACGAGGCGGTACAGCACCTCAAGGAGCAGCAGGCCGCCACGAGGCGGCTGAAGACCGAGACGGCCGCGGCGAACAAGGCGGGCGTCAACGGTTCGAAGACCGTCAAGACGGCTCAGGATCAGCTCGCTACGGCGCAGCAGGCGGTGGCCGACAAGACGCGGTCGCTCAGCGATGCCCAGGCCGCTCAGGCGCGTACCGCGACGCAGAACGCTCAGCAGATCGCGGACGCTCAGCAGAAGATCGCTGACGCGCAGGGGAATGTGGCTGTTGCCCAGCAGAGCGCCGCGGACTCGGCGGCGAGCGCTCAACGCCAGTTGCAGCAGGCGATGCAGTCGACGGCCGGCGGCACCGATGCGGCGGCGACCGCGCAGGCCAAGTATCAGGCGGCGTTGGCGAAGCTGACGCCCGCGGCCCGGGGCACCTACTTCGCGTTCCTCAACCTGCGGACGGCGTTCTCGGCCTGGTCCCGCGCGCTCCAGCCGGCGGTGATGCCCATCTTCACCAGGGCGTTGGACGCGATCCGCAGGGCGCTGCCGCAGGTGACGCCGTTCGTCCTCGCCGCGGCGTCCGCGATCGGCAAGCTGCAGGACAGGGCGTCGAGGGGCTTCAAGAACCCGTGGTGGAAGACGTTCCGGAAGGATCTGCAGGGCTCCGTGGAGCCGGCCATCATCGGCCTCGGGGTGGCCTTTGGGAATGTCTTCGTCGGCATGGCCGGCATCATCGGCGCCTTCCTCCCGCACATGGCGTCGATCTCCGACACCTTGCAGCGGATCACGGGGAAGTTCGCGAACTGGGGGAAGGGGCTCAAGGGCTCGCCCACGTTCGAGCGGTTCCTGTCGTACTCGGCGGACAAGGCGCCCCTGATCGGTGACACGCTCGGCAAGATCGCGAATGCGTTCATCGACATCGGGCGAGCCCTGTCGCCCGTGTCGGGCCCGCTGCTGCAAGTGATCGGCGGCCTCGCGCAAGGGGTCGGCTGGCTCGCGAAGAACGTGCCGGGCCTGGTCATCGGCCTCTACGGCCTCTACGTCGCCACCAAACTTTGGGCGCTGTGGCAGGGGGCCGTCAACCTGGCGATGGCCGCATTCGATCTGATCGCCGCGGCCGGCCCGTGGGGCTGGATCGTCCTCGCCATCGCAGCCGTGGTGCTGGCCGTGATCTACGCCTACAAGCACTTCACGTGGTTCCGCGACGGGGTTCAGGCCGTGTGGACGGCGATCAAGGTTGCGTCCATGTGGCTGTGGACGAACGTCCTGCAGCCCGTGTTCAACGCCATCTGGACGGCATTGCAGACGGTCGGGCGTT
This sequence comes from Streptomyces sp. NBC_00989, assembly GCF_045162655.1. Classification (NCBI taxonomy): domain Bacteria; kingdom Bacillati; phylum Actinomycetota; class Actinomycetes; order Kitasatosporales; family Streptomycetaceae; genus Streptomyces; species Streptomyces sp. NBC_00989. Next base: position 8,182,263 of record NZ_CP108728.1, on the reverse strand, counting down.
GGGCGTCGTGGCTGTGGACGCACGCCATCAAGCCGGCCTGGGATGCGATCTCTCTCGCCGCGAAGATCCTCGTCACGGCGATCGTCGTCCTCGCGATCCTGCCGATCATCGCCGCCATCAAGATTCTCGGCGCGATCGGCAGCTGGCTGTGGACGCACGTCTTCAGCCCGGTGTTCGGGTGGATCGGCGCCAAGGCCAAGTGGCTGTACGCCAACGCCATCAAGCCCGCCTGGGACAACATCGTCTCGGCATCCAAGTCGCTGTGGAACAACTACCTCAAGCCTGCCTTCACGTCGATCTGGGGCGGCCTGCAGACGGTCGGCAAGTGGGCGACCTGGCTGTACAAGAACGCCATCAAACCGGCGTGGGACAACATCGTCTCCGTCATCAAAACGGCCTACAGGGTCGGCATCAAGCCCGTCTTCGACGCATTCCACCTGATCCTCAAGGGCCTCGGCGGCTGGTTCCAGACCGCGGTCGGCGCCATCAAGTCGCAGTGGGACAAGCTGAAGGCCGTCGCGAAGGCGCCCGTCCAGTTCGTGGTGGACACGGTCTACAACAACGGCATCCGCGGCGTCTGGAACAAGGTCGCCGACGCGTTCGGTGCGCCGCCGCTCAAGGCGTTCAAGTTCGCGCAGGGTGGCGTGATGCCCGGCTACACGCCCGGGAAGGACGTGCACAAGTTCGTCTCGCCGACGGGTGGCCGACTGGAGCTCAGCGGCGGCGAGGCGATCATGCGGCCCGAGTTCACCCGCGCGGTCGGCTCCGGCTTCGTCGGCAGCATGAACGCCATCGCCAAGTCCCAGGGTTCGCAGGGCGTCAAGGCGGCGCTCGCCCCGGTGTTCGGCGGCAACCCGATGGCGGCGACCGACCGGACGCTGCGGTACAAGGACGGTGGGATCTTCGGGTGGATCGGCTCGGCGGCGAGCAAGGCCGCGGGGGCCGGCTCGGCAGTCTGGAACGGCATCAAGAAGGGCGCGTCCTGGCTCGGCGACACCCTGGAGTCGTCGGCGCGGGCGGGTGTGAAGAACGTCGTCAACCCGCTGCTGAAGAACTTCCCGGGCATGGACACCGGCTTCGGGAAGCTCGTCCGGCACATCCCCAACAAGATCATCGACACTCTGTTCGGGTACTCGAAGGACGCCGACAAGAAGGGCGGGGGCGGCATCGGCGGCCCGAAGATCCAGGCCGCACTGAACTGGGCCAAGTCGCAGGCCGGCAAGCCGTACATCTGGGGCGGCGTCGGACCGAAGGGCTTCGACTGCAGCGGATTCATGGGCGCCATCGAGAACGAGCTGCGCGGCCAGAAGCCGAACAGCCGGCGCTGGGCAACCGGGGCCTTCTCCGGGAAGACGGCGCCGCCCGGCTGGGTGTACCACGGCAACTCGCCGTTCCGGATCGGCATCACCAACGCGGGCGTTGGCCACACCGCCGGAACGCTGGGGAAGACCAACGTCGAGTCGAGGGGCGGTACCGGCGTCATCGTCGGCAGCGCGGCCCGCGGCTACAACAACAGCCTCTTCCCGTCGTGGTACGGGTTCCAGCCGGGCAAGTACGACCAGGGCGGCTACCTGCAGCCGGGCATGAACTTGGCCTACAACGGCACCGGAAAGCCGGAGCCCGTGTTCACCAGCCAGCAGGCGAGCGCGCTGACGGCACCGGGCCGTCAGCCGCAGGAACCCATCCGCATCGAGCTGCACCCGCAGGAAGGCGCCTTCGGCCACTGGGTCGACGTCCGAATCCAGGACAGTCAGCAGCAGTTGGTGCAGGTGCTCAACGCGGGCTGAACGCGAAGGCCCCCGTCCTCGAGGACGGGGGCCTTTGTCATTGACCGCCGATGTATGCCTGGACGGGTGGGTACAGGCCTCGCGGCACGTACCGGGTGATCTCGTCGGGAGCGGCCCACGCGACTGCGGATACCTCGCGCTGGGACGCTGGGTGCGCGGTTCCCGCGAGAATGCGGCACGCCACGTAGGCGATACGTCGGCCGGTGTCGGGGTGTACGCGCTCCCCTAGTTTCTCGACGGCTTCGACAGTCAGTCCGGTCTCTTCCAGCGCCTCCCGCACCGCCGCCTGCTCGGCGGTCTCGGCCGGCTCGACAGTGCCCCCGGGGAGCGCCCACACGAGGTCACCTTCGGGAACGCCGCGGCGGATCAGCAGGAGGCGTCCCTCGTTGACGATGACGGCCATAGCCGCGGCTGGAGTCTCGTTCACCACTGCGGTCTACCCGATCTCTAACCCCACCAATGAGTGATCTTGGGGGCGCGGTGCCCCGGGAAGCCTGATGACGTGCCCCGCGCCCCGAAGACTCCCCGAGCTGCCCGCCCGCGATGGCACTACATCCTCACCATCCACTGGACCGATGCCGGCGGAACCGACCGCATGGCCACCGACAGCGGGACGTGCGCACCGCCTCCCGGCTACCTGCGCGAGGACATGTGGGAGCTCCTCTACAAACGGCTCGTGAAGGACACTGAAGCCACTCAGGCCTATGTCGTGTTCTTCTCGCTGGAGCGGAACGACCTCTGGCCGACGGGGAGCTGACCCCGGTCCATACCCCGGTCCGAGGGCGGTCCACAGCTGGTCTCGGACCGAGCGCAGACCGGGGCAAGACCGCCCTCGGACCGGGGTATGGACCGCCCTCCAGACCGGGGCAAAGCGGGTGCTCGCGCTACTGCTCGCCTGGTGCTCGACCGCAGGTCACAGGTGCTCGATTCACTGCTCGGCAGGTGCTCGCGGATCTTGCCGAGCAGTAGCGCGAGCACCTCGGCGAGCAGTTCTGACCTGCGGTCGAGCAGTGCCGAGCACCTCGCGAGCAGTAGGCGATACCGTGGCAAAGTGGGTGGACGACACCCCCGGTCGGCCACCTAGTTTGTGCTGGTATGCCCCCTGCCAGAACCCTGCGCCGACCCTGCATCACTGCAGGTCGACCCTGCCGGAACCCTGCCGCTTCCTGGCAGGGTCACGCTCCAGCCGTACCCCTTCGGGCAGGGTCCCGGCAAGGTTTCGGCAGGGTCCGACCTGCGGAAAGGCAGGGTCGGGGCAGGGTGCATAGCGGGGCATCCTGGTATGGCGTGAGGTCTGTCAGGCGCTGGATCGCCGCAGGTCGAGGTCTACCCGAGGTCTGCCAGACGATCTCCGTTCCTTGATCGTCTGGCAGACCTTGCCATACCTCTGACAGACCTCACGCCATACCTCGACCTGCGGTTTGGTAGACCTCTGACGGACCTCGGGATCGGTACAAAGCGGTCGTGACGCGGGTCGTGATGGGTGGTTACCGCCGTAACGACGACAAGCCCCAGAATCACGACCCGTCACAACCTCCATAACGACCCTGCCTGACCTGCGTGACCCCGGTGTGACCCCCGTCTATGGCCCGGCTACAGGCCGTCTAGACCCCGTCTATGGCCCGTCTATGGATCACCCGCCGACCAAGATCTAGACGGGGCATAGTCGGGCCATAGACGGGGGTTAGCCGGGCCGTAGACACCCGGCAGGTGCCCGGTTTGCACCCGGTATAGACCCGGTGGACACCCGGCGCAGACCCGGTTGAGGTTCGCTGGCGCCTAGATCTCCACCGGGTTCCAACCGGGTGCAAACCGGGCAGGAACCGGGTCCCAACCGGGTCTGCGCCGGGTGTCCAACCCCCGTCCAGGGCCCGTCCGACCCCCGTCCCGAGGGCGTCCAGCACCCGTCCACTGGACAGCGCCTGGACGGGGTCGGGACGCCCCGTGGACGGCCTCTGGACGGGGCGTGATCTTCGCGGTGAAACGAAATCCGAAACGAAAGGGCCCCCGTACCGTGCCCGGTGGAGTGCGGGCGCGGGCCGGGGGCCTTCGTGTTTCCGGGGCCGTGCCCGGTGAGAGTCGGGTACGGATCCGGGGGTGTTGCCGGGAAGCACTCGGGGGCGCGTCCTGGCCTTGCGGGAAGCGGGGTGTCCACTGCGTGGAGACCCTTGGGATAGATCGGTTACGACCTCGGGAAACGGGCCCCGTAGGAGGAGGGTCCGTGCCCTGGAAACGGTCGGGGGTATTTGGTTTGCACGCTGCGGGAACACCCCGCGCGGAGGGCGGAACACTTGAGGAACACGCAGGCAACTTTCCGCCCCGCGCGGGGGTCGTTGATTTGGATCGCACGCTGCAGGGTCGTTGGGATTCGACCTGCGTCGCGACCCCTCCAAGGGTCCGCAGAACGTGCGGACCCTTTTGGGATTCGACCAGCCACGGAACGGCCCGTTGATTAGGGATTCGACGTGCGGCTACGCGGCCGTCAGCCGGAGCCGATCGAGGATGCCCTGCGCCTCCATGTCGACGGCCAGGCCCTCGGCGTCCACGCACCGCCCAGCGGCCTCCGGGGAAGCCTCCGTGTGCCCGCACCCGACGCAGAAGCCGATAGCGTCGCCGCGGATCTCAGCGAACAGGTGCCCGTTCTCGTCGATGCCGCTCACACGCTCACCGCCTTCGGATACGCGCGGTCGACGGCTCGGTAGATGGCGAGCACGAACGCGTGCGTGTCCCGGTCGTAGAAGTCCGGTGCGGCCATCTCCGCCATGCCCTCGGAGGACTGCTGAAGCTCCAGGATCCCCATGGAGAGGATGTTGAACTCGGCGAAGTACCGGATCTCGGCGACCGTCCACTCGTCCGGGTGCCGCTCGCGGCCGTAGTGCGCGTGGCCGCCCAGCTCGACCGCGGCGGCCAGATGGTCGCGGGACACGATGGCGCGGATACCGATGATGGTGTGCGGGTCGCCGTAGGGGTCGACGAGGTTGTGCTGCTCGGTCATGCCACGGACCGACTTCACGTCGGTCAGTCGCTCCAGGGTCACGGTCATGACTTGTTCTCCTCGATCGCGGCTAGCTGCCCGACCATCTGCTCGACGTGGGCGGTGAAGGCCTTCAGGTTCTGCACGAACTGGATGCCGGCCTGAAGGTCGAGTTCGGCGTAGCGGCCGAACAGATCGCCGGCGTCGACGGAGATGTTCGCGGGCTCGTCCACGAACTCGGGCCCGTCCGGCACCACCAGGTGCGCCGTCAGGCACGGACCCTCCGGCTTCTCGTCCTTGAAGATGCGGCCGGCCGAGCCCTCCGGGACGGTCGCGACAGCCAACGGGCCGCGGTGGAAGAAGTTCCCCTCGCAGTCGAAGTTGTGCTCGCCGTCGCACCCGGGCGGGCACCCGCGCGCGGCGGGGGCACTTGCGGTACGACCTGCGGTCTTCGTGGCCATCACGCGGCCCCTTCCAGGATCCGGTCCAGCAGGTTGGAGAACAGGCGGGCGCCGTACCGGTCGTCGGTCGCGCGGGCCGCGATGAGGCGGTCGACGATCCGCTCGACCGGCGGCAGCGGGGCCGGACGGTACGAGCGCATCGCGGCGTTCTCCGTCGGGCGGGAGATGGTCGACGTGCTCACTGCATCCCCCTCCGGATCCGGTCCACCTGGTTGGCGAGGCGGTACAGGCGGCCAGCCTGCGAGCCGACGAGCGCGGCCAGTTCGCGCAGCTGGTCGGGCTCCATGGGCGGGAACTCCCAGACGTCCGCGACCGGGTACGGCTCGGGGTGCAGCTCGGAGAACGGCGCCCACGAGATACCGGCCGGCAGGAACTCGACGCCCGCGAACTCCGCGGCCTCCCACGGCCCCTTGTGGGTGATGTCGGCCCTGTAGCCGATCGGCTCGCCGTCGTGGCCGAGGCACCATGACGGCTCGTCGGTGACGATCTCGCCGTGGTCGTCGGTCTCGACCGTCACCGTGCCGTCCCCGTACACGGGCTGCTGTACGGGCGCGGGTTCGCGGTGGAGCGGGAACGCCCGGTCCATGGCCCGCTTCAGGGCCTGCATCTGCTCCGGGCGTTCGCCGCCCTCGATCTGCCCGGCGACGGTCTCGACGAGCGCCTCCATGTCCCGCCACGAGGCGCCGGAGAGGTAGGCCTCGACGTCGGAGCGGATCTGCTGGACGGTCATGCCGTCCGGGTCGGCGCCCGTGTTCGTCGTCGCGTAGCCGTCGGCCAGCGCCGCGAACAGCTCGAAGCGCGACAGCTGGTAGGCGACGCGGACGACGACGAACGGCTCGGGCTGGTCGTCGTGTGCGTTCTGCACACCCGTTGGCCCGAACGTCGGCGGCTCGCCCTCGCCGCGCTCGGCTGCGAGGAACGCGGCCGTCACCGGGAAGTGGCGCTCGACGAACTTCTGCGCGCGGTCCTGCTCGCCGCTCATGCGGCGCCGCCACGGACCCGGCGGAGCGCCTCGTCGGCCTGGTTGCGGACCGGGACGGGCTTGTCGTCGGGGAGGGTCAGCGCCAGGCGCCGGACGTCGGCGGCGAACGCGACCATCTGGTCGGCCAGGGCCAGACTGGCCGTGCGGCCGTAGATCATGACCTCGGAGTCGACGTCGACGGACAGGGACGGCTCGGCCACGTCGAACGGGGAGGCGGGCCACCACGACAGGTACACCTCGACGGGCACCCGGGCCGGATGGTCGGAGGTCAGGTTCAGGGTCGCGGGCTCGCCTTGGTGATTGACGTCCTCGATGTAGCTCGCGCGGTCCGTGGCGTGGTCGACGATGCACCAGTCGGGGCACTGAACCCAGGCGATCACGCCGGGGTCCGTCGACCGGCCGATCAGGGCGGGAACGAGCCGGTAACCCGGCTGGGGCACGGACTGCATGGGCGTGCTGATGGCATGATTCTGCACAGCGGTTCTCCTGAGTTAGCAGGGATCCGTCAGGCCCCGGGCTGGTGCTACCGCCAAGTCTCACCGGTTCGGGGCTGCCAACTTTCTTGGCACTCCCAATACTGCACACCTCACCGCCGGAGTGCAACAAACTTGGCAGTGATTCTTTCGCAGGCCGCCTAGTCACTTGGCAGTTGGCCGTGAGAACATCCAGCACATGACACCAACCGCCCCCCGCCTTGACCAGCGCGAGAGAGAGCAATGGCTCCGCAAGCTCGACCGCGCCACGCAGGCGCACGAGAAGACGCGTAAGGCGCTGGACGACCTACTCACGGATGCGCGTGACGCCGGCGTGCCGCTCACCGCCATCGCGGAGCACACGCCGTACAGCCGGGAGTGGGCACGGAAGATCGCGGACGGTGTCGCCGCCGAGCGCACGAAGAGTGACGCCGAGCAGTCCGCAGACAGTCCGCATGACGATCAATAGTGTCTAGCGTTACCCGTCGCGTACCAACGGAGAAAACCGCTGGTCAACGGGTTGCTGCCCCTCAGCCGCAGATGGCAAAGGGGCAGCACGAGTTCGAGCTCTACTTCGACGTGTGATCGAACCGGCCCAGTGCCCTCGGCGCCCCTGTCTCTCCTCGGAGAGGCGGGGGCGCTGTCGTCTGCCCGGAACTCGCTTCACAGACCGGGTACGGCCAGGGATCATCGTCACTGACACGGTTGTTCGAGAAAGGTAACGGGGATGGCGCAACAGGGCGACGAGGAGCGGGAGTTCGACCTCAAGTGGGCCGACGGGGCCGAGCACAAGGAGCCGTCCGCGCGGGCTCGGATGCTGGCCGCCCGCTGGAAGGAGAACCCTCCCGGGCCGGTGCCGTTCCGGGGTGAGCCCGAGGGGGTGGGCCCGCGGCGGTCGTCCTGGATATCGACGGTGATCGTGCTGGGGAGTGTCGTCGCGGTCATCGCGCTGCTGGGGTACGTCAACTCCCGGGCGCCGTACTAGAGATGGACGAGGAGATCGACGAGGACATGGACGTTCGGGATCCCCTCGCGTGGCTTCGGCTGGACGAGGCGTTGCGGTGTGAGCCGTACGCGCCCGCCGGGCTCGCCGAGCCTCGGCTCGCGATCGACCTGTGTCACTACGACGGCAGGATCCGGGAGGCCGCGCTCCAACGGGCCGCCGGGTACCCGGTGTTGCTGCCGTTGGTCGTCGTGCGGTGTGCCGACTGGGTCGTGCAAGTGCGGGAGCGGGCGCGGGAGTTGCTCCGCGAGGTACTCGACACGGACACCGCTCTCGCGCTCGCGCCGCTGATCCTGCTCTTCGGGCGGCGCGGCCGGGGTGCCTTCGCCATCGAGTTGCTCGACGAGGTGCTGCGGCCGGCGTCCCGTGAGCGGCTCGCGCCCCTCTTCGTCCACCCCGACCGTGCCGTACGCCGCTTCGTCCATCGTCTCGCCGTCGAGGAGAACCTCCTCTCCCCCGGCGAACTCGCCCGCACCGCCGCCCGGGACGCCGACACCGTCGTACAGAACCTGTGTGCGGATGCCGCGCTGGCCGTCGTGGCGAGGACGGGGGACTACGACGAGGTGCTCGGGCCGCTGCTCGGGGCGCGGAATCCGCGGGCCCGGGCGGCCGGGGTCACCGCGTTGCGGGCGGCGGGGCGGGCGGCGAAGGCGGAGGAGTTTCTTGCCGATCGGTCCGGTGTCGTGCGGGCCTGTGCCCGGTATGTCGTACGGCAGGGTGGGGGTGATCCGTTGGCGTCGTACCGGAGTTGGTGTCTTGCGGCGGAGCCCGCGCCGGGGGCCGTGATCGGGCTCGCGGAGTGTGGTGGGCGGGATGATGCCGCTTTGCTGTGGCCGCTCGTCTCGCATCCGAGTGCCGCCGTGCGGGCGCGGGCCGTGGCCGGGTTGCGGGTGCTGGACGTCGGGGACGTCCCGCGGCTGCTGCCGTTGCTCGACGATCCGGCGCCCGGGGTCGTGCGGGAGGCGACGCTCGCGCTGCTGCCGTCGGCCGGGCTGGTGCCGGACGGGTGGCTCATGGAACGGCTCGGGAGCGGGTGGCCCCGGCACGTGCGCGTCGCCGCGTTCCGGCTGCTCGACGCGCGGGGCGGGATCGTGCGGCTGCGGGCCGCCGTGACCGTGCTCGACGATCCGGACGAGCGGTTGCGGGACTGGGGTGCGCAGGTGGTGCGGCGGTGGCGGCCGGAGGCGGGGGCCGCGCCGGGGGACGCCGAGGTGGGTGAGCTGCTCGGGCGGGCGCGGCATCTGTTCAGTGGGTACGTGCTGACCCGGCGGCTGTGGGAGGCCGGGCTCAGCGGCTGACCTGCGTCCTCGCCTTCACACTCGCGCTCATCGGATTCTCAGGCGTTCCGGGGACCTTTTGCTCCGCCTAGGGCCGATCGGGACCACTTCATGGGAAGGGCCGGGTGCACACTGGGCGGTGGGACGAGTGCCTGACTGCGGGGTGATGGCAGATGCAGAGCCGCTTCCGGAGCGACCGGCGGTTGACCGTACGTATGGGTCTGACGCTGTTCCTGCTCGGGCTGTTGTACGTGGCGTTCGTGGCCGCGTTGATCGTGTTGCTGAAGTCCTGGGTGCTGGTCGTGGTGCTGGCCGGCGGGCTGCTCGTCGCGCAGTACTGGTTCTCCGACCGGATCGCGCTGTACGCGATGCACGGGCGGATCGTGGACCGCGAGGAGTATCCCGAACTGCACGGTGTGATCGACCGGCTGTGTGCCGTCGCCGACATGCCCAAGCCCGTCGTCGCGGTGTCGGACATCGACATGCCGAACGCCTTCGCCACCGGGCGCAACGCCGACAACGCCGTCATCTGCGTGACCACCGGTCTGCTACGGCGGCTGGAGCCCGCCGAGTTGGAGGGTGTGCTCGCGCACGAGCTGTCGCACGTGGCGCACAAGGACGTGGCCGTGATCACGGTGGCCTCGTTCCTCGGGGTCCTCGCCGGGCTGATGGTCCGGTTCGCGTTCTACTCGCAGATCTTCCGGGGACGCAAGGACCAGAACACCCTCGCGGTCTTCGCGGGGATCATGGGGATCTCGGCGGCCGTGTACGCGATCAGCTTCCTGTTGATCCGGGCGCTGTCCCGGTACCGCGAGCTGGCGGCGGACCGGGCGGCCGCGCTGCTCACCGGCAAGCCCTCGGCGCTGGCGTCCGCCCTCACCAAGGTCGACGGCGACATCGCCCGCATCCCGACGAAGGACCTGCGGACCGCGCAGGCCTTCAACGCCTTCTACTTCAGCCCGGCGAACGGCGCCGAGCCCGGTATCGCGCGGTTCTTCTCGACCCACCCGAGTCTGGAGCAGCGGCTCGACCAACTGGGGCGGATCTCCGCCGAGTTGGGTGAGGCGGCGGTACCCGGGATCGGGAAGGCGGACTGAGGATGGGGCTGCTGGACATCCTGCTCGGCCGTACGAAACCGGTCGCTCCCGATCTCGACCAGTTGTTCGCGCTGCCCTCGGCGGCGGTGACGCTGGAGGCGGCGGCCGGGTTCAGGCCGACCGGGCGCGGTGCTGTGTGCTTCGCGACGGTGGAGGGCGGGGCGTTCGAGCAGACGCACCGGGAGGTCCAGGCGCTGCTGGACGCGGACGCCGAACGCACCGGGCCGCCGGTGGAGTTGACCCAGGATGCCTACGGCTACTCGTGGCTGGTCTCGCGCCGGACACCCGATCAGCTGTCGGCGCTGGTGAACGATCTGCACGCGGTGAACAGCGCGATGGAGGTCAACGGTTTTGGACCTCAACTCCTGTGCTCGCTGGCCGGGTTCGAGGACGGAGGGGCCGACGGGGGGCGGCGGCTCGCGCTCGTCTATCTGTACAAGCGCGGGACGTTCTTCCCGTTCGCGCCACTGGCCGGTGACGGTCAGCGGCGCGACAGTGCGCTGGAACTCCAGGTCAAGTCGATGCTCGGCGACGACCTGCGGATCGAGCAGGATCTGAGCCGGTGGTTCCCGGTGTGGGGCGCCCCCGGGTTGTGACGAGGGGCGCCCCGGTGTCTCAACTGCTCTTCTCGCGGTCTCACTTGCTCTTCTCGCGCTCCTGACGGCGGGACTCGATGGGGCGCTCGCGGCGGTAACGGCGCTCCCACTTGGCCTGCTTGTCACGGCGGTCGCGGTACGCGCGGTAGCTCGACGGGGTGGCCCCCGAGGAGGAACCTCCGGCCGACGACGTGGACGACGTCGACGAGGACGAGGTCGTCGAGGAGGAGTCCCGCCCGTACTGGACGTACAGGAAGAGGACGACGACCGCGGCCAGCCACCAGATGTGGTTGCCGAAGCCGAAGAGGACCAGGACGGCGGTTCCGGATATGACGATGGTGCCCATGACGGGCCTCCGTGGGCGTGGGTGTGGTGTCCGAGCGGTGTGAACCTGTTCCCGACAGGGCGCTGGGGTGGGCGGCCGACCGTCGGTGGGTTGGGTGCGACAGAGACTAGCGCCGACTCCGCAGGGTGACGCCGGCCCTGCGCGAAACGGTGGCGACCTGCTCCGCAATGCGTCTCCAGCGTAGGGAGTCGGTCACTCGGTGTGCATCTTCTTTTTCGTCGGGGGTGCTTTGCGCAGGGTCGTGCCCGGTGTCAGATGCCGGGTGCCGCCGTGATCACGCCCGCCGCGACGGCCGCGCCCAGGGCCGCGTGGTCGGCGGTCGTCTGGGTGGCGTACGACAGGGCGAAGTCCGCTACGGCGCGTTCGAAGGTATCGGTGCCGCCCAGGTACGCGGCGATGGCGATGCGGTCGCCGGAGCGGGCGTGGGCGCGGGCCAGAGCGGTGCCGCAGAGGCGGGCGTAGGCCGTGAGCGCCTCCGGGCGCATGCCGGCGACGTCCGCGGAGCCCTTCATGTCGCGGAGCTGGCGCCAGTAGAAGGCGCGGCCCTGCGGTCCGGTCATCCAGCCGAGGAAGATGTCGCTGGCCGCCTGGAGGAGGCGCTGGCCCGCGACCACGCGGTGGCCGGGGTGGACGTACGGGCCGTTCGGCAGATGCTCCTCCAGTACGGACTTCCGCGCCTCCTTGATCTGGAGGAACAGCGGGTCGTCCTGGTCGCGGCCGGCGAGCAGCACGATGAAGCAGCGGGTGCCGACGCTGCCGACGCCGACGACCTTGCGGGCGGCGTCGACGAAGCGGTAGCGGTCCAGGAGCAGGCGGCGCTCCTCGGAGAGCGTGGAGCGGTAGTCGCTGAAGATCTTGCGCAGGGAGGCCATGTCGGCGGCGCCGGCCGGTTCGAGGAGGGGCGGGTCGTGGACGATACGGCGGCGGCCGTCGACGGTCTCGGTCAGTTTGCCCACGGCGTGCAGGCTGGTGCGGCGGCGGGCCCGGGTCAGGCTGGACTCCACCCGGCGGCGGTGGCGGCCGGCGCGGACCAGGGGCAGCAGGCTGTCGGCGTCGATCCGCTCGTACCAGACGGCGAGTTCGCCCTTGCGGGCCAGGCCGCGGAGGGCCGTACGGTACGCGGCGGTCGCCTCCAGCGCGGCGCGGTGGGCCTTCGTCTCGCTGTGGCCGTTCTCGCGGCCGGCGACGGCGACGCTCGCGGCGAGGCGCTTGACGTCCCACTCGAACGGGCCGGGGAACGTCTCGTCGAAGTCGTTGAGGTCGAAGAGCAGGGCGCGTTCCGGGGAGGCGTACAGGCCGAAGTTGAGGAGGTGCGCATCGCCGCACAGCTGGACGGTGAGTCCGGTGTGCGGCCGGGACGCCAGGTCAGCCGCCATCACGGCGGCCGAGCCGCGCAGGAACGCGAAGGGGGACGCGGCCATGCGGCCGTACCGGATGGGGAGGAGTTCCGGGAGTCTGTCCCGGCCCTGTCGTTCGAGTACGGCCACGGGGTCCGGGCGGTCCACGGAGGGGATCCAGCCGGCGTGGGCGGAACGGGCGACGCGTTTGCGCGCGGCGCGGCCCCGCTCCGCTCGGTCGGCGGGTGTGGTCATGTGCCGTGTCTTTGCATGCCGCCGCCTCCTGATGTCCCGCCGCCTGTTGCTACGCAGTGAAACCGGGTGGGCGTGGGGGGTGCATTCCGGGGGCGGCGATCGGGTGAACGTCTACTGTCGGTCGAGAAGTGGACGTCTTCGCGCGGAGGCCGGAATGAGTCGCACCCCCCGTCACATCACCACCCCCGAACGGCGTGCCCGCCTCGCCCTCCGCCACCGCCTCACCCCGTCCACCCACGCCCCCACCCCCGAGGCCGTCGCCGACTCCCTCGTCGCCCTGCACGGCACGGACCCGGCGACGGTGTACCTGGCCGTGGGCGCGCGCCTCGCCGACTCCTCCGCCACCGTCCCGGAGACCAGCCGCGCCCTGTACGAGGACCGCACCCTGCTCCGTATGCACGGCATGCGGCACACGGTGTTCGTGTTCCCCGCCGGGCTGACCGCGACCGTGCACGCCTCCACCGGACTCGCCGTCGCCGCGCGTGAACGGGCCGCCCTGCTCAAGCACATGGCGACGGCGGGGGCACCGGACGCGGCCTGGCTGAAGGAGGTCGAGGGCGCGCTGCTGGCCGCGCTGGCGCTCCGCGGGCAGGCGACGGCGGCCGAACTCGCCGTGGACGAACCGAGGTTGAGGGAACAGTTCGTGTACGCGGCCGGGAAGAACTACGAGGGCGTCCACACCGTCTCGACCCGGCTGCTGAAGGTGCTGGGCGTGGAGGGGAAGGTCGTACGGGGCCGGCCGTTGGGTTCGTGGACGTCGAGCCAGTTCCGCTGGGCGGTGGCGCCGGAACACCCCGAGCTGGACGTCGCCGAGGCTCAGGCCGCGCTCCTCGGCCGCTGGCTCGCGGCATGCGGCCCCGCCACCGAGGCCGACCTGAAGTGGTGGACGGGGTGGCGGGTGACGGAGGTCCGCCGGGCGCTGACGACGATCGGCGCGGAGCCGGTCTCCTTGGACGAGGGCCCGGGTTACGTCGCCGCGGGCGACCTCGCCCCACTGGCCGGTCCCGCGGAGCCCTGGGCGGCCCTGCTGCCGGCCCTCGACCCGACGGCGATGGGCTGGCAGGCACGGGACTGGTACCTGGCCCCGGAGCTGCGCCCCGCGCTGTTCGACGGGAGCGGCAACGTGGGACCGACGGTGTGGTGGAACGGGCGGGTGGTGGGCGCCTGGGCACAGCGCCCCGACGGCGAGATCGCGTACCGGATCCTCGACCGGGAGGGCATCGGCCGGGACGCGGAGACCGCGATCGGGGTGGCGGCGGAACGGTTGCGGGGGTGGGTGGGGGCGACCCGGGTGACACCTCGGTTCCGGACGCCTATGGAGCGGGAGTTGGCGGGGTAGGGGCGATTCCGTCGGACTGGGCCGAGCCTCTTGCGCCCCGGCCGGCATCATCACCCAGCCCGTCCGGCGTTTGAGGACGAGGCCGTTCGGGCCGAAGCGGGGGGCGGGGGCGGCAGCCCCCGGTGACGCGAGCACTGACGCCGGGCGCCCAAAAAGACACAGGGCACCCGGCGTCGGAGTTCAGCGCGAGTACCGCATCAGCGCTCGGACCATGTGACACGTCGTGTCCGACGGGGCGTGGACGCCGATCAGTTCGGCGGTGCTGCGGATCGTCTCGTTGCGGGCCTGGTTCGGGACGTAGACGCCGGAGTCGAGCAGGGCGATCGCGAGCCGCATCGCCTTGAGGCGGCGGTTGTGCGTGACGTACCAGTCCCGCGGGCGCCCGGGCGGCAGCGGGCGCTTCTCCACGGGCACGTAGGGCAGGTCGAGTTGGACGGAGCGCTTCGCGGTGGACTGGGTCGGCAACGGCTTCGGCTTCAGTGCGGCAGCGGGCACGGACATCCTCCTGTCGCGATCAGGGCGCCGTCCGGACCGCCCGGCGACACCCTCGAACACTGCTTCTATTCTACTGCCCGCCACTGACAATCGCCCCTGGCCACAAGGCCTTTCGGGGGTGCTGTGACGCAGGTGGAAGACGGGTTCTCGCGTACCGTGAGTGGCATGGAGATCTGGATCAACCCGGCCTGTTCCAAGTGCCGCAGCGCCGTGAGTCTGCTCGACGCCGAAGGGGCCGAGTACACCGTCCGCCGCTATCTGGAGGACGTGCCGAGCGAGGGCGAGATCAGGGACGTACTGGAGCGGCTCGGGCTCGAACCGTGGGACATCACGCGCACCCAGGAGGCCGTGGCCAAGGAGCTGGGAGTCAAGGAATGGGCGCGGGACGGCAGTTCGCGGGAGCGGTGGGTGGCGGCGCTCGCCGCGCATCCGAAGCTGATCCAGCGGCCCATCATCACGGCGGAGGACGGCACGGCGGTGGTCGCCCGCAGTGACGAGGCCGTACGGGACGCGCTCACGCGCCGGGCGGCCCACTGAACCCTCGCGAACCTCAACCCCCTTGTGACGCACGTCACTTATGAGGCTCCTGTGTCCACTGAGTTACATCGTTCGGTATCCCGTACATAGCGGCGTACGCTCCCCTACCCCACAGGAGACGCGCATGTCGCGCAGGAGAACTGCCAGTACGAAAAAGAAGCTGGCGCTGCTGGTCACCGCCGCGGCGGTCGCGGGCGGCGGGGCCTTCGCCCTGGCCACCACGTCGAACGCGTCGCAGTCAACCGCGCAGAACGCCAAGACGCTGTCCGCCGCGAACTCGACGGTCTGCCAGGGGCTCGCCACCGCGCTCGGCAACAACCAGAAGTTCATCGACGGTCAACGCGCCGCGCCCGACGCCCAGTCGAGCGCGCGGATCGCCAACCGCGAAGCGGTCATCGCGCAGATCAAGGTGCAGCAGAAGGCGTCCGGTTGTGCGGTTGGGGAGTCGGCTCAGGACTCCCAGGTCGCACAGCCGGCGCAGTCGACGCCCGCGGGTTCCACACCGACCAAGGCGGCGACCCCGCCGGCCGGCAACACCGGCGGCGCCGCCGCCGCGGGCAGCCAGGTGTGCAACGGCTCGACCGTCACGCTCTCCGGCGAGGCCGGTGCGCCCGCCGCGTCCAGCAACCAGTTCCCGGCGGGTACGACGCTGAAGGTCACCAACCTGGACAACAACAAGTCCACGACGGTGAAGGTGACCTCGGTCTCCGGCAGCTGTGTCCTGCTGAACAACGCCGCGTTCGAACAGGTCCGTGAGCCCGGCAAGTTCCTCATCCGCCGCGCCCTGATCCAGAAGGTGGGGTGACGCCTCAGGTCCCAGAAAACCGGTGAGGTGACGGCCCTGTCGCTCGGGCCGCCACCAGGTACGTGTCACAGGTCCCGCTGCTTCCGGCCAGAAGCAGCGGGACCGACGCGTTTCAGCCGTCGGGGCCCGGCCAACCCCATCGCATACGAGCCGTCCGCCCGCGCCCGTCCGCCGCCCGTCCGCGCATGCGAACAGCGGGCTCACAGCCGTCTCCCCCGGCGTGCCGTGCGCAGCGCACGTGAATCGCGACACAGAGCCACCAGGTAACACGGGGTTCACGCTCGGGCAATGATCGGGAAATCGCATATTGACAGGCTGCCGGGCATGAATCGCGGCGCCCCAGTGCCGCTGCGCCGCAGCACCCGCAAGTGCGCCTAAAAGACCCACCCCCGAAGGATGTGGCCCGTGACCTTCAAGGCTGAGTACATCTGGATCGACGGCACCCAGCCGACGGCCAAGCTCCGTTCCAAGACGAAGATTCTGGCCGACGACGCCAAGGGTGCCGAGCTCCCGATCTGGGGCTTCGACGGGTCGTCCACGAACCAGGCCGAGGGGCACTCCTCGGACCGCGTGCTCAAGCCGGTCGCCAGCTTCCCGGACCCGATCCGCGGCGGCGACGACATCCTCGTCATGTGCGAGGTCCTCGAGATCGACATGACGCCGCACGAGTCCAACACGCGTGCCGCGCTCGCCGAGGTCTCCGAGAAGTACGCCGCGCAGGAGCCGATCTTCGGCATCGAGCAGGAGTACACCTTCTTCGACGGCGCCCGTCCGCTCGGCTTCCCCGAGGGAGGCTTCCCTGCGCCCCAGGGCGGTTACTACTGCGGTGTCGGCGCCGACGAGATCTTCGGCCGCGAGATCGTCGAGGCCCACCTGGAGAACTGTCTGAAGGCGGGTCTCGCGATCTCCGGCATCAACGCCGAGGTCATGCCCGGCCAGTGGGAGTTCCAGGTCGGCCCGGTCTCCCCGCTGGAGGTCTCCGACCACCTGTGGATCGCCCGCTGGCTGCTCTACCGCACCGCCGAGGACTTCGGCATCTCCGCGACCCTCGACCCCAAGCCGGTCAAGGGCGACTGGAACGGCGCGGGCGCGCACACCAACTTCTCCACCAAGGCCATGCGCGAGGGCTACGACGCGATCATCACCGCGTGCGAGTCCCTCGGTGAGGGCTCCAAGCCCCTCGACCACGTCAAGCACTACGGCGCCGGCATCGACGACCGTCTGACGGGCCTGCACGAGACCGCCCCGTGGAACGAGTACTCCTACGGCGTCTCCAACCGCGGCGCCTCGGTGCGTATCCCGTGGCAGGTCGAGAAGGACGGCAAGGGCTACATCGAGGACCGCCGTCCGAACGCCAACGTCGACCCGTACCTGGTGACCCGACTGATCGTCGACACCTGCTGCGCCGCCCTGGAGAAGGCCGGCCAGGTCTGATCCACCCGCGCTTGTCCAAGGAGGCGTCCACCGTCGTGGTGGGCGCCTTCTCGCGTTGTCAGTGGCGCATGCCATGGTGGGGGACATGGAGATCGACGGGGCTCTCGACATCAAGGTCGAGACGGAGAACGGGCAGACGCACAGCCGCATTTCCGCGCTACGGCTGCGGGAGCTGGTGGCGCGGATCGGTGGCGCCGGCGACCGTTTCCTGGTCGTGCAGCGGATACCGGACCTCCCTGACGTGTTCGCCCAGGTGTGGCACGAGCAGGGCGGGGACTACCGGCTCGAACACCGGCTGAGCGAGGACGGGTTCCACGGCACGAACCTGGACTCCCCGGACCGCGTGGCGGATCTCCTGACCGGCTGGGCACGGCAGACGGACGCCGGCTGGGACGCGGGCGTCGACTGGGAGCCGGTCGACCTGGGGCCCCGGGAGGAGGTGCCCGAGCTGCCGGACGAGGTGCGGGAGAAGGTCGAGGAGCGGGTCCGGACCCGGCTGCGCTGCGGCTACGACAGCCGGAAGATACTGACCGAGATCGCCGAGGACTACCTCGTCAAGGGCGACGAGCGGCCGGTGTCGCGCGCGCAGGCCTCGCGGCTGGTCGACCGGCTGTGGCTGGAGCGGGTGGCCGAGCAGGCGGTCTGGGAGGGTGTCACCGACCCGGACCGGCTCACCCGAGCCTTCGGGGCGCTGGACGCGACCGGCATCACCGCCCGGGAGAACTTCGCCTGCTGCCGGGGCTGCGGCCTCGCGGAGATAGGCGCGGAGCGGGAGGACGCCCGCGGTTTCGTCTTCTTCCACCAGCAGGTCACCGAGCACGCCGCCGAGGGGTACGGACTCGCCCTGCACTACGGCGGGTTCGACGGTTCGGCCGAGACCACCGCGACCGTCGGGCACGAGATCCTGGCCGCGCTCCGTGGAGCCGGGCTGTCCGCCGACTGGGACGGCGATCCGGACAAGGCGATCGACGTCAAACCGCTGACCTGGCACAAACGACTGGTGGGATGAGGGGCCGGGCGTCGACTTCACGCCAAGGAGGCGTCCAAGCTGTGAGAGGAGGGTCCTGTCCCGGGCCTGTGTCTGCTTCAATGGGCCCATGGCCAGCTATCAGAAGTGCAGCGCGACGGGTCGCCATGACCTCGAGCCCTTCTGGCCTTCCCGTCAGCACCATGACTTCGACCGGGTGTGTTGTCGCGCGATGAACGCGCCGGCCCTCTAAAGCCGTACCACCCTCGGCCTCCGGCCTGCGCGACTCGACGTACGTCCCTCGACGAACCTCTCGCGCGAAAGAGCTGACCTCTCATGGCGATCATCCGTTCCCTCCCCGCTCTTCCCTCCTCCCCCGCCCCGCTCGACGTCCCCGTGCCGAACGCTCCACGGCATCATCTGCGCGCCGTGGACCGGGACGAGGTGATCGACGTGGCGGAGTTCCTGCCCCCGGGCGCCACCTGGCTGCCCGCGCCCCCGCACACGCTGCCCACGCTGCCGGGGCAGCCGCCGATGGTCGGGTACCTCGTCCTCATCCCGGCCGACAGCCCGCACCTCACCCAGACCAGCCTCCCGGTCCCGCCCCTCCCCGACGAGGCCGAGCCCCTCGTCCGCATCGACACCGTGCAGCGCACCGCCCAGCTGAACGGCGCGGAACTCGACCTCACGTACCTGGAGTTCGAACTCCTCGCCCATCTCGTCGCGCACCCCAACCGGGTTCACACCCGCGACCAGCTGGTCACCACGGTGTGGGGCTACGGGCATGTGGGCGACGGCCGTACCGTCGACGTCCACATCGCCCGGCTGCGCCGCAAGCTGGGCGTCGAACACCGCAAGGCGATCCAGACGGTGCGGCGGGTCGGGTACAAGTACACGCCGCCGACAGCGCGTTGATCATCGGCGGTTCGGTGATCTGCTGATGGCAGATCGACGTTCCGTTCCGTGGGACCCGCGGGCAGAGTCGTCGGTATGAGACTTCTGGTGCTGGGTGGTACGGAGTTCGCGGGGCGGGCCGTCGTGGAGGCTGCCCTCGGTCGGGGCTGGGAGGTGACCGTCCTCAACCGAGGCCGGCACGAACCCCCGGCCGGGGTACGGGCGTTGCGGGGTGACCGCACCGCGCCCGGCGGGCTCGCCGCGCTGGCCGAGGGCGAGTGGGACGCCGTGATCGACACCTGGTCGGCGGCGCCGCGCGCGGTCGACGACGCGGCGCGGCTGCTCGCCGACCGGGTGGGCCGGTACGTGTACGTGTCGAGCTGCTCGGTGTACGCGTGGGCGCCGCCCGCGGGGTACGGCGAGGACGCGCCGCTCGTCGAGGGTGCCTCGCCCTCCGCCGACAAGACCGACTACGCGCGTGACAAGCGGGGCGGGGAGCTCGCCGCGCTCGGGGCGTTCGGGGCGGAGCGGTCGGTGTTCGCTCGGGCCGGGCTCATCCTCGGGCCGTACGAGAACATCGGGCGGTTGCCGTGGTGGCTGGGGCGGGTCGCGCGGGGTGGGCCTGTGCTCGCGCCCGGGCCTCGGGATCTGGCGCTTCAGTATGTGGATGTGCGGGATCTCGCGGAGTGGTTGCTCGGTTCTGTGGAGCGGGAGTTGAGCGGGGCGTACAACCTGATCTCGGCGCAGGGGCACGCGACGATGGGGGCGTTCCTGGACGCGTGTGTGCGGGTTACCGGTGGAGGGGCTGAGCTGCGGTGGACCGCGCCCGAGGTCGTGCTCTCCGCTGGGATCGAGCCGTGGACCCAGTTGCCGGTGTGGGTGCCGCCGGGGAGTGAGGGGTACGACGCGTTGCACAGTGCGGATGTGTCCCGGGCGGTGGCTACAGGGCTGAAGTGTCGTTCCGTTGACGAGACCGTGGGTGATACGTGGCGTTGGTTGCAGGATGTCGGTGGGGTTGCGCCTCAGCGACCTGATCGGCCGGTGGTGGGGCTTGACCCTGCTGTTGAAGCGAAGGTGCTTGGGGTTCCGGTCGAGGGGTGATCTGTTGTCTGCGGGCGCGTTGGGGCTGGTCGCGCCCGCGCGGCGGAGCCGCATATCGACACAGCCCCGCGCCCCTGAAGAACAAAGACACAAGGCACCGGTGTTGCCAGCGACACCCCCGCCTACGGTGGCCGGGCCCCGTGACCTGGCCAGCCTGTTCCGTGAGACTGGCCGTATGGACACGAACAGCGAGAGTGGGCGGGCCCGGGTCGTTCTCATGGCAGGGCTGCGTGCCCTCGGCCTCGCTCTCATCTCCCTCTACGGGTCGCTCGTCCTCCTGGTCCTGACCGTCGTGTCCCTGCTGGTCGTCCCGCTCGGTGTCGGGCTGATCACCACACCCTGGGTGCTCAGCGCCGTACGCGCCCATGCGAACCTGCGCCGGCTCCTCGCCGCGCAGTGGTGCGAGGTGCGGATTCCGGCGGCGTACCGGCCCATCCCGGCCGGTGCGCGGCCGTGGACCCGGACCTTCCGCATGCTCGGTGACCCCGCCACCTGGCGGGATCTGCGCTGGCTGCCCGTCGACATGATCGCCGGGTTCGTCACCGCGCTGGTGCCTGCCGCCCTGGTGTTCTATCCGCTGGAGGGCTTCGCGTTGGCGTTCGGGTTGTGGCGGGTGTTCACGGACGGGACGTATGTCGGGTGGTGGTACGGCTTCGTGCCGGTGGGCGGGCAGGGCAGTGCGCTGCTCGCGGGGCTTCTGGGCGTCGGGATCCTCGTCGCCTCCTACTTCCTCACCCCTCCGCTCCTCCGCGTTCACTTCCTGCTGACGCGTTCCCTCCTCACCCCGGGGCAGAGTCAACTCGCCGAGCGTGTACGGGTGTTGACCGAGACGCGGCGGGACGCGGTGGACGGTTCCGCCGCTGAGCTGCGGCGGATCGAGCGCGATCTGCACGACGGGGCGCAGGCCCGGCTGGTGGCGATGGGGATGGATCTCGGCACCATCGAGGCGCTGTTGGAGAAGAACCCGGCCAAGGCCAGGGAACTGCTCGTCCGCGCCCGGCAGTCCTCCGCCGAGGCCCTCGGCGAACTGCGCGACCTCGTGCGCGGTATTCATCCTCCGGTACTGGCCGAGCGTGGACTCGGGGATGCCGTACGGGCGTTGGCGTTGCGGATGCCGGTGGCCACCGAGGTGCGTGCGGAGCTCGGGGGCGGGCGGGCCGACGCGCCCGTCGAGTCGGCCGCGTATTTCGCTGTCAGCGAGGTGCTGACCAACGCCGTGAAGCATGCCGGTGCCGATCGGATCTGGGTCGACATGCGCCATGCGGAGGGGGTGTTGCGGATCTCCGTCACCGACAACGGTGGGGGTGGTGCCGCGGTCGGGGGCGGGTCGGGGCTCTCCGGAATCGAGCGGCGGCTGGGTACATTCGACGGCGTCCTGGCCGTCAGCAGTCCCGCGGGCGGTCCCACCATGGTGACCATGGAGATTCCGTGCGCGTTGTCCTAGCCGAAGACCTGTTCCTGCTGCGGGACGGGCTGGTCAGGCTGCTGGAGGCCTACGACTTCGAGATCGCCGCGGCGGTGGAGAGCGGGCCCGAACTCACCAAGGCGCTGGCCGAGTTGGCACCGGATGTCGCCGTGGTCGACGTACGGCTGCCGCCCACGCACACCGATGAGGGGTTGCAGTGCGCGTTGCGGGCGCGACGGGATCGGCCGGGGCTGCCGGTGCTCGTGCTGTCGCAGCACGTGGAGCAGTTGTACGCGCGGGAGTTGCTCGCCGACGGGACCGGCGGGGTGGGCTATCTGCTGAAGGACCGGGTGTTCGACGCGGAGCAGTTCGTGGACGCCGTACGGAGAGTGGCGGGTGGCGGGACGGTGATGGATCCGCAGGTCATTCAGCAGTTGCTGGCGCGGCGGGCGGCGGACGACCAGCCGCTGGGGCGTTTGACGCCGCGGGAGGTCGAGGTGCTGGAACTGATGGCGCAGGGGCGGTCGAACGCGGCGATCGCGGGGCAACTCGTCGTCACGGAACGGGCGATCGGGAAGCACACGTCCAATATTTTTGCCAAACTGGGACTGGAAGTCTCCGACGATGACAATCGCCGTGTGCTGGCGGTATTGGCCTATTTGGACCAAGGGCGCTGAGCACTACCTGTGAGTTGATCACAACTGCTGGTGTTTAAAGGGCAGTTGGGAGGGGACTTACCCAGGAATCTCTCATCAGTTTCTGAGACGGCTGAACACTCCTGTGACCGCCTGCGTATCAAAGGGCGCCGCTTCACTCCTGTCGGGCGCCTCGCTGCCCCGCAAGGAAGTCAGAGGAGTTCCATGGGACGCAATGATCGTAAACGCCGTACGCCGCTGGCCACCAAGGCCATTGCCGCATCGGCTGCCCTAGCGCTCGGTGGGGGCGGGCTGCTCTGGGCACAGATGAACGCTTCGGCGCACGAGTCCAACTCGTCGGGGCAGAACCAGACCAAGGCCGCGGCCGCCGCGGCGCAGGTCGCGACGATCGCCTGCCCGGACGTCGGCCAGCAGCTGACGAACGTGCCGCAGAAGGCCCGTCAGGGTGTCGCCACCGAACTGGCGAACCTCGACAAGCAGATCACCGAGGCCTACGCCCGACTCGCGTCGACGCGTCAGGCCCAGGCGAATGACGCGAGCTTCGTGCAGAACGCGATCGTCGGCCCCCTCAAGGAGAAGCGGGCCGCGACGATCGACCGCATTCGCATCGACATCCAGCGAGTGGGCGGCACCGTCAACGCCACCGCACTGAAGCAGCTCGCCGCCTGTACGACGCAGAACGCCACCAACACCACCACGGCAGGTGGGGGCGGCGGCAAGAACAACAACGGCGGCGGCAAGAACAACAACGGCGGGCAGAACAACGGCGGTGGGCAGAACACCGCCGCGCCGAGCGCGAGCGCCTCCGCGGCGCCCCCCGCCAACAACGGTGGCCAGGCCGGCAACGGCCCGACGGCGGCCGACTTCGTGGACATCACGAAGGTGGCGAACAACGTGCAGGCGAAGCCGCAGAACAGCGGCCAGGCTTCGACCGGCTCGTTCACCACCAAGTGCGGTGTCAACGCGAACAAGAACCACAACACCGACAACGTCATCGTGGCGCCCGGCGTGACCAACGGCGCGCACCACGAGCACGACTACGTCGGCAACCAGAAGGTCAACGCGTTCTCCACGAACGACTCGCTGCTGGCCGCCCCCTCCAGCTGCCAGAACCAGAGTGACCTCTCGTCGTACTACTGGCCGGTCGTGCGTGTGCAGGACGGCTCGCAGGAGTTCGACGCCAACGCGGACGGCGGTGGCAAGGAAGGCAACGTCGGCAAGATCCTGACCGCGCAGTCGGCGCAGATCAAGTACGTCGGTTCGCCGGCCAGCAAGGTCGTCGCGATGCCGCAGTTCCTGCGCATCATCACCGGTGACGCCAAGACCCTCACCAACGGTCTGGCCAACGCCAACGCGCACTGGAGCTGCACCGGCTTCGAGGACAAGGTCCAGCTGACGGAGCAGTACCCGATCTGCCCGCAGGGCAGCAACGTGGTCCGCACCTTCGCGTTCCAGAGCTGCTGGGACGGCGTGAACATCGACAGCGCCAACCACCGTACGCACGTGGCCTTCGCGGACCCGGCGAGCGGTGTCTGCGGGAACGGCTTCAAGGCCATCCCGCAGCTGACGATGCGCCTCGTCTACAAGATCACGCCCCCCACCCTCCAGGCGGACGGCACCGTGAAGAACGCCTACGCGGTGGACGGATTCCCGGAGCAGCTGCACAAGCCGTCGACCGACCACGACGACTTCATCAGCGTCACCAAGAACAACCTGGCGGCGAAGATCGCCAACTGCGTCAACTCCGGCAAGAAGTGCCAGTGAGCGCAGCTAGCCGGTAGGACCCGGTAGTACGAAGCGGGCGGTGGGATTCTCCCACCGCCCGCTTTCGTGTGTCCGTACAAAAGTTCAGCTGGTGTGCTTCGAGTGGTCGACGCCGATCTCCTCGTTGCCGCCGAGCGTGGTCTGCAGCTTCTTGACGATCTTGTCGGTGCCCACGGCGACCCACTTGCGGCCGACGAGGTAGAAACCGCCGTAGTCCTTGGCGTCGTTGATCCACTCGCGCTGGCCGCGGTCGGTGGCGAAGGTCGCGAGGACGAACTTGCCGTAGCTCATCTTGCAGATGGCCTGGCGGAGTTCGTCGGCGTCGGTCTGGATGTCGGGCGTGCACTTCACCTTGGCGGCCAGGCTCTCCAGGCTGCCGGTGGCCTCCGTCGGCACGGTCGCGGCCTTGGTGTCGGCACCGCAGCCCACCAGCGCCAGCGCCGCCGTGGCGCCGGCCACCGCGAGCATCGGTCGGGTCAACCTCATCTGTCGTTCCTCCGGTCGTCCGGTCAGCAGCATGCCGCAGTCGGCCCCGGCGAGGGGCCTTCTCATCCGATACGGCTGCGGAGCGCCCCGTGCTCAAATCCATGGTCCCCGGCTGGACGCGTGTGCGAGGGTGACGCCCATGGAACAGCATGTGGATCAAGACTGGGAAGACCGCGTGACCGCCGCCTGGGCGACCTTCGACGACTATCCGGAGGAGAGGGCGGCCGACTTCCGGTCCCTGATCGACGCGCTCGTCGCCGAACTCCCGGACGGCAGCCCGCTGGGGCCGTTCGAGCAGGCCTGCGCCTGGGACTCGACGGGGCATTCCGACCGGGCCGCTCCGCTGTACCGCGAGGCGCTCGCGCGCGGGCTGAGCGGGTACAAGGGGCGCCGGACGAAGATCCAACTCTCCAGCTCGCTGCGGAACATCGGGCAGGCGGAGGAGGGCGTCAAGCTGCTCACTCCCGAACTCGACGCCCCCTCGGACGAGTTGGACGACGCGGTCCGCGCGTGCCTCGCCCTGTGTCTGTCCAGCCTGGGCCGCGACCGCGAGGGCCTGTCCCTCGTGCTGGGCGCGCTGGCGCCCCATCTGCCGCGCTACCAGCGGTCGATGGCGAACTACGCACGGGCACTGGTCGAGCCCGAGGACTGACCGGAGCGCCGAGTCCCCCGGGCGGCGGTGACCAACTCACCATTCGCTCGTTTTGCTGAACGTGCAGTCACAGGATGTCGCCAAGCGCCCCGCAGCTTCACCCACCGACCCGGTCGTCGATGTCGAACAGGCCGAGGCCGCGCTCGTCGAGCACTATCCACGGCTCGTCCGGCTCGCCTATCTGGTGCTCCCCCCGAGCCTCGGCCGCAACCGGCGCGTCCTGACCGCGCACGCCCTCACCCAGCGCGCCCTGCCCAGAGGCCGCGCGTCGGCGTCCGTGATCCCGGCCCAGTCGACCGGCCGCGACGTCGACCCGGGCTACGCCTTCGTCCGCCTCCACGTCGTGCGTACGGCCCTGGAGGCGGGCCTCCCGCTGTCGTTCCGGTCGTTGCCCAAGCGCTCTCAACTCCCGCCGCTGCTCCCCCAGGTGTGGGGTCTGCGGCTCTTCCCGCGCTCGGGCGGCGCCGACGAACTCGCCCTGGACCAGCGGCTGTCGGCCCTCTCCGGCCCGGCCCGCGCGGTGTACGTGCTGCGCGGCCTGGAGAAGCTGCCCGACGGCGACGTCCGCAGGGTGCTAGCGGCGGCCGGCGTAGACGCAGAGGAGGTGGACGAGGCGCTGAGCGAGGCCGACGAGGCGCCCGCGCAGTACGAACTCCTCGACTCCCCCGAGTTCGACCCCTGTTCGCTGCACGCGCGGCCCACCGACCTGATGCGCCGCCGGCAGCACGGCAAGGCCGCGCTCGCCGCCGCGGCGGCCGTCGCCGTGTGCGGCGCGCTGCTCGCGCTGCCCGGCGACGGCTGGGGCCCGGACGGCGCCGCCGCACCCGCCTACGCGGAGAACCCGGCGTCCCAAGCCGCCCTGAAACCAGGCAAGTTGACGAGAATCGCGCCCACCGCGTGGACGGTGTCCGCGCGCAAGGACTTCTCCGTCTGGCCGGCCCGCGGCGACCTCACCGAGGACACCGCCCTGCTGCGCCGCGCCCTCGCCGTCTGGGCCCGCCCCGGCGAGTCCGTCCAGGTCTCGGCGACCCCCGGCACCCCCTCCGGCGGCCCCGCCGGGCCGCCCCAGCTCCTCTACGCCGGCACGGTCGACAACGCGCGCGTGGTGATCCTCTACGACGGTCTGCGCATCGCCCGTTACGCCGAACCGAAGGACGGCACCAAGGGCGCCGCGCTGGACTTCGCGCGGGTCGACGGCGCGACCGGGTCCGAGGCGAACGCGGTGGTCCTGGACCGCGCCGACGGCAACGTGCGCTATCTGACGGCCCCTTGGGTGAAGAAGGCGGCCATGCGCGATCTGCAGAAGCCGAACGCCGGCGCGCTGCCCATGACCCTCACCGACGGGATCACCTCACCGCTGGCCAGCCCCGCGCAGGCGACCGGCGCGTGCACGTCGTGGAACGTGCTCCAGCTGACCGACGACACCGGCACCCGCCTGATGAGCGACCTCGGCGAACTGGTCCCGGCGCACCTCACCGCCGGACGCCCCGGCGCGGTCCACGAGGTGTCCGGTGCGGCGGCCCAGCACGCCTGGGCGCCCTTCGCCTGCTCCCTCGGCGCCATGCGCTCACTGGGCGTACGGACCGTGAACGCCTGGCAGTTCGCCGAGCAGCCGCTGCCCGACGCGAGCGGCGCGGCCGACTGGGTGTGCACCCGGGCCGAGACCTGGCAGGGCGGCGGCGAGCAGGTGCTGGCGCAGTTCCGCACACCGGGCGGGATCTACGGCGCGGTCGCCGCGAAGGCCTCTGGCGTGGCGGCGTGCGGGGTGCGTGATCCGCATGTGCTGGCCGGTGTGCTGTGGAAGTCGGCGGCGGGCCACTGGTTCCTGCTGGCGGCGGGCAGCAAGGGCACGGAGTCCGTCACGGCGACGGGCGGGGTGACTGGCTCGGCCCGGGGCGGCCTGCTCGCCGTGAAGACCAAGCAGGGCGTACAGGCCGAGTTGAAGGGGACTCTGGACGACGGCACTACGATCGCGGGCCTGCGCTAAACGATCCGCGGGAAGGCCTGTTAAGTGCCGGGCGAGGTCTCGCGCCTTTAAGGGGCGCGGGGAACTGCGCGACCAACCACTACGGACCCGCACCCGAAGATCCTGGCCCTAGCTGACATCCGCGTCAACAAGTCCCCGCACAAGGGTTCCCCAGGGACTTACCCGTCAGTACATTGACGCCATGTCTAACACGCCGCTCAAGGCCCGAAAGGTGTCCTTCTCCTGGGAGGGCACCCCGCTGCACTGGGTGCCCGGCGATCCGTTCACCACGCACACGATCAACGTGCTGCACCTGCTGCTGCCCGCCGGTGAGCGGTGGTTCGTGCACGTCTACAAGCAGGTGCTGCCCCTCATCCGGGACGACCGGCTGCGCGAGGACGTGATCGGGTTCATCGGCCAGGAGGCGATGCACTCCCAGGCCCACGACGAGGTCCTCCCGCACCTGAGGGAACTGGGGCTCGACCCGACGCCGTACACCGCGCAGGTCGACTGGTTCTTCGAGAAGCTGCTCGGCGACCGCACCCTGCCGCCGGGCAAGGCCCGGAAGTGGTGGCTGCTGGAACGGGTCGCGATCATCGCGGCCATCGAGCACTACACGGCGTTCCTCGGCAACTGGGTGCTGAACGCCGAGGAGTTGGACCGGCGCGGCGCCGATCCGACCATGCTGGACCTGCTGCGCTGGCACGGCGCCGAGGAGGTCGAGCACCGCTCGGTCGCCTTCGACCTCTTCATGCACGTCGACGGCAGCTACCGGCGACGCGCACGGACCTGGGCGACCGCGTTCGCCGCGCTGATGTTCCTGTGGCAGCGCGGGTCCCGCTTCTTCATGGCGAACGACCCGACCCTCGTCGACGCGCACGTGAGCTTCAAGGACTTCTACGTCGCCGGAAAACGCGGCACCCTGCCCGCCACCGGCGACATGCTCAGGTCCATACCCCGCTACCTGAGCCGCGCCTACCACCCCTCGCAGGAGGGCAGCACCGAGCAGGCCGTCGCCTACCTCGCGTCCTCGCCCGCCGCGGTGGCCGCCGAGAAGAGGGCGGAGTAGTGCCGAAGCCCCTCACCGTCGCCGTCCTGGCCGGCGCCGCGCTCCTGACCCGCCGTGCGCTACGGCGCCGGGTGCGGGCCTCGCCGCTGTGGCCGCTGCCCGCGCTGGATCCGCCGATCTCCGGCCGACCGCGCTCACGGGCACTGAGGCTGCGGGTCGCCGCTCGGGAGACGGTGGCCGAGGGCGTCGTACAACTGCGGTTGGAAGGACGGGACTTGCCGCGCTGGGAGCCCGGGGCGCACATCGATCTGGTGCTGCCCTCGGGGCTGGTCCGGCAGTACTCGCTGTGCGGGGACCCGGCGGACACCTCGTCGTACACGGTCGCGACGCGGCTGGTCGAGGACGGGCGGGGCGGGTCGCGCGAGGTGCACGAACAGGTGCGGGTGGGCACGGAGTTGGAGGTGCGCGGGCCGCGCAATCGGTTCCCGCTCGCCGAGGCGCCCGCGTACGTCTTCGTCGTCGGCGGCATCGGGATCACCCCGGTGCTGCCGATGCTGCGGGCACTGCCGGAAGGCGCCAACTGGCGCCTCCTGTATGCCGGTCGGACGCTGGAGTCGATGCCGTTCCTCGACGAGCTGGCGGAGTTCGATGCGGGCCGGGTCACCGTGGTGAGCGGGCGGCGTCCCGAACTCGACGCGCTGCTCGCGGAGTTGCCCGAGGACGCCGCTGTCTACTGCTGCGGGCCCGAGGGGTTGATGGCGGCGGTGGAGGAACGGTTTCCGGGTGTGCGGCTCGAACGGTTCGCGCCCCGGGCCCCGTTGGGCGGTAACGCGGCCTTCGAGGTCGAACTGCGGCGCAGTGGGCGGACGTTGACCGTGCCCGCCGACTCCACCGTGCTCGCGGCCGTCCGCGCGGAGCTGCCGAACACCCTCTACTCCTGCGAACAGGGGTTCTGCGGAACCTGCCAACAGCGGGTGCTGGAAGGGGAGGTGGAGCACCGGGACGAGCTGCTGACGGACGCGGAGCGTGATGCCTCGATGCTGATCTGTGTATCCAGGGCCCGTGGTGAGCGAATCGTGTTGGACATGTGAACGACCTTGGGTGGACCGGGCCGTTGAGGTCCGGTTCCGATCGGTAAGGTGTTCGCATGAGTACCGGGGTTCGCCGCAGGATGGGAGTCGAGGAACGGCGACAGCAGTTGATCGGCGTCGCTCTCGACCTGTTCAGCCATCGCTCGCCCGACGAGGTCTCCATCGACGAGATAGCCGCGGCCGCGGGCATTTCCCGGCCGCTGGTCTACCACTACTTTCCCGGCAAACTCAGCCTGTACGAGGCCGCGTTGCAGCGCGCCTCGGACGATCTCGCCGGGCGGTTCGTGGTCGCCGAGGAGGGCTCGCTCGGGGGACGGCTGCTGCGGGTGATGGGCCGGTTCTTCGACTTCGTGGACGACCACGGGCCCGGTTTCGCGGCGCTGATGCGCGGCGGTCCGGCGGTCGGCTCGTCCACCACCAACGCGTTGGTCGACGGGGTGCGGCATGCCGCGTATCTCCAGATCCTGTCCCACATGAAGGTCGAACAGCCGCCCGCCCGGCTGGAGTTGATGATTCGCTCCTGGATCTCGCTGGTCGAGTCGACGGCCCTGATCTGGCTGGACGGCCGGCGCATCCCGCGCGCCGACCTGGAACGCCAACTCGTGCACGACTTCGGGGCGTTGGCGGCGGTGAGCGCGGCGTACGACGACGAACTGGCCGCGCTGCTGCGGGAGTCCCTCCGGAACGAGCCGGGCGACGGGCCGTTCACCGACCTCGTCGTCCGGCTGATCGCGCTGGCGTCCTAGCGGCCGTGGAACGGCTCTAGCGCTCGAACTTCCGGTAGGACGCGTCCAGTTCGCGCACCTCGGCGGAGGCGTGCAGGACGGAGCCGTCCTCGTCGATGTACTCGCGGAGGAGGTCCAGGACCTTCTCCGTCAGGCGCGCCTTGGTCTCCTCGGTGCGCCCGGCGAGCAGGCCGAGGGTGACGTGGACGACGGTGTGTCCCAGCTCGTCGAGACCCTCGTACCCGAAGGCCGTGTACTCGCTCGGGCGGAACTGGGTCTTGCACGACTCCGGCTTCGCGGCCGCGATATCGACCACCGCCTCGTGCAGCGCACGGGAGAAACCGTCCTGGTCGAAGGAGATCGTGTGGGAGTGGTCGACGGTGATCTGCGGCATGGGATTCCCCTGTTCTGGGCCGATAACGGGCTCACCTTAGCCGCAGCGCCAGCATCGCGATGTCGTCGTCCCGGTCGACGCCGAAGCAGTCGAGCAGGGTGTCGCACAGCGCGTCCAGGCCGGGCAGCGCGCCGGAGGCGGCCGCGCGGAGGTGTTCCATCGACACGGAGATGTCCGTGCCCCGGGTCTCGATGAGACCGTCGGTGATCATGAGGAGCCGGTCGGTGGGTTCGAGGAACAGTTCCGTGGGCGGCGGATGGGGCAGGCCCACGCCGAGCAGCGGGCCGGCCGCCTTGGCGTAGTCCGCGCTGCCGTTGTCCCGGATGATCAGCGGCGGGATGTGGCCCGCGTTGGCGATGAGGGTGCGCCCGGTGTCCGGGTCGACGAGGGCCAGGCACACGGTGACCGTGGTCTCCTGGTGATAGTGCTGGACCATCCGGTCCAGCCGCTCGGCGAGGATGCTCGGGTCGCTCTCGTCGACGCAGTAGGCGCGCAGGGCGTGCCTGATCTCCACCATGACGGTGGCCGCCTCCAGCGAGTGCCCGACGACGTCGCCGACGGCGAACAGCACTCCCCCGGCGACCTTCAGGACGGCGTAGAAGTCGCCGCCGATCTCGGTGTCCTGGGAGGCGGGCACGTACCGTACGACCGCGTCGACGCCCGGGAGTTCGGGCAGCCGGTCCGGCGTGGGCAGGAAGCTGCGCTGGAGGGTGAGTGCGACATGCCGCTCGACCTGGTACATGAGGAGCGGCTCGGCGGCGAGCGCGGTGGCCTGGGCGAGCTGCGCGAGCAGCGCCCCGGCCTCGGGGCCCACCCGGCGCAGCCCGCGGGTGGGGGCGGCGAGGCAGACCGGGGCCCTGCCCTCCTGGGTGAGGACCAGCGCCAGCCGGGCATCGTGTTCCACGCCGGGCCGGAAGAACCCGGTGGGCCACAGCGGCGCGGGCACGGTGGTGATCTGCACCCCGGACTGCCCCTGGGAGAGCCGTCGCAGCAGCCGGGCCACGGTCCGGTCGGCGTCCTCGCCCGGCAGCGCGACCGAGGTCCGGTCCCGCGGCAGGCCGCGGTACAACTGGTCGTCGCGGTCGAGGACGAACACGGCGGCGGGGGTGCCGGTGAGCCGTGCGGTGCCGTCGGCGGCGACCTCGACGAGTTCCTGGAGGGAGCGCGCCGCCTGGATGGTGACGATCATCTCCGACAGCAGCGTCAGCCGTCGTACGAGCGCCTGGTCGTCGGCGCGCAGCCGGGCGGCGCGGACCGCGGACCGGACCGCCGCCTCGATCTCCTCGGGCTCCGCGGGCACCGTCAGAAAGGCCTCGTCGCCCGCGTCGAGCGCCTGGCAGCGGTTGCTCGGGGGCGCGGCGAGGGCCGAGACGTGCACGACCGGCAGGCCCGCCATGCGCGGCCGCTCCTTGAGCAGCCGGCACAGGTCGAACCCGCTCATGTCCGGCAGGTGCACGTCGATCAGCGCCACGTCGGGCAGGTTCCCCTTGCGCAGCCGCACGTCGAGTTCGTCGAGCGCCTCGGCGCCGCTGCCGACCGCGAGGACCCGGTGGCCGGCGCGGCTCAGCACACTTTCGATCGCGAACCGGTTCGCCGGCTCGTCGTCCACGACCAGTACGGTCGCGTGCGTCAGTTTGCCGTTGACGTCCATTTTCTCAGACCTGGCCCTTTGACACACCGGTGGGGCAGGCCGGTGTCCACAGCCTGCCCCACTACGGTAATGCGCTTTCAGGGTGTCCGGGTGAATACCGCCACAGTGCGTCCCGGAACGACGAAGGTGCCCGAATTCTTCGCGTAGGAGGCCGACTTCACGGTGGCGTCCGCACCCGCCGCCTGCACCGGGTGCAGCCGGTAACCGGTACCGGCCAGGGAGCCCACCTTCTGCTCCCGCGCGCTCGGCGTCGCGTTGAACACGACGACGAGATCACCGAGTTCCATGGTGATGACCCCGGGCGTCTCGTCGGCCCCGGACAGCGGGAAGGACAGCTTCGACTGCACCTGCCCGGCCGTGCCGAGCGAGAACACACTCTCCGTCGTACGGATCTTCAGCAGATCCTGATACGCGGCGGAGGTCCCCTCGATCTGCCCGCAGCCGACCTTGACCGACGTCAACAGGCCTTTCGCGTACGGCCACTTGGACGCGTTGTCGGCCGCCATCGGCAGCCCCTGCCCGAAGCCGTTGCCGTCCGCGCAGTTCCAGTGGATCGCGTTGAACCAGTCACCGCTGTCGAAGGAGTTGCGGTCCAGGGACTTGGAGCGCAGCAGGTCGGTCCCGGCCTGGGACAGGGACGGTCCCTGCGACAGGGTGGCGGTGGCCATCGCGAGGACCTGCATCCGGGCCCGGTCGGCGGCGCTCGTCGTGGCGGGCAACTTGTAGGTCAGCGCGTCGAACAGCGACTCGTTGTCGTGCGCGTCGACGTAGGCGAGGGCGTCGCCGGGCGCGTCCGCGTAGCCGGCGGGAGCGCCGTTGTAGTCGATCTCGGCGCCGGTGACGTCCTTCCCGTCGGTGTCGGTGAACCGGTACTTGGCGAGGTTGCCGCTCAGGCCGACCTTGATGAGGTCCTGGTAGTGCAGGAGGCGGGCCTTCTGCTCGGCCGACGTGCCGTTCGCCGTAGAGGAGTTGGGGTCCGTGTAGAGCCCGGAGGCGAAGCCCTGGACCCCCGGGTCCTCGTCGAAGGGGCTGCCGCCGCGTACGGCGTCACGGGCCCGGTCGGAGAAGGTCGCGATGCCCGTGCCGGCCATGTTCTTCTGCGTGGCCTGCACGAAACGGGCGTCGTCGGCGACCTCGCCGAAGTTCCAGCCCTCGCCGTACATGATGATCTTCTTGCCGTCGACACCGTCCTTCGCGAGGGTCAGCGCGTCCAACGCCTTGCGTACGGCGAGGATGTTGGCCTTCGGCTGGTGCCCCATGAGGTCGAAGCGGAAGCCGTCGACCTTGTACTCCTTGGCCCAGGTGACCACGGAGTCGACGACCAGCTTGCCCATCATGGCGTTCTCGGTCGCCGTGTTGGCACAGCAGGTCGAGTTCGCCACGCTGCCGTCGGCCAACAGCCGCTGGTAGTAACCCGGCACGACCCTGTCGAGCACCGAGGTGTCGGCCTGCCCGCTGGCCGCCGTGTGGTTGTACACCACGTCCATGACGACCCGGAGCCCGTCCTCGTTCAGCGACTTGACCATCTCGCGGAACTCGACGGTACGACCGGTGCCGTCCGGGTCGGTCGCGTACGAACCCTCCGGGACCGTGAAGTGGTACGGGTCGTAACCCCAGTTGTAGGCGTCCTTCGCGGCGACGGCCGCCACGCACTCCTGCTGCTTCTCCGAGTCGGCGGCGTAGGAGGCGAGATCGCAGTCGGTGGCCGCCTGCTCGGACTTCTTCTCGGGGATGGTGGCGATGTCGAAGGCGGGCAGCAGATGCACGTACGACGTCCCGGACCTGGCCAGCTCCCGCAGATGCTTGGAGCCGTCGCTGTTCTTGTCCGTGAAGGCGAGATACGTGCCCCGGTCGGCGGCGGGGACGGTCTTGTCGTCGACCGAGTGGTCCCGGATGTGCAGTTCCTGGATCTCGGCGTCCTTCAGCGCCACCGCCTTGGGCTTCCTCAGGCCCGACCAGCCGCTCGGGGCAAGGGACTTGTCGGCGAGGTCGACGACGAGGCTGCGCTTCGAGTCGGTGGTGAGGGCGACCGAGTAGGGGTCGGTGACCTCGTTGGTGACGAGCTTGCGGACGGTCGGCGCCCACACCTTCACGACGTACCGGTACGGCTTGTTCTTCCAGGAGGCGGGACCGGTGACGGACCAGACGCCGGTGGTGGAGTTCCGGCTCATCTTCTTCAGCGACCCGTCGAGGTCGAGCTGGACGGACTGCGCGGTCGGCGCCCAAACCGCCAGCGTGGGACGGCCGTTGTGGAAGGTCGGTCCCAGGTCGGCCTTGGTCGCGGCACCGTACAGGTCGTCGAGCACTCCGGCGATCTGCACGCCGGTCGCGGCCAGCACGGCGCCGTTGACGGCCCGTTGGGAGGCGACGAGCTGACCGTTCAGGGCTTCCTTCACGCGGCCCCGGTCACGCGGATCGACGGACCAGGCCGTGTAGTCCTTCAGGTAGGGGAACTTGGCCTTCTGCGCGTCGGTGAGCGTGGTCTTGGACAGGCGCAGCCAGCGCTCGTCGCCGCTCGTCAGCGTGCCGTCCTTCACGGCGACCGAACCGTCGTGGGAGTAGAGGAGTTGGGTGGAGGCGGCAGCGTCCGAGCCGTTCCAGGCGACCGTGTTCCGGTCGATCCAGACCGCCTTGGAGGTGGTCAGGTCGAGGGCGGCCGCGCTGCCGGCGGGCTGCGGCAGGAGGTACTTCTCCTGGCCGTTCAACAGCCACACCTCGTTGCCGTTGGTCTTGATGTCCAGCGACTGGTCTGCGGAGAGATCCTTCTCGTCGCCCTTGTGGATGATGTAACTGAGGCTGGTGGCACCGGAGTTGAGCGGCACCTCGAAGACAGCGCCATAGGCGTCAGTCTTCACCGGTTGCAGCGGGCTCGACCAGTCCGTGGGGCTCGCGGCACCCGTCCAGACGTGCAGCCCCCAGCCGGAGTAGTCACCGTCCGCACGGTGGTAGTGGATGACGGCCTTGGTGGTGTCCTGCGCCGGGTAGTCGGGCCGCTGGGTCCCTACGGCCTCCTTGCCCTGCTCGATCCACACCTCACCGGTCTGCGTGACGTCGATCGAACGGTCGGCGGAGACGTCCTTGTTGCCGTCCTTGTCGATGACGAGGAAGCCGACGTTCGTCGCGCCGGGCTTCAACTTGACGTAGGCGAAGGCGCCGTAGGCATCGCGGCCGACGAAGGGATGGCTCGCGGGCCAGGTCGTCGCCTCACCGTCGGCGAGGTCGCCCCAGGCGTACAGGCCCCAGTTGTCGTAGTCGCCGTCGGTGCGCTTGTAGTGGACGACCGCGTAGTCGCGCGAGGAGGCGGTGGGGATCTCCTCGGCGGGCGGGGTGCCGGTGATGGAGGCTGCTGTCGCGCTGGCCGTACGCCCGGTCGAGTCGACGACAACTGCCTTGTAGCGCAAGGCGGTTCCGGCCGGAACGTCCTTCCCGACCGTCTGCGTGACCTTGTACGGGGCGTGGTCGGCGGAGCCCAGCGTCTGCCACTTGCCGTTGCCGGTCTGGGCGGCGAAGACGACCCGGTTGAGCTGACCGCCCGTGACGTCGGCGCTCACCTCGACGGTGCCGGTGGCTCCCGCGTCAGGGGCCTTGAGGGTGATCGTGGGCTTGGTGACGGGCTTGGCGAGCGCGCCGGCCGCTTTGAGGACGACCGCGGCACCGGCCGGGACGGTGACGCTGACCTTGTTGTCGGCGCCGCTCGTCGCGGTGGCCGAAGTCCCGTAGATCCCCCGGTACTTCATGTCCGGCGAACCGGTCGCGAAGGTCACCGTCTGCGCGGTGTCGGCGTTGTTGAGGGCGACGACGTATTCGTTCTTGTCCGATCCCGTGCCCGTCCGTGTGAAGGCGTAGACACCGGCGCCGTCGGCCGCGTAGCGCTCGGTCTGGACGCCGTCGGTGAGGGCGGGGTTGTCCTTGCGCAGCTTCGAGAGTGCGGCAATTTGCTTGTACAGCGGGGCAGTCGAGTCGTACGAGTCGCTGGCGGCGGTCCGGTCGGTGCCGATCTCATCGTCATCGAGATAGTCGGCGACCTTCGACGCGAACATCGGCTGGCGGGCGTCCTTGTCGCCGCCGGAGCCGGTGAAGCCCTGTTCGTCGCCGTAGTAGACGACGGGGTTGCCGCGGCTGAGGAACATCAGCTCGTTCGCCAGCTTGTCCTTGGCGAGGAGTTCGGCGTCGGTGGCCTTCGGGTTGTCCTGGTCGAGGAAGTAGCCGATGCGGCCCATGTCGTGGTTGCCGAGGAAGGTGACCTGCTCGTACGCGTTCGCCTTGTCGGTCGTGTACTTGTAGTCGTCGCCGAAGACACTCTCGAGCTTCTGCGCGCTGCCGCCCTGCGAGGCGTAGGCACGGGCCGCGTCCTGGAAGGGGAAGTCGAGCGTGGCGTCCAGGCGGCCCTGGGTGACGTAGGGCGAAGTGACGGAGGTGTCGGCGGAGTAGACCTCGCCGAACATGAAGAAGTTCTTCCGGCCGTGCTGCGCCGCGTAGGTGTCGAGTGCGGTGGCCCACTGGGTCCAGAAGTCCATGTCGACGTGTTTCACGGTGTCGATGCGGAAGCCGTCGATGTCGAAGTCGCGGACCCACTTCTCGTAGATCTTCTCCATGCCGCTGACGACCTCGGGACGCTCGGTCCACAGGTCGTCGAGGCCGGAGAAGTCGCCGTAGGTGGCGTTCTCGCCGACGTAGGTCGAGTCGCCCCGATTGTGGTACATCGTCGGGTCGTTGAGCCAGGACGGGACCTTCACGTCCGCCTTGTCGGCGGGGACGGTCGGGGTCTTCGGGAAGGAGGAGGCGGAGACGGAGGGAAAGGTCTTCTTGCCGTCCGCGTAGTCGGCGTCGTCGAAGGGCTGCCCGTCCTTGGTCAGGTACGGGAAGGCGCCCTTGGAGAGGTAGTCGTAGGACTTGCCCTC
The DNA here is from genome assembly GCF_045162655.1 of Streptomyces sp. NBC_00989. Lineage (NCBI taxonomy): Bacteria > Bacillati > Actinomycetota > Actinomycetes > Kitasatosporales > Streptomycetaceae > Streptomyces > Streptomyces sp. NBC_00989. The sequence goes on along the minus strand of NZ_CP108728.1, from coordinate 8,145,403 downwards.
GTAGTCGACGACGTCGGCGGTGTGGTTGGTGATGACGTCGAAGAAGACCTTCATGCCCTTGGCGTGGGCCTTGGAGATGAGGGCCGCCAGGTCCTTGTTGGTGCCGAAGTGCGGGTCGACCTTGGTGAAGTCCGTTATCCAGTAACCGTGGTAGCCGGCGGAGGCGTCGGCCCCCGTCCCCTGCACGGGCTGGTTCTTGAAGATCGGGGCCATCCAGATGGCGGTGGTGCCGAGGCCCTTGATGTAGTCGAGCTTCTTCGTCAGACCCTTGAGGTCGCCGCCCTGGTAGAAGCCCTTGTCGGTGGGGTCGTAGCCGGTACTGAGACGTGAACCGGTAAGCCCGCCGAGGTCGTTGGAGGTGTCGCCGTTGGCGAACCGGTCCGGCATCACGAAGTAGAACTGCTCGCGGGTGTCGTCGTGCCGGGCGGGCGTCGCGGCCAACTTCGCGTCGGACGGGGGTGCGGGCGGGGCCGCCGCGTGGGCCGCGAGGGGTTGGAGGAACACTGCCGCGAGGACGGTCGCGGCGAGGGCCGCGATCCATGTCGGGGACGGGGTGCGGCGTGCCGTGAGCGGGTTCGGCGAAGGCCGCTGCGGTTCGGCAGCGCCCCAAAGGGGCGCGGGGAACTGCGCGGCCGACCACGACCGCGCCGCGGACGACGGACGACGCGTCCCTGCACTTCCAGCGGAGCGCCTAGGCGCCGGCCATCTCGGTATCACAGGCGTGAACTCCTTGCGATTACGGCTCAGTTCGGGTCCGACCCCGGCGAGACCGTATCGCCGACGCAAGGGTTGCAGCAAGAGGTCTGAAAGTCACAGAAAGAACTTTCAACCGCAACCTTGACGTGCCCTTCTCAACTGGCCCACGCTCACCAGTTGTTGAACCCCGAACCCCCCTTTCGGAGCCGCAGATGAGCAGATACGGACCTCCCCCTTCCCTGCGCCGCGCGGCCGGTGCCGTCGCCGCCGGCGCTCTCGCCCTGGCGGGCGTCGTCGCCCTGCCCGCCGCCACCGCCCACGCGGACACCTCCGCCAAGGGCGACGTCATCGCCAACCTCTGGGAATGGAACTGGGACTCCATCGCCTCGGAGTGCGCGAACGTGCTCGGCCCGGCCGGTTACGGCGCGGTCCAGGTGGCACCGCCCGCCGAGTCGCTCAGGCAGACCAACTACTACTGGTGGGACGTCTACCAGCCGTACTCGTACAACCTCAGCAGCCGCTTCGGTACGGCGGCCCAGTTCGCGACCATGGTGAGCGCGTGCCACACGGCGGGCGTCAAGGTCTACACGGACGCGGTGGTCAACCACACCGCCGCGCAGACCGGCACCGGCTACAACGGCACCACGATCACCAGCAAGTACGACACCCCCGACTGGGACCCCTCCGACTACCACACCTCGGCGGAGTGCCCCACCTCCGACCTGACCATCCAGGACTACTCGAACCTCACCCAGGTCCAGAACTGCGAACTCCTGGGCCTGCCCGACCTGAAGACCGGCTCGGACACGGTCCGCGCGGGCATCGCGAACTTCCTGAACAAGCAACTCGCCCTCGGTGTCGACGGGTTCCGCGTCGACGCGGCCAAGCACATCCCCGAGACGGACATGGCGGCGATCGAGGGCAAGCTGACGAACACGACGGCGGGTGCGGCGCCGTACGTCTTCCAGGAGATCTACCCGGGCTCGACCCCGCAGCCCAGCGACTACTACGCGTCGGGCGACGTCCTCGACTTCACCTACGCGAGCAAGATGAAGTCGGCCTTCCAGGGGAATGTGAGCGACCTGTCCTCCCTGGCGAGCAGCGGCATCCTGCCCGCCGCCAACTCGGTGTCCTTCGTGACCAACCACGACACCGAACGCAACGGCCTGCACATGAGCTACAAGGACGGCGACACCTACAAGCTCGCCAACCTCTTCCAGCTCGCCTACAAGTGGTCCACCCCGACGGTGTACGCCAGTTGGGAGTGGACGCAGAGCGACCAGGCCCCGCCGAACTCGGCCGGCTTCGTGACGAACACCGACTGTTCCAGCGCCAGTTGGTACTGCCTCGACCGGGACACCGGGGTCGTCGGCATGGTGGCCTGGCACAACGCGGTCGACACGGCCGCCGTGTCCGACTGGCAGACCAAGTCGTCGAGCGTGATCGGCTTCGGACGTAGCGGCGCGGGCTTCTTCGCGCTCAACAACGGTTCCTCGTCGGCGACTTACACCTTCACGACGGGCATGGCCGACGGCACGTACAAGAACGTGGTGGACGGCGGGGCCTCCACCGTGACGGTCTCGGGCGGCAGCGCGTCCCTCACCATCCCGGCGAAGAGCGCGATCGCCTTCTACAACTCCTCCTACACCTGCACGGTCGGCTGCGACGACACGGGCGGCGGAGGCTCGTCGGGCTCCACGGTGACCGCCACCTTCAACGAGTACGCCGCCACCACCTCCGGCACGGGCGTCTACGTCGTCGGCTCCATCGACGCGCTGGGCGGCTGGGACACGTCGAAGGCGGTGGCGCTGTCGTCGGCCGGTTACCCGGTCTGGTCGGGGGCGGTGAGCGTGCCGACCAACACGTCCTTCACCTTCAAGTACGTCAAGAAGGACTCCTCCGGAAACGTCACCTGGGAGTCGAACGCCAACAGGGCTGCCACGACGACCACTTCGGCGGTCTCGCTCGACAACTCCTGGAACGTGGCCGACGCCGACGCCACCGACGTCACCTTCAACGAGTACGCGACCACCGACCTCGGCACCAACGTCTACGTCGTCGGCTCCGTCGCCTCGCTCGGCTCCTGGAACACGAGCGACGCGATCCCGCTGTCGTCGGCGTCGTACCCGACCTGGAGCAGGCTCGTCATCGTCCCCAAGAGCACGGCCTTCACGTACAAGTACATCAAGAAGGACAGCTCGGGGTCCGTGACCTGGGAGTCCGGCACCAACCGCTCGTACACGACGGGCACCGCGTCCGGCTACACGGCGAGTGACACCTGGAAATAGGTCTCCTCGCGAACTCCCGGGATTTCCTCCGAACTCCTGCGAACAAACCCGCCGTACCGCGCATCGAACCTTGTGTACGGCACCAGAAGGACGGTGCGGGCCGCGGACCACGGCCCGCACCGCGGAGCAGGAGTGGGGAACATGACCGTGAACGAGCACCTGAACACCACCGACCAGCCCGGCACCGCCAAGCACCGCCACCGCGCCGACCGACGCGTCGGGCGTACGGTGATCGGCCTGGCCGCCGTCGTCGGCCTGGGGCTCGCGGGCTGGGCGGGTACCGCCAACGCCGCGACCTCCAGTGGTACGGCCACCGCGAAGGCCACCCCGACCTGCTCCGCCGCCGCGCTCAAGGCCACCTACGGTCAGCAGCTCGGCGGTGGCATGAACCACGCGGGCATCGTCATCAGGCTGCGCAACCTCAGCGGCAGGACCTGTGCGCTGCGCGGTTACCCCGGCCTGGGCCTGGAGAACTCCGCGCACAAGAAGCTCACGACCCACACCACCTGGGGCAACACCTGGTACGCGCACAACCCCGGCAAGAAGACCCTCACCCTCAAGGACGGCGAGAGCGCCGAGGCCGTCGTCGCCTGGACCCACGCCAACACCGGCACGTCGGGCGCGGTGCACGCCGCCTACCTGGAGATCACCCCGCCCGCCTCCACCCAGCACAAGACCCTGGCCCTCCCCCAGTGGGTCGACCACGGCGACCTCGCCGTCACCGCGCTGGCGAAGCACATCACCGTCAACTCCTGATCCCCCACGGGCCGGACGGCGGCGGCATGCCCCCTCGCGCCGCCGCCGTCCACCGCGGGCAGGGGTCAGCAGCTCGACTTGCCCGTGTAGATCGCCAGCGCCGTGTTCGAGCCCAGCGTCGCCGTGAACTGCCCGCTGGAGTTCACGGTCACCGACGTGTTGTTCTGGACGTTGCAGTACGTGCCCGCGGCGAGAGACGTCTGGTACGTCCGCGTCAGCGACGACGTCTCGTGGTTGATGGCGACGTAGCCCTTGCTTCCCCGGCCGAACGCGATCGCGTCGTTGCCGTCGTCCCACCAGTTGGTGAGGGACTGGCCGCTCGTGGCGTTGCGGAAGGCGACCATGGACTTGATCTCCGGCCAGGCGTGCTGGCACTTCCAGCCGTCCTGCCAACAGGTCGTCACCGAACCGCCGTTGGGCGGGCCGGCGTCCGTGTCGGACCACTCGTAGCCGGAGTTGATGTCCGGGGCGCCGTAGGGGTAGGCGAGCATGAAGACGTTGGCCAGGGTGTAGTTGGCGCCGTCCTTGTAGTTGAGGGTGCTGCCGTTGCGCTCCGTGTCGTGGTTGTCCACGAAGACTCCCGCCACCGAGCTGCTCATGTACCCCCAGCCCTCGCCGTAGTTCTTCAGGTAGGCGAGGTTCTCGTTGTTGAAGACCCGCTTGAGGTCGTAGGCGTAGCGGAACTCCTGGACGTCGCCGTTGCCGGTGTACTCGGTGGGCTGGACGGCCTCGCCGGAGCCGTAGATGACCTCCTGCTTCCAGTACACGGAGGGGTTGCTCAGGCGGGACTTGATGTTCGCGAGGTCGGTCGCCGGGATGTGCTTGGCCGCGTCGATGCGGAAGCCGTCGGCGCCGTAGCCGAGGAGGGTGTTCATGTAGCCGGCGATGGTGGCGCGGACGTACTCCTCGCCGGTGTCCAGGTCGGCCAGGCCGACCAGTTCGCAGTTCTGGACGTTGGCGCGGTTCGTGTAGTCGCTGATCGTCGACGTGCAGTCGTCCATGTCGTACGAGGAGTACAGGCCGGGGTAGTTGTACTTCGTGTACGACGAACCGCCGGTGCCGGTGCCGCTGCCCGCCGACATGTGGTTGATGACCGTGTCGACGACGACCTTCACGCCCGCCGCGTGGCAGGTGCTGATCATGTTCTGGAAGGCCGTGGCGTCGCCGAGCCGACCCGCGATCTTGTAGCTCACCGGCTGGTACGACGTCCACCACTGCGAGCCCTGTATGTGCTCGGCGGGCGGGGAGACCTGGACGTAGCCGTAGCCGGCGGGGCCGAGGGTGTTGGTGCACTCCTTGGCGACCGAGGCGAAGTTCCACTCGAAGAGGACGGCGGTGACGTCCTTGGTGCCGGGCGGGGAGGCATGTGCGGTGCCGGGCAGCAGGAAGGCCGTCGCGGCGGCGAGGGCGCAGGCTCCTGCAAGTGATCTGCTGCTGGCCATGTGGGTTCCTTCTCCGTTGAAGGTTCTTGCTGAAACACGATGGAAATCTTGCGGTGGCCAGATGTTAAAGGCCCGCCGCCCAAAAGGGCAGCGGGCCGTGTGAAGTTGATGCAAGAACTTCCAGTGGCGGAGGCGTAGTTGAGGGGTGGTTACGGTGTGGTTGTCCACCATGTCGTCGTGTCGGCGGGCAGCTTCGCCTCGCCGTCCGCCTCCGTCACCTCACCGCTGGCGAGCAGGAGACGACCGTACGCCGATGTCGTCACCGACTCCCCGCTCGTGTTCGCGACGCACACGAACTCCCCACGCCGGAAGGCGAGTACGCCCTCCGGCGCCCGCAGCCACTCCACCGAGTCGCCCGCGCCGAGGTCCGGTTGGGTACGACGAGCGGCGAGCGCGGCCCGGTACAGCTCCAGCGTCGAACCGGCCGCCCCGGTCTGCGCCTCGATGCTCAACTCGCCCCAGCCGTCCGGCTGCGGCAGCCAACTGCCCCCGCTTCCGAAGCCGTACGACGATCCGTCGCGCGTCCACGGGATCGGCACCCGGCACCCGTCCCGGAAGCCGTCCTGGCCCGCGCCCCTGAAGTAGGCGGGGTCCTGGCGGACTTCGTCCGGGAGGTCGACGACGTCGGGCAGGCCGAGCTCCTCACCCTGGTAGACGTACGCCGAGCCGGGCAGCGCCAGCATCAGCAGCGATGCCGCGCGGGCTCGGCGCAGGCCCAGCTCCCTGTCGCCCGCCAGGCGGATCTGGGTGCCCAGGCCGGGCGGGTTGGCGAAGCGGGTGGCGTGCCGGGTGACGTCGTGGTTCGAGAGGACCCAGGTGGCGGGGGCGCCCACCGGGCGCATGGCCTCCAGGGTGCGGTCGATGACCGTACGGAGCTCCTCGGCGTCCCAATCGGTCGACAGGTACTGGAAGTTGAAGGCCTGGTGGAGTTCGTCCGGGCGGACGTAGTTGGCCGTCCGCTCGACGGTCGGGGTCCATGCCTCGGCCACGAAGATGCGCCCGCCCGTCTCCCGCCCCCACCCTTCCAAGGAAGGCCCTTCGGGCCCCAACTTATTTCCCGCGTACTCGTCGAGGACCGTGCGCCACTGGCGGTAGACGTCGTGCACGCCGTCCTGGTCGAAGAACGGCATGACATCGTTGCCCAGCAGCTTGAGTTGCTCGTGCGAGCCGAGGTCGGGCAGGCCCTCCGCCTTCACCAGGCCGTGGGCCACGTCGATGCGGAAGCCGTCGACCCCGATGTCCAGCCAGAAGCGGAGGATCGAGCGGAACTCGTCGCCCACCGCCGGGTGTTCCCAGTTGAAGTCGGGCTGCTCCGGCGCGAAGAGGTGCAGGTACCACTCCCCCGCCGAGCCGTCCGGTTCGGTGACCCTCGTCCAGGCCGGGCCGCCGAAGATGGACTCCCAGTCGTTGGGCGGGAGTTCGCCGTCCTCGCCCTTGCCGGGACGGAAGTGGTAGCGCTCCCGCGACGGCGAGCCGGGGCCCTCCCTCAACGCCCGCTTGAACCACTCGTGCTGGTCCGAGGAGTGGTTGGGCACGAGGTCGACGATGATGCGCAGGCCGAGCCCGTGAGCGTCCCGGATCAGCGCGTCGGCGTCGAGCAGGTTGCCGAACATCGGGTCCACGGCACGGTAGTCGGCGACGTCGTAGCCGGCGTCCGCCTGCGGGGAGGCGTAGAACGGGCTGAGCCAGACGGCATCGATACCGAGGTCGCGCAGGTACGGGAGGCGGGCGCGGACGCCCTCCAGGTCGCCCATGCCGTCGCCGTTGCTGTCGGCGAAACTGCGCGGATAGACCTGGTAGATCACCGCGTCTCTCCACCAGTCGCCGCGCTTGGCTTTGGTGGGGTTCGGTGCCGGGGCGATGGCCGAGTGCTGCTGGGTCATGGCGTCCTTGGTACGTAACGGGGTTCTGGTCATGGGGAGTTGGGGGCGAGGCGGCCGTGATGTCAGCGGGGTCGGATGGACGTCACGGCCGCCTCGGGTTCTGGGTGCGGCTTTGTGGGGGCTGGGCGCGCAGTTCCCCGCGCCCCTTTGGGGCGCCGCAGTCACCTGCGTTTTTAGCCCTTGGTTCCACCCGCCGTCAGGCCGGTGACCAAGTTCTTCTGCACCAGGTAGAAGAACGCGGCCACCGGTATCGCGATCAGCACCGCCGTCGCGGCCATCAGGTTGCGTTGTGCGTCGTGTTCGCTCACGAACGTCTGGAGACCGACCGCGAACGTGTACTTCGTGTCGGACAGCATGAACGTGGACGCGAACGCGACCTCGCCGAAGGCCGTGAGGAAGCTGTAGAACGCGGCGACCGCAAGGCCCGGCTTGGCGAGCGGCAGGATCAGTCGCAGGAACGTGCCGAAGGGGTTCAGCCCGTCGACGCGTCCGGCCTCGTCGATCTCGAACGGGATCGTGTCGAAGTAGCCCTTGAGCAGCCAGGCGCAGTAGGGCACGGCGGTCGAGCAGTAGACGAGGATGAGACCAAGGTAGCTGTCGATGAGCTGGAGGTCGGCCAGAATCTGGTACATCGGCACGATGAGTACCGCTATCGGGAACATCTGGGTGACCAGCAGCACCCACATGAACTTCCGGTAGCCGGGGAAGCGCATCCGCGACACCGCGTAGCCGGTGCTCGCGGCGATGGTCACGCCGATGACCGTGGTGCCGAGCGAGACGATCAGCGAGCTCTTCAACCAGTCGAAGAACCCGGTGTGCTGGAGGACGAACGAGTAGTTGTCGAACGTCATCTTCTTCCAGATGCCGCCCGGGTGGAGGTAGTCGTCCGAGTCCGGGCCGAGGGAGAGGAAGACCAGCCAGGCGATCGGGAAGAGCGCGATCAGGCTCGCGATGATCAGGACGCCGTGCGAGCCGAGGGTGCCGGCGCGGCTCAACTCGCCCCGGCGGCGGGTCCGTTCGGGTGTCGTGGTGCTCATGGGGACTCCTGCCTCAGATCGCGAGCTGTTGGTCATTGCGGTTCAGCCAGCGGCGGTAGAAGGAGGTGAAGACGATCAGGATGGCCAGCAGCAGGATGCCGTAGGCGGCCGACTGGGCGAATTCGCGCGGCTGTTGGCCGAAGCCGAGGAAGTACGACCAGGTGACCAGGATCTGGGCGTCGGGGGCGGTGCTGCCGAACAGCAGGAAGATCACGGCGAATTGGTTGAAGGTCCAGATCACACCGAGGAGGACGACGGTGGAGCTGACCGACCTGAGGCCCGGGAGCGTGACGTAGCGGAAGCGCTGCCAGGGGCTCGCGCCGTCCATCTCGGCGGCCTCGTAGAGCGAGGCGTCGATGGACTGGAGGCCGCCGAGCAGCGAGACCATCATGAACGGCACACCGCACCAGGTGTTGACCATGATGGCGGCGAACCGCTGCCAGAACGTGCTCTCCAGCCAGTCGGGCTGGGGCAGATGCAGGCTGTGCAGCGCGGAGTTGATGATGCCGCCGTCGGCGAGCATGAAGCGCCAGCCGAAGACCGTGACGAAGGTGGGGACGGCCCACGGCAGGATCAGGATCAGGCGGTACAGGGTGCGGGCGCGCAGCTTCTGGTTGAGCAGGAGGGCCAGGGAGAGGCCCACCGTGTAGTGGAGGGCGACGCAGAGCCCGGTCCAGACGATCGTCCAGATGAAGTGCGACCAGAAGCGGTCGTACGACGTCGGGCCGAACAGGATGTCCTTGTAGTTGTCGAGCCCGATGAACTTGTAGGTGGCGTCGATGTGGTTGACGCCGATCGTGCGCGCGGTGTTGAGGCTGTCGGCGTCGGTGAGCGTCAAGTAGAGGCCGTACACCAGGGGGTAGAGCACGAGGACGCCGAGCACGACGACCACGGGGATGATCATCGCGTACGCGTACCAGTGCTTCTGGTAGGCGTACTTGAGGCGGCTGCCGGGGCCGGGTCGGGGTGCGCGGTCACCGTGGCGCTTGCCGGTCGCGCGGTCGATGGCGACTGTCATGGTTCGTTCGACACCTTCTGGAAGACCTTCTGGAAGTTCAAGCGGGTACGGCGAGTTCGGCGCCGCGGCGGCGCAGGCCGATGGCCGTCGGATCCGTCCCCCCAGTTCCTGATCTGGCGGATCCGACGGCCATGCGCGGCTACTTGCTGAAGTCCGGGACCAGCTTGGCGATCGCCAGCTCGGCGTTGCTCAGGCCCTTGTCGAGGGACTCCTTGCCACCGGCGACCTTGGGCAGTTCGGTGTCGAGCGGACCCCACAGCGAGCTGTACTCGGCGAGCGCCGGGCGCGGCTGGGCGGCGCCGAGGACGCTCTGGTAGCCGGCGATGCCCGGGTCGGCCTTGACGGCGGCGGTGTAGGCGTCGTCGCGGGTCGGCAGCGTCGAGTTCTTCAGCGCGATCGTCGACTGGGAGGCGGCGGAGGTCATGAAGTTGACGAACTTCAGGGCCGCCTTCTGGTGCGCGGAGTCCGAGCCGGCGTAGACCGAGAGGTTGTGACCGCCGGTCGGGGCACCGGACTTGCCGGTGGAGCCGGCCGGGATCGTGGCGATGCCGAGGTTGGACTTGTCCTTGAAGGCCGAGCCCTTGTAGAAGTTCGTGATCTCCCACGGGCCCTGGATGATCGCGGCGACCTTGCCGTTGACGAACGCGTCCTGGATGTGGGCGTAGGCGTCCGCGGTGGTGTCGGCCTTGTGCAGGCCGGTGCCGGAGAAGAGGCTCAGCCAGGTGCCGTAGGCCTTCTTCGCGGCGGCGGAGTCCACGGTGATCTTCTTCGCGGAGGCGTCGACGGTGTCGGTGCCCTCGCCGTAGAGGAAGGTCTGCGCGTAGTAGGCCTGGGTGGAGCCCCAGTAGCCGTCGACCTTGGCCTTCGCCTTGATCGTCGCCGCGTCGGTCTTCAACTCCTCCCAGGTGGTGGGCGCCTGGGTGATGCCGGCCTGCTTGAAGAGGGCCTTGTTGTAGACGAGCGCGAGGGTGTCGGTGACCAGCGGCACGCCGTACGTCTTGCCGTCGTACTGGGCCTGCGTGATCAGGTTCGACTTGAACTTGGCCTGGTCCGCGAGGGCTTCGGTGCCGTCGAGCGGCAGGAAGTAGCCCTTCTTCGCGAAGGCGGGGGTCCAGCCGACCTCCGAACGCAGCACGTCCGGGGCGCCCTTGGAGCCGGCGGCGGTGTCGAACTTGTTCTGCGCCTGGTCGAAGGGCACGTTGACGTACTTGACCTTGACGTTCTTGTTGGCCGCCTCGAACTTGGCGACCAGGGCCTTGTACGTGGGTGCCTCATTGGTGGCGTTCGAGGTGTCCCACCAGGTGATGGTGACGGGCCCGTCGGACTTGCCGCTGTCACTGTCACTGCCGCCGCAGGCCGTCGCCGCGAGGGCGATGGACGCCACCAGCGCGGTGGCCGCTATGCCACGCCGCATGAGTTCTCCTTGAGGGTGAAAGCCCGTGAGGTGCAGGGCGGCGGTCCCGTCCGCCACCCTGTCGACTTGCCGACTGCGCCGTTGCGTCCGCCGGGCGTCGCCGAACGTAACAGCGATGCAAGCGCGGCGAAAGTCCTTGCTGCAAAAAACTGCAAGACGGCCCGAGAGTTACCCTCCCGTGACCTCTCCTCGACCCCCACGCAACCCGGTACTGGTGCGGCTGAGCGGGCAGGGGGACACTTGTGCAAGACTCTGCAAGCTCTTGCCGCATGCCGTACGCCGACCAGAAGCCGGCCAGAACACAAGGGATCGCGATGACGCAGCAACCCGCAGCGCGCCGACGGCCGGTACAGTCCACTCCCGTGACCACACGGCTTGCCGACATCGCCGCCCAGGCGGGGGTGAGCGAAGCGACCGTCAGCCGTGTCCTCAACGGCAAGCCCGGCGTCGCCGCCACCACCCGCCAGTCCGTCCTCGCCGCGCTCGACGTGCTCGGCTACGAACGTCCGGTACGGCTGCGGCAGCGCAGCGAGGGCCTGGTGGGCCTGATAACACCGGAGTTGGAGAACCCGATATTCCCGGCCCTGGCGCAGGTCATCGGCCAGGCGCTGACGCGGCAGGGCTACACGCCGGTGCTCGCCACCCAGACCCCGGGCGGTTCCACGGAGGACGAGCTGACCGAGATGCTCGTCGACCGCGGCGTCGCGGGCATCATCTTCGTCTCCGGACTGCACGCGGACACCTCCGCGGACATGCAGCGCTACGAGCAACTCCGGGCGCAGGGCGTGCCGTTCGTGCTCGTGGACGGCTTCTCGCCGAAGGTGCAGGCGCCGTTCATCTCCCCCGACGACCGCGCGGCGATGACGCTCGCCGTCACCCACCTCGTCTCGCTCGGCCACACCCGCATCGGACTGGCACTGGGCCCCAAGCGCTTCGTACCCGTACAACGCAAGATCGAGGGCTTCGTCCGCACGATGCAGGACCAACTGGGCCTGACCGCCGAGGACGTGGAGACGCGGCTCGTTCAGCACTCGCTGTACACGCTGGAGGGCGGGCAGGCCGCGGCCGCCGCGCTGATCGACCGCGACTGTACGGCGGTGGTGTGCGCGAGCGACATGATGGCGCTCGGTGCGATCCGGGCAGCCCGGCAGCGCGGTCTCGACGTGCCCAAGGACGTCTCGGTGGTCGGTTTCGACGACTCCCCGCTGATCGCGTTCACCGATCCGCCGCTGACGACGATCCGCAAGCCGGTCCCGGCGATGGGACAGGCGGCGGTGCGGACGTTGCTGGAGGAGATCGGCGGGACGCCCGCGCCGCACAGTGAGTTCGTGTTCATGCCGGAGCTGGTGGTGCGCGGTTCGACGGCTTCGGCGCCCGGGGACCGGAAGCGACCCTGAATCGTCCCTAAGGGGGAGGAAACGCGGCCGCGTCCTGTGCACTGGTAGTAGTACGGGGACTCTTCTCGCCGTAGAACATGCGAGCCGGACCCGACCAAGGGATGATCGGTCGCGGAAGCCTTTTCTGGCAGACTTCGTGTCTATGGGTGAGACCACCGTGACGACATTGGAAGGCCGTGAAGAAGCCGTTCCGAGCCCCGTCGCGGACGCCGCGGGGCACGGTTTTCTGCGCCGGTTGCGCCGGTTGCGCACTCCGCGCCGGCCCCGGCTGTGGTTCGAGATCCTGCTGATCGCGGTGAGTTACTGGACGTACTCACAGATCCGCAACGCGGTCCCGGAGCAGCGGACCGAGGCACTGCGCAACGCGGACTGGATCTGGCGGCTGGAGCACCATCTCGGCATCGCCGTCGAGCAGTCGGTCAACCATGCCGTGAATTCGGTGACTTGGCTGATCGTCGGCATGAACTACTACTACGCCACACTGCACTTCGTGGTGACGCTCGGTGTCCTGGTGTGGCTGTTCCGCAGCCATCCGGGCCGGTACGCGGCGGCCCGCCTCGTCCTCTTCGCGACGACGGCCGTGGCCCTGGTCGGCTACTACTTCTTCCCGCTGGCCCCGCCCCGCCTCATGAACGGCAGCCACTTCGTCGACACCGTCATGGTCCACCAGACCTGGGGTTCGATGGCGTCCGGCGACCTGAAACACATGTCGAACCAGTACGCCGCGATGCCGTCCATGCACATCGGCTGGTCCCTGTGGTGCGGCCTGACGATCTTCGCCCTGGCCAAACTCCCCTGGGTCCGCGTCCTCGGCCTGCTCTACCCGGCGACAACGCTCATGGTCATCGTCTCCACGGCCAACCACTTCTGGCTCGACGCGGTGGGCGGCATGCTCTGCCTGACCTTCGGCTTCACGGTCTCCCGCCTCTGGTACGGCGCGTTTCCGTACGCCCTGCCGCGGACGGTGGCGGTACGGGGGACGAGCGGGACCTGGCTGCCCACGAAGGCGTGAACGCTCCGCTGGCTGCGTTGGGCTGCGTGCGCTGCGATGGGCTGCGTCCGCTGCGTGGATATGCGGCTCCGCCGCGGGGCCGCACTGCCGTCGTTCCGCTGCCGCGCCGTCGTGGCTGGTCGCGCCCACGCGGCAGAGCCGCACATCGACACAGCCCCGCGCCCCTTTGGGGCGCTGCAGCGCCCGCACCCGACTCACTCAGCCCTCGTTCGCCGCGTCCCGCAGTGCCCGCAGGAACGTCCGCAGGGCCGGCTGCGGTGGGGCGGTCTCCCGGACGGCCGCGTGGATGGTTCGTACGGGCTCCGGGTTCCGTACGACCCGTACGACCACGTCGGGATGGCGGCTGCCGAGTCCCAGCCGGGGAATCAGGGTCACCCCGAGGCCCGCCGCGACGAAACCCTGAGCCGTCACGTAGTCCTCGCTCTCGACCGCGAACCGCGGCCGGAACCCCGCCGCCTCGCACGCGTCGAGCTGGGCGTCGAGACAGGGCCCCGGCCACTCGCTGCCGACCCACGGCTCCTCGGCCAGTTCCCCCAGCTCCACGCTCCGCCGCGCGGCCAGCCGGTGCCCTTTGGGCAGGACGGCGAGATACGGATCGTCGAGCAGCTTCACGAGCCGTACGCCCTCGTGGCCTCCAGATGCCCCAGACACCCCGGACGCCCCGACCACGAGCGCGACATCGGCCCGCCCCTCCTTCACCTCGGGCAACGGATCGTCGGGGCCGGTGAGCTTCAACTCCAGCTGGACTCCGGGGTGTTCGGCCCGGAGCCGGGCCACGGCCGGGGCGACCAGGGCGGCACCGGCGGTGGCGAAGTAGCGGACCGTGAGCCGACCCGTGCGCCCGGCCACCAGATCGGCCAGCGCGGTCTCCGCCTCGGCGACCTGCCGCCCGATCGCGTCCGCGTACTCGGTGAGCAGCAGCCCGGCCGCCGTGGGCCGCACCCCGCGCCCGACCCGCTCCAGCAGCGCGGTCCCGGCCTCCTTCTCCAGCGCCCCGACCTGCTGACTGACGGCGGACGGGGTGTACCCGAGCCGGGCCGCCGCAGCGGTCACCGACCCGCACCCGACCACGGCCCGTAGTACCTGCATGCGTCGCACATCAAGCATGTAGCAGAGGTTAACAGTCACTGTAGAATCATTCGCTTGTCCTGCACGGTCCAGCTACCCGACCGTTGTCCCATGCAGCCCGCCTCGACAGTCCGCATGGCCGTGCTCGCCCTCCTGTGGGGGTCGGGCTTCCTCTGGATCAAACTCGCCCTGAACCACGGCCTCTCCCCCGCCCAGATCACGATCACCCGCTGCGCCCTCGGCACCCTCGTGCTGCTGGCCCTGGCCCGCTCGGCCGGTCAGCGCCTGCCCCGCGACCGCGCCACCTGGGGCAGGCTCGCGGTGGCCGCCCTGTTCTGCAACGCCATCCCCTTCGCCCTGTTCAGCATCGGCGAGCAGACCGTCGACTCCGGCACAGCGGGCGTCCTGAACGCCACAACTCCCTTGTGGTCCCTGCTGATCGGCATCGCGCTGGGCACCGACCGCGGCCTGAGCCGGTCCCGCCTGACCGGACTGCTCCTCGGCTTCGCGGGCACGATCCTGATCTTCGCCCCCTGGCACCGCTCGGGCCTCCTCACCTGGGGCGCCCTCGCCCTCCTGGGCGCCGCCGCGAGCTACGCCGTGGCCTTCGCCTACATGGCCCGCAAACTCACCACGGGCCAGGCCCCGTTGGCAGTCTCGGCGGCCCAACTGATGGCGGCGACGGCCTGGACCACGCTCGCCCTACCGGCCGCCGGACCCGTACACCCCGACCTCACAGCCCTGCTCGCGGTGACCGCTCTCGGCGTCCTCGGCACCGGCGTGACCTTCTACCTCAACTACCGCCTGATCGCAGACGAGGGCGCGACGAGCGCGGCAACGGTCGGATATCTCCTGCCAGTTGTGTCGGTGACGCTGGGCGCGGTGCTGCTGGACGAGAGGGTGGGCCTGCGGGTGATGGCGGGGATGGCGGTGGTCTTGGTGGGGGTCGCACTCTCAAGGCGGCAACAGGTAATCGCGCCCCCAGTGGACGCGCCCGGCCCCCACGCGCCCGCGGCCAAAAACCAACCCGCCTAGGCCCCGTAGAACAACACGTCCACCACACCACGCGCCCGACGTGTGGTCCGCCGATAGTCATCGAGCATGTCCCCCACATGCCCGGGCCCGTACCCCAAGTACCGCCCCACCGCGGCAAGTTCACGCGGATCAGAAGGAAACGTGTCCCCCGCCCGCCCCCGCACCAACATCACCGCGTTACGAACCCGGGTGGCCAGTACCCAAGCCTCGTCCAACGTCGACGCGTCCTCGGCAGAAATAAGCTCGGCGGCACACGCGGCGGCAAGCGCCTCCCGCGTACGAGTGGTCCGCAACCCCGGCTCACTCCACCCGTGCCGCAACTGCATGAGCTGCACGGTCCACTCCACGTCGGAGAGCCCCCCACGCCCCAACTTGGTGTGCAGAGTCGGATCAGCCCCGCGAGGCAACCGCTCGGACTCCATACGCGCCTTCAGCCGCCGGATCTCCCGTACGGCATCCTCACCGAGCCCCTCCGCCGGATACCGCAGAGGATCGATCAGCTCGATGAACCGCCGCCCCAACTCCTCGTTCCCGGCGACAGGTTCAGCCCGCAACAACGCCTGCGACTCCCACACCAGGGACCACCGGCGGTAATACGCCTCGTAGGAGTTCAACGACCGTACGAGCGGCCCCGACTTGCCCTCGGGACGCAGGTCCGCGTCGATCAGCAGCGGCGGGTCCGAGCTGGCGACCTGGAGCAGTCGCCGCATCTCCGAGACGACCTTGTTGGCCGCGTCGGAGGCCTCGCGCTCGGCCACGCCCTCGCGGGGTTCGTGCACGAACAGGACGTCCGCGTCGGAGCCGTAGCCCAGTTCGTGGCCGCCGAAGCGGCCCATGCCGATGACGGCGAAGCGGGTGGGGAGGGTGTCGCCCCAGCTCGCGCGGACCACCGCGCGCAGGGTGCCGGCGAGGGTCGCGGCGGTCAGGTCGGAGACCGCGCCGCCGACCCGGTCGACGAGGGCACCCTGGTCGGCCTCGACGGGCTGGGTCTCGGTGCCGTAGGAGCCGACGATGTCGAAGGCGGCCGTACGGAAGAGTTCGCGGCGGCGGACTCCTCGGGCGAAGGTGACGGCCTGGACGGCGTCGTCGGCACGGCCGACCGCGGCCAGTATCTCCTGGTCCAGGTGGGCGCGTTCGCGGGGTTCGAGGCCGCTGCCGCCGTCGCCGTCACCGAGGAGGGCGACCGCTTCGGGGGCGCGCATGAGGAGGTCGGGGGCGAGGCGGCCGGCGGAGAGGACGCGGGCGAGGTTCTCGGCGGCGGCGCCCTCGTCCCTCAACAGCCGTAGGTACCAAGGGGTCTTGCCGAGCGCGTCGGACACCTTGCGGAAGTTGAGGAGGCCCGCGTCCGGGTCGGCGGAGTCCGCGAACCAGCCCAACAGGACGGGCAGCAGGGTGCGTTGGATGGCGGCCTTGCGGGTGATGCCGGAGGCGAGGGCCTCGATGTGGCGGAGGGCCGCCGCCGGGTCGATGTAGCCGAGGGCGACCAGCCGTTCGCGGGCCGCCTGCGGGCTCAACCTGGTCTCGCCGGGGGCGAGTTGGGCGACCGCGTCGAGCAGCGGGCGGTAGAAGAGCTTCTCGTGCAGGCGTCGTACGACGGTGGCGTGGCGCTTCCACTCGCGGTTCAGCTCGGCGACCGGGTCGGTGCGCAGGCCCATCGAGCGGCCGAGGCGGCGCTGGTCGGCCTCCTCGACGGGGACCAGGTGGGTGCGGCGCAACCGGTAGAGCTGGATGCGGTGTTCCATCGTGCGCAGGAAGCGGTAGGCGTCGTCGAGGCGGGCGGCGTCCTCACGGCCGACGTAGCCGCCGGCGGCGAGGGCCTCAAGGGCGACGAGCGTGGTGCCGCTGCGCAGCGAGGTGTCGGCGCGGCCGTGCACCAACTGCAGGAGCTGGACGGCGAATTCGACGTCCCGCAGGCCGCCGGGGGCGAGCTTCAGTTCGCGTTCGATCTCGGCGGCGGGGATGCTCTCGACGACCCGGCGGCGCATCTTCTGCACGTCGGTGACGAAGTTCTCGCGCTCGGCGACCGTCCACACGAGGGGTTCGAGCGCGTCGACGTACTCCTGGCCGAGCGCGAGGTCGCCGGCCACCGGGCGGGCCTTGAGCAGGGCCTGGAACTCCCATGTCTTGGCCCAGCGTTGGTAGTAGGCGAGGTGGCTGGCGAGGGTGCGGACCAGCGGGCCGTTGCGGCCCTCGGGGCGCAGGTTGGCGTCGACGGGCCAGATGGATCCCTCGACGGTGGTCTCGGAGCAGATCCGCATCATGTGCGCGGCGAGCTTGGTGGCCGCGCGGAGCGCCTTGCCCTCGTCGGCGCCCTCGACGGCCTCGCCGACGAAGATGACGTCGACGTCGGAGACGTAGTTCAGCTCGTGGCCACCGCACTTGCCCATCGCGATCACCGCGAGCCGGCACAGCGCGGCGTCGTCGGGCGCGGCGGCGCGCGCGATGGCGAGGGCGGCGCGCAGGGTGGCGGTCGCGAGGTCGGCGAGTTCGGCGGCGGTCTGCGCGAGGTCGGTGGTGCCGCACACGTCACGGGCGGCGATGGACAGCAGGCAGCGGCGGTAGGCGACGCGGAGGGCGACGGGGTCGGTGGCCTCGGCGAGCCCGCGCTCGAACTCCTCCACCCCGGGGTGGAGGTCGCGCGGCTCGTACATCACGAGGGCGTGCCAGTCGCGCGGGTGCCGGGCGAGGTGATCCCCCAGGGCGGCGGAGGCACCGAGGACGCCGAGCAGCCGGTCGCGCAAGGGCTTCGCGGCGATCAGGGTGTCCAGCAGCTCGCGGCGAGGAGTGTTCTCGGGCTGCGCCTCCAGCAGTCGTACCAGACCCTGAAGGGCCAGGTCGGGGTCGGCGGTGGCGCCCAGGGCCTCCAGCAGGACCGGGTCGTTCCTTATCGGCGCCAGTTCCGCGCTCTCCAGGAGCCGCTCGGCGGCCGAGGGATCGGTGAAGCCGTGCCGCAGCAGTCGCGAGAAGGTGCTGCTCCTGCGCCCCGGCGCCGTCATCCCCGGCCTCCTGTCCGATCGCGTCCCGATCAAGGTTCCGATCAAGGTCGTACGACCTGTCGGATCAAGGTCGTACGAGGCCGAGCCTAACCGGAGTGCCTGCGAGAAGCGCCGGGGCGGATGAGCCGTTTCAGCGGGTCACCACCACCGTGGCCGGGCGCGACGGGTCCACCAGCGCCCGGTTGCCCGGTGCGCGCCCCGGGAGGGCGGCGCCGTCGAGCGGCGGCAGTTCGGCGGACGCGATCCACCGGCCGGCGAGAGGTATCAGTACCTGTCGTACGGTGCCCGGCCGGGCACCGCCGGGCCGGGAGGCGTACTGGACATCGAGGCACAGCCGCCGCAGTTTCGCGCGTGCGTCCGCGACCGGCGTGCCCGTCTCCACCTCAGGGAGGAGCACCTGCCGGGTGGTCCCGTTGTCGACGTGTGCGCACGTCCGGTCGGCGGACGGTGTCGTGGCGGGTCCGGGCCGACCCCCGTGCGGTCCGGACAGGGTGAGCCGGACGAGGTCGCCGGCGGCGGTGTTCGTGGTGTCGACGCGGATCGTGTCGCGGTCGAGCCACTGCAAGGGATGTCCGTCGAGGTCGGCGAGCACCCGGTTCGGGGTGTCCACCAGGAATCCGGTCTCGACCGCGGACCCTTCCGGGGGCGGCATCAGCCGGGGCGTCCGCCCCCGCGAGGCCCGGTCCGGGCCGGCCTGCGGCCAGTGCCTGAGCACCACCAGCAGGTGGCCGTCGGGCCGGCTGAACCGGTACGCGCGGCCCGCGGTCACCGGGTAGGCGCCCACCGACCTGACCGCCGTACGGGAGCCGCCGGAGATCTCGATGGCGCCGCGGGAGTCGAGGGTGAAGCGCACGGAGGAGAACGAGGAGAACTCCGGGGCGTGCGCCGAGGCTTCGGCGGACGACGAGGCGTCGCAGCCGGTGGCGAGCAGGGCGGCGGTCAGGGCGGCGGCGCCTCCGGCGAGGGCCGCTGGGCGGTAGGGGCGCGGGTGGCCGCGCGGGGCGTGGGGGCGCAGGTGGGAACGCATGGGACGGCCTCCGTCTCGCTCGTCGCGACCGGGGCGGCCGCATACGTCGACAGTGGACGCGGCAGCGGCCGTAGCCCATTCGGCATTTGGCGAATCCGGGGGTTCCCGGAGTCCGAAAGGCGTACATTCGCGGCAGGCGAGAACCGGCCCCGGGAGGCCGAGATGACACCACCCTTCACGACGGCCGAGGCCCATCTGCGACGCATGGCGGACGTCCTGGCCGAAGCCCGGCAGGACGCGGACGGTGTGCCGCCGAGGTCCCTGCTGTTCGGGCTGCAGCGGCTCGTCCCCTGCGATGTCGCGAACTTCTCGGAGCTGGACATCCCGACCAGGAGATCACTCAACGACCAGGAGACGCCGAACGACGAGGGCGAGTGCGACATGGACGGGTACTGGCGCTGGCGCCACCAGCACCTCCAGTGTCTGCGGGTCAGCAGTCCGCACAGCAGTCCCGAGACGACGCAGATGCAGGACTTCCTGTCGGTGCGGCAGCTGACGAACCTGCCGATCTACTCCGAGTTCCTCAGCCCGTACCCCTGTATCGCGGACATCGCCCTGCCCACCGCACCGGGCCGTACCCGTGTCTTCCAGTTCTTCCGCGAGGGCCCCAAGCCCTTCACCGACCACGAGATGACGACGCTGACCCTGCTGGCACCGCACCTGTACGCGATCTACCGCGAGGCCGCCGACCGGCGCCGGACCCCGGTCCGGCTGACCCCGCGCGAGCTGGACGTGCTGCGCTGTGTGGCGCGCGGGCTGTCCACCCCGCAGATCGCCGAGCAACTGGCGGTCTCCCGCAGTACCGTCCGCAAGCATCTGGAGAACAGTTTCCGCAGTCTCGGGGTCTCCAGCCGGACTGCGGCCGTCGCCCGGGTCTTCCCTGAGCCAGACTGAGGGTCGTACGGGATCGAGTCGCGACTGAGTGACAAAGGAGTCTGCTCATGGACATGACCCTCGAAGTGATCCTTCTGCCCGTCTCGGACGTGGACCGGGCCAAGGAGTTCTACCAGGACAAGGTCGGCTTCCACGTGGATCTCGACGGCGAGGTGATGGAGGGCGTGCGGATCGTGCAGCTGACGCCGCCGGGCTCGGGCTGTTCGATCGCGCTGGTCGACGGGTTGCAGATCCCCACCGGGACGCCGCAGCCGGGGACCTACCACGGCATGCAACTGTGCGTGCAGGACGCGAAGGCGGCCTACGACGAGCTGACCGCGCGCGGGCTTGAGGTCAGCGAGCCGGTGCAGTTCGCGCCGCAGGACGGGGCGACGTTCATGTACTTCAAGGACCCGGACGGGAACGGCTGGGCGATCCAGGAGTACCGGAAGCGGGCCGCCGAGCCGCTGCACCAGGTGCTGGCCCAACTGGCGGCGCTGCAGGAGTAGTTCACCACCAGCAGTAGTTCACCATTTCTTCATCCTCTGGGTTGGGAGCGGTGGGACGCGGGCATTTTGGCGTGTGCATGCTCTGTCCGCACCGTCACCCCCGTCCTCCCCCCACCCGGAGGTTGAAGTGTCCGGCAGTGAAGAAACATCCGGCAGCTCAAGTGGCTCCGGCGGCTCCGTGTACCGCCGCAGCCGCGCCCTCGCCGCGTCCGCGCTCGCCTTCTCGGCGGCCGCCGTCGGGGTCTGGACGGGTTTCGGCGCCGTCTCGACCGCGCACGCCGCGACCGGGGTGCCGACCCCGGACCACGTCGTCGTGGTGGTGATGGAGAACCACGCCTACAGCCAGGTCGTCGGCTCCTCCAGCGCCCCCTACATCAACTCGCTCGCGTCCGGCGGCGCCGCCCTCACCCAGTCGTACGGGATCACCCACCCGAGCCAGCCGAACTACTTCGCGCTGTTCTCCGGCTCCACCCAGGGGATCACCGGCGACAGTTGCTACACGGCGGGCTTCTCCTCGGCCGCGAACCTCGCCTCCGAGGTGACGGCGGCGGGCGGCAGCTGGGCGAGCTACAACGAGACGCTGCCGAGCCAGGGGTCGACGACGTGCAGCAGCGGCAACTACGCCCGCAAGCACAACCCCTGGTTCGGCTTCAGCAACGTCGCGACGTCCACGGCGAAGACGTTCGCGCAGTTCCCGACGGACTACACGGCCCTCCCCGACATCTCCTTCGTCACCCCCAACCTGTGCAGCGACATGCACGACTGCTCGGTGGCGACCGGTGACACCTGGGTGAAGAACAACCTCGGCGCGTACGCCAGTTGGGCCAAGACCCACAACAGCCTGCTCGTCGTCACCTTCGACGAGGACAACCTGCTCAGCGGCAACCGCATCCCGACGGTCTTCTACGGCCAGCCGGTGAAGGCGGGTTCGACGTCCTCGACCACGTACAACCACTACAACCTGCTGCGGACCCTGGAGGACTCCCAGGGCCTGACCACCCACGCGGGCAACGCGGCCTCGGCCGCGGACATCACCGGCATCTGGGCGTCCTGAGATGTACGTGGCGGACAGCCGCGCCGACGCCGACCCAAGTGCCGGGAGTACTACGGGTATTGCCGGGGGTACTAGGGGTACCAGGGGCACTGCCGGGGGTACTACGGGTACTGCCCGTCGTACGGCGCGGGTGTCCGCCGCCGTGCCCCCCACCGTCCTCGCCCTCGGCGCGGTCAGCCTGATCACCGACGTGTCGTCCGAGATGGTGACCGCGGTCCTCCCGCTGTACCTGGTGACGGGCCTCGGCCTGTCCCCGCTGGGCTTCGGTCTCCTGGACGGCATCTACAACGGCTTCTCGGCCCTCGTGCGCCTGGCCGGCGGCCACCTCGCCGACCGGGGCGGCGGCCGGCACAAGTGGGTGGCGGGCATCGGCTACGCCGTCTCGGCGGCCTGCAAACCGCTCCTCCTCCTGGCCCACACCCTCACCCCCATCGGCCTGATCCTCGCCGCCGACCGCACGGGCAAGGGCCTGCGCACCGCACCGCGCGACGCCCTGATCTCCCTCTCCTCCACCCCGGAGAACCGGGGTCGTGCCTTCGGCGTACACCGCGCGATGGACACCGCGGGCGCGCTCCTCGGCCCACTGGTGGCGTTCCTGATCCTCCGGGCGACAGTGGACGGGTACGACGCGGTGTTCACGGTGAGCTTCTGCGTGGCGGTGGTCGGCGTCCTGGTGCTGGTGCTGTTCGTGCCGGGCGGGAAAGGGGCGGGTGAGCGGGGGCCCGGCGGGCGGGGCTCGGGTCCCGGCGCACGGGAACGGACCGTCGTAGAACCCCCGCGCCCCCGCCCCACCCTCCGTGCCGCCTTCGCCCTCCTCGCCCGCCGCGACCTGCGCCGTATCACCGTCTGCGCACTCCTCCTCGGCCTCGCGACGGTCAGCGACTCCTTCATCTACCTGCTGCTGCAACGGCGGCTCGGCGTCTCCGACCGCTGGTTCGCGCTGCTGCCGCTGGGCACGGCGGCGGCGTTCCTGCTCCTGGCCGTACCGCTGGGCCGGCTCGCGGACCGTGCCGGCCGCTGGCGGGTGTTCCTCGGCGGCCACGGCGCCCTCCTCACGGCGTACGCCCTATTGCTGACCTCGTGGCACGGCACGGCCCTCCCCTACGCCGTCCTCCTCCTGCACGGCGGCTTCTACGCGGCGACCGACGGCGTGCTGATGGCGGCGGCCTCGGACAGCGTGCCGGAGGAACTGCGTTCGTCGGGGCTCGCGTTGGTGCAGACGGGCCAGGCGGCGGCGCGGTTCGTGTGCTCGCTCGGCTTCGGTGCGGCGTGGACGCTCTGGGGCGACCGTACGGCGCTCATGGCGTCGGCGGTGGCGCTGGCGGTCTGTGCGGTGTCCGCCCTGACGCTCCGCCCCGGCCGATCAGTTCTGGAGCCCGCCTCATGACCCTGCGCAACCGCGTCCTGATCCTCCTCGCGGCCGTGGCCGCACTCGCCGTAGTGGCCACGGCCTCGGTCCTGCACGCGTCGGCCCGCGCCGAGCGGCGGAACGAGACCCAGCCCGGCGGCCCGAAGATCACCGCGGGCAGGATCACTCTCACAGCGCCCGGCACCATGGTGTTCCGCAACATGGCCTGGGGCCCGCACCGGGACGAACTGACCACGGTCCCCGCCGCCACCCCCGCCGGCCCGCGCACCGCCTCCGGCCTCAAGTGCCTCCGTTTCTACGCCAGTTCGGGCACGGGCGTCTGCCTCCAGGCGGTCCACGGCACGGTCACCGACACGTACCGCGCGCTGATCCTCGACGCGAACCTCAAGGAGACGGCCCGTTACGACGTCCCCGGCATCCCCTCCCGCGCCCGCGTCTCCCCCACGGGCCACTTCGCCGCGTGGACGGCGTTCGTCGGCGGCGACTCCTACGCGGGCACGAACTTCTCGACGCGGGCGGCGATCGTGGACACGAGGACGGGGAAGCTGATCCCGACGCTGGAGTCGTTCCGGATCATCAAGGACGGCCGCGTCTACCACGCGGCGGACGTCAACTTCTGGGGCGTGACCTTCGCGTCGGACGACCGCACGTTCTACGCGACGCTGGCGACGAAGGGCAGTACCTATCTGGTGCGGGGCGACCTGCGCACGCGGACGGTCACCACGCTCCACACCAACGTCGAATGCCCGTCCCTCTCCCCCGACGGCACGCGCATCGCGTACAAGAAGCGCGTCAAGGGCCTCCCGAAGGACGCCCCTTGGCACCTGTACGTCCTCAACCTCCGCACGCTGCGCGAGACATCACTGGCCGAGCCCAGGAGCGTCGACGACCAGGCCGTCTGGCGCGACGACCACACGATCGTCTACGCCATGCCGGGTGACTACGGCGCGGATCTCTACGAGGTCCCGGCGGACGGCACGGGAAGCTCCCGGCTGATCAGCGGCGCGGCGGTGTCCCCGGCGTTCCTGAAGTAGCGCCCGACAGCCGCGCGACGGCGTTGTGACGGGCCGGTGAACTACGCCCCAAGCGCAGGCCAGGCAATTGATCGCCCTCTGGGGGACGGCTGTCCGAACAGCTCCCCGGCGTCGAATCTCGGTGTCAGACGCCCGGCGCACGCTGCCGGCGCACGACTCGGAGGAGACAAGGGTGACGGTCAACGGCGGCGCGCGCCGCGGTGGGGATTCCGTGGCGGCACGGAGGAAGAACCTGACACGGAGCAAGTGGGTGGGGCTGCTGACGCTGGGACTGGCCCCGCTGGTGGTGATGGCGTCCCCCGGCATCGCCTCGGCGGCCGGCACGGTGTGCCTGCAGAACGCGGACAGTTCCCAGACCGACATCGTGGGCAACTGGTCGACGTCCGACAAGACGCAGTCGGTCACTGTTCAGTCGGCGAAGAACACCTGGCAGGACTGGACTGGCGCGGCCCGACGTTCCAGTGCCCCTGGAACGTGCCCAGCTGCTCCTACGCCTGGCAGCAGGCGAAGACCACGGGCTGGCAGTGGTCGGTCGGCCTCAGCATCAAGATCCCGATCCCCAAGCTCGGCAACTGGCTCGACGAGGTCACCCCGTCGTACGGCCGCAGCGACTCCAGCCCCAACAAGGGTGCCGCCCCGGACGTCTGCGACTACACCTCCGCCGACGGCAGGTCCACGCTGTCCCTCACCCCGGCCTCCCGCACCTACGCCGCGGAACTCTCCGCCGCCCACAACCTGAGCGCGAACCCGTCCCCGGCCGGCATGCGCGACGTACGGGTCGACACGGTGGACGCCCTGGGCCGGCGGGCGTTCCGTGAAACCGCGTACCAGACCCAGGCGAAGCAGCAGCTCACCTTCGTCGTGTGGAACGCGGGTTCCCGGAACTGGGTGCTGACCTACGCGACCACCGCGAGCACGTCGGCGGCCCCGGCCACCGTGTCGGACGACAAGGTGGCCGGGGCCGCCCGATCGATCACCACGAAGCTGCCGACCGGCAAGTGAGCCCGCGTAGACGAACCCCCGCTTACAGCACCGGCAGGTTCTTCCGCAGCTCGAAGGCGGTCACCTCGGACCGGTACTCCTCCCACTCCTGCCGCTTGTTGCGCAGGAAGAAGTCGAAGACGTGCTCGCCCAGGGTCTCGGCGACGAGGTCGCTGCGCTCCATCAAGGTCAGGGCCTCGCCGAGGTTCTGCGGGAGGGGCTCGATGCCCATCGCGCGGCGTTCCGCGTCGGAGAGGGCCCAGACGTCGTCCTCGGCGCCCGGGGGGAGTTCGTAGCCCTCTTCGATGCCCTTCAGGCCGGAGGCGAGGAGGAGGGCGTAGGCCAGGTACGGGTTCGCGCCCGAGTCCAGGGAGCGGACCTCCACGCGCGCGGAGCCGGTCTTGCCGGGCTTGTACATCGGGACACGGACCAGGGCGCTGCGGTTGTTGTGGCCCCAGCAGATGTACGAGGGGGCCTCGCCGCCGGCGCCGGCCGTGCGCTCGGAGCCGCCCCAGATGCGCTTGTAGGAGTTGACCCACTGGTTGGTGACGGCGGAGACCTCCGCCGCGTGCTTCAGCAGGCCCGCGATGAAGGAGCGGCCGACCTTGGAGAGCTGGTACTCGGAGCCGGACTCGTAGAACGCGTTCCGGTCGCCCTCGAAGAGGGAGAGGTGCGTGTGCATACCGGAGCCGGGGTGCTCGGAGAACGGCTTCGGCATGAACGTCGCCTGCACGCCCTGCTCCAGCGCCACCTGCTTCATGACCAGGCGGAACGTCATGATGTTGTCCGCCGTGGAGAGGGCGTCCGCGTAGCGGAGGTCGATCTCCTGCTGGCCCGGGGCGCCCTCGTGGTGGGAGAACTCGACCGAGATGCCCATCGACTCCAGCATGGTGATCGCCTGGCGGCGGAAGTCCATGCCCACGTTCTGCGGGGTGTGGTCGAAGTAGCCGGAGTTGTCGGCGGGGGTGGGGCGGGAGCCGTCCAGGGGGCGGTCCTTCAGGAGGAAGAACTCGATCTCCGGGTGGGTGTAGAAGGTGAAGCCCAGGTCGGAGGTCTTGGCGAGGGCACGCTTCAGCACGTAGCGCGGGTCCGCGAAGGACGGGGAGCCGTCCGGCATGAGAATGTCGCAGAACATGCGGGCCGTACCGGGGGCCTCCGCGCGCCACGGCAGGACCTGGAAGGTGGAGGGGTCCGGCTTGGCGATCATGTCGGACTCGTAGACCCGGGCGAAGCCCTCGATCGCGGAGCCGTCGAAGCCGATGCCCTCGTCGAAGGCCTGTTCCAGCTCGGCGGGGGCCACGGCGACGGACTTGAGGAAGCCCAGCACGTCCGTGAACCACAGCCGTACGAACCGGATGTCGCGCTCCTCCAACGTCCGGAGCACGAACTCCTGCTGCTTGTCCATCTTCCGCTTCCCCATCCTTGCTGGTCAGGCCGCCTGTCCTCGTACCGCAGGAGGCGGTCGGGCACCTGAGCATCCCACCACAACACCATTTCGTGCGCGTTGCCGACCTTGATCGACCGGCCGATCTCCGGCTGAACGCCTCGCGTACGGCAGGTGTCGGGTGTTGTCGCCCGTCTTCTGACCATCTTGCCTGCTCGGACTGACATTCGTAATGCCTGGTCCGGGGGCGACCCTGGTGTTCCCCCGACTTTGCTGTGGGCGCCCTACGAGAACGTGTTCCTCCCCACTACGATCAGCAGGGCCCGACCGTCTCGTCCCGTCCCGTCCCTTCCCCCAAAAGGACATACATCTCATGGGTTCCGCCAAGAACACCGGCACCGCGGCGCGCAAGGCCCGCATCGAGGAGATGCGGCGCGCCGAGCAGTCGCGCGAGCGGCGCACCCGGATCGTGAAGATCGCGGCGAGCGCGGTGGTCGTCGCCGGTCTCGTCGTCGGCGGGGTCGCGGTGGTGCACGCGCAGTCCGGCAAGAAGGACAGCTCCGCGAGCGACTCGAAGAACTCCGCTTCGGGTCACTTCGTCGCGGGCGCGGACGGTGTGAACACGTGGAAGGGCACGCTGGGCCGCACCCATGTCACGGGCACGGTGAGCTACCCGATGCACCCGCCGGTCGGCGGCAACCACAACCCGGTCTGGCTGAACTGCAACGGCGACGTCTACGCCAAGTCCGTCAAGGACGAGAACGCGGTGCACGCGCTGGAGCACGGCGCGGTCTGGGTGACGTACAACAAGAAGGCCTCGGCGGCCGACGTGAAGGCGCTCGCGACGAAGGTGAAGTCGACGCCGTACTCGCTGATGAGTCCGTACGACAGCCAGAAGGACCCGATCATGCTGTCGGCGTGGGGGCACCAGCGGACCGTGAAGAGCGCGAGCGACCCGGCCGTGAACTCGTTCTTCGAGAAGTTCGTGCAGGGCAGCCAGACGCCGGAGCCGGGCGCCGCGTGCACGGGCGGGCTGTCGCAGTGAGGTCCGCGGCTCTGATCGCCGGGGCCGCGGCGACGGCGCTCGTCGCGGCCGGCGCGATCACGTACGCGGTCGCCGAGGACGGTGGCGGGTCCAGCAACTCCCCTGCCCCTACGGCCGATTCGGCGGACGCGGGCTTCGCGCGGGACATGGCGGTCCATCACCAGCAGGCCGTCGAGATGTCCTACATCGTGCGCGACCGCACGAAGAACGTGGAAGTACGGCGCCTTGCATACGACATCGCGCAGACGCAGGCCAACCAACGGGGCATGCTGCTGGGCTGGTTGGACCTGTGGAACCTTCCGAAGGTGTCGGCCGACCCGCCGATGACCTGGATGGGCATGGGTGACATGGCGTCCGGCAAGGACGGCGCGCTGATGCCGGGGATGGCGACCAACACCGAGCTGAAGAAGCTGAACACGCTGAGCGGGAAGCCCGCCGAGGTGTTCTTTCTCCAGCTCATGACGGATCACCACAAGGGCGGTATCCACATGGCCGAGGGGTGTGTGGACAAGTGCCGGGTGGGGGTGGAGAAGCGGCTGGCGCAGGGGATGGTGGACGCGCAGCAGTCGGAGATCCAGTTGATGGCCGACATGCTCAAGGAGCGTGGCGCAAAAGCGCGTTCGTAAAGCATCCCCGGTCGTTCGTTACATGCCCGTAAGGAAAAAAGCCCCCAATTCGCCCTGGGTGACGGTTCCTTGGGCTTCTCTTGACTTTTGCGTTCCCCTGGCATGAACGGTTCATCGAAAGAGTGGCCCCCACGTGTGATCCATCCACGGGCCTTCCCGCCGCGGGTTCCGTAGGGATCGACGACGACCAACCACTCCATGCGTCGAACCGCATAGCAGGGGGTTTTATGAGATCCAATCGCGCCACCATGCGCGCCGGCGTGAGCATGGCAGCGACACTGCCGATGATCGCCGGTGCACTGGCGCTCGGCATACCCGCGGCGCACGCCGCGGACAGCCCGGGCCGGGACACGCTCGCGGGCACCAAGCCCGCGTGGGCGACGGCCAAGGCGGACAAGGGAGCGACCTCCGACAGCTCCCAGGTCTCCGCCCGGGTCTACCTCGCCGGCCGGAACGCCTCCGGCCTCGCGGCGTACGCCAAGTCCGTCTCGGACCCGAGTTCGGCCCTGTACGGCAAGTACCTGAGCGCCGCTCAGGTGCAGCAGCGCTTCGGCGCCACGACGGCCCAGGTGACCGCCGTCAAGTCCTGGCTGAAGTCCGCCGGGCTGAAGGTC
The DNA here is from genome assembly GCF_045162655.1 of Streptomyces sp. NBC_00989. Lineage (NCBI taxonomy): Bacteria > Bacillati > Actinomycetota > Actinomycetes > Kitasatosporales > Streptomycetaceae > Streptomyces > Streptomyces sp. NBC_00989. The sequence goes on along the minus strand of NZ_CP108728.1, from coordinate 8,116,845 downwards.
ACCGGCACCACGCAGCACTACGTCACGGTCTCCGGTGACGTGGCCGCGGTCGAGAAGGCGTTCAGCACCTCGCTGCACAACTACTCGAAGGGCTCGAAGACTTATCGCGCCCCGTCGAAGACGGCCTCCGCGCCGGACAGCCTCAACGGTGCCGTCCTGACCGTCACCGGTCTGGACAACGCGCCGCACACGGCGAGCCACGACGACGCGCTGCCGGGTCCGACCGCGGTGTTCAAGAACGCCGGGCCGTTCTCCTCGTACTACGGCTCGAACACGGCGACCACCCTGCCGTCCGCGTACGGCAAGAAGATCCCGTACGCGGTCCAGGGCTACACCGGCAAGCAGCTGCGTGCGGCCTACGGTGCGGGCAAGTACACGGGCAAGGGCGTGCGCGTCGCCATCACCGACGCCTACGCCTCGCCGACGATCGCCTTCGACGCGGCCACCTACGCGAAGAACCACGGCGACAAGAAGTACTCCACCAGCCAGTTGAAGCAGGTGCTCCCCTCGGAGTACACGCAGACCGAGGCCTGTGACGCGTCCGGCTGGTACGGCGAGGAGACCCTCGACGTCGAGGCCGTGCACGCGGTGGCGCCGGACGCGGGCATCACGTACGTGGGTGCCGCGTCCTGCTTCGACGACGATCTGCTCGACTCGCTCAGCAAGGTCGTCGACAACCACCTGGCCGACATCGTCTCCAACTCGTGGGGCGACATCGAGGCCAACCAGACCCCGGACCTCGCGGCCGCCTACGACCAGGTGTTCCAGCTGGGCGCGGTCGAGGGCATCGGCTTCTACTTCTCCTCCGGTGACAACGGCGACGAGGTCGCCAACACCAAGGTGAAGCAGGTCGACACCCCGGCCAACTCGGCGTGGGTGACGGCGGTCGGCGGTACCTCGCTGGCGGTCGGCAAGGGCGACAAGTACCTGTGGGAGACCGGCTGGGGCACCGAGAAGGCCTCGCTGTCCACGGACGGCAAGAGCTGGACCAGCTTCCCCGGCGCCTTCACCTCGGGTGCGGGCGGCGGCACCAGCAAGACGGTCGCCGAGCCCTTCTACCAGAAGGGTGTCGTCCCGAAGGCGCTCGCCACGGCCAACAGCGCCACCGGCAACCGCGTCGTCCCGGACATCTCGGCGATCGCCGACCCGAACACCGGATTCAAGGTCGGCCAGACGCAGACCTTCCCCGACGGTTCGGAGCAGTACAGCGAGTACCGGATCGGCGGCACCTCGCTCGCCTCCCCGGTGATCGCGGCGGTCCAGGCCCTGGCCCAGGAGGCGCGCGGCGGCAAGGCGATCGGTTTCGCCAACCCGTCGATCTACGCCAAGTACGGCACGAAGGTCTACCACGACGTGACCGACAACCCGACGGGCTACGGCCTGGCGGTGGCGCGCGTGGACTTCGCCAACAGCGTCGACGCCACCGACGGCCTGCTGACCTCGGTCCGCAGCCTCGGCAAGGACAGCTCGCTGTCCGCGGTGAAGGGCTATGACGACGTGACCGGCGTGGGCACGCCCGCGAACGGCTACGTCGCGTCGTACGTGCCGCAGAAGTCGCACCACAAGCACTGATCCACAGAGCGGTTCAGCAAAGGGGCGTGGGGTCCTGACGGACCTCGCGCCCCTTTGCGTTCGCCTTCTTCAAGCAGGCGCAACGCACGGGGAAAGGGGCGGTCTCCGAATGGTCATCACAGGCCAGGGGTCCTATGCGTGAAGATCCCCTGGAGATACGGTCAGGACGCAGCGGTTGACGGGGGAATGACAACTTGCCCTCGTGGGCCGCCGCACCAGTTCGTACGGGGGGCAGTCTTCGAGCGCCGGAGCAGGCCGAACACCTTCGAGTCGCGACGCCGGGGTCGCCGCCCGCCACGCGGATCAGCCGACCCCCCGTTCACCCTTGACCACTGAACGGGGATGTCGTGTCACATACCACCGAACGTTCGAGACCCGCGGCCCACATGGCGCGCGCCGTCCTGCTGTTGCTCGCCCTGCTGGTGGGTGTGCTGGTGGCCCCCGGCCGTGCCGAGGCCGTCATCTGCCCCGGGGCCACGACCGACCAGACGCCGGTCGTGGTGGAGCCGGAGTCCGCGGAGTCCACCACCACAACCCCGGTACTGTCGACGGTACTTGAGACGTACAACGGCGTCGGCAGCATCAGCGGCTCACTGTTCGTCACCGACAGCTCGGGCAACGCGGTGGCCGGCACACCGATGGCCACCGGCACCGTCCTCTCGGGCCAGCGTCTGACCTACCAGGTGCCCGCGGGCGCACTGAGCGTCGGGACGACGTACAAGTGGTGGGTCACCGCGTCGATCTCGGCCTGCGTACACGCCAGCAGCAGCGCGATCAGCTTCACCCCCACCACCTCCACGTCCTCGCCCGGGACGACGACGGGGCCCGACTCGGTGACGATCACCGGTTCGTCGCTGACCGCGGAGACGGCGAAGAGCGACTCCACCGCGTGCTCCGGCTCGCCGTGCCCGCTCTCCGCGAACCCCGCCACGCTGGACGTCGGAGGAGACGGCACCTCGCACTGGGTGTCGGCGCTCCGACCTGACCTGTCGGCCATCCCCGCCGGATCCACCATCGACAGCGCCACCCTCGCCCTGACGTCCACCGCCTGCCTGGGCGGCTGCGCCGGCGACACGCTGAACATCGGCCTGGCACAGGACAACGTGACCGCGCAGACCGACGGCCCGTCGCTCGCCGCGGTCAGCACGACCCTCACCGCGAGCGGCACCGAGTCGGCGGGCAGCTACGACATCACGCCGCTGGTCACCGAGTGGGCCAACGGCGATGTCGCCGACGACGGCATCCTGCTGGCGGCGTCGGACGAGACGACCGCGACCTCCGGAATGGGCTATGCCGGTCCGACCGCGGCCTCCGGGGCAGCGTCGGTCAAGGTGACGTACACCCCGCCCGCCGTACCGAGCGCCCCCACCTCGCTGACGACGACCGCAGGTGACGGCGGGGTCCTCGTGGCCTGGGCCGAACCGGCTTCCACCGGCTACGTCGAGGGGGAGAACGCCACCGACAACGACGACCCCGGCGACGGCATCTCCTCGTACACCGTCAGCGCGGTCAACGCCGCCGGCGGCACCGTGGCCACGGCGACCACGTCCACCACCACCGAGGCCCTGCTCACCGGTCTGACCGACGGGACGAGCTACACCGTCAAGGTCACCGCCACCAACCCGGTGGGCACCGGACCGGCGGCCAATGCCACCGGGGTCAGCCCCGAGGCGGTGCCCGGCGGGCCCGCCCAGTACATCCAGGCGGCCGGCCAGATGCTGAACGCCCGCGACGGACTGCAGAAGGGCACCTACACCACGTCCACCGCCGCACTGGCCTCGGACTCCTACTCCGCCTACGTGTCCACCTGGCTCGGCTACGAGTCCACCGCCGACGCCGGCGTGCACACCGCGGAGGCCGCGAACAGCGAGTCGGAGAGCAGTGACACCACGACCCTGTCGAACTCCCTCGCCGCCCTCTCGGCGGACGGCGGCACGGTGACCGTCTACACCACCGCGGACGAGACCTTCACCACCGTCGACACCAGGACCGGCACCACGGACACCGTCCCCGGCGAGGCGATCGACCAGGACGCGTACACCTACAGCGTCTCCGGCACCGTGCCGCAGATCTCCCAGGCGGCCGACGCCGACGCCCTCGTCAAACCGGTGACCGCCGCCTCCGAGATCACCGCCTACTCCGCCACCCTCGACGGAACGCCCGCAAGCACGTCGGCCGCCCTGACCACCGATTCCAGTACCGGATACCTCACCGCCGGCACCGAGACGGTCAGCTCCTCGGGGGGCCACCGGGCCAACCTCTCCGGCGTCGTCGCCTGGGCGAACAAGTGGTACGGCGGCACGTACAACGGGTTCTCGGACGACTGCACGGACTTCGCCTCCCGTGCCATCCACTACGGCGGCAAGCTGAGCGAGAACACGCCGAGCATTCCGCCGGCGCACCACTCCGACGACCACTACTGGTTCCAGTCGCACGGCACCTTCGGGGCGACCACCAGCTACTCGTGGGCGGGCGCCTACCACCAGGCGAACTTCCAGAGCATCGAAGGCTCGTACTTCTACCACTACGCCCAGGACGTCTCCCCGGGCGACCTGATCTTCGCGAACTGGTCCGGCAGCTCGGCCTCCGGGATCTCGCACACCGGCGTCGTCGTGAGGAACGACGGCGGCAACCTCTACATCGACCAGCACTCCAACACCCGGCACAACGAACCGCTGTACAAGGACGGCAGCCAGAAGACCTGGTCCTCCGGCCACCCCAACCTGCATGTGTGGGTCGTGTATCCCCACACCAAGTTCTGACGGCCCGGCGAGAGCCACAGAGAGAAGGAGCGGATGTGAAGGCATTCAGGCCCGCCCGCCCGCGCGCGGTGGCGGTCACGGCCATCGCCCTGCTGGCGGCCGGCTGCTCGGGGCACTCCCAGCCGACCCAGACCCCGCACGTGCTGCTGACCAGCGGCGTCTACCAGGGCAAGGCCTGGTCGGTGTACGCCTGGCAGCAGGGCGGGCAGCTGTGCATGGAGGTCGACGGACCCGGCGGCCCGACGGCCTCCGGGGGACCGGACGCCGGGGCCTGCGGGTTCGACGAGAAGAACCAGTCGTCGGGCTACTACGCCAGTGGCCCGGGGCCCGGTGACAGCGACATCAACTACGGGCCGCTGCCCTCGCGCGCCACACAGATCCGGGTGGCGACCAAGGAGATCCTGCCGACCAGGCCGTTCCCGGCCGGCAAGCGGCTGCCCGCGGGGCGCTACTGGATCCAGATCATGCCGAAGGACTGGCCGCTCCCGGCGAACGGCAAGGAGATCTCGCCGAAGCCACTGGACGCCTCGGGCCGACAGGTCGCGTACCAGGACTTCTGACACACCAGGAAGGGACGACGGGGTGGCGTGGGGTGCACCACACCTCACGCCACCCCATTGTGTCGCTCTGACGATTACAGGCGATTACAGTGGACCCCGTGCCTCCACTGAACTTCTGGTCGATCTATCAGCACGGCTTCGCCCGCGTCGCCGCCTGCACGGGCCACACCGTGATCGCGGACCCGCACGCCAACGCCGAAGCCGTCCTGCGCCACGCCCGCCGGTGCGACGAGGAGGGCGTCGCCGTCGCCGTCTTCGCGGAGCTGGGCCTGTGCGGCTACTCCATCGAGGACCTGCTGCTCCAGGACGTACTCCTGGACCAGGTCGAGGAGGCGCTCCAGGAGGTGGTCACCGGCTCGGCCGAGCTGCTGCCGGTCCTGGTCGTCGGCGCCCCGCTGCGCCACCGCAACCGGATCTACAACTGCGCGGTGCTGGTGCACCGGGGCCGCGTCCTGGGCGTCGTACCGAAGTCGTATCCCCCGAACTACCGCGAGTTCTACGAGCGCCGCCAGATCGCCGACGGCGCGGACGAGCGCGGCGGCTCGATCCGACTCGGCGGCGAGAGCGTGCCGTTCGGGGTGGATCTGCTGTTCGCGGCGCAAGACGTACCGTCCCTCGTGCTGCACGCGGAGATCTGCGAGGACATGTGGGTGCCGGTGCCGCCCAGCGCGGAGGCGGCCCTGGCGGGCGCGACGGTCCTCGTCAACCTCTCCGGCAGCCCGATCACGGTCGGCCGCGCCGAGGACCGCAAGCTCCTGTGCCGCTCGGCGTCCGCCCGCTGCCTCGCCGCGTACGTCTACGCGGCGGCCGGCCTCGGCGAGTCGACCACCGACCTGTCCTGGGACGGCCAGGCGATGGTCTACGAGAACGGCGCGCTGCTGGCCGAGACCGAACGCTTCCCGCTGGGCGACGAGTACGCGGTGGCCGACGTCGACCTCGACCTGCTGCGGCAGGAACGGCAGCGGATGGGCACGTTCGACGACAACCGGCGTACGCACGGCGCGAGGACGGCCGACTTCCGCACGGTCTCCTTCGAACTCGCCCCGCCGCTCGGCGACTTGGGACTGCGCCGCCGCCTGGAGCGCTTCCCGTTCGTGCCGGCCGACGCGCAGCGCCTCGCGCAGGACTGCTACGAGGCGTACAACATCCAGGTCGAGGGCCTTCAGCAGCGGCTCGCGGCGATCGGCGGCCCGAAGGTGGTCATCGGGGTCTCCGGCGGCCTCGACTCCACGCACGCGCTGATCGTCGCCGCCCGCGCAATGGACCGCGCGGGGCGCCCGCGCAGCGACATCCTGGCGTGGACGCTGCCCGGTTTCGCGACCAGCGACCACACCAAGGACAACGCCCACGCGCTGATGCGGGCCATCGGCGTGACCGCGGCCGAGCTGGACATCACGCCGACGGCACGGCTGATGCTGAAGGAGATGGGCCACCCCTTCGCCTCCGGCGAGCCGGTGTACGACATCACCTTCGAGAACGTGCAGGCAGGCCTGCGCACGGACTACCTGTTCCGGCTCGCCAACCAGCGCAACGGCATCGTGCTCGGCACCGGCGACCTCTCGGAGCTGGCGCTCGGCTGGTCCACGTACGGCGTGGGCGACCAGATGAGCCACTACAACGTCAACTCCGGCGTCCCGAAGACGCTGATCCAGCACCTGATCCGCTGGGTCGTCAGCAGCGACCAGTTCGACGAGGAGACCGGCAAGATCCTCACCGCGATCCTCGACACCGAGATCAGCCCGGAGCTGGTGCCGGGCGAGGAGATGCAGTCGACGGAGTCGAAGATCGGCCCGTACGCGCTGCACGACTTCACGCTGTTCCACGTCCTGCGGTACGGGTTCCGGCCCTCGAAGATCGCGTTCCTGGCGTGGCACGCGTGGCACGACGCGGAGGGCGGGGCATGGCCGCCGGGCTTCCCGGAGGCCAAGCGCGTCGCGTACGACCTGCCGGAGATCCGGTCCTGGCTGGAGGTGTTCTGCCGGCGCTTCTTCGGGTTCGCGCAGTTCAAGCGGTCGGCCATGCCCAATGGGCCGAAGGTCTCGGCGGGGGGTTCGCTCTCGCCTCGGGGGGACTGGCGGGCGCCTTCGGACGGGTCGGCGACGGCTTGGCTGCGGGATCTGGCGCGGTTCGACTAGGGCGGTCGGGGGCGGTGGACGTCAGGTGCGGTCGCCGCTGCCGGGCAGGTGCCCGAGTGTGGCGAGGAAGTCGCGGAAGGCCCGGTCGGTGCGGGTGGTGTCGCCGGTGGCGTCGAGGTCCATGAGGAGACCCCGGATGACGGCGAGGACGAGCGTCGCCAGCTCCGGCCGGCCGATGCCGCGCAGACCGTCCTCGAGCGGCCCGAGCCAGTCCGTCGTCGCGGTGCGCCGGAAGTCCGGCCACAACTGTCGCACCGCGCTCGGGTGCAGCTGACTGAACATCCGCAGATACGGCCGCCCGTCCGAGCCGGTGATCGAGGTCCAGGCCCGGTCCAGGGTGACGGTGTAGGGCTCGCCGGGCCGTACCCGCAGGAGGTCGCCGAAGGTGTCGAGCTGGCGCCGGCGCGCGCGTCCGAGGACGGCCCGCAACAGGGCGTCACGGGTGCCGAAGTGGTAGATCAGCATGCGGGCCGAGGTACCGGTGGCGGTGGCCAGCGGTTCGAGCCGGTCCGGGAGACCGTGGGCGAGGGCGTGGTCGGCGCAGGCGTCGAGGAGCCTGTCCTTGATGTCCGGCTGCGGTCGTCTGCCCATGCCGACACTTTTTCGCGTAACGGCGGCTACGTCTACCGTTGGCCGAAAGGCGGTCGAGGCGGACGTGGAGGCAGCGATGAGGGTCGTGTTCGTGCACGGGGCGTGCGTGCGGGACGGATCGTGGTGGTGGCACCGCACCGCCGAACTCCTCCAGGAACGAGGGGTGTTGAGCGTTTCCCCGGCACTGCCGAGCTGCGGGGAGACGGGCCTGCCCGAGGACGCGGCCGCGGTACGGCAGCTGGGTCCGGGGCTCCCCGAGGACGTCGCGGCGGTACGGCAGGTGCTGCTGGACACCGACGAGCCGACCGTCGTCGTCGCCCACAGCTACGGCGGCATCGTCGTCTCGGAAGCCGCCGAGGGCGTCGGATCGGTACGCCACCTGCTGCTGGTCTCCAGCTACCTGCCCGAGGTCGGGCAGAGCCTGTCGGAGTTCGGGGACGACGGCCCCGCCCCGTTCCTCGACGTCGACCCCGACACCGGCACCTTCGGGGTCCGCCCCGAACTGCTCGTGGACACGTTCCTCCAGGACTGCGCCCCCGAGGACCAGGCCCGGGCGGCGGACCGCCTCGCCCGGCAGAACGTGCGGGTGATCGGGGAACCGGTCAAGGCGGCCGCATGGCAGCGGGTTCCCTCGACGTACCTCGTCTGCGCCCAGGACCGGGGCACCCCGCCGCGCCTCCAGCGCGAGTACGCCCGCCGGGCCGGCGACGTCGTCGAACTCGACGCGGGCCACCATCCGTTCCTGTCGCGGGCCGCGGCGGTCCGGGATGTGGTGCTGGGCCTCTGACGGTCGCGCGGACCGGCCGCGCCGGGCCCGCGATGACACCCCAGGGGCCCGGTGAGCGCCATGCGCCACTACGGTGGACCGATGGCGTCGATCAAGCAGTTCCAGGTCACCTTCGACTGCGCGGAACCCGAGCGCGTCGCCCGTTTCTGGTGCGAGGTGTTGGGATACGTCGTGCCGCCTCCGCCGGAGGGGTTCGCCACGTGGGGCGATTTCGATCGGTCGCTGCCGTCCGAACGCCAGGGTGCGGCGTTCGCGTGCGTCGATCCCTCAGGCGTGAGCCCGCGGCTGTTCTTCCAGCGTGTTCCCGAAGGCAAGGCCGTCAAGAACCGGGTTCACCTCGACGTGCGGGTCGGCACCGGGCTCGTGGGTGAGGAGCGCCTCGCCGCGCTGGAGGCCGAGTGCGCACGGCTGCTCGCGCTCGGCGCGGTACGCGTGCGCCTCCTGACCGCCGATGGCTACAACGAGTCGTGCCTGGTGATGCAGGACGTCGAGGGCAACGAGTTCTGTCTCGACTGAGGAAGCGCGAGGCTGGGACGGGGCTGCTGCTCGGAGTCGACGGCAGCGGTCGTGGCGAGGTGCCCACCCCGTCGGTCGGAAGGTGAACCTTCCGACTGACCGGGACGGGTTGGCGGGTGGGCGGAGTCAGGACTGGAGTGCCGTCGCCTGTTCCGGGACGTGGGCTGCGACCACGCGTTCGCGGCCCGGTACCGCGCGGCGCCGGTCCACCGTCGCTGCCGTGGCCGCGACGCCCAACCCCAGTACCGCCAGCACCGCGCCGGCCAGGGCAGGTGACGTGGCGCCGAAGCCTGCCGCCAGGGCGAGGCCGCCGATCCAGGCGCCGCCCGCGTTGGCCAGGTTGAAGGCCGCCTGGTTGGCGGAGGAGGCCAGGGACGGGCCCGCCGACGCCTTCTCCATCACCATCAGCTGGAGCGGGGAGCCCGTGACGAACGCCGCCATGCCCAGCAGGATCACGGCCAGGGCCGCCGTCCACTCCGTCGTCATCAGGAGCGGGAACAGGGCCAGGACGACGGCCAGGGACGTCAGGCCGCCGAAGAGGGTGCCGCGGAGCGAGCGGTCCGCCAGGCGGCCGCCCATCAGGTTGCCCGCGGTCGCGCCCACGCCGAACAGGGCCAGCAGCAGCGTCACGCTGCCGTCGGCGAAGCCCGCCGCGTCCGTGAGCATCGGGGTGATGTAGCTGTACGCCGAGAAGAGCGCCCCGAAGCCGGCCACGGTGGTGCCGAGGGCCAGCCAGACCGGGAGGGAGCGGAGGGCCGCCAGTTCGCCGCGCAGGCCCACCTTCGGGGCGTGTGCGTGGTCGTGCGGGATCAGCAGGGCCAGCGACGCTATGGCCACCAGGCCGATCACGCTCACGCCGAGGAACGTGGCCCGCCAGCCCAGGTGTTGGCCCATCAGCGTGGCCGCCGGTACGCCCACGACGTTGGCGACCGTGAGGCCCAGGAACATCAGGGAGACGGAGCGCGCCTTGCGTTCGGGCGCGACCATCGTCGTGGCGACCACCGCTCCCACGCCGAAGAAGGCGCCGTGCGGCAGGCCGCTCAGGAAGCGGGCCGCGAGCAGGTAGTCGTAGTTCGCGGCGAAGGCCGACAGGACGTTGCCGGCCACGAACAGGACCATCAGGCCGATCAGGACCGTACGGCGGGACAGGCGGGCGGTGACCGCCGCGAGCAGCGGGGCGCCGATGACGACCCCCAGCGCGTACGCCGAGACCAGGTGGCCCGCCGTGGGGATGGAGACGTTCAGGTCGTCCGCGACCTCGGGCAGCAGGCCCATGATCACGAATTCGGTGGTGCCGATACCAAAAGCGCCGACGGCCAGAGCGAGCAGGGCCAGGGGCATGGAAGTGCCTGTGCCTTTCGAGGGAGAGCGGAGTTCCGTACTACCGAGCTTAAGTTCAGTTACGGAACAAAGACTCCCAGGCCCGCTATTCCACGCGGTTAAGAACTCGTGTCGAGGTTCACACGGGCCGCGATCGGGAGATGGTCGCTGCCCGTCTCCGGGAGGGTCCACGAGGACACCGGCTCGACGCCCTGGACCATGATCTGGTCGATCCGCGCCATCGGGAACGACGCCGGCCAGCTGAACCCGAAGCCGCTGCCCGCCGCGCCCTGGGTGGAGCGCATCTGGGAGGTGACGGCGTTCAGCGAGCGGTCGTTCATCGTGCCGTTGAGGTCGCCGAGGAGGATCTTCCGCTTGAGCGGCTCGGCGGCGATGGCCTCACCGAGCGCGTCGGCGCTCGTGTCGCGCTGCCGGGCCGTGAAGCCGGCCTCGATCTTCACCCGCACCGAGGGGAGGTGGGCGACGTAGACCGCGATCTGTCCCTCGGGGGTGGTGACGGTGGCACGCATCGCGCGCGTCCAGCCCAGCTTTATGTCGACGGCCTTGATCCCGCTCATCGGGTACTTGCTCCACAGCCCGACCGTGCCCTCGACCGAGTGGTACTTGTACGTCGACGCGAGTGCCTTCTCGTACGTCGGGACCGCCGAGGCCGTCAGCTCCTCCAGGGCGACGATGTCCGCGCCGGACGCGGCGACGTCACGGGCCGTACCGGCCGGGTCGGGGTTCTCCGCGTTGACGTTGTGCGTGGCCACCGTCAGATCGCCGCCGGTGCCGGTCTTGTCGCTGAGGAGCAGCCCGCCGAAGAGGTTCAGCCACACGATCGTCGGGAGGACGACGGCGATGAGCGCGGTCGCCGACCTGCGGACCAGGCCGAGGATCAGCAGCACCGGGATCATCAGCCCGAACCACGGCAGGAACGTCTCCGTGAGGCTGCCGAGGTTGCCGATCCGGTTCGGGATGCGCGAGTGCAGCAGCATGACGAGGGAGAGCAGGATCGCCAGTGCGGCGAGGATCAGGCCCCGGCGCCAGATCCGCGGATCGCCGCGCCAGCCGCCGGTCAGTCTGTTCCACAGGCGCCGAAGCCGGGATCCGCGCGGCTCGTCCCCCGAGCCGCCGTCGTCCGTCTCCGTCACATACGCCTGCTGTGCCATACCGTCGCCTCACTACCTGCCGTGCACACCATCGTCCCCGCGCCTACGACCCTAGGGGATGATCGGTTCCGATCCGCCGTCCCATGACGGCCGTACGGGCACGAGGACGAACAAGTCGGTGTCCGAAGTTCCGAACACGCGCGGTGGGAGAGCCTTCTGTGACGGAACGCGCACATTCGGACGCGTGCTCAGATCTCGGTCCTGACGGGTCGTAGGGCCACCAGCACGGTGTCGACGAGGAGTTCCGACAGGCCCTCGGGGAGGTCGGCGTCGGCGCGCATGACGGTGCGCAGGAGCATCGGGCCGACGAGCATGTCGTTCATCAGCTCGGCGTCGATGTCGGTGCGGAGTTCGCCGCTCTCCTGGCCGCGGCGCAGGATGTCCACCTGCTTGCGACGCCGGGGTTCCACGACAGTCGCGTGGTAGGCGGCCCACACCTTCGGGGTGCTCTTCATCTGTGCGAACACGTTGTGCAGGAGCGCCGAGGACCGGGTCAGCAGGCCGCGCTGGCGCAGCTGTTCCATCATGGCCACGAGGTCGTCGCGCAGCGAGATGCCGGGCAGTTCGGGGTCCTGCGGCTCGGCCTCGCGGACGACGTCGACGAACAGCTCCTCCTTGCCCGGCCAGCGGCGGTAGATGGTGGCCTTGCCGACTCCGGCGGTACGGGCGATGCGCTCGATGGAGAGTTCGGCCAGCGGCACGCCTTCCTCCAGGAGCTTCATCACGCCCTCCGTGATGGCCCGTTCGACGGCCTCGCTGCGCGGGCGTCCCCTGGTGGGCGCGCACGGCCGTGTCCCGTTGCCGGTGCCGTCGTCCGTGCCGGTGCCGTTGTCGGCAAGGCTCACTTCACTCCGTCCCTTCGCTGTTCCCCCGTTCCCGTCTCAGGTGATTGTCGTCGCTACTCCCCTACGACGACCAACTCCGGCTCCTCCTTGCCCTGCTGAGGGACCGGAGGCTTGCCGGGCAGGAAGAGGAACGCCACCACGGCGCCGATGATCGCGACGCCCGTGCCGCACAGGGCGGTGACGTGCATGGCGTGCAGGAACGCGTCGTTGGCCGGGGTGACCAGGGCCCTGCCCTGCGGGCCGAGCTTCGCGGCGACACCGAGGGTGGCCTCGATGGACTCGCCGGCGGTGTCCCTCAGGGCGACCGGTACCGAGCCGAGCTTGCCCTCGATGCCGTTGCGGTACGCCGTGGACAGCACCGAGCCGAGGACGGCGATACCGAGGGCGCCGCCGACCTGGCGGAAGGTGTTGCTGAGCGCGGACGCGGAGCCCGCCTTCTCGCGCGGCAGGGCCTGCATGATGACGACGCTGGTCGGGGTCATGACGTGCGCCATGCCCGTGCCCATGAGGAAGAAGATGACCTCCAGGACCCAGATCGGCGTGTCCGCGTCGAGGGTCGCGAAGGCGGCGAGCATCCCGGCGAGCAGCACGAGGCCGACGCCCGTCGTGACCTTGTGGCCGAACCGGTCGACGACCAGCCGGGCCCGCGGCGCGAAGATCATCTGCGCGGCGGCCAGCGGCAGCATCAGCAGACCGGTCTGCAACGGCGAGTAGCCGCGCACGCTCTGGGTGTAGAAGACCGAGAAGAAGGTCACGCCCATCAGCGCGAAGAAGACCAGCCCCATGGCGGCGATCGCGGCCGAGAACACCTTGTTCTTGAAGTACGAGACGTCGATGGACGGGTGGTCGCTGCGCTTCTCGAACCACACGAACCCGGCGAGGACCACGACACCGGCGATGATCGTCGACAGCACCTTGGGCGCCGTGAAGTCGGCCAGCTCGCCGCCCTCGATGATGCCGTAGACCAGCAGGACGAGGCCTACGACGGACAGGACGACGCCGACCGGGTCGAGGCGGCCGGGCTTCGGGTCGCGGGAGTCGGGGACCAGCCAGACCATCAGGGCGAGGGCGATCAGCACGATCGGGACGTTGATCAGGAAGACCGAGCCCCACCAGAAGTGGTCGAGGAGCACGCCGCCGGTGATCGGGCCGATCGCGATGGCGAGGCCGACACCGCCGGCCCAGATGCCGATGGCCTTGGGCTGCTCGTCGCGCTCGAAGACGTTCATGAGGACGGCGAGGGTGGCGGGCATCACGAAGGCGGCGCCGAGCGCCATCAGGGCGCGGTAGCCGATGAGTTGGTCCGGCGAGCCGGACTCGGCGGCGAGCGCGGAGCCGATGCCGAACACGACGAGCCCGCCGAGCAGGACCTTCTTGCGGCCGATCCGGTCACCGAGCAGACCGGCGGTGAACAGCAGGCCCGCGAAGACGAGGGTGTAGGCGTTGATCGCCCACTCCAGCTCGCTCTGTGTCGCGCCCAGGCCGGTCGGGGCCGGGGTGGAGATGGTCTTGATGGCGACGTTGAGGATCGAGTTGTCGAGCACCACGATGAGCAGGCTCAGCATCAGCACGCCGAGGATGGCCCAGCGGCGGCGGTGCACCGCTTCGGGTATCCGGGTGCCAGGGACGGGTGGAGTGGTCATGCGGTCCAGACTAGGGAGCCGCGGACCAATTCCGATACGAGACCGTGCCGTATCGTAAATATTTTACTCAGGCCTTACACATGCCTCCCCACGTGATGTGCACGCCTGCCTACGTGACGTGGGTGACGGGGGTACCTCTGGCCCTCCGTGGCACGAGGTGCCACCATGGAGGGGATCCGGGGACGCCGTGAGGGCGCCTCGAGATGACTGAAGGAGCCGTTGCAATGACGCAGCTTTCGGCTGCCCAGGCTGGGAAGAACAGCTCCTCCGACGGCAGCAAGGCGCTGTACGGAGGCAAGGGCACACGCCGTATCACCGTTCGCGACATCGCTCTCGCCAAGGAACGCGGCGAGAAGTGGCCCATGCTCACCGCCTACGACGCGATGACCGCGTCCGTCTTCGACGAGGCCGGTATCCCGGTCATGCTCGTCGGGGACTCGGCGGGCAACTGCCACCTCGGGTACGAGTCGACCGTGCCCGTCACCCTCGACGAGATGACCATGCTGTCCGCCGCGGTCGTACGGGGCACGAGCCGCGCCCTGATCGTCGGGGACCTGCCGTTCGGTTCCTACCAGGAGGGCCCGGTGCAGGCGCTGCGCTCGGCGACCCGGCTGGTGAAGGAGGCCGGGGTCGGCGCGGTGAAGCTGGAGGGCGGCGAGCGGTCGCACGAACAGATCCGGCTGCTGGTCGAGTCCGGCATCCCGGTGATGGCCCACATCGGTCTCACCCCGCAGTCCGTGAACTCGATGGGGTACCGGGTGCAGGGGCGGGGCGAGGAGGCGGCCCAGCAGCTGCTGCGGGACGCGAAGTCCGTGCAGGACGCGGGGGCGTTCGCGGTCGTACTTGAGCTGGTTCCGGCGGAGTTGGCGGCCGAGGTGACCCGGGTGCTGCACATTCCCACCGTCGGGATCGGGGCGGGCGCCGAGACGGACGCGCAGGTGTTGGTGTGGACCGACATGCTGGGGCTGACGGGCGGGAAGATGCCGAAGTTCGTGAAGCAGTACGCCGATCTGCGCCAGGTCATGGGCGACGCGGCGAAGGCGTTTGCGGAGGACGTCGTCGGCGGAACGTTCCCTCTTGAGGAGCACTCGGTCCACTGACCGGGCCGGCCCACCCGAGCCACTGCGGCACCATGGCAGCCCGCCGATCTTCCCCCGTCGGCGGGCTGCCCCTTTGTCGCCCGCCGCCCGCCCCTGGGGGCTCCGCACCCAGACCCCCGGCCTGTGCCCACCCACCACCCGTCTCGGTCGGCCGAGAAGTGCGCGTACAGACGCCGTCGGTCACATGTAGGTCGCTGTAGGCGGCTGTCGGTGGGATGTAGGCGTTCTGTCGGCGGACCCTGGCACTGTCATCCGCATGACGCGAATCGACAAGAATTCCGGCGGCACGGCCGTGTCCGTGCGGGGGCTGGTCAAGCACTACGGCGAGACCAAGGCGCTGGACGGCGTCGACCTGGACGTCCGGGAGGGCACCGTGATGGGTGTGCTCGGGCCGAACGGTGCCGGTAAGACCACCCTCGTACGGATCCTGTCCACGCTGCTCGCCCCGACCTCCGGCGAGGCCACCGTCGCCGGCTACGACGTCCTGCGCCAGCCCCGCCAGCTGCGCCGGGTGATAGGCCTCACCGGCCAGTACGCCTCCGTGGACGAGAAGCTCCCGGGCTGGGAGAACCTGTACATGATCGGGCGGCTGCTCGACCTGTCCCGCAAGGACGCCCGGGCCCGCGCCGACGAACTGCTGGAGCGGTTCTCGCTGACGGACGCGGCCAAGCGGCCCGCCAGCACGTACTCCGGCGGTATGCGGCGGCGGCTCGACCTCGCCGCCTCGATGATCGGGCATCCGCAGGTGCTGTTCCTGGACGAGCCGACGACCGGTCTCGATCCCCGCACCCGCATGGAGGTGTGGACCGAGGTGAAGTCCATGGTCGGCGGCGGCGTGACCGTGCTGCTCACCACCCAGTACATGGAGGAGGCCGAGGCGCTCGCCTCCGAGCTGACCGTCGTCGACCACGGCAAGGTCGTGGCGAGTGGCGCGATCGACGAGTTGAAGTCGAAGGTCGGGGGGCGCGCGTTGCGCATCCGGCCCGCCGATCCGCTGCAACTGCGGCCGCTGGCCCGCGCGTTGGACGAGCTGGGCATCACCGGACTCGCCACCGTCACCGTCGACGTGGAGAGCGGCACGGTCCTGGTGCCGATCCTCAGCGACGAGCAACTGACCGCCGTCGTCGGCGTGGTGAGCGCCCGCGGCATCACCATCGCCTCCATCACCACCGAACTGCCCAGCCTGGACGAGGTGTTCCTGTCCCTCACCGGACACCGCGCCAGTGCCCCGCAGGACACCGTGCCCACCCACGACCGCGAGGAGGTCGCCGTATGAGCGCCGTCACCGTGAACTCCGCCGGCGTATCGGCGGCGGACCCCCGTATCCCGCTGCGCAACCATCTGCGCCACACCGGCGCGCTGATCCGCCGCAACCTGCTGTGGATCCGGCAGGACCCGGAGTCGATGTTCGACGCCATCCTGTTCCCGGTCATCTTCACGCTGCTGTTCGTGTACGTCTTCGGCGGCTCGATCGGGCAGTCCCTCGGCGGCGGGCAGGAGGCGTACGTGCAGTACGTCGTGCCCGGCCTGCTGGCCATGATGGGCATGAACATGGCCCAGGGGGTGGGCACCGGCTTCAACACCGACTTCCACACCGGGGTCATGGACCGGTTCCGGTCGCTGCCCATCGGGCGCGCCTCGGTGCTGATCGCCAAGATCTCGGTCGAGATGATGCGGATGCTGGTCGCGTCCGCCGTGCTGATGGTCGTCGGTGTCCTCGTCGGCTTCCACATCCACCACTGGCTCGGCATGTTCGCCGCGATCGGACTGTCCGCGGTCTTCGGCTCGGCCCTGATGTGGGTGTTCCTCACCCTCGGCGTGACCATGAAGAGCGCGCAGTCCGTGCAGGCCATGGGCTTGCTGGTGCTGATGCCGTTGCAGTTCGGCTCGTCGATCTTCGCGCCGACCCAGTCGATGCCGGGCTGGCTGCAGAACTTCACCGAATACAACCCGCTGTCCGCCCTGGCCGACGCGGCCCGCGGGCTGATGGTGGGCGGCCCGGTCGCCCACGGCACGCTGCTGACACTCGCCTGGTCGGTGGGGCTCACCGCGGTGATGGCGCCGATCTCGATCTACAAGTTCCGCACCAAGACCTGACCGGACCGGGACGTACCACCGGCGGACACGGTGGTACGTCCCACCGGTTCGCGTCAGCGTCGCACCACGGCGGCGGCCGCCTGCAAGGAGAGGCCGCCGCCTTCGGTGTACCCGGCCTCGCACGCCTCGTAGGTGTCGTCGCCGAGCGCGGCACGCGCGCACCGCTCGGCCCGGAGGTAGACCTCGCGTTCCATCGACGTCGCGACATGCCCGGACGGCAGCAGCGCCCGCGCCGTGACGAGGCAGCGGACACCGTCACGGGCCCGGCTGCCGCCGTCGATCTCGGCGAGGGCGATCGCGGCCACCCCCAGGTACAGCGGGGTCATGTGCGGGGCGATGGCCTCGGACAGCGGGTCGCCGGCCCGGTCCAGGGCCCGCCGGATCTTGTCCAGGGCCTCGTCGTGGTCGCCGTCGACCGTCGCCACCCAGGCCTCCAGGCCGAGGATGTACGCGTCGAACACGACGAAGTGGGAGATGGAGAACTGCTCGCGCAGCAGGCGCAGTTGCTCGCGCGCCTCCGCGGGCCGGCCGGTCATGGCGAGGTAGCCCGCGAGGAACATCCGGGCGGCGGGCATCGCCTCGTTGCTGCCACCGCGGTACGGCTGGTTCTCGATCACCTCGCGCAGGATGCCCTCGCCCCGCTCGGCCTCGCCGCCCTCGACGAGCACGCTGCCGAGCCGGGCGCCGAGCACGGCCGTCTGACCGTGGGCGCCGAGCTGTTCGGCGTGTTCGATCGCGGCCTCGTAGTCGGCGGCGGCGAGCCCGAACTCGCCGACGCGTTCCCGTGCTTCGGCCCGTGCGGAGAGCGCCTCGGCGGTGCCCCAGACGTCCCCGAGGCGGCGGAAGATCTCCAGCGACTCGTCGGCGTCGCGGACCGCGTCGCCCGCCCAGTCGCTGCGGTTGGCGAGCATGTTGGCGCGCATCTGGAGGGTGGTGGCCAGCTCCCACTCCATGCCGGGGGTGGCACGGCAGGTGCGGACGCCGGCTGCGAGGATGCCCGGCAGCCGGTCCACGTTGCCGGTCATCAGGACGGCGTAGAACCAGAGCATGCCGGGTGTACGGCAGGTCTGCGGTTGGCCGGGTTCGTAGACCTCGGTGATCAGGCGCAGTTTCTGCTTCGCCGCCGGTGCCTCCCAGGCCTCCAACTCCGTGTCCATCCAGCCCAGATGGGCGAGGTGGACACCGCGCCTGGCCTCGGCGAGGAGTTCGCCGGTGAGCGGGGGCGGGACGTCGGTGCAGCGCTGCCAGACGGGTTCGGCGCGCTGGACGGGGGCGGCGAAGGGGTCGGGCCCCAACGCCATCACCTCGACGCACCAGTTGCGGGCCTCGATGCGGATGTCGCGCATCTGCCAGTACCAGACCAGCGACAGGACGAGGCAGATCGCCTCCTGTTCGTCGCGCTCGGCGACGGCGTGCCGCAGGGCGGTGCGGAGGTTCTCGTACTCCAGCTCCAGCCGTCCCACGGCCGCGAGTTGGCCGGGGCCGCGCAGCAACGGGTCGGTGGTGCGGGCGAGTTCGCGGTAGTACGTCAGATGGGCGCGCTCGGCACGGGCCCGCCGGCCGGCCTCGTCGAGCCGTTCGCCCGCGTACTCGGCGACGGTCTCCAGGAGCCGGTAGCGCATCTCCCCGTCGCCCGAAGGGGCGGCCACCACAAGGGACTTGTCGACGAGGGAGCCGAGCGTCTCGAACGCGACGGGCCCGCACACGGCCTCGGCGGCGTCGAGGTCGCAGCCGCCGGCGAAGACGGACAGGGTGGTCAGCACCTCCCGTTCGTCCACGTCGAGGAGGTCCCAGGACCAGTCGACTACGGCCCGCAGGGTCTGCTGGCGGGGCAGCAGCGTACGGCTGCCCGAAGTGAGCAGCCGGAAGCGGTCGTCGAGCCGGTCGGCGATCTGACGCGGCGTCAACATCCGTAGCCGGGCGGCCGCCAGCTCGATGGCGAGGGGCAGTCCGTCCAGCCGCCGGCAGATCTCGGCGCAGGCCTCCGGGTCGTCCTCGACGCTGAACCCCGGGCGGGCGGCGGCACCCCGGTCGGCGAGCAGCCGTAGCGCGACGGGGTCGGGCAGTGGTTCCACCGGGCGCAGCAACTCGCCCGGTACGCCCAGGGGTTCACGGCTGGTGGCGAGCACGGTGAGTCCGGGGCAGCGCTCCAGCAACGCCTCCACGAGACGGGCGGCGGCGTCCACGACGTGCTCGCAGTTGTCGAGGATCAGCAGCATCCGGCGGCTGCCGCAGTGCTCGGCGAGCCGCTCGACGGGGTTGTCGTGCCGCTCGCCGCCGGCGGCCCTGATCGCCTCGGCGCCGGCGCCGTACAGCACGGTCCCGCGTGCGCCGACCGCGGTGAGCACGGCCTCCGGTACGGCGTCCGGGTCGTCGACGGGGGCGAGTTCGGCCAGCCACACCCCGTCCCGGGCCGCGTACCGCACGGTTTCGGCGGCCTCCTGCGACAGCCGCGTCTTCCCGGCCCCGCCGGGCCCGAGCAGAGTCACCAGCCGGGCCGCCGCGAGGTCACCCCGGATGACGTCGATGTCGGCCTCCCGGCCGACGAAGGAGGTGAGGCGGGCGCGGAGGTTGCCGGGGAGTGGGATGGCCCGACGGGAAGAGGCTTCAACGGGGGTGGACGTGTCACGGGCGGGAGCACTGCGGGCGGGCGCGGCGGCGAGGCTGAGCAACTCCCCGTGCAGCGCCCGCAGTTCGGGCCCCGGGTCGGAGCCCAGCCGGTCCGCGAGCAGGTGTCGTACGTCCTCGTACGCGGCCAGTGCCTCCGCCGTGCGGCCCGTGGCGCGCAGGGCCTGAAGGCGCAGGGACTGAAGGGGTTCGTCGAGGGGGTGGGTGTCGCACAGGGCTGTCAGCTCGGGCAGCGCCGTGTCCGCGTCGCCGAGGGACACGGCCGCGGTGAGGCGGGCGCGGCGGGCGTCCAGGTGGCGGGTCTCCCAGCGGGCCGCCTCCGCCGTGCGGTCGGGGAGGTCGGCCAGCGCCGGGCCGTTCCACAGGGCAAGCGCGTCGTCCAGGACCTCCGCCGCCTTCGCGGGGTTGCCGTCGGCCAGCGCCCGCAGCCCCTCCCCCGTCAGCCGCTCGAAACGGTGCAGGTCGATGTCGTCGGGGGCGACGGCCAGCCGGTAGCCGCTCTCCGCCGAGGTGATCGCGTCGGCGCCGAGCACCCGGCGCAGCCTGCCCACCAGCGCCTGCAGCGCGCCCGTGGCGTCGGCGGGCGTGTCCACGCCCCACACCTCGTCCACCAGGAGGCTCGCGGGCACGGCCTTGCCGGGCCGCAGGGCGAGCACGGTGAGCAGAGCGCGCAGCCGCGCCCCGCCGACCGGGACGGACGTGCCGTCGGGACGGAGTGCCTGGGTGGTGCCGAGAATGCGATAGCGCACGGGGTCCATTGTCTCCGGTGGCATGGAAAGCGGTCACGGGGTTACGGCGGCGCGGCGCCGGACGCGGCGTACGGGAGCGGCCGCCCCCGAGGGGTGACGGGGTCGCGGATCGCGTGCCAGAGTCCCATGCGCCCACTTTCCCCGGAACCGGTGGCCACCCGCGAGACGTTTTCCCCTAGTGCCCGGTACCGTCGGGCTTCGCGATCAACCGACCCCCAGCAGGGAGCCCGCCCCCATGACCGCCACCACCACCCGCCCGAGCGACCGGCGGATCAGTCCCGTCTTCCTCGGGATCCTGGCCGTCACGGCGGTGACCGGCTGGGCCACCTGGACCGGTTTCTCCGAGAAGCCGGGCATCGCCGTGTTCCTGTTCGTGACGGCGGCCTGGATCGTCTCCCTGTGTCTGCACGAGTACGCGCACGCGCGCACCGCGCTGCACAGCGGTGACATCTCGATCGGCGGGAAGGGCTATCTCACCCTCAACCCGCTGAAGTACACGCACGCGCTGCTCAGCATCGTGCTTCCGGTGATCTTCGTCATCATGGGCGGCATCGGACTGCCCGGTGGCGCGGTGTTCATCGAGCGGAACCGCATTCACGGCCGGTGGAAGCACAGCCTGATCTCGGCGGCGGGCCCGCTGACGAACGTACTGTTCGCGGCCGTCTGCACGGCCCCGTTCTGGCTGCACGCCCTCGACGGGGTGCCGGCCGACTTCCAGTACGCGCTGGCCTTCCTGGCCCTGCTCCAGGTGACCGCGGCGATCCTGAACTTCCTGCCGGTACCGGGTCTGGACGGCTACGGCGTGATCGAGCCCTGGCTGTCGAACGACATCAAGCGGCAGGTCGAGCCGTTCGCGCCGTTCGGCCTGCTGTTCGTGTTCGCGCTGCTGTGGGTGCCGTCGATCAACCGGGAGTTCTTCGACATGATCGACGCGATCCTGCGGGGCCTCGGCGTCAGCGACTCGGCGACGTCGTACGGCTACAGCCTCTACCAGTTCTGGCGCTAGGCGGCGCGGCCGCGCTTCAGGTAGTACCAGCACATGTTGGACGAGAGCCCCGCGAGCAGCACCCACACGATCCCGAGCAAGCTGCCCTGTACGAAGGAGACGACCGCCGCGGCCACGGCGAGCAGGCAGACGACGAGGGCGTAGAGGGCGAGGCGGGGCATGGGATCGGCTCCTGTCGGCAGAACAAAGGGGACACCGGTGGTTGGTCGCCACCAGTGTCCCCCACCCGCTCAGACGTCCGTGACGCGCAGTCCCGCGTGGGCCTTGTAGCGGCGGTTGACGGAGATCAGGTTCGCGACCAGGGACTCCACCTGGTGGGCGTTGCGCAGCCGCCCGGCGAAGACACCGCGCATGCCGGGGATACGGCCGGCCAGCGCCTGCACGATCTCGACGTCGGCGCGCTCCTCGCCCAGCACCATCACGTCGGTGTCGATCTCGGCGATCTCCGTGTCCATGAGCAGCACCGCCGACAGGTGGTGGAAGGCGGCGGCGACCCGCGAGCCGGGCAGCAGGGCGGCGGCCTGTTCGGCGGCGCTGCCCTCCTCCGGCTTCAGCGCGTAGGCGCCCTTCTTGTCGAAGCCGAGCGGGTTGACGCAGTCGACGACGAGCTTGCCCGCCAGCTCCTCGCGCAGCGACTCCAGGGTCTTGCCGTGGCCGTCCCAGGGCACGGCGACGATCACGACGTCGCTGCGGCGCGCGGTCTCCGCGTTGTCGGCGCCCTCGACCCCGTGGCCGAGTTCCCCGGCGGCGGCCTGCGCGCGGTCGGCGGCGCGGGAACCGATGATCACCTTCTGGCCGGCCTTGGCGAGCCGGTAGGCGAGGCCCTTGCCCTGCGGCCCGGTCCCGCCGAGCACGCCGACGACCAGTCCGGAGACGTCGGGGAGGTCCCACGGGTCCTTGGCGGGGGCCTTCGCGGGGGCGGTCCCGGAGGCCGTCGCGGGAGTCTGTGCAGCACTGTCGGTAGAGGTCATGGGCCGACTTTACGTCCGCGCCCGTACCGGCTCGGGTGAGGTCCGTCACGGGTCGTGGTCAGGCGAGGTCCCGCACGGGCACCCGCCGGAACGTGATCGTCTCGTACGGCCCGAAGTCGCCGGTCTCGTAGAGGAGTCCGACCGTGTCGTCGTCGACGCGTACGAGGTCGGAGTAGGCGGCGGGGAGTCCGTCGACCGTGTGCACCGGGCGCCAGGTGGTGCCGGCGTCGGTGGAGGCGCGCAGGGTCATCAGGGCGCGGGCGGCCGGGTCGCCGGGGCCGGAGTACAACAGCACGTCGGGGTCGCGGAGTTGGAGGACGCTGGCCTCGCAGACGGGGGCGGTGAGGCCGGCCTGCGGGCGGAAGGGTTTCACCAGCGTCCTGCCGCCGTCCGCCGAGTACGCGTCGGCGCGGTTGCCGGGGGACGGGGAGTCGTTGCGGGTGTTGAAGTAGACGCGCCCGTCCGGGAGTTCGGCGGCGGTGGTCTCGTTGCAGTTGACGTAGCCGTCCGGGTTCTCGTCGAGGTAGCCGAGGGACCAGGTCCCGCCCTTGTCGTCGCTGAGCAGACAGTGGCCGCTGTTGTACTTCGCCTCGTTGCCTGCGTCGGTACCGGTCGGCGGGATCGTGTGGTTGGCGGCGACGACCACCCGGCCGGTGCTCAACTGGACGGCGTGTCCGGGCGTGGTGGCGTACCAGCGCCACTCGGGCTTCTTCACCTGCTCGGTGATCTCCTTCGAACTCGACCAGGTGACACCGTCGTCGTCGCTGTACCGCACCCAGATCCTGCGCCCGTCGGCCGGCTTCACCTGGCCGCGCAGGATGGCGTCCTCGGTGGCGGTGGCGGTCGCGCGGACGTACACGAGCAGGATGCGGCCGGTGTCGAGGACGACGGGGGCGGGGTTGCCCGCGAGGTGGGCGCCGTTGGTGGCGGCGGCGGTGAGCGGGCCCCAGGTCCGGCCGCCGTCCGTGGAGCGCCGCAGGACGATCTCGATGTGGCCGTGGTCGCTCGCGGAGTCGACGCGGCCCTCGCAGAACGCCAGAAGCGTGCCGGCGGCGGTGACCACGACGGCCGGGATCCGGTAGCTCGCGTAGCCTCCTTGGCCCGCGACGAAGGGGACGGAGACTTCTGCGACTCCTGCGGCTTCTGGGGTTTCCGTCATGAGGTGACTCCTTGTGGGACCGATGAGCCCGCACCATCCCCAAGTTGGGCGAATTCGTGGTGAACTCCACGTCACGAGTGGCCGGTTGAGGCAGGATGCTCGGCCATGGACGCCGTACGGGTCGCGCTGTTGCGTGAAGTGCTCGCCGGGACCGAGTGGTTGGGGGCCACGCGACGGTTCGCGGGGGTGCTGCGCGGGTCGGTGGTGTCGCACGGCGGGGGGCTGCTGCTGGTGGGCACGCCCGCGTACGAGCCGTGGCATCTCGCGGCGCATCTCGTCGACGAGGCCGCGTGGTCGGGCACGCCCGAACTGGCACCGACTCTCGTACGACATGACGCGCGTCCCTCGGATCCGGCGCACTTGGCCGTTGGACTGGGCCGGATCGAGGCGGCCCGGCGTGGCGAGACGCTGTTGGTGGTGTCGCCGGAGGGCCCTGGTGACCCGCTCCTGGAACGGGTGCACGACGCCCGCCGGGCCGGGGCGACCGTCCTCTCCCTCGGCTCGGAGAACCGCGAACTGACCTCCCTGGCCCACGAGTCGCTCCCCGTACCCGAGGGCACGGACCTGGACCTGGACACCGTGCAGCACCTGGTGAGCGCGGCGGCCGGGGAGAACGTGCTGCCGGCGACACGGGGGCGCCGCCGCTTCCGTGACCGCGTGTCCCGCCTGACGGACCATTTGACGGCACCGCCACCTGCCCCCTGGTAACAGCTTTCCCACCCGCCCACCCGTCTCGGTCAGTTGAGAGGTGGACGAGACAAGCCGTACCGGGCCGCCAACTCCAAGCAACCGCGCCGAGTCCTCACCACCGACCTGCCCACCCGCCCACCCGTCTCGGCCAGTTGAGAAGCGGACGAGAAAGGCGGCGCCGAGCCACCACCCCCGAGCAACCGCGGGATGTCCTCACCACCGACCCACCCACGCCTCCCACCCACCGACATCCCGCGCTCGCCCACCGCCCGCCAACTGCCGCCCGCCTGCCGCCCACTCCCCCCTCCCCCTCCCCCCGACGAAATCCAGTCACCCCGCCAGCACGACCCGCGGAAATCCAGTTGCCAGCCCCGCACCCCGCCCCGACCATTGCCCCTCGTGACCGACAGCACCGATCCCCCCGCCGGCCCCCGCGCCCTCCTCCCCGACCTGGCCCCCTGGCACGCCTCCGCGGACTTCCGCAGGCTCTGGCTCGCGGGGCTGGTCTCGAACTTCGGCACTTTTCTGACGTTCGTCGCGCTCCCGGTGCAGATCAAGGAACTCACGAACTCCGCCGCCGCGGTGGGCGCGGTCGGCGCCGTGGAGCTGGTGCCGCTCATCGTGTTCGGGCTCTACGGCGGTGCCCTCGCCGACGCGTGGGACAAGCGGAAGCTGATCGTGTGGACCGAGGTCGGGCTCGGTGTGCTGTGCGGGGCGCTGTTGTTCAACTCGCTGCTGCCGGAGCCCGCCGTATGGCCGCTGTATGTGATCGCGGCGCTGACCTCGGTGCTCGGTTCGATCCAGCGGCCCGCGCTGGACTCGCTGTGGCCGCGGATCGTGGCGCACGAGCACATGACGGCCGCGTCGGCGCTCAACTCCCTGCGCTGGACGGTCGGCGGGGTCACGGGCCCGGCGGTGGCGGGGGTGGTCGTGGCGTTCGCGGGGCTGCCCTACGCGTTCGCGGCGGACACGGTGACGTACGCGATATCCGTGGTCCTGATCTTCCGTATCGCCGCCTCCCCCGGTGCCCACGAGGCGCAGAAGCCGTCGCTGCGGTCGATCGCCGAGGGCGCCCGGTACGCGTGGAGCCGCAAGGAACTCCTCGGGACGTACGCGATCGACCTCGCGGCGATGTTCCTCGCGATGCCGCTGGCGGTGCTGCCGTTCCTCGCGGACGATCTGCACGCCGAGTGGGCGCTGGGGCTGATGTACTCGACGATCCCGGCCGGTGCCCTGCTGGTGAGTGTGACCAGCGGCTGGACCTCGCGGGTCCACCGGCACGGGCGGATGGTGGTGCTGTCGGCCGCGCTCTGGGGCGCGGCGATCGCCTGCGCTGGCGCGGTCGGCAACGTGTGGCTGGTGCTGCTGTTCCTCACCGTCGCGGGCGGCTGCGACATGGTCAGCGGCATCTTCCGCGGGGTGATGTGGAACCAGACGATCCCGGACGAGCTGCGCGGCCGGCTCGCCGGGATCGAGCTGCTGTCCTACTCGGTGGGCCCGCAGCTGGGCCAGGTCAGGTCCGGTGGGATGGCCGCCCTGACCGGGGTGCGGACCTCGGTGTGGGCGGGCGGGCTGCTGTGCGTCGGCGCGGTGGGGCTGCTGGCCGCGGGACTGCCGAAGCTGATGTCGTACGACGCGCGGACGGACGAGCACGCGCTACGGCTGAAGGCGCAGCGGGCGGCGGCCACGACCCCGGCCGAGGTCTGATCAGTCGTCCTCGGCGCTCCCCTTCGTGGCGTCGTGCCACTTCGGGTCGCTCTCCCACTCCAGGTTGCGCTCGCGGGCCGTCTCCATCGCGTGCTCGGCCTCGGCGCGGGTGGTGTACGGCCCGAACCGGTCCTTGGCGGGGCACTCCGGCCCCTCCTCGACCTTCTTGTGTTCGAGGCAGTAGTACCACTCGCCGGGCTTCCCGACCGTGCGCTTCTTGAACAGGGCCATCAACGGCTCCTTTCCCTACGGCCATGTTCCCCCATGTCCGCTGGTTAGACTCGCTGGCATGTCTGGCCAGTCGCTGCTCGTACCAGGGGAGCTCTCCCCCACCCGTCCCGTGCCCGGAAACATCCGTCGCCCCGAGTACGTCGGCAAGCCCGCGCCGACCCCGTACACCGGACCGGAGGTGCAGACCCCCGAGACGATCGAGGCGATGCGGACCGCCGGGCGGATCGCCGCGCGGGCGATGGCGGAGGCCGCGAAGATCATCTCGCCGGGGGTGACCACGGACGAACTCGACCGCGTGGCGCACGAGTACATGTGCGACCACGGCGCCTACCCGTCCACGCTCGGCTACCGCGGCTTCCCCAAGTCCCTGTGCACCTCGCTCAACGAGGTGATCTGCCACGGCATCCCGGACTCCACGGTGCTGCGCGACGGCGACATCATCAACCTGGACGTGACGGCGTACATCGGCGGGGTGCACGGCGACAACAACGCGACCTACCTGGTCGGTGACGTCGACGAGGAGTCCCGGCTGCTGGTCGAGCGCACCCGCGAGTCCCTGGACCGGGCGATCAAGGCGGTCCGTCCCGGCCGCCAGATCAACATCATCGGCCGGGTCATCGAGTCGTACGCCAAGCGCTTCGGGTACGGCGTGGTCCGGGACTTCACCGGCCACGGCATCAACTCGTCCTTCCACTCCGGCCTGATCGTCCCGCACTACGACAGCCCGCACGCGACGACGGTCATCCAGCCCGGGATGACGTTCACGATCGAGCCGATGCTGACGCTGGGGTCGTACGAGTACGACATGTGGGACGACGGGTGGACGGTCGTCACGAAGGACCGGAAGCGGACGGCCCAGTTCGAGCACACGCTGGTGGTGACGGAGACGGGGGCGGAGGTTCTCACGCTGCCGTAGCAGGTCAGGACCCGTCCTCTGCTGAGGGCGGGTCTTTTCTTGTACGCTTTTACCGACAGGGTGTCGGCAACCTGTTGACTTAGGTAAGGCTTGCCTTAGAGGATAGGGCTCATGGACTCCTTCTCGACAGTCATCCGCACCGCGTCCCACGAACAGCACGTGGAGGCCGAGACCTCCACCTTCATGAGCGACCTGCTCGGCGGCCGGCTGGGCGTGGACGCGTACGCCCGGTACACCGAGCAACTGTGGTTCGTCTACGAGGCGTTGGAGACCGGGGCCGAGCGGCTGGCGTCCGATCCGGTGACCGGGCCGTTCATCCAGGCCGAGTTGTTCCGGCTGCCGGCGCTGGAGCGGGACCTCGGGCATCTGCGGGGTGCGGACTGGCGTTCCGGGCTGACGGCGCTGCCGGCGACCCGTGCGTACGCGGACCGGGTGCGGGAGTGCGCGGAGTCATGGCCGGCCGGGTACATCGCCCACCACTACACGCGTTACCTCGGGGACCTCTCCGGCGGGCAGATCATCCGGGACAAGGCGGAGCGGACGTGGGGGTTCGCTCGGCGGGGGGACGGGGTGCGGTTCTATGTGTTCGAGGGGATCGGGAACCCGGCGGCGTTCAAGCGGGGGTATCGGGAACTGCTGGATGGTGTGCCGGTCGATGATCTGGAGAAGCAGCGGATCGTGGCCGAGTGCAAGCGGGCGTTCGCGTTGAACACGGGGGTGTTCCGGGCGTTGGGTGAGGAGTTTCCGATGTCCGCGTGAGCGTTTGTCCGCGGGAGCGTTGCCGAGGGCTCCGCCCCCAGAGGGGGGACCCCCAACGGGCTGAGTAATGCCGCCTGGCATGAAGTAGCGACGGGTACGGAGCCGTAGCCGTCAGCGCTCCAGGAACACCCGTCCCCCGACCTCCACCCAACCCCCCGGCTGCGGAGCCGTGAGGATCTGGGAGCCCGCGCCCTGCGTGATGTTGAGAGCCCGGCCCAGCTGGTCGGTCAGGAGCAACGCCGCCGCGCCCGTCGCCTCGTCCTCCTGGATGCCGTCGTCCCGGCCGGGGAAGGCGCGGGCTCGGACGCGGCCCGCTGCCTCGTCCTCCCAGGCCCAGGCGTAGATCCACTCGCCGGGCGGGGGGACGGGGAGGGCGTCGACCTCGCGGGCGGTGGCGTACTGGCGGAGGGTGCGGGGCGGGGCCCACTCCGGGAGGGCCTCGATCCAGCTGAACTCGCCGTCGAGGCGGGTGCCCACGATGCCTGCGGGGGTGACCAGTTCGGGTATGTCCAGGAGCCAGGCGGTGCCGACGCAGGGGTGGCCGGCGAAGGGCAGGCGCGTGGTCGGGGTGTAGATGTCGATGACTCCGCGCTCGGGGTCGTCGACGAACACCGTCTCGCTGAAGCCGAGTTTCCCGGCGAACACCTGTCGCTCGTCCGGGTCCGGCATGACCGAACCCTCGCGGACGACGCCGAGTTCGTTGCCGTATCCGCCGCTGGGACCGCAGAAGACACGCAGTACGTCGTAGTCAGTCACGGGGGCATTCAAACATCGCCCGGGCTGCGAGGTCATCCCAGGCCGGGGCTCCGCCGGGGAGGGACCAGGCGGGGGTGGGGGTGGGGTCGTGGGGCAGCGAGGCCAGGGCGTCTCCGAATCCCCGCTCCAGGGTGTTCAGTCGGCGGGTGGGGCGGTCCGCGAGGTCTCGCGCGTGCTGCGCGTGTGCCTCGGTCAGTTCGGCGGCTGTGCGGTGCCAGTCCTCGTCTTCGGGTACGTGGCGCAGCTCCACGCACTCCGGTGGCGCGCCCTCCGCGAGTGCGGCTACGGCACGGTCGTGGCCGTCGAGGATCAGCCAGCCGTCGAGGAACGTCACCCACCACAGCAGGACCGGCGCGAGGGTGCCGTCGCGGGCGTGCCTGCGGTACGCCTTCACGCGCGGGGCGTCCGGCGGGGAGAGGCGGCGCAGGGGCAGGATGCCGTGCCGGCCTCCGCCGCAGTACAGCTCCAGGGCGCCGTTCGGCCAGTCCTGGACGAAGTCCGTCGTCCAGATGCCCGGCGTGAAGTGGGGGCGCCCGGTCAGGCTCCAACGACCGTCGCGCAGGGGGCCGTTGGACCCGTCCTCCAGCCAACGGGCGTACTCGTGCGTCCAGTTGACGTCCGCGCGCTGCCGTGCGGCGCGAAGGGGCGGCATGGGCGAGCGGTAGCCGTCGAAGCGGCGCAGGGCGAGGTCGCGGCAGCAGCCCCCGCCGTCCAACCGGCCCAGTGCCAGTGGGCGTTGACCCTGCCGCAGCAGCCTCCGGCCGCCGGCCGCCGTCTCGAAACGCAGCGGGGACGGACCGGGCCGGCCTGTCACGGTCAGCGCCAGTCCGCCCTCCGGCAGTGGTTCTCTGTGCCCCCTGGTCTCCATGGGGCACAGTCTTACGCCTCCGTACGCCGCCTGCGCATCGCGACCACCACGCCCGCGCCCGCCGCCACGGTCACCGCGGCCGCCGTGCCCAGGGCCGCTGCCGGGATCTCGGAACCGGTCGAGGCGAGGGAGCCGTTCACGCTGCCCGTCGTGGAGCCGGTGACGCCGCCCGAAGTCGAGCCTGTCGTACCGGAGTTGTCGGTGCCGCCGGACGAGCCCGTGCCGGTGCCGGTCGTCGACGACGAGCCGTCCGAGGGGAGGTCGGCGTCGGCTGTGAGGGCAACCGAGAGGTCGAGCGGGTCGAGTTCGGCGCCGGTCTGGTAGAAGCCGCCGAAGGCCTTCGCGCCGGCCGCGGTGAGGGTGGCGGTGACGTCGTCGAGGGTGATGACGTCGTCCTTCGCGGTGAGGTCGGCCGAGCCCGCCCTCAGGTCGGCCAGGACCACGTCGTCGGACTTCTCGCCCAGGCTGGTCACATCCGCCGTCAGTGTGCCGGCGCCCTTGTCGAGGGTCGCCTTCAGGTCGGTGAAGGTGAGGTCGAGGCCGTAAGTGCCGTTGTCCTCATGGCCCTTGAAGTTCACCGCGCCCTCGAAGGCGGCGGAGAGGGTGTCGGCGTCCGTGTCGTAGCTGCCGGTCGCGCCGGTGAAGGTGAAGGCGCCGTTGCCGGTGGCCTGGGCCGCGCCGTCCGACGTCGTGATCTTGCCGTTGGCCACGCTGCCGACGACGTAGGCGCGGAAGGACTCCTTGACGCCCCAGGTGAGGATGCCGTCCGCGATGTCGCCCTTGGTGGCGGCCGGTCCGGAGGCGGTGTCCGAGGGGCTCGCGGTGTCGGAGGGCGTGGTGGACGGGGTCGCGCTCGGGGTCGTGCTCGGGGTGTCCGTCTTGGTGGGGGTGGGAGACGGGGACGCCGACTCCGTGGACGAGTTGGACGGGGTCGGGGACGTCGTCGACACCGGCTTCACCGCCGACAGGGGGTCGCCGGCCGCGTTCGCGTACGAGTCGCTGCCGAGGAACGTGCCCGCCACCGCGGTGAGGGTGGTGGCGAGGTCCGTCAGGTTCTGGCTCGTCGGTGCGGCGACCGTCGCGAGCGTCACGTCCTGCTGCTTGGTGCCGCCGTCCGCGACGAGGTCGGCGGTGAGGGTGCCCGCCGCGCTGTCGTACTGGAAGTCGGACATCTCCCGAACGAAGCCGTGCAGCGTCGACTTGGCGGTGACGGTGCCCTTGAAGGTGAGGTGCACGGCGTGGCTGGTGGTGTCGTAGGTGCCCGTGCCGTCCGTGAAGGTGAACGCGCCGTTGTTCGCGGCCTGCGAGGCGCCGTCCGTGGCGGTGAAGGAGCCCTGCGCGTAGGTGCTCACATAGGTGCGGTAGGACTGCTTGATGCCCCAGGTCAACTCGTAGCCGCTGAGCGGGACTTCGGCCGCCGACGCGGTGGTCGTGGCGAGCGCCGTGGCGCCGAACGCGGCGGCGGTCGCGACGGCCGCGGCGAGGGCGAAGGAAAGACGAGGTCTGACGGGCATGGCCGTGGTTCTCCTTGAGGTGAGTGGATGGTCCGCCAACGCGCGGACCGTGTAAGGGAGTCAGTCCGCTTCCGGCCCGGTGGTGTCGGTGGCCGGCCTGTCACGGCGCCTGCGGACCATGAACACGGACACGGCCGCCACCAGCAGGGCGCCGGCCGTGAGGCCGATCGGCAGCGCGGGCGAAGTGCCGTTGTCACCGCCGGAGTTGTCGGCGACCGGTTCCGCGGACACCGAAGGACGGGCCGACTGTTCCTCCGGCGTCCCGCTCGCCGTGGGCGTGGTGCCCAGGTCGGGCAGCGCGGGCAGCTTCGCGTCGTCGGTGAGGGCGACGGCCAGGGACACCGGGTCCATGGCGGTGCCCGCCTGGTACATCCCGCCGAAGACCTTCACGCCCTGCGCGGTGAGTTTCGCGGGCGCCTCGGTGACCTTCACCAGGCCCTTCGTCGCCTTGAGGCCCTTCGCGGTGAAGGTGACCAGCGGGACCTTCTTGCCGGTGAAATCGGTGCTGTCGAGGTCGGTGCTGGTGACGTCGGCGTAGAGCGTGCCCTTGCCGTCCTCGACGGTCGCCCGGACACCGCTGAGCTTCAGATCGAGTCCCTCGGCACCGGTGAAGCGCACCGCGCCCTTGAACGAGGCCGTCAGCTCCCCGCTCCTGTACGTCCCTTCACCGCCCGGGAAGCGGAAGAGGGCGCCGCCGTCCTCGGCTCCGGACGAGAGCGTCCACTTGCCCTTGGCGATGTCCCCGGTGACGTACTCCCGGAAGGTGCGCCGCACCCCCCAGTCGACGGCACCGTCCGCGATCGCACCGCTCGAACTCTCCTTCTTCGCGGTGGACCTGGAGGGTGTCGGGGTGGGCGTGGCGCTCTTGGCGGCCGCGGCCTTCACGTCCGCCGAGAGGCTCACCGGGTCCAGTGCCGTACCGGCCGTGTAGTACCCGGCGAAGGACTTCGCGCCCTGTGCGGTGAGCGTGGCGGGCAGGTTGTTGAGGACGACGGCGTTGCCGCCTCCCCGCATGTCGATGCCGCCGAGCGAGAGGGCGGCGAAGGGCACCTGCGAGGACGTCGTGACCGTCCCCGTGCCCTTCGCCTTGCTCGTGATGTCCAGGTAGAGCGTGCCGGTCGAGCCCGAGATACGGACCGTGGGGCGGCTGAGGGTGAGGTCGAGTTCGTAGCCGCCGTCGGTCTTCCTGTGGCCGACGAAGTGCACCCCGCCCGCGAAGGACGAGCGGAACACGCCCGTCGAGCCGTCGTAGGAACCCGTCGCCGAGGGGAAGCGGAACTGGCTGCTGCCCACGGTCGCCGCGCCGCCCGTGAGGGAGTAACTCCCGTTCGCTATCGGCCCGGTGACATAGCTCTGGAACGAGGACTTGATGCCCCAGTCGAGCCGGCCGCCCTGCACCGTACGGCTCTCGGCGTGGGCGAGGGCCGCGGGGAGCAGGGCGCCCAGGACCGCCGTGCACAACACGGTGACCAGGGCTCTTAGGCGCGCGGGCATGGGTGAGTCCTCCGGTGGCGACTGCCGGTAGCGAACAAAGGTAAGGCTAACCTAAGCTTTCCTCACCTGAAACGACAGTGCCCGAGAGATGCCGAGAGAGACGGACGGGACCGTGCCACGCTTGCGCACACGACTGGCGGGAGCACTGTTGTCCGTGCTCGCGCTCACCCTCACCGGATGCGGGGGCACCGGCACCTCCGCGGCCACCGCATCGCCGAAGGCCGCCGCCCCGGCCAACCGGGTGGAGCCACTGACCGACACCCCGGACCCCCGACTCCCGGTCACCGTGGGCTCGGCGGACGGCAAGAAGGTCACCGTCCGCGACGCGCGGCGCATCGTGCCGCTCTCCGGCAGCCTCAGCGAGATCGTGTTCACGCTCGGGCTCGGGAAGCGGGTCGTGGCCCGGGACATCACCGCCACCTTCCAACAGGCCGCGAAACTCCCCCTGGTGACCCGCAACCACGACGTCTCGGCGGAGAGCGTGCTGTCCCTCAAGCCCGACCTCGTGCTCGCCGAGACGACCACCGGACCGTCCGAGGCCATGGGCCAGATCCGCGCCGCCGGCATCCCGGTCCTCGTCGTCGGCCCGGCGAAGGGTCTCGCCGACGTCGGCCCGCGCATCCAGGCGGTGGCCGACGCACTCGGCGTACCGGCCGCGGGCAAGGAGTTGACCAAGCGCTCGGAGGACCGGATCGCCGCTGTCCGCAAGGCGATTCCCCGGCACAAGGAGAAGCCGCGGGTCGCGTTCCTGTATCTGCGCGGGTCCGCGTCCGTGTATCTCATCGGGGGCAAGGGCTCGGGAGCGACCTCGCTCCTGGAGGCGGCCGGAGCGGTCGACGCGGGCGCGGAGTCGGGTCTGAAGAAAGACTTCACCGCCATCACCACCGAGGCGCTCGCGCAAGCCGCGCCCGACGCGATTCTCGTCATGACCAAGGGACTTGAGTCGGTCGGCGGTGTCGACGGGCTGGTGAAGATCCCCGGTGTCGCGCAGACCCCGGCCGGGATGAACCGGCGGGTCGTCTCGATCGAGGACGGGGTGCTCCTCAACTACGGGCCGCGCACCGACCAGGTACTCAAGTCGCTGGTGGACCAGTTGTACGGAGGCGGGGCCAAATGACCGTACTGGACAAGGGGGTTGAGGCACCCGTCACCGCAACTCCCCCGCGAGGACGGCACAGTACGGGCTGGCTGCTCACTGTCGGACTGGTGGTCGCCCTGCTCGTCCTGGTCCCGGTGGCCGCCGGGCTGGGCGCGTATCCGATCCCGACCGGGGACGTCCTGGCCTCGGTGCAGCACCGACTCGGGCTGGGTGGCGGGGCGTTGGACCGCGTGCCGGAGTCCGTCCTCTGGAACGTGCGCTTCCCCCGCATCGTGCTCGCCCTGCTCGTCGGGGCGTCCCTCGG
The DNA here is from genome assembly GCF_045162655.1 of Streptomyces sp. NBC_00989. Lineage (NCBI taxonomy): Bacteria > Bacillati > Actinomycetota > Actinomycetes > Kitasatosporales > Streptomycetaceae > Streptomyces > Streptomyces sp. NBC_00989. Next base: position 8,082,894 of record NZ_CP108728.1, on the reverse strand, counting down.
CTGTGCGGGGGCCCTGATGCAGGGCGTGTTCGGGAATCCGCTCGCCGAGCCCGGGGTCATCGGGGTGTCTTCGGGGGCGGCGGTGGGCGCGGTCGCCGTCATCGCGTTCGGGCTCGACTTCCTCGGTACGTGGACGGTGTCGGCGGTGGCGTTCGTCTCCGGGCTCGCCACCGTCCTGCTCGTCTACGCGATGTCGCGCTCGGGCGGCCGTACGGAGGTCGTGACGCTGATCCTCACGGGGATCGCGCTGAACGCGTTCGCGGGGGCGCTGATCGGGCTGTTCCTGTTCTTCGCGGACACGGCGGCCGTCAACCAGATCACCTTCTGGCAGCTCGGCTCGCTCTCCCAGGCGACCTGGCCGAAGGTCCTCGCGATCCTCCCGTGCGCGGTGATCGGCCTGACCCTCGCGCCGCTGCACGCCGGCCGCCTCGATCTCCTCGCCCTCGGTGAACGCCCCGCCCGCCACCTGGGAGTTGACGTCGAACGGCTCCGGATCATCCTGGTGCTGGTCATCGCCCTGCTCACGGCGGCCGCGGTCAGCGTCTCCGGGATCATCAGCTTCGTGGGCCTCGTCGTGCCCCACCTGCTCCGTATGGCGGCGGGCCCCGGTCACCGCTTCCTGATCCCGGCCAGCGCGCTGCTCGGCGCGCTGGTACTGCTGGCCGCCGACCTCACGGCCCGCACGATCGCCGCCCCGGCGGAACTCCCGCTCGGCGTCCTCACGGCCCTGCTGGGCAGCCCGTTCTTCTTCTGGCTGCTGCGCAGGACGCGGCGCAGGCAAGGGGGTTGGGCATGATCCAGGCCCCCTGGAACGGCTGTCGGCTCGACGGACGCAGTCCCGCGCCCCTCTCCACCGGCCGCGTCTCCGCCGACCCGTTCCCGGTCGGCCCCCACGAACCATCCCGGCGGTGCCGAACAGCCCTCGTCCCTACCCTCCAAGGAGCCCGCGCATGAGACTCCTCCGCGGCCGACCCGTGCCCCCCGCCCCCGCAGAACCGGGAGACGTCCTCGCCGAGGCCGAAAGCCTGCATGTCCAGCTCGGTGGGCGCGCGGTTCTCCACGGTGTCTCCGTGGTCGTCCGTGCCGGTGAGGTGCTCGCGCTTGTCGGGCCCAACGGCGCGGGGAAATCAACCCTGTTGGGCGCCCTCGCCGCGGTTCTCCCGGCCGTCGGCGGCGTCGTCCGGATCAGCGGGCGGCCGGCCAAGGAGTGGTCCGCGCCCGAACTCGCCCTGCGTCGGGCCGTACTTCCCCAATCGGCCACGCTCTCCTTCCCGTTCACGGTCGAGGACGTCGTACGGATGGGACGGGCACCGCACGCCACCAGCCCCGCCGAGGACGAGATCGCCGTAGCGGAGGCGATGGCACGGGCGGAGGTCACGGACTTCGCGCTACGGCCGTTCTCGGCGCTCAGTGGTGGGGAGCGGGCCCGGGTCGCGCTCGCTCGGGTGCTCGCTCAGCGGGCGCCGCTGCTGTTGCTTGACGAGCCGACCGCCGCGCTTGATCTGCGGCACCAGGAACTGGTTCTGCGGCTGTGCCGGGAAAGGGCGCACGCGGGGGACGCGGTGGTCGTGGTGCTGCACGATCTCGCGCTGGCCGCCGCCTACGCGCACCGGGTCGCGATCCTGCGCGCCGGTCGTGTCGCCGCCGACGGTCCGCCGAAGGACGTATTCACCGAGAAGTTGCTGTCCGACGTCTACGACCAGCCGGTTGAAGTGTTTCCGCATCCGCGCACGGGGGCGGTCGTGGTGACACCGAAACGCCCTGCTTGACCTTCCCTTGACCGTTCCTTGCCATCCGTTTTCCGCCATCGAGATCAAGCCGTGTCTGTGATTTTTCTGTGGGCAGTGAATACCGGACCGGACGGGTATGACTGAGGTAAGCCTCAGGTAAGTTAGGGCAGCCTCACCACACTGCCTTACGACATCACCTCGTCACACACACTCGCTTGGAGCCTGCATGCGTGCCGTCCGACTTCCCGTCGCCACCGCCGTCGCCGCCGCGGCCGCACTGACCGCCGTCACGGCGTGCACCGCGAAGAGCGACGCCAAGGACGGCGACGCGATCCAGGTGACCGCGGCCGACTCCAAGTGCACGACCTCGGCCAAGTCGATCCCGGCCGGACAGGTCACGCTGAAGATCGAGAACACCGGCTCGAAGGCGACCGAGGTCGAGATCCTCTTCCCGGACGACCGGATCGTCTCCGAGAAGGAGAACATCGGGCCGGGGACCAAGTACACGCTCACCGCCGAGGTGAAGGCCGGGTCGTACGAGATCGCCTGCCGCCCGGGCATGAAGGGGCACGGTGTGCGGCAGAAACTGACCGTCACCGGGGGCAGCGTCGCCAAGCGTGACCCGAAGCTGGACGCGGCCGTCGCCGCCTACCGCGAGTACGCGCAGGAGCAGGCCGACGCGACGATCCCGAAGGTGGAGACGTTCGCGAACGCCATCAAGGCGGGCGACCTCACCGCCGCCAAGAACGCCTACGCCCCCTCCCGCGTCGGCTGGGAGGCCACCGAGCCGATCGCGGAGTCGTTCGGGGACATCGACCCCAAGACCGACACCCGCGCCGACGGCCTGGAGAAGGGCCAGAAGTGGACCGGCTGGCACGCGCTGGAGAAGGCGCTGTGGCAGGACAAGAAGATCGGCGCCGAACAGAAGACCCTCGCCACCGAGCTGGTCACCGATCTGAAGGACTGGCAGAAGCGGGTCGGCAAGGCCGAGATCACCCCGACCTCCATGGCCAACGGCGCCAAGGAACTCCTCGACGAGGTCGCCACCGGCAAGATCACCGGTGAGGAGGACCGGTACTCGCACACCGACCTGAGCGACTTCAAGGCCAACGTCGACGGCGCGCAGAAGGCGTACGAGCTGCTGAAGCCGGTCGCGCAGAAGAACGACGCGGCCCTCACCACCGAGCTGGACAAGCAGTTCGCCGCGCTCAACACGCTGCTCGACAAGTACCGCTCGACCTCGACCTCCGACGGCTTCGTGTCGTACGACAAGGTCACCAAGGACCAGCGCAAGGAGCTGTCGGACGGGGTCAACGCACTCGCGGAGCCGCTGTCCAAGCTCGCCGCCACCGTCGTGAAGTAGGCCTGCAATGACCGACGTTCAGGAGAGCGAAGTCCAGGAGAGCGGTTCGCCGTCCCGCCGTTCGCTCATCGGCTGGGGCGGTGCCGGGCTCGCGCTCGGTGCCGTCGCGGCCGGCGGCGCGGTCGCGATGACCCGTGTCGGCGACGATGTCGATCCGGCCGGTGCCGACACCGGTGCCGCGGTCGCCTTCCACGGCGCCAACCAGGCCGGTATCGCCACACCCGTGCAGGACCGGCTGCACTTCGCCGCGTTCGACGTGAAGACCGACGACCGCGCCGAGTTCGTGCAGATGTTGAAGGACTGGACGGCCGCCGCCCGCCGGATGACCGGTGGGCACGCGGTCGGCGACGGGGCCTACGGCGGGCTCGCCGAAGCACCGCCGGACGACACCGGTGAGGCGCTGGGGCTGAAACCCTCGCGGCTGACGCTGACGATCGGCTTCGGGCCGTCGTTCTTCGACCACTTCGGGCTGAGCGGCAGTCGTCCCGACGCCCTCGTCGATCTGCCGCAGTTCCCCGGCGAGAACTTCGACAAGTCCCGTACGGGCGGCGACCTTTGTGTGCAGGCCTGTGCGGACGATCCGCAGGTCGCCGTGCACGCGATCCGCAACCTGGCCCGTATCGGGTTCGGGAAGGTCGCGATCCGCTGGTCCCAACTGGGCTTCGGGAAGACGTCGTCCACGACTCCCGGTGCCCAAACCCCGCGCAATCTCATGGGGTTCAAGGACGGCACCCGCAACATCGCGGGGACGGAGACGGACCGGCTGAAGAAGTTCGTGTGGGTCGGCGAGGGAGACAACGCCACCAACTCGGCCTGGATGACCGGGGGTTCGTATCTCGTCGCCCGGCGCATCCGGATGAACATCGAGACCTGGGACCGGACCTCTCTCCAGGAGCAGGAGGACGTCTTCGGGCGGGACAAGGGCGAGGGCGCGGCGGTCGGCAAGGCGAAGGAGCACGACCCGCCGTTCCTGAAGGCGATGAAGCCCGACGCGCACGTCCGGCTCGCGCACCCCGACTCCAACAGCGGGGTCACGATCCTGCGCCGGGGCTACTCCTTCACCGACGGCACCGACGGCCTCGGCCGTCTCGACGCCGGCCTGTTCTTCCTGGCCTACCAGCGCGACGTACGCAAGGGATTCATCCCGCTCCAGCGGAGGCTGTCGGCGACCGACGCGCTCAACGAGTACATCCAGCACGTGGGTTCGGCGGTCTTCGCCGTCCCGCCGGGCGTCCGCGACAAGGACGACTGGTGGGGCAGCACGCTGTTCTCCAAGGACGCGAAGGAGTCGTAGACCGTGTTCTCGAACTATCTGATCGGTCTGCGCGAGGGCCTCGAAGCCAGTCTCGTCGTCTGCATCCTGATCGCCTACCTGGTCAAGACGGACCGGCGGGACGCGCTGCGGCCGATCTGGATCGGCATCGTCGTCGCCGTCCTCATCGCGATGGGCTTCGGCTGCGCGCTCGAGTTCGGCTCCCAGGAGATGACGTTCCAGGCGCAGGAGGCGCTCGGCGGTTCGCTGTCGATCCTCGCGGTCGGGCTGGTGACGTGGATGGTGTTCTGGATGCGGCGCACCGCCCGGCACCTGAAGGCCGAACTGCACGGCAAGCTGGACGCGGCCCTCGCGATGGGCACGGGCGCGCTGGTCGCCACCGCGTTCCTCGCCGTCGGCCGTGAGGGCCTGGAGACCGCCCTGTTCGTGTGGGCATCGGTGCACGCGGCGAGCGACGGCACCCCGCGCCCGCTGGTCGGCGTGGGACTGGGCCTGGCCACGGCCGTGTTGCTGGGCTGGCTGTTCTATCGCGGGGCGTTGAAGATCAACCTCGCGAAGTTCTTCACCTGGACCGGCGCGATGCTGGTCGTCGTGGCGGCGGGTGTACTGGCGTACGGCTTCCACGACTTGCAGGAGGCCGACTGGCTCCCGGGGCTGACGAAGCTGGCCTTCGACATCAGCGACACGATCCCGCCGGACAGCTGGTACGGCACCCTCCTCAAGGGCGTCTTCAACTTCCAGCCGGACCCGACCGTCCTACAGATCACGGTGTGGCTGCTCTACCTGGTCCCCACGCTCGCCCTGTTCTTCGCCCCGGTAGGGTTCGCCTCCGGGAAGGGGAAGGTGAAGACACCTGATGAGCAGGGATCGCAGCCCTCGAAGGCTCCGCAGGCTTGACCGGCGCGTACTGATAGCGGCTTCGATGACCGCTTTGTCGCTGACGGCGAGCGGTTGTGTGGTCGTCCACGGCGAGCGGGAGGTCCTCCCGGCCACCACCCGCGCCGAGGCCGCCACGGCACTCCAGCAGTTCACGACCGCGTACAACGCGGCCGACAAGGCGTACGACAGTTCCCTGGACTCCGCTCATGTCACCGGCGCGCTCGGTGACATCGACGCGGCGCGGCTGAAGGCGGGGCACGCCAACTCCCCGTCCGGGAACGCGAACTACTCGCCGCTGGAGCTGACGGACGCGAAGTTCACCATCCCGAAGAAGGCCGGCTGGCCGCGTTGGTTCGTCGCCGACACCGCCGCCAACAAGGGTGGCGCGGCTCGGTGGTTGCTGGTCTTCACGCGCAACGACCTGTCCGAGCCGTGGCAGGTGGCGTATCTGACGCTGCTCGCGCCCACCGCCGTACCGAAGTTCAAGACCGACAAGGACGGCTGGGCCGAGTCCGTACCGGCGAACTCGACCGAACTGGCCGTAGCGCCGGGCGAGTTGAGCCAGAGCTACGCGACGTATCTGAAGAGCGGCGGGAATACCTTCGCGGACGGCACGCACACCAGCGCGTGGCGTGCGGACCGGGAGAAGGCCACCAAGCCCGGTCTGGCCGTCCAGTTCCTCGACCAGCCGCTGACGAGCGGCGACTACGCGCCGTTGGCGCTGCGTACGGCGGACGGCGGGGCGCTGGTGTTCTTCACGACGCGGTACTTCCAGAAGGAGACCGCGGCGGAGGGCACGTCGGTGCCGACCCAGAACAAGGACGTCCAGGCGCTGACGACGGGCGAGGTGGAGCAGTCCCTCACCCTCCAACTCGTCTCCAACGAGGTGGCGTTGGACCCGAAGCGGGGCGGGAAGGTGTCGGTGCTGGGGCGGATCGAGGGACTGACCTCGGCGCAGGGCGGCTGACCTCAGGAGGTCAACGGCCCAGTGGCCAGGCCGCGTTCTCCTGGTCCGGCTCCGCGCCGGCGTGGCGGGCGCAGGCGTCCGTGAGCGTTTCGAGGAGGGTCAGCGGGTCGGGCAGGGGATGCTCGGGGCCGCGGACCCAGTGAACGGACTGGTTCTCGCCGGGGAGTTGGGCCGGGGGGACGAGGACGTAGGAGCCGCGGCAGTGCCAGCGCAGGCCGGGGTGTTCGTCCATCGTCTCGGGGTGGCAGTCCAGTTCGCACGGCCACCACTCGTCCTCGTCCTCGGGGGTGCCGCGGGTGAGGGTGAAGAAGAGCAGCCGGCCGTCGTCGCTCGCGGCGACCGGTCCGATCTCGACACCGGCGGCGAGCAGCCGCTCCAGTGCCTCGCGGCCCGCTTCGAGGGGGACGTCCAGGACGTCGTTGACCATCCCGGTCGCGGTGATGAAGTTGGCCTGCGGCTGGTGACGGGCCCAGCGCTCGATCTGTGCGCGGTCGGTCGTGGACTGCGTCTGCCAGGCGAACGACACCGGGTGCCGGGCCGGGGTGGGGCAGCCCACGCGGTCGCACGAACATCGGTAGCCCGGGGCGGGGTGCGCGGCGGGCGCGATCGGCAGCCCGGCCTCGGCGGCGGCCAGCAGCAGCGCCTCGCGTCCGCTGCCGTCGTCGGGGGCCTCCTGCGGGCGGCGTCCACGCAGCCACGAGGAGAGTTTGCCCTGCCGACCGGTCCGGCCACCGAACGTCGCGCTCATCTATCTCCTCGCCCTGCTGTTGTCGCCCTGCCGTCGTGCGGAGAAGTCCTGCCGTTGTGCGGAGAACTTCCCCTATGGTCCCACCATCCTGCGCCCCGAGAGGCGGTACCCCACATCCGGGGTAGGTGGGACGAGACACACGTGTGGCGCTTTCGACGCAAGTGTCACGCTTTTTCCGGCCAGGGGTCTCCCCAGCTCACGTTCCGTGCCGCCTTGTACAGGTCGCCGTGGCGTTTGGTGACCGTCGTCCGGCGCAGCTGCTCGTCCGTCTCGCAGAGGTCGAGGAGTACCTGTCCCTTACGGATCTGCGGGCGTCGTACGACACGTGCGGGGGCGGGTTCGACGGGGAAGCGGGCGGCCGCCACGTAGCTGAACTTCTCGTCCTCGTACGGCAGGGAGCCGCCCTTGACCTGGCGGTGCAGGGAGGAGCGGCTGACCCGCGCCGAGAAGTGGCACCAGTCCTCGCCGGGGGTGATCGGGCAGGCGGCGCTGTGCGGGCAGGGGGCGGCGATGTGGAACCCGGCGGCGACGAGTCTGTTCCTGGCCTCGATGACGCGGGCGTAGCCGTCGGGGGTGCCGGCTTCGACGATCACGACAGCCTGGGCCGCGGACGCGGCGGCGTCCACGAGTGCGGCCCGGTCCGGGACGGTGAGTTCGTTGAGGACGTAGGAGACGGTGACGAGGTCGGTGGGGTCGAGGGTGAGCGCGGAGCCGATGCGTGCGCGTTGCCAACTGACGTTGCGCAGTGCCGGGTTGGCGGCGGCGATCTCCTTCCCCAGGGCGAGCGCGGGTTCGGCCCAGTCGAGAACGGTCACCGGGCGGTCGCCGTCCCAGGTCGCGGCGACGGCCCACGTGGCGGAACCGGTCCCGCCGCCGACATCAACGTGTCCCTGCGGGGCCCATTCGGGTACGGCGTCCGCGAAGGCGTCCAGTGCGGAACGTACGGCTTCGAAGGTCGCCGGCATCCGATAGGCCGCGTAGGCCGCGACGTCCGCACGGTCCCTGAGGATCGGGGCGTCGGTCGGGGTGGCCCCCCGGTAGTTGCCGATCAGGCGCTCCACAGCCCCGGCGGCCTGCCTGGGCGGAAGCCCGTCGAGCAGGCGGGCTAGAGCGGTACGCAGGGTTTCGGCGGGCGCCACGGGGTCGTTCACCCGCCGATTCTAAGTGTCCCAGCACTGATGCCACGGTCCCTGGGGGCTCCCCTCACCCCCGCACCGCCCGAGCCACCCGAGTCCCCGCGGCCGCCCGCGGCCCGCTGTCAGCTCCCCGTCTCCTCGGATGCACCGTGTTGGCCAGGAGGACCAAGAACGTGTCCGTGGACGGGTCCAGGACCAGTGACGTGCCCGTGAATCCCGTGTGACCCACTGCTCCGCGCCCCGCCAACTCGCCCATGAACCACGCCTGGTCGACCCCGAAGCCCAGTCCGGGCGGGGTCAGCAGCAACTCCACGAAGTCGGATCCCAGGATGCGGGCGGGGCCGTAGGAACCGCCCGCCAGCAGGGTGCGGCAGAAGATCGCCAGGTCGCGGCCTGTCGAGAAGAGGCCGGCGTGGCCCGCCACGCCACCCAGTGCCCACGCGTTCTCGTCGTGGACGACGCCCCGCAGCATGCCCCGGTCGGCCTTGGCCCAGGGGCGGCGTTGGTCCTCCGTGGCCGCCGCGCCCGGGCACGGGCCGAAGTCCGTCGACGTCATGCCCAGCGGGCGGGTGATGCCGTCGTGGATGAGGACGTCGAGTGTGCGGCCGCCGATGCGTTCCAGGACGGACTGGAGGAGGAGCAGGTTCAGGTCCGAATAGACGTACTCGCCCGGCTCCGCCACCGGCGCCTCCTCGCGCAGCATCGCCAGGCGTTCCGCGTCGTCCGCGCAGTCGTAAAGCGGGAGTTCGGGGCGCAGGCCCGAGGTGTGGGTGAGGAGTTGGCGGACGGTGATGCCGTGGCGGGCCGCGGCCCGGAAGTCCGGCAGGTACGCGCCCACCCTGGCGTCTATGCCGAGCGTGCCGCGCTCGATCTGCTGCATCGCGGCCACCGCCGTGAACAGTTTGGTGAGGGAGGCCAGGTCGAAGGGGGTGTCCACCGTCGTCGGGACGCGGGAGGCGGGGGGTAGTTCGACGCCCCGGTCCGTCTCCGGGTCGTAGGCGGAATACCGTACGGCCCAGCCCGCCGCCTCCTCCACGGCGATCACCGGGCCGCGGCCGGCGACCACGACGGTGCCCGCAGCCCAGGGGCGGTCGCCGGTGGTGAGGGCGTGGACGTCCCGGATCAGGTGGCGCAGTTCCTCGGGGTCGAGGCCGGCCCGTTCCGGGGTGTCGTTGCGCAGTCTCGGGGCGCTCAGCTCCCCACTCCCTCCGCGGTCGTACGTGTGTTCCAAGGACGGCACATTCCCACGAAGCAGGCCACCGCCACCAGTGCGGCCACCAGTTGGACGACCGCCATCGGGACGGCGGTGTGCTCGCCCGCGATTCCGACGAGTGGGGACGCCACCGCGCCTATCAGGAAGGACGACGTACCCAGCAGGGCGGAGGCGGAACCCGCGGAGTGCCTGGTGCGCATCAGCGCCAGGGTCTGGGCGTTGGGGAGCGTCACGCCCATCGCCGACATCAGGACGAAGAGCCCGGCCGCCACCGGGACCAGGCCCACCCCGCCGAACACACCCGTCGCCATCAGCAGCAGCGCCGTCGCCGCCAGCACCACCACCGCCAGGCCCGCGCCCAGGACCTTGTCCATGGATACCCTGCCGACCAGCAGCTTTCCGTTGATCTGGCCCACCGCCACCAGACCGACCGAGTTGACGCCGAAGAGGAGGCTGAAGGTCTGCGGGGAGGCGCCGTAGATCTCCTGGACGACGAAGGGCGATGCCGAGATGTACGCGAAGAGCGCGGCGAAGGCGAAGCCGCCCGTGAGCATGTAGCCCGTGAAGGGGAGGTCGGAGAGAAGACTTCTCATGCTGCGCAGGGCCTCCGCCGTGCCGCCCCCGTGGCGGTCCTCCGGGGCGAGGGTCTCGGGGAGGCGGGTCCAGACGAGGACGGCGAGGGCCGTACCGACGAAGGTCAGGATCACGAACACGCCCCGCCAGTCCGTGACCCGCAGGATCTGGCCGCCCACCAGCGGGGCGACGACCGGGGCCACCCCGGAGACCAGCATCAGGGTGGAGAAGAAGCGGGCCATCGCCACGCCGTCGTAGAGGTCGCGTACGACCGCCCGCGCGATCACTATTCCGGCCGCGCCCGCCAGGCCCTGGATCAGCCGGAAGGCGACCAGGGACTCGACGTTCGGCGCGATCGCGCACAAGGCGGTCGCGACGACGTAGACGGCCAGGCCGGTCAACAGTGGGCGTCGGCGGCCGAGTTTGTCACTCATCGGGCCGACCACCAGCTGCCCCAGCGCCATGCCGGCGAGGCAGGCGGTGAGCGTGAGCTGGACGGTCGCGGCGGGGGCGTGCAGGGAGCGGGTGACCGCCGGGAGCGCGGGGAGGTACATGTCCATCGACAGCGGCGGGGTCGCGGTGAGGCCGCCGAGGATGAGGATGACGAGGAGGCCCGCGCGGCGGGTCGCCTTGAGCGACGACGGTGACGACGGTACGGCGGACTGCGGCACGGCCGGCGCCTGCGCCTCCTGCTCGGGCATGTGCCCCTCCCTCTCCGGGTGATCCGCCACCTATGCTCTCAGCTCGTACAGGGTGCCGAGGGTCTGGTGAGCGAGGGTGGGTCCGCGATGACGGAGCAGAGGGTGCGCTGGGGAGTCCTGGCCACGGGTGGGATCGCGGCCGCGTTCGCGGCGGAGCTCGTCGATCTGCCGGACGCCGAGCTGGTCGCGGTGGCCTCGCGGACGGAGGCCTCGGCGAAGGCGTTCGCGGAACGGTTCGGGATCGAGCGGGCCTACGGCGGCTGGGACGCGCTGGCGAACGACGCGGACCTCGACATCGTCTACGTCGCCACCCCGCACTCGGCGCACCGCACGGCGGCCGGTCTCTGTCTGGAGGCCGGGCGGAACGTGCTCGTCGAGAAGGCCTTCACCCTGAACTCCCGCGAGGCCGGGGAACTCGTGACCCTGGCCCGCGAGCGCGGCGGCTTCCTGATGGAGGCCATGTGGATGTACTGCAATCCGCTGGTACTGCGGCTGAAGTCCCTCGTCGACGACGGCGCGATCGGTGAAGTGCGCACCGTCCAGGCCGACTTCGGGCTCGCGGGTCCGTTCCCGCCCGCGCACCGGCTGCGGGATCCCGCGCAGGGCGGCGGCGCGCTGCTGGACCTCGGGGTGTACCCGGTGTCGTTCGCGCATCTGCTGCTCGGTGAGCCCGCGGACATCAAGGCGTCGGCCGTGCTCTCCCCCGAGGGCGCCGATCTGCAGACGGCGGCCCTGTTCTCCTGGGACAGCGGCGCGCTGGCCGCGCTGCACTGCTCGATCGTCGGCGGTACGGGGACCTCGGCGTCGGTGACCGGTTCGCTGGGCCGGATCGACATCCCGGACGGCTTCTTCCACCCGGAGCGGTTCGTGCTGCACCGGGACGGGCGCGACCCCGAGGAGTTCGTCCTCGACCCGGCCGACGGGCCCCGCAACACGCTGCGGCACGAGGCGTCGGAGGTGATGCGGGCACTGCGGGCCGGTGAGACCGAGTCGCCGCTGGTGCCGCTGGAGGGCACCCTCGCGGTGATGCGGACGCTGGACGCGGTGCGGGAGCGGATCGGGGTGCGGTACCCGCAGGAAGGGTGACTCGTAGGCTGCGGCCATGAACGCTGAGGAATCGTCGAGGATCGCCGTGGTGACCGGCGCGGGCTCCGGCATCGGCCGCGCGGTCGCCGTGGAACTGCTGCGCGCGGGCTGGTCGGTGGCGCTGGCCGGCCGCCGCGCCGGGCCGCTGGAGGAGACGGCCGCGCTGGTGCCCGAGGGTGCCTCCATCGCCGTGGCGACGGATGTGGCGCGGCCGGACGACGTGGACGGGCTGTTCGAGGCGACCGTGGAGCGGTTCGGGCGGGTGGACCTGCTGTTCAACAACGCGGGGACCTTCGGGCCCGGTGGGGTGCCGGTCGAGGAGTTGCCGTACGACGCGTGGCGGCACGTGGTGGACACCAACCTCAACGGGGCGTTCCTGTGTGCGCAGGCGGCGTACCGGCGGATGAAGGAGCAGGTGCCGCAGGGCGGGCGGATCATCAACAACGGGTCGATTTCCGCTCATACGCCCCGTCCGCATTCCGTGGCCTACACGGCGACCAAGCACGCGCTGACGGGGCTCACCAAGTCGCTGTCGCTGGACGGGCGGCCGTACTCGATCGCGGTCGGGCAGATCGACATCGGGAACGCGGCGACCGACATGACGGCGCGGATGGAGACCGGGGCGTTGCAGGCCAACGGGGTGGTCACCCCGGAACCGGTGATGGATGTCGCGGACGTGGCGCGCACCGTGCGGCACATGGCGGAGCTGCCGTTGGGGGCGAATGTGCAGTTCGCGACGGTGCTGGCGACCGCGATGCCGTACGTGGGGCGTGGCTAAGTCGATTCGCACAAACGGAATTTGACCGTCCACACCATTGCGCCCGGTTGCTGACTTATGCTCAACTCTCTCCACCAAAGCTTCACACTTGGAGCACGGGGCTTCCGCACTGTCGGAGCCCTTGGTTCCGCAGGCCAATCCGAGGGGGGAGAGGCGACAGTCGTTCCACGGCCCGGGTGGGGGTGGAGCCCGCGTGGGACCGCGGGTTACGCACCGGACCGTGGAGCGGCTGTCGCGTCACATCAACTCCCGTCGAGTTCCCGGGACTTGGCCTCCGCCACGGCCGCCCGTCGCCTGCGCAGCGCGAACGCGCCGCCCGTGAGCACCGCGACCGCCCCTGCCGCGCCGCCCAGCAGGGGCCAGGGCGAGGGACCGTCCGACGAGGACGCGGCGGCCCCGGTGGCACCCGGCGCCCCCTTGGTGCCCTTCCCCGCCGGCGTCGGGCTCGCGACCGCCCCGCCCTCGCTCAGCGGCTCGACCAGCGCGCCCACCGCCCGGGCCGAACTCCCTTTGCCGAAGCCCCAGTCGAGGAGCGCGGCGGTCTCCTTGTAGACCTCGTTGCCGCCGTTCGCCGGGTGCATCACGGTGACCAGAAGGGTGCGGCCGTCGCGGGTGGCGGCGCCGGTGAAGGTGTTGCCGGCGTGGCTGGTGTAGCCGTTCTTCACGCCGATGATGCCCCGGTACGGGCGCAGGCCGTAGGAGCCGCTGAGCAGGCGGTCGGTGTTCTGGATCTGGAAGGTCTTCTTGCCGCCGGCCGGGAAGTTCGCGGTCCTGGTCGAGCAGTAGGCGCTGAAGTCGTCGTCGTGCAGCCCGTGCCGGGCGAAGAGCGTGAGGTCGTACGCCGACGAGACCTGCCCGGGGTGGTCGAAGCCGTCCGGGCTCACCACGTGCGTGTCCAGGGCCTGGAGGTCCTTCGCCTTGGCCTGCATCTCGGCGACCGTCCGCGCGATCCCGCCGTTCATGTGGGCCAGCACGTGCACGGCGTCGTTGCCGGAGCGCAGGAAGACGCCCTGCCACAACTGGTGGACGCTGTACAGGATTCCGGGCTTCACACCGACGAGGCTGGAGCCGGAGGGGACGTCGGCGAGGTCGGCGTCGGTCACCCGGTAGGTGCGGGTCCGCTCGAACTTCCCCAGCACGGTGTCGGCGAACAGCATCTTCAGCGTGGACGCGGGCGCGAGGCGCTGGTGCGCGCGGTACGAGGCGAGCACCTCGCCGGTCCTGTGGTCGGCGACGATCCACGAGCGGGCGGTGAGCTTCTTGGGCAGACCGGAGGCATCGCCGGCCTGGATCCCGTCGCGGGCCAGCCGCTCACCGCCTATCACCGTCGCCGCGGACGCGGGAGCGGCCGCCGCCAGGGGAAGAGCGGCGGCGGTCAGGCCGAGGGCGGCACGCCGGGTGAGCCGAGAGGAATCGCGCATCCCGGGACCGTACAAAACGAGAGCGCGGGCACGCACGGCGGGGTCCGTCGCGGGGCGTCGAAAGGGTGCTCGACAGCCCATGCCAGCAGGCCATTGAACAGGGGTTTCCTGGCAGGAGGCCCTCGGCAGCTTAGGAATGAGCTGTCTGACGCAATTCTGATTTCGGGTCCCTTTTTCTCAGGCCAGACACATCCTTTACTCAGGTCGACTCAAAGGTTCCTCCATAGCTTGTGGCCGCGCCCACAGCGGGCGCCAAGAACCTTTGGGGAATGGGATGTTTGGCATCTATCTCAAGCGCGAGCTGGGCCGGCGCAAGAAGGCGGCCCTGGTCATCGCGATGGGTCTGGCGCTCGGTATCGCGCTGGTCATCACCGTCAACTCGGTGTCGGCCGGCATGAATCAGGCTCAGGACAAGGTCCTCAAGTCTCTTTACGGTCTCGGAACCGACATGACCGTGACCAAGGCGCAGTCGGCCCCCAAGGCCGGCAGCTCGCAGGGTCCCAGCTTCAAGTTCGGCGCCACTTCCTCCAGCAGCACCTCGCAGAGCACGGACCGGGTGAACACGCAGGGTGGTCAGGCCCTCGCGTCCTCACTGGTCACGAAGGTCGCCTCGCAGAAGGGCGTGTCCACCGCGGTCGGCGCGCTCACCCTGAACGTCACCAAGGTCGACGGCTCCTTCACCCAGGGCAAGGCCAAGTCCTCCACCACGTCCGGCTCTTCGGGTTCCTCGCAGCAGGGCGGCCCCGGCGGCGGTGGCGGAACCAGCAGCACCGGTGCACCGCAGGTCCAGGGCGGCGGCGCCAACTTCAACGTGAACTCGTACTCGGTCGCGGGTATCGACGTCACCAACCAGACGCTGGGCCCGCTGTCCACGTCGAAGATCACCACCGGCAAGACGTTCACGACCGCGCAGACCGACGCGAAGGTCGCCGTCGTCAGCAAGTCGTACGCCAAGACGAAGAAGTACAAGGTCGGTTCGACCTTCAAGATCTCCAGCACCAAGTTCACGGTCATCGGCATCGCGACGCCCAACAGCAGCGAGTCCACGATCGACGTGTACGTGCCGCTGAAGCAGGCGCAGACGCTGGGCGACTCGAAGAACAAGGTCACCACGATCTACGTCAAGGCGACCGACTCCAAGCAGATCTCGGCCGTCAAGACCACCATCCAGAAGAACATCTCGGGTACGACGGTCACCACCTCCGCCGACCTCGCGTCCACGGTCTCCGGTTCGCTGTCCACCGCCTCCAACCTCGCGACCAGCGTGGGCAAGTGGCTGTCCATCGCGGTCCTGATCGCCGCGTTCCTCGTCGCCGCGCTGCTCACCTCGTCGGCGGTCTCGCGCCGGGTGCGTGAGTTCGGCACGCTGAAGGCGCTCGGCTGGCCGAGCCGCAAGGTGACCCGGCAGGTCGTCGGCGAGTCCATGGTCAACGGTCTGATCGGCGGCGGTCTCGGTATCGCCCTTGGCCTCCTGGCGGCCTACACGGTCACCGCGATCAGCCCCAAGCTGACCGCGCAGCTCGGCTCCACCTCCACCGGCGGTGGCGGCATGGGCGGCGGTCCCGGTGGCGGCCAGGGCGGCCCCGGCCAGCAGGCCACCTCCAACACCCTGGAGATCGCCCTGAACGCGCCGGTCTCGCTGACCACGATCGCCCTCGCGGTGGGCCTGGCCGTCACCGGCGGCCTGATCGCCGGCGCGATGGGCGGCTGGCGTGCCTCGCGGATGCGTCCGGCGGACGCGCTGCGCAGCGTGTCGTAGCGCGGCCGCGGTGGCGTGGTCCGGCGGAGGCGGCTCGTAGCGCCGCCGACGCCGACCGCGCCGCACCCCCTGATCCGGGGCGCCGCCACCGTTCCCCCCGGGCGGCGGCGTCCCGACCCTCTTCTTCACAGACGTATCGACGGAGATCCCATGTACAAGCTCACCGGCGTCACCAAGCGCTACTCGCGGGGCAAGGAGACGGTCGAGGCGCTGCGCGGCGTCGACCTCACGATCGAGGACGGCGACCAGCTCGTCATCCAGGGCCCCACCGGCGGCGGCAAGTCGACGCTGCTTCAGATGATCGGCGGCCTGGACCGCCCCTCCGAGGGCAGTGTCGAGCTGGACGGCGTCAACCTCGCCACCATCAGCGAGGCCAAGCTGACCCGGCTGCGGGCCGAGAAGATCGGCATCATCTTCCAGTCCTTCAACCTCATCCCGACGCTCACCGCGCAGGAGAACGTCGAGACCGCCCTGGTGCCGCTCGGCGTCAAGCCGGCCGAGCGCCGCGAGCGGGCCGCCGAGGCCCTCTCGTCGGTCGCTCTCGGCGACCGCCTCAAGCACGCCCCGTCCGAGCTCTCCGGCGGCCAGCAGCAGCGCGTCGCGATCGCCCGCGCGCTGGTCAAGAAGCCGAAGGTGCTCCTCGCCGACGAGCCCACCGGCAACCTCGACGAGGGCACCCGCGACGACATCATGGGCCTGCTCGAAGGCCTCTGGCACGAGTACGGGCTGACCTTCATCATGGTCACCCACGACTCGTCGATCGCCCGCCGCGCCCCGCGCCTGGCCACCATCAAGGCCGGCCAGATCACCCTCACCGAACAGGGCCGCGGCAGCGGCCGGTTCGCACCCCAGCAGGGCAACACCGACGAGCAGCAGTACGCGCAGTACGGCAACCAGGGTTACTGAGCCCGGTTCACTTCAACCGGGCTGTCACGACGGCCCGTTGATCCCCCTCGGGGCCGCTCACCTACCGAGCACCTGGTCGACCTCGGCCAACTGCCCGGCGGTGAGCGGCCCCTTGGCGATCGCGCCCGCGTTCTGCTCGGCCTGGGTGACCGAGCGGAAGCCGGGGATCGGGACGGTGCGGGGGCTGCGGGCCCACAGCCAGGCGAGGGCGCCTTGCGCGGGGGTGCGGCCGTCGGAGGTGAGGATCTCGCGCAGGGCGTCCACGCGGGCGACGTAGTCCTCGTCGGCGCCGGCGCCCTGCTTGAAGCCCTGCATCCAGGCCGGGGGCGTGTTGCGGATGTCCCCCGCCTCCAACGCCCGCCCCGACGCCTGCTTTCCGGTGAGCAGGCCCATCGCGAGGGGGCTGCGGTTGATGCTGGCCAGGCCCAACTCCTCGCACAGGGCGAACATTTCCGGCGCGTCCTGCAACACGTTCGCCGCGTGCTGCACGGCCGCGCAGTGCTCCCCCTCGGCGAACACGGCGGCGCGGGCCGGGTCGTCGGTGCTCCAGGCGTAGGCGCGGATCAGCCCCTCCCGCACGAACTCCTCGCACTGGTCCCGGAGTTCGGCGGCGCGCTCCAAGTCGGCGTCGGACAAGTGCAGTTGGTACAGGTCGACGTGGTCGGTGCCGAGGCGCTCCAGGGATGCGGTGAGCGCGCGGCGGGCGTACTCCGGGGAGTCGTCGCTGCCGGTGAGCGTACGGGTCTCCTCGTCGAAGACGTTGCCCCACTTGGTGGCTACGACGACGTCGTCCCGGCGCTTGCCCAGCGCGCGGCCGAGGACGCGTTCGCTGTGCCCCGCGCCGTAGGTGTCGGCGGTGTCGAAGAACGTCACGCCCAGATCGAGGGCGCGCCGAACCGCCCGTACGGACTCCTCGTCGTCGACCTTGCCCCAGCCGAGCGGCTGCCCGCTCGTGTCCTGCCACTCACCGCCGATCGCCCAGCAGCCGAAGCCGAGAGCGCTCACGTCGATACCGCTGCGGCCGAGGGTCCTGATGTTCGACTTCGTCTCCATGCCTGTGGAGACTAGGAGTTGGAGCGCACTTCAGGGCAAGGGCTTTTCGGCTTTCCACGACGGCTTTCTACGACGGTCAGGCCTGGCCCGTCTCGAAGCGGGCGATCCTGCCGTCGTCGCCGACCGTGAAACTCCACCGGGTGCGCATCTCGCCCCACGCGTCGTTGGAGTAGCGGGCGACGAGGGCGCGGCCGCCGTCGGACTCCCGGTCGACCTGCATGTGGCCGTGGGAGGAGAAGATCTCCCGGTCGATCCATTCTGCGAGGTCACGGTCGGAGCCGTCGTCCGCCATCGTCGCGCCCGGCGCGAGCAGCGCCAGGAAGGCGTCCCGGTCATGGGCGTTGACGGCGCTGACGAACGCCCGGACGGCCGGATCGCTGAGTTTGGCTGTCTGAATCGTCATGCCGGTCAGACTCACACCGTTCGCGGGGGCGCGCCACCCGAACGGCGGTCTGCGCAGGCCCTCCCCACGCCCGGGGTGGGACGGTGGAGGGACCGTCCCCGCCGCCTGTTCAGGGAGTCACCGTGACCTGTTACGACCGACAAGATCTGGGCCTGCTGCTGCTCCGGCTGGGTACCGGCGGAGTGCTGGCCGCGCACGGCGCGCAGAAGCTGTTCGGCTGGTTCGGCGGGGGCGGGATCGAGGGCACCGGCGCGGCCATGGAGGCGATGGGGTACGTGCCGGGGAAGCAGAGTGCCGCGATGGCGGGCCTCGCGGAGGCGGGCGGCGGTGCGCTGCTCGCGCTGGGCCTGGCGACCCCGGCGGCGGGCGCGGCGGCGGCCGGCGCGATGGCGGGAGCCACCGCCGTGCACGCGCCCAACGGCTTCTTCGCGGCGGCCGGCGGCTACGAGTACGCGGCCTCCCTCGCCCTGACCGCGGCCGGCCTCGCGGTCACCGGCCCGGGCCGGCTCTCCCTGGACCACGCGCTGGGCCACGCGGTGAACCGGGGCTGGATGGTCCCGGCGGCGCTCGCGGTCACGGGGGCGGCGACGGCCGTGGTGGTGGGCCTGCGGAACAGGCGGGTGCGGGAGGCGGCGGAGTTCGGGCAGGAGACGTTGTTCGACGAGTAGGGCGGACGGGTGGACCAGCGGACTGGACGAGTAGGGCGGACGGGTGGACCAGCGGACTGGACGAGTAGGGCGGACGGGTGGAGTGGTGATGGCAGGCTGAGCGCATGAGTGATCAGAACGACCGGCCCGCCGACCTCTGGGCCGGCATCGACGACTTGTGGACCTGGCTGGACGGCAACCGTCCCCTAGACGGCGGCGAGGGCCTGCTCCTGCGCATGCTGAAGCTGTCCGAGGAGGTCGGCGAGGTCGCCGAGGCGGTGATCGGGGCGACCGGGCAGAACCCGCGCAAGGGCGTCACCCACACCTGGGACGACGTACAGGGCGAGTTGTGCGACGTCGTGATCACCGCGCTGGTGGCGCTGCGCACGCTGACCCCCGACACGCAGGAGGTCTTCACCCGCCATCTGGCCCGGGTCATGGAACGTTCCCTCGGCCCGTCGGCAGTTGTTCACCCCCAGGACCTGCCCACACCCCGCGGAGTTGGTGAGGTCCGCTGAACCTTCTCGTCGACACCGAGCCGACGAAGGGGTCCCCGTGCAGGACTACGCAATTTCCAACGGAGCGTTCTCCAACGGAGTTTCCTCCAACGGAGTTTTCTCCAGCGGGCGCAGGACGGTCGCCGTGACGGGCACCTGCCTCGCCCTCGCCGCCCTGAGCCTCGGCAACAGCCAGGCGCACGCGGCGAGTTACGGCACCCCGACCATCTCCCTGTCGGCCACGTACCTTTCGGGCGCGGTGGGCGCGGTCGGCGATCCGACGGTCCAGGTGACGGTCGCTCAGAGCGGCGCGGACGTGGGCGCGTTGACGGTCGCGGCCAGCAAGAGCAGCAAGACGTCCGTGGCGCCGACGGGCGCGGTGACCGTCACCGGCACCGGCGCGACCCGCCAACTCGCCGTCGCGGCGGCCGCGCGGGGTTACACGGACCTGACGGTGAAGGTGACGGGCCTCGGCGGCAAGACGGCCACGAAGACCCTGCACTACGCGGCCTCGGCATCCGTCCAACAGCCCGCCGACACCCGCTACTTCACCGGCTCCAGCGACGCCTCCGCCGCGGTCGACGTGGGCGGCGGCTACGTCGTCGTGGCGGATGACGAGTCCAACGTCCTTCGCCTGTACGACCGTTCGACGTCCGGCGCGCCGATCAGGACCTGGGACTTCAGCGACGACATCGACGTCTCCAAGGAGATCGACATCGAGGGCGCGGCGCGCGTCGGCGACACGATCTACTGGACCGGGTCGCTGGGCAACAACAAGGACGGCGAGTACAAGTCGGCCCGCAACACGGTCTTCACCACGAAGGTGACCGGCACGGGCGCCAACACGACGCTCTCCTACGGCAGTTCGTACGGCAAGCTGCGCGACGACCTGGTGGCGTGGGACAAGGCGAACGGGAACCGGTACGGCTTCGCGGCGGGCACCGCGGACGGTCAAGTCCCCAAGCAGATCGACGGGTTCAACGTGGAGGGCCTGGAGTTCGCGCCGGGCTCCACGACCACGGCGTACCTCGGTTTCCGCGCGCCGCTCGCCCCGGCGGTGGAGGGCGGCAAGGCGCTGCTGGTGCCGGTCACCAACATCGACAAGGTGGTCGCCAACGGCACCGCCGCGACCTTCGGCACACCGGTCGAGCTGGACCTCGGCGGTCTCTCGGTGCGCGACATCCGCAAGAACGCGGCGAACCAGTATCTGATCGTCGCCGGTTCCTGGGCCGCCGACGACAACTCCGACCCGTACGCCCTCTACTCCTGGACCGGCAACCCGGCCGACCACCCGGTCAAACTGCGCGACCTGCCGACGACCGACCCCGGCGCCTGGGAGGCGGTCGTGGACGTACCGGACCTGACGGCCTCGGGCGCCCGCGCCCAGCTGATCACCGACGACGGCGCGGCCGATCTGTACGGCGACGGCACAGAGGCGAAGGATCTCTCCCACGACGAGTGGAAGAAGTCACGGTCGACCTGGTTCACGATCACCGGCTGACGAGGGCCGCGTGCCCGTCCGGGAGGCCGGGCGCGCGGCACCCTGGCACCCTGGTCCTCGACAACACCGTCGAGGACGAAAGGCGAGTCATGACCACCGAGAAGCTCACCGTAGGCGTCCTGGGCACCGGCATCATGGGCGCCGCGATGGCCCGCAACCTCGCCCGCGCGGGCCACACCGTCCATGCCTGGAACCGCACCCGTGCCAAGGCCGACCCCCTGGCCGCCGACGGCGCGCACGTCACCGACACGGTGGCGGAGGCCGTACGCGAGGCGGACGTGATCCTCACGATGCTCTACGACGGCGACGCCGTCCTCGACGTGATGCGCGAGGCCGCCCCCGCCCTGCGCCCCGGCGCCGCGTGGATCCAGTCGACGACCTCCGGCCTCGAATCGGTGGGCGAACTGGCCGAGTTCGCGAACCGGCACGACCTCGTCCTCTACGACGCCCCCGTCCTCGGCACCCGCCAGCCCGCCGAAGCCGGTCAACTGACGGTCCTCGCGGCCGGTCCGATGAGCGGCCGTAAGACGGTGACCCCGGTGTTCGACGCGGTCGGCGCCCGCACGATGTGGGTCGGCGAGGAGGGCGCGGCGGCGACGGCGACCCGGCTGAAGCTGGTGGCCAACAGCTGGGTGCTGGCCGTGACGAACGCGGCGGGCGAGGCCCTGGCGTTGTCCAAGGCGCTGGGCGTGGACCCGCAGGACTTCCTCGGCCTCATCGCCGGCGGCCCCCTCGACATGGGCTACCTGCACGCCAAGTCCGCCGCCATCCTCAACGACCAGCTGACTCCGGCGAGTTTCGCGGTCACGACGGCGGAGAAGGACGCCCGCCTGATCGTCCAGGCGGGCGCGGCCAACGGCGTCCGGCTGGACGTGGCCGCGGCGGGCGCGGAACGGTTCGCCCGGGCCGCGGCACAGGGGCATGGGGACGAGGACATGGCGGCGGCATATTTCGCGAGCTTCGACTGAGCGTCACCGTTCCGTCACAGGTGGTGCGCGGGTGGAACCCCGGATGCGGCGGACCTGTCTCCCTCCGCGAGCGCCGGGGAAGTCCGGCCCGTGCACAGCCAGTTCGGGGGACGTCATGCAGAAGAGCAGCATCCGTAGGGGCGCGATGGTGGTGGCCGCGGTGTCGGTGACGGCGATGGTGATGACGGGGTGTCAGCCGGGCGACTCCTCGGAGGGCGGGGCCGACGTCTCGTCGACGGCGCCGACCGCGACCGACTCCTCCACCTCCTCCCCCGCCTCCTCCGGGTCCACGGGAGCGTCCGGCTCTACGGGGTCGTCCGGGTCCACGGACACGGCGGCGAAGCCCTGCGCGGCAACAGCCCTGAAGGCCACCGCCTACCAAGCCGCCGATCGGCCCGCCGGTACCGGGACCGGTGCGGCGGTCGTCCAGTTCACCAACACGGGTGCCAAGGCCTGCGTCCTCCAGGGACACCCCACCGTCGCCGGTGCCGCGAACGGTTCCCCGGAGCTGAACGTCCCCCTCCAAGTCACCCCCGTCGGCTCCGCCTCCCCCGTGAAGCTTGCCCCCGGTGGTCAGGCCTGGCTGAAGCTGACCTTCGTGCAGGTGCAGGGTGAGGGGGACGGTTACTGCGAGTCGGGTTCGGCGCCCGTCGTCTACCCGACGATGGTGATCGGTCTGCCGGGTGCCGGGGCGCACCAAGTCGCCCTGGACGACGGGCAGTTCGCGGAGTGCGACGGCACGCTGACCGCGACGGCCGTATCGGCGACGAAGCCCTCATGACCGTACGGCTGAAGTCAGTTACACCGGCTGGCGGTCGCCCGACGCCTCCGCCGCCAGCCCTCGCATGACGTGTTCGAGGAGCGCGAGCAGTACCGACTTCACCGACTCCTTGTCGCGGGCGTCGCACAGCACGAGCGGGATGTCGGGGGCGAGGTCGAGGGCGGCGCGGATCTCGTCGGGGTCCTCTTCGCAGACGCCGTTGAAGCAGTTGACGCCGACGGCGAAGGGGATGCCGCGGTGCTCGAAGAAGTCGACGGACGGGAAGCAGTTCTCCAGCCGCCGGGTGTCGGCGAGGACGACCGCGCCGAGCGCGCCGCGCGACAGGTCGTCCCACATGAACCAGAACCGGTCCTGCCCGGGGGCCCCGAAGAGATAGACCACGAGGGCCGAACTCAGCGTGATCCGGCCGAAGTCCATGGCGACCGTCGTCGTGGTCTTCTGCTCCACCCCGGCGAGGTTGTCGATACCGACACTGGCCTCGGTGATGAGTTCCTCGGTACGCAGGGGCGTGGTCTCGCTGATCGCGCCGACGAGGGTGGTCTTGCCGACGCCGAAGCCGCCCGCGACGAGGATCTTGGCCGTCGCGGCGTTGGGCGCCACCATGGTGGCGCGGCGGTCAGATTCTGCGTATGCCATCGATCACTGCCTGGAGGAAACGGGCGTCGGGGGTACCGGCCGCGGCGGGCGGGGAGACGGAGACGAGTTCGTTGTCCAGGAGGTCATCGAGCAACACCCGTATGACCGCGACGGGTTGGTCCAGCCGGGCGGCGACCTCCACCAGCGCGGTGGGCGTACGGCACAGGGCGAGCAGCCGGTTCTGTTCGGGCTGGAGGCGTTGTTCGCGGGTCGGCGGCCGGACGGTGCTGATCAGGGTGATCAGTTCGATACCGGAGTGGAAGGTCGGGGTGCGGCCGCCGGTGACCGTGTACGGGCGGACGAGCAGCGCGGGGTCTTCGTCCTCCCACGGGTCTTCCTCGGACCAGTGTCTCATTCATGCTCACCCGCGAAGGGCGCGCCGCTGTACTCCGGGAACCGCGGGGGCGCGCTGAGGAACTGCCCCACCTGCCGTACGACCATGGTCATTTCGTAGCCGACGGTGCCGACGTCCACCTGCGAGCTGGCGAGTACGGCGAGGCGGGCGCCGCCGCCGGCGGTGGTGACGAAGAGGAAGAGGTCGTCCATCTCGATGACGGTCTGCTGGACGCGCCCGCCGCCGAAGTGCCGGCTGGTGCCCAGCGCGAGGGAGTGAACTCCCGAGGAAATCGCGGCGAGTTGCTCGGCGTCGTCCTGCGGGAGCCGTTCGGAGGAGCCGACGAGGAGCCCGTCCTCCGAGAGGACGATGGCGTGCAGGGTCTCGGGGATCCGCTCGATCAGGTTGTCCAGCAGCCAGGCCAGTCCGCCGTGCGTGGTGTTGGGCGCAGTCATGGGGTGTTCCTTGTCGGACGGGGACGGGTGGGCAACTGACGCCGCTCGGGCGGGGCCGTGTTCCAGGTGGGCGCGGGGGCTTCTTCTCGCGGTGTCGTCGGCCGGGGAGTTCCTTCTCGCGGCGACGCCGGCCTGGGGGCGTCTCCGCGCAGCGACGCGGGCCAGGCGGGAGTGGGTACCTCCTCCTGCTCGCGGGCCCTACGGGTCCCGTCCCGCAACGCGGCCAGCATCGAACGGGCCTGCTCGGGCCGCCGCTCGGCCTCCCGCTCCCCGTCCGCCTCGTCCGGCCGCCCCCGCAACTGCGGCGCGAGATGCGCCTGCCGCACACGCCGAGGAAGCCGACCGGAACCGGATCCGCCGGCGCGGGGTCCTGCGGACGGGGCGGCCGAGCGTGGCTCCGAGGAAGTCCCGGAAGCACCAGAGGCACGGGAATGAGGGAAGGCCACACCCTCACGCGAACCGGCGGAGGATCCGGCCCCATGGGCGCCTGCGAAGGGACCCCCTGCACGGGGGTCACCGGAGGCCCCGACCGCACGGAAGTCCGCGGAGGCCCCGCCCGCACGAGAGTCCCCAGACGGCCCGCCCTCGCGGAAGTCCGCCGGAGACTCGGCCCGGTGGGAGCCCGGGAACGACTCGGCCGCACGAGAACCCGAGGCCGGACCAGCCGTACAGAAGTCCGCGGAAAACCCAGCCTCGCGGAAGTCCGCCGCGGTCCCACCCGCACGGAAATCCGCCGAGGTCCCGCCCTCGCGGGAGTCCGCGAAGGGTGTCGTGTCGCCGGGACCCGTCGAAGGCCCGGCCGCGCGCGGCGACGGGGCGGCGGAGCCGTCGGCCGGCCGTGCCTCCGGGCCGGAGGGCGACTGGGTGTGCGCCGCGGGGCGGGTGCGGATGCGCATCGGCATACCGCCGGCCGTCACCCCGCCGCGCCCCGAACCGGTGGCCGGCCCGCTGGTAGGCCCGGTGACCGCCCCAGGGGTCGTCCCGGTGGTCATCCCGGCGATCGAGCCCATGCCCGAGCCGCTGCCCGACCGCGTCCCTGCGCCCTGTCCTGCACCCTGCCCCGAACTCGTGGCCAAACCGGTCACCGAGCCCATCCCCGAACCCGGCCCTGAACCGGCCACCGACCCCGGACCCGAACCCGACCCCGAGCCAGTCACCGACCCCGGACCTGCACCTGTGCCGGTGCCCGTCCCCGAACCCGCTCCCACCCCCGTCAACGACCCCGTCGCCAACCCCGCGACCGAAGCCAGGTGCCGTTCCGCCCGTGCGTCCAGTGTCGGCGGCATCGCGTCCGTCGCCGATTCCGTGAGGGCGTGCGGAAGGACGACGACGGCGAGGGAGCCGCCGTACGACGATGCCTGGAGGCTGGCTGTGACGCCGTGGCGTTGGGCGAGGTGGCCGACGGTGAAGAGGCCGAGGCGGGGGTCCTCGCCGAGCGTGGTGAAGCTGAAGTCCTTGGGGTGGTGCAGGAGTTCGTTGGCCGCCGTGTACTCGTCCGGCGTGAGGCCGAGTCCCCGGTCCTCCACCTCGACGGCGTACCCCTGGGCCACCGGCAGTGCGCGGACCCGTACTTCGGTGTGCGGAGGGGAGAACGTCACGCCGTTCTCGATGAGTTCGGCCATGAGGTGGATCGTGTCGCCGACAGCCGGGCCCAACACCGCGATGGGCGGCAGGGGTTCGACGACGACCCGGGTGTACCCCTCGATCTCGGACACCGCGCTGCGCAGCAGATCCGCGAGCGGCACCGCGTGCTTCCAACGGCGCCGCGGGGACGCGCCGGACAGCACGGTCAGGCTCTCCGCGTTGCGCCGCATCCGGGTGGCGAGGTGGTCGACACGGTAGAGATCGGAGAGGAGTTGGGGGTCCTGCTCCTTGCGTTCCATGGAGTCGATCACCGTGAGCTGGCGGTGCACGAGGAGTTGGATACGGCGCGACATGTTGTGGAAGACCAGGCGCGCCCCCTCCCGCAGCGCGGCCTGCTCCAGCGCGACGCTCACAGCGGTCCGCTGCGCGCTGTTGAAGGCGTCCGCGACCTTGCCCAACTCGTCCGTGCCGTAGTCGAGTTCGGGCAGGTCGTCGATCTCGGCCCGTTTGCCCTGGGTACGCAGCCGGGTGATCAGTTCGGGCAGCTTCTCCTCGGCCAGTTCGAGCGTCGCCGCGCGCAGCCCGGACATCCGGCCGATGAGGGACCGGGTGATGCGCCAGGACAGGATGCCCACGGCGAGGACGGCGACCAGCGCGAGGGCGCTGCCGAGCAACGCCTTGACGAGCACCATGTGGGTCCGGTGCGCGGAGTCCTGGGTGACCTTGCCCAGGTACTGGCCCTCCACGGCCTGCACCGCGCCGGACACGCGCCCCGGGGCGGCGGCGCGGGCGGCCGGGACGGAGGGCACGGTGATCGTGCCGTCGTGCCCGGCGGACGCCGCGGCGACGGTCTTCTCGAAGGCAGTCATGGCGGCCCAGTCCTGACCGCCCATGGTCTTGCCCAGCTCGGCGCCCAGTTCCGTGGGCAGGTACGGCTCCACCTCGTTGGTCAGCACGGAGACCCGGACGGCCTGGGCGGCCGCCAGCGCCGACCGCTCCTGGACGCTCAACTTCCGTGACGCGGCGGTGCCGTTGAGGATCGCCTCCTCCTGCGAGAGCGCCTCCGTCCCGCGCAGGAACGCCAGGGCGTGACCGGCGTCGGCGGCGGTGGCCGCGTCGCCGCTGTCGGTGCTGAGCGTCCCGAAGAGGTTCAGCGCCGACGACACGGCGTCGGAGTAGGCGGTGTAGGCCTGTTGCCGGGTGGTCTTCCCGTCGTCGACCGCGGTCCGTTCGGCGGTCAGCGCGGTGAGCCGCTTGCGTACGGTGGCCAACTGGGCCTGGTACTGGGCCGATCCGGCCCCGGCGGAGGCGGAGTCCGCGTTGCGGAATCCGGCGAGTACGGCGTCCGTCCGGCGCCGCTGCGCCTCCAGGGCGGTGGGACTGCCGTGCGAGGCCAGCAGGCTGACTGTCAGCTGCCGTTCCTTCTGGAACTCGCCGACCGCCGGCACCAGGGCGTACGTGGTCTTCGCCGCCTGCCCGACGTCGTTGGACTTGTGCCACTGGTCGAAGAGCGCGTACGAACCGCTGACCCACAGCAGCACCAGCGCCGTCGCCGGCACCACCGCGAGCGTGATGAGCGAGGCCCGGATACTGCGCCCTCGCCCGGCCGTTGCTCCCGCCGCCGGCGCGGACGTACCCCGGTACCGGCTCACCTGGCCCACCGGCATCCGACGGCACGGCGGAGAAGAGGAGCTGCGGTGAGGAACTGCGACACCGGCGTTTTCCTTTCCGGGGTGGCGCGCGACGTATCGAAACGGGCAGGAAGACACGTCAACACGCCTGCACACACTGGGGAGTTGACGGCGCGGCACGCCAGGAACGCCAAGGACACCCTGCGGATTTCACGACGGGCGCCCGAGCCCCCCGCGCAGTTGGATAGGTATGAAACCGAGCCATCCCACCCGGGTCAAGGGACGCTACAAACCCGCCAGGCACACAGGTTTAGGCCACTCGGTTCACTACACGCGTAGACAATTCGAATCCCCTCACCCTCAACCCCTTGGCCACAAAGACGTTTTGGCTGACTACCCAGGGTGAGGCGAGGGGTAGAGGGCGGTTCGGAGGGCGGCGGAGGCGGGGTGAGAGCGATGGGGTGGAGGATCCCAACCGGGGGCGCCTGTGACCTAGTTCACAGCATGAACACCGTCCGCACACACCAACAGCACCGGCCTCCGGGGCTGTTGGGCAGGCACCCTCCGGGGCCAGTCGGGCAGGCGCCGTACGGAACGCCCCTCCCACTCCCCCACCTCACCCCCGCCCCGGCGCCCCCGACAACCCCTCGCACTGCGCCCCCAGCCACGTCATCCCATACGTCTCCGCCCCCCGCGAGGCCTCCCGCAGCAGCCGTACCGCGTTCGGCTCGCTCCCCGGGCCGCCCACGCGGCGCACGGCGCGGGCCTGGGCCAGGCGGAGGCGGGCCAGTTCCGGCTGGGAGGAGCGGGCCGGGACGGCCGCCTGGCGGAAGTGGTCGAGGGCGGTCTC
The DNA here is from genome assembly GCF_045162655.1 of Streptomyces sp. NBC_00989. NCBI lineage: Bacteria > Bacillati > Actinomycetota > Actinomycetes > Kitasatosporales > Streptomycetaceae > Streptomyces > Streptomyces sp. NBC_00989. The sequence goes on along the minus strand of NZ_CP108728.1, from coordinate 8,055,021 downwards.
CGGTTCGCCCGCCGCCAGGGCGAGGACGCCGCAGGCGCGGGCGGTCGGGCCGACAAGGACGCTGGGCCAGCCGCCCAGGGCGATCTGCTCGCCGTCGTGCGGCGCGAGGCGGGCGCTGAGCACGGGCAGCACCTGCGCCAGCTCCGGGTCGAATCCGCCCTGGAGGTCCAGCGCCGCGCAGACCTCCGCCAGCAGGACGAGCGCGGGTACGGCCCAGCCCGACGGCGGGAAGCGGTCGACGTCGGCGACGCAGCCGAGCAGCAGGTCCGCGCCCTCGGCGTACTGCCCGGTCTCGCACAGGGCGAGGGCCAGACCGGCCCGCCAGACCGGGAAGTAGGCGTGGCGCTCGACGTCGCCGGCCAGGTCGGAGGTGAACAGCTCGGCCAGCCTGCCCTGTTGTCGCAGCAGCCAGTAGGCCTGGCCGAGGCGGGTCTGGGTGAGGTTGTCCGCGGGGACGGCGTAGTCGGCGCGGAGCAGTTCGATGAACTTCAGGGACTCCACGAAGATCCACTCGGCGGCGGCGTCGAACCGGCCGTGCCACAGGTCGAGCAGGGCGTCGAGGGTGTGCCGCTGCCAGAGGGCGAGGGCGCTGTGGGTGCCCGCGGCGTGCTTGCGGTACTGGTTCGCGGTGGCGAGGGCGCTGAAGATCCTGCCGTTGCGGAGCTGGTCGATGGCGACGGCCATCAGGGCCTCACCGCGGAAGTAGGGCGAGTCGTGCCGGGCCGCGGCTTCGCGCAGCCGCTCGGAGAGCGTCAACGACTCGGGGGCCGGCAGGAAGTCGTAGCGTGCCCAGCGGCACTCGGTGAGGACCTCGCAGCGCACCTCGTCGTCGCCGTCGTCGGGTAATCGGCGCAGCGTGTCCTCGGCGAGCCTCGCTCCCTCGGCGGGTCCCGCCAGTCCCGCCGCGGTGTCCTGGCTGACCGCCAGGGCCATCTTCTTCGCGAGGTGCGCTTCGAGCCGCAGCCGCAGACCCGCGGCCTCCGCACCGCCGTCGCCGTCCAGGGCGGCCAGACAGCCGCGGATCGACTGGAGCAGCTCGCGGTCGACCTGTCCGGGATCGGACCAGCGGCGCGCCATCCTGATCACGGCCTCGGCCTGCGCCCGCGGGTCTCCCTCGGCGCTGCGGTAGGCGGCCTGGTAGTGCCGTTCGGCCTCGCGCATCTCGCCCGCGGTATGGCTGAGGTCGCCGCGCCGCAACAGCCGGCGGAACTCCGCGCGGTCCGGCCCGGCAGCCGAACTCCCGTCCCGCTCCGGCGACTTGACCGCCCCGGCGGCCCGCTCACCAGCCCCGCCCCGGACCACTTTCGGTACGGCGTCGGAACCCGGCAGCGGCGCCAGCCCGACCAGCGCTCCCTTGGCGCCCAGCACCTCGTCGCACAGCTGGGCCAACTCCAGTGACGCCCTGCGGCGCCCGTTCTCCACGCGGCTCAGGAAGCTGCGGCTGCAGTAGACCTTGCCGGCCAGCTCACTCAGCGACATACCGGCCGCGATGCGGCGCCGGCGTAACTCGGCGCCGAACCCGTCGTGCTCGATGACCATCCCCCCAACAACGCACCGCCCGAACGGTGTTGCCAAATACCCGCTGGCAACACCCGACCCCTCCGGACCGGCCCGAAGACCGGGGAAGCTGTCTGTGCCGGAGCCTACGGGCACGGGGGCGCGCCCCATGGGGGAACGGGCGCACTGATCATGCCTTCGGACGAACCCGAGGCGCGTGCTGCGGTCGATATGCCGGGGGCATTCGACCGCAGCACATCCGGCCCTGGTTCCGCCCAGGCATCGAGGAGCTGAACGACGACGGGGGAATGGGGGTCTACGGTCCGGGGCGCGCGGGGGGCGCTCCGGGCCCGCGATCCCGCCGGGCCCTCAGGGTCAGTGGAAGCGGCTCGACAGGATCACCGGCGCGCACTCCGCGCTTGGCGTCACGGACTCCGGCCTCGAAGCCACTAGCGATCCCGGCGCCGCCCGGCCGCGCCGCGAGGAGGCGTGGGCTGCTTTCGTCGCGCTCCGCCACCCCACCGCCGGCCTCGTCCGCGCCGAACTCGATAGCGCCGCCCCGGGCGGACCCGAGCCCGTCGGGCGGCGCCCCGTCGGCTGACGCAGCGGGTCCAGGATGTGTGCGGCCACGGGGACCACGGCGCACCAGCGGTTCGCCCCCGGGTTCGGTGTCGCCCCGAAGACGACGGTGCTCACGCAGCTCGCCCCGGTACACCCCTGCGCGGGTGTACCGGGGCGAGCCGGTCAGGTCCTCAGCCCTGGCTGCAGTAGTCCACCCAGCGGTGCGAGGAGATGTTGTTGTTGACGCTCTTGCCGAACTGGTCCAGGCCCGCGCCGTAGGTGAAGCGGTAGTTGCCGGTCGTGGTGTCGGGCCAGCTGTCGCCCTGGCTGATGCAGGCGTGCGCGCCGCCGCCGTTGGGGGCGGTGTACAGGTCCACGGCGTCCAGGCCGCCCGCGTAGCCGTTGTTCCAGATGTCGGAGGTCAGGTTGCGGCAGCTGCCCCAGTTGTCGGAGTTGCCGGACCACTTGCACTCCCGGCCGCCGCCGTAGGGCTGGGTGTAGACGTGGAGGTAGCCGTCCCCGGCGAGCGCGGTCGCGGTCTTCTGGGAGCCCGCGTCCAGCGCGCTGGCGCTGGAGACCGGGGAGAAGAGCGCGGCGACGGCTGCGGCCGAGGCCGCGACGGTGAGGAGACGCTTGACGGACATGGTTTCCCTCGTTTCGTTGTGCGTGGGGTGAAACGCCCACGGTGGGGTGATGCGCCCACGGCTCGACGGCCGCGGTGGTCTGTGTGTGTTGGATTGGAGGGGAGAAGGCGGGCCGAAATCAGTCGCCGTGCGCGACGATCGCGCGGGCGCGGGGCAGTGCCTCGCGCTTGAGGCGCGCGAGGTCGGCCGTCTCCCGGGGGTGGCTCCGCCGCAGTCGGTCCCGGTACTCGGAGTCCAGGGACTTGGCCACGGACGACAGGCCGCTGGAGACGGCACAGGCCGCCTCGGCCGAGGCCAGCCGTACCTCCTTGGCGTGCGGCCACGGAGTCTCCGGCAGGGTGGCCGCGGCACGGGCCCGGGCGGGGTCCGCGTAGGTGTACGTCCGCTCGCGCATGCAGCGCGCCCACGGCTCGACGGCCGCCTTGTAGCGCTTGTCGTCCGTCACGAGGCCGACGCGCGTGCCGGCCAGGCTGTCGGTGACCCGGGTGGCCCGGAACCAGGCCGGGAGGTCCCCGTACAGCTGCCGTTGGGCGGTGGCCTGGCAGCCCTGGTCGCTGTGGGTGACCCGCACGCCGTTCGGCAGCCGGGCCGAAAGTCCCTGCGGCCGCGCCCCGTTGAGGTCGCTCACCAGGACGGCCCTGGTGTTGGCCGATACGGAGTGGAAGTAGCGCTGGTTGGGATCGCTCCGGACCTCGGCCTCCCGCGCCCGCCGCAGATCGGTGCCGTAGCCGTGGGCCCTGGCCCATGCCGGGTCGTCCACGACGTAGGGGAACCGGACCGAGACGTCGTCGGGGCTGGACGGCTCGATCCAGTACTTGTGTCCCTCCTTCTCCATGCACTTCTTGATGAGGAGCTGCTCGGCGAGCCGTAGCGTCTCCGCCGTGCCGCCCGCGGCGCGGGGTGTGCTGCTCCCGGCCGCCCCGGGGGTGGTCGTGGTGCCCGCGCATCCGGTGGCCGTCGTCGCCAGCAGACCGGCGGTCAGCAGGGCCAGGGTCCAGCGGTGCATGGGGCGACTCCCGGGGATCTGGTCGAACGGACGTGTTGCTTTCGAGCCGTTGACGCCCCACGGGCCCCGTCCGTATGCCCCTCGAACACAAGGTTTTCTTCTTTCTCCGGCGCTCATACGAGGGCGCCGCGAGAACCGTCCTCCCTGCACGCGACCGACCTCACAGGCGATCTCACCGCCGACCTCACCGATCGGCGGAAACCAGCCAACCGACGGGGGGAGGGAGGCGCGCCGACCACTGACGGAGGCACGAACAACAAGCGTCACCTGCCCTGACGTCGCAGGTGAGGGACACCGGTCCGCCGAATCGATCGAATCCGGTCACGGCGGTCCGGCCGTTGCTGTGCCTTAGCTATGTCGTGGGCATGTTCGCCGATATCTTTGCCCTGCTCCATCGGGCGGGTGGTGCGGCGATCGGGGAACGATGTTCGAAGTACGGCTGCTCGGTCCGGTGGAGGTGTGGGCCGGCGACCGGCGGGCCCCGCTCGGCGGCGTCAGACCCCTCGCGGTCCTGTCGGCACTGGTCGTCCACCTCGGTGAGGTGCTCTCCACCGAGCGGCTCGTGGACTGCGTCTGGGACGAGGAGGCGCCGGCCACCGCGGGCGCCCTGGTGGCCACCCATGTCTCCGCCGTACGCCGGGCACTGGCCCAGGTGACGCAGGACGCGGTGGTGCGGACGCGACCGCCGGGCTATGTCGCCGACCTCGAACCGTCCCAGGTCGACGCCCGCCGGTTCGAGGACCTGCTCGCCTCGGGCCGGGCCGCCGCCGCGGCGGGCCGTCTGGAGGAGGCCGCCGACCTGCTGCCCGAGGCGCTGGCGCTGTGGCGCGGCCAGGAGGCGCTGGAAGGGCTGGGCCAGTCGTTCGCCCGGATCGAGGCGGCCCGGCTGGCCGAACTGCGGCTCGTCGCCCAGGAGGAGTCCTTCGGGCTGCATCTCGATCTGGGCCGCGCGGACCGGACGATCGCTCCGCTGCTCGCGCACGTCGCCGCCCACCCGCTGCGGGAACGGCCGCGCGGCCAGCTGATGACCGCGCTGGTCCGCACCGGCCGCGGCTCCGACGCCCTGCGCACGTACCGGGAGGGCCGCGCGATCCTGCGCGAGGAGCTGGGCATCGATCCCGGCCCGGAGTTGCAGTCACTGCACCAGGCGGTACTGACCAACGACACACGGCTGTCGGGCACCGCCCGCCCGCACAGCACCGGGCGGGAACCCGCGGCGCCCCCGAAGCCGCCGCCGGCCGACAGCCGCGGCACGCCCGCCCCCCGGGCATGGCCCACGCCGTCCCATCTCCCGCCGGACATCGCCGACTTCGTGGGCCGCTCCGAGCAGATCGCCTGGGCCTCCTCGCTGGTGGGAAAGGTGGATGAGGCGGGCCGTACCGCTCCGCCGATCGGGGTGATCTCCGGCCGGTCCGGCACGGGCAAGACCGCGCTCGCCGTGCACGTCGGCCACCGTATGTCCGAACTCTTCCCGGACGGCCGCCTGTTCGTGGACCTGCGGGCGGCCGACACCGCGCCGCTGCAACCCGCCGACGCCCTCGCCCGCCTCCTGCGCGCCATGGGCGCCGACCCCGAGACCCTGCCGACCTCGGTCGAGGAGCTGACCGGGCTGTACCGCACCCACATCGGACACCGGCGCGTCCTGCTGATCCTGGACAACGCGGCGGGCGAGGCGCACGTACGCCCCCTGCTGCCCCCCGGTCCGGGCTGCGCCGTCCTCGTCACGAGCCGGCGCCGGCTGGTGGCGCTGGAGGGCTCCGCCCACCTGGATCTGGCCGTGCCCGGCCAGGCGGAGGCGCTCGAACTGCTGCGCCGCGTCGCCGGACCGGACCGTACGAGCGCCGAGCCGGAGCGGGCCGCGGAGATCGTCTCGCTGTGCGGCCGGCTGCCGCTGGCCGTGCGCATCGCGGGCGCCCGGCTGGCGGCCCGCCCGCACTGGGCGCCCGCCCGGCTCGCCGACCGACTGCGCGACGAACGCCGCCGGCTGAGCGAACTGCGCGCCGGGGACCTGGAGTTGCGCACCAGCCTGGAACTCGGCTACGCCGACCTGGAGTTGCCGGAGCGCCGGGCGCTGCGCCGGCTGGCGCTGCTGGACCTGCCGGACTTCGCGGCCTGGATCGCGGCCCCGCTGCTGGACATCGGCACGGAGGAGGCCGAGGAGGCGGTGGAGCGGCTGGTGGACTGCCACTTCATCGACGTGATCGGCGTCGACGAGACGGGCCGCAGCCGGTACCGCATCCATGACCTGGCCCGCGAACACGCCCGCGAGCGCTGCCTGTCCGAGGAGAGCGCCGAGGAGCGTACGGCGGCCGTGCTGCGGCTGGTGGCCTCCTGGCTGGGTCTCGCCGAGAAGGCGGCCGCCCTCGGCCCGGGCGGAGCCGCCCGGCGCTTCCCCGAACCGGCCGCCGTACGGCCCCTCGACGCGGAGACCGAGGAGGAGCTGCTGGAGCGGCCCACGTCCTGGTTCGCCGCCGAACAGGCCTGCCTGCTGGCGGCCGTCGAGTACTGCGCCGACCACGGCATGGTCCGTGCCGCCCGCGATCTGGCCGGCGCGCTGATCGCGAGTTCGGCCGCCCTGTACAACCAGTTCGACGCCTGGTCCCGATCGCACGCCGCGGCCATGGCCGCCGTACACCGTGGCGGGGACGACGAGGGAGAGGCGTGGCTGCTCGCGGGTCTTGGCCAACTCCGCTATGAACAGGACGAGTTCGAGGAGTCGTACACCTACTTCGGCAAGGCCCTGCGCCTGTTCGAGGCGCGTGGCGACGTGCCCGAGGGGGCGACGCTCGCCCTCGCCGGGATGGGGACGGCCCGCCGCGAACAGGCCGGGTACACCGAGGCGTTGGAGCTGTTGGACGCGGCGCTGGAGCGATACGGGGAGTCCGCCGGGCGGGGTGCCCGGGCCCGGGTGCTGTACGGCATCGGCTATGTGCACCGGGAACAGGGGCGCGGCGCGCCGGCCCGGGAGGCACTCGCGCGGGCGCTGGAGCTGTACCGCGCGGAGGGCGACCGGCACGGCGAGGCGCTGACCCTGCGGTCGCTGGCCCTGTGCCACCGGGCCGAGGGCGCGCTCACGGACGCCGAACGACAACTGCACGAGGCACTGCGGATCTTCGCGGCTCTGCGGGACACCTTCGGGGTGATGTACACCGAACAGTCCCTGGCCAAGACGGAGCTGAGGCTCGGCCGTCTCGACGAGGCACGGGCGCGGCTCGGCCGCTGCCTGCCCGTGGCCCGCGAGCGCCAGGACCGCTTCGGCGAGGCGCTCGTCCTGCGCACGCTGGGCGAGTGGCACCTGGCCGCCGGCGATCCGGACGGCGCGCGGGAACCGCTGGAGCGGGCCCTGTCGACCTGGGAGATCCTGCGGCTGCCCCTATGGCGGGCCCGCACGCTCCGGGACCTGGCCGAGGTACGGGAGGCACACGGCGACGTGTCGGCGGCCCGCGCGGCCAGGGTCGAAGCACTCGGCGTCTTCCGGGAGTTGGACTGCCGCGAGGCACTGGAGCCGACGGTGGACGCCGGGTAGTCCGTACGGCTGCAGAAGCCCTGGTGGGCCGCTTGCAGGCAACTTGCAGAGCAGTTGCAGCGGGGTCCGCGATGCTGATGCACGTGACAGAGATCATCACCCTCTCGGACGCCCGGGTCGCCGCGGTCGCGGAGGACGACTGCGGGGAACCCCTGGTCGACCTCCGCGGCACGGGCAACCTGTGGATCGACCACCGGCAGGCCGACGACGCCGGCGACTACGCCCACCTCAGGGCCGGTGCGCTACGGCGGCTGGTGCGGGCCCAGCGGCTGCTGCCGGCCGGGGTCCGGTTCCTGGTGGTGGAGGGGTACCGGCCGCCCGCACTACAGCGCCGGTACTTCGAGGAGTACGCGCGGACCATGCGCCGGGCCCACCCGGACGCGTCGCCGGAACGGATCCGCGAACTGGCGAGCGCGTACATCTCCCCGCCGGAGGTCGCACCGCACGTCAGCGGCGGGGCCGTCGACCTGACGCTGTGCGACCAGGACGGCCGGGAACTCCCGCTGGGCACGGAGGTCAACGCGACCCCTGAGGAGAGCGAGGGCGCCTGCCGCACCGAGGCACCCAATATCAGCGCCGAGGCACGTGCCAACCGGGCCCTCATGAGCTGGGCCCTCGACGCGACCGGCTTCGTCAACTACCCGACCGAATGGTGGCACTGGTCGTACGGCGACCGGTACTGGGCGCTGCTGCGCCGGGCACCGGCCGCCCGCTACGGCCCCGCCGCCCCACCCGGCTCACCGGCCTGACCAGCCACCGACCGGACACACAACGACCGCACCGTACGGCCGAGTTCACGACAGAGTTCACGACCGAGGGGGAAACAGCATGGAGACCGGAACCTGCGCCGTCCCGCCACAGCGGCGCGAGGACGGCGAGCGGATGAGTCCGAAGGACTTCGACGCGTCCTTCGCCGCCGACATGCCTCGCCTGCGCCGCCGGCTGCTGGCCCTGACCGGCAACCCGCACGACGCCGACGACCTGCTGCAGGAGACCTATCTACGGCTCTCCCGACGCGCCCGCGCCCAGAGCCTGACGCGGCAGCAGCACCCGTACGCCTACACCTGCACCGTCGCCCTAAACCTGCTGCGCGACGCGTGGCAGCACCCCTCCCGGCGCGAGCAGTCCACCGACCGGCTGCCCGAATCGGGCTGGGACGGCGGGCTCGCCTCCTACGAGGCGTCCCAGACCACGCTGGCCCTGCTGGGCGTGCTCTCCGAGAAGGAGGCCGCGGCGGTGATCCTCGTGGACCTGGAGGGCCTCAGCCACGACACCGCGGGCGAACGGCTCGGCGCCCACCGCGGCACGGTCCAGCGCAACCGGATGCGCGGCCTGGCGAAGATGCGCGACGCGCTCGCCAACTAGCCCCACCCACGTGCCGCTCCCCCACGGGGGTGGGGAGCGGCACGCAGGTGCTCATCACCGTCCCCACCGCCGTCCCCGCTCCGCCCGGCGACGCCACCCATACCAACCATGCGAAGGAAGACTTCCTTGAACACCAGCAGCACGCGCCGCCGGACCAGCGGCGCGCTCCTGGGGGCCTCGGTCCTCGCCCTGTCCGCGTTCGTCTCCGCCCCGGCCCACGCCGCCGCGCAGGACGCCACCTGCGGTGTCCTCGCACCGGGCGCCTCGGCCGTCGCGCAGGCCGCGGTGAACGCCGCCTGTTCGCAGATCGGCGTCTGGTACAGCTGGGGCGGCGGCCACGCGGCCACGCCGGGCGCCAGCTACGGCTACTACGACGGCTCGGACCCCGACAGCCTCCACGACAACGAGCGCAAGGGCTTCGACTGCTCCGGCCTGACGCGCTACGCCTACTACCAGGCCACCGGCAGGGACCTGCTCAACGGCACGGCGAACGACCAGTTCCACAGCTCGCAGGCCTCGGCCCGCTTCTCCGCCGCGCAGGGCAGCGCCCCGCTGCTGCCGGGCGACCTGATGTTCTGGGGCAGCGGACACGTCCACCACGTCGCCATGTACCTGGGCAACGGGCAGATGGTCGAGGCGTACGAGTCGGGCACCCACATCCGGGTCGCCCCCGTACGCACCGGCGGCGACTACGCGGGCGCGATCCGGATCAACGGCTCGGGCACCCCCACCCCGCCGCCCGCGAACGGCGGTACGGTCTTCGAGACCTGGGGCACGGGGGTGCGCACCCGGGACACGCCGAGCGTGCGCGGTGCCGTGGTGGACACCTTCGCCGGGCCGACCCAGGTGTCCGTCCAGTGCCAGGAGCACGCCGAGACCGTCACCGCCGAGGGCTACACCAACGACATCTGGTCCAAGTTGGCCGACGGTTCCTGGATGACCAACATCTACATCAAGGGCCCGGCCTCGCTGCCCGGCATCCCGGACTGCGGCGGCAGCAGCACCCCGCCGCCCTCAGGGGGCAGCAAGCCCTTCCAGACCTGGGGCACCGGCGTACGCACCCACAGCCAGCCGAACGTCAACGCCGGCGTGGTCGACTACTTCGCCCAGCCCACCACGGTCAACGTGGTCTGCCAGGCACACGCCCAGGCGGTCACGGCCGAGGGCTACACGAACGACGCCTGGTCCAAGCTGACGGACGGTTCCTGGATGACCAACATCTACATCAAGGGCGCGGCCTGGCTGGACGTACCGACCTGCTGACGCGGAGCCGAGGTCGCAGACCGCCGACCGCCGTACGCCTCAAGGGGCATGCGGCGGCCGGCGGCGGACGGCCGGAAACGAGGAGCGGCAGACGAGCCGGGCCGTCCGGGGTCACCAGGTGTGAGCCACGTCCACCACGAGATGGTTGGCCGTCTGGAAGACCTGGAACGGCAGCCGGGCACGGACGCCCAGTCCGGCCTGGGTGTATCCCTCGGAGCCGCCGGTGACCTTGAACTCCCGGAAGGTCCGGTAACCGGTGACGTCGACGGACGGAAGCGGCGGGTAGGGCTGTCCGGTCGCCGGGTCGTAGCGCGAGGAGAACAGCGAGATCTCCAGAATGGCTCCGCCCTTGATCGGAACCACGATGTCGCTCGGGTCCTGGTGCAGTTCGTCGACGTAGCGGACCGTGTAGCCGATCGGGGCGGCCGCCGTGCCCTGGGCGTCGAAGACCAGGCGGTCGAAGCACTCGTGCCGTCCGGTCCGCACGTCGGTCAGCCGCCTGGAGGCAACGGCGTCACCGGTCTTGTCCAGGCTTCCCCACGTCACGGCGCAGTCCACGGCCGTCGGCGCGGCCACCGCCGGAACCGTGCCGGCCAACAGGCCGCCGCCCGCCAGCATTGTCGCGGCCAGTGCAGTACCTATCCGTCGCATGACTACCCCCGGTAGCTCGCGTAGGTGTGTGTCCTTTCAGACCGGCGGCTTTCCGGAAGGTTGTGCGCCTCCGCTGTTCTTCCTGTCCTGTCGTCACGGCTTACGTGGTCGATACGGCTACGCGGTCGTCACGGCTTACGCGGTCGTTACGGCTTACGCGCGAGTCCACCGTGCTCGGCGATGACCTCCGGGACGCCCGGACCGGGCTCCGGACGCCACTGGGTCACCGGGACGACACCGGGCTCGACAAGCTCCAGGCCGTCGAAGAACGCGGTGATCTCGTCAAGGGCGCGCAGGTTGTACGGAACGGCGCCGCTGTTGTTGTAGGCGTCCTGGGCCTGCTCGAAGACGGGGTCGATGCCGCGCGACCCGTCGTTGACGGAGAGGTAGCTGCCCGAGGGCAGGACTTCCATCAGCCGGGTGACGATGGAGCGGGCCTGATCGTGGTCGGCGACGTGGCCCAGGATGTTGCTGAGGATGAGCGCGGTAGGACGACCGAAGTCCAGTGTCCTGGCGGCGACTTCGAGAATGCGGTCCGGGTCCGTCACGTCGGCGTCGATGTAGGCGGTCGCACCCTCCGCGGTGGAGTGCAGCAGGGTGCGGGCGTGGGCGAGCACCATCGGATCGTTGTCGACGTAGACGATCCGCGCCTCGGGAGCGAGCCCCTGGGCGACCTGATGGGTGTTCTGCGCGGTCGGAAGGCCGGTACCGACGTCCAGGAACTGCCGGATGCCCGCCTCGGCAACGAGATACGCGATGGTGCGACGCAAAAAGCCACGGCTGGAGCGAGCGATGGTGACGATCCCGGGAAACACCTCGGTGTACGCGTCACCGGCCGCCTCGTCGACGGGGTAGTTGTCCTCGCCGCCGAGCCAGTAGTTCCAGATACGGGCGGAATGCGGCACCGACGTGTCGATCTTCTGCTGCTCCACCGGCTCGGACGCCGGCACGGGGTCGCTCATGAGTCGTGTGCGTCCTTCGACCGGGGCGGGAATCAACAGGGACCATCCGCGGCACATCTTATGGCCCAACTCCCTTGCCCAGCCCACTAGTCCGTGTCTTCCGACTGGTGGACGGCAAAGGGGGCAGACGAGCCGGGCCGTACGCCGGGGACAGCTGCATCATGTAAGAAAGTGGCCTCTGAACTGCGTAGACGTTCCGCGTGACCAGAGGCCGTGCACATCCCGTGCACCGGCACCGCTTGCTGCCTCCGGATACCCCCCGGAGTACTCGGAGCGGCGGCCAACTGATCTTGGATAGCGCCGCGGAGCTATGCAGGGTCCCCATAACGAAGTGGAGTAGTGGTGCGGAGTTCATGACCCCGCGGGTCAACGCGGCTGCGTGTGCTCACTGTCGAGGACTGCAGCGTCAATGCCGGCGAGCAGCTGCGCGGTGGATCGCTCGGCGCCCTCCGCCAGGGTGCCGAGCGGAATACCACACTGCAGACCACCGCTCAGGTATCGCACCCTCAGCAGAGAGAATCGATCACCAATATCGTTGCAGAACGCCCATACGCTGCAGTTCCTGGATGTGCTCCAAAGTGCGGGCGGGTACTGAACCACCCGTGATCAACACTCCAGCCTCAATGTTCCTATCCACTCCGGATTGGGTGAAGTTGGCGCTGGTAGTGAACAACACCTGTCGGTCGGCCAGCGCCAGCTTGGCATGGGTCTTGGCCCCTGGCTGGGCCCGGCGGTCCGCGGGCCAGTGCCAAACCCTGAGCCCTGGCACATTGAGGAAGGCTGACGCCGGTTCTGTCCCTGAGAGCGCGCTTCCAGCCCCCTGTAGCGTTTCGACGACGACGTCAATGCACACCCCTCTACCAGCTGCGGCCTCCAATGCGTGCGTAAGCGGCGCGTAGCGCGTCGCCGAGTAGGTCATCAGGAGAAGTTCGTGCTGGGCTGCCTCGACAAGCTGAAGCAGCACGCGACTTGTCGTCCTGACCGGGACTCGGTGGGTTGAGGGACCACTCCAGACAAGCGAGATCTCCTGCTCTTTGGCGCGCAGAGCATCTCCGGCAGCAAGGCCCCGGAGATATGCGGCCGCCTCTGATGGCGCCGCGCCGTCCAATCCGATCGCCTCCAGAAGCGCCCGCGCTGCCTCTGCAAATCCAGGGAAGGCCCACGCAGAGAGGATCGCGGCCCTTGAGCGTTGTTTGCCTATTTCTTGGGCGAGGGCGCGGACGCCCTCTGCTCCCACCGTCGTCAAGGCATCGGCCGCAGCTCGCTCAAATGCCGCACCGGTCATTTGACTCCCTGCAACAGGACAAGGTCCGGGTCGTCGATGGGCACGATGAAGCGGCGGTCCAGGAATCGGTTGCCGCGCTCGCACGTGGTTTCCGACACGAACAGACAGACGTGACAGGCCGCGCCGTGCAGGAAGTCCTCGTGCGGAGGGCGCGGAAGTCGCTCTGCGCAGAGCGGATCGGAGGAGCAGCGCTCCGCATCGGTCAAGGCGCGTCGCACAATGCGAGTGATCGTCTTGGGTTCGGCGAGCGAGACCAAACCGCCCAGAGTTCCTTCTGCGTCGGGTACGGCTGTGTAGATCAGGATGCCCGTACGCGGATCTTCTTCCCGGCCGGCGTAGATCCGTTCCGACAGACTCGCCGAAGAGTATCCGCACTCCAGCGCGATGGCCCGGATCAGCAGGTGAGAGAGAGTATGCAGGGCGATGTACCGTGCTCCGGGCCAGCCGCGCAGCGGATTCTCTCCGCCTTGGACACGCCCCGAGTAGCGGTTGCGGCGGAATTCGACGTACGCGTCGCGGTGTGCCGCCAGGGCTGCGGAGCCAGCAACTCGTTGTTCCCAGGCAGCCACCAACGGCTCGGGCATACGCAGGAAGATGCCTTCTCCTCGTACTTCGCTGGCCGGTACCCAGGAGGGTGTGCTGCTGCGTGACAGGGGAGCACGGGTGACCAGATCCGGGTCTTCGGGGTCTGGGGCGTCGAGCCGGGTGAAACCGACGAGGGCACGCACTTCCCGGAGTCGTTCCGCTTGGACGATGTGCGAGAACGTGCCTGCCAGGGCAGAGGGGACGGTGACATCACGGAGCGCGAAGTCCTCGGTGTGCTCCGGGACATGAGCGCTGGTGAAGATTTCCCATTCCGGGGTGAGGAGGTCGGGATATGACGTCGGCTGTGCACTTGGTGCCGTTTCCGCGGCAGCCCTCTGCTTCTGGATGGCTTCGAAGACCTCGGCTTGGTCCCATTGGTGAAGTGGCTTGAACTGCGGGAGGCCCCAGAGCAGTTCGAGCATGGCGGGCGCGTCGACCTTTTGAAGCGTGTCCCAGAGCTGTTCGATCTTTCCCTGCAAGGCGCTGCCGCTGGTGGGCGGGACGGCCAGGACGCTCAGCGTCTGTGCGAACCACTGGTTAGACGCACCGATCACCAGCGGCTTCGGAGGCTGCTCGCAGCCACCTGGCTCAAAGGTCGCCAGATGGGGGTGGCGGCCTCGACAACTGGGCAGGCTTGATTCCCCACGGGGGCCCATCGCATCCCGGATGTTCCGTTCCTTGCCGCAGTTCACGCACTTGATTTTCACATTGGCGGCCTGGTTGCCTCCGTGGTCCAGCATCTGTAGCCGGGGATGGCTGACCGCCGTGCACGGGCCGCCGCGGTGTACGAAGGTCGTGTACGGGAAGTCGTCCAGGTGTCCGGACGGGCAGACGAGTACGAAGCGCGCTGCCACGGCCAGCGGACGCTTGCCCTTGCGCTTCGTCGTGCAGTTCTCGTGGAAGAAGCGGGCTTTGTCCGGCCGGCGCGGTTGGGCATTCTCGAACTTGAAGATCTTCGAGTCCAGCGCGCCCAGTTCATTGCATGCGGTACAGCGCAGCCATTGCGGGAACGGCAGAACGGGCACACCCACCTTTGCCGCGGGTCCGTTGGGGTCCGCGTCTGCTCCATCCATCCAGGGGGCCGGAAGCAGTTGGGTGACCTGGGGTCCGTACAGATCGGCGAGCAGACTGTTGACAGCCCGCAGCAGCCGCGGTTCCTTCAGATCGTCCATTTGCACGGAGTCGTACCGCCAGTCGTCGATGCCCCGCACAAGGACGGCGAAGTTCGGCAGATCGACCAACGCTCCGACACCCCCCGTGAACATCAGGTGACTGGGGCGCACGGAGCCGACGCGGCGGCGGTACTGGGCCTTGTCCGTCATGCGTGCGCCTGCTTTCCACTCTGTCCGTTCGCCACGGCCTTGTTGTCCAGTACGGCTCCGGTCTCGTCGCCTTCGGGCGAGTCCTCGTCGCCGGAGCCGCCCTGCCCACCGCCGCCTGGATAACTCCACGCGGGAGCTCCTCCGACCACGTCGAACAAGCCGCTACCGGACACCAGCAGATTGATCTCGTTTTCCGTCTCACGCATCGACTGGGCAACGGTGAGTTCGTCCCAGCGCGCGCCGGTGGCCCTGTTCAGCAGCCCGGCGAGCTGCTGGCCATTCCACCTGCCTTCGTCGTAGCCCAGTCGCGCGCTACCCTGCTTCTTCTGCGCCCAGGCGTCCTTGAGGGTGTCGATGCGCTCCGCGAGATAGCCGCGGGCCCGTTCGCCGCCCACTGCCTCTGCACGACGGAGGAAGCGCTCGGTGATCTGCTGCGCGGGTGGGCCGTCGAGATCGACGTCGAACGCGTCCGCATTGCGGGAGTTGTGATCGGTCGCGTTACGCACTGCGGCGATCCATGCGGCTGCCGTGGTGCGGTCCAGGGACCGACGCGCGAACGGCGTGACGGACAGGGCTTCGACCTCACGGTAGAAGGTGGCGTGGTAGTGGCCGAAGTTCTCGAAGTGCGCCAGGTCGCGGGGTCGTGTCCAGTTGTAGAGCGTGACGACCAGCCCAGGGCGCTTCGCGTCGCGGCCGACGCGGGACGACGCCTGAATGTACTCGGCGGTGTTCTTCGGCTGTCCGACCACGATCATCAGGCCGAACCGGGAGACGTCCACGCCGACTTGAAGCATCGAGGTCGCGATGACCGTGTCGACCGCGCCCACTCCTTCGTTACGCAGGTTCAGCTTCGCCGGGTCGAGCCGCTGTTTGTGCTGCGCTGCGGTCTTCCGCTCATCGTTCACGGCGATCTTGCGGACCGTCGTGTCCATCTCCTCGTCGAAGCCGATCTCCAGGCGGGCGAGCACCTCGGTGATGTCTCCGGAGGAGATGCGCGAGGTCAACTCCTGCACGGACAGCATTTCCGTCCTGCGAAGCAGGCGGTTCGAAAGGCCCTTGCGGTTGCCGTGGACACGGACGCGAGTCGCGATGTCGTCGTCCAGGAAGCGCCGCATCCCCGCGAGTTCACGCGTGGCGTTGAAGTAACCCACCAGCGTCATGTACGGGTCGGCGGGCTTACCGTGCTTGTCGAAGAGAGTCTGGCCGGCGAGCAGCAGGATCTCGGCCACGCGGATCTCCGCCTGCTTCATCCTCACGCCGTGTGCGCAGATTCCCAGATAGCGCCGACCGGGCGCCTGCTGCGAGAGTGCGACCTGCTGCGAGAAGAAGGTGTCTTCGACGTCGATCACCTGGGGCGGGAAGATCGCCGCCTTCCTGGCGAAGACGCCGAGAATCTGGTCGGCTGCTCGCTTCGTCGTGGCCGTGGATGCGACGATCTTGGGCCCCACCAGCTTCGTGCTGCCGGTCCCGTCGGGCGCCGACCAGCTGCACAACTCGTCGACGGCTGCTTCAAAGAGGCCGACCGTTGTGCCCAACGCACCTGAGATCAGGTGGAGTTCATCCTGGATGATCAGGTCCGGCGGGCGCAGGCGCGTCACTTCCTGGCTCTTGACCGCTTCGTACTTGCCCTTGGCGTTGTGCTTCTCTCCGCACTTGGTCCGCGTGTCCAGGTCGGCGTGCCGGTAGCCGTGTCGCGGGCAGAGCTGGGACACCCGCCCGAAGAGCATTCCCGAGTAGCCGCGCCATGGCAACTGGGCGAGCTTGTCGACGGTAGCGATCAGCAGACTGGGAGCCAGGCGGTAGATCTCCTCGTCCACCGTGAGGATGGGCAGCCCTTCACGGGGAGAGCGTCGCTGCGAGAACGGGCAGGCGCTGTTGCCCTCGCCGTTGGCGCAGTAGAGGAGGACCCGGCGCAGATCATCGTCGGGGTGGAGATCGCGCTGTGCGCTGAGCGCCGTACCGCACCAGGGGCAGGCAAGAGTCTGCAGCACCTTGGCACCACGGCTGTCCCCGGCCTCCTTCGCCTCGGCGATCTGCTGTGCCGCTTCTTCATAGCGGTTCGGGGAAACGGCCCCGCCCACCCATAGTCCGATCCGGAAGGGGGTCGCACCCCAGCGGGTATCTCCGCCCTCGAACGCGTCTCGGCGCAGCACTTCCGCCGCGCAGACCAGAGCGGCGGCACGCTGGAACTGCTGCGCGGTCAGCAGTCGCAGGGTGTAGCGCATCAATACGGCGACCCCCGCGTCACCGCTACGGGCGTCCCCTCCGTCACCGATAGTTCCTTGAAGACGGCGGATGGCGAAGGTGAAGGCGGCAAGCCCGAGATAGGCCTCGGTCTTTCCACCACCGGTCGGGAAGAACAACAGGTCAACGATGGCGTCTGCGCCCGCTCCCCGTTCGGGAAGCGTCGGAATGGCCAGGGCGCGGAGATTCAGCAGAACGAAGGCAAGCTGGAACGGCCGCCAGGACGCAGCCGCGGGCCCCTGGTCGGCGATCCGTTGCTGAGCCTCGGCGAAGCTGAGACCCTCCCTCTCACGCAGTCCCGCGATGGCGGTGTGCCTCCGTTGAAGTGCCATCGCCCGGTTGGCGAACCGGAACGCCTCCAGTGCCTCAGGTCGGTCCGGGTCTCTGAGGAGGTCGACTCCGAGAGTAATGCGCACGGATACCTCGCGAGCCTGCTCGACCGCGGCGAGGGCGCTGTCCCGGAGAGCGGGGGGCAGTTGCTCGGCCTGCGCCTGTCGTTCGTCGAGCCACGCGCTGTATCCGTCTGCCAACGGGGCGAGCGCTGCCGTCAGTTCAGTGGGGGCCAGCTCGGCGAGCGCGTCCATGGAGAGTTCGAGCCCGGCGAGATGCTCGGCGTCGTCACCGGACGGCGCGATGGTGGCTGGAACATCGTGGACGGGAAGCCATGTGGTGGTCAGCGCACGGGCTCGCCGCTCGCCTTCATCGATCGTCACCGCGACGGCGACATTGCGGCCCGCCGCGTGCTTCAGCTGATTGCGGTAGAGCAGCGTCAGATGCTGCTCCTCCGGATCGGCCCCGCCGAACGCGTCGTGGGCCTCAGCCGCTTCGCCGAGCGGGTCGGAGATGGGCAGAAAGACGGGTGCCGCGCCATCGAGCGCGGTGACCCGCAACTCCGTCTGGAACAGCCAGGCGGTGTCCTTCGACTGCTGAGGCTCCTCCTGGGCGTTCACCAGCGAGAGTTCGACCACTCGGGTCGGGCCGCCGGCACCCGGACGGTTCCGTACTTCGACGATCAGACGCACCCCGGGGGCTTCCGGATCGTCGGCGGTGAGCGGCAGAACCTGCCGGGGTTTTCCATCGAGTCGGACCTCGGGGTTCTTCTCGACCTCCTCGCGGCTCCAAGTCGCACGGGCGACTCCGTCGTCACTCAGCACCTGGGACTTGTGATATCGCCCCCACCGGACCCGTACGGAGACCGCGTCCACGCCGTCGTCCGCGGCGACAGCGAACATCATGCCCATGGACGAGGCCCACATCCGGCCGGCGTTCTGTGTCGTGAGCTTCTCGGGCAGGCTCTGGTCGCTGCTGTCGCCTTCGCCGTCGGAGTCGTCGTTCAACTGCTCGCCGGTGGCGGCCATGGAGGTCGTGAGGGTGCGCTTGGGGCCGATCAGTCCGACCAGATAACGGTCACGGGGACCGGCCGCCCGGTGGTCGAACTCCTCGCTCGGTCCGTCCCAGGGCCCGAGCAGATCGCGACTGATGAGCTTGCCCAGATCGTCCCGGACTTCATAGGAACTGGCGGGGACGAAGGTCTGCGGTACCTCGCGGACCCGCTGGAGGAGGTCTTCTTCCAACGAGCCCGGCGGCACCGCAGCGGACTGACTGGGCATCGGGGCGTCCCTCTTTCGTACGTCATATGCGGCCCACGAGAGCCCTGTCAGCTCTGTGGCAACCGCTACCACGACCGTGACGACCTGGCATCACCTGGATGCTAATGGTCACCTCTGACATTCATAACGGGGTGGTCGGCGCAGCCGTGGCTTGTTCCGGATACTCAGCGCGGTCTCCGTCACCGCGTCTTTCAGGCCTTCCGGCGGGGCAGCCGCGTCTCCGAGATCGGCTAGACGGCCCGTCCCGCTGGTCGGCTGCCGCGCAACTCGTGCCGCTCGGCGAGCACTTGCGGGGCGGGAGTGGCACCTGTGACCCCGTCGGAGTTCATCGGCCCGACGGGAGGGCTTATGCCCCGCAGGCGCACTATCCGGTTGCCACTCGTCCGGCTACCGTCATTTACGAGGCCTGACCACGCACTTACTCGGATCGCCGTGCGCAATCGTTGTCTCGCAGCGGGGGTGCCTGATGGCTACCAGTACGACGTCCGCACGACTCGGCTCCTGGAGGCGCGGCCAGACCGTAGGCAACCGGCCACCGGCAGCGGGAGACCGTAGCCAGCACGAGGAATGGCTGGGTCTGGTCACGATGGACGGCCCGTTCCTGGGAATCCCGGCTCTGACGCGCGTATGGCCGCAACTCGATGCCCTGGATGGTCCGGCAAGGCGCTCCCTACGGCTCGCGCACCGCGAGTGGCAGTCCAATCCGAGTGTCCACCACGACGCATGGATCGACTACCTCCTACGCGACCTGCTGGGCTGGGAGGACGCGCTGTCCGAGGACCCCGCGCTCCTGGGCAACCTTTCCTTGTCCGTTCCGGAGCACCAGGAGACGCTCACTCCGTCCTTCGCGCTGATCAGCCCAGACGCCTCCGACACGTCCAGCCCCGCACCGGAAGCGATTCCACTACTAGGTCTCGTCTGCGCCCCGGACGTGCTGCCGACGGGTCGGCAGTCCGGCGCCGCGTGGGCTGCGTCGCCAGCGGACCGTCTGGCTCGCCTCTGCCGGCACCACAACATCGGACTCGGGCTGGTCACGGCCGGCCGATGGTGCACTCTCGTCTGGGCTCCTCGTGAAGCGGCGGCCACGTATGTCACTTTCGACACCGCGGACTGGGGATCGGCAGCCGACCGGACGACTGTACGGGCGTTCGTCTCGCTGCTCAGCCGACGGCGCTTCTTCTCCGCGCCGGACGACGAGACGCTGACGTATCTCCTCAGCAATGCTGAGGACCGCGCAGAAGACCTCACCGAGTCCCTGGGCCAGCAGGTGAAGGAGGCCGTCGAGCTCCTGGTGGCCGCCATCGGCCGCAGGGACAGGGAGGCTCACGAGGCCGGCCGTCCTGGGCTGGAAAAACAGTCGGCAGCCGAGGTCTACAAGGCCGCCCTCGCGACCCAAATGCGGATTCTCTTCGCTTTCTTCGCCGAG
Source organism: Streptomyces sp. NBC_00989 (assembly GCF_045162655.1). Lineage (NCBI taxonomy): Bacteria > Bacillati > Actinomycetota > Actinomycetes > Kitasatosporales > Streptomycetaceae > Streptomyces > Streptomyces sp. NBC_00989. Next base: position 8,035,074 of record NZ_CP108728.1, on the reverse strand, counting down.
GAAAAGGGGCTGCTGCCCGCCGACAATCCCCTCTACGCGCGCTCCTACTCGGCTGGGGGCCTGTGCACCGAGTTGGAGGCACAGGCCCGGGACACAAGTGAAGAGGATCTGGAACAAAGCACGGCCGCGTGGCACCGGCTTGTGGCTTTGTTCCACGCCATCTATCAGGGCGTGGACCACCCTGACCTGCAAATCTGCGGGTACGACGGGAGCCTCTTCGACCCCGGCCGACATCCGTGGCTCGAACCGGGCGGCGGAGAGTCGCCATGGCCGGTCGACGACCGGACGGTGCTGCACATGCTGCGGGCCGTGCAATACGTGACGACGGGCCGGGGCCGCCAGCGTGAGCGGCGCAGGACCACGTTCGCTCACTTGCGGATCGGTGATATCGGCAGTGTCTACGAGGGCCTGCTTGAGTACGAGGGGCAGCGCGCCGCTGGTCCGGTCATCGGCCTGATCGGCAAGCAGGGCCGCGAGGTTCAGGTGGAGCTGGCGGAAGTCGAGCGGCACGCTGTCGAAGCATCTCGGGCGGAGGATCCGCTCGCCGCACTGGCTGCCTCGCTGTCCACCGCGTACAAAAGCTCCGGCATCGGCACAGCCAAGGCCGTGCAGCGTGCACTTCGTCCGCCCGCAGCGACTGAACGCGCGGCCACCGAGAGGAAGTTGCTGGCCGCGACGGGCGGCGACACGTCTCTTGTCGAGCGCCTCCGGCCGTTCTACGGCATCATCCGCCACGACCTGCGCGGCCTGCCGCTCGTGATCCTTCCCGGAGGTCTGTACGTCGGCAAGTCATCGAAGCGGAAGGCCACCGGCGCGCACTACACGCCCGAGTGGTTGGCAGCGGAGGTGGTGCAAGGGGCGCTGGAGCCCCTGGTGTACTCCCCCGGCCCGTTGGAAACAGCCAACCGAGAGTCCTGGAGGCTCAAGTCCAGCACCGACATACTCCGCCTCAAAGTGGCAGATATCGCCTGTGGTTCGGGGGCGTTCCTGGTCGCGGCGTGCCGATACCTGGCGGAGCGGCTGGTCGAGGCGCGGGCGATCGAGCGGGAGGAGGCCGCGGAGGGTCGTATCCGGGAACAGTTCGACTCCGATGTCATTCGCCGGCAGGAGCCATTCCGGGAGCGCGCGGAAGAGGGCTTCGACCTGGTGATGATCCGGGCCCGACGGGAGGTCGCGGAGCGGTGTCTGTACGGGGTTGACATCAACCCGCTTGCCGTCGAACTGGCCAAGTTCGCACTGTGGTTGGACACAGTTGAGCCGGGAATGCCGTTCACGTTCCTGGACGATCGGCTGATCGACGGGGACTCGCTCGTGGGCATTTCACGCTCCGAGCAGGTGGACTACATGCACATGCTGCCTACGGCGGAGCGCACCGTGCATCGCCGGTCTCCGGTCGACTACACGGCTACCATCTGGCAACAGACCGGGATGGGGGCCGACCTCTGGCATGCGGCGAGGTTACGGGAGAGCCTCGTCGGCATTCCGGGAGATTCGCTATCCGCTCTCCAAGAGAAGCGGCGTGTACTCGGGGACGCCGAACTATCCGTACAGCTTCTGGAGTTGTTCGGCGAGCTCCTCGTGACTTCGTCGCTGGCGGAAGCTCCACGTGGGATGCAAGGCCTGAATGATGCAGCCATCGCCGCGGCGGCCTATCCGGAACAACTAGGTAGGGCGCTCCCCGAAGCTCTGGAAAGCGTCAAGGAGCGGGCCCGGGAAGAAATAGCACGATGGCGCCTCGCCGCTGGCCTCGGAGACATCACCGAGTGGAGGCCTGTTAATTGGCCGCACCGATTCCCGGAAGTTTTCCAACAGGGCGGTTTCGACGCGATAGTGGGGAACCCTCCATTTCTGGGAGGTCAGAAACTGACTGGTGCTTTAGGGAAAGCATACCGAGAGTACATAGTGCGAGTTCTAGGGCGCAACGCACGTGGTAGCGCAGACCTGTCAGCATACTTCCTCCTACGTGCACACGAGCTTCTGAACGAGGCCGGGCAGACAGGATTGATCGCTACGAACACCCTGCCCCAGGGTGACACCCGAGAGGTCGGGCTGGATCAGGTGGTGGCGGACGGCGCCGAGATCCGCCAGGCGGTAAAGAGCGCCCCATGGCCGTCACAGAGCGCCGTCTTGGAGTTCTGCACTGTATGGACAAGCCGTTCCGGCGTTGCCAACTATGGATTACGCAAGTTGGATGGTTGTCCGGTCACGAAGAGAATCACAACCTCTCTGGAGGAGTCCTCACGAGTCCGCGGTACCGCCCATCGATTGGCCGAGAATCGAAACATTGCCTTCCAGGGAGCAAATATCCTGGGGCTGGGTTTCACAATGGATCCAGGCACCGCTCGAGATTTGATCGACAGGGATGAACGGTATCGAGAGGTGTTATTCCCGTACCTGAATGGACAAGATCTCAACTCTCGCCCAGATAGCTCGGCAAGACGCTGGGTCATCAACTTCCACGACTGGAGCGAAGAACGAGCCAAGCAGTATCCTGAAGCATACGATCAGGTGCGGCGCCTGGTCAAACCTGAGCGAGACAGGAACAACAACAAGCAACGGCGAGAGATATGGTGGCGTTTCACCCGGACCGCCCCCGAGCTCTACGCGCGCATAGCACATCTCGAACTCGTATTGGCCATAGCACGGATCAGCAAGACGGCAATCCCAATAACTGTTCCAGCCAACCAAGTTTTGAATGAAAAGATAGTCGCCTTCGCCACAAACGATGTCGCCCTATTGGCATTTCTCAGCAGTGCACCACACTATTGGTGGGCCATTAGTCACAGTTCGACGATGAAGGCCGACTTGAATTACTCGCCCACAGATGTATTCGAAACCCTGCCGCGCCCCACACCTACGCCATCGCTGCAGGATTTAGGAGGTCAACTGGACACCCGCCGACACGGCATCATGCTCGCCCGAGGCGGCCTCACCGCCACCTACAACCTTGTCCACGACGAGACCTGCGCGGCCCCAGACATCACCGAACTCCGCGCCATCCATCAGGCCATCGACGAAGAAGTAGCCCACGCCTACGGCTGGCACGACCTCCTCGACCAACCCGGCGGTCTCGACCACGGCTTCCACGACACCCGCCAAGGCCCCCGCTACACAGTCGGCCCCGTCGTCCGCCAGGAAATCCTCGACCGGCTCCTCGAAGAGAACCAGCGCCGCTACCAGGCCGAAGCCGCCGCAGGCCTCCACCCGAGGCAAGAGGCTCTCCCCTTCGACGAGTCAGCCCTCACGCATACGACGCCAACAACGCATCCAGCGTCCAAACAGTCGCCGCAACCCCGGAAGTCCGGGCAAGGTACCGGTCCCGCTCAATGAGAATGTTCAGGTCGCCGCATCCGAGCTGATTGCAGGCGTGCTCAATCAGGCTGCTGCCTGTACTGCCGCCCTCGATCAGCGCGCTGAGATGCGCCGCGTCCCACTCCACTTCGTTGAGGGCCCAGGGCGCCTTGCCCTCCACCACCGTGCGCAGCACGCCGGCGAACCGCTCCGCACACGTGCGTCTCTGCCACCCGTCGGGCAACTGCGCGATGTGGTTTCCCGTCTCGATGACCGCGGTCACGGGGAGCAGTAAGTCACAGTCCCGCGCCTCCCTCTTCTGGCGCAGCTCCTCGATCACCTTCTCGCGGTCCTGGCACTTGCCGGGGACCTCAAGGAGATTGCAGAGAATCGACGTATCGACGAATTCAACCCTGCGAGCCACGCCTCACCCGATCCCCAGAAGACGGTCGAACTCCGTGTAGTCGCGGTCCTGATGCCCGCGTGCTTCCAGGCGCCCCTGCGTGATCACATCGCCCAGCCGTCCGGCCGCCATGGCCGCCGGATACCCATCGAGTTCGGTGAGCTTGGTCAGCCGGCTCGTACCCGACCTCCTGTCCCGCCAGCACACCACGACCCCCTCATGATCAGCGCTGCCGAGTGCCGACAACAGGGCGGGGCTGTGCGTCGTGATGAGCACCTGCGTGTCGTTCTCCGCGCTCGCCTGTCGGACGAGTTGCAGCACTTCGGACGCCTGGGAAGGGTGCAGCCCGTTCTCCAGCTCCTCGACGACCAGCATGAGTGCGCGTTCCGCACCGTCCCTGGCGCTCCCCGCACTCGACGAACCGAGGTCGAGCCCCCGCCCCCCCGTGAGCAGCGACGTGGTAATGGCGAGGAAACGCAGGATCCCGTCGCTCATCTCCCGGGCCGGGGTCAGCCCCAGCTCCCCCTCGTCCAGAGCCAGCATCACATCGCCCAGCTCGGACTTGGTGACCGCCAGCGTCTCGATGTCGTGATCGGCGAGTCCGCGCAGCAACTGCACGAGCCGGTCGAAGAGTTCGGGACTCGTCCTCTGTACGTTGCCGATCGCGGCGGACAGGTTCTCCGCGGTGCGTCGCAGATGGACGTCCCGCGAGGGGACGTACTGGCGCATGAGGTGTGGCACCGGATCGAGGTGGAAGGCGCCGGCCAAAGCCGTCATCACCCGCATTGCGATCCAGATGCAGTCGTGTTCGCCCTCCGTGTCACCGGCCAGGCGCAGCGGCAGCTGTGATGTGAGGAGACGTGAGTTGCGGAACGGGCCGCTCGGATTCCGGCCGGGCCTGCCGTTGTGCCACGACGCCTGAATGTCACCCAGGTGCGGGCTTGGCGCGCCGCTCACGAGTACGTCCCGGTGACCGCTGACAGTGGGCCCGGACAGACGCTCCTCAATGATCTGCACCTCCGGCTCCACCTGGATCGTCACGTCCAGGTGAATTGGCCCGTACTCGCTGCTCACGGTGCACCCGAGCGAGAACCTGTCCGACCCGTGCGGCACGCATCCGGCGAGCCCGCCACGCACCGGACCTGCCGGGCTGCGCCGGCTCTCCAGGGCCTCGGCGATGTCCTCGCCGCGTGCCAGGCGGGACAGCACTTCGAGTCCGTCGAGCGCGTTTGACTTGCCGCTGCTGTTGCGTCCGATCAGCACGGTCAGTGGCGCGAGCCGAAAGGCCTCACCGCGAAAGCTCTTGAACGCGGTCAGGCGGACCTCTTCGATGCCCTGGGCAGTCACAGCAGCCAAGTTACCGCAGGCCATGCCCTGCGGCCTGGTCTGCTCGGGACCGGGGATCGGTCAGCTCCGCCCATACGGTCTTGGTGAGCTGGTCGTCCGCCCGTGTGCCCCAGCGAATGGCCAGGGTGTCGACGATGAGCAGGCCTCGGCCGGCGGGTACGTCGGGGGTAGTGAGGGTGAGGTCCTGAGGGGGTGGTGGCAGACGGTCCGGGCGGGTGTCCGTGACTTCGATACGGAGGGTGCACGTGGGCGGGGTGCCGTCGGGCGCGAGGGGCAAGCGCAGCGTCAGGCGGAAGTCGCGACCTGGGGTACGGCCGTGTATGACGGCGTTCGCGGCGAGCTCCGCGACCACGAGGGCCGCACAGTCGGAGAGGTCGGTGCCGTGCGGGATGCCCCACTCGTCGAGCTGGTGGGTCGTGAGACGGCGGGCCAGGCGGGCGCCTCTGCGGGTGGAGCTGAGCTGGATGGTGAAGTGACGGACTGGCGGGACGGGTTGGGCGGTAGGAAGGGGGGTGGAGATCTGCTGATTCATGTCACTCAGCGTGGTCGAGCGTGCCTATCTTGAACAGTGACAAAGCTGATACGGAGCGTAGTTGTCGGGCTGTCCTGGCAGGTTGTCCGGGCTGTCGGGCGTGACTGCGTGCGCGATGAAGCGGTGTCAGGTGTGTGCGGGGTGATGACGGTACGGCCGGAGGTGACTGGCATGGCGGGTACGGAGTCGGAGGAGACAGGTGGCAGCACGGGAGGCTTGGAGGAGGAGCAGGACTGGGACGAGGGGATGTCCGAGATCCTGGAGATGGTGGGGCGGCATGTGCGGCGATGGCGAGAGCGGGCTGAGCTGACACAGGCCGAGTTGGGCCGCCGGATCGGGTACACCGAGCATCAGGTGTCTGCGGTTGAGAGGGGGCGGCGGATACCCAAGCCGGTGTTCCTCGACAAGGCGGATGAAGCCTTGGGGGCGAGCGGGATGCTGGCGGAGTTCAAGGAGGACGTGGAGAAGATCCGGTACCCGAAGAAGGTGCGGGATCTTGCTCGTCTGGAGGCGGATGCGGCCGAGATGGGGGCCTACGCCTCTCTCCACATCCACGGCCTACTCCAGACCGAGGACTACACGAGGGCGCTTTACGAGATGCGCCGTCCCACGTTGAACGAGGCGACCATCGAGCAGTACGTCGCAGCACGAATGGCGCGGCAGAGGGTCTTGGAACGGGAGCCCTCCCCCATCCTCAGCTTCGTCCAAGAAGAGGTGACGCTACGACGCCCGCTCGGTGGCAGGATGGTGATGCGCACGCAGCTCGAACGGCTGCTCGCAGTTGGCCAGTTGCGGAACGTCGAGATCCAGGTGATGCCGACAGGCCGTGAAGACCATGCTGGACTGGGCGGCCCATTCCGTCTGATCGACCCGCATCACGGCCCCAAGGTGGGGCACGTCGAGGTGCAGCGCTTCAGTCGCGTGATTCCCGAACGACAGGAGGTCCGCCGCTTGGAGATCCAATATGGGATTATCCGCGCGCAGGCTCTCACGCCACGGGAGTCACTGGCGTTCATCGAGAAAGTGCTGGGAGAGACATGACGATCAAGCCCTCTGCCGACGGCGCTGCCGGACTGGAGTGGTTCAAGAGCAGCTACAGCAGCAACGAAGGCCCTGATTGCGTCGAGGTTGCCTCCGCTGTCGGCACGGTCCACGTGCGCGACTCGAAGAACAAGCGAGGACCCCGCCTGGGCTTCGCCTCGCAGGGGTGGACGGCGTTCGTCGCACACATGCGCGGGACGGACTGAGCGGCACAGCAGATGAGTCGTGGCTCCGGCGGGCAACTCGCCGAGGCCACACCTTTGTTGGAGTTGGGTCAGAAGAGGCTCGGGGGATCCTCGGCAGGGAGCTTGGGGCGAGCCGTTTTCTTGAGCCTAGCTGGGGTGGCCTTCTTGGGCTGCTTTGTGGCGTGGAGACCCGCGCCCACCTCAACCTGGTAACGGCGCTGGTTCTCTTCGAGGAGGCGGTCGAGGATCTCTTGGCGGACGACGGGGCCGACGGTGTAGCGGGGGCCCTGGCGGGTGTCGTGGAAGCCATGGTCGAGGCCACCGGGCTGGTCAAGGAGATCGCGCCAGCCGTAGGCGCGCGCTACTTCTTCGTCGATTGCTCGGTGGATCTCGCGGAGTTCGCTGACGTCTGGGTCCGAACAGGTCTTGTCGTGGACAAGGTTGTAGGTAGCGGTAAGGCCACCTCGGGTGAGCATGATCTCGCGGCGGCGCTCGTCGAGTCGGTTTCCCAGGGCCCGGAGTTCTTGGGTGATCTCCGGGCGCGGGAATGTCTCGAAAACATCGGAAGGCGTGTAGCGAAGGTCGCCCTTCATGGTCGACGCTCGGCTGATGGCCCACCAGTAATGTGGCGCACTGCTGAGCAGCGTCAGCATTCCCGTGTCGTCCGAAGCAAATACAGCAAGCCCATGCGAGAACACCTGCTTCGAGTTCACCAAGGCTGGCATGACAGTCTTCGTATGGAGCGTGATAGCCAGCACGCGTCGCAGGTTCGCAGTCGCGTTCACCAAAGCAGGCCGCTTGTCCGCGTATTGCCAATACCGCTCGGGCAGCGGCTTGCGGAGCACGAACGATCCGTCCGGCTTGCGTCGACGCCGCTCCGGCTTCACCTCCTGATCGATGATTCGAAATACGTCCTGATACTGCTGAGCCCTTTCTTCGCTCCAGTCATGAAAGTTGATAACCCAGCGGGTTGCCGAACCGTCGGCAGTAGAGTTTAGGTCCTGGCCGCTCAAATAGGGGAACAGGACCGCCCGGTAGCGAACATCGTTTGCAATCAACACCTGCGCGGCCTCCGTTTCGAGCAAGAAGCCTGCGCCCAGGACGTAGGATCCGATGAACGAGACACCCGCGTTCTCAACGAGCCTTTCTGCCAAGCCCGTCGCACGGGATTTCTCATCCAGCGAAGACGTAATCCCCTTTACTGGCACGCCATCTGCGATTCGCAACCCGCCATCGGCCAACTCCGCCCTGGTCGTCCACACAGCACAGTACTCCAGCACCGCGCTCCGAGACGGCCATGGCGTGCTCTTCACCGACTGCCGGATCGAAACGCCACCCGCGACGAGCTGATCGAGTCCCACCTCACGGGTGTCGCCTTGTGCAAGCGTGTTTGTTGCGATCAGTCCTGCCTGCCCGATTCCATTCAGCAATGCGTGTGCCCGCAAGAGGAAGTAGGCGACCAAATCTGCATTACCTCTGGCACCGTGCCCCAACTCATCAACCAGGTACTCACGGTAAGAATCGCCGAATGCCCCCGTGAGCTTCTTGCCACCAAGGAATGGTGGATTTCCCACCACAGCATCGAACCCGTCACGCTCGTCCCAAACCTCCGGAAAAACCAGCGGCAAATGCACCGGCTCCCGATCAAACGCCCCCTCCGGCTGCCCCGTAGCCAGCCACTTCCGCGCCAGCCTCTCCGCCCGCTGCAACTCCCCCGCAGCCACAATCTCGTCACCCCCCGAATCAACCACCGCATGAGCCGCCGTAACCGCCTCAAACGCCAGCTGATCCCGCTCCCTATCCCCCCGCCCAGCCCCCGCCAAAGCCGCCCCCACCACCAAATCCGCAAATACCCCGGCCTGCCGAGTCTTCTCCCGCACAGAAGCCAGAATCGCCCGCTTCTCCCACAGCTCCTCCAGCCCAACCCCCGGAATCCCCGCCAACTTCCGCCGCTCATCAGCGACTTCACGCACCAGTCGCCGCACACCCCCCGTGAAGTCGATCCCGTCCCCATGGATCCGACGCCCCCGCACCGGATCCAGATGCATGGCCTCCAGCTGCTCCACGGACGTGATCCCCAGCAGCGAATCCCCAGCCACCAGCCGGTCGTCCAGGAATGTAAACGGTCGCTCCGGGTCCATCGACACCAGCCACAGCGACAGTTTCGCCATCTCCACGGCCATCGGGTTGATGTCGACCCCGTACAAGCAATGCTCAATAACCTGTCGCCGAGCCTCGACCATCACCGGATCGGCCTCCGCGTCCACAGCCGACGCAGACAACGACCCCGCCGCCTCCAGATACGCGATAGCCCGCGCGTCCTTCTCCCTCGCCCACGCCTCGACCAACGCATGGGCGAGGTACCGGCAGGCAGCCACGAGGAACGCCGCCGAACCCATCGCGATGTCCGCGACCTTCAGCTTCAGCAGCTCGGTCGACGGCTTCGGCCGCCACTGCGAACGGTCAGAGGTCGTCAGTGGCCCGTGCTCGGCCTCGTACACCAACGGCTCCAGCGCCCCGTCAGCCACCTTCTGCGCAAGGGACTTGGGCGTGTAGTGCGTGCCCGTGTTCTTTCGGAGCGCGGACTCCGTGACATACAGCGCGCCCGGCCGGATGACCACCGGCAGGTCGCGCAGATCACGCCGGATGATCCCGTAGAACGGCAGCATCCGCTCCGTCAGCTCCGCGTCGCCGCCCGTCGCGGCGAGCAGCTTCTTTCGTGCTGCCTCGCGCTCCGAATCGCCCAGCGGAGCAAGTGACTTGGCGACTTTGGCCGCACTCCCGATCCCGGTCGTCTTGTTGTACTCCTCCGCCAGGAGCGCACCCAGGTCCGCCGGCTCCCGGACACCGGCCGCCTTCGTCTCAAGCCAGGACAGCAGCACCTCCGCCTCAAGCCCCGGCTTCCCGACCAGCCCGACGACCGTGTCCTCGGCCCGCCGCCCCTGATACGAAAGCAGGCCTTCATACACGTAGCCGATCTGCTCGACGTCCAGCGTCCGGAACGTCAGCCGGCGCCGCTCCCGCTTCCTGCCCGTGCCGATCGAGACGTGCTGTACAGACTGGAGCATGTGGAGGACGGTTCGGTCGTCGATGGGCAAGGGCTCGGTCGGGTCGTCCTCGCCCGTACCGCGCCCCTCCAGCCAGGGATAGGCGTTCGGGTCGAAGATCGAGCCGTCGTACGCGTGCATGGTGAGCTTGGGGTGATCCACACCCCCGTACACCGCGTTGAAGAGGGCGATGAGTTGATGCCAGCCAGCCCGTGTCTGCTCCAGGTCCTCCTCGGTGGTCTCCCTGGCCCTCCGCTCCAGTTCCTCGGCGAGGCGGCTTGCCGAATAGGCCTGCGTGTACAGCGCGTTGTCGCTCGGGAGCAGGCCGCGCTCCTCGGCGAAGAGCAGGAACACAACCCGCATCATGATGGCGACCGCGCCCCGGTAGACCTCCTGCGCGGGGACGTCTGCGAGGCCACGACCGCCCTTGGCGCGCTCGCTGATGTCAGCCCGGCCGATGGCTTCCACCAGGAGCTCGACGGCCTGGCGGACCTGGACGCCGAGAGCGTCCGTCACGTCTTCCTGGTTGTCCAGGGACTCCCGCAGCAGCGGGAGCAGCATCTGGTCGTCCTCGACGGAGAAGAAGCGACGCCTGTTCAGGAGCGACACGAAGGCTCGTACGACCACACGCTCGGCCTGCTCCGTCCAGGCCACCGTGTCGAAGACGGCCGACGTGGTGACACCGCCGCGTGGCGCCCACACCAGACCCCACCAGCGGCCGTCCGTCACCAGGCCCAGCTCCACACCGTGGTGACGGCACAGGTGAGAAATGCGGTCGATCGGTGTGGCCGACCAAGGTGAGTCCGGGATGCGGCGAGCCGGGTGCTGCCCCGCCGGGACCGTCAGACCGAGCATCGAAGTGCCGGCAACCAGCCCCGCCGTGTCGCGCCCTTCGCCATCCGCCCCCGGGTCGAGCAGCGCGAATGTCGGGGCAACCCGCTCGTCGTGTTCCGGGACGTCGACAGCGAGGGCCTCGGTCAGTGCCTCGCCTTCCCTCAACGCGTCTCCCCAGCCGAGGAGTTCACTCAGCAGGAAGCGAATCCACGTCTCCTGTCCCGCCTCCTGGTCGGACAGCCAGACACCGTGTTCGTAACGCAGCCGCGCGCGCGTCGGCTTGTCGATCGAGTCGAGTTGCTGCCAGGTCCTCAGCAGCACGGGCAGCGTCAGGAACGGTCCCGACACGTCCACCAGGCTCAGCCAGTCCAGGTGCTGCTGCCTGCCGTCGGGGAGTGGTGCCCCGCTGCGGGCGCGTCCGCGGCCGTGGTTCGTACGGACGGTGGTGCTCACTTCACGGCCTCCCGGCGGGGAACGACGAAAACGACGGCGACGGGGAAGAGCAGCGGTTTGGGCTGGGCGTAGCGTGCGGCGATCGAGGCGAACTCGCGTTCCTTCTCGCTCTCCAGGGCATCCAGCCTCTTCTCCCAGTTCTCACGGTCCCGGCTCTGCTGTTCGGCCTCGTCGAAGGCGAGCTCCAACTGGCCGTCCTCTTCCTCTTCTGCCGGTTTACCGATGGCGGCCCGCAGCGAGGCGCGGAAGGCGTCGATGTTGGCGGCGATGCGCTCCGTCTCCTCCCGGCGGCGGTTTTCGAGACGGCCCTCCAGCGCGGTCTGGCGGTTGCGGGCACGCCATTCGAGGGAGGACACCAGGGGTTCGCTCACGTGGGGCCAGGCATCGGTCAGTCGGCGCTCAAGGAGTGTGGACGCCTTGGTGGCATTGGCGAGCGCGTTGTCGAGGATCTCGCGCAACGAGGTGATCTTCTCAAGGCGGTTGAAGCGGACCTGGCCGCCTGTCGTGTCGTCTTCGCGGAGCCAGCCGCCTGCCTGGAGGACCTCTTCGTGGAGGCGTACGCCGTCCGCGCCAACAAGGACGAAGCGAGCGAAGGCTCCGACGAGGGTGGTCTCCAGCTCCGGATGGTCGCTGACGACGGCGGCCACGCGGGTGAGGCCGGTCTGGTCCTTGTTCCATACGGCCGCGCGGAGCAGGCGCGTGGACATGCTGACCAGGGGATGCCCCAGGTGAGCGAGGACGACGTCGTCACGACCCTTGGCGCTCTGCGCGTCGAAGGTGATGGGTCGCTGGATCTCGGGGCGCAGCTTGTCCGCCAGGCCCTGGCCCGCCCGCTCCCAGGAGTCAGTCAGTGTGGGAACTTCGTAGAATCCCGGGGCGAATTCGCGTTCGTCGATGACCGGGCTGATGTCCTGCTGCCGGGCGAGCGGTAGAGCTGTGGAGACTACGCGAGCGATCCTTGACGGCGTGATGCCGAGCGTGGTCACGGTGGCGTCGACCTGATCCTTCAGACGCTGTGCCTGTGCCTGGACGTCACGCTCTGCGGTCACATTGCCGCCGCGCTTCGCCTTTCGGCCGGCGTACGCCTCAGCCCGCTCGACGTCGAAGTCGGCACCGAGGTCGCCGGTCATCCTGCGCTGTACGGCATCGGCAAGGACCGCGTTGACCTTGCCGAGGTCCTCTTCCATGCGTGCGACCTTGTTGGCGACGCGGGCGAGGAATTCGAGGTCAGCCTCGTAGTTGTCAGCTGCCTTCTCGTAGCCGCTGCCGATGAAGTGGACGATTTGCGGGGCAGTGCGCTGGCCGTAGCGGTCGATGCGGCCGATGCGCTGCTCCAGCTTGTTGGGGTTGAACGGGATGTCGTAGTTGACCAGGCGGTAGCAGTGCCGCTGGAGGTCGATGCCCTCACTGGCCGCGTCCGTGGCGAGGAGGATGCGTACCTCGTTCTCGGCAGGCTCGGCCTGGAAGGCGAGGCGCAGTAGCTCGCGGTCGTCGGTGTTCATGCCACCGTGCAGGAGGGCTACGCGGTCGCCGCCGAGTCCATGGTCACGCAGCAGGTTCTGGAGCCAGATCTGGGTGTCTCGGTACTCCGTGAAGACCACTACGCGTTCGTTGAGCCAGTGCTTGCCGTCCGCTGTCAGGCAGTTGGCCTTGAGATAGGTGATGAGTTCCTGGGCCTTGGAGTCGGCCTGGGCCTGGTGGCGCTGTGCCCAGTCCTGCATCTCCTCAAGGAGGCCGGCCTCGTCGCTGTCGGTGCTCGGCTGGAGCGTGGTGGCGCGGGCGATGGCGTCATCCTCGGCTTCGGCGAGCGGCTCGTCGTCGTAGTCCGCGTAGTCGTCGAAGAAGGTCTCCTGCCAATCCTCGATCTCCTCGGCTGCCTGCTGCTTCTTCGTGCGGAGCGTGTCCAGGTATACGGCGATGGTGCGGGCGAAGGCGTCCGGGGACGAGAACAGCCGCTTCTTAAGGAGCAGGGTCACCAGGTCGGCGGCCTTGCGGCCGCCCTTGTAGCGGGTGCCGAGCTTGGCACGGCGCAGCTGGGCGTACTGCTTCAGGAGGCCGTGGATGCGGCGTTCGTCGTCGGTGTACTCGACGGGCAGGGCGACCGTCGTGCGCTCCAGGAAGCGGCGGGTGCCGTCCGGCTCGCGGATGTCGGCTTTGAGGCGACGTACGACCGTGTCCTTGACCGCTGCCGGGTCGGGCTCGACGCCGCGGGCGAAGCGCTGGCTGTCGACGATCTCCAGGAGGGCGGTGTACGACTCCTGGTAGCCGTTGTGCGGGGTGGCCGACAGGAACAGCCGGTGCTCGAAGTGCGGCGCGAGGCGGCGGATCAGCTTGGTCTGCTGGGAGTCGACGGGGTAGAGCTGCTTGGGCGCGGAGGGTGCGACGTGGTGCGCTTCGTCGAGGATGAGCAGGTCGAAGATGCGCTTCGTGGGGGTCGCCGCGTCGGTGTTCTCGGCCGGGAGTATTTCGGCGAGCAGACGCTGTGCCTTGGGGCCGCGCAGCCAGGGCAGGCTGACGATGCACTGTGGGTAGATGTTGAAGGGGTTGGCCGCGCTGCCGTGACTGCGGCGTACTTCGGCACTGCGCTCGGAGTCGATGATCGTGAAGTCCAGGCCGAACTTCTCGGCCATCTCGTCCCGCCACTTCACGGTCAGGCCGGCCGGGCAGACAATCATGATCTTGTGGGCGCGGTTGCGCAGGATCAGCTCCAGCGCGACGAGACCCGCCTCGATGGTCTTGCCGAGGCCGACGTCGTCGGCGAGGAGCAGGTTCACGCGCGGTGCGGCGACAGCGCGTGATACGGGTTCCAGCTGGTACGGCTCTACGGCAACACCGGAGCGGAACGGCGCCTGGAGCGTGCGTACGTCCGCGGAGGTCACCGCCGACCAGCGGACCGCGTCGAGGAAAGCGGCGAGGCGCTCGGGCGGGTCGAAACTGCCTGCGGTCACATCGGGCAAGGAGCCGGCGGGCAGCCTGCGCCGCCCCGGCTCGACCTCCCAGATGACCGAGAGGGTGTCGTTGTAACGGCCGTCCTCGACGCTGTTGAGGGTGACCAGCGTGGTGCCCCTGCTCGCGCCGCCATCCAACTTCTCCGACTCACCGAGGTCCACGTCGGCCACCACCCAGCGCTGGCCCCGTACCTCGACGAGGTCGCTGATCTCGGGGACTGCCGTCGGGTCCTGGGCGTCACCGCGGCGGCGGACCGCCCGCTGCGCCACTCCCGCCAAGTCGGTGGTCGAGGAAGTCGTCATCGGCTCTCCGCGCTCCTTACACCGCTCTGGCCTGGTACTGCGTCGGCCTGGGCGAATCCCGTCAAAGACAGCAATTCAAACACGCACTCGGGCAGGGCCCCGGCACTCACTGCTCGGCGCCGAATCACTGCGCCTACTGTGGCACCGCCTCATACAGGCGGTACAGGTTTCGTCACAGCACGTCGAAGCTGGTCAGACTGATCAACTCGTGGAAGTTGCCGCGGCGAGTGAGATCGCCCTCGATCTTCAGGTCGCGCCGGTCGCGGTGGGCGTCGGTGGCCCGGTCGTAGTCCTCTTCCGTGAGGTGGAGGTGGATCTGGCGCTGCTGGCCGACAAGGTCGCCGTTCTCATTCATCAGCCGGCCCTCCACGGTGACCTCGCCGGGCCCGAAGTCGGCGACACGCTTGAGCTTGGTCGGACGGCCCACGATGGTGACGCCCAGGTCCGGTTCTCGGCGCCGGAGATCCTGCGCGCCTTCCCGTAGAACGGGCACGAGACGTTGAGGGAATTCCGCGACCGAACTCTCGTATGGCACCGGCCATCTCGGTGACCAAGTGAAGTCGAGTGAGAAACCATGCCCTGGTGGGCGATTGCCGGTCCCTGTCTGGAAGTTACGACTGTCCTGCCCGCCGATTCCGGCCAGCGCCTCACACAGATCGGCGGAAATTCCGTCCTCCACACCCTCCGCGAAGGGGGCGGAGTCGTCTGCAACCGCCGCGCGCTCCGCCGCGGTACGTGCCGCTGTCACCGCTTCGTACATTCTGCGCGACACCTGGCGGGCGAACGGTTCCGGAGCCACGTCCAGTTCGGGGACATCTTCGAAGAGCGAACCTTCCGATGTGGCCTCGGGCAGGGGTACTTGGACTGTGAAGATGTAGCTTCCCGGAGCGCTGGGGCCAAACCGCGCGCTCTCCACGAAGTCCTTTGCCCGCTGTGGCTTGCGTCGCGGCTGCACAAGGCGGTGCTCCTCTGCGACGGTGTCGCAGGCCGCGGCCATCAGGAGATCCCGAGCGCTGGTCACGGCCAGTACGCCATCCTGCACCGGGATCGTGCCCGACGGCGTGCGTGGCATGGTCCTGATGTACTGCACGTCGAGACCCGTCAGTGTCATGTCCTGGTGGACGGCCGAGGGCGGACGCCCCTCCGTGGCGGACAGCGCATCGATCAGGTCTGCCATCCGGTCCGTGTAGTCCGCGAGTTCGCTGTCCAGCGGGAGCAGCACACGGTGGCGCTGCCCTCCCCATTCCCGCTCCCAACGGCGGCTATAGCGGATCCGGCTGCCCGGTGTCCATCCTCTGCTGCGTAAGTAGTGAGCCACGTCGTCTGGGCGCAGGCGCGCCAGCTCTCGCTCGGGTACTCCGACGGCGGTCATGGCACGGGCACCTCCTCGCACGCACGGTCGAAGAATTCGCGCAGAGCGTCGACTGTGAGCAGATTGTCGCGCGGCACAGTGACAGCGAGGGTCTTCTGCCCCTGCTGGACCGGCATGGAGTGGTGCTCCAGGGACAGCCAGTACGCCGAGTGGTGCAGGACCAGAGATCCTTCATTGACGCGGATGTACATCTGTGGATCGGCGGGGACCACCACCATCACCAAGTAGCACGGAACCTGCCTGCGACCCCGCAGTCTCTTGAACTGCTCGATCGGCAGAGAGATCTTGAATCCGGAGTCGGTCGAGGTGAACTCGCCGACCCGGCGTGACTTCACCTGGAGGGCGATCTGCACATCCAGTTCCGGCATTTCGTGGTCCCGGCCGAGGATGAGGTCCTTGCCGATGTCCGGGTAGGGAACGGCTACTTGGAAGCCGGCCGCGGCGGCTATGGCCGCCACGAACGTCTCCCCGTACCAGCCCTGGTGGTTGTTGAGCTCCATGCGCCCCCGCGCTCCGGTCGCAGGCCACCCGTCACGCGCCTACGCCCGGAGTGACACACCGTTCACTGTCCGCGCAGGTTACTCGAGCAACGATCTTCCAGAAAGGCCGAGTTCCGGCCAGCCCCCGAGGTGTCAAACCGTGGCGGATCCGTCATCGTCCGGCATCGGCCGTCGAGCCTCCGCCAAGGCCACTGTGTGGACGAACCATTCCAGGACGGCGCAGATCTCGTCGCTGCGGGCGGCGAAGACCTCCACTGGGAAGGAGGGACGCAGGTCCAGCTTTGCCTCAGCGAGATCGATCCCGTCGATCTTGTTCAACCTGGCCATCAACTCACGCCGCAGAGGCTCGTCGTCGAAGGGTGGGCGCCGCTTCAGGTGCTCAAAGACAGTCTCGACCGTGCCCGTGACCGGATAGATCGCCAGCGGCCACAGCTTCCGCGATTCCAGCGCGTTGCCGACATCGAGAGTCGGGAAGCAACTTGTCTCGCTTGCCTTGCCGTAGGCGCGATAGCCTCCCTGCTGCTCCCAGAACCGCAGCGCGTCTCCTACCCCTTTGACAGTCTCCGGCGTCTGGTTGTCACGCAGTTGGGCTTCGAAACGAGCAGCGGCTGCCTGCTGTTCCTCGTCCAGATCGTGAGTCGGCAAGATGTCGCCAGCGACCTCCTTGCCGAGAAGAGTGGCCAGGTCCGAGCTGGTCAGCCGATGAGACCGACGAGCGCGACGCGAATCGTCGAAAGGAACGCCTTCGGCTTCCAGGAGAGTCTGCGGGTCCACTGACTGGTCACCTGCGGCCCAGTGAAAGCCCTCCGAGACACGACCATCGGCTGTCAGGACTCGGTGAACACCATGCAATCCCGGCTTGGACGCCAAGTGACTTCCCACTGCTACGGCATGGGTACCGATCAGCGCGGCGACGTCCCCGTATGTCGTCCACGTCCCCGCAGGCATGGCCAGGAGCGCGGCCCTCAGCTCCTTCCAGCCGACCCACTCGTCGTCGGCATGGACCATGCCCTCGATGGGACCGGGCCACAACTGCACTGCCCGTTCGGCCAGTTCATCAGCGCGGGCGAGGATTTCCGTCCTGCCCCACCGCTCCTGCGCGGCGATTCCCTGGTTCATACGCAGGGCACTGGAGTCGAGGATCTCCTGCTTACGCCGGAAGGGGTGGTTCGAGAGCCGTGCATTGTCCGCGGAGAGCGTGAGGTTGCCCAGCGTGTGAACGAGCAGCGCATGCAGTTCATCGGAGCTCTGACCGTCCTCGGCTTCCTCGGCGAGCAGTTCGAACCATTGCTGAGCGGGGCTCTGCGGCAGCACGTGCTCCACCGTGAGTTTCGCCTTGGCGTAGTCGACAGGCTCGCTCGAACGGTAGCTCTCCTCCAGTCTGCGGAGCACCTGGGACCGCTGGTTACTCCGGCCGAACTTGTAGAACGGCCGGGTGCGAATCGCCTCACGGACAGCCTCGTCTCCTGGCCAGGCCCGCGCCCCCGTCTTGTTCCTCGACAAGAACCGGCGGACGGCTTCCGCCGGGGAGCCGTCCTTGCCCAACTCTTTCTCCAGCTCTCTGGGCAGCTCCATGAAGACTCGATTACTGCCGGTCGTAGAGAGCCCGGCGAACAGGCGTCGCACCATGTAACTTTCGGCGTACGCCAACGCCAGTGCCGCCTCGTGCGCTGTGGCTTGACCAGCGTCTACCAGGTCAAGCAGATGCAGGGCGAGGGGATAGTGAGTCTGACCGCCCCACCGTGTGAGTCTGTCCAGTACTTCGCGCAGTTCCAGGTCGCCTTCAAGGTCGGGCTCCAGAATCCGCTTCAGTCGTCCGGCCCGCTGGGCAAGCGTGTCGATCTCTACTTGTAGCGCTGTCTCATTGCCACTCAACGGCTCCAGACGCTTCTTCTGGTCACGGTAGACCTCGCTCTGCTTGGCCCGGCTGTTACCGCCCACCACCAGGTCGAGCCAGACGAGTAGTTCGAGATTCTCCGGGCCGAGTTGCTCCTGCATGGGCAGCCAAAGGTTGCGGTACACCGACTCGCCGCGACTCGGCAGACACATGAAGAGGTAGTTGCGCAGCAGGTCGCTCTGGCTCAGGCCCACGCCTGTGTTGTTGATCGACTCGAAAATCCGGTAGACGTTGTCGCCCTCGGCCGCGGTGATCTCGACGATGGACAGCAGGCCGCTCAGCACTGTCTCCACAGTGTCTGTCCATGCCTCACCACCGCTCTCCTCACCTGCGGCGAGCGCCCCAAGGAAGAATCGGTACGCGCCGCCGACATTTCCCGGTCCGCCGGCTTTCGGCGAGGATTCCACACAGGCAGTGAAGGCATCCCGATCGGCCTGCGTCGGAAGCAGGCGGTAGTGATCGTCCCCATCCCGGTAGCTGTTGACCAACAGGAGGTCGTGGATCCGGGCGGCCTTCTTGTCCGCACCCCGGGCCCGATGGCCGTCCCTCAAGGCCGTGAAGGCGAGCATCAGCGTGGTGAGCCGCTGCTGACCGTCGACAACGAGCCAGCGCTGCATGCCACCCGCGGTGATCCTTCCGGGCGCCAGGACCACAGAGCCCAAGAAGTGAGCGGTAGGCGGCCTTCCCTCCAACTGGTCCTCAACCAGCTCCAGTACGTCGTCCCACAGTTGTTGCAGCTCGTCCCGCTGCCAGCTGTAGGTGCGCTGGTAGAGCGGAACCTGGAACTGCTTCTCGCCCTGAACGAGCTTGCTGAACGTGGTCTCTTGAGCATGCACGCGCTTGTTCTCCCCCCGAGTGTTCCGGACCAGGTGGCCATTCTTCCCCATCCGGGTACGGTGATCAGGAGAACTGACGGACCGCAGAGCGGGGGCGCTGATGGCGACGCTGGGAATCCACAAGGACTTCCTGATGGAGTTCGCCAAGTTGGAAAAACCAGTCCAAAGGCGCGTCCGTGAAGTGTTCGATAAATTCCAGGAGCACCGGCACGCCGGTCTGCATCTCGAAAAACTGGAGAAGGCACGCGACCCTCGCATCCGGACCATCCGGATCAACCAGTTCATGCGTGGTGTCGTCCTCGCCCCCGAGTCCGGCGACAGCTTCCTGCTGCTCAAAGTGATGCCGCACGACGACGCCATTGCCTGGGCGGTCAAGCATCGTGCCACCATCAATTCAGCCACTCAGGGCATCGAGCTTCGTAACGACGTCGCCCTGGAGCGGGCGACCGCCGGCGTACGGAGCCTCGCCTCGACCGATACCCAGCGACTCTTCGGACACGTCAGCGACAAAGAGTTGACCCGGCTGGGGGTCGATACCGACCTACTGCCCCTCTTGAGGCATCTGGCCACGGAGGCACATCTGGATGCGCTGAGGAAGGTCCTTCCTGAGCAGCAGTACGACGTTCTGGCCGGTCTCGCCGCCGGTATGGAGCCGGAAGACGTATGGCGAGAGGTGGTCCAGGTTCAGCTGGAGCACGCTGGGCCCAGCGTCTCCCAACAGATCAGTGCCGTCGCGGGCAAGGACGAGTCGAGCGCGCCGAAGACTCACGACGAGTTGTCTGTCGCCATGGCCCGTTCGCAGGGACGAATCGCTCTCGTCTCCGGACCCACCGAGTTGATGGAGATTCTGGCCAAGCCCTTCGACGCATGGCGGGTGTTCCTCCACCCGAGTCAGCGGCGCGTGGCCTACAGGTCCTCGTACAACGGACCCGCACGCGTCACAGGCGGTCCTGGGACGGGAAAGACAGTAGTCGCCCTCCACCGTGCGCTGCACCTGGCACGACAGTTACCGAGTGACGCCACGGACGAGTCGATCCTGCTGACCACCTACACGCGGGATCTCGCCGCGGACCTCCGCCACAGCCTTGAACTACTGATCCCCGATGTTCAATTGCGCGCCAAGATCCGCGTCGTCAACATAGACGCACTGGCCAACGAAATCGTGAGAGCGGCTCGCAAAGCCCCGCTGAAGATCGTCACAGGTCAACGAGACGTCACAGCGCGCTGGGCACGCATTGCTCGTCGCCTCGGCATCGACTTCACCGATGCGTTCCTCGACCAGGAGTGGCGGCACGTCGTGCTCGCGCAGGACCTGCGATCGCCCGAGGCGTATCTCAAAGCCTCCCGTGGTGGACGCGGTACTGCCCTAGGACCTCTGAAACGGGCGCAGGTATGGCGAGCCATCGAAGCCTTCACCAATGAGTTGCGCCAGATAGACGAGTGGACCTTCCTCCAGGTGTGCGCGGAAGCTGCTCATCTCCTCGACGAGCAGGGAGAACCGCGTCGCTACCGGCATGTGGTGATCGACGAAGCTCAGGACCTTCACCCATCGCAGTGGCGGCTGCTCCGAGCTCTGGTCCCATCGGGGCCGGACGATCTGTTCATCGCGGGCGACGCCTACCAGCGGATATATGGAAACAAGGTGTCACTCCGCAGCCTCGGAATTTCGGTGACCGGGCGCTCCGCCCGTTTACGCATCAACTACCGCACCACCCAGGAAATCCTGGCCTGGTCCACGGCCCTCCTCACCGGAGAGCGGGTCGACGATATGGACGGCGGAGACGAGGCCCTCATCGGATATCGATCCACACTCCACGGCGCAAAGCCACAGACCAGCGGGGCTGACAGCAAACCCGAGGAGATCGCAGGCCTGGTGGTCCAGATCCATGATTGGGTCAAAGCTGGCGTGGCACCGCGCGAAGTAGGGGTCGCCGTACGCTTCATCCAGCTGGGCAAGGACATCGCGCAAGCTCTGCGGCAAGCAGGCGTACCGGCCACCGTTCTCGGCGCGTCCTCAACGACAAATGACGGAATCCGCATCGGAACGATGCATCGCATGAAGGGCCTTGAGTTCCGGTGCATGGCTGTCGCCGGCGTCAGTGAGGGTGTCGTCCCCATGCGCAGCGCGGTCACCGCGGAAGAGATCGATGCTCAGCAGCACCGAGAAGACATGCTGAGTGAGTTGAGCCTGCTGTTCGTCGCTTGCACCCGGGCACGTGAGGCGCTGCGTATCTCGTGGCACGGTCAACCCAGCACCTTCCTAACAGCAGTAAGCGCCAACTGACACGAAGGGCTCCGCGCAGGGCCACAAGCCCAGTTCGGAGCCCCAACAGCAGACGAGCCGGGCCGTACGCCGGGTTCTGTGTCCGGGAGGACCTCACGGTCCTCCCGGCGACGGCCATCCATCTAGGGCCGGTGTTGCCACCGGCCTCGTGCGGTCTACCCGCGGACTCGGGCGGGCAGCCCTCGAACGTCCGTGCAGAGCCACCCTTCTTGCGAAGAGGCGGCTCCTTTTGACCTTGCTCCAGGTGGGGTTTACCTAGCCGCCTGAGTCACCTCAGGCGCTGGTGGTCTCTTACACCACCGTTTCACCCTTACCGTGGACCGAAATCCCCGGCGGTCTGTTTTCTGTGGCACTGTCCCGCGGGTTACCCCGGGTGGCCGTTAGCCATCACCCTGCCCTGTGGAGCCCGGACGTTCCTCGGGAAGTCCCCCTAGGGGCACTCCACGCGACCGTCCGCCCGGCTCGTCTGCCGTGTCGACCATGCTACCGGGCGGGCGCCACCTCGCGGACCGGCGCCCGACCCCGCCGTCGCCAGCACCGACCCCGCCAGGATCAGGGTGAAGGCCACCACGATGCCCAGGGTCAGGCTCTCGCCCAGGAACAGCGCCCCCGCCGCCACCGCCACCGCCGGGTTGACGTACGTGATCACCGTCGAACGCGTCGGACCGACCTCCTTGATCAGCTCCAGGAAGGCGACGAACGCCACCGCCGTGCAGATCACTCCCAGGCCGGCGAGGGACGCCAGGACCTGCGGGGACGGGACCGAGGAGGGCCAAGTCACCGCTGCCGCGGGGGCGTAGACGATCGCCGCCAACGCCAGGCACGGGGCGGTGAGTTGGAGTGTCGGGACGTTCTTCAGGTAGCGGGCCGCTATCAGCGGTGCCGTCGCATAGCCCAGCACCGTCAGCAGCACCTCCGCCAGCGAGCGCGCGTCGCCGCCCGTCAGGTGCGGGACCGTGAGGACGGTGACCCCGGCCAGGCCCAGCGCCAGGCCCGCCACACGCCGGGTGCCCAGTCGTTCCGCGTCCCCGAAGAAGCGTGCCGTGACCACGCCCACGATCGGTACGCCCGCGATCAGCAGACCCGCCGTGGAGCTGGACAGGTGCCGTTCCGCGTCCGTCAGCGTGAACCACGGGACGATGATCTCTATGCACGCGAAGGCCAGCATCGGGCGCCAGTGCGTGCGGACCGTGCGGGTCAGACCGCCCTGCCGCAGGGCGAAGGGAAGCAGGAGTACGGCGCCCAGGGCGCAGCGGGTGAAGACGACCATGGACGGGGAGAGCGGGGCGTCCACCGCCACCTTGATCATCAGGTAGGGGATGCCCCAGACCACTCCCATCAGGGAGAACAGGAACCAGCCGCGTGCAGTCATACGGCGAGTTTCCGCCGACCCCTCACAGGGAGTCTTGAACGCTGTTGCGGTACGCCGCCGGCGTCACCCCCAGCACCCGCCGGAACCACCGCGTCAGATGCGCCTGGTCCGCGAAGCCCACCTGTGCCGCCACCTCGGCGGGCCGCCCGCCCGCGTCCAGCAGACCGCGCGCCCGGGTCACCCGGTACTGGGCGAGCCAGGCGTACGGCGGTATCCCCATCGTCGTACGGAAGGCGCGCAGGAGTTGGTAGCGGGACAGGCCGAAGTCCGCGGCCAGGGACGAGAGCGATGGAGGGGTGAGCAGCTCGTCCGCCAGGCGGTCCCGCACCGCGTGCGCCACCCAGGCCGCGCCCGGGATCTCGTCCGGCGCCGGGCGCGCTGTCGAGTGGCGACGGGCGAGGGCCGTCAGGAGCCATGGGAGGCGGGACTCCGCCTCCAACGGGTCCGGGCAGGCGCTGAGTTGGGTGTGCGCCGAGCACAGTGCTACGGCCAGTTCGGCGTCGTCGAGGAGCGGCTCGCGGAAGTGCGGGAGGGCGGCGCCGAGGATGCCGTCGGTGAGGAGGGCCGGATCGGCGTAGAGGGCTCGGTAGGCGTAGCCGTCGGTGGTGCTGCCCGGGCCGCCCGTGTGCATTTCGCCGGGCGCGAGTACGACGATGGAGCCCGGGGTCGCACGGATGCGGCCGCCGCGGTAGTCGATGAGTTCCGAGCCGCCGACGCAGACGCCGATCGTGAACTCCTCGTGCGCGTGCGGAGCGTAGACATGCCGGTCGAAGCGGGCGGTCAGGAGGTCGAGGGGTGGGCCGCAACGGCCCAGTCTCGCCCTCGTCCACAGTGCCTGCTCACGTGGGCTCACCGGCCGCACCCCCTCTTCTCCACAGGGTGCAACGCGCCGGGGCCGCCTGTCATGCCGGGGTGAGCGCCCGTTCCAGTGTGTCGAAGGCCGCGGTCATCCGTACCTGGTGGTCCTCGGCCGGCCCTTCCCCGCGTTCGCCCGCGAGCAGGCAGCGCGCGGTGGTGACGTACACCGATCGGTACGTGGCGACGATCAGGGCCGCGGCCAGGGCGGGGTCGGGGATGTCCGGGGCGGTCTCGGCGAGGGCGTCGGACAGGGCGTTCTCGATCTCCTCCAGGCCTTCGCGGGCCCGGGCACGCAGGGCCGGCGAGTCGATCACGACCTGCCAGAAGGCCGGGAAGGCGTCGTTCGGGCCGGCCAACGGGTGGTGCTGGTCGCGGAGTTCGAGCGAGAGGCGGCGCAACGCGGCGAGCGGGGTCTCGCCCGGGGCGCGGTGGCGTACCGCCCCGCTGAGCACCTCGACCGCTTCCGGGATGCGGTCGAGGAACAGGTCCTCCTTGCGCGGGAAGTAGTTGAAGACGGTCATCGTCGACACCTCGGCGGCCCGCGCGACCTCCGCCACGGAGACCTGGTCGAAGCCCCGCGCCTTGAACAGGTCCGTGGCGACGTTCGAGATCCGCTGCCGGGTCGCCCGCTTCTTGCGCTCTCTCAGGGGGAGCTCGGTCTCGCCCTCACGATCGTTCATGAGAACAGTGTAGCGAACATAATTTTTTAGTGACTACACTCTAGCCATGGACACTGACACGAAGACCGACACGAACTACGACGTCGTGGTGGCCGGCGCCGGTCCGGTGGGGCTGGTACTGGCGAGTGAGCTGACCCTCGGCGGGGCGCGGGTGCTGGTGGTGGAGCGGCTGGCCGAGGTGAGCGAGACGATCAAGGCGGGCGGCATCAACTCCACCACCGCCGTCGCCCTCTACCGCCGGGGCCTGCTGCCCGAGCTGACCCAGGTGCACGAGGAGGCGATGAACCGCTTCAAGGAGTTCACACGGGCGCACGGCGGCAGCGAGAGCGCCACTCCCGTTCCGCCGCCGAGGTTCGCCGGGCACTTCTCCGGGATCATGCTGCGGGCCGATCTACTCGACGACTCCGACCCCGCCTTCGCGGACCTCGGCCCGGTCGAGCGCGTCGGGCTCGTCCCGCAGGCCCCGCTGGAGCGGCTGCTCGGCCGGCACGCCGACCGGCTCGGCGTCGAGGTGCGCAGGCAGGTCGAGTTGACCGGCTTCGACACCGACGAGGAGGGGGTGACCGTGCACCTCGCCCCCACCGACGGCTCCGCGCCGGGGACCGTCCGCGCCGGCTGGCTGGTCGGCTGCGACGGCGGCCGCAGCCTCGTGCGCAAGCTCGCCGGGGTCCGGTTCCCGGGTACCGCACCGGAGATCACCGGCTACCAGGCGATCGCCGACATGACCGGCACCGAGCCGCTGCGGAGCGGCTGGAACACCACCGACGTGGGGACGTACGCGTACGGTCCGATGCCGGGACGGGTGCTCACCGTCGAGTTCGACGGGCCGCCCGCCGACCGCGAATCCCCTGTCACCACCGAGGAGTTGCAGGCAAGTGTGCGCCGGGTGACCGGTGTCGACGTCACCGTGCACAAGGTGCGCTCCTCGACCCGCTTCACCGACAACTGCCGTCAGGCGGACACCTATCGCTCCGGCCGGGTGCTGCTCGCGGGCGACGCGGCGCATGTGCACTCGCCGTTCGGCGGACAGGGGCTCAACCTCGGTGTCGGGGACGCGATGAACCTCGGCTGGAAGCTCGCCCTGGTGGTGAGCGGCCGGGCCCCGGTGGAACTGCTGGACACCTACACGGCGGAGCGGCATCCGATCGGCGCCTGGGTGCTGGACTGGACGCGCGCCCAGATCGCGGTGATGCGGCCCGAACCCCATTCCCGCGCCCTGCGCGAGGTGATCACCGATCTCGCGGGGACAGTGGACGGCACGACGCACTTCGTCAAGAAGATCTCCGGCGTCTGGCAGCGCTACGACCTCCCCGGCGACCACCCCCTGACCGGCCGCAGCGCCCCCGACCTCGAACTCGCCGATGCCACCCACCTCGCCGACCACCTCCACACCGGCCGCGCCCTCCTCCTCGACCTCACCGACGACCCCAAACTCCGTGCCCGCGCGGCCGGTTACGAGGGTCTGGTGGACGTCCTCACCACCACCTCCCCGCAACACCCGGAGCTGTCCGGGCTGTTGGTGCGCCCGGACGGGATCACGGCATGGGCGGCCGACACGGACAGCACCGAGGACGATCCGACGGAAGCTCTACGGCTGTGGTTCGGCGCGCCCCTTGGCGCTTGACACTCCCCCGACGTCAGCATCTGCACTGACCCCATGAGGACCAACTGGGCAGGCGGCGGGCGGGTGTTCGGGTATGAGCGGGCGCGACGGGCCATGGTGGCCGGGTCGGCGCTCGCGTGCGTGCTGGAGACGCTCACCATGTCGGTGCTGCTGCAGGACTGGCCGGTGCTCCACCAAGTGGTGCCGGTCCTGGGCCTGTTCGCGGTCGCGTCCGTCGCCGCCCTGCACGCGTCCTCCGTCGCCCGCCCGCACCTGCTGGACACGGACACCCGTGCGCTACGGCTCCGGCGGGCCGCCCGCGCCGACGTGATCGTCCCGCTGGGTCATATCGCCTCCGCCGAGGGCGAGTTGCGGGTGGCCCGACGCCGGTCCGACGGCGAACTCGACCTTCCCGTCGGCTTCCGCACCTCCGTCACCCTTCAACTCGCCGAGCCGGTCACCCACTTCACGCTCCTCGGCCGACGGCGGGAGGTCGACACCGTCCACTTCCACGCCGACGACGCCGAACTCGTCGTAGCGACCCTTCAGGCCCATCTGCACGCGGTCAGGCGGGCGCGAACCGTACCTTCGACGTCCCCGGGTCCGCCTGGGTGAGGCGGACGCGCAGGCGCTCCCCCAGCGGCAGTGGAGTCATGCCGCCTTCGAGGCGGGCGACGACGGCCGGAGTGTCCAACTGGACTTTTCCCACGGTGGGTTGGCGTTCCTCGACGTCCACCACGTAACCGTCGAAGAGGTCGCCGACGCGGTCCTTCAGCAACGCCGCCTCGACGATGTCGACGCACTCGCGCTCGACGGTGCCCGCGAGGCGGGTGCCGTCGGCCATCTGTTTGGGGAGGGCGTCGAGGCCGGCGAGAACCCAGGCGGGTGGGGAGCCGGGGGCGAGGCAGAGTTC
Organism: Streptomyces sp. NBC_00989; assembly: GCF_045162655.1. Taxonomy (NCBI): domain Bacteria; kingdom Bacillati; phylum Actinomycetota; class Actinomycetes; order Kitasatosporales; family Streptomycetaceae; genus Streptomyces; species Streptomyces sp. NBC_00989. The sequence goes on along the minus strand of NZ_CP108728.1, from coordinate 8,008,375 downwards.
GGAGGCGTAGCGGTCGACCAGCCGCCGTAGGGGCGCTGTGCAGTGGGTGTAGGGGGCGGCGACGGCCGCGTGGGTGGTGACGGGCGGGAGGTTGCCGTCGCGGAAGACCGTGTAGCCCGCGCCGCGCAGCAGTGTCGTGCACTCCTGGAGGAAGGCCGCGTGGTGCGGGAGGTGCGGGTCGAGGGAGCGGATGAGTTCGGCGTACGCCATGTGGTGCGGCCAGTCGATGTGCAGGGCGTGCGCGGTGCGGTGGAGCCGGCCGACCGCGCCGTCCGGGGCGGTGGGCAGGGTGCGCAGGACGCCCGTGCCGTGCGTGAGCATCAGGTCGGCCGCGGCCATGCCGGTGAGGAGGGAGATCTGGGCGTTCCAGCCGTCGGCGGGGAGCGGGGCGCGGTAGACGAGTTCGTAGGTGTGGTCGCGCTCGACGATCTCCTGCTCGGGCACGTTGAGGGAGATGCCGCCGCGCTCGGCCTCCAGCCGTTCGCGCGCCTCGCCGATGTCCTTGAGCAGCGCGAGCGGCTCCTCCGCGGTGCCCGCGTCGATGCGCCGCTGCGCGGTCGCGTAGTCGAGTTTGGCCCGGCTGCGCACGAGGGCCCGGCGGACGTCGACGGCGGACGTACGGCCGTCCGCGTCCAGGTCGATCGTCCACAGCACCGCCGGCCGGGTCACGTCCGGCAGCAGGCTCGCGGCGCCCTCGCTCAGCAGGGGCGGGTGCAGCGGGGTCTTCTCGTCGGGGAAGTAGAGGGTGGTCACGCGGCGGTGGGCCTCCGCGTCCAGCGCGCCGCCCGGGATCACGAAGGCGGCGACGTCGGCGATGGCGTACCGGACCCGGAAACCGCTCCCCCTACGGGACAGGTGCATCGCCTGGTCCAGGTCCATGGACGTGGGCGGGTCGATGGTGAAGAAGGGGATGTCGGTCGCGTCCTCGGCGGGCGGCACCGGGGACTTCGCCGCGCGTTCCGCCTCCGCGAGCACCTCCGGTGGGAAGGTCTCGGGTACGCCGAGTTCGGTGCGCAGGGCGGCGAGGGCGGCGCGGAGCGGGGCTTCGGCGGTGCCGGTCACCCGGATACGGCGGCTGGGCATGACACGAGCGTAGGCACAATCCGCAGGCCCGCACCCTTTACGCTGGCGCAGGCCCCCACATAAGCCAGAAGTCCCCTAAGGAGAAACCCGCCGTGCTCGTCCTGCTGCCTCCTTCCGAAGGCAAGGCCTCCTCCGGCCGCGGTGCCCCCCTCAAGCCGGAGTCGCTGTCGCTGCCGGGACTCGCCGACGCCCGCGCCGCCGTACTCGACGAACTCGTCGACCTGTGCGCGGCCGACGAGGACAAGGCACGCGAGGTGCTCGGCCTGAGCGAGGGCCTGCGCGGCGAGATCGCGAAGAACGTCGACCTGCGCACGGCCGGCGCGCGGCCCGCCGGGGAGATCTACACGGGTGTCCTCTACGACGCCCTCGACCTGGCCTCCCTCGAACCGGCCGCGAAGAAGCGGGCCGCGCGCTCGCTGCTCGTGTTCTCCGGGCTGTGGGGCGCGGTGCGCGTGACGGACCGGATCCCGTCGTACCGCTGCTCGATGGGGGTACGGCTGCCGGGGCTCGGGGCGCTGGGCGCGCACTGGCGGGCGCCGATGGCGGCCGTGCTGCCCGAGGTCGCCGGGGACGGGCTCGTCCTCGATCTGCGGTCCTCGGCGTACGCGGGGGCGTGGAAGCCGAAGGGCGAGGTCGCGGGGCGGACGGCGACCGTACGGGTGCTGCACGCGCCGACCCGGAAGGTCGTCAGCCACTTCAACAAGGCGACGAAGGGGCGGATCGTGCGGAGTCTGCTGGCCGCGTCGGCCGCGCCGGGGACGCCGGGTGAGCTGGTGGAGGCGTTGCGGGACCTGGGGTACGAGGTGGAGGCGGAGGCGCCCACGCACGCGGGGCGGGCCTGGGCGCTGGACGTGCTGGTGGACGAGATTCACTGAGCACCCCGCCCGATCGGTAAGGCCGAGGACTCGTTGCAGTGTGCGCAATGGGCTTTGCGTGTACTGCATCGCCTCGGCAAGATGAGGCCATGGCTCCCTCCTCCCTGCTCGATCTCGCTCCCGTGCTGCCCGTCGTCGTCATCGAGGACGTCGCCGATGCCGTACCGCTCGCGCGGGCCCTGGTGGCCGGGGGGCTGCCGGCGATCGAGGTGACCTTGCGGACGCCGGGCGCGCTGGACGCCTTGCGGGCGATCGCGGGTGAGGTGCCTGGGGCCGTGGTCGGGGCGGGGACCGTGCTGACTCCGGGGCAGGTGAAGGAGTGCGTGGGGGCGGGGGCGCGGTTTCTCGTGAGTCCCGGGTGGACGGACATGCTGCTGGAGGCGATGCAGGGGTCCGGGGTGCCGTTCCTGCCGGGGGTGTCGACCACGTCCGAGGTTGTCGCGCTGCTGGAGCGCGGGGTGCGGGAGATGAAGTTCTTCCCGGCTCAGGCCGCGGGCGGTACGGCGTATCTCAGGTCGCTGGCCGGGCCGTTGCCGCAGGCGCGGTTCTGTCCTACCGGTGGGATAGGGGTCGACTCCGCGCCGGAATACCTGGCGTTGCCCAACGTCGGTTGTGTGGGCGGGAGTTGGATGATCCCGGCGGATGCGGTGGCCGCGCGGGACTGGGGGCGGATCGAGGCGCTGGCCCGGGAGGCGGCGGCCCTGCGCTCAGCGTAGGTGGGACGTGTCGTTGAAGAGCCGTACGCTCGCGTTGCCGTCCGCGTAGTACGCCACGGCCGAGATCGATGCCGCCGACAGTTCCATGCGGAACAGGGACTCCGGCGGGGCGCCCAGGGCGAGTTGGACGAACGTCTTGATCGGGGTGACGTGGGTGACGAGCAGGACGGTGCGGCCCGCGTAGGCCGCGGTGAGCTTGTCCCGGGTGGCGGCGATTCGGGTTGCCGTGTCCGCGAAGCTCTCGCCTCCGCCTGTGGGTTGGGCCGTGGGGTCGGCCAACCAGGTGGTCAGGTCGTCGGGGTAGCGCTCACGTACCTCGCCGAAGGTGAGGCCCTCCCAGGCGCCGAAGTCCGTTTCACGCAGGCCCTCTTCGATCGTCACGTCGAGACCGAGGCGCTCCGCTACGGCTGCGGCGGTCTCTCTGGTCCGGGTAAGGGGGGACGCGATGATGTGCTGGATCGTGCCTCGGGCCGCCAACGTGGTTGCGGCTCGGGTGGCTTGGTCCTGGCCGACGGGCGAGAGGGAGGGGTTGGTGCCGCCGCTGCCTGAGAAGCGCTTCTGGGGGGTGAGGGGGGTTTCGCCGTGGCGGAGGAGGACGAAGGTTGCGGGGGCGCCCATGTCCGCGGGGGCCCAACCTGCGCTGGGGGTCGCTACGTTGCGGGCTGCGCGGGTATCTGCGATGGCTTTGGCAGGGGTCACAGTTGCGGCCGGTGGGGGCTGGTCGCGCAGTTCCCCGCGCCCCTTAGGTGTCTGAGCTGCGCCTGCGATCCACTGCTCGCCGCGCTTGCCCGCGTCCATCGCCTCGTTGGCCAAGCGGTCCGCGTGTTTGTTCTCGGCCCTGGGGATCCACTCGTACGTGACCTGGTCCGGCGGGAAGACCCCGCCCGCCTGTGCCGCCAGTGGCTTCATGTCGGGGTGTTTGATCTTCCAGCGGCCCGACATCTGCTCGACGACCAGCTTGGAGTCCATGCGGACGTGGATGCGGGCCGCGGGGTCCAGGGCGTGAGCCGTGCGGAGGCCGGCCAACAGGCCCCGGTACTCGGCGACGTTGTTCGTGGCGACGCCGATGTACTCGGCCGCCTCCGCCAGCGTCTCCCCCGTCGTCGCGTCGATGACCACGCTGCCGTAGCCCGCGGGACCCGGGTTGCCCCGGGAACCGCCGTCGGCCTCGACGATGAACTCCCGCACGCCGCAAGCTCCTTACAGACCCGAGTCGGACGTACGCACCAGGATGCGGCGGCAGTTCTCGCAGCGGACCACCGTGTCGGGGGCCGCCGCGCGGACCTCGTTGAAGTCGGTGATGGCCAGCTCCTGGCGGCAGCCCTGGCAGGTGCGCTGGTACAGCTTGGCCGCGCCGATGCCGCCCTGCTGCTGGCGCAGCTTGTCGTAGAGCTTCAGGAGGTCCGCGGGGATGGTGGCCGAGACGACCTCGCGCTCCTTCTCGGCCGTGGCCTCATCGGCGTCGAGGGTCTCGTAGGCGGCGTCGCGGCGGGCGGTCGCGTCGTCGATCCTGCCCTGCACGGAACCGACCCGCTCGGTCAGTTCGGCGGTGCGCTCCTGCGCGGACTCACGACGCTCCATGACTTCCAGGACGATGTCCTCCAGGTCGCCCTGCCGCTTGGCGAGGGAGACGATCTCGCGCTGGAGGTTCTCCAGGTCCTTGGGCGAGGTGACGGCACCCGAGTCGAGGCGCTGCTGGTCGCGGGTGGCGCGCTGGCGCACCTGGTCCACGTCCTGCTCGGCCTTGGTCTGCTCACGGGCGCAGTCGCTCTCCTCGGTCTGCACGGCCACGAGCAGGTCGCGCAGCTGGGTGAGGTCCTTGGTCAGCGAGTCGATCTCGGCGTGCTCGGGCAGGGAGTTGCGCTTGTGCGCGAGCTGCGACAGGCGTACGTCGAGGGCCTGGACGTCGAGGAGTCGGATCTGGTCGGCGGGCGCGGCGTTCAGTTGGGGGCTCCCATGGGGTCAGGTGTGGTGGTGGACGCCGCGTGGGCGGTCCAGGGGTCGGTGACCGTCTTGGAGACGTGGACCCTGAGGTCCCATCCCTCGCGGTCGGAGATCTCGTCGAGCTGGGCGGCGGCCAGCTCGCACCAGGGCCACTCGGTGGCCCAGTGCGCCGCGTCGAGCAGCGCGAGAGGGTTCTGAGAGGTCTGAGAGTCTTGGGCGCGGGCCTCGGAGACCGGGTGGTGGCGCAGGTCCGCGGTCAGGAAGGCGTCCACGCCTGCCGCTCGTACGTCGTCGAAGAGGCTGTCGCCGGAGCCGCCGCTGACCGCGATCCGGTGGACCAGGGCCTCGGGGTCGCCCGCGACACGGATGCCCTGCGCGGTCGCGGGCAGGCGTTCGGCGGCGCGGGCCGCGAGCTCGCGGACGGTCAGCGGGTGGTCCAGCTCGCAGATGCGGCCCAGGCCCCGACGGCCTTCCGGGTCGGTCGGGTCCGGTACGAGCGGTCCTACGACCCTGAGGTCGAGCGCGCCCGCGAGGGCGTCGGAGACTCCCGGGTCGGCGCGGTCGGCGTTGGTGTGGGCGACGTGCAGCGCGATGTCGTGCTTGATCAGGGTGTGCACCACGCGGCCCTTGAAGGTGGAGGCCGCGACCGTGGTCGTACCGCGCAGGTAGAGGGGGTGGTGGGTGACCAGCAGGTCGGCGCCCAGCTTCACGGCCTCGTCGACGATCTCGCGCACGGGGTCCACGGCGAACAGCACGCGCGTGACGTCCTGGTCCGGGTCGCCCACGACGGTGCCGACCGCGTCCCAGGACTCGGCCCGCTCGGCGGGCCACAGGTTCTCCAGCGCGGCGATGACTTCGGACAGGCGGGGTACGGACTGACGGGGCACGGGGAAAGGCTACCTGGCTGGACCGATCGGCTGAACCGCTGAAGCGGCCGTATGCGGGCCTACGGCCCCGTTCAGCACACCCGCCCCGGTTTCCTCAGGCGAATCGTTACTTGGCCACCCTTATTGGTGAAGCGGCTGCTCATCGGTCCCACGTCCGTACGTGCGAAAACTAGTTTCGTCGCCGGAGGTGACCGAACCATGACGGCCTGTGCGATCGAGCCCACGGCGGCGGACGAGGACGGGGACGAGTGCGGGGAGACGCGGATCGATGGCACCGAGTGTGCGATCACCGCGGACGGGGCGTACGCCGCCCGCCTCGCGCCGGCCGGCGACTGTCTGTTCCCGGAACGGTGGACGCTGGACGGCCCCGAGCCGTACGCGGTGCCGCTGCCCGGCAACCAGCCGGAGGAGCCCGGTACCGAGGTGCAGCCGATGGGCGACGGGCGGGTGCTCATCCGGCGGCTGGTGGACGGGCGGCACGCGTTCTCGCTGCTCTACCCGACCGGCCCGGGCACCGGTGAGCTGCTGCTCGGCGCGATCGAGTGCCCGGACCAGGACACCCGGCTGCGGCTGCTGCCGCCGGCGCCGGGGGGCGAGAAGGCGTACGCCCTCGCCGTGGGCCGGCGCTCGACCGCCGTGTGGCTGGTGGCGGGCGGGGCCTTCGGACCGGAGCATCTCGCGATGGTCCCGGGGCGGTGTTCGGGCGGGGTCTGGCTGGACCGGGCGGGACGGATGCTGGCCCTCGACCGGGAGGTCGGCGGGCGGACCAAGGCGATCGTGGTCGACCTGGAGCGGGACGGCGAGGTGTCGCCGCTGCTGCAGATCGCGGCGGACAGCGACGACCGGCTGCTGGCGGCCGATCCCGACAGCGGCCTGCTCCTCATCGGCTCGGACGCGCCGGCACCCGGGCGGGGGGAGCGGCTGGGCTGGGGGGTGGTCGGCTCCACGCTGCCGGTGCGGTTCCCGGAGTGCCTGCGGCTGCCGGACTGCACGGTGACGCCGTTCGCGATCCAGCCGGGGCAGGTGCTGATGCCGGAGAACTGCGGGGTGGCGCTGCGCGTCGACGGACCGGCCGGCACCTGGTTCGCCGTATGGCGGCCCGCCGAGCGGCAGTTGCTGCAACTCCCGGCGCCCGAGGGCTGGTTGGCGGGCGCCGGGCTGTGGACCGAGGACGGGGTGCTGCGACTGCCGTACGCCACACGGGAAGTGCCGTGCGGTGTGGCGCGGTTCGCGGTGCCCAGGGGGGCGGGGGGAACGGGGGACGCGGGGAGCCCAGGGGTGGGGGCCCCTGCGGCTGCGGGGGGTACGGGGGAAACACGCCCGGAGGATCCGGTTCGGGACGGGACGGTGGGCGCGCCTGGGGAGGCCGCGCCCGAGCCGTCCGAACCGGATCCTCCGGTGCCGGTGGCACCGCGTCCGGTGCCCTTGCGGGAGGCTCCGCTCAAAGGCCGGGTGGCCGTCGGGTAACAAAGTGGTGCGGCTCGGTAACGAAGTCGTTCCGGACGGCAATCCGCCTCGCTTCACCCCGGGAACGGCTGGATAAGATCGCCGGGCTGTATGAAGGATCATGTTGCTACGGGGTGAACTTTCCGATGAACGACTCGAACACCGCGCAGACCATGTCTGCCGACACACACGACGCCTCCGGTCGCGGCAAGCACCGGGGCCCGGTTTCGGTCCAGGACGGCGATGCGGCCGCCCACGGCCGGCACCGCAAGCCGTCCGAGCAGTCCGAGCAGTCCCGGTACGCGTCCGTCTGACGACACGTCAGGCGCCTTGCGTCGCCGAGCACGACACGGCCCCGCCCGTCTTCCGACGAGCGGGGCCGCCGCGTTCCTACGGCTCCTGCGACTTCTACGCTCCGTCCGGCTCCCGCTTGAGCCCGAGCACCTCCGCCGCCGCGAACGTCTCGCCGTCCGGCCGCCGCGCGTAGTGCGGAGTGAGTACGGCGTCCAGCTCGTCGTAGCTGAAGACGTCCTGCTTGCTGTCGAACTTGGCCTGGACGTGCGGGCGTTCGACGATCGCGACCATGCCGCCGTGGACGACGAGCAGTTGGCCGTTGATGCGTTCGGCGGCGGGTGAGGCCAAGTAGCCGACGAGCGGGGCGACATGCTCGGGCGCGAGGGGGTCGAGGCCGTCGTCGGGTTCCTGGAAACCGGCGAAGACGTCCTCGGTCATCCGGGTGCGGGCGCGCGGGCAGATGGCGTTCGCGGTGACGCCGTACTTGGCGAGGGCGAGGGCCGTGGAGGTGGTCAGGCCGACGATTCCGCCTTTCGCGGCCGCGTAGTTGGGCTGTCCCGCCGAACCGGCCAGGTATGCCTCGGACGAGGTGTTCACGATCCGCCCGTACACCGGCGCACCGCTCGCCTTGGACCGCTCGCGCCAGTGTGCTGCGGCGAAGTGGGTCGTGTTGAAGTGGCCCTTGAGGTGGACCCGGATCACCGCGTCCCACTCGCCCTCCGTCATGGAGAAGACCATGCGGTCGCGCAGGATGCCCGCGTTGTTGACGAGGATGTCGAGCCTGCCGAACTCGGCGATCGCCAACTCGACCAGTTCGGCGGCCTGTTGGAAGTCGGCCACGTCCCCGGTGTGGGCGACGGCCCGGCCGCCCGCCTCGCGGATCTCGGCGGCGACCCGTTCGGCGGGGCCCGCGGAGGCCTCGCCGGAGCCGTCCCGGCCCGGCTGTCCGTAGTCGTTGACGACGACGGCCGCGCCGAGCCGGCCGAGCTCCAGCGCCTCGGCCCGGCCCAGGCCGCGTCCGGCGCCGGTGACGATCGCGGCAAGTCCCTCAAGTGGCAACGACATACCCGGCCCTCAGATCTCGATGCACGTACGCAGGGCCGTCCCCTGGCGCATCTGGTCGAGGGCCTCGTTGATGTCGGCCAACGGCACGCGATGGGTGATCAGGCTCTCCAGGTCGACACGGCCCGCCCGCCACAGGGCGATCGTCCGCTCGTAGGAACGCAGCACGTCTCCCCCGCCGTACATCGAGGGCAGGATGCGCTTCTCGTCGAAGAACAGCTCGAACATGCTGAGTTGGAGGTAGTCGTCGAGGGCGCCCGCGCCGACGACGACGAGGGTGCCGCCGCGCCGGGTGTTCTCGTAGGCGGTGCGGGCGGTGGCGGAGCGGCCGACGACCTCGAAGACGTAGTCGAAGCCCTCGCCGCCGGTGACCTGTTGCTTGGCGTCGGGCAGCTCGTCCGGTGAAATCGCCTTCGTCGCACCGAACTTGAGGGCGGCCTCGCGGCGGGAGGCGACCGGGTCGACGGCGACGATCTCGGCGGCGCCCTTGAGCCGGGCACCCTGGATCGCGGAGATGCCGACGCCCCCGCAGCCGATCACGGCGACCGACGAACCGGCCTCCACGTCGGCGGTGTTGAGGGCGGCGCCGAGTCCGGTGGTGACCCCGCAGCCGATGAGGGCGGCGATGTCGAAGGGCACGTCGTCGGGGATCGGTACGGCGCAGCCCGCGTCGACGACGACCTCCTCGGCGAAGGTGCCGGTGCCCGCGAAGCCGAAGACATCTCCGCTGGGGCGCTTGAAGTTGGGGGTGCCCGCGTTCATGAACCCGGCCAGGCACAGCTGGGTCTGGCCGCGCTTGCAGGCGGGACACACCCCGCAGGCCGGCAGCCAGCAGACGACGACCCGGTCACCGGGCTTCAAGTGGGCCACGCCCTCGCCGACTTCGAGGATCTCGCCGGCCCCCTCGTGTCCGGGGACGAAGGGCGCGGGCTGTGGCAGTACGCCGGCCATCGCGGACAGGTCCGAGTGGCACAGCCCCGTGGCGCGCACCCGGATCCTGACCCGGCCGGGCCCGAATCCCACGGCCTCGACGTCGTCGAGGACCTCCAGTTTGTCCTGGCCTATCTCGTGCAGTACGGCTGCGAGCATGATGCGGCTCCCCTCAAGTCTGGCCTGGCTCAGGAGTGTTGGACGATCGTGTCCGCGAGTACGGGCGCGTCGTCCCGTTCTACGGCGCTCACCGCGACCCGCACTTCGGTCTCACCCTGCCGCCACATGCGGATGCGCAGCGTCTCGCCGGGGAACACCACTCCGGCGAACCGTGTGTCGTACCCGCGCACCCGGCTCACATCGCCGCCGAGCAGCGTGTCGACGACCGCCTTGAGCGTCATGCCGTAGGTGCACAGGCCGTGCAGGATGGGCCGGTCGAAGCCGGCGACCTTGGCGAACTCGGGGTCGGCGTGCAGCGGGTTCCAGTCGCCGGAGAGGCGGTAGAGGAGGGCCTGGTCCTCGCGGATGTGCCGCTCGACCACCTTGTCGGGCTCGCCCGTCGGCGGTTCGAGGCGGGCGGAGGGGCCGCGGTCGCCGCCCCAGCCGCCCTCTCCCCGTACGAAGATCTGCGCGTCGTTGGTCCACAACGGGCCGTCGGCGTCGGCGACTTCGGTGCGCATGACGAGGACGGCCGCCTTGCCCTTGTCGTAGACGGCGGCGATCCTGCCGGTGCTGGTCGCGGTGCCCTGGGCCGGGATCGGGCGGTGCAGGTGCAGGGACTGGCCGCCGTGCAGGACGCGGGCGAGGTCGACCTCGATGCCGGGCATGGACAGGCCGCTGATCACACCGGGTGAGCCGTTGCCCGCGACGGTGGCGAAACTCGGCAGGACGTGCAGCCGGGACTCCAGGGCGTAGCGCAGCTCGTCGGGGTCGGTCGCGGGGGTGCCCGCGCCGAGACCGAGGTGGTAGAGCTGGACGTCCTTGGTGTTCCAGGAGATCTCGCCGGTCCGGGGTTCGGCCGCGAGGGCCTGGGCTGCGTCGATGGGCATGGGGCTCCTGATCGCCGGTGGTCGAAGACCTCGGTGCGGCCGTCCGCACCGTCGGCCGCACCGAGGTCGTCACGGGCCGACCTAGAACGCGTTCCAGTCCGGCGCCCTTCTGTATAGCCGAGCGCCCCGAACTTGTGAAGGCTCCTGACGGTGCGTCAGGTGGGTGTCGGCACCGGCATCTGTTCCGGCGTCCGTTCCTGCATCCGTTCCTGCATCCGTTCCGGCGCCCGTGACATTTGTCCTGCCCTAGTCCGTACAAGCGCATCTGCCGGGCGAGGGGTGCGGATCCGTAGCGTCGTAGCCATGACACAGACAGGTGGGGCAGAGCGTGCCGTGTCCTTCGCGGGGGCGGTCAAGTCCTTCGGCGCGGTGCGGGCCGTGGACGGTGTGGACCTGGAGATCGGGCGCGGCGAGACGGTCGCGCTGCTCGGCCGCAACGGCGCGGGCAAGTCGACGACGATCTCGCTGCTGCTCGGGCTGAACGCGCCCGACGCGGGCACGGTCGAACTGTTCGGCGCGGAACCGGAGTCGGCCGTACGGAACGGCCTGGTCGGAGCCATGTTGCAGGAGGCGCGGGCGGTGCCCCGGGTCACCGTCGGCGAGCTGGTCGCGTTCGTCGCCCGGCGCTATCCGGCGCCGATGCCCGTGACGCAGGCCCTGGAGCTGGCCGGTATCGGCGAGCTGGCCGGGCGGCGGGTGGACCGGCTGTCGGGCGGACAGACGCAGCGGGTGCGGTTCGCCGTGGCGCTGGCCGGGAACCCGTCGCTGATCGTCCTCGACGAGCCGACCGCCGCGCTGGACGTGGAGGCGCGGCACGCGTTCTGGCAGTCGATGCGGGCGTACGCGCGGCGCGGGCACACCGTCCTGTTCTCCACGCACTACCTGGAGGAGGCCGACGCGCACGCCGACCGGATCGTCGTCATCGACCGCGGCCGGATCGTCGCGGACGGCACCGGCGAGCAGCTCAAGCGGGCGGCCGGCGGCAGCCTCGTCTCCTTCGACCTGGCCGGCCGCGCCACCGGGGGTCTGCGCCTGCTGCCCGGCGTACGGACCGTCGAAGTACGCGGCGACCGCGCCCTGCTGCGCACCGACGACTCGGACGCGACCGTGCGCGCACTGGCGGACCTGGACGCGATCCACGGCCTGGAGGTCAGCCCGGCGTCCCTCGACGACGCGTTCCTCGCACTGACGGCACCCGAACTCGAACCCGAACTGGAGACGGTGTGATGTTCGACTACCTGCGCCTCGAAGTACGCCGGACCCTGCGCGACGTCGGCTTCGTGATCGGCGGGATCGCGATGCCCGTGATGATGTACCTGCTGTTCACGAACCTCGGTGGTGACGACAGCGGCTACAAGGCCACGGCGATGGTCGGCATGGCCGCCTACGGCGCGGTCGGTTCCGCGCTCAACACCGGTGGCGGGGTCGCCGAGGACCGGGCGATCGGGTGGCTGCGGCAACTGCGGGTGACCCCGATGACCCCGCGCCAGGTCGTCCTCGGCCGGGCGCTGACCGGTTCGGTGACCGTGCTGCCCGCGATCGTCGCCGTGCTCGCGGCGGGCGGACTGGTCAACGGCGTACGGCTGGACGCCTGGCAGTGGGCGGCGATCGCGCTGCTGCTGTGGCTCGGCTCGATCCCCTTCACCCTGCTCGGCCTCGGCAACGGCTACGGGCTCACCTCCCAGACCACCGGCGTCGCGAACATGGCCTGCACCATGGGGCTCGCGGTGGTCGGCGGCCTGTGGTTCCCGATCAGCCTCTTCCCGGGCTGGCTGCGCGCGATCTCCGACTACACCCCGACCAACCGCTTCGCCGAGCTCGGCACCTCCGTCGCCGACGGGCACGCCCCGGCGCTCGGCGCGATCGTGGTCCTGACGGCTTGGCTGTTCGCGTTCGGTTCGTACGCTGTGCTGGCGTACCGCCGGACCGGGCGGACCGTGTGACCGGGGGAGCGAGTGAGATGTCCTGGATGCGAGGGATCACCTGCCAGGTACAGCACTGGCGCGCCGCGCGGGCCCAGTGGAAGGCCGACATGGCGGAGTTCAAGACCGCGCAGAAGGAGGCGCGCCGCAAGGGCGAGTGGCCCGAGAACCCGGGCCCGCCGCCGACCGGTTTCTCCCTGCTGCCGTGGCTGCTGATGGGCATGGGCTCCTTCTCCAACCTCCTCCAGGGCAAGACCTCCAACCCCTGGATCGGCGGCCTGGGCCTGTTCGCCTTCAACTCCCTCTACATCTATGTCGTGTTCCGCTCCTTCGTGAAGGAGAAGCGGACGGCGGTCTCGACCCTGGTGGCCCTGGTCGTGATGGGCCTGATCACCTGCGGCCTCGCCCTCGGCTACGGCGGCAGCTGGCTCTACTTCTTCCCGCTGCTCGGCCTCGCCACGGGAGCCGTCGTGCGGGGCCCGCGCCTCGGCCAGGTCGGCCTCGCGCTGACCGCACTCGCCGCCGCGGTCTCCGTGTACCGGTCGGGCTGGGACGCGATCAACGTCGCCTACGGCACGTTCCTGTCGACGATGGTGACCGCGGCGATCCTCTCCCTCTCCGAAGCCGTACGCGAACTGCGCGCCGCCCGCGAGGAGTTGGCCCGCCGCGCGGTCGAGAAGGAACGGATGCGGTTCTCCCGCGACCTGCACGACCTGCTCGGGCACACCCTCTCGGTGATCGTCGTGAAGTCGGAGGCGGCCCGGCGCCTCGCACCCCGCGACATGGAGGCCGCGCTCGACCAGATCACCGACATCGAGGCCGTGGGCCGGCAGGCGCTCACCGAGATCCGCGAGGCCGTCACCGGCTACCGCGAGGGCAGCCTCGCCACCGAACTGGACCGCGCCCGCTCCGCCCTGTCCGCCGCCGACATCGACCCGGTGGTCCGCCAGTCGGGCCCGCCCCTGACCCCGCAGAACGAGGCCCTGCTGGGCTGGGTGGTCCGCGAGGCGGTCACCAACGTCGTACGGCACAGCGGCGCGACCCGCTGCGAGATCACCCTCGACGGCGTCCTGGACCGCATCCGTCTGACGGTCGCGGACGACGGACCCGGAGACGGAGGGGCGGCGGCGGACGGTCCCGCCGAGGGCATCGGCATCGGCGGAACCGGTCTGAAGGGCCTGACCGAACGCCTCGCGACGGCGGGCGGCTCCTTGCGGGCCGGCCCGTCGCCGCGCGGCGGTTTCACGGTCACCGCCGAACTCCCGGTGGAGGCCGTGGAGTTGGCGTCCTCTGTGGTGGCTACGACTACCGCGGCTACGGCGCCCAGGGAGCCGTGACCGCCCAACTCACGTCGTCCGTCCACGAGGTGGCGCTGTCGAAGGCGTTCGAGCCACCGTCGCTCGCGATGTAGACGTTGTAGTTGTAGTGCCGGAGGTATCTGGCCGGGTAGTTGTACGACGCGAACGAGCTGCCCGTGCCGCTCTTGCCGGTCGACGCGCAGAACGTGGCGTCCTGTCTGAACTGCGTTGTGCCGACCATGGGTTGTCGGTAGAGCTGGTAGTTGTAGTGCCGCAGGAAGTCGCCGGGGTAGTTCCGCGACTCGAACGAATAGCAGGAGCTGTCGGCGAGGCCCCTGCGGACGATCCAGGTGGCGTCGCCCTTGTCGAGCGCCGCGCTGCTGGACGTGATGGCCGAGAGGACCGCCGCGTTGTTCTGGTGGCGGATGTAGTCGGCGGTGCAGCACGAGGTGGTCGCGCGCAGCGAGATCTCCGAACCGGCCGCCAGCGTCCCGGTGGTGCCGGTCGAGCCGCCGTAGCCGACGGACACGATGTTGGCCTGTACGGAGTTGTCGGCCGCGTCGGTCGGGATGCCCGCGGTCATGACGCCCTCGAAGAACGAGCCGATGGAGCCGTTGCTGTTGTCCCCGCCGGTGCCGAGGACGATCGCGCCCTCCTGATGCATGGGCGAGTAACCACTCGTGGTGGGTTCACCCCCGGAATAGGTGGTCGTGAGACTCCCCGACTGCGCGTTTCCGTATTTCAGCGCGAAATGGTCCTGACCGTTGTTCTTCAGCAAAGCGGTGACGAACGGTATCGCCCCGGTGCCGGTGTTCGCCGTGTTCTTGCTGTACCCGGAGTCCGACTGGAACAGCCCGTTCTCCAGGTCGGCCTGCACCCAGGGGCCCCCGCCGTAGCAGGGCGAGAACCAGCACTCGGTACCGAAGTTGATCGCGTCCATGTGACCGTTGCCGGTGTCCTGGTTGTTGGTCTCGGCGTTGCCGTAGTCGAAGCAGCAGCTGCCGTTGACGTGGGTGCCCGAGGTCACCATGTACATCCCCTCGGCGGCGCCGTTGGTGGCCACGCCCGAGGTGGAGTTGTCGCGGTAGCCCATGCCGGCCGAGATCTCCAGGCCGTAGACCTGATGCCCGCCGACCGTCACCGGCAGCGCGTCCGCGGGCGCCCCGACATCGGCGACGCCGGCCCCGCCCGCGCCCTCGATCGTGAGGTCGTTGTGGCGCGCGGACTGGTCGTAGATCTTGGTGATGATGCACGTCGTACCGGCACAGAACGAGTCCTGCGCCGCCGCGTTGGCATACCCGCCGGCCGCCAGCAGGCCGATGTTCGCGGTGGCGCTGTCGGAGGCCCGCTGCACCTGGTACAGCGAGCCGTTGTACGACGAGTAGAGCGCCCTGACGAGACTGTGCGCGGCGACACAGGGCGTGCCGGCGGTGGCGTAGATGTCGCACGGCAGCGAGGTGGCCGCCGAGGCCTGCGGCACGCCGACGGCCAGCGCGACGACGGTCACGAGCGCGGACAGTGCGGCCAGGGTGGCGTTTCTCAGCCGGCGCGGCCGGGTGCGGAGGAATCTCAAGAACACGGTGCACCTCTTCTGTTCCTGGTAGGGCGGTGCGGGTGGACGGTGCGAGCACCGGGGGGGACATCGAGTTTTGTCCGATATACCGGACGTTGTTCGATCGATATACCGAACCCATTCGCGATCGAAATGTCGAACTGCCGAAAGGTTGTCGAAAGGTTTCCGGAATCGGCCCGGTACGGGAAATTCCAAGGGGATTGCGGAATGCCGAGGCGATTGTTTGCCCGCAGCCGGGGACCGTCAAGACTCGCGGACGCGAACAATGAAGAGTTTTTGATAACCGCCCCGGGTCCCCCTGGGCCTTACCCTTGCCCCGTGGATGAGATGCCCCGGGATCACCGGCCCGCCAAGTCCGTCAGAGTGCTGCTCGCCGAGGACCAGGGCATGATGCGCGGCGCCCTCGCCCTGCTGCTCGGCATGGAGCCGGACCTGGAGGTCGTCGCCCAGGTCGGGCGGGGTGACACGATCGTGGACGCCGCCCTGACCCACCGCCCCGACGTCGCCCTCCTCGACATCGAACTCCCCGGCATGAGCGGCCTGGACGCCGCCGCCGAACTCCGCGAACAGGCCCCGGACTGCCGGGTGTTGATCCTCACGACCTTCGGGCGCCCCGGCTATCTGCGCCGGGCGATGGAGGCGGGCGCGGCGGGCTTCCTGGTGAAGGACGGCCCCGTGGAGGACCTCGCCGCCGCGATCCGCCGTGCCCTGACCGGCGAGACGGTCATCGACCCGGCGCTGGCCGCCGCCGCGCTGAGCGCCGGCCCGAACCCGCTGACCGCCCGCGAGTGCGATGTCCTCAAGGCCTCGGTGGACGGGGCGACGGTCTCCGACATCGCCACGAAGCTCCATCTCTCCGAGTCCACCGTGCGCAACTACCTCTCGTCGGCCATCGGCAAGACGGGCACCCGCAACCGCATGGAGGCGGTGCGGGAGGCCCGGCAACAGGGCTGGCTGTAGCCCTCCGTCAGTCCGACTCCCGGCCCCGGCGGAACAACGCCGTCCAGAGGAACCCCTCCCCGAACCAAGGCGATCCGGCCGGTTCAGCACGCATCCGACGCACCTCGACCTCCTCCAACTCCCCGAATATCCAGCGCAGTTCATCCGCCGTGTAGGCCAACCCGCCCTGCAACCCGGACCCGCGATAGAGATCGGCGTCGGGCAGCTCGGACCCCATCCCGCCCGCCGCGAAACAGGTGAGCGCGAAGTGCCCACCGGGGGCGAGGACTTGGTCCAGCAGGGCGAGGTAGCTGATGCGCCGGTGCGGGGGCAGGTGATGGAAACACCCGGAGTCGTAGACGAGGTCGTAGGGGCCGGGGAGTTCGGTACCGGCGAGGGCGAACACGTCCCCGCAGTGGAAGCGAACCTGGGGGCCCTCCCCCACCCCCACCCCCTCCCGCCCCTCCCCCACCAGCCCCTTCCCCCTGTCCCGCGCCCGCTCCTCCGCCCACGCGACAGCCGTCGGCGACAGATCCACACCGTCCACCTCGAAGCCCCGCGCAGCCAGTTGAAGGGCGTTGCGCCCCGGGCCGCACCCCAGGTCCAGAGCGCGGCCGCCCTCGGCTATCAGCCCCCGGTCGAGATACCCGACCAGGTTCTCGTCCGGCTTCGCCACGAAGAACGGCACCGGCTTGTCACGGTCGGCATAGAACCCGTCCCACCAGGAGGCCGCCCCGGAGGTCCACCGATCGGCCTCCGGCGCGAACAGCCCGTCCAGAAGCCGGAGTACGTCGTCGACCGTGCGTATGTCACGCCCACGCTGGTTCCTGTCCACCCTGTCCACCCTGTCCACCCGCCCCCCTCTCCGAGGCACCGATCGTAGAAGCGGCCGACCCGAAAGCCCAGGTCACCACCCACCCGGAACGCTCACGCGAACCCCGTCAACTCCCCTGTACGGAACGGGAGTCGACACCGGAAGGACGCCATACCGGAGGCAGGTCAAAACTGTGCCGGCACCCCACCCAAGGGCCACCAGGACGGCAGTCCCGACCATGCCGACGGCCCTTCTTCTTGCGGTTGGCGGTCAAAGCATGGCAACTGGCGCTTCCGAGGAACCAGATCCGGCGACAGCCCCACGTGGGCAGCGAGTCCTCGACCTCATGGACCGGGCATAGCCGCGCAGAGCCCCCTGGTACACAAGAACATCGCCCGGGCCCGCCACCGGAGCCGGAGCCGACCACGGCACCGCCCAGCCCCCAGCCCTAAACCCTCAGCCCGCACTCGCCCCCTTGACCAGCGGCGCGTCCCGCGACAACTCCCGGAATCCGAGGCCGTAGTAGAGCCCGCGTGCCCGGGGATGCCCCGGTGCGCCCAGGCACGCGACCGTCGCCTGTGTGGCGCCGGCCGTGCGCGCCCGGTGCATCCCGTGCAGGAGCATCGCCCTGGCCAACCCCTGGCGCCGGTGGGCCGGGTGCGTTCCGACCGGCTCGAACTCCGCCGTCCTGTTCGCCTCGTCGAGCCACATGACGGTCGAGGAGGCCATCGTGCCGTCCGGCGCTTCCACCAGGATGTGCAGGTCGCCGCGGTATCCCGGTGACCGCCGGACTCCCTCGTAGCTCTTGACCGTGTATGCCGAGGGGGCCCAGGCGTCCAGGTGGGCCTGGACCGCGGCCTCGGGGCCGACCTCGTCGGCGGTGCGGAAACCGAACCCCCTTGGAAGTACCGGCTGTTCCAGGTCGGTGAGGTCCCGCTCGTTGAGCTGGGTCCAGGAACCCGTGTCGCCGAGCGCGGCCGAGTCGGTCCCGTAGCCGTGCGCCGCCCATCGCTTCAGGGCGAACTCGTCGGCGGCGCTGGGCATCACCGTCCGCTCGATGCCCGCCGCCGTGTCGTCGTACCAGTCGATCACCTCGTCGATCAGCCCGGCGTGGTCGGGATGGACCTGGTAGGTGAGACAGGCCTCGGTGACGTCCTTCACCGACCCGTCGTTCCGGCGCAACCGGTGCGGAAGGCGGGCCCAGCCCCACGCCACCAGGTCCCCGCCGGAGAACCACTGACGGCCCGGCCGGCCGCCCGTGTCGTCGTCGGCTTGCCCCTTGCCCCAGTTCCAGGCCAGCTCGCCGAACGTGGCCTCGGCGTTCACCAGGTCCTGGCGGGTGGCGGTGACGCGCTGCGCCAGACCCTGCATGAGCCGCACGTCCGCGGCGGTCACCGGCTCGACGTTCGTGTTCGTCATGGTGGGCCACTGTGTCAGGGCCCCGGAAAGCCGTCGAACCCTTTTCCGGGGCCGTCGATCGCGACGGTCGACCGCGGACGTGGACTACGGACGTCGACCGCCGCGCGTCACGGCAAGGTCCGCCAACTCGCCCTGCCGCAGCGCTAGTCGGTGGTCACCTCCGCCGACTCGTAGGTCTTCCCCGCCGGGGCCACGCACACGAACCAGTAGTCCGGAGAGCCGGCCGCCGGGCGGATCGTCGCCTCGCCGCTGTTGACGTCGGCCCCCGCGGCCACCCTGCGGGCCACCGTGGACGAGCCGTCCTTCCAGGTGCAGGTGACCGCCTGCGCGGTGCTCGCGACCTGGCCTACCACCAGCCGCTGGGGACCGTCGGTCTTCTTCGGGTCCAGGGAGGTCGCGCCCGACTTGAGGTCCGTGCCCCTCATGGTGTCCTCCTTGGCGGCCGAATCACCCATCAGCAGACCCGGGTCTCCGCTCCCGAAGGTGCGCCGCACGAAGTACGTGGTCTTGCCGACCAGTGCGGACGCGTGGTCCTTGTCCCAGGGCTCCTCGTGACGGCCGTCCATGGCCTTCAGCTGGGCCTCGGCCTCCGCCTTGGTGAGGGGGGCGCCCCACACGTCGACCGAGATGTACCACTCCTCGCCCCGCTCGGTGCCCGCCGCGAGCATGGTCTCCTGCGGCGCGTACACATGCCGCTCCTCCGGGGTCGACGGCACGGTCGCCTGCTGTGTCACCGCCGGTGACACCTCGACCCCGTTCCCGTCGCGCAGCCCGGCCAGCGCCAGCGTGCCCGACGTGCCCGTGATCACCAGCGCCGCTGCCGTGGCGAGTGCCCAGCGGCGGGCCCGGCGTCGGCGGCCGCCGCGGATCACCGCCTGGTAGGGGGCTATACCGATCTCGACCTCGTCCGCGGCGTCGGCCAGCAGGAGGGCGATGTCTCTGTCCGTCATGGTCTGGTTCGTCTCCCGGTCCGCGCTCATCACTGCCGCCCTCCCTGCGTCACCATCTCGGCGAGTCCCGGTATGGCGCGGAGTTTCGCGATCCCCTTGGCCGCGTTGCTCTTCACCGCGCCGACCGAGCAGCCCATCGCCTGGGCCGTCTGTGTCTCGGTCAGGTCCTCCCAGTACCGCAGCACCACCGCCTCCCGCTGCCTCGGCGGCAGTTGGGCCAGTGCCTTCAGCAGGGCGCTGCGGTCCTCGGCCTGGGCGATGCGGTCACCGGTATCGGCGATCTCGCGCACCAGGCCCGAGTCGTCCCTGGGCGCCAGGAACTCCTTGAGTCGTCTGCGGTGCTTACGTGCGTGCGCGTTGATCATCACGCGCCGTACGTACGCCTCCGGATCGTCGGCCGCGCCGACCTTGCGCCAGGCCACAAAGGTCTGTTCGAGCGTCGACTGCACCAGGTCCTCCGCGGCGTGCTGCTCCCCCGTAAGAAGAAATGCCGTCCGCATCAACCGCGGCCAGCGGCCGATGACAAAGCTCTGGAACCCGTCATCCCGAGCCTCCCGAGCCTGCTTGCGATCCCCCATGGGCACCTCCTAGATGTCTAAAGGAGTCCATGAGCCGCCCGGACCGTTGCCTCACTTCTCGAAACTCCTGGAAGCCGTGCCCTCCGCATCCACCACGGCATCCCCGTTCACCACGGCATCCCCGTTCACCACGGCATCCGTGTCCACCACGACCTCCCCGTCCGCGCTCGCGCTCACCGCCGCCACGGCAGGCGCCGCCGCCCTCCCCCACGGCAGCCACACCACCATCAGCACCACCCCGCCGAGCAGCACCCCCGCCCCCGTACGGAACGCCAGCGCGTACCCCTCCGTCAGCGCCTCCGGCGTCCCGGCACCGCTGCCCGCCGCACGCGCCGTACGTGCCGCCGCGATCGTCGACATCACGGCGAGACCCAGCGAACCGCCCATCGTGCGCGAGGTGTTGACCAGCCCGGAGACCAGCCCGGCCTCCCCCGGCGCGGCCCCGGACGTGGCGAGTGCGGCGAGCGGGGTGGCCGTCAGGCCGGCGCCCAGCATCATCAGGATTCCGGGGAACATGATCTCGGTCAGGTAGTCGCCGCGCGCGGTCATCAGGGACTGCCAGCCGAAGCCCACCGCCGCGAGCAGCGCCCCGAGCACGGCCACGTTGCGCGCGCCGAGCACCGGCATGAAGCGGGGTGCCGACTTGGAGCCGATGAGGACAGCCAGCGAACTCGGCACCAGCGCGAGCCCCGCCTCCAGCGGTGTGTATCCGAGGACGTTCTGCGCGTACAGGGTCATGAAGAACCACATGGAGAACATCGCCGAGCCGTTCACGAACATCGCCGCGTTCGCCGACGACACCGCCCGTGCCCGGAACAGCCCGAGCGGCATCAGCGGAGCCGCCGTACGCACCTCGACGACCAGGAAGAGCGCGATCAGCGCGAGTCCGGCGGCCAGCGGCACCAGGGTGGCGGCGGCCGTCCAGCCCTCGGCCTCGGTCTGCGAGATGCCGTAGGCCAGCACGCCGAGCCCCGCCGTGACCAGTACGGCGCCGGGCAGATCGAGTCGCCGCCGGTCGCCGGCCCGGCTCTCCGGGAGCCAGCGCAGTGAGCTGAGGAGGACGACCGCGCCGACGGGCACGTTGATGAGCAGCACCCACCGCCAGGACAGCGTGTCCACGAGCACCCCGCCGACGAGTCCGCCCGCGGCCCCGCCGCCGGCGCCGACCGCCGTCCAGGTGGCGATGGCCCGTGCGCGGGCCGCGCCCTCCGCCACGGCCGAGGTGACGATGGTCAGCGTGGAGGGCGCCAGCACCGCGGCCCCCAGTCCCTGCACGGCCCGGGCGAGCAGCAACTGCCAGCCGTCCTGCGCCAGTCCGCCGCACAGCGAGGCCAGGGTGAACAGCGCGAGCCCGACCAGGAACATCCGCTTGCGGCCGTAGAGGTCACCGGCCCGTCCGCCGAGCAGCATGAACCCGGCGAAGGCGATGGCGTACGCGTTGACCACCCACTGAAGCCCGGGCGCGCTCATCCCCAGGTCGGTCCGCATCGACGGCAGCGCCACGTTGACGACGGACACGTCGAGCACGACGAGGAACTGCCCGGCGCACGCGAGCGCCACGACCAGCCAGGCGGGCGGTGCCGCGCCCCGACGGGGCGGGCGGACTGTTCGGGAAGCGTCACGGGAGGCATCAGCGGCTCGGTGCATGGTCGTCATACTCTCAACCGCCCCGCGCCCCCGGCATCGGCATTTCGCCCGACCACGGGCCCGCCGTACGACCTAAGCCGCAGCCTCAGCCCCAGACGCAGAAGCAGAAGCAGAAGCAGAAGCAGTCGCAGTCGCAGTCGCCCGGAGCAACGTCACCACGGCCGCCCCGCCCAGCCCGATGTTGTGCGCAAGGCCCACCTCGGCCCCCGGCACCTGCCGCTCCCCCGCCGTCCCCCTCAACTGCCACACCAGTTCGGCGACTTGGGCGATCCCGGTCGCCCCCAGCGGATGCCCCTTGGAGATCAGTCCGCCGGACGGGTTCACGACCCACCGCCCGCCGTACGTC
This sequence comes from Streptomyces sp. NBC_00989, assembly GCF_045162655.1. NCBI lineage: Bacteria > Bacillati > Actinomycetota > Actinomycetes > Kitasatosporales > Streptomycetaceae > Streptomyces > Streptomyces sp. NBC_00989. Next base: position 7,986,603 of record NZ_CP108728.1, on the reverse strand, counting down.
GTCCCTCCGGACTCGACGAGCTTCCCGGCCTCCCCCGGCTCACACATGCCGAGCGCCTCGTACGTCAGCAGCTCGTTGATCGAGAAGCAGTCGTGGAGTTCTACGACGTCCACGTCCTCGATGCCGAGTCCGGACCGTTCGTAGACCTGGCGGGCGGCGGCCCGGGACATCGGCTGCCCGACGACGTCGATGCAGGAACCGGACGCGAAGGAGTCCTCGGTGTCGGTGGTCATCGCTTGGGCGACGATCTCGACGAGCGAGCCTGAGCCCACACCCGCACCAGCGCCAGCGCCCGCCCCCAACCCCCGCTCCTCCGCGAACCGTTCCGAGACGACGACCGCCGCCGCCGCTCCGTCCGAGGTCGGTGAGCACTGGAGCTTCGTGAGCGGGTGGTGGACGACCCTCGCCGCGAGGATGTCGTCGACGTCGTACACGTCCTGGAACTGGGCGTACGGGTTGTGCGCGGAGTGCCGGTGGTTCTTGGCGGCGACGGCGGCGAGCTGGGCCTCGGTCGTGCCGTACTTCTCCATGTGTTCGCGGGCCGCGTCGCCGAAGATCTGGGCGGTGGGCGGGGTCATCTCGAAGCCGTGCCGGGCGGCCATGATGCCGTAGTGCCGGGCGACGGGCGAGGTGGCGAAGTCGCCGCCGTCGGCGCCTCCGCCCAGCGCACCCCGCTTCATCTTCTCGAAGCCCAGCGCCAGCACACAGTCCGCCGCCCCGCCCTCGACCAGCTGCCGGGCGAGCATCAGCGCGGTCGAGCCGGTGGCGCAGTTGTTGTTGACGTTGTAGACGGGGATGCCGGTGAGACCTAGTTCATAGGCGGCGCGCTGGCCGGCGGTCGAGGGCTGGAAGCAGTAGCCGACGGGAACCTGTTCTACGTCGGTGTAGGAGATCCCGGCGTCCGCGAGGGCGGCGTCGCCGGCCTCGCGGACCATGTCCCAGTACTGCCACTCCCGGGTCTCGGGCTTCTCGAACCTCGTCATCCCGACGCCTGCGACATAGGCCTTCATGGCGGGCGAGATTAGAACACGTTCCAGTGAATGACCAGACCTGACGAGGGGTCAGATATTCATGGGACGGTCAAGGATTCGTTAGTACGCCGAAGCATCGGAATAGTTGCCCGTGCATACGAGGTTTACCGTGCACTTATCCCGCACGGATCAGTCCGCCCCGCACGGATCACGCCACACCTACGGCCTGGAGGCCCAACTCCATGACGCACACGTCGACCGACCAGCCCGCACGGAGGCCGTCCGGCGCCGTCGTGCCGGTGCTCGCCTTCGCGGGCATCGTTGTCGCGGTGATGCAGACCCTGCTCGTCCCGGTCATCAAGGACCTGCCGCAGCTGCTGAGCACCGAGCCCAGCAACGCCACCTGGGTCCTGACCTCGACCCTCCTGTCCGGAGCCGTCGCCACGCCGATCATGGGCCGCCTCGGCGACCTCTACGGCAAGCGCCGGATGCTGATTCTCAGCCTGGCCATCATGGTCGTAGGAGCGCTGGTCAGCGCCCTCACCAGTGACCTGCTCACGATGATCGCGGGCCGCGCGCTCCAGGGCTTCGCGATGGGCGCGATACCGCTGGGCATCGGCCTGATGCGCGACATGCTGCCCCGCGAGAAGCTCGGCTCGGCGATGGCCCTGATGAGTTCCTCGATCGGCGTCGGCGGCGGCCTCGCGCTGCCCGCCGCGGCCCTGGTCGCCCAGCACGCCGACTGGCACGCCCTCTTCTACGGCGCCGCCGGCCTCGGTGTCCTCGCGATCGGCCTCACCCTCCTCGTCGTACCGGAGTCCCCGATGCGCGCCGAGGGCACCTTCGACGTGCTCGGCGCGATCGGCCTCTCCGCCGGTCTCGTCCTCTTCCTCCTGCCCATCACCAAGGGCAGCGACTGGGGCTGGACCTCCGGCACCACGCTCGGCCTGTTCGCCGCGGCCGCCGTCGTACTCCTCCTGTGGGGTGTGATGGAGCTGCGCCTGAAGGCCCCGCTGGTCGACCTGCGCACCACGGCCCGCCCGGCGGTCCTCTTCACCAACCTCGCCTCGATCATGGTCGGCGTCTCCTTCTACGTCGTCTCCCTCGTCCTGCCCCAGCTCCTCCAGCTGCCGAAGGCCACGGGCTACGGCCTCGGGCAGTCGATGGTCACCGCGGGTCTGCTGGTGGCACCGCTCGGCCTGACGATGATGTTCACCGCCCCCGTCTACGCCCGTCTCTCGGCGAAGTACGGCCCCAAGGTCACCCTGATCCTCGGCATGCTGATCATCGGCATCGGCTACGGCGCGGGGCTCGGCCTGATGAGCGCGGCGTGGCAGTCGCTGGTCATCGCGGTCGTGCTCGGTGCGGGTATCGGGCTCGCGTACTCGTCGTTGCCCGCGTTGATCGTCGGGGCGGTGCCGGCGTCCGAGACCGGTGCGGCGAACGGGCTCAACACCCTGATGCGGTCCATCGGTACGTCCGTGTCCAGCGCGGTGATCGGGATGGTGCTGGCGAACACCGCGAACCATGTGAACGGGGTCGCCGTCCCGACCATGCACGGGTTCCGCGTGTCGTTCCTGATCGCCACGGGTTCGGTTGCCGTGGGTCTGTTGATGGCGCTGTTCCTTCCCAAGCCGAACCGGGCGCCGCAGTTGAACTTCAGCAGCGAGGAGGAGGCGAACCTTGAGCGGGCCGAGGAGGTTCTGCGGGGGTTCCGGGGGCGGGTACTGGGTGCGGACGGTTCGCCTGTCGCCCGGGCCAAGGTCACACTGATCGACCGTCGTGGTCGGCAGGCGGGGGCGACGCTCTCCGAGGAGGACGGGAGTTACGTGCTCGCTGTGCCGTCGCAGGGGGCGTATGTGTTGGCGGCGCGGGCTTCTGGGCACGGTCCGTTGGCCTCGTCCGCGACCCACGCCGGGGATGAGATCGCGGTGGACCTGGATCTGTCGTTGCCCGGCGAGACCGTTAGCGCGTAGTCGGCAGTTGTTCGTCCGCGGGCGCGTGGGGGCTGGTCGCGCAGTTCCCCGCGCCCCTAAAGGAACGTAGCCTGGCCTGCGCTCACAAGTCCGCCCCGTACCGAAGGGACCGCCCCATGCCTCCGGCGCCCAAGCCCGAAATCCTCGCCGCGTTCGAAGCGGCGAAAGGGTTCATGCCGGCCGGTGAGGGACTGGCCCTCTACGCCGCAGCCGTAGAAGCCGGACAGCTCGGGCTCCCTCTCCTCGAAGTCGGGACGTACTGCGGGCGTTCCACGCTCCTCCTCGCCGATGCCGCCCGTGAGGCCGGTGTCACCGCGCTCACGCTTGATCATCATCGGGGCAGTGAGGAGCAGCAGCCGGGGTGGGAGTATCACGACCCGGAGACCGTCGATCCGGAGATCGGGCTGATGGACACGTTGCCCACGTTCCGCAGGACCCTGCACCAAGCCGGCCTGGAGGAGCACGTGGTGGCGCTCGTCGGGCGCTCGCCGCAGGTGTCGCGGATCTGGGGCACCCCGCTCGGCCTCGTCTTCATCGACGGCGGTCACACCGACGAGCACGCGAACGGTGACTACGAGGGGTGGGCGCCCCATGTCGCCGAGGGCGGGCTGCTCGTGATCCATGACGTGTTCCCGGACCCGGAGGACGAGTTCACCGGGCAGGCCCCGTACCGGGTGTATCTCCGGGCCCTGGAGTCCGGCGCGTTCACGGAGGTCTCGGTGACCGACTCGCTGCGTGTCCTACGGCGTACCGGTACCGGCATCTGAGGTCAACTGGGCAGCTCGGCCAGCCAGTCGAGCAGGTGCTGGTTGACCTCTGCCGGTCGTTCCTGCTGGATCCAGTGCCCGCAGCCCTCCAGGATGTGCGAGCCGCGCAGGCCGGGCAGGGTCACCGGGTACGCGGCGATCGCGTCGGACAGCCAGGTGGTGGAGGCGTCCAGCGAGCCGCCCAGGAAGAGGGACGGCTGGGTGATGGGCGCGCCGTCGTAGGCAGCCAGGTCCTCCCAGTCGCGGTCCATGTTCCGGTAGCGGTTCAGGGCGGCGGTCAGGCCCGTCCGCTCGAACTCCCCCGCGTAGACGTCGAGTTCGGCCTCGCCCAACCACGCGGGCGTCCCTGCCTCCGTCGGGAAGCGCTCCCGCAGGGTCCCGCCGTCCCGGCTCGCGAAGTGCGGGTCGGGGGCGCAGGGTGCGGGCATCGTGTCGGCGGAGAACGCGGCGTAGAAACCGGCCAGCCAGCCCCGCACGTCCGGTTCGATCTCGGCTTCGGCGCGACCCGGCTCCTGGAAGTACGAGACGTAGAACTCCTCGTCCCCGCCCATCCCCGCGAAGATCTCGCTGGGGCGCGGGCCGCCGCGCGGGGTGTAGGGGACGCTCAGCAGTCCTACGGCGCGGAAGACGTCCGGCCGCAGGAGGGCGGAGTGGGCGGCGATGCCCGCGCCCCAGTCGTGGCCGACGATCACCGCGTCGCGTTCGCCGAGCGCGTGCACCACGGCGACGGCGTCCTCGACGAGGTCGAGCATCCGGTACGCCGACGGGTCCGCGGGACGCGACGAGCGGCCGTAGCCGCGCACGTCGACGGCGACCGCGCGGTGGCCCACCGCGGCCAGCGCCGGGAGCTGGTGGCGCCACGAGTACCAGGACTCCGGGAAGCCGTGGACCAGCAGGACGAGGGGGCCGGTGCCCTGTTCCACGAGGTGGATGCGGCCGGCGGGAGCGGCGACGAGCCGGTGGACGGCTTCCTTGACCATGGTCATGTGTCCTCCGTGACGGGGGCTGTTCCCTTGATCCTCCGCCCCGGCGCCGCCACCCCACGACTCTTGTTGCCGCTTCGGCAAACCCGGTCTGTGAGGCGGCTAGGGTGACTCCCGTGTCGTACGTAGGTCCGGACTTCGATCCCCCACAGCCCCGCCGTCCCCGTCGAGGGCCCCTGACCGTGGCGCTGGCCGCGCTGGTCCCGGGGGCTCTGATCGGGTGGTTCGTGTACGAGGCCGTCGGCAGCCCGGGCGACAGCTCGGGCAACGCGTCCGCCGCCTCCCCCGCTTCGTCCAGCGCGCCCGTGTCCCCGACGGGTACCGCGTCCAACGACGACAAGCCGCCGGGGCCAAGTCCCCTCAAGGGCAAGGTCGTCGTCATCGACCCGGGGCACAACGTCACCAACTTCCAGCACAGCGCCGAGATCAACCGCAAGGTGGACATCGGCACGAACTGGAAGGAGTGCGACACGACCGGGACGTCGACCAACGCGGGTTACGCGGAAGCCCAGTTCACGATGGACGTGTCCCACCGGCTGCGGGCGATCCTCGAAAAGCAGGGCGTCACGGTGAAGTTGACGCACGACGGTGACTCGCCGTCCTGGGGTCCGTGCGTCGACCAGCGGGCCAGGATCGGCAACGACGCGCACGCGGACGCCGCGATCTCCATCCACGCGGACGGCGCACCGGTCGGCGACCGGGGCTTCCATGTGATCCTGCCGGGCTCGGTCCACGCGGGCGGTGCCGACACCCGCGCCATCGTCGCCCCCTCCGCCACCCTGGGCCGGGGCATCGCGGGCGACTACCGTCGCGCGACAGGTGAACAGTTCTCGAATTACATCGGCGACGGCACCGGTCTCGTCACGCGTAAGGACCTGGGCGGTCTCAATCTGTCAACGGTTCCCAAGGTGTTCATCGAGTGCGGCAACATGCGCGATAGCAATGATGCCGCACTGCTGACGAACAGCGCCTGGCGACAGAAGGCGGCGCAGGGGATCTCTGAGGGAATCGTGAGTTTCCTGCGCGGGTAGCGATCAGCGGGCTGATCCGGGCGGACACCCTGGCAGGGTGGACGATAGGGTCAACCGACGACGATACGACCTACGAAGGACCTGAAGTGAATATCCGCTCCCTCACACGAGGCGACGGCGTGGTGATCGGAGCAGCGGTATTGCTCTTCATCGCGTCGTTCCTCAAGTTCTACACGGCCAAGGGGTTCGACCTGGACGTGACCGCGTGGACGAGCCTCGGTAACGGCCTCGGCACCTACATGGGCGGCGTCATCGGTGCCGCTCTCATCGTCGTCAACCGTTGTCTGCCGCAGCCGCGCAAGGTCGTGGGCCTGGACATCGGGACAGTCGGCGTGGCGTTCACGGTCCTCACCGCGTGGGCCCTGTTCTGGACGCTGGTGGACGTCGGTGACAACGTCAGCGCCGGTGCCGGCCTGATCCTCGGCTTCATCGCCGCCCTCGCCATGGCAGGCGGCGCCATCGCGACGCCTCTCGTCCCGGCTCTCCAGGCCGCCCTCGTCCCGGCCCCCAAGCCGGTCGCCCCGCAGCCCTACGGCGCCCAGCCGCCGCCCGGTGGTTACGGCTACCCGGGTGCCGGTGCGCCGCAGCCGTCGTACGGCACTCCGCCCCAACAGGCGCAGGCCGCGCAGCCGTTCGGGCAGCCCGCGCCGGCTCCGGCCGGGGACTTCTCGCCGTTCTGGTTCGCCGTGCCGGTGGCCCGGCCGCTGTTCGGTGAGGACGGTTCGCCGTCGCCGATCGCCGAACTGGCTCCGGGTACCTGGTACTTGGCCGTCGAGCAGCGCGGTCCGGCGCTCGTCGCACAGACCCAGGACGGCCGTCGTGGCGTTCTCCAGGACACCTCGGGGATCCAGCGCGGCTGAGCCCCTCTCCAGCGTTCACCGCGGCCCCTCGCCCTTCCGGGCGGGGGGCCGTTGTCGTACAGTCGCAGCCGTCCGCCCATTGACTGACGGTCCGTCAGTTCCGTGACTGTGGAGGCGATATGCGGCTCGGTCTCGCACTCGGGTACTGGGGGCGCGGGCCCTCCGCCGACCATGTGCCGCTGGCCCAGGAGGCCGAGCGGCTCGGGTACGACTCCGTGTGGACGGCCGAGTCGTGGGGGTCCGACGCCTTCACTCCGCTCACCTGGATCGCGGCGCAGACCTCAACGATCAAGCTGGGCACGGCCGTTGCCCAGATGGCGGCCCGCTCGCCGACCACCACCGCGATGCACGCGCTCACCCTCGACCACCTCTCCGGCGGGCGCGTGCTGCTCGGCCTCGGGCTGTCGGGGCCGCAGGTGGTGGAGGGGTGGTACGGCCGGCCGTTCCCCAAGTCGCCGCTCACCGCGACCCGGGAGTACGTCGAGGTCGTACGGCAGGTGCTGCGGCGGGAGGCGCCGGTAGAGGTGGACGGACGCTTCCACGCGCATCCGTACCGGGGCGCGGACGGTACGGGGCTGGGCAAGGCGCTCAAGTCCATTACGCACCCCCTCCGTTCGGACCTCCCGGTGCTGCTCGGTGCGGAGGGGCCGAAGAACGTGGCCCAGACGGCGGCGATCGCGGACGGCTGGCTGCCGTTGTACTGGTCGCCGAGCCGCCCCGAGGTCTACGGCACAACCACCTTCCGCGACGACTTCCTCGTGGCGCCCATGGCCCAGGTGAAGGTCTGCGACGACGTGGCCGAAGGTCTCCTCCCCGTGAAGATGATGCTCGGCTTCTACATCGGCGGGATGGGGCACGCGGCCCGCAACTTCCACGCCGACCTGATGGCGCGCATGGGGTACGAGGAAGAGGCCCGGCGGATACAGGAGTTGTTCCTCGCGGGCCGCCGGGAGGAGGCCGTGCTCGCCGTGCCGGACGCGTTCGCCGACGAGATCTCGCTGATCGGTCCGCGTGAACGGATCGCGGAGCGGCTGGAGTTGTGGCGCAAGGGCCCGGTGACGGACCTGCTGGCCCTTGCGCCCGATCCGCACACGCTGCGGGTGCTGGCGGAGCTGAACTCCTAGGAGCAGCTCAACTCCCAGACACTGAAGGGCTTTTACCCTCCGGCGAGCTGCCCTGCCGACGGCACCTTGTCGGTCACCTCGGCGCCGGCGCTCTTCCCGGCGTCCTTGACCTTGTTGATGATGTCGTCGAACGAACTCGCCGTGGCGTCCGTCGAGTCGCCCTTGCGGAGCTTGGACGGCAGGTCCTTCAGCGAGTCGATGCCGGCGCTGAGCGGGGCGACCGCCTTGGAGAGCGTGGGGTCGCCCTTGGCGTTCTTGGTGGCGGCCTTGAGCCGGTTGTACGCGAACGCGCCCGCGAGACCCGCCTTGACGAGCGCGAACCTGCGTCCGCTCGCACCCTTCTTGAACTTGCCCGCCTTCCAGGGCTTCACGATCCACTGGTAGGTGGCACCCGCCGCGAGGCCCGCGTTCGCGACGAAGCGGGTCTTGGCGAACTTCTGCCGTTCGGCGGAGGTGCTGGGGCTCGGGGTGGCGGCGGCAGCGGCGGCCACTACGGCCGCGGTGTCCTGCGTGGCGTCATCGGTGGCGCTGCCGCAGGCCGTGGCACCGGCGAGCAGGGCGCAGCACAGAGTGAGCGCCACGAAGAGGCGCCGTATCGGTACGGGCACGGGGTCCTCCGGGGTGTTCTCCCCGAGTGGGTGTCCTTACCCCGGCAGCCTCACCCGGGTCGGCGGCTCGCGCCACCCGGGCGGGACCGTTCGGGTTTCATCCCGCCGGAAGCGGCAATCCGCTTGGCATGTCCCCCTACTACCGACGCGGTTCGAATTCAGTCGGCAATGTCATCGTGATCATCGCCGACATCATGGCCCTCATCCTGGCCCTCTGGATTCTGATGTACCTGTTGGACGCCAACCGCGCGAACGACCTCGTGCAGTTCGTCCACCGCTCGGCCAACTGGCTCGCCGGCTGGTCCCGCGACCTGTTCACCTTCGACGAGGCGTGGGCGCGGGTCATCTGCGGCTACGGTCTGGCGGCGGTGGTGTACCTGTTCATCGGCCACGCGATCGCCAACAAGGTTTCCCGCTGAGCATTGCCGGTCGTCGTCTGCGGGTGCGTCGTGGCTGGTCGCGCCCCTCGGCGGAGCCGCATATCGATACAGCCCCGCGCCCCTAAAAACACCAGCGGGACCAGGCTTTCAAGGGGCGCGGGGAACTGCGCGACCAGCCCCCACCGGGCCGGCGGCTAACAACAATCCGGATCCAGCCCCAAAGGCAAATGCTCGGCGCCAAAAACAGCACACGTCGCGTCATGGCCCCCCAACGCCGCCACCGCAAGCAGCAACGACCCCGCAGTCCACGTGGTCAGCTCACGCGGCCACACCGCATCGTCGTCGAAGACATACCCGGTCCAGTACAGCCCGCTCTCCGCATCGCGCAGGTGCCGAATGGACTGGAGGATCTCCAACGCCCGATCGGACTCGCCCAACACCCAGAGCGCGAGGGCGAGTTCGGCGGACTCACCCCCCGTCACCCACGGGTTGGGAACGACACACCGCACACCCAGTCCCGGGACGACGAACCGACTCCAGCCCTCCTCCACCCGGGACTTGGCCTCCGTACCGGCCAACGCACCACCCAGCACCGGGTAGTACCAGTCCATGGAGTAGCGGTCCTTGTCCAGGAACCGTTCGGGATGCCGGCGGATCGCGTGCCGCAGCGCCCCGACCGCCAACTCCCAGTCCGGCTGCGGCTCTTCCCGCTCCTCGGCGATCGCGAGGGCGCACCGCAGCGCCTGGTGGATCGAGGAGGAGCCGGTGAGCAGCGCGTCGGCCGTGTCCGTGCCGTCGTCCTCCCTCTTCCAGCCGATCTGCCCGCCCGGCTGCTGCAACCGCAGCACGAACTCGACCGCCGCGAAGATGTTCGGCCACAGCCGGTCCAGGAACGTGTCGTCGCCGGTCGCCAGGTAGTGGTGCCACACGCCTACGGCTATGTAGGCGACGAAGTTGGTCTCGCGCCCCCGGTCGGTGACCTGACCCGGATCCCCGTCCGCGTACGCCGCGAACCAGGACCCGTCCTCGTTCTGGTGCCGGGCGAGCCAGTTGTACGCCCGCTCCGCCGCCTCGTGTTCGCCCGCCGCGTCCAGCGCCATCGCGGCCTCGGTGTGGTCCCACGGGTCGAGGTGATGGCCCCGGAACCACGGGATCGCCCCGTCCTCCCGCTGCACGGCGAGGATGCCGGCGACGGTCGCGGCGGCCTGCTCCGCGGTGAGGACCCCGGGCAGGACGAGGTGTTCTGTCCGGGGGGTGGTCACTTGGCGGCCGCCTCGGCGAGGCCGGGGAGATGCGGCTTGGTCGCGTAGGCCACGAAGCTCTTGCCGATCAGCGGGTTCAGTGCCTGTTCGGCGACCCTGGTGGCGAGGGGTTTCTTCATGATGTCCCAGACCAGGAGCTTGTGGTACGCCTGCACCGGCAGCGCCTTGTCGTTGTCCACGCCGAACGCGCACTTCAGCCACCAGTACGGCGAGTGCAGCCCGTGCGCGTGGTGCGTGCCGTACGGCTGGAGGCCCGCCTCGCGGATCTTGGTGAGGAGTTCGTCCGCCTTGTAGATGCGGATGTGGCCGCCCTCGACCTCGTGGTAGGCGTCGGACAGCGCCCAGCAGATCTTCTCGGGGCCGTAGCGCGGGACGGTGATGGCGATGCGGCCGCCGGGCTTCAGCACCCGGACCATCTCGGCGAGCACTCCCTTGTCGTCCGGGATGTGTTCCATGACCTCGGAGATGATCACGACGTCGAACGACTCGTCCGGGAAGGGGAGTTGGAGCGCGTCGCCCTCCATCGCGGTGGCGGTGGCGCCGGCGGGGGCCTCGCCGGCCTCCTTCATCGCCGCGAACCACTTGGCGACCTCGCGGATCTCCTCGGCGTTCTGGTCGAGGGCGACGACCTGTGCCCCTCGCCGATAACACTCGAACGCGTGCCGCCCGGCACCGCACCCGAGGTCCAGGACTCGGTCGCCAGGGGCGAGCGGGAACCGGGAGAAGTCGACGGTCAGCACGTGGCCCTGCTTTCGGGAGAGACGCCGGTAACACTGGTCGGAGAAGGGGATGGAGAGGGGGAAGGAGACGGGGTTGCCGAGGGCGACAACGATGCCGGGGCCGCCCTGTCCGTCCGGCCGGGGGCGATCGCCTCGCGGTACCTGGCCGCCGTGCCCTCCGCGGCCTTCGCCCAGGTGAAGCGGGCCAGGACGCGTTCGCGGCCCGCCGCGCCGAGGCGGGCCCTCAGGGCCGGGTCGGCCAGGAGCCGGCTCAGGGCGGTCGCCAGCGCGCCCGGGTCCCCCGGTGGTACCGCCAGGCAGGTCTCGCCGTCGCGCCCGGCGACCTCCGGGATCGCTCCGCCGGTCGTCGCGACGAGCGGCGTCCCCGTGGCCATCGCCTCCGCCGCCGGGAGCGAGAAGCCCTCGTAGAGGGAGGGCACGCAGGCGACCTCGGCCGAGCGGACGAGGTCGACGAGTTCGGCGTCCGAGATGCCCTTGACGAAGTCGACGGCGCCTTCGAGGCCGTAGCGCTCGACGGCTTGGGCGACCGGGCCCTCGGTGGGGCGTTTGCCGACGACGATCAGGTGGGCTTCGGGGTGTTCGGTGCGGACCTTCGCCAGGGCCTCGACGAGGAAGACGAGGCCCTTGAGGGGGACGTCCGCGCTGGACGTGGTGACGATCCGGCCCGGCACCTGCGGTACGGCCGGGTTCGGGGAGAACAGGTCGGTGTCGGCGCCGATGTGGACGACGTGGATGCGGTCGTCGCGGACGCCGAGGTGGTCGATGATCTCCTGGCGCGAGGTGCCGGAGACGGTGAGGACGGAGGGCAGGCGGCGGGCGACGCGCTTCTGCATCTGCGTGAAGGCGTACCAGCGGCGCTTGGACATGCGCTGCCGCCAGTTCTCGGCCGCGTCCAGCTCCAACTGCCGGTCCACGGTGATGGGGTGATGGATCGTCGTCACCAGCGGGGCGCCGACGTCGCCCAACAGGCCGTAGCCCAGGGTCTGGTTGTCGTGCACGATGTCGAACTCGCCCCGCCTGGCGCGGAGATGGCGGCGGGCGCGGAGCGAGAACGTGAGGGGCTCGGGGAAGCCGCCGGTCCACATCGTCGCGACTTCGAGGGCGTCGGTCCAGTCCCGGTACTCGTCGCGCTTCGGGGTGCGGAAGGGGTCCGGGGAACGGTAGAGGTCGAGCGAGGGCAGCTCGGTCAGGGAGATGCCGGGGTAGCCCTCGTCGAGGACGGGGTAGGGCTGTGAGCCGATGACCTCGACGCGGTGCCCGAGGCGGGCCAGTTCGCGGGAGAGGTGGCGGACGTAGACGCCCTGGCCCCCGCAGAACGGGTTCCCCTTATAGGTGAGGAGTGCGATACGGAGCGGTCGCTCGCCGTCGGCTGCCAGGTCCTCCTGGGGACCCGCCTGACTGGCCTCAGCGGTCACTCTGAGCCCCCTTCTCCCTGCACTGTCCCGCGAGATTACGCCGGGACGCTAATCTAGAACAAGTTTCAGACTTGATCGTCCAGGAGGTTCTGAATCTACCGGCCGGTACGGGCGCTGTGAGAAGTGGATCAGGTGATTCACACCACGACCGAGGCCCTGCCATGATCGGTGTGATCACCCACCCTCACCGACAGTCACGGATCGGGAGCCATGCCAGCGCAAGCCAAGCCCGAAGCCACTGCGCGGACCTCGCCGCCCCTCACCGAGCGGCAGGAGGCCCGTCGGCGGCGCATCCTGCACGCGAGCGCGCAGCTGGCGAGCCGGGGCGGTTTCGACGCGGTGCAGATGCGGGAGGTCGCGGAGTCCTCGCAGGTCGCGCTCGGCACGCTGTACAGGTACTTCCCGTCCAAGGTGCATCTCCTGGTCGCCACGATGCAGGACCAGTTGGAGCACATGCACGGCACGCTGCGGAAGAAGCCGCCGGGCGGCGACACGGCGGCCGAGCGGGTCGCGGAGACCTTGATGCGGGCCTTCCGCGCGCTCCAGCGCGAGCCGCATCTCGCCGACGCGATGGTCCGCGCGCTGACCTTCGCGGACCGCAGCGTCTCCCCCGAGGTCGACCAGGTCTCCCGGCAGACGACGGTGATCATCCTGGACGCGATGGGCCTCGAACACCCCACGCCCGAGCAGCTGTCGGCGGTCCGGGTCATCGAGCACACCTGGCACTCGGCCCTGATCACCTGGCTCTCGGGCCGTGCGTCCATCGCCCAGGTGAAGATCGACATCGAGACGGTCTGCCGATTGATCGATCTGACTGAGCCGGGCGGGGCCGGGGACCGATAATCCCCCCATGGCTGTCATCCACCAGACCTACGTCAAGCCCACGAAGCTCGAACTCCTCACCCCCTGGCTGCCCACCCGCACCTGGTATCACGGCCCCGCCGAACCGGAGTTGGTGAAGTCCGGCGGCTTCCGGCTCGACGACCCCGAGGGCGAGGTCGGCATCGAGTTCATGGTCGTCACCGACGGCTCGGGCGCCTACCTCGTGCCGCTCACCTACCGGGCCGCCCCGCTCCCCGGCGCCGACCACGCGCTCGTCGGCACGATGGAGCACGGCGTGCTCGGTCCGCGCTGGGCCTACGACGGCTGTCACGACCCGGTGCTGACCGCCGGGTTGGCGGCGTTCGTCGAGGGGCGGGTGGAGGCGCAGGCGCAGAGCGTCTCCCACACCCTGGACCGGGAGGTCGCCCGCTCCTGGACCGGTACGGCACGCGTCCCCGCCCTCGGCGCCCCGACCGACACCGACGAGGCCACCGAGTTCGCCGTACCGGACGGGCCGACCCTGCGGGTGCACCGGGTGCTGGACCCCGGCTCCACGGCCCCCGGGGACGCGATCGGCCAGGTCACCGGCGCCTGGGCACAGGCCGACGGCTCCCGGGTCCGCGCGCTGTTCGCCACGCTCCGGGCCAACTAGTCCGCCGGGCCCGGTAGTTCACGCGGTGGCGGAGGCCAGTGCCTTGCGCCGGTCCGCCAGGTAACGGGCCACGGTCTTCTTGTCGGAGGCCGTCAACAGCCGCTTCTCGACCGCCCGTTGGACGTCCTGTACGGCTTCGGACAGTCCGGTCCGCGTCTGGCACTCCGCGTCGGCGCGTGCGGTGCGGATCTCGTCGTTGCCGAGCGCGCGCAGGGCCGTCTCGTCCGAAGCGGCCTTCTGGAGCCGGGAGTCGACAGCCCGCCGTGGAGCCTGGAGGTCCTTCGCCGGGTGCCCCGCCTTCGTCATGCACGAGGACCAACGGCGCACGGCGGAAAGGTAGTTGGGGTCCTTCTCCACGGCCCCGAGGACTCGGTTCGCCAGTCCTACGGCGAGGGGTTCCACCGTGTTCCAGTCCGTGCCGTAGAGCTCCGTGCGGGCCCGGGCTACGCAGCCGTCGGTGGAGTAGGCGAGGCTGACGCCGTCGGGCAGGCGCAGGCTCACCCGGTGGGCCGGGGTGCCGGTCAACGCCCGTTGCCAGGCGGCCTGGTGGGGTTCGCTCGCGGGGACGGGGGTGGACCGCTGGTAGAGGTACTCGCCGACGATGCCGTAGCCGTCCTGGGTCGCCTTCCTGACGGTGAGCAGCCCGTAGGGGTTGGTCTCCTCGCCCCGCCGGGACGCGGTGCGGGGCTGTGCCGTGTACGTCTGGCCGCGGGCGCTCATGCAGGCGGCGACGGCTCGTTCCTCGCGGTCGTGCAGGCGTACGGCGTCGGCGTAGGTGGACGCCGTGGCGCCCGACAGGGGACGGACGTCGAGCGCCGCGGGCCCGCGGGCCGGCTGCTCACCCCCGTGGGAGCAGCCGGCCGCGGTCAGCACAAGGAGCACCGTGAGCAGTGTCCGCCGCGCCGTGGTTGTGCTCACACGCACCAGTCGTTGGAGGCGACGTTGTGCCAGTACACGGTGTTCGCCAGGGAGCCGTTGTAGTAGCCCTTGGCGAGGACGTAGCTGGAACCCGTGTAGCCCGTGCCCGAGTAGATCCGGACGTTGCAGCTGCTGCCGTTGTTGTACAGCGACTCGGCGTTGTTGAACTTGTTGTACTGGAGCAGGTTCGTGTTGTCGCCGTAGACAACGCCGGGGTCGCCGGAGCCGTTGACGCCGAGGTAGGCGCACAGTCCTCCGGAGGGGCAGTCCGACAGGGCCGCGTTCGCGGGGGCGGCGGTGAAGAGAGCGCCGGTGGTGGCCAGGGCCACGCTTCCCAGGGCGATGCCGGCCTTGGCCAGGATCCGCTTCATTCTCTGTGTTCCTCCATCACTCGGGGTGCCGCCCACGGACGGAAGTCGTCCGTGGTGCGGGCGAGTTGCCGTGCCCAAGGTGGCGCGAGGAGGTGGTCGTGGACCTTGCGCAAACCTTGTCCCGCAGGTGGGCAGGTGGTTGGGTGCGCGGTGGAGAACCTGTGAAGCACGTGGGGCGGGACGGTGGAGACGGGCGTGAGGGGATTTCGGCTGCTGGGGCCCGTGGAGTTATGGGTGGCGGGCCGTCCCGTCGATCTGGGCCCCGCCAAGCGGCGTACTGTCCTGGCGGCGCTGTTGGTGGACGCGGGCCGCTGGGTGCCGGCCGAGACGCTGATCGACCGGGTGTGGGGGGAGGATCCGCCGGCGCAGGTGCGCGGCACGTTGTATGCCCATGTCGCGCGTATCCGCCGGGTGCTCGTGGAGACGGGGCCGCAGCTCTCCGCGCTCTCCGGTGGTGACATTGAGGGCCCCGAAGTCCCCTCCCCCGTACCGGAGTTGGTGCGCGGCCCGGCCGGCTACCGGCTCGACGTCCTACCGGACCTGATCGATTTACACCGCTTCCGGAACCTGGTCGCGCGGGCCCGGCGGGCCGAAGACGCCGACGCGGCACGGGTGTTGACCCTGCGGGAGGCCATGGGGCTGTGGGAGGGGACGCCGTTGGCCGGGCTGCCCGGTGAGTGGGCGGCGCGGACCCGGGAGAGCTGGCTGCATCAGTACGTCGACGCCGTGCTCGCCTGGACGGACGCCGAACTCCGGGTCGGCGGGCACCCGGTGGTGGTCGACGCACTGTCCGTCCTCGTCACCGAGCACCCGCTGGTCGAGCCGCTCGCCGTGGCGCTGATCCGGGCGCTGGACGCCGCAGGGCGGGCCCCGGAGGCACTCGCCTGCTACGGCGCCCTGCGGAAGCGGCTGGCCGACGAACTCGGCACCACTCCGGGGCCGGAGGCCCAGCGCGCGCACCAGGCGGTCCTGGGCGGGAAGGCCGCCCCGCGCCCGCCGTTCGGGACCGGCGCCGCGCGCGTCAGGGTCGTACCCGCTCAACTCCCCCTGGACGCTGCGGGGTTCACCGGCCGCGAGGAGGAACTGGCCCGGCTGGAGAAGGTCTTGGGGGCGAGTGCGGCGCGGCCGACCGCGGTGGTGGTGTCGGCGGTGTCCGGGACGGCGGGCGTGGGCAAGACGGCCCTGGCGGTGCACTGGGCGCACCGGGCCCGGGACCGTTTCCCGGACGGCCAGTTGTACGTGAACCTGCGCGGCTACGACCCCGAGCAGCCGATGACCGCCCCCGACGCGCTGGTCCGGTTCCTTACCGCCCTCGGGGTGTCCGAGCAGGACATCCCGCTGGAGCCGGACGACCGGGCGGCGCGCTACCGCACCGAGGTCGCGGACCGGCGGATGCTGATCGTGCTGGACAACGCGGCGACCGTGGAGCAGGTCCGTCCGCTGCTGCCCGGCACCGGTTCCTGCGCGGTGCTGGTGACCAGCCGCGACAGCCTGGCCGGGCTGGTCGCGCGGGAGGGCGCCCAGCGGCTCGACCTCGACCTGCTGCCCGTCGACGCCGCCCGCACCCTGCTGCGCCGGCTGATCGGCCCGCGCGCCGAGGCCGAGGCCGCCGCCGTGGACGCCCTCGCCGCACAGTGCGCGCGGCTGCCGCTGGCCCTGCGGGTCGCCGCGGAACTCGCCGCCGCCCGCCCCGGCACCCCGCTGACCGACCTCGTCGCCGAACTCGCCGACCAGCAGCGGCGGTTGTACCTGCTCGACGCGGAGGGCGACCCCCGGGCCGCCGTGGTCACGGTGTTCTCCTGGTCGCTGCGGCAACTGCCCGCGGCGGCCGCGCGCACGTTCCGGCTGCTGGGCCCGCACCCCGGCCCCGACCTCGACGCGCACGCCGCCGCCGCGCTGACCGGCAGCACGGTGGCGGACGCCCGCCATGCCCTTGAGATCCTCGCCCGCGCCCATCTGGTCCAGCGCGTGGACGTGGCCCGGTACGGCATGCACGACCTGCTGCGCGCCTACGCCGTCCGGCTCGCCGTGGCCCAGGACGCGCCGGAGGCCCGCGAGGCGGCGCTCGACCGGCTCTTCGACCACTATCTCGCCACCGCGGCCGCCGCCATGGACCGCCTCCACCCGGCCGAGGCCCACCGGCGCCCCGCCGCTCCCGCAACGTCGACTCCCGTGCCCGACCTGTCGGATCCGGACGCCGCACGCGCCTGGCTGAACACCGAGCGCGCCTGTCTGACGGCGATGTCCGCGCACACCGCCGCGCACGGCCGGCCCACGCACGCCATCCGGCTCTCCCTCACCCTGTACCGCCATCTCATCAGCGGCCACCACACGGACGGCCTCACGATCCACGGCCACGCCCGCGACGCCGCCCGGCTGCTCGCCGACCCGGCGAGCGAGGCCCTCGCCCTGCTCGGCATCGGCACCGCCCACTACCAACTGGCCCGGCACGAACCGGCCCGCCGCCACCTCCAGGAGGCGCTGGCCCTGTTCCGCCGGGCCGCCGATCCCACCGGCGAGGCCCGCGCCCTGACCAACCTCGGCCTGGTCGAGGAACGCCTGGGCCGCTTCCTGTCGGCCGTCGAGTACCTCGACCGGGCCCTGGTGCTGTACCGGAGCATCGACGACACATCGGGCGAGTCGATCGCGCTGAAGAATCTCGCCCATGTCGAGGGCCAGTTGGGCCGCTACGACGAGGCCGCCGAGCACCTCCAGCAGTCCCTGGCCCTGCTGCGCCGCACCGGCAACCGCTATCTGGAGGCGCACGCGCTCATGGACCTCGGCACGGTCGAGACGCGCCTCGACCGCCTGGACGAGGCCGCCTGCCACCAGGAACAGGCCCTGGTCCTGCTCCGGGAGGTGGGCGACGGCTACGGCGAGGCCGGGGCCCTGCACGGCCTGGGCCTGGTCCACTCGCTCCGCGACGACCACGCACAGGCCGCGGAGTGCCACCGCCAGGCACTCGCCCTCTACTCCCGGAACGGCGACCGCGACGGCGAGGCCAGAGCCCTCAACGGCCTCGGCGAGGCCGCCCGGGCCGCCGGCCGCCCCACCGACGCCCTCTCCCACCACTCCGACGCCCTCATGATCGCCGAGGACATCGGCAACCCGGGCCAACAGGCCCGCGCCCACGGCGGGTTGGCCGAGGCGCGCCTCGCACTCGACGACACAGACACCGCCGTCCAGCACTACGAGCGCGCACTCGCCCTGTACACGGAACACGGCATGCCGGAGGCGGACGCCATCAGGACGCGGCTGGGCGCGGTGCCCGGTCCCACCCCAACAGGCCCAGCGCAGACGGCCGTTGACCGGTCCGCACCGACCCGCTCCACCGCCCGGCAGCCGCCGGAGTCGTCCTAGCCGACCATCGCCAGCCCGCTCCAGCTCCGCCCGATCACGGTCTCCCCCGCCCACCGCTCCAGCAGCCGCCGGGCCTCCTCCTCGGGGGCGGCCAGCGAGACCTGCTGGGCGCCGGTGGTCACCGTCCGCTCCTGCTCGTGCGTGCCCTCGCTGCAACAGGCGCACAGCATGCGCACGCCGCTCGCCGGCTCGGCGCCGAAGCCGTGCTCGGTGAAGAGGGTGAGCAGCGCCTCCAGGTCGTCGGCCTCGGCGGCGCTCACCGTCACTTCCAGGGTGGGCAGTTCGGAGGCCTCCAAGAGCAACAGCTCGTCGAACACGGGGACTTCGACGCCGCCGTAGATCCGCTGCCCCTTGGGTTCGCCGTCGTGCACGACGATCTCGCCGTAGCGACGGCCGCCCGTGACGGGCACGTTGACGACCTTTCCGCGGGTGGGGCACAGTCGCTCGATCCACACGACCTCGCGCTGTCCATCGGTGTCCAGCCGCACGCACGCCGGACCGAACCGCGTCTCGATCGGCCCCTCCCCGTCCGGGAGTTCGATGCCGAAGCCCGCCCAGGCGTCCCGTGCCACCGTCCAGTCGCCCTGGATGGTGGCCGCGATACCGAGGTTCCAGTACGCCGGGTCGCCCTCGCCGCGCGGGGCGCGGGCGGCAGCCTCGCGCCCCAACTCGTAGGCCTTGGCCCAGTTCCGCAGGAACTTGTGGGCGAGCGCGGCGTCGTACCACCAGGCCTCGCTCGCCTTCTCGTCCGGGAAGTGCGCGAGCAGTCGCTCGTAGAGGTCGGCGGAGCGCAGCCACTCCTCGGCCTCCCACGCCGTTCGCGCCTGCTTGAGCAGCTCTCCGGCCTCGGACTTCTTCACTCGCTCCCACCCCGGTCGGTCATGTGCCTGCTACGACCGGTGGAGCGTAAGCCTCCTACTCCTCGGGCGGGAACACCGGCTCCCCGCTTCCCAGCAGCGTGATCATGATGGCCTCCACGGGGCAGCCCTCCGCCGCCGCGAGGATCTTCTCGTTGGCGTCGGTCTCCGGTTCGGCCGGGTGGGACTGCATGGCCGAGTCGAGGTGGAAGCGGTCGGGGGCCTGGTGGACGCACTGGGCCGAGCCGATGCAGATGGAGCGGTCGACCTCTACCTGCCAGCGGTCGCCCATCCCGGGTTCACCCCTCCCAGCCGGCGGGCAGGTGGATCATCTTGTGTTCGAGGAACTCGGAGTACCCCTCGGGCCCGAACTCCCGTCCCACGCCGCTGTTCTTGTAGCCGCCGAAGGGGCCGAGCATGTCGAGGCTGAAGGTGTTGACGTTGTAGGTGCCGGTGCGGACCTGGCGGGCGATGTCGATGCCGTGGGCCACGTCGCCGGTCCAGACGCTGCCGCTCAGGCCGTAGTCGGAGTCGTTCGCGATCTTCACGGCGTCGGTCTCGTCGCCGTACGGGAGGAGGCAGATGACCGGGCCGAAGATCTCCTCGCGGGCGATGCGCATGGAGTTGTCGACGTCTCCGAAGAGGGTCGGCTCGACGTACCAGCCGTGGTCCAGGCCCGGTGGACGGCCGCCGCCCGTAAGGATCTTGGCGCCTTCCTCCTGGCCGATGCGGATGTAGTCGAGGTTGCGCTGCTGCTGGCGTTTGGCGACGAGGGGGCCGACCTGGGTGGCCGGGTCGAGCGGGTCGCCGACCACGAGAGCGCTCGCCGCTTGGGCGAAGGCGTCCGCGAACTCGTCGTAGCGCGAGCGCGGTACGAGGATGCGGGTCTGGGCGACGCACGCCTGGCCGTTGTTCATCCAGGCCGCCGAGACGATGCCGGGGACGGACGTCGTGATGTCGGCGTCGGGCAGGATGATCGCCGCCGACTTGCCGCCCAACTCCAGTGTCACGCGCGTGAGATGGCGGGCGGCGACCTCCATCACGCGCTTGCCGGCCGGGACCGAGCCGGTGAAGGAGATCTTGTCGATGCCGGGGTGTCCGACGAGGTACTCGCTGACCTCGCGGCCGGCGGGGAGGATCGACAGGACGCCGTCCGGCAGCCCGGCCTCCTTCGCGATCTCGCCCAGCAGATAGGCGTCCAGGGGCGTTTCGGGCGACGGCTTGAGGATCACGGTGCAGCCGGTGAGCAGCGCGGGCGCGAGCTTGGCGGCGGCCACGAACTGCGGGACGTTCCACGGGACCACGGCCGCGACCACTCCGACCGGCTCCCGGCGCACGAGGATCTTGCCGAGGACGCCGTCGCGGTACTCCTCGTAGGCGCTGTGCCCACCCGGGGGACGACCCCCGGAACCCCCGAAATCCTTCGCGACGGTGATCGCCGCGTCCCACACCATCATCGCGCCGAGCGCCTGCCCGAGGATGCTCCAGGAGTACGGCGACCCGTTCTCGGAGGAGATGACGCGGCCTATCTCCTCGTACCGGGCGGCGATCGCGTCCTTGATGCGGGTGACGACCGCGATCCTCTCGTCGAGGGTCATGCGCGGCCAGGGCCCCTCGTCGAAGGCCCGGCGGGCGACCGCGACCGCCCGGTCCACGTCCCCGGTCGACGCGTGCGGGACGCGTCCGATGACCTCCTCGGTGTGCGGGGAGACGACCTCGATGACGTCCTTGCCCAGGGGGTCGGTCAACTCCCCGCCGATGAACAGCTGTCGGTGTTCCACGAACTCGGTCATGGCCGATGCCTCCCCGGTACCGCTGTCTGACGATCCATCAGATACGAAGACTGAATACCAGTTCCGGTCGATGGAGTCCACGTATAGTGACCGGAAGGCGGCGATTGGGGAGTCCATGACGTCCACGGGGCAGGTCCACGACCACGGCGGCGGCGTTCGTTCCATCGAAGTCCCCATCCCCGACAACCCGTTGGGTACCACCCTCGTCTACGTCGTCGACACCGACCGCGGACCGGTCCTGGTCGACACGGGCTGGGACGACCCGGCTTCCTGGGACACCCTGGTCCAGAGGCTGTCGGCCTGCGGGACGTCGGTCGACGAGGTCCACGGCGTGGTCATCACCCACCATCACCCCGACCACCACGGCCTGTCCGGGCAGGTGCGCGAGGCGTCCGGTGCGTGGCTCGCGATGCACGCGGCGGACACGGCGATCGTCCGCCGGGCCCGTTCGACCGAACCTGGCCGCTGGCTGGCGTACATGACCGCGAAGCTCACGACGGCCGGCGCCCCCGAGGAGCACCTCGCGCCCCTGCGCGCCGCCCGCCCGCGCAGCGTGCCGGGCCTGGCCCCCGCCCTCCCCGACCGCGAGATCGTCCCCGGTGAACTCCTCGACCTGGCGGGCCGCCGGCTGCGCGCGATCTGGACCCCGGGCCACACCCCCGGACACGTCTGCCTGCACCTGGAGGAGGACCATCCGGCCCGACTCCCGGGCCATGGACGCCTGTTCTCCGGAGACCACCTGCTCCCCGAGATCACCCCGCACATCGGCCTGTACGAGGACCCGGACGACACCACGATCGCCGACCCGCTCGGCGACTACCTCGACTCCCTGGAGCGGATCGGCCGCCTCGCCCCCGCCGAGGTCCTCCCGGCCCACCAGCACACCTTCACCGACGCGACGGGCCGCGTACGGGAGTTGCTCACGCACCACGAGGACCGGCTGACCGGACTGCTCGCCCTGCTGTCCGAGCCGCTCACCGCCTGGCAGGTCGCCGAGCGGATGGAGTGGAACCGCCCCTGGGCCCAAATCCCGTTCCAGTCACGGAACATCGCGGTGTCCGAGGCCGAGGCGCATCTGCGACGGCTGGTGAAGCTGGGCCAGGCGGAGTCGGTGACGGGGAGCGAGCCGGTGACGTACGTGGCGGTGTAGTCGCTTCGGCCCTGGGGGTAATTCGGTCGTGCTGCGCGGGGTGCGGCTGGTACCAACGACCCCATGGACCTGGACCCTTTGCAACGACTCCTCGCCGAACGCGCCTGCGAGCGCGTCGTCCTGGACTTCGTCCGCCGCCTCGATCTCGGTGAACCCTCCTCCGTCGCCGAGCTGTTCACCGAGGACGGCACCTGGGAGTGGCCGGACGGCGAGCGGCTCGTCGAGGGGCGGGAGGCGCTGCGGAAGTACTTCGGTTCCCGGCCCGCCGGCCGGCTCTCGCGGCGCCTGATGTCGAACGTCCTCGTCACCCTCACCACCCCGGACACGGCGATCTCGACCGCGTACTTCACGACGTACCGCGTCGACGGCCACCACGGCGGCCTGGTCCCCGCCGGTCCCCCGGTCCAGGTCGGGCACTACGAGGACAACTTCCGCGAGGTGGACGGAAGTTGGCTGATCACGAGCCGGACCCTGTTCCTGCCGTTCGGTGGACCGACCCCACGTCACTGACGGGTTCGCCTGCTTGTCGCGTACGCGATTCCCTCGTCGTACGACATCGCCAGGCCCGCCCGGTATCCCGTCTCGTAGGCGTCGTTTCCGAGGTGTTCGCGGACGCGGAGTTCGCAGGTGCGGCGGGTGGCGATGAGGTCCGGGGAGTCCATCTGGGCGCGGCCGGTGAGTTCCCAGAGGCGGGTGCCGATGCCCAGGAGGCGGGCGGCGCGGTGGGCGTCGCCGGCCGTCGCGACGGCGGCGGCCAGGATGTCGAGGGAGAGGGCCGCGCCGGCCGTGTTGTGCAGCAGGGCGTGGCCGGCGATCGAGGTCCGGGCGCCCCGCACGGCGGCCGGTACGTCGCCGCGCGCCAGGTCCGCGTGGGCGATCAGGCAGTCGGCGTAGGCCCCGCACCAGTACTCGCCCTGTTTCCGGCTCGCCGTACGCACCTCGTCGGCGACCTCACGGCCGCGCTCGTAGTCGCCGCGCAGGACGTGCGCGAGGGAGAGCGCGAGCCGGACCTGGAGCTGGGCGGCTCCGAACGCGTCGTCCTGTATGGGGAGTTGGGGTGCGGCGGCGAGGACGTCGATCGCCTCGGCGAGACGGCTGGTGAGGGCCAGCTGGCCGCCCCGCACGTACACGGCGGCGACCATGGCGACCGGGGAGCCCTGTGCGCGGGCCGCGTCGGCGCAGCGCACGGCCCAGTTGGCCGCCGCCTCCTGGTCGCCCTGGAGGATGGCGACGGCGCCGCGCGACCACAGGGCGAGGGTGCGGCCGTGGCCGGGCGGCGGGTCGGCGGCGAGGGCCTGGTCGAGGCAGGCCTGGGCCTCGCGGAGGTAGCCGCAGTGCCGCCACAGGAACCCGACATGGCCCGCCATCTCCACGGCCGCCGCACGGTCCGGTTCGGCCAGCGCGCTCTCGACCGCCGCGCGGAAGTTGGCGTGTTCGCTCAGCACCCGCTCGCACCAGGCGACCTGCCGGCCGGTGTTCCACTCGGCGCAGCCCTGGTGGGCGAGGCGGGCGTAGTGCTCGTGATGGCGGCGCCGTACGGCGCGTTCCTCACCGAGGGCGTGCAGCCAGTCGGTGCCGTACTCGCGGACGGTGTCGAGCATCCGGTAGCGGGCCGAGATGACGGGGTCGGGCAGCACGATGGACTGCGCGACGAGCCGGGCGAGCAGCCCGGCGATCCGCTCCGGGGCCAACGGGCCACCCGCGCACACCTGTTGGGCGGTATCCGCGCAGAAACCGCCGGTGAAGACGGACAGCCGCGCCCACAGCAGGCGTTCGAGCGGCGCGCAGAGTTCGTGGCTCCAGCCGATGGCGGTACGCAACGTCTGATGCCGGGGCGGGCGTTCACCGGGGGCGGAGGTCAACAGGTCCAGGGGGGAAGGGAAATCAGGGAGTGAGGGCAGGCGTTCGCCGAGGCGGGCGTGGAGTTGGTCGAGGGTGAGGTCGGCGAGGCGGGCGGCGGCGAGTTCGAGGGCGAGGGGGATGCCGTCGAGGCGGCGGCAGACGGCGGCGGCGATCTCGCGGCCGGCCACGTCGTCGTCGCCGAGCGGGCGCCCGGCCTCGGCGGCGCGCTCGGCGAACAGGGCCACGGCGTCACCGGCAGGGGCACTCCCGCCGGTACCGCCGTCCACGGGGAGCGGTTCGAGGTGGAGGACCTCCTCGCCGGGCAGCGCGAGGCGTTCCCGGCTGGTGACGAGGATGCGCAGCCCGGGCACGCGGGACAGCAGCGCGGCGGCGGCCTTGGCGGAGTCGGCGAGGAGGTGCTCGCAGGAGTCGAGGACGAGCAACAGCCGTTTGCCGTGGGCCCATTCGGCGATGACGTCGATCACCGGGCGGGTCGACTGGTCGGCGAGCCGGAGGGTCTCCATGACGGCGAGGTCGACGAGTCCGGGGGTGTGCAGGGGGGAGAGTTCGGTCAGCCAGACCCCGTCGGGGTAGGCGTCCCGGACCTCCGCCGCCGCGCGCAGGGCGAGCCGGGTCTTGCCGACCCCGCCGACCCCGACCACGCTCACCAGCCGGGCCGCCGGACCGGCGCCCGGGTCCAACACTGCCTGGAGCAGGGCGAGTTCGGCGCGCCGCCCGACGAAACTGTGGGTCTCGGGCGGCAGATTCCCGAGGTTCCCGGGGTTCGGGTGAGTCGTGTCCGGCACGAGGCCCAGTGTGTCCGTACGCCACCGGCTCCACGCGCGTGTCCCGGAACGCGGTCCACGGCTGCCCACAACAGTCGCAACACCCCCGAAATCGCCGTACTTCATGACCACTTGCAGCCCTGTTCCGACGCGTCGTGATCGAGAGGTGATCAACTCCCGGTTGGCGCGGGTGGGGAGACGGAATTTCGGCGATCGTCGTGGCGTGAACGCGATGGATGGAGGACGCCGATTCCGTGGGGCACGGTCGGGAGTCCGCAGGGCACCGGCCGGATTTCTCGCGGGCCCGGTGGGTTTTCTCGTCGCGCCCGTCGGGTGTCTGCTGGCGGCCGCGCCGGGACTGTTGATCGGGCGGGTGCAGCCGATCCTGCCGCTGCTGGCGATCGGGCCGTTGATGGCCGCGACGTTCCTGGGTGCCCGGCGTACGTTCTTCGTCAGTTGCTGGACGGTCCTGCTCGCGCTCGCGGCGGGGCTCGGCGCCGGGACGCAGGTGAGCGCCGGGTTCGCCGTCCGCTGGGGCGGGCTGCTGCTGGGGTGCGCGTGCAGCGTGTACGCGGCCTGGCAGCGCGGCCGGCTGCGCGAACGGCTCGCGGAGGCACGGGAGGTGGCCCGGATCACCCAGGAGGCGATCCTGCGGCCGGTGTCCCGCACCCTGTCCGGCACCCATGTCTCCACCCGCTACCACTGCGCGAGCCGTGAGTCGTCGGTCGGCGGCGACCTGTACGACCTCGCGGTGACGCCGTACGGCCTGCGTGTTCTGGTCGGTGACGCGCGCGGGCACGGGCTCGACGCGCTGCGCACGGCGTCCGACACGGTCACCGCGTTCCGCGAACTCGCTTACACGGCACCGGACTTGACGGCCATCGCGCGGGCGCTGGACGCCCGCCTCGCCCCCCGCCTCGCCCCCGAGGACTTCGTCACGGCGGTGCTGGTGGAGTTCGGCCCGGGTGAGGTGCGGCTGGTCAACTGCGGTCACCCGGCGCCCCTGCGCTCCGGCCAGCGTCTGGAACTCCTCGAACCCCGGGTCCCCGCCCTGCCGTTGGGCCTGCACCCGGACCCGCGCCAGTACCGGGTCCGCCTCCAGCCCGGCGACCGACTCCTCCTCTACACGGACGGCCTCACCGAGTCCCGCGCACCGGACGGCACCCCGTTCGCCCTCCTCACCGAGTCCGCGACGGCGCTGAGCGAAGCGACGCCGGACGCGGCACTGCACGCGCTGTACGAGCGGCTGCTCGCCCACACCGGCGGGCCGCCCACCGACGACCTGGCACTCGTCCTGTGCCAGCCGACGGCGGTGACCGCGCGGGTGCGGGTCTGAGGCCCGGCTTTCTCAGCCCAACCTGACTTTTTCAGCCCAACTTGAGGAGAAGCCCGGCGAGTTCGGCCGGTTTGGTGATCATGCAGTCGTGGCCGGCCTCCAGTTCCCACACCTGGGCCGGGGTGCCGTTGGGCTGGATCGCGGGGACGGGCCGCCGCTCGAACCCTTCCGGCTCACTGCCCACGCAGTGGATGTGGGTGCGGGGGATCGCGTGCGCGGCGGGGTTGTCGAGCCGGACCGGTTGCTGGAGGCACAGCGCCGACTGGTCCGAGACCATCGTGCGCAGCCAGGCCACGTCCGCCGGATCGGTGACCCCGAACAGGCCACCGGGCGGCGGGAGTTCGGGCAGCGGGGGAATCCGCCAGGGGGTGTCGGACCGCGCGGCCAGGTCGATGAGGACCTGGGTCACGGGCATGATGTCGGTCGCGCGCTCGCCGTCCACCGGGACCATCGCGTCCAGGTGGACGAGTTGGGCGATCCGGTCCGGGAGCCTGTTGGCCGCGCCCGAGACGACCAGCCCGGCGTAACTGTGCCCCACGAGGACCACGTCCGTGAGGTCCTCCTCGGTGATCAGAGCGACGACGTCGTCGACGTGGGTGTCGAGCCCCACGTCGGGGCCGAGCAGATGCGCCTTGTCGCCGTGCCCGGTGAGGGACGGGGCGAGCACCCGGTGCCCGGCCGCCGTCAGCAGCGGGACCACCCGCTCCCAGGCCTGCCCGCTGTGCCAGGCGCCGTGTACCAGCAGATACGTGGACATGACTGTGCTCCTCGGTGAGGTGACGGGGGTTGCCGGGCCGTGGTGGCCGACGCGCTGATCGGCACGCACCCGACCGGCCACCGACGACGCTGCCGCCCGGCCCGCGCCCCAGCCAGGGCCCCGCCGACCCTGGGGGTGACAGGACCAGGCAGCTCCCCGCCCGGCCGATCTACAGTGCGGAGATGGCCGACGAACCGAACCCGCTGGGCGAGTACGTGCGCGCCCGCCGCGAACTCGTCACCCCCGACCAGGCGGGCATCCCCGCCTTCGGGGTGCGCCGCGTGCCGGGCCTGCGCCGCGAGGAGGTCGCGATGCTCGCCGGCATCAGCGCCGACTACTACCTGCGCCTGGAACAGGGCCGCGACCGCAACCCCTCCGTGCAGGTCCTGGAGTCCATAGCCCGCGTGCTGCGGCTGGACGACGACGCGACGGCCCACCTCCTGCGCCTGGGCGCCGACAAGCCCCGCCGACACCGCACCAGGCCCCGCCCCCGGAAGGAAGCCGTCCCGCCGGGCATCACCAGACTCATCGCGACGCTCCCCCTCCCCGCCCTGGTGGAGGGCCGCTACTTCGACGTCCTGGCCGCCAACTCCCTGGCGACCGCGCTCTCCCCCCGCTTCACGGCGGGAGCCAATCGGCTGCGGTCCCTGTTCCTCGACCCGGCCGAGCAGGCGCTGTACCCGTACTGGGAGAGCGCCGCCGGAGGCATGGTCGCCGGTTTCCGCGAGTCGGTCGGCACCGACACCGACGACCCTCGTTTCATCGAGCTGGTCGGCGAACTCTCCCTGGCCAGCCCCCTGTTCAGCCGTCTCTGGGCCCGCCACGACGTCCAGGCCTGCGAAGCCGCCCCCAAGCACATCGCCCACCCCCAGGTCGGCGGCCTCCAGCTGAACCGTGAACGCCTGAGCATCGACGGCGCCCCGGGCCGGACCCTCGTCATCTACCACCCGGACCCCGGCACGGACAGCGCCGACAAACTCGCCCTCCTGGCCTCCGCCCTCCAGCCCCCGGCGGACGCCCCCAGCGCCCGCCTACGGCAGCGGCGCGACTGACCTGACCAACTCCTCGGCCTCACCGAGCAGTTCGACCTCACGCACACTCATGGTCGGATTCAGCGCCCGCCTCCGCCGCGCTTCCGCCAGGCCCTCCCCCGTGAGCCCGGAAGGATCGGCGAGCAGCGAGACGAGCAGCGCGCGGGCCGGTTCGGCGACCGGCTGATCGTCGTCCACGGCGACCTGGGCGAGGATGATCGCGGAGAGCCCCCAGTCCAGCCCGGGATCGCCGTCCTCCGCGGTGCCCCAGTCGATGACGCGGGGCCCGTCCGGGGTGAGGAGCACGTTCTCCGGGTGGAGGTCGAGGTGCAGCACCCGGGTGCCGGGTCGCCGGCCGGGGACGGCGTGCAACCGCCGTAGCAGAGAGGCGAGTACGGTCCCCGCCTCCCGCACGTCGATCGTGCCCGCGACGAGCGCCTCCAGCATGGTGGGCCCGGTCAGCCGCTCCATCACGAGATCGGTGCGTGAGGTACGCGAGGCGCGCGACGCGTCTGAGGCGCCCGCGTCCCCCATCCGCACCCGGGGCACGGGATAGCCGTGCGCCCGCACATGTTCCATCACCGCGCCCTCGGCCGCCGCGTCCCCCCAGTCCTCCCGGTTGCGGCGCAGCACCCACGCCTCGTCGATCTCGTACACGTCGGCGGTACGGCCGGAGCCGATCAGCTTCCCCGTCGCTGGCATGGCCAGAACCTACCGGGGACGGCGGTCCGGGCAACCCCCGCACACAGCGTGCGCCCAGGTTGGCCGTACAGTGGCCGGGTCGTCATCACACCCGTACGGGGGGAAGCCGGTGCAATTCCGGCGCTGACCCGCAACCGTGATCCGGTCCGTCAGGGCCGGTGAGCCGGACCGCCCCGCACGGCACGTGACCGGCTCACACGCACCGTCGAGGAATACGGAGCCGAGCCGCCCGGGGGTGTTCCCGTGCGCTGCCGTGCTCCCCCTAGGGGAAGGCACCCGCCGATCATGAACGTCCGCCGCAGCGCCGCGGTCCTGGCCGCCACCATCACCGTCACCGTGATCGCCGCCACACCCGCCGTCGCCGCCGGTCCGTCACCCTCGCCGTCCGCGGCGATACCCACCGGGCTCTACGGCACCTCGGATCCGGCCTACGACGGCGTCTGGCGCCAGTCCCTCGCCCTGCTCGCGCAGAATGCCGTGGGCGTGGAGCCCGCCGACGAGGCGGTGACGTGGCTGCTCGGCCAGCAGTGCGCCGACGGCGCCTTCGCGGCCTTCCGCGCGAACCCCGCCAAGGCCTGTGACGCCAAGGTCATGGTCGACACCAACAGCACGGCCGCCGCCGTACAGGCTCTCGCGAACGACAGCCGCGGCGACGCGGCCGTCACCAAGGCCGTCACGTGGCTGAAGTCCGTCGAGAACCCGGACGGCGGCTGGGGCTACTCCCCCGGTGGGGCCAGCGACGCGAACTCCACCTCCGTCGTCATCGGCGCCCTCGCGGACGCCGGGGTGACCGTGCCGAACCTCCGGAAGAACGGCAAGTCCCCCTACGACGCGCTGCGGAAGCTCGCGCTGCCCTGCGACGCGGGCACGGACGCGGGCGCCTTCGCGTACCAGCCCGACAAGAAGGGCAAGCTCGTGGCCAACGCGGACGCGACCGCCGCGGCCGTGCTCGGCCTGTACGGCGAGTCGCTGGCCGGAAGCCCGCAGGACGACGCCGAGTCGCCTGCGACGTGCGAGAAGTCCGGGGACGATCCCGAGCAGCCGGCGGACAACGGCGCCGCGTGGCTCGCCGAGTCCATGGCGAAGAGCGGCCACTTGACCACCTCGCTCCCCGGCGCCAAGCCCCAGCCCGACTACGGGAACACGGCCGACGCGATCGTCGCCCTGTCGTCCCTCGGCCTGCACGACCAGGCCGCCAAGCCCCTGCACTGGCTGGAGACCCACTCCAAGTCGTGGGCCGCGCAAGGCGGTCCGGCCGCCTACGCCCAGCTCGTCTTCGTGGCGACCACCGCGAAGGGCGCCGACGTCCACGACTTCGGCGGCCAGAACCTCGTCACGCTGCTGAACGCGACCGGCCCGGCCCCCAAGCGCATCGACGAGCAGCCCACGGCCGGCCCGGCCGAGAAGACGGCCTCCGACGACAACGACGGTTCCCTGAACGTCGCTTGGACGGTCGGCGGCGTTCTCCTCGTCGTCGCGATCGCCGGCTCCGTCCTGATCGCCCGCGGCCGGAAGCGCGGGCAGCAGCAGTGACCCGCCGCCGCCTCCTCCTGCTCCTCACCGCGCTCCTGCTCGCCCTCACCGCCAACGGCCCGGCCCAGGCCGCCGGTTACCGCTACTGGTCCTTCTGGGACCGCACCGGCACCCACTGGACGTACGCCACACAGGGCCCGTCCACCGCCCGCCCCGACGACGGCGCCGTCCAGGGCTTCCGCTTCGCGGTGAGCGCGGACTCGGCGGACGCGGCACAACCCCGGTTCCCGGCAGCGGACTTCGCGACGATCTGCGCCAACTCCCCGGCGGCAGACGGCAAGAAGCGCATCGCCCTGGTCATCGACTTCGGCACGCCGACCGACGCCCCGTCCGGCGAGACCCCGCCCACCCGCCGTACGGCCTGCGCGACGGTCGCCCCCGACGCGACAACGGCGGAGGCCCTGGCCACGGTCGCGAAACCCCTGCGCTACGACACGAACGCCCTGCTGTGCGCGATCGCCGGATATCCGCAGCGGGGCTGCGGCGAGCGGATCACCGGACAGAAACAGCAGAAGACCGCGACACCCCATCACGGCCCGTCGGTGGGACTACTCGCGGGCGCGGCGGCAATCGCCCTCCTGGGAGCGGCAGCGATATGGCAGGCCCGAAGGCGTCGGCATGGCTGAGCAGACGGGGCGCGGTCAACTCCGGCCCGGCAAGGGCGCCCTGAAGGGGCGCGGGGAACTGCGCGACCAGCCACAACGGCGCAGCAGTCAAACAACTACGACACACCACCCCACCCCCAACACCCCGCACCCCGGCGCCTGGTGGACCTGGTCCCTCGGCCTCGCCACCGCCGCCACCCGCACCACCAACCCCCTCCTCCTGTCCCTCCTCATCACGGTCACGGCCTACGTCGTGGCAACCCACCGCACAACCGCCCCCTGGTCCCGCTCCTACACCGCCTTCGCCAAACTCGCCCTCGCCGTACTCCTCATCCGCCTGGCCTTCGCGATCGTCCTGGGCTCCCCCGTCCCCGGCACCCACACCCTCCTCACCCTCCCCGAACTCCCGCTCCCCCACTGGGCGCAGGGCATCCGCCTGGGCGGCAGGGTCACCGCCGAGGGCCTGCTCTTCGCGTTCTACGACGGCCTGAAGCTGGCCACGCTCCTCGTCTGCGTCGGCGCCGCGAACGCCCTCGCGAACCCCGCCCGCCTCCTCAAGTCCCTCCCCGGCGCCCTGTACGAGACCGGCGTCGCGGTGGTCGTGGCGCTCACCTTCGCCCCGAACCTCGTCGCCGACGTCCAACGCCTGCGCGCCGCCCGCCGGCTCCGGGGCCGGCCCGACCGGGGTCTGCGCGGCCTGCTACAGGTCGGACTCCCGGTCCTGGAAGGCGCGTTGGAGCGTTCGGTCGCGCTCGCCGCCGCGATGGACGCGCGCGGTTACGGCCGTACGGCCCAAGTCCCCGCCTCGGTACGGCGGACGACCGCCGCCCTCACGCTGGGCGGGCTGCTCGGCGTCTGCGCGGGAACGTACGGACTGCTCACGGCCGAAGGCGGCGCGTACGGGCTGCCGTTGCTGCTCGCCGGGGTCGCCGCCGCGCTGGCGGGCCTGCGCCTGGGCGGCCGCCGTACGCTCCGCACCCGGTACCGCCCGGACCCCTGGGACCTGCGGGCCTGGCTGGTCACGGCCTCGGGTGCGGCGGTCGCCGCGCTGCTCACGCTCGCCGCCGTCCGCGACCCCGCCGCCCTCACCCCGGGCGTGATCCCCCTGACCGCACCGACCCTCCCTCTCTGGCCGGCGGCCGCCGTACTGCTGGGCCTGGCCCCCGCGTTCCTCCCGACCTCCAAGCCCTCCACCTCCAAGCCCTCCAGGGAGTCGTCGTGATCCGCTTCGAGGATGTCTCGGTGACGTACGACGGGGCGGACCGACCCGCTGTCCAGGGCATCGACTTCGAGGTGCCGGAAGGCGAACTGGTGCTGCTCGTCGGCCCGTCGGGAGTCGGCAAGTCCACGGTGCTCGGCGCGGTGAGCGGGCTGGTCCCGCACTTCACCGGCGGCACCCTGCGCGGCCGGGTCACGGTCGCGGGCCGGGACACCCGCACCCACAAACCGCGCGAACTCGCCGATGTCGTGGGCACGGTGGGCCAGGATCCGCTCTCCCACTTCGTGACGGACACGGTCGAGGACGAACTCGCCTACGGCATGGAGTCGTTGGGCCTGGCCCCCGAGGTGATGCGCCGCAGGGTCGAGGAGACCCTGGACCTCCTGGGTCTCGCCGAGCTCCGCGCCCGCCCCATCGCCACCCTCTCCGGCGGCCAGCAACAACGAGTGGCGATCGGCTCGGTCCTCACCCCGCACCCCAGGGTCCTGGTCCTGGACGAACCGACGTCGGCGCTCGACCCGGTGGCGGCGGAGGAGGTCCTCGCGGTCCTCCAACGCCTGGTCCACGACCTCGGCACGACCGTCCTCCTGGCCGAACACCGCCTGGAACGCGTCATCCAGTACGCCGACCAGGTCGCCCTCCTCCCGGCCCCGGGCGCGGCACCGGTCCTCGGCACCCCGGCGGAGGTGATGGCCGTGTCCCCCGTGTTCCCGCCGGTGGTGGACCTGGGCCGGCTCGCCGGATGGACGCCGTTGCCGCTCACGGTGCGGGACGCGCGGCGACGGGCGGGGGAACTGCGGGAGCGGCTCGCGGACCGTGAACCGGCGCGCGGCGCGGGCCCCTTCGCCGGGTCACTCCCCAACCCCCGCCCGAGCGGCTCCCGTTGGCGCATGCGCAAGGACGCGGCCCCAACTCCCGTGCACGCGGCGGAAGTCCACGCCCTCGCCGTCCGCCGGGCCCAGGTCGACGCCCTCCGCCGCATCGACCTCACCATCGCCCCCGGCGAGACCGTCGCCCTCATGGGCCGCAACGGCGCCGGCAAGTCCACCCTCCTCAACACCCTCGTCGGCCTGGTCACGCCCGCCTCGGGCTCGGTCCGGGTCGGCGGCCTCACCCCGCACCGCACCGCGCCCCGCGACCTCGTACGGCGCGTGGGTCTCGTACCGCAGGAACCACGTGACCTGCTGTACGCCGACACGGTCGCCGCCGAGTGCGCGGCCGCCGACGCGGACGCAGGCGCCGCTGCGGGCACGTGCCGTGCGCTCGTCTCCGGACTCCTCCCCGGAGTGACCGACGACATCCACCCCCGCGACCTCTCGGAGGGCCAGCGTCTCGCACTCGCACTCTCGATCGTGCTGACGGCCCGCCCGCCCCTTCTCCTGCTGGACGAACCGACCCGGGGTCTCGACTACGCGGCCAAGTCCCGCCTGGTCGCGATCCTGCGGGCGCTCACCGCCGAGGGGCACGCGATCGTCCTGGCCACCCATGACGTGGAGCTGGCCGCCGAACTCGCCCACCGGGTCGTCCTGATCGCCGACGGTGAGGTGATCGCCGACGGCCCGACGGCGGAGGTGGTCGTGGCGTCCCCGTCCTTCGCCCCGCAGACGACGAAGATCCTGGCGCCGCAACGATGGCTGACGGTGTCCGAGGTGCGGGAGGCCCTGGCATGAGGCCGGTCCCGCTCACCCCGCGTTCCACCGCCGCCCTGGCCCTCGTCACCGCCACCGGCTTCGCCGCCTTCACCTGGCCCTTCCTCGCCCCGCCCAGCTCGCAGGTCGCCGCGCACTCCCAGGACGCCCCCTGGCTGTTCGCGGGCCTGCTCGTGCTGCTGGTCGCCGTCTCGGCCGCGGCGATCTCGGAGTCCGGGCTCGGCCCGAAGGCCGTCGCCATGCTCGGTGTGCTCGCCGCGACCGGCGCCGCCCTGCGGCCCATCGGCGCCGGTACCGCCGGTATCGAGCCGATGTTCTTCCTGATGGTGCTCAGCGGGCGGGTCCTGGGACCCGGCTTCGGGTTCGTGCTCGGCAACGTCACGATGTTCGCGTCGGCGCTGCTCACCGGCGGGGTCGGCCCGTGGATGCCGTTCCAGATGCTGGCGATGGGCTGGTTCACGATGGGCGCGGGCCTGCTGCCGGGCCGGGAGCGCCTGCGCGGCCGTGGCGAGGTCGGGGTGCTCGCCTGCTACGGCTTCCTCGCCGCCTTCGCCTACGGCACCGCGATGAACCTGGCCGGGTGGCCCTTCATGGGGGCGCTCGCCTCGTCCGTGGCCTTCGACCCGCAGGCCGCGGTGCCCACGAACCTGGCCCGTTTCGTCGCCTACTGCCTGGCGACCTCCCTGGGGTGGGACCTCGGCCGCGCCCTGGTGACCGTGGTGCTCACGCTCGCCCTCGGGCCCGCGCTCCTCAGGGCGCTGCGCCGGGCCACGCGACGGGCCGCGTTCGAGACGCCGGTCACGTTCGACGGACCCCCTGTGTGAGGCGCCGTGCGCCGACCGTCACAGAGGTGGTGAAGCACCCCACATGACCCATGTCACGAACTACTTGGATTAGTAGTGTTTAGGCATGACATGTACGCACCCCAAACACCCGCTGACCTGGGGTTTGAGAGCCGTGTCACACAGTTCACCTTTCACCCACATGCGACCACAACTAGTAAAAAGGGTCTTTGCGGACACGGATCGAGAGTGCTTCTCTGGAGCAGTCGCACGGCGCCGACGAGTCCTCACGGGCCTCGGCGCCGACGCATTGCCACCGCCGCGCACCGCGTGACACCGGCAGGCGTACGACGCCTCTGTCCCCGAAGAAACAGGTTCTCCGTGTCCGTCTCCCGCATCGTCGCTCGCATCGCCTCCCCGAAGAAGGCCCTGACCGCCGCCGCTCTGGCCGCCGCCACCACCGGTCTCGTGCTGACCTCGGCTCCCGCCCAGGCCGCGACGACCTCCGCCTCCTCCGCTCAGTCGATCGCGCACAAGATGATCCCGAGCGCCGCGCAGTACAACGCGTTCAGCAAGATCGTCGAGCACGAGAGCGGCTGGAACGTCACCGCCACGAACTCCTCCTCCGGCGCCTACGGCCTGGTCCAGGCCCTCCCGGGCTCGAAGATGGCCTCGGCCGGCTCCGACTGGAAGACCAACGCCGCCACGCAGATCAAGTGGGGCCTGGACTACATGAACTCCCGCTACGGCAGCCCCACCGCCGCCTGGAGCTTCTGGCAGTCCAACGGCTGGTACTGATCACCGGCCCCACACACGCACCACACGGCGGCGGCCCCCGGCACACCGGGGGCCGCCGCTACATTGCGTTCATGGCCGAGAACACACCACCCCAGTCCTACGACCGTGAAGCGCGCGGGGTGCGGCTGGTGGCCGTGCTGCTGGGGCTGACCGTGGTCAGCGGGCTCATCGACGCCGTCAGCTATCTGGGCCTCGGGCATGTCTTCGTCGCGAACATGACCGGCAATGTGGTGGTGCTGGGCTTCGCCGCCGCCGGGGCACCCGGGTTCTCGGTGCTCCACAACCTCGCCTCTCTCGGCGCCTTCCTCGTGGGCGTGGTGGCCGGGGGCCGGATCTCGGTACGGATGGACACCGGGTCGCGGCGCACCTGGGCCCGGGTGAGTCTCGGCGCGGAGGCGGTGCTGGTGGGTGCGGCGGCCGTCATCGCCTTCGCCGCACCGGGGGACCATGCCACCACCTACCCCCTCATCGCCCTCACCGCCTTCGCGATGGGGCTGCGCAACGCGGCGGTCCGCACGCTCAAGGTCGCCGACATCTCGACCACCACGGTCCTGACGTCGACCCTGACCGCACTGGTCGCCGACTCGGTCGCGGGCAACGGCTGGGGCCCCGGTTCGCTCCGCCGCGGCCTGGCGGTCGTCGGCATGGCCGCGGGCGCGTTCCTGGGCGCCTGGCTCACCCTGCACCACGGCCTGCGCTACCCACTCCTGCTCGCGGCCGTGGCCGCCGGAGTGTTCGCACTGACCGCATCCGGCCGGGAGTAGCCCAAAGGCCGGTCAAGAAGGCAGAATTCGTGCGTCTCAGTCCCACGATCAAGAGGATCGATCACGCATGATCACGCTCACTAAGGAAGACGGTCCGGCGGATCTGGACGGAGTGACCCATCTGGAGATCGGGGCGTCCTGGGACCCCACCGTCGGCAGCAGCGGCGGCTTCATCGGGAAGCTGCGCCAGAAGGCCGGTACGGACCTCGACCTCATCGCCATCGCGATGCAGGGCCAGGACCCGGTACGGCTCGCGGGACTCGACTCCACGGACCCGCTGGGCAACGGCTCGCTGGTGCACAGCGGCGACAACCAGACCGGCAAGGGCGAGGGCGACGACGAGACGGTGACCGTCGACCTCGCGCGCATACCCACCAACATCACGTCGATCGTCTTCGTCGCCGCCGCCTACAAGAAGGGCAGTTCCTTCCAGAAGGCACGGAACATCGCCTTCAAGGTCTACGACGCGACGGGCGGCAGCACCCAGCAGGTCGCCGAGATCTGGCCCAACCTGCTCAGCGACCACAACAGCTGCGCGGTCGCCAAGGCGGTCCGGGACGGCGGGAGTTGGAAGCTCCAGGTCATCAACGAGACGGGGAAGATCAAGCAGGGCGACGAGCGGGAACTCATGAAGTTCGCCGTACGGAAGTAAGCCACGGGGAACATCGGTCAGGCGCGCGAGACGGGCCGGCGGCGCCGGGATGCCGCCGGCCCGAGCTGTGCGTTCACCTCGACCGGGGTCCTCAGCCGGCGGTCACCTGGAGCTCCTTGACACCGTTGATCCAGGCGGAGCGCAGCCGGCGCGGGTCGCCCGTGAGGGTCAGGTTCGGCATCGCGTCCGCGATCGCGTTGAAGATCAGGTCGATCTCCAGGACCGCGAGGGACTTGCCCAGGCAGTAGTGCGGGCCCCCGCCGCCGAAGCCCAGGTGCGGGTTCGGGTCGCGCATGACGTCGAACTCGTCCGGGTTCTCGAAGACTTCGGGGTCGTGGTTGGCGGAGGCGTAGAAGATGCCGACGCGGTCGCCCTTTTTGATCGACTTGCCGCCCAGCTCGGTGTCCTGGGTCGCCGTGCGCTGGAAGGCGTTGACCGGGGTCGCCCAGCGGACGACCTCCTCGGCGGCGGTCGACGGGCGCTCCCGCTTGTACAGCTCCCACTGCTCGGGGTGGGTGAGGAACGCGTGCATGCCGTGGGTGATGGCGTTGCGGGTCGTCTCGTTGCCGGCGACCGAGAGCATCAGCACGAAGAAGCCGAACTCGTCGGAGTTCAGGTTGCCCTCGTCCTCGGCGGCGACCAGCGTGCTGACGATGTCGTGGGCCGGGCACTGCTTGCGCTCGGCGGCCATGCCCATGGCGTAGGCGATGAGTTCGGCGGCCGACTCGGCGCCGACCTGCTCCGTGATGGCGTACTCGGGATCGTCGTACGCGATCATCTTGTTGGACCACTCGAAGATCTTGACGCGGTCGTCCTGCGGGATGCCGATGAGTTCGGCGATGGCCTGGAGGGGCAGTTCGCAGGCGACCTCGGTGACGAAGTCGAAGGGGCCGGAGTGGGCGCGGGCGCCCGCCACGATCGAGTGGGCCCGGTCGCGCAGGCGGTCCTCCAGCGCGCGGATCGCCCTTGGGGTGAAGCCGCGTTGGACGATCTGGCGGACGCGGGTGTGCTCGGGCGGGTCCATGTTGAGCAGGATCAGCCGCTGGGCGTCGAGCGAGGCGCGGTCCATGTGCTCGCCGAAGCGGATGATCGCCGTGTTGAGGGTCGAGGAGAAGATCTCCGGGTGGGTGGAGACGTACCGGACGTCGGCGTGCCGGGTCACGGCCCAGTAGCCCTCGTCCTGGAACCCGGCGATGTTGAGGGGCTGCGGTATCCAGCGCACCGGCTCGGCCGCGCGCAGTTCGGCGAACTCCGGTAGCGGGACGCGGTGGTGGAGCAGGTCCGGGTCGGTGAAGTCGAACCCGTCGGGGAGAGCTGGACAGGGCATGAGTGACTCCGGCTGAGTACCGATGGCTTCCGATGGATTCTGACGGTCCATCAGGAACGTAGGACGCCCGTGAAGGTAATAACGGGTTCTACAAGTCGCAAGAGGCACGGCAAGGCGAATTCCCTGCACGACCCTTGCGGTTGTGTACGGCCTGTCAGCAGACTGCACACAGAACTAGAACGCGTACTAGTTCTGCGTGGCGGGTGGCCGGGACGCCCGCGCCGCGCGGTGTACGAGGAGAGGACGTGTCCCATGGTCGCGGAACCCGTCATCGTGGAAGCCGTACGCACTCCCATCGGCAGGCGCGGCGGAGCGCTCGCCAACCTGCATCCCGCCTATCTCCTGGGCGAGACCTACCGTGAACTCCTCGGCCGCACCGGCATTCACGCCGACTGCGTCGAGCAGATCGTCGGCGGCACGGTGACCCACGCCGGCGAACAGTCCATGAACCCCGCGCGCAACGCCTGGCTGGCCATGGGCCTGCCGTACGAGACGGCGGCGACGACCGTCGACTGTCAGTGCGGCTCCTCGCAGCAGGCCTCGCACATGACCGCCAACATGATCGCGGCGGGCGTCATCGACGTCGGGATCAGCTGTGGCGTCGAGGCGATGTCACGGGTGCCGCTGGGGTCGGGGTCGAAGCACGGACCCGGGAAGCCGTTCCCGGACGAGTGGAACGTGGACCTGCCCAACCAGTTCGAGGCCGCCGAACGCATCGCCCGCAACCGGCGGTTGACCCGCGAGAACGTCGACTCGCTCGGCCTCATCTCGCAGGAACGGGCGGCCATCGCCTGGTCCGAGGAACGCTTCAAGAAGGAGACGTTCGCCGTCCAGGTACCGACGACGGAGGACGAACAACGCGCGGGCCACGGCATGTGGCGGCTCGTCGACCGCGACGAGGGCCTGCGCGACACGTCGATGGAGGCACTGGCACGGCTGAAGCCGGTCATGCCGACCGCCGTGCACACGGCGGGCAACTCCTCACAGATCAGCGACGGCGCCTCTGCCATCATGTGGGCGTCGAAACGGATGGCACGGGCGCTGAAGCTGCGGCCCCGGGCACGGATCGTGGCCCAGGCGCTGGTCGGATCGGACCCGCACTTCCACCTCGACGGCCCGATCGACGCGACACGCGCCGTGCTCGGCAAGGCGGGCATGACGCTCAAGGACATCGACATCGTCGAGATCAACGAGGCCTTCGCATCAGTGGTGTTGAGCTGGGCGCAGGTCTTCGGCCAGGACCTGGAGAAGGTCAACGTGAACGGCGGCGCGATCGCCCTCGGCCACCCGGTCGGCGCGACGGGCGCCCGGCTGATCACCACGGCCCTGCATGAACTGGAGCGCTCCGACAAGGAGTTCGCGCTGATCACGATGTGCGCGGGCGGGGCGCTGGCTACCGGGACGATCATCCAGCGTCTGTAGCCGCCCAGTTGGCGGGAGTCAGGTGATCCTCGGCGCAGGCGCGGAACGCCGCGAGCAGTGGGCGGCGCTCCTCGCCTGCGCGCACGGCCAGGACGACCGGGACGGGGGGCGCGCCCTCGATCGGGACCGTGGTCAGATCGAGCCGCAGGCCCTTCTTGACGGCGCCCGCCGGGACGAGCGCCACCGCCTCGCCCGCCGCGATGACTTCGAGCTTGTCCTCGAACTCCCTGACGAACGGACCGTCCGGCGCCGGCCGGCCGTCCGGGCGGGGGTCGACGCGCCAGAACGCGTTGAACTCCTCGTCGGGGAACCGGGGTACGGGCTCGTCGGCGATGTCGTCGAGGGTGACGTACTCCTTGCCGGCCAGCCGGTGGCCGACCGGCATCAGCAGCACGCGGGGTTCCTCGTAGAGGACGCTCACGCTCAACCCCTCGGTGGCGAACGGGAGTCGGCCCACCACCACGTGGACCCGGTGCTCCAGCAGGGCTGACGGCAGCTCGCCCCAGCCGAGGAAGCGGCTGTGCACATCGGCCTCCGGATGGCCGGCGCGCAGGGCCCGCACCGCCGGGGTGATGATGAGCCCGGTCATGAACCCGATGACGATACGACTCGGCTGCCCGACCTCCCGCGCCACGGCCGCCGCCTCCGCCGCCGACCGCAACAGCGCCTGGGCGCGGGGCAGGAACGCCGCCCCCGCTTCGGTGAGTCGGGTGCCCTGGGTGGTCCGGTCGAGGAGCCGCACCCCCAACTCGCCTTCCAGGCGGCGGATATGACGGCTCAGCGAGGGCTGCGCGAGATGCAGGACGGCCGCCGCCCGCCCGAAGTGCAGTTCCTCGGCGACGACGGTGAAGCAGCGCACCAGGCGCAGATCCAGGTCACTCATACGTCGACTGTACGGCGGTACGAGCTGCCGCACGACGGCACGAGCTGCACTGATACCGGAAGTGAATCACGTGTTCCGGAGTCGGTCTTGGACGGGCGAGGTGCGGCGGGCGCAGGCTGGAGGCACACCGATTCTTCCGACCCGACTTTGATCTGGGTGATTTCGTCATGCGTGTTTTCGTCACCGGAGCGACCGGATTCGTGGGCAGTGCGGTAGTCCGCGAACTGCTCGACAACGGTCACCAAGTGCTGGGCCTGGCCCGCTCCGAAGCGTCGGCCGATCGGCTCGCGGCGACCGGGGCGGAGGTGCACCGGGGTTCGCTGGAGGACCTCGACGCCCTCCGCGCCGGCGCGCAGGCCGCCGACGGCGTGATCCACACCGGTTTCATCCACGACTTCTCGAACTACGCCGCCTGCGTGGCGATCGACCTGAGCGCGGTGAAGGCCCTCACCGAGACCCTCGCGGGCTCGGACCGCCCCCTCGTCATCAGCTCCGTGATGAGCCACGGCCGGACCGAGGACGACGTACCCGACCCCGCCGCCCGCCCCGACCTGGTCCGCCTCCCGGCGGAGGTGACGGCCCTGACGGCGGCGGCACGGGGCGTCCGCTCCTCGGTCGTACGGCTGCCGCAGGTGCACGGCGAGGGCGATCACGCCTTCGTCCCCGGCGTCATCGGCATCGCCCGCGCCAAGGGCGTCTCCGCCTACCCCGGCGACGGCACGAACCGCTGGGCCGCCGTCCACCGCGACGACGCCGCGCTGCTGTTCCGGCTGGCTCTGGAGAACGCCCCGGCGGGCACGGTCCTGCACGCGGTCGACGACGAGGGCGTCCCCGTACGGGAGATCGCCGAGGTCATCGGCAAGCGGCTGGACCTGCCGGTGAAGAGCGTGCCGGTCGAGGAGGCCGGCGCCCACTTCGGCTGGCTGGGCCACTTCTACTCGTCCGACCTGGTGGGCACGAGCACCCTCACCCGGAAGCGGTTCGGCTGGACCCCGACCCGGATCGGCCTGCTCGCGGACCTCGACCACGACTACTACTTCAACCAGCCGTCGTAGCAGTCCAGTCGACGAACGGGGCGAGGGGGGATGCAGGGGAATGCGGGATGGGCTGCGGGGCAGGTGGTTTCGGCGATCTCCATGCGGTCGCCGCCCTGGTCGCCGCCGTCTCCCTCCTCGGCCGCACCCGGCCACCCACCGGCCCCGCCACACTCGTCACCCCCGTGGCCGGGAGTCACTCGTCCCGGTGACTCCGGCCGCCTCCGATAAACGTTTCCCGCACGTTTCGCGTCTCCGTTCACATGCTCCCCGCCGAACACCACACCCTGGTCCGGCCGGTGAACACGGCCCCGCAGCGGAACCAACTCCTCCGTAACTTCTGTGCCCGCCACCGCGTCCCGCTCCTCGCGACCCTCCCCACGCTCCCGCTGTACGCGGTCTGGTGGGCGTTCCTCGCCACCGGCGGCGGTGATCTCGCCGCGCAGGACGCGTGGGCCGACTTCGCGTCGCAGCACGGGAGATCGGCGTACAACCTGTTCTGGTACGGCGGGATGCACACCGCCAACTACAGCCTGATCTCGCCGTACTTGATGGCAGCGGTGGGCGTCCGCACGGTCACGGTCGTCTCGGGGCTGGCGGCCTCCTGGCTGGCGGCGGCCCTCGTCACCCGCACCGGTGTCCGCCGGCCCCTCGGCCCCGCCCTGCTGTGCTCGCTCGCCCTGTGGTGCAACGTCGCCTCCGGCCGCACGACCTTCGCCCTCGGTATCGCCCTCGCGCTGGCCGCCTGTGTACTGCTCACGCGCGAACGCCGGCTCGTCCTCACGGCGGCCTACGCGGCCCTCGCGACCATGGCCAGCCCGGTCGCGGGGCTGTTCCTGGCCGTCGTGGGGGCGGCGTTCCTCGTCGTACGGGACTGGCGGCGGGCGGCGGGGCTGATGGTGCCGCCGGCGCTCGTCGTCGGCGTGACGACGCTCTTCTTTCCGTTCACCGGCGAGCAGTTGATGCCGCCCAGCCGTATCTGGCCGCCTGTCGTGCTCGGCCTCGCGGTGGCGACGCTGGCCCCGCGCACGTGGCGGATCGCTCGGTGGAGCGGGGCGGTGTACGCGGCCGGGACCGTCGTCACGTACCTCGTGCCGTCGCCGGTCGGTACGAATGTGGAGCGGTTCGCGGAACTGTTCGCTCCAGCGGTGTTGTTGGCCGTGCTTCTGGGTGCGCCGCGTATCTATTCCGCGCGGGCCGGTGGGGGCTGGTCGCGCGCCGCGGCGAAGCCGCATATCGACACAGCCCCGCGCCCCTCCGGGGCGCGGCACCTGAACGGCGTTCATCAGTCCCGCCTTGGTCGCAACCTGCTCATCCTGGCCCTCATCTTCTCCGTCTCCTGGGTCGGCAAGAAGACCGTCGACGACCTCCAGGTCTCCACGGTCGTCCCCGCCTGGGCCACCGACACCCAACCCGTCGTCCACACGCTGGAAGCGCTCGGCTCCGGCCGCACCCGCGTCGAGGCCGTCCCCGCCCGCGACCACCGAGAGGCCTCCGAACTCGCCCCGCACATCAACCTCGCCCGCGGCTGGAACCGCCAGCTCGACATGGAACGCGCCCGCCTCTTCTACGACGGCACCTTCTCCGCGTCCACCTACCGGGCCTGGCTCGACCACTGGGCCGTCGGATTCGTCGTCCTGCCCGAGGCCACCCCGGACGGTTACGCGAAGGACGAGGCGGCCCTCGTCCGCTACCACCGCCCCGACTGGCTCCAGCCCGTGTGGCGCGACGCCCACTGGCGCGTCTACCGGGTCCGCGACGCCGTACCCCTGGTGTCGGAACCGGGGACGGTGGTGCGGACCACCAGCGCCGATCTCGTCGTGCACGTCTCACGACCCGGTCCGGTCACCGTCCGCGTCGCCTACTCGCCGTGGCTGCGCGCCGACGGCGCCTGCCTCGCCAAGGACGGCGACTTCACCCGCCTGACGGTGCCCGCGGCGGGCGAGTACCGCATCAGCTCCGAATACGGCCGCTCGTCGCCGGCTCCAACTCGGTGCTGATCTCGGCCGGTTGCGGCCGCAGCGAGCGCGCCCGCGGCCCCTGAAAGAGGTACGACAGGCCGAAGCCCGCGGCGACGACCGCCGCGCCGCCGGCCGCGTCCAGGACCCAGTGGTTGCCGGTCGCGACGATCGCCGAGACGGTGAAGAAGGGGTGCAGCAGGCCGAGCGCCTTCATCCACCACTTGGGGGCGAGGGCGAAGATGACGACGCCGCACCACAGGGACCAGCCGAAGTGCAGGGACGGCATCGCCGCGTACTGGTTGGTGAGGGCGGTGAGGGTGCCGTAGTCCGGCTTGGAGAAGTCCTGGACGCCGTGGACCGTGTCGATGATGCCGAGGCCGGGGAGCAGGCGGGGCGGGGCCAGCGGGTAGAGCCAGAAGCCGACCAGGGCGAGCAGGGTGGCGAAGCCGAGGGAGGAGCGGGCCCAGCGGTAGTCGACCGGGCGGCGCCAGTACAGGACGGCCATGACCGTCAGGGGGACCACGAAGTGGAACGACTCGTAGTAGAAGTTGAAGAAGTCCTTGAGGAAGTCGACCTTCACGACCCAGTGGTTGACCGCGTGCTCGATGTCGATGTGCAGGAAGCGCTCGATCGAGAGGATCTCGTGGCCGTGGTGTTCCGCCGTGGCCCGGCCGCCGGAGTTGGTGCCGCCCGTCGCCGCGAGGCGGACCTGCTGGTAGGCGGCGTAGGTGACGCGGATCAGGAGGAGTTCGAGGAGGAGGTTCGGGCGGGTCAGGACGCGGCGCAGGAACGGGAGCAGCGGGACGTGCTTCCAGCGGGTCGGGACCGGCTCGGCGTACTCCGTGGGGATCGGGCGGCGGTAGTACTCGGAGGTGCGGGACAGGAACGGGACCGCGGTCGCGGCGGCGAGGGCCGCGAGCAGGACGACGTTGTCGCGCAGCGGGTAGAGGGCCGCCATGTTCGGCAGCATCATCTTCGCGGGCAGCGTGACCACGAGGATCACGGCCACCGGCCACACGTAGCGGTCCGAGGCCCGCTTGCCGACCCGGCCGACCACCGCGAGCAGCACCCACAGCAGCTGGTGCTGCCAGGTCGTCGGCGACACGGCGATCGCCGCGCAGCCGGTGACGGCCACCGCGAGCAGCAGTTGCCCGTCGCGCGCATACCGCACGGCCCGGCGCAGGCCCAGGTACGTGACGGCCGCGCCCAGCGCGAGGAACACGCCGATCTCCAGCGGCCCGGTGAGGCCGAGCCGCAGCAGCGCGCCGTGCAGCGACTGGTTGCCGAGGCCGTCCGCCGCGCCGCCGAGGCCCGCGCCGGCCATGTGGTGCACCCAGTAGGTGTACGAGTCGTGCGGCATCGCCGCCCACGCGATCGCCACGCTCGCGGCGAACGTGAGCGCGGAGGTGACGGCGGCCCGGCGCCGGCCGTTGAACCACAGCAGCGGCGCGAAGAGCAGCACGGTCGGCTGGAGCGCGGCGGCGAGGCCGATCAGCACACCGCCGGCCCGCTCGCCGCGCACCGTGAAGCAGCCGAGCAGCACGAGCAGGACCGGGATGATGCTGGTCTGGCCGAGCCAGAGCGTGTTGCGCACCGGCAGCGACAGCATGAGCAGGCTGATCGCGACGGGCGCGGCGAGCAGCGAGGCACGGCGGGTCACCGGCTGCGGCAGCGCGCGGGAGACGACCATGCCGAGCGCGACGACCAGCAGCAGCGTGCCGAAGGTCCAGCCCCAGCCGAGGGCCTGCTCGG
This sequence comes from Streptomyces sp. NBC_00989, assembly GCF_045162655.1. Classification (NCBI taxonomy): domain Bacteria; kingdom Bacillati; phylum Actinomycetota; class Actinomycetes; order Kitasatosporales; family Streptomycetaceae; genus Streptomyces; species Streptomyces sp. NBC_00989. The sequence goes on along the minus strand of NZ_CP108728.1, from coordinate 7,941,729 downwards.
CCGCGCGCGTGAGCGGTTTGAGGACGAGCCCGCCGAAGGGCGTGCCGGTGAACTGAGTCGAGTCGTACAGCGAGCCCTTCACATGCAGCACGCCGTTCGGTCCGACCCAGGTCTCCAGGTCGGTCAGCCGGTCCCCCTGCGGGGTGCTGAGGACCACGGCCATCTGCCGTACGGCGAGGACCGCGGCGACCAGCCACAGGACCAGGCGCGCCGCGCGCAGCCGTGCCCTGGCCGTCTGGGCGGCATCCGACCCGAATGCTCCCGCGGCTCCCGCCGGTCGCCCGCTGTGCTCCACGTTCGCCACGCCTCGTAGGCCTCCCGCCCCGCTCGTCCCACGCGTCACATGCGTGGTGGTTCCCTCTATGAACCCTATGAGGTTCGCACCCCCTGCGGGAGAGACGCAGGCAACCCCCCCTTCACCTGACGTCCGCCCTCCTTTTGTCCGGATGACGATAGTCGGCCTCGGGTTGCCTGGGCACAGCAAATAACCGCGCGCTTCCGACCGGGCCCGATGGCCCGATAGCTTGTGGACATGATCGGTTTACTGATCGTTTCGTTGCGGGGGTCGACGCGGAGGGCGATGCGGGGGCGGGCACGCGCGCGCGTGACGGCCGTCGTACTGGCGCTGTTCGCCCTCCAGCTCGGATCGCTGGTGTCCCCGGCCTGGGCATGCGGCTGCGGCGCCCTGGTGCCGAGTGGCGCGCAGCAGGTCGCGGTGGGGCGCGAGGTCTCCGTGGTGCGCTGGGACGGGCGCCAGGAGCAGATCGTGATGCGACTCACCGTCTCCGGGGACGCGCGCCAGGCCGCGTGGATCATGCCGGTGCCGCACCGGGCGACGGCCACGCTCGCGGACCCCGCGCTCTTCGACACGCTGAACGCGCTCACCGCGCCCGTGCACCGGGCCCGCTCCCACTTCTGGCCCCAGGACGGCGACTGGCCGCTCGTCTCCGGCAGCCTCGGCGGCGGTCCCCCGCCCGGCGCCGCGACGGCTCCCGGAGTGGGCGTGGTCGGCCGTGAGCGGCTCGGCCCCTTCGACGTGGCCCGGCTGACGGCCACCGACCCGGACGCGCTCGGCGACTGGTTGCACACGAACGGGTTCGTTCTGCCGTCCCGCCTTGACCAGGCCCTTCAGCCGTACGTCGACCAGCGCTGGGAGTACGTGGCGATCCGCCTGGCCCCCGCGGCCGCCGGCACGGCCCTGACCGGCGCCCTCGACCCGCTGCACCTCACCTTCGCCGCCGAGTCCCCCGTCTACCCGATGCGCCTCTCCCGCCTGGCCCGCACCCCGCAGTCGCTGGGCCTGTACATCCTCGCCGCGCACCGCATGCGGCTCAGCAGCAGGATCGGCGGCGAGCAGCCGCTGGTCGCCTACGCCGGCCGCGTCACCACCACCTCGGGCCCGCTGGCCCACCTCGCCAAGGGCACCCCGTTCCTGACCGCCGTGAACCAGGAGTTCCCCGACCCGTCCCGCATCACCGGCGACCACCTGCTGCGCCGCGCGGCGACGGACGCCACGTTCCGGCAGGTGATCTACGAGGACCGGCTGAGCGAGGTGGCGGGCGTCCCGGCGTGGCTGCTGACGATCGGCGGGAGCCTGGCCGCGCTCACCACGACCGGCGTCCTGCTGGCCGTACGGCGCTCCCGGCGGTCGCGACGACCGGAGATCCCGCCACGACCGGCGTTTCCACCCCCGCCGACGCACGCGCCGGGTAGTTGACTCGGGTGGCCGGCACGGTGGCCGGCAACCGTCATGGGACTTACCGCTGGACACACGAAAGGCACGAGCACATGAGCGAGTCGCAGGTCTGGGACGACGTCGACGACTACTTCATCGGCCAACTCACCCCGGACGACGAGGTGTTGGAGGCGGCCCTGCGGGACAGCGAGGCCGCCGGCCTCCCGCAGATCGCGGTGTCCGCCGCCGAGGGCAAGCTGCTGCACCTCCTGGCTCAGATCCAGGGCGCCTCGCGCATCCTGGAGATCGGCACGCTCGGCGGCTACAGCACGATCTGGCTGGCCCGCGCGCTGCCCGCCGACGGCCGGCTGGTCTCCCTGGAGTACAGCCCGAAGCACGCCGAGGTCGCCACCCGCAACCTCGCCCGCGCGGGCTTCGACAAGATCGTCGAGGTACGGGTGGGCCCGGCCCTGGAGTCACTGGCCGAGCTCGCCGACGAGGACCCGACCCCCTTCGACCTGGTCTTCGTCGACGCCGACAAGGTCAACAACCCGCACTACGTGGAGTGGGCCCTGAAACTCACCCGCCCCGGCAGCCTGATCATCATCGACAACGTGGTGCGCGGCGGCCAGGTCGCCGACCCGGACAACACGTCGCCGGACGTCCAAGGCACGCGCACGGCGATCGAGTTGATCGGCTCGCACGCGCGCCTGACCGGTACGGCGATCCAGACGGTGGGCAAGAAGGGCTACGACGGATTCGCGCTGGCGCGGGTACTGCCCTAGCTCTTCCAGCTCTTCCCGGGGCGTCTCAACCCTCGTGATAGAAGCCGACGTTGACGCTGCGCGGCCCGGTGCGGTCCTTGATGACGATCTCGCCGCTCCCGCCGCGCGGCAACGGCACGCTGCCGCCGTAGCCGACGGTCTGGGCGTACTCGCCGACGATCAGGCGTACTTCGGAGGACGGGTCTGGTTGGGAGCCGCGCAGCCAGCTCACCTGCCAGGTGCCCTCGGGTCCGCACAGGAACTCCAGATGGACCCGCGAGATGAACAGCCAGTCGTCCGGTGTCACCAGCCGGCACACCGTCTCGTCGCGGCCCACCCGCAGCACCGCGCCCGGGTCACTGGGCGCGTCGGCCATCAGCATGCCGGCCGTGGCGCCCTCGTCCGTCCCGGAGACCGAGGCCATGGTGAGTTCGAGCACGTGCGCTCCCCTATGAAGTGTCCTTACAGCAGCGGGCGCATGATAAATCGCCCGGCGCCACCGCGTCCGGCACAATTGAAGTCATGACCGAGCGAAAGCCACCGGGTGTGGGGTTCGAGTCCTGGGTCGACAAGCAGATCCGGGACGCGGAGCGGGCCGGAGAGTTCGCCCAACTACCGGGCGCGGGCAAGCCGTTGCCGTCCGGCGCCGACACGACGTACGACGAACTGTGGTGGATCAAGCAGAAGATGGCCCGCGAGGGCATCTCCGTGCTGCCGCCGACGCTGGCTCTGCGCAAAGAGGCCGAGGACGCCCTCGCTGCGGCGTACTCGGCCCCTTCGGAGCGGATCGCACGGCGGATCATCACCGAAGTCAACGTGAAGATCCGCGAGATGATGTTCAAGCCGCCGCCCGGCCCCCCGCTGGGAATGAAGCCGTACGACGTCGAAGAGGTCGCGCGGGAGTGGCGGGAGCGCCGGGCGGTCGACGGAACTGGTGGATCCGACGGGTCAGATGTGTAGCAGCCGCTCCGTCAGCTCTCGGTAGTCCCGCAGGGCCAGGCGGAGTTGCTCGGTGTTGTCCGAGCCGTCCGAGCCCTTGGACTCCCAGGAGCCGTGCAGGGTGGCGCGGCGCTTGGTGACGGCCTCCGTGAAGCGGGCGGCGACCTCTTCCAGCACGTGGTCGGCCTCCTCGACGGCGGACCGGGGCTCGTCGACGAACCCAGTGACCGCGTGCTGCAACCGCAGGCTGAACTTGTCGCTCTCGTCGTGCGGCAGCAAGCTGCCGTTCTCGGCGTCCTGCGGGACACGCCGCCCGTTGCCGGAGGCGGCACCGGAACCGATGCCGGGGGCGGGCTCGGGGGCGTGCACGGGGCGGGCGGACTGCTCGGTGCGGTCAGGGTCAGTGCGGTCGGCGCGCTCGGTGCCGGTCGTGTCGCCGGTGCGCGGGCTCGGGATCGCCCGGTCGGCTTCGCGCGACGAGGTCGTCGGTGACGTCGGTGAGGTCGTCGGGGTCGACGCGGTCGGCGTCCTCTCGGACGACCCGAGCGGTGTCACCTTCTCGGATCCACGCGGGGCCGACTTGTCGTCGGTGGTCCTGCTGTCGGTGGACTTGTCGTCGCCGGTCCTGCTGCCGAACGGCTTGTTGCCGGACCCGGACCCGACTCCGGACTCGCGCGACGCCTTCTCGGCATCCCGCTGTTCGGTGGTCTTGTCCGTAGTCCTGTCGACGCCCCTGTCGGTTTCCTTGCGGTCGGCGCGCTCCGCGTTCGTGTTCGTGCTCGCGTCCGTCTTGTCTCCGGTCGGCCGTATCGCGTCGGACATTAAGCTCAACTCCCCTTCAGTGCCTGCTTGTTGAATGTGCCGATCGAGTGGCGGCCGCCACGCCCGTGGCCGTTGCCGTTTCGGCTGCTACGGCTGTCGTCGCTCACCAGGTCGTCGAAGAGGGCGCGGGCTTCGAGCATGGCCTCACGCATCTCCTCGGTGCCGGCCTGGCTCTCCGGTGTGCCGTTCGTCCGCGCGGTGACGACGCGGTGCACGCGCCGGTAGCCGTGGACGTGGTCCGCGTGGTGCACGGACAGCGCGTCGAACTGCTTCTCGTACTCGGCGACATCGGGGAAACCCCGGGCGCCGGCGACCTCGCCGAGCAGCTGGTCGACGTCGGCCACGGCCTGGCGGGGCGAGTCGACGAAGAGCTCCTGGGCGGCGGCCCAACGGGCCTGGTACTGCTCACGGGCCGCGGGCTCCAGCGGCTGCTCGTGCAGCGAGCCGTGCTCCTGGACGCGCGCGCCGAGCTCCTGCTCGGCGGCCTTCGCGTCGCCGTCGTGCCGGGCCACGGCGCGGTCGTACTCCGGCCCGAAGCGGCGCTTCAGGCCCGAGCCGCCGGTCGCGCCTCGGGCACGCAGCGCCAGGGCGGCCGCGGCAGCGACCACGCCGACCACGATCACGATCAAAACGATGATCACGCCTGTGGACATGAGTGCCTTCCGGGTTCTTGGCCAACCGGCTCTCGTAGTCGGTCGGTTCCTCTACCGGGTTGCCGTAAAGGCCCTCTTCAAACGACGACCACACCTCGGCGGAATTCGTGTCGCCGGTGTGTCGATTCCGCCCCGCCCCGTTCGACGCACGGGTAAGGACCGATCGAGGAGGTTGTCATGGGTGAGGTCATCGCACGGCTGGCCATGTCGCTGGACGGGTACATCGCGGGCCCGGAGTCGGGGCGGGAGCATCCGCTGGGCATCGGCGGGGAGCGGTTGCACACATGGGTGTTCGGGCTGCGCAGCTTCCGCCGGATGCAGGGCATGAAGGGCGGCACGGAAGGGCCGGACGACACGTTGATCGCCGAGTGGATCGAACGGCCGGGCGCGGTGGTCATGGGCCACGGCATGTTCGTCAGCGGGGAGACCCCGTGGGGCGACGAACCGCCGTTCCACGCCCCCGTGTTCGTCGTCACCCACCACCCGCGCGAGCCGGTGGTGAAGAAGGGCGGTACGACCTACCACTTCGTCACCGAAGGCCCCGGCCGCGCACTGGAGTTGGCCCGCGAGGCGGCCGGCGGCAAGGACGTCTCCCTCGCGGGCGGCGCCGACCTGGTCCAGCAGTTCATCAGCGCGGGCTGGTTGGACGAACTCCTCCTGCATGTCGTACCGGTCCTCGCGTGCGGCGGACGGCGCCTGTTCGACAACGTGGGTGACACCCACATCGAGTGGCACAAGACGCAAGTCCTGGACTCGTCCCCCGAGGTGACCCATATTCGGTTGCGCCGCACCCCCGCCACCTCCTGACAATGCCCGCATGACCTGGACGATCGCCCCGGAACCCCACGACTCCCCCGTCGCCGCCGCGCTCTGGCGGGCGTACTACACCGAGGTCAGCGACCGCTGGTACCTGCTGCACGAGAACCACCGCACGGACCCCGCCGAACTGGAACGCGAGATCGCCGCCCGCACCGGCGCCGAACTCGCCCTGCCCTACGGCCAGTTGCTCGTCGCGTGGCACGAGGGCGCGGCAGCCGGATCGGCGGGCGTACGACTCCTCGACGCCACGACCGCCGAACTGACAAGGGTCTTCATCTACGAGGGGATGCGCGGCCGGGGCGGCGCCCCGAGGCTCGTGACGGCCGCCGAGGACGCCGCCCGCGACCTGGGCGCCAAGGTGATGATCCTCGACACCAGGAACGACCTGGTGGAGGCCCGCACCCTCTACACAAGACTCGGCTACGAGGAGACCGACCGGCACAACAACGACCCGTACGCAGAACACTGGTTCCGCAAAAGCCTGTCCGACTGACGGCGAGGGCCCACCAAGTTGGACTGTCCCCACGCCGACGGCCGAGAGGGAGCCGTAGGGGCGCGCCGGTGTCGAGAGACCCAGCGCGCGGAGGCGCGCAGCGCCGAGCACGGTGGGGCTCTCGACACCGGCTCCCAGCGCCCCGAAGGCGACCGAACCAAAAGAGGTGCGCGCACGGTGCCTACTCGACACGGGCTCACCCACCCGCCACCACTCGAAGCACCGCTCCCGAAAGGACCTCAACTGAGCGTCGCAGCCGTCCCGTTGTGCGGCTGCTCACTGTCCGAACCGCACAACTCCCCGTTCAGCTCCTTCACCAGCTGAATGAGATCCGTAGGCCGATCCGGCCCCCACCAGTCCCCCAGCGCCTCCGCAAGGGACTCCTCACGAGCCTGTGACAGCTTCTCGGCCACTTCCCGCCCCTGGTCAGTCAGTTGGAGGTCGAGACCCTCCCGTACCGCGAGCCGCCGCTCCTCGACCTGACGAACCGCGGCCAGGATGACGGGCAACGGCACCGAGCTGCGCTCGGCGAGCACACCCGGTTCCGCCCAGCCGTACCGCTTGATGCGCAGGAGCAGCCAACTCGCCGCGGGCTGAAGGTCGTAGCCCGCCTTCGCGGTGATCGTCCGGTAGATCTCGCGGCGCCCCTCCCGCGTGCCGAGCACGGACAGCGCGCGGCACACCTCGTCGTACGAGGACCGCTCGACCGGGTTGCTGGCGAGGGTCTCGGTGACGTCGGGGGCGGTGACCGAGCCGCGCAGCTTGTCCTCCTTGAGGAACCACGCCAGGACGAAACCGACGAGGGCGACGGGAGCGGCGTACAGGAACACGTCGGTGATCGAGGACGCATACGCGTGCAGGGCCTCCGGCCGTACCGCGAGCGGCAGTTCGGAGATGCCGCGCGGGTCGGACTCGAGGCCGTCCGGTGTGACGCCCGCCGGCAGCGAGGTGCCCCGGAGGGCGTCGGTGAGCTTGTCGCCCAGCCGGCTCGCGAAGATCGTGCCGAAGATGGCGACGCCGAACGAGGCGCCGATGGACCGGAAGAAGGTCGCGCCGGAGGTGGCGACGCCGAGGTCCTCGTACGAGACGGCGTTCTGCACGATGAGCACCAACACCTGCATGACCAGGCCGAGTCCGAGCCCGAAGACGAAGAAGTACGCGCTCATCTCGGCGGTCGAGCTGTTCTCGTCGAGCCGGTGGAGGAGCAGCAGGCCGAGGGCGGTGATGCCGGTGCCCGCGATGGGGAACACCTTCCAGCGGCCGGTGCGGCTGACGACCTGGCCGGAGCCGGTGGACGAGATCAGCATGCCGAACACCATCGGCAGCATGTGGACGCCGGACATGGTCGGCGAGATGCCCTGGACGACCTGGAGGAAGGTCGGCAGATAGGTCATCGCGCCGAACATCGCGAAGCCGACGATGAAGCTGATGACGGCGGCGAGCGTGAAGGTGCGGACGCGGAACAGCTTCAGCGGGAGGACGGGTTCGGCGGCCCGGCGCTCCACGGCGACGAACGCCCCGATGAGCACCACACCCAGCACCGCGAGCCCGATGATCTGCGGCGAGCCCCAGCCCCAGGTGGTGCCGCCGAGCGAGGCGACGAGGACCAGGCAGGTCGCGACCGCGGCGATGAGGAAGGTGCCGAGGTAGTCGATGACGTGCCGGGTCGACTTGCGCGGGATGTGCAGGGCGGTCGCGATGACGGCGAGGGCGACGACACCGACGGGGAGGTTGATGTAGAAGACCCAGCGCCAGCTCAGATGCTCGGTGAACAGTCCGCCGAGGAGCGGCCCGAGGACACTCGTCGCACCGAAGACGGCGCCGAACAGCCCCTGGTAGCGCCCGCGTTCACGCGGGGAGACGACGTCGCCGACGATCGCCATCGACAGCACGATCAGCCCGCCGCCGCCGAGACCCTGCAACGCCCGGAAGGCGATCAACTGGGGCATACTCTGCGCCAAGCCGCAGAGCGCCGACCCGACGAGAAAGATCACGATCGCGATCTGGAACAGCCTCTTCCGCCCGTACTGGTCGCCCAGCTTGCCCCACAGCGGAGTCGCGGCGGTCGAGGCGAGCAGATACGCCGTGACCACCCACGACAGATGTTCAAGCCCGCCGAGATCACTGACGATCGTCGGCAGCGCGGTCGACACGATGGTCTGGTCGAGGGCGGCGAGCAGCAGCCCGAGGAGCAGCGCCCCGATCGAGACGAGGACGTTGCCGGACACGTGTTCCTGTGCGGAATCGCCCCGCTGCGGGGGCTTCTCCGGTGGCTGCGCGTCTTGCACATTCCCCGTCATACCGTGCGCATCGTCGGCCATGAAGACCTCCCGAGGCTCTCGTTACACATCCATGGTGATCGGTATGGCCCGGTACGGCCTGTTGAGTCCGAATGGAAGCCCGCATTCCGGGGGTCGGAGGAGACGGCGTGAAGGAGATCCGCATAACCTCTGGAGTTCGACGGGGAGGGACGAACACGTGAACGAGGCGAAGGGCCACATATGCCCGCAGTGCGGGGCACCTCGGGCAGCCGACGGCTCCCCGTCCTGCGCCTGCACCCAACGGGCGTCCGACGCGCTGCGCGACGCGCGCACGGCGGAGGCGGCAGCGGCGGAGGACTTCGACCCGCTGCGGATCAGACCGTATGTGGAACTGGACGGCAACCCACAGGAGCAGACGCCTCCGGCGACATCGGCGGCACCGCCCGCACCGGCAACCCCCGAGGGTGAGACACAGCGGCTGCCGGCGGTCGAGGAGACGATGCTGCTGCGCGCGGTGAAGCCCGCACCGGCCGCACACACCCCTCAGGAGGAGACGTCGATCCTCCCCACCCTGCGGGCACCGTCGGACACGGCCCCGATCGCGACGGACCTGAGCCTGTTCGCGGACGGCGGGGGCTACGAGAGCGGCGCGGGCACCCCGGAACAACCAACGGACGACGACTCCCCACACAGCCGCCGCCACCGCCACCGCCGTACCGTCCTCCTCGCCGTCGCGGGGGCCGTCGTCGCGGTGGCCGCGGTGGCCGGTTTCGCGAGCGGCATGTTCTCGTACGAGAGCCCGTCACGGGACGAGGCGGCCCCTCAGGACGTACGGGCGAGCGTCCCGACGGTGTCGAAGAGCGCGCCGCCGGTGACTCCGTCCACGAGCGGTTCCACGTCCGCACAGCCGACGTCGGCGTCCCCGACCCCGTCGCTCAGCGAGACCCCGTCACCGACGGCGTCGCCGACCCCGTCCGCCGCAACCTCCAGGTCCGCGAACCTCAGCCCCACCCCGACGTCCACCACCTCCACGTCAACGGCCTCCGCCACGGACCGCCAGGGCAACAGCACCCCCACCACGATCCTGCAACGCGGCGACGCAGGCCCCGAGGTCACCGAACTCCAGCTCCGCCTGGCCCAGTTGCGGCTCTACTCCGGCCCCGACAACGGCATCTTCGACAAGCAGGTCCAGGCTTCGGTACGCACCTACCAGGTAGCCCGCGGCATCACGTCCGACGAGCTGGGCGTGTACGGGACGGCCACACGAGCAAGGCTGGAATCAGAGACAACCGAGCCGTAACGCTGCGCTGGCTGGGGGGGGCTTTAGAGGCGCCGGGTTCGCGGGGAGCGCCGGGGTTGCGAGGGCCGGAGCTAAAGGGCGCCGGGGCTTGCAGGGGCGCCGGAGTTGCTCGCGGGCGGAGCTGAGAGGCGCCGGGCTTGCGAGTGGACGGAGTTGAAGGCCGCCGGCGTCTGCGGGGAGCGCCGGGGTTGAAGGTTGCCGGGTCGCGCGAGGCACCGGGGCGCGCACCGACCCGGCGACACGGCACGAGGCTCGGCAGTACCGAACCCGAACCCGTCATCCCGGCCGACGACCCACCAGCCGTCCCTGCGGCACGAAGGGCGTCCGATCCGACACACCACCCGGCACCGGCCGGCAGCAGCCCACAGCCGTAGGCCAACACGCGTGGGCCAACACACGTAGACCAACATGCGTGGACCAACGCCCACAGGACGACGCCCCCGAGGAACAGCGCCCCAAAGGGGCGCGGGGAACTGCGCGACCAGCCCCCACGCCGCGGCACCCGCAAAACAACCCCAAGAGGCACAACCAACGCGCCACCCCAACCCGCACGCCGCACGCCCACCCGCCACCCCAGCCCCCACCCCTACCCCACGTGCAGCCGAATTCCCCCGCCCCCCAAATCCTCAACCCGCACCTCACGCAAATCCCGCACCACAACATCCGCCCGATGGAACCCGGCCTGCGGCCCGACCCCCACCACCCGCATCCCCGCGGAGCGCCCCGCAGCGATCCCCGCCCCGGAGTCCTCGAAGACAACACAATCCGCAGGCGCGACACCCAGTTCCGCCGCGCCCTTCAGAAAGCCCTCCGGATCGGGCTTGCTCGCACCGACGGACTCCGCGGTGATGCGGACCTCCGGCAACCCCAAGCCCGCCGCACCCATCCGCGCCGTGGACAGCGCGACGTCCGCCGACGTGACGAGCGCGTGCGGAAGACCCTGCAAAGACGCCAGAAATTCCGGCGCGCCCGGGATCGGGACGACGCCCTCGACGTCCGCGGTCTCCTCGGCGAGCATCCGGGCGTTCTCGGCGTAGTTCTGCTCCATGGGCCGGCCGGGCAGCAGCAGCGCCATCGACGCGTACCCCTGCCGGCCGTGCACGACCTTCATGACCTCGTCCGCGTTCAGCCCGTGCCGGTCGGACCAGTTCCGCCAGATGCGCTCGACGACGGCGTGCGAGTCGACGAGGGTGCCGTCCATGTCCAGCAGGAGGGCGCGGGCGGTGAGCACGGTGGTGGCCGTCATCGGCAGGCTCCAAGGAACGGGAGAGGTGTACGTCGGTCAACCTGGTCACCCCGGTCAACCCCCGGAGGGACAAGGTGGCCCCGCCCGCCGGTCAGGGAGAACGGACGGGAACCACTTTGTTTCTCTACGATACAAAATAAGACCGGCATCGCGCCACCACCCCCCGGAACAGTTCACCCACCGTTCAGCTCACCGCGCCCGCACCCAAGACACCCGCACGAGCCCCCTCACACGCTCAGCCCGTCGCCGCCTCCCACAGACTCCACGCCCCCAGCGCCAGCATCAGCACCGCCGCGATCCGCGTGATCAGCTTCAGCGGCACCCGCTTCATCAGCGCCTTCCCGCCCACGATGCCCAGTCCGGCCACCGCCCACAACGCCAGCACCGCACCGAGCCCGACGGAGAACGGATCGTCGTAGCGGGCCGCGAGGTTGGCCGTCATGATCTGGGTCAGGTCACCGAACTCGGCGACCAGGATGAGCATGAAACCGGCGCCGGAGACCTTCCAGAAGGACTGGTCCTTGGGCTTGCGGACCTCCTCCTCGTCATCGCCCTTCTTGAAGAGGAGCACCGCGGCCCCGCCCAGGAAGAGCACACCGGTCACCGCGGCCACCAACTGCCGTGGCAGCAGCGTCAGTACGCTGCCCGCCGCCACCGCGAGCACGACGTGGAGAAGGAACGCGGCGGCCACGCCGGCGAAGACGTACGAGGCGCGGTAGCGGGTGCCGAGGACGAGTCCGGCGAGCGCGGTCTTGTCGGGGAGTTCGGCGAGAAAGACGACGCCGAAGACGAGCGCCGTCACACTGATGCTGATCAAGATTCCTCAATCGGTCGGGGCTGCCCCACCGAGAGTGTGATTGCTGTCCGCGGACACCTCGGCACGGCAGCGCACACGAAAAACGACTAGTGCACTGCTTTACCGAAGGTCTCGCTGGCCGACCCGTCCCACCTGCGGGACGAACCTGCCTCCGGGCGCCGGCTCAGACGAGCTGAGCAGTATGTCGACGGTCCGGCGAAGAGCTACTCCCCTTCTGCGCCGTCCACTGTACGCGAGGACCGGCCCTGCCCACCCGTGAGGAAAGTCTCGTCGCGCCCCTTGTTGTGTCATGAGCACGTCACTAACTTCTTACCGGACGCACACCTTCCCGCAACACGGCACCGCGAGCATTTCCCCGCTCGCACTCCAACACCCCCACACCACCAGGGAGTTCGTATGCCGAAGTTCTACGCGCGTCGACGGCTCAGCATACTCGCGACACTCACCGGACTCATAGCCTTCGCCGGACTCTTCAACGGTCCGGCCGCCTCCGCAGCCCTTCCCACCCCGGTCAGCGCCGCCACCGCCCGCACCTACCTCGCCTCCCTCACCGTGGCCACCGAGGTCCGGACCGGCTACGACCGTGACCTGTTCCCCACCTGGATCACGATCAGCGGCACCTGCAACACCCGTGAGTACATCCTCAAGCGGGACGGTACGAACGTCGTCACCAACTCCGCCTGCACCGCGACCAGCGGCAGCTGGTACTCGGTCTACGACGGCGCCACCTGGACCGCCGCCTCCGACCTGGACATCGACCACCTCGTCCCGCTCGCCGAGGCCTGGGACTCCGGCGCCCGCAACTGGACCACCGCCCAGCGCCAGGCCTTCGCCAACGACGTCACCCGGCCGCAGCTGATCGCCGTCACGGACAACGTCAACCAGTCCAAGAGCGACCAGGACCCGGCCGAGTGGATGCCCCCGCTCACCTCGTACGCCTGCACCTACGTGCGTGCCTGGGTCCAGGTGAAGTACTACTACGACCTCTCGGTCGACACCGCCGAGAAGGCCAAGCTGACCTCGGTCCTCAGCGGCTGCTGATCCCACGGGAGATCTCTCCGGAGATCCGTCTGGAGATCTAGGCGCCGGCCTCCGTCGTTCCGTACCGTACGGGGCGACGGAGGAAGGTGATCAACCGTGGCCGGACTGAGTCTTGGACCACTGCTTCGCTACGCCGACGGCTCGTCCGCGACCGTATGGGTCGAGGCGAGCCGTCCGTGCACCGCCGAGGTGCGCTGCGCGGACGGCGCCCGGGGCACCACCCGGACCTTCCAAGTGGCGGGCCACCACTACGCGTTGGTGCCGGTGGAGGGCCTCACGCCCGGGACGTCGACGCCGTACGAGGTGTTCCTGGACGGCACGCGCGTGTGGCCGCTGCCCGAGTCCCCCTTCCCGCCGTCCGTGATCCACACCCCGGACGCCGACGGTACGGTCCGTGTCGCGTTCGGCTCCTGCCGCTGGGCCGCGCCGCCCGCCGACGACCACGACCCGGTGGGCCCGGACGCCCTGGACACACTGGCCTCGCGCATCGCCCGCGACCCGAAGGCCGAACGGCCGGACGTACTCCTCCTGTTGGGCGACCAGGTGTACGCCGACGAGGTCTCCGACGCGACCCGCCGCTGGCTCTCCGCCCGCCGCGACCTGAGCGAGCCGCCGGGCAGCGAGGTCGCGGACTACGAGGAGTACACGCGCCTCTACTACGAGTCCTGGCTGGACCCGGAGATCCGCTGGCTGCTGTCCACCGTGCCGAGTTGCATGATCTTCGACGACCACGACGTCATCGACGACTGGAACACCAGCGCATCCTGGCTGACGGACATGCGGGCCACCCCGTGGTGGCGCGAGCGACTGCTCAGCGGGCTGATGTCGTACTGGGTGCACCAGCACCTCGGGAACCTCTCCCCCGCCGAACTCGCCGCCGATCCCCTCTACTTGGCGGTCCGTGACGCCCCCGACGGCACCGACGAGCTCCGCGCCTTCGCCTGCCGCGCCGACGCCGACCCGGCCACCGCCCGCTGGAGCTACCGGCGCGACTTCGGCCGGGTCCGCCTGCTCATGGTGGACAGCAGGGCGGCCCGCGTCCTCGACGAGCAGCACCGCGCGATGCTCGACCCCGGCGAGGCAGAGTGGCTGCGCACCGAGGCACTGACAGATCCCGGTTCCTACGACCACCTCCTCATCGGCACCTCGCTCCCCTGGCTGCTGCCCCACCTCATCCACGACGCCGAGTCCTGGGACGCGGCCCTGTGCCGAGGTGAACGGGGCGCCCGCTGGGCCGAGTTCGGCGAGAAACTGCGCCGCGCGGCCGACCTGGAGCACTGGGCGGCGTTCCCGGAGTCCTTCGAGGAGCTGGCGGACCTGATCGCCGAGGTGGGGTCGGGGGACGGGGCACCGGCGTCGGTGCTCGTGCTGTCGGGTGACGTACATCATGCGTATGTGGCGGAGCCCAAGTGGCGGACGGGCAGCCCGAGTTCCCGTGTCCTCCAGCTGACCTGCTCGCCCGTCCACAACTCGATCCCCTCTTACATACGCCTCGGCTTCCGTTTCGGCTGGAGCGCTGTAGCGCGCGGTCTGGGCCGCCGCCTCGCCCGGCACGGCCGTTGCCCACACCCGTCGGTCAAGTGGCGCAAGACGGGCGGCCCTTGGTTCGGCAACCAGCTCATGACCCTTACCCTGCGCGGTCGTTCGGCCCGGCTGCGGCTGGAGCAGGCACGGGCGGACGGGACGCTGAAGACCGTGGAGGAGTCCCCGCTGACACCCTCGTGATCTCGCTGGGGGCATGATGAGGCGGGCCGTCCGCTTTCCCGGTGGGCGGTCTGCTCCATTGCGCCCCCACACGCCCGGGAGTCACCCCTTTGTCTGCAGTGAACGCGCCCGACGGCGAACCGGCCCCCACCCCGGCCTCCGTCTCGGTCGCCGTGGTCGGCGCCGGTCCGCGCGGTACGAGCGTCCTGGAGCGCCTCTGCGCCTCCGCGCCGGAACTCCTGCCGCCCGGCACCCGGCTCACCGTCCACGTCGTCGACCCGGCGCCCCCGGGCCCCGGCCGCGTGTGGCGCTCCGCGCAGTCGCCCGAGCTGCTGATGAACACCGTGGCCTCCCAGGTGACCCTCTTCACCGACACCAGCGTGGACTGCTCGGGCCCGGTCCGCCCCGGCCCGAGCCTGCACGAGTGGGCGCCCGCCGAACTGGGCCCGGACGACTACCCCACCCGCGCGCACTACGGCCGCTATCTGGAGTGGGTGTTCGCCCGCACGGTCCGCGAGGCCCCCGAGTCCGTCCGGGTCGCGACCCACAGGGCACGCGCGGTACGCCTCGACGACGCACCCGACGGCCACCAGTCCCTCACCCTCGACAACGGCCGTACCCTGTCCGCCCTTTCGGCCGTGGTCCTGGCGCAGGGCCACCTCCCGACGGCCCCGGACACCACCCGGCGCCGCCTCTCCTCCTACGCCGACCGCCACGGCCTGCACCACATCCCGCCCGCCAACCCGGCCGACGTCGACCTGTCCGTCGTACGCCCCGGCGAACCAGTGCTGTTGCGCGGCCTGGGCCTCAACTTCTTCGACCACACAGCCCTGTTGACGACGGGCAGGGGCGGCCGTTTCGCCCGCACGGAGAGCGGTGACCTGCGCTACCTCCCCTCCGGCAACGAGCCCCGCCTGTACGCCGGTTCACGCCGAGGCATCCCGTACCAGGCCCGCGGCGACAACGCGAAGGGGCCGTACGGCCGCCACACCCCCCTCGTCCTCACCCCCGAGGCGATATCCGCCTTCCGCAAACGCGCCGACTCGGCCGAGCCACCCGAATTCCTCACGGAGATATGGCCGTTGGTGGCGAAGGAGGTCGAGACGGTCTACTACACCGCGCTGCTACGGCCCTCCCGGCGCCCGGAGTTCGTGGAGCGCTTCCTGGCCTTCCCGCACCTCGCTCCCCAAGAGGGCCTGATACTCGACGAGTTCGGAATCCCGGACGCCGACCGCTGGAGCTGGGACCGGCTGTCCCGCCCGTATACGGAACGCGATCTCGCGCACCCGGCGGCCTGGCGGGACTGGCTGCTGTCGTATCTGCGCGAGGACGCCGGGCACGCGGCGCTCGGCAATGTGGACGGCCCGCTCAAGGCGGCCCTGGACGTGCTGCGCGATCTGCGCAACGAACTCCGGCTGGTCGTCGACCACGGCGGCCTGGCCGGTGCCTCCCGCCGTGACCACCTGGACCGCTGGTACACCCCGCTCAACGCGTTCCTGTCCATCGGGCCGCCCCGCCGCCGTATCGAGGAACTGGCCGCGCTGGTGGCGGCGGGCGTGGTGGAGGTGCTCGGGCCGCGGCTGGAGGTGCGGGAGACGGACGGCGCCTGGGTGGCGCGCTCCCCCGCGATACCCGGCTCGGCGGTGCGTGTGACAACCCTCATAGAGGCCCGGCTGCCCGAACCGGACCTGCGCCGCACGGCCGACGAACTCCTCGGCCGGCTGCTGCGAACGGGCCGGTGCCGGCCGCACACGGTGGACGGTTACGAAACGGGAGGACTCGACGTAACGCCACGTCCGTACCGTCTGATCGACCGTCAAGGAGGTGTCCACGCACGGCGGTTCGCGTTCGGGGTGCCCACGGAGGGCGTGCACTGGGTGACCGCGGCGGGTGCTCGTCCGGGCGTGGATTCGGTCACGCTTTCGGACGCCGACGCGGTGGCTAGAGCGCTTCTACGTGCGGCGACGACCGATCCGGAACCGCAAACGGAAGCTGAACAGTGGCTGAATGTTGAACTTGCAAGCATTGATTAGGTTCACCTAACGTTGATCGCTCACTCGGCTCGTCCCCCAGACCGGTCCGCAACCCGGACCGGCCCGACCGAAGGAGCACCCCCCACATGACTCCCTCCCTGTCCGGGCGCCTCAACAGCGCCCAGCCGTACGCCGTCGGCCTGTTCCGTGTCGTCGTCGGCCTGCTCTTCGCCTGCCACGGAGCGGCCTCGCTCTTCGGCATCCTCGGCGGCGCCGCCGGCACCGACGGCGGCACCCTCGCCGCGGGCACCTGGCCCGGCTGGTACGCGGCCGTGATCCAGCTCGTCGGCGGCACGTTCGTCCTGCTCGGCCTCGGCACCCGCGTGGCCGCGCTGATCACCTCGGGCTCGATGGCGTACGCGTACTTCGACGTCCACCAGCAGGCGGCCCTGTGGCCGATCCAGAACGGCGGCGAGGCCTCGGCGATGTTCTGCTGGGCCTTCCTGCTGCTGGTGTTCACGGGGTCCGGCGCGCTGGGCGTGGACCGGCTGTTCGTGAAGCGGTCCGCCACGGCGGCCGGTGAGCGGACGTCGGCAGATCAGGCGCCGGTCGCCGCCTGACCCCTACACGCACGTGAAGGTGCCCTCCCCCTCTCGTACGGGGGAGGGCACCTTCACGTGACGTCAGGGAGCCCAGCCGAACGGCACCGTGAAACAGGCGGCGCGGACGCGGCTGCCCGGCATGTCGTGGATGACCACGGAGGACGCCTCGCCCTGCCGGAAGCCCCAGTCGTGCCGGGCGCTCGCCTCGGCGGCGCCGTGCTCGTCGGCCGTGAAGTCGAGCCACACCTCGTTGTCGGCGGTGACGGCGGCCGGGTCGGTGGACGGCTTGTGCTGGAAGTGCCCGCCCGCGGCGGCCGGGTCGGCGCCGCACGGCTTCTGGTGCACATGGACGGCGTACGCGTGCCACGGCACCATCCCGTCCACCTTGAGCCGCACGGTCGTAGCACCACCGACCGCGATGCGCTGGCTCACCTGGATCCACGCGGCGGCCGGAACCAGTGTGCTGTCGTACGTCACCGCCGCCGACGGCACGAGGGCGCCGACGGGAGCGAACCGCGCGTCCGTCCGCATCCAGTACCCGTCAGGGGCTCCGGACCCGGAGCCGACGCCGGTGCCGCCTCCGCCGCTCGCCAGGAGGGCCGCGACGACGGCGCCCGCGCATATGCCTGCCACCATGATGTGTACCGTTCCTCACGTTCAGGTGCGTTTAGATCCCCTTTACGTTGCTACGGGATGCGAGCCCGCCCCGCCCCTCGGGACAGGGCAGCCGGGTGAACACACTGTGCGGATCACACGTGCCCCCCGTGAATCTCCTGTACCCACCCAGGCGTACGCTGTATGGCTGTCACTGGCCGCCTTCGCCGCGGCCCACGGGGGAGTTCACGGGGAGACGTGTTGTTCGAGAGTGTGGGGTCGCTGACCGGCAGCCCATGGATCTACGCCATGGTCGCCCTGTCCGTACTCCTTGATGTGTTCCTGCCGGTCCTGCCGAGCGGGGTCCTGGTCATCGCGGCCGCCACGGCGGCGGCAGCGGGCACCGGCGCGGCGGCCGACGCCGTTCCCGTCCCGCACGAGGTCCCCAGCATCCTGGCGCTGATCGCGTGCGCCGCGACCGCGTCCGTCCTGGGCGACCTGGTCGCGTACCGGCTGGCCTGGAGCGGCGGCGAACGCCTGGACCGCGCGATCTCCCGCTCCCGCCGCCTCACCACCGCGCAGGAACGTCTCGGCGTGGCCCTGGCCCGCGGCGGCGGAGCCCTGGTCATCCTGGCCCGCTTCGCCCCCGCCGGCCGCTCGGTCGTCTCCCTGGGCGCAGGCGCCGCCCACCGCCGCGCCCGCGACTTCCTCCCCTGGTCGGCCCTCGCGGGCCTGTCCTGGGCGGCGTACAGCGTGGCTCTCGGGTACTACGGGGCGCAGTGGCTGGGCGCGACGTGGCTCGCGACGGGGGTGTCGTTGATCGCGTTGTTCGGGGCGGGGGCGGGGGCGGCGTATGTGATGCGGCGCCAGCCGGGGGTTACGGCGGAGGTGAGCGCCCCTTAGGGGGCGGGTTCGTTACGGGTCGGGGCGCGGGTTCGTACGGATCAGGGGCGTGGGTTGGCATCTTCGGGGCGCGGCTTCGTTACGGATCAGGGGCGCGCGTTCGTTTTTTAGGGGCGCGGGGCTGTATCAATGTGCGGCTCCGCCGCGTGGGCGCGACCAGCCCCCACCGGCCCGCGCTCAACCCCTACGCTCCCCTCGACGCACCCCTCACCTCAAGCCCCGCAAGCAACTCAGCCGTGGCCTCGGCGATCACATCAACCGCGTGGTCGAAGACCTCGCGATTGTGCGCGGCGGGCGCCCGGAACCCGGAAACCTTGCGCACGAACTGCAACGCGGCGGCGCGGATCTCCTCCTCCGTGGCGTCATCGGGCAGGGCGGGCGGACGAAGCGTCTTGATGCTGCGGCACATACGTCCAGTCTCGCGCTTCGAAGGCGATACCGCCGGTCCTCCTCCGAACACACCTGCGATGATCCCTTCCGAGGCGGCCACCGTTCACGGGGCCGACCGACGAGAGGACGCGACAACATGGCGAACAACGAACTCACCGTGGCGGTACTGGGCCCCGGAGGCGTGGGCGGCCTGCTCGCGGCGCTGCTGTCCCGGGCCGGCCACCGGGTGATCTGCCTGGCCGGAGAAGAAACGGCCGACACCCTCCGTACGAACGGAATCCGGGTCCGCAGCGCCCGCTTCGGCGACTTCACCGCGCCGGTGGAGGCGGACACGGAACTGCGCGAACCGGTCGACGCCTGCCTGATCGCGGTCAAGGCGACGACCCTGGACGCGGCCCTCACCCGAGTCCCGGCGAAGGCACTGGCCGACGGCCTCCTCGTCCCGTTCCTGAACGGCGTGGAACACCCGACGCATCTACGCGCCCGCTACACCCCCACCCGGGTCGCCCCCGCGATCATCCGGGTCGAGTCAACTCGCGTCGCCCCCGGGGTGATCGAGCACGGCAGCCCGTTCGCGGAGATCGACCTGACAGGCGACACGGTCCCCCGCGAACGCCTGGACGCACTGGCGGCGGCCCTGCGCGAGGCCGGCCCCGCAGCCCAGGTCCGGCCCGACGAGACGGCGGCGCTCTGGGCCAAGATGACGTTCCTGGCCCCCCTCGCCCTCCTCACCACCCGCTACGGCCTCCCCCTGGGTGACGTACGCACGCGCCACCGCGAGGAGTTGACGGCCCTGCTGGAGGAGACGGCGGCGGTGAGCCGTTCGTACGGCGGCCCGTCGGACGCGGCGGGAGCGCTGGCGCGCTACGACACGTTCCCTCCGCAGACCAAGTCGTCGATGCAGCGCGACGCGGAGGCGGGCCGCCCGCTCGAACTGGACGCGATCGGCGGGGCGTTGCTGCGGGCGGCACAGCGGCAGGGGATCGCGGTGCCGGTGACGGCAAGGCTGGTAAGGGAGTTGGAGGCGCGAAGCGCCAACTGACAGCCAGGTACCCCTCCCCTCCAATGACCGGCGGGTCACCCGTCGAGATCAACCCGCCAGTCGTTGGAGGGGAACCAGCACCCCTTGGGGTACTCGAACTCCACCTCACCGAGCAGGGTGAACCCGGCTTTGCGGCACACCGAGTTGGACGCGTGATGACCGACGCTCGGAAAGGCATGCAGATACCGGTGCCGCCCATCGGCTCGCGCCACGTCGACAACGGCACGGGCCGCCCGGGCGGCGAGCCCGCGCCCCTGGAACTCGGGCAACACCCCCCACCCGGTCTCCCACACCGACTCGCCCCGCCACTCCCGCTCCCAGAACCCGATCGACCCGACGGTCTCCCCACTCCCCGCCAGCTCGACCCGGTACATGCACCCCCGCTCCAACTCGACATACCGCCGATGCCGAGCAGCGACCTGCGCCTCACCCTCGGGACCCCCCAAGTGCGCGGTCATCTCAGGGCTGTTGAGCCGCTCCAACAACCAGAAGTCACCGTCACCCCAGGGCTGAAGCCTCACGAGTTCCACGTCCATGCCGAGCACCCTAGGCGCCCCCACTGACATCCGACTTCGCCAACTCCACCCCGTCCACGACCAGCGACACGTACACGGCGACAGGCACCCGCCGTTCCGGCTCCCCGGCGGGCGGGGCACTCAGGGGCGCCGCAGCCACGCCGTGTACCAGGTGCGAAAGTCCGGGCCCACCGGGACGAAGCCGCCCCAGTCGGGGTCGATCTGCCAGACCTCGCCCGTCCACGGGCCGTTCAGGATCAGCCTGACGTAGATGCCGCAGCCCTCTTCGGCCAGCATGAGCGTGCCGCGGGTCAGATCGAGGGCCGATCGGCCGATACGGCCGGGAAGAGGTTCGGCGAGGGGGAACAGTTCGGCGAGTCGGCCCGACAGCCGGTCCTCTTCCCACTCGTCGTCCACGGCCCACTCCTCGCCGGCCTCCGGGCGGGGAACGGTCAACGGCATCAACCCGTGGCCAGGACCGGCGGGCCCGTCACCCACCTCCGTGACGAAGGACCGGTACTCCGCCGGCAGATCGATGCCATGGGTCGCCTCGAACGCCCCGACCTCCACCTCCGACAACGCGGGCGACAGCTCGTACCGGTGCGCATCCGCCCCGAAGCGCGACCGGTCCGGGTCCCGCGCCGCCAGCTCCCGTATCCGGGCACGTACGCCGCCCTGGTCCCAGCGCTCCATCCGGCGACCGTAGCAACAACTTCCCCAACCCGATCGTGTGAAGTCCCCCAAGGAACTCGCGACCCAAATTCGAACAGGCGTAGCATTAGCGCGTGCCTACGACCTACGACTTCCCGAGTGACCTCCTCGCCGGTCAGGAGGAACTGCATCAGGTCCGGGCCGAGCTGTCGGCCCTGCTGAAGCGGCTGCCCTGGTCGGTCGAGCCCCTGGACGGGTTCAGCGACACGGGCGGCTGGCGCAAGGTGGAGCGCCCCGCCTCCCCCGGCTGGACGCCCGACGAACAGGCCGAGGTGGAGAAGCTCCGGCAGCGGGAGCACGAGCTCGCGGTCTTCGTCAGCGGCCACCGTTTCTGGACGGAGGTCGCGGCGACGGAGCGCGTGGAGGGCCGGATGCGGCTGAAGCACGCCCATGAGCCGCCGGAGGCGGCGGACGACAAGGGCGACTGAGAAGACTGAGCGACTACGGCGGCCAGGGCGACACGAGTCGACGTAAGCCTTGGATCGTCGAAGCAGCCGCGAGGCGGCGATCACAGGTACGGGCAGTTCTGCCGCCCCCAACTACGGCTTTCGCAGCGCCCGTTGGGCCACCAACAGGGCCGTCACGACCGTCACAGCCCCCACGGCACCGGCACCGACACCGACGGCCCGGAAGCCCCGCGTCGACCGCCACGACAGGACCGACCACCGCGACTGCGCGGACAGCACGGACCCGGTACTCAGCCACGACCCGGCCGAGACCAGCGACAGGGCCGAGCCGATCGATCCGACCGACAGCGCGCTCCCGATCGACCCGACGGACAGGCTCGACCCGACGGACCCGATGGACAGCACCGACCCCACCGAGCCGATCGACAACACCGAGTCCTTCGACCAGAGGGACAACACGGAGCCGGTTGCGTCGGCGCCAGGTCCAGTGCGAGGTCTGCTCATGGACCCATCCTGCCCAGCGTCCCCGGAAACCGCGACACCGCCGGACCGAATGGCCGACGCGGTCGACCCCCACGGCCTCAACTCCCCACCCCCCAAAGGGAATGTCAGGGATAGCCTGACGCCATGACCGATGCCGAAGACGCGTCCTCCGTGCCGGCCTCGCCCGAGCTCCACAGGCTGTCGCCGCGCGACGAGTCACGCGTGGCCCTTGCCCTGACGCTCCGTCAACTGGCCGACGCGGTCCTGGATGCCGTGCCGGTCGAGCCGGACCCCGCGCCGGGCGACCTGCTCCGTACCGCCCTGCGGCTTCAGCGTCGCATGGAGGACGTGGTGCGGGAGGCGGTGGTCGCCGAGCGCGAACGCGGCACCACGTGGAACCAGATCGGTGACGCCGTCGGCATCACCCGGCAGTCCGCCCACGAGAAGTGGTACAGCGACGTCCACGGCTGGGCGGCCATCGGGCGCAGCGCCCTGCCGCCGGAACTGAAGACGCTGGAGGTGGCGGCCGAGGCGGACACCCGCTACGCCAGGCTGCGCCCCGACCGACCGCACGCGGTCACCGCGGGCCTGGACGCGATCCGCTTCCCCGGCTCCCACGCCTACGAGGCCAGCCTGCGCGCCCGCGGCTCCGCCCTCCACCTCCGCCGCACCGACCTGGACGCGCGCGCCACCGAACTCAACGACGAATACGGCGACTTGCACGCCCATGGCCCTACCTCCGCCCTCGTCGGAGACGACCCGCTCCTCATCGAGACCCACCGCGGCCACGCGGACGCGGTACGCGCCAACCGGCTCGCGATCGCGGCGGTCCACGACGAGATCGCCGCCATCTACGACGAACTCACCACCGCGGAGCCCTCTTTGGCGGACGAACACCACACCCAGTCCACCTGGCACCACAACGCCGCGGACCAGGCCCGCAGTTACGCCCACCTGCTCAACGGCGGGAGGAGTTAGAGCTGGTCCCGCCACCACGGCGTGCCGGGACCGCCGGCCTGGATGGTCCTCGCCCTCGTCAGGATCTTGTCGTCGAGGGCGGAGACCAGGACGCGCAGTTCGCGTGCGCTCTTCGCGGGCAGGGCGTGCAGCACGGCTTCGAGGTGATCGCGGAAGTACCCCATGTCACAACAGCCGGGGATACCACACCGGTTGGCGGTCACCGAGTCCGCGATCAGCCTGAGCGGGCCGTGGGCGAGGGCCTTCCAGTGCCAGAACGCCTCCGCTGTCTCGTCGGGCAGAAAGCGGGAGCGTTCGAGCCGGCGCAGATCGGCCGTGCAGGAGCCCGACAGGCGGTCGATGCACGGGTACCGTCGCCGGCTCACGTGCCGGACGGGGAGTTCGCCCCGCAGGGCGGACGGGCGCCTACGCGGCATCGCCCTTTCGGTTGTCGGTCATGAGGGCAAGGTACAGAACCGCGCATCGGGCGGCCACCGGGTATCCGTCGGTTGTCCCTGGGTTGTCCGTGTGCTTGTGGACGGCCGCGATGCGATCTGACACCTCATCAACTCCCCACGTTGGCAGGCACGCAGACATACGCAGGGGGTTGCGCCCCGCCGTCGTGCGGGAAGTCCAGGACGGCCGGGTAGGTCATGCGGGTGTCCGGGTACGAGTCCGCGCAGACCGGAGGACTGGCCTGGAAGACGGAGCTGCCGTCCGCCTGGATCGCCAGTCCGTGCGCGCCGACCAGATCGGCCCCGCACTGATACCCCGGGGCGTTCATGAGCAGGCTGGCGTCCCTCCCCGCCGGATGGCGCAGGAGCAGAGCCGTGCGGACCCCGACGACGATCGCCACGGTTCCCCCTGCCGTCGTGGCCTTCCAAGGGAAGCGCCGGGGCGGGTCCGCACGGATGACCGGGATGTTCTCCAGGGTGTCGCCGTTGCGGAAGGCGAGCATCTCATCGGGGCGTGGCAGTCTCTGCGGACTCGACGGCCGGTCCTGCCATCCCGCATCACCGTGCAGCCGCCGCCGATCTACCCACGTGCCGGCGCATGCGCGAGAGATACCCGTCTCAGCGGCGACGTGGGCGGTGGGACGTGTCCGGCACCGCCTCACGAGCCGCCTGCCGACGGCAGGCGCGACACGTGTCGTGCGCGCCTGCCGCATTGCGGCCTTTCAGCCCCGCGGTGCGACGCGGATACGGTTCCCGTCGGGATCGGCTGCGAGGAAGGTCAGCCCGAACCCCGCATCATGAGGCTCGCTCAGGATCGTGACCCCCTTGGAATTCCACTGCTCAAAGGTCGCGTTGAGCTCGTCGGGTCCACCGTCGACGGCCAGGCACACCTCACTGGTGCGCGGGACGTCCGGTGACAGTTCCTCGAACTGGCCGGACCACAGACCGAGGTCGGCGCCCGGCCCGAGGTCGAAGGTGATGTATCCCGGCGTCTCGAACGAGGGGCTCATGCCGAGGAGGTCGCCGTAGAAACGAGCTGCGGCGGGAGCGTCGTTCACGTAGACGATGGACACGACGGATCTGGTCATGGTTGTTCCTTCTCACAGGCTCGCAGGTGGTAGGTACGCATCCACCAGCCTGAACGGGATATGCGCCGCATCGTGTCGCAATTCCTGAAAAAATTAGTGGGTGACTCCGGACCGCTTCTTCACCCTGATGCTGCTCCTCGAATCGAGGGATGCCGTGACCACACAGGAACTCGCCTCAGCGCTCGGGGTGTCCCTTCGAACCATCAACCGGGATCTGAACTGGCTCCGCGACGCCGGTCTGCCGGTGACCGCACACCGGGGCCGCCTCGGAGGCGTGACCATGCTGCCCGGGTCCGGGCCCGACCTCAGGCGGCTCACACCGGGCGAGCGTGATCATCTGTCGCTCACCGGGCTGGACGAGAAGCAGCGTGCGGAGCTCGACGCATCGGCCGAAAGCCGGCGGGCGCTCTCCAAGATCGCCGCTGCACAGCCACGCCGAGGTCATGAGCTCCTGCCGCTCACCGACGTAGTGCACGTGGACAGCCGTCCCTGGCGTCAGGCACAAGCTTCCGGCGTGACCCCGGCTTCGCTGATCGGCGCGGTGCGGCGAGGTCGCCGGCTACGGATCGAGTACGACAGTCCACGCGAGTCATGCCCACGCGACCTGGTCGTGGACCCCTACGGGCTGTTCGCCAAGGCCGGCATCTGGTACCTCGTCGCCGACTGTGCCGGAGTGCCACGGATGTACCGACTCGAACGGATCACGACGTGGAAAGAGGTCGACCAGCCACGACGGATCCGCGAGAGCCAGACCCTGGCCACCGTCGCCGCGGCGCTCGTTGACCAGTGGGAGCACAACCACGCGATAGAGGTCAGCGCCACCATCGACCGGACCCAGATCGAGCGGGCGCGACGGATCTTCGGCCTACGACTCGTCCCGGACGACCACGAAGAATCCGCCACCGGCCGCAAGGTGACGATCCGCTTCCCGCATCTGGAGGACGTGCGAGCACTACTGCCGTTCGGGAGCGCCATCACTGTGCACGGCCCCGCCGAAGCCAGGGCTCACCTCCGCGACCTCGCCACCGATCTCGCCCGCCACTATGCGCCGTCACCAACGTCCTGACCCGCAACACCTAACAGTCGTACCGATGCGCGTACGGCAACTCCGGGCACCCGCGGCACAGGAAGATGTACCTGCCGCCGAGGTCGCCCATCACCATGTCGAGATCTTCCTCCGCGGTGACGCTGAGCAGGTGTTCCATGCGGTGGCCCCGGTCGCAGAGCGGCCAGTCGGGAGGCTGGTCCCAGTTCGGGTACTCGACCACCTGGGTGGGGACACGGTGCAGGGGCTGGGGACGAACTCCTCGTCGTACTCGCCCGGTTGCGGGGCGGGGATGTCCCGGAGCACGCCGGTGGCGAGCGCGGCCGCCTCGTCGCGCCAGTAGAGCTTCGGCAGTGCCGCGTACGCCTGGTCGTCGGGGTGGATCAGCGGGCACCAGAGCAGTTGGAGCACGTCCGTCCCTTCCGGGAACGGGAGTTCGGGGATGTCGCGGGCGAAGAGCTGGACGACCGGCACCATGGGGACCGTTCCGGTCGAGTTCTTGTCGTCGGGTGGAACGTGGTGTCCCCGTTGTGCGCAGGAAGGCCAGGGCTCGTCCGCCGGCCAGAGCAGGGGGCCGCCCAGGGAACTCTCCCCGACACCGGGAGACCCGCTCCTCGGCGACAGCACCGTCGTCCGCCGGGCGTGAACCGCGAGCTCGGGTATCAGGTCGTCCACGTCGAACGGCGGGCCGGTGACGCTCTGTTCCACGGGTGGAGCCTCCTTGTCCGCGCCCGGTGGCGCGCTCCGTAGGATGCCGTACGTGACCGGAAGCGTCGTGCTGTGGGACTTCGACGGAACCTTGGCGTTCCGGGAGGCCAGGTGGCGCGGGAGTCTGGTGGAGGCGTTGACCGAGGTCGCGCCCGGGCACGGT
This sequence comes from Streptomyces sp. NBC_00989, assembly GCF_045162655.1. Taxonomy (NCBI): domain Bacteria; kingdom Bacillati; phylum Actinomycetota; class Actinomycetes; order Kitasatosporales; family Streptomycetaceae; genus Streptomyces; species Streptomyces sp. NBC_00989. Next base: position 7,915,159 of record NZ_CP108728.1, on the reverse strand, counting down.
CTGGTCGCCGCCGACATGGCGCCCGGGCTGCGGGACGGATTCCCCTGGCATCGGCCGGAGACCGGGCATCCCGACCTGAACAGCCCCGACGCGTGGTGGGACGCTCTCCAGCCGCTCTTCGTGCAGGCGTATGTCGGCGCGGGCGTCGATGCCCGGCCGGCCGCCCTCGCCGCGAGCAGGGTGCGGGCGCACTACATCGACGCGAGCCGTTGGACCGTCTTCCCCGACAGCCTCGCCGCGCTGGAGGAACTCACCGCCGCCGGCTGGCTCCACGTCATCGTCAGCAACCATGTGCCGGAACTGGATGGCCTGCTCCGCGATCTCGGGCTCGACCGGCACTTCGCGGGCGTCGTCAACTCCGCGCTCGTCGGCTGGGAGAAGCCGAACCCCCGGATCTTCGAGGCGGCGTTGGACCGGGCCGGGCGTCCCGAGCGGGTCTGGATGATCGGCGACAACCCGGTGGCCGACATCGCCGGCGCCCAGGCCCTCGGAATCCCCGGCATCCTCGTCACTCCGGGACGGGACCACGGACTACGACCGGCCGTACGGCGCATCCTCGATGGGGATGTGGACTCCATGTGGACTTCGATCACGGAAAGAGGCCTCCCGGGGAACTCCCCGGAAGGCCTCTGACCTGCTACTTATCCTGGTGGGCGCGGACGGTTTCGAACCGCCGACATTCGCCTTGTAAGGGCGACGCTCTACCCCTGAGCTACGCGCCCAGGACGAGTCGACAGCCTACATTGCCGGGGGGCCTGTCCTGCAAACCCGTATCGCCAGGGAAGAAGGCCCGGGGGAGGTCAGGGCACTCTCGGGGGTTTTCCCCACCCCGAGTCCGGGAGCGCACCGGATGCCCCCGCCGCGCGCCGCTCTCTACGGTCGAAGGGCGCCGTAGGAGTCACAAGGACTCCGCGTCCGTCCCAGGGGGAAATCACCGTGACCCGCACCGGCACCCGCACGCATAACCACAGTCGTACCCACAGCCACAGCCACAGCCGTACCCGCACCACCCGCGCCCTCACCGCCACCACCACCCTCGCCCTGCTCCTCCTCACCGCCACCGCCTGCGGTACCGCCTCCGCCGGGGACGACAAGCACCCCGATCACCGCACCTTCGCGCTGCCCGGCCGTACCCTCACCGTCGTCTCCGGCGACTCGGCGCTCGAGATCGTCGCCGCGGACGCGAACCCGGCGGGGAAGATCGAGGTCACCCGGTGGTGGCAGGGCAGCGTCGCGATCGGTTCGGATCCCAAGGTGAGCTGGGCGATGGACGGCGACCGGCTGGTGCTGCGGACGAAGTGTTCCGGGGTGATCGCCGACTGTTCGGTCAAGCACCGGATCGAGGTGCCGCGCGGGGTCGCCGTGAACGTGGAGGACGGGGACGGGAGCGTGCGGGCGCGGGGGTTCACGGACGCGCTGAGTGTGCGTACGCACGACGGATCCGTGCACGTGACCGACTCCACCGGGCCGGTGACCCTGCGCAGCGGGGACGGGTCCGTGCACGCCGAGGTGTCGTCCCGGACGGTGCACGCGACCACCGGTGACGGGTCCGTGCATCTCGAACTCGGGGCCGTACCCGACCTGGTGGAGGCCCGCAGTGGCGACGGGTCCGTGACGATCGCGCTGCCCAAGGACGGCGGCGCCAAGTACCGGGTGACCACCAAGACCGGGGACGGATCGGTGGATGTGTCCGTGCCCCGGGACTCGTCGAGTTCTCATGTGGTGACCGCCCACACCGGCGACGGGAAAGTCACGGTGCGGAACGCGAACTGACCGGCCCGTGTGTTCGTCCTCTACCGGTGGGAGAATGACAACGGTCAGGATGGAAGACACGGGAGAGGGATGTGACGGCGACACCAGCGCAGCCGTATTCGCCGCACACACGGCCCCGGCACGGTACCGCCACCGCCCGTGCCGCCCTCGACACCCTCGCGGTGATGAGCCTTCCACTGCTCGTCGGTGTGCTCGTCCTCCCCGCCGCCTTCGCCGGCGGCGGCACCCGGCGCTGGTTCGGCGGGCGGGCGGAGGGTCAGCGGGCCGAGGCGCAGGCGGCGAAGGACGCCGCGGCGGCCGCGTTCTACGAGCTGGACACCGCCCAGCGGGATCTGCGGATCTCGATAGACACCATCACCGCGGTCGACGACTCGCCGGCCGCCCGCCGCGCGGTCACCGACTTCGAGGCGCTGGGCCGCCGCATCGACGAGGCCAGCGGCCGGTACATCAACGCCGTCGACGCGCACGACCTCGACCGCGACGACCTGGAGGCCGCCGCGGCGAACCGCGCGCGCACCGAACTGACCGCAGCCAAGGACCAGTTGGGCCAGGTCAAGCAGGAACTGGACCGGTTCGAGAATGGGCTCGGTCCGCTGCTCGGCAAGGCCGAGACGCAGTTGGCCCTGCTGGCGCCCGCCGTCGAGCGCGCCCGGCAGTCGCTGCTCGCCGCCTCCAACGCCCTGGACGCCGTACGGGCATCCGGGCTGCGCGCCGACGACCTCGCCGCCCGGCTCGCCACGCTCGGGCCGGAGCTGACGAAGCTGAACCAGGGCGCCGGACAGCACGGCGTACCGCAGACGCTGGAGCGGGCGACGCGGGTCGCGCGGGAGGCGGAGGCCATCCGGGCCGCGGCCGACGGGCTGCCCGAGCGGGCCGCCGAGATCGACCACCGGCTCGTCTCCCTGCGCACCCGCGCCCAGGCGCTCACCACCCGCGCCGGCCAGGTCGACCCGGTGCTCAGCGAGCTGCGGCGGCGCTTCTCCGCCGCCTGCTGGCAGGACCTCCAGCAGGTGCCGCAGCAGGCCGGCGAGAACGTACGGCAGGCCGAGCTGAAGCTGAAGGAGGCGCAGGCCGCCCGGGACGCGCAGCGCTGGCCGGACGCCACGTCCCTGCTGTCGACCGTACGGGCGCTGCTGAACACCACCGACGAGGCCGTGTCGGCCGCCGGTGACCGGTTGCGCAGGCTGAACGCCGTGCAGAAGGACCCCCAGCAAGAGATCGACCGCACCCGCTTCGCGATCCGCGACGCCCAGCGCCTCGCCATGTCCGGCCGCACCACCCCCGAACCGCGCCACGCCCGCCCCCTCGACGACGCCGTCGCCCGCCTCGACCGCGCGATCACCACCCTGGAGGGCCGCCACCCCGACTACTGGCACTTCCTGACGGAGACGGAGGCCGTACGCCAGTCCGTGACCCGGGTCGTCGGCCAGATCCGCGAGGAACGCGGAACCCCCGGACACAACTGAGGCTCCTCTCCCAGAACACCGGTCTCCTACGACACCAAGGCCTCCCGCAGTACGTCCCGCAACGATGTCGGCGCTCTCCCGATCAGCTCCCCCAGCACCGGGCTCACCTCAGCGAACTCCCCCTTCCTGCTTGCCCGGAAGAGGCCCACGAGCATGTCCGCCTGTTCCTCCGGGACGTCGTGGGAGACCAGCCCCGCCCGGTACTCCTCGTCCGTCACCGTCACGCGCTTGATCGTGCGGCCCGTGATCGACGAGGCGAGGGCGGCCACCTCCGCGAGGTCGAGCGCCTCCGTGCCGGTGAGCGGCGGGGTCACCTCGTCGAACCGGCCCTCGTCCGCCAGCGCCAGCGCCGCCGCCTCGGCCAGGTCGGCGTGGGCCGTCCAGGACACCGGGCCGTCCTCCGGCGCGGACAGCTCGCCGGTCCTGAGGGCGGCGCCGAGGAGCAGCACGGTCGTAGCGGCGTAGAAGCCGTTGCGCAACGACGTGAACGGGACGCCCGACGTGCGCAGCACCGCCTCCGTCTCCGCGTGGTCGGGCATCGGGGCGAAGGGCGAGGCCGGGTTGGCGCCCATGTGGCTGGTGTAGAGGATGCGGCGGGCGCCGGAATCCCGGGCCGCCGCTATCGCCGTACGGTGCTGCCGCAGAGCCGTGTCGCCCGTGCTCGCGGCGGACACCAGGAGGATCTGCTCGGCCCCCTCGAAGGCGCCGGTCAGGCTCGCGGGGTCGTCGAAGTCGCCCCGACGGACCTGAACTCCCCGCTCCCCCAGCGCCTTTGCCCGCTCCGGGTCGCGGACGCTCACGGCGATCCGCTCGGCGGGGACCCGGACGAGCAGCCGGTCCACGACTCCCCTGCCCAGTTGCCCATTGGCTCCGGTGACGACGATCACGACGACTACCTCCATGAAGAACAGCCTGCATCAACCGCTAACGCTCGCAACAGTAGCACCGCTACCGAACAAGCGCTAACGAGTTTCTGTTAGCGTTCCGCCCATGTCTGCCGACGACGACAACCGCAGCCCCCGCGACCGCATCCTCGCCGCCACCGCCAAGCTCCTCACCGAGGGCGGTCGCGAGGCCGTGTCGACGCGGGCCGTCGGCAGCGCGGCCGGGGTCCAGGCGCCGACCATCTACCGGCTCTTCGGCGACAAGCAGGGACTCCTCGACGCGGTCGCCACGGAGGGCTTCGCGGCCTATCTCGACAGCAAGACCGACCTGGCCCCCACCGCCGACCCGGTCGCCGACCTGCGCGCCGGCTGGGACCTGCACATCGGCTTCGGTCTCGCGAACCCGGCGCTGTACCTGCTCATGTACGCCGAGCCCCGCCCCGGAGCGACCCCGCCGAAGGCCGCCGTCGCGGGCGCCGAGATCCTCGCCGGGCACATCCACCGCATCGCCGAGGCGGGCCGGCTCCGGGTCGGCGAGGAGCGTGCCGCCCAGCTCGTGCACGCGGCCGGCAGCGGTACGGCGATCAGTCTCATCGGCCTGCCCGAGGACCGGCGCGACCTCGAACTGTCCACGCTGGCAAGGGAGTCCGTGATCGCCGCGATCACCACCGAGGCCCCGGTGAGCGACTCCCCCGGCCCGGTCCCCGCCGCCGTCGCCCTGCGCGCCGTACTCCAGCGGACCGACGTCCTCACCGACGGCGAGCTGAGCCTCCTGCGCGAGTGGCTCGACCGGATCGCCCGCGACCGGCCCTGAACGCGGATCGGCCCCCGGTCGCCAAGCTGAGCGACTGGGGGCCGATGAGGCTGTGCGGGACTACGAACCTCAGGTGCGGTAGGCGTAGTAGTACGCGTTCGGGTACGACGCGACGAGGCTCGCCACCGACCTGCGCAGGGTGTTGTTCGAGTGGTACGTGACGTACGGGATGCCGTTGCTCTTGGCCGTCACGATCATCGTGTGGTCCTTCGAACCGTCCCGGTCGAAGTCCATCTGGAGGACGTCGCCGACCTCCAGCTGGTAGACGTTGGCGAGCGGGGTGGTGCGCTTGGAGTTCTGCGCGAACCAGGACCACTCGTTGACGCCGACGAAGGAGTCCGACTGGATGTCGGCGGTGCCGAACCACTTCGTGTAGTCGTACACATAGCCCGGGACGTGCTTCCAGCCGCCGGCCTTCAGGGACTGGCTGACGAAGTTGGTGCAGTCGCCGCCGTCCGCGTGGCCGTTGAAGTCCGGGTAGGCGGTGTTGTAGACGTTCCAGTACTTCTCGGCGTACGTCGCCATCGCCTTGTAGTCGTACGTCGTGCTCGTCTTCGGGACCGCCACCGGGTTGCGGGTGGTGGCCGCGCGCGGCGCGTCCGGCGTGGTGTTGCCGTCGTCGGCCGGGGCGGGCGACGCCTTGACCGCGGGCTTGGCCACCGTGTTCACGGCGAGACCGCCGGTGTCGGTGTCCTGGATGTTCGAGAGCTGCCAGGTGCCCTGCTGGTCGGCCTTGAAGGTCAGTTCGTGGTGGGCCTGGAAGCCGGTGGTCTTCGGCTCGTTCCCCGTGGCCTTCGCGTACGTCAGCGTGGTCGTCTCGGTGACGTCGGCCTTCGCGGTCCGGCCGGTCACCCGGGTCGCGTCCAGCGTCACCTTGGTGGTGCCCGTGCTGTACGTCTCGCCGAGCTTCGCGATGCTGCTCTGGCGGCCGCGCAGCTGGCTCAGCGCCGACTTCTCGTCGCGCGACTGGGTGCTGGAGAGGCGGACGTCGCCGGAGAAGCGCGAGGTGCTCTGCTTCGTACCGGCCCCGTGGACGAGCGCCTGGGTGCGGTCGGTGAAGACCGCGTCGGCCAGCTTCTGGAAGGTCGCCTTGGTCGCGGCGTTCACGGTCGGGTCGTCGACGACGGCAGCGCCCGCGCTCCAGTTGGGCACGAGGGCGACGCCGGCGACGACCGAGGCGGCGGCCGCCGAGACTATGGCCGTACGGCTCCGCTTACGGCTCAGTTTTCTGGATTTCAATGGTGTTCCCCTCTACGCCGGTACGCCTACCGGGCGAGGGCATCTTCGCACGCCATGTGTGGCTCCTGTGAAGGGGGTTGCACTTGGTCAGTTCACCAGTCCCGAGAGGTCACTTGACCACCGTGGACCAGTCCGGCGACTGGGCCGGGTCCAGGCTGCGCAACTGCTGCAAAGTCTGGGGCGACTGAACGTCCATCCAGTCCGAAAGCTCCCTGAAGGAAACGCACTTGACGCCCTTCTTCGTGCAGATCCTCGGGATGATCTGGTCGATGGCCTTCATGTAGATGCTGCCGTTCCAGTTCTCGAAGTGGTTGCCGATGAACAGGGGTGCCCGGCTGCCGTAGTAGACGCGGTTGAAGCCGGCCATGTACGAGTCGACGGTCTTCTTCTCCCAGTCGGCGAACTTCGCGGGGTCGCCCTGGGTGGAACCGCCCGACTGGTTGTAGAGGAAGTTGAAGTCCATCGACAGGGCCTGGATGTTGTCCCCGTAGGGGAGCAGTTCGAGCGGGAAGTCCCAGAGGCCGTCCTTCTTGGTGGGCCATATCTGGAAGTCGCCCGGTGAGCTGGCGTCGTAGCGCCAGCCATAACCCTTCAGCGCCTTCAGGAGGTTGGGCTGGCCCTCCAGGCACGGAGCGCGGCCGCCGACGACCTCCTTCTTGAAGTCGAAGGGCAGGGCCGGGATGTCGGTGTAGCCGGTGTTGGTCTTCCAGTTCTCGACGAACGAGAAGAACTGGTCGATCTCGCTCTTCCACTGCGCGACGCTCCACTCACCGCCGCCCTTGGCCTCGCAGAAGTGGCCGTTGAAGTGGGTACCGATGTCGTTGCCCTGCTCGTAGGCCAGGCGGAGTTGCTCCAGCGTGTCGCGGATGTGCTGGTCGGTCGGGAAGTCGATCGCGGCCGAGCCCACCGGGTGCATCGGCGGGTGGTACAGGTCCCTCTTGCTCTTGGGCAGCAGATAGATGCCCGTGAGGAAGAAGGTCATGTGGGCGTTGTACTCCTTGGCCATCTCCCGGTAGTGCGAGAACAGTTTGTCGTCGCCCTGAAGCGCCCCGTCCCAGGAGAAGACGACGAACTGGGGCGGCTTCTCACCGGGCTTGAGCGGCACGGCCTTCAACTGGTCCTGCTGCGGCCCCGTGTACGAGGTCGAGCCGTCCCCCAGCACCTGCGTCTTGCCGTCCCAGGCGGGTTCCTTGGTCGACTTCGGCTCGGCGTTCTTGCCGGCCGACGCGGTCGGCGCCGTGTTGTCCCGGTTCAACGCCAGATACCCGGTCACCAGCGAGGCGACGACGAGGAACACGGCCAGGGTGAGGAATCCCGGCTTGGGGCTACGACGGCGCGGTTCAGGGGCTCTGCGGCGGCGGCCGGACGGTGCCTTCGTCCGAGGCTTCATGGGCGGCTCATTCTGCGAGGAGGTGGCGGTTGCGCTGCGGTGGTCAGCCGAGCTCAGCCGAGCGGGGTCATGGCTCTCGACCAGATGCCGTAGGGGACGTCGGTGACTGGGGTGCCGGAAACTCCCTTCAGGGGCAGGGGTTCCAGGCTCTTGCTCAGGTCGATGCGGTAGACGACGACGGCGGTCGACACGGACTTGGCCGTCCCGACGTACCAGGCCGCGGTGTCGTCCTGCGTGGTGCCGGTCTTGCCCGCCACCTCGGCCCCGGCGGTCTTGGCGGCGGTGGGGTGCGCGAGGCCGAAGGAGTCCGTGAGCGCCTCCGTCACCTCACTCGCGGTCTCCTTGCTCATCGCCCGGTTCGGCTCCGGCCGCTCCAGGGCGACCGCGGCACCGTTGCGGGTGATACGGCGGACCGAGTACGGCTCCGTGTGGACGCCCCCGGCGTCGAACGTGCCGTACGCGCTCGCCATGCGCAGCGCGCTGGGCGTGGCGTTGCCCAGCGACAGCGCGGGTACCTGTGCCCCGAAGCTGGAGGACAGCAGTCCGGCCGCCTCGGCGGTCTTCCGTACGGTCGTCAGGCCGGTGTCCATGCCGAGCTGCATGAACGGGGTGTTCACGGACCGGGCGAGGGCCTGGCGCAGACTGATCTGCCCGTAGGACTTGTCGCCGTCGTTGTGCGCGGCGACCTTCTTGCCGCTGCGGTCCCAGTACGGCCCCTCCGGTGTGGTGACCGGCACGCCGTCGTCCCCGTCGTACAGCGTGTCCGGGGTGACCGGAGTCGGCGGTCTGCCACGGGTCTTGGTGACCCCGTGCTCCAGGGCGGCCGCGTACACGAACGGCTCGAAGGCCGAACCGGCGGGCACAGTCGTGGAGTTGGAGTCGTTGTAGCCCTGCGTACGGTGGTCGGGGCCGCCGTAGACGGCGAGGATCCGGCCGTCGGAGGCCACCGAGGAGGCGCCGTAGTGCGCGGTCTTCGCCGTGTCGGCGTTCTTCTTCCGCGCGTCCTTGCGGGCCTTGTTCACGGCGTCCGTCAGCTCGGTCTCCCGGTCGCGGTCGAACGTCGTGTAGATCTGGTAGCCGCCGAGGTCGAAGTCCTTGTCCGAGATGTTCGCGGTCTTCTTCACGTACTGCGTGGCCAGTTCGACCAGGTAGTCGCTCTGCTTGCCGGTGTCGTAGGTCTTCGACTGCTTGAGCGGCTCGGGGAAGGTCTTGTACGTGGCGCGCTCGGCCGGCGACAGCTTGCCGATCTTCACCATGCGGTCGAGGATCCACGACCAGCGGGCCACCGCCCGGGCGTGGTTGGCCTTGCTGAGCGTCGGGTCGTAGAGGCCGGCGCCCTTCAGCAGCGAGGCGAGGAAGGCGCCTTGGCTCGCGTTGAGCTGGCTGACGTCCTTGCCGTAGTACGCCTGGGAGGCGCGTTGCAGACCGTAGGTGCCGCGGCCGAACCAGCTGGTGTTGAGATAGCCCTCAAGGATCTTGTCCTTGCTCATCTTGTTGTCGAGCTTGAGGGAGATCATCGCCTCGGTGAACTTGCGGCTCACCGTCTGGTTCTGGGTCAGGTAGACGTTCTTCACGTACTGCTGGGTGATCGTCGAGCCGCCCTCGGTGTCCCCCTCGCCGACCGTGCGGTAGAGGGCGCGGGCGATGCCCTTCATGGAGATGCCGGGGTCGCTGTAGAAGCTCTCGTTCTCCGCCGCGAGCACCGCCCAGCGGACGTCGGTCGGGATGTCCTTCAGCGGCATCGCCTGCCGCTGCACCCAGCCGGTCCGGGCCATGGGCGTCCCGTCGGACCAGAAGTACACGTTGTCCTGCTGGGTGGCGTACGAGTTGAGGTTCGAGGGGATGTCGGTCGCCGCGTACGAGACGACCAGGAACAGTCCGCTGAGACCTAGGGAGGCGAGCACGCCCCCCGCCCCCTGCCGCCAGGAGGGCATCCAGCGGCGCCAGCCGATACGGCCCGGGCGCGGGTACTGCGGGCGCAGCTTGCGGACGTACGGCGTGAGGAAGATCACGACCGGGGCGAGGCGGGCGGTAACGGGGGCAAAACGGGTACGGAGGACAGCGGCGAGGCGGGAGAGACGGTTGCGGAGGGACGCGCGGTGGGCTTTGCGCCCCCGGTGCCGTACCGGCTTCGTCTCCCCCTCGGGTATCTCCGGCGCCTCGGGTATCTCCAGATCGGACAACCGCAGCTGCATGGTCTCGTCCGGCCTGAACCCGGCGGGGAGCTTCAACTGCATGGTCTCGTCCGGTGCCTGGCGCTCCTCCCCGTCCCCCTCGTGGGTCACGACGCGACTCCCCTCCGCACTCCGTATTGCTCGCACAGGCAGACGCATTGACGTACGAGGGTCTGAAATGGTTGCCGTGAACACGACTGCAAATCCCGGTTCCCCCCGGCCTCACAGATCACGCGGCGCCCTCAAATTACCAGTGGTCTTCGCAAGTTCTCCATATAAGAAAACGACAGAACAGGACACAGCCGAAACCTTCATGAAAAAACAAGGTGCCGTACTCATGTGAGGTGGGGGTTAGCCTGAGGCCATGCCTCGCTACGAGTACCGCTGCCGCACGTGCGGATCCACGTTCGAACTGAGTCGGCCGATGGCGGAGTCGTCCGCGCCGGCGGCGTGCCCCTCCGGGCATGACGACACCGTGAAGCTGCTGTCGGCCGTGGCGGTGGGGGGTACGTCCTCTGCCCCCGCGGCCGGAGGGGGCGGCGGGGGCGGTTGTTGTGGTGGAGGGTGCTGCGGCTAGGCACCGTCTGTGCGTTGCGCTGTTGGGTGCGGGTGCGTGGGGGCTGAGCGCGCAGCTCCCCGCGCCCCTTAAGGGGCGCCTGTGCCGGACGCGGTCAAGAACTCCCGCAGGATTCGCTCGCCCGCCAGGACGCCTCGCTCGGGTAGGGCCGTGACGTTGGGGGCCGTCCAGGCCTCGTCTGCCAGCTCTCCGTGGCCCGGGCGCCAAGCCTTGTCTGCTGCCAGCAGGAGGTCGGCGTCCAAGAGCGAGTCGCCGGCCGCGAGGGTCAGGGTGGCGCCGGTGCGGTGGGCAACCTCCCGCATGGCCGCGCTCTTGGTGAGGGGCTTCGGCACGGCGTAGATCTTGCGGCCCTGGAGGGACACCGTCCAGCCGCGGTTCTCCGCCCAGACCGCGAGCTCCTTCACCCACTCCTCGGGGAGCAGCTCGCGCTCGACGACGAGGTAGGCGAAGAGGTCCTCGGCGACGCGGTGCTTGCGCACCCACGCCGGGTCGGCGGAGTCGGCGAGGTACTGCCGGACCTCCTCCAGCGGCGCGCACTCGGCGGCCAGCTTCGCCTGTACCCGGGCGTGCCAGTCCTCGTCGGTCACACCGTCCACGAGGAGATGGCCGCCGTTGGCGCAGATCGCGAACTTCGGCTCCGGTCCCGGCAGGTTGATGCGCTGGTACTGCTTGCGGGTGCGGGTGGTGGTCGGCACGAAGACGGCCGTGTCACCGAGTTCGGTGAGCAGTTCGGCCGACGTCTCCGTCATGAAGGACAGCGGCTTGCTCTCGTGCACCTCGACGCAGAGCAGCCGGGGCGCCCGCGCGTCCGGCATGGTCAGCGCGAGGGCGGCCGAGGAGTAGATGAGCGTACGGTCGAGGTCGCTCGCGACGAGTACCGGCATCAGACCGCCACCGCCTTGCCGTCGGCACCGGTCGCACCGCGCGTGTACTTCGGGTGGATCAACCCCACGCAGGTGTACGGCAGTTCGGCCACCTCCTCGACGGGCACGCCCCGCTGCTCGGCGAGCAGTCTGACGTGGTCGAGGTCGGCGCCCGCACCGGCCCGCGCGAGGATCTTCCAGGGCACCCGGCGCAGCAGCACCCGGGTGGTCTCGCCGACGCCGGGCTTGACGAGGTTCACGTCGTGGATGCCGTACTCCTCGCTGATCCGCTCAACTGCCGCCCAGCCCTCCCAGGTCGGTGTCCGGTCGGCGGCGAGCAGTTCCTTGGCGAGGACGGTCACCGCGTCCGTGACCTCCGGGAAACGCGCGGCGACGGCGTCCAGGAAGTCCACGGAGACGTCCGCGCCGGCGAGTTCGCGGTAGAACTTCGCGCCGTGGAAGTCGTGCGGTCCGACCAGGTCGGAGCGCAGCACCGTACGCGAAATCAGCCCCGACACGGTCGAATTGAGGCAGGCGGAGGGGATGAGGAAGTCCTCGCGGGTGCCGTACGTCTTGACGCACGAACCGGGGTCGGCGAGCACCGCGATCTCCGGGTCGAAGCCGGTGATGCCGTCGGACTCCTCGAACTCCCTGATGGCGTCGGTGAGTTCGCGGGTGATGGCGCCCTTGCCGGTCCAGCCGTCGACGAACACGACGTCGGCGGGGTCGTGGTGGGCGGCGAGCCAGCGGAGCGCGTTGGCGTCGATGCCCCGGCCGCGCACGATCGACACGGCGTAGTGCGGGAGGTCGAGCCCGTGACGGTACTGGGCCCAGCGGCGCATCAGGACGCCGACCGGGGTGCCGGCCCGGGCGAGCGAGACCAGCACGGGGTGGGGTGAGCGTTCGGCGAGGACGAGTTCGGTCACGGCGCCGACGGCCAGGGCGAGCCGGCCCGCCGCCTCGTCCAGCGCGGTGTGGAACAGCTGCTGGTACTGCTCGCTCGGCTGATACTCCACCGGCAGCGACTCCGCGTAGTGCGCGCCGCCGCTCTGGATGGCCTCCTCGCGCTCCTCGGTCGGCGCCTCCAGCGTCACGTCCGAGAGGTCCTGGAGCAGCCAGCCGACCTCTTCCGGCGCGTACGAGGAGAAGGCGGGGCCGCGGAGCGGGTCGGGGAGCATGGGGGGCCTTTCGGGGACGTACGAGGGCACTACCGCGAGGACGACGTGCGGGGTGTTTTCGGCGAGCCTCGCCAACAGGCCGTCCGGGGCGTGGAGTTCGGGGGTGTCCGCGGTGTCGTCGATCACGGCGACCACGGCGTCGAAGCCGGCACCGGCGATGTTGTAGGCGTAGCGGTCGCCGGGGCCGTCCGCGGGGGTGTCGTGGGCCGGGAAGGTGAGGCGGGTGCGGATCGCGTAACCGGGGTCGTCCACCGCGAGGACCGGTGAGCGGGTGGTGGTGGAGTAGGTGACACCGGCGTCGATGACCTGCTCCAACTCGCGGGCCAGTCTCAGGGGGGCGTACATCAGCTCTTCGAAGCCGAGGATGTGCACACGGTGCGCGTTCTGAGGGAGGGCGTCCGCGAGGCGGGCGGCCATCGCGGGGAGGGCGGCCTCCAGACGTATTCGGTGCGCGGGGGTGAAGCCGTGTCTTCCGCCGTCGGGGAGGTTTCTGGGCCAGCGGAGATCGACTCGGGTGGTTCGGTTGTGGGACGGGTGCGGGTCCGTTGTGGCCGGTCGCGCAGTTCCCCGCGCCCCTGGGGGGTGGGGGTTGGGGGCGGTTTCAAGGCTCGGGTCGACTGCGATGCCCTCGTCTTTCAGGGGTGCGGGGAACTGCGCGACCGGCCCAGACGGCGCCGCAGACGACGAACCACCTGTCCCGGCACCCCCTGCCTCGTACCGCGCCACCAGCTCCTGCCCCTTCTCCAGCACCCCCTCCGGCAAGCCCACCGTGCCCGAAGCCGCCGCCACCAGGTCCACCCTCGCGCCTATCTCCGCCGCGAACTCGTCCAACCGCCCCGCGTCCGCCGCCGAACGCATGTCGACCAGGGCGACCACCACATACCGGTCACGCGGATAACGCTCGTGCAGGTCGCGGATGGTGTTCAGGACCGTGTTGCCCGTGGAGAACTCGTCGTCCACCAGGACCAACGGACCCTCGCCGGCCAGCAGTTCGGGGTTCTCGGGGAGGAGGAGGTGGGACGTGGCGTGGGAGTGGGACTCCTCGAAGCCGCCCGCCGTGGCGACGCCGGGGACCGGGCGGCGGGTGGAGTGGAGGTAGGGGGCGACGGCGATGCCGTCCGCCACCGCGTGGCCGAGGCCCGTCGCGGTTTCCGCGTAGCCGAGGACCACCGCCCGGCGGGACTCCTCCGTGCCGAGGAGTTCGCGTACCCGACGGCCCAGGGTGAAGCCGTAGCCGTAGACCACGGACGGGGACTGGGGGACGTGCTTGCCGAGTACGTTCGACACGAGGAGGTGGGCCCGCTTGGGGTTGCGCCGGAGCGCGAGTCCCAGGAGGTCGGTCAGCTCGGGGTCGCCGAGCAGTTCGACACCGAGCCGCTCCGCGACCCAACTGCCCGACCAGACCCCGTCGTTCACTGCCTTGTTCATACGTCCCTTGCGATTCAGCCGGGGATTCCGGCGGCGAGCAGCTCCACGAAGCCGACGTCCTCGCGTGCGACCCCGAAGATCTCGGCGCGCAGCATCGTCCGCTCGGCCCAGGCGCGGTGCGGCTTCACCTCGTTCATCTTGTTCGTGTACGCCGAGCGCAGCACGCCCCCGCCGCCCCGCTCCGGCCGCAGGATGTCCTGCGCGTCGCAGAACTCCTCGTGGCTGACCACGGACAGCGCGTGCACGGGCAGTACGTGGGTGGGGTGGATGCAGGTCTTGCCCAGCAGCCCGTTGGCCTGGTCGAGGGCGATCTCGCGCAGCAGTCCGTCCATGGCGTGCTCGATCAGCGCCTCGCGCAGCTCCTCGGCCTGGCCCTCCAGGAAGGGGCTGCGGCGCAGCTGCGGCTTGAACATGCGCTCCTGGACCCGGAAGTACTCCCACACCGGGCCGGTCACCGTGAAGCCGGTGCCGTCGGCGCGGCCCAGCATGTTCACCACGTCACCGATCACGTTGGCGACGATCTGGACGTCGTAGGCCGTCATGTCGGAGGCGCGACGCAGGCCGTAGGAGGAGCAGAAGTCCGTCACGCCCAGGCGCAGGGCGAGGACCCGGTCGCGGTACTTGCCGACGGCGCGGGAGATGCCCTCCAGGGTCTCGACGCGCGACTCGCGGTAGAGCAGCTCGGGCGACTCCAGGACCGGCATGCCGAACAGCCGGTGGCCGCTCGCCGCCTCCGCGGCGGCCAGCGCCTCCAGGAAGGGCGTGCCGCTCTCCTCGGTGAACTTCGGCATCACGAAGCCGGAGAGCAGTCGTACGGCCGGGCCCATGCGGCGTACGAGATCGGGGATCTGCTCGGGTACCCGGACCCGGACGAACAGCAGCGGAAGCTCGGTGTCCGGGCGGGCGGCCAGCTCGGTGAACTGCTGGACCAGGTTCTCCTCGGCGGCCGGCACGTCCTCGTCGCCGATCGAGTCCTCCAGACACAGCACCATCGACACGACGCCGCGTCCCGCGAGCTTGACGATGTCGTCGGCGAGGCGGGGGCGGGTGGCCGGGCTGTAGAGCGTGGCGCCCAGGGCCGCGGCGAGCAGTCTGGCCGGGGAGTCCGCGTCGAACTCGCACGGCTCCTGGAAGAAGAGACGCTGCCGTACCTCAGGGGCAATGTGCCCGAAATGACGCATAAAGCTCCCCCGTGGTGACGTTGTGGTTCGTGATTGTTTTCGATAGGTGGCCGGTAATAGTACGTACAAACCCATGTCAGGGGTTCCCGCCGGGCATGAACTTCAGGTAACTCGGCCATGTCGGTGTCCGAACCCCCACGTTGTCGTGACCAGGACCGAGAGGGCAGGATGACCGCATGACGCACGCGATGCTGAAGGGGTCGAACGTCCCGCTGGAGGCCACCACGGTACGTGCCGTGCTGCGCTGGACGTCCGGGCAGGGGGTCCCGGACGTGGATGCCTCGGCGCTTCTCCTCGGCCCCGCCGGTCAGGTGCGTTCCGACGAGGACTTCGTCTTCTACAACCAGCCCCGGCACCCCTCCGGGAAGGTCTGGTGGCTCGGCAAGAAGCGTGTCGCGGAGGGCCCCACCGACACGATCCAGACAGATCTCGCCGGTGTCGAGCCCGAGGTCAGCCGGATTCTGGTGGTCGCTTCGGCGGACGAGGTCACCTTCGACCGCGTACAGGGGCTGCGCATCCTGCTGTACGACGCGGCCGTCGCCGAGGGCGATCCGCTGCTGTATTTCGACATCAAGCCGGAGACCGGTGAGGAGACCGCGCTGATCTGCGGGGAGCTGTACCGGCGGGGTGACGGGTGGAAGTTCCGGGCGCTCGGCGAGGGGTACGCGAACGGGCTGCGTGGGCTGGCGATGGACTTCGGGATCACGGTGGACGAGTCGGAGGGGGTGGATGTGGGTGTGGCTGAAGCGGGCGTCTCCCAGCCGTTGCCTCCGGCGGTTCCGGTGCAGTCCGGGTACGGGTACCCCCAGGCTGAGGAGCCCGTGACTCAGCCGGCGTACGGGTATCCGCAGACCGCTCCCGCGGGGACGTACGGGTATCCGCAGCCGGTGCCTTCGGCGATGGCGCCGGATCCTGACTTCCGTCTGCCGCCACAGGGACCGCAGTTCATCTGACGTAAAGCAGGTGGTTCGTTTGCTGCGGGCCGGTGGGGGCTTGTCGCGCAGTTCCCCGCGCCCCTTTGGGGCCGCGTCTCCCAAGGGTGTTCTATCGCTCGACCTTGGTTTTGTAGCCTCGCCCCCACTGCAACCCCCACCCGTACAACCGGTCCAGCTCCGCCTGGAAGCCGTAGACGAACTTCACCTCGCGGCGGACTACCAGCTCGCCCTTGACGTTCTCGATCATGACGACCGCGCAGGAGCGGGCCTGGGGGTGGCGTTCGTCGAGGCCTATCTCGATGCGGGGGCCGTTGCTGGGGTAGAGGGTGACGATGGCGTGGGTGCGGTCGAAGGCCGGGGTCTGGTCGTAGATGTAGACGAAGACCAGGAGGCGCTTGATCTGGTCGCGGTGGTCGAGGTTGACGTACATCGTCTCGCCGGACGCGGAGCCGAAGCGGTCGTCGCCGCTGAGTTTGACGTACGGCGGTGAGTTGACGTCGCCGAGGAGGCCGCCGAGGGGCTGGACTACGCCCTTGGTGCCGTCCATGAGCTCGTAGAGGCAGCCCAGGTCGAGGTCCACGTTGACCATGCTCTGGCTGTGGCCCATGACCTCCGGCGGCTTGAGGGCCTTGAACGGGTGCCTCAGGAGGCTGTCGCGCTGGAGGCCGCCTATGTCGGAGGTCCGCATCCGCCAGGTGAGGTTGACGCGGAGGTTGCCGGTGGCCGCGCCCTGTTTGGTGAGCGAGACCTGGTGGTGCCGTTTGGTCAGTTCGATCGCGTTGCTGGCCGCGCTGCCCGAGTCGAAGTCGGCCTCGCGCCGCCAGATCCCGTCGAAGAAGCCCATTCCCCGCCCCCACGTCCACATCAACGTTCCCGCATGACAAAGCCGTCGGGGCGGCCGGGCAGAGGACATGTCCTCGACGGCCGCCCCGAACAGAAGCGTTCCCTCACCGGGGAGCTTGTCACACCCCGGACGAGACCTCAGTCTTCTCGTCCGAGCCTGCTTTTCCCTCGGCTTCCGCGAGGGCCTTGTTCCTGCGGACCGAGGACCAGAAGGACCAGCCGATCAGGATCACGCCGACCAGACCGGTGATGACCTCGTTGATCTGGTACTGGATGGTGATCATGAGGATCACGGCCAGGGCGCCGATCGCGTAGTGCGCGCCGTGCTCCAGGTAGACGTAGTCGTCCAGGGTTCCTTGGCGGACGAGGTAGACCGTCAGGGAGCGGACGTACATCGCGCCGATGCCCAGGCCCAGCGCCATCAGCACGATGTCGTTGGTGATGGCGAACGCGCCGATCACGCCGTCGAAGGAGAAGGACGCGTCCAGAACTTCCAGGTACAGGAACATGAAGAAGGCCGCCTGGCCCGCCAGGACCACCGCCGAGCGCTGCTTGCCGGTGCGCGCGGCCTCTTCCTCCTCCTCGTGCTCCCGCTCCTCCTCTTCCTCGAGCTTGTCCTCGAAGTAGCCGGAGAGTCCACCGACGATCATGTAGGTGATCAGACCGGAGACACCGGCGATCAGGACCGTCTGCGCCTTGTCGATGTGCGCGCCGCCGTGCTGGTGGGCGTTGGCCGCGAACGTGAACGAGGTGATCAGCAGGATGATCAGGGCGATGCAGACCGACAGCATGTCGACCTTGCCGAGCTTGGCCAGCGGGCGCTCGATCCAGCGCAGCCACTGGATGTCCCGGTCCTCGAAGATGAAGTCGAGGAAGATCATCAGCAGGAACATACCGCCGAAGGCCGCGATCGCCGGGTGGGCGTCGGTGACCAGCTGCTGGTAGTGGTCCTTGTTGTTGAGCGCGAGGTCGACCGCGTCGATCGGACCGATCTTGGCGGTGACGGCGACGATGACGACGGGGAACACCAGCCGCATGCCGAAGACGGCGATCAGGACACCGACCGTGAGGAAGATCTTCTGCCAGAAGGCGGACATCTTCTTCAGGATCCCGGCGTTGACCACCGCGTTGTCGAAGGACAGCGAGATCTCCAGGACGGCCAGGATCGCCACAATACCGAAGGCTTCCCACCCCCCGTAGAACGCCGCTGCGACGAGGCCGAGCGCGGTGACCGCGAACGACCAGCCGAAGGTTTTCAGAAGCACTGGCTACCCAATCGTGTGTTGGGGGTTCCCCCAGACGGAGTCTGGGGGAGGGTCTCCCCCCGCGCCGCACTCGGCTTTACTTAAAATTTGACGTCGAGCACTGAGTCTAGAGGGAGACTCCGCCGACCGGGACAGCCGGTGTGGACAACGCCCTTTACGAGACGTTGACCCCGAAGTCCATGGCGATGCCCCTCAGCCCCGACGCGTACCCCTGGCCGACCGCCCTGAACTTCCACTCGCCCTGGTAGCGGTAGAGCTCGCCGAAGATCATGGCCGTCTCGGTGGAGGCGTCCTCGGAGAGGTCGTAGCGGGCCAGCTCCTGGCCGTCGGCCTGGTTGACGACACGGATGAAGGCGTTGCTGACCTGGCCGAAGGTCTGGCCGCGGAGGTCGGCGTCGTGGATGGAGACCGGGAAGACGATCTTGTCGACGTTGGCCGGCACCTTGGAGAGGTCGACCAGGATCGACTCGTCGTCACCCTCGCCCTCACCGGTGAGGTTGTCGCCGGTGTGCTCCACCGAACCGTCCGGGCTCGTGAGCTGGTTGTAGAAGATGAACCACTCGTCCCCGAGCACACGGCCGCCATTGCACAGCAGCGCGCTGGCGTCGAGGTCGAAGTCGGCGCCGGTGGTGGAGCGCGCGTCCCAGCCGAGGCCGATCAGGACGTTCGTGAGGTTCGGTGCGGCCTTGGACAGGGAGACATTGCCCCCCTTGGCGAGCGTGACGCCCATAGTGCTGGTCCTCCCCGAGGTGATGCTTCTTTGGTTGTCCTGCACTCCCCCAGAGGGGGACCCCGGCGCCGCACGCGAACCGCGCGGCGCCGGACGGTGCGGCCTTCGGACGTCAGACGTTGACGCCGAAGTCCTGGGCGATACCGCGCAGGCCCGAGGCGTAACCCTGGCCGATGGCGCGGAACTTCCACTCCGCGCCGTTGCGGTACAGCTCGCCGAAGACCATGGCGGTCTCGGTCGAGGCGTCCTCGGAGAGGTCGTAGCGGGCGATCTCGGCGCCGCCGGCCTGGTTCACCACGCGGATGAACGCGTTGCGGACCTGGCCGAAGGACTGCTGGCGGTTCTCGGCGTCGTAGATCGAGACCGGGAAGGTGATCTTGTCGACGTCGGCCGGGACCGCCGCGAGGTTCACCTTGATCGCCTCGTCGTCGCCCTCGCCCTCACCGGTGGTGTTGTCACCGGTGTGCTCGACGGAGCCGTCGGGGCTCTTGAGGTTGTTGAAGAAGACGAAGTTCGCGTCACTGGCGACCTTGCCCGCGCTGTTCAGCAGCAGTGCGCTGGCGTCGAGGTCGAAGTCGGTGCCGGTGGTGGTGCGGACGTCCCACCCCAGACCGACGATGACCGCGGTCAGGCCCGGGGCCTCCTTGGTCAGTGATACGTTGCCGCCCTTGCTGAGGCTGACTCCCACGAGTCCTCCATTGGTGTCCAGGGGCGGGGATGCCCCGTAGTGCGTCGGTATCGGATCAACGTCTCGATCCTAGTGACGGGTTCCCGACCCTCGCAGGCTCTGGGACCTAACAATCACAGGCTGTCGAGCGCCTTCACGTACTCGTTGAGGTCACGTGCGTCCGGCAGGCCGTTGACGACCGTCCAGCGCACGACGCCCTCCTTGTCGATGACGAAGGTCCCGCGCACCGCGCAGCCCTTGTCCTCGTCGAAGACGCCGTACGCGCGCGAAGTGTTGCCGTGCGGCCAGAAGTCGGAGAGCAGCGGGTACTCGAGGCCCTCCTGCTCGGCGAAGACGCGCAGGGTGTGGATGGAGTCGTTCGATACCGCGAGGAGCTGGGTGTCGCGGTCGGTGAACTGCGGCAGGTTGTCGCGCAGGGAGCACAGCTCGCCGGTGCAGACGCCGGTGAAGGCGAAGGGGTAGAAGAGCAGCACCACGTTCTTGTCGCCCCGGAAGTCGGAGAGCTTCACGGTGGCGCCGTGGTTGTCCTTGAGCTCGAAATCGGGGGCCTTGTCGCCGGCCTGGATCGCCATCTCGTCCTGCATCCCTTCGGTGGGGCTGTTCGGGTGAGTCCACCCTGCGGCCACCCTACGCAGCGATCACCGCATGCGGACGGACGGGCTGGCATGGCCAGCCCGTCCGGGATTCAACGATCGAGGTACCTCCGGGGACTACCTCTTGGACTTGGCTGCCTTGGGCGTCACCAGCCGGCTGCCACTCCAGTCCTTGCCCACGCTGACGCTCTTGGCCGCGGAAAGGCCCGCGGTCGTGGCGGCTTCCGAGATGTCGCTGGGCTCGACGTAGCCGTCACGGCCGGTCTTCGGCGTCAGCAGCAGGATCGAGCCGCCCTCCTCGACGTACGAGATGGCGTCCACCAGCACGTCGGTCAGGTCGCCGTCCTCGTCGCGGAACCACAGCACCACGGCATCGGCGACGTCGTCGTAGTCCTCGTCCACCAGGTCGCTGCCGATGACTTCTTCAATGGCCTCGCGGAGTTCCTGGTCTACGTCGTCGTCGTAGCCGATCTCCTGGACCACCTGCTCGGGCTGGAACCCCAGCCTGACGGCAGGGTTCGTCCGCTCCTCCGCGTGGTCCGCGGTCGCGCTCACGGGTTGCCTCCTGATCATGTCTTGATGAATGTCCAGCCACGCGCGTGCGCGAAGCATTGGCCGTAGTCCACACGGACGGGCCGGATCGCGCAAGTACCCGGCGATTCGGAACGCCGAAACGGTGACGATCCTGGCCGTGTCGCCGCAACTCCAGGCACGCTATCGCGGCCGCCGGTGACGTACACCACAGCGTTCTGCCCGGTTTGCACGTTTGAGAACCCTCCGAGGGTACGCGACTCGAATGACTTTGCTAAACGAGTCACGGTTACCTCACGGTAGAGATGACGATTGCCATCCTGCGGTAGACCATGGGGAACGGTGCAGAACCATGGAAATCCAGCGCCGATAAGCCTCATTAAGCCCCCATCAGTCCTCCATCGGCCTCAGACAGCCCCCTCACACAGCTCCCTCTGACAGGTAAGGAACAGCGTGGCTTCCGGATCCGATCGCAATCCGATCATCATTGGCGGCCTTCCGAGTCAGGTTCCTGACTTCGATCCCGAAGAGACCCAGGAGTGGCTCGACTCGCTCGACGCCGCCGTGGACCAGCGTGGCCGCGAGCGGGCCCGCTACCTGATGCTCCGGCTGATCGAGCGGGCCCGCGAGAAGCGCGTGGCCGTGCCCGAGATGCGCAGCACGGACTACGTCAACACCATCGCCACCAAGGACGAGCCGTTCTTCCCCGGCAACGAGGAGATCGAGCGCAAGATCCTGAACGCGACCCGCTGGAACGCCGCGGTGATGGTGTCCCGGGCGCAGCGGCCCGGCATCGGCGTCGGCGGCCACATCGCCACGTTCGCCTCCTCCGCCTCGCTCTACGACGTGGGCTTCAACCACTTCTTCCGGGGCAAGGACCAGGGCGACGGCGGCGACCAGATCTTCTTCCAGGGGCACGCCTCGCCGGGCATCTACGCCCGCGCGTTCCTCCTGGACCGGCTCAGCGAGCAGCAGCTGGACGCGTTCCGCCAGGAGAAGTCGAAGGCGCCGTACGGGCTGTCCTCGTACCCGCACCCGCGGTCGATGCCGGACTTCTGGGAGTTCCCGACCGTGTCCATGGGCCTAGGCCCGCTCGGCGCGATCTTCCAGGCGCGGATGAACCGCTACATGGAGGCGCGCGGGATCGCGGACACCTCCAGGTCACACGTGTGGGCGTTCCTCGGCGACGGCGAGATGGACGAGCCGGAGTCGCTGGGCCAGCTGTCGATCGCCGCGCGCGAGGGCCTCGACAACCTGACCTTCGTCGTCAACTGCAACCTCCAGCGCCTCGACGGGCCTGTACGCGGCAACGGCAAGATCATCCAGGAGCTGGAGTCGCAGTTCCGGGGCGCCGGCTGGAACGTCATCAAGCTGGTCTGGGACCGCACCTGGGACCCGCTGCTGGCCCAGGACCGGGACGGCGTGCTGGTCAACCAGCTGAACACCACGCCGGACGGCCAGTTCCAGACGTACGCCACGGAGACCGGCGCGTACATCCGCGAGCACTTCTTCGGGCACGACCACCGGCTGCGCGCGATGGTCGAGAACATGACCGACGACCAGATCCTGCACCTGGGGCGCGGCGGGCACGACCACCAGAAGGTCTACGCGGCCTTCGCGGCGGCCAAGGAGCACCGGGGCCAGCCGACCGTCGTCCTCGCCCAGACGGTCAAGGGCTGGACGCTGGGCCCCAACTTCGAGGGCCGCAACGCCACGCACCAGATGAAGAAGCTGACGGTCGCCGACCTCAAGGGCTTCCGCGACCGGCTGCACCTGCCGATCACCGACCAGGAGCTGGAGTCCGGCGCGCCGCCGTACTTCCACCCGGGCCGGAACTCGGAGGAGATCCAGTACATGCACGACCGGCGCAACGCGCTGGGCGGCTACGTCCCGACGCGCGTCGTCCGCTCGAAGCCACTGGCGCTGCCCGAGGACAAGACGTACGCGAGTGTGAAGAAGGGTTCGGGCCAGCAGTCGATCGCCACCACCATGGCCTTCGTACGGCTGCTCAAGGACCTCATGCGGGACAAGGAGATCGGCCGGCGGTTCGTACTGATCGCGCCGGACGAGTACCGCACGTTCGGCATGGACTCGTTCTTCCCGAGCGCGAAGATCTACAACCCGCTGGGCCAGCAGTACGAGTCGGTCGACCGCGAACTGCTGCTCGCGTACAAGGAGTCGCCGACCGGGCAGATGCTGCACGACGGCATCTCGGAGGCGGGCTGCACCGCTTCGCTGATCGCGGCGGGTTCGGCGTACGCGACACACGGCGAACCGCTCATCCCGGTCTACGTCTTCTACTCGATGTTCGGTTTCCAGCGCACCGGTGACCAGTTCTGGCAGATGGCCGACCAGTTGGCGCGCGGTTTCGTACTGGGCGCGACCGCGGGTCGTACGACTCTGACCGGTGAGGGTCTGCAACACGCGGACGGCCACTCGCAGTTGCTGGCGTCGACCAACCCGGGCTGTGTCGCCTACGACCCGGCGTACTCGTACGAGATCGCGTACATCGTGCAGGACGGGCTGCGGCGGATGTACGGCTCGGACGCGGAGCACCCGCACGGGGAGGACGTCTTCTACTACCTCACCGTCTACAACGAGCCGATCCAGCACCCGGCCGAGCCCGCGGACGTCGATGTGGAGGGCATCCTCAAGGGCGTCCACCGCATCAGTCAGGGCGCGGCGGGGACGGTTCCGGCGCAGATCATGGCGTCCGGGGTCTCCGTGCCGTGGGCTCTTGAGGCGCAGCGGATCCTCGCCGAGGAGTGGAACGTGCGGGCCGATGTGTGGTCCGCGACCTCCTGGAACGAGTTGCGGCGTGAGGCGGTCGAGGTGGAGCGGCACAACTTGCTGCATCCCGAGGAGGAGCAGCGGGTTCCTTATGTCACGCGGAAGTTGAGCGGGGCAGAGGGGCCGTTCGTGGCTGTTTCCGACTGGATGCGGTCGGTTCCTGACCAGATTTCTCGTTGGGTGCCCGGGACTTATCAGTCGCTGGGTGCTGATGGGTTCGGGTTCGCGGACACTCGGGGGGCTGCTCGGCGGTTCTTCCACATTGACGCGCAGTCGATTGTGGTGGGTGTGCTGACGGAGTTGGCTCGGGAGGGGAAGGTTGACCGGTCTGTGTTGAAGCAGGCGGTTGATCGGTATCAGTTGCTGGATGTCGCCTCGGCTGATCCGGGTGCGGCTGGAGGGGATGCGTAGTTTCTTGCCTGCGGGTGCGTGGGGGCTGGTCGCGCCCACGCGGCGGAGCCGCACATCGACACAGTCCCGCGCCCCTTAGAGGCAGCCCCTTCGGGGCGCCTTTAAGGGGCATCCCCGCGCCCTAACATGCCGTCATGAACGAACCATCCGCACAAGCTCGTTGGGAGCAACGGACTCAGCGGCCCCTCTTAGGGCTCGCGGTGGGGTTTGCCGTGGCCTATGCCGTGCCGATCGTGGACTCGACCGCCGGGCATCGGCTGACGACGGTGTGCACGGTGGTCGAGTGGGTGGTGTGGGGGGCGTTCGCCGCCGACTATCTGATGCGGCTCGCGATGTCCCGGGACCGGCGGCGGTTCGTGCGGACGCACTGGATGGACCTGTGCGCGGTGGTGCTGCCGATACTCCAGCCGCTACGGCTGCTGCGCATGGTGTCGACGCTGATACTCGTCGGGCGGCGCGCCCGGATGGCCTCGCAGATCCAGCTGACGACGTATGTCGCCGGCGCGGTCATCGGGCTGCTGATGTTCGGTTCGCTCGCGGTGCTGTCCGTCGAACGGGACTCGCCCCACGGGAACATCCGGACGTTGGGTGACGCCGTGTGGTGGTCGTTCACGACCATGACGACGGTGGGGTACGGCGACCACGCTCCGACCACCGGGCTCGGGCGGATGATCGCCGTCGGGCTGATGCTGTCCGGGATCGCGCTGCTCGGTGTCGTCACCGCGAACATCGCCACGTGGTTCATCGCCCGGTTCGAGAAGGACGACGTGGAGGAGCGGCGCCAGACGCAGGCGATCGAGGCGCTGACGGTGGAGGTGCGGGCGTTGCGGGCGGAGCTGGCGGCTCTGTCCGGGGCGGAGGCGGCGGCCTTGTCCGGAGCGGAGGCGGCAGTCTTGCCCGGGACGGGAGCGGCGGCCTTGTCCGGGGCGTCGGCGGCGGGTGTTCCGCTGCCGGTCGGGGACGAGGTGTCCCGTTAGACCGGGGGCCGCTCAGCGGAACGTCCGCCAGCCGCGGGCCCGCTCGACAGAACGTCCGCTCAGCCTCGGCTCAGAAGAACGTCCACAGGACCGCCGCCACCGTGTCGATCGCGCCCAGGACCAGGGCCACCAGGGCCATCACCCGGCGGGAGCCCGTCCACCGGCGGCCCATGGCCAGCCAGCCGCACACCACCGCGATCGGGCCCAGGACGATTCCCAGGGTGAAGAAGCCCGCGATCGCGCAGACCAGTCCGACGATGCCGAGCGTCGCGCGGTCCTGCCCGCTCCCTGACCCCATGCGGCCACGCGAGCGAGGGTTCTTGCGCGTTCCGTTGCCGAAGCCCGTCATCGTCAACTCCCTGGGCGTCCAGGCCAGTTCGGCCGGTGCGGCGAATTTCGGTTACGACGAGCGCATACCCCCGTACGCACAAAAAAAGCCTGCTTGCGCGCTGCCCCCCTCCGGCAGCGCGCCGCAGACCACCCCGTCCCCCCTGCCCTGCGGAGGACTTGACCCACTGTGACCTGCGGCGCGTACCGGGTGCCAGGAATCTTTAGCGGAGTCACCCTGATAGGCGAACTCGGCCTGGAAAAGGGTTAGGGCCTGTCCGGCGGATCCTGTCGCAGACGCGGGGTGTGGCACGCACATCTGCACTGATCAGGCCTCGCCGATTTCCTGCGACCTGATCCGCCGGACAGGCCCTAGATGTGCGCCGCGCCCGCGCCCGCTTCGGCGTTCTCCCCGCGCTTGGTCAGCAGGGCGACGAACACCGCGACCACCGCTACGCCGGCGGCGACGAGGCAGGCGAGGCTCATGCCGGAGATGAACGTGTCGTGGGCGACCTGCGTGATCTTCGCGGCGATCGTCTCCGGGGTGTTCGGGGCGATCGGGGCGACGCCGACCTGGACCGCTTCGGCGGTCGCGTCGAGCTGGGGCTGGGTGAGCTTGGGCAGGCCCGCGTCCGCCCAGTTGCCGGCCAGGTCGCTGTCGACACGGGACGCCATCACGGCGCCGAGGACGGCCGTACCGAGGCTGCCGCCGATCTGCATCGCGGCCTGCTGGAGACCGCCGGCGACGCCGGAGAGCTCCATGGGCGCGTTGCCCACGATGACCTCGGTCGCACCGACCATCACCGGGGCGAGGCCGAGGCCCAGCAGGGCGAACCAGATCGACATGACCGCGCTGCCGGTGTCCGAGGTGAGGGTGGACATGCCGTACATGGCGATCGCGGTGGCCGCCATGCCGCCGGCCAGCGGGATGCGCGGGCCGAGCTTGGTGATCGCCGCGCCGGCGAGCGGGGAGCCGACGATCATCATCCCGGTGAGCGGGAGGAGGTGGAGACCGGCGTCGATGGGGCTCATACCGTGCACGTTCTGGAGATAGAACGTCACGAAGAACAGGCCGCCCATGAAGGCGATCGCCATCAGGACCATCAGGACCACGCCCGCGGACAGCGGGACCGAGCGGAACAGGCCCAGCGGGATGAGGGGTTCCTTGACCCGCTGCTCCCAGAAGGCGAACAGGGCGAAGCCCAGCACGGACACGGCGAGGAACGCCCAGGTCGTGCCGGAGCCCCAGCCCCAGGTGGGCGCCTTGATGAGGGCCCAGACGAGGCAGAACATCGCGCCGGAGAGCAGCACGATGCCGAGGATGTCGAAGGAGCGCGGCGCGTTCTCGGCGCGGTGGTCGCGGAGGATCAGCAGGCCGAGGATGAGCGCGATGGCGCCGACCGGCACGTTGATGAAGAACACCGACTGCCAGTTGACGTGTTCGACGAGCACACCGCCGAGGATCGGGCCGCCCGCGGTGGAGGCGCCGATGACCATGCCCCACAGGCCGATGGCCATGTTGAGCTTCTCGGCCGGGAAGGTGGCCCGCAGCAGACCGAGCGCGGCCGGCATCAACAGCGCGCCGAACAGCCCCTGGAGCACGCGGAACGTGACGACGAACGCGATGCTGTGCGAGAGGCCGATGGCGCCGGACGCGAGGGCGAAGCCGCTCACGCCGATCAGGAAGGTCTGGCGGTGGCCGAAGCGGTCACCGAGCTTGCCGGCGGTGATGAGGGAGACCGCGAGGGCGAGGAAGTAGCCGTTGGTGATCCACTGGACGTCGGCGAAGCTGGCGCCGAGGTCCTTCTGGATGGCCGGGTTGGCGATGGCGACGATGGTGCCGTCGAGGGCCACCATCATGACGCCGACGGCGACGGTTATGAGGGTGAACCACGGGTGGCCGCGCAGCCCCGTGGAGGGCGTCGGGTCGGACGGGGCGGCTGGTGCCTTGTCCCCCGGCCCCGTCGCGCTGATGGTGGTCTGACTAGTCATGCGTTCGAGGCTAATGTCAGCCGCTGACAGTTGACAAACAGGTTCAGATGTCGGCGACTGTCAACAAAGGCGAGGAGAACGGCATGGAGACGTTGCGCGAGCGCAAGAAGGCCCGTACGCGGGACGCGCTGCTGCACGCCGCCCTGGAGCTGTTCACGACCAAGGGCTACGAACAGACGACGGTCGACGAGATCGCCGAGGTCGTCGACGTCTCGCAGCGCACCTTCTTCCGCTACTTCGCGAGCAAGGAGGAGGCCGCGTTCTTCGTGCCCCGGCTCACCGAGACGCACTTCGTCGAGGCCGTCCTCGCCCGCCCGCCGCACGAGGCCCCGCTGGAGGCGCTGCGCCGGGCGGTGCTGGAGAGCTGGGACACCATCAACGAGGCGATCCAGCAGGTCGTACCGCTGGATCTGCATATGCGCACGTACCGCGTGATCGAGTCGACGCCCGCGCTGCTCGCCGCGCATCTGCGGCGCTCGCAGGAGCTGGAGGAGGAGCTGGCGCGGATCGTCGCCGAACGTGAGGGGCTCGGGGTGGACACGGACCCCCGGCCGCGGCTGGTGGTGGCGGTGTTCGGCGGGGTGATGCGGGTGGTGGAGCGGATGTGGATCGCGGGCGACGACCTCAGCATCGAGGCGATGCGGGAACTCGCCGCCGACTACCTCGACGGGGTGGGACCAGCGCTGGCCGGGAACTGGCGCACGAGTCGCACAAGGTGAGTCGTACTGAGTTTCTCGTCACGCACCGCTGAAACGTGATCCCCGTCACTCGGTTAACGCGAGACCCTCTCGTTCTCCTAGTGTGTCCTCCCAGTGACTTCCTTCGACTCCTCCCCCACGCTGAACGCCTGGCGCGCACTGGCCGCGCTGGCCGTGGTGTTCGTGATGCTGGCGACCACCGGTTGGACCGCGGTCCGCAGCCACCCGGGGAAAACGGCGCTCCAGGCCTCCCGCTCCGCGTGGGAGCACGGCCGGATCGACGGACGCGAGCTGCCCGACCCGGACGCGTCGCCGACCCGGCTGGCCCGTTTCTTCGCCTCGCTCACCGCGCAGCAGCGGACGCGTCTCGCGCACCGCTACCCGCTCGCGGTCGGCAACATGAACGGCGCTCCGGTCTCGCTGCGCTACCGCGCCAACCATCTCGCCCTCGCCCAGCAGCGCAAGGTCGAGAAGAAGCGCATGCACGACAACCGCCTCACGCCGCTGGGCCAGCAGGAGGCGGGCCGTCTCATGCACCGCTTCGAGGCGCTGATGACCGTGGACCGGCACATCCTGGCGTTCGACCCCGAGGGTTCGGGCCGGATCGCCGAGGTCTTCGGCGACCTGGACACCGCGCAGCGCGTCTCGGTCATCGTCCCCGGCGTCGACACCGACCTGCTCACGTTCCAGAAGACGAACAAGGAGTACTCGGCCCCGGTCGGCATGGCCCAGAACCTGTACGCGGCCGAGAACACGGCGAAGTCCAGGGCGGACAGGGCCGGCACGCGTACGGCGGTCATCGCCTGGGCCGACTACACCTCCCCCGGCGGCCTCGGCATCGACTCGGCCACCGCGGGACGCGCCGAGGCGGGCGCCGTACGGCTGAACGCGCTGGTGCGGGCGCTGCCCGGGACCTCGCAGGTCGCCCTGTTCTGCCACAGCTACGGCTCGGTGGTGTGCGGGGTCGCCGCGCACGAACTGCCGGCCCGGGTGACCGACATCGCGGTGGCCGGCAGCCCCGGCATGCGCACCTCCAAGGCCTCCCACCTGCACACGCTCGCCCGGGTGTGGGCGATGCGGGACGCGGACGACTGGATCCAGGACGTGCCGTACATGGAGCTCGGCGGCCTCGGGCACGGCGAGGACCCGGTGTCGAACGCCTTCGGTGCGCGCGTGCTGTCCGCGAAGGACGCCGAGGGTCACACCGGTTACTTCGCGCAGGGCACCGACAGCCTCACCAACTTCGCCGACATCGGGGTTGGCGCGTACCGCTCGGTGACGTGCGCGCACGAAGGCGACACCTGCCGAGAGGGTTTGTCCGGCGCCTAGGAGCCGGACGCGCGTAGAAACAGCAGGAAGTGCGGTCTGCGCGGGGATGGGACGGAGGAGCATGTGCCGCCTACGATGAGCCGCATGGGTGACGTACTGGCCGGATTTCATGCCGCCTGGGAGTTCGAGTCCGACTCCGTGCTCATCCGCTACGAACGTGGCATTCGAACACCCAAGCTATTCCAGGCGCTCGGCGAGCGCCGGATCCCCTTCGAGGCGATCGAGGCGGTGACGCTCGCCCCCGGCCGCCGCGGTACGGTCGTGCTCCGCGCGCAGCCCCGGCCGGGTGCCGACCCGCTGATGGAGGCGGCCGCGGACCAGCTGAAGGAGAGCTGCGATCCCTATCGCCTCGTCCTGCCGGCCGACCGCGAGACCCTCGCCGAGTACTACGCCGACGAGCTGCGTGCGCAGCTGAAGCCGGACGACGGGCCCGCGGAGCGTTTCCTCGTGGCCGCGCCCGAGGTGCCATTGCGGTTCAAGGCGTACGACGGGAAGGCGTCCTTCGACGGGAAGACGGTCTCGTTCCGCTGGTTCTGGACCGGGGCGTCGTCCGCGAAGTGGAAGGCCGGCGACCAGAGCTTCGCGATCGCCGACCTGAACGGTGTCGAGTGGCGGTCGCCCGAGGTCTTCGAGGGGCATCTACGGCTGTTGCGCGGGGCCGAGTCGTTTCTGCCCGTCGATCAGGATCCGGCGGCTGTGGTGTTCGGGCTCGGGTACGGGCCCGTGCACGAGTCCCTGCCGTTCGCGGCGGCGGTCCTCGCGGCGGTGCGGTCCGGGCGGTCTGCGGCTGTGGTGCCGGTCGCTCGGCGTGATCCTGGGGATATCGCCGAGCGGATCCGGCACCTGGGGGAGCTTCATCAGGCGGGGCTGGTGACTGATGAGGAGTTCGCCGTGAAGAAAGCGGAGCTGCTGGCAGAACTCTGACCGCGGGCCGGTGAGGGCCGGGCGCGCTCACGCGGCGGAGCCGCACATCGACACAGCCCCGCGCCCCAAAAAAAGGGGCGCTTGCTCTACTCCCTGCTGGAAGAGGCGAAGGTCATGTCCGCGTAGCGGTCGCCTGCCACCTTGCCGGCGATCGGCTCCAGCAAGGTCAGCTCCTCGTCCGTCAGGACAATCGCTGTCGCCGCCGTGTTCTCCTCCACCCGGCCCGGCTTGGTCGTGCCCGGGATGGGGATGACCGGAAGGCCGTGGACCTGGGCGCGCTGCTGCACCCAGGCGAGGGCGATCTGGCCGAGGGAAGCCCCGTGCGCCTCGGCGACCGTGCGCACCGGGTCCAGGAGCGCGCCGTTGGCGGCCGCGTTCTCGCCGGTGAAGCGGGGCTGGCTGCGGCGGAAGTCGCCCTCGGTCAGGTCCTGTTCGGCGTTCGCGAAGGAACCGGTGAGGAAGCCGCGGCCCAGCGGTGAGTACGGTACGACCGCCACGCCCAGCTCGGCGGCCGCGCCGACCAGGCTGATCTCGACGTCGCGGCTGAACAGTGACCACTCCGACTGCACGGCGGCGATCGGGTGGACGGCGTGCGCGGCCCGCAGTTCCGCGCCCGTGATCTCGCTCAGCCCGAGGTGTTTCACCTTGCCCTCGGCCACCAGCTCCGCCATCGCGCCGACGGTGTCCTCGATCGGGACGGCCGGGTCGCGGCGGTGCATGTAGTAGAGGTCGATGGTGTCGACGTCGAGGCGTTGCAGGCTCGCCTCGACCGCCTGGCGGATGTAGGGGCGGTCGTTGCGGATGACGCGGCGGGTGGGTTCGCCGGGCGGGATCGACAGGGCGAACTTGGTGGCGATGACGACCTGGTCGCGGTGCGCCTTGAAGAACGGCGACAGGAACCGCTCGTTCTCTCCCTGCCCGTACGCGTCCGCCGTGTCGTACAGGGTCACGCCCAGTTCGAAGGCGCGGTCCAGGGCGGCCTGTGACTGCTTCGCGTCCGAGGGGCCGTAGGCGAAGCTCATGCCCATGCAGCCGAGGCCCTGAACGCCGACCTCGGGGCCGGCCGCGCCGAGCCGTGCGGTCGGGATCGTGGTGGCGGTCATCCTGCCTTCTCCTGTTCGTAGGCGAGGCCGGCCTTGGCGTAGAAGTTGATCTTCCGGTCGAGGACGGCCAGGGTGTCCTGCAGTTCGGCGATCCTGGCGATGACGTCCCGGCGGGTCGCCTCCAGGAGTTCGAAGCGGTCGCCGTAGGTGTGCTCGCCCTCGCGCATCAGCTCGGCGTAGCGGACCATGTCGGCGACCGGCATGCCGGTCAGGCGGAGCTTGCCGACGAGGTCGAGCCAGTCGAGGTCGCGGTTGCTGTAGCGGCGCTGGCCGGTGTGCGAGCGGTCGATGTGCGGCATCAGCCCGATGCGCTCGTACCAGCGCAGGGTGTGCGCGGTCAGGCCGGTGAAGGCGACGACCTCGCTGATCGTGTAGCTGTCCTCGCCGTCCGGACGCCGCTCGACGTGCGGCGGGCCCGCGCAGCTGTCGGTACTGGTACCCGTGGTCTCCATCACCGTCATGACCACCACGCTATGGCCTTGGAGTGCACTCGAAGCAAGCGGAACCGGTAAGAAATCCGCAGGACGCGTCGAGGGTGCGGTGGATAGCGTGCGGGACATGAGTCTCGTACGACGGGCAGCCCCCGACGATGCCGCCGAGCTGCTGCGACTGCGCCAGGTGATGATCGACTCGATGCCGGGTTCGGACCCCGCCACGGACTGGCACGCGGAGTCCCTGCCGACGCTCCGTGAGCGGCTGACCTCGGACGACGACTTCGGGGCCTTCGTCGTCGATCATCCGGAGCGCCCGGGAACGCTGGCGGCCCTGGTGGTCGGGACCGTCGATTACCGGATCGGGAAGGCGGAGAACCCGCGCGGGAAGGCCGGGTTCGTCTTCAGCGTGGCCACCGACCCGGACGCGCGGCGCCGGGGGTACGCGCGCGCGTGCATGGAGGAGCTGCTCCAGTGGTTCCGCGAGCGCGGGGCCGGCCAGGTCCTCCTCACCGCCTCCCCCGACGCCGAGCCGCTCTACGCCTCCCTCGGCTTCACCCGCAAGCCCGACCCCATGATGGGGCTGATGCTCTGAACCACTTAGGCTCGACGGCATGTCCTTGCAGAGCCTCGCGCTGATCGAGAACTGGCCGGTACCGACCGCCGCGGCGGGTGTCGTACGAGCCGACGGGACCGTCCTCGGGACCCACGGCCCGACCGGCCACCGCTTCCCGCTGGCCTCGGTCACCAAGCCGCTCGTGGCGTACGCCGCCCTCGTCGCGTACGAGGAGGGCGCCATCGAGCTGGACGAACCGGCGGGCCCGCCCGGCTCCACGGTCCGCCATCTCCTCGCCCACACCTCGGGGTTGGCCTTCGACGAACACCGCGTGACGGCCCCGCCCGGACAGCGCCGCCTGTACTCGAACGCGGGCTTCGAGCAGCTCGGCGACCACCTCGCGAAGGCGACGGAGATCCCCTTCGCCGAGTACCTGCGGCAGGCGGTCCTGGACCCCCTGGGCATGACGTCGACAACGCTGGAAGGCACCAACTCCCCGGCGAAGGACGGCGTTTCGACGATCGAGGACCTTCTCCGCTTCGCCGCCGAGGTCCAGTCCCCCCGCCTTCTCGACCCCCGTACGGTCGCCGAGGCGATGACGGTCCAGTACCCCGGCACCAAGGGCGTCCTCCCGGGCTACGGCCACCAGAACCCCAACGACTGGGGCCTCGGCTTCGAGATCCGCGACTCCAAGTCACCGCACTGGACGGGCAGTTCGTCCTCGCCCCGCACATTCGGGCACTTCGGCCAGTCCGGCACGTTCCTGTGGGTCGACCCGGCGGCGGACGCGGCGTGCGTGGCCCTGGCGGACCGGGCGTTCGGGGCGTGGGCGGTCGAGGCGTGGCCGCCGTTCACGGACGCGGTACTCGCGGAGCTCTAGAGCATCTCCCACATCAACAGCTCGGCCCCGGTGGCCGCTTCCACCACCAGATCCCGCGCGTCCGTGATCCGCGCGGCATCCCCCGCCCCCAACTTCTCCCCGCCCAGGCTCACTTCACCGCGCACGACATGGACGTACACATGCACCGCGTCCGGTACGGCCGTGCGCTCACCCGGCGTGAGCCGGCGCACGTGCAGCATCGCGCCGGCCTCCGGCACCGCGTACGGCGTGGAGTCCGCGATGCCGTGCACGATCCCGTACGACGGTTCGCCGCCGGGTTCCAGGGGTGCCAGCCACATCTGCACGAAGGTCAGGGGGCTGTCGGTGTCGTTGCGCTCGACGTGCCGCACCCCCGCCCCCGAACTGAGCCGCTGGACGTCACCGGGCCGGACGTGGGTGAGGTGCCCGGTGGAGTCACGGTGGCTCAACTCCCCCTCCACGACCCAGGTGATGATCTCGGTGTGGCTGTGCGGGTGTTCGTCGAAACCGGCGCCGGGGGCCAGTCGCTCCTCGTTGCAGGCGATCACCGCGCCGAACCGGAGGTTGTCGGGGTCGTAGTGCGGCCCGAAGGAGAAGGCATGCCAGGACTCGATCCCGGCCTGCGGGTCACCCCCTGGGTAGCGCTCGACGGAGCGCCGTACGTCCATCACGCCCACCACGGTAGCCCTGCGGACACCGGCCCGATCCCCACGGCGCCCAGCCGACCCCGGACGAGGGCCCACCGAGTCCCACTGTCCCCACGCCGAGCACGGTGGGCCTCTCGACACCGCCACGCGCCGGCAGGCGCATATCAAGCACAGCAGCGCCCCGAAGGCGACCGACCAATAGCGGATAAGGCAGTCTTGTCCCGTGCCCGAACCCGAAACCAGCAGACCCGCAGGCCCCCTGCCCCGTGCCCACTCGCACCCGGCGACTCTGAAGCGGCTGGAGCAGTCGTCCGGGAGTCTCGCCGCCCAGGCCATCGCGCGCATGGACGAGACGCTGCCGTGGTACCGGGCGATGCCACCGGAGAACCGTTCCTGGATCGGGCTGGTCGCGCAGGCCGGTATCGCCGCGTTCACCGAGTGGTTCCGGCATCCGGACGCGCCGCAGGCCATCTCCACCGATGTGTTCGGGACCGCTCCCCGCGAGCTGACCCGGGCCATCACCCTCCGCCAGACCGTCGAGATGGTGCGGACGACCATCGAGGTCATGGAGTCCGCGATCGACGAAGTGGCCGCGCCCGGCGACGAGTCCGTGCTGCGCGAGGCGCTTCTCGTGTACGCCCGGGAGATCGCCTTCGCGACCGCCCAGGTGTACGCGCAGGCCGCCGAGGCGCGCGGCGCGTGGGACGCCCGGCTGGAATCGCTCGTCGTGAACGCCGTACTCAGTGGCGAGGCCGATGAAGGGGCCGTATCCCGGGCCGCCGCCCTCGGGTGGAATTCGCCCGAGCATGTCTGCGTCGTCCTCGGCACCGCGCCCGACGGGGACAGCGAGCTGACCGTGGAAGCGATCCGGCGGGCCGCCCGGCACGCCAAGCTCCAGGTCCTCACCGGAGTGCTCGGCGACCGGCTCGTCGTCATCGCCGGGGGGAGCGACAATCCGCTCGCCGTCGCCAAGTCGCTGATCGGGCCTTATGCGGCCGGACCCGTCGTGGCCGGACCGATCGTGCCCGATCTGCTGGCCGCCACCCGGTCCGCGCAGGCCGCCGCCGCCGGGCTCAAGGCGTGCTCCGCCTGGCAGGACGCCCCGCGCCCGGTACTGGCGGACGACCTGCTTCCGGAACGCGCGATGGCCGGTGACCCGGGCGCGCGCGACCAGTTGGTGGAGGAGATCTACAGACCGCTGGAGGAGGCCGGGTCCGCGCTCCTGGAGACGCTCAGTGTCTATCTGGAACAGGCGAGCAGCCTCGAAGGTGCCGCGCGGATGCTGTTCGTCCATCCCAACACCGTGCGCTACCGGCTTCGACGTGTGACTGACGTCACCGGCTGGTCGCCGTCGGATGTACGGTCGGCGTTCACGCTGCGGATCGCGCTGATCCTGGGACGTCTGGCCGATGGAGATCCCCAGAACTAGCCTTTTGTCGGGGCCCCACAAAACCCCTTCCCGTTCTTCGTCCCTGTCCCCACGGGCGGCCGTGCCCGTCTCCAAGAGAGAGTGTGAGAGTGCTCGTACTCGTCGCTCCCGGCCAGGGCGCCCAGACGCCCGGCTTCCTGACCCCCTGGCTCGACCTCCCCGGTGTCGAGGACCGTCTGCGTGCCTTCTCGGCCGCCGTCGACCTCGACCTGGTGCACTACGGCACGGACGCCGACGCGGACGAGATCCGTGACACCGCCGTCGCCCAGCCGCTGCTCGTCGCCGCCGGACTGATCTCCGCGGCCGCCCTCGGTGACGTCACGCCCGGCGCGGTCGCCGGTCACAGCGTCGGCGAGATCACCGCAGCCGTCCTCGCCGGTGTCCTGGACGACACGGCCGCCCTGACCCTCGTACGCAAGCGTGGTCTGGCGATGGCCGAGGCCGCCGCGATCACCGCGACCGGGATGTCCGCGCTGCTCGGCGGCGACCCGGACACGACGGTCGCGCACCTGGAGAAGCTGGGCCTGACCCCGGCGAACGTGAACGGCGCGGGCCAGATCGTGGCCGCCGGCACGATGGAGCAGCTCGCCGCCCTGGAGGCCGACAAGCCCGAGGGCGTGCGACGGGTCGTGGCGCTGAAGGTGGCCGGCGCGTTCCACACGCGGCACATGGCCCCGGCGGTCGACACGCTCGCCAAGGCCGCGCTGGAGCTGACGCCCGGCAACCCGAAGATCACGTACGTCTCGAACAAGGACGGCCAGGCCGTCGCCACCGGTGCCGAGGTGCTGGAGCGGCTGGTCGGCCAGGTCGCCAACCCGGTCCGCTGGGACCTGTGCATGGAGACCTTCAAGGAGCTCGGCGTCACCGCGCTCCTGGAGGTGTGCCCCGGCGGCACCCTGACCGGCCTCGCCAAGCGCGCCCTGCCCGGCGTGAAGACGCTGGCCCTGAAGACCCCGGACGACCTCGACGCGGCCCGCGAGCTCATCGCAGAGCACGCCAACGCCTGAAGAAGGAGCCGTAGGAACATGTCGACGAAGATCAAGCCGAGCAAGGGCGCCCCGTACGCGCGCATCCTCGGCGTGGGCGGCTACCGTCCGGTCCGGGTCGTCCCGAACGAGGTGATCCTGGAGACGATCGACTCGTCCGACGAGTGGATCCGCTCCCGTTCGGGCATCGAGACCCGGCACTGGGCGAACGACGAGGAGACCGTCGCCGCGATGTCCATCGAGGCGTCCGGCAAGGCGATCGCGGACGCGGGGATCACCGCCGAGCAGATCGGCGGCGTGATCGTGTCCACGGTCTCGCACTTCAAGCAGACCCCGGCCGTGGCGACGGAGATCGCCGACAAGCTGGGCACGAACAAGGCCGCCGCGTTCGACATCTCGGCGGGCTGCGCGGGCTTCGGCTACGGCCTGACCCTCGCCAAGGGCATGGTCGTCGAGGGCAGCGCCGAGTACGTGCTCGTCATCGGCGTGGAGCGGCTGTCCGACCTGACCGACCTGGAGGACCGCGCGACGGCCTTCCTGTTCGGTGACGGCGCGGGCGCGGTCGTGGTCGGCCCCGCCAAGGAGCCGATGATCGGCCCGACCGTGTGGGGCTCGGAGGGCGACAAGTCCGAGACCATCAAGCAGACCGTGCCGTGGACCGAGTACGACAGCACGGGCAAGTTCCCTGCGATCACGCAGGAGGGCCAGGCGGTGTTCCGCTGGGCCGTGTTCGAGATGGCGAAGGTCGCCCAGCAGGCGCTGGACGCGGCCGGGATCACCCCGGACGACCTGGATGTCTTCATTCCCCACCAGGCCAACGAGCGGATCATCGACTCGATGGTGAAGACGCTGAAACTGCCGGAGCACGTCACGGTCGCGCGTGACGTACGGACCACCGGCAACACCTCGGCCGCCTCGATTCCGCTCGCTATGGAGCGGCTTCTGGCGACCGGCGAGGCCAAGAGCGGCGACACCGCGCTCGTCATCGGCTTCGGGGCGGGTCTCGTGTACGCCGCGACGGTCGTTACCCTCCCCTAGGCACTCCGTGCCGGATCATCATCGGATCCGGCACGGCAGAACTCACCCGCCGCTGCCGCGGCGGGAACGCCACACCCTCTGGATCACAAAGAAGGAGCGCCTGACATGGCCGCCACTCAGGAAGAGATCGTCGCCGGTCTCGCCGACATCGTGAACGAGATCGCCGGCATCCCGGTTGAGGACGTCCAGCTGGACAAGTCCTTCACCGACGACCTGGACGTCGACTCGCTGTCCATGGTCGAGGTCGTCGTCGCCGCTGAAGAGCGCTTCGACGTCAAGATCCCCGACGAGGACGTCAAGAACCTCAAGACGGTCGGCGACGCGACCGACTACATCCTCAAGCACCAGGCCTGAGCCACCTCATAGGCCCGGACCACCAGGTCCGAGCCACCCCCTAGGCCCGGCTGCATGGCCCCGCCACCCGGCGGTGGCGCCGCTTAATCCTCGTACCGTTGGAGAGAGAATTCCCGTGAGCCCGACCAATCGCACCGTGGTCGTCACCGGTATCGGCGCAACCACACCGCTGGGTGGCGACGCAGCCTCGACCTGGGAAGGCATGATCGCCGGCAAGTCCGGCGTGAAGCCCCTGGAGCAGGAGTGGGCCGCCGAGCAGGCGGTGCGTATCGCCGCGCCGGCCGCCGTGGACCCCTCCGAGGTCATCCCGCGCC
Organism: Streptomyces sp. NBC_00989; assembly: GCF_045162655.1. Taxonomy (NCBI): domain Bacteria; kingdom Bacillati; phylum Actinomycetota; class Actinomycetes; order Kitasatosporales; family Streptomycetaceae; genus Streptomyces; species Streptomyces sp. NBC_00989. The sequence goes on along the minus strand of NZ_CP108728.1, from coordinate 7,877,442 downwards.
CGCAGGCGCGCCGCCTGGACCGCTCGGCGCAGTTCGCGCTGATCGCGGCCAAGGAGGCCTGGGCCGACGCCGGTTTCACCGACAAGGCCGGTGAGGACCCGGCGGTCGACCCCGACCGTCTCGGCACCGTCATCGCCTCCGGCATCGGCGGTGTGACGACCCTGCTCGACCAGTACGACGTGCTGAAGGAGAAGGGCGTCCGCCGCGTCTCCCCGCACACCGTCCCCATGCTGATGCCGAACGGCCCGTCCGCCAACGTGGGTCTGCTCGTGGGCGCCCGCGCGGGCGTCCACACGCCGGTCTCCGCGTGCGCCTCCGGCGCCGAGGCCATCGGCTACGCCATCGAGATGATCCGCACCGGCCGCGCCGACGTCGTCGTCGCGGGTGGCACGGAGGCGGCCATCCACCCCCTCCCCATCGCCGCGTTCGGCAACATGATGGCGATGTCCAAGAACAACGACGACCCGCAGGGCGCCTCGCGTCCCTACGACACCGGCCGCGACGGCTTCGTCCTCGGCGAGGGCGCGGGCGTCCTCGTCCTGGAGTCCGCCGAGCACGCGGCGAAGCGCGGTGCCCGGGTGTACGCCGAGGCGGTCGGACAGGGCATCTCCGCCGACGGCCACGACATCGTGCAGCCGGAGCCGGAGGGGCGTGGCATCTCCCACGCCCTGCAGAACCTGATGGACAACACCGACCTCGTCGCGGCGGAGATCGTGCACGTGAACGCGCACGCGACGTCCACGCCGGCCGGTGACGTGGCCGAACTCAAGGCGCTGCGCAAGGTGTTCGGTGACGACGCCGACCACATGGCGGTCTCGGCTACGAAGTCGATGACCGGGCATCTGCTGGGTGGCGCGGGTGGCGTCGAGTCGGTCGCCACCGTGCTCGCGCTGTACAACCGGATCGCGCCGCCGACCATCAACGTCGAGAACCTCGACCCGGAGGCGGAGGCCAACGCGGATGTCGTTCGCGGCGAGGCTCGTAAGCTGCCGGTCGAGGGACGTATCGCCGCGCTGAACGACTCGTTCGGGTTCGGTGGGCACAACGTGGTGCTGGCGTTCCGGACGGTCTGAGACGTTTGCTGAACGGTATGTGGCCCGCCCCCTGGGTTTTGGGGGCGGGCCACATGTTGTTTTTCGGCTGACGGCCGGTGGGGGCTGGGCGCGCAGTTCCCCGCGCCCCTAAAGGCCTCCAGGCAGCCGCGTTTTCAGACCACCTGGTGCAGCCAGCGCACCGGAGCGCCCTCGCCCGCGTATCTGAACGGCTCCAACTCGTCGTCCCACGGCTTGCCGAGGAGCTTGGCGATGTCCGCTTCCAGGTCGGTCTCGCCCTGTTGAGACCTCGTCAGGGCCGCGCGGAGGCGGTCCTCAGGGATGAGGATGTCGCCGTGGATGCCGGTGACGGCGTGGAAGATGCCGAGGTCGGGGGTGCAGCTGTAGCGCTCGCCCTCGGCGGTGGGGCAGGGCTCGGCGGTCACCTCGAAGCGGAGGAGGTGCCAGCCGCGGAGCGCCGAGGCGAGTTTGGACGCCGTGCCCACCTCCGCCTGCCAGGAGAATTCGGAGCGCCAGGTTCCGGGGGCGGCGGGCTGTCGGATCCAGTCGAGGCTGACGCGTGTGCCGAGCACCCCGGCCACGGCCCACTCGACGTGCGGGCACAGCGCGCGCGGCGCGGAGTGCACGTACAGAACTCCACGTGTCGTCACCGGGACCTCCGGACAGAGCGGGGCATCTTGCTGACTGGCGAACGGCGGCGGCAGGGCAGCCACGTTGAGGGCGAGGCTACCGTGCGGCGGCGCGAGGAGTGTGACGTACCGTCCCTCCCGGTGCCAGGAAACCCCGCCATTCACCCATGGGGACGCTTGTACGGGGGTGTGCCGTTGCATCGCACACGTGCGGGAACCCTTGAGCGTTGTTATGGGTTGAGATGTCACACGACACCAAGGGGCTGGGCCACGGCATGCGAATCCGACGTCACCGTTCACGGGCCGTGCTCGCCGTCGTGGCGGCGGCCGTCCTGGGGGCCGCAGGCTGCGACTCCGGCGGGGGTGGCGCCGGCGCGCACACCAAGAGCGGTACGGCGGCCAAGGCGAAGCCCTCCCCCACCCCGGTGTGGGACAGCAGCCCGTCCTCGGTCGCGGCGGTCGGTGACTCCATCACCCGCGGCTTCGACGCCTGTTCGGTCCTGTCGGACTGCCCGGAGGTGTCCTGGGCGACGGGCAGCTCGGCCTCGGTCGACAGTCTCGCCGTACGGCTGCTGGGGAAGACGGGCGCGGCCACGCGCAGTTGGAACTACGCGGAGACCGGGGCGCGGATGGCCGACCTGCCCGCTCAGATCGGCCAGGCGGTCGCGCGCAAGCCGCAGTTGGTCACCGTGATGGTGGGGGCGAACGACGCCTGTCGGGCCTCGACCTCGGCGATGACCTCCGTCGCCGACTTCCGCGCCGGCTTCGAGACCTCGCTGAAGTCGCTGCGCCGGGCGCTGCCGAAGACGCAGGTCTACGTCGCGAGCGTGCCCAATCTCAAGCGGCTCTGGTCGCAGGGGCGGACGAACCCGATGGGCAAGGCGGTGTGGAAGTTGGGCATCTGCCCGTCGATGCTGGCCGACGCGGACGCCCTGGACTCGGCGGCGACCGAGCGGCGCGACACCGTGCTGGACCGGGTGGAGGCGTACAACAAGGTGCTGGAGCAGGTGTGCGCGACGGACGAGCGGTGCCGGTTCGACGGGGGCGCGGTCTACGACTACCGGTTCGGCACGGACCAGTTGAGCCACTGGGACTGGTTCCACCCGAGCACGGACGGCCAGGCTCAGCTCGCGGCGATCGCCTACCAGAGGATCACCGCACGCGAACCCGTGACCTAGGGTTTCCTTCATGAGCGAACTTTTCGGCACCCTTCCCGACGGCACCCCGGTCCACCGCTGGACGCTGGAGCGGGCGGGCGTGCGGGTGCGGGTGCTGTCGTACGGCGGGATCGTGCAGTCGGTGGAGGTGCCGGACCGGGACGGGCACACGGCGGACGTGGTGCTCGGGTTCGCGGATCTGGACGGCTATCTCACGCACCCGGAGCCGTATCTCGGGGCGTTGGTCGGGCGGTACGCGAACCGGATCGCGGGCGGCCGTTTCCCGCTGGAGGGCGTCACGTACTCGCTCGCGCGGAACAACGCCCCGAACTCCCTGCACGGCGGCGAGCGCGGCTTCGACAAGCGTGTGTGGGACGTCGAACCCATCGAGCACGGGCTGCGGCTCAGCCGGGTCAGCGCGCACGGCGAGGAGGGCTTCCCGGGGCGGCTCACCGTCTCGGTGACGTACACGCTGGACGAGTCGGGCGCGCTGCGCTTCGGCTATGAAGCGACGACGGACGCGCCGACCGTCGTGAACCTCACCAACCACAGCTACTTCGACCTGAGCGGCGCAGGCGACACGAACGGCGCGGGCGGTCATGAACTCCGGCTCGCCGCTTCCCGGTTCACGCCGGTCGACGGCGATCTGATCCCGACCGGTGCGCTCGACGACGTGGCGGGCACGCGCTTCGACTTCCGTGAGGCGCGGAAGGTGGGCTCCGGCTACGACCACAACTTCGTGCTGGACAAGGGCCTGACCCCGGCCCCCGTCGAGATCGCCGAGCTGTACGACCCGGCGTCCGGGCGAGTGTTGACGGTATCGACGACCGAGCCGGGCATCCAGCTCTACACCGGTGATTACCTGGCCGACCCGTACGCCCCGGGTGCCGGGATCGCCCTGGAGACCCAGCACTTCCCGGACTCCCCGAACCGTCCCGAGTTCCCGAGCACCGAGCTGCGCCCGGGCGACACGTACCGCTCGGAGACGGTGTACGGCTTCTCGGCCCGCTGACCGTGCCGGCCCGGGATGTGATGAGCCCCGGCCCAGGGGTCAGGTCCCGGGCCGGGGCTGTCTGTGGGGAGCTTGTCCCGGCTCAGACGTTAATCGTCGTGGCGACCCTGCGGTCCGTGATCGAGCGCCCCGCGTGGATCTCGTACGAACCCTTTACAACTGCCCACGAGTTCGCCGTCTCATCCCAGATCTCGAAAGCCCGTCGCGGAAGTTCGACGACCACGTCGACGCTCTCGCCGGGCCCGGCCTCGACCCCGGCGAAACCGGCCAGCCAGCGGGCGGGACGCTCCGGGGCGGCGTCGGTGTTGGTGTTGGTGTTGGTGTTGGTCTCGGTGGGGGCATCGGCGGGGGCCAGATAGACCTGGACGACCTCGCGGCCGTGCCGGGCACCGGAGTTGGTGACGCGGACGGTGACCGATGAGCGGCCACCCCCGACCTCCGCCTCGATCTCGCCGTAGGTCCAGTCGGTGTAACCGAGGCCGTGCCCGAAGGCGTACGACGGGGTGCGGCCCTCCTTCTCCCAGGCGCGGTAGCCGATGAAGACGCCCTCGGTGTAAGGGAGTTCGCCGTTGTCCGGGACGACCTGGGTGACGGGGGCGTCGGCCCGGGAGCCCCAGGTGGTGGGGAGTCGGCCGCCGGGTTCGTGGGTGCCGGTGAGGACGTCCGCGAGGGCGGCGCCGCCCTCCTGGCCGGGGAACCAGCCGAGCAGCACGGCGGCGACCTCGTCGCGCCAGGGCAGTTCGACCGGGGAGCCGGAGTTGACGATCACGACGGTGTTCGGGTTGGCGGCGGCGACGGCGTGCACCAAGTCGTCCTGACGGCCGGGGAGTTGGAGGTCCGTCCGGTCGTAGCCCTCCGACTCGACGCGCTCGGTGGTGGCGACCACGACGACGGCGGTGTCGGCGGCGCGAGCCAACTCGACGGCCTCGGCGATCAGTTCGTCCGGGTCGCGCTGCGGTTCCTGGTGGACGAGTGTGAAGCCGATGACCTTGAGGTCGCGGTTCTCGGAGAAGCTCACGACGTAGGTCAGGGACACCTCGACCGGGGTGCCGGCGGTGAGGTCGACTTGGGCGCGGGGTTCGGGGGCGCCGAAGAAGGAGCCGAACGGGTCGTCCTTGAGCGGGCGTTGGACGTCGTCGTAGTACGTCGTGCCGTCGACGGTGAGGGTGAAGGCGCCGAGTCCCTTGATGCCGAAGGTGTGCCGGCCGGTGTCGCGCGGGGTGAAGGTGCCGGCGAGTTCGACGGTGTGGAGGGTGTCGTGGGTGACGCCCTCGGGAAGGTCGTCACCCATCCACCGGAGCTGGCCGCTGGGCGCGGAGGCGGTGCCGATGACGACACCCCCGGCGTCCCGGCAGACGGCGCGCAGCTCGAACCCCTTGTCGGCGGCGGCGAGTTCGGTGTTCGGGTCGGCGCCGACGGCGTAGGTGAGGGTGCCTTCGGGGAGGGCGGCGGTGAGGCCGTCGAGCGGGGAGACGACGTGGGGCGGGAAGACGATGGCGGAGCCGCCGCCGAGGACGCGGGCGTCGCGGGCGGCGGCGCCGAGGAGCGCGACGGTGCCGTTCGGCTTGAGCGGGAGGGCGTCGTTCTCGTTCCGGACGAGGACGAAGGAGCGGCGGGCGATCTCGCGGGCGAGGGCCTCGCCGTCGACGGGGGACGGGAGTCGGGCTTCCGCCACGACGGGTTCTGCGCCGTCCAGGATGCCGACGCGGGCGGCGAGCCGCAGCACGTTCCGTACGGCGGTGTCGACGGTGGCCTCCTCGGCCTCGCCGTCGCGCACGGCCTGGGCGAGAGCCGCGCCGTAGACCGTCTTCGGGCCGGGCATGGCGACGTCGAGGCCGCCCTCGATGGCGCCGACGGTGGAACGGGCGGCGGTCCAGTCGGAGACGTTGAAGCCGTCGAAGCCCCATTCGCCGCGCAGGATCTCGTTCACGAGGTAGCGGTGCTCGGTCATCGTCGTGCCGTTGACCGTGTTGTAGGCGGTCATGATGCCCCAGGGGTGGGCGTTCTCGACGATGAGCTCGAAGGGGGCCAAGTACAGCTCGCGCAGGGTTCGTTGGGAGATCAGGTTGTCGACGGTGAAGCGGTCGGTCTCGGCGTCGTTGGCGACGAAGTGCTTGACGGTGGTACCGACTCCGCCCTCCTGTACGCCCGTCACATACCCGACGCCGATCCGCCCGGTGAGGTAGGGGTCCTCGCTGTACGCCTCGAAGTGCCGTCCGCCGAGCGGGGAGCGGTGGAGGTTCACGGTCGGGGCGAGGAGGACGTGGACGCCCTTGCGGCGGGCCTCCTGGGCGAGCAACACACCCGCGCGGTGGGCGAGTTCGGGGTCCCAGGTGGCGGCGAGGGCGGTGGGGGACGGCAGCGCGACGGAGGGGTCGTCGGCGGTCCAGCGGACGCCCCGGACGCCGATGGGCCCGTCGGACATGACGAGGGACTTCAGGCCGATCTCCGGGAGCGCGGGCAGCGACCACATGTCCTGCCCGGCGAGCAGCCGCGCCTTGGCATCCGGATCGAGCTTGCCGAGGGCCGCCTCGACGACTGCTTCACGGGCGTCGTCGGCCGGGGTGCGGGTTCCCGCCATCGCTGTGCCTCCTCGTTGAGTCCGTACCGTGCGGTGCCTCCATCGTGCATCGGTTACCTGTAGAGCGGTAGGTTTCGTAACCGTGCCGTTATATTTACGGCCTCCGAGTGTCGTACGGTGACGCCATGAACGCCACGAACTCCAGGACCCGGCGCGAGGAACGACGCGCCGAGATCGTGCGGGCGGCCCTGGAGGTGATCGCCGAACGCGGCTACCGGGGCACGAGCCTGGCGGCGGTGGCGGAACGCGTCGGCCTGACCCAGCAGGGCCTGCTGCACTACTTCCCCACGAAGGACGCGCTGCTCGTGGCCGTCCTTGAGGAACGGGACCAGTGGGACGCCGTACCGGACAGCCGGTGGCGCGTCGACCTGCTGGCCTCCCTGGTCGAGTACAACGCGATGCGGCCCGGCATCATCCAGACCTTCTCCGCGCTCCTCGGCGAGAGCGTGACGGAGGGGCATCCGGCGCGGGACTACTTCACCGAGCGGTACGTCCGGGTGCGGGCGAACATGGCGGCGGTACTGCGCGCCGAGTACGGCGACCAGCTGCCGAACGGCCTGACACCCGAGCGGGCGGCTCCGCTGTTGGTCGCGGTGATGGACGGTTTGCAGTACCAGTGGCTGCTGGATCCGGAGTCGGTGGACATGCCGGGGGCGTTCAGGGACTTCTTGGCGCTGCTGGGCGAGGAGGCGTAGGGAGGCCGGCAGACTCCAGGCCGGTCACAGCTCCAGGCCGGTCGACTCCAGGCCGGTCAACTCCCGCGCTACTGCCGCCAGATGACGGCCAGCGTCTTGCTCACCACACACACGAGGGCGAGGACGAGGGCCCAGTCGTAGACCCCGGCGACAACCAGCGCCGCGACCCCGGCCCCGAACCACACCACCTCGAACCCGACCCGCCCGGCGCCCCGCACCTTGTACTTGGCCTTCGGCGAACCGCACAGCCCCCACAACACGGCGAGCACAACAGGCCCCCCGATGCCGAGCAGCCAGGTCAGCGGCGTGGCGAGGTCCCGCGTGAATCCCCAGTAGCCGACGGCCACGAGGGCGCCGAGCTCGATGGCGAAGAGGACGCCGAGGTTCGCTGCCTTGGCTGTCGCCGTTGCGGTCATGGGTCGCAGTATCACCCGGAGGGGATCACTTCGTCGCGGGGGCGGCGGCCACGACTTCGACCTCGATCAGCGCCTCCGGCCGGAACAGGCGGGGCACCTCGAAGGTCATGCTGGTGGGTGGGGTGCCGGTGAGGAACTCCCTTCGTACGGTGCCGTATTCGTCGAGGCGGGTGATGTCGGTCAGGTACGTGCGGATGTTGATGACGTCGGCGAGGGTCGCGCCGTGTGCCTTGAGGAGGGCGGCGATGGTCTCGAAGACGCCTCGGCTCTGTTCGGTGAGGGTGGCGCCCTCCGCGATCTGTCCGGAGAGGAACAACAGGGCGCTTCCGTCGGGGTGTTCGACGCGCGCGACCTGGGAGTAGTAGGGGCTCAGGGGCTGGGGTGCCGAGGCGGGGTTGTCCAGGGTGATCCGCATGGCGTCGACGCTAAGGTCCGGCTTCGCGGTGCGACAAGCGAATGTCTAGCATGGCTGACATGCCCATCCAGCATGGCAGTTCATCGGACGACGGCCTTCCCGAACTCTCCACCGTCTGGCTGCGGGTGTTCCTGGAGGTCTCCCGGCACGGCTCGTTCACGGTGGCCGCGCGGGTGTTGGGGTGGACGCAGTCCGCGGTGTCGCGGCAGATCTCCTCGCTGGAGGCGGCGTTGGGTGGGGCGCCGTTGTTCGACCGGTTGCCGAGGGGGGTGCGGCTCACGGAGGCCGGCCGGGTTCTCGTACCACGTGCGGAGGCGGTGGCGGAGTCGCTGCACGAGGCGGTGCGTGAGCTGACGGCGTTGCGTGAAGTGGCCGGTGGGCGGGTGCGGTTCGGGGCGTTCGCCACCGCCGACGCGGCGCTGGTGCCGCACGCCCTCGCCGCCTTCCGGGACCGGCACCCGGGGGTACTGGTGTCCCGCGAGGAGGGCCTCACCCCGCGTCTTCTGGAGCGCCTGACATCCGGGCATCTCGACCTGGCGATCGTCTCCACGACGGGACAGGCACCGCTCGACGCCTACGAACTCCACCATCTCCTCGACGAGTCGCTGTACGTCGCCGTGCCTGCCGGACACCCCCTCGCGGGGCAGGGGCCGATCCAGCTTGTCCAACTCGCCGACGCCGACTGGATATCGGGCAGCGCCCGTCCCGAGGGCACCCTCCTCGACGCGGCCCTGCGGCAGGGGTTCCGGCCCCGTATCGCCCATGTCGTCGCCGAGTGGACCGCGAAGGAGGGCTACGTCGCCGCCGGGCTCGGCGTGGCACTGGTGCCGTCCCTCGCCGCCGGGGCCGTGCGATCTGACGTGGAGTTGGTGCCGGTGCTGGACGAGGGGGCGCCGGCGCGGGCGGTGTACGCGGCGACGGTTCGGGGGCGGGCGGTGTCGGTTGCGGGGGCGGCGTTCCTCGGGGTGCTGGTGGAGGAGGCCGGGCGGATCACATCGTCCGTCGCACCCGTGGCGTAGACCACTCCCGTCACGCGATACTGCCGCCGTCCGGCACCGCACGGCACCACACCGCACCGCACCCCACTGCGAACGGAAGGCCTCAACCACCTTGAACGTCATACGAGTTCGGACCAGCATCCTCGGACTGGCCCTGCTGGCCGGTTTCTCCGCTCCCAGTACCGGGGCGGCGGCCGACACCACCCTGTCCCCGACCGTCGAGGAGCAGCGGCTCGACAAGGCGGTCCCCCAGGCGATCCTCGAACACTCCGGATTCGACGCCGTGGCACCGGAGTTCACCCGCGCGCTGGAAGGCGCGCACAGCTACGCGCAGGCCCGTCGTGTTGTCGTGGACGAGGGGACCGCGTTGTGGCGGCGGGCCGTGGCGCGGGCTCAGGGGCGGGGGCCTGCCGGTGGGGATCTGAGTCGGGACGATGACCGGCCGTTGTACTGGGCCCGGTTGGGGATGACTCGGGAAGTGCGGGGGTGGGAGCCGGAGTTCGGGATAACCGAGAGTCAACGGACCGCCCTGCTCTCCGCGTTGGAGACCACCTCGCGGGGGCAGAGCAGTATTCGGTATCCGCAGGGGAAGGGGGCGGAGGGCGTGAAGGGGAAGAAGGGGGCGAAGGGGATCAAGCGGATTCTTGTTACCGGGTTCGATCCGTTCACCTTGGATCAGGACATCCGGATCTCCAATCCGTCCGGGGCCACCGCGCTCGCGCTCGACGGCACGGTGATCCAGACGGCGGACGGTCCGGCGCGGATCGAGACGGCCATGTTCCCCGTGCGGTGGGCCGACTTCGCGGACGGGACCGTGGAGCGGGCCTTGCGGCCGTATCTGCCGAAGGTGGATCTGTTCACGACCGTGAGCCAGGGACGGGTGGGCCGTTTCGACGTCGAGCGGACCAACGGGGCCTGGCGGGGCGGGTATCCGGACAACGACAACGTGTCGAAGACCGAGACCGTGCCCGTCGCCGACCCGGCCTCGCAGCCCCAGTGGACGTCGACGACCCTGCCGTACAAGGCGATCGTGGCCGCCGACACCGGGCGGTTCCCCGCGTACGACCACACGGACGTGACGGAGATTCCGGCGGGCGGCACCGTGCCCGTCGTACGGCCGGACGGGCCCACCGCGGGGTCCACGGCCCGTGCCGGGGGCGGCGGGAACTATCTCTCCAACGAGATCGCCTATCGGGCGACGCTGCTACGCGATCGGCTCGGGCTGCACGATGCGCTGCCGGGTGGGCACATCCACACGCCGGTACTGCAGTTCGGGGCGGGGAACACGGACCCGGCGACCGGGACGATCACCGATCCGGAGTTCGTGCGGAACCGGGTGGACATCATCGCGCAGGTGAAGGCGATGGTGACGGTGGCGGTGAACGCCTCACTCGTCGACTGACGCCGGTCCGACTTCCCTGTCACCCGCCTGATCCCCCTCCTGGCCCCTCTCCCCATCTCCCTCCTCGGTCTCCTCCCCCAACAGGTCCCGCGCCATCATCGTCGCCCCCGCCACCGCCCCCGGCATCAGGAACACCGCGACGAACGGGACCAGGAAGGAGAGGCCGAGGGGAGTGCCGAAGCCCCAGATGAGGGTTTTGCGGGAGCGGAGGAGGGTGAGGCGGGCGCGGAGGTCGATGCCTCGGCGTTGGAGGGCGACCGCCGTCAGTTCCTCCGTGAGGAAGAAGCCCGTGACGAAGAAGCCGATCACCGGGATGAACGTCTGGCCGATGAACGGGACGAAGCCCAGGGCGAAGAGGAGGACGCCCCACAGCACCGCGCGGGCCAGGATGCGGAGGCTGTCGCGGGCCGAGATCCACAGTTCGCGCCAGAGGGGGAGGCCCGATTCGGGGGCCGTGCCGTCCGGGGAGACGTCCCGGTCGACCTTCTCGGAGAGGTTCTCGTAGAACGGCTGGCCTATGAGGAGCGTGACGGCCGTGAAGGTCAACACCGAGAGCAGCAGGGCCAGTACGAACAGGACCGCCGTGAGGAAACCGCGGAACAGGCCCTGCCACGGGCTCGACCAGTCGTCCGCGAAGGGCGTCGCCCAGGTGATGAAGTCCTCGCCCCAGAGTGCCAGCGCGACCAGCGCCGCCACGTACAGGACCAGCGTGATCAGACCGGGGATCAGCCCGAAACCGTAGTGCCTGCCGTGCCGCGCCATCCAGCGCTGGCCCTTCAGGAGATAGCCGAACCCCGCGCCAAGATCATGCATGGGGCGAACTTTACGGTGCGCCTCTCGCGCGGTCGACACCGCTACGCACTCGCGTTCGACACCGCCACCACAACCCCCCGGTCCGCCGCCGGTGCCACCGCCGCCGTCACCCGTACCGCGGTCGCCCGGGCCACCCGGCCCGCGTGGGAGGTCGCCGCGAGGAGGGCGGGCTGGACCCGTTCCAGGGCGGTGACCAGGAGTTCCTCGCCGGCGATCAGGATCGGGCCGGCCACCTTCGTGGTCGCCGCCGCGGCCTCCGTGAGGTCGGCGAGGGGTGGCAGGGCGGCCCGGACCACGTTCGCGCCCGCGGTCGCCGCCCGTTGCGCGAGGGCCACCTGGAACGGCAGCAGCGGGGCCAGCGCCGCCGTCAACGCCTCGGCCACGCGCCGGAGTTCGGGCGACGAGTCGGCCAGTACGTCGGCGATCGCCCTGATGAGGGGGGTGAGGGCGAGCAGGGTGCCCGCGGCCACGCCCGCCGCCGCCGGCAGCAGTGGCGAGGCCGCCTCGACCAGGTCGCCGAGTGCCGTCGCGAACTCCTCGACGGCCGGTTCCACCGCGTCCAGGACGGGGAGCAGGCTGTCGCCGAGCACGGTCAGCAGCGCCTGCGCCGGTGCGCTCACCGGGTGCACGGCCAGCGGGGCGCCGGTCGTGCCGAGCCGGGTCAGGGTGTCGACGATGCGGTAGAACGCCTCCTGGGCCTGCGGCGACGCACTCGCCTCGGCCAGTTCGGCGGTGGTCTCGCGCAGGACCCGTAGCGCCTCCGCGCCCGAACCGTCCCGCGGATCAAGGGTGTTGATCGCGATCCTGGTGATGTTCCCGGCCGTGTCCAGGAGTTGGCCGGTGATGTCGGTGGTGCTGCGTGCCATCCGCAGCACCTCGTCCCTGCTGGGGAGCGAAGGAATCGTTGCCATGGGACCTGGGACCTCCTCGCCGTACGCAGTCGTCCGCAGCGGTACGTGGACGGACACGACCATGTCCAACCGGCCGCACCCGCTGCCCGGTACCGGTGACCTCTGCTCAGCATGCCCCGTCCCCGGCCCCGCGAATGCGCCATCCGGGGCATCGACGACACCAACAACTTCCTGTTCACCGTTGAGTCGAAAAGGTGCGGCTCGCCGTACCGATCTCTGGAACCAAAGAGGAGGTACGCGTGCGCACCATTGCCAGAGCCGTCCCCCCGAGACCTGTTCTGATCACCGCCGTCGCCCTGACCACCGCCGCCGGTTCGCTCCTGCTCCAACCTCGCGTCGCGGGCGCCGACCCCCGCCCCGCCACCCGTGAGGGCTCCGGCCCCGACCGGTACGCCGGCCTCGCGCCCGCCACCGCCGCCCGCCGCGCCCTCACGGCCACCGTCCCGCGCACCGACCCCCGCCTCGGCTATCCCCGCCGCCAGGTCCTCTCCCCCGACCCGGCGAACCCCGCCGACGCGTCGGTCAAGCTCGGTCTGACCCCGTACCACGCGCTCGCCGCACGCCTGAACGCCCTCCAGCGGCTGGGCGACCGGGTGAGTGTCGAGGTCGCGGGCGTCTCGGCCGGCGGGCACCGGCTCTACCTCGTCACGGTCACCGCCCCGGAGACCACCGACCAGGCCACCGCCCAGGAACGGATGCGCGACCTCATCGAGAACGCGCCCGCCACCGCCGCCAAGTCCCCCGAGATCAAGGCCGGTTACAAGACCCCGGTCCTCTTCGACAACAACATCCACGGCGACGAACGCGAGGGCACCGACGCCTCCCTCGACCTCATCTCCCAGCTCGCCACCTCCAACGACGCCCGGACCGAAGACCTGTTGGCGCACAGCCGCCTCTACTTCAACCTCACGGCGAACCCGGACGGCCGTATCGCGAACACCCGCACCAACGCCAACGGCTTCGACCTGAACCGGGACTTGATCACCGCCTCGCAGCCCGAGACCCGGACGATCCGCGCGATCACGATCGACAAACAGCCCGCCGTCCTGCTCGACCTGCACGGTTACGTCAACGGCACCCTCATCGAGCCGACCACTCCCCCGCACGGCGAGAACTACGAGTACGACCTCTTCCTCAAGAACACCTACGCCAACGCCCTCGGTATGGAGACCGCCGTCAACGGCCTCGGTTACACACCGGCCAAGGACGGGGTCTCACCTGCCCAGATCCCCTTCCGCGACCAGGCGGAGGGCTGGGACGACTGGCCCCCGGTCTTCACCCCGCAGTACGCGGCCTTCCAGGGCGCGGTCGCCGCCCACACGGTCGAGATCCCGCTCCAGGTCAACAACGCGGCCTACGACACCCTCCCCACCGCCGAGCTGCACCGCCGCGCGGCGGTCAACGTGGCCGTCGCGGGCGCGGCCATGCGCGCGACCCTCGACTTCGCCCGGTCCCACCGGACTTCCCTCATCGCCGACCAGATCGAGATGTTCCGCCGGGGCGCGGCCGGGGCCGAGCAAGTACCCGTGTCGGCGCGGACCGTCCCGGGCGTCCCGGGCATCGGCCCCGAGGACGTCTACACGACCGAATTCCCCCGCGCCTACACCATTGCTGCCGACACCGCGGGTGCCCGCCTGGTCGCCCATCTCCTCGCCAACGACGTTCACGTGCTACGCGCGGCGAACGGCCCGTACGTCGTCGACATGCACCAGCCCAAACGGGGTCTGGCGAACGCCCTGTTGGCCGACGGCCGTGACATCAGCGACAAGGTGACGGCCATGTACGACATCTCGGCCTGGAGCCTGGGCCGTCTGTGGGGCGCCACGGTCAGGACGGCAACCAGCCTCCCCGGCACGCCACTTGCCGCCATCACCGCACCCTCCCCCGCCGCCTACGTCGCCCCGCACGGCGACCTCCGCCTGCGCCTCACCGACCCGGCGGAGTTCGCGGCCGTGAACTCCCTTCTCCAGCGGGGGATTCCGGTACGACGGGCGGCGGACGGCAGCGCGATCGTGCCGGAGTCGGCGTGGGCGAAGGCGACCGAGGCGGCCGGGACGTACGACGTGGCCTTCGACGCGACGACCCTCTCCGGCACGACCGCCCTCCACCCCGTCCGCGTAGCCGCCGCCGTCACCGCGGGTGAGCTGTTCGCGCTGCGGGAGATGAACTTCGAGGTCACCCCGGTGTCGACGGACATCCTGAACGCCGGGTTCGACTGGTCGAAGGCGGACGTCCTGTTCGTGTCGGCCGGGCTGGAGTACGAGGACCTGACCCCGGCCGCCCGCACCGCCCTGCGCGCCTTCCTGTCGACCGGGCACGGACTCGTCGGCCGGGGCGTCACCGGCGCCGCGTTCGCCTCCGCGACCGGGCTGCTGACCGCGACGCCCGTCGAGGGCGACGAGGAGGCCAACGGCGTTGTACGGGTGGTGAATTCGGGTCCGGTGACGGCCGGAGCCCCGCCCCACGCCTTCGTCTACTCACCGGTGTGGTTCACCGGTCTCGGGCCCGGGGTGCGCGTGGAGCAGTCGTACGCGACCGGGAACCCACTCGTCGCCGGGCACTGGCGGGCGTCGGCCGACGGTTCCGGTGGTCCCGGGGAGGCGGCGGGGCGGCCCTCGGTCGTCAGTGGCCCGCGAGCCGTCCTGTTCGGCACGGAGCCCCTCTTCCGGGATCATCCGAAGGGGGAACTCCCGCAGGTCGGGCGGGCGTTGTTCACCATGGCACACGCGAGCAGCGGATCAGTCGAGGAGAGCAGATGACCCAGGAGATCCACGGCACCGTAGCCGACGGCTTCGAGCCGGTGCGGGAGGAGTTCGCCGCGGTCGTGGCGGGCGAACGTGCCGATTACGAGGGCCAGTTGTGTGCATACGTACACGGTCGGCGGGTCGTCGACCTGTGGGCGGGGCCACCCGGTACCGAAGGCGACTCGCTCTATGGCGTGTTCTCGTCCACGAAGGGCGCCGCGCACCTCGTGGTGGCGCTGCTCGTGCAGGACGGCACGCTGGAGCTGGACCGCAAAGTGACGTACTACTGGCCGGAGTTCGCGTCCGAGGGCAAGGGCGTGCTGACGCTGCGCGAGTTGCTCGCGCACCGCGCGGGTCTGGTCGGGACGGACACGGGCTTCACGCTCGACGAACTCTCCGACGACCGGGCGGTGGCCGAACGCCTCGCCGACCAGCGGCCGTTCTGGCGCCCGGGCACGGCCTTCGGCTATCACGCCCTGGTGATCGGCGCGTTGACCGGCGAGATCGTACGGCGGGCCACGGGCCGTTCGCTCCGGGAGGTGTACGAGGAGAGAGTGCGCGCGCCGTACGGGCTGGACTTCTTCCTCGGGCTGCCGGCGGCGCACGAACCCCGATTCCGCACCACGCAGGCCCAGTTGCTGACTCCGGAGCAGGAGGCCGCGCGGGCCGCGGAGCCCGCCGGGCCGCACAGTCTGGGCGCGATCGCGTTCAACGAGCACGCGGCGCAGCCGACCGTCCTGGAGTCGCTGCCGAACGAGCGGGTGATCCGGGCGAAGGGTCCCGCGTCGGTCGGCGGGGTGGCGTCGGCGCGCGGTCTCGCCGGGCTGTACGCGGCGGCGATCAGCGAAGTCGACGACCGGGCCGCGCTGTTGAAGCCGGACACGGTGGCGGAGTTCGGGCAGCTGCACTCCGTCGGGTACGACGTGGTGACCGGCACGCACCGGGCGTACGGCCTGGGTTTCCAGGCGACCGCGGACGCCTGGTACCCGTTCCTGGGCGCCGGCACGATCGGCCACAGCGGCGCGGCGGGCTGTCAGGCCTTCGCCGACCCCCGCAGCGGCCTGGCCTACGGCTACACCAGGCGCCGGTTCGGCTTCCCGGGCGGGGCGGCACCGGAGAACGTGGGGCTGGTGAGGGCCGTGCACAGCGCGGCACTGGCTCAGTGACGGACGGAGGCCGCACCCCACGTCCAGGGGTGCGGCCTCGTCGTGGAACGTCGTCCGTCAGAGCTTGACGATCATCTTGCCGGTGTTGTCCCCGCGCAGCTGCCCGAGGAACGCCTCCAGGTTGTTCTCGATGCCCTCGACGACCGTCTCGCGGTACTTCAGTTCACCCGAAGCCACCCACGCGCCGACCTCCTGGACGAACTGCTGCTGGAGGTCGTAGTGGTCGCCGACGAGGAAGCCCTCGATACGGCCGCGGGTCTGGATCAGGCGGCCCAGGTTCTTCGGCCCGGGTACCGGCTCGGTGCTGTTGTAGACCGAGATCATGCCGCAGATGGCGATACGGCCACGCTCGTTCAGGGAGCCGATCGCCGCTTCGAGGTGGTCGCCGCCGACGTTGTCGAAGTACACGTCGACGCCGTCCGGGGCGGCCTCGCGGAGCTGCTGGCTGACCGGGCCGTTCTTGTAGTTGAAGGCCGCGTCGAAGCCGTACTCCTCGACGAGGAGCTTGACCTTCTCGTCCGAGCCGGCGGAGCCGATGACCCGGGAGGCGCCCTTGAGCTTGGCGATCTGGCCGACCTGGCTGCCCACGGCACCCGCGGCGCCGGAGACGAAGACCGAGTCGCCCTCCTTGAAGGACGCGGTGCGCAGCAGGCCGGCGTAGGCGGTGAGGCCGGTCATGCCGAGGACGCCGAGGTAGGTGGAGAGCGGGGCGAGGTCGGGGTCGACCTTGACGGCGCCCTTGGCGTCGATGGTCGCGTACTCGCGCCAGCCGCCGAAGTGCAGGACGTGGTCGCCGGCCGCGAAGCCCTCGGCGTTCGACTCGACGATCTCGCCGACCGCGCCGCCCTGCATGACCTTGCCCAGCTCGAAGGGGGCGACGTACGACTTGGCGGCGCTCATACGGCCGCGCATGTACGGGTCGACCGACAGGTACTTGTTCCGCACCAGCACCTGGCCCTCGGCCGGGGCCCGGGTCTCGGTCTCCACCAGGGCGAAGTCCTCGGGCTTCGGCCAGCCGACCGGGCGGCTGAGCAGGTGCCATTCGCGGTTGATCATCACAAGCGCCTTTCGTAGTGCAGGGTGACTCGCATACTGCCAAATACTTCAGTACCTGAAACAACCATGCCTCTGAATATTTCATGATGTCAAGTAACGGGGTACGCTTCACTGCATGGCCACACCCGAAAAGACGCGCCGCTCCGACCCCGTGACCATGGAGGTCGTCGAGCTGATCGGCGATGTCGTGGCGCGGTTCTACGCGGACTACGAGGAGGCGGCGGGCGACCACGCGCTGACCGGGGCGCAGGCCCGGCTGCTCAGCCTGCTGTCCCTGGAGCCGCTGCCGATGCGCAAGCTGGCGCGCAAGCTGAAGTGCGAGCCGTCGAACGTGACGGGGATCGTGGACCGGCTGGAGACGCGCGGCCTGGTGGAGCGCCGCCCCGACCCCGCCGACCGGCGCGTGAAGCTGGCGGCGGCCACGGACGAGGGGCGCCGGGTGGCCCGTAGCCTCCGCGAGTCGTTGCGGTTCGCACGCGAGCCGCTGGCCGGGTTGTCGGACGAGGAGCGGCTGGCGCTGCGCGGGCTGCTACGACGGATGCTGGAAGTCTGAGCCGAGCCACCCACGGGGCGTCCGAACCGAGCCGCCCAGGGGCATCCGAGCCGAGCGGCTCAGGAACACCACCACAGGATCTGCTTGCACGTCTCCGTGGGCGACGGTGTCGGGCTCGGGTCCGAGGACGAGGGTTCCGAGGACGGGGTGGTGGTCGTCGGGTCGGTCGTGGACGTGGACGCGGGGGACGTGGCGCCGTCGCCCGACGTCGGGGTCAGCGACTCCTCGGGATCCTTCGTCTCCTTCGCGGACTTCGAAGGCGACGCGGACGGGGATGCCGAGGCGTCCGGGGACTCCGTGCCCGCGCTGGTCCCCACGGTCTTCGTGGCGTCCAGGGGCTCCGCCGTCTCGCCGGCCTCCGCGTCCGCCCCGCCCTCCGCGGATACGCCCGGCGCCGCGGACTTCTGGTTGGAGAACGGCGCGTCCGTGCCCAGCTCCGCCAGACTCAGGCCGCCCGCCGCCAGTACGAAACCGGCCGTTATGAGAAGCACCCGGCGCCGCCGCCGACGGTGGGCCGCGGCCTTGCGATCGCGACGGCTCCCGCCCGCCGTACCGTCCGGCCCCTCGGTGTCGCCGTCACCGTCGCCGTCGAAGTCACCGCTGTCGCCACCGCTACCGCCGCCGGCCCGCCCGCGTCCGCGGCTCTTCCGCCGCGCGGCGCGTCCCTGAGGCGCACCGTCCTCGTCGCCCGCCTCACGCGTGTCGTCGCGTACGGCACCGGCCCCGGCGTCGGGTGCGTCGACTGCACGTGCGTGGGCCTGAGTTGATTCGGCTGATGCTTCGGCTGATGCGCCGCACCCCGGGCACGCGAGGGCGCCGTTCAGGTGCCGGCCGCAGGGGTGGCAGTAGTCCATGACGCGGGAAGAGTAAGTTCCTGACAGGCAACGTTCATAGTCAGGCCTGTGAAAGTTGTGTAGGGACGCGGCGGCAAACGACAAGAATCGACACGAACCGACGCGGCCGAGCGGTATGTCGATCACGCTCCTTGCTGAAACCGTTACTTGTTCGACCCATTGACACCCCCGCCCCGCCGTCCTTACTGTCTGCCCAGCATTTCGAACGTGAGCCGATATTTCGAACAGCACTGAAGAGCACAGGGGGCAGCTGCCGTGCGCATCACGGGAATCAGTACGCACGTGGTCGGGACGCCATGGCGCAATCTGACGTACGTCCAAGTGCACACCGACGAGGGCGTCACCGGCGTCGGCGAGACCCGGATGCTGGGCCACACCGACGCGCTGATCGGTTACCTGCGCGAGGCCGAGGCAAACCACATTCTCGGTTCCGACCCGTTCGCGGTGGAAGACCTCGTACGCCGGATGAAGTACGGCGACTACGGGCGCGCGGGTGAAATCGTGATGTCCGGCATCGCCGTGATCGAGATGGCGTGCTGGGACATCAAGGGCAAGGCCCTCGGCGTCCCGGTGTGGCAGCTGCTCGGCGGCAAGGTCACCGACAAGGTGAAGGCGTACGCGAACGGCTGGTACACCACCGAGCGGACCCCGGAGGCCTATCACAAGGCCGCCCAGGGGGTCATGGAGCGCGGCTACAAGGCGCTGAAGATCGACCCCTTCGGCACCGGGCACTTCGAGCTCGACCACGAGCAGACCCTGTACGCGGTCTCCCTCATCGAGGCCGTGCGGGACGCGATCGGTCCGGACGCCGAGCTGATGCTGGAGATGCATGGCCGGTTCTCGCCGTCCACCGCGGTACGGCTCGCGAACGAACTCGCGCAGTTCAAGCCCGCGTGGCTGGAGGAGCCGGTTCCGCCGGAGAACCTGAAGGCGCTGGAGAAGGTCGCCGCGAAGGTGGACATCCCCATCGCCACGGGTGAGCGCATCCACGACCGGATCGAGTTCCGCGAGCTGTTCGAGAGCCAGGCCGTCGACATCATCCAGCCCGACGTCGGTCACATCGGCGGTATTTGGGAGACGCGGAAGCTCGCCGCGACCGCCGAGGCGCACTACGTCCTCGTCGCCCCGCACAACGTGGGCGGACCGGTGCTGACCGCCGCCTCGCTCCAAGTCGGCTTCTCCTCGCCGAACTTCAAGATCCTGGAGCACTTCAACGACTTCGCGGACGCGGACATCAAGAAGGTCGTGAAGGGCGCCCCGCAGGTGATCGACGGCTACTTCCACCTCTCGGACGCGCCTGGTCTCGGGGTCGAGCTGGACACCGACGCGGCGGCCGAGTTCCCGCAGCAGCAGGCGCGGTTCGACCTGTGGGCGGACGGCTGGGAGCAGCGCAAGCCGAAGGGCTCGAAGTGAGCACCGCGGTCGTCATCGAGGCACCGGGCGAGCACCGGCTGGCCTCGCACGAGCCGCGGCGGCCGGACGCGGGCGAGGCGCTGGTACGCGTCCACGCGGTCGGCATCTGCGGCAGCGACCGCGAGGTGTACCAGGGCAACAGGCCCGAGGGCTACGTCCGTTACCCCCTCACCCCGGGCCACGAGTGGTCCGGCACGGTGGAGGCGGTCGGCGCCGGGGTGCCGGCGACTCTCGTGGGCCGCAAGGTCGTCGGCGAGGGCTTCCGCAACTGCCAGGTCTGCGACCGCTGTCACGCGGGCGAGACGACGCTGTGCACGGCGGGCTACGAGGAGACCGGCTTCACCCAGCCCGGGGCGATGGCCACCACGCTCACGCTCCCCGCCCGGCTCCTCCATGTCCTCCCGGACGAGGCCGACTTGACGGCGGCTGCCCTGCTGGAACCGGCGGCCTGCATCGCGGCTGCCGCGCTCAAGGCCAACGCACGGCCGGGTGAGCGGGTCGCTGTGGTCGGCACCGGCACGCTCGGGATGTTCGCGATCCAGTTCCTGAAGGCGGGCTCCCCCGCCGAGTTGCTCGTCGTGGGTTCACGCCCGGACCGGGCGGCCCTCTCGGAGCAGTTCGGCGCCACGGACTTCCGTACGAAGAACGAACCCCTCCCGGACGACTTCGACGTGGTGATCGAGACCGCCGGTTCCGCGGACGCGGCCCGTACGGCCGCCTCGCTGCTCCGGCGCGGCGGGCGCCTGGTCCTCACCGGCATCCCCGCGCCGGGCGCCGAGGGCCTGGACCCGACCGATCTCGTCGTACGGCAGCTGGAGGTGCACACCGTCTTCGGGGCGCCGCCGGACGCCTGGGCGCACACGGTGCGGGTGTTCGGGGCCGGGTTGCTCGATCCGCTTCCGCTGGTCACCCATGAGCTGTCGCTCGCCGAGTTCCCGCAGGCCATCGAGCTGGTGGGGTCCGGCGATCCCAAGGTCGGCAAGGTGCTGCTCCGGCCGTAGGAAACCCCAGCCGTGTGCCGGCACGGGGTGACCTGACCACCCCGTGCCGGCGCACCACCAGAGCCTTTCCGTACCCCGAGCCGCGAACCTTGTCCGAAATACCGAACGCGAAGGACAGCAAGTGACCGACACCGCCACGGCAGCCCGCAGGCCCGGGGAGCAGGCGCTCTCCGCGCTCGGCCTGGGCGCGCCCGCCCTCGACCCCGCCGACGCCTCGACCCACACCTTCCCGGACGGCGGTCGCTGGCGCACCGAGATCCCCTCGTGCGAGGGGCCCGAGGCGCTGGCGGTCATCCTCAAGGAGTCCTCGCGCCTGGACGTGCCGATCCACCGGATCAGCCAGGGCAGCGGTGTGTGGATGCTGACCGACGCCGAGATCACCGAGATGGTGGAGGCCACCGCCGAACGCGACATCGAGCTCTGCCTGTTCACCGGTCCGCGCGGGACGTGGGACATCGGGGGTTCGGTCCGCTCCGACTCGCGTGGCGGCGGTCTGCGTGCCCGGGGCCACGACGCGGTCGCCGGGTGTGTCGAAGACGCCGTGCGGGCAACGGAGTTGGGCGTCAAGTGCCTGCTCGTCGCCGACGAGGGCGTGCTGTGGACGTTGCACCGGGCACGGGTGGCCGGGATCATTCCGGCCGACACGACGCTGAAGGTGTCGGCGCTGATCGGTCCGGTCAACCCGGCGGCGTACGCGGTGTACGAGAAGCTCGGCGCCGACTCGCTCAACGTACCGAGCGATCTGACGCTGGATCACCTCACCGAGATCCGGCGGGTGTCGGCGGCTCCGATGGACATGTACATCGAGGCGCCGGACGACCTCGGTGGCTACATCCGGATGTACGAGGTCGCGGAACTGATCCGCCGAGGCGCTCCGCTGTACCTGAAGTTCGGCCTCTCCAAGGCCCCCAGCATCTACCCGTGGGGAACCCACCTGCGAGACGTCACCCTCGACACGGCACGGGAGCGGGTCCGTCGGGGCCGGCTGGCCCTGGACCTGCTCGCCAGGCACGGCGCGGACGGCGACATGGCTCCGCTGGGCTCCAGGTTGCCGGGCTCCCTCAACCGTTTCCCGACCGAGAGTGCCACGGGGTGAGCGTCGGGGGCTGCGGGCCGCCTGTGGCTGGTCGCGCAGTTCCCCGCGCCCCTGAAAACCCGGGCCGGCACTCAAGGGGCGCGGGGAACTGCGCGCTCAGCCCCCACCGAACCCGCACCAACGTACAACCGGCACCACCCGCACCTCTCCAACACAGGCCCGCTTCCGAAGGGGCGCGAGGAACTGCGCGACCAGCCCCCACCGGGCCCGCACCACACAACACAACCCGCACACCCCGCACCACACAACCCAACTCGCACCACCCCGCATCCCGAACCACCCCCCACGCTCGCTGCACCTCTCAACGACGAGAAGAATGAGGCCAGTTCACATGCGCATCCGCAGAAGCGCCCTCCCCGTCATAGCCGGCGCCGCCACCCTCGCGCTGACCCTGTCCGCATGCGGGCAGAGCGGTTCGGGCGGCAGCAAGGAGAAGGAGAGCAGTGCCAAGGGCGGCACGATCGGCATCGCGATGCCGACGAAGTCCTCCGCGCGCTGGATCTCCGACGGCAACAACATGGTCAGCGACCTCAAGACCAAGGGCTACAAGACCAAGCTGGTCTACGGCGAGGACGACCCGGACACCCAGGTCTCGCAGATCGAGAACATGATCACCCAGGGCGTCAAGGGCCTGATCATCGCGGCCATCGACAACAAGTCGCTGAACAACGTGCTCCAGGAGGCCGCGGACGCGAAGATCCCGGTCATCGCCTACGACCGCCTCATCCTCGGCACGAAGAACGTCGACTACTACGCGTCGTTCGACAACACCAAGGTCGGTGTCCTCCAGGCCACTTACATCGTCCAGAAGCTCGGTCTGGACAGCGGCAAGAACGGCCCGTTCAACATCGAGCTGTTCGCCGGCTCGAACGACGACAACAACACCAAGTACTTCTTCAACGGCGCGATGAGCGTGCTCCAGCCGTACATCGACCAGAAGAAGCTGGTCGTCAAGTCCGGGCAGACCGCGCTGAACAAGGTCACCACCCTGCGCTGGGACGGCACCAAGGCGCAGAACCGCATGGAGGACATCCTCACCGGCTCCTACAAGAGCGGCCGGGTCGACGCGGTGCTGTCGCCCTACGACGGCATCTCCATCGGCATCCTGTCCGCGCTGAAGTCGGACGGCTACGGCTCCTCAAGCAAGCCGCTGCCGGTCATCACCGGCCAGGACGCCGAGCTGGCCTCGGTGAAGTCGATCATCGCCGGCGACCAGACGCAGACCGTCTACAAGGACACCCGCGAGCTCGCCAAGGTCGCGGACACCATGATCGACGACGTGCTCAACAAGAAGACGCCGAAGACCAACGACACCAAGACCTACGACAACGGCACCAAGGTCGTCCCCGCCTACCTGCTCCAGCCGGTCAGCGTGGACAAGACCAACTACGAGGACGTGCTGGTCAAGGGCGGCTACTACACGGACGCGCAACTCAAGTAGATCCGCGGCCCGTCACCCGACCCCACACTTGATTGGTAGGCACGACCATGGCGGGACCCGTCCTGGAAATGCGCTCGATCGTCAAGACCTTTCCCGGTGTAAAAGCGCTGTCGGACGTCACGCTGACGGTCCGTCAGGGCGAGGTCCACGCCATCTGCGGTGAGAACGGCGCCGGGAAGTCCACCTTGATGAAGGTGCTCTCCGGCGTCCATCCGCACGGCAGTTACGAGGGCGACATCCTCTTCGAAGGGGAGGAGTGCCGCTTCCGCGACATCCGGGCGAGCGAGCAGCACGGCATCGTCATCATCCACCAGGAGCTGGCGCTGGTGCCGTTCCTCTCCATCGCGGAGAACATCTTCCTCGGCAACGAGCACGCCACGCGCGGGCTCATCAACTGGAACGAGACTCTGCGGCACGGCACCGAACTGCTGCGCCGGGTGGGCCTGAGCGACCACCCGGAGACCCGCGTCGCCGACATCGGCGTGGGCAAGCAGCAGCTCGTGGAGATCGCGAAGGCGCTGTCGAAGAAGGTGAAGCTGCTCATCCTGGATGAGCCGACGGCGGCCCTGAACGACGAGGACAGCGGCAAACTCCTCGATCTCATCCTGGAGTTGAAGAAGCAGGGCATCACCTGCATCATCATCTCGCACAAGCTGAACGAGATCCGCAGGGTCGCCGACTCGGTGACGATCCTGCGCGACGGCCGCTCCATCGAGACGCTCGACGTGAAGGCGCCGGAGACGACCGAGGAGCGGATCATCTCCGGCATGGTCGGCCGCGACCTCGACCACCGCTTCCCCGAGCGCACCCCGCACGAGGGCGAGGCGGACGCGGCTCCTGCCCTGGAGATCCGCGGCTGGACCGTGTTCCACCCGATCGACCAGCAGCGCAAGGTAGTTGACGATGTGTCGATAAATGTGCGCAGGGGCGAGATCGTCGGCATCGCCGGACTCATGGGCGCCGGCCGCACCGAACTCGCCATGAGCGTCTTCGGCCGCTCCTACGGCCGCTACGCCGGCGGCACGGTCCTCAAGGACGGCCAGGAGATCCGGACCAAGTCCGTCGCGGAGGCGGTCAAACACGGCATCGCCTACGTCACCGAGGACCGTAAGCACTACGGCCTCAACCTCATCGACACGATCAACCGGAACATCTCCCTGGCCGCCCTGAACAAGGTCGCCAAGCACGGTGTGGTCGACGAGCAGGAGGAGCGGCAGGTCGCCGAGCGGTACCGCAAGTCCATGAACATCAAGGCGCCGACGGTGTTCGAGCCGGTGGGCAAGCTGTCCGGCGGCAACCAGCAGAAGGTCGTCCTCAGCAAGTGGATCTTCGCGGGTCCCGAGGTGCTGATCCTGGACGAGCCCACACGCGGTATCGACGTGGGCGCCAAGTACGAGATCTACACGGTCATCGACCAACTCGCCGCCGAGGGCAAGGCAGTGGTCTTCATCTCCTCCGAACTGCCGGAGCTGCTCGGCATGTGCGACCGCATCTACACGATGGCGGCGGGCCGGCTGA
This sequence comes from Streptomyces sp. NBC_00989, assembly GCF_045162655.1. Taxonomy (NCBI): domain Bacteria; kingdom Bacillati; phylum Actinomycetota; class Actinomycetes; order Kitasatosporales; family Streptomycetaceae; genus Streptomyces; species Streptomyces sp. NBC_00989. Next base: position 7,852,519 of record NZ_CP108728.1, on the reverse strand, counting down.
CCGGTGAGGTGCCCCGGGCCGAGGCCACGCAGGAAGTGCTGATGCGCCAGATGACGAAGGACAAAGAGGTAACGCGATGAGCACGGACGTGACCGCCAAGAGCCCGGCCCCCGCGCCGCCGGGCAAGAGCGGATCGGCCGCGGGCGGCGGCCTGTTGCACCTTGTGCTGGACGGCCTGCGGCGCAACATGCGCCAGTACGGCATGCTGATCGCCCTCGGTCTGATCGTGATCTTCTTCGAGGTCTGGACCGGCGGGGACCTGCTGCTGCCGCGCAACGTCTCCAACCTGGTGCTGCAGAACAGCTACATCCTGATCCTCGCGATCGGCATGATGCTGGTCATCATCGCCGGGCACATCGACCTGTCGGTCGGTTCGCTGACGGCGTTCGTGGGCGCCTTCGCGGCGGTCCTGATGGTCAATCACCATGTGGCGTGGCCCATCGCGCTGGTGCTGTGCCTGCTGATGGGCGCCCTGGCGGGCTCGGTACAGGGGCTGTTGATCGCCTACGCGGGCATACCGTCCTTCATCGTGACCCTCGCCGGGATGCTGCTCTTCCGCGGCCTCACGGAGATCCTCCTCCAGGGCCAGACGCTGGGCCCCTTCCCGGGCGGCCTGCAGAAGATCGGCAACGGCTTCCTGCCCGCGGTCGGCCCGAACACCAACTACCACAACATCACGCTGCTGTTGGGCCTCGTGATGATCGCCGCGGTGTTGTGGCAGGAGGTACGCGACCGGCGTCGGCAGCAGGAGTTCTCGCTGGAGGTGGCACCCACCAAGCTGTTCCTGCTCAAGCTCGTCGCGATCGTCGCCGCGATCGCCTGGCTCACCATGCTGCTCGCCAGCTACGACGGTGCGCCGATCATCCTGATCATCCTCGGTGTCCTGGTGGCCGGTTACGGCTACGTGATGCGCAACACCGTCTTCGGCCGCCACATCTACGCGATCGGCGGCAATCTGCCGGCCGCGAAGCTGTCCGGCGTCAAGGACAAGCGCGTCACCTTCCAGGTGTTCCTGAACATGGGCGTGCTCGCGGCCCTGGCGGGTCTGGTGGTCACCTCCCGCCTCAACGCGGCCTCGCCGAAGGCGGGCGACGGCTTCGAACTGGAGGCCATCGCCTCCTCGTTCATCGGTGGCGCGTCCATGAGCGGCGGTGTCGGCACCGTCCTCGGCGCCATCATCGGCGGTCTGGTCCTCGGCGTGCTGAACAACGGCATGAACCTCCTCAGCGTCGGCACCGACTGGCAACAGGTCATCAAGGGCCTCGCCCTGCTGACCGCGGTCGGCTTCGACGTGTGGAACAAACGCAAGTCCGGTTCGTAAGTCCAGCTCGGGCCCCGCACGTCTGTCATTCGCACAGCACGGCGGGGCCCCTTCCATGTGCAGGAGCCGCTCGATGGAACTGAACAGACGCACGGTCATTGCAGGAGCCGCGGCAGCGGGTATCGCCGCGAGCACACTCGGTACGGGTACGGCGCAGGCGGCCTCGGGAGGCAGAAAGCCCGTGAAGGAACTCTTCGGCACCCTCGCCGACGGCAGCAAGGTCCACCGCTGGTCGCTGGAGAACGGCGGCACCCGGCTCAAGGTGCTGTCGTGGGGCGGAGTCGTCCAGTCCCTGGAACTCCCGGACCGGCACGGCCGGTACGCCAACGTGTCACTCGGCTTCGACAACATCGCCGACTACGTGGCGAAGACCCCGTACTTCGGCGCACTCATCGGCCGCTACGGCAACCGCATCGCCAAGGGCCAGTTCACCCTGGACGGCAAGAGCTACCAGGTCTCCGTCAACGACGGGGTCAACAGCCTGCACGGCGGCACCCAGGGCTTCGACAAGCACATCTGGAACGTGGAGGGCTTCACCTCCGGCTCCGACGTCGGCCTGCACCTCTACTACACCAGCGTCGACGGCGAGATGGGCTACCCGGGCACCCTCAAGGTGAAGGTGACGTACACGCTCAACAAGCACGGCGACTGGCGCATCGACTACGAGGCCACCACCGACAAGGCCACGGTCGTCAACCTGACCAGCCACGTCTACTGGAACCTCGCCGGCGAGGGCAGCGGCACCATCGAGAACCACCAGCTCACGATCCCCGCCTCCCGCTACACGCCGACCGACTCGGGGCTGATCCCCACGGGCGAACTGGCCAAGGTCTCCGCCACCCCCTTCGACTTCCGCAAGACCAAGCCGATCGGCCGCGACATCCGGGCCGGCCACGTCCAGCAGGTGCAGGCCAAGGGCTACGACCACAACTGGGCCCTCGACAAGGGCATCACGGCCAAGCCCGAGCATGCCGCGACCCTGCACGACCCGCACTCCGGCCGCACTCTGAAGATCGCCACCGACCAGCCGGGGCTGCAGTTCTACACCGGCAACTTCCTCGACGGCACTCTCACAGGTACCGGCGGCCACACCTACCGCCAGGGCGACGCCCTGTGCCTGGAGACCCAGCACTTCCCGGACTCGCCGAACCACGCGAACTTCCCGTCGACGGTGCTACGGCCTGGTCAGACCTACAGGACGTCGACGATTCACACGTTCGGCAACTGAAGACGCACAGCTGACGCATAGTTCGGACCCGGGGTTCCCGAACTCACACCATTTTCACATCCGTTGAACAGTGCCACTCCTGTCTCCGTATTCAAGGGTGGCCCGTGCTCCCCCGCGCGGGCCACCCAAGACGACGGGCCCGGTCGTCCCCACCGGGCCCGCCTTCATACGGAGGTTCCATTGGCCGACTCCAACGTCACCTCGCTGTTCCGCAGTACGGCGGCACACAGCCCGTCGATGGCGGCGTTGGCGCGTGAGAGCGACGGCACCGGCCCCGTGGACTTCTGTATCCCGTGCAACCCGTACTTCCCCACCCCCGCCATGTTCGACGAGATGGCGGCCCGGTTGCGCGAGATCATCACGTACTACCCGAGCAGCGCCGACACCATCACGGCCGAGCTCTGCAACCTGCTCCAACTCCCGCCGAGCTGCGTGGCGATGGGCAACGGTTCCACCGAACTGATCACCTGGATCGACCACTTGATGGTCCGCGAGTCACTCGCCATCCCCGTCCCCACCTTCGGCCGCTGGACCGACCAGCCCATGGAGACCGGCAAGCGGGTCGACATGTTCCCGCTCCAGGAGTCCAACGGCTTCGTCCTGGACCTCACGCAGTACGCCGAGTTCATCCGCAAGCGCAACACCAAGGTCGCGGTCATCTGCAACCCGAACAACCCCGACGGCGGCTTCCTGCACAAGCAGGCGCTCGTCCAGTTCATGGACGCGATGGCCGACCTGGACCTCGTCATCATCGACGAGTCGTTCCTGGAGTTCGCGGACGCGGAGGTCGAACCCAGCGTCGTACAAGAGGCGATGCTCCGCCCCAACGTCGTCGTGCTGCGCAGCCTCGGCAAGAACTTCGGCCTGCACGGCATACGGTTCGGCTACCTCGTCGCGAACCCCGCCCTGGCCGGCCGCATACGCTCGATGCTTCCCAAGTGGAACCTCAACGCCTTTGCCGAGCATGTGGTGTTCATCCTCAAGGAGCACGGCGCGGAGTACGCGCAGAGCCTCCAGCAGGTGCGCCGCGACCGGCTCGACATGGCGAGCCATCTCTCCGCGCTGCCCGGCCTGACGGTCTATCCGTCGCAGGGCAACTTCCTCTTCGTACGCCTCCCCGTCGGCGCCGAGGGAACCGTGGTCCGGGACCGGATGCTCACCGAGCACCGCATCCTCGTCCGCGAGTGCGGCAACAAGATCGGTTCGTCCAGCCGCTTCCTGCGGCTCGTGGTGCGCCCCCAGACGGACGTGCGTCGCCTGGTGTCCGGCATGGAACAGGTGCTCTACGGGACCAGGAGGGGAGCTGCCGTACCCGAGCTGGGTACAGGGACCAACTACAGCTCGGGTACGGCGGCCGTGGACCGCCTGGTCGGCGCGACCAACGGGGCGGGCATGCAGAACCTCGCCGCGCAGGCGCTCCTCGGTACGGGGACGTCGGGGGTCGGCATGCCCGCGCAGATGCCGATGCCCGCGGCGGCTCAGATGCAGCAGCCCCAGCCCGTACCGATGCAGGTGCCGCAGCCGCAGCCTGTGCCTCAGCCCCAACAGCAGCCGCAGTTCCAGCCGATGGCTGCCGCCGCGCAGGTTCAGCAGATGCCGATGACCGGTATGGCGGACCAGCAGTCGAACGGGGTGGGCATGCCGATGCAGATGCCGCAACAGGTACCCCAGCAGATGCCCCAACAGCCCTACGGCGTACCCGCGCCGGCACCGATGCCGCAGGGGCCGACCCCGACCGGTGTGCCCGCGCGCAACGGGCTTACGGCGGCGCAGGTTCGGGGGGCTACGAGTCCCAACGGGATGCAGAACCTAGCGCCGGCGCCTGCGACGGGGTGGCCCAATGCTCAGAGTTGGCCCAATGCCGCGGGGATGGGACAGGCGGGCTGATCTCTAATAGCGCACGGCGTTGATCAGTGATGCCCCCAATGGCAACGCGTTGCATCCCTGTACCTCGAAGCCTGCCTTCTCCAGCAGACGTCGGTAGTGGTCCTCGTCGCGTTCCTGGCCGCCTACGTTGCACAGCATGTGGACGTCCCACGCCACCGCCGTCGGAGTGGGCAACAGGCGCTCAACCACAAGGAGTTGGGCGCCTGGGCGCATCGCGTCCGCGCACCTGTTGAGGATCGTGAGGCAGCGGTCGTCGTCCCAGTCGTGGAGGACTCGGGAGAGGAGGTAGACGTCTCCGCCCTCCGGTACGGACTCCGTGAAGTCGCCTGGTACGAAGGTGCAGCGCTCCGTCAGTTCCTTGCGGGCTGCTTCCAGGGTTTCCGGGCGTTCGAACAGGACTCCCTCCAGGTGGGTGTGGGTCCGGAGCAACCGGCCGAGCAGCGCACCGTTTCCGCCGCCCACGTCCACCACTCGCCGCGCCTTCGAGAAGTCGATCAGCGTGGGAACCGGGGTGAACATCTCCGCGCTCGCCGCCATCGACCGGTGGAACAGGCCGCCGAATTCCGGGTGTTGGGCGAAGTACGGGAAGTGATGTTGGCCGTAGCGGTGGGCGAAGGCTTCCTTGCCGGTGCGTACGGAGTGGGTCAGGCCCGCGAAGGAGTCGTAGAACGGGCCCGCGTACAGACGCGCCAGCGGGTTCAGGGAGAACTCCGTTGCCGTGCGCAGGGGTTGGCCTGCCGCCGTGAGGTGGTACGTGTCGTCCGATGCCGTCAGCAGGCCCAGCGTCGTCAGGTAACGGAGCAGACGGCGTAGCGCGTCCGGGTGCGTCGACGTGAGGGTTGCCAGCCGCTCCGCCGACATGCCGGGGTGGTCTGCCAGGTGGTCCGCGATGTTCAACTCGGCCATGGTGGCCACCGCTTGGGTTGCCCAGGCTCCGGTCATGACGGTGAGCAGAGTGGTCGTCGGGTCGGGGAGGGGGTTGTGGCGGCCGGGGAGGCGGAGTTCGAAGCGGCGGTGGGTGGTGGTGCGGTGGTAGAGGACGGTGACGTTCTCGTGGCCGTTGTAGCCGCCGCCGTCGGGGACCGCGCCGCCGCGCTCCTGGAGGAGGAGTCGTAGGCCCGCGGGGACCACCGGGCCGGGGGCCGTGACCGCGAAGGCGTGGTGGGACTCGTGTTCCGCCTCGCGTTCGTCGGCGGCTACGGCCTCCAGCGCCGAGTCCGGGGGGACCGGCAGCGCGAAGATCTCCACGCTGCGTCCCCCTACCGCCACGTGCACGATGCCCACCGGGATGTCGGCGAGTTCCGGGCCGTAGCGGCGGGTCAGGCGGCCGCGGACGACCACGCTGGGGGTGACGGGGCCCGGTTCGAGGCCGAGGCGGCGGAGTTCCTCGCAGAGGCCGTCGAGGGAGTCCGGGAAGACCAGGACCGCGGTGTGGTCGAAGACCAAGTGGCGGGACACGTCCGCCCGTTCGGCGGGGGTGAGGGCCGGGAGGAGTTCGGCCAGGACCTGGTCCGTGTCGTGGGTGTCGACGTAGGCCGCCGCGCACTGGATGCGTGCTACGTCGGCTGCGGCGAGGCGTGCCTGTACGACGGGGAGGTTCATGAAGGGGTTCCCGGTGGATCGTGGGGACGGGAGGCGGGAGAAAGAGGTGGGTTCAGATGCCCGTGTAGTTCTCGGCGAAGAGGTCCTGGTGCGCGCGGGACGTGCGCAGGCTGTCCAGGCGGGCGTACTGGAGCGCGCGGCCGTAGCGGGCGTGGGCGTCGACGGTGTCCTCGGCGGACGGTCCGTGCAGCAGGCCGCTCATCCAGTGCGAGAACTCGTGGGCCCGCCAGACGCGCGGCAGGCAGTCGGCGGCGTAGCGGTCGAGGTCGCTCTCGTCGGCACGCTTGAGCGCCAACGTGAGTGCCTGGGCGAGGCGTTCGGCCTGGAGTACGGCGAGGTTGGCACCCTTCGCGGCCGAGGGACTGATGAGGCCGGCCGCGTCGCCCGCGAGCCAGAGGCGGCCGGTGCCGGGAGTGTCGAGGACGTCGGAGCGCAGGTCGACGACCGCCTTCTCCAGGACCGGACCGTCCTTGAGCTGGCCGAACTCGTCGACACGGAACCGAGTCGCCAGCTCGGTCCAGATGCGGTCCTCGTTCCAGTCGGCGGAATCCGTTCCGCGCGGGCACTGGAGGTAGTAACGGGTGACGGTCGCCGTGCGGGCCATGTGACCGGCGAATCCCCGTTCGTGCAGGGCGTATCCGACGGCTTCCATGCTCGGCGGGGCCTCGGCCAGGACCGCCAGCCAGCTCACGCCGTGGTCCCAGCGGGCGGTACGCGTCCCGTGCGCGGTCATGGTCGCGCGGGCGACTCCCCGGTGTCCGTCGCACCCGGCGACGTAGCGCCCGACTACGTCCGTGCCGTCGGACGTCCGTACCCGGCCGTCCTCGGAGATCTCCTCGGCCTCCGTGTCGAAGCGGATCCCGCCGCCGCGTCGGAGGTACTCGGCGAGCAGGTCCCGTACCAACTCCTGCTGCGGGTAGACCGTGTGGACCTCGCCGCGCCCCAACTCGCCGTAGTCGAGGGTGAATTCACCCTTCTCGCTGCGGAAGAGGCAGGTTTGGTGGGTGTGGCCCCGGGCCGACAACCCGTCCGCGAGCCCGTGTCGGGTGAGGACGCGGACGGAGTGGGCGGCCAGGAATCCCGCTCTGGCCCGCCCTTCCACCGCCTCGCGTCCGCGCCGTTCCAGGATCACGCAGTCGATGCCACGGTCCAGCAGCAGGTTTCCCAGGACCAGCCCCGCCGGGCCCGCCCCGACGATCACCACCCCGGTCCGTACTCCGGTCCGCGTCCCGGAGTCGAATCGTTTCCCCACATCCACCCCTGATCTTGCTTTTTCGGCCAAGGGGTTTCATATCAGCCAGATCAGGGAGATGAGCAATCGAAGACGACTTCTTAGCCCATAAGGGCCAACTGGGCATATGTCAGTGGTCGTTGTCCAAGTGCAGCTTGAGCAGGTCCACGCCGTAGTCGCCCCCGTTGGGGGTCCGGATGATGGTGTGGATGTGCTGCTGGGTCGGCGTTCCATTGGGACCCCCCATTCCACCCTTCGTGCCGTAGGCCAGCGGCGACTGGGCGTCGTACTCGATGAGGACGACCGGGCTGTGCACGCGGTAGTAGAAGGCCGAGGAGTCCTTGGTCTCGCCCATCCAGTAGAAGTAGGTCGCGTCGAGGTGGTCCTCGACCTCCGACATCTTCACCTCGGCGTGGCCGTCGTTCATGTTGCCGACGTAGACGCGGACGAGGTCGAGCAGGTTCTGCTTCTGGGCGCTGGTGAAGCCCTTGGCGACGAGCCCCTGATAGGCGAGCTTGGCGTTGTCCTGCCCGGCCCCGGCCTTCATGTCGTCGCCGGACTTCTTGGTGCTGGAGATCACCTTGGCCCGCTGGGCGGCGGTGAGGGAGCGCAGGAGGGTGAGACCGGCCTTGGTCTCGGGCTTGAACAGGGTGATCTTCTCGCCCTTGTAGGTGGCGGAGGTCGGCTCGGACCCCATGAAGGTCGGGGTCATCACGACCTGGTCGCCGAGCACGAAGAAGTTGATCGCCACGTGGTGGCCCTCGTACTGGAAGCCCCACGGCTTGGTGGTGGACGGCGTGCCCATGAACGTGAAGAAGTACGCGCCCTCGGTGAGGGTGTCCCGGTTGCCGCCGCTGTAGTCGCCGAGGAAGGCGTTGAGCTTCATGATGTTGCGGGTCTGGGTGAGCCCGTCGGCGGACAGGGCGGCACCGAGCAGCGCGTAGCCCAAGTCCCGCTTCTTCGCGGTGATGTCGCCCATCCGGACACCCTTGCGCTGGTACCCGTCGACGTTGCTCCAGGCCAGCCACTCGTCGTTGTCGACGTCGAACGTGCAGGACTTGCGTTCCTTGGCGCTGAGCCCGTCGAGGAAGGCCTGCGCGGCCTTGACGATCCCGTCCGTCGACACGTCGGTGGAGTGGATCGAGTAGAGCCCGTCGGTGATCTTGCCGTCGGTGGTCACGCCCTTGAAGTCGGCGTACTTGACCTCGCTCTGCCCGGGACCCATCCCGTTGCCCCCTCCCCCGGGCCCGCCGGAAGGCATCGCGCCGGTGGGCATGCCACCGCCGGGGCCGCCCGAGGGGGCGCCGTTCGGGGCGCCGGAGGACGAGGACGCGGTGGCCGTGCCGGAGGCGTCCGACGAGCAGCCGGTCATGGTCGCGACAGCGGCGACTCCGCCGGCGAGCAGCGCCTTGTTCATGAACCAGCGGCGGCTGCGGTCGGCTTCGGGGGTGCGGGGGCGGTGTCCGTGCATACGGGCCAACCTCCCGCACCAACCTGAGCCGAACCTGAAGCCGGGCCCGAAGCCCGATCCAGTCCCCTGACCAGCGCCAACCACCTAGGCAGGTCGATTTCCACCCTTACCGTCCTGCCCGGCGGCGGCACCCGCTCCACCACCTCCCACCGATCCGCGAGCGCCTCGACGAGCACGAACCCCCGCCCGTTCTCGTCGAGCGGGTCCGGCTGTTCTACGGCTCCGGGTGCGGGCGGACGCGGTCCGGTACGGGTGTCGGTGACCTCGACGCGGACACTCCCCGTGACGAGGGAGAGCCGGAGTTCGAAGTCCCGCCCGGGTACGCGGCCGTGGGTGACGGCGTTGGCGGCGAGTTCGGCGACGACCGCGGCGACGGTGTCGGAGGCGTCACTGCCGTGCGGGATGCCCCAGGCGTGAAGCTGATGCAGGGCGAGGTGACGGGCCAGGCGGGCGCCTCGGGGAGTGGGGCTGAGGCGCTGGGCGAACGTGCGTACGGTGACGGGGGGTTGGGTGGTCATGGGCCCAATGTGGCGTTCGGGGGGGGCCAGTTCACCAGCACATCGCTGCGTACGCTGCGGGAGCGTACGCGGTCACGGACTGGACAGTACACATTACGTTCCGTGATCATGGGGCGCCGGAGGTGGGTGCCCATGGCCGATGGCGGCGAGCCCGAGAGTTCGGACAGTCTGCGGACGTTCGGCGCAATGGTGCAAGGTCTGCGCGAGTTCTACGGGCTGAGCCGGGAGGAGTTCGGGAGGAGGATCGGGTACTCCAAACACACCGTGGCATCGGTGGAGTTGGGGCGGCGCATGGCGGACGAGGACTTCATCGAGGCTGCGGAGCCGGTACTCGGCAACACCGGCGCGGTGCGGAAAGCTGCGGGATTCGTGGAGCGGAAGCCGGGACTGGCGACCTGGTTTCAGCGATGGGCCCGGCAGGAGAAGACGGCGGTCACGCTCTTCAACTACGAATGCCGGATGATCCCGGGGCTGTTGCAGACGGAGGCGTACGCACGTCAGCTGTTCGCCGACGAACTGCCGCCGCTGACCGACAAGCAGATCGAGGCCAACTGGACTGCGCGAGAGGAACGTCAGCGGCTGTTGCGGGAGCGGCCGAACACCATCTTCAGCTTCATCATCGAGGAGCAGGTGTTCCTGCGCCGCACCGGCGGGATCGAGATCACCCGCGGAGCCATCGACCACCTTCTGGAGATCGGCCAGTTGCGGAACGTCGAGATCCAGATCTTGCCGCTCGTCCAGAAATCACATGCCGGACTGCACGGTCCCATCGCCTTGTTGGAGACTCCGAAGCACAAGTGGTTCGGATACAGCGAGGGTCAGGAGAGCGGGCTGTACATCTCCGACCCGAAAGCAATCAGCGTGCTCCAGATCAGGTATGCCAGGATGCGTTCACAGGCCCTCACCCACGAAGACTCAATGAGCCTGTTGCAACGGATGCGAGGAGACCTATGAGTACGCCCGAACTCGCCTGGTTCAAGAGCAGCTACAGCAGCGGCTCCGGTGACAACTGCGTCGAGATCGCCCTCGCCTGGCACAAGTCCAGCTACAGCAGCAGCAGTTCGGGCGACTGCGTAGAGATCGCCACGTGTCCCTCCACCATCCACATCCGCGACTCCAAGAACACCCAGGGCGCCCAACTCGCCCTCACCCCCACCACCTGGACCACGTTCATCGCCACCCTGTGATCCGCGAATGCGATGATGCCGCCATGGCACAGTCACCGCAGGAACCCCAGGACTCCGCGGTCACCGAAGACGGGATGACCGCGGTCCAGGCCGTCGACCGGATCGAGGCCGCCGCGCGTCCACGCCCGCACGATCGCCGCCTGCACGCCCGTGGTGCCGTGTACGACGCGCGGTTCGTGCCCACCGGGCAGGTCGCGAAGTGGACGACGGCCACCTGTCTCACCGCCGAAGCCAACGCAGTGATCCGGTTCTCGAACGGGTCCGGCGACTTCGCCGCCGACGACCGGGCGCGGGGCGTGCGCGGGATGGCGGTCAAGTTCCTTGACGGCGACGGCGGTAGCGATGACGCGAAGGCCGTCATGGATCTGGTGGCCGCGAATTTTCGGGTGTTCCCGAGTCACAATCCCGAGGGGTTCATCGACCTCGTCGAGGCGCTGGGTATGGCGGGCACGGAGGGCGGGTTCGCCGACCGGGCCAAGGGAAAGCTCGCCGCGGCCGGGAAGTTCGCCACCGTCCTCGCCCAACACCCGGAAAGCCGGGGCGCGTTGAAGTCGTTCGCCGGGCAGCAGGCGCCCGCCAGTTTCGCCACCACCCGCTACGACGGGCTGCACGCCTTCGTCCTGGTCGACGAGTCGGGCGTACGCCGCCCCTTCCGCTACCGTCTCGTGCCCCAACTGGGCGAGGTCGAGATCGATCCCGCGTACGCCGAGACCCTCGCCCCGGACTTCCTCATCGGCGACCTCGACTCCCGCCTCGAGACCGGCCCCGTCACCTTCACCGTGGTGTACCAGCTCGCGGAGCCGAACGACCCGACCCACGACCCCTCACAGGCGTGGCCGGAACAGCGCCCGCTGATCCCGGCCGGCCACCTGCACGTGACGGCCCGCTCGCCGCGCGAGGACCACTGGCAGCAGCAGGTGTTCGACCCGACGCGTCTCGCCCCGGGCGTGGAAGCCTCCGACGACAAGATGCTGGCCTTCCGCCGCCACGCGTACTCCGTCTCGGCGGAACGCCGGCTCGCCCCCTAGGCGTACCGACCCGCGGAACCCGCAGAACCCGCGAACCCCCCTGCGAGGAACGGCCGTAGCGGCTGCCGTGCCGCGGCCTCGGCCAGGCGTGGCAGCGGGCGGCCCGGGGCCAGGCGTGCGGCCAGCCAGCCCCACAGGGCGAGGTTGACCTGGGACGACCGTTCGGGGGCGCAGTGGCCGGCGTCCTTGATCACCCACACCGTCGTTTCCGGCCGCCCGGCCAACCCGACGATGTCGCCGAGCGGGACGTAGACGTCGTCGGCTCCGTTGATCACCAGCAGCGGCGAGCTCTCGGGCCCGGCCTTGTCGAGGAGCCCCTGCTCGCGCAGGGAGAAGCTGGCGAGCAGGTCGGCGATCGCGGACTGGTCCGGCATCTCGTCCAGGTGGAGGGCGTTGCCGACGATGCCGGACATGCCGTGCGGGAGGTTGAGCAGGTCGACGGGTTCGTCGGTCAGACCGGTCGGGCCGCCGAGGTCGACCGCCGCGTCGACATGGCCGGCGAGTGCCAGCTTGGCCGCCCAGTGCGCGCCGAAGCTGATGCCGTAGAACCCGACCGGTTGGCCGTAGGCGCGCCGGAGTTGGGCGACGAGGCCGACGAGGACGCGGTCCGCGTCGGGTGAGAGCGGGACCGTGGACTCGCCGGTGCCGGGCATGTCCACGGCGGCGACGAGGAGGCCGGTGGCGCGGGCGGTGGCGACGGCCAGGCGGTGCAGGTCCATTTTCCAGGTGTCGACGCCGCCGGAGAGGACGACCACTCCGGGCCGGGCAGCCCGCCGTCGTTGGAAGAAGTGCACGGGGACGGGTTCGGGCACGTCCAGTACCGCGCGCTGGAACCGGACGGGGAAGCGGGGCGCGGCTTCGAGGTACGCGGCGAGCTGCCGTTCCTGTGCGGCCCTGCGGTCGTCGGTCGCCAGGCACGGGAAGCGGGCCGCGCCCCAGCACAGGGAGGCGAGCAGCGGGTCGCCGGAGGCGTGGGCCCGCTCGGCCTCGGCCGACCACACCGGGACCCAACTCCCCGCCCCCGTCCCCCACATGTCGGTGATCCGGGCCCGGGCGCGGTCGACGACCGGGCGCGGGATCCCGAGCGCCACGAACTGGCGGGTGCGCTCGTCCAGAAGGTCGTCGGGCTCTACGGGGAAGGTGAACATGTCTTCTACAATGCGAGTAATCCTCAGTTTCTGACAACTCGCATTGGACCCCGTGCCCGGCCATGTCCACACCCCGCAAACGCCCACGTCAGCAGCGGTCCCAGGAGACGTACGACGCGATCCTGGAGGCGGCTGCTCAGCTTTTCGAGTCCCTCGGCTACACCGGCGCGACCACGAACAAGATCGCGGACCGCGCCGGGGTGTCCATCGGCTCGCTCTACCAGTACTTCCCGAACAAGGACGCGCTGCTGTACGCGCTGGGCGAGCGGCATGTGCAGGCGCTGGCCGCCGCGATGACGTCGGCGATGGCGGACCTGCGCGCGGCGGCACCCCCGCCCGAGGAGACGATCCGCACCCTGTACTCGACTCTGGCCCAACTCCACGACACGGACCCGCACTTGCACCGGCTCCTCTACGACCAGGCCCCGCGCCCCGCCGAAGCCGCGGCCCAACTCCGCGCGTTCCAGACCGAGATGGCCACGGAGGTCGAACACCACCTGCGCCGCCTCGACTTGGGCGCCCCCGACCCGACCCTGACCGCCCTGCTCCTGGTCCAGGCGGCCGAGGCCCAGGTCCACGGGGCGATCCTCGACCCGCCGCCGGGGCGCACCCCGGCCGAGTGCGTGGAGACGGCGATCGCCCTGTGCCTGGCGGCGCTGGGGATCCGCAGCCCGACGTAGGGCAGCGAGCCCGACGCAGAGCAGCGCTACGGCCGTGTCAGTCCCGGCCCCGCTTGCGCTCCCTGCGCCGGATTTCCCGCCGCTGCTTGCCGGGCAGGGCACCGGCGAGTTCCCCCACCGGCGCGAGGTCATGGCAATCGCCGCCGGCCGTGCCACCCCGGCACCACCACACCAGACGCCCGCTGTCGCCGTCGTTCCACCCCTCCCAGTCGACCGCCGTCCCCTCGGGGCGAAGATGCGTACCGAGCTTGTGGAACGGACAGACCGGCCACGCCAGCCGGAGCCGGTCGGCCACCGTCTCCTGGGCCGCGTCCGCGACGAGGGCGAGGGCGAGGTCGTCGGGGGCGTCGTCGTCCGGTTCCTGGAGACCGTTGTGGTGCCAGGAGCCGTCGGACACGGCGACGTGGACCTCTTCCTCCCAGACCATCAGCCTGAGGGGCGGCTCGTCGGGCAGGGTTGCCGCGAAGTCACGGTTGACCGTGGCGAGGGCGGCCTCAAGTCGCGGGTACCTGCCGGGTTCCGCGCGTTGGGGGTCGAAGGAGCTCACCGGGTGATCTTCTCCCGCCGGGCGGAACCACGTATCCGAATTACCGAGCACCGACGGGCCGAGCCGCCTTCCGGGCGCGGTAGTGGTGGGCCGGGTCCTCGCCCCCATCCCGACCGGCAGCGGCCGTAGCCGTAGCCACCGACCTCGTAACCCACCTGTCTCGCAAATGACTTGACGGACCGTCACTTTACGGTTCGCACAGCCTGGCGACAGATTCCGCTCCTACGGTGCCGTGTCCATGACAGACAAACACGGAGCCACCCCCACCCCGGTCGGACGCCGTACCGTCCTGATCGCCACCGGCACCACGGCCGCCGTACTGGCCGTGGGCGCCGCCGCTCCCCAGTCCCCCACGACCACCACCGCGGCGGACGCGACTCCCGCGGCGGCGGCGGCAGTCTGCACCCTCACCAAGGAGATGACCGAAGGCCCCTACTACCTCGACGGCGCCCTGGTCCGCGCCGACGTCACCGAAGGCAAGGCCGGCATCCCGCTCAAACTCGCCCTCACCGTCGTGAACGACAGCACCTGCGCCGTGATCCCCAACGCGCTCGTGGAGATCTGGCACTGCGACGCGCTGGGCGAGTACTCCGGCTACGTCGGCAACAACGGCCACAGCGAGCCGGACGACGGCACCTTCCTGCGCGGCGGTGTCCTCACCAACTCCAGCGGACTCGCCAACATCACGACGATCTACCCGGGTTGGTACCGCGGGCGCTGCGTGCACATCCACGTGAAGGTGCACACCGGCGTCACGCTCACCTCGGACGGCTCGTTCACCGGCGGCAGCGAACTCCACACGGGCCAGCTCTTCATCGCCGAGACCATCACCACGGCCGTCGCCACCGTCTCGCCGTACTCGACGAACACGGTCACCCGCACCACCCTCGCCCAGGACTCCATCTACGACGACGGAGGCGCCGCGTCCGGGCTCATGACCCTTACGGCGCTGGGCAGTTCGACCTCGTCCGGTTACACGGGCACCCTGACGCTGGGCGTCAGCCAGAGCTGACACGGCTCTGAGATCCCCCCACGAAAAGAAGGGGTGGCCCGCGGTGCGAGACGGGCCACCCCTTCCTCATGTCACCTCACAGCACCGCACGTCAGGAGCTCGGGCAGTGCTCCCACGCCATGTGGTACACCGTGCTGATGTCGCCGTCCGTCGAGTCCATCGTCATGAAGCTGACCGCGCCGGGCGCCGACGAACCGGCACTGACCCGCAGCTCCGTGTTGATGTTGAAGTTGCGCTGAACTCCACAGGGCGCCCAGACCAGTTGGGCCACGTCCGTGGTGTCGTTCGCCTGCCAGTTGTCGTCGTAGGGACCGTTGAGCGGGTGGTTCTTGCTCGAAGTGTTCGACGAGCCCTGGAAGTAGTACGAGGCCTTCTGCGCACCGCTCGCGCCGCGCTGGAGCGAGGCGAAGCCCCGGTAGTCGGCGCTGGCGATGGCGTACGTGAAGCCCTGCGGTACGTGGACGACCAGGTTGAGCTGGCAGTTCTTGCGGAACGCCGTGGGGTCGGAGTTGCCGCCGACCTGGGCGAGGTACGCGCTGTAGGTCACCGTGAACGCGGTGTTGTCCTCGGAGACGGCGACCGCCGTCGTGCCCTGCGGGCAGCCCGAGCCGTTCACCGTGGCGACGTTGATGACGATCTTGTCCGGGGGCGGATTGTCGAACACGGGCGAGGACGGGTGCTGCGCGGGCAGCGCGGTGGTGAGGAGAGCGGCGACGGCGCCACTCAGGAGGAGCCCACCAGGCATGGTTTCTCCTTGGGGTTGGGGGGTGGCTGCGCCCCAAGTCTTTGAAGAAACAATGAAGTTCCTGTGAAGACCGACGGCGCGCTCGCATCGTAGGAAGCCGCACAGGAAGCGGTCAGCGCGAACTCAGGCCATTCACAGACGCGTCTTTCACATTCTCTCCACAGTGTGTGAACTCTGTTGAAATAAGCGGCCGTTGACCGTTCCGTCCCCAGGTCCTTCACAGCGGCACATTAAGGAATCCTTCAGATACCGCCCTAGCTTCCTTGCCATGACGGGAAACAACGAGAACGACCAGCAACTCGACCAACAGCCCGCCCGGCACCGCCGGGACAAGGGCGTCCAGCGCCGACGCGTTCTGATCGGCGGCGGCACCGTGGCTCTGGCGGGCGGCCTCGCGGCGGCCGGCCTCGCCTCGGCCGACACCCCCACGACCACCACCGACGCCTCGACGACCACCGTGACGGCCGACGCGTCCGCGTCGGCCACGAGCAGCGTCTGCACCCTCACCGCCGAGGTCACCGAGGGGCCGTACTCGCTCGACGGCGCCCTGATCCGCGAGGACATCAGGGAGGAGAAGGAAGGCGTCGAGGTCCAGTACACCTTCACCGTCGTCGACCAGGACAACGACTGCGCGCCGCTCGCCGACGCCCTCGTCGAGCTCTGGCACTGCGACGCGCTCGGCGAGTACTCGGGGTTCGTCGGCAAGAACGGCCACACCGAGGACGACGACGGCACGTTCCTGCGCGGCGGTGTCCTCACCGACGCCAACGGCGAGGCGAACCTCATCTCCATCTGGCCGGGGCACTACGTCTCCCGCGCCGTCCACGTCCACATGCGGGTGCACACGGACGTGACGCTCGCCGACGGCACGTACACCGGCGGCTCGGTCGTCCACACCGGCCAGCTCTTCTTCGACGCCGACCTCAACGAGGAAGTGCAGGCCACCTCCCCGTACTCGGACAACACCACCGCCGAGACCTCCCTCGGCGACGACACGATCTACGACGACGGAGGCGCCGCGTCCGGTCTGCTCACGCTGACCGCGCTCGGCTCCGCCGTGTCCGACGGCTACACGGCGACCCTGACCGTGGGCGTGAGCACGAGTTGACCGGGAGGTTGATGACCAGCACGCACTGATCGGGGATCGCCGATCACACCCCGAGCGGCTGCCGTCCTTCGGCGGACTCGGACTCGGTCCGCGCCTCCAGCGCCCTCTCCCGGCGATGGGCACGGACCGAGTACGCCAGGGCGGCAGCCCACAGCACGTACAGGACGCCGTAGACCGGAGTACTCAGCGCACTCGACGCACCGATCCAGTCACTCCTCAGCAGCGTACGGACGTTGGTCACGACGATGATCCCGCCGACCGCGGAGCCCAGTACCCGCGGCGGCACCAGCCGCACCAGCCAGGCGGCGACCGGCGCGGCCACGACTCCGCCGAGCAGGAAGGCGGTCACCCAGGTCCACTTCAGCCCCTGGGACCCGAGCGAGACGAGGAAACCGAGGCTCGCGGCCACCGCCACCAGGAACTCGCTCGTGTCGATCGACCCGATCACCTTGCGCGGTTCCATCCGCCCGCTGGCCAGCAGGGCGGGCGTACCGACGGGCCCCCAGCCACCCCCGCCGGTCGCGTCCAGGAACCCGGCGACCAGCCCGAGCGGCGCCAGGAACCGCTTCCGCAACGGCTTGCCGAGCTGCCCCTTCGGCAGCCCCTTGAAGGTGAACCGCGACATGACGTACACGCCGAGCCCGAACAGGATCAGCGACATCACCGGCTCGGCGACGTCGGTGGAGAGCTTCGACAGGACGGTGGCCCCGAGGAACGACCCGACCGCGCCCGGGACGCCGATCCGCACGACAACCCTCCAGTCGACGTTCCCGAACCGCCAGTGCGAGGCGCCGGACATCAGCGTCGTACCGATCTCGGACAGGTGGACCGTGGCGGAGGCGGCGGCCGGGTTCGTGCCCATGGCCAGCAGCAACGTCGTGGACGTGACCCCGTAGGCCATACCGAGGCTGCCGTCCACGAGCTGGGCCCCGAGGCCCGCGAGGGCGAGCAGTATCAGCGTGCGCATGGGAGGCGACGCTAGGCGGCCAATCTGAACAGAGCCTGAGACGCGGCTGAGGACGGCTCACAAGGGCGGACTCCCTACGCGAGCAGCAGCGGTTCCACGACCTTCGCGAGCTGCGTCCGCGTCACCGCTCCCATCCGGGTCGCCGCCACCTTCCCGGCTCGGTCGACGACGATCGTGAACGGCATCACCTGCGTGTTCACCAGCCCGCGCGGCAGCCGCAGCGCCTGCTTCCCCGAGGGATCGTGCAGGGACGGGTAGGCCAGGTGGAAGCTCCTCTGGAAGGTGAGACCGGCGGCGCGGCTGTTGTCGTTGTCGAGCCCCAGGACGCGCAGTCCACGGTCGCCCCACGTCTCCTGGATCAGCTTCAGCTGGGGCGCCTCCGCCCGGCAGGGCCCGCACCAGGACGCCCAGGCATTGATCAGGACGACCTTCCCCCGGTAGTCCGACAGCCGGATCGCGTCCCCGTCCAACGAGGTCCCCGTCAGATCCGCCACGGCGGGACGCTTCCCCTCCTCGAAGGTCCGGGTGAGCGGATCCCCGGGGCCGGCGTGGCTGATCGCCTCCGGGGACGAGCAGCCCGCAAGGATCACGCAGGCAGCGGCAACAGCCGCGTACGCGCGTCGAGTTGTCATCATCATCGTCATCGCGGCCATTCTCCTCACCGCCCTACGACGACAGGACCACGGGGCTACGGGTTCTCCCAGGCCGCCGGCTCCGCCGCCAGTGCCCGTACCTGTTCCGGCAGCGCGTCCGCCGCGATGTCCGCGAGGGTGACGCCCTCCAGGATCTTGCGGACGTTGGCGCGCAGGGCGATCCAGAGGGGGAGGAGGGGTTCGGCGGTGCCGGTGTAGGCGAGGCCGGTGGGGCGTTCGCCGCGGACCGAGACGATCGGGCCGTCCACCGCGCGTATGACGTCCGCGACGGTGATCGCGGTGGCCGCGCGGGCCAGCCGGTAGCCGCCGCCCCCGCCGCGCCGGCTGTCGACGATCCCGGCGCGCCGGAGGTCGCCGAGAATTCCCTCCAGGAATTTGTGCGGGATGTCCTGCGCGCCGGCGATGGTCTCGGCCTTCACCGGACCGTCCTTCAGGGGGCCGTCGTCACCCCGTACGGCGAGCTCCAGTACCGCCCGTACCGCGTAATCCGCCCGTGCCGAGATCCTCATGCGTCCATTGTGGGCCGTTCTGGCGTAGAGAATGGCCCCGCACGACGGCCTCCTGGGATCACCACGGAAAATGGCTTCGCACGTGCCGCCGATGGTCCGGACCCGGGAGGAGCTTCCAGTGGAGCTGAGCAGGCGTACCTTCAGCACCCTCGCGGGCACGGCCGCGCTCGGATTCGCGCTGGGGGGTGGCAGCGGCGGCAGCGGTGACGCGTACGCCGTGCATGTCGTACCGACCGGCGCGCCTCCCGCGCCGCCGGCCGCGGACGGGCAGTCCCACACGATCGGGTACGACCGCTACTCCCTGATCGTCGACGGCAAGCGCCTGGTCCTGTGGTCGGGCGAGATGCACCCCTTCCGGCTGCCCAGCCCGTCCCTGTGGCTGGACGTCCTCCAGAAGATGCGCGCCTTCGGCTACAACGCCGTCAGCATCTACGTCTCCTGGAACTACCACTCCCCCGCCCAGGGCAGCTACGACTTCACGGGCATCCGCGACCTCGACCTGTTCCTGCGCATGGCCGCCGAGACCGGCCTCTACGTCATCCTGCGCCCGGGCCCGTACATCAACGCCGAGATCGACGCGGGCGGCTTCCCCGGCTGGCTGACCGCCACCAAGGGCACGGCCCGCACCTCCGACCCGACCTACCTCTCGCACGTCGACGAGTGGCTGACCCAGGTCAACTCCATCGTCTCCAAGCACCTGTTCACCCAGGGCGCGGGCACGGTCCTGCTCTACCAGATCGAGAACGAGTACGACGCCCACGTCACCGAGCCGTCCGGCCGCGACTACATGTCCCACCTGTACAAGAAGGTGCGCGCCGACGGCATCGACGTCCCCCTGTTCCACAACGACAAGGGCCGCAACGGTTATTGGACCCCCGGTTCGTTCGACACCGGTGCCGACAAGGGTGGTTGGCTGTACGGCTTCGACGGATATCCGACGCCGTCCCAACCGGCGCCGGACTGGGGTCACTTCGGGATCGGCGGGGCGAAGGGCGGGGCCACCGCGAGCCCCAAGACCCCTGGTTTCGTGCCGGAGTTCGGCGGGGGCTGGTTCGATCCGTGGGGCGGGTCCTGGTTCGACGGCAAGGGGTACGCGGAGTCGCGCCGGACGCGTGACGCGGCGTACGAGCGGCGCTTCTACCTCACCAACCTCGCCAACGGACTCACCCTGCACAACGTCTACATGACCTTCGGCGGCACCTCGTGGGGCTGGCTGCCCGCGCCGGTCGTCTACACGTCGTACGACTACGGCGCGGCCTTCGACGAGGGCCGCAACCCGACCGCGAAGCTCGTGCCGATGCACCAACTCGGCCATCTGCTGCGGACCGTGCCCGACTTCGCCAAGCTGGACCGGGCGGCGGACGTCGAGGCGGACGGCCTGAAGGTCTACCACCTCACCAACGCCGACACCGGCTCCCATGTCTACGTCCTGCGCAACGACGGTACGGAGGCGGTCACTTCGACGCTGCCGACCGCGACCGACGACATCGAGGTCACCGTCCCGGCCCAGGACGCCCGCCTCCTCGTCACCCAACTCGCGCTCGGCGGCCGCAAGTTGAGGTACTCGACGATCACGCCGATGATGTTCCTCACCGCCGGCCGGCAGGACATCGCCGTGTTCGCCGGGAAGCGCGGCGAGATGGCCCACATCGTGGTCGAGTGCCCGGAGGAGCCGGTGGTGACCCGGCTCGACGAGCAGGCCGCGTGGGTGTGGGACCGCGGTCTCCTGCACGTCACCGTCCCGCTCGGCATCGGCGGCCTGACCCGGGTCCTCGTCCAGGCCGGCGGCGTCGACAACCCCCTCGTGCTGCTCTTCGCCGACGAGGCCACCTCCGTACGCCTGTGGCCGTACGAGACCGGTTCGGGCACCGCGCTGGTCTACGGCCCGGCACTGCTGCGCGAGGCCGCGCTCAGCGGTACGACCGCCCACCTCACCGGCGACACCATCGGCGAGACCGGCCTGGAGGTGTGGGGCCCGCGCGGCATCACCGACGTCACCTGGAACGGGCGGGCGGTGCCCTCGACCGTCACCAACGCGGGCAGCCTGCGCTCGAACCCGGACGCGCTGCTGCCGGGGGTGCCCGCGGTACCGCTGCCCGCACTCGGCGGCTGGCGGCGGAAGGTGGAGAACCAGGAGGCCGCGGTCGCCTTCGACGACTCCAAGTGGACCGCGGCGAACAGGACTTCGACGTTCAGCACGACGGCCATCCCCTCCGGGCAGCCACTGCTCTTCGCGGACGACTACGGCTTCCACTACGGCGACGTCTGGTACCGGGGCCGCTTCACGACCGGTACGGCCGACGCCCTGGAGTCGGTGACCCTCGCCTACAGCACCGGCACCCAGGGGCTGCTGATGGCCTGGCTCGACGGGGAGCCGCTCGGCACGCACCGGATGCCGGTGCCGACCAACAGCAGTGTCCGGCAGGGCAGTTGGGCGGCGAAGGCGACCCTCGCCGTCCCGGAGAAGCCCGCGAGACTGCGCGCGGCCGGTCCGCATGTCCTGTCCGTGCTGGTGCGACGGATGCAGCACGACCAGGACGGCAAGGCCCTCGACACCCACAAGGTGGCCCGCGGCCTGACGGCGGCGACCTTCAAGGGCGCCTCCCCGAAGGTGAGTTGGCGACTCCAGGGGGAGGCCTCACCCGATCCCGTGCGCGGGCCGCAGAACAACGGCGGGCTGTACGGCGAGCGGGAGGGCTGGCATCTGCCGGGGTACGCGGACGCCGGCTGGGAGGCCGTCACGCTCCCCCGCGCCGACAAGCGGCAGGGCGTGGCCTGGTACCGGACCAGTTTCAAGCTCGCCGTGGACAGCGGCATCGACGCCTCGATCGGCCTCGTCCTCGACGACGACCCGGCGCGCGCCTACCGCGTCCAGATCTTCCTCAACGGCTGGAACATGGGCCAGTACATCAACGACGTGGGCCCGCAGCACACCTTCGCCCTGCCGAACGGGATCCTCCGCACACGTGGCACCAACACACTCGCCCTGGCGGTCCTGTCCGACGGCACCACACCGGCGGGCCCGAAGGACGTACGGCTGACGCTGTTGGGGAGTGCGGCCGGAGGAGTGCCGGTGTCGCCGGTGGCCTCCCCCGGCCGCTAGTTCTGCTCCGGTTCGGGGATCTGCTTCGGTTCAGCTGATCCTGATCATGTTCCAGGACAGCGGCTCCAGTACGGCGGTCAGAGTGCCGTCCTGGAGTGTGGTGCCCTCGACCATGTGCGGGGCCACCCGCTCCGGGGCGTCCAGTGTGTTGCGGGCATCCGGGTCGGCGTCCGCGAGGGCGCTGTGCTCGACGACCGACGTCAGGTCGAGGCCGTTCAGGCCGACTTCGAGCGGGAGCGACTCGGTGCGGCTGCGGTTGACGGCGAACACCGTGACCGAGCCGTCCTCGCCGCGCACCGCGGTGGCGTGCAGCAGGTCGGCCTCGCCGTACTTCCGCGTCTCGTGCTTCGGGGAGTCGACGCGGACGTCGAGGACCTGGCCGCGGCCGTACTTCGAGGCCTGCGCGAACGGGAAGAACGTCGTCTGCCGCCAGGCCGGGCCGCCCGGCTCGGTCATGATCGGCGCGATGACGTTGACGAGCTGGGCGAGGCAGGCGACGGTGACGCGGTCGGCGTGCCGAAGCAGGGCGATCATGAGCGAGCCGAAGACCACCGCGTCCATGACGCTGTAGTTGTCCTCCAGCAGACGCGGCGCCTCCGGCCACTCGGCCGGGTCCGCGTTCTTCGTCTGCTCCTCCCAGTCCGACGTGTACCAGACGTTCCACTCGTCGAAGGAGAGGTTGATCTTCTTCTTCGACTTGAGGCGGGCGCCCACGTGGTCGGCGGTCGCGACCACGTTCTCGATGAAGGACTCCATGTCGACGGCCGAGGCGATGAAGGAGTCGAGGTCGCCGTCGGTCGGCTGGTAGTAGGCGTGCAGCGAGATGTAGTCGACCAGGTCGTACGTCTCCTGGAGGACCGTCGACTCCCACTCGGCGAAGGTCGGCATGGCCTGGGAGGAGGAGCCGCAGGCGACGAGTTCGACACCGGCGTCGATCTGGCGCATCGCGCGGGCCGTCTCGGCGGCGATCCTGCCGTACTCCTCGGCGGTCTTGTGGCCCGTCTGCCAGGGGCCGTCCATCTCGTTGCCGAGACACCAGACGTTGATGCCGAAGGGGTCCTTGTCGCCGTGCGCGATCCGCTGCTCGGAGAGGGTCGTGCCGGCGGGGTGGTTGGCGTACTCCTGGAGTTCCAGGGCCTCGGCTACGCCCCGGGTGCCGAGGTTGATCGCCATCATCGGTTCCGCCTGCGGGCCGAGCTTCTTCAGGAACGCGATGTACTCGGAGAGCCCGAAGCGGTTCGTTTCTGTCGAACGCCAGGCGAGGTCCAGCCGACGGGGGCGGGTCTCGGCGGGGCCCACCGAGTCCTCCCACTTGTAGCCGGAGACGAAGTTGCCGCCGGGGTAGCGGATGGTGGTGACGCCGAGTTCGCGGACCAGGTCCAGGACGTCCTGGCGGATGCCCTGTTCGTCCGCGGTGGGGTGGGTCGGTTCGAAGATGCCGGTGTACACGCAGCGGCCGAGGTGTTCTACGAACGAGCCGAAGAGGCGGGGGTTGACTTCGCCGACTGTGAAGGCAGGGTCCAGGGTGAAGCGGGCGGTGCGCATGCGGGCCTTTCTGGGTTGAGTTTTGTCTGCGGCTTTGTGGGGGCTGATCGCGCAGTTCCCCGCGCCCCTAAAGGAGCTTTGGCCAGCCGGTGTTTGTCCAGCTGAGGGTGTTCAGCCCCAGCTTCGGTGTGCCGTTATCGTCTCCGTCGTAGTAGTGGTATGCCAAGACATCCTTACCTTTGTCTTGGAAGATGGATTCTCCGCCTGGGCCTATGTAGCGGCCGTGGGTTGCAAGGAGTAGGTCTCCGCCGCCCGCCAGCATTGGCTTGCCTGTGCTGTCCGCGTACGGGCCCGTGATCGACGTAGAGCGGCCGACCCGGATCTTGTACGTGGAGTTCACACCCGCGCAGCACGCGTCGTACGACGCGAAGAGGTAGTAGTAGGCGCCGTGCTTCAGCACATACGCGCCCTCGACCGCGTAGGGCGCGTCCGGGCGGGTCGCCAGGTGGGCGACCGTTGCGCCTGGGATCGCCTTGCCCGTCGTGGGGTTCAGTTCGACCAGGCGGATGCCCGTCCAGTACGAGCCGAACGCCATCCAGAGTTTGCCGTCCGCGGTGATCAGCGCGGGGTCTATGGCGTTCCAGGCGTCCGTGGTTTCCGAGGTGAAGGCCTTGCCCTGGTCGGTCCACGTGCCGGGGAGGCCGGTCGGGGAGGTGGCCACACCGATCGCGGAGTGGTTGGTGCCCCAGGAGGAGACGGCGTAGTAGAGCCAGTAACGGCCGTCGCGGTAGGAGAGGTCGGGGGCCCAGGGGTCGCCGGTCGAGTTGTAGTCGTACCACCAACTCGGCGGCGTGGCGAAGGCGTTGCCCGCGTCGTCCCACTGGACGCGGTCCTTGGAGGTGCGGGCGCCGATGACGCCGCCGGTCGAATAGGCCACGTAGGAACCGGACTTGAGGCGGATGACCGTGGGGTCGTGGATGATCTGCTGGCCCGTGATGGGCTGCGGGTCGGGGTAACTCTGCGCTGCCTGGGCCGCGTTGGGCAGCAGGGCCAGAGCGGCCGCCAGCACCGCCCCGGCAAGACCTCTTCGTATGGTCACTGTCCCGCCAATCCCGTGTGGGCCACGCCCGCGACGATCTGGCGCTGGAAGAAGACGAAGACGATGATCAGCGGCAGGCCTGCCATGAGGCCGCCGGCCATGAGCTGGGCCCACTGGATGCCGTAGGAGTTCATGACGGTCGCGATGCCGTTCGGCATGGTCATCAGGTCGGGGTTGTTGGTCACCATGTACGGCCACAGGAAGTTGTTCCACGAGGCGATGAAGGTGAAGATGCCCACCGCAGCGAGGGAGGGGCGGGAGAGGGGGACGACGATCGTGAAGAAGATCCGCCAGCGGCCCGCGCCGTCGATGAAGGCGGCCTCCTCCAGTTCGCGGGGGATACCCTGGAAGAACTTGTAGAGGATGTAGACCATCGCGGCGGGCGCGCACTGCGGCAGGATCATGCCCCAGTAGGTGTCGACCATCCCCATCTGCTGGACGGTGGTGAAGAGGGGGACGCCGAGGACGGCCGGGGAGATCATCAGACCCGCCATCACGGCGCCCATCAGGACGGTCTTGCCCTTGAACTCGGTGCGGGCGAAGCCGTATCCGGCGAGTGCGGCGACGGTGACCACGATGGCCGTCACGAGGACCGACACCACAAGGGAGTTGACGAACCAGTTCGTGATGTTGCCGGTCTTCCAGAGGGCCTTCCAGGCCTGGACCGTCCAGACCTCGGGCAGCCAGTGCGGCGGGATCTCGGCGGCCTCGGCCTCGGACTTGAGCGAGGTGAACAGGGCCGCGGCGATCGGCGCCACGAAGAGCGCGGAGACGGCGGCGCCGAGCAGTGTGAGGACGATCTGGCTGGGGGTCCAGGGCCTGCGGGGCTTGCGTACAGGGGTGGTTGTGGCCACGGTCATCGGGTGCCCTCCTCACGGTTGCGCAGCAGCGCCATACGGGCGAGGGCGACGGCCGCGATGATCACGAAGAAGATGACGGACATCGCGGAGGCGTAGCCCACGCGGTAGCTGGTGAAGCCCTGTTCGAGGGTGTACTGGACGAAGGAGCGGGTGCTCAGCTCGGGTCCGGGCCCGAAGTCCATCATCACGACGGCCTGGTCGAAGAGCTGGAGCGAGGCGAGGGCCTGGAGCGCGATCACCAGACCGGTGATGTGGCGCAGCATCGGCAGCGTGATGTGGACCGTGCGGTGCCAGGCGTTCGCTCCGTCGAGCTTGGCGGCCTCGTAGAGGTGGTCGGGGATGCTCTGGAGCGCGGCGAGGTAGAGGAGGAAGCTGAAGCCGACCGTCCACCACAGGGTCTCGACGACGATGGCGAGCATCGCGTAGGACTTGTCGGTCAGCCAGGGTGTGGTGAGTCCGAAGGTCTCGTTGACCAGGCCGATCCCCTGGGTGAACAGCCACTGCCACATGTTGCCCGCGACCGTCGACGGCAGCAGGAACGGCGCGAAGAAGCACAGCCGCCACAGCCACTTCCCGCGCTCGATGTGGTGCGCGAGCATCGCGAGCAGGAAGGCGAGGACCGTGATGCACGGCACGACGAGCAGGGTGAAGTACGCGCTGTGGCCGAGCGCGTCCCACATCGCCCGGTCGTGCAGGGCCTCGCGGTAGTTGTCGAGGCCGATGAAGTTCGCGCCGTCGCCGGAGATGTTGGCGTCCGTGAGGCTGAGGTAGACGCCGCGCAGCAGCGGCCAGACGACGAACAGGGCGAAGAGCCCCAGGAACGGGGCGACGAACCAACCTCCGTGCTGGAAGCCCTGGTTGCGGCGGACGGTCGCGGTGGCGGTGGCGGTCCTCGTCCGCGCCGGTGCGATGACGGTCTGGGCACTGGTGGTCATGCGGCCGCACCTCCTTGCGCTGCGGTCCTGCCGTCCATCGGGTTCTTCGAGGCGAGGAGCCTGGTGAGGTGGTTCTTCATGGTCCGGGCTACGGCGGCCGGCTTGGCGGAGCCCATCGTCGAGGAGACGACGAGGGGGCCGAGGTCCTGCGCGAGGACGCCGGTGGAGCCCGCGAACCACACCTTCGGCTCGGTGGCCTGGTGGTTCATCGCGGAGACGTACTCGTTCTGCGGGGTGAGCTTCTTGTACGCGGCCGTGGACAGCGTCGGCGTGTACGCGGGGATGTGGCCGCCCGCCGCCCACTGCAGGGCGTGGGTGACGACGTACGCGGCCAGTTCGTGCGCGGCCTCGTTGGTGGCGCCGCCGCGGCCGGCCTGGTGCGGCAGGACGAAGGAGTGCGACTCGGCGTGCGTTGCCTGCTTCCCGAAGACGGGCGGCAGCGGGGTCGCGCCGTAGTCCAGCTTCGCGCCGGAGAAGACCGGCACCGACCAGTTGCCCTCCCAGGTGAAGGGGGCGCCGTTGATGAACTGTTCGCCGGTCGGGGCGCCCGGGATGACGTATCCGTCGGTGACGTGTCTGCGGAAGAACTCCAGGACCTGGGTGGCCTTGTCGGTGTCGAAGAGGACCTGGGTGTTGCCGTCGTCGAACCATCCGCCGCCGAGCTGGGTGTAGAAGGCGACGAAGAACCACCACTGGAAGTTCTGGTCGTTGGTCCACAGGCCGATGGTCTGCAGGCCCTTCTTCTGGACCGCCCTGGCCTTCTTCAGGACGTCGAACCACTCGTCGGTGGAGGTGACTTGGACCATCCGGCCGTCGTCGCCGAGCAGGTCCGCCTTCTTCAGGACGTCCTTGCGGTAGAAGCAGAGCTGTACGTGGATGTCGAGCGGCAGGGCGTACAACTTGCCGTCGATGACACCGCGGTTCCACAGCGCGGGGTTGTAATCGGCCTTGCGTACGCCGTACTTGGCGAGGAGGTCCTCGTCCCACGGGTCGAGGAGCCGGCCCGGTGAGAAGCCCGCGACGCGGCCCATGTGCATGACGCCCAGCTCGGGTGCGTGGTTGCCCGCCGCGGCCATGGCGAGCTTGGTGTAGAAGGGGTTGCCCCACTGGAGGGTGGAGTCCTTCACGTCGATGCCGGGGTGTTCCTTCCGGAAGGCGTCCAGCATCGCGATCATGTTGGCGCCGTCGCCGCCGCTGAAGAGGTTCCAGTAGCGCACCCGGGTGTCCGCGCCGGAGGCGAGCGCGTCGGCGCCGGAGGCGAGAGCGGCGAAGGCGAGGCTGCCCGCGACCGTGAGGCCGCCCGCCGTGGCCAGTAGGTGCCTGCGATTCAGGTCAGGTCGTCCCATTGCCTGCCCTTACTGTAGAGATCCTTTGTGTTCGAAATATCGAATGTCGCTCGCAACTTCGAACGGGACCGTAAAATCGAAGCGCTTGCGCGTCAATGGGTTGGACACAGTGCACAGTTCATTCGCGGGGGCGATTTCCGGACACAGCGGTCGTTCCCGGTCCCACAACGGCCACCGGATGACATGACGTTGGCAGTTGTGGGCGCGTAACCTCGGACCGGCTGTGCAGCGGACGGCGGGAAGGGGGAGCGTACGACGTGGTGACGACCTTCCTGGGCGAGCTGTACACGTCCTTCGTGTGGATCCCCACCGCGGTCCTCGGCGCGGCCCTCGCGCTGAAGCTGCCGGCGATCATCCGGCTGTGGCGGGACCCGCTGTTGCGGGCGGTCGGCGGGCTGCTGCTGTTCGCCTGCGCGCTGTTCGTGTCCGTGACGCCGGCGGTCATCGGCTGGACCAACCGCGTCACGGGTGTGCCCAACTTCGCGGCGCCGTGGGCGTATTCGCTGCTCACCGCGTTCAGCGGGGCCGGGTTGCTGCTCATCGTCGCCTGGCGCTTCGGGCTGTCCGACCGTTCGAACACGACCCGGCGCGCCAGACGTTGGATCATCTCCGTCTACTCGGGCGTGATCGTGGCGCTGTGGGTGCTGTTCGCCCTCGCCGACGCGCCCGTGGAGCGGGTGCGGGACCTGGACACGTACTACGCGAACACGCCATTCATGCGCGAGGAGATCCTGCTCTATCTGCTCGCGCACACCGTGGCCGCGCTGATCACCGTGCGGCTCATCTGGAACTGGGTCCGCGCGGACGGTCTGCACGGCTGGCTGCGCGGCGGACTGACGTTCCTGGGCGCCGGTTACACGCTGAGCCTCGTCTTCGATCTCGCCAAAATCACGGCGGTGACGGCCCGTTGGACGGGCCACGACCTCGACTCGCTGAGCACGGACGTCGCCCCGTGCGCGGCCTGCCTCGCCGCGGTCCTGATCGCCGTCGGTTTCATCCTGCCGCACACCGGCCAATTCCTGCACGGCCGCCTGCGCGTCCGCCTCGCCCACCACCAACTCCGGCCGCTGTACGTCCTGATGCGCTCCGTCGACGGCGACGGCGTCCCCTTCGTGCTGTGCGCGGCGCCCGAACTCCGCCTGATCCGGCGGGAGACGTACATCCGCGACGTCCTCCTGCCCCTCGCCCGCCACCTCGACGAGGACCTCCGCACCCGCGCCCACCAGGCCGCCCTCCGCCTCGGCTGCACCCCGCCCCGCGCGAAGGCGCTCGCCGCGGCGGTGGCGATCCTGGAGGCCATCGACTCCGGGCACGGCCACCCCAGCGGCCACCCCGACACCGCCGACCTCCTCCAGGAGATCGGTCCCGTCTCCCGCGCCCTGCGCCACCGCGAGGCGATCGACGCGGTGCGGGCGGCTGTACGCGTGGCGGTGCCGGGCGGGGGAACAAGGTCTGGCGCGACGGAGACGGCCGGTGCGGCGGGAGTGGTGGGTGTGGCGGGTACGACGGAGAAGGCAGGCGCGACAGAGACCACGGACGCGACGCTCGCGTACGGCTCGGCCACGGCGACCGGCCCGGTGCCGGTGGGCTGCGCGGCGACGAAGGCGGGCCACGCGCCGGCGACGGCCCGCTCCACGGAACCGGCCCGTTCGACGGACCCCGCCCCCGCCACGCACCCCGCACCCCCCACACCCCCCGCGGCAGCGCCCCCGCTTCCGCGGCGACGGTGAGGTGGCTGAGTCGGCGTATGTCCTGGCATATTGCAGCGGTGCGCACGAAGAAGGAGATGCGTCGGTTCGCCGACGCCCTCATCGATCCCATGCGCGTCCCGGTCCCCTCCGACCCCGAGGCCCTGTTCGACGCGCTGGTCGACTCCGTCACGCGCTGGCGGGGGCGTGAGATCGTCGTCCGCCGCGAGGTGTTCCCGCCGCGCACCGCCAGCGGACTGTGGCTGGAGGGCGACACCTACGACGTCATCGTCATCGACAAGCGGGCCGCCGCCTGGCACCAGATCGTGATCTTCTGCCACGAGGTGTGGCACATGCACCAGCGGACCGCCGCCCCCGCGCCCGGACCGACCGCCGACGGCAACCCCCGGCCCGTCGCCGCCCGAACCGACTTCAGCCTCGCCGACGAACAAGAGGCGGACAGGTTCGGCATGTTGATGAGCGGACGGCTGCGGCCCTGGCTGGAGGCCGCGGCCGAGTCCCCGTCCGGACCGGACTCCGCGCACGGCTCCGCCGCGGCCGACGACGGCACCCAGCAGGGTGTCGCCGGACGCATCGGCGCCGCCCTCAACTACCGCGGGACCAGAAAATGAGCAGCCTGATCGACTATCTGAGCTGCGGCCTGCTGTGGCTGGGCGTGCTGGTGAAGACCCCGGACCTGATACGCCACTGGCACGACCCCTATCTCCGGGTGATCTGCGTGTTCCTCGGCCTGGCCGGGGCCTGCTTCTTCCTCGGGGCGCCGCCCACCGTCGGCGCGATCAACGATCTCAGCGGCGTCCCGAACCTCGCCGCGCCGCTGACCTACGCGTCGGTCACCGCGTACGGCGCCTCCTCGCAGGTCCTGATCGTCTACTGGCGGGGCGGACCGCACGTCCACCGCACCGCCCGCCGCTGGATCGTGGCGTACACCATCATCCTCGTCGGCATCGCCGTGACGTTCGCGCTGGGCCGCACCCCCGTGGAGCGCCGCACCGACCTGGACACCTACTACGCGACCACGCCGTTCATCGCCGAGATGATCGTGCTGTACCTGGCCGGGCACCTCGCCGCCGTCAGTGTCACCGCGGTGTCGGCGCTGCGCTGGGCACGGCAGGTGCACGGCTGGCTCCGCGCGGGACTGATCACGCTGGGCGTCGGCTCGCTGTGCGGCGCCGGGTACAGCCTCACCAAGTTCGCGGCGGTCATCGCCCGTTGGTGCGGCCGGGACTGGACACAGCTCGGTACGACCGTCTCGCCGGTCGCCGCCGGACTGGGCGCGGTCCTGACCGTCGTAGGCGTCCTGATCCCGCTGACCGGACCCCGGCTGACCCAGCGGCGGCAGGCCCGGCGGACGTACGCCGGTCTCGAACCGCTGGAACACGAGCTGGCCGAACTCCTCACCCGCCGCGCGCTACGGCTGCCCCGGCCGCGCTGGTCCTCCCCCGCGACCCGGCTGGTGTGGCGGCAGACGAGCATCCACAACGCGCTCGGTCACCTGGACGCGTTCTTCGACCGGGCCCTGTACGAAAGGACGTTGGAGGCAGCGGCGCAGACCACCGGCGACCCGGAACAGGCCGAGGCGACCGCGTGGGCGGCGGTCGTCGCGGCGGCCGTGGCCGAGGAGCGCGGCCGTGCCGTCGAGGAACGCGACAGCGACCCCCGCCTCACACCCGCCGACGAACCGGGCGGCCTCCCCGACCGGGCCCCCGGCACCGCCCTCCTCGTGCACATCGCCGACGCGCTGACCCGGTCCCCGCTCGTCGCCGCCGCCCGGGTCCGCACCGGCACGACGGAAGGGAGCACCAGGGCATGAGCGTCATGGTGTACCTCGCCGCCGCCGTCTTCGGGCTGTCCTGCACCGTCCTGCTGCGCCGCCCCTGGCGGATCCCGCGCGACCCGCTGACCGTGTCCACCTGCGCGGCGATCGTCCTCGGCTCCCTGGCCCTCGTCTGCTCGGCACCGCTGACCCTGGGCACGGTCAACCGCCTCACCGGCATCCCCAACTTCGGCGCCCCGCTGACCTACGGCATGCTCTCCGCGTACAGCTGCTCCCTGCTGGTCCTGCTGATCCACTGGCGGGGCGGCTCCCCCGCCCGGATCCGCCGCATGGTCCTGCGCAGCATGGCCGCGTACGGCGCGCTGATCGTGACCATCGTCGTGCTGTTCACGCTGGCCGACCCGAACACCGAGCGGCTCACCGACCTCGACACGTACTACGCCAACACGCCGTACATGCGCGAGATGATCGTGCTCTACCTGCTCGGGCACAGCGCGGCCACCCTGGCGCTGTGCACCGTGTGCGTCACCTGGGCCCGCGAGGTGACCGGCCTGCTCAGGACCGGGCTACAGCTGATCCTCCTCGGCACGCTGCTGGACGTGGTCGGCTTCCAGCTCGTCAAGTACGCGGCGCTGGTGGCCCGTTGGTCCGGTCACGACCTGGACTTCCTGTCCACCGGTGTCGCCCCGCCGATGGCCTCGCTGGCCGCCCTGACCTGTTCCGCCGGCTTCGCCCTGCCGCGACTGCTGCCGATGGCCCGCGCCCACTGGCGTGACCTCAACGACCTGCGCGGGCTGGGCCCGTTGTGGTCGGAGGTCCGCTTCGCGTCCATCGCCCCGAAGCCGCCCAGCGCCCTCCGCCAGCTGCCCCGGATGCGCCTGCACTGGCGTGAAGTCTCCATCCACGACGGCCTGTTGGCCCTCACCCCCTACTTCGACGACCGCCTCCGCGAACGCACCCGCGACGCCGCCCTGCACGAGGGCCGTTCCCCCCACGAGGCCCGCGTGGTCGCCGAGGCGGCGATGGTCGCCGACGCCGCCCGCCGCGCCACCGCCCAGGAGCAACCCTTCAACACCCCGAGCACATACCGCCTCTACGCCACGGAGGTCTCCGACACGGGCGGCCTGGTCGAGCTGGCAAGGGCCCTGGCACGATCGCGCCTGGCGGCGACCCCGGCGGAAAACAAAACGCTGGCGGACTTGGACAACACCGGGGCCTGAAGGTCTTTGTGCTTTTAGGGGCGCGGGGAACTGCGCGACCAGCCACGACGCGCCCGCAGTCAAAGAACCAACCCTCATCACCCCGCAAAAGCAGGCTGCGCCAACCCCTTCCCCGCCCCCGGCACAACCAACAGCGAACCAGCCACAGGATGCGGCGAGTCGAGCCCCACCCGAGCCGTCGTGACGTACAAGTCGGTCAGATCCGCACCCCCGAACGCACACGCGGTGACCAGCGAGGCCGGCAACGAGACAACCCGCTCCAACTCCCCGTCCGGCGTGTACCTCCGCACCGCACCC
Organism: Streptomyces sp. NBC_00989; assembly: GCF_045162655.1. Lineage (NCBI taxonomy): Bacteria > Bacillati > Actinomycetota > Actinomycetes > Kitasatosporales > Streptomycetaceae > Streptomyces > Streptomyces sp. NBC_00989. The sequence continues at coordinate 7,819,846 of NZ_CP108728.1, read as the reverse complement.
CCACCCCACAACGCCACCCACACACACCCGTCGGCATCAACGGTGAGCCCATCAGGAAACCCGGCGCCGGCCTCGATCTCCGCGAACCGCCGCCGCTTCGACACCCGCCCGTCGGCGTACTCGAACACATCGATCCGACGCGTGGGCGAGTCGATGTAGTACATCAACCGCCCATCGGGACTCCACCCCGTCCCGTTGCTCACCGCGACGTCATCAAGAACCAGCCGCACGGAACCGTCCCCGGCGACCCGCGACAACGTCCCCCCGCACGCCGCCTCGTCGTACCGCATCGTCCCCACCCACAACGCCCCGTCGGGCGCGACGGCCGCGTCATTGGCCCGCCGCCCGGCGACCGGCTCCCGATGCAGCCACCGGAACTCCCCGTCCGGATCGACAAGCCCGACCCCGTCCCGCAGGTTGAGCACGAGCCCCCCGCCGACCCGGGGCTTGGCGGCCCCCACGTGCTGGTCGGTCACCCGGACCGTACGCGCGCCGGACACGGGATCGTACGTATGCACCCGGGACCCGAGGATGTCGATCCAGATCAGCCGCCCCGCCGCCGCGTCCCACGTCGGCCCCTCGCCCAGCGTCGCCTCGGCCCGTACCGCCACCTCGTACGTCATCCCACGCTCCGGTGTCCGAGTCGCTCCGACAGTTCGGCCGCGCCCTTCGCGGCGAGCTGCTCCAGCTCGACCCGGCGCTCGTCGCTCCACCGGATCATGGGAACGGAGATGGAGAGCGCGGCGACGACCTGGCCCGTACGGTCCCGCACGGGCGCCGCGACACACGACACGTCCGGATTCGACTCGCGGCTCTCGACCGCGACCCCGCGCGACCGGATCTCGGCGAGAGCCTCCCGCAGGGCACCCGGCTCGACGATGCTGTTCGGCGTCATCGCGACCAGCGCCGCGTCGGCGGGGATGCGCGCGGTCAGCTCCGGCTCGGGGAGCGAGGCCAGCAGCATCTTGCCCACGGACGTGCAGTGCGCGGGCAGCCGGCGGCCGGCCGCCGACACCATGCGCACCGCGTGCGTGGAGTCGACCTTGGCGATGTAGATCACGTCGGTGCCTTCGAGGATGGCCACATGCACGGTCTCGTCGCAGGTCTCGGCGACGGACCGGGCGACCTGCTGGCCCTCGGCGGCGAGGTCGAGCTGCTCGGCGTATCGGCTCCCGAGCTGGTACGGGCGGACTCCGAGACGGTAACGTCCCGGCTGTCCGGGCACCGGCACGATGTACGACCGCGCGGCGAGGGTGGTGACCAGTTCGTGCACGGTCGTGCGCGGCAGTTGCAGCTTGCGCACGATGTCGGGGGCGGAGAGCGTCCCGTCCCCGTCGAGGAAGAGCTCGAGAATATCGAGAGCCCGGGTCACGGCAGGTACGAGTCGTCCCACAACCGGCCCCCTTCTTGGATGTCTATGGGTGGATGCCTATGGATGGCTGCCCATGGGTGGCTGTTCGAAATTTCAACTGACGATCGGCATAACGAACACAGGCTAGCCATAGAGGGTTGCACGGGCAATGGTCGCGTGACCATGTGACTACCGACCGGCCCTGGGATCGCCCAGTTCACCACGCAACCGCTGGGCGCGCAGCACCAGTTCGAGCTCGAAACGGCGGTCCGGGTGGTCGATCTCGTCACCCCACAGTTCGCGGATCTGCCGCAGCCGATACCGCACGGTCTGCGGATGCACACCGAGCCGCGCGGCCACCTCCGGCGCCCCGCCCCGCGTCTCCAGCCACGCCAGCAGGGTCTCCGCGAGCCGCCGCCGATGCGTCGGCCCCGAGTGCTCCAGCGGCGCGAGACACCGCAGCGCGAGATCGTCGATCAGCTCCTCCGGCTGCAACAGCACCAGCGCCTCGGTGTGCTCGGTGCAGTACAGAACACCCCCGCCCGGCAACAACCCCCGCTCCATCAGCCCTACGGCCGCCTCGGCCCAGCGCGCCGACTTCACCGCGTCGGCCAGCGGCACCGGTGGCCCGATCGCGCCGGCCCAGCCGGTCAGCGCCCGGTGCAGCAGCTCGGGCCGCCCGGCGGCATCCGGCTCGGGCACGACCATGCGTGGCTGGTCGTACTCCATGTCGAGCAGCACTTCCTGCCCTACGGCGGGGGCGACGGCCTCGCGGGCCGGGCGCAGCAGGACACCGACGGCGACCTTTTCGGGCAACGGCCAGCCGATACGGGCGGCACGTTCGGAGAGGGCCTCGGCCGGGTCGCCGCGATGGTGCTCGGTGAGGAGGAGTTCCATGAGCCGCCGCTGGAGGCGCAGCCGCTCCCCCGCCTGCCGGGCGGCGGCCTCGGCATACCCGCGCACGGACTGGTCGACCAGCCCGTCGAGATACTCGTAACCCGCGTCGACGAGTGCGTACATCGCGGGCGGCGGGATCTCGACGCGCTGCCCGATCTCGGCCAGCCGCCGCCAGGCGAGCCGTACGCCCATCCGGTAGATCGCCTGGAGCGAGTCGAGGCTGCGGCCGTGCAGGCCCTCACCGCGCCCGAACTCCTGGAAGACGCCCGGCGGTACGGTCGGGCGGCCCTCGGCGGTCTCCAGGTGCTGGACGAAGACCTCGATGGCGCGGCGGATCCCGACCAGGGCCATGGGTTCGCCCGAGTCGTCGAGAACCAAGGGCAGTTGGGGGTGCTCGCGCCGGATCTCCCGCAGGATCTCCTCGGCGAGCGCGGGCGCCTCGGCCATGGCGATCGCCGCGAACTCCCGCACCTGGGACCGCGGTACTTCGTGCCACGCCGAGCGCGCGGTCACGGTCGGGGGTGGTGCGGTCGGCGGACGAGCGGGCACCCGTCGCGCGGCCACGGGGTCAACTCCCTCGGCCCGCTTGCTCGTACGTGACCAGGGGCGTGTTCGGCTGGGCTGGTCTCGCGTCGAGCAGTGCGACGATGCCGAAGGCGGCGCCCACGGCGAGGGCGGCGGCCAGTGCCATGGTGAGTGCGGCGGCGAGCAGTCTGGACATCGCAGGGTCAGCCTCTCTGTCCTGAGGTCCGTGCGCCCAGCCCTGCCCGTCGGCCCAGTGTCGGCAGACATTGACACTCCGTCAAGGGGCGCCTACGGTTCCCGGCCCATAGAGCGGCCCGAACTCCGTCACCAACTTTCACTGGAGTGTCCGGATGCGCCGTACGACCTCTCCATTTTCCTTGATCCTGCTGGGACTTGGCACGTTTCTGCTGGTCCTGGCGCCGCTGCTGGCGTGGTACGTCGAGCCGCGGGCCGCCGTGACCCCGATCGACATCGACACGACCGCCGTCTACCGGGGCACCGGAAGCTACTTCGACACCGGCGAGCTGCGGACCGTGGACGACCAGCGGATCACCGTCACCCAGCAGGTGCGCGGCGATGTCGCGGACAGCGAGAAGAGCGGCGACGCGGTCTGGGACGTCACCACGACCGTCGACACCGACAAGTCCCTGCCGGCCGCCGATCCGCACGACGCGCTGGAGTTCTTCCCCAACCGCTGGGTCACGGACCGTAAGACCAACAAGCCCGTGCACTGCTGCCACGAGAACCCGTACTTCGAGGGCGACGCCTTCCTGAAGTTCCCGTTCGACGTGCGGAAACAGCCGTACCAGTGGTGGGACAACTCCCTTGGCGCGACGGTGACTTTGCGTTACGCGGGGACCAAGAAGGTGCAGGGCTACTCGGGTTACGTCTTCAAGGGCACGGTCCCGCCCTCGAAGATCGGCACCCGCCTGGTCCCGGGCAGCCTTGTAGACCAGCCGGGCTCCCCCCAGATACTGGCCGAGGAGTGGTACTCCAACCACGGCATCGAGCTGATCGTCGACCAGCGCACCGGCCGCGTGATCTACGCCCAAACCGGCCCCCGCCGCACCCTCCGCGCCCCCGGCCACACCTACGACGCGGTCCTCCTCCTGGACGCCGACAAGCTCGCTTTCACCACGGCCACACAGCAGGAACAGGTGAAACTGGCGAAGAAGGAGAGCGGCCAACTGCGCCTGGTGGGGCGGTCGTTGCCGATCGGTGCCGCTGTGGCCGGATTCGTTCTCACCGTGATGGGCGGCGTTTTGGTACTACGAGGCCGTCGGCGCCCGGAATCCTCCACTTCACCCGAGTATCCACCCACGATGTGACGTGACGTCAGTTCTAACAACCCCGGAAATTGTCATGCGGGTGAGTAGCCGTCGGGAACGGCGGGGCGAAAACTGTCCAACCCACCCCGGCACAGCCCACCCACAGAACTCCGCACCGCGCCCCGCCCCATCCCGCCCCCCACCCCGCGGATTTCCGTCAGAGTTCCGCAGTTCCGCACCCTGATCCACCAAAGTTCCGCACCCTGAGACGAGTTGGAGCACCCATGCCCCAGCACGTGCCCTATTCGCTGCGCGCCCCGTTCCCATCGGTCGCGCAGCGCCCCCCGGCGCCGGTGCCGCAACCGCGCCGGATCGTCTTCCTCGCCCACCGGGATCTCGACAATCCCCAGGCCGGCGGCTCCGAACTCCTCGTGGACAGACTCGCTGACGGCCTGACCCGACTGGGCCACCAGGTCACCCTGTTGTGCGGCGGCCCCGCCGCCTACCGCGACTATCGCGTGGTGTCGGCGGGCGGTACCTACGGCCACTTCCTGCGCGCCCGTACCGCCTTCGCCCAACAGATCGGCGACTGCGACCTGTTGGTCGAGGTGTGCAACGGCATGCCGTACTTCGCGCCCGTGTGGCACCACGGCCCGACCCTGTGCCTGGTCAACCACGTCCACACGGACCTGTGGAAGATGCGGTTCGGCGGGCCGATGGCACCGGCGGCGCGGATCGGGCGAAGACTCGAACACTGGGCGCTGACCGGGGCGCACCGGCGTGGCCTGTTGGTCGCGGTGTCTCCCTCGACGGCGTATGCGCTGCGCGGGATCGGGGTCGAGCGGGAGCGGATCCGGGTTGTCCACAACGGAGTTGAGGAGCCGGGGCCTCGTGCCGAGCGCTCGCCGGAGCCGCTGTTCGTGGCGGTGGGGCGGCTGGTCGAGTACAAGCGGATCGATCTGCTGCTGCGGTTGTGGGAGCGGGTACGTCCCGTGGTCGGGGGGCGGCTGCTGATCGTCGGTGACGGTCCTGAGCGTGAGCGGCTTGAGCAACTCGCCGGGCCTGGTGTCGAGTTCACCGGGCATGTCTCTGAGGCCCGGAAACACGAACTGCTCTGTGCGGCCTGGCTGTTGCTGCATCCCTCCGCGCTTGAGGGGTGGGGCTTGGTCGTGACGGAGGCCGCGGCTCGGGAGACTCCGACGGTCGCGTTTGACGTGCCTGGGCTGCGGGACTCGGTCGTCGACGGCGAGACGGGTGTCTTGGCTCGTGGTGAGTCCTCCTTCGCCGCTGCCTGGTGCACGTTGGCTCTGTCCGGGCTTCGGCGTGAGGCCATGGGTAAGGCTGCGTGTGATCTTGCGGGGCGTTATCGCTGGGACCGGACGGTCAGACAGTTTCGTTTGGTGGCCGGTGAGGCGGTGAAGGGCTGGGGGTCGTGAGGTGGCTGCGGGTGCGTGGGGGCTGGTCGCGCCCCGCGGCGGAGCCGCATATCGACACAGCCCCGCGCCCCTTCGGAACTCACCGGGGTTTCAAGGATCCCTCTCTCCGGCGCTCCCTTGCCCTCTTCCGTGCCTTCCTGCATGAGCAGGACGACCCGGAATCCTGCTACTCGCTGCTCGCCGCCGACGCTGCCGATCAAGTCGAGGCCTATGACGGTCCCGTCGTCGGTCGTACCGTCGTGGATGTCGGTGGGGGCAACGGGTACTTCACCGAGGAGTTTCGGCGGCGCGGCGCCCACGCCTATCTCTTCGAGCCGGACGCAAGGGAGTTGGGGGAGAAGCCGCCTGTCGGAACGGTGATCGCCGACGGGTATCTCCTCCCCCTGTCCGACGGGGTCGCGGACGTGACGTTCTCGTCCAACGTCCTTGAGCACGTGGCCGATCCGGAGACGTTTCTCAGTGAGCTGACGCGGGTGACGCGGCCCGGTGGGCTGATCTATGTGTCGTTCACCAACTGGCTGTCCCCGTGGGGTGGTCACGAATGGGCGCCCTGGCACTACCTCGGCGCCGAACGGGCCCGCGCCCGCTACCGGCGCCGTACCGGAAAGCCGGCCAAGCACACGCTCGGCGAGAACCTGTTCGCCGTGCACATCGGTGTCACCCTGCGGCAGGTCCGCGCCCGCGACGACGTCATGGTCGTCGCGGCGCGCTCCCGCTACTGGCCCTTCCTCGACCGAGCCGTCGTCAAGGCGCCCGGGATAAGGGAGTTGGCCACCTGGAACCTCCTCCTCATCCTCCGGCGGTGTCCACGATGACGGCGACCACGGTCCAGGCCCCGCCCCCGGCGGCCGATCCCACCACCACGACCGTCGCGGGTCCCCCGGAGGGCCCGAGGTCATGGCGCTGGCTGCTGGGGTTCTGGGCCGTGGTGTTCGTGCTGTTCCTCGCCGTGCACCCGGGCCGGCAGACCTTCGACACCAAGCTCGGCGTCACCGTGGACCCCGGTCAATTCCTGTCCGACCTGGGGCAGTTGTGGCACGACCGGGGTTCGTTCGGCGGCATCCAGGACCAGTACGCGGGCTATCTCTGGCCGATGCTCCCGTTCTACTGGCTGGCCCACGCCGTGCAGTTGCCGGTCTGGCTGGCGGAACGGCTGTGGCTGTCGGTCGTCGTGTCGGTCGCCTTCTGGGGTGCCCTGCGGCTGGCCGAGCGGCTGCGCGTCGGCAGTCCCGCGTCCCGGCTGCTCGCCGCCGTGACGTACGCGTTGTGGCCGGTGTTCACGATCGTCGTCGGGTCGACGTCCGCCGCCGCGCTCCCCGGAGCGTTCCTTCCCTGGGTCCTGCTGCCACTCACCAACGAGCGCTATACGGCGCGCATCGCGGCCCTCCGCTCGGCGCTGCTCGTCCCCTTCATGGGCGGCGTCAACGCGGCCGCGACCCTCGCCTCCCTCCTCCCCGTCGGCCTGTATCTGCTCTCCCGCCCAGCGGGTCCACGGCAGCGCAAGCTGATCGCGTGGTGGGTGCCGGGGGTGATCCTGGCGACGGCGTGGTGGTGGATCCCGCTCCTCATGCTCGGCGTCTACGGCGAGAACTTCCTTCCCTACGTGGAGACTTCGCAGACCACGACCGACACCATGTCCGCGACGGAGGGCCTGCGCGGAGCCGGTGACTGGGTCGCCTATCTGCATCTCGGGGAGGCCTGGATACCGGCCGGCTGGACGGTCGTCTCCTCGGTGATCGTCATCGTCTGCTCGGCGCTCGCGGCCGGACTGGGCCTCGCGGGCCTGGCCCGCCGGGACATGCCGGAGCGGCGCTGGCTGGTGCTGATCGCGGTGTCGGTCTCGCTGGTCCTGTTCGCGGGGTACGGCGGCTCGTTCGGGGCGCCCTTCCACGGGCTGGTGCAGGACTGGCTGAACGGCCCGCTCGTCCCCTTCCGCAACATCTACAAGTTCCAGGCGGGCCTGGCCCTCGCACTCGTCCTGGGCCTGGCCCACCTGGTGGGCGTGGCCGCCGACACACGCGGCGCCCGTCCGGTCCGGGGCCGCCGGCTCGCCCCGCTGATCGCGGTGATCCTCGTGCTCCCCGGCCTGGCCTGGCCGTATCTCAACGGGTCGATCCTGAACCCGGGTTCGTTCCAGCAGCTCCCCAAGTACTGGCAGTCCACGGCGGACTGGCTGCACAAGTACTCCCCCGACTCCCGCGCCCTGGTCGTCCCGGCGACCGCGCACGGCATCTACACCTGGGGCTCCCCCATCGACGAACCCCTCGACGTCCTCGCCGACTCCCGCTGGGCGGAACGCGACTACGTCCCGATGGGCACCCCCGGCAACCGCCGAGCGATGGACGCGGTGGAGCAGGTTCTGGCGAGCGGTAGCGAAGTCCCGGGCCTGGCCGACTACTTGAGCCGGGCGGGCGTCTATTACGTCGTCGTCCGCAACGACCTGGACCCCGACCAGATCGGCTACGTCCCGACGACCACCGTCAAACGCACCCTGGAGCAGTCCGGCTACCAACGGGTGACGGGCCTGGGCCCGATCATGACCGGCGGCCGCATCGCCAACGACACCCCGCTCCAGGTCGAGGGCCTCTACCCGCGACAGCGGGCGGTGGAGATCTACGAGCCGACGGGCAAGGACGTGATCCGCCCCGGTCAGGCGGGCCTGACGCCGGTGGCCGACACGGCGGTGGTCTCCGGCGGCCCGGAGTCCCTCCTCCCCCTCGCCACCGAACTCCGGGGCAGGGCCACGGTGTTGACGGGCGACAACCATCCCGGCCTGGGCTCACCCACCCTCCAGGTGGTGGGCGACGGACTGCGCCGAGCGGACACCCGGTTCGGCCTCGTCGACGCCAACACGTCGTACACGTACACGCCCGACGAACGCAACGCGCCGGACGCGGTCCAGGACGCCGGCGAGAAACCGAAGCAGATCCTGCCGACGAAGGGCATCGCCCACCAGACGGTGGCGCAGCTGCGCGGCGCCCGCTCGGTGACGGCGTCGTCCAGCGGCAACTGGCTGTTCTCCCTGCCCCAGTTCGACCCGGTGAACGCCTTCGACGGCAACCCGGACACCGCGTGGGCGGAGGGCGCGGCGGGCTCGCCGAACGGCCAGTGGCTGCGCATCGGCTTCGCGGGCGGGTCGTACGACATGCCGGGTTCGTTCAAGGTCACACCGCTCCCGCAGGAGAGCGTGCGGGCGGCGGCGACGGAGGTGCGGGTGCGGACGGAGAAGGGAACGGCGACCAGCCACCTCCAGCCGAACGGCATGCCCCAGACGATCAAATCGCCGGCGGGCGAGACGAGTTGGATGAAGCTGACGATCGTCGACTCGGTGGCACGCCACACCGGCCTGACCGGCGCGGGCTTCTCCGAGATCACCTTGCCCCACGTCCAGGTCACCCGGCTCCTGAAGCTCCCCACCGACGCGAACACGACCGACGCGTCCGCCGAGATCATCTCCCTGCACCGCACGGCCGACCCGACGGGCCTCTCCCCGACGGGCACGGAGGCGGGCCTGCACCGCACGTTCTCGACGTCGACGGCGGGAACGTACGAGATGAAGGCGACCGCGGTGGCCACCCCGGGCGAGGAGTTGGACAAGATCCTCTACGAGGTGGCCCCCGCCCAGCAGCACCGCATCACGGCAACAGCGGACTCCACGGCGGCACTTGGCACGGGCCTCTCCGCCCGCAACCTCACGGACGGCGACCTGACGACGGGCTGGATCGCGGGCGACCGCCCCACGATCCACCTCACCTGGACCGGCAAACAGCCGGTGGGCGAAGTGGTGTTGGCCCCCGCGGGCGGCCTGTCGACGCGCCCGACCGAGGTGGACATCAGCTCACCGGACGGTTCGACGATCGCGGGCGTGGACGAGAACGGCGTGACCCGCTTCGACCCGATCACGACGGACAGCCTGACCATCACGATCACGAAGACGGCCCCGCTCACCCTCCACAACCCGATAGCCGACGAGAACCTCCAACTCCCCGTGGGCCTGACCGAGGCCTACATCCCGGCCCTGGACCAGTACCGCACCCCCCAGCCGGACCCGGCCCGCCCCTTCACCCTGGCCTGCGGAAAGGGCCCGGTGGTGGCGGTGGACGGCGAGTTGTACCCGACGAGCGTGCAGGGAACGGTGGGCGACCTGACGGAACGCCGCGAGGTCGAGGTGACGCTCTGTCAGCAGGGCAAGACGGACCAGGCGTTGGAGCTGACGTCGGGAACGCACAGGGTGGAGGCGGGAGACGCCGGCCCGTTGACCCTCACGGACGTGACGCTGACCCGGGGAACGGTCACCGAACCCACCGCCGCCGCCCGCGAGTTGACGATCCAGGACTGGCTGGGCGACCGCCGGGAGGCGAAGGTCGCCTCGGGCGCGGCGTCGTACTTCACCACCTACGAGAACTACAACACCGGCTGGAAAGCCACCCTGAACGGCAAGAAGTTGACCCCGGTCCGCCTGGACGGCTGGCAACAGGGCTGGCGCGTCCCGGCAGGCGCGGGCGGCACGATCAAACTCTCCTACGAGCCAGCGACAACGTACGAGGCCGGCCTGATCGGCAGCGCAGCCGCACTGGTCGCCCTCCTCGCCCTGGTGATCTGGCGCCGCACCGAACCGAGTTCCGACGAGGTGCAACCACCCCCACCCCTGCCCGGCCTGTGGCTCGGCACGGTGGCGCTGACGCTGGTCGGGGTGGTGATCGCGGGTTGGTTCGCACTCTTGGTGCCAGTGCTGGCACTCCTGGCCTACCGTCGCCACGCACTCTTGGTCCCGATCGCGTTCGTGGCACTGGCAGGCGCGGGCATCGTGGCGGCAACGGGGGCGGGCGAACCAGTAGGCGCAGGCGAGGGAGCGTTCAGCCGCGCGGCCCAACTCCTCGCCCTGATCGGCTTGTTCGCGGCCTTGGTGAGCGTACGAGAACACTCCGCTTCAGAACCAGCACCGACCCCACCCCTGCCTCAAAGAGAACGAGGCACAAGCGCCCTGGGCGAGAGGGATCCAGTGGAGTCAAGCCGCACGATCTCAGCACAGGCCAGAGGAAGCGCCCCATCAGGGGCGCGGGACCGTGACATCAGCGGCTCCGCCGCGCGAGCGCGACCAGCCCCCACAGACCCGCGCCAAAAGGACGACCCCCAATGACCACACTCAACCAACCTCCCCGCACCAACACCCCCACCCGCATCCCCTTCCCCACCGTCGACGAAATCGCCCGCCACTGCCACCAATCCGCGGAACCGGAAACCGTCCACATAGAGGTCCACCTCCCAGGCCCCGTAAACCCGGAACGGCTCCGCACCGCATTCACGGCGGCCCTGCACCACCACCCCCGCATCCTCATGCGCGAGGCCCCCGGCCCCTGGTACCGCCGCCGCTACGAATGGGAGCTGACCGACACCCCCGACCTGGAGGTGGTCACCTTCCCGCCCCCCACCCGGGACGCCCTCAAACAGGCCCGCACCCGCTCCCTCACCCACGCCCCACCCCTGACCGCATCCCCACCCATCCGCCTCGAAGCAATCGAACTCCCCCACGGAACCACCCTGATTCTCACGGTCAACCACACCGCACTGGACGGCCCCGCCTGCCTCCGTATCCTCGCCACCGCAGCGGAGCGCTACGGCGGCAAGGACAACTCCCCGACCGCCCCACCGACCCGCCCCCCGGACCCACCGGAACCCCCCACGGACACCCCCTCCGTGTGGACCCCGCCCGCCCGAGTCGCCCCCGGCACCCCCGACCCCTCCCCCGGCGGCAACGGCCTCCTCCTCACCGAACTCCCCGTCCCGCACCGCCCCAAAGGCTCGCCGTACACAGTCAACGACCAACTCATGGTCACGACCGCCCTGATGATCGCCCACTGGAACCGCGAACACGGCGCACACCCCCGCCCGATGCGCATCACGATGCCCGTGGACGACCGCCCGCGAGGCACGGACATGCCCATCGGCAACGGCACGAGACTCGTCGAAGTCACCTTCGCGCCAGACGAGTTGACCACCACCCCCGACCACCACATGGGCGAACTGCTCCACCGTACGGCGACCCGCACCCGCGCCCTCAAGGCTCTCCCCCGCCCCCAACTCGGCCACGGAGCAACCCTGTTGACGGCCCCGGTCGTCCCCGTGGCCTGGCGCGCCACCCTCACCCGAGGCCTACGCAGGGCAGCCGCTCCTTGGACCTCGACGACACTCCTCAGCAACATCGGCCGCGTCCCGTACACCCTGGACTTCGGCGACCCGGCGGGCCGCGCGCACGCGGTCTGGTTCTCCGCCCCCGCCCGCATGCCCCGCGGCCTCACCGTCACGACCGCCTCCACCGCGGGAAAACTGCACGTCGCCCTCCGCTGGTCCCGCGCCCTCCTCGGCCCCGGCGACGGCGCCCACCTCCGCGACCTCTTCGAGCACTACCTGCACACGACGGAACAGACGGAGGCGCACCCCGCATGACGACGACCGCCCCGCACCACCCCGGCCTCCGCGACTTCTACGAGAACCCCGCCGTCCCCGTCGCCTCCGGCCCCTCCCGCACGCTCCGCCAGGCCCGTATCCTCGCCACCGCGCTGGGCCCGGCCACGGCCACCGAACGCCCCCGCACGATCCTCGACATCGGCTGCGGCGACGGCACCGCGGCCGCCACCGCCGCGCCTCTCCTCACCGGCCACCGCGTCATCGGCGTCGACTGGTCCCAGGACGCCCTCACCCGAGCCCGCACCCACCTCCCGTACACGGTCCGAGGCGAACTCACCGCACTGCCACTCCACTCGGCCGCCGCCGACGCCGTCCTGTTCAGCGAGGTGATCGAGCACCTCGTCGACCCGGACACCGCCCTCGCCGAGATCCACCGCGTCCTGCGCCCGGGAGGCCATCTCATGCTGTCCACACCGAACTTGGCCGCCTGGTACAACCGCGCCCTGCTGCTCGCCGGCGTCCAGCCCGTGTTCTCGGAGGTGAGCCTGCGCGCGATCCACGGCCGGCCGGGCAAGGAGGTCGTAGGACATCTGCGGCTCTACACCCCGCGTGCGCTGCGGGAGTTCGTGTCGGCGGCCGGCTTCGAGGTCGTAGGGCTCAAGGGCGCGCCCTTCCACGGCGTACCGCGACCGCTCCGCCCCCTCGACCGACTGGCGTGTGCCAGACCGCAGTTGGCGTCGATCCTGCTGCTGCACGCGCGGAAGACGTAGGGGGCGCGGCCGTGTGGTGGGGAGTGGCCGCGGCCCTGTTGGCGAACGTCCTGTACAGCACCGGATTCGTCCTGGAGAAACGGGCGCTCGCGGCCCTGCCCGAGGTGACGGTCCGTCAACCGGCGAGGCTGCTGCGGCTGGTGCTGGGCAGCCCGCTGTGGATCGGCGGGTCCCTCGCGCTGGCCGCCGGGTTCGGCGCGCAGCTCGCCGTGTACCGGACGCTGCCGATCGCCGCCGCGCAGGGCATCTTCGTGTCCGGCCTGGTGCTGCTCGTGCTGCTGTCCGCCCGCCTGCTCGGCGAGGAGACCAGCGGCCGCGAACGGTACGCGCTCGGCGCGATCCTCGTCGCCCTGCTGATGGTGGTGCTGTCGCTGAAGGAGGGCTCCGACCATGTCAGCCGCAACGCGCCCTACCCGCTGATCCTGTTGGTCTGCGTGCCCTCGCTGGCGGCCGGCGTCTGGCTGTACCGGTCCACCGAGCGCAGCGCGGGCCACCGGCACCGGCTGCCCACCACGGGCGTCGAATACGGCGTGGCGGTGGGCCTGTTGTACGGGGTCAGCTCGCTCGCCATCAAGGGGGTGTCGAGCTATCTGACGACAAGTGACCTGGGCGGGGCGGTGGTTGGGCTGCTGCGGTCCCCGTACCCGTATCTGCTCCTCTTCACGGGCGCGTTCGGCCTGGTCATGTCCCAGGCGGCGCTACAGCGTTGCCGGGCCTCGCTGATCGTGCCGGTCTGCACGACGGTGACCAGCCTGTTCACGGCGGTGCTCGGCACGCTCGCGTTCGGCGAGGCCCTGCCGCACGATCCGCTGCGTCTGGCCCTGCGGATCGGGGGCACTCTCCTGGCGGTCACCGTCCTGCTGACCATGCCGAAGCACGACAACGCGCCTCAACCACCGGTCGAGGCCAAGGAGTTGACACCCCCATGAACCCGGACGACCCACTGCTGAAGATCCTGGCCTGCCCGCTCGACAAGGGCCCGCTGCACCTGCTCCCCACGGACGCCCTCTACAACCCGCGCCTGCGCCGCCGTTACCCGATCGTCGACGGCATCCCGCAGCTGCTGCCCTCGTCCGGGGAGCAAGTGACCGACGACGCCGAGCACTTGGAACTCCTCAAACGGATGACCCCATGACCTCCAAGCCCCGCACCCCCGCCCCCCGTACTCTCACCGCCCGTCTCGCTTCCCTCCTCCCCACCCGTCTCGTCGCCGCCACCGCCCGCGCCGTCTACCCCCGCTTCGAACCCGAACTGGCCCGCCTGGCCGAGCTGTTGCCGCCCGACTGCGGCACGGCGGTCGACGTGGGCGGCTGGTACGGCCCCTGGACGCACCGCCTCTGGAGACACGCGCGTGAGGTGGTGACCGTAGAGCCGGTCCCGCACCTGGCGCGGCTTCTCACCGCCGCCGCTCCCGCGCACGCCCGGGTGGTCCCGGCCGCCGCCTCCGACCGCCCCGGCACCGCCCGCCTGTGGCTGCCGCCGGACGACGAGGGCGACCGGGGTGTGTCCTCGCTGGTGCGCCGGGACATCCACGCCCGTGCCATGCACGTCCAGTGCGTCACCCTCGACGGGCTGGGACTGCGGGAGGTCGGTTTCATCAAGATCGACGTCGACGGCAGCGAACTGGCCGTCCTGCACGGCGCGACCGGCCTGCTGACCCGTGACCGCCCCGCGCTCTTCGTCGAGCTGGAGTCCCGCATCCAGCCGATCGCCCCGGTGGTGAAGTACCTGTCGCTGCTCGGCTACGAGGGCTGGGTCCTCCCGGACCGGAACAGGGAGTGGGTCAGGCTGGTGTCCTTCCCCTTGGAGAAGCACCAGGCCCGGAACTCGTACGTCGTCTCCCAGGGGCTGCTGCGCCGGGTCCTGCCCTTCGCCCGCGGACCCCGTTACGTCAACTCGGTGCTCTTCCTCCCCGACGGCCGCACCCCCGGTGTCAGTGCCGTGCGCGACGATGGATCGCATGCCCGAAGCGAACCGCCCCGCCCGCCCCTTCAGCCCCCTCGACTTCCAGCTGGTCCTGCTGCGCCGCATGGCGGACCACAACCCGGACCTGGTCGAGAACGCCCGTCATGAGCTGGGCGTCCCGATCGCCGACATGCGCGAGGCCAACAAGCGTTGGCAGGCGATGCTGCACTCCCCGAGAGGCCGGGCCGCCGCATCCCGCTACCGCTCGATCCTCGGCACCCCGGAGTCGTCCGCGAAACGTCGGATCGGCGACCTGGACTGCGAGGCCTGGCAGTGGCCCCTCCCCCTCTGGCCCGGCCTCCGCTTCGAGGTGCTCACCGCTCCGAACGGCGCCGTGTGGAACGAATGGCTGGTCCGCGCCCCGGGCGCCGAAAGCCCGCCCCTCCGTACCATCGACGACCTGACCCCCTGGTCCTGCACGGTCGACGAGGCGGCCCGCGCCTTCGCCCCCGCCCGCCCCCTGGAGGGCACGGCCCCCACCCGCTGGGGCCTCGCCTTCACCGCCCCGGACGCGCAGGGCGTACGCCACCGGTGCGCCGCCGAGTTCACCTGGGGCCTGCTCCAGAGAACGGCGGTCAGCGACTAGCGGCCCCCAGGATCGCCTCGACCACGGCGGCCAGCGACGACTCCGGGTGCAGGTCGAGGAAGAGGTTCGGCTCGACGAGTTCCAGCTCCATCACACACGGCTCCCCGTCCGGCCCGTCGACGAGGTCCACGCGCGCGTACAGCAGCTCCGGTGCGTCCGGTACGGCGGCCAACGCCCGCTCGGCGACGGAGAGTTCGGCCTCGGTCGCGGTCCACGGCTCCAGGTCCGGGTGGGACACCTTGTCGTCGTCGTACGCCGTACCCCGCGCCAGCACGGCCCCCTTCCGCGAGGCGTGCACGAACCGCCCCCCGAAGAACAGCAGCGCCCGCTCCCCGCTGACGTCCACGTTCGTCAGATACGGCTGCACCATCGCGGTGAGCCCCTCCGCGTGCATGCGCTCCAGCTGCCGTACGGCCGTCTCGTGCTCGTCGGGCGTGTAGCGGGCGGCGAAGCGCGCGCCCGCGCCGGAGGTCGGCTTCACGACGTACTCGACGTCGTCGGGGAGGTCCGCCGGGTCGCCGGGGGCGAGATAGCGGGTCGGTACGACGGGCACGCCGGCCGCCGCGAGGTCGCCGAGGTACCGCTTGTCGGTGTTCCACCGCACGACCTGCACCGGATTCGCGAGCCGCGTCACCTTCGCGGTCCGCTCGGCCCACGCCACGAACTCGACCGGCCGCCAGCTGTAGTCCCAGGTGGAACGGAGGAGCACGAGGTCGTACGCGCTCCAGTCGGTCCCGGCGTCGTCCCAGGGCACCCCGACGGCCTCGGCCCCGGCCGCCCGCAACGCCTCCACCAGCACCGGAAGGTCACGGTCCTTGCTGGGCTTGGGTGCGGGGTCGTAGGTGGCGAGCGCGATACGGGGCACGGGGTCTCCATCCGGATCCGGACTGTGGACAGATCCGCAGGTTAACCGCCTCCCCCGCAACCGGGGCAACCGGATTGACCTTCCCCTTTGGTGAAGCCCCAGCATCGGTGACGGAACCGGAAGAGGTCGAGGCGCACATGGGCGGTACGGGGAACATGCTGACGATCGGGGCCTTCGCGCGGGCGTGCAGGCTGTCGCCGAAGGCGTTGCGGCTGTACGACGAGCTGGAGCTGCTGCGGCCGGCGCGCGTCGATCCCGACAGCGGATACCGGTACTACGCGGTGGAGCAGCTGGAGCGGGCGCGGCTGGTCGCGTGGCTGCGGCGGCTGGGCATGCCGCTGGCCGGGATCCGTGAAGTGTGCGCCCTCGAACCGGCCGCCGCCGCCCGCGAGATCCGTGCCTTCTGGGCCCGGGCCGAGGCGGATACGGCGGCGCGGCGGGACCTCGCCGGGTTCCTCGTCGACCATCTCGCGGCCGCGACGGCCGTACCGGGAAAGGACACCACCATGCTGGAACTGCGTTACTCCGCCCACTCGGACCGCGGCCGGGTCCGCCCCTCCAACCAGGACACCGCGTACGCGGGCACCCGGCTGCTGGCCGTGGCCGACGGGTTCGGCCCGGCGGGCGCGCCCGCGAGCGGCGCGGCGGTGGAGGCGCTGCGTTTCCTGGACACCGAGGAGGTGCCGGCGGGCAATGTGCTCAACCTGCTGGAGGAGGCGGTACGGAGCGCCACCGACGCGGTCCGTGACGTGGCCGATCCCACCGAGAACGGCACGACCCTGACCGCGCTGCTGTGGACGGGTTCGAAGCTGGCGCTCGTGCACATCGGGGACTCGCGCGCGTATCTGCTGCGCGACGGCGGGCTCTTCCGGATCACCCACGACCACTCGGTCGTCCAGTCGCTGATCGACGAGGGCCGGCTGACGCCGGAGGAGGCCGGCTCGCACCCTCAACGCGCCATGCTGCTCAAGGCGTTGACGACCGGCGCCCCCGACCTGAAACTCCACGACTCCCGTCGCGGCGACCGCTACCTCCTGTGCTCGGACGGCCTGACCGCGGTCGTCCCGGAGCACCGGATCCGCGAACTCCTCACCGCGAACCCGGCCCCGGACGAGGCGGTACGGTCGCTGGTCGACGCGGCGAACGAGGCCGGGGGTCCGGACAACGTCAGCTGTGTGGTGGCGGACGTGGTGTAGGAACGGGGGTGTCCCCGACGTCTGGGGACCGTTGCCCCCGACGACCAAGGAGTGCGCCGCGTGTCCACCCTCTTCCCGGCCCTGACGAACCCGGGCGAGCAGCCTGCTCTCACGTTCGGTGACCGGTCCCTGACCTACGCGGAGCTGGGCGCGGCGGCGGACGCCCTCGCGGCCCGGTGCGCGGGCACCGGCCGGGTCGCCGTGTGGGCCACCCCCTCACTGGAGACGGCGGTCGCCGTGGTCGCCGTACTGCGGGCGGGAGTCGCGGCCGTCCCCCTCAACCCGAAGTCGGGCGAGAAGGAACTGGGCCACATCCTCTCCGACAGCGCCCCGACCCTGATCCTGGCCGCACCGGACGACGAACTCCCGTCCGCGCTACGGCACTTGGAGCGCGTCGACGTCGACGTTCGCGCGGTGGGGACGGTCGCCGACGTCCAGGTGTCCGACGAGGACCCCGCGCTCGTCGTCTACACCTCCGGCACCACCGGCCCGCCCAAGGGCGCCGTCATCCCGCGCCGGGCGATCGCCGCGACGCTGGACGCGCTCGCGGACGCCTGGCAGTGGACCGGCGACGACGTCCTCGTGCACGGGCTGCCGCTGTTCCATGTGCACGGCCTGGTGCTGGGCATCCTGGGCCCGCTGCGGCGCGGCGGTTCGGTGCGGCACCTCGGCAGGTTCAGCACGGAGGGCGTGGCACGGGAGTTGAACGACGGCGCGACCATGGTGTTCGGCGTCCCGACGATGTACCACCGCATCGCCGAGACCCTCCCCGACGACCCCGGACTGGTCAAGTCCCTCGGCCGGGCACGCCTGTTGGTCTCCGGCTCGGCCGCCCTGCCGGTCCACGACCACGAGCGCATCACGTCGGCGACCGGCCGCCGCGTGATCGAGCGCTACGGCATGACGGAGACCCTCATGCTGTGCTCATCCCGGTGGACACCCCCGGACCCCCGGCCCAGCGTCCGGGCGGACGGCGAGGCCCGCGCCGGAACGGTGGGCGTCCCGCTGACCGGCGTGGAGCTGCGGCTGGTCGAGGAGGACGGCACGCCCCTTCCCGGGTACGACGGCGAGAGCGTGGGCGAGATCCAGGTGCGTGGCCCGAACCTCTTCACCGAGTACCTGAACCGGCCCGACGCGACGGCGGCCGCCTTCACCGCCGACGGCTGGTTCCGCACCGGCGACATGGCCGTGCGCGACCCCGACGGCTACGTCAGGATCGTCGGCCGCAAGGCCACCGACCTGATCAAGAGCGGGGGTTACAAGATCGGCGCGGGCGAGATCGAGAACGCGCTCCTCGAACACCCCGGGGTACGCGAGGCCGCCGTCACCGGCGAACCGGACCCCGACCTGGGCGAACGCGTCGTGGCCTGGATCGTCCCGACGGACCCCCAATCCCCTCCACAACTCCCCGAGTTGGCCGACCATGTGGCGAGCCGCCTCGCCCCGCACAAGCGCCCTCGCGTCGTCCACCACATCACCGCGCTCCCCCGCAACGACATGGGGAAGATCCTGAAGCGGGCCCTGACCCGTGACTGAACGCCTGTCCGCGCGCGAGACCCTGGCCCTTGTCACGGACGCCACCACCTTCACCGAACTCCCCTACCCGGCATGGGAGTCCAGGCCCGACGGCCCCCTCGCCTGGCAGGGCTACGACGCCTCGCGCGCCCGCGCCGCCAACCGCACGGGCGAGACGGAGTCGGTGGTGTGCGGCACGGCGACGGTGGAGGGCACGCGGGCGGTGCTGATCGCCTTCGAGTTCGGCTTCCTGGGCGGCTCGTTGGGCGAACGCACCGGGGACCGTCTGGAGGCGGCGTACACGTACGCCCGTGAACACCGGTTGCCGGTGGTGCCGTTGGTCGCCACCGGGGGCAGCCGGATGCAGGAGGGCATGATCGCCCTCACCCAACTCCAGCGCGTGGCACGCCAGTCGGCGCTCACGAGGGAGGCCGGTCTCCCCCAGATCGCGGTGCTGCGCGACCCCACCACGGGCGGCGGCTGGGCCACCCTCGGCGCGGGCGCCGATGTGATCCTCGCGCTGCCCGGCGCCCAGGTCGGCTTCGCGGGCTCCCGCGTCCGACCACCGGACGCGGACCCGACGGCGTACACGGCGGAGGCCCAGGTGACAGCGGGCGCGGCCGACGCGGTCGTGCGGCCGGAGGAGCTGAAGGAGACCCTGGGGAGATGGCTGCGGCTGCTGACCACGCCGTGGGCGGGGCGGGCACCGGTGCCCGCGGCGCTCGACCGGCTGACTGAGCACACGCCGGCCGACCCGCCGGCGACCGCGCGAGACGCGGTGCGGGACTCCGGATCAGCCCGGCACACCGAAGCCGACCTTCCGACGACCGGGCGAGACGCGGAGCGGGACTCCGGATCAGCCCGGCACACCGAAGCCGACCTTCCGACGACCGGGCGAGACGCGGAGCGGGACTCCAGACCGACCCGGCACACCGAAGCCGACCTCCCGGCGACCGGGCGGGACGCAGAACAGCACGCCCCGTCGACTCGGCACACGCCGGCCGACCCGCCGGTGCCCGGGCAAGAGGTCGTGCGGCGTGTCGCGGCCGGCTTCCCGGCCACCGGCTGGGAAGCCGTGCAGCGTGCCCGTTCGCCCCGACGCCCGCGCGCTGAGCGTTACTTGGACGCCTACTTCACCCAGCGGCTGGCGGTCAGCGGGGACCGGTGCGGCGGTACCGACGCGGGCATGCTGTGCGGGTTCGGGGAGCGGGAGGGGCGGACGGTCGCCTATGCCGCGCAGGCCGGGACGGCGACCCGTCCCGCCGGCTACCGCACCGCCGCCCGCCTGATCCGGCTCGCGGACCGGCTGGGCATCCCGGTCCTGACGCTGGTGGACACCCCGGGCGCGGCGAACGACGCCGAGGCGGAACGGCAGGGCGCGGGCGCGGCGATCGCCGACCTGTTCGGCGCGGTGGCGTCCGCCCGCACCCCGCTCACCACGTTGCTGATCGGCGAGGGCGGCTCCGGCGGCGCGTTGGCGCTGGCCGCGCCGGGCAACACCTGGGCCACTCCGGACAGTTATTTCTCGGTGATCGCCCCGGAGCTGGCCGCCGCGATCCTGAAGCGCCCGCCGGAGGAGACGGAGTCGACGGCCGACCAACTCCACATCCGCCCACAGGACTTGGCGGAGTTGGGCGTGATCCGAGTGTGGCCGGTCTGAGCGACGGCGCCGCCCGGTGCGGTTCAGGGTCCCGTGCCGCCGACACGGCGTCACGAAGACGCCCCCTCTTGCCCCTTACTTATTCTTTAACTCGGGCATTGCGGACAAATACCCCCATTTAGCCGCACCCCGCCCGGCCCACCACAAGACGCGCCCGCTCCACCGCCCCCGCACGATGCGAAGGAGGCCCGCCGCCCGGCGAAGCCCCGGTCCGCGCTCTCGGGAGAACCTGCCATGACCGTCAGTCTGGAGCAGTTGCGACGCTGCCATTTCGCCGTCGACCTGGGTGCCGCCCGTACCCGCGTCTACGTGAAGGGCGCCGGGCTCGTCGTCGACCAGCCGTCCGCCGCCGCCGTGAACACGCGGACCGGCGCGCTGATCGCCGTAGGAGAGTTCGCGGAGAAGATGACGGGCCGTACGCCCGACTACATCCGGGTGGTGCGGCCCGTGTCGGGCGGGACCGTGGTCGACATCGAGATGGCGCAGCGCATGCTGCGGCACCTGATCGGCGACAAGGTCCGCCGCGCGCTGCGCCGCAAGCCCCGGCTGCGGGCCGCGGCCTGCACCCCGCACGACGCCGATCCGCTGGCGCAGCGCGCCGCGATCGAGACGCTGGTCGGGCTCGGCGCGCGCCGCGTGGAGCTGGTCGACACGCTGATCGCCGCCGCGGTCGGCTGCGGACTGCCCGTCGAGCGGCCCGAGGCCACCATGATCATGGTGTGCGGGGCCGCCGCGACCCAGGTCGCCGTGCTCTCCCTCGGCTCGATCGTCACCGCCGAACGCATCCCGGTGGGCGGCGAGGCCGTCGACCACGCCATCGTCCAACACCTGCGCCACGAACACGAGTTGATGCTCCCGAGCCAGTCCGTACGCCCGCTCCAGCTCGCCCTCTCCGGCAACGGCCTCACCCCGCACGGCCCGACCACCACCGAGATCCACGGGCGGGACGTGGCGAGCGGCCTCGCCCGTTCCGTACGGGTCGACACCGCGGCCGTACGGGACGCGATCGAGACCCCGCTGACCGCCGTGCTCGACGGTATCGGCCGGGTGCTGCGCAACTGCCCGCCCGACCTGGTGGCCGACCTCGCGGACCGCGGGATCATGATGGTCGGCGGCAGCGCGCTGCTCCCCGGCTTCGACCAGATGCTGCGCGCGGCGACCGGGATGCCGGTGCACATCGCCGAGCGGCCGGACGTGTGTGCCGTACAGGGCCTGGGCTACATGCTGGAGGGCAAGATCGAGCCGCTGGTCCTGGACCCGCTGGCCACCACCTGAGCCCCGCCCCGGCCGAGGCGGGTGGCGGCGTCCCCGACCTCTCCCGCCTCCTCGAAGCCGTCCTGAGCGTCGGTTCCGAACTCGAACTGCGCACCACGCTCCAGCACATCGTGGACGGCGCCGCCGAGCTGACCGGCGCACGGTACGCGGCGCTCGGCACCACGGACCCCGGGCAGGACGGCCTCACCGAGATCCGCACCGGCGGGGCCGAACCGCCGCCCGCGGGGGTGCTCAGCGTGCCGATCCACGTCCACGACGAGGTGTTCGGCCACCTGCACCTCGCCGGAAAGCGGCACGACGCCCCCTTCACCGCCGAGGACGAACAGCTCCTGCACGTCCTCGCCGCCCAGGCCGGCATCGCGATCGGCAACGCCCGCCTGTACGAGACCGCCCGGCAGCGCGAACGCTGGATCGAGGGCGCGGCGGCCGTCACCACCGCGCTGCTCACCGGCGAGACGGCGGCCGACGCGCTGGTGACGGTCGCGGAGAGCGCCCGGGCCCTCGCCGACGCGGCCGCGGGCGTGATCCTCCAGCCCACGGCGGCGGGCGGCATGGAGATCGTCACCGCGTCGACCTACGAGGACCCGGGCGACATCGTCGGTACGACCATCGAGCCCGGCAGCCCGGTCCTGGTCCAACTCCTGGGCGGCGAACCGGTGTTCATCGACGACTCGGCGACCGACCCCCGCATGACGACGCATGTACGGCACCGGTTCGGCCCGAGCATGATGCTCCCGCTCCAGGCGGACGGCCGCCTCGTCGGCACCCTCGCCCTCCCCCGCCGCCCGGGCGACCGCCCCTACACGGCCGTGGAACGCCTGCTGGCAACGCAGTTCGCGTCCCAGGCCGCCCTCGCCCTGGTCCTGGCCGACGCACAGCACAGCCGTGAACGCCTCGCGGTCTACGAGGACCGCGACCGCATCGCCCGTGACCTGCACGACCTGGTCGTCCAACGCCTGTTCGCCACCGGCATGATGCTGGAATCCACCCAGCGCAGAGCCGGGAAGGCGGACCAGGCCCACGGGCTCCTCGGCCGCGCGGTGGACGAACTCCAGTCGACCATCCAGGAGGTCCGCACGGCGATCTACGCCCTGCAACAACCCCCGGCCGAAGCCCCAACCACCCTACGGGGCAAGGTACTTCGGGAAACGGCCGGTGCGTCGGCCGTGCTCGGCTTCCAGCCCTCCACCCAGTTCGAGGGCCCGGTGGACACCGTCGTCCCCGACCAGGTGGCGGCCCAACTCCTCGCCGCCCTCCGCGAAGCCCTCGCCACCGCGTCCCACCGCGCCGCCGTCTCCCGCCTGGAGATCACGATCGACACGACGACACCCCTGCCGGACGGCAGGGACGCCGTACGACTGAGGGTGTACGACGACGGAGGGACCACCGGCACGACGGTGGACTGGCAGTCACCCCTGTCCCGGTAGCCGCGCGAAGCGGGTCTCAGCACAGCAGGAAACAGGTCTTGGTACGGCAGGAGACAGGTCCTAATACGGCAGGAGTCGGCCCGAGGGCGTCCTGCGGTCGATGGTGTCGTCGCGAGGCGTAATGGGCCGACGACTGACGCGAACACGGATCTGTCGGTTCATGGCGCCCTCCCGAGGCTCATATCTCCTATGCCCCTCTCCTATGCCCCACACTCGTCCTCGCGACTCCCAACAACATCAAGTCCGTACGGTGAGACCCATGACGACCACGTTCACGCTCCTGCATCCCGGCGCCATGGGCGCGAAAGTCGGCGGCGAGGCGACCCGTACGGGCACCCGGGTGCTGTACGTCCCCACGGGCCGGAGCCCCGCCAGCCTCCAACGGGCCCTCGATGCGGGCCTGGAGCCCGCCGAGTCCCTCGAATCCGCCCTGGCCGCAAGCGACTTCGTGCTGTCGGTCTGCCCGCCGCACGCGGCGGAGGACGTGGCGCACGAGGTCCTCACGCACCCGTTCCGAGGTGTGTACGTCGAGGCGAACGCGATCAGTCCGGACCGTACGAGGCGCATCGCGGCGGCGTGCGCGGAGCGCGGCGTACCGATGCTGGACGGCTCGATCGTCGGCGGCCCGCCCGGCCCGGGCAGCGCCCCGCACCTGTATCTGAGCGGCGACGCGGGCCAAGTCGCGCACGTGGCAGGGGCGTTCAAGGACACCCAGGTCGTGGCCCGCCCGCTGGACGCCTCGGTCGGTGCCGCGTCGGCGCTGAAGATGGCGTACGCCTCGTACCAGAAGTCCGCCCGCGTCCTGGCCGCCGTATCGCACGCCCTCGCCGCACACCACGGCGTGGCCGCCGAACTCGCCCGGGAGGCAGGCTCGTTGAGGTCCAACATCCTCGCCGAGACCGACCAGTTGCCCAGCGTCGCCGCCCGGGCCTGGCGCTGGGCACCGGAGTTGGAGGAGATCGCGGCAACGCTGCGCACGGCGGGGCTGCCTCCGGCGATGGCGGAGGGCGCGGCGACGGTGCTGCGCCGGTGGACGGACGACAAGGACGACTACGACCTGCCTCTGGAGGAGGTACTGGCCCACCTCCGGACGGAGGACTGACTCAGGGCGCCACCGTGGGCCCGATACTGCGCAGCTCCTGCACGGTCCCGCCGAGCCGGGACCGGAACCCCTCCAGCAACTCGGGCACCGCACTCACGACCCACCGCGTACCGACGAGATACTTGCCACCGTAGATGGCGGCGCTGTCGAGCCAGGTCACCTTGAACCGCTCCTCGGGGAACGTGGTGATCCGGTACTCCCCCTGCTTCGTACGGCACAGCCCCTCGCGCAGCTCCTCCGCCTCGACCCGGATCTCGGCGGTGCAGCCGGTCAGCCCGGCGATCACTTCGACCTTGGCGGGTGCCACGACACCGGCCTCGGGGGCGGCGGTCACGGCGGTCCGCGTCGCCGCCGCCCGCTTACGGTCCGCGGCGTCGTCCCCCTCCCCTCCACCGCACGCGACGGCCAGCGGAAGCAGGGCGAGCGCGGCACCGCGACGGAGTCGGGAGGCGGGCCCTCGGCGGGATGACGGCTGCTGTGTCTGGTGGTGGGTCACGGCAGGGGGTACGGGGGTGGCGCGACAGCCGTTCAAGCCGACCGCCGCCCGCCGACCGCCGAGCGCCCTAGGTGTATGAGGACTCAGTTCCGCCGACGCCGTTCCTGCCCGTACGGGCCACGACGGTCATGGGCCCGCCACTCCTCCTCCACCGGATCCCTCGGGGTTGGTGGGTGGTTACGTCGATTGTCGTAGCTCCGAATGGGGCCCGACCTCGCGCGCAGCGGATTGCTCTTCCCGCACGCAGAGTCCCTGGGCCAGGGCCGGCAGCCGGGCCTCAGCACGACGCGATGAGGCCGGTCCCTCGGGGCCGTATCCGAGGCGGATCACCATCTGTGCGTGGGAGGGGCGGGCGTCGGTCGGTGCCGTGAGCTGGTCGCGGAGGTCGGGCCATTCCAGGGCCTGGTGCAGGAGCGATGCCCGTACCCCGTGCGCGGTCGCGATGAGCAGGACCCGTTCGAGGGCCTGTCCCGCGCGCAGCCAGTCGGCCCGGCGGTCGTGCGCGGTGGACAGCACCGCGATCGAGGGCCGCTTCTCGAAGGGGCGCGCGGTGAGGCCGTTCCGGCGGCGGTGGGCGCCGAAGTCGCGCATCGGGATGCGTTCCAGGGAGTCCTGGGGACCGAGCGCCTCCGCCGGTACGCCCAGTCCGGTGTCGTGCGTCTCCCCCACCCAGCGGCGGCTGTCCATGGCACGGTCCGCGTCAGCGGTGTTGCGCTGCTCCGCCTCCCTCGTGAGGGACAGCACACCGTCGGCCCGGCGGGGCGGGAGGCAGTGCAGCCGTGCCCCTTCCATGTGTGCCGCTTCGGCCAGTTCGGTGAGCAGGGCGGTGGGCAACGGCCGTTCCGAGAAAGGGAATCGGCTGCTGTGCCGGCGCCACACGGCGTCGTACAGGGAAGTGTGCGAGGACGTCCTGGCGGTGCCGGCGAGACGTACGGTGGCGAGCAGGTCCGGCTCGTCCGGGCGTGGGAGGAGCCGGGTCACCGGTTCCCAGCCGAAGTGCTCGACCGCGATCCGCAGGTTCAGTACGGCGCAGCCGACGGACAGGTGCAGGGCGCGGCCCGTCGGGTCGATGTGGCGCAGGCCGCGCTGCGTGGCCGCGCGGATCTCGATCGTGAGGGTTTCCGGGGCCAGGCGGAAGCGCCAGGGCTGGGTGTTGTGGATCGAGGGAGCGGCTACGGCCGCGGAGAGCAGCCTTTCCAGCGTCGTCCCGTCGAGGGCTGCGGTACGCATGGGGCCTCCTGCCCGCCCTGCGCCGTTGGCGGCGGTCGGGCTTTCCGGTGACCGGTCCAGCGTGGCGCCGGGCGGTGCGGGAGGGGCAGGGGCCGTCCGGCCCGGACGGGGGTCCGGTCGGTCCGGCCGGGCTCACCTCGCGGGGCGGTCGCCCGCCTGCTGCTCCATCTGGGAGGCCAGGACCGCGGCCTGGACCCGGCGCTGGACGCCGAGTTTGGCCAGCAGCCGGGAGATGTGGTTCTTGACGGTCTTCTCCGAGAGGTAGAGCCTCTTGCCGATCTCGCGGTTGGTCAGTCCGTCCCCGATCAGGGCGAGAATGTCGCGCTCACGCGGGGACAGGCTCGCCAGTTCGGGCGACAGCGCCGGGGTCTCGGCGGGCTCGGCGCGCAGCGAGCGCATCAGGCGGGACGTGGTCGCGGGGTCCAGCATCGACTGGCCCGAGGCGACCGTCCGTACCGCCGAGACCAGGTCGGAGCCCCTGATCTGCTTGAGGACGTAGCCCGAGGCCCCGGCCATGATGGCGTCGAGCAGGGCGTCCTCGTCGTCGAACGAGGTCAGCATCAGACAGGCCAGCTCCGGCATCTGGCTGCGCAGCTCGCGGCAGACCGTGATGCCGTCACCGTCCGGGAGACGTACGTCGAGCACGGCGACGTCCGGGCGCACCGCCGGGCAGCGGGCGAGGGCGTGCTCGACGGTGTCCGCGTCGCCGACCACCGAGATGTCCGGTTCGGCTTCCAGGAGGTCGGTGATGCCGCGTCGTACGACCTCGTGGTCGTCCAGCAGGAAGACACGGATCGGGTTCTGCTCCGTGAAGGTGCGTGACTCGGCCATGACGACCCCTTGTTCCCCGGTGACGGACGGGCTGCGGGCTTCCCGTGAGGACGATCATCACGCGCCGGGCCCGATCGCACTAGGGCCGACCGGCCCCAGTCGGCTTGGAAACACGTCCGCGCCGGGTGTCGGTGGGGTCGCTGTCGCGGAACTCCTCCCTGGGCCCGGTCAGGCGGTGTCAGAGGGTGTCAGATGGTGCTGCCGGCGCCGTACGGGGCGTACAGGTCCAGCAGCCGGGTCCGGGCGGAGCGGAGTCGGTGGGCGAGTACGTCGCCGACCCACTGGGCGACGGCGTTGCCCAGGGCCGGGTCTTCCCGGCACATCAGACGGACGGCCGTGGCGTCGAACTCGTACGCCCGCACCGGGGTCGTCGCCTCGGCGCCGAGATGCCAGGCGTGCGGAGCGAACAGCCAGGACCAGCCCACGAGTTCGTCGTGCCGGAGGATCTCGATGACGGCAGGGCGGCGGCCCGGCACCCGCATGTCGAGCTCGATCGTGCCCGTGCGGATGATCCAGAACCGGTCGGCCCGGCCGCCCTCCTCGAACAGGCGCGTCCCTTGCGCGAAGGACACCTCGCGGCCGGTGCGCAGAAGCCGCTGCCGGTCCTCGGCGGGCAGCGCGCGCAGCATGCTGGGGGTGGGGGTGGGTGTGGTGATCATGGCCTGCCTCCCGACGGAGTAGGGGAACTGCCAGGACCAGCGTGTGTCCGGCGCCCCGCGGCAGACCATGGGCCACCCGGCCCGCCGGCCGGGCCACTCGGCTCCGATCAGGAGACTTCCGGCACCCTGTGGCCAGGCCGATCCGGCGGTTCGATGAGGGTGTGCCGCGCCAGACGCGCCAGACGCGCTGGTCGTACGGCTGTGGCAGCGCCGGCCGCCCGCCACGCGTCCACGCACGGCACCGCACCACACCGGCCCGACCGGTCCCGGCGAACCCCGGTACACCACTGAGGTGCGCGGACCGACGCGAACCCGTGGCCGCACACGAGCATCAAGGCCGTACTCGTCGCCACTGCCGTACCCGTCACCACTGCCCTACCCGTCGCCACTGCCGTACCCGTCGCCACCCCGGAGGTCTGAGCCATGCGTATCGTCGTCGCCCTCGGCGGCAACGCCCTGCTGCACCGCGGCGAACGCCCCGACGCCGCCGTCCAGCAGGCGAACATCGACCGGGTCGCCACCGCGCTCGCGGCGCTGGCCCACGACCACGAGCTGGTCATCACCCACGGCAACGGCCCCCAGATCGGTCTGCTCGCCATGGAGAGCGCGGCCGACCCCGCCCTCAGCGCCCCGTACCCGCTGCACCTGCTCGGCGCCCAGACCCAGGGCATGATCGGTTCCCTGCTGGCCCGCACCCTGCACGACGCGCTGCCCGGCCGCGGTATCGCCGCGCTCGTCACCCACACCCTCGTACGGGCCGACGATCCGGCCTTCGAGTACCCCACGAAGTTCGTCGGCCAGGTCTACGGCGAGGACATCGCCCAGGACCTCGCCCGGCACCCGGGCCGGCCCATGGCGCGGGACGGCAAGGGCCGGCGGCGCGTCGTGCCCTCGCCGGTTCCGGAGCGGGTCGTGGAGACCGACACCATCCACGAACTGCTCGGCGCCGGTGTCCTGGTGATCTGCGCCGGCGGCGGAGGCGTCCCCGTCACCGCCGACCGCGACACGGGTGCGCTCACCGGGGTGGAGGCGGTCGTCGACAAGGACCTCACCGCGGCCCTGCTCGCCGAGCACCTCAAGGCGGACTTCCTGCTCATCCTCACGGACGTGCCGTGCGTCTACGAGGGCTACGGCACCCCCGACCAGCGGCCCGTCCTCGACGCCACCCCCGCACAACTGCGCAGCGGCGGCTTCCCGGACGGCTCCATGGGACCGAAGGCCGAGGCCGCCGCCCGGTTCGTCGAACGCACCGGCGGACTGGCCGCGATCGGTGCCCTGGACGCGGCGTACGAGATCGTCCACGGCCGGTCGGGCACGCTGGTCCGCCCGGATCTCACCGCGGTGTGAGGACGGTCGGGGGGGGCCGCCCGGCCGGTGGGGCGGGGCCGTACGGCCCCGCCTCCGGACTCCGGTCGGCACTCCCCTCCGGCACGGCCGCTGATCAGGATCAGAAGCGGAAGGCGCACCCGCGCGGGAACGAGCACAAGAGGGAGCCGGCGATGACCAGCACCGTGGCAGCAGAGCACCGGACGGCCGACGCCTGGCGGGAGTTCGCGGGAACCGGCTGGCGCGACCACGTCGACGTGCGCGACTTCATCCAGGCCAACTACACGCCCTACGAAGGCGACTCGGCCTTCCTGGCCGGCCCCACCGCCCGTACGCGCGCCGTCTGGGAGAAGGTGAGCGCCCTGTTCCCGGAGGAGCGCCGCCGCGGCGTCCTCGACGTGGACGCCGCCACCCCCTCCACGATCACCTCGCACGCCCCCGGATACATCGACCGCGAACGGGAGTTGATCGTCGGCCTCCAGACCGACGCCCCGCTGAAGCGCGCGATCATGCCCAACGGCGGCCTGCGCATGGTCGAGAACAGCCTGAAGGCCTACGGCTACGAGCCCGACCCCTTCGTCACACGCGTCTTCGGCACCTACCGCAAGACCCACAACGACGGTGTCTTCGACGCCTACACACCCGAAATGCGGGCGGCCCGCAAGGCGGGCATCATCACCGGACTGCCCGATGCCTACGGCCGCGGCCGGATCATCGGCGACTACCGGCGCGTGGCGCTGTACGGCACGGACCGGCTGATCGAGGCCAAGAAGGCCGAGCGGGCCCTGCTCGACGCCTGCGCCTCCTCCACCGAGGTCATCCGCGACCGGGAGGAACTCGCCGAGCAGACACGGGCGTTGGGCGAGCTGACACGGATGGCGGCGACGTACGGTTGTGACGTCTCGCGCCCCGCCGCCACCGCCCACGAGGCCGTGCAGTGGCTCTACCTCGGCTATCTCGCCGCCGTGAAGGAGCAGAACGGCGCCGCGATGTCGCTCGGCCGCACCTCCACCTTCCTCGATATCTACCTCCAACGCGACCTGGACGAAGGCGTGTTGGACGAGTCCCGCGCCCAGGAACTGATCGACGACTTCGTGATCAAGCTGCGGATCGTACGGTTCCTGCGCACCCCCGAGTACGACGCCCTGTTCTCCGGCGACCCGACCTGGGTGACGGAGTCCATCGGCGGCATGGGCGAGGACGGGCGGACACTCGTCACCCGCACCTCCTACCGCTTCCTCCAGACCCTCTACAACCTCGGCCCCGCCCCCGAACCCAACCTGACGGTCCTCTGGTCGCCCCAACTGCCCTGCTCCTTCAAGGAGTTCTGCGCCCAGGTCTCGATCGACACCAGCGCCGTCCAGTACGAGTCCGACGACCTGCTGCGCCCGCACACCGGTGACGACACCGCGATCGCCTGCTGTGTCTCCGCGATGCAGGTCGGCAAGCAGATGCAGTTCTTCGGCGCCAGGGTCAACCTCGCCAAGGCGCTGCTCTACGCGGTCAACGGCGGCCGCGACGAGATGACCGGCGACCAAGTAGCGACGCCGACGCCCCCGCTGACCGGGGAGTACCTGGACTACGACGAGTTGTCGGCGGCGTACGACCACGTCCTGGACTGGCTGGCCCGGACGTACGTCAACGCGCTCAACGTCATCCACCACATGCACGACAAGTACGCCTACGAACGCATCGAGATGGCGCTGCACGACTACCCGGTGCACCGCTTCATGGCCTGCGGCATCGCCGGCCTGTCGGTCGCCGCCGACAGCCTGTCCGCCGTCAAGTACGCACGGGTGAAGGTGTTCCGGGACGCCACCGGCCTCGCCGTCGACTTCCGCACCGAGGGCGACTTCCCGGCCTACGGCAACAACGACGACCGCGCCGACAGCATCGCCGTAGGACTGGTGGAGTCCTTCATGGCGAAGGTGCGCCAGTACCCCACCCACCGGGGCGCCGAACACACCCAGTCGGTGCTGACGATCACCTCGAACGTCGTCTACGGCAAACACACCGGCAACACCCCCGACGGCCGCCTCGCCGGAGCGCCCTTCGCCCCCGGCGCCAACCCGATGAACGGCCGCGACCGGCACGGAGTCGCCGCGTCCGCGCTGTCGGTGGCCAAGCTGCCGTACGAACAGGCCCGTGACGGGATCTCGTTGACGACGACGATCACACCCGAGGGGCTGGGGCACGCGCCCGACGAGCGCGCCGGGCACCTGGTGGGCATCCTCGACGCCTACACGGCCGCGGGCGGCTTCCACATGAACGTCAACGTGTTGGACCGGGCAACGTTGGAAGACGCCATGCAACACCCGGACAAATACCCGGACTTGACGATCCGCGTCTCCGGTTACGCCGTCAACTTCGTCCGGCTGACCCGCGAGCAGCAGCTCGACGTGATCAGCCGCACCTTCCACGGATCGCTGTGAGGACCGTGCGGACGGCGACCACGGGCCGGATCCACTCCTGGGACCTGTCCACCGGCGTGGACGGCCCCGGGACCCGGTTCGTCCTCTTCGTCTCCGGCTGCCCGCTGCGCTGCCTGTACTGCGCCAACCCCGACACCTGGCACATGCGCGACGGGCGGGAGGCGACGGTCGACGAGGTGATGGCGGAGATCGAGAAGTACCGCGCCTTCATCACGACGGCCGGCGGCGGGGTGACCCTCACGGGCGGCGAGCCGCTGCTCCAGTCCGCCTTCACCGGCGAGATCCTGCGCCGCTGCAAGGAGGCCGGACTGCACACCGCCCTCGACACGTCGGGTTTCCTAGGCGTCCGCGCCACCGACCAACTCCTCGCCGACACCGACCTGGTGCTCCTGGACATCAAGTCCTTCGACCTCACGACCTACCGCCACCTGACGGGTGGGGAACTCGCCCCCACCCTGAACTTCGCCACCCGACTCGACCGGCTCGGGGTCCCGATGTGGATCAGGTACGTCCTGGTGCCGGGCTGGACGGACGACGCGGAATCCGTCGACGGTCTGGCCGACTTCGTCGCGGGACTCGGCACGGTCGACCGCGTGGACATCCTGCCGTTCCACAAGTTGGGCGCCGCGAAGTACGAGGCCCTCGGCGTTCCGTTCCCGCTGCGTGACAACCCCGTCCCCACTCCCGAACTGGTCGAACGCGTCCGTGACCAGTTCCGGGCGCACGGTCTGTCGGCCTACTGAGCAACAACCTTGGCGGACCGTTCTTCGGCAGCTGCGAAGCGCCGGCCGCGCACCCCAACGGTCCCTCCAGACAGGGCCGTTCAGCCCCATGGCCACCGACCTTCGGCACCCGGCGGCAGCCGCCCCACAAGACGAGAGTGAGGGACGTCGGGCACCGAACAGACAGCCCCACTCCTCCCCGAAGGGATCACCACCATGGCCGTGCACGAGCACCCTCGCCAGAGTCAGGGCTTCCACCTGCCGTCCTTCCGCAGGAACCGGACCGCCTCCGCATCCGAGCCCGCCGTGTCGGCGCACAGCGACACGTACACCGCGCGGGCCTACGCCTTCGCGTCCCTGCGTCTGCTCACCGGGTTCGTCTTCCTGTGGGCCTTCCTCGACAAGACCTTCGGCCTCGGCTACGCCACCCCCTCCGGCAAGGGCTGGGTCGACGGCGGCTCGCCGACCAAGGGCTTCCTGAGCGGCGTGGCCGCCGGCCCGATGGAGTCCACGTTCCACTCCTGGGCCGGTGCCACCTCGGCCGACTGGCTGTTCATGCTCGGTCTGCTCGGGATCGGGGTCGCGCTCGTCGCCGGCGTCGCGCTGCGCTTCGCGGCCGTCGCGGGCACGATGATGATGGCGTTCATGTGGCTGGCCGAGTGGCCGCCCGCCCGGCACCTCTCGGACGGTTCGCCGAGCATGTCGCCGAACCCGTTCGTGGACTACCACCTCATCTACGCCGTCGTCCTGATCGCCCTGGCCGCCGTCGCCGCCGGCGACACCCTCGGCCTCGGCAAGGCCTGGGCCAGGCTCCCGCTCATCCGTCGCAGCCGCTGGCTGCGGTGACCGCGGGAGGTGCGGCGGGCCCGTCGGTGGGCCCGCCGCGCCGGACACCGGACAGGGCCGTTCGGTCCCCGGCAGGGGACCTGCGGCCCCTGCCCGGCGCCCCGTCCGAGGACGAAGCTCGCAGCAGGACCCGATCCAGGAGGTGGACATCATGACCCGCACCATCACCGTTGGCCTCGACGGCTCCGCCGAGAGCCGCGCGGCGGCCGAGTGGGCCGCCCACGAGGCACGGCTGCGCGGCCTGCCGCTGAAGCTGGTCCAGGTCTGGGAGCCCGTGCCGGCACCCATGGCGCAGGCACCGCTGCTCGGCGCCGAGACACAGCAGCACTGGACCGAGCGCATTCCCCGCGAGGCGGCCGACGGCATCCGGCAGCGCCACCCCGGCGTGGACGTGACCGTGGAGCAGCTGACCGGCCCGCCCGCGGACACCCTGCTGGACGCGGCGAAGGACGCCGAACTGCTGGTCCTCGGCTCGCGCGGACTGAGCGGCGTCGGCGGTTTCCTCGTCGGTTCCGTCGGCCTCTCCGTGGTCGCGCACGCCGAGCTGCCCGTGGTCCTGGTCCGGGCCGGCGAACAGGCCGCCGAAGAGGGCGGGACGAACCCGCCGTCCACCACCGCGTCCCGGCCCGTGGTCCTGGGCATCGACGTCGGCGCCCCCGCCGACGCGGTGATCGAGTTCGCGTTCGCCGAGGCCGCCCGGCGCGACACCACGCTGCGGGTCGTCTACGGCTGGAGCCTGCCGCCGTACTACGCCTACGGCCTCGGGATGGACGCGGGCCTGAACGACGAGTTGTTCCGCGCGGAGGCCGCGGCTCTCACCGAGGCGCTGCGCCCCTGGCAGCTGAAGCACCCCGCCGTCGAGGTCGCCCTGGAGCCCCGCGTCGGCAGCGCCGCCAACCACCTGGTGGACGCCTCCCGCGAGGCCTCCCTGGTCGTCATCGGCCGCCGGATCCGCCGCGGCGCGCTCGGCGCCCACATCGGCCCGGTCGCACACGGCGTCCTGCATCACTCCACCGCCCCCGTGGCAGTCGTCGCCCACGACTGACCCCACGCCCCACCCCGCCCCCGTCCCCCCGATCCGCTTGAGGAGCAGCAGTCATGAAGGCAGCAGTCGTACGAGCCTTCGGTGAACCCCTGGTCATCGAGGACCGTCCCGACCCCGAGCCCGGCCCCGGCCAGGTCCGAGTCCGCGTCGAGGCCTCCGGGCTGTGCCACACCGACATCCACGCCGCCCACGGCGACTGGCCCGTCAAGCCGAACCCGCCCTTCGTCCCCGGTCACGAGGGCGTCGGCCTGGTCGA
The DNA here is from genome assembly GCF_045162655.1 of Streptomyces sp. NBC_00989. Classification (NCBI taxonomy): domain Bacteria; kingdom Bacillati; phylum Actinomycetota; class Actinomycetes; order Kitasatosporales; family Streptomycetaceae; genus Streptomyces; species Streptomyces sp. NBC_00989. The sequence continues at coordinate 7,785,757 of NZ_CP108728.1, read as the reverse complement.
GAAGCTCGGCGACGGCGTCACCCACCTGGCCCTCGGGCAGCGGGTCGCGGTGCCGTGGCTCGGCCGGGCCTGTGGGCGGTGCGAGCACTGCCTGTCCGGCTGGGAGACGCTGTGCGAGCAGCAGATCAACACCGGCTACGGCTGCGACGGCGGGTACGCGGAGAAGATGCTGGCCTGGGCCGACTTCGCCCAGCCGGTGCCCGACGGCGTGAGCGCGATCGACGCCGCCCCGCTGACCTGCGCGGGCGTCACGACGTACAAGGCGCTCAAGGTCGCGGGTGTGCGGCCCGCGCAGCTCGTCGCGATCTCCGGGGTCGGCGGGCTCGGGCACCTGGCGGTGCAGTACGCGAAGATCGCGGGGGCGACGGTCGCGGCGATCGACGTGACCGACGAGAAGCTCGAACTGGCCACCGCGCTCGGCGCCGACCTTGTCATCGACGCCCGCAAGGACGACGTCGGAGAGGTCCTGAAGCGGCACGGCGGCGCGCACGCGGCGATCGCCCTGGCCGTGAACGAGGGCGCGTTCGCCGCCGTCAACTCCGGTCTGCGGCGCGGCGGGAAGCTCGTCATGGTCGCCCTGCCCGCGCACGGCAGCATCCAGCTCCCGATCTTCGACACCGTGCTGAACGGCACCTCGGTGATCGGCTCGATCGTCGGCACCCGGCAGGACCTCGCCGAGGTCTTCCAGCTGCACGCGGCCGGCCGGACCAAGGTGATCAGCGAGACCCGTCCGCTGGACTCCGTCAACGAGTCCATCGACGAGGTGCTGCGCGGCGAGGTCAAGGCCCGGATCGTGTTCGACCTCCTCGGTACGGGGCGGTGACGGAGATGGCGAAGACCCTGCCGATCGTGGTCGGCGTCGACGGCTCCGAGCCCAGCCTGCGGGCCGTCGACTGGGCGGCCGACGAAGCCGTCGTACGCGGGCTGCCGCTGCGGCTGGTGTACGCCTCGCTGTGGGAGCGGTACGAGGGCACCTCGATCGCCGACGAGGTCGGCAAGCCCTCCGAGCAGGTGCGGGCCGAGGACATCGTGGCGACCGCGGCCCGGCGTGCCCACCACCGTCGGCCCGAGGTGGAGATCTCCACCGACGTGCTGCCCGAGGAGCCCGAGTACGCGCTGGTGCGGGAGAGCCGCAGCGCCTCGCTGCTGGTGACGGGTACCCGGGGTCGCAGCGGTCTCGCCGAGGCGCTGTTGGGTTCCGTGAGTCTGATCGTGGCCGGGCACGCGCAGTGCCCGATGATCGTCGTCCGCGGCGACCACGACAACCAGGCCGCCACCAGCACGCACGGCCGCGTGGTCGTGGGCGTAGGAGAGAAGCCGGCCGGCTCGGCGGCGGTGCGCTTCGCCTTCGAGGAGGCGCGGCGACGCGGAGCGGCGGTGGACGTCGTACGGGCCTGGCGCTGGCCCGCGCGCGAGACCACCGACCATCCGCTGATGTCCGGCGAACCGGCCCGGCTGCACGAGCAGCAGGCGGTCGAGGCGCTGGAAACGGCCCTCCAGGACGTACCCGCCGACGTCGTGGCGCACCGCCGAGTCGTCGAGGGCCCCACCCGGGCCGTGCTCGTGGACGCCTCGCGCGACGCCGACCTCCTGATCGTCGGAGCCAGGCGCCGCCCCGGGCACTACGGACTCCAACTGGGCCGCGTGGCCCACGGAGTGCTGCACCACTCCGCCTGCCCGGTCGTCGTCGTGCCCGAGCACGCGTGAGCACGATCGTCCCCAACTCCGCCTGCTGACGCAGTAGTTCCGCCTCCAACGCCCCCCGTTGAACCATGCCGATGACTTCCGGAGCCCTCGATGAACAAGGCCGAAAACCTGGACACGACCGCCCTGTCCGAACTTTCCGACGAGGAACTGCGCACCCTGGACGCCCACTGGCGGGCCGCCAACTACCTTGCCGCGGGCCAGATCTACCTCATGGCGAACGCGTTGCTCACCGAGCCCCTGAAGCCGGAGCACATCAAGCCGCGCCTGCTCGGCCACTGGGGTACCTCGCCCGGTCTCAACCTCGTGTACACGCACCTCAACCGGGTGATCAAGGCACGTGACTTGGACGCGCTGTGCATCTGGGGCCCGGGACACGGCGGCCCGTCCGTGCTCGCCAACTCCTGGCTGGAGGGCAGCTACAGCGAGACCTACCCGGACGTCTCGCGTGACGGCGCCGGCATGGAGCGGCTGTTCAAACAGTTCTCCTTCCCCGGCGGCGTCCCCAGCCATGTGGCACCCGAGACCCCCGGTTCGATCCACGAGGGCGGCGAGCTCGGCTACTCCCTCGCCCACGCGTACGGCGCCGCCTTCGACAACCCGGACCTCCTGGTCACCTGCGTGATCGGCGACGGCGAGGCGGAGACCGGCCCGCTCGCCGCCGCCTGGCACTCCAACAAGTTCCTCGACCCCGTCCACGACGGCGCGGTCCTGCCGATCCTCCATCTCAACGGCTACAAGATCGCCAACCCGACCGTGCTGTCCCGCCTCCCCGAGTCCGAACTCGACGAACTGCTGCGCGGCTACGGCCACGACCCGATCCACGTCACCGGCGACGACCCGCTCCAGGTGCACCGCGCGATGGCCGCCGCGTTCGACGACGCGCTGGACCGCATCGCCGTGATGCAGCAGTCCGCCCGCGAGGACGGCGTGACCGACCGCGTGCACTGGCCCATGATCGTGCTGCGTACGCCCAAGGGCTGGACCGGACCCGCCGAGGTAGACGGCGTCCCGGTCGAGGGCACCTGGCGAGCGCACCAGGTCCCGCTGTCCGAGGTGCGCGAAAACCCGGAGCATCTACGGCAGTTGGAGGCGTGGCTGCGCTCCTACCACCCGGAGAGGCTGTTCGGCGCCGAGGGCCGGCCCGTCGCGGACGTCCTCGCCTGCGTGCCCGAGGGTGCCAAGCGCCTCGGCTCCAGCCCGTACGCCAACGGCGGTCTCCTCCTACGGGACCTGCCGGTCCCGTCGCTCGACGAGTTCGCGGTGCCCGTCGACAAGCCCGGAACCACCCTGCACGAGCCGACGCGCATCCTGGGCGACCTCCTGGAAAGGGTCATGCACGACACCGCGGCGAGCCGTGACTTCCGTGTCGTCGGCCCGGACGAGACCGCCTCCAACCGCCTCCAGGCCGTCTTCAACGCCAGCGGCAAGGCCTGGCAGGCCGGGTTCCTGCCGGTCGACGAACACCTGGACCGGCACGGCCGCGTGATGGAGATCCTGTCCGAACACACCTGCCAGGGCTGGCTGGAGGGCTATCTGCTGACCGGCCGGCACGGACTGTTCTCCTGCTACGAGGCCTTCGTCCACATCGTCGACTCGATGGTCAACCAGCACATCAAGTGGCTGAAGACATCGAGGGAGTTGGCGTGGCGGGCACCCATCGCCTCCCTCAACTACCTTCTGACGTCCCATGTCTGGCGCCAGGACCACAACGGCTTCTCGCACCAGGACCCGGGTTTCGTCGACCACGTCCTCAACAAGAGCCCCGAGGTCGTCCGGGTCTACCTCCCGCCGGACGCCAACACCCTTCTCTCGGTGGCGGATCACGTGCTGCGCAGCCGCGACTACGTCAACGTGGTCGTCGCGGGCAAGCAGCCCTGCTTCGACTGGCTGTCCATGGAGCAGGCCCGCGCCCACTGCGCGCGCGGCGCCGGGATCTGGGAGTGGGCGGGCACCGAGAACGGCGACGAACCCGACGTCGTCCTCGCCTGCGCCGGTGACGTTCCCACCCTGGAGGTGCTGGCCGCCGCCCAGTTGCTGCGCCGCCACCTGCCCGGCCTCGCCGTCCGCGTCGTGAACGTGGTCGACATGACGCGGCTCATGCCCCGCGACGAACACCCGCACGGCATGAGCGACTTCGAGTACGACGGCCTGTTCACCACCGACAAGCCGGTCATCTTCGCCTACCACGGCTACCCGTGGCTCATCCACCGCCTCGCCTACCGCCGCACCGGCCACGCCAACCTGCACGTGCGCGGCTACAAGGAGTCCGGCACCACGACCACACCGTTCGACATGGTCGTCCGCAACGACCTCGACCGCTACCGCCTCGTCATGGACGTCATCGACCGCGTCCCCGGCCTCGCCGTGCGCGCCGCCGCCGTACGCCAGCAGATGGCCGACGCCCGCACCCGCCACCACGCCTGGATCCGCGAGCACGGCACCGACCTGCCCGAGGTCGCCGACTGGACTTGGAACGCCTGAAACCCCTTACCCAGCAAAGGAGTTCACCGCCATGACCGTACGTGTCGGCATCAACGGCTTCGGCCGGATAGGTCGCACCTATCTGCGCGTCGCACTCGACCGAGCCGAGGCGGGCACCCAGGACGTCGAGGTGGTCGCGATCAACGACATCACCTCGCCCGCCACCCTGGCCCATCTCCTGGAGTACGACTCGACGTTCGGCCGCATCGGACGCGAGGTCACCCACGACGACAGCTCGATCACCGTCGACGGCCGGCGCATCGCCGTCAGCGCCGAACGCGACCCGGCCGCCCTGCACTGGTCCGACTACGGCGCGAGCGTCGTGATCGAGTCCACCGGCCGCTTCCGCGACCGCGACTCCGCCGCCCTGCACCTGAAGGCGGGCGCCCACACCGTGCTGCTGTCCGCGCCCGGCAAGAACGCGGACGCCACCATCGTGATGGGCGTCAACGACACGACGTACGACCGGCACCGCGACCGGATCGTCTCGGCCGCGTCCTGCACCACCAACTGCGTGGCCCCGATGGTGAAGGTGCTGCACGAGACCTTCGGCATCGAGCGCGGCATGATGACCACCATCCACGGCTACACCAACGACCAGTCCCTCCTCGACGCCCCGCACAAGGACCTGCGCCGGGCCCGCTCGGCCGCCCTGAGCATCATCCCGACCAGCACCGGGGCCGCGCGTGCCGTCGGCCTGGTACTGCCCGAGCTGGCGGGAGCCCTGGACGGCATCGCGGTGCGCGTCCCCGTGGAGGACGGCTCGCTCACCGACCTCGCGGTCGTCCTGAACCGCGAGACGACGGCGGAGGAGGTCAACGCGGCCTTCGCCGAGGCGGCGGACGGCCCGCTCAACGGCATCCTCCGCGTGACGAAGGCCCCGATCGTCTCCCGCGACGTCATCGGCGACCCCGCGTCCTGCATTTTCGACCCCGCCCTCACCCAGGCGCACGGCACCCTGGTCAAGGTCTTCGGCTGGTACGACAACGAGTGGGGCTACACCAACCGCCTCCTCGACCTGACGGCACTGGTCGCCGACGACTGACACATCCCGAGGACCCCCGCGGGCATGGATCGCATACGACCACTCGTCAGGGAACCGCGGGTCTGGTCGGGCTCGTGTCCTGGTGCGGGTGGGAGCGCAGCCGGGCGGGGTTCGCGGGGGGGGGATCATGCAGATCATCGAGGTGACCGGGTATGCCGTGAGATCCGCCGTGATCACCATGCGGCGGAAGGGGTCGCCGCTTGAGTTCGTGATCTTCCCGATGGTGCATGTGGCGTCGCCGACGTTCTACTCCCAGGTCCGCCTCAGGCTGAGGGAGTGCGATCTCGTCGTCCTTGAGGGGATCCGGGGGAGATCCGCGGGGGTGAGTGCCCTCACGCTCGCCTACCGGTTCGCGCCGCGCCGGCGGCGCAACGGCCTCCAGGAGCAGCGCGAGGACCTGCTGCTTCCGGAAGGCGTACCGGTCGTCAACCCGGATGTCACCGCGGCGGAGGCGATGGCGGACCTGAGGACGCTGCCGCGGTGGATGTATCTGCTGCTCATGGTCGGGGCCCCGGTGATGGGCCTGGTGTTCGCGCTGCGCGGTCCGCGCGCCTTCCTCGACGTGGACGGGGAGATCGAGGATCTGCCGTCGACACTGCGGGCGGAGATGCTGGCCGACAGTCCGGTGGAGCACGCGATGACCGATCGGCGCGACCGGCGGTTGCTCGACGCTCTGGGCGAGATCGAGGCGGAGCACGGCGACGAGCGGTTCCGGGTGGCCGTCGTCTACGGGGCCGCCCACGTCCCGGCGATCGTGTCGGGGCTGTGGGACCGCTACGGGTACCGGCCCCGCGAAGCGGAATGGCTCACCGTCCTCGTCCCGGCGTAGGGGGTGGGTCTGCGAAGGCACTACGGCGACGGGGCACCGAGCGTCGCGCACAAGCACACGCGCGATCGTCCCCGGCTCGCTCTCCGAACGCCGGCCCACGACCACCAGCCCGGCGCCCGTCGACCGCTCGACCAGGGCACCGGCCGGAGCGAACAGCCGGACATCCTCCAGCACACGCACCTCGGGACACTTCTCCCGCCACGGCCGCAGCGCGTCGGCCACGAGGGGGTGGGCCGAGAAGGCGGGTGCATCCAGCCCCGACACGGCCGCCACGGCGAGCCTCGTCGCGTCCGGGACATCGGGCGGCGAGCCATGGACGTCCCGCAACGGCAGCCCGCGCAGTGAGGCCTCCTGCGCGGCCCGGCGGATGACGGCCCGGCCGTTCACCGAGCCGTCCGCGTAGGAGACGATGACGCGTTCCATGACGGTGTGCCTCTCTCTGCGGGGAGGGTGTCTTCGCGGGGACGGGTGCCTTCCTGCCGGTGAGCCGAAGTCGCCCGACCCACCGGGCAGTTGTGAACGTGCGGGTACGCCGCTCGGCGCGCTGCTGTGCGAAGGTCACGTCGGCGCCGTGCGCCGTGCGCCGTGCGCCGTAACCAGGCCTACGACCATGCCGCGACCGCGATCACGGTCCACACGGCCCGAACCGATCCAGGCCTCGACGATGTCGTCCCGACGCCGCAGCGGGTTGCTCCGCGCCCTGACCCGCTTCCGGGTCCGGCACGGGACGCCGAGGCCCGCGCAGTCGATGAACGACACGGGACGCAGGTCCAGCACCGGACCGGGGTGCGGATCCGAGGCCCGTACATCGAGCCGGGACGCCGGCCGGAAGGGCCGAACGGTCCCCGCGGCCGGGGCAGGTGGCCCCGGTGCCCGCGGTACGCGGCAGGCCCGTTCGGTCGGACCGGGAGCCCGAGCGGCCCAAGCGGTCTCCCTCGGCACAGGTCAGGCTGGAGGTGAGGGGCGAATGCGGCGCACACGCGATGGCGGCCTCGAACGGGCAGCCGGGACCTCGCCGCCGCGCCCCGGCTGAGCGGCCGAGCAAGCAGGGATGTGACGACCATGCCCGAACGGACACGGACCGACGCCGGCACAGCGGCGGAACAACCCCGGGGAGACCTGGGCCGCCGCCTCGCCGCGCGGCGCGCACAACTGGGCCTGAGCCGACCGGAGACGGCCAACCGGGCGGACATGGCGCCCAGTTACCTGAAGCACCTGGAGGAGCATCCCGGCGCAGCGCCGAACAGAGGCGCGCTGCTGAGGCTGGCCGCCGTCCTGGAGACCACGCTGTCGCACCTGTCGGGCGGAGCCGACCACCTGCCGCCCGGGCCCGAACAGGCCGCTCCCAGCGCCGAGTTCACCGAGCTGAACACCGGCGAGTGCAGGTCCCTGCTCGGTACGCACGGTGTGGGAAGGATCGCGGTGTCGACCGCTTCGGGGCCGGTCGTCGTGCCGGTCAACTACAGCGTCGTCGACGGCGCGATCGTGTTCCGGACGGCCGCCGGTTCGACGCCGTCGCTGGCCGCCGACCACCCGGTGGCCTTCGAGGTCGACCGTATCGACGACGCGTTCAGCCGGGGCTGGAGCGTGCTCGTACGAGGGCGCGCGCGAAGGGTGACGGACCCCGACGAGGCGTGCCGGCTCGCGGCCGGCGCCCACAGCGGGCCGTGGCCGGGAGGCGGACGGGAGTTGTGGGTGCGGGTCGAGCCGGAGACCGTCACCGGACGCCGGATCACCTTGTGACCGGCACGTCCTGCGGCACGGCCCCGGCGGACGGCCCTCAAGCTCGCCGAACGCCGAACGGCCCTGTCCCCACGGGCCGTTCGGCGTTCTGACGTGCCCCGACGGCTCCTGTCCCGCGCGCCGGCGGACGACGAGCATCGTCACTGGAAGCACTCTCCCGGCTCGCGCCGCGCACCGAAGGGAAGCAGGCCCATGACTCTCCACCACGTGGTCGTCGGAGTGGACGGCTCACTGGTCTCCGTACGGGCGTTGGACCGGGCCGCGGAGGAAGCGGCACGGCGCGGCGCCACGCTGCGTGTGGTGTACGCCGTTCCCGACCGCGACGAAGCCGGTCCGATTCTGGCGTCCGCCGCCTCCCGTGTGCGCGAACGCCATCCCGCCGTGCCCGTGGAGACCAGGGCCGTGGAGGACGGCGCCGTGCGGGCGCTGGCCCGCGAGAGCGCGGACGCGGTACTCACCGTCGTCGGCACCCGGGGGCTCGGCGAGCTCGCCGGGCGGGTGTGCGGCGCGGTCAGCTCGCGCCTCGCCGCGCAGGCGCGGGGCCCGTTGATGGTCGTACGCGGGGAACGCCCCTACGACGACCACCGCGACGTGCTGCTCGGTCCAGCGACCGACACCGATACGGAGGCTGCCCGCTACGCCCTCGACGAGGCGGAGTCGCGCGGTGTGCGCCTGCGTGTCCTGTACGGCCCCGTGGCGCGCTTCGCCATGGCCGGGACACAGGGCCAGCACCCCGGGGTCGAGGTCGGGAACCGGACGGTCCGCACGGCTCCGGCGCAGGCCTTGGTGGACGCCACCCGGGACGCCTCCGTGGTGGTCATCGGATCGCGTCGGCCGGGCGGGCGGCACAGCGGCCACCTGAGCCCGGTCGCGCACACCCTCCTGCACCACTCACACTGCCCCGTCGTCCTCGTCCCCATGGGCTGACCGGCCGTCGGCGTGAGCAGGACGCCGGTGACCAGGCCGGGGCGGATACGGATCGTGCGATCCATGTCCCTCTCCACCCACGGCCGAACCATCGTGGGTGCGGATGACGATGTCGCCGTGGTCCAGGACGTGGTTGACCGGGCGTACGGTCGGCAGCGCGTGCCGGGTGAAGACGATCCTCCCCAACGACACGCTGTCCAGCTCGACGCGGCGGCGGGGCCTCGAAGGGATCGGTCGGTTGTCGTCGTTGACCATGATGGATTCCGTACCGTTCGGTACTCGTTTCCTCGGATCGCCGGATATGCGGCGGAGCGACACCGCGGGGGATCGGTGCCGCTTCTGCCTCCACTGTCTCCTCGGCCACGGCCCGGACAAAGAGCCGATGGGCCCTGATCGGAGACCGGACGGCCCTGGTGCGACCCCGGTCGGCCGGTGAACCCGGCTTCCGCACCAGCAGGTGGTACGGAAGCCGATTCCATACCACCGCGCGTTGCGCGCCGGTAGCGTGACCTGTGTCCGGCGCGGCCGGTGCCCGCCCGCCCCCAGGCCCGAGGAGACACAGGTGGGAAGCCCCGAAGAGGCCCGTGAGGCCCGCGTACGGCTGCCGCAGCTGAAGCTGGACGAGTTGCTGGAGGAGCTCCAGGCGCGGCTGGACGCGGCCCGCGGCACCCGCGACCGGGTGCACAGCCTGCTGGAGGCGGTGCTCTCCGTCGGCAGGGAGCTGGAGCTGGAGCAGGTCCTGCACAGCATCGTCGAGGCCGCCGCGGTGCTCGTCGACGCCGAGTACGCGGCGCTCGGCGTGATCGGTCCCGACGGCGCGCGGCTGTCCGCCTTCCACACGATCGGGGTCACCGAGGAGCAGATCGCCCGCATCGGCCCGTATCCGGAGGGCCACGGCATCCTCGGCGAGCTGATCCGCCACCCCGAGCCGCTGCACCTCGTGAAGATCTCCGAGCACCAGGCCTCGTACGGCTTCCCTGCCAACCACCCGCCGATGAACACCTTCCTCGGGGTCCCCATCCGGGTACGTGACCAGATCTTCGGCAACCTGTACCTGACCGAGAAGCGTGCCGGAGCGCACTTCGACGACGAGGACGAGTCGGTCCTGTCCACGCTGGCGGTGGCGGCCGGCGTCGCGATCGACAACGCCCGTCTGTACGAGGAGTCCCGGCTGCGGGAACGCTGGCTGCGGGCGAACGCGGAGATCACCCACAGCCTGATGTCCGGCGACTCCCGCACCAAGGTCCTCGCCCTGATCGCCGAGCGGGCCGGCGAGATCACGGGCTCCGCCCTCGCGGCGGTCGCCCTGCCGATGGAGGACACTGGGTCGCTGGCCGTGGAGATCGCCGTCGGTATGGACGCCGAGGCCCACAAAGGGCTCGTACTCTCCATGGACCGCAGTCTGATGGGCCTGGCCTTCTCCGGCGCCACCCCTGTCACCAGCCCTGACGTCGGCCACGACGGACGCATCTCCCTGGAGCCACCCCGCTTCGGGGGACTCGGCCCCGCCGTGGCCCTCCCCATCGGCACCGGCGAGGCGGGCGTGCGCGGCGTCGTCCTCCTGGCGCGCGAAACCGGGCGGCAGCCGTTCACGTCGACGGAGACCGAGACCTTGCAGGCCTTCGCCGCGCAGGCGGCCATCGCGATGGAACTGGCCGAACGGCGCCGGGACGCACAGGAGATCGCGGTGCTCCAGGACCGCGACCGCATCGCCCGGGACCTGCACGACCTCGCCATCCAACGGCTCTTCGCCACGGGCATGACCCTCCAGAGCACGAGCCGCTTCATCGACCACCCCGAAGCGGCCGAACGTGTCGTACGCGCGGTGGACGACCTCGACGAGACCATCAAGATCATCAGGTCGACGATCTTCGGGCTGCGCTCACGGGGAGGCACCGGCGGGGACGGCCTGCGGGCACGTGTGATGCGCGTCGTGGGCGAGGCGGCTCCGGTGTTGGGCTTCGCGCCGAGCGTGCGGATGGAGGGACTGGTGGAGACCCGGGTGCCGCGCGAGACCGCCGACCACCTGATGGCCGTCCTCTCCGAGGCCCTCACCAACATCGCCCGACACGCTCACGCCGACCGTGCCGACATCTCCATCACCGCCGACTCCCACCAGGTCCGGCTGACGGTCACCGACAACGGCGCCGGCATTCCGGCGGACGGCCGCCGCAGCGGGCTGCGGAACATGACGGAACGGGCCAAACAGCTGGGCGGGGAGCTGGAGTTGGGCAGTCCCGACGGCGGCGGCACCACGGTGGTGTGGCGGGTCCCGGTGCCGACGGAGTAACCGCACGCCCCTCACCGCCCCGCCGCTCGCGGCCCTGTCGCCCCGTTCCTGACTCTCCGTCTTCCCCTCCTCGTCTTCTGCTTCTCCATCTGCTCCTCCGTCTGCTGACCCTTCGTCTCCTGCCGTGGCAGGGAGCCGAGTCAGGGCCGGACGGCCCGCTTCGGGTACCCGTCCGGCCCTGTCGGGTGCGCGGCGCCGGGGCGAGTCTGAGTCCTGGGGAGCAAGCCGGGTGCTGCCGGGCCGGCACCGCGAGGTCACGGATCCGGCAGCACCCGGTCGCCCGCCGGCGAACGCCGCGCGAGGCGCCCAGGGTTCCGAGACGACGTGTGGTGAAGGGAGGACCGTCATGAGCGGCCCGGTCGTAGTGGGAGTCGATGGCTCGCAGTCAGGGATGCCCGCGGTGGAGGCAGCGGCGCACGAGGCCGATCGCATCGGGGTGGAACTCCGGTTGGCGCACGCCTATGAGTGGCCGACAGCCCAGGTGTCACCCGGTGTTCCGCCCTGGGACCGGAGCGGAGCGGGGGCGTGCCGAGTGGTGAAGGGCGCGTTGAGCGAGGCCGAGCGATGGGCCGTCCATGTCGCGCCCCGTCTCCGCGTGACGCACGAGGTCCTGATGGGTTCCCCCGTGGCGGTGCTGGAGTGCGAGTCCCGTGGGGCGTCCCTCCTCGTGGTCGGCGGCCGTCCGCCGGGCAGGTCCGGGTCGCTGCGACGTGGCTCGGTCGCCGGGCAGTTGGCGGCCCACGGACGTACGCCGATGCTGGTGGTGCGCGGCAGGCCGGACCCGGCCGGTCCCGTCGTGCTGGTCGGCGGCCACGCGCAGGAAGTCCGGGAAGCGGTGGAGTTCGCCTACGCCGAGGCGGCGGCACGTGGCACGGACCTGGTCGTGCTGGAGAGGACGACCGCGTGGCACGGCCGGTCGTACAACGCCTTCGCCGAAGCCCTGTCCGTGCAGAGCGGGAAGCACCCGGACGTCACCACGCACCGCGCCCGCGTCCGGGGCGGGCTCAGCCGGGCGCTCGTCGAGGCGAGCACCCGAGCACAGCTCGTCGTGATCGGTGCGCGAGGCCGGAGCCGCCGTACGGGTCTGCTGCCGACCCCGGTCAGCAGGGTGGCCCTGCACCGCGCGGACTGTCCTGTCGCCGTGATCCACCCGGCGGAGAGGTGAGCTTGGCCCTGGCCGGCATCGGCCGGACACGCACCCCAAAGGCCTGATTTCACGGACCTGATGAGACGTTTCCGCAAGGTATTGGAGGTGCGTGGTGGGGCGGGTGGGACTCGAACCCACGGCCGACGGATTATGAGTCCTTTGAGGATCTTGGCGACCCTTGCCGATCTACGCTCATCCTTGACGTTTTCGCAGGTCAGCGACTCAGCGCACCTTCGGTGCGCGCCGGGGGCGTGGTAAATCCCGTGGCGCGCTGGAGGTGCTTCTGTCTGCCCTGACGGCGCTGGTATCGGTCCGGGACGCTGGCAGAGTTCGTTCCGGCCGAAACCGATGCTTCTGTGATGCCGGTGAGCTCGCAGGTCAGCGTGGTGCTGGGGGCCGACCACGGGAACCGTGGAGTGTTGCTGTGAGCACGTGCGTCAGAATTCCTGATTCGCCCTGGCCCTCCCGGAACGGCGTAACCGGCCGTCCGGCGAGGGAGGGGGCAAGACCGTGGACGTGCTGCACGAACGCTGTGCCGGCCTCGACATCAGCAAGAAGGACGCCAAAGCGTGCGTCCGCACCCCGAGTTCGAAGCGGCGGGGGTCCTTCACGACCGAGACCACGACGTGGGGATCGACGACGAACGCGGTCCTGGAACTGCGGGACCATCTGCTCGCCGCACGGGTCACGCTGGTGGTGATCGAGGCGACCTCGGACTACTGGAAACCGTTCTACTACGTGCTGACCGAGGGCCTGAACGTGATCCTGGTCAACGCCCGGCAGGTCAAGAACCTGCCAGGCCGCAAGACCGACGTTTCCGACGCCGCCTGGCTGGCCCAGCTCGGCGCCCACGGACTGGTCCGCCCCTCCTTCGTGCCACCCCAACCGGTGCGCGAACTACGGGACCTGACCCGGGCCCGCACCCAGATGACCCGCGAGCGCGGACAGATCGTGCAGCGCCTGGAGAAACTGCTGGAGGACACCGGGATCAAACTGTCCGCGGTCGCCTCCGACATCATGGGCGTCTCCGGCCGCGCCATGCTGGAGGCGTTGACCTCCGGGGAACGCGACCCGCAGGTCCTCGCCCAGCTGGCCAGGCGCAAGCTCCGCAACAAGATCCCCGAGCTCACCGAGGCCCTGACCGGGCGCTTCCGCGCCCACCACGCGTTCCTGACCCGGCTGCACCTGGACCACTACGACCAGCTCACCGACGCGATCCGGCAGCTGGACCAGCGGATCGAGGAGGCGATGGCCCCCTTTCGTCCCGCACTCGACCTCCTGGACACCGTCCCCGGGATCAACCGGGCCGTCGCCGAGGTGATCATCGCGGAGACCGGCAGCGACATGAGCCGGTTCGCCTCCGCCAAGCACCTCGCCTCCTGGGCCGGGGTCTGCCCCGGCCACCACGAGTCCGCCGGCCGCACCAAGAACACCAGGGTCCGGCCCGGCAACCCGTATCTCAAAGGCGCCCTCGGCCTCGCCGCGTTCGGCGCCGTGAGGACCAAGGACACCTACCTGCAGGCCCGGTACAAACGCCTGACCGCCCGCCGCGGTCCGCTCCGGGCCCTGGTCGCCGTCGAGCACTCGATCATCACCGCAATCTGGCACATGCTCACCGACAACGTCCCCTACTGCGAACTCGGCGGCACCTACTTCGCCCGGCGCGACCCCGAACGCGCCACCCACCGCGCGATCAACGCGCTCAACCAGCTCGGCTACACCGTCACCCTCAACCCGCTGGAAGGCACAGCCTGACCGACCCGAGCCACGGCACCCGGCGCCACCACGGCCACCGGGCACCCAGCCCTGCCTACACCCACCCTGACCTGCTGCTATTTACGCGTCAGATGCGGTTATCCATGTTGGGGCTAGTCAGCCCTTGTCAGTCTGTTCCTGTCCTTGCGGCCTCAAGTCGGCCTCAATGAGGCCCGGCAGGATCGAACTGAAGAAATGGAGGACGATCGCGCCAGTTCAAGGACAGGGTTCGAACCCGCGCGCAGCGGATTTCCCTTCCAACGCGCAGAGGCTCCACCCCAGCTGCTGGGGCGAAGCCTCTGCGGCCGTAGCCACAAGCTAAACATCGTTGCTAAGAAAAGTCTTCTTGAACGGTCAATCACGAGCTATGTAACCAAAGTTAGTAGCGCACGGACACAACTCGCGGTCAGCACTGCCAACTCGAAAGGGGCTCAGCGACTGCGGAAGCGAATACACCTCGACCCAATTCGGCGGCAGAATAGGGGCAGTTGGGACTGCGGAACAGTTGCGGACACACCGGATCGCGCTTCGACAACGCGACCGCAGAGAGATTCTGGACCCCACTCAAAGAAGTGAGGTTTGCCTCAAATTGTGGATATCTCTTGAAAGACGGGATCGCTGGATCCGGGAAGGAGGTGTCCAGAATCCGGGGCGTACCTCACCACGGCTGACGCCTCACGTAGCGTCAGCCGTACACCACGTCCGGGATATGATTATTCACCCCAGAGCACACAGGGGACTCCGGCCACGAAACGGACCACCGTGCTAACGGTCAATGAGCCAGCGGGCACCTTCGAACAAATACACACCGAGCATGATGACGATCAGAATGACGAGAACCAACTCCGTGTAGCCACGGGACGGCTCCTCGACCACTTCGCCACTGGGCTCCCCAACACTGGCGCGCCGCGCCACGTCGATTTCATCACGGATGCGTACAGCTCTTCCGACAGCGGGCCATCCGTTGAATGCTTCAAGCGACAGCGGCTTTTCCCGACCTTCGATGCGGACGTGAACGCCCCGCCCTGCCTTCACATCCACGTCTCGGATACTTGCCCAGGGAATCGTGTATGTGGCGGAGAAATTCCTAACAACGAGCGCATCGCGCTCGCTGCGCACCCCAGGTCGCAGATGACTCAAGGCGTACAGCACAAGCAGCGAAAAGGCTCCGGCCATAGCCGATACTTTGAAGAAGGATAGATCGGAGCTATGCCAGAGAGTCCATACTCCGAAGACGGCGAAGCCCAGGATGAGCATCCGGCCGAAGACCTGTCCGTCCCTCCACCGCGTCACAACCAACCGCCTTCCGCCTCCGTGCCGGGCGTCCGCCCGGACGCACCCTGCAGCTCGGAGCGCCTGTTCTGCCTCCTCTACGGCCGCAGCGGCCGCTGACAACGCCGTACGCCCGCGCTGCTCGACGGTGACCTTCCGGCCATGCGCCCGCGATCAGCGACCGGCGGATCGGGGTTCAGCGATGTCAGGAGCGCCTGCCTTCACGCGGAAACCAAGAATTTTCCCGCATGACCTGCGCCAGCGGCCCACGCTTATCTACCTGGTCGCGTTCAATGAATCGCGTCAACGCTTCGAGCAGAAGGCGACGATCCACGGCGCGAATTCCGTTTAGTTTCAAATTCGCCCGCGCCCCGCCCTTGTCGGTCAATACGATCACCCAGCCATTCCCCTTCCCCTTTCGCTCGGCGCTGACATACGCCAATTCGTCAAGGTTGACGGATTCCTTAGAGGTGAAATTATCGACGGTCAAGGTATGGTCAATTACGCTCGCATGCGAGAACGCGATGGTCACGGAAAGGAACAACAGAAGGACATTCATTACCACCCACAGGATGGAAAGGAAAGTCTCCAATCGGGTCCAGGCTATGACCTCCATGAAGGCAGTACAGAGGACACTTGCCGTCCAGATCCAGCTTTTCGGAACGGAAACTATTACGTTCACACCGTTCGGCCGCACTGACCGTCCGCCTGCCATCAAGAATCACCGCCATTCCATTTGCGGGATACGTGAATCTCTACCCCGGCACTTTCGATATTGACTACACCCGACAACTCAATTTGATTCCACGCCCACCCCCTCCTGCAGGATCCGCTACACCGCCCCCGAACAGGGGCACCGACAGCGCAGAAGATCATCTCACTCAACCCTCACGTCATCACGCGCCTGACGATCGGAACAGGCCCCCAATCCACCTTCCTGCCCTTGTTGCCTGTCCTCCGACCCAGCTCCCTCCCCTTGCCACAACTCCGTCATTAAGGGCGGATTTCAATCCTGGCACAAAGCCGATGCCCACCATATCTTCAACCAAGCCCAGAGACGCCTGGTAGCAGCTGTGGAAGTTGCCATAGCGGTCGCACCCGTCGACTACAAGTGGTAT
Organism: Streptomyces sp. NBC_00989; assembly: GCF_045162655.1. NCBI lineage: Bacteria > Bacillati > Actinomycetota > Actinomycetes > Kitasatosporales > Streptomycetaceae > Streptomyces > Streptomyces sp. NBC_00989. The sequence continues at coordinate 7,769,443 of NZ_CP108728.1, read as the reverse complement.
GTCGAACAAACCACCTACCGCAAATGCCCCTATCCCAACAGCTTCCGCCGGGACTGCCGCCACGGTACAAATACCCCAACTGGCAAGCTCACAACCTGCCGCGAACGCATCGGCGCCCACTCCGATCGCATTGCCGGTCTCGTGTACGTCGCCCATCCATCCGGCATTTCTGTGGATCCATTCGACCGTGCTGTTCCGGATGCTGTCGTCGTGCATGGCGGCGGCGCGTTTCTTGGCCGCCGCCTCCCGCTGTGCCGCCACCTTGGCGGCTTCGGCGGCCTTCGTCGATGCGGTCGTCGTCGAGGAGTTGGATCCGCTGTGTGCTGTGCCCCAGCTCGTGTTGTAGTGGGTCCGGCCGCATGAGCCATTGTGGCAGTAGCCTGCGCTGTTGTATCCGGGGTCGACGGGCCCGTCGGTGATGATGCCGCTCGAACCGCCGACCACATTGCCCTTCGGTGTGCCGACACCGCAGATGTCCGCCATGCACAGGCCGGTGGGGTCGCTCCCACTGACGGGGTTGTCGCCGGCGTAGGTGTATCCGCCGAGCTCTTGTGGGCTGGTGGCAATGAATACGGGGTCGAGGCTGATGAATCGGCCGAGTGTGGGGTCGTATTCGCGGGCGCCGATATCGGTGAGACCGGTGGTGGTGTCGGTGGTTTTGTTGAGGAAGGTGCGGTTGTCGGCCCAGGTGGTCGTTGTCCCACGGGTGTTGCCGTAGGGGTCGAACTGGCGCCAGGTGGGGGTCTGGGCGGTGTAGTCGAGGTAGAGGCTGTTGGTTCCGTGCTGGTCGGCGGCGAGTTCGAAGCCGTAATTGGTGCCGGTGCCGGTACGGACGATGGTGGTGCCGCCGGGGGCGCTGTAATAGCGCACGCCGGTGGCGGTGCCGGCAGAGTCGTTGAGGGTGATCTGTTCGCTGCCGAGATAGAGGGTGGTCGTAGTGGGGTCTATCTGCAGCAGGAGGTTGCCCTCTGCGTCGTAGATGTAGCTGGTGGCGGTGCCCGTGGTGCTGTTGGAGACGCTGGTCAGCTGCTCGGCGTTGTTCCAGAGGAGGGTCTGGTCGCCGGTGCTGGTGTCGCGGGTGGTGGTGTTTCCGGCGGCGTCGTAGACGTAGCTGGTTGAGCCGGTCGAGCCGCCTGTGGTTGTGGTGCTGGTCATGGTGTTGGGCTGGCTGCTGGACCAGCCGCTGGTGGTGAGGGTGTCGCTGCCGGTGCCGGAGACGGTGTGCTGGGTCTGGGTGAGCCGGTTGCCGATGTCGTCGTAGGTCCAGCTGGTCCAGTAGGTACCGCCGGTGATGCCGTCTCCGACAGTGCTGTGGTTACTGCTGGTGGGCGTGGTGTCGCAGGTGTTGGTGGCGGTTGAGGCCGTGGTCCAGGCCGTGGTGAGGCGGTCGAGGGTGTCGTAGGTGTAGCACTGGGTTTCGGCCGTGGTGCTGGAGCCGGAGCGGGTCTCGGTCTGGTGGGTGATGTTGCCGGAGAGGTCGTAGGTGTAAGCGGTCTCGTCGATGGTGGCGGGGGTGGTGCTGGAGCGTGTGACGAGTTGGTCCGTCAGGTCCCCGGTGTGTGCGTCGTAGCCGTCAGTGACGGTGGCGTAGGAGGTGGAAGAGCCGAGCTGGACCTGAGCGACCTGGTTGTAGGCGCTGTAGGCAGTGCTCTGCACGTAGCTATAGGTTCCTACGACGGCGTTGAGTTCGTCGTCGTTGTTGTAGCCATGGGTGACGGTTTCCGCTGGCAGGCCGCCGCCGAGGGCGTAACCGTCGGTCCACAGCAGACCGTTCACGCTGGTGTAGGAGTGCGTGATCTTCCAGGTCTTGCCCAGCGCGGTGCCCTGCGCACCCGGGGGAACGATCGTCTCCTCGCCCAGGGACTCACCGAAGACGTTGAAGTTCACCGCCTGCTGTACGTAGGCATAGCCGCCGCTATAGGAGGTGGCGGTAGTGACGTGCCCGACCGGGTAGGTCATACCGGAGATCGCGGTGTTGGAGTTGTCGTAGACCCAGGCCGCGGTCTGGTTTCCCGGTGAGCTGGTGGAAGCGTAGGCGGTCTGGCCGGCGGTGGAGGCGGCGTACTGGCCGGTCTTACGGTCGAGCGCGTCGTAGGTGTAGGAGACGTACTGGCCGCGGGAGTCCTGGGCCTGCAGCAGGTTGCCGTCCGCGTCGTAGGTCATGGCGGAGGTCGTTCCGGCGGTGGGGTCGGTCTTGGAGACCACCTCGCCGGCCAGATCGTAAGTGCTGGTCCACACCTGGTTCTTGGCGTCGGTGGTGGTGGACTGCTGGTTGTGGCCGTCGAACCCGTAAGTGGTCGCGGTTTTGGTGCCCCCGGTGAGGTAGAAGACTCCGGTGGCGAGGTTCAGCGGCGTGGTCAGTGTGGGTGCGGCGGTGTACTCGTCGAGTTCGCTGGTGCGGCCGGCCGGGTCGGTGCGCGTGGTCTTGGTGACCCCGCCTTCGGGCGGGATGACGGTGGTGGCGTCGCCGTTGTAGACCGTGGTCGTGGTGGAGACGATCACCGCGTTCTTCTCGGAGATGTCGTAAACCTGCCGACCGAGACCGTCGTAGGTGAACACGTCCTGCTCGGCGACCTGGTTGTCGGCCACCGACTTCAGCCCGAGTGTCGGTGTGGTGGCGGAGTCCCAGTAGTCGGTGTTCTTCTTCGCCGTCCAGCCGCGCGAGTCGTACAGGGTGTCGTCGATCAGACGGCCGCCCTGCGGCGTGTAGGTCTGAGTCTGGCGGGTGCGGCCGAGGGAGTCCTCGATGCTGACCGAGGTGAGGTAGCCGCTGTTGTCGTTGAGGGTGTTGGTCACCACGCCCGAGAGGGAGGTGCTGGACAGGGTGTAGGTGTAGGTCAGGTTCGCCAGTGCGGTGGTGGCGCGCGAGTTCTTCCACACCGACGTCGCCCGGCCCAGCGCGTCGTACTGGACGGTCGTCACCACATGGTTGGCATCAGTGCTGGTGAGTGTGAGCCCGCGTTCCGGATCCAGTGTCGAGCTGGTGGTGTGGGCGACACCGCTCACGGTGGGTTCAGTGACGGTCTGTCCGGTGGTCAGGTAGGCGGAGTTGACCGTATAGGCGGTCGTGGTGGTATTGCCGTTGCCGTTGGCCGTGCTGGACAGGCGGTGGTAGGTGCTGTCGTAGGTGTTCTTCGCGGTGGTGCGCCAGGTGAAGGCGCCCGAACCGTAGTCGGTGGCCTTGCGGGTCATCGTGACCAGGCCCATGGTCGGGGCGGCGGCCTGCGGGAAGGCGGTGGAGAAGGCGGTGTCGTCGTAAAGCGTCCGGGTGGCGGAGACCACCTGGTCAGGACGGTTGACGCTGGTAGGTGCGCCGAGGGTGTTCAGTCCGTCGGGGACAGAGGTGACGGATCCCTCGCTGAAGCCCGAGCAGGCAACCGAGTCCACTTCGGCGCCGGAAACCAGGCCGACGATGTTGGCGCTGGTGTTGGCCGGGGCGTACGTGGTGGCAGTGCACTGGTCGTAGGCGGTGCTGGCCGGCACGGTGTGCGTGTAGGCGTAGGTCGGCAGGCCGAAGTCGTCGTCGGAGCGGGTCGCGTCGTACGTGGTGTCGGTCTCGGTGTAGCGCCAACTGGTGGTGCCGCCGTCGGTCAGCCGCTGCCGGGTCCATGCCTCGGCGGTGCTCGTAGCGTTGGCGGTCAGGTCCGGCAGCCCGGAGCGGGTGCGGGTCGCGGTGGCCGCGGAGATCCAGTACGAGGTGATCGTGGAGTGGTCGACGCCTCCGCCGTTGCCGAGGAAAGAGGTGGACTCCAGTATCTGGCCGCTGAGTTGGGCGGAGTCGGTGTGGCTGCCGCCCTGGGAGTCGCTCAGCGACACGCTGCGGTTCGAGGTGGCCGAGAGCCGGTCGCCGTCCATGCCCTGGTAGTAGGAGTCGACCTGCTTGGTCTGTGCGTCGCCGGAGCCGTTGCCGGTGGTGGTGGTCACCTGCTGGTAGCCGCGCCACTGACCGTAGGTGCGGTATTTGGCCTTCGTGGTCTCGTCGTCGTCGTAGTGCCAGGCCGCACCGCTGTAGGAGTAGTCGGTCTCCTTGGCTGCCGAACCGCCGGTGCTGTCGGTCTCCAGGACTTCCTGGACCGCGTATTTGTTAAACCAGTCCAGCATCGGGCTGATGTAACCGCTGGGCGTCCAGTTCTCCGGGAAACAGGACGCAGTGTTCGAGGACGGTGTGGCCGAGGTCGAGCAGGCGGTCGGCAGTGTGTAGGAGACCCCGGTCACCCCGCCCAGTTCGTTTGTGATCGCGGTGATGCGGTAGCGGAACAGGCCCGGGTAGGTGGAAGTACTGACCCGGTTCTCCAGCGCCGAGCCGGTGAACTTCACCGCCGGCATCTGGATCGACGAGGTCGAGCCACCCGCGGTGGTGTCAGCGCCGGTGCGCTGGACCGAGGAGAGCCACAGCGTCGCGCTGGTCGCATCACCTGTCGACGGCTCGGTCTGCGTCAGGGCGTAGGAGTCGACCGTCACATACGCACTGGAGGAGACCGAGTACTGCTGCGTTGTGATCGAGGTCAGCCGGACGGTGGAGAAGAAGGAGGGGCCGTACGAACTACAGGTGGCTCCGGAGGCGCAGACCAAGTCGTAGGGCACGTCAGGGTAGTACGAGGCGTTGGAGGAGGTCTCCGAACTGCCGCAGTTGCTGCTGGTGGACGTGCAGCGAACCGAGGTGCCGTAGACGATCTTGTCGGGGACGGTGCCGTAGGGGCCTGTGGCGGTGGTGAAGCCATAATCGATGTGCACGAGGTAGGAATCGCGCACGTACTTAACCTCGGAAGCCCCGTTGTAGGCGCCGTAGTAGTTGATGTCCTGCTTGTAGTAGTACGCCATCGCGTCGCCGGTGGGGGTGGTGACGTAGTCCAGGTGCCACTTGTAGGCCATGGTGCAGAAGCTGCTGGTGGCCGTGGAGTTGTAGCAGGGGTCAGCGGAGTGCGCGGAGTACACGCGCTCGGAGTCCACCGAGTTCGTCGCGTCGTCGCCGGAGGCCCAGCCGGGCAACTCGTTGCGGCCGAAGTAGTACTTGGTGCCATCCCGCTCCGTGATCACCCAGTACGACGTGTCGTAGGTACCCGACCCGTTCGAGGAGCTAGTCACCTTGGTGACCGTCGCACCGTTGTCGTCGGACAACTTGTAGGTGGATGTGTCCTTGTCGTAGACGATCGAAGTCGACGATCCGTTGAGGGACATGGTCAAGATCGGGCCGTCGTAGCACTCGTCGGTCGTGGTGACCGAACCGGCGCTGCCCTCCGGGGAGTCGGCGCAGGGCGTGAACTCCTGCCCCACGAAGGAGTCCTGGGTAGTCCACCCGTCGCCCACCCAGGAGGACTGGGCCTGGGTATTGGCGGTCTTTCCGTCGACGCTGCCGGAGTCGTAGGACAGCGACGCGTCCGGCGCTAGCGAGGTCGAGGCCGCAGGCGAGTCGACCTTGTAGGTGTAGGTGAAGTCGCCCGACGAGCCTGACTGCCCCCAGGAGCCCGCGGACGACAGGGTCGAGGCGTAGTTCCCTCCGGCCCCGCCCTCCTGCCCGGTGGAGTCGGTGGCCGCGATCACGGTGGCCGCGCCGGAGGTCGAGGCTGTCTGCGCCGTCGCGGACTTGGAGGCCGCACCACTATAGACAGCCGAGGACGCCGATCCCGCTGCGGCCTGGCTGACGCTGGTGGAGGCGGCGCTCTTGACTGAGCCGGTGCTGCCGACCGTGAGGTCCGCGGATACGGCTGTGTTGTTGGGGTCGTTGAGGGATGTCAGGGGTGTCTGCTTGCGGCACCGGGCGAGCTGAGGGGTTGTGAGCGCGCAGGCGGGCAGTGTCACCAGTCGCAGCCGGGAGGCGTAGTTGCCGCCGACGGCCTGGCGGAAGGCGCCGTAGTCCAGGCCCACTTTCACTCGGCCCGAGCCAGATGCACCGGCACCGGCGCTCTGGCTGGTGGCGAGGGACCAGACCGGGCCGGACACACCCAGCCGGGTGGACAGGGTCCGCGACTGCACCGAGACCCCCAGCGTGGTCGGGCCCGTGTAGGTGCCCTTGCCGGGTGCTACCGCCCGTGCCCAGACCGGTGTTCCCGACGCGGTGGCCTTGGAGCCCGTGGTCGCTGAATGCTTCGGCGCCGCGAGTTTCAAAGTCCCTGTCTTGGCGGCCGGCCACGCCGTCCGGGTCGGTACTGCCGTGTGCCGGGTGGCGGCGGAGAGATGCACGCTCTTGTGCGGAACGGGCTTCAGACCGGTGACTGAGCGACCGAGGTCCGCCTTCGGCTTCGCGGCCGTAGTGGACGGTGTCAGCGCGGTCGCTGTCGATCCGAAGGCCAGGCTCAGGCACAGGGACCAGGCCAGTACCGCGGCCCACCCGACCAGAAGCCTCCCGGCCGTGCGCCGGTATCGCGCCTTTACCACTCCGCTGTTTCCGCGCACCCGTCTACCGGACACGGCTTCCCCCTCGCCATGACGACATGCCGAAATATCGAACAACCGCCAGCCTCTATTACCGCTGCGGCGATTGCTTCCCGACGGAAAGAAGTACATGAAGGTTCAATCCAAATGAATAATGAGTTAGGAAAGAACCCGCCCGAGAAGATGGCCAAACTTCAACAGAAGTGGACATCCACGGCATGTACACGCCGTGATCTGGGTCACACAATCGCACGTGGGGCCATTAAATCCTCATACCGTGGCGCGACCCGGCCGCGCCCAACGCCGCATCCGAGCTCCACTCCACAGCGGCTGAGCGCATCGACAGACGACGAAAACCGCCGAGGCAATTTTGCGAGACATTGACCCTCGCGTGAGGTCGTCCAGTGTGGGCCGGGGGCATACAGTGCGGTTTTTTTCCATCAGCATGAATAAGTGGGGGAAAGAAAATGCAAAACAATTCGCGGACATCTCTGCCCCGTTCCTGGGCGCGCCGCATGATTGTCGGTGCCACTGCCCTGGCCGTCTCGGGCGCCGTGGGGCTTCCCGGCATCGCGCACGCGGCCACATCTGCGTCACACGCCAGCACAGCCAGCCGCCCTTCGGCCGGCGTTTCCCCGGGGCTGAGCGAGGATCAGGCCCTGGCAAAGGCACGGGCCTCCGGCAAGCCGGTCCAGGCGACGGCCGCGACCACGGACTCCTCAACCCTCACCGCGAACCCGAACGGCACGCTGACGCTCAGACAGACCATCGCCCCGGTCCGCAAGCTGGTGCACGGGAGATGGAAGAGCCTGGATCCGACGCTCGTGCGTCAAGCGGACGGCACCATCTCCCCCAAGGTGTCGACCAGTTCCCTGGCCCTGTCCGGCGGCAGCACGGACATCCCGCTGGCCACCATGCGGGCCGGCGACGGAGCCCTGACAGTGTCCTTGCCCGCCGCGTTCACGCTGGGAACACCCTCGCTCTCGGGCGCCACCGCCACCTACCACAGTGTGCTGCCTGACGTGGATCTCGCCGTGACCGCACAGGACACCGGCGGGTTCAGCGAGGTACTGGTCGTCAAGAACGCCACCGCCGCGGCGAACCCCGCACTCACCGGCCTGAATCTGTCCACCAAGGCCACCGGAGTGAGTCTGGCCAGCGACACGGCCGGCGACATCACCGCCAGGGACCGCCACGGACGCACCGTCTTCTCCGCCACCGCCCCCACCATGTGGGACTCCCGCCATGCCGCCGCGGGCACACCGAAGGCGACCAACCCCCAGACCGGCCAGAGCGTCGACACCCGCACCGGCGACCCGGTCAGCTCCAGCCCCGCCTCTCCCGGAACAGCCGCCCGTACCACCAGCCTGAAGGCCGCCTACCACGCCGGAAAGATACGGCTCGCGCCCGACCATCGGCTGCTGACGGGCAAGGACACCGTCTACCCCGTCTACATCGACCCCACCTTCGTGCCCTCCGGCCAGACCGACACCGTCCAGGCGTGGGCGTTCGTCGACAGCGAGTGGCCCGACACCTCGTTCTACAAGCCCGCCGCCTCCACCCCCGGCCCCCTCCACGTCGGCTACACCGACTGGACCTCCGACGTCTCCACCAACCGGGCCCTGTTCCAGACCAGCATCCACAGCAACATCTGGGGCGCAGACCCGGATTCGATCACTTCCAAGATCTCCTTCTACGAGAACTGGTCGGCCTCGTGCACCAAGACGGAAGTCGACCTGTGGCACACGGCCTCGATCTCCTCCGGCACCACCTGGTCCAACTCACACAGCTCCAGTGACACGGACAAGAAGTTCTGGTTCAGCAAGCTCGACACCCAGACCGCCGCCCACGGCTGGTCCACCTCCTGCGGCCCTGCGGACATTACCTTCGACATCAGCTCGCTGATGAAGTCGGCTGCCGCCGGCAAGTGGTCAAAGGCCACCTTCGGCCTGCGCGCCGCCGATGAAGGCGACGACCTGGCCTGGAAGCAGTTCAGCAAGCAGGCCACCATCACCACCACCTACGACCACACCCCCAACACCCCGACCACCCTGACCACCAGCCCGGCCACCAGTTGCACCGCCACCACTCCCACCACTCTGGGCCTGGGCGACGTCACCCTGCGCGCAGCGGTCTCCGACCCGGACGGCACTACCAGCCCGCTCACCGGCAACTTCACGCTGAAGAACATGTCGAGCAGCACGGCCTACACGCGAGCGATCAACGCCACCAGCGGCACCACCGCGAGCACCCTTTTTTCCCACACCAGTACCTCCGGGCCGTTCCAGGCGCTCACCGCGAAAACCGAGTTCGCCTGGTACCTCACCGTCACCGACCAGAAGCTGACCAGCAGTCAGTCGAAGACCTGTCACTTCTACTACGACCCCACCGCACCAGGTGCCCCCACCATCAGCCCCGTCACCTCGACCACCAGCCAATGCCCAGAGCTCACCGACAGCCCCTCGGGCGACAGCCTGTGCACGGTCGGCACGGCCGCCGGCTTCACGGTGACGGACACCAACACCACGACCGCGCCCGGCAGTTACCGCTACCAGCTCAACGGCGGCAACCCGGTCAGCATCACCGCCTCCAGCGCCAGCCCCTACACCGCGACCATCTCGCTGAAGCCGACCACACAGACCAACGTCCTGACCGTCACCGCCGTCGCCAGCAGCGGCAACATCGGTGACACCTACGACTACCGGTTTATCGCAGCCGCCCCGGCAACCGCGGTCGGCGACGACCTCAACGGCGACGGCAACGCCGACCTGGTGACCGTCGGCGGGAAGAACTCCCTGCCCGCCGGGCTCTGGCAGGCGACCGGCACCGGCAGCGGCAAGGTCGACCCCGTCGCCCGGAACATCGGCATCGACGGCAACGGCGTCTCGACCACCCAGACCGCCACCTCCTTCACCAGCACCCAGGCCGTCACCGGCCACTTCTTCACCGGAGCTGGCTTCAACGACGTCCTCGACTACGGCTACGACACCTCCACCGGTGCCGTCAGCGGCGAGATCCTGCGCGGCCAGGGCGACGGCACCGGCCTCCAGCCCGTCGACTCCCTCCCCATCACCAACTCCACCGGCGTCTTCGCCCTGACCTCCACCACCACCGGCGACGGCGACACCACGACCGTCACCACCACCCCCGCCACCTCCATCGCCAGCGGCGGCGGTCTGTACTACACCGTCAACGGAGAGACCCCCACGGGCTATCCCGATCTCCTGCTGGTGATCAACGGCTCCCTGTACGACGAGAACTCCGTACCCGGCGCGGGCCTCTACCCCGGAGCCGACCAGGCCACCGACCTCGCCGACTACAACCCCTACTGCCTCGCCCAGAACACCAACACCACCACCAACTGCACTACCGGCTGGAGCGGCTGGACCATCACCAGCACCCTCGTAGGCGGACTACCGGCCGTGTTCGCCCGCGACACCAGCACCGACACCAGCGACCCCTCCCACGGCCAGCTGTGGTACCTCAGCCCGAACAACCTGCAGACCCTGTCCTACGACTCCCTGTCCAACGGCGCCACCGACGCCACGCTCCCTTCCGTCGAGGCCGCGTCCACCGGCTGGGACTCCGTCAGCCAGCCCACCCTTCAGGCCGCCGACATCAACAACGACGGCACACCCGACCTGTGGACGGTGAACAGCACCGGCACGGCCACCGCCCATGAGATGGCCCTGTCCGGCACCACCGCTACCTGGACCACTCCCACCGGCCAGGCCCTGAGCACCGACACCCACGACTGGCCGCTCAACGACTACGACACCACGGCCCTGACCGCCGACGACGCGGCCACCACCGCGATCACCCTCACCGGCACTAGCGGCGTCACCGCACCCACCGACGGCCTCTTCGACCCCGACATCGCACTCAACTCCACGGACCACGACTACCTCCAGGGCGCCAAGGCGCTGGACCTGACGAAGTCCTTCACGGTGTCCGTCTGGGCCGATCCCACCGCCTACGGCGGCGCCGTCCTCTCCCAGAGCGGCAGCGCGGACTCAGGGATCCTGCTGATCCCCACCACGGACGGCTGGCAGTTCAGCCTCAACACCGGGGCCGGCACCGCCTGGAGCTTCGACACCGTCACCGGCGGCACCGTCCACCTCGGCACCTGGGCCCACCTCACCGCCACCTACGACAAGACCCCCGGCGTCATGAACCTCTACGTCGACGACGTCTTCGTCGCCACCGGCAGCCACACCGCCCCCAGCACCGGAGCGAGCGGCACCTTCCAGCTCGGCGACGACTGGCACACCAGCGCCCGCGCCGACTACTTCACCGGCGAACTCGCCCGCGTCCAGACCTGGACCGGCGCCGTCGTACCCCCCGCCCAGCCCTACACCCCCGCCGGATACCACCAGGCCGTCACCCCCACCCGCATCCTCGACACCCGTACCAGCAGCGGACTGACGTACACCAGCGGCGTCACCGCCGGTACGAGCACCGTTGCGACCGACTCCGTCACCCATCTGAAGATCGCGGGCGACACGGTCACCTCCCCGGTCAGTGGCGCACCCACCACGATCCCGGCCTCGGTCACCGCGGTCGCCGTCGACGTCACCGCCACCGCACAGACCGACGGCGGCTACGTCACCACCTACGCCGACGGCACCCAACGCCCCAAGACCTCATCCACCAACTTCACCGCCTCCACCACCGCCACCGGCTACCAGATCGTCCCCGTCGGCAACGACGGCAAGATCGACCTCTACACCCACATCAACACCACCGGCGGCACCGCCGCACTCATCGTCGACGTCACCGGCTACTTCACCAGCGACCCCACCGTCACCGGCGACCAGACCTACACACCGCTCACCAGCGCGGTCCGCGCCCTGGACACCCGCTCCAGCATCGCCCACACCAGCCTGACCGCCACCGGCACCGTGGCAGCCGACAAGACCTTCACCCTGCAGATCACCGGCCAGAACGGCATCCCCAGCACCGCCACCGCCGTCGCCATCAACCTCGCCGCCGCCGACGCCACCGGCACCGGCTACCTCCAGACATACGCCACCGGATACGCACCCACCGCCGCCACCAGCCTCAGCTTCAACAGCGGTAACGCCATCGCCTCACTCTCCGGCGACGTCCCCATCGGCACCTCCGGAACCATCACCATCTCCGTCCACGCCAGCTCCACCGCCGTCCTCGCCGACATCTCCGGCTACTACACGACCAGCACGACCGGCCAGAAATTCCACACCATCAACCCCACCCGCCTCGTCGACACCCGCAGCGGCATCGGCGGATCCACCAGCCCCGTCGCCGCCAACAGCGCCTACACACTGAACAGCACCATCACCCAGCACGTCACCACGGCAACCACCCCCACCATCGCCGCCATGGTCACCATCACCGGCCCCACAGCCGGCGGCAACGCCACCGTCTACCCCACCAGCACCGGCAAACCCGCCACCAGCAACATCAACTGGGGCACCGGCGACACCCTCGCCAACCTCACCCTCACCCCCACCGACAGCAGCGGATCCATCACCCTCTACAACAACAGCACCGGCACCACCGACCTCATCATCGATTCCAGCGGCTACTACACCTGACCGACACACCTTCGTGAACGCTGGGGTCGGGCACGCCGCGCGCCCGACCCCAGCCGCTCCCTACAGGACAGCTAAGGGCGAGGCCGACATGCGCCACGAGGGCCGATCGACGCTCGGGCAGGCCGCTCATCGCCGCCCGCCGTCGCGTTCCTGCGGGAACGGGCGAAGGCCCCTCAAGGGCCGCTACACCTGCGTTCCGGACTGTTTCCTGTTGGGGCAGTTTCCTCGGACGTTCGCCAGACTTACTGCCCGCAGGCCCCGGCCGTCACACGAACGCCTTGATCCACCGGTAGGCGACTCGTCGGACAACGCATCCGGCGTACTTCGCGAGTACCTCCGGCCTCAGGACGGCCTCAATTCATGCCCCGTCGCCGGGGAGCCAGGCAGAACACCACTCGGTTGATGCACATCCACGCAGGTCAGAAGGACATCAACCTACGCAGGCCAACGTGGCACGAACTCGCGAGCAGCGGATTCAGTCCGTTCAGGCAAAGTTGACGCTCCGACACCCAAAAATGAACGTTTCCGCAGGTCAAAGCCCTGCACAGGTGGGGCGGGTGGGACTCGAACCCACGGCCGACGGATTATGAGTCCTTTGAGGATCTTGGCGGTTCTTGCCGATCAACGCTCATTCTTGACGTTTTCGCAGGTCAGATGCGGTTATCCGTGTTGGGGTCAGTCAGCCCTTGTCGGTCTGTTCCTGTCCTTGCGGCCTCAACTCGGCCTCAACGAGGCCCGGCAAGATCGCGCCGACGAGATAGCGGACGATCGCGCCAGCTCAAGGACGGGAATCGAACCCACGCGCAGCGGATTTCCCTTCCAACGCGCAGAGACTCCACCCCAGGGTGCCAGGGCGGAGCCTCTGGGAGCACTTCCACCGAGCAACGCGTATACACAGAGCCCGAGCTACAGGACCGGAATCAGTCCGCGTCCAGCTCGGCCGCTTCGACGGGGTGCCGCTGCAGCCAAGCGTATGCGTCGGAGTTCTCCTTGAGCCAGCGGGCACAGACGGCCCACTCGACGCGTTCGCTGCCCGCGTCACTCAACACGACGTCCGCGACCAGCCGCGTACAGCCCGCCCCGGCACCGTGCGCACTACACGCTTTCTTGGCATTCGTATGAGGAGCGATGGAGACGACGCGGGACACCATGGCCCGCTCCCCCTCGGCATACGTGCGGTCGAACCACTCGATGAACTGGTGCACAGTACCTATCTTGGCCACCCGGTCATGCAGGGCCTTCTGGTCATGGCCGGTCAGGAACCAACCGAGCGTGACCGGCGCCCCACAGCCGCAGCCACAGGTCCGGGCCGCATGCGGGGAGTCGAAGTAGGTCACCGGATTGCGGGCTGCGGCAACCGGCTGCGGCTTGCCCACATAGGCGTCATGGACAGGGTGGCCCACCTCCAGATAGCGGCCTTCGATGGCGCGGCGACCGCCGGCGACCGACACCAGGCCGTGGATCTCGATGGCCTGGCGCACGATGCCCTGCGCCGACACCAGCGCATACTGCTCCCGGTCGGCCCGCTCACCCAGCACCCAGCACCCGCGATTGGCGCGGAACAGGGCAGCGTCGTCCATGTTCGAATCCCAGCCCACGTGATCCCGCCCCAGCTGGTCCTGTTCGGGATTGACGTAGCGCATCGGACCAAGCGTGATGTGAATCAAGATCGCCCCCAATAGCCCTATAACCAGGGCCCCTTGCCCTGCGACTATCCCCATCGTGACCCACAAAGCTCGATACCTGCAACCCCTAGGACCCATTGGTTATCGGGTATTTGAACGGCGCGCAGGTCGGGGATCGTCACGCAGCGACTCCCGAACAGCCGAAGCCATAAAAATTGCGCGTTCAACCAATCTGCTCGCAGGCATACAGGAGTCGTCCGCGGATCCACACAGCAGTGGCGGCAGTCCAGAAACCGCAGCACACCCGGGCGATCGGTGGCGCAGTTCGTGCCCCACCCCGGGGAACTCGCCGTCTCTACGCCCTCGCCGTATGAGCAAGCCCTGAGGCGGGTAGTTTCACAAACCACACCGGCGGGTCGCTCTGCGCAAGCCGGAGTCGACACTCCAACTCGGAACGTTCCCCGGTCCTCACGCAGGCCAGTACGCAATGCAGGGAGAGGCGGTGACAACAGCCCACCTCCTGGAACAGGCACCTCCCGACGCGCTCACGGAACTGCCGCCGTAGAGCCTGTGGGCCGGAATTACAGACGAAGCCGGTGATCCGCTGGCCATCCATCCCGAAGTCGCACCCGCACACCCGCATCACCGAGGTCACCATTCCGGCCGCAGCCACGACGGTCCGCCTGGCTCCTACCCACGGCGCATCAGCAGTTCGCGTACGCCCGGTCGCTTCGGGGCCACAGGTCCAGTTGAGCGTCACAAGATTCTTTAGGAAGTACCTGGCGACCACCGCGCCGTTCCGACCTGCGGCAACTCGTCTCGGAATGCGGCAGCCTGACCCTGTGTCAACTCAGTTTTTCCAGAACCGAGTTGACGGAATGTGGGTTCATCGCGAAAATTTCACACATGAACCCACAGTCGTGGCTCGATGCGTTCGTGGAGCGCAATGCGGTGGACCTGGCCCGGATGCGTGAGTACTGCGAACAGAGCCTCGCTGTCGCTATGGAGGCGGAGCGGAAGAAACGCCCGGTTCCAGAGGGTGTGCAGGGGGCGGTGGTGGCCATGGAGATGCGTGACCGCGTCCTGCTCGCCGCCGCCAACCCGGTGTTCGGGTCGGGCAAGTTCACCCTCGTGGAGAAGCCGAACCGCTCAGTGTGTCTCCGGGAGAAGCGCACCGGCCACGAAATACGCGTCCGCAAGGCCAAGGAGCCGCCCATGCTCAACGCAGCGGCGTACCGCCCTCCCGACGTCCACCAGCCCCCGATCTTCGACGCCGACGGCGACGGTCTGGACTCCGGCCTGACCCCCGTCCTTGTATGGCACATCGACCCAAGTGACCTCATGGCCGACTTCAGGGCAGTCATCGTGGACGACCTCGAGGAACTCAACCACTCTCCGATGACCGTCTGTGCCTCGACGGAGGTGCCTCTTCTCGCCACTTTGAAGGACGCTAACGTTGCGACCGCCGCCAGCGCGGTGAACGACGACTTCGACGACCTGGTCGACCGGCGCCACCCTCGGGAAGCCGGCGGAACAGGGGATACACCAACTCAGGCGTAGCCCCTCAGATAGACAACGGAGATGGGCTGCTGTGGCTGAGATGATCGCTGTCTACGGATATAGGGTCCGTCAGGCACGGACGATCCGCCACAGCCCCATAAAGCCTCTCGCGCAGATGCTGGACATGTCCCCCTCAGCGTGGACCGCGCTCGAACGCTCGACGTCCACGGACATGCCGCGTCTCAAGCTCAGAACTCTCGCCACCCGCCTGAGGTTTCCCGCCGAATTCTTCTCCCAGCCTCCGGGGCTGCCCATTCACCGCGGTTCCCTGCTGTTCCGCAGCAAGAAGTCGATCAAGGTGGCGCAGATCGACGCCCTCACCACCTTGGCCGAGATGATCGTTGAGCTGGTGGCCGCCCTAGGCGAACACGCCACGCAGCCTCCTCTCCGTCTGCCGATGGCACTGCGCCAGGACATCAGCCCCGAAGAGGCTGCCCGGCAAACCCGTCAGGCGCTCGACCTCCCCGAATCCGAGCCGATCCCCCACGTCATCCACACGCTTGAACGCGCTGGCGTACCCATCGCCGTCGCCGATGTCGACATGCCAGATGCCAGACACGACGCCTTCTCCGTATGGGGCGGCGACTTCCACGAGCAACCCCTGGTCGTCGCGCGGCCGGTGAACTCGTGGGAGCGCACGCGTTGGTCGATCGCCCACGAGGCCGGCCACCTGATCCTGCATCGTGGAACCACAGGCGAGGTAGACGAAGATGCCGCCAACCGCTTCGCCAACGAGTTCCTTTTTCCCGCTGACATGCTCCGCGAGGAGTGGCCCGGTGCCGTCACACTCACCTCCCTGATGCCGCTGAAGCAGCGTTGGAAGATGTCACTCGCGGCGATCATCACGCACGGCAAGCACCTCGGGCTCGTTGAGGAACACCGCGCCACGGGCCTCTTCAAGCAGCTCTCCGCGCGCCGCGATCCCCACACAGGAGTCACCTGGAGGATCCAGGAACCCGGATGGGCCGACCTGGAACCCGAGCGGCCACGCCTCCTCGCCGTCATGACTGAACGCGGCCTGGAGCAACGACCTACCCCAGACCTCTTCACCACACTCACTGGCGGCTGGGCCCCCGATTTGATGGAGCAAATCACCTCCGGGCTGAGGGAAGCGCCGGCAGTAGTCCAGGAGCACGCCAAGACTGCACAGTCCTCGCTCCCCAGCAACGTCGTCACGCTACGTCGAGCCTGAACAGGTCTTGCCGCCTCAACGACATGCCCAACCACGGCCTCGTGAAGCTCGCCGCAGGGAAAGGCCGTTCTTGTCGGCGACGGGTGAATTCAACCGCCTCCGACAGTTCTACTGCGATCACCGAGTGGAACCTGCCACGCTTGGGACGTGACTACCCCGGGGGAACCGTTCGAGCTGGCGCACTACTATCCGGGATGGATCTGGCACCCAACCGCAGTAGAGCGCATGAAGAGCCTCCTACTTTTCTTCGATGGGTACGTGCTACTCCTCCCACAGCAGCACTTCGACACGACGGTGGCACGCGAGGAAGACCTTGCAGTGCCGTTGCACCAGGCCGGGCTGCTCCACAACTTGGACCCGAAGATCTGGCTGGACCGAGACACAGCACGAACCATTCGCGAGGTGGCCATACGGGCAAGCCAAAGTCGGTATCCCTCATCCGGGAACACCATCACCGACTTCCACTTCATTTCAAGGATGGAGAACGCCAGCCGGATCGTGCGGCAGATGCTCCGTTCCGGATCGGTGACCGTACGCCGCCCGGATCTCGGTCCGGACATGGTGGAGATGCCCGCACACGCCAGGTCCGCAGTCTTGCTGGCCCTGGGGTTGGCCGCGTGTGAGGGAGTGTCAAACCATCGGATCCATCTGGTCGGGAGCCTCGGACAGGTCGAAGCCCAAAGTCCGGAGTTCCGGCACAGGGACAACCCGTTGCTAGCGCGGGCGAAGGCGACTGGCCGACTCGTCCACAACGATCTTGTGGACGTTGGCATCGACATGTCGGGGATCCCTTTGGACGAAGTGCTGGCATTCCGTCGTGAACACGGCAAGGGGTACCGGCAGTACGCTCGTGGACTCCGGCAGTTCGTGGCGGCCTTGGAGAGAGCAGACACGGCTGAACAGCAGCGCCTCCTACTGGACCGCACGGAGGAGATCGCCGATGCCGCCTCCGACTTGCGCCGTGCGCGCCGGGCATGGGGCCGTCCAGTGGTTTCCTTGGCTCTTGCAGGAGCTGGTGCGGTTTGGACGTTGCACCAAGCAGACCTTATTGGAGCGGTCTTCGGCGCCCTCGGTGCGGCGGCTGGATTCACATCACCCGAGCGTCGCCAATCGGCCTTCACCTACTTGTTCGAGGCGCGAAGGATGCAAAATTAATCGTCGCGTTACTGAATTCGCGACACGGGCGCAGGACTACCGATGACTCATGGCGCTCTGGGGGGGGAGCGCGGGACGGGCCGCGCTCCCTAGCCGAGTCGTACGGGGTCAGGTGGCGCGGGGGCGCCGCTTCATGGTGGAGCCGGTCTCGTCTGTGGGTTGGTCGCGAGCTTCGCCGCCGATCTCGTCGGGGGTCCTCGGCTCCGGAGCAGAGTCAAGCTCGGGGTTCGGGGGCTGCGTGACTTCGCCAGTGGGTGAAGGGGCGCTCTCCCGGACCTCGTCGGCGGCGGGACTTCCCGTCTGCTGATCGCCGTCGGGTGCTGGGGTTGGTACGTGTTCGATCGCCGGGTCGTTGTCGGCAACGGTGCCAGGTTGGGCTTCGGTGGCGGGCT
The DNA here is from genome assembly GCF_045162655.1 of Streptomyces sp. NBC_00989. Classification (NCBI taxonomy): domain Bacteria; kingdom Bacillati; phylum Actinomycetota; class Actinomycetes; order Kitasatosporales; family Streptomycetaceae; genus Streptomyces; species Streptomyces sp. NBC_00989. The sequence goes on along the minus strand of NZ_CP108728.1, from coordinate 7,751,571 downwards.
CGGCGTCTTCAGCGTCGTCGTGCGGCGTCGTGTGGGCTTCGGGGCCGCAGTCGCGAAGCGAGTTGCCCGTGGCCGGCGGGGCTTCATCCATCACTTGCGAGAGTGCGCTGTCGAACAGATCTATCCATGGCCGGTGGCCGACGTAGCGGGGTTTGTAGTCTAAGGCGGGGAGGAGGTCGTCTTCGAGGGTGCGCAGGATGATGAGTTCCGGATCTTCGTCGGCTTCGGTGACGAGGGTGGTCGCCTTGTTGTAGCGGTGACCTTCAGGGAGGCGTGCAGTGACTTGCGCTTCGTAGAGGGCGTGGTCGGCGAGGGTGGCACTGTCGGGGAGCGGGGGTGCGGCGCTGCCGGTGATCCAGAGTTGGACGGTGGTTCCGCCGAAGATGGGGCGGAAGCTGATGCCTCGTCCGTCGCTGTAGATGAGGTGGGCTGCGCCGTCGGCGGGCGCTTCGGCGTCGATCGCCCAGTCTCCGCCGAGGCTTTGGGCGAGGTGGGCCGCGGCTTCTCGAACTGCGGCATCGGTGATGAGCATGTGTCGGTCTCCAAGAGGTCTGCGGGTGAAGCGGGGCCCGCCCCTGCCGGGGCGGGCCCGGGGGCGCTATGCGGGACGTACTTCGTCGCCGTCGTCGAGGAGCATCGAGAGGGTGGAGCCGCTGTCCCAGTCCACGGAGAGCATGGAGAGGTTGGCGTCGAACCGATGGACCGTGCCTTCGTCGCCGGGCTTGAGTCCGGTGTGTGAGTCGGTGGTGTGTACGAGGGCGATACGGTCGCCGCTCTTGTAGGTCATCTGCGCTCCAGTCGTGATGCGTTGTGGAAGTCGTGGTAGGCCGACTGCTAGGCGTCGTGGTCGCATACCTCGGTGGGGCAGGCTCCGCAGTCGAAGCAGTGGTCGCATGCACAGGCGTCACAGCCCGGCTCCTGGCACCGGACGTCGTGGCTGCGGCAGTACGGGAATGTGAACGGCGGCTCTTCCATGACTCCCCTCCCCTTCTGGTTCTATTCTATATGCATTTAGGGGGAGTTCAAGATCGACTAAAAAAATTTCCGCAGGTCAGGCCGCTATATCGCGTACCAGAGCTTCGACCTTATGGATGGCCGCGAGGAAGACGGCCTGCGAGTGCAGTCGATCGCGTCGTTCCAGGGACTCCAGTGCCTCTCGGGCGGCCCTGGCATACACGTTGCCTTCGTGCAGGGTGTCGCCGCACCCGATGAGTACGTGCGGGCCGAGGTCCCAGAGGATCGCGTTGACGGCGGCGCCCGCGGCTGCGAGGGGGTCAATGTCCGTCAGCGACCATCCGAACTGGTGCGGGTCGATGCCGCGTTCGCGCATGACCTGTACGGCGGCGCGGTACATGCCGCCGGTGCCGCCCGCGGGCTCGTCGAACTTCATGCCGGGCTCAAGCGGTATGTCGTCGAGCAGCATCCTGGCCATCAGGTAGGCGACGTCCGGCGGCGTGTGTATCTCCGCGAGTGCGTCGTGAGCACCCTCGGAGCGCATGACGGCAAGCAGGGTTCCGATCACGTCGGCCGTGGAGCGGAGATCGGGGTCGTCGCCGGTGGTCAGATGCAGGAGTCCGTTGGTGATCGCGGCCTCGACGACGGCTCGTACGGCGGCGGCTCGCCGAGCGTCGGGCTTCTCGTCGTCGACCCACTTGTGGAGGGGCGTGGCCCGGTCGATGAGGTCGGGTCGCGTGATCCACATGCGGGCCCAGCACTCGCGGAAGGCGGCCAGCAGCTCGGCATCGTCGAGGCTCAGCCACCAGTCGGCGGCGAGGTACGCATCCGGACCGCGCAGGGGCCACAGGGCGAGCGCGGCGACCGTACCGATGGGGATTTTGATGCTGCTCCCCCCATGCGCGTGGTGCCAGGCGGAGCTGACGGCCTCCGCCAGGTCGAAGGCGTGGGCGTGCGGGTTCCTCTGTGACGGGCGGTAGTGGCCCAGCGTGCGCTTCACCGCGGCGAGCGCGGGGCGGGGCTGGGTGGCGATCGTGACGGGTTGGGGCGCCGGCGGCAGATCGGTGAGAAATCTGTGGGGCGGTGCCGCGGGGGCAGCTGGGGCGGGTTGCTCTTCGGGCTCGCCGGCGTCGGCAAACAGGTCGAGTTGGCTCATGCGGTCTCCCGGATTCGGTTGGATCGAGGCGTCCCGTGGCGTCCCGTAGGCCGCCACGGGGGAAGGTCAGCGCACTGCGCGCTGCATGCGCCGGAGCGTTGCGGCGGCCTCTTCCGTTCGACCCGTCGCCGAGTGCGCGGCGTGCCGCAACAGCTCGGTCAGTTCCTCGGTGGTGACCTGGGCGAGCAGGTCCGTGAGGCTGAGGTGCCGTTGACCAGCGAGGCGGTAGGGGTATCCAAGCGCCAGGGTGAGCACGACGCCGGAGACGAGCTGGTCCGTGCATTCATCGCAGAGGCCGAGCTGACGACCGATGCGGTGGATAGCGTCGGCGTCGGCGAGGAGAGCCGTCTTCGGTATGGCCTCGTGGGCAAGCCTGGCTGTTTCCTGCTCCCGCTGTACGAACGCCTCCCAGTTCAGGCGGGCGTCGGCTTCTCGGCCCTCGGCCTTGAGGGCGGCACTCGCGAGGGTGGCCTCGAAGCGGGGGGTCGAGAGGGACCGCAGGACGTATTGATCGGGCGTGAGTCCGATGTAGGCCACGGCGGGGTTGTGGGATTCACCGCAGAAGTGGTGAAGGGTGACCAGTAGCGCGGCCTCGACCGTGGTGGGGCGAAGGCTCAAGCGGCGCACGACGCTCGCGCACAGGTCGTTCAACATGTTGGGGTTCATGTCGTTCTCCAATGAGGTTAGTTGGGCCGTTGGTTGGCGGCGAGGTAGGCGTCCGCGGTGGCATGGCGTGCCGGGTTGGTGACGAGTTCTTCGGCCCAGTTCCGGCTGGCGATCTCTGCGGCGGCGTCTTGGTCGGGCGCGGCAATGACATAGGCGTGCTGGCCGGATGCCTCCAGTTCGGCGCACCGTTTGTCGTGGGCGGCGTCGTCGCTGGGAGGGGGCTCGACAGCGGTGATCGTCATCTCGACGAGGGTCGGTTCGTGGTAGATGACCCACCACTGCGGGTCGGGTGGACTGGTCACGGTTCTCCTTCGGGGTGCTGCGCGGGCCAACAGGCGTGTCATGCCTGGGAGTTCGGGGAGGGGTTGCGCGCGTGGACCTCCGCCATCACTCCGGCGATGTAGTCCATGAGGGTTCGGATCTGCTTCCTGTCGCCGCCCAGGAACAGGGCCAGGTCGAAGACCGTGGAGGCGGCGGTGTAGTCGAGGAGCTGCCGGTACTGCTCGACGGTGAGGGTGATCAGTTCCTCCGGGCGCAGCGCCCAGGCGGCGACGGCGGCGTTTTCGGCGAGGCGCAGGGCAGCGCGCAGCGTCTCGTCGTCCGGCGAGCGGGTCATGAGGATCAGGAACATGGCGCCGAAGTGGTGTTCGGGCGTGTTGAGCTTCGGTATCGACGGGCGGGCGGACATGGGTGCCTCCGGTTGGGATGCGAGCCACCCCCGGATGCTTCTTTTCTATATGCATTCCGGGTAGGGGGCGGCCACTTTTCGGACAGACGAAGGGGGGAGGGTCAGACCTGAGCGATGTCCACGACGAGCGCGGTGGCGTTGTCGGCGGACTCGTTCGCACTGGCGGCTATCGCGTCGTCGACGACGAGGGCGGCGGCGTCCTTCGCATCGTCGGCGAGGTCGAGGATTCCGCCGACGTCTTGACCTCGTTCTTCGAGCGGCGCGTACGCGCCGTCGGTGCACAAGAGCAGTCGGCGTGTGTGACCTCTCTCGGTGGTGGCCGTGCCGATGTCGCCGCTCATCAGGCAGGAGGTGATGAAGTTCCGCTCGTACGGCCCGGGGGTGCGCCCTCGGCTGCGCAGGTCCTGGGCGTAGTTGTGATCGTGGGTGAGGGGCTGGGATATGCCGATCGGGGCCAGTCGGTAGGCCCGTGCGTCTCCGCACCAGGCGACGTGGATGAGGGGTGACCGGTAGTCGGCCACGGCGACGACGGCGACGGCGCTCGGGTCGGTCCGGGGGTCGAAGTCCCACCGCAGTTCGTTGCGGGCCTGCACCCGTGCCGCCGCGAGGGCGCGGGCGGGGCTGCCGTGCCGGGCTGCCTCCCGGGCGACGAGGGGGGCGAACCTTCGGGCGAAGTGGTGGACTTGGGGCCTGTCGCCGATTCCGTCGAGGACGGCGAAGGCCCACCGGCCGGTGCTCTTGTTCCGCTTGATCGCGTAAGAGTCGCACTGGTAGTTCCGGCCACCGCGGTGCTGTACCGCGCTCACTTTGAAGCCGATGGTCGTCGCCCCGGAGAGCAGACCCGCTGCACGCTGGATTGCCTCGGCGCTGAGTTCAGGCAGGGGCGTGAGGTCGCCGGCGTGGTCGGTCGCGCCAGTGATCACGACAGGGCCTCGCAGGAGAGGCGGTCGGCTCCCCCCGGTGATACTCATCCACGCCTGCCGGGCGACGTCGTTCACCGACTCGGCACCATGTCCGGCGTGGACGACCGCCCGGCGGCCGAGCTGGTGCGCACGAGGGGCTTCGACGTAGAAGCCGATGCACCGGAGTTGGTCGGCATGGCGCGAGTCGAGCAACAGTTCCTCGACGTCGCCGTTCGGGGAGACGAGCAGGGCGGGTGTCGTGGCGATCACTGGAGAGGTCCAATCGTGCGCGGGGGAAGGCCCCGGGGGTTGACAGGAAGAGGGACCGCGATGTCACGCGGGTCGGTCAGCGGGTGGACGTAGTAGTAGCCAGGCGGGTGCGTGCGCAGGTCCGCGAGCCGAGCGAGTACGCACAGATCGGCGGTGAGCTTGTCCCAGATCGGGTCCGGCTGCTTTTGCAGGTCGAACCGGAGGAGGAGTCGTCCGCCGTCGCCGTGCAGACGCCACAGGGCATAGCCGGGGTCGTTGCGGGTGGCGACGAGAGTCCTGATACGCGGCTCGATCGCTACCGCCGTCACGGCCATGCGCCTCAGCACGGCGAGAGCGAGGTTGCGGGTGGCCTCACACACCCGCCGGTCCGCGAGCGGGCAGGGGTCTTGCGCTTGCATGTGCCTCCTTGGCGTAGGGTCGCCCGGCGGCCGGGATGTGATGATCACCGGCCGCCGGGCGAAATCGTTGGGCTAGTTGGCTCCGCCCATGGCCCAGTGGACGCCCTGCTTCTCGTCTGCCTCCTGGCGGCGGTTCAGCGCGAGGCGAGCGTCGCGCTCCTCGTCGCTCTCCTGCCACATGCGGATGTCGGCGATGTCCACGTGCCCGTACTGATCGGCGACAATCGCGACGGCAGCCTCCGCACCGAGGGCTTCCTCGCCGTCGTTCAGGAAGGTCCCCGACCCTCCCGCGTGACGGCCCGGAAGCTTGGTCCAGTAGCACTGGGGGTTGCAGGTGCAGCGATAGGTGTAGCTGATCTTCCAACGGCGGCTGTTCAGCTGCTCTTCACAGTTCACAGAAGCCCTCCTCCCTCAGCCGCGACGGGGATGACGGAGTTCTGCAGGTCCAGGAAGATGCAGGCGGCTGCGGCGGCAGGCATGTGATCGGCCACGATCTGACCGTCCTCGCCCCACGTGAGGAGTTGGATCACGACGTCGAGCAGCGGCTCGGGGAGCATCTGCCGCCAGTCGTCATAGTCGGTGCCGGGGAACCACTCCTCACAGGTCCGCCGGAGGGCGCCCGCGATGGCCTCGGCCAGCCGGTCCGCCTGGGCGGGGCTGATCTGCTCGGCACTCAGGCGCTGGCGGATGCCCTCGGGACTGAACGGGTCTGTCGCGGTCATCTCCTGACGGTTCAACACGGTTGTCTCCTGACGGTTCAAGAAGGGGGCCACTCCCCCTTCTTTCTGGTTCTATTCTATATGCATTTGGGAGGGAGGTAAGATTTCCGGCGGATTTTCTTGATCACCGGAGTGCTTTATTTCCGCAGGTCAGAAGCCATGTCCGCAGGGGTGAGGTCGCGTATATGGAGGACGAGCCGCGCACCCTCGACCACGTGCCCCATGCGCATGTCCGGGCCGACGACGCGCGTGTGGTCGTCGTCGGCCAGGACGCCTTGGTCCACCAGCCCGTCGACGCACGCCTTGAAACTGGGGTACCAGTTGGCGGGGTCTCTCCTCTGTCTGTCCTCGGGATGCAGGACGCCGATGATGTGGACCCGTTCCAGGGGCGGCACCGCGCGCGAGGCGGCCCAGGCCGCGCGCCTCAGCACCCTGGTGATCTCCGCGCGCTTGTGGTGGTGGAGCCGCTGATTGGCGTTCAGGAGCGTCAGCCGGGGCGGCAGCGCGACCCTGAACTGGCGGCCCGGCATCCCCTCGAACCAGTCCGGTTCCTCCTCGCCCGGAACTCCGACCGGGGGAACTGCCTTGGGCGTTGCCGACTCTGTTGCGTCAGGGGCGTATCCGCTCCGACGCGGCACGCCGGCGTTGGTGAAGGCCGAAGCGTGCAAGGCCGAGATCAGCATGAGGCGACGCCTCTGGCCGGTCGCGGCGTCGGCGACCAGGGCGCGCATGTCCCCCGGCTTGTACTGCTCGATCCGTATGCGGATGCTGTCCCGCGGGTGGCAGGCCGCGAAGATCCGTCCCGGCTTGATGTGGGTCACCTGCGGCCCCGGTCGACGAGATCCGACAGGGCCTTCGCCGCCACCGCCGCCGGCCACGCGACGATGACCACCGTGAGGTACAAGGCGACAGCACCCGGCCGCAGTTGGCGCACCAGTCGCAGGATCGGGTCGTGGGCGAGCAGCCTCCGGAAGGCGTCCGCCAGGATCACGGCTCCCGCTCCCCACGCGAGGAGGACGAGCAGGACGAGCATGCTGGTCACGACTCCGCCTTTCTGGGATCGACGTGAACCCAGACAGGGCGGAGGACGCGGGCTCGGGCCAGGCGCAGAGCGAGCGAAGCGGCACGGCCGTTCCGGTGCGCGGCGAAGCCCGCGCAGATGGCGGGGGCATCGGTGCCGAGCGTGGCGTGGCAGACGATGTGCCCCTCTTCAGCGATGGCGTTGGCGATCATCTCTGCCACGCGCCCCTCTTCCAGGCGCATCAGGTTCCCCGGCCGGAAGATGCACGTGCCACACCGCCCCGCGCAGATCCGGACACTCCATGTCGCCGGGTCGGCAACGTCGTGGCGCAGTCCGTCGGGCGAGTAGGTGGCAGAGCCGGTCATCGATCGGCCCCCGGAGTGGCGGCGCGAACTGCTTCACCGGTCGCTGCCAGCAGCATCTCAAGGCAGCGGGAGAACAGTTCAGGGTCAGGCGCGGTGAAAGCGGCCCCGTAGAGGGCGAGCGTCATCGCGGTGTCCCCGTTGGCGAACGCGGTGATGAAGCGAGCTGCGAAGAGGTGCGGCTGCGGGACGATGTCCTCGGGATGACTGCCGTCGGAAGTCAGAATGATCCAGAACGCCGTGTCGGCATCGAGTCCCTGCATCTTCGCCAAGGCTGCCTTCGCCATAACTGCGAGCCCCGTCGCGACGCCGTACATCAGCGCGGGCGTCCCGTTCCGCGCCAGGTCCGCCAGGATCTCCTGGGCCTCGTCGTGGCGTCCTTCCGTCCAGTGGGCGACCGCCTCGACGAGGCGGTCACTGACCATCGGGTGCGTCGCTGGTGCACCCCCGTTCGTCGGCATGACTGGCACGGACCAGGTTCCGGGTTGGCCCGGGACCTCACTCCAGCCGTTCACCGCGTCCGGGGTTCGGGCGTCGGGTCGGATCATGTAGCCGTGCTCGATCAGCCGGTGACCGGCGCTGGCCGGGCGGAAGCTGTCCCAGTCGAAGAAGAGGTGCACCAAGTAGACGCCGTGGTCCTCGTCCAGAACTCGAATCCGGTAGCCGTCCGGCGTACCGGTGCATATTGCGGTCAGGTGCTTCACTGCGGTTCCTCTCGGTTGGTCAGGGAGCGTCGGGGAGTTGAAGCTGCTGCGCGGCCTGCTCCTCCGCGTCCAGCGGGTTCGGTCCGGGGCGGTAGTGCGGCAGGCACCGGGGGCACTGCTGCTCCACGGCCCGGCGGTGAGCGCGCGACCCGGCGGCCGTGCCGCACGACTTGCGGATGACCGGGACTGGCAACTCGCTGGAGTCGGCCTCCGGCAGCTCGTGGATGATCACGCCGTTGAGCCAGATCCGGCCGCCGCAGATGCCGGTGAACAGGCTTTTGGCGGGAACGACTTGCCGGATGCAGGCGGCCCGGTAGGGGCAGCCGCCGCAGACGTAGAGGACGGGTTCGCAGATGGCGACCAGCTCGATGCCGTTCTTCCATCTGTCGTCGGCAACGGCGAAGTCCTCGTCGCCGAAGCACGGGGCGTGGGAGGTGACATGGGTGCCGATCAGGGTTCGTGATCCGGTCACAGGACGAGCTCCAATCGCTGGCCTATCCACCGGGCGACGTTCACCGAGACCGCGTTGCCTGCCTGCGCGGTCTGCTCCGCCTGGTTGCCGTAGACGACGTACTTCTTGGGGAACCGCTGCCCTTCGAGCTGTTCGCGGGGCTTGAGCATCCGGAAGTAGCAGTCGTTGATGTCCGGGGCGTTTTGCACCAGGGCGGCCGAGTCGCGGGTGGTGAGGGTGTGGACGGGTTCGGCGGCCGTCTTCACCGCGGCCTTGCGGTACGGCACGACGAGGGTGTTCCGCACGCGGTCGGGCACTGTGCCGGCGTGCGTGACAAGGCCGTGGTGGTTGCCCTGGGCGGTGACGACGCTGAGCGGGTCGCTCGCGGGGCTGGCGGTGGCGTGGTTGCGGTACTCGATGATGAACGGGTCCATCGTCAGCAGGGCTTCGCTCTCGCGGGTGGTGCGAGTACGCATCGGCACGTCGACGGGGACGGCGTCGGTGTTCCACGAGCCGCCGGTCGGAACCAGAAGCGCGTCGCCCTGCTTCACCGTCCGGACGGGCATCGGCCGGTCCTCGACGGCGTACGCCCTGTCCCCGCCGTCCTTGCCGTGGGTGAGCGAGATCGAATAGGGACGCCAGGGGAACTTGAGGCGGCCCGCACGGATGCGGTCCATGGTGGTATCCGCGAGGGGCTTCTTGCGGTCGCCGATCCGCTTCCCGAGGTCGCTGAAGTCGATGATGTCGCTGGCCGGACGTACGTATGGCTCGACCATGGCGTGGCGGCAACGGGTGTTGGGGCAGCGGTAGATGTAGTCGCGCCGGTACTTCCCGATGCGCAGGCCATCGGTCTTGGTCCACGACTGGACGGCGTGTACGTCCTCACCGCAGTCGACGCAGGGTGCGAGCGGCCTGGGCTCCAGGTCGGGCTTGCGCATGGTCTTGAGGGTGAAGACCACGTACATCCGGTCACGCCACTGCGGGGCACGCAGGTTGACCTCGTCGCCGACGTGGGCGCTGCTGACGGACACGATCTGGTACTGGTATCCGAGCAGTTCCATGGCTTGGAGCCAGGTCGCGAACAGGATCCAGTCCAGGCCGAATTCGACGACGTTCTCGACGACGATGGCCTTGAACCGCTTGGCTTCAGCGGCTCGCACCACGCACCAGGCGGTGACCCGGGTCGCCTCGAAGGCGTCCTTGGTGAGGGACTCCCAGTCGTCGCGTTCCTCTTCGAGCAGGTCGAGGAGATCAAGTTGGTTGGTCTCTCGGGCCTTGCCGCCCGCGGGGCTGATCTCGGTGCAGATGACGGATGCCCACAGGGCGTCGGCCTTGGGCAGCATGCGCATGGGGAAGCCGTCGCTGAGCGTCATGACGGCGTGCTCACAGTTGGGATGGTTGGCGGCGTGCGTTTCGATCGCGAGCCGCCAGTGGTTGATGCCGAGCAACAGCTCGTGCCCGGCTTCGACAAGTCCAGTGCTGCTGCCGCCCGCGCCACACAAAAGGTCAATCCAGGTGGCCATGTGGGTAGTTGTTCTCCAAGAGGTCCTGCGCGCCCGGCCCCGCATCGCGGGGCCGGGCAACGGCCGAGGTCAGTGAGTGCGGAGGCCGCCGTGTGCCTGCGCCTGGCGCAGGAAGGCGATCCATATCCCCCACCTCGGGTCACCCACGGGCATCTCTGCGATGGCCACGCCCGGGTGGGCGTCATAGGTGGCGAGGGCGGCGGTGATCTCGGCGACCGTCACGAGGAAGCCGTCGTTCGAGTCGATCTTGTACCTGGGTATGCCGGTCGGCACTGTCTCGGAGGCGTCCTTGACGGCCTGATAGGCGGTCCGGAATTCGGCGACGCGGTTCGCCGTGCTCTCGTCGTACTTGGTGCCGGGCCGGAGGTCCACGCCCGCCAGCCCGTAGGTGGACAGCTCCGGGTATGACGGGACGGGCAGCTCGACGAGCATCCCGAAGTTCTTCATCGCGTCGAGGGTGCGCGGCAGTGCGGTGTAGGCGAACCGGAAGTAGTTCCCGCCCTCTTCGGCTCTCTTACCGTCAGAGGTCTGGATATAGACGTCGTTTCCCACGGGGTGTTCTCCAAGAGGTCTGCGGCTGCCCGGCCCGGAGTCGGGCCGGGCAGCGCGATCAGCGGTGGGCGGCGTGGCGGCGGTGGACTTCGCCGTATGTCGTGCGGCGCGGGACCCGGCTGCGGGCCTCCCAGCGGAGCTGTTCGATGACGATCACGGTGAGGCCGGCACCGACACCGAGGGCGAGCACGAGCAGCGCGTACAGCACGTGCAGCACGGTCACCGCGCCACCACCTCGTAGCGAGCCGGGCAGGGCTGAAGGAGCTGCATGCACGCGACGAACACACCGTGGGCGTCGTTGGTCGCGAGTCCGTTGTCCAACGCGGCCTGGGCTCGGGCCTGTTCGTCTTCGCTCTGCGGGTGGGCGATGACGCAGGTGCAGCGGCGCTTGCCGGTCTCGTCCGCCGGATTCGGCGGGGCTGCTTCGGTGCCCGCCATCAGACGATCACCTGCCCGGTGGACGCGAGGTAGACAATGCCGACCTCGTCGTTCAGCTCCCACACGGTGAGCGGCCAGTCCGTACCGCCTTGCGCGTGGACGCACGTCCAGCCCTTCTCCGCCATGGCGCGCACGACGTTGCCGTACTCCCTGATGGCCGCGTCGTTGTCGGCGAGGGGGCCGTGGAGCAGCTTGGACACCGGCTGACGGTGCGCCGTCACGCCCCGAAGCCGGACGGAGACCAGGTCGATGACGCGCGGCGCGAGGCTCCGCTCGGTGACGAAGGCCGTGATGGCCTGGACGAGCGGGACGACGTTGTTGCCGTGCTCCGACTGCTCTCCGCTGTCGGTGGAGTCGTAGAACACCTCGTCGATGTTCGGGTTGTCGTCGTGGAGGCGCTTGACCTGGAAGCCCTCCAGCGCGGCCGGGTCCATGGGTAGGTCCTCGACCGAGGAGATCCACAGATACGAGCCGTCGGTGAGCTCGGCGGTGATGGCGAACATGTTCCCGGACTCGACATTGGTCACGAGCGGGATGCGGCGCAGCGCGGTGATGACCGGCTCGTACGCGCTCCACAGGGCCAGCCAGAGCGAGTCTTCGGTGTTGTTGTGCACGGGCATCGGGGCCAGGGGCGCCAATTCGTTGCTCACAGTTCCTTCTCCAAGAGGTCGTGTGCCAGCCAACAGTACAGAGTTGGGATCTATCTCAGGCCAAAATTGATGCGCGTGGACGCGCTCACCAAGGGCGGGTGACGAACACCAGGCGGGGCGCCGCACGCCACCCCTCTCGCACCTGCCGCGCTCGCGCGGTCAGGGCCTCCAGCTCGTCGACGCGACGACCGGCGACGTCGGCGATGTCCTGCGCCTGGTGGGCGAGATCGCGGGCCTGCATGAGCGCCCTGTGGTTGTCGCGGTGGTCGAGGTGGATCTCGGCGCCGCCGATCTCGTCGAGGAGTTCGCCGACGATCTCGTCCCGCACCGGCTTGGCGCGCCCGAGCCCGCCGAGGTGGCGCTCACAGTCGACCAGGTCCTTCAGGTCGGCGATCTGGATGAGCATGTCGCCGACGCCCTCGGGGTCTTGGCGGTAGAGGTCGGCGAGGCTGTGGATCTGCTCGCGGGCGGCAGCGCCACTGTCGAGCACGATCGCGCCCTTGTGGCAGTGGCGAAGAATGGGCAGGTAGTCCATGTCGTCCTTCCGGTCAAGAGGGGGCTCCTCCCCCTCTTTCTGGTTCTATTCTATATGCATTGTCAGGGATGTCCATATTCCTGGTGAAATTTTCTTTCGGGTGCCTAAGTTTTTCGCTGGCTGCCACCCTTCCGTGCTCGCACGGCCTCGCGCACAGCTCTGCGCGCCTCCTCGGTCGCCTCCGGGTTCTCCTCGACCCGTTGGCGGCGCCTGGCGGCGTCCTCGTGCCACTCATCCCAGAAGCGCCCGTGCCCCCGGTGTTCCTCGTTCTTGGCCTCCTCCTGCTCCCTCCGGCGTCCTGCGCGCGGGTTGGTGCCGCACCCACGGCAGGAGGCAGCGGGGTGCCCCCGGTGCTTGGTGCAGCCCCTAGGCAGCTCCCCGGGCTCCGGGGCAAGGTCGTCTGGCGGAGCGGACACGGGCTCCCCTGCGGCGTCAGCCGTGGGGGTAGGGGGGGAAGGAAGGACAGAGGAAGAACCAGGAAAGGAAGGGGTTCCATCGGTGGAACCCAGTGGGTTCCACCCGTGAAACTCACCGGGTTCCACCGGTGGAACCCGGCTGTCCTGCCCGTCAGGGTTCCCCCCGTGGAACCCTGCCTCCTCGCCTGGGTTCCCCGCGTGGAACCCAGCTTCGACCTGCGGTGATTCGGCCTTCTCTCGGCGGGCGGCCTCGCGGTCTTCGACGTCCTGATAGGTCATCGCAGGCTTTGCGGGGGCCGAACGTGTGACTCCGGAGCGGGCCTTGTTGGCGTTCTTCGGTGCCGCCTTGCGGGCCTCCAGGCGCTCTTTGAGCTCCTGCGTGGTCGGTGTGGGCGGTATGCCGAGGGGGAAGACCCGGTAGACCGCCGAGCGTCTCGCCTTGCCGGTCTCCACGCGCTCGACAAGCCCTTTGGCTATCAGCTCCGTGACGATGGTGATGGCGCGCTTGTCGGTCACGCCGACCCAGGCCGCGAGGCGGGTAAGGCCGGGGCGCGCGAGTCGCGTCTCGTCGTCGGCGCTGTCCGCGATCTTCATGAGCGCGAGTTTCTGGCTCTGGTTGAGCACGTCGGGCGGCAAGTACGCCGCAGCGATCATCAGTTGGATGGACACGGTTCCCCTTGGGCGGTACAGACACAGCGGCAGGACGGGGTGCCCCGCCCGGTCGCTTCCGGGCGGGGCTGGGGCTCATGGGGTCCGGGTCAGGCCGGCGCGATGCTGATGACCGCGGGCGTCTTCTTACCGGTCTTCCGCCGGGGAATCGGCAGTCCTGCGTCCTTGAGGTTCTTGACCATGCGGTTGACGTCCGGCGTCATCGGGACCGGAATTCCGGCGACCTCGTGCAGGTCGACCATCGCCTCTACGTCGTCCTTCTCCTCGTCGTTGCCTCCGCCCCAGGACAGCTTGTTGGGGCCGTAGATCCCCTCCGGGGATCGGTCGAGCTTCTTGCGTGCGAATTTCTTGATCCGGTCGCCCTCGCTGTAGAGCTTGTGTCCGTTCACGTAGTCGATGAGCGCCTGTTCGCGGTCGGCGTCGTTCCGGATGAGCGCCGTCTGCTCGGGCACGCCCGGAGCCGTCCCAGGCCAGCACAGGGAGCGGAACGGGCAGTAGTCGCAGATGGCGTCCAGACCGGGGCCGTTGAAGTCGCGGGGCATCTCCTCTGGGTCTCCGGTCTCGCGCACACGTTCCACCCACCACTGGGCCTCTGCCGCCCGCTGAGGGTCGAAGTCGATCTCCTGGACGTGCTCCGCGCCGGAGTCCCGGTTGATGAAACGGAAGCGGATACGACCGATGTTCAGTGGCCCCAGGCGGGACAGGTACCGCTGGCCGGGCACGTCCTCGAACCCGACCTCGAACAGCGCGCCCGCGTACAGCAGGACCTGCCGCAGTTCGGTGGCCGTGGCCCCGTAGCGAAGAACGCGGTCCCACAGATACGTGGACTTGGTCTTCACGTCCTCCACGGTGAGGACGTCGGCGGGTATCGCTGGTCTGTGACGAGCGGGCAGGCGAGCGGCGGTCGCCGCGTCGAGCTGTACGACGTCGACGTGCCCCCGGATCAGGGAGTCCTGGACGCTGCGTTCCACCAGCCATCCGTACTCCGTGCGTGCCGACTCCAGCAGCCCGTGGTGAATGAACGTTCCGAGGATCGCCGCTCGCTTGTCGGGGTGATCGGTCGGTGTGGTGCCGTGCAGGATGTATGCGGCGCGTCGGCCGCACACGGTGTCGGACGCGCCGAGCTGGGTCTGACGAGAGCGGGGGCGGCGGGCGTCCACGTCGTGTGCGGCATCCCAGATGGAAGGTGCGATGCCGTCAACGGTGGCTACGGACATAGGGGAGTTCTCCAAGAGGTCAGCGTGGGCGGTCACTGCTCGGCGTCCGCGTCCTGCTCATCGGCCTTGCGCTGGGCGGCGGCACGGAGCTTGTCGGCGTCGGACAGTGGGCCCTCCCCCATCTCCTGCCGGGGGCTGTCGAGTTCGGCGGCACGCTGCTCGGCGGCGGCCCGGATGGTGAGGATCTCGTCGTGGCTCAGGCGGTTCACCGGGTCTGGGACGGCCCGCCACAGCGCCTCAAGGAGCTTCTTGTCCGTCAGGTCGGCGATACGGGCGAGCCAGGGCTGTACGAGATCGCCGACGAGCACGGGCATGATGCGCGGCTGGGACTCGACGGAGCAGCCCAGCTTGTTGAAGACCAGGTCCTCGATGCTGAAGTCCCGCAGCGGCAGCGGCTTGTTCCGCTCGACGCGCATCCGCAGTGATCGGACCTTGATGACCTGCGGGTCGGTGTTGCGTTTCATGCGCACCCAGCACGACGAGTCGAAGCCGAGGTCTTTCTGAGCCGAGACCTTCCACTCGCTTTTGTTCTGGATCGGCTGGCCGTTGTCGTCCGTGGCGCTGACCTGCTTGCCGCGGGCCAGCACGATGGCGATGCCAGGCAGTGTGCGCAGCAGGTAGATGATCCTGTTCCACCGCTCCGTGGCGTCGTTCCACAGATTCCGGCCGATGTCGAACGCGGCGTCCGGATCCTCCTGGAGCAGGGCGCGGTTCTTGCGCGTCCGGCGACCGCGTTCGTAGGTCCAGTTGGTGAGCATCCGCCAGAGGGCGGATCCCGAGTCGATGGTCAGGACGACCGGGGGCTCTCCGGCTGCCGCCGCACGCCTGGCCTCGGCGTGCACGGCCTCAACCTGTTCGAGAATGTCTCGGTAGGTGCCGTCGTGCTCGATGATCAGGTAGTTGGCGCCCTCGATGGCCGCGTACTCGTCGGCCGATCCCTCGTCGAGGTCGATCCAGTACATCTGGCCGATGTGGTCGCTGCTGGAGAACTGTGCGGCTGAGTAGGTCTTGCCCGCGCCCTCCTCGCCCTCGATGAGGAGGAGGGGCCATGGGACGATCCCCGTCGGCTTGCGTGTTTTCAGTTGGACTGCGGGCGGCATTGCGGTGCCCGCTGGTGCATTCACGATCTGGCTCCAAGAGGTCGTGGTCAGTCCGTGCGCAGGGCCCGGACTTCGAAGAGGGCTGCCCACTCCGGGTGTTCGGCCAGCAGGAGCCGTACGTACCGGGAGCGGTAGTCGTTGTTCAGCGCGAACTCGTCGCCTCGGGTCGCCGCGCCGTACTGGTAGCGCAGGAGCTCGAAGAGCATCCCGATGCCGATGCGGCCGAACCCCTTCTCCGCGCAGTCGGCGGTCATCCGGATCAGCGCCCTGAGAACCCAGGGGTTGAGCGCGTGGAACGCCTCGAATCGCTGCTGGATGGTCAGGCTGCCGACATCAGCGGGGTGGCGAACGGGCTGGATGGTGCCGAACAACGGCGGCTGTTCGATCAGCAAGGCCCCCCCTCAAAGATAGACCTAGAACACTGAAGTGTTGGAATCTATCTTTGGACAGAGGGATTGTCGATCGACAACACCGCCGACCACCCTCCGGCGGCCCCCTGGATCGCTGCACGACCCTCCCTTCGACGAATGGAGCGCACCCCCTTGGGTACGCTTCCATTCTATATGCATTCAGGGGTTAGATCAAGGAACTAAAGCCTCTGACCTGCGATTATTCGGCGGTCTTGTTCGCCGCCTTACCTCGCGGCACGATCCTGGATCCGGGCCCGTCGTAGCTGCCGTCACGCAGGGCCGCCAAGACCCCCTCATCGGCCACCCAGTCCACTCCACGCGCACCCGCCCGTAGCGCGGGTGCGTCTGCAACGACCGGCTCCAGGAGCCAGATCGGTGATCCGGACAGGTTGTAGTCGGCAGGCCGGAACCGACCCGTACTCATGGCCTTCCGCAGGAGCGCGCCAGACGGAAGCCGGAACAGGGTCACCAACTCGGCCTGACCTACCAGCGGGGGGAGTTGCTCAACCTCCCTCACCCAGTAGCCCGGGCCCTGCTCCTTGGTCAGCCGCTCAAGCTCCGTCTGATTGAGGTGCTTCGGGCGCGGGGTCGTCTCTCCGAAGCCCTTCACGAACTGGAGGAGCCAGTACGGCGATCCGCTGATGATCTTGGCATAGCGGTAGTCGAGGGTGTGGTCCCTGCTGATCCACTGGCTGACCTGGAGCCGCTTCACGTCGTACAGCGCGGCGAACTCAGCTCCGCCGGCCAGATACGGCTTCCTTCCCGCCGGCGCCTCGTCCTCCGCCACTCCATCGCCTCCAGCTCACGTCACGTCTGCATATAGATTGTAACCAACGTGGAAGCAGAGTCCGACCTCGCCGAAGAGGCGATAGGGTGGAGTCTCCAAGAGGTCGAAGACCCCCGTCGCGAGACGGGGGTCTTCTTCCATGCTGGGCTCTCGGCTGCTCGACGTCACCTCATCTGATCGTGGGTCAGGTACGCGGCAGGGTGAGCGTCGTGTTCTCGTACTTCGGCGGACGGGCGTAGCCGAGCAGCCAGCCGAACCGAGGCGACAGGCGCTCCTCGGCGAGCCGGAAGACGCCGTAGTAGGAGAAGGTGGCGACCGGGGTCAGGACTCCCGTGACGGCCGTGGCGTCGAGATGGAGTCCGTGGCGGAGGGCCACCGCGACGAGCCAGCCGACCGCAGCCGGAACTCCCGTGCGCAGCAGCGAGGCGTAGAGGTTCATGGGGATGTGCTCCTTGGGCTGGTCAGAGGGATCAGGCGAAGAGTCGGCGCCAGGTCTCGGGGCCGGGGTAGCCGTCGGCGTCGGATCCGGTCCACTTCTGGGCGTGCTGGAAGTCGACGACGTTGAGGCGGTCTGCCTCACCCCAGTCGCGGGACGGGCCGACGCGGTAGTGCTTGCCGTAGCCCTTGCGTACGAGCTGCTGACCCAGCAGGAGAATCGAAGCGTTCGACTTGCCGGGTCCGAAGGCGCTTCGGCCAGGGAACGCCGGCGGGCCCGGCTTGGGCGTCGTCGACGTGGTGGTCGGCCACTTCGGCATCGGGCCCGGGTCCGTGTGCGTGTTCTCGGGCGTCTGGCCGTGGCCGTAGTGCCCGCCCTCCGTCTCCCAGGTGTGCTCGCTGCGGTTCGCCTTCCAGGTCGGGGCGCCCATCGGCCAGACGTCCGGCACCCCCCAACTCCGGGCCCAGGCCAGGATGTTGGTGAGTCCCTTGACCGGGGTGTCCCGGACGGTCGCGTACGACTTCCCGTTCACGCGGCAGTACGGGAAGAACAGCGTCTCGACTTGGAGACACACCTTCCCGGTGCGGTTGGTCCGGGTGCCGCCTGCGAGATCGACGACCGACTTGGACCGGCTGTTCGCCGGATAGAACTGGGCCGTCCTGCCCGTGAAGGGATCCCAGAGCAGATGCGGCGCGACTCCCTTGCCGCCGCCGGTGAAGTACTGCACGAGCTTGTCGAATGCCACGAGATCGGCGGGCTTGGCCGCCGTGGCGTTCTTGTCCCACGTGATGTGCCAGATGACGCGTGGGTCGTACTGCGTGTCGGTGGGTGCGGTGTCGCTGAGCGGGTGCCGCTCAACTCCAGGCAGCCAGAGATCAGGCATGGCGCGTTCCTTGTTCTCCCCCGCGCCTGCTGTTCCGAGCCTACAGTCCGAGCTTGCCGGTCACGATCGCGACAATCACTCCCACCACGACCGGGGCCACGAGGGCGGTAAGCGCCAACCGCCGTACGCCGCGGGCCTCTTGGCGTTCCGTCTCACGCTCGCGCCGCATCTGGGCGACGTCGTCCTCGACAGCTTTGATCCGTACCTCGTCAGTCCGCCGGTCGGCGTCGTACTGGATCTTCGTCACCATCTCGGCGAGCCGCGCGCTGAAGGCAGCGAAGTCGGCGCGCAGGTCGTCGCGCATCTGCTGCATGGCCCGCAGCAGTTCCCACGGCGTGGGGTCCTGTGCCGGCGGCGCGGTCACGGCGCTCCCTTCGGCAGCCCCGCGCCGCTGAAGATCAGTCTAGATGTGCTGTCTCAGCACGTTGGTTACGCCGAACTACTTCCTGTCCGCACGATTCCCCCTAGCCTCGAGTCATGGACTGGCTTATGGCGGCTGCGGTGGGAGCGGCTGGTGGCACCACCATGGAGGCACTCGACATTATCAAGGCCATCAAGTGGCACCGTCAGATGCCGTGGAACGTCCAGTCGGACACCATCGATCCGCCTCAGCGTAGAGCCGATATACGGCCTGGAGAGGAGCAACTGCCCGCACCCGGCTGGAAGGCGTATTGCGTCGCAGGGATGCTGCGGTTGTTGGTCAGTGGGGCCCTGACAGGTGTCGTGGCAGCCACCTATCCACAGAGCACGAATCCGCTCGTGGCTTTCCTCATTGGGCTCGGCTCGCTGACTGCTGTCCAGCAGGCCTCCACACTGGTGCCATTGATGGTGAAGACCGCCGGACGGGCTGCGTTGGACGGCGTGGTCGAGGCAGCGCAGCCGCAACCACAGACGTTCCGCCAACAAGGGCAGCATTCTGGCTTCACGCAGTCGAACGCAACCCAGCCTGACCGTTTAGGTGCTCCGTCACCAGGACATTCGCCAGCGGACATGAACGCTGCCACGCCGCAGGATCCGGCCGGCGAGGGAGGTGCGACGTGACTGTTGCTGCTGAGTCCTTCGTTGGCCGCGTCGTGGCTGTCTTTTCACGTCGTTCTCCTGGCTTCCGGCCCCCCGCGAGCCGCTCGGGAAGGCCAGGAGACCGTGCCGCGTACTTTCCTGCGCGAGCTCCGCGTATTCGCGCGCGTCGTACGGTGCACGAGCCCGCTTTGGAGTACGCGGTTGCGCAGGGGATCGTAAATGTGACGGGTGTTTATAAGGGGATGCCGCCATGGATGCGGCTACGGTCTCGCAGCCAGTTGGCGAGTGTCGCACATTACCTGAATGAATCCGCCGATGCCTTCATCAGCATCCAGCACATAGGGACGAATCTGGTCAGTGACATCAAGAGCGCCCTTGAGGATACTCGCAGCCTCACCCAAAGCGCCCAACCCGTCCGCGGCCTCCAACCACTCTTCGACCGGGCCCTCGAGTGCACCCGTAACCTGGAAGACGTAATCCTTCGAGACCGCGTCCGTGCCCTTGAAAAAACCTTGGCCGTTCAACGCATGCTCACCCATGACATAGCCGTCCAACTCGCCCTCGAACCTACCCTTGGAGCCGCACTCGACATTGAGGCCATGGTCGCAAAAACCGAGGTCCTCGCTAACCTGCTCAGTCGTCCCCTCAATCTCGGCAGCATTGTCGACCAAGCCATCATTAATGACCTTGTCGAACAACTCGCTCATTTCGAGCTTGACCGTGCCAGCGGAAGTGCCGAGACACTTTCAACGCTCGTCAGAACCCGAAACCTTGGACTGGGCCCCCTACCTGAATTCCTCAAGGAGCTTATCGCGGCTCGTGACAACCTATTGGACACAGCAACTAACTTCTGTGGTGCCGATCTTTCTGCCGTGACCCTTGAAGGGGTGGACCTCGTAGGGGTCCGTTGGGACAACGCCACACGGTGGCCCACCTCTGAGTGGGCAGCTCGCCTCTACAGAGCATCCGTGGAGGATCCTCCTGGATCCGGGGTTTTCACAGTTCTTCCTGAAGAGGACCCGAGCTTCGACGATCGCGGTGCCCTGGCACCAATCTCATGAGTCGGCGCATCTAGGAGACGCGGGGCAGACCTGAATTGGCGTCCTGGAGCCGGTCAGGTGATGGCCTGGCCGGTGTAATCGTCGGCGGAGCCGCAATCCTCCACCAGGAGATAGGCGACGTTGCTGCTGCTGGCGGCGAGCGTCCACGTCTGTGCGACTCCGCCTTGAGTTCCGGTCCAGCACAGCGAGGCGGTGACGTCACTGCCCGTGGTGTTGGTCAGGATGGTCTGGACGGAAACGGCTGCGTTCGCTGTGGAGGCTTGCAGATTGTTGGCCCGTATCTGGTCCTTGTAAATCGTCCCGGACACGGTGTTCTTGCGGATTCGATATAGCGCGTAGCTGTCGCTGGCCGCACTGTGCAGCGCCCAGAGGGAGACACGGTAGGCGCGGCCGGTCTTGAACGTGATGCTGCCAGTTGTGATGACGGCCGTCTCCGTGCTGGAGAACGTGACGTTCGCGGTCAGAGTCTTCTGCGCGACGAATCCGCGACCTTGGGATTTGCCGTAGACGCTGAGGTCTCGGTCGATCGCGAATCCGCTGGATGTGAGCTTGGCAGTGGACTGGGCCGATGCGGACGGCGCATCGCGAACGTGCAGCTCGATGGACGATCCGGCAGCCGAGGTATCAGCTCCGTATCCGTTGATGTAGGCAACTCCGTTGCCGCTCAGATCGTTTGCGTAAAGGTTGAAGACTGCTCCCGAATAGCCCGGCACGTGGCTTTGCAGGAACATCCCTGTTTCCTGGCTCGAACCAGTCACCTTCGGGGCGCTCAGCGAAACACTCGGAACTTCGTAGGTACCGGAGGAATCTGAGGCGTACCCGATGGCGGTATTGAGTTCTGCCGGTGCCGACTCATCGGCGCTGCCGGAATAGAACTCAATCGATCCGGTCTCCGGATTGGTGTTTCCGGGGCTGATGACAACTCGTTGTCCGCTCGCGGCAGTTTGAAGGGTGCTGCCGGTGAGAACGGCTCCGTTGATCGTCTTGCCGTTGATGGCGTCGGCGTCGAGCTTGTCCGCCGTGATTGCCCCGGCCTTGATATGGGTCGCCTCAACCGCGCCCGCCGATATCTTCGTTGCCGTCACGGCGTTGGCCGCGATCTTGTCCGAGGTGACTGTCAGTGCGTTCAGCTTGTCCGTGGTGATGGACAGCGCCGCGATCTTCTCGGCCGTGATGGCCAAGGCCGCGATCTTCTCGGCAGTCACCGCTCCCGCGAGGATCTTGGGCGCGGTGACCGCGCCGTCAGCGATCTGCACGCCCGGTACCACCGGACGGACGACTGCGTTGTCCCACAGCACAGCTCCGGCAGTCGACTGGTACGTCTCCACCCAGACCGCGGCCACGGTGGTGTTCGCCGGCGCCGTGACCGTGGCGGCAAGACGCTGCCACGACCCGCGGGCCGGGACGTCCACCTGGGCGACGCCGAAGCCAACGGTGGCGCCCGCGCCGTCCAGCCACCGGGCGTAGAACTTCAGTGCGTCTCCCGCCCAGTCGGCGGAAGCGTTGGCGTCGATGGCGAGGTAGAGCTGCTCTCCGCTCAGGATCGGCATCGACGTGAGGTTCAGGGACCGTGTCGTGGCGGCCGTCGCCGTGGCGTCGACGCGCAGTGCCTTCGCGGAGCCGTTGCCGCCGGAGACGACGGACCACACGTTCGTGGCGATCGCCGCAGTGTAGGCACCCTCGAACGACGGGTCGCCGAGCACGTTGGTGCCGCCCGCGACGACCAGCTTGTCCGTGGAGATCGAGGCCGCCGCGATCTCGGTCGCCGTGACCGAGTTCGCGGCGATCTCGCGGCCCGTGATGGCATCGGCCGCGACCTTCCCTGCGATCACCGAGTCGGCCGCGAGCGCGGCGGCGGTCACCGAACCGCTCACGAGGTTGGTTGCGTCGACGATCCCGGTCTTCAGCGCCTCGATGGCAACGGCGTCGACCTGCATGACGGCCGGGGAGCCGGAAACGCCCACCGAGGCGTAGTTCAGCCACAAGTAGGGGGTGATGAACCGGACGGCGTCGTGCACGGTGCCGGGTGAGCGCGGGTCGTTGTTAGGACCGGCGGAGCCCGCAGCCGCGCGGTCCTTGAGGTAGCCGACGACCGTGACCCAGCCGTCCGTGGTCGGCAGCGATCGATACGACGCCGCGATGTAGTAGTGACTGTTCGGGGTGTTCGCCCCGGCGCGGTTGACCAGGGTGGTCTGGTCTGCGCCCACGCCGAGCACGCCGACGTAGAACGCGTCCGGGCCGGTTGCGAGTTGGGCTGTGGCCCTGATCCGGGCGCTGATCCGGTACAGGACACCGGGCTCGTACGGGACGAGGGTCGTGCCACGGAGCCGGATGAAGCCGCGGGCCTCACCGACGTTCCGGCCGGTGGGAGCGTCCGGTACACCGGTGAGGTGCGCCCACGTGGCGTCGCTGCCCTGATCAGTGGTCTGCCAGGCGGCGGCCTCCCCCATCGTGTCGACGAGGCGCTGACTGGTGGCGTCCGCGAGTGCCCCGCCGAGCGAGCTGAGGGTGATCGCGCCGCTCGCGACTTTGCCCAGCGTCACGGAGTTGGCGGCGAGCTTCTCGGCGAGCACCGCGCCGTCCGCGAGCGCGGTCGTGTTGACGGCTCCGAGGGCGAGCGCCGCGTCGGTGACCGCGCCGCGGGCGAGCTTGGTTTCGTCGATGATCGCGTTGACGAGGTCGTCAGGGACTGCCTTGCGGGCCTGTCCCTGCACAGCGGTCGAGGGGTCTCCGGCCGTGCCGGAGGTGTTGACCGCGATCAGGCGCACCCACAGCGGGGTGTAGGTGTCGGTGGCGAGGGTAATGCTTCCGCCGGCGGCCGTGTGGAAGGCGGCCACGGGGCTGCTGGTGTCCGGTTCGGCGTCGGCGGTCGTCGACAGGTGCACCTGGACTTCGGCCAGGTCGAGTGGAGCGGTCTCGGCGTCGGTCCACGTTCCGGGCCAGGTCACGGTGAGCCCGGACAGCGCGGGCTCGACCACGGGCGGCGTGGGGGTGGGGGGCGGCGGCCCGTTGTGGGCGAAGAAGCCGACGGTGCCGTCGTCCTGGAGGCCCATGCTGCCGCGCAGGGTGCCGTCCTGGTCGTAGACCTCGATCGCGCCGTCCTCGATGGATGAGTACGCCATGCGGGCGGTGCGGGTGGTGCGGGCCAGCTGCCGTTCCAGGACGGCGACGCGGGCGGCCAGTCGAGCGATGTCGCTGCTCACGCGGTGCCTCCCCCGTAGGTGAAGCGGTCTGCGCGCTGGAGCTGGATGACGGCCTGCTCGGGGGCGTCGCCGGAGGCGGGCTGGATCTGCCAGCCGACGATGCGGGACCAGGCGTCGAAGTCGGTCCACTGGTCGTGGATCCGAGCCCGTACGTCGTCGCCGATCTGCCAGGAACCGAAGCGGGCTGCGGGGTGGTCGCGGATGGTGATCTCGGTGACCTCGCCGATGACCTGGCGGGAGATGCGCTCCGTACGGGCGCGCGCGGCCAGCCTGTCGTTTGCCTTCTCCTCCGGTACTTCGAGCAGGTGCTCCAGGCGCAGCCGACCGTCACGTACGGCGTCGACGGCGCGGCGCCGGTTGCGGCCCTCGCCGGCGCCGAGCGCGATGACGACCTGGGCCAGGTTGTCGGCGTCGTACTCGACAGGGACTGCCTTGACGACGTTCACGCCGGACTCGAAGTGGATGTCCGTGCGGCGGCGGCCGAGGCGGGGCCAGCCGATTCGGACGCGGCCCTGCGGCGTGCCGTTCTGCCAGGTGGCATCTTCGGTCCACTCGGGGCCGCCTTCAACGGCGACCATGTCCGAGATGACGTCACCGAGCGAGGGGGTGTCCCACCAGTCGATCCGGTAGGGGTCCTCCGGAGTGCCGACGGTGACCTTCGAGGTGGTGTCGTCGACCTGGATGCCGAGCTGGCCGTCTGGCGTCTCCTGGCAGTACGCCCACACGTCGCGGACGACCTTGCACGGGTCCGCGTAGGTGTAGGGGCCGCGTGCGTTGAGCTGGCCGTGGAGGTCGTAGCGCCGGTAGGGGTAGGAACCCCAACCGGATGCCTCGATGTTGAGCTGCTGGCCCTGGGGGTCGGCTCGCCAGATCAGGCCGCCCCACAGCAGCCGCCCGTCACGCTCTACGTAGATCTTGGTGTTGCCGGGGTCGAGCTGGGAGCGGACGAGGTGGGCCAGGCGGGGTTCGACCGCGCCGGTGAGGCTGCCGGTCGCGGAGAGTGCGGGCCCGAACTCGACGCCGGTCAGGGGCAGGTCCCAGGCGAGGACCTTGTTGGTGAGTGCGTCGGTGGTGAGGTAGCGGTACGACGGCGACGCCATCAGGCGCGTTCCTGCTTCTCCCCCGCGCCGTGGTGTGGTGGTGCCGGGGTCGTGTCAGACGACGCCTTCGGTGAACTCCACGTCGGCGATCAGGGAAGTCGCGGCGTCGACGCCGAGGTTGCCCCACTCGGATTTGGAGGGCTGGGTGCGCACGAAGAGGTCCTGGGTGGTGCCGCGCAGGCCCGCAGAGAGGGTGATGGTGTCGGCGAGGACGACGGTGTTGCGGCGGATGTTGGCACCCTGGTCGTCGTCGATGGCGGTGGTCTGCCCCGTGTCGGTGCCCAAGGAGGTCTGCATGTTGGCGAACACGTCGGATTCCGAAAGGCGCAGGCCCGCGAGCGTCACCAGCAGCTTGGCGCTCGTCGCCCAGCTCGGGATCGGGACCTTCCAGCGGGCGGCGGCGGGCCAGTTGTACCACTGGCCGTTCTGCGCGACCAGCCGGTTCAGCACGCTGGGGTAGGCGGTGTACAACGTCCGCTCGCGTCGAGGGTTCGCGATCCGTCGCAGGTCCGTGACCATGGCGTTGGTGATGGTGGCCGTGTTCGCCGGGATGTCGAGGCGCGCCAGCGGGATCGCCGTCATTCCGGACGGGACTGCCTTCGCGGTCGCGGAGACACCGGACACGACGTGGAAGTAGCCGATCTCGTCGGCAGCAGGGTCACGGTTGCCCTCGTACTCGGGATCCTCAACGCGAAGGCATATGAGGTCGGACCGGGCCAAGGAGCCAGTGGGAGCGATCGGCACGATGGCGTCGCCCACGTTGTACTGGGTGTAGGAGCCCTGGCCCCACGCAGCTCCGGTCACGACCGCCGAGCCGTCGCCGACTCGGACGCCGGCCCCGGGAGTGGACCACTCTCTGGCCTTCAAGTCGTTGCCTTCGGTCACGCCCTGGTTCCCGGACGCGAGGTCGCGCACCATCATCCGGAAGGCGCGTGCGGGGTGGGTGCCACCGTGGGTCAGCATGGGCGGCTGGATCAGTGCCATCTGTGAGAGCTCTCCTTTACAGGGCGGTGTAGGCGTCGCGCCACGACACCGCGAGGCGGGTGGAGTTGGTGTAGTCCGCGCCAGTCCACCGGACTTCGCTCGTCCCTGGCGGGACCTGGAAAAGGTCCAGGCGCGACACGGCGGACAGGGCGTACGCGGCGTTGGCGCCGTTGCGCAGGACCCACCGCGTGCCGGGGCGCGTGTCGATCTGGAGGGTGTCGTTCTCACCGAGGGTCAGCGACAGGTCGAGGACGCGGCCTGTCTCGGTGATCCAGATACGGGGGTTCACGACCGGGCCCTTGATCTTCAGGGAGGGCCAGGCGGGGAGGTCCCCGGCGTTGGTGACCCAGCCTCTGCGCTCGGTCGGGTCTGCCACACCGGTGGTGATCGGAGCAGTGACGGGGGCCTTGAAGCCTGTGCCGCCCGTGAAGGACAGGGGCAGGGTGACCTGCTGTTCAAGCTCTCCGTGCCATCGCGGGTCGGTGGCCGCGAATTCCAGGGTCACGGGGATCCAGCCGTAGACGGCCTGCGCCATGGACACGGCCTCGACTCGGCGGACCCTGCCGTAGAGCCGCTTGGCGCTGTCCCGTCCGGGCCAGAGCAGCCGCAGTGTCTGCAAGGCACCTGCTGTCTTCCGCACGGCCGGGTCGGCGGCTGCCTGGTCGAGTGCGGCGAGCGCGTCGACGGCGGCCTGCGGGTCACCCGGGGTCCGGATGCCGGCCTCGATCGTCACCGTGCGAGGGCTGTAGTAGTCCACGCCGGGGAATGAGCCGTCCTCTGTGGGCAACTCGACGTCCTGGGCGCGGACTTCGGGCGTGCCCAGTCCGGTGATCTCGCTGATCGGGTACGCCGTTCCGGGGCCCATGAGGACGCCGGCGAAGTCGACTTGCCACTCCTGGGTGATCGCGGCCATCAGATGCGGCCTCCTCTCTGGGCGTTGCGCAGCCGCCGCATGATCTCCGTGCCGACCTGGTCGGCCGCTTTGGCGTCGGCGCCGCCGTTGACGGTCACGGGCATGGATCCGACGAGCGCGGCGGGCCGTTCTTCTCGGACGACGACGACTTGGACCGGGGCGGGCCGGGCGTCGACGAGTCGTACGAGGCCGCTGTCGCCCGCGGGGGTGAGCTGGTAGCCGAACCTGTTCGCCACGTCCGCCAGGACGGTCGTCGCCGATCGCCGCTTGTTCACGCCGAGCGGCAGGTATGCCTCTCCTCCGGTGGAGGGCTCGGCGAAGCGGATGATCCCGTTGCTGGTGGCATACATGCCGGTACGGATGCCGCCGTCCTCGTACGCGAGTTGCTTGTTGGCCTTGTCCAGGTCGGACAGGAAGCGCGTGGCCTTCTTCCCCAGCGCGTCCTTGATACGGGTCCGGCCGAGCGTGGCGATCTCGATGATTCGGTCCTCGCCGAGTTCTGTCTTCTCGGCGACATCGTGGATGCCGGTCTTGCTGGAGGTGATGGCGGAGATGATCGCCACGAGGTCCGGGAGGTCGTCGTCGGGGATGGCCTTCGAGGCGGCCTTGGCCTGAGTGTTGGCCTTCTTGGCCTTGCTCGGGGACTTGGCGGCTTCGGCGGCGATGTCCTCCGCGTCCTTGTCTCCCTGCTCGGCGAGCATCGTCGCCAAGTCGCCGTAGCCCATGGCCGCGAGCTTGGAGAGGTTCTTCTCGAACACGGCCTGGTCCTTGATGGCCTGCTTGAGCTGGGTGGTGTAGTCGGACAGCGTGGCTCGCGCGACCACGCCCAGCTTCTCCAGGTCCTTGGTCATCTCCGTGACGTACTTGGAGCTGCCGGTGGCCATCTTGTGGGTGAGTTCCACGCCGTCCTCGCCCATGTCCTCCAGGGCGTCGGCGACATCCTGACCAGCGCGCCGGGCGACGGTGGCCAGGTCCTTGCGCCACCGCTGGGCGCTCTTCACCGCCTTGTCGAGGTTCTTCTCGAAGAGCTTGAGGTCGAATACCTCGGTCTCCTTGCCGCCCTTCTTCACCGTCCGCATGGAGTCCGCGCGGACCGACGAGATCGAGACCAGCTCTGTCGAGCCGGAGGAGTTGTAGGACCAGCCGGTCAGCCCTCCGTTGGCGTACCAGTCAACGCTCTTGCCACCGAGGCGACGGACGACCTCCTCGGTGATCGCCCGTGACCGGGTGCGCTTGTTGTGGGCGAGCGGTATGTACGCCTCGGGGCCCGCGGCCTCTTCGGCCCACACCCGCCACGTTCCCTGCCGCGCGACCTGCGCGACATGGTTCTCGCGCTCACGGACACCTCCGCCGGCGTAGAACTCGAGCACGGAGCCGTTGGCCTGCTTGCTGGGGGCCTGGATGGAGTCGGGGACACCGTTGCCGTCGCGGTCCCAGGAAGTGGCCTGCCGTTTGAGTACGAGGGGGATGACCACGGGCGGCGGTTGGTTCGTGGACACGCTGACGGTGACCGACTTGGTGCCGGGGATGTTCTGGACCGACAGCCCGATGGCGTCGAGCTGCGCCTTGACCGCCGCCATGTTGCCGGAGAGCAGGGCGGACGTCAGCGCCGCGGCGGCGTCGGTGCCCTTGGTGTCCGCGACCTGCCGGATAAGGTCCAGGGCCCCGGACCATTCGGCGTTCGCGTCCTTTCCTGCCTTGGAGAACGCGGCCACGACCTTCGACAGGTCCGGGGAGTCGATCGGTACGTCCGCTCCCCAGATGCTCTTCAGGGTGTCCATGGCTCGTTCGGTGTCGCCTGACAGAAGGGCGTCCTGGAAGGCTCCGGCGGCGTCCTTCCCCTTCCTCTTGGCGACCTCTGCGAGGAGGTCCATGCCGCGGTCGAACTCGCTGCGCGCGTCGCCCACGGACTTCTTCACGGCCTTGCGCAGATCGATCAGGGCCATCTGCTCGGTGACCTTCCGGAAGGCGGCCGGGTCGTTGCGCTCCGACGCCTTGGCCCAGGCGCGGCCGATCTCCTTGCCGTACTTCTCGGTGATCTCGGCGGTCTTCTGCAGGCCGAGCCGGTACGCCTCCGTCGACCGTTCCGCGTCCTCAGTCACGATGTCGCGCAGTTCGTCGGCGACCTTCGTCTTGCCCTTCTTCAGCTGTCCGACGAGTTCGTTGAGCATCGGTGCGGCATCCACGCCGAGTTCCGCGAAGTGGTCGGCCAGGTCGTCGTAGCCGAACACCGCGAGTTCGGACAGGTTGCCCTGGAAGTCGCGTTGCGCCTGGAGCTGCTTGTGCAGCTCCTTCATGTAGTCGGACAGCTTGACCTTGGCGGTGTCGGCGTCCTTCCCGGCTTTGCGCATCGCCTCGGCCGCGGCGGTCTGTGCGTCTCTGAAGGCTCGGGACGGGTCGACGGCGTCACCGACGGCCTCGGCGAGTGCCTTCATCTCGTCGGTGATCTGGGGCGCGCCGGTGCGGTCGGTGTCCGCGAGGGAGAACAGGTCGAAGATGCCGCCGCTGGTCTTGGCCTGCTGTTTGATCTTCGCCTCGACGATCGCCTTCTGCTGGGCGATCTCGGCTTCCTTCTTGACCGCCTCGGACCACATCTTGTGGCGGTCTTCGAGGGTCTTCTCCGCTTTGGAGTACTGGGTGATGCTCTCGTAGTCGCCGGGTGCATCGCCGGACTTCGCCTTACGCGAGTACTCGTAGGAGTCCTGCTGAAGGCGGCTCTGGAGGATGGCGAGCTTGGCCCCGCCGGAGGTGATCGCGTCGATCGCCTCGGTGGTGCCGATGCCGACCTTCTCAAGGTCCTTCAGCGCGCCGTCGGCGGTGAGCTGGTCGTACAGCTTGTTGATGCTGGCACCGGTCGTCGCCTCCTCGCGCTCCTGCTGCAAGGCTTGGACCAGTTCGTTGGTCGCGTCCTTCGCCCTCTGTTTGGAAGCGGTGTAGGCGGCGTATCCGGCGATGCCCAGGGTGAGGACTGCGGCCAGGCCGGTAACCGCGAGGCTGGTACCCGCCAACACGGCGGGCATGACGGCCCCGCCCGCCTGAGCGGCGGCCAGGGCGGTACGGAACGCGGCGATCTGTACGGTGACCTTCGTGTAGGCAGCCCGGAGGAGCAGCAGTCCCACGATGGACGCGGTGACCATCGTGAGGACGGACTTCATCGGTCCAGGGAGGTCCTCGATGCTGCCGACGACGGTGTGGACGACGGACCCGACAGCCTTGAGCGCCGGCAGCAGGGCTCGGCCGACGTCGATGGCGAGCGCACGGGCCTGGTTGGAGGCCAGCTTCCACTGGCCGGTGACGGTGTCGGTCTGGAGGGCGTACGCCTTCTGCGTGGCTTCGGCGCGCGCCACTTCGCTGGCGATGCCCGCGTAGGTGTTGGCGTAGTTCTCTCCCCCGGCGGAGGCCAAGGCAAGGGCGGCACGTGTGGCGCGGATGTCCTTCCACATGTTCGAGATGCCCTCGGCGGTGTTGCCCGCCGCCCCGTTGAGCTTGTTCACGACCACGTACAGGCCGTCCTGTTCGACGGCGGAGGCGGCCGATTCGTAACCGAGGTCCTTGATGGCCTGCTTGAGGTCCTGCGTCGGCTTCATGACGCGGGTGAGGAGCATGTTCAGGGCCGTCACGGCCTCGGCCGCGGGGATGCCGGTCAGTGTGATCGCGGCGAGCGCGGCGCTCATGTCGTCGAACTCGACACCGGCCGCCGCCGCCATCGGTACGACGTCACCGAGCTGCTGCGCAAGCTCCTCGAAGGAGATGACGCCGTAGTTGACGGTCTGGAACATCACGTCCATGACGTCGCTGGCGTCGGACGCCGACATGCCGTACGCGTTCAGCACCCCGAGAACAGCGCGGGCAGAAGTCTCCGTCGTAGTCAGGCCCGCCGACGCGCCCCGAGCCGCGACCTGGAGGATCTTCATGGCGTCCGCGCCGTCGAAGCCGGACGAGACGATCTGATAGAGGCCGTCGGCGAGCTGGTCGGCGGTCTGTGGCAGCTCGGTGGACAGCTCGACGATCTGATCGGTGAAGGCTCCGACGTTCTCGGAGGTGATCTGCTGGGAGATCGTCAGCACGTTGGCCATCGCCCGCTCCAGCGAGATCGCCTGAGCCACGCCGACACCAAGAGCGGCACCGATGAGCAGGCCGTTCTTCGCGGTCCGCGCAGCCTGGGCGCTTCGTGCGGCGGCCAACTGTGCTTCGGCTCGCGCGACTTGCTGCGCCTGTCGCTGCGCGTTGCGCGCGGCAGTGGTCTGCACCTCGTCCCGCATCCGGACTGCGGACAGGGCACGGGCGTCGGCCGAAGCCGCGAGGCCAGTGGCGCGCGTCGCCGTGGCCTGGGCCGCAGCCGCGCGCCGTTGGGCTTCGGCGTGTTCCTGGGCGGCGCGGGCGGCGACTGTCTCAGCCGTCGCGGCGGTACGCGCGGCGGCTGCGGCCCCGGCGCCCACCGTGGCCTGAGCGCGGGCGTTCATCGTCTGTGCCAGGGCCTGCGCCCGTGCGGCTCGTTCTCCCGTCGCGGCGACCGCAGCCTGTTCCGCTGCCGTACGGCGGGCCGCCGTCGCCGCTACGGCCTGTGCGCGGCCGGCGCGTTCCTGGAGCACGGTGGTCCGCTGCACGGCCTGAGCCACCTGCGCCTGGGAGCGAACCATCTGCGCGGACGCGGCTACTTGAGCGCGGGCCAGATTGTCACCGGCCACGCGTACCTGGTTCAGCCGGGCGGCCGTCCCGTCCAACTGCCCATCAAATGCGCGGAGTTGGGTGGCTCCCTGCCGCAGACCGGTGGACAGACCGCCGGTGGACGCGAGCAGGTTGACGTACAGGGTGTAGGCACCAGCCACGTCAGGATGCCTCTCTGGGCCTCAGCCCGATCTTGAGCCCCCGCGCATCTGGTCCATCAGGAATGTGTTCGCGCTCCATCTCGATGACCTCGCAGCCCACACAGCGGTGGGGCTCGGCCACGTACGCGAAGCGGTCGCCGCCCTGGCTTTCGTCCCACTCCGCCGCCCGGGTCCCGCAGGTCTCGCAGACGCTGCGCTGGTACGCGAGGTGGGCCACCGCCTTCGCCCGATCCAAAGCCGTCCACCGGCCGTCCCCCGCACCCGTGAACTGCGAGTGCGGGAGTCCGTAGGCGTGGCACAGCTCCATCTCGGCCCTGAACTGGGCGTCGGCGATCAGCCTTTTCCCAGGTCGGCCCTCATGGTCTGGTTGACCAGCAGCGCGGCCGTGAACAGGGCCTTGGCGTCCGCGTCGCTCCAGGTGTCGAGGAGTTCCTGCGCCTCCGCCTCGCTCATGCCGTCCACCGAGGAGGCCGACACGAGAGCGGCGGGGAAGGTCTCGACGTTGTACTCGTGGCCGAGATCCGCCTGCTCCTCTGTGGGGGCGTGCTCGCGAAGCAGTTGCTCCCAGGCGGGTCGCGGCAGAGCCCGGAAGGTGAGCTTGAGGGTCCCGGCTGCCAGGGCTCGCCGGGCCTCGTCCAGCGCGGCCTGGGCGACCAGCACTTCCGGTTGGGCGAGTGCCCAGCTCTCACGCTGGTCGGCTGGTACCTCCATCTCGGAGGCCCGGCCAACGGCGCTGGTGCGGGCCTTGGCCATGTCGAGCGCCGCGTCGGTCACGCGCTGCTTCAGATCCTGGTCGTCGAGGAAGGACACGGCGCGCTCGGGAAGTCGACGGGCCCGCAGACGGGCCATCTTGGCCGCCCAGTGCGGATCGCGGGCGACGGCATCGGCCGGCGGTTCAACGAAGGTCGTAGTCATGCAGCACCCCCGCCGATCAGGCCGCAGCCGGGACGGCTACGTCCTGGACGGGCTTGCCGGTCACGTTGAAGCTGACCTTGAACTTCGCCGGTTCGGAGGCGGTGGTGTACGTGCTCGACCGGGAGCCGACGCGTACCGGGAAGATGTCCATGGACTGCGACGCCGGGATGTCGCCCTTGCGGAGGATGACCACGTAGCCCTCGGTCCCCTTGGCGAGGAGCGTCTCCAGGGCGTTGTCGACCTTGTCCTCGTAGAAGGTGAGGCTGGAGTTGTCGGCCTTGTCCTCACCGGGGATGTTGCCGGTGAACTCGGTGGCCAAGTCCGGTGTATCGATGGGGGTGTTCTCGACGGCGAAGCCCTCGATGTCGCTGATGGCCGGGGACAGGTCGGTCCCGTTGGTGCCGCCGAGCTCCGGACGGATCGGGATCAGTTCCTTCGAGACGATGTCCTTCAGGAAGAAGAACTTCGTGGTGCCGCGACGGGTGAACCGCTGCTGTGACACTGATTCTCGCTCTCCGGGAACCGGTGTTCCGGAGCGCGCACACGCCGGGCCGGTCCCCATGAAGGGGGAATCGGCCCGTGCCTGGTGGCCGGGCGTCCGCGAGATGCCTCCGCGGTGAGGTAGCTGGAACGTCAGGACCCGAGAGTGGTCACAGTGAGGACGTACCGCTGCACATAACTGTATACGCCACCACTGACAGACATCCCTTCCTCCTTGTCCAGCTCGCGGTCGATCACGATGTAGCCGGTGATGGTGATGGTGTTGACGTAGGTCCCGCTCAAGCGCGCGAGGAGCGCGGTGCGGACCTTGTCGGCCATCCACTCGACCTGCTCGGCGGTTGAGGCGACCGAAGTGACCTGAACGAGCACGCGGGCGTCAGCATCGCCGTCACCGTACGGCGGGCCGCTCGTAGTCACGCCCAACGGGTAGAGGACGCTGTAGGGAATCGTGGCGCCCGTAGGCGTACTTGATGCCGTGGGGGCAGTCCCGTATCCGCAGCTCCGGGCGGTTGCTGTGGCCAGCGTCTTCTGGATCGCGAGGGACACCTCTCTACCGGAGACGGGCACTACTCCTCCTCTTCTCCTTCGGGGGTGGTGATCTGTCGCCCGGCGGCGTGGCGGCCACTCACGAGTCGTCGTCGATCGTGTCGCCGAGCGCGGCGATGAACAGTGGCCGGATCTCCTCGACAGCTGGCCCGACGTGCGGATAGGGCGGCTGGTTGAAGACGCGCCCCAGGCTGTCGGCCCCTACGAAGCCGTACTCTAGGCGCCGGGCCTGGGGCTTGTTCGTGCCGACGACCGCGGTGACAGAGAGCCCGTCCGTAGATACCTCGTGCGTCCAGGAGCGCCGGTAGTCGCCCGTGGGCGCGTTGGGTCCCGGCCTGCCGCTGGCCTTGGCCTTGATCCTGGTCTCCAGCAGCATCGCGTAGTGCTGGACGACGGCGGTGACCTCGGGCAGAGTGCGGGCGGCCCTGGCGTCGAGCTGCGCAGCGATCTGGAACGCGTTCGAGTAGGCGCCCGCAAGAGGGTGGGCGTTGGGGTGCGGATTCCGCGATGACGCCACTGACTCACTGCCCGTCTTCCGGTTCCGGCTCGCCCCACTGACCGAGGGCCCATTCCCGCAGGAGGGCGAGCATGGCGCGGGTGAGCTCGTGCGGGCGGCCGTCCATGAGGTCGTGACGGTCGAGCGCAGCCTTCTCCAGTTCGGCGGGACTGATCGCAGACAGGAAGGCAGCCGCTGCCGGGCCAGGGTCCGGCGGGTCACCGATGACGACGTGCGCCAGGCCCTCGAACACACCGGTGGCCGTGGATCTCGGGGAGAGTTCGATGACCATCTGCGGTACGGCGCCCGCGCGGTGGGCCAGTGAGTATGCAGCGAGGTCCCGGGAGACATCGCGACCGCCGATCGCCACGACGGCGGTATGCCCCTGCCCGGTGACGCGCACCGACAGGGGCTCACCCTCGAGAGAGATAGGTTTTGAACTCTGATGTGTTGGCACCTATCTGAGCCTACGGGTATCCGGTGACAGCCCAGTTCGCCGACCGTCTACGGAGGGGTGATCTCGTCGAGACGGGTCACCCGAACGATCTCGACCGTGGACGCCTCCGACGGGTCGAGGACCTGCCACGCCCGATTCGCTGTCGCCGCGTGCTCGCCCGCTGCGGCGACAACTTCCACGCGGTCGTACCGCACGGGAACGGGCGCCGAGATCGGTGTGAGGAGCCGATACCAGCTGACCGTGTCGTCCAGCCATTCCCGCCCGAGAACGTGCTGCGCGGTGACCTGTCCATGGCCGGACAGGACAGCTCCCGGTCCCTCGTAGACCGACTCCGCCGGCACAGACCCCAGGAGGCCTGTCGAGAGGTCGAGTTGAGGAGTTCCCGTTGGACGGGTGATCCGTACCGTGTCCACCAGCAACGTCGACTCCAGCCTCTCCCGCTCCGCCTCGGTGTCGATCGGCGTGCTCACGAGGTGCTGCCCGACGTACTGGACTGGGTGTTCTGGTCCAGGAACGTCGTGCGGACCACGGCCAGAGTGGAGGTCTGCCCGACGTCGAGGACCCGCCACGTACGGCCGATCGCTGCCGGGTCGGCGGCGTTGACAACGCTCACCGTGTCCTCACGCGACGCCACTGGGGCGTCCAGAGGCGTGATCAGTTTGTACTTCGACGTGGAGTCGTCGACGTACGCCTGGCCTTCCAGGTGCAGGACGATCCCCGGATCGCCGTTCGGGAAGACCCCGCCATGTCCTTCGTAGATGATGATGGGCGGGCCGGGCTCGTACTGGCCTGTGTCCGGGTTGAAGATCGGCTCGCCCGCTCTGCTGATACGTACGGTGTCGGTAAGAATCTTGCGCTCGACCAGGGCGCTGACGGCCCCCAGCGTCAGCCCTTCAGTGGGTGTACTCATGGCCATGACTCTATTGGGCCGCGCCGACAACTCCAGTTGCCCTAAGGGCACTTCACCACTGCCCGTCGTACGAGACGGTCACGGACCGCGTACCGGCACCCGCCCGGCACGGCGACGAACTCACCCCCGCCCAGGCCGAGTTCATCACGGCGGCCGACACCTTCTTCCTCGCCACCATCCACGAACACGAAGCCGGAGTTGCCACCGCGGCGGCAACTCCGGCTTCGTACAAGCAGTTTCACCCCACGAACTGACCTGGCCGGACTACCCCGGCAACGCCATGTTCCTGAGCCTGGGCAACCTCCTCACCGACCCCCGCGCGGGCCTCCTCTTCCTCGACTAGACGACGGGCACGACCCTCCAACTCACAGGCGAGGCAAGGACGGAGTTCGGGGAGGATGGGAAGCGCAGGGTCCGCTTCACTCTCGACGAGGCCATTGAGACCCCCGCCGCGCTCCCTCTGCGCTGGTCCGCCCCCGAATACTCACCTGCGAATCCGGAGCCACCGCGCTGCTTCTCCGGATGCGTAAAAAGCTGACGGTCGCCGCCTACGCCGTCTGCGTCCGTGACGGACAACTCCTGCTGGCCCGTTCACCCGCCGAGGGCGGAGGCTACGAGTGGGTCCTCCCCGGCGGCGGCATGGACCACGGCGAGCATCCCAACGACACGGTCGTCAGGGAGCTGGAGGAGGAGACCGGCTACCGCATCGAGATCACCGGCTTCCTCGGCATCGACTCTTTCCGCCACGTTTCCCCGCGCCGCTTCGGTCGACGCCCGGTGGACCGCCACGGCGTCCGCCTCATGTACGAGGGCAAGGTCATCGCCGGCGACCTGCACAACGAGACCAACGGCTCCACGGACATGGCAGCGTGGCACCCCCTGGAGGCCGTACCCACCCTCAACCGCGTCCACCTGATCGACGCGGCCCTGACCCTTTGGCGCGACCGCCCGGCCGGGGGGGGCGGGTGAGCGGCCAGTGGGATTCGCCAAGCTGAATTCCCGTTCCGCGAACACCACTACCGACGTCAAGTCGCCTCCTACAATGGCTCCTTGCACCAACAGCAATAGCCGTGAGCAGGCGGTGTGCACATCGTGGGCACCGCCGTCGCCGAGGGGACGGCGCAATGGAGTGGACGCTGTGTGCCACGTACGGCGCACTGGGTGGCCTCGTGGTCGAGGCGGTTGCCTTCCACAGGCGGATCGCTGTCTGGCAGGAGGCCCGGCATCAAGCTCGGGCCAAGAGCAGGAAGAAGCTCCCCGGGCTCGGAAAGTTCATCGACGCACCTGCCGACA
Source organism: Streptomyces sp. NBC_00989 (assembly GCF_045162655.1). Classification (NCBI taxonomy): domain Bacteria; kingdom Bacillati; phylum Actinomycetota; class Actinomycetes; order Kitasatosporales; family Streptomycetaceae; genus Streptomyces; species Streptomyces sp. NBC_00989. Next base: position 7,715,436 of record NZ_CP108728.1, on the reverse strand, counting down.
TCACCGTCGCGATCACCCGCCTGGCCCTTGGCGCGGGCGGCGGGGCGGCCTTTCACTCCCAGGTGACCGGCGCACTTGCCGCTCTCGCCGTGGGCGCCTCGGCACCGGCGCTGATCTCGCAATTGGGCGATGCGCGCAACATCCAGGAGGCCGTCAGCGGAGCCCGTCGCACAGCACCTGGAACCACCGCCGAGGAGTCGTCCGTCCCACTCCCGAACGGAACCCTTGTCGAGGGGGCGGAGGCGGTGGAGTCGTGAGCAGGTCCACGGAGAAGGTGAAGGCGGCGGCGCGCGAGCCCTTCCGTCACCGCTACTGGCGCTCTCTGACGGATTCCGGACTTCCGGGCCCGGAGGTTTTCGTCGAACATGGGCGAAACAAGGAACTCCCCTTTTGGCGACGATACTTGGCGTCGTTGCTGGGGGTGACGCTGGTGGCCGCGGGATCGGAGGAGGGAAGGGGCGAGACGGACGAGGCGGGCGAGACGCGATCTGTGCTTCAGGTTGCCGAGCCCGGCGAAGACTTGCCGGCGGTGGTGAGTCAGGGAAAAGGCTGGATAGATGACGAAGGCCGGGCTGACAGCGGGCCTCCGAGGACGGCGGACGACGAGGACGGTCAAGCCGACGGCAGATCCGCGACGGCTGCGGACGGCTTGGACGATCGGCCCGCCGGCGAGCGTCCGACCCTCGCCGACGGCTCGGAGTCCGACGGGTCCACGGACCAGCCCTTTCGGCACATAACAGCCAAGCGCCCTATACCTCGCCGCCCGGAGCACCACGGTCCGGACTCCCGACGCCCCTCGGTCACCGGCCCCTCAGCGCCCCGTCGCCGTACGATACCGGCCGTCCCGACAGAGCCTTACCGGCAGGAAGGGTACGTCCGGGTGCCAGACAGCCCGGCTCCGCAGCCCTGGCCGCAATCGCTCAGGGTTCCGTCCGCCCCGGCTGGTGCAGCCCAATCCCGTCGCCAGCTTGTCCTTGTCGGACTGGCGGCCGCGTTCCTCGGTAGCTTGGCCAGTGCATTGTCGCTGCACCTCGCAGCGAGGGACACCGTCTCACAGGTTGGAGCCCAGCCGACGGAGACGGTGACGGCCTATCCTTCCCCCCCCGCGTCCTACGATTCATCGGAGACCGAATCCCCCGCCCCACCCAAAGGCACCCACCTGGAAGCCCTCGGTTTCTCCTGGACCCCGCCCAAAGGCTGGAAGCGGACGGAGGACGAGACCTCGGTCCGGTACACCTCCCCGGCCGACACCCAGCAGATCGTCGCGTCAGTGACTCAGGACTTCGGGGACCTTTTCCCAACCTGGCAGGCAGCAAACGCGAGCCTTCGAGGAAAGAACGATCACCACCTGATCAGGCTGGGTCAGACCGACTTCCAGGGCTACCCCGCCGCGACCTGGGAGTACACGTACACCAGCCGAGGGATCGGTTTGCTGGTGATCGACTTCGGCTTCAGTGACGGAGCCAGGACATATGAGATCAACACCACGTACCACGAAAGCCTGGGGCGTGGCGCCCGCGCCACCTACGACAAGGTGGTAGACAGCTTCACTCCATGGTGAACGGCGTTGCCGACATCTGTGAACCCCCTTCACTACCCGCCAAGATGAACACTGAGTAGCCGTCCCCGGGCCGCTTAAAGAGCGTTCACGAACGCACAGGGGGCGCCGAGATCCACGTACGGTGATCGGCGCTGCACGTTGCCGTCTCGTTTACGCGCAGGTCATCCCCGATGCCAAGCATCCAGTACGAGCGGGGAGCGATCACTGGATGCCGGTCCCAGTGGAGAGGACCGTCCGTCCACTCAAGTTGGCGAACCGCGATCGGCATGCTGTTGGAGTGCGTACGTGCGCTGCTCAGTCAGGTGTGTTACGACGTACCGGTGCTGGGCGCAGCTGAGGGCGACGTTCTCGACTGCGGGTAACAGCCGGTCCTCCGCGTGGACGACGACACCGTCTTCCGCGTACCAGCGGACGGTGTGGCCGACGAGACTGGCGGACACAAGCCGGGCCGTACGGCATTGCCATCCTGTCGCGCTGGCGGCAAGAAGCTGGTCGGCGACTTCTCCGGGCGAGTGTTCGGTCGCGCCGGCGGTATATCCCTGACGCAGGCCGAGACCGACAAGGACATCGTCAAGTGCGTGCCCAGGAACCGGGGTCCATCCGGTTGCCGCAACAGGTCGGCGCACGGCGGCGGCGCATGCCCGCGCATCCGGCCTGCCGTGCGTGCGGCTCGGGTCCCTGCACAGCAACACCTCGGCCACGGGCTCGTCGGCCGCACCTGGCAGGAAGGCCGCTACCGGCCAGGTACAAGCCAGCTCGACAAGCGCGTGCCGGACTCGCTTGACCGGGGCAGGGGCAGGCAGCTGCAAGGACCTTGTCCAAGCCCCCCTCTGCGGTGGCTACCTCGGCGTAGAACGTCGACATAGGACGACTGTGCAGTAAGTAGGCGGACTCTGGCTGTAGTTCGGCAAGGAGAGTCGGCCGTTCACCGCCTATTGCTGGAACTGACACTGGAGAAGGAAGCGGTGGCTAAGGGCGCTCAGTTGCGTTGAGAGTCTGCCAGCCTCTCCGTCAGCCCCGAGCGCATGTACTCACGGCCAGCAATCTGTCGGCCGTGCTGGCAACTCCCTCTTCAACGAAGCCAGTTCGTCAGCTAGAAGCGCGACGTCGATCGAAGAGTCATGGGCGAGGTGTGCATGTCGCTAACCTGAGATTCGCTACTTGCTCGTCCTCCAGCAGCCCCGTCGACGACCGACGCAAGAATGGATCTCTTCACGATGAAACGCACTGTCGCAATCTTCGGCGCCGGATACATCGGCTTGGTGACGGGTGCCTGCCTCTCCGAGCTCGGACACACGGTGACCGTGCGGGACATCGTGCCGGAGCGGATCGAGCGGCTGAACAATGGCGAAGTCCCCATCTACGAACCGGGGTTGGGCGAGATGATCGCCCGGAACACGGAACGCCTGACCTTCACATTGGATGCGAACGAAGCCGTGCGGGACGCCGAGGTCGTGTACGTGTGTGTCGACACGCCTCCGACAGCGTCTGGCGATGCTGACCTGTCCCGCGTCTTCGCGGTGATCGATGCGCTGAGGAGCGCCTCGCATCTGACCGCGGTCGTCGTGAAGTCAACCGTGCCGGTCGGTACGGGGGCGCGTATCCGTGCCGCGCTGGACGACGCAGGTCTGGGACATGTCGGCTATGCCGCCAACCCCGAGTTCACCGCCGAAGGCAAGGCAGTCTCGGACTTCATGCACCCGGACCGTGTCGTCGTCGGAACCTGGGAAGACGCGACAGCGAAACTCGTCGCGGAGTTGCACGACGGTGTCGACGGTCCCGTCGTCCTGATGGACGTCCCGTCGGCCGAGTTGACGAAGTTGGGCGCGAACGCCGCGCTGGCGACGAAGATTTCGCTGGTGAACGAGCTGGCTACCGTGTGCGAGGCAACCGGTGCCGACATCACGCAGGTCGCCGCCGCAATCGGCCTAGATCCTCGGATCGGCTCGCACTTCATGAAGGCCGGTCTCGGCTACGGCGGCTCCTGTTTCCCGAAGGATAGCCGCGCACTGCGTGCGCTCGCCTCCAACAACGGTTACCCCTTCCAGCTGTTGACGTCGGTCATCGAGGTCAACGAGCTCCAGACGCGGCGCCACATCCAGCGTCTGAAGGCAGAACTGGGCGGATTGCACCGCAAGAAGATCGCCTTGTTGGGGATGACCTTCAAACCGGGCACGGACGACATGCGCGAGGCTCCGAGCGCGATCATCGCCGCACGCCTGCTGGCCGAGGGCGCGGAGGTGCGGTGCTGGGATCCGATGGCCAAGCCCCAGGCTGTCGAGCCGTGGACGTCGACGACCCGGCACGAGACGGTGCTGCAGGCGCTGGACAGCGTGGACGCGGCCGTCATCGTCACGGAGTGGGCGGAGTTGGCTCAGGTTTCGTGGGACGAGGCGCGTGGGGTGATGCGGCGCCCGCTGATTCTCGACGGCCGTAACCTGCTCGACCCGCCGACGATGGCGGGTCACGGCTTCACCTACATGAGCGTCGGCAGGCCGACCGCGACGGGCTGACGCATTCTCTGACATGGCGGTGGCTCTCCAACTCCCGCTCGGGGGCCACCGTTGGCGGATGATGGACTCTGGTTACGGAGCTACTCCCGCGCGGGCTGAGACACCGGCGATGTGCTGGGCGAGCAAGCCCATGAGGTCGACCTCTGGATCGTTGTCGTTTAGGTGCGCGACGGCGCACATCGCGGTCATGGCTACGTCCAGCAGCTCGGCCTGCACCTGGGTCATGTCCCCGGACTGGCCCTTGCGGGGATTGTGGTCGAACGCGGCCACCAGGGCGCGGATGACCTCTCCGACCTCCTCGCCGGTCTTGGTGACGCGTCCCCAGAGCCGGGCCTCGGGGTCACGGGCCTTGTTGGCAGGGTGCTCGTCGATCCAGTGGGAAACGGCGTGAACGAGGTCGCTTGCGCGCGGGGTTGGGCCAAGGACCGGTGGGGCGCAGCGGGGTTCGGCGACGGCGAGAACGTGCTCGGAAGTCCCCAGGACTGTGGGCAGGTCCTCCAGGCGTTCCAGGAGACGCATGACCTGGCCGCGGCCCACGGGGTGCTGGATGCGCTCGGCGATATCCGGCAGGAGTTTCGCCGGGCCTTCCACCGCCAGGAGCGCGATCACCCGGCATTGCGCGGCGGCGGCTTCCGCTGCCAGTTCGTCCGGGTCGTGGAGGTAGGCGGTGGTCCACAACTGTTCGTAGTCCTGGGAGGGGTTGCGGTGCTGGCCGTTGTTGATGTGTCGTTCGAGGAGGGCTTCGGTGCCGGGCAGGTCGAGTTTGTTCTTGGAAAGCATCTCCCAGCCGGTGTAGTAGCGGCTGACGCCGGCGGCGATGACCCGGCCACCATCGCGGGTGACCCGGCAGGCTTCCGTCCAGGCTCGCGCCCGGTCGGTCGCCTTGACGAGGTGGTAGAGCGGGCCGAGGAGGAGTACCGCGTCGAAGGAGTGGTCCGGCCGCTCCCTCAGGTTCCGGGCATCTCCGTCCGCGATCTCGGCGAGCGGAGAGTCTGCCTTGGCCGATGCGGCACGCGCCTGGTCAAGGTGGAGGGGCACGGGGTCAACGAGCGTCATCTGGTAGCCGGCCGCAGCGAGGGCCAAGGCGTAGCGGCCCGGGCCCCCGCCGATGTCGAGGATCTTCGCCGGGGGCGGCGGCAGGTGCCTGTGGAGGATGTCCATGGTGCGCAGGAACTCGATCGAGCGGCGTGGATCGGCGAGACGGTCCTGTTCCATGCCCTCGTTGTAATAGCGGAGAACGTCGTCGTCGAGCACGTCACAACTCCTCGGTCGGGAAGGTACGGGGGGAGGGAACCCGCGTGTTTCCGTCGGTGGCCTGACGGAGGAGGTGGACGTACTCCGCCTGAAAGGCGCGGCGCAGAGCGCGGTCGGCGTCGGTCATCACGGGACCGTTAGCGCGGTCGATGACGGAGGCGACGGCCCCGTGGACGGCGGGGCTGCTGCCGATGTAGCTGATCAGTTTGAACTGCATGACCAGATACAGATCGGGCGTGGCGCTCAGGGGGCGCTCCCGGCTGGCCGGGTGGGGTGAGTGGAAGGCGAGGTTGTAGCTGAGTCCGCCCAGGGTCATGCAGCGGTTCGCGACGTCCGGGTGAGCACGCATCAACTCCAGCTCTCGGCAGGTGAGTTCACGTAGCGCCCCGCGCAGTCGCAGGAGCTCCTCGCGGGACCCTTGCGTGAGCCATCGCACGCCAGCGAGGCGGCGTTGAACGTCGGACGAGGGCAGCAACGGCGGCCGCCGCCAGTCACGCGACGCTTCCGCCTGGCCGGTGAAGCTGAGCAGGAGATCCCGGTAGGTGGCCGCCGCGGTCTTGTGCAGGGTCCGAAGCAGACGGCGGCATTCCGGGGTCGTGACGAAGGGCCAGCCGCCGGGCAGCCGGATCTTGAGACCGACGGGCAGGTGCTCGCGGCCATCCCGCAGCGGATCGGGCGGCAGGAGGATGCATCCGTCGGGAAGAGAATGGCCGGTGAGGGCGTCGAGGATCACGCGGTGCGCGAGGTAGGCGACCGGATCCACGAGGGAGCGCCGGGTGGTCGCGTCCGCGACGTCGCCAAGACGCAGGGAGCGATTGCCGTGGGCGCGCTTCGGCCAGCAGTTGAAGTGCAGGTGCAGGCGCTTGTCCCACCACTGGCCGTTGTCCCGGTCGACCGTCCGGTCGTGGTTCCAGGCGATCGACGTCTGACTGCCCATGAGCCCGAACTCGCCCATCACGCTGGGAGTTGAGACGTATCCAGCGAACTGCGCGCACGCCTCCATGAGGGCGGTCAGGACGGTGGGCGGAGTGTCGCCGACGCTGGTGCGCAGGATGTCGTCCCGGGCGACCAGGAGCATGACGTCGTAGAGGCTGTGGGGCCACGCCTTGTCGATGACGGCCAGCCGCTCGCTCGCTCCGGGTACGGGGATCTCGGCGAGGATGTTCGGCCCGTAGTAGTCGCGGTAGCCGCTGAGGTTGCGTCGCTCCTTCGGCGGCACAGCCAGCCGCGGCGCCAGGAGGGCCGGGTTGACGGGGAGATCGAGCGCGGCCCTCGGGTAGAGGGCATCAAGGCCTGATTCGGTGAGCGCCCGGGGCGCGACGGCGGTCATCGGGTGATCGCCTGTCCTGCGGCTGCGCCCATCATGGCGCCCTGGACTATGCCCTGAGCGATCCCGGCGGCATCCCCCACCACGTGCACGGGCAGAGCGGGTACCTGGCACCCGCCGTCGAGTTGGGGTTTCTCCCACAGGAATTCGAGTTCGGGCGCGACCACCAGGACGGCGTCCAGGAGGCTTTCGAGGTCGGTGGGCTGTCCGGAGTGGTCGAGGATCGACGGCATCAGCCGCTCGAACCCGGCCGTGAGGCTCGCGTACTCGCCGAGAGTGAAGAGCTGGTCGACGCGTCCGGTCTGGAGATCCCTGACGGAGGGCTGGAACGGCATCCGGGCCTCGACCACGGCCCACTCCTCCGCGTCGTTACTGCGGGAGAGGAAGGCCCGCAGGGTCTGTACGAAGGGGCGTCCGCCGGCGAGTTTCCGGTAGGCGGTCAGGAACGACTCCCGCGCCTCGTGGGCTGTTCCACGGCCGGTGGCCTGGCACAGCAATCCGAAGTTCGCCGCGAGCGGGCGGGTGCCGACGGGCCGCTCCATCGTCTCGTGCCCGTCCAGAGTGATCACCGGATCACCCAAGCTGTCCTGGTAGTGGGTGAACTTGATCCGGCCGCCGTTGGCGCCTCCGCAAAAACAGAACGTCTTGACCTTGTTCTCGCCGGTGTCCTGGAACTGGCTGATCTTCAGATCGGGGTGCTCCATGCCGATCGCGCGCAGCCGGTTGGCGTTCATCTCGAAGCGGACGCCCACGCTGATGTCGGGATCGGCCATAGGGACGCCCAGACGGCGCAGAAGGTCCGCTGTGGAGGTGACACCGCGGCGGCCGGTGGCGAGTACGAGGTGCTGCGTGTCCACGGTGGTCAGGCCGGTATGGGTGCGTACGGTGCAGGTGAGGCCGTCACCCTTCGGCTGGGCGTCGACGAGTTCGGCCCGATCCCACAGTGTCACCGTGGGGCCGAGCCGGTCGTGCCAGCCTTCGATGATCTGCCGTAACTCGCTCTCCCCGATGACCGCGACGGGGTACTCGCGTATCTCCAGGCCGTGTGTAACGAAGGACTTCGCGGTCTCGGGCGACACGCGCTGCTTGTACGGGTTCGGCTTCGCGTCGAGCGGCGCGGTGAGCCAGTCGAAGGCGAGATCGCACAACTCGTGTGCGCGACCGCTCCCGAAGTGGTTGATCAGGCGGCGGCCCGAGGGCAGCAGGGACAGCTTGACGCCGTCCCCGTAGTGCATCGCGCCGCCGAACCCGCTGATCACGTTGCACACACCGCCGCACCCCGTGCACCGCAAGCCGCGGTCCACCGGACAGGGCCGACGGCGGTAGCCGCGTCCGGCCTCCAACAGGAGTACTTCCGCGCCGGGTTGCTCGCTGGTGACCGCTCGCGCGCACGCGAGTCCTGCCGGGCCTGCGCCCGCGATCACAATTCTGGTCTGCATCACGCTTCCCCTTGAGCACATCGAATCCGATGGGGTGAACAGGCCCGGCACGTGGGGCGCTGCGGCCTTGGCCGTTGGAGAGCCGACCAAGTCGAAGCTCGTCTGCGCGCTGGGCCACATGTTCCAGCGCGCAGGCCTCCCGTACAGCGGGCGCCTGGACGGAGGTCTGTGCAGTTCGCCGGTACACGGTCCGTCGCACCCTCATCGCCGAGGGACGGAGGAACGACGGGCCGGTTGTGCCTCGTTGCCGGGCAACGGTGAGAAAGAACCCGTCGCCCGGCAGCAGGAGTTGGAGTCCGCCCCGGCACCACTGCGCCTGACACCTCGGGCACCGAGGCGGGGGTCATCGGGTGCTCACCGGGTCCGGATGGTCCGACGGCTGTGGGGTGTCACCGTCGGGGGTGGCGGGCTGGGGCTGTGCATCCGGACGAGCTGGCTTTGCTGCCTTCTCCAACAGGGATTCGAACCACGAGACCAGCAGGCTGAAGAGGAGACCCAGGGCGGGCCGGTACCAGAAGGGGAGCCCCTGCATGAGCATGAGGCCGCCGCCGACGAGGTCGAAGGTGAAGTGGGCGGCCATGAAGGGGAGGAGGCGTCCGTACCGCCGGTACAGCCAGACACGGCCTGCGGCGAACACGAGCATGCCGATGGCGGGGAGCCCGAGGTAGGCGTGGAGGAGGACTTCGGGGACGCAGACCAGGGTGTAGATCTGCCATGCGGGCCGACGTACCGCGGTCAGCAGGGCGATCGTGGCGGCGACGATCACCACGTCCTCCAGCGCCACCGTCGACACCAGTCCGATGGCGAGGGTCCCGATGTTGTCGACGCCGAGGGTGGCCATCTGGCCGCCCTTCATGACCGGTACGCCGGCCCCGGTCCAGCGGATGAGGTGGAGCAGCAGGAAGCTGAGAGCGCCGCCAGCAATGCATACGGCGAGGACTAGTTGGGTGATCTCCCAGTCACGGAGCCGTTCAACTGCCGTACGGGGAAGGGCGATTCGTAGGGAGACGCGGTGTGCTCGGCACACTTCGAGGGCCAACCAGGCCAGGACGCAGCCGAACACGGCGCTGCCAACGACTTGCGCGAGCGGGATGGGGAACGGCGCGGTTGCGTACATGCCCGCCGCTCCGGCCAGGACTGCGGCACCGCGCTGGAGGAGTCGCTGCCGGGGTGTGACGCGGCTGAGCGGGGTCCTGGCGAAGACCAGCCAGCACAGCCACCAGAAGATGACTGCCGCGACAGTGAACTGGGTCCAGATCGCCGCGTATCTGGTCCGTGTCGACACTGACAACGGCAGGCCGTACAGGTGGCCGGATGTCAGGGCCGTGACGATCAGCGGGAAGCAGCAGGCAAGGAGCAGCAGTCCGATCGCGTGCCGCATCACTTGGCGGGCCGGCGCGTCGGTCAGCACGGAGGGTTCAGGGCTCGGGCGGCCCACGAGCCCAGAGAGTGCGATGCGGGGAACTCTCATGGTGTCCCTCCGGAGGTGAAGGACGCGAAGTCGTCGGCGTCGTACGCGGCCAGTGACGCCCATGGCTGCGAGCCCGAGCTGAAGCGGGCGGCTTGCTGGGTCAGGTCGAACAGCCGGTCCAGCACGACGGCGGCGATGCGGTCCATACGGCATAAGCCGTCGAGCGCGGCGGAACGAGACAGGGGATCAAGCACTGGCAAGCCCCCGCTCGATGCGGTAGATCCAAGCAGCGGGGGCGGCGATCTCCTTCTCGGTGGGAAGGAGACTCAGGTCCTTCCAGATCTGGTTGACCAGGCCAGTGCCGAGTTCGGCGACGACCTGGGCAACCAGGCGGGAGCCCTGCACGTACGCTTCGCGGCTGGGGCCGAGGCGGCGGATGATGTCCCGGTTGTGCAGGCGGTAACGCCAGGACTTGGGTCCGTCTCGGAAATCGGCCGCTGTGCCGAACAGCCGCTGGAGTGTCTGCTGTTCGGCCCAGGTGGCGTGCCCCTCCACGAGGGTCGAGACACTCTTCGGTGACACGAGGACTCCCCGTTTCGGCAGAAAGAAACTGGTCCAGACCGTGCCGCCGACGGCTTCCTCCTGCATGCGGTGGACCAGTTCATTCGCCACGACCTGGACGAGGAAGGGTTCCTCGGTCAGCACCCCGCAGTGACGCAGGGTCCGCGGGACGGTGGTCGTCTCCCACCGGGCGTCGGCGGCCTCTCGGGTCGTGGCGGGCACCAGGGGCCAGAGCAGGACCGGGACGAAGGACCCGAGTTTGAGCGCGAGACGCATGGCGCTGATCTCCGCTGGCAGCAGGTCCAGGTCGGCGATGTCGCGGGCGAGGATGCGCATGCGGTGCTGTCGGGTCTCTTCCCGCCACGCCTTCGGCGTCAGCAGGCGGAAGCGGACCTTCTCGGGAAGCGGAAGGCTGGTTATCTCGGTCACCGTCGGTGCCACCTGGCGAAGGATCTGGTCGAGTCGCTCGGCCAGGTCGGGATGGCGCTGGGTGTCGTCCAGCACGGTGAAGCGGGTGTGTGTCACAGATGGTCCTGTCGAGAAGTGATCGGTCTGGGTCTGGCCCTTCGTCCCCCGGGCCACCGTCTGGTCCCGGGGAACGAAGGGGGTCCGCTCCCCCGTCGCCGAGCACGGAGTTGGGCTGTGTGCTCGGCGGCGAAGTGCGGGCCCGCGCGCGGCAGTTGGCGACGACGGGGCTGCCGCGCGCGGGAGTTCAGGGCCGTCAGGCCGTGGCGAGTCCCCGGCGCAGGTCGAGGTCGGTCACGGTCCTGCGGTAGACGGCGAGTTCGTGCCGGGCGGCGTCCGTGTGGTGCGCGACCACCTCGGGGGTGAGCAGGTCGGCTGCTGGGAGAGGGCAGTTGGCGGGCAGGCGGTGCCTTCTCCAACGAGCCCGGCGACGGTGTTGTCCTGGCCTCCACGGGAACCACCCTGCGGAGGCCAGGACGGGTCCGGACCCGCCAAGGGATCAGACCCCCCAGCCCTGTGGCCGGGAGTTGGGCCCCTCGTTCCCCGCCCGCCGTTGGGTCCGGGGAACGAGGGCGTTCCACCCTCTGCCGCCACGGGGGAAGGAATTCCGTCCGGCGGCAGAGGCAGTCAGCGGATTCCGCGTCGTCGTTCGGTGTCGGTGACGTGGCGGCGGTGCCAGTCGAGGTCGGCGCGGGCGGCATGGGCGTAGTGCCCCACGACGTCCTTGCCGAGCAGGTGGTGCGCGGCGGTGCTGTGCTCGAAGTGCTGGAGAGCGTCGGCCAGGTCGGCGTAGACGGGGATCGTGCTGGTGTCCTGGTAGGCGTCTCCCTCGCAGGCTGGGCGGGGCTCCAGCTTCTCCTCGATGCCGTGGGCCATCGCGGCGATGTAGGCGGTGAGGGCGAGGTAGGCGTTGGCGTCGGAGCCGGCGAGGCGGACTTCCAGGCGGGCGCCGCGGCCGTGGCCGGTGACGCGGACGGCGCAGCCGCGGTGATCGATGCCCCAGTTGTAGCGGGTGGGCGCGAAGCTGTGCGGCCGCAGGCGCTTGTAGGAGTTGGGATTGGGCCAGTACAACGGGGCCAGGTGCGGCAGAGCGGAGATGAGGCCCGCGATGGCGTGTGTCATCAGCGGCGGCAGGTCCTGTCCGCGGTGGTGGTCGAATCCCGGGTCGCCGTGCTCGTTCCACAGGGACAGGTGCAGGTGGAGTCCGCTGCCGGTGCCGGTCTGCGGGGCTGCCATGAAGGCCGGGACCAGGCCGTCGTATCCGGCGACATCGCGGGCCAGGAGCCGGAAGAGCGCGTAGTGGTCGCAGGCGCCGAGAACATCACCGTAGGGGAAGGTGACCTCGGCTTGCCCCGGCGCGCCCTCCGTCTTGAACGCCTCATAGGCGATACCCGCGTCAGCCAGAGCACCGCTGAGGTGACGGGCGAAGGACGTGGCGGCGAGCGGGAGGTCGAGGGCGTAGTCGAGGTTCCCGCTCCACGCCGGTACCAGGCCGGATTCTCCGTCCGAGTGGAGAACGAACTCGCTCTCCACTCCCACCCGCACCTCATATCCCAGCTCGCGCATACCGTCGAGCTGGGTGCGGAGCATGTGGCGGGGGTCCACCTGGACGGGTGTGCCGTCGTGCTGGACCGGGTCGCCGATCACGATGACGGTCCCGGGCCGGGTGGGCAGCACCCGGCCGGTGCTCAGGTCCGGTGTGACAAGGAAGTCGCCGAAACCCTGTGTCCAGCCGGTGAGTTCGAACCCATCCAGAGGGGTCATGCCCGTGTCGGTGGCCAGGAGGTAGGAACACATCTCCGCCCCACCGGCCATGCGCTCCAGGAACACCGACGCGCTGAAGACCTTGCCCTTCAAACATCCCTGCATGTCCGGCAGGGCGAGCATGACCTCGGTGATGCGCCGTGCTTCGACGAGTTCGCGCAGCGCCTCCCCGGAGACCGCGCCGGACGGCCAGAGCGTAGCGGGGCGGACGGTTTTCCCCGTGGCCATCAGAAGCCTCCTTCACTGAACGCGTCGGCTTCGTCCCGCAGGGCGGTGCCTGCGGCAGCGAGCTGGTAGTCCCGTTTGCCGCGGGTCATCCAGGTGACCGCGGCGAACAGCAGCGCGATGGCGAGTGTCACGCCGGCGTAGTTGAACGTCTCACCGGTGATCGGCGCTGACTGGGGCAGGCAGAACACCACGGTGATGACGACCACGTAGGCGACCGCGACGACACCGACCGGCCGCCGCCAGCGTCCCAGGGTCCAGGGACCGGACTGGTAGTCGCGGCCCTTGCGCAGGGCCAGGTAGACGGGGATGCCGTAGGCGGGAATCATCCCGACCGCGTTGATCGCCGTGATGGCACCGTAGGCGGCAGGCGACCACAGGGCCGGCAGGGCGAGCACGAACGGGACGACGGCGGCGAACCACACGGCTCGCGTGGGTGTCTTCGTCCGGGAGTTGACGCGCCGCCAGCTCTTCCAGCCGGGCAGGGCGCGGCTGCGGGAGAACGCGAAGATCATGCGGCTGGCCGCGGCGACCTCGGCGTTGCCGCAGAACAGCATCGCCACGATGACGATCAGGAGCAGTGCCTTGGCTCCACCGGTGCCCAGGACGTCGAGGAAGATCTGCACCGGGGGCACGCCGGTCGCGGTGTTCTGGGTGGCGGTGTAGTCCTGCATGGCGGACAGCAGACCGGCGATGAGTATGAAGCCGGCCACCCAGGACACCCAGATGGAGCGGACCATGCCCTTCGGTGCGGAGACCTGAGCGTCCTTGGTCTCCTCGGCCACGTGCGCGGAGGCGTCGTAGCCGCAGAAGGTGTAGCCCGCGAGAAGGGCGCCGATGCATGCGACGTAGAGGGGGCTGGAGAAGCCCGTGTCGTTGTGGAAGTGCGTGAACACGAAGCCGGCCGACTGGTGCTTGGCCGGGGCGAGGGTGAGTGTGCCGACAATGATGGCGACACCGCCGAGCTGCCACCACACCGAGATCGAGTTGAGGACGTTGACCAGGCGCACGCCTGCCGAGTTGAGCAGCCCGTGCAGCAGCAGGATGCCGCCGAATATCAGCATGGTGCTCGTCGGGGTGGGGGCGATGTCCCACTGGAGCTGGGCGAAGGCTCCGACGAACGCCGCGGCCCCGTAGTCGATGCCGGCGATCGCGCCGAGCAGGCCGAGCAGGTTCAGCCAGCCCGTCACCCACCCGAAGAGCGGCCCGCCCAGCTTCTCGGCCATGAAGTAGGGGCCCCCGCTGGTGGGGTAGGCGGAGACCACGTCGGCCAGCGACATACCGACCAGCAGCGTCAGTCCGCCGATCACAACCCAACTTCCGAGCATGACGACGGGTCCGCCATGACCGAGGCCGAACCCGAACAGAGACATGCCGCCGGCCAGGATGCAGATGACCGAGACGCTGATCGCATAATTCCCGAACGTGCCCATCTTGCGGGACAGTTCAGGCTTGATTCCGAGGGCTTGCAGGACGTCGTCGTCGTCCGGCGGCGCCGTTGCGACGCTTCTGTGAGACACCAGTAGTCCATTTCGGGGAAGGGGATGTGCGGGCAAGATCGAAGAAGGAGCAGGCGCACGGAACGGTGGTGGGGCGCGAGCGTTCAACGGGCGCGCCCTATCTCAGGACGGCGGCGCGGATGTGGACAAACTCGTCCGTCCAGTCCCGGGAGCGGCCGAGGCTGTCGTTGACGTCCTTCCACGGCTGGGGCGTGGCGTAGGGGCCCAGAGCGTTGAACACCTGCCTGGCCGGGCCGGTCGCACCGCAGGACACCAGGGCGTGCACCAGATGGTTCAGGTCCCAGGGCGACAGCCATCGGTACTCGGTGGCAGGAATCGGGGAGAACCACTCCGTATACGCCCGCATCGCACAGCGGTGCGCCTGGTCCGTCTGCCAGAACCCGAGAGTGCCCCTCTGACCGCTGCCATGCTGTTCCCTGTACACGTCCATGCGCGCGTACAGCGGCAACATCTGCAGCTCGGGATGCGGTTGACGGGCCGAGGCGATCCACTGCGAGTACTGGAGGGCAGGAACAGCTCCGCGGCGGTGCAGGAAGTACTCGCGCATACGGTGGTGCGCATCCCTGTTGCCAGGGTGACGCCGGTCTGCCTCGGCCCACAGGGGCCACGGCCCGGACAAGTGCATCTCGACATCGTCCAGCCGGTCCCACGGCTCGGTGCGGTTTCGCCAGGAGGGGTCGAAGTACCGCGGATCGTAAGGGAGTTGGGTCAGCTGAAGCCGGCCGTTCCACGGCTCGGGAGACTCCGGCCAGAGGGCTTCTGCCCACATCCATTCCTTGTGCGCCATCCCAGCCGCACGGTGCACGACACCGTCCGCCCTGCCCTCACGCTGGAGCTGCAACGCCCCGTGGGTCAGGGCGCGAGCCCACAGCACGGACGCCTGCCGGCTGTGCGGTTCCTCGTCCCGCCACATCTTGATGACGCTTCGCGCGCCGGGGTCGGACAACAGCAGTTGGCAACGCCGCGCGAGCAACGTCCAGTTCGATCCCGTCCGGATGAGCAGGTCACGGGCGGCCACGTAGCGCCCCATCCGCAGGTCTTCCAGCGCGGCTCGCAGATCGGAGTCGGCTCCGACCGGGCTGACGATCAGAGTCATGCCATGAGGGGGCGTCGCAAGATCATCCCGGTAGGCGCCGGGGGCGGCACCGGTCAGCGGTAAATCGGACATAACGGCCTCGGGGTTGGAGGTGGAAGTGCGGCAGGGATTCGGCTCGGGGCAAGGCGTGAACGCGGGTAAGGATGTGTTCAAGCCCTCAAGAGGGCCTGAGCAGAGGGGAGTTGGCCGCCGGGATGCGGGCCTCGACGGGGGAGGCAAGGCGCACAGCACCCCGACGGCCAGTCAGGGGGACGATGTTGGGCCGGGGTTAGACGGGCAGTGCGTGGGGCTTGATCAGTGCCTGGACGATCTTTCCTTCGTCCGTGGGGGCGTAGGAGATCTCAGCTCCGAGCCCACGCGCGGTCCACAAGCCGCGGGGTCGCTCGCCCGCGGCCGGCTTGCAGCTCACGGCCTTGTCGAAGTCCGGGAATTCGCGACGGCTGTCGTGCACCTGAAAGACGAGTTCGCCGGTCTGGAGAAGTGCCCACTGCATGGTGAACCGGGCGCGCTCGGGTGCACCGGCGTGCGCGAAGGCGTTGGCCATCAGCACACGACCGATCGCGGACAGATCCTCGATGTCCACAAAGCCGTGGTCCTGGGGCAGGTATGCGGTCAGGTACAGGCGGGTGTAGCGGTACGCGTTCCCGGCAGCATGACGGGTAGCCCGGAACACCTCCTTGTGGATCCACTTGGCCTCTGCGGACCCGAGATCGGGGATCACAGCGACACCACCGTGTTCCATGTCGTCGTTCCTTCTCACAAGAGGGAGGGAGCACCAGGTCGTCATGCCGTCAGAGCTGACGCCCCAGGCGTCGGCGATAGCGCGAACAAGGAAGAGCCCGCGGCCGTCCTCATCGTCGAGAGCGGCCTCACGCAGTTCGGGGAGTTGATGAGAGCCGTCCCGCACCTCGATCAGGAGGTGCGTGTCGGTGAGATACACGCGAAGCCCGACGTCGCCGATCCCGTGTTCGAACGCGTTCGTGACCAGCTCGGTGACGAGTAGATCGGCGGACTCGATGAGTCCCGGCCAGCCCCAATACCGCAGCCCGGCCCGGACGATGACCCGCGCGCGATGCGGCACAGCTCGGTCTGCATCGGCGATACCGCCAGCCGTGGAGCCCTCGTGTCGCTCGAAGGACATGTTGAATCCGAGGTACTCGCGGAGAGGAGGGAGGATTCTGGGGCACGTTCGCGCGATGGTCGCGACCAACGTCATGCCGCACCCTCCGTCCGCCCGCGAGCTACAGCCACCGGAGGCATCGCTACTCGCTGGACACGGCGATCCGTTGTGGGGGGAATTGACCGCATCTTCTTCCACACCTTCATGTAGTCCGGAAGCGGGCGGGCTCCCCCGCAGGGTCGTACCGCGGGACTAGGGACGGAAAGACCGTGGTCACCACGCTCGACCGCCCACTTCCACGGTCGCCCACTCGGGTTTGCCGATCGGCTGTCGATCGCGTGCCCCGATTACATTTGGCGCTGACACGACCAGCGATGGCGTGCGCGGCCCGAACGGAGTTGGGGCGGTTGGGTAGCGCGATCTGGGGAGTGTTGCGCAGGCTCATGAGTGACATCTGTCAGCATCCTGAAAGGTCAAGGTCGGGAAGCGCACCGGCATCAGGCGGGCGCCGAAGCCGCGGATGATCCGCGCACGTTTGGCTGCCGTACGGCTGGGGCCGAGATGGCCGAGGGAGGGGACGACGACGCCGTATGCCTCTGGCAAGGCGAGGGTGTCGAGCAGCCCGACGAAGGCCGGGGAGAAGAAGTCGACGGGGGCGTGCTCGACGAATAGGGCGGCCAGCGTCAACTCGTGAGCCCGGCAATACTCGTCCACGACCGCCGATAAGACGCGGCGCCGGCCCCGTGTGGTTTGAGTCAGCCGCAGAAAGCCGTAGACGTCCGGGCCCGGAACCGAGTGGCGCTCGGTGAGGGTGACCACGCGGATGACCTCCACAACGGGGGCGGGCGAATGGGACTCATCGAGCCTGTCCCACCTACAGTCCGGCGGGAATGAACGGCCGTTGCACCTTTGTGGCACTTCCGTGGCCCGTCACTTACCGTGCGTGCTTCCATTGGCGGCAGGAGGGAGGCGCCCTGTGGTGAGCGTGAGGCGATGGACCGGCCGCGAGGCTGGTCTGCTGCGACAGGCTCTGCGCATGAGCGTGCGTACCTACGCAGCGCACCTCGGCGTCGGCATCCGCACCGTCTCCAAGTGGGAGAAGTTCGGCACGGATACATGTCCCTATCCCGACACTCAGGCCATCCTCGACACAGCACTCGCCCGCGCCGATGCCACCGCTCAGGCCCGCTTCGAGCAACTCCTCGCCCGGGGATCACTGGGGCGGCGACAAAACGGAACGCAGTCGCCCGCCATCGCCGACCAAGAGACCTGGGCCGAGGACCTGGAGCGCATTGTGGTGTGCCTCGACCGTCAGGACTTCGCCTTCGCTGCCACCCTGCTGGAACGCTGGCTCGGCCGCATCCAGCCCCACAACCTAGATCATCGGGGTCTGTATCTGTACGGACGTTCGTTGGTACTGTCCGGCGACCTTCGGCGCCTCCAGGGCACCCTTCAGGACCTAATGACCGCCAAGCGGCTGTACACCGACGCGCACAACGTGTTCACCGAACTCGGCATCCCCCGCCGAGCCGCGCAGATCGAACTCTCCCTGGCCGTGGTCACCGAGATGGCCGGACGCCACACCACCGCAGCCACCCGCTACAAGCTACTCACGGACGACGAAAGGCTCGGCTCCACCGACCGCGCCCGTGCCCTGCTTTGGATCGGCACTGCCCTCGCCAAGGATGGCGGCAACGAGTTCGCCATCCAGGTCATGCAGCGGGCAGCCGAGTGGTTCGAGGAACTGGACGAACCAGAGGACTGGGCGACCGCCCAACAGAAACTCGCATTGGCCCACCGTGGTGTCGGCGATCTCACTCAGGCCCTGGCCTACATCGATACCGCCCGCAGCAACGGCCGCTTCGAGACCCCGCTCCAGCGCGTCCAGATCGAGACTGCGCATGCCCATGTCCTGCTCACAGACCCGGCCACCCGCAGCGCGGGGTACGCCGTGCTCGACCAGTCATCGGACATCGCGACCCGATACGGCCTGAAACATCAACTACGCAGCATCAAGACCGTTCGTAACAGCGAGGAGTACCCGTGACAGACCGCCTTGGGGCCGCAATCAGTGACGCTGACCGGGCCGATGCCCGCGCCATCTGGGACTTCCACCAGATGGGGCACGAGTTGCGACCCTGCTCCGCTGCGATCACCCTCGGCAGCCTCGATCTCGGTGTGGCCACCACCACCGCCGACCTGTACCACGCCGGCATGTTCCCAGTCGTGGTCTTCACCGGCGATACCAGCGCCGCCACCAAGGAGCGGTTTCCCCGCGGCGAGGCGACCCACTACCGCGAGCACGCGCTCTCCCTCGGAATGCCGGAAAAGGCGATCCTGCTGGAGCCGAAGGCCACCAACACCGGCCAGAACATCGGCTACTCCCGCGAGGTGCTGGAGAACGCAGGCATCGCGGTGACCACCCTGCTGCTGATCTCCATGCCCTACATGCAACGTCGGGCCTACGCGACATGCCGCAAACAGTGGCCTGAGGTAGAGCCAGTCTGCACCTCCCAGCCGTTGTCGTTCGATCAGTACGTAACGACCCACGATGACGAGAAGCAGCTCATCGACATGCTCATGGGCGATATGGAGCGGGTGCTGAAGTACCCCAAGCGCGGGTTCGCCATCGAGCAGCACGTCCCAGAAAGGGTCCGCGATGCCTTCGACCGTCTCCGCACCCGCGGCTACGACAGCTGGCTCCTGCCTGCTTAGCCGTGCAGCCGCGCCCCCCAGCGCGTGGCCGGTGCGTTCGTGCGCGATCCATCAGCCCAACCTGCTGCCCCGCCTTTCCACTCTGGCGAAGCTATACGCGGCCGACATCTGGGTACTCCTCGACGACGTCCAGTTCACCCGCCGCGACTACCAGCACCGCGCCCGCCTCGCCGCACTCGACAACCCGCAGCAGCAACAGTGGCTATCTGTCGAAACCCATCTCCCTCAGGGCCGCGCAACGTTGATTCGGGATGCTCAACTCGCCGAACCGCAGCGTGCCGCGCGCCGCCTCGGCCAATTGCCCGCGCAGCACTACCACACCAGCCCCCACTGGAAGTTGCTGCATGCCGCGCTCGAACCCGTCGCCCACACCGTCACGGAGGCAGCTGGCACCTCGGCCGTTGCAGAGGCCACCACCCGTGCCCTGCTGAATCTCCTAGGTTGGCGCGGCACCATCCTGCGCAGTAGCGATCTCACCACTTCCTCGGACCGCTCGACACGGCTGGCAGATCTCACCAGCGCCGTCGGCGCCAACACGTACCTCTGCGGCACCGGTGGCATGCGCTATCTGGACTGTCGCCCCTTCACGGAGCAGCAACTCAAGGTTCGCGCGTTCCGCCCACCCATAGCAGCCGAGGGCCTTTGGACCGGAGCAGCGAAGATCACTGCTCTGTGGGCACTCGCCGCGTACGGACCGAATTGCGTAGGTGCCGCGTTCGAAGACCTGCGCACGGCTATCTGATCCGCCCCCAACCGGCCAGGTCTAGAAAAAGGAGCGTGTAGGCGGCGGAAGTACCGGGTGCAACGCCCCAGCCATTCCTGCCTCCGGCCCATGCGTTCCCCCTACTCCGCAGCGCCGTCGTCGATCTCGCTCTCCCCACGCAGCCTCACCGGTGTGTCAGGGAGGCTTTCCATGAGACGAAGGATCTCGCCGTGCTCACTGCGCCGAAGTGTCCTGAGCAGCGGGATGGCGCTCTGCATGAACTCCGACAGGTAAATCTTCGCCACCGTGCGGCCTGTGGCAGCCCTCCTCGTTAGATCGCACTTGATGTGCCTCGTTCCGCCGAGCGAGATGACCGCTGCCCTCACCGAGGACCGCTGCCCGAGGGCGCCCCGGAGGTCATCAAGAATCACATCGGTACCTAGGCTGAGGGGCGGTGCCGTGTATTCAATCTGGCCTCCCGCAGCTGATTCGATCACAAGCTCACTGATGACCACTCCGGCTTCGGTAGCTCTGTCGAGTAGTTCAGGTAGATCAACTGAACCGTCCTCGATCTCTTCCATGAAATCCATGGAAGAGATCGGGCCGACCGAGAACAGAGCGCGGTATCGGTCGGTCGCGTACCCGAGGATTCCCGCGTGAGTGAACCACCTGGGCTCGGCTCCGTACTCGCTCTCCGTAAGTGCACCGGACACACGGCAACTCTTTGCCTTGAAGCGATCCAGATTCGCTCTAACGAGTCGCTGGAGGTTGACGGAGCTAGCCGGCATCTCGATCTCGCACAACTGGGCCAGAGACACACCGGACCCAATACGCTGCCAGAACTCTTCATCCTCAGCAACGGCGATTTCAAGCAGCAGCTTCAAACCTTCTGCGTCCAGGTCCGGCCGGACGTCGGTCGCACCAGGGAAACTAGCTGGGGACGCCCCGGAGCCCAGCCAGACGGCGTGAAGGAGCCGGGTGAACTGGTCGGCGTGGGACGGGTCAAGCAGGGACTCGGCCGCTTCCACGGCTCCGCGCGTCTGATCAACCTCGGCCCGCTGTGCACCAGCGAACCCCAAGCCGACAGCTTCACTCGTAGAGCGCGCCCTCGTCTGGTCGACCAGGCCTTTGCCGCCCTGTAGTACAGCGCGCGAGAGCAGTCCCAGCACCGGGCGCTCCAGCCGGTCAGCCGAGAATGTCTGGAGACTGTCCGGATCGGCGACCAAGGTCCTGGCGTTTGCTGACTCGCGTCCTAGTTCCTCGGTGTAGCCCTGGTCCCGCAACGGAGCTAGCGGCATCAAGATAGGCTGCCGCTCAGAAATAACCTCGATGTCCTCTCTAAGGTACTGCGGGTTAGTGTTCGTTCTGAGGAAAACCTGACGTTCTTCTTTGCTACCAACCCATCGAAGCACAAGGTCAGGTGCATAGGTGTGATTGAAATACTCGGTCGACTCGACGCGAACCGCCTCGTCAGAGGACCGGAGGTTAGCAATCACCGCACTCTTAATCGACTCTACGTTTCGGGCAGGATCGTCCCCCACGAGATTGGAGATGGCGATAGAGTATTCACTCATCAGATTTCCCCCTTCTCGGCTTGATGGGCGAGAATAAGCCCGCGATGTTGAGGCGTGATCACAAGCTTCTCTTGCTTCTCATTCAGTACAATCAACCAAAGATGCTCTGCAACGTCAGCCACAATACCTTGATCGATCTTGGAAAGAGCCTCACCCCTATCTCGCGTGTCGAAAATCCGCTCGATATTGCGAGGTTGAAGCAGTCCCTCGGTGACAGCTTCTGGGCTACAGAGTGAAGTCCACTTCGTAACACGGAATGGGTGCCAGGTGATCCACATGAAGTGGTCTGCCAGGCGGTGATGATCTCGCCGCGTGAGATAGCACTTAGCTACCCAGTCGTCGTAATGGGTACCCTGATCGCTGGCGTCATCGTAGTTTTTACATTCGACAACGAAGAAATGCCCATCGAACTCCCCGCCGCTGAGAATTCCGCCCACATCGAACGAGTAGGGTCTTTTCTCACCATGAGGCCAGTTAAACTCCAGCCTTGAAGCCATCACGGAGTCTTCATTGGTCCAGGAGCTGCGCACCCTCGTGGTCGAGTCGAGCCACCGTTTTGCCCGCCTTGCACCATCTGCCCCCTTGATGTGCATCGCTTCCCCTGGCATGCCGCGATGGTAGCGGCGCACACCGTCACTTGCAGCCACATGAGTGCGACGAGAGGGCTGGTGGGGCGGATCGCCCTCCAAACATTGAGGTGTCCGGAGCTGAACGGCCGCATCCGAGCGTCACTCGGCATGGGACTGAGCCGACCCACGCCGGGTGTCTCACTAATGGCATCTGTCGCTGATCCGCCCGATGATCCAAACGAAACGGCCTAGCACGGGATGGACGCCGCGTGCCGGTCAGGAGGGGCGGAAGAGGTCGAGAAGTGGGATTTGCCGCCGCCACTGGGATCCGAACGCTGCAAGGGCGGCGAGAACGAACACCCCCGCGATGACGGCCCAGGCCGCAGCCTCCTCCAAGCCCAGTAGCCCCACCCCGACTGCCGCACCCGTGATCGCCACCGCGACAGCCGCAGTGCGCAGAACCTCCCAGTCACGAACCCGTACGTCCTTGTACCGATCAGTGATGCTCTCTGGCAGCAGCGCACCAATTCGGCCCGAGGCGGCACTGGAGGCGATCCCGATCAGCAGACCTGACAGAACCTCCAGCGCCGCATCCTGACGATCGACGTCCAATCGCTCCTCGGCGGCTCGTAGAGCGGCCACCACCCTTTCGGCATGCCGGCGGAGACCGGCCTGCCGAGATCGGCGCCCACGTGCCACCGTCTGGTGGTCACGACGGGCGCGGAAGATCGCTCGTTCTACGGCGGCTACCTCGGACGAGACCGACTGCAGGATCCAGGGCCTCAGGATGCCCCCCTTCGTTCGGGCTTCGGCACAGACGCTGATGGCCGCGACGCAGGCGGCCACAAGCAGGTACCGACGGCGGTAACGCGGAGCCCAATAGGTGGGGATGACTACCCAAAGGGGAAGTGTAAAGAAGAGGAAGGCGACCATGACCCCGGGGTGCCACGGCTCGTTGCGGACGAGAGCTGCGACGTACATGGCACAGTAGTAGGCGAGCATTAAGCGGCAGAATTTCTGCACCCTGGCCCACGTATCCCCCGACTGGTATTCGCGCAGCGCGACACGGATATGCAGGGGCAAGGCGATCCACGGGTAACCCAACACGCCCAGAGCGCGCTCGACGGCATCAATCTGCTCCTCCACCGCCTTCGTGCGGCGGCGGCGATAGGCGAGGACGGGGACAGGTGTGCGCATAAGACGGTCGAACTCCTATTGAGGCAACCTCGCGAGCCACCCGGGCCATGGGTGCACGGTTGGCAGCCCAGGTCGCGGCGCAGCTGCCCCTTTCCGAGCCGGGGCACACGGCCGCTCTGGGAACGGGTGAGGTGTACACAGCCGTGGTCGTCGACCTGATGGTAGAGGTGCTGGCCGAGACAACCCGACACAACGTTGTGACGCTGACGCGGCTGCGGTGAACTCCCCGCGGGCATCTGCGGTCGACTCCGCCGAACACGCTGCGCTGTCCGGATTGTTGAGCAGCTTCCCCGATCAGCCCGTCTCCGTCGTCTTCGCCCGCTGAAACAGGTCCGGCCCGTCGCTACGGGGGAAAGCGGCGGGCCGGATGACTGCCACGGTCTCACACCCGCCGTCTCTGGCATGCCTCGTCTGGCTGAATTCGTCTCTGCCGCATGACAGTCGCCGGCCGGGCTGCGCGACGCCTCAGCCGAGGCGCCGAAAGCGGGCGTCTATAGCAGCCGTTAAGCCGGTCGCTCCACTCCTTTCGTCGTGGAAATGTCTCCTGTCAACACAGGAACGCCCGACCGTCGGGATCTTGGAGGAGCCGACGGCCGGGCCTGAACGAAGGACATCGCGTGTCCCTCACAACCATTGTGATCCTCGCCCTTGTCACCACTTCCGTGGTGCTCGCGTACCGGGACGAGAAGCTCGGCGCCGCCCTGGTGACGGGCTGCGCCGTGCTCGCCGCGCTCTACGCGCTCTTGGGAGCGCCGACGGCGGGAGCAGCCGCCCCACAGTCACCCGCGCCTACTTCGGTGACCGCGTCGCTGATTCAGCCGGGGTAGGCAGTCCCCTTGCCCATCACTTGCCGATCCTTCGCCTGCAAGCACCGGCTGCGCCCCCGCGGTCCGAGCCCGCCCAGTCTGCGGGGCCGTGGGCGGCGGAGCGTGGACGATGGCACCCTGACCGTCCTGCTTGGTCTCCACCGACCACCGGCCATCTCCGCCGGGCAGCGACAGATGGCCCGGTGTCGTAAGCATGGGCGTGATCCTCGGTATGGTGGCCATGGCCGAACCCCTTACCGTCCGCAACACCGGACAGACCCGGGCGGACGTGGTTTTCACCGTAGGCGGAGACAGGAAGCGGCCACCGGCCCACGTCTCAGCACCGTCCTGCCAGGTCTGATAGAGTGTCAAGCTGTATAGGAGTTGGGCGTAGGCCCCGTCGGTTCACGACCGAAAACTTCACAGAGTCGCGGTGATCCGGGTTCGAAGCCCGGCGGTCATTTATGGCTGTAGCTCAATTGGTAGAGCCCGCCTTTCTTTAACTGATGCCCGTTCCTAGCGGAACGGGCATCAGTGTTTTTGCGGTCGATCAGCTGGCTCGTGTGATGGCGTCCGCGATCTCAGTTTCAGTCAGGGAAAGCGGCAAGTAGTGGAAGCGTGCAAAGCCCTTGATCCTCTTCTGTCGCTGCGGAGCCGGCTCTTTCAGTACCCCGGGCAGCTCCCCAGCAGCGTCTTCGACAACGAGGTCTGCCCAGGCATCGCGGGTGAGAGCCGACTGAAGCAACACGTTGGCTTCGCGGGCCAGGGCCTTGGTGCACGCCAAGGCAGCCACGATCTCCCCGTGTCCGAACTCGACCTTGTCCCCCAGCTTCGCGGTCCGCGGCGATCGGCCAACCCGAGCGATCCACCCCGCTTCCGATGCGGCGTCCCAGGTGGCCAAGTAATTGACGAGCTCGGAGTCAACAAGCCCACCAGCATGGATCGAGCAGTTACGCATCAGTCGCAGTGCGTGAAATTGCTGGAGTTCGACAGCTGAGAAGTTGCCGCCGGTAACCCTCTCAATTTCCTCGTGTTGCGTCCAAGCCTTGATGTACTTGACGTCCTGCTTCGACAAGGTGTAACCAGCTTGCTGGAGCATCCCGAGGCAGGTCTTTATGAAGTCTTCGTGGATGCCGAGGACGTAGGGGACTGTCATCGCGCCGAGGTGCACGTCACCTGAGGTGAGGATGGCCCTGGCGGAGACGGACTTCATGTCGAGTCTCTTGATGTGGGGGACGTTGGGGAAGATTTCCGACAGCAGCCGATCGGAGCCCTCGGTCAACTGCAGCAGGTGCGAGGCCATGCCCGCGCCAGCCAGCAAGCCCATCACGGCGTTATTGGCCCTGGTGCGTATCTGCTCATACTGCCGATACTCAGGGAAGCGCACTGTCTTCACCGGCGTCACACTACGCCAGCGGCGTGTAGCCCGATTCGGTAGTCATCCATCCTGACGCTTGAACTCGCCCAAGCATCAGGGAAGTTGTGACGGTGACGCGGCTACGGCGAGCTATCCACAGACATCTGCGGTTATCCACAGGCCGTCACCCACTTCGTAGCTTCGCAGTACGTTGCTGCCTCAGCGATCACAAGCACGGGGGGCGCGATGACGTACAGGGTCGACCTTGCGTTTCGGGTGGAGGAGGCGCTGGCCAACCTCCCGGACAAAGGCCAGCAGGAGATCTTCGAGACGATCGCGGCGGCCCTCATTCGGCCGGACTCTTGGCCGCCGCCCGGAGGTCGACACGGCGCACTCTGCTGGGGGCCACGGTCGTGGGTCGAGTTCGCCGCGTACCCCGACGGCATTGAGGTGTACGACGTGGGTTGGGCAGGCTGAACAGGCCCCGCCGCACCACGGCGGCGGGGCTCCCGTTACCTCAGGTGCGGTTCAAAGTGATGCACTGGCACGGCCTTCGATTCGCGGGCAAACGGCCGGGTACGAAGCGACGAATCTGGGCGTTCTGGTACCCCCGGCGGAACAGCGAACAACTCGTGCTCGCGTGGTAGGCATCGCTGGTGTCGGTGGTGACGACCTCGGTGAGCGGGTCGAACTTCCACGTGCCGGGCTGCATGTACAGGCCGACCTCCATTCGAAGGCCGTTCTCGATCCAGGAACTCTTGGCCGCGCGGCTGGTGTTGACGCCGCACGCCTGTGCGAACTCGTGGACGTCGAACTGCGGATCGGCATGACCGAGGGCCTGTGCAGCACCCCACATAACGTTGGTACGTACGCGGTCGGTCTCCTCTTCGGTGAGGACCTGCTCGGTACGGCGGGAGGGGGGAGTCGCTGGTGCGGCAGGTGGCGGTCTCCTACCGCATCATGCATCCCGATGAGGTGCCTCGAGTAGGTCGAGCCCCTCTACTGTTCCGGCCGGAAGGCGCCCCGCCGACTCCAGTCGCCGAAGACGCTCAGGAAGAGAGGGTTGTTGTCGAACCAGCTCGTCGGTAAAGGCTCTCAGCTCCGGATCGGTCAGGTCCTGCGTCCGGAGTCGGGCGAGCAAGTACGCCGACGCAGTGACCGCGCTTTCCGGAGCGAGCTGGTAGGCAGCTTGGGTAGCCGAAACGTTGGCGTACCTGCCTTGCTCGTCGAGCGCCGAAGTGAGGAACCTGTGAGCCCGCTCGATCCGCACAAGGTGCACCAGTTGCAAGACAGCATCCGGGTGGCAGTCGACACGCAAGTCCACCGGCCTGTATTCCGGATCGCTGTGGAATGTCCTGACGAAGGCCGACATGCGCCCACGCACATCGCCACCCAACACGTCTGCGTGGTGCGCCGACTGGACGAGTCGGGAAGCCAACGACATCTGGGGGTCGAGCGACCGGAAGTAATCGGTCACCAAGATGGGAAGGGAGTCAACCGCCATGAGGTTCGCGGCACAGCAGATGTTCTGCTCGCAAGCAGCCCCGGCGAACGCCTCCGTGTCCGAGCCAGTGAATGCGAATGTGTCGCCGCTAGTCGATAGTCCAGCCACCTGACCGGATTCGAAACCAGGTGTTTGGCTGAGCTCGGCAACGGCATCGGACCACGCGTCCGAAGCAAGGTTCGGAAGCAGACGAGATGCCCACGCTGGATCGCCAAGCGCCTGCACGGCGACAAGTCCGTATTTGTGGGAGTGGTGCACAATGCCGGCTCCGACGGCAAGCCCAAAGCTGAACGACGCAACCCCTAACTCACCAGTGTGCGGGTCCGCCGCGAGAATCGTGAAAGTCACACACCTTCCCCCTTACAAGAATCGAGCAGAGACCTCGTCACGGTAGGCCTTGGTGATGATTGGTGCGGCTTCAAAGACACTCACCACGCCCAGCTTCATTGTCAAGGCTGTGCTCCAGGGCTGGGACCACTCCTCGCCTCACTTGATCGAAGCCTCAAGCCAGTGGGGAAGTTCAGGGAGCACGGGGACCGAAGTGAGCCAAGACCGCCCGCCGAGCGGGCCCGTCATGGGTTCCTGCGGCGTCGCTCACGCGATGATGTCGTTGACACTCCCCTGCCAGCTTTCTACATGAGGTCAAGAGGCTGGCCGGTAGGTGGCGGCCGGACCGATCGCGCCGGTCCCGAACTTCTCCCGGATCCGGTCGGCGGTCGACTCCGCCACAAGACGGGCCTGCCGCGCGGCATCCAGACTGAGCTGTTCGGCGACATGGTCGCCGTCGACCAGGTCCTCGCCGCGCAGCGCGAGGCCGGTCAGCCGACCTCGCTGGAGACCTGCGGCATCCATGATCTGGTAGGTGAGCTGACGCAGGTCGTCCTCATGCCCAGACGGCTCGGCCAGGCGACGGGTCTTCTCCCACGCCAGTCCTCCGGCAAACGTCAGCGTGAGCGTGAGAGCGCGCGCGGCCTGCCCTCGACGGCGCAGCTCGACACCGAGCTGCACGACGACGCCCAGCAGGGCTGAGCGCGCCACGGCACCGTCGAGGACGTCGTGGGGGAACCGGTGCCGGACGCTGACGGAGGCTGGCAGGCGGCGCGGGGTGACGGTCCGGGCGTCTATACCGAGGGCCCGGTCGACGGCCGTACAGCCCGCTCGCCCCAGCAGGCGCTGCACGGTCTCCGCCGGAAGCGCGGCGAGAAGGCCGACGCGGTCGACGCCGTAGTGCCGAAGGGTGGCGGCCTGGCGGGGGCCGATGCCGTGCAGGTCCTCCACCAGGAGCAGGGCAAGCCAGTCTGCGACGTCGCCCTCCTCGATGGCCAGGACGCCGCCCGGGTGGCCTACCTGGGCGGAGGCGGTCGCGGCAACGGTGATGGTCGGGCCGATACCGACGCGGACGTCGACGCCGTAGCGGGAGACCGTCCGAAGACGCAGGATCTCCCCCAGGTGGGAGGCGGTCGCGCCGTGGTAGCGCAGCGCGCCGCGCAGGTCGACCAGGGCGGCCGTGGGCGGGAGAGCCTGCACCACCGGCGAGAGCTCCCGCATCTGCTCCAGGACCTGCCGGTAGGTCTCCTCCGGCAGCCGGTCCGGGCAGCGCACATGCATCACCACACCCGGCCGCCGCCCCGTCGGCTTGGTACTCATCCGGCACTCACCTCCCCCGCCACATTATCGAACATGCGATCGAATGCGCGAGTGCGGAAGACGCCTCCCCGCGCCTAGAGTGGAAAATGTGTTCGATAACTCGCGGGACCTTCCGGACGACCTGGAGCGGCTCCAGACGCTGCGGACCTGGAATGCCATGTGGCTGGCCCGCATCGACCGCAAGATCGCCGCACTGGAACAGCGTCAGGCCGAAGAGGAGCACTGCCGGACGCATCGCCCGCCAATACCGGACTGGATCCTCGAACTCAACCGCGCCACAGGGCACCCGCTGGCCGTGCACGTCGGCGACTGCGGCATGGCCGGCCGCCGAAGACGGCAGGTCGACCAGGATGGCGCCCGCCGCCTCCTCACCGTCGACGGGGTGCCTGCCTGTCCGATCTGCCGCCCAGACACCGCACTGCACATCACCGACTAGCCAGCCCCTCCTTTGCGGCACTCGTCCGCAGGGCAGCGCGGCCCTCCTCGCCCGTGAAACAGGTCCGGCCCGTCGCTACGGGGGGAGCGACGGGCCGGATGACTGCCACGGCCTCGCACTCAGCGTTTCCGGCGTGCCGCATCCTGCTCAATTCGCCCCCGCACCACGACAGTTGCCTCTCCGACTGCGCGGCGCGGCGCCTCAGCCGAGTCCGAGTCGACTGAGGGCGGTGGTCCAGTCAGTGACGATCGCCTGCTGCGCGGCGGCGAGGGTGACCTTGCCCTTACAGACCGCAGTGTGCAGCTTCGTCTCCACCGGATCCTTCGCGTTGTTGACCCCCGAGCCCTTCCTGTGGCCGGGGTCGGCGGGCTCCACCCACAGGTTGCGGTAGTCGTTCGGGTCACCCCCCAGCTGCAGGCTGATGAGGTGGTCGTACTCAGCATCACCCATGCGACCAGTGAAGCCGTAGGAGGCGGCATTCAGCTCCTTCTCCTTCCCGGTAACGGACGTGGAGGGGCGGATGCCGGAGGTGTAGCCACCCTTGCGGCAGATCGTCGACTTCAGATTCGACTGGGTGACCGCCGGGGAGATAGCTCCCGGCGTGCACTTCGGATCCTCCAGCGGCTCACCCTTCAGATACTGGTAGTGGCAACTGCCCGCGGCCGGCTGCTGTTGGACCGTGTACGTCTTCTGCGGACCTGCCCCCACCGCGATCGCCCGCCCGGCCCCGGCAGCACCCGACGCAGCCGACGTTGCACTCGGGCTCCCGGACGACGTGGAGCCGCCCAGCGCGGTGGGGGAACAGCCCGCGACCATCAGGCAGGTGAGCAGGACGGACGAAGCGGCACGGCGGGTGGACAGCATGACGACCCCTCACGGTCAGGCGATGGCTGAGCAGATGCTGCCCTACCCGACTGCCGCCCTACCGCGCAGGGTGTCGTGCACAGGCGCACGCCCGTCGCACGGCGCGGCGCCCGTGGCGTGCAACGCGAAATCCCCGCCCCCCGCGCCATGTGGGACGCCGTGGGCGGCCGTTGACCACTACCGCCCTCCCGCCGACCACAATCAGCGCATGGGCGCCTCGCGGTCCTCACGGCGCAGCTCGGTCACCGGTCCGTCGCCTTCAATGCAGCTGGGCGAAACGACGCGACTCGCGAGTAGCCGAACGGGCGGCGCACAATGCCGTAGCGAACGGATCAGAGCAGATCGGTGGTGGCCGTGGCGGGGTCGCGTAAGAGGCGGTGGTCTTCCGAAGAGGGCGCAGTCCTGGGGGGCTGGACCTTGGTAGGTACCAAGAAGCTCGGCAGCGGAGGCAACGGCATCGTCTGGGAGGTGCGCGGCGAGGGCTACCAGGGGCGTTACGCCATCAAGACGTTGACGAAGACGACCTTCGCTGACAGGGAGGGTCGGTTCGCCGCAGAGGTCCAGTTCCTGCGCGAGTACGCCGGTGACGGTGTCCTGCCCCTGATTGACAGTCAGCTCGCGACGGAACGTGTCGACGTGAGCTGGTACGTGATGCCAATGGCCACGCCGCTCCGCACCGCCCTGGGACAGTCCGCCTCGCCGGAGAAGGTCCTGGACGCCATCGCCACGTACGCGGAGACCCTGGCCAGGCTCGCGGAGAAGGGGATCGGGCACCGGGACATTAAGCCCGACAACCTGTTCCAGCGCGAGGGGAAATGGGAAATCGGGGACTTCGGGTTGGTGAGCTTCCCCGGAAAGGACAACCTCACTGAGGCAGGGCGCAAACTGGGACCGGCGAATTTCCATGCCCCGGAAATGCTCCAGGAAGCCGACATCGCCGATCACGGCCCGGCCGACGTATGGTCGCTGGCCAAGACCTTGTGGGCCCTCCTATCTGGCCAGAACTTTCCCCTGCCCGGCGAATACCGGCCCGGCAAACCGTACGGTCTGAACACCTGGATCACCTATCCATGGAACGCAGAGCTGGACGAGCTGATCGTTCGCTGCACCCGCCTGCAACCCGAAAGCAGACCCACGATGGCAGATCTGGCAAAGGAACTGCGAGCAACCCTGGCCGCGCCGCCGGAAGTGCGCCCCGATGCGAACATCGATGAGCTCCGGGAACGCGTACGTGCCCTTGCTCACCCTCACATCGAGGCGGAGCAGGAGGCTGAGCGTCGGACCCAGCAACTCGATCGCGCCCAAGCCGATATGGAGGCGTTCAACGAAGAGGTTCGCGGGCATCTCCGCGCAATGCTGGCCGAATCGTTCCGCGAGCACCCGGGGCAGGCTCCACCGTTCGACGCGACGAATCTGTTCCCGAGGCGGACGATGCCAACTTGGTCGTTCCTCCAGGGCGAGATGTTCAGATCGCCTGATCCAGCCGCGCGAGTTTCTGTCGAATTCTCCCTTTTCGAGCGAATCGATAAGAAAGGTGGCGAACAGGTCGATATCGCTGCCACGTTTCGCGTCCTCCATCGTCATGGCGGTTTGGAACAGGCTGTATTCGAGTGGGGTGGCACCTACAGCGCGCCGCTCGGGTCGGCGCAGCTGAGTCGCGCCCGTGACGAGGTGAAGGCTGCGGTGCTGGCAGCGGAACCGGAGTGCCTACGCAAGATTGGCAGGATCATGAACCTGCCTGCCGACGATGTGCCGGCTTGGTACGTCACGGCTAGGGCGCCTAGCGGGTCCTGATCAACACGGCATCCCGGTGCGGTCCTTGACCCAGATCATCGAGGCGCGCTGGCGGAGGCTGGCGCAACACGGCGACCGTCACTTCCGGCAACGTCAGACCGACGTCAGATCCGGCCGTGGACCGAAGGCCCTGCGGCAACGGGGATGCGAGATCGGAGCGCCGGTGGCGTCCTCCACGGATCGTACCGTGCCGTTCGCCTTGTCGAGGTCAGTGTGGGTTAGCCAACCGCAGTCGAACCCGTCGAAGACCTCGACGTGCCGGACGCCAGCCTCGGCGGTGCGGTTGAGGGTTCCGGCGTTGTACGCCACTGCGCTCTTCGCGAGGGTTGCCGCCTCCGCCCAGGCCTGGACCGGGACGCGAGCACCGTTGCGGTAGACGACGTGCGTCAGCTTGTGCTCGGCGGCAAGCCTGGCTGCCAGATTCCGCGCAGCCTGTTTCGCCGTCAAATTGCCCGCCGCGAGCAGCGGGACCTCTCGGCGGGCTGCCTCTCGCGCCGCCCTATAGAACTGGCTGGCCATGCGCTGGGCTTCCTGGGAGCGGCGCAGGAAGCCGGCGTAGGAGTCGGCCGCGAGCGACTGTATGGCGTCGCGGTGGAAGGTGGTCCAGGTGAAGGTCACGTTGAGGGCTTCGGCGGCGAATTGAGCGCCGGCGGCGTACAGATGCGGTAGCTGTCGTTGGACGAACTGCTGGGCCTCTTGGTCTACACGTTGGAGGAAGGCGCGGATCGCCTGCTTGAACTCCTCCAGCGTCGCCGCGATGTGCTGCGTCCTTGGATCGTCAGCGAACTGGCTGAGGACAGCCCGCTGTTGGGCGGCGAGTCGCTGCCAGGCGTCTTCGAGGACGGCCGCGACGCGGCGCGCGATCTCGTCCGGGTCTCCGGGCACCAGCGGTGGCCACTCGTAGGGCATGCCGGTCTACCGGCTCCGGTGGGTGCGCAGCAGCGGCGCGGTTACGAGGTCAGTGCTGTCGTCTCCGTCGGCCAGTTCGTCCGGCGGAACAAGGTCCACGAGCGCGGTGATCTGGCGTTCGAGCCCCG
Source organism: Streptomyces sp. NBC_00989 (assembly GCF_045162655.1). Lineage (NCBI taxonomy): Bacteria > Bacillati > Actinomycetota > Actinomycetes > Kitasatosporales > Streptomycetaceae > Streptomyces > Streptomyces sp. NBC_00989. The sequence goes on along the minus strand of NZ_CP108728.1, from coordinate 7,682,977 downwards.
CGAGGTTGTTGCTCTGGTCGATGGTGACCACGCCGTCCACGGTCATGCGGAGCGGGTCAGCGAGCAGCTTCGCGCGCCGTTCGGCCAGGACCTCGTTTGCGACAGCGCGAGCGGAGGTCAGCCGCGCATAGCGTGCGTCCAGGTCGACGGTGTCCGTGGTGGGGCCGAGCTGGGCCAGCAACCAGGCTCGTACAGCGATGTCCATCCGATGCTCCTGTCGTACGAGGTGAGGCTCGGCACCGTGACGGTGCCGAGCCTCACTGGTGATGTGCCACTACCTACGCACCCGCACCGGCGGCCTTCGCGGTGCGTCGCCTCGGAGCCTTGACGGGCTCCGGCTCCGGCTCCGGCTCCGGCTCCGGCTCCGGCTCCGGCTCCGGCTCCGGCTCCGGCTCCGGCTCCGGCTCCGGCTCCGAGGCAGGATCCGCCACGGTCGGCGTCTCTCCCTCATCGCCGTCCGCGCCGACCGGGTTCGGGGTGACCTCATCCGAAGAGGGAGCCTCCCCCGACCACGCGACCGGGTTCGGGATGAGCGGGGCGAGCCGCTCGGGAACCTCCTCCCCCGCTTCCAGCCGGATCGGACCCTGCTCGGGGTCTCGCATGAATACCGTGCGCGCCAACTTCGGCATGACCAGCTCCCGTTAGAAGACCGTCGCGGCGATGTGGATGTCCGGCACGTACAGCACGGGCATCGCAGCAGCGGCGGAGATCGTGGACAACTGGACGGGGGTACGCGTCTGCACGTGGGTGGTGATCACGATGCCGGGGGCCTCCTCGGCGGTGATGACTCCCTTGCCGCGCAGCTCGATCGCCTCGGCGGTCAGGCCGTACTGAGTCTCGCCCCACTGTTCGCGGCGCGGCGGGATCATCGCCCACAGTGACTCCGGGGTCGTGCGCACCAGGGTGTCGCTGCTGTCGTACGCCTGCACGTCGTAGGTGGTGACGGGCGGCAGGTTGTACTTGGCGCGGACCCGGTTGACCTCCTCCGGCGCGAGCATGCCGCTCGGGATCTGCTCGGTGGACGGCGAGTTGTGGAACGCGGCCCGGTACTCCGCCGTGGACCCGAGCAGCGACAGCGCCTTCTCCGAGCTGATGACCCGCTCGGGACGCGGTGCGCCGATGCTCTTCAGGTATTGGATCCACGCCAGCTCGTCGGTGATCGGGGTGGCCGCATCCGATTGGGACCACGGCACCGCGACCGTCGGCCGGTTGGCGGCCGGCACCTTCCAGTCGACATCCAGGGCGACTCCGGGCAGGGACACCACACCGGTGGACAGCATTTGTCCGGCGGCGATCTCCATGGCGGCTTTCGTGGCCTCCACGTGCTGTTCGAGGTCGTCGTAGAGGAGGTCGAGGAACTCGCTGGTGTCCTGGCCGCGGTCGACGGCGGCCAGGATGATCTGGAGTTCGGAGAAGGGCAGTTCCTGGCCGACCCAGGGCAGCATGCCTTCGTTGATGACCTGCTCGGCACGCCGCCTCGCGAGGGTCGGCGCGGCTTCCCACGCGCGGAACTTCGCCGCGTTGACGCGCCGCTTGCTGCTCTTGGTACGGAACTTGACGTTGTCTATGTTCCGTTCGGCGAACACCTCGCGGGTGAGGAGGTAGTCCTCCGGCGTGGTGATCGCTCGGATGAACGCCTGGATGTCCTCGGGGACGATCGCCTCAAGAAGCTTCTCAAGTGCCATGGGGGTCTGCCTCCTTACCGGTAGTGGATGAACGCGGTCGTGTTCGCGGCGGCCGGCGGCGCGAAGGCGACGGGCAGCTTCGACGCCTGCACCTCGCCGCGCCACAGCAGTGCGCCCGCGGTCTTCGTCGAGCCGGGGGTGAATGCGGTCTCGGCGACGAGGAATCCGGCGAGGGTCTGAGTGCCGTCACTGGCCGCGGCGTTGTAAGGCGCGTACAGGCCGGATGCGGTGATCTTGCCGAGCGGGATGCCGGACTTGATGATGTGGCGGGGCTGGTTCTGCGTGCCCGGCGTGTAGTGGGTGCCTGCCGTCAGCTTGCTGGTGTCGACGGTGACCGTCTGGGCTTCGTGGACGCCGTCCAGTGAAGCGAGCCATGTTCGGTCGTCGGTGACCGTCGTGGCGGTGGTGAGGACCTGGTAGTCGCTCACGATGTCTCCCTCATGGGTGCGGATCGGGTTGCCCCCGCACCCGGCGCGAGCGGCGCGGGGCGGTGTCCACGAGATGACGGTGGCCGAAGCGCGCCAGGGCGTGGTCCCTGATCACCCGACCGGCTTCCGGAAGAGCGTCCACGATTGGAGGGGCGTGGTCCCACGGCCATGTCTCGTCGACGTGGTCAGTCGCTGATGAGCCCTCGCCGCCGGGCCATTTCGAGACCCGCCGCCCCGCGCCGGGGTGGAATACCTCCGCGCGTCGGCGGGCCGCCGGCGGGAGACCCGCCCGGAGCGGGCGGCACGGTCTCCCGAGCAGGGCCGAACAACTCGGGGCGACGTTCCTTGAGATGCTCCGCGGCAGCGGCGACAGCCGCCTCATCAGCGTCGGGCTGGTCGTGCAGAGCGCGGTCGATCAGGAGGACCGCGTCATCAAGGTCGTCCCCGGCCGCACCGAGTCCCCCGAGGGCGGCACGGCGGATGGCGGCGCGCTCCCTGGCCAGGGCCTGTACCTCGCGTGCCTCGGCCGTCCTCAGCTTCTCCTCGGCGGCCTGCTCACGGCGCTCGACCTCGGTCATCGCGGCCTGGTCGGCGTCGCGCCTCGTGGTAACGAACTCGGTCAACGCCTCGGAGTTGTCAAAGCCGAGGTCGCCGAGCAGCTTCTTCACAGCAGCCCGACCGCCCTGGGTTTTCTCTCGGGCCAGCAGTCGCGAGAGGTCTTCCTGCGTGACGGCGCTGTTCGGGGCGCCGTCCTCGTCGCTGGGCTTGTTGGAGTCGTCGTCGGGCGAAGCACCGAGGATCGGATAGATCGACCGCCCGTCACGGCGGTACCCGACCGGTGCGAGCGGGTTGGGGAACGAGGGGCGCGTCATGCGTGAACCATCCACAGGTCTCCAGCGCCCCCGCGCCGAAGTTCAGTCTAGCCTTCTCTCGCTCAACCACAGCTCAGCACGGCGGGTTGGCCAAGTGCCGCACGGTATTTTCTAATACGCCTACTCCGCCCATATCATGGGCGAGGGATTCCGAAGGTTGGATACTCGCCCTCCATGGGACGCCAAGTCGCTATGGCACTACCCGTCAGCTCCTGAAAGTCCTCCCTCAAGGCGGGATAGTTGGCTGTACGCGGAGAGTCACAAGCCTGTTTGGCCTCAGTACTCATGCGTGCATAAACCTCACAAAAATCCGCGAAATGCTCTTCAAAGACTAGCATTTGATCGAAATCCCAACGAGATTCAACCTCTAGGCGACGGGGCCTCACTTCGTCACGCAGGGATCGCCACTGCGCTTTCATTGCGCGCAACCTTTCCTGACCGACGAAGTTCAGCGCGTTTTCGAGAGACATCCAGAATTCGGGCGGCATGCTTCGACTGTCTCGAAGATCGGGATTCCCTTGCGATGCAGCGAGAACGAGAACCCGCTCGATCGTCCGATCCATGTCGGACCAAGCGGCTTGAAAGTCTCTGAGTACGCGCTCTGAATGCCTTTGAACCGCCCGCTGCTCAGCAAGGAATGCGTGAGCCTCGCCAAGCCGGCTCACGACCACAAGGGCAAAGGGCACAGCGAACATAAGGCCGGTGAAACTGCTGACAAGATTGGTCAGAAAGCTCTTGTTGTCCCACCAGCCACGACTGTCTCCGAAGACTCCCAACAGGGTCAGCAGACTGCCCAGTGTTGGCATGACCTTGCACAATGTTCTGGTGAGCGGCGGTGTCTCCCGCCAGATGTCACGCGCACGTTGCAGCATTTTCGCCCCCGGCTATCCCAAGTGCGGTGATCATAGCGGAGGGTCTTCGCGTACCGTGATGAAGTACCGTGCAGCACCCGCCTGTTGAGGCTTGCGAAAACAGCCTCCCCGGCTCGGCCCCTCGCTTGGTTGCGTGCTCAGCCAGGGGGACGATTCGCTTGATAACCGCCGAGGCCAACGCTTCCCCAAGACCTGGAAGGGTACGACGGCACGGCCGCGGTGAACCGCCAAGTATGGAGACCGCCACTAGGCGAGAAATCAACTCTCCCCACTGATCCTCGCGTAGTAGTTCCGCATCTCATAGTCAGCGTTGTCACTAACGCAATCGTCACAGGTGTCTTCCCCACGATTGTTCGGGTGGAACAGTCTGGAACAGCCCCGGCACTCGACGAGGCCCTCAAACTCCTCATTGCAGTTGAAGCAGAGGTCGATGGGGGAGGCTGGATCGAATGCCGTACGAACGTCACGAACGAGAGCTTCCACACCACAATCAGGGCAAGTCTGAGTCGTCCTGAAACCCCCTTCCATGGGTGCGATACGCGGAGCAGCGTCCTCGCCCCAGTCGATGCCACAGAAGTGGCACCTGTTCACTTCTCCGTCCGCGAGGAGGGCGAACTGCCAGCAGCTGGGACATTCGACGACCCGGGGAGAATGTTCGTCCAGCTCGGAGCGCAGCCGGTTCATGCGTTTCGTAACGAAGGAACGGACCTCGCTGAGGCCCGCACGGATGCGACCCATGTAGTGCGTGTCGAGTCGGTCCAGTTCATCTTCCTTAAGGGTCCGTAGCAGTTGCTCATCGAGGAAGATGGCCAGGAAGTCGAGCACCTCTGCTGCGCGCGCTTCGGTAGCAGGTCCGCTAGCGGTCAGACCGTAGTGTTGTAGCGCGTTGCGGGACTTGGCCAGGCTGTTGAGTGCCTTAACGTCCTTGTCCTTCAGCGACAGGCCAACGACATCCCTCAGTCTGGCGATCGCTTCGGGAGTTGTGCAGCTTTCGAAGTCCCCCGACTCGAACTTACTGCGTATTGCCGAGCCAGGGTTCTTGAAGACCAAGCTCCAGTGTTCACGTTGCAGGCGTGCCTTGAGCAGGACCTCGGCAGCAGCCTGGAGATGCAGGACCGCGTACTTGAGGTCCCGCGCGCTGACCTGTTCGTCCCCCTTCTTCACCAGGTGGTCGACAACGCTGCACAGGTAGTCGAGGCCGTTCTCGATGGGAGGGAAGCACACGTCGCTGCCCGGTAGCTCGACGTCAGGTCCTATCCAGACACCGTAATGATTCACACCTCATCGTCGCTCCTCGATGTCTCACTGGGGAAGTGATTTCAGGCAGTTGGTCCGGCCCTCGGCCCAGACGGGTTGGCCCAGTCAGCACGAGTGCTTTCACACGTCGTCTCGGTTGCGTGGAAGGTCCAGGTCACCAGAGCCGAACCGAAGCGTGGGCCCTTGACCCCCACCCGCACGCAGTGCATCCCCGTAGGCGACGAGCAGGGCTCTGCCGGTGTCAATCGCCTCCTGGACTTCAGTGACGGCTTGTCGGAGGCTCCTGCCGTCCACAGCTGCGGCTTCGCCCCTCAGCCACTGCGTTGCCAGATTGCCGATCTCGACTACGGCTAGTTGTTCTGCCAAGTCACTAGGTGCGATCCCTTGGAAGAGGAAATCTCGGACAACCACCTTGCTCAGCAAGTAGCGGTCCGGGGCTACCGCAAACCATGCGTGCGCCTGGACAGCACGCTGTTCCGGCAGTTCGATGCAAAACACGTCCGGGGACCGCGCAGGGAGCGCACCGTCCTGAAAATGCTTATGAAAGGCCAACACGACACTCGCGTCCAGGGTGTCAAAAGTCAGACGGCCTTGGTCGTCACGGGCAAGAAAGCTACCCATGTTGAAGGGCTCATCGTTGGGTATGAAGCCTTGCTCCTGCGCCTCGAAGAATGCCTCAGAGCGGTAGTACGCCTCCGTGAGGTAGGCCAACACCCTCCAGCGACCGATCTTGTGGGCGAACTCGCTGGTGATCCGAAGAAGCGGCAGGCTCGCTCGCGCACATAGATCATCCTTGAGTCGGTCCCTCTCAAGGGTTTTCGGATCGCTGAAGTGCTGCCGCCCATCTAGCTCGACAGCGAAGCGGCCCCGCGACGTTGCGGCGTCGAGCATCAGGAAGTCCAGGTGAGCGGCAAGCGCGTAGGACTTCGCTCGTCGAGTCAGCCCGTCCATGCCATCAACATCGACAACATCAGCCAACCTCGCCTTGAGCGTCAGCCGATCCCCATGCTCCTCTGCAATTTCTCTGAGCAGCCGATCCGCAGCAGCCTCAGAACTGTTCACAAGCATGGGCCGGATCCCACCTCGAGAAGCCATGCCTCTTGTGTAGCAGCCGCAGGTGACACTGGCGGGAGGGTCTGGCTATCTCGCGGCAGGCATTGACATCACAAGTCGCGTGGGTTGGCTGAGAGTGGCTGTGTAGAGGGCAGCTCAAGATCAGCCGCAGGCAGGCCGAGATACGCCCGGACGGCGGCGTTGTCGCCAGTTGCGTCGGCGAGACGAGCTGCAGCGTCGAAGGCACGCGACTCGATCCGCTCGATCTCCGCTTGAGCATCGTCGATGGGGTACCCAGAGTCGATCAACATTCTGACGCCGGTCTCCACAGACAGCACACCAGAACCCACACCCTTCACTACCTCGTCGAGGACGGCAGCACGGTCGGTCGGGGTGTGGGGGCCCCACATCAGACGTGCGGGAAGCGACTCCCCCATGGGCCAACCCTCGGCCTGCCCTGCCTGGTGGAGACGCTGCGCCATACGCAGCAGGACGACGTACTTGTGGGCGCGGGCCAAGCGCATGGCAGCAACCAGCGAGTCGAGCGGGCCCAGTGCGAGCTGTAGCGCGTACCCGGACGGCAGCGCGGTGGGGTCGAGGGTGCCGAGGCCGGCGGCGGTGAGGCGGCTGTTCGCTGCGATCCGGTCGAGGATGTGGTCGGCGCGGGCACGGAGTTCGGCGAGTTGGGCCGATGTGTCGAGGACGTCCATGCGTCCGTTGTCGTTGAGCTGCCACACCGTCCCGGCCCGGACCTTTACCGGCAGCGGCTGCCCGGTCGCTCGGTCGATGGGCAGCCGGGCCCCAGCCAGGCCGATGATCGGGGAGCCGGTGGTGGCCGATGCGCCGGAGCCGTCGGTGTCGGTCGCGGACAGCTCGTCGAGGGCCTGGAGGACAGTGGCTACGGTCGGCTTCCCCCAGTGCTCTCCACTGGCAGGGATGCTGTTCGTGATGTGGACGACGGGTATGAAGTCCACCATCAGGTCGAGCCTGTCGAGGACTTCGCCGTCCAAGCGGACCCGGTACCGGGCCTTGTGCATCGGCAGGTCGTACAGCAGGTCGGCGTGCGTGAGGTCGTCCAGGTCCCATTCCGCGTCGGTGAGGTAGCACGTCGCCGGGGAGGGCCGGTTGGGCGCCCACGGGTAGGTGCGGGTGATGACGCCTGTGTCGGCGTTGCGTACGTCGCCCTTCACCAGGATCGGGTCGCCGCTCTCGGTGTACAGATACTCGCGCGCCGGACTGCCGTCCTTCACCGCTCCACGCCGACTGGCCGGAGTGATCGGGCCGACTTCGTAGGTGACCCGCCGAAGCCTCGTCTTGAGCCCGCGCCGTTTATCCTCGGGCAGCTCCCACGCCAGGTGAACGCGTAGCGGGAACTCGGCTCCGTCCTGCTCGCCGTCCTCCGGCCACTCCGGGAAGTACAGGCCCGGGTCCCAAGTGCGCAGCAGGGCCCTTCCCTTCGCGGGATCCCAGGCCAGGGTGTAGACGGCGTCGCCCAGCAGGATCGCGGTTCGCTCGGCCTGCTGAAGGCGCAGCGGCAGCAGCTCCTTCTCCGCCCACATCCTCAGCTTGTCCTGTACGGCGAGCGCCGCAGCTGCTTCGGCGGTCGGCTCGTCGTCGGTGTGCTCCGCGCCCGCGACGCTGATGACCTGCTGGGAGCCGAGGAGGTAGCCGAGCGCGGTGTCGACAAGCTTGGAGGCGTCGCCGAGTTCCCTCCGCTCGATACCCGCCTCGTCGTCACCCGTCAGGGCGGCGAACTGGCCAGCCTGGTTGGAGTCGTACGCGGCCAGAAGCCGGTATGCAGCCAGGCGTCGCAGGTCTTCGTCAGGCACCCAGGAGCGGGTCAGTTCCGCCCAGGTGTTACGGCCCGGTCGGCGCGGGTCGGCCATGGCTGGCTTGTAGTCCAGCCAGCTCCAGACGTCGGTGATCAGCTCGCGCAGGCCCACAGTGCCCCTCCGGCAGTCGGCCCCGCGCCGCGCCTCCAGCCTACGAGACGTCTCCTACGTCGGACTTCCGCAGTTCACAGCACCTCGGGATCCGGAAATTCCGAGCAGGCGAAAGCTCCGGGGTCGAAGATTCCATCATGAACAGCAACCCGCCGGATGATTGGTCCCCAGCGGACAATCCGTACTCGATCGCGCTCTCGGAAGCGAACTGGTGGCGTGCCACAGTCGCCTTGACCGTCGAGCGCATGCACGGTGACGACGTCCCAGCCGGCTGGTTCAGCTCCCGGCAGATCGACGCACGGACACTGGTCGTCGCCCTGCGCCAGCTGCTCGCCGCGGTCAAGCTCGAACGGATCGCACTCACAGACCTCGGCATGGATCCCGCGGTGATCAGCGCACTCGATGACGCCGAGCAGGTCTTCCTTGACGCCCTGCCGAACATCAAGCACGTCCGCGACGGCCTCACTCACTTCGAGGACTGGGCCCGCGGCAGGGGTGGCGGGCCGCAGAAGGATGCCCGCAGGACCGCTGACCCGCGCGACGTAGCCCGCGACTTCTGGAGCTTCGGCTACGATCCGGCCGCAGACACCGTCACCATGGGGCCGTTCACCATCTCCGTCAGCGCGGCAGCCCCCGCCGCCAACGCACTGTGCGCCGCGATCTACGCCGCGACACGCGCGGTCGACCAGCGGAGCACGGCCAAACTACGGGACCAAGTCGTCCAGGCGCTCACCGACGCGGCGATTCCCTGTGCACCCCCGCAGGGGCCGGTCCTCGTCTCACAGGGCCACGACATGCGGGTCTGGCTCTCCCTCAACCTCAGCAGCGTTCCGGACGCAGAACTCAAGGAACTGGCAGAGCGCGTTGCCAGGGTGATGACACACGCTGGGCTGCGACTGACGTCGTCGGCGTTCCCGGAAGCACAGGACATCGCTGACCGCCTGCTCGCTGGTGAGCCGCTGCGAGTGGAGAGGAACGGCCCGTAGATCGGCAAGTCCCCAGATAGGCCACCGGGCGCTATATCCTCCTGGGCAGTTTCCTCTTGGGGCCGTTTCCGGTCGTGCATCTGCCCTCGCCAGTTCAGCGACGGCCGTCGAAGCGGTCGTCATCGGTGTCGGTGGGCAGCGTGTCGAGCTGGTCGGGGTCGGCCAATTCCGTCAGTCCGTGAACGGCGGCGTCCATGCGGTCGGGGCTGTCCATTCCCTCGACCCAGGTGACCATCTGGCCTTCGAGGTCGGGATATTCACCGACGTGGTGTACGAGCTGCTGTTCGTACAGCTGCGCCACCGGGGCGGCCCGCAGGCGTTTGCCGACCTTGGCGGTGACCTCAAGGATCATGGGCATGAGAAGCCCCTTGGTGACGCCCTCGCGGCGCAGCTGCTCCCACGCTTGGGTGACGATCTGCCGGGCCATGTCTCCGCCGTAGTTTTTCTCGACCACGATCGCGTCGGCCTTGAGTTCGAGGGCAAGACGGCATGCGGCCAGGCCCCAGTCATTGGCGCCCATCGAGCCGGATCGGTCTGCCAGGACGTACAGCCGCCGGTCGAAGTCGCGGCCGACGCCGATGACGCCCGTCTCGTCGCCGACCGTGGACTCTCCGCCGGCGGGGTCGACGGCGACGACGATGCGCGCCATGTCGAGGCCGGAGAACTGGACGGCGTTGATGCGGGCGGTCTCGATCCACTCCCGCTTCCAGACGCCTCCCTCCGGCGGCCGAGGCTTCTGCAAGTAGAGGGCGCCCCAGACGCGTTCGCCAACTCGCTTGCGGGTCTTGGCGTGATGGGTGACGTCGAAGCGTTCGGGCCACAGCGCCTCACCAGGAGCGCGGCCGAGCGGATCATCGGAGCTGTCGGCGATGGCGGGCAGGTCGATGACCCGCCAGGCGTCGCGCTCGGTGGCGAGGATGCGTCCGGCGAGGTCGTCCTCGTGCCATCGGGTCTGGATGAGGCAGATGGCACCGACGGGTTCGAGTCGGGTCTGCAGTACGGAAGTCCACCAGTCCCAGGCGCGCTTGCGCATGGTGGGGCTGTCGGCATCCGCCATGTCCTTGACCGGGTCGTCGACGATGGCGATGTGCGCGCCGCGTCCAGTGAGACCGCCGCCGATACCAGCCGCGAGGAGGCCGCCTTCGCCGCCGACGAGGTCGAAGCGGTTGGCGGCCTGGCTTCCTGCCTTGAGCTGGATGCCGAGGTCGTCGCCCCAGGTGTTGATGGCGTCCCTGATCCACCGGCCGTGGTCGTCGGCCAGGTCGGCGGAGTAGCTGGCGATCATCATGCGGTGGCCGGGGTTGCGCCGCAGATACCAGAGGGGCGCCCAGCGGGAGGCACGTCTGCTCTTTCCGTGCCGCGGGGGCATGGTCAGCATGACGCGGTCGCATCGGCCCGCGGCCATGTCGATGAACGCCAGGTCGATGAGATCCAGGTGCGGTGCTTGCATCTCGCGTCCGCCAGTGAGAACGGCTGCGAGCGCACCTGGCGAGCGATCCATGGCGAGTTGGCGTTCGACGCGCACCAACTCGGCGCGCAGAGTGGGGGATGCGGCCCGTGCGATGGTGCGCCGCTGCGCTGGCGGAAGGGTCTTGTAGTGGGCGATGACGCTCTCGTGGTCTCGCGGAGTCATTCGCCGTCCGGATCGGTGAGCGCGATCAGGGCGTCAAGTTCGTCGACGGTCACGCTCTCGACCTGGACCGGTCCGCCGTCCGGGCCGGTCAGTTCCGTGCGGACGGGCATGTCGAGGCCGAGCAGCCGGGCGCGGCGCTCCATGATCCGCAGGGTGCGGTCGATGGCGGCGAGGTCCTGGTCCCGGACGGCCTTCTTGTAGGCAACGAAGAACAGCCGGTCGAGGCGGTCGGCTTCCAGCGCGCGCAACTCGTCTACGTCGTCGTTGAGTTCGGCGCGACGGTCGGCGAGCGCGGTGCGGACGTCCCGGCAAGCGGCGTGAATCAGGGCCTCGTTGGTGGGCGGGTCCTGGTTCTTGCGGTACCGCTCGACTCCGTACCCCTGCGGGTAGGCGATCCCGTCAGAGTTGACGGTCGGATCGGCTGCGAGCTTGCGGGCGATCGTCAACCAGTCCACGCCGGCGAGGCGTAGATCGATGGCGTCCGAGCGGCGGCGCGCGATGGCCGCACGCGCGGCTCTGTCGGGGCGTCCCACGGCGGGGGTCCTTCACAGCTCGGGTGCGCCCCCGCGCCCATAGCCATGATCGCACTCAAGCGAGTGCGATCGCCTCTTCTGCTCCGTCCTTTGTTTGCAGTTTTGATGGTGTGCTGCTTCGGACTCGACTAGCCTCTCAGCCAGCAACAGGTCACAGGTCACACCACGTCAGCAAGCTGGCGGACGGGCGACCTTGGTGTGGTGAACACGAGTAGTCCGACGAGCCACTCGTCTTCACCACACCAGGATGAAGATCATGGCCTGTTCTCAACTTTGAGTAAGTCAGAAGGATCCGCAGTACCTGAGTCCTGTTCTCGTCGGAGAACTCAGTCCAGCCACCGTGGTGGCCGGACTGAGTGTGTCCGCGCACAGTTCGGCCCTCTGCCTGAGAGGAAGTCGACCTGTGGACTCGACCATCGTCTTGTGGGTCCTGGCCTGGTCCGGTGTGGTGTCTGTACTGATCTTCGTCCTACAGGGAATATTGGATCAGCTACCACGACTTATCGATTCCTGGCATCGGTTTCTCTACGCGCTGCGCGGAAACGGCAATCCGCAGAATCGACACACGGGTGCAGTGGAGACGTCCACCGCGGCGGGATCGGTGGAGGACATCACGGACGATGCCGTACCAAACGCTGATGGTCCACCCTCAGAGGATTGACATCTGCTCGCCTTCACCCGGTCGCTTCGGAGGAACGTAATCGGGAGGCGCGTCCGGCGCGTTGCGCTCGGTCCGCAGCCACCAGGCGAACTGGTAGTTGCGGCAGGTCCGGAAGCGAACCGAGTTCCGGCGTGGCTCACTCGGCGGGATGTTGTGCTCGCCCCATCCGGTGATGGGGCGAGCGTTGTCCAGATGCACATACAGGCCCGGCACCAGGGCGGGCCCGTCCCACTGCTCTCCAGGTGCGCCTTCGAAGGCAAGGTGCGCGTTGTCGCTCCACTTCCACGGGTTGGGCAGCGCGCACAGGTACCAGGCCAGGGGCGGGTTGTGCTCGGAGAGTTCGATCGTCTGGTGCCGGCGGCTGATGTCGAGCCGGGGGCGGTCGGGCTGGCCGAAGCTGCGAAGGCAGTGCTGGTCGAGGGCTACGTGCCGCACGCCAGCCAGCCACATGATGCGGTATCGAGTTCGTGATTCAATTTGGACCTGTATTCGCTGCGACATCCGTTCCCCATTCACCCGTTTTAATTGGCAAGAGATTCATTTCTCTCTACTACCAATTTTATCAAATTTCCCACCAATTCCAGATGTCTGTCATGCCGGAAGTCATTCGGGTAAGGCATGTTGAATTCCTCTTCGAATGCCTTCTCGTATTCCTCTTTGGGGAGCGCGATGGGGCGGCGGCAGGTGGCCTTGATGTTGGAGCCGCTGAGGTCGGTGACCCGCACGTCTTCGAAGTAGCGGCGGAGCAGCGGCTCCAGGGTGTCGGGGGTGTGGAAACGCAGCTTCTGCCACTTCCCCTTGACGAAGTTCATCTCGACGTTGTCCTCGTCGAGGAAGCTCATCTTCGTGGTGGCGGTCTGGGAGGTGACCCGCTTCGCCTGCTCGTCTCGGAGTTCGCGGGCGAGGTTGCGTGTGCCGAGGCACACGACCCCGTCCGCCGAGCAGAGGGCGTTGACGGTGGTCATCACCCAGTGCTGGTAGTCGAGGGTGGTGGTGGCGTTGATGACGGAGTCGAGGACCACCACGTCGTACAGGCCGTTGGCCTGGATGTCCTTGGCGATGTCGCGGATCATGCCGACGACGGCGCGGATATCGACGGCGTACGAGCCGTCCCGGCAGCGGTAGGGCTCGTAGTCGTGGATGTTGAAGCCCTTGGCGCGCAGGTGTTTGGCGTAGTCGCCGTACCCGGCGCCGAAGTCCACGACCCGGTGGGTGGGCTTGAGCCAGGGGGTGACCAACTGGTCCCAGGTCTCGGAGCCGTAGGCGAGCTTTCCGGCCTTGGCTTTGGAGGAGAACTTGCGGAGCCTCTTGGGCTGCACGATGTGCTGGTTCCACACCGGGGCCTTGCTCTCGATGGCGGTCCAGTCGTAGACGCCGTACTCACCGGCGAGGTCGGCGTGGAGTTGGGCGGCGTCGCCGGACGTGACGGTCCAGGCGAGGAGGTCGAAGCGGTTGATGGAGGCCACTACGGCGTATTCGGCGTTGAGGACGATGCGGCCCTGGTCGTCGATGACGACGCTCCCCCAGGGGCCGTGGCCGGCGGTCATGTGCCCGATGGCGTTGACGAAGGAGAGGTTCTTTCGTTCCGTGACCCGGACGGACTGCCATGGAATCCACGACCAGGCCCCGATGACGCCGGGCTCGGCGTAGACGACGCTGGCCTCGGTCTCGACTCGGTTGTGCAGGAGGTTGAACTGGATCTCGTCCTGCAACCTGACCTTCGTGCCCAGCATGACCGCGGGCGTGTGCGTCAGGCCGATGGCCTGGAGGCCCTTGGTCCTCTGGTGGCCCGCGACCAGCGTGCCGTCGGCGTTGAGGATGACGGGCTTCACGACACCGTGGCGGCGCAGTGACGCCTGAAGCCTGACGAACGCTTCCTCACTGAGGCGGCGCGGGTTGTAGTCGGCGGGGCGAAGCCGGTCGAGCGGGTACGCCTCGTAGAACGTCGTGGTGGGCGCGCTGCTCATGCCGCCTCGCCCTCCTCGTGGGCCTGCTGCAAGACGTGCCAGCCGAAGCCGAGGTCGCTGTTGGTGTCGTCCACGAACTTCGTGTAGATGGCGTTGAGGGCTTCGACCTCTTCGGAGGTGATCCGGACTCGCTTGGACTCCCACTGGAGGTAGCCCCACTGGAGGTAGTCGACGGTGGCTGCGGCACCGGTGCCCGCGCCGTCGGAGGTGAGTTCCAGCGTCTCGGGCAGGGAGGTGTCGTCGAGGAGCCGGTCTACGCTCTCGCGGTCGTAGCCGGTACCGGCCAGGTCCGGGATCTCGGAGAGGATCTCGGCCAGGAGCACGCTGTCGTATCCGGCGAGGTCGTTGGTCCGGTTGTCGACGATGACGATGCGGGCCGCCGCGTCGTCGTCGACGTCGACCCAGGTGACGGCGATCTGCTCCCAGCCGAGTTGCTGGGCAGCCGCGTGCGTGTGGTTGCCCGCCAGGATCTCGTTGTGGCGGCCCGTGTGGGTGCCCTTGTTGACGACGATCGCGCGGTACTGGCCGTTGACGGTCAGCGATTCCGCGATCGAGGGGAGGTCACCATTGCGGGGGTTCCGGTAGTACGGAACGAGGTCCTCGGTGGGGACGGCGAGCGGCAGGAGCAGTTCGGGGATGTTGGCGGGCGTCGGGGTCACTGGGCGTCCCTTGTGTAGGCCGTTCCCCGCGCCCTACAGCTAGTTCAGACTAGACGATCACGCCGGGGCGCGGCGGTCGCCGGGGCGGGGGTTCCGCCGGTCCCTCAATCACCGACCGGCCACCCATCGCTGAACGTGGTGGATGGCGGCGGCCACCAGCCCGCAGCCGGGGAAGGCCAAGAGGCTGGCAAGGAAGACACCGCCACCGCCGAGCTGTACGACGACCCAGGCGACAACGGCGATGGCCGCCATGAGCAGGACGGCCATCGCGTCGGCGACAAGGCGCAGAAGGGTGTGCATCACCGGTTGTTGCAGCCGCAGATCCCGGTCGGCAGGCACCAGGAGTCACAGGATCGGCACCACACCGCACCGGGGACGGGCGGTGTCCGGCGCTCCGGTTCTGCGGGCGGTGCCTGCTCGGCGGTCATGCTCCATGTCGCTTTCGTCGTTGGGGAGTTGTGGCTGCTTCGAGTTCCGTGAGGTGCCGGGTCGCGTCTGGATCGGGGTCTCCTGGCACTTCGAGACCCGGGTCACGTTCAGCGAGGGCCCTGATCGGTGTCCCATCCCGCTCGACGAGGAGACGTTCGTACAGCTCGCGATCTTCTGGGTGCCCAGCGAAGTCCTCTGTGTTCATGGCGCTCCTGAGTGCACGGGGACCCGCCCCCGGCGTGAGGCGGGGGCGGGTCCGGTCGTGATCGTGGATGTTGGCGGCGCTCCGGCGGCTCCGCTCAGGTGCGGGGCCGGTGCCTGGCGGGTAGGGCGCGGGGGATTGGCCACCCGCCAGGCACCGAAGGGGAGTGCCGCATGCCACGGCACGTTGGTGAGCCGGCTTCTCGGCTGAGGCCGCCCTCACCAACGAGATAGAACTTATCACGCTCCAGTGTTGGGATCTATCTCTAGCCATGGTGCAGCCCCGTACTGGAACCCGTCGAGGGGCGTCGCTCCGTGGACTGTCGGCGCGTCCGTGAAGAACAGCCCCTGCTGGACCGCTGCGGGCCTTGCCGTGAAGTCCTCGGGCCTGGGCGCCTGAGGGTTGAAGCGTGGAGGCGGCGCGGCCTCCCGGACCGGGATGACGGCGATCACCGTACGCACACCCACCGCCGGGAAGGCGTCGTCAGGCAGTTCCGTGATGGTCCCGCGCGCCTCCTGCACGCGGGCTCTGAAGTCCTTCGTCAAGCGGTCGATCCGGAAGGTGAGGCTGCCGAGCATGACGGCGACGACCAGGCCACCCGGCTGAACGAACCGCAGGGCCCGTTCAACGTGCCGGATGTCCTGCCTGTCAGCGAACGGCGGGTTCATGATGATCCGTTGGTAGCGGCGCTCTACCTTCACGCCGAGGAAGTCGGCGTTCGCGACCTTGCGGGCGTACCCGCCGACGCGGATGTGCTCGGCGCGAGCAGTGTCGAGTTCGATGCAGTCGACGATGGCACCGCGGGCGGCTGCGGCCTCGGCGATGGCGCCACGTCCGGCCGACGGCTCCAACGCCTCGCAGCCGCCTTCGAGTTCGGCCAGGTCCAGGAGTTGTTCAACGACGGGTTCTGGCGTGGGGTAGTACCCACGCTCGGCGTCGGTGATCACCTGCCCCGTTGCGAGCAGTCCCGCGACGGCAGTGACGGCGGCGACCGGGAAGATATGGGCGCGCCTGTAGCGGTTCCAGGTGCCGCCGACGGCGTGAAGGGCCAGGTTGACCCGCTCGTACAAGTTGCGGTCGAGCTGGCCCCGTAGGCGGAGCTCCAGGCCGTCGACCTCGGCGGAGCGAATGGCGTCGAGAACGTCGGGATCTATCTGCATGGTCGTCTCCTCACTCGCTGGCGGTCTTGGTCTCGGCGGCGAGCAGTGCCGCTTCGAGCTCGACCAGGCGGGCCGTGACCATGAGGTGGGTGCGCACGTACACCGAACTACCGGCACCCTTCATGAGTTCGGAGGCGGCGAGCAGGGTGAGGTTGTATGCCTCGTTCAGGGCTGCTCCGTCGTTGTCACGGCGCGCCTTGAACAGGTGCGCCGCAGCCTCGCGGACGAGTGCAGCCACGTCGGAGTCGTACTCCTCAAGGGCGTTGGCGGAGGCCGGCACGTCGAACAGGTTGTGGTTGATGTTGCGCATGGTCGGGATGTCGTTCATCGCTGTGGGGCTCCATAGAGAAGGGGGCGGCCCGCTGGGGGCCGCCCCGGGACGGACGGGTCAGGCTGCGACGGCGACCGGCTGGGCCGCCGCCTCGGACTCGGTGTCGTCCTCCTCCGGCTCCGCCGGGCTCTCGGTCTCCGCGTCAGCGGCCGGGGTGTCCTCGGTCTCCGTGTCGGCGTCGGCGGCCGGGCCGGTCTCCGGCTCCGGGGCGGGCTCGGTCTGCGCCTCCGGCTCGGTGTCGCCCGCAGCCAGGTCCACCTGGGCGAGTACGGCGTCGGCCTCGGCCACCAGATCGGGCGCTGCGGCGGCGGGGTTGACCATGATCTCGCTGGCGTCGGCGTGCGCCTTTGCCTGACGGAGCTGGAAGCGGGCCTTCTGCACGACGTCCGCGACCCGGTCCATCTGCTCAAGCCGCTTGCCGACCTCCCCCGCCAGGGTGCGGGCCAGCTCCATGGGGTCCGCCTTGCCGATGCTGTCCAGCAGCGCCCACATTCCCTCGATGGCGTCCAGGTCGCTCTTGGTCTTGGCCTGCGCGCGACTCCGCTCGGCCTTCTCCTCGGCGGTCATCTCTTCGACGTCGACCATGGAGTCCTGCGTGGCCGCCTTCTCCTGCTTGCGCATGGCGTAGGCGATGTGGACGAGCTGGTTGTCGTTCTTGTCGCCCTTCTTCCAGTCCTGGAAGACCGCCTTCTGGTTGTCCTTCGAGAGTGCGGCGATCTGGACGGCGGCCTGGGTACCGATGTGCCCGAGGTCGACGGCCGCCTGGATCTCCGGACGCAGGCCGAGCAGGGCCAGGCGCTGGTTGACGAACTGGACCGACTTGGAGAACGTCTTCGCGACGCTGGCGGGCGTGGCCCCCTCCTTCTCGTCCAAGACCTTCTTGAAGCCGCGCGCCTCCTCCAGCGGGAGCATGTCCTCGCGGTTCAGGTTCTCGGCCATGGCCTTCTCGAAGGAGTCCATGTCGCTGATCTCGGACTCACCGTCGGGCAGCAGGATCTTCGCCTCGATGAGGATGTTGTCCGCGAGTTCGTTGGCGCGGAAGCGGCGCTCGCCGGCCACGAGCTCGTAGCCCTCCGCCACCTTCCGGACGACGATCGGCTGGAGCAGGCCGTGCTCCTTGATCGACTCGGCCAGCTCGTTCAGCGCGTCCTCGTCGAAGGTCTTGCGGGGCTGGTTCGGGTTGCGGTGGATCTGGCGCATCTTCAGGGCGGCGTACTTGTGCGACATTGCGATCTCCAAGAGGTCGGCGGGGGCTTCTTCTTTCCCCCCTCCTTCTGGTTCTATTCTATATGCATTCAGGAGGGTGGTCCACAAATTTCGGGAAGTTTTTGCAGGTCAGACGCGTGAAGCGGGCCCCTATAGGGGCCCGCCTCCGAATGCGCGCGTAGATCAACTTGTAGCGGCACCCATCGCGGGCTTCACGTCACGACCAACCCGCTTCAGGTCAACGATCGCCAGAGCCCCTAACGCGACGAGTGCGGCCTCATCGCCCAGGACAACGTTTTCCCTTCCGCCCGACTCCTCCAGTCGGGCCAGCACTCGGTCCAGCTCGATCCCCACCCGTACCCTCCCCGCATTGCAGCGTTCCGCCTCCTTGACTAGTCGCGGCCCACTTAGATCCCCACACAGGCGAGTTAGCGGCACACATCGAGGCCTAGTTGGGTGCCCGTCGCGATCCTGCACCCAAGGAGGCGGTAGAGGGGTGGCGGCCCCACATGCCGAGCACACGCTTACTTCGCCCAAGGTTATAGATCTTGCGGTGAGCGTTACCCATTGTCAACCAACATGGACATTGAGCTGTCTCACCAGCCCCTTACACCTCACAGCGATACTGAGAGCGCACCACGTCCACCGTCCCCTGCCTGGTCAGGCCTGCCGCGTCACAAGGAGTAGCCAGCACCATGCCGCTCGGCCCGGACACCCCTCTCTCCAGCAAACTCGCCGTCCTGATCGGCAGAAAACGCAGAGCGGACGGGAAAACCCTGAGCACGCGCGACATTGCTGCCGCCACAGCCGAGACTCCCGGCAGCAAGCCTGCGATGACCCACCAGGTCGTCAACGACCTCCTGAACGGAGTCAAGGCAAACCCGACGATCTCTCAACTGGCAGGCCTGGCACGGGCGTTGGCCTCTCCGGTAGCTTACCTACTCCCCGGTTACAACGGATTGACGTCCCTGTCGGTCTATGAGGATTGCCCAGACGCGCGCGAGGCGCTTCGGCTCATTCACGACCTGGGGGACGCTGGAGCTGCCGAACTTCTGGAGGCCGCACGTGAGATCCGTCTGCGACACGGACGCAGTGATCTCGCCGTCCCGGAGGTGCCCGAGCCTCTTCCACCTGTCCCGGAACCACCGCGGCCAGGCCGGCGGAGGCGTCTCAGCTTCACCGAAGCGGCTGAGCGCGCCGTCTCCGACCTGGAAGGAACCTGAACCAAATGGACGGCTTAGTCTTCGGCCTGTGCGCTCTGATCGGCCTGGTGGGCACCGTGCTCTCCGCTCGGGAAGCCTGGCGTCAGCGTGACCGAGGGGACTATCGCGTAGCCCGTTTCACCAGAGCTGTGGCCATCGGCATCTGCACGGTGGGCGTCACCCTCGCCGTCCCGGCAATAGAGGACGTGATCGAGTCTGCGACCGGCATGAACAACGCCGCCAAGCTCGGTGCGCACATCTGCGCAGTTGTATGGTGCGGCAGCCTTCAGCTGATGCTCGTGGACTGGTCCTACAACCACGAGGTGTTGAAGGCCAGCCTGTACGCACGTGTCGCCTTCGCGGTGTGCGTCCTAGCGGCGATGCTGCCCCTGTTCGTCGGCACCACCGACGAGACAGTGGAGTTCACGACCGAGTTCGCCACGGTGCCAGGCGTCACCGTCTACCTCATGGTCTATCTGGGCTACGTGGCGATCACCTGCGGCGAGATCGCGTTCCTGTGCACCGGGATGACTCTCGTTGCCCGGCGCGCAGGACACACCTGGACGGCTCGCGGACTCGCCCTGTCGTCGATCTCGGCGATCCTCGGAGTGGCCTACGCCGCCAGCAAGGGCTCATACCTGGTGACCCACTACCTGGGCCACCCGTGGCCGCTGCGGTACGAGGAGATCGTCTCCCCGCTCCTGGCCGGGCTCGCCGTGATCTCACTGATCACGGGGCTGACCATGGCGATGGTAGGCAGGCGGCTCGCATCGCGGGTGGCGGTCTCAGCTATCTGACATGCCCGACAGCTTGCGCCAGTGAAGGACGACTCGTCCCGGCTCGATTGTCCGGACGCCGCGGGCGCTCGCGGGGAATACCTCGATCTTCTCCAAGAGGAGCAGCGTGATGCCTCTCTTCGACGCCGTGGGTGCAGAGTTCCACCACTTCACCAGGTCCTTGGCATGACCGAGTGAGAAGTTCGCCATCTGCTCCGCGTAGCGAAGGCGCGAACGGATGCCCTTGAGGTTAGCCGCGATCTCGCGCTCTCCGGCTACCAGCGCCTCACCGCTGATCTCACGGTTTCCATAGAGCCTCCCAAGCTCAGACTGACGGCCCTCCAACTCCTTGATGTCCCTCTTGAGGTCCTCAACCTGCTTGCGCACGGCGGCCTGGGCCTTGGCGATCGAGGCTCGGATGCCGGGCTTGAGGAGTTCCGCCACGACGTTCTCTCCGACGTGGTCCTCCAACAGCTCGGCATCAATCCGGACCTCACCGCAGCCACCGTGCCCCTTCTTGTCCTTCGGGCGACAGCGGTATCCGGGCGTACCCGAATTGGTACGGGCGCCCCCGAGATCCTCTGTGCACTTGCCGCAGGTGCAGCCCCCGCCGGTTAGGAGATAGTCGTACGCAGGCTCTGCATCCTTCGTACTGCGAGCCTTCTCCCGTTCCAAGAGGGCTTCGAACTCCTCGCGCGTGATAGCTCCCGGGTGACCCGCGTCGACGAGTTCGCCGTCATCGTCGTAGCGCAGCCCGGCGATGGCCGGGTTGCGGAACAGTCGTCCAACCGACGCGTCCTTCCACTCCCCGCCGAGCGTGCCCCGGTATCCCTCACCGTTCGCCCATACCGCAACATCCTGGTTGGACTGATCGCTGAGCGCCCGGCTCACCATCAGGCGGGTCGCGTCCACTTCATCGTCACGTAGCCGACGACGTGAGGCGTCCTCGAAACCGTAGAGCCGTGGCATGCAGTGGTCCGTTCTCGTCTCGTGCGCCCGTAGCCGCCTGATCCTAGGCCACGGCACATGTCCGAGCTATGGCCCGCGAGACCGACAGACTCAGGGCTACACAGATCACTGCACCAGGGGCGACACCCCAAGCACTTGCCAGAGTGCAGCAGTGGGGACCCTCACCGTGCCGCCCAGAGGGAGCGTCTGCACGGGGAAAGACCCCTCCTTGATCAAGTTGTAGGCCTTGTGCGTGCCGATCCCGAGTGCTCGCGCAGCCGTTACAACGTTCACGGTCGGTGGCAGCGCGAGTAGTTCCTCCAGGGTCATCGAACTGACCCCGGCGTCCGTAGCTACAGATGCGTCCTTCGTTGTCATTCCCGTTGTCGCGTTCTCCCCCACGCCAACGTTCCATAAGGATACGCCAACACTGGAGTGTTGGGGCAAGATAGACATCGGTTCGACAAGGACCGACACAGAAGGTCCACAACTGAAGGCCACGAAGGGGAGTTACGTGTTCAACCCCACCTACTACCGACGCTGCGCGTGCCAGGAACCAGCCGTCGACACCGACGGCACTCCGAAGCTCGACGACGCCGGCGCTCCGAAGCTGCGCATGCTCGGAGCGAGCTGCCCGAAGCTCCGGCGAAAGGGGCACGGCACCTGGTACTTCACCATGGAACTGGAAGCGGGCGAGGGCGGAGAGCGTCAGCGCGTGCGACGAGGAGGATTCGCCACGAAGGACAAGGCGGAGGCCAAGGCGGCTGAGGTCTACCGCGATCTGATCGGTGGCGCCGACGTCCTCAGCAACGCCACCGTCGGCGAGGACCTGGGCGCGTGGCTCAAGCGCAAGAAGGGCCTGGCTCGTACGACGCGCCACGGGTACGAGGAGCACGTAAGGCTCTATCTCAAACCTCACCTCGGCCACATCAAGCGGCGTGACCTCAAGCTGCGCCACGTCGAAGGCATGTACGACGCGATCGAGCGGGAGAACGCCGAGCGGCTCATCCACCACGCGAGGGTGATAGAGCTGCGGGAGGCTCGCGACGCCGCCTACACAGCCTGGGTACGTGCCGCGGGGAGGAAGCAGGAGCGCCGCGTCACGCGTCAGGCGTACCTCGACGCCAACGCCGCGTTCCGCGAGGGCCGCAAGGGCAAGGAGAAGATCACCAGCGCCCCGACGATGCACCGCATCAACGCCACCCTCAGCTCGTTTCTGGGCAGCGGAATCAAGCGCGGCGAGTATGCGACCAACTTGGCCGCGCTCGTCGAACTGCCGGCGGTCAAGCGCCCCAAGGCTCTGGTCTGGACAGCGGAGCGGGTCGAAGAGTGGAAGCGCACGGGCAAGAGGCCCAGCCCTGTCATGGTCTGGACGCCGGAGCAGACGGGCGAGTTCCTCGACTTCGTGAATGACGACCGGCTCTGCGCCATGTGGCACGCATTCATCTTCCGTGGCCCTCGGCGCGGCGAGATGTGCGCTCTGCCCTGGCCGGAGGTGAGCCTCACCGGCTCGTGGTTCCGCATCTCCGCGCAGATCGTTGAGATTGCTTACCAGCAGTACGACGAGGCTCCGAAGCAGGACAGCGTGCGCACCGTCACGCTCGACTCTCAGACGAACAGGCTATGGGCAAGATGGCGAGTCACCCAGGCCACGGAGCGCGAGCAGTGGTCCGGGGAACAGGCATGGGTCGAGAGCAACCGGGTCTGGACCCACGAAGACGGCGAGCCCCTGCACCCCGACTGGATAAGTCGTCGGTTCAACCGACTCGTCGAGCTGTCCGGCCTGCCGCCGATTCGCCTGCACGACACCCGGCACCTGTCGGCAACGCTGGCGCTGCTGGGCAAGGCAGACATCAAGGTCGTCCAGGAGCGGCTGGGCCACAGCTCCCGCCAGATCACCTCGGACACGTATACGAGCGTCCTTCCTCAGCTCATGACCGCCGAGGCGGAGTCCACAAACGCAGTCGTGCCTCGGTCGCGGAAGCAAGATCCCCGACAGGGCGAGCCCTCCAAGCTGAAGGACCAGCGCGACACCCCGGAGAGCGACCCCGACGCCGAGGACGATGGCCCAGATGAGGGACTGCGCGCAGCCGCGTGACCTCCGGCCTCAATCCGGCCTCAGGATCATGAATCCATGATCGACTAGGGCCGCCAAGATCTCTCAACTCGCCCGACCCGCCAGCTAAGTTGCTGGTCAGAACGATTCTGCGTAGGTAATGCAGAGTGGGGCGGGTGGGACTCGAACCCACGGCCGACGGATTATGAGTCCGCTGCTCTAACCGGCTGAGCTACCGCCCCATTACGGCGCGTCGCGCACATTTGTACGCGCCGTCTGCCGCAGCATAGCCGCTCATACGATCTCCTGCTTCGGATGGTCGACTTCGCACGACCATGAGGACTGCGGCCTGCCGCGAGTGGTTCCGGGGGACATGAAAAAGGACCCCAACGGGGTCCTCTTCACTGCTTCCTCACTGCGCTCTCCCGACTGGACTCGAACCAGTAACCTGCCGGTTAACAGCCGGCTGCTCTGCCAATTGAGCTACGGAAGACCGAAGCTCCCCCGACTGGACTCGAACCAGTAACCTGCCGGTTAACAGCCGGCTGCTCTGCCAATTGAGCTACAGGGGAATGCCTCGTTGCATCGAACCTACCTCCCTGGGTATTCGCCAGGGGGCGTGTGCTCGCTGCGACACATACATTAGCGCAAGCAGGGGGGTGCTCCGCCAATCGGTTCCCCCGGCACCGATGCCGCGCCGGAGCCCCGGAGCCCACGCAAGGGAACCTACGCAAGGAAGGGTGGCCGTCATGCGCTACAAGCTCACGTTCGTCGTCGGACTGGCTCTGGGTTACGTGCTGGGCACGCGGGCCGGACGCGAGCGCTACGAGCAGCTGAAGAAGTCGGCGCGTCAGGTCGCGCAGAACCCCGCCGTCCGCAACACCGCCGAGACGGCGGCGCAGCAGGGACGCCAGTACGCGGGCAAGGCGTACCACGCGGTCAGTGACAAGGTCGGCGACCGGGTCCCCGACTCGGTGGCCCAGCGCGTACGTTCTCTGCGTGAGCGCAACGCGAGCGGTACGGGCGAGGACGACTGGGGCACCAGCAACACCTAGGGAGTCCCGACCCGGCGCCGTCACCTCCCGCCGTACGGCAGAATTTCCGCCATGGGGATAGTCGCCGGGTTGGACAGTTCGCCCGATTTCACTCGTATCGTCGTCTGCGACACGGACACGGGGTCCGTGCTCAGGCAGGGATATGCGCCGCATCCGGTCGAAACCGAGACCGAGGGCGGCGGGCGGCCCTCCGATGTCGATCCACAGGCCTGGCTGTTGTCGCTGGGCGAGGCGGCCGGCGGGGGGCTGCTCGAAGGTGTGCAGGCCATCGGCGTCTCCGCGCAGCAGAACGCGCTCGTGCCGCTGGACTCGCAGGGCAACACCGTGCGGCCCGCGATGGTCGGCGGTGACAAGCGGGCGCAGGTCGCGGCGGCCGACCTGATCGACGCGCTCGGCGGGCGCGAGGCGTGGGCGCAGGCGGTGGGTTCCGTACCGCAGGCCGCGCAGCCCGTCACCAAGCTCCGCTGGCTGAACAGGACCGAGCCCGACAACGCCCGGCGGACGACCGCGCTGCTCCAGGCTCACGACTGGCTCGTGTGGCAGCTCCTCGGGCGGCCGGTGCGCAGGACGACCGATCGGGGCGGGGCCTCCGGGACCGGGTACTGGTCCGCCGCCAGTGGTGGTTACCGGCCCGATCTCGTCGAACTCGCCCTCGGCCACCAGGCCATGCTCCCCGACGTGATCGGTCCCTCCGACGCGGCCGGTACGACTCCGGAGGGGCTGCTGATCTCCGCCGGCACCGGCGAGACCATGGCCGCCGCCTTCGGGCTCGGGATCGGGTTCGGGGACGCGGTCGTGTCGCTCGGCGCTTCCGGGTCCGTGATGGCCGTGCACCACGAGGCGCTCGTCGACCAGAGCGGGATGATCACCTCGTTGGCCGACGCGACCGGGATGCATCTGCCGGTCGTCACCACACTCAACGCCGTACGGACCCTGCGCGGCGCCGCCGAACTGCTCGGACTGCCCGATCTGGAGAGCCTGTCCGAGCTGGCGATGAAGTCGACGCCCGGGGCGCACGGACTCGTTTTCCTGCCGTATCTGGAAGGCGAGCGGACGCCGAACCTGCCGCACACCGCCGGGACGCTGGCCGGGCTGCGGCGGGAGTCGATGAAGGCGGAGCATCTGGCGCGGGCCGCGTTCGAGGGCATGCTGTGCGGGCTCGCGGACGCGCTGGACGTGCTGCGCGGACGGGGCGTTGCCGTACGGCGGCTCTTCCTGCTCGGGTCGGCCGCCGAGCTGCCCGCCGTGCAGGCCGCGGCGCCCGC
This sequence comes from Streptomyces sp. NBC_00989, assembly GCF_045162655.1. Classification (NCBI taxonomy): domain Bacteria; kingdom Bacillati; phylum Actinomycetota; class Actinomycetes; order Kitasatosporales; family Streptomycetaceae; genus Streptomyces; species Streptomyces sp. NBC_00989. The sequence continues at coordinate 7,657,798 of NZ_CP108728.1, read as the reverse complement.
GCTCTTCGGGACCCAGATCGTCGTACCGCAGCCCGCCGACTACGCCGCGATCGGCGCCGCCCGGCAGGCCGCCTGGGCGCTCGGCGTCTCCCAGGGCACCCTCGACCCGCGCAACCCGCCGCCCTGGCAGGGACCGGTCGCCCAGGTCTTCGAGCCGGGCGACGAACTGGCCGTGGGGCAGGCCGTGCGTCAGCAGTACGTGTCCGTACGGGAACAGACCCATCCGGGCGCGTTCCGCTCGTAGGGACGCGCGGTCGTCGATGCGAATAAAGCACTTAAGGGTGCATAACGGGCCGTAGGGCACTGCTGTTGGGTTAATCGGTTGAGGTAACGCGGGTGGAGTGTCCGACGATGGGGGCGAGGGGCACACCGCCCGCCCTCCACCCGCCGACTCCGAGAGACCCAGCGTGCTCATACGACTTCTGCGGACCTATCTCAGGCCCTACAGGAAACCCATCGCCCTACTGGTGCTGCTGCAGTTCCTGCAGACCTGCGCCACCCTCTACCTGCCCACCCTGAACGCGCACATCATCGACAACGGTGTGGTGAAGGGGGACACCGGATACATCCTGTCGTTCGGCGCCCTGATGATCGGGATCTCGCTGGTCCAGGTCGTGTGCAACACGGGTGCCGTCTACTACGGCGCCCGCACCGCGGCGGCCGTCGGCCGGGACATCCGGGGTGCCATCTTCGACCGGGTGCAGTCGTTCTCGGCCCGCGAGGTCGGCCAGTTCGGCGCGCCCTCGCTGATCACCCGGACGACCAATGACGTCCAGCAGGTCCAGATGCTGGCCCTGATGACGTTCACGCTGCTCGTGTCGGCGCCGATCATGTGCGTCGGCGGGATCATCCTGGCGCTCGGCCTGGACGTGCCGCTGTCCGCGGTGCTGATCGCGGTGGTGCCGACGCTGACCATCTGCGTGACGCTGATCGTGCGCCGGCTGCGCCCGCTGTTCCGGTCGATGCAGGTGCGCCTCGACGCGGTGAACCGGGTGCTGCGCGAGCAGATCACCGGCAACCGCGTGATCCGCGCCTTCGTCCGGGACGAGTACGAGAAGGACCGGTTCCGCAAGGCCAACAGCGATCTCACCGAGATGCAGCTGAAGACCGGCAACCTGCTCGCGCTGATGTTCCCGGTGGTCATGACCACGGTGAACCTGTCGTCGATCGCGGTCGTGTGGTTCGGCGCGCACCGGATCGCCAGCGGCGGGATGCAGATCGGCGATCTGACGGCGTTCCTCGCCTATCTGATGCAGATCGTGATGTCCGTGATGATGGCCACCTTCATGTTCATGATGGTGCCGCGTGCGGAGGTCTGCGCCGAGCGCATCGAGGAGGTCCTCGACACCGAGAGCAGTGTCGTGCCGCCGCTCGCGCCCGTCACCGAGCTGCGCCGGCACGGCCATCTGGAGGTCCGCGGGGTCGGCTTCTGTTACCCGGGCGCCGAGGAACCCGTACTGAAGTCCATCGACCTGGTGGCCCGCCCGGGCGAGACGACGGCCGTGATCGGCTCGACCGGCAGCGGAAAGTCCACCCTTCTGAGTCTCGTCCCGCGGCTGGTTGACGCGACGGACGGCGAGGTCCTCGTCGACGGAGTCGACGTGTCGACCATCGACCCGGTCCTGCTCGCCAAGACGGTCGGCCTGGTCCCGCAGAAGCCGTACCTCTTCGCGGGCACGGTCGCGACCAACCTTCGCTACGGCAATCCCGACGCGACGGACGAGGAGTTGTGGCACGCGCTGGAGGTGGCGCAGGCCAAGGGCTTCGTCGAGGGGCTGGAGAACGGGCTGGACTCCCCCATCTCGCAGGGCGGCACGAACGTCTCCGGCGGTCAGCGGCAGCGGCTCGCGATCGCGCGGACACTCGTGCAGCGGCCGGAGATCTACCTCTTCGACGACTCCTTCTCCGCCCTCGACTACGCGACCGACGCGGCGCTGCGGGCGGCGCTCTCGCGGGAGACCGCCGAGGCGACCGTGGTGATCGTGGCGCAGCGGGTGGCGACGATCAGGGAGGCGGACCGGATCGTCGTACTCGACGAAGGACGGGTTGTGGGGACGGGGCGCCATCACGAGTTGATGGCGGGCAATGAGACGTACCGGGAGATCGTGCTCTCCCAGCTGACGGAAGCGGAGGCTGCCTGATGGCCGGGCCCATGGGGCGGATGATGGCCGGGACGGGCCCCGACGCCCGTTCGATGGACTTCAAGGTGTCCGGCAAGCGGCTCATCGGCCAGTTCAGGCCGGAGCGGCTGACCATCGGCCTGCTGCTGGTGTGTGTGGTGATCAGCGTGGGGCTGAACGTGGTGGGGCCGAAGATCCTCGGCAACGCCACCGACCTGGTCTTCGCGGGCATCATCGGGCGGCAGATGCCGGCCGGGACGACCAAGGCGCAGGCGCTCCAGGCGATGCGCGACCGGGGCCAGGGTTCGGTCGCGGACATGCTGAAGAGCACGGACTTCACGCCGGGCCAGGGCATCGACTTCACCTCGGTGGGTCATGTGCTGCTGCTCGCGCTGGGCACGTTCATGGTGGCCGGGCTGCTGATGGCGGTGGCGACCCGGATGGTCAACCGGGCGGTCAACCGGACCATGTTCCGGCTGCGCGAGGACGTGCAGACGAAGATGTCGCGCCTCCCGCTGTCGTACTTCGACAAGCGGCAGCGCGGTGAGGTGCTCTCGCGCGCGACCAACGACATCGACAACATCGGGCAGACCCTCCAGCAGTCGATGGGCCAGCTCATCAACTCGCTGCTCACGATCATCGGCGTCCTCGCGATGATGTTCTGGGTGTCATGGCTTCTCGCCCTGGTCGCGCTGGTCACGGTGCCGCTGTCGTTCCTCGTCGCCACCCGCATCGGCAAGCGCTCGCAGCCGCACTTCGTGCAGCAGTGGCGCTCGACGGGCAAGCTCAACGCGCACGTCGAGGAGATGTACACCGGCCACAACCTGGTGAAGGTGTTCGGGCGTCAGGACGAGTCGGCGAAGCTCTTCGCCGAGCAGAACGACGCGCTGTACGAGGCGGGCTTCAAGGCGCAGTTCAACAGCGGGGTCATGCAGCCGCTGATGATGTTCGTGTCGAACCTCAACTACGTGCTGGTGGCCGTGGTCGGCGGTCTGCGGGTCGCGTCCGGCTCGCTCTCCATCGGTGACGTGCAGGCCTTCGTCCAGTACTCGCGCCAGTTCTCGATGCCGCTGACACAGGTCGCGTCGATGGCGAACCTGGTCCAGTCCGGCGTCGCCTCCGCGGAACGGATCTTCGAACTCCTCGACGCCGAGGAGCAGCAGCCCGACCCGATGCCGAGCGAACGCCCCGAGGAACTCCGCGGCCTGGTCGCCCTGGAGCACGTCTCCTTCCGCTACGACCCCGACAAGCCGCTCATCGAGGACCTCTCGCTGACGGTGGCACCGGGCCACACGGTCGCGATCGTCGGCCCGACGGGCGCCGGCAAGACCACCCTCGTCAACCTCCTCATGCGGTTCTACGAGGTCTCCGGCGGCCGGATCACCCTCGACGGCGTCGACATCGCGCGGATGTCCCGGGACGAACTCCGGTCCGGCATCGGCATGGTGCTCCAGGACACCTGGCTGTTCGGCGGCTCGATCGCCGAGAACATCGCGTACGGGGCGTCGCGCGAGGTCACCCGGGGCGAGATCGAGGAGGCGGCGCGGGCGGCGCACGCCGACCGGTTCGTCCGTACGCTGCCCGACGGCTACGACACCGTCATCGACGACGAGGGCACGGGGGTCAGCGCCGGTGAGAAGCAGCTCATCACCATCGCGCGGGCGTTCCTGTCCGACCCGACGATCCTCGTCCTCGACGAGGCGACGTCCTCCGTCGACACCCGTACGGAGGTCCTGATCCAGAAGGCCATGGCCAAACTCGCCCATGGGCGTACCTCGTTCGTGATCGCGCACCGGCTCTCCACGATCCGGGACGCGGACACGATCCTGGTCATGGAGAACGGCTCGATCGTCGAACAGGGCGGGCACGCGCAGCTGTTGGCGGCGGACGGGGCGTATGCGCGGTTGTACAAGGCGCAGTTCGCGCAGGCGGTGGCGGAAGTGGACTAGCCGCCAGGACGGGTCGTCGTTCGGCTGACGGCCCGTCGTGGCTGGTCGCGCGCCGCGGCGGAGCCGCAAATGTACACAGCCCCGCGCTCCTAAAAGCACCTCGGCTGAGGTCTTTTCAGGGGCGCGGGGAACTGCGCGACCAGCCCCCACCGGACCCGCACCCGGCATCAGTCCAGATAGCCCCTGAGCTGATCCGCAAAGGCGTGGTCCCGCAGCTTGTTGAGCGTCTTGGACTCGATCTGCCGAATCCTCTCCCGGGTCACGCCAAAGATGCGGCCGATCTCCTCCAACGTGCGAGGACGCCCGTCCGCCAAGCCGTACCGCAGCTGCACAACCTTCCGCTCCCGCTCCCCCAGCGTCGACAGGACGGCCTCCAGGTGCTGCCTGAGGAGGATGAACGCGGCCGACTCCACGGGGCTGGTGGCGTCGCCGTCCTCGATCAGGTCGCCGAGGGCAACGTCGTCCTCCTCCCCCACCGGCGCGTGCAACGACACCGGCTCCTGGGCGAGCCGGAGCACCTCGCTGACGCGTTCGGGCGCGAGGTCGAGGTGGTCGGCCACCTCTTCCGGCGTCGGCTCGTAGCCGCGCTCCTGGAGCATGCGCCGCTGGACGCGGACGACCCGGTTGATCAGCTCGACGACATGCACCGGGACGCGGATCGTGCGGGCCTGGTCGGCGAGGGCGCGGGACATGGCCTGGCGGATCCACCAGGTCGCGTACGTCGAGAACTTGTAGCCGCGGGCGTAGTCGAACTTCTCAACTGCCCTGATCAGGCCGAGGTTTCCCTCCTGGACGAGGTCGAGCATGGTCAGCCCGCGCCCGACGTACCGCTTGGCGACGGAGACGACGAGCCGCAGGTTCGCCTCGATCAGGCGGCGCTTGGCCATCCGGCCCATGACGACCAACTTGTCCAGGTCGAGGGCGAGTTGGCTGTCCAGGTCGGTGGCGCCGCCGAGCTTCTCCTCGGCGAACAGGCCGGCCTCGACACGGCGGGCGAGGTCGACCTCCTCGGCCGCGGTGAGCAGCGGGATGCGGCCGATCTCGCGCAGGTACTGGCGGAACAGGTCCGAGGAGGGCGCGCCGTTGTCGGCGGCGACCCGGCTGCGGGGCCGTACGGCGGGCTCGGGGGCCTCTGCGGTCTCCACCGCTTCGGCCGTCGGTTCTTCGAGCTCGGGCGGGCTCTCCGGGTCCGCGGTTTCGGGGTGGTGCGCGGCACGGCTCTGCGGGGGGACGGTCGCGAGGACATCGGTCTCCGCTTCCGGTTCCGCGCCGTCCGTCGTGCTGGTCTCGGTCTGGTCGAGGGTCTGGGTCTGCACGGGGGCGACCTCCAGGATGATCGCTGCCAGGGGGTACGGCAGCGGTACTTCAGGGGCGGAGTGGGCGGCCTCGCCGCAATCCGTCCCGTACTCGATGAGCGGAACCGCGGGGGTGATGGACCCGCTGGGGACGGATCGGCCGCGCTCCGAGGACTCAGGCACCGGAACCCAGTGTGGAGTACGACACATCGCCGCCACGAGGGGCGTGCGGTGACTTTTTGAGTCCGTGCCGTGACTACGTGCTCAGAGCGCTGTGGCGCCGTGCACCTGGAGTGCCTGGTCGTACTGCTGAAGTACCCACAACTCGTTCTGTACGGCGGCCAGTTCGGCCGAGTCGCCGTGGCTGCCGAGGCGGGTGAGCGCGCCCTGGATGTCGCCGATCCGCCGTACTACGGCTCTTCGGCGGACGGTGACGAGCTGCTCGCCCGCGTAGTTCTCGTCGACCGTGCGGCGCATGATCGCCTCGACTGCCAGCTCCGTGACCATCGCGCGGACCGTGTCGTCCGGTGCCGCCTCGCGGACGCGGACCAGGTAGTCCTGCGCGTCCTGGAGGCCGTACTCGGCGCCGCCCGCCTCGATGATCGCCTCGCGTACGGCCGCGTAGGGCGGGGCGGTGAACTCGTCGACGCCGTACGCGTCGAAGGCCGGGGAGACCAAGTCGGGGCGCTGGAGGGCGAGTTTGAGGAGCTCGCGCTCGGTGGCGAAGACCGGGTTGCGGAGGGTGAGGGCGGGACCGCCCGTGGGGGTGCGGGGGGCGGTGTCGTACGGCTGCTGCTGTTGGCCGCCTCTGGTCGGCGCCGGGCCCTTGCCGCCGCGGTCGCGGGCCCAACGGGCCAGCTGGGCAACGCGTTTGACCACGAACTGGGTGTCGAGGATGCCGAGCATGCCGGCGAGCTGGACGGCCACCTCGTGCTGGGCGCCGCTGTTCTTGATGCGGGCGACGATCGGGGCGGCCTCGTCCAGGGCGGAGGCGCGGCCCGCGGGGGTGTCGAGGTCGTAGCGGACGACGATCTGGCGGAGCGCGAACTCGAAGAGCGGGGTGCGGGGTTGGACCAGGTCGGCGACCGCCTCGTCGCCCTTGGCGAGGCGCAGCTCGCAGGGGTCCATGTTGTCCGGGGCGATCGCGATGTACGTCTCGGCGGCGAACTTCTGGTCGTCCTCGAAGGCGCGCAGGGCCGCCTTCTGGCCGGCCGCGTCGCCGTCGAAGGTGAAGATCACGCGCGCGCTGCCGTTGTCCATCAGCAGCCTGCGGAGGATCTTGATGTGGTCGCCGCCGAAGGCCGTGCCGCAGGTCGCGATGGCGGTGGTGACTCCGGCGAGATGGCAGGCCATGACGTCCGTGTAGCCCTCGACGACGACCGCGCGGCTGGACTTGGCGATGTCCTTCTTCGCGAGGTCGATGCCGTAGAGGACCTGTGACTTCTTGTAGATCGCGGTGTCGGGCGTGTTGAGGTACTTCGGGCCGTTGTCCGACTCGTAGAGCTTCCTCGCGCCGAAGCCGACGACCTCGCCGCCGATGTCGCGGATCGGCCACATGAGGCGGCCGCGGAAGCGGTCGATGGGGCCGCGGCGGCCCTCCTGGGCGAGGCCGGAGAGGAGGATCTCCTTGTCGGTGAAGCCCTTGCCGCGGAGGAAGCGGGTGAGGTGGTCCCAGCCCTGCGGGCTGTAGCCGACGGAGAAGTGCTCGGCGGCGGACTGGTCGAAGCCGCGCTCGGCGAGGAACTTGCGGCCGGTGTCCGCCTCGGGACTGACGGCGAGCTGCTCCACGTAGTAGTCGGCCGCGACCTTGTGGGCCTCGACCAGACGGATGCGCTCGCCGCGCTGGTGGGCCGGGTTGTACCCGCCCTCCTCGTACCGCAGCGTGATGCCGGCCTGGGCGGCCAGGCGCTCGACCGACTCCGAGAACGTGAGGTGGTCGACCTTCATCACGAACGTGATGGTGTCGCCGCCCTCCTGGCAGCCGAAGCAGTGGAAGAGACCCTTGCTGGGGCTGACCTGGAAGGACGGCGACTTCTCGTCGTGGAAGGGGCAGAGACCTTTCAGGTTTCCGCCGCCCGCGTTGCGCAGCTGGAGGTACTCGGACACCACGGCGTCGATCGGGACCGCGTCCCGAACCGCCTTCACGTCCTCGTCGTTGATCCGTCCTGCCACGCGTGAATTCTACGGGGCCGGACTGACACCAGTGACGACGAGACGGTTCAGACGCCCAGGCTGTCCAGTGGAACGTGTGGGTCCGCGAGTGCCTCGGAGTCCACGCGCGTGCGGGAGCGGATGAGCTGCTGGATGGGCTCTGTGACGTCCCACACATTCACGTTCATCCCGGCCAGCACGCGGCCCTCCTTCAGCCAGAAGGCGATGAACTCCCGCTTGCCCGCGTCTCCCCGGATCACCACTTCGTCGTAGGAGCCCGGGGGCGCCCAGCCGGAGTACTCCATACCCATGTCGTACTGGTCGGAGAAGAAATAGGGCACGCGGTCGTAGGTGACGTCCTTGCCGAGCATCGCGCGGGCCGCCGCCGGGCCGCCGTTGAGGGCGTTCGCCCAGTGCTCCACCCGCAGGCGGAGGCCGAAGAGGGCGTGGTGGAAGGCGGCCACGTCGCCGGCCGCGTAGATGTCGGGGTCGGAGGTGCGCAGCCGTTCGTCGACCGCGATGCCGCCGCCGTGCGCGCGGTCGGCCAGCTCCAGGCCCGCCGCCTCGGCGAGCGCGGTGCGCGGGGCCGCGCCGATCGCCGCGAGGACGTCGTGCGCCGGGTGCTCCTCGCCGTCGTCGGTGCGGGCGGCCAGCACCATGCCGTCGTGGCCGACGATCTCGGTGAGCCGGGCGCCGAAGTGGAAGCGCACGCCGTGCTCGGCGTGCAGGTCGGCGAAGATCTGGCCGAGTTCGGGGCCGAGGACCCCGTGCAGCGGGGTCTGGGACGGTTCCACGACGGTGACCTCGGCGCCGTACGTCCGGGCCGCCGCCGCGACCTCCAGGCCGATCCAGCCGCCGCCGGCGATCACCAGATGGCCGTTGTCCCGGCCCAGGGACGCCAGGACGTTCTTGAGGCGCTCGGCGTGCGAGAGACGGCGCAGGTGGTGGACGCCCGCGAGGTCCGTGCCCGGGATGTCGAGGCGGCGGGGCTCGGAGCCGGTGGCGATGAGCAACTTGTCGTAGCGGACCAGGGTGCCGTCGTCTCCGAAGCGCACCGTCTTCGCCGTACGGTCGATGGCGTCGACGGTCTGGCCGAGGTGCAGCTCGATGTCGTTGCGCGCGTACCAGGCGGGTTCGTGGACGAAGACGCTGTCGCGCTCCTCCTTACCGAGGAGGTAGCCCTTGGACAGCGGCGGGCGCTCGTACGGGTGGTCGCGTTCGTCGCAGATCAGTATCACGCGGCCGGTGAAGCCCTCCGCTCGGAGCGTCTCGGCCGCCTTGGCGCCGGCCAGGCCTCCTCCGATGATGACGAACGTCTGATCCGCGTCGACCACTTGATGCCTCCTCGTAAGGGTGCCGCCATATGCGAGCGTCCCGCACGCAGTGTGATGGGGGAAGGGGGTGTGGCCCGATCAGGCCACGGAGGGTCACATTCGGGCTTGTTTCGCGTCACTGTGCCCCAGCGACGTGAGATACGCGTGAAGAGACCGCGCCGACGCGTCCGTCAGCGAGGCGATCTGATCGACGATCACACGCTTGCGCGCGCGGTCGTCGGGCGCCTCGTCGAACTGGGCGCGGAACTGCGGCTCCAGGCCGTCGGGCGCGCGCGTCGTGAGCACCTCGGCGAGTTCGGCGACCACGATGCGCTCGTCGGCGCGGATGCGCTCCTGCTCCGCGCGCTGCATCACGTACCGGTCGGCGACCGCCTTGAGGACCGCGCATTCCAGTCGTGCCTCGTGCGGTACGACGAGTTCGGCGTCGTAGCGGGTGAGGCGACCGGTGCCGTACGCCGCGCGCGTGGCGGACTCGGCGGCCAGGCAGAAGCGGCCGATGAGCTGGCTGGTGGCGTCCTTCAGGCGGGCCTGCGCCACCGCCGAACCGTCGTAGCCGTGCGGCCACCACGGCTGGTTCTGGAGCCGGTCCAGGGCCTCGGCGAGTTCGTCGGGGGCCGTGTCCGCGGGGACGTAGCGGCCGATGGCCACCTCGAAGATCTCCCGGCGTTCCGGTTCGGCGTGCAGGCAGTTGGGGTCGATGTGGCCCGCGTGCAGGCCGTCCTCGACGTCGTGCACCGAGTACGCCACGTCGTCCGACCAGTCCATCACCTGGGCCTCGAAGCACGTGCGCGTGCCGGGGGCGCCCTTGCGGACCCAGTCGAAGACGGGTCTGTCGTCCTCGTAGACGCCGAACTTGGGGGACTTGGGGTCGGTGGGGTGCGCTCCGCGCGGCCAGGGGTACTTGGTGGCGGCGTCGAGGGTGGCGCGGGTGAGGTTGAGGCCGACGCTCACCATCTCGCCTGTCGTGTCGCTTCTTACGAAGCGCTTCGGTTCGATGCGGGTGAGGAGTCTGAGGGACTGGGCGTTGCCCTCGAAACCGCCGCAGTCGTCGGCGAATTCGTTCAGTGCCTGTTCGCCGTTGTGGCCGAAGGGTGGGTGACCGAGGTCGTGGGAGAGGCAGGACGCTTCGACCAGGTCCGGGTCGCAGCCCAGGGCCGCGCCCAGCTCGCGGCCCACCTGGGCGCACTCCAGGGAGTGGGTGAGGCGGGTGCGGGGGCTGGCGTCCCAGGCCTGGCTGCGGGTTCCTGGGGTGACCACCTGGGTTTTGCCGGCGAGTCGTCGTAGGGCGGCGGAGTGCAGTACGCGGGCGCGGTCGCGTTGGAAGGCCGTGCGGCCCGGGCGTTTGTCGGGCTCCGTCGCCCAGCGGTCGACTGACGTCGGGTCGTACAGGGGAAGTGCTGCGGTGCCGTCCATGCTTCGACAGTAAGCGGCGGTAGTGACAATTCGGGAGTTGCGGGGCGCGGCTGCGTTTGCCGGGTGCGGTCTGGTTGCGTGTGCGGGTGCGTGGGGGCTGGTCGCGCCCACGCGGCGGAGCCGCACATCGGTACAGCCCCGCGCCCCTTAGGGGGTCGGCCCCGCCCTCAGTTTCAAGCTGAGGCCAACTCCGGGGCCGTGACTTCCGCCGTTGCCAAGGCCTGGTCGTAGCGGTGGAGGACGAGCCTCGCCATCGCGGGGTGGGCTCCCAAGGGAGCTGACGCGAGCCATGGGGCCTGTTCCGCGCACTGTGTGGCGAAGCGGCCGGGGGCCGTGAAGCAGGATGCCACCGCCACCCTGTGGTGGCCTCGCGCCGCGAGGGTGCGTACGGCCTCGGAGACGGTGGGGGTCGCCGCCGAGGCGTACGCGGGGACTACGGGGACGCCCAAACGGTCTGCCAGGAGGTGGGCCGTGCGGTTGGTGTCGAGCTTGGAGTCCGGGTCACGGGAGCCTGCCGCGGCCAGGACCACGGCGCTCGCGCGTCGGGTCTGGTCGTTCATCCTCGTGCGCCAACCGGCCTCCACCAGGCGGTCGTAGAGGGTCTCTACGAGGAGGGGGTGTGGGCCCAGCGGGGCCGCCACGCGCGTGCGTGCCTCGGCCTCCGCCGCCATCTCGGGGATGTCCTGCTTGACGTGGTAACCGCGGGCCAGGAGGAGGGGGACCAGGACGGCCTCCGCGGTGCCCAGTCGGGTGAGGGTGTCCGGGAGGCGAGGCTCGTTGAGTTCGATGTGGCCCAGGTGGACGGGAAGGCCGGGGCGGAGTTCGCGGACGCGTTCCATGAGGGCTCGTACGGTGCTCAGGGCGCGTGGGTCGCGGCTGCCGTGGGCCACCAGGACGAGGGCCGGCGGGGCGGGCGGTACGGGGCGCCTGGTGCCGTTCAGGGAGACGAGGCTGAGCTGGTCGGCGAGCTGGCTGCTGATCCGGTTCATGAGATGCGCCGTACTGTCGAGGGTCGTGGACTCGTCGTGAGGGTGGTTCGACGCCGTCATGGAGTGATGGTGGCGGTGGGAGGTTGCCGTCCCGTTGCACCGGAATGACGGAGGTTTTCCGGGGGTTCACGGTGGGGTTCGGGGGGTGTGTGAGGTGACGTGACCTGCGGAGTCCGGGCTCACAGTGAAGCCGGTCACACTGCGGGCGGCGAACCGGAGCGGGTCACGGCGCGTCTGTGACTGTCGAACCCGTACGGGAGGGACCCCTTTGATGCGTTCGCTGCGTGCAGTGCGTCGCCCGAGACTTCGCCGGCCTCGGCTGCGACTGCCCCGCACGCGTGCGGGGTGGCGGCAGCTTGTGCAGGTGGTGGCCGCCGGGTGTGTCCTCGCGCTGCTTCCGGCGACCTGGCTGTGGGTGTCCACGGCCGACCGGCTGCGGACCCTCCAGGACGCGCCGCGCACCGATGTCGCCGTGGTCTTCGGGGCCGGGCTGTGGGACGGCGAGCCGTCGCCGTATCTCGCGCACCGGCTGGACGCGGCGGCGACGCTGTACCGGGAGGGCCGGGTGAAGGTCGTCCTGGTGACCGGCGACAACAGCCGCAAGGACTACGACGAGCCGGACGCGATGCGCGTCTACCTGGCGAAGCACGGGGTGCCACGCGCGCGCGTGGTGACCGATTACGCCGGTTTCGACACCTGGGACTCCTGCGTCCGCGCCAAGAAGATCTTCGGCGTCGACAAGGCCGTACTGATCAGCCAGAACTTCCACATCCGGCGGGCGGTCGCGCTGTGCGACGCGGCGGGTGTCGACTCGTACGGCGTCGGGGTCGACGAAGCGCACAACGCGACCTGGTACTACGGCGGTACGCGCGAGGTGCTCGCGGCGGGCAAGGCGGCGCTGGACCTGATGTTCCATCCCGATCCGCACTTCCTCGGGCCGAAGGAGCCGGGAGTCGCGCGGGCGCTGGCCGCCGGCAACTGAGGCCCGTTCGGCGACGGTTCGGCGGGTTCAGCGGGTTCAGCCGCGGTTGATCCAGTCGCCGCCCTCGATCAGCTTGCCGTGGGTGCGGAGGCGGGCGGTGACGGCGGGGGCGGCGAGGTACACCCAGGCGCGTACGGCCGTGCCGTCGGCGTCGCGGGTCACCTGCCGTTCGACGCGCTCGTAGAGGTTGTGCGGGTCGCCGGGGGCGTAGTCCTCAAGTCGGTCCAGTTCCCTGAGGAGTTGGGGGTAGGCCTCGGGTCGCGCGGTGACGAGTTCACCGACGATCACCGAGCCGGGGACCTCGACGGCGTACGGGTAGCCGGGACCGTCGTAGAGCGCGGCGGCGTGGAGCCGTGCCCGTTCCTCGGAGTCCGTGCGGCCGCGCAGGAAGCGGTCGTGGTTGGGCTCGCCGGGGCGGAGGGTGCCGTAGACGAAGAAGGGGAGGGGGGTCGAGGGTGCCGCCATCGCTCTCCTTGATCCCGGAAGTCTTTGCACGCGCTATGGACATGACATGTCATGGCCCCTTTAAATCTCATTCAACATCAACGCAGCCCCCACGCCCCCCACTTGCGTTCTTGAGGAGAGCCATGAGTCGGACACGGCACATCCGAGGTTCCCGTCTTGCCACGGCCGGTATCGCGGCCGGCGCCGCGACCCTGTTGGCCGCCACCCTCGCCCCCACCGCCCACGCGGCCGACCGCCCGACCCGGACCACCGCGATCGCGAACGCCGCGTCGGCGCTGGTGGCCCACGCCGCGAGCCTGGGCCTCACCACCGCGGAGGACACCTCGGTCCGTGACGTGATCGTCGACGCGGACGGCACGCAGCATGTCCGCTACGACCGTACGTACCGCCAACTACCCGTCCTCGGCGGCGACTTCGTGGTCCATCTGGCCGCGAACGGCAGCTATCGGAGCGCCGACCGCGCGACCCGGAGCTCCATATCCCTGTCGTCCGTGACGCCGAAGGTGGCCGCTCCCAAGGCGGCGGACCTGGCGGTGAACGCGTTGCGGGCGGCGAATCTCGGTGAGGCGCTGAAGGGGATGACCGCCAAGCCCCAGCTGATAGTTGACGCCCTGCACGGGGCCCCGAAGCTTGCCTGGCGCACGAATGTCGTCGCCAAGGACTCGCTCGGCAACCCGGTCGCCCGCACGGTGCTGACCGACGCCCGTAGCGGCGTCCAGATCGACGCCTGGGACAGTGTGGAGACGGCGACGGGTGACGGGAAGTCGCTGTACAGCGGGACGGTGCCGTTGGAGACGACGCTGTCGGGATCGACGTATCAGCTCAAGGACGCGACGCGCGGCGGGACTTACACCGGTGACGCGGCGAACAAGACCGACCTGTGCATCTTCGGCATCTGCATCAGCCGAGCCCCGGCCACGGTGTTCACGGACGCCGACAACCACTGGGGCACGGGGGCGACTTCGGACCGTTCGTCGGCTGCGGTGGACGCGCAGTACGGCACGAACGAGACCTGGGACTACTACAAGAACGTCCACGGCCGGAACGGCATCGCGGGCGACGGCAAGGGTTCGTACAACCGCGTCCACTACGGCAACAGCTACAACAACGCCTTCTGGGACGACAGTTGCTTCTGCATGACGTACGGCGACGGTGACGGGACGCAGCTCGGTCCGCTGGTGGCGCTGGATGTCGCCGGGCACGAGATGACGCACGGCGTGACGTCCAAGACGGCGGCGCTGACGTACTCGGGCGAGTCCGGCGGGCTGAATGAAGCGACCTCGGACATCATGGGCACGCTGGTGGAGTGGTACGCCAACAACTCGTCCGATCTCGGGGATTACCTCATCGGCGAGAAGATCGTCCGGTCGGGCTTCGGCAAGGCGGCGCTGCGGTTCATGGACCAGCCGTCCAAGGACGGTAATTCCGCGGACTGCTGGAGTTCGTCGGTCGGGAATCTCGACGTCCACTACTCCTCGGGCGTCGCCAACCACTTCGCGTATCTCCTCGCGGAGGGCAGCGGCCCGAAGACCATCAACGGCGTCAGCTACAACTCGCCCACGTGCAACAGCTCTTCGGTGAACGGCATCGGCCGGGACAAGCTCGGGGCCATCTGGTACCGGGCGTTGACGGTCTACATGACGTCCTCGACGAACTACGCGGGGGCGCGAACGGCGACGCTCAGCGCGGCCAAGGACCTTTATGGGGTGGGGAGTTCGGAGTACGGCGCGGTGGCGGCGGCGTGGAGTGCGGTGAGTGTGGGGTGAGCTGAGGCTCGGAGCCGGCCGGCTCGAAGTCGGCGGGTTCGCGGTCGCCCCGGTCTGTGGACCGGGGTGGCCGTTCAGCCGCTCACCGGAGTTGTGCCGCGACGATGGCCGGGCCGCGCTGCGGCGGGTGGACGCGGTGGGCGGGCCCGGGTCCTTCCGGGGCGGGCCGGTCGGCGTGCAGGACGCGGACGTCCGTTTCGACCCACCGGCACCGGGTGCCGTTTCCGCCACGTGGTGCGCGGTTTCTCCAGCGGTGCGGGAGCAGTCCCCCGCGTCGCACGGGAGGCAGGCGCGAACACGCGGCCGCAGTGCGAGCCGTCCGCAAGGGCGAGCCGGCACGGGACCCCGCGGAACGACGTCCGCCGCGACGGCCGGCGGGTTGGGGTGGCGTACTTGCCGTTCCTGGAATCCCTGGATACTTGACGTCATGGCTGATCAGCATGAGGTTTCCATCGTCCGTCGACCGGGCCGGGCCCTTTCCGCCGAGGACGGGCTGGGCGCGTTGCTCGCGGCGTACCACCTGCGGACGGAGGCCGAGAAGGGGGAGCCCGTTGCCGATGTCGACGGGCTGCCGGACCGGTACCGTACAGAGATCTCGGACCCCCGGACCGCGTTCGTCGACGCTGTCGTGCTGATGGCTGTGAGCGGGAGTGCCGCGGTGGGTTGTCTGGTGGTGACCGCCCCCGCCGACGGACGGTCGGAGATCAAGAGGCTCTGGACGGACCCGGCGTTCCGGGGCCGGGGCGTCGCGTCCGGCCTGCTCCGTGCCGCGCTCGCACAGGCCGCGGAAAGCGGCGCGGGTGCCGTGCGGTTGTCGGTGTGGAAGTGGCGGACCGGGGCCATCGCCCTCTACGAACGGTTCGGCTTCGCCGTCACGACGTCATGGGACGAGCGGGATCAACTGGTCTGCATGGAGCGGGCCTTGTGAGTGGTGTCGTACGACGTCCAACTCGCACCACACCGCCTTGCCCACGGTGAGCTCGCGCACGCCCCAACGGTCCGCGATCTGACCGACGATCAACAGTCCACACCCGAACAAGTCGTCCTCGGTGGCCTTGCGGGTGAGTTCGACCCGGAAGAGCCGGTCACGCAGGCGACTTGCCCCACTGGCAGCGATCACTCACATCGAAAAAGTGTGACACTTCCCGTAAAAGTGTCACACTTTCTCAGAACGACACGAGGCCGATCAGCCCTTCGGCGCGTGAGCCATCGCGATCGTCTTCATCTTGAGGATGCGCACCGCTTCGGGGTCCGTCACCGGCCGGGAACCCTTCCCCTTGGCCGCGTCGGCGACCGCAAGGGCCTTCTGCTTCTGTGTGCGCGCGGAGTCGTCCGTCGTGGAGTGCGCGGTCGCCGTGGCCGCGTGGACCTGCGACCCCGCCGCCACCGTCAGACTGCCGAGCGCCAGAGCGCTGACCGCGGCGGTCCTGAACGTCGTCCCCATCCTGCTCGGCTTACGGGGTGCTGCATGGCGCATGAGAGTTCCTCTGCTGTCGGTGCGACTTGGACAGGTGGACTACGCAGCGCGGGGGCCCGGACGCGACACCCGGATGCGGTGACGCAGATCACGGCGAGTCGCTGTAGCGGAGGGTCGGTGCCCGTTCGTACTTCCCCCATGGAGAACCCCTGGCCGTTCTGTGGACGGAAATGAATGGCGGACGAGTGGCGAGAGGCGCGGCGGAAGAGGAGTTCGATGAGTTCTACGCACTGGCCTACCCCAGGCTCGTTCGGCAGCTTTACGCGATGACCGGCGATCTGCCGGAGGCTCAGGATGTCGTGCAGGAGGCGTTCATAAGGGCCTGGGGTCGACGGGGGATATTCACGAGCGACGGTTCCCAGGAGGCATGGATCCGTACCACGGCCTGGCGGCTCGCCGTATCCCGCTTCCGGCGTGTGCGGCGCGGTGTGCAGCTCATGCAGCGTCATCACGAACAGCGTCCCGTCGAAGGCCCGTCCCCCGAACGTGTCGCTCTCGTCGAGGCACTTCGCACGCTTCCGCAGAAGCACAGAAGTGTCGTTGTCCTCCACCACTTGTGCGATCTCAGCGTCGAGCAGATAAGCGCCGAGACGGGCTGGCCGACCGGGAGCATCAGAGTGTGGCTGGTCCGTGGGCGCCTGTCGCTCGCCCGCCATTTCTCCTCCCTGCCGGACCAGGAGGTGGACCATGTCGGATGAGTCGGATGAGTACGAGCGTCCTGCCTGGCTTGCCGAGAGCATCGTGCAGTTGGAGAGTGTCCGGGTGGACCAGCCGGTGTCCGCACAGGAGTTGCGTCGCCGAAGCGTCCGACGCCGTCAACGCCGGACCCGTTCCGCCGTCATCGCGGCGATTGCCGTGACGGCAATCGGTGCGGGCGCTTTCTGGAATTTCGCGGGCGTGAACCGATCTGCGGCAGATCCGTCCCGTCACGGGGAGGATTCCAGAATACCGGCGGCCCAGGAGAACCTTCGGGCTTACTACTCGGTGCTGCCGGATGCCTTTGCCGCACGGGATTCGAAGTCGAAGCTGTGGAAGCTGATGAAGGCGCATTTCACGGAGACGGCACTGAAGCGAGAAGTTGTTCTCGAAGGCAGCGGATCCGGCGACTTGGCGGCCACGTGTGGGCAGGTGGAAGCCGCCACCGTCTTCACCGTCGGCGACGCCCGTAACGTCGGGGCCGACACCGTCCGCGTACGCGTGACGAGCGACAGCGCACCGGATTCGATCGAGGTCGATTTCGATCTCCGCACCATGGGAATCGCGAAATGGTCCTGCCCCGACGGGTCCTGACCTCCGCCGAGCATCAACACGACGACGGCGACACGACAAGGCCGCCACCCGCAATGGGCAACGGCCTTGTCATTCAGGAGAGTTGAGGTCAGGCGGCCAACTCCGGCTCCCCCGCCGCCTCTTCTCCGGAGACCGGAGCCTCCGCCGCGCCCGGCTTCCCGTCCCGCATCACCACCGCCGCCAGCACCCCCGCTGCCACAACCCCAACCGCGCTGACCATGAAGGTCGTTGACATGGCGTGCGTGAACGCCTCCCGGGCCGCCCGGACCAGCCCCGCGTCGCCGTGCGCCGCAGCCAGCGCCCCGCCGATCGAGTGGCGAGCCTCATCGGACGTAGCGGAAGGCATTTCGTCGGCGAAGCCGCTCGACAGGAGGGAGCCGAGGATCGCGATGCCGAGGGCCGTACCGGCTTGCTGGATGGTGTCGTTGAGGGCCGACCCGACGCCGGCCTTGTCCTCCGGGATCGTGCCCATCAGCGCGCCCACCGCCGCCGGCATCGCGAGGCCCGCGCCCAGGCCGAGGAGGCCGAGGGCGACCGCCGGGACGGTGAAGCCGGTGTCGGCCGTGACCGTCGTGAGCAGGGCGAAGGACGACGCCATCACCAGCATGCCCGCCAGGATCAGGTACCGATGGCCGTACCGCGCCGTGAACTTGGCGCCCGCCGCGTTGCCGAGCAGCGCGGTGACCGCCAGCGGCACGAAGGCCAGGCCCGCCTTCACCGGTGAGTAGCCGAGTACGAACTGCAGGTACTGCGTGAGGACCAGCAGCAGGCCGCCGTTGCCTATCTGGACCAGGGTCAGGGAGAGCGAACCCCCGCTGAAATTGCGGTGCTTGAAGAGGACCAGGGGGACCATCGGGGTCGGCGTGACGTTCTCCCAGACCACGAATCCGGCCAGCCCCACGACCGCCACGGTCAGGGTGACCAACCCTCGGCCCGCGAACGCGCCGTGCTGCGGGATCTCGATGATCCACCAGATCAGCGCCGTCATACCGACCGCCGACAGCACCGCGCCCAGCGGATCCGGCTTCTGCCAGGGGCCCTTGGACTCCGGCATCAGCGTCACACCGGCCACCAACGCGAGGGCTACGACCGGCACGTTGAGGAAGAAGATGGAGTGCCACGAGAAGTGGTCGATCAGTACGCCGCCGAGCACCGGGCTGCCGACCAGCGCCAGCATCGACACCGAACCCCAGGCCGCCATCGCCTTGCCGCGTTCCTCCGCGTCGAAGACCGTGATGAGGATCGAGAGCGTCGACGGCATGATCAGCGCGCCGCCGACCCCCATCGCCACCCGTACGGCGATCACCTCGCCGGGGTTCGTGCAGAACGTCGCCGCCAGTGACGCCGCCCCGAAGAGCACCAGGCCGATCAGCATCACCTTCCGGCGGCCGAAGCGGTCGCCGAGGCTGCCGGAGGTCAGCAGCAGGCCGGCGAAGACCAGGATGTAGGAGTCGAGGATCCACTGGGTGTCCTGGGCGCTCGCCCCGAGGCTCTCGGTCATCGACGGGACCGCCACGGTCAGCGCCATGCTGTCGACCACCAGCACCAGCGAGCTGAGGCACAGCACGACGAGGATCCACCAGCGCCGGGGGTTTCGGGTCTCCATGGGGCTTCCCTTCAGAGTCGCCGTTCGACTTTGTGCGTACAGCGTTCCTTCGATGCGCACACTGTACGCACAGCGGAACAGTGTGCGCAATCCTTGAACTCTGTACGCTGGATGCGAACGACGTACGCAGAAGGCACGAAGGAGCGCCCATGACCCCCCGGAGCAAGCCGAACGCCATCCCCTCCGTGTGGGCCCGTGAGCAGCGCTCGCCCGACCAGCCCGCGCTCAGCCGGGACGCGATCGTCCGCGAGGCGATCGCGATGCTGGACGCCGACGGCATCGAGGCGCTGAGCATGCGCAAGCTCGGCGCGCGGCTGGGCGCCGGCGCGACCTCCCTCTACCGGCATGTCGCGACCAAGGACGAGCTGATGGAACTGGCCGTCGACGAGGTCGCCGCCGAGATCCACGTCCCGGCCCCGGACGCCGCCGACTGGCGCGCCGCCGTCACCGAGGCCGCCGCGTCCTTCCGTACGACCGCGCTACGGCACCGCTGGCTGTCCTCGGTGCTCGGGCAGGCCGGGCTCGCCTACCTCGGCCCGAACCTCATGTCCTTCTCCGAGCGGCTCGCCGCGCTGTTCACGGCCGTCGGATTCCCCGAGCCGAGCGGCGCGATCGACGCCGTGCTGTCGTACACGATCGGGATGAGCACGACCGAGGCCGCCTGGCTGACCACGGTCGCGCGGTCCGGGGAGAGCGAGGGCGAGTTCATCGCCCGGCTGATGCCGGCCGCGCGGCAGGCGGCGGCCGGTCACGCCCATCTCGCCGGTTCGTACGCCGAGTCGGCCGCCACGGCCACCGACCCGGTGGCGCTGCGCGACGGCAAGTTCGCCTACGGCCTCGATGTCGTCCTCGACGGGCTGTCGCTACGGCTGACGCGTTAGGCCCCGCCCGCCAGGTCGGCCGTCTCCAGGTACACCTCGGCCAGCACCTGCAACTCAGCTCCCTCTGCGGTGACTTGCTCGCCCGGGTGCAGGCGGCCCGTCAGGTCGTCCGGGCGGCCTGGGATCGTCACCGTGCTCGCCGGCTGCTCCCCCGCCGACGTCAGCCATTCCCCGGCCAGTTGAGCCGTCAGCACCTGGTCGAAGTCCGGCGAGCGGGTGAACACATGGGCCAGGTAGAGCTGTTCGCGGCCGAAGACGACGTAGCGGAGAGGCGGCGGTTCGATAGTGGGCCCGGTCGGGTGGCCCACGTACAGCCGCTCCTCGATCTTCACCCTCACCTCCCCCAGCAGCTCGCCGTCCCTCCCGAAGCGGCCGAAGTAAAGGTCGGCGGGGAAGGTGGCGCCCGGCTCAAGGTCCTTGAGGAGGAGGGTGCGTGGGGTGACCGTGAACAGTGCCGACGTGCCGTAGCGCTTGCGGGCCGTGCGGTAGGTGTCCGTGTCCAGGGTGATGCGCAGGACGGCCTGGAAGCCGTACGGGGCGGTGAACGTGGGCATGTGGACGGCGTACACGGTGTCCGTGCCCAGCAACACGAAGCCGTGGACGGAGAGTTCGGGGCTCACCATGTCAGTGCCGGGTCCGGGTCGGGGCTCTTCGGGAGCTGTCGGCACACGAACCCGGCGAGGAACACGTCGTCCGGCGAGGAGTCGCTGCTCTGCGTCGCGGAGGTCGCCTGTTGGTAGGCCACCCAGCGGAGTTGGAGGTCGTAGCCGTACTGGACGACGAGGACCTTGGCGAAGCGGCCCTCCGTCGTGCGTACGGCGAACACGTCGCCGGTGATCAGCTGGTTGCTCGCGTTCGGGTTGCCGGTGAGGGGGGTGGTGCCGTAGGTGAGGGCCGAGAGGCGGTGGCCGTCGAAGGCGTCGTAGTCGACCTGGCCGAGGTTGACGATTCCGGCGTGGGAGCTGGGGACCAACTGGGCGGTCGTCTCCGTCATCCACTCCCACCAGAGGTCGGCGGTGTTCATGTCGCCGCCCGCGATGCCGTTGTCGAGGTCCAGGGTCCAGGTGCCGTGGAGGGTGGTCTCGCCGGGGGTCTCCGTGTAGCCGACGGCCTGGCGGATCAGCTCGATGTTGCGGGCCAGGGCGACCGATTCGACGTACGACGGGCAGCGGCCGTGCGGTGGGGTGGCGCCGTCGCTGAGTGGGGCGATGCCTGTCGAGAGGCGCCAGGCTCGGGAGCCGAAGAGTTCCATCGGTGGGTCCAGCCAGGGGCGGACGACCGACACCACGCGGTATTCGAAGGCGAGGGAGAAGACCGTGTCGTCGGTGGCGCGGTCGCCGAACGCCGACCTGAGTTCCGCGGGGGCCTGGGCGGCCAGGGTGCGGAGCATGTCCTGCGAGAGCACGACTCTCGACCAGGGGTCGTCCAGGGCGCCCTCCGGTGAGTAGTAAGTGGGCGCGAAACGCGTGCCGTTGGGGGAGGTCGTGTACTGGTCGGGGAGGTTCGGGTTGAAGGTGTCGCGGTGTCGTTTCCAGATGCTGGAGGGGGCCTTCGAGGCGAGTTCGGAGGTCTCGCGCAGGGCGTCCTCGACCTCGGCCTTGTGGCCGGCGGTCTGCCAGGCGTCCATGGCGTCGTCCCTGGCCTGGCGGAGCCGGGGTTCGTCGATATGGGTCCAGTGGTCGCGGACCGCCTGGTCGGTCGACGTCGTCCCGGTCTGTTCGCCCTGGTGGTAGTCCGTGTCGGCCTGGAGCCAGGCCTGGCGGGCCGTGCGGTAGCCGCGCAGGGCGGGCGAGGGGACGAAGACTCCGTCGGAGCCGGTGTCGTAGAGGTAGTCGACCGCCGTGTCGTAGCGCTGGTGTTCCTCGGGGGTGAGGGTGGAGCGGGCCAGGTCGGCGCCGAGTACCTCGCCGTAGACGCTCCACAGGTGGGCGGTGGACGGGGGTGCCCAAACGGGTTGGGTGGGGACCCTGTTGACGAGTTCGCAGAACTCGGACCAGACCGTGGCCCGGGCCGCGTCCAGGGCGCCGCTGAAGCGGAACATGCCGTCCTGGTGGACGACCGGCGTCGCCGGTACGGCGACCAGGTGGTCGGAGTCGGTGAGCAGGCCGCGGAAGTACGCGCCCAGGCCGAACATGGCCGCCGCGTCCACCGGGGACGCGGACCATACCGCCGCGATGCCGGCTGCCTCGATGTTGGTCATGACTGGCCGCCGCCCTAGACCAGTTGGTCGGGGTCGAGGCCGTCGAGCAGGTTGGGTGTCTTGTCCAGCAGGTGGTTGACGAAGCCGACGATCTGCATGCCGGGGACGGTGATGGTGGCGCCGTCGTTCTCGGAGTGGAAGTGCTGGTCCGACTCGGAGTGGCTGTAGCTGCCCTTCACGGTGAACGGGCCCCAGCCGACACTCGCGTTGACCGACACGGAGCTCTGGTGGGTCTGCAACGCCTGGGCCAGCGAGGCGGAGTGGATGGTGAGGTTCCTGATGAACAGGGCCTGGAGCGGATAGCCGATGAAGCGGCCCTGGGGCGGGGTGCCGCCGTCGGACGGCATCTGGTCGTAGTTCCAGCCCTGCCCCTTGCGCAGGTCCCAGCCCCGGTTCTCCAGGAACTCCGGGTAGAACCACGGCCGTACGACCTGCACCTGCGCCATCTCGAAGGACATCGAGAAGTCGTCGACCTGGTAGTTCTCGCTGTAGTCCTGGGAGTTGGAGGTGACGCCCGAACTCGCGCTCCACAGGCCGAAGTTCAGTCCGCCGCCCGCCGACCAGGACGTCGTCTCGTAGTGGCTGTGGGAGTCCACCATCTGGTGGTACATCGAGTACGCGGTCCAGCCGTTCGAGTTCGCGAAGTCACCGGGGACGACCGTCGTGTAGTAGAAGGACTGGCCGGGACCCAGCGCGTTGGTGTTCGCCTCCTCGTAGAAGCGTTCCAGGTTGCGCTTCCACAGCAGCATCGACTTCTCGGTGGTCTGGTCGATGTAGGCGTTGATCTCCTCGACCTCGTTGCGGTAGCCGCTCGACGTCCAGTCGTCCATCGCGGCGGCGACCTGCATCGAGTACAGCTGCGCGTTCGCCGCCCAGTCCGCGACCGCCTGCTTTCCTGACTCCCCCACGGCGGCCTGCGCCGCGATGCGCTTGTTGTTGTACGACAGCGCGGCGGTGACGTACGCCTGCATGCACGCCTTGTAGGCCTTGAGCATGGGGCTGTCCTCGGTGACCTGCTTCTCCTGCTCGGTGACGATGTCCTTCACCGTGCGCGTCACTCTCAACAGGCCCCGGAACCGCTCCAGTTTGGCCTTCTGGTCGTCGGTGAGCCGGTCGTCGACGACCTTGGAGAACTTGAGGATCTGGCCGTAGATCTCACTCAGCCGGGCACCGCTCGCGTTGCGCCACACCCCGTCCTGGCGGCCCGACGAGTACGCCGAGGTCACGTCCGGGATGAAGTCGATGAGCGAGGAGAAGTTGTACGCCTGCTGGAGCAGGAGCTTGTCCTCCGCCGCGGTCGCACCGGTGCCGATTCCCTGCGCGGCGAACGCGAAGTCCGCCTCCTGGTACGGCAGTCCGGGCATGCACCAGGTGATGAAGCTGGACTTGGCCGGCGGGACGCTGCCGTCGCCGCCGGTGAGCACGTTGTACATCTGGTCACGGAACGTCCGCCCCAGATCCCCCAGTTGGTATCCCATGCCCCCGTCCTGCCCGGGTCATATGCCGCACATACGGTGACTTGCAGTCATTCACCCGGATAAGTGAATGACCGGCCGATTCAGGTGGCCGTCTCGATGTTCCGCATGACGGAGGCCAGGGAGTCGTAGTAGTTCGTCGCGGTCGCGTACCCCGCGTCCGCGACCGCCCGGGCGAAGGCGTACGGGTCGTCGGTGTGCTCGAACGCGGGGGCGTAACGGGCGTTGTTCCGCAGATAGTTGCCGTGGACGGTGAAGGACTCCTCGGGGGTCGCGTAGACGCGGAACCAGTCGCGGACGACGTACAGGTACTTGCCGTCGGGACGCCGCGTCACGGAGATGACCTCGGGGAACGCGACGTCCGGCCGGTCCAACACCTCCTGGGTCCTGAGGAGTTGGCGGGTCTCGGGCGGGTCGGTCGCCTTCGCCTTGATGCCGAAGAAGTTGTTGCCGGGCGCGGTCGAGCCCCAGCCGGATTCCAGCGCCGCCTGGCCGAGCGTGACCAGCGCGGGGACACCGGTCGCCGTCTCACTGGCGGTGGCGAACTCGCCGTACGAGAGCCGGAATCGGGCCGCCTTGCTCGAACTCGGCGGTGAACTCGGCGGTGTGGTGGCCGCGTTCGACCAGATCGCGTCGTAGGGGCCGGTCAGGCCGGGCCACTGGTCGGTGATGGTGAGTGGGTAGCCGTCCTCCTGTTTCTTGGTGTGCCAGTCGATGCCCACGTACTCGGTGCCCTTGAAGAGGTACGCCCGTCCGTTGCCGGGGTCGAGGGCGCCGTCGATGCCGTCGCCGATCCAGTCGGCGGTGACTCCGCTCCAGCCGTCCGCGACGAGCTTGGGGTAACCGGGGTCCTGGCGGTCGGCGGCGATGTCGTAGCGGACGTACTGCGGGCCGCTGAAGAAGTAGAGCTTTCCGTCGGACCAGTTCATGACCGCGTCGACGGTGTCGAAGGAGAGGCCCGGCCAGTTGTCGCGGGTGGTGAGCGGGTAGCCGTCGTCGACGGTCTGGGTGGCGAACGGGACGCGGACGTACTCCGTGCCCCGGAACACGTACAGGCGGGCCTGGCCCAGGTCGACCGCGGCGTCGACGCCCTCCTCCCAGCCCGGTGGCAACCCGGCCCAGGCCGCGCCGAGTTGCCAGTCCTGCGCCGGGTCCGCCGCGTCCGCGTCGATGTCGTACGTGGACACGGTGGCCCCGACGGTGAAGTACGCCCTGTCCACACTCATGCCGGGATGCATGCTCCGGCGGTGCGGTTCTTATGGCGTGGAGCGGGTTCCCGTTCGAGTGAATCAGGGGGTGATCCACGTGGCGTCACCGAGGCGGCATGCCGTTTTCAGTGATCGTTTAGGCGTTGAACC
This sequence comes from Streptomyces sp. NBC_00989, assembly GCF_045162655.1. Lineage (NCBI taxonomy): Bacteria > Bacillati > Actinomycetota > Actinomycetes > Kitasatosporales > Streptomycetaceae > Streptomyces > Streptomyces sp. NBC_00989. The sequence continues at coordinate 7,633,047 of NZ_CP108728.1, read as the reverse complement.
GACCGATGCGTCTGTTTTTCGGCGCGTCTTCCAGAGATCTTTGGGAGTAGTCATGCGTATGCGTTCCGCCCTGACCACGTCCGTCCTCGCCGTAGGCATCCTGCTCGGTGGCGCCGGTGCCGCCCTCGCCCACGACAACGGTCCGTTCCCCCACGACGACGGCGCGCTCGTCCAGGGCACCGGTTCCCAGGGCTCCGGGCACGTCGACAACACGATGTTCGCCGGTGTCATCAACCACGTCGGCCCCGTCTACGCGTCGACCACCAAGACGGACCACGACTGGGACCGCGGCACGTTCCAGGGCGTCTTCGGTTTCTGACACGTCCGCCCGGCGCACCAGCCCGGGCAGCACACCGGGCCGTCAGTGACGGTGTGAAGGGGGCGGCCGACCTGCGTCGGCCGCCCCTTTTTTGCGTCCTCTTTCTGCGTCCTTCCCTTGTGTCAGATCAACGGCCGCACCTGGCGCGCTTCCTTCAACGCCCTTCCCCACCAGACCAGTTGGTCCAGCATCGCCTTCGCCGCCGCGTCCGGGGCCGTGGAGTCCTTGAGGCGGCCGTCGTCGTCGAAGGACGCGCCCGCGTTGTGGAAGGAGACGGTGTCGCGGACCGTGACGGCGTGGAGTTCGGCGAAGACCTGGCGCAGGTGTTCCACCGCGCGCAGGCCGCCCGCGAGGCCGCCGTAGGAGACGAGGGCGACGGGCTTGGCGCGCCACTCGATGAAGTGCCAGTCGATCAGGTTCTTGAGGCCGGCGGGGAAGGAGTGGTTGTACTCGGGGGTGAGGACGACGAAGGCGTCCGCGCCGGCCAGCTTGGGAGTGATGTCGGCGAGCGCCGCGGTCGCCTCCGGGGTCGGGGCGAGGCTGGTGGGCAGGTGGTCGGTCTCGGCCACGTCGACGACCTGGAGGATGAGGTCGGGGTGGTCGCGGACGTGGGTGAGGAGCCAGTCGGCGACGACCGGGCCGAAGCGGCCGTGGCGGTTGCTGCCGATGACGACCGTGACAGCCAGAGGAGCGGTAGTGGTGTCCATAAGGGCAGCCTCGTACCTCAACCATTCTTGAGGTCAAGTGAGGTCATCACCCGTTCACACGCGCGGCTTGCGCTCTTCGGGTTCTTCTCCGGGACGGGTTTCGCCGTACCCCGTCGTACCGCTATGACCTGCTGAAACGACGACGGGACGGGCCGTCCTGGCCCCTTTCTGACACCCATTCACCGCATTTCTGACGCTCGCTCAGGAAGCGGGCTCGGCCCGGTGCCACTTACCTCGGAAGGGCAGCCAACCACAGCTCGGAGGAGCACCGATGCGACGTACCGCCCGTCTGCTGACCGGCACCGCGCTCGCCGTCGCCGCCGCGGGTCTCGCGACCGCGCCGGCGTACGGCGCCGAGAGCGGCAGCCTGGAGGTGTTCCCGTCGAACGCCGTGCCGGGCGGCGACGTCACGGTGAACACGGCGGCGTGCGGCGACGACGGTACGGCCGCCGGTGACGCCAGCGCGGTGGGCGCCGGCACGTTCACGCTGGCGCCGAGCGCGCACGAGGGCGACGCGATCGGGCAGTTCAAGGTGCCGCCGAGTGCGCAACCGGGGACGTACGAGATCGTCGCGAAGTGCACGGACGGCCGGGAGGTCAGCGGCGATCTGCTGGTGACGCTGGCCTCGATGCGGCAGCAGGTGCAGCCGCGCGGAAGTGTGAAGACGGGGGTCGGCGGTGCCTTGGGCCCCGACCCCGTGCAGACCGCGGCCGGCGTGGCGGCTCTCGCCGTCGCCGCCGCGGGCGGTACCTGGCTCCTGCATCGCCGGGCGAGAGGCGACAGGTTCTGACGGACACCCTCCGCTGTCCGTCCGCCGGTACCGCATGTCCCCTCCCCCTCCGGGTCCGACGCCCCTCGTGGCCCGGAGGGGGGCGCGGGGCCAGTCGCTGGAGAGGGGTTGATTCCTCATGCGTCGCAGATACGGCACTACCGCGACCGGGGCCAATACCGCGATAGGGGTCGTCACCGTGGTCGCCCTGTGCACGGGCGCGTGGCTGTTGACCGGCGGCTCCGGGACGAACGCTCCGCCGCAGCCGTCCGCCGCCGAGGGGCGGCCCGATCCGGCCACCGCGCGTACCGCGGCCCGTGCGCTGCCGCCGTCGCCGCCGGATCGCATCCGGATCCCGGCCATCCATGTGAACGCCCCGCTGATGGGCCTCAAGCTGACGAGCACCGGCAGCCTGGACGTGCCCCCGGCCGCGAAGAAGAACCTCGCCGGCTGGTACGAGGCTGGGACCACCCCCGGTGAGACCGGCACGGCGGTCGTCGCGGGGCATGTCGACAACGCCGACGGTCCCGCCGTCTTCTACGACCTCGGCGCCCTGAAGAAGGGCAACACCATCGAGTTGGACCGGCTGGACGGGAGCGTCGCGCTGTTCACGGTGGACGCGGTCGAGGCGTATCAGGCGAGCCGCTTTCCCGACCAGAAGGTGTACGGGGCCGCGCGGCGGCCCGAGTTGAGGGTGATCACGTGTGGGGGCGGGTACTCGCGGTCGACGGGGTACCAGGGGAATGTGGTGGTGTTCGCGCACCTGAGTGGTAGCCGGTAGGGCCAACCAGCCTTTGGACGCCGGCCATTGGGCTGGTCTCATGCCAGCCACTGCTGGTACGCCAGGTTCGCCACCAGTGCGAAGACCACCGTCAGCAGCACGACCCGCACGAAACCGCTCCCCTGTTTCAGTGCCGCGTGCGCGCCCAGCATGCCGCCCGCGAGGTTGAACACCGCCATCAGACCGGCGAGTTGCCACAGGACCGTGCCCTGCCAGGCGAACATCGCGAGGGCGCCCGCGTTGGTGCAGCAGTTGACGATCTTCGCGGTCGCGGAGGCGGTGACCAGGTCGAGGTGGAGTACGGCGGTGAGCGCGAGGACCAGGAACGTACCGGTGCCGGGGCCGACGAGCCCGTCGTAGAAACCGATGCCGAGGCCGGCGAGGCCGATCGCCGCGAGGATCTGGCGGCGGGTGGCCGGGCCGGGGGCGGGGGCCGTGCCGAAGGCCGGGCGCAGGATCACGAAGGTGGCGACGGCGAGCAGGACCACCATGATCACCGGCTTGAGTACGTCGGTGCTCATACCGGCCGCGAAGAAGGCGCCGGCCGAGCTGCCGGCGAGTGCCGCGAGGCCGATGCGTACGGCCAGGCCGACGTTCACGGGTGCCTTGCGGGCGTACGTCACCGCCGCCCCGGACGTGCCGACGATCGCGACGGCCTTGTTGGTGCCGAGTGCGGTGGCGGCCGGGGTGCCGGCGGGCAGGCCGAGGAGGAGGACCGGGAGCAGGAGGAGTCCGCCGCCGCCCACCACGGCGTCGATCCAGCCGGCCGCGAGGGCGGTGAGGCAGAGGACGGCGACCATGGTCAGCGGTATGTCGGGCATGATCATGACCTTATGGACGGGGTGCGTGTGCCGTCCATGTACCTGAGGGGTTTCTGAGCTTCGGCGGGCCTTGGCGGGCTTTTGCGGGCTTCAGCGGCCGGTCTCGAGGTAGCGGAGTACGGCGAGTACGCGGCGGTTTCCCGTCTCCGAAGGGGGCAGGTCGAGCTTCGCGAAGATGTTCGCCACGTGCTTCTCGACGGCTCGTTCCGAGACCGTGAACGCGGTGGCGATCGCGTGGTTGGTGCGGCCCTCCGCCATCAGGGCGAGGACCTCGCGTTCGCGCGGGGTGAGGGTGTCGAGGGCGGTGGATCGGCGGGCGGCGCCGAAGAGTTGGGCGACCACCTCGGGGTCGAGCGCGGTGCCGCCGGCCGCGACGCGTTCCAGCGCGCCGACGAACTCCCCGATGTCCACGACCCGTTCCTTGAGGAGGTACCCGAACCCGGCCGGATTGCCGAGCAGTTGGGCCGCGTGGGTCGTCTCGACGTACTGCGAGAACAGCAGGACACCGGTCTCGGGGTGCCGGTCGCGTAGTTGTACGGCCGCTCGTACGCCCTCGTCCGTCTGGGTGGGCGGGAGGCGGATGTCTACGACGGCTACGTCCGGGGCGTGTGCTGCCACCGCGGTGAGGAGCGCTTCGGCGTCGCCCACCGCCGCGGCGACTTCCACGTCCCGTAGGCGGAGCAACTGGACCAGGCCGTCGCGCAACAGGGCCGAGTCCTCGGCGATGACGACGCGCATACCGCTCCGATCGGGTCCGCTCAGGTGTGGGGTCACGTGTGGGGCAGGTCGACCGTGACCACGGTAGGGCCTCCGTGCGGGCTGTCGCAGGTCAGTGTGCCGTCGACCGTGCGGACCCGGGCGAGCAGGCCGGTGAGTCCGGAGCCCGCGCCGATCTTCGCGCCGCCCTGTCCGTCGTCGGTGACGCGCAGGCGCAGGACGCCGTCGCGGGCGGTGACGTCGACGGCGGCCGCCGTGGCGTGGGCGTGTTTCGTGGCGTTGGCGAGGAGTTCGGCGGCGCAGAAGTAGGCGATGGTCTCGACGGCCGGGGTCGGGCGGGTGCCGATGTCGGTGGTGAGGGTGACCGGGAGGGCGCTGTCGGCGGCGAGGGTGGTGAGGGCGGCGTGCAGACCCTCGTCGAGTACGGGCGGATGGATGCCCTTGACCAGGTGGCGCAGGTCGGTGATGGCCTGGGTGGCGTTGCCCTGCGCGGTGTCGACGGCGGTGAGGACGCGGGCGGGTTCGGCGCCGGCGGTGACCAGTTCGCGGATCAGCGTGAGGTGCATGGCCAGGGCCACCAGGCGGGCCTGGGTTCCGTCGTGCAGGTCGCGTTCGATACGGCGGAGGGTGGCGGCGGCGTCGTCGACGGCTCGGGCGCGGGTTTCCTCCAGGGTGCGGATACGGCGGGTCGCGGCGTCGGGGCCGAGCAGCACGGTCAACAGGGCGCGGTGTGGGCCGAGGGCGTAACGGAGGAGGAGGGGTGCGACGGCCAGCAACAGCAAACCGGCTGTGAACGGAATCAACCAGCGCGGCCAGGAATCGAGCTGGTAACCGAAGAACTCCAGTGACACGTGGTGTGTGGAGCCGCGGTGCGTGGTGCCGTCGGTGGTGTGAACCGTGTTGTAGTTCCAGCGCTTGAGCAGCGGGTGCAGTGTGAACAGGGCGCCGTAGATGTAGCCGATGACGACGGCTGCGTACGCGAAAACGGCTGTGAACGGGGTCAACAGGGCGCAGCCCACGGCCCGCCAGCCGGTTCGGTCGAGCAGGATGCCTCGGCGCCAGCTGAGGATTCCGCCGGCGCCAACGCCAGTACCTCCGTCTTCCACGCCCGGCTGCTCGATCTCCAGGCCGAGCAGCCGTCGGGCGAGGCCCCGTTGCAGGGCGCCCAGCGCCAGCGCGCCGCGCACGGTCGCCGCCAGCAGCCACAGGCCGAGCGTGGTCACCGACAGCGCCCCGCCGAACGCCAGCCCGACGAGGGTGAGGAAGAAGCCGACGAGGGCGAGCGGGAGGGCGATCACGCCGTAGAGGACGGCGGCCAGGGCGCGGCGGCCGAAGGTGGCGGTGGCGCGGGTGCGGAGACTGGAGCGGAGGCGGGACCAGAGGCGGGAGCGGAGGCTCGGCATGGGGATCAACCTAGGAGAGGAGCGACCTGGCGACACGGACCTGGACGGCGGTCAGGCCGCGCACCACCCACGGCATCAGCAGCAGGAAGCCGATGCCGCCGAGGACTGCGTGGAAGGCCCAGGCCCCGGCGAAGGTGGGCCCGCCCCAGGCGCCGGAGTAGTCGTCGCCCGCGCGGAGCGGCCAGCCGAGGTTCATGGGGACGATCGCCCAGCCGTAGAGCGTGATGAACGCCGTGAGGAGGTTGAGGGGTGTGGCGAGGAGGGCGTGGGGCAGGCCGCCGGCGCGGGGCGTGCCGGAGAGGTCGGTGCCGAGGAAGCGGTGGACCAAACCCCGTTGCCAGCGGGCCGTGGGGGCGCCGAGGAGTGCGAGCGGGATGCAGGCCAGGCCGAGCGGGAGGGCGAGGAGCGCGTAGGCGGTGCGGCGCCAGGTGGTGGCGGTGAACGGTTCACGGACGAGTCGCCACGCGCGGACGGACAGGGTGTCCGGGGCGGCCGGTCGGGTGGGCAGATCGCGGGTGGTGGTCATGGTGCATCCCCCTGCACATGAATCGGCGCAGCCCCTGTGAACTGCCGTGAACCGATGTCTCCAGCTTTCCGCCGCCGCCCGCTGTACACGATGGTGCCTGCACGGAAGCGCGGGGTTCGGTTAACCGAACCGGCGCGGACCGGGCCCGGCCTCACACTCCGCCCCCGGCGCGCACCCCGAACCCTCACACCCCCCGCGTGCTCCCGCTGAGGGCAGCGTTCCTCGCGGGAAACAGGTGGGATGCGGTCGGGTAACACCGGCGTCGCAGGCTCCTGGGCATGACCTCGAATCCGCGTGTGGTGCCCACCATCGTGCTCGTCGGCCACGGCATGGTCGGTCAGCGCTTCCTCGAAGCGCTCGCCGAGCGCGGCCTGACCGCCACGCACCGCGTGGTCGTGCTGTGCGAGGAACCGCGTCCCGCCTACGACCGCGTCCAGCTCACCTCGTACTTCTCGGGCCGTACGCCCGAGGAACTCTCGCTCACGGACGCGGAGTTCATCGCGGACCACGGGATCGAGCTGCACGTCGGCGACCCGGCGGAGACGATCGACCGCGTGTCGAAGACGGTAACCGCCCGCTCTGGACTGTCACTCGAGTACGACACGCTCGTCCTGGCCACCGGCTCGTACCCGTTCGTGCCGCCGGTCCCGGGCAAGGACGCCGAGGGCTGTTTCGTCTACCGCACGATCGAGGACCTGCTCGCGATCGAGGCGTACGCCAGGTCGCGGGCGACGACGGGTGCCGTGGTGGGCGGCGGGCTGCTCGGCCTGGAGGCCGCGGGCGCGCTGAAGGGGCTCGGACTCACCAGCCACATCGTGGAGTTCGCGCCGCGCCTGATGCCGGTGCAGATCGACGAGGGTGGCGGCGCCGCGCTCCTGCGCACCATCGAGGACATGGGCCTGAGCGTCCACACGGGCGTGGGCACCCAGGAGATCCTGACCGGCGCGGACGGCGCGGTCACCGGCATGAAGCTGTCGGACGGCTCCGAACTCGCCACGGACCTGGTGGTGTTCAGCGCCGGTGTCCGCCCCCGCGACCAACTCGCCCGGGACTGCGGCCTGTCGGTCGGTGAGCGCGGCGGCATCGCGGTCGACGAGCAGTGCCGTACGGTCGCCGACCCGCACGTGTTCGCGATCGGTGAGTGCGCGCTGGCTGCGGACGGCCGGGTGTACGGCCTGGTGGCGCCCGGTTACGAGCAGGCGGAGACGGCTGCGGCGACCATCGCTCGGGACGAATCGGCTTTCACCGGCGCGGACTTGTCGACCAAGCTGAAGCTGCTCGGCGTGGACGTGGCGTCCTTCGGCGACGCGCACGGCACGACCGCGGACTGCCTCGACGTCGTCTACTCCGACGCGCGGGCGGGCACGTACAAGAAGCTGGTGATCGGGCGGGGCGGCGAGCTGCTCGGCGGCATCCTGGTCGGCGACGCGGACGCGTACGGCACGCTGCGCGCGTTCACGGGGTCCGTACCGCCCGTCTCCCCCGAGCAGTTGGTGCTGCCGGCGGGTTCCGGGGGCGCCGTCCAGCTCGGTCCGTCCGCGCTGCCCGACGCGGCCGTCATCTGCTCGTGCCACAACGTCACCAAGGGCGCGATCCGCGGCGCGGTGACGGACCACTCCTGCACGAGCGTGCCCGAGGTGAAGAAGTGCACCAAGGCCGGTACGGGCTGCGGGAGTTGCATCAAGGTGCTCGGCCAGCTGGTCACCGCCGAGCTGGAGGCGAACGGCGTCGAGGTCGACAAGGGCCTGTGCGGCTGCTTCGCGCAGACCCGCGAGGAGTTGTACGAGATCGCCCTCGCGCTGCGGATCAACTCCTACCAGGATCTGCTGGATCGCTACGGACGTGAGGGCGCCCGGGGTGGCGACGGCTGCGAGACCTGCAAGCCGACGGTCGCCTCGATCATCGCGTCCCTCGCCCCGACGATCGGCGCGAGCGGCTATGTCCTGGACGGCGAGCAGGCGGCCTTGCAGGACAGCAACGACCACTTCCTCGCCAACTTGCAGAAGAACGGCTCCTATTCGATCGTGCCGCGCATTCCCGGCGGCGAGATCACCCCCGAGAAGCTCATCGTGATCGGCGAGGTGGCCCGCGACTTCGGCCTCTACACGAAGATCACCGGCGGCCAGCGCATCGACCTCTTCGGCGCGCGGGTGGAACAACTCCCGCTGATCTGGGCCCGGTTGGTGGACGCCGGCTTCGAGTCGGGCCACGCGTACGGAAAGGCCCTGCGCACCGTCAAGTCCTGTGTGGGCCAGACCTGGTGCCGCTACGGCGTGCAGGACTCGGTGCGGATGGCGATCGACCTGGAGCTGCGCTACCGGGGCCTGCGCTCCCCGCACAAGCTCAAGTCGGCGGTCTCCGGCTGCGCCCGCGAGTGCGCCGAGGCCCAGTCGAAGGACTTCGGGATCATCGCCACCGCGAGCGGCTGGAACCTCTACGTCGGCGGCAACGGCGGCGCGACCCCACGCCACGCGGACCTGCTGGCGAAGGACCTGTCCGATGCCGAACTGGTGCGCCTGATCGACCGGTTCCTCATGTTCTACATCCGTACGGCCGACCGGCTGGAGCGCACGAGCGTCTGGCTGGAGCGGATTCCGGGCGGCCTCGACCACGTACGGGACGTGGTCGTGGCGGACTCGCTCGGCATCTGCGGGGAGTTGGAGTCGCTGATGGCCGCGCATGTCGCCGGATACCGCGACGAGTGGGCCACCACCATCAACGACCCCGAAAAGCTGGCCCGGTTCGTGTCGTTCGTGAACGCGCCCGACACCCCGGACCCGGTCGTCGGCTTCGTCCCCGAGCGCGACCAGATCAAGCCCGACCTGCCCCTGCTGACCATCGGCATGCGGCCCCAGCAGACCGCAGACGTCCTGGAAGGAAGCGCCCAGCGATGACACTGGCTCCCGAGACGACCGACCTGAAGGTCCAACTCCAGCTGACCGAGGGCTGGTTCACGGTCTGCGACCTGAACCTGCTCACTCCCGGCCGCGGAGTGGCGGCCCTGCTGCCGGACGGCAGCCAGGTCGCCCTCTTCCGCGACCGCTCCGGCACCCTCTACGGCATCGACAACCGCGACCCGTTCAGCGGCGCGGCGGTCCTCTCCCGCGGCCTGACCGGCACCCACCAGGGCCGCCCGTTCGTCGCGTCGCCGCTGCTCAAGCAGCGCTTCGACCTGCTCTCCGGGGAGTGCCTGGACGACGCGTCGGTGCGGGTGGCGACGTACGAGGTGCGGGCGGGGTGACGACGCAGGAGAGGCGGTCGAGCTCGGTGACGCGCGAACCGCTCCTCCCCCTTACCGGATGCGATGCGTCCGCAGCGCGGTCGTCAGGGCCGCGGTGCTCAACACGGCCGTGGCCAAGAGGTAGTAGCCCGGTGCCACCGGCGAGCCGGTCGCCTCGATCAGGGCCGCGGCGATCGTCGGTGTGAAGCCGCCGAAGAGCGCGACCGTCGTGTTGTAGCTGAAGGACAGGCCCGTCGCGCGGGCCCGGGCCGGGAAGACGTCCGCCATCACCGACGGCAGCGTGCCGAAGTACACCGCCTTGAGGAGGGCGAGGGCGGTGGCGCACACCGCGAACGTGAGGAAGGACGGCGAGGCGTTGAGCCACAGGAAGAGCGGGACGACGCTCACGCCGATCAGCACCGCGGCCGGGATCATGATGCGCAGCCGGCCGTGGCGGTCGCCCAGCAGTCCCACGAGCGGAGTGACGAAGGTCAGGACGGCCCCGGCGATGAGCAGCGCGGTGAACGACAGCGAGGCGTCCAGGCCCAGTTGACCGATGCCGTACGTCGGCAGGTACTGGAGCATGAAGTTCAGCGCCGTCGAGACGATCAGCGCACCGCCGGCGATCAGCAGCCCGCCCCAGTGGTGCCGGAAGACCGACACGATCGGCGAGGGCTTCGGGGCGTCCGTTTCCAACTCCGGTGCCAGGGCCGGGGATTCGTCCATGCAGCGGCGTACGAAATAGCCCACCGGGCCGATCAGCAGACCGAACGCGAACGGCACGCGCCAGCCCCACGACGTCATCTGGGCGTCGGACAGCAGAGCCGTGAGAGCCGCCGCGAACCCTGCCGCCATGAGGGTCGACAGGCCCTGACTGGCGAACTGGAAGCTGCCGAGGAAACTCTTGCGCCGCTCGTCCTGCTCGACCAGGAACGACGTGGCCGCCCCGAACTCGCCCCCGGCGGCGAACCCTTGGATCAGCCGCGCGAGCACGATCCCCAGGGTCGACGCGATCCCGAGGGTCGAGTAGCCCGGCATCACCGCGAGCAGCAGCGTACCGAGCACCATGAGGCGGATCGACAACACCAGTGCTTTCTTACGGCCGTTGCGGTCCGCGTACGCGCCGAGCAGCAGCCCGCCGAGCGGCCGTATCAGATAGGTCACGCCGAACACGGCGTAGGCCTGCACGAGTTGGACGCCCGGGTTGCCGCCGGGGAAGAACGTGCGGCCGATGTACGACGCCATCAGGGCGTACAGGGCGAGGTCGAAGAACTCGAGCGCGTTGCCGATGCCGGCCACCGCGATGGCACGTCGTGCGGTGGGGCGGCTCGGTGCCCGGGTGTCGTCGGGGTGCGCGGACTGGGTGGGCTGGGGGGACGGAGCGGTCATCGGGGGTCCTTCCGGCGGGTGCTGGGGAGGGGTGTGCCGGACGGGGCGCGGGTGCCGAGACTCGGGAGCGAAAGGGGGGCTATGCGTGCGTGGGGAGCGGCCGGTCCGCCGGTGGACGGCCCAGCGCGTGGAACAGGCCGGCCGCCAGGACCAGGCCCTCGCGGGCGATCGACGCCAACAGGTGTTCGTCGGGGGCGTGTTGGAGGCAGCCGGGGTAGGAGTGGGGCAGCCAGAGGGTCGGCAGGCCGAGGACGTCGGTGAAGACGGCGTTGGGCAGGGAGCCGCCGATGTTGGGCAGTACGGCGATCGGACCGCCGGTGACCTCTTCGAGCGCGGTCCGGGTCCAGCGCACCCACGGGTCGTCGAGCGGGGTGCGGCTCGCGGCGAAACTGCCGAGCACCCGGACGTCGACCATCGGGTACCCGTGCTCGGCCAGGTGCCGGGCGACCGCCTCGGCGACCCGACCGGCGTCGGTGCCCACGACGTACCGGAGTTGGAGGACCGCGCGGGCGCTGCCCGGGATCGCGTTGACCGGCCGCTCGGCGTCTGCCGCGCCGAGGGCGAGGACTTCGAGGGTGTTCCAGGCGTAGAGCCGTTCGGCGGCGGTCAGTTCGGGCTCGCCCCAGCCCTCGTCCGGCAACGGGTCACCGGGCGAGGCCGCGACGGTGACACCGGCGAGTGCCTCGCGGACCTCCGGCGGGATCGCGGGCGGCAGCAACTCCGGTACGCGGATACGACCGTGGCCGTCGACCAGGGTGGCGATGGCTCCGGCCAGGGTGGTCGCCGGGTTGCGCAGCAGGCCGCCCCAGTTGCCGGAGTGGTAGGCGTCCGGCCGTAGATCGGCGGTGAGTTGGAGCTGGAGGCCGCCGCGTGCGCCGAGGAACAGCGTCGGGGTCGTGGCGTCCAGGCGTGGTCCGTCCGAGGCGACGAGCACGTCGGCGCGCAGCAACTCCCGGTGTTCGGTGGCGAATTCGGCGAGTCCGGGTGAGCCGATCTCCTCGCCGGACTCCAGCAGGAAGGTCAGGTTGAAGCCCAACGAGCCCTGGTCGGCGATGAGTAGCCGCAGGGCGGCGAGATTGACCAGGTGCTGGCCCTTGTTGTCGGCGGCGCCGCGCCCGTACCAGCGCTCGCCCTCGGCGGTCAGCGTCCACGGGTCGCGGCCCTCGCTCCACCGGCCCGCCTGGCCCTCGACGACGTCCGCGTGGCCGTAGACGAGCACGGTCGGGAGGTCGGGGGACTCGACGCGGGTGCCGATCAGGAAGGGGCCGGCCGCCGGATCGGGGTTGTCGTGGCGCGTGACCTCGCAGCCGAGGGCGGTCAGGGCGGGGGTCAGGAACTCGTCGAGGTATGCCTCAATGGCAAGGCGGCCCTCCGGTCGGGAACTCTCCGTGGCGTACGCGACCATGGCGGCCAGCTCGGTGAAGAAGGCACCCGAGCCGACGAACTCCTCGGCTTTACGGGCCAGTTTCTCAGGTATCACGGGAAGATTTCTCCAGGGAGGGCGGCGGTCGGGCGGGCGGTGCGCTCTCGTCGTGCCAGCAGCGTAGGGCGGATCCGGGCCTGCGACCATTGCCGTTTGTGACGTGATGCGTTCTACTTTCGGCAACGCATCGCGCGACCACGGGCGCGGCCACAGGCGTGACCACAGGGGCCCCTATGCAACTTCTGCCGGTGAACCTCGCCTACTTCCTGGAGGTCGCCCGCACCGGATCGGTGACCGAGGCGGCGCACGCCCTGAACGTCGCGCCCTCGGCGATCAGCAGGCAGGTCGCCAAGCTGGAGTCCGGTATCGGTGTTCCGTTGTTCGCCCGGCATCCGCGCGGGATGACGCTGACCGAGGCCGGCTCCCGGCTGCTGGCCCACGCGCGCCGCACCGAGACCGAATCGACCACGCTCGTCGAGGAGTTGAGGACCGGACGGGGTGCGGAGGCGCGCAGTGTCGCCGTCGCCTGCTCGGAGGGGTTCGCGCGACGGCTGGTGCCGCGGGCCGTCGCCGACTTCCGGCGCGCCCACCCCGACGTGGCCTTCCGCGTGGACGTCGTCGCCCGCCAGGAGGCGACCCGCCGCGTGGTCGAGGGCCTCGCCGACGTCGCCGTCACCTACACGATGGGCCCGCAGCACGACGTCCGCGTCGAGTGCGCGGTCGTGGTCCCGGTGGCGGCGATCGTCCCCCTCGGTCACGAACTCGCCGGCCGCGACCGCATCGGCCTCGCCGACCTGTGCGCGTACCCCCTCGCCCTGGCCTCACCGGGCACCAGTCAGCGTGAACTCTTCGACATCGGGGCGCAGTTGGAGGGGATCACGGTCCGCCCCGCACTGGTCTGCGACAGCCTCGCTCCGCAGTACGAGTTCGTGCGGGCGGGAGGCGGCCTCGCCCTGGTCGGAGACCTCGGAGACCTGGGAGACCTGGGCGGCGACGGGCGGGACACCGGGACCGAGGGCGTGGCGTACGTCCCCGTCGACCACCCGGTGTTCCGGCAGCGCGAGGCACAGGTGCAGACGGCGACGGGGCGGCGGCCGTCCTGGTCGGCGACACAGTTCACCGAACTGCTGGTGGCGTCGCTGCGGCGGGACCGGTCCTCCTGAACAACAACCTACACATGAGCCTCACAGCGGGACGTCACGCCCGTAACACACTTCCCTGACAGTCTGATCCGGCCGCGTGGGAGCCCTCCCACCACAAGTCGGCCGGAGAGAAGGGCAGTTCAGCACGTGAAGCTCGACATGTTCAGCGAGATCCAGGACCCCAGGCCGTGGGCGACCGAGGACCACGAACACCGGCGGATCACGGAGGCGGTCGAACAGGCCGTGCTCGCCGACGAGTTCGGGTACGACTGCTGGTGGCAGGTGGAGCACCACGGCGCCGCGGAGTTCAGCCTCAGCTCGGCGCCGGAACTGCTGCTGGCGGCGCTGTCGCAGCGCACCTCCCGGATCCGGCTCGGACACGCGGCGGTGCTGGCACCGGCCGAGATCAACCACCCTCGGCGGGTCGCCGAACGGGCCGCCTGGCTGGACCAGTTGAGCGGCGGCCGGGTGGAGCTGGGCCTGACCCGTTCCACCGCGCCGGAGTGGCGCATGTTCGGCGTGGACCCGGCGAGCGCCCGCGCCCAGACCCAGCGGGCCTTCGAGGAGATACCCCGGCTGTGGACGGGCGCCGGTGACCAGCCACTCGTCCCCGCACCCCTCCAACAGCCGCACCCGCCCCTGTGGCAGGCGGCCTCCAGCCCGGCGTCGTTCGAGGAGGCGGGCCGGCGCGGAGTGGGCGTCCTGGGCACGACCCTCTGGGAGCCGTTGACCCGGGTGGCGCGCCTGGTGGAGCTGTACCGGGAGGCCGTAGCCGATTGCGAACAGCCCGCCGGTGCCTTCGTCAACGACCAGATCGCGTTCTTCACGTTCGTCCACTGTGCCGAGACCGACGAGGAGGCGCTGCGGTCGGGCGCGGCAGCGGCGGCGGCCTGGTACACGGCCCGGGCGCTCACCTTCTTCGAGGCGGCGGACGCGTTCGTCGAGACGATGACGATCCAGCAGGGCATCCTGGCCGACCCGGCCGGTGGCGGCCTGACCGGCGCGTTCCTGCGCGACGAGGTCGACACGGCCCCCAACGCGGCCCAACTGGCCATCGGCCGCATCCTCCAGGGCGAGACCGTCCCCGAGGACGAGCTGTTCGAGGCGCTGATGGCACAGGACTCCCTGATCGTCGGCAGCCCCGACACCTGCCGCAAGAAGCTGCGGGCGTACGCGGACGCGGGCATCGACCGGCTGATGTGCTTCCAGCAGGTCGGGGCGATCCCGCACGAGCGGGTGATGGACAGCATTCGGCGGGTGGGCGAGCTCATCCCCGAGTTCGCGTGACCGGCGGGCCCTCCCGTTGGGCTTGTTCGGCTTGTCCGGGCAAGCTTTCTTGACTGAACGTTCTCGATAAACCTAGGCTGTCGGGCATGGCCAGGACCAAGGAGTTCGACCCCGAAGCCGCGCTGCGGGCAGCCCTGGAGCTGTTCTGGCGGCGCGGCTACGAGGCGACGTCGATGTCCGACCTCGTCGAGCACCTCGGCGTCGGGCGGGCCAGCATCTACGCGACCTTCGGCAACAAGCACGACCTGTACCTGAAGGCACTGGAGAGCTACGACCGGTCCGGACTCACCCCGATGGTGCGGGAGTTGTCCCAGCCGGGCCCCGCGCTGCCGCCCGTGCGAGCGATCGTACGGCGGTACGCGGCCGAGGCGGCGGACGAGCAACTACGGCCGCTGGGCTGCCTGGTGACCAACACGGCCGCCGAACTCGCCCCGCACGACACGGCCGCGACCCGGCTGGTCGAGCGCAACTGGGACCAGTTGGAGGCGGTGTTGCGCTCGGCGCTGGTGCGGGCACAGGCGCAGGGCGAGTTGCCCGCCGACCGCGATCCGCTCACCCTCGCACGCATGCTGCTGGTGCTGATGCAGGGGCTGCGGGTGGTCGGCCGGGCGTCCGGGGATCCGGCGCGGGTGCGGGACGCGGCGGAGCAGGCGTTGACACTGCTCGACTGAGACGTCCTTCTGTTCAGGGCCTCTTCTCATGTCCTTATATTGAACTGATCGGTCAAGAAAAGGGGAGATCATGACCAGCCGCAGCACACCAGCCCGCTTCTCCGGCAGGACCGCCCTCGTCACCGGGGCGGGCTCGGGTATCGGACGGGCGATCGCCCTCGCGTTCGCGGCGGAGGGGGCGAACGTCGTCGTAGCGGGACGGCGGCGCGAACCGCTGGACGAGACCGTCGCGTTGGTCGAGGCCGGTGGCGGTAAGGCCCTCGCGGTAACTGCCGATGTGTCGAAGGCCGTTGACGCCCGCGCCCTGGTGCGGGCAGCCGTCGACCGGTACGGCTCGCTCGACGTGGCCGTCAACAACGCGGGGATCTTCCGGGGCGGACGCCCCCTCGCCGACCTCACCGAGGAGGACTGGCGCACGCAGCTCGACATCAACGTCACCGGCGTCTTCCTCGCGCTCCAGGCGGAGATCCGGCAGATGCGCGCCCAGTCGTCCGGCGGCGCGATCGTCAACGTGGCGTCCACTTTCGGCGTGCACACGAGCAGCCCCGGGGCCGCCGCCTACGCCGCGTCCAAGGCCGCCGTGGCCGTGTTGAGCAAGGGGGCCGCCGTGGACCACATCCGCGAGGGCGTCCGTATCAACGTGGTCAGCCCCGGCGCCACCGACACCCCCATGGCCCTGCGCACCGGCGAGACGGAGGCCGACCGCGCCGCACGGGTTCGGGTCACGCTCCCCCTGGGCCGTATCTCCGCCACGTCCGAAGTGGCCGCCGCCGTCCTCTACTTGGCCTCGGACGACGCGGCGTCGGTGGTGGGCACGGACCTGGTGGTGGACAGCGGCGCGACGGCATGAGGCTCAGGGGCCTGGCCCGCATACCGGCAACTCGACGACTCACGCCTTGAGTTGGTCGTACACGACTCCCGTCAGTGCCTCCGAGGCAGCCCAAAGGCGTTGCCCCATCGGGTCGTTGAGGGTCCAGGGTGCCCGCCAGGAGGGTGCCGGTGCCCCGCGCCACATGGCGATACGGGGGCCGAAGAACGAATCAGGTCGTACGTCGGGGGCGGTGGCGGCGTAGAGGGACGGCAGCGCGCCAGCCTCCGCCGACTGGGCGAAGACCCGGTTGCCGACCTCCATGAGCCGCTCGGCGCCCCTGCGCCCCTCCGCCTGCGGACCGGCGGTCTGGAGGTTGGTGGCGGCGTACCCGGGGTGGGCGGCGGTCGCGACCACCCCCGAACCGGCCGCCGCGAGCCGCCGCGCCAGCTCGTGCGTGAAGAGCAGGTTGGCGGTCTTGGACCGGGAGTACGCGGTCCAACGGCTGTACCGGCGCTCGCTGTTGAGGTCGTCGATGTCGATGTTGGCGAGCACGTGCATGAAGCTGGAGAGCGTGACGATCCGGGCGCCGGGTGCGTCGAGCAGCGCCGGCAGCAGCAGCCCGGTGAGCGCGAAGTGCCCGAGGTGGTTGACCCCGAACTGCGTCTCGAACCCGTCCACCGTCGTGCCGTACGGCATCGCCATGACCCCGGCGTTGTTGACGAGCAGATCGAGCCGCTCGTACGGAAAAGTGGCCGCGAACTCCCGAACCGACGCGAGGTCCCCGAGGTCCAGCCGCCCGAACTGCGCCTCGGCGCCCGGCACTTCGGCCACGATCCGGTCGGCGGCCGCACTCCCCCGCACCTCGCTCCGACAGGCGAGCACGACCCGCGCACCCTTGCGGGCCAGCTCACGCGCGGTGACGTAGCCGAGCCCACTGTTGGCCCCGGTGACGACGGCGACCCGGCCGCGCTGGTCGGGGACGGCCTTCTCGTTCCAGCCGGACATGGGCGGCTCCCTCCGTAGACGCCTGACTCCCGGCGCACAAAGAGCGTACGAGAGTCGGCCCGACCCCGCTCCCCCCACACCGAGTGACGCCACCATCACAGGTTGGTCACTCCTCCTTCGCGCTCCCGGTCCCGGCATTACGTTCCATGCCACACCAGACACAGGGGGACGAGATGACCCATCCATACGCGATGCCACCCGTACCACCGGCGCCCCAGCCCGTCCGCCCGGCACCCCGGTGGGCCCGCAAGCGCTACGTGCTCCCCGCCCTCGCACTGGCCTTCCTCGTCGGCATCGGCGCGGGCGGCTCCGGCCAGGACAAGAAGACCGACACCACGGCCGACGCGAAGCCCGCGGCGGCCAGGCCCCAGCCGACGATGACCGTCACGGCCACCACGACGGAGACCGCCACTCCGGCGCCCGCGCCCACGGTCACCGCGACCAAGACCGTCAAGGTCACGAAGACGGTCACCGCGGAGGTGGCCGCGGGCAGCGGCTCCGGTTCAGGTTCGGGGTCGGGTTCCGGCTCCGATGACAGCGGCTCGGGCGGCGGCAGCACCTACTACACGAACTGCACCGCGGCCCGCGCCGCCGGCGTCACGCCCCTCCACCGGGGCGACCCCGGCTACGACTCCCACCTCGACCGGGACGGGGACGGCGTCGCCTGCGAGTGACGGCGGAGGGCGGCAGGCAGCGGAGAGGGGCGGTACCCCCGCACAGGGTGCCGCCCCTCTCCTCGTGATCCGGAACCGCCGCCGCGTCGGTGAGGGTCAGGATGACCGACAGCTGTCCCGGGGTTCTTGGATGCCGTACGACTGAATGCCGTACGGCCTACCGGTGATCGCTCCCCTGCGCCACTGAGGCCGCCCGCCCCGCTTCGAGCCGCGCCACCGGAATCCGGAACGGCGAGCAGGAGACGTAGTCCAGTCCCACCTCGTGGAAGAAGTGGACCGACTCGGGGTCGCCGCCGTGTTCGCCGCAGACGCCGAGCTTGAGGTCGGGGCGGGTCTCGCGGCCCGCCTTCGCCGCAAGCTTGACCAGCGAACCCACGCCGTCGCGGTCGATCGTCTCGAAGGGGCTGACTCCGAAGATGCCCTTCTCCAGGTAGGCCGTGAAGAAGGAGGCCTCTACGTCGTCCCGGCTGAAGCCCCACACCGTCTGCGTGAGGTCGTTCGTGCCGAAGCTGAAGAACTCGGCCGCCTCGGCGATCTGGCCCGCGGTCAGGGCGGCACGCGGGAGTTCGATCATCGTGCCGATCGACAGCTTCAGGGACGTGCCCGTCGCGGCCTCCACCTCGGCGATGACCTGGTCGGCCTCCTCGCGGACGATCTCCAGTTCCTGGACCGTGCCGACGAGCGGGATCATGATCTCGGCGCGCGGGTCGCCCTTGGCCGCCTTGCGCTCGGCCGCGGCCTCGGCGATCGCCCGTACCTGCATGGTGAACAGGCCGGGGATCACCAGGCCCAGGCGCACGCCCCGCAGGCCCAGCATCGGGTTCTGCTCGTGCAGGCGGTGGACCGCCTGGAGGAGTCGCAGGTCGTTCTCGTGGGACTCCTGGCGGGACTCCGCCAGCGCGACACGGACCGACAACTCCGTGATGTCCGGCAGGAATTCGTGCAGCGGCGGGTCCAACAGGCGGACGGTCACCGGGAGTCCGTCCATCGCCTTGAACAGCTCGACGAAGTCGGCCTTCTGGAGCGGGAGAAGGGCCTTGAGGGACTCCTCGCGTTCGGTGTCCGTGTCGGCCAGGATCAGGCGCTCGACCAGTTCGCGGCGGTCGCCGAGGAACATGTGCTCCGTACGGCAGAGGCCGATGCCCTGTGCCCCGAAGCGGCGGGCGCGCAGCGCGTCCTCGGCGTTGTCGGCGTTGGCGCGCACCCTCAACCGGCGTACGCGGTCCGCGTATCCGATGATCCGGTGGACCGCCTCGACCAGTTCGTCGGCGTCGTCGGCGCCCGCGTGCATCCGGCCCTCGAAGTACTCCACGACCGGGGAGGGGACCACCGGGACCTCGCCCAGGTACACCTTGCCGCTGGAGCCGTCGATGGAGATCACGTCGCCCTCCTCGACCACGTGACCACCCGGAACCGTCATCCGGCGCCGCTTGGTGTCGACCTCCAGCTCCTCCGCGCCGCAGACACACGTCTTGCCCATGCCTCGCGCCACGACGGCCGCGTGGGACGTCTTGCCGCCGCGCGAGGTGAGAATGCCCTCCGCCGCGATCATGCCGTCGAGGTCGTCGGGGTTGGTCTCGCGGCGGACCAGGATCACCTTCTCGCCCGAACGCGACCACTTCACCGCCGTGTACGAGTCGAAGACCGCCTTGCCGACGGCCGCACCCGGCGAGGCCGCGATGCCCCGGCCGACCTGCTGGACCTTCGCCTCGTCGTCGAAGCGCGGGAACATCAACTGCGCCAACTGCGCGCCGGTGACCCGCTGGAGGGCCTCCGCCTCGTCGATCAGCCCCTGGTCGACGAGCTGGGTCGCGATACGGAAGGCCGCACCCGCCGTCCGCTTCCCCACCCGCGTCTGGAGCATCCACAACTGCCCGCGCTCGATGGTGAACTCGATGTCGCAGAGATCCTTGTAGTGGTTCTCCAGCGTCTTCATGATCTGCATGAGCTGGTCGTACGACGCCTTGTCGATCTGCTCGAGTTCCGCGAGGGGCACGGTGTTCCGTATGCCCGCGACGACGTCCTCGCCCTGCGCATTCTGCAAGTAGTCGCCGTAGACGCCCTGGTGGCCGCTGGCGGGGTCGCGGGTGAAGGCGACGCCGGTGCCCGAGTCGGGGCCGAGGTTGCCGAAGACCATCGAGCAGACGTTGACCGCCGTGCCGAGGTCGTGCGGGATGCGTTCCTGACGGCGGTAGAGCTTCGCGCGGTCGGTGTTCCAGGAGTCGAAGACCGCGTGGATGGCGAGGTCCATCTGCTCGCGCGGGTCCTGCGGGAAGTCGCGGCCCGCCTCGGTCTTGACGATCCGCTTGAACCGGGTGACCAGCTTCTTCAGGTCGGCCGCGTCCAACTCGGTGTCGACGGTGACCTTCTTGGCCTCCTTGGCCTTGTCGAGCGCCTCCTCGAAGAGGTCGCCGTCGACGCCGAGGACGGTCTTGCCGAACATCTGGATCAGGCGGCGGTACGAGTCCCACGCGAAGCGCTCGTCGCCGGCCTGCTTAGCCAGGCCCTGCACGGACTTGTCGGAGAGGCCGATGTTCAGGACGGTGTCCATCATGCCGGGCATGGAGAACTTCGCCCCGGAACGGACCGATACGAGGAGGGGGTTGTCGGCCTGCCCCAGCTTCTTGTCCATCGTCGACTCGAGCGCGTCGAGGTGTGCACTCACCTCGTCACGCAGTGCCGCCGGCTCCTCGCCACTGTCGAGGTAGGTCTTGCACGCCTCGGTCGTGATGGTGAAACCCGGAGGGACGGGAAGGCCCAGGTTGGTCATCTCGGCGAGGTTGGCACCCTTGCCGCCGAGGAGGTCCTTGAGGTCCTTGTTTCCCTCGGTGAAGTCGTAGACGAACTTCACTACGTGGGGTTCTTTGTTTTCCGACACGGGTCTCGACTCCTCGGGACGCGGGTGGCTGCCCTGACGGCCAGGAACATACCCAGATCGAAGGCGTCTGGGTACGTCCACTTGCATGTCATGCGTCTGTAACCGGTAGTCCGCCAGCGGATCGAAAGTCAAAGCTCGGCAAGCGAACGACGCCGGATGTTTTCACTTCTTGAACGCAACGCCACCCAGGTACGGGATTATGCGCTCATACGAGCGGGTTGCGGCTCGCCTGTTTTCGATCGATGAACGATCAAGGGGTGGCACGGAGTGCCACCCCTTGGAGAAGTGCAGCCGCGCAAGATCCGCTCACCTGAGCGCCACCCCTATCAAAGGTGGCGAGAATCACGCTTCCACACCCGACCGGATTTCACCATCCGGACGGGTCTCCGGACGGAAATGTGAACGTCACATGCCCAGCGCGAGCAGCCGTGCCTCGACCCGCTCCGGCGCGTACAGGTGCTCCACGACCAGCGCCCCCGCCCCCACCAGCCCGGCCCGCTCACCGAGCCGTGAGGTCAGCACGTGCAGATGAGCGGTGGAGCGCGGCAGTGCCCGCTGGTACAGCAGCTCCCGTACGCCCGTGAGGAAGGAGGTGCCGGCCAGGTCTCCCGCGATCATCAGGACCCCGGGGTTGAGCAGCGTCACCACGGTCGCCAGGACGTCCCCGACCTGCCGTCCCGCCTCGCGGGCGAACGCGGCCGCTCCCGGATGCCCCGACGCCAACAGGTCCCGCACATCCGAGCCGGACGCCGCCGGCACCCCGGTCTCGGCCAGCCGTCGCGCCACGGCGCCACCGCTGGCGACCGCGGCGAGACAGCCGTAGGACCCGCACCGGCACAACGCCTGCGCGCCCGCCGGGACGCGGATGTGGCCGATGTCGCCGGCGCCCCCGTCGATCCCCCGGAAGATGGAGCCGCCGACGACGACTCCGGCGCCGATACCGGTCGAGACCTTGACCAGCACGAAGGCCGAGCAGTCGGGATGGCCGGTGCGCTGTTCGCCGTAGGCCATGAGGTTGGCGTCGTTGTCGACCAGGACCGGGACCCGGGGGGCGCCGGTGTGTTCCGTGAAGGCCCGCGCCAGGCGGCCCCTTATGTCGTAGCCGTCCCAGCCGGGCATGATCGGCGGCTGGACGACCCGGCCGGTCTCGCTGTCGACGGGTCCGGGGACGGCGAGCCCGATCCCGCAGACCTCGGACGCCCGATGCCCGGCCTTCTCCAGCAACTCGGCGAACCAGCGGCCGAGTTCGCCCAGTACGGCGTCCGGACCGTCCTCGATGACGAGCGTGCCGCCGTGCTCGGCGAGTATCTTGCCGGTGAGCGAGAGGACGCACGCACGCGCGTGGCGGGTGTCCAGGTCCGCCGCGAGGACTACAGCATGGGCGTCGTCGAATTCGAGAGTGATCGAGGGTCTGCCGCCCAGCGGGGAGTCCACCGGACCGCCCGCGCCCTCGCGCAGCCAGCCCGCGCGGAAGAGCCGGTCCAGGCGCTGGCCGACGGTCGCGCGTGAGAGTCCGGTCACCTGTTGGAGGGCACCGCGGGTCGTGGCACGCCCGGTGCGTACCAGTTCGAGCAGATCGCCGGCGCTCGCTTGACCTCGTCCAGTCATGCGCACCCCCTTGTGTTTCTCAACCCTGCATTACATATTGAGTTTTGCGTGTTAAATAGACGTAACCCTACGGTAGCCATGACCGAACCGGTCGGCACGATGTGTTTCGTGGAGTCCCGAGTGGATCGCACTGCCCAGCTCACAGCCCTCCCCGTGGAACGCACCTTCGTATACGATCCGCCGCCCTTGTCAGGTTCCCTGCACCTCAGGGCGGCTGCCGTACTGGAAGGGAACTGGACGGGTACCTCAACGGTCCCCTCCCACGGTCTGTATCCGCACCAGTGGTCCTGGGACTCCGCGTTCATCGCGATCGGTCTGCGGCACCTCTCGCCGCTGCGGGCGCAGACGGAGCTGGAGACGCTGCTCGCCGCCCAGTGGGGCGACGGCCGTATCCCGCACATCGTCTTCAACCCCTCCGTGCCGCTCGACGCGTACTTCCCGAGCCCCGACTTCTGGCGCTCCTCGACCGCGGGGCGCGCCGCGGGCGCCCCGCGCACCGTACAGACCTCGGGCATCGTGCAGCCACCGGTCCACGCGCTGGCGGCGTGGCTGGTGCACTGCGCCGATCCGGGCCTCTCCCGCGCGCGTGGCTTCCTCGCCGGTGTCTACCCCCGGCTGGCCGCCTGGCACCGCTATCTGCTGCACCGGCGCGACCTCGGCGGGGGCGGACTCGCGTCCGTCGTACACCCCTGGGAACAGGGTATGGACAACAGCCCTTGCTGGGACGCCCCGTTGAGCCGCATCACACCCGCCCCGGCCCGTTCCTTCCGCCGCGCCGACCTCGACCACGGGGCCGCCGAGGACCGGCCGACGGATCTGGACTACGGCCGTTACGTGCGCCTCGCGACGGACTACCGGGACGGCGAATACGCCGACGGGGCAAGCGAGTTCGCGGTGGAGGACCCGTCCTTCAACGCCCTGCTCATCGCCTCCGAGCACGCACTGGCCCGTATCGCCCGGGAGTTGGGCGCGACCGGTACGGCCCGGCACGCACGCGCGGAGCGCCTCACCGGGGTGCTGATCGAGCGGCTGTGGGACCCGGCGGAGGGCATGTTCTTCTGCCGCGACGTGCGGGGCGAGGGACTGATCCCCGAGCGCAGCGTCTCCGGCCTGATCCCGCTCCTCCTGCCCGACCTGCCCCGGGACATCACCGGCGCCCTCGTCCGTACGGCGTCCGGTCCGCACTTCGGGCTCGGCGACACCACTCAACTCCCGCCCAGTTACGACCTGTTGGGCGAGGCGTTCGATCCGCACCGGTACTGGCGCGGGCCGGCCTGGTTCAACACGAGCTGGCTGCTGGAGCGCGGCCTGCGGCTGCACGGCGAGCGGACACGGGCGGACGCGCTCCGCACGGCGGTCCTGGAGACCGCCGACACCACCGACTTCGCCGAGTACGTCGACCCGTACGACGGCGAGGCGTGCGGCGCGACCGGCTTCAGCTGGACCGCCGCGCTGACCCTCGATCTGCTTCACGAGCCCCCCGGACCCGGCGTGTCCGGCACGGTGCTCGGCACGTTCGACATGCGTGACACAGAACTGAACGACAGCGAAGTCAAGGTCGCCAGGAGAGTCAAGGGAGGGGACCGGGGATGACGGACCGGCATCATCTGCTCGTGCACGGCGGGACGTTCGCAGCCGTGGGCGACGGCGGGGACATCAGCGGCGTACGGGGCGGCAGTTCCCCGGACGGGTTATTCGTACGGGACGCCCGGCACCTGAGCCGCTGGCAGTTGACGGTCGACGGCGCGGTGCCGGAGGCGTTGACGCCGGTGGCCGACGGGGACATGGCGCGCTGTGTCCTCGTCCCGCGCGGCGGCCGCCAGGAGCCGCCCGCACACACGCTCTTCCGTGAACAGGCCGTCGGCGACGGCGCGTTCGTCGAATCGCTGAAGGTGACCAGCAACCGCCCGGTCCCGACGACGGTCCGGCTCGCGGTCACCGCGGACGCCGACTTCACGGACCAGTTCGAACTCCGCTCCGACTACCGCACGTACGCGAAGACCGGCGCCACCCGCTCCCGCCAAGTCCTGGAGGACGGCGTGGAGTTCGCCTACCAGCGCGGCGAATGGCGTTCTTGTACGACGGTCACGGCCGAACCGGCCCCCGACGGCGTCGAGGAGACCGGCACCGGCGCCCGCCGCATGGTGTGGACCCTGGACCTCGAACCGCACGGCACCGCCGAGTTGGCGCTGCGCGTGATGGCCCGCCCGCACGGCGACAAACGGGCCCTGCGGGTACCGCGCTCTCCGTCCGCCCTGAACGACCAACTCATCGCCCTGGAGGGCGAGTACGTCCAGGGCGTCTCCTTCCCCACCGGCTGGCCGGAGTTGGCGGCCGCCTGCGCCCGGGGCCTGTCGGACCTGGCCTCGCTCCAGGTCCCGGCGACGGGTCCGGACGGCGAGGAACTGCGCGTACCGGCGGCGGGGGCACCGTGGTTCCTGACCCTGCTGGGCAGGGACGCGCTACTGACCTCCCTCTTCGCGCTCCCGTACCGCCCCCAACTCGCCGCCGCCACACTGCCGGCGCTCGCCGCGACGCAGGCGACGGCCGTGGGCCCGGAGTCGGTGTCGCAGCCCGGCAAGATCGTGCACGAGGTGCGGCACGGCGAGTTGGCGCACTTCGGGCAGGTGCCGTACGGGCGTTACTACGGCTCGGTCGACGCGACCCCGCTGTTCCTGGTGCTGCTCGGCGCGTACGTGGAGCAGACGGGCGACACGGCCCTGGCCCGCCGCCTGGAGCCCAACGCCCGTGCCGCGATCGGGTGGATGCTCGACCACGGCGGCCTGACCTCACGCGGCTACCTGGTCTACCGCGCCGACCAGGGCGGCCTGGCCAACCAGAACTGGAAGGACTCCCCCGGCGCGATCTGCGGCGCCGACGGCACGCGGGCGAGCGGTCCGGTGATGGCGGCGGGGGCGCAGGGCTACGCGTACGACGCGCTGCGCCGCACGGCGTGGGTGGCGCGGACGGTGTGGGAGGACGAGACGTACGCGGCCCTCCTGGAACAGGCCGCGTCCGACCTCCGGGACCGTTTCCAGCGGGACTTCTGGATGCGGGAGCACTCCTTCCCTGCGCTGGCGCTGGACGGCGAGGGCCGCCAGGTCGACGCGCTGGCGTCGGACGCGGGACACCTGCTCTGGTCCGGCCTCCTCGACAAGGAGTACGGCGAGCTGGTCGGCCGCAGGCTCCTGGCACCGGACTTCTTCTCGGGCTGGGGAGTCCGCACCCTCGCCTCGGGCCAAGCGGCGTACCACCCGTTGTCGTACCACCGAGGTTCGGTCTGGCCGCACGACAACGCGCTGATCACGCTGGGCCTGGCCCGCTACGGCCTGCACGACGAGGCCCGCACGGTCGCGCACGCGCTGGTCGACGCGGCGACGGCGACCGGCCACCGCCTCCCGGAGGTCCTCGCGGGCTACGGCCGCGACACCCACCCGGAGCCGGTTCCGTACCCGCACGCGTGCGTGCGGGAGTCCCGCTCGGCGGCGGCTCCATTGGCGCTGCTCACGGCGGTCGGGGGCGCGTGACACAACGGTGATAAGGCGTTTGCCGGGTGTTTGCCCAGTTCCGTGAACAGGGGCCCGAGGCAACTCGTACGGAAGAGCGGCGGTCCTGCCTCCCCAGTCGGACCGCCACTCCACTCCGATCATGGGCCTCGCACGGAAGGACCTTCGGGTTGCCTCAGCACACGAGCACACGCCAGACACCGAATACGGCCGGGGCAGCCGATGGCGAGGTACTGCCGCCGGACACGAACGACGAACCGACACCGGGCGGCGCGATAGCAACGCCGGGGACCACACCGGAGGCCTCCGGCATCACCACGGACGCGGGGCCCAAGTCCGGGGCCGACGCGGGCAGTTCCGCGGTCGACGAGGGCGAGGGCGAGCCCGAGTTCTCCGAGGACACGAAGACGGAGACCAACCTTTCGGCGAACACCGGGAACGAGGCCAAGGCCGGCGCTTCCCCAGCCGCCGCGAGCAAGGACAAGGACAAGCCTTCCGCAGGCGCGGAGACGAAGGCCGGACTTCGCGAGGGCACGGAGTCGCGGGCCAACGCTTCAACTGGCGCCGGCAGCAAGGCCGAGGCCGGAACCTCCGCAGCCGCCGAGACGAAAGCCGCCCGCCTCGCGAGCGTCAAGAGCAAGGCCAGGCCTTCTGCCGACGCTGCGGCCAAGGCCGGTTCCCCCACAGGCGCCACGACCGAAGCCGGCGCTCCTCCCGCCGCCAAGACCGAGGCCGGTTCCCCTGCCGCCGCCGAGACCGAGACGGGTTCTCCTGCGGGCGCCACAACCGAGGCCGGCGCTCCTCCCGCCGCCAAGACCGAGCACGCCGAGGCCTCCGCGCCCGAACTCGCCGTAGAAACACCGCCCGAGGCCACAACGGAAGCCGCGCCCGGAACCGTGTCCCCCGCGACGCCCGACACCGCGTCCAGCGCCGTGAAGTCCCCGGTACCGGCAACCGACGACGCCACCGCCCCCGAGGCCGCAGACACCGAAGCACCCGACTCCGAGGCCGCCGAGAAGGCCACCGCGACCGCCCCGGGCACGGAACCCGAAGCCGAACCCGACGCCTCAGGCACCAACACGGACGCAGACGCAGACACGGACGCGGACACCTCGGCCGACCCCGTCACAGCCCCCGGCACCGACCCCGAAGCCGCCGCAGACACCGACCTCGACGCCCCCGACCAAGCCGCCACCCCCGAAGCCACCACCCCCCGCCCCAAACGCCCCGGCCCCCGTACCTGGAGCAGCCGCCTAGGTCTCCGGCGTCGTATTCAGGCCTGGCGGGAGAAGCACCCCGTAGCCGCGCTCACGTTCTCCTGGATCGTCACGTTCCTCGCGGCCGTGCTGGTCTACATCTGCCTCGAAATGCCCAACACGCTGGGGCAGTTGAGGCTCATGGAGTTCGCGCGGGTTCCGGCCGAGGCGATCATGGCGGCGGTCATTCTGCTGAGTCTGCCGCGGCGGCCCCGGATCATCCTGGCCGCGGGCTTCGGCGCGCTCGTCGGGGCCATCGCCGTGTTGAACATGTTCGACATGGGCTTCAACGAATACCTGGGCCGGCACTTCAACATCATCCTGGACTGGAGCCTGTTCGGGGACGCCCGCGGGTATCTGAAGGACACCTTCGGCGGGACGGCCACGCAGATCATCACGGTCGGCGTCATCGCCCTCATCGTCGTGCTGATCACCCTCGTCGCGCTGGCGATGGTCCGGCTCAGCAACGTCCTGGTGACCTACAAGCCCATCGCGACCAAGGGCACCCTGATCGCCGGCACGGTCTGGATCACCCTCACCGCGTTCGCGCTGGAGTTCCACGGCATCCCGCTCGCCGCCGACCACACCGCCGGAGTCATCAAGTACCAGGTGCGCGCGGTGCAGGAAACCCTGCGCGACGAGGCGGAGTTCAAGAAGGTCGCCAAGGTCGACGCCTTCGGCAACACCCCCGGCAGCCAGCTCGTCCCGGACCTCCGCGGCAAGGACATGATCTTCACCTTCATCGAGAGCTACGGCCGTAGCGCGATCGAGGACCCGATCATGGCGCCCGGCGTCGACTCGACCCTCGCCGCCGACACCAAGGCCCTGTCGAAGGCGGGCTTCGCCGCGAAGAGCGGCTGGCTGACCTCGGCGACGTACGGCGGCAGCAGCTGGCTCGGCCACTCCACCACCATGTCGGGCCTGTGGGTCAGCAACCAGCAGCGCTACCGCACGGTGATGGCCAGCGACCACCTGAGCCTGACCGACGCCTTCAAGAAGACCGGCGACTACGACACCGTCGGCGTGATGCCGGGCATCCAGAAGGGCTGGCCGGAGCAGAGCTTCTACGGCCTCGACAAGGTCTACAACGCCTTCCAACTCGGCTACCAGGGACCGAAGTTCAGCTGGTCCACGATGCCCGACCAGTACGCGCTGGAGCAGTTCCAGAAGCAGGTGCACAGCAAGCCCCGCACCGACGGCAAGTCGCTGATGTCCCTGCTGATCCTGACCTCCAGCCACCAGCCCTGGGCACCGATCCCGAAGCTCGTCCCCTGGGACCAGCTGGGCGACGGTTCGATCTTCGACTCGATCGAGAAGGACGGCAACAAGGCGTCCAGCGTCATCGCCGACACCACCAAGTCCCGCCAGGAGTACGGCAAGTCGATCCAGTACTCGGTGAACTCCCTCACCCAGTGGCTGGAGCGCTACGGCAACGACAACACCGTGCTCGTATTCCTCGGCGACCACCAGCCGATCGCCCGCGTCAGCGGCAACCACGCCAGCCGTGACGTCCCGATCTCGATCGTCGCCAAGGACCCCAAGGTCCTTGAGAAGATCGACAGTTGGAACTGGTCCGACGGCCTGCGCCCCGCCCACAAGGCCCCGGTGTGGAAGATGAGCGACTTCCGCGACAAGTTCCTCACGGCGTACGGCTCGACGCCCCACCCGAAGAAGAACTGAGCCAACCGGGTATCCGACGAAGGGCGTTCAGCCCCCGGACGTGTCCAGCTCCGCGTCCTCGCCGATCCCCGCGCAGTCGTACGGGTCCTTCAGCCAACCGTCCGGCAACACCACCCTGTTGTTGCCGGACGTACGGCCGCGGGGCCCGTCGGCGCCCACGGGCCAGGGCTGGTCGAGGTCCAACTCGTCCAGCCCGGCCCGGAGTTCCTCAAGCGATGACGTGATCGCGAGGCGCTTGCGCATCTCGCTCCCGACCGCGAAGCCCTTCAGGTACCAGGCGACGTGCTTACGGAAGTCGATGACCCCGCGCGCCTCGTCCCCGATCCACTCACCGAGCAGCGTCGCGTGCCGCACCATGACATCGGCGACCTCGCGCAACGACGGCTCCAGGACGTCCTGTTGACGCCCCTCGAACGCGGCCACGAGGTCGGCGAACAGCCACGGCCGCCCAAGGCACCCGCGCCCGACCACGACCCCGTCGCACCCGGTCTCCCGCACCATCCGCAGCGCGTCCTGCGCCGACCAGATGTCGCCGTTGCCGAGCACGGGGATCTCCGGCACATGCTCCTTCAGGCGCGCGATCGCGTCCCAGTCCGCCGTGCCGCCGTAGTGCTGGGCGGCCGTGCGCCCGTGCAGCGCGATGGACGTGACGCCCTCCTCGACCGCGATGCGGCCGGCGTCGAGGAAGGTGATGTGGTCGTCGTCGATGCCCTTGCGCATCTTCATGGTGACGGGCAGGTCACCGGCTCCGCTGACGGCCTCCTTCAGGATCGCCCGCAGCAGGTTGCGCTTGTACGGCAGCGCGGAGCCGCCGCCCTTGCGGGTGACCTTCGGTACGGGACAGCCGAAGTTGAGGTCGATGTGGTCGGCGAGCCCCTCCTCCGCGATCATGCGGACGGCCTTGCCGACGGTCGCCGGGTCCACGCCGTACAGCTGGATCGAACGCGGCTTCTCGGTCGCGTCGAAACGGATCAGCTGCATGGTCTTGTCGTTGCGCTCGACCAGCGCCCGCGTCGTGATCATCTCGCTGACGAACAGGCCCTTGCCGCCACTGAACTCCCTGCACAGGGTGCGGAAGGGCGCGTTGGTGATCCCGGCCATGGGGGCCAGGACGACGGGCGGCGAGACGGTGTGCGGACCGATCCGCAAGGGGGTCACAGTCGGGGACGCGGGCGGGGAGACGGGCGTGGACATTGCTCCATTGTCCCGCACCGCGTCAGGTGCTCGGCCGCAGGATCATGTATCGGTAATTAGTTAGCCGCACTATCGAGTTTGGCGTACGATGGTTCGCATGCCCGAGCTCAGCCACCGCCGCCGACAGCTGGTGCTCGCGATCTGCTGCATGAGTCTGCTGATCGTGAGCCTGGACGTGACCATCCTGAATGTCGCGCTGCCCGCGATGCAGACCGATCTCCACGCCTCGACCTCCGGTCTGCAGTGGACGATCGACGCGTACACCCTGGTCCTGGCCTCTCTGCTGATGCTGGCGGGCTCCACGGCCGACCGGATCGGCCGCAAACGCGTCTTCATCTCCGGCCTGGTGGTCTTCAGCCTCGGTTCCCTGCTCTGCTCCGTGGCGCCCGATCTGGACGCGCTGATCTGGTTCCGCATGATCCAGGCGGTCGGCGGCTCGATGCTCAACCCGGTCGCCATGTCGATCATCACCAACACCTTCACCGAGCCGCGCGAGCGCGCCCGGGCGATCGGTGTGTGGGGCGCGGTCGTCGGCATATCGATGGCCGCCGGTCCGCTGATCGGCGGGCTGCTCGTGGACTCGGTCGGCTGGCGCTCGATCTTCTGGATCAACCTGCCGGTGGGCCTGGCCGCGCTGCTGCTCACGCTGAAGTTCATCCCCGAGTCCCGCGCGCCCAAGGCCCGCCGTGCCGACCCGGTCGGCCAGCTCATGGTGATCGCCCTGTTCGGTTCGCTGACGTACGCGATCATCGAGGCGCCGGACTCCGGGTTCACCTCGGTCCTGCCCTTCGCGATCCTCGCGCTGGCCGCCCTCGCCGGTCTCCTCTGGTACGAGCCGCGACGCGACGAACCCCTCATCGACCTGCGCTTCTTCCGTTCGGCGCCGTTCAGTGGGGCGACGGTGATCGCCATCAGCGCGTTCTCGGCGCTGGGCGGCTTCCTGTTCCTGTCCACGCTGTATCTGCAGAACGTGGTGGGGCTGGACGCGCTGCACGCCGGCCTGTGGATGCTGCCGATGGCTGTTCCCACGTTCCTGTGCGCGCCGATCTCCGGGCGGCTGGTCGGCAGTCGGGGACCGCGCATATCCCTGCTGATCGCGGGGGCGGCGATGACGGCCAGTGCGGTGATGTTCGCCGGGTTCGAGGCGGAGACGTCCGGCGTCTCGCGGTTCATCGGGTACGCGCTGTTCGGGATCGGCTTCGGGTTCGTGAACGCGCCGATCACCAACACGGCGGTGTCCGGGATGCCGCGGGCTCAGGCGGGGGTTGCGGCGGCCGTGGCCTCCACAAGCCGGCAGTTGGGGCAGACGCTCGGGGTCGCGGTGGTCGGGGCGGTATTGGCTTCCGGGGTGACGGCGTCGTCGTACAAGGACACGTTCGTCTCCGCGGCTCGGCCCGGCTGGTGGATCCTCGTCGTGTGCGGGCTGGCCGTGCTGGTGCTGGGGGCGGTGACGAGTGGGGCTTGGGCTCGGCGGACCGCTGAGCGTACGGCTGACAAGTTGTCGTCTGTTGAAGTACGCGAGGCTGCCGGTATCAACGCCTAAAGACAAAAGGCACTTACCTCGCCTGCGCTATCGCGTGCAGCCGCTCCAGCCTCTCCCTCGACTCCTCGTCCGCGGGAGCGTACGTCACCATCCGTGGGCCCCTTGCCGCGCCCAGCCACAGGTCGGTGTGGTCGACCGTGATGCGGCCTACGTGGGTGTTGCGGAACTCCTTGCGGCGGGGGCTGGCGCCCATGACCTCGTGGCGGTCCCAGACCTCGCAGAACTCGGGGGACGTGCGCAGACGCTTGAGGAGTGTCTTCCAGGTGGGGTCGGCGAGGTGGCCCGCCATGGAGCCCCGGAAGCGGGCGGCCATGAGGCGTTGGGTCTTCTCCAGGTGCACGATCGACGACCGCCAGTCCTCGTGCGTGTAGGAGAGGATCATGCAGTTGCGGTCCTCGGGCGGCACCGTGTCCAGGTCGCACAGCAGCATTCCGTACGTCCGGTTGTAGGCGAGGATGTCGTACCGCGCGTTCTGCAGACAGGCCGGGATCGGGTCCAGCTGGTCCAGCATCTCCCGCAGGGCGGGCGTGACGACCGGGCAGACCGTCGCCGGCCGCGGGTCGGTCGCGTCGGCCAGCTGGAAGAGGTGGGCGCGCTCGCTCGGGTCGAGCAGCAGGGTGCGGGCCAACGCGTCCAGGACCTGTACGGAGACCTGGATGTCCCGGGCCTGTTCGAGCCACGTGTACCAGGTGACCCCGACCGCGGCGAGCTGCGCGACCTCCTCGCGGCGCAGGCCGGGCGTCCGGCGCCGGGTGCCGCGCGGCAGGCCGACCTGCTCGGGCGCGATGTGCTCCCGCCGGTGGCGCAGGAAGGCGGCCAGCTCATGACGCCGGACCGTGGACACGGTCTGCGGAGCGACCGCCACATCGGCCGGCGTCGCAGCCGCGGGCTCTGTCACCGTCTCCTGTGCCATCGTCGTCATCGCTCCAGTCTGCCGCTGTACGGAGCCTGTTTCCAGGTAGTCCTGCTACCAGGATAAGGACACTCTGGTACCAGTCTCGCGGAAGGCGCACGCTCGGCAGCGTGACCGAAACCATCGCTTCCCGCACCGTCAGGTCCCCGGCGGCGGCACCCGTGCTCAGCGGCCTCGGGCTGTTCACGGTGCTGCTGGCCGCGGCGCTGCCCCTCATCGACTTCTTCATCGTCAACGTGGCCCTGCCGACCATCGGCAAGGACCTCTCGGCGAGCGAGGCCGTCCTCGAACTCGTCGTCGCCGGCTACGGAGTCTCGTACGCCGTGCTGCTCGTCCTCGGCGGAAGGCTCGGCGACCTGTTCGGGCGCCGCCGGCTGTTCCTGGGCGGGATGGCCGCGTTCGGCGTCACCTCGCTCGCGTGCGGGCTCGCGCCGACCGCCTGGACACTGGTCGTCGCGCGGATCGCGCAGGGCGCGGCGTCCGCGGCGATGCTCCCGCAGGTCCTCGCCACCATCCAGTCCACGACCCAGGGCCCGCGCCGCGCCAAGGCGATGGGCCTGTACGGCGCGACCGCCGGCCTCGCCATGGTGGCCGGCCAGATCCTCGGCGGGGTCCTGGTCGCCGCGGACATCGCCGGTACCGGCTGGCGCGCTGTGTTCCTGGTGAACGTGCCGGTCGTCATCGTCGGTCTGTTCCTGGCCGCCAAGGTCGTACCGGAGACGCGTTCCCAGCACCCGGAGCCGGTGGACGTGCCCGGCACCTTCCTGCTCGGCGCGTCCCTGCTGGCGCTGCTGGTGCCGCTGACCGAGGGCCGGGCGGCGGGCTGGCCGCTGTGGACGTGGCTGTCGCTGGCCGCGTTCCCGGGGCTCGCGTCGGCGTTCTACGCGGTGGAGCGCAGGGCGGACCGGCAGGGCCGTACGCCGCTGGTGCCGCCGAGTCTGCTGGCGCTGACCTCGCTCCGGCGCGGGCTGGTGATGATCGTGCCGTTCGCGATCGGCTTCAGCGGGTTCATGTTCGTGATCGCGGTGGCGTTGCAGAGCGGCGCGGGTCTCGGCCCGGTCGCGGCGGGCCTCGCGCTCGTCCCGCTGGCGGTGACCTTCTTCCTCGCCTCGCTCGCCGGGCCGCGTCTGGTGGCCCGGTACGGCACACGGGTCGTGACGGCGGGTTCGGTCGTGCAGGCGGTGGGTCTGGGCCTGATCGTGCTGGCCGTGTGGCGCTCCTGGCCGCACCTCGGATTCGTCGAACTGCTGCCGGGCGCCGCGGTCGCCGGAGCCAGTCAGGCGCTCCAACTCCCCATCATCTTCCGCATCATCCTGTCCGAGGTGCCCGCCGCCCGTGCCGGTGTGGGCGCCGGCGTCATGGTCACCACCCAGCAGTCCGCGCTGGCACTGGGCGTGGCCACGCTCGGCACCCTCTTCCTGTCCCTGGTCCCGGGGATGGGCATGCAGGACGCCCTGGCGACAACGCTGTTGGTGCAGTTGGCCGGGGTCGTGCTGACCGGCCTGCTCAGCCTGCGGCTGCCGCGCACGATCGGATGACATACCGGACGACATGCCGCACGGCACTCGGGATGTCATGTTCACAGCTTGGACAACTCGCCGTGAATTGAGCCCTGTTGATGTTGGTCTTGCTGCACACTCTGTGACGGAGGCGAGACATCATGCTGGAGATCAACACGAGCAAGGTGAGCCGCTGGGACCAGCACGGGCGCGAGCACGTCGTCCGGGTGCTGCGCACCGGCGCCAGGCGCACGATCAGCTGCGAGACGTGCGGCTGGAAGAAGAACGCGCAGTTCCTGCCCTGGCTGAAGGCGGAGGAGCATCTGGCCGAGGAGCACCAGGCGACGGTGGACCCGTCGGCGGCCTAGGCGGCGCGACGCGGGTCACCGATGAGTTTCCGTCGCCGCTCGGGTCGTATCTCTCGTAGGCACGCCTACGACTGCGACCGCGACCGGCACCGGAAGGCCCACCGATGAGTGAACCGCGCGAGACCCTGATCCGCTATGTCAGGGACGGGACGGTGCCGGGCGCCGTGGGTCTCGTGGCCCGTGGCGCCGACGTCGAGGTGGTGACCGTCGGCGCGGTGGACGCCGAGGGCTCGGCCCCGATGGCCCGGGACTCGATCTTCCGGATCGCGTCGATCACCAAGCCGATCATGGCGGCGGCGCTGCTGACACTGGTGGACGAGGGCCGCATCGGGCTCGACGACCCGGTGGCCGAGTGGCTCCCGGAGCTGGCGAAGCCGGTGGTGGTCCGCACACCCGCGAGTCCCGTCGACGACGTCGTACCGGCCGACCGCCCGATAACCGTGGAGGACCTGCTCAGTTTCCGTGCCGGGTGGGGTCTGCCCGACGACTTCGGGCTGCCCGCCGCGCAGGCCCTGTTCGCGGTGCAGGACCACAGCCACCCCTTCGGGGACTGGCCGGACCCGGACACCTGGCTGGGCCTGCTGGCCCAGGTGCCGATGCTGCACCAGCCGGGCGAGGCCTGGCTGTACGGCACCTCGGCCGCCCTCCAGGGCATCCTGGCCGCCCGGGTGTCGGGCCGCTCCCTCCCCGACTTCCTGGCGGAGCGGATCTTCGAGCCGCTGGGCATGCGGGACACCGGGTTCGAGGTGCCGGAGTCGAAGCGGCACCGCTTCACCTCGTCCTACGCCCCGGCCGAGGACGGCACCCTGCGTCTGACGGACACCCCGGACGGCGACTACAGCCGCCTGCCGCGCTTCCCCTCGGGCGGCGGCGGCCTGGTCTCCACGGCGGACGACTGGCTGGCGTTCGCCCGCATGCTCCTGGCCGGCGGCGGGGAACTCCTCACCCCCACCTCGGTGAGCCGCATGACCACGAACCACCTCTCGGCCGCCCAGCGCGAGGCCGCGCCCCTCTTCCTGGAGGGCCAGGGCTGGGGCTACGGCGGCCAGGTCGACGTCGCCCCGATCGACCCGTGGAACGTCCCCGGCCGCTACGGCTGGGTCGGCGGCACCGGCACCACGGCCCACATCGTCCCGCCCACCGGCACGGTCACGGTCCTGCTGACCCAGGTCGCCATGACGGGCCCGACCCCGACGAAGGTGATGCGGGACTTCTGGCGGTGCACGGCGAGCAGCTGATCCTCAGCCGCGCAGCCCGCGCAGCAACAACTCCACCAGCGCCTCGAACTCGGCCTCCACGCCCGGCTTCCGCCACTCCCGCGCATAGGCGGGATCGTGGAAACGGCCGGTGGCCTGGAAGACGGCGCGGGCGGCGACGGCCGAATCGGGGACGGTGAAGACACCGCTCCCGACGCCGGCCCGGACGATCGCGGTGAGCTGCCCGGTCAGTTCGTCGATGTGCTCGCCGACGGCCTCGCCCGCCTCCTCGGCGAGGACCGAGTACGTGGCGAAGAGTTCGGGATCGCCGCCCGCCTTGAGCCGCTTGGCGTCGAACAGCCCCGCCAGCCAGTCCCGCACCCGGGCCTCCGGATCGCGGTCCTCCGTCACGAAACGGGACAGCGCCTGCGAAGTCCGGTCCAGCCAGCGCTTGGTGACCGCCTCCCGCAGCGCCGCCTTGGTGCGGAAGTGCCGGTAGACGGTGCCATGGCTGACGCCGAGCGCGCGGGCCACGTCCACCACGGTGGCCTTCGCCGGGCCGTGGCGGCGCAGCACCTCCTCGGTCGCTTCGAGGATGCGCTCGGCGGTCAGGGTCTCGCTCGCTGCCATGACGAAGACCGTACCCGCAGGACGGATCAGCGCTCGCTGTCGAGGTGCGCCATCATCGCCGACGGGTAGCGGTCACCGAGGGCCGAGTCCGCCGGTACGGCCGCCTCGATCGCGGCCAGGTCCGCCGCGTCCAGTACGACGTCCAGGGCGCCCAGCGACTCCGTGAGGCGCCCCCGGGTCCGCGCGCCGACCAGCGGCACGATGTCCTCGCCCCGCGACAGCACCCAGGCGATGGCGAGCTGGGCGACGGAGACGCCCTTCTGCTCGGCGAGCTTCCGCAACTGCTCGACCAGGGTGAGGTTGTGCTGGAGGTTCTCGCCCTGGAAGCGCGGCGAGTGCGCCCGGAAGTCGCTCGCCCCGAGCTGCCGCTCGGGCGTGAAGTGCCCGGAGATCAGCCCTCGGGACAGCACGCCGTACGCCGTGACGGAGATGCCCAGCTCACGGGTGACCGGCAGGATCCGGTCCTCGATGCCGCGCGTGATCAGCGCGTACTCCAGCTGCACATCCGCGATCGGCGCGGTCGCGGCGGCCCGCCGGATCGTGTCGGCGCCGACCTCGCTGAGCCCGATGTGCCGTACGTAGCCCTGCTCGACCAGCTCGGCGATCGCGCCGACCGTCTCCTCGATCGGTACGCCGGGGTCGACCCGGGCGATCCGGTACACGTCGATGTGGTCGACGCCGAGGCGCTGGAGGGAGTACGCGGCGAAGTTCTTCACGGCGGCGGGCCTCCCGTCGTAACCGCTCCAGCCGCCCTGCGGATCGCGCAGGGCCCCGAACTTCACGCTGGTGAGCGCCTGTTCGCGACGGGCGGCCGGGGCGGCGCGCAGGGCCTCGCCGATCAGCATCTCGTTGTGGCCCATGGCGTAGAAGTCGCCGGTGTCGAGGAGCGTGACGCCCGCTTCGAGGGCGGCGTGGATGGTGGCGATGGACTCGGCCCGGTCCGCGTCGCCGTACAACGCGGACATGCCCATGCAGCCGAGGCCGAGGGCGGAGACCTGGGGGCCGGTGGTTCCGAGAGTGCGTGTGGGGATCGTCATGCGTTCCAGCTTGGCATGACAGATGACAGATTTCAATATCTGTCATTCCATACTTGTCAGCACGGTCGGCCGGTACGGACCTCTTGACGAAAGGTCTGGACCACGCGCACTGTCATGCCTACGACACCTCACCGCACCCCCACCGGGAGGCCCGTATGCTTCGCCGTGCCCTGCGCCTGCTCGCCGCCGCCCTGACGACGGCCTGCCTCGCCCAACTCCCCATCGCCGCAACGGCGTCCGCGGCCGACACCTGCGCCGTGAAGTCCCGCCCGGCCGGCAAGGTCCTCCAGGGCTACTGGGAGAACTGGGACGGCTCCTCCAACGGCGTCCATCCGCCCTTCGGCTGGACCCCGATCACCAACTCCGCGATCGCCACCCACGGTTACAACGTGATCAACGCGGCCTTCCCGGTCATCCGCTCCGACGGAACGGCCCTGTGGGAGGACGGCATGGACGCGGGCGTGAAGGTGGCCACACCGGCCGAGATGTGCGCGGCGAAGGCCTCCGGCCAGACGATCCTGATGTCGATCGGCGGCGCGGCCGCGGGCATCGACCTCAGCTCGACCACCGTGGCCGACAAGTTCGTCTCGACGATCGTGCCGATCCTGAAGAAGTACAACTTCGACGGCATCGACATCGACATAGAGACGGGCCTGGTCGGCAGCGGAAACATCGGCCAACTCTCCACGTCCCAGGCCAACTTGATCCGCATCATCGACGGCATCCTCGCCCAGATGCCGGCCGGCTTCGGCCTGACGATGGCCCCGGAGACCGCGTACGTCACCGGCGGCAGCATCACGTACGGCTCGATCTGGGGCGCGTATCTCCCGATCGTGAAGAAGTACGCGGACAACGGCCGCCTGTGGTGGCTCAACATGCAGTACTACAACGGCAGCATGTACGGCTGCTCCGGCGACTCGTACTCCGCCGGCACGGTCGCGGGCTTCACCGCCCAGACCGACTGCCTCAACAAGGGCCTGGTCGTGCAGGGTACGACGATCAAGGTCCCGTACGACAAGCAAGTACCGGGCCTGCCCGCCCAGTCGGGCGCGGGCGGCGGCTACATGTCACCGTCCCTGGTCTCCCAGGCGTGGCGCCACTACGGCACCTCGCTCAAGGGCCTGATGACCTGGTCGATCAACTGGGACGGCTCGAAGAACTGGACGTTCGGCGACAACGTGAAGTCGTTGCAGGGCCGTTGAGACCCCATGCGTGAAAAGACTGCGGGCGGGCTGATCAACTCAGCCCGCCCGCAGTCCGGTTCAGAACTCAGCCCCTAGGCGCCGATCAGGCGGCCCGCGAGGTAGCCCTCGATCTGGTCCAGGGAGATGCGCTCCTGCTTCATGGAGTCGCGCTCGCGAACCGTCACCGCGTTGTCCTCAAGCGTGTCGAAGTCGACCGTCACGCAGTACGGCGTACCGATCTCGTCCTGGCGCCGGTAACGGCGGCCGATCGCACCCGCGTCGTCGAACTCGATGTTCCAGTTCTGACGGAGCGCGGCGGCGAGGCCCTTGGCCTTCGGGGACAGCTCGGGGTTGCGGGACAGCGGGAGCACCGCGACCTTCACCGGGGCGAGCCGGTGGTCGAGGCGCAGCACCGTGCGCTTCTCCAACTTGCCCTTGGCGTTGGGCGCTTCGTCCTCGACGTAGGCGTCGAGCAGGAACGCCAGCATCGCGCGGCCGACACCGGCGGCGGGCTCGATGACGTACGGCGTCCAGCGCTCCTGGGCCTCCTGGTCGAAGAAGGAGAGGTCCTGGCCGGAGGCCTTGGAGTGGGCGTTCAGGTCGAAGTCGGTGCGGTTGGCGACGCCTTCCAGCTCGCCCCACTCGTTGCCGCCGAACTGGAAGCGGTACTCGATGTCAGCGGTGCGCTTGGAGTAGTGGGAGAGCTTCTCCTTGGGGTGGTCGTACCACCGCATGTTCTCCTCGCGCATGCCCAGGCCGGTGTACCAGTTCCAGCGCTGCTCCATCCAGTACTCCTGCCACTTCTCGTCCTCGCCCGGCTTGACGAAGAACTCCATCTCCATCTGCTCGAACTCGCGGGTCCGGAAGATGAAGTTGCCGGGCGTGATCTCGTTGCGGAAGGACTTGCCCATCTGCGCGATGCCGAACGGCGGCTTGCGGCGCGAAGTGGTCTGCACCTGGGCGAAGTTGGTGAAGATGCCCTGGGCGGTCTCGGGGCGCAGGTAGGCGACGGAGCCGGTGTCCTGCGTCGGGCCCAGGTGGGTGGAGAGCAGGCCGGAGAACTCCTTGGGCTCGGTGAACTGGCCCTTGTTGCCGCAGTTGGGGCAGTTGATGTCGGCGAGACCCTTCTCGGGGGCGCGGCCGTGCTTGGCCTCGTACGCCTCCTCCAGGTGGTCCGCGCGGAACCGCTTGTGGCACGCGGTGCACTCGGTCAACGGGTCCGAGAAGGTGGCGACATGGCCGGAAGCGACCCAGACCTCGGGGGCCAGGATCACGGACGAGTCGATACCGACCACGTCCTCGCGCGACGTCACCATGTAGCGCCACCACTGGCGCTTCAGGTTCTCCTTGAGCTCGACACCCAAGGGCCCGTAGTCCCAAGCGGCGCGCTGGCCGCCGTAGATCTCACTACTGGGGAATACGAAGCCACGGCGCTTGCTCAGGCTGACGATGGTGTCGATCTTGTCGGCGGCCACGATGCTCTCTTCATGACGAATGGACGGTAAGGAGGGGCGGCGCGAAGCGCCTCGGTGAGGGGTGGCGGTCGGGAGACGGGCGGGCGAATGACTTAGGTTACCGGCGCGGCCTACCCCCGTATCAAATCGGTTCCTCACCCGGCGCTTGTTGACAACGGTTTCCATGTCAGTTGAAAATGACTGTCATGAACGTACGACGACGCCACATATCCGGGATCGCCATCGCCGCGGCCACCGCCCTCGGTCTCGGGACCCTCTCCGCCTGCTCCACCGACACCGCGGCCGCGGCCAACACGGACAAGTTCGACGTCGTCGCGGCGTTCTACCCGCTCCAGTACCTCGCCGAGCAGATCGGCGGCAGCCACGTCCACGTCACCAGCCTGACGAAGCCCGGCCAGGAACCGCACGACCTGGAGATCAGCGCGCAGCAGACGGCCGCGCTCGGGGAGTCCGACGCGGTGCTCTACCTCAAGAACCTCCAGCCCGCCGTCGACGACGCGGTGAGCCAGTCCGAGGTCAAGACGAAGATCGACGCGGCCTCCCTGACCACGGAGGAGAAGCACGGCAACGAGGTCGGCGGCCACGCGGCCTCGCACGACACCTCGAAGAACGACGAGCTGGCCGGCCTCGACCCCCACATCTGGCTCGACCCGGTGCGCTACGCCCAGGTCGCCGAGGGCGTCGGCAAGGCCTTCGAGAAGGCCGACCCGAAGAACGCGGCCGACTACAAGACGCGCACCGCGGCCCTGGTCAAGAAGCTGGACGCGCTCAACACCGAGTTCAGGACGGGCCTCGCGAACACCAGGACCAAGGTGTTCATCACCACGCACGCCGCCTTCGGCTACCTCGCCGAGCGCTACGGCCTCACCGAGGAGGCCATCAACGGCCTCGACCCCGAGTCGGAGCCCAGTGCCGAGCGCGTGAAGGACCTTGAGAAGATGGCGAAGGCCGACGGCGTCACCACGGTGTTCTACGAGACGCTCGTCAGCGACAAGACCGCGAAGACCATCGCCGCGGACGCGAACCTGAAGACGGACGTCCTCGACCCGATCGAGGGCATCACCAAGAAGTCCCGCGGCAAGGACTACTTCTCGGTCCAGCAGGCCAACCTCAAGGCGCTTCAGACGGCCCTGGGAACCAAGTGATCTACAAGTGACCTACAGCAGTCCGGAGGACACAGTGGGCGAGCCCGTCATATCGCTGCGTGGAGTCCGCGCAGAGCTGGGCTCGCGCCCCGTCCTGCGCGGCATCGACCTCACCGTGCGGCGCGGTGAGGTCGTCGCGCTGCTCGGCGCCAACGGCTCCGGCAAGTCGACCGCGATCCGCGCGATCATCGGCCAAGTCCCGCTCAGCGGGGGCGAGATCGAGCTGTTCGGCACCCCGCGCCGCGCCTTCAGGGACTGGCGGCGCGTGGGCTACGTACCGCAGCGCACGACGGCCGGGGGCGGGGTGCCCGCCACGGTCACCGAGATCGTCGCGTCCGGCCGCCTCTCCCGCGCCCGCTTCGGCCTGCTGCGCAAGGCGGACCACGAGGCCGTACGGCACGCCCTGGAGCTGGTCGGGATGGAGGACCGCGCCAAGGACTCGGTCGACGCGCTCTCCGGCGGCCAGCACCAGCGCGTGCTGATCGCCCGCGCGCTCGCCGCCGAACCCGAACTCCTCATCATGGACGAGCCGATGGCGGGCGTCGACCTGGCCAGCCAGAAGGTGCTGGCGGACACCCTGACCCGCCAAGTCGCCGAAGGCACAACGGTGTTGCTCGTCCTGCACGAACTCGGCCCGCTGGAGCCCCTGATCGACCGCGCGGTCGTCCTGCGCGACGGCTGCGTCCAGCACGACGGCCCGCCACCGCGCGCGCTCGGCCAGCACGCGCTGCCCGGCCACGACCACGTACACCCGCACTCGGCGGACGCCGAACCGATCCGCACGGGACTGCTGAGCTGATGGACATCCTCGACTACGCCTTCATGCAGCGGGCGCTCATCGCCGCCGTCCTCGTCGGCATCACCGCCCCCGCGATCGGCATCTACCTCGTCCAGCGCCGCCAGCCCCTCATGGGCGACGGCATCGGCCACGTCGCGATGACCGGCGTGGGCCTCGGCTTCCTGCTGAACGCCTCCCCGGTCTGGATGGCCACCGCCGTCTCCGTCCTCGGCTCGGTCCTGATGGAACTGATCCGCTGGTACGGCAAGACCCGCGGCGACATCGCCCTCGCGATGCTCTTCTACGGCGGTATGGCGGGCGGTGTGATGTTCGTCAACCTCGCGCCGGGCGGCTCGAACGCCAACCTGAGCTCGTATCTCTTCGGCTCGCTCTCCACGGTCTCGCAGTCCGACGTGACGGCGATCGGCATCCTGGCGGCCTTCGTGATCGTGGTCACCCTGGGTCTGCGGCGGCAGCTGTTCGCCGTGAACCACGACGAGGAGTTCGCGCGGGTCACCGGACTGCCCGTGCGTGCCCTGAACCTGCTGACGGCGGTCACCGCGGCCGTCACGGTCACCGTCGCGATGCGGGTCGTGGGCCTGATCCTGGTGTCCGCGCTGATGGTGGTGCCGGTCGCCGCCGCACAGCAGCTCACCCGCAGTTTCGGGGCGACGCTGGCGATCGCGGGCGTGATCGGCGTGACCGTGACGGTCAGCGGCACCGTCACCTCGTACTACCAGGACGTCCCGCCCGGCGCGACGATCGTGCTCCTGACGATCGCCGCGTTCATCGCCCTCACCGCGCTGGCGACTCCGCTGGCGAGGCGCCGGGCCCGGGCCGCGGCCGCCGCGCGACCGGCCGGGGACCCGGTGGAGTGCGCGATTCCAGCCACCCGGGGGGCCGCCGACGAGGTCGGCGTCTGACCACGCACAGTCCGGGCTGGCACAATGGCTCGGCAAAGTGCAGACGTGAGGAGGCAACGGTGACGACGGCCGGCCCGCCCGTTAAGGGACGATCCACCCGCCAGCGTGCCGCCGTGTCGGCGGCACTCAACGAGGTCGACGAGTTCCGCAGCGCCCAGGAACTCCACGACATGCTCAAGCACAAGGGTGACTCGGTGGGCCTGACCACGGTCTACCGCACCCTCCAGAACCTCGCCGACGCCGGTGAGGTCGACGTCCTGCGCACGGACGAGGGCGAATCCGTGTACCGCCGCTGCTCCACGGGCGATCACCATCACCACCTGGTGTGCCGGGTGTGCGGCAAGGCGGTGGAGGTGGAAGGGCCCGCGGTGGAGAAGTGGGCGGAGGCGATCGCGGCGGAGCACGGGTACGTCAATGTGGCGCACACTGTCGAGATCTTCGGCACTTGTGCGGAGTGCTCCGCCGGCTGAGCGGATAGCGTGCGGGCCCGGTGGGGGCTGGGCGCGCCCACGCGGCGGAGCCGCATATCGATACAGCCCCGCCCCCCTACGGGGCTCAGACGCGGGGCAGTTTGGTGTTCAGCAGGGCGCGCAGGCGGTCCACGTCCTGTGGTGCGGTGGCTCCCTGCTTGACGATGACCATCGCGCAGGCTCCGATGCGGTCGGGGCTGCGCAGCACGAAGCAGTGGTCCGTCTCGGCGTAACTGCCGTAATTGGCCCAGGACATGCGCGAGTCGATGTGCGTGCTGACCATCCGCACGCCCTCCTCGGCGACGGTCACCCGCATCACGCCGTGGTGCTGGTTGGCCCGCAGCAGTTGGCGGGCGGTCATGCCGGGCACCCGGAGCATCAGCAGCGGCCAGGCGATGAGCGCCATGCCGAAGGCGAAGCCGATGCCGTCGCCGCCCGCCAGGCCCGCGGTCAGCAGGAGCACGCCCAGCACCATCACGACCGCGAGGAAGGCGGGGTGGTGGGTGAACCCGGCCCGGCCGCGCTTGCGGAACAGCAGCCGGACGGCCTCGGTCATGTCCTCCAGCCGGAGTTGGTACTCCAGCACCACTTCGCTCACGTGTTGCCCGACGCGCTGTCCCTGCTCCATCACGGCCCCTCCCCGTTGTGCGGTGACGAGCCGTGATAGTAACGCCCGAATCCGACGAGGGTGTTACTCGTTTCCCCGCATCGCCTGTTCCATCGCGAGCAGCTTCTCGTTCGGCACCGCGCCGCCGAACCGCCGGTCCCGCTGGGCGAATTCGACGCAGGCACGCCACAGGTCACGCCGGTCGAAGTCCGGCCACAGCACGTCCTGGAAGACCATCTCGGCGTAAGCGCTCTGCCAGAGAAGGAAGTTGGAGGT
This sequence comes from Streptomyces sp. NBC_00989, assembly GCF_045162655.1. Lineage (NCBI taxonomy): Bacteria > Bacillati > Actinomycetota > Actinomycetes > Kitasatosporales > Streptomycetaceae > Streptomyces > Streptomyces sp. NBC_00989. The sequence continues at coordinate 7,589,216 of NZ_CP108728.1, read as the reverse complement.
GCGCTGCTCGCCGCTGGGGCGCAGGAACAGGTCCACGTCCGGCATGTCCGGGTAGTACAGATACTTCGCGAGGGTCTTCTCGTTGACCTTGGACGGGTCGAGCCTGCCGGCCTTCACGTCCTCCGCCAACGCCCGCGCCGCGTCGCCGATTTCGGCCTGGCCGCCGTAGTTCATGCAGAAGTACAGCGTGAGCGCGTCGTTGTTCTTGGTCTGCTCCTGCGCGATCTGGAGCTCCTTGGCGACCGACCGCCACAGCTTGGGCATACGGCCCACCCACCGCACCCGGATGCCGAGTTCGTCGAGGGTGTCGCGGGTCTTGCGGATGAAGTCGCGGTTGAAGTTCATGAGGAAGCGGACCTCGTCGGGCGACCGCTTCCAGTTCTCGGTGGAGAAGGCGTACAGCGAGATCGCGCCGACGCCCATCTCGACGCCACCCTGAAGCACGTCCAACACCCGCTCGGCGCCGACCTTGTGGCCCTCGGTGCGCGGCAGCCCCCGCTCCTTCGCCCACCGCCCGTTCCCGTCCATGACGATCGCCACGTGCTTCGGAATCAGCTCACCGGGCAGCTTCGGTGCGGTGGCCCCCGACGGGTGCGGCTCCGGCGCCGTGTACTCGCGCCGCTGGCGCCCCAGGATCCCGCGTACGGCCATGTGCTTCTCGTCTCCTCTTTCTACGACTTGCTACGACTTGCTACGCCAACTCACTACGCCCTGCTACGACTTCTCCACGTACCGCAGCGAACGGAGTCCGCGTTCCAGATGCCAGTGCAGATAGGCGGACACCAGCCCGCTGCCCTCGCGCACATGCCGCGCCTCGCACGCGTCCGCCGTCTCCCAGTCTCCCGTAAGCAGCGCACCGAGGAGTTCCAGGGCCTGCGGTGAGGGTACGACGCTCCCGGCCACCCGGCAGTCGGCGCAGACGACCCCGCCCGACGCCACGGAGAAGAACCGGTTCGGTCCCGGCATCCCGCACTTCGCGCAGTCACCGAAGCTTGGCGCGTATCCGTTGACGGCGAGGGAACGCAGCAGGAACGCGTCGAGGATGAGATGCGGAGCGTGCTCCCCGCCGGCCAGCGTCCGCAGCCCGCCCACGAGCAGCAGATACTGCTGAACGGCGGGCTCGCCCTCATGGTCGGCGAACCGCTCGGCCGTCTCCAGCATGGCCGTACCGGCGGTGTACCGCGCGTAGTCGGCGACGATTCCGCCACCGTACGGAGCGATGGTCTCACTCTGGGTGCACAACGGCAGCCCGCGGCCGATCAGTTCGCTCCCCCGCGCGAAGAACTGCACGTCCACATGGGAGAAGGGTTCGAGCCGGGCGCCGAACTTCGACTTGGTCCGCCGCACCCCGCGCGCCACCGCGCGTACCCGCCCGTGACCCCGCGTGAGCAGCGTGATGATCCGGTCCGCCTCACCCAGCTTCTGGGTGCGCAGCACGATGCCGTCGTCGCGGAACAGACTCATGCCATGCATTGTCCCCTACGGCCCTGTGGCGCCACGACGCATCGGCGCATCGGCGCTTCAAGGCACCTCACCGCGACTGCGGGCGTTCGCGTACGCGGTCGCCGCGCTCAGCCGCTCGGCCGGGGTCGCGCACCGCACGGCCGCCGGCTCGACGTCCCACTCCCGCCCGCCGCCGTACGGGCGCAGCTGAACATAAGGCCCCTCATGCCCCATGACGATGCCCACTCTCCCGTTACGGGTGTCCACGGCGACCGATCCGACAGGCGGCTTCATCGCTCTCCTCGCACCCGAATCCGGAATTCCACCAAGATTTCCCTCACCTCCAAGCAGTGTGCCCACACCTGACTCCCCTCCCTTTTCGACTTTCACGCTTCCCGTCTCCGGAGTGCCCCTCCTCCCCCTACACTCGGCAGGAGTCTGTCGACGACAACTCCGGTGCAGACCAAGGTGGTTGGCTATGGCCAACGGTTCACGGCTGGCGGCTTGGGAGTTCTTCGGGGCTGAGCTGAGACGACGGCGTGAGGAAATGGGGCTCTCGCAGGCGCAGTTGGGGGGCGCTCGTTTTTGTCTCTGGCGCTTATATCGGCCAATTCGAACAGGTCATTCGCAAACCGCAGATGGAGCTGGCCATCCGGTTCGACGAGATTCTGCAAACCGACGGTATTTTCGAGCGCCTCTGCATCGGCCTGATCAACGACAGGCGGTACGCCGATTACTTCGCGAAGGCGGCGGAGCTGGAGGCGCTGGCGACGAAGATCTGCGAGTTCCCGCACGCGCTGGTCCTGGGCCTGTTGCAGACGGAGGAGTACATCGCGGACAAGGTGGACGGTCGAATGGACCGGTCGCGCATCCTCAAGGACGCAACACGGCCCGTGTATTGGGCGATCCCGCACGAGAACTCGTTGCGCGTTCCGGTCGGTGGGCCGCTGCCATGGCCAGGCAGCTGGATCACATCGCGGCACTCGCACGCGAGCGAACGGTGCTGGTCCAGGTCCTGCCGTACTCGGCCGGGGCGTACGCCGTCATGACCGGAGATCTACGGCTCATGGAGTTCGACGACGCCCCGCCAACCGCCTGTACAGAGGCGGTGTATTCGGGGAACCTCCTGGACGATCCGGCTGTGATGAAGCGCGTGTACACGGCATACGATCCACTCAGGGCCGCCGCGCCGTCGCCTGAGGCGTCCCTGACCCTGATCGAATCGGCGGGGAAGGTGTCTGTTGGTGGGCCGGTGATCGTGGTCGGAGCCGATGCCTGGACGGAGTTCGTCGGCTCGCCGCGCTCCTAGGTCCCCGCGTCAGAGGGGGTTGATGCGGGCCTTGAGCAGGCAGAACTCGTTGCCCTCGGGGTCTTCCAGGACATGCCACTGCTCCTCCCCCGTCTGACCGATGTCGGCCGGGCGCGCGCCGAGCTTCAGCAGGCGTTCGAGCTCGGCGGCCTGGTCGCGGTCGGTGGGGTTGACGTCGATGTGCAGCCGGGACTTGCCGGGCTCTGGCTCGTCCCTGCGGCTGAAGAAGAGCGTGGGATGCGGGCCGCCGAACCCCTCGGGCGTCCCGATCTCCACCCATTCGCCGTCCTCGCGTTCGAGCACGACGAAGTCCAGGACCTCGCACCAGAACCGCGCCAGCAGCTCGGGGTCACGACAACCGAGCACCAGCTCACCGATACGACTCGCCACAACGGCCTCCCAGCAGTGAAAACAACCTCGCGACCGTACCCGACGGGACGAGCACGGGCGAAGCGTTTTCAGGGCAGGGCCGCTATCCCACTGAGACCAGCCCCGCCTCGTAGGCGAGGATCACCAACTGGACGCGGTCTCTCGCGTCCAGCTTGGTGAAGAGGCGGGTCAGGTAGGTCTTCGCCGTGGCCACGCTGATGTGCAGCTCGGCCGCGATCTCCGTGTTGGACAGCCCGGAGCCGACCAGCGTCAGCACCTCGCGTTCCCGCTCCGTGATGCCCGTCAACTCCCGCTGCACCCGGACCGGTTCGGGGCGGGACGACGCGAAGTCGTGGATCAGGCGCCGGGTCACGCTCGGGGCGATCAGGGCGTCCCCTGCGGCCACCACCCGTACCGCGCCGATGATGTCGTCCAGGGCCATGTCCTTGACCAGGAACCCGGACGCGCCCGCGCGCAACGCGCCGTAGACGTAATCGTCGTCGTCGAAGGTCGTGAGGACGACGACTCGGGCCGTCGAGGAACTCGCGGTGATCGTGCTCGTCGCCTCGATGCCGTCCATCCCCGGCATGCGGATGTCCATCACCACGACATCCGGGGCGAGTTGCTCCGTAAGCCGTACCGCCTCCCTGCCCGTACTCGCCTCTCCGACGACCTCGATGTCCTCGATGTCGGCCATCACCATCCGCAGTGCCGTACGGATGAGCTGCTGGTCGTCTGCCAGGACGACGCGGACCGTCATCGGGCGACCACCTCCGCCGGTACCGGCAGTCGCGCCGCCACCCGGAAGCCGCCGCCCGGACGCGGTGCCGCCGTGAACTCCCCATGGAGCAGGGCGACTCGCTCGCGCATCCCGGCCAGACCGAACCCGGTGTCGGTGGAGGTGCCGTGCCCCCGGCCCTCGTCGGTGACCTCAAGGGCGAGTTCGTCCTCGCGGTAGTCGAGGGTGACCCGGCAGGTCCGCGTGCCCGCGTGCCGTACGACGTTGGTGACGGACTCCTGGACGATGCGGAACGCCGACAGGTCCACGTCGGGCGGGAGTTGACGCGGCTCGCCGAGCCGCCGCACGTCGACTCGCACCCCGGCCGCCGTGGTCGTGGCGGCGAGTCGGTCCACGTCACCGAGGCCGGCGGGCAGCAAGGGTGCCGCGTCGGCCGCCCGCAGCGCGACCAGCATGCGGCGCAGTCCGGCCAGCGTCACCCGGCCTTCGTGCTCGACCGCCCGCATCGCCTCCCGCGCGGCCTCCGGCTGGGTCGTGGTGACCCGGGCCGCCGCGCCCGCCTGAAGGGCGATGATGCCGATGCTGTGGGCCACGGTGTCGTGCATCTCCCGTGCGATACGCAGACGTTCGGCGGTGACGGCCTGCGTCGCGGCCTGGGTGGTGAGCCGCTCGGTGTAAGCGCGGTTCTGCCGGACGGAGTTGCCGATCAGCCAGGCGACGACGGCCGTGAGGGCGAGCGCCGACCAACTCTGCCAGTCGCCCCGGCCGTTGTCGTAGAGGGCCAGAAGGGGGCGTCCGAGGCCCGTCCGGGTGAGTTGGTAGGCGGGCAGCACGGCGATGGCCAGGGCGAGGGCGGTGAGGCCTCGGCGGCGGCTGGTGCTCGCGGCTGTCCAGCCCACGGCGACATCGATCGCCGCGTAGTGGATCAGGCCCAGGGTCAGCCCGTTCAGGCCCAGCGTCACGGCGTACGTCCCCGCCAGCAGCAGCCCGAGCGCCGGCAGCGGACGAGGACGCAGCACCACGCAACCGAACAGGGCGAGGACGCTGCCCGACACGATCAGCACCCAGCCGTCGGGCGTCGGCGGGAAGGGGTCGGTCGGCATGAAGGGCAGGTGGAAGAAGGAGCGGATCGCGAACAGCGTGCCGTAGGTCCAGGGCACGCCTGTCCAGACGCCCGGCGGCACACGCTTGAGCAGGGGCAGCGGCGGGGTGGCGGGCATGCAGCGATCGTAAGAGCGCGGAGCGGGTGCGGTCATCGGCCCGGAGACGTACAACCAGGGTCGACATCGACGCCGGACGAATGTCAGCGCCCGGCCGATGCCGGGGACCGGCCGCCCGCGAAACCGTGGTCCCGTGATCGAAGTCAACGAACTCACGAAGCGGTACGGCCCCACCACCGCCGTACGCGAACTGTCCTTCACCGTCCAGCCCGGGCACGTCACCGGCTTCCTGGGCCCGAACGGCGCCGGCAAGACGACAACTCTGCGGATGCTGCTGGGACTTGTCGAGCCGACCACCGGCACCGCCACCATCAGCGGTCACGACTTCCGCCGGCATCCGCGCGGGCTGCGCCACGTCGGTGCGCTGCTCGACGCGGGCGATGTGCACGGCGGGCGGTCCGCGCGGGCACATCTGCGGGCACTCGCCCTGAGCAACCGGATCGCCGCGGGGCGGGTGGAGGAGGTGCTCACCGAGGTCGGGCTCACCGGGGCGGCGGCCCGGCGCCGGGTCGGCGGCTACTCGCTCGGTATGAAACAGCGGCTCGGCATCGCGACCGCCCTGCTCGGCGACCCGCCCGTCCTCCTCTTCGACGAACCGCTCAACGGGCTTGATCCGGAAGGGGTGTTGTGGGTGCGGGGCCTGTTCCGGAAACTGGCGGCGGAGGGTCGTACGGTCTTCGTCTCCAGCCATCTGATGTCCGAGATGGAGAACACGGCCGACCGGCTCATCGTCATCGGCAGGGGCGAACTGATCGCCGCCGAGAGCCTCGAAGAATTCGCCGCACGCGGTACGGCGCCGACGGTGACCGTGCGGACTCCGGACGCGGGCGCGCTGGCCGCCGTACTGGCATCGGAGGGCGCGGTGGTGGCTCCGTGCGACGAGGAGACGCTGAAGGTCACCGGGGTCAGCGCCAGTCGTATCGGTGAACTGGCGCACGAACACGGCTTCCTGTTGTGGGAGTTGACCACCGAGCACGCCTCTCTGGAGGCGGCCTTCATGGAACTGACCGCCGACAGCGTCGAATACCTGGCCGGAGACTCCCGATGACGACCGTTCCCGTGACCGTGCCCGTCCCGCGCTTCGGCGATCTGCTGGCCGCCGAGTGGCTCAAACTCCGTTCCCTCCGCTCCACTTACTGGGCGCTCGGCGTCAGCACCCTCGTCGTGATCGCCTTCAACGCCAACGCGGCACGCGCCGACTACGTCGACTATCCGCACTACAACACGGTGATGCGCGCCCACTTCGCCAACAACGCGCTGTTCGACGCCTTCACCGACGGTGCCGCGTTGATCCTGATCCTCACGGCGGCGAGCGTCGGCGCGGTCACGGTCGTAGGCGAGTACTCGACGGGGCTGATCCGCACGACCTTCGCGGCCGTGCCGGACCGCCGGGCGCTGATGTCGGCGAAGGCGGCCGTGGTGACCGCGGTCATGACGGCGTACGGCGCGGTCGTCGCGTCCGCCTCCTTCGCGGCGGCCCAGGCGATCCTGTCCGGGCGCGGCCTGGGCCTGTCGATCAGCTACCCCGGCGCCCTGCGGGTGGTCGTCGCGTCGGCACTGCTCGCCCCGGTGTCCGCGCTGGTGGGCATGGCCATGGGCGCGCTGATCCGGCACAGCGCCACGACGATGGTCCTCGCGACCGGCCTCCTGGTCCTCCTGCCCACCTTCGTCACCGAGCGCTACCACTGGACGGCCTGCGTCCGCAACGCCCTGCCCTTCAACGCCTGGGACCGACTCGTACAGGTCGACTACGGCCGCATGCCCTACACGTTGGCCGAGCGGTATCCGACGACCGTCGCCGGCGCGTGGACCGTGTTCGCGGTGTGGGCCGCGGTCGCTGCGGTGGTCACGGTTGTTGCCGTTGACCGGCGGGATGTGTGACCGCCCTTCCTCCGTCCGGCTCCGGTTCCGGATCCCGTTGCGGTTCCGGTTCCGTCGCCTCCCACAGGACGTTGAAGCGGTTGACGCGCTCCTCCACGTGCTCGCGCGTCATCTTCAGCGTCGTCTTGGCCGGCATGACCCGGATGTCGGGCTCGGTCTCGTAGGAGAGTTCTCCGTCGAAGATGATGAAGTCGTTCAACGAGTTCATCTGGGCGGTCGGTTCCAGCAGGGCGCGGACCGCGACACGCGCGTCGATCCCGGACCTGCAGTGTCTTGCGCAGAGCAGGCGGAGGCCGGGGGTGATCTCTTCCTCCTTGTCGACGAGGAACACGCGCCGGATCTTCACGCCCCGCGTCCTGATCGCCGTCTCCTGAGCGGCGAGATACCGCCCCGCGGGCTCGCTCGACCAGAAGTCGCGGTCGACGGACGTGCTGGTGGCGTAGAGCGTCCGCTTGACGCACTTGGTGAGGTCGATCAGCCACTCGTGGTTCTCGCCGGGGCAGTCCGCCGTGCCGTTGCCGAGGTTCTCCATGAGCAGCGCGAGGCGGCCCAACTCCTCCTCGGCGAAGGCCTTCACGATGTCCGCGCCCTGCTCGCCGACTTTCGTGTAGCCCAGCACCAGCCGGGTCACCTCGTCGGAGCGCAGCACCGAACCGTCGACCTTGCTGTACAGCTCGGTCGCCGCGTTGATCTTCGCGAAGCTCTCGTCGACCGCCGCGCGCATCTCGGTGTGGTGGCTGGACAGGCTGTCCTTCATGTCCCGGATGCGCCGCTTCTGGCTCTCCTGGACGGCCTCCAGCCGCTCGCCGAAGTCCACGAGCAGTTGCACGATCAGCGTCGCGCAGCCGAGGACGATGGACATCGTCCACTGCCACAGTTCACCGTCGTCCTCGTTCAGGACGTTGGTCACGAAGAAGGCGGCGACCCCCGCTAAGATCGCGAACCCTGTCCTGATGAACAGCCTCGATCCACGCTGGGCCTGCTGATCCGGCTGTGGAACGGCCCCTGGCCCTGCCCCTGTTGTCGTCACTCCGTTCATGTGAACCTCTCCCCCGTCGGATATGCGGTTCGTGCCGCCCCGTCAGCGCGTGCTCAGCGCCTGGTGCAGCAACGGGATGGCCTGTATGGCCAGTTGGTCCCGGATACGCTGGCGAAGGTTCTCCCATTGGCGGCTGAAGCCCGGTTCCCGCTCCAGTACGTCCCACAGGTGTCCCAGCGTGCGGTCCACGTGCGCGCGCGGCATCCACAGATGCAGCAGGTGATCCACCGCGGGGCGCAGCGCCAGGACCGCCGCGGGCCCGTCCGCCGCACCGAGCCGGCTGTTCTCCAGCATGTGCACCACCGTCGTCAAAAGCCAGTCGTGCAACGCGAGGTCTTCGCAGAGCCCCGCGACCGCGACCGCCTCGGTGCCGTCCGGCACCCTCAACTCCACCGTCCGCAGGCCGTCTTCGGCCAACGTGAAGCGGTCAAGCGTCGCCCCCTCACCCTCCGGCGCCCGCCGCGCCGCCCAACGCAGGTACGTGCGGCGGGACTTGAAAGGCGCCTTGTGGTCGAGGAGCGGGTGCCGCACCAACTGTGCGAGCAGCCCCTCGGCGATCATCCCCAGGTCCAGTTCGCCGCGCCCGCCACCGCGCAACACGCCCTCCGCGGTGGCCTGTTCGGGCAGTTTCCCGAACGGCTCGACGACTCCGGGGCGCACGAGGTAGTGCCCCCAGGGCCGGCGTACGTCGGGTCCGGCGGCCGGGGCGCTGAAGTAGGCGGTGGACTGCACGACACGGCCCTCGGTGAGCGCCGCGCGGGCGGCCACCGTACCGACGGCCCGGACCTTGGCGCCGTTCGAGGTGGGCAGCCGGCAGTCCACGCCGGTGAGGACCTCGGGCGAGAGGGCGTAGAGGTTGGGCCGCTCGGAGACCCGGACGTGTTCGTCGGCGCGCAGCCGCAGGAGTTGGGCGGCGGCGCGGCCGTCCAGCGCCTGGAAGGACGGCAGCAGACCGGTGCGCACCTCGCCGCAGGCGAGGACCGGGCGCGTCTGCTGTCCGGGGGTCGTCATGTCAAGTCCCGTCGGGTGACACCGAGTTGGCGGGCTCCTCGTAGAACACGTAGGTGGCGCGCTGGGCCACCGCCTCCGGTACCGCGACGCCTTCGCCAGCGGACCGTTTGGCGACCTGTTCGAGCGCCACGGAGTCCACGTCTATCTGGTCGAGGATGAGCCGTACGGCGTCTTCCACGGCGACGAACCGGTTCGCCATCAGCGTGCAGGTGCGGTACGCGCTGAACGGGACGCGGGTGTCGCTGAGTTTGAGCAGCGGCGGCAGCCGGTCCCAGTCGAGCGGGAAGTCCCCGCCGGTCCACTGCTGCGGCACCAGCACCGGCTCGCCGAGGTGCCGTAGCAGACCCAGGCGGGCCAACTGCCAGACGGCGGCCAGGAACGGGCAGGACCACAGGCGGCCCTTGTCCGTCTCGGACCACAACTCGACGTCCATGAAGACCGAGTGGTTGCGGGCCGCGGTCTCGTGCGGCGGCTGCCAGGTGACAATTTCCGCCAGGGCGCTGCGCGTTGGGGTGGTGCGCTCGCCGTTGGCGAGCCAGCCGGTCTGGCTGACCGGTGGGCGGGAGCCGTGGCTGCCGGGCGGCGGTGACTCGACGAGGCGGTGCATGACGGACTCGGCGAGCTCGATCCGGTCGGCGACCGCGCAGCCCGACTCGCGGGCGAGGTAGTCGATGACGAGCCCGGCCTTCTCGGCCTCGTCCAGGACCAGCGGGACGAGTTCGGCCGGGGTGGAGAAGCGGGTGAAGTAGTCGTCGATCAGGAAACAGGTGCTGATGCGGGGGCGTTTGCCGCCGGTGCGGCGGGCTGCGGAGGCGCGGGCCGCGTCCACCCAGATCCGGACCTCGGCGAAGTGCTCGCGCAGCCGCCCGGGGCCCGCCTCGAAGTCCTCCATGTAGAGGTGACCCAGCTCCAGCGAGAGATGGGCCAGCGGCACGGACTGGGTGCGCGGGTCCGCGGTGGTCTCCCGGAAGACGGCCTCCGTCATGCCTCCTCCCAGTACTTGTCGTCGGTCAGCCGCGCGGCCAGGTCGCTCAGTGCCTGCCAGGTCTCCATGGTGGCGATCTGGCTGTCCAACACGTCCTCGTCGGTGATGAGTTGCTCCCGCCACTGGAGCACCGGCTCCAGCGGCACCGAGCCGAGCACCTGGCTGTAGCCGATGCCGTGGTGCGAGGCGAGATGCTTCAACTCGGTGTCGCACTGCTCCATCCACGCCGACTGGGTGGGCGTGGCCTGCGACCACAGCGCCGAGTCGGGATCGGGTACGGCGGCCCGTACGAAGCGGATGGCACCGCGCAGCGTGTCCTCGTCGTGGCCGCGGGCGACGCCGCCGGCGAGGATGCCGCGCTTGCCGTAGACCAGGCTGGCCGCGGCCTCCACGTGCTGGCGGGTCCAGCGGTGGAAGACCAGCCAGCGGGCCAGGACGCCGCTCATCGCCCGCTGCGAGGTGGCCGCGAGGACCATGTCGACGGCGTAACTGCGGCCGGCGCTGAGGTCGACGACGATCAGGTCGAACTCGCCGTTGAGGCGCAGGAGCAGGTCCACGCAGCGGCGCAGGTTGTCGCCGGAGGTGGCGAACTCGCCGCCGCTGAGGTCACCGGGCATGAGGATCAACCGGCCTGCCCCGGGCGGCTGGTTGCGCAGGACGCGGTGTTCGGTGTCCGCCCAGACGTCGATCCTGACCGGCTCGCTGATCTCGCCTATCAGGTAGGAGTGCAGCCCGCGGTCCTCGGCGGCCTCGCGGGCCTCGGGCACGTCGAAGACGGCGGAGGCGGTGGGCGAGCCGAAGTCGAAGTCGAGATAGCAGACGTCGTCGCCCATGAGCGCCCGCTGGTAGGCGAGGTTGGCGCTGGTGACGGAGCGGCCCGTGCCTCCCTTGTCGGAGGCCGCGAAGATCAGCACAGGGTCACACTCCCTGGACCGTGGCGGCGTCGCGGGCCCGGGCGAGTGCGTCGAGCTGGCCCAGTACGTCGAGGGTCAACGAGTAGGCGGTGCCCGGCTGTTCGTCGACGAGAGCGCGGGCGCGGCGCAACTTGACCTCGATTCCCCTGAGTTGCATGCCGCGTTTTCCGTCGGAGTTGGGCGCGGGCGCCATCTGCTCGTTGCCCAGGAGGTGGGTGGACTCGCTGAGCAACGCCCTTGCTAGTTCGGTGAGTTCGAGGCTGCGGATCGGTGGCTGCGCGTACATGTTGTGGACCTGGACCATCACCTCGGTGACCCGCTCGGTGATGCTCCAGGACACCGGCCCCTCGGTGAGGGCGGTCTCCGGGTAGATGGCGTGCACGTTGTCCCACAGACCGGCGCCCTCGCCGTCGCCCATCCGGCGCCGCCACACATGGCCGAAGATGTCCTCGGCCAGCCTGAGCAGCCGGTCGTGCGCGGAGAGGTTGCGGGAGAGCGTGCACAACTGCACGGTGCGCTTGAGGAGTTGGGCCGAGAAGTCGCTCATCGTCCAGTCCATCGGCGGGCCGATGGTGCCGCCACCCTGGAGCGGCAGGGTGACGCCCGGGTTGTGCAGCTGGATCATCGGGTCGTCGCGCGTCATCCGGCTGGTGATACGGCCGCGTTCGGCGAGCCGCTCCATGACGCGGACGGTGCGGGTCAGGTCGTCGTCCGTGGCCCGGCGGCGCATCAGGTCGTGCACGAGGATCGCGGCGACCGAGAGCGAGAAGTACTCCGACTCCAGCCGCTGTCCCGTCGTACGCCAGGGAATGTCCTCCAGGGGCCAGCGGTCGCCGTCGAAGCGGGCGATGCGTGACCAGTACTGCTGCGTGATCTCCCAGCGCAGTCGTAACGCCTCGGCGAGCTTCTGCTGTTCGGCGTTGAGCAGGCCCAGGGTCAGGGTGCGGTCCGAGAACAGGTCCTGGATTCCGTCGAGCGCGACCACCGTGAAATAGAGGTACGGCACCGGGTTGGCGACGCCGACGGGCTGGGCCCCGATGGTCTCCTCGGTCTCCACCTCGGGCGCGTCCCGCACCAGGCTCCAGGCCCAGCCGCACTCGAACAGCTGACTCTCGTCCTTGAGCGCCTCCTGGACGTCGAGGCCGAGGATGAAGCTCTCGATGATGGCGGCGCGCAGCGGCCGGAACCGCCGCTGGAACTGCTCCAGCACCTGACGCTGCGACAACTGCCCCTGGCCGAGGAGCTCGCAGAGCGTCTGGCCCTGGGAGGAGTCGGTGTCGTAGACGTTGACCGTGAACGACCGCAGCAGACTCACCATGGCGGCGGTGAGCCGGTTGCTGGTCGCGGCCTTCAGTTCTTTGATCGTCTCCTGCATATCGCCGCGGCGGGTCTTGGACTCGTAGACCTTGAGGAAGCCGAGCAGGGCGAGGCAGAGGGTGATCGACATGGAGAACGAGTCGGTGACGCCTAGTTGGCGCTGCTCCTCGGTGAGGTCCTGGTCCTTGTCCCGGGACTGGAAGTAGTAACCGCCCGCGAACGTGGGCCTCTTGTCGTCGGTGTGGGTGCGCATGAACTCGACGGCGGCCGTGACGAGGTTGGCCGGAATCTCCAGTCGTCCGCCGGCCCGCTTCAGCGTCTGCTGGACGTCGGTCAGCGTGGTGTCGGGGTCGTCCAGCCGGAACGACGGCAGCTCGGTCGCCGGATACAACAGGCAGAGCAGGCGCTCGGCATCGGCGACGCTGCTCTCACCGCCCCACTTTCCCCACGCCCACTCCCCTCCGTCGAAGGAGTGGCGGGCTACCGCCTGCCAGATGTCCAGCAGGTGCTGCCGCGGCTTGATCTCCATTCCATGCCCCTCACACAGACCGCACTGCCCTCAGCCGAGGAATATCCCTCTTCTGTTGTGAAGATTCACCGGTCGGCCGCCCTGTCAGCCGATCGGAACCTGTGGGTCCGAATTTCCGCGCCAGCCGTAGGAGAGGATTATTCCGGAATATCCGTCCCGAAGCCCGGCCTCGCTTTTGAGCCGCTGCACCTTGAACTCGTCCGCGAATGGCGCGAGGCTCTCCCGCACCTCGTTCTCTCCCACGTCACACGCGGGGAAGAACTGCTCACCCGTGTGATAACCCTTGGAGTGTTCCATAAAAGCGGCGGCAAAGGGGGCCTCTGGGGCCAGGGCGCGCATGAAACGCTCCACACCCAGGGTGAACTCCTGGTACGAGGAGGTCATCGACTCGGCGACGAAGAACATCGTCCCCACCGACCACTGGCCGGTGAACCGCTCAAGATCGAAGATATCGCCCTGCTGGACCTTGACGACCTCGCGGAATCTCTCGCGGGGGTCGGCGTCGAAGGCGTCGTAGTCCTTGTTCGCGCACAGGGCGTCCCAGAACTGGTCCCAGTTCCGCGCGTACGAGTCGACCTGGCTCTCCAGGTAGGCCACGTTCGAGGGCGAGCGCTCGAAGAGGGTGATCCCCTCGCACCACGGAAGCATGGACAGCGCGGGATAGAGATTGGCGCCGGCGCCCACGTCGATGCCGTATACCGGGTCGACGCCCTGGTTCCGGAAATGGCCCGCGAAATGATCCCGGACAATGGTCAGGATCTCGGCGTCCTCCGCCTGTAGGTCACCGTAGTTGTGATCTACATATGCGATCGAATCGAACGCGCTCCAGGCGACTTCCGCGTTTTTCACCAGTCCACACTAACAACATCACAGGCGCGACGTACACCTCATCGTCAATTTCGCAGGACAATCTACGTCAAGTCACAGCTACCGCTGGGGCGCACGGGGGGCGCATCGTGGCGAATGCATTCATGCGACCGGATTCGGCCTTGAACTGCCGGATTGCCCCACCCAAGATGGGTGGAACCCTGCCGAACACACCAGTAAGGCAGGACGCACACGTCTCGCCCGTACCACCCGTACGAGTCTCACGAGCCGTCAACGCGCAATTGACTTCCTACCCCCAGGAGGCAGTATGACGCCCTTTCCGGAGGAACGTTTCCCTTCTGTCGGGCGCCGTACTGACCAGGCATTCTTCGCCGACCGCGGCGAACGCCCGCTGACCCTGCGGGGCGTCACCGTGGCCGACCTGCCCGAGCTGCTCCGGGTTGACAGGGAGGCCTTCCCCGAGGAGCCGTACACACAGGTCGTGCTCAGACAGTTGGTCGACATCCACGGCGACCGCATCCTCGTCCTGGACGACGGCGAGGGTCTGCTCGGCTACGTCCTGTTCGTCAACACCTCGGACGGCTACGTGAGTTGGATCATGAGCCTCGCCGTCATCCCCCACCTTCAGGGCCGCGGGCTCGGCCGCCGCCTGATGGTCGAGGCCCTGCGGCGGCTGCGTACGGAACATGTCCACCAGGTCCGGCTGACGGTGGAACCGACGAACGCCGCCGCGATCATGCTGTACCGGTCGCTGGGATTCTCGTCCGACGAAGGGGTGGAGAAGGACTACTTCGGGCCCGGGGAGGATCGGCTGGTCATGACGTTGGGGATGTGAGGGGCGGGAGGTGAAGAGGCCGACAGGTGAGACGCGTTCACCGGCGGCACGCCCGTGCGTACCGTCGCGCGAGTGCGTGGAACGCCTCCTTCGGCTCCCAGTGCCAGGGTGAACCCGGGTCGTACGGGCGGTCCTTGATGGTCTTGGTGATGGAGTAGCTCGCCATGTCGAGGTCGTGGCGGGGATCGTGGGCGCGGTGGGGTGCGTCCGGGGTGACGAACTCGAAGGCCATCGCGCCGTAGAGGTTCATCGACTCGAAGACCTCCAACAGGTCCACGACATAAGCCGCTTGGGTGTGCTCGCTGCGGGTCAGGTGGCCCTTGATCTCCTCCGGGTCCTTGTCGTAGTCGACGACGTTCCAGCCCATGCCGGCCGTCTTCTCGGCACCCTTGTACGCGCAGGTGCCGAACTCGGTGATGGTGACGGGCTTGCCCCAGCGTTGGTAGGCCTTCAACTCCCGCACGTAGTCGGCCGGTTGGCGGAAGTACGAGTAGTAGTCGATGCCCACGACGTCGAAGAGGTTCCAGTCGACCTCGTCGTCCTGGGCGGCGGCGTAGCCGAGGTTGCCGTGGAAGACCGAACGGCCCGTCGCCGCCGCCTTCTTGGTAAAGGCGTTCAGCCTGCGCTGCGTCTTCGCCGGGTCGAAGGTGCCGTTCAGGATGTTCTGGACGCGGTCCAGGACCGTCGCGCCGGGCACGATCCCGGGCACGAACAGCCAGAACTCGCAGCCGACACTGAGGTCGACGCTCGCGCCCTGACGCCGGAGGCGTTCCGCGAACCGGCCGGTCTCCGCAAGGTGTTCGAGGATCTCCCGCTCCGGGACGTCGGCGAGGGTGGGCTGGAGCCAGATGTGCAGGCCGAGTTCGGCGGCCTCGGCGGCCGTCGCGGTGAGGCGGCCGACGCCGTCGCCGGTGACGTCGACCGTGTCCGCGTGCAACTCGTCGCGGACGGCGCGGAGATCGGCGCGCATGCGACGCGGGTTCCAGGCGGTGGCGGGGGTCTCGCCCTCACCGACCGTGTAGACGACGCCGTGGCGGCGCAGACCGGGGCGGCGGGCATGTGTCGCCTGTGCGAGTGTGCGCGGTTGCGGCTGCGCCGCCGCCTGTCCTGACGGCAGCAGCGCGCCCGCCGCCCCGAGGGCCAGCGACCCCGCCAGGAACTGCCCCCGAGTGATCCCCTGTGTGTTCACCATGCGCCCACTGTGCCGAGCGCGGGCCCGCCGCGGGGTCGCCCGATGGTCTAGGGCGACGCAACCAAGGTATGAGCTCTCGCGTCGGTCACTGCAGAGATCGTTGCCGGAAACCGAACAAAGGAGAGCGTGATCTCAGGCTCCGAACAGTCTTCTACGGCCCCTACGACCCGCACCGCCACCACCACCGCCACCCGCCGCACCCTGCTCACCGCCGGTGCCGCCACCGCCGCGACCCTCCTCGCCGGTGCCTCCGCGGCCCAGGCATCAGACAGCACCAGCACCAGCACCAGCACCGACGTCACGACGGGCCTGCGCGCCCTTGAGGAGCAACACAGCGCCCGCGTAGGCGTGTTCGCGCATCACCTCGGTACGAAGAAGACCGTCGTGCACCGCGCCGACGAACTCTTCCCGATGTGCTCGGTGTTCAAGACGCTCGCCGCCGCGGCCGTCCTGCGGGACCTGGACCGGCACGGAGAGGTCCTCTACAAGGTCGTGCACTACACGGAGGCCGATCTGGTCGACGGTTCCGACCAGACCCGGGCGCACCTGGCCGACGGCATGACGGTCGAGCAACTCGCCGACGTGGCCATCCGGTTCAGCGACAACGGCGCCGGCAACCTGATCCTGCGCGAACTGGGCGGCCCCACCGCCGTCACCCGCTTCGCCCGTTCCCTCGGCGACCGGGTCACCCGGCTCGACCGCTGGGAGACCGAGCTGAACTCGGCCGAGCCGGACCGGATCACCGACACCACCAGCCCGCGCGCGATCGCCGGCCTGTACGGCAAGCTCGTCCTCGGCGACGCCCTGCGCCGCCCCGACCGCGACCGGCTCACCGCCTGGCTGCTCAACAACACGACGAGCGCCGCCCGTTTCCGCGCCGGGCTCCCCGCGACCTGGACGATCGCCGACAAGACGGGCAGCGGCGACTACGGCACCGCCAACGACGTCGGCATCGCCTGGACGGAGGCCGGTGACCCGGTCGTCCTCGCGGTCCTGACGACGAAGCCGACCCTGCCCGACGCGCCGTACGACAACCAACTGGTCGCGGACACGGCGAAGTTGGTGGCGGAAGCGGTCAGCTAGTACGGCAAGTACCGCCCCCAGCGCGGGTAGTACTGCCACGGGCTCCACCGGCAGCCCCTCGGCGAGGAACGGCAACGCGGCCCGCGTCCGCAGCCGTTCCCGCCACTGCCCGAACCCAAGGACCGTCTCCGCGACGAAGAGGCGGGCCGACGTCCCCGCGCTGTCCGTTCCGCGACATGGCACGGCGGCCTGGCCTGTGGTGGACAGCCGCCCTCTCGCCTAGCGTCGACGTATGCCGATGAACCGAGCCCACCGCAAGCTGTGCAGCTCCGAGGGATGGGCGCGGACGACCAAGGACCGCATCCTGCCCTGGGCCCTGGAACACGTCGAACTCGGCGCGGACGTACTGGAGATCGGCCCCGGCTACGGCGCCAACCTCCGCGTCCTCGTCGAGCGGGTCGACCATCTCACCGCCGCCGAGATCGACGCCGACACCGCACGGCTGCTCCAGTCCCAGTGGGGCGACCGGGCCACCGTGCTCCACGCGGACGGCGCCGAACTGCCGTTGCCGGACCGGGCGTTCGACTCCGTCGTCTGCTTCACGATGCTGCATCACGTGCCCACGGCCGCCCACCAGGACCGCATCTTCGCCGAGGCGTTCCGCGTGCTGCGCCCCGGCGGCACCTTCGCGGGCAGCGACAGCCAACCCGGCTTCCGTTTCCGGGTGTTGCACTTCCGGGACACGATGAACACCCTCGATCCGGCGACGCTCCCGGCCCGGCTGGAGCGGGCCGGTTTCACGGACGCGACGGTCGACCTGCACCCGGAGAGCGGCGGCCTACGCTTCCGGGCCCGCCGGGTCTGACACCGGCACCTGCCGCACCTGCCCGAACCGTCGTACGTACCGCCGCTGCCACGGCGTCTCCACCGCGTGCCGGTCGTAGTGGGCTCGGACGTAGGCGACCGCCTCCCCCGGCGGCACCCCGTCGAGGACCGCGAGGCAGGCGAGTGCCGTGCCGGTGCGGCCCCGGCCGCCGCCGCAGGCGAGCTCGACGCGCTCGGTACGGGCCCGCTGCCAGACCTCGGTGAGGACGGTGCGGGCCTCGGCGCGGTCGGCGGGCAGCCGGAAGTCCGGCCAGCGCAACCACCGTGTCTCCCAGGCGAGTTGAGGCGGCGGGCCGCCGAGCAGATACACGCCGTACGTCGGTGCCGGGCCGTCGGCCGGGAGCGGTCGGCGCAGGCCGCGGCCCCGGATCAGGCGGCCGGAAGGCAGCCGTAGGACGCCGGTGGCGGTGGGGTTCCAGGTCTCTGGCCAGGTCTCGGTCACACCGCCAGCGTAGGGACTGGACCGCGCCTTCGAGGACCCTCTGTTCGCGGCCCGTCCGTTCGCGGCCCGTCCGTTCGAGGCCTGCGGTCATACGTTCGGACGACACCGCGCGCGCCGGAGCGGAGTCTCTGCCAACGATCCGACTATGCACATCCGAAAACGCACCCTCTTGCCGCTCGCCGTCCTCGTGGCGGCGACACTCGTCTCCTCCGTCCCCACCACCGTCGCGGCGGCCGACCTCCCAGGCGCCACCGACTCCGCACAGTCCGCCACCGGCTCCGCGCGGCCCGCCGCCGACTGGCCGGCCGCCAAGCGCGTCCAGCAGGTACGCGCCACGATCAAGGTCACCGGCAACCGGGACTTCGACTTCACCCGTTTCGTGGGCGCCGGTGCGCTCGCCGGCGGGGACCAGGCCGAGAACCAGCCGCCGGTCCTGGAGCTGGCCGACAAGGCCACCGTCTCGAACGTGATCATCGGCTCCCCGGCCGCCGACGGCATCCACTGCCGGGGCACCTGCACGCTGAAGAACGTGTGGTGGGAGGACGTCGGCGAGGACGCGGCCACCTTCAAGGGCACCGCCGCGAACCAGACCATGACGATCGACGGCGGCGGCGCCCGCAAGGCGGCCGACAAGGTGTTCCAGCAGAACGGCCCCGGCACCTTCGTCATCAGGAACTTCAAGGTCGAGAACTTCGGCAAGCTCTACCGCTCCTGCGGCAACTGCAAGACGCAGTACCAGCGCCATGTTGTCCTCGACAACGTCACCGTGAAGTCCCCCGGCCTCGACGTCGTCGGCATCAACTCCACGCCGTACGGCGACACGGCACGCCTGAGCCGCATCACCATCCAGGGCGACCCGGGCCGCAAGATCGTCGTCTGCCAGAAGTTCCGCGGGGTCACCTCGGGCGAACCCGCGAAGGTCGGGTCCGGCCCCGACGGCCGGAACTGCATCTACAAATCCTCCGACATCACCTACAAGTAGGAGCACCGACGATGTTCTCCCGAAGCGCCCTCAGAGCCCTCACCGCGTCGGTCGCCGCCGCCGTCGCCGCCCCGCTCCTGCTCGCCCCCTCCGCGCGGGCCGCCGACAACTGCACCGCCTTCAACACCATCAAGGCGTCCCCGTACTACCTCAACAACAACGTCTGGGGCGCCAGCGGCGCCACCGGCAAGCAGTGCACCTGGCTCAACTCCTACCGGGGCGGCAAGGTCAACTGGGAGACGTCCTTCGACTGGTCGGGCGGCAACCCGACCGGCGTCAAGGCCTACGGCAGCATCGTGCTCGGCTGGCACTGGGGCTGGAAGGACACCACCACCAAGCTGCCCGTCCAGCTCAACAGCCGCCGCAAGGTCACCTCGAACTGGGCCTTCAACATCACCCAGAACACCCCGTCCGTCATGAACGTCTCCTACGACGTCTGGTTCCACCAGAAGTCCAACCCGGACTGGAAGGACCAGCCGCACGACGAGATGATGATCTGGCTCAACCACCAAGGCGGAGCAGGCCCGTTGGGCACGAAACGCGAGCGGGTCACCATCGGCGGCACGGCCTGGGACCTGTACGTCGGGAAGATCGTCAACAAGGACCAGGCGGGCCGGGTCACCAGCAGCTGGAACGTCTACTCGTACGTCCGCGTCGCCAACACGAACTCGGCGACCACCGACATCACCGCCATGGCCGACGCCCTGGTCCAGCGCCGGCTGCTGGCCAACAACGCGTATCTGACGAGCGTGGAGGCCGGCACGGAGGTGTTCAGGGGGCGGGGCAAGCTGAGCAGCGGCTCGTACTCCGTCAACGTGGGGTGACCACAGCAAAATAGCGCCGGCCGGCAAGAGAGTCGGTCAGCGAAAGGGCCGGTCCGTGAAAGGGCCGGTCCGTGAAAGGCCGGTCCGTCAAAGAGCGGTCACCCCACTCCCCGCGACTCCCGCGCGGCCCGCGCCTCGATGCCGCGGAAGTGGTCCGTCATCGCGCGCCGCGCGCCCTCGACATCGCGGGCGCGCAGCGCGGTGACGATGTCGCGGTGGCGGCGGACGGTGAGTTCGGGGGCCGGGTCGTCGGGCCGGCCACGGGCTCCGGCGACCCGGTGGAACACCGTCCAGAAGGCGCCGAGGAGTTGGGGGACGAGTTCGTTGCCGAGTGAGGCGTAGAGCAACTCGTGGAATTCGCGGTCGAGTTCGGGGAAGGGGCGGCCGGCGCGGCCCGCCTCCGCCATCTGGTCCACCACCGCTTCGAGTCTGTCCAGTTCCGGTTCGGTGACGGTGGCGGCGACCCGATGAATCAGGCCTTCCTCCAGCACCTCGCGCACCTGGAGGATCTCGGCCAGCGCGTCCGCGTCGTCCTCGCGCCGGGTGAGCGTACGGAAGGTGAGGCCGTCGACGAGCGGGGTCAGCGAGGCGCGGCCGACGTAGGTGCCGTAGCCGTGTCTGATCTCCACGATGTCGAGGGCCTGGAGCGCCTTGAGGGCTTCGCGGACGGAGTTTCTGCTGATGCCGAGGGCTTCCATCAGATCGGTCTCGGTGGGCAGCGGCGCGCCGGGCGGGAGTCCGCGGTCGAGGATCAGCTGGACGACCTCGCGCTGTATCCGACTGTTCCTCGGTTCCCCGGACATGCGCCGCATCGTAGCCGCACCAGACATCCCACGTCCCATGTCTGGGCTCGAACCACTCGGAGGAACGGTCAACTCACGCCATTCCACGTGCCATTCCACGTGCCATTTCAAACAGCCATTGGTCCGACCTCTGACGGCTACGCCATTCGTGTGCGATGCCTTGACCGTCCCCACGGCCGCTCTTATGGTCGCGCTGACCGCAGGACGTAGGACGTCGTACCTCCTGGAGTAACCATGCGCGAAGACGTGACCCAGAACGTGCCCGCGCTGCACCGCCGGGCGTTCCTGAAGTACTCCGGCGCGCTGGGCGCCGCGGCCGCGATCTCCTCGTCCCTGACGGCCTGTTCGTCGGGTCCGCAGTCGACGAACGACACCGGCGGCGGGGGCACCGGGAAGAACCGGACGCTGACCGCGGTGATCGGCTACGGCAACGACGGCAGTTGGGATCCGACGCAGACGGCGTCCGCGTTCGCGATGGCCGGCAACAACCACATCTACGAGGGGCTGCTCGACACCGACCCGATCACCCGCGCGTCCTACCCGGCGCTGGCGACGGCCGTGCCGAAGGACACGAGCGGCACCTCGTGGACGTTCACGCTGCGGGCGGGCGCGAGGTTCCACGACGGGCAGCCGGTCACCGCCGACGATGTCGTCTTCGTCTTCGACCGCATCCTCGACCCGAAGACGACGACCCTCGCGCAGGGCTTCTTCGCCAGCTGGCTGAAGGAGGTGCGGAAGATCGACGCGCGGAACGTCGAGCTGGTCCTCAAGTTCCCTTTCCCGGACGGGATTTCACGCCTCACCCTCGCGAAGATCATGCCGAAGCACATCTACTCCGAGCCGGGCGCCTGGGACGACGCGATCCAGGGCAAGGCGGTCGGCTCGGGGCCGTACCGGCAGACCGCGCACCACCCGAAGTCGAACACGACCTTCGCCGCGTTCGCCGACTACAACGGCCCGCGCCCGCCCGCCTTCAAGACGATGAACTGGCTGACGATCGTCGACGCGGCACCCCGGGTCGCCAAGATCTCCGGGTCGAGCGCGGGCGCGCAGATCGCCGACAACATCCCCTACGCCAACATCCAGCGGCTGCGGAGCGGCGGGCTGACGGTCGCGGGCGGGGCCGGGATGAACAACCTGTTCCTGATGTTCAACACCCGGCACAAGCCCTTCGACGACGTACGGGTGCGCCAGGCGCTCCACTACGCCATCGACACCGGCAAGATGGTCCAGGTCGCCCTGCGGGGGCACGGGAAGCCGTCCACGTCGTTCCTCGACGAGGGCAACCCGGCCCACCGGCGCGCGAAGACGGTCTACGACTACGACCCCGACAAGGCGAAGGCACTGCTGAAGGCGGCCGGGGTCAGCGGGCTGAAGGTCAACATCCTCGCGGTGAACGTGAGTTGGATCGTCGACTGCCTGCCCACCATCAAGGCGTCCTGGGACGCGATCGGCGTGCGGACGACGCTCTCCCCGCAGGAGACCACGGCGGTCTTCACCAAGATGGACCAGAAGCAGGACTACCAAGTGGTCGCCGCCGCCTCCAACCCCAACCAGTTCGGTCTCGACGCGGACCTGATCATGCACTACAACTACGGCCCGCAGAACCTCTGGATGGGCTACGCCCGTTGGGCCGGGAACCCCGTCGCCAAGCAGCTCTTCAAGGACATGGACCGGGCGACCCGGGAACCGGACGCGGCGAAGAAGAAGACGATGATCCAGGACTACATCGACACCGTCGCCGAACAGGCCGTGCTCTACCCGGTCGTCCACAACGAGCTGATGACCGCCTGGGACCCGAGGAAGCTGACGGGCATAAGGGCCCAGCCCTACCCCGGCATCAATGTCCTCCAGGCCAAGTGGGTCTAGCAGTACGGGAGTTGGACCATGGTCACCGTCCTCCGGATTCTGGCCCGCCGGATCGTCCTGCTCGTGCCGCTGATGCTCGGCATCGTGCTGTTCGTGTTCGTGGTGATGCGCTTCTCGGACGTCGACCCGGCGTCCGCGTTCTTCCAGGGCGCCAACCCGACCGCGCGGCAACTCCACGACTTCCGCGAGCGGAACGGCCTGCTCGATCCACTGCCTCTGCGCTACGTCCATTTCGTGGGCGCCCTCCTCCACGGCGACCTGGGCACGAGCGCGCTGACCCGGGCACCGGTCGTCGAGCAGGTCACCACCGCGCTGCCGCTCACCCTCCAACTCACCTTCCTGGGGCTGGGGATCGCGGTGGTGCTGTCGCTGCTCGGCGGGGTGACGGCGGCGATCTACCGTGACCGGCTGCCCGACCAGATCATCCGGGTCGTGTCGCTGACCGGGGTCGCCGCGCCCGGCTTCTGGCTGGCGCTGCTGATGATCCAGTACCTGGCCGTCGACCAGGGCTGGTTCCCGACCGGCGGCTACATCAACCCGGCGGACTCCCTCACCGGCTGGCTCAAGACGATGGCGCTCCCGGCGCTGGCGCTGTCCCTGCCGGTGGCGGCCCAACTCACGCGCATCGTAAGGACGTCGGTGGTCGAGGAGCTGGACAAGGACTACGTCCGGACGGCGATCGGCAGCGGCCTGCCGCCGCGGGTCGTGGTCGGCCGGAACGTGCTCCGCAACGCCCTCATGAACCCACTGACCGTGCTGGGCCTGCGCGTTGGATATCTGCTCGGCGGTGCGGTCGTCATCGAGACCATCTTCTCCCTCCCCGGGATGGGCAAGTTGATGATCGACGCCGTGCAGAACGGCGACCCGGCCGTCGTCCAGGGCGTGGTACTTACGACGGCGACCGGGTTCGTCGTCGTGAACCTCGTCATCGACATCCTCTATCTGCTGGTCAACCCCCGCCTGAGGGATGCTTCCTGATGTTCACTCAGTTCCCCCGGTTCTCCCGCGAGGGCCTCGCCGAGACCCTGTCCCGGCCCGGCATCCGGCTGCATGGCTGGCGTCGGCTGCCGCTGCTGTCGAAGGTCGCGGTGTGCTTTCTCGCGGTCGTGGTGCTGGTGGCGCTGTCCGCACCCCTCCTCGCGCCCGACGACCCGCTCGACCAGCGGCTCCCCGTCGACGGCACCGGACACCCTTCCGCCGACCACTGGATGGGCCAGGACAGTCTCGGCCGGGACATCCTCAGCAGGCTGATGTACGGCGCCCGTTGGTCCCTCGCGATCGGCCTCGGGGCGACCGCGCTGGCCCTGGTCGTCGGCGCGCTGATCGGCGCGGTCGCCGCGACCTCCCGCAAGGGCGTCGACGAGACGCTGATGCGCTGCCTGGACGTGGTGATGGCGTTCCCCGGCATCGCGCTCGCGGCGGTCCTGGTCGCGGTGTTCGGCGGCGGGATCACCGTACTGATCTGCGCGATCGCGTTCCTGTTCACGCCGCCGGTCGCAAGGGTCGTACGGGCCAACGTACTTGACCAGTACGGCGAGGACTATGTGACGGCCGAGCGGGTGATCGGCGCCCGCACCCCGCACATCGTGATCCGGCACGTGGCCGTCAACTGCGCCGCTCCGATCCTGGTGTTCTGCACGGTGCAGGTCGCCGAGGCCATCGTCTTCGAGGCGTCGCTGTCGTTCATCGGAGCGGGCGTACGGCCCCCGGACCCGTCCTGGGGCAGTGTCATCGCGGACGGCAAGAACATGGTGCTGACCGGGGGTTGGTGGGCGACGGTCTTCCCCGGTCTGCTGATGCTGATCACGGTCCTCTCGCTGAACATACTGTCCGAGGGAGTCTCCGACGCGTGGGCGGCACCGGCCCCGCGCGAGGTGGACGTACGGCACGACGAGGACCCGCTCGACGCGCCCGAGCCCGGCAGCGGCGAGGTGCTCCCGCTCCCCGGCCTGACGGAGGCGGCGCTACGACTCCGGTCCCGCGCACGGCCGTTGCCCGACCCGGACGGCCAACCGGTCCTCGCGGTCGAGAACCTGGCGATCGGCTTCGAGGGCCGGCACCACGGTGTGGACATCGTCGACGGCATCAGCTTCGAGGTGCGGGCGGGTGAAGTCCTGGGCCTGGTGGGCGAGTCGGGCTGCGGCAAGTCGCTGACGGCGCTCGCGGTGATGGGCCTGGAACCGAAGGGGGCGCGGGTGCGCGGCCATGTCCGTTTCAACCAGCGGCAGTTGGTGGGCGAGCCGATGCGCGTCCGCCGCAGACTGCTGGGCCACGAGATGGCGATGGTCTACCAGGACGCCCTCTCGTCCCTGAACCCGGCGATGACGATCCGCGCCCAGCTCAAACAGGTGATACGGCGCGGAGGGCGCCGTGGGGCGGGCGAGTTGCTGACGATGGTCGGCCTCGACCCGGACCGCACCCTGCGCAGCTACCCGCACGAACTCTCCGGCGGCCAGCGCCAACGCGTCCTGATCGCCATGGCGTTGTCCCGCGACCCCAAGCTGATCGTCGCCGACGAACCGACCACCGCCCTCGACGTCACCGTGCAGGCGCAGGTCATGGAGCTACTGCTGGGCCTGCGCGCGGAGTTGGGCTTCGCGCTGATCCTCGTCTCGCACGACCTCGCGCTGATCGCCGACGTCACCGACCGGGTGGTGGTGATGTACGGCGGGCAGATCGTGGAGACGGGCGTGACCGCCGACCTGGTGGAGTCGCCGACCCACCACTACACGCGCGGCCTGCTCGGCAGCGTGCTGTCCCTGGAGTCGGCGGCCGAGCGGATGACCCAGATCAAGGGCGTCGTCCCCTCCCCCGCCGACTTCCCGGCCGGCTGCCGCTTCGCGGACCGCTGCCCGCTGGCGAGCGACATCTGCCGTACGACGGCACCCGACCTGGTCGGCCCGCGTACGCACACGGCGGCCTGCCACCACCCGGCGATCGACCTGGTGACGACGGAGAGCGAGGCGGTCACGTGAGCGGCGCGGCGGTTGAGCGAGGGGCGGCCGAGTGAGCGTCGCGGATGTTGAGCCGGCGGGAGGTCAAGTGAACGGAGCGCTGGTCGAGTTGGCCGATGCCCATGTCGTCCACAAGGCGCGCGGCGGCGGTCTGTTCACCCGCGACCGGGTCTACGCCCTGACCGGCGCCGGCCTCACCATCGCGCCCGGCGAGACGGTCGGCGTGGTCGGCGAGTCCGGCTGCGGCAAGTCGACGCTGGCGAAGGTCCTGGTGGGCGTGCAGCGGCCGACGTCGGGCACGGTGTCGTTCCGGGGCCGCGACCTGTGGTCGATGCCGGACGGCGAACGCCGGGCCGCGGTGGGCACCGGCATCGGCATGATCTTCCAGGACCCGTCGACCGCGCTGAACCGTCGGCTGACGATCCGCCGGATACTGCGGGATCCGCTGGACGTGCACGGTCGCGGTACGCGGGCCGAACGGGAGGACCGCGTACGGGAGTTGATGTCCCTGGTCGGCCTCCCGCGCGCACTGGCGGACGGCCTGCCCGGGCAGCTCTCCGGCGGCCAGCGCCAACGCGTCGCGATCGCACGGGCGTTGGCGCTGGATCCCGACCTGGTGGTGGCCGACGAACCGACCAGCGCACTGGACGTGTCGGTCCGGGCCCAGATCCTCAACCTCCTCCTCGACCTGAAGGAACGCCTGGGCCTGGCGCTGGTGTTCGTGTCCCACGACATCCAGACGGTACGGCGGATGAGCGACCGCGTGATCACCATGTACCTCGGCCGGATCGTCGAGGAGACCCCGGCCGACCAGGTCACCGACCGGGCGCGGCACCCGTACACCCGCGCCTTGTTCTCGGCGACCCCCGGTCTCCTCCACCCCATCGACCCGATCCCGCTGATCGGACCGGTGCCGTCGGCCACGCGACCGCCGAGCGGCTGCCCGTTCCGCACCCGCTGCTGGAAGGCGGACGAGGCGTGCGCCTCCGCCATGCCGGACTTTTCGCCCGCGTCGACGCCGGGGCATCGCTACCGCTGCCACCATCCTGTGGAGGAGGATCTGTCGACCGGCGACCTCGTTCGCCAAAGCCGCCCCCTGGAGCCTTCATGACCTTCCCCGCCCCGCTCACCGGTGTCGTACCGCCCGTCTGCACACCCCTGACACCGGACCGCGAGGTGGACGTCCGTTCACTGCTCAGGCTCGTCGACCATCTGGTGGAGGCCGGGGTGCACGGGCTGTTCCTGCTCGGCTCGACCTCGGAGGCGGCGTATCTGACGGACCGGCAGCGAAGGTACGTCGTCGAGGCGGTGGTGGCTCATGTAGGGGGTCAACTCCCCGTGCTGGCGGGGGCGATCGACATGACCACACCTCGGGTCCTGGACCATGTGGCCGCGGTGACGGACGCGGGGGCGGACGCGGTCGTGGTGACCGCGCCCTTCTACACGCGCACCCATCCCGCCGAGATCGCCCGCCACTACCGCCTGACCGCCGCCGCGTCGCCGGTCCCTGTCGTGGCCTACGACCTCCCCGCCTCCGTCCACACCAAGCTGCCCGCCGACCTGCTCCTCGAACTCGCCGCCGAGGGTGTCCTCGCCGGCCTCAAGGACTCCAGCGGCGACCTCGGCGGCTTCCGTACGGTGGTCACCGGCGCGCGTGTCCATCCGGACATCACCGGGTTCAGCGTGCTGACCGGTTCCGAGCTGTTCGTCGACTCGGCGCTGGCCTTGGGCGCGGACGGGGCGGTACCTGGTCTCGCCAACGTCGATCCACACGGGTACGTCCGTCTCCACGAGCTGTGCCGAGCCGGCGACTGGGACCGGGCCCGTGCCGAACAGGAGCGGTTGTGCGCCCTGTTCGGGTTGGTCGGCGTCGGTGACCCGGCGCGAATGGGAGGCAGCTCGTCGGCACTCGGGGCGTTCAAGGCCGCGCTGCATCTGCGGGGCGTGATCGAGTGCGCGGCGACTGCGGAGCCGCAGGTGTCGTTGTCGCCGGACGAGGTGGGCCGGGTGGGGAAGTTCTTGGCGGCGGCGGGGTTGCTGTAACGGGTTTCCCACCCGCCTGTTTACGGTGTGTTGAGAGGCGAACCCCTGGGGGCTCCGCTCCCACCCAGCTCAGCCACGCCCACCCGCCGGAACTCGATCGTGTCGTACGTCCCCGTCACCCCGGTCTCGTACAACACCCCCACCGTGTCCGACCCCACCTGCACGAGATCGGAGTACCCCGCCCGCTGCGGCGACAGCGTGACCGCCTTCACGAAGCTCGCCCCAGCATCCCCGCTCCGCCAAACCGCCATCCCCTGGCGGACGTTGGGCACGGACGGCGCCGAGAACAACAACGCCCCACCGGTGCCCGCCAGTTGCAGCACGCTCCCCTCCACCACCGGCACGTCGTCCAACGTGTGCTGCACCGCGTAGGGCCGGTCAAGGCTCACACCCCCGTCACTGGAGTACGTGTCGAGCCGGTTCCCCGTACTCGTCCCCAGTTGATCCCGCGAGCTGAAGTACAGCCTGCCGTCGGGGAGTTCGGTCGCCGATGACTCGTTCGCGTTGTCGACCCTGTCGTACGTGGCGTCCACGAACCCCAGGTGCCACGTCTCGCCCCCGTCGTCGCTGTACAGGTCGTGCCCGCCGTAGTACTTCGCCTCCTGCCCGGTGTCGGTCGAGCCGGCGGCCGGTGCGGCGGAGTGGTTGGCCGGGACCACCAACCGTCCCGCATGCACGCCCCGCGTCAGCGCGACCGCGTGTCCGGGCCCCGTCGCGTACCACCGCCAACTCGGCGGCTTCACCTCCCCCGTGATGTCCCGAGGCGCGGTGAAGCTCCGTCCGTCGTCCCAGCTGCGTTGCACGAAGACCCGGCGGCTCTGCTCGGGCGTGACCTCGCCCCGCATGATCTGGCCCTCGGTGACGGTCCCGCTGTTGTAGGAGGTGACCAGCACGATCGCGCCGGTGCGGGGGTCGACGACAGGGGCCGGGTTGCCCCGGGTGTCCCCCTCGCCCGCGGCCACCACCGACAACTGGCCCCAGGTGCAGCCGCCGTCGGTGGAGCGTCTGAGGACGACGTCGATGTTGCCGGTGTCGCCCGCGCTGTTGTGGCGTCCCTCGGCGAAGGCGAGGACGGTGCCCCGGCCGGTGACGACGGTCGCCGGGATGCGGTAGGTGTCGTAGCCGCCGCTTCCCGAGACGTACGGCACGGAGGACGTGCAGCCGGAGCGCGCGGAGGCGGGCGCGGCGAAGGTGACCGGAGCGACCAGTACTGCTGTCACGAGCAGCGTGCGGCTCAGGATCGTCATCGCTCTCGCCTGTCTGTCCGTCATCCGTCACAGCCTCCCCGGTGTCACCATCCCGGACTCGTACGCCACGATCACCAGCTGTGCCCGGTCCCGCGCCCCCAGCTTGCCCATGATGCGGCTGACGTGCGTCTTCGCGGTGAGCGGACTCAGGCCCAACGCTTCGGCTACTTCGGTGTTGTTGAGGCCGCGCGCGACCAGGGCGAGGACTCCGCGTTCCCGTTCGGAGAGGCAGTCGGGGCCGCCGGTGGCGGGCGCGGCGGGGCCGCGCAGGAAACGGGCGATCAGTCGGGACGTGGGGCCCGGCGACAGCAGCGCCTCTCCGGCCGCCACCGTGCGGATCGCGTCGAGGAGTTCGGCCGGACGGGTGTCCTTGACCAGGAATCCGGAGGCGCCGGCGCGCAGCGCCTCGACGACGTTCTCGTCGGTGTCGTAGGTCGTGAGGACGAGGATCCGCACCCCGGTGAGGTCCTCGTCGGCCGCGATCAGGCGGGTGGCCTCGATGCCGTCCAGGTCCGGCATGCGGATGTCCATCAGGACGAGGTCCGCGCGCGAGGTGCGGGCCAGCGCCACCGCCTCGCGGCCGGTCGCTGCCTGTCCTACGACCTCCATGTCCCGCGCCGATTCGACGAGCATCGCGAACGCGGCCCGTACGAGGGTCTGGTCGTCGGCGAGCAGCACCCGGATCGCGGTCACCGCACCCCCTCCTCTCCCCGCGCCCGCAAGGGCAGTACGGCGCTCACCGCGAAGCCCGCCCGCTCGTCCAGCGGCCCGGCGTCCAGCGTGCCGCCGACGCTGCGCACCCGTTCGCGCATACCGACAAGCCCGAAGCCGGGCGGCGCGGAACCGCTGCCCGCGCCGTCGTCCGTGACGTCCACGCGGAGGGCTCCGTCCCGCTCGTGCACGCCGACCCGGACCGTGAGGTCGGCGCGCCCGCCATGTCGTACGGCATTGGTGAGTGCCTCCTGGACTATCCGGTACGCGGCGGCGCCCACGGCCGCCGGGATGACGGCGGCCGCTCCCACCGACAGTTCCACCTGCGCCCCCGCCGCACGGGCCGTAGCGGCGAGGTCGGGCAGTCCGTCGAGGCCGGGGAGCGGGCCGCGCTGGTCGAGTGGACCGTGTTCGTCGTCGAGGGGGCCGTGCTCGCGGAGCACCTCCAGCGTGGTGCGCAGTTCGCCGCGTGCGCCGCGGCAGGTGTCGGCGATGTCGTCGAGGGCCTTGGCCACGGCGGCGCGGTCGAGGCGGCCGGGGTCCTCGGACAGTACGTGCGCGGCCACCGATGTCTGGACGCCGATGAGGGTGATGCTGTGCGCGAGCAGGTCGTGCAGGTCGCGGGCGATGCGCAGGCGTTCCTCGGCGACGCGGCGGCGGGCCTCCTCCTCGCGGGTGCGTTCGGCGCGCTCGGCGCGTTCGAGGGCCGCCTCCGTCAGCTGACGGTGGACGCGGAGGTAGCCGCCGAGGACGAGCATCGACACGATCCAGCCGGTGATCTGGAAGCTGACGGCGACCCCCGCCATGCCGTGGCCCGCCTTCAGCACCAGCATCAGCGCGACCACCGCGCAGCCGATGGTCACCGTCCGCCGGGTGCTGCCGGTGACGGCCACCGTGTAGAGGAGAACCATGGAGGCGGCGGTCGGCGCCGAGTGGTCGTACTCCTGCTGGTGGTAGAACGCGATCAGCGGGATCATCACGCACAGCACGGCCAGCGGGGCCCGTCGCCGCCAGGCCAGCGGGACGTGCAGCGCGAGCAGCAGCGTCCAGCCGAGCGCGTCCGGCCGCCGTCCGCTCCCGAAGCTGACGGCGACGACGGACGCGAGCACGGCGAGCCCGACGGCGAGGAACACGTCCTGCCGCCGGGCACTCAGCCTCATCGCCTGCACGGGGTTCATCCTCCACCGGCCCCGTGCGAGCGCCTCACACCGGCTCCGGCTGCCGCTCCGGCCGTACGGCCTCGGGCTCCCGGGACAGCCGTCCCGGCCACCACACCTTCCGCCGCAGCAGCACACTCGCGCTGGTCACCAGGTACGTCCGCACGAGGAAGGTGTCCAGCAGCACGCCCACCGCGATCACGAAGCCCAGCTCGACGAGTTGGACCAACCCCATGTTCGTCAGCACCGCGAAGGTCGCCGCGAGGACCAGCCCGGCGGAGGCGATGACCCCGCCCGTGGTCCGCAGGGCGGTCAGCGCGGCGGCGACCGGTTCGGCGCCCCCGATCGCCTCCTCCCGCATCCGGTGCATGAGGAAGATGCCGTAGTCGACGCCCAACGCCACCAGGAAGACGAAGGACAGCAGACCCAGTCCCGGATCGGTCCCGGCGAAGCCGAACACCGGCCCGAACACCAGCCCCCCGATGCCGAGCGCCGCGCCCCACACCGCGATCACGGCGGCCACCAGCATCAACGGCGCGACCAGCGACCGCAGCAGCACGATCAGGATCAGCAGCACGGACACGAGCACGATCGGCACGACGACCATCCGGTCCCGCGCGTTGGTGTCCCGGAGGTCCAGCTGCTGGGCGCTCGGGCCACCGACATAGGACCCCTTGAGCGTGTGCCGCAGGTCGGTGATGGTGCGGGTCTCGGCCGCCGACTGCGGCGCGCCCACGGCGGTCACGGAGATCTCCGTCCAGCCGTTTCCGCTACGGCCCTGCCAGGCGCCGGCGACACCGTGCGTGGCCCGGATCGTGGCGAGGGTGGCGTCGGTGCGGGCGGCCGGGGTGATCACGTCGATGGGCTGCGCCGAGCGTTCGGGGTAGGCCTCGGCGAGGGTGCGCATCGCGGTGACGGAGTCGGGGCGGTCGACGAAGGAGTCGTCCTGCTTGAGGGAGCCGGGGAGGTTGAGGGTGCCCAGGGCGAGTGCGCCCAGTACGGCGGCGCCGGCCACGAGGACGAGCAGCGGGCGGCGTCCGGCGGAGCTGCCCATCGCGGTGAACAGGGACCGGCGGGCCTTGGGCGTGGAGCCGTAGGCCGGGACGAGCGGCCAGAAGACTCGGCGGCCCAGGAGGACGAGGAGTGCGGGGAGGAGCGTGAGCATCGCGGCGAGTGCGGACAGGACGCCGACCGTGCCCAACGGGCCCATTCCGCGGCTGGAGTTGAGGTCGGCGGCGAGCAGGCAGAGCAGTCCGGCGGCGACCGTGCCGGAGGAGGCGAGGACGGCGGGGCCGCAGCCGCGCAGGGCGGCGCGCATCGCGTCGTAGGGGCGCTCGATGCGGCGCAGTTCCTCGCGGTAGCGGGAGATGAGCAGGAGGGCGTAGTCGGTGCCCGCGCCGAAGACGAGGATCGTCATCACGCCCGTGCTCTGGCCCGAAATGGTCGTCCCGAAGGCGTGGTTGAGGCCGTAGGAGACGCCCGTGGAGAGGAAGTCGCCGACTCCGGCGACCGCGAGGGGGACCAGCCAGAGGACCGGGCTGCGGTAGATGATGATCAGCAGGACGGCGACGACGGCGACGGTCGTGTAGAGCAGGGGGCCGCCGAGCGAGTCGAAGACCTTGCCGGAGTCGGTGGCCAGGGCGCCGGGGCCGCCCACCTCGACCGTCAACCCGCCGGTGCCGTGGGTGACTTGGCGGATGTCGTCGACGAGGGCGGTGCGCTTCTTCTCGTCGGTGCCGGGCCAGCTGCTGGTGACCGGGTACATGAGGGTGGTGCCGTCGGCGGACGGGACGCCTCGCGGGGTCGCGGCGAGCGGGTGCAACGTGCCTACCCGCGTGACCTGTTGGGCCGCCGTCGCCTTGTCGGTGGCCGTGAGTCCGGTGGCGCGGTGGTAGACGAGGACCAGTTCGGTGGTCTGGCCGCCCGGCAACTCCTGCTGGATCTTGGCGACTTGGGTGGAGTCGGCGCTCGCCGGCAGATAGTCGGTGACTCTGTCGTGCGTGACGTCGCCGAGCTTCGACGCGAACGGCGAGGCGAGCGCGAGCACCCCGATCCAGAGCGCGAGCATCACCCAGGGGATGGCTCGTCGGCGTGTGCTGTTCCTCTGTTCGGCCCCCATGGAACGGGCCCCCCTCCGGCGCGGATGTCTGGTTGCGCTCTCCAGACTTCCGGCGCGGGAGGGGCAAATCGTCGCGCGGGAGGGCGAGTTCGGGACTACTGCCAGGGGTGTCCGCGCGGCCGTATTACTCCCTGGGGAGTACTGGGCGGGGCCAGGACGGGATGCGGGGCTACGACGGTGACGGGTCTACGACGGTGTCCGCGCCGCCGCCAGCAGCCGGGTCACGTCGTCCGCGCAGATGGTGAGGGCGGCGCCGACGGTCGCGAGGGCGTCGCGTTCCGCGGGGGTGTAGGGGCCGTCGGCGAGGGCGATGCGGGCGCCCTGCAGCAGGATCGATTCGCGTCCCGCGGGGGCGAGGTGGGGGGCTAGCGGGTCGAGGGCCTCGTGCAGCTCTATGGCGAGGCCAGCACCGCTGGGTTCGCCGTAGACGCGGCCGGTGTCGGCGGCCAGGGCCTCGACGAGGGCGCCGAGCTGGTCCTCCGTGCAGTCCTGGAAGCCGGCGGCCCGCACGGTGCCCGCGGCGGCCTCCAGGGACGTACGGGCGCAGCTGCCGCCTGCCGCGAGGACCGCGAGGGCGACCGTGTGCACGGCGTCGCGGAGCATCGCGGAGAAACGGCTCGTGGTGGGATGGTCGAGGACGTCGGTGCCGTAGTGGCCCTGGCAGGCCGCGCACTCGACGACGGGACCGGTGTCTCCGCGCGGCAGCACGGGCATGCCGAGCAGGGTGAAGCGACGGCGCCCGGTGAGCCGCTGGTAGTTGCGGTCGCCCCCGCATCCGGGGCAGAAGAACTCGCCGTCCCCGACGCTGGTCCACGCGGTACGGATGCCCAGCACGCGTGCCGCACGGCCCTCATGGACCGCTCGGCCGTCTCGTCCCCGTTCAGGCAGCACGTCGCACCTCCGTAACGCCGCGGCAACATCGCCGCGCTGGCGTGATGTTAGCCACATTGTCGAGCCGGAGTCAGTACCCCGGACGAGACCTCTCCGTGACCTGCACATGGAATGGCCGGGAAACGACGGGGCCCCGCCCGCCGGAGACCGGCGTACGGGGCCCTTCCGCGACGAGTAAACCGCCGGTCAGGATGGTTCAGCGGGTAGCGCGGTTGACGGCGGAGACGACCGCCTTCAGGGACGCACGTGTCGTATTCGCGTCAATGCCGATTCCCCACAGGATCTTGTCGTCGATCGCGCATTCGATGTACGAGGCGGCCTGCGCGGAGGCTCCCTCGCTCATCGTGTGCTCCTGGTAGTCCAGGAGCCGTACGTCGATGCCGACGGACCCCAGGGCGTCGAAGAACGCGGAGATCGGGCCGTTGCCGGAGCCGGTCAGCACGGTGTCGACGCCGTCGACGGTGGCCTCGACCTTGAGCGTGTCCACGCCGTCGGTGTCGGTGGTCGACTGGCCGTTCTTCACCTGGATACGGCCCCAGGCGTTGTCCGGGTTCGGCAGGTACTCGTCCTCGAAGGTCGCCCAGATCTGCTTCGGGGTGACCTCGCCGCCCTCGGCGTCCGTCTTGGCCTGAATCAGCTTGGAGAACTCGATCTGCATCCGGCGCGGCAGGTCCAGCTTGTGGTCGTTCTTCAGGACGTACGCGATACCGCCCTTGCCGGACTGCGAGTTGACCCGGATGACGGCCTCGTAGGACCGGCCCACGTCCTTCGGGTCGATCGGCAGGTACGGGACGGCCCACTCGATGTCGTCGACCGTGACGCCCTTGGCGGCGGCGTCGGCCTCCATCGCGTCGAAGCCCTTCTTGATGGCGTCCTGGTGGGAGCCGGAGAAGGACGTGTAGACCAGGTCGCCCACGTACGGGTGGCGCGGGTGGACCTCCATCTGGTTGCAGTACTCCCACGTACGACGGATCTCGTCGATGTTCGAGAAGTCGATCTGCGGGTCGACGCCCTGCGAGAACAGGTTCATGCCCAGGGTGACCAGGTCGACGTTGCCGGTGCGCTCGCCCTGTCCGAACAGGCAGCCCTCGACGCGGTCGGCGCCGGCCATCAGCGCCAGCTCGGCGGCGGCGACGGCCGTACCGCGGTCGTTGTGCGGGTGGATCGACAGCACCACGTGCTCGCGGCGGGACAGGTGGCGGCCCATCCACTCGAACCGGTCCGCGTGCGTCGACGGGGTCGAACGCTCCACCGTGGCAGGCAGGTTGAGGATGATCTCGCGGTCCGGGCCGGGCTGCCAGACGTCCATGACCGCCTCGCAGACCTCCAGCGCGAAGTCCAGCTCGGTGTCCGTGAAGATCTCCGGCGAGTACTGGTACCCGAACTCGGTCTCGGGGCCCAGCAGTTTCTCGGCGTACTCCATCACCAGGCGGGTGCCGTCGACGGCGATCTGCTTGATGTCGTCCTTGGAGCCGCGGAAGACCACACGGCGGAAGACGGGCGCGGTCGCGTTGTAGAGGTGCAGCGTGGCGCGCCTGGCGCCCTTCAGGGACTCCACGGTCCGCTCGATCAGGTCCTCGCGGGCCTGCGTCAGCACGGAGATCGTGACGTCGTCCGGGATCGCGCCCTCTTCCTCGATGATCGAGCGCACGAAGTCGAAGTCGGTCTGGCCGGAGGCCGGGAAGCCGACCTCGATCTCCTTGTAGCCCATCTTGACCAGCAGGTCGAACATCGCGCGCTTGCGCGCCGGTGACATGGGGTCGATCAGGGCCTGGTTGCCGTCACGCAGGTCCGTGGAGAGCCAGCGGGGGGCTACGGTGATCCGCTGCTGCGGCCAGGTGCGGTCGGGGATGTCGACCTGCTCGTACTGGCCGTACTTGCGGATCGGCATGGAACTGGGCTGCTGGCGATTGGCACGGCTGTGGCTGATTGCCATGATGCGGGGGCTCCTCGTGGTGTCCTGAAGGACGGCCGACGGCGCAACGCCAGACTCCGCGGGGAGGGGGTCGGCCTACGACTACAGGCCCTCGCCGCGGCAGCTAAGGAGAAGCAGCCCGATACGCATGATGTCCAGCAGACTAGCCGAGACGTGCGCCGTGCGGGGGGCCGTATCACTATGCGGGATATTCGCCGTCGTATACCACTCTCCGCTACGAGACTGTGATGAATGTCCGCGTTTTCCACCAATCATGGTTGCCGGTAGTGACATCCACGTCACTCGGTGCCAGGGTGCCGGGCATGACGACTCACGGGGGCTTCGAGCCCGTCTTCTGCACGATCGTCCCGCCGCACGTCCTCGACAGGCTCGCCCAGCACGAGGACCCCGCGCTCGCCGGTCCCGCCCGCGAGACCCTGGAGCGCGACGCCTACGAGCGCACCCACCGCCGGCTGACCACCGTCATCGGCGCCCCGCTCCTCGAAGCGCCGGTCGTGTCCGACAAGCCGCAGCGCACGATCTACGACGCGAAGCACAAGCAGGACCTGCCGGGCAAGAAGGTCCGCAGCGAGGGCTCCGACCCCGGCAAGGACGCCACCGTCAACCGCGCCTACGCCGGTCTCGGCGCCACCTTCGAGCTGTACCTCAACGCCTTCAACCGCCACTCCATCGACGGCGAGGGCCTGCCGCTCAACGCGTCCGTCCACTACGACGTGAACTACGACAACGCGTTCTGGAACGGCGAGCAGATGGTGTTCGGCGACGGCGACGGCGAGCTGTTCCTCGACTTCACCATCCCGGTCGACGTCATCGGCCACGAACTCACCCACGGCGTCACGCAGTACACCGCGAACCTGACCTACTTCGGCCAGTCCGGCGCCCTGAACGAGTCGATCTCCGACGTCTTCGGCTCGCTCATCAAGCAGTACACGCTCGGCCAGACCGCAGCCGACGCCGACTGGCTGATCGGCGCGGGCCTGCTCGCCCCGCGCGTCTCCGGCGTCGCCCTGCGCTCGATGAAGGCCCCGGGCACGGCCTACGACGACGACGCCCTCGGCAAGGACCCGCAGCCCGCGACGATGGACGACTTCGTCAGGACGGGCAGCGACAACGGCGGCGTGCACATCAACTCCGGCATCCCCAACCACGCCTTCTACCTGGTCGCCGACGCGCTCGGCGGCCACGCCTGGGAGAAGGCGGGACAGATCTGGTACGACGTCCTGACCGGCGGCGAGATCAAGAAGGACGCCCTGTTCACGGACTTCGCGACGCTCACGGTGGCCGCCGCGAAGGCCCGGTTCGGGGACGGCGGCGAGGAGTTGCAGGCCGTGGAGAAGGCGTGGGAGCAGGTCGGAGTGCCCACCACTAGGGATTCCTCCACCTAGGGGTTCCCCGCCTCGTAACCGCACCCGATCCGTACTAGACAGGGACCATGCGTATTCAAGTACGGCGCACGGGCGGTTTCGGCGGTATCCAGCGCCGCGGCGAGGTCGACACCTCGACGCGGCCCGACGCGCACGAGTGGCATGCCCTGGCCCGGCAGGCGGTCGCCGCCGGCCAGGGCACGCCGACGGCGGGCGTCCCGGACGGCTTCCACTACGAGATCACGGTGGACGGCAGGACGGTGTACGCGGCCGATCCCCGGCTCACGGACGAGCAACGGGAGTTGATCTCAAAGGTGTTGAAGGAAGGCGCGTGAACGAGGGCCGTAACTGCTTGTTCACGCCCGCCCGTTGACACCCGTTACCGCCGGTACGGATGATCCGGCGCATGGCGATTGATGCAGGCAACCCGATACCTCGGTTCCCGGCCGGATTCCTCTGGGGCGTCTCGACTTCGGCCCACCAGATCGAGGGCGCGGCGGACGAGCGCGAACCGTCCGTCTGGGACACGTTCGAGGCGGAGCCGGGCCGGATCAAGGACGGCTCGACGGCGGCGGTGGCCTGCGACCACTACCACCGCCACCGCGAGGACGTGGCCCTCCTGGCCGGCCTGGGCGTGGACGCGTACCGCTTCTCGATCTCCTGGCCGCGGGTGAACTCCCCCGGCGGCCTCGACTTCTACGACCGTCTCGTCGACGACCTGTGCGCGGCGGGCGTACGTCCGGTCCCGACCCTGTTCCACTGGGATCTGCCGGTCACGCAGGACTGGCTGGACCGGGACACGGCCTCGCACTTCGCGGAGTACGTGTCGCTGGTCGCCGACCGTCTGGGCGACCGGGTGAAGAAGTGGATCACCCTCAACGAGCCCGCGGAACACACTCTGTTGGGCCACGCACTGGGCGCGCACGCCCCCGGCAAGACCCTGTTGTTCGACGCGCTGCCGGTCGCCCACCACCAACTCCTGGCCCACGGCCTGGCGGTACGGGCGCTGCGCGCGGCCGGTGCCACCGACATCGGGATCGCCAACTCCCACGGCCCGACCTGGCCGGCCTCGCAGGAACCGGAGGACATCGAGGCGGCGAACTTCTACGACCTGCTCCTGAACCGCCTGTTCGCCGACCCGCTCCTGCTCGGCGAGTACCCCTCCGGACTGGGCGAGTTGATGCCGGGCGACGTCGAGTCCGACCTGAAGGTGATCGCCGAGCCGATCGACTGGTACGGGATCAACTACTACGCGCCGACCAGGGTCGGGGCACCCCAGGGCGCGGAGATCGAGTTCGGCGGCCTCACGCTCCCCGCCGAACTCCCCTTCTCCGTACGGGAGATCGAGAACGTCCCGGTGACGGACTTCGGCTGGCCGGTGGTCCCCGAGGGCCTGACGGAACTCCTCACCACCTTCCGCGACCGCTACGGCGACCGGCTCCCGCCCGTGGTCATCACCGAGAACGGCTGCTCCTACGACGGCATCGACGACCAGGACCGGATCACCTACCTGGATGGCCATGTCCGGGCGCTGCACGGGGCGTTGGAGGCGGGCGTGGACGTCCGCGGGTACTTCGTGTGGTCGCTGCTGGACAACTTCGAGTGGGCGGAGGGCTACGAGCGGCGGTTCGGCCTCGTACACGTGGACTACGAGACGCGGGCGCGCACTCCGAAGGCGTCGTACGGCTGGTTCCAGGGCATGCTGCGGGCGCAGAGATGACGACGACGGGGAGTTCGGTGGACGACGGCAACACGGCTCCCGCTACGGCCACTTCGGCGCTCGCCCTGGCCGAACCCGTCGAACGCGTGGGCCGGGGCTGGACATCCGCGCTGTCGCTGGCCAACGGGGCGATCTGGGTGGGCTGGTACGGCCCGCTGCAGATCCTGCTCGCGTCGCAGGCGAAGGACTTCGCGCCGGGCACCGGCATGTCCAAGGAGTCGATGCTGGCGTGGGTGACCGGCGCGGGCGCGCTGGTGTCGCTGGTCGCCAATCCGCTCTTCGGGGCGCTGTCCGACCGTACGACGGCGCGGTGGGGGCGCCGTACGCCGTGGATCGTGGGCGGGGCCGCGGGCGGGGCGCTGTCGTTGCTGCTGCTCGCGGGCGCGGGCGGGGTGTGGACGATGGCGGCCGGCTGGTGCCTGGTCCAGCTCACCCTGAACGCGGCCTTCGCGGCGGTCACGGCGGCCGTGCCGGACCGGGTGCCGCGGCTCCAACGCGGTTCCGTGGGCGGCTGGTTGGGCGCCGCGCAGATCCTGGGCGTGGTCGGCGGTACGGGTCTGGCGACGGCGGCCGGGGGCGTCGGGGCGGGCTATGTGGCGTGCGCGGTGTTCACGGCGGTGGGCGTGCTGCCGTACGCGCTGCGCTACAAGGATCTCCAGCTCCCGCCGACGCAGCGGCCGGTGTGGTCCTGGCCGGGCTTCGTGCGGGGCTTCTGGCTGAGCCCGCGCCGCTATCCCGACCTGGGCTGGGCCTGGCTGACCCGCTTCCTGATCAACCTGAGCAATGCCCTGGTCCTCCTCTACCTCCTCTACTACCTGCGCGACAGCCTGCACTACCACGACCCCGACCAGGGCGTCCTGATCCTGACGGCGGTGAACGGCCTGACACTGCTGGCCACGGTGGTGGTGGGCGGGGTCTGGTCGGACCGGGTCGGCCGCCGCAAGCCGTTCGTGATCTGGTCCGGTGTCCTGATGGCGATCGCGACAGCGGTCCTCGCGGGCTGGCAGACCTGGCCGGGCGCGATCACCGCGGCGGCGGTCCTGGGCGTCGGTTTCGGCGTCTTCACCTCGGTCGACTTCGCCCTGATGACGGACGTGCTCCCGAAGGCCCTGGACCGCGGCAAGGACCTCGGCGTCATCAACGTCGCCAACGCCCTTCCGCAGGTCGCGGCCCCCGCCCTCGCAGCGCCGATCGTGACGTATCTGGGCGGGTACCGGGTGCTGTACCTGGTGTCGGCGGTGATCGGGATGGTGGGGGCGTTGCTGGTCCGGCGGATTCGCGGGGTGGACTGAACAGGTGTGGGGGCGGGGTCAGAGCACGCCCGCGTCCCGTGCCGACCACGCCGTCGGGAACAGCGGGCGGTAGCCCAGCTCGCGGCGGATGCGCTCCGTGGACATGATGCCCAACCACGGGTCGGGGTCGGTGCGTTCGTGGAGTTCGGCGGGGATCTCGACGCCGTTGAGCAGATGGAGTTCGACCGCGGTGACCGGGGCGTCGTCGGCGATGTTGTAGACGCGGCCGGCGATTCCCGGGGCGTGCAGGACGCGGAGGAGGCCCTGGGCGACGTCCGCGTGGTGGCCCATGTGGAGGCGTTGGTTCGAGGCCCAATGGGCGGCCCAGCGCAGGGAGTTGGCGAGGTGGGGGTCGCCCTCGCCGTAGACGAAGGGGAGCCGGGCGACGCGGACGTCCATGCCGTCCAGGGCGAGCAGCTCCCGTTCGGCCGCCGCCTTCGCGGCGGGGTAGGCGCCCCACATCCCGCCGCCGGGGCGGCTCTCGTCCTCCTCGGTCATGGGGCGGCCCCGCCCGGTGCCGTACACGAGGCCCGTGCTGACCTGGACGAAGCGCCGTACGCC
Source organism: Streptomyces sp. NBC_00989 (assembly GCF_045162655.1). Taxonomy (NCBI): domain Bacteria; kingdom Bacillati; phylum Actinomycetota; class Actinomycetes; order Kitasatosporales; family Streptomycetaceae; genus Streptomyces; species Streptomyces sp. NBC_00989. Next base: position 7,548,782 of record NZ_CP108728.1, on the reverse strand, counting down.
GGAGGTCAGCGCCGCCTGCCCCAGGGCCACCGCCGCCTCGTGGTTGACGGCCCAGGCCTCCTCGTCCGGTACGCCGCGGAAGGACGCGGCGACGTTCACGACCGCGTCGACGCCGGAGACCGCCTTGCCGAGGGCTTCCGTGTCGCGCAGATCGCCGAGGACGACCTCCGCGCCCAGTTCCGCGAAGCGTTCGGCGCGGGCCGCGTCCCGCACCAGTACGCGCACCCGCTCCCCCGGCCCGGCCTGTGCCAGCAGCCTCGGTACGAAGCGGCGTCCGACCTGGCCCGTCGAGCCTGTCACCAGTGAAAGCATCATGTGCTCCTCTCGTCGTGTCTCGTCCCGACCAGCTTTGGGCGGGCGGGCCGGTACCGGGAGAGACCTTCCGATCAGGGGATCGGCAGTGCCTGGATAAGCCGGGCGGCCTGCCGCACGCTGGAAGGGTGAACCGAGCCGAACTCGCCGACTTCCTGCGCCGCGGCCGGGCCCGCCTGGACCCCGCCGACGTGGGCCTCACGGCCGGCACCCGCCGCCGTACGCCGGGCCTGCGCCGCGAGGAGGTGGCCCAGCTGACCGGCATGTCCGTGGACTACTACACGCGCCTGGAACAGGCCCGCGGCCCGCACCCGTCCCGCCAGATGCTCACGGCGCTCGCGCGGGCCCTACGGCTCACGGAGGACGAACGCGACCACCTGTTCCACCTGACGGGCGAGGAACCACCGCGCCGTGGAGGGGGTTCCACGCACCTGCGGCCGGGCCTGCTCCTGGTCCTTGACCGGCTGCACGACACCCCGGCGCACGTGTCCAGCGACTGCGGCGAGATGATCGCCCAGAACGCGATGTCACGGGCGCTGACGGGCGACGCGCTCGCCCGGCCGCCCCGGGACCGCAACCTGCTCCGCCGTTTCTTCCTCGACCCGGCCGCCCGGGAGATGTTCCCCCCGGAGGACATCCCGGACCACGCGCGCTCCCACGTCGCGAACCTCCGCGCGGTGGCCGCGGCCCGCCCCGACGACCCCGAGCCTGCCGCGCTGGTGGCCGAACTCCGGTCGTCCAGCGAGGAGTTCGCGCGCCTGTGGGAGGAACACGAGGTGGCGGTACGCCGTCAGTCCACGAAGCGCTTCCGACACCCCCTGGTCGGCCTCCTGGAACTGGACTGCGAGATCCTCCTGAACCAGGACGCGCACCACCTGCTGATCATCCACACGGCCCGCCCCGGCACGGAGTCGTACGAACGCCTGCAACTGCTCCGGGTGGTAGGCGTGCAGGACATGACCCCCACCGCCTGACGGGCTGAGAATTCAGCCCCTCAGACCCCCAACTCCCCCTCTAGAACCCCAGCTTCCGCAACTGCCGAGGATCCCGCTGCCAGTCCTTCGCCACCTTCACATGCAGGTCCAGGAACACCGGAGTCCCCAGCAGCGCCTCGATCTGCTTGCGCGACTTGATGCCGACCTGCTTCAGGCGGGCGCCCTTGGGGCCGATGATGATGCCCTTCTGGCTCGGCCGCTCGATGTAGACGAAGGCGTGGATGTCGAGGAGCGGCTTGTCGGCAGGCCGGTCCTCGCGGGGCAGCATCTCCTCGACGACGACGGCGATGGAGTGCGGAAGCTCGTCCCGAACCCCCTCCAGCGCGGCCTCCCGGATCAACTCCGCGATCATGACCTGCTCGGGCTCGTCGGTGAGATCGCCCTCGGGATAAAGGGCCGGCCCCTCCGGCAGCAGCGGAATCAGCAGATCGGCGAGCAGACCCACCTGCTGGTCCGCGACCGCGGACACCGGCACAATCTCCGCCCACTCGAAGCCCAGCTCCTTACCGAGCTGATCGATGGCGATCAACTGCTCGGCAAGCGTCTTCGAGTCCACCAGGTCGGTCTTCGTGACGATCGCGATCTTCGGCGTCTTCTTGATGGACGCCAGTTCCTTCGCGATGAAACGGTCACCCGGGCCGAGCTTCTCGTTCGCGGGCAGGCAGAAACCGATGACGTCGACCTCGGCCCACGTCGTACGCACGATGTCGTTGAGCCGCTGCCCGAGCAGCGTGCGCGGCTTGTGCAGCCCAGGCGTGTCCACCAGGATCAGCTGCGCGTCCGGCCGGTGCACGATGCCGCGGACCGTGTGCCGCGTGGTCTGCGGCTGGTTCGCGGTGATCGCCACCTTCTGGCCGACCAGAGCATTCGTAAGGGTGGACTTGCCCGCGTTGGGGCGGCCCACGAAGCAGGCGAAGCCGGCGCGGTGGGGGGTCTCCGACGACGCGGGCGGCTTGGATGACGGGGTACGAACGCTCATGGCGCCCATTGTCCCTGATCCACAAGCCCCCGCCGCACAACAGTCCACCCGCGCCCGCCACGGTGAGCTTCCGGAAACCCCACCGCAATGAAACGTCACGGAAACACCCCCGTGCACAACCGGAAACCAGCGCCGGTGACCCTCTGACGAGCCCCCACACCGTTGGAGACAACCGTGCCCCTCTCCGTCACCGAAGCCGCCGCACTCGCCGACGGGCGCATCGACACCGGCGACACCGCCTGGCTGCTCGCCGCCACCGCCCTCGTCCTGCTGATGACCCCGGGCCTGGCCCTCTTCTACGGCGGCATGGTCCGCACGAAGAGCGTCCTCAACATGCTGATGATGAGTTTCGTGTCGATCGCCCTGGTCACGGTGGTGTGGCTGGCGGCCGGTTATTCGCTCGCGTTCGGCGACGACGTCGGCGGCGGGCTGATCGGCGGCGTGAAACACCTCGGCATGGCGGGCCTCGGCCCGAACGCCGTCCACGGCACCGTCCCCACCCTCCTCTTCGCGACCTTCCAGCTCACCTTCGCGATCATCACGGCCGCGCTGATCAGCGGCGCGGTCGCGGACCGGGTCCGGTTCGGGGCGTGGCTGGTCTTCGTGCCCGTCTGGGCGCTCCTCGTATACGTTCCCGTGGCGCACTGGGTCTGGGGCCCGGGCGGCTGGATCGCGGCGCACCTCGGCGCCCTCGACTTCGCGGGCGGCCTCCCGGTCGAGATCACGTCGGGCGCCTCGGGCCTGGCCCTGTGCCTGGTGGTCGGCCCGCGCCTCGGCTTCAAGAAGGACGCCATGCGCCCGCACAACCTCCCCATGGTGATGCTGGGCGCGGGCCTGCTCTGGTTCGGCTGGTTCGGCTTCAACGCCGGTTCCGCCCTCGGCGCCAACGGCCTCGCCGCCGCGGCCTTCCTCAACACCCTCACCGCCGGCTGCACCGGCCTCCTCGGCTGGCTCTTCGTGGAGCAGAAGCGCGACGGCCACCCCACCACCCTGGGCGCGGCCTCGGGCGCGGTCGCCGGCCTGGTCGCGATCACCCCGTCCTGCGGCTCGGTCTCCCTGCTCGGCGCGCTCGTCGTCGGCCTCGCCGCCGGTGCCGTCTGCTCGTACGCGGTCGGCTGGAAGTTCAAGCTGAACTACGACGACTCGCTCGACGTCGTCGGCGTCCACCTGGTCGGCGGCATCATCGGCACCCTCCTGATCGGCGTCTTCGCCACCACGGAACTGACCGGGAAGACCGACGGCCTCCTCTACGGCGGAGGGCTCGCCCAGCTCGGCAAGCAGCTGGTGGCCGTGGTCGCCGTAGGGGCGTACGCGTTCCTCGTGACGTACGGCATCGGGAAGCTGCTCGACCGGCTGATGGGGCTGCGGGCGAGTGAGGAGCAGGAGCAGACGGGTCTGGACCTTACGGTGCACGCCGAGACCGCATACGATCACGGCGTCCTGGGCCACGGAGCCCCGGTCGGCTCGTCCCTCCCCTCCCTCCAGAAGGTCAAGTCCCAGGCATGAAGCTCATCACCGCGATCGTCAAGCCGTACCGCCTCGACGAGGTCAAGACGGCGCTCCAGGAGCTCGGCGTGCACGGCCTGACCGTCACCGAGGCCAGCGGCTACGGCCGGCAGCGCGGCCACACCGAGGTGTACCGCGGCGCCGAGTACCGCGTCGACCTCGTCCCCAAGGTGCGGATCGAGGTCGTCGTCGACGACGCGGACTCGGACGCCGTGATCGACGCGATCGTCAAGGCCGCGCAGACGGGGAAGATCGGGGACGGGAAGGTGTGGTCGATGCCGGTCGAGACGGTCGTACGGGTTCGGACGGGCGAACGCGGGCCCGACGCGCTCTGACCGCCAGCGCTCCCCCGACGAACCCGACCGCGAGCAGCAGCGCCGCCGCGAGCCACGGCAGCGCGAAGAACGACGCGCTCGCCGACTGCTTCGTGCCCGGCGCGCTCGCGGTCAACGTGATGTCGCCCCAGTCGAGTTGGGGCGAGCCCTTCCACGGCTCGCTCAGCTTCACGCTCTGTCCCGGCAGCAACTCGGCCGGAATCCGCGTCAGTCCACGCGAGAGCAGCGTCCGGCCGAACAGCCCCTGCGCCTTCAGCGTCACCTTCGGATCGAGGGTGACGTTCCCGGTGTTGTGCAGCGTGTAGGAGATCGTCGCGTCGCTGTCCCCCAACCCCGGTACCAGCGGCTGGTGATGGGACACCCGCACATGTTCCACGGCGAGTGCGGGCAACGTCGGACCGCTGACCCGGAGATAGACACGGGCACCGACGGCCCGCTGCACACCGAGCGCGAGCGATCCGTCCCCCTTGTCGACGCGTTCGTCGAGGGCGACCAACGCGCCCGGGTGGTCGCCGGGTTCGGCGCCTTCGGGAACATGCAGCGTGAACGGCACGGTGACTGTCTTGTGGGCGGGCACGGTTACCCGGGACTTGGCGGGCTTCGCCCAAGCACCCACGCCCCGCATCGTCTCCGTCACGGTCCGCACGGCGAACCCGCCGTCACGCGCGGTGTTGTAGGCGTCGGCCGCGTACAGCCGGAAGGTGAGCGGCTTCGCCGTCTTGTTGGCGACGACCATCTTGTCCTCGATGGTCTGGCCGGGATCGGCGGAGAGATAGAAGTACGGCCGCGCGGCGAGTTGCGAGGCGGCCGGGTACACGGACCAACTGCCGTTGTCCGCCGCGTAGGTGGCGGGCGCGGAGAGCACGCCGAGGCAGAGGCTCAGGAGGAGGACGTACAGCTTGCGCATGGGTGCGGACCCCCACGGACGAGGTGTGGCGGTCGGGCGGGTGCGAGCGCCCGGCCACCGGAAATGAGTGGGACGGTCAGGTGAGCGTCAGCGTGAGCACACCTGAGTACGAGCCCGGAGGCGTGAACGCCGGTACGTTCAGGGAGAGTCCGGCGTCGACGGTGAACTCACCGCCGGTGAGCGTGCCGTCGGGCGTGGACGCGAGCGTCGCTCCCGAAGTGCCCACGGTGCCCGCCGAACCGGCGACGCAGGTGCTCGGGCTGCCCGCCTTGGTGGCGCAGGCGGGTGTCCAACTCAACGCCCCGGCATCGATCTTGGCGCCGGGACCGGTGAAGTCGGTGACCTTGCCGGTCAGGGACCAGCCCGCGGGTCCGCCGCGGAAGTCCTGGACCGTCACCGTGTTCAGGGCGCCCGTGGAGGCACCGCCCTTGCCGAAGTCGACCGCGGACAGGCCCACGGCGTCCCCGGCCTGCGCCATGGACAGCGTGCCCGCCTTGACGGTGGTCGTCAGCTTCTGACTCCCCGGCGGAACGGGCGTGGTGTCGTTGACGACATAGGCGGCCGGCCCGGCACCCAGGTCGCCGGTCCACGCACTGCCCTCGTACGCGACGATCCCGGTGGTCGTCTTGTCGTTGACGACGAGCGAACCGCTGATGGTGCCGCTGCTGCTCGCCGTGACGGTCGCCGTGTCCGCGGTCTGGGCGGTACCGGACCGCCCGGCCAGGGTCACGGAGGCACCCGGGGTGAAGTTGCTGCCGGTCACGGCGACGCTGTCACCGGCGTTCCCGGAGGCCGAACCCAGGCTGATCGCCCGGGTGTTGACCGGAACGGTGGCGGTCGCGGTGACGGTCTCGGAGACCGGCGCCGGCGGGTTCGTCACCGTGCAGGGGGTGTCCAGCTCCAGGATGTAGCTGGTGTGGATGTTGTAGTCGCCGGGCGAGAGGGTGATCGCGCCCGGGGTGGTGACCGTGAAGGTGCCGGTCATGGAGAACGACGGGAAGGCGCCGTTGCCCGGCACCGGGTCGTTCTTCTTGGGCCCGGCCACCGTGAGGCTGCCGGTCTGGGCACCGCCTAGGGTGACCTTCCCGGTGGGCGTCATGATGTCGGCCGGCAGAGCGATCGCGGTCGGGTTGCTGGCGGCCGGCTTGACCACCGTGTACGTCACGGTGACGGTGTCGCCGACCTTCGGCGCGGTGTTGTCCACCGTGATCGCGGCGGTCGTGGTGCCGTCGATCGGCGGGATGCCCGCGATCGCCGGCGGGATGCAGTGCGTGGCGAAGTCCACGTTCGTGGACGCGCCGGCCGGACAGGCCAGCGCGCCGCCCGTGGCGACCGCGAGCGCGGTCACCCCGAGCAATGACGCCCAACGGCGTCTTCGGGATGTCGTAGCCATGGCTGTGCCCCCTCCTGAGGACGATGGGCGCAGCGGCTCGTCTGCGCCCACAGGGGGCATTGATGTGGGGATCGCGTGAGAAGTCAATGCACACACCAAAACAAACTGATGGGCCGTCAGCTCCCGCCAACGGCGGGAACCGACGGCCCAGTTGAGCCCGTGGGGGGAATCCTCGGAGAAATCCTCAGGCGAATCCTCGGGGGAGTTCTCAGTCGAACACGAACGGACCCGGCGACTGCGGTCCGGTGGCCGTGCACGTGACGGCGATCCCGAAGATCGTCATCTGTAGCGACCCGCCGTACGCCTCCAGGCTGTCTCCGGAGGCCACGGTCCCGTCGAGCGGACCGACGGTGACGGCGTCGCCGGTCGCCATGGCCGGGTTCTTCGTGCCGCTGAAGACGGTGGTGCCACCGCTCGCGTTCTCGAACGTGAAGGTGGAGGAGATGGAGTCCTGCGACAGGGCCAGCGGCGCCGTGATGGAGGAGGTGATGGTGACCGTGGCCGCGGTGCCGTCCTGCGTGGCGGTGAGCGTTGCCGCGCCACCGCCGAAGATGCCGCAGTCCGCGGTGATCGTCGCCGTCTGGGGAGTGACGGCGAGCGCACTCGGCGCGAACGCCAGCGAGGCGGCCGCGAGGACCCCCGTCACCAGTGCCGCACCGGTACCGATCCGCTTGCTTCTCAGCGTGCCTTTCATGGGTCTGGTTCCCTTCCCGTGTCTGGGAATGCCATGTGGGGACGGACGGAACAAAAACCTCAGAAACCCCTCACGAACGCGGTGCGGTGCGCCACGCGAGCGAGAATCTGACGGTCCGTCGGAACTTACGGTTCCATTGATGCGCGGGAGACGGGGGGAGAGCAAGGGCGAAATCCGGACGGGTTAATTCCGGACACGGGGACATTTCCGGCGCGGGGGGTCTGTCAGCATCTCGGGCCCACTTTTCAGCGCAGGCCCGCATATTTCAGCCCGTCCGGCGTTTGAGGACGAGGCCCCTTCAGGGCCGATGGGGGTCTGGGGGCGGAGCCCCCAGCACCACCTCAGCCAGCAGCCACCGTCAGACGGACAACCCCGTCCGGCGAAGCCACGTGCACCGGCGTCTCCGGCCCACCCAGATCCCGTACAGGCGCCAGATCCTCCGCAGCCACGGACTCCGCCTCCGTCACAACCGCCGCCGCCTCCAAGGACTTCGCCCCCGACGCCACCGCCATGGCCACCGCCGTCTGCAACGCGCTCAACTTCAGCGACTCAAGAGCAACGGTTCCGGCGACATACGTCCGCCCCGTCTCGTCCCGCACGGCGGCACCCTCCGGCACACCGTTACGGGCCCGAGCCGAACGGGCCAGGGTGACGATCTTGCGGTCCTCGGGATCAAGCGCGCTGCTGTCGGTCATGAACAGAGCATACGAAGACCGAGGGCCGGCGAGGACCTCACCCCGCCACGGGGTACATCGCCCCGCGCCGCCCCTCCGGAGAGGCCAGCCACTCCAGCTTCGCCACGGTGTTCGCCTCGTCCAACGGCGTGTGCAGCACGATCGTGAGATCGGGCCGCGCCGGCACCTTCAACGCCGTCGACTCGACACACAGCAACCCGACCAGCGGATGATCCAGCTCCTTGCGGACCACCCCCGCGTCCAGGATGTCCCGCCGCGCCCACAACTCCCCGAACTCCGGGCTCACGGCGGTCAGTTCGGCCAGCACGGCCTGCAACCCCCCGTCGTCGGGACGGTCCGCGCACATCGCCCTGAACTGCGCGACGACGGTCCGCGCGTTCCGCTCCCAGCTCTGCGAACGGGCCCGGTAGAGCGGATCCGTGAAGAAGTCGACGAGGCAGTTCTGCGTGTTCTCGGGCCGCATACCCAGCACCCAGCCGGCCGCGTCGTTGTACATCACGCAGTTGTAGTAGCGGTCCATGATGTGCGCCGGAAACGGCATCCACGCGTCGATGAGCCGCCGCATGCCCTCGCACCCGTGATCGGCCGCGGGCTCGGGCGCGGGCGGGTTCAGCCCGGCCAGCACATACAGATGCCGCCGCTCGGCGTTGCTCAGCCGCAGCACCCGGGCGACGGAGTCGAGGACCTGCGGCGACACGGAGATGTCCCGCCCCTGCTCCAGCCACTGGTACCAGGAGGCGCCCACCCCCGCGAGCACGGCGACCTCCTCCCGCCGCAGCCCAGGCGTACGGCGCCGCGCCCCACCGTCCGGCAGCCCCGCCTCGGCCGGCGACACCCGCGCCCGGCGGCTCATCAGGAACTCCCGCAGCTCACGCAGCCGTTCACTCTTCAGCGCGTCCTCGGACACGTACAGATCCCCCTCGTACAAGGCTGGTGGTGCCACCACCAGCACAACTTCCGGCTCCCCACGGCTATTCCGACGGCCGGAAGCTCGACACATGGCGACCGACACCACATCCCTCACCACCCACGAACCACTCGGCACCCCACACCTCTCGACCCGCGACAAACTCGTCCTCTTCGTCCTCTGCGCGGCCCAGTTCATGGTCGCCCTGGACTTCTCCGTCCTGAACGTGGCCCTGCCCACCCTCGGCGCCGACCTCGGCATGAGCCGGTCCGGCCTCCAGTGGGCGGTCACCGCGTTCGCGCTGCCGTCCGGCGGCTTCCTGCTCCTCTTCGGCCGCATCGGCGACCTCTACGGCCGCCGCCGGCTGTTCCTCACCGGCCTGGCCCTGTTCGGCGCGGCGTCCCTGCTGGCCACGTTCGCCTGGAACCCGGCGTCGTTCCTGACCGGCAGGGCACTCCAGGGCCTGGGCGCGGCGACGATCGTCCCCACCGGCATGAGCCTCCTCACCACCACCTTCCCGGAGGGCCCGGCCCGCGACCGCGCGCTCGGCATCTCCGGCACCCTGCTCTCGCTCGGCTTCACGGTCGGCATGGTGGCCGGCGGCGTCCTGACCGATGCGTTCGGCTGGCGCTCGACGATGGCCCTGCTCACGCTGTTCGCGGTCCTGGTCCTCCCCCTGGCCCCGGCCCTGCTCCCCGAGTCGCGCACCCCGGACCGCCCGCGCCTGGACGTCCCCGGCGCGATCACGGTCACCGGCGGCCTGCTGGCCCTGATCTACGCCCTGTCGACGGCGGCAGAACACGGCTTCGCCCACACGGACGTGATCACGACACTCATCGCGGGCGTCCTGCTGCTCACGGCCTTCGCGTACATCGAGTCCCGCACGCCCCAGCCCCTGGTCTCCCTCCCGATGCTGCGCCGCCGCACGGTGGCGTGGGGCAACCTGGGCGGTCTGGTCACCTTCTCGATGATGTCGACGGTGGTCTTCGTCCTGACCCTGTACCTCCAGGAGGTCCTGCACCTGTCGTCCTTCGAGACGGGCCTGGTCTTCGGCGTCCAGGGCATCCTCTCGGCGGTGGCCGGCGTCTGCGCCCCGAAGGTCATCGGCCGCATCGGCGCTCGCCGCACCCTGATCGCATCCCTCACCGGCCAGGCGGCTCTGACAGCCGCCCTCCTCACCCTGAACACCCACACCTGGTCGGTCTGGGTGGCGACGGCCGCCGTCTCCCTGGCGAGCATGTGCCACCTGGGCGCGATCATCTCCTACGGCCTGACGGTCACCTCGGGCGTCCCCGACGAGCAACAGGGCCTGGCCACCGGCCTGGTCACCTCCACCCAGCAGGTCGGCATCACCATCGGCATCCCGCTGCTGGGCGTCCTCGCCACCACGTCCGGCGATCTGATGTCGGGGGTCCACACGGTGGTGGGCATCGACGCGGCGATCGCGCTGGGGGCGGCGGGGATGGTGGCGGTGGGGCTGCGGGACCGGCGACGCCGGTGACCGAACCGCGTGGGCCCGCTCACTGAATCCACGAGCGGGCCCACGCATCGGCTCAACTCCGCCGCGTGGTCGGGGGTCTTGCCGCGGAAGGGTACTTCACGCACTCCAGGAAGGCGCACCAGGCCAGGGGACGGAAGGCGAGAACCGCCTCATGGGGACGAGTTGAATGACGCACCAGCAATTCCTCGCCGGTCCAGGCCGCCTCGACACACGCGGCTCCGTCAGGATTACTCGCGCTGCTCTTGTGCCACGTCCATGAGCCGCCCACACCTTCTCCTCCAGCCTGGGTGCGAAGGCCAGGGACGCACAGCACCTCTTCCAGAGTAACGGGCCATCACATGAATATGAATGAGCCTTTTCTCGCCAAGATCCCTTGAATCAGGACGAGTTGGACGCCTCATGGGTCTCGCCGTGAAGCAATGCGACCAGGTCGTCGCTGCCCGTGTCCATCCTCGCCGCCAGCAGACGCAACAGGCCGTCGATGTCGTCCTTGACCGCCAGATCCTCCAGCTCCCAGAACCGCTCCAGGTACCGGCCGGTCTCTTCCGGAGCGTTGCTGCTGTACGTGTCACCGCGCGAGTTCTCGATGAAGAGCGAGTCGGGCATCTCGTCCGTCTCGAACTCGAAAAGCGTGAAGGGGCCCATGACGCCAGGGTGGGCGCCGACGGTGAACGGCAGGATCTGGATGGTGATTCCCGGCTGGGCCGCGAGCTCGGCGAGCCGGTCCAGCTGAGCACGCATCACGCCGCGCCCTCCGACCTGACGACGCACGACGGCCTCGTCGAGGATGTAGAAGAGCTGACGCTCATTTCCCACACCCGACGTGAGCTGTTCCTGCCGGGCGAGCCTGGCCTCCACGGCACGGTCGGCCTTCTCCTCCGAGATCCCCTTGTCGTAGGCCCGCATGACCGCGCGCGCGTACTCCTCGGTCTGCAAGGGCCCCGGGAGCACCAACGAGCTGTACTGCCGGATGATCGACGCAGCCGACTCCAGCGCGAAGAACTGGAGGACCTCCTTGCCGTAGAGGTCCCGGTATTCGGTGTACGGCATCTTGCGGCTGCCTCGCGCGAGATCCAGTAGTCCGTCGATCCTGCGCCGGTCGGTGATCCCGTAGGCCCCGAGCAACGGCCGGAGGTCGTTGATGGAGATACCCACCTCACCCGCCTCGATACGGATGAGCTTGGAGGGACTCCATTCCATCATCTTGGCGACTTCGCGCTGCGTGAGGCTGGCGCCTGTCCGGGCCTTGCGCAGCTCTGTGCGCAGCCGTAGCCGCTGCAGTGCCGCACTTGGCACGCTCATGATGGCTCCACCCCCAAATGGACCTCGCGGGATGCAACATAGCAGAATAGATGCTTACTCATCGAGACCTTCCGGAGCGGTTGTATTCTTTCCAGCAAAACCCGAAAGTCGCAGGTCGGCAAGCGGGCCAGCGGCCGAGTCCGGACCTTCGGGGTAGCAGAACGCTACATCGCACTTCGTCAGGTTCCGAATGGGACTCACCGTTCCGGAGCAACCGGATATGAAGGTTCGCTCGGCAAGCTAGCCAACAGCTCTACCCAGGTGAGCGCGACCAGGCTACGCTGGACTCAGCCAGTGAATATGACTCAATCGACAGAATCCCAAGGGAGGTTGAGTGCCACAGGACTGAGGTTGACCTCGACTCAGCCGGTGGGCGATCACCCTGGTGTCGCGATCGACACGGAGCACCGCGGTCTCCGCGATCGACCGAGACCAGAAAGGAGATCAGCCCCATGGCCGAAGAAGAGCCGTCGGGGCGTCGCACCAAGCACACGTGGACCGAGAAGATCGCATTCGCGCTTCCGTGGGTCAACCTGCTCCTCGCGATCCAGCAGATCGTCGAGAGGTGGACACACTCCCACCTGTGATGCAAACAGCCCCGACCTGAAGGCCGGGGCTGAGTGAGGCGGACGCCAACGCATCTGTTCCACTCCGAGTTTCCCTGGACGGCAGCCCGGAGTGGGACGGTCCCGATTCCGCCCGTTCCTCTATTCTGCCGCTCCACACGCACAATGGCGAGTGTCGCAAGCGGGTTCGTCGGTACTGCCCGGAAGTCACCGTCGGCTGTCGGGATTCCTCACGGCCGGTCCAGCCGCAGCCGCTCCGCCCGCGGCAACCCCGCCACCACCAGGTCGTACGAGTCCTCGATCAACTCCCGGACAACCCGGTCCGGAAGCCCCCCGTCCACCGTCACCGTGTTCCAGTGCCGCTTGTTCATGTGGTACCCGGGGATGATCAACCCGTCGTACTCCTCCCGGAGTCGGATCGCGTCCTCCGGGTCGCACTTGAGGTTGACCGTGAGGGGGCGGCCGTCCAGGCGGGTCAGGGCGAAGAGTTTGCCCAGGACCTTGAAGACGGACGTTTCCGGGGTGAAGGGGAAGTCCTCCACCGTCGCGTTGAACGACAGGCAGAACGCGCGCAGTTGCTCGGGGCTCACTCCGGCTTCGTCTCCTCCCCGGCCGGGTCGGCCGGTCCCACCGGCTCGACCAGTACCGTAACGATCTTGTTCCGGCGCCCGGCGGAGGCCTCCGCCGTCAGCCGTAGTTCGCGGCCGTCCGGCAGCTCCACGACCGAGGAGGCACCGGCGATCGGGACCCGGCCCAGGGCCTTCGCGAGCAGTCCGCCGACCGTCTCCACGTCCTCGTCGTCGTAGGCCTCGAAGCCGTACAACTCCCCCAGGTCGCCGATGTCCAGGCGGGCGGTGACCCGGTAGCGGTCGTCGCCCAGTTCCTCCACCGGAGGCAGTTCACGGTCGTACTCGTCGGTGATCTCGCCGACGATCTCCTCCAGGATGTCCTCGATGGTGACGATGCCGGCCGTGCCGCCGTACTCGTCGATGACGACGGCGACGTGATTGCGCTCCTGCTGCATCTCGCGCAGCAGGTCACCGGCGTTCTTGGTGTCCGGCACGAAGCTGGCGGGCCGCATGGCCGTCGAGACGAGTTCGGACTCGGCGTCGCGGCTGATGTGCGTCTTGCGGACCAGGTCCTTGAGGTACACGATCCCGACGATGTCGTCCTCGCTCTCCCCCGTGACCGGGATCCGCGAGAAGCCGGAGCGGAGCGCGAGAGTCAGGGCCTGACGGATCGTCTTGTACCGCTCGATGACGACGAGATCGGTCCTCGGCACCATCACCTCGCGCACGAGGGTGTCGCCCAGCTCGAAGACCGAGTGCACCATGCGGCGCTCCTCGTCCTCGATCAGCGACTCCTTCTCGGCGAGGTCCACCAGCGCGCGCAACTCGGCCTCGGACGCGAACGGGCCGCGCCTGAAGCCCTTTCCGGGCGTGAGCGCGTTGCCGATGAGGATCAGCAGATACGGGATCGGGCCCATGATCCGCGCGAGCGGCAGCAGGACGTACGCCGCCGCCGTGGCCGTGTTCAGCGGATGCTGGCGCCCGATCGTGCGCGGGGAGACCCCCACCGCGACGTACGACACGAGGACCATGACGCCGATCGCGGCGAGGAGCGCGGGCGCGGTGCCGTGGATCACGTGCAGGCACTCGTAGGTGACCAGCGCGGCGGCGGCCATCTCGCAGGCGACCCTGACCAGCAGGGCGACATTGAGATAGCGGGTCGGGTCGGCGGCGACCTGCGCGAGCTTGGCACTGCCGCGCCGCCCGGACCGTACGGCCTCCTCGGCGCGGAAGCTGGAGACGCGCGCGAGGCCCGCCTCCGCGCAGGCGGCGAGCCAGGCGACAACGACAAGGGCGATGGCCCCGACGACGATCTGAGGACTCATGAGGCGTACTTACCTGTGCCCTAACCCGTGCCCTAGGAGACCGTCGGAGCCGGGGAGGGGCCGGTGTGGCCCTTCTCCGCGCGCCAGCCGTCCACGATGGCGGCCTGGAGGCCGAACATCTCGGCCTTCTCGTCCGGCTCCTCGTGGTCGTAGCCGAGGAGGTGCAACACACCGTGGACGGTGAGGAGTTGGAGCTCCTCGTCCATGGTGTGCTGCGTCTCCGCCTCGGCCCCCTGCTTCGTGGCGACCTCCGGGCACAGCACGATGTCACCGAGGAGCCCCTGCGGCGGCTCCTCGTCGTCCTTGCTCGGCGGACGCAGCTCGTCCATCGGGAAGGACATGACATCGGTCGGCCCGGGCAGGTCCATCCACTGGATGTGGAGCTGCTCCATGGCGTCCTCGTCCACGACGATCACCGAGAGCTCGGAGAGCGGGTGGATGCGCATCCGCGCGAGGGCGTAGCGGGCGATGTCGAGGATCGCCTGCTCGTCGACCTCGGTTCCGGACTCGTTGTTGACGTCGATCGACATGGTCGTGCTGATCTACTTCCGCTTGTCACGGGCACCCTTGTGGGTGCCGTTCTCCGTACCGTTCTCGCTGTCGTACTTCTCGTACGCGTCGACGATACGGCCGACCAGCTTGTGCCGGACGACGTCCGCCGACGACAGGCGGGAGAAGTGCACGTCGTCGAGCCCCTCCAGGATGTCCTGCACCTGCCGCAGCCCCGACTTCGTGCCGCTCGGCAGGTCGACCTGCGTCACGTCACCGGTGATCACGATCTTCGACTCGAAGCCGAGCCGGGTGAGGAACATCTTCATCTGCTCGGGGCTCGTGTTCTGGGCCTCGTCCAGGATGATGAAGGCGTCGTTCAGCGTGCGACCACGCATGTAGGCCAGCGGCGCCACCTCGATCGTGCCCGCCGCCATCAGCTTCGGGATCGACTCCGGGTCGAGCATGTCGTGCAGGGCGTCGTACAGGGGGCGCAGGTACGGGTCGATCTTTTCGTAGAGGGTGCCCGGGAGGAAGCCCAGCCGCTCGCCCGCCTCGACCGCCGGGCGGGTCAGGATGATCCTGCTGACCTGCTTGGCCTGGAGGGCCTGGACCGCCTTGGCCATGGCGAGGTAGGTCTTGCCGGTACCGGCGGGGCCGATGCCGAAGACGATCGTGTTCTTGTCGATCGCGTCGACGTACCGCTTCTGGTTGAGGGTCTTGGGGCGGATCGTGCGGCCTCGCGAGGACAGGATGTTCTGGGTGAGCACCTCGGCCGGTGTCTCCTCGGGACCATCCCCGTTCTCACTCGCCCGCAGCATGGCGATCGAGCGTTCCACTGCGTCCTCCGTCATCGGCTGCCCGGTGCGCAGCACCAGCATCATCTCGTCGAACAGGCGCTGGACGAGGGCGACTTGGCGGGCGTCGCCGACCGCGCTGATCTCATTGCCCCGGACGTGGATGTCGGCCGCCGGGAAGGCCTTCTCGATCACGCGCAGGAGGGCGTCTCCGGACCCCAGGACGGTGACCATCGGATGCTGGGCGGGGACGGTGAACCGTGCTTTCGCCTGCTCCTGCGCGGGGGTGTGAGCTGTGGGTGTCTGAGTCATGGGCCGGCTCTGTAGGCCTTACTCGTCCTCCTCGAAAAGACTCGCCCGCCACAAGGGCGGCCTGGTGGTTTCCAGGGTACGCCGGGCCACTGACAACGCCGTAGGGCTTTTCGGTGACCGTCGGGCCACGAAATCCGGGCCGGTCCCGGGACTGGGTCCTGCCTTGCTCCGGGAGCGTGTCCGGCGCAGAGGAGGCGCGCGGGGTGCCGCCGTGAGCCCTGTTCGCGCCCCCTCGCTTGTACGGACAATGTGCTGAGTCAGCCAAGTGTCAGCAGGAGATCCGGCCGGTGGGCCGTGGCTCCCACCGCCGGGCCGTACAGGGAAAGCAGGTCGGCCGCTGTGTTCGTGCGTCTGCCCACGTCCGTGTCCGAAGCGCAGGAGTGCCTGGTCGAGGGGGCGGTGCCCGTCGGCGGGGCGACGCTGGTGTGGGCCTCCTGGCAACGGGACGGGTTCCCCGAGCAGGCGGTGTCCCTGCGGGAGCTGCCCGAGGCGAAGGTGATCGGGGACGGGGCGCTGGGCGCGGCCGTACTGCTGCACGAGATGGACGAGCGGGTGCCGGAGGTGCTGCGGCGGGCCGCGGCGGGCGTGGGGACCGGTGCCGTGCGCCGGACCGCCACCGTCGGCGGCAACATCGTCGGCAGCACGCTGCGCTGTCTGCTCCCCGCCGCGCTGGTGCTGGACGCCCGCGCGGTCGTCCTGGAGGCGGACGGTCCCGTCGAGACCGACCTCGCCGAGCTGCTGGCGAAGCGGCCGGTGCTGTTGAGCCTGCGCTGGCGGGAGCCGGTCGCCAGTGGCTACCGCAAGCTGACCGGTGTGCTGCGGGGCGAGGTTCCGTTCGTGGTCGCGGTGGCGGTGGGAGCGGTGGAGGGCACGGAGGCGCGCGTCCTGCGGGTCGCGGTCCGTGACGGTTACGACGTGCTCAGCGAGACCGTCCCCTACGACACGGACGCCGGCCGGATTCTCGGCACCCTGGCGCTCACACCGCTCGGCACATTGCCCGAGGCGGTCTTCGAGGCGGTACGGGAAGAGGTCACCGGGGTGGTGGAGCGGGCGGGGGCTCGGTGATGTCGGGACGCGGGTCGAGCAGGAACGTTCCGCTCCCGGGCGGCCGAACAGCGACCGTCCCCGCCGCCTAGGTCGACCGGCCGAACCCGATCGTCGGCACCGCCCGCCGCAACGGCCACGGACTGCCGCTGCCCTGCTCCACCTCCGGTACGAGTCCCGCCAGGAACGCGTACCGGTCCAGGGCGGTGGGGTCCTGGCCCTCGACCGACTGCACCCTGCGCCACCAGGCGCCGATCTCGGACCAGCCCGGTGCGGAGAGGGAGCCGCCGAACTCCTGGACGGAGAGGGCGGCGGTGAGTCCGGCGAAGGCGAGGCGGTCGGCGAGCGGCCAGCCGGCCAGGGTGCCGGTGACGAAACCGGCCACGAAGACGTCGCCCGCGCCGGTGGGGTCGAGCGCCTCGACGGCGATCGCCGGGACCTCGGCGGACTCTCCGGTACGCCGGTCCACGGCGTAGGCGCCGTCCGCGCCGAGGGTGACGACGGCGAGCGGTACGTGTTCGGTGAGCGCGTGGGCGGCGGCGCGGGGGCAGTCGGCGCCGGTGTAGCGCATGGCTTCCTCGGCGTTCGGCAGGAACGCCTCGCAGTGCGCGAGGTCGGCGAGTCCGGCGAGGTCCCAGGCGCCGGTGTCGTCCCAGCCGACGTCGGCGAAGATCCGGGTGCCCTCGCTCGCGGCCTGGGCGACCCAGGGGGCCCGCTTGCCGGGGGTGAGCGAGGCGACGGCGGCACGCGCGCGTGGCGGGCAGTCAGGTGCGCCCCCTTGCCCGAACACGACCTCCGGGGGCGGCTCGTGACCGTGCGACACCATCGTGCGTTCGCCCTCGTACGCCATCGACACGGTGACCGGGGAGTGCCAGCCGGGAACCGTGCGGGAGGTGGAGAGGTCGATGCCCTCGCCCTGTTGCAACGCGTCCCAGCAGTACTCGCCGTAGTGGTCGTCGCCGAAGGCCGCGGCCAGCGAGGTCCGCAGCCCGAGGCGGGCGAGCGCGGTCGCCATGTTGGCGACTCCACCGGGGCTCGACCCCATCCCGCGCGCCCAGGACTCGGTGCCGCGCACGGGGGCGGATTCGAGCCCGGTGAAGATGATGTCGAGGAAGACGGTGCCGGTGAGATACACGTCCCAGGGCGGATCGTCCGCCGCGCGCAGCCCGGCCAGCGGATCGACCCCGCAGGACGGCCCTTCGCTGCGGGACGACGGTCCTTGTCCGGTGGACGCGTTGGACGCGGTCACGGTGCGCTCCCTGACGTGATACGGATCAGGCCAGTGTGCACCACCACGCACGCGTGGGGACGGCTCCCGCTCCGGTGCCGCCCGTCGCACCGGTATCGGTCAGCCGCAGGTCCCGGCCCTACGGTGCGTGCCGCAGCCGGTGCCGCCCCGCCCACGGACACCGCACCGCACGCGTCCGGATCCGGTCACCCGGTTCCTACCAGCGCGGCATCGAAGGCGTGACCCACTCCGGGTCCGTGATCCGCATCGCCGCCGCGTCGTCGCGCTCGCGCAGCGAACCGTCGTCGTCGAGCCACCGCTGGTGCAGGAACTCCAGCTTGGCGCGGTCGAGTTCGACGCCGAGGCCGGGTGCGTCGGAGACGGTGACCTTGGCGTCGGTGAAGGTGAGGCGTTCGGTGAGGACGTCCTCCGACTGCCAGGGGTAGTGGGAGTCGCAGGCGTGGTGGAGGTTCGGGACGGTCGACGCGACGTGGGTCATCGCGGCGAGGCTGATCCCGAGGTGGGTGTTGGAGTGCATGGAGATGCCGACGCAGAACGTGCGGCAGATGGCGGCGAGTTGCTGGGTGTTGCGCAGTCCGCCCCAGTAGTGGTGGTCGGAGAGCACCACCTGCACGGCGTCCTTCGTGAACGCCTCCTTGATCTCGGCGAACGTCGTCACGCACATGTTGGTGGCGAGCGGCACCCCGGTCCCGGCGGACACCTCGGCCATGGCGGGGGTGCCCAGCGCCGGGTCCTCCAGGTATTCGAGGACGTCCCCGAGTTCCTTCGCGACCTTCAGCGAAGTCTCCACGGACCAGGCGCCGTTGGGGTCCAGGCGGAGGGGGTGGTCGGGGAAGGCCGCCGCCAACGCCCGTACGGCGGCGATCTCCTCGTCCGGCGGGAACACCCCGCCCTTGAGCTTGAAGGAGGTGAAGCCGTACCGCTCCTTGAACTTCCGTGCCTGCTCGACGACTCCGGCCGGGTCGATCGCGGCACCCCAGTCGTCCTTCTCCGCCGTCACGCCCTCGGGATGGTCGGCCCACTTGTAGAACAGGTACGCGCTGTACTCGACCGCGTCCCTCAACTTGCCCCCGAGCAGCGCGTGTACGGGCAGCCCGAGCGCCTTGCCGAGGGCGTCGAGGCAGGCGACCTCGAAGGCGGAGACGACGGACAGCCGCAGCTTGTCGGCGGTCTGGACACCGCGCAGCCCGCCGACGTCGACCTGCCCGGAGACCCGGGAACTGTCGACGGCCAGCTCGTCGGCGACCGTGAACAGGCCGTTCAGGTCGCTGACTTGACGGCCGATCAGCTTCTCGGCGAAGGGGCGGGCCAGTTCCAGGTACTTGGTGTCGCCGTAGGTCTCGCCGAGGCCGGTGATCCCGTCGGCCGTCTCGATCTCGACGATCAGGCGCGGGGTGTAGGGCTGGTGGACGCCCTGGGTGTTCAGGAGGGGCGGGTCGGCGACCAGGATCGGGGTCAGGCGGACGTCGGCGATGGTGAGGTTCACAGCGCGGCTCCTACGAGGTCGAGTCCGGTGGCGAGCAGGGTCGTGAGCTCGGCCAGGTCGGCGGCCGAGGGGTCGGTGAGCGGGGCGCGCACGGGTCCCACCGGCTGGCCGCGCAGCCGGGCCGCCGCCTTGACCAGCGACACGGCGTATCCCGGTACGCGGTCGCGGAGTTCGACGAGCGGGACGTAGAAGTCGCGCAGCAGTTTCTCGACCGCCTTGTCGTCGCCGTCCCGCAACGCGGCGAAGAAGGCGTTCGCGATCTCCGGGGCGAAGGCGTGGACGGCGGAGGAGTAGGCGGGGACGCCGACCGTGGCGTAGGCGCGGGCCTGGATCTCGGCGGTCGAGGCGCCGTTGAAGAAGAGGAAGCCCTCGGGGGCGGCGAGCGTGAGGCGTTGGAGGCGGTCGAGGTCGCTGTGGCCGTCCTTGAGGCCGATGACGCCGGGGATCGCCGCGATGCGCTTCAACGAGCTTGCGGTGAAAGCGACTTGGCCGCGCTGGTAGGCGATGAGCGGGAGCCGGGTGCGGGCGGCGACCTGCTCCAGCTGGGCCACCAGGCCGTCCTGCGGGGCGGCGACGAGGTAGTGCGGCAGGACGAGGAGCGCGTCGGCGCCGGCCTCCTCGGCGATGCGCGCGAAGCGGGCGGCCTGCGCCCAGCCGTAGCCGACACCGGCGACGACGGGGACGCGGCCGGCCGCCTCCTCGACGGTGATGGTGACGACCGTGCGGTACTCGTCCTCGTCGAGCGAGAAGAACTCGCCGGTGCCGCAGGCGGGGAACACGGCGCCGGGGGTGGTGGCGATCCGGGCCGCGACATGGGTGCGGAAGCCGTCGGGGTCGAGGGAGCCGTCGTCGTGGAAGGAGGTGAGCGGGAAGGAGAGCACTCCGCCCGCCATCCCGTCCCGGAGCCTGCGCACCACGGTCTCCGTGTCGCCGTTCACTGTGCCATCTCCCTATGTAGACATCATCCACGTATGAGGACAGAGATTAGATACGCGAACCGCGACCGTCAATGGGGCCGTCAACGGGGCGTCACGCCTCGGCCGCCCCTCGCTACCATCGGCGCATGTCAGAGCCCGGTGGCGTCCGCGAGGTGAAGTCCGCCGCCCGCACGGTCGAGCTGCTCGAACTGCTCGCCGCGCGCGGCGACCGTCCCGCGCGCCTCCAGGAACTCGCCGACGAGCTGGGCGTGCCGCGCAGCTCCATGTACGCCCTCCTCCAGACCCTGATCGCACACGGCTGGGTCCGCACCGACATCACCGGCTCGCTCTACGGCATCGGCATCCACGCCCTGCTCACCGGCACGAGCTATCTGGACTCCGACCCGCGCGTGAGAGTCGTACGGCCGTATCTCGACGAGGCGTCCCAGGCGCTCGGCGAGACGATCCACCTGGGGCGGCTCGACGGGCGGGACGTGGCGTATCTGGCGACGCGGGAGTCGCACGAGTACCTGCGGACCATCAGCAGGGTCGGGCGACGGCTCCCGGCCCACGTCGGCGCCCTGGGCAAGGCGCTCCTCGCCGAACGGCCGGACGCCGAACTGCCGGCCGGGCCGTACGAGGCCGCCACCCCCAACACTCACACCTCCCGGGACGCGTTGGCCGCCGACCTCGCCTCGATCCGCGCCCGGGGCTATTCGATCGACCGTGAGGAGGGCGTCCTCGGGATCGTCGGCTTCGGCTTCGCCCTGCGCTACGACAACCCGGCGCTGGATGCGATCAGTTGCTCGGTGCCGGTGGTTCGGCTGACGCCGGGGCACGAGGAGCAGATCGTGGCGGTGATGCGGGAGGTCAGGGCGGAGATCGAGTCGGCGTCGCCCGCGGCCGGTGGGGCCGTGCACTGGCGGTAGCGGGCGCACCTTCCGGCCTGCATCGACAGGAGCCGGACGAGCCGGATGACGCCGCCCGGCACCAGGAATTGGGCGCTCGTTTACCCGGTCCCCCCGACCCCAAACTGAACGTGCCCCAGATCACACCCCCCGCCCTTCTTCGCGAACCGCGTGCTTGATACAAATTGGCCGCGCGTTCCTGTCCGTCGACGGTCGTCGCCCAATCCCCCTTTTTGAGCCGCTTCTTTCGCATGCCCTGGGAACGCCCGTGTTCGCCCGCACCACCACGCCCTGGCCCCTCGTCGCCCTTTTCACGGCCGGGTACCTCGCCCCCTACCTCCTGCCCACCACCGTCGGCCGCCTCGACGCCGGGCTTTCGCTCTCCGCCACGCAGGCCGGTGCCGTCGGCAGTGCGCTGCTGCTGAGTTCGGCCGCGGCGGGCTTTCTGCTCGCCTCGCGCGTCGACCGGGTCGGCCCGCGCACACTCGCGCGGATCGGCCTCGCGCTGGCCGTTCTCGGCTACGGCTCGGCAGCCCTCACGCATGCCGTCCCCGCGGTCGTCGCCGGCGCGGTGGTCGGCGGCTTCGGATCGGGTACGGCCACCACGGTCGCCGCGTCCGGGATCGCCGCCGAACGGGACCCCATCGCGCTTCCACGCTCGGCCTGTTGTGCGTGTCGGCGCTCGCGGGTGCCGTCTATCTGACGGTCCCGCACCTCGGCGCGGGCCACGGCCAGCCGCTCGCCGCGATCGCCCTCACCGCACTCGCCGTATGGCCACTGACCGGACGACTCCCGGTCCGTACGACGACGGCGCACACGCGCGTGGAGACCGCCGGACTCCCCCACCGCCGCGCCGGACTGGTCCTCGCCGCCACCCTGCTCTGCTGGTCCCTCGCCCAGAACTCCCTCTGGGGCGTCAGCGGCCGCATCGGCATCAACCAGGCCCACCTCTCCGAGGTCACCGTCGGCGCGGTCTTCGCGATCGCGCTCGGCACCGGCCTGGTCGGCGTGATCGGCGCGGGCGCGCTCGGGGCCCGGCTGGGGCGCGCGGTGCCGATCGGCGCGGGGACGGCGCTCATCGCGGGCTGCATCGTGCTCAGCGCGTCCGCGCACGACCTGAGGACGTTCGCGACCGGCGAGATCGCCTGGAACACCCTCTACCCGATCGTCCTGTCCTACGTCCTCGGTCTCGCCGCCTCCCTTGATCCGCGCGGGCGTTGGGCCGTCCTTGTCGGCTCGGCCTCGTCCCTCGGCACGGCGGCGGGCCCCCTGGTGGGCAGCGTGCTGTCGGCGCGGGCCGGGTTCCCGGCGATGGGCGCGATCCTCGCGGCGGGGCTGGTCGTGATCGCCCTGCCGATGACCGGGGTCGCCCTCCACACCGGCGGTCGGCTGCTGGTGCCGGGCACGGTCCGGCGGCGCGGGGGCACCCCGGCCGCCGTGGTCGCCGCGTCGACCGGCTTGCCCGGCTCGCCCTGCGGCACGATTCCGCAGACCGGCCCAACCGAGCAGCCGGTCGTCGAGATCCCGCTGGACACCCCTGCCATCCCAGCCCAGGGCGACTACGACACGGCGGGACCTCGGCAGGCGGCCACGGCGACCGGCGGCTGAGCGCTCCCGCGGCCCGCGGCCCCACCACCCGCCTACGAGAACTCGTACGCCTCCACCTCGGCCAGATAACGTGCCCGCCGTTCCTCGTCGTCCTCCAGGAAGGACGCCACGAAGGAGTTGCGGGCCAGCTCCCGCAGCCGGTCCTCGGTCAGGCCGAGGGCCTCGCGCACCGCGTCGAAGTTGTCGCCCGCGTAGCCGCCGAAGTAGGCCGGGTCGTCGGAGTTGACCGTGCAGAGCAGGCCCGCGTCCAGCATGGCGGGCAGCGGGTGCTCGGCGAGGACGTCCACGGCGCGCAGCCGGACGTTCGACAGGGGGCACAACGTCAGGGGGATACGGTCGCGCACCAGCCGCGCCACCAGTTCCGCGTCCTCCATGCACCGCAGTCCGTGGTCGACGCGCTCGACGCCGAGGATGTCGAGCGCCTCGGTGATGTAGGCCGGCGGGCCCTCCTCACCGGCGTGCGCGACACGTCGTAGACCCAGCGCGGCGGCGGCCTCGTAGACCTCGCGGAACTTCACCGGCGGGTGGCCGACCTCGGCCGAGTCGAGGCCGATGCCGGTGATGCGGTCGAGGTAGGGCTTGGCCGCGTCCAGGGTCTCCAGGGCCGAGCCGGCGGACTCGTCGCGCAGGAAGCAGAGGATCATGCGGGTCGAGATGCCGTGGTTGGTCTCGCTGCTGCCCAGCGCCCGCCACAGGCCCTCCACCACCGTGCCCATGTCCACGCCCCGCGCGATGTGCGCCTGCGGGTCGAAGAAGATCTCCGCGTGCCGTACGCCCTGCGCGGCGGCGCGGGCGAGATAGGCGTTCGCGAGGTCCTCGAAGTCCCGCTCGGTGCGCAGGACGGCCATCAGCTCGTAGTAGAGGTTCAGGAAGGTCTGGAGGTCCTCGAAGAGGTACGCCTTGCGGAGTTCCTCGGTGTCCGCGTACGGCAGCTCCACGCCGTTGCGGGCCGCGAGCGCGAAGGCCAGCTCGGGTTCCAGGGTGCCTTCGATGTGCAGGTGCAGTTCGGCTTTGGGAATGGGCATCGAAGTATCGTACGGGTGTTTTACCGCCGTTTCGGAACCGGCACCCTGAGTAGATCGTGCGCCACGGTCAGCTCCCCCTCGAACCCCGCCGCCCGCGCCTGCCGCTCGAACTCCTCCGGTTCGGAGTAGCGCTGACTGAAGTGCGTGAGGACCAGGTGCCGTACACCTGCCTCCCGCGCCACCCTCGCGGCCTGCCCTGCGGTCAGGTGGCCATGGTCTACGGCCAGTTGCTCGTCCTCGTCCAGGAACGTCGACTCGATGGCCAGCAGGTCGCAGCCCTCCGCGAGGGCGTGCACCCCGTCGCAGAGGCGGGTGTCCATGACGAACGCGAACCGCTGCCCGTGCCGTACCTCGCTGACCTCGTCCAGCGAGACGCCGTCGACCGTGCCCTCGCGCTGGATGCGGCCCACGTCCGGGCCCTTGATGCCGTGCGCGGCCAGGCGGTCGGGGAGCATGCGGCGGCCGTCGGGTTCCGTGAGGCGGTAGCCGTAGGACTCGACGGGGTGGGAGAGCCTGCGGGCTTCCAGGGTGTACGCGGGAGTGGTGGCGAGTACGCCGTCCTCCGACACCGGGGACTCCGTGATGCCGACCGTCTCGCGGTACGCCGTGGCGTAGCGCAGGCGGTCGAAGAAGCGCTGGCCGGACTTCGGGTAGTGCGCGGTGATCGGGTGCGGGACGCGGTCCAGGTTGATGCGCTGGATGACGCCCGCGAGGCCGAGGGAGTGGTCACCGTGGAAGTGGGTGACGCAGATCCGGTTGAGGTCGTGCGCGGCCACCCCGGCGCGCAGCATCTGGCGCTGGGTGCCCTCGCCGGGGTCGAAGAGGATGCCCTCGCCGTCCCAGCGCAGCAGGTAGCCGTTGTGGTTGCGGTGGCGGGTGGGGACCTGGCTGGCTGTGCCGAGGACCACGAACTCGCGTACGGACATGGCGAGTTACCCGGGCGGCCACTGCATGCCGCGGCCGCCCATGACGTGGGCGTGGGCGTGGAACACGGTCTGGCCCACGCCGCTGCCGGTGTTGAAGATCACCCGGTAGCTGTCGAGCTTCTCGTCGGTCGCCACCTCGCCGGCCTCGCGCAGTACGTCTGCGGCGACCGCGGGTTCGGCTGCGGCGAGGGAGGCGGCGTCGGGGTAGTGGACGCGGGGGATGACCAGGACGTGGGTCGGGGCCTGGGGGTTGATGTCCCGGAACGCGACGGTGGTGGGCGTCTCTCGGATGATCGTCGCGGGGATGTGGCCTGCGACGATCTTGCAGAACAGGCAGTCGTCCTGTGGGTCCCCTGACATGGGCGTTCCCTCCGAGGCTGGGGGTGCTTTACGCGGGGCATCGTATCGTCGTTGGGTGCAGGTGCGTTGTGGCTGGTCGCGCCGTTCCCCGCGCCCCTTAAGTTGGCAGGACTGGCGGGGTTTTCGCCGGAACGGTCTCCAGTTTCTCCAGCGCCAGCCTGATTGCCTCGTCCAGCTGGGTGTCCCGTCCCGCCGCGTAGTCCTGTGGGCGCTGGACCACCTCCACGTCCGGATCCACCCCGTGGTTCTCGACCCCCCACCCGTAACCCTCAAGCCAGAACGCGTACTTGGGCTGGGTGATCAGCGTGCCGTCGACCAGGCGGTAGCGGCTGTCGATGCCGATCACGCCGCCCCACGTGCGCGTGCCGACCACCGGGCCGATGCCCAGTGCCTTGATCGCCGCGTTGACGATGTCGCCGTCGGAGCCGGAGAACTCGTTGGCCACGGCTACGACGGGGCCGCGGGGGGCGTCCTCGGGGTAGCTGTAGGGGCGCATGCCGCGGGGGAGGTCCCAGCCGACGATGCGGCGGGCCAGTTTTTCCACGACGAGCTGGGAGGTGTGGCCGCCTCGGTTCTCGCGGACGTCGACCACCAGGCCCTCGCGGGCCACCTCCACGCGCAGGTCGCGGTGGATCTGGGCCCAGCCGGGGGCCTGCATGTCGGGGACATGGAGGTAGCCGAGGCGGCCGCCGGACTTCTCGTGGACGTAGGCGCGGCGGTCGGCGACCCAGGCGTGGTAGTAGAGGGGTTCCTCGTCCGCGAGGGGGACGACGACCGCGTGGCGGGGGTCTCCGCCGCCTGCCGGGGAGATCGTCAGCTCGATCGGTTTGCCCGCCGTGCCGACGAGGAGGGGGGCGGGGCCGGTTACCGGGTCGACGGGTTGTCCGGCGACCGCGAGGATCGCGTCTCCCGCGCGGACGGCTACGCCGGGGGCGGCGAGCGGGGCGCGGGCGTTCGGGTCGGAGGTCTCCGAGGGCAGGATGCGGTCGATGCGCCAACTGCCGTCCGCGTGACGGGAGATGTCGGCGCCGAGCAGGCCCTGGCGTTCGCCGTGGCCGTGGCCGCCGCGCGGGGTGACGTAGGCGTGCGAGGTGCCGAGTTCGCCGTGCACCTCCCAGAGGAGGTCGACGAGGTCGTCGTGGGTGGCCACGCGGTCGAGGATCGGGCGGTAGCGGTCCAGGACCCCGTCCCAGTCGACTCCGCTCATGTCCGCGCGCCAGAAGTTGTCGCGCATGATGCGGCCGGTCTCGTCGAACATCTGGCGCCACTCGGCGGCCGGGTCGACGGTCTGGCGGATGCGGGACAGGTCGACGTTGATGTTCGAGTCGCTGTCGTCGTCGTCCGAGCCCGAGGCGCGGCGGTCGCTCGGGACGACGCGGAGTTTGTGGTCCGTCCAGAGCAGGACGCGTTTGCCGTCGCCGCTGACCTCGAAGTGGTCGGCGTCCCCGGCGAGGTGCTCGATGCGCTGCTGGGCGAGGTCGTAGCGCTCCAACTCCGTTTTGGGGTCCGGGTCTTCGGGGGTGGCGCGGGTGGAGCCGAGGACTCCCTGCACCGGGTGGCGCAGCCAGAGCACTCCGTCCTTGGCCGCTCGCAGGTTCGTGTAGCGACCTGCCTCCACCGGGAAGGGGACGATGCGGTCGGCGAGGCCTTCGAGGTCGACGCGGGTGGTGGGGCGGCCCTCGCTGTCGGGGGTCTCGTCCTTGTCGGGGGCCTCGAAGGGGCGGCCGTGCCGCTGCGGTCCGAACGGGGACGGGGTCGTCGCGGCGAGGGTGATCAGGTGCGGGCGGTCGCCGACCACGAAGGCCAGGTCGAAGACGAACTCGTCGTAGACCGGGTCGAAGGAGCGGGTGGAGAGGAAGACCAGGTGCTTGCCGTCGAGGGTGAAGGCGGGGGCGTAGTCCTGGAAGCGGAGCGGGGTCGCCTCGGTGACCGACAGGTCGGTGGTGTTGGCGAGCTTGAGCTGGCGCAGCGGGCGCGGGCCGGGGTGCGACCAGGCCAGCCAGGCGGAGTCCGGGGAGAAGGCGAGGCCGGACGCGTCGCCGTTCTCGCTGCGGTCGACCTCGCGGACCTCGCCGGTCTCGCGTTCGACGAGGAGGACGCGGCCGTCGTGCGAGCCCACGGCGACCCGGCTGCCGTCGGGGGCCACGGTGAGGGCGAGGACGCGGCCGAGCTGTCCGGCGGCGATTCTGCGCGGGGTGGCGCCGGGGGCGAGGCCGGTGGCGGGGGCGAACTCCAGGGCGTCGTCGCCCTCGGCGTCCGTCACCCACACCACCCACTCCTCGCCGTCGGCGCGGAAGGTGCGGGGCAGCCGGGCGCGGACGCCGGGGGTGGCGGCGAGCGCGCGGGCCGGGCCGGAGCGGTGGGTGACCCAGTGGACGGCGCCGCGCACGGCGACCGCGCTGCCGCGTGCGGTGTGGTCGGGCGACGCGGACCCGAACCAGCGGGCCGCGGGCACCGGGAACGGCTGCTGGTCGATGCGCTGGCCGCCGAGCCGGATGTCGAGGCGGCGCGGCTCGGCGCCGTCCAGGTCGTCGAGGAGCCAGAGTTCACCGGCGGAGGAGTAGACGATCCGGGTGCCGTCACCGGACGCGTGCCGGGCGTAGAAGCCGTCGAGCGGGGTGTGCCTGCGGAGGTCGGAGCCGTCCGCGAGTGAGGAGTAGAGCGCGCCGGTGCCCTCGTGGTCGGAGAGGAACGCGATCCGCTCCCCCGCCCACACCGGGTACTCGATGTTGCCGTCCAACTCCTCGTGCAGGCGCGTGAATTCGCCGTCGCCGTCGCGGTCGATCCACAACTTGCCCGCCGTGCCGCCCCGGTAGCGCTTCCACCAGGCGGCCTCGCGGCCCATGGGCGCGGAGAGGAGGACCGTGGCCGTCTCGCCGCGGGCGACGTCGCCGACCCAGCCGTACGGGAGGGTGGTCGCGGGTCCGCCGTCCAGCGGGACCGAACGGGCCCAGCTGCGGCGGAGGTTGGCCTGGCCGTGGGTGCTGGTCACGAGGACCTCGCCGGCGGCGGTCCAGCCGCGCACCTGGGTGCGTGAACTGCCCCAGTACGTCAGGCGCCTGGCGGGGCCGCCGTCGACCGGGGCGATGTGCACCTCGGGGGCGCCGTCGCGGGCGGAGGTCCAGGCGACCGTGGTGCCGTCGGGCGAGATGCGGGGGTGGGTCACTGGCACGTTCTCGGCGCTGACCCGCCAGGCCCGGCCGCCGCCGTCGGGGGACGCCAGCCACACGTCGTCCTCGGCGGTGAAGGCGACCAACTCGCCGTGCAGGTGCGGGAAGCGGAGATAGGCCTGGGCTGCGGACGCTGAGGGCTGAGTCACCTGATCAGCGTATGCAGCTACGGCCTGCGACGACAGCGGTTTGGATCACTTGCCCGCCAGGGAAGGGCGGTCACTTGCCCTCCACCGGCCAGCAGGTCGGGTCGCCCTTGCACCAGATCGTCTTCGTCACCGTGACCGTGACGGTCGGGCCCGGGCCGTAGGTGAGACTCGGGTTCGGATTGGACACGGACGACGGCGTCGCCGCGTTGCAGTCGCCGAGCCCGGTGACGTGGAAGACCTGCTTGCCGGCGACCTTGCCCACGAGGTCACCGCGGACACACGCGCCGTCGACGGCCCGGGTGACCTTGCCGGTGACGGTGATGTCCCGGTTGTCGTTGGTCTGCCCCTGGCAGTCGACGCTGACGACCGTGGTCTCGGTCGGCGAGGGCGTCTTCCCGGGCGTGTAGGCCTTGTCGTTGCTGCCGTAGCTGCCCGTGCAGGTCAGCCAGCGCACGCTCACGTGGTCCCGCTTGAGCTCCGCGGTGGCCGTCTTGTCGGTCGTGTACGCGACGGTCGCCGAGCTGAGATCACCGGGCTGGCACGCGACGGCCCCGCCCACGGTCACCATCGCGAGCCCCGCCACAGCGGCCACCCGCCGCCCGCGCGGCCGACGCCAGTTCCGTCTCAACACCCCCATGGACGGCAGCCTGCCACCGTCGGAGCGCACACGGAAGAGCGCATACGGCCACGCGTGCGCCGGGGGCGCGGTCACCGGCGCACGATCCGTCAGCCCCGGAGCAGCAGCCACTCCTGAAGCTCCACCACATTGCCCTCGGGGTCCTTGAGATGGGCGACCCGCATGCGGTCCGTCATCGGCGCGGGCCCGTGCAGCAGCTCCGCGCCCCGGGCGGTGATCTGCTCGCAGTACTCGTCCAGAGCGTCCACGCGCAGGACCACGAGCGAGCGGTGCCCGGTCGCCAAGTCCCCCAGTTCACCGAGGACTTGGGCCATCATCGCCCGGTCCTGCAACGCGATCCCGGCGGACCCCTTGGCGGGGCTGAACTTCTCGTACGGTCCCTCGGCCGCCCCCGACTGGGGCTTCAGGCCGAGGACTTCGGCGTAGAAGCGGTAGCAGGCGGCGAAGTCGGTGACGAGCAGCCGTACTTGAGCGAGTTCCACGGTGATCCCCCCTGGTTCAGGACCAGCGTCCGGTACGGCCCAGGAGCAGGGCGCTCGCCGCGGTCCCGGCGGTCGAAGTACGCAGCACGCTACGCCCGAGCCGGTAGGCCTTCGCCCCCGCCTCCTCGAAGAGCGCCAACTCCTCGGGGGAGACGCCTCCTTCGGGGCCCACGACCAGCACGATCTCGCCCTCGGCGGGGAGTTCGGCGGTGGCCAGCGGCGCGCTGCCGTAGTCGCGGTCCTCGTGGAGGACGGCGGCGAAGTCGGCTTTGGCCAGAAGTGCCGCAACCTGTTTGCTCGTTGCCGCGTCCGCGACCTCCGGGAAGCGCAGCCGACGGGACTGCTTGCCGGCCTCGCGTGCGGTGGCGCGCCACTTGGCGAGGGCCTTCAGACCCCGGTCGCCCTTCCACTGTGTGATGCAACGGGCGGCCGCCCAGGGGACGATCGCGTCGACGCCGGTCTCGGTCATCGTCTCGACGGCCAGCTCGCCGCGGTCGCCCTTGGGGAGGGCCTGGACGACGGTGATACGGGGGGTGGGCTCGGACTCGACGGGGAAATCGTGGAGTTCGACGATCAGCCGGTCCTTGCCCTCGGCCCTGAGGACCACCCCGGCGGCGCCCCGGCCCTGCCCGTCCGTGAGCACGACGTCCTCGCCGGGCTGGAGCCGCCGTACGGAGACGGCGTGCCGTCCCTCGGGGCCGTCCACCTCGGCGACGGAGCCGGGGCCCACGCCCTGGAGGGACTCGACGACGAACACCGGCGCGGTCATCGGAGGTCGCCTCCGGTGGACAACGCTGTCCGGGCGGAGGCGAGTTCGGCGACCAGGACCTCGACCAGTTGGCCGGCGGGCAGCTCGCGGGCCATGCGGTGGCCCTGTCCGGCCCACAGGGCCATGCCCTGCGGGTCGCCGGACGCGGCGGCCTTCTTGCGGAGCGGGGAGGTCAGGTGGTGGATCTCCGGGTACGCGGCGGGGGCGTACGGGCCGTGCTCGCGCATGAAGCGGTTGACCAGGCCGCGCGCCGGGCGGCCGGAGAACGCGCGGGTCAACTCGGTACGCGTGAACAGGGGGTTGGTGAGCGCCTGCTTGTGGAGCGCGTGGGCGCCGGACTCCGGCGCGGCCACGAACGCCGTGCCGAGCTGGGCCGCGCTCGCGCCCGCCGCGAGGGCCGCGGCGATCTGGCTGCCGCGCATCAGACCGCCGGCGGCGACGATCGGGAGGCTCACGGTCTCGCGGATCTGGGCGACGAGGGAGAGCAGGCCGACGCCTGCGCCGTCGTTCTCCGGGAGGTCGCGGTGGGTGCCCTGGTGGCCGCCTGCCTCGACGCCCTGCGCGATCACCGCGTCGGCGCCGGCCCGCTCGACGGCGAGGGCCTCCTCGACGGTGGTGACGGTGACGAGGGTGAAGGTGCCGGCCCGGCGCAGCGAGTCCAGCACCTCCGGCGTCGGGATGCCGAAGTGGAAGGAGGCCACCGGCACCGGGTTGTCGAGCAGGACGGACAGCTTGGCGTCGTAGCCGTCCTCGCGGCCGCTGTCCGGGTCGCCGAGTTCCGTGTCGTACCAGGTGGCCTCGCCGGCCAGCTGGTGGGCGTAGACGTCGACGGCGGCCTTGTCCGCGTACTCCGGCTGCGGCATGAAGAGGTTCACGCCGAAGGGGCGGCCGGTCAGGCTCCGCAGCTGCTTGATCTCCTGGTACATGCCGTCGGCCGTTTTGTACCCGGCGGCGAGGAATCCCAGCCCGCCGGCCTCGGACACGGCGGCCGCGAGACGCGGGACGGAGACACCGCCCGCCATCGGGGCCTGCACGATCGGATGAGGGAAGAGATCGGTCAGTGCGGAGGACATGACGGCATGTTGTCACGTCCTCCGAACAAGTCCGAATCCGGCCTTGGCGCTGGCACATGCCATTACTTTCAGCCGGTCCGGCCATGGAGGACGGGGCCGTTGAGACGAAGAGAGGGTCCGGGGGCGGCAGCCCCCGGACCCTCTCAGCGACCGTTGAAAGCGTCCTTGAGGCGCGAGAACAGCCCCTGCTGACCCGGCTGGAACGTCCCCATGGGGCGCTCCTCGCCGCGCAGCTTGGCCAGTTCGCGGAGCAGACGTTCCTGCTCCACGTCCAGCTTGGTCGGGGTGGTGACCTCGACGTGCACGATGAGGTCGCCCCGGCCGCCGCCGCGCAGATGCGTGATGCCGCGGGTGTGCAGCGGGATCGACTGGCCGGACTGGGTGCCCGGGCGGATGTCGACCTCCTCCATGCCGTCCAGCGTCTCCAGCGGCACCTTCGTGCCCAGGGACGCGGCCGTCATGGGGAGCGTGACCGTGCAGTGCAGGTCGTCGCCGCGGCGCTGGAACATCGCGTGCGGCAACTCGTGGATCTCGACGTACAGGTCACCGGCGGGGCCGCCGCCGGGGCCGACCTCGCCCTCGCCCGCGAGCTGGATCCGCGTGCCGTTGTCCACGCCCGCCGGGATCTTGACGGTGAGCGTGCGCCGCGAGCGGACGCGGCCGTCGCCGGCGCACTCCGGGCACGGCGTCGGCACGACCGTGCCGAAGCCCTGGCACTGCGGGCAGGGGCGGGACGTCATGACCTGGCCCAGGAAGGACCGGGTCACCTGCGAGACCTCACCGCGACCGCGACACATGTCACAGGTCTGCGCGGAGGTGCCGGGGGCCGCGCCCTCGCCGTTGCAGGTGTTGCAGACGACGGCCGTGTCGACCTGGATGTCCTTCGTGGTGCCGAAGGCCGCCTCGTCGAGCTCGATCTCCAGCCGGATCATGGCGTCCTGGCCGCGGCGGGTGCGCGAGCGCGGTCCGCGCTGCGACGCCGTGCCGAAGAACGCGTCCATGATGTCCGAGAAGTTCCCGAAGCCACCGGCCCCGAAGCCCGCGCCCGCGCCGCCCGCCTGCGAGAGGGGGTCGCCGCCGAGGTCGTAGACCTGCTTCTTCTGCGGGTCCGAGAGCACCTCGTAAGCGGCGTTGATCTCCTTGAACCGCTCCTGGGTCTTCGGGTCCGGATTCACGTCCGGGTGCAGCTCGCGCGCGAGCCTACGGAAGGCCTTCTTGATCTCATCCTGCGACGCGTCGCGACGCACGCCGAGAACGGCGTAGTAGTCCGTGGCCACTTAGGACTCCGCCAGGATCTGTCCGACGTACCGTGCCACTGCGCGTACCGCTCCCATCGTTCCCGGGTAATCCATGCGGGTCGGTCCGACCACGCCGAGCTTGGCGACTGCCTCGCCGCCCGAACCGTAACCGACCGACACCACGGAAGTGGAGTTGAGTCCCTCGTAGGCGTTCTCGTGACCGATCCGTACGGTCATGCCCGAATCCCCCGCCTCACCAAGCAACTTGAGGAGGACGACCTGCTCCTCCAGAGCTTCCAGGATGGGGCGGATGGTGAGGGGAAAGTCATGTCCGAAGCGGGTGAGATTGGCGGTGCCGCCGATCATCAGCCGCTCCTCGGTCTCCTCGACGAGGGTCTCCAGGAGGGTGGAGAGCACCGTCGCGACCGTGCCGCGGTCCTCGTTCTCGAAGGCCTCCGGCAGGTCCTGCACGAGCTGCGGTACGTCCGCGAAGCGGCGGGCCGCGATCCGGCTGTTGAGCCGCGCGCGTAGATCCGCGAGCGAGCTCTCCCCGAAGGGCGCCGGGCAGTCGACCATGCGCTGCTCGACCCGCCCGGTGTCGGTGATCAGCACGAGCATCACGCGCGCGGGGGCCAGCGACAGCAGCTCCACGTGCCGGACGGTCGAGCGGGTCAGCGAGGGGTACTGCACGACGGCGACCTGCCGGGTGAGCTGCGCGAGCAGCCGGACCGTACGGCCCACGACGTCGTCGAGGTCCACGGCACCGTCGAGGAAGTTCTGGATCGCCTTGCGCTCGGGGCCGGTCATCGGCTTGACGCCGGCGAGCTTGTCGACGAACAGCCGGTAGCCCTTGTCGGTCGGGATGCGCCCGGCACTGGTGTGCGGCTGGGCGATGTAGCCCTCGTCCTCCAGGGCGGCCATGTCGTTGCGCACGGTCGCCGGGGAGACGCCGAGGCTGTGCCGCTCGGTGAGCGCCTTGGACCCGACCGGCTCCTCGGTGCCGACGTAGTCCTGGACGATGGCGCGCAGCACCTGAAGCCTGCGTTCGCTGAGCATCGCGCACACCTCCAGTTCTGGTCGCCGTTTTGTTGCCGGGCTGCCCTTTCCTGGCACTCTGTGCGCGTGAGTGCCAGCGTTCCCCGGCCCAGTGTACGGCCGTGAGGTACACCCCGGGCAAGGCCGGTCCTGCGATGCCATGCCCTGAGTGCCGTCACCGTTAGCGTCGCCGTATGACGGTGACTTGGGAAGAGGCGGGGTGGGAGCGGCTGGCCGCCGGGGTGGGGCGGTGCCGGCTCCCTGGCTGGGACTGCACGGTCGGGCTGGTGATCGGCGGGGACTCGGCGCTGTTGATCGACGCGGGGTCGAGCCTGGCGGAGGGCGCACGGTTGCGCGGGCAGGCGCAGGCGCTGGCCGGGCGCCGTGTGCCGCTTCTCGCGCTCACCCACCTCCATTTCGACCATGTCTTCGGGGCGGCGGTGTTCGCGGGGGCGACGGTTTTCGTGGGCGGGGGCGCGAGCGGGGTGTTCGAGCGCGGGGGCGAGGAGCTGCTGGCCGACGCTGTGCGCAACGGGCTGGACCCGCGGGCGGCGGAGAACGCGGCGGACGTCTTCGTGCACCCCCGCGAATGCGTGTACGTGTGGGGTCAGGGTCGGATGCGGCTGGAACTGGACGGCGGCCCGGAGGTGCTGCTGGTGCACAGCCGGGGACACACCGACCACGATCTCGCGGTCATGGTGCCGGGCGACCCGCCGGTCGTGTTCTGCGGCGACCTGGTCGAGGAGTCCGGCGAACCGCAGGCGGGCCCCGACGCCGTACCGGGTCTCTGGCCGGCCGCCCTGGACCGCCTCCTCGAACTGGGCGGGGAGGACGCGGTGTACGTGCCCGGTCACGGAGCGGTGGTGGACGCGGGGTTCGTGCGGGCCCAACGGGACGCGTTGGCAACGCGTTTCGGCGTGTCGTGACGGTGGTCGGCCCGGTTCTCCTATCGTCATCCGAATGCGCCAGTACTCCGCCGACCTGACCCCGCCGTGGAAGAAGCCCAAGCCGGCCCCCGAGGTCCCCGCGGAGGCGGGCCTGGTGGTCGAGGAGCCGGGCACCGGTTTCTGCGGCGCGGTGATCCGCTGCGAGGCCGGCACGGTCACCCTGGAGGACCGCTTCGGCAAGCACCGGGTGTTCCCGATGGAGCCGAGCGGCTTCCTCCTGGAGGGCAGGGTGGTGACCCTGGTCAGGCCCGTGTCGAGTCCGCTACGGCCCACGCGTACGGCGTCCGGTTCGGTGGCAGTCCCCGGCGCACGCGCGCGCGTGGCTCGCGCCGGGCGGATCTACGTCGAGGGCCGGCACGACGCCGAACTCGTCGAGCGGGTGTGGGGCGACGACCTGCGCATCGAGGGCGTGGTGGTCGAGTACCTGGAGGGCGTCGACGATCTGCCGGCCATCGTGGAGGAGTTCGCCCCGGGCCCGGACGCGCGGTTGGGCATCCTGGTCGACCACCTGCTCCCCGGCACCAAGGAGTGGCGCATCGCCCAGTCGGTCACGAGTGAGCACGCGCTGGTCGTGGGCCACCCGTACATCGACATCTGGGAGGCCGTGAAACCGTCCTCCGTGGGCATCGCCGCGTGGCCCCGCGTCCCGCACGGGCAGGACTGGAAGACGGGGGTGTGCCGGGCGTTGGGTTGGCCGGAAAACACCGGTGCGGTGTGGCAGGCGATTCTGGCCAGGGTGGGGTCTTACCGGGATCTGGAGCCGGAACTGCTGGGGCGGGTGGAGGAGTTGATCGACTTCGTCACGGCACCCGAAGACAGCTGACGGACACCGACGAGTGCTGACGGGTCGATCCGGTCAGTCCACCAGGTCCCGCACCACCGCGTCCGCCAGCAGCCGCCCCCGCAGGGTGAGCACGGCGCTCCCCTCCTCGTACGGCCCCGCCTCCAGCAGCCCCTCCCCCAGCGCCCGGCGCGAAGCCGCGAGCCCCTCCGGACGGAGCAGGTCAAGCGGGGCGCCCTCGCGGAGTCGTAGCTCCAGGAGGATGCGTTCCACCCGGCGGTCCTCCTCGGAGAGGATCTCCCGGCCCGCGCCCGGTGAGCGGCCTGCCGCCAGCGCCCCCGCGTACGCCCCCGGGTGCTTCACGTTCCACCACCGCACCCCGCCCACGTGCGAGTGCGCTCCGGGGCCCGCGCCCCACCAGTCGGCGCCGCGCCAGTAGAGCTCGTTGTGGAGACAACGGCCGGAATTCGACGTCGCCCAGTTCGAGACCTCGTACCAGTCGAAGCCCGCCGCCGACATCACCTCGTCGGCGATCAGATAGCGGTCGGCGTGGACGTCGTCGTCCGTCATCGGGACCTCGCCGCGGCGGATGCGGCGGGCGAGCTGGGTGCCCTCCTCGACGATCAGGGCGTACGCGCTGATGTGGTCGGGGCCCGCGCCGAGGGCGGAGTCGAGGGAAGCGCGCCAGTCGTCGTCGGTCTCGCCGGGGGTGCCGTAGATCAGGTCGAGGTTGACGTGCTCGAAGCCGGCCGCGCGGGCCTCCGCGACGCAGGCCTCGGGGCGGCCGGGGGTGTGGGTGCGGTCGAGGACTTTCAGTACGTGTTGTTTCGCGCTCTGCATGCCGAAGGAGACGCGGTTGAAGCCGCCGTCGCGGAGGGCGGCGAGGTAGGCGGGGTCCACCGACTCCGGGTTCGCCTCCGTGGTGATCTCCGCGTCCGGTGCCAGGCCGAACTCGTCGCGGATCGCGCCCAGCATCCGTACGAGATCGCCCGCCGCCAGCAGCGTGGGGGTGCCGCCGCCGACGAAGACCGTGCGGACCGGGCGTGGGTCGTCGCCGAGGACCTTGCGGGCCAGGCGGACCTCGTCGATCAGGGTGTCCGCGTAGTTGTCGCGGGAGGCCAGCACTCCGCCCGTGCCGCGCAGCTCGGTCGCCGTGTAGGTGTTGAAGTCGCAGTAGCCGCAGCGGGTCGCGCAGTACGGGACGTGCAGATAGAACCCGAGGGGGCGGTCGGCGGCCCCGGCGAGCGCCGGTGCGGGCAGGGCGCCGTCGTCGGGGACGGGATCGCCGTCGGGGAGTGCGGAAGGCATGTCCTCCATTGTCCAGCACCGGTGCGGCTGACCGCTCCGCCTATTCCGCCTGGAGCACCAGCAGCGCCATGTCGTCCTCCGGGGGACGGCCGCCGAACTCGTGCACCAGGCGTTTGATGCGCTCCGCGATCAGCTCGGCGCTCAGTCCCGCGCATCCGGCGAGCGCGGTCGCCAGCCCGTCGCCGTCGTCGAACTGGACCGGGCCGGAGCGCCGCTCGGTCACCCCGTCCGTGACGCACAACAGGCTGTCGCCGGGCCGCAGTTCGAAGGTCTCGCTGGTGTACGTCGCGTCCTCGACGACCCCGAGGAGGGTCTGCGGGCGGGCTGCCGTACCGACGCTGCCGTCCGGTCCGAGGAGCAGTGGCAGCGGGTGTCCGGCGGAGGCGAGGGTGCAGCGGACGCCGCCGTCGAAGGGGACCAGCTCGCCGTAGAGGAGGGAGAGGAAGCGGGGGCCGTCGCCGACCGGGCCCGGCATGCCGCCCGCCGCCACGAGCGCGTGGGCGGCCGCGTCGGCGGCCTCGGTGGCGTCGTCGAGGAGGAGCTGGTTGAGGCGGTCGAGGACGTCGGCGACGCCGTAGCCCTCGCGGGCGAGGAGCCGTAGCCAGGGGCGGGCCAGTCCGATCACCACGGCGGCCTCGGGGCCCTTACCCTGGACGTCGCCGAGGGCGAAGCACCAGCGCCCGTCGCCGGCCGGGAAGAGGTCGTAGAAGTCGCCGCTGGGGCCGCCCTTGTCGCAGGGTTCGTAGACGAGGGCGCTGTGCAGACCGGGGATCTCGGCGACGGCGCCGGGCAGCAGGCCGCGCTGGAGGACGCGGCTGATGGTGGCCTGGCGGGCGTACTGGCGGGCCGCGCCGATCGCGAGCGCGACGCGGCGGCTGAGGTCCTCGACCAGGCCGGTGACCTCGTCGGGGAAGCGCGGCAGCCCGGACCGTCCGATGACCAGCGTGCCGAGCGGCCGGCCGCCCGCGATCAGCCGGTACGCCAGCGCCGCGCCGTACGTCCCGTGCGGGCCGAGGGCGTCGGCGGGCCAGGGGTAGGACACGGGCCGCAGGGAGTCGGGCGGGCGGGGCGGGTTCTTCTCCAGGGCGCCGCGCAGTTCCTCGATGCGGTTCTCGCTGCCGTGCCAGACCCGGGCGAGGCGCGGCCCGGCGCTGCTCCCGGCGCCCTCGCCCCAGCCTCCGCCGCGGCCCGTCGCCTCGTCCTCCAGCCATACGGCGCACCAGTCGGCCAGCCGCGGCACGATCAGCTGTCCGGCGAGCGCGGCGACGAGGTCCTCGTCGAGCTGTCCGGCGAGCAGGTCGGAGGCCTCGGCGAGGAAGGACAGGGCGCCGCGGCCGAGCCAGTCCCGGTCGTGTTCGGCGCGCTGCGGGTCGCCCCGCCCGGGCGTGTTCGAAGGTGGGGGAGGTTCGGGGGCGAGGATCTCGGCGACGCGCAGGCCGCGCTCCCCCGCGTACGTCTCCAACTCCTCGGCGGCCGGGGTGCCTTCGGCGGGCAGGCGGGCCCAGACGGTCTTGGTGCCGGTGCGGTAGGTGACGCCCCAGGACTCCGCGAGGGTGGAGACGAGGCGCAGGCCGCGGCCGAACTCCGGTGTCTCGTAGGCCGGTTCGGCGCTGTTGTCGCGCGGGGCGCGGGAGGGGTGGTGGTCGGCGACCTCGACGACGACCGAGTCCGTGTCCTCCAG
The DNA here is from genome assembly GCF_045162655.1 of Streptomyces sp. NBC_00989. Taxonomy (NCBI): domain Bacteria; kingdom Bacillati; phylum Actinomycetota; class Actinomycetes; order Kitasatosporales; family Streptomycetaceae; genus Streptomyces; species Streptomyces sp. NBC_00989. Next base: position 7,510,405 of record NZ_CP108728.1, on the reverse strand, counting down.
GCGGCACACCAGCTCGACGTCCGTGCCCGCGTGGACGACGGCGTTGGTGACGAGTTCGCTGACGACGACCATCGCGTCGTCGGCCAGCCGGTCGGTGAGCATCTCGCTGCCGGGCAGGCCGAGTTCGGCCCATTCGCGGAGCGTGGCACGCACCAGGCCGCGGGCGGAACCGGGCGCGAGGGAGCTGCCCGAGAGCGTCGCGCGCACCGTCGTACGCCGGTCCGCGCCGTGGTGCGCGGGCGCATCGGGAGCACGTGAAGTGGTCTCCCGTTGCGTCGGTATGGCCCCCATGCGCAGCTCCCCGAGCAGTTCGGACGAATACGCCTCGATCGATGCGGACAGAGTGACAGACTGGCCGCGGCCATAAGCGCCGAGTTACCGAAGTGGGCCGCCATGAGTGAGAACAGTGCTACGCGTGTGCTCGAAGACGGTCACAAAGACGACTGGATTCGAGCATCCGATCTCCGTCCGCTGCTCGCCGTGATGACGGCCGCCCGCGACGGCGACTTCACGAAGGCGCCGGAGACGGGCCACGGCCTGGTGGCCGAACTGACCGCCGCCTTCAACCAGATCATGGACCGCAGTACCCACTTCAACTCCGAGACACAGCGCGTCAAACGGGAGCTGGTGCGCCACGGCCGCCTCGACGAACGCCTCTCCGCCAGCCCCGGCCAGGGCGGCTGGACGTCCCGGGTCAACGACGTCAACCAGCTCCTCGACGCCTTGGTCGCCCCGGCCGCCAACGCGACCCGCGTCCTGGACGCGGTGGCGGGCGGCGACCTGACCCAGCGGGTCGATCTGCACGACGGCAGCAGGCAGTTGCGCGGTGATCTACGGCACCTGGGCCGGGCCGTGAACAAGATGGTGGATCAACTCTCCCTGTTCACCGGCGAGGTGACCCGGGTGGCCCGCGAGGTCGGCACCGAGGGCAGACTCGGCGGACGGGCCAAGGTGACGCGGCTGTCCGGCAGTTGGCGTGATGTGACCGAGGCGGTCAACACGATGGCGTCCCGGCTGACCGCGCAGGTGCGGGACATCGCCCTGGTGACCACGGCGGTGGCGCGCGGCGACCTGACGCGTACGGTCACCGTCGAGGCGACCGGTGAGCTGCTCGAACTGAAGCTCACCGTGAACACGATGGTCGACCAGCTGTCGGCCTTCGCGGACGAGGTGACGCGCGTCGCCCGCGAGGTCGGCACCGAGGGGCAGTTGGGCGGACGCGCCCAGGTGCGGGGCGTGTCCGGGGTCTGGAAGGACCTCACCGACAACGTCAACTTCATGGCGTCGAACCTGACGTCGCAGGTCCGCAACATCGCCCAGGTGACGACGGCCGTGGCGAACGGCGATCTGTCCCAGAAGATCACGGTCGACGCGCAGGGCGAGATCCTCGAACTGAAGTCGACCATCAACACGATGGTCGACCAGCTCTCCGCCTTCGCTGACGAAGTGACGCGCGTCGCCCGCGAGGTCGGCACCGAGGGCAACCTCGGCGGACGCGCCCAGGTGCGGGGGGTCTCCGGGGTCTGGAAGGACCTCACCGACAACGTCAACTTCATGGCGGACAACCTGACTTCACAGGTCAGGAACATCGCGCTGGTGTCCACCGCCGTCGCGCAGGGCGACCTCGGCAAGAAGATCACGGTGGAGGCCAAGGGCGAGATCCTGGAGCTGAAGTCCACGATCAACACGATGGTGGACCAGCTCTCGGCCTTCGCGGACGAGGTGACGCGCGTGGCCCGCGAGGTCGGCACCGAGGGCAACCTCGGTGGTCAGGCGCAGGTGCGGGGGGTCTCCGGGGTCTGGAAGGACCTCACGGACAACGTCAACTTCATGGCCCTGAACCTGACTTCACAGGTGCGGAACATCGCGCAGGTGACGACCGCGGTGGCCAACGGCGATCTGTCGAAGAAGATCACCGTCGACGCGCGCGGCGAAATCCTCGAACTCAAGGACACCGTCAACACGATGGTGGAGCAGCTGCGCGCCTTCGCCGACGAGGTGACCCGGGTGGCCCGCGAGGTCGGCACCGACGGCCGACTCGGCGGCCGCGCCCAGGTGTTGGGCGTCTCGGGTGTCTGGCGGGACCTGACCGACAACGTCAACTACATGGCCGACAACCTGACTTCGCAGGTGCGGAACATCGCCCAGGTCGCGACCGCGGTGGCGCAGGGCGATCTGTCGAAGAAGATCGACGTGGACGCGCGCGGCGAGATCCTGGAGCTGAAGACCACCATCAACACGATGGTCGACACCCTCTCCTCCTTCTCCTCCGAGGTCACCCGGGTCGCCCGCGAGGTCGGCTCCGAGGGCCAACTCGGCGGCCAGGCACGGGTGGAGGGCGTCTACGGCACCTGGAAGCGCCTGACGACCAACGTGAACGAACTCGCGCTCAACCTCACCACGCAGGTCCGCGCGATCGCCGAGGTGGCCTCGGCGGTGGCCCAGGGCGACATGTCCCGCTCGATCACGGTGGAGACCCAGGGCGAGGTCACCGAACTGAAGGACAACATCAACCTGATGGTGGCCAACCTCCGCGAGACGACCCGCGCGAAGGACTGGCTGGAGTCCAACCTGGCCCGCCTCGCGGCCCTGATGCAGGGGCACCGGGACCTGATGGAGGTCGCCGACCTGATCCTGCGCGAGCTGACCCCGCTGGTGAACGCGCAGTACGGGGCGTTCTTCCTGGCCGATCCCGACGAGGACAGTCTGCGAACGGCCATCCCCGCCAAGGGACTTGCCTTCATCGCCGGGTACGGGTCGGCGCAGGGCGCGACCGTGGACACGGGCGGTATGCCGGTGCACGGTCTGGTCCGGCAGGCGGCGCGGGAGAAGAAGCGGATCCTGGTGGAGGAGGCCCCGCCGGACTACATCAAGATCAACAGCGGGCTCGGTGAAGCCGCCCCGGCGAGTGTGGTCATCATCCCGATCATCTTCGAGGACAAGCTCCTCGGCGTGATCGAACTGGCCTCCTTCTCCCGCTTCTCCGACGTCCACCTCGCCTTCTTCGACCAGTTCGTGAACACCATCGGCGTCGCGATCAACACCATCATCGCCAACTCCCGCACGGAGTCCCTGCTCGGCCAGTCCCAGCGGCTGGCGACGCAGTTGCAGGAACGTTCGGACGAACTCCAGAAGCAGCAGGCCGAGTTGCAGCGGTCCAACGCCGAACTGGAGGAGAAGGCGGCCCTGTTGGCGACCTCCTCGCAGTACAAGTCGGAGTTCCTGGCGAACATGAGCCATGAGCTGCGCACCCCGCTGAACTCGCTGCTGATTCTGGCGCGCTTGTTGTCGGACAACCCGGACGGCCATCTCTCCGACCAGGAAGTGCAGTTCGCGACCACGATCCACCGCTCCGGCTCGGACCTGCTCCAGCTCATCAACGACATCCTCGACCTGTCGAAGATCGAGGCCGGCCGGATGGACGTACGCCCGAAGCGGCTTCCGCTCATCAAGCTCCTCGACTACGTCCACGCCACGTTCCGCCCGCTCACCCTGGACCGGGGGCTCGCCTTCGAGGTGTCGGTCGGCGAGGACGTGCCGCGCGAGATGTGGTCGGACGAGCAGCGGCTCCAGCAGATCCTGCGCAACCTGCTGTCCAACGCCATCAAGTTCACCGCGACGGGCCGCGTCGAACTCCGCGTCAACCGGGTCAAGGACCCCGAGCACCGCTACTCCGACGACAGCGACGAGGTCATCGTGTTCGCCGTCTCCGACACCGGGATCGGGATCGCCGCCGAGAAACTCCCGGTGATCTTCGAGGCGTTCCAGCAGGCCGACGGCACGACCAACCGCAAGTACGGCGGCACGGGGCTGGGGTTGTCCATCAGCCGCGAGATCTCCGGCCTGCTGGGCGGCCGTATCGTCGCCGAGAGCGAGCCGGGGCGAGGGTCCACCTTCACTCTCTACGTCCCCGTCGTCAGCCCCGGGCACGCGGCGGGCGGCGCGCCGCTCACCGAGGACCGCGAACTGCCGCTGCTGCCGGAGCAGTTGTCCAGCGAGCCGTTCACCTCGACCGAGGTGGACGACTCGTGGCCGACACCCACCAAGCTGGAGGCGTGGAAGGCCGGGCGGGCGGGTCAAGTGCTGCCCGGGCGGCGGGTGTTGATCGTGGACGACGACATCCGCAACGTCTTCGCGCTCACCCATGTGCTGGGCCGGGTCGGCATGCCGGTGCTCTACGCGGAGAACGGCCGCGAGGGCATCGAGACCCTGGAGCGCAATCCCGACGTCGAACTCGTGCTGATGGACATCATGATGCCGGAGATGGACGGGTACGAGACCATCGCCGCCATCCGCCGCGCCCCGCGCTGGACCGGACTGCCCATCGTCGCGCTCACCGCCAAGGCGATGCCCGGCGACCGGGAGAAGTCCATCGCGCGGGGCGCCAACGACTACGTACCGAAGCCGGTGGATGTCGATCAGTTGCTGACCGTCGTCTGCGCCCTCCTGGACCCCGAGGCCGCGTCCGAGGACATCACGGTGGCGGATCCGGGTACTTCAGGAGAAGCGGCGGTTCCGCCGACGACTGAGTGAGGCACAGCCATCATGAGCGCTGAGGCAACGACCGACGAGCGCGCCAGCATCCTCCTGGTCGACGACATGGAGGACAACCTGGTCGCGCTGGAGGCTGTCCTGCGGTCCCTCAACGAGCCGCTGGTACGGGCTCGTTCGGGCGAGGAGGCGATGAAGGCGCTGCTGCGGCAGCGCTTCGCCGTGGTTCTGCTGGACATCCGGATGCCGGGCATGGACGGGTTCGAGACCGCCGCCAACATCAAACGGCTCGACCAGACCAAGGACGTGCCGATCATCTTCCTGACCGGCACGGACTCGGACGCGGGGTATGCGTTCCGGGGGTATGCCACGGGTGCCGCCGACTACCTGACCAAGCCGTTCGATCCCTGGGTGCTGCGGGCCAAGGTCACCGTTTTTCTCGAACTGCACCGTAAGAACCAGTTGTTGGAGCGGATGCTGGCGCGTGAGCAGGGGCAGTTCGATGAACTGGCGTTGCGGCTCAAGGAAGTTGAGGCGCAGATGGCCGCGAGTTCGGTGGATGAGGTGCAGGAACTTCGGCGTCAGGTGCGGGAGATGGGGCAGCTGGTGAGGGATATGCGGCGGCGTTAGGCCTGGTGGGTGCGTTGTTGCCTGCGGGCCGGTGGGGGCTTGTCGCGCAGTTCCCCGCGCCCCTGATGGGCCCCGCGGCCCCTTCGGGGCGCGGGGCCCATCACATGGTCACGCCTCGCGCGAGCCCGCGTACATCTCGTCGATCAGGTGCTTGTACTCCCGTTCCACCACCGGGCGCTTGAGCTTGAGGCTCGGGGTGATCTCGCCGTGTTCGACGTCGAGGTCGCGCGGGAGGAGGCGGAACTTCTTGATGGTCTGCCAGCGCTGGAGGCCCTCGTTGAGTTCCTTGACGTAGCCCTCGACCATGGCGACCGTCGCGGGTGCGGCGACGACCTCGGCGTAGGACTTGCCGGCCAGGTCGTTGTCCTTCGCCCACTCCAGGATGGACGGTTCGTCGAGGGAGATGAGGGCGGTGCAGAAGTTCCGGTCGGCGCCGTGGACCAGGATGTTGGAGACGTAGGGGCAGACGGCCTTGAACTGGCCCTCGACCTCGGCCGGCGCGATGTACTTGCCGCCGGAGGTCTTGATCAGGTCCTTCTTGCGGTCCGTGATGCGCAGGTAGCCGTCCGGGGACAGCTCGCCGATGTCGCCGGTGTGGAACCAGCCGTCCGACTCCAGGACCTCGGCGGTCTTCTCGGGGAGGCCGTGGTAGCCCTCCATGATGCCGGGGCCGCGCAGCAGGATCTCGCCGTCGTCCGCGATGCGCACCTCCGTGCCGGGCAGCGGCTTGCCGACCGTGCCGGTGCGGTAGGCCTCACCGGGGTTCACGAAGGAGGCCGCGGAGGACTCGGTGAGGCCGTAGCCCTCAAGGATGTGGATGCCGGCGCCGGCGAAGAAGTAGCCGATGTCGGGCGCGAGCGCGGCCGAACCGGAGACGCACGCGCGCAGCTTGCCGCCGAAGGCCTCGCGGATCTTCGCGTAGACCAGCGCGTCGGCGACCTTGTGCTTGGCGGCGAGACCGAAGGGCGCGGTGGCCGTGCCGGTGCGGCGGAAGTTGTCCTGGGTGACCTTGGCGTACTCGCGGGCGACCTCGGCGGCCCACTGGAAGATCTTGTACTTGGAGGCACCGCCTGCGCGTGCCTTCGCGGCGACGCCGTTGTAGACCTTCTCGAAGATGCGCGGGACGGCCGCCATGTACGTCGGCTGCACGATCGGCAGGTTCTCGATGATCTTGTCGACGCGGCCGTCGACGGCGGTGACGTGCCCGATCTCGATGTGCCCGGAGGTGAGCACCTTGCCGAAGACGTGGGCGAGCGGCAGCCACAGGTACTGCACGTCCTCGGGGCCGAGCAGTCCGGTCGCGGCGATGGCCTTCGCCAGGTACGACCAGTTGTCGTGCGGGAGGCGGACGCCCTTGGGGCGGCCGGTCGTACCCGAGGTGTAGATGATCGTCGCGAGCTGGTCCTTGGTGATGGCCCCGACCCGCTCCTTGATCAGGTCCGGGTTCTTCTCCAGGTACGCGGCACCGCGCTGCTCCAGCTCGGCGAGGGTCAGCACCCAGTCGCCTTCGTCGGCTCCGGTCTCGACGCCGGTGGGGTCGATGACCACGACGTGCGTCAGCTCGGGCAGGTCGGCGCGCTTCTCCCGGGCCTTGGCGAGCTGCGCCGCGTCCTCCGCGATCAGGATCCTGCTGTCGGAGTCGGCGAGGATGAACGTCGACTCGTCGGCGTTGGTCTGCGGATACACCGTGGTCGTGGCGGCGCCGGCGCACAGGATGCCCAGGTCGGCGAGGATCCACTCGACGCGGGTGGCGGAGGCGAGGGCGACGCGCTGCTCGGGCTCCACGCCCAGCTCGATCAGGCCGGCCGCGATGGCGTAGACCCGCTCGGCGGCCTGCGCCCAGGTCAGCGACTTCCAGTCGTCGGGGCCCTCACCTGAGGCCGCCGGCACCGGGTAGCGGTAGGCCTCGGCGTCCGGCGTGGCCGCCACGCGCTCCAGGAAGAGGCCCGCCACGGACGGCGGACGGTTCTCGATCAGGGTCTGTGTGTCGCTCACGACATCCTCCGGGCCCGCGACAGTGCGGCTGGCTCATTGCTACGGCTGTTGTTTAACTCGCGAGTAACTATCGAGCAGTGATCAGAGTAAGCCGCGACCGGCCGGTGCGTAAGGGGCGGCGGACGGTCACTTCGAACAGAGCCGTGACCACTTCGTACAGACCCAACACATAGGGCCCGCCGCGCAAAAGCGCAACGGGCCCCATGAATCGCCGCTACTTCTTGCCCTTGGCTCCGGGACCGCTGTCGTCGCTGGACAGCACCGCGATGAAGGCCTCCTGGGGAACCTCCACGGAACCCACCATCTTCATCCGCTTCTTGCCCTCCTTCTGCTTCTCCAGCAGCTTCCGCTTACGGGAGATGTCACCGCCGTAGCACTTGGCGAGGACGTCCTTGCGGATGGCGCGGATGGTCTCGCGGGCGATGACCCGGGAGCCGATCGCGGCCTGGATGGGCACCTCGAAGGCCTGCCGCGGAATGAGTTCCCGCAGCTTGGCGACCAGTCGCACGCCGTACGCGTACGCCGCGTCCTTGTGCGTGATCGCCGAGAAGGCGTCCACCTTGTCGCCGTGCAGCAGGATGTCGACCTTGACCAGGCTGGAGTCGACCTCGCCGGTGGGCTCGTAGTCGAGCGAGGCGTAGCCGCGGGTCTTGGACTTCAGCTGGTCGAAGAAGTCGAAGACGATCTCCGCGAGGGGGAGCGTGTAGCGGATCTCGACCCGGTCCTCGGACAGGTAGTCCATGCCGAGCAGGGTGCCGCGCCGGGTCTGGCACAGCTCCATGATCGAACCGATGAACTCCGACGGCGCGAGGATCGTCGCGCGGACGACGGGCTCGTAGACCTTGTCGATCTTCCCCTCGGGGAACTCGCTCGGGTTGGTGACGACGTGCTCGCTGCCGTCCTCCATCTCGACCCGGTACACCACGTTCGGCGCGGTCGCGATGAGGTCGAGGCCGAACTCGCGCTCCAGCCGCTCCCGGATCACGTCCAGGTGCAGCAGCCCGAGGAAACCGACGCGGAAGCCGAAGCCCAGCGCCGCCGAGGTCTCCGGCTCGTAGACGAGCGCGGCGTCGTTGAGCTGGAGCTTGTCGAGGGCCTCGCGCAGCTCCGGGTAGTCGGACCCGTCCAGCGGATACAGGCCCGAGAAGACCATCGGCTTGGGGTCCTTGTAACCGCCGAGCGCCTCGGTCGCGCCCTTGTGCAGGGTGGTGATCGTGTCACCGACCTTGGACTGGCGGACGTCCTTCACACCGGTGATCAGATAGCCGACCTCGCCGACCCCGAGGCCGTCCGCGCCGAGCATCTCCGGCGAGTTCGTCCCGATCTCCAGCAGCTCGTGCGTGGCGTTCGTGGACATCATCCGGATCTTCTCGCGCTTGGTGAGCTGTCCGTCGATGACCCTGATGTACGTCACGACACCGCGGTAGGAGTCGTAGACGGAGTCGAAGATCATGGCGCGGGCGGGCGCGTCCGCGTTCCCGACCGGCGCCGGGACCTCCTTGACGACCTTGTTCAGCAGTACGTCGACACCGATACCGGTCTTGGCGGACACCCGCAGCACGTCGTCGGGGTCGCACCCGACGAGGTTGGCCAGCTCCTCCGCGAACTTCTCGGGCTGCGCGGCCGGCAGGTCGATCTTGTTCAGTACGGGGATGATCGTGAGGTCGTTCTCCATCGCCAGGTAGAGGTTGGCGAGGGTTTGGGCCTCGATGCCCTGGGCGGCGTCCACGAGCAGCACGGTGCCCTCGCAGGCGGCGAGCGACCGCGAGACCTCGTACGTGAAGTCGACGTGTCCCGGGGTGTCGATCATGTTGAGGATGTGGGTACTGCCCTTGTCGGCCCCCTCGGTGGGGGCCCACGGCAGACGCACCGCCTGGGACTTGATCGTGATGCCACGCTCGCGCTCGATGTCCATGCGGTCGAGGTACTGAGCACGCATCTGCCGACTGTCGACCACTCCGGTCAGCTGGAGCATCCGGTCGGCGAGCGTGGACTTGCCGTGGTCGATGTGCGCGATGATGCAGAAATTGCGGATCAGCGCCGGGTCGGTACGGCTCGGCTCGGGCACATGGCTGGGGATCGCGGGCACGCAGGGTCCTGATTCTTGAGGCGTCCGCAGTGTCTGCGGTCTCGGGTCGGATCGATACGTAGGCTCCATCGTCCCACGCGTGGGAGGTGCGGTCCGGTTTGGGCCGGTGCGGGTGGGTAACCATGGGGGTTTTCGCGGGTCGGTCCGGGGGCGGGTTCGGCGGCTCAGGGGCTGCTCGGGAAGTGGGGGAAGCGGTCGGGTATGTCTCGGGCCGCTCGGGGACTCGGGGAGACGTCCGGGTAAGCCTGGGACCGACTCGGGAGCCGGGTCAGGGGCCTGGCCTGGGCCGACGGACGAAGGGTGCGGTCCGGTTCGGGCCGGTGCGGGACGGTGGCCGTCGGCCCCTCGGCGACCGGTTTGGGTGGGCCCATGGGCGGCTGGTAGCCTGGGTGGCTGTGTCTCATCCCTGACCGGTATCCCCGCTCGGTGCGAGACACACCCCAAGGAAAATCATCGGCCCGGGACCCGTGCGGCCCCGTGCCAGAACCTGCAAAGGCTCATTCGTGGCGAACATCAAGTCCCAGATCAAGCGGATCAAGACCAACGAGAAGGCTCGGCTGCGCAACAAGGCCGTCAAGTCCTCCCTGAAGACCGCGATCCGCAAGGCCCGCGAAGCCGCTACCGCGGGTGACGTCGAGAAGGCCACCGAGTACCAGCGCGCTGCCGCGCGTCAGCTCGACAAGGCCGTCGCGAAGGGCGTCATCCACAAGAACCAGGCCGCCAACAAGAAGTCGGCGCTTGCTTCCAAGGTCACCGCGCTCAAGGGCTGATCCTCCGCACTTGCCTCGGCCCGCGCTCGCGCGGACCGGACCAGTAGCAATCCACCGTGAGGACAACGTCGAGCCCTCTACCTCGATTCACGGACAGACATCGTGGTCGCCACGCCACGTACAGTGCCCCCGGACCCACTTCGGGGGCATTGCTGTGTCCGCCTCGGGCGGGACCGTCAGGCCTGTCCCCGGGACCGGGCCGCGCGGGCGATCGCGACGACCGCCTTCTCCAGCGCGTACTCCGGATCGTCCCCCCCGCCCTTCACTCCCGCGTCCGCCTCGGCCACCGCCCGCAGCGCGACGGAGACCGCGTCCGGTGTCCACCCCCGCATCTGCTGCCGTACCCGGTCGATCTTCCAGGGCGGCATCCCCAGCTCACGCGCCAGATCCGCCGGCCGTCCCCCGCGCGCGGACGACAGCTTCCCGATCGCCCGCACCCCCTGTGCCAACGCGCTGGTGATCAGCACCGGCGCCACCCCGGTGGACAGCGACCACCGCAACGCCTCCAGCGCCTCCGCCGCCCGCCCCTCCACGGCCCGGTCCGCAACCGTGAAGCTCGACGCCTCGGCCCGCCCCGTGTAGTACCGCCCGACGACCGCCTCGTCGATGGTCCCCTCGATGTCGGCGACCAACTGGGAGACGGCGGACGCCAGTTCGCGCAGATCACTGCCGAGGGAGTCGACGAGTGCCTGGCAGGCCTCCGGCGTGGCCGATCGCCCGGTCGCCCGGAACTCGCCCCGCACGAACGCCAACCGGTCCGCCGGCTTCGTCATCTTCGGGCAGGCCACCTCCCGCGCCCCCGCCTTGCGCGCGGCATCGAGCAGCGCTTTGCCCTTGACCCCGCCCGCGTGCAACAGCACCAGCGTGATCTCCTCGGCGGGCGCGCCGAGATACGCCTTCACGTCCTTGACCGTGTCCGCGGACAGGTCCTGCGCATTGCGTACGACCACGACCTTGCGCTCCGCGAAGAGCGACGGGCTGGTCAACTCGGCGAGCGTGCCGGGCTGCAACTGGTCCGAAGTCAGGTCACGTACGTCCGTGTCGGCGTCGGAGGCCCGGGCAGCGGCCACCACCTCCCGCACGGCACGGTCGAGCAGGAGGTCCTCCTGGCCCACGGCAAGCGTCACCGGGGCGAGAGGGTCGTCATTCGCAGTCTTCCTGGCCATCGCGTAAAGCATCGCACGCGCCACTGACAACGCGTCCCGCGTGCCGCGTGCCGGCTCGGACGGGGGGCGAGTACGGGTTCGGGTGCGCGTACGGGTTCGGGCGCGCGTCCGACCGTAGAACCGGCCGCCGCTACGGCTCCTCGCGCCAGCCGTCCCACTCCCCCGCGAACGCGTCCAGTGCCGCGGGATCGAGCCGCCCGTCCTCGTCCCGTAGAACGAGCAGCCACTGCGCGTCCTCGGCGTCGTCCTCACCGGCCAGCGCGTCCCGCACCAGCCGCGGTTCCTCGTCGAGCGCGAACCGCTCCCCGAGCGCCTCCGCCGCCTCCTGGGCCGCGTCACGGTCGGGCAGCACCAGCACATGTCTCACATCGCTCACGCGAGACATTTTCTACCCCCGCTCCCGCACCTCCGGAACCGACCCCAGCTCGATCCCGAACCGCTCCCGGTACACCCCCAACACCTCCTCGTCCGTGGCCAGTTCACGTACGTCCCGCGTCCCCTCCCCGCTGGTCACCGTGAGGGTCCGGCCGGCGAGCGTGATCCTCCCGCCGTCCTCAAGGAGCCGTGAACAGACCAGTGACTGGGTGAAGTGCGAGGCCGGTGACGTGCTGTGCCACCACGCCCCGGCCACGAAGTCGGCGAGCACCCGGGGCCGTACCTCCAGGCGGTACTGCGGCTTGCCGTCCTGGACGACATCCAGGTCGGGCCCCGCCTCGACGAGGCTGAAAGTGCCACCCGGGTCCTGCTGTCCGCCCCGTTCCGCGAACGCCAGCGGGTGGTGACTGTGCTTGCCGAAGCCGACGTCGGCCAGCCACACGCTCCCGTCCACCGCCCGTACCCGCAGCGCGAGATGGTCGTACGGAATGCCCAGCCGCCCCTCGTCCCCGTGCACCCGCGCGGCGAGCGGCGTGACCTCGAAGCCCAGGGTGGTGAGCAACGCCCCGAAGGCGCCGTTGAGTTCGTAGCAGAACCCGCCCCTGCGCGCGCCCACCACCTTCTCCAGCAGGCGGTTCTCCTCCAGCACGATCTCCTCCCCCAGATGAACCGACAGGTTCTCGAAGGGCACGGTCCGCAGATGTCGTAGCTGGAGCTCGCGCAGGGCGTCGGCGGTGGGCGCGGGTGGGCGGGCGAGGCCCAGGCGGCGGAGGTAGGCGTCGGTCTGTGCGGGGTTCATGCCCCCAGTCTCACTCCAGCGGTGGCCGTGCGTGCGGGTGGGCGGGGGCGTTGCCCAGGGTGATGACCAGGCGGACGACCAGTTCGCCGGCGACGGTGCGGGTGCGGTCGCCGATGATCCGGTTGAGGTGCTGGACGCCGGGTTCCAGGTCCATGACGTGGGTGAGGACGGGTCGGCGGTGCTGTCGGCGCGCAGGGTGCCTCGGCGGCGGCGAGGAGTTGGAGGTTGGAGACGCCGCGGTTGCCGCTGAGGGTGACGCTCGGGCCGGGGCGGGTGAAGGTGGTGGTCGCCGGGGGCCAGGGACCGCCGGTGTTGGCGCGGCGGACGCCGTCGAGATCGACGCCCGGCAGCAGGGAGGTGGTGGCGCGGGGCGGCACACCGCCGAGGGGATGGATCGCGACCACGCGCTCGCCGAGGGCGGTGAGGGTGGCCTCGACGGCGGGGACGGTGCCGCCGCGGTGGGTGGTGACGAGGAGCGCGACGGAGCCCGTGACCTGCGGGGCGAGGGGGTCGTCCGCGAGGACGCTCACCGCGTGGGGGACGTGGGCCTGGGTCCATTCGAGACCGGCTTCCGTGCGGTGGACCACGACGACCCGGACCGTGGGGAAGAGGAAGCGGGGCGCGAGCAGGGCGGCGAGATTGCCGGTCAGGCCGTCGCCGCGGACGACGAGGGTGTCGGGGGCCGAGGTGGCCAGGCAGAAGAGGGCGTAGCGGACGACGGCGTACGGCTCGACGAGGGTGGCGCGGGCCGCGGGAAGGTCTTCGGGGAGGGAGGAGACCAGGCCGCCGCGGACGGCCGAGGCGCCGATGAGGACGCGCTGCTGGAAGAGGCCCGGGACGTTGTGACCGAGGAGGAAGGACGGGTCGCCGGGGTGGGTGGGGTTGACGAACACCCGGTCGCCGGGCGCGAAGCCGTCGGTGCCGGGTCCGGCCGCGACGATCCGGGCGGCGCCCTCGTGCCCGACGACGGACGAGGGGTCGTCGCGGTCGCCGCGCAGGATCTGGATGTCGGTGCCGCAGAGGCTCACGTGCTCGGGCGCGAGCAGGAGTTCGCCCTCGCCGGGGTCCGGGGTGGGGACCTCTTCGATACGGCAGGTGGTGCCGTGGCGGACGATCGCGCGGTGGGTGGCCGTGATCGGCATGGGGTCCTTTCCGGGGCAGCGGGGCGAAGGGGTGAAATGGTGAAGGGGGTCTCGGCGTTCGGTGACGGTCAGCGCTTGGTGCCGGTCAGCGTTCAGTGTTTGGTGATGGTCAACGCGCCGTGGGAGAGCGCGACGGCGCCCGTCAGCGGGTCCACCTCGCCGGGGCGGCACAGCCGTAGCCGGTCCGCGGTCCGGTCGGGGCCGGTGGCGCGGTCGGCGTAGCTGCGTATCTCGCCTGTCTGGCGGACCAGTTCGGCGCGGTAGGGGTCGCCGAGGCCTTCCGCGTAGCCGCCGCCGATGCCGATGAGGTCGATCCGGGGATCGAGACAGCGCAGGACGCGTACGAGTTCGGCGACGGGTTCCACGACGGTGGTGAGCAGGCGCTGGGCGGCGGGGTCCCCGGACGACAGCCGCGTGGCGAGGGCGTCGCGGATGTTCTCGGGGTGTTCGACGCCGAGCGCGGCGGCCACGTGCGGGAGGGCCGGTCCGGCGGCCAGGGCGGCGACATGACCGGTGCCGCCGCAGGGGCAGCGCAGGGCTCGGACGGCGGCGGGCGCGGTGGAAACGGCCGGGAGGTGGCCGACCTCGCCCTGGATGCCGTGGGCGTCGACCGGGACGGAGCGTTCGGTGAGGTCGGCGGTGCGCAGGGCGATACCGGTGCTCACCGTGAGGTACACGACTCGGCGGTGGTGGGGGCGGCCGAACCGCCCGACGAAACTCGCGAGGCCCGCGGTGACGTCGTTGAACAGGTGCCAGTCGACGTCCGGGCGGCGGGCTGTGAGCAGGGCGCGGAGCGGGACGGGCCGGTCGGGGCCACCGCCCCAGAGCGGGCCCGAGCCGTGCAGCACCCCGTGTTCCTCGTCCATGGCCGCACCGCAGGACATCGCCACCCGCGCCCCGTCCGGGACCGCTCCGGCGAGGGTCTCGATCAGCAGCTCCAGGAGCGCTTCGGGCTGCTCGCCGGGCCGGTTGAGGACGCTGGGCGCGGGCAGCCGTACGGTCTCCTCGGAGCCTGTGCGGATCCGCAGCCAGGTCCCTCCGAGGTCGACGGCGACCTCCGTACGCACCCGGCCGTCGCGGTCCTCGGTGACGGGCCGCGTGCTCATGGCCGTAGCTCCCGCGTCTGTCCGGTGTGTGCCCGGGGTGGTCGGATCTCCAGGTGGATACGGCCGTCCCGGGTGTGGGCGGTGACGGCGGTGAGGTCGTCGACGCGGTACGGGGCGGGTTCCGTGGCGGGGGCGGCCACGGCGACGGGGGTGCCGCCGGAGCGGTGGGCGGCCAGGAGGCCGGGGGTGGAGTCCTCGAAGAGGAGGCATTCGGCGATGTCGACGTCGAGGAGGCGGGCGGCGGTGCGGAAGCCCTCGGGCCGGCTCGCCGACACTACCATTCGTATATCGATCGCTACATGAATAACGGATCACGCCGGTGTGCCGCCGTGCCCCCGGCCCGCACCTCCGGCAGAACCCGCTCACCGACGACGACGTGGGAGCACGCGATGGCAGGCGTACGCGGCCAGGGCCGCAAGTTCGATCTCGACGAGATCCTGGAGAAGGCCATGCTCGCCTTCTGGCGGCACGGGTACGACGGCACCTCGGTGGCCACCCTCACCCGGGAGATGGGGATCAACACCCCCAGCCTCTACGCGGCCTTCGGCAGCAAGGAGGGCCTCTTCTTCGCCGCCGTCGAGTACTACAACAACGGCAGGGGCAGCTTCATGCAGCGCGCCTTCGACGAGGAGGAACGCTCCCCCGTCCTGATCCGACGGCTGCTGTACGAGGCGGCCGAGACCTACACCCACGTCGACGGCCCCGGCGGCTGCCTGATCATCGGCTCCGCCACCCGGGTCTCCGACGCCGCGCAGCAGGTCGCCGACCGCCTCCAGTCCCTCCGCAACGCCAACATCGACCGCCTGGAGTCCCACGTCAGAGCCGACGTGGATGACGGCACCCTCCCGGCCGGCACCGACGCCCGCGCGGTCGCCGAGTTCACCGGAGTCATCGTCCAGGGCATGTCGCACCGGGCCCGCGACGGCGCGACGACAGAGGCGCTACGGACCGTGGCGGACACGGCGTGGAGGTCGGTCAGGGTACTGCTGGGCGAGAACTGAGCGGGGCCTGCATCACGTGCGAGTCGGGGCACGTGCCGCCGGGCGGGACCTGAGCCGACGGTGTGCCGGGCGTGCCGGTGAAGCGGAAGACGGTGTGCCGGTCGTGCCGGTGGCCTGCGCCACGCCCGTTCCCTCACTCCCGTATCACCCGCAGACCGTCTCCTTCCCCACTCACCGCCAACGCCCCGTCCACATCCGTCCGCAGGACCACCGCACCCATGGCCCGCAGCGCCGCGACCGTGCTGGGGGCGGGGTGCCCATAGGTGTTGTTCTCTCCACAGGAGATCAACGCCAGCCGCGGGGCCACCCTGCGTATAAGGTCCGGATCTTGATAAGCCGAACCATGATGAGCGACTTTGAGCACGTCCACGCCTCCCAACAACGCGGCCGCCGGTGACCTCAACAGCTCCTGCTGGGCCGGGGGTTCGAGGTCCCCGAGCAGCAGCAGTCGCAGCCCGGCCGCCCGTACCAGCAGGGCGACGCTGGCATCGTTCGGCCCGTCCGGGTCCGGCGCCGGGCGCGGTGGGGGCCACAGCACCTGCCAGGACAGCGGGCCGGTGCGTCGCTGTTCCCCGGCCACGGCCCGGGTGATCGGGACGTGCTGCTCCGCTGCCGCTCTCCGTACGAACTCGGCCTGGTCCGCGGGCTCTTCGAAGGACGTCGTCTCGATGGCGCCCACCGAACGGCCCCGCAACACCCCGGGGAGCCCCGCCACATGGTCGGCGTGGAAGTGCGTGAGGACGACGAGCGGAATCCTGGTGATGCCGAGCGTGCGCAGACACTGGTCGACCAGCTTGGGATCGGGTCCGGCGTCCACGACCACGCCGGCGCCCTTGCCCGCGGCGAGCACCGTCGCGTCGCCCTGACCGACATCACACATCGCGAATCTCCAGCCCGGCGGCGGCCACCCCGTGATCACCCGGGTCAACGGCGCCGGCGCCACCACGATCAGCAGCAGCAACAACCCGCAGACACCGCACAACCAGGGGTGCTTCAACAGCCGCCGCCCGACCAGCACGAGGGCCGCGACCGCGAGGGCGAGCAACAGCGCCCCGGTCCAACTGCCCGGCCAGTCCACTCCCCCACCGGGCAGCGCCGCGCCGGTCCGGGCGACGTCCGCGATCCACCCGGCGGGCCAACTCGCGCCCCAGGCAAGGACCTTGGCCACCGGCATCGCCACGGGCGCCGCCGCCAGCGCCGCGAAGCCCAGCACCGTGGCCGGCGCGACGGCGATCTCCGCGAGCAGATTGCACGGCACCGCCACCAGACTGACCCGCGCCGACAGCACGGCCACGACCGGCGCGCACAACGCCTGCGCGGCAGCGGCGGCGGCCAGCGCCTCGGCCAGCCGCGGCGGAACCCGGTGCCGACGCAGCGTCTCGCACCAGCGCGGCGCGAGCGTCAGCAGGGCACCGGTAGCCAGCACGGAGAGCAGGAAGCCGTAACTGCGGGCCAGCCACGGGTCGTAGAGCACCAGCAGCAGTACGGCCGTCGCCAGGGCCGGGATCAGTGATCGGCGGCGCCCGGTCGCCAGGGCGAGCAGCGCGACGGCACCGCAGGCCGCGGCCCGCAGCACGCTCGGGTCGGGGCGGCACACGACGACGAACCCGAGCGTGAGCACCCCGCCCAGCAGTGCGGTCGCCCGGAGGGAGATACCCAACCGCGGTGCCAGACCCCGGCGTTCGACGTGCTGGGCGAGACCGGGTGGTCCGATGAGGAGGGCGAGCAGGATGGTGAGGTTGCTTCCGGAGACGGCGAGGGTGTGTGCGAGGTCCGTCGCCTTGAACGCCTCGTCCAACTCGGGTGTGATCCGGGCGGTGTCCCCGACGACCAGCCCCGGCAGCAACGCCCGCGCGTCCGCCGGCAACCCGTCGGTGGCCTCACGCAGCCCGGCCCGCAGCCGCCCCGCGAACCGCTGCGCTCCGGACGGCTCCCCCACCACCTCCGGCACCGGCTGGTTGCGCACCCGCAGCACGGCCGCGACCCGGTCCCCGCTCGTCAGCGAGGGCGCCAACCGCGCGGTCACCTTCACCCGCGTCGACGGAAGCAGCCGTAGCCAAGGCGAACGCTCGGGCCCACCACCGGAACGCCCTCTCGCCCCCTCTCCCTTGGTGGACGAACCCGGGTCGACGATCAGCAGTACCGGCGCCCGTGTCTCCACGACCGTCCCGTCCATCTCCTCGACCCGCCGTACCTCGGCGTCGATCAGCACGGAGACCGGGGCCGCGTGATCCCCGCTGACCCGGGGCCTGGTCAACCTCGGATCGGAACCGACCTCCACCTCCGCGGTCACGGTCGCGTACTCCCGCGCCAATTCGGGCACCGGCCCACGCCGCAGATCCGCCCCGTGCAGCCCGGCGGAAGCGGCAGCAGCGGCGATGGAGAGGAGCAGGGCGGCGATCGAGACACGGGGCCATGCGGCCCGCCGCCATGACGGTGCGGGGTGAACGCCTTCCGGTAAGAGGTTGGCGTCCAACTGTGAGGGGGCGGGGCTGCCGCCTGCCCTGTCCCGCCGCCGCGTCACCAGCAGCAGCACGAGCGCCACGGTCAGCGAGGCGACGGCGACTCCTGTGACCCAGCCTGGTGACGCGTCCAGTGCCAGTGCCGCCGTCGCCCAGGCCGCGAGTGCGGGCGGTACGAGTCGTAGGTCCGTCGGTCCTTCCTGTTGAGGGTGTGCGGCACCTCGCCGGCTTCCGGAGGCGGCGTGCACGGTGGGGCGGGCCGGTGAGGAGACGTGGGTCATGGCTGTACCAGGTCCCGCAGATCGGAGAAGCGGCGGTCGCCGATGCCATTGACCTGGCGCAGTTCGTCCACCGAGCGGAAACCGCCGTGCTGGGTGCGGTAGTCGATGATGTGCTGGGCCAGCACAGGTCCCACGCCGGGCAGGGTGTTGAGCTGGTCCGCGGTGGCCGTGTTGAGGGAGACCGGAGCCGTCGGAGCGGCGCCCGCCACCCCTGTGGTGTTCGCACCGCCGCCCCCACCAGGCACCGCCGCAGGGGCCGGACCGCCGATGACGATCTGCTCCCCGTCCACGAGGAACCGAGCCCGGTTGAGCCCCTCGGTGCCGGTGCCCGGACGTACCCCGCCCGCCGCCCGCAACGCATCGGTCACCCGCGAACCGGCCGGAAGCCGATGCACCCCGGGCTCCCGGACCTTGCCGCTGACGTCCACGACGATCTCGGTGCCGCCAGCACCCGGAGCACCCCGCGCTCCGACCGACGAGTCACGCGGTTCGGCCCCTTTCCCCGCAGCCGCAGTCGCACCCCCGCCGCCCCTGCCTCCAACCCCATCTCCGTCTCCATAGGTAGCCGCCGCCCCCACCACCTCCGGTGCGCGAACGGGCTGGGTCCGGCCCACCCAGAAGTGCTGCACGGCGAAGACCGCGGCAACGACGAGCAGTACACCGAGCGCGACCACGTTCCGCCGCTCCAGCCCGCACCGCGTCTGCATCCACACCGGCATCCGCTCCCGCAGAGCCACCCCGACCCGCTCCCGCCAGGCCCCGCCCGCACGATCCCGCCCGGCACCGACCTCTCCGGATCCGCTGAACTCCCCAGCGTCTCCAGCCACTCCGGCCCTTCCGGGGCACGAGAAACGGTCAGGGTCCAGCGCAACACCCACCGGCGAACCACCCCGGACCACCCGCTCCGGCTCCGGCACCGGCACCGGTTCCAGCTCAGGCTCAGGCTCCCGCTCCGGAACAGCCCACGGCCCGGCATCAACAGGCGCCGGAAAACGAAGCCCCGCCGCCCTGACCACAGGCGGCACAGCCACAGGCGACACAGACGGAGCAGCCCGCCCCCTCACCTCAGCCACCGGCAGAACAGGAGGGCCTACAGCCTCACCCCCGCCCGCACCACCAGCGCCACGGCCACCGCCACCGCCACCGCCACCGCCACCCGGCGGCCCATTCCCCAACTCCCCCCGCTCCCCCGCGCGTTCACCACCTTCACCAGGTTCACCGAAGAGCAGTTCCGCCCGTCGCCGAAGTTCCTCCGCCGAAGCCTGCCGATGTGCCCGCCCCCGTACAGGCGTGCGGCGATGCCGAGTTCGGCCGTCGGAGGACGGGGGGCGGCCCGGGCCGCTGGTCGCAGTCGCTGTGTGTGAGCGTGATCGAAGTGCCATGCGCCGAGGATCGGACATTCCGCGACTTCACGATGATCTTGGTCAATTCCCGGGGACGACCGCCCAGTTGTGGATAACTCCGTCACCCACACGAGCGTCACCCGCCCAAGGCACCGGTCCAAGCACCGGCCCAGGTACCGGCCCGAGACACCGCCCTAGAGCGCCGCCACCCCAGCGAACCCCACCCCCGACAGACCCCGTCACCGAGGCGAAACCACAGCCCCCAACAACCCAGGCCCGGTATGCGCCCCGATCACCGCCCCGACCTCACTCACATGCAGATCGGCCAGCCCCGGCACGCGCACCCGCAACCGGTCCGCGAGCGCCGACGCCCGCTCAGGCGCGGAGAGATGATGGACGGCGATGTCGACCTGCGCACTGCCCGCCCGGTCGGCCGCGAGCTCCTCAAGACGGGCGATCGCCTTCGACGCCGTCCGTACCTTCTCCAGGAGTTCGATGCGCCCGCCCTCCAGCTGGAGCAGCGGTTTCACGGCGAGCGCGGAGCCCAACAGAGCCTGCGCGGCGCCGATACGGCCGCCCCGGCGCAGATAGTCGAGGGTGTCGACGTAGAAGTAGGCGGAGGTGCCGGCGGCCCGCTTCTCCGCGGCCGTGACCGCCTCGTCCACCGTGCCGCCCGCCTCCGCCGTCTCGGCCGCGGCGAGTGCGCAGAAGCCGAGGGCCATCGCGACCATCCCGGTGTCAACGACCCGTACCGGCACCGGTGCCTCGCGCGCGGCGACGACCGCCGCGTCGTAGGTGCCCGAGAGTTCGGCGGAGAGATGGAGGGAGACGATGCCGGTGGCGCCGGACTCGGCGACCTTGCGGTAGGTCTCCGCGAAGAGCTGGGGGCTGGGGCGCGAGGTGGTGACCGGGCGGCGCTTCTGCAAGGCCTGCGCCAGCGAGCGGGTGGAGATCTCGGTGCCCTCTTCGAGCGCCCGGTCGCCCAGGACCACGGTCAGCGGCACCGCTGTGATGCCGTGGCGCTCCATCGTCAGCGGCGGCAGGTAGGCCGTTGAATCGGTGACGATCGCGACATGGCGGGACATGAGCTGGAGGTTACCTGCCGTAGCGGCCGGGCGGCAGCCCGACCCCTCTCACCTGGGCCGGAACCGGCCGGATCACACCATGCCGCACGCGCACGCCATGCCGCACACTCACACAGTCCCGCGCCCTCACACCGTGCCGCCCGATCAAGTCGTGCTCTCGGGACGGGGTTTCTTCTGCCAGGGGTAGCTGGGGCGCCGTCCCAGCGGGGTGATGGCGGACGGGGCGGGCTCCTCGGCGGCGGGACGGGAACGCGGGGGCTCCGGCCAGGTCTGCCGGCCCGCCGTGGCGTCGGCGGGCGGAGCCTCGGGCCACGGAGGTGTCGTGGGCTCCGACTTCGTCCAGTGCCGCAGGGCACCGGCCTCCATGTCTATCTGGGCGCTCAGCGTGTCCAGGTCGTCCTCCGCGAAGCGGCCGGCGCGGTCGCGGGCCGCCCAGCGCAGCGAGTCCGCCGACTTCGTGATGCGCTCGGTGCGCTCGCGCAGGGCGGGCAGCCGCTCGGCGAGGCTCCTGCGGTCCGGCTCGGACTCCAGGCGCCTGAGCTCACCGTCGAGTTCACGGCCGTGCGCGCTGAGCCGCTCGAAGAGGCCCAGGGACTCCTTGAGTGACTCGTCCTCGGTCACGCCCGCGTGCAGCGCGTCCTGGGTCGCGCGCATCGACGTGCGCAGCGCGAGCCGGAGTTGGGCCACCTGTCCCTGCGGTCCGGGCTGGGCGAAGGACTTGGCGCGCAGGGTGTGGTCCTCGACCGAGCGCCGGGCCTGCGCGACCGTGCGGTCGACACCGCGCTTGGCCGCACCGACCGCCTTGACCGCCGCATAGCCGCCCACGACCACGAACAGCAGGAAGAGAAGGGCGAAGACTGCGATCACGGCTTCCAACGCTCCTCCACCGGCTCCGGGCGGCACACGCCGCGCCGCTCTTCAACGGTAAACGCAAAGGGCAGGTCCGGAGTTCCACAAGAACCCCGAACCTGCCCGTAGGGGACTACCCCGAGGCACGCGCCCCGGCGCGTCGAAAGGCCATGCCGACAAGGCCTGCCGACATCGACTGTCAACTACCGAACTACCGACTACGCCGGAACGATGTTCACCAGCTTCGGCGCCCGCACGATGACCTTGCGGATGCCCGCGCCCTCCAGCGCGGCGACGACCTTCTCGTCGGCCAGCGCGACCTTCTCCAGCTCGGCCTCGGAGATCGTCGGCGAGACCTCCAGCCGTGCCTTGACCTTGCCCTTGATCTGCACGACGCAGGTCACGCTCTCGTCCACGACGTACGCCGGGTCGGCGACCGGGAAGTCCTGGTGGACCACCGTGTCGGTGCGGCCCAGCTTGCGCCACAGCTCCTCGGCGATGTGCGGGGCCAGCGGCGCGATCAGCAGCACCAGCGACTCGGCGACCGAGCGTGGCACCGCGCCGCCCGCCTTGGTCAGCTGGTTGTTCAGCTCGGTGATCTTGGCGATGGCCGTGTTGAAGCGCAGCCCCTGCAGGTCCTGACGGACACCGTCGATCGCCTTGTGCAGGGCACGCAGCGTGGCCACGTCGATATCGGCGTCCTCGACGTCGGCGACCGTGACCTCACCGGTCGCCTCGTCCACGACGTTGCGCCACAGCCGCTGCAGCAGCCGGTACTGGCCCACCACCGCGCGCGTGTCCCACGGCCGGGACACGTCCAGCGGACCCATGGCCATCTCGTACAGGCGCAGGGTGTCGGCGCCGTACTCGTCGCAGATCTCGTCCGGAGTGACCGCGTTCTTCAGGGACTTGCCCATCTTGCCCAGCAGCCGGGAGACCTTCTCGCCCTGGTGGAAGTAGGCGCCGTCGCGCTCCTCCACCTCGGCGGCCGGCACCGGGAAGCCCCGGCTGTCCCGGTAGACGTAGGCCTGGATCATGCCCTGGTTGAACAGCTTGTGGAACGGCTCCGGGGACGAGATGTGCCCCAGGTCGAACAGCACCTTGGACCAGAAGCGCGCGTACAGCAGGTGCAGTACGGCGTGCTCGGCGCCGCCGACGTACAGGTCGACGCCGCCGTGCGGCATGCCCGCGCGGGGGCCCATCCAGTACTGCTCGATGGCCGGGTCGACCAGCTTCTGGTCGTTGTGCGGGTCCAGGTAGCGCAGCTCGTACCAGCAGGAACCGGCCCAGTTCGGCATGGTGTTGGTCTCGCGGCGGTACTTCTGGGGGCCGCGGCCGTCGCCCAGGTCCAGGGTGACGGCGACCCAGTCCTCGTTGCGGGACAGGGGCGTCTCCGGGGACGTGTTCGCGTCGTCCGGGTCGAAGGTGCGCGGCGAGTAGTCCTCGACCTCCGGCAGCTCCAGGGGCAGCATCGACTCGGGCAGCGAGTGCGCGATGCCGTCCTCGTCGTAGACGATCGGGAAGGGCTCGCCCCAGTAGCGCTGGCGGCTGAACAGCCAGTCACGCAGACGGAAGTTGACGGTGCCCTCGCCGATGCCCTTGCGGGCCAGCCACTCCGTGATGCGGGCCTTGGCCTCGGCCACGGGCAGGCCGTCCAGGGAGATGTCGTCGTTCGAGGAGTTGATGATCTTCGCGTCGTACGACCCGAAGGCGTCCTCCCACGTGGACGTGTCAGTGCCGCGGCCGTCGGTCGGCTCGACGATGCAGTTGATCGGCAGCTCGAAGGCGCGCGCGAAGTCGAAGTCGCGCTGGTCGCCGCACGGGACGGCCATGATCGCGCCGGTGCCGTAGCCCATCAGCACGTAGTCGGCGATGAAGACGGGCAGCCGCTCGCCGTTGACCGGGTTGGTCGCGAACGCGCCGGTGAAGACGCCGGTCTTCTCCTTGGCCTCGGTCTGCCGCTCCACGTCGGACTTGGTGCCGGCCTGCGCGCGGTACGCGGCGACGGCCTCCGCCGGGGTGGCGTGGCCGCCGGTCCACGCGTCGCGCGTGCCCTCGGGCCAGGCTCCCGGCGTGAACTTGTCGACCAGCGGGTGCTCGGGCGCCAGCACCATGTAGCTCGCGCCGAACAGGGTGTCCGGGCGGGTGGTGAAGACGGTGATGTTCTCGCCGTCCACGGGGAAGTCGACGCGGGCGCCCTCGGAGCGGCCGATCCAGTTGCGCTGCTGCAGCTTGATGGCCTCGGGCCAGTCCAGCTCCTCCAGGTCCGCCAGCAGCCGGTCGGCGTAGGCGGTGATGCGCATGTTCCACTGGCGCAGCTTGGCCTTGAAGACGGGGAAGTTGCCGCGCTCGGAGCGGCCGTCGGCGGTGACCTCCTCGTTGGCCAGCACGGTGCCCAGGCCGGGGCACCAGTTGACGGGCGCGTCGGAGGCGTACGCCAGGCGGAACTCGCTCAGGACGTCAGCACGTTCGGTGGCGCTCAGCTCGTGCCACGCGCGCGTGTGTCCCGGTACGGCACGCTCACCGGTCTCGAACTGGGCGATCAGCTCGGCGATCGGGCGGGCCGTGTCGGCCTCGTCGTCGTACCAGGAGTTGAAGATCTGCAGGAAGATCCACTGGGTCCACTTGTAGTACCCGGGGTCGATCGTGGCGAACGACCGGCGCTTGTCGTGGCCCAGGCCCAGCGCGCGCAGCTGGGACTTCATGTTGGTGATGGCGGCCAGGGTGGTGATCCTGGGGTGCTCGCCGGTCTGGACGGCGTGCTGCTCGGCGGGCAGGCCGAAGGCGTCGAAGCCCAGGGTGTGCAGCACGTTGTGGCCGGTCATCCGCTGGAACCGGGCGAACACATCGGTGGCGATGTAGCCCAGGGGGTGGCCGACGTGCAGGCCCGCACCGGAGGGGTACGGGAACATGTCCATGATGAACTTCTTGGGGCGGGCGGCCAGTTCGGGGTCGCCGGCCAGGTCACCGGTCGGGTTCGGCGCCTCGTAGGTGCCTTCGGCGTCCCAGAAGTCCTGCCAGCGTGCCTCGATGTCCGCGGCCATGGCGGCCGTGTAGCGGTGCGGGGCGACCACCTCGGCGGCGGCAGCGGGGTTCGTCTCGCTCATGATCCTCAAAGCTCCATCGATCGTCTCTGCCAGCGGCTGCGACATTCAGGGTGTGACGTCCACGCTGTGACATCCACCAAATGAAAAATCCCCTCGCACAGGAGGGGACGCCGCGCCGATTCCGACCTCACCGTTCACCGGTGGTCGGGACTGATCAGCGCGGCTCGCTAAGCAGAAGGCGTACGGCACGCATGGCGTCAGAGTACCGCAGCCCTTGAGCACAACGCGACGCGCTTCCGTATCACCCTTGGCACCCTGTCCACACCGGCGTGGACTGACCCCGGTTCAAGGATTACCTTCGCGTACCACCCACTACGGGACATCACAGCAAGCGCATTGTCGTTTGATAACAACGCAATAACTCAAACCTCGTACCCACCGGTATGGAGCCACTTAGAGTTCGGCAGCGGGACCGCTTTCCCGATACTGCTCGGAGTTGCCCCCATGAACGCTCGTCGTAGTACCAGTTCGCTCCCCAAGCCGGGCCGCTCGGCCTATGGCGTGGTGAGCCTCGTCGTCCTGATCTTCATACCCGTGTTCGTGCTGGCCGGAGGCAGCCAGGTACAGGACTTCCTCAACTTCGGTGCGGGCGTTCTCTCGCTCGTCTCCCTCTCCTGCTCGGTGATCTGGGGGCTCGTCGCCCAGGACCGGGTCATCCTCAACATCCGCCAGCGGATCGTGGCGCAGGGCATCCACCGGGTGACCGCCGTCGGCTCGATCGCGTTCCTCGTGGTGCACATCACGGTCAAGCTGGCGCTCGACCACACCGTCCTGATCGCCGCGCTGATCCCCTTCAGCCTCGGCGTGAAGGGCAGCGCCGGGCTCATCGGCCTCGGCTCGCTCGGCGGCCTGCTGATGATCTTCGTGGGCATCACCGGCGCCCTGCGCAACCAGTTCGCGTCCCCCGCGCCGGTCGCCGCCCGCTGGCGCGCGATGCACATGCTGGCCTACCCGGCCTGGTGCGCGGCGCTGGTCCACGGCCTGTTCGCGGGCCGCGCGGCGAAGCCGTTCTTCATGATCTCGTACGAGCTGTGCCTGGTCGGGGTCGCCGCCGCCCTCGCCCTGCGCTCGGCGCCCCGCCCGTTCAAGCGCCAGTTCGCCGACAAGGTCGCCAGGCTCCTGGGCAACGAGGAGCGGCCGGGTCTCGACGAACTCGACGCGAGCCGCGGCCGCGTGGCCGAGTCCGGGCTGCCGGGCTACGAGAGCCGACGCCCTGCCGAGGGCCGACGGGCCTCGCAGCAGCCCTCGTTCACCGAGACCGGGTCGATGCCGCGCGTGGACCCCGCCGGCGCGTACGAGACGAGGTCCATGACCCCGGAGCCCGACACGAACAGTTTCGCGGCCGCCTACCGCACCGCCACGCCGGAGTCCACCGGTCAGATGCCGTTCATCACCGACCAGACCTCGCGCATGAACGTGCCGATGGACATGCAGAACACGCAGGCGGTCCCGCGCGCGGACAACGGCGGCAGTACCTCCGGAAGCTGGCCGGTCCCGTCGCCGCCGCCGGTCGGCGAGGCGCCCCCGTCGGCGTACGACCCGCTCCAGGACACCGGGTACAACATCCCCACGTACAACAACAACGCGAACACGGGCGGGTACGGCGAGGGATATGTGTACGACACCGGTGAGTCGAACGGTGCCTCCGGTACGTACAACCCCAATGACACGTACAACAGCGGTCCCGCCACTGATCAAACGCCCAACACGTCGTACGACTTCGACGCGCAGGGCGGCTCGGGCGAACCTTGGAACACGCCTTCCGGAGGCTATAGGTGAACGAGGCCCTGCCCGACGTCCCAGAAGTCCGCGTGGTCGGGCTTCCGCAGCTCACGTCTGGCTTCGACCTTGTCGAGAGACTCGACCTGCCCATGCACCTGAAGGTGCATGGGCCGCTCGAACCGATGGGCGGGGAGCAGCTCGCGAAGCTCTCCGAGGCCATCAACCTGAAGGGCCGCGGCGGCGCGGGCTTCCCCTTCCACAAGAAGCTGCGCTCGGTCGCCGAAGCGGCGATCAAGCGCGGTGTACGACCGGTCGTCGTCGTCAACGGCAGCGAGGACGAGCCGGCCTGCCGCAAGGACACGGTGCTCATCAACCGTGCCCCGCACCTCATCCTGGACGGCGCGCTGCTGGTCGCCGAGGCCCTGGGTGCCCGCACGCTCGTGGTGGGGGTCACCCGTGAGTCGACGCAGCGCTCCATGGAGGCCGCACTCTCCGAGCGCGGCCTGAGCAACACCCGCCGCTCGGCCCTGAAGGCGTTCGTCCAGCGCAACCCGGTCCGCATGGTCACCGGCGCCGCCGCGTCGCTGATCCGCTCGATCGACGGCGGCCCGGCGATCCCGCCCGGCCGCAAGGTCAGCGCCTCCCAGAACGGCGTCGGCGGCGTCCCCACCCTGCTGTCGAACGCCGAGACGTTCGCCCAACTCGCCATCGCCGCCCGCATCGGCCCCGAGCGCTACGGCAACACCGGCCTCTACGACGAGCCCGGCACCGTCATGCTCACGGTCTCCGGAGCGGTCGCGCGCCCCATGGTGATCGAGGTCCCCACAGGCGTACCGCTGCGCTACGTCCTGCAGTTGGCCGGCGCCCCGCCGGTCCCCCAGGGTGTGCTGACGGGCGGTTACCACGGCAAGTGGATCGACGCGGCGACGGTCAACGAGGCGATCGTCTCCCGCAACTCCCTGGACGCGGTGGGCGGTGCGCTCGGCGCGGGCGCCATCATGCCGATCACCCAGGAGACCTGCCCGCTGGGCGAGTCACTGCGCGTGGCCCAGTGGCTCGCCGACGAGAGCGCGGGACAATGTGGTCCCTGCTACCTCGGTCTGCCGGCCGCCGCGCGCGGCATGGAGGACATCCTCAACGGCGGCGGCCCGGCCGCCCTGGAGGCGCTCAAGCAGGTCGCCAAGGCCGTGAAGCGGCGCGGTGCTTGCTCGCACCCGGACGGCTCCGCGATGTTCCTGGAGTCGACCATCAAGGCGTTCACGGACGACCTCGCCGCCCACGTCCTCGGAAATGGCTGCGGAAGGCCCGTGGAGGGCGTTCTGCCGCTCTTCGAGGGCGGCCAGCTCCCCGCGGGCATCACGAGCGGCGCGGAGCCCGAGGACAACGGTCCCAGCCGTCAGAAGATCTACGTCGACTGGACGCTGTGCCGGGGCCACGGTCTGTGCGCGGACATCCTCCCGGAGGTCTTCGAACTCGGCGCGGACGGCTTCCCCACCGTCGCGCAGGCCCAGGTGCCGCGGTACGCGGAGGCGAAGGCGCTCCGCGCGGTGCGCCGTTGCCCGGCGCTCGCCCTGCGCCTGGAGGAGGAGACCGCGCGGGACAAGGGCCCGGCCCGCAACCTGCCGGTCCTCTCCCAGGGCCGCGGCCGGCGGGCCCTCGGCCGCTGAGCACACGAGCAGCGGGCCGCCCTCTTCTTAAGAAGGGGCGGCCCGCTGCTCCATGAACGGCACCAACTCCCCCTGAACACACCGAAGGCGGGTCATCTTGTGGGATGACCCGCCTTCGACTTCTGTGGAGCTAAGGAGAATTGAACTCCTGACCTCCTGCATGCCATGCAGGCGCTCTACCAACTGAGCTATAGCCCCGTGCGGTGTGCTACCGGGTCTCCCCGGCGGCGACGCCAACATTACCGGTGGACCCGGTTCACCACCAAATCGTTTCCGTCCCCGTGGTCGTGACCGTGATCGCCGGGACCTCCTCGCGGGGCCCCGGCCGGAGTCAAGCGGTGACGAACGAATAGAACCGTTTCAATGTGCAGTGCTCTTCCAGGAGTCGACCGTAGATCGGCTCACCCTCGAGTTCGCGGTACGTCTCGATCGGGTCGCCTTTTATGATCAGCGCCCGCGCGCACTCCTCGCACCAGTACTGGTAGTCGGGATTCACCGGTTCCATGTCACGGACGATCGGCGTCCCACTGCCGCACCAGTCGCACTTTCGCCTGTGTGCACCCATCGATCAGCTCCAGCTGTGGCCGCAGGCCGTGCACACGTAGGAAACTCCGCCGTTGTCACCGAGGACTTGGGCCACGTGGGCGGAACCGCAGGAAGGGCAGCTCAGGCGGGTGATCGTATCCCGTATCAACGCCGCATCGAAGAGGTGGTCGACCTCCTCGATGATGCTCGCAGGCATCGCTACTCCCTCCCGTCGGGCCGCGCCCCCTCCGGCCGTTTGATTCTGCCACGGCCGGACCAATACGGTCAGCGACGCCTCAGTACCAGTCCGGACACGGCACCCACCGCGGCCGTCCCCGCCAGCGCGAACATGCACGCCAAAAGCGCCTCCGCAGAGGTATACGCCCCCGGGGCCCCAAGTGACTCAAGCCGGTTCAAGAACAGTGTGCCGAAAACCGCGACCCCGATCAGCTGACCCAGCTGCGCGACCGTGGAGAGCAAACCGCTGGCGTCCGCCGCGTCCTCGGGCCGCACCGTCGCGAGGGCCCGGGTCAGCGTCGGGCTGAAGGCGAGCGCGAGCCCGGCCCCCACACCGACGTACGCCACGTACAGTACGGCCCCGCCGCGGTCGCCGCCTTCGAACGCCAGGCCGACTCCCGTGACGGCCGGGATCGTGATCAGGAAACCGAGCGGGGTCAGCGCCCGCTGCCAGGCCGCCGGCCACCTCCGCCAGGTCAGCCCGACCGCCCCGAAGACGACCGCCGTCGGCGCGAAGGTGAGACCGGCACGCAGCGCGCTGAAGCCGAGGCCGCCCTGGACGTGCAGGGTGAGCGCGAACAGGAAACCGGCGTTGACGGCCATGACCGCCAGGATCCGGAAGACGGCGAGACCCATGCCCGGGTGACGCAGCACACGCGGCGCGATCAGCGGCGCTCCCCCGCGCCGCGCGAGCCGGGACTCGTACACGCAGAACGACGTGAAGAGGACGGCCGCCGCGATCAGCGACAGCCACGACCACAGCGGCCAGCCCTCCTCCTGCCCCAGCACCAGCGGCACCGTCAGCAGCGAGACCGCCGAGGCGAGCAGCACCAGCCCCGGCACGTCGAAGGCCCGCGCCCGCTCCGGCTCCGCCCCGCCGTTCCTCGGCAGGACGCGCCTGCCGAGGAACAGGAGTACGACGCCCACGGGCACGTTGACGAGGAACACCGGCCGCCAGCTCGTGCCGAACAGGTCGGCGCTGACGAGGACACCGCCGAGGATCTGCCCGGCCGCGGCGCCGACGGCGATGACCGCCGAGTAGACGCCGAGCGCCCGCATCCGGGCCTCGCCGACGAAGTTCCGCTGGATCAGGCTGAGCACCTGAGGGATCATCAGCGCCGAGCCGGACCCCTGGATCAGCCGGAACACGATCAGCTCGGTCGAGCCCTGGGCCAGGCCGCAGGTGAGCGAGGCGGCGGTGAAGAGGGCGAGCCCGGCGAGGTGCACCCGGGCGTGACCGAACCGGTCGCCGAGCCGGGCGCCGGTGATCAGCAACACCGAGTACGTGATGGTGTATCCGGCGATCACCAGCTGCAAGTCGGCGCCGGACGCGTGGAGTTCGGTGCCGATGGTGGGGGCGGCGACGTTCACGATGAACACGTCGAGCAGCGCCATGAAGAGGGCCGCGAGCAGCACCGCGAGCATCGGCCCGCGGCGATTGTCAGTGCCGGGGTCTTTACTGGTGGCAGGAGTCGGAACGGGTGCGGAATCCGGTTCCGTACGGGGTGTCGTCGTCATGCCGTCGAGCGTGGGGGCGCTCCGGTACGGGTGCCGAGAGCCCGCTGATGCTGGTACCGGCAGCACCTGGCAGGGACCAGGCCGGGCGTCGAACATGGGGGATGTGACGATGGGGATGGGGACGACACAGCGCCGCCGGCCCGAGCTGGCCGCGTTTCTGCGCAGCAGGCGCGCCCGGGTGACACCGCACGACGTCGGCATGCCGCCGGGTTTTCGACGCCGTACGCCGGGACTGCGCCGCGAGGAGGTCGCGCAGCTCTCCGGAGTGGGCGTCACCTGGTACACGTGGCTCGAACAGGGGCGCCCGATCAACGCGTCCGCGCAGGTGCTGGACGCCGTGGCGCGCACGCTCCGGCTCGACGCGCCGGAGCGCGAGCATCTGTACCACCTGGCCGAGGTGCCGTACGCGCATCCTCCGGAAGCGCTCGCGCAGACGGTGGGGCCGGAGGTCCAGGGCATCCTCGACGCCCTGGAGCCACGCCCTGCGGTGGTCTACAACTCGCGGTACGACATCCTCGCCACCAACTCCCCCTACCGGACGGTGTTCTGGCTGGAGCCGCTGCCGCCGGGCCCGATGCCGAACGCGCTGTGGAAGCTGTTCACGGTGCCGGAGGAGGAGTGTCCGCTGCTGTACCGGGAGACGGAGCTGCCGGTGATGGTGGCGACGCTGCGCTCCGCCTACGGGGTGCATACCGGCGAGCCCGCCTGGGAGGAGTTCATACGCGGGCTGTCGGCGGCGAGTCCGCTCTTCGCGCGGCTGTGGAGGAGCGGGGACGTGGCGGAGCCGGGGCGGCGGGTGAAGACGTTCCGGCACGCGGCGGTGGGCGAGATGCGGATGACGTCGGTGTCGTTGTCGATCAACGGCATGCCGGAATGCCGGATCGTGGTCTACACCCCGGCCGACGAGGAGACTCGGCTGCGCACGGAGGCGCTGACAGCGACGAAAAGATCCCACCCCTGAAAGGGATGGGATCTCATCGATTCGATCGTGGACGACTCTCGATCTTTGACAACTCAAGAGTGTCGATCTGTGGAGCTAAGGAGAATTGAACTCCTGACCTCCTGCATGCCATGCAGGCGCTCTACCAACTGAGCTATAGCCCCTTGCGTTCTTCCCGCTCGGCGGGCGAACAAGAAGAACTTTAGCCTGCGACCTGCCGGAAAGTGAAATCCGGGGTCGGGGCCCTGGAGGGCCGCTCAGTCGTCGTCGCCGAGCACCGGTTCCGGGAGCGTGCCGGCGTTGTGTTCCAGCAGGCGCCAGCCGCGGGCGCCCTCGCCGAGGACGGACCAGCAGCAGTTGGAGAGGCCGCCGAGACTCTCCCAGTGCTGGGACTCCAGACCGAGCAGACGCCCGATGGTGGTGCGGATCGTGCCGCCGTGGCTGACCACCACGAGGGTGCCGTCCTCGGGCAGCTTCTCGGCGTGCCGCAGCACGACGGGGGCGGCCCGGTCGGCGACCTCGGTCTCCAGCTCGCCGCCGCCGCGGCGCACCGGCTCCCCGCGCTTCCACGCGGCGTACTCCTCGCCGTGGCGGGCGATGATCTCCTCGTGCGTCAGCCCCTGCCAGACGCCCGCGTAGGTCTCCCGCAGGCCCTCGTCGTGGGTGACGTCGAGGTCGCTGAGGGCGGCCAGCTCGGCGGCCGTGTTCGCCGCCCGCTTCAGATCGGAGGCGACGATCGCGTCCGGCTCGAGGGAGGCCAGCAGCCGGGCCGCGCGGCGGGCCTGGCCGATGCCGGTCTCGGTGAGCTCGACGTCCGTGGTGCCCTGGAAGCGGCGCTCCACGTTCCACGCGGTCTGGCCGTGCCGCCACAGGATGACGCGGCGGCCCCGGCCCGCCTTGCGGCCGTCTGCCCCGGCGGTCACCGCACCTCCCCGAACTCGGAGGTGTCCTCCTCGGCCTGCAGCTTGGCGTGCTCGGCAGCCTTGCCGCGGGTGGCCTTGGCCTCGGCCGGGATCTCCAGCTCGGGGCAGTCCTTCCACAGCCGCTCCAGGGCGTAGAAGACACGCTCCTCGCTGTGCTGGACGTGGACGACGATGTCGACGTAGTCGAGCAGGATCCAGCGGGCGTCACGGTCGCCCTCGCGGCGCACCGGCTTGGCGCCGAGCTCCTTGTTCAGCCGCTCCTCGATCTCGTCGACGATCGACTTGACCTGACGGTCGTTGGGAGCGGAGGCCAGCAGGAAGGCGTCCGTGATCGACAGCACGTCGCTGACGTCGTAGGCGATGATGTCGTGCGCGAGCTTGTCGGCGGCCGCCTGGGCGGCGGCGGAGATGAGCTCGATGGAGCGGTCAGTGGCGGTCACTACGCGGCTTTCGGTCGGCGGTCAACAGACCTCAAGGGTCTCACGGACCGCGGACGGCACCCCACGTGAATAACGGATCATGCCCCGGAGGCCGGTCGGGACACCGGCTCCGGCCTCCGGGGCATGCTCTCCGTCACCCGGCCACCAGGTCGTCGTCATGATGACGACGACGGCTTGTAGTCCTCTCCGAGGATCACCGAGACATCCGCGTTCGCGGAGACTGTGCCCTTGGTCACGGTGCTGGTGGGCAGGCCCAGGGTCTTGGCGACCTCGGTGGCGTTCTCCTTGTCGGCCGCGTCGGAGTACGTGATCTTGGACGTGGCCGAGGCCGTGGACGACGTGCCGGCCTCCAGGAAGGTGAAGCCGCCGTTGAGGAGGACGACGCGGGCCTTCTCGGTGTCGTCCTTGACGCCGGTGGCGTTCTGGACGGCGACCCGGACCGCCGAGCCCTCGTCGGGGCTCTTCGCGGTGCCGCCCAGGATGTCCTTGACGACGCTGGCCGAGGCCTGCGCGGTGAGGGTGCCGTCGTTCTGGACGGGCAGCAGGGCCGTCTTGTAGTCGCCGCTCTTGGCGAGGTCGGCGAGCTTGGCGAGGAAGGTGCCGAGGTCCTTGTCGGTGAGGGGCGGGTCCAGGATCTGGGCCAGCGTCTGCACGGTGGTGGTCGCCGCCGTCGGGTCCGAGGTCAGCTGGCGCAGGACGCCCTGCATGACCTGGCCGAACCGCTCCAGCTGGGCGTTCTGCGCCTCGCCGGAGGCGCGGTAGGTGGCGTAGGCGACGGCCATCTTGCCGCTGAGGGTCTGGTCCTTGCCCTTGTGGACGAGGGGTGCGGCGTTCTTCTTCGTGGCGTCCGGGTCGGGCACGTCGACGTTGGTGTCGAGGTCGATGTTGCCGACGAGGTCGACCAGGTTCTGGAGGTAGGGGGTGTCCAGCCGCCAGGTGCCCTCGATGTCGGTGCCGAGGACCGTGTTGAGCTGGTCGACGGTCCCGGAGGTGCCGTCGTCGTCGACCGACTTGGCCAGCGTCGTCGTGTTGCCGTCGTCGTCCGTGAGCGCCAGGGAGTTGGGCAGGAGCACGGTGGTGCCCTGCTTCAGGGTGGTGTTGTCGACGAGCAGCACCGAAGAGGTGCCGCCCTTCGCGGTGTTGTGCAGGTGGACGACGATCACGTCGCGGTTCTGGGCGCCCTCGGCCGTTGTCGTGCCGGACTTCGAGGCGGGCGTGGACACTCCGGGGAGCTTCCCGGCGTACCAGAGGTAGCCGACACCGCCGGCCGCGACCAGCGCGAGGACCACGACGAGGGCGACCATGCGGCCGCGGGCACGGCGTTTGGCCTCCTCGCGGCGCTCGGTGCGGTTCTCGGTGAAGTTCAGCCAGTCGATGACGTCTTCGGAGTCGTCGGTCGGCTCCTCCACGAACGCGAACTGCTCGGTGCGGTAGTCCCGTTCACCCGTGTCCGGGGCCTTCGGGGCTTCCGTGTCCTCGGCCGGCCCGGACTGCTGCGGGATGTAGGCGGTCTGCTCGGCGACCCAGGGCTGCTGTCCGCCGGCCGCGGTCTGCCCGTAGGGGTCGTAGGCCGTCGTCGTCCCGGTGGCGTACGGGTCGTAGCCGGACTGGGGCGCCTGCTGGCCGGTGTCGTAAGACTGCTGCGTGCCCGTGTCGTACGGGGACGGCTGCTGCTGGGTGCCGGTTGCGTACGGGTCGTAGGCGTAGCCCTGTTGTTGCTGCCCGTACGGGTCGTACGGCTGCTGCTGTGGGGGCTGTTGGGTCTGCTGGGCCGGGACCTGCCGGTAGACAGGCTGGTTGTATTCGTCGTAGCCGACCAGTTCGTACTGGTCGCCGCCGTACCCGGCGTCGTATCGGTCGTTCACCGGTGCCCCTCTCGGCTCACTCGCCGCGGTACAGCTCGCGCTTGTCGATATAGCGCACGACTCCGTCGGGCACCAGGTACCAGACGGGATCTCCCTTCGCGACTCTCGCCCGGCAGTCCGTCGAGGAGATGGCCAGCGCGGGCACCTCGATCAGCGAGACGCCGCCCTCCGGGAGACCCGGGTCGGTCAGCGTGTGGCCGGGGCGGGTGACCCCGATGAAGTGCGCGAGGGAGAACAGTTCCTCCGCGTCCCGCCAGGTCAGGATCGCGCCGAGGGCGTCGGCGCCGGTGATGAAGAAGAGGTCCGCGTCGGGGTTGAGCGCCCGCAGGTCGCGCAGGGTGTCCGTGGTGTAGGTGGGGCCGCCGCGGTCGATGTCGATACGGCTCACCGAGAACTGGGGGTTCTCGGCGGTCGCGATCACCGTCATCAGGTAGCGGTCCTCGGCCAGGGCCACCTTGCGGTCGGTCTTCTGCCACGGCTGACCGGTCGGGACGAAGATCACCTCGTCCAGGTGGAACTGCGCGGCGACCTCACTGGCCGCCACGAGGTGCCCGTGGTGGATCGGGTCGAACGTTCCGCCCATGACGCCGAGTCGGCGCTTGCCGGGGTTCGACGGGCCGTTGTTGCGCGGGCCGTTCGCCATTCGGATCTCCGTGCCGCGCGTCGTGTCGTTCGCCGGACCGGTAGGCATGTCCTGCTCTCCCATGCGTGCAGACCCTACCGGCCCGGTGTGAAGGCCCCGGGACCCGTCCGGTGGACAGAAGGGACAGACCCTAGCGGTCGCGGTTGAAGCGGGTGGTGATCCACAGCAGGAGCATCAGGACGATGAACGCGCCGCCACCGGTGATGATCGGCTGGAGGCTCTCGTGGTTGCCCCCGCCCTCCCCCTCGGCGGCAAGAGTGACCAACTGGGCAGCAGTGCCGTGGATGCTCATCTTCAGCAGAACCTATCCGGTGTGGGCGGGATAAAGATGTCGGCCCATGGTAAGCGGGCGCCCCGGCGGCGATCACGCCGACTCCGCCATTGGAAGCCGACGGACAGCCGGCTGGAAGACGACGGGCAGCCGACCTGGACGCGACAGGGAACTCGACGGGCGCCTCAGTCGTCCTTCTGTTTGTACCCGCGCAGCAGGAACCACGCGGTCAGGATGCAGCCGAAGAACATGACGATCAGTACGACCTTGAGCAGGTCCCCCGATCCTTGCCGGGGGGCGGCGTTCGCGGCCTCTGCGAGCCAGGCGGCTGCGGAATGGGGCTCCATGCGTTGACTCCTTCGCTGTACTGCCCGTCCACGGTATCTCCGCCTAGGCTGGGCTCTGCTTCGGGGGCACTCAGGGCACTCACACGCACATGGGGGACCACATGTCCGAAGACGGCCACGAGCAGAACGGGCACGAGAACGTGCCGAGCAGGCAGCGCAGGCGCTTCGAGGGGATCTCCTCGCGTGCGTACGAGCACCCGGCCGACCGCTCCGCCCTGGTGGCGCTGCGCAAGCTGACCGGGTTCGACACGGTGTTCAAGGCGCTCAGCGGGCTGCTGCCCGAGCGCAGTCTGCGGCTGCTGTTCCTGTCCGACTCGGTGCGCGTGTCGGACCAGCAGTTCGCGCACCTCAACGACATGCTGCGGGACGCCTGTTACATCCTGGACCTGGAGAAGGTCCCGCCGATGTACGTCACCCAGGACCCGCAGCCCAACGCGATGTGCATCGGCCTGGACGAGCCGATCATCGTCGTCACCACCGGCCTGGTCGAGCTGCTCGACGAGGAGGAGATGCGGGCGGTCGTCGGCCACGAGGTGGGCCACGCGCTGTCCGGCCACTCCGTGTACCGCACGATCCTGCTGTTCCTGACCAACCTCGCCCTGAAGGTCGCCTGGATCCCGCTGGGCAACCTCGCGATCCTGGCGATCGTGACGGCGCTGCGCGAGTGGTTCCGCAAGTCGGAGCTGTCCGCAGACCGCGCGGGTCTGCTGGTCGGCCAGGACCTGCGGGCCTCGATGCGCGGCCTGATGAAGATCGCAGGCGGCAACCACCTGCACGAGATGAACGTGGACGCCTTCCTCAAGCAGGCCGAGGAGTTCGAGTCGGGCGGTGACCTGCGCGACTCGGTGCTGAAGATCCTGAACGTGCTGCCCCGCTCCCACCCGTTCACCACCGTGCGGGCGGCCGAGCTGAAGAAGTGGGCCGAGTCCCGCGACTACCAGCGGATCATGGACGGGCACTACCCGCGGCGCAGCGAGGACAAGGACACCTCGGTCACGGACTCGTTCCGCGAGTCGGCGGCGAGCTACGCCAGCAACGTCAAGAACTCCAAGGACCCGCTGATGAAGCTGGTCAGCGACTTCGCGGGCGGCGCGGGCGACCTGGGCGGCCGGGTGCGACGCGGCTTCGGCGGCTTCGCGAGCTCGACCCCGCAGGACGAGCCGCCGGCGGGCCCGGCCAACGGCACGGAGCAGCCGCCGACGGACGACACACCGCCGCGCGACTGAGGACCGACCTCACTCATCCATCACGTACGACGGCCGTGCACGGCTCCTTCCGGGCACGGCCCCCGGCGTGGAAATTCAGGAAACTCACACCTTCGGCTGCGCGCTCGTCGCCAGTGACCCGCACAGCGCCGTCGCGCTGCCCGTCGCGTACGGGTCCGTGCCGGCCGGGCCGCCCGCCTTGGCGGTCTGGCCGGCGAGCAGGGGGCGCAGATGGGTCACGGAGTCCTCGGCGCAGGACAGGGGCCCGGCCTGGACGTAGGAGACGACGAGCTGGGCCTGGTGCATGCGCAGGTCGTCGCGGTCGAAGCGGAAGTGCAGTTCGCGGCGGACGGTGAACAGGGACGCCTGGGCCTGGTCGCCGGAGCCGGCCGAGGCCGCCGAGCCGGTGGGCCGTAGCGCGTAGACGAAGGTTCCGTCGGCGATGACTTCAAGAGTGGACGAGTCGATCTCGGTGGCCTGGAGGGTGCCCTGGACGCGGATCTTGCGGTCGGCCAGCTGGACGCGAGAGGGGTCGAAGCGAACCAGCCATCCGGTGGGTTCGTGCCGGCCGTCGGCGGTCGGGTGCTCGAAGCTCTGGTCGAACTGGTCGAGTTGGTCCGGGTCGACGAGGACGCGCGCGGGGCGGATCTGTCCGCCGGTGAGCACCGCCGGGTAGAGCGAGGACTCCACGATGTAGTCCTTGGCGGTGCTCAGGGCGGCGATGACCTGGCTGTCCGAGAAGTGCGCGGTGCGCCGCGCGGCCGGCAGCGGCACGCCCTCGGCGCCGACGCTGAACTGCGCGGCCGGGCTGTGCTCGTAGAGGTACTCGGCGTCGGCCGCCCCCGGGACCTTGCCCTGGGGGGACAGTGGGATGACGGTCATCCGCAGCGGTTCGATGGGCTGCTGGGCCGTGGGGGTCGTGTAGGGGTGCCGTACACCCATGTAGATCGCGGTGCCGAAGGCGACGGCGATCAGCATGACCAGGATCAGGGCCTGGCGGGAGAGACCGCGGCGCAAGGCCGGGCGGCGGCGGACGGCGGGGGCGTGGTCGGCCAGGCGCTCCTGCGCGGAGAACTCCTGGAGGCGGGCAGCGCGGACGAACGACTCGTCGAAGACGACGGATCGGTACTCGTCCTCACCACCACCGGGAGCGCCCTCGGGCGTGCCCTCAGGTGGGTCTCCTGGACCGCCCATACTTTCAGAGTAGGTCTCTGGAGCCTCAGGTAAACGCCCTGCTACACGACAAGTTCTGACAGGTTCTCACCGGGGCGCTCACAGCTCGCTCAGGGCGTGCGCGGGACCGCGGACAGCGGTGGCTGGGAGTTGTCGGCGGAAGCGGACGGTGCCGCAGCCGTGCCCTGTTCCACGCCCGTCGAGGCCGGGGGCGGGACACGGTCCCTGCCGCCCGAGGAGGCGCCGCGGTAGACCGCCGAGAAAGCCAGGGCGACCATGCCGATGCCCATCACCAGGGCGAGCAGCCAGGCGACCGGGCGGTGCCAGCGGACCTGTTTGCCGTAGGTCCCCGGGGCGCCGTAGCGGCCCTCGACGACGTCGGGGTCGTCCAGGTCGTCGAGTTCCGGATCATGGCCGAATTCGCGTCCGTAGGCGTCCTCGAACGGATCGTCGCCTCGTGCGCGTCTGCCGTGCTGCGCGCGGCGGGCTTCGGCCTCGGAGGCCTCGGCTCTCGCCTGCGCGGCGGCCAGGAGGCGCTCGACGGCGGTCGGCTCGTGTACTACGGCCGCCCGTATGAAGGCCTCGTCGAAGACCACGGATGCGAACTCTTCGTCCGACACTCCGCGGTCGTGGTCGTCGTCGGGCTCCCAGCCGTCAGGAAACGGCCTGCCCCCCACGTCCTCCGGCACCTCTCCAGAGTAGACCTGGGGGGTCAATTTGGGCAGGCGGTAGGGAAATTCATCCGTTGTGTGAGACGTCTCTCCCCCGACGAGGCGCTATGCCCACCGCATATGCCGAACGGCGGGGCCTCAGCGGCGGATGTGTCCGTCGCCCGTGACGATGTACTTGGTGCTCGTCAGTTCCGGCAGGCCCATCGGACCCCGCGCGTGCAGCTTCTGGGTGGAGATCCCGATCTCGGCGCCGAAGCCGAACTGGCTGCCGTCCGTGAAGCGCGTGGAGGCGTTGACGGCGACGGTGGTGGAGTCGACCAGCTGGGTGAAGCGGCGGGCGGCCTGCTGGGAGCTGGTGACGATCGCCTCGGTGTGGCCGGAGCTCCACAGCCGGATGTGCTGGACGGCCTTGTCGAGCGAGTCGACGACGGCGGCGGCGATGTCGTAGGAGAGGTACTCGGTGTCCCAGTCCTCCGGGGTGGCCTCGACGACCGTGGCCTCGGAGTCCTTGGCGTAGGCGAGCACGCGCTCGTCTGCGTGCACGGTGACGCCGGCCTCGGCGAGGGCGTCCAGGGCGCGCGGCAGGAACTCGGGGGCGATGTCCTGGTGGACGAGGAGGGTCTCGGCGGCGTTGCAGACGCTGGGCCGCTGGGCCTTGGAGTTGATCAGGATGTCGATCGCCATGTCGAGGTCGGCGTCGGCGTCGACGTAGACGTGGCAGTTGCCGACGCCGGTCTCGATCACGGGGACGGTCGACTCGCTGACGACGGTCTGGATCAGGGAGGCGCCGCCGCGCGGAATCAGGACGTCTACGAGTCCCCGGGCGCGCATCAGTTCGCGCACGCTCTCGCGGCTCTCGCCGGGCACCAACTGCACGGCGTCGGCGGGCAGTCCGGCGCCGCCGACGGCGTCGCGGATGACGCGCACGAGGGCGGTGTTCGACTCGTAGGCGGAGGCCGAGCCGCGCAGGAGGACCGCGTTCCCGGACTTGAGGCACAAGGCGGCGGCGTCGACGGTGACGTTCGGGCGGGCCTCGTAGATGATGCCGACGACGCCGAGGGGGACGCGGACCTGGCGCAGGTCGATGCCGTTCGGCAGGGTCGAGCCGCGGACGACCTCGCCGACCGGGTCGGGCAGTGCTACGACGTCCCGTACGTCCGAGGCGATGGCCCGTACGCGCTCGGGCGTCAGCGTCAGCCGGTCGATGACCGTCTCGCTGGTGCCGGCGGCGCGGGCCTTGGCGATGTCCTTGGCGTTGGCCTCGACGATCTCGCTCGTACGGACCTCCAGCGCGTCCGCGATGGCGAGCAGCGCGTCGTCCTTCTCGGCGCGCGGCAGCGGCGCGAGGTCGGCGGCGGCGGACTTGGCGCGGTACGCGGCCTGCGTGACCGGGGACAGGGAGTCGTACGGCGAGAGCGTGGTCATGAGGGAAGGGTAGTGCGCCCCGCGAAGGCGTCCACCGGCTATCCCAAACCGCGAGACAAGCGCGGAAGGACCCGAGGACGGCTCGAAACGGACCCTGAGGGTCTCAGAACGGATGTACGCCGACGGGGGTCGCGGGCAGCGGGCCGTACCCCTCGGAGATGCGCTGGTGGTAGGTCTCGCGGTCGATGACCTCCAGGCCGACGATCTCCCACGGCGGCAGCTTGGCGGTCTGGCGGTGCTCGCCCCACAGGCGCAGCGCCACGGCTGCCGCGTCGTGCAGGTCGCGGGCCTCTTCCCAGTAGCGGATCTCCGCGTGGTCGTTGGCGTAGCGGCTGGTCAGCAGAAAGGGGTGGTCGTGGGCGAGCTGTTCCAGACCGCGCCGCACTTCCTTCAGCGGGGCCTCGCCGCCGGAGACGCTGAGGGTGACATGCCACAGCCGGGGCAGATCCTTGGGTTCCTCGCCCTCGTACCGGGCGCCGGCCGCGACGCTCGTCAGCGTGCGCTCCTCGCCGGGCGCGCGGGAGGTGGCACCACCGCGGGACGCCGCCGCCCCAGGGCGCACTCGTCTCACGACGGCCTCCTTACGCAAGGGG
This sequence comes from Streptomyces sp. NBC_00989, assembly GCF_045162655.1. Taxonomy (NCBI): domain Bacteria; kingdom Bacillati; phylum Actinomycetota; class Actinomycetes; order Kitasatosporales; family Streptomycetaceae; genus Streptomyces; species Streptomyces sp. NBC_00989. The sequence continues at coordinate 7,469,549 of NZ_CP108728.1, read as the reverse complement.
CGAGCTGCTGTGCTCGCGCGGATGTGTCCCTGAGCAAAGTTGAGCAGGCCCAAGGCGTCCGCGTGGCGCTTTTACGGAAGGTCCACCTCATGGCTGTCGCCCACGATCGGCGTTCCCGCAATTTTCGACCGAACGCCTCGCCTGTCCTACGGGTGCCGGTCGCTTCGCCGGTTCTACGGGTGCAGGATCACCAGGTCGTCCCGGTGGACGACTTCCCTCTCGTACGACGGTCCCAGCTCCCGCGCCAGTTCCCTGGTGGAGCGGCCGATCAGCTGGGGGATCTCCTTGGCGTCGAAGTTGACGAGGCCCCGGGCGACCGCGTGCCCGGTGCCGTCGCGGAGTTCGACGGGGTCGCCCGCGCTGAACTCGCCCTCGACGGCGGCGATTCCGGCCGGCAGCAGCGACATCCGACGCTGCACGACCGCGCGTACGGCACCGTCGTCGAGCGTCAACGAGCCCTGCGGGGTGGACGCGTGCTGGAGCCAGAGCAGCCGGTCCGCGGAACGCTTTCCGGTGGCGTGGAAGTAGGTCCCCGTGTCGCCGCCGCCCAGCGCGTCGGTCGCGTGGACCGCGCTGGTCAGCACGACGGGGATGCCGGCGGCGGCGGCGATCCGGGCCGCCTCCACCTTGGTCACCATGCCGCCGGTGCCGACGCCGGCCTTGCCCGCGCTGCCGATCTCGACGTGCGCGAGGTCCTGCGGTCCCCGGACTTCCGCTATCCGCGAGGTGCCCGGCTTGCTGGGGTCGCCGTCGTAGACGCCGTCGATGTCGGAGAGGAGGACCAGCAGGTCGGCGTGGACGAGGTGGGCGACGAGGGCGGCGAGCCGGTCGTTGTCGCCGAAGCGGATCTCGTCCGTGGCGACGGTGTCGTTCTCGTTGACGATCGGGAGGGCACCCATGGCGAGGAGTTTGTCGAGGGTGCGGGAGGCGTTGCGGTGGTGGGAGCGGCGGCTCATGTCGTCGGAGGTGAGCAGGACCTGGCCGACGCGGATGCCGTAACGCGCGAAGGAGGCGGTGTAGCGGGCCACCAGGAGGCCCTGGCCGACGCTCGCGGCGGCCTGCTGACGGGCGAGATCCTTCGGGCGGCGGCGCAGTCCGAGCGGGGCGAGTCCGGCGGCGATGGCGCCGGAGGAGACGAGGACGACCTCTTTCTCTCCCCCGCTGCGGCTCTTGGCGAGGACGTCGACCAGTGCGTCGACGCGGTCGGCGTCCAGGCCGCCGGCCGCGGTGGTCAGCGAGGAGGAACCCACCTTGACGACAATCCTGCGGGCCTCGGTCACGGCCTGCCTTGCCCCTGCCACGTGCTGAGTTCCCCTCGCGTAGGTATGGCTGCCCGCCCGGCAATCTACGCGAACGGGGCGGGGGCCGTTGACCGGTCCAGTCCCCGGACAGCCGTCCGTCGGCCATCCGTAAGCCGTCCGTGACCGTCCGCTCGTCCGACGACGGACCTTCGGGTGGTCGACGAGGGACCTTGGGTGGTCACGGACGGCCGTGGGGACTTGGCCGCTCTCAGCGTGTCTCAGGTGCCCTGGTCACAGGCGTGCGGGTGACAAGGAACAGATCGGCCTCCACCGTTTCCGGCGTCTGGTCGATCTGGCCCAGCACGTCGGTGCGGTGCGGGCGAGTGAACTCCTGGGTGAGGAAGTCGAGTTGTGGCACGGGCCGCCGCTCTCGGGCCTGGCGGGCCAGTGGTTGCCGTCGACGGCCGGCGCCTATATGGAGGCCTGTATGGAGGAGGAGGAGCGGCTCTCCGCCCTGGAGGAGCACGCCGCGGCCGTCCTCGAAGTCGGCCGGGCCCGCGACACGATCAGGGAACTGACGTCTCTTGTCATCGAGCATCCCCTTCGCGAGCGGGCGGCGAGCCTGCTCATGACGTGCTGAGCGATTTCCCTGACGTCCGCCGCAGAAAGGTGCCCGGCCCTCGGGACAAGTCCAAGGGCGTCAGACCCTGAAGCAGACGGAAAGACGACGACCGCGGTAGTGCGGCGCACGAGCCCGGTCCCGCCCAGGGACCGGGCTCACCGTCCGTCAGGATCCGTCAGGCCGCCGCCCGGCCGCGTGAGGTGACTCCGCGCGACAGCAGCACCCGGCGCGTCCTCCCCAGTCCCCGGCGCGCTTTCCCCAGCGCCCGGCGCACGAGTCGGCGCCCCGGCTCGTGGTAGCCCTCGACGGCGCGTGCCTCCCGCGGTTCGGCGAGGTAGAGGGAGTCGGGGAGGCCGACCGCCTCCGAGCGGAAGTGCGGGTAGGCCAGGTAGACCCGGCGGCCACGCCGCTCCAGGACGGCGGCGGGCTGCTTCTTGGCCCGGACGAACTCGACGACGTCCAGGAGGAGTTCGGGGCGTTCCTCGGCGACCAGGTGGAGGCGGAGCCGCTCGTCCACCTTGAGGCGGACGGCGACCTCGTCGGTCCAGTGGGCGGCCATCAACGGCTTGGCCAGCTCGAACTTGTGCCGCCTGACCTGCTCGCTGTCCTTGAGGTACTTGGGGCCGAACTGCGGGAGCAGCGTGACCAGGAAGGGGCGGAGCATCAGCTTGTCGCGCTCCACGCCCGGCGGGACCATCTCCGCGATGAGATTCATCAGGGCACGCGCGGAGTCGAAGCGCAGGGTGTAACTCCCGCTCTTCGTCACGTGTTTGCCGTCGTCGCGGCCCACCAGGTAGTAGCAGGTGTGGTCGGCGATCACGGAGACGCCGTCGGCCCGCAGATAGGCCTCCATCGTGAACAGCGCGTCCTCGCCGGTGAACAGCGACTCGTCGAACCGCATGCTGTGCCGCTCCAACAGCGCCCGCCGGAACAGCTTCTGGGCGCTCAGCGTGAACTTGATGTTGGAGTGGAAGACGTCGGTGCGCTCCAGCGTCTCGACCCACGCCGCCTTGGGCGGGACGCGGTTGATGCCCTCGACCTTTCCGAGCACCACGTCCGTGCCGTTGCGGTCGGCCATCGCGACCATGCGCTCCAACGCCTCCGGGGCGAGCCGGTCGTCGGCGTCGAGGAAGAAGACGTAGCGTCCGCTCGCCTTGCCGAGGCCGACGTTGCGCGGGGCGCTGGGGCCGCCGGAGTTCTCCTGGTGGATCACGGTGACGTGGGTCGCGGCGCGGGCCGCGAACTCCTCCAGGTACTCCCCCGTACCGTCCGTCGAGCCGTCATTCACGGCGATGACCTCGATGCGGGCCGGGTCCAGCGTCTGCGCCTCGACCGAGCGCAGGCACTCGACCAGGTACGGCATCGCCTCGTACGCCCCGACGACCACGGTCACATCAGGCTGCGTCACGGTCACGCGTACCCCCCTTGTCCATTGAATCGCCATCTACAAGACGGCCGACCGAGTGGATCGGTTGTCCTCCGTCAGGAGGGGATACGCAAAAGAGCCCGGTTTTCGAGAATCACTCCCCAAAAACCGGGCTCTTCTTGACCAAGTACTGACACGCACGGGTCAGCTGGTGAGTTCGGCCTCCGTCGTCGCCACCCGCTCCTGGCCGACGTTCCGCGTCTCGGACTTGACCGCCAGGTTCCCCACCGCGGTGTTGAACTGCTCGATCGACGTGGGCTCGTCCGGGCCGAGCAGGTACTCCTTGAGTTCCTTGCGGTCCTCGGCCATCGGGTCGGCCTCCGGGGCGCGGACCGCCGCCAGCAACTCGCCCATCTCCGACGCCTTGTTGGAGAGGATCACGGCCGCGCGCACCGCGGTGTTCTGCCGCTTGAACTCCTCCACGCCCAGCTTCGCCGAGTCCGTGACCGCGTACGGCTTGCCGCTCGCGATGAAGTCGGAGACCACGCTGGAGATGTCGGAGACCATCGCGTCGGACACGTTGAAGCAGTCGTACAGGCGCGGCTCGGCGCCCGCGATGACGCGGTGCTCGAAGGTACCGACCGAGTTCCAGTACGCGTCGTTCCACTCGGCGCGCAGCCGGGCGATCTCCTCGTACTTGACCAGGTCGACCACGCCGTCACGGGTCAGCTCGGCCTCGTCGCCCTTGTCGGCGGGGCCGCCGGACAGTTCGGCGATACGGGCGTCGATGCGGGCCAGGTCGGCCTTGGCCTTGGTCTGCACGGCCGCGTCGGCCTGGAAGCGCGGGTCGGTCGCGCGCTGGGCGGCGGCCTTCTCGACCAGGGCGACGACCTTGCGGTGCGCGGAGCCGGCGGCGGGGCTGACGGTGCCGGTGAAGGGGTGCGGCTTGTACAGGACACGGACCGGCGGGTCGGCCTTGAGCAGCTTCTTCACGATGTTCTCGCCGGCCAGCAGGAGGGAGGTGTTGCCGGGGTCGTTGTCCCAGCCCTCCCAGGTCGGCGCGTACAGCACGGTCGGGATACGGCCTTCGGGCACGCCCTGCCAGGTCTGGATCGGGGCGAGCTGCGGGCGGCCGACCTCGACGATGTCGTCGTCGCGGACACCGACGTCGGCGATGGCGTAGCGGTCGCGGCCCGCACGGCCGGCGGTCCACACCTCGTCGTAGACCTTGCTGAACGGGTTGACGCTGGCCAGCTTGTCGCTGTCGCCGTGGCCGATGAAGACGTGCTTCATGGTGGGGACGCGCAGCAGGTGGATGTTCTTGCCGACGTTGGCCGCGTACAGCGCGACGCGCACGGTCGACAGGTCCATGTTCATCAGGTGCACACCGCCGGGCACGCAGATGACGGGGACCTTGGTCTGGGCGAGGTTCTGCAGTATCACGCGCTCACGGAGCAGGACCAGCGGCCGGGTGTCCAGCTGCTCCATGGTCTCCAGCCACATGTTGACCTGGTACGTCGAGTCCTTGGAGCCGGAGAAGTAGAGCACCGTCTGTGGGTTGTACTCGCGCAGCCAGTCGTCGACGGCCGTGAGGATGACCTCCGGCGTCGGCGGGATCTTCGTACCCCGTATGTACGGCAGGAGCGCGCCGACGTAGAGGGTGCCCAGGAACAGGGTGATGCCGATGCCGATGAAGCCCGCGACGGCCGAGTCCAGCTCGGCGGAGATCAGCAGGCCGACGACGGCGAACAGGTCGAGGTGGAGCATCTTCTCGGCGGAGCGCTCCAGCAGGCCGAACCTCGGGGCGTCCGGGATGTGGATGCGTGAGCCGAGGTCGACGTTGCGGGTGGCGACCGGCATCCGGCGGCGGTTGCGGATCAGCGTGACGACGGCGCCGTGCGGGGCCTGGAGGCCGTAGAAGGCGATGAAGCAGGCGATCGCGCCGTAGAAGATGAGGTTGTCGGAGAGGTCCATGCGGGCCAGCAGCAGGATCAGCAGGAGCTGGCGGATCAGGAAGCGGATGGAGAGGCCCGCTCTGACCTTGCTGAGGCGGTTGATCAGGTAGCTGGCCTGGCGGTGGAGGTAGTGGTCCGCGACGTACGTCACGACGGTCGCGGCGGCGAAGGCGGGGACGCTCGGGACGAGGGCGGCCAGCATGAGGGCCGGGTATCCCAGCATCATCAGGGCGGCGGCGGCCAGCTCAGCCGCGCTGCCCACACGGGCCACGCGAATAGCGGTGGAAATCACTGATAAACCTGCTCTTGGGGGTTTTGAGTAATTTACCGGGATCTCAGAAGCAGGCTTAATTAAACGCCGTCCTGGACGTCCAGGACCGAGGCGAGGGCGGCCTCGAAGCCGGACGCCCTGGCCGCGCCGGCCGTCGGGTCCTGCTGGCGGACGTCGATGACGTGGCCGGTCAGCTCGGACAGCAGCACGTCGAGCGAGGTGCGGGCCACGGCCTCGGAGGAGAGCAGGGTGCCCGTCGGCTCCTGGCCGAACGCCTTGGTGCGCATCGGGGTGGCGGTGCGCTCCGGGTTGATGCAGTTCACGCGGATGCCGTCGCCGGCCCACTCGTCCGCCAGGGCCTGCGTGAGGTTCACCATCGCGGCCTTGGTCGAGGAGTACAGGCTGTACTCGGCGCGGCCTCGGGTGTAGCTGCTGGAGGTGTAGAGCAGCAGCTGGCCCTTGGTCTCGGCGAGGTACTTGTACGCGGAACGGGCGATCTGCACGGGCGCCAGGTAGTTGACCTTCAGCGCTTCCTCGATGGTCGCGTTGTCCGTCTCGGCCAGCTTGCCGATGCGCAGCACGCCCGCGGTGTTGATGACGTAGTCGATGCGCCCGGTCTCGCCGTACGCCTTGGACAGCGCGTCGTCGACCTCCTCGGGGTTCTCGACGTGCGTGCCGGTGGTCGAGCGGCCCAGCGCGTACACCGTGGCGCCGTAGCCCTCGGCGACCTCGGCGATGTCCTTGCCGATGCCGTACGAGCCGCCGAAGACGACCAGCGTCTTGCCGGTGAGCAGCTCGCGGTAGGCGGCCTCGTCGACCTGCTCGGGCGCGGCCGTGGAGGCGAGCTGGAAGAGCTTGTCGGCGATGAAGACGTCGACGGGCTGGGTGACCTTCATGTTGTACTCGTCGCCCGCGACGACGTGGATCGGCACGTCCGGCAGGTACTTGAGTACGACCGAACAGTCGTCCGTGGCCTGGAAGTTGGGGTCCCCGGCGGCGACCTCGTAGGCGCGGCGGATCGTGGACAGCTTGAACGCCTGGGGCGTCTGGCCGCGGCGCAGCCGGGAGCGGTCGGGGATCTCGGTGATGAACTCGCCGTCGTCGCCGTGCGTGCGGGTCACGATGATGGTGTCCGCGGACGGGATGGCCACGTCGACGGCCTGGAAGCGCTCCAGGGCCACCACACAGTCGTCGATCACGCGCTGCGAGAGCAGGGGGCGCACGGCGTCGTGGAAGAGGACGTTGCGGTCCTCGCCCTCGGCCAGGCCCTCACCGAGCGCGGCGATGGCGCGCTCGGTGGTCTCGTTCCGTGTGGAGCCGCCCTCGATGATCCGGGTGACCTTCTGGAAACCGGCCTTGGCGACGATCTTCTCGATGTCCGGGACGTAGCCCGGCGCCATCAGGACGATGATGTCGTCGATCGAGTCGGTGTTCTCGAAGGTGGTCAGGGTGTGCTCGATGACTGCCTTGCCGGCGATCTTCAGCAGCTGCTTGGGGATCGAGAGACCCACCCGCTGACCGGTACCGCCGGCCAGGATCACTGCGGTGGTGCGGGGCTTGGCTATGTGCGACACAGGTGACCTTGACCTACCTCGGGACAATGGGGAACTCGCAAATGGTCCCACTCGCGGTTACCGCAGTGCAAGGCGAGTGACCTCCGCCGCATAGGCGCGCGACACCTGTCATTCATCTTGCACTGCCGGTGACCGTGCGATGACGGAACTCAGCGCCGCCGGAGCCTCTTCAGACAACGGTGACCGAGAACCCGTACGAGTTCCTTCGACGACGTCTGGTGGACCGTCCGCGCCTTCGCCGGCGCACTGTGCCGCACGGGCGCCGCGGCCACCGCCGCGAGCGCCCCGTAGAGCGCCTGCGCGGCCACTTCGGGAGCGATCCGCGGCGCCCCGGGCGCCTTCCCGCCTCCCTCGGGCACGGCCGACAGCAGGGCGGTGTCCCCTACGACCCGTACGCCCGTGGCGGCGATCGTCCCGGTCATCTCGGCGCCGATCGCGCCGGCCGCCTCCAGTGCCCACCGGGGCGTGGTGATCTTCACGTCCTGCGGGGTCGGGCTGCACGCATTCTTCATATGCATGACGGCGCCGTTGCGCACGAGCTTGGAATACAGCTCGTCGGGGAGGCCATTTCCGCGGAATTCGACGTTGAGCCTCCGCAGCATTTCGGTCTCGGCGAGGGTGAGAGAACGGTTGGCGGCGTCCGGAACCGGCCGCAGGAGATTCGCGGGCAGCCCGAGCAGCGTCTCGAAGGTACGCAGCAGCCCCTCCCGGTCACCGTCGTCGACCACGACGACGGTGACCCGCCCGGGACCCACGACCCGGGCCCAGCGCTCGACCAGCCGGTCGTGCCGGTGCCGCCGCCAGAAGCTGGGGTTGGGCTGCTCGTACGGCGCCTTGCGGAGCATGTGCTCCAGCCAGTTGTCGTAGCCCATGCGCAGGCCGTTCTGCACGTACTGCTGCCACTGCGAGGGCATGATCTTCGCCAGCGGGCGCAGGGTGATCAGGATGTGCACGCGCTCGCCGCCGAGCTGCTCCACGATCCGGGCGATCGTCTCGTCGTCCTCGGCGTCGGCGAAGAACTCGCTGCTGATCACCGAGGTGCGGTCGCCGGTGGCCCGCACGGCGTCGAGGAGGCGCGTCCAGTGCTTGTCGGTGGGCACGGTGTCGCCCATCATCGCGGGCCGGGCGCAGGCCGCGAGGGCCGCTTCCATCGGGTGCCTGCTGTGTGCGGGGAAGTCGACGCCGTGCTCGGGCATCGTGTCCTTCGCGGCGAACAGCGCGCCCTGGATCGCGGTGGTCCCGGTCTTGTGCGGGCCGATGTGCAGCAGCCGGGTCCCGACGGGCAGCGCTTCCTCAATACAATCCGTCTCCATGGTTAACGGACGGTAAGAGTTGTTCCTGAGTTTGACCTGAGAGGAGCCTGGGACACAGATGAGTCCCAGGCTCCCGTCACACAGGCTTCACGCGTCACACAGACTTCACGGAACTCAGACCACGCTGACGCCGGGGTCGCCCGCCTCCACCCGGAGCGAGGCGTAGGTACTGGGCACGGCCGTGGGCTTGAGCACGGTGTCCACGACCCTCACCTGCGCGTCGATGCCGTCCCGCCGGATGTCGAACAGGTGGTAGCCGCGGTGGGCGTCGATCACCTTCCAGTGCGGGTTGTCCGCCATCAGCGGGTCCCACTGGGCGTGGAAGGCGGCCTGGTCCTGGTCGCCGTTGCTGGAGATGGACGTGCCGACGAACTCGGCGCCGACGACGTCGGAGTCCGGGTCGGCGAAGTCCTCCTTGAGGTCGCTGATCATCGTGAGGTGCCGGTCGCCGCTGAGCACCACGGGGTTGCGGACGCTCTTGAAGTCCTCCAGCAGGGCGTTGCGTTCGGCCTGGTAGCCGTCCCAGGCGTCGTAGAACCACTGCTTGCCCGCGCCGAGCAGGATGTCCGTCTCGGCCATCATGATCTGCGAGGCGATGACGTTCCAGCGCGCGGGCGAGTGGCGCAGCCCCTTCAGCAGCCACTCCTTCTGCCCGGCGCCCATCATCGTCATCGACGGGTCCTCGGCGCCGGCCTGCGTGGTCGCCTGGTCGCTGCGGAACTGCCGGGTGTCGAGGACGTTGAGCCGCATCAGCCGACCGAACTCCAGCCGACGGTACATCTGGATGTGCGGCCCGTTCGGTACTGCGGTCGCGCGCACCGGCATGTGCTCGTAGTACGCCTGGAAGGCCGCCGTCAGCCGCGCGACGAACGCGTCGTGCGACTGCTGGGCGGGGTCCTGCGGGATCTCCCCCGCCCAGTCGTTGTCCACCTCGTGGTCGTCGAAGGTCACGACCCAGGGGCTGTTGGCATGCATGGCGAGGAGGTCGGGATCACTCCGGTACTGCGCGTACCGATTGCGATATTGCACGAGGCTGTACGGCTCCCCGGTCCCCTCGTGTCGGCGCGGCCCCGCGTTCGACGGCGCCGACTCGTAGATGTAGTCGCCGACGAAGAGCACGAAGTCGGGGTCCTGGGACAGCATGTCGGCGTACGGCGTGAAGTAGCCGTTCTGCCAGTTCTGGCAGGAGGCGAGCGCGACGCGCAGCCGGCCGCCGGAGCTGCTCGCGTGGGGCGCGGTGCGGGTGCGGCCGGTGGCGGAGATCTGCCCGCTGACACGGAAGCGGTACCAGTAGTCACGGCCCGGCCGCAGTCCCCGTACATCCACGTGAACGCTGTGCCCGTACTCGGGCCGGGCGGGCGCGATTCCGCGGCGCACGTGCTTTCTGAAGCGTTCGTCCTCCGCGATTTCCCACTCCACGGGGACCACCTGGTCCGGCATCCCGCCGCCGTTCAGCGGGTCCGGTGCGAGCCGCGTCCACAGCACGATGCCGTCGGGCAGCGGGTCGCCGGAGGCGATGCCGAGGCTGAACACACCGTCGGGCAGCGGGGTTTCGGCAGCTCGGGCGGTGGTCGGCAGCCAGAGCTGGGCGGAGGCGGCGGCTCCCAGCACCGCCGCGCCGGCCGCGAGAAAACGTCGTCGATCGGGTGATACGGCTCCGGTCATCGGTGAACTCCCTTGCGACGTTGGCCTCTTGGGTCACTTGGAAGCCTCACAGTGCGCGGAGTCCCGCCCGTTGAACAGTAAGTATCGCGTCCATGACAAATGAGCGCACAGCAAGAGACCCGTTACTCCGAGAGCAACGGGTCTCAGCCAGTTTGGTCACGCCGGTGAATGATCTTCACGCCGGACGGACGATCGGCGCGCAGGGTGGGACACCGTCGCGCGGGACGGGTGAGCGACGCGCTGGGCGGGTGAGCGACGCGCGGGGCGAACGGTCGTCATGCCGGGCCGGACGGTCGACGTGCCTGACGGGCGATCAACTCCGCCGGGGCGGGCGGCCATTGCACCGGACAGGCAGCCACCACGCCGGACGGGCGGTCGCCACGCCGGGCAAACGGCCGTCCCACCAGTCGACCAGTCCCCCGCAGCCGACGGACAGTCACCTGGCCAGGGCGGACAGCCGCCGCGCCGGACGGCCAGCATGCTTGGCGGACGATCAACTCCGCCGGGGCGAGCGGCCATTGGGCCGAACAGGCAGCCGCCACGCCGGGCAGGCGGCCGTCCCATCGGTCGACCGGTCCCCGCACCCGACGGACAGTCACCTGGCCGGGACGGACAGCCGCCACGCCGGACGGGCGGTCACCACGCCGGGCAAACGGCCGTCCCACCGGTCGACCGATCACCACACCCGACAGACAGTCACCTGGCCACGACGGACAACCACCGCGCCGGGCAGGCAGCTGCCACGCCGGGCAAACGGCTATGCCACCGGTCACCACACCCGACCGGCAGCCGCCGCGCCAGCCACGCAGCCGCCACGGCCGGCGACCGGCACCCCGTTCGACGGGCAGTCACCCCGCCGAGCCGTGCGGTCAGCCCGCCGGCCGAACAGGCATCGCACAGCTCCGGTCACCGCACAGTTCCGGTCGCCGGAAGGCCGCGCCGCGCAGGTCGTTCAGAAGGGCTTGAACTCCTCGAACTCCTGGGTCGCCTCGTCCCGCTCGGCCTGCTTGTCCCGACGCCGCTGCGTCGCCGGCCGCGGCTCGTCGAGCCGGTGGTCCTCGCCACGCCGGCCCAGCATCTCCGCACCGGCCATGACGGTCGGCTCCCAGTCGAAGACGACCGCGTTGTCCTCGGGACCGATGGCGACGCCGTCGCCGGAGCGGGCGCCGACCTTCATCAGCGACGCCTCGACACCGAGACGGTTGAGCCGGTCGGCGAGATAGCCGACGGCCTCGTCGTTGCTGAAGTCGGTCTGGCGGACCCAGCGTTCGGGCTTCTCGCCGCGCACGCGGAAGAGACCGTCCTCCTCCTGTACGACGGTGAAGCCGCTGTCGTCGACCGCCTTCGGGCGGATGACGATCCGGGTCGCCTCCTCCTTCGGCTTCGCGGCACGCGACGCGGCGACGAACTCCGCGATGGCGAAGGACAGTTCACGCAGTCCCGTGTGAGCGACGGCCGACACCTCGAAGACGCGGTAGCCACGCGCCTCCAGATCCGGCCGCACCATCTCGGCCAGGTCCTTGCCGTCCGGTACGTCGATCTTGTTCAGGACGACCATCCGCGGACGCCGGTCGAGGCCGCCGTACTGCTTCAGCTCCTCCTCGATCATGTCGAGGTCGGAGATCGGGTCGCGCTCGGACTCCAGCGTCGCGGTGTCCAGGATGTGCACGAGGACGCTGCACCGCTCGACGTGGCGCAGGAACTCCAGGCCGAGACCCTTGCCCTGGCTGGCGCCGGGGATGAGACCGGGCACGTCGGCGATGGTGTAGACGGTCTCGCCTGCGGTCACCACGCCGAGGTTCGGGACCAGCGTCGTGAACGGGTAGTCGGCGATCTTCGGCTTGGCCGCGCTCAGCACGGAGATCAGCGAGGACTTGCCGGCGCTCGGGTAGCCCACGAGGGCGACGTCGGCGACCGTCTTCAGCTCCAGCACGATGTCCTGGAGGTCACCGGGCACACCGAGCAGCGCGAAACCGGGGGCCTTGCGGCGGGCCGAGGACAGGGCCGCGTTGCCGAGGCCGCCCCGGCCGCCCTGCGCGGCGATGTAGGAGGTGCCGTGGCCGACCAGGTCGGCGAGCACGTTGCCCGCGCCGTCGAACACGACCGTGCCGTCCGGCACCGGCAGGACCAGGTCCTGGCCGTCCTTGCCGGAGCGGTTGCCGCCCTCGCCGGGCTTGCCGTTGGTGGCCTTGCGGTGCGGGGAATGGTGGTAGTCGAGCAGCGTGGTCACGGACTGGTCGACGATGAGGATGACATCCCCACCCCTTCCGCCGTTGCCGCCGTCCGGGCCGCCGAGCGGCTTGAACTTCTCACGGTGGACGGAGGCACAGCCGTGGCCTCCGTTACCCGCGGCGACATGCAGCTCGACGCGGTCCACGAAGGTGGTCATGGGATGTGCCTCCAGTTACGTACAGCGATGTCTCTTGGTTCAGCTATGTCTCTTGTTCAACACGCGAAAGGCGGACCCGCTTCCCGGAAGGGAAGTGAGGTCCGCCTCGCGAAAGCTTCCGATCAGTTGCCTGATTCAGCTACCTGATGCTTCAGGCGACCGGAACGATGTTCACGACCTTGCGGCCACGGTGGGTACCGAACTCCACCGCACCGGCGTTCAGCGCGAACAGCGTGTCGTCGCCGCCACGGCCGACGCCCGAACCGGGGTGGAAGTGGGTGCCGCGCTGGCGGACCAGGATCTCACCAGCGTTGACGACCTGACCGCCGAAGCGCTTCACGCCGAGCCGCTGGGCATTGGAGTCGCGACCGTTCCGGGTGGACGATGCGCCCTTCTTGTGTGCCATGTCTCCTCAGTCCCTTACTTCGCAGCCGCGGGGATCTCAGTGACCTTGATCGCCGTGTACTGCTGGCGGTGGCCCTGACGACGGCGGTAGCCGGTCTTGTTCTTGTAGCGAAGGATGTCGATCTTGACGCCCTTGTGGTGGTCCACGATCTCGGCCTGGACCTTGATGCCGGCCAGCACCCACGGGTCGCTGGTCACAGCGTCGCCGTCGACAACGAGCAGGGTCGAGAGCTCGACCGTGTCGCCAACCTTGGCAGTGGAAATCTTGTCAACCTCAACGATGTCGCCGACAGCAACCTTGTGCTGGCGACCACCGCTGCGCACGATGGCGTACACGCTGATCTCACTCTCTAGCTCAGGGACGGCACCCCCGCAGTCCAGCCGCCCTGCACGAGCAGACGGCCTCTCCCGGCGGAACACGCCCGGGAGGAAGAGGTTTACGGGGATGTGGCGTGTCACCAGTGGACACGCCGACAGTCAAGGTTACGGGGCCGCAGCCGAACGGGTCAAACCGGGCCCGGTGGGGAGTGCGACTGGTCACATGGACCAGCCGCACCCGCCCGGGGTTCAGCCCTCGTCGGTGGAGGCGGTGACGGAGGACGGGCTCGTCTGCTCCGCCGCCGCGGTCTTCTTCGACGTGGTCTTGGCGGCCTTCTTGGCCGTCGTCTTCTTCGCGGCCGTCTTCTTGGCCGCGGTCTTGGTGGCCGCCGTCTTCTTGGCGACCGCCTTCTTCGCCGGGGCCTTCTTGGCAGCCTTGCGCGCGGCCGTCTTCTTGGCCGGAGCGTCCGCCTCGACCTCGGCCTCGGCGACCGGCACTTCCTCCACCACGGCCGACGGTACGACCGTGACGGCCGCCTCCTCGGACGCGGTGGGCGCGGTGGCCTTGCGCACGGCACGACGCCGCGGGCGGGCCGGAGCCGCGCTCTCGGCGGGCGCCTCGGGCTGCTCGACGGGCGCGGGCGTCTCGACGACGACCGGCGCGACGGCCTCGGTGACCGTCACCACGGCGGCCTCCTCGGACCCGGCAGGCGAACCCGCGGGCGCGGTCGCCTTACGGGTCGCCCGACGCCGCGTACGCCCCTTGGGCGCCGCGTCGTCGACCACCGGAGCCTCGACGACCGGCGCGGACGCCGGGGTCTCCTGAACCACGGGCGCCTCGACGACCGGGTCTTCCACGGCGACGGGTTCGGCCTGCGCGACGGCGGCCGGCTCGGCCTCCTCACGCACCTCGCGCGACTGCCGCTCGCCCCTCGGCGCACCGGCCGGAGCTGACGCCCGCCGGCTCGTCCGGCGCCGCGAACGCCCACCACGGGTGGCCGCGGCCTCCGCCTCGGCGGCGCTGCTGTACAGGTCCTCGTCGGGCCGGAACTCGGGCTCGGCGAACGGAACCGGCGTGGCGACCTCGGCGGCGACCTCGGCCTCGGTCTCGACCTCGTCGTCGGCCACATCGTGCTCGTGGTCGTGCTCGTGGGTGTCGTGGACGTCCTGCCCGGTCCCGTCACCACCGCGCCCGCGCCGCTTGCGCTTGCCGCCGCCACCGACCGAGGTCGGCTGCTCCATGTGCACGATGACACCGCGGCCGTTGCAGTGGACGCAGGTCTCGGAGAAGGACTCCAACAGGCCCTGTCCGACGCGCTTGCGGGTCATCTGGACCAGGCCCAGCGAGGTGACCTCGGCGACCTGGTGCTTCGTACGGTCGCGTCCCAGGCACTCCAGGAGCCGCCGAAGGACGAGGTCCCGGTTGGACTCCAGGACCATGTCGATGAAGTCGATGACGACGATGCCGCCCAGGTCGCGCAGCCGCAGCTGGCGCACGATCTCCTCGGCCGCCTCCAGGTTGTTCCTGGTCACGGTCTCTTCGAGGTTGCCGCCCTGACCGGTGAACTTGCCGGTGTTGACGTCGATCACGATCATCGCTTCGGTCTTGTCGATGACCAGCGAACCGCCGCTGGGCAGCCAGACCTTGCGGTCCAGCGCCTTCATCAGCTGCTCGTCGATGCGGTACGTCGCGAAGACGTCGACCTCGGAGGTCCAGCGGGAGAGCCGGTCGGCGAGGTCGGGGGCGACGTGCGCGACGTAGCCGTGGATGGTGTCCCACGCCTCGTCGCCGCTGACGATGACCTTGGTGAAGTCCTCGTTGAAGATGTCGCGCACGACGCGGACGGTCATGTCCGGCTCGCCGTACAGCAGAGTCGGCGCGTTCGAGCCGCCGCCGCCCTTCGCCTTCTTCTGGATGTCTTCCCATTGCGCCTGGAGGCGCTCGACGTCACGGCTCAGCTCGTCCTCGCTCGCGCCCTCGGCGGCGGTGCGCACGATGACGCCCGCGTCCTCGGGGACGATCTTCTTGAGGATGGTCTTCAGCCGGGCCCGCTCGGTGTCGGGCAGCTTGCGGCTGATGCCGGTCATGGAGCCCTCGGGGACGTACACGAGGTAGCGCCCCGGGAGGGAGACCTGGCTGGTCAGACGCGCGCCCTTGTGCCCGATCGGGTCCTTGGTGACCTGCACGAGGACCGACTGGCCGGACTTCAGGGCGGACTCGATGCGGCGCGGCCCGTTGGCCATGCCGAGCGCCTCGAAGTTGACCTCACCGGCGTACAGGACGGCGTTGCGTCCCTTGCCGATGTCGATGAACGCGGCCTCCATGGAGGGCAGCACGTTCTGGACCTTGCCCAGGTAGACGTTGCCGACGTACGAGGTCGACTGCTCCTTGTTGACGTAGTGCTCGACGAGCACGCCGTCCTCCAGGACGCCGATCTGCGTGCGCTCACCGCTCTGCCGGACGACCATCACACGCTCGACGGCCTCGCGGCGGGCCAGGAACTCGGCCTCGGTGATGATCGGGACGCGTCGACGGCCCTGCTCGCGGCCTTCGCGGCGGCGCTGCTTCTTGGCCTCAAGACGCGTGGAGCCCTTGATGGACTGCACCTCGTCGCTCGGGTGCTCGTCCTTCTTGGCGCGCGGCTCGCGGACCTTGACGACGGTGCGCTCGGGGTCGTCGGCCGACGCGGGCGTCTCGCTCTCGCCGCCCGAGTCACCGGCGCGACGACGCCGACGGCGCCGACGACGGCTGCTGCTGGACCCGGAACCGCCCTGGTCGTCGTCCGCCTCCTCGGCGTCCTCCTCGACCTGCTCGGCGGTGTCCTCGGAGTCCTGCGCGGCCTGCTCGGCGGCGTACTCCTCGCCGTCCTCGCCCTCGTCCTCACCGGTGGCGGACTCGCCACGGCGACGACGCCGGCCACCACGCCGACGGCGGCGGCGCGAACCGGGCTCCTCGGTCTCGTCACCGTCGGCGGAGTCCTCGGCCTCGTCGGCCTCTTCGGGCTCCTCCTCCACGGCGACGGCCTCGACGACGGCGGGCGCCTCGGGCTCGGCCTCGAAGGCGGCCCCCCGGCGACGACGCCGACGACGTCCGCCGGTCTCCTCCTCGACAACCTCCACGGCCACTGGCTCCGCTACGACGACGACCTCTTCCTCGTCGTCCTCCACGGCCTCGGCGGCGGCGGCCGCGGCGGCCCGCTCCGGGGTCTGGAACATCGGCTCGGTGAAGACGGGCGCCTGGAACACGGCGACAGCGGGCCGCCTCGGCCGACGCGGCCCGTCTTCCTCCTCGGCGCTGTTCCCGTTCTTGGGCGCGGGCGCGGAGAACCCTCCGGCTGCGGTCCGCACGGCCCGGCGCCGACGTCGCGGCCCCGAGTCCTCGGCGGGAACCTCGGCAGCGGTGTTCGTGTCCGCGGTGTCCGCGGTGGTCTCGTCGTTCACAGGGGCCTCCTCGCCCACGGGCGTCCCGGCAGGCGCGGACACACGGCGCGTGGCGCGACGACGGCTCCGACGCGGAGCGGCATCCTCATCGGACGCGGCAGCCGCGGAACCTTCGGTCACTTCTTCGGTCACTGCGGTGGCTTCAGCACTCTCGGCGGCCTCGGGCACTTCACTCGCCTCGGGCGCACCGGCGGGCGCGGACACCTTCCGGGTGGCACGCCGACGCGTACGCCCGGCGGGCGCAGCAGCCTCTTCCGCTACGACTGCGGGTTCCTCGGCGACGACGGGCGCGGCCTCGGGCTCCTCCACCGGCTCCACCACGGCAGCCGGGGCAACGGTCTCGGGCGCGGTCACCCGGCGCGTGGCGCGACGGCGGGTACGCCGCGGAGCGGCATCCTCGTCGGACTCCACGGGCGGCGCGGTCTCCTCGACGGCGGCGGGCGCGGCGGCGGCAACGGCCGGCACCACGATCTCGGCAGCCTCGGGCACCTCACTCGCCTCGGGCGCACCGGCGGGCGCGGAGACCCGCCGAGTGGCACGCCGACGCGTACGCCCGGCGGGCGCGGCTTCCTCTACGGCGGCAGGAGCCTCGGCAGCCACTTCGGTCACCTCGGCCGCGACGGGCGCGGTGACCTCGGCGTTCTCGTCCTGCTTCTCGTCGCTCACGTCGGCCGGTATGGCCGGAGCGCTGTTCTCGACCGCGCCCTCGGCGGCGGTCGGCGGTCCCGCTGGGCGAGACGCGGCGCGGCGCCTGCGGCGCGGCGGCAGCGTGTCGCTCGGGGTGGTCGGTTCGGAACCCTCGGTGGGTTCGGTCGGTTCGAGCATGCGGGCGTTTCTCCCGTCAGGCTCCCGGGCGCCGCGCCTGGTCCGGCAGGGATGCCGGTGACGTCCGCGGCTCGCGCGTTGCGCGGTGCCGCCGTCCGGGGCGCGGGCGCCGCACGGGAGCTCTCTGTGTCCTGTCTCGCCGGTTCCGTACGCCCAGATGCGGACGGCCTGGCGAAAGTCTTGTGGTCGGTGCGCTGCCCGACCCAGGTGGCTCCCGAGTCCGAGGGCGACGCTACGACGTCCGTCCTACGCGGAACTTCCCTACGCCGGCGCCTTCGCGGCGGCAGCTTCGGCGACCGTGGTGTTCCCGGTCACTGCTGCCTCGCGGTCGGGCGCGAGCGGGTCGGTCACCGTGCCGGTCTCTTCATCGAACAGCCCCTGCGCCAGCCTGGTCACCGCTGGGGCGACCGGCGGCGCCAGGTCGGCCACGGCGCGAAGACCGGACAGGACGTCGTCGGGTCGAACGGCAGGCGTCACGTGCCGAACAACCAGCCGCAGTATCGCACAGGCCTGGTCGGTAGGCCTATCAGCCTGTGGACCAACCGCCTCTAGATGCGCTACGGCGGGTCGGGCATCGAACGTCCGCATGCCGTTCTTGGCCATGCGCTGGACCTCGACGCTCTCGGCCGCGTTGAAAGCGGCCACCGCGCGCTCGGCGTCCTCGGGCGCCACTCCGTCGAGCCGCAGCTCCCACACGGAAGCCGTGAGCCGGTCGGCGAGCCCGGAGGTCCGGGCCTCGACCGCGTCGATGATGTCGAGCCCGACGGGCATCGACTCGTCGAGCAGCTCGCGCAGCTTGTCGGGGTCGCGCTCGGCGGTGAGCGCGATCTCCAGGTATTCCGCCTCACTGCCCGTGCCGGTGGGTGCGGCATTGGCGTACGACACCTTCGGATGCGGCGTGAACCCCGCCGAGTACGCCATCGGCACCTCGGCGCGGCGCAGCGCACGCTCGAAGGCGCGCTGGAAGTCTCGGTGGCTGGTGAACCGGAGGCGGCCGCGCTTGGTGTAGCGCAGTCGGATGCGCTGCACCGCGGGTGCGGGCGGCGGGCCTTCGGGCTGTCGCTTGCCCAGTGTCCTAGTCCTTCGTGAGAACGGTCGTACTTCTACCAAGAGTACGTGTGTCGTCGCCCGTCGGTTCCCGCAGCTCCACCGGCTCGGGCTGCCGGGGCTCGCCGAAGACCATCCGCCGGAAGTCGGCGCGAGCCTGCCGGGCGGAGTCGCGCGCGGCGGTCAGCACCTGCCGGGTGACCCGTCCCACAGCGCGCGCGGCCTCGGCGGCGGGCCGCAGCACCAGGTCCCGTACGACGTGTCCGACCGGGGTGAGAACCGTCCGGTACACCCAGGTCACGGGCTCGACGAAGATCCACCGGAAGAGGGTCCCGAGGACCCGCCCCACGGCGAGCGAGATGTGCCCGGCGATCCGCCAGGCGTGCCCGAGGGCGTCCCGGACCTCCCGCCCGACGACGGCGAGCACGCGCCCGACCGGTGTCAGCACCCAGCGCCAGAGGCCGATGGCGGGCAGGACGAGGAGAATCCGGGCGGTCCAGTAGAGGACGAACCCGACACCGGTACCGATCGCCTTCAGCAGCCACAGAAGTCCCCGCCCGCACCAGGCGATCGCGCGCCCGACCGGCGCCAGGACCCACGCGTACAGCCACCCGGCGGGCACGACGAACAGGTAACGCCCGAGCCAGGTCAGACCGGCGGCCACCCCGCCGACGACCCACGCCACCCCGGCGGCCACCCCGCCCGCGATCCACGCGCACGCGTGCCCTACGGGAGTGAGCAGGCGCGCGTAGACCCACACCAGCCCGCCCCCGACCTGCCGGGCGGCCCAGGCGAGACCGTGCCCGACCGGGGTGAACACGTACCGGTACAGCCAGACCAGCGGTACAAGGACAAGGAGGTTGGTGAGCCAGCCGAGCGCCTTGGCGAGCGGCACGACGACGTACCGCCACAGCGCCACCCACGGCCACACGAACACCGCGCGCGCCACCGGCCGCAGCACGGTCCGGTACAGGAACCGTCCGCCGACCACCAGCGCGTCCCAAACCAGTCGCACCGGCACGACCAGCACGAGCACGACGATGCGCACCGGGACGCGGATCGCGACGGCGAGACATCCCTCGGGCGACTGCGGCGACGGCCGCGCGGGCGGCTTCTCGAATTTCCTGGGGGCGTCCATACCGGGCAAGACGCCTCAGCTCCCCGTCCGGGTCCGGATCCAGTACCGCAATTTCCCGTCCCGCTCGTCCTCGAACTTCCCGCCACCGGCCTCGATCACCTTGCGGGACGCGATGTTGGTGGCATCACAGGTCACGAGGACCGGATCCAGGCCGAGTGCCCGAGCGTACGGCAGGACGTCGCGGAGCATCGCGGTCGCGTGCCCGCGGCGACGGGCACCCGGCCGGACGCCGTACCCGATGTGGCCGCCGTAGTCGAGGAGCCATGAAGTGAGCCTGTGCCGTATCTGGATCCGGCCGAGGTAGGTGTCGCCGTCCACGTACCAGTACCAGGTGTTCGGCACGAACCCCTCGGGCCGGCGCCCGTCCTCCGACTCCTCCTCACGCACCGCCTCGACGTACCGCGCGAACCCCGCCGGCTGCCGCCAGGTGCTGCCGTGCTCCCGCAGTTCACGCGCGAGAGTGCCCCCGAAGAAGTCGTCCTCGACGATGTGCTCGTACACGGCGTCCAGGAAGGAGACCCGGAACCGGGCGTCGGGCAGGATGAGTTCAGGCATCGGTCAAGGGTAGGGGTCACTGGGGCGGGCGTAGGCGGGGATCACGCCGACCCCCGCGACGACCATGCACCGGCGTGAACCCGATCTCTCCGCCGCCCAGTTGACGAAGTTCCGGACGAACTCCTCGCGGGCGGTGACGAGTTGGTGTCCGATCTCCCGGCACCCATAAGGCATAGTTGCGTCAGGCAAGCAATCACCTGTTGACTTGGCCCGCCTCTCCCCCGCCATCTCCCCCGTACGAAAGGACCGCGGTGTCCGAGCAAGCCCTTCTCGTCATGGACGTCCAGCGCATGATCGTGGACCGTTACCCCGACCCGGCCTATCTGCCGCGCCTGCGCAAGGCGATCGACGCGGCCCGCGCGAGCGGCGTCCGTGTGATCTACGTGACCGTCGGATTCCGCCCCGGCGCCCCGGAGATCAGCCCCCGCAACAAGCTGTTCGGCAGGCTCGCGGGCGCCCCCGCCGGCCCGGCCAACGACGTTCACCCGGATGTGGCCCCCGGACCCGGCGACATCGTCGTCACCAAGCGCCGCGTCAGCGCGTTCGCGGGCAGCGACCTCGACATGGTCCTGCGGGCGAACGACGTCGACCACCTGGTCCTGACGGGCATCGCCACCAGCGGCGTCGTCCTGTCCACCCTCCGCCAGGCCGCCGACCTGGACTTCACCCTCACCGTCCTGTCCGACGGCTGCCTCGACAACGACCCGGAGGTCCACCGGGTCCTCACGGAGAAGGTGTTCCCGATGCAGGCCGAGGTGACGACGGTGGCGGACTGGGTCACCGCGCGCTGAACTCCCTGTACTGAACTACCTATATTGGTGGGCGTACTTGAGGCCCGTACGTGACACCCGCCCTTGGACGGGCCGGAGTCGACGTCGGAGCGACCCGGGGGGATTGAGCGCTCGTGGGACCGGACAGAACTCGCGGGGCGGCCGTGGTCGCCGCCCTCTGCGCCGTAGCCGTACTGCTTCTCGGTGCCTGCGGCAGGCAGGTCGCGGGCGGCGCGGACGGCGCGACGCCGACCGGGCCGATCCCCTGGACCACCACGGAGCCCTTCAGGGTCACGGCTGCCCAACTGGCCGACGATCAGCGGACGTTGACCCTGACCGCCCGGGTCCCCGACGGCAAGCGGCCCTGCGTGCGGGCGCTCAGGGCCGCGGTCACCGCCGCCGAGAACAACACCGTGTGGGTCCAGATCACCCTCTCCTCACCATCGGGCGACAGGCGCTCCGGCTGCACCGGGGAACGTACGGCCACGACGCGACTCCGGCTGCCCGAGCGCTTGGGCGACCAGAAGCTGGTCATCGACAACGACACCCAATTCACCACCGACGGCGCCAAGTTGCCCGCACTGCGGCTGTGCGGGGAGCTCGGCTGCCACCCGCCGGCCACCGGCTGCACCAGCGCCTCCTACCAGCAGGCGCTGATGGCGGCCGACGCCCCCGAGCACACCTACCTCAACTCCGAGCACTGCGACGGCAAATGGCTGGTCCTCGACTTCTCCTGGCGTACGGGCCCGGTCTGCGGCGACACGACCGCGTCCCCGGCCGGCTGCTCGTCCCAGCTGGGCGACCGCTGGTTCTTCCGTGCGAAGCCCGCCGGTTGGGCACCGGTGGCGGAGAGCGCGGCCGGCGGCTGCAAGGCCGTCCGGCGCGCGGAGCCCGCGTTCCCCACGTCGTTGTGCGCCGGGCTGGCCCCGCTCTCCGCCTCACTGCACCCGAGTTACCCGCCACCGTCGGCATCCGCTTCGCCGACCGGCAGCCAACTCCCCTGACCCTGACGGGACTTCAGCCCTGCGCCGTGGGCCTGACGACGATCTCGTTGACGTCGACGTCCGCGGGCTGGTTGACGGCGTAGACGATCGCCTCGCCGATCGCCGTCGCGGGGATCGCGATGCCCATCATGTCCTCGGCGACCGCGCGCATGCCCAAGTCGCCGATGCTGTCGGTCAGTTCGGTGCGGGTGAAGCCGGGGCTGACCACGGTGACGCGCAGGTCGCGGCTCTCCTGCCGCAGCCCTTCGGAGATGGCGCGGACCGCGTACTTGGTGGCGCAGTAGACGGCCGCGGTCGGATCGACGCGGTGCCCGGCGACGGAGGCGACGTTCACGATGTGTCCCGCGCCCTGCTCGCGCATGACGGGCAGCACGGCGGCGATGCCGTGCAGCACACCGCGGATGTTCACGTCGATCATGCGGTTCCACTCGTCGACCTTCAGGGCCTCCAGCATCGCCAGGGGCATCACGCCCGCGTTGTTGACGAGCACGTCGACCCGTCCGTACGACTCCCGCGCGGCCCGGACGAAAGCCTGCACGCTCTCCAGGCTGGTCACGTCCAGCTCGTGGTGGTCGGCCGTACCCCCGGCCGCCTGGATGTCCTTGGCCACGGCGGCGAGGCGGTCGGCTCGCCGCGCGCCGAGGAACACCCGGTGCCCCGCCGCGGCCAGCAGCCGGGCCGTGGCCTCGCCGATACCGCTGCTCGCGCCGGTGATCAGGACGACCTTGGCGGTACGGGAGACGGACTGGACGGTGGTGGCGGTCATGAGGAGCCCTTCGGTGAAACCTGATCCGCACGGTGGTGATCCACCGTGCCTTCCGAGCATCGGCGGAATCGGCCCGATGAGGCAGGGCGAGGCTTCCTGGGTGCGCCACTCCCAGGAAGCGAGGGGGCGCCGTAGGCTTTTGGAATGGACGGCATGGACGGTACGGACGGTTACGCACTCGGTGATTTCCTGCGTGCGCGGCGGTCCCGGCTGACGCCGGCGGAGGTGGGTTTTCCCAGTTCAGGGGCGCGCCGGGTGGCCGGGCTGCGGCGCGAGGAGGTCGCCGTGCTGGCCGGGGTCAGCGCCGACTACTACGCCCGGCTGGAGCAGGGCCGGGAGCGCAGCCCCTCCGGCCAGGTGGTCGACGCCATCGCCCGCGCCCTGCGCCTGGACACGGACGCCCGCTGGCACGCGTACCGCCTGGCCGGCCTGGTCCCGAGGCCCGTCCCCGCCGAGCCGTCCGACGAGGTGGACCCGGCGCTGCGCCGGCTGATGCACGCGTTCCCGACGGCGGCGGCATACGTCATCAACCGGCGTCTGGAGGTCCTCGCGTCGAACGCGCTGGCCGACGCGCTGCTCGCGCCCCTGGGCGACCGCCGCAGGATGGTCCGCTCGCTGTTCCTCGACCCGGCGGCCCGGGACCTGTTCGCCGACTGGCAGCATGTCGCGCGCTGCTCGGCCGAGGCGCTGCGCCTGGCGACGGGCCACGACCGGGACGACCGCGAGCTCGACTCGCTGATCGCCGAACTCCTCGACGGGAGCGAGGAGTTCGCCGCCCTGTGGCAGAACCACAGCGTCAGCCGCCCGGGCCGCCAGTCCAAGACCTTCAACCACCCGGACGTGGGCCGCATCACGCTCACGTACCAGACCTTCGACGTGCAGAGCGCCCCCGGCCAGTGCCTCCTGGTCGGCACGGCGGAGCCGGACACGGCGGACGCGGCGGCGCTGGCGCGGTTGGGGTCCCTGCACGCGGCCGGGACCCCGAAAGCGCCCCAGCGGTAGGCGAGTCAGTGCCCGGCGAGCCATTCCGTGTAGTGGGTGGCGGTGATGCGGGCGTCGTCCGGGGGGGTGAGGACGTCACCGGGGACGACGGCGAACATGCCGGCGGTGTCGTCGGTGACCACGGAGTCGGCGCTGCCCTTGGCGGTCAGGGTGAGCCGGCCGAGTTCGTCGAGGGGGTAGACGTCCGGTCCCGCGATGTCGAGGACGCCGTTCAGCGGGGCGCCCGCGGCGACCTCGGCGACGACGGCGGCGACCTCCGCGGCGGCGATCGGCTGGACCGGCGTACGCGGCAGCCGGACGGTGTCGCCGTCGGTGGTCATGGCGAGGGTCGCACCCATGAACTCCATGAACTGCGTGGCGCGGACGATGGAGTACGGGACCGGCCCGCCCTTGAGGAGGTCCTCCTGAAGGACCTTCGCCCGGTAGTAGTCCAGCCCGGGGACCTGGTCCACGCCGACGATGGACAGGATGACGAAGTGGCCGGCCCCGCCCTTCTCGCTCGCGGTGAGCAGGTTGTCCATCGACGTCTGGAAGAACCCGATCGAGGCGTCGTCGAAGGTCGGTGAGTTCGTCAGGTTGACGACGACGTCGGCGCCCGAGACGGCCGCCTCCAGCCCTTCACCGGTGATGATGTCCACGCCGGTGGACTGCGAGTGCGGCACGGCCTGATGCCCGGCCGCGTTCAGGTTCCGCACGACCTGCGACCCGATCAGTCCGGTACCGCCGATGACTGCGATCTTCATGGCCTACGCCTTCCGTAGATGACTTACGTCCGATATGCACCGCCGGGCGAAACCGGCGGCACCCCGAAACCAAAACCCGGACACTTCTTATCCGAGATAATACTCGGACAACAGACATCCGAGTCAACCGGAGTCTGAGTAAAATGAGTGGGTGAAGATGTCCGGCGGAGTCGAGTGGGCCCTGCACTGCTGCGTTGTCCTGACCTCGACCCAGGCCCCGGTCCCGGCCGCACGCCTGGCCGAGTTCCACGACGTGTCACCGACCTACCTCGCCAAACAGCTCCAGGCCCTCTCCCGCTCCGGCCTGGTCCGCTCGGTACAGGGCAAGTCGGGCGGCTACGTCCTGACCCGCTCCCCCGCGTCGATCACGGTCCTCGACGTCGTCGAGGCGATCGACGGCCCCGACCCGGCCTTCGTCTGCACGGAGATCCGCCAACGCGGCCCGATGGCCACCCCTCCCGAGTCCTGCACCACACCGTGCGCGATCGCCCGCACGATGGCCGCGGCCGAGTCGGCCCGCCGCGATGCCCTGCGGTCCGTCACGATCGCCGACCTGGCGGGCGACGTGGAATCGGACTCCGGGGAGGGGACGCTGGCGGGCGTCGGCACCTGGCTGGTCTCACAACACGACTGACCCTCACGGCGAGCGCGTCGGCGTACCGCCTACTTCTTCCCGCCCCTGGCCGCCTTGCCCGCCCGGGATGCCTTCGGCCCGCGCGCGGAGTTCGACGGCCGGGGGACCGCGGCGGCGTGCGGGGCGGAGAACTCCCGGTTGGCCATGGTCTGGCGGCGGATGGCGGCGGGCAGGTCCGGCAGGGCCAGCAACCGGTCGCACGCCTCGATCGAGGCCGCGAACTCGCCCACCCAGTAGGCGGTGATCGAGAACTCGAAGAGGAGCCCCCATCGGTACACCCAGGACTTGGTGAAGAGCAGGTCACCCGGTTCCGGCCTGCCGACGACGTCGCGGAGAAGGGCGTACGCGGTGCGGTGGCGGCCCGCGAGCCGCAGGCGGGACGCCAACTCGTAGCAGGCTTCCAGCCGTTCGGGGCGCCCGTCCCAGGCCCGGGAGAACGCGTCCATCGCCCCCGGCCAGTCGTCGGCCTCCTCCGCCCGCAGGATTCCGGCTTCCAGGAGGGAGCAGTAGACCTCCTCGCCCCAGCCACCCATCCGCGCGCGCCGCTCGTAGAGAGCGATCGCTTCCCGCGGGTGCCCCAGGTCGCGTTCGGTGTTGGCCAGATAGAAGACCGTGCGCGGATTGTCCGGGTCCCGCTCCAGCTCGCGCCGCAGCAGACGCGCGTCGCGCTCGAACTTGTCGCTACGGCAACCGCCGTCGGCCTGGTCCTCGATGACGAGCGCGTCCAGGTTCTCCTGGGTGTCGGCCTCGTCGGTGCACGGGTACTCGTGCGTCACCCCCTCGTAGCGCCACGGCCAGTCGCCCCGCATCAGGTGCTTGAACCGGTGCTGGGTGCCCGGGGTGTCGTAGCGCAGCATGTATGAACCGGCCGTCAGCCGGGGCAGCGGGGCGTCCTGCCGCATGACGTGGTCGGCGTCGAGGGTGAGCAGGTAGTCGGCCTTGCCGCGGGCGTGCTGGATGTTCCGGGTCCGGTTGTGCCCGAAGTCGACCCAGGGTTCCTCGTGGAGTTCGCCGGGAACGCCGTCCAGCACCTTGCGGATCAGGTCCTGCGTGCCGTCCGTCGAGCCGGTGTCGGAGATCACCCAGTAGTCGACGAGCGGGCGGACGGCCTCCAGACAGCGCTCGATCACGAGCGACTCGTTCTTGACGATCATGCACAGGCAGAGGGTCTGCTGCTTCACGGCCTCACCCGTCCCGGACTGCTGACGTCCCGTCGGAATCACGCGCGTCACAGTGGCACGCGTCCGCTTCGTGACCGTCCATCCACGCGGAAGCCCGCGCCGAGAGTCCCCGAACAGCGGCGGCCGAGGCCGTACGGGTGATCGCAGGTAAAAAGTGCCCCATCGGAGCGCACCAGTTAGTCCGATATGACGACATACGGGCGCGTTCCGTACCGCTACGCCGGTCGCCCGAGCCACCTCAGGCCAAGCTCGCGTTCGCACTCGGATTCGGGACATCACCCGGACCGGTCTCCCAAGGAGCACACAGATGAACCCTGAGTTCCCGACGTCCTCGCCCCTCGGTCCGCTGGTCCGGGACCGGTTCAGGAAGGCGGGCACGGTGGCCTCGCTCGCCCTGGTCCTGGCGGCAGGCGTGGCCACTCCGGCCGCCGCGGCGGCGCGGAGCGTGACCGACCGGCCGAAGGCGGCCGCCGGCAACGGCGGCGACCACTGCAAACCGGCCCACCATCACAAGTCCCGGGTGACCGAGGGCGGCGGCAAGGGCGACTGCAAGGGACCGACGGGCCCGACCGGTCCGAAGGGCCCGAAGGGCGACAAGGGAGCCACCGGCGCGACCGGTCCCAAGGGGCCCACGGGCGCCACGGGCGCGACCGGCGCCCAGGGCCAGCCCGGAGGACCGGGAGCCACCGGGCCCACCGGCCCCACCGGCCCGCAGGGCGACCAGGGCGCGACGGGTGCCACCGGAGCACAGGGCACCACGGGCGCGACCGGACCGGCGGGCCCCACCGGCGCCACCGGGCCGTGCGCCGACATCGACGGGTTCCAGGACCAGCAGGTGTACGAGGTCCGCGGCGCGGTGAGCGGGACCATCACCTACGCGGGCATCCGCGACGTCCGCCCCAACGAGGACCACACCATGAGGTGGACCGACCTCAGCACACTGACGGGCTACCCGAGCGGCGGCACCAACGGCTTCGCCTGTGCCGTGTCCGTCAACGAACACAGCCAGGGCAACCAGGACCTGGCAGGCATCAAGTACGACGTCATCACCACCACGGGACTGGTCTTCGAGACCATCTGCACCGAGAGCCACGCCGCGAACACCCCGGCCAGCCTGACCTGCCCCGGCCCGTGGACCGCGCTGAACTCACCCGAACCGGGCAACAGCAACAACTGACCGTCCCGCACGCACCTCTGGCCCGGTCACATCCCACGACGTGACCGGGCCGGGCCGGGTGCGGACAACACCCGCTCCGGGCATCCGGCCGCCTCGCCGAGCTTCCCGGGCCTCCCGACCGATGAGTTCCACGGCCCGCCGAGGTCTACCCCCGCACAAGGCACAGCCACGCCCACCAGCTCTGCGAGGGACCATGACCACCGACGCGCTACCCCCCGTCGTCGACACCGCAACGTGGGAAACCCGACTCGCGACCCTCCGCGCCCGCGAGAAGGCCGCGACCCGGGAACTCGACGCCATCGCCGCCGAACGCCGCCGTCTGCCGATGGTCGAGATGCCCGACTACACCCTCGACGGCGAGGACGGCCCGGCCCGGCTGGCGGAAGTCTTCGACGGCAAGCGGCAGTTGATCGTCTACAACCACATGTGGTTCGCCGGCAAGGAATGGCAGTGCCCGGGCTGCACGGGGTTCACCTCGCAGTTCACCCGCCTGGAGTTCCTGGACGACTACGACGCACGGTTCGTCATCGTCACCCAGGGCCCGATCGACGAGGCCCTCGCCTACAAGCAGCGGGTAGGCAACCGGATGCCCTGGTACTCGACCGCGAACAGCCCCTTCGGCACCGACGTCGGCGCACCGCCCGACGGAGGATTCGCGGTCAACGTCTTCCTGCGCGACGGCGACACCGTCTACCGCACCTGGCACACCACCGGCCGCGGCACCGAGCAACTCAGCCACAGCTTCGCCCTGATCGACCTCCTGCCGTACGGCCGCCAGGAGGAATGGCAGGACTCCCCCGAGGGCTGGCCCCAGTCCCCCACGTACAGCCGATGGGCAGGGTCCAAGGACATCGCCACGCTCTACGGCCCCTCGGACCCCGTCAGTTGACCGACGCACCGCTCAGTGCGTGTGCCCACTCCCCGCGGGCTGCTTGACCGTCAGCGGGAGCAACTTCTTCCCCGTGGGCCCGATTTGGATGGACGTGTCCATCTGCGGGCACACCCCGCAGTCGAAGCACGGTGTCCACCGGCAGTCCTCGACCTCCGTCTCGTCGAGGGCGTCCTGCCAGTCCTCCCAGAGCCAGTCCTTGTCGAGGCCCGAGTCCAGGTGGTCCCAGGGAAGGACCTCCTCGTACGTCTTCTCGCGGGTCGTGTACCAGTCGACGTCGACGCCGAACGCCGGCAGCGTCTTCTCGGCGCAGCGCATCCAGCGGTCGTAGGAGAAGTGCTCGCGCCAGCCGTCGAAGCGGCCGCCGTCCTCGTAGACCGCGCGGATGACCGCGCCGATCCGGCGGTCGCCGCGGGAGAGGAGGCCCTCGACGATGCCCGGCTTGCCGTCGTGGTAGCGGAAGCCGATCGAGCGGCCGTACTTCTTGTCGCCGCGGATCTTGTCGCGGAGCTTCGTGAGGCGGGCGTCCGTCTCCGTCGCCGAGAGCTGCGGGGCCCACTGGAAGGGGGTGTGCGGCTTGGGGACGAAGCCGCCGATCGAGACCGTGCAGCGGATGTCGTTCTGGCCGGAGACCTTGCGGCCCTCGGCGATCACCTTCATCGCCATGTCGGCGATCTGCAGGACGTCCTCGTCGGTCTCCGTCGGGAGGCCGCACATGAAGTACAGCTTCACCTGGCGCCAGCCGTTGCCGTACGCCGTCGAGACCGTGCGGATCAGGTCCTCTTCCGAGACCATCTTGTTGATGACCTTGCGGAGGCGTTCCGAGCCGCCTTCCGGCGCGAAGGTGAGGCCGGAGCGCCGGCCGTTGCGCGTCAGCTCGTTCGCCAGGTCCACGTTGAACGCGTCCACGCGGGTGGACGGCAGCGACAGGCCGACCTTGTCCTCCGTGTAGCGGTCCGCCAGGCCCTTCGCGATCTCGCCGATCTCCGAGTGGTCGGCCGAGGAGAGTGACAGCAGGCCCACTTCCTCGAAGCCCGTCGCCTTGAGGCCCTTCTCGACCATCTCGCCGATGCCCGTGATCGAGCGTTCACGGACCGGGCGGGTGATCATGCCCGCCTGGCAGAAGCGGCAGCCGCGCGTGCAGCCGCGGAAGATCTCGACCGACATGCGCTCGTGGACCGTCTCGGCGAGAGGGACCAGCGGCTGCTTCGGGTACGGCCACTCGTCCAGGTCCATCACCGTGTGCTTGCTCACCCGCCACGGGACGCCCGACTTGTTCGGGACCACGCGCGCGATGCGGTGGTCCGGCAGGTACTCGACGTCGTAGAAGGCCGGGATGTAGACCGAACCCGTCTTCGCCAGGCGGAAGAGGACCTCCTCGCGGCCGCCGGGGCGGCCCTCCGCCTTCCAGGCTCGGATGATCTTCGTCATGTCGAGGACGGCCTGTTCGCCGTCGCCGATGATCACCGCGTCGATGAAGTCCGCGATCGGCTCGGGGTTGAAGGCCGCGTGGCCGCCCGCCAGCACGATCGGGTCGTCGAGCGTCCGGTCCTTCGACTCCAGCGGGATGCCCGCCAGGTCCAGGGCCGTGAGCATGTTCGTGTAGCCGAGTTCGGTGGAGAAGGAGAGGCCGAACACGTCGAACGCGCCCACCGGGCGGTGGCTGTCGACCGTGAACTGCGGGACCTTGTGCTCCCGCATCAGCGCCTCCAGGTCCGGCCACACGCTGTACGTGCGCTCGGCGAGGACGCCCTCCTGCTCGTTCAGGACCTCGTAGAGGATCATGACGCCCTGGTTGGGCAGGCCGACCTCGTACGCGTCCGGGTACATCAGCGCCCAGCGGACATCGCACGACTCCCACGGCTTGACCGTGGAGTTGAGCTCACCGCCGACGTACTGGATCGGCTTCTGCACCTGCGGGAGCAGGGCTTCGAGCTGCGGAAAGACGGACTCTGCGGCCGCAGCGACTTCGGCAGGCATCTCGCGAACCTTCGTGAGCGGGACTGAACGGACGGGTGACCATCCAGACTAACGCGATCCCGGACCTCACCCGTACGCCGCAATCACGCACGGGCCTCCCCGCACGCTCAGACGGACTCCTCGGCCACGATCTCCTCCCACGCCCCCGGCAACGCGGCCTCCACCCCGGCCGCCCGCTGCTCCTCCCGTCCGTACAGCACTCCGTACGTGAACGAGCTCTCCCCCGCCGCGTGCGCCACCGCGGACAGCTCCCGCAGGGTCACCCGGACCATCACGCTGTCCTGGTGCTCGCCCAGCAGGCTGGTCAGCGACTTCATGGACTTGGCCAGCGTGCGGGCCGGCGCACCGAGGGCCGGCGTCGCCGCCTCCGCCGCGTACCGGGTGCGCTTGGCCTTCTTGCGGGCCTCGTGCAGCGCGAGGTCACGGTCCGCGCCGGGCGGAGCCTCGATCGCCTCCTCGACGAGCGCGGAGACCTTCCCGAAGTCCTTGTGTACGGCCTTGCCGATCGCCTTCTCCGGTGTGCCGGCCGCGGCGGGCAGCAGGGGCGGTTCGGCGATCACCGCGTCCAGGGTGTCGAGGAGCGTGAGGTAGCGACGGGAGTCCAGGACGCCGATCAGGCGGCTGCGGGATCCGCCGTGCCGGGCGTTCGCCCAGGTGTCCAGGCGGGTGCGGATCGGGCCGGAGATCAGGGTGGCGGGCAGTTCGCCGAGGATCGTCGTCAGGCGTTCGGTCACCACTTCCCGGTCGCGGTCCACGCCCAACTCGCCCGCCAGCCACTTCAGTTCGTCGCCGATCGGGTCGGTGACCTCCCGGTCGAGGACCTTGCCGTAGGAGCGGAAGGTGCTGCGCAGGCGGCGGGTGGCGACGCGCATGCGGTGGACGGAGTCGTACGCGTCCTGCCGTACGGCGGGGTCGAGTTCGAGGATCGCGTCGCGCTGGGCGCGGGCGTAGGCGAGGACGTGGTCGCCGGCGGTGACCGGATCCGCGGGCCCCTCGGGCACGGGCGGCGCCTTGCGCTTCTTCTTACCCGACCCGGACTTTCCCGACCCGGACTTTCCCGACCCCGACTTCCCCGACCCCGACTTCCCCGACCCCGACTTCCCCGGCCCCGACGGGCGTGACGTCTCCGCCAGCGCCCGCGCCAGCTTCGAGGCCGACGACGACGGCCGTACGCCCGCCTTGCGCAGCCGTTTCTCCACCTGGTCGAGGAACGCCGGGTCGCCGTCGTCGGCGAGTTCGACCTCGATCTCGGTCCACTGGGCGGTGCCGCCGCCCTCGGTGAGGCGCTCCGCGTGCACGGCGTCCACGCTGACCTCGGCGAGCAGCACGCCGTCCGCGTCCACGAGGTGCCGTACGTCGCGGTCTGAGCGCAAACGGACGGCGGGCAGCAGTTCGGCCTCGCGCACCCGGGAGCGGACCAGCGCGGCGAGGCTGTCCGGCACGGTGTCGGAGAGGGGTTCCCGGATCTCGTCGCGGACGCCGGGCGCGACCGGCACCTTCAGGTGCCAGCCCGCGTCGGAGCCGCCGGTGCGGCGGCGCAGGGTCAGTGAGGCGGCGGCGAGGCGTTCGTCGGCGGTGTCGTAGTACACGGCGTCCAGACTCATGACGCCCTTGTCGATGACGGCCTGGACCCCGGCGACACCGGTCAGGTCGGGCAGCCCACTCTCGTCGGACTCGTACTTACGCTCGATCTCCCGCTTTGTGTCCGCCATGACCTGAATCTAGTTGCTGACCGGCCAGGATGGCAGGGCGCGTCCCCAAGGAACCCCAGGGAAACCCTGGGGTTCGGGGCGGTGGCGGCCACGCGAGGACGGCGGCTACGCGGACATCGGGCGCTGCACCCGGATCGACTGCAACAACCCCACCGCCAGCCACACCGCGAACATCGACGTACCTCCGTACGACACGAAGGGCAGTGGGAGGCCGGTGACCGGCATGATGCCGAGGGTCATGCCGACGTTCTCGAAGGCCTGGAAGGCGAACCAGGCGACGATCCCGGCGGCGACGATCGTGCCGTAGAGCTCGGTCGAGTCGCGGGCGATGCGGCAGGCGCGCCACAGCACCACGCCCAGGAGGACGAGGATCAGGCCGGCGCCGACGAAGCCCAACTCCTCGCCCGCGACCGTGAAGACGAAGTCCGTCTGCTGTTCGGGGACGAACTGGCCGGTCGTCTGGGAGCCGTGGAACAGGCCCTCGCCGGTGAGGCCGCCCGAACCGATCGCGATGCGGGCCTGGTTGGTGTTGTAGCCGACGCCGGCCGGGTCGAGGCTCGGGTTGGCGAAGGCGGCGAAGCGGGCGATCTGGTACTCGTCCAGGATGTGCAGCTGCCACACCGCGATCGCGCCGATCGCGCCCACGCCCAGCAGGCCGAAGATCCAGCGGTTGGACGCGCCGGAGGCCAGCAGCACGCCGAGCACGATGATGACCATGACCATGACCGAGCCGAGGTCGGGCATCAGCATGACGATCATCATCGGGACCGAGGCGAGGCCCAGGGCCTGGAGGACCGTGCGGTGGTCGGGGTAGGGCTTGTCGCCCGCGTCGACCCGGGCGGCGAGCACCATCGCCATGCCCAGGATGATCGTGATCTTCACGAACTCCGAGGGCTGGAGCGAGAATCCGCCGCCGAGCACGATCCAGGAGTGCGCGCCGTTGACCGTCGAGCCGAGCGGGGTGAGCACCAGCAGGATGCCGAACACCGAGGCGCCGTACAGGAACGGGACGACGACGCGCAGGGTGCGGTGGCCGACCCAGATCACGGCGATCATCAGGCCGATGCCGATGCCGGTGTTCATCAGGTGCCGGATCAGGAAGTAGTACTGGTCGCCCTGGTTGATCTCGGTGCGGTTGCGGGTCGCCGAGTAGACCAGCAGCGAGCCGATCAGGGACAGGCCGATCGCCGACAGCAGTATCGGCCAGTCCAGCCGGCGGGCCAGCGAGTCACGGGAGAACACCCGCGTCCAGCCGGCCCGGTCGGGCCCGTATCCGGAGACGGAGAAGCTGTTGCCGGTCATGTGAGCATCCTCCGGCTACCCCTTCTGCGCGGACGCCTGCGGGTGTTGCTGTTGGTGGACGGTGAGGGCGAGGTGGCGGGCTGCTGGGTGTCGTCCGCGGGTGTGACACCGCCCTGGGTCGCCTTCTCCTGCTGCTTCTCCAGCTCCTTGGCCGGGTCGGCGGTGATCTTCGGGGAGGCGATCGTGCCGTCGGCGCGGACCTTCGGGAGGCTCGTCTGCGGCGTGGGCAGCATCGCCTTCTTCTTGTCGATGGAGCCGTCGGCCTGGACGCCGTACATCGCGTTGTAGATGTTGCGCACGGCCTCACCGGAGGCGCCGGAACCCGTACCGGCCTGCGCGATCGTCATGACGACCGTGTAGTCCTTGGTGTACGTCGCGAACCACGAGGTCGTCTGCTTGCCGTAGACCTCCGCCGTACCCGTCTTGGCGTGCAGCTCGATCTTGTCCTGCGGCCAGCCCTGGAACTTCCAGGCTGCGGTACCGCTGGTGACCACGCCCGCGAGGGCCTTGTCGATGCCCTTGTGCGTGGCCGCGCTGATCGGCAGCTTGGCCTTCACCTTCGGCTTGATCTCCGTGACGGTCTTGCCGTCGGCGCTGACGATCGCCTTGCCGATGGTCGGGACGTACTCGGTGCCGCCGTTGGCGAGCGCGCCGTAGATCATGGCCTCCTGGATCGGCGTGACGAGGGTGTCGCCCTGGCCGATGGAGTAGTTGATCGAGTCGCCCTCGCGCATCTTGTTGCCTTCGAGGCAGTTCTCGTACGCGATCTGCTGGACGTACGTGCCGCCCTTCTTGCCGGTCTTGCACCAGTAGGCCTTGTTGGCCTCCCAGGTCTCCTGCTTCCACTTGCGGTCCGGGATGCGGCCGGTGACCTCGTTGGGGAGGTCGACGCCGGTGGTCTTGCCGAGGCCGAACTGGTGGGCCGCCTTGTAGAAGTAGTCCTTGGGCTCACCCTTCTTCGGGTTGATGCCGCCGTCCTTCTTCCACTGGGAGTCGGCGAGGCCGTAGAAGACGGTGTCGCACGAGACTTCGAGCGCGCGGCCCAGGGAGATGGGGCCGAAGTTCTCGCCCTCGAAGTTCTTGAAGACCTGGCCGCCCACCGAGTACGAACTGGTGCAGGGGTAGCCGCCGTCCCACGCGTAGCCGGCCTCGACCGCGGCGGCCGTGGAGACCACCTTGAACGTCGAACCGGGCGCCGACTGACCCTGTATGGCCCTGTTGAGGAGCGGGTAGTCGGAGTTCTTGCCGGTGAGCTGCTTGTAGTCCTTGGCGGAGATGCCGCCGACCCAGACGTTCGGGTCGTACGTCGGCGCGGACGCCATGGCGACGATCCGGCCGGTCTTGGCCTCCATCACGACGACGGCACCGGAGTCGGCCTTGTAGTTCTCGCCGGTGATCTTGTCGAACTGCTGGCGGGCGGTCTTCATCGCCTTGTCCAGCTGGTACTCGGCGACGCGCTGCACGCGGGCGTCGATGCTGGTGACGAGGTTCGAACCGGGCTGCGCCGCATCGGACTTGGCCTTGCCGATGACACGGCCGAGGTTGTCGACCTCGTAGCGGGTGACGCCGGCCTTGCCGCGCAGCTCCTTGTCGTACTCGCGCTCAAGGCCCGAGCGGCCGACCTGGTCGGAGCGCAGATACGGCGAGTCGGAGTCCTTGGCCTGGGTGATCTCGTCGTCGGTGACCGGCGAGAGGTAGCCGAGGACCTGCGCCGCGTTGGCGTCGCCGGGGGCCGCGTAACGCCGTACGGCCTCGGGCTCGGCGGTGATGCCGGGGAAGTCCTCGGCGCGCTCGCGGATCTGCAGGGCCTGCTTGGCGGTGGCCTCGTCGGTGATCGGGATGGGCTGGTAGGGCGAGCCGTTCCAGCAGGGCTGCGGGGTCTTCGCGTCGCACAGCCGGACCTTCTGGATGACGTCCGCGGGCTTCAGGCCCAGCACGCCGGCCAGCTTGGTGAGGACGGCCTTGCCGTCGTCCGCCTGCTTCAGCAGGTCGGTGCGGGAGGCGGAGACCACGAGCCGGGTCTCGTTGTCGGCGAGGGGCACACCGCGCGCGTCCAGTATCGAACCGCGTACCGCGGGCTCGACGACCTGCTGGACGTGGTTGCCGGACGCTTCCTTCTGGTACGCGGCGCCCTCACGGATCTGCAGGTACCAGAGGCGCCCGCCGAGGGTGCCGAGGAGGGAGAGGACGAGAATCTGGATGACGACGAGCCTGATCTGAACCCGTGGAGTCCGACCGGTCTCCGGGATGTTGGTCACTTGTGCTGCCTCCCCCTCTCAGTGCGTGTACACGATGCGTGTATGAGTCATATACGACGGACCTGTGAGTCCGTGGCCCAACTCCCCGGTGGTCAAAGCCTCTTGACCCCCTTGATACGTCCCGCACGGGCCACGCGCGCGCGTGCGGTCTTCATCCTCAGTCCGCCGCGCTGGCCGCCGATCTTCAGGCCGGTGCCCGAGGAGAGCCAACCCGAGGAGATGTCGGCCGACTTGGCGGCGTTGGTCTCCGCGAGCGGGTCGTTGTCGGCGCGCCGGGCCAGCGCCATGATCCCGGGGACGACGAACGGGGCGAGCAGCAGGTCGTACAGGGAGGCCGTGAACAGCAGGCTGCCCAGGCCCACATGGCGGGCCGCGGTGTCGCCGACGAGGGCGCCGACACCGGCGTAGAGCAGGGTGGCGCCGATCGCGGCGGCGACCACGACGGCCATCGGGCCGGTCGCCGACTTCAGGCGGCCGTTCTCCGGCTTCGCGAGGCCCGCGAGGTAGCCGATGACGCACAGCACGAGCGCGTAGCGGCCGGCCGCGTGGTCGGCGGGCGGGGCCAGGTCGGCGAGGAGGCCCGCGCCGAAGCCGATGAGGGCGCCCGCGACATGGCCGTAGACCATGGCCAGGCCGAGGACGGTGAGGAGCAGCAGGTCGGGGACGGCGCCCGGGAGGTGGAGGCGGGCGAGGACGCTCACCTGGATCACGAGGGCGACGACGACCAGCGGCACGGAGAGCAGGATCCGGTTGACACGCATGGGGAGGGGCTCCTACTGCTGTTGCTGGCCGTCGACCGGCGCGTTCGCGGACGGGGTGACCGTGACGGTCACCGTCGGGATCGGGGTCGGCTTGGGCTTCGCCGGCAGGACCGTGTCACGCGGGTCCTTCTTCGGGGCCTCCACGACCACGCCGACGATGTCGAGCTTGGTGAAGTTGACGTACGGCGTGACGTACAGCGTGCGGGTCAGGCCGCCGCCGGAGGGGTCGACGCGGGAGACGACACCGACCGGGACGCCGGGCACGAAGGGCTTGTCGGCCTGCGAGCCGAAGGTGACGAGCCGGTCGCCCTTCTTCACCTCGGCCTTGCCGTTGAGGAGTTCGACGCGCAGCGGTCCGTCGCCCTCGCCGGAGGCGAAGCCGAGTTCGTCGCTGTCCTCCATCCGGGTGCCGACGGTGAAGTCGGGGTCGTTGGCGAGGAGGACGGTGGCGGTGTCGGGGCCGACGGTCGTCACCCGGCCCACCAGTCCGTTGCCGTTCAGGACGGTCATGTCGCGCTTGATGCCGTCGTTGGCGCCGACGTCGATGGTGATCGTCCAGGAGAAGCTCTGGGCGGCTCCTATCGCGATGACCTGGGCGCCCTTGATGCCGTACTGGCCCTCGCCGGCCACCTTCAGCATCTTGTCGAGCTGGGTCAGGCGGCTGCGGTTGCGGTCGTCGCTGCCGAGTTTCGCCTTGAGGGCCGCGTTCTCCTTCTCCAGGACGGCGAGCCGGTCGTGCCGCTCACCGGAGTCGCGGACCGCGGAGACCGCGTCACCGACCGGGTCGACGGCGGACGACACGCCGTTCTCGATCGGGCCGAACACGGTGGCCGCGGCCCGGCGGGCACCGTCGACCGGTGAGTCCTGCCCTCCCCGGATGTCCACCGTGATCAACGCGAACGCTACGGCGATCAGCAGCACCAGGAGCAGCCGGCTCTCTCGTGTGTCCCTCACGTGCGGCGGCCGTGCCTTCCTCATAGAAATGTGCAGAGGTTCGGGTATGCAGGTGTGTGTACGGAGGCCCCGTCAGATGTGAATGGAGGCCTATGACGGAGCCTATGCCTCCGTATCAACGATCCGCCGCACGAGAGGAGATCATCCAGTACGGCGGAATCGAAGCGTTACGTCATCTGCGCGGCTGGGCGTCCAGAACCTGCTGGAGCGCCTCGAACTCCTCGACGCACTTGCCGGAGCCGAGCGCCACGCTGTCCAGCGGATCCTCGGCGATGTGGATCGGCATTCCGGTCTCCCGGCGCAGCCGCTCGTCGAGACCCTTCAGCAGGGCTCCACCGCCGGTCAGAACGATTCCGCGGTCCATGATGTCGCCGGAGAGCTCCGGCGGGCACTTGTCTAGGGTCGTCTTCACCGCGTCGACGATCGCGTTGACCGGCTCCTCGATCGCCTTGCGGACTTCGCCGGCCGAGATGACGACGGTTTTCGGAAGGCCGGAGACCAGGTCCCGGCCGCGGATTTCGGTGTGCTGGTCATCGTCGAGGTCGTACGCGGAACCAATCGTGATCTTGATCTGCTCAGCCGTCCGCTCACCCAGGAGGAGCGAGTACTCCTTCTTGATGTGCTGGATGATCGCGTTGTCCAACTCGTCGCCCGCGACGCGGATGGACTGGGCGGTGACGATGCCACCGAGCGAGATGACCGCGACCTCCGTGGTGCCGCCGCCGATGTCCACCACCATGTTGCCCGTGGCCTCGTGGACCGGCAGGCCGGAACCGATGGCCGCGGCCATGGGCTCCTCGATGATGTGCACCTGGCGGGCCCCGGCCTGGGACGACGCCTCGATGACGGCACGGCGCTCGACGCCCGTGATGCCCGAGGGCACACAGACGACGACACGGGGGCGGGCGAGATAGCGCCGCTTGTGGATCTTCAGGATGAAGTAGCGGAGCATGCGCTCGGTGATCTCGAAGTCGGCGATGACACCGTCCTTCAGCGGACGTACGGCAACGATGTTGCCGGGCGTGCGCCCGATCATCTTCTTGGCTTCGGAGCCGACCGCGAGAATGCCACCGGTGTTGGTGTTGATCGCGACGACGGACGGCTCGTTGAGTACGATCCCGCGACCCCTGACGTACACCAGCGTGTTGGCGGTCCCGAGGTCGACAGCCATGTCACGGCCGATGAACGACATTGAGTTCCCCATCAGGATTCGTCTGGCCTTCCTGGGAGCTTTTGAGGGCTTTTCAGGTCGGCGAAGTGGGTGCTGTGACGTGAAGGCTTCCATCGTAGACGCGCCATCACGAACACTGCGCGAGGGTCTTCGCCATTGTCAGCATGTGAGGCGCTGCCTCGCTTGTGGAGACGGCCCAACGGGGGCACTCGTTCCCCCGATCGGCACGCATATGCCAAGAGACGGCCGGAAAAACGCGGCCGTCCCTGGTCAGGCATGTGGGTTACTGATGGAGATTCAGACGCGTCCCGGGAAGAAGATCTTCACCTCGCGCTCGGCGGACTCCTCCGAGTCCGAGGCGTGGATCAGGTTCTCCCGCACGATGACCCCGAAGTCCCCGCGGATCGAACCCGGGGCGGCCGCGATCGGGTCGGTCGGACCGGCCAGCTGGCGCACGCCCTCGATGACCCGCTCGCCCTCGACGATCAGGGCGACGACGGGACCGGAGGCCATGAACTCCACCAGCGGCTCGTAGAAGACCTTGCCCTTGTGCTCGCCGTAGTGCTGCTCCAGGGTGTCCTGGTCCAGGGTGCGCAGCTCCAGCGCGGTGATCTGCCAGCCGGCCTTGCGCTCGATCCGGCTGATGATCTCGCCGGTCAGGCCACGACGTACGGCGTCGGGCTTGAGCAGGACGAGGGTGCGCTGGGTCACGAGGGGACTCCTTCGGATCATGATGGTGCGGGACGTCTCACGACAAGCCCGAGGCTACAGGGCGTGTCCATGCGTCCATTACGCAGCGTCAGGTGTAGTGGAGTCGGCCTGCGCGGCCTGCGCCGCGAACCGCGCCTTCGCCTCGTCGATCTTCCGGCCGTAGTGGACCGAGGCCCACCACAGGGCCGCGAAGATCACCCCGAGGAAGAACATGGACGGCACCACGAAGCCCGACGCGATCAGCGCGATCTGCAGCGCCCAGCCCAGCACGATGCCGGCCGGCCGGGTCACCACGCCGCACAGCGCGACGGACAGGAACATGGCGATCCCGCACACCGTCCACACGGTGGAGGTGGTCAGATCCGGGTCCTTCATGGCCACGAGCCCGGCGAAACCGATCACGAAGAACTCGCCGATCAGCGTCGAAGAACAGAGCGTACGCACGGAAGTCAGCCCCTCCCCAGGAGCAGTCGGGCCTCACCGACGGTGATGACGGAACCGGTGACGAGCACACCGCCGCCCGCGAACTCGCCGTCCTCCTCGGCCAGCGTGATCGCGGCCTCCAGGGCGTCCGGCAACCGCGGCTCGACCTGCACGCGCTCGTCGCCGAACACCTCGACGGCGATCCCCGCCAGCTCGTCCACGTCCATCGCGCGATGACTGGAGTTCTGCGTGACGACGACCTCGGCGAACATCGGCTCGAAGGCCTCCAGCAGCCCGCGCACGTCCTTGTCCCCGCTGGCCCCGATGACACCGATCAGCCGACTGAAGTCGAATGCCTCGGCCACGGCCTCGGCGGTTGCACGGGCGCCCGCCGGGTTGTGCGCCGCGTCCAGCACAACGGTCGGCGACCGCCGCACCACCTCCAGCCGCCCCGGCGAGGTGACCGACGCGAACGCCTTCCGCACGGTGTCGATCGCGAGCGGATCGGGCCGCTGGGCACCGACACCGAAGAAGGCTTCCACGGCGGCGAGGGCGACGGCCGCGTTGTGCGCCTGGTACGGGCCGTGGAGCGGGAGGTAGATCTCCTCGTACTCGCCACCGAGGCCGCGCAGGTTGATGAGCTGTCCGCCGACCGCGACGCTCCGGGACACGACCCCGAACTCCAGGCCCTCCCGGGCCACGGTCGCGTCCACCTCGACGGCCTTCTTCAGCAGCACCTGCGCCGCGTCCACCGGCTGCTGCGCGAGGATCACGGTCGCGTCCTGCTTGATGATCCCGGCCTTCTCGGTGGCGATCGCGCCGGTCGTCCCACCGAGGCGGTCGGTGTGGTCGAGATCGATGGGCGTGACCACGGCGACGTCGGCGTCGATGACGTTCGTGGCGTCCCAGGTCCCGCCCATCCCGACCTCCACGACGGCCACATCGACGGGCGCGTCCGCGAACGCGGCGTACGCCATGCCCGTCAGCACCTCGAAGAACGACAGCCGGAACTCCTGCTGGGCATCCACCATCTCGACGTACGGCTTGATGTCCTCGTACGTCTCGATGAAGCGCTCGGCGGAGATCGGGGCGCCGTCGAGGCTGATGCGCTCGGTGATCGACTGCACGTGCGGCGAGGTGTAGCGGCCGGTCCGCAGCTCGAAGGCGCCGAGCAGGGCCTCGATCATGCGGGCCGTGGATGTCTTGCCGTTCGTGCCGGTGATGTGGATCGAGGGGTACGACCGCTGCGGGTCGCCCAGGACGTCCATCAGCGCGGCGATACGGCTGACCGAGGGCTCCAGCTTGGTCTCGCCCCAGCGGGTGGCGAGGTCGGCCTCTACGGTGCGGAGGGCCTTGTCCAGGGCGGGGTCTTCCGGGCGGCCGGGGACGTCTGCCTGGGGGGCGCCGGTGCCTTGGGCTCGTAGGGTGCGGCTGCCGGCCTCGATGACCGCGAGGTCGGGGTCGCGGTCGGTCTCGGCCTCGATGATCTCGTCGAACGGGTCGCTGTCAGTCACGTGGGTCAGTCTACGGAGGTTGGGCGGTTCGTTCGTCTGCGGGCCCGGTGGGGGCTGGTCGCGCAGTTCCCCGCGCCCCTGGGGAATGAAGGGCCCCGGCGCTTAAAAAGCACCGGGGCCCTTCACCTGGCTACGGATCCCTACGCCTGCGGCAAGCTCTCCAGCTGGGCCTTGATACGGGCGATGTCCTCGTCCGCCTTGGACAGGCGGCCGCGGATCTTGTCGACCACGTTGTCCGGGGCCTTGGCCAGGAATGCCTCGTTGCCGAGTTTGGCCGTTGCCTGGGACTTCTCCTTCTCGGCGGCGGCGAGGTCCTTCGCGAGGCGCTTCCGCTCCGCCGCGACGTCGATCGTGCCGGAGAGGTCGAGGGCGACCGTGGCGCCGCCGACCGGGAGGGTCGCCGTCGCCGCGAAGTCGTCGCCTTCCGGCTGGAGGCGCAGGAGTTGACGGATGGCGGCCTCGTGGGGGGCCAGTGCCGTGCCGTCCAGCGTGAGGCGGGCCGGGACGCGCTGGCCGGGCTGGAGGCCCTGGTCGGCGCGGAAACGGCGGACCTCGGTGATGACCTGCTGGAGGGTCTCGATCTCCTTCTCGGCCGGTGCGTCACGGAAGCCACCCGGGGCGTCAGCCCCAGGAACCAGCACAGCCTTCGGCCAGTCCGCGATGACGACCGACTCGCCGCCCGTGAGCGTGGTCCAGAGCGTCTCCGTGACGAACGGGACGATCGGGTGCAGCAACTTCAGGGTGACGTCGAGGACTTCGCCCAGGACGCGCTTGGAGACCTCGGCCGGCTCGCCGCCCGCGATGAACGTCGTCTTGGACAACTCGACGTACCAGTCGAAGACTTCGTCCCACGCGAAGTGGTAGAGGGCATCCGAAAGCTTGGCGAACTGGAAGTCGTCGTAGAGCGCGTCGACTTGGGACACCGTCTTGTTGAGACGGGAGAGGATCCAGCGGTCCGTGGCCGACAGCTGCTCGGCGGGCGGCAGGTCGCCCTCGATCGTGGCGCCGTTCATCAGCGCGAAGCGCGTGGCGTTCCAGATCTTGTTGGCGAAGTTCCGGGACGCCTGGACCCAGTCCTCGCCGATCGGCACGTCGGTGCCGGGGTTGGCGCCGCGAGCCAGCGTGAAGCGGACGGCGTCGGAGCCGTACGCGTTCATCCAGTCCAGCGGATCGACCGCCGTGCCCGAGGACTTGGACATCTTCTTGCCGAACTGGTCGCGGACCAGGCCGGTCAGCGCGATGGTCTTGAAGGGGACCTCGCCGTCCATCGCGTACAGGCCGAACATCATCATCCGAGCGACCCAGAAGAAGATGATGTCGTGGCCGGTGAGCAGGACGTCCGTTGTGTAGAACTTCTTGAGATCCGGGGTCTGTTCGGGCCAGCCGAGGGTCGAGAAGGGCCACAGACCGGACGAGAACCAGGTGTCCAGGACGTCGGAGTCCTGGGTCCAGCCCTCACCGCTGGGCGGCTCCTCGTCGGGGCCGACGCAGACGACCTCGCCGTCGGGGCCGTACCAGACGGGAATGCGGTGCCCCCACCACAACTGCCGTGAAATACACCAGTCGTGGAGGTTGTCGACCCAGTCGAAGTAGCGCTTCTCCATCTCCTGGGGGTGGATCTTGACGCGGCCGTCGCGGACCGCGTCGCCGGCGGCCTTCGCGAGCGGGGCGACCTTGACCCACCACTGCATGGACAACCGCGGCTCGATGGTCGTCTTGCAGCGCGAGCAGTGGCCGACGGAGTGGACGTACGGCCGCTTCTCGGCGACGATCCGGCCGTCGGCGCGCAGCGCGGCGACGATCGCGGAGCGGGCTTCGAAGCGGTCCAGACCCTCGAAGGGGCCGTGGACGGTGATGACACCGCGCTCGTCCATGACGGTCAGCGACTCCAGGTCGTGCCGCTGGCCGATGGCGAAGTCGTTCGGGTCGTGGGCCGGGGTCACCTTGACCGCGCCGGTGCCGAACTCGGGGTCGACGTGGGTGTCGGCGACGACCGGGATGGTGCGGTCGGTGAGCGGCAGCTTGATGTGCCGGCCGA
This sequence comes from Streptomyces sp. NBC_00989, assembly GCF_045162655.1. NCBI lineage: Bacteria > Bacillati > Actinomycetota > Actinomycetes > Kitasatosporales > Streptomycetaceae > Streptomyces > Streptomyces sp. NBC_00989. The sequence continues at coordinate 7,426,434 of NZ_CP108728.1, read as the reverse complement.
CCAGGTGCTTGTACCGCTCGTCGTCCGGGTGGACGGCGACGGCGGTGTCGCCGAGCATCGTCTCGGCGCGGGTGGTGGCGACGACGATGGTGTCGTCCCCCTCCCCGTACTTCATGGAGACGAGCTCGCCGTCGTCGTCCTGGTACTCGACCTCGATGTCCGAGATCGCGGTGAGACAGCGCGGGCACCAGTTGATGATGCGCTCGGCGCGGTAGATCAACTCGTCGTCGTAGAGCCGCTTGAAGATGGTCTGGACGGCCTGGGACAGGCCCTCGTCCATGGTGAAGCGCTCGCGGCTCCAGTCGACGCCGTCGCCGAGCCGGCGCATCTGGCCGAGGATCTTGCCGCCGTACTCGTCCTTCCACTGCCAGACGCGCTCGACGAACGCCTCACGGCCCAGGTCGTGCCGGGACTTGCCCTCCTTGCCGAGCTCGCGCTCGACGACGTTCTGGGTGGCGATGCCCGCGTGGTCCATGCCCGGCAGCCACAGCGACTCGTAACCCTGCATGCGCTTACGACGGGTCAACGCGTCCATGAGCGTGTGCTGGAAGGCGTGCCCGAGGTGCAGGCTGCCCGTGACGTTCGGCGGCGGGATGACGATCGTGTACGGCGGCTTCTCGCTCTTCGCGTCCGCCTCGAAGTAACCCCGCTCCACCCAGCGCTCGTACAGCGGCCCCTCTACATCGGCCGGCGCGTACTGGGTCGGCAGTTCGGAGTCGGGCGCTGGTGGCTGCTGCTGAGCGTTCTCGGTCACGGGCCCAGTTTAGGGGTGTCGCGGGGGTGTCCCGAAACGCGTTTGTTCTGTAACGGTGCGCCCCCCGATGCTCTGCGCTTCCTGTGACTGGGCCAGGATGTCGGGATCACATAAGCATCTGGAGGGGAACCCAGAAATGAGCTACAACCAGCCGGGCCCGTACGGCGGGCAGCCTCAGCAGCCCGGTCCGTACGGTCAGCCGGGTCCTTACGGGCAGCCTCCCCAGCAGGCGCCGCAGGGCGCCCCCCAGCCCGGTTACGGCTACCCCCAGCAGGCTCCCCCCGCCCAGCCCGGGTACGGCTACCCGCAGCAGCCCCAGCCTTCGCAGGGGGCCTACGGCCAGCCGCAGCCGCCGTACGGCCAGCAGGCGCCGTATGGCCAACCCCCTTACGGGCAGCCCCCGTACGGCGTTCCGCAGCCGCCGGCGCCCGGCGGGAAGAAGAAGACCGGGCTCATCATCGGCGCGGTGGCGGTCGTGGCCGCCATCGGTGTGGGCGTGTACTTCGTCCTCGGCTACAGCGGGGCGTCCGGTCTCACGGACGACGGTGCCCACAAGCTGACGACGCCGGCGAAGGTGCTCGGCGACTACAACCGGGCGACCAAGGACGGCGACACCAGCGACAGCGGCTCGTCGACCGTGAAGGACCTGGAGAAGAGCGGCGTCAAGAACGGCACCGCCGTCTTCGGCGCCTACTCGACGGCGGACCTGAGCGGTTACGACCCGGACGACCCCACCACCGCGCCCAGCCAGACCGAGCTGCTCACGGCCAAGGGCATCTCAGTCATCGGCGCCTACGGCAAGATCGCCGATCCGCAGAAGGCCCTGGACGCGTTCTTCGCGGACATCCAGAAGGACGTCAAGGAGAGCAACTCCTCCAGCAGCAGCTCGACGGGCGGGAGCGAACTGGTCGGGCAGCCCGAGTCGGTCGACGTCGACGGCGCGGTCATGAAGTGCCAGGCGACCAAGGCGACCAACCAGTTGACCAAGAAGCAGCAGACCGACTGGTTCTGCGCCTGGGCCGACTACAGCACCATCGCCATGGTCTCCCCCGGCGACAACACGGCCGACGTGTCGAAGGACACCGCCGTCGACATGACCACCAAGCTGCGCAAGGAAGTCCGGGTGAAGATCTAGCCCCGGAGGCCTCGGGTACGACCCGGAGGCCTCAACTACGAAGGGCGCCCGGTCAGTTGACTGACCGGGCACCCTTCGTGTCGTACGGAGACTGTCGGCTACGCCGTCTTCTGCTCGCCCGGGCCGCGGCCTCGGGCGTCGCGCGGGATCAGGGTCGGGTTGACGTTCGACAGGACGACGTCCGCCGTGATGACGACCCGGGCCACGTCCTTGCGGGACGGGACCTCGTACATGACGCCCTGGAGGACTTCCTCCATGATGGCGCGCAGGCCGCGGGCGCCGGTCTGGCGGAGGATGGCCTGGTCGGCGATGGCTTCGAGGGCCTCGCGCTCGAAGTCCAGCTCCACACCGTCGAGTTCGAAGAGGCGCTCGTACTGCTTGACGAGTGCGTTGCGCGGCTCGATGAGGATCTGGAGCAGGGCCTCGCGGTCCAGGTTGTGGACCGAGGTGATGACGGGCAGGCGGCCGATGAACTCGGGGATCATGCCGAACTTCACCAGGTCCTCGGGCATGACGTCCTCGAACTGGTCCTTGGCCTGCAACTCCCGCTTGGAGCGGATCGTCGCGCCGAAGCCGATGCCCTTGGCGCCGGCCCTGGACTCGATGAGCTTCTCCAGACCCGAGAAGGCGCCGCCCACGATGAACAGGACGTTCGTCGTGTCGATCTGGATGAACTCCTGGTGGGGGTGTTTACGGCCGCCCTGCGGCGGGACCGAGGCCGTCGTGCCCTCCAGGATCTTCAGCAGGGCCTGCTGGACGCCCTCGCCCGACACGTCACGAGTGATCGACGGGTTCTCGCTCTTGCGAGCCACCTTGTCGATCTCGTCGATGTAGATGATGCCCGTCTCGGCCTTCTTGACGTCGTAGTCAGCGGCCTGGATGAGCTTCAGCAGGATGTTCTCGACGTCCTCGCCGACATAGCCCGCCTCCGTGAGCGCGGTTGCGTCGGCGATCGCGAACGGCACGTTCAGCATGCGGGCCAGGGTCTGGGCGAGGAGGGTCTTGCCCGAGCCCGTGGGGCCGAGCAGGAGGATGTTGGACTTCGCCAGCTCGATGGCGTCCTCGCGGCTCTGGCCGCCGCCGTTCTCACCTGCCTGGACGCGCTTGTAGTGGTTGTACACCGCGACCGAGAGTGCCTTCTTCGCCGACTCCTGGCCGACGACGTACCCCTCGAGGAACTCGTAGATCTCGCGGGGCTTGGGAAGTTCCTCCCAGCGGACCTCGCTCGTCTCCGCGAGTTCTTCCTCGATGATCTCGTTGCAGAGGTCGATGCACTCGTCGCAGATGTACACACCGGGCCCTGCGATGAGCTTCTTGACCTGCTTCTGGCTCTTGCCGCAGAACGAGCACTTGAGCAGATCGCCGCCGTCACCGATGCGTGCCACGGTGTGCTTCCCCTTCGCCTGGGAGACGCCTAGGTCCAGCGGCTCCTGGTGCTGCCTTATGTCCGACGGTACCTTGCCGGGCCCCCCGTTCGGGCCCCCCTTGGCACGGTTCACTTCCACGTGGACCGTGCCGAGGGGTGGTGGACGATACAGGGTCCGGGTCAGCGGACGTCGGCGTTGTTCATCTTCCGGGTGGAGATGATCTGGTCGATCAGGCCGTACGACAGGGCGTCCTCGGCCGTGAGGATCTTGTCGCGCTCGATGTCCTCGCGGATCTTGTCCAGCGGGGTGGTCGAGTGCTTGGCCAGCATGTCCTCCAGCTGGGCACGCATGCGGAGGATCTCGTTGGCCGCGATCTCGAGGTCGGAGACCTGGCCCCGGCCGGTCTCGCTGTAGGGCTGGTGGATCAGCACGCGGGCGTTCGGCAGCGCCATGCGCTTGCCCGGCGTACCGGCCGCCAGCAGGACGGCGGCGGCGGACGCCGCCTGGCCCATGCAGACCGTCTGGACGTCGGGCTTCACGAACTGCATCGTGTCGTAGATCGCAGTCAGGGCCGTGAAGGAGCCGCCCGGGCTGTTGATGTAGATCGAGATGTCGCGGTCGGGGTCCATCGACTCCAGGCACAGCAGCTGCGCCATGACGTCGTTGGCCGACGCGTCGTCGATCTGGACACCGAGGAAGATCACGCGCTCCTCGAAGAGCTTCGCGTACGGGTCGTACTCACGGACGCCCTGCGAGGTGCGCTCGACGAAGCGGGGGATCACGTAACGGGACTCGGCGGCGGGGGCCGTGTATTCGGCGCGTGCGCGGTCGTACAGGCCGGTGCCGGGGAAGTCGTTCACTGTCTCTCTCCTAGGGGCTGAGGCGGTCGGCTGGGGGCTGTCTGGGGCCTCAGGCCCCGGTACCGCCGCCGCCCGGCATACCGGCGGCCGTGGGAATCACGTCGTCGATGAGGCCGTACTCCTTGGCCTCGAGCGCGTCGAACCAGCGGTCGCGGTCCGAGTCGCGGGTGATCTGCTCCATGCTCTGGCCCGTGTGCTGGGACGTGAGCTCGGCCATGCGCCGCTTGGTGTGCAGCAGCCGCTCCGCGTGGATCTTGATGTCGGAGGCCGAACCGGCCAGGCCGGCGGAGGGCTGGTGGATCAGGATCTCGGCGTTCGGCAGCGCGAAGCGCTTGCCCGGGGTACCCGCGCTGAGAAGGAACTGGCCCATGGAGGCGGCGAGGCCCATGGCGATGGTCACCACGTCGTTCTTGATGAACTGCATGGTGTCGTAGATCGCCATGCCGGCCGTGATCGAGCCGCCGGGGCTGTTGATGTAGAGGTAGATGTCCTTGTCGGGGTCGGCGGCAAGGAGGAGGAGCTGCGCGGTGATCTTGTTGGCGATGTCGTCGTCGACCGCCTGGCCGAGGAAGATGATCCGCTCACCGAGCAGCCGGTTGTAGACCTGGTCGCCGAGGCCACCGATAGAGGGCTCGCCGGCGGCTGTAGGCATCAGATTCGTCACGTATCCACCTGCTCGTCTTTACGACGGCGCCGGGCCGTCTCACGTGTACTGCCGGGGGCAACGGGGACTCCCCTGCCCTCGTATTCATGGACCCTAACGCGCGGGTCCCTTCGGAGAATCCCGCAAAGGGAACTGTTCGCTGTCAGCACATCGCGCTGCGCTGGCCTGAGCAGAATCCCCTGGGGTGGGGTGGGTGCGCTTGTTATCGGGGCTGCGGGTCGGTGAGGGCTTGTCGCGCCGTTCCCCGCGCCCCTTCAGGGCGCCCCCGTGGACGGTATGACAAAGGGCCCCGGGGCTTGTCGCATCCCCGGGGCCCCTCGTTCGGCTAATTACGCCTCGGTAGCGGCCTCAGCCGTCTCCGTGGCCGTCTCCGCCGTCTCGTCGTCCTCGTCGTCGAGGTCCACGACCTCGCCGTTGGTGTCCTTGACCGTGGCCGCCTCCACGACGACCGCCAGGGCCTTGCCGCGGGCCACCTCGCCGACCAGGAGCGGGACCTGGCCGCCTTCGACGACGGCCTGGGCGAACTGGTCGGGGGACATGCCGGAGGAGGCCGCGCGCCGCATGAGGTGCTCGGTGAGCTCCTCCTGGTTGACGTTCAGCTTCTCCTTGTTGACGAGCTCGTCGAGGACGAACTGCGTCTTGATGCCCTTGACCGCGGCGTCCTTGGTCTCGGTGTCGAACTCCTCGGCCGTCTTGCCCTGGATCTCGAGGTACTTCTCGAGGTCGAGGCCCATCTGACCGAGCTGGTGGTGCTCCAGGTTGTGCTTGCGGGTGTTGATCTCGTCCTCGAGCAGCTTCTCGGGGACGGGCACCTCGACGAGCTCCAGCAGCTTCTCCAGGACGCGCTCCTGGGCCTGCGTGGCCTGGTCGTACTGCTTCATGTTCTCGAGGCGCTTGCGGCTGTCCGCGCGCAGCTCCTCCAGGGTGTCGAACTCGGAGGCGAGCTGTGCGAACTCGTCGTCCAGCGCGGGCAGTTCGCGGGCGGCGACCTGGGTGACCTTGACGGTGACCTGGGCCTCCTGGCCGGCCGCGGAGCCGCCCTTGAGCTCGGAGGCGAAGGTGGCCTCGCCACCGGCCTCCAGGCCGGTCACGGCCTCGTCGATGCCTTCGAGCAGCTCGCCGGAACCGATGGTGTAGGAGACGCCCTCGGCGACGCCGTCCTCGAGGACCTCGCCGTCGACCTTGGCCTCCAGGTCGAGGGTGACGACGTCACCGTCGACGGCGGCGCGCTCGACCGGGGAGGTCGCCGCGAAGCGCTCGCGGAGTTGCTCGACGGACTCGTCGATGTCCTCTTCGCTGACCTCTACGGCGTCGACCTCGACCTCGATGCCCGAGTAGTCCGGGATCTCGATGGTCGGGCGGATGTCGACCTCGGCGGTGAAGTTCAGCGTCTCGCCGTCCTTCAGCTCCGTGATGTCGACCTCGGGCTGGCCGAGCGGGTTGAGCTCCGCCTCGTTGACCGCCTCGGTGTAGAACTTCGGAAGCGCGTCGTTGACCGCCTCCTCCAGGACCGCACCGCGGCCGAACCGCTGGTCGATGACGCGCGCCGGGATCTTGCCCTTCCGGAAGCCCTTCACCGTGACCTGCTGGTTGATCTTCTTGTACGCCGCGTCGAGGCTGTCCTTGAGCTCCTCGAAGGGCACCTCGATGCTGAGCCGAACCCGGGTCGGGTTCAGGGTCTCCACGGCGCTCTTCACGGTTCGGTCTCCTTGGGGGCTGACTTCTTGGGTTGCGGACCCAGACAGGTCCGGCGGTTTCTGGTCGCCCGGAGGACTTCAGAGTGTGAGAGACACACGGGCGCGCAGCTTGCATAGTAGCCGCAGCGACGAGACCCCCCAAAAGGCGATCTGGCGAGGTACTCGTGTGGTACCGGTCCCGGAGGTCCGGTGGTACCGGTCCCGAAGGTCCGGCAGGTGGTCGGGGTGGCGGGATTTGAACCCACGGCCTTCCGCTCCCAAAGCGGACGCGCTACCAAGCTGCGCCACACCCCGTCTGGTGCGACACGTAGGGTACATGCCCGCAGGCGGTGGAGCCGCCGCATTTCACGAGCGCCGGGGCGAGCGCCGGGGCGCCGGGAGGGGCATGGGGAATGCGGTGTGCGCGGAGGCCGCCCGAACCGCTACGATGCCTTCTGTGCCGCGGTCTTCTGACCTGCGGCGCGTCGCGTGCGGGCGTAGCTCAATGGTAGAGCACTAGTCTTCCAAACTAGCTACGCGGGTTCGATTCCCGTCGCCCGCTCCAGACATCTCAGGGCCAGGCCGGAGGATCACTCCTCGACCTGGCCCTGAGTCGTTCCCGGGGTCTCGACCCCGGTCAGGACTCAGAAGCCGATCAGATGGCAGATCGTAGATCTCGGATCGGGGATCTCGGATCTCGGATCTCAGAAGCTGATCGAGTTGATCGTCTCCGCCAGCGAGTTTATGAACCGGTTGATGGATGGCGCCATGCCGGTCGAGGCGAGGAAGAAGCCGAAGAGGATCGCGACTATGGCTGGGCCCGCCTTGATCGATCCCCCTCGGATCAACACCACCAGGATGATCGCCAACAGCAGCACCACAGACAGTGAAATGGCCACAACTGATCACACCCTCGGTCGGTCCGCACTCCCGGCCCGGGGTCGCAACCCGCGCACCCCGCCAGAACCATCGTGCCACCAACGCGGCCCACGTATGCGGCGGGTGACGCATCGTTGGTCGCAAAGGTTCGGAAGAGACGCGTTCGCAGTTCGTTCGCACTATTGGCATGCGCACACGAACAGACCTTCCCCGTGTGCCCTTTTGCGCCTTTTGATCGGGATGAATCGTGACATCGTGAACAGATTCCGGACGCGCGTCCGATGGTTTCACCGATTCCCACAGGCAACGCTAGGGTGCCTCAGATGTTCCACGCTGACACGCCCCCGGGCCAGAACGAACAGAGCAAACAGAACGAAAAGAACGAACAGACCAAACCGCGTGACGCGTTCTTCGACAACGCGAAGTACCTGGCGATCCTGTTGGTCGCCATCGGGCACTCCTGGGAGCCCCTGAAGGGCGACAGCAGGGTGCTTCAGGGGCTGTACATGGTCGTGTACAGCTTCCACATGCCGGCGTTCATCGTCATCTCCGGCTATTTCTCCCGCAGTTTCGACATGAGCCCCGCCCGCCTGAAGCGGCTCCTCACCGGGGTCGCGCTGCCGTACATCGTCTTCGAGATCGCGTACTCGCTCTTCAGCCGCTACGCCAACGACGACCCGCACCAGCGGATCACGCTCCTCGATCCGCTGTATCTGACCTGGTTCCTCTGCGCGTTGTTCATCTGGCGGCTGACCACCCCGATCTGGAAACTGGTCCGCCACCCGCTGCCGATCGCCCTCGGCATCGCCATGCTCGCGTCCTGCACCCCGGCCATGACCGACGACTTCGATCTGCAGCGGCTGGCGCAGTTCCTGCCGTACTTCGTGCTCGGCCTGGTCCTGAAGCCCGAGCACTTCCAGCTGGTGCGCCGCCGTGGGATGCGGATCCTGTCCGTGCCGGTGTTCGCGGGCGCGGTGCTGTTCGGCTGGTGGGCGGTGCCGCGGATGAACGCGAGCTGGTTCTACCACCACGACTCCGCGCAGGAGTTCGGCGCGCCCTGGTGGGTCGGGCCCGTGATGATGCTCGCGATGTTCGGCTGCTCGCTGCTGCTGACCGCCGGCTTCTACTCCTGGGTGCCGAGCCGGAGGACCTGGTTCACGGCGCTCGGCGCGGGCACCCTGTACGGCTATCTGCTGCACGGCTTCCTGATCAAGGGCGCCGGTTACGCGGGCCTGTACGACCACGCCTGGCTGCACCGGCCGTACGGCGTCGCCCTGGTGACCGGTCTCGCGGTCACCGCCGTCACCCTGCTGTGCACGCCGCCCGTACGCCGGGTGTTCCGCTTCGTGATCGAGCCGGACATGGAGTGGGCGTTCAAGCGCGACGCGGCCGAACTGGCCCGCGGCCGCGAGCAGTTCGAGCAGCCGCACGGACAACAGGCCGCGCGGGAGACGGTCAACGCCTGATCAGGGACGCCTGATCAGGGACGCTGGTCGGGGACGCCTAGTCAGGGACGCTCAGGCCGAGGAGTGCGCGCATCCGTGCGTACTTCTCGGTCAGTCGTCTCCGGGTCGGTTCGTCGAGGACCGCGAGGCGGGCCGGGTCCGCGTTGTGCGCCAGGTCCGCCTCCTTCACGAGGAGTGCGCCGGGGGTCGCGAGAACGCGCCCCGCGTACGCCTCCAGGGACTCCCCCGCCCGCTTGGTGACCGCCAGCACGATGTCCTTCGTACGACGGCTCAGCGCGGCCTCGCTCAGCCACCGCTCGGTGAGTGCGTCGTCCTCCACGGAGTCGTGCAGCCAGGCCGCCGCGATCTGCTCGGCGTCGCCGCCACGCGCGCGTACGCCCTCGGCCACCGCCTGGAGGTGCTCGGCGTAGGGGCGGCCCGCCTTGTCGGTCTGGCCCTCGTGGGCGGCGCGGGCGAGGGTCTCGACCTCGGCCGGGGTGAGGAAGCCGGTCATCGGGGCAGGGCCTGTGCGGCCGCCGTGGGGCCCTCGCGGCAGACCAGCAGCAGGGCCCGGTCGTCGTTGACGTCCTTGGCGACCGCCTCGATCAGGTGCCAGGCGGCGCCGTGGAAGCCGCCGGCGACATAGCGGTCGGCCTCGCCGGTGAGGCGGTCGATGCCCTCGACGATGTCCCGGTCGGAGGTCTCCACCAGACCGTCTGTGAACAGCATCAACACGTCCCCGGGCCGCAGCGATCCCTTCACAGGGTCGAACTGCGCGCCGTCGTACACACCCAGCAGTGGCCCTTCCGCCGCCTTCTCCTCCCAGCGGCCGCTGCCCGCGCTGAGCTGGAGGCCCGGCGGGTGTCCTGCGGAGAAGAGTTCGTAGTCGCCGGAGTCGAGGTCCAGGACGAGGTGGATCGAGGTCGCGAAGCCCTCGTCCCAGTCCTGGCGGAGCAGATAGCCGTTGGCTGCGGGGAGGAACGCGTGCGGGGGCAGCGAGCCGAGCAGGCCGCCGAAGGCGCCGGAGAGGAGCAGGGCGCGTGAGCCCGCGTCCATGCCCTTGCCGGAGACGTCGGTGAGGACGACCTCCATGGTCCGACCACCGTTCGTCCGGGCCGCGACCACGAAGTCCCCGGAGAACGACTGGCCGCCCGCCGGCCGCAGCGCCATCTCCCGGTGCCAGCCCTGCGGCAGCTGCGGGAGCTTGCTCTGCACCCTGATCCGTTCGCGCAGGTCGAAGAGCATGGTGCCGCCGCGCCGCCAGGGCACGCCCACCCGGCTGCGGAACTGCGCGATCAGCAGCCCGAAGAAACCGCACGCGGCCACCACGAGCACCACGCCCGGGGTCACCCGCGCCGGGCCCTCGGTGTACGGGCCGAGCTTCACCGACTCCACGATCAGGCCGGTGGCCGCCGCCGCGTACAGACCGAGCAGGCTCGCGGGGCGCAGCAGCAGGCCGCCCGCGACGATCGGGAGGACCAGCGCGTTCGGCGAGCACCACACCGGGTTGGCGAGGGTCATGGCCACGATCACCGGGATCGTGATCAGCAGCCCGGCCAGCGCGACCCAGTCCGAGCCGTCCCCGCGGAAGTAGTCGACGGCACTTCTGCGCAGGCCGGTGCGGACCCGGTGAACCAGCTTCCTCAACCGGGCCATGAACGTGTCGGCCTCCGCGCGCCGCTCTCGTCCTGCTGCCATTAGTTCGGGACCCTATCCATCCGACCAGCCGCTTGGCACGGGAGGTCCCACTTGTCCCCCCTGCGAGGTTCAACTTCACAGTGAACTTCACCGGAGGCCCTCGCGGTGGCGCCCGGCGGAAATTCCCTGGCTCGTCCCGCAATGCCCTGGTAGGCATGGCTCATGGGGACAGTTGCGAGAAACACACCGGCCGAGCCGACCGAGCTGCGGGTACTGCGCCAGGACGAGTGGAACACCTGGTACGACAACCTTGTCAACGCTTTTGGTGGCGTCCCGGAGTCGCCCGAGGAGCGTGAGCTGTGGCAGGGGCTCACCGAGTTCGACCGCTTCCTCGGCGTCTGGGACGGGGACGCGTGCGTGGGGACGGCGGGCGCGTTCAGCTTCCGGCTCACCGTGCCCGGCGGCGCCTCGGTGCCCGCGGCCGGCGTCACGATGGTCAGCGTGGCCGCCACGCACCGGCGCCGGGGCATCCTGACGTCGATGATGCGCCGGCAGCTGGACGACGTACGGTCCTGGGGCGAGCCGCTGGCCGTCCTGACGGCCTCCGAGCCGGTGATCTACGGCCGGTTCGGCTACGGCACCGCGACGATGCGGACGACCGCCGAGATCGACACCGACCGGGTGCGGCTCTCGGTGCCGCCGGGGACGGACGACGTGCGCCTGCGCTACGCCGAGCCCGCCGCCGTACGCGACCAGTGCGAGGCGGTGTACGCGCGGCTGGTGGCCGGGCGGCCGGGGATGACGGCGCGGCGGCCCGGGTGGGAGGACCTGCCGCTGCTGGACCCGGAGAGCGAGCGGGAGGGGTCCTCGCCGCTGCGGTGCGTGGTCGCCGAGCGGGACGGTGAAGTCGTCGGCTACACGCGGTACTTCGTCAAGCCCGAGTGGGACGTCCAGGGTCCCAAGGGGACAGTCCTGCTGCGTGATCTGGAGGCGCTGGACCCGGCGTCGTACGCGGCGCTGTGGCGGTTCCTCTTCGACATCGACCTGACGCGGAAGATCGCGCTGCGCAGCCGTCCCGTCGACGACGCCTGGCAGCATCTGGTCTCCGACATCCGCCGGTGCGGTATCCGGCAGGTGGACTCGCTGCACGTACGGCTGGTGGAGCTGGGGGCCGCGCTGGAGGCGCGCGCCTACCAGGCGCCCGTGGACGTCGTGTTCGAGGTCGAGGACGCCTTCTGCCCCTGGAACGAGGGGCGTTGGCGGCTCACCGGCGACGCGAAGGGCACCGCCTCCTGCAAGCGCACGGAGGAGCCGGCCGATCTCGCCCTGTCCGTACGGGAGTTGGGCGCCGCCTATCTCGGTGGGGTGTCCCTGGCGTCCCTCGCGGGGGCCGGCCGGGTGCGGGAGCTGCGGGCGGGGGCGCTGGCCGAGGCCTCGCTGGCGTTCGGGTCGACGGTCGCGCCCTGGCTGCCGCACGGGTTCTAGACCATCCGTAACAGCCCTACGGCTTCTGGCAGTCGGGGCACCAGAACAAGTTGCGGGCGGCGAGGTCGGCGGTGCGGATCTCGCCGCCACAGATGTGGCAGGGGCGGTTCGCCCTGCGGTAGACGTACACCTCGCCGCCGTGGTCGTCGACGCGCGGCGGGCGGCCCATCGCCTCGGGGGTGTGTTCGGGGCGGACGGTGTCGATGCGGTTGTTGCGGACGCCCTCGCGCATCAGCTCGACGAGGTCGGCCCAGATCGCGTCCCACTCGGCGGGCGTGAGGTCCTTGCCCGCGCGGTACGGGTCGATGCCGTGCCGGAAGAGCACCTCGGCTCGGTAGACGTTGCCGACGCCCGCGATGACCTTCTGGTCCATCAGCAGGGCCGCGATCGTCGTACGGCTGCGGGAGATGCGCCGGTACGCCGCGCTCGGGTCGGTGTCCTCCGGCGGGCGCAGGGGGTCGGGGCCGAGGCGGTCGTGTATCGCCTGCTTCTCGGTGTCCGTGATCAGGGCGCAGGTCGTGGGGCCGCGGAGATCGACGTACGACGTGTCGTTCGCGAGGCGCAGGCGGACGGTGTCGGTGGGCGGGGGTGCGGGGGCTCCGCCGAAGTTGACCTTGCCGAACAGACCGAGGTGGATGTGGATCCACTCGCCGTCACGGAAACCGAGGAAGAGATGCTTGCCGTGGGCTTCGGTGCGGGTGAGTTCCGTGCCGTTCAGCAGCGCGGCGGCGTCGCTGAACTTGCCCTGGGGACTGGTGACTTGTACGGCTCGGCCGGTGAAGTGACCGCCGTAGTCCAGCGCAAGCCGGTGAATCGTGTGCCCCTCTGGCACCTGACGAACTCCCTTTCCCACCTGCCCACCCGTCTCGGTCAGTTGACGGGTGGGCCTTGAAAAGCGTGCCTACTGCTGCGGGTGGTGCGCCGGAATCTCCGGCAGCTCCCCCGTCGCCTCGTACTTCGCCAGCATGTCGATGCGGCGAATGTGCCGCGGGTCCTCGGAGAACGGCGTACCGACGAAGATCTCGACGAACTTCGTCGCCTCCTCCTCCGTGTGCATCCGCGCACCGACCGCGACGACGTTCGCGTTGTTGTGCTGACGGCCGAGCGACGCGGTCTCCTCGCTCCAGGCGAGGGCCGCACGCACGCCCTTCACCTTGTTCGCCGCGATCTGCTCGCCGTTGCCGGAGCCGCCGATGACGATGCCGAGGGCCTCGGGGTCGGCGGCCGTGCGCTCGGAGGCGCGGAGGCAGAAGGGCGGGTAGTCGTCCTGGGCGTCGAAGATGTGGGGCCCGCAGTCGACGGGCTCATGGCCCGCGTCCTTGAGCCACTCGACGAGGTGGTTCTTGAGTTCGAAGCCCGCATGGTCGGAGCCGAGATACACGCGCATGCGTCGAGTGTGACACGGCTGTTTCCGGGAAGCAGCTCCGGGGCCCGACCACGTTAAATACAGGCAACGCCTGGCAACCTCAAGGAAACCTCAAGTAACGATCTGGATTCAAAGGTTCAGGAATTCCTTTACCTCCGATTCACTGGACCGACTCGTACGCCGCTCGTACGAGCACCCCCCACCGGCATCCCAACCGGCGTAAAGGAAATCCCCCCATGACTTCTGGTTCCGGCCTCCAGGCAGGACTCAAGAACCGACATCTTTCGATGATCGCGATCGGCGGCGTCATCGGCGCCGGCCTGTTCGTCGGTTCCAGTTCGGGCATCGCGACCGCGGGACCCGGCATCCTTCTCTCCTACGCGCTCGTCGGCACGCTCGTGGTGCTGGTGATGCGCATGCTCGGCGAGATGTCGGCCGCGAACCCCACCTCCGGCTCGTTCTCCGCGCACGCCGACCGCGCGCTCGGCCGCTGGGCCGGTTTCTCGATCGGCTGGCTGTACTGGTTCTTCTGGGTCGTCGTGCTCGCCGTCGAGGCGACCGCCGGCGCCAAGATCCTCGAAGGGTGGATACCGGCCGTACCGCAGTGGGGCTGGGCGCTCATCGTGATGGTGGTGCTGACCGCCACGAACCTCGTATCGGTCGGCTCCTACGGCGAGTTCGAGTTCTGGTTCGCCGGGATCAAGGTCGTGGCGATCGGCGCGTTCATCGTCGTCGGCGCGCTGGCGGTCTTCGGCGTGCTGCCCGGCGCCCACACCGACAAGGCGGGCCTCGGCAATCTCACCGACCACGGCGGCTTCCTGCCGAACGGTCCCGGCGCGATCCTGACCGGTGTCCTGCTGGTCGTCTTCTCCTTCATGGGCAGCGAGATCGCCACGCTGGCCGCCGGTGAGTCCGAGGACCCGCAGCGCGCGGTCACCAAGTCGACCAACAGCATCATCTGGCGCATCGGCATCTTCTACCTCGGCTCGATCTTCGTCGTCGTCTGCCTGCTCCCGTGGAACGACCCGTCGATCAAGGCGCAGGGCTCCTACGTCGCCGCCCTCGACTCCCTGGGCATCGCGCACGCCGGTCAGATCATGAACTTCATCGTGCTGACCTCGGTGCTGTCCTGCCTCAACTCCGGCCTCTACACGGCCTCCCGCATGGCCTTCTCGCTCGGCGGCCGCGGTGACGCGCCGAAGGCGTTCGCCCGCACCACGTCCCGTGGCGTACCGATGGCGGCGATCATCGCCTCCGTCGTCTTCGGGTTCGTCGCCGTGTTCTTCAACTACGCCTTCCCGGACACCGTCTTCCTCTTCCTGGTCAACTCCTCGGGCGCGGTGGCCCTGTTCGTGTGGCTGGTCATCTGCGCGTCCCAGCTGCGCATGCGCCGGATCATCGAGCGCGAGTCGCCCGAGAAGCTCGTCGTGAAGATGTGGCTGTACCCGTATCTGACCTGGGCGACGATCGCCCTGATCGTGTTCGTCCTCGGCTACATGCTCACCGACACCAAGGGCGAGAGCAGCGGCCGTACGACCGTTCTGCTGTCCTTGCTCGTCGCGTTGGCCGTGGTGGCGGTCTCCGTGGTCAAGGAGCGGGTGCGGGGCGGGAAGGCGGTCACGGCCGCGGTCTCCGACACGGATACGGACACCGACAAGGTGTCCGTGGGCTGAGGAAGTCCGCCAAGGAAGTTCGCTGACGATTTTCACAGCACGACGAAGCTGTTCCTGACCTTGTCGTAGGTCTTCAGGGCCTGGGTCTCCACGCCCGGCTGGTACCAGGTGTTGATCTGGTACGACTTCCCGTCCTCGTCGAAACCGAGCAGCCGGGCGTGCCACGGGACGCCCTTGAGCGTGAACGTGTACTCCCAACTCACCGCCGGGTGACCGCGGAACGTCGTCCTGTCGAGGCGGATCTTCCGGTAGTCCCGCCCCTTGCGCGCGCTCAGCTCCGAGGCCTCCCAGGTCTCCATCAGGTCGCCCCGGGCGAGCGCCGACTTGCCGACCAGCTCCTGGCTCCCGTCCGGTGACGTGTAGTGGACCTCGGCCCCCGTCTTCAGATCCCGCCGCCACCCGGCGGGCGTCGCCCACGCGAACCCGCCCGCCTCTCGGTGCGTGCCCGGGGGCAGGGTCGGGGGGCGGTAGGTGCCCTCGACCGTGGGAGACGGGGATACGGATACGGAGGCGGAGGCGGAGGCGGACGGTTCGGCCGAAGTCGCCGAAGCGGATGGAGTGGATGAAGTGCCGGACGAGCCACCGGAGTTCGCGAGGATCGTCCCGACGACTGCACCTGCGACCACCACGGCCGCGGCGGCGATCAGTCCGGTACGGCGACGGATGCGGTGCGTGCGCTCGGGGGTGAACGGCCGCGCGGGGCCCGGGAGTTCACCGCCGGGCGGCAGAGCGGCGGGGCGGGGCGCGCGGGCCGGGTGCGGGCCGAGGGCTACACGTGGTGGTGCCGGACGGGGAGCGGGCGGCCGGGACGGTTTGGGCGCGGGCTTTCGCTGGGTCAGCGCTTCGGCTTGTTCGGCGCGTACGAGGGAGACGCCTGCCTTGCGTAGGGCAGTGCGCCGGGAGTTGTTGGACGAGGCCTCGGAGCTCAACTCGGAGGCGGCCTCGGCGGCGGAGGCCGGTTCTTCTACGGCGGGACGCTGCGTCGGTATCGCGTCCTCGACGGGGTGGGGGCCGGGGACTGGGTCGAGGTCGGGATCGGGGTCGTAGAGCCGGGGATCTCGTGCCGCACGGACGAGTGACGGCGCCAGGAAGGCCGGGGTCGGCGACTCTCGATAGACCTCGGGCGGTGTCTCCTGACAGCCCCCGGGTGGCGTCTCCTGAAAGCCCTCGGGCGATGTCTCCTGATGGACCTCCAACTCCGCGTCCCCAGCGGCCAGTTCGTCACCCTCCGGCTCCTCCGGCTCCTCCGGCTCCTCCGGCTCCTCCGGCTCCTCCGGCTCCTCCGGCTCCTCCGGTCCCGCCGGCGGAGACGCCAGCGGCACCAGAGCCCGCTCCAGCTCATCCAGCCCCGGCCGGTCCTCAGGCTGCTTCCGCAGCAGCGCGGCGAGGATGTCGTGCAACGGCCCCGCAGCCGACGGGAGTTCGGGCTCCTCGTACAGAACCGCGTGCAGAGTCGCCAGTGTTGTGTCCCGGGAGAACGGTGAGCGGCCGCCGAGTGCGGCGCAGAGTGTCGCGCCGAGGGACCAGATGTCCGAGGGCGGTCCCTGGGGCCGGCCCGAGATGCGCTCGGGTGCCATGTAGTCGGGCGAGCCGACGAGCATGCCGACCACGGTGAGCGCCGTGGCGTCCTGGATCGCGGCGATGCCGAAGTCGGTGAGCACGACGCGTCGGCCGCGGTGCTCGACGAGTACGTTGCCGGGTTTGATGTCGCGGTGCAGGACGCCTCCCGCGTGCACCTGGCGCAGGGCGGCCACCAGGCCGAGTCCGATGCGGGCCACCTCGCGCGGGCCGAGTGCGCCGTCGTCCGCCAGCACGCGTTCCAGGGAGCGGCCGGCGACCAACTCCATGACGATCCACAGGCGTTCGCCCTCGTCCACGACGTCGTAGACACGCACGACGTTGGGGTGGTCGATGCGGGCCGTCGCCCGGGCCTCGCGCAGGGTGCGCTCACGGCGGGTGCGGGTGTCCTCCGCGTCGAGGCCGTCGATGCGCATTTCCTTGACCGCGACCTGCCGGTCGAGCATTTCGTCGGCGGCTCGCCACACCCGCCCCATTCCCCCCTGGCCGATACTCTCGACCAGCCGATAGCGCCCGGTCACCAATAGCCCCGGAGTGCCACCGCTCCTCACGTTCCCCGTATTCCCCGGCAATCCGCTGCACCCCCACAATGGTCACACTTCATGCCGTACCAGCATAGTGCGGAGAAATCTTGTGGTACCTCTTCAAGTACTGCGAATTCAGGCACAGTCGCAGGGGGATACAGGGGAACACAAGGGGGACGAACATGAGTTCTCGTCGTGCGACGGCCATCGCCACGGCCGTCACAGGTTCGCTGCTCACGGCATCTTTCTCGGCGGTGATGATCCTTTCCTTCACCGCCTCGGCGGATGACCAGGGACCGGGGAGCGGCAAAGGCGGAAAGGCGATGGACGCGGCTCCGGCGGGGGTGAAACTGACCACGCTGCTGCCGGAGAAGATCTCGGTCGACAACAGTTCGAAAAAGACGGCGATCACCGCCACGGTGAAGAATGAGGGGACCAAGGCGAGCGGTGATCTCAATCTCCTGGTCGTCGGTTTCGACGGCCTCAAGGTCACCAATGTGCAGGGCTGTTCGGCGATCGGGGAAAAGGATCTGCCGCCCGGTTCGAACAGCGGATTCAAGTGCTCCGTCGGCGCTCTCGCCGCGGGCAAGTCGAAGTCGTACGCCGTCGACGCGACGTACGACCTGAGCAAGGCCGGGAAGATCTGCCTGCCGGTGATGTCCGCCGACGGCAAGAAGACGTTCTGGCAGCAGGGCCCGGTCCCGTTCGGTACGACGAACCCGTCGCCGAACGCCCCGGCCACCCCGTTGCTGCTCGGCACCGACAACAAGCCGGTGGCACCGGGCGGCGACACGCTGCCCAGGACAGGGGTCGGCGAAGACGTGCTCCCCCTGGGCGCGGCCGGCGCGGCGCTGATCGCGGCGGGCGCGGCGGGCCTGTACTGGTCACAACGGCGGCCGAGGCAACGGCCGTTGGAAGGCTAGGCAAGGGAGAGGGCGAGAGGGAGCGAGAGGGGGAGGGCCGGGTCGCGGGAGCACCCGGCCCTCCCCTTCTCCTGCCGGTCGGCGCCCAGGCCGCCGGGCACGGGCTGCCGGGTGCCTCCGAGGGGCTGTACGACGTGGAAACGCGGAAGAGGCTCGCCGGACTCAAGTCGTTCTACGACCCGGCGAACCTCTTCCGCGGTAACTGCCTTGTCAGCTCTGCTTGTTGACGAACTTCCAGGCCGTCGGCGTCGCGCCCATCGCCAGGGTCGCCTTCAGGGCGTCGCCGATGAGGAACGGGGTGAGGCCGGCGGCGAGCGCGGCGCTCGTCGAGAGGTCGAGGCTCAGCGCCAGGTACGGGACGCCGATCGCGTAGATGATCGCCTCGCCCAGCAGCATCGTGCCGGCCATGCGGAGGACCGAGCGGTCGGCGCCGCGGCGGGCCAGGGCGCCGACGGCGGCGGACGCGAGCAGCATGCCGACGATGTAGCCGAAGGAGGCGCCGCTCCCGGAGGTGCCCTGGGCGAACCACGGCACGCCGGCGAGGCCGAGCAGCGCGTACAGCGCGAGCGAGAGGAAGCCGCGGCCGGCGCCGAGGGACGTGCCGACGAGCAGTGCGGCGAAGGTCTGGCCGGTGACCGGGACCGAGGAGCCCGGCACGGGCACGGCGAGCTGGGCGGCGAGGCCGGTGAGCGCGGCGCCGCCGAGCACGAGGGCGATGTCCCGGACGCGGGAGGCGGGCAGCAGGTCGGCCAGGACCTGGCCCGGGCGGGCGGTGGCGACGGCGGTACTCAAGGGGGACTCCGCAGGTTGACGGGGGTACAGGGGGACTTTGTGACGCTATCCCGGGGCCCTCGGTCCGATCACCGTCAGCGTTCGACAAAGGGTTCGTCGGGGACTTGGTGGGCTCCGGACAAAGGATGCCTGTTACACGCGCCCGGGCGTGATGCCGGTCACCCGGACCTCGTGCCGTCCCGCACACCGGCGCCGTTGCCGCCTCGCGCACCGGCATCCGTGCCGTCTCGCACACCGGTCACCGTCTGGGCAGCCGTGAACCGCTTTGCTAGCTTCGACCGCATGGTTGCCCAGGCCCGGAACTTCGCGTCGCGTCGCTACGTCGACCTGCGACGCCAGGCCGCGGCGACCTGTTACCGCCCCTGAGGCGGGCGGAGCGGATCCGGTGCGCCTCGACGTATGTCTCGCGTGAGATGCACAAGACGACGGCGCACTGTCGGACCCGTTCCCGAGGAAGATCCCCATGCCCCGTACCGCGGCACCCCTTCTCGCCTCCCACTCCCCCCACTCCCCCGTACCGCGCGCCGCCGACAGCGACCGGCGGCGCACCAACGCGAGCGTCGTCCTGCGCTCGGTGCTGGAGCACGGCCCGGTGGCCCGCAGCACCATCTCCCGGCTGACCGGGCTGTCCCCGGCGTCGGTCACCGACTACTGCGCCCGCTTCGCCGAACTCGGGCTCATACGGGAGTCCGCCACACCCCAACGCTCGAAGGGTGTGGGCCGACCCCATGTGCCCGTCGACCTGGACGCGTCACGATTCGTTGTGGGCGGAGTCCATGTGGCGGTGCCCTATACGACGGTCGCCCTGCTCGATCTGCGCGGGCGAGTGGTGGCCGAGCGGCGGATCGGGCACGACAGCACCGACCCGTCCCTGGTGCTGGCGCGGGCCGCCGAGGGGCTGGACGCCCTGCTGACCGAGGCGGCCGGGACCACCCCGCTGGGCGTCGGGGTCGCCGCCGGCGGCTGGGTCGACCGGGACTCCGGGACCATCGTCGAACATCCGCTGCTGGGCTGGCGGGACGTGCCGGTACGCGAACTGCTCGGCGCCCGCACCGGACTGCCTGTCCATGTCGACGGCCACGCGAGGGCGTTGGTGAACGGCGAGCGGCTCTTCGGGCGGGCCCGCGGCAGCCGTAGCGTGCTGCATCTCTTCGTCGGCAATGTGGTCGACGCGGCCTTCGCCACCAACGACGAGGTGCACCACGGTCCCCGCTCGCAGGCCGGCGCGATCGCCCATCTGCCGTTGCGCGGCGGCACGGAACCGTGCGACTGCGGGCGCGTCGGCTGCCTCCAAGTCGAGCTGAGCGAACGGACGTTGTGCCGCCGGGCCCGGGAGGCGGGGATCGTCGACGGGGTGAACCCGACCCATGTCGTGGCCGCGGCCGAGTGCGGAGACCCCGTCGCCGTACGGCTGTTGACGCAGCGGGCGCGGATGGTGGGGCGGGCGGTCGGGCTGCTGCTCGACATCCTCAACCCGGAGACGGTGGTCGTCACCGAGCTGGGGGTCGTACGGCGGGAGGACTGCCTGCGCGCGCTGCGCGAGGAGGTCGGGGACGCGCGGGCGTCGGCTGTCGTACCGACGAGTTTTCCGGATTCCGTGCTCGCGGTGGCGGGCGGTTCGGTGATGCTCGATGTGCTGTACCGGGATCCGTTGAGCGTGTGACCGAGCACGTGGCCTAGCGTTTCACCGGGGCGTATTTAATTCAGAAACTCGGAATGTTGACAGGGGGCGCGCATGACCGGGAACATCCTGGTCATGAGCCTGCAGATGAGTTGTCGCACTTCTTGTTGCTGACCCGTTGACGCGCCCCGGGCGCCGGTCTCATCCTGCCTGAATTTCCTTCTCCGGCTTTCTCCGGCCGTGAATTCTGCCTGCGATCCGTGTGCGATCCGCATGCATTTTCCGCGTTCCCATGACTTTGATCAGGGAGTCCTCCCATGCCTCGTTCCCGTGCGCCCGGCGTCGACCGGCGGCTCTTCCTCACCTCCGTACTCGGTGCCGCCGCAGGCATCGCCGGCCTCAGCGGCTGTGCCACGAGCAGTGCCGCGGCCGCCAAGTCGGGGGCCGGACTGTCCGCCCCGCTCGCCGAGAAGGTCCCGTCCGGTACGAGTCTGAAGATCTCCTCGTACCTGAACACCCAGCAGCTCCAGTTCAAGCTGGCGAAACTGCCCAAGTTGCCGTTCACCGTGTCGAGTTGGGTGAACATCGGCGCCGGTCCCGATGTCATCAACGCGTTCCGCGCCAAGTCCCTGGACCTCGCCAACAACGCGGGTATCCCGCCGATCCAGGCGCACTACCAGGGCTACGACGCGAAGATCGTCGCGATCGACGTCACCCGCAAGCCCAACTACCTCTTCGCCACCAAGCCCGGGAGCGACATCCGCACGGTCGCGGATTTCAAGGGCAAGAAGCTGGCGTTCTCGCAGGGGCAGGCCCAAGGAGTCGTCCTGCTGCGGGCGTTGAAGGAGGCCGGGCTGAAGTACGACGAGGTGAAACTGGTCCCGCTGACCAGCAACCAGTTCTTCACGGCTCTCCAGTCGGGCCAGGTCGACGTCGCCCCGCTCGCCAACAGCCAGGCACCGGCGTACCTCAAGCAGTACGAGGCGAAGGGCGCCCGCGCGATCACGACCGATGTCGTAGACCTGCTCAATCTGTTGTGGGCGCCGTCCGCCGTGCTGGCGGATCCGGCGAAGGCGGCCGCGATCGCCGCGTACATCCCGCAGTGGGCGCGGGGGCAGGTCTGGCAGTACGAGCACCCGGACACCTGGAACGAGGAGTTCTACGTCAAGACGCAGAACCTGACCCTCGCGCAGGCAAAGTCGGTGACCGCTCTCGCCAACAAGCCGTTGTTCCCGCCGAGTTGGGACGAGGCCGTGAAGTGGGAGCAGGAGACCGCCGATCTGCTCGCGGAGGGCGGCTTCGTGAAGGAGTTCACGGTGGACTCGCTCTTCGACCGGCGCTTCGAGGGGATCGCGGCGAAGGCCGTGGCGGCGGAGTACCGGAAGTGACGGCCATGACGACCTCCACGTCCCGGACGACGGATACGTCCGCCGCAACCTCCGTACCGGTGACCGCCGTTGAGGGTGTCGCCGAAGCACCACGCAGGCGGCGGCGCGGGCTCGCCCCCGGCAAACGGCTGCCCGCCTCCCGGGTCGTCGGGCCCGCCCTCTTCTTCGCCCTGTGGGCCGTCGCCTCCGCCGCCGGGCAGTTGGACCCGGCCGCGATCCCGGCGCCCTGGACGGTGCTGCGGACCGCCGGCCGGCTGTGGACGTCCGGCACGCTGCCCACGGACATGCTGACCTCGCTGGAACGCGCCGCCTACGGCTTCGCGCTCGGCCTCACCGCCGGTGTCGTCCTCGCGCTGGCCGCCGGGCTGAGCCGGATCGGCGAGGCGCTGATCGACGGGACCGTGCAGCTCAACCGGGCGATCCCGACCCTGGGTCTGATCCCGCTGTTCATCCTCTGGCTGGGCATCGGCGAGACCTTCAAGATCGCCATCATCGCGATCGTCGTCTACATCCCGATCTACCTCAACCTGCACGCCGCGCTGTCCGGCATCGACCACCGTTACGTCGAACTCGCCGAGGTCCAGGGCCTGTCGAGGCTCCAGTTCGTCCGCCAGATCGTCATCCCCGGCGCCCTGCCCGGCTTCTTCGTGGGCTTGCGCCTCGGGGTGACCGGCTCCTGGCTGAGCCTGGTGGTCCTGGAGCAGATCAACGCCACCAGCGGCCTCGGCTACATGATGTTCCAGGCCCAGAACTACGGCCAGTCGGACGTCATCCTCGTCGGCCTGCTGATCTACGGCGTGTTCGGACTGGTCTCCGACAGCGCGGTCCGTCTCGTCGAACGGAGGGTGCTGTCATGGCGCCGCACACTCAGCAACTGACCACCGCGCCTGCCGTCCCTGTGGTTTCTGCGGTCCAACTCCGGGGGCTTACACGGTCGTTCGATGGCCGTACGGTTCTCGACGCAATCGATCTGGATCTGCCCGCGGGACAGTTCACCGCCCTGCTCGGGCACAGCGGTTCTGGCAAGAGCACGTTGCTGCGGGCCATCGCGGGGCTCGACCACGAGGTCGTAGGGACTGGTCAACTCACCGCCCCTGAACGGGTGTCGGTGGTGTTCCAGGACTCCCGGCTGCTGCCCTGGCGGCGGGTTCTCGACAACGTGCTGCTGGGGACGGAGGGCAAGGAAGCGGCCGCGAAGGGCCGCGAGGCCCTTGCCGAAGTGGGGCTCGCCGGGCGTGAGCGAGCCTGGCCCAACGAGCTGTCCGGGGGTGAGGCACAGCGGGCGGCGCTGGCCCGGTCGCTCGTCCGCGAGCCCGAACTCCTGCTGGCGGACGAGCCGTTCGGGGCGCTGGATGCTTTGACCCGCATCCGGATGCACGTGTTGCTCCGCGAGCTCTGGGAACGGCATCGGCCCTCGGTGCTGCTGGTCACCCACGACGTGGACGAGGCGATCGTCCTCGCGGACCGGGTGCTGGTGCTGGAGGAGGGGCGGATCGGGCTCGACTTGGCCATCGACCCCGAGGTGCCGCGTGCGGAGTACCGGGAGCGGTTGTTGACGGCGCTCGGTGTGACGTCGGATTCCCGGTGAGCGTCGGCTGCTCGTGCCGTCTGCTGGGGGCTGCGCCCCCAGACCCCCATCGGCCCTGAAGGGGCCTCGTCCTCAAACTCCCCCAGAGGGGGGACCCCCAACAGGCTGAGAAATGCCGGCCTTCGCCGAGAGGTCGCCCCACGGGCCGATTCACGCACCCGGAACTCCCACCCAAAGGACCTGGCATGCCCCGCCAACTCCACCTCAACGCCTTTCTCATGAACACCGGTCACCACGAGGCTTCTTGGCGCCTCCCGGAGAGCAACCCGTACGCCCACGTCGAGCTGGACCACTACACACACCTCGCCCGGATCGCGGAGCGTGGCACCTTCGACTCCCTCTTCCTGGCGGACGGGCCGCAGTTGTGGAGCAACCTCGCCCAACGCCCGGCCGGAGCGCTGGAACCGCTCACTCTCCTCACCGCGCTGGCGACGGCCACCGAGCACATAGGCCTGATCGCCACCGCGTCCACGTCGTACAACTCCCCCTACAACCTGGCCCGTAAGTTCGCCTCGCTCGACATCATCAGTGGCGGCAGGGCGGGTTGGAACATCGTCACCACCGCCGGTGCGGAGGCCGCCCGGAACTTCGGTCTGGAGCACGAGCCAGCGCACGCCGAACGGTACGCGCGGGCCGCCGAGTTCCTCGATGTGGCGCTGAAGCTCTGGGACAGCTGGGAGGACGACGCGGTCGTCGCCGACAAGGTGGCCGGCGTGTGGGGCGACGACGCGAAGATCCACCCTCCGCGTCACCAGGGGACGTACTTCAGTGTCGAGGGAGCCCTCAACGTCCCCCGTTCACCGCAGGGTTACCCCCTGCTGGTGCAAGCGGGTTCGAGCGAGGACGGCAAGGCGTTCGCGGCGCGGTACGCGGAGGCGGTGTTCACCGCGCAGCAGACCCTCGCCGACGCGCAGGCCTTCTACAAGGACCTCAAGTCCCGTACGGCGGCGGCCGGTCGGGACCCCGAGCACATCAAGGTGCTGCCAGGCATCGTCCCGGTGCTCGGTTCGACGGAGGCCGAGGCACGCGCGAACGAACGGCTGCTGGAGGACCACATCGTGCACACGCACGGCGTGGACCGCCTGGAGCGACTCCTGCAACTACCGCCCGGCACGCTGGAGTTGGATGCCCCGCTCCCCGCCGATCTGCCTCCCGAGGGCTCCATCGAGGGCGCGAAGAGCCGCTACACACTCGTCGTCGAACTGGCCCGCCGCGACCGGCTGACCGTACGACAACTCATCGGCCGGCTCGGTGGCGGGCGCGGGCATCTCACCTTCGCCGGTACGCCGGAGCAGGTGGCCGACGCGATCGGGTCCTGGTTCACGCAGGGTGCCGCCGACGGCTTCAACATCATGCCCGCGGTCCTGCCGTCCGGCCTCGACGCCTTCGTCGACCACGTCGTCCCGATCCTCCGCATCCGCGGCCTGCTCCGCACGGAGTACGGCCCGCGCACGACCCTCCGGGAGCGCTACGGCCTCCCCCGCCCGGCCAACCAATACACCCGACCCACCACCCGGCCCACCCAACCCGCCCTCGTCTGAAAGGACTTCACCATGTCCATCGAGATCCAGAAGGTCACCGCGAACATCGGCGCCCGCGTGTCGGGCGTGGACATCGGCAAGCCGCTGGACGCCGAGCAGGTGACGGCGATCCGCGAGGCCCTCAACGTCCACAAGGCCCTGGTCTTCGACGACGTCCACCTCGACGACGAGGGCCAGGAGGCCTTCGCCCGCCACTTCGGCGACCTCACCACCGCGCACCCCACGGTGCCCGCGGTCGACGGCGCCCCGAACGTCCTGCCCGTCGACAGCGAGCGTGGCCGCGCCAACCACTGGCACACGGACGTGACCTTCGTCCTCAACCCGCCCCAGGCCAGCACCCTGCGCAGCATCACGATCCCGCCGTACGGCGGCGAGACCCTGATCGCCAGTTCGGCGGCGGCGTACCGCGACCTGCCCGAACCGCTGCGCGTCCTGGCGGACACCCTCTGGGCGGAGCACACCAACGACTACGACTACGCCGTACCGGAGGAGTCGATCGACGCCGAACGGGCCGCCCAGCGCGCCCAGTTCACGTCGATCAAGTTCCGTACGGTCCACCCGGTCGTCCGCGTCCATCCGCTGACCGGCGAACGCGGCCTGTTCACAGGCGGGTTCGCGCAGCGGATCGCCGGCCTGTCGGCGGGCGAGTCCCGCAAGATCCTGGACCTCCTCCAGTCCTACGTCACCCGCCCGGAGAACATCCTGCGCTGGCGCTGGTCCCCCAACCAGCTCGTCCTGTTCGACAACCGCATCACCCAGCACTACGCCATCGACAACTACGACAACCAGCCCCGCCGCCTCAACCGCGTCACCGTCGCCGGCGACATCCCGGTCGGCATCGAGGGCAAGGAGAGCTACTCGATCGAGGGGGACGCGTCGCACTACACGTCGGTGGCGGAGTAGCCACACGGAGCCTTTTCGCTGCTAGGTTGTAGTTGCAACCTATGTGCAATAAGAGGCTCGAAGGGGATCGATCCGCCATGCCCGTCTACACGCTGCCCGACCTGCCCTACGACTACTCCGCGCTCGCCCCCGTGATCAGCCCCGAGATCATCGAGCTGCACCACGACAAGCATCACGCGGCCTACGTCAAGGGAGCCAACGACTCGCTGGAGCAGTTGGCGGAGGCACGCGACAAGGAGCAGTGGGGTTCGGTCAACGGGCTGGAGAAGAACCTGGCGTTCCATCTCTCCGGCCACATCCTGCACAGCATCTACTGGCACAACATGACGGGTGACGGCGGCGGCGAACCCCTCGCGGCCGATGGCGTCGGCGGCCTCGCCGACGCCATCACCGACTCCTTCGGCTCCTTCGCCGGCTTCAAGGCCCAGCTCACCAAGGCCGCCGCGACGACGCAGGGTTCGGGCTGGGGCGTCCTCGCCCACGAGCCGTTGAGCGGCCGACTGATCGTCGAGCAGGTCTACGACCACCAGGGCAACGTCGGCCAGGGCTCGACCCCCCTCCTCGTCTTCGACGCCTGGGAGCACGCCTTCTACCTCCAGTACCGGAACCAGAAGGTCGACTTCATCGACGCGATGTGGGCGGTCGTCAACTGGCAGGACGTGGCGAGGCGTTACGAGGCGGCGAGGTCCCGCCGGACGATCCTCTCCGCATAGGAAGCGTCCTGCCTCGTGATCGTCTTCTCACCTTTCACGCGGGCGGGCACATGAAGAGGAAGGCCCCCCGAGGACGTGACTCGGGGGGCCTTCCCCTCCCTTCTTTCCGCATCCCTGTCTTGCAACTCCAGCGGCTGGAGGTCGTGGACTCGGAGCCATGGACAGCACGCGAACAGCGGCGCGCTCACTGGGTATCGGCCAGGCCGAGGTGCACGGGGTGCTGAACCGGCAGAGCACGGTGACCGAGGTGGCCGCGACCCACGTCGCGGCGCTCGATGCGGGGACCGCTCCCGTCACCCCTCCTCCCCGCACGGCACGTTGAGCGACAACAGCGCCACCGTCCCCTCCTGTACCCGGAGTTCGCTCACCGCGGCGTTCCGCAGTCTCGGGAACACCCGCCGGTATTCACTGAGCGGAATCCCCAGCAACCGGCACAGCACCAGTCGGAGCAGGGTGTTGTGGGCGACGACCAGTACGCGTTGATCGGGGTGGGCGGCCGCGATGCGGTGCAGCGCGGTCGCGCCGCGCGTTGCTGCTGCCGTCGGGTCCTCGGCGCCGGGGAAGGCGTGGGCCACCGGGTCGGTGCGGAACGCCTCCGCCGCCTCGGGGTTCTCCGTCTCGAACTCCGCGAGGGTACGGCCCTCCACCACGCCGAAGTCGCATTCGCGCAGGGCGGGTTCGGTGTGGGGGGTGAGGTTCAGGGCCCGGCACGCGGGGGCCGCCGTGAGGACGGCTCGGGACAGGGGGGACGTCCAGATCGCGTCCACCGGGTGGGCTGCTGCCCAGTGGCCCAGGGCTTCCGCCTGCGCGACCCCCGTGTCCGTCAGGGCGACGTCGCTGATGCCGGCGTAGCGGTTCTCGGCGTGCCAGATGGTCTGGCCGTGGCGGGCGAGGAGGAGGGTGGTGCTCATGAGTCGATCGTGTCCTCGTTCAGGCGGGTGCGGGTGTGGGTCGCGAGCGGGGTCGGCAGCCAGCCTCGGGTCTCCAGTTCGTCCACCAGGCGAGCGTACGGTTCGATGAAGCGGGCCGTGTGGGACGCGCGGGGGGCGAGGACCGTGCGGATGCCGACCATACGGTCGGCCACATCCGACAGAGCGATGCCGCCCGTCCCCGTTCCGTACGCCGCCAACACCGCCATCCCCAGGGCCGGTTCGATCTGTTCCGGTACCCGGGCCGGGCGGCCGAGGATGTCGGTGCGGAGCTGGTTCCAGTACGCGCTGCGGGCTGCGCCGCCCGTGAAGGTGAGGGGGCCGTCTATCGGGGCGCCGAGGTGGTGCAGGTAGTCCAGGCACAGGCGCTCGGTGAACGCCACGCCCTGCAGTACCGCCGCCCAACCGTCCGCTTCCGAGGCCGGCTTGCCCAGCGTGAACGCCGTGGCCTGCGGGGCGACGAAGGGGAAGCGTTCGCCGGGCGAGGAGAGCGGGTACGTCAGGGCGCCCGACGGTTCGTACTCGGCCGCCCGGATGTCCATCTCCGACGGGTCCGGCCCCACCGGCAGTGCGCCCGCGCCCACGCTCGACGCCCCGCCCGGTAGCCAACTGCCGTCCGGTGCGCGGTGGTTGTAGACCACTCCGGCGTCGTCCCGGACGGGGCTCGCGGACGCGCCCTTGAGGACCAGGGTGGTGCCCAGTACCGAGTTCCAGGCGCCGGAGCGCAACGCCCCCGACGCGATCTGGGCCGCGCAGCCGTCCGTCATGCCCGCGATGACCGGGGTACCGGCGGGGATGCCGGTCGCTTCGGCGGCGGTCCGGCAAACCTCGCCCAGCCGGGTGCCGGGGCGGACCACCCCCGGCAACACCTCACCCAAATAGGCCAGTTGGGGCGGCCATGCCTCGCGCTCCGCGTCGTAGCCCGTCTTGAGGGCGTGGCTGGAGTCGGTCGAGACCGTCCCGCCGCCGCCCGTCAACCGGGCGGTAATCACGTCGGGTTGGTGAGTCACCCGTCCGGGGCCGTACGCGCCCAAGAGCCACAAGGCCTTCGGCAGCGCCCAGCTCGTCTGCATCCCGACCCGCGCCGCCTCCTCCACCGCGCGCCCGTCGTCGTACATCAACCCCCGTGTGAGCGGGCGGCCTTGGGTGTCCGTCAGCAGGACCGTCCCGGAGGTGCCGCACACCGCGAGCCCGCCGATCCGTACCCCTGACGCCCCTCGTCCCCTCAGCGAGGACATCGCGGCCCGGGACGCCGCGCACACCGCCTCCCACCACTCCCCCGGATCCTGTTCGTGCCGTACGCCGCCGTCCCGGTGGTTGGTCAGCGGGGCGGTGCCCGCGCCGAGGACCGTGCCGTCGGCCGTGACCAGCAGTGCGCGGACGCTCTGCGTGCCCAGGTCGATCCCCAGCCACGCCTCGGGTTCACCCTCGAACATCATCCGGACCTCCCACGGGGTTACGCATTCGGCATTCCCCGTTCATCGTGGCGGAGAGGGAGGGAGCCCCACGATGACCGAGACCCTGCGTGTCGTCGCCGCCGGTGACCATTTCGTACTGCCTTCGCTGATCGCGACGGCCATCGCCGAGGAACTGCGCGAACACCCTTTCACTGTGAGCGAGTTGACGCTCGGCTGGCCCTTGGAGCCCTTCGGGGCCGTCGCCGAGGTGGAGGAAGCCAGCGATGCCGAGGACGAGTTGATCGACGCCCTGCGGAGCAGCGGCGGCCAGGTGCTGGTCACCCAAATGGGCCCGGTCACGGAGCGCGTGCTCGATGCCTGCCCGGATCTGCGGCTGGTCGTCGTGTGCCGGGGCGGGCCCGTCAACGTCAACCTGGACGCGGCGAAGACCCACGACGTACGGGTGTGCTTCGCGCCCGGCCGCAACGCCGCCGCGACCGCCGAGTTCACCGTCGGCATGATGCTGTCCGCGCTCCGCCGCATTCCACAGGCCCATGAACTCCTTGCCGGGCAGGGGAGTTGGGAGGCCGGGGCCGCCTACTACACGTACGAGCACAGCGGGCTGGAGCTGGAGGATCTGCCGGTCGGGCTCGTCGGGTACGGGGCCGTCGGCAGCCGGGTGGCCCGGGTGCTCTGCGCGTTCGGGGCGCGGGTGATGGTGTACGACCCGTATGTGCACGGCGAGATCCACGGGCTCCGGGTCGGCGAGCTGGACGAACTCCTCCGCCGGTCCCAAGTCATCACCCTGCACGCCCGGTTGACCCCCGAGACGCGTGGTCTGATCGGCGCCCGCGAGCTGGCGCTGCTGCGGCCGGGTGCGGTGGTGGTGAACGTGGCGCGGGGTCCGTTGCTGGACGAGGAGGCGTTGTGCGACGCGCTGGAGAGCGGGCAGGTGTCGGCTGCCGCGCTGGACACCTACGCGCGCGAGCCGTTGCCCGCCGGTTCGAGACTCCTCGGCCTCACCGACAGGCTGGTCCTCACGCCTCACCTGGGCGGCGCCTCACGGGCAGTGGCCGAGAAGGCGGCACGCATAGCGGCGAGGGAAGTCGGCCACTGGGCACGCCGGGAGCCTCTCGCACACCAACTCGGTTGAGGGCCCACCAAGTTGGACTGTCCCCACGCCGACGGCCGAGAGGGAGCCGTAGGGGCGCGCCGGTGTCGAGAGACCCAGCGCGCGGAGGCGCGCAGCGCCGAGCACGGTGGGGCTCTCGACACCGGCTCCCAGCGCCCCGAAGGCGACCGAACCAAAAGAGGTACGCGCACGGTGCCTACCCGACACGGGCCCACCCACGCGGCACCTGCCCAACACCGGCCCACCCACGCGACACCATCCCCACACCGGCCCACCTCCACCCCGCACCTCACATCACCCACCCACACCCCCACCCCCAGGAGGCCCCCACATGTACGTCGGAATCGATGTCGGCACGTCCACGGTGAAGGCCGCCGCCTTCGACGGCACCGGGCGTCAACTCGCCGTAGCCGCAAGGCCGGTTGAGCTGTCGATGCGCGGTGGGTTCGTCGAGCAGGACATGGACGAGGTCTACGGCGCGGTCGTCGCCGTACTGGACGAACTCGCGGCGGAGGTCGACGGGCCGTTCGAGCTCGCCGGGCTCACCGGGCAGGGGGACGGGGTGTGGCTGGTGGACGCGGAGGGGCGGCCGGTGCGGGCGGCGGCGTCCTGGATGGACGGGCGGGCGCACGAACTGCTCGATCAGTGGCTGGCGGACGGGACGTTCGAGACGGTGTTCCGGCGGACCGGGAGCGCGATGTTCCCCGGGTGTCCGGGGCCGCTGCTGGCGTGGCTCGCGGCGCACGAGCCCGCCTCGCTGGACGCGGCCGCCACCGCCCTGTACTGCAAGGACATGGTGTTCCAGCGGCTGACCGGGGCGCGGGCGACCACCGATGTGTCGGACGCGTCGATGCCGTTCCTCGACCCCCGGACGCGGTCGTACGACAACGGTGTCGTCGAGCTTCTCGGGCTGACCCGACGACGGCGGCTGCTGGCCCCGGTCGCCGATCCGGTCGCCACGGCCGAGACGCGTGGGGAGGGGTTGCCGGCGGGGACCCGGATCGCGAACGGGCCGTACGACCTGCCCGCCTGCGCGCTGGGCGCGGGGGTGACGGAACCGGGTGACGGGCTGCTGATCGTCGGGACGTGTCTCGCCAGTCTCGTCGCGACCACGGAGCTGGACCTGAGCGGTGAACCGGCCGGGCTGTACATCTCCCTCGACCGGCCGGGGCACTGGTTGCGGGCCATGCCGGCGATGGTCGGTACGGCGGCCCTGGACTGGGTGCTGTCGACGACGGGCGTCCGGCACGAGGAGGTCGACGGGCTGCTCGCGGCGACCCCGCCGGGCGCGAACGGGGTGCGGGTGCTGCCGTACTTCGCGCCGTCCGGTGAGCGCGCGCCCTTCGTCGAGCCCCGTCTGCGCGCCGAACTCACCGGCGTTTCCCTGGAGTCGACGCCCGCCGACCTGATCCGCGCGACCTGCGAGGGCATCGGTTACGCGGCCCGGCACTGTCTGGAGGCGGCGGGCCTGACGGGGTCGCTGGCGGTGTGCGGCGGGGGTACGCGCAGCCCGGCCTGGATGCGGCTGCTCGCGGATGTGCTGGGGCGGCCGTTGCGGGTCGTGGAGGGCGAGGTGGGGGCGCGGGGCGCGGTGCTCGCGGCGGCCGAGCGGTACGGGGTTCCGTTGGACGCGGGGGCGTGGACGCGGCCGACGGAAGTGGTCGAGCCGGACGCTGGGCGGGCCGCGTTCTACGCCAAGGGGTTCGAGGACCATCTCGCGCGGCTGACGGCTGCGCGCCACCGGAGCCGGTGATTTCGGGGGCGGGCGCCCGCGATTCGCGGTGTACTACCGGCCTGGCCGTGCGTGGCGAGGAGGAGTTCATGACGGTGCTTCGACGGTGGTGCCCGAACTGTCACGGGTGGCAGGACTTCCAGAAGATGGCCGACGCCGAGAAGGCCGCCGTCCGTGAGGAGAAGGGGCCCCGGCACTACGTGGGCGATCTGTGGCGCTGCGCCGTCAAGGGCTGCGTGCGGTACCAGCCGGCGTACAACGCGCGAGGCGGCGGTGATCTCCCCGAGAAGTTCCGTGAGGAGAAGGCCGCCGCCCCGGAGTGAGCGCCGTCGTGCTTACAGGTTGCTGAAGTCCGGGCCCTTCGTGCGCGAGCGCTTGATCTCGTAGAAACCGGGGACCGAGGCGACCGCGATCGTGCCGTCCCAGAGGCGGGCCGCTTCCTCACCCTTGGGGGCGGGGGTGACGACCGGGCCGAAGAAGGCGATCTGCTCGCCGTCGGGGCCGGGGACGGCGATGACGGGGGTGCCGACGTCCTGGCCGACCTTGTCGATGCCCTCCTTGTGGGAGGCGCGCAGCTCGGCGTCGAACTCGAAGTCCTCCTGGTCGGCGTAGTCGATCAGGTCGGCGGGCAGGCCGACGTCCGCGAGCGCGCCGGCGACGGCCTCGATGGTCGGGCCCTCGCCGTTGTTGTGGATGCGGGTGCCGAGCGCGGTGTAGAGCGGGCCGAGGATGTCCGAGCCGTGCTTCTGCCAGGCGGCGGTGACCACGCGGATCGGCTTCCACGCCTTGGTCGCGAGCAGCTCGCGGTACTCCTCGGGCAGCTCGTCGAGCCGGGGCTCGTTGAGCACCGCCAGGCTCATGATGTGCCAGTGGACCTCGATGTCCCGGACCTTCTCCACTTCGAGCACCCACCGGGAGGTCATCCAGGCCCAGGGGCACAGGGGGTCGAACCAGAAGTCCACGGGGGTCTTGGCGGTCTCAGACATGACGCTCCTCGGAATACGGCCGTTTCCCCACGGCAACACCGCTCCTGCCCACCTCATTCCCGGGTGCCCGGCGTCAGGGGCACATGGCAGGATCGGCCCTGACCGCACAGCGAACGCCATCCGAGGGAGTGCCTCCGTGCCCGGTGAGAATCTGACCCGCGACGAGGCCCGTGAGCGGGCCGCCCTGCTGTCCGTCGACGGGTACGACGTGTCCCTCGACCTGCGCTCGGCGGTGGGTGACTCCGCCGGGGGCGAGGGCACCGCGGCGGGGCCGCGGACCTTCCGGTCCGTGACGACGGTCCGGTTCCGCTGCGCCGAGCCGGGCGCGGCGAGCTTCGCGGACCTGATCGCACCGGCCGTCACCGCCGTCTCGCTGAACGGCAAGGACCTCGACCCGGGCGCGGTCTTCGACGGCACGCGGATCCAGCTGGAGGACCTGGCCGCCGAGAACGAGCTGATCGTCGACGCGCAGTGCGCGTACTCGCGTACCGGCGAGGGCATGCACCGCTTCGTCGACCCCGAGGACGGCGAGATCTACCTCTACACCCAGTACGAGCCGGCCGACGCGCGCCGGGTCTTCGCCAACTTCGAGCAGCCGGACCTCAAGGCGCCGTTCCGCGCCGAGGTGCGGGCCCCCGAGGGCTGGACGGTGTGGAGCAACGGTGTCGGCGAACTGGCCGACGGTGTATGGAAGTTCGCGGAGACGAAGCCGATCTCGACGTACATCACGGCGTTCGCGGCGGGCCCGTACCACTACGTGACGGACTCCTACTCCCGTACCTTCGACGACGGTACGACGCTTCGGATCCCGCTCGGCGCGATGTGCCGCAAGGGTCTGGCGCCGTACTTCGACGCCGACGACGTGTTCCTGGTGACGAAGCAGGGGCTGGACTTCTTCCACGACCACTTCGACTACCCGTACCCGTTCGGGAAGTACGACCAGGCGTTCGTGCCGGAGTACAACCTCGGCGCGATGGAGAACCCGGGGCTCGTCACGTTCCGCGAGGAGTACATCTTCCGGGGGAAGGTGACGCGGGCGTCGTACGAGGGCCGGGCCAACGTCATCCTGCACGAGATGGCGCACATGTGGTTCGGCGACCTCGTCACCATGGAGTGGTGGGACGACCTGTGGCTGAAGGAGTCGTTCGCCGACTTCATGGGCACGTTCGCGAACGTCGGCGCGACCCGTTTCACCGACGCGTGGATCACCTTCGCGAACCGCCGCAAGGCGTGGGCGTACCGCGCGGACCAGCTCCCCTCCACGCACCCCATCACCGCCGACATCCGCGACCTCCAGGACGCGAAGCTCAACTTCGACGGCATCACGTACGCCAAGGGGGCTTCCGTACTGAAGCAGTTGGTGGCGTACGTCGGCCAGGACGCGTTCCTCGAGGGCGCGCGCCGCTACTTCAAGCGGAACGCGTACGGCAACACGCGCCTCGGTGACCTGTTGTCGGTGCTGGAGGAGACGAGCGGGCGGGACATGGCGTCCTGGTCGCGGTCGTGGCTCCAGACGGCCGGGGTCAACTCCCTCACTCCGCAGCTGGTGTTGGACGTGGAGGGCGGCCGTGTCGCCGAGCTGACCGTGCTCCAGGACGCGGCCGAGTCGCACCCCGAGCTGCGCCCGCACCGCGTGGTGGTGGGCCTCTACCGGATGGAGGGCAAGCGGCTCGTCCGGTACGAGCGGGCCGAGGTGGACGTCGACGGTCCGCGGACGGTCGTGGTGGAGCTGGCCGGTGCGGACGCCCCGGAGCTGGTGCTCGTCAACGACGACGACCTCACGTACTGCAAGACCCGCTTCGACGCGACCTCGCTGGCCACCCTGCGCGAGCACCTCGGCGCGCTCACCGACCCGATGGCGCGTGCGCTGTGCTGGTCGGCGCTGTGGAACATGACGCGGGACGCGCTGCTGCTGGCGCCCGACTTCATCGACCTGGTGGCGCAGTTCGGGCGCCGGGAGAGCGACATCGGTGTCCTCCAGATGCTGCACGCCTGGGCGAACTCGGCGCTGGTGAACTACTCGCCGCCGTGGTGGCGCGAGACCGGTGCGAAGATCCTGGCGCACATCGCGCTGCGGGATCTGCGGGACGCCGAGCCGGGCAGCGAGCAACAGCTGGCGTGGGCGCGTTTCTTCGCGTCGGTGGCGTCGGCGCCGGAGGAACTGGCGCTGCTGCACGCCCTGTTGGACGGTACGGAGAAGATCGAGGGCCTGGCCGTCGACCAGGAGCTGCGCTGGGCGTTCCTGGAGCCGCTGACCGCGCACGGCGCCGCCGACGAGGCCGTGGTCGCCGCCGAGCTGGCCCGGGACGACACCGCGTCCGGCAAGCGTCACCAGGTCCGCTGTCTCGCCGCCCGCCCCTCGGCGGCCGTCAAGGCGCAGGCGTGGGCGCAGGTCGTGGAGTCGGACGCGCTGTCCAACGCGCTGGTCGAGGCGACGATCGCGGGGTTCGCGCAGCCGTCGCAGCGGGAGTTGCTCGCGCCGTACACGGAGAAGTACTTCGCGGCGATCGAGCGGGTGTGGACGGAGCGGTCGATCCAGATCGGCGTGGACGTGGTGCGGGGGCTGTTCCCGGCGCATCCGGCCGCGGCGGACGCGCAGGCGACGCTGGACGCGACGGACGCGTGGCTGACGTCCCACGAAGGGGCGGCGCCGGCGCTGCGGCGGCTGGTGCTGGAGTCGCGGGACGACCTGGCGCGGGCACTGCGGGCGCAGGCTGCGGACAACGAGGGGCGGGGCGCTCAGGGCTGACCCTTGGCCTGCGATTGGCCTCTGAGTGACCGTTACTGAATACAGGTAATCGCAGCCGTAACCCCTGGTCCACCCCATCCGGACCAGGGGTTTTCGGCGCCTACTCGGCATCCGAACGCCTGTCCTTTAGTACCGCGTTGTCCGGATTTGTCGACGGGCGTGTAACAGCGGTTAGGGACCGGATCCGGCGCGGGAAACCCCGTTGCATGAACCACAACACCCCGCTCTCCCCCCGCCCCCTCAGCCACCTCTCCGAGGTGCACCGCCGCGTGTTGACGACGGCTCAGCTCCGGGCGCACGGCGTCCCGGCCGCCGAGGTGAACGA
Source organism: Streptomyces sp. NBC_00989 (assembly GCF_045162655.1). Taxonomy (NCBI): domain Bacteria; kingdom Bacillati; phylum Actinomycetota; class Actinomycetes; order Kitasatosporales; family Streptomycetaceae; genus Streptomyces; species Streptomyces sp. NBC_00989. The sequence continues at coordinate 7,390,671 of NZ_CP108728.1, read as the reverse complement.
GCAGTGCCGTCCCGACGGGCCGTGGCAGCAACTCCTCCCCGGCGTCGTCCTGTTGCACTCCGGCCCGCCCACCGGCGAGGAGCGGCTGCACGCGGTGCTGATGTACGCGGCGCGGGAGCGGACGGCGGGGGTCCCGGTCCAGCCCGGCGCGGAGGGGCCGCACCGGCCGACGTACACGGAGACGATGCTCACGGGCCTGGCGGCGCTGACCCTGCACGGCTTCACGTCGGCGCCGGAGCTGCCCTCCCTCAAGCACATCGACGTCCTGGTCCCCCGGATGCGCCGGCTGCGCTCGACGGGCTGCGCGCGGATCGTCCGCACCGCGTCGCTCCCCGCCGCGCAGCAGGTGAAGGGTGTTCCGGTCGCCCCGGTGCCGCGGGCCCTCGCGGACGCGGTGGCCGAACTGTCGGACGCGAACGCGGTACGCGGGCTGCTCACCGAGGCGGTGCGCGGCGGGCACTGCGAACCGGCCGCGGTGGTACGGGAGTTGAACAACGCCAAGCTGCTGAGCCGCCCGCACGTGGTGGACGCGGTGGACTCGCTGCTGGCCGAGGGCCGCGCGATCGCGGAGGACCGGCTCTACCGGATGGTGAGCGAGCACGGCCTCCCCGACCCGGTGTGGAACGTCGACCTGCGCCTGCCCGGCGGCCCGCACCTGGGCGGCCTGGACGCGTACTGGCCCGAGCAGGCGGTCGCCGTGGAGCTGGACACCCGTGCACCGCGCCAGGACGAGGACGCGCTGTGGTCGGAGTACGCCCGCAAGCGCGAGCACCTGGAGCGGCTGGGCATCACGGTCGTCCACATCACCCCGAAGAAGCTCCGGGACGCGATGGAGCAGCAGGCGGCGGTGGTCCGTACGGCGCTCATGGCGTCGGCGGACCGCGATCCGGCCGCGTATGTCGTGGTGCTGCCCCGGTAGTGACGGACCGGGGCGGGATCAGGAGGGGAGAGGAGGGGCCACCGGGGGGTCGGTGGCCCCTCCTCCTATGTCCTCTCCTCCTATGTGCCTACAGGGGCTCGGGCAACGGCGGCGGGGCGGCGCTCGTCGTCGTGTGTCCCGCGTGGAGGCCGTCGATGAGGGCGGCGTAGGAGGCGATCATGCGCGTACGGCTGAAGCGTTCGCGGCTGCGGGCGTGGGCCTTGGCGAACTCCGCGCGGCCGACGACCGCCTCGGTCCAGGCCGACGCGACGGCGTCCGGGTCGGGGGGCGTGATGATGCCGTGCCCGGCGACGATGGACGCGCTGTCGCCGACGTCGGTGGCGACGGGTACGGCCCCGCACATCATGCCCTCGATCAGACAGAGGGGCGCGGCCTCGCCGAAGGACGACGTCAGCGCGACGACGTCCGACCCGGCGTAGACGGTCTCCATGTCCCGCCGTACGCCGAGGAGATGGAGCCGGCTGGTGAGTCGCTCCCGGTCCTCCCCGAAGGCGTCGTCGATGTCGGCGGAGAGGGCGGGCTGGTCGTGGCCGGTCATGCCCGCGCCGCACATGAGGACATGCCCGGCGGGTTCGCGCCGTAGCCACTCGTGGGCGGCGCGGAGGAAGAGCGGGATGTTCTTCATCGTGGCGTAGCGGGCCGCGAAGACGACGACGGGGGCGGTGTCCGGGACGCCGAGGGAGGCGCGCAGGGCGAGCCGCCGGGCGGGATCGGGACGGAAGCGGAGCAGGTCCACGCCGTTGGGGATGACGTGGAGGACCTCGGGCGGGATGCCGGCGGCCTGGTAGGCGTCGCGGGTGGACTCCGCGCAGCAGACGCAGGCGACGACCTTGCCGTCGGCGATGGCGGCTTTCAGTTCGTCGAGGGCGGTGCCCGAGTGTTCGGGGTCCGAACGGTGCAGGCACACGACGGCGGGGCGGCGGGGCAGGCCCGCCTGGTTGAGCAGCGAGAGCGGCTGCTCCTTGAGCGACAGGACGACGTCGGCGTCCGCCAGGGCGCGGGCGGCGTCGGCGAGTTCGGGCCCGGTGAACCCCACCGTGGCCTGGTCGTCACCGCCGCCGAAGCTGCGGCCGAGGGTGGAGACGCCGACGCCGGCCGCGGTCAGCTGTTGATAGCAGGCGTCGTTCTCCATGGCCTGCCGGGTTGCTTCTCGGTGTACTTCTCCGTGGATGCTGAGCACCGTATGGTGCTGGCCGCCCTCCACCAGTCCCAGTACGACGTCGCTGTGGACGATGCGGGCTCCTCCGGAGAAGAACCCCTCGTAGACCGACAGCACGTGCAGCTCGTGTCTAGCGCGCACACGACCACCCGCCTTGCGTATGAATCGAGCCATCCCCGTGAACAGCGGGTTAGCCGTTATGAGGCGGCACGGACATTTCGTCCGAATGAACTGGGCGTCTCGTGTCTGGGTCCGGTTGGTTATCCGGGGGTCAATTGGCCGCCGGCACCGGATAGCCGGGTACCGCGGGTAACGTAGTTTCGGCTCATGGTGTCCCTGTTCGCGATCTTCGGCCCACCCGTGATCAGCGTCTTCCTCGTCGCCTTCGGGGCGGTTCCGTACGCGTTGTGGGCGAGCAGGAGGAAGCCCTCGTGGCCGGCCCGTTGGGCGGTGATCGGGACGGGGGCCGCGATCATCGCCTACGGGGCCGGAACCGTTTACGGCCTCGCCTACACGAACCCGCTCGACGTGTGCGCGGACAGGGCCCCGGACGGCGTGCGCTCGCAAACCCCGGGCCACTTCACGCTCACATCGGTGCACGTGGACAGCTTCCCGCTGTCCGTCAGCTGCCACTGGAGCAGCGGGTACAGCACCGAGATGGTGTGGCCCTGGGCCTCGCCCCTGCTGTACGCGGGGCTGGCCTGCGCCGTCGGCTGCTCCGCTCTGCTCCTCGTCAACCGCCACAAGGACGGCAAGGCCCCTCGCGGTATCGAGCTGGACGCGTAGACGGCTCCCGGCCTCGACACCGGCCCTGTTCCCGTCGGTCAGGCCGCCGTGCGCTCCCCGGCCGGACGCCTGCGCAGCCCGGACCGCTGGACGGCCGGCGGGGCGTACGCCATGTCGAGCGTGCCGACGTCCGTGCCGGGCGGCACCAACTCGTCGATCGCGTCGAGGAGTTCGTCGGACAGGACGGTCTCCGCGCCCGCGAGCAGGTCGTCGAGGTGGGCCATCGTGCGGGGGCCGATGATCGCCGAGGTGACGCCGGGGTGGGCGATCGCGAAGGCCATGGCCAGGTGGGTGAGCGGGAGCCCCGCCTTCTCGGCGAGGGCCACGAGCTCCTCGACCGTGTCGAGGCGGTGTTCGTCGGCGAGGTGCTTGAAGCCGAAGGCGGAACGGTGGGTGTCGGCCTGCCGGTCCTTGCGGTAGCGGCCGGTGAGCAGGCCGCCCGCCAGCGGGCTGTAGACCAGCGCGCCCATGCCGTAGCGCTCGCAGACGGGCAGTACCTCGCGCTCGATACCCCGGTTGAGGATCGAGTACGTCGGCTGCTCCGTGCGGAAGCGGACCAGGCCGCGTCGCTCCGCCACCCACTGCGCCTCGACGATGTCCGAGGCGGGGAAGGACGACGTGCCGACCGCCCTCACCTTGCCCGCGCGCACCAGGTCCGTGAGGGCCGAGAGGGTCTCCTCCACGTCCGTGTCCGGGTCGGGGCGGTGGATCTGGAACAGGTCGACGTGGTCGGTCCCGAGACGGCGCAGGGAGTCCTCCAGCGCGCGGACCAGCCAACGCCGGGAGTTTCCACGCTCGTTGGGGTCGTCGCCCATCGGGAGGTGCGCCTTCGTCGCCAGTACGACGTTGTCGCGGCGGCCCTTGAGCGCCTTGCCGACGATCTCCTCGGACTCGCCGCGCGAGTAGGCGTCGGCGGTGTCGACGAAGTTGACGCCCGCGTCCAGCGCCTTGTGGATGATCCGGACGGAGTCGTCGTGGTCGGGGTTGCCGATCGCGCCGAACATCATCGCGCCCAGGCAGTAGGGGCTGACCTTGATGCCGGTGCGGCCCAGTGTGCGGTAGTGCATGGCTCTCCTCAGGAGGACAGGGAAGCGGAACAAGGTTCCGGAACAGCATATGGAACCTTGTTCCGCTTACGCAAGCGAGCCCGCCCACGGCGCCCTTACTTGCCGCAGAACTCCCCCACCACCACCGCCCCCGCGTCCCCCGACCAGTCCCCGTTGAAGTTGAACGCCAGGGAATGCCGCCCGTCCGCCGTCGTCACCGCCACGGACGACGAACCGTGGATGCCGCCGTCGTGGCCCCAGACATGGACGCCGCAGGGCAGGGTGATGTCGGCGAGGCCCAAGCCGTAGCGCGTGGCGTCGCCGCCCTCGCCCGTCGCCACCGTCGTCTTCATCTCCTTCAGCTGCTTCGGCGGCAGCAACTCGCCCCGCAGCAGCGCCCCGTAGAAGCGGTCCAGGTCGGAGGAGTCGGAGATCAGTGAGCCCGCCGAAGAAGCGATGCTCGGGTTCAGGTTCGTGACGTCGTACGTCGGGCCCGTCGGTGTTCGTGCCAGCTTGCTGTACGCGTGGCCGCTCGGTTGCGGGACCGTGACTCTCGTGCCTGGGAGTGAAGTCGCCTTCAGGTGAAGGGGGTTGATGATGCGGCGGCGGATCTCCGACTCGTACGAGTGGCCCGTGACCTTCTGGATCACCATCCCGGCGAGTACGTAGTTCGTGTTGGAGTAGTTCCACGACGTGCCCGGGGCGAAGTCCGGCTTGTGGGACATCGCGATCGCCACCAGGTCGGCCGCGGTCTTCGTGTCGTAGCGGTGCTGGAAGAAGCCGTCCCTGGTGAAGTACGCGGTGCCGAAGTCGTCGTCCGCCGTGTAGTTGAAGATGCCGCTGGTGTGGTTGAGGAGCTCGCGGAGGGTGATCTTGGTGCCGTCGTGGCCGTTGCCGTGGACCACGCCCGGCAGCCATTTCTCCACCTTGTCGTCCAGCGACAGGCGTCCCTCCGCCTCCAGTTGGAGGATCACCGTCGACACGAACGTCTTGGTGATGCTGCCCACCCGGTAGCGGTCGTCGGCCGAACGCGGCTTGCCGGTGCGGAGGTTGCCCACACCGGCTGTCGTCGACCAGGTGCCGCGGCGGTCCTTCACCGTCGCCGTGACGCCGGGGACGCCGATGTCGACGGCCGCCTGGACGGCCTTACGGGTGGCGGTGTGGTCCTGGCCCTTTCCGACGGGCTCCGCCGCCGTCGCGGGTCCCGCCAGGGCGACGGACAGCGCCACCGCCGTCGTCGCCATGAGTGCCGTACGAACTCTCATGCCTTCCCCCTTCGTCGAGCCCGGTTCGGCTCGGTCGGGGGGAGGGACCCGAGGGCATGTGGCCAAGGTTGCCCGGGTGTACGCCAGTTGAGTGAGTTTCAGCCCTTCTTCAGGAGCAGCTCCGTGTTGCGGTCCCTCGCGGCGCCGCCCAGCGCCGTGCTGGAACCCGGTGCGTTGTACGACAGTTCGCGGTACAGGGCGCCGAGGCCGGTCTGAGTGAGGTCGGAGAAGTCGGTGCGGTGCGGGGCCGCGGACTCGATGAGCGTGGTGAAGAGGGAGAGCGTGCCGTCCTTGTTGTCCACCAGCTCGATGACGCGGGCGAGTTGGGGATAGTCGACGTGCGAGGCGGTGGAGATCTCCCAGAAGCTGCGGCCGTCGGGCGCCGCGTGCGGGGTGATGACGTTGCGGTGGATGTGGCCGTTGACCCAGGCCAGCACGTTGGGGTGGCTGCCGAGCAGGGCGACGACCGCCGAGCCCTCGTAGCGGCGCTCGGTGGGGTGGGCCGGGTCGGGGCGGGTGTTGTCCATCGTGTCGCTGGTGTGGTGGCTGAAGATCACCGCGTACGAGTCCTTGTTGTCGCGGAGTGTCTTGTCGAGCCACCTCAACTGCGTTGCCCCGATGGACCCTTCGTAGTGGCCGCCCGCGTCCGTGGTGTCGAGGCTGATGCCGATCACGTCGTCGGCGATGCGGAACGCGTAGTACTGGGTGCCCGCGTCGACGTTCGCGGAGGAGTAGCCGTGGCCGACCGGGCCGAGGCCCTGGTAGGCCGGGTCGAGGTGGGCCTTGAGGTATTCGGCGGAGGTGTAGGGGGCGCGGGTCTCGTCCGGCGTGATCGAGCGCGCGGAGCGGGCGTGCGCCTTGAGGAAGTCGCGGTAGCCGGTGCCCTTGGGGTCCTTGGCGTCCCGGATCGAGTTCTGCAGCTTCTTCGCCTCGGCCGCCGTCGCCGTCATCAACTTCTTGCCGCCGATGGCGAGTTCGGTGAGGTACGGGTCCGCGTGCGAGCCGAAGCAGCCGAGCGGGAGCGCGTCGTGGTTGCCGACCGTCGAGTACCAGGGCAGGTTGAGGCCGGGGCTGCGGACCTCGCGGATCGCGGCGGCCAGGAAGCCCTTGAGGTGCGGGAAACCGACCTGCTTGTCGCCGTCGCGCAGCGTGGAGTCGGGCTGCCAGTACAGCTTGAGGCCGCTGTTCATGACGCCCTCGTAGTGGCGCGGGTCGCCGGTGTTGGGGGTGAAGCGCCCGCCGCTCATGATCTTCATGAACCAGTCCAGCTCGGACTTGGCGTTGTTGTCCGTGTTGTCGCCGGTGGTCATCACGAAGTGCAGCGGGGAGCCGGTGACCGGGGCACCGCGCAGCGCGTTGACCCGCTCGACCAGCGAGATCCCGCCCTGCACGGTCAGCGCCTCGTGCGGGCGCCACGCGTGCTTGTCGGTCGAGCGCAGGTACTCCAGGCGCAGCGGGTGCTGGGTGTCCATCAGGTGCAGGTCGGTGAACTGCACGAACGACGCGAGTGCCGTACGGCGGCCCGCGCGCCCGGACTTGGCGGCGGCGAGGTCGGCGCGTACGACGCGCTTCCACCCGGCGCCGTCGCCGAGCCGGCGGTAGCCGGAGTGGGTGCGCGGGGCGGCGACCGTGGCGAGGGTGGTGCCCTTGGTGTACGGGGTGAGGGGTGCGGCCGGCGCCGGGCGGGAGTGCGCGACGGGCGCCTCGGCGGCGGCGTTGGCGGCATCGACGGTTGCGGTGGCGGCCTGGCTGTCGGTGGGCCGTAGGGCGTATCCGACGCCCGCGGAGACGGACACGGCCGCGGTGGCGGCGAGGACGGTACGGCGGTTGACCCCCAGCGCGGAGCTGGCGACAGAGCGTGTGCGCGACATGGCGCGATCTCCCCGAGTACGAACTGCGTCGGCAGTGGTCGCGGGTGTTCGCGGCGATCGGTTTTCGATCGCGGTCGCGAACTTCCCGCTCGTACTGGATGCTTGGCATCGGGGATGACCTGCGCGTAAACGAGACGGCAACGCGTGGCGCCGATCACCGTACGTGGATCTTGGCGCCCCCTGTGCGTTCGTGAACGCTCGTCGAGCCGCCTGGAAGCGGCTACTCCGTGTTCATCTGCCGGGGTACTGAAGCTATTCCGGAGCCGATCCGGAGCTATTTCGGGGAGTGCTCGACCCGTCCGACCGCCGGCCGCTCCCGCCACAGCCGCAGCGCCACGTCGATCAACCGGACCCGGGTCAGGCCGGGTACGTCGTCCAGCGGATGCCAGGCGGCCATGTCGGTGGACCCGCCGATCTCGTCGCGCAGCTCGCCGCCGACGATCCTGGCCTCGTAGACGATCCGGACGCCGTGGTGGTCCACCTTGCGCCGGTAGCTCCACGGGATGACATGGTGGATCGAGTCCATGCCGAGGAGACCGGTGACCTCGATGTGGTAACCGGTCTCCTCCTCCAGCTCCCGTACGACCGTGTCGTTCGGGTGCTCGCCGTGGTCCATGCCGCCGCCGGGCAGCACCCACTCGTAGCCCCCGCCCGCTGCCGGTGACCGGGCGAGCAGGAGCTGTCCGTCCCGGACGCAGACGGCGTAGGCGGCGACTCTCAGCTTCTTGCGCATCCGGCAGACATTAATGTGCCGGGTCCGGATTGGCAGGTGAGTATTCGGGCGCGGACCAGCGCAGTGGGATCGCGGCGGCGCTCTCGACTACCTCGGTGACGGCGAAACGCACCCTGCGCTCCCCGTCCTCGTCGAACTCCGTCCTTGCCTCGCCGGTGAGTTGGAGGGTCGTGCCCGTGGTCCAGTCGAGGAAGAGGAGTCCCGCGCGCGGGTCGGCGAGCAGGTTGCCCAGGCTCAGGAACATGGCGTTGCCCGTGTAGTCCGGCCAGACCAGTTCGCGGGGTGAAGTCACTTGTACGAAGCCCGGGTTGCCGCCCCGGTGGCTGGCGTCGGCGCCGTGCTCGTGGACGGTGGCGAGGAAGAAGGTGTCGGCCGCCGCGATGAACTCGGCCTGGGAGGTGGTCAGTTCGGTGCTGTGCCGGAGCGGGTCGGGCTCGCGGTCGGCGACCGTCTCGTAGGACTCTCTCCGCTGGATGTACTTGGGGCAGTTGGAGAACACCCGCTCCGCCTCGATCGCCAACCCCCGTGCCGTACGCCGGAGTCGGCCGTCGACTCGCATACGGCGGCGGGTGCGGGGGTCGAGGGCGATCGTGCCGACCGGGAGGTCCCGCGCCTCGGCGAGGGCCGGGGTCAGGGGGTCGGTGGGGCGGGTGCCGCCGGTGATCGAGATCTGGTGCGGGCCCGTCGCGCGTACGAAGCCGGCGGCGCCGGTGAGCGGTGAGGCCCACACCCGGCCCGTCGCGGGGTCGGCGGCGCCCAGGATCAGGAGGGGCTGGAGTTCGAGGAAGGCGGCGGCCACGGGCTTGATGCCCTGGCCGATGATCCGGCCGACGTGGTCGGCGAATTCACGCACCCCCACCCGGTCCTGCACGGCGCGGGAGCCCGCGTGATAGGCGCCCATGGCCTCAGTGGCTTCCACGGCTAGAAGAAGCCGCAGGTCGGGGCGTCGGCGTTCGGGGCCGGGGCGTCCTCCGCGCCGGCCGGCACCGAGATCTCCAGGCGGGTGCCGTCCGGGTCGTGGAAGAAGATGCCGCCCGAGGCCGCGCCCTCGCGGTGGGCGACCACGCCCTCGTACGCGAACTCGGCGCCATAGGCCTTGAGCGCCTCCTCGTACCGCTGGACCCGCTCGATCGAGTCGGCCGCGAACGCCAGGTGGTGCAGGCCGGCGCGGTCGCTGTCGTACGGCCCCCGCGCCTGCTGCCAGAGGGTGAGGACGGGGCGGCCGTCGCCGTCGCCGTCGCCCAGGAACGCGTAGCGGCGGTCGTCGTCCTTGCCCTCGGCGAGGACCGCGAAGCCGAGGACGTCGCGGTAGAAGGCGAGCGAACGGTCGAGGTCGGTGACGTTCAGGCCGACGTGGCCGGTGTGCAGGGTCATGAAGAGCCTTCCTCCGATATAACCGTTGTCGATGATGTTAGTGGTTAGAATCGACCGGGTCAACCGTTCACGTAGTCTTGACCGGTTAGATCAGAAGGGAGCTTCTCCATGACCACCAGCCCGGACCCCCGGCCGCTCATCGGCGAGCCGCTCGCCCTCGACCTGCTCAACACGCGGTGGATGCGGGACGGGACGATGCAGGACCTGCTCTCCAGCCCCGGCGGGCTCGCCGTATGGCTCGGCTCGACCGGGCTCGACAAGCGGTTCGAGGCGAACCCGGTCACCCTGCTGCACACCACGATCGCGCGCGACGCGCTGCACGCGGCGGTGGACGGCTCCCGCACCGAGGACCTCGACCTCGTCCTCGACCAGGGCCGGATCCGGGCCACGCTCACCGCCGAGGGCCCCGGCGAGATCCCCGAGTTCGGCGACCCCCGGTGGGGCCCCGGCTGGCTCGCCGCCCGCAACTACCTGGAGCTGCTCGCCACCGCCCCCGACCGCATCCGCCGCTGCGCCCACGAGGCGTGCGTCCTGCGCTTCTTCGACACGTCGAGGAACGGCACCCGCCGCTGGTGCTCGATGGCGGCCTGCGGCAACCGCGCGAAGGCGTCCCGCCACTACGCACGTTCGAACCCGCGGAGCGAATAGGGGGTTTTCCCCATACGTTCATAGCGTTTCGGTCAACACTTCCCAAACAACCGTCCCTTGGGTAAAGCTGTGCCCTCGTCCGGCACTGGATTCTTCACCTACAAGGGATGCCGATGACCCTCTCCCACCAGAGACGCGTGGCCCGAATATCCGTGGCCGCCGGTCTCGTCGCCGCGCTCTCCGCGGCCGGGCCCATACCCATGGCCTTCTCCGCCGACGCACCGTCCGCGACCACACCCGCGGACGGCACCGTCAAGTCCGCCGCCGCCAAACTCGGTTCGGACGACGCCGATCTGCTCGCCACGGCCAAGGCCGACGGCGACAAGAACGTCACGATGATGATCGCCACCGCGCCGGGCGCGACCGAGCAGGTCGCCCAGCAGCTGGACGCGGTCAAGGGCGGCTCCGTGGGCCGCACCTACGACAAGCTCGGCTACGTCCGCGCCACCGTCCCGACCGGCAAGGCGGACTCGGCGATCGCCGCCGCCGCGAAGCTGTCCTCGGTGCACGCCATCGACCTCCGGCAGGAGATCGCCCTCGACGATCCGACGCCGAGCGCGGACACCGCGAAGGCCGCCAAGAGCGCCAACAAGGCCACGGCGACGAAGACTTACCCGGCGCCGAACAAGAACACCCCCGCCGAGAACCCGTACAACCCGTCCTTCGAGACGGGCGCCATCGACTTCGTGAAGAAGAACCCGAAGGCGGACGGCCGCGGCATCACCATCGGCATCCTCGACTCCGGCGTCGACCTCGGCCACCCGGCGCTGCAGAAGACCACCACCGGCGAGCGCAAGATCGTCGACTGGGTCACCTCGACCGACCCGATCGTCGACGGCGACCAGACCTGGCGCCCGATGATCACGGCCGTCTCCGGCCCCAACTTCACCTACGGCGGCCTGAGTTGGACGGCGCCGGCGGGGTCGTACGAGATCAGCACGTTCAAGGAGTCGTACACCACCGGCGGTGACGCGGCGGGTGACGCGAACCGTGACGGGGACACCACCGACTCGTGGGGCGTCCTGTACGACCCGGCGGCCGGCACGGTGACGGTCGACCTGAACAACAACCACGACTTCGCCGACGACGCGCCGATGAAGCCGTACAAGGACGGTTACCAGGTCGGCTACTTCGGTACCGACAACCCGGCGACGGACGTCGTCGAGCGGCAGCCGTTCGTGGTGCAGATCAGCAAGGACGTCCCCATGGACCCGTACGGCGGGTCCTGGGTCGGCAAGACGGCCGACTTCGTCAACATCGGCGTCATCGAGTCCGAGCACGGCACGCACGTCGCCGGCATCACCGCGGCGAACGGCCTGTTCGGCGGCAAGATGAACGGCGAGGCGCCGGGCGCCAAGCTCGTCTCCTCGCGCGCCTGCACCTGGTCCGGCGGCTGCACCAACGTGGCGCTCACCGAGGGCATGATCGACCTCGTCGCCAACCGCGGTGTCGACATCGTCAACATGTCGATCGGCGGCCTGCCCGCGCTGAACGACGGCAACAACGCGCGCGCCGAGCTGTACACGCGCCTCATCGACACCTACGGCGTGCAGCTCGTGATCTCGGCCGGCAACTCCGGTCCGGGCGCCAACACGATCGGCGACCCCGGCCTGGCCGACAAGGTGATCTCGGTCGGCGCCTCGATCTCGAAGGAGACGTGGGCGGCCAACTACGGCTCGCAGGTGGAGAAGAAGTACCAGCTGCTGCCGTTCTCCTCGCGCGGTCCGCGTGAGGACGGCGGCTTCACGCCGACGCTCGTCGCGCCCGGCGCCGCGATCAACTCGACCCAGACCTGGCTGCCGGGTTCCCCGGTCCCCGAGGCGGGTTACACGCTGCCGGCCGGCTACTCGATGCTCCAGGGCACCTCGATGGCCTCCCCGCAGGCCGCGGGCGCCTCGGCGCTGCTGCTGAGCGCCGCGAAGCAGAAGCACATCGCCCTCACCCCGGCGACCCTGCGCACGGCGCTGACCTCAACGGCCGATCACATCAAGGGTGTTCAGGCGTACGAGGAGGGCGCGGGCCTCATCAACATCGTGGACGCGTGGAAGTCCATCAAGGACGACGCCACGGCGCACGAGTACACGGTGAAGGCCCCGGTCGACACCGCGATCGACTTCGCGCTCAAGACGCCCGGCTTCGGCACCGGTCTCTACGACCGCGAGGGCGGCCTCAAGGCCGGCGCGAAGAAGACGTACGACGTCACCATCACGCGAACCACCGGTGCGGACAAGGCCGTTCGGCACGAGCTGCACTTCGAGAACAACGCCGGTGACACCTTCCGGATCGTCGGCTCGGACGAGGTCAAGCTCCCGCTGAACCAGCCGGTCACCGTCAAGGTGCAGGCGGCGCCCAGGAGTTCGGGCATCAAGAGCGCGATCCTGGAGGTCGACGACCCGAAGACCGAGGGGATCGACAAGCAGATCCTCACCACGGTCGTGGTCGCGTCGCCCGTCAACTACACCTACTCCACCGCGAGTTCGGTGCAGCGCAACAGCACGCAGTCGTACTTCGTGACCGTCCCCGAGGGCGCCAAGGCCCTTGAGGTCGCGATCGGCGGGCTGAAGGACAAGAGCCAGACGCGGTTCATCTCGATCCACCCGTACGGCGTTCCGGTCGAGGACACCGGCACCCCGTACTGCTACAACAACTACCTGGACGGCAACGGCTGCAAGCCCGACGTCCGGTCGTACGCCGACCCGCAGGCCGGCGTCTGGGAGATCGAGGTCGAGGCGCGCCGCACCTCGCCGCTGCTCGACAACCCGTACAAGCTGGACGCCACCGTTCTCGGCGCGGCCTTCGACCCGGAGACCGTGACCGTGCCCGAGGCGAAGGTCGGCGTCCCGGCCACCGCCTCCTGGAAGGTGACGAACAACTACGCGGCCCTCACCGGCACGTTGAAGGGCGGCCCGCTCGGCTCCTCGCTGAGCGCGCGGCCCACCATCACCGAGGGCGTCACCCAGACCACCACGGTCGACGTCCCCGCCGGCGCCACCTCCCTGGACGTCGCCATCGGCAACGTCTCGGACACGGCGGCCGACCTGGACCTGACGGTGTACAACTCCGCCGGAGGCGTCGTCGGCCAGTCCGCCGACGGCGACTCGGAGGAGGCGGTCTCGGTCGCCAACCCGGCCGCCGGCACCTACACGGTCGAGGTCGTGGGCTACTCGGTGCCGTCGGGCTCGACCGCGTACGACTACCGGGACGTGTTCTTCTCCCCGGCGCTCGGCACGGTCACCGTCGACGGTGCGACGCCGGTGAAGCTCGCCACGGGCGCCTCGGCGACCGTCTCCGGCAGCGTCACCGCCCTGGCCCCCGCTCCCGCGGGACGCGAGTTCTTCGGCCAGGTCCAGCTGGTCAACGCGCGCGGCACGGTCGCGGGCCTGGGCAGCGTGAAGATCGAGAAGGTCACGTCGTAGCACCACAGGCGACAACCGGGGCGGGCGTCCGTACGGGCGCCCGCCCTTCTCGTTGTCAGCCGGTCGGGCAGGTGGTGGTGCCGGGTGCGGCCAGCGCCTCGACGATCGCGGCACTGTCCGTGGCGACCGCCTCGTCGCCGACGGTCCAGAGGGTCGCCGTGTCCGAGCCCTTCGGGACCCCGACCAGCACGTGCTGCCCCTGGCGCGGCGCCGGCTGCGCCCCCGCGGCCAGCACGACCGTGACGTCGGCCGGGCCGTGGGCGGGCCGGTAGGAGCGGGTGACGGCGAGCGTGATCCGTTTGCGGGGGTCGGAGCCCGGCTTCACCTCGGTCACCGTCCCCTCGACGAGGAGGCGGGAGCAGGCCACGTACAGCTCCGGGTCGAACAGCGCGCCCGGGGCCGCTGAGCCCGTCTCCGGCGCCGAGCCGGTGCTGGTCTTCGCCCCCTGGTCCGCGCTGCTGCTGGAGTCGGCGTTCATGCCCCCGTTGTGCGCGGCCAGCCAGGAGAGCCCGGTGATCATCGTGGCGACGACCGCCAGCGCGAGGCTGCCGTAGGCGAGGGCGCGCAGGCCGGGGTGGCGGCGGGCGGGGCGCACCCCCCGCACCGGCTTCGGCGCTGACTTCGGCGCCGACTTCGGCTTCGGCTTCCGCCTCGGTGCGGCTTCAGGTTCCGGTCGCGGTTCGGCGAGCGCATGGCCGATGAGCCCCAACTGCTCCCTCAACAGCGCCACTTCGGCCGTGGCGATGGTGTGCTCGGCCATGAACCCGGCGTCCGCGCGGGCCGCGTCCGGCAGGGGCTCGTCCGTGATCGCGGCCATCAGCGCGTCCATGCCGGCGTACTCGTTGCCGTCGTACTCGTTCTCATCCCGTTCGGCGGTCACGTCACACCACCTCGTCCTCGTGCAGGCGGTCGCGCAGGGCGCGGACCGCGGAGTGCAGCCGGCTCTTGACCGTGCCTTCCGGGATGCCGAGTTCCTCGGCGATCCCGCGCACGGGCAGGTCGGCGAAGAACCGCAGGACGAGGACCTGACGCTGCTGGTCGGGCAGTTCGTCCAGGCCCTGCGCCACCGCCATGGACAGGACACTCGTGTCCTCGCCCGAGGGGTGCTCCAGCTGGCGCAGGGAGGCCAGCCGCTCCCCCACCCGCTCCTGACGGCGCTTGGCGCGGTGCCAGTCCATGGCGAGGTTCGAGGCGACGACCGCCGCCCACGCCGAGACGTCGCGCGGCGCCTCGTCGCCCTTCGCCGCCCGCTCCAGCAGCCGCAGCCGTACCTGCTGGACGCCGTCCGGCAGATCCGTCTGCGGCACCCCGCCGAGCGCGAGCACCGCCCGCACCCGCCGTTCCTGGGCCGCGTCCAGAGGATCGTCGTCCTCCTGGACCCGGCGGGCCTTTCTGCGCAGCACAAGCCACCCCCCTCACCGCGTTTCCTCTACGACGCCACAGGGCCCGGAAACGTTCGGCGGAGCCCGGAAACGGTCGGAGGCGTACGTCACACCGGCCCGGGCGGCGTCCCACTCCTCGGGCATGCGCGGCAAAGAATTGGACAGGCGCACCAGGATCGGCAGGATGATGGAAAAGCCGCAGACGTACAGGAACAGGTAAGGGAGTCGCTGTGAGGGTCGGAATCGTCGGAGCCACCGGTCAGGTCGGCACGGTCATGCGCAGGATCCTCGTGGAGCGGAACTTTCCGGTCACCGAGCTGCGTCTGTTCGCCTCGGCCCGTTCGGCGGGGACGGTCCTGGACGGCGTGACGGTGGAGGACGCGGCGACCGCGGACTACTCCGGGCTGGACATCGTGCTGTTCTCCGCGGGCGGCGCGACCTCGAAGGCGCTGGCCGAGAAGGTCGCCTCGCAGGGCGCGGTCGTCATCGACAACTCCTCCGCCTGGCGCAAGGACCCGCAGGTCCCGCTGGTCGTCTCGGAGGTGAACCCGCACGCGATCATCGACCGCCCCAAGGGCATCATCGCCAACCCGAACTGCACGACGATGGCCGCGATGCCGGTCCTGAAGCCGTTGCACGCGGAGGCGGGCCTTGAGGCGCTGGTCGTCGCCACGTACCAGGCGGTGTCCGGTTCCGGTCTTTCCGGTGTGGCCGAGTTGCACGGGCAGGCGCTGAAGGTCGTCGCCGACGCGGACAAGCTGACCCACGACGGCGGCGCGGTCGACTTCCCCGAGCCGCAGGTCTACAAGCGGCCCATCGCCTTCAACGTGCTCCCCCTCGCGGGTTCGATCGTCGACGACGGTCTGCACGAGACCGACGAGGAGCAGAAGCTCCGCAGCGAGTCCCGCAAGATCCTGGAGATCCCGGAGCTCAAGGTCTCCGGCACCTGCGTCCGCGTCCCGGTCTTCTCCGGGCACTCCCTCCAGGTCAACGCCCGTTTCGCCCGCCCCGTCTCGGTCGAGCGCGCGACGGAGCTGCTCGGCGGCGCCCCGGGTGTCGCCCTGACCGACATCCCGACCCCTCTCCAGGCGGCCGGCCAGGACCCGTCCTTCGTCGGCCGCATCCGCGCCGACGAGACGGTCGAGCACGGACTGGCCCTGTTCATCTCCAACGACAACCTCCGCAAGGGCGCTGCGCTGAACGCGGTGCAGATCGCGGAGCTGGTGGCGGTGGAACTGAAGGGCTGACGCCGGGTGCGTGGGGCGGCGGGGGCGGGTTTTCTTCGCCCCCGCCGCCCCTGCCCGTCCCATCCCTCTGGGGCTCCGCCCCGGACCCCGCTCCTCAAACGCCGGAGGGGCTGAGTTTGGGTCGCTGTACCTCGTAGAGGAAGCAGCCGTACTCGACGGCCCGGACGTGGACCAGCGCCACGGACGGGTCGTCGAAGGCCCTCTGGAAGGCGTCGTCGAGGGTGCCGGCCAGCTCGCCGCCCAGGATGTGGCCCTCGGCCGAGTAACGCCGGACCGTGCGGTGGGCGTTCGCGAAGGGATACCCGGAGCCGGCCGCGGGCCCCGCGCACTCCTCCGCGTGGATGAACACCGGGCCCTGCTCGTCGTACGCCCCCGGTTGCGCGCCCGTTTCCGCAGCCCAGCGGCGCAGCGGGGCGTACGAGACGAGGGCGATCCGCTCCCCCGGATCGCTGCGGCGCAGGCAGCAGCGGAGCGGAGCGCCTCCCTCCTTATCGAGTACGGGAACCATTCGGCGCCCCGCATCGTCAGCAGAGCGCAGCTCCTTCAGGACCGTGGGGTCGATGGGTCGTGCCGTGTACGTCGTCATGGACCCAGGCTCGCGCTCGTCCGCCCCGCTCACCGGCGGGAACCGGACATCGCGTTCTCCGCAGGTCCCGTGGAAGGATGGCGCAACCCACACATAACGAGGAGATGACCGCGTGCCTGGCACAAACCTGACTCGCGAAGAGGCGCAGCAGCGGGCAACGCTGCTCACCGTTGACTCGTACGAGATCGATCTCGACCTCTCCGGCGCGCAGGAGGGCGGGACCTACAGGTCCGCGACGACGGTGCGCTTCGACGTAGCGGCGGCCGGTGCCGAAGGCGGTGCCGCGTCCTTCATCGACCTGGTGGCCCCGACGGTCCACGAGGTGACGCTGAACGGCGACCCGCTCGACCCCGACGAGGTCTTCAAGGACTCGCGGATCGCCCTGGCCGGGCTGTTGGAGGGACCGAACGTCCTGCGCGTGGTCGCCGACTGCGCCTACACCAACACCGGTGAAGGGCTTCACCGGTTCGTCGACCCCGTCGACCAACAGGCGTACCTGTACACCCAGTTCGAGGTGCCGGACGCGCGCCGCGTGTTCGCGTCCTTCGAGCAGCCGGACCTCAAGGCCACCTTCCAGTTCACCGTGAAGGCGCCCTCCGGCTGGACCGTCGTCTCCAACTCCCCGACGCCCGAACCCCGGGACGACACCTGGGTGTTCGAGCCGACGCCGCGCATCTCGACGTACATCACCGCGCTGATCGTCGGGCCGTACCACTCCGTCCACAGCGTGTACGAGAAGGACGGGCAGAGCGTGCCGCTGGGCATCTACTGCCGGCCCTCGCTCGCCGAGTACCTCGACTCGGACGCGATCTTCGAGGTCACGCGGCAGGGATTCGACTGGTTCCAGGAGAAGTTCGCCTACGCGTACCCCTTCAAGAAGTACGACCAGCTGTTCGTCCCGGAGTTCAACGCGGGCGCGATGGAGAACGCGGGCGCGGTGACCATCCGCGACCAGTACGTGTTCCGGTCCAAGGTGACCGACGCCGCGTACGAGGTGCGCGCGGAGACGATCCTGCACGAGCTGGCCCACATGTGGTTCGGCGACCTCGTCACCATGGAGTGGTGGAACGACCTGTGGCTGAACGAGTCGTTCGCCACGTACACCTCCATCGCCTGCCAGGCGTACGCGCCCGACTCGCGCTGGCCGCACTCGTGGACCACGTTCGCCAACTCGATGAAGACGTGGGCGTACCGGCAGGACCAACTCCCGTCCACGCACCCGATCATGGCCGAGATCCGCGACCTGGACGACGTCCTCGTCAACTTCGACGGCATCACGTACGCCAAGGGCGCGAGCGTCCTGAAGCAGCTCGTCGCGTACGTCGGCATGGACGAGTTCTTCGCGGGCGTCCAGGCGTACTTCAAGCGTCACGCGTACGGCAACACGCGCCTGTCCGACCTGCTGGGCGCGCTGGAGGAGACCTCCGGCCGTGACCTGAGCGCCTGGTCGAAGGCGTGGCTGCAGACCGCCGGCATCAACATCCTGCGCCCGGAGATCGAGACGGACGCGGACGGCGTCATCACGGCCTTCGCGATCCGCCAGGAGGCCCCGGCGCTGCCCGCCGGCGCCAAGGGCGAGCCGACGCTCCGCCCGCACCGCATCGCGGTCGGCCTGTACGAACTCGACGAGGACACCGGCAAGTTGGTCCGCGACGAGCGCGTCGAGCTGGACGTGGACGGCGAACTCACCGCCGTACCGCAGCTGGTGGGCAAGCGTCGTCCGGACGTGGTGCTGCTCAACGACGACGACCTGTCGTACGCGAAGGTCCGCCTCGACGAGCAGTCCCTCGCGTTCGTCACCGAGCACCTCGGCGACTTCGAGTCCTCACTGCCCCGCGCCCTGTGCTGGGCCTCGGCCTGGGACATGACCCGGGACGCCGAACTCGCCACCCGTGACTACCTGTCGCTCGTCCTGTCGGGCATCGGCAAGGAGTCCGACATCGGCGTCGTGCAGTCGCTCCAGCGGCAGGTGAAGCTGGCGATCGAGCTGTACGCCGACCCGGCCACCCGCGACGCCCTGCTCACCCGCTGGACGGACGCCACGCTGGCGCACCTGCGTTCCGCCGAGGCGGGCGGCGACCACCAGCTGGCCTGGGCGCGGGCGTTCGCGGCGACCGCGCGCACCCCGGAGCAGGTGGACCTGCTGGACGCCCTCCTGGACGGCGCGACGACGATCGAGGGTCTTGCCGTCGACACCGAGCTGCGCTGGGCGTTCGTCGAGCGGCTCGTGGCGGTCGGGCACTTCGACGAGGAGGACATCGCCTCCGAGCACGAGCGGGACAGGACGGCCGCCGGTGAGCGCCACGCGGCGACCGCCCGTGCCGCCCGCCCGACCGCGGAGGCGAAGGCGGAGGCCTGGGCGCAGGTCGTCGAGTCCGACAAGCTTCCCAACGCCCTTCAGGAAGCGGTGATCTCGGGCTTCGTCCAGACCGACCAGCGCGAACTGCTGGCGCCGTACACGGAGAAGTACTTCGCCGCCGTCAAGGAGGCCTGGGACACCCGTTCGCACGAGATCGCCCAGCAGATCGCGGTCGGCCTCTACCCGTCGATCCAGGTCTCCCAGGACACCCTGGACCGCACCGACGCCTGGCTGACGACCGCCGAGCCCAACGCGGCCCTGCGCCGCCTGGTCTCGGAGTCCCGCTCGGGCGTCGAGCGCGCCCTGAAGGCCCAGGCCGCGGACACGGCCGCCTCGTAACCGGTTCTACGACGACGAAGGGCGCCCGGTGATCCGCCGGGCGCCCTTCGTCGTCCCCTCCGTCCGGGACCGTCCCGGTCAGCCCGGGAACATCCCGCCGGTGACGTTCACGAACGTGCCGGTGATGCTCGCCGCGTGGTCCGAGGCGAGGAAGACGGCGGTCGCGGTGATCTCCGCGAGGGTGGGGTTGCGGCGGGTCATGCGCAGGCTCGACAGGTGGTCGAGGATGCCCTGGATCGCCGCCTCGTTGAGGTCGGGGTTGACCTTGCCGAGCTTCTCGACCGTGAGGGTCTCGGGGATGCCGGCGGCCCACAGCCCTACGGCGCGCACCCCGCGCGGGCCCAGTTCCATCGCCAGGTTGCGCACCAGGCTGTCCGTCGCCGCGTCGGCGGGACCGGTGCCGCCCATCATCGGACTGCCGTGCGCGGAACCGCTGTTGAGGGTGAGGACGACACCGCTGCCGCGTTCGGCCATGCGGCGGGCGGCGGCGCGGGCGGTGATGAAGTTGGCGCGGGTGCCGTTGATCACCGGCGCCAGGAAGGCGTCGACGGGCATGTCGGTGATCGGCAGTCCCTGGACGTCGCCGCGCGAGACGAGGTTGAAGGACACGTCGATGTCGCCGACGCGGGCGAGGTGTTCCTCCACAGCCGTCTCGTCGAGGGCGTCGACGACGGCCACCTCGACGTCCTTGGCACCGGCGTCCTTGATGGGGGCGGCCACGGCCTCCAGCGTCTCCCGGGTGCGTCCCACGAGGTGGACGCGGGCTCCCTCGGCGGCGAAGGCGCGGGCGACCGCACCGCCGATCGAGCCGCCGGCGCCGTAGATGACCGCGGTCTTGTCGGTGAGCAGCATGGTGATCTCCTTGCGGGTCGTGATGTTCGTGTCGTTCGTGTCGGCAGTACAGACGCACAAGGAGCCCACCACTCATCGCTCACCGCTCACCGCCCGTCGGTCACAGCCGCAGGGGCAGTCCGAAGGCCGGGAACAGGTGCGGTTCGAAGGAGGTGATCTCGGCGATCCGGTCGTCGGCGTCGAAGCGGAGCACGTCGAGGACCTGGGCGCGGTAGACGGTCGTACCGGGGCGGCGGACGTAACCCCCGGCCGCCAGCTGGCCGTTGGCGCGGGCGGGCAGGTGGCGCCAATGTCCCAGGAACATGGGCGAGTCGGCGTCGAGGCTGACACTCAGGAACTCCACGAGCGCGTCCCGGCCGGTGAACCAGAACGGGTTCGGCGGCATGGTGAGCGTGACGTCCTCGCTGAGCAGCGCGGCGACCTCGGACAGGTCGAGGCTCTCGGCGGCGGCCATGTACCGCTTGACGACGGTGCGTTGGTGCTCGGTGGGCTCGGCGGTCGTCCAGTCGGCGCGCCGGCCGGGCAGCCGGTCGCGCAGGGTGGGGCGGGCGCGTTGCAGCGCGCTGTTGACCGAGGCCACGGTCATGTCGAGCGCCTCGCCGGTCTCCACGGCGGTCAGCCCGAGCACGTCCCGCAGCACCAACACCGCGCGCTGGCGCGGCGGGAGATGCTGGACGGCGGCCAGAAAGACCAGTTCGAGGGTCTCGCGGGAGACCGCGGCGGCCTCCGGCTGCTCCTCGGCGGAGGGCAACTCGTCGTCGGGGTACGGCTGTAGCCACGTGATACGGGCGGGTGGCTCCCCGCCGCCGTGGTTCATGCCGGGCAACGGTTCGTAGCGCTTCGGGCGGCGGGCCGTACGGCGCTGGAAGTCCAGGCAGGCGTTGGTGGCGATGCGGTACAGCCAGGTGCGGGCACCGGCCCGGCCCTCGAAGGTGTCCCGGGCCCGCCAGGCCCGCAGGAACGTCTCCTGCACCAGGTCCTCGGCGTCGTCGTACGACCCGGTCATGCGGTAGCAGTGGACCTGGATCTCCCGGCGGTGGGACTCGACGAGGGCTGCGAAGTCGCCTTCTTCGACGGGGACTTGGGGTTCCGTGACGGGGAGGCTTCCCGTGACGGCTGGGCTTTCCGTAACGGACGTGGGCGTGACGGATTCCTGAGCGGTGTCCCGCGCCGTACGCGCCACCCGCCGGAGCCGCGCGACGGACGACGACAGTTCCGTCACGCCGGAGTAGAAGACGGAAGGCGGCTGCGGCACCAGCTCCTCCACCCGCCGTCCGATCTCCCTGATCAGCCCGTCGACACCGGTCCCGTCGACCCCTTCGCTCCCCTGCCGGTCCCGGTAGGCCTTCTGCCGGCAGGCGGCGGAGCAGTACACGGAACGCCGGCCGGTACGGCCCGCCCGTGCGGTGAGCGGCTTGCCACAACTGGGGCAGAACTCTGCGGCCACGAGCGCCTCCGGCCTTGCGTCACGAGGATTGCGTCACGGGTGCCACGGCACGGCATTCCGTCACGCCGTTCCCGCGTGACGCTACCCCCCGGACGAGAACGCGCGGGGTACGCGTACCGATCTGCCCGAACACCGTCGCGCCGAACGCCAGCGTCATCCCCGCGAGTTGCAGCGGCGTCAGCGCCTGCCCGAGCGCCGCCCAGCCCACGACGGCCGCGGTCAGCGGGGACAGCGGCCCGAGGAGGGTCACCTGGGTCGCGGTGAGCCGGCCGATGCCGCGGAACCAGAGCCAGTACGCGATCGCCGTGTTCGCCAGCGCGAGGTACAGGTAGCCGCCGACCGCCCGCCCGTCGAGCGCGGGCGGCGCTCCCTCGGCCAGGAAGGCGACCGGCGCGATCAGCAGCCCGCCCGCGGTGAGCTGCCACCCGGTGAGGGCCAGCGGGCCGACGCCGTCGGGGCGTCCCCACCGCTTGGTCAGGACGGTGCCGGTGGACATGGAAGCGGTGGACGCGAGGGCCGCGAGCACGCCGACCGGGTCGAGCGCTCCGGCCGCCTTCAGTACGACGAGACTGACGCCGAAGGCCGCGATCGCGCCCGTGAGCACGCTCCGGGCCGTCGGCCGCTGCCCCAGCAGACCTGCCGAGAGGCCCACGACGAGCAGCGGTCCGATCGAGCCGACGACCGCCGCCATGCCGCCGGGGAGCCGGTACGCGGACAGGAACAGCAGCGGGAAGAAGGCGCCGATGTTCAGCGCGCCGAGCACCGTCGCCTTCCACCACCAGGCACCGCGCGGCAGCACACGGGCGAGCGCGAGGAGCACCAGCCCGGCGGGGAGAGCCCGCATCAGGCCGGTGAAGAGCGGGCGGTCGGGCGGGAGGAACTGGGTGGTGACGGCGTAGGTGGTGCCCCAGGAGACGGGGGCGAGGGCGGTGAGGGCTGCCGTCAGGGCCGGGCGACTGGCCATGGGAGACGCGCCTTTCAGCAGGGGCCGGCGAAGACCGAAGTAGGTCGACGGTGATTAGCTTACAACTAAGCAACTTAGCGTCAAGCCACTAACCCGTGATCCACTTTCTTGCGACCGACCTGCTGACCGGCGGATACTCACCCCATGAACGACAAGGACCCCGTCGACGCGATCGTCGAGCAGTGGGCGGCGGTGCGGCCCGACCTCGACACCGCCGCGATGGAGGTCTTCGGGCGGATCTTCCGGCTCTCCCGGGCCATGGGCGACCGCATGGAGAAGGCGTACGTGCCGTACGGCATCTCACGCGGCGAGTTCGACGTCCTCGCGACCCTGCGCCGGGCCGCCGAGCCGTACACCCTCTCGCCACGCGAGCTCTCCGCGACCCTGATGCTCACCACGGGCGGCATGACCGGCCGCCTCGACAAACTGGAGCGGGCCGGCCTCCTCCGCCGCTCCCCCGACCCGCACGACCGCCGAGGCCTCCAAGTCACCCTGACGGAGAAGGGCTTGACCCTGATCGACGAGGCGGTCGGCTCCGGCCTCGCCACCCAGACGGCGGCCCTCTCCGGTCTCACCCCCGAACAGGCCACCCAACTGGCCGACCTGCTCAGGAAGTTGCTGACGACGACCGAGCGGTAGCCCAAGTACCGTTCCCGGCAGACCCGTTGGCCTCTTCGGCACCCTTCAGCCGACGTACTCGGCGAGTGCCGCCTCGATCGCGGCCGGTTCGGCGGTGTCCGCCGCCCAGGCCGCATACCCGTCGGGCCGCACCAGCAGCGCCGTACGACGGCCGCTCGCCCAGCGCTCCACGGCCAGCCGGTCCTTGCGGGTGCCCTGGTCCTCGTACGGCTCCGGGGCGATCAGCACGAAGCGGCCGCCGCGCAGCGCCTCGTAGATGCGGCCGCCGCCGGCGAGGGTCACGTCCGGGACCCGGGTGCCGGCAAGGCGGTGGGCACCTCGGGGTGCCGGGTAGGTGTAGCCGATGCCGGTGAGTTGGCCGAGGGCCTTGCGACGGGCCGGGGCCACGTGGTCGAGGACCGTGGTGAGGGCGGCGCGCAGGGCGAGGGTCCAGGGGCGCTTGGCCATGGCGAGGCGGACGATGCCGCCACTGCTGCGGAGGACCGACCTGCCGACGGGGTGGCGCTCGGCCTGGTAGGTGTCGAGGAGGGCCCCGGGCGCGTGGCCGCCGATCACCGCGGCCAGCTTCCAGCCGAGGTTGGCCGCGTCCTGGAGGCCGGTGTTCATGCCCTGGCCGCCGGCCGGCGTGTGGACGTGCGCGGCGTCGCCCGCGAGGAACACACGGCCCACCCGGTAGGCGGGCGCCTGGCGTTCGTCGCTGTGGAAGCGGGACATCCAGCGGGCGTCGCGCATCCCGAAGTCACGGCCGAGGGCGAGCCGGGTGATCTCCCTGACCTCGTCGAGGTCCAGGGGCTCGTCGTCGGCGACATCATGGGCGCGGTTCCAGCCGATGACGCGGTAATAGCCGTCGCCGAAGGGTGCGATGAAGGCGAAGGCGTCGCCGACGGTGGCCACGGTGAGCAGGGTCTCGGGCTTCTCGTCGAGCAGTACGTCCGCGAGGACCACGGAACGGATCACCGAGCACCCCGGGAACGGCAGCCCGACCGCGTCCCGCACCGCGCTGCGCATCCCGTCCGCCCCGACGACGTACGCCGCGCCCAGCGCCTCGGTCTCCCCGCCGGGCCCGCGCACCTCGACGGTCACACCGTCCGCGTCCTGCGCCAGCCCGGTCATCTCGGTCTCGTACCGGAAGTCCGCCCCCGCCTCGACCGCGCGCCGCAGCAGCGCCTTCTCCACCTCGTACTGCGGGACGACGAGGAGGTGGTTGAAGCGGGAGGGGAGCGTGGTCAGGTCGACGGTGAGGCGGCCGAACAGGCGGAGCCGGTCGAGGGGCTGGCCCACGGCTTCGAGTTCGTCGGCGAGGGCTCGGGCGTCGAGCTGCTCCAGGGCGCGGGCGTGCAGGACGAAGGCGCGGGACAGGTTGCTGATCTTCCGCGGGCGCTTCTCCAGCACGGTGACCGGGACGCCGGCGGTGGCAAGGTCACCGGCCAGGAGCAGGCCGGTGGGGCCGGAGCCGACGACGATGACGGTGCCGTTCATGGTGGCCTCCAGATGCCAACGACTGTTTGCCAACACTTGTTGACCAACGCTCGTTGACCAACATAAAACCCGACCCTTGGACTGTCAACACGTGTTGGCCTACGCTTGTTGGCATGGACGACAGCACCAGCCCCCGCCGCTCCGACGCCACCCGCACCGCCATCCTCGAAGCCGCCCGCGAGCGCTTCGCCGCCGACGGCTACGAACGCGCCACCATCCGCGCCATCGCCAAGGACGCGCGGATCGATCCGTCGATGGTGATGCGCTACTACGGCAACAAGGAGGGCCTGTTCGCGGCGGCCGTCTCCTACGACCTGCGGCTGCCGGACCTGGCCTCGACCGCGCGGGACGAGGTCGGGCGGGCGCTGGTGACGCACTTCCTCGCCATGTGGGAGGAGAACGAGGAGCTGACGGCGATGCTCCGGGTCGGCGCCACGAACAAGGGCGGGGCCGAGCGGATGCAGGGGATCTTCCGCGACCAGGTGATGCCGGTCGCGCGGCAGGCGTGCCCCGACCCGGAGCAGGCCCCGGCGCGTGCCGGGCTGGTCGCCTCCCAGCTCCTGGGGCTCGCGCTCACGCGCTACGTACTGCGCTTCCCGCCGACGGTGGCGCTGGCCCGCGAGGAGGTCGTGGCCTGGCTCGGGCCCACGGTGCAGCGCTATCTCACGGCACCGAGCCCGTGAGCGGACCCGCCGGGGAACCTGCCGCAGGACATGCCGAAGGCGCCCGCCTCACCGCTGTGGGTGATGTGGGCGCCTTCCGGAAGAGGTGAGGTCAGACCTTGGCGTCGACGGCGGTGCCGGTCCTGCCGGACTTGGCCTTCGGCGCGCGGTCCTTGGACTTGTCCAGCGCCATGACGAGGCCCGCGATGACCGCGAACAGGGCGAGCGGGCACAGGACATAGAGCCCCAGCGTGTCGACGACGCTCAGGCCGTGGCCCGGGTCGTCACCGTCGTCGCGGGTGAGCGCGAGCGCGGGGGACGTCATGAGCAGCATCATCAGCGTCGTACCGGCAGCCAGGGCGCCGGCGCGCAGGGCGTTCTTCTTGTCCACACCGCCAAAGTAGCGAACGCCCGAACGAGCCGCGCGCCCGGGGGTGCCGTATGGGGCGCCCGGGCCTCACGGACCCCCGTCGCCACCGTCCCCCGGACCCGCCTCCGTGTCGCCCGGACCGCCTCCTGAGCCGTCTCCCGAACCGTCTCTTGCCCCGTCTCCCGAACCGTCCCCTGCCCCGTCCCCCAGCCCCGCCCGCAACACATCCACCAGCGCGTGCAGCCGTGGCGACGCGGCCAGTTCCTCCAGCGTCACCGGCCGCCCCTCCGCGTCGGCGACGGGAAGGCGCCAGTTCGGATACTGGTCCCACGTGCCGGGCAGGTTCTGCGGGCGCCGGTCGCCGACCGTGTCGGGCAGCCAGACGCCGATCATGCGGGCCGGGGTGCGGAGCAGGAAACGGTGGACGGCGTGGATCTCGGCCTCCTCCTCGGACGCGGGCCGGCCGCCGCCCTCGGCGTGTTCGTAGAGGCCGAGCCCGGACAGCAGCGCCAGCCACTCCCCCACGTCGGTGGCGGACTCGATCCGCTCCTCCTCCACCGGCCGGGTCAACAGGCCGAGCCGGTCGCGGAGTTCGACGTGTTCGCCGGTGAGCCGGGCCGCGGTGGGCGGCAGGTCGTGGGTGGTCGCGGTGGCGAGGCAGTCGTCCCGCCACTTCTCCGGCGCGAGCGGACGCCCGTCGCCCTCCCAGTCCCGCTCGAACCACAGCACCGACGTACCGAGCACCCCGCGCTCCTGCAAGGTCTCGCGCACACCCGGTTCCACGGTCCCGAGGTCCTCGCCGATCACCACCGACCCGGCGCGCGAGGCCTCCAGCGCGAGGACGGCGAGCATGGCCTCGGCGTCGTAGCGGACGTAGGTGCCCTCCGTGGGCGGGTGCCCCTGCGGGACCCACCACAGGCGGAAGAGGCCCATGACGTGGTCGATGCGGAGGGCGCCGGCGTAGCGGAAGAGGGCGCGGAGCAGGCGGCGGTACGGGGCGTAGCCGGACTCGGCGAGGCGGTCGGGGCGCCAGGGGGGCAACCCCCAGTCCTGGCCGAGGGAGTTGAAGGCGTCCGGGGGTGCGCCGACCGACATGCCGGCCGCGAAGTACCGCTGTTGGGCCCAGGCGTCGGCGCCGTCGGGATGCACCCCGACGGCGAGGTCGTGCACGACCCCGATCGGCATGCCCGCTTCCCGTGCGGCCCGTTGCGCGGCGGTGAGTTGGTCGTCGGTGAGCCAGGCGAGGCGGCAGTGGAAGTCGACGCGGTCCATCAACTCGGCGCGGGCGCGGGCGGTTTCGGGTGAGCGCGGGTCGCGCAGGGCGGCCGACCACTCCCGCCAGTTCGAGCCGTGCACCTCGGCGAGGGCGTACCAGGTGGCGTGGTCCTCCAGCGCCTCGCCCTCGCGGGCGAGGAAGTCGACGTAGGCGGCCCGTCGTCCGGGGCCGAGGGGGACCTCGCGGACGAGTTCCAGCGCCTCCCGCTTCAGCTCCCACACGGCGTCGCGGTCGATCAACGCGCCTTTGTCGAGGACGGATTCGCGCAGTCGGGCGGCGCGTTCGAGGAGCCCGCGCAGCCGCTCCCGTTCCGCTTCCCCGACGTACGCGAACTCGGGGACGTCCTCGACCCGCAGATACACCGGGTCGGGGAAGCGGCGCGAGGACGGGCGGTACGGAGACGGGTCGGTGGGCGCGCCCGGCACGGCCGCGTGCAGGGGGTTGACCTGCACGAACCCGGCCCCGAGCGATCGCCCGGCCCAGGCGGTGAGTTCACCCAGGTCACCGAGGTCGCCCATGCCCCAGGAGTGCCGGGAGAGGAGGGAGTAGACCTGCACCATCAGCCCGTACGACCGTCCGGTGGGCGTGGGCAACCGGTCCGGGGCGATGACGAGTTGGACCTCGGCGCTGCGGCCGTCCGGCGCGGTGGCGGTCAAGTGGTGGACGCCGGGCGGTAGTTGCTCGGCGCTCGCCTGCGACTCGCCCTGCTCGGTGTCGATGTGCAGCACGGTGCCTTCGGGCAGCGCGTCGAGCGCGGCGGGCGTACTCCCGTACCGGCCCACGACGGTGGGCGGCAACAACCGTTCGGCCAGCTCCTGTTGGCGGGCGGCGAGCGCGGCGGCGGTGGCCCGCGGGGTGCTCGCGTCGACGCCGAGGGCGGCGAGCGCGGCGACGACCGCGACGGCCGAGGCGGGGACCGCGCGGTCCGGGGAGGGGCTGTAGGCGGTGGCGACGCCGTGCAGTTCGGCGAGCCGGGACAGGTCCTCGCCGAGGGTGTCCGCCGGCCGGGGTGCGGTCATCTAGGGCCTCGTCGGGTCCGGGTCGGCGAAGGGGGCGACCTCACCGCTCATCGGGTCGTCGAACGCGACGGTCTCGCTGGTGAGCGGCGCGTCCATGGTCGCGGACTCGCTGGTGAGCGGGGTGGCGTCGGCGAGCGGGGGCTCGCTGGTGAGGGGTTCGGCGTCGGCCAGCGGCGGTTCGCTGGTCAGCGGGGTCTCGGCCCAGGCTCCCTCGGAGTCGACGAAGAACAGGTCGGGTGCGAGATCGGGGGCGAGGTCGGCGGCCGGCTCCGGGGTGCGTTTGGAGCGGGCCGGGCGCGGAAGCGATGCCGATGCTGCGGCCACAGGGGGGCCTCCTTGTCGTGTCGGGCGTGCGGGCGGGTTACCGCAGCCCTACCCAGTGGGCGCGACGGCAGACCTCCAGGTTGGGGTACGGGTGGCACTGCGGCCACTCCCTCCCCCCACTCCCCTTGCTTTTCCTGCTGATCACTATTCACTCAGTACATGTATCCAGTGCATACTGAGCGCCATGAGTACCCGCCACATCCTGCTGGGCCTGCTCGCCGGAGGACCGAGCCACGGCTACGACCTCAAGCGACGCCACGACGAACGCTTCCCGCAGGCTCGCCCGCTGGCCTACGGGCAGGTCTACACGACCTTGCAGCGCCTGGTCCGGGACGGTCTCGCGGAGGTCGACGGCACCGGATCGGACGGCGGCCCGGAGCGCACGGCGTACCGCTCGACGGCGGAGGGTTCGCGTGAACTCGCCCACTGGGCAGGGGAGATCGCGCCGCCCGCGCCCTTCGTGACGAACGAGATCTTCGCGAAAGTCGTCGTCTCGATCCTGGCCGACGGCGACCCGGAGGCGTATCTGCGGGCCCAACGCGCCGCCCACATGGAGCGGATGCGGGAGCTGACGGCGGTCAAGACCGCCAAGGGCTCCGACCTGGCGACCGTGCTCTCGGCGGACTACGCCCTCAACCACCTTGACGCGGAACTCCGTTGGATGGCGACGACGGCGGCCCGGCTGACCACTCTGACCGCGGAGGTCGACACAGCATGAGCGACAACGGGGGTACGGCGGTGCCGCTCCTCGCGGCCCGTGACCTCACCAAGACGCACGGCAGGACCCGGGCGCTGAGCGGCGCCTCGGCCGACCTGGGCGCCGGCGAGATCCTCGCCGTCACGGGGACCAGCGGCAGCGGCAAGTCCACGCTGCTCCACTGCCTGGCCGGGATCGTCCGCCCCGACGAGGGGACGGTGACGTACGCCGGGGAGCGGCTGGACGAGCTGCCCGAGAAGCGGCTGAGCGAGCTGCGGCGCACGGAGTTCGGGGTGGTCTTCCAGTTCGGCCAGCTGATACCGGAGCTGACGGCCGTCGACAACGTCGCGCTGCCGCTGCTGCTCGCGGGTGCCTCGCGTACGGACGCCCGGGCCGGCGCCGGGGAGTGGCTGGAGCGGTTCGGGGTGCGCGGGCAGGGCGCGTCGCGGCCGGGCGAGTTGAGCGGCGGCCAGTCCCAACGGGTCGCGCTCGCCCGGGCGTTGGTCACTTCCCCGAAGGTCGTCTTCGCGGACGAGCCGACGGGCGCGCTGGACTCCCTGGCGAGCGAGCAGGTGATGACGGCCCTGGTCACCACGGCCCGCGAGGCCGGTACGGCGGTTCTGCTGATCACCCATGACGCGCAGGTCGCGGCGTACGCGGACCGCGAGATCCGGCTGACGGACGGGACCGTGGCGACGGCGGGGGTGGCGGTATGAGCGTGCTGCTCGCGGATCTGCGGCTGGCCTGGCTGCTGACCCGGGGTTCGGACCGGCGGGAGTGGTGGCGGGTCGGGCTCACGGCGTTCGGGGCCGCGCTGACGACGGGGATCGGACTGGCCGTCGTAGCGCTGCGGTCGTTGGACGGGTTCCAGGCCGTGTCCTTCGGGTCCGGGCTGTTCGACTCCCCCGGTGACCGGCGGAACGTGAGTCTGGCGCTCGGTCTGCTGCTCATCCCGGTGCTCGGGTTCCTCGGGCAGTGTGCGCGGATCGGGGCGGTGCACCGGGACCGGCGGCTGGCCGCGCTGCGGCTGGCGGGGGCCGCGCCGTGGCAGGTGCGGCGGATCGCGGCGCTGGAGTCGGGGCTCGCGTGCCTGGCCGGTGCGGTGGTGGCGACGGCGGCCGTCGTACCGCTGCTGCCGTACGCCGTGAACTGGGCCGGTGTCGTGCTGGTCGCCGTGTCCGTGCCGGTGCTGGGCGCGGTGGTGAGCGCGGTGGCGCTGCGCCGGGTGGTGGCGGATCCGCTGGGCCGGGTGCGGCGGGTGCGGCCGGTGCGGGGGCCGGGCCGGCTGTTCGGTACGGCGACCAAGCTGCTCGCGGTGACGGCGGTGGCGATCGCGCTGACCCCCATCTTCGGCAGCCCCGTCTCCTTCGGCCTCGTCCCGGTGACGGTGTTCGTGCTGGCCGTACTGATCAGCCTGATCGCGATCTGGTTGTCCGGGGCCTCGTCCCGCCAACTGGGTGAGGGCTTCGCGGCCGGCACCGGTCGCCCCGCGCTGCTGATCGCGGCGGAGCGGATGCGCGAGGACCCCTGGTCGACCGCCCGCACCCACGCGGCACTGGTGCTGGTGACGGTCGTCGGCTCGGGCTTCGCGGGCGTACGGCAGATCCTGCTCGCGGACCTGGACCAGAGGCACCGCACGGGCCATCTCGGCACGCGCATGTCGTACTACACGACGGGCATCGACCTCACGGCCGCCGCGATCCTCGTCGCCCTCGCGCTCGTCCTGACGGCCCTGGCCGTGGGCACCGCCGAGTCCCTCGCCACCCGGCGCCGGGGCCTGGCCGCACAGGCGGCGGCCGGGGTGCCGCACGCCGTACTGGCCCGCGCGCTCCTCCTGGAGACCGCGCTGCCGCTGCTCCCGGCGATCGCGGTGGCGGGCCTCGGCGGCACGGCGATCAGCTTCTGGTACAGCGCCGCCGTCTCGGCGCACGCGGACGTGCCGGTGCCGTACGGCGCGCTGCTGGTCCCGGTCGGCGTGTACGCGGCCTGCCTGCTGGCGGCTGCCACGTCACTGCCGCTGCTGCGGCGGTCGGTGCGGCCGGGCGAGCTGCGGTACGCATGACGGCCGGCCCCGGGGAACGGGGGTTCCCGGGGCCGGACCGTGCCGCTGTGCCGCCGTACTCACTGGGAGTGGGTACACAAAAGCCCGGATCGTCAGGCGGAGATGCCGTCGATCCGGGCCATCGCGTCCTCCGCGCCGTACGGCTGCAAGTACGGCAGCCAGCGCGGGTCCCTGTGACCTGTCCCGATGATGCGCCAGGCCAGGCCGGTGGGTGGGGCGGGTTTGTGGCGCAGCCGCCAGCCGATCTCGAAGAGGTGTCGGTCGGCCTTCGTGTGGTTGCAGCGGCGGCAGGACGCCACCACGTTGTCCCACGCGTGCTTGCCCCCGCGGCTGCGCGGAATGACATGGTCGACGCTGGTTGCGACGCCACCGCAGTACATGCACCGGCCCCCGTCACGCGCGAAGAGCGCCCGGCGGGTAAGAGGAACGGGCCCCCGGTAGGGAACCCGTACGAATCGCTTGAGCCGGACCACGCTGGGTGCGGGGACTGTGACGGTTGCGCTGTGCATAAAGGCGCCGGATTCCTCAAGGGAGACTGCCTTGTTCTCCAGGACGAGGACGAGCGCGCGGCGGAGCGGTACGACGCCGAGTGGCTCGTACGACGCGTTGAGGACCAGGACATGCGGCACGGATGCCTCCTTGTGCGTCGGCGGCGCGTGGCTCGCGCCGGGACGATCTGTAGTCAGTCTCCCCTCATGCCTGGTGGAAGCGCCACCATGTCCCGGTAACGGGCTGGGAGTGTTTTCGACCACATGTGATGCGGGCCCGGGACGGCCGTGGGTTGGTCCCACCTGTTCATTCCCGGCTGAGCACAGCCTCTCCCCCGAACACGGCAACGATCCACACACGATGCCCCGATAGTGTGGTGGGCCTGCCCCTACGGTGACCTATTCGTGACCTAGAACCGCGTGTACGAAGACGTGTACGACCTTGACCGCAGCGCCGGGGGCGGACCGCAGCACCTGGAGGTACCTGCCGTGTCCTTGTCCGCCGTCCTACTGGCCGCCGCTACGCCGTCGCCCACTCCGAGCCCATCGGAGACCGCGGTGACCGTACCCTCGCTCCAGGACGCCCAGGAGAGCGCGACCAACGCGGCGAGCTGGGTCGAGCAGAACTGGTCCACATGGCTGGCGATCGGTCTGAGGGTGCTGCTGATCCTGGTGATCGCGACGGTGCTGAGAATGACGGTGCGGCGGGCGATCACCAAGCTGATAGACCGGATGAACCGGACCGTCGGGTCGGTGGACGGTACGGCGCTGGGCGGACTCCTCGTCAACGCGGAGCGCCGCCACCAGCGCTCCCAGGCGATCGGCTCGGTCCTCCGCTCGGTGGCGTCCTTCGTGATCCTGGGCACGGCCGCGCTGATGGTCCTGGGCACGTTCGAGATCAACCTCGCCCCACTCCTCGCGTCCGCCGGTGTCGCGGGCGTGGCGATCGGCTTCGGCGCCCGCAACCTCGTCACGGACTTCCTCTCCGGCGTCTTCATGATCCTGGAGGACCAGTACGGCGTCGGCGACCAGATCGACGCGGGCGTCGCCTCCGGCGAGGTCATCGAGGTCGGCCTCCGCGTGACCAAGCTCCGCGGCGACAACGGCGAGATCTGGTACGTCCGCAACGGCGAGGTCAAGCGCATCGGCAACCTCTCCCAGGGCTGGGCCACGGCGGGCGTCGACGTCACCGTGAAGGCCTCCGAGAACCTGGACCGGGTGAAGGCCACGCTCGACTCCGTCACGGAGAAGATGAGCAAGGAAGAACCCTGGAACGAGCTGCTCTGGGGCCCCATCGAAGTCCTCGGCCTGGACAGTGTGCTGATCGACTCGATGGTCGTCCGCCTCTCCGCCAAGACCATGCCGGGCAAGTCGGTGACCGTCGAGCGGGAGCTGCGCTGGCGGGTGAAGCGGGCCTTCGACGAGGCGAACATCCGGATCGTGGGCGGGGCGACGGCGGATCCGGTGGACGACGTGGCGGACCCGACGGAGGCGGTCGCGGCGCCGTCGGTTTACTCGAACTCGGACTCGCCTCAGGTGGCGAATACTTCGCCGCTTTCCTCGCAGCGGCCGGGGATGCGGTAGGGGTACAGGGAGTCGAGGCCGGGGCCACGCCTCAACTCCCCGTCCGCTCCGCCCCCGTGGCGAAGAACCGCCCCACATAGTCGCCGGCGGGCAACCCGCTCTCCCGCATGAGGGAGAAGACCTCGGCACCCTCCCCCGGCTCGCCGAACATCCGGTACGCCTCGGCGAAGTCGGTGTACTCGACGCCGTCGAGGTCCGCGCAGTACTCGTGCGCCTCCAACTCCCCACGGCTGACCGCCTCGTCGAGCGAGGACGCCCGCCACAGGGTCAACCGCTCTTCGTAGACGCCGAGTTCGCGATGCCGGAACACACACCGGACGCCGTACCAGGACTGCTCGCTCACCTGTTGCCCTCACTCATCACTGTCGCGCGGCTGGTGAAGCGCTAGCCGAACCAGCCCAGTTGAACCACCACGATCCGCTCCCCCCGCACGTCCGTCAGATAGGTGAGCATGAGCAGCCCGCGCGTCTCGGTACGTACTCCGGGACCGGGCCCGGTGTAGGCGGCGCCCTCCAGAAAGACCATGGACTCGCGTACGGCGATCTCGTTGGCCAGCCGTTCCGTCTCGGCGCGTGCCGCATCCGGGAGTCCGTCCAGCAGGTCGTCCTGGAACAGCTCCCAGCGCCAGTCAGCCACCCGCGACCTCGCGGTGGGCCGCCCGTACGATCTCGCCGGCCTCGCGGATGGCACGGTCGCGTACGGCGGGGTCGGCGCTGTTGATCGCCTGCTCGGCGGCGTGCAGGCGGCGTGCCGTCTCCGGGTGGCGTTCGATCTCGACGACCACGCCCCACTCCCGGTAGAACATGCGGATCGGTACGACGCTGTCCTCGTCGCCGGCCCGTACGAACGCCTTCTGCACGTCC
The DNA here is from genome assembly GCF_045162655.1 of Streptomyces sp. NBC_00989. Taxonomy (NCBI): domain Bacteria; kingdom Bacillati; phylum Actinomycetota; class Actinomycetes; order Kitasatosporales; family Streptomycetaceae; genus Streptomyces; species Streptomyces sp. NBC_00989. The sequence continues at coordinate 7,356,794 of NZ_CP108728.1, read as the reverse complement.
TCGAAGAACTCCGGGAGGCGGGAGGGGACGACGGTGGCCACGGCCTGCCGAAGTGCCGGAAGTGTGAGGTCGGGACGGGGGATCAGCGGAGTGCCCCCCTCCGCGTACGGCATGGTCATCGGCCGCCCCTTCCGCTCACCGAGCGCCCTTGTGGCACGTGCCCACGCTAACGCCATTCCCGTCACTCCCTCACGCCCACGAGTGGATTGCCCACGGCGGGGTCAGCCCCGAGCACCCACTCCGCGTACACGGTCTTGCCGACGGACCGGGGCTCCCATCCCCAGCGGTGAGCCAGGGCTCCGACCAGGAGTAATCCCCGGCCGAACTGATCCGTGTCACTTACGGGGCACGGACTCGGCAGGCGTTCGCCGCGCGGGTCACTGACCTCGACGCGAAGGGTGATCCCGGTGACTGTGATCCGCACCCGGATGAGCCGGTCCCGCAGGCTGCCGTGCAACAGGGCGTTGGTCATCAACTCGGACACGACGAGAGCGACATCACCGGCGAGGGCGGGGTACCCCCACTCGGTGACGAGCCGTGCGGCGCGGCGACGGGCGAGGGTGACGCTGCGGGCGAGGGGGGTGTAGTCGAGGCGGTCCTCGTGGGGGACGGGGTCGGCGTCGCGAGCGGTGGGGGGTTCGGTCATGGCGCACCTCCGAGTGCGGTCGGCTCACCAATGAGCGCCGCAGAGTTAGCTGACGAGCACCGACCGTAGCGATCCACTTAGCTCGGGCACAAGTCGTTCGGAGACAATTGTCTCCGACACTCGAAAGTCGTCGACTCACGACGGCGACAGAGCGACACTTGGGCCGTGAACCGATCAGCTGAACTGGGAAACAGGGCGTCAACTGTGCTGGGACGCAAGCTCGGTAGCGAGCTGCTGCGCCTGCGTGACGCCGCTGGAAAGACCCAGCAACAGGCCGCGGAGACCATCAGCGCGACCAACTCGAAGATCGTGAAGATGGAACGGGGTTGGGTGCCCATGCGGGATCCCGACATCCGGGTGCTGTGCGAGTTCTACGGACTGGACGAGTCGAAATCCGTAGCCCGGCTGCTGGAGTTGGCGAAGCTCGACCGCGAGCGCCGGAAGGCCAAGGGATGGTGGCAGCACTCGCCGCAGGCAGAGGCCATGGCCGAGTACATCGCGATGGAGGATGTGGCGACCCGCGTGCGGACCTGGCAACAGGCTTTCGTGCCCGGCCTGTTGCAGACACCCGAGTACGCGCGAGGGGTGGTCGTCAGCGAGGGGCTGTGGCAGGACCCCGACGAGATCGAGGGTTTCGTCGACGTCCGTATGAGGCGTCAGGCTCGCTTGTCGGCGGCCGAGCCACTCCAGGTCTACGCGGTGATCGGAGAAGGCGCGCTACGACAGCAGGTCGGCGGGCCCGAGGTGATGCGCGCACAGTTGCAGAACCTGCTGAAGACGGCTCAACTCCCCAATGTCCGCCTCCAGGTGCTGCCCTTCCGGGCCGGCGGCCACGCCTGCATGGCAGGCTCGTTCAACATCATCTCCTTCGCCGAGTCCGAGGCGGTGGACGTGGTTCACGTCGACAGCATCGCCGCTACCGTGTGGGTCGAGAACGACGCTGAAAGCTCGACGTACAGTTCGTTCTTCGAACGCACGGCACGACTGAGCCTGGCCCCCAAGGACTCGCTCAGCCTGATCGAGAGCATCAGCGAGGACATGCAGTGACGAACGGCTTCGACTTCGTGAAGTCCAGCTACAGCAGTGGAAGCGGCGAGTGCCTCGAAGTCGCCCGCAACATCCCCGGCACGATAGCCATCCGCGACTCCAAGACCCCCGACGGCCCGATACTCCGCCTGGCCCCCACCACCTGGACGAAGTTCACGGCGGCGCTGCACTGACGCCCAAGTCACCCGCGCAGCAAGCCCATTCCTCGGCATACCGCTCACCGAGACTCCACAGCTCGGCCAACCTAGGGCTCACGTCCTTGCGCGACGCGAGGTACGTGCGCAGATCCTGGCCGCCCCGCCGGCGCGCTTCGACGACGTGGCCCAGGACGTCGTCGTCCTCCACGTACATCGCGTATTCGGGCCAGCGGAGTCCGAGGAAGGCGTGGTACTCCACACCGTCGCCCTCGGTCTCGTCCCACCGGTCCCGATACGCGTAGATGTCATCAAGCGATGCTCGACCGCTCAGGACGTCTTCGACGAATGTCACGCCTGGTCCCCGCCCCTCCACCAGCTCTCGGCCTCCACCAGCCCCAACTCCCGGGCCAGTTGGCACAACGCGACGAACGCCGCCCCTCTGCGCAACTCCCCGCCCCCTGTGTACGCCGCGCCGTCCCGCAGATCGAGCCGGACCGTCCCCGAAGGTTCGTCGAAGGTGATCGAGCCCCAGACAGCGCGATCGCGGCGGCCCGGGCACCAATGGAACCAGATCTCCTCGCGACCCTTCTCCGCGGTGACGGAGGCGCGGCCCGACGCCTTCAGTTCCGTGCGCATGCGGTCGGACCAGCCCGCGGAGGGCCGTAGCGCGCGGAGTTGGCGGGTCTGGCGGCCGGCGAGGACATCCGGGGTGAGGAAGATGCCCGCCGCACGGGCCCGCCGCCATAGCAACAGCCATGCCGCGGCGGCCCATACGACGCTGACGGCGGCCCAGGCCGCCAACACCCCGCCTATCGCGCCCCAGGCGCGTCCGCCCTGGTCCCAGAGTTCGAAGCCGACCCGGATCACCGCGGGTACGGCGATCACGCATGCCGCCTCCCGCCAGCACCTCACCCACACCTTCATGCCCCGCACCCCGTTCCCTGCCTCTCGCAAACGAGGTTGATCAAAAGTCAGGAATCTGTGAGGTGGCTGGCAGGGCGGGTCCGTCCACATCACGAATCGGCCTCGGGGGCGTGGCCGTAGAGGCCGAAAAGCACCCAACATGCCTCGCAATTCCGGCAGATCAGATGAATCTCCGCCACCCGCCCCCACCTGCGGCTTTACCCATCGTGACGAAGCCGTGACGCGATTACCTTCACAGGTTCAATTCATTTTCATCGCAGGCCCCCCATGCCTAAGGTCGCCCTACGGCGGGCCCTTGTTCTGGAGCGCAATGCCCAGGGGTCCGTTTCGAATGTGGGGACACGCATGAGAAAACTCGCCATCGGCGCCGCGATGACCGGCGCCCTGGCCCTGACCGGGCTGGCCGCGCCGCTCGCGCAGGCCGCTACGCCGGCCCTGGTCTTCAGCGCGGTGACGGTCAACAAGGGGAAGGCGATCGTCGTAGGGACGACCGCGACGGTGAAGGTGCCCGTCACGTACACGCTGACGCGGCCGTCCGACGTGACGATCGACTACAAGAAGACGTTCGCCGGGGTCATGCTCTACCGCGGCGGACTCGTGGCCTCCGACAACGAGCTCGACGCCGGCATGTCCCCGACGTGCACGACGACCGCGACGACGGACACCACGGTCACCGAGGCCTGCTCCGACACGGTCACGATCGACCCCGGGGACAGCCTGTACGAGACGGCCGACGCGACCACCTGGAACGTCGCCGGTGTCTACGCCCGCATCGACGCCGACCTGGACGACTCGGACGACCAGATCAGCTACTCCACCGACTTCGCGGCCTGGGGCAACAAGGGCAAGGTCAAGATCCAGCGCGCCGCCAAGCTCACCGCCAACGCCTCCCCGGAGCCGGTGAAGAAGGGAAAGACCATCACGGTCACCGGCGCGCTGACGCGGGCGAACTGGGAGACCGGCAAGTACACCGGCTATGTCTCGCAGCCGGCCAAGTTGCAGTTCCGGGCGAAGAGTTCGAGCACCTACACCACCGTGAAGACGGTCACCACCGGCACGAGCGGTGCCCTGAGGGCGACCGTGAAGGCCGCGCAGGACGGCTACTTCCGCTACGTCTTCGCCGGCACCTCCACCACCGGCGCGGTCACCGCCGCCGGTGACTTCATCGACGTCAAGTAGGACGTCGGCAGGACGCCGGGCACCACCAGCACCCTCCCACCGCCCCCGCAGGTAACGAGTCTGTTGCCTCGGGGGCGGTGTCTATTGACGCCCCCTTCGTCCTGGGCTTACCTTCCTCCCACCCAATAGGAAACTTTCCTAACAATGATCACATGACAGGCTGTGCGGTTCGGAAGTTCACGAGTTCGGAACTTCGAGAGTTCGAAGGCAGGTGGCGTACGACATGGCAGGAACCTCCGGTACCCCGGGCACTCCCCGCGTCCTGCGCGCCATGAACGACCGCGCCGCCCTGGACCTCCTCCTGGAGCACGGCCCGCTCTCCCGTACCCGGATCGGGAAGCTCACCGGCCTCTCGAAGCCGACCGCCTCCCAGCTGCTCGCCCGGCTCGAAGCGGCGGGGCTCGTCCTCGCCACCGGGACGAGCGAGGGGCGGCCGGGCCCCAACGCCCAGCTGTACGTGGTCAATCCGGGCGCCGCCCACGCCGCCGGGCTCGACGTCACGCCGGAGCGCATCCGCGCCGCCGTCGCCGACGTCACCGGTCGGACAGTGGGCGAGTTCGAACTCGCCACCCCGGGCCGGCGGCCCGCCCAGCCCGTCGTACGGCAGGTGACGGACGCCCTCGACGGGGCGGTGAAGGCCGCCGGGCTCGCCCGGGACGACGTCCACCGCCTCGTCATCGGCACCCCGGGCGCCTTCGACCCCAACACCGGCCGGCTGCGCTACGCCTCGCACCTGCCGGGCTGGCACTCCCCCGCGCTGCTCGACGAACTCGCCGCCGCGCTGCCGATGCCGGTGGAGTACGAGAACGACGTGAACCTCGTCGCCATAGCCGAGCAGCGGCTCGGCGCGGCGCGCGGGCACGGCGACTTCGTGCTGCTGTGGAACGAGGGCGGTCTCGGCGCCGCCCTGGTCCTCGGCGGCCGGCTGCACCGCGGCTGGACCGGCGGCGCGGGCGAGGTCGGCTTCCTGCCGGTGCCGGGCGCGCCCCTGGTCCGCCAGGTGACCAAGGCCAACAGCGGTGGTTACCAGGCGCTGGCCGGATCCCAGGCCCTGCCCGGGCTCGCCCGCGAACTCGGCATCACCGAGATCCCGACGGGCCCCTACGCCGAGGTCGCCGCCGCCCTCGTCGCGACCGCCGCCGACCACACCAGCGGGCCCCAGCGGCGGCTCCTGGAGATCTACGCGACCCACCTCGCGACCGGTCTCGCCTCGCTCGTCTCCGTGCTCGACCCCGAACTCGTCGTCCTCAGCGGTGGCTCGCTGGCCGCCGGCGGCGAACCTCTCCGTGCCCTCGTCCAGGCCGAGTTGGAGGAGCTGGCGGCGTCGCGGCCGCGGCTCGTCGTCGGCGACGTCCATGAACACCCCGTGTTGCGCGGCGCGTTGGAGAGCGCGCTGGCAACCACCCGTGACGAGGTCTTCGACACCTCGCGCTGATCCCACCCGGCCGCCCCCGGTTCCCCCAGACCGGCCTCAGCTCACCTCGTCCCACCCGGATTCCCCCAACCACCTTGCCCCGCCCCGCCCTTGGGAGATCTCGCCATGCCCGGAACATCCCGGAAAACACCCATAACCTCCCGGAAAGCGGCTGTCGCGCTCGCCGCGTCCGCCTCCATCGCCCTGCTCGCCACCGCCTGTACCGGCCAGTCCTCGTCCGGCGCCTCCGACGACGCGTCGAAGGACGTCACCATCAACTTCTGGCACGCCTGGAGCGCGGCCTCCGAGCTGAATGCCGTGAAGTCGCTGGTCGCCGGGTTCGAGAAGGCGCACCCCAACATCCATGTGAACGTCGTCGGCAACATGACCGACGACAAGATCAACCAGGCGCTGCGCACCGGTGGCGGCAAATCCCCGGACGTGATCTCGTCGTTCACCACGAACAACGTCGGCAAGTTCTGTTCGTCGGGCGCCCTGGTCGATCTCAACCCCTTCTTCAAGAAGGACGGCATCGACCCGGAGACCACGTTCCCGAAGGCGATGAACGAGTACACCCAGTTCGACGGAAACCGTTGCACCGCCCCCCTGCTGGGCGACGCGTACGGGCTCTACTACAACAAGACGGAGTTCAAGAAGGCCGGCATCACCAGCCCGCCCAAGACGTGGTCCGAATTCGAGGCCGACGCCAAGAAGCTGACGATCTCCAAGGGCGACTCGTACTCGCAGCTCGGGTTCATGCCGGACTACCACGGCTGGGAGACCACGACCGAGCACATCTTCGCGCAGTTCTCGCCGACGTACTTCGACAAGAGCGGCAAGTCGGCGCTCGCCACGGACCCCGCGTTCAAGGCCGGTTTCACCCTCCAGAAGAAGCTCGTCGACGAACTCGGCGGATTCAAGAAGCTGGAGAGCTACCGCTCCACGCTCGGTGACGAGTGGGGCGACAAGCACCCCTTCCACACCGGTCAGGTCGCGATGCAGCTCGACGGTGAGTGGCGGCTGGGGATGGCCGTAGCCGCCAATCCGAAGCTGGACATCGGCGTCGCCCCGCTGCCCGTGCCGGACGACCAGGCCGCCCAGTACGGCAAGGGCTACATCACCGGCACGATCACCGGGATCGCCGCCAACAGCAAGAAGCAGAACGCCGCTTGGGAGTTCGTCAAGTACATCACCACGGACACGGACGCGGTGGTGGACTTCTCCAACGCCATCCACAACGTGCCCTCGACGCTGGCCGCCCTCAAGTCCCCGAAGCTGAAGTACGACCCGCGCTTCAAGACGTTCCTGGACATCGCGTCGAACCAGTACTCGACGACCTCTCCCGCCTCGATCAACGGCGGTGTGTATCTGACGACGATCCAGAACCTCGGATACGACTACGAGAGCGGCAAGGCGAAGGACCTGGACTCCGCCCTGAAGAGCACCGCCAAGCAGATCGACACCGACATCGCGCAGGCGAAGTAGCCCCAGCATGAGCACAGTCACTCTGGCGTCGAAGCGCCGCAGGTCGGCGCTTCGCACTCTCGCCTTCATGTCGCCCTGGCTGATCGGCTTCGCGGTCTTCTTCGCGTATCCGCTGATCTCGACGGTCTATTTCTCGTTCATGCACTACGACGGCTTCAAGCCGCCGACGTGGGTGGGGACGAAGAACTGGACGTACGTCTTCAAGAACTATCCGTACTTCTGGCCCGCGATGCGCAACACGCTGTGGCTGGTCGTGGTGATGGTCTCGCTCCGGGTCGTGTTCGGCCTCGGCGTCGGGCTGCTGATCACCAAGATCAAGACGGCCACGGGTGTCTTCCGGACCCTCTTCTATCTGCCGTATCTCGCCCCGCCGGTCGCGGCGACGATGGCGTTCGCGTTCCTCCTCAACCCCGGTACCGGACCGGTCAATTCGATCCTGGAGAAGGTCGGCATCCCGGCCCCGGGCTGGTTCAACGACCCCGCCTGGTCCAAGCCGGCGCTCACCCTGCTCGCCCTCTGGGGCATCGGCGACCTCATGGTCATCTTCATGGCCGCGCTGCTCGACGTGCCCCAGGAGCAGTACGAGGCAGCCGAGTTGGACGGTGCGTCGGCCTGGCAGCGGTTCCGGTACGTCACGCTGCCGAACATCTCGCCGATCGTGATGTTCGCCGTCGTCACCGGCGTGATCCAGACCATGCAGTACTACACACAGCCCCTCATCGCCGGGAAGGTCGCGTCCGGCGTCATCCAGGGCGCCGGCACGCAGTTCGAGCCCGGCTACCCGGAGAAGTCCACGCTCACCCTTCCCCAGCTCGTCTACAACCTCGGCTTCCAGCGCTTCGACTACGGCTCGGCCTGCGTGGTGGCACTCGTCCTGTTCGCCCTGTCGATGGTGTTCACCGCGTTCCTGATGCGGCGCCGGGGCGGCCTCAACCTGGCAGGTGACTGACCATGGCCCAAGTACTCGACAAGCCCGTGGAGTTGAGGGCGCCGGTGACCCCCGCCGAGCGCACCGCCCGCCGCAAGGCGCTCATGGAGTGGATCGCCGTCCACTCGCTCGGCGTCGCCGCCGCGCTCTTCTTCACGCTCCCCTTCGTGTTCGTGTTCCTGACCTCGCTGATGAGCGACAGCCAGGCCCTGAGCCGCGACCTGATCCCGCACACCTGGGAGTGGGGCAACTACCGCAAGGTGTTCGACACTCCGGGCTTCCTGACCTGGTGGAAGAACACGCTGATCTACGCCGGTCTCGGCACCGTCCTGACCGTCGTGTCGTCGATCCCGGTGGCGTACGCGCTCGCCAAGTTCCGCTTCAAGGGCCGGAATCTGTCCCTGATGCTGGTCATCTCGATGATGATGCTGCCGCCGCAGGTCGTCATCATCCCCATGTACCTGTTCTGGTCGAAGCAGTTGGACCTGTCGGGCACGCTGTGGCCGCTGATCATCCCGATGGCGTTCGGGGACGCGTTCTCGATCTTCCTGCTGCGGCAGTTCCTGATGACCATCCCGAACGAGTACCTGGACGCGGCGAAGGTCGACGGCTGCGGCGAGTTCAAGACGCTGCTGCGGGTCGTGCTGCCGATGGCCAAGCCGGGGATCGCGGCCGTGGCGCTCTTCCAGTTCTTCTACGCCTGGAACGACTACTTCGGGCCGCAGATCTACGCGTCCGAGAACCCCGGTGCCTGGACGCTGAGTTACGGCCTGGAGTCGTTCAAGGGCGCGCACCACACCGACTGGAATCTCACCATGGCCGCGACCGTGCTGGTCATGGCCCCCGTGATCCTCGTGTTCTTCTTCGCGCAGAAGGCGTTCGTCGAGGGCGTCACGCTCACCGGAGTGAAGGGTTAACCAGGTATGAAACTCACCGTGGTCGGCGGAGGCTCGACCTACACACCCGAACTCATCGACGGCTTCGCCCGGTTGAGGGACACCCTGCCCGTCGAGGAACTCGTCCTCGTCGACCCGGCGCCCGAACGCCTGGAACTGGTGGGCGGGTTGGCCCGCCGGATCTTCGCCAAGCAGGGGCATCCCGGCAGGATCGTCACGACGTTCGACCTGGACGCCGGTGTCGAGGGCGCCGACGCGGTGCTGCTCCAGCTCCGCGTCGGCGGCCAGGCGGCCCGCGAGCAGGACGAGACGTGGCCGCTGGAGTGCGGCTGCGTCGGCCAGGAGACGACCGGCGCGGGCGGCCTCGCCAAGGCGCTGCGGACCGTGCCGGTGGTCCTCGACATCGCGGAACGGGTCCGCCGTACGAACCCGGACGCCTGGATCATCGACTTCACCAACCCGGTGGGGATCGTCACCCGCGCCCTGCTCCAGGCCGGCCACAAGGCGGTCGGCCTGTGCAACGTGGCGATCGGCTTCCAGCGGAAGTTCGCCGGACTCCTCGGTGTCACCCCGGCCGATGTGCACCTCGACCATGTGGGCCTCAACCACCTCACCTGGGAGACCGGTGTGCGGCTCGGCGGTCCCGAGGGCGAGAACGTGCTGCCCAAGCTGCTCGGCGAACACGGCGACGACATCGCCGCCGACCTGAGCCTGCCCCGGGTGCTGCTCGACCGGCTCGGCGTCGTCCCGTCGTACTACCTGCGCTACTTCTACGCGCACGACGAGGTCGTACGGGAACTGCGGACGAAGCCGTCCCGGGCCTCCCAAGTGGCCGAGATGGAACGGAACTTGCTCAAGATGTACGCCGACCCGGCCCTCGACGAGAAGCCCGCGCTGCTCGCCAAGCGCGGCGGGGCCTACTACTCCGAGGCCGCCGTCGACCTCGCGGCCTCGCTGCTCGGCGGGGGTGGCAGCCCCTACCAGGTGGTGAACACGTACAACAAGGGGACGCTGCCGTTCCTGCCGGACGACGCCGTGATCGAGGTGCAGGCCGCCGTCGGCGCCAAGGGCGCGACGCCCCTCGCCGTAGCGGAAGTCGATCCCCTGTACGCCGGGTTGATGGCCAACGTGACGGCGTACGAGGACCTCGCTCTGGAGGCCGCGCTGCGCGGGGGCCGGGACCGGGTGTTCCGGGCGCTGCTCTCGCATCCCCTGATCGGGCAGTACGAGTACGCCGAAGCCCTGACCGACCAGCTGATCGCGCACAACCGGGAGCACCTCGCGTGGGCCTGACCGCAAGTGTCCTCGCCATCGACGCGGGCAACAGCAAGACCGACGTCGCGGTCGTGGCGGCCGACGGGGAAGTCCTCGCCACCGCGCGCGGCGGCGGGTTCCGGCCGCCGGTCGTGGGCATCGGGACGGCCCTGGACGCCCTCGGGGAAGCGGTCGCCCGCGCCTTCGCGGACGCCGGGGTGAACGCGGTCGACCATGTGTCGGCCTGTCTCGCCAACGCCGACTTCCCCGTGGAGGAGGAGCAGTTGGCGGCCGCGCTGCACGCACGCGCGTGGGGCACGGGTGTGGAGGTGCGCAACGACACGTTCGCGATCCTGCGCGCGGGCATCCCCGAGCCGCGCGGTGTCGCCGTGGTGTGCGGGGCGGGCATCAACTGCGTCGGCATGCGCCCCGACGGCCGCACCGCCCGCTTTCCGGCGCTGGGCCGTATCTCCGGTGACTGGGGCGGGGGTTGGGGCCTGGCGGAGGAGGCCCTGTGGCACGCCGCCCGCGCGGAGGACGGCCGCGGTGGTCCCACGGCCCTGGCGCGTACGCTCCCGGCGTACTTCGGCCTGCACTCCATGTACGACCTCATCGAGGCCCTGCATCTCGAACACGTCGCGCACCACCGCCGGCACGAGTTGACACCGGTGCTGTTCGCGACGGCGGCGGACGGCGACCCGGTCGCCCGCTCGATCGTGGACCGGATGGCGGAGGAGGTCGTGGCGATGGCCACGGTCGCGCTGACCCGCCTGGAGCTGCTCGACGAGGAGGCGCCGGTGCTGCTCGGCGGCAGCGTCCTCGCCGCCCGGCATCCCCAACTGGACGACCGCATAAGGGAGTTGCTGGCCGCCAAGGCGCCCAAGGCGGTGGCGACGGTCGTCACCGCGCGGCCGGTCCTCGGCGCCGTCCTGCTGGGCCTGGACCACGTGGGCGCCGTGGCCGAGGCACACGCGCGGGCCAGGGCACATTACGAGCACTGACACCCGGGAACCGAACAGATTCCCACGGCGTATTCATGGACAAGGGGGCGGTGCGGGGCGTTGTGTGGTGCCGGAAATCCGGTGACTGCGCTGCGATCCGATCAAGATCCAGTGAAGGCCCGTGCGGAATGTCAGTCCTGGCGGCGATACTTGCGGCGACGGGATGACCCTGGGGGAGGTCAGCAGTGACACAACCGCCGAAGAGCAGCGCGGCGCCACCGGGCACCGCCGTGCCCACGATGCCGGCGTTGCCGCAGCAGCCGGGCCGGGCGGGGGCGCCCGCGCCCCGGCGTACGCCGGACGCGACACCCGCGCGCCGTACGGCCTTCGCCGAGGCCGTCGACCGGCTGCGCGCGGCCGCCACCACCGAGCCGGGACGGCTGCGGGCCATCGGCGCGCTGCTGGCCCTGCTGGTGGTCGCGTTCGGCGCGGTCGCCGCCTGGCAGACCGACAGCCGGGCGACGGCGGCAGGCGACGTGCTCCACCACAGCCAGCCGCTCAGCTCCGACGCGGCCGACATATACCGCTCGCTCGCCGACGCCAACACGATGGCGGCCAGCGGTTATCTGGCGGGTCCGGACGAGACGACGGCGACCCGCAGCCAGTACGAACTGGACATCCGCACGGCCGCCCAGAAGCTCGTCACCGCGGCCGCCAACACCGACCCCGGCTCGTCGTCCGCGGCCCTCATCAAGGAGCTCAACGAACGGCTGCCGCAGTACAAGGGCCTGGTCGAGTCGGCCCGCGCCAACAACCGGCAGGGCTTCCCGGTGGGCGGCGCCTATCTGCGTGCCGCGAACGACACCATGCAGAACCAGATGCTCCCGAAGGCCGAGAAGCTCTACAAGGCGGAGAACCTGCGGCTGAGCGCGGACTACGGGAACGCGACGCCGTACCCCTGGTTCGCGATCGCCCTCGGGCTCCTCGCGCTCGGCGGCCTGGCCTGGGCCCAGCGGCGCAACTACCAGCGCACGAACCGGGTGCTGAACGGCGGCCTGGTCGCCGCCTCGGCCACCACCGCGGTCGTCCTGCTGTGGGTGGTCGTCGGCCACACCGTCGCCCGCGCGGGTCTCAACGACTCGTACGACCACGGGGTCAAGTCGCTCAACGTGCTGCACGACGCCCGTATCGCCTCCCTGAAGGCACGCAGCGACGAGAACCTCACGCTGGTCAGCCGCGGCGCGGAGACCACGACGCTCCCGAACAAGAAGGTCGTGGACACCTACGACTGGGGATACGACCAGGAGATCGCCGCGCTGGGCAAGGGCCTGAAGTTGGCCGACTCGCTCGCCGACAACTCCGCGGGCCGCGAGCCCGTCGCCGTCGCCAACAGCTCCATGACGGTGTGGATCGCCCGCCACAAGAAGGTCAGCGAGTACAACGAGCTGGGCCGCTACGACGAAGCCCGCAACGGCGTCATCGGCAAGAAGGACGCGACGGGCGAGTGCTTCAAGGCCGTGGACGACTCGCTGAACAAGGCACTGACGCAGGAGACGAAGGAGTTCAGGCAGTCCGCGAGTGACGGCCTGGACGCGATGACCGGCCTCACCGTCGGGGCCGCGGTGCTCGCGGTGCTCGGTGCGGCCGGGGCCGTCCTGGGCATCGGCCGCAGGCTGTCGGAGTACCGGTGAAAGGGGGCGTGACGATGCGCGCACGGAGTGACCTTTTTCGCCGGCTGAGCGCTGTACGACGGGTGCGGGCCGGTCTGCGGGGCTGGGGCGGGGTGGGTGCGATGGCCGTCGTCTGCGTCCTCGCGGTCGCCTTCGTCCTGCTGCTGCCGCTCACGCAGTCGCGCGGCGAGGGCGGTGCGCAGCTCGGCGGACAGCGGACGGTCCAGGGCATCCAGGCCAAGGCCCCCCAGTGCGACGACAGCACCGTCCAGGACCAGAGCCCGCCCCCGTCGGACGCCGACGGCACCACCATCGACGCCATCAAGGCACGCGGTGTGCTGAAGGTGGGCATCGACCAGAACAGCTACCGCTGGGGCTACCGCAACCCCAACAGCTCCTCCGGTGACCTGGAGGGCTTCGACATCGACCTGGTCACCGCGATCGCGAAGAACATCTTCGGCGACTCGTACACCGCCAACAGCGTCCAGTTCCTGGCCATCCCGACCAACCAGCGCATCCCGGCGGTCCAGGACAAGCAGGTCGACATGGTGGTCCGCACCATGACGATCACCTGCACCCGGGCCGGTCAAGTGGCCTTCTCCGCCCCGTACTTCCTCACCGGCCAGCAGGTCCTCGCCCCGAAGACGTCGACGATCACCGGCTACGACAAGACCCTGGCCGGCAAGCGCGTCTGCTCCGCGTCGGGCTCCACGGCGAACGACCGGCTGACCGACGACAAGGCGAGCGGCAAGCTGCCCGCCAGCGTGAAGATCCTGCCCCCCGTCGCCAACCAGCTGGACTGCCTGGTGCAGCTCCAGCTCGGCCAGGCGGACGCGGTGGTGACCGACGGCGCGCTCGCCGCGAGCCAGGCCGCACAGGACCCGACGGTGGAGCTGAAGGGCACCACGTTCACCAAGGAGTACTACGGCGTGGCGATGAACAAGAGCGCCGACGACCTGGTGCGCCGGGTCAACCGAATACTGGAGACCTACCGCACCAGCCCCACCGGCTGGCGGGCGTCGTACACGAAATGGCTGCTGCCCACCCTGCACGCGGACTCGCCGTCCGCCGACCCGCCCACCCCCCACTACAAGTGACGGACCGTCGACCACCGAACCACCCAACGGACTTTCCACGGAACACAACGCAGCGAGAGGTGATCGATGGGCGTCACGGGACCCCCCGGGCCGGTAATGGACCGGGACGAGGTGGACCGTGCGCTGGCGCGGCTCGGCGCGGAGCACGAGGCCATCGAGACCTCGCTCCTCGCCCTTCAGGACCACGCGGGCCGCAGACTCCTCGAAGGCGCCGAGCTGACCGGCACGACCAAGGAGCGCTGGGCGTCCGCGGACGCCGCGATCACGCTGCTGTGGGCGTACTTCGACGCGTACACGGACGCGTTCCGCGCCGCGCAGAGCATCCGCTCCCGGCGCCGCTGGTCCAGCCGTGAGGACCTGGTCGAGCTGACCGAGTTGCTGCGCGGCGAGTCCGTCACGGTCGCGGGTTCCACCACGGCGACGGCCAACATGCCGACGCTGACCGGTGGTTCGAGCAAGCTGAGCCACCAGTTCTCGCTGACCGCGCTCGTCGACGAGATGAACGACCTGTACGCGAACTCGCTGGACATGGTCGTCACCTCCGACGCGGTGTGGTCGGCGCTGCCCGCCCGGATCGATTTACTGGCCGCGGAGTTGCAGCGCACCCGCCAGCTCGCCCACTCCGTCGGCGTCCGCCCGGGCGAACACCCGGCGGGGGACGACCTGGAGCGCATCACGCGCGTCCTGACCGAGCTGCGCGAGCGCGTGATCTCCGACCCGCTGGCCTTCTGGGTGCGGGCGCAGGGCAGTTCGGCCCCCGGCGGCGGCCGCCCGGACACCACGGTCTACGACCGGGAGGCGCGCGCCCTGGAGGACGTACGCCGCGAGATCGACGCCGTGCTGACCGTCCGGCAGGACGCGGAGGCGCGGCTGGTGAAGCTGCGGGACGTGCTGTCCCGCGCGGACCGCACCCTCGCCGAGGCGCGCAACGCGCGCGGTGAAGTCCTCGCGAAGATCGCCGCCACGGAGGTGCCGGTCGTCAGCGGCCCGCCGACCGTACTGCAGGAGCAGCTGTCGACGGCCGCCGAGTACCGCAGACACGCCCAGTGGCACCGGCTGTCCCCGCTCCTGGAGTCCCTGGAGCAGAAGGCGGAGGACGAACTGCTGCGCGCCCGCGAGTCGTTGACCGCGGTCACCCAGCCGCTCGCGGTCCGCGCGGAGCTGCGCGGCCGCCTCGACGCGTACAAGGCGAAGGTCGCCCGGCACGGCCTCGCGGAGGACCCGCTGCTGATCGAGCGGTACGACGCGGCGCGCCGCATGCTGTGGAGCGCGCCCTGCGACCTGCGCGTCGCCGAACAGGCCGTGCTGCGCTACCAGCACGCGGCGGCCGAGCAGTTCAACGCTCCGCGGACACAGCCGCAGGGCGGTCCCGAGGACCTGAGGGGGCCGGGCGCGTGAGTGACGAGGGAGAAGCGGGGTCGGTCATGGGTGAGACACAGCAGAAGTGTCAACGGCCGGGCTGCGAGGGGTCGTACGAGGACGTCGGCGGCGGCGAGCTGTACTGCGACACGTGCGGTCTGGCGCCGGTGGTGTCGGCGAAGGGCGCGATCAGTTCACCGCCCACCGGGATGACCAGCGGCAAGGGCTCGCGGGGGGCGGGGAGCGGCAGTTCCCGTACCAGCAGCCGCAGTTCGCGTACGTCGTCGCAGTCGGCGAAGTCACGGCGCTCGGTGTCGGGACGGCTCTCGCGCTCGGAGTCGGGCCGGTCCACCGGCCGTTCGGTGTCG
Source organism: Streptomyces sp. NBC_00989 (assembly GCF_045162655.1). NCBI lineage: Bacteria > Bacillati > Actinomycetota > Actinomycetes > Kitasatosporales > Streptomycetaceae > Streptomyces > Streptomyces sp. NBC_00989. Next base: position 7,341,449 of record NZ_CP108728.1, on the reverse strand, counting down.
GTGCGCAGCTCCGGCTCGTCGTCCGGGACCTCCAGCCGGGGCCGGCTCGGGGTCGGCCTGGTGCAGGTGCCGGCGGTGCCGCGGCCCGACCCGCGCGGGATGGTGCTGGAGAACCCGGAGGTGCCCGAGCGCAAGCGGTTCTGCTCGCGCTCGGACTGCGGTGCGCCGGTGGGGCGTTCCCGCGGTGACAGCCCGGGGCGCACGGAGGGTTTCTGCACCAAGTGCGGCAACCCGTACTCGTTCTCGCCGAAGCTGGCCGAGGGCGACGTCGTGCACGGCCAGTACGAGGTCGCGGGCTGTCTGGCGCACGGCGGCCTGGGCTGGGTCTATCTCGCCGTGGACCGCGCGGTCTCCGACCGCTGGGTGGTCCTCAAGGGTCTCCTCGACACCGGCGACCAGGACGCGATGGAGGCCGCGATCTCCGAGCGGCGCTTCCTCGCCGAGATCGAGCACGCCAACATCGTGCGGATCTACAACTTCGTGGAGCACCTGGACCAGCGGACGGGTTCGCTGGACGGGTACATCGTCATGGAGTACGTCGGCGGGAAGTCCCTCAAGGAGATCGCCAACGACCGCCGCACAGAAGGCGGGAAGCGCGATCCGCTGCCGGTGGAGCAGGCCTGCGCGTACGGCATCGAGGCCCTGGAGGCGCTCGGCCACCTGCACAGCCGCAACCTGCTGTACTGCGACTTCAAGGTCGACAACGCGATCCAGACCGAGGACCAGCTCAAGCTGATCGACATGGGCGCGGTGCGCAGGATGGACGACGACGAGTCGGCCATCTACGGCACGGTGGGCTATCAGGCGCCGGAGGTCGCGGAGGTCGGCCCGTCGGTGGCGAGCGACCTGTACACGGTCGCCCGCACGCTCGCGGTGATGACCTTCGACTTCCAGGGCTACACGAACGTCTTCGTGGACTCCCTGCCCGACCCGGACAACATCGAGGTCTTCCGCCGCTACGAGTCGTTCTACCGGCTCCTGGTCCGCGCCACCGACCCCGACCCGGCCCGCCGGTTCGCCTCCGCGCAGGAGATGGCCGAGCAGCTGACGGGTGTGCTGCGCGAGGTCGTCTCGCTGCAGACCGGGCGGGCCCGCCCGTCCCTGTCCACCCTGTTCGGCCCCGAACTCCAGGTCACGGACACGGAGTTGTTCCCGACCCTGGTCGGTGATGTGTCACAGCTGGGGGCGAGAGCGGCGCAGCCGCCCAAGCGGACCCCAAGTGGCCGCCCCGGCACGGCACTTGCCGAACGCCCCCGCGGCAGCGCGGCGTTGACGGTGCTCAACGGCAGCGCGCCGAGCACCGTCAAGGAGGTCGACTCCCCCGTCATGGCGCTCGCCCTGCCGGTGCCGCACGTCGACCCGACCGACCCCAATGCGGGCTTCCTGGCGGGCCTGATGACGACCGCGGCGACCGAACTGCTGGGCGCCCTCGCGTCCGCGCCGTCGCCGTCCGTGGAGACCCGGCTGCGCCAGATCCGCGCGTGGCTTGAGAACGGCGACTCGTACACCGCGCTGGACGCCCTCGCGAAGCTGGAGGACGAGCGGCCCGACGACTGGCGGGTGGTCTGGTACACGGGCGTGGCCGCGCTGGCGACCCGTGACCACGAAGCCGCCGCGCTGTCCTTCGACGCGATCTACGACGCCTTCCCGGGCGAGCCCGCGCCGAAGCTGGCGCTCGGCCTGTGCGCCGAGGTGCTGGGGCAGTTGGACAACGCGGCCGAGTACTACCGCCTGGTGTGGTCGACCGACCCGAGCTATGTCAGCGCGGCCTTCGGCCTGGCCCGCGTCCAGTTCGCGACCGGCGACCGGCCGGGCGCCGTACGGACGCTGGAGTCGGTGCCCGAGGCGTCGATCCACTACACGGCCGCACGCGTGGCCGCCGTACGGGCGCGGCTGCGGGAGCGGGCCGCGACGGCCGACGACACGCCGTTCCTGGACGATCTGACCGCGGCCGCCGGACAGGTGGAAGCGCTGGAGGGATACGGTCTGGACGCGGTCCGGCGCGAGCGGTTGTCGGCCGAGGTCCTCGGCCGCGCCCTCGACTGGATACTCTCCGGAGGCCAGGGTTCCGTGCCGCTCACGCGGCGGGAGCTCCTCGGCAGCGAACTGGACGAGCGGGGACTCCGCTTCGGCCTGGAGCGTTCGTACCGCACGCTGGCCCGGCTGGCACGGGACGGCGAGGAGAGGATCGACCTGGTGGAACGTGCCAACCGTTACCGCCCCCGGACGTGGGTGTAGTTGATGTCGCAGATGCCCCAGCTCGCCGCCTGCCCGAGCTGCGAAGAGCCGCTCGAGTCGGGTGACCGCTTCTGCGGTGCGTGCGGTTACGACCTGTCCGCCGTGCCCGCGCCGCCGGACGACCACCCGACGCTCACCATGAACGGCTCGGCGCACCCGCCCGAGGAGGCCGTGGACGTGGACTGGCCCGTGGTACCCCAGCCGGAAGGCGCCGAGACCCCGCCGACGGTCCATCTGCCCACCGACCTGCCAGGCACGGACTCGGGCGGCATCCCCCTGCCGTCCAACGCCCCGCCGCAGCCCACCGGTTCGCCGCTCTCCCCGGCCACGGGCGTACGGTTCGACCGGCCGCCGGAGCCCGACGAGTACCCGTTGCAGGCGCCGGACCCGCGGGTCGCCGCCGATCCGCCGACGCCGGCCGAGGGCACCAAGGTGTGCGTGGCCTGCCGCTCGGGCCGGGTGGACCCGGACGGCTACTGCGAGAACTGCGGGCACGCCCAGCCCCGCGAACGCGACCACATGGAGCAGGAGTTGGGCCCGCTCGCGGCGGTCAGCGACCGCGGGCTGCGCCACCATCGCAACGAGGACGCCTTCGCCGTAGGACAGTGTGTGCTGCCCGACGGGGCGCCGGCGCTGGTCGCGGTCGTGTGTGACGGGGTGTCGTCGGCGACGCGGCCCGACGCGGCCTCGCTGGCCGCCTCGCAGAAGGCCGGTGAGTCGCTGCTGGCCGCGCTGCCGCAGGGCACGCATCCGCAGTCGGCGATGCACGAGGCGATCGTCGCGGCCTCGCACGCGGTCAACTCCCTTGCCCAGGAGCCCGCGACGGCCCGCGAGCACGCCCCGCACCAGAACGCGCCGGCCTGCACGCTGGTCGGTTCCGTCGTCACCCCGACCCTCCTCGTCGTCGGCTGGGTCGGCGACAGCCGCGCCTACTGGATCCCGGTGGACCGCAGTTCACCGCCGGCCCGGCTCACCGAGGACGACTCGTGGGCGGCGCAGATGGTCGCCGCGGGCCTGATGAGCGAGGCGGAGGCCTACGCCGACGAGCGCGCCCACGCGATCACCGGCTGGCTCGGCGCGGACGCGTACGAACTGGAGCCGCACACCGCTTCCTTCAAGCCCGACCGGCCGGGTGTGGTGGTGGTGTGCACGGACGGACTGTGGAACTACGCGGAGTCCGCCGAGGAGATGGCCGAGGTCGTTCCCGTCGACGCGGCGGTCCGTCCGCTGCACAGCGCCCAGGTCCTGGTCGGCCACGCGCTGGACGGCGGGGGCCACGACAACGTAACAGTGGCCGTCGTGCCGTTCCCCGCCCCGCCGCAAGGGGCAGTAAACGGCTGAGGCCGTACAAACGGGGGCGGCCTCGGACCGGTGGGGACCGGTCCGCATATAGTCATCGCCCCATCCAGGTGGGGTACTTGAGGGGGATCAGAGTAGGCATGGCCAATTTCTCGAAGTCGAACGTGCCACAGTTCTCGGTCGACGTGTACCAGAACGAGTACCTGCCGGAGGGCGGGCGTGAGGTCAACGCGATCGTCACGGTGACCTCGACCGGCGGTGGCACCATCGGGAGCCCGGTCGCGGCGCCTCACCTGTACTCGGCCGGGCAGGGCCCGGACGCGGCCGTGGCGATCATGGTCGACTGCTCGGGGTCGATGGACTACCCGCCGACCAAGATGCGCAACGCCCGGGACGCCACGGCCGCCGCGATCGACACCCTGCGCGACGGGGTGCACTTCGCGGTGATCGGCGGCACGCACGTCGCCAAGGAGGTCTATCCGGGCAGCGGGCGGCTCGCGGTCGCCGATGCCACCACCCGCGAGCAGGCCAAGCACGCGCTGCGCAAGCTGAGCGCGGGCGGCGGCACGGCCATCGGCACCTGGCTGCGCCTCGCCGACCGGCTGCTGTCGTCGGCGGACGTGTCCATACGCCACGGCATCCTGCTGACCGACGGCCGCAACGAGCACGAGGCGCCGGAGGACCTGAAGGCGGCCCTCGGTTCCTGCGCCGGGCGTTTCACCTGTGACGCGCGGGGCGTCGGCACCGACTGGGAAGTGAAAGAAGTCACAGGGATCGCCTCCGCGCTGCTCGGCACCGCCGACATCGTCGCCGACCCGGCCAACCTCGCCACCGACTTCACGAAGATGATGGAGACGGCGATGGGCAAGGAGGTCGCGGACGTCGCGCTGCGACTGTGGACGCCGGTGGGCACGGCCATCAAGTTCGTCAAGCAAGTCGCGCCCAGGGTCGAGGAGTTGACCGACCGCCGCACCGAGGCGGGCCCCCGCGCCGGGGACTACCCCACCGGGTCCTGGGGAGACGAGTCCCGTGACTACCACGTGTGCGTCGAGGTCCCCGAGGCCGGCATCGGCCAGGAGATGCTCGCCGCCCGGGTCTCGCTGGTCGTCCCGCAGCCCGACGGAAGTACCCAAAACCTGGGCGCCCAGGGCCTGGTGAAGGCCGTGTGGACCGACGACATGGTGGCGTCCACGTCCATCAACCCGCAGGTCGCGCACTACACCGGCCAGGCCGAACTGGCACAAGTCATCCAACAAGGGCTGGATCTCCGCAAATCGGGTGATGTCGATGGAGCAACGGCCAAACTAGGACGGGCCGTTCAGCTCGCCAGCGTCTCCGGAAACGCGGATACTGCGAAACTGCTTGCGAAGGTGGTGGACGTGGTCGATGCCGCGGCGGGTACTGTGCGACTGAAGGCGAAGGTCGCGGAGGCCGACGAGATGACTCTCGAAACACGGTCCACAAAGACTGTTCGTGTAAAGAAGTGACTTAGCCAGCACGACTCCGTGAGACCCAGAACAACCCTGTGCGAAAGGGGGACGCGCCGACATGCCGACCTGCCCGAACGGACACCAGTCGGGTTCCGACGACTGGTGCGAGGTCTGCGGTCACCGCATGGCCGGTGCCGTGCCCCCGCCCCCTCCCCCGCCCCCCGGCGGCGGCTACGGCTTCCCGCCGCCCGCGCCCGGCCGCGGCCCGTCCGCCGAGGCGGAGCTCTGCCCGCAGTGCCGCACGCCCCGCGAGGGCGGTGCGCCGTTCTGCGAGGAGTGCCGGTGGAACTTCCTCACGAACACGGCGACGTCGTACACCCCGGCCGCGCCGCGCCCCACGACGCCCGGCCCCGGCCCGAGCCCGGCGTCCCGCTTCCAGCAGCAGCCTCCGCCGCCTGGTCCCGGTCCCGGTCAGTCGTACGGCGGTGACCCCTACGAGTACCAGGGATCGCGGCCCTCGCAGATGAACCGGCCGGCGGAGCCCATACCCCCGTTCGGCAACGAGCCGACGGGGCGACCTGGGGCGCCCGTGGGTTCCGGTGGACCCGGGGGTCCCGGAGGACCTGGTGGATCCGGTGGTCCTGGTGGGCCGAACGGTCCCGGTGGCTTCGGTGGCGAGCGGCAGGGTGGGCCCGGTGGACCGGGTGGTCCCGGCTCGCAGGGCTTCGGCAATGAGCGGCAAGGCGGACCCGGCGGCGGTCCTGGCGGGCCTGGCCCGCAGGGCTTCGGCGGCGAGCGGCAAGGCGGACCCGGTGGGCCTGGTGGCCCCGGTGGTCCCGGCTCGCAGGGCTTCGGTGGCGAGCGGCAGGGTGGGCCCGGCGGCCCCGGCTCGCAGGCCTTCGGCGGTGAACGCCAGGGTGGTCCCGGTGGACCTGGTGGCCAGGGCTCGCAGGGCTTTGGCGGCGAGCGGCAGGGCGGCCCCGGTGGTCCCGGCCCGCAGGGCTTCGGCAACGAGCGGCAAGGCGGACCCGGCGGCGGTCCTGGCGGACCCGGCCCGCAGGCCTTCGGCGGCGAGCGGCAGGGCGGCGGTCCCTCTCCCTTCGGCAACAACGACCCGTCCGGCCCGCCGCGGCCGTTCGGCAACGAACCGTCGAACCCGCCCGCGCCCTTCGGCAACGAGGCGTCCGGCCGGCCCGGCCCGTTCGGCAACGAGCAACCCCCCGGTCCCGGCGGCCAGTTCGGCAACGAGCGGCCCGGCCAGGGTGAGTTCGGCGGCGGTCGTCCCGGTGTCTTCGGCGGCGAGCGGCAGGGTCCGCCCGGACCGTTCGGCAACGAGCCCTCGAACCCGCAGGGTCCTCCGGGCTTCGGCCCCGACTCCTCGCGGCCGATCCCGCCGCCGCCCGGACCGACGCCCCCCGCGGGCCCCGGTGCGACCAGCGGTGCTCCGCAGGCCTTCCAGCAGTCCGCCCCGCCGGCCCCGCCCGGGTTCCCGCAGGAGACGAACCGTCCGCAGCAGGGCGGCTCGCCCTTCGGCGGCGGTGACGACGACTGGGTGATCTCCCCGCCGACCCCCGGTTCCCCGGGCGGACCCGGTGGCCCGGGGGGTCCTGGTGGCCCCGGCGGCCGTGGCGGTCCCGGTCAGGGCGGTGGCGGCTACGGCTACCCGCAGCCCGGTTCGACCCAGGCCCCGCCCCCGCCCCGTCAGGCGTACCAGCAGCAGCCGACGACGTGGCTGGCGACGATCGGCCCGGACCGCGAGTACTTCATGGCGATGATGCAGCGCTCGGGTCCGGAGGCCGCGGGGCTCAACCTGCCCGCGTACTCCCCCGAGCAGCAACGCCAGCTCACCGGCAACCAGATCACCATCGGCCGCCGCCGGCACTCCACCGGCGAGTCCCCCGACATCGACCTGTCGGTGCCGCCGGAGGACCCGGGTGTCTCGCACCAGCACGCGGTGCTGGTCCAGCAGCCGGACGGGAGCTGGGCGGTCGTCGACCAGAACTCGACGAACGGTACGACGGTCAACGGCGGCGAGGAACCGATCCAGCCGTTCGTTCCGGTGCCGTTGCAGGACGGGGACCGGGTGCATGTGGGGGCGTGGACGACGATCACGGTTCGGCGGGGCTAAACCCCGCTGGGAAGTGCCGCGATGTAGTCAGCGGAGAGGCCAGGTGTGCGGGCTCTCCGGATCGTCCAGCCATGCCCACGTCCGCCCACCCGCGACCGTGACGCCGTAGCGCTCTCGCCCGGGCCTCCCTTCCTGCTCCCACAGATCGCGGGCGTCCCGCGGATCGAGCGCGCCGTGGGTGAGGGTGAGCAGGAAGCGGAGCAGTTCGTGGTCGCCGGGGCGGTGGGGGATCTCGGTCCGTGTGGTGGGTTCGGTGCCGCGCAGGGGGACGAAGTACGCGGCCGTGTGCAGGAAGGTGCCCTCGGCGTGGTCCGCGTCCCGGACCGTGAGGGCGATCAGGCCGGTGGCCAGTGGGGCCAGGATGCGGGCGCCGGGGGTGCACTGGGCGGGCCAGGCGGGCGGGATCGTCGTCAGGGCGCAGGTCGCGATGACGCGGTCGTAGGGGCCGTGTTCGGGGACTCCGCGAGTGCCGTCGCCGGTGACGACGGTCGGGCGGTACCCGGCGTCGGCGAGGTGGGTGCGGGCGGAGTCGGTGATCTCCGGTTCCAGGTCGACGGTGGTCACGAGGTCGTCGCCGAGACGGTGGGCGAGCAGCGCCGCGTTGTAGCCGGTGCCCGCGCCGATCTCCAGGACCCGGTCGCCGTCCGTCACCCGCAGCTCCACCAACATCCGCGCCATCAGCGAGGGTTGACTGCTGGACGACACCAACTCCCCGTCCCGCAGCCGCGTGGCGAGCGGTACGTCGGCGTAGGCCCCGCGCAGCCAGCGTTCCCGGGTGCGCGGGTCGGGGCTGTCCCGCCACACCCGCTCCTGTCCGTCTCCGTCCACGGCACCGACGTAGTAGTACGGCACGAACAGATGCCGTGGCACCGCCTCGAAGACCGCCCGCCACCCGGGGTCCGCGTCCCAGGCGCCGCTCAGCGCGATCGCCCGCACCAGTTCCGCCCGCGCGGAGACGGCGACGGCGTCCAGGTCCTTGTCGAGAGCGTGTGCGCTCATACGTCCACTGTCCTGCGGCGGCGGCCGGGAGGCGAGCGGTCCTAAGTCCGAAGTCCTCCGTCACCCGGTCTGAGACCATGGGAGCGTGAAAGAGATTCGGCGCGGCACGCTTCAGGAGCAGACCTTCTACGAGCAGGTCGGCGGGGAGGAGACCTTCCGCCGACTCGTCCACCGTTTCTACGAGGGCGTCGCCGGGGACCCGCTGCTGAGGGCGATGTACCCGGAGGACGACCTGGGCCCGGCCGAGGAGCGCTTCGCCCTCTTCCTGATGCAGTACTGGGGCGGCCCGACGACGTACAGCGACAACCGCGGCCACCCGCGGCTGCGGATGCGCCACGCGCCCTTCCAGGTCGACCAGGCCGCGCACGACGCGTGGTTGAAGCACATGCGCGTCGCCGTCGACGAGCTCGGGCTGTCCGAGGAGCACGAGCACACGTTGTGGAACTACCTGACGTACGCGGCCGCTTCGATGGTGAACACGGCCGGCTGAACAAGGCGGGACCGGACACGGTCGGCTGACCGCCGTTCACTGAGTGTCGGATTCCGGTCGTACGGCGCCGGTATCCGGTCACAATCCGGTCAAGCAGTAGTCGCAAACGGTTACTCACCGCCGGTCCCCTCTGGCAGCATCGCCGGGGAAGATCCGGACGACGGCGGGGGGCCGGGTGGGGTTCGTCCTGGTGCGCGCGCGGGCGCACCGCCTGTTGCTGGCCGCCGCGCTGCTCACCGTCCTGCTGACCACGGCGGTCCTCACGACGCTCACCGCCTACTCGGGCGCGATCGGCGACGCGGCGCTCCAGCACTCCCTGAACGACGCCCGCAACGCCCCCGACACCGCCCTGATCGTCAAGGCCGACGTCCCGCCGGCCGACCGTCCGGCCGCCGACGCCGCCGTACGGAAGGCGGCCGGGCGGACGTTCGACGGGCTGCCGGTGACCGTGCGGACGCTGAAGCGGTCGGGGCCGTACGCGCTGCCGCGTTCGCTCCAGCCGCGCGCCGAGCGGTCCGGGGACCCGGATCTCACCTACTTCGGGGCGCTGGACCGGACGCAGGTGCGGCTGGTGGCGGGGCGGTTCCCGCGTGCGGCCGGCTCGGGGGACATCGAGGTCGCGCTGCCGCGCACCGCCGCCGAGGGCCTCGGTGTGAAACCCGGTACCCGCCTCACCCTCGCGAACCGGCTCAGCGGCCCCGAGGCGCACATCCTCGTCACCGGCGTCTACCGGCCCGCCGTCGCGAGCGCCGCCTACTGGCTCCTCGACGACCTGCGCGGCCGCGGCCTCAGCACGGCCGGATTCACGACCTACGGCCCGCTGCTCACCGATTCCACGAGCCTCGCCGGGTTGAGCGCCGGGCCGTCCGCGTGGCTCGCGTCGGCCGACTTCTCCACGGTGACGACCGGGCGGATCGGCGCGCTGCGCGAGGCGGCCCGCACGGGCGGCGCGTCACTGCGCGGGGCGAGCGTGATGAGCGGGACGACCGCCGCGACGACCTCGCTGCCGGACGTACTGGACCGGCTCGACCGCTCGTTGCTCGTCTCCCGCTCCACGCTGCTGATCGTCGCGCTCCAGCTCGCGCTGCTCGCGGGCTACGCGCTCCTGCTCGTGGCCCGGCTGCTGAGCGCCGAACGGGCGGGCGAGAGCCGGTTGTTGCGAGCGCGCGGCGGTTCACGGGCGCGGATCGCGGGCCTGTCGGCGGCGGAGGCGCTGCTGCTCGCCGTACCGGCGACGGCAGTTGCGCCGCTGCTGGCCGGGCCGCTCACCGAACTGCTGGCCGGGCACGGCGCGTTGGCGCGCATCGGCCTGCACCTGGACACCCCGGCGAGCGGCCGGGCGGGGGTGTGGCCGGCCGCCGCGGCCGTGGCCCTGGGCTGCGCGCTCGCGGTGACGCTCCCCGCGCTCACGTCCTCCTTCGAGGGCGGCCGGGCCCGCGCCCTGCCCGCTCCGCTGCGCGCGGGCGCGGACATCGGCCTGCTGGTCGTGGCCGGGGTCGCCTACTGGCAGCTGAACCGGCAGACCTCGGGAGCCGTCAGCGCCGACAACTCCGGGACCCTGGGCATCGATCCCCTGCTGGTCGCGGCCCCCGCGCTCGCCCTGCTCGCGGGCACGGTCCTGACGCTACGGCTGCTGCCGCCGGTTGCACGGCTCGCCGAGCGCCGGGCCACCGCCGGGCGGGGGCTGCCGCTGGCGCTGGCGGGCTGGCAGTTCAGCCGCCGCCCGATGCGCGGCGCCGGGCCGGTCCTGCTGCTCGTGCTCGCCCTGGCGCTGGGCATGCTCGCCATCGGGCAGAGCGCCTCCTGGAACCGCTCGCAGAGCGACCAGGCCGACTTCCAGGCCGGGGTGCCGGTGCGCGTACTGGCCACCGGGGAAGGCGGGTTGGGCCGCACGGAGACCTACGCGAACCTCCCGCACGTACGGGAGGCAGCCCCCGCCGTCCGCACCTCCCAGTCCCTCTCGGGCGACCGCACGGCGACCGTGCTGGCCCTGGACACGGCCCACGTGTCGGACGCGGTGCTGATGCGGCGGGACCTGACGTCGGGCCGTCCCGTGGGCCCGCTGCTGGCCGGCCTGGGGCCGAGGGGAACCACGGCGGGCACCGAAATCCCGGCGGGAACAACGGAGTTCACCCTGCGCGCGGGCATCGGCGGGACGGGCCCGAGGACCACGGTCGACGTCACGGCCACGGTCGAGGACCGCTACGGCACCCCGTACCAGGAACCGCTCGGCCAACTCCCCACCGACGGACGGCAGTACGACCTGAAGGCGGACGTCTCCGCGTCACCCGGCCCGCTGATCCTCACCGGACTGCAACTCGACATGCCCCAGCCCGGCGAGCACTCCTCCCGACACCGGCTCACGGTCGGCGGGTTGAGCGCCACGGACGCCGGGGGAAAGATCCGGCCGCTGCCGCTGCCGGCCGCCTGGACGGGGCGGGCCTCGGCCAGCGAGTCGTACGGCTCGCTCTCCAACCCGCCCACCCCGAAGGTGAGTTCGGCAAAGCCGCTGACCGTCGACTACGGCACGGGATACATCCCGGGCAAGGACATCTGGACGGTCTCCGCCGTCACGGTGCGGCTGCGGGTCGTGCAGCCCCCGGCACCCGAGATCACGGCCGTCGCCACCGACCGCTTCCTTACCTCGGCGGGCGCGCGCACCGGGCAGCGGGTGCAGGTGACGCTCGGCGGGGAGAACCTGCCGGTGCGGATCGTGGCGGCGGTGCGGGGACTGCCGACGACGGGTGATGCCGCGGAGGGCGACGGCGGTGCGCTGCTGGTCGATCTCCGGTCCGTGGACCGGGTGTTGGGGACGCGCTTCGTCGACGGCGTCACGCCCACCGAGTGGTGGCTGGGGACGGCGCCGGGCGACGCGACGGATGTGGCCGCGGCGGTGCGCGCCCTGCCCGACGTCGATCCCGGGGAGGTCGTGGTGCGGGAGGAGATCGCCCAGGAACTGCGCGACGACCCGTTCGGCGCCGGCCCCGAGGCCGCGTTCGCCGCGGCGGCCCTGGTGGCGGCGGCGCTCGCGGCGGTCGGGTTCGCGGTGAGCGCGGCGGGCTCGTTGCGGGAGCGCGGCGCCGAGTTCGCCGTGCTGCGCGCGCTGGGCGCCCCGCGCCGCCAGTTGGCCCGGATGATCGCCGCCGAGCAGGGCGTGCTGGTCGCGCTGGCCCTCGTGGTGGGCGTGGCGCTGGGGACCGTACTGACCCGGGCGGTGATCCCGCTGATCGTCCTCACCGCCCAGGCCACCCGCCCGGTCCCGCGCGTCCTGGTCGAACTGCCCGTCGCACGGGTGACGTTGCTGCTCGTGGCGGTGACGGTGACCCCACTGGTCGTCACAGCGGCGCTGGCACTACGGCGGACCGACCCGGCGACCTCGCTCCGCGAGGAAGGAGGTGAGTGACATGAACGCCGCACCCGTCTCCGCGACCGCCCCCTGGATCCGCACCCGCCTGCGCGCCGCCCCCGGTGCCGCCTGGGCGCTGGCGTTGCTCGTGGCGGTGACCGCCTGTCTGGCCGCGGCGTTCCCGCGTGCGCTCGACCGGTACGAGGACGCCGGGCTGCGGAACTCCGCCGGACAGGCGGGACCCGGCCGGACCTCCATCCAACTCTCGGACACACAGCCGGACTTGATGCTCCCGCAGGATCAGCGCGAGGCCGACCTGCGTCCCGACGCGCTGCGCACGCGGTACGACCGTGTCCGCGGCGTGGTCGGCCGTCCCCTCGTCATCGACCCCGCCCAGTCCGCGTACGGCGTGCGCCCCGCCGACAACCCCGCCGTGCCGGACCCTTGGATACCGCGCCCGAACGGCCTGCCCGCGCAGGTCTACCTCGCCACCCAGAGCGACCTCGCCGGCCACGCGACCGTACGGGAGGGCCGGTTGCCGCGCACGTCGGGCCAAGTCACCTCACAGACCCCCGAGATCGAGGCCGTCGTCACCGCCGCGACCGCCAACAGCCTGCACATCAAGGTGGGTTCGGTCATCCACGTACCCGGCGAGGGCCGCGCCCCGCTCGCCGTCCGCGTCACTGGCATCCTCACCCCGCGCGACCCCGCGGGCGCCTACTGGTCGGCCCAGCCGCTGCTGCGCACCCCGACCCTGGTCGTCCTGCCGACGCCGGAGCAGCCGAAGTACTGGCTCGGCGCACTGCTGTTGGCCCAGGACGCGGCCCCCGCCCTCCTCGGCACCGGCGCGAAACCGGGCCCGTACTGGCAGTTGGCCCCCGACCCGACCACCCTGCACGCCCGCGACCTGACCGGCCTGAAGAGGGCCGTCGCCGCACTCGAGTCGGGCCCCGGCCTCCAGCAGGTCCGCACCTTCACCACCCCCGACACCGACCTGAGCACCGGCCTCGACGACGTGTTCGCGACCTTCGGCGAACTCCGCTCCGGCATCCGCCCGTTGACCGCCGTCGCGGCCTTCGGCACCGGCACGGTCGCCGTCGTCGTCCTGCTCATGGCGGGCGGCCTCACCGCGGACCGCCGCCGCACCGAACTCGCCCTGCTCCGCGCCCGGGGCGCCTCCCTGCGCGGCCTCACCGCCCGCCTGCTCGCCGAGACGGCCGTAACAGCCGTACCGGCAGGCGCACTTGGCCTGACCGCCGCGCTGCTCGCCATCCCCGAGGGCCGCCGCTCCTACGCCGTCGCCGCCGCCCTCGCGGTCACCCTCACCGCGTCCGCCGCACTCCCCGTACGCGCCGCGCTGACCCATCGGACCGTACGCGTCCACGGCCCGCGCGAGGACGTGACGACCGTACGTCCGTCCCGGCGCCGCACGGTCGCCGAACTCACCCTGCTGGTGGTGGCGTCCAGCGCGGTGGAGGCCCTGCGCAGACGCGGCACGTCGGGCCCGGCGGGCGATCAACTGGTCGCACTGGCACCGGTGTTGGTCGGGGTGATCGCCGCACTGATCCTGGTACGGGTCTATCCGCTGCTGCTGCGCCGACTGGCCCGCCCGGCCGGTCGACTGCGGGGCGCGGTGGGCCATCTGTCGCTGGCCCGGGCGGGCCGCACCTCCGCCTCCGCGGTGCTGCCGCTGCTCGCCCTGCTCACCGCGCTGACCACGGCCGCGTTCGGCGGCTCGGTACTGGCGGGCGTGAGCGACGCACGCGACCATGCGGCGCTGCTCGCCGTCGGGGCGGACGCCCGCCTCGACGCGACCGCTCCCCTGCCCACCGAACTGCCCGGCAGGGTAGGACGGTTGCCGGGGGTGCGCGGGCTCACCGAGGTGAGCATCACGGACCAGGCGAAGCCGAGGGACGGGCAGGACGCGGTGCCACTCGTGGGCGTGGACCCCGGCAGCTACGCGGAGTTGACGGGCCGGACAGGCCTGGGGGCCTTTTCCGAAAGCCAGTTGAAGCGCCCCACGGGCTCGGGCTCCGTACTCCCGGCCCTCGCCTCCCCCTCCGTGGCGACCGCCTACGGCACCCGCCCCTTCCTCGTACGGCTGCCGGACACCAGCGCCGTCACCGTGCGGATCGTGCTCGTCCGGGACGGGACCCCGGCCGTCGCCGGCGCCGACTTCCTGGTCGTGGACCGCGCCGGACTGTCCGGTACGGCGACCCGGCCGACCTCGCTGCTGGTGACCGGCGACCAGGTGAGCGGAGCCGCGCTGCGCAAGGCGGCCGGGTCCTCGGCGGGTGTGACGGTACGGGCCGAGGAACGCGCCCGGTACGTCGACTCGCCCCTCCAGTCCGGCGCCGAGCGCATCTACACGGCGGCGGTGCTGGCGGGCGCCGGTTATGCCGTCCTGGCCCTGCTCCTCTCCCTGCTGCGCGCGGCCCCGGAACGCGCCGCCCTGCTGGCCCGCCTCCGCACGATGGGCCTCACGCGAGCGCAGGGCCGCCGTCTGCTGGTGCTGGAGTCCCTGCCCCAGGCCCTGTTGGCGGCGGCGGGCGGCGCGCTCACCGGCTGGGCGACGATCCGTCTGCTCGCCCCGGGCTTCGACCTGACGTCGGTGGCACTGGCCTCGGCGCAGAGCCCGGTCGGGGAGGCCCGGTTGAGAACCGATCCGGTGTCGCTGGCCGTCCCCGCGATCGGGGTGCTGCTGGTGGCGGTGGGCGTCGCGGTGGTGCAGGCGTGGTGGTCCGGACGGCGGGGCTCCGTACGGGAGTTGAGGGCGGGAGATGCGCGGTGAGCCGTAGCGGAGTCTCCTGCGGGAGCGGCAGCTCATATGGAGAAGACCTAGGAGAGCGTCGATGACCACGAATCCCACCCTCGCCGACCTGGCCGCCCGCGCCACCGAGAGCCGCAACCGGCCCGCCTTCGGGCATGACGCGCTCATCACCTGTGACCGGCTGGTCCGTATCTTCACCACGGACGGGGTCGAGGTCCAGGCGTTGCAGGGGCTCGATCTCCTGGTCAGGGAGGGCGAGTTGATGGCGCTGGTGGGGGCTTCGGGCAGTGGTAAGTCCACGCTGATGAACATCCTCGCCGGGCTGGACACACCCACCGCCGGTGCGGCCCGGGTCGCCGGCCGGGATCTGCTCACGATGACCGCCAAGGACCGGCTCGCCTACCGTCGCGAGGTCGTCGGGTTCGTCTGGCAGCAGACCTCCCGCAATCTGCTCCCCTATCTGACGGCCGCTCAGAACATCGCCCTGCCGATGCAGTTGTCCGGCATCCGCTCCGGGCGCCGCGCGAAGGCCGAACGCGCGCTGGAACTCCTGGAGTTGCTGGAGGTCGCCGACTGCCGTGACCGGCGCCCGCGGGAGATGTCGGGCGGCCAGCAGCAGCGGGTGGCGATCGGGGTGGCCCTCGCCAACGCCCCGGCCGTGCTGCTCGCGGACGAACCCACCGGCGAGCTCGACTCCCACACCGCCGAGCAGGTCTTCGCCGCGTTCCGCACCGCGAACGAGCAGTTGGGCACCACCATCGTGATCGTCACCCACGACCAGGCGGTCGCCGGCGAGGTCCGCCGCACGGTCGCCATCCGCGACGGCCGCACCTCCACGGAGGTCCTCCGGCGCAGCCAGGTCGACGCGACGACGGGCCACGAGACCGTCGTGGCGAGGGAGTACGCCATGCTGGACCGGGCGGGCCGGCTCCAACTCCCGGCCGAATACACGGAAGCCCTGACCATGCGCGACCGGGTGGCCCTGGAACTGGAGGCGGACCACATCGGCGTCTGGCCGGACGACAGCGAGCAGCAGTGACGGACGGCGCGCTCAGCGCACGCTGACGCCCAGTGCCCCAAGTCCCGCCCTGCGTACGGCGATCGAGCCGTAGGGCGTGCGCAGGCGCAGCCACGCGCCCGACGAGAAGAGGCCCGACTCCCCGCCGGGGCGCAGGAATCCGAGCGACTGTGCCGCGTGGACCGCGCGCACCGGCAGTGCGGTGTCGCCGACCGTGCGGGACCAGATCTCCCGCCCGACGCGGTCGAGTTCGGCGCGCGTACGGGTCTCGGGGGTCAACTCCTGCGTACGGGAGCGGAATTCGGCGACTCCGGCCGCGATCATCCCGTGCAGCGCCTGCTGGCCCGGGAGGCCCGGCTCGGGCGTCCAGCCGCCGCGTGGGGGCAGGACACCGGCCCACGGCGGGCCGGTCACCGCGGCCGGTACACCGGCCGTGGCCGCCAACTCATCGAGGGATTCCAGGAGTTCACCGGCGGAGACGGTCACGTCGAGGGTGACGTCGAGGCCGTTCTCGTACGGCTTGGCGAGGCGTACCGCGCGGACGGCGAGGACCTCGAAGGACGGTGGCCGGCCGAAGACCGCGAGGGCCGTGCCGGCCGCCTGGAGGCGGACCGCGGCGGCGCGGTCGTAGTGGAGCAGCCGGGAGAGGAAGGCCGCGAAGTCCGCCGCCTCCCCTTCGTCGGCGAGGTGCAGGACCGTCATGCCGCGACGGCCTCGTCCTCGTCGTCGTCCCGGTATTCCTCCAGGAACTCCCGTTCCTCGGCGGTGATCCGGCGCGGTCGCTGCGTCTCGAAGTCGAACGGGACGACGACCGTGGAGGCCCGGACATAGATCTGGTCGCCGTCCTTCACCTCGTAGGTGATGGTGAAGGACGCCGCCCTGATCTCGGTGATCCACAGCTCGATGTCCACCGGTGTGTGCCGGTGGACGAGCTGGCGTTTGTAGTCGATCTCGTGGCGCGACACCACCGACCCCTGCTGGAAGTCCTTCTCCGGGCGGAACAGGAAGTCGATACGGGCTTCCTCCAGGTAGCGGAGGAAGACCACGTTGTTGACGTGGCCGTACGCGTCCATGTCCGCCCAGCGCAGTGGGCAACGGTAGATGTGGCGCAAGAAGATCAGCCCCGGGTCAGCTTCTTGTAGGTGGCGCGGTGCGGACGCGCCGCGTCGGCACCGAGTCGCTCGACCTTGTTCTTCTCGTACGACTCGAAGTTGCCCTCGAACCAGTACCACTTCGACTCGCCCTCGTACGCGAGGATGTGCGTCGCGACCCGGTCAAGGAACCAGCGGTCGTGGGAGATGACCACGGCCGCACCGGGGAACTCGAGCAGCGCGTTCTCCAGCGAGGACAGGGTCTCCACGTCGAGGTCGTTGGTGGGCTCGTCGAGGAGCAGCAGGTTGCCGCCCTCCTTGAGGGTCAGCGCCAGGTTCAGGCGGTTGCGCTCACCACCGGAGAGGACACCGGCCGGCTTCTGCTGGTCCGGGCCCTTGAAGCCGAAGGCGGACACATAGGCCCGCGACGGCATCTCGACCTGGCCGACGTTGATGTAGTCGAGCTCGTCGGAGACGACGGCCCACAGCGACTTCTTGGGGTCGATGTTGGCGCGGCTCTGGTCGACGTAACTGATCTTGACGGTGTCGCCGACCTTGATGGAGCCGGAGTCCGGGGTCTCAAGGCCCTGGATCATCTTGAACAGCGTGGTCTTGCCCGCGCCGTTGGGACCGATGACCCCGACGATGCCGTTACGCGGGAGCGTGAAGCTCAGGTCGTCGATGAGGACCTTGTCGCCGAACGCCTTGGAGAGGCTCTGGACCTCGACGACGATGGAGCCCAGACGCGGGCCCGGCGGGATCTGGATCTCCTCGAAGTCCAGCTTCCGCATCTTGTCGGCCTCGGCTGCCATCTCCTCGTAACGGGCGAGGCGCGCCTTGGACTTGGTCTGACGGCCCTTGGCGTTGGAGCGGACCCACTCCAACTCCTCCTTGAGCCGCTTCTGGCGCTTCTCGTCCTTGCGGCCCTCGACCTTGAGGCGGGTGGACTTCTTGTCGAGGTACGTGGAGTAGTTGCCCTCGTAGGGAATCGCACGGCCGCGGTCCAGTTCGAGGATCCACTCGGCGACGTTGTTCAGGAAGTACCGGTCGTGAGTTACGGCGACGACGGCGCCCGCGTACTTCGTGAGGTGCTGCTCCAGCCAGTTCACCGACTCGGCGTCGAGGTGGTTGGTGGGCTCGTCGAGGAGGAGCAGGTCCGGGGCTTCGATCAGCAGCTTGCAGAGCGCGACGCGGCGCTTCTCACCGCCGGAGAGGTTGACGACCGGCCAGTCGCCGGGCGGGCAGCCCAGCGCGTCCATGGCCTGCTCCAGCTGCCCGTCGAGGTCCCAGGCGTTGGCGTGGTCCAGGTCTTCCTGGAGCTTGCCCATCTCGTCGAGGAGGGCGTCCGAGTAGTCGGTCGCCATCAGCTCGGCGACCTCGTTGAAGCGGTTGAGCTTGCCCATGATCTCGGCGGCGCCGTCCTGGACGTTCTCCAGGACCGTCTTGGTCTCGTCCAGCTCCGGCTCCTGCATGAGGATGCCGACGCTGAAACCGGGCGTCAGGAACGCGTCGCCGTTCGAGGGCTGCTCAAGGCCCGCCATGATCTTGAGAACGGTGGACTTACCGGCACCGTTCGGCCCGACCACACCGATCTTCGCGCCGGGCAGGAAGCTCAGCGTCACGTCGTCAAGGATGACCTTGTCGCCGTGCGCCTTGCGCGTCTTGCGCATGGTGTAGATGTACTCAGCCAAGAGAAACCGTCCGGCAGCTTGAAATCTGGAGTGGGCAGATGTAGTCCATACTGCCTGAGGTCCCGGCTTGGGTGGTAACTCGTTTGGCCGGGGGGCTGTGAGCTGGGGCTTCGGTCGGCGCCCTGTCTCACCACCCGCAGTCGATGTCGGTCATACCTCCTCGGATCACCGGATCGGTACTCGTACCGCTGATCAGCAGCAGGCCCCCGTCCCGCTCCCATTTCATTTCGTACGTGCCGCCGGCGACGGGCCGGTACCCGTCGTCGACCACCCAGGAGCCCGCCTCGCCCCAGGCCAGGCCGGTGCGCCCCACCGCGTACGCCTCGCCGTCGCCGATCATGAGGAACGACGTCTCCCGTACTACGGCCGTGCAGCCGCCGGGTCCGGTGGGGCGCAGCACGTGGTACTCCGCCTCGTTGATCAGGTCGCCCAGCGCTCCCCACGCGATGCCGGACACCGCCACGGCGATCAGCAGATTCCTCGCCGGCCGCACCCACCTGGCTCGCGTCGCCGGGAGCCGTACGGCCTCCGCCCGGCGGGCCGCCCTGATGAAGGTCCGCCACAGAACGAGCGCTAGCACGAGGAGAACACCGCTCACCTCCCAGCCGGGGACCACCCGCCCCCACACGAGCAGCAGGAGGTCGCTCCAGCTCGCCACGGCGGCGAGAGCCAGGCTCCCGACGCCCGCCGCCGCGAAGGCGCCGGGCGACAGTCCCACGCCGTGCTGTATCCGTGCTTCGGTCATGGCGGGTACGACTCACCGAGGGCGCCGACAGTTGCGCCGGGAAACCGGCGGGAGTGCCGCCGGCCGGTGTCTCCTCAGCCCTGGCCGGGCTTGCGGTCCCGCAGCAGGACGAGGGTCGTGGCGCCGATGCCGACCAGGCCGAGGGCGAGGACCGTGATCATCGGGGTGATGCCGGAGCCGCCCGTCTCGGCGAGGTTCGTGTCGACGGTGGTGCCGCCCACCGTCGCGGGGCTCGGTTCGCTGAGCGTCTGCGTCACGTCGCCGCCCGCGTCGCTCTGCGTCCGGCAGTCGAGGACCCCGGTGAACCGCTTCTCGTATCCGTTCGGCGCCGTGATCGTGAAGTCGTACGCCTGGTCCTCCTGGAGGGGGACCGTCACCGTCGCGGACTTCCCGGCGTCGATGCCGTGCTCGACGCCCATCAGCTCGAAGGTGAACGTCGCGTCGCCCTGGTTGGTCGCGGTGATGTCCAAGCCGCCCTCGGCACAGTTCTTCTGCGCCGACAGTGCCGGTATGGCACCGGTCTCCGCCCAGTTCGCGCTCACGGCCGCGGCGACCGTCGACTCGCTGGAACCGGCGAGGATCTGCGTCTGGCTTCTGCTCTCGGAGGTGAAGGCCCGGCCGACGGGCACGGTGGTGGAGGCCTGCACGGTCAGGTCGGCCGACCCGGCCCCCGCGTCCTCGGGCACGTCGAAGAACACCTGGCTGCCGTCCGCCGCGGACGTGACGACCTTGCCGTCCTTGTCGACGATCCGCACCCCGGTCGTGGCGGCGTCCGCGGGCGGCGTGACCGTCACCCCGTTCGCGTTGGTGTGCACGGTCACCGGGCCGAGCCGCTCACCGGGGTGGCCGGACACGGCGGGCGGGTCGAGGGTCAGCGAGGCCTTCGGCTCCGCCACGTTCCGCGCGCTCTTCTCCAGGTAGTCCGCGAGCTTCTCGGCCTGCGGGTCGACCGCGTCGACGTCGGCGCCGTCCGAGTAGCGCCAGATGGCCACCTGGGTACCGGCCGCGGCGTCACTCTCGGTCAGGCCCTTGGTGCCGGCCTTCGCGGAGAGCGCCGCCAGGTCGTTCACCTGCGGGTAGGAGTGCTGCAGGATCCAACTGATCTTGCCCGCGCTCTTGTTGGCGCCCAGCGAGGTGCCGCTCCACGCCGTCTCGTGGTACTTGGCGTCCCGCTGGGTGGGGTTGCGGAGATCGACGCAGTACGTCTGGAGGGTGCCGCCGCCGTCCACGGACATCTCGAACAGGCCCGCGGAGACCCGCGTGTCGCCCCCGTCCTCGTGGAGCACGGCCTCGCCGTACGTCTTCAGCCCGCCTATGGTCGCCGTGGCCCCGCCCTGGGTCTGCGGTGTCTCGTCGGCGACGGCCGGGCCGGCGGCGGCCAGCACTCCGGCGGCGACGAGTCCGCACGCCCAGGTCGCGGCGACGAAGCGCACGGCGCCTCGGCCGCGCAGGGACAGCGCGGAGAACACAGACAAAGCAGATGACACGGAATTCCCCTTCGAGCAGGACCCGTCGACGTGGGGGCGCGGTCCCACCAGCAGAATCAAAGCGCCGGGAGCTGTGCCCGAGCTATGCCCGGCATCCTAGGGACGCGGGCGCACCGCCTTCTCCGGTCGGGTCATCCGATAACCGATCCGACTCGGAATCGTTATCCCCAAGATCGCTCGCGAGCAGGGCTTATCGACAAATCCACCGGGTCTTTCGGAGCGCATTCATCGATAAGCCGCAGTTCGATCAGCTCGGGGCATTCACTGACATCACGTCACCACAAGAGTTTCCGCCTGGTGTTGGTCGGCGGAATCGGCGTCGGTGGCGGAATCGGCGGCCGAATCCCCGCCCGGTGTCTCCCAGTTGGGCTCGGGCCGGGGCGGAGAGGCCGCCGTCTCCTGCTTGTTGGCCCGGCGGAAGGCCGAGGTGCCGCGCGCCAGGTCGTGGCCGATCGCCACCGCGTCGATGTCCGCCGAGGACCAGCTCGGCTGTCCCTCGCGTACTTCCGTCCGCACCTTCAGCCGTCCCTGGACGACGACGGGGTCACCGACCGACAGCGACGCCGCCACGTTCGTGGCCAGTTGGCGGTTGGCCCACACCGTGAAGAAGTTGGTGTGGCCGTCCGTCCACACGTTCTTCTCGCGGTCGAAGTAACGCGCGGTCACCGCCAGCCGGAAGCGCGCCGACGGTCCCGTCGCCAGATCCCGGTACATCGGCTGGGTCGCCACGTTCCCCACCGCGCACACCATCGTCTCGTTCATCGCGTGTCCCTCCCTGACCCGGCCCCGCGGGGACGGGCGGAAACGCGTACGGGCCCGTCCCGTACGGCTGCAGTCAGACTGCCTCCGCCGAGCCGGGCCCGCTGAGCGCTGTGGACCACCGCCCACCTGTGGAAAACCTCGTCACCCGGACGAGGGAACGACGTCCGGACCGGGGTTCACCCGGCCCCGACGCCCGCCCCCGTGACCCGCGCGTACTGCTCCCGCACCTCCCGGTACCGCAGCAGCTCCGCGGCCAGCGGATCGAGCACCCGCGCCCGTCCGCATCCCGCCGCGGCCTCCCGCAAGCGCCGCTCGGCGTCGAGGCCGTAGCGCCGGGCGGGGCCGCGGGCCGCCAGCCGGCAGCTCCACTCGACGAGCGGGCCGCCGATGATGCCGGCCACCATCAGCAGCACCGGCACGCCCAGGTTCGGTGCCATGAACCCGATGATCTGGCCCAACAGCCAGAGCCCGCCCACGACTTGGAGGATCGTCATGGACGCCTGCGCCAGTACGGCCGCCGGCCACCAGCCCGGCCGCGGCGGCCGCCCCACGGGCAGCCCGGCCCGCGCGGCGAGCTCGTCCAGCGCCTCGGGCAGCCCCTGCGCCCCGCGTACGGCCGCCTCGCGCACCGCCTGCGCCCACGGCGCCGGGAGCCCGCCGGAGGCCCGGTCGGCGACCGTACGGACCGCCTGTTCGACGCGCTGGCGTGCCGTGGCCTCCTCGTCCGCCTGCGCGCGGACCGGCAGCCGGCCGGTGGTGGGTTCGCGCCGGTCGTTGTACCAGCGCCACAGCCGCAGCCAGGGTGTGCCGCAGGCGCGGTTGGCGTTGCGCAGCCAGGCGCGTTCGGCGGCCTCGCCCGCCGCGGTGGCGCCCACCGAGTCCGCGAGCCGCGCGGCGAACTCGTCCCGCGCCTCCTCGCTGAGCCCGGTGCGCCGCCCCGTGGCGTAGACGGGCCGCAGCCGCCACGCAGCCGCGTCGACATCGGCTGAAATTCGCCGTGCGGCGGCTCCACGATCCCCCACGAACTGGCCCAGAACCTCGCGCAGTTCCGGGATGCCGTCCCCGGTGAGCGCGGACAGGGAGAGCACGGTCGCGCCGGGTTCGCCGTACTCCCCCAGGGCGATCCCGTCCTCGTCGAGCAGTCGCCGCAGATCGTCGAGGACCTGGTCGGCCGCCTCCCCGGGGAGCCGGTCGATCTGGTTGAGGACGACGAACATGACCTCCGCGTGGCCCGCCATCGGCCGCAGATACCGCTCATGGAGGATCGCGTCGGCGTACTTCTCCGGGTCGACGACCCAGATGACCGCGTCCACGAGTGCCAGTACCCGGTCGACCTGCTCGCGGTGCGCGACGGCCGCCGAGTCGTGGTCGGGCAGGTCCACCAGGACGAGGCCGCGCAGCTGGGCCTCCATCTCGGCGCTCTGCAAGGGGCGTCGGCGCAGTCGCCCCGGGATGCCGAGCCGGTCGATGAGGGTGGCCGCGCCGTCGCTCCAGCTGCACGCGATGGGCGCGGCGGTGGTGGGCCGTCGTACGCCCGTCTCCGAAATGGCCACTCCGGCGAGCGCGTTGAAGAGCTGCGACTTGCCGCTGCCGGTGGCGCCCGCGATGGCGACGACGGTGTGCTGCCCGGAGAGCCTGCGCCGCGCGGCGGCCTCGTCGAGCACCCGGCCCGCCTCCGCGAGGGTCCCGCTGTCGAGCCGGGTGCGGGAGAGCCCCACGAGTTCGCGCAACGCGTCGAGACGGGACCGTAGCGGCCCGTCGTACGCCAACGGGGCCGGGACGTGGGCGGCTTGTGCGGCGTGCGCGCTGTGCGCGGCCTGCGCCCGGGAGGCCCTGATCTCCACGGCGGCGGCCTGCTGTGCCGCCGTGGTCTCGTTGACCCGCCGCGCGATCAGCCCGTCGTCCCAGGAGCCGGTCGACTCCTCGGGGTCCGCCGGGTCCGCGGACGCCTTGGACTCCGTACGGCCTGTGGTGTCGGCGTCGGCCGGCACACGCGCGTGGTCGTCGGCGTCCTCCAGGTCACCCGTTTCCTCCGCGTCCTCTACGGGAGAGGGGTTTTCGGGGCGCTCGTCCTGGGCGTCGGCATCCCGGCCGTCGTCCCCGTGATCGGCGTGAGCGGTGCGGTCGGTGTGGTCCATCTCGTCCGTGTGGTCCTGGTCAGTGACGGCAGTCACCGGTCACCTCTCCTTCTGCAGTACGGACAGCGCGGCGATGAGTTCGGCCTGGGGTTCGGGGTGCACGTCGAGGGCGTCGAGCGGGGCGAGCCGCCGTTCGCGCTCGGTGTGCACGACCCGGTCCAGGTGGTCGTTGAGCAGCCGCCCGGCGCGGTCGCGCAGCCGCAACGCGCCGTGGGCGCCGATCCGTTCGGCGAGCCCTTCGCCCGCGGACCGTGCCCTGCGGCCGCCCAGCAGCGCGGTGGCGACCAGGGCGGCGACCACCTCGGGATCGGGCGCGATGCTCCGGTCGAGGTCGGCGATCTCCTCCTCGGCGTACTCCTCCAGCTCGCGCCGCCACCGCCGTACGGCCATCCCGATGCGGTGTTCGGCGCTCTCCGGGGACGGATCGCGGTCGGTGAGCTCGGGGGCGCCTGCGGCCGGTTCGCGCCGCCAGGCGTCGTCCACGCGCTCGTCGGCGGCCGTGACGGCGCACAGCAGGAGTGCGGCGAGGCTCTCCGCGAGGGCGTCGAGCAGTTCGCCGGCCGAGCAGTCGAGCGGGAAGGCGCGCCAGCGCTTCAGCGCGTCCCCGGCGAGCACGGCCCCGGCCTGCAACCGCCCCCGCACACGTGCGTGCTCGCTGTCGTACGCCCCGTCGACGGCGGCCGTGAGCCGTAGCGCGGCCGCGTACTGGGCGGCGGCGGCACCGGCCAGTTCGGGCATCCGCGACTTGAGCGAGTCGAGGACGCCGTAGGCCGTACGGGCCATCGACTCCTGCCGGGCGCCCGGGTCCTGGGCCTGCTGCACGAGCCAACTCCGCAGCGGCGCCACGGCACTGGCCGGAAGCAGCCCCCCACCCCAGGCGGATTCGGGCAGTTCGGGCACCGTGAAGCGGGGCACGTCGCCGAGGCCAGCCTTGGCGAGCAGGGCGCCGTACTGTCGCGACACCTCGGAGACCACCTGGTGGGGCACCCGGTCGAGGACGGTGACCAGGGTGGCGTTGTGCTCCTTGGCGGTGCGCAGCAGATGCCAGGGCACGGCGTCGGCGTAACGTGCGGCCGTGGTGACCATGACCCAGATGTCGGCCGCGCAGATCAGTTCGGCGGCCAGCACCCGGTTGTCGGCCACCAGGGAGTCGATGTCGGGCGCGTCCAGGAGGGCGACCCCGCGCGGGAGGGTGTCGGCGGTCTCGATCCGCAGCACACGCATGCCGTCCTCACCGGGGAGGAGCAACTCGTCCCCCGGGTCCTGATGGGGCACCCACACGCGCGTGAGGTCGGGCAGCACCCGCATGCCGCTGAACCAGTGATGGTCCTCCGGGTGGCAGACGAGCACCGGTGTACGGGTCGTCGGCCGCAGCACGCCGGCCTCGCTGACCCGGCGCCCGACAAGGGAGTTGACGAGCGTCGACTTCCCCGCACCCGTGGAGCCGCCGACCACGGCCAGCAGGGGTGCTTCGGGTTCTTTCAGGCGGGGCACCAGATAGTCGTCGAGCTGGGCGAGCAGTTCGTCGCGATTGGCACGCGCGCGTGGAGCCCCCGCCAGGGGCAGCGGGAAGCGTGCGGCGGCGACACGGTCGCGCAGGGCGGAGAGTGCGTCGAGCAGCTGAGGCCGTACGTCCAAGGTCACCACATGTGAAGAATGCCCAATTTTGGGGTAATTCTGAAGCATATGAGCATGTCTGCGCGCCGACAGAACACAACGGACGGAAGGGATGACTGGGGCATGGGCACAGTCCAGGCATAACGAGTGCACAACACCCGTGGCGCCGGGCACCAAAAGCGATGCACGATTCGTACCTGCCTGCGATTATCAGGACCGCTTCACTGAACCTCCACATCGAGCCACGGAGGTGAAGCAACAGGGACAAGGACCCGGGAGCCCTATCCTTGTCCCCGGCAACGTCACGGACCGGCCCACACCCGGGCACACCACGACCGAGGCCACACACCCGGCCCCCGTAGCTCAGTGGATAGAGCAGGCGCCTTCTAAGCGCTTGGCCGCAGGTTCGAGTCCTGCCGGGGGCGCGCAGCCATATTCCGCGTTTCCACAGCTCAGGCGGCCTTCACCAATCGGCGCCGAGTTCGCGCACGCCGGCGGGAGCGCGGCGGAGCAGCCCCCGTCGAACTGGCCCGTACGGACCACGGGTTGATCGACGCGATCCGCGTCATACACGGTGACATCCGCGACACTCGCCGCGCTGGGAGCAGCCAGAGTCAGTGGCCAGGTCCGCGGGCCGTCCGGCAACTCCGCGATCGTCAGGCCGGGGTGACGACGCGCCACGCCCTCCAAGGGGCGTGAGCGCACGCGAAGTTATCGCCCGAGCGTCCGTCCCGCCCGGACCGGCTGCCGCCGAGGAACCCGGCGACGTACCCCATCCGGCCCCCGTAGGCATGCGCTACCCGACCGCATGTCACCTCAGGCCGGCCGGCTGCCCCGACGCCGGTTCACCTCGCCGCCCGGTTCTTGGGCCCGTGTCGTCGATTCCTCATCCGCCGAACGGACTTCGGGCATCACAGCCGACAGGCGTGCATGGCGGTGGTGAGGATCGCCCGAGCTCCCAGTTCGTACAGGCCGTCCATGATCCGCTGTGCCTCCTTGCCCGGGACCATCGCGCGGACGGCCACCCAGCCCTCCGTGTGCAGCGGTGACACGGTCGGCGACTCCAGCCCCGGGGTGAGGGCGATCGCCTGCTCCAGCCGGCCGGCGCGGCAGTGGTAGTCCATCATCACGTAGGCGCGGGCGATGAGGACGCCCTGAAGGCGGCGGACGAACTGCCGTACAGCCGGGTCGGAGGCGTCCGCGCCGGCGCGGCGGACGACGATCGCCTCCGACGTCGTGATCGGCTCGCCGACGACCGCCAGGCCCGCGTTGCGCAGGCTGGCGCCGGTCTCGACGACGTCGGCGATCACCTGGGCGACACCGAGTTCGATCGCCGTCTCCACCGCTCCGTCGAGATGGACGACGGAGGCGACCACCCCGTGGTCGGCCAGGTGCTTGGCGACGATGCCCTCGTACGACGTGGCGATGGTCAGGCCGTCGAAGTCGGCGATCTCCCGCGCGGTGCCCGGCCGGGCCGCGTACCGGAAGGTCGAGCGGGCGAAGCCGAGCGGCAGGATCTCCTCGGCGTTGGTGCCCGAGTCCAGCAGCAGGTCGCGGCCGGTGATGCCGAGGTCCAGCCGGCCGGACGAGACGTAGATCGCGATGTCCCGGGGCCGGAGGTAGAAGAACTCGACGTCGTTCTCGGGGTCGACGAGGACCAGTTGTTTGCCGTCCTTGCGCTGTTGGTAGCCGGCCTCGTGCAGGATCTGGGCGGCGGGCCCGGACAGGGAGCCCTTGTTGGGGACGGCGATGCGCAGCATGGGCCGGTCTCCTTCTCGTGAGAAACGACGGACGAGGGACAACGGGGGTCAAGGGCGAGGGGCGCTAACCGCCCAGCGTCAGTACCGCCGACGACTCCGCGCCGCTCGACGCGTTGATCGCCGAACCGGGCCGCACCGGAGCCTGGCGCATGAAGACGCCGGCGAAGCGGCCGCCGAACACCAGCGGTGCCAGCACCACTTCACGCCCGCCGGACGGCCCGACGCCCGGCAGACCGACCACGGACGGCCGCACCCGCTCCTGCAGCACATGGCGCTCGCGCGGGTCCGCGAGCCGTTCCCGCAGCTCCGCCGCCCAGGACCGGTCGTCCTCGGCCAGGAAGCCGAAGGCCAGGTCCTTGCCGCCGTAGGCCGAGGCGGGCTTGCAGAGCAGCCGCTCGCGTGCGGCGACCGCGCGGTCGAGGGTCTCCGGCCGCAAGCGGAAGGTCACCGGCACGTACTCGCGGACGAGGGCCTGTTCCTCGTCGGTCAACAGGCCCTGGAAATCGGGGTCGTGGAGCAGGGCCAGGTTCGCCTTGTTGTCGTGGAGCGCGGCGGCGGGCGAGCCGATGAAGTCCAGCTTTCCGGCCGTGTCGAGCTCCATCAGCGCACGGGTCAGCGCGGGCGGCACGAAGTTCTTCGTCTCGTGCCAGGTGTACGCGGTGAACACGGCGTCCACCCGCGTGCCCCGGAAGTGGGCCCCGTCGTCGGTGAGGTCCAGCTCGGTGATCAGCCCGCAGCTGATGTCGTGGCCCGCGGAGCGGATCATGTCGACGAAGAACCGGCGGCCACCGTCGAGGTCCGCCGGGTTGGCGGTGGCCTCGAAGACGTGCAGCGGCCCGTCGCCGCGCGCCCGGGTGAGCCCGGCGAAGACGTCGAGCCACACCCGCGCCGTGTCGGGGCCGTCCAGCCGCAGTCCGCGCCCGGCCAGGAAGGCGGCGTACCGCGAATCGCGGGTCGCGCCGGTGTACGGGGCGAGCGTGCTGAGTCCGCCCAGTGAGGCGGCCACGTTCAGCTCGACGAGCTTCAGTCCCGCGTCGGTGACGACCAGGTCGGGCCGCATGAAGGCGGTGGCGACCCGGCGCAGCCGGGGCCGGTCCAGCGCCTCGGTCATCAGGGCCGCGTCCTCGTCCGGCAGGCCGAGGTAGCCGGCCCACGCCGTCAGGTCGTCGCCGAAGACGCGGCGCGGGAAGCCCGAGATCAGTTCGGCGAGCCGCACCCCGACCGTCTCGACGGTGCGTGCCGCCTCGGCGGTGAAGGCGTGCGGCGGGTACTGGTGGCGCCAGACGGGCCGGTGCAGCCGCTCGGTGAACCACTCCCGGTCGGTCTCGGCGGCGGGCGTCGCCGCGAACTCGTCCCAGGCCGCGAGGGCGCGCGGCTCCAGCCAGGACCACGCGTCGGGCCCGGCCGCCCGGCCCTCGGTCGCCCCGGCCTGCGTGACGGCGCCGCTCATGACAGCTTCCCCGCGGTCCGCAGCGCCGCGAGCACGGTGTTGACGGCCTCCGAGGACTTGTCCTCGCCGGTCGCCCGGTAGTGGTAGCTCAGCCCGCCCGGGTTCACCATGTTGACCTCGATGACGTACGGGAACGCCAGGTCGATGCCCGAGTAGAAGATGCCGAGGTCCGTCATCCGCTTGCCCAGCGCGCGGACGAACTCGTCCTCCTCCGGGGTGAGTTCGAGGGCGGCGAAGCCCGCGCCCAGGGTGGCGTTGGACCGGTGGTCGTTCTCCGGGTGGAAGCGCAGGAACCCGGAGACGGGGACGTCGCCCGCGAGGATGACCCGCTTCTCGTTGGTACGGATGTTGGGGATGTACTCCTGGACCGCGGTGTGCCGTTTGGCCATGCCGATGACGTCACGGCCGTAACGCCCGTAGCGGGAGGCCGCGTTGCCGGTGGCGTTGGCGAGCAGGGCCGAGCGGTTGCGGTCGCCCTTGTTGACGACGAACACGTCCGCCCCGCAGCCGCCGTTGGTCGGCTTCACGACCCAGGAGCGGTCGCCGTCGGCCTCGACGAGCCGGTTGAGCTGGTCGAAGTCGTTCGAGACGTACGAGACCGGGAGGTGCTCGGCGGGGACCACGGCACCCAGGTTGATCTTGGTGTTCAGGTAGAACAGCGCGGACGCGTCGTTGACGAACGGCACCCGCTGGTTGAGCAGCCACAGCAGCTGGAAGGAGTCGGTACCCGACTCCGGGTGCGTACCGGCCAGCACCCACACGAGGTCGAACTCCTCGGCGGAGGCGTACGGCAGGCTCAGCTCGGGGAAGCTGCCGCCGCTGGTGAACTCCTCGCTCAGCCGCACCCGGTCGCAGACGACGACGGAGTCGTGCACGCACAGGGTGTCGATGTCACCGATGTGCACCTCGTGGCCCTCGCGGTGGAGGGCACTGGGGATGATCGAGTGGTTGTTCAGCTCGAAGGTGGACGCCCCGGAGACCAGGACCAGGATCTTGTACGGCAAGGGATGCACCTTGTTCTGTGAGGTGTGGGTGGGGTGGGCCCCGTGGGTGGGGTTCGGGCGGTCAGGCCGACTTCGATCCCGCCGTGAGGGTCCGGACCGCTCGGGCGAGGTTGTTCTCCAGCTCCTCGCGGGTGTCTCCGGTGCCGACCACGAACGCGTGCCGGTCGCCCGATCTGCGGACCTCCGGCGGGATCGCGCCCGCGGGCACGCTGATGTGCACCTCCGCGACGCCGGGCAGCGAGGCGACGAGTTCGGTGCTGATGCCGTGCAGCGGGACCATGCGGTCGAAGGTGACGTACCGGATGCCGGCGACCCGCCTGCGAGGGCCGGCCGGGAGCGGTTCGAGGCCGAGGACGGCGGCGATCGTCCGGGCGAAGACGTCCTCGCCGAGGGCCAGGTCCAGCATGTCGCTGATGCGGTCGCCGCCGGGCCGCCCGTGCGACTCGATGAGCCGGGGTCCGGCGGCGGTCAGCATGACCTCGGTGTGCGAGGGACCGTAGCGGTAGTCCACGGCGTCCAGCACGGCGGTGACCAGCTCGGCGATCGACTCCTCGGCCGCGGGGCCGAGCGTCACGGGCAGGGTGTGCCCGGTCTCCACGAAGTGCGGGGCGCCCGTGGTCGCCTTCTCGGTGACGGCCAGGACGCGGTGGCCCTCGGGCGAGGTGACCGCCTCGACGGAGTACTCGGTGCCGGCCAGGAACTCCTCGACCAGGTGGGGTGTGGTGAACTCCGCCGCGCCGGTCACGAAGGCCTCGGCCTCCGCGCGGTCCGCCAGGTACCGCACCCCCGAACTGCCCGTGCCGTCCACCGGCTTGACCACGCAGGGGAAGCCGATCCGGTCGGTCGCGGGCAGGATCTGGTCCCGGCCGGTGCACAGGGCGTGGGCGACCGGCGCCCCGGCCCGGTCGCCGACCACGGCCCGCAGCCGTGCCTTGTCCTTGAAGGCGGCCAGCGCACCGGGAGGGTTGCCGGGCCAGCCGAGCCGCTCGTTGACCACCGCGGCCGTCGCGCAGCCGAGTTCACCGAAGCCGAAACAGCTGACCGGCGCGGGGAGGTCCATCGCCCGCAGCAGTTCGACGAGTTCACCGGGATCCTCGATCCAGGCACTGCGCAGCGGCTCGCCGGGCGCGTTGTCCGGCAGGGGTGCGGTGGGGTCGCCGACGACGATCATCGCGCAGCCGAGCCGCACGGCCGCGTCGATGACCCGGTCCCGGGGATTGAGCAGTACCGCCGTCGGGATGCGGCGGTCGGTGTCCGGTGCGTCAGCCATGCTGGGCCCGCGCTTTCGGTAGAAGGAGACTGGTCAGCGCCGCGCAGAGGGAGAGGGAGACGAGCACCAGCCAGATGCCGCTGCCGCCGCTGAGGGACTGGAGCAGATAGCCGCCCATGCTGGAACCGAGGAGGCTGCCGACCGCGCCGACGGCGCTCATCGTGCCGAGGGCGAGTCCGGTGCGGAGCGGCGAACTCGCCCTGACCGCCTGTTCGTCCAGGCTGGGCGAGATCAGCATCTCCGCGAAGGTGACCGGCAGGACGAACACGAACAGCGAGAACCAGCCGGTGAGCGGGATGAACACGGCGTAGGCGAGGGCGAAGGCCAGGAAGCCGGCGAGCAGCAGGGTCCGTGCCTGGGCGCGGTGGAACACATGGCGCAGCAGGGTGTACTGACACAGCACCACGAGTGCGCCGTTGACGATGAAGACGACCGAGATCGCGGCGGTGCTCCCGGTCGTCCGCTCGGCGGTGATGGGCATGACGACGTTGAGCTGGCTGTAGATCGCCCAGTACGCCACGCCGAGCAGACAGAGCGGCAGCCACTGCCACAGTCCCCAGCCGTCACCGGCCGCGCGGGCCGCCGTGTCCTTGCCCGGGGTCCGCGGTCCGGGCGCCGTCCGCCGCACCGGGCGCACGGTCAGCCGTATGCCGAGCAGCAGGTGGGAGAGCACGCAGGCGCCCAGGATCCAGCCGAAGCCCAGCGGGTACACGAGCGCGCCCAGCGCGGGTCCGGCCACCACACCGATGTTCACGAAGGTCGAACGCAGCGCGAGCATCTCGCGGGGTTCGACACCGTCCTCGGTGACCAGCAGGGTCTTGACGGACAGGCCGAGCAGCGAGCCGCCGACGCCGATCGCCGCGATACCGGCGACCAGCGGCACGAGCCGGGTGCCGTCCGGGCCGCCCACGCCGAGACCGACGCCCAGCAGCAGATATCCGCCGATGCGCAGGGTGAAGCCCGCCGTCAGCACCGACCGGGTGCCGAACCTGTCCACGATCAGCCCGGACACCAGTGAGAAGCCCTGGCCGCAGAAGGCGAGCAGTCCGACGAGGAATCCCGTCCTGGCGGCCGGCACGCCCTGTGCGGTGAACTCCAGCGCCAGCAGCGGCAGGAACATGAACGTCGTCAGACCGGTGAGGAGCACCGTCGTGAGCAGGACACGTCCGGCCGGCGACATCCGGCGCCAGGTGTTCATGACGCCTCGTCCCCCGGGCCGCCGTCGTCCAGGTGCTCCAGGTTGGCCATCAGCCAGGCCTCGGTCTCCAGCAGCCGCTCCTCCACCTGCTCGGCGTCGGCGCCGGCGACGATCACGAAGCACAGGTGCGAGGTGCTGTTCTGGGCCACGGCGCCGGGCGCGAGCCCTTCGTTGACCTGGTATTCACGCACCCATGCGAACGGCGGCCGGCCCGGAGCGCGGACCGGCCGGCCCTGTGGCAGCACGGAGACCGAGCCGTGCACCTCGGCGGGCGGGCCGGCGGGCGGCGCCTCGACGGGCAGTCCGACCGAGTGGCGCAGCCAGGCGGAGTGGAGGTCGACGCCGTAGGTGGCGCGGGTGAGCGCGGGAATGCGGTTGCCGCCGACCCGGGAGGCGATCTCGCAGAGCACCAGTTCGTCGTCCGGGGTGTGGAAGACCTCCAGGTGGTACGCGCCGACCTCCGGTGTGTCGAAGGCCGCCAGCACCCGGTCGAGGAACTCCTCCAGGCGCCGGGCGAGCGGATCGCCGGGGCGCAGCTGCACCGAGCCGTTGTTCTCCCCGGAGAAGACCCCGAGGCAGCTGCGCAGATAGCGGGAGGCGGCCACGAAGCGGTAGCCGGGGGCGAGCACCGCGTCGACGTGGCACATCCGGCCCTCGACGAACTCCTCGGCGAGCAGGTCGTCCCGCCAGTGCCGGCGGCTGAACGCGGTCAGGTCGTCCTCGTCGCGCAGGACGACGATGTCGCGCGAGCCGCCCTGCTTCACCGGCTTGACGACCACCGGGAAGCCGTTCGCCTCGATGAACCCGGTGAGGTCGGTGAACGTCTCCAGGCGGGCGAAGCGCGGGACGCGCACGGCGGCGCCGGCGACCCGCTTCATCACCGCCTTGTCGCGGAAGGACAGGGCGCTCGCCGCCGACTGGCCCGGGATGCCGAGGTCCGCGCGGATCCGGGCGGCGCGCTCCAGGTCGTACTCGTTGTCCGTGACGAGGTGGGTGAACGGCTGCTCCGCGGCGAGCCGGCGGATCGTCAGTTCCGGGTACGGGACGAACTCGCAGTCGGGTACGTACTCGTAGCGCGCGAGGCCCTCGGTGTTCTTCAGCTCGTTGTGGCTGAACACGTGGAGCCGGTCCGCCACTTCGGCGAGCATGGCGGCGTAGTCGTGCTGGGGGCCGTAGTTGATGACGGCGATCCGGCTCATGCGGCGTTCCTCGGGGAGCTCTGGCCGACCGGGACGACCGGGAGGTCGTCCCGGACGTCGTACGGCCTGCGGGCCCAGTGCATCGTGGACCAGGGGCCCGTCATCCGGGACAGTTCGGAGATGGTGTGCGGCCGGTACTCGGGGTCCTGGACGAGCGGGCCGTCGGGCGGGAAGACCCGGTCGACATAGCGGTGTCCGGGGTCGGCCGCGAGGAAGACGACGGGGCCGCCGTCCGGTTCCTGCCGGCGGATGTGCCGGGCGACCTGCCATCCGGCGCCCGCGGAGAGCCCGGCGAAGACACCGGTGGTGGACAGCAGATGGCGGCAACCGGCCGCGGAGACGTCGAAGTTGATCCAGTGGATGTCGTCGTAGGCGGTGTAGTCGATGTTGGCGAAGCGGATTCCGCTGCCGATCCCGGCGATGATGAAGCCGTCCAGCGGTATCGCCTCCGAGCCGAAGGAGCGGCTGCCGAAGGGCTGGATCCCGGCGACCCGGACGTCGTTGCCCGACGCCCGCAGGTAGCGGCTCATCGCGCTGGTCGACGCTCCGGTGCCGACCCCGCCGACCAGCGTGACCCCCGTCGACCCCAACTCCTTGACCAGGGTGTTCGCGACGCTCTCGTAGCCGATGTAGTGGACGTCGTCGTGGTACTGCTGCATCCAGTACGCGTCCGGGTTCTCCTTCAGGTACGTGTGGACCAGCCGGACCCGGGTCTCCTGGTCGTGCTGGAGGCCGTCGTCGCCGGAGGAGGGGACCTGGGTGTAGGTGGCCCCGAGGTACTTGAGCTGGGTGCGGATGGCCGCGTCGACCGCCACGGAGGCGAAGATGTGGCACTTCAGGCCGAACTCACGGCAGACGAGTGCGAGCGCGTGCCCGTAGATGCCGCTGGAGCTGTCCACCACGGTCTGCCCCGGGCGGACGACCTCACGGTCCAGCAGGTCCCTGACCGCGGCGCGGACCGAGGTGACCTTCATGACCTCGAACCGCAGCACATGGATGCCGTTCCCCAGGTCGATGAGGTCGGGTTCCGCCAGTTTCTCGGCGAATGATCTGTACAACG
Organism: Streptomyces sp. NBC_00989; assembly: GCF_045162655.1. Lineage (NCBI taxonomy): Bacteria > Bacillati > Actinomycetota > Actinomycetes > Kitasatosporales > Streptomycetaceae > Streptomyces > Streptomyces sp. NBC_00989. The sequence continues at coordinate 7,307,259 of NZ_CP108728.1, read as the reverse complement.
CGCTCTCCTGCCCTTCTGCTGCCCCCGCGTCGACACCGTGCGGACGACGACATACGAAGAGGTCTAGGGGAGGCGGGTCCCGGCGCCCTACCGGCCCGGTCCCGGCGCGTTCCCGTCCGGATCCCGGAGTGATTCGGGACCGGGCCGGGAGGGTTCCCGGAATGGCCCTGCCGAGGATCTCCGGCATGACGACATCCGAACCCGGGACATCCGGCGTGATACCAGGACCCCGCCTGCCCGAACCCGTGCCGCTCGTCTCCGAGGCGGTGCTGGCACACGCCCGCCGCCATCCGGAGCGCACGGCGCTGATCTGCGGCGAGGAGCGGGTCAGCTACGGCGAACTGGCGGCCGGTGCCGCGGCCGTCGCGCGCGCGATCGCCGCGGACGGGACGTATGCGGCCTCCCGCAGAATCGGCGTCGTCGCACACCGGACGGTGGGAGCCGCCGTCCATGCCCTGGGCATCTGGCTGTCCGGACGCTCGTTCGTCTTCCTCGATCCGGCGGCGCCGCACCGCGCCGCCGAGCACATCAGGCACACCGCCGGACTGTCCGTCGTCGTCGACCCTCGCGAGTGGCCGGCCGAGCCCGCGGGGCCCGTCACGGCCCCGGCCGCGTCGTACCCGCCGGACGCGGAGGCGTACGTCCTGTTCACCTCCGGCAGCAGCGGCCAGCCGAAGGGCGTCTCCGTCTCCCTGCGGAACCTGGCGCACTCCAACGCCGCCCGGCTCGCGCTCTACGACGGCTTCGGCACCCCGGTCTTCCTGCTGCTGTCCCCGTTCCACTTCGACTCCTCGATGGCCGGGCTCTGGGGCACCCTCGCGGCCGGCGGCACCCTCGTCGTCGCCGACGCGGACGAACGGCGCGTCCCCCAGGCCGTCCTGGGCCTGATCGCACGGCACCGGGTCACCCACACCCTGACCGTCCCCGGCTTCCACACGGAGCTGCTGCACACGCTGCGCGAGGACGAGCGGCACGCGGCCGGGGCGGCCTCGCTGCGGCTGGTGACCAGCGCCGGCGAGACGCTGCCGCAGAGCGTCGTCGACCAGCACTTCGCGCTGCTGCCCGGCGTGGCCCTCAGCAACGAGTACGGCCCCACCGAGTGCACCGTCTGGTCCACCGCCCGGATCTACGAGAAGCCCGGACCGACCGGCATCGGCTTCCCGATCCCCGGCACCTCGCTGCGCCTGCTCGACGACCGGCTGCGGCCGGTACCGGCCGGCGCGGTGGGGCAGATCGCCGTCTGCGGCCCAGGGGTCGCCCGGGGCTACGTCGGCGACGCACGGCAGACGGCGGCGAAGTTCGTCGAACTGCCCGCCGCGACCACGGCCGAGCCGCCCGTACGCGCCTACCTCACCGGGGATCTCGGCCGGTGGTCGGACGAGGACGGCCTCGAGTTCGTCGGGCGGCTGGACAACGAGGTGAAGATCCGCGGCGTGCGCGTGCACCTGGAGACACTGGAGGAGGCGCTGACGGCGCACCCCGACGTCCGCGCCGCCGCGGTGGCGTACGACGCGGAGAACGCCGTCTGCCACGCCTTCGTGGTCGCGGAGCCCGGCGCCGAACCGGCCGCCGCCCCGATCCGCGGCTTCCTGGAGACGGAACTCGGCGCCGCCGTGGTCCCCGACCGGATCGTCTTCGTCCCGGCCCTGCCCCGCACCGCCCACGACAAGACCGACCGGGCCGCGCTGCTGGCTTCCACGGCCCCGCCCGCGGAACGGGAGCGAATACCGGAGCAGGCCGCCCGGCCGCCGCAGGACGACGCCCTCGCCGACCACATCGCCCGTGTCTGGGAGAAGGTCCTCGGCGTACCGGTGGCCTCGTCCGAACAGGACACGTTCTTCTCGCTCGGCGGCAACTCCCTGACCGTGATCAGGCTCTCCCGGGCACTGGGCGAGCTGGCCGGCCGCCCGGTCGGGGTCAAGAACGTCTACCGCTGCGGCACGATCCCCCAGCAGGTGGATCTGTTGTCGCGGCTCTGAGCGACGGGGTTCCCATGTCCACGTACATCAGACCCGGCAGGCCCACACCCAGCGGCCCCGCCCACACCCATGCCGGCTCCGTGCTCTGTTTCCCGCACGCCGGCGGCTGCGCCTCGTTCTTCCGGTCGTGGCAGCAACTGCTGCCCACGGCCCGGGTGCACGCCGTGCAGTACCCCGGGCGCGAGGACCGGTTCGCGGAGCCCGCGCCCCAGAGCCTGTCCGCCCTCGCCCGCGCGGTGACGGAGGAGATCCTGGCCGGCGACGAACGGTACTCCCTGCTGTTCGGGCACAGCATGGGCGCGTACGTCGCCTTCGAGGTGGACCGTCTGCTGCGCGAGGCCGGTGTGCCCACGCCCACCCTGGTGCTCTCCTCGGCGGCGGCCCCCGCCCTGCGGCCACCGGTCCCCTACGAGGAGGACGCCGACGTACTGGCGTACCTCGAACGGTACGAACCGCTGAGCGCCGAACTCCGGCAGGACGAGGAGCTGCTCGCGCTCCTCCTGGAGTACGTCAAGGACGATCTCAGGCTCGTGTCCGGCTACCGGGAACACACCGGGAAGCGCACCGCCGCCCGGCTGGTCAGCGTGGTCGGCGAGCGGGACATCCCAGAGATCCGGTCGCGGGCCGGGCGGTGGCGGGACCACGCGGGGGGCGAGTTCGTCCAGGTGGTGAAGCCGGGCGGGCACTTCTACCTGCGTTCGGAGCCGCCCGTCGGGCTGATCGCCGCCGAGCTGGCCCGCGCCGGGAGTCCCGACTCCCGTTCCACATGGACTTCCTGAGGGGGAATGCAGCATGCCGTACACCCACACCGACCCGACCGGGCATCCGGGAGACCTACAGGACCTCGCCGAACTGCGCCGCGAGGCCGGCCGGCTCATCGACGGACGGACCTACCGGCACGGCAGTCCCTTCGAACTGTGGCGGCGGATGCGGCAGGCCGCCCCCGTGCTGTGGCACGAGCCCGGCGTCTTCCCCGGCTTCTGGTCGCTGACCCGGCACGACGAGATCAAGGAGGTGCTCAGGGACGCCGACGCGTTCAGTTCCTCGTCCGGCATCCTGCTGCGCCCGCTGTCCCAGGGCGAGGACCCCGGCGGCAACCGGACCCTGGCGCTGTCCGACCCGCCACGCCACCGCGTGCTGCGCGGAGCAGTCGCCGGCTGGTTCGCGCCCAGGAACCTGCGGCTGCTCCAGTCCGCCCTGGACGCCTCGGCGCGGCGGATCGTCGAGGCGGCCGTACAAAAGGGCCGGTTCGACTTCGTGACCGAGGTCGCCGCGCAGTTGCCGGTGGAGGTCGTCTGCGCGTTCCTCGGCATTCCGGACGAGGACCGGCCGCAGATCATCGAGTGGTCGACGGACGCCTTCTGCGCCGCCACGGCGGAGGACCGCAGCCTGGCCCACCTGGAGATCCTGGACTACTTCGGCGACCTGGTGGAGCGCCGCCGGACCGATCCGGGCGAGGACCTCGTCAGCGTGCTGGCCGGGGTGCGCTACGAGGGCGAACCGCTCCCGCTCGACGAGGTGGTGCTCAACTGCGACAACCTGCTGGTGGGCGGCACGGAGAACGTCCGGCTCGCCATGTCGGGCGGGATGCTGGCGCTCCTGGACCACCCGGACCAGTTCGAGCTGCTGCGCCGGAACATCGACGACGCCGGGGTGATGGAGTCCGCGATCGACGAGATCCTGCGCTGGACGTCGAGCGCCACGCACATCGTGCGGCGGACGACCCGGGACGTGGAGCTCGGCGGCGAGCGGATCCGCCGGGGCGATCTCGTCGTGTGCTGGCTGACGGCGGCCAACCGCGACCCGGCGCATTTCCCCGACCCCGACCGCTTCGACCTCCGGAGGTCCCCGAACCGGCATCTGGCGCTGGGCGCGGGCCCGCACTACTGCGTGGGCACCCAGCTGGCACGGCTGGAGATCCGGGCCGTGCTGCGGGAGTTCTTCGCGCGGGTGGACCGAGCGGTACCGGACGGCCCGGCCGAGCGGCTGGAGTCCATCGTGGTCAACGGCTTGCGGACCCTTCCCATCCGTTTGACCTCCGCATATGCCCTTCCCACCGGTACCGGTCCGGGAACGGGGCGGGAAGGGCCGCGGTGAGCATTCCGACTACGCGAAGCAGGGAAGCGCCGGCGCACCTCATCCGGAACACGCCCGTCCTCGCACCCGCACACACACCCACCGGACTCGCAGAAACGAAGGTGCACGGAATGCGCAGCAAACTGGCCGTACTCGCCGGAATCCTCACCATCGCCCTCGCCTCGGGAATCGGCGCCCTCACGCACGAGGTGTCCGCCCCCGCCGCCGGCCACGCCGTCCTGGCCAACGGCACCGGCCCGGGCAGCACCGGCTCCTGACCCGGCCGCCGGTGGGCCCGCTCACCGGCGTACGCCCGTCATCCCGGCGTAGAGCTCGTTCGCGCCGAGCCGGTGCGCGGCCGCCTCCCGTACGTCGCCCATGCCGTCGAGGGCCTCGGCCATCCCCTCGACGGCATGGGCCACCTCGATCCGGTACTCGATGGCCCCGGCGTGGAACCGCGCGCTGCGGTGCAGTTCCAGGGCCTGCTCGAACTCGCCCCTGCGGCAGTGCACCCGCCCGAGGATGTTCTGGACGGTCGCCTGCCGGGTCGCGGTCCCCTTGGAGCGGATCAGGTGCAGGGCCCGGTCCGCGTACCCGACCGACTCCTCGCCGGCACCGAGCCACTGGCTCGCGTCCGCGGCGAGTGCCAGCGCGTGCGCGTACTCCTCCGGCATCCGCACCTCGTCGCCGAGTTCCAGGGCGCGTTCCACCACGGTGAGTGCGGCCGGGTGCTCCCCGGCGCCGAGCAGGGCCGCCGTCAGATCGGTCAGTGCCGTGATCTCCTCGGCGCGGGCGCCGAGTTCGCGGCTGAGCTGCACCGCGTGCTCGGCGGCCACCACGGCTTCCTGGTACCGGCCGAGCCAGGTGTACACCGTGCTCAGGCTGCACCAGGCGTACGCGCCCTGTCTGCCGTCGGCCATGTCGTGACGCCGTTCGACCGCCTGCTCCAGATAGCCCTGCGCCTCGGGGAAATGACCGAGGCAGCTGTGCAGCAGACCCAGCAGGCTGAGGCAGACCGCCTCGCCGTTGCGGTCCCCGTGGTCCTTCGCGACGCCCAACGCCTCTTCCGCCACCGGGATCCCGTCCCGGAACCGGCCAAGACGCCACCACGCGGAGCCCAGATTCGACAGGCTCACCCGGAGCAGCCCGGGATTCCCGAGCCCGCGGGCCGCGGCCACCGCGATCGTCGCCGCCTGCCGGTACTCCTCCAGGTGGCTGCGCGAGTTGAGATGGAAGACCAGGTTGCGGGAGAGGTGCACGGTCTGGTCGAGGAAGCCCAGCCGCTCGGCGCGCGCGACGGCCGAGAGCAGCGCGCCGTGTTCCCGTTCGAAGAACGACTCCGCCTCGGCGACCTGCCCGCTCGACGGCGGCTCGGCCACCGCCGTGATGGGCGCGTCGTCGGTGCTCCCGTGCGCGGCGACACCGACGGGAACACGCCCCGGATAGAGGATCCCGCACGCCCGGTCCGTCACCGCGAGGAAGTGGTCGAGCAGTCTCCCGAAGGCGGCCCGCTCCTGTCCGGTGTCCGCACCCTCCTCCTCGCGGAGCCGCTGCGCGAAGCTGCGCACCAGGTCGTGGAAGGTGTACCGGCCGATCTCGTGCTGCTCGACCAGGTGCATGTCCAGCAGATGCTCCAGCACCTCCTCGGCCTCGGGCGCCCCGGTGTCGAGCAGGGCGGCCGCCGAGTCGGTGTCGGTCTCGGCGCCCGGGTGCAGCCCGAGCAGCCGGAACGCCTCGCGATGCCTCACGTCCAGTCCGTGGTACGACATCCGCAGGGTGGCCTCGACGCTGCGGTCACCGGACTTCAGCTCGTCGAGCCGGCGGGTCTCGTCCCCGAGCCGGCCCACGAGATGGCCCAGGGTCCACAGCGGCCGGTTGCGCAACCGGGCCGTGGCGATCCGCAGGGCGAGCGGCAGGTTCCCGCACAGGGCCGCCAGCTCGGCCGCCGCCACCGGCTCACCGAGCACCCGCTCCTCGCCCAGCGCGCCGGTGATCAGCGCGAGGCTGTCCGAGGGCGACATCGTCCCGATGGACATCCACTCGGCCCCGTCGAGACCGATCATGCGGGTACGGCTCGTGAGCAGGCCCAGGGAACCCGGGTGCGAGGGCAGCAGCGGGCGGATCTGCGCGGCGTCCGCCGCGTTGTCCAGCACCAGGAGCAGCCGCCGGTTCGCCAGGGTGGCCCGCCACAGGGCGACCCGGCCGTCGAGGTCGTCGGGGATCCGCTCCCCCGCCACGCCCAGGGTGCGCAGCAGCGTGCCGATCACCGTGCCGGGCCGCACCGGCTGCTCGCCGGGGGTGAATCCGCGCAGGTCGACGAAGAGCTGTCCGTCCGGGTACCGCTCGGCCAGCCGGTGCGCGCCCCGGACGACGAGCGCGGTCTTGCCGCTGCCTCCCATGCCGTCCACGGCCACGATCCGCACCGCCCCGTCCTGCGGCGGTGCGGCGTACTCCAGCAGCTGGGTCAGCTCCCGGTCGCGCCCGGCGAAGTCCGTGAGGTCGTGCGGCAGGGTGCACGGGGCCGCCGCCTCGGGCTCGCCTTCGCCGGTCGCCGCGGGCGTCGCCGGCGCGACCGCGGGTTCCGCCAACACGGCGTCCGGTACGGCCAGTTCGGGACTGTCCCGGAGAATGGCCTCGTGCAGCCGGGTCAGTTGGGGACCGGGTTCGATGCCCAGTTCCTCGACGAGCAGTTCTCTGGCCTTGGCGTACTCGGCCAGCGCCTCGGCCTGCCGCCCCGAGCGGTACAGCGCGAGCATCAACTGCCCGCGGAACGACTCCCCCAGCGGATGTTCGGCGACGAGCTCGCGCAGATCACCGATGAGCTCCCGGCTCTCGCCCAGCGTCAGCCGCAGCTCCATCAACTGCTCGACGGCGGCCAGCCGACGCTCCTCCAGTACGACGGAGGCCGCGGCGATCACCGACCCGCCGCCTCCGGGCAGCACGGGGCCGCGCCACAGCACGAGGGCGGTGCGCAGCAGCTCGACGGCCTCGGCGGGGTGGCCCGCCTCCAGCGCGTCCCGCGCCTCACGCAGCCGGTCGGAGAACAGGCTCAGGTCGAGTTGCTCCCGGGCGACGTCCACCCGGTATCCCGGACCGTCGGTGACGATCATCGAAGGCCCGTCCGGGATGCGCTGCCGCAGATCGGCGATCGCCTTGCGCACCTGGTGCGCCGCGGTCGCCGGCGGCTCGTCGTCCCACCCCGCCTCCACCAGCCGCGACACCGGCACCATCCGGCACGGGTCGAGCAGCAAGGTGGTCAGCACCCGCGCCTGGATGGGCCCGCCGAGCCGCAGCCGGACCCCTCCGGCCCTGACTTCCAGCGGCCCCAGGATCGCGAATCTCGCCTCCCCACGCACACCGTCGTCCACTCTGCGTCCCCCTTGACTCCGCTTTCCGCATGATCGTGTGCATGATCATCGAAATCTACGCGTGGTGATTTTAAGCTGTCACCTGTTCACGCAACGTCAAAGAAACAGAAACGATCTCCCGTCGGCAACAGACCGCGAGCGCCGCGGGATCAGTGGACGACGTCGGCAGGTCGGTCGCGACGGTCGCGACGGCCCCCGCATCCCGGCCCATGTCCCGGCCCGTGTTTCGCCCCCGTTTCCGTTACGTCCGGACGGATACGTAATGGTCAAGAATCAGCCCCGAACGCTTGTGGGATTTCGCAGGAGCGGCAGATCATTGGCCGAATCCCGCCCCCGTCCCCGCAACTCCCCCCTCCCAACTCCGCCCCTCCTCCCCCCACTCCCCTCCTCCCCGAACCCGCAGGAGCCCCGGTGGCCGCTGGTCAGATCGCCCCCGAGCCGGCCGCGCCGGCCGCAGCACAGGTGGAGCGGCAGAAGCTGCGCAAGCACTTCGGCCGTTTCGACATCCTCTTCTTCCTCCTCTGCACGATCGTCGGCGTCGACACCATCGGCACGGTCGCCTCGTCCGGCGCCGAGGCGTTCACCTGGCTCATCGTGCTGGCCGCGGTGTTCTTCATCCCGTCCGCGCTGCTGATCGCCGAGCTGGGCGCCGCGTTCCCCGAGGAGGGCGGCCCCTACATCTGGACCAGCCGGGCCTTCGGCCGCCTCGCGGGCGCCGTCAACAACTTCCTGTACTGGATCACCAACCCGGTCTGGCTCGGCGGCACCCTCGCCGTCTCCGCGGTCACGGCGTACACGACCTTCTTCAACGACGGCAAGGACCTCAGCACCCCCGCCTTCTACGTCTTCGCCCTCGTCTTCATCTGGGTGGGCGTCCTCGCCGCGATCCTCTCCTTCGACGTCGGCAAGTGGATCCCCACCATCGGCGCCTGGAGCCGCTTCGTCCTGCTCGGCCTGTTCACGATCACGGTCGTCGTCTACGGCATCCAGCACGGCCTGCACGGTTTCGGCCCCGGCGACTTCTCCCCGACGTACGCGGGCTTCGTCGGCCTGGTCCCCGTCCTGATGTTCAACTACGTCGGCTTCGAACTGCCCAACACCGCCGGCGACGAGATGACCGACGCCCAGAAGGACGTCCCCTTCGCGATCTTCCGCAGCGCCGCCCTCGCCGTACTCCTCTACGCCCTCCCCATCCTCGGCATCCTGCTCGTCCTCCCGGTCAAGGCCATCACCGGCCTCGGCGGCTTCCTCGACGCGATCCGCCAGGTCTTCACCGTCTACGGCGGTGACGTGGCCGCCGACGGCACCGTCACGAGCAGCGGCGCCGGCACGGTCCTCGGGGACATCGCCGCGGTCCTGTTCATCCTCACGGTGCTGTCCTCCGGCGTCACCTGGGTCATGGGCTCCGACCGCGCCCTCGCCGTCTCCGGCTACGACGGCGCGGCGCCCCGCTTCCTCGGCGTCATCTCCAGCCGGTTCGGCACGCCGGTCCGGGTCAACATCCTCAGCGGCCTGGTCTCCACCCTCGTCCTGGTCCTGGCCCACCAGCTCACCAACGGCAGCGCGGCCAAGCTCTTCGGTGCCGTCCTCGGTCTCGCCGTATCCACCACCCTGGTCAGCTACCTGGGCATCTTCCCGGCCCTGGCGGTACTGCGCCGCAAGGCCCCGGACGTCCCCCGCCCCTACAAGGCGCCCTTCCCCCGCACCATCAGCACGGTCCTCACGGTGCTCATCCTGTTCGCCAGCGTGCAGCTGATCGCCCCCGGCTTCGGCGACCACTGGTTCGGCGCCGACTACCTCCCGGACGGTTGGACCCACGCCGAGCGCTGGAAGTACCTGCTGACGGAGCTCGTACCGCTCGTCGCCTTCATGCTCCTCGGCGTCCTCTTCTGGGCCCTGGGCAAGCCGACCCGCACGGCCAACTCGGTCTCGCTCGCCAAGGAGTAGCGTTCCGGTCGGTCACCGGAGAACCGGGAACCTGAATCCGGGAAACGACAGAAGGAACCGAACCGCCGTGCCCCTGCGCTGTGTCGTCCTCGACGACTACCAAGACGTGGCGACCGAACTCGCCGACTGGTCGGCCGTCGAGGACACCGTGGAGGTCGTGAGCCTGCGTCAACACCTCGACGACGAGGGCGAGTTGGCCGCCGCGCTCGCCTCCGCCGACATCGTCGTCACCCTGCGCGAACGCGTCGCCTTCCCCGCCTCGCTCCTCGCCCGCCTGCCCCGCCTGAAGCTGCTGATCGCCTCCGGCATGCGCAACTCCGTCATCGACTACGCCGCCGCGAAGGCGCACGGCGTCACCGTGTGCGGTACGGCCAGCTCCTCGACCCCGCCCGTCGAACTGACCTGGGCGCTCCTGCTGGGCCTCGCCCGCGGGATCGTCGAGGAGGCCAACTCCCTGCGCGGCGGCGGCCCTTGGCAGCGGACGGTCGGCGCCGACCTGCACGGCCGCACCCTCGGACTGCTCGGGCTCGGCAGGATCGGCAGCCGTGTCGCACAGGTGGGCCTGGCCTTCGGCATGCGCGTCACGGCGTGGAGCGAGCACCTCACGAAGGAGCGCGCCGACGAGGTGGGCGTCCAACTCGCCCCGGCCAAGGAGGAGTTGCTCGCGGACAGCGACTTCGTCTCGGTCCACCTCGCCCTCGGCGACCGCACCCGCGGTCTCCTCGGCCCCGCCGAACTCGCCCTCCTCAGGCCCACCGCGTACCTGATCAACACCTCACGCGCGGCGATCGTCGACCAGGACGCCCTGCTCACCGCCCTGCGCGAGGGCCGCATCGCCGGCGCCGGCCTCGACGTCTTCGACAGCGAGCCCCTCCCCGCCGGCCACCCGCTGCGCACGGCCCCGCGCCTGCTCGCGACACCCCACCTCGGCTATGTGTCGCGGGCCAACTACACGACGTACTACGGCCAGGCCGTCGAGAACATCCAGGCCTACCTGACGGGTTCCCCCGTACGGCAGCTGCCGTAGAACCCAGGGCCCGTACGGCGGCTGCCGTGGAAACAGCGGGTCACGCGGCTGTCGACAGCCGGTAGATTCCCTCGCTCCGCCGCAGGTGATGGAGGTCCACCAGGTAGCGCCGGAGCGTCACATGGTCGACCTCGCCCTCGTCGCACCAGGCGCGCAGCTTCTCGTTGACGATCCGCTCGGGGTACTCCATGCCCGGGGCGAAGGTCTGCTCGGCGATGTGCTGGAGCACCACCTGCTTGCGGGTCCACTGGGCGGGGAGGCGGACGAGGCGGCCGCCCCGGACGAAGGTCCGCAGGATCATGTCGGTGTGCTCGTCGCCGGTGGCCGGGCCGTCCTCGGCCGGCTCGCCGCCCTCGCGGGCCAGCTTCTTGAACAGGTCGTAGTCGACGCGCAGTTCGCCGTCGTCCATGGTCTTCACCACGCCCTGTTCGCGCAGCCGCAGCAGGGCGACGGCCGTGCCCCTCGGGGTCAGGCCGGCCACCTCGGCGACCCGCTCGGAGGTCTCCGCGCCCAGGGCCACCGCCGCGAAGGCACGCACCCGGTTCTCCTCGGCGAACAGCCGGATCAGTTGGTCGGTTGCCATGTCCGGAGGCTAATGGACACCCACCCGTCGAGGGCACCGAATTTCCGGCCGTCGAACATCCGCGCCCGGCGCTCGAAGTCGTGTTCAAAACGGTGATCCCCGCGCTGTCGCCGTTACCAGCCATGCGCCGCCGCGTTGAACCCGAAGTGCGGTGGCGAGTCGTGCCGTCGCACTCATCGAACCAAAGGAGAACGTGATGTCTCGCATCGCGAAGGCGGCCGTTGTCGCCCTCGGCACGGGTGCCGTGGCGCTCGGTGGCGCCGGCCTGGCCATGGCGGACGCGGGCGCGCAGGGTGCGGCCGTCGGTTCGCCCGGCGTCCTGTCGGGCAACGTCGTGCAGGTGCCGGTCCACATCCCGGTCAACGTCTGCGGCAACACCATCAGCGTGATCGGCCTGCTGAACCCGGCCTTCGGCAACACCTGCGCCAACGTGAGCGGCCACGGCCACCCCGGCCACCCCGGCCCGGGCTACGGCGGCAACGGCTACGGCCACTGATTCGACCGCACACGCGGACGGACCTACGCGAAGAGCCCCGGCACCTCAGGCGCCGGGGCTCTCCCCGTGTCCGCGACCGGTCAACCGTACCGATAGATGCTGCTGACGTCCTCCAGCTGCTCCGGCGTCACGTCCCACGGCGGCATCCGCTCCTGCCGTGCCACGACCCGCCCCTCCTGGTCGTCGCCGGCGCCCGGCGGCTTCGCCGGCAGATAGTGGGCGCCGCGGTGCCTGCTCTGCCAGCGCGACCACTGGAGGTCGACGAAGGCGTGGTGCAGCCAGAAGACGGGGTCGTTGACGGACGCGCCGCCGAGCATCACGCCCCCGACCCACTTGTGCACCCGGTTGTGGTTGCGCCAGGACGCGCTGCCCCGCCCGGTGCCCCACCCCTCCAGCCGGTTGCGGAACCCCGTGCGGCAGGTCGAGTCCCAGGGCGGGATGTCGTAGACCGGGTCGGCGAGCGCCCCGTCCAGGTCGGCCTTCGTCGGCAGCGTGATCGGGGAGCCGGCCCGGCCCAGGTCCCTTGTGAGGTACGGCTCGTCGGTGATGTTCTCCGTGATCTTCCACTTGCCCGTCGCGTAGGCGAACGGCCCGGTCGTCACCTGGTGGTCGGAGCGCCGCCCGGTGCCGCCGAGGAGGTCCTTGGTCCAGGGCGTGGAGGTCGCCGAGCGTTCCCGCGTCCAGTCCCAGTAGGGCACCGTCACCGAGGAGTCGACCCGGCGCAGCGCCCGCTCCAGATCCAGCAGGAACTGCCGGTGCCAGGGCAGGAAGGAGGGCGCCATGTGCGCGGAGCGCAGTCCGTACTCCCCGTCGGGCACGAAGTACTCGATGTGCGTACGCACGAACTCGTCGTACTCGCCCCGCCGTTTGATCTCCAGCATCGCCGCCACGAACCGCCGCTTCTCGGCGCTCGTGAGCGTGCTGACGTCCTTACGCGTGTACGCCATGGTCTCCCCCCATGTGCATCTGCCCCATCGGCCCGTCCGCCTCGCGCAGTTCGCGCCCGGGGCTCAGCTCGTCGACGGCCGCGCGGGTCGCCTCCAGGGCGGTGGGATACGAGCGGTAGTGGTCGACCATGCTCAGCCAGGTGCCGTCCGCGCGCCGCATCAGATGCAGCGGCCGGCCGTCCACCGTCACCTGCCACCCGTCCTTCAGGACACCGTGGATACGACGGCCCCGGTACGTCTCGTCGAAGGCGGTGTCCCCGGGGTCCTCGCCGGAACGCGTGGGCCGCGAGGCCGCGACGACGGGCACGAGGGCCACGGCGAGGGCGGCACCGAACACCCCGCGCAACGCCTCCCGCCGCGTCCTGCGCACCGGCCAGGATCTGACCGGCTCCCGGCCCACGGGTACTCCACCGACGCTCACGCTCATGGCCCAACTCCCTCGTCCGTTCCGTCCGTTCGAGGGGCTAACCGTCCGACACCCCGCCCGGTCACCATGCCGACCGCGGACAGACCGAAGGCCCGGGTCGCACCACCCGGGCCCTCGTCCGCTCCGGCCCTAAGGCCGTCCTCGTTCTTCCCGCACTACGGCGCTACGGCTCAGAGGCCCGCGCCCGTGACCAGGTCCGCGCCCGGCACGGTCTGCAACACCGGGGCGAGGACGCCCAGTTGGGGCGCCTTCAGGTCCGGGAGGCCGAAGTTGTCGGGGTTGGGCGGGGTCAGCGGCACGTCCAGCGCCAGGCCCGGGGCCATCGTGCGCAGGTCGGAGGCGGGCGTGCTGACGCCGACGTGGTCGAAGCCGTCGCCGAGGACGTGCGGCAGCGGGGCGCGCAGGCCGAGGCCCGGCAGGCCGCCGTGGACGGGGAGTTGGGGTACGGCGCGCTCCGGGATGAGCCGGCCCTCGACGTACCGCGGGCCCTCGGGCGAGCCCGGCATGGGCACCGGGATCTCCCCGCCCAGCTTGGGGAGTTCCATGCCGAGGGCGTTCTCCGCGCCCTCCAGCGGCACGGGCACGGGAACCGCGCCGAGCGCGGCGGCGGGGGTCGCGGTGGCGGCGCCGGCCGCGGCCGCCACGGCCGTGATGACGGCGGCGATGGTTCCTCGGGTGGTCGACTTCATCTCGAGTACGGTCCCTTTCGGAATTCGGAGGCTCTGCGTGCTGAAGCTCTGCGTGCTGCCCGGGTAACGAGGCCGGGCAGGGCATCAGTTCAAGATTCCCCCGGGTGCCGTAGTAGTCAGCTTTCCGGAATTCCCGTCAGCGGGCCGGAATCCGCTTCCCGTCAGCGGGCCGGAACCGGCGTTCCCGCCCGCTGTCCGGTCGCCCGTCCGGTGCTCAGCCGCGCAGGCTGCGGGCGGGCAGGATGATGTGCGCGGCGGCGTTCAGGGTGTCCTCGGAGCCGGCGAACTCGGCCAGCGCCTCGGGGGTGACGGGCTTGCCCGGCTCGGCCTCGGGCCACGGGCGGGTGGTGAACACCAGGTAGGCGAAGCCGCGTTCGCCGACGGCCGCGAGCCACTCGGGCGGCGGCACGCACTGGGCGTTGAGCTGCGGCATGTTGAGGACGGCCTGCCCGGACTCGACGAGCATGGTGATCGGCAGGCTGGGCTTGGTGGCGCCGTCGACGATGTTGCCGCCGACCGGGAGCCCGTTGTCGGTCAGCAGCCGTTCCACGGCGGCGGTGGCGGCCTCGGGGCCGTCCGCGGCGTCGCCCAGGGTGTAGGCGAGGAGATAGGGCATGTCCCCGTCGGGGGCCTCGCCGCTCCACGCCAGGACGACGAGGGTGCCGAGGTCGGCGACGCGGAAGGGGCGCGTTTCGCTTGAGGTTGAGGTCACCGCGCGACCTTATCGACGGGCCGGAAGGCCCTCGGACGCGTTCTCACCCGTCCGGCCGATGGCGCGGGCACCCCGCCACACGAACGAGGGACGCCTCGCGACGCCCCTCGAACACCACCGGCGGGACTCAGCTCTGCAGCGGCAGACCGCCGAGCAGCGGGTTGTGCTGGTTCAGCGCGGCGGTCGCACCCTTGACGGTGTTGAGCGCGGAGCCCTTGTTCTCGGTGTCGAGCGCGTCCGACTGGTGCTGGAGCGGCATCACGTCGGCGGGCTGGAGCTGACCACTGGTGAGGGTGTTGACGGCGCCGGTGAGGCTGGTGGGCGTCACGTCGGCGGGGCTGTAGGCGAACGCGGGCGCGGCGGCACCGGCGATGGCGAGGGACCCGGCAACGACAGCGGCAGCCTTCAGGGACTTCATCGTGTTCCTTTCTTCGGCAACTCATGTCACCAGAGCGAATTCTGTCGCCGTGTGTAACGAGTTCCGGCCGGGGCGGAAACCCCGTGCGCAGAAAGTTTCTGCTGCCCACTCGAATGCAGCGTGTGTCTCATCGGCGTTTCCCATCCTCATATGAAAAGGCCGTACAGCGGAAAAGGCCGCCGGACCGATCCCGCAAAGGACCGGCCCGACGGCCGTTCTACGACTGCGCTACGACTCTTCTACGACAGTTCGCTTCACACTCCCGGAAGCGCCGGAACGGCGGGCACCGCGGGTACCGCCGGAAGCGAGGACGTCGACGGCAACGACGGCAGCGCGGGCAGACCGGGCAGGCTCGGTGCGGGCAGGCCGCCGCCCAGCAGCGTGGCCGCGACCACGTTGACGAGGCCCGTCACCACACCGGTGACCGCCGGGACGACACCGGCGACGTCGCCGGAGGTGACCGCCGCGAGCAGCGTGGCGACCGCTTTCTGCAGGGACGCGAGGGCGTCACCGGCGAGGTCGGCGGGCGCCTTGGCCTTGGAGTCGTCGCCGCTCTTGAGCGAGGGCAGCGCGGGCAGGGCGGGCGCCGCCGGTACGGCGGGCACGGCGGGGACGGCCGGCGTGGCGGGAACCGCCGGGACCGCCGGTGCGGCCGGCGCCGCCGCGGTGATCTTGGCGATGGCCGCGGTGACCGCGTCGCCCAGCGTCTTCGCCTGGTCGGCGGAGAGCTGGCCGTTGTCGGCCTTGAGCGCCTGGGTCAACAGGTCGGTGACGGGGGTGAGTACGCCGCCGACGTCACCGAGGCCCTTGACCTGGGCGAGCAGTGCGTCAGCGCCCGGGACCGGCGCGCTCGACGCGGCGTGGACGTGCTTCCGCGCCGAGTCGTTGTCGGCCGCGACGGCCACGGGGCCGGCGATTCCGATCAGGACGGTGGCACAGAGCACGGAGGACGCGACGCGCCGTGCGGGCAGACCACGCATGGGTGTTTCCTTTCGGTGGTGCTTCGGATCTTGAGCCCACCGTGAAAGCGCTCACCACCATCTGCAACCGGTCGGACGCGCCGGGTGACCGTCCGTCAGTCGTACGGTCGACGTCGTGCCTGGTGAGGGCCATGTCAAGACAGAAACGCCGGACCGGGACCGCTACCGCCCATTCGGGGCAACACCGCGAAACGCCGACCGGCCGTCCCCCCGTGGACACACCACGGGAGAACGGCCGGCCGAAGTGATGCGCGCGGACGTCAGTCGTTGACGCAGGTGTTGCCGAAGGCCGGGTTCAGCAGGCCGATGACGTTGACGGTGTTGCCGCAGACGTTGACCGGGATGTGGACCGGAACCTGGACGACGTTGCCCGACAGCACGCCCGGGGAGTGGGCGGCAGCGCCGTGCGCGTCGCTGTCCGCGGCGGCGATGCCGGCGGTGCCCGCCATGGCGGCGGCGGCAACGGAGGTCAGGACCAGGCCCTTCGCGATACGCGACATGGAGAGGTGCTCCTTGGGGTTGAAACAAACATCCGGGCGGGGATGCCCGGCGCTGTGTCAACGCGCGGCGCCCAAAGGGGTTGTGCGGCCAATGGGGTGATCTCCCAGAAGGCCTAACTTCACCATTCCGACACACTTGCCACGTTTCGCCGGATTAATACGGATAGCCACTAGAGTTGCGCACCTCCCGAAGTACCCCTATAGCCATCACATCGCACATAGGGGCCGTACTTCCCGAAAGGGCACCTCCGGTCATGCGCAATTCCCTGGGTCCGTTGCTGCGCCGGGCGTCGACGGGCGCTCTCGCCCTCGTCACGATCTGGGCCCCGGCCGCCTCCGGAGCGTCCGCCCCGCCCGCCGCCGAGGCGACGCGCGTCCCGTTCGCCCAGCGCTACCACGCGCTCCAGCACGGCGGCATCGTCCGCGCGGCCAACACCTCCATCAGCTGCCGTGCGAACGCGGCCGCCTGCCCGGCCGTACGAGAGGGGCAGGCCGCGGTCAACGGCGACTTCGACATGTTCTACGTCGACGTCGACCGCGACCCGAACACCTACGACTCCTCCCGCGCGGAGATCCGGCTGCCCGAGGGAGCCCGGGCCACGTACGCGCGGCTGTACTGGGGCGGCAACCTCCGCGTGGGCGAGCAGAAGCCGCCCAAGGACAACGGTCGGGTGCTGGTCGCGGAGCCCGGCGGCGAGTACAAGGCGGTGCTCGCGGACACGGTCGTCGGACACCGGGTGGCGGGCGGCGCGGACGCGTTCCAGGCCTCGGCGGACGTCACCAAGCTGGTCCGGGAGAGCGGTTCGGGCCTCTACACCGTGGCCCAGATCAACACCGCGATGGGCAAGTCGGCGGCCGGCGCGTGGGGTGGCTGGACGCTCGTCGTGGCGTACGAGAAGCCGCAGGAGCCGCTGCGCCGGCTGGAGTTGTGGGACGGCTTCGACGCGCTGGACTCCCGTACCGGCGCGGAGATCCGGATGCGCGGGGTGCGTGTGCCCGCGCACGCCGGGGGACGCGCGGGCGTGGTGGCGTACGACGGGGATCGCGGCCGCGCCGGGGATTCGCTCACACTCTCGACCGGTCGTACGAACGCCACCGCGCTCGGTGACGGTGCCAACCCCCGTGACGACGTGCTGAATTCCACGATCAGCGACCCGGCGGCGGCGCCTTCGGAGCGTGCGCCCGCGTATGCGAACACGCTCGGCTACGACTCCGATGTGTTCGATCTCGGCAAGGCGCTGCGTCCCGGCGGTGACCAGCTGGCCTTCCGGCTCGTTTCCCAGCGGGACGCGGCGTGGTTCGGGGCGCTCTTCGTCGCCGTCGACGCCCAGCAGTGAGGCGCGTTCCCGCCCGCAGTCCCGAGCGCCACCCGTGAGCGAGGAAACCGCGCAATGCACCAGCCAGCAACCGACCCTCGGCCACGGGTCCTGCACCTCGCCCAGCCCGTGGACGCCGGAGTCGCCCGTGTCGTCACGGATCTGACGCGGGCTCAGCTCGCCTCGGGCCTGCACGTCACGGTCGCCTGCCCCGCAGGCGGCAGCCTCGCGGACGGGGTCCGGGCGCTCGGCGCCGACGTACGACTGTGGGAGGCGACCCGGTCACCCGGACCGGCGCTCGTCTCCGAGGTACGGCGGCTCGCCCGGGTGGTCGCGGAGGTGCGGCCCGATCTGGTGCACGCGCACAGCGCGAAGGCCGGTCTGGCCGGGCGGCTCGCCGTGCGGGGGCGGATCCCGACCGTGTTCCAGCCGCACGCCTGGTCGTTCGAGGCGGTCGGCGGGGTCACCGCCGCGCTCGCGGTCGGCTGGGAGCGGTGGGGTGCGCGCTGGGCCACCCGGACGGTGTGCGTGAGCGAGGCGGAGCGGACGACCGGGCTGCGGGCCGGGGTCCGGGGCCGCTGGAGCGTGATCCCCAACGGGATCGACACCGAGCGCTTCCACCCCGCGGCCGTGGACACCGTACGGGCCGGGATCGAGCAGCTCGCCGGGGTCGATCCGGCGGCGCCGCTGGTGGTGTGCGTGGGGCGGCTGTGCCGGCAGAAGGGCCAGGACGTCCTGCTGACGGCGTGGGACGAGGTGGTCCGGCGGGTGCCGAAGGCGCGGCTCGTGCTCGTCGGCGACGGGCCCGACCGGGCCGCGCTGCGTGAACTCGCCCCGGATTCCGTGCTGTTCGCGGGTTCCGTCCCCGATGCCGTGCCCTGGTACCAGGCCGCAGATCTGGTGGTCCTGCCCTCGCGCTGGGAGGGCATGGCGCTGGCTCCGCTGGAGGCGATGGCCTGCGCCCGGCCCGTCGTCGTCACGGATGTCGCGGGCGCCCGCGAGAGCCTGCCGGCCGGTCTCGCCCCGCGCTGCCTGGTCCCGGCCGAGAACCCGGCGGTGCTGTCCGGGGCCGTCGCCGAGCTGCTGCTCGACCCGCTGCTGCGCGAGTCCCTCGGCCACCAGGGACGCCGGTACGTCCAGTCCACGCACGACGTGCGGCACACCGCCGAGGCGGTCGCGGAGGTCTATCGCGATCTGCTCGGCGGCAAACCCGTCGTGCCCACCGAGTGCAGGGAGTCCATCCACTCGTGACTGCGGAAAGCACCGTCCCCTCCCCCGGCGGACAGCCACGGGATCACGGATTCTCGAACGTCTCGGTCATCCCCCGCCGCACCGGCGGCGGTTTCCGGTTCCCGGTCCGCCGCCCGCCCGCGCGGCCGGCCTCACCGCTGCCGCTGCTCGGCGCGGACCTCGCCGCCGCCGTGGTGGGCGCCCTCGCGCTCACCGGCAGCCAGCGCAGACCGCTGCTGGTGGCCCTGTTGATCGCCGGGTCGATACTGCTGCGCCCGCATCTGCCCCGGGCCGTACCGCGCGTCCTCGACGAACTGCCCGCCGTCTGCGGCCGGATCGCCGTCGCGTGGCTCGCGCTCGGCACGCTCACCGCGGCCTACGCCCCCGACCGCGCGCTGTCCCCGCGCACCCTGCTCCTGGGCTTCGCCCTCCAGACGGCGGCGAGCTGCGCGGCCCGCGGCGCGGTGCACCGACGCCGCCGCAAGGCACTCCTCAACCGCCCCCGCGCCGCCCTGGTGATCGGCCCGGCGACGACCGCGCAACGCGTGGCGGCGGCGCTGCTGCGGCACCCGAAGTGCGGGGTCGAGCCGATCGGCATCGTCGCCGAACACCCGGACGGCACCGAGGGGTTGCCCGTACTGACCACCGGCGAGGAGGTCGAGCGCGCCCTCATCCAGAACGGCGTCCGGGCCGTCCTCACCGTGCATCCCTCTGTACGGTCCGAACGCGGGCCGCTGCTGCGGGCGTTGGCGGAGTCGGGCTGCGTGGTCTGGGAGGTCGACGCCGACTCGCCCTCGTACGAGATGCGTGACCAGCTCGCCGGATTCGCCTGCCGCAGGCTGGAGTTGGGGTCACGCCACCCCGGCAGCTTCGGCAAGCGGGCCCTGGACGTACTGGCGTCCGGCACCCTGCTCCTCCTGGTCAGCCCCCTGCTGCTGGTGTGCGCGGTGGTCCTCCGTCTCACCGACGGGCGCGGTGTCGTCTTCCGCCAGGAGCGCATCGGCAAGGACGGCCGCCCCTTCACCCTGCTGAAGTTCCGCACGCACCGCCCGGTCGACGACCACGAGGCGGCGACCCGCTGGAGCGTCGCGGGCGAGTTGCAGATGAGCCGCTTCTGCCGCTTCCTGCGCCAGACCTCGCTGGACGAACTGCTCCAGCTGTGGAACGTGTTCCGGGGCGACATGAGCCTGGTCGGCCCGCGGCCCGAACGACCGTACTTCGTCGCGCAGTTCAGCCAGGCCTACCCCGGCTACGCGGCCCGCCACCGGATGCAGACCGGCATCACCGGCCTCGCCCAGATCCACGGGCTGCGCGGCGACACCTCGATCGAGGACCGCTGCCGGTTCGACAACGCGTACATCGACAACTGGTCGCTGTGGCAGGACATCTGCATCCTGGCCCGCACGGCGACCGCGCTCGTACGTCCGACCGGGAGCTGAGCCGTGAACCACCGCGTCCGTATGAACGCCCCTGTCCTGCCCGTACGTCCGACGGGGAGCTGAGCCGTGCTGCGCCGAGTCCGCACGTTCGCCCCCGTCCTCCCGGTCGTCGCCGTGATCGCCCTGCTCGGTCTGCCGCTCGCCCCGGGCGAGGGCGGCGCAGGTCCGGCCGACGCGGTCTCCGGTCTGGTCGTGCTGTACTGCGGAATCCGGCTCCTCCGCGACCGCAGCCGCCCCCTGACCCCAACTTCCGTAGTGGTCATGGGACTTCCGGTCCTGGGCCTGTCGATCGCCGCGATGGGCGCGTCCTCACCGGGCGCCGGACTCAGCGGCCTGGGCCGGTACCTCCAGATCTTCGTACTCGTCCCGGCGGCGGTCGTGCTGCTGATCCGGGACCGCCGCGACTTCCGTCTGCTGGCCTGGTCGTTCGTCGCACTCGCCCTCTGGCAGGGGGCGATCGGCGTCAAGCAGTACGTCACCGGGACCGGCGCCTCGTACCAGGGCGAGGAGATCCGCGCGGTGGGCACCTTCGGCCCGACCGACGTGATGGGCATGGCGACGGTCGTGTCCTTCGGCCTGATCTGCGCGCTGGCCTTGGCCCTGGGCCGAAATGACGCACGTCAACGGGCGGTCGCGGCAGCCTGCGCCTTCGCTCTCCTCGTCCCCCTGGCCCTCTCCTTCAGCCGCGGCGCGTGGATCGCGACCGCGGCGACCTGCGCGATCCAACTGGCCCTGGCCGGCCTGCGCCGCGCCCTGAAGGTGGCCGCGGCGGTGACGGCGGCGGGCGTGGTCCTGGTGGGCGGCTTCGGCGTCGGTACGGCGATGCTCCAGGAGCGGATCGACAGCATCACCCAAGTCACCGACGCGCCGGACCAGTCGGTGATCGACCGCTACACGATGTGGGCGGCGGCAACAGCGATGTGGCGCGAACACCCCCTGACCGGCGTCGGCTTGAAGGGCTTCCCCGAACACCGGGACGGCAACGCCTCGCTGGCGTTGTCCTCAGGCAGCGACACGGAGGGAGCGGGCGCCGCCTTCCTCAAACAGCCCCTGCTCTCCCCGCACAACATGTACCTCCTGGTCCTCAGCGAACAGGGCCTGATCGGCCTCGTCACCCTGGCCGGCAGCTGGCTGGCCCTCCTGGTCTGCGCCCTGCGCGGCCTGTTCCGGGTCCACCGAACCAAACTCCCCGGCCTGGACTGCGCATTGATCTCCACCGGCCTCCTGACCTGGCAGCTGATCGACTTCATGTACGCGGACATCGGCGGCCCGTCAACGGTCCTGACGGCAGTGGTCTTCGGCCTGGCAGCGTGGTGGTCACTGACGGGAGCGAACGAGGAGAAGCGTCCTACGGCAGCAACTCCGGCCCACGCAACCGCCGAAGGGGCCCTGACCCGATGACGGTGAAGCCTCCAACACAGGGGCGCGGAGCTGCATCAATCAACGGCTCCACCGCGGGGCACGACACCCACGAGACTCCCCCGACACAGCCCAACACCAACCCCCCAAAGGCACGCGGGGCTGTATCGATCAGCGGCTCCACCGCAGGGCACGACACCCACGAGACACCTCCAACACAGCCCAGCACCAACCCCCTAAAGGGGCGCGGGGAACTGCGCGACCAGCCCCCACGGCGCAGCACCCGCGAGACGACCCCAGCTGGCACAACCGACGAACCCAACACCGCCCCCCTCCTCCCACAAGCACGCACCGCCACCCCGGCGCCGGCAGAAGACACCGCCCCGGAATCCCGCCGCTTCCTGGCCAAAGCCGCACTGATCACCGCCGTCCTCTCGATCACCGGCTCCCTCCTGGGCCTCGCCAGAGACCAGGCCCTCGCCCGCCTCTTCGGCGCCGGCAGCGAAACAGACGCCTTCCTCATCGCCTGGACCATCCCGGAATTCGCCGCCACCCTCCTGATCGAGGACGGCCTCGCCTTCGCCCTGATCCCGGCGTTCAGCATGGCCCTGGCCCACAGAGCACAAGGCGCCCCCGGCGACCCGGTCCGCTCCCTCGTCGCCACCACCCTCCCCCGCCTGACCCTGGCCTTCATCGCCGTATCGGCACTCCTGATCGGCACAGCGCCCTACCTGGTCGAAGCCCTGGCCCCCGGCCTCCCGAACCCCGCCCTGGCCATCAGCTGCACCCGCATCACCGCAACCTGCGTCCTCAGCTTCGGCCTGGCCGGCTACTGCAGCGCGGCCCTCCGGGCCCACCGCCGTTTCGTGGCCCCGGCGGCGATCTACGTGGCGTACAACATCGGCATCATCGCCGGGATGTACGCCTTCGGCGCCCACTGGGGCGTACGCTCGGCGGCCCTCGGTGTGGCCGGCGGCGGCTTCCTGATGGTGCTGGCCCAACTCCCGGCCCTGTGGCGGCAGTTGACGAGCCACAAGCCCACCACCCCGGACACGGGCCCCGCCGAGGCCCGTCCGATGAACCTCGCCCTGATGGCCACCGTGCTGCTCTTCGCACTGTGCCGCCAGTCGCAGGTCCTCATCGAGCGCTTCCTCGCCTCCCACCTCCCCGCCGGCGCCATCTCGCATCTGAACTACGCGCAGAAGGTCGCCCAGATGCCGATGATGCTCTCGCTGATGCTGTGCACGGTCACCTTCCCGGTGGTCGCGCGGGCGCTCGCCGAGGGCGACACCGAGAAGGCCCGCAACCGCGTGGAGCGGGACCTCGCGCTCGCCGCCTGCCTGGTGCTGCTCGGCGCCGCCACGGTGATCGCCTGCGCCCCGCAGATCATCCAACTCCTGTTCCAGCGGGGCGCGTTCACCGTCCACGACACCGCCGCCACGGCGGGCGTGATGCGCGTGTACGCCCTCGGACTGCTCGGCCAGACCCTGGTCGGCGTCCTGGTCCGCTCCTACTTCTCGGCGGGCCGCCCCACCTGGTACCCGGTCGGCGCGATGGCCGCCGGCATCGTCGTGACCTCCTGGATCGGCGCCTGGACGGTCGGCCCCTGGGGCGTCATCGGCATCGCCGTCGCCAACGCCACCGGCATCACCTTCACCGCCGTACTCCTGCTGTGCGGTTCGGGCCCCCGCAGTGTCCCGATCCGCACCCGGCAGGTCCTGATCGAGCTGAGCCGGCCGGTGCGCGCGGCCGTGGTCGCGACGATCGCGGGGGCGTTCGTCGCCCGCGCGCTGCCCTCGCCGCTGCTCGGTCTCACCGTCGGCTGCACGACCGTCACCGTCGTCTTCGTCCTGCTCGGCTGGGCCCTGGGCACCCAGGGCTTCGCACCCGCACTGGAATCCGTACGCTCCGTCACACGAAGGCTCATCCATGGCCGCTCCCGTTGATTCCCCGACCACCGGCAGTCGCGCCACGGGCCCGGTCCCGTGGGTGGCGATGTACCACTCCGTGGGCGACTGCTCCGACGACCCCTACCGCATCACGGTCACCCCCGACCGCCTTGAACAGCAGCTGAGTTGGCTGCGCAGGCGCGGTCTGCGGGGCGTGTCCATGGCCGACCTGCTCGCCGCCCGCGCCCGGGGCGAGGGCCGCGGTCTGGTCGGTCTCACCTTCGACGACGGCTACGCCGACTTCGTCGCCAACGCCCTTCCTGTACTGGCCCGTTGGGACTGCGGCGCCACCCTCTTCGTCCTCCCCGGCCGCCTCGCCGGCGACAACGCCTGGGACCCGCTGGGCCCCCGCAAACCCCTCCTCACCGCCGACGGCATCCGCCAAGCGGCCGCCGAGGGCGTGGAGATCGGCTCCCACAGCCTGACCCACGTCGACCTCACGAAGTCGGACGACGCCACGTTGGAGGCAGAGGTCACCGAAAGCCGCACCATGCTCCAGGAGTTGCTCAACTCCCCTGTCGACGGCTTCTGTTACCCCTACGGCACGATCGACGCCCGCGCCATGGACGCCGTACGCGAGGCCGGTTACGCCTACGCCTGCGCCATCGACCCCGGCGACCTCAACGGCCCGCACGCGCTCCCCCGCGTCCACATCGGCCAGAACGACACCGCCGTACGCCTCTTCCTCAAATACCGGCTGCACCGCCTGCGCCGGCGTCCGGTGGAGGGGCTCGCATGAGGGCTCTGCACATCATCACCGGGCTCGGCGTCGGCGGCGCCGAGCAGCAACTGCGGCTGCTGATCCGGCACTTGCCGGTCGACTGCGACGTCGTGACGCTCACCAACCCGGGCTCGGTCGCCGCCGGCCTGACCGCCGACGGGGTGCGCGTCCTCCACCTCGGCATGACCGGCAACCGCGACCTCACCGCCCTCCCCCGCCTGGTCCGGATCATCCGCACCGGCGGCTACGACCTCGTGCACACCCACCTCTACCGCGCCTGCGTCTACGGCCGGCTCGCCGCCCGGATCGCGGGTGTGAAGGCGGTCGTCGCCACCGAACACTCCCTGGGCGACTCGCAGATGGAGGGCCGCGGCCTCAGCACCGGGGTCCGCGCCCTGTATCTCGCCAGCGAGCGGCTGGGCCGCTCCACGGTCGCCGTCTCCCCCACGGTCGCCGAGCGCCTGAAGCGCTGGGGCGTGCCGGGCCCGCGCATCGAAGTCGTCCCGAACGGCATCGACCTGGACCGCTTCCGCTTCGACCCGGTCCAGCGCCTGCGCACCCGCCAGCGGCTCGGCCTGCCCGAGGGCGCGTACGTCATCGGCGGCATCGGCCGCCTCGCGGCAGGCAAACGCTTCGACGTCCTGGTCCGCGCCCTGACCCAACTCCCGGACGACTACTGGCTGTTGCTGGTCGGCGGCGGCACCGAGGAGAACCTCCTGCGCCGTACGGCCCACGACTGCGGGGTCGCCGACCGGGTGCTGTTCACCGGCGAGCGCCCCTACACACCCGACGGCTCGCCGGGCCCCGACCTGCCCTCCCTCACCGCCGCGATGGACCTGCTCGCCTCGCCCTGCCCCGAAGAGGCCTTCGGCCTGGCCGTCGTAGAGGGGCTGGCGTCCGGGCTGCCCGTGCTCTACGCCTCCTGCCCCGCCATCGAGGACCTCCCCCCGCAGGCCGCGGCCGCCGCCCGGCGCGTGCAGGGCGGCCCCGAGGTCTTCGCCCGCGCGCTGGCGGCGGCCCGCGCGCAGGGCCCGCGTCCGCGCACCGCCCCGGACGCCGCCCACCACTACTGCATCACCCGCAGCGCCGCCCAACTCATGGACGTGTACGCGGCCGCGGTCTCCACCTCGTCGCCGTCCCCCGCACCCCAGGGAGCCAGTTCCTCATGACCGAGATCCGCCAGCACCTCCCCCTCAGCCGCGCGAAAGCCCTCCCGGCCTGGTCCCTCCTCGCGGCCGGCGCCGTGACCGGCGGCCTGCTCGGCGGCGCGTACGGCGTCGTCAAGACCCCGACGTACACGGCCACCAGCTACGTCATCGCCGTCCCCACCGACAAGGCCGACTCCTCCACCGCGCTCGGTTTCGCGCAGGCCTACGGCCGGGTCGCCACGCAGCTCGCGGTGCTCGGGGACGCGCAGGTGTGGGCGGGGGTACCGGTCAAGACGCTCCAGTCGAGCGTGCAGACGGCGACCTCGCCGGACGCGCCGATGGTCGCCGTCACGGCCACCTCCTCGCGCGCCGACCTCGCCGCCGACATGGCCAACGCCGTGTCCCGCTCGCTGACCGTGCACGCGAACGACTCGAAGGCCTCGACCCACGTCGAACTCCAGACCTTCGCCCGCGCCATCAAGCCGGCCGCGCCCACCTCGGCCTCAGCCGCGGTGACCGGTCTGGTCGGTGCGAGCGCGGGCGGACTCCTCGGCGGTCTGCTGCTGCTCGTCCGGCCGCGCCGTACCCCGGACGAGACCGGCCGCCCCGCCTCGGTGCCCAGCCCGGCCACCGCGGCCGACGTCCTGTGACACCGGTGTACTCGACCGAACTCGTCACCGACGCCCAGGAGTTCGCCGAACTGGCCCCAGCCTGGGGCCGGTTGTACCAGAAGTGCGGCGCGGCGACCCCGTTCCAGTCCCACGCCTGGCTGCACTCCTGGTGGCTGTCGTACGGCCGAACGGGCCGCCTGCGCCTGCTCGTTGTCCGCGACGGCCGCGAACTCGTCGCCGCCGCACCCCTGATGCTCGTCCGCGGCCCGGTGCCCGCACTGGTCCCGCTCGGCGGCGCGATCTCCGACTACGGCGACGTACTGCTGGACGACGACCACGGCGACCCGGCCGTCGCCGCGCTCACCGAGGGCCTCGCGTCCGCCGCCCGCACCGCGCTGATCGACTTCCGCGAGGTGCGCCCCGGCGGCGCGGTCGAGCGCGTCTACGACCGCTGGCGCGGCCCCCGCCGCCGCGTCCACGACTCGCTGTGCCTGGAGCTGCCCGCCGTTCCGATGGCCGACCTGGTCGCCCGTCTCCCCTCCTCCAAGGCCCAGCGCGTCCGCGCCAAGCTCCGCAAGCTGACCGCACTCGGCGTCGAGCGTCACGTCGTACAGCCGGACGGGGTGGACTCGGCGCTACGGCGGCTGCTGGAGCTGCACGAACTCCAGTGGCAGGGACGGAAGGTGACGTCCGAGCATCTACAGACCCGGTTCTGCGAACACCTGGTG
Organism: Streptomyces sp. NBC_00989; assembly: GCF_045162655.1. NCBI lineage: Bacteria > Bacillati > Actinomycetota > Actinomycetes > Kitasatosporales > Streptomycetaceae > Streptomyces > Streptomyces sp. NBC_00989. The sequence continues at coordinate 7,280,609 of NZ_CP108728.1, read as the reverse complement.
CGCTCGGTCGGGCCGATGGTGCGCTCCGGCGACGCCGTCGTCACCGAGTTCCGGCTCGACGAGGACGTGGTCGCCGTAGACCTGACGCTGTTGTCGCGGCGGCTCGCGGGCGGTTATCTCTACGGCGCGCATCCGCGGCTGCGGGAGCGGAAGGCGGATGTGGCGGTGATGCTGCTCGACGCGTGCGCCGAGCACACCGGCGCGGGCGGGCCCCGCACGCTCAGCCTGCTGCGCGGGGACGAGCCGTACAAGCATCACTGGCGGCCCGAACCGGTCGTCAACCAGCGGCTGTTGCTGGCCCGGCGGCGCACGGCGCCGCTGATGACGGCGGTCGCCTGCGATGTCGCCGCGCGCCGGCGGGGCAAGGCGATCGTGCGGAAGTGGAAGGAACGCGGTGGCGACGGACCCTGAGCGGCCCGCCGCCACCTCTGGTTCAGCGGTCGCGCTGCCACCAGTCGAACTTCACGCACAGCTTCCCGCCGAGCCAGTACTCCACCCAGTCGCCCAGCTCGACCGGCGAGCAGTTGGCCGGGTGCGTCGGGGCGGGTGGTGTGGTGGGTGTGGTCGGTGTCGTGGGCGGCTTGGTCGGCTCCGGAGTAACCGGAGTAGGTGTCGGGGTCGGGTCCTCGGTGCGGCCGAACAGGACCGAGCGGTAGACCTGGGACGACTTCGGGTTCTCGGAGCACTGCCACACACCGTGCGGGCAGTAGTCGGTCACCGTGTTGTACAGCGGCTTGTGCTCGTCCATCCAGGCGAGCATGCGCTTCATGTACTCCGCGTTGTCACCGTTACGGAAGAGTCCCCATTCAGGATAGGAAATGGGCTTGCCGTGCGATTTGGCGAAGTCCACGTGTTCCTGGAGTCCGTAGGGCTCTTTCACCTGCTCGTCGAACGTCAGCCCGGACGGCTGGTCGTACGAATCCATTCCGACGATGTCGACCGTGTCGTCCCCCGGATAGCACTGCGTCCAGGGAACGGCGTCCCGGCCGCGGCTCGGAGTGAAGTCGAACCGGAATTTCTGGCCCGGCACCGAGCGCATCGTGGTGACGATCCTGTTCCAGTACTTCTTCCAGGCCTCCGGGTCCGGCCCGCAGCGAGAGGTGTACGTGGTGCCGTTCATCTCCCAGCCGAGCACGATCACCGTGTCCGGCACCTTCAGGTCGACCAGCCGCTCGGCGAGGGCCTTGAAGTGCTGATCGAACCGACCGGCCGCGCCCTGCTGGAGCAGCTGCCGCACCTGCCAGTCGGAGACACCGTCCTCGTTGTGCTCCTGCATCGGCACGTTGAGGACGAGCATCCGGTCGGACTTCTCGGTACGCCAGTCCGCCCACACGTCGAGCAGACCCGGGGCGCCCTCGATGTCGCTCCAGTGGTTCCCGGGCAGGTAGGTGTGGCCGACCCGCAGTTCGGCACCGCCCAGCCAGCTGCTCAGCGCGGCCATGCGGGCCACGCCCCGGGCACCGGAGTCGAGGAAGGCACCGAAGGCGGAGGTCTGCTTCGGCTCGGGGGTCTTGGTGGCATCGGGCGTCTTCACCGGTTCTACGACGGCCGGAGTCGTGGGTGTGGTGGTCACAGGAGCAGGCGGATCCGTGGCTCGCGCCACCTCCGCTCCCGCCGCGAACCCGGGACCCGACGCGAAAGCCGCCGACGCGGCGACCGTAGCCGCGATGAAGGCCAGTCGGGCGGTCCGGGACCGTCGCTGCTGTGGGGCCATGTCTGCTCCTCTCTCCACTCTCGTACTCCGTTCCGACTTTTCTTTTCCTTCTACTGACACTCAGTCATATGAATATGAATTACGCCACCGCCGTTACGGCTTCCGAGTTTCTCTGTCGCCCGCACGGGTGAACCGAACCGAAGGAAACAGTCCGTGTCGCTGCTCGACATCCGTGTCCCCGCAGTCCTGTTGCGGATCGACCGGAATCCCTTTCACCACGGAACGCTGGGGGCCGTGCGTTCGCTGGGCCGGGCGGGAGTGGAGGTGCATGTGGTCGCCGACTCCGCCGGAAGTCCCGTACGCAGTTCCCGCTTTGTCTGCCAGATGCATCCCCCGCCGCCGCCCGGCGCGACCCCCGGCGAGATCGCCGTCACGCTCCGGCGGGTGGCCGCGCGGATCGCGCGTCCCGCCGTGCTGATCCCGATGGACGACGCGAGTGCCGTCGCGGTCGGCCGGATGAGCGAGGAACTCGCGCCTTCCTATCTGCTGCCGCAGCAGCCCGGCGCGCTGGCCGAACGGGTCGCGGACAAGGCCGAACTGGCTGCCGTGTGCGCGGGCGCGGACATCCCGCATCCGGTGACGCTGATCCCGGAGAGCCCGGCGCAGGCGGCGAGCGCCGCCTGGCAACTGGGGCTGCCGGTGGTCGCGAAGTGGAGCCGGCCCTGGCTGGTGCCGGCCGGGACCGGGCTGCGCAGCACGGTGGTGGTGCACAGCGGGCAGGAGGCGCGCGAGTTGTTCCTGCGCGCCGAGGAGGCGGGCAGCCGGCTGCTGTTGCAGGCGTTCCTGCCGTCGGGGCCCGACCGCGACTGGTTCTTCCACGGGTACGCCGACCGGTCCGGCGCCGTACGCGGCGGTGGCCCCGGCCGCAAGCAGCGGGCCTGGCCGCGCGGCGCGGGGCTGACGGCGGTGGGCCGCTGGACACCCAACCCGCAGGTGCAGGCGCTCGCCGAGCGTCTCACCGCCTCGCTCGGCTACCGCGGCATCTTCGACCTGGACTTCCGCCGCTGCGGCTCGACCGGCGGCTACCACCTGCTCGACTTCAACCCGCGGCCCGGAGCCCAGTTCCGGCTGTTCGCCGACTCCGCGGGCCTGGACGTCGTCCGCGCCCTGCACCTGGATCTGACCCACCGTCCGCTGCCGGACGGGGCGCCGCGACCGGGGCGGTCGTTCGTGGTGGAGAACTACGCGCCGCTCAGCGCGCTGCGGCCGATGCTCGGCGGGCGCGAGCTGGCCTGGCACGCGCCGGACGACCCGGGGCCGGGCCGCGCGATGTGGGGGCTGTGGGGCCGGCATGTGCTGCGCAAGCTGCGGGAGCGGCTGGGCGGGCCGGCCCCGGTGCGCGCGACGGAGGCCCGGGTGGTCCGACAGGCGGGCGAGAGCCACCCCAACGGGCCCGCCGGATCAGCCGAGTTGAGCAAGGTGACCGAGTTGAGCGATGACGAGAAAGCGAGCAGCTGCTGATGTACGACCTGCTGGTGGTGGGCGCGGGCCCGTACGGCCTGTCCATCGCGTCCCACGCCGCGGCCGCGGGGCTGAACCTGCGCGTCTTCGGCCGGCCGATGGCGTCCTGGCGCGACCACATGCCCCGGGGCATGTTCCTCAAGTCGGAGCCCTGGGCCTCCAACCTGTCGGACCCTGAAGGTCGTTGGCCGCTCGACGTGTACTGCGCGGGCCAGGGTGTGGAGGCCCGGCACGGGGAGCCGATCCCGGTCGAGATGTTCGCCTCGTACGGCCTGTGGTTCGCGCGCAACGCCGTGCCCGAGGTGGACGAGCGGACGGTGGAGCGGATCGCGCCGGTGCCCGGCGGCTTCGAGGCGGTGACCGACGACGGCAGGGTGCTGCACGCCCGGACCGTCGCGCTCGCGGTCGGCGTCATGCCGTTCGTCGAAATCCCGTCCGCGCTACGGGGGTTGGGCCGGTCCCTGGTTTCGCACAGCAGCCACCACAGCGCGCTGGACGACTTTCGCGGCAAGGACGTCACGGTGATCGGCGGCGGCCAGGCGGCCCTGGAGACGGCGGCGCTGCTCGCCGAACAGGGCACACGGGTACGGGTGTTGGCACGCGCCGACGAACTGTCCTGGAACGACGTGCCGCCGGCCTGGGAACGCCCCTGGTGGCAGTCGGTCCGCTCCCCGCACAGCGGCCTGGGCTGCGGCTGGCGCAACTGGTTCTACTCCGAGCGCCCCGGCCTCTTCCACCGGCTCCCGGAGTCGACCCGGGCCGGAATCGCGGCCACGGCACTCGGTCCTGCGGGCGCCTGGTGGGTGCGGGACCGGGTCGAACCGGCGGTGGAGGTGCTGCTCGGCCACGAGGTCGCGGCGGCCGACGTGGTGCCGGGCGGGGTACGTCTGGAGACGGTGGGCCGGGCGGGCGGTACGCGGATCCTGGACACCGAACACGTCATCGCGGCAACGGGGTTCAAGGCAACGACCAACCGACTCGGGCTGCTCTCCAGCGAGTTGAGGGGCTCCCTGGCCACGGTGGGCGACGGTTCCCCCGAGATCGGCCGGGACTTCGAGTCCTCGCACCCCGGCCTCTTCATGGCGGGCCTGGTGACGGCCTCGGGCTTCGGCCCGGCGATGCGCTTCGTGCACGGCGCCACGTACACGGCGGGCGCGCTGGTGCGGGGAGTCGAACGCCGGCTGCGCTCGGAGCCGCGCGGCGCGACGATCCCGGCACCGGGACGACGGGGCACGCCGGCCTTCGTACGGCGCTGACGGCACGGGCGCTGCGGGTGTGCCGGGCGGTGACGTCCGGCACCCCGTGCGCATTACCTACGGGACGCGGCTCGGCCTCGTCGGTAGAGGATCGTGCCACCCGCGATCAGCGCGGCACTGGCACCGGAAGCGGCCAGCATGGCCTCACTGCCGGTGTGCGCCAGAACGGGCGGCGGGATGTGCTCCCCACCGGAGGGCGGAGGCGTGTGGTGCCCGCCCGTGGGGGGAGGCGGGGTGTGGTTGCCGCCACTGGGAGGCGGCGGCGTGTGATGCCCACCGCTGGGAGGCGGCGGCGTGTGGTGTCCGCCGGTCGGGGGCGGCGGCGTGTGGTGCCCACCGCTGGGAGGCGGCGGGGTGTGGTGTCCGCCCGTGGGGGGCGGCGGCGTGTGGTGCCCACCCGTAGGGGGCGGCGGGGTGTGATGCCCACCGGTCGGAGGCGGGGTGTGGTGGTGACCGCCGCTGGGAGGCGGCGGGGTGTGATGGTGACCGCCTGTCGGAGGCGGAGTGTGCGGAGGAGGCGGCGTGTGGTGCCCGCCCGTGGGAGGCGGCGGCGTCTCCTCGCAGTCCGGGGTGCCGTAGCCGGAGTGGTCCCCGTGGCCGTGACCCGTGTGATCTCCGTGGCCGTAGCCCGTGTGATCTCCGGAGCCGTAGCCCGAGTCGCCCCCGGAGCCGTAGCCCGAGTCGCCCCCGTGGCCGTACCCCGAGTCGCCCCCGGAGCCGTACCCCGAATCGTCTCCGCGGCCGTAGCCCGAGTCGTCGTCGGAGTCGCCGTAGGACGGCTCGGTCCACCGGTGGTGGCCCCCGTGCTCGCCGTGCCGGTGCCCGTCCTTGCCGCCGGCGCAGGAGTTGCCGAACGTCGGGTTGAGCCCGGACACCCCATCGGCGGTGTTGCCACAGGCGTTGACCGGTGCGTCGATCGGGACATCGATGCTGTTGCCGGACAGGACGCCCGGCGAATCCTTGGCAGCGCCGCCGGTGTATGTATCGGCCAGGGCGGGGCTGCCGCACAGGGACAGAATGCTCGTCGCGGCGGCCGCCGCGACCATTCCCTTACCCAGGGTCTGTCGCAATCTCGTTGTCTTCCTGCTTGAAGTGGGAAAAGCCGGCCTTGGAAACCTGTCCAAGGCCGGCCATGACACAGCCGGAACGGCTGGTGCGTTACGTCGTCGTCAGTCGTTGACGCACGTGTTGCCGAACGCCGGGTTCAGCAGGCCGATCACGTCGATCGAGTTGCCGCACACGTTGACGGGGATGTGCACGGGAACCTGGACCACGTTGCCCGAGAGGACACCCGGCGAACCGACGGCCGCACCCTCGGCACCCGCGTCGGCGAAGGCCGGGGCGGCCATACCGAGAGCCATGATCGCACCAGCGACAACAGCAGCGCTCTTCTTCATGAACGTTCCCTTCTCTGCGGTCATGCCCACCATGACCTGCAGCCTGTAAAACGAGGGATAGACGCAGGAAGAAACTCAAGAACGCGTGTCACCTGACAATTCACTCGATCGTCCGCACCGAATTGACGCGATGGCCGCACAGATGCAGAAACGCTTCTCTTCAAGGGAAGCCAGGAAGAGGACGGCTATGTGAAACGGTCAGGGCGGCCCGCACGGAGATTTCCGTACGGGCCGCCCTGGACGTTTTATTGACGTGCGGTCAGCTGCCGATGGCGCCGTTGCCCGACAGCACCGGGATGTTGTCGGCGATGTGCGACAGCGGCTCGTCACCCTTGGCCTGGGTGGAGTTCTCGGCGCACTGCTGGTTCTGCGGGGCCGAGAGGACCGGCACGTCCTGGAGGACGGTGACCGGCACCAGCACGCCCACGATCGAGGCCGCGTTGGCCTTGACCGGCAGCCCGACACAGAGCTTGTTCAGGTCGCCCTGGGCGAGCCCGAGCTGGGGGCTCATGTCGCCGGTCGTCTTGGCGTTGCCATAGGCCTGCTCGGCACCGTTCCCGTTGACCGTGGTGACGCCGTTGTCGTTGCCGATGGCCAGCGCCTGCGGGGCGGCCGTCGCCGAGACGCCGACGACGGAAGCCGCGACAGCCGTCGCAGCCATTGCCTTCTTGAGCATTTCTGCGGTCCTTTCCTGGCAGAGACACAATTCCTGCTCCCCCATCAACAGAGGTCGGCCGGATTGGTTGCGTGGCTTCACCCGGTTGGATTCATCTGGGCCATTGGAGTGAATCGGAGCAACCATGCGGCCCGGCGCCAGTTGTTCAGGTCGCTCCGGTGGACGGGGTTACTCCAGAAGGGACCACGCAAGTGATCAAGAAGGTTATGGCTGCTGCGGCTGTCGCCGCTTCCGTCGTCGGAGCCTCGGCTGCCGTCGCCGCCCCGGCGATGGCGATCGGTAACGACAACGGCGTCACCACGGCGAACGGCAACGGCGCCGAGCAGGTCTACGGCAACCAGGCCACGTACGGCAACATGAGCCCGCAGATGGCGCTCATCCAGGGTTCGCTGAACAAGCCCTGCATCGGCCTGCCCGCCAAGGCGAACCTGGCCTCGCTGGTCGGCCTCGTGCCGGTCACCGTCGCGCAGGACGTGCCGATCCTCTCCGCGCCGCAGAACCAGCAGTGCACCGAGAACTCGACCCAGGCGAAGGGCGACGAGCCGCTGTCGCACATCCTGGACAACATCCCGGTCCTGTCGGGCAACGGCTCCGCCGGCAGCTGACCTCGCGGACGTGCACAGCGGGCCGCCGATCTCTCGGCGGCCCGTTGGCCTGCCTCGCCGGGACGCGCGGAAGGCGGCCGAGGAGTTCGGGAAGCTGCGCGCGGCCCGTCCGCTGGTCCCCCGCGGACAGCAGCCCCTGCCGAGCGACCCGCCGCGGATCATCCGGCGCGTCCCCGTGCGAGGAAGCCGACTTGCCCGCACGCGAACCGACTTACTGCTCCATTCAGGGCAAAGGCCGCAACCAAACCGGCCATCACCCAGTTGATCATCGCGCGGCTCCGCAACGGGAGTCCGTCCTCCGAAAGGGTTTGAACATGAAGAAGCTGTGGGCGACCGCGGCTGTTGCCGCCTCCCTCGCCGGTGCCACCGCCGCTGTCGCCACCCCGGCGATGGCGATCGGCAACGACGACGGCGTCACCACCACCCAGGGCAACGGCGCCGTGCAGAAGTACGGCAACCAGGAGACCAAGGGCGACATGAGCCCCCAGCTCTCCCTCGTCCAGGGCACCCTGAACAAGCCCTGCATCGGCCTGCCCGCCAAGGTCAACGCCGCCTCCCTGGTCGGCCTCGTGCCGGTCACGGTCCTGCAGGACGTGCCGATCCTGTCGGCCCCGCAGAACCAGCAGTGCACCGAGAACTCCACCCAGGCCAAGGGCGACGAGCCGCTGTCGCACATCCTGGACAACATCCCGGTCCTGTCGGGCAACGGCGCCGTGGGCAGCTGACCTCAGCACCACGCACCACGAGAGCGGGCCGCCGAGCACTTCGGCGGCCCGCTCTTGCTATGTCTGTTTCGGTTTCGCGTACAGGGCCTCGATGTCCTCCGCGTACGCCGCCGTCACCACGTGCCGTTTGAGTTTCAGGGACGGGGTGAGCAGGCCGTTGTCCTCGGTGAACTCGCCCTCGATCAGGGCGAAGGCGCGGATGGACTCGGCGCGGGAGACGGCCTCGTTGGCGTGGTCGACGGCTTTCTGGACGTCGGCGCGCAGGCGTGGGTCCTCGACGAGGTCGGCGAGCGGGGTGTCGGCGGGGAGCTTGCGGACCGAGAGCCAGTGGGCGAGGGCCTCGGGGTCGAGGGTGATCAGGGCGGCCACGTAAGGGCGGTTGTCGCCTACGACCAGGCACTGGCCGACGGGGGCGCGGCTGCGCAGGCGGTCCTCCAGGACGGACGGGGAGACGTTCTTGCCGCCGTTGGTGACGAGGATGTCCTTCTTGCGGCCGGTGATGGTGAGGTAGCCGTCCTCGTCGAGGGCGCCGAGGTCGCCGGTCGCGAACCAGTCGTCCCGCAGTACGGCGTCGGTGGCCGCCGGGTTGTTCCAGTACGCACCGAAGACCACCCCGCCCTTGATGAGCACCTCGCCGTCGTCGGCGATGCGGATGGTGGTGCCGGGCACCGGGAGGCCGACCGTGCCGGGGCGGGGGCGCAGCGGCGGGACGACGGTGGCGGCGGCGGTCGTCTCGGTGAGGCCGTAGCCCTCGTAGACGATGATTCCCGCGGCGGAGAAGAAGAGGTTGAGGTCGCGGTCGAGCGGGGAGCCGCCGCTGATCGCGTACCGCAGGCGGCCGCCTAGTTCCTTGCGGATACGGCGGTAGACCAGCAGGTCGTAGAGGGCCCACGCGGCGTAGAGGGCGGGGCCGGGGCCCTTGCCGGTGCCGAGGAACCTGTTCAGGTAGGCCTCGCCGAAGCGGACCGCGATGCGGTCGGCGCGGTCGAAGGAGGCGGCGCGGCCCATCTTCTCGGCGGTCGCGCGGCCGGCGTCGTGGATCTTCTCGAAGAGGTACGGCACGCCGACCAGGAACGTGGGCCTGAACTCCCGCAGCGCCGGGCGGAGTTCGTCGGGCTTGATGCTCGGGCAGTGGCCGATCTCGATGCGGGCCGTCAGGCAGGCGATCTGGAGGGTGCGGCCCATGATGTGCGCGAGCGGGAGGAACAGCAGCGTCGAGGCGACCTGGCCGGTGACCTCCGTGAAGAGGGGATGCAGCAGCTCGACCATGTTGGCGGCCTCGGCGTGCAGGTTCGCGTGGGTGAGGACGCAGCCCTTGGGGCGGCCGGTGGTGCCGGAGGTGTAGCAGATCGTCGCGATCGTGTCGGGGGTGAGGGAGGCGCGGCGCTTGGTGATCTCGTCGTCGGGCAACTCCTCGCCCAGGGTGACGAGTTCGGCCATGGCTCCGGCGTCCAGCTGCCAGACGCGCGGGGGTTGGGGGTGACGGGCCGTGCCGGTGGTGACCGTGTCGGTGTTCTCGGCGGTCTCCGTGACGACGAAGCGGGCGCCCGAGTCCCTGACGATCCACTCCACTTGGTCCGCCGACGAGGTGGCGTAGATCGGTACCGTCTGGCCGCCGGCCGCCCAGATCGCGAAGTCGAGGACCGTCCACTCGTAGCGGGTACGGGACATCACCGCGACCCGGCCGCCCGGTTCGAGGCCCGCGGCTGTCAACCCCTTTGCGGTGGCGGTGACTTCGCGGGCGAAGGCGGCCGCGGTGACGGGGTGCCAGGTGGCGTTCCGTTCGCGGCGGAGGACCACGGTGTCGGGAGCCTCCGCCGCGTTGGTGAACGGCAGGTCGGCGGTGCTGCCGGCCGTCGGGCGCGTGGCGAGCGGCAGGGTGCTCGCCTCCCGTACGACGCCCCGCTCGTCCCGGGTGAGTTCGACCCGGGTGCGGGCCGCCAGGTCGGTGCGTTGCCGCGCCCGCTTCAGGTCCTTGCGTACGCCCATGACAGCTGCTCCCGGTCGACGGTGAGACGGTGGCTGGGGCGTCAACTTACTCGCAAGTAGGGGAAGGTCAATGGGGTCTGTGCGGTTCCGGTGGGATCAGTTCGTTCGGCGTGCCTCGTCGATCGCTTCGGCGAGTTGCCGTACGTCCTTGTCCTCCGTTTTCTTCGCCAACGTGTGGGCGCGGGTGGCGAGTTGGCCGAGGCCGGGGTTGCCGGGCAGGGTGCCCGAGTCGTCCTCGGGTGAGCGGAGGGTGTCGGCGAAGTAGGCGGCCACGGCGGTGACTTGGAAGGTGTTGGGGGCGCTGCTCAGGGAGTCGTGCAGGGCGTCGGTCTCCAGTTGGCCCGATTCCTCGTGCGGGGCGCGGGTGTTGGGGTCGAGCCAGCGGACGCTCGCGGTGGCGAGGTGGCCGTCGGCGCCGGGCCTGGTGCGGACGGCGTAGAGGGCGGTCACGGTGTGGCCGGGGCCGATCTCGCCGCCGTCGACGTTGTCATCGCGGAAGTCGTCGTCGGCGACCTTGCGGTCCTCGTAGCCGACGAGGCGGAACTGGGCGACCGTCTCGGGGTCGAAGGCGACCTGGGCCTTGGCGTCGCGGGCGGTGAGGTCGATGTTCTGCGGGAGTTGGTCGACGAAGACCTTGCGGGCGTCGGCGTCGTCCGAGACGTACGCGGTGTGGCCGTCGCCCTTGTCGGCGAGTTTCTCCATCAGGGCGTCGCCGTAGTCGCTGCCGACACCGACGCCGAAGAGGGTGATGCCGTGGTCGCGGCGTTCGTCCGCGATGCGCTCCAGGATCGAATCGGCGCTGGTGTCACCGGTGTTGGCGAGGCCGTCGGAGATGAGGACGACGCGGTTGGTGGCACCCTCGCGCAGGCCCTCGGCGGCGGTGGCGTAGCCGGTCTTGACGCCGGCGCCGAGGTTGGTCGAGGACTGGGTCTCCAAGTCGTCGATGGCGTCGTGGACTTGGCCGCGGTGGCCGTCGAGGCGGGTCATCGGGAGGACGGTCTCGGCCTCGTCGCTGAAGGTCACGAGCGCGACCGAGTCGTCGTCGCGCAGCCGGTCCGTCATCTCGTCGAGGGACTTCTTGGCGAGGTCCAGGCGGCCCGTCTCGCTCATCGAGCCGGAGACGTCGATCACGAACGTCAGGGCGGCGGGCGGGCGTTCGTCGGTGGAGTCGGCGGTGCGGGTGGCGAGGCCGACGCGGACGAGGGACCAGTTGGGGCTGTCGGTGCGGGCGCCGTCGACGGTGACCGTGAAGCCGTTGCCGTCGGGGCGGTCGTAGTCCTGGCGGAAGCTGTTGACGAACTCCTCGGGGCGGATCGTCGACGGGTCGGGGCGCCCGCCGTCGGCGAGGACGCGGCGGGCGTAGCCGTAGGAGGCGGTGTCGACGTCGAGGGCGAAGGTGGAGAGGTAGTCGGGGGACGGGGCGATCTTGTCGGCGGGGGTTCCGGTCTGCTCACCGTCCTGTTCGCTGCTGTTGTCACCACCGCTGGTGACGGCCGGGGCCGGTGCCGGGAGGCCGGTTCGGTTCGACGTGTCCGAGTTGCTGGAGTTGTCGCTGCCGCCGCCCGCGCTACAGCCCGTGAGCAGCAGGCCGCCCGCGGCGGTGAGGGCGAGCAGGGTGGTGCGCAGTCGCCGGGCGCGGTGGCGTGACCGCTCCCCCGGCAGCTCGCCCGGTCGTGTTCGGTTGGTCTCCATCTCCCGTGCCCCCTCGGTCCGTTGACGTCGGCTTCTTGCGACTGTGACGGTGGAGGGGGCGGGAATGTGCGCTACGGGGAGTTGCGGAAGCGTCTCGAAGGGGTCGCGATCATGGCCCGTCGAGACCGGTGGGAGATCCTCCGGTGACCTAGGACACGATGTCCTTGCGGGCGAAACCCCGGAAGGCCAGGGCGAACAGCACGATGGCGTACGTAACGGAGACCGCCGTGCCCTGGATCATGCCGGACCACTCCGGATGGGGCTGTACGGCGTCCGCCCAGGCGAACTGCCAGTGCGCGGGCAGGAAGTCGCGCCAGTGGCCGAGGGCCGTGACGGCGTCCAGGACGTTGCCGACGATGGTCAGGCCGACCGCGCCGCCGACCGCGCCCAGGGGTGCGTCGGTCTTCGTGGAGAGCCAGAACGCGAGCCCGGCGGTGACCAGTTGGGACACGAAGATGTACGCCACGACGACCAGGAGGCGTTGGGCGGCCGTGCCCGCGCCGATCGCGCCGCCGGTGGGCAGCTCCAGGGGGCCCCAGCCGTAGGCGGCGGTGCCGACGGCGAGGGCGACGAGCGGGAGCAGGATCATCGCGGCGAGGCTGAGGCTCAGCCCGACGACGAGCTTGGACCAGAGGAGGCGGGCCCTCGGCACGGGTGCCGCGAGCAGATAGCGCAGGGAGGACCAGCTGGCCTCCGAGGCGACCGTGTCCCCGCAGAACAGGGCGACCGGGACGACGAGCAGGAAGCCCGCCGACACGAACAGGTTCACGGCGGCGAAGTTGGCGCCGGACGAGGTGGCCGTGTCCATCAGGGTCACCTGGGAGCCGCGCTCGTCCGGGGTGCCGCCGATCGCGAAGGCCGCGACCAGGATGAAGGGCAGCGCGGCGAGGATGCCGCCCATGACCAGCGTGCGGCGCCGCTTCAACTGCCGGACCAGCTCCACCCGTAGGGGCAGGGTGCGGCCGGCCCGGTAGCCGGAGGCCACCTCGACGGGCTCGGCGAGCGTGCTCATGCGGAACCTCCGATCAGGGTGAGGAAGGCGTCTTCGAGCCGGCGGTGGGGGCCGACCGAGGAGACGGGGACTTCGAGTCGTACGAGTTCCACGAGGAGGCGGGCCGCGGTGCCTGGGCCTTGGGCGGGAGGTGGGGATGCCGTGCCCTCGGCGACGCCGCCACCCGGTGTGGCCGCGGCAGTCTGCGTGACGGCGGCGGCCGCGCCGGCGGCCGTACTCGCCCCGTTCGTCGGGGAGTTGGCGGACACCAGCTCATCGCCCGGTGCCAACTCGTCACCCGGCGCGGGTTCGTCGCCCACCGCCAGGCGCACCAGCAAGCCGCCCTCCGCCCGGACCACCGACTCCACGTCCGCGAGCGCCGCGATCTTGTCCACCAGGGGGTCGGGGATGTCCGCCGCCAGGCCGACGAGGAGGGTGTCTCCGGAGCCGATGATCTCGGCGACCGGGCCCGCCTGGACGAGACGGCCCCGGTCCATGACCACGAGGTGGGTGCAGGACTGTTCGACCTCGGCGAGGAGGTGGCTGGAGACGATGACCGTGCGGCCCGCCTCCGCGTAGCGGATCATCACCTCGCGCATCTCGCGGATCTGGGGCGGGTCGAGGCCGTTGGTCGGTTCGTCGAGGATGAGGAGGTCGGGGAGGCCGAGCATCGCCTGGGCGATGGCGAGGCGCTGGCGCATGCCCTGGGAGTAGGTGCGGACCGCGCGGGCGAGCGCGTCGCCGAGGCCCGCGATCTCCAGGGCCTCCTCCAAGTGGGCGTCCTCCGGCGGCCGTCCGGTCGCCTGCCAGTACAGCTCCAGGTTCTCGCGCCCGGAGAGGTGCGGGAGGAAGCCCGCGCCCTCGACGAAGGCGCCGACCCGGGACAGCACCGGTGCGCCCGGGCGGATCGCGTGCCCGAAGACCCTGATCTCGCCGGCGTCCGGCTTGATCAGGCCCATCAGCATGCGCAGGGTGGTCGTCTTGCCCGCGCCGTTCGGGCCCAGGAGGCCGAGCACCTGGCCCTTCTCGACGCGGAAGGACAGGTCCCGTACCGCGTACCGGTCCGCCGACTTCGCGTACCGCTTGCTCAAGTCGGTGATCTGGAGCGGGACTTCGGCCAGCGCGGGGTCGGGAGGTGTCGACGCCGTACGCCTGCGTCCGGTCAGGAGCAGGGCCAGTGCGGCCGCCACACCCGCCAGCGGGAGCCACCACACCCAGGACGGGAGCGTCGCCGCCGCGGTCGTGACGCCGGGGGCCGTCGGTACCTTGAGGTCGCTCTTCAGGGTGACGGTGTACGTCGCCGGGGCCGCCGGGGAGGCGTAGCCGAGGTCCGTCGAGGCAAGGACCAGGCGCAGGTGGTGGCCGCTCTGGACGTCGTGGTCGATGGCCGGGAGGGTGATCGTGACGTCCTTGCCGGACTTGGTGCCCTCGATCCTGATGGGGGTCACCAGCTGGGAGGGGAGCACCTGTTGGGTGCCGCCGGAGCCCACGTCGTAGACCTTGCCGAAGAGGACGGTGTCGTCGCTGGTCGACTTGACGTGGACGGTGACCGTGGGCGAGCCGGTGATGCGGAGGCTCTTGGTGACGGGGGCCGAGTCGAACGCGGCGTACTGGCCGGGGAAGTCGAGGGAGACTCCGACGCCCAGGGAGGACAGTTGCGAGAGGCCGCCTGTGCCGCCGAGGCCGGGGAGGGCCGAGATCGCGGGTGGGCTGGCGCCCGCCGGGTTGGTGAAGGACTGCTCGCGGCGGCCGGTCAGGGCGATCGTGCGCGGGTCGCTCTCCAGGCCGGGGTACGCGCTGCCGCTCGCGCCGCGCAGCTGGGCCGCGCCGTCCGTGGAGTCGACGCCTCCGGTGCGGGTGACGCGGAACGCGGGGCCGGTGTCGGTGTTCTTGTCGTCCTTCAGGTACCGGTCGAACCAGGACGTCACGCGCGCCTGGACGCGGCTCGTCTCCATGTCGCCGCCGTCATGGCCGCCGGCGATCCAGTCGACGTCCACGGGGGCGCCGTTGGCGCGGATCGCCTTCTGGGCCGCGTCGGCCTGGCCGAGCGGGAAGAGGGAGTCGGTCTGGCCCTGGATCAGGAGGGTCGGCACGTTGATGCGCGTGGCGACGGCGGACGGTGAACGGGCTTCGAGGAGGGCGCGGGCCTGGGCGTCCGGCTTGCCGGACTCGGCGACCCGGTCGTACATCTGGCACAGCGCGGGCTCGAACTTGGCGCAGCCGCCACCGGAGTTGATGAAGATTCCGGCCCAGAGCTTCTTGAAGACGCCGTTCGGGAACAGGGCGTCCGCGAGGTTCCAGTACGTGATCGCCGGGGCGATGGCGTCCACCCGGTCGTCGTAGCCGGCGGCCAGGAGGGAGATGGCTCCGCCGTAGGAACCGCCTGCCATGCCCACGCGCGGGTCGCCCGGCTTGTCGAGCTCGACGTCCGGTTGCTTCGCCAGCCAGTCGATCAGTTTCGATACGTCCTTGACCTCGCCGGACGGGTCGTTCAGGCCGATCTTGCCGGTCGACTTGCCGAAGCCGCGGGCCGACCAGGTCAGTACCGCGTAGCCGTCCTCGGCCAGGTCTTGGGCTTCCTTTCGTACGTCGGCCTTGCTGCCGCCGAAGCCGTGGGCGAGGAGGACGGCGGGGCGGCGTCCGGTGGCACCGGACGTGAAGTACGAGGTGTCGAGGCGCACTCCGTCCACGGCCATGACGCGGTCGGAGCGGTGCACCGGAGGCGGGTCGTCGGAGGCAACCGCCGTCCAGGTACCGGCACCCGCGAGCACGACCACGGCGGCCCCGGCGGCCAGCAGGCGCCGGGGCCGCCGCAGCCCTCGCAGGGCGGGCAGTCGAAGATCCATGCCTCAACGGTACGGCCCGCGACGGACAACCGAGGCAGCCCCCGGGCCGAACCTCCGCCCCTCCCCGGGGAGTACGGGCCCCTTCCCGCATACCGCGTCCGTGGTACGAAGTCCCATGGCCAGCATCGACAGCCTCGCGATCCGCCGTGCGACCACCGTCGCCGAAGTCACCGCGGCCGAGCACCTCTTCGACGGTCCCGTCCGCACCCAGTGGGCCGAGCGTTTCCTGACCGGCGACGGACACCATCTCTTCCTCGCGTACGCCGGGGAGTCGGTGGTCGGCTTCGTCAGCGGCGTCGAGACCATCCACCCCGACAAGGGCACCGAGATGCTCCTGTACGAACTCGCGGTCGCGGAGCCGTATCGGCGCGGGGGGATCGGGCGGGCGCTGGTGCGGCGGCTCGACGCGCTCGCGCGGGAGCGGGGCTGTTACGGGATGTGGGTGCTCATCGACACCGGGAACGACGTCGCCCTCGCCACCTACCGCAGCGCGGGTGGCAAGGACGACGGGTCGTGCACGGTGGCGACGTGGGACTTCACGTAGTGAAGTCGACGGGTGAAGGCAGCTTGTGAGAGCCGTGGGCGAAGGCGCCTACGCCTGCTGGTCCTCCGGGATCGACACCAGCCAGCGGGTCTCGCGGCGCGGGCGCAGGTAGAACGCCCAGTAGAGGGTGGCCACGGCGACGATCCCGCCCGTCCACAGGAGATAGCTCGTCTCCTGCTGGGTCAGGATGTAGGCCAGGACCGCGATCAGCAGGATCGGCATTGCGGGCCACAGCGGCATGCGCCACGCGTGCGTGTGCCTGTGTGGTCCGCGGCGGGAGAGCAGGGCGGCTACCGCGACCAGGAGGTACATGCCGGTCACCGAGACGCCTGTCACGCCGTACAGGGTGTCGAGGTTGACGAAGCAGAGGACCGCGCCGGGGATGCCTACGGCGAGGGTGGCCACCCAAGGGGAGCCGAAGCGGCCGAGTTTCGAGAAGACCGTGTTGACCGGGTGGGGCCAGGCCTTGTCGCGGGCCGAGGCGAAGAGGACCCGGGAGTTCTGGATGACCATGACGATGCCGGCGTTGATGATCGCGAGGGCCACGCAGAGGCTGACGAAGGTGCCCACCGCCGAGTTGGACCAGGCCGTCACCATCGCTCCGATGTCTCCGCCGGTCAGGGTGGAGAGGTCGTTCGCGCCCACCGTGATCGCGACCACCGGGACCAGGATGATCACCGTGGAGATCGCGAGGGTGGCCAGGACCGTGCGGGCCACGTTGCGGCGCGGGTTCTCCAACTCCTCGGAGAGGTAGACCGCCGTCGAGAAGCCTTGCGTGACGAACAGGGCGATCGCCAGGCCCGAGACCACCAGCATCGCCGTCACCGTGTCCGTGTGGCCGCCCGTCCCGGCGACCTGCATCGACGTCAGGCTGCCCAGGCCTCGTTGGCTGTGCGTGAAGCCGAGCAGGGCTACGACTCCTGCCGCTACGACCTCCAGGACCAGGAAGATGCCCGTGATCCACGCGTTGGCCCGCAGGTCCAACAGGCCCGCCAGGGTGGCCAGGAGCATCACTCCGGCGCCGGTCATGGACGGGTCCAGGTGGGCGATCGGGGCCAGGTAGTCCGCCGTGCCCATCGCTATCACCGGCGGGACGATCATCACGACCAGGAGGGACAGGAGGAAGACCAGCCAGCCCGCGAGCCTTCCCGCCAGCGTCGACACCATCGCGTACTCGCCGCCCGCGCTGGGGATGAGGGTGCCCAGCTCCGAGTAGCAGAACGCCACGGCGATGCAGAGGACGGAACCGATCGCGATCGTGAGGGCGGTCGCGGTGCCGAGCGAGCCGAACAGGTCGGGGACGACCACGAAGAGCGTCGACGCCGGTGTCACGCAGGAGAGCGTGAGGAGCGTGCCGCCGACGATGCCGATGGAGCGCTTCAGCTGCTGCGGGCGCTGGCTCTGCGGACTCTGGGGGCTGTCCGACGACGCCTCGGAAACGGCGGCCTCGGCAGTGGGGAGGGTGTCGGTCACGCGCTGATGGAACATTGACGGAAAACATCACGTCAATGGGTGTTCACCTACGGAATTCGTTGATCCAGTCCGGTCGGAGTGCCGTATCCGACACCCGGAGGCAGTGCCCGCCCCGCCTGCGAGCGCTACGGGAACCGCAGCCGTCGTAGCCGAAAAAATGGGGCCGTCCGCGATGCGGACGGCCCCATTCAGCGATTCTCAGTGGTTGCGCGGGAAGCCCAGGTCCACGCCCGACGGGCCGTCGGCCGGGTCCGGCCAGCGGGTGGTGACGACCTTGCCGCGGGTGTAGAAGTGCGTGCCGTCGTTGCCGTAGATGTGGTGGTCTCCGAAGAGAGAGTCCTTCCAGCCACCGAACGAGTGGTAGCCGACGGGGACCGGGATCGGGACGTTGACGCCGACCATGCCGGCCTCGATCTCCAGCTGGAAGCGGCGGGCGGCGCCGCCGTCGCGGGTGAAGATCGCGGTGCCGTTGCCGAAGGGGGAGGCGTTGATCAGCGCCACGCCCTCGTCGTACGTGTCGACGCGCAGGACGCAGAGGACCGGGCCGAAGATCTCGTCCTGGTACGCCTTCGCCGTGGTCGGCACCTTGTCGAGCAGGGAGATGCCGATCCAGTGGCCGTCCTCGAAGCCCTCGACCGTGTAGCCGGTGCCGTCCAGGACGACCTCCGCGCCCTCGGCCGCCGCGCCGGTGACGTAGGACGCCACCTTGTCGCGGTGGACCGCGGTGATCAGCGGGCCCATCTCGCTCGTGGGGTCGTTGCCGGGGCCGATCTTGATCTTCTCGGCGCGCTCGCGGATCTTCTCCACCAGCTCGTCGCCGATCGAACCGACCGCGACCACGGCCGAGATGGCCATGCAGCGCTCGCCCGCCGAGCCGTAGGCCGCGCTCACGGCCGCGTCCGCCGCCGCGTCGAGGTCGGCGTCCGGGAGGACCAGCATGTGGTTCTTGGCCCCGCCCAGGGCCTGGACGCGCTTGTGGTTCGCGGCCGCCGTGGTGTGGATGTAGCGGGCGATGGGCGTCGAACCGACGAAGGACACCGCCTTCACGTCCGGGTGCTCCAGGAGGCGGTCCACGGCCACCTTGTCGCCGTTGACGACGTTGAAGACACCGTCCGGGAGGCCTGCCTCCGCGAGCAGTTCGGCGATCTTCAGGGACGCCGACGGGTCCTTCTCGGACGGCTTGAGGACGAAGGTGTTGCCGGTCGCGATGGCGATCGGGAACATCCACATCGGCACCATGGCCGGGAAGTTGAACGGCGTGATGCCCGCGACCACGCCAAGGGGCTGGCGGATCGAGGAGACGTCTACGCGGCTCGCGACCTCCGTCGACAGCTCACCCTTCAGCTGCACGGTGATCCCGCACGCCAGGTCGACGATCTCCAGGCCGCGCGCGACCTCGCCCAGCGCGTCGCTGTGCACCTTGCCGTGCTCGGCGGTGATCAGCTCGGCGATCGCGTCCCGGTTGGCGTCCAGCAGCGCGCGGAACTTGAACAGGATCGTGGTGCGCTTGGCGAGGGACGAGGTGCCCCAGGTCGCGTACGCGTCCTTGGCGGCGGCGACGGCCGCGTCGACCTCGTCGACGGTCGCGAAGGCGACCTTGGTGGTGACCGCGCCGGTCGCCGGGTCGGTGACCGGCCCGTACGTGCCCGACGCGCCTTCGACGGACTTGCCGCCGATCCAGTGGTTGACGATCTTCGTCATGCCCAGATGCTCCTTCACAGATGGCGGCGTCGGGTGGAGACGTGCCGTTCGTACAGCTCACGTGCCTTGACCGCGGACGATCGGGTCGCGGTCGCGGCCACAGGTACATCCCACCAGGCCTGCGCCGGGGGCGCGCCCGACACTGTGTCTGCGGTTTCGGTCTCCACGTAGACACATGTGGGAGTGTCGGCCGCCCGCGCCACGGCGAGTGCCTCGCGCAGGTCGCTGACGGTCTTCGCGCGCAGGACGCGCATGCCGAGGCTGGCCGCGTTGGCGGCGAGGTCGACGGGGAGCGGGGCGCCGGTGTAGGTGCCGTCGTCCGCCTGGTGACGGTAGGCGGTACCGAACCGCTCGCCGCCCACCGACTCGGACAGGCCGCCTATGGAGGCGTACCCGTGGTTCTGTATCAGCAGGACCTTGATCGCGATGCCTTCCTGTACGGCGGTCACGATCTCCGTCGGCATCATCAGATACGTGCCGTCGCCGACCAGCGCCCACACCGGCCGGTCCGGCGCGGCCAGCTTCACGCCGATCGCGGCCGGGATCTCGTAGCCCATGCAGGAGTAGCCGTACTCCAGGTGGTACTGGTCGAACGACCGCGTCCGCCACAGCTTGTGCAGATCGCCGGGGAGCGAACCGGCCGCGTTGACGAGGATGTCGGACGCGTCGACGATCTCGTCCAGCGCGCCCAGGACTTGGGGCTGTGTGGGGCGTACGTCGGGTTCCTCGGCCTCGTAGCAGGCGTCGACGCGCTGCTCCCAACGCTCCTTGTCCTCGCGGTACTCGGCGATGTACGACGGGGTGACCCGGTAGGTGTCCGGGCCCAACTCCCTTGCCAGCGCGGTGAGTCCGTCGCGCGCGTCCGCGATCAGCGGCTGTCCGGCGAGCTTGTGGCCGTCGTAGGCACCGATGTTGAGGTTGAGGAAACGGACGCCGGGACGTTCGAAGAGGGTGTGGGAGCCGGTGGTGAAGTCGGTGTAGCGGGTGCCGATGCCGATCACCAGGTCGGCCAGGCGGGCGAGTTCGTCGGCGGTCGCGGTGCCGGTGTGGCCGATACCGCCGACGTCCTGGGGGTGGTCGTGGTTCAGGGAGCCCTTGCCGGCCTGGGTGGAGGCGACCGGGATGCCGGTGGCGGCGGCGAACTCGGCGAGGGCCGCCTCCGCGCGGCTGTGGTGGACTCCGCCGCCCGCGATGATGAGCGGCCTCTTGGCTTCTCGAACCGCCCTTACCGCTTCGGCGAGTTCGGCCGGGTCGGCGGCCGGTCGCCTTACGTACCAGGTGCGTTCGGCGAAGAACTCGTCCGGCCAGTCGTACGCCTCGGCCTGAACGTCCTGCGGGAGAGCGAGAGTTACGGCTCCGGTCTCCACGGGGTCGGCCAGTACGCGCATGGCGTTCAGGGCGGCGGGGATCAGCGCTTCCGGCCGGGTGACGCGGTCGAAGTACTTCGACACCGGGCGCAGACAGTCGTTGACCGACACGTCGCCCGCGTACGGGACTTCGAGCTGCTGGAGCACCGGGTCGGCGGGGCGGCCGGCGAAGGTGTCGCCGGGGAGGAGCAGGACCGGGAGGTGGTTGATGGTGGCGAGTGCGGCGCCGGTGACGAGGTTGGTGGCGCCGGGGCCGATGGACGTCGTGACGGCGTGTGCCGCCAGACGGTTCGACTGACGCGCGTAGCCGACCGCCGCGTGGACCATGGACTGTTCGTTACGGCCCTGGTGGTACGGCATGACGGGGAGTGTGGGGGGTGTCCCCCCACTGGGCGCCGTGGCGTACTCGATGAGGGCCTGGCCGAGGCCGGCCACGTTGCCGTGGCCGAAGATGCCCCAGGTCGCGTCGATCAACCGCCGCCGTACGCCGTCGCGTTCGGTGTACTGGACGGACAGGAACCGTACGAGTGCCTGTGCGACCGTCAGCCTGGTCGTCGAGGTCATCGGTAACCACCTGTGCTTTCAACGTGGTCCGGGTGGAAGCAGATCCGCCACTCCCTCGTTCCACCCGGCCCCGCCATGACGTTCAGGTAGTACATGTCGTGACCCGGCTGGGCGATCGACGGGCCGTGCCAGCCATCGGGCACGAGCACGGCGTCGCCGGAGCGGACCTCCGCGAGGACGTCGGATCCGCCCTCACGGGAGGGGAATACGCGCTGATAGCCGAAACCGTTCGGGCCGTCGATCTCGAAGTAGTAGATCTCCTCCAACTCGGCTTCCTCACCCGGCCGTTGTTCGTCGTGCTTGTGCGGCGGATACGAGGACCAGTTGCCGCCAGGAGTGATGACCTCTACGGCGATCAGCTTGTCGCAGGCGAAGGCGTCCGCGGAGGCGAAATTGCGGACGCGGCGAAGGCAGGTGCCGTCGCCGCGTCGTTCCACCGGAACCTCCGGCGCGGGGCCGTAGCGAGCGGGGAGTCGTCGCTCGCACTTCGCTCCTGCCAGGGCGAAGCGGCCTCCCGCGCCGGAGGCGATCTTGGCCTGGGCGTCGCGGGGCACGTACGCGAAGTCGGTGACTCCGGCGAACACGCTTTCCCTGCCCAGGAGTTGGAACTCTTCGTCCGCAATTCGCACGGTACATCCACCGCTGAGCGGAAGCACGATCCACTCGCTGTCACCGGTGGTGAAGTGGTGTGTCCCGCCCGGCTCCAGCTCCACGACCCGCAGACTGCTGTGGGTCCAGCCGGCCCGCTTGGGGTCGATGTCCACGGCGTACTGCGCGTTGGCGGCGGAGCCCTTGGGGACGTACAGCTCGGGGACGTACGGCTCGGCGGTCGTCATAAGGCGGCCCTCACAACAGTCCTACGGCGGTGTCCACGGCGGCGGCGACGTCTCCGTCCGCCGGGTAGAGCAGCGAGCGGCCGACCACCAGGCCGCGCACGGTGGGGAGTTGGAGGGCGCCGCGCCACTTCTCGTAGGCGCCGTCCTGGTCGTCGCCGACCTCCCCGCCGAGGAGCACGGCGGGGAGGGTCGAGGTCTCCATGACCTGGGCCATGTCGTCCGGGTTCTCGGTGACCGGAAGCTTGAGCCAGGTGTAGGCCGAAGTGCCGCCCAGGCCCGAGGAGATGGCGATGGACTTGATGACGGCCTCGGCGGAGAGGTCGTTCTTCAGCTTGCCCTCGTCCGTGCGGCGGCTGATGAACGGCTCGACGAACAGCGGGAGTCGGCGCGCCGCCATGTCGTCGATGGCGCGGGCGGTGGACTCCAGGGTGGTGAGGGAGCCCGGGTCGTCGTAGTCGATGCGCAGGAGCAGCTTGCCCGCGTCGAAGTTGAGGCGCTCGATGTCCTGGGCGCGGTGGCCCGTGAAGCGGTCGTCGAGTTCGAAGCTCGCGCCTTGCAGCCCGCCGCGGTTCATCGAGCCCATGACGACCTTGCCGTCGAGGGCGCCGAGGAGCAGCAGGTCGTCCAGGATGTCGGCGGTCGCGAGGACGCCGTCGACACCGGGCCGGGCGAGGGCGAGGCAGAGGCGTTCGAGGAGTTCGGCGCGGTTGGCCATGGCGAACTTGTGGTCGCCGACGCCGAGCGCGCCGCGGGCCGGGTGGTCGGCGGCGACGATCATCAGCCGGCCGGCGTCGTTGAGCAGGGGCCGACGGACGCGACGGGCGGCGGCCTCGGCGATCGCCTCGGGGTGACGGGTGCGGACGCGGACGAGCTCGGAGATGTCGACGCGGGGGCCGGTGCCGCTCTCGTGACCCGAAGGGCCGGAGGGATCCGAAGGCCCGGTGGTGAGACCGTCCCCGCCCCCGTGCTCGTGCTCGGCGCCCGCGACGCGGCCGGCCCTCACAGCACCGCTCCGGCGGCGATCGCGCCCTCGACCTCGGCGACCGTGGGCATCGCGGACGAGCACTCCAGGCGCGAGGCGACGATCGCGCCGGCCGCGTTGGCGTGCCGCATGATCTTCTCCAGGTCCCAGCCGGCCAGCAGGCCGTGGCACAGGGAGCCGCCGAAGGCGTCACCGGCGCCGAGTCCGTTCAGGACGGTCACGGGCAGCGGGGGCACCTCGGCCGACTCGCCGGCCCGGTTGACCGCGAGGACCCCCTTGGGGCCCTGCTTGACCACGGCGAGTTCGACGCCGGCGTCCAGCAGCGCCTGGGCGGCGGCGTGCGGTTCGCGTACGCCGGTGGCGACCTCGACCTCGTCGAGGTTGCCGACGGCGACGGTGGTGTGGCGCAGGGCCTCCTCGTAGAAGGGGCGCGCCGCGCTCGGGTCCTTCCAGAACATGGGCCGCCAGTCGAGGTCGAAGACCGTCGTACCGGACTTGGCGCGGTGGGCGAGGGCCGCGAGCGTGGCCGTACGGCTGGGCTCCTCGCTCAGGCCCGTGCCGGTGATCCAGAAGATGCGGGCCGCGTGGATCGCGTCCAGGTCGAGCTCGTGGGCGTCGATCTCCAGATCCGGGGCCTTGGGCTGCCGGTAGAAGTACAGCGGGAAGTCGTCCGGCGGGAAGATCTCGCAGAAGGTGACCGGGGTCGGGTAGTCCGCGACGGGCGTGACCCAGCGGTCGTCGACGCCGAAGTCGCGCAGCGCCTCGTGCAGGTAGGTGCCGAAGGGGTCGTCGCCGGTGCGCGAGACCAGGGCGACCTCGCGGCCCAGCCGGGCGGCGGCGACCGCGACGTTCGCCGCCGAGCCGCCGAGGAACTTCCCGAAGGTCGTCACCTGGGGCAGCGGCACGCCCGTCTGCAGCGGATAGAGGTCCACCCCTAGCCGCCCCATGGTGATCAGGTCGTACGCCATCGACTTCCCTTCGCGCCCTCGTCTCCGGACCCCCTGAGGACCGGATGCGGAGCGGCTTCGTTTCGGCTCTCCACGGTTTGTAGTCCCGTGCCCCGAGCCCTGTCAATGTTTTGTCCAGACATTCGGACGAGACGTGGACGGCTTGCGGGTAAGGGCTTGCGTTCCGACCGCCATGACAGGTGGCTTGTCGGGTGCGGGTGCTGTAGTCAACGCGCCGCGCCCTTGCGCCCGCGTGCGCCTTTGCGTCACGTGTGTCACAAAAGCCCCCCTCGTGTCACACATATCGCGTGTACGCGGGTTTTGCGTCACACCCGGTCGACAGGCGCTTCCCGTCCCTCACTCTGTGTCGTTCACCGGGCACAGGCTTTGTGATCGCCAGCGCAGCGCACGGCTCCCCCGACGGCCGCCCCCGGCCGCCGCCGCGGCGCGCGCAGGGAGGTGCACTCATGACCGACCGACGGCTCTGGTCGTACAAGGAAATCGCGGCCCACATCCGCGTCCAGCCCGACACCGTCCGCTCCTACCGCAAGCACGGCCTGCTGCCCCCGCCCGACCACGTGGAGAGCGGCAAGCCCTACTGGTACGCCGACACGGTCCGGGCCTGGGTCGCCTCCCGGCCCGGCAACCGGGGCCGTAGAGACGACTGAGCCGAGCGGGTACGCCGACGCGGTACCGGGCGCCCGGTACCGCGTCCGCCCCTCCGGCCGCGACCGGGACATCGGTGCGGAGGCGACCCGCCTGACCGTCGGGTCCGGATTCGGGCAACTGTGCCTGTATCGCGTCCAGTTGGAGGTCTACGGCCACAATCACCGGGCCCGGCGGGTGTACGAGAAGGTGGGCGCCCCGAGGCCGCCCTCAGCGCCACGGCTCGATGACCGTCACCCCCGCGCCCGGTGCCGTGCCCATCGCGGTCAGTGCTGTCGGGGTCTCGTCGAGGGTGATCGTGGAGGTGGCCAGGAGGTCGGGGCGGAGTACTCCCGACCGGACCAGTTCGAGCATGGGCGGATAGGTGTGGGCCGCCATGCCGTGGCTGCCGAGGAGGTCGAGTTCCAGGCCGATCGCGCGGGCCATCGGGACCGGGGCCGTGCCGGACTCGGAGGGGAGGAGGCCGACCTGGATGTGGCGGCCCCGACGGCGCAGGCCGTTCACCGAGGCGGCACAGGTCGCCGGGGAGCCCAGGGCGTCCAGGGACAAGTGGGCGCCGCCGCCCGTCAGTTCGCGTACCGCCCGCGCCGTGTCCGGGGTGCTCGCGCCGTCCACGCACTCCGCCGCCCCGAACTTCCTTGCCAGTGCGAGTGCTTGGGGCGAGATGTCCACCGCGACGACCCGGGCTCCGGCGGCCGCCGCGATCATCACCGCCGACAGGCCGACTCCCCCGCAGCCGTGCACCGCGACCCACTCCCCCGGCGCGACCCGGCCCCGCTGCACCACCGCGCGGAACGCCGTCGCGAACCGGCAGCCCAGCGAGGCCGCCGTCGCGAAGGTCATCTCGTCCGGCATCGCGACCAGGTTCACGTCGGCGTGGTCGAGGGCGACGTACTGGGCGAAGGAACCCCAGTGGGTGAAGCCGGGCTGGGTCTGGCGCTCGCACACCTGCTGGTCGCCCGCGGCGCAGGCGGGGCAGGTTCCGCAGGCGCACACGAACGGGACGGTGACCCGGTCGCCGGGGTGCCAGGCGGTCACCCCGGGGCCCAACGCCTCGACCACACCGGCGAGTTCGTGGCCCGGGACGTGGGGCAACGTGATGTCGGGGTCGTGGCCCTGCCAGCCGTGCCAGTCGCTTCGGCAGAGGCCGGTCGCCTCGACCCGGACGACTACTCCGTGGGCTGCGGGGTGGGAGTCGGGTACGTCGCGTACTTCGGCCGGCTCTCCGTACCGCTCGAAGACCACCGCTCTCATCTGCGCTCCTCTTGCCGTTGCGGTCTGCGGGTGCGTCGTGGCTGGTCGCGCCCCGCGGCGGAGCCGCACATCGCTACGGCCCCGCGCGCCTTCGGGGCGCTCATCACCCGGCCCGTTCGGACCGAACCGACGTCATTCCCCCTCACCACGACTCCGAACCCGTACCCACCCCCTCCCCCGAAACCCTCTCCCCCCGCAACCTCAACGCGACCAACGGGAACACCAGCACCGACACCATCGCCGCCCCTACCAACGCCGCCGCGTCCGCCGACTTCAGCACCTTGTCGTCCACCCCGATCGTCGTGATGGCGACGACCAACGGCAACGCGGTCGAGGCGAACAGCGTGAGGGCGCGCCGGTCGCGGCGTACGAGATCGCGCGGGGCGAGGGCGTGCACCGGAAGGCCTCGGACGAGGAGGAACAGGGCCAGGAACACCGGGAGGAGGAGCAGGGCGTGGCCTCCGGAGAGGAGGGCGTCCAGGTCGAACTCGATGCCGGTGACCACGAAGAACACCGGGACCAGGAAGCCGAAGCCCATCGCCTCGATCTTCTCCAGGACCGAACCCGCGCTCTCCGGGGCCGCTCCGTGCAGCACCAGGCGGGTGATCAGGCCGGCGGCGAAGGCGCCGAGGAGGGTGTCGAGGCCGAGGGCCCCGGAGATGCCCAGCATGACCGCCAGGAGGAGCACGACGAGTCGTACGGCGAACTGACCGCTGCTGTGGAGGGTCTTGGCGATGATCCGGGAGAACCACGGCGGGCGGGGGCGCAGCGCCCACCACACGGCCGCCGCGGTGAGCAGGGCGAACGCGGCCAGGAGTGCTGTGGAACGGCCCGGTGCTCGGCCGCTCAGGAGCAGTGCCATCGCGATGATCGGGCCGAACTCCCCCACCGCGCCGACCGCCAGCATCACGGAGCCGAAGCGCGAGTGCAGGTCCCCGGCGTCACGCAGCACCGGCAGGACCGTGCCGAGGGCGGTGCTGGTGAGGGCCGTGCCGACGTAGACGCCCTTGGACCAGCCGGAGAGCGCGGTGGCGAGGGCCAGGCCCGCCGCCAGGGAGATCAGCCACGCGCGTACCGATCGTCCGAGTGTGTCCCCCCGGATCTTGTCGAACTCGATCTCGTATCCGGCGAGGAAGATCAGCATCGTCAGACCGAGGTCGGAGAGGGTGTCGATCACCTGTCCGTCGCCCGCCCAGCCGAGTACGTCCGGGCCGACCACGATGCCCAGCAGGATCTCGAAGATGACCAGCGGGACGGGGAGCCACCGGCCGATCGCGTAGGCCAGCAGGGGTGCGAGTACGGCGATGGTCATGATCAGGATGAGCGTCCCGGACTGCGACATGAGCCGTATCTACCATAAAGTGCCGGTAAATCTGCCCTGTAGGAGTACGAGGGGATTTGCCGTGACCTACTCTCCGCCGCCCGGTGCGCCCCGGGCCCGTATCCCCGGGCCGCAGCAGCCGCCGCCGACGTACCCCCAGATCCGCACCGGCCTGTGGAAGCACTGCCTGGGCGGCGGGCTGGCGCTGTGGGTGCTGACCGCGCTGGTCACGTACGCGACGAAGAACACCACCCTGCTGCCGACGCTGATCCTGCTCGGCAGCTTCCTGGTGCCGGTGACCTTCGTCCTGTGGGCGTACGAACGGCACGGGCGCGACCTGGGCGTGAGCGTGATCCTGGGCTGCTTCCTGACCGGCGGCACGCTCGGGGTGCTGGGCGCCTCGGTCATGGAGTACTACCTGCTGCATCCCTCGCTGTGGATGTTCGTCGGCGTCGGCCTCATCGAGGAGGCCGTGAAGCTGGGGGCGCTGATGTTCGTGCTGCGCCGGCAGCCCCGGCTGCACGGGATGCGCGCCGGGCTGGTGCTGGGCGCGACGGTCGGCTTCGGCTTCGCGGCCCTGGAGAGCGCCGGGTACGCCTTCAACGCGGCCGTCTCCACCAAGGGCATCGATCTGCGGGCGCTGTTGGAGACGGAGATCCTGCGCGGGGTTCTCGCGCCCTTCGGACACGGCCTGTGGACGGCGATCGCGGGCGGCGTCCTGCTCACGTACCGGCAGCTGAACGGGCGCTTCCGGTTCACCGGTCCGGTCGTCGGCACGTATCTCGGCGTCTCGTTGCTGCACGCCCTGTGGGACTCGACGCACGGCATCGCGATCTGGCTGGTGGCCCGGCTGTCGGGCACGGGCCTGGACCGACACCTGTTCGCCCAGGGGTACATCCCGCGGCCGACCGGCCGGCAGGAGCATCTGTTCACGATGTTCTCGGTGGGCGGGATGGTGCTCGTGGCCCTGCTCGGCGTGGCCTGGGTGCGGTCGCTGGCCCGGCGCGACCCCTCTTGGAGAAATACCCCCTAGGGGTATAGTCTGAGTACAGAGTGAGCCACCGTGGGCCACTCCGCGCCCATTACCCCCATCTGCCTCCACACGCCTCCACGAGGAGAACGACATGACCGCCCAGACCGACACCCAGGGTTCCGTCACCACCGTCTACAAGGTGAGCGGGATGAGCTGCGGACACTGCGAGGGCTCCGTCTCCGGCGAGATCTCCGGGCTGCCCGGTGTCACCTCGGTGAAGGCCGTCGCGTCGACCGGCGAGGTCACCGTCGTATCCGCCGCCCCGCTCGCCGACGAGGCCGTCCGCGCGGCGGTCGACGAGGCGGGCTTCGAACTCGTCGGCCAGGCCTGATCGGCACCGGTCAGCACCGGTCGGCACCAGTCTTCTTCGGTACGACGCTTCCGATTTCCGAAGTACGACGCCAATACGACGCTTCTGTTCTCCGACCGGGCCGTGCCGACCAGCTGATACTGGCTCCGCGCGGTCCGGTCCGATGTCTGGAGTCCGGACATGACCAGCACCACCACGATCGGCACCACCACAGAGACGCCCATAGCCGCGGGCCCCGAACCCGCCGCCGCCGACGTCGAGTTGCTCATCGGCGGGATGACCTGCGCCTCCTGTGCGGCCCGCGTCGAGAAGAAGCTCAACCGCATGGACGGCGTCACCGCCACGGTCAACTACGCGACCGAGAAGGCGAAGGTCAGCTACCCGGCGGGCATCCAGGTCGCCGACCTCATCGCGACCGTGGTTAAGACCGGGTACACCGCCGAGGAACCCGCGCCGCCGGAGCCCGAGGCGGAAGCCCCTGAGGACGCCCCGGATCCCGAACTCGCCTCCCTGCGCGAGCGGTTGACCGTCTCCGCACTCCTCGCCGTGCCCGTCGCGCTGCTCTCGATGATCCCGGCCCTCCAGTTCGACAACTGGCAGTGGCTCGCGCTCACCCTCGCCGCACCCGTCGTCGTCTGGGGCGGACTCCCGTTCCACAAGGCCGCGTTCACCAACGCCCGGCACGGCGCCGCCACCATGGACACCCTCGTCTCCGTCGGCACGCTGGCCGCGTTCGGCTGGTCGCTGTGGGCGCTGTTCTGGGGCGACGCGGGCATGGCCGGCATGCACGACGAGTTCCGCCTCACCGTCTCGCGTACGGACGGCGCCTCGACGATCTACCTCGAAGTGGCCGCCGGAGTCGTCGCGTTGATCCTGCTGGGCCGGTATCTGGAGGCCCGCTCGAAGCGCCGTGCGGGCGCGGCCCTGCGCGCGCTCATGGAGTTGGGCGCCAAGGACGTCGCCGTACTGCGGGACGGTCGTGAAGTATGGGTCCCAGTCGGCGAGTTGGTGGTCGGGGACCGTTTCGTCGTACGGCCCGGGGAGAAGATCGCGACCGACGGCACCGTCGTCGAGGGCGCCTCGGCGGTCGACGCGTCGATGCTGACCGGCGAGTCGGTGCCGGTGGACGTGGCACCGGGTGACACAGTCACCGGTGCGACCGTGAACGCCGGCGGACGGCTCGTCGTAGCGGCGAGCCGGGTCGGGTCGGACACCCAACTCGCGCGGATGGCGCGGATGGTGGAGGACGCGCAGAACGGCAAGGCCGAGGTGCAGCGGCTCGCGGACCGGATCTCCGGGATCTTCGTGCCGGTGGTGCTGCTGATCGCGGCCGGCACGTTCGCGGTGTGGCTCGGAGTCACCGGGGATGTCGCCGCCGCGTTCACCGCGGCCGTCGCCGTGCTGATCATCGCCTGCCCGTGCGCGCTGGGCCTGGCCACCCCGACCGCCCTCATGGTCGGCACCGGCCGCGGCGCCCAGCTCGGCATCCTGATCAAGGGCCCCGAGGTCCTGGAGTCCACCCGTCGCGTCGACACGGTCGTACTCGACAAGACCGGCACGATCACCACCGGCCGCATGACCCTCCAGGAGGTCCACGTCGCCGACGGCACCGACGAGCGGGAGCTGCTGCGGCTCGCGGGCGCCCTGGAGCACGCCTCCGAGCACCCCGTCGCGCGGGCCGTCGCGGCGGGCGCGGAGGAGCGGGTGGGACCGCTGCCGCCGGCCGAGCACTTCGAGAACGTGCCCGGCCGTGGCGTCCGCGGACGCGTGGAGGGCCGTGAGGTGGCCGTGGGGCGCCTCTTCGACGAGCTTCCGGAGGAGTTGGCCCGCGCCAGGTCCGAGGCCGAGAGCGGCGGACGTACGGCCGTGGTGGTCGGCTGGGACGGAGCCGCGCGCGGAGTCGTCGCGGTCGCCGACGCGATCAAGGAGACCAGCGCCGAGGCCGTACGCGAGCTGCGGGCCCTCGGGCTCACCCCGGTGCTGCTGACCGGCGACAACCGGGCGGTCGCGGAAGCGGTGGCCGCGGCCGTCGGGATCTCCCCCGGGGACGTCATCGCCGAGGTGCTGCCCGAGGACAAGGTCGATGTCGTACGACGGCTGCAGGGCGAGGGGCGGACCGTCGCCATGGTCGGCGACGGGGTCAACGACGCCGCCGCGCTCGCCACCGCCGATCTCGGGCTCGCGATGGGCACCGGGACGGACGCGGCGATCGAGGCGAGCGATCTGACGCTCGTGCGCGGGGACCTGCGGGCGGCCGCGGACGCGATCCGGCTGTCCCGGAAGACGCTCAGCACCATCAAGGGCAATCTCGTGTGGGCTTTTGGATACAACGTGGCAGCGCTCCCACTGGCCGCCGCGGGGATGCTGAATCCCATGATCGCGGGGGCCGCGATGGCCTTCTCGTCGGTGTTCGTGGTCTCCAACAGCCTGCGACTTCGGACATTTCGCTGAAGTTCCGCAAAGTTACCGGGAGTTACGGGAACCTGAAGTAAGAGTCCCTCTAGAGACCGACGACGGCCTCACATAAGCTCTTCACAAGGCTCGCGCATCATCCTTACGCTGGGGTCCCGACCACGACATCGGGGCTCTTGCGCACCTAACGGACATATGCAAGAGACGCAGATCACAGTGATGTGAACGTAACCATCGAAGGGGTTCGAAGGTCTAAGTTGACGATGTCAGCAAGCGTCTTGGGGGGCGCGAACTGGCATCTGAGGATGTCTTGGGGGACTTCCTCAGAGATGCGTTGCCGGGGCACGTACACCGGGGAGCTTTGAGCGGCCCTCCCGACGTGCGGTGTCCCGGCAGATCGCACACATCACTGGCTCCATCCAGTAGTACGAGGAGTTTTGCTCGTTCTACTCAACGAAGCCCAGCTTCATCGGGCTTCGGCAGTACGCAGTACAGCGATTCAGGCGCTGGTTCTCTAAGACGCCCGGCCGGATCCCGTGGGGGGAATCCGCACCGGGACATGGGAAGGCGCCCTGTACGCCGGCCCGTGGGGGGACCGTCGGCAGGGCGCCTTCTTCCCCTCTTTTTTCGAGCTCGGTTCGCCTCCGGGGCGCCGAAGTCGGTGTCGAGAGGCCGACCGTGCTCGACCCTTCGGGCCTCCTCGCGCTCGACCTCTCGACACCGACGCGCCCCTTCGGCTCACTCGCCGCGTTAGGCGAGGGAGTTGAAGGGGCGCGGTCTTGCTGTGGTCCGGAGTTTTGCGGTGGTGCAGTACTCCGGAGTCGTTGCTGCGCTGCGACGCCCCTTCGCTTAGGGACGCCGGGCACCGCTGCTTTTAGGGGCGCGGGGAACTGCGCGACCAGCCCCCGCTGGGCCCGCGGTGAACGAACTACGCGGACCCAGCGGAGCGATCAGCGACCCTCGACCGGGATGA
Organism: Streptomyces sp. NBC_00989; assembly: GCF_045162655.1. NCBI lineage: Bacteria > Bacillati > Actinomycetota > Actinomycetes > Kitasatosporales > Streptomycetaceae > Streptomyces > Streptomyces sp. NBC_00989. Next base: position 7,248,874 of record NZ_CP108728.1, on the reverse strand, counting down.
AGTCCCGCTCGACGACCCCCGTGTAGATCTGGCGCGGGCGCCCGATGCGGGAGCCGGGCTCCTTGATCATCTCGTGCCACTGGGCGATCCAGCCCGGGAGGCGGCCCAGGGCGAACAGGACCGTGAACATCTCGGTCGGGAAGCCCATGGCCCGGTAGATCAGGCCGGTGTAGAAGTCGACGTTCGGGTAGAGGTTGCGCGAGACGAAGTACTCGTCCGACAGCGCGTGCTCCTCTAGCTTCAGCGCGATGTCCAGCAGCTCGTCGGACTTGCCGAGGGCCGAGAGGACGTCGTGCGCCGCCGCCTTGATGATCTTCGCGCGCGGGTCGAAGGACTTGTACACCCGGTGGCCGAAGCCCATCAGGCGGACGCCGTCCTCCTTGTTCTTCACCTTGCGGATGAAGGAGTCGACATCGCCGCCGTTGGCCTGGATGCCTTCCAGCATCTCCAGGACCGACTGGTTGGCACCGCCGTGCAGCGGGCCCCACAGCGCGTTGATGCCGGCCGAGATCGAGGCGAACATGTTGGCCTGCGAGGAGCCGACGAGGCGGACCGTCGAGGTCGAACAGTTCTGCTCGTGGTCCGCGTGCAGGATCAGCAGCTTGTCGAGCGCGGAGACGACGACCGGGTCGAGGTCGTACTCCTGCGCCGGGACCGAGAAGGTCATGCGCAGGAAGTTCTCGACGTAGCCGAGGTCGTTGCGCGGGTAGACGAACGGGTGGCCGATCGACTTCTTGTACGCGTACGCCGCGATCGTCGGAAGCTTGGCGAGGAGCCGGATCGTGGAGAGGTTGCGCTGCTTCTCGTCGAACGGGTTGTGGCTGTCCTGGTAGAAGGTGGACAGCGCCGAGACGACCGACGACAGCATCGCCATCGGGTGGGCGTCGCGCGGGAAGCCCTTGTAGAAGTTCTTGACGTCCTCGTGCAGCAGGGTGTGCTGCGTGATGTCGTTCTTGAACACGGTGAGCTCGTCGACGGTCGGCAGCTCGCCGTTGATGAGCAGGTAGGCGACCTCCACGAAGGTGGAGCGCTCGGCCAGCTGCTCGATCGGGTAGCCGCGGTACCGGAGGATGCCCTGCTCACCGTCGAGGTAGGTGATGGCGGATTTATAGGCGGCGGTGTTCCCGTAACCGCTGTCCAGCGTCACCAGACCGGTCTGGGCGCGGAGCTTCCCGATGTCGAAGCCCTTGTCGCCGACGGTGCTGTCGATCACCGGGTAGGTGTACTCGCCGTCGCCGTACCGCAGTACTACAGAGTTGTCGCTCACGTCATCCCTCACCGACGTTGTGCCTCTTCTTCGAGGTTGCCCTGACTGTCTCTACCATCCCCCATTTGGCGCAGGAGAGTGCACTCGGGGTCGACCATTGGGCCTATTGGCGGCACTCAGTGCCGCCAACCTGCTCATCCTGCCCCCTCCACCCCGCTGTCAGGAAGTGCTGTGTGACCTTCCTGACTCATTTGATCGATCATTTTTCATGCTCAGTCTGAAGTCCAGTGCCGTGCAGCGTCGTCCCGCGGACACCGTGCGCACGGCCTGTCCGATCGCCTTGCGCGATCCGACCAGCACAACCAGCTGTTTGGCCCGGGTCACGGCCGTATACAAAAGGTTCCGCTGGAGCATCATCCACGCGCCCGTGGTGACCGGGATCACCACGGCCGGGTACTCGCTGCCCTGGGAGCGGTGGATGGTCACCGCGTACGCGTGCGCCAGCTCGTCGAGTTCGTCGAATTCGTACGGCACTTCCTCGTCCTCGTCCGTCAGCACGGTGAGGCGCTGGTCCACCGGGTCGAGTGAGGTGACGACGCCGACCGTGCCGTTGAAGACGCCGTTCTCGCCCTTCTCGTAGTTGTTGCGGATCTGGGTGACCTTGTCGCCGACGCGGAAGACCCGGCCGCCGAACCGCTTCTCGGGGACGTCGGGGCGGCCGGGCGTGATCGCCTGTTGCAGAAGTCCGTTGAGGTTGCCCGCGCCCGCCGGTCCCCGGTGCATGGGTGCGAGCACCTGGATGTCCCGGCGCGGGTCGAGCCCGAACTTGGCCGGAATCCGGCGTGCCGCCACGTCCACGGTGAGCCGGCCGGCCTCCTCCGTGTCGTCCTCGACGAAGAGGAAGAAGTCCTTCATGCCGTCGGTGAGCGGATGCTGCCCGGAGTTGATCCGGTGCGCGTTGGTGATCACGCCGGACTCCTGGGCCTGGCGGAACACGCGCGTGAGGCGTACGGCGGGGATCGGACCGCCGTCGGCCAGCAGGTCGCGCAGCACCTCGCCGGCGCCGACGCTGGGCAGTTGGTCCACGTCTCCGACGAAGAGGATGTGCGCCCCTGGGGGTACGGCCTTGACCAGCTTGTTGGCGAGGAGGAGGTCGAGCATGGAGGCCTCGTCGACCACGACCAGGTCGGCGTCCAGGGGGCGGTCCTTGTCGTAGGCCGCGTCACCGCCGGGCTTGAGTTCCAGGAGGCGGTGGACAGTCGATGCCTCGGCGCCGGTGAGTTCGGCGAGGCGTTTGGCCGCGCGGCCGGTGGGGGCGGCGAGGACGACCTTGGCCTTCTTGGCGCGGGCCAGCTCGACGATCGAGCGGACCGTGAACGACTTTCCGCAGCCGGGACCGCCGGTGAGGACGGCCACCTTCTTCGTCAACGCGAGCCGGACGGCGGCCTCTTGCTCGGGGGCGAGCTCCACGCCGGTCTTCCCCTTCAGCCATGCCAGCGCCTTGTCCCAGGCCACGTCGTGGAAGCCGGGCATGCGGTCCGCTTCCGCGTGGAGCAGGCGGCGGAGCTGGGCGGCGAGGGAGAGTTCGGCGCGGTGGAAGGGGACGAGGTAGACGGCGGTGACGGGTTCCGAGTCGCCGTCGGGCCCGGGGACCTTCTCTCGTACGACACCGGGGTCGCCCGACTCCTCGTCCGGGAGGGCGAGTTCGGCGAGGCATTCGATGACGAGGCCGGTGTCGACCTGGAGGAGCTTCACCGCGTCGGCGATGAGCCGTTCTTCGGGGAGGTAGCAGTTGCCCTGGTCGGTGGCCTGCGAAAGGGCGTACTGGAGGCCCGCCTTGACACGCTCCGGGCTGTCGTGCGGGATGCCGACGGACTGGGCGATCTTGTCGGCGGTGAGGAACCCGATGCCCCAGACGTCGGAGGCGAGGCGGTACGGCTGGTTCTTCACTATCGAGATCGACGCGTCGCCGTACTTCTTGTAGATGCGGACCGCGATCGACGTGGACACCTCGACGGTCTGGAGGAAGAGCATGACCTCCTTGATCGCCTTCTGCTCCTCCCAGGCCTCGGCGATCTTCTTCGTCCGCTTGGGGCCGAGCCCGGGAACCTCGATGAGGCGCTTGGGTTCGTCCTCGATGATCTGGAGCGTGTCCAGGCCGAAGTGCTGGGTGATGCGGTCGGCGAAGACGGGGCCGATGCCCTTGACTAGGCCGGAGCCGAGGTAGCGGCGGATGCCCTGGATCGTGGCGGGGAGGAGGGTCGTGTAGTTCTCCACCGTGAACTGCTTGCCGTACTGGGGGTGCGAGCCCCAGCGGCCCTCCATGCGCAGGGATTCGCCGGCCTGTGCGCCGAGCAGCGCGCCTACGACGGTGAGGAGGTCTCCGGCGCCTCGACCGGTGTCGACGCGGGCGACCGTGTAGCCGTTCTCCTCGTTGGCGTAGGTGATGCGTTCCAGGACGCCTTCGAGGACGACGAGGTGGCGCTCGCCTGTGGGGTTGCCTCGATCTGCCGCCTGGGTGGACATGGGTCGACGGTACCGGGCGGGTGTGACAGCGCTCAGGGGAGTCGGCGGAGGGGGTGCTGCTTGAGGGCTTCGACGAAGGTGGTGAAGGCGGGGGCGGTGACTGTGAGGGGGGCTCGGGCCGGGGTCTTGGAGTCGCGGATGGCTATGTGGGCGGCGCCGTTGGCGATCTCTACGCAGGAGTCGCCGTCGCCGGGGCCCGAGTAGGACGACTTCCTCCACTTGTCGGGGGTGCCCATGGGGTGCCTCACAGCTCCTTCGCCAACCTGTGGATAAAGTCACGCGACCGTTCAGGATCGAGCGATGCAGCCTCCACTTTACGGAAGAGCGTTCGAAAGGCGCCCAGTTGGGCCTCGGAGTCGATGAAAGCCGCACCGTGGGGCGCATCACGCACCACGGTGTCCAGCTTGGGTACGAGGCCTCCCGCATAAGTCATCGCGCTCGCAGCGCCGGCGAACGCCTCCAGTTCGAAGGGGATGACGCGCACGGTGACGTGGTCGGCTTCGGAGAGTTCGACGAGACGGGCGAGCTGAGCTCGTGAGGCGGCGCGATTTCCCACCATGATGCGCAGCGCTGCCTCGTGGACGACCACCTCGTACGGGGTGGGGTTGGGGCCTTCGAGGATCACCTTGCGTTGCATCCGGTGACGGACGCGCGACTCAAGTTCCTCGTCCGGGAGTTCCGGGACGCGGTAGGCGTAGACGGCGCGAGCGTAGCCCTCTGTCTGAAGCGGGCCGGGGATGAACAGGAACTGGACCTCTCGCAGGAACGCGGCATGGTGTTCCAGTTCGGCGAGGTCGAGGAAGGGTGTGGGCAGTGCCCCTCGGTAGTCCTCCCACCAGCCGCGCGTCCGGTCGGTCGCGAGGGCGACCAGGGCATCGACGAACGCCTCGTCCGTGCATACGTAGTGGGACGCAAGGCGGCGCAGGCGCTTCTCGCTCACGCCCGCGAGTGCGGATTCGATATGGCTGATCTGGACGGGGCTCACTCCGAGCAGCGCCGCCGCATCGCGGGCGGCGAGGCCCGCCGCGTCGCGGAGTCTGCGAAGTTCGACTGCCAGGCGCATCTGACGTGCTGTTGGTTCGCGCCTCAGCGCCATCGACTGCTCCTTGGCTCAACACGCCTGTGGGCGCGACTCGTTCGGGGTCAGATTACGCGACCCGCTTGCAGAACATGAAGAATAAGACCTACCGTCAGTGACGCGACGCACACACTGCGGACATCCCGGGACACCGGAAGCGCACCACTCCGTCCTGCCAAGACGGCTGTGGCACTGCCACCGCCCGTGACATCCCGCAGTCCTCCGAAATCCCCACCACCGAACCGGAGTTGCCGCATGCCCGAAATCCCGACCCCACCCGTCCCCTGGGAGTACTGCCTCTACGTCCCGAACGACCTGCGCGCCGTCACCGTCAGCCGCCGTACCCTCCGGCTGATCCTCACGGTGCACGGCCTGATCCGGCTCGCGGACACCGCCGAACTCCTCGCGACGGAGCTGGTCGCCAACGCCGTACGGCATACGGAGGGGCCCGCTGCGCTGCGGGTGGGCTGGGCGGCGGGAGTGTTGCGGCTCGGGGCCTGGGACGCCGATCCCGAACCGCCGGAGCCGCCACGGTCGTTGGAGGAACTCGGCGACGCGGAGGAAGGCCGCGGACTCGCCCTGGTCCGGGCCTGCGCCGACCAGTGGGGCTGGCAGCCGCTGTCCCGGAACGGGAGCCGGGGGAAGCTCGCGTGGTGCGAGCTTGCGGCGGCTTGAGACGATGTTCTGCCCGGACTACCGCACAGGACAGGGCAGTTCGGGCTTCGAACGGTTCGGGGAGCACGTCACCAGGGACAGGGACAGATACGAGGGGCGTTCGAGATAGAAGCCGAGCGAGACGTCAGCCCCCGACTCCAGCCGCGCGGCAGCGGAGTTCATGAGGCGGGCCAGGTGTGTGGTGTCGCGCTGCGCTTCGGCGACGAACCGCGGCGCGTACTCCCCGAGTTGCTCCCCAAGCCATGACGCCGCCTCCTTCGCCTCGCTCCACGTGGCGCGCACGAGCGAGCGGGGCTTGATGAGCCAGTACGCCGTTTCGAGCGGCGGGAGATCCACCGTCGGGAACTCCGCGGCCACTTCGCGGTAGCGCTGGATCAGTTCCGGCTTGCGTCCAGCGGGAGGAGGCTCCGGATGCGGGGGCCGTCGTAGCGCCTCGTTGTCGAAGCTCGCTTTCGGGCCGGTCCACAGGTAGCCGTGGTGGTGCACCAGTCGTTCCCGTTTCGAGAAGTGCCGGCCGGGCCGGGCTCAAGGGCAGGTTGTGGACCCGGCCCGGTCGGCAGAGGGTGTGGATCAGGCCTTCAGGCCGAACCGCGCCGGGTCGATACCCGCCGCGTCCAACTCCTCCGTGGTAAACCGCAACGGCTCCGCGTCGAGCCGCTTGCTGTCGCCCAACGCCCAGGCGTCCGCACCGATCCGGGCCAGGGTCACGCACCCTTCGGTGCAGGGGCCACCGCACGCCTTCACGAACGATGCGCCGCTGAGGTCGAGCGCGTACAGGTCAGTTCCGTTCTGCATCGCTGCACCTTCCTGCTGAGCTGATCGCGGCCATGGCTGACCGCCGCCGCCCGTGTCATGGGCGGGAGTTCATGGAGGGGAGAGGGAGACCGACGCTTCAGCGATCTGAGCGCTTACCGCGTGCAGCGCAACGCGGGCACTGGCAAGGAGGCCATTCCGAGGTAGCCAGGGGAACCAGATCATCGCCGCCGAAAACAGATCGTTCAGGCTCCCAGGACCGTCCGGAGTCACGAGAGACCCGCATGGTCATCAAGGGGCGGTCGGCGAAGAGGTCCGAGCCGGATCTCATGCCGCATGCACCTTCGTCTGGTGTCGGCGAATCCTCACGTTGGCGTCGGAGACGGCGCTGATATCTCCGACGGAACGGGCGTTCTCGCGGGCCACCGACAAGGACAGGCAGCCAGAGCAACCAGGCACCGCCGAAGGCTCACGCGGCAATTCGGTCAGGCGCGTTCCTGCTGTAGCCCCGGTCTGAGGATCGGGCGTTCTCTCTTCGCTCTCCATGTCGCCATCTTCGGCGGGCCGCAGAAGCTTCTCTAGCCTGTTTCCTGTTCCCGCAAGAAGTCGTCGCGGGTGGTCTCGATGAAGCTCCGCATGCCGTCACCGGACAACGCCATTCGCTCGAATCCCTCAAACTTTTCGACGTAGAGTTCTACATCTCTGGGGTCCGTGACGACCACCTCGGCGTGGACCGTTTCTATCGTGACCATTCGGTCGTCGCGAATGACGAATGCGTGATTCGCGATATCGCGCTGCTGAACCCGCAGGGGAACTACCCGGATATCTACGTGAGAGAGCCGCGAAATGGAAACGATGCGGTCGAGCTGGGCAGCCATCATCTGCGGCGGGACGATTCGCCACCGCAGGACAGGTTCGGTGATGATGAACCGCAGTGACTTCTTGTTGTCGTAGAGGACCGCTTGACGTTCAAGTCGACCGTTGATCGTACGGGTGAGTGCGTCCTCACCTAGGTTGTGGCGTTGCAGAATGGCCCGGATGTATTCCGGTGTCTGGAGCAGACCAGGAACCAGGGCCGGTTGGAACAGCCGCAGCGTCGACATCTGAGTCTCCAGAGCCTTGGCGGCCTGCTGACCCTTATGGACTCCCATCCGCTTGAGGAGACGCCATGCTGTCGCCTCGGTCGCCGATACTCGTGCGGCCTCGGTGTACTCCGCCTTTACCTCGTCAGACACTCCGATGGCAGTCAGGATGCGCTCTATGTCCGCCGCGCCGGCTGCGAGCTTCGCATTCTCGATCTTGGACAGTTTGGACGGAGACATGAGGGCGCTGCGGGCCACCGCTTTGGCTTCCTTCCCGGATGCCACTCGCAGCGCCCTCAGCGCGGCTCCAAGCTGTGCCCTGTTCACGCCCGGTACTTGGCCCACCATTCGGTGAACGGCTCCGCCTGTGCGAGTGCCAGGTCACGGAATCGCCTGAATTCAGCCGTTCGTTCCGGCGACAGGACTTCCGCGCCCAGGAATTTCCCGGTTCCGTCGTAGTTCATGGCCGCCACGGACTCGGAGTCGAAGAACCAGAAGTCCGGCACGTTCTCCAGAGGGTTGGATCTGTCGGTGATGTCGAGGATGAAGAACTCTTCGCCCCCTGACATGTTCTTCTGGTACCCCCACCCGAGTTCGAACCTGAGATAGTCCGAGAGCGGGCGGAGCAGAATGTGAACCCGATAGATCCGTTTCCCCTGCTCCGTGTGCGATCGGAGCTCGTCGACCCAGCCCGCGTTGTAGTCGTCCGGCCGCGGCTCCCCGGCCAGGAAAGCGTGATAGGCGTCGACGTTTCCGGACTTGCTGTAGTCGTCGAGGGTTTCGAGGCGGAACGCCTCTCGCTCGAATGTGTCGAAGAGGTCCCCGAGGGTCCTAGACGAGGTTGTCACGGATGGCCTTCTGGATCAGTTCCATCGGGATCTCGACCAGGGTTTCATGAGCAGGGATCTCAAGCCCATGGTCGGTCGGCGTCTCACCCTGCACCAGGTAGGTGCCGCGATCCGTCGCATAGATCGTCGGGCAGTCCTTGATGTCGCACGTGCTGACCAGCTTGGTGACCTTCATGGTCCGGGTTCCCCTCCGCCATGGCACTGCCAGTACCCCGCTTCTGGGTTGATGCTCCCGAGCGAGGGGCGGACGGGTCAAGCGATCACGGTTGACGGAACGGGAAAGCGCGTAACCTCCCCCGATCCCCCTGCCCCGGGGTCGCCCAGCAGCCCCTCCGCACGCAACGACACCCACCCCCATCCCGTTCATCACAATCCGGTCACACCCCCTTGTTAACTCGCATGTAATCGATTCCAATCCTCCATGTAATCGATTCCACGAGGAGGTGGAACGACGATGGCGAGCATCAAGGACGTCGCCGCCGAGGCCGGGGTCTCCGTGGCCACGGTGTCGCGGGTGCTGAACGACCATCCGTCGGTCAGTGACGACGCACGTACCCGCGTGCTGGCCGCCGTAGCGGTGCTGGGCTACCGCCCGAACGCCGTCGCCCGTTCGCTGCGTACCGATCAGACCCGCACCCTCGGCCTGGTCATCAGCGACGTGCTCAACCCGTACTTCACCGAGCTGGCCCGCTCCGTCGAGGAGGAGGCCCGCGCCCTCGGGTACAGCGTGATCATCGGCAACGCCGACGAGCGGCCGGAGTTGCAGGACCACCACGTGCGGACGCTGCTGGACCGTCGTATCGACGGGCTGCTCCTCTCCCCCACCGACGGCGGTTCCGCCGGGATGCTGGACGCCGCGCGTGCCGGGACCCCCATGGTGTTCGTGGACCGGTGGATCCCCGGCCTGGACGTGCCCGTCGTGCGGGCCGACGGGCGGGCCGCCATCCGGGATCTCGTCGCCCACCTGCACGGGCTCGGGCATCGCCGGCTCGCCATCATCGCGGGGCCCGCTGCCACCACGACCGGCAGTGAGCGCGTCGCGGCCTTCCGGGACGCGCTCGGTGAATACGGGATCCCCCTGCCCGACGTCTACATCGGGCAGGGCGACTTCCAGGTCGAGAGCGGGCGGCGGGTCACCGAGGGCTTCCTCGATCTGCCCGAGCCGCCCGAGTTCGTGTTCGCCACCGACAACCTGATGGCCCTGGGTGCCCTGGACGCCGTACGCGCGCGTGGGTTGCGGGTTCCGGAGGATCTCGCGCTGGCCGCGTTCGACGACATCCGGTGGTTCGTGCACACCGATCCGCCGATCACCGCCATCGCCCAGCCCACGGGCGAGTTGGGGCGGGCCGCCGTGCGTGCGCTCGTCGACCAGATCGAAGGGCGGCCCCCGCCGTCCGTCACCCTTCCCGCCCGGCTCGTCGTGCGCCGCTCGTGCGGCGAGCCGTACCCCTCCCAACCTCCCGTCCGAATTCGAAGGAGCCAGTCGTGAGCAACGACGACGAGTTGCTGCGCATCGAGGGCATCCGCAAGACCTTCCCCGGTGTCGTCGCGCTGGACGGCGTCGACTTCGATCTGCGCCGGGGTGAGGTCCATGTGCTGCTCGGTGAGAACGGCGCGGGCAAGAGCACCCTCATCAAGATGCTCTCCGGCGCCTACCGCCCCGACGGCGGCCGCATCCTGGCCGGTGGCGAGGAGGTGCGCATCCACAGTGCGCAGGACTCCGCGCGGCTCGGGATCGCCACCATCTACCAGGAGTTCAACCTCGTTCCCGATCTGACGGTCGCCGAGAACATCTTCCTGGGGCGGCAGCCGCGTCGCCTCGGGATGATCGACCGGAAGCGGATGGAGGCCGATGCCGCCGTTCTGCTGGAGCGGGTCGGCGTGAACGTGTCTCCACGCGCGCGTGTCCGTGAACTCGGTATCGCGCGGCTCCAGATGGTCGAGATCGCGAAGGCGCTCAGTCTCGACGCGCGCGTGCTGATCATGGACGAGCCGACCGCCGTCCTCACCTCCGAAGAGGTCGAGAAGCTCTTCGCGATTGTGCGTCAACTGCGCGCCGACGGGGTCGGGGTCGTCTTCATCACCCATCACCTTGAGGAGATCGCCGCCCTCGGGGACCGCGTCACCGTCATCCGGGACGGGAAGAGTGTGGGGCAGGTGCCTGCCACGACACCCGAGGACGAGCTCGTACGGCTCATGGTGGGGCGGTCGATCGAGCAGCAGTATCCGCGTGAACGACCGGACACCGGCGCCGCGTTGCTCTCCGTCGAGGGGCTCACCCGGGACGGGGTCTTCCACGACATCAGCTTCGAGGTGCGCGCCGGTGAGGTCGTCGGCATCGCCGGGCTCGTCGGGGCCGGTCGTACCGAAGTCGTACGCGCGGTCTTCGGGGCCGACCCGTACGACACGGGGGTCGTGAAGGTCGGCGGCTCCGCGTTGCGCGGGCACGACGTCAACGCGGCGATGACCGCGGGGATCGGGCTCGTGCCCGAGGACCGCAAGGGGCAGGGGCTCGTCCTCGACCAGTCCGTGGAGGAGAACCTCGGGCTCGTCACCATGCGGGCCGCCACCAAGGGTGGGCTTGTCGACCTCAAGGGGCAGCGCGAGGCCGCGGCGCGGATCGCGAAGCAACTGGGCGTGCGGATGGCCGGACTCGGGCAGCAGGTACGGACGTTGTCCGGTGGCAACCAGCAGAAGGTCGTCATCGGCAAGTGGCTGCTCGCCGACACCAAGGTGCTGATCCTCGACGAGCCGACGCGCGGGATCGACGTCGGCGCCAAGGTCGAGATCTATCAGCTCATCAATGAACTGACCGCCGCCGGTGCCGCCGTGCTCATGATCTCCAGCGATCTGCCCGAGGTTCTCGGCATGAGCGACCGGGTGCTCGTGATGGCTCAGGGGCGCATCGCGGGCGAGCTATCCGCCGAACAGGCCACGCAGGACTCCGTGATGGCACTCGCCGTCAGCACACCCAGCACACCGACCCAAGCGACCACCGCTCAAGCAACTACCGCTGTGGAGGGCCACCGTGGCCACTGAAACGCTCAAGAGCACGCCGGGCGCGAGTGGCGCCACGGGGATCCGCCGACTGCTGCTCGACAACGGCGCGTTGACCGCGCTCATCGTCCTGGTCATCGCCATGTCGGCGCTGTCCGGCGACTTCCTGACCACCGACAACCTTCTCAACGTCGGTGTCCAGGCGGCCGTGACCGCCATCCTCGCCTTCGGTGTCACCTTCGTGATCGTCTCGGCGGGCATCGACCTGTCGGTCGGTTCGGTGGCGGCCCTCTCGGCCACCGTCCTCGCCTGGAGCGCCACCCAGCACGGCGTCCCGGTCTTCCTCGCCGTGATCCTCGCGATCGCCACGGGCATCGCGGCCGGTCTCGTCAACGGTTTCCTCATCGCCTACGGCAAACTGCCGCCGTTCATCGCGACGTTGGCGATGCTGTCGGTGGCGCGCGGTCTGTCGCTGGTGATCTCGCAGGGTTCCCCGATCGCCTTCCCGGACTCGGTCTCGCACCTCGGTGACACGCTGGGCGGCTGGCTGCCCGTGCCGGTCCTGGTGATGATCGCGATGGGGCTCGTCGCGGCCTTCATCCTCGGGCGGACGTACATCGGCCGCTCGATGTACGCGATCGGCGGCAACGAAGAGGCCGCGCGGCTCTCGGGGTTGCGCGTCTCCAAGCAGAAGCTCGCCATCTACGCCCTGTCCGGCGTCTTCGCCGCCGCCGCGGGCATCGTCCTCGCCTCCCGGCTCTCCTCCGCGCAGCCGCAGGCCGCCGACGGGTACGAGCTGGACGCGATCGCCGCGGTCGTCATCGGCGGCGCCTCCCTCGCGGGCGGCACCGGCAAGGCGTCCGGCACGCTCATCGGCGCGCTGATCCTCGCGGTGCTGCGCAACGGCCTCAACCTCCTTTCGGTGTCGGCGTTCTGGCAGCAGGTCGTCATCGGTGTCGTGATCGCGCTGGCCGTCCTGCTGGACACCGTGCGGCGCAAGGCGGGCGCGACTCCCGTCGCGGGTGCGGGCGGTGGCGGTGGCAGCAAGGGCAAGCAGGCGACCACGTACGCGCTCGCGGCCGTCGTCACCATCGCGATCGTCGGTGCCACCTCCTTCCTGCACAACGACTCCTCCACGACGTCGAAGCCCAAGCTCGGCCTGTCGCTCTCCACGCTCAACAACCCGTTCTTCGTGCAGATCCGGGCCGGTGCGCAGGCCGAGGCGAAGAGGCTGGGCCTGGACCTGACCGTCACGGACGCGCAGAACGACGCCTCGCAGCAGGCCAACCAGCTCCAGAACTTCACCAGTTCGAACTACGGCGCGATCATCGTCAACCCGGTGGACTCGGACGCGGCGAGCAACTCCGTGAAGGCCGCCGACAAGGCGAAGATCCCGGTCATCGCCGTCGACCGGGGCGTCAACAAGGCGGCCGTGGACACCCTCGTCGCCTCCGACAACGTCGTGGGCGGTGAACTCGCCGCCAAGACCGTCGCCGAGAAGCTGGGCGGCACCGGCAAGATCGTCATCCTCCAGGGCCAGGCGGGTACTTCGGCGGCGCGCGAGCGGGCCGAGGGCTTCGCCAAGGGGCTGAAGGCCTACCCCGGCATCCAGGTCCTCGCCCAGCAGCCGGCCGACTTCGACCGCACCAAGGGCCTCGACGTGATGTCGAACCTGCTCCAGGCGCACCCCGACGTCCAGGGCGTCATCGCCGCCAACGACGAGATGGCCCTCGGCGCGATCAAGGCGCTCGGTTCCAAGGCCGGAAAGTCGGTCTCGGTCATCGGCTTCGACGGCACGCCCGACGGTCTGACCGCCGTCAAGCAGGGCACGCTGTACGCGTCCGTGGCACAACAGCCCAGCCAACTCGGCAAGATTGCCGTGGACAACGCGCTGCGCGCGGCCCAGGGCAAGAAGGTGGAGTCCGCGGTGAAGGTGCCGGTGAAGGTGGTCACCAAGGAGAACGTGGCCGGGTTCACCGGCTGACCACGACACCGGCAACGACCGGATCAACGCTCCAAGTCACCACTGTGGGGAGTCAATTGATGTACGACTACGACCTCCTGGTCGTGGGATCGGCCAACGCCGACCTCGTGATCGGCGTCGAGCGGCGGCCGGCCGCCGGCGAGACGGTCCTCGGTTCCGACCTGGCCGTCCACCCCGGCGGCAAGGGCGCCAACCAGGCGGTCGCCGCCGCCCGGCTGGGAGCCCGTACGGTCCTGCTGGCCCGGGTCGGCGACGACGCGCACGGCCGGCTGCTGCTCGACTCGCAGCGGGCCGCCGGTGTCGACACGGTGGGCGTGCTGGTCGGCGGGGCGCCGACCGGGGTCGCGCTGATCACGGTGGACCCGTCCGGCGACAACAGCATCGTGGTGTCGCCGGGGGCCAACGGAAAGCTGTTCCCCGTCGACATCCAGGCCGCCGCGTGTCTCTTCCAGGCCGCGCGGGTGGTCTCCGTACAGCTGGAGATCCCGCTGGAGACGGTCGTGGAGGTCGTACGGAATCTGGCGGACGGCAGCCGCTTCGTGCTGAACCCGTCGCCGCCGCGGCCGCTGCCGTCCGAAGTCCTGGCGGCCTGCGACCCGTTGATCGTCAACGAGCACGAGGCGAAGGTGATCCTCGGGGACGCGTGTGTGAGCGAGCGGCCCGAGGACTGGGCGCGGATCCTGCTGGCGAAGGGGCCGCGTTCGGTGGTCGTGACGCTGGGCGCTGAGGGCGCGTTGGTGGCGTCCAAGGACGGGGTCACCCGGGTGCCGTCCGTGAAGGTGGACGCCGTGGACACGACGGGCGCGGGCGACGCCTTCACCGCGGCGCTGGCCTGGAAGCTGGGCACGGGCTCCGAACTGGCCGAGGCCGCCGCGTACGCGGCCCGGGTCGGTGCGGTGGCCGTCACGAGGAAGGGCGCCCAGGACTCCTTCCCCACGGCGGACGAGGTCGCCGCGCTATGAAGAAGGCAGGGATTCTCAACCGTCATCTCTCCGGCGCGCTGGCCGAGTTGGGGCACGGGGACGGGGTGCTGGTGTGCGACGCCGGGATGCCGATCCCCCGGGGTCCCCGGGTGGTGGACCTGGCGTTCCGGGCCGGGGTGCCGTCGTTCGAGGAGGTGCTGGACGGGCTGCTGGCCGAGCTGGTGGTGGAGGGCGCGACGGCGGCGAGCGAGGTACGCGGCGCCAATCGCGCGGCCACGGCCCTGCTCGACGCGCGCTTCCCCGACCTGGACCTCGTCTCCCACGAGCGGCTCAAGGAGCTGTCGGCGGACGCGCGGCTGATCGTACGGACGGGCGAGGCACGGCCGTACGCGAACGTGCTGCTGCGGTGCGGGGTGTTCTTCTAGAGGTGTGACAGTCCGGGAGAATGTGTAACGCTGTCAAATTCGAGGGGGCCCGGTCCGTCGACCGTGCCCCCTCGGGTTTTCCCCTCCACCATCAGGACCCCCACGATCCCCCCAGATCCCCCTCCAAGAGTCCTGATGTCAAGTACGACCCGCTCGGTGCGGGCAGGGTTGTACGGACTTCCAAGATTCTTTTGACGGAGACGACGAAGACACGGAGAGGGGCGGCCGGATGATCGGGACGTTGTTCCGGAGTGACGACGTGCCGGTGGAGGACCGGTTCGAGTACTGGCGGGAGTTGACCCATCAGGCGATCGCGCCCAGTCACATCAGCAGCGAGCACGCCGGGGACTTCTGGGCGGAGCAGCGGATGATGGAGCTGGGGCCGGTGTATGTGTGGCCCACGTCGTTGCTGCCGGCGCGCTTCGTACGGACCGAGAAGCTGGTGCGGCAGTGCGACCCGGAGACGTACCACCTGACGCTGGTGCTCGGCGGCGGCCTGGGCCTGGACCACGTGGGCCGGACCGATTTCTACGGCCCGCGCGACCTGTGGGTGACGGACAGTTCGCGCCCGTACGACGTCCACCCGTCGCCGGCGGACGGACAGCGGGCGATCGCAGGGGTCGGAGTGGACTTCCCCAAGGCGTTGATGCCGATGCCCCCGGACCGGATGCTGCCGTTGCTGGGCAGGCGGTTGTCGGGCCGGGAGGGTACGGGCGCGCTGCTGACGGGTTTCCTGGCCGGCCTGGACCAGCAGGCGGAGTCCCTGCGGCCGTCGGACGCGACGCGGTTGGGCACGGTGGTGGTGGACCTGGTGGCGGCGTGGTTCGCGCAGGTGCTGGAGGCGGAGTCCGCGCTGTCGCCGGAGACGCGCCACCGAACCCTGATCGCACGCATCCGGGCGTTCATCCGGGACAACCTGCACGATCCGGAGCTGACTCCGCCGGTGGTGGCTGCCGCGCACCACATCTCCTTGAGCTATCTGCACCGCCTCTTCCAGGAGGACGCCCGGGGCGAGACGGTGGCGGCGTGGATACGTACGCAACGTCTGGAAGGTGCCCGCCGCGACCTGGCGAACCCGGCCTTGCGGGACACCCCGATCCGCGCGATCGCCGCCCGCTGGGGCTTGTTGCGCGCGGCGGACTTCACGCGGTCGTTCCGCCAGGCGTACGGGTTGTCGCCGAGGGAGTACCGGATGCGGGGAGTTGAGTAGACGGAGAACCAACACCACGCATGGACTCTCCGCTAACGACAGTTCCGGCGCTCACCCCGCATCCTGATCATTCGGTGCCGGGTGCTCCATCGCCGCGGGGGTGTGCTGGAGCACCAGGGCACCGCCTTTCTCCAACCGGGCTCCCCGGCTCTCCGCGATCCGCCGGACATTACTCAGGGACTCGACCAACCGCCTTGCCAGATAGCGCAGTTCGGCACCGGTGGCGCGGTGCGCGGCGAGGATGGCATCGGCGTGCCCGAGCAGTTCGTCGGCCATCCCCAGCTGTACGTCTTCGACGTCGTCGGCCATGCGCGATACGTAGCCGGCGCCGTCGCCGACGACGTAACAGGGGTTTCCGTCCAAGGTGGTCCAGGGCAACAGGCGTCCTTGGAGGGTCACTTGCCGCCCTCCCGACGGGAAACACCGAGCGAGCCCATGCCGACACCGCGGAGTTCGTACGACGGGGTGGGCGGGCACGCACCGTCCCCGCGCTCTCCGGTGGCGTAGCGGGTGGAGCCGCCGACGTACGGACACGAATAGGGGCGGTAGCGCCTTGGCTTCAGGAACCGGGCGATGCGGGCGAACACGGTGACCTCCTGCTTTCCCTCGACTGCGAGCTGTGGCGAATCAGTCACAGAGTGGGGTCGGCGCTGGCTACGCTGCCAGTACCTGGAGGTTGACAGCGCGTACGTCAAGTTGGGGGTCGCGGCCATGACCGAATCTCGTTCGCCTCGGACGCAACGGGAGAAGTACGGGGAGGAGTTGAGGCTGCGGCGACTTGCGGCCGGTCTGACGCAGGAGGAACTGGGTGAGCTGGTCGTGTGCTCGCCGACGCTGATCAGCCACTGGGAGTCGGGGAGGCGGCTGCCGAGGCCCGATGACGCACGGCGGATCGATCAGGCGCTGGCGACGGACGGGTTCTTCCTTCGCTGGCTGGAGGACCTGGAGTCGAAGTACGCGGACCACTTCGCAGCCGTGGCCGAGCTGGAGCAACAGGCCACGCTCATCCAGCAGTTCGCTCTCTCGCTCGTTCCAGGCGTGTTCCAGACCGACGACTACGCGCGTGCGTTGTTCCGCGCGTACCGGCCGAACCACACCGCGGCGGAACTTGACGAGGCCGTTGTCATTCGAACAAAGCGTGCCCGGATTCTCGATGGCCCGTTGAACCCGGTCGTCTGGACGCTGCTCGACGAGTCCGTGCTGCGGCGCCGGGTTGGCGGCTCTCAGGTGATGGCCGAACAACTGCACAAGATCGGCGACTTGGCTGAAGCGGGGCGCATGCGACTGCACATCCTCCCGTTCGGCGTCGGAGCACACGCGCTCCAGCAGAGCCTGCTCACGCTCATGAGCTTCGACGACTCGGCCCCGGTGGCCTACGCCGAGGGCTTCCTCACCGGCAACTTGATGGATGATCCAGCGCTGGTGACCGCCGGCCAGACGGCCTACGCTCTGGTCTTGGGCGACGCCTTGTCGCAGCAAGAGTCACTGGCCCTCGTCAGAGCGGCAGCGGAGGAACACGCGCATGGTCAGCAGTGAGCACATCGTCTCCGACTCGTCCGCACTCACCGGGTGGTACAAGTCCAGCCACAGCGGCGGCGATCAGGGCGAGTGCCTTGAGGTCGCGCGCGGCTACGCCGGTGTGCCCGTCCGCGACAGCAAGGCCGTCACCGGCCCGGCGTTGGTGTTCTCGACCGACCACTGGGCGGCGTTCGTCGGTGCCGTCAAGGGTGGTCGGGTCTAGTACGTCGAGTCGGCAGCCGGCCATTTTCCAGGAGTGGGACTCCCGCACAGGTGAGTCCACCCACCGCACGGGAGCCCCACGCACACCTCACCGGCTCACAGCACGTGCTCCACGAACCGCGCCGCCGTCTCCGCCAGCACCTCGCGCCCGTCCCGCGCCCACAGTCCGTCGTTGAACAGCTCGACCTCGACGGACCCGGTGTACCCGGCCGCCTCGACGTACGACAGCCACTCCCGCATGTCGATCGCGCCGTCCCCGATCTGCCCGCGGCCGTTGAGCACACCCTCGGGCAACGGGGTGGTCCAGTCGGCGAGTTGGAAGGTGTGGATACGGCCGCCCGCGCCCGCCCGGGCGATCTGTTCGGGTGCCCGGTCGTCCCACCAGATGTGGTACGTGTCCACCGTGACGCCGACCTGCTGGGCGGGGAAGCGCTCGGCGAGGTCGAGGGCCTGGGTGAGCGTCGAGACCACACAGCGGTCGGAGGCGAACATCGGGTGCAACGGCTCGATGGCCAGCCGTACGCCCCGCTCCTCGGCGTAGGGCCCCAACTCCCCCAGCGCGTCGGCGATCCGCTCCCGCGCGCCGTGCAGGTCCTTGGAACCGGCCGGGAGACCGCCCGACACGAGCACGAGGGTGTCCGTGCCAAGGGTGGCCGCCTCGTCGACGGCCCGGCGGTTGTCGTCCAGGGCGCGGGACCGCTCGTCCGGGTCGATCGCCGTGAAGAAGCCGCCCCTGCACAACGTTGTCACCGCGAGCCCCGCGTCGCGGACCAGCTTCGCGGTCTCCTCCAGGCCGTACGACTGGACCGGCTCGCGCCAGAGGCCGACGCCGGGGACGCCCAACTCCAAGCAGGCGTCGACCAGTTCGGGCATCGACAGCTGCTTCACCGTCATCTGGTTGATGGAGAAGCGCGCCAACTCGGGATTGCTCACTGGGTCACTCCGTACAGGGCGAGCAGGTTCTTCATCCGTTCCTCCGCGAGCTTCGGGTCGGGGAACAGGCCCAGGCCGTCGGCGAGTTCGTAGGCGCGGGCGAAGTGCGGGAGGGAGCGGGCCGACTGGAGGCCGCCGACCATGGTGAAGTGCGACTGGTGGCCCGCGAGCCAGGCCAGGAACACCACGCCCGTCTTGTAGAAGCGGGTCGGTGTCTGGAAGAGGTGGCGGGACAACTCGACGGTCGGGTCGAGGAGTTCGCGGAATCCGGCCGTGTTCCCGGTGTCCAGGACGCGGACCGCCTCCGCCGCCAGCGGGCCGAGCGGGTCGAAGATGCCGAGCAGGGCGTGGCTGAAGCCCTGGTCGTCGCCCGCGATCAGCTCGGGGTAGTTGAAGTCGTCGCCGGTGTAGCAGCGCACACCCTGCGGCAGTCGGCGCCGGATGTCGATCTCCCGCTGAGCCTCCAGGAGCGACACCTTGATGCCGTCCACCTTGTCGGGGTGGGCCGCGATGACTTCGAGGAACGTGTCGGTGGCCGCGTCGAGGTCGGACGAACCCCAGTAGCCCTCAAGCGCCGGGTCGAACATGGGGCCCAGCCAGTGCAGGACGACCGGTTCGGACGCCTGGCGCAGGAGATGGCCGTAGACCTCCAGGTAGTCCTCGGGGCCCTTCGCCGCGGTCGCGAGCGCGCGGGACGCCATCAGGATGGCCTGCGCGCCCGACGCCTCGACGAGCGCCAACTGCTCCTCGTACGCGGCCCGCACCTCGGCGAGGGTGCCGCCGGTGATCTGGTCGGTGCCGACGCCGCAGGCGATCCGGCCGCCGACCGCCTTGGCCTCGGCGGCACTTCGGCGGATCAGCTCGGCCGCGCCCGCCCAGTCAAGGCCCATTCCGCGCTGGGCGGTGTCCATCGCCTCGGCGACACCGAGCCCGTGGGACCAGAGGTGGCGACGGAAGGCGAGAGTGGCGTCCCAGTCGACGGCGGCGGCCGAGTCGGGGCTCGTGTCGGCGAACGGGTCGGCGACGACGTGCGCCGCCGAGAACACCGTACGAGAGGTGAAGGGGGTGCCGGAGGTGACGGCGAGGGGTTCGGGGCGCGGCTCGTAGGACCGCAACCCGCCCTTGGAGTCGGGGAGTTGGATGGTCACAGGGTGATCTCCGGTACGTCGAAACGGCGGCCCTCGGCGGACGACTTCAGGCCCAGCTCGGCGAGCTGGACACCGCGGGCGCCGGCCAGCAGGTCCCAGTGGTAGGGGGCGTCGGCGTAGACGTGGCGGAGGAACAGCTCCCACTGGGCCTTGAAGCCGTTGTCGAAGTCGGTGTTGTCGGGGACTTCCTGCCACTGGTCGCGGAAGACCTCGGTGGCGGGGAGGTCCGGGTTCCAGACCGGCTTGGGGGTGGAACTGCGGTGCTGGGCACGGCAGTTGCGCAGCCCGGCGACGGCGGAGCCTTCGGTCCCGTCGACCTGGAACTCGACGAGCTCGTCGCGGTTGACGCGGACGGCCCAGGAGGAGTTGATCTGGGCGATGGCGCCGCTGTCGAGTTCGAAGATGCCGTAGGCGGCGTCGTCGGCGGTGGCGTCGTAGGGCTTGCCGTTCTCGTCCCAGCGCTGCGGGATGTGGGTGGTGGCGATGGCCTGGACGGACTTCACACGGCCGAACAGCTCGTGCAGGACGTACTCCCAGTGCGGGAACATGTCGACGACGATGCCGCCGCCGTCCTCGGACCGGTAGTTCCACGACGGGCGCTGGGCGGCCTGCCAGTCGCCCTCGAAGACCCAGTAGCCGAACTCGCCCCGGATGGACAGGATCCGGCCGAAGAAGCCGCCGTCGATGAGCCGCTTGAGCTTCAGCAGGCCGGGGAGGAACAGCTTGTCCTGGACGACGCCGTGCTTGATGCCGGCTGCGTCGGCGAGGCGGGCCAGTTCGAGCGCGCCCTCGAAGTCGGTGGCCGTCGGCTTCTCGGTGTAGATGTGCTTCCCGGCCGCGATCGCCTTCTTGAGCGCCTCCTCGCGGGCCGAGGTGACCTGGGCGTCGAAGTAGATCTCGACGGTCGGGTCGGCGAGGACCGCGTCGACGTCGGTGGAGACGTTCTCAGGGTCGAGCCCGTGCTGTTCGGCAAGCGCCTTCAGCGCGTGCTCGCGGCGGCCCACGAGGATCGGTTCCGGCCACAGAACCGTACCGTCGCCGAGGTCTAGACCACCCTGCTCGCGCAGTGCGAGGATCGAGCGGACGAGGTGCTGTCGGTAGCCCATGCGCCCGGTCACGCCGTTCATGGCGATACGCACCGTCTTGCGTGTCACGTGTTTCCCTTCGTCCACGCACGTTTCCACGTACGTCCCAAGAATGCAGCAAGCGCTTTCTATATATGCAGAAGCTAGCCTTTGCCCACTGGTCTGTACAAGACCGTGATGGGGTCGAGTTGTTCGAGGGGGCGAACGACCGGGGTAGATGGCCTTATCGTCTGCTCGGACGGGGGCTTCCTTTGAGCGGCCTGTGTACAAGTGAGCAGCGCGTGTACAACCGAGCACCCTATGTACAACGGCGTACGACAAGATGCGCGACCGAAGATGCGCGACGGAGGACGAACAACATGACGGTGACCCTGGCGGACGTGGCGGCCCGCGCCCAGGTCTCCCCCGCGACGGTGTCGCGCGTACTGAACGGCAACTACCCGGTCGCGGCCACCACGCGGGAGCGGGTGCTCCGGGCGGTCGACGAACTCGACTACGTGCTCAACGGTCCCGCGAGCGCGCTGGCGGCGGCCACCTCCGACCTGGTCGGCATCCTGGTCAACGACATCGCCGACCCCTTCTTCGGGATCATGGCGAGCGCGATCCAGGGCGAGATCGGCGGGCCGGGCGGCCGGGCGGGCGGGGAGCGGCTGGCCGTGGTGTGCAACACGGGCGGCGCCCCGGAGCGCGAGCTGACGTACCTGACCCTGCTGCAACGGCAGCGGGCGGCGGCGGTCGTGCTGACCGGCGGCGCGATGGAGAACGCGCCGCACGCGGCGGCCGTCGCGGCGAAGCTGCGGAAGCTGGGCGAGGCCGGGACCCGGGTGGTGCTGTGCGGACGGCCGCCGGCGCCGGACACGGGGGCGTTCGCGCTGACCTTCGACAACCGCGGGGGCGGGCGGGAACTGACCGAGCACCTGATCGGGCTCGGCCATCGCCGGCTGGGCTACATCGCGGGCCCGGAGGAACGGACGACGACGCGACACCGGCTGGAGGGCCACCGCGAGGCGCTGGCCGCGCACGGGATCGCAGAGGATCCGCGGTGGACCGTGCACGGGCGGTACGACCGGCGGTCGGGCTACGAGGCCACGCTGGAGCTGTTGCGGCGGGATCCGTCGCTGACCGCCGTGGTCGCCGCGAACGACTCCGTCGCGGTGGGGGCGTGTGCGGCGCTGCGGGAGTCGGGGCGACGGATTCCGGACGACGTCTCGGTCGCCGGGTTCGACGATCTGCCGTTCAGCGTGGACGCGGTGCCTTCGCTTACGACGGTGCGGTTGCCGTTGTCGGAGGCGGGGGCGCGGGCGGGGCGGATCGCCATGGGGCGGGAGGAGCCGCCGCCTGGTGGGATCGCCACGGTTCGGGGGGAGTTGATGGTTCGGGGGTCTTCGGGGGTACCGCGGAAGTAGCGGGGGTTGGGGGCGGTTGGGGGCCAGTGTCCGGAGTCGCCAGGTACGCGGCCGCTCGCGCGCCGGGCCTGGCGCAACGGCGTGCGTCAGGGGGCGGTGCGGGGTGTGTCCTCGGCGGGTACCGGTTCGTCCTGGGACGGTTCGCGCAAGAAGGTGGAGAGCACGATCGCGAGCACCGGGACAGTCGCGAGTACCGCGAGGGCACCTCGGGGGCCGTAGTGGGTCGCGATGATGCCCAGTAGCGGCATGAAGAGTCCGCCCGCGCTCATCGCGAGGCCGAGGGTGACGCCGGCGGCGGTCCCGGGCCGGCTGGGCAGGTAGTCCTGGCCGAGCTTGATCAGGACGGCGAACGGGATGTTCGAGACCAGGCCGACCAGCAACGCGAGGGGCAGCGCGGCGTATTTGTCGTCGCAGACCAGCATGAGCCACAGGGCGGGCAGCATCGCCGCGTTGCCGATCTGTACGGTGCGCACCATGCCGATGCGGTCCGCCAGCCGCCCGCCGAGCAGCGTGCCGGCCACACCGCCGCCGAGTTCGAGTGTCAGGGCCAGACCGCCGAGGCCGCTGCTCGCTTCCAGGTGACGGATCCAGTACAGCGCGATGAAGGTGTTCAGTCCGGTCGAGATGGTGGACCGCACGATCTCGACGGCGGTCAGGGCCGCGAACCGCCCTGGCCGGTCCCTGCCCTGGCGCCGGACCTTCGTGACCGCCGTAGCGGATGTGCGGTTGTGGTGGCGCAGGAGGACGAAGCCCATGAGGACGGCGGGCGGGATGAACAGCGCGGTCGCGCCCATCCCGAGGGTGTCCAGGGCCGGGGTGACCAGCGCCGGGGCGACGAAGAACCCCACGCTGCCGCCCGCGGCGAAGTAGCTCATCGCGGTGGCGCTGCCCCCGGCCGCGCGGCGCGCGTCGCGGCCCGCGGGCGGATGGAACATCGCGACACCGACACCCGCCATCAGCAGGAGGGCGAAGACCAGCGGGTAGGCGGGCGTCAGTCCGGACAGGCCCGCCCCGACACCCGCCAGGCAGACCCCCAGCGGCGACATCCAGCGCAGCCGGAACCGGTCGGCGAGCAGTCCGATCGGCACCTGCGGCAACGCGCTGCCGAGCGTGGCGGCGAGGGCCAGGCCGGAAGCCTGGACGTAGCTGAAGTCGCGTTGCAGCACGAAGTAGGGGACCGCGGCGGGTACGAGGCCCTGGTAGAAGTCGTCGACGGCGTGGGCGGCGGCCCAGATCCGCATCCGGCGCCAGTGTCCGGGCGGGCCGCCCGCCTCACGGGGAGTGCTTGTCTCCTGGATCGTTGTCACCCACTCACGATGGGCGGGGACACCCCGGGCGCGCTTCCCGTATTCTGCCTATCCATGTCGGAAATCCGCCACGAGCCCGTCGCGCCGACCGTCACACGGTTCCTCGGCGGCGGCGAGACCATCGAACGGCATCGCCACGACGACCACCAGCTGATCTACGTCAGCTCGGGCGTGCTCGCGATCACCACGGAACACGGCTCCTGGATCGCCTCGAACGACCGCGCCGTGTGGATCCCGGCGAACACCTGGCACGAACACCGCTTCCACGGCCGGAGTCGCTTCCACACCATCGGCTTCCCCGCGCACGGCAGGGCGCCGCTGCTCGACGCCGATGGCCCTACGGTCGTCGCCGTCG
This sequence comes from Streptomyces sp. NBC_00989, assembly GCF_045162655.1. NCBI lineage: Bacteria > Bacillati > Actinomycetota > Actinomycetes > Kitasatosporales > Streptomycetaceae > Streptomyces > Streptomyces sp. NBC_00989. Next base: position 7,225,192 of record NZ_CP108728.1, on the reverse strand, counting down.
ACGCGTTGGTGCGCGAACTGCTCATCGCGCTCACCGGCACCGCCCTCCCTGGCACCGCCCTCACGCCGGCCGAGACCCGGCACATCGAGGCAGTGCTGCGCGACCGCCTGCGCCGTGTGACGGCCCAGCCCGTCGCCCTGCCCGCGGCCCACGACCGACGACTGGCCGACGCCTGCCGCCTCGTCGAAGAAGAACTGCGCGAGCCCTGCACCCTCGCCCAGCTCGCGGGCCGCGTGCACACCAGCGAGCGCACCCTCTCCCGCCTGTACCGCGACGAGTTCGGCATGACCTTCCCTCAGTGGCGCACCCGCGTCCGGATCTTCACCGCGATGGTCATGCTCGCCGAGGGCACCACGGTCACCGACACCGCCCACGCCTGCGGATGGGCGACCACCAGCGCCTTCGTCCAGACCTTCGCCCAGACGGTGGGGATCACCCCTGGCACCTACCGCGCGGGCATGGACGGGCCGCGGCAGGAATGACGGCCGAAGCGGCGAGGGCGGTCGCCGGGAAGTTGGCCTACGATCCCCCAATGCCTCGTGCCCTCATCCTCGGTGGAACCGGTCTCGTCGGACGGGCGATCGCGTCGCGGTTGCTGGAGGCCGGTTGGCAGGTGGATGTCACCGGGCGGGACCCGGCTCGGATGCCGGCCGAACTGGCCGCCGCCGGTGGGGAGTTCATCGCGGCGGAACGGACCGACGGCGGGCAGGTGAGGGCCGCCCTCGGGCCCGGTGCCGATCTGCTCGTCGACTGTCTCTGTTACACCGCCGCCGACGCCCGGTCGTTGCTGCCGCTCGCCGCGAACTCCGCGTCCACCGTGCTGATCTCCAGCCGGGCCGTCTACGTCGACTCGGTGGGCCATCACGTCAACTCGGATACTCCGCCGCGTTTCGAGGCGCCGATCCCGGAGACCCAGCCGACTCTCGCGCCGACGACCGACATCGACCACCGCTCGCGCGAGGGATACGGCGCGAACAAGGTCGCCGCGGAGCAGGTCGCGTTGGAGAGCGGGTTGCCCATCAGCGTGGTGCGGCCGTCGCAGATCCACGGGGTCGGGGCGTCCCCGGCGCGTGAATGGGCCGTCGTCAAGCGGGTGTTGGACCGCCGTACGGCCTTGCTGCTGGCCCGGCGGGGCGCCGGGGCCGTCCACGGCACCGCCGCCGCGAATCTCGCCGCGCTCGTCGAGACGGTCGCCGCGCGGCCCGGCGCCCGCGTTCTCAACTGCGCGGATCCGGATGCGCCCAGCGTGCTGGAGATCTGCCGGACGATCGCGGGGCACCTGGGCCATGAGTGGGCGGAGGTCCTGCTGGACGACACGGCACCTGCCGACTTGGGCCGTACCCCGTGGGACTCCGCGCACCCGATCGTCCTCGACACCACCGCCGCCACCGCGCTCGGCTACCGGCCGGCCGGTAGCTACGCGACCACGATCGCGCCCGCGCTCGACTGGCTGGTGGAAGCGGCTGGGAACGGCCAACTTCCGGTCGACGAAGGTTACTTCGCGGAGTACTTCGACTATGCGGCCGAGGACGCGTTTCTCGCGGGATGAGCGGTGTGGGGCGCGGTCCGCCGAGCGGCGCGCCCCTGTCCAGGGCTCCCCACCACCCGTCGTGTCACGGATGGGACCGCCACCGGCCTTCAGAGACGACGTCCACCTTGCCGTCCCTGACGCGGACGGCCGTCTCGTCGTCGATGAAGTAGATCGGGAAGTCCGCCCGCGCGGTGATGCGGTCGGCCCAGGCGTCGTCGCGTTCGGGGAAGTTCGGCGAGTACAGGTGGGGCTTGAGGTACCAGTCGAAGAGGGCGAACGGCGGTTCCACGGTCGTCGCGCCGAGCACGTGGAGGTCGGCGGCGTCCCCGATGACGTCGGCGGAGTGGGTGGTGAGATGACGGCTGAAGATCATCGATCCGGCGCTGACCCCTACGTAGACCCGGTTCTCCAGCGCCTCCAGGAAGCCGTCGGCCAGGCCGTTTCCGGTGATGCTACGGGCGAGGTGGTAGTGGTTGCCGCCCTCGACGTAGATGACGTCGGCGTGGAGGAGCCGGTCGAGCACCAGTTGCCGGGGCAGGCCGTTCAGTTCCAGGACGTCGAACTCCCGCCAGCCGAGGCCGTGCAGCCGGTTCATGTCCGCGAGGAGCCAGCCGTGGTCGCCGGGCTCGGCGACCGATGCCGTGGGCACGAACACGACGTTCGCCGACCCGAACGGCTTTCCCAGCATGTCCCGCAGTGCGTCCCGCTGGGTCTCGTTGCGCAGGCCGCTCGCCGTCAGCAGAAGGTTCATCGGGCGAGCCAAGCACGGCGGACGGACGCGTGCAACGAACCCGGGGTCCACTCCCCCGGCACCGTTGTCAGCGCCTCCCCTTATCGTCCCGCCATGGTCTTCCCACTCCCCGACGAACTGTCCCTGTCCTCGCCCTCCGGCCGCTTCGAGTCGCGAGGGGAGGTGGAGGTGTGGTTCTCCGACGAACTCCCGGACGATCTGGTCGAGTTGTGGCCCCGGCTGCTGGAGTCTGCCGAAGTCACGGGGCTGTATCCGTTCATCTGCTGGCGGGATGATCCTTACCAGCCCGAGGAGTTGAGCACGGTCGACGCGATACGGCTCGACGCCGTGCTCGCGGCGGACTTCGCCGAGTATCGGCGCCGCCGGCTGCCGTACTGGTCGAATCCGGCGGCGGCCGACGTGCTGCCGGACAGCGTGCCGGACGACGTCCGGGAGTACATCGAGCCCTGGCCGCACGACCCCGGGCCGCCCTTCGAGAGCTGGCCCGGTCTCGCGGCGGGCGGGTCCGACACGGGTGCCGGGGTGAGTGCGGCGGAGGCCGCCCAGCGAGCCGTAGAGGATCTGCTCGGGGACGAACCCTTCGTGCACACCTGCCAGTTGGCCCTTGTGCCCGCGCGTCGTGGTGCCGATGTGCCGGCGATCGTCGAGTGGGCTGCCGAGGCTCCGCTTCCCCTGCTGTGTGCGCTGTTGCGGAGTTGGGAGGAGCGGTTCGGGGCGCGGGTCGTGTCGGGGTTCGGGGGTGCGCTGACCGTGTCCGTCGCCCGGCCGCCCCTCGATGTCCCGCACGCGGAGCAACTCGCCCTGGAACATGTGCTGTCGACCGCCGACAACATCGTGGACGATCCCCCGACACCGTTCCCCGAGTACGCCAGCGGGCTTGTGGGGCGGCATCAGTGGCGGTTCTGGTGGGACTAGGTCCCGGTGACCGGTCCGGAATCTCGGACGCGCGGCCCGGAAACATGGACGCGCGGCCCTCCCCGGTACTACCGTCGGAACCGCAATACCTCTGACTGAGTCAACTACCCTGAGCGAGCACCGGGGATCGATCATGACCGTCCAGGACATCCGCGCCTTCAACCGCTTCTATACGAACGTCATCGGCGCCCTCGACTACAGCCGCCACCTCTACGCCCCCTTCACCCTCACCGAGTCCCGCGTGCTGTACGAACTCGCGCACTCGCCTCGTACGGACGCCGCCGATCTCCGTGCCGAACTCTCCCTCGACGCCGGGTACTTGAGCCGGATCCTGAACCGGTTCGAGCAGGACGGGCTGGTCGAGCGGGCGCCCTCGGAGCGGGATCCGCGGCGGCGGCAGGTCACGCTGACCGTGCGGGGGCGGGAGACCGCCGAGCTGTTGGCCCAGCGGGCGGACGAATCCGTGGGGGCGCTGCTCGCGACCGTGCCGGACGCCGACCGGCCGCGGCTCGCCGAGGCGCTGCACACCGTACGGACCGTCCTGTCGGCGTCGGACAAGCACCGGCCGCGGCCCGAGGACGTCGTGCTGCGGGAGCCGGGGCCCGGCGACCTGGGCTGGATCGTGCAGCGGAACGCGGCGCTGTACGCCGCCGAGTACGACTTCAACGCCGACTACGAAGGGCTCGTGGCGCGGATCGTCGCCGATTTCGCCGAGGACCACGATCCGCATCTGGAGCGGGTGTGGATCGCCGAGCTCGACGGGCGGGCGGTGGGGTGTGTGATGTGCGTGCGGGACGACGCTCCGGGTACGGCCCGGCTGCGGTTGCTGCTCGTCGAGCCCGACGCGCGCGGGCTGCGGATCGGGGATCAACTCGTCGCGGCTGTCGTCGAGTTCGCGCGCGGGGTCGGCTATCGGGACCTCGTGCTGTGGACGAACGACATTCTCGGGGCCGCCCGCCGTATCTACCAGCGGCACGGGTTCGTCCTCACCGCCGAGAAGCCGCACCGCTCCTTCGGCCAGGATCTCGTCGGCCAGGACTGGCGCCTCGACCTGCACGGGACGGGTGAGTGACGAGTAGGGTCCCGAGTATGAAGCTCGCCTTCTCCACCCTCGGTGTCCCGGGCCTCCCCGTGGCCGACGTGCTGCACCTCGCCGTCACCCACGGCTACCACGGCGTCGAGTTGCGCGCGCATCCCGAGGAGCCCGTGCACCCCGGTATCGACGCCACCCAACGGGCCGACGTGGTCGCCGAGTTCAAGGCGGCCGGGGTCGAAGTCCTGGGCCTCGCCGGGTATGCGCGGGTGGCCGCGCCGGGCGACGACGCCGCCGTACTCACCGAGATCCGTGAACTGCTGGAGCTGGCACGGGACTTGGGTGCGCCCTTCGTACGGGTCTTTCCCGGCGGCGGCTCCGAGCAGACCGTCGAGGAGGCCGACGCCACGGCCGCTCGGCGGCTCGGTACCGCGGCGGAGTGGGGTGCCGATCTCGGCGTACGGGTGCTGCTGGAGACCCACGACTCGCACCGGACCGGCGCGGACGCGCTCCGCGTGCTCGGGCCGGTCGGGCACCGGCAGGTCGGCGCGCTGTGGGACGTCATGCACACCTGGCTGGGCGGCGAGCAGCCGTCGGAGACGCTCGCCGCGCTCGGCCCGTATCTCGGATACGTGCAGGTCAAGGACATCGCGTCGGCCGACGACACCACCCCGCTGCCGCTCGGGGCCGGTGTCCTTCCGCTCGCCGAGTGCGTCGAGATCCTGTCCCGGCACGAGTGGGACGGCTGGCTGTGCTGGGAGTACGAGAAGCGGTGGTACGAGGCCGCCGCCCCGCTGCCCGAACTGCTGGCCGCCGGTCACGATCACCTGGCGCGGTTGCTCAACGACTCCGCGTGACGCCACACCCCGGCCAGGGATCCCGGCAGAGCACCTGCCGGTGCGTATACGCCGACGTATACTCACCCTCATGTCCGATGCCATGATCCGTGTACCCGCCGAGGTACGAGACCGCCTTGCCGTCCTCGCCGAATCCCGGGGGACGTCAATCCGCTCCCTTGTCCAGGAGTTCGCGGAGACCACACTCACGGATGAGGAACGGCGTGAACGGGCTGAGCGGACGCGCGCCTATCTGGCCGAGCACTTCGGGGTCGAGGTGACGGAGGAGGAGAGCGCGGCGATGGGCCGCAAGCTGCGTGACGCCTTCTCTCACGAGCGGGGCATGGCCGCGTGGTCCAGCACCACCTCGTAGTGGACACGCCCACGATCCTCGCGCTGTCCGGCAGTCGTCAGGTGTCCGCGCTGATCCACCGGGCGCACTTCGAGCCCGAGACCCGCCTCTGGGCCCCCGTCCTGTCGATTCTCGAAGCGGACGCCGAGCACCTGGGGATCGCCGAGCACATCGGCCAGCTCGACGTCATCCACACCGTCGACCTCGACTACCCGGCGATGCTGGCCGTCACCCAGTTGCGCCGCGACGGCGTTCCGCCGGGGATCGCGGCCGCCATCCACGCTGTACGGCATCTTCCCGCGTGGGGCACGGACGCCCTGCTCGCCACCGTCGCCCCGAAGGCGTACGAAGGGCGGGGCCTGCCCGTGCTCGACCTCAACCGTTAGGCGCGACAGGTCGGCGTGTGCGCGGCGCGCTGCTCACCGACCTGGCCGCGACGGTCCTCGCGATGCCGGTCAGTCTCTTCCCGCTGATCAACTCCGAGCGTTTCGGGGGCGATCCGCGCACGCTGGGCCTGTTCCTGTCGGCGATCTCGGTCGGCGGCATCACCGCCTCCGTCTTCTCCGGCGCGGTCACCCGGCTGGGCGCCCCGGTCCGGTGATGCTGCTCGGCGCGAGCACGTGGGGCGCCGCGCTGGCGGCCTTCGGCCTGATGACGAACCCGTGGGCGGGACTCGGGTGCCTCGCCCTGGCCGGCGCCGCCGACTCCACGTCCGTGATCTGGGGGTCACGCCGGACGAGCCGTGAGCGGCACCATCGCACGCACGGACCCACGCACCCACCCGCACGGACCCGCCCGGAGACACCCCTACGCCGGACGAGCCACAAGCGGTGTCGTCCCGTCCAGGCACCAGTCCAGTACCGCGGGCCATGAGCCGTAACCGGCGTCCAGGTCCAAGTGGCCCGCGCCCGGGACGAGTTCGGTGGGGAGGCCGAACGGGTCGCCGTAGGCGGTGCGGGCGTTCTCCGGGCAGTACGGGTCGTCGTCGCCGGCGACCAGGCGGACATCTCCGGGGAGGGTGAAGCCGGGGGCGGGCGGGGCGAATCCGGCGACCTCCGGATACTGGGCGATCACGGCACCGGAGGGCGGTCCGACCAGCAGCACCCGGTCCGCCGCACCGCCCTGGACCTGCCCGCGGGCGACGGCGTGCAGCCAGAGCAGCGCCGAGGCGCTGTGTCCGAGGACGACCCGCTCGGCACCGTCGCTGTTCTTCAACTCGTCCAGGTATCGGACGAGTTCACCCAGCCACACGTCCAGGTCGGGGGCGTCGGGGTCGGGCAGCTGGGGGTAGACGACGTGGTGGCCGAGTTCGCCGAGCCGGTCGGCCAGCCAGTGCTGCCAGTGCTCCTTCGGGCGGTGGTTCTGCCAGCCGTGGAGGATGAGGTAGGAGTTCATGGGGGCGATGGTTTCCGATCACCGGCCGAACGGTCCAGCCGGCCTTCCGAACGGTCCGGCCGGTCTTCCGAACGGTCCAGTTGGCCCTTCGCGCCTGAACCGCCGGAACAAGCAGGCGAACGCTTCACGGAACGTTTCCGCCGCCCTACCGGCGAGTGCGGTCAACTCAACCCGTCCGCCCCCGAGTTGCCCCGCGCCAACCGCGCCCGCACCCGCGCCTCCAACCCCGCCCTGCACTCCCCCCACTCCGCCGCCGTGATCGAGTAGATCGCGGAATCACGCAACCGCCCCTCCTCCCCCGGCGCCCAGGACCGGGACCAGTTCCGCAGTACGCCCTCGAAGCGGGCGCCCACGCTCTGGATCGCGGCGCGGGAGCGGGCGTTGCGGGCGTCCGTCTTCAGGTCGACCCGGGACACCCCCCACTCCTCGAACGCGTGCCGGAACAGCAGGAGTTTGGCCTCGGCGTTCACCCCCGTGCCCTGCGCCGAATTCGCCAGCCAGGTGAACCCGACCTCGACGGCGTCGAGTCGGTCGTCCGTCACCCACGAGCGGGGCTCCCAGTAGGCCGTGACACCGACCGCCTTCCCCGTGGCCGTCGACACCTGGGCGTACGGCGCGAGTTGACCGGTCGCCGCCCTGCCCAACTGGGCGTCGACATAGGCCCGCACCTCGTCCGCCCTCGGCACCCAGGTGAACTCGTACGAACCCCGGTTCTCCTCCGCCGCCACCGCCAACTCGGCGACGTGCCGATGACCGAGCGGCTCCAGACGCACCAACTCGCCCGCCAGGAGCGGAGCCTTCAGTCCCAACCCCACACCGAATCCCACACTCATCCCCTCATGCCGGCAGCTGCCCCCGCAGCACCCCGAACGCCTCATGGAAACCCGGGAAAGTCTTCCGCACACACCCCGGGTCGTCGAACGAAATACCCGGTACCCGCAGTCCGGTCACCGCGAAGGACATGACGATGCGGTGGTCGCCGTAGGACTTGATCTCCGTGCCTGCGGCGGGAGTTGAACCCGGCACGTCACTCGGCCGGATCTCGATCCAGTCCGGGCCCGTCGCCACCTCCACGCCCAACCGCCGGAGGCCCTCCGCACAGGCCTCCAGCCGGTCGCACTCCTTCACCCGGGTGTTGCCCACGTCCTCGATACGGACCGGGCCCGAGGCGAAGGGGGCGATCGCGGCCAGTGTCGGCATGGTGTCCGAGATGTCGCGCATGTTGACGGTGAGGCCGCGCAGTTCGCCCGTCCCCCGCACTCGGGTGCCCTGTACGCCCGTCTCGACCTCCGCGCCCATCCGGCGCAGTACGTCGACGAAGCCCAGGTCCCCCTGGAGCGCGCCCGTGCCGAGGCCGGGGACCGTCACCTCGCCGCCCGTCACGGCCGCCGCCGCGAAGAAGTAGCTCGCGGTGGACGCGTCCGGTTCGATGCCGTAGGTGGTGGCCCGGTAGCCCCCCGGCGGGACGACATAGGCAGCACCCTCCCTGCCGACCTCCACCCCGAACTCCCGCATCATCGCGATCGTGATCTCGACGTACGGCGCGGAGACCAGGTCCGTGACCCTGATGCGCAGGCCATTCCTGGTCAGGGGGCCCAGCAGGAGCAGCGCGGTCAGGTACTGCGAGGACTGGCCGGCGTCCAGGACCACCTCGCCGCCCTCCACACCCGACGCCTTGATGCGCAGCGGGTGGTGGCCCTCGGCCTCCTCGTGGCGCAGGTCGACGCCCAGGTCGCGCAGGGCCCGGGTCAGCGGGAGGAGGGGGCGGCGGCGCATCTGCGGGGACGCGTCGAAGCGGAAGCTGCCGTGGCCCGCCGCCGCGAGGGTGGGGAGGAAGCGGGCGGTGGTCGCGCCGTCCCGGCAGTACACGTCCGCCTCCGTGACCGCCGGGCCCTGCGGGCGGCCGTCGATCTGCCAGGCGTCCGGGGTCCGGCCCACGCGATAGCCGAGCCGGGTCAGGCCCTCGGCGAAACCCTCGGTGTCGTCCGAGCGGAGGGGGCGCCGGAGGGTGGTGACGCCGTCGGCGGCGGCCGCCAGGAAGAGGGCGCGGGCGGTGATGGACTTGGAACCGGGGATGTCGACTACGGGCATGCCCTCATGATCGGGCGGCGGTCGGCCACCCCGCCGGGACGTCCACGGGATGGACGACCATCGTTCGCCCGTACGTCCCCGCCGTTCGCCCGTCCGTCCCTGTGCGTGACCACATCCGTCCCGTTGTGCACGGGGTCACCAACTTCCGGTAATCCGCCGCGAGGAGGGAACCCGCGTCCCCTCCCCTCCGTCCAACCGGCATGCTGCCGGACGAGTCTCCGGGGTACGGCGTCGGCCTCGCTGCTGGCTGCGAACGCTGACAAACCCTCTCCTCCGTACCGCGGCCGGCAGCAAGCCGTCATCGGCGCGCCCCCCTCCAACTGCGCCGATGGCGGCCCCTCCTCCGGTTTACTGTGCGCTCCCTTGACTGGCAGAAACTTCCCGGATATTCGTGAAGTCTTGGAAGTTTCCTTCAGCGGATCCGAGAATCCGAAGTGGAACACCTCCGGAAGGAGCGCACGTGCCCTCCAGACGTACCGTCCTCGCCGCGACCATGGGCGTCACCGCGTCCCTCGCGGTCGGCGGCACCGCCCACGCCGACGACAAGAGACTCCGCTCGCTGATCTCCCGCATGACACTGCCGGAGAAGGTCGGCCAGCTGTTCGTGATGCGGGTCTACGGCCACTCCGCCACCGCCCCCGACCAGGCCGACATCGATGCCAACCTGAGCGAGATCGGCGTCCGCACGGCCGCCGAGATGATCGCCAAGTACCACGTCGGCGGCATCATCTACTTCACCTGGGCCCACAACACCCGCGACCCCCACCAGATCGCCGACCTCTCGAACGGCATCCAGAAGGTGTCCCTCAGCCGACCCCGAGGGCTGCCCGTACTGGTCGCCACCGACCAGGAACACGGCATCGTCTGCCGTATCGGCGCACCCGCGACCCTCTTCCCGGGCGCGATGGCGATCGGCGCCGGCGGCTCCCGCGGCGACGCCCGCACCCTCGGCCGTATCGCCGGCGCCGAGCTGCGCGCGATGGGCGTCAACCAGGACTACTCCCCCGACGCCGACGTGAACGTCAACCCGGCCAACCCGGTCATCGGCGTACGGTCCTTCGGTGCCGACCCGGACGCGGTGGCCGGTCTCGTCGCCGCCGAGGTGAAGGGGTACCAGAGCAGCCGGGTGGCGGCTACCGCCAAGCACTTCCCGGGGCACGGGGACACCGCCGTCGACAGCCACTTCGGGTTCCCCGTCATCACGCACAGCCGCGAGGTGTGGGAGGCGCTGGACGCCGTGCCCTTCCGGGCCGCGATCGACGCCCGCATCGACTCGATCATGACCGCCCACATCATGGTCCCGGCCCTCGACGACTCCGGAGACCCGGCCACCCTCTCCCACCCGATCCTCACCGGCATCCTGCGCGGTGAACTCGGCTACGACGGCGTCGTGATCACCGACTCGCTCCAGATGGAGGGCGTACGCCAGAAGTACGGCGACGACCGGGTACCCGTGCTCGCGCTCAAGGCCGGGGTGGACCAACTACTCAACCCGCCCTCCCTGGACGTCGCCTGGAACGCGGTGATCAGGGCCGTGCAGGGTGGGGAGTTGACCGAGGCCCGGCTCGACGAGTCGATCCTGCGGGTGCTGCGGCTGAAGGCCCGGCTGGGGCTGTTCGAGGACGCGTACGCCAGCCGGGCGGGCGTGGACCGCACGGTCGGGACCGGCGCTCATCTCGCCGCCGCCGACCGGATCGCCGAGCGGACCACCACCCTGCTGGTCAACTCGGCGGGGCTGCTGCCACTGTCCCGCCGTACGCACGGGAAGGTTCTGGTGGTCGGCGCCGATCCGGCCTCCCCCTCGGGTACTACGGGGCCACCCACCGGTGTGCTCGCGGCGGCGCTCGGGGAGTTGGGGTTCACGGCCACCGCCCGGTCCACCGGTACCGAGCCCTCCGCCGCCGCGGTCTCGGCGGCCGTGGCCGCCGCGCGTGAGGCGGACGCGGTGGTTGTGGCGACCTACAACGTCACGGCGGGCAGTGCGCAGAAGACGCTCGTCCAGCAACTGGTCGCCACCGGGAAACCGGTCGTGGCCGTCGCCGTCCGCAACCCCTACGATGTAGCCCAACTACCCTCGGTCTCCGCCTACTTGGCGTCCTACTCCTGGACCGACGTCGAACTCCGGGCGGCGGCACGGGTGATCGCGGGCCGGGTCCGGCCGCGCGGGAAGCTCCCGGTCGCGGTGCAGCGCGCGGATGATCCGGCGCAGGTGCTGTATCCCGTCGGGCACGGACTGTCGTACTAGGGGTACGTTCCCCACCCGCCCCGCCCCCGCCAACTGGCCCAAAGCCCCCCGCACGCCTGGCGTGCGCCCGCTGTGGCGGGTCACGCTGGGCGGGGGCAGTCGGGGGGATCGATGCGTGCGAGATGGTGCGTGGGGGTGGTGTGCGCGGCGCTGCTCGCCGCCCTGACGACGGGCTGCCAGGCCGCGAAGGGTTCCGGTGAGGGTGACGGCCGGCTCGGCGGAAAAGCGGCCGCGTCGTCGGCCGCGACCACTCAGCCCTCCGGCTACGGCGCGGTGTTCCTCGCCGTCGACGAGTGCAGTTCCTTCGGTACGACGAGTTTCACCGAGGTGCCGTGCACCAGTGAGCGGGCGGCCGCCCGGGTCATCGCCCGCTACGACGGGGATGTGAGCGGCGGCCCGGCATGTCCCGCGACCACCGACTTCGTGCTGCACATCGGCGCCCAGGAGTCCTCGGGCCCGGGCGGCGACGTGGCCGTGGCGAAGGGCTACGCCTGTATGCGCGACCTGGAGCCGCCGCACCCCGGCGACCCGGGTGGCGGGGGCGGGCCCCGCACGATCGTCGGCGACTGTGTCTACGGCTCGGGCAGCGGGCAGGTCCGGGAGACGGCGTGCGACGGCTCGGGGCAGCGGAAGCCGCAGTACAAGGTGGTCAAGGCCGTGCTGCGGCGCGCGAGTTGCCCCGCGTCGACCGCCCTGTACGTCCAGCTCGGCGGCACGCGACCCGTGGGCTGCGCCCGGCCGGTGTAGTCGGATGACCGTCGACGGCCGGGCGCAGTACGGGGGTTGAGGACGGGCGTTACGGGCGGAGCGTCGGCTCGCGCTGCACGTCCTGCCGGTCCAGCTTCGCGTCGTACGGCGCCAGCGGCTTCGCCTGTGCCGTGGTGGTCGCCGGGACGCCGGCCCAGGCCAGGATGCGGGCGGTGGCGAGCGCCTTCTGGTCGGCCGTCAGGGCCGCGACGTTCGCGCCGTGGTTGAGGCCGGGCGCGGTGAAGACGTACGAGTCCTTCGAGCCCTTGCCGACGGCGAAGCGCTCGGCGCCCCACGGGTCGTTCTGCCCGTAGACGAAGAGCATGTGGTCGGCGTGGTGGCGGACCCAGCTGTCCACGTCCCGCATGGCGTTCCGCTGGAACTTCATCGGGATGGAGCGCGGGACGAAGTTGCGCGGCGGCTGGTAGCCGTAGCGGAGGTACTTCTTCTCGATGTACGGGAACTGGATGGTGGGGGCGCCGAGTTGGGTACCCGCCTGGTAGTAGTACGGGGTGTACGGGTCCAGGCCCTGGTCCGTGTAGAAGGAGAAGCCGGAGATCGTGTCGACCGAGGTCCAGATCTCGTCGTCGGTGGCGGCCTGTGCGTTCGCGGGGATGGTGTCGCAGTCGGAGAGCAGGCTGTACTGCCAGAAGCCCCAGACGTAGTCCAGGACGACGGCTTCGTAGGCCTTGTCGAGGCTGCCGACGGTGGTGAAGGTGAAGCCGTTCTCGGCCGCGTACGCCGCGTACTTCTTCTCCAGCGCGTCCCTGCGCACCAGCGCCTCGCGCTGTACGGCGTCCAGGCGGTCGCGGCACTCCTTGGTGCCGACCTTCGTGAAGAAGCGGTCGTAGGCCGAATCCTCGTTGTTCACCACGTCGTTGGGGGCGACGTAGGCGACGACGCCGTCCATGTCGTGCGGGTAGAACCGCTCGAAGTAGGTGGCCGTCATACCGCCCTTGGAGCCGCCGGTGGCGATCCAGTTCTTGGTGTAGACCGACTTGAGGGCCTTGAAGACCCGGTGCTGGTCGCTGGCCGCCTGCCAGATGTCGAGCTTGGTCCAGTCGGCCGGGGCGGGGCGCGAGGGCGTGAAGTAGCGGTATTCCAGGGAGACCTGGTTGGCGTCCGCGATCCGGGTCGGTTCGCTGCGGCTGGGGGTCGTCGAGACGTTGTAGCCGCTGGTGTAGAAGACCGTCGGGCGCGAGACGTCCTTGTGCAGCACGGTGATCCGCTGCTGGAACGTGCCCTTGGACGGGTGCCGGTGGTCGACCGGCTGGGTGTAGTTCAGGACGAAGTAGCGGTAGCCGGTGTACGGCTTCTCCTGGACCAGGCTCATGCCGGGTATCGCCAGCAACTGGTCCTTGATGTCCGCCGTTTGACTGGCCTGGCCGGCCTGGGCGGCGGTGGCCACCCCGGCTGTGCCCAGCGTGCCTATGAGCACGGTGAGCGCCAGCAGCCATCTGAGCGCCTTGCGCATGCAGTCTCCCCTGTGAGGCAGTTGTGAACGGGAAGCTATCGGAGCAACTCCCGTCACACCAGAGGAGGTTGTGCGGCTACGGCGCCGACCTGCGGTTCAGCACAGGATCCAGCCCGAGCTGACCGAGCCGCGGCCGACCGCGCCCTTCACCCGTACACACCGGTGACCGGCGTGCACGGTGACCGGTCCGGCCCGGCGCGTGTACCGCCCCTTGTCGACGACCGGGCGGTTGCCGCGCGCCTGCACGCTGACCGACATCGTGCGCTTGGCGCCGGGGGACTTGGGGGCGGTGTACGCGCAGACGTAGTCCCCCCGGCGGAAGACATGGACGGTGCCGGTGGAGAAGGGCAGCGTCGCCACCTCCCGCCCCGGGCAGACCGCGGCCGCCTCGGCGGTGCCGGGGGCCGTGAGCGCGAGCAGTCCGGACGCGGTGAGCACGGCCATGCCGAGCGCCACCCGCCGTCGTAGCGCACCCATGTCCACAGTCGTCCCTCCCGCACAGCACAGCAGCCGAACAGCGTACTGATGTACGGACGCAAGACGTATGTCGCATGGTTGCGCGCCCCTCAGCGGGGCGCGGTGACCTGCTCTTCCGCCCCGGGCGCACCGACGAACGTGCGCCACAGCTCGGCGTAGTACCCGTCCAGCGCGAGCAGCTCGTCGTGTGTGCCGTCCTCCACCACTCGTCCGTGGTCCATCACCACGACCCGGTCCGCGCGGGCCGCCGTCGTCAGGCGGTGGGCGACGACGAGGGTGGTGCGGCGGCCCGCGAGGCGGTCGGTGGCCTGGTTGACCTGGGCTTCCGAGGCCAGGTCCAGGGCCGCTGTGGCCTCGTCGAGGAGAAGGATGTCGGGGTCCACCAGTTCGGCGCGGGCCAGGGCGATCAGCTGGCGCTGGCCCGCCGAGAGGTTGCGGCCGCGTTCGGCGACCTCGTGGAGGTAGCCGCCGTCGAGCGTGGCGATCATCTCGTGGGCGCCGACCGCGCGGGCCGCCGCCTCCACCTCGGCGTCGGTGGCGTCGGGGCGGCCGTAGGCGATGGCGTCGCGGACGGTGCCCTGGAAGAGGTACGCCTCCTGGGGGACGACGCCCAGGTGGTGGCGGTACGACGTGATGTCGAGGGCGCGGAGGTCGGTGCCGTCGACCGTCACCCGGCCGCCCGTCGGGTCGTAGAAGCGGGCGACGAGCTTCACGAGCGTCGACTTGCCCGCGCCCGTCTCGCCGACGAAGGCGACCGTCTGGCCGGCGGGGATGCTCAACTCCACTCCCCCGATGGCCTCTTCGTCGTCGCCGTACGCGAAGTGCACGTTCTCGAAGGCTATGTCGCCCCGCAGGGAGAGGACTTCGAGGGGTTCGTCGGCGGCTCGCGTGGACGTCGGTTCCTGGAGCAGCTCCTGGATGCGGCCCAGCGAGACGGTCGCCTGCTGGTAGCCGTCGAAGACCTGGGAGAGCTGCTGGACCGGGGCGAAGAACAGGTCGATGTAGAGGAGGTAGGCGACCAACGCGCCTGTCGTGAGCGTGGCGTTGTCCACCCTTCCCGCGCCCGCGATCAGTACCGACGCCGCCGCCACCGACGACAGCAGCTGGACGAAGGGGAAGTAGACCGAGATCAGCCGCTGGCCCCGGGTACGCGCCTCGCGGTAGCTGCTGCTGCGTTCGGCGAAGCGTCGGCCGCCGTCCTCCTCGCGTCGGAACGCCTGCACGATCCGCAGCCCCGACACCGACTCCTGAAGGTCGGCGTTCACCAACGACACGCGCTCACGGGCGAGTTCGTACGCCTTCACGCTGGCCCGGCGGAAGAAGAAGGTCGCGATGACCAGCGGGGGCAGCGTCGCGAACACGACCAGCGCGAGCTGTACGTCGATCACCAGCAGGGCGACCATGATGCCGAAGAAGGTGACGACCGAGACGAAGGCCGTGACCAGCCCCGTCTGGAGGAAGGTCGACAGCGCGTCGACGTCCGTCGTCATCCTCGTCATGATCCGGCCCGTCAACTCCCGCTCGTAGTAGTCGAGTCCGAGGCGTTGGAGCTGGGCAAAGATCTTGAGGCGGAGGGTGTAGAGGACCCGTTCGCCGGTACGGCCCGTCATGCGGGTCTCGCCGCGCTGGGCCGCCCACTGGACCGCCACGGCGACGAGGGCCAGCAGCGAGGCGGACCAGATCGCGCCGATCGCCATCTTGGTCACGCCCTGGTCGATGCCGTGCCGGATCATGATCGGCAGCAGCAGGCTCATGCTCGCGTCCACGGCGACCAGGCCGAGGCTGATCAGCAGCGGGGTGCCGAAACCGCGCAGCAGCCGGCGCAGTCCGTACGCGTCCTCGGCACGGACCGCGCGTGCCTCGTCGATGTCGGGGACGTCGGTCGCCGGGGGCAACGCGTCGACCTGGGCGAGGAGTTCGGGCGTCGCGGGCATCCCGGACAGCGCGGTGTCCTTGGGCTCGCGGTCACCGGTCCACAGCCGGGGCGTGAGCCCGCGCTCGGCGTCGAACTCCGCGTCCAACTCGTCCCGTACGGAGGTGTCTTCGGCCGGTGCGGCGGGCTGGGCGTGGCCCGGTGAGACGCCGCCGAGTTCGTCGGGGTCGGTGAGGAGGCGGCGGTAGAGGGGTGAGCGCGCCTGGAGTTCGTCGTGCGTGCCGATGTCGGCGAGGCGGCCCCCGTCGAGGACGGCGATGCGGTCGGCGAGGTTGAGGGTGGAGCGGCGGTGCGCGATGAGCAGGGTGGTGCGGCCCTGCATGACCTGTTTCAACGCCTCGTGGATCTCGTGCTCGACTCGGGCGTCCACCGCCGAGGTCGCGTCGTCCAGGACCAGCAAACGCGGGTCGGTGAGGATCGCGCGGGCGAGGGCGACGCGCTGGCGCTGGCCGCCGGAGAGGGTGAGGCCGTGCTCCCCGACCGTCGTGTCGTAGCCGTCGGGGAGTTCCGCGATGAACCGGTCGGCCTGCGCGGCGCGGGAGGCGGTGAGGATCTCCTCCTCGGTCGCGTCGGGGCGGCCGTAGGCGATGTTGTTGCGGATCGTGTCGGAGAAGAGGAAGGAGTCCTCGGGGACCAGGCCGATCGCGGCGCGCAGCGAGTCGAGGGTGAGTTCGCGGACGTCGTGGCCGCCGATGAGGACGGCGCCGTGGGTGACGTCGTAGAAGCGGGGCAGCAAGAGCGAGACCGTGGATTTTCCGGAGCCGGAGGAGCCGACGACCGCGAGGGTCTCGCCGGGGCGGATCTCGAAGCTGAGGCCGTTCAGGACCGGGCGCTCGTGGTCGTAGCCGAACGACACGTCGTCGAACTCGACTGTGGCCGGGGCGTCGGCGGGGAGTTCCTTGGTGCCGTTCGTCATGGAGGGCTCGGTGTCGATGAGCTCCAGGACACGTTCGGTACTGGCGCGGGCCTGCTGGCCGACCGTGAGGACCATGGCCAGCATGCGGACCGGGCCGACGAGTTGGGCGAGGTAGGTGGAGAACGCGACGAACGTGCCGAGCGTGATGTGCCCGCGCACCGCGAGCCAGCCGCCCAGCGCGAGCATCGCGACCTGGCCGAGGGCGGGGACGGCCTGGAGGGCGGGGGTGTAGCGGGCGTTCTGCCGGATCGTGCGGAGGCGGCCCGCGTACAGCCGGCGGCCGACCTCGCGGAGCTTTCCGGTCTCCTGGTCCTCCTGGCCGAAGCCCTTCACCACGCGTACGCCGCTGACGGCGCCGTCGACGACACCGGCCACCGCGGCGGCCTGGGCCTGCGCGTACCAGGTGGAGGGGTGCAGCTTGCTGCGGCTGCGCCGGGCGATGAAGCCGAGCGCGGGGGCGACGGCCAGGGCGATCAGGGTCAGCGGCAGGGACAGCCAGGCCATGATCGCGAGGGAGATCACGAAGAGCAGGACGTTCCCGATGGTCATCGGGAGCATGAAGAGCAGGCCCTGGATCAGCTGGAGGTCGCTGGTCGCGCGGCCGACGACCTGGCCGGTGGACAGCTCGTCCTGGCGGCGGCCGTCGAGGCGGGTGATCGTGCCGTACATCTCGGTGCGGAGGTCGTGCTGGACGTCCAGGGCGAGGCGGCCGCCGTAGTAGCGGCGGATGTACGTCGAGACGTAGACGAGGAGCGCGGCGACGAGGAGGGCGGCTGCCCAGGGTGCCATGGAGCGGGTGTGGCCGGTGATCACGTCGTCGATGATCACCTTGGTGACCAGGGGGACGAGGGCCATGACCGCCATGCCGGCGAGGGAGGCGCCGAGGGCCAGGACGACGTCCTTCGGGTAGCGCCAGGCGTATCCGGCGAGCCTTCTTGCCCAGCCCTGCGTCTCCCCCTGTTGCGCTGCCACGCGGTGCCTTCCGTTCGCCCTTGATCAGCTGGTCCTACGAAAGGCACCAACGCGGAACGGAACGGATTTCATCCCTCCGCAACAATCCGGCAGGCGAAGCTGTCAGGCGCGTACCCGGAGGTAGTAGAACCGCGTCGTCTGGGCCGTGCTCTGGTTGTCGTCGCTCACCAGGAGCACCTTGTAGCGGCCCTTCTCCTTCCCCGTGATCACCATGCCCTCGATGTTGTCGAGGAGGGGGTTCGGCTGGGGCTGGTTCGCCGTGGCGCCGAGGGACGGGCAGTCGGCGATGTCGGCGAGGAGGGTCTTTTTGATGAGGTGGACTCCGGGCCGACCGGTGAGGGTGTCGATCCTGCTGGTGTCCGTCGCGTGGCGCGGGTCGGCCAGGTAGAGGCGGACGGTGTTGCCGAAGCCGCTGGTGAAGCCGCGCTCCAGGACGAGGAGGCGGCCGTCGGGGAGGGCCTGCACCTCGGGGACGCCGAGGAACGCGGCGTCGGTCTTGTAGGCGTACTGCGCGGCGAGCTTGAAGTGGTCGCCCCTGGTCCGGGTCCAGGTCTGGAAGCGGACGTCGCCCGAGGTGTCGCCGGCGATCGGGTACTCCATCGACGCGAGGAGGGTGTGACCGCCGGGCAGCAGGGTCAGGCCCTCGAAGGTCTGGTTGGAGACGGCCCGCCCGGCCGGCGCCACGAGCAGCGAGGACGGGACCGGGAGGCGGTCGAGGATCGTGCCGTCGGCGGAGTAGCGGCGGATCGACGGCTCGGTCTCGGAGGTGATCAGGCGGGTGCCGTCGCGGTCGATGGCCAGACCCTCGGAGTCGAGGTCGGCGCCGTTCTCGTCGGCGAGGTGGACGGCGCGCTCCGGCTGGAGCGTCTTCGCGTTCAGGTCGAACAGCGAGGAGCGGTCCTCCAGGGCGGCCAGTGAGCCGTCCTTGTCCACCGCGAGCGCGGAGAAGTTGCCGACGAAGGTGCCGTCGTACGTCGTCTGGTCGAGCGCGTCGGAGAAGCGGTCGATCGAGACGGACGATGAACAGGCGTTACCGGTGAGGGAGTTGCTGACGGCGGTCGCGGGCCCGGCGGCGGTGAGGCAGGTGGCCGCCGCCAGGCCGGCGGTCGTGGTCGCGAGTACGGTTCTCAGGCGCATGGGCGTCACCGTAGGACGAGTGGATGACGTGCGGGAGACCGCGTAGTAAAGCGATTGCCTTGAGCAGGGGCTGCGGGTGAGTGAGCAGGGGCTTTAGGCGAGGTCCTTGTGGATCGCCTTCGCGACACCCTGGATCGTCGTGATGCCGTAGCTCATCGTGCTGTTGTCCTGGGTGAGCACGGACATCATGTAGTCGTGGCCGCCGCCGTTGAAGGTGCCCAGGCTGTGGACGCGCCAGCCGTGCGTGGAGCGCTGGAGCCAGCCGTTCTTGACGTGGACGGTGACCGTGGAGGGGGCGCCGTACGGGGTGCCCCAGCGCTGGCTGGAGATGACCTGGTTCATCAGCTTCAGGATGTACGCACGGGAGTTGTCGCTCAGCACCGTGTTCTTGGCGGTGACCAGCTTGAGCAGCTTCTGCTCGTCGGTCACGGTCTCCTGGGTCAGGCCCCAGTAGTTGTTCGCGCCCGGCTTGGTCTGGGTCATGCCGGCGGCGGACAGGAAGCCCTTGATCTTCGTCAGGCCCAGCTGCTTCCACAGGGTGGAGGTCGCGGTGTTGTCCGACTTGGTGATCATGGCCTTGGCGAGCGTCGACTCCCGCGTCGTCAGCGTGCGGTTGTGCTTCTTCGCGTCCCACAGCAGCGTGGCGAGGACGGTCACCTTGACGGTGCTGGCCGAGTCGTAGGCGCTCGTCGCCCGCAGGGTGCAGGTGGTCTTGGTGGTCCGGTCGTAGAGGCCGACCGCGACGGTCCCCTTACGGGTCGCGAGGGCCGCGGTGATGTCCTTCTTCAGCTTGGCGGCGAGGCCCGCCTTGGCCGACGTACAGCTGACCGTCGGGGTGGCCGCGGCGGCGGGCGTGGCGGCGGCCAGCACGGGTATGAGGACGCCGGCGCCCACGCCGACGGCCACCGCTCTGGCTCGGCGGGATGTCCAAAGAGACTGAGTCATGCATGAGTTGACTCACAGGAAGGCGTGAAAGGTTGTACGGGTTGGGGAACGGTTGTACGACGCGTTACCCGCCCCTTTGCGAATTCACAGCCGGCCGCCAGGTTCGGCACAGCAGTCACCCACCCTGCCTTCGCACGATGCGTGGGTGACATCTGCCACCGATCCGTACCCCCACACCGACCCCGCGTCCGCCGACTGGCCGCCGCCGGCCCCACCCGTCGACGCGCCCCCCGAGAAGGCGCCCCGCTGGTCGCTGCCCGCGCTCGTCGCGATCCTGGTCCTGGCGGCCGTGCTGTACTCCTGGAACCTGACCGGCTCCAGCCTGAACAGCTTCTACAGCAGCGCCATCTACAGCGGCACGCAGAGCTGGAAGGCCTGGTTCTTCGGCTCGCTGGACGCGGGCAACTTCATCACGGTCGACAAGCCGCCCTTCGCCCTGATGGTGATGGGCCTGTCGTGCCGGATCTTCGGCTTCGGCACCTGGCAGATGATGCTGCCGGAGGTCGCCGCCGCGCTCGGCACGATCTGGATCCTGCACACCTCCGTGAAGCGGTACTTCGGGCACGTGGCCGCGACGATCGCCGCGCTGGTCATCGCCCTGACGCCGATCACGGTCGCCATCAACCGCGACAACAACCCCGACACCCTCCTCGTCCTGCTGATGGTGGGCGCCGCGGCCCTCGGCCTGCGCGCCGTGCGCACCGGGCGGCTGCTGCCGCTGATCGGCTCCGCGGTCTGCTTCGGCCTCGCCTTCAACACCAAGATGCTCCAGGGCTACATCGCCCTGCCGGCCGTCTTCGCCGTGTACGTCATCGCGTCGAAGCTGGGCTGGAAGCAGAAGCTCGTCCAACTGGCCCTGGCCACGGTCGCGTTGGCCGTCTCCAGCTTCTGGTGGGCCACGGCCGTCTCGCTCGTCCCGGCCGACGACCGCCCGTACATCGGCGGCTCGACCGACGGCAGCGCCTGGAACCTGATCATGGGCTACAACGGCCTGGGCCGCGTCCTCGGCGGCGAGGGCAACGGCGGAGGCGGCGGGGGTGGCGGAGGCGGCACGTTCGCCGGTACCGCGGGCCTCGGCCGGATGTTCAACGACATCCTCGGCGGCCAGATCTCCTGGCTGATCCCCTTCGCGGGCATCGCCCTGGTGGCCGGCCTGGCCCTGATCGGCCGTGCCCCGCGCACCGACCCGACGCGCGCCGCGCTGCTCATGTGGGGCGGCTGGCTCGTGCTGCACTACCTGACCTTCGCCATGGCCGAGGGCACCATGCACCCGTACTACACGACCGCGCTCGCCCCCGGCATCGCGGCGCTGTGCGGTGGCGGCGGCGTCATGCTGTGGCGTGCCTTCCGCGGCGGTGACGCGCTCTGGTCCTGGGTCCTGCCGGCCGGTCTCGCGGTCACGGCGATCTG
Organism: Streptomyces sp. NBC_00989; assembly: GCF_045162655.1. Classification (NCBI taxonomy): domain Bacteria; kingdom Bacillati; phylum Actinomycetota; class Actinomycetes; order Kitasatosporales; family Streptomycetaceae; genus Streptomyces; species Streptomyces sp. NBC_00989. The sequence goes on along the minus strand of NZ_CP108728.1, from coordinate 7,204,032 downwards.
GGCGATCGTGGTGCTGCGCCGGGCCTCCGGCTGGAACACCTGGCTGTGGCCGACGATCGGTGTCCTCATGGTCCTCGCGATCGTGGGCCTGTTCGTGTTCCGCTCGGGCTCCGGCAACCGGGCCCGGCTGCTGACCGCGTCCATCGTGGCGGCGATCATCGCGGCCCTGGCCGGTCCGACGGCGTACGCCGTGTCCCCGGCGGCCTCCAGCACCACCGGCGGCATGGGCGGCACCAACCCGACGGCCGGTCCGTCGACCGGCGGCGGCATGGGCGGCCCCGGCGGCGGGGGCGGCGGCCGTGGCGGCTTCGGCGGCGGCCAGGGCGGTCCCGGCGAGATGACCGGCGGCGGCACCCAGCAGGGCGGCGGCCAGGCAAGCGGCGAGGCCCCCGGCGGGATGACGCCGGGCGGCGGTGGCACCGGTGAGGTGCCGCAGGGCGGTGGCGCACCGAGCGGGGCGCCGACCGGCGGCACGACCGGCGGCCAACAGGGCGGTACCAACGGGGAGTTCCCCGGCGGCGGTACGGCTCCTGGCGGCACCGGCGGCGACACCGGTACGGCTCCGGGTGGCGGCACCGGCGGTACGCGCGGCGGCTTCGGCGGCGGCGGTACGGGCGGCGGTGGCGGCATGGGCGGCACCACGTCCAGCGCGCTCGTCTCGTACCTGGAGAAGCACCAGGACGGCGCCAAGTGGCTGCTCGCGGTGTCCAATTCGCAGAGCGCGGGCCAGCTGATCCTCAGCACCCACAAGCCCGTCATCTCCATGTGGGGCTTCACCGGCTCCGACAAGGCGATGACCCTCGCCAAGCTCAAGGAGCTGGTGAAGAAGGGCGAGTTGCACTACATCCAGCTCGGTGGCGGCGGCATGGGCGGCAACAGCAGCCTGAACACCGAGATCACCGCGTGGGTGCAGAAGAACGCGACGGCTGTGAAGGAGAGCGCGTACGACAAGAGCGCGTCGACGGAGAAGAGTTCGAGTTCTTCGTCCTCCACGACCGGCACCTCGACGACCAGCACGTCGACGATCTACCGGCTGGACCCGTCGGACGTGAAGTGACACCGACTTGGGTGACACCGACGTAGCCGAACGGCCAACGGCCCCCGACCACAAGGTCGGGGGCCGTTTTGGTACGTCAACTCGCGTAGACACGAGGCAAATTGTCGCTTCCGGTCACCTGATCGACACGTCTCGTTTATTTACAGGGCCGCATGTGCATGTCACGCTCCCGTTTGCCGCCCCATTCAACCCGCGTAGATGGGACACTCTTTATGTTGGCGAATCGCATGCACCGCTGGAAATCGGTGGCGTTGGCCACCGCAGCCGTCCTGGTCGGCCTCGCCGCGCCTGCGCTGACCGCGACCCCCGCTTCGGCCACGACCACGGCGTACGACGCGACGTACTACAAGAACGCGGTCGGCAAGACGGGCACGAGCCTCAAGTCCTCGCTGCACACGATCATCAGCGCCAACGTCACGAAGATCTCGTACTCCGCGGTCTGGAACGCCCTCATGGCCACCGACCAGGACCCGAACAACAGCAGCAACGTGATCCTGCTGTACAGCGGTGTCTCCCGCGCCAAGTCCCTCAACGGCGGCGACGTCGGCGACTGGAACCGCGAGCACACCTGGGCCAAGTCCCACGGCGACTTCGGCGAGGTGACCGGTCCCGGCACCGACCTGCACCACCTGCGTCCCGCGGACGTCCAGGTCAACAGCATCCGCGGCAACCTGGACTTCGACAACGGCGGCAGCGCGGTCACCAACGGCGGCGGCAGCACCGTCGACTCCGACTCCTTCGCGCCGCGCGCGGCGGACCGGGGCGACGTGGCCCGCATGATCCTCTACATGGCCGTGCGCTACGAGGGCGACGACGGCTTCGCCGACCTGGAGCCCAACGAGAAGGTCGGCAACGGCAGCAACCCCTACATGGGCAAGCTCTCCGTCCTCAAGGCCTGGAGCGCGGCGGACCCGCCCAGCGCCTTCGAGGAGAAGCGCAACCAGGTCATCTACGACACCTACCAGCACAACCGGAACCCGTTCATCGACCACCCGGAGTGGGTGGAGGCGATCTGGTAGGCAGCAGTCACCGGACCTGAACTCTCCCTGATCCAGGGGCAGTTCAGGTCCGGTTTGCTGTCGCTGTCCGCCCCCGGCGCAGCAACTGCCGCGCCACCCCATGTGTCCCGACCGTGGCCACCGCGGCGAGCGCCAGCCCCTGTGCGACGTCACGCGGTCGCGCGGGACGCAGGACACCGGCCCGCCGCAGTCGGCCCCGGGCCCACAGCGTGAAGGGGACGACCACCAGGGGCGAGGTGACCACCCCGGGGGTGTATCCACGGACGGCGGCGGCCTGGGCCATGTGTGTCAGGGCGTGCAGTCCGAATCCGTTGAGGGCCGCCTGGTAGAAGCCGGAACGTCCGGCCGTACGGTGTCCGTCGGCGGCGGCAGCCGCGACCACCACGCCCATCACGGCGACGGCCGTAGCGAACTCCCGTCCGTCCATGGACTCCAGCCGCCGCCACACCTGTTCCGGCACGCGCGGATGCCGCTGCCGCAGCCCGGGCACGTGCCCTCGGGCCCAGCCCGGCATCGCGGCCACCTCCTCCAGGTCGTGGACCGCCCACGCGGCCAACAGCCCGAAGGTCACGCCGACTTCGACCGCCCGGCCGCCTTCGCCCACCTCGTGTCCACCCATGCCGGGAAGCCTGTCAGCGCGCGCGACGCCGGCACGGGCGAACGTTCGGCCGTTCGGCCGTTCGGTGGAAACCGGAGTCCTGTCGGTGCTCGTACGCCGACGGCGGCGAGCGGGACGGCATCGTGGCTCCCGTCCCGGCCCGCCCCCACCCAGGAGGACCTCATGCTCGGCACCGACTTCATCACCGGATCGCCCAACTGGCTCGACCTCGGCAGCCCCGACACCGACGCGGCCACCGCGTTCTACGGCGCCGTCCTCGGCTGGCAGTTCGTCTCCGCCGGTCCTGACACGGGCGGATACGGGTTCTTCCAGGTGGACGGCAAGACCGTCGCCGCCCTCGGACCGCTCACCGAGGAAGGGGCGCGCTCCGCCTGGATGATCCACTTCAAGACCGACGACATCGCGGCCACCGTCCAGGCCGTCACGGCCGGTGGCGGAACCGTACGGATGGAGCCCATGGACGTCATGGGCGAGGGCATGCTGGCCCAGGCCACCGATCCGCAGGGCGCGCAGTTCGCGCTCTGGCAGCCCGGCAGGACGGCGGGCCTGGAACTCACCTCCGCCCCGAACACCCTGCTCTGGGCGGAACTGCACGCCCCCGACCCGGCGGCGGACATCGCCTTCTACCAGGGCCTGTTCGGCTGGCGCAGCCAGGACATGCCGGCACCCGGCATGACGTACCGGGTACTGAGCACCAGCGCCGGGGACCAGCAGGACGCCTCCTTCGGCGGGGTCGCACCGCTGGGCGACGGCGAGGGCGAACTCCCGCGCTGGGTACCGTACTTCCACTCGACGGACGTCGACGCCACGATCGAGGCGGCGCGGTCCAACGGCGGTTCCGTACCGATGCCGGCGACGGACGTACCGGAGGTCGGCCGGATGGCCTGGCTCACGGACCCCTTCGGCGCGGTGTTCGCCCTGCTGAAGCCGGATCCGCGGATGTGAGGCCACGGGTGCGCCGCGGAAGTGTGGCACTCGGCGCCGAAGTGTCACGCTTCCGCGGGGAGGGACCCGTCACCCCAAGTGCGTAGCCGCGAACATCCGCAACACAGCCGGGAGTACGACCACGGAAGGCCCCGGCTCCCCCAACGCCTTCGCCAGGTCCGACTCCAGCGCCTCCGGAGACGTACGAACCCCCCGCACCCCGAACGACTCCGCCAACGCCACATAGTCCGGCCGGGTCAGCTCCGTCGCCGTCGCCTCGCCGAACGCGTCCGTCATGTACTCGCGGAGGATGCCGTACCCGCCGTCGTCGACGATGAGCCAGGTGACGTTCAGGTCGTACTGCTTGGCCGTCGCCAACTCCGCGATGGAGTACAGCGCGCCACCGTCCCCCGACACCGCCAGCACCGGACGCGTCGGGTCCGCGGCGGCCGCGCCGAGCGCCGCCGGGAAGCCGTAGCCGAGGCCGCCGGCGCCCTGGGCGGAGTGGAGGTGGTTGGGGCCCTTGGCGTCGAACGCCGACCAGGCCCAGTACGCGAGGATCGTCATGTCCCAGAAGGACGGGGAGTTGGCCGGTAGCGCCTTGCGTACGGACTCCAACACGCCTTGTTCCAGGGTCAGTTCCTGGGACGCGATGCGTTCCCGGACCCTGCCCAATACCTCCCCCACCCGCCCCGCCGCCGTCTCGTCCGCCCGCTCCGTCACCGTCTCCAGCAGCGCCTGCAACCCGTGCCACGCGTCCGCGTGGATGCCCAACGCCGGGTGGTTCGACTCCAGTTTGCCGAGGTCCGCCTCGATCTGGATGACCCGGCCGCGCGGAGCGAACGTGTGGTAGTTCGACGACAGTTCGCCCAGGCCCGAGCCCACCACCAGCACTACGTCCGCGTCCTCCAGGAAGTCCGTCGTGTGGCGGTCCTCCAGCCAGGACTGGAGGGACAGGGGGTGCGTCCACGGGAACGCGCCCTTGCCGCCGGGCGTCGTCACCACCGGTGCCTGGAGTTTCTCGGCCAGTTGCCGCAGCTTCTTCGACGCGTCCGCCCGTACGACTCCCCCGCCCGCGATGATCGCCGGGCGGGCCGCGTTCGACAGCAAGTGCGCTGCTACGGCGGTCAGTTCGGGGCGCGGGACCAGGTCCTCCGGTGTCGCGTCCACCGCCGTCACCACCGGGAGGAGGGTCTCGGCCAGTAGTACGTCCTGGGGGATCTCCACCCACACCGGGCCGTGCGGGGCCGTGAGCGCCGACTTCCATGCCTCCGCGATCGCGGACGGGATCTGTGACTGGGTGCGGACGGTGTGGACCGACTTCACCACGCCCCTGAACGAGGCGGACTGGTCCGGGAGTTCGTGGAGGTAGCCGTGGCGGCCGCCGCCCAGACCGGGGGTCGGGATCTGACTGCTGATCGCCAGCACCGGGGCCGAGGCCGCCCGCGCCTCCTGGAGCGCAGCCAGTGAGGTCAGCGCGCCCGGGCCGGTCGACAGGAGCAGCGGTGCCGCCTCGCCCGTGATGCGGCCGTACGCGTCCGCCGCGAACCCGGCGTTGTTCTCCACCCGTAGGCCGATGTACCTCAGGTCGGAGCGGCGCAGGGCGTCGAACATGCCGAGCGCGTGCTGGCCCGGCAGGCCGAACACCGTCGTCGCGCCGAGGCCCGCCAGGGTCTCCACGACCAGGTCACCGCCGTTGCGGCCGGGGGGAGGATTCAGCGCGGCCTCCGTCTGAGCCGCGGTCGGGTGGAGTTCCAGGTCGTGGTCGTGGGTCACTTCGAACGAGCCTCGGCAATCTGACGGGACATGATCGTGATCAGGTCGTACGCGGTGTGCGACGCGGCCACCGACGTGATCTCGGCGTGGTCGTACGCCGGTGCCACCTCGACGACGTCCGCCGACACCAGGTTGCAGGATGCCAGGCCGCGCAGGATCTCCAGAAGTTCGCGGGAGGTCAGGCCGCCGGCCTCGGGCGTGCCGGTGCCGGGCGCGTGGGCCGGGTCGAGGCAGTCGATGTCGATGGAGATGTAGAGGGGCCGGTCGCCGATGCGCTGGCGCAGCTGGTCGGCGACCTCGTCGGCGCCCCGGCGGTAGACGTCCGCGGACGTGACGATGCCGAAGCCCATCTTCTCGTCGTCCTTGAGGTCCTGCTTGCCGTACAGCGGACCGCGGATGCCGACGTGCGAGAGCGCCTCCGTGTCGAGGATGCCCTCCTCGACCGCCCTGCGGAACGGCGTCCCGTGCGTGTACTCGGCGCCGAAGTACGTGTCCCAGGTGTCGAGATGGGCGTCGAAGTGCAGCAGCGCTACCGGGCCGTGCTTCTTCGCCACCGAGCGCAGCAGCGGGAGCGCGATCGTGTGGTCGCCGCCCAGGGTCATCAACCGCGCGCCGGTGCCCAGGAGTTCGTCCGCCGCGGCCTCGATGGTCTCGACGGCCTCGTTGATGTTGAACGGGTTCGCCGCGATGTCACCGGCGTCCGCGACCTGCGCCAGCGCGAACGGGGACGCGTCCTGCGCCGGGTTGTACGGCCGCAGCAGCCGGGACGCCTCGCGGATCGCGTTGCCGCCGAAGCGAGCGCCCGGCCGGTACGAGACTCCGGCGTCGAACGGCACCCCGACCACGGCGACGTCGGCGGTGCCGACCTCGTCCAGGCGCGGCAGCCGGGCGTAGGTCGCGGGTCCGGCGTACCGCGGGGTGCGGGAGGAGTCGACCGGGCCGCGGGGCGTCTCGTTGCTGGTCATGGGCACTGCCTTCTTTCCTACGCTTCGTCGCGTATGGGATTTTTCCTGCGGTTTTGTACGCCTGACTACGACTTTACTGGTGGGCGGCGACCGGTTCGGACGCGCGTTCTGGTGCACCGCGCCCCGCGAGACGGTCCCGCCAGGCGGCGAGTACGGCCGCGTCGGTCGCCGGCGTGGCGAGGGAGACGGTCACATAGGCGGCCAGAGACAGCAACAGGCCGTAGTAGACAGGCTCGTTGGCGAGGATGCCGTAGGTCGCCATCAGGCCGACGACCGCGAGGCCGCCGACGGCCACGGCGGCCAGCGCGCCCTGTGCGGTGCCGCGCTTCCACAGCAGTCCGCCGAGGATCGGGACGAGGAGTCCGCCGACGAGCAGGTTGTACGCCACCGTCAGGGCCTCCACGACGTTGTTCAGGGCGATCGCCGTGGCGATCACCGCGACGCCCATGACGAGGATGAAGACGCGGTTGCCGCGCACCTCGTCACGCTCGTCGTCGTCCTCCCGCCGTACGGCACCTCGCAGCCGCGACCAGATGTCGTTGTTGGCGACCGTGGCGCAGGCGATCAGCGCGCCCGACGACGTCGACATCACGGCGGCCAGCGCGGCGGCGAGCACCAACCCCCTTACACCTATGGGGAGTTCGTCCTTGACGATGGTCGCGAAGGCGTCGTCCGGGCTGCCGAGGTTCGGGTAGAGGACCTTGGCCGACGTGCCGATGACGGCGCCCGCGACGGCGTAGACGAGGCAGTACGTGCCCGCGACCGTGCCGCCCCACTTGGCCGTCCTGTCGCTGCCGGCCGTGAACACGCGCTGCCAGATGTCCTGGCCGATGAGCATGCCAAACGTGTAGATCAGGACGTACGTGAAGATCGTCTCGCCGCCGATGCCCAGCGGGTCGAAGTACTCGGTGGGCAGCTTCGCCTTCATCTCGCCGAAGCCGCCGGCCTTGACGACCGCGATGGGCAGCAGAAGCAGGAGCACGCCGATCGTCTTGACCACGAACTGCACCATGTCCGTCAGCGTGATCGACCACATGCCGCCGAGCGTCGAGTACGCGACGACGATGGAGCCGCCGAGGACGATCGCGAGGGTCCGGTTCATGTCGAAGAGGACGTCGAAGATCGTGGCGTAGGCGATGGTGGACGTGACGGCCAGCATCAAGGTGTACGCCCACATGACGACCCCGGAGATGACGCCCGCGCGGCCGCCGTACCTGAGATCGAGCATCTCCGACACCGTGTACACCTTGAGGCGGGCGATGCGGGCGGAGAAGAAGACGGAGAGGGCGAGCAGGCCGAGGCCGATGGTGAAGACCATCCAGGCGCCGGACAGGCCGTACTGGTAGCCCAGGCCCACCCCGCCGATGGTGGACGCGCCGCCGAGGACGATCGCGGCCATGGTGCCGGAGTACATGACGGGGCCCAGGCGGCGGCCCGCCACCAGGAAGTCGCTCTTGGACTTGGCGCGGCGCATGCCCCACCAGCCCATGGCCAGCATGCCGGCCAGGTAGACGACGATGACGGTGTAGTCGACGGCCATGTGGGGGCCTCCTTCGCGCACTGCCGGGGTCTTGGGGGGCTTGCGTCGCGACTGACCCTAGGTGGCCGGAAAGCGGCTGCGAAGTGTACGTTTCATCCATCCGAGCTCGAGGTGATGGAGGAAACGTCCACCATGCCGGACCTCACGGTTCCGCCCACTCCACCCGTGTATCTCTCCGCCCTCCTGGCCCGCGAGGATCTGGGGCTGCGGCAGATCGCCGGGCCGTCCGACCCCGACATCGCGATCCACTGGGCGCACACGTCGGAGATGCCGGACCCGTATCCGTACCTGCTGGGCGGCGAACTGCTGCTGACTGCGGGAGTGCACATCCCGGAGGCGGCCGGTTCGGGCACGTACTTCGCCGACTACGTCTCCCGGATCGTCGAGGCGGGCGGCGTGGCCCTCGGCTTCGGCGTCGCGCCGGTCCACGACACGGTGCCGAGATCGCTGGTCGCGGCCTGCGACCACTACGACCTCCCGCTCCTGGAGGTCCCGCCGCCGACCCCGTTCTCCCGCGTCGCCCGCGCGGTCTGGCAACTGATGGCGCAGGCCCGCCTCGCCGAACTCCGCCGCGTCACCGAGGCCCAGCAGAGCCTGGCCGCAGCGGCCTCCCGCCCCGATCCGGTCCCCTCGGTGCTACGGCAACTCGCCCAGCGGGTGAGCGGCCGGGCCGTGCTGTACGGGCCGGACGGCACGGAGATCGCGGCGGCGGGACGGGGAGCGCAGGGGGCGGAGACGGGGGAGGCGTTGGCGGGGCTGGCGCGAGTGGTACGACCACCCGCCGCTCCGGCCTCATCCCCTGCGTCCCCTACGTCCCCCACCTCCGCCACCGACACCGTCCCCGGCGCCCACCTCGCCGCGTACGCCCTCGGTACCGGTCAGGGTTTCGTCCTCGGGGTCGCCGCCCCGGACCGCGCCCCCGGCGACCACACCATCGCCTCCGTCGCCGCCGTACTCCTCTCCCTCCTCACCGGCGAACACCAGAGCCGCACGGGAGCGGACCGTTCGTCGGCGCTCGTACGGCTGCTGCTGGGCGCCCCGCCGGAGGGCGTCGCGGCGCTGCTCGGCGGGGACCGGTGGGTCGTCGTGCACGCGATGTCCGACGCCGGGAGCACCCCTGTCCCCGACCCCGTCGCCGCCTCCGCCCTGGGCGCCGCGCTCGGTTCCACGCTGATCGACCTGGCGCCGGACGTCGTACGGGTCCTCGTCCCCGGCGACCGGGAACCCGCCCCGCAGCCCGGCTGGACCCTCGGTGTCAGCGCCGCCGTCGCTCCCGAGGACTGGTCCGCCGCCGACACCCAGGCGGCCCGTGCCCTGGCCCGCGCCCGGGCGACCCGCGCCCCGCTGGTCCGGCACGGCGCCTCGGGCCGCGCCGGTCTCGCCGGACTGCTCCCCCACGGCGAGGCCGAGGCGCACGCCCGTACCCTCCTCGCGCCGCTCGCCGGCCACCCCGCGCTCACCGAGACCCTGCGCACCTGGCTCTCCCTGCACGGGAGTTGGGACCGTACGGCGGTCGCGCTCGCCGTGCACCGCAACACCGTGCGGCAGCGGATCGCCCGGTGCGCGGCGCTGCTGGAGGCGGACCTGGACGATCCGGACGTACGGATGGAGCTGTGGTTCGCACTCGGGCGGGTGTGAGTGATCCACATCCCAGCGTTCGGGACGTCGGGCACGCGCACAACTCTCTGCTTCACAATGGGAACCATGCCGATACCCGGGACCCCCAGCCGCGCCGAGCTCGTCGATCACCTTGTGAAGACCCGTATCGCGGGCGACGTAGCCACACCTCGCGAGAACAACCTCTCCCACTACCGCAAGCTCGCGAACGGCGACCGTCACTACTGGTTCGGCCTGGAGCTCGGCAGCCGCTGGACCGACGAGCAGGACGTGCTCGCGGTGATGGCGGAGCGGGTGGGTGTGAACGACGATCCCGAGTACCGCTACGGCCAGGACACCATCGACCCGGAGCTGACGGTCGAGGGGCTCGACCGGCTGGCGGCGCGGCTGCGCAAGGCGGCCGACGGGCAGCAGCGGGTGCTCTTCGCGACCGGTCACCCGGGCGGTCTGCTCGACGTGCACCGTGCCACGGCCGCCGCCCTGCGCACGGCGGGCTGCGAGATCGTCGTGATCCCGGAGGGGCTGCAGACGGAGGAGGGGTACGTCATGCAGTTCGCGGACGTGGCCGTCCTGGAGCACGGGGCGACGCTCTGGCACACGCACTCCGGTGAGCCGATGAAGGCGATCCTCACCGCCCTGGAGCGCGAGGGCCGCCCGCTGCCCGACCTGGTCGTCGCCGACCACGGCTGGGCGGGGTACGCGGGGCGGCACGGGGTCGACTCCGTCGGGTACGCCGACTGCAACGACCCGGCGCTCTTCCTCGCCGAGTCCGAGGGGACCGTACAGGTGGCGGTCCCGCTCGACGACCACGTCGTCAGCCCCAGGTACTACGACCCGATGACGGCGTATCTGCTGGCGGAGGCGGGACTCGGCTGAGGAGGGTCGGGACTCAACTCACCCGTCACGGCCAGGGGTTGAGCCCTTCCGCCCGGCGTTGCGCGTACCCCGGTGTCGGGTCCAGATAGACCCGGTTCACCGACGGGAACGCCTCCCGCAGCCGCTGTTCGGCCTGTTCGCAGGCCCACTCGATCTGCGCGGCGGTCGACCTGTCCCGGAAGTCGATCTTCGCAGCGACCAGCGCCTCGCGCGGGCCCTGCACGAGGGTCGTCAACTCCAGTACGGCTTCGATGTGTTCGACCCCGAGCAGCTCCTCGCGGATTCGGTCCCGCATGGCCTTGGGGAGGGGGCGGCCGATGAGGAGTTCGGCGTTGGAGCGGCCCAGCACCCAGGCGACGTAGAGCAGCAGGGCGCCGATGCAGAGGGAGGCGATGCCGTCCCACACCCCCGAGCCCGTGAGCTGGCCGCCGAGCAGGCCGCCGGCCGCGAGGACCAGGCCGACGAGGGCGGCGGAGTCCTCCAGGACTACGGCCTTGACCGCTGTGTCGGGGGTGTAGCGGAGGTAGCGCTTGAAGGAGGCGTCGAAGCGGGCGGCCTCGCCGCGCGCCTGGCGTACGCCCGTACGCAGGGAGTAGCCCTCCAGGAGGAAGGCGACGCCGAGCACGATGTACGAGATGAGCGGGTCGCCGAGTTCCTCGCCGGCGACGAGGGTGTGGATGCCGTCGTAGATCGAGAAGACGGCGCCGCCGACGAAGGTGGCGACGGCGGCGAGCATCGCCCAGATGTAGCGCTCGGGACCGTAGCCGAGGGGGTGTTCCTCGTCGGCGGGTTTGCTGCTGCGCTTGAGGGCGGTCAGCAGGAGGAGTTCGGTGACGGTGTCGGCGACCGAGTGCGCGGCCTCCGACAGCATCGCGCTGGAGCCGCTGATGACGCCGGCGACCGCCTTGGCGAGCGCGATGCCCAGGTTGGCGACAGCCGCGACGATCACCGTGACGGTGGACTCGCCGCCGCCGTCACCTTCCTCTGTTTCTGCCATGGCCTCAGTGTTCCCGAGGAACCCGGACCACGCCCTCCTGAATGACGGAGATGGCCAGTTGGCCGTCCTGCGTGTAGATCCGCGCCTGCCCGAGCCCACGCCCGCCGGACGCCGACGGCGACTCCTGGTCGTAGAGCAGCCACTCGTCCGCGCGGAACGGCCGGTGGAACCACATCGCGTGGTCGAGCGACGCTCCTACGACATCTCCTACGGCCCAGCCGCCGCGGCCGTGCGCGAGGAGGACGGAGTCGAGGAGGGTCATGTCGGAGACGTAGGTCGCGAGTACTACGTGGAGGAGCGGATCGTCGATGGGGCCTTCGAGCTTGCCGTTGGTGCGGAACCACACCTGGGAGTGCGGCTCGCGCGGTGCGCCGAACTTTCCGAACGGCGGCTCCTCGACGTAGCGCAGGTCGATGGCCTCGCGGGCCTCGATGAACTTCTCGACGACCTCGGGGGCGATGTGGTCGTAGCCACGCAGCCGGTCCTGGGAGGTGGGCAGGGTGGCCGGGTCGGGGGCGGACGGCATGGGGGCCTGGTGTTCGAGGCCGTCCTCGTGGCGCTGGAAGGACGCGGAGAGGGCGAAGATCGGCTGGCCGTGCTGGACCGCGACGACGCGGCGCGCGGTGAAGGAGCGGCCGTCGTTCATGCGCTCGACGGTGTAGACGATGGGCGCGCCGGGGTCGCCGGGGCGCAGGAAGTACGCGTGGAGGGAGTGGGCGAGACGGTCCTCGGAGACCGTCCGGCCGGCGGCGACCAGCGCCTGGGCCGCCACCTGTCCGCCGAAGACGCGGGGTACGACGGCGGACTGGGACTGGCCGCGGAAGATGTTCTCCTCGATCTGCTCAAGGTCGAGCAGATCGAGGAGACCCTGAAGTGCCTTGCTCATGGCACCTTTTCTACTGGCCGGTAATTTCGGGGACCTTACAGGCCCATGTCCTTCGCGATGATCGTCTTCATGATCTCGCTGGTGCCGCCGTAGATGCGGTTGACGCGGTTGTCCGCGTACAGGCGGGCGATCGGGTACTCGTTCATGAAGCCGTAGCCGCCGTGTAGCTGGAGGCAGCGGTCGATCACGCGGTGGGCGACCTCGGTGGTGAACAGCTTGGCGCTGGCCGCCTCGGCGGGGGTCAGCTCACCGGCGTCCAGGGCCTCGGTCGCGCGGTCCACGACGGCCTCGGCGGCGTCCACCTCGGCCTGGCAGGCGGCCAGTTCGAACTTGGTGTTCTGGAACGCGGCGACGGGCTGGCCGAAGACCACGCGCTCCTGCACGTACTGCTTGGCGAACCGGACGGCGGCCTTGGCCTGCGCGTACGCGCCGAACGCGATGCCCCAGCGCTCGGAGGCGAGGTTGTGGCCGAGGTAGTAGAAGCCCTTGTTCTCCTCGCCGAGGAGGTCCTCGACCGGGACCTTCACGTCGACGAACGCGAGCTCGGCGGTGTCGGAGGTCTTCAGGCCGAGCTTGTCGAGCTTGCGGCCGACCGAGTAGCCCTCGGCCTTGGTGTCCACCACGAAGAGGGAGATGCCGTGGCGGCGGTCCTCCTTGGAGGACGGGGCGGTGCGGGCGCAGACGATCATGCGGTCGGCGTGCACGCCACCGGTGATGAAGGTCTTGGCGCCGTTGAGGACGTAGTGCGTGCCGTCCTCGGAGAGTTTGGCGGTGGTCTTCATGCCCGCGAGGTCGGAGCCGGTGCCCGGCTCGGTCATCGCGATGGCCCACATCTCCTCGCCGGAGACGAACTTCGGCAGGTACTTCTTCTTCTGCTCGTCGTTGGCGAGCAGCTTGATGTAGGGCAGGCCGAGCAGCACGTGCACACCGGAGCCGCCGAAGGAGACACCCGCGCGCGCGGTCTCCTCGTAGAGGACGGCCTCGAACTTGTACGAGTCAATGCCCGCGCCGCCGTACTCCTCGTCCACGCGGATGCCGAAGACGCCGAGCTCGGCGAGCTTGTAGTAGAACTCGCGCGGCGCCTGGCCGGCGGCGAACCACTCGTCGTAGACCGGGACGACCTCGGCCTCGATGAAGGCGCGCAGGGTCTCCCGGAACGCCTCGTGGTCCTCGTCAAACACCGTACGGCGCACCGCCGCCACCCTTCTTTGCGCCTAAACCGGCGCCGCTCTCGCGGATGTGGTTGCTCGCCATCGGGGTTCCTCAATTGATGATTGCGGTCCGATGGCTAAGCGCTTGCTCAGCATCGAGCGTACCGGCCGGTAGGCGGGAGCGTCCAGTGGAACGGGCACGTAACGCTCGTCACGCCACCTTCACCCACCCGAAGCCGCCGCCCCCAACGCCCCCCTCGCCATCCGGTGCAGCAGCTCCGCCGTCGCCCCCCGCCCGGGCAACGACCCCGGTCGCCCCAGGTGCGGAGTCGAATTGAGCAGGCCGAACACCGAGTGCACCGCCGACCGCGCGCTGGGTTCGGCCAGCTCCGGGTACACCTCGCGCACGACCTCCACCCACAACTCCACGTACTGGCGCTGGAGTTGACGCACCAGCTTCCGATCGGTGTCCCGGAGCCGGTCCAGCTCCCGGTCGTGCAGCGTGATCAGCGGGCGGTCGTCGAGGGCGAAGTCGATGTGCCCCTCGATGAGGGAGTCGAGCAGCACCCCCGGGGAGGTCACCCCCTCCGCCTCCGCCAGCCGCCGCTTCGCGCCCGTGAGGAGCTGGCCGCTGATCCCTACCAGCAGCTCCGCGAGCATCGCGTCCTTGCCCGGGAAGTGCCGGTACAGGCCGGGCCCGCTGATACCGACCGCGGCGCCTATCTCGTCGACCCCGACACCGTGGAAACCCCGCTCGGCGAAGAGCCGCGCGGCCTCCTTGAGGATCTGCTCGCGGCGGGTGGGGGCGTCGGTTCTCGTGGTCATGGAAGCAATTCTAGACAGGGAGGTTAGCGGTCGTTAACCTGAAGGAAATGGTTAACGCTCATTAACCGTCGATGACAGCCGATGACAGCCGATCGCTGTGCGAGGGGACCCACAGAATGCAAGAGGCACCGGAGCTGACGAGCGCGGCGGATCCCGCGTCGGAGGCATGGCGGGCCAACGAGGCGGCGCACCGCGCGCTGGGCGAGGAGCTGCGGCAGAAGCTCGCCGCGGCCCGGCTCGGCGGCGGTGAGCGGGCCCGGGACCGGCACACCGCGCGCGGCAAGCTGCTCCCCCGCGACCGCGTCGACACGCTGCTCGACCCCGGCTCGCCCTTCCTGGAGCTGGCTCCGCTGGCCGCCGACGGCATGTACGACGGAGCCGCCCCCGCCGCCGGTGTCATCGCCGGGATCGGCCGGGTCAGCGGCCGCGAGTGCGTGATAGTCGCGAACGACGCCACGGTCAAGGGCGGGACGTACTACCCCATGACCGTGAAGAAGCATCTGCGCGCCCAGGAGATCGCCCTCGAGAACCGCCTCCCCTGCATCTATCTCGTCGACTCCGGGGGCGCGTTCCTGCCCATGCAGGACGAGGTGTTCCCGGACCGCGACCACTTCGGGCGGATCTTCTACAACCAGGCCCGGATGTCGGGGGCGGGGATTCCCCAGATCGCCGCTGTGCTGGGGTCGTGTACCGCCGGGGGCGCCTACGTCCCCGCCATGAGCGACGAAGCCGTCATCGTCCGGAACCAGGGGACGATCTTCCTGGGCGGCCCGCCCCTCGTGAAGGCCGCCACCGGTGAGGTCGTCACCGCCGAGGAGCTGGGCGGCGGCGACGTCCACGCACGTGTGTCGGGTGTCACCGACCACCTCGCGGAGGACGACGCGCACGCCCTGCGGATCGTCCGGACCATCGCCGCCACGCTCCCCGCGCGCGGGGCCCTTCCCTGGGAGGTCACCGAGTCGGTCGAGCCCAAGGTCGACCCGTACGGGATCTACGGCGCCGTCCCCGTCGACTCCCGTACCCCCTACGACGTACGGGAGATCATCGCGCGCGTGGTCGACGGCTCGCGCTTCGCCGAGTTCAAGGCCGAGTTCGGGCAGACCCTGGTCACCGGGTTCGCCCGCATCCACGGCCACCCGGTCGGCATCGTCGCCAACAACGGCATCCTGTTCTCCGAATCCGCCCAGAAGGGCGCCCACTTCATCGAGCTGTGCGACCAGCGCGGCATCCCCCTGGTGTTCCTCCAGAACATCTCGGGGTTCATGGTCGGGCGGGACTACGAAGCGGGCGGCATCGCCAAGCACGGCGCCAAGATGGTCACCGCCGTCGCCTGCGCGCGCGTGCCCAAGCTGACGGTCGTGGTCGGCGGCTCGTACGGCGCGGGCAACTACTCGATGTGCGGCCGGGCGTACTCCCCCCGCTTCCTGTGGATGTGGCCCGGCGCCAAGATCTCCGTGATGGGCGGCGAGCAGGCCGCGTCGGTCCTCGCGACCGTGAAGCGGGACCAGTTGGAGGCGCGCGGCGAGGAGTGGCCCGCCGAGGACGAGGACGCCTTCAAGGACCCGATCCGGCAGCAGTACGAGCGCCAGGGCAACGCCTACTACGCGACCGCCCGCCTCTGGGACGACGGGGTCATCGACCCGATGGAGACCCGCCAGGTGCTGGGTCTGGCCCTGACCGCCTGTGCCAACGCGCCACTGGGGGAACCCGGTTACGGCGTCTTCCGGATGTGATGAGGATGCCCAAGATGCCTGACATGCGCGACACATCCAGGACATTCGAGATGTTCGAGACGGTCCTCGTGGCCAACCGGGGCGAGATCGCGGTCCGCGTCATCCGCACCCTGCGCTCGCTCGGTGTGCGCTCGGTGGCCGTCTTCTCCGACGCCGACGCGGACGCCCGGCACGTCCGCGAGGCCGACACGGCGGTACGGCTCGGTCCGGCGCCGGCCGCGGAGAGCTATCTGTCGGTGGAGCGGCTGCTGGAGGCGGCGGCCCGCTCCGGCGCGCAGGCCGTGCACCCGGGCTACGGCTTCCTCGCCGAGAACGCGGCCTTCGCGCGCGCGTGCGCCGACGCCGGACTGGTCTTCATCGGCCCTCCGGCGGACGCGATCGCACTCATGGGGGACAAGATCCGCGCCAAGGAGACCGTGCAGGCGGCCGGGGTACCGGTCGTCCCCGGCGGCCGTGACCCCGAACTCGCCGAGGCGGCCCACAAGTTGGGCGCGCCCGTCCTCCTCAAGCCGTCGGCCGGAGGTGGCGGCAAGGGCATGCGCCTGGTCCACGACCTCACCCTCCTGGACGACGAGATCGCCGCCGCCCGCCGCGAGGCCCGCGCCTCCTTCGGCGACGACACCCTCCTGGTCGAGCGCTGGGTCGACCGCCCCCGGCACATCGAGATCCAGGTCCTGGCCGACGGCCACGGCAACGTCGTCCACCTCGGCGAACGCGAGTGCTCCTTGCAGCGCCGGCACCAGAAGGTCGTCGAGGAGGCCCCGAGCGTCCTCCTGGACGAGGCCACGCGCGCGGCGATGGGCGAGGCGGCGGTCCAGGCGGCCCGCTCGTGCGGGTACGCGGGCGCGGGCACGGTCGAGTTCATCGTGCCGGGCACCGACCCGTCGTCGTACTACTTCATGGAAATGAACACCCGCCTCCAAGTGGAGCACCCGGTAACGGAGTTGGTGACCGGGCTCGACCTGGTGGAGTGGCAGCTCAGGGTGGCGGCGGGCGAGCGGCTGCCCTTCGCGCAGGACGACATCACGCTCACCGGACACGCGGTGGAGGCGCGCATCTGCGCGGAGGACCCGTCACGCGGGTTCCTCCCCTCCGGCGGCACGGTCCTGAAGCTGAACGAGCCCTCGGGCGACGGCATCCGCACCGACTCCGGCCTCTCCGAAGGCACCGAGGTCGGCAGTCTCTACGACCCGATGCTCTCCAAGGTCATCGCCTACGGCCCCGACCGCGCGACCGCGCTCAGGAAACTCCGGGCGGCCCTCGCGGCCACGGTGACGCTGGGCGTGCCGACGAACGCCGGTTTCCTACGGCGGCTGCTCGCCCATCCGGCGGTCGTGGCGGGCGAGTTGGACACCGGGCTCGTCGAGCGGGAGGCGGACGGGCTGGTGCCCGGTGAGGTACCGGTGGAGGTCTACGCGGCGGCGGCGCTGCTGCGGCACGCGGCGCTCGCACCCGCGGGGGGCTCCGGCTGGGCCGACCCGTTCGACGCCACGGACGGCTGGCGGCTGGGCGGGGAGCGGGCCTGGACGGCACACCCGCTACAGGTGCCGGGCCACGACCCGGTGACCGTACGCGTACGCCGTACGCCCGAGGGCGGGACCGAACTGCTGCCGGACGGCGCCGAGGAGCCGCTCGGCGGGTTCGGGGCGGCCGGACCCGACGGCCGGTTCGTCCTGCGGCTCGACGGCCTCGTCCACATCTTCACCGCCCTGCCGGACGGCACCTGGCTGGGCCGGGACGGGGACGCGTGGCAGGTGCGGGACCACGACCCGGTGGCCGCCTCGCTCAGCGGGGCCGACCGGTCCGGTGCCGGTTCGCTGACCGCGCCGATGCCGGGGACGGTGACCGTGGTGAAGGTCGCCGTGGGGGATCAAGTGGCCGCGGGGCAGAGCCTGTTGGTGGTGGAGGCGATGAAGATGGAGCACGTCGTCTCCGCGCCGCACGCCGGCACCGTCGCCGAACTCGACGTGAAACCCGGTGCGACGGTCGCCATGGACCAGGTGCTGGCGGTCGTCACACCCGCGGAGGAGGACCAGTGACTCTCGGACCGGCGGCACTCCCGATGGTCGTACCAGCGCCCGGTCTGCCCGCCCGGGTCCGCATCCACGAGGTGGGGGCGCGGGACGGGCTGCAGAACGAGAAGGCGACCGTGCCCACGGAGGTGAAGGCCGAGTTCGTGCGGCGACTGGCCGACGCGGGCCTGACCACGATCGAGGCGACCAGCTTCGTCCACCCCAAGTGGGTGCCCCAACTGGCCGACGCGGAGCAGCTGTTCCCCCTCGTGCGCGATCTGCCCGGGGTCGAACTCCCGGTACTCGTGCCGAACGAACGCGGGCTCGACCGGGCCCTCGCGCTCGGGGCGAGCCGTATCGCCGTGTTCGCCAGCGCCACCGAGGCCTTCGCGAAGGCCAATCTGAACCGGACCGTCGACGACGCGCTGGCCATGTTCGAGCCGGTGGTGTCGCGGGCGAAGGCGGGTGACGCGCATGTGCGCGGCTATCTGTCGATGTGCTTCGGCGACCCCTGGGAGGGCGCCGTCCCGATCCATCAGGTCGTCCATGTCTGCAAGTCGCTGCTGGACATGGGCTGCGACGAGCTGAGCCTCGGCGACACGATCGGCGTCGCGACCCCGGGTCACGTCCTCGAACTCCTTGCCGCGCTCAATGAACAGGGCGTTCGCACCGATGTGTTGGGTGTGCACTTCCACGACACCTACGGCCAGGCCCTCGCCAACACCCTGGCCGCCCTCCAGCACGGCGTCACCACCGTGGACGCCTCCGCGGGCGGCCTCGGCGGCTGCCCGTACGCCAAGTCCGCGACCGGCAACCTCGCCACCGAGGACCTCGTGTGGATGCTCCGGGGTCTCGGCATCGACTCCGGCGTCGACCTCGGCCGTCTCACCGCCACCAGCGTGTGGATGGCCGGACAACTGGGCCGACCCAGCCCGTCCCGCACCGTCCGCGCACTCGGTAAAACAGCGCAGCCCCACAAGGAGCAGTGACCGCCATGGACCATCGTCTCTCCCCCGAACTGGAAGAACTCCGCCGTACGGTCGAGGAGTTCGCGCACGCCGTCGTCGCGCCGAAGATCGGCGACTTCTACGAGCGGCACGAGTTCCCGTACGAGATCGTCCGCGAGATGGGCCGCATGGGCCTGTTCGGACTGCCCTTCCCTGAGGAGTACGGCGGGATGGGCGGCGACTATCTGGCGCTGGGCCTGGTGCTGGAGGAGCTGGCCCGGGTGGACTCCTCCGTCGCGATCACGCTGGAGGCCGGGGTGTCGCTGGGCGCGATGCCGATCCATCTCTTCGGCACCGACGCGCAGAAGGCCGAGTGGCTGCCCCGGCTGTGCTCAGGCGAGATCCTCGGCGCCTTCGGGCTGACCGAGCCGGACGGCGGCTCCGACGCGGGCGCGACGCGGACGACGGCCCGCCTGGACCCGGACACCGACGAATGGGTGATCAACGGTTCCAAGTGCTTCATCACCAACTCCGGTACGGACATCACCGGTCTGGTGACGGTCACCGCGGTCACCGGTCGCAAGCCCGACGGCAAGCCGCTGATCTCGTCGATCATCGTGCCGTCCGGGACACCCGGCTTCACGGTCGCGGCACCGTACTCGAAGGTCGGCTGGAACGCCTCGGACACCCGTGAGCTGTCCTTCGCGGACGTTCGGGTCCCGGCGGCGAACCTGCTCGGCGAACTCGGCCGCGGCTACGCCCAGTTCCTGCGCATCCTCGACGAGGGCCGCATCGCCATCGCGGCACTGGCCACCGGTCTCGCCCAGGGCTGTGTCGACGAGTCGGTGAAGTACGCCAAGGAACGGCACGCGTTCGGGCGGCCGATCGGCGCCAACCAGGCCATCCAGTTCAAGATCGCCGACATGGAGATGAAGGCCCACACCGCGCGCTTGGCCTGGCGCGACGCGGCCTCCCGCCTGCTCGCCGGCGAACCCTTCAAGAAGGAGGCGGCCCTCGCTAAGCTGTACTCCTCCACGATCGCCGTCGACAACGCGCGTGACGCCACCCAGGTGCACGGCGGCTACGGCTTCATGAACGAGTACCCGGTGGCCCGCATGTGGCGCGACTCCAAGATCCTGGAGATCGGCGAGGGCACCAGCGAGGTCCAACGGATGCTGATCGCCCGCGAGTTGGGCCTCGCGGGCTGAGCGCACGCTAGACGGGCGCCGGACTGTCCAGCCCTGCCGACAACTCCCCCGAGATCAGGGCGATATGGCGGTAGGCCCGTTCGGCGGCGGCCAGGACCCTTTCCTGTACGGCGGGTTCGCCGAGCGCGCGGTCGAGGCGCTCGGCGAAGGCCGTCCAGCGGGCGCGGTCGCCACTGCCGTAGTACGAGGCGCCGTTCCCGTCCGTGAGCCGGTACGCCTCGGTGACGTACCGGCACAGGAACATCGCGCCGAGGGTGGAGCCCTCCAACACGTAGAGGAAGCCGAGGAGTTCGCGGGGTTCGGTCGCGGCAGTGCGCCGTATCTCCTCGGCGAACTCCTGGGCGGCCGGGCCGGGTTCGGGGGCGGTGCCGAGGGCGGCGAAGTGGCGCAGGTCGCGTTCGAGGAGGGGGAGCTTGACGAGGTCGGGCGACCACACCGAGGCGACGGACGGGCAGCCGGCGCGGGCGAGTTCGGTTTCCAGGGTCTCCAACACCATGTGGTAGGCGGCGAGTTGGCCGACGTAGCGGTCCAGCGGCAGAGTCCCGGCGAGCATCGCGGTGGCGAACCCGGTGGTCTCCAGGGCCTCGTGCCAGGCGCGGGTGCCGTTCCTCAGCCGCCGGGTCACCGTGCCCGTGCCCACGCTCGTACCGGTGGCGATGTCCGTGCCCGTGTCCGTCATACGCCGCTCCGCTGCCGGACCGTCGCGAGCAGACGGTCGATGAGGTGGCCCTTGCGTTCGATCGTCACGTCGAAGTAGGCGGCGCTGCGCTCGGAGCGGCACACGCCGTGCACGGCGTCCTTCGCGGCGCTCTTCAGGGCCACGGCCTCCTCGGCGAGCGCGAGGAGCGTGCGCTCAAGGTGGGGGTGACCGAGAACGTACGGTTTGAAGTCCTCGCCGGGCGGTGGGTCGCCGTCCTCGTCGAGGAGTTCGAGGAAGACCCGGTTGCCCAGACCGTCGAAGTCCTCGTGGGTGTTGGCGCCGCCGAACTCGGGCACGAAGTCGGTCAGGTCGTTGAACAGCTGGCTGGCGAGGCCCAGTTGACGCATCGCGCCGTCCAGGGCCAGCCGGTCGTCCTCGACCACCCGCAGCCCCGCGACCGCCGCGTCGAGCGGCATCCAGAACAGGGTCCCGGTCTTCAGGGTGGCCGTCGACTCCCAGAAGCCGACCCGGGTGGCACGCGGCGCGGCCAGCAACTCGGCGCGCGTGAGCGCCGTACGCGAGGACATGTCGGCGGCCTGCCCGGTGAAGCCGTTGCCGACCGAGCGCACCAGGCTGTCCACGACGGCCGGGTCGGCCGCGTGCCGCAGCGCGGACATGATCAGCCAGGCGCCGGCGTTGAGGGCGAGCGGGGCGCCGTGGGTGGCGTGGAGGGCGGGTTCGCCGTAGCGGACGTCGCTGCCGTCCTGGATGTCGTCGAGGGCGACCGCGGCCTTCAGCAGAATCCTTACGGCAACGGCCGTGCGGCGGATCACCGCGAAGTCGGAAACACCCTCGGCCTTCTCGGGGAGGCCCTCCGGCTCCTCGGGGAACCCCCGGTAGTTCCGGTACGCCCAGTACACCATCGAGGGCCGCAGCGGAGCCCGGCCGCCGGGCGCTCCGGGTGTGGGAGGCAGTGCCTGCTGGCCCACCTTCGAGCCGAGGGCGTCGGCGACCGGTTCGTACAGGGCGCGGCGCAGGGCCGCGTCGTACACGGAGACCGGCGCCCGTACCGGGGCGGTCAGCGCGTCGAGGAACTCGGCCAGGTCGTCCTCCAGCAGGGCCGCGTCGTTCCGCACCACCGCTTCCACACCTGTCACACCCACCGTGGTAGCCACTCCACCTCCGCAGACGACCGAACAACAGTGCGCAGCTCCCCCTACGAAGGAGCATGATCACAACGGCCGGGCGAGACAAGGCGGTTGAAAGCCAAATCGCTTGGGGCATCGACCTACAAGCCGGGCACGGCGAGGGCACAGGCTCGGGCGGCTGGAGCCCCGCCCGCTGGACAGTTGGTGAGGTTAGGCTAACCTACCTTCGAATTGTCCGGCGGGTGATCCGCCCTGTTCGAAAGCAGCCACACATGTCCAACGCCCGTGCCACTCACCTCTCCCGCCGCGGCATCCTCGCCGCGGGCGGCGCCCTCGGCCTCGGCGCCGTGCTCGCAGCCTGCGGCGACGACGACGCGAAAAGCGGTGGCTCGGACAAGGAGACGGCGGCCGCCAAGTCCGGCCCCTGGTCCTTCAAGGACGACCGCGGCACCACCGCGAAGACCGACAGGATCCCGGCGAACATCGTCTCGTTCATCGGTGTCGCCGCCGCGCTGCACGACTACGGCATCGAGTCCAAGGGCGTCTTCGGACCGACCAAGCTGAAGGACGGCAAGGCCGATGTGCAGGCCGGCGACCTGGACATCAGCAAGGTCACGATCATCGGCAACGAGTGGGGCCAGTTCAACATCGAGAAGTACGCGGCCCTCTCCCCCGACGTCCTCATCACGACGATGTTCGACTCGGCCGGCACGCTCTGGTACGTCCCGGAGGAGTCGAAGAAGAAGATCCTCGCCGTGGGCGCGCCCTCCGTCGGTATCTCGGTGTACGACGTGCAGCTGCCGACGCCGCTCGCGCGCATGCTGGAACTGGCCAAGTCCCTTGGCGCGGACACCACTTCCTCTACGATCACCGCGGCCAAGAAGCGCTTCGAGGACGCCGCGGCCCGGCTGCGCGCCGCGGCGAAGGCCAAGCCGGACGTCAAGGTTCTCGTGGGTTCCGCGAGCCAGGACATCTTCTACGTCTCCGGGTCGAATCTCTCCGTCGACCTGGAGTACTTCAAGTCTCTCGGCGTGAACTTCGTCGAGCCGTCCGCTGCCGCGCTGAAGGCGAGCGGTGGCTGGTACGAGAACCTCAGCTGGGAGAACGTCGACAAGTACGGGGCGGACATCATCATGATGGACAACCGGACTTCGGCGATTCAGCCCGCCGACATTACCGAGGGCACGTGGAAGAAGTTGCCCGCGGTGAAGGCGGACCAGGTGATCGCGCGCAACCCCGAGCCGATCCTGTCGTATGCCAAGTGCGCGCCGTTGCTTGAGGATCTGGCGAAGGCGATCGAGAACGCGAAGAAGGTCAGTTGATCTAGGGGTGGTTTCGCTTTCGTGGAGAGCTGCGGGCCGGTTGTGGCTGGGCGCGCAGCTCCCCGCGCCCCTTGGGTAGGACACCTGACGCCCCTCCAGAGGAGCCCCCCTCCATGACTACGGCCGTTGCCGCCCCGTTCCGCTTCTTCTCACTCCAGGTCGTGCGGACGGAGCGGCTCGGGCCGTCTCTCGTTCGGGTCTCCTTTGCTGGGGACGATCTGGCGTTCTTCTTCTCCGACGGGCGTGATCAGTCCCTGTCGCTCTTCCTCCCCCAACCCGGTCAGCTGGAGCCCGCCGTTCCGTTCGAGCTCGGGGACGGGTGGTGGCAGGGCTGGCGTGAACTCCCGGACGGCGTACGGGCCGTGATGCGGTCGTACACCCTCCGCGCCCTGCGGCGTGATCCCGACGAGATCGACATCGACTTCGTACTGCACGAACCCGCCGGGCCCGCCTCCCGTTGGGCCTCTCACGCCTCGGCCGGTGATCGGGTCGTGCTGCTCGGGCCGGCGATCGCGGACAACCGGGCGATCCGGTTCCGGCCGCCGGAGGACGCCGACCTCGTGGTCGTGTGGGGCGACGAGACCGCCGTACCGGCCGCTTCGGCGATTCTCGAAGCGCTGCCCGCCGGTACCCGTGCGCGGGTGTGGCTGGAGGTCCAACACGCCGGTGATATCCAGGACTTGGCCACCGAGGCCGATGCCGAAGTCACCTGGCTGGTGCGTGAGAACCAGGGCGCCGAGGGGTCCCCCATGGCCCTCGGCGCCCTTCGCGCTGCCCAACTCCCGTCCGCCGAGCGGCCGTACGTGTGGATCGCGGGCGAGTCCGGTCAAGTGAAGGCGTTGCGGCGGCACTTCGTGGGTGAGCGCGGCTTCGACCGGCGCCGGGTGACCTTCGTCGGGTACTGGCGGCAGGGGCTCAGCGAGGAGCAGTTGCGCGACGCCGGGTGAGGGACAACTGGGCGTGAGAGGCAGCTGATGCGTGAGTGACGGCTGTCACGGGAGCGGCGGGTTTCATGGACATTACGTTAGGTTAGGCTTACCTAAGTTGATGTTGCGGAACCCCGCCGCTCACCTGTCCCGCACGGACTTCCCCACCGGAGGACCCCCACATGCGCTCGCACCTGCTCAATGACACGACTGCGGAGCACTACCGCCGCTCCGTGACGGAAGGCGTGGAGCGGGTGGCGGCCAAACTCGCCACCACGGAACGACCGTTCACCGGCGTCTCGGTCGACGCCCTCTCCCCCCTCATCGACCGGATCGACCTCGACCGCCCGCTCCACGACACCGGCGCGGTGCTCGACGAGCTGGACGAGGTCTACCTGCGTGACGCGATCTACTTCCACCACCCCCGCTACCTCGCCCACCTCAACTGCCCGGTCGTCATCCCGGCCGTGCTCGGCGAGGCGGTGCTCTCCGCCGTCAACTCCTCCCTGGACACCTGGGACCAGTCGGCCGGCGGCACGCTCATCGAGCGGAAACTGATCGACTGGACGAACGAGCGGATCGGCCTCGGGCCGCACGCCGACGGGGTGTTCACCTCCGGCGGCAGCCAGTCCAACCTCCAGGCGCTGCTGCTGGCCCGCGAGGAGGCCAAGACCGACAGCCTGGCCGAACTGCGTGTCTTCGCCTCCGAAGTGAGCCACTTCAGCGTGAAGAAGTCGGCGAAACTGCTCGGCCTCGGGCAGGACTCCGTCGTGTCGATACCCGTCGGCGCCGACAAGCGCATGCAGACCGTCGCGCTCGCCCGTGAGCTGGAGCGCTGCAAGAACGCCGGGCTCGTCCCCATGGCCGTCGTCGCCACCGCCGGCACCACCGACTTCGGTTCCATCGACCCGCTGCCCGAAGTCGCCGCCCTGTGCGAGCAGTTCGGGGTGTGGATGCACGTCGACGCGGCCTACGGCTGCGGGCTGCTCGCCTCGCTGAAGCACCGGGGCCGGATCGACGGCATCGAGCGCGCCGACTCGGTCACCGTGGACTACCACAAGTCCTTCTTCCAGCCGGTGAGTTCATCCGCCCTGCTGGTCCGCGACGCCGACACCCTGCGCCACGCGACCTACCACGCGGAGTACCTCAACCCGCGCCGCGCGGTGCAGGAGCGCATCCCCAACCAGGTCGACAAGTCCCTCCAGACCACCCGCCGTTTCGACGCGCTCAAGCTGTGGATGACGCTGCGCGTGATGGGCGCCGACGGCATCGGCCAACTCTTCGACGAGGTCTGCGACCTGGCCGAGGAGGGGTGGAAGCTCCTCGCCGCCGACCCGCGGTTCGACGTCGTCGTGGAGCCCTCGCTCTCCACCCTCGTCTACCGCTACATCCCGGCCGCCGTCACCGACCCGGCCGAGATCGACCGCGCCAACCTGTACGCCCGCAAGGCCCTGTTCGCGTCCGGTGACGCGGTGGTCGCGGGCACCAAGGTCGCGGGCCGCCACTACCTGAAGTTCACCCTGCTCAACCCCGAGACGACGACCGACGACATCGCCGCCGTCCTCGACCTGATCGCCGGCCATGCCGAGCAGTACCTGGGAGAGTCCCTTGACCGCGCTTCCTGAAGCCTCGAACAAGACCTACGACTTCGTGGGCATCGGGCTCGGGCCCTTCAACCTCGGCCTCGCCTGCCTCACCGAGCCCATCGCCGAACTCGACGGAATCTTCCTGGACTCGAAGCCCGACTTCGAGTGGCACGCCGGCATGTTCCTCGACGGCGCCCACCTCCAGACCCCGTTCATGTCGGACCTGGTCACCCTCGCCGACCCGACCTCGCCGTACTCCTTCCTCAACTACCTGAAGGAGAAGGGGCGTCTGTACCCCTTCTACATCCGCGAGAACTTCTACCCGCTGCGCGTCGAGTACGACGACTACTGCCGCTGGGCCGCCAACAAGCTCTCCAACGTGCGCTTCAGCACGACGGTGAGCGAGGTGACGTACGAGGAACAGGGCGAGGTCTACGTCGTCCGGACCGAGGCCGGTGACGTGTACCGCGCCCGGCATCTGGTCCTGGGCACCGGTACCCCGCCGTATCTCCCGGAGGCCGTCGCCGGTCTGGGCGGCGACTTCATCCACAACTCCCGTTACGTGCACCACAAAGCGGAGTTGCAGGCCAAGGAGTCGATCACGCTGGTCGGCAGCGGGCAGTCCGCCGCCGAGATCTACTACGACCTGCTCAGTGAAATCGACGTCCACGGCTACGAGTTGAACTGGGTGACGCGCTCGCCGCGCTTCTTCCCGCTGGAGTACACGAAACTCACGCTGGAGATGACCTCCCCGGAGTACATCGACTACTTCCATGCCCTGCCGGAAGAGACCCGCTACCGCCTCACGGCCGAGCAGAAGGGCCTGTTCAAGGGCATCGACGGCGACCTCGTCAACGAGATCTTCGACCTGCTCTACCAGAAGAAGGTCGGCGGGCCCGTCCCCACCCGGCTGCTCACCAACTCCTCGCTGGACAGCGCCACTTACCGCGACGGCGTCTACGAACTCGGCCTGCGTCAGGAGGAGCAGGAGAAGGACTACACCGTGCGCTCCCAGGGCCTGATCCTCGCCACCGGCTACAAGTACGCCGAGCCGGAGTTCCTCAAGCCCGTGCACGAGCGGCTGCGCTACGACTCCCGGGGCAGCTTCGACATCGCGCGCAACTACTCGATCGACACCACGGGCCGGGGCGTCTTCCTTCAGAACGCCGGCGTCCACGCGCACAGCATCACGTCCCCGGACCTGGGCATGGGCGCGTACCGCAACTCGTACATCATCCGTGAGCTGCTCGGCACCGAGTACTACCCGGTCGAACAGACCATCGCGTTCCAGGAGTTCGCCGTATGACCGCCCTCACCGACACAGGCACCTTCACCTTCCGCCCCCTCGACCCGCTCCAGGACGCCGAGTTGCTGCACCGGTGGCTCACCCACCCCAAGGCCGCGTTCTGGATGATGCAGGACGCGAAACTGGAGGACGTCGAGCGCGCCTACATGGAGATCGCGGCCGACGAGCACCAGCACGCGCTGCTCGGGCTCCAGGACGGTGTGCCCGCCTTCCTGATGGAGTACTACGACCCCCGTCATCGCGAACTGGTCGGCCTGTACGAGCCGTTGCCCGGTGACGTCGGCATGCACTTCCTGACGCCGGCCACCGAGGCCCCCGTCCACGGCTTCACCCGTGCGGTGATCACCGCCGTGATGGCCCGCCTCTTCGAGGACCCGGCCGTCGCACGCGTCGTCGTGGAACCGGACGTGTCCAACACCGCCGTGCACGCACTGAACGAGGCGGTCGGGTTCGTGCCCGAGCGTGAGATCCAGAAGCCGGAGAAAAAAGCTTTGTTGAGCTTCTGCACACGGGAACGCTTCTTCAACAAGCACAGCCTGGCCGCTACGGCGGTGTCCGCATGAGCCTCGCCGACGCCGTGGCCCACCTCTCCCCCGAGCGCTGGGAGAAGGCCAACCGCCTCCTGATCCGCAAGGCCCTCGCCGAGTTCGCGCACGAGCGGCTGATCACCCCCGAACCGGCCGAGAAGGACGGGGACTTGTACGTCGTCCGCAGCGACGACGGCCTGACCCGCTACCGGTTCGCCGCCACCCGGCACGCCCTCGACCACTGGCAGGTCGACGCCGACTCCATCAGCCGCCACCGCGACGGCGCCGAACTCCCCCTCGCGGCCCTGGACTTCTTCATCGAGCTGAAGCAGGCGCTCGGGCTGAGCGAGGAGATCCTGCCGGTCTACCTGGAGGAGATCTCCTCCACCCTCTCCGGCACCTGCTACAAGCTCACCAAGCCGCAGATCCCGGTCGCCGAGCTGGTCAAAAGCGACTTCCAGGCGATCGAGACGGGGATGACCGAGGGCCACCCCTGCTTCGTCGCCAACAACGGCAGGCTCGGCTTCGGCATCCACGAGTACCTCTCGTACGCCCCCGAGACCGCGAGCCCGGTCCGCCTGGTGTGGCTGGCCGCGCACCGCTCGCGGGCCGCGTTCACGGCGGGCGTGGGCATCGAGTACGAGTCGTTCATACGGCGGGAGTTGGGCGCCGAGACGGTCGAGCGGTTCGGGCTGACCCTCGTCGACCGGGGTCTCGACCCCGACGACTTCCTCCTCATCCCGGTCCACCCCTGGCAGTGGTGGAACAAGCTCAGCGTCACCTTCGCCGCCGAGATCGCCCGCGGCCACCTCGTCTGCCTCGGCGAGGGCGACGACGAGTACCTCGCCCAGCAGTCCATCCGGACCTTCTTCAACAAGTCCAACCCCGAGAAGCACTACGTGAAGACGGCCCTGTCCGTCATCAACATGGGCTTCATGCGCGGACTTTCGGCCGCCTACATGGAGGCCACCCCGGCGATCAACGACTGGCTCGCCCAACTCATCGACAACGACCCGGTGTTGAAGTCCACCGGCCTGTCGATCATCCGCGAGCAGGCCGCCGTCGGCTACCGGCACCTGGAGTACGAGGCGGCGACCGACCGCTACTCGCCGTACCGCAAGATGCTCGCGGCGCTGTGGCGCGAGAGCCCGGTCTCCTCGCTCCAGGACAGCGAGTCCCTCGCCACGATGGCCTCGCTGGTGCACCTGGACCACGAGGGCGCGTCCTTCGCCGGCGCGCTGATCGAGCGGTCGGGGCTCGCCCCGGTGGAGTGGCTGCGGCGGTATCTGCGGGCGTACTTCACCCCGCTGCTGCACAGCTTCTACGCCTACGACCTGGTGTTCATGCCGCACGGCGAGAACGTCATCCTCGTCCTGAAGGACGGTGTCGTCGAGCGCGCGATCTACAAGGACATCGCCGAGGAGATCGCCGTCATGGACCCGGACGCGGTGCTGCCGCCGACGGTGGAGCGGCTGCGGGTCGAGGTCCCCGAGGACAAGAAACTGCTGTCGATCTTCACCGACGTCTTCGACTGCTTCTTCCGCTTCCTCGCGTCCAACCTGGCCGCCGCAGGCGTCCTGGAGGAGGACGACTTCTGGCGTACGGTCGCGGACGTCACCCGCGAGTACCAGGACGCGGCACCCGAACTCGCCGACAAGTTCCGGCAGTACGACATGTTCGCGCCCGAGTTCTCGCTGTCCTGCCTCAACCGTCTCCAGCTGCGCGACAACAAGCAGATGGTGGACCTGGCGGACCCCTCCGGCGCGCTCCAGCTCGTCGGCACCCTGAAGAATCCGATCGCCGGGTTCTGACACCACAAGCAGGCGGGCACCCCGGGGTACGGTCCCCCGGGGTGCCCGTCCCTTTTACGGGAACCGCTCAACTAGCTCGCGGGCCATGGCACTTGGGGCGACCGGTAGTAGTCGATCCCCAGCGCGTCCCAGCGCGGCGCCTGCGCCGCGAGCCGCACCTTGTACGTGTCCCAGTCGTGCGTCGAGGCCGGCGACCAGCCCAGCTCGGCCACGCCCGGCAGCCTGGGGAACGCCATGTACTGGATGTCGGCGTCGGTCACGATGGTCTCCGACCACAGCGGCGCCTCGACACCACGGATCGCCGAACTCGGCACCCCGGCGAGGTAGTTGCCCGGGTCCCAGTCGTAGGACCGCTTCACCTCGACCAGCCCCGCCCAGTCCTGGCCGAGCGGGGTGTCCTCGGTGTACTTCATGTCGAGGTAGACGCGGTCGGCGGGCGAGAGGATCAGCCCGGTGCCGTTCTTCGCGGCCTCCGCGACCTGTGCCTTCTCGGCGGCGTCGGTGTCGTCGAGACCCCAGTACTGGGCGAGGGCGCCCTTCACGGGGTGGGCGCCGGTGATCTGGTGCCAGGCGATCACCGTCTTGCCGTACTTGGTGACGATCGGCTGCACCCGGTCCATGAACTTGACGTAGTCCTCATGGCTGGTGGAGTGCGCCTCGTCGCCGCCGATGTGGAGATAGCGGCCCGGGGTGAGCGCGGCCAGCTCACGGATGACGTCGTCCACGAAGCTGTAGGTGAGGTCCTTGCCGACGCACAGCGAGCTGAAGCCGACGTCCGTGCCCGTGTAGAGCGGGGGCGCGACGCCGTCGCAGTTCAGGTCGGCGTAGGAGGCGAGGGCCGCGTTGGTGTGGCCCGGCATGTCTATCTCGGGGACCACTTCCAGGAAGCGCGAGGAGGCGTAGCGGACGATCTCCTTGTAGTCGTCCTTGGTGTAGTAGCCGCCCGCGCCGCCGCCGACCTGGGTCGAGCCGCCGTAGGTCGCCAGGCGGGGCCAGGAGTTGATGGCGATGCGCCAGCCCTGGTCGTCGCTGAGGTGCAGATGCAGGGTGTTGATCTTGTAGAGCGCCAACTCGTCGATGTAGTGCTTGACTTGGGCGACGGTGAAGAAGTGCCGGGAGACGTCGAGCATCGCGCCGCGGTAGGCGTAGCGCGGGGAGTCCTCGATGGTGCCGCCCGCGATCTGCCAGGGGCCGCGCTGCACGGACTTCTTCTCGACGGCGGCGGGCAGGAGTTGGCGCAGGGTCTGCACGCCGTGGAAGAGCCCGGCGGGCCTGCTCGCGGTGATGGTGACACCGGCGGGGGTGCTGTTGAGCCGGTAGCCCTCGGCGCCGAACGTGCCCTTGGCCAGGCGGAGTTGGATGCCGCCCTTGCCGCGCGAGGTGACCGGCAGCCGGTAGCCGGTGGAGGGGCGCAGGATGCCCGCGAGGTACGCGCCGATCCGGCGCGACTCACGGGTGTCGTCGACGCGGATCCGGGTGCTGCTCGTGATCCGGTACGGATGTCCCGCGGGGGTGACCTTGGCGGGCGCCGGGACCACCCGGCCCAGCGGGGTGGCGGTGGTGGGCGCGGCGGAGGGTGCGGCGCCGACGACGGACACGCTCGCGGCGGCGACGAGCAGCAGCGAGCCGAGGAGGTGGGTCGTTCTGTGGCGCTGTCTCACAAGGCGTCTCACGAGCGGTCCCTTCCTTTGAACTTCCTTTGAGCCCGGACAGGTACAGACCATTCTGTCGCCTGACCGGTGGAAGAATCCCTCCCATGGCGGAAATCATCCAGAAGGACGGCACCTGGATCTTCGACGGCGACGCCCTGCGGCTGACTCCAGGACGGGACAAGAACGTCGGCCTGTTCCGCAAGACACTGGGCGAACTCGTCGTCCCCCTGGGCGCGTTGGCGGGCGTCTCGTTCGAGCAGGGCCGTAGGTCGGGGCGGCTGAGACTGCGGCTGCGTGACGGCGCCGACCCCCTGCTGCACGCCACCGGCGGCCGGCTCACCGAGGGCGACGACCCCTACCAACTCCCCGTCGAATCGGACCGGTACGGCGTCGCCGAGTACTTCGTGGACGAGGTGCGCAACGCCCTGCTGCTCGACGAGGTCCCGGCCGACCCGGTGGACGCGTACCTGCTGCCGGGCCCCGCCGTACCGCTCTCGGTGTCCGCCGGGGACGGCACGGCGAGCTTCGACGGCGAGCGCGTACGGCTGGAGTGGAACTGGAAGACCGAGGACGCCAAGTCCGCCGCCGGCGCCCGCACCCTCGCCGTCACCGACCTCGTCGGCGTGGAGTGGCGCCCCTCGGCCGGCCTGGAGAACGGCTACATCCGCTTCTCGGTGCGCAACGCGCCGACCAAGGCGCCGCCCAAGTACGACCCCAACTCCGTGGAGTTGTGGGGCTTCAAGAAGGACCCGCTGATGGCCCTGGTCGCCGCGGCCGTACAGGCCCGCCTCCCGCACCCGGCCGCCGAGACGGACGTACGACCTGAACAGCCGGAACCCGTACGGCAGTTGACGGCCGCGGCGGAGGACGGCCACGACGCGCTGCTGCGGCGGTTGCGGGAACTCGGCGAGCTGCACCGGGACGGGGTGCTCACGGACGAGGAGTTCGCGATGGCCAAACAGGCGGTCCTCAGACGGATGTGACCATCCGGGAGGACCGCCCGCGGGACGAGTGGCGCCCTGCCTTCCGGGCGTAACTCGGGCTGGCTCAGGGCTACTTGGCCTTGCGGGCGACCGTGAAGCGGTCGATCTCGGCGCCGGTCTCGGCGATGCCGCGGACCGTCAGGGTGGTCGTACGGCCCTTCGAGGCGGGCTGGACGTCCACGCGCAAGAACGAGTAGTTGAGGTAGCGGACGCGCGACCACGCGACCGTCTCGTTGACCTTGCCGTCCTTCGTGTTGACGAAGGCGGCCACCGAGTCGAGGTCGGCGACGTGACCCTCGTAGGAGTCCGGGGCGGAGAACGCGTACAGGCTGCGGCCGGCCGCGCCCGCCGTCACGTAGACGACACCCTCGGTCTCCGGGTACGCCGTGCCGCCGATCGGCAGCTTCTTGACGACCGCGTTCTTCTTGATGACGTCGGTGCGCTCGTACTGGTGGTTGTGGCCGTTGATGACCAGGTCCACCGTGTACTTCTCGAACAGCGGCACCCACTCGCCCCGCACTCCCCCCTCCGAGGAGTGCGCGGTGGAGGTGCAGTACGCGCAGTGGTGGAAGAAGACGACGACGAAGTCGATGTCGTGCGCCGCGCGGTACTTCTTGAGCTGCGCCTCCAGCCACTTGGTCTGGGTGCCGCCGGAGATGCCGAGGTTGGCCGGGATCTCGAAGGACACGTCGTTGGCGTCCAGCGAGATGACCGCGGTGTTGCCGTAGACGAAGGAGTAGACGCCCGGCAGGTTCTTCTTGTCGGGGCCGTTGTCCGGCAGGTTCCAGCGGGCGTCCTCGCCGCCGTAGCCGTTGGGCGAGTACCAGGCCTCCATGTCGTGGTTGCCGTAGGCGGGCATCCACGGCACGGACTTGGCGACCGACTCGGTCTGCGCGAGGAACTGGTCCCAGGTGCGCGAGTCGAAGCCGGCGTCGGCGGTCTGGCCCGCGCCGGCCGGGTCGGCGTAGCAGATGTCGCCGGCGTGCAGGTGGAAGGCCGGGTTCTGGCCCAGCAGCAGGCTGTTGTTGGCCAGGCCGTGGTAGCCGACGCCCTCGTCGCCGAAGGCCGTGAAGGTGAACGGCTTCTTGTGGTCGGGGGCGGTGGTGAAGGTGCCCAGCGTGCCGAGCAGGTGGGCCTCGGCCGGGTCGAAGCCCGCGTGGCCGACGCCGTAGTAGTAGGTCCTGCCCGGGCGCAGGTGGGTCAGCTTGGCGTGCAGGTAGTACTGGGTGTGGTCGCCGCTCGCGCCGACGCCCGCCGGGGTGTAGAGCGAGCGCACCTCGGCCTCGATCTTGTGGGAGAGGTCCCAGGGGTGCGCGCCGATCCGGACGAACGGTTTCCTGACGTCGGTCGGGACCTGCCAGGAGACCGTCACCTCCGTGCGCGGGTCGTTGCCGAAGGCGAGGTGCCGGCCGAACGGGGAGACGAGGGCCCCGTTCACCGACTCGGTGGCGGGCGTGGTCCTGGTGCTCGCCTGGGTGGGGACGGCCGCCTGGGCGATGCCGCCCGGCACGAACACGCCACCCGCGACGGCGCCGAGCGTGACGGCACCGCCCCTGATCATCGTGCGCCGCGAGAATCTCGCGCGCAGGTACTCGTGCTGTTCCGCCATGCTCATGCGCTCTGCGAGCTCCGCGGGTACTCCCATACGAGGAATGTCCATGGCGTCTGAAACTCGTCGACATGGGCAACGGTGCGCAAGACACAGGATGGACAGCTTACGAACAGAGCCCCATAAGACTTTCAACAGACCGTTGCCCGATATCGGGCAGGATTCTTGCAAACCGCCCTTCGGTGCTCCAGGATCAACCGGGTGCACGACGAACTCGTTGATCATCTGACGCGCTCCTCCCCCCTCAACCGGGGCGAGGCACTGCGGGTGATCCAGGACGTGCTCGCCTACTTCGACGAGACGACCGAGGTCTACGTCCGTCGCCGCCACCGCGAGCTCCAGGCCCAGGGCCTGGTGAACGCGACGATCTTCGACCGGATCGAGGCGGACCTGAAATACCGGGCGGTCGCACCACCGGAGCTCACGCTCCGGCAGCTGCGCCGCATCGTCTACGGCTAGGAATGCTTATACATGTGCGGAATCGTCGGATACATCGGCAAGCGTGACGTCGCCCCGCTGCTGCTGGAGGGCTTGCAGCGGCTGGAGTACCGCGGCTACGACTCGGCGGGCATCGTCGTGACGACCCCCAAGACGGCCGGCCTGAAGATGGTCAAGGCCAAGGGCCGGGTCCGTGACCTGGAGGCCAAGGTCCCGGCGCGCTTCAAGGGCACCACCGGCATCGCCCACACCCGCTGGGCCACGCACGGCGCCCCCTCCGACGTGAACGCCCACCCG
Source organism: Streptomyces sp. NBC_00989 (assembly GCF_045162655.1). Classification (NCBI taxonomy): domain Bacteria; kingdom Bacillati; phylum Actinomycetota; class Actinomycetes; order Kitasatosporales; family Streptomycetaceae; genus Streptomyces; species Streptomyces sp. NBC_00989. The sequence goes on along the minus strand of NZ_CP108728.1, from coordinate 7,169,635 downwards.
CACCTGTCCGCCGACAGCAAGGTCGCCGTCGTCCACAACGGCATCATCGACAACGCCTCCGACCTCCGGAAGAAGCTGGAGGCGGACGGCGTCGAGTTCCTCTCCGAGACGGACACCGAGGTCCTCACCCACCTCATCGCCCGCTCCCAGCAGGAGAAGCTGGAGGACAAGGTCCGCGACGCCCTCCGGGTGATCGAGGGGACGTACGGCATCGCCGTCCTGCACGCTGACTTCCCCGACCGCATCGTGGTGGCTCGAAACGGCTCCCCGGTGGTCCTCGGCATCGGCGAGAAGGAGATGTTCGTAGCCTCGGACATCGCCGCGCTGGTGACGCACACGCGCCAGATCGTGACGCTGGACGACGGCGAGATGGCCACCCTCAAGGCCGACGACTTCCGGACATACACGACCGAGGGCACGCGGACGACGTCCGAGCCGACGACCGTCGAGTGGGAGGCCGCCTCCTACGACATGGGCGGCCACGACACCTACATGCACAAGGAGATCTTCGAGCAGGCCGACGCCGTGGACCGCGTGCTGCGCGGCCGCATCGACGACCGCTTCTCCACCGTGCACCTCGGCGGCCTGAACCTGGACGCCCGCGAGGCCCGGCAGATCCGCCGCGTGAAGATCCTCGGCTGCGGCACCTCGTACCACGCGGGCATGATCGGCGCCCAGATGATCGAGGAGCTGGCCCGCATCCCCGCGGACGCCGAGCCGGCCTCCGAATTCCGGTACCGCAACGCGGTAGTCGACCCCGACACCCTGTACATCGCGGTCTCGCAGTCCGGTGAGACGTACGACGTGCTGGCGGCGGTCCAGGAGCTGAAGCGCAAGGGCGCGCGCGTGTTGGGCGTGGTGAACGTCGTCGGCTCGGCGATCGCCCGCGAGGCGGACGGCGGCATGTACGTGCACGCGGGCCCCGAGGTCTGTGTCGTCTCGACCAAGTGCTTCACCAACACCACAGTCGCGTTCGCCCTGTTGGCCCTGCACCTCGGCCGCACCCGCGACCTCTCCGTCCGCGACGGCAAGCGCATCATCGAGGGCCTGCGCAAGCTGCCGGCCCAGATCTCCGAGATCCTGGACCAGGAGGAGGAGATCAAGAAGCTGGCGGCCGAGTACGCCGAGGCCCACTCGATGCTGTTCATCGGCCGGGTCCGCGGCTATCCGGTAGCTCGCGAAGCTTCGTTGAAGCTCAAGGAGGTCTCGTACATCCACGCCGAGGCCTACCCCGCCTCGGAGTTGAAGCACGGCCCCCTCGCCCTGATCGAGCCCGCCCTCCCCACGGTCGCGATCGTCCCCGACGACGACCTCCTGGAGAAGAACCGCGCGGCCCTGGAGGAGATCAAGGCCCGCAGCGGCCGCATCCTCGCGGTGGCCCACCAGCACCAGGAAAAGGCCGACCAGACAATCGTGGTCCCCAAGAACGAGGACGAACTGGACCCCATCCTGATGGGCATCCCGCTCCAACTCCTCGCTTACCACACGGCGTTGGCGCTCGGCCGGGACATCGACAAGCCGAGGAACCTCGCCAAGTCGGTCACGGTCGAGTAGAGGTTTTCAGGGGCGCGGGGAACTGCGCGAGCAACCACGACGCACCCGCAGCGGCCGACGAAACAGAACGAACCCCCACGTGCAGCCTCAATGCACGGGGGGTTCGTTCATGTCGCCGGGGTAGCCCAACGCCCCGGCCTCGGCTGCCAGTTAGCCCGTTGCCGTCACACCCCGGCCGGCAGCCCGTCGAGGAAGCACCGTCGGCCAGTGCGCAAGCGCCGCCGTCGCCGAGTACCAGGCGACAGCCCCCGCAGCGACACCGAACCACCCCCCGACCTTCCCCAGCCCGTCGTTCCCGGCGAACTGGGCGATCGCGAGCAGCACGAGGGAGACGAAGAACAACCCGTAGGTCCCCTGCGTGAGTTGATCCCCGCCGGCGAGGGTCACGGAGAGGGCGACGAGAGCGAACAGGACCAGGAACAGCCCCGCCGCGTTGGCTGAGGCGGAGCCCCCCGCGGAGACGGCCCAGGTGAACCAGAGCGCGCCGAAGGCCGAGAAGGCCGTACCGGAAGCCGTGTCGCCGTCACGGAAGGCGAACAGTCCGGCGACGAAGAGCGCAACTCCGCCTACGTAGTGGGCGAGTGACACGGCGTCAGCCGCCGACACTCCGTTGATGACATCGGTGTACCCGAGCCCGAAGGCCAACAGGGTGATTCCCAGGGCGAGTCGGCCGACGATCGAGGTGGTGCTTCCCGCAGAGACGTCATTGTCCACGGCGGGCTCCCTTCATGCATGTGCGGTTGTGCGGTGTGACCGATATATGCCCTTCACAAGGACACAAACACCTCTGCACAACGGCGAATTCGGGAGCTCACCTGTGAGTTCGGCCAACAGGCCGACGCGTCAGGGAATGACGACGACAGGCCGCTGCGCCCGCTTCGCGAGCCGCCCCGCGACGGAGCCGAAGATGCGTCCGACGATCCCATGGGTGGAGCCGACGACGATCGCGTCCGCCTCGTACTCCCGTCCCACCTCTTCGAGTTCGTGGCAGATGTCGCCGCCGCGCTCGACGAGGATCCAGGGCACTTCCGCCAAGTACTCGGCGCACGCCAGCTCAAGGCCCAGCACCTCGGTGCGGTGGTCCGGCACGTCGACGAAGACCGGTGGCTCGCAGCCCGCCCACACCGTGGTGGGCAGCCGGTTGGCGACATGGACGATGACCAGGCCCGAGCCCGAGCGATGGGCCATGCCGATCGCGTAGGCGAGGGCACGCTCACTGGACGTCGAGCCGTCGAAACCGACGACGACGCCGTGCTTGAAGGCTGGGTCGCAGGAATGACGTGGCTGTTCCGCCGCCAGGGGCTCGGCCGCCGTGGGATCGGCGACGGGCCGCTTGCGGTCCGCGGGTTCGAAAGATTCGTGACCGGCCATGGGTGTCTCGGCTTTTTGATCCTCTTGGGAGGGGACAACAGGATGCGGCGGAGCTGTGTCCGGGAATCATCTTCCCAACCCCATACCCCCAAGGGTACGGCGGCACTCCTCCTTAGCCCATATCCCGCACATGCTCCGGCGGAGTTCCCCGGAGCATGCACGAGGGGGCGCCCGTAACGCAATGGTTGCTGCCCCGTACAGGCGGTTTGCACAGGATTCACTTATCCGCGCACATCGATGGACTGCCCTACAGTGACCGACGCATCGAACAAGCGTTGAACCCGGCGAGCCGCCGCCCCAGGGAGCACGCCATGTCCGGACACCGCACGACCTCCGAGGCACACCCCAGCCACGACACCGCCACCGACGTGGTCCGCTGGGCGGTCTTCAGCTGTGTCCTCGTCCCCGTAGTCCTCCTCTGGTACGGCACCTCCCTCGCCGGCGCCACCGGTACGGCCCTGGGTCTCGCGGCCGTCACCGCCGCCTGCCGGGTGCTGCTGCGCCGTTCCGAGCAGGGCGCGGCCCGGCTGCTGGCCGAAGAACACTCCTCGCACCGCGGCCACCGCCACCGGGCCGGCGCGGGGGCGCACAGGGGCGGGCGGCACGCCGGGGGAAGTGCACCGGTCGACTGACCGGTTTCCGCGCACGCGCCCGACGCTTTTCAGCCAACTTCCGGTCACCGCGCATCTGTTGTCCGAACCACCCCCCAACCCCCGTTCCACCTGCACGGAAAGGGTCTGGGAGGCCTTGCGCACCCTACGGGGATTGGCCACTAAGACGAGGCGCACTTCCCTGCACGGCCCACGAGTGCAACGCTTCGTGATCGAATGCTTCACGCCAAGTTGCCATGTCGACAATGTGCCGGTTGCCGAACTGGTCACCCCGGCACCACTGGACACAGTAGATTCGATCTTGACGTCTTACGGCGGGGGACTCGTGCAGGACCGAGGGGAAACGTGCAGGAGCGACACAACCGAGGAGCCGCGACCACCGAGGGGGGCTTAGCAGTATGAGCCACGACTCCACTGCCGCGCCGGAAGCCGCGGCCCGGAAACTTTCCGGGCGACGCCGCAAGGAGATCGTCGCGGTGCTGCTGTTCAGCGGCGGCCCCATCTTCGAGAGTTCCATACCGCTGTCGGTGTTCGGAATCGACCGGCAGGACGCCGGAGTTCCGCGCTACCGCCTGCTTGTGTGCGGCGGCGAAGAAGGCCCGTTGCGCACCACGGGCGGGCTGGAACTCACCACACCGCATGGCTTGGAAGCGATCTCACGGGCAGGCACCGTCGTCGTGCCGGCCTGGCGGTCGATCACCTCGCCACCGCCGGAGGAGGCACTCGACGCGATCCGCCGCGCGCACGAAGAAGGGGCCCGCATCGTCGGCCTGTGCACCGGCGCCTTCGTGCTGGCCGCGGCGGGCCTGCTGGACGGCCGTCCCGCGACCACCCACTGGATGTACGCGCCGACGCTGGCCAAGCGCTATCCGTCGGTGCACGTCGATCCGAGGGAACTCTTCGTCGACGACGGAGACGTCCTCACGTCCGCCGGTACGGCGGCCGGAATCGATCTCTGTCTCCACATCGTGCGGACGGACCACGGCAACGAGGCGGCCGGCGCGCTCGCCCGCCGCCTGGTGGTCCCACCGCGCCGAAGCGGCGGTCAGGAGCGCTACCTCGATCGGTCTTTACCAGAGGAGATCGGCGCCGACCCGCTCGCGGAGGTCGTCGCCTGGGCGCTGGAGCACCTCCACGAACAGTTCGACGTGGAGACGCTGGCGGCACGCGCGTACATGAGCAGGCGTACGTTCGACCGCCGCTTCCGCTCGCTCACCGGGAGCGCTCCCCTGCAGTGGCTGATCACGCAGCGGGTGCTCCAGGCGCAGCGTCTGCTGGAGACGTCGGACTACTCGGTGGACGAGGTCGCGGGCCGTTGCGGCTTCCGCTCGCCGGTGGCCCTGCGCGGCCATTTCCGGCGCCAGTTGGGCTCGTCGCCCGCCGCCTACCGGGCCGCGTACCGCGCCCGCAGGCCCCAGGGCGACAAGCAGGTGGACAGCGACGGCGCTCCCGGCCAGCCCGGCGGTCCGGCGTCCCTGGGTCCGGCCGGGCTGCCGCCCGCGCTGCACCCGGACGGCCCGGTCCCGATGCAGACACGTCGTACGGCGGCGAGCGCGCTGTCGGCGACGGCGTCCGCGTCGGCCGCCTCGGCGGAGAACGGCCGTGAGGCGTACGCCACAAGTCGGGCGGCGAGTCTGCCCGGCCAGCGGAGCGCGACGTAGCGACAGCACGCCCCCGGAGGTCTCTCGCAGGAGATCTCCGGGGGTTTTCGCATGCCCCGCGGCACAAGGTCACCGCACGGTCGGTTCAGCCGGGCGGCGCGCACCTTAAGGTTAGACACATGAACGATCGCATGGTGTGGATCGACTGCGAGATGACCGGCCTCTCGCTGTCCGACGACGCTCTCATCGAGGTGGCCGCCCTCATCACCGACTCCGAGCTGAACGTGCTCGGCGAAGGGGTGGACATCGTCATCCGCCCGCCGGACCAGGCGCTGGAGACGATGCCGGACGTAGTACGCCAGATGCACACCGCATCCGGCCTGCTCGACGAGTTGGCCGGCGGTACGACGCTGGCCGACGCCGAGGAGCTGGTCCTGGCGTACATCCGGGAGCACGTCAAGGAGCCGGGCAAGGCCCCGCTGTGCGGCAACTCGGTCGGCACCGACCGCGGTTTCCTGCTCCGTGACATGCCGACCCTGGAGGAGTACCTCCACTACCGCATCGTGGACGTGTCCTCGGTGAAGGAGCTGGCCCGCCGCTGGTACCCGCGGGCCTACTTCAACAGCCCCGAGAAGAAGGGCAATCACCGCGCCCTCGCCGACATCCGCGAGTCCATCGCCGAGCTGCGCTACTACCGCGAGGCGATCTTCGTCCCGCAGCCCGGCCCCGACTCCGAAACGGCCCGCACGATCGCCGCGAAGCACGTCCAGCCCACCTCGTAAAAGGCGTGCGCGAGCACCCCTTCGGACCCTGTACACTTTTTCTCGGCCGGTCGGAAACTTTCAGAGTGAACGACCGGGCATGGTGGGTGTAGCTCAGCTGGTAGAGCACCTGGTTGTGGTCCAGGAAGTCGCGGGTTCAAGTCCCGTCACTCACCCTGTGTAATCGGCCGGTGGCTTCGGAAACGAAGTCACCGGCTGATTCGTTTTCGGGAGCCACCTATGTACCCAGTGCGCATCCGCACCACCCGTCTCGACCTCCTCCCCCTCCGCACGGAGCACGCCACCGAGATGGCCGCCGTCCTCTCCGACCCGGCGCTCCACACCTTCATCGGCGGGGCTCCCCTCTCCCCCGCCGCGCTTCGCACCCGTTACGAGCGCCTGGCCGCCGGCTCCCCGGACCCGGCGGTCCGCTGGCTCAACTGGGTCCTCCGCCTCCGCGCCGATGCCCACCTCGCGGGCACTGTCCAGGCCACCGTGACCGGGTCCGAGGCCGAGATCGCCTGGGTGGTCGGGAAACCCTGGCAGGGCCGCGGCCTGGCGAGCGAGGCGGCGCGGGGCCTGGTGTCGTGGCTCGAAGAGCAGGCGGTCCCTACGGTCGTGGCGCACATCCACCCGGACCACCGGGCATCCGCAGCGGTCGCCACGGCGGCGGGCCTGACGCCGACCGACCAGTGGCAGGACGGCGAGATCAGGTGGCGGCGCGCCACGCTTCCGTGAACTCCCGTACGCCCGCGAACCGTTCGGCGGGATCGGAGCGGGTGGCCCTTTCCAGCACGGCGAGTTGACCCGCGGAACCCCGCCAGGCGCGCTCGCCGTCACCCGCGTCGAGAAGGAGGCGGGCGGCGCGGCCGAGTGCGTAGACCGTCGTACGGATGTCGATGCGGGCGCCGCGGTGCCACTCTTCAGGTGCCATGAAGCGGGCCGATCCCGGGAGTCGGTCCCCCTGAAGGAAGAAGGGGCCGGGGCGGTACTCATCGAGGTCGATGAGGTGCAGGACGTCGCCGCCGAAGTCGTAGAGGAACGCCCCGTCGTACAGATCGACCGCCACCATCCTCGCGGCCTCCACCGCGAGATGCGCGTCCAGGATGCGATCGACCGCGCGGTGGACGGAGGCGAGGGGCAAGGCGCGGAAACGGGCGCGGGCGGGGCCGTAGAGGGACTCCCCGTGGCGCCAGGGCATGACGACCGCCGTACGGCCGCTGCCCGCCACGGCGATCCGACGCAGCTGCGGGACGATCGCCGGGTGCCGTACCGCCCGGTGGAACTCCCAGGCACCGTCAAGTGAGGCCTGGGCGGCCGCAGTTGTCGCCTCCTTCACGAACCAGCTCTCCCCGTCCGGGAGTTGGACACCGTAGGAGACGCACCCGGAGTCCTGCTCACGGAAGGCGCGGAACACCTTGCCCACGGTGCGGAGGTAGGGCTCGGTGGCGGGGATCCTGTCGACGGCCAGGAGGGGATGAGGACGGGGTGTCATGGGACCCAGCCTGGACGGTGAACGGCCGGGTGGGGAGAGAAAACCCCCTACGCGCCCCCCTTTCAGGACGACGCCCGAATCACCAACTCCGTTGCCAGCACCGCATGTCGGCGCTCCAACCCCCGGGACGTGGCCGGGCGGCGGTCCGCGATCTCCGCGAGGAGCAGGTCGATCATCGAGCGGCCCATTTCCTCGATCGGCTGGCGGACGCTCGTGAGGGGCGGGTCCATGTGGCGGGCTATGGCCGAGTCGTCGTAGCCGACCAGGGCCACGTCGTCGGGGACCACGCGGCCCTCCTCGCGGAGGACCTGGCGGGCGCCCGCCGCCATCACGTCCGAGCCGGCGAAGACCGCGTCCACGTCGGGGCGGCGGGCCAGCAGTTCCTTCATCGCCCGGCGGCCGCCCTCCTCGGTGAAGTCGCCCGGCTGGATGAGGTGTTCGTCGACCTCGTGGCCGGCGTCGAGGAGTGCCTCGCGGTAGCCGTCGACGCGGCGCTGGGCGCCGTACACGTCGAGGAGGCCGGTGATGTGGGCGATGTGCCTGCGCCCGCGGGACAGGAGGTGCTCCACGGCTGAGCGGGCGCCGCCGTAGTTGTCGGAGTCGACCGAGGTCAGGGGCTCGCCGGCCGACCGGGGGCCGCTGATCACCGCCGGGATCTCCAGCGCGGTCAGCAGGTCCGGCAGCGGGTCGTCCGCGTGGACCGAGACGAGCAGCACCCCGTCCACGCGGTGCGCCGCCAGGTACTGGGCGAGGCGCTGCCGCTCCCGGTCGCTGCCCGCGAAGATGAGCAGCAGCTGCATCTCCGTGTCCGACAGCTGGGTGCCGACACCCTTGAGCATGTCCGAGAAGTACGGTTCCGCGAAGAAGCGGGTCTCCGGCTCGGGGACGACGAGGGCGATCGCGTCCGTGCGGTTGGCGGCCAGCGCACGGGCCGCCGTGTTCGGGACGTACTCGAGCTCCGCGACCGCCGCCTCGACGGCGGCGCGGGTCGCGTCGCTGACCCTGGGCGAGCCGTTGATCACCCGGGAGACCGTGCCGCGGCCCACACCGGCACGGGCGGCGACCTCCTCCAGGGTCGGCCGCCTGCCGCCCCGGTTCCGCCCACCGCTGACCGCCATGGTCGCCGCCTTCCGTTCGCAGCTTTCAGGCCAGGAATGTAACAGCCGAGGCCCGGACGCCCCGCCCTCCATCGTCCCTCGTCGACCGGGGTCCTCGCCCGTCGGGCCTCACCCGTCCTCGCCGGCCGTCGGCAGCGCGTTGCCCCGGATCACCCCGGCGTACCAGTGGGCGCTCGCCTTGGGAATGCGGCGCTGCGTGGAGTAGTCGACGTAGACGGCGCCGAAGCGCTTCGAATAGCCGTAGGACCATTCGAAGTTGTCGAGCAGCGACCACAGGAAGTAGCCGCGCACGTCGGCTCCGTCGGCGACGGCCCTGCGGACGGCGTCGAGGTGGGCGTGCAGGTAGGCGATCCGCTGCGGGTCGTTCACCACGCCCTCGGGGGAGACGTAGTCGTCGAACGCGGCGCCGTTCTCCGTGACCATCAGCGGCAGCCCGGGGTGCGAGGCGGCCAGGTCGGTCAGGAGGGTGTGCAGGCCGCTGGGGTCGATCGCCCAGTTCATCGCCGTGAGGTGGTCGTTGGCGAGGTGGAAGTCCACGTTCTCGGAGCCGGTCCACGGTGAGTGGTCGCTCGCGCCGTGGCCGTCGTTCTTGGTGGCGCCGTCGCCGGAGCCGGCCGAGACGACGGTCGGCGCGTAGTAGTTGACGCCGAGCACGTCGATGGGCCGGGAGATCTCGGCCAGGTCGCCGTCGCGCACCAGCTCCGCCCAGTCGACGAGGTGCGCGGTGTCGGCGCGCAGGTCCTCGGGGTAGGCGCCGTCGAGCAGGGGGCCGGTGAAGATCCTGTTGCCGACCGCGTCGATACGGCGTGCGGCCTCCGCGTCCTGGGGGCTGTCGGTGAGCGGGCGCACCTGGTGCAGGTTGAGGGTGATGGAGGTCTGCGCGGAGGCCGGCAGGACCTCGCGCAGCGCCCCGACCGCCTGGCCGTGACCCAGGTTGAGGTGGTGCGCGGCGCGCAAGGTGGCCGCCGGGTCGGTGCGGCCCGGCGCGTGCACCCCCGAGCCGTAGCCCAGAAACGCGCTGCACCAGGGCTCGTTGAGGGTGGTCCACAGGCCGACGCGGTCGCCGAGGGCCCGGCCCATGATCCCGGCGTAGTCGGCGAAGCGGTGCGCGGTGTCGCGCTGCGGCCAGCCGCCCGCGTCCTCCAACTCCTGCGGCAGGTCCCAGTGGTAGAGGGTGGCGACGGGGGTGATGCCCGCCGCGAGCAGTTCGTCGGCGAGCTTGCGGTAGAAGTCGAGACCGCGCTCCACGGCGGGGCCGCGGCCGGTGGGCTGGACCCGGGACCAGGAGATGGAGAACCGGTACGCCTTCAGGCCGAGGTCCTTCATCAGCGCCACGTCGTCGCGGTACCGGTGGTAGTGGTCGGCGGCGATGTCACCGGTGTCGCCGTTGCGCACCTTTCCCGGTGTGTGGCTGAAGGTGTCCCAGATGGAGGGGGTCCGGCCGTCCTCCGCGGCGGCACCCTCCACCTGGTAGGCGGCGGTGGCGGCACCCCAGACGAAGCCCGGGGGGAAGGAGGTGGCGGAGGCCGGCTCGGCCTTGGTTTCCTGTCGTACGGCAGTCATGTGAGCGCTCCCGAAGTGGAGTGAGTAAAAGCCGGACGGTGATCCGGCGGTGAGGGGGGAAGCGGACGGGGCACGACGACGGGCGCCCGGCCGGGTACGGCCCGCGTGCGGAGCGGGCCGTACGGGACGGTGAACGGAGCTTGCGCGACCGGCAGTTGACGGTCGGCGATCGGCGTCAGCCCTTGACGGCGCCCGCCATGATGCCGCCGATGATCTGCTTGCCGAAGATCACGAACACCAGCAGCAGCGGCAGGGTGCTGATCAGCGCCCCGGCCATGACGATGCTCTGGTCGGGGGTGTAGGAGGCGCTGAGCTGGCCGAGCGCCACCTGGATGGTGGGGTTCTCCTGGTTCAGGGCGAGGAAGGGCCAGAAGAAGTCGTTCCACGCCTGCACGAAGGTGAGCATCCCGAGCACCATCATCGCGGGCCTGGCCGCGGGCAGGACCACGTTCCAGACGATGCGGATGTTGGACGCCCCGTCCACCTTGGCCGCCTCGATGAGTTCGTACGGCAGGGCCTCCGACAGGTACTGGCGCATGAAGAAGACACCGAAGGCACCGACGAGGGTCGGGAAGATCACCGACTCCAGTTTTCCGCCCCAGCCGATGTCCGCCATCATCATGAACAGCGGTACGACGCTGAGTTGGGGCGGAATCGTCAGGGTGGCGATGACCGCGGTCATCAGGGCGCCACGGCCGCGGAAGCGCATCTTGGCGAAGGCGTAACCGGCGAGGGTGCAGAAGAACAGCGTGGCCGCGGTGATGCAGCCCGCCACGATCACGGTGTTGAAGATCGCCTTCCCCAAGTGGGCCTGTTCCCAGGCCGCCTGGAGGTTGCTCCACAGCCGGCCGCCCGGCAGGAACGGCGGCGGGCTGTCGAGGACCCGCTGCTGGTCGTGCGAGGCGGCCACCAGCGTCCAGTACAGCGGGAAGATCGAGAACAGGCCTACGACGGTCAGGGTGGCGTAGGTGAACGGGCCGCCCTTGAGCTGCTGGCCGGCGCCCAGCTTGAAGCGTCGGCTCTTGCCCGGGGTGACGGGAAGCGGCGCCGGGTGGAGGTCCGGCGCGGTCTTGGTGGGGCTGGTCGTGGTCATCGATATCGCTCCCGTCAGGCCGCGCTGTTGCGCACGAACCGGCCGACGATCCAGTTGATCAGGGCAATGAGCAGGAGCAGGACGAGCATGGCCCAGGCCACGGCCGCGGCCGGGCCCAAGTGCCCCAGCTTCCAGCCGTAGTTGAAGAGATAGATACTGAGCGTCTCGTACTGGTGCTCGCTCCCCCCGGTGGAGCCGAGCGTGCCGCCCTGCAACAGCAGCGGCTCACCGAACAGCTGCATGGAACCGATGGTCGAGATGACGATGGTGAACAGGATCGTCGGCCGCAGCGAGGGAACGGTCACCTTGCGGAACTGCTGCCAGCGCGTCGCTCCGTCGATCGAGGCCGCTTCGTACAGGTCGGCGGGCACGGCCTGCATGGCCGCCAGGTAGATCAGGGTGTTGTAGCCGGTCCAGCGCCAGATCACGATGATCGAGATGGCGATCTTGGACGTCCACTCCCCGTTGCCCCAGTCGGTGTTGCCGATGCCGACGAAGTGCAGCACCCAGTTGAGCAGACCTCCGTCGGCCCGGAAGACCAGGGCGAAGACGAGGGCCGCGGTCGCCACCGAGGTGGCGTACGGGGTGAGGATCACCGTCCGCCAGACGGTGCTGGCGCGCAGCTTGTAGTTGAGCAGGTGCGCCAGGCCCAGGGCCATCAGGAGCTGCGGGACGGTCGAAATGACACCGATGACAAAGGTGTTGGTGACGGCCGTCCAGAACTCGGAGTCCTGGAGGATCGTGGCGAAGTTGTGCCAGCCGACCCACTCGGACTGGTTCAGGCTCGTCATCTCCACCCGGTGCATGGCTATCCAGCCCGTGTACAGCATCGGGTAGAGGCCGAAGGCACCGAAGATGAGGAAGAAGGGGGCGATGTACGCGTACGGCGACGCCTTGTCGTCGAAGCGCCACAGCCGGGTGCGCCACACGCTGGGCGGGTTCGACGCGGTGCCGGAGCCGCCGGGTGGCGGGGCGGGGGCACCCCGTGTGGGGGTTGTGGTTGCCACGGAGGAAGTCCTTCCCTGGATCTCGGCCGGGGTACGGGCGGGGGCGGGGACCGGAGATCCGGCCTGGGGCACGTCGTCGAACTCGGGTCGCCGGTCCCGGCGGACACGGTGCGGCGGTGTCCGGTGAGTGTGCGCCGAACACCGCGGAAAGGACCGGCACTTGACGACCGGGGCCGGTGCGGGGCGCCGAGGTCGTCAGGCCCCGCGCCTACGGCAGGAGCCCCCGCACGGCCCCACGCACAGGCTGCGGTGCGGGCGCCCGCCGGGCCGCCCGCACCGCGGCCTGTGTCAGCCGATGACCTTGTCGATCGACTCGGTCGCGGCCTTCCACGCCTTGTCGGGCTTGGTGCCCCGCTGCTCCATGTTGTTGATCTGCGTGGAGATCGTGTCCTTGATCGTGCCGTCCTTCGCGCCGAGCACGGCCTCGGGGATGGCCTTCGCCTCGTCGGCGTAGATCTGGCCGATCGGGGCGTTGTTGAAGTACGGCAGCGTCGCGTTCTTCACGCTGGCGAGTTCGTAGGCGCCCTTGTTCGACGGGAAGACACCGATCGCCTTGAACACGGCGGCCTGCTGCTCGGGAGAGGTCAGCCACTTGACCAGGTCGGTGGCCTCCTTGACGTGCTTGCCGGTCTTGGGCACGGCCAGGAAGGAGCCGCCCCAGTTGGCCGCGCTGGTACCGGGCGCACGGGCGATGTCCCACTTGCCCTTGTAGGCGTCACCGGCGTTGATGGAGATCTGGCCGGCCATCCAGGCGGGGCACGCCACGGTGGCGATGGTGCCCTTGCGCAGCGCGGCCTTCCAGGAGTCGTCGAACTGGGGCAGACCCTCGGTCAGCTTCTTGGACGCGGCTTCCGCGGCCAGGTTCCAGCCCTGCTGCACGGCCGGGCTGTTCTTGTAGATCGCCTTGCCGGAAGCGTCGTAGTACTGCTCCGCGGAGGAACCCACGACCGCGTTGTACATGGCGCTCGCGGAGTCCATGAAGTACGTGCCCTTGGGCGCCTTCGCCTTGAACTTCTCGCCGAGCTTGAGGTAGTCCTCCCAGCCGCCCGCGACGGCCTTGGCGACGGAGTCACGGTCGCTCGGCAGGCCCGCCGCCTTGAAGAGGTCCGAGCGGTAGCACAGGGACATCGGGCCGATGTCGGTGCCGGCGCCGATGACCGAACCGTCCGACGCGGTGGCCTGCTTCTCCTTCCAGGAGACCCAGTCGCTCACGTTGATCGTCTTGCTCAGGTCGGCGAACTTGGCCGCCTGGGTATCGACGACCTCCTTGATCCGGCCGACCTCGATGCCCGTGACATCGCCCAGGCCACTGCCCGTGTTCAGCTGCTGAAGAAGCTTCGGGTAGTAGTCCTGCTCGTTGGCGGTGGTGTTCTCCTTCACCGTGATGTTCGGGTGCAGCTTGTGGTACTGGGCGAACAGGCCGGCTTCCTTGTAGCCGAACTGCCCGAAGTCGTCCACCGTGAGAGTGATGTTCCCGTTCGAGTCCTTGGCGTCCGAGGAGCTGTCGTCGCTGCTGCAGCCGGTCAGCAGCAGGGCGGAGGCCGTCAGGACCGTCGTGGTCACGGCCGCCACTCTGCGGCCGCGGCCGCCGGCGGTACGGGTGATGCTCATTCCACTACTCCTTGTTCCAGTGGGGAACGGGATCTCAGGAATCGGACCGCCGAGGCTCGACGATCCGGACCTGCCCTCTCGTTTCGAGCAGCGGCCGACCCACAGCACTGGGCGTGCGGTGAAAAGGTGCTGGTCAACGGTGTTTCATGTGCGCTAGAGGGACGGGCCGTTGGTGGTTCGGTCCACACAGGAGGGAGCCCCCGAGGTTCCGTGGGACCGCTCCCACGCGGCATGCCGGAAGACTCCTTCGTGCTGGGCCGGGTGTCAAGACTTGAAAACGGCGTTGTTGCGCAAGCGTGTTCCGCACGTCACGTGAATGTGTCGCTCCACAAGGCGTCACCGACCGGACACAGGCCGGTCCCGCACAGGATTCACGCAGGTGATCCAAGGGTTCGCCGCACGGGCGCGGCGCCGGCGTCGTCCGTCCGGGCCGGTGCCCGATTTTCTGGGCAAGAATGAGGCAAGTCCCCACTGATCGCCGGAAGGTGAACGATGAGCCCTGCCGAGCAGCCGCCCCCGCGTGCGGACGTCCGGCGCCCGACCCTCAACGCCGTGGCCGCGCTCGCCGGCGTCGGCCGCGGCACGGTCTCCCGGGTCATCAACGGCTCCCCCAAGGTGAGCGACCACGCCCGCGCCGCCGTGGAGCGGGCGATCGACGAACTCGGCTACGTCCCCAACCCCGCCGCCCGCTCCCTGGCCACCCGCCGTACGGACTCGGTCGCCGTGGTCGTCCCCGAGGGCGAGGACCGGCTCTTCTCCGAGCCCTACTTCTCGGGGATCATCCGGGGCATCTCGGCCCAACTCGCAAGCGCCCAGATGCAGTTGCTGCTGGTCCTGACGCCGGACGAGAAGGAGTACGCGCGGCTGGCCGGCTACCTGTCCGCACACCGGGTGGACGGCGTACTGATCCTCGCGGTCCACAGCGGCGACACGCTGCCCGACCGGCTGCGCGAACTCGCCGTGCCGACCGTGCTCGCCGGCCGGCGCGGCCACGGGGAGCCGCTGGTGCATGTCCGCGCGGACAACAACGGCGGCGCCAGGATCGCGGTCCAGCACCTGCTGGCCAAGGGCCGCCGGACCATCGGCACCATCACGGGCCCCCTGGACATGGACGCCGCACAGGCCCGGCTCGACGGCTACCGCGAGGCGTTGCAGGGCGCGGGCATCACCGTCGACGAGGACCTGATCGCGTACGGCGACTTCCGGGAGGAGGGCGGACGCGCGGCCATGCGGGAGCTGCTGCACCGGCGGCCCGGCCTCGACGCCGTCTTCGCCGCGTCCGACGTGATGGCGTCGGGTGCCGTGCTGGAACTGCGCGCGTCGGGCCGGCGGGTGCCCCACGACGTCGCCGTCGTCGGCTTCGACGACTCGATCGTGGCCCGGCACATCGATCCCCCGCTGACCAGCGTCCGCCAGCCGCTGGAGGAGATGGGCCGCACCATGGCGAGCCTCCTGCTGGACGAGATCGCCCGACGCGGCGACGGCCACCGCGAAGTGGTCCTGCCGACGCAGCTGGTGGTGCGGGAGTCGGCCTGAGCGGCGTCCTCGGCGACGGGGTGCACGGAACGACGCGGAGCAGGCGGAAGACGTCGTGCGAGTTACCCCTTTGCTCATGGGAGCGCTCCCATGCATAATGGGCGCCACTCGACCCATGGGAGCGATTCCATGCCCGACCTGACGACCCCGCCCTTTCCTCCCGCCTTCCTGTGGGGAGCCGCGACCTCCGCCTACCAGATCGAGGGAGCGGTGCGGGAGGGCGGCCGTACGCCCTCGATCTGGGACACCTTCAGTCATACGCCGGGCCGTACGGCGGGCGGTGATCACGCCGACATCACTGTCGACCACTACCACCGCTACCGCGACGACGTGGCGCTGATGGCGGACCTGGGCCTGACGGCGTACCGGTTCTCGGTCTCCTGGCCGCGGGTGCAGCCGACCGGCCGGGGCCCGGCGGTCCAGGTGGGCCTGGACTTCTACCGCCGCCTGGTGGACGAGCTGCTGGCGGTCGGCATCAAGCCGGCGCTCACCCTCTACCACTGGGATCTGCCGCAGGAGTTGGAGGACGCGGGCGGCTGGCCCGAGCGTGACACGGCGTACCGCTTCGCCGAGTACGCGCAGATCATGGGCGAGGCGCTGGGCGACCGCGTGGACCAGTGGATCACGCTCAACGAACCCTGGTGCAGCGCGTTCCTGGGCTACGGCTCGGGGGTGCACGCGCCGGGCCGTACGGACACGGGCGCTTCGCTTCGGGCGGCCCACCACCTCAACTTGGCCCACGGGCTGGCGACTTCGGCGCTGCGGTCCGCGATGCCGGCCCGCAACTCGATCGCGGTGAGCCTCAACTCCTCGGTGGTCAGGCCCGCTTCGCTGTCTCCGGCGGACATGGCGGCGGCCCGGAAGATCGACGACCTGGCCAACGGGGTGTTCCACGGGCCGATGCTGCACGGCTCGTATCCGCGATCCCTCTTCGAGGCGACGAGGTCGATCACGGACTGGGGTTACGTCCAGGACGGCGATCTGACGCTCATTCACCAACCGTTGGACGCACTGGGGTTGAACTACTACACACCGACGCTGGTGGAATCGGCGGAGGCGGCCCCAGTGGGTCCGCGCGCCGACGGGCACGGCCTGAGCGCGTTCTCCCCCTGGCCGGGCGCGGACGACGTGGCGTTCCTCCAGACCCCGGGCGAGCGCACGGAGATGGGCTGGACGATCGACCCGACGGGCCTCCACGAGCTGATCATGCGCTACACGAGGGAGGCCCCGGGCCTGCCGTTGTACGTGACCGAGAACGGCGCGGCCTACGACGACAAGGCCGACCCCGAGGGCAACGTCCACGACCCCGAGCGGATCGCCTACCTCCACGGCCACCTGTCGGCGGTGCGGCGCGCCATCGCCGACGGGGCGGATGTGCGGGGCTATTACCTCTGGTCGCTCATGGACAACTTCGAGTGGGCGTACGGCTACGGGAAGCGGTTCGGCGCGGTGTACGTGGACTACGCGACGCTGGCGCGCACGCCGAAGTCGAGCGCGCGGTGGTACGGGGAGGCGGCTCGGACGGGGGCGCTGCCTTCGGTGGAGGGCGTCTGACCAACGGGGAGGCGGGGGTACGGGGACGGGGCGCGGCATGCCGGGGGCGTGCCGCGCCCCGGCGGTGTGTGGTGGGTCAGAGATCTCCCGGGGGTGCCGGCGACTGGGCCGGCTGTCCGGTGACCGGGGCAGTGGTCCGGTGACCGGGGCGGTGGTCCCTCGAAGCCACGGAGGGCAATCCCCAACGCACCGACCGCTACGCCCAGTTCCGTATGGCGAGGCAGCGTGTACTGACCGGCCCGCACCCCGTGACGTATCTCGCCGTCATCCATGAAGCCGCGCTCCACACCCGAGTTCGGAACTGGCGTCGGCGCCGGTCGACCCGGTGGCGGCGCCGGAGTCGCGCGAGTCACGCGACTCGCTGAGCCTCATCCAGCACGTGATGTACGCCCTCTGAAAGGAAGCGCCATGCCGGCGGCAGCGGCGACCGGCGCCCCCATCCACCTCCGCGAGAGCGACCGCCCTTGCCACGCGCTAAATAGAATAATTCATTCGACCTGCAAGTGAATGGATACACGTCAAGCGCGAGGAGATGTCCGTGGCCGTCACCCTGGGCCGGGAGCCGATCACCGTCGAGCAGTTCGTCGCGGTCGCCCGGCACGGCGCCCGGGTCGAGTTCGACGCGGCCTACGTCGACCGGGTACGGAAGTCACGCGCGCTGGTGGAGCGCTTCCTCGCCGAGAACCGCCTGGTCTACGGCGTCACCACCGGCTTCGGCGACAACGTCACGGAGGTCATCGACCCTGCGGACGCCGAGCGGCTCCAGCGCAACATCGTGCGCTCGCACGCCGTGTCGGTCGGGGAGCCGTTGCCCGTCGAGGTCGTCCGGGCCATCGCGCTGATGGAGTTGGTCGGGCTCGGGGAAGGGTTCTCCGGCATCCGGTTCGAGACGCTGGAGCTGATCCGGCGGCTGCTCAACGCCGGGGTCACACCGCACGTCCCCGGCGAGGGTTCCGTGGGCTATCTGGCCCCCGAGGCGCACATGGCGCTCGTACTGCTGGGCGAGGGCCGGGCCTGGTACGGCGACGAACTCCTGCCCGGCGCCGAGGCGTTGGCCCGGATCGGGGAGCGGCCGGCCCAACTCGCCTGCAAGGAAGGGCTGTCGCTCACCAACGGGACCCACTCGGTCACCGCGATCGCCGTCCTCGCCGCCCATGACGCCGAGGTCGCGGCGACCACCGCCGACGTCGCCGCGAGCCTCTCCGTACAGGCGCTCAAGGGCACGGTCCGCGCCTACGACGCCCGGTTGCAGGCCCGCAAGCGGCACCCGGAGCAAGCCGCCGTGGCCGAGAATCTACGACGGCTGACCGCGTCCAGCGCGATCAGCGCGGAGTTCCTCGACCACCGGCTCCAGGACGGGCTCTCCCTGCGTGCCGTACCGCAGATGCACGGCGGCGCGAAGCGGGCGCTCGCGCAGGCGCGGGAGGTCATCGTCGAGGAGTTGCACTCGGTGGGCGACAACCCGGTCATCCACCCCGAGGGCGAGGACGGGGTGGCGCTGAGCGGGGCGAACTGCGACAGCACGTACGTCGGCATCCAGGCCGACACCATGGTCAACGCGATGACGGTCCTGGCCAAGGTCTCCGAACGCCGCACCGACCGCATGGTCAACAGCGACTTCAGCGAGCTGCCCGCCTTCCTGGTCCGGCAGCAACCGGGCCTCAACAGCGGCTACATGATCGCCCAGTACACGGCCGCCGCGCTGACCATGGAGCTGCGCGGCCTGGCGGTGCCCGCGTCCGCGGACAACGTCACCACCTCCGCCAACCAGGAAGACACCGTCAGCAACGCCTACTCGGCGGCCCTGAAGGCCTACCGCGCGACCCGCAAGCTCGCCTACGTCATAGCCATCGAGCTGATGTGCGCCACGCAGGCCCTCGACCTCCTCGCCCCGCTCACGCCCTCACCGGCGGCGGAGGCGCTGCGCGCGAGAATCCGGGAGACCGTCCCGACCGTCGACGAGGACCGGGGCTTCCACACCGACATCGAGCACATCGCCGAACTCGTGCGCGGCGGGGATGTGTTGAGGGTCGTGGAGGGCGTCGTGGGGGCGCTGCGACGCTGAGGGGGCGGTCACACCTCAGGCGTGGCGTGCGTGAGGTATTCGGCGGCCCACCCGATGAGCCCCTCGACGAAGGTCAGCTCGTCCGACTCGTACTCGCTCCTCGACTCGCCTTCCACGTCTGGTTCGATCCAGGCGACGGACCCCTCGTGCGACACGGTCATGCGCCCCTCACGGACGTCCACAGCGCCTCCGCGCGCGAGCAGTCGATCTCGTACGTCCTCGACAATCGCGTCGCGCGGAAGAAAGGCGATCAACGACCTCACGGCTTCACCGACCGGTCGCCGAGAAGCGTTCGAACTCGGCCCACCGCTTTCACAGCCACCCCTCAGACCCCGTCCAGCGACCCCTCAGGCCCACAGGGTCTCATCTCCTTGTACGGGGTGATCCGATCCCGGCGCAGACGGGAGGACGTCATGTTTTTCATCGTGCTGGTGCTGCTGGCCCTGATCGTCGGCGGGGCCGTCGCCTTCGGCAAGAGGCAGGCGGGGGGCGGGAGTTCGCGGTTCGGACACGGTGCCGGGCCCGGGGCGGCGCAGCAGACCTGCGATGCCGACGCCGGGGCGGAGGCCACCCGCTGGGTGGAGCGGCTCGGTGGGAGTCTGTCGACGCTGGACGCCGGTGGGAACGCCGCCGCCCGGCAGGCCCTCGCCGACGCCGCCGAGCGGCATCGTGCCGCCGAGGGGCAACTCGCCGTCGCCTACTCGCCGATGCAGTACGGGCTCGTGACGCAGACCGCCGTCGAGGGGCTGCATCACATCCGTACCGCCCGTGGCGCGCTGGGACTCGACCCGGGGCCCGAGTTGCCCGCGCAGGGTGCCGGTGGACAGGTCACGGTGGGCGGGCAGACGTACACCGCGTCCGCGCGGCCCGGCGCGAGCACGCCGTACTACTACCCCGGCGGGGTCGTCAACGGCCGTTCCATGGGCGGGGGTTGGTACAGCACGCCCTGGTGGAAGACCGCGCTCGTCGCGGGTGCCGCCGGTGTCGGTGGCATGTTGCTCGCGGACGCGCTGTTCGACGGCTTCCACCATCACGGGCCGCACGGTGGAATGCTCGGCGGTGGGCCGGGCGGACCCGGCGGGTTCGGGGGCTTCGGCGGGCCCGGGGGCTTCTGAGCGGGGGCGGGGGGCGGCCGACGAGTCTCAACCACCTCCGATCCTCAACCCCAACCACCCTTCATCCTCAGTCCAGTTGGTCCGTGGTACCGCGGTCCCACTCGGCGAAGCCGATTGTGTCCGGCGGTCCCACGGACCCGGCCATGGGCGTTCCTAGCCTGGTGCGGGAATCCGGCACCACCGGTGACCGTCACCGACCGGACCCGATCCACGAAGCCTTGAGGATCCCCATGGTGCTGTTCAGAAGTCCGTCCGCGAGACTGAGCGCGGCGGCACTCTCCACACTGTTCCTGCTCTGCGAGTCGTCCGCCGCCGCGGCCGCGTCGAACGCCGTCGGCCACACCGCGGTTCACGAAGTCGACGTCACCAACTTGCCCGCCACCAAAGAAGGTCAGCCGACGGTCGCCGTCAATCCGAGGGACCCGAAGAACCTGGTCTTCGTCTCGACGGTCTTCCCGCCCTCGCCGGGTCTTGAGCCGGTCGACGGCGGGTGTTTCCTCGCCTACTCGAACGACAGGGGCGACACCTGGACCCGGGTGGCGTGGCCGCTGGGCACGGCGGCGCCCAAGTGCGGTGAGCCGAGCGTGCAGTTCGACGCGAAGGGCACCGTGTACGTGGACAACAACCAGGTCAGCTCAGGGCTCGCCGCGAACCTCGTGAACCACAACCAGGTCGCCAAGTCGACGGACGGCGGCCGGACTTGGACCGACCCGGTGTCCACACCCCTGCTCCTCGGGGGCGCCCCGAAGATGCGGGTGGATGCCGCGACGGGCAAGGTCTACGCGGTGGCGGGAGCGGCGTGGGAGTACCCGAGCGCGGTCTCCGTCAGCGCCGACGGCGGCAGGACCTTCAGCAGCGACTCGCGGGTGATCCCCGGCCCGATGCCCTGCATCGAGGTGGCACCGGGCATCCCGCTCGTGTGCGGCTATCCGGGTCGTGAGATCGCCGTGTACGGCGGCATCCTCGTGTCCGCCTCGCAGGAGGCGGGCGAGCCGGTGAACTTCCACGTCAGCCAGGATGACGGCCGGACGTGGACGAACACGACGGTGAACGACGTCCAGGGAACGCCCGTCGCTGCGGGCACCGGGGCTCTGGTACCGACTCCGGGACTGGGCGCGGCCGCCGACCCCGTCCCGTGGGTGGCGGCCGACACCTCCCACCGGCGCCGGTTCGCCGTCATGGTGCCCCGGGACTCCAACACCCTGGAGGTGTACGTCACCCCGGACGCCGGCAGGACCTGGACCGGGCCGACGACGATCGCCACTCCCAACGCCCAGCGGCCCGCGATCGACTTCGGCGCGAACGGTGACCTGGGTGTCATGTGGCGGACCACCACGGGCGACGCGTTCTCGGTCGTCTCGTTCGACCACGGACGCTCGTTCAGCGCCCCGGTGCAGGTCAATCACGTGACCGAGCCGGTCGGCGAGATGGGCCCTCCCGGTGACCGCTGGTCGGGGATCACGCTCGCCGGGGGGTACGCGTACGTCACGTGGGCCGACGGGCGGAACAACTCCTCCCTCGACTCGATCATCAGCCGGGTCCCGCTGAAGCTGTACAAGAAGCGCACCCACCGGTAACCCGCTCACCCACCCCCTCAGGGCCGGGGTGCGACCAGTCCCGCGTCGTAGGCGATGATCACCGCCTGGATACGGTCGCGGGCACCGATCTTGGCCATGACCCGGCCCACGTGCTTCTTCACGGTGGACTCGGTCAGCACGAGGCGCTCGGCGATCTCGGCGTTCGTCCAGCCGGAGCCGATCGCCACGAGCACCTCGTGCTCGCGTTCGCTGAGCGCCACCAGACGCGGGTCCGTCCGGGGCTGGGCCTCGGGTGCCAGGACGTCGTGCGCGTGGGCGTCGAGCAGGCGGCGGGTCAACCGGGGTGACACGACGGCGTCGCCGGTCGCGACCGCCTGGATCCCGGCGAGGAGTTCCGCCGGCCGTACGTCCTTGAGCAGGAAGCCACTGGCCCCGGCGCGCAGCCCGGCGTAGGCGTACTCGTCGAGGTCGAAGGTGGTCAGGATGAGCACGCGGGTGCGCGCGCCGGCCGCGACGATCCGCCGGGTCGCCTCGATGCCGTCGACACCGGGCATCCGTACGTCCATCAGGACCACGTCGGGGCGCAGGTCGGCCGCCATGCGGATGGCCTGCGTGCCGTTGTCGGCCTCCCCTACGACGGTCATGCCGGGAGTGCCGTCCAGCAGCATCCGGAAGCCCATGCGGGGCAGCGGCTGGTCGTCGGCGATCAGTACGGTGGTCATGGCGCGGGCTCTCCGGACGTGGCCGAGGCGGACGGGTTCATCAGGATGTCCACGATCCAGCCGCGGCCGTCCTCGCGCGGTCCGATGGTGGCGGTGCCGTCGTACAGCGCGGCCCGTTGGCGGATGCCCACCAGGCCGTGTCCGGTGTCTCCCCGGGGAGCCGTGGACCGCTCCCGCGACGGCGAACCGGTGTCGGTGACCCGGACCCGGAGCCCGCTGTCCTCGACCGCGATCGACACGTCGGCCGTGGCGCCGGGGCCGACGTGTTTGAGGGTGTTGGTCAGGGCTTCCTGCACCACCCGGAACACCGTGAGCTGCACGCCGTGGCCCAGCGCGTCGACCGGGCCGACGGTGCGGTAGGCCACCGGCAGACCGGCCGCGCGCACCCGGTCGAGCAGGGTTTCCAGGTCCCCGACACCCGGCTGCGGGGACCGAGAGATGTCCCCCGACCCCGCGGACTCGATCAACACCCCGAGTACGCGCCGGAGTTCGTCCATCGCCTGCCGGCCGGTGTCGCCGATCAGCCGCACCGCCTGCTCGGTCCGGCCGGGGTCACGCGCGACGAGCACGGCGGCGCCGTCGGCGAGGTTCACCATGACCGACAGGTTGTGGCCCACGATGTCGTGCATCTCGCGGGCAATCCGCGAGCGCTCGGCCGCCGCCGTCAGCCGGACGCGCTGGTCTCGCTCGATCTCCAGTCGCGCCGCCCGTTCCCGCAGCGCCGACAGGTACAGCCTGCTGATCCGGAAGGTCAGACCCAGGGCTACGGCCCCGACGCCGGTGCCGACGGACAGGATCAGGAAGGTCACCGGGCCGGCCGCCGGGATCACGGTGACCACGAGCAGCACCCACCCCGTCACGGTCACCGGCAGCGCCCAGCAGATCGCCCGGGGCGAAGCGTGCAGGGCGAGGTCGAACAGGGCGATCAGCAGGACGGCGGCCGCCGCGGGCCCCAGGCCGAGCGACCACATGACCGGACACACGAGGAGGCAGGCGCCGTAGACCGCGACGGGAGCTCGGCGGCGCCACCACAGCGGCACGACCAGCACGGCGGCGATGGCCAGCACCACGCCGACGGGCAGGCCGGCTCCCACCGGGCGCGACACGGGGTGCCCGGGGCCGTGCACGAGCAGGTCCGGCGGCGTGGCGGCGGCGACCAGGACGACCACGGTGGTGTCGAGGAGCCAGGGGCGCCGCCGGTCGGCAGCCCGCAGCCGGCTCAGCACCCGCAGCAGCAGCCGCATCACGGGGTGCGCCCAGACGGCGTCCGGCCCGGGCGAGGGCGCGGTCGCCCCTGCCCGGGCCGACCGCGCCCTCGTGTTGTCGTCCATCGGCTCCATCCTCACGGACGCGACCTCAGACGTCACTGCGGCGCAGCCGTTGGGCGGCACCGGCCAGCAGCAGTACGGCCCACACCAGCAGCGCCGTCAGACCCGCTCCCGGGCCGACCAGGGAGTCGCTCGACTCGTGCAGGGTCATCACCGACTGGCCGGCGTTGCTGGGCAGGTAGCGGCTGACGGTGTCGCCGAGGGAGCTGGGCAGCAGCCCGGTCAGGCCGGGCAGAACGAGCACCACGCCGGCCAGGATCGCGATGCCCCCGGCGTTGTTGCGCACGATCAGGCCGACCGTCACGCCGTACACGCCGACCAGGCCCAGATACAGGCCCGCGCCCAGCAGGCACCGGAGGACCCCGGCGTCCCCGAGGGACAGGGCGATCTTCTCCCCGTGCAGGGTGGCGCTCCCGAGCCCGAAGGAGACCAGTGCGCCGACGGTGGACGTGACGAACGCGATCGGGCCGTAGACCGCGCACTTCGCCCACAGCACGGGCAGTCGGCCGGGCACGGCGGCGAACGTCGAGCGGACCATGCCCGTGCTGTACTCGCCGGCCGAGAGCAGGACACCGAGCGCGCCCACGGCCAGTGCCGCGAGGTTGGTGCCGGCCAGTGCCAGGGTCAGTGCGGCACCGGATGCCGCGTCCTTGCCGCCCAGCGGGCCGCTCGGGCTGTAGAGGGCGGCGGCGATCACCCCGATCGTCACCAGGAACAGCACGGCGACCCCCAGCGTGATCCGACTGGAGCGCAGCGACCAGAACTTGGACCATTCGGAGCGGATCACCCGCCGACCGGTCACGCGGTACACGGGCGGGGTGGCGGTGAAGGTGTTCGCGGCCATCAGGCGGCCCGCCGCGCGTCGCTGCTGTGGTACTCCACCGCGTCCTGGGTGAGGTTCATGAACGCCTCCTCCAGGGACACCGACTCGGTGACCAGTTCGTACAGCGGCACCTGGTGCTCGGCGGCCAGTTGCCCGATCCGCCGCGTGTCCAGGCCGGAGACCACGAGCCGCTCGGCGCCCGTCGAGGTGACGGTGACGCCTGGGGCGGCCAACAGCGAGCGCAGCCGCGCGGGTTCGCCGGTGGCCACCCGCACGCCCTTGTCCTCCGACTGCTCCACCAACCCGTCGACGGTCGTCTCGGCCAGCAGCTTCCCCCGCCCGACGACCACCAGACGGTCGGCGGTCTGCGCCATCTCGCTCATCAGGTGCGAGGACAGCAGCACCGTGCGGCCCTCGGCGGCCAGCCCGCGCAGCAACTCCCTTACCCAGCGCACGCCTTCGGGGTCGAGCCCGTTGACCGGCTCGTCCAGCATCACGATCGCGGGGTCGCCCAAGAGCGCGGCGGCGATGCCCAGCCGCTGCCCCATCCCGAGCGAGAACGCCCCGACCCTCCTGTGCGCCACATCGTGCAGACCGGCCAGGTCGATGACCTCCTCCACCCGGCGACGCGGCACACCATGGGTGTACGCCAACGCCATCAGGTGGTTGAACGCCGAGCGGCCCGGATGCACGGCCTTCGCCTCCAGCAGCACCCCCAACTCCTGCAAGGGCGCCCGGTGTTGGGCGTAGCGCTTGCCGTTGACCAGGGCCGTGCCGCTGGTCGGCGCGTCCAGGCCCACGATCATCCGCATGGTGGTGGACTTGCCCGCCCCGTTCGGCCCCAGGAACCCGGTCACCTGACCCGGCGGCGCGGTGAAACTCAGACCGTCCACCGCCGTCCTGTCCCCGTACCGCTTGGTCAGCCCGCGAACTTCGATCACTGTGCCACTCCCCGCCTCTGCATGGCCCGGCATTCGGCCGGGGCACTGCTTCGAGGCTAGGAGCGGTCACGTCACGACCCGTGGGCCCGCAGGGGACAAACCCCGCTGGTCACTGGTACCGGGGTACCAGTGAGCGGGGTGACGGGGAAGCCGTACGCGGTGGTTCTCCTGCGAAGGGCTCGACAGCCGGTGCGTCAGCCCTTGTTGGCGCCCAGGGTGAGGCCGCTGACGAACTGGCGTTGGAGTGCGAAGTACACGATCAGCGTGGGGATCGCGGTGAGCAGGGCGCCGGCGGCGACCAGGTTGGGGTCGGTGAAGTACTGGCCGGAGAGGTTGTTCAGGGCGGAGGTGATCGGCATGTTCTCGCCGGTCGAGATCAGCACGATCGCCCAGAAGAAGTCGTTGTAGATCCAGATGGAGAGCAGGGTGGCCAGCGCCGCCATCGCCGGCTTGCACAGCGGCAGCACGATCTGCCAGTACATCCGCCACACCGACGCGCCGTCGACCAGCGCCGCCTCGGTCAGTTCGTTCGGCAGCATCCGCATGTAGTTGCTCAACACGAAGGCGCAGAAGCCCGATTGGAACGCCACGTGGATGAGGACCAGGCCGAGCGCGGAGTCGTAGAGCTTGCCGCTCATCGTGATGCCGGGGAGGTCGATGAGCAGGTACATGCGGTAGAGCGGGGTGATGATGACCTGCTGGGGCAGCAGGTTGCCGGCCGTGAAGACCAGCAGCAGGAAGATGTTGAGCCGGAAGTCGAACCGGCTGACGTAGAACGCGACCATCGACGACAGCAGCAGCGTGACCAGCACGGCCGGAACCGCGATGATCAGTGTGTTGACGAAGTAGTGCGTCATGTCGGACTGCTCGAACGCGTTCTTGAAGTTGTCGAGGTTCAGCGTGTCCGGCCAGGAGACGTACCCCTTGTTGCTGGTCTCGGAGTACGGGCGCAGGGCCGCGTAGACCGCCCACAGGAGCGGGGCGAGCCAGGCCAGCGAGGTGACGACGAGGAACGTGTGCAGCAGGACCCGGGCCGGGCGGAGCGGGGTGCGCTGCTTCGCGCCGAGTGCGGCGGTGGGGGTGGTCATGCGCGCCGCTCCTTCCGGAAGGTCGCGATGAGGTACGGAATGATGACCACGAGGGAGATGACCAGCAGGACGACGGCGATCGCCGACCCGTAACCGATCCGGCTGGACTCGCCGATGATGTTGTTGGTGATCAGGATCGACAGCAACTCGGTGCCCTGGGCGCCCTTGTTGAAGACGAAGACCAGGTCGAAGGCGCGCAGCGACTCGATGATCGTGACGACCAGGACGACCGTGTTGGTGGGCCGCAGGGTCGGGAAGATGACGTTCTTGAACGTCTGCCACTCGTTCGCGCCGTCCAGC
Source organism: Streptomyces sp. NBC_00989 (assembly GCF_045162655.1). Taxonomy (NCBI): domain Bacteria; kingdom Bacillati; phylum Actinomycetota; class Actinomycetes; order Kitasatosporales; family Streptomycetaceae; genus Streptomyces; species Streptomyces sp. NBC_00989. The sequence goes on along the minus strand of NZ_CP108728.1, from coordinate 7,142,840 downwards.
GCCGAGGCTTCGCGCAGGGACGGGTCCACGCCCTTCAGGCCGGCCAGGTACAGGATCATCATGTAGCCCGCGTGCCGCCAGGACGCGGCGATCAGGACGGCCCACAGGTTGAGCTTGGGGTCGCCGATCCAGTCGATGTAGTGGCCGGGCTTGTTGGCCCCGATGAGGCTGTTGATCAGGCCGGTGTCGGGGTTGTAGATGAGCTGCCAGACGAACCCGGTGACCGCCAGCGACATCACGACCGGCAGGAAGAACGCGGTCTGGTAGACACGGCTGAAGCGGATCTTCTTGTCCAACTGGACGGCCAGGAACAGGCCGAAGGGGGTCGGCAGCAGGATGAGCACGACGAACCAGATGATGTTGTGCTCAAGTGCGGGCCAGAACTGCGGGTTGTCGTTGAACAGCTCCTTGAAGTTGGCCAGCCCCACCCACTTGATCGAGCTGAAGCCGATGCCGTCCCAGCTGGTGAAGGCCAGCAGGATCGAGGCGAGGGCGGTGACCCAGACGAGGGCCACGTGCAGGACCGTCGGCCCGCCCGCCATGAAGGCGAGCGTGATGCGGTCACGGCGGGTCAGCAGGCGCTTGGCGCCCTGGGGGACCCGCTTCTTCTCAGGCGCGGGGCCCGGAGGCGGAACGGCGTCCGCCTCCGGGCTCTTCGTAGTCGTCTCGGAGATCATGAGGAGGCGAAGATCGTCTTCTTCTGGCGCTCGATCGAGGTCAGCAGACTGTCGACGCCCTTGGGGTTCTGGAGGAACTTCTGCAGTCCGGGCTGCATCACCGTCGAGGTGAAGTCCGGACGGGAGTCGCGGTCCATGAACTGGGTGAGGCTCTTGGCGGCGCCGATCATGTCGAACGCCTTCTTCTGAAGCGGCGAGTACGCGGAGGTGTCGGCCTTGCTGGAGGCGGCCACCACGCTCGGGTCGGTCTTGAGGTACAGCTGCTCGGCCGCCGGGCTGCCCAGGTACTCCAGGAGCTTGACGACACCGTCGTGGTTCTTCGGGGACTTGCTCACCATGTAGCCGTCGGTGGGCGCCTCGACGGTGTCCTGGCCGTACGCGGAGTTGATCTCCGGGAAGGCGAAGAAGTCGAGGTCGTCGAGGTCTGCCTTGACGGTGAACTGCTGGGCCACGAAGGAGCCGAGGAGGTACATGCCGGACTTCTTCGACACCACGCCCTGCGCCGCGTCCTGCCAGGTGCGGCCCATGAAGCCGTCCTGGTGGTACGGGAGGAGCTCGGCCCAGTGGTCGAAGACCGCCTTGACCTTCGGGTCGGTCCACGCCTCCTTGCCCGCCATCAGGGACTTGTGGAAGTCGTAGCCGTTGAGGCGGAAGTTGATCTGGTCGAAGGTGCCCATCGCCGGCCAGGCGTCCTTGTCGCCGAAGGCGATCGGGACCAGGCCGTCGCTCTTCATCTTCTTGCACAGGGCGACCAGTTCGTCCCACGTGGTCGGGACGGTGTAGCCCTTCGCCGCGAAGACGCTCTTGCGGTAGAAGATCGCCCACGGGTACGTGGTCATCGGCACGAAGTAGTACTTGCCGTCCTCGCCCTTGCTGAGCTGCTTCATCGCGTCGGGGAAGTTGTCACCGATCTTCGCCCAGACGTCGTCGATGGACGTGGCGAGCTTCTTGGCCGCGAAGAACTGCATGCGGTACCCGGCGAACCAGTTGAACACGTCGTCCGGCGTGCCCTGGAGGTAGGAGTTGATCTGCTCCTGGAAGGTGTTGTGGTCCTTCGTGTTGACCTTGACGGTGATGCCGGACGTCTTCTTGAAGTTCGCGTAGACGCTCGCGAACGCCTTCTTCGGCACCGCGTCGGACGCGTTGGAGCCGACGGTGACGGTCTTCGGGTCGGACGAACTGCCGCTGCTGCCACAGGCGCTCAGCAGGGGTATGCCGGCGCCGAGCACGGCGGCGCCACCTATGCCGCGCAGGACGGAACGGCGGCTCGCGGCAGGGAGGGAGAAGTCGGGCATGAACGGCTCCTGACGGACAGGGTTCGGCCGGGATGCGCCACGGCCCAAGGTCGTCGTAACCGACCAGAAACCAACGCGACCAAACACGGTGGCGTAATAACAGTCCTATGTCTGGTCATGCGTCAACACCCGTCGCCCTCATTTGTCGAAACGTAATCGACACTCGCGAGCAAAAGGAGCGAACGTGCGGCCGAGTGGCCACACGTCCGCTCCGGGGTCACTGGGGTCACAGGGTGCGCGAGGGGCTCCGGGGACTCACGGGAAGCCCCTACCGACCCCTGGAACGCCTACTGAAAGGCGGAGAAGGCCTTGGTGAAGGCGGACGGGGTCTGGACGATCGAACTGCAGGTCGCGTCCGCGCTGGGCTTGGCACCGCCGGGGCACTGCTTGTCGCGGGTCGCCGACCACACCGAAAGGCCGCCCAGACCCTTCGCTTTCGCGAAGGCTGCCAACTCGTTCGCGTCCTCGACCTTGAAGACCTCCGATGACACGTCATTGACGCCGATCATCGGGGTCACTGCAACCGCTTTCCATGCAGCGCTCTCCGAGAGCCCGAGAACACTCTTGACTTGGGCCTGAGTAGCAGTAGCCGCTTGCTGTGAGTACGTTCCCATATCTCCGCTGTATGCCGGTCCGTAATCCATGGCCATGATGTTGACCGTATTGATCTTGACGCCGTTGGACTTGGCATTGGACAACAGGTTCACCCCGTCCTGGGTCAGCCCCTCGGGCATCACGGGGAGCGTGTAGGAGACATCCAGGTTCGGGTGCTGCTGCTGGAGCTTCGCTATCGCCTGGGCGCGGATCGTGTTCGCCGCAGTGTTGGGCAGCGCACCGCCCTCGATGTCGAAGTCGACCTTGGTGAGGCCGTACGCGTCCACGACCTTGCCGTACGCCGTCGCCAGCGCGCTCGCCGAACCGCACGTCGTCGCCAGCTCGGAGCCGGACGCGCCGCCGAAGGAGACCCGTACGTCACCGCCCTTGGCCCGCAGCGCGCCGATCTGCGCGGCCACGCCGTCGTTCCCGAGGTCCGAGACGCCGCCCCACTTCGGGGTGCAGCCGCCGCCGTCGGTGATGAAGGCGAGGTTGTAGTTCTTCACGCCGGTCGCGGTGACGTTGGCGAGGAGGTCGAAGGCGGGGTAGAGGGAGGTGTCGACGTAGGGGGCGAAGCCCGCGCCGGCGGTCGTTCCGGTGCCGGTGCTCTGGGAGGGCGAGGCGGTGGGGGTCGGCGTGGGAGTGGGCGTCGGCTTGGCGGTGGGGGTCGGCTTGGCGGTCGGCGTGGGCGTCGGCGACGAGGTCGTCGGGCGGCCGGTCGGCTCGGGGGTCGCGGTGCCGTCCGCCGAGCACTTGGCGTTGTCGATGAGACAACTGGTCGGCTGGCCCGTGCCGTTGACCACGAAACCGACCGTGACCGACTCGCCGGCCGCGAGCCCGTCCGTGTCCCACTTCGGCGGCTTCACGGTGACGCGCTGCCCGCTCACGCTCGACTCGGCGTTCCACAGCGAGCTGAGCTTCGATCCTGACGGCAGGTCGAACTCCAGCGTCCAGTCCTTCTTCGTGGCACCGGTCGTGTTGGTGACGACGTACTGCGCGGTGTACCCCGTCGACCACTCGCTGGTTCTGGTGTAGGCCGCGCCGACGCTCGCCGCCTGGGCGATGCCGGTCAGCATGATCGCGCCGCCACCGACGACCGCGGCGGCGACCGCTCCGCCGATCACCTTGTTCCTCTTGCTGATCCTGCGCCGGTGCGTGCTCATCGCGTGCCTGCTTTCGCCGTACGGGGTGGGGTGCGGCAGCACGCTAGCGGTCCGGAATCGGGCAAAGCGCCTGATCCGGGCGGCGGTTGGCGATCTTAGGGTGCGCTTAAGGGAGGGATCGGGAACGGTTAAAGGTAGAGACCAATTTCCCGCGCCGACGCCGTCGTACGGCTCCCCGATGCCCTTTGCGCTCCGGCTCCCGCCCGTCCAGCTGGATCCAGATCCGCACCTCGGTGCCGCCGAGCATCGAGGACCCGATCCGGACGTCCCCGCCCGTCGACTCCGCGAGCCTGCGCACGATGTCCAGCCCGAGCCCGGTCGACCCGGCGCTGCCGGAGCCGCGCCCGCGGGCCATCGCCGCCTCGGGGTCCCGTATGCCGGAGCCCGCGTCCGAGACGAGCACGATCACCGCGTCCTCGCTGTTGTGCACGTCCACCGCGAAGGCCGTGCCCTCGGGGGTGTGCCGGAACACGTTGCCGAGCAGGGCGTCGAGGGCGGCGACCAGATCAGCACGGGCGACGGGTATCCGCACCGGCCGCTCCACCCCGGCCACCCGCACCTTGCGGCCCTCGTCCTCGGCGAGCGCGGACCAGAACCGCATCCGCTCACGTACCACTTCGGCCGCGTCGCACCCGGCGCCGGGCCCGGCCGCCCCGGTCTGCGGCTTGGCCTCGCGCGCGGTCCGGATGATCGTGTCGACCTCCCGCTCCAGCTGCGCGACGGCGGTCCGCGTCTGCTCGGCGGCGGGCCCGTCCCCGAGCGAGGCCGCGTTGAGCCGCAGCACGGTGAGGGGTGTACGGAGGCGGTGCGAGAGATCCGCCGCCAACTCCCGCTCGTTCGCGAGCAGTTGTACGACCTGGTCGGCCATGGAGTTGAACGCGACCGCCGCGAGCCGCAGTTCGGTCGGCCCCTCCTCGGGCACCCGCGCCCCCAGCTTCCCCTCCCCCAGTTCGTGCGCGCCCTCGACCAGGCGCTGCGCGGGCTGCACCATCCGTACGCCCAGCCGGTCGGCGACCGCGACGGACCCGACGATCAGCGCGATGCCGACGCCCGCGAGCACCGCCCAGGCCGTGCCGACACCGTTGCTGACCTCCGACTCCGGGACGAACACCTCGACGACGGATATCTCGCCGGAGCTGAGCGCGACCGGCTGGAGCAGGACGGAGCCGCCGGGCACCTCGGTGGTCGAGGCGCGGCCCAGCTTCCGTACGGTCGCGATGTCCTTGCCGGCGGCGCGCTGGAGCCCGATGTCGACGGCGGCCTTCCCCTCCCCCGCCGGTATGTGGACGGCCATCCCGGAGTCGGCGCCCGCGGAGGCGACGACCTTCTCCAACTGGTCCCGGTCCGTGGTGATGGACAGCGCGGGGGCGACGGCCGCGGCCTCCCGCTCGGCGTTCGAGAAGGCGCGGTCGCGGGCCATCTCCTTGATGACCAGGCCGAGCGGCACCGCGAACGCGACGACGACCATCGCCGCGATCGCCAGACAGACCCTGACCAGCGCCCACCTCATCGCACCGACTCCGCTCCCGGTGGCTCCAGCTTCACGCCGACACCCCGCAGGGTGTGCAGATAGCGCGGCCGGGCCGCCGTCTCCCCCAACTTCCGGCGCAGCCACGACAGATGGACGTCGATGGTCTGGTCGTCGCCGTACGACTGCTGCCACACCTCGGCGAGCAGCTCCTTGCGCGGTACTACGACACCGGGCCGTCCTGCCAGGAAGGCGAGCAGGTCGAACTCCCGCCGGGTGAGGTCGAGTCGGACCCCGTCCAGCTCGGCCTGGCGGCGCAGCGGATCGACGGTGAGGCCGCCGACGCGGATGACCGTCGACGGGGGCGCCTCGCCGGTGGTGGCGCGAGAACGTCGTAGAACAGCGGACATGCGGGCGGACAGATGGTCGACCGAGAAGGGCTTGGTGAGGTAGTCGTCCGCGCCCGCGTTGAGCAGCCGGACGATCTCGCTCTCGTCGTCCCGAGCGGTGGCGATGATCACGGGGACATCCGTGATCCCGCGCAGCATCTTCAGCGCCTCGGACCCGTCCAGGTCGGGCAGTCCGAGGTCCAGGATGACCACGTCGAAACGGAAATGGGCGACCTCGCGCAGCGCCTCAAGTGCCGTACCGACACTGCGCACCGTGTGCGCGGCATCGGTCAGATGCCGGATGAGGGCCGAGCGCACGAACTGGTCGTCCTCGACCACGAGCACACTTGCCATGCGCCGCACCGTACGCCATGCGGGCGACCCGCATCCGGGCCTGTGGACAACTCCCGTCTGTGGACAACCGGTGGGAGATCGACGGGACACCTGTGGGGCGCGTGAGGCAGTATGGCGGCGATGCCCAGAGGACTCGTCAACGGATTCGTGCACGTGCTGGCCTGGTCGCTGGCCACCGGTGCGGCCGTCACGCTGTCCTGGTGGGGCGTCCACACGGTCATGACCGGCACGGCCTACGACCCGCCGCGCGCCCTGCCCATCACGGCGGCCGGCGCGACCGCGCAGGCGGCTCAGCCGCCGGCCTCGGCACCGGTTCGCGCCGAGTCCTCGCCGAGCCCGTCGAGCACCCCGACGCCGACCCGCACCCCCGGCCCGACCCCCACGAAGACGCCGACCATGAGCCCGTCCCCCACCACCTCCCCCTCCGGCCAGGTCAAGAGCTATGCCACGGACGGCGGGCGGGTGGTGCTCCAACTCGACACCGCGCCGGCCTACGTGGCGCTCGTGTCGGCGACGCCCGGTACGGGCTGGTCGATGCAGGTGTGGAAGACGGACTCGTGGCTCCGGGTGGAGTTCACCAAGGGCACGGACAAGGTGTCGGTGATCTGCACGTGGCACGACGGGGCGCCGCGCGTGGATGTCGGTAACTACTAGACCTGGGTGCCTACTTAGCGGAACACGGACGGGGGCGGCGCCGGTGAGGCGACCGCCGCTGCGTCCGTCACGGGTACGGCTCCGCCGGTGAAGTCGATGAGTTCCTTGCCGTGTTCGAGCCTGCCCGGGTGCGGGTCGGAGGCGGCCCGCCGGGTCAACTCGGCCAGCGGCAGCGGATGGTCGGAGGCGACGAGCACCGCGTTGCCGAACCTCTTGCCGCGCAGCACGGTCGGGTCGGCGATCAGCGCGCGCTCCGCGAACCGGGCGGCCACGGTGGCGATTTGGCCGCGCAGGTGCGCGAGCGGGGGCCCGTCGGCGAGGTTCGCGGCGTAGACCCCGCCGGGTTTGAGCGCCCGGCGCACCTCGTCGAGGAACTCGGTGGAGGTGAGGTGGGCGGGCGTACGAGCCCCGCTGAACACATCCGCGATCACGAGATCGGCCCACCCCTCGGGCACCTTCGCGAGTCCCGCGCGGGCATCCACGGACCGCACCCGGATCCGCGCGTTCGGGTCCAACGGCAGCTCCCGCCGGACCAGTTGGACGAGCGCCGCGTCGAACTCGACGACCTGCTGGGTGGATCGGGGGCGGGTCGCGGCGACGTACCGGGCGAGCGTGAGGGCACCGCCGCCGAGGTGTACGACGTGGATCGGCTTCCCGGCCGGCGCCGCGAGGTCGATGACGTGTCCGAGCCTGCGCTGGTACTCGAAGGACAGATACGCCGGGTCGTCGAGAGCGACGTACGACTGCGGCGCCCCGTCGATCAGCAGCGTCCAGGCACGCGCGCGTTCCCGGTCGGGTATCAACTCGGCGAGCCCGCCGTCGACGGGTTCGACGACGGCTTCGGCGGCGCCGGCACCGCGCCGGGGGGTCCTGGACTTTCCCATTGGGCCATTATCGGGGGCCCTGGACGGTACGGCGCGCCCGGCGCCGGGGGCGGGCGGATGCGCACTGTCGTGGGCCCGTCAGCGACAGCCGTCCGCCGCCTCGATCAACCGAGCCGCCTCTCCCAGGGCGGCCCGTAGGACCTCGGGGTCGGTTGCCAGGTCGGCGTCACCGGGGGGCAACAACCAGTCCGAGCCTTCGACGGGCGGCTCGGGGTCAGGGGCCAGACGCAGGCCCCGCCCGTTGGTCTCCGTACAGGTGCTGCCCGGCAGGTCCCAGGCCGCCGCCGTGCCCGGCGGTACCAGGAAGCCGAGTGTGTCGTCGCCGTCGTCGTGCAGGACGGGTCCTACCCCGTCGCACGCGCCGCGCCGCAGGATGTCGACCGCCTCCAGGCCCTGCCGCGTCGGCACCGTCACCAGGTCGCAGGCCGAGTCCACGAACGGTGGCGCACTGCACTCCGCGCTCGGCATTCGAGGATCGACGCTCTGCCTGGTCTCCATCCCGGTCTCCACCACGGAACCCCTCCTTGGACGAGCGGGTCGGGAGTCGGGTGGCTCCCGGGTCCATGGGGTTCAACGCGTTGAAGCGTCAACGGCTACGGCACAAGTCAGCCGCAAAGGATGGCAGTTCATGGCAGATCCCGGATGAGATATCCGGTTTGTAGCCAAACCCTGCGTGGCGGGTCATGCACAGCAGGTACGTTCTTGCCCGCTGGAAACAGGGCGTCACTCAACAAGTCACCCTGAATCCGGCATGGTTCGACGGTTCGCATGAGAGGACCCGGCCATGGCGTCGTCAATGGTGACCCCGTCCCCGTTCCCCCAACCCCCGAGACCCAATCTCTCCTTCCGGCGGCTGCGCGGACAGCGCTCACCGGCGGAGTTCGCCGCGGCCGTACGCCGGTCCGCGCGGGAGATCGGCGAGCGGGTCAGCTGCGACGCGCGCTACGTCGGGCGGGTCGAGGCCGGTGAGATCCGTTGCCCCAACTACGCGTACGAACGGGTGTTCCTGCACATGTTCCCCGGCCGCACGCTCGCCGACCTCGGCTTCGCGCCCCGCTCGTCCGTACGCGGACGCGGGGCGCGCACCGCCGAGGACGCGCCCCCCGCACACCTCACAAGCCCGGCCCTCGCCATGGATGAGTCGGCCAGGGCGGGTGAGACGCCGGAGGTGTACGAGCCGTATGACACGCAGGACCCGTACGACACGCACGAGAACCCACAGAACCACGAGGAGAGCGACGTGCTGCGTCGCGCATTCATGAGGGGCGGCACCGTCACGGTGGCCGCCGGCACGCTGGGCCCGCTCGGGCTCACCTTCGACGCCGTGGCAGCGGACCGTTCCGTCCGCCGTCCCGGTACGAGCGAGGCGGGCGCCCTGGAAGAGGCCGTCCGCAGAATCCGGCTGCTCGACGACCGGCACGGCGCCGACGGCCTCTACCGGCGCGCGGCAGCCCCGCTGCGCGCCGCCTACGCCCTGCTCGACGCGGGCACCACCCGGCAGTCCGTCGCCGAGAGACTGCACTCCGGAGCCGGTGAACTCGCCATCTCGGTGGGCTGGCTGGCCCACGACTCCGGCCGCTTCGACGACGCCCGCTCGCACTACGCGGAGGCGCTCGCGACCGCCCGGATGACCGGAGATCCCGGCCTTGAGGCACACGCCTTCTGCAATACGGCGTTCCTCGCGCGGGACGCCGGCCGGCCACGGGAAGCGGTGCGCGCCGCGCAGGCAGCGCAGCGCGTCGGACGGCCGCTGGGCTCCGCCCGCCTGATGTCGCTGCTGGCGCTGCGCGAGGCGGGCGGCTGGGCGGGGCTCGCCGACCGCACCGGCTGCGAACAGGCGCTGGCCCGGGCGCAGGCGCTCTTCGAGCGGGGGCACTCGGACGCCGATCCCGAGTGGATGAGCTTCTACGGAGAGGCCGAGTTGGAGGGGCTTGAGGCGCAGTGCTGGTCGACGCTGGGCGACTGGCCTCGCGCGGCACGGCATGCGCGGCGTGCGGCGCATCTCCAGGATCCGCATTTCACTCGGAACATCGCGCTGTACATGGCCGAGCTGGCGGATGACCTGGCGCGCGGCGGGCGACCGGACGAGGCGGCGACGGCGGGGATGCGGGTGTTGGATCTTCTGGACCTCGTGCAGTCGTCGCGGATTCAGACGATGCTGGCGGGGACGGCGCGGGTGTTGTTGCCGCATCGGCGGGCTTCGGGGGTTTCTACGTTTCTGGAGAGGCACGCGAGTTTGCCTCGTGCTGCGGCGTAGTGATTCCGCGGGCCGGTGGGGGCTGGGCGCGCAGTTCCCCGCGCCCTTTTGGGGCGCTACACGACCAGGTGTCCCAAGTCGTTCCAGCTCTCGATCGCCGGGTCGCCGTAGGCCCAGCCCAGTACCGACAACGACGTCGGGTTGAGCCGTATCCGCGCCGCGAAGTCGATCGGCAGGTCCAGCCAGCGCGCGCCGATCGAGCGGAGGATGTGGCCGTGGGCGAAGACCAGGACGTCGCGGTCCTCGGCGCGGGCCCAGGCGACGACCTCGTCCGCGCGGGCGGTCACCTCGGCGAGGGTCTCCCCTTCGGGGACGCCGTCGCGCCAGATCAGCCAGTCGGGGCGTACGGAGCGGATCTCCTCCGGGGTCATGCCCTCGTAGGCGCCGTAGTCCCACTCCATGAGGGTGTCCCAGGGGGTCGCGCGGTCGCCGAAGCCGGCGAGTTCGCAGGTCTCACGCGCGCGTGCCAGCGGGCTGGTGCGGACCTCCACCCCGGGGAGGCCGTCGAAGGGAGCCCGGTGCAGTCGCTCGCCGAGCACCTTGGCGCCGCGTCGGCCCTCTTCGAGGAGAGGGACGTCGGTCCTGCCGGTGTGCTTCCCGGACAGGGACCATTCGGTCTGTCCGTGCCGGGCCAGCAGGATGCGCGGTGCCATGAGGGACCCTTCCGGGAGAAAACGAGAGGCGGGTCACTCCATCATCGCGCACCCTTGAGAAGGGCAACCCGGGGGGCGATCTCTGCGTCTTTGAGGTCCGGGGGCGCCGGAAACAGGGCGCGCGCATACGCCGTAAAGTGTTCCGACCGGGCTACCGGGAAGCCGGACCACGGAGCACTGCACCAGTACAGAAGGGGGAGGGCGATCGGATGCCGCAGACCGAGACACCAGGCATCGAGGCGGACCGGCGAAGCCGGCTGCGCTGGTGGACCGAGCTGCCGCTGATCCTCATGGTGTACGCCTCGTACTCGGCGGGCCGGCTGCTGGCCCGGGGCGACACGGCCAGCGCCGTGGACCACGGTCTGGCGATCCTGCGCGTCGAGAAGTTCCTGCACATCAACGCGGAGCACCCGCTCAACCGCCTCTTCACGCGCGAGTCCTGGATCGGCATCCCGGCCGACTTCTGGTACGCCTCGCTGCACTACCTGGTCACGCCCGCGATCCTGATCTGGCTGTTCAGGTCGCGCTCCCAGGTCTACCGCGCGGCCCGCACCTGGCTGATGACGTCCACGTTCATCGGCCTGATCGGCTTCACCCTGCTCCCGACCTGCCCGCCCCGCCTGCTCTCCCCCGGCTACGGCTTCGTGGACACGATGGCCAAGTACAGCTCGTACGGCTGGTGGGGCGGCGACGCGAGCGCGCCGCGCGGCCTGGGCGGCATGACGAACCAGTACGCGGCGATGCCGAGCCTGCACTGCGGCTGGGCGCTGTGGTGCGGTGTGATGCTCTGGCGCCACGGCGGGACGCGGCTGGCCAAGGTCGTCGGGGTCGCCTATCCGCTGCTCACGGCGATCGTGGTCATGGGCACCGCGAACCACTACCTCCTCGACGCGGTCGCGGGCGTGGCCGTGATGGGGCTCGGGTTCCTGCTGGCGCCGCAGGTGATGAAGACCGCGGACCGGATCAGGGCGCGGTTCGAGGGACGCGGATCGCTCGTCGCGGCGCGCTCCCGTGACGCTGCCCGGGACGCTTCCCGCCCCGCCTCTCATGGCTCAGAAACCTCAATTGTCAGTGGCGGATGCCAGACTTCGCCGGGTGAGCGAATTCCACGGCAGCGCGAGTCACAGCTCGGTACCGGAGCCGAGCCGGGTGCCTCCCCCACGGACGCGGGGGAAGGCGCTCCGGCACCGGCTCGCTGAGCTGCGCGGCCCGGACGTCCCGGCCAAGGCGCTGGACGCGCGCGCCCTCGCGGCGCTGGCGGCGAACCCGGGCTGCAAGCGGCGGGCGATCCTGGACGGCGCGGGGGTGAACAAGGCGGTGCTGGCCGACGCGCTCGGCTCGCCGTCGGCCTTCGGACAGTCCCAGTTCGCCTTCATGCGGGGCAACGCCTTCGAGGCCCGGGTCAAGGCGGACGGCGGCGCGGAGCTGCTGCGGCTGGTGCACGAGAAGCTGGACCCGGGCGCCGAGCCGCCGACCCGCGCGCGGGTGCCCGAGCTGAACGCGATCGGCCCCGAGGGGCGCGCGGCGCGTACGGCGCTCGCGCTGCGCGAGGGCACCGAGGCCGCCGCCTGGACCTTGCTCGACCACCCGATGCTCGCCCTGGACGTGGCGGGTTCGCCCGCGTTCCTGGAGCCGGACGCGGTCGTCGTGCACCCGGACGGCAGTTGGACGGTCGTGGAGATCAAGTCCTTCCCGATGCTGGACGGTTCGGCGGACCCGGCGAAGGTCGGCGCGGCGGCCCGCCAGTCGGCGGTGTACGTGCTGGCCCTGGAAGAGGTCGCGGCCAAGCTGGATCCCGCTCCCCGGGTCCGGCACCGCATCCTCCTGGTGTGCCCGAAGGACTTCTCGAACCTGCCCACCGCGTCCGCCGTCGACGTCCGCAAGCAACGCGCGGTCACGGGCCGCCAGTTGGCCCGCCTCACCCGCATCGAGGACATCGCCGACACCCTCCCCGAGGGCACCTGCTTCGCCCCCGACCGCCCGGCGGCCGAGCTGACCGCCGCCGTCGAGTCGGTCCCGGCGGCCTACGCCCCCGAGTGCCTGGCCGCCTGCGAGTTGGCCTTCCACTGCCGCGACCGCTCCCGCACGTCCGGCGTGGTCACCACCCTCGGCCGCTCGCTGCGCGCCGAGTTGGGCGACCTGACGACGGTCGACGAGGTCCTGTCGGCGGCCCACGGCGAGTCCGGAGACCCGGACGACCCGGCGGTGGCGGCACTGCGCAGGGCGGCCGAGCTGCGGGCCGAGGCGCTGGCACACGCCCTGGAGGCGGCCGCATGTCGCTGATCTCGACTCTCGCCCGGCTGGAGGCAGTTCAGACCGGCCGTGCCCAGCCCGCCGCCACCGTCCTGCACCGGCACCTCTCCGAGCGCCCCCTCGTCCTCGTGCCGCTCACCACCGCCGGTGAGGCCGGGGCACCGCTGGGCGCCCTCGTCGGCACGGACCGGGACGCGCCGCGCCTGCTCGTCGTACCGCAGCCGCGCGACCGCGACCTCAGGTTCGCGTTCCTGGCCGAACTCGCGGACGTGGTCCTGCCGTACATCGACACGTTCGCGGACGACGTCGAGGCCGCCGAGCGCAACGAGACCGATCCGGAGACCGGCAAGCGGGTCAAGGTCGAGGTCGAACTGTGCGCGGACGCCCCGCAGTTGATCGTGCCGAGCCGCGCGGGCATCGAGTTGGTACGGCTGCTCGGCCGTTCGATGCGCTTTCGCCGTACGGCCGAGCAGGACCCGGAGACCCCGCACCCCGCGCCCCCGCGCGTGCCGTTGCTCGGCCGGTGGCTGACCCACTTCGGGGAGCGGGCCCGGGTGCCCGGTTCCTCACTGCTCCTCGCGCTCACCGAGGTGCTCGGCCGGCACTGGGCCACCGGCCAATCCAGCCTGGAGGACCAGCACTTGGCCGCGCTGCTCGCCTGGATCGACCCACCTGCCGGTGTCTCCGGCGCCGAGGCGGCGCTCGACGCGGAACTACGGCGGGACGCGCGGGGCCAGTTGGTGTGCCCGCCGGCCGGCCCGGCCACGGACCCGGCGTTCGACAACAAACTGCTCGCCCCCGCCATCGAGCGCTACGACCGGGCACGCACCGCCCTCGCCGCCGCCGAGGACGGCCTGGAGGCGGACGACCGGCTCGGTGAACTCACCGCCGCCGAGCGGGAGATCAGGTCCCTCGTCGAGGGCATCACCCGCCCCACCTGGGACGCGGTGTGGCACGGCATCGACCTGCTGCGGGCGCTGCCGGAGGGCCCGCACGCCGTCGACCGGTGGACCCGCGACCGCTGGTCGTTCACCGGCCACTGGGACCGGATCGTCGCCGGTGAGCCCCCGCAGCCGCGCCGCGACGACGCGGTCACCGCGGCCAACAAGCTGGCCACGCGCGAGCGCGAACAGGCCCGCCTGGACGCCCAGGAGGCCCTGGACGACCCGCTGGTGATGGCCGGGCGGCGGCTCGCCGGGGAGGCCTTCGCGGGCGAGGTCATCGATGTCGTCATGGCGTACAGCGAGGGCAAGAGCCCCCGCCCGCGCCCGCTGGTGACCGTGCGCACGGACGACCGGCCGCATCTCGGGGAGCGGGCCAAGGTGTTCCGGTCACTGGCCGGGAAACCGCAGTCGGCGGAGTTCGTGGGCCACGAGGAAGAGGGTGCCCTCGTCGTCCTCCGGGTGGTCGACAAGATGGGCCGCGGCAAGGAGCCGGAGACCGGTTCGCTGCCGGAGAAGGGCGACCGGATCTGCTTCACGCTGTTCGAGCACGAGCAGCGTGGCGGCGCGAAACTGCCCGACCAGGAGGAGACACCGTGGACGCACGGTGGCCCGCCGGGCGAGGAGAGCGCCGTGCAGGAGTCCGCCGACCCGGTGACCGAGGAGGACGTCCTGTGACCGCCGTGTTCGACCCCGGTGCCGAGGCCGGGCGCGCCACCGACGCGATCCTCCGCGACACCCTGCACGGCACGGCGCGCGGTGTCGTCGTCGACTCCCCGCCGGGCGCCGGCAAGTCCACGCTCGTCGTCCGCGCGGCACTCGAACTGGCCGACGCGGGGCGCCCGTTGATGGTGGTCGCGCAGACCAACGCCCAGGTCGACGACCTCGTCGTACGGCTCGCCGAGAAGAACGGCGAGCTGCCGGTCGGCCGCCTCCACAGCAGTGACGCGGACCCGTACGACAAGGCGCTGGACGACCTGCCGAACGTACGGAAGTCGGCGAAGGCGGGCGAGCTGGCCGGGCTCCCGGTCGTCATCTCGACGGCGGCCAAGTGGGCGCACGTCAAGGTCGACGAGCCGTGGCGGCACGCGATCGTCGACGAGGCGTACCAGATGCGTTCGGACTCACTGTTGGCCGTGGCCGGGCTGTTCGAGCGGGCGCTGTTCGTGGGCGACCCGGGCCAGTTGGACCCGTTCGCGATCGTCGGCGCGGAGCAGTGGGCGGGCCTGTCGTACGACCCCTCGGCCTCGGCCGTGACGACGCTGCTGGCGCACAACCCCGAACTGCCGCAGCACCGCCTGCCGGTGTCGTGGCGGCTCCCGGCGTCGGCGGCCCCACTGGTCTCGGACGCCTTCTACCCGTACACCCGCTTCCGCAGCGGCACGGACCACGGCGACCGACGGCTCAACTTCGGCGTCCCGTCGGACGGTTCGGGCCCGGACCGGGTCATCGACGAGGCCGCGGAGTCGGGTTGGGGCCTCCTGGAACTCCCCGCCCGCCACACCCCTCGCACGGACCCGGAGGCGGTGCGGGCGGTGGCGACGGTCGTACGGCGCCTGCTGGACCGGGGCGGCGCGGCCACGTCCGAACGCTCACCCGACCCCACTCCCCTGACCGCCGACCGCATCGCGGTCGGCACCGCGCACCGCGACCAGGCGGCGGCGATCCGCACGGCGCTGGGCGAGCTGGGCGTCACGGACGTCACCGTGGACACGGCGAACCGGCTCCAGGGCCGGGAGTTCGACGTCACGGTGGTCCTCCACCCCCTCTCCGGCCGCCCCGACGCCACCGCGTTCCACCTGGAGACGGGCCGCCTCTGCGTCCTCGCCTCCCGCCACCGCCACGCCTGCATCGTGATCTGCCGGGCGGGCGTGACCGAACTCCTGGACGACCACCCGTCCACGGAGCCCGTGCAGTTGGGGGTGACGGTGAAGTTCCCTGACGGATGGGAGGCGAACCACGCGGTGCTGGCCCATCTGTCGGAGCACCGGGTGGTCTGGAGACCATGAACCGGCGTTCCGGCGCTTGAACCACGGGCGCCCGGCCGCCTTCCCGCCGGACGGAGTCCGGCACGCCGCCGGAGGCGGCCAATGGAAACAGCCCTGACGGATGGGAGGCGAACCACGCGGTGCTGGCGCATCTCGCGGAGCACCGGGTGGTTTGGAGAGCGTGACCTGCTGTTCCTCGTGGTCCGGTCGGCGGGGTGATGAATACCGGGCCGGGCGGCTGGGCAGCCACTCATGCGGTGCGGGATCCGTGCCTCGGGAGTATGCCCGGGGCCCCTTGCGCACCCGGGGGACAATGGACGGTGGTCCGCTCCTGAGGCGGGTCATCCGTGACGTACGAGGAGGAGAAGACATGGCGGAGCACACGCCGCGTCGCAACGAATCGCGGCTACGCCCCGCGCCCCTGCTCTTCGAGCCCGCGCAGGCGGCCGAGGACCCGGAGCACTTCTTCGACCTGGAGTCGATGGACGACCCCCGCGCGCTGCTGGCCCGTGCGACCGAGCTGACGCACGCGTTCCGCGCCGCGACGGACCGAGCGGTGGAGTTCCAGGCGATCGCGGCGGCCCAACTCGCCGATCCGCGCCGGTTCGACCGGCTGACACCGGCGGACATCGCCGAGCGGGCCGAGTGGACCGAGGACTACGCCAAGAAGATGGTCGAGTTCGGGCGGGATCTGCTGCGCGGCACCGAGGGCCGGGACAGCGGGGCCGTCGACCCGGTGTGACCTCCATGTCGAGGTCCGGGTCGAGGTCCGAGTCCGGGGACTCGGGGTCAGCGAGCCGGGAGTTCGAGACCCACAGCTCCTGCCCCCGCCGCACCCCACGCCCCACCCGTCACCAGAAAGAACTTCTGGCATATGCCGGTCGGGCAAGATACTCCCTCCCGCCCCCTCCTGTCCCGATTTCTGGCAACCCTCAGAGAGCGGACGCTCACGGCCGGTAGATCTATGGGACATGAGCCGCACACAGGATGAGCCCTTCGCCGACCGCTTCGACATCTCGGGCGTCACCTCGGACGGCGCCGCCTGGCTCGCCTCGGCAGGAACGTATCCGCGCAGCACCCTCGCCCTCTGGAGGGAACGGCCGGACGCCCCGGTCGTCCTCCCCTGCGGCTCCGCGTTCGACGTGGTGAGCGCCCCGGCGGTCTTCGGGCGCCGTATGGTCGACCGCTTGTGGGAGGAGGGCCCGGGGTCCGGACCGGTCGCGACGTACCGGGGCCGGATGCTCCTGTTCGCCGGCCCCGGTACGGCTCAGCGGCTGCCGTCGCTGCTGGGCTGGGAGGAGTGGGGCACGCACCCCGGGGAGCACAGCCGTACGGGGTCGGTCCCGCCGTTGCTGTGTCACGGCAGGGGCGACGCGGTGACCGTCCCGGCGCTGGCCGGCGGGGCGTCGCCGGCCCCGTTCGACGCGCGCTGGCTGGTCGCTCCGGACACCCGTCGGCCCTGGCTTCCCGGCGCCGAGATCCTGCTCTGGGCGGCCGTGCGGGCGGCCCGGACCGCCGTACGGATATCGATTTTTCCTCCCGCCGATCAGGATGCTAAGGTCTACGACGTCAGCAGGCGCCGCTAGCTCAGTTGGTTAGAGCAGCTGACTCTTAATCAGCGGGTCCGGGGTTCGAGTCCCTGGCGGCGCACTGTGTGTGACCTGGGCATCCTTCTCTTCGGAAGGGTGCCCTTGGTCGTTTTCGGGGTCGGATGCTAGCGAGGGGCTAACGCCACCGTCATCCGGCT
Organism: Streptomyces sp. NBC_00989; assembly: GCF_045162655.1. NCBI lineage: Bacteria > Bacillati > Actinomycetota > Actinomycetes > Kitasatosporales > Streptomycetaceae > Streptomyces > Streptomyces sp. NBC_00989. The sequence continues at coordinate 7,125,523 of NZ_CP108728.1, read as the reverse complement.
GCACGGTGGTCGGTTGGGGCACGAGTGCGGCAGCAGCTTCAGCCGCCTGGCGGGCGATCTCCGGCAGCACCGAGGTGTAGGTATCGGCCGTGATCTGGATCGTTGAGTGTCTGAGCATGGCGGAGACCACTTTCATTTCGGCTCCGGCGGCGAGTGCCAGGGTGGCTGCCAGGTGCCGCAGGTCGTGGAGACGGACCGGCGGCAGGTAGCCGGGGTGTGGGTAGGACCGGAGCGGGTGCTCGGGAAAGAGCAGGTACCAGGTGTGCGGGTCGACGATGCCGTTGGCCTTGAGCCCGCGTACACGTTGGAAGCCGGTCACCGCCCGCCGTGTCAGCGGCCCGAAAAACCCGTCCACTGGGAGCCCGAGCGTCGCTTGCACATCCTCGACGGCCGGGCCGGTGTCTCCCTCACGAAGGGTGTTGGCCCGCTTGATCGTCCGGACGAAGTGGCGGCTGACGTAGTCCGGATGTAGCGGCTTGCCGGTCTCGGTAGTGAAGACGAAATGGCTGTCGGTCCAGGCCGGTCCCAGCAACTCCCTCTCCTCCAACTGCCGTTGCCTGTGCGCCCGCAGAACCGTGACGGTCATGGAGTCCAGCGCGATGATGCCGTCGCTGTCGTCCTTGGGCCGGGTGACGGCGGTCTCCCAACCCACCTGCACGATCTGCTGGACGATGGCGAGCGCACCTGCGTCCAAGTCCACATCCGGCCAGCGCAATCCGATGCCTTCGCCTCGGCGTGGTCCGCGGAAAACCAGCAGGTGGTAGTAGGCGTAGAGACGGTCGGCCGTCATGAGGCCGAGAAAGGAGCCGGTCTGCTCGGGCGTCCAGACGGCGACCTTCGGGCGTCGGCCCGAGGCCATCCAGTCAATGACGCGTGGAGCGGTCCAGATGACGGCCTTCGGTCGCGACGCATTCTCGACCTCGACCGCCAGGGCCGGGTTGTCGATGATGCGGCGCTGGCGCACGGCTGCGTTGAGTGCCGCCCGGAGCGTGGCGTGGATGCGTTGGAGTGTCGCCGGGCCGATCGGTCGCGGGCCTTGGGCAGCGTCGGCCACGATGGCGTCGTACGCGGTCCGGATCTGCGCCGGCCGTAGCTTCTCCAAAGGGACGTCACCGAGCTGAGGCTTCAGGCAACGCCGGATGAAACCCTCATACGAACGACGGGTGTTGGCCGCCAACTTGCGCTTGCCACCCATCCACTCATCCAGCCACTCGCCGGTGGTCTGCTCCATCGTGAGGGAGACGCCGGCACCGAAACGGCGGCGCAGGTCGGCATAGTCCGGCAGCTGCTGATAGCGGCGGTAGTGGTCACGGATGGAGGAAACGATCTCCAGCCGACCCGCATCGTCGTCCGTGCTGGGTATCTCCAGGAGCTGGATTGCCTGCCGCAGCTCGGCGACCGCGAGGGTCTGGCTGGTGAAGCCACCACGAGTGATCTGCTGTCGCCCATGCTCCCGGCGGCCCGCATCCGACAGTGGCACATCGACGACGTAGGACCAGGTGCCGTGCTTCTTCGGACAGGCCAGGCGCTTACCGGCCGCGTTGCGGCGGACCGGACACTTGCAGCGCTTATAGGTGGTGCCCTGCATGACGCACGCCTTACCTTGCGGTCTGCTCGTCGTCGGGATGGGTCGCGCGCAGGTCGTGTTCCAGCTCGGTCAGCAACTCCCGGGTGATGTGGCCTCGCAGGGTGGCCAGTTGACCCTTGGACGCCTCGGGCCGACGTTCCTGGAGTCGCAGGTCTCGCTCCTGTGACAAGGTCCGATCCCACCGTTGCAACGCCACCAGATTGACCCACTCCGGCGACGTTCCGATCTTGCGGGCTACGTGCCGTTCGGCCTCGCCGACACTGGCGACCGCTCGCTCTACGAGGGCAGGGTCTGCCTGCCCAGATCGCTGGACCTCAGCCAGGAAGTCAGACGTCCGGTTGGCCAGGGCCAGCGACTCGGTGATCTCAACCGCCCGTGCGGGCAAGGCATGCACGGCCGCTGTGTTGCCGGACAGCAAGGCCTTCACCGCGGAGACCGTGAGCCGCACGCCAGGCGACAGCTCGACGAGGTCATTCGGCGCTCCGGCTACAAAGTCGGCCGGCGGCACCTCGAAGGCGAGGGCCAGCAACAGCACTTCCTCCAGCGCTATACGCCGAGCCCCCACTTCCGCCTGCGCGACGGTCCCCCGAATCCAGGTCGTCAGACCGTGCTGCTGGAGCAGTGCGGCAGCCTCTTCCTGCTTCAGGCCACGGGCTTTCCTGATCTCTCGCAGGCCAGCTCCGAGTACCTGTCGCAGCGTGTGTGGCGTCTGTTCCATGAGGTCACCTCTGGGATGAAGGTGCCTCAACGGTACATCCTGGTCTGCTCATGAACAAGAGCGGTTGACTTGTAACAAACTAGGGCGGATCATCTGCTCTCAGAACAGAGCACACCACCGCAAGCGAGGTGAGCTACATGGTCGGCATGAGACGGACCGAGTTGCTGGAGCTACCGGTCGTCATCGACCTCGTCACCGCCGCCCGCGCCCTGGGCATCGGCCGCACACGGGCCTTCGAGCTGGTCCGCCGCGACGAGTTCCCGGTGCCAGCCATACGGGTCGGCTCGACCTGGCGGGTGCCGACAGCGCCGCTGCTGGCGCTACTGGGTATCGCCACATAACGAGCCTGCGCCTCAAGACGCTGCGGGAGTGGAGCAAGGAGCTGAGTTCACCGCGCCGCTTGCAGTCTTCGCTGCGCGACCGAATTCGCTGCAGCCCCAATATTGCTAGTCGAATAGCCCGCCTCGATGCAGCGGACGGCTTCGACTAGACCCCGTCCTCTGAAGACAAATGGTAGCCGTACGCCCGGTGAAACCGAGAATACACCTCGTCGATGCGGACTTCGAATGTCTGAGTACCTGCGTGACTCGCATTGAGCGCACCCATGACGGACCCTACGCCAGCGGCGGTCACGAGATCCAGGCCACCAATCACACCGTGAGCAAATCCAGCTGCATAGAAGTCGCCACACCCGGTTGGGTCAACAGCCCGTGCTGAAACAGGGGCAATATGGTGCGACTGTCGATCGAAGTAAAGAATTGATCCCCGTCCACCAAGGGTGACAATATAACCCTTAAGACACTCAGCCAATTCAATGGGGTTCGCTCGCATAGCAGAATAAAGTAATTCTGCCTCTGCCTCATTGACGATTACATAGTCCGAGCACTTGAGGAGATTTTGCAGCTGTCCACTCTGATAGTCGGCGACCGAGTGTGCCGGCAGCCAGAGTATCGGCGTGTTCAACTGTTTGAGCCGGGACATTTGCTTAATGACTGAATCTGTTGTGCTGGGCGCCACAATAGCCAGCGACGCGAAGGCTGCAATTTCAGGCGGAGGCGCGTAGCGGCCTGCAGCACCCGGGTGAAAAGCAACCAACTGAGCACCTGCTAAGTCCGTAACCACAACGCACCGAGCAGTCAAGGTGTCAGTATGCTCGATGATTGAGGAAACGTCGATCGAACACTGAAGCAAATGCTCCAAGTACGGACTCGCGTCGCGCCCAACGGAGGCAACCAGGATTGAATCCCGGTTGAGCCCTGTTAGAGCATATCCAATGTTTCCGGCACAACCACCAAAAGATGTGTGCGCTTCGGAGGCCACATAGGATTGGCGCACAGGGCCGAGATGATCGGAAGTGAGCCGCAGACTCCCCTCAACCGTGAAGACTTCATCGAAGGCCAAGGAGCCGCAGACGACAACCCGTCCGCGATGATCGCTCCTTACTTCACTACATCGCTCTTCCATAGGTCCCCCGGCAGTCGTAATTTGGGGAAATCGAGGCTCGATCCCGATGAAGAAACCCGGTCCGCCGTCGCGGGTGCGACGGCGGACTTAGCGAAGCGTGATAGCGCCAGAAAGGGGGCGTGACCCGCGAATGACGGCTACGATCGATCCGCCAACTCGATGTCGTAAATGGTCACCCAGTCACCGTCCTTCATGGTGGGGTAGATCTTCTGCAGATCATGACGCATGTGAGCAACGTCCCTGAAACCATCCTTTTCTGCGTCCTCGACCGTGAGCTCCCCGAAACGGTGGTACCGCACACCATTAACCTGCACATGTTCCGCAGGATGAGTCCGATCACCAGGACCGTAGTCGCTCGTTTCAAAGAGGGGGAGGCGGCCATTGAAGGGAATTTCAACAGCTTCACGCCGGAAACGAATCGTCGTGTGCTTTTGCCCTTGCCGCATCCAATCCAAGTACTGCCCGTACAAGGGGAACTGCGTACGAACAAAGACGACGGAGCCAGTAAGGTCTTGAATCTGACGGATTACTGAGGTAACCGATGGGACTGAGACATCCACCACAGTGGGCGCCCCACCGCGGAACACCTGCATGCTCAAGTCACCGAAAGACCCTTCCAAAGGCAGATCGGAAGGGGCTGGAGACAGGGATTTCACGACGATAAACCTTCCAAGTACTAGCACGTTAATAGGCATCGAGCTGAACGAGTCGATCGCTTGCTCAATGGTCTGCACGATAGGAGATCCACCATGGTTGAAGCTGGTGTTCAGCAGGACCGGGATGCCCGTCATGTTGAAGAAGTTGCGAAGTGTCCGAGACAGTGGACTTTCTTCACTGTCTTCGACGGACTGTACGCGTGCGGTGCCGTCCGCGTTCACCACTGCTGGGATCTGTTGCAGAGCCCTCGATGTCGCCTGCAGCGCAAAGGACATGAAGGGACTGGGCGCCACAGGCTCGAACCAGTCATGCATATGTGATGCCATGGCTGCGGGAGCGAACGGCATGAACCAGTCCCGGCGTTTGAGCGCATTGAGCTCGTGAACGACGTCTGCTCGTCGAGGATCCGCCAGGATACTACGTGCGCCCAAGGCGCGAGGGCCAAATTCGGCTTGGGACTGAAAGATGCATACAACCGAGCCAGCAGCCAAGAATTTGGCAGCAATATTAGAAAAGTCGGCGGTTTCAAAAACCACGTACGACGCGAGGCCAGCTTTTTTTAGGGTGCTGGCCACAGCACCCGAGTCGATCTTATCGTCTGGCCCAATGCAGGCGTCCGAACTTGTCTTCATTGCTGGCACAGTGGTTCCTCGAATTCCTTGCACTGCCAAGGCTGCATATACGTTTCCCAGACACTGACCGTCATCACCCGGGGCACTAGGAACGTAGACGCCGCCGGGGAAGATGCTGAGCAAAGCGCCGTTGGCTACTACGTTGAGCGCAGTTCCACCAGCCAGACAGACCTTGTCGACACCATGCTCCCTCGCCAGCATGGTGAGCTTCATGCGTAGCGCTTCCTCGATGCTACGTTGAATGAAAGCAGCCAAATCACGATGGATGCGAAGAATCGCCCCATTGGGGGATCGCGGTTCACCAAAGTTCACACCTAGCGCACGCCCCAGTCGGGTAATCATTCCGATTGGATCGCCGGGATCATTCCTGATGGGCGAGGAGAGGCGTTGGCCATCGAATGAGAAGAGTTGTTCAGGTACGGCATCCCTATCTCCGTGGCCAGCGAGGGCCATCGTATAGGACGAATACACGGAGGAACGCCAGCCGAGATAGTGAGTGAACGCTCGATACATCTCTCCGAGTCCGACATCGAACGGATCGTCGAAGTCACGATCAATGAGAGTTAGGCCGGCCTTCTTGTCAGCCAAGTAGTATGACGCTTGTTCCCTCGGGAACTCCCACCATCGAGGGTTTACATCAGGACCACCCAGCGTGTTGCCGCCAGCATCATTGACCACGACCAGGGAGCGATCATATCCCGACGCCTGAAAGGCCAAGAATGCGTGAGATAAGTGGTGATCGACAGAGATCAGTTTTGGATGCCCCTCAAGAGGGTGGCCTTTCATTGCCGCTGACTCTGGTTCGCAGCAGGTACTCACGGCGATGGCATCTATGTCGCGTTCGAGATCCAGTCCGGTGTGGCGCAGCAGGATCGGTAGGGAATGCGCATACCCGCATGCATATTTTTTTCCTTGCGCCCTGTCCTCTCCCAGGGCAAAGATCTTTCCATCTACGTAGACAGCCGACCCGCCGTTGCGAATGCGCTGGCCGCTGAGTGTGCAGTGCTTACTGATTCCCAAGATCTTCATCTACTACCTCCCCAAGGCCACGAGGGCCAAATGGTGGACAAGGTCCGATTCGGTCCGGTGAGCGTAAGCACAAAGACCACCGTAGCGATGTTTCGCACAACATCCTCAGGCAGGCCTCGGATGTGCGGCCAGAACATCAGAACCGCACAAGTCACAAGCAGAACCAACATAGCTGCAAGACGCGCTGGTTCCGGGTTGGTAATAGTGAGGGGCAAATAAAGCGAAGTGAGAGCGTTGTTACTAGTAGCCGCATCGGGGCGGTGCGGAATTTCCATGGACGTACGCTCACCCGGACTGAGGTGGAGTACTCGCAGCACGAACGTGAGCATGTCGTACTTGCCAACTGCCTGCTGCCGGAATCGCAGTGCAGTGACGTGCGTGGCGAAAGTATTAACTTCAATACTATGAGAAGGTATTATTGCACTTCCCGGCCTGGGAACATGTTGGAAGACGCGGAGCGAGTAGACGGTTTTCGACTTGACGAGAAACGACTCGGCTCGCACAGTGGCCGGTTTATCGTCCGGGCCAAATAGGCCTACCACTTTAAGGAACTCAATTCCCTCATATGCATCAGCCGTTGCGATAGCAGATACAGCATTGCCCCACGCCGTTAGGTCACTGGAGTCCTTGCGATGAAATCCGTTCCCAACCGTGCTACGGAAAACGGCGGCATTCCCCATGGGTTGACCAGCAGTACCAGGAAGCCATGAATGCTGTGCAGCAAAGGTAGTTGTATGATCGACAATCTCCTGCTGCCGGACATTCTCGGCTGTCGAGTACTCAACCAGATCACCCAAGTGGTACTCGAAATAGACAATGCGCCCAACTGGCTGCACAGTCACGATCTTTCCCCATCGAACGGGAATTAGCGTATTATTGCCAGGATCCCTCAGAACAATAAGCACTGCTTCGCCAAGCAGGCTCTGCAAGTCGCCCCTCAATGGCGGGTCAACCCATTGTCTGTCAAATCTATTTCGGTAACGCATCCCGGCCGGCAATGCCATGATTTCGTTCATGTCAAAGCAATACGGTCGATGAGCGTGAATTACAAAGCAGACATGCTCGGCTCCGGGCCCCGCCACCGCCACGATCATCCCCCAGTTGCATCCCAGTCTGCCCCGGCCGCACGCAAGCACCGGTTGAAGCAGCATAGCGATAGCCAGGGTCGAGGAGGCAAGGTTTCGATAGGTGGGCTAAACGTGGGAAACCGCGGGTAGATCAACCATGCACAGCCTCGCCAGGTGGAAGATCGGCAAGGGTTCTACAGATGCAGATAGCCGGGGAACGAACGTGCATGTTACCTGCGCTCAACCCCAACAGAAGAAACCTTTCTGCACCTTGCTACGCATAGAGCCCTTGCGTTCTCAGTCTCCGTCTCTAGCAAGGCGAGACACCACGGCACAGCCTGCTAGCACCCTGGTACCGGTGCCGCGCGGTAGCGTGGGTTGACAGCTGGGCTGCTTGGGCGTAGAGCGACGGAGGGAGTCAGCTGCTGCGCTGGGGGCTGAACGCCGGCGGTCCCTGTCCACTCGCGCCGACACCACACCGACTACGCATGCCTTGGATGTTGATCCGCTCCGCGGAAGGGCGATCCCTTGAACGAACGGATCGATGACTGCGAAGAGTCACGCAGCCAGATGCCGTATCACTATCGTGGCTGCGTGGCCAAGACGAACACCCCTCCAGCGAGCCCACCGCTCCCGCCGGTCTACCCATACAACGAACCTGGCCAGGCCATCCTGTTGCACGACGGCCCGATTGGCGGGCTCGGGCCAACCGATGTTCCTGGTCGAGTCGAGCTTACGTGCTCGAACGGCTTCAACTTTGAGTGGGAAGTTGGCAATGGAGCGTCGCCGTTCTTTGCCAACCGAGACGAGGTTTCTCTGACGCTTCGCCGCCTGACGGGCGACATGACCATGCTTGGCGTTCCGCGCAACATCGACGGAGGATGGTCGAACGGGGCTGTGTTCGGGGACTCCCAGGCTCCCCTGACCAGAATCCTCGTTCACTGGTTCAACCTGCCCGACTGGCACGGCCCGCTGGGACTAGTGGCGAAAACGGCCGGCGGAGTGCACGAATGGTCGGGCCGTTGGGTGCACCAAACTAACGGCTGGAGCATCACGCTCGACGTTCGCCCCGATTACCAGCGGGTATGGCGAGGTCTCCACAAGACTGACGTGTACGTCATGACACACGTCATGGAGGTACGTCGCCTCGATGATGGCGTCTTCACGGCCGACGAGGCCGACCCGTTGCTCACCGCGCTGCACGTCGGGATCTCGTTCGCCCTCGGCCGCTGGACCGCTCCGATGCTGCCCGTGGGAGAAGACAGCGACGGTCGAGTGGTCTGGGAGCAGTGGCAAGGCTCTCACTGTGACCCGGCGCGTCCAAGCGGCGACGGCTGGTGGTACGACCAAGATCACGACTCGCTGGGCGCTTTCCTGAGTCTCGTGATCGACGCCTTCGCCGCCCCGGACAAGCTCACCCCGCTGCGCTTCCAGATGATGTACGCCATCTCCGCTATGAGGAGCCGTGACTTCATCGAGCCCCGGATCATTATGGGCACAGCCGGCTTGGAACACATTATGTGGCAAAGCCTCGTCCTCGGTGGTGTCCTGACCAAACGGCAGTACAACGACCTCCCAGCGCACAAGCTGCTGCGCACAGTGCTGGGTGATGCCCAGATCCCAGTCGACATCGATCCTGCTCTCTTGCCAGCAGCTGCTCAATACGCCGCCGAAGCGAAGGCGAACGAGAATAGAGACGTCGATGGTGCCGACGTCGTGACCTGGGCCAGGAACAAACTGGTGCACCCGCAAGAGTCTCAGGAACGGGTCTACGGACTGGACGGGCTGACGCGGGACGCCTGGCTTCTCGCTCGCCACTACCTCGTACTGCTGATCCTCAACTCATTGGGCTACTGCGGAAGTTATCGGGACCTCACTCGAATCCGCGGCTGGATAGGCGACGTGAGTAACGTGCCCTGGGCCTAAAGAGACCCGGCCTACATCCAGACCCACCGCATGCTGTGCCCCCGCGAGGCCGGTCGGACATCGCACCAGCGATCCACGGCTGGAGTATTAGTCGATTCAGATATGCAGGCAGCGCCTCGTCCTTCTTGAAACCCGTTATGCGGATTAGGCAACTTTGCGTCTGGGTCTCAACGCTTGAATAGAACTCCGGTGAGCTGAGCCTTCGTGACTACGCCGAGGCAAAAGAGATCGCGGGCGGTGCACCTGATCTTCGATCAGCCTGCCCCTGAACGATCTCGTCCGATAGATACCAAATCGTGATTACGTTGTAATTTCTTTGTTACCGAAGACTATGCACTCTCATCAGATACGACTCCGGCGGAAATCTGTTCAGGTTGCACGTCCGGGCATAAATCGGTGTTGCAGACCTTGACATGCGGGCCGCATAAGATCATTTTAAGGAATATGACGGACCGTCATATCAAAAACCCCTGATGGGAGGATGGTAAATGCCTGCCCCGAAGCGCCCGCAATTTCACCGGAGTCAGCTTAATGCCGAAGAAGTCCGAGGTGTGCCAAAGTACGACATCATCGATGATGATGGCAATGTAGTAGCCACTGTCGGAACTGACCCAGATCTTCTCGCGCGGCTCCGCACAGCCGCCGGTCTTCCGCGCAACTTCGCGTTCCTGCTGCCCCGAGCAGAGTAATTTGCCGCATTACCCAAGGTCGGTACCGACCTCAACGACCCCCTACTTCTGCAATGAACTAGGGGGCTTATTCTGACTTTAGTAGCTGGCCGGCATTGGCTCTTGGAATGCGAAACGCTATGTCCATGGACGCCGCCTGCTCAAATTCCCCGTTCAGTATATTGGCCTTGATCGCAATAGTGCTCGCGGCGCGCATGACGTGCGCGGCCGAATCGAGATCAGAGGCTGCGTCCTGCACATACAGCGGAACCAATCCGTCGGAACGAGGATATCGATTATGAGGCATCCGCGCATGGAGGCACAATACAATCGCAGTATATGGCCCTTGGCGAGTGAACGGGAGAAACTCGAACTGGCCAAATCCGAGCGCGAAGCTGGCGTATCGCTGCGTAACCATTTGGTACTCTAGCGAGAGAAGCAGCTCATCGTCAGCTCCAGGATGTTCGGCCCACGACCATTGATTAGTGCTGCACAGATCGTTAATGAGTCCAGTGAGTCCAGTCGCGCCAGAGACGTACGGAAAGATGATCTGAACAATCTCCGTGCGGCCCTCGTATTCGATGAGAAGGCCGTCGAGTGTTTGACGGAGGACTTCCCGGTTGGGCTGAGCCACGATTAGGGGAGTCCACCCCGTCCCTTCAGCCATAGAGGCCGCAAATTCACAGGACGTCTGGCCATCCCCCATCCAAGTTCGACATATCTCCGCCTCCAGTTCGGCCCCGCGCACCGGATCATCCATATGAACGTATTGCCCTGTATCCATAAGCCACATGACGTAGTCGTCTCGACCGGCAAATGGACAGTCGTGACCATCAGCCAATCGCCGTATTCGGGTTCGATGGATATCAGACATCGCGCGTCCTTATTGAGCCCGAGGGCGGAGCTGTCGCTTCTGACTGTACAATTTTCAATCAGAAGGATTGGGCGGCTCTGACTCTTGGAATCCGGGCGGTAGAAGTTCGCTCATATCTCTGCGCGGCGGCCACTTGATATGACGCTCTGTCGCAACGACGGCGATTACATCCTCTGGATTTCCGATGACCAGGCCAGATTGGATTTTCTGTGCATTCCGCACGTAGCTGGAGGGGTCTTGGATGAACTCTGCGAAGCTTACGTATTGCATGGATACCCCTCACAAAAGCTGGAGGTTGAGCGTGCATGTGATGCAGGCTCCTCCTGTTCCACTGTGCGCCGACGAGTGGCGAGCAGCAAGTGCGCGCTCGTCAGGCGGCACCGTCAAACGTAGGCATGGGCCGCGCGGCTGGGTGCGAAGCCTGCTGACACCAGAGCTGGAGACTTCAAGGGCTTCCGGCCTTGGCGCATCAGTAGGCTCAAGCGGTGGCGTGCGCAATCCCCAAACCTAGCTCTGCTGCCAGGTCCCATTGGTCACCGTCCAGACTCCGGAGAACGGATGCCCACCGTCTCGTGCAGCCCGCGGCGATTGCCTTTCCGGAGCGGGATCAAAGATCTGCGCGACGACTTGCCCATGCATCGGGAGCGGAACTATGGAGGCCCGCCCCTGTGCTGAGTTCGGTAACTACACGTCCATCAACCACGGGAACCGGCAAGTCGGCCCTCATGGATCTACGGCGACATGGACATTGACAGACGTGAAGCACACCTCCGGACAACAGCGCCTCGGCTTAGAGCCAGACCTCGTGCTCATTGCGGTAGTGCGGCCAAGGCTGTCCTACCCTCCGTGCGGCGAGTACGTGTTTCATGCCTGCGATCCATGAGCCGGGCTGGACGAGTTCGATCATGTAGCGGTCCAGTTCGGAGCGGCCCATTTGCAGCGTCCACCCCGGGGCCATCGTGACAGCTCCCGGCGGTAGCCCGCGCAACTCATCCCGCTGGTGGATCTCCATCACGATCTGGCCGGGCTTGAGGCTCGTCTTCCCCGGCGGAAGGACCCAGTGGGCGTCCAGGCCGGCGACCTGGAGCAGACGGGCCAGCGCAGGTCCAGAGGTCTCTACGAACACTGAGGCGTAGTCTCCGATCAGCCGAGCGCAAGCCACGGGATGTAAGGGGTAGTTTGCCCACGGCACCCGCAGCGGATCCCGGGCCGTACTTTCCAGGCTGGTGAAGTGGACGTTGTGGTCCTCTCGGCCCGCCGCGATGCCAGCACTCTCCAACGCGGCATTCACAGCCCCCTGGAGGCGTTCGTTGAACTGCGGAGAAGGCAGCCCCTGTTGGATACAGCCGAGTTGGTCGACAACGTAGAGGGCCCGACTACCAGGCACCGCGGTGGCGTAGCAACCCTCGGTCGCGGCTCGTTCCAGCGCCGCGCGCAATACATCGAGGTGAGTGCGTAGCGGTAGATCCAGGTCATGAAGCGTCTCAGACGCCCTCTCTCCTGGTAGAGGACCGCCTTCCAACACTGCGGCCCTGGCCTGGTTGATCCGCCGGATCTGGGCACTCTTGCGAGCCTTCGGATTAGTCTTGATCTCTTCGGTGCGGGGAGGATTAACACGGTCCCACACCGTAACGTCGCCGATGCGCAGGCAGTTTGTCAGGTCATGCAGGAGGGCGAAGGCGCCATTCTCCTTGAAGGCCCTCTCGACCCGATCGAGCTCCGCTGGCAACCCGGCTTTGCCGTACATCGGGCCGGGCGGATCGTTGCGGGACAGAGCGAGGATGTACGGGCGGTGGAAGTTGAAGGCCCGCCAGGCCAACGCGTCTCCAACGGAACGCAGTTGGCGAACCAGCCGGTCGCACACGTCGTGCTCGAACCGCCAAGTCTCGACGTCACCAAGGCCGCGACCCGACTGCGGCTCGGGGGCCTCTGGCTGAGGCGACTTGCCCTTACGCACCCGCCCTGCGGCACGCTTGAGCTCCTTACAGTCCTTCTCCACCTCCAGCAGCCGGGTAAGCAGGTCCCGCTGGAAGGCGACGCCGGCCTCCTCCGTAGTGCAGTCCCGCAGCTGCTGGATCAGTGTGGCCAGGACGGGCTGCATGCCCTGGTGCCGCGGGTGCGCCAGTATGTCGTCTGGGTCGTAGTAGTCGGCGTCGAACAGGCTCATCGTGCAAGTGTGGCGATCAGCTGGCCATTGCGCTTCGGTTTTCCCGGGCTAACGACCTGCCGTGACTTTTCCCGGGCTAACGACCTGCCGTGACTAGATCCTCAAGTTGGTGGGCCAGATCCGGGCTGGGCTGCGGAATGGCCCCGAGCTCGTCGATGAGATCAACGTCCAGGTCTTCCACGGCATCCTTCACCGCGGCCTCCGAGACGACCGTCTGGTCATCCGGCAGGTCGATGAAGACAGTGACACCTCCCGCCGCTGAGGTTGTCTCCACGATCTCGTGGGCTACGGGCGAGTACTGGCAGGGCTCGTTTTCGAGATGCGCCATCTGCCTCGCCCAGTGCTGAGCGTCGCGCCACTCTCCTCGGCGCAGGTGAAGCAGGTAGAGGCAAAGCGCCCCGGTGGCCTGGCCGCCGCCGGCCGCGAACTGAAGCCAGAACTGCGCTCCTTCCTCGCGATCCGCAAGCATGAGCAGGCAGGCGAATGCGAGGGCGCCACCTGGGTCACGCGCGGCGTCGAAGCGAGCCAGACGGCGCGCTGCATCGCCATCGTGGATGACGCCTTGGCACAGAGCTCGCAGGTCGTTGGCTGCCCGTTCATGGAGCATCAGAGGCGCCTGTGCTGGACGGCCCCTAGTGCTGGCAGTGGGTAACGCGAATGCCTTCATCCACCGCAGTTCGAGCAGTTGCTCCGTAATGCGCTGGCGAGAGCTCTCCAGATCTACTGGCGTATACACGCCGGCAAAGATGCGAGCCCGAGCGAGGGCTTCTTCGATCGTGCGCGGCTGGTGCGAGCGCATGGCTGTGTCACTCCTCATCATCGACGTCCCCGATTTCGTCGATCTCCAGTCCGAGGTCTGCGGCCAGGCGACGCTTGGCGGCGCGGCGCGTAGAGCGGACTGTCGCCTCACAGATACCCATCACCAGCGCAGCGCGCTTGGTAGGGAAGCCGAGGGCGAACTGGAGCACCATGACATCAAACTGGCGCTCCGGTAAGCGGGCCATTGCCGCATACAGACCCAACCCGTCCTCAAGTTCGGTAACCTGCGCACGAAACTCTTGGCGGAAGCTGTCCAGGATGGGATCGCAGGCGGCGCGGATAGCTCGCTCGAAGGCCAGCGTCTGTGAGGCCGCTGGATCACGGCCCTGAGCTTCTAACTCGCTGGCAACTCGTTCCTTGAGCAGGGTCCAAGCAAAGGCACCGGGATTCTCCTTGGCGGTCACCTGGTGCCAAACGACCGCCAGGAAGACGAAGGTGGAGTCCACCAGCCGGTCAGCAGAGACCTTGTCACCCAACTGAACTTGGGCGTACTCGAAGTACGCTTGATGGTAGAGCTCGTGGAAGGCCCAGAAGGCCGGTGGCATCACGTCGCTCGGGTCGCGCAGGGCGCGCTCATCGCGATCGTCCGGGGGCTGAGCGTTCATCGCTGGCCCCCTTCACCAAGCCCGGACTGGTCAGGTCGGGCGACGGGCTGCTGTTGCTCGATGAGAGTCGCCGCGCCGAGCCGTACGCCAGCGCTCAGGAGGCGCCTGAAACCGGTACGCACGTCGGGCGCATACGCCCGAGCCGCGGCGGCCGAGGCCAGCACAAGGCTGGCAACGTCGTCGAGTGTCACCTGGTGGTCCTCTTGATCTCACGCGGCGCCAGTCAGCAGCTCGTCCCCGCTCGTCAACTCCCGGCACCTGGAGCCTCGTTGCTCTTGTGGAGAAGCAAACCGCGTGAGGGGACCGGTTCGTGCAGAGCGCCTCACCACGTCTTTTTAACGGAGAGTAGCCTTCCGGTTACCGCAAACTCCGCACAGGGGTTCGCACCATCCCCCGCACGCTCGCGCCACCCCACGCGCCACCCCGATCACCTGGGCGACACCCGAAGCGATCCACGATCTGCCAAGATTTGCGCAAACCCTGCGTGACCGGTCAACTACACTTCGTGTGACGGAGGTCACGACCGTGCGGCAGGCTGGCGGAGGGCACCCCGGGCAGTCCCCCTACCCCTGCTTGGCGAACTCCACGAATGCCACCCAAGTGATCGGCTGGACGGCCATAGTTCCGCGACTGCGTTCCTTGGTGTCCCGCACCATCACTTTCGTCGGTTCGTTGTCGGCCACTTCAACACAGTTCTCGGTCCCGGTGTAAGTGCTGGTACGCCAGTTCAGAGTCACAGGCTGCATGGTGCTCTCCTAGTCGCTCGATATCTGATCGAAGTGTCGGCTGGCGGTGAGGATGAGGTCGCGGACGGCGGTGCCGTAGACCGCTGACTGCTTCAAGAGAGCGAAGGCCTTGGTGTACAGCTCGATCTCTCGGGGCTGCGTGACCGAGAACTCCGCCGAGTAGGTCTCAACGAGGACGAGCTTGTCGTCGAACATCGAGAAGGAATTGCCGGGCCAGATACCGATGGACGCGGAGCGCGGGATGATGCCCAGGCTCAACCGGGGCAGCCGCATCACCGCCAACAACCGGTCGAGCTGCCCCTTCATCACCTCCGGTCCTCCAAAGTTCGTGTACAGCGCCTGCTCGCCGAGCACCACGTTGAAGATCCGGCTGCCTCGGTACAGGTACTGCTGTCGTTCCAGCCGCTTGGCGGTGGCGGCTTCCGCGTCGTCGGGAATCTCGTAATAGTCGACGACCTGCCGGAAGGTCTCCGCCGCGTACTCCGCCGTCTGGAGCGTTCCCCACACCAGCGTCGGATGCCAGATGCGGAAGACCTTGGTCTTGGCGTAGACCGGCAAGGCCTTCTTCTGTCGCTGCGCCGCGCCGGTCTGGAACTGCCGGCGCCACTCAAGCCACAGCTCGTCGATGTGCCGCACCGTGGCGATCAGGTCGGCGAGGTGCTCTTGCCTGTCGGTCTTCATGCACCAGGTACGGATGTCATCTTCGCTGGGGTTCTGCTTGCCGTTCTCCAGCCGGGAGACCTTCGACTCCGCCCACCCGGTGGCCACGGCGAATGCCCGGCCGCTCGCGAACCCCGCGTCTTTGCGGAATCCACGCAGCCGGGCACCCAGTGCCTCTCGTGCTTCTTGTGCTTGGTTGCTCACTGATGGGTCAGGGCTTGTACTCGGCGTGCGGGATGGCGTCGGCCCAGAGCAGGTCGCGCACCCGAATGCATGCGGCCACGGTGTCAGGGTCCTCGACGATCTCCGACCCGAGGACGCGGCCCTCCGGATCGAAATGGCCGACCGCAAGGAGGCGGTCGTCGTACAGCCACCAGTCGTTGCCACCGGCGGGGAAGGTGACATCCTCGGGCAACCGATGCCGCGGTAGCCATCGGATGTCCTCGCCGGCCTCGATGTTGAGGTGAGTCAGCGAGTGCTCCCATCCGACGTACTCGGAGTGCGGCTCCGTGATCACTCGGACACGTCGCACCGTCTTGCCTTCACCCGTCACGCGCTTCATCAGCGTCATCCACGGATCGAGCCACACGTAGTCGTCGGGCTCGCCCCGCTGCCACCTGGCGTACGGCGTGTCTTCGACGGGAGATCCGTAGTCGTCCCGCAGCTCCAGGTGGAAGGCGTCACGCTCGAAGCTGCGGAACAGCTCGTCACGCTGTGCGGGGGTGATCAGGTCCACCGTTCTCCTCCAGCAGGGCCATGATCGAGGACTTGGGGACCTCGATGCAGGTCTCATAGTCAGGCATGCGCATCTGGCTCAGGGCTTCAGGATCGTGCATTTCCGGGCCTTGGAGTACGCATGTTCCCTGTTCCGTGACGAGCATGATCGGGGCGGTGAACTTCCTGATCTCGCCGGACAGTTGGCCGTCCTTGGTCAGGTGCTCGAACAACTCGGTCGGCACCTCTACCGCGGTCTGTCCTTCTGGCACGTCGAGCTGCGCGAGTAGGTCGTTGGCGAAGATCTTCCAGCCTTGGATGACGTAGCTGTCCTGGTCACTGGCGTACAGGGTGGGGCTGTCTCCGGGGGTGGAGTTCTTACCAAGGAACCGTAGCTTCATGGTTGCTCTCCCGTCCGCTGCCTTGCGCAGGTTTGCGCGACACGTCGATCGTCGAGGAGCCGTTCGAGCCCGTCAATCGACTTGCTGCAAACTCGCGCAATCTCCTTGGGAGTTGGGCGCTGGTCGCTCTACGTTCGTTCTCGAACCCAAGTCCGCGCAAGCGGCATCGAGGGGAGAAGCGTGGTGGCGAGCGTGACCGAGGAACCCGAGGCCGGCGTCGACAACTTGCCCATCGATGTCGAGTTGATCTCGGACATAACCGATGGCGTGCTGAAGATGGAGCTGAGCACGTCAACCCGTGAGGACATCGACTTCAAGACGACGAGAGTCGTCGGTCTGCTGAGTCTGCTCCTGGCCGAAGACCTGGGCGCTGATGACGATGGCGAAGTCATGGACCTGTTTCGTCAGGCGTACAAGCTGCTGGAGCTGACCAACCGCCCCGGCAGACAGGCGCCGAGCTTCACGGCCTTCTTCTTCATGCGCGACGTAGCCAACCTCACCCGGCGGCTCCTGTGGGTCTACGTCGAGCGGAACGGCGGGGTACCCCGCAATGACTGACGGCAACCGACCCGGCATCGGAGATGAGGTCGAGTACAAACCCGGATGCCGAGCGATCGTGACGGACGTCAGTCGTGGTGTGCCTGTCCTCCGGGCCCCGGCTCGTTCCGAGTGGCCGGCCGACAATCCTGAGCAGCTCGTTGTGACGCGGACTCGGCAGGAGCGCATCGAGGCCGGAGCATGACCGGTCGCCAGTGGGTCAGGGGCACCTGTCTGCTCTGCCGTCGCTCCGATCAACTCGTGATCTTCATCGGCCTCGCCGAGGTGGGCGGCCTATCGGCCCCGGTATTCGCTTGTGGCGACTGTTGCGAGTGGTGTCGTCAAGTCGTCCGCTCCTACCACCAGCGGCGGGACGCTCGTCCCGCCATGTAGCTCCCACCCCAGCTCGGTTCCCCCGTACGAGCTGGGGTGGGGCTCAACCCCAGGAGGTATCGGATGCACCAGCTGATCGTCAGCCCGTTCTTGGATGGCCATCTGGCCGTCCGGCCGGGGAGCGCCACCTGTGTGCGCTTACCGACCGAGCACTACGAGGAGGTACGGCGGAGCACCAACTTCAACACCCGCGTGCCGGACTGGCTGGTAGAAACCGCGGCCGAAGCCTGGGGTCTCGATCTCGACGGTCAGGCCGCCGGACCGGCGCTCCTGGTGCGTGAGCCGACCGAACTCGCCTTCGCGCGGGCGAGTTGGGAGATCAACCTCTACTGCAACTTCGGCTGCAAGCACTGCTACCTCGGCGAACGTCCCCTGGCCGGCCTGAGCTGGGACGAGAAGGTCAAGCTCATCGACATCTTCCGCGACTCGGGGGTTCTCTGGCTCCAGATCACGGGTGGCGAACCGACGATCGATCCCGACTTCGAGGGCGCCTACCGGTACGCGTACCGCCAGGGCATGATGCTCACGATCTCCACCAACGCCTCGCGTCTGTGGAAACCCGAGGTGTTGCGGCTGTTCCGGGACTGCCCGCCGTACCGCGTCGTCGTCAGCATGTACGGCGCCACGGAGGAGTCCTTCGACGAACTGACCCAGCGCAAGGGCGCCTGGAAGAACTTCCAGCGAGGCATGGCCACCGCTCGAAATGCCGGTCTGCCTCTGCGAGTGTCCGTCGTGGTCACGGAGGACAACGCCCACGAAGTCGACGCCATGGTGGACCTGGTGAAGGGCTGGGGCCTAGATCACCACGTCTACACCAACATGCAGCCGACCTTCTCGGGGACCGGCGAGCCGCTGCTCGTCCAGTCGACGGAATTCCTTCGCAAGCGGCCGGTCTTCCAGGGCTGCAATGCGGGAGTGACCTTCTTCCACGCCGACCCTCACGCCATGGTCTCGATCTGCAAGATCGGCCGCGACGACCAGATCAACCTCATGACCGAAGGTCTCGATGGACTTCGCCGACTCGGAGCGATCTCCGATCGGCTCATGCTTCGCACCGGTGGCTGCACGGACTGCTCGATCTCCGGCTCATGCCGGGTATGTCGACCGCTCGCCAAGGTCTACCAGGAGGCGAAGGCACCACTGAACACCTACTGCCAGCACGGAGACACCAAGGAGATGGTCCACTCATGAGTCCCGTTCCCGTCGAGATCCAGGCCAGCCGCCCGCCGGCCACCCGCCCGGCTCTGCCCACCACTCTCGTCGCCACCACGGCACTCGTCATCGAGGTGGACGCCGACGCCTTGATGGAGGGCAGCGCCTGCTCCTGCGCGGCCGGCGACGACAACCCGAACTGACCGAAACCCTTCCGGTCATCTGTGCTCAGGCCCTGGCGGATCTGCGTCGGGGCCTGAGCCTTCGAGCACGAGATGAGTACTCTGAGCACATGCGATTCCGCTGGGACTGGCTACGTCCAGTGGTGTCGGCGCCCTACGTGCCGACGATCGGACCGGTACACCCGTCCGTCCTCACCGAAGACCTCTTCACGGACACCCTGATCGCGGCCTCCACCGACCGTTGGTTCTTGCGCTACGACAAGGACATCCGCTGGTCCGACAGCAAGGACGAGACCGTTCTCGTCGAGGGCATCGCTCACAGGCCTGGTGAGACGTTGATTCCCACGCTGTCCCGGCGAGGCTCCGGCATGGTCAAGGTCCACCTCTACGGCATCGAGCCCGACAGCGCCTTCGTGGCTACCGAGCTGGCTCAGAAACTGGCCGCCGAGCACGGCGCCGGAAAGGCGCGGATCGTGCGTTTCCTCGGTC
Source organism: Streptomyces sp. NBC_00989 (assembly GCF_045162655.1). Lineage (NCBI taxonomy): Bacteria > Bacillati > Actinomycetota > Actinomycetes > Kitasatosporales > Streptomycetaceae > Streptomyces > Streptomyces sp. NBC_00989. Next base: position 7,106,035 of record NZ_CP108728.1, on the reverse strand, counting down.
CCGAGGCAGCAGACGGGCGCGGTACGCGTATCCAGCTCCAGGACTTCAGGGCGACCATCCGGCTGGCTCCCGATGGCCCCGTCCGACCTTTCGATGAGTGGCCGGCGGAGGTACGAGGCACCTTCGCCGCCTTCGCCGAGCAGATGGCCTCTGACGGCTTCGCCTTCCTCTACCAACAGATGCAGGCAGGGACCGTCGGACCGATGCTGACCGCCACCGTGGGCGACACGGTGGCCGGTGCCATCGGCCCCATGGAGATCCGGCCCGACGCGATCGGCACCCCTCAGTTGATGCCGCAGTACTTCGGCGTCCTCCAGGAGCACCGCGGTCACGGGCTTGGACGTCTGCTGTGGCGTGCTGCGATGCACTGGGGACAGGCCAAGGGAGCCGCCTATCAGCTCCTTCAGACGGAGGTCGGAGGTCCTTCTGATCGTCTCTGCCGTTCGGAAGGACTGACGTCACTCGGCTTTACCTACTGGCAGGCCGCTTGAACCCGTACCTGCCCCGTGAACTGCTCCTCAATGCATCCAAGCTCTACCTGAAGCGAGACGCGCGCCGATAAGGTGCCCAAGTGATCAGAGAGCAGTGGAGCGGGGGCGAGTGGGAGGCCTACTGTCGGCACCTCCTGTCGATGCGCTACGACTCGAACATTCAATTCATCCCAGCTCGCGACAAGGGTGACGGCGGGTTGGAGGCGTTCCGCTTTGACGGTGTGGGGTATCAGTGCTACGCCCCAGAAGACGCCTACAGCATGGATTCTCAAACAACTTCACAAAAGCGTAAAATGACGAAGGACCTCAAGCGTCTATGTGACGACATAGAGGGAACCTGTCGCCTCCTTGGTGATGTTCGGTTGCACACGTGGGTCTTGATGACACCACAATTCGACAGCCGTTCCCTTGTGGAGCATGCACAAAAGAAGAAAAAAGATGTTCTCGATATAGATCCCCGCCCGAAATGGCTAGCCGCTGAATTTAAAGTTCTAGTCATTACGGATGAGGAGTTTGCATCTGAGCGAGCCAGGCTACTCGGGCAGGTTGAAACACAACTACATCTTGATATACCCGATCCGGATGCCTCCTTGTGGGGCTCGGGAAACGGGAACGAGATGGCCGATCGAGTAACAACGAAACTTTCAGTAGTACCTTCTCTGGCCTCTGATCCCGAGTGGCTGGCTGATTATCGCGATGAGATGCTCAGAATGTTCTTTCGAGGCCAGTCCCAGATGGACCGCCTAAAGGTGGAGTACCCGACTTTCCATGCGGCTGTAGACCGTCGACTCAAGGTCGTACTTTCTACGCTGACGATGACTGTTTCCAGCATGGGGCAGCCAGGAACTGAAGTCATTGAGACTTTGGTTCGTCGCCTAACTGAGTCTTTGAAGTCCGACGCGCCGGGGCTCTCAAGTGTCTTGTGCGAGCAAATCGCCTGGTATGCGGTTTCCAGCTGGCTGATCCGATGCCCTCTACGCTTTAGGCGGGTCGCCTGATGTGGCCTACGATCTCCGACAGTGCGCCCTTCGGACGAATCGATGAAGATGGACAGTCGGCCGACTTAGTCACTCTGAATGAGTTTCCGCACCGAAATCCCCTCACCCCCGTTGAATTGCACCGGGTGCCGCTACCTGTTCCCACAGCAAGAAGAGCAGCATGGCGAGTGACGGCCCTTGTGCTGATTCTTGGAAGCTGTCGGGCAAACTCTGCTACGGCCGAACAGTTGCATTGCTTGCTCTGGGCTATCAGCGACAGGAGTTGCGCCGACCTCTTCCTGGAGACCTGGCGATCCAGCGATATTGGAAAGACTCCGCTGCGGAAGTTCTATCCGCCCCTAGAGGATGCTCTCAAGATTTCCCGGGCAGAAGGAGTGATTACAGAAAAGGGTAGATCGCGTTATATACTAACTGCCCGAGGGAAAGAATACCTGAAACTTCTCAACTCTGACCCCGAGCTACTGGAGGAAGAGAAGCGATTTCTTGCCGCCCTTAGACCGATTTCAGCGTCAGGCATGTGGGAGAGGCTCGGTGTTGTGAAGGTGAGTAGTCGCGCGGATTCAGGGGCGGGCGCATGAGCATGCGATTGGTGAACGTTGAGATCTCATCGCGGACTGACCGTGGGCTGCTTCGTTATGCCACCGAATTCTCGCCTGGCCTCAATGTGATTGCTGCTCCAAACAGCTTCGGCAAGTCAACGCTCCTACAGGGGGTCATCTATGCGCTCGGACTCGAAGGGATGTTTTCTTCCAGCAGGAAGCCACCATTCGGACCTGCGCTGCTGTCAGTCGCAGACTTCCCTGACGGCGGACGTTCACCCGTCAGGGAGTCTTGGGTCGCCCTAACGATTACCAACGAACGCGGCTCCTATATGCGCTGCAAACGATTTGTTCGGGGTGACGGAGTTGATACAGCCCTAATCTTGACCTGGCAAGCCACCAACCTCGCCGATTTAGATAGGGCAAGCCGAGTGGACATGTTCGTGCGCCACGGCGGGTCGACTATTCGAGAGCTCGGATTCCACAGGGAACTGGCAGAGTTTCTAGGTTGGGATCTTCCTCAAGTCCCAGGATTCAACACGGCCGAAGTCACCCTTTATCTAGAAACCCTATTCCCTCTCTTCTATGTTGAGCAGAAATCAGGGTGGTCGGGGGTTGCACCCCGGATGCCTACATACCTCGGCATCAGAGACGTTCTTCGTCGGGCTGTGGAATACGTCTTGGGCCTGTCCGCCCTGGAACGGCTGACTGCCCTCGCTGCCGCGAAAGCTGAAGAAGATGACATTAAAAAGAAATGGCAAGCTGCTAGCGACCGTCTCAACGAGGGGGCGAAGGGGCTCAACTGTCGCGTCTTCCTTCACCAGGAAAGTCCCGTCACACTCGCTCGTAGACAGCGCTCCGTCGTCGAAGTAATGGCGGACTCAGCATGGGTGCCACTTGAGCGTCAGATCGGTTCCTGGCGAGATGCTCTTGACGAGCTTGAACAGCGAGGCGTGGAGTCTGCTGGCGAGCACACCGAACGGGCTCGGCAAGAACTCTCTTCAGCCGAAGCGGCCGCCCGGGAAGCTGGTGCGCGTATCCGGCTCATCGAAGAGCACTTGAACTTCTCGCGCACAGACTCTGATGTTCTTGCTGGCCGCTTCGCGAGTCTCGAAACCGAGAGAGCTCGTCTAGCGGACTTGAGGAAGCTCCGTAATCTTGGCAGTACGTTGAGCATTACCTCGGTATCGAACGATGTCTGTCCAACGTGTGGTCAGACACTTGACGGCCGTGAGACTGCGACCGGCATTGCGGCAGACCTTGAGCAAACTATCGCCGAGGTAGAAGCAGAGAGAGAGGCTGTTCGTACGGCGACAGAGAGCGCTAGTCGACGTAGGTCTACTCTTGAGCGAGAGCGCGCTTCCTTGCAGGCTGCTCTGCATGGAGCCATGCGACAGGTGCGCGCGCTTCGAGATGAACTCGCTGGCCCATCTGCAGTTCCCAGCCGGGCGCAAGTCCAGCAACAAATTCTCTTGTCGTCCTCTATTGAGAACGGCCAACGATTGCTCGATCTATCAGAAGAGGCAAACGACTATTTCGATGATCTAGCGGAAAGCTGGCAGGCCATCCGGGATCGATTGGCAGGATTGCGCGACGGAACACTCAACCGCGCTGACCAGCAAATTATTTCTAGGATGCAGTCCAGTTTCCGAGCGCAGGTTCAAGAGTATGGCCTACGCAGTGTTCCTCCTTCTGACCTGTCGATTGACTCCTCTGCGCTAATTCCAGTTAACGACGGAGTCGAACTCACCTTTGATCTTTCAATGGGCATTAGTGCGTCCGACATGATCCGAACGAAGTGGGCCTACTATCTGGCTCTCTACGAGGCTGCATCCTCGTCTCCTCAGAGTAATCACGCCCAGCTGCTCATGCTCGATGAGCCACGTCAGCAGGAGACCGACAGAGGCAGCCTTGCCGCATTTGTAAGGCGTCTTGAAAAGGCCTCCCGGGCCGGATGCCAAGTTCTCTACGCCACCAGCGAAGACCCCCGAGACCTGAACGAGGTGCTACAGGGTGTGCGGGCTACGATGTTGCCGTCTGTTGGCTCTCATCTGCTGGCGCCGGCGGCGTGACTGATGCTGTGCAAGCACGTCCCATAGGTTACATCCAGCAAGTGAGCAGGCCCTAGCCAACACTGATCTGACACAACTACGTCCGGGGCACTTTGAGCAGGTGCCCGCCAGTTTTGCTGTGCTGACTCCATGACGTGCCTCACTCAGCGCCGAAGTGAGTTCACGGTAGATCGACTGGGCCGCAGCGCGATAGATGGCCAGTTTGTCTCCAATTGAGAACTTGGGCTCATCAGGCGCAGACCCTTAGAACAGGAACAGTTTCGTTGGCTCGACGAGCGGTAGTTGGGTAGCGCCCAGATCGCTTTGAGAAGAGTTGGACAGACGTGGCCTATCCGACGCTTAGACTCATGCCACTACGACAGGAAAGAGACCATCGCCATGGTTCAGCGCACCGTAACCATCTTCACCGACGACTTGACGGGCGCCGAGGGTGAGGACATCGCCGCACACACATTCAGCCTCGACGGCGTCAGCTACGAAGTTGACCTCAATCCTGACAGCCACCAGCTACTACTGGATGCTTTGGCGCCCTTCCTCAAGGTCGGCCGTAAGTCGGGCAGCGCGCCTCGTCACCGCGGTAGCAGCACACGGGCTGACAGCCCGGATCCCATCAAGGTGCGCGAATGGGCTAAGAGCCAAGGCATTGAGGTCAATACCCGCGGCCGGGTGCCGCGCAACGTCATCGAGAAGTACGAAGCCGCTCGCTGACGACGAACCTCTGATTTGAACGGCGAGCACGGAGTTGGTGGCGGCATTCGCCTCAACTGGCCACGGCGGCAACCACGTTGAGAGCTCGTAACACGATCTTGTTGAGGTGCCCTGGTCAGGCGTGACGGATGTGACGATTCGGCCGTTCGGGAGAGTGTGAGTACTCGACCGTGGATGCTGGATGACGACTTGTGGGCGCTGATCGAGCCGCTGCTGCCGCCCTGGCCCGAGCGATCACCGGGCCCGCAGCCGGTGGCGGACCGGCTGTGTCTGCAGGGCATCCTGTACGTCCTCCACAACGACATAGCCTGGCAACTCCTCCCGCTGGAGCTGGGGTTCGGCTCGGGACAGACCTGCTGGCGGCGTCTGGACCGCTGGCAGCAGGCCGGCGTCTTCGACCAGTTGCACCGCATTCTGCTTGCCGAGCTGAATGCGGCCGGCGAACTCGACTGGTCCAGGGCGTGCGTGGACGGCTCCCACATCCGCGCGAAAAAGGGGGAGCCGACACCGGTCCGTCGCCGGTCGACCGCCGGAAGACGGGCAGCAAGCACCACTTGATCTGCGACGGACGCGGTACCCCGCTCAAGGTCATCACCACCGCTGCCAACGTCAACGACGTCACCCAGACCCTCGCCCTGGTCGACGGCATCCCGCCCGTGGCCGGGCGTCCCGGCCGGCCACGCCGCCGCCCCGATTCGCTGCTCGGGGACAAGGGCTACGACTCCAACCCCCACCGCGAGGAACTGCGCAAGCGCCGGATCCTGCCGGTCATCTCACGCAGGAACGCCCCGAACATCAAGGGCCTGGGCAAACTCCGCTACGTCGTGGAACAGACTTTCGCCCTGCTCCACCAGTTCAAACGCCTCGCCGTCCGCTGGGAACGCCGAACCGAACTCCACGACGCCTTCGTCTCGTTGGCCTGCGGCCTGATCTGCTGGAGGCGCCTGAAGAAGCACCGATCATGATCGCGGCACGAGCTTTTGGCTACACCTCACGCCACTCACCCAGAGGGCCGGCCGCCCGCGTCCGGATGAAGTCGTGCACGAGGTCCCAGGCCCGAACGGTATCCAGGACAAAGTTCCCCGTGAATGCGGCGAGGTCGTCGATGACCGGGACTTCGACCTCGGCACCCGAGGACACGGTGCCGTCGCCCATGAGTAGAGACATCCGCTCGGTGTCACTCATCAGATGAACCACCGCGTGATCATCCCGGAAGGCCAGGGCAAGCACCGGGAACTCCCTGTTCGGCAACCGAACCTCGACGTACCCCTGACCACGGGAACGCAGGTCGTCGAAGCGGTCTGACAGATCTTCCACCTCTGAACGTCTCTCAACCGGATGAAACAGTCCCGATTCCGGCGACGTCGCCGCCCACACCACGCTCACCCAGCCCCTCCTCCCCACACAGGCCACCACCAACGATCCAGGGCCACGCTCCCACGCTCCACCACGACACGACCACTGGGACTGGGGCGAATGATCGTGTTACGAGCTCTTAGGTGGCCGGCAGGCCAGCTGAATTGATCCGCTTCGGCCTCCACCTCTGCGAACTGCGCATCGGCGAAACTCCAACCCCGCTCCACGTTCCAGCGGCGCATGTTGGCAACCTGGCCTTGAGGCGAAACGAACAAGTCAGGAGAATCTATCTCGCTTATAGTCACAATAACCTCTTCCTGCCGCAGGATTTCACCGAAGCATTTCCACTCGGGTGATCTCAAGCACGTTGAGAGCGACTGTTGGCAGCCAATCGATTGGCTGCCAACAGTCGCTCTCGGCAGGTTCTAACCACATTTTAAGGTTCGCCTAAATTTTAGCATTTCATGATCATTTTGTCAACCAATGCGAACTCGGAAAACTGGGTAACTGCCCCTTCATCCCTGGTCGCGGCCTGGTTCCAGGTCCCTTTGACTTATATCCGCAACAGCCGATGAGGACCATTTTCCAGAGGCTAATCATTGGTACCGGTCGGGGTTCTATCGATCACCACTCCTCTTCGGCTCCGCGTTCGCGGCTCCCTAGGGATCGAAGGGATTTTACGTCGCGATTCTTTCCGGCGTTGCGTGGCCCTGCTGCACCATTGCTCGGCTCCATACCACCCTTGAATAGCGAGCACTCTGTGACTCTGCTCTATCTGTTTCCCCGATTCGGCAATTGAGATCTCGCGACCAAGATCCTGCATGATTTTTGGGAATTTATGCTCATGGCAATTAGCCCATACGCGCAAGCGCAGATTGAGACAGAGTGCCTGATACAGGACGGCAAGAAGATACTCATCACTCAACGGCTTACCTTGATGAGCAAGATGGTGTCGGGCGCGCATTGCCCTGGCTGTCGCCCATAGCTGGCTTTGATAGTGAGCAGCCAACACTTTCGCAGGGTCAATTTGCTCGGCAACCCACTGTTCTCGTCGCCAGATCAGGAGTTCGTCCCAAGGGCTCTGCCTCAGAACCTCACTTTCCCATCGACTTTGATCACTTAGCAAATCGTAGCAATATTCCAAGCTTGCATGGTGCCGCAATAGAGGATAACTCTGATATGAAGTTCGAGGCGATCGTTTGAGATAGCTCGTTATGTAGGTCAGATGCGCATGGAAGCTATCTGCAGCCAGTAGGCGCGCCGCACTATCCACTGTTCTATCGAATGCCGAGGATTTTTTGGGATAACAGTCCTCGAATGCACAGTCACAGAGGGGTATAAGTTGCGTGAAGGCAGCGCGGGGGTCGGGAATCGGGCGTGAAATCTCTCGATAAACGGCTGTTAGATTATACAAAATAGTTGAAATTAGAGAATCGGAGTCAGCCGCTTCCATTGCCTCATTCACCATACCCCGCGGCAAGGGCCGTTCCACCCTGTACCGAAAATCAGAAGGCGGCACAAAGGCGTAGGCTTCCGGCACGGGGTCCTGAAGAATGTCATCGATGATAGCAACGCTCTTCCCTTCCCGAAGGCTCGCCATTTGGACACCAGGGTCCCTTAGTCGAGTGTAGTTTTCAACCCCCTCCCTTAGCGAGGCATACGCTCCGTTTGGGTCTAGAGCGCTAATACACCCCTTGATGACAAATTTGGTAAGGGGGTAGTACTTCCGATGTTGGGTCAAAAATTCATCGGCCAGTTCCTGGCAGTCTGTTGGTACATCTTCGAGTGAGCCTACTTCAAGATTAGTACGCTTAGGTATGTGCCCTTTCCGGTCGCAGGGCGCCCATATCGCTAGTGGGCGCATACGCTTGTTGTTCTCAAACCACCCACATACGATTTTTAGCGAGTCAGGAAAGTCCCTCAGCAATTCACGATACTTCTGAAATATGAATTCATGATGAAAACCCGCCAGAGATATCCTTGTTGCGATAATTTTCACATTAGCAGGGTCGCCCCCTGCTTCCGCGAGGGTATCCGAAGCCACGATCCAACATGCCCGATCATACTCAGCCCTTATATGAGGAATGTGAAATCCCCTGATCCCTTTAGCTCCTTTCTCTTGCTTCAAGGCCTCGAATGAAACAGGAGGGATACGGAAGTAGAATGGGACTTCTCGGTCGAATAGCTCAATCCATCGCTGAACAAACAGGCGATGGCTGGGAGTCAATTCCAGGAGGAGTTGATGCTCATCCTCGGCAAGATAACGCACGACCTCCTCCTATCCCATCTTGCGACCTTTGGCGACTTTTCCCTAGGTGCACTAAGTATATTTTCCGCCGCGTCTTGGGCTACGGCATCATCGCATTCAATGTCAGCCCGTGCTTCCATCTTGCGACGGATTCTGGCTCTACGCATCTGGTGCGGCTGCCTCCCGCACGGGATAGCGCAGGCGCAGCCGGATTGCGCTATGAATCGCTAGACAGAGTGGCCGAACATTGCAGCCCAACTACGTAATCGCTCTGTGTCACCGATCACGCACGCCCACGAGTGCGCATCATTCGGGGCACTTGTTTCCGCTACCGTCCCCGGGTACTACTGAGGTTGAACTCGGGTTGTCGTAGCTGCTGACAGAGCTTGATCCTCGCGGTACGCCGTTGGTTATGAGGTGCGCGCAGGACGGCGGTCTGTCGGACGAACGTCGGCAGCTCCGCAAGGGACGCGATGGTCCGCGTCTGCTCATCTCTACCTGTGTTGATAGCGGACGGAATGTGGGATCCCCCGCCACGCCGCTACGGAGCCGGCGGTTGGAAGCCCCACCATCGGTTCTCCCACCTCACCGGGAGGTGATCAAATCGGTCAGCTGCCCCGCAGTGGGTACCCGACCTCGGTTGAAGACGACGGCGACAAGGAGCACCACTACCGGTAGCAAGGGGGCAAGTGCTGCATCGGGCAACCCGAGGACGGCCGCACCAGCCATGGTCAGCACGACAACGGCCCCCACCACCAGCGCCCGCAATAGCTCCCTCGGCGCGGCCGGAGTCACACCAGTGAGTTGATCTGCGTCGAGAAGGTCGTCGATGCGACCCTCGGCGTAGCGTTCGGCGATGGTCAGCAGCATCACGATGAGGTCCTCAAGAGCGGGGCCCGGCTCGGAGTCCTGCCGAGCTTCGGCCCTTCGTAGCGCACCGACCACGAGTGCGGCATGTGCTTTGAACTGCCGCTGGTTGTGCCGTCTGGCTCTGGCGCGGCGGGTACCGTGCGCCCTCCAGATGACGTGTTCAACCGGTTTCATGGAGATTCGCGGGATCTGACAGTCTGGCTGTGTTTCCTCCCAGCGGCGGAGAACCGTGGCGCACTGGGCTGTGACCGTCAGCAGGGCAACAACAGGCCAGCAGCGTCGGTCCTCCCTCAGTGCGCTCATCTTCTTCGAATCCTCATCGAGGGCCTCCAGATCATAGGCCGCAAGCGTCATGCCGCTGCCAGAGCTGGTCAGGTTCGTGCGTTTGATGAACCGCGCTTCAGCGATCAGGATCAGGGTCCAGATGAGAACTTCCGTTCCTCTGCTGATCGCGGAAAAGTCCCATGAGCGCACGGACGCTGGCACAGCCACGATGCTGCTAAGCAGTGCCTGCACCACGCCGGGCTGTGGTCCGGGGTCTGCGCTCAGCCGTAAATGCTCCCAGTCCGCTACGTCGTCGACGTGTCCCACGACGAAGAGCAGCAAGAGGAATCGGACTGTGTTGATTGGAGCGCTCAGAGGGCGAGCGCGCCACCAGCGCACGACGTACTGGGGAGCCAATCCGTGCCCGCCGACTCGATCTTGCAGTCGAGGCGGCAGCAGGATCATCTGGGTGAGAAGTGGAGCAGCTCGACGCACCCCCGAAATGGCACGCAGTCGCTCGAAGCACTCCGTAGACGCCACTCCCCAGCGCTGAATCGGGCCAGGGATGTAGAGCAGGACCATCCCGACTAAGACCAACCACGGGGAAAGCGCGGCGATAAGACTGATCGTGAACACGTCGGCAGTCTCACGTATCCCACCGACAGCCATATACGGAATTCAAGTACTGAGTTGAACTCATGAAGTCGTAGGGCTGAGGGATAGGCCGGTTCCGGCGAGGCATCCGTCGATGAGGTGCGGGTGGCGGTACTGGATCTTCCTCATGCCGTGCCTGATCGTGTGGATGAGGTGCTCGGAGGTGGTGAAGGCGGTGTCGGGCAGCCAGCCGCGCCGCAGGAGCGACCAGATGCCCTCGACCGGGTTCAGGTCGGGTGCGTAGGAGGGCAGCTGGTAGGCGGTCAGCCAGTCCTGCCGGGCGATGAACTGCCTCATGGTGTAGGCGAGATGGACGTTCAAGTTGTCCCAGACGAGGACGATCGGGCTGCCGAGCTGGGTGTGGGCGGTGATGAACGGGTCGCGGTAGTCGATCCAGGCGAAGCTCTTGCGGCCGTCGTCGCAGCGCGGCCGGTAGATCAGCCGGGAGCGTTCACCTGGCTTGTAGCAGGCCAGCGCGGCGATCGAGATCCGGCGCCGGGAGCGGGCCGCGGACCCGGATCACCGGGGTGTGACCGCGCGGCGGCTCCAGGTGTGGGCAACAGGCGGCGTCATCGAGAAGCCGGACTCGTCCTCGAAGACGATCCATGCGTCGAGCGCCGCCGCTGCGTTGACTGGAGAGGACGTTGCTGGAGCGCTGGCCGGGGAGCCACGGTGTTCCGGGCCAACAGCGGAGGTGGTCAGCTGCTGTTGGTCGGAGCCGTGGTTCCGGGGAACGCTCAGCAGCGTGTAAACCGCGCTGAACAAGATGGATCCCAGCAGCAACAACACGCTGAGGAGCATGAACAAGCCCAGGAGCGTCAGCCGGAGGTTGCGCCAGTTGGCGAGGGTAAGGCGAGGTGCCGGCGGCGCTGTGATGAAGGCCGTCACCCCGACCGTTTCAGTGACGCCGTCCAGGCTGATGTTCAGCCGCTCGGTGAACCGGTCGAGAGCGTGGTCAGGCCCGACTGGCCCACCCTGGATACGGATGATCAGGCGGGTCGTATCGTGCACCACGGGCTCAGACACCACGTGCCAGAACGAACCGGTCGTGTTGAGGACTCGTGCCATGTGGATCGGCGAGCCGTCGTCGAAACGGGCCTCTACGACCTGCTCCTGTGCCTCGGCGCCGGCCCACAGCGACCCCAGGTTGATGTACCGGTGGTTCAGGACGATCGCACGCGGCTTCGGTGGCGGCGTTGGAGGAGGTGGCGGAGGCGCTGCCACCACGTTGATACGGACCAGCACCACCACCACGAGATCGTCAACCATGATCCGGAGCCGGTCGCTGCGCAGGCCAAGCGCATCGTGCGCCGACAGCGGTCGGACTCGAACCCGCAACCTCACCGCTGAGACGTCGCGATACGGCTGCGGCTCAACCACCTGCCAGAAGTCGCCGCAGTCTGTCAGTGCCCACGCATATCGGATGGTCGAGTTGTCGCTGAGCCTCATCGTGACGACCTGGTCGCGCGGCATCTCGCCCATGGCGACGGACCCGAAATCCACAGCCTGGGGATCGACCACTATGACTCGCGGCTGAGGAGTTGGCGGTGGAGTCGGCTCATGGCGCTGCTCTTGCTTGCCGTTACGTGCCGCGCGGCGGTCGAGATCGTAGGCAGCCCGCTTGCCTGGGTCTCTCAGCGTCTCGTACGCCAGGTTGAGCAAGACCATCTCTTCATGAGCTGCCGCAGCGTCCTCGGGCGGGCGACCGTCAGGGTGGGTCTGCCGCATGCGAGCGCGGAAGGCGGCGCGGATGGCACCTTTGTCCGCATCCTTCGAGAGCCCCAGCACGGCGTACAGATCAATGGACACGGTGTTCATGACCGCACTCGTGCTAGCACGGGGCTAACGCCGCCGCCGGACGATCCCGAACTACCCCGTATGAGGCCGGTAGCGTCAGATGCCTGCTGACCTGCGAGAACGAACGATTCCGGACTCATTCGGCATCATCCGGCTCGTCGTCCGGCTGACTCTTAATCAGCGGGTCCGGGGTTCGAGTCCCTGGCGGCGCACTAGCGATTAGGTCGCTGACCTGGGCGTCCTCGGTTATCCGAGGGCGCCTTTCGCATGCCCGGCTCCGTGGTGAACTGCTTCGTCAGCCACAGCTCGTACGCGGTGAGCGGGCGGTCCGGGCGCAGCCGTTCCGGGTGTCCGGCGGGCGGTTCCTGAAGGTCGGTCTCGGCGCACGCACAGAGGTAGGGCAGACCGAACGCGATCAGCAGGTCGTCGCACCACTTGCGGAACGCCGCCACCCGCCTGCGCCACCACCCGCCTCCGGCCCCTCCAGCCATGCCGTCCCGCCTCCCGCCTCGCCGTCCCGGCCCGTGCCCACTCCGGCAAGAATGAGCAGAAGCGCTACAGCGCGGCCTCAGGACAACTGGAGCGCAGGACGACCGGAGCGGAGGACGACGGAGGACGACGTATGTCCGCGTCCGACCACGTCGGCCTGTGTCACCCCACCCCTCAGCTCTCCTCCCCCGGCGTGATCACCACCGTCCACGCCCCCGAAACCGTCCGCCCCTTCACCTCCACCTTCACGTTGTCGCCGGGCACGGTGAAGCTCTCGCCGAGGGAGACCGGGGCGTCGGCGAGCGGCGGGTAGACCGAGGTCTCCCAGCAGGCCTCGGTGCGCGGGTGGGCGTCGACGACCTGGATCGGGCCGCTCCCGGAGGCCGCTCCACCGCGCACCCGGTACACGAGGACGCCCTGCTTGCAGGCCGTGCTGTCGTTGCCGACGGGGCTGCGCGCCTCGAAGGCCAGCGCGCTGTCCGTCCCGGTGCGCACGACCGCCAGCTTGGTCCCGAGGCCGAGTCCGAAGGCCGGCGATCCCGCGGGGCTGCCGGCCGGGGAGGTGCCGGGTCCGGCGGACAGGGGTTCCAGGGTCAGCCGTTTCGGCGCGGTTCCCCGTACGCACACCACCTGGCGCGGATCCAGCCAGCCCAGCTTCCACTTGTGCCAGGCGAACAGGTCCGGGGAGAGCCCGAACTGGCTGCCCATCAGGTCCCAGTCGCCGACGTAGGTGTCCCAGTCGCCCTTGCCGTCCACCGGCCGGTGGTAGAGGTCGGGCAGGTCGAAGACATGGCCGGTCTCGTGGGCCAGGACGAGCCGGTCCGGCGGGTGCTTCTCGAACACCGTGACGACCCGTCGGACGTCCGCGCCGTCGGCCCGCAGCGGAGTGTCCAGGTTGACGACCTTCGTGGCGTCCGAGTCCACACCGGGCGCGTCCGGATCGGCCACGAAGTAGACGATGTCGTAGCGCGAGAAGTCGACCTCGGGGTCGGAGGCGGCGAGCGCGTCGCGGAGGTACGCGGCGCGGTTCACCGGGTTCCAGTCGCGCTGTATGGCGTACGACGTCGAGGGGTGCGGCATGCGGATCCAGTTCCGCAGCGGGTGCGGGCGGAGCGTGAACCTGCCGTAGGAGGCGCGTTCGTAGAAGCGGGTGGTGGCCGGGAAGTGGTCGGCGGCCAGTTCGGCGGGGGTGGTGCGCGGGGTCGCGTCGGGGAAGGAGAGGAAGATCATCACCGCGTCGAGCGCGCGGGTGGGTCGCGGGTACGCGGCGTTCCAGGTGTCGAGGCCCTCGGAGTGGTGGGCGTCGGTGCGCTTGAGGGCGCAGGGTGTGGTCGAGAACGGCTCGGCGACCGACTGGCTGGACATGATCGAGGTCGCGGCGAGCGCCGACATCGTGGTGAACACGGCGGCGGTGCCGCGCAGTCCGGGTCGCGTCCGCCACTGGGCGAGCCCCTTGAGCGCCGTACGGGAGAGCCCCTTGAGGGGGAGCTGACACGGCACGTTGGACCTCCGGGAGCGGGTTCAAGGGACACCGACACCCAGCCTGTGGTGGTTTGTTGGGGTACGCCCTGTTTATCTGCACCAGAAGGGTGAGAGGGACGCCCGGGACGGCTGAGACACGCCCGGACCCACATCCGGAAACACTCACGGAACGTCACATGTGGTCGGCCATTTGAAGAACCCGTCCAGGTGCGGGCGGAAACGATCTGCCGGAACCGGCCGTTGTTCCGGGACACTGGACAGTGGCTGGAAGGGCCGGGGGCCAACCTCTATGATCGGCACACTTTCCTGCACGGACACGGCACGGCGGCCCCCCACCCGGTCGGCCATCCCGACGAGACCCATCCGAAGATCGAGTGCACTGCGGGAGCGAGCGGTGAGCGGAACGTCCGAAGGGCCGGCGCCCGCGGCAGACCTCATCCGGCCAGCCGTCACAGAGAGTAAAGGCGAGGCATCGCCTCGTGCAGATGTCCCCGAGCCCGTCGAGACCCTCGGGTCCGGCCCGGCCATCGAGGTCGTCGAGCCCGGCGGGTCCGCCGTGTCCGGCGGGTTCTCCGAGGTCGGGCGGTTCGGGTCCGCCTTCTCCGCGGCGCCCCTCGCCATGGCCGTCGTGGACCACGACGGCCTGGTCGTCAGCGCGAACGACTCGTTCGGCGCGCTGCTCGGCAAGGCGGGTGCCGCGCTGACCGGACTGGTCGCGGCCGAACTGATGGACCTGAAGGCGGACCCGCGTACCTGGCACGCCTACCGCGAGGTGCTGCGCGGCCGGCAGGCCAAGCTGAGCTGCACCCGCCGGGTCAAGCACCCCGACGGGCACGTGCTGTGGGTGCAGGTGAGCGTGGCGCCGCTGCCGGCCGCCGAGCACGGTGTGCTGCTGTCACTCACCGACATCAGCGCCCGCCGTGAACTCCAGGCGCGGCTACGGCACTTGGAGATGCACGACCCGGTGACCCGGCTGCCCAACCGCACCCTGTTCTTCGAGCGTCTCTCGGCCGCACTGGAGGCGGAGTCGTACGAGCAGGGCGGCACCGGCCGGATCGGCCTGTGCTATCTGGACCTGGACGGCTTCAAGGCGGTCAACGACACGCTCGGCCACCGGGTCGGCGACCGGCTGCTCGCGGCCGTGGCCGAGCGGTTGACGCGGTGTGCGGACGAGGCGGGTTACGCCCGGGCGAGTTCGCCGCTGGTCGCGCGGCTCGGCGGGGACGAGTTCGCGCTGCTCGTCGAGGACTCGACCGGGACGGACCAACTGGCCGATCTCGCCGAGTCGGTGCTGAAGGCCTTGCAGGCACCGTTCGACCTGTCCGGGCAGCGGCTGTCGCTGTCAGCGTCGATCGGTGTGGTCGAGCGCCACGCGTCCGGTACGACGGCCACCGGCCTGATGCAGGCCGCCGACACGACGCTGTACTGGGCGAAGGCGGACGGCAAGTCCCGCTGGACGCTGTTCGATCCGGAGCGCAACGCGCACCGCATGACCCGCCAGGCGCTGGCCTCCACGCTCCGTCCGGCCATCGAGCGGGGTGAATTCACCCTGGAGTACCAGCCGTTGGTGGGGATGGAGAACGGACGGCTGCGCGGGGTCGAGGCGTTGGTGCGCTGGAATCACCCGCAGTTCGGCATGCTGACGCCGAATCGGTTCATCGGACTGGCCGAGGAGGACGGCTCGATCGTGCAGCTCGGCCGCTGGGTCCTGGTCACCGCCTGCCGCCAGGCCCGCCGTTGGCAGCTGGACCACCCGGACGAGCCGCCGATCTTCGTGAGCGTCAACGTGGCCGTACGCCAGGTGTGGGACTCGGATCTGGTCGCGGACGTCGCGGAGACACTGGCCGAGACCGGACTGGACCCGCGGCTGCTGCAGTTGGAGCTGACGGAGTCCGCGGTGATGGGGTCGGCGGGGCGGCCGTTGCAGACGCTCCAGGCGCTGAGCGACATGGGTGTGCACATCGCCATCGACGACTTCGGCACCGGCTACTCGAACCTGGCGTACCTGAGCCGGCTCCCGGTCTCCGTCCTGAAACTGGACGGTTCCTTCGTACGGGGCTTCCAGTACGAGGGCGAGGGCGTGCCGCCGAACCCGGCGGACGAGGTCATCGTCGAGGCGATGATCCAACTCGCCCACCGGCTGGGCCTGTCGGTGACCGCCGAGTGCGTGGAGACCTCGGCCCAGGCCGCCCGGCTGCGCCGGATCGGCTGCGACACCGGACAGGGGTGGCTGTACTCCCGTCCGGTGGCGCCGGATCGTATCTCCGAGCTGCTGGGGACGAAGGCCTGCAATCAGGCTTCCTGAGTGGCCGTCAATTCGTAGGCGTCGGCGATCAGTTCGTACGAGCGCAGGCGCAGGTCCGCGTTGTGGGCGTGGGACGTGAGCATCAACTCGTCGGCGCCCGTGCGCTTTTGCAGGTCGTCGAGGCCGGTGCGGACCTCGTCGACCGTTCCGTGGATGACGTTGGCGTTCCAGGAGGTGATGAACTCCCGCTCCATGGGGCTGAATTCGTACGCCTCGGCCTCTTCGGGGGTGGGCACGAGTCCGGGGCGGCCGGTGCGCAGCCGGACCATGTTGAGGGCGGCGGCCAGCACCTGGCGGCGGGCCTCCTTCTCGTCGTCGGTGGCGAGGGCGGAGACACCGATGAGGGCGTACGGCGCGTCGAGCACCGCGCTCGGCCGGAAGGACTCGCGGTAGAGGTCGAGGGCCGGGACCGTGTTCTGCGCGGAGAAGTGGTGGGCGAAGGCGAACGGCAGGCCGAGCATGCCGGCGAGGCGGGCGCTGAAGCCGGAGGAGCCGAGCAGCCAGATCGGCGGGCGGTGCGGGGACTGGACGCCGCCGGGCGAGGTCGACTGGATCGGGCCGGGGACCGCGTGGATGCGGGCGTAGGGGTGGCCGGACGGGAAGTCGTCGTCCAAGAAGCGGGTGAGTTCGGCCAGTTGCTCGGGGAAGTCGTCGGCGCCCTCGTTCAGCCGCTCGGTGCGGCGCAGGGCGGCGGCGGTGGCGCCGTCGGTGCCGGGGGCGCGGCCGAGGCCGAGGTCGACGCGGCCCGGGGCGAGCGCCTCCAGGGTGCCGAACTGCTCCGCGATGACGAGCGGGGCGTGGTTCGGGAGCATGACGCCGCCCGAGCCGAGGCGGATGCGGTCCGTGTGGGCGGCGAGGTGGGCCAGGATCACGGCGGGCGAGGAGGAGGCGACGCCCGGCATCGAGTGGTGCTCGGCGACCCAGTAGCGGTGGAAGCCGCGCGACTCGGCGAGAGAGGCGATCTTCACGCTGGTGCGCAGCGCGTCCGTCGCGGTGCGGCCGGCGCCCACGGTCACCAGGTCCAGTACGGACAGGGGGACGGGGGCGGTGCCCTGTGCCGTGCCCCGGATCTCGTCACCCCGGGTCTCGTCGGTCGTGCCCCGGACCTCGTCGTCTGCCGCCACGGTGGGTGCCTCCTGTTGTGAGCTGCGCGGTTCCTTCTCCGCTCCTTCCCCACCTAACAGGAGGCTGTCTCCGGTTTATTCCCGGGAGATCCCCGTGGCGGACGGCGCAGGTCAGCCGGCCTGCACGAGCGGCTCCTTGGTGAACAGCGCGCCCAGGTCCGGCGCGTTGACCTTGCGGTCCGCCAGCCGCAGGGCCTCCCAGACCGTGACCTGGTTGGCCGTGAGGACCGGCTTGCCGAGTTCCTTCTCCAGGTCCGGGATGTGGGCGGCCGTGTGCAGGGCCGTGTCCGGGAGGAGGACCGCCTCGATGTCCGGGCCGTCCACCGCGCGGGCCAGCGCGAGCACCTCGTCGTAGCCCCAGGTGCCGACCTCGGCGGCGGTGATGACGCCGGAGGCGCGCACCACGGCCGGTTCCACTCCCCCGGCCCGCAGGAAGTCCGCGAACAGGTTCGCCACGTCGTCCGGGTACGTGGCCCCTACGGCCACCCGTCGCACCCCCAGCTCCTTCGCCGCGTAGACGAAGGCGAAGGACGTCGACGACGCCGGCAGGCCCGCCGACCGGGCCAGGGCGCGGACCTGGTCGTGGGCGCCCTCCCAGCCGTAGACGAAACTGCCGCTCGTGCAGGCCCAGACGACGGCCTCGGCGCCGGACATGCGGAGTTGTTCGACGCCTGCCGTGAGGCGCTCGGGGGAGCCCATCCGCAGGAGCGCGTCCACTCGGTGGGCGTCCTCGCCGATGTCCGTGTGGACCACGTCGAGGCGGATGTCGCTGCCGAGGAGCTGTTCGAGGCGGGGGTAGTCGTCCTCGGCGGAGTGGCCCGGGTAGAGGAATCCGAGTGCGGTCATGACCAGCCTTCCTGGTGTTCTTCCGGCAGTACCGGCCCCCGGCGGCGGGCGGACTCGTCCAGCAGCGCCTGATAGGGGCCCACGGCACGCGTACCCAGTCGGCGCAGGGCTGCCCACATCGTGACCTGGTTGGCCGATATCACCGGTATGCGCAGTTCCGCCTCCAGCTGGGGGATCACGTCGTACGTCGGGAGGTTGGTGCAGCTGATGAAGAGCGCGTCGGCCTCGCCCTTGACCGCCTGGCGGGCCATGTCGACGACGTCGCGGTACGGGACCCTCCAGATGTGCCGGGTCAGGCCCATGAAGGCGCGGCCGGTGACCTCGACGCCGGCCTCGGCGAGGTACTCCTCCAGCGACTGGGTGACGGACACCGTGTAGGGGGTGACCAGGGCGATGCGGCGGGCGCCCAGTTCGGTGAGGGCTGCGAGGAGGGCGCCCGAGGTGGTGAGGGACGGGACCTCGCCGGCCCGGGTCATCGCCTCGCACATCGCGCGCTCCCCGGCGATCCCGCCGACGAAGCTCCCGGAGGTGCAGGCGTACGCGACGACCTCGGGGGCGATCGCGTTCAGCGTGCGGACCGCGTCGTGCAGCGTCTCGTGCTCGCTCACGAGCCGGGCCAGGTCGAGGCTCACCTCTACGGGCACGAACGGCGTCCGCGTGAGATGCAGCGAGATGTCGTCGGGGACCCAGCGCCACAACTCGCGGTCCAGCGCGAAGTCGAAGGGGGCGACGACACCGACACCGCGCTGCGGGCGGGGTCCGCCCAGGAAGGAAACATGCATGGCTACACCGGCCTCACCAAGAGAAACGGGGTGACAACGGTCCGTGCGGGCGTCCGTGTTGACGAAGGTAGGTTCGAGTGCGAGCGTGGTCAATCCGTGCATGTCAGACGGCCGCGCTCGGTGCTTCCCGCCGTGCCTCCCGCTGTACTTCCCGCGAGAAACGGCTTCGCATGACCGCAACTCCCCCTGCCCTGCCCACCCTTCTCGTCCTGGACGCCGACCCGCTGCCCCGGCTCGGCAAGCTCACCGGCCGGGTCCGCGTCGAGCACGCCGACGATTCGACGCTCGCTGATCGACTTCCGTCCGCCGACGTCCTGTTGGTGTGGGACTTCGCCGCCTCGCACGCGGTGCGCTCCGCCTGGCCGGGCGACGGTCCCCGGCCGCGCTGGGTGCACACGGCCAGCGCCGGTGTGGACCACCTGATGTGTCCCGAACTCGCGGACTCCGACACGGTGGTGACGAACGCGCGGGGCGTCTTCGACCAGCCGATCGCCGAGTACGTCGCCGCCCTCGTCCTCGCGATGGCCAAGGATCTGCCCAGGACACTGGAGCTCCAGCGGCAGCGGACCTGGCGGCACCGCGAGGCGCAGCGGGTGTCCGGAACACGTGCCTGTGTGGTCGGCTCCGGGCCGATCGGGCGGGCGATCGTCCGCACACTCAAGGCACTTGGGGTGACGACCGCGCTCGTCGGCCGCACCCCGCGCACCGGTATCCACGGCCCCGGCGAACTCGACCGGCTGATGGCCCGCGCCGACTGGGTGATCTCGGCGGCCCCGCTCACCGACGAGACACGCGGCATGTTCGACGCCCGCCGCTTCGGCTGCATGCAGCCCTCGGCGCGCTTCATCAACGTGGGCCGGGGCCAACTCGTCGTGGAGGACGCGCTCGCCGAAGCGCTGACGAAGCGCTGGATCGCGGGCGCCGCCCTCGACGTCTTCGAGGCCGAACCCCTCACCCCGGACAGCCCGTTGTGGCAGGTCCCGGAGCTGATCGTCTCCCCGCACATGAGCGGCGACACGGTCGGCTGGCGGGACGAACTCGGCACGCAGTTCGTGGCGGCGTACGAGAGATGGGAGGCGGGCAAGCCGCTGCCGAACGTGGTCGACAAGAAGCGTGGGTACGTACCGGGGCACTGAACTCCCCACTCTGGAGGGCCGGATGACGACCGAACTCACCGAGCTGACCGCCGTGGAACTCCTGGACGGCTACCGCAGAGGGGAGTTCAGTCCCGTGGAGGCGACCCGGGCGACCCTGGAACGGGCCGAGGAGATCCAGCCCGCCGTGAACGCGTTCGTACGGCTCGACGCGGAGGGCGCGTTGGCGTCGGCGGCCGCATCGGCGGAACGCTGGCGGCGCGGGGAGCCGACTGGGCTGCTGGACGGCGTGCCGGTCACGGTCAAAGACATCCTGCTCCAGCGCGGCACACCGACCCTGCGCGGCTCCAAGACCATTGCCGAGCAGGGCAGTTGGGACGAGGACGCGCCCTCGGTGGCCCGACTCCGCGAGCACGGCGCGGTGTTCATCGGCAAGACGACGACCCCGGAGTTCGGCTGGAAGGGCGTCACGGACTCACCGCTGTCCGGGATCACCCGCAACCCGCACGACCCCTCGCGCACGGCGGGTGGTTCAAGTGGCGGGAGCGCGGCGGCCGTTGCCCTGGGCGCGGGTCCGCTGTCGCTGGGCACGGACGGCGGCGGCAGCGTCCGTATCCCCGCCTCCTTCTGCGGGATCTTCGGACTGAAGCCGACGTACGGCAGGGTGCCGCTGTACCCGGCGAGCGCGTTCGGCACCCTGTCGCACGTCGGCCCGATGACCCGGGACGCGGCGGACGCGGCGCTGCTGCTGGACGTGATCGGCGTACCGGACGCCCGCGACTGGTCAGGGCTCGACCGCGCGCCGGGCTCGTTCACCGAGGGGCTCGCACGCGGCATACAGGGCCTGCGGATCGCGTACTCCCCGTCCCTCGGCGGCCAGGTCGCGGTGCGTCCGGCGGTCGCGGCGGCGGTACGGCGGGGCGTGGAGCGGCTGGCCGCGCTCGGCGCGTACGTCGAGGAGACCGACCCCGACTTCAGCGACCCGGTGGACGCCTTCCACACCCTGTGGTTCAGCGGCGCGGCCCGGGTGACGCAGAAACTCGCGCCGCGGCAGCGGGAGTTGCTCGACCGGGGGCTGCGGGAGATCTGCGCGACGGGAGCGGGCTTCTCGGCGCTGGACTATCTCGCGGCGGTGGACGCCCGGATGGAACTCGGCCGCAGGATGGGCCAGTTCCACGAGCGCTACGACCTCCTCGTCACGCCGACGCTCCCGATCACCGCGTTCGAGGCGGGAGTTGAGGTCCCGAAGGGTTCCGGGCACCGCCGCTGGACGGGCTGGACCCCGTTCACGTACCCCTTCAACCTGACGCAGCAGCCCGCCGCCACCGTCCCGGTGGGGAACGACGGCGACGGGCTGCCGGTCGGGTTGCAGATCGTGGGGGCGCGGCACCGGGACGATCTGGTGCTGCGGGCGGCGCACGCGCTGTTCGGCGCCGGGGTTTCCGGGGTCAGGCCCGCCGGAAGCTGAGGCTCTCCCCCGCCGCCCCCGAGCGCCACAGGTCGTTGCAGGCCTCCGCCATCTCCGGCAGCCCCTCGACCACCTCACCCCAGACGATCCCGGGGACCCACCCCACATCGCCGTTGAGGAGCAGGTTGTTGCGTTCGTAGAACAGGGCCAGGTCGACGACCGTCGTGCCGGCGCGGACCTCGCGGTCGTAGCCGTAGGCCTTCGTGCCGAGTTCCGTGCCGGCGAAGGCGAAATAGCAGAGATCGCCCGGTATGGGGGTGACTGTGGGGTTCTCCAGCGGGGGTTCCGTTTCTGCGAATGGCGGGAAAAGGGCGTAGATCTCGTTGCGGGCGTACTTGGCGTGGTAGACGTCGCCGATTAGCGGGAGTGCGTCCCAGATGGCCGCGCAGGTCAGCGGCGCACGTTCTACCAGCAGTTTTGCCCGGCAGTGGACGTTCCGCTTTGCGAGTGAGACCTCGATGAAGTGATCCGTCATGTCTTCCAGGGTGCATAACCCGGGAGCGGTCGGGTAGCTGCGCGCCCATGGCTCCACCAATTGGGAACGACAGACACACATCCGGTCACACGCCGGGTCACACCCGTCGGGCACTGCTCGCCGGGGTGGCGGCGGCAGGTGCGCTGGGCGCGGCCGGCTGCAGTCGTGTGGCCACCGCGTCGACCACGAGCGGCGGTGATCTGCTCGACCGGCTGAAGGCGCAGGGCGTCGTACGGCTGGGGATCGCGGGTGAGATCCCGTTCGGGTACATCGACAAGGACGGTCAACTGACCGGTGAGGCACCGAAGTTGGCGGAAGCGATCTTCAAGCGGCTCGGCGTCGACAAGGTGCAGCCCGTGCCCACCGAGTTCGGCTCCCTCATCCCGGGACTGAACTCGCAGCAGTTCGACGTCGTGGCCGCCGGGATGTACGTGACCCCGGAACGCTGTGCGCAGGTCATCTTCGCCGACCCGGACTACCAGGTGCTCGACGCGTTCGTCGTCCGCAAGGGCAACCCCAAGGGGCTGCACACCTACAAGGACGTCGTCGCGAAGAAGGCGAGGTTCGCCACCGGCACCGGGTACGCCCAGATCCAGCACGCCGTCGACGCCGGGTACAAGCAGAGCGACATCCTGATCGTCCCGGACCAGGTCGCCGGGCTGAACGCCGTGGAGGCGGGGCGTGTCGACGTCTTCGCCGGTACGGCGCTCACCACGCGCGCGGTCGTGACGAAGTCCGGCAAGGCCGAGTCGACCACGCCCTTCGCACCGCTCGTCGACGGGAAACCGCGGATCGACGGGGGCGCCTTCGCGTTCCGGCCGACCGAGACGAAGCTGCGCGACGCCTTCAACGTCGAACTGCACAAGCTCAAGAAGAGCGGGGAGCTGTTCCGCATCCTGCGGCCCTTCGGGTTCACCAGGGCCGAGATGACGGACCTCACCGCGAAGGAGCTCTGCGGCGGATGACCTCAGGCCTTTGGGAACTCGTCCTCAAGGGAGTCTGGACCACCGTCCAACTCCTCGTCCTCAGCGCGCTGTTGGCGACCGCCGTGGCCTTCGTCGTCGGCATCGCGCGCACCCACCGGCTGTGGATCGTGCGCTTCCTCGCCGGTTTCTACACCGAGGTGTTCCGCGGCACCTCCGCCCTCGTCATGATCTTCTGGGTGTTCTTCGTCCTGCCGGTCGCCTTCGGCTGGCAGCTGGTCCCTCTGTGGGCGGGCACCCTCGCCCTCGGCCTGACCTACGGCGCGTACGGCACGGAGATCGTGCGCGGCGCGCTGAACGCGGTGGACCCGGCGCAGCAGGAGGGCGGGGTCGCGCTGAGCTTCACGCCCTGGCAGCGGATGCGGCTGATCCTGCTGCCGCAGGCGGTACCGGAGATGATCCCGTCCTTCTGCAACCTGCTGATCGAGCTGCTCAAGGGCACCGCCCTGGTCTCGGTCATGGGCATGGGCGATCTCACCTTCAGCGCCAACCTGGTGCGGCTCGCGCTCCAGCAGAGCGCGGAGATCTACACGTACATCCTGCTCATCTACTTCGTGATCGCCTTCGCCCTCACCCGGCTGATGCGCGGACTGGAGAAGAAGCTGAAGGCCGGGATCGGCAAGGCGCCCGGGAACGAGAAGGCGGCACGTGAGCTGAAGCGCGCCCAGACCACCGGGGTGGGAGGGAAGGTCGCATGAAGTGGGACTGGAACGCCGTGAGCGACTTCATGCCGTACTTCTGGGACGGCCTGAAAGTCACCCTTCAGATCCTGCTCCTGGGGTCGCTGATGTCCTTCGTGCTGGGACTGGTGTGGGCGCTGCTGATGCGGGCGCCGACTCGTTGGGTGCGCTGGCCGGTCGGGGTCGTCACCGAGTTCGTGCGGGACACCCCGCTGCTGGTGCAACTGTTCTTCCTGTTCTACGTGTTGCCCGAGTGGGGCCTGACCTTCTCCGCGCTGACCACCGGTGTCTTCGCGATCGGGCTGCACTACTCGACGTACACGATGCAGGTCTACCGCGCCGGCATCGAGGCGGTGCCCGTCGGCCAGTGGGAGGCGGCGACCGCGCTGAACCTCCCGGTGCGCCGGACCTGGACGGCCGTGATCCTGCCGCAGGCGATCCGCCGGGTGATCCCGGCGCTGGGCAACTACGTGATCGCGATGCTCAAGGACACCCCGATCCTGATGGTGATCACCGTGCTCGAACTGATGGGCCAGGCCCGGCTGTTCTCCCAGGAGCACTACCAGTTCACCGAGCCCATCACGGTGATCGGTGTGGCCTTCATCCTCATCTCCTATCCCGCCTCCCTGCTGATCCGAGCCCTGGAGCGACGCCTTGTCCGCTGACACGCCCCTGACGAAGGAATCCGACGCCAACGCCAACCCCCCGGTGGACGGCAGCGAGTTGATCCGCCTGGACCATGTGACGAAGCGCTTCGGGTCCAACACCGTGCTCGACGACCTCGACTTCTCCGTCGAGTCCGGCAAGCACGTCACGCTGATCGGTCCCTCCGGGTCGGGCAAGACCACGATCCTGCGGCTGCTGATGACCCTGACCAAGCCGGACGAGGGCACGATCACCGTCGACGGGGAGCAGCTCTTCCCCGCGCCCGAGAAGCAGGTCCGGGAGATCCGCAAGAAGATCGGGATGGTGTTCCAGCAGTTCAACCTGTTCCCGAACATGACCGTGCTGCGCAATGTCACCGAGGCGCCGGTCACCGTCCTCGGCATGCCCAAGGACGAGGCGGAGGCGCGCGCGCTGGAGCTGCTCGACCTGGTGGGCCTCGCCGACAAGGCCGGCGCCCGCCCGACCCAGCTCTCCGGCGGCCAGCAGCAGCGCGTCGCGATCGCGCGGGCGCTGGCGATGCGGCCGCAGGTACTGCTCCTGGACGAGGTGACCTCCGCGCTCGACCCGGAGCTGGTCGCGGGCGTGCTCGACGTGCTGCGGGACATCGCCCGCACCACCGACATCACCATGCTCTGCGTGACCCACGAGATGAATTTCGCCCGGGATATTTCAGACCAAGTCCTGATGTTCGACTCGGGCAGGGTCATCGAATCGGGCCCGCCGGAGCAGATCTTCGGCGATCCGGAACAAGAACGGACCCGGGAATTCCTCGGCGCCATTCTTTGACAATTATTCAATTACGACACGTGAGCAATCGAACACCCAAGGTCCACGTCACGGGGCATGACCAAGGCATATGCCAAAGGATTCGCGCCGCAGTTCGGAGGGCGTAAGGAGGGCCACATTCTCGCCAACAGCCGCTCCACATCGGCCGTTTGACAGCTATCGTGGAGGGGATTCGCTGTCCGGTATCACGGCCCATAAAGCGAGCGCAGGGAGAAACACCGTGGCGCTGATGCACGAGCCGACCGCTCCCTACCACTCGGTACAGGACGCACTGCGCATCCTGGAGACAGTCGCCGGGCACTCCACCGGTGTCACGGACACCGAACTCGCCCGCCTCACCGGCCTCGGCACCGAGCGCCTGACCATACTGCTGCGGACCCTGCGCCGTGAGGGCTACGTCGAGCAGCTCACCGACGGCGCCTACATCACCGGCGAGGCCCTGGGCCGGCTCGGCTCGGCGTCCGGCCGGGAGCAGGCGGTACGCGAGCAGATCCAGCGGACCCTGGACCGGCTGCGCGACTGTCTGGGCGCGGCGGTCTACGTCAGCCGGTACGTCGACGGCGAGGTCACGATCACCCAGTACGCGGCCGGGCCCACCACCCCGGCGGTCAACGAGTGGGTCGACTTCCGTGTCTCCGCGCACGCGACCGCGCTCGGCAAGAGCCTGCTGGGCCAGCTCGACCACAACGGCCGGCGGGACCATCTCTCCCGGCACAAGATGGCCCGCCTCACCTCGCGCACGATCACCAGCGACCGGCTGCTGCTCTCCCGCCTGGAGACCCAGCCGCCGACCGTCCCCCACCTCGACCTCCAGGAGTACGCGGTGGGCACGGTCTGCGCCGCCGTCCCGATCACGGCCGGCGCCTCGGTCGGCTGCCTGGCCCTCTCCCTCCCGGTCGAGCACGCCCACCGCCTCCGGCAGGCGGCGGACACGCTGAACCGCGAGGCGGGACCGGTACTGCTGTCCCTCGCGATCTAGCGCGCGTAAACCTGGTTCAGAGCACCCCTCCGGACCAGGTAGTATTTTTCTCGTCGCCCTCCGCGAGACTCTGATCCAGCGGAAGGCGTGAGTCACGCGCCGCTAGCTCAGTTGGTTAGAGCAGCTGACTCTTAATCAGCGGGTCCGGGGTTCGAGTCCCTGGCGGCGCACGATGACGATGGCGAGGCAAGTTCGCAGAAAGCGCGAACTTGCCTCGCCATCGCTGTTTTTGCACGGCTTCGCCGCGCGCA
The DNA here is from genome assembly GCF_045162655.1 of Streptomyces sp. NBC_00989. Taxonomy (NCBI): domain Bacteria; kingdom Bacillati; phylum Actinomycetota; class Actinomycetes; order Kitasatosporales; family Streptomycetaceae; genus Streptomyces; species Streptomyces sp. NBC_00989. The sequence continues at coordinate 7,079,628 of NZ_CP108728.1, read as the reverse complement.
GTGGGGGCTTCGCCACCCACACCCCCTCAAGCCGGGCTCCTCGTTCCGACGAGGGGCCCTTCGGCGTCCTCGGGGGTCAGTCGTCGGTAGGAGGCCTCACCGGGCGGCCGCCACCACACCGGATCGGCGCACTGGACCCCTTCCCTCCGCAACCCCGCCCGATGGATCTTGTTCGTGGCCGTCACCGGCATCCGCTCCACCACCCGCACGAACCGGGGTGCCATCTTCGTGCCCAGGTCCGGCTGGGCCAGCAGGAACTCCGCGAAGTCGAGCGGGTCGAAGTGTCCGGCGATCGTCGCCATGACCTGGTCGCCGGTCACCGGGTCCGGTACCGCGTAGACCGCGACCGCGTCGGCGCCCTCGTACCGGGCGAGGATGTTCTCGATCATCGCGGCGGCGAGGTTCTCGCTGTCGACGCGGAGGCGGTCGTCGGTGCGGCCGGCGAAGTAGAGGTAGCCGTCGGTGTCGCGGTAGAAGAGGTCGCCGGTCCAGTACCAGCCCTCCCGGCGCCGCTCGGCGTCCGCCTCCGGGTTGCGCCAGTACCCCTCGAAGGGGTTGGCGCCGCGGTTCACCAACTCCCCTATCGCCTCTTCCCCGTTGAGCAGCCGACCGGCCGAGTCGAAGGCGGCGGGCGGGCATTCGGCGTGCGTCTGCGGATCGAGTACGGCGAGCCCGGGCGCCGCCCGACCGACCGCTCCGGTCGGCGTCCCCGGCGACCACTGCACCGCCGCCCCGCCCTCCGAGGACCCGTATCCCTCCACCAGTCGCACCCCGAACCGCCGCTCGAACGCCGCCGCGTCCACCGCCCCCGCCTCCGTGCCGAAGCCCATGCGCAGCGGGTTGTCCCGGTCGTCGGGGCGTTCCTCGGTGGCCAGGACGTACTGCACGGCACGGCCGACATAGGTGAAGTACGTGGCCCCGTACCTCCGTACGTCGTCCAGGAAGCGTGACGCCGAGAAGCGCCGCCGCAGCGCCACCCCCGCCCCGGCCGCCAACGCCGGTGCCCAGTCGGCGATCACCGCGTTGCCGTGGAACATCGGCATGCAGATGTAGTGCACGTCGGACGGGCGGACCCCGAAGCTGTCGGCCAACGAGCGCCCGGCGGCGGCCAGTCGGCCCTGGGTGCAGATCGCGGCCTTCGGGGCGCCGGTGGAACCGGAGGTGAAGTAGAGCAGGATGCGGTCGTCCGGGGTCGCGCGGGAGAAGGCGGAAGGGCGCGCGTCCATGTACGGGGCGAGCAGGTCGCCGTAGGCCTGAGTGTCCGTCACCAGGACGCGGATGCCGGGGAGTTGGAGGTTGTCGAGGAGGGGGAGGTGGGTGCGCTCGGTGATGAGGACGCGGCACTCGGTGTGCAGGATGTCGCGGGCCAGTTCGGGGCCGCGGCGGGTGGGGTTGATACCGGCGACGGCCGCGCCCGCGAGGGCCGCCGCGCTCAACCACAGGGGATATTCAGGGGTGTTGTCGAGCAGCACGCCCACATGGGGTGCGGCGCCGGGCGGCAGCAGGTCCGTGAGGAGTGCCGCCCTGGCCGCGGCACCGGCCGCCGTCTCGTGATGGGTGAGCACTTGTTGCCCGCACCACAGGCCCGGGCGGTGGTCGTCCCACCGTGCCTGCACGAGTTCCGCGACGGTACGCCTCCTGGACTCCATGGGGGCGCAGGGTAGTTGACGTACCGTCAGATATGGAGACTACGAGCCCATGAAGTCGAAGATCTCGTGGGTCACGAGCATGAAGACGACGCAGAAGACGACGATCACGCCGAAGAACACCAGCGCGCAGCCCGTGCCCGCCGCGAGCCTCCCCCGGGACGGGGCGTGGGCGGTGGCCTGCTCGGGGTGGTCGGCCGCGTAGTACACGGTGACGATGTCGCCCTCCAGGGTCGTCCCCGGCCCGTTCCCCTCCTCGAACCTGACCGTGCGGCCCTCGCGCGTCGTGAACTCGTAGACGTGGTGCAGCGTCGTCGACACCATGGTGTCCCCGGCGCCGCCGCTGGTCGTCGTGTACGTCCGCAGACAGCGGGCCTCGGCCGTGAGCCCGCTGCTCCAGGCACTGTCGACCTGGCGCGAGCGGCGGATCACGCCGGTCGCGCCGAGCACCACGATGGCGATGATGAGCAGCGGCGCGATGTAGAACAGTGCTTCCATGGTGTCCCCCGAGGTCAAGTACCGCTTGGTGGAGGGAACCTACCCCCGGGGGATGCCGGACTGTCTCAAGCAATGCTCAGAACCTCAGGGTCAGAACGTGACGTCCGAGCAGGCGTAGAACGCGTTGGTCGTGTCCGCGACCGTCCACACCGCGACGATCACATGGTGACCGGAGAGACCGGACGGGAGCGTGCCGCTGTGGGAGATGGTGGACGGGGGGCGCTGGTTGTTGTAGGGGACGGTGAGGAACGGGGTGGTGTTGAGGTCCGAGCGGGACAGGGCGTGGTTCTGGTTCCAGCCCTGCTTCGTGGCGTAGTACTTGAAGTCCGTCGTCGCGTGCATGGCCGTGAACTGCCAGCGGAACGTGTACGACTGACCACCCGTCACCTTCGTCGTGGGCCACGCGGCGCCGGACGGGGTCTTCGGTGCGCTGAGCTGGCTGAAGCGGCTGAGCCCGCCGTTGCAGATCTGGCCGTCGGCGGGGCCGGCCGCCGGGAAGCCCTTGAGGCCCTCGACGCTCTGCGGCTCGTACTGGATGTCACCGCAGTTCGTCACCGTGCCGTTGGCACAGAGCTTCTGCCTGCTGATGGGGAGGTCGGTGTAGCCGTGGCTGCTCGCGGCCCCGGACGAGAGCACGATGGCCCCGGCCGTGGTGAGCCCGAGCACGCCCGCGTACCACTTGGTCTTTTTGCGCATGCTGCCGCTCCTGGAGAACGTGTGGGGAGTTCCGTGAGCCGTGCAGGTCTAGACCAAGTCCCAGATTATTGCCCCTACTTGACTGTGTCCATACCAAAAGCCGTGTCCGTCTCCGGCTCCGTCACGGCGCCGCTTCTCCCCGTCCCGAGCAGAACGCGACCGTCAAGTCCTTCACCAGCACCTTGCGTTCGTAGTCGTCCAGCTCCACCAGCCCCCGCATGGTCAGCCGCGTCACCGTGTCCTCCACGGAGTCGACCACCGACGTGAGCATCGTCGCCCGCTGCTGCGCGTCCAGCGTGGCGATACGGCGACGGGTCATCGCCGCGGCGACCTCCGGGGCGTACTCCACGCGGACCGGCCGCACCGAGAACACCTCGATGCCGACCGGCGCCGAGTCCGCCGCGACCAGCCGGGTCAGCGCGTCGACGGCCAGGTCGGCCGCGCCCTTCCCGCCCCCGCCCGGCGGCTCCACCGGCACCCGGGCCAGCGCCGCCTCCACGCACTCGCGCAGATACGTCTCGTGGTCCTCGACCCCGAGCGTGGCCCGCGCGGTGTCCCGCACCCGCCACACCACGAGCGTCACGACCCGCAACGCGACCCCGTTCGCGTCGGCCCCCGGCATCGGCTCACTGCGCCAGTGCCGCAGCCGTACGTCGACGCGGCGGCGCAGCAGCAACGGGTTGACCCACATCAGCCCGGTGCGCCGGACGGTCCCCCGGTAGCGCCCGAACAGGCCGAGCACCCAGGCCCGTCCGGTACGGCCCCGGGCCAGACCCCCGAACCCGAACAGCCCGAGCGCGCCCGCCCCGGCGTAGGCGGCCCACTGCGCGGGACCGAGTCCGGCACCGGCGTAGAACGGCAGTCGTAGCGCCTCGGTCGCGAGCGGGGGCAGGACGCCCGCCCACCACGAGGTGGCGAGGCAGCCGGCCAGGCCGCAGGAACCGGCGAGCACGCCCGCCGTCCCCGGCAGCACCCTGGCGGGGCGTTCCACCAGGTCGGGGTCGACCTCCGGGGCCGGGCGCGGCTTGGCCGGGACCGGGCGGCGGAAGCGGGGCTGCTCGCCGGTGCCCTGCCGGCGCGCGACGACGGCGGGCCTGAGCGGTACCGAGACCGGGTCGGGGTCGTCGCGGAACAGCAGGTGGACGGGGATCTCGGTGGTCGCCTCGTTCTGGATGAGCCGCGCGGGACGGGTCTGTCCCTCGGGCGGCCCCTCGTTCTCGGGCGTCTGTGAAGTGGTCGTCGTACTCATAGGTGCCTCCAGCCTCCGCGCCAGATGCGTCACAACGGGTGGGGATGAGTGGGGTGATGAGCGATTACGAGAAGAGGCGGCGCCAGGTCTCCGGGCCCGGGTAGCCGTCCGCCGCGCCGCCCCGCCAGCCCTGGGCGCGCTGGAAGGCCTCGACGTTGCGCCGGTCCGGCTCGCCCCAGCGCGGTCCCGGGCCGGTCGTGTAGTACTTGCCGAAGCCCTTCTTGACCAGCTGCTTTCCCAGTTCGGTGACGTACTTGTTGGTCGCGCCGGGGCGGAACATCGCCCGGCCCGGGTAGCCGGGTACGCCGTGCGAGGCGGCGGGTGGGCCCGCCGCTCCCACGGGCGCCGTGCCGCCGATGTTCTTGCCCTTGCCGGTGACGAGCAGGTGCCAGGTCTGCGGGCCGGGCAGGCCGTCGGCGTCCGCGCCGGTCCAGCCCTGGGCCAGCTGGAACGCCTGGGTGGCCCGCCGGTCCGCGTCCGACCAGCGCGGCCCCGGACCCGCGGTGTAGTACGAGCCGGCGCCCCGGGCGACGAGCATCGTGCCGAGCTGGGTGACGTACTTGTTGTTGGCGCCGGGGCCGAAAGACGACGCTCCCGGATAGGGCGTGTTCGTCCTGCCCGCGTCCACCGGCGTCACCGGAGCGACCGGGGTCACCCCTTCCGTACCGCCCGTCACGCCCTTGTAGCGGTAGGGCACATAGCTGTCCGAGTGGCTCCAGTACGCGTACGGGGTGGACTGGCGGCGGGCGTGCGAGGGGGTCTCCTCCAGGGCGATGTAGTAGGTGTGCGTGTAGTCGGTCCAGCCGCCGAAAATGACGACGTGCGAGCCTTTCTCGGGGTTCGCGAGATTGTGGAACAGGAGAATGTCGCCGGGCTCCAGTTCGTCCTTGGGAATACGCACCCCGTACTGGTCGAGACTTCCGGTCCATTCGTTCCCCGGCAGCCCCCAGGCCATCGAGACGAACCCCGAGCAGTCCTGCCGGTAACCGTCCGACCAGTACGCGCTCATGCTGTACGGCACCTGCGCCGCGATCCAGGTCTTGGCCCGGTTGATGATCTCCGCGCGGGTGGTCGTGGGCGCCTTGACGACGCCGGCCGGCTTCGCCGGTTTCCCGCTCGGGCCGTGCAGCGGGGCCTTGCTCCCCTGCGGGGTGGCGGGCTCGTCACCCGTGTCAGCTGCGGGAACGCCGGGCCGGGCCGGGGCGTGGGGAGCGGCCGCGGCCGGTACGGCGTGCCCCGCGGCGAGGGCGGCGGACGCGGCGGCGGCCACGAAGAGGACCCGCTGGGCGGCGGGCCCGCCTACGGTCGGACCGGTCGGGGAATGCGCCAGGACGCGCCGCCGCTGAACGCATCCGGGGCAGTCGCAATCGCTCGCGGGATCGAATTCCTCGAATACCGGAGTCTCCATGCGATGCCCCTCACACTCCAGGTGGAAATATCCGCGCTCGTGCACATCCGTCAGTTTCTCAACTGTCTTCCGGACTCGCATGTTGACGGTCCGAATGATGTACAGGGGCCGGCCGGGACCCGCCCGGGGGTGGTCGGGAGCACCCCCGGCCATCCGGTAGAGTTGTGCAGGTCAACACGCGCCGCTAGCTCAGTTGGTTAGAGCAGCTGACTCTTAATCAGCGGGTCCGGGGTTCGAGTCCCTGGCGGCGCACAGACAGCAAGGCCCTCCGCGGCGCGGGGGGCCTTTTGCGTGGGCGGAACATCCGTGCGGGCGGAACACAGCTCGCCCCCCGTTTGGCCGGATACCCTCTCGCCATGACAGCCCGTGACCTTCAGGAGCGGATCAAGAAGCTCATCCTCGACCGTCGGCTGTCCTCCGGGGCCCCGCTGCCGACCGAGCCCGAGCTGATGGTGTTTCTCGGTGCGAGCCGGAACTCGGTGCGCGAGGCGCTCAAGGCGCTACAGGCGATGGGGATCGTCGAGATCCGGCACGGCTTCGGGACGTACGTCGGCCCGATGTCGCTCGCGCCGATGGTCGAGGGGCTCGCGTTCCGCACCGCCGTCGGGCACTACCGCGGCGAGGACAGCCTGCTCCAGTTGCTGGAGCTGCGGGAGGCGGTGGAGTCGGGGCTCGTCGCCCGGCTCGCGGGGCGGCTGCCCGAGCAGGATCTCGTCGAACTGGACGCGCTGGTACGGCAGATGGAGCGGGAGGCCGCCGAGGGGGTCGGGCTCGCGGCCACCGACCGCGCCTTTCACGCGACCCTGTACCGGGGGCTGGACAACGCACTGCTGAGCGAGGTCCTGGAGGCGTTCTGGGACGCCTTCCACCGCGTCCACACCGATCTCGCGGCCGGCCCGCAGGACCCCGGGGTCACCTGCCGCCAGCACCGGGAGATCCTCGACGCGGTCCGCTCCGGGGACGCGAAACGCGCCGAGAGCGCCATAAGAGAACACTTCGACAACGTGCGCACAAGGCTGTCCACAACCGCTCCACATGATCCCCACACGCACCCCAATGAACGCGTATGACCGGTAAACACCGCGTTTCGTGTCTTGCGATCAAGATGAGCACCGTAGAACCCTGGTTTTGAAGATACTGCCGGTACACGGCAGTTGAGGGGGTACGGAACCGGTTGCACGGTTTCGCGGGGAGGAGGGGCCCCGCCCAGGGAACAGATGTCGGAGGGGGCATCTCGCAACCGGACGGTCGCAGTCGCACATCTCTGTGAGCGGACTGTGTGGTGACTGTGGCACCACTGACACGCCCGTCGCGGGTCGAGGGGGACGCCGGCGGGCGGCCGAGACAAGCAGACACGCGCGTTTTCGCGTGTGGGGGGATGACTCATGACGTCGACGCCGACGGGCGCCCGGCACAACCTCGACCCGTCACCAACACAAACCACCGAACTCAGAGTCCCGGGACACCGGACCGGCGGTTTCCGCCGGATCAAGAGCACGCTTCCGAGATACGACTACGAGCACTACAGCCGCCTGGCGGGACCCCTCACGCAACCCGCACCGGGCCGGCCGTACAAGGTCCAGTACCGGTCGCTGCTGTCGCAGGAGACACACCGTATGCGCGCCGCGCTCATGCTGAGCGCGGCGCCGCTGTTGTCCCTGATCCTGCTGGGCTGGCTGATGCAGCCCAAGCACTGGACCCAACGCGACTATCCCGCCTACGACTTCCTGCCCGCGCTGGACATCGTGATGCTGGTCGCGATCGGTCTGATCGAGTTCTTCCGCTGCATGAACGTGCTGTCCAACGCGCACGCCACGCTGGTCGCCCGCGACCCGGTCCCGGTGGTGCCCGAGACCGGCACACGCGTCGCGTTCATCACGACGTTCGTGCCCGGCAAGGAACCCCTGGACATGGTCACCAGGACCCTGGAGGCGGCCGTACGGCTGCGCCACCGGGGCCTGTTGCACGTGTGGCTGCTGGACGAGGGCGACGACCCCGAGGTCAAGGCCGTCTGCGGACGGCTCGGCGTACACCACTTCACCCGCAAGGGAGTCGAGAAGTGGAACCGGCCCAAGGGCGCCCACCGCGCGAGGACCAAGCACGGCAACTACAACGCCTGGCTGGAGGCGCACGGCGACGAGTACGACTACTTCGCCTCCGTCGACACCGACCACGTGCCGCTGCCCAACTACCTGGAGCGGATGCTGGGTTTCTTCCGCGACCCGGACGTCGGATTCGTCATCGGCCCCCAGGTGTACGGCAATTACGAGGGCCCGGTCACCAAGGCCGCCGAGTCGCAGCAGTTCCTCTTCCACGCCCTGATCCAGCGCGCCGGCAACCGCTACGGCTCGCCGATGTTCGTCGGCACGTCGAATGCCGTACGGATCAAGGCACTTCAGCAGATCGGCGGGCTGTACGACTCGATCACCGAGGACATGGCCACGGGATTCGAGATGCACCGGGCCAAGAACCCGGCGACCGGGAAGAAGTGGAAGTCGGTCTACACGCCGGACGTGCTCGCGGTCGGCGAAGGGCCCAGCGCCTGGACGGACTTCTTCACCCAGCAGCTCCGGTGGTCCAGAGGGACGTACGAGACAATCCTCAAGCAGTACTGGAAGGGCTTCTTCTCGATGCCTCCGGGCAAGCTCTTCAACTACACGATGATGATCATCTTCTACCCGATGTCGGCCCTCAACTGGATACTGGCGGCGCTGAGTTGCGCCCTGTTCCTGGGACTGGGCGCCTCGGGCGTGAACATCGACCCGACGATGTGGCTGATGCTCTACGGCAACGCGTCCGCGCTGCAGATCGGCCTGTACATCTGGAACCGGCGGCACAACGTCTCGCCGCACGAGCCGGAGGGGTCGGGCGGGGTCGCGGGCATGGTGATGTCGGCGCTGTCGGCGCCGATATACGCCCGCTCGCTGCTGGACGCCGTGCTGCGGCGCAAGAGCAGGTTCGTGGTCACGCCGAAGGGTGATTCGGCCAGCCCCGACACGCTGTTCGGGACGTTCCGGGTGCACTGGTTCTTCATCCTGGTCTTCGGCGGGTCGCTGATGGCCGGGTTCGGGAACGGGCACTCCCACCCGGCGATGATCACCTGGGCCACGGTCGCCCTGCTGATCACCGCGTCGCCGATCCTGGCGTGGCGGTACATGCTGCGGCAGGAGAGGAAGCGGCCGTCGCCCGTCGTCCCGGTCGAGCCGCAGGACGCCGTTCCGCCGCCAAAGCCGGTGCCGGTCTCGCATGCCCCTCAGCAGAGGCCCAGTTGGGTGGCGTCGGGCACGGGCACGAACAGCGGTGGCGAGCAGACCATGCAGATCGCGCTCGGTGGACCGGGGGGTCGTAAGGAATGAAGGAAGCCGGCCGGCGCCGTGCCCGTCGACTCGCGATCAGCACGGTGGTCGTACTCGCCCTGGCCGGGATGAACGGGCCCTGGCTGTACAGATTCGGGACCGAGAGATACCACCAGTACGTCATCAACAAGCCCGAGTACAAAGCAGACAACGGGCATTGGGACATCGTCCAGTTCCCCGAGGAGTACCGGCAGGACACCATTCACGCGGTGCTCCTGCACACCGGGAAGGTGCTGCTCGTCGCGGGCTCGGGCAACAACCAGGACAACTTCAACGCGAAGAAGTTCGAGTCGCGGATCTGGGATCCCGTGAAGGGGACCATCAAGAAGGTCCCGACTCCGGCCGACCTGTTCTGCACGGGGCACACCCAACTCGCCAACGGCAACATCCTCATCGCGGGCGGTACCCAGAAGTACGAGAAACTGAAGGGTGACGTCAAGAAGGCCGGCGGGGTCATGATTCTCTACAACGAGAATCCCGACAAGCCGATGACCTTGCCCCGGGGCACGAAGTTCACCGGCAAGGCGAACGGCAAGTCGTTCTTGTCCACGGACTCGGCGCTGATCCCGCGCGCGACCAAGGTGTTCGACAAGAGCACTGGCAGGTTCCTGCGGAACAACCCCGGTTACGCCCGGGTCGTCGTCGAGGCGCCGAAAGAGGGCACCAAGTACGAGACCGGGACCCAGGACAACTACCGGATCCAGGGCCTTACCGGCGCCGACGAGCGCAACACGTATGGCATCGGGAACAAGTTCGGGCTCGACAAGCGGGACTTCGAGGGGATCAAGAACGCGTACGAGTTCGATCCGGTCGCCGAGAAGTACATCAAGGTCGATCCGATGAAGGAGGCCCGGTGGTATCCGACGTTGACGACGTTGAGCGACGGGAAGGTGCTCAGCGTTTCCGGGCTGGATGACATCGGGCAGTTGGTGCCGGGGAAGAATGAGATCTTCGATCCGGCGACCAAGAGGTGGACGTACACGAAGACGAAGCGGCAGTTCCCCACGTATCCGGCGCTGTTCCTGACGGAGAACGGGAAGTTGTTCTACTCGGGGTCCAATGCGGGGTACGGGCCGGACAACGTGGGGCGTGATCCCGGGATCTGGGACGTCGGCACCAACTCGTTCACCAAGGTGCCGGGGCTCAGTGACCCGAACATGCTGGAGACCTCGGCGACCGTGCTGTTGCCTCCGGCTCAGGACGAGAAGTACATGGTCATCGGGGGTGGGGGTGTTGGTGAGTCGAGGTTGTCCACCAACAAGACGCGGCTCGTCGATCTGAAGGACGCGAGTCCCACGTTCGTGGACGGGCCTTCGCTGGAGAAGGGGACCCGGTATCCGCAGACCTCGATCCTGCCTGATGACACCGTGCTGGTTTCCGGTGGGTCCGAGGATTATCGGGGGCGCAGTGAGTCCGACATCCTTCAGGCTCGGCTGTACCACCCGGACACGAGGAGTTTCGAGGAGGTCGCCGATCCGCTGGTGGGGCGGAACTACCACTCCGGGTCGATTCTGTTGCCGAACGGGCGGGTGATGTTCTTCGGGTCCAATCCGTTGTACGCGGACAAGGCGAACACGAAGCCGGGGGTTTTCGAGCAGCGGATCGAGATCTATACGCCGCCGTATCTCTACCGGGATTCTCGGCCGGATATTTCCGGGGGGCCGGAGTCCATTGCTCGGGGCTCGTCGGGGACGTTCAGCTCGGCGCACGCTTCTTCGATCAAGAAGGTGCGGTTGATTCGGCCGAGCGCGTCCACGCATGTCACGGATGTTGATCAGCGGTCTGTTGCACTGGACTTCAAGACGGCTGGGAACAAGATCACGGTGACTGTGCCGAAGGATCGGAATCTGGTGCAGTCGGGGTGGTACATGCTGTTTGTGGACGACGATCAGGGGACGCCGAGTAAGGCGGTGTGGGTGAAGGTGCCGTAGGGGTTGTTTTTTGGGTTCGGGTTCGTGGGGGCTGGTCGCGCGCACGCGGCGGAGCCGCGAATCGATACAGCCCCGCGCCCCTAAAACAGAGCGTGGGGCTGTGTGCTAGTTGGAAGACTTGGCCAACTTCAGTGCGTAACTCGGCCACCACTGGCCCGCCTTGGGGCCGCCCTTGCACTCGCCGTCCGACTCCCCCGGGCGTTTGATCCACAAGTAGGCGTCCACCAGGGGGTCTGCGGTCTTCGTCGTGGGGGTTTCTCCCAAGGCCCTGCCTGGTGGGTTGCACCAGTTCTCGTCTGTGTCGCCGTCCGTATACGGTCCGTTGCCGTTGCGGCTGGTGTCGATGACGAAGTGTTTGTCGGCGGTCTTGGCCGAGAGTTGTTTGCCGTAGGCGATGGAGTCCTGGGTGGAGTAGAAGTTGGAGACGTTCACCGCGAAGCCGTCGGCCTTGGTGATGCCGGCTCGCTGGAGGGGCTGGTAGATCTCGTCGGGGTGGCCCCAGCCCGCGTTTCCGGCGTCCAGGTAGACCTTTGTGTTCTTGAGGGACTTGAGCTTGGTGATCGCGTAGGCGAGCAGGTCGTAGCGCTCCGCCTGGTACTGCGCCGGGGTGCAGCCGTCCACCAGGTGCAGGAGCGCGTCCGGTTCCAGGATCACCGTCGCCGCGCGGGTCGCGATGCCCTCGGCCACCGCGTCGATCCACGCGCGGTACGCGTCGCCGTCGCCCGCGCCGCCCTGGGAGTACTGGCCGCAGTCGCGGTGCGGGATGTTGTAGAGGACCAGGAGTGCGGTGCGGCCGGCCCGGTCGGCGGCCTCGGTGAAGCCCTGGGCCTCCGCCTTCGGGTTCTCCGCGCCGATCCACTCGCCGGTCGGCTGCTCGGCGATCTTCCGGATCTGTTCGGCGTCGGCCGTCCTGCCCGCCTTGACGTAAGTGGCCAGCTGCCGGGCCGCGTTGGTGTCCGGGTTGACCCAGATCGGGTCGGCTCCCTCGGGTCGCTGGCTGATCTCCGCGCTCGCGTCGGGTTTCCTGTCTCCGTCCCCCGAGGAGGAACACCCCGTCATTAGTAGTGCCGCCCCCAGGACCAGTGCCGACGTCCGTGTGCCGAAGGAGACCGGGGTCCCCTGGCTGCCGTACATCCAACTCCCCCTTGGCTGTACCGATCCAAGGCTCAATCGTGACATACGTGGCGTGCCGCCCACGAGAACGCCCGGGTGTTGTCGTCCGGCTGTTACACCTCCGCCCCTCGGGGTAGGTGGGCGACCTAGGGGCTGTCCGGCGGGCTCGGTCGCGGGGCAGGGGGAGGTGGCCGTCATGCACCACACGACCCGGGAGGGTCGGCTCGCCGCGGCGCTGGTGGAGGCCGCCGACACCCTGACCGAGGACTTCGACACCGAGGAGTACCTGCGGCGGCTGGCCGATCACTGTGTGGAGCTGCTGTCCGCCTGGGCTGCCGGGATCGTGCTGATCGACGGCGGTGAGGCGGTGGCGCTGGCCGGGAGCAGGCGCGGCGGCCGGGAGGAGGTGGCTCTCGATCTGCTGGCTGCCCAGCACAACTCCGGTCCCTGTCTGGAGAGTTACGGATCCGGGCGGCCCGTACCGCCGGTGTCGATCAACGCGGCCCACACCGCCGCCCGTTGGCCGGAGTTCACCGAACGGGCCCTGCGGCACGGCGTCGTGGCGACCTTCGCGGTGCCGGTACGGCGGCACGAGACGCCGCTCGGCGCGCTCAACGTGTTCGTGCCGGCGCTGCCCGACCGCGCTTCGGACGGCGGCGGTTCGGAGGTGTCGGTGGCGCAGGGTCTCGCCGACGCCGCCGCTCTGGGGCTGGAGAACCAGCGCGCGTACGCACAATCCCGTTCCCTGGCCGGGCAGTTGCAGGAGGCGCTGTCGAGCCGGGTGCGGATCGAGCAGGCCAAGGGGATGCTCGCCGAGCGCTGGCACATCGGTACCGACGAGGCGTTCATCGCGCTGCGCGGGCACGCGCGGCGGCGCCGGCTGCCGTTGGACCGGGTCGCGCGGGCGGTGATCGAGGGGGGACTTGTGGATCGACTGTGACCAGTGCATATGACAGCGAGCAACTGCTCTGGGACATGGCGTTATTTGCCCTCTAGGCCCGGACACACATTCGTTCTAGAGTCATCCCCAACGGCCCCAGCCCCTGGCCACGTCCACACCTTCCACCACTGGTTTTCCAGACCTCCCGCGCCGTTCGCCGGGTTACTCCCGCAGCCCGTGCGCGTGCGGTTGAGGACCAGCCCGGTCGGCGGCTTCAGGGGGGAGCAGGTCGCCGGCCGGGCCCGGTTGTCACAGTCCGGTGCCGGTGAGATAGGCGGACACGATCACGTTCGCCGTGTAGCTGCGGCCGGCGCGGTCGAAGGTGCCGCCGCAGGTGATGAGGCGGAGTTCGGCGCGGCCCGACTGCCGTGTGCCGTAGGCCTGTTGGGCGTCGAAGTGGGCGCGGGTCAGGACGCGTACGTCGTCGACGGTGAACTCGGCGACCTTGCCGTCGTCGCGGATCACGCGGATCGTCCCGCCCGGGCGGAGCGTGCTGAGCTTGTAGAAGACGGCGGGGCGGGTCTCGGTGTCGACGTGCCCGACCATCAGGGCGGTGCCCACGGCCCCGGGCCGCACTCCGCTGCCGTACCAGCCGACCACGCCCGCCTGGTCGAACGGCGGCGGGTCGATCGCGCCCTGCGTGTCCAGGCCGCGGGCCACCACCGGTGCCTGTACGGCGAGTTGGGGGATGTCGATGCGTTGCGGCAGCGCGTTCCCCAACGGCTTTGCCGCGGGCGGGAGTTCGGCCTCCGGAGGGCGTCCGACCGCCGCCACGTCGCCGGTCGTAGGCGCGGATATGCCCAGCCGGATGTCGGTCAGGTCCTGCCCCCACAGCCACAGCCCGAGCAGCAGCACGGCCCAGGCGACCCCGGTCAGCAGCCGCCCGGTGCCGGAGGAACGCTCGTGCTCGGCGGGTCGGTCGTGATCGAACATGGCCGGTCAGCCCGTCCTGGGCCCTGTCGTCAAATTCCCGTCGTCCGCCCGGAGGGCGGGCCCGGCGGCGTCCGGTGCGTGCTCTCGGCGTGCCGGGCCCGGAGCCTCGTACTGGACGTACTTGGGTCTGGGCCCGGTGCGGCGAGTGGGGGCACCTCCCACGCCCTCAAGGCTGTGGGGGAGCGTGCCGGGCGTCGCCGGGCAGACGGAAATTTGGCGACAGGGCCTGAGGCTCCGGCGGGCGCTGCGCAGCGCCACGGCCGCCGCGGCGACACCGGCCAGCAGCAGACCCACCACCGCGTGCGCGGTACCGGGACCGGCAGCCCGCGCGTCCACGGCCGCGAGGTGCGCCGTACCACCGCCGCCCGCGTGGACGGGGGCGATGGGCGAGGCGGGGGTGGAGGGGGCCGTCGACGGTGACCGCGACGCATCCGCCACGACCTTGATCGCGCCCTTGACCGTCACGCTCCCGCAGGTGATCTTCACGTCGTAGCTGCCCGGTTCCAGCGAGGTGCGGACCTTGGTCTCGCCGGCGAGGGTGCCGGCCGCGCCGACCAGTCTGGCGTCGGCGACGAACGCGGCCGAGGCCGCCGTGCCCGTCGTACCGGTACAGCCGCTGATCCTGAGCGCGACGTCGGCGCCGGGGGCCGGGGAGGCGGGGGTCACCGAGACACCGCCGCCGTCCGCCGCGTACGCCGTCGGGGTGAGCGCCGCGAGGACCACCGCGGCACCCGCACAGAGTGTGACCTTCAGTGAACCCATCGTGAACCTCCAGATATCTGGAGACTCCTCCTCACAGCGGACGGCCGCATCCTCAGCCACGCCCCGCTGCTCCGTATGGGGGACGGCGCCGGAAGGTGCATAGCATGGTCACCTCACATGCCCGCGTACCGCAGGAGTGCCCACCCATGACAGAGCGCAAGCCCATCGAATCGTGGCTCACCGACATGGACGGGGTGCTGATGCACGAGGGCGTCCCGGTGCCCGGCGCGGACGCGTTCATCAAGACGCTGCGTGAGAAGGGACGTCCGTTCCTGGTCCTCACCAACAACTCGATCTACACCGCGCGTGACCTGCACGCCCGGCTGAACCGGATCGGTCTCGACGTGCCGGTGGAGAACATCTGGACCTCGGCGCTGGCCACCGCCGCGTTCCTGGACAACCAGCACCCCGGCGGCACCGCCTATGTGATCGGCGAGGCCGGGCTGACGACGGCCCTGCACGACGCGGGGTACGTGCTGACCGACTCCGACCCCGACTTCGTGATCCTCGGTGAGACCCGGACCTACTCCTTCGAGGCCCTCACCAAGGCGATCCGGCTGATCAACTCCGGCGCCCGGTTCATCGCCACCAACCCCGACAACACCGGGCCCTCGCCCGAGGGCGCCCTGCCGGCCACCGGTTCCGTGGCCGCGCTGATCACCAAGGCGACCGGCAAGGAGCCCTACTTCGTCGGAAAGCCGAACCCGCTGATGATGCGGTCGGCGCTGAACACCATCGGCGCGCACTCGGAGAGCAGCGCCATGATCGGCGACCGCATGGACACGGACGTCCTCGCCGGGCTGGAGGCCGGGATGGAGACCTTCCTCGTCCTCACCGGGCTGACGACCAGGGGCGATGTGGAGCGCTACCCGTACCGGCCGACGAAGGTCGTGGAGTCCATCGCGGACCTGGTCGACCTGATCTGACCGGACCGGGGGCGATCAGCTGTTTGTCGCTATGCGAGGACTCCGGGCAACTGTCCGATGCCGTCGAGGACTTGGGTCGCCCCGGCCGCCCGCAGCGCGTCCGCGTCGTGGGCGCCGGTCAGGACCCCGGCGACCAGGCCCGCCCCCGCGCGGACCCCGCTGAGCATGTCGTACGAGGTGTCGCCGACGACGGCGATCTGCCGTACGTCGTCGGCAACCGCCGTACGCAGGAAGGCGGTCAGCACCATGTCCGGGTACGGGCGTCCCCGGCCGCCCGCGTCGGCGGGGCACAGCGTGAGGTGGGCGAGGTCCCGCCAGCCGAGCGCGGCCAGGATCGCGTCCTGGGTGGTGCGCGCGAAGCCGGTCGTCAACACGACCGTGCGGCCTTGGGACTTGAGGGTGTCGATGGTCTCGCGGGCGCCGGGCAGGGCGGCGACCCGGCCGCCGTCGACGAGGTCGGCGTACGCCGCTTCGAAGGCCTTGTTGGCGTCCTGGGCCTTGGTCTCCTCGCCGAACAGGTGGCGGAAGACGGAGATCTTGGACTCGCCCATGGTGGCGCGGACGTAGTCGAGCATCGAGTCGGGTTCCGCGCCCATGTGCCGGGCGGCAGCGGCGAACGCCTCCTCGACGAGACCGCCGTCGGCGACGGTGGTGCCGGCCATGTCGAGGACGACGAGACGGATGTCGTGCGTCGTGGGGGTCACGGGGGTTATGGAGGTCATGGGGGTTATGGAGGTCATGAGGGGTCTCACCAGTCCAGTTCGTTCGCGGTGGTCTCGGCGATCGCCGGGGAGCAGGTCATGCCGCGTCCGCCCGGTCCGGTGACCAACCAGACGCCGTCGCGCACCTGTTGGCGGTGGACGACGCGGGTGGGGTCGGTGCACTGCGCGTACACGCCGGCCCAGCGGCGGCGGATCTTCGGGAGGGGGCGGCCGAGGAAGGACTCGACGACCTCGGCGAGGTGGTCGTAGGGGTCCTCGGTGGTGTCGAAGGCGAAGGGGTGCTCGTACTCGTGGGTGTCGCCGACGGTCAGGCCGCCGTCGGCGCGCTGCACCATGAGGAGTTGCATGGCGTGCGCGGCCGGTGTCGGCAACTGCGGCTGCCCGGCGTTGAGCTGGTCCAGGGCCTGGCCGCGGTAGGCCGGGTAGTAGCGGAAGCTGTCCGCGTCGGCCACCGACGTGGTGAGCGGTTCGCCGAGCGGGTCGGTCTGCATCATCTGCAACCGGACGCGGCGGACGGGGAGTTCGGGTCCGGCGAGTTCGCGGACGAGTCCGCCGAGCCAGGCGCCCGTGCACAGCACGACCGTGTCGGAGGCGTGCACGTCCCCGTGGTCGTCGCGTACCGCGTGCCCGCCGACGACCTCGCGGACCTCGCGGCCCGGCAGGAAGGTGTAGTTCGGGGACTTCGACAGCTCGGCGCGCAGGGCGAGTTGGGCGGTGCGGGGTTCGACGGCCGCGTCGCGCTCGCAGTACAGGGCGGCGGTGAAGTCGCCGCGCAGGGCGGGGTTCACGGCGCGGGCCTCGGCCGGGGTGAGGAGTTCGTAGCCGCGGGCGGCGGAGTCCTCGCGGGCCACGGCGGCCTCGGCGACGGCGAGTTCACGGTCGCCCCGGACGGGGGTCAGCGAGCCGTTGGCCCGGAAGCCGAGCCCGGGCACGCGGGCCCCGATCTCTTCCCACAACTCCCTTGCCCGCAGGGCGGTTTCGAGTTCCTCACCGCCCGCGCGGCCGCTCACCCAGATCTGCCCGAAGTTGCGCAGCGAAGCGCCGCGAGCCTCCGCCTCGCGCTCGATCTGTACGACCTCATGGCCGCGTTCCACCGCTTGCCAGGCGTGCATGGTGCCCACCACGCCGCCTCCGACGACTGTCACTCTCACGACGGCCACGCTCCTCGCGATCCGGGAACCGGAAAGGTCCGGCTCCCGACGAAAGCGTGAACGACCCATCACGTTTGGGCTAGACCCGTTATCAATCTGTGATGATCGGAGGCCGTAGAGCGTCCGTGTTTCTCAGCCGCGGTGGTGCGTGGTGAAGGAGAAGCGGTCGCCCCGGTACAGGCCCCGCACCCGTTCCAGCGGGCGGCCCGCCGTGTCCCGTGACACGCGGTGGATCAGGAGCATCGGGAGGGCCGGCGGGGTGCCGATGAGGAGGGCCTCGCGCGGGGTGGCGAGCACGGTCTCGATGCGTTCGTCGGCGTCGCCGAAGTGGATGCCACGGGCGCTCAGGTAGCCGTAGAAGGAGGAGTCGGGCTCGAAGTCCCTGTCCAGGTGCGGGACTCGGGCGACGGAGACATAGGTGCTCTCGAGGCCGACCCGCTCCTCGTCGGCGAGCAGGACGCGCTCCAGGTGCCAGACGGGTTCGCCGCGGGTCAGGCCGGTCTCGGCGGCGAGCGCGTCGGTGCAGGGGAAGCGGTCGAGCGTGACGAGGCTGCGGCCGGGGGTGCGCCCCTGCCGCCGTACGCCCTCGGTGTAGCTGGCCAGGGACAGCGGCTGCTCCAGTTTGGGACCCGCGACGACCGTGCCGCGGCCCTGCCGGCGCAGCCTGCCCTCCAGCACGAGTTCCCGCAGCGCCTGCCGCACGGTCTCGCGGGCGACCTCGAACCGCTCGGACAGGTCGCGCTCGGTGGGGATCAGACCGCCCTCCCCCAACTCGTCGACGAGCACGGCGATTTGGGCCTTGACCGCGTAGTACTTGGGGATGCGGCCGTGCTCCGGGATGCCGGAGCGGACGGGGGCGCCGGGGGCCTGGTCGTTCGGGTAGTCCACGGGGAGATCGTCGCAGAAGCGACGGGCCGCGCCAGGACCTGTCCGGCGGATCACCACGCCCCGCGTGCCGGACAGGCCCTAGCGGCGCCTCCGGGCCAGCAGCAGGGTGCCGGTGGTGACGAGGAGGACGGATACGGCGGCGAGGACGAGGTGTCCGGTGCCGATGCCGGTGCGGGCGAGTTCGTCGGTGAACGAGAGGTCCTCGACAGGCCCGGTGGCGGTGGGCGCGGGAGTCGTCGTGGAGGTGGCGGGGGCGGTGGATCCCGGGGCGGCGGCCTCGACGTCGAAGCGGTAGTCGTTCGACTGACCGATCCAGTCCCCGTCGTCGGCATGGCGTTGTACGACGGCCGCGTCGGCGGTGATCTCGTTCGCCACGGTGTCCGGGGCGAGCGCGAGGCGGACCTTCACCGTGAGGGTCTTGCCGGGGTCGACGGTGAAGCCCGGGAAGCCGTCGTCGAAGGCGCCGACGAGTTCGGCCTCGTCGGTCTTCTCGAAGTGGACCGGATAGGGGCGCGAGCGGGTGCCGTCGTAGAACTCGAGTCTGGGCTGGGACGGTTTCAGGGCGCGTTGCCGGTCGACGAGGACGACGACCGGGTGGATCGCGGTGCAGCGGCGGGCGGTGGTGTTGGTGAGGTCGAGGTACCAGGTGCCGTAGCCGCCGCCGGCCGTGTAGGTGTCGGGGCCGTCGTGGATACGGGTGGTGAGGGGGAAGGCGTGGGCGTCGGGGGCGGCGCAGGCGGGAGCCGCGGCGGCCGCGTGGGCCGGTGGTGCGGTGGTGAGGAGGGGGGCGGCTGCGGCGAGGCAGAGGGCCAGGGACCGGGACAGAGGTGTGCGCCGTGGGGTGCGCGGTCTCAGGGGCAGTCGCATAAGCACATGAGCGTGCCGGACGGGTGCCGCCGATCGGGGGTGCCGTGCCGGTCGCGGGCCGCGAATGCCTCGAACGGGCGCGGCGGAACCCCTGTTCGGCGGACGTGTCACAGATCCGGCGCGAGTGCCACACCTTCCGGACCACCTGCCGCCCACCCCTGCCGTCCTACCCGTCCGCCCGTCCGAACAGCGGCCCCAGCAGCAACTGCGCCGCCCCCTCCGCTACGCCCCTCGCCCCGCCCGGGGCGACCCGTACGGGTACGGCGGCCTCGCGCGCGCCCTCCCGCCGGGCGCGTTCGCCGAGGACGGCGGCGACTCCGCGCACGAAGGGCTCCGGGTCGGCGGCGACGGTACGGCCGCCCAGCAGCACGAGGTCGATGTCGAGCAGGCCCACGAGGTTCGCGGCGCCGGCACCGAGCACCCGCGCCGCCTCATCCGCGTCGCCGCGCGCTACGGCGGCCAGGCACAGGGCCTCGATACAGCCCCGGTTCCCGCAGTCGCAGGGCGGCCCGTCCAGCTGGATCACCTGGTGCCCGAACTCCCCGGCCCCGGTCCGCGCGCCCCGGTGCACACCCCCGCCGATCACCAGCCCGGCACCGAGCCCGGTCCCGAGATGCAGATAGGCGAAGGACCCGCCTTCCCCGGCCACGGCCAGTCCCAGCGCGGCGGCGTTCGTGTCCTTGTCGACCACGACAGGCACCCCGAGCCGCCGGGCGAGCGCGTCCCGCAGCGGAAACCCGTCCCACTCGGGGAATCCGGTGACGCGGTGCAGGATGCCGTGGGCGTGATCGAGGGGGCCGGGGAGGGCCACGCCCACGCCGAGCAGACTCCCGACCGTTTCCCCGGCCGGCACCCGCACCCCCGGGCCGGCAACGTCCCCGACGGCCTCCCCGGCCGGCCGCTCCGTCTCCTGGACGGACACGACCCCGACCGCGTCCCCGACCAGCCCCTCCACCCCTTGCACCGCCGCGCCTTGCACCGCCGCGCCCCCGACCAGCTGCTCGACCTCCCGAGCCACCGCCTCCACGACCACCCCGGCCCCCGCCCCCAGATCCAGCGAAGCGCCCCGCTCCCCCACCACCGCGCCCATGAGATCCACGAGCACCACCCGCAGCTCGTCCCGGTCCAGATGCACCCCCACCGCATGCCCGGCCTCCGGCACCAACCGCAGGACCGTGCGCGGTTTCCCGCCAGTGGACGCACGCCGGCCCGCCTCCGCGACGAGGCCGGAGTCGCGGAGCCTGGCGGTGATCTTGCTGACGGCCTGCGGGGTGAGCCCGGTGCGGTCGGCGAGTTCGAGGCGGCTGATCCCGGCCGTGCCGGCCGTCCGCAGCAGGTCGAGGACCAGCGCGGTGTTGTGGCTGCGCACGGCGAGCAGATTCGCGCCCACCACGCCCGTACCCGTACCCGCCCCCGTAGCCGTTCGGGTTCCGCTCCCGGTCCCGCCCCGCGCGCTGTTGTTCACACCCCCATTGTCCCCACCACTTGCACTTTGGCAACAGCGTTGCGAAAGTGGAGGGCATGACTGGACGCACGACTCGCACACCCCTCCGCGTCGGGCTCGTCGGCTACGGCCTCGCGGGCTCCGTCTTCCACGCCCCGCTGATCGCCGCCACCGAGGGCCTCGCCCTCGACACGGTCGTCACCTCGAACCCGGAGCGGCAGGAACAGGCCCGCGCGGAGTTCCCGGACGTCCGCACGGCCGCGACCCCCGAGGAACTGTTCGCCCGCGCCGACGACCTGGACCTGATCGTCATCGCGTCCCCGAACAAGACGCACGTCGCGCTCGCGACCACCGCCCTGAAGGCCGGCCTCCCGGTCGTCGTGGACAAGCCGATCGCCGGCACGGCGGCCGAGGCCCGCGAGCTGGCGGCCCTCGCGGACCAGCACGACCTGCTCCTCTCCGTCTTCCAGAACCGCCGCTGGGACAACGACTTCCTGACCCTCCGCAAGCTCCTCGCCGAGGGCGAGCTGGGTGACGTGTGGCGCTTCGAGTCCCGGTTCGAGCGCTGGCGCCCGCAGTCCAAGGGCGGCTGGCGCGAGTCCGGCGACCCGGCAGAGATCGGAGGTCTCCTCTACGACCTCGGCAGCCACGTCGTGGACCAGGCGCTGACCCTCTTCGGCCCCGTCGCCTCCGTGTACGCCGAGTCGGACATCCGCCGCCCGGGCGCGGAGACGGACGACGACACCTTCTTCGCGCTGACCCACACGAACGGCGTCCGCTCACACCTGTACGTTTCCGCGACCACCGCCCAACTGGGCCCGCGCTTCCGGGTGCTGGGCTCCAAGGCGGGCTACGTGAAGTACGGCCTCGACCCCCAGGAGGCGGACCTGCGCGACGGCAAGCGGCCGGACGTCGAGAAGAACTGGGGCCAGGAACCCGAGTCGCTCTACGGCCGTGTCGGTTCCGGCGAGTCCCCGCTCACCGGTGGCGGCCACCCCGAGCCGACCCTCCCCGGCGACTACCCCGCGTACTACGCGGCCGTCGCCGCCGCCCTCCGTGACGGCGCCCCCAACCCGGTGACCGCCCTGGAGGCGGCCGCCACCCTCGACGTACTGGAAGCCGCGCGCCGCAGCGCCCGCGACGGAGTGACGGTGACCCTGTGACCCAGCACAAGCCCGCGATCACCCAGCGGATCGCCCCCGAGATCACCCCGACGGTCGAGGAACTCGAAGCGCAGGAACGGCACTTGGTGTTCCAGCGCTTCACCTACGACGACGCGTGGGCACTGGGTTCGCTCCTCGTGGAACTGGCCCGCGAGAGCCAGGCCCCGGTCGCCATCGACATCCGGCGCGGCGGCCAGCAGCTCTTCCACGCGGCACTGCCGGGCTCGGCTCCCGACAACGACGCGTGGATCGACCGCAAGCGCAAGGTGGTCGAACGCTTCGGCGCCGCCTCCTACCTGGTCGGCACCCGCTACCGCGCCAAGGGCACCACCTTCGAGGACTCCTCCCGCCTCGACCCCGACGAGTACGCGGCCCACGGCGGCTCGTTCCCGATCAGGGTCGAGGGCGTCGGCGTGATCGGCGCGGTGACGGTGAGCGGGTTGCCGCAGTTGCAGGACCACCGGTTCGTGGTGGCGGCGCTGGAGCAGTTCCTGGGCGACGAACGACGGGATTGAACGACGGGATTAAGCGGGACCCGACTCCGGTTGGCACTGTCCACAGGGCTCACAGGGCCAGGTCCGACAGTGGAGGGAACAGCAGCGATGAGCAGCGATACGCCGAAGAAGCTGAGGGAGACGGTCGGGCGGTACGGCATCTGGAGCGCGGGCCTGCGCTCCGAGGACCCGGCCCGGCGCGGTGAACTCGCCGACGCGGCGGCCGAGTTGGAGCGACTCGGTTACGGCGCGGTGTGGTTGGGCGGCAGCAGCGCCGCCCGGCACGCCGTACCGCTGGTCGAGGCGACCTCGACACTCGCCGTGGGCACCAGCATCCAGAGCATCTGGCAGTACGACGCGGCCGAAAGCGCCGCGGGCTTCGCGGAGTTGGAGGCGGCCCACCCCGGCCGCTTCCTGCTCGGCCTCGGGGTGAGCCACGCCAAGCTGGCGGACCAGTACCGCCGCCCGTACTCGGCTCTCGTGAGCTACCTGGACGCCCTGGACACCGCCGGAGTCCCCGCCGACCGCCGCCTCCTGGCCGCCCTGGGCCCGAAGACCCTGGAGCTGGCCCGCGACCGCTCGGCCGGCTCGATCCCGTACCTGGTCACGCCCGAGCACACGGCCAAGGCCCGCGCCATCCTCGGCGAAACCCCGCTGCTGGCACCGGAGTTGAAGGTCGTCCTGGAGACCGACCCGACCCGGGCCCGCACCCTGGCCCGCGACTACCTGGCCATGTACCTGACCCTCCCCAACTACACCAACAACTTCCTCCGCAACGGCTTCACCGAGTCCGACATCGCCAACGGCGGCAGCGACCGCTTGGTGGACGCGGTGTTCGCATGGGGTGAGGACGCCCAGATCCGCGCCCACATCGACGACTTCGTGGCGGCGGGCGCGGACCATGTGGCGCTACAGGTGGTGGACGGCAGCTCCCGCGAAGACCTCCCCCGCGAGGCATGGCGCAGGCTCGCCTCTCTGCTGACGTGAGTCCTCTTTTAGGGGCGCGGGGCCGTGTTCATATGCGGCTCCGCCGCGTGGGCGCGACCAGCCGCAACGGCCGCGCACCCGCAAGACAACACGCAGCCCCCACCCCTTAGGCGTCCTTGAACTCCTGCCGCTGCTTGCCCAACCCCGAGATCTCCAGCTCCACAACATCCCCGGCCCGCAAGAACGGCTTGGGCTCAGGCTGCCCGAGAGCAACCCCCGCCGGCGTACCGGTGTTGATGACATCCCCGGGGTACAACGTCATGAACTGGCTGACATACCGCACCACTTCGGCCACCGGGAAGATCTGCTCGGCCGTCGTCCCGTCCTGCTTCAACTCCCCGTTCACCCACAGCCGCAGCGACAACCCCTGCGGATCGTCGACCTCGTCCGCCGTCACCAGCCACGGCCCCAGCGGGTTGAACGTCTCGCAGTTCTTCCCCTTGTCCCACGTCCCGCCCCGCTCGATCTGGAACTCCCGCTCGGACACGTCATGCGCGACCGCGTACCCCGCGACATGCGCGAGCGCCTCCTCGTGGGACTCCAGATAACGCGCCGTACGCCCGATGACGACGGCGAGTTCGACCTCCCAGTCGGTCTTCACCGACCCGCGGGGGACGAGCACCGTGTCGTACGGTCCGACGACCGTGTCCGCGGCCTTGAAGAAGATGACCGGCTCGGCGGGCGGCTCGGCGCCGGTCTCGCGGGCGTGGTCGTGGTAGTTCAGCCCGATGCACACGACCTTGCCGATCCGTGCCAGCGGCGGCCCGACCCGCAGCCCGTCGGCGTCCAGCGCGGGCAGCTCCCCGGCGTCGGCCGCGGCCCGGATCCGGCCCAGCGCGGCGGTGTCGGCGAGCAGCGGCCCGTCGATGTCCGGGACGATGCCGGACAGGTCCCGCAGGGTTCCCTCGGCGTCGAGCAGCGCGGGCCGCTCCGCCCCCGCCGTACCGACTCGCAGCAGCTTCATGTTCACCATCTCCATCGATCGCGGGCGGTCGACCGATGGGTGCAGCCATCGGAGGACTGGTCGATCCTCCAAGCTCACGGTCCAGTCCGCAATACCTGGTTCACGGACTGGACCGTAACCACGGGCCGTCAGGCTGTCGTCACATGTAGAGAACCGCCCGTTCCACGGCGCTCCAGGCCGCGCTGGTCACCACGTACAGCGCGACGGCGAGCGGCACGACGGCCACGGTGATCAGCGTGCCGTAGGACAGGAGCGGCAGCACCTTGCCGAGGGCGCCGGTGCCCGTGCCCGTACCTGTACTTGTGTCCGCGGCCGTGCGGCGGGTGCGGACGTAGGTGAAGGTCGCGACCGCGGCGACGACGAGGAACAGCCCGACGTAGACGAGTCCGGCCGGCCCGAACATCCCGTCCCCGGCGAGCGCGTCGGTCCAGCGTCCGCCGAGCGGCGCGGCGAAGAGCCGGTGGGAGAGGAGGCCGTCGCCGCCGCCGGAGAACAGGCGGTAGAGGAGGAAGAACGCCGGGAGTTGGAGCAGGCTCGGCAGGATCCCGGACAGCGGGGACACCTTCTCCTCGGTGTGCAGGTCGAGTACGGCCTTCCGCAGCTTCTCGGGCTGCTTCGCGTACCGCTTCCGCAACTCGGCGATCCGCGGCTGGAGTTGGGCCCGCGCCCGCTGCCCGCGCGCCGCGGCCCGCGACAGGGGATGCACGAGGAGTCGTACGAGAGCGGTGAACAGGACGATCGCGGCGGCGGCCGCGGCCGGGCCGAACAACGGGTGGAGCAGGTCGGCGAGTTGGTCGACCAGGGCAGCGAAGACGGACATGGGTGAGCCCTCCGTGGGTCTCGTCGTGCCGGGAGTGGGCATGGCGACGGGACGACCCCGCGCGGAGGCGGAAAGGGCTTCTGGGAATGCCTACGCGGTGGTCGTCCGGAGGGTGTGTCCGGGGGCTCGGGGGCGGGGGCGGCCCGAGGCGTCGGGGTCGCGCTGGGGCAGGAACGCCGTGCGCCGGGCGCGGTCGCGGATGGCCGTACGGACCCGGGTGGGCGGTACGGCGGGTGCGCTGCGCGCGGTGAGGAGGGCGCAGACGGCGAGGGCGGTGCCGGTCGCGGCGAGCGCGACGGCGGCCGGGAGGCTGCCGGTGTCCAGCAGCACCATCGGGAGCAGGAAGAAGAGCAGCAGGGCACTCGCCCGATGCTGGTGATTCATGGTCCGCCCCCTCTCCCGAACGCCGTTCTCGTGCTGTCCGTTATACCGGATCGCTTATACCGGGTCGCTCTCGATCGGCTGAAGCAGTCGCCTCGGCTTGAGGAGCGCCCGGCTGACCGGGTCCGCCGGGTCCGGATCGAGTCCGGGGCCCGGGTCCACGACGACATCCGCGACGGGGACGACGACGGCGCAGGTGGGGCACTCGCCGTAGGAGCCGAGTTCGGTGCCGCAGTCCGCGTGCCGGAAGTAGCGCAGCTGCGTCTCCTCGTACTGCTCGCGCTTCCACCGGCCGAGCGAGCGCAGCACCGGCCACAGGGCGATCCCGCGCTCGGTGATGACGTACTCGTCGCGCGGCGGGGACTCCTGGTAGCGGCGCTTTTCGAGGATGCCCTCGGCGGTGAGTGCCTGGAGGCGGCTGGCGAGGACCGCGCGCGGGATGCCGAGGTGGGCCAGGAAGTCGTTGTAGCGCCGTACGCCGTAGAGGGCGTCGCGGATGACGAGCAGCGTCCAGCGCTCGCCGACCACCTCCAGCGCGCCGGCCATCGAGCACTGCTGTCCCGCGTAGTCCTTGCCCAGTGACATGCCACCCACCTTAGCCACGTTTTCGAGAAGTAGGTTCAATGAACGAACCTTCAGTGCTACGGTACTCCACATGACTAGGTTCAGTGAACGAACCCTCGCCGAGGTTCCCGAAAAGCACGAGGTCACCGAGGTGAGCGTGCCGCACCCCCGCGCCACCCTCGCCCTGACCAGCGCGGCCACCGCCGTGGCACTGATGACGTACACCGCGCCGATGGTCACGCTCCCCGACATCGCCGCCGCCCTGCACACCCCGCTCTCCGCCCAGGCCTGGCTCCTGAACGGCACCCCGCTCGGCCTTGCCGCGCTGCTCCTGGTCGCGGGCAGCCTCGCCGACGACTACGGCCGGCGCCGGATCTTCCTCGCCGGCACCTTCGCGCTCGGCATCACCACGGCGCTGTCCGCACTCACCTCCTCGACCTGGCTGTTCACGCTGACCCGTATCGCACAGGGCGCGTCCAGCGCGGCGCTGCTCGCCAGCGGCCTGGGCCTGATCGTGCACGCCTTCCCGACCCCGCGCGGCCGCCTGCACGCGACCGGCGTGTGGGGCGCGTTCGTCAGCGGCGGCATAGCCGTCGGCCCGCTGGTAGCGGGCGCGATGCCGGACTGGCGACTGATCTACGCCGTGCTCGGCGCGGCGGCGATCGTCGTGGCGGCCCTCGGCATCCGCACCCTGTCCGAGTCCCGCGCGCCGCGCGGCGGACGCCCCGACCTCGCCGGAGCGGTCACCTTCGGGCTGGCCCTGGTCGCCCTCGTCGCCGCCCTCACGCTGGGCCGCGACGGCTGGCTGCGGGCGCAGGTGGGCCTGCTGTTGCTGGCGGCCGTGGTGCTCGTCGGCGTCTTCGCGCTGGTCGAGCGCCGGGGCGCCACCCCGATGATCGACCTGAGCCTGCTGCGCCACCGCCCCTTCCTCGCCTCGTCGGCGGGCGGCCTGTTCACGGGCTTCGCGGTGATCGGCCTGTTCAGCTTCCTGCCGGCGCTGTTGCAGCAGACGCTGGGCCTGTCCGCGATGGACACGGCGTGGCTGTTCCTCCTCTGGTCGGGCCTGTCCTTCGCGGTCGCCCTCCAGGCCCGCCGCCTCGCCGGCCGTATCTCCTCCAGGCACCAACTCGCCCTGGGTTTCGTCCTCCACGCGGCCGGCGTCCTGACGATGCTGGGCGCCCTGGACTCCGGTTCCTGGACACGACTGCTGCCGGGACTGGTGATCGCGGGCGTGGGCAGCGGCCTGCTGAACGCCGCGCTGCCGCTGCTGTCCGTCGAGTCGGTACCGGCGGCGCGGGCCGCGATGGGCTCCGGCGCGCAGCAGACGTTCCGGTACATCGGCTCATGCGCCGGGGTCGCGCTGACCATCGCGATCGCCACGTCGGCGGGCGGCGGACTCGCGCGCGGTGCGGACATCGCGATGGTGGTGTCGGCGGGGCTCGCGGTGGTGGCCGCGGTGAGTGTGGGGGTGTTGCGGGAGCGGGCGTGAGGTGTCTGCCCGTACCCGGCCGGGTGTGCGGGGGTGGGGGTGGGCCGTCCGCGCCCGCACCCGTCCCGGCGCGTCTCAGGGGCGCCCCCGGTGTGTCTCAGGGGCGCTCCCCGGGTGTATCTCAGGGCCGCTCCCCCGGCTTGTTCACGACGCCCCAGGCGGCGCGGGCCGTGGTCATCTCGTCGGGGTCCGTGCCCGGCGCGGGCGACGCCACCGCGTACGGGCGGCCGTCGGCTCCCTTGGGGATCTTGGCCGGCGCAGCGTGGTTGGTCTCCCCCAGGTACGCGTACGTCTTCGGGTCGAAGAACAGTTCCTGCTTGCCCTGCGAGCCCGAGGCGGTGCGCGTCGCGTAGGTCACGGTGACGCCGATGGCCGTTCGCCCGATGGGATCCTTGATGCCCTTCTCCACCCGGGCGCCGGGAATCTTGGCGAGCGCCCGGAACAGGCCGGCCTGCGCGTTCGGCGGGATCAGGACGGAACGGTAGAGGACGTCGATCTCCCGCCAGTCGCGCTGGGCCGCGGTCTCCCCCTTGATGTCGCCGATGGCGTGCTCCTTGCGGATCGCGGCCATCATGCGGTCCGGGTCGCTCGGGAGCGTCGCGAGGAAGCGGTAGAACTGGCGCTGGGACCGGTCGTCGTAGCCCTCCTTCTTCCACTTCTCCTCCTGGTTGGGGCCGTACCAGACCTGGAGTCTGTTCGGGTCGAAGGTCGATGTGTCTCCCGCGCGTGGGAAACCGGGCAGGCTCGCGGAGCCCGTGCCGTCCCAGCGGGTCCACTGCTCCGCGCTCTGGGGGGTCCCCTGGTCGAAGGAGGTGGTCTTCTCGTAGACCCACTGCTTGGGGCCGGGCTCGGTGGCGCCGATCTTCTCTACGGTGGCGGCGGCCAGTTCGAGGGTGTCGGCCGAGGCCTGCGCGGACAGCAGCTGACGGCCGCCGGAGGTGGCGGACGGCGTGGGGGCGGCGGACGGGGTGTCTTGGGTGAGGGAGACCACGGCCCCGCCGGTGACGACGAGGCCCGTGGCCGCCGCCGCGGTCAGCAGGACGAACCTGCGGCTGGGCAGCACGGCCATGGTGGGACGCGGACGGTTCCGGGCGGCGGCCTCCTGCCGGAACGCCTCGGTGAGCAGGGCGCGTTGGGGCGCGAGCCGGTCGCTGTCGGGCAGGGGGACGTCCGCACGCAAGGGGACGTCGGTGCGCAGGGCGCGTGCATCGGCCGACTCGTTCATGCGGGATCACCTTCTGATACGTGCGGTTCGAGCGGTGGGACGGCGGCACCGGCGATCTCGCCGGACTCGCCGAGCGGGCTGTACGGCCCCGCCGTGACGCGCAGTTTCCTGCGGGCCCGGTTGAGCCGGGAGCGGACGGTGCCGACCGGGATGTCGAGGGCCTCGGCGATCTCCTGGTAGGTGAAGTCGGCCCAGGCGAACAGCAGAAGGGCGTGCCGGTCCCCCTCGGAGAGGGCGGCCAGCGCCTTGGCCAGGGGCCGGGACGCGGCCTGCGCGGTGACGCGGTCGTCGGCGGAGTCGGTCCACGTCTCGGCCACCGGGTCGCGGCCGGTGCGGGCGAGCAGCTTCAGCGCCCTGACCTCCTCACGGCGGTGCCGGCTGATCAGCTTGGCCGCGATGCCGTGCAGCCAGGGGCGGACACCGGCCCGCCCGCTGTCGTAGCGGGCCCTTATCCGGAAGGCCGTCAGGAAGGTCTCGGCGGTGACGTCGTCGGCCGCGTCACGGCCGAGGCGCCGGGCGACGTACTGATGGATGGTGGGCGCGTGACGGTCGAACAGCACGGCGAAGCGCTCGGGTTCGTCGAGCGACGCCGCGACCAGCACGGCGTCCGGCTGCGCGGTGTCCGCGATCGCGGTGTCCGGTCTCTTGGAGTCCGGGCTCGTGGCGTCCGGTCTCGTGGCGTCCGGTCTCGTGGTGCTGCTCCCCCAGGAGGGGCGGCACAGTGGGTCGGAATCGGTCATCGGCGGTCCGTGTGGTCAGAGGAAAGGGACAGCGTTCACCCAGTACTTGCCTGCTGACCGGAATCGGGTTCACGGATCGGGTTCACGGACCCCCAGTGTCACGTGCGGGGTCGCATCGAGGTGAGCGTGCCCCACACGACCATGCGGTACCGGGAGGTGAACTCCGGGGTGCAGGTGGTGAGGGTGATGTAGTACCCGGGGCGGCTGTAGCCGTAGGACGGCTTGACGATCGAGCGCGGGATCGGCCGGATGACGCCGGAGTCGGCGGCGGAGGTCTGCGGCAGGATCTTGTCGACCGTGTAGGTGAAGGTGGCCGCGCTCGTCTCGACCTGGACGGTGTCCTTCACGCGCAGTCGCGGGAGGTACCGGAAGGGTTCGCCGTGGGTGTTGCGGTGCCCGGCGAGCGCGAAGTTCCCTGCCTGTCCTGGCTGTTGGGTGCCGGGGTAGTGGCCGACGTACCCCTTGTTGAGCACGTTCTGCTTGCTGACGCCCTCCGCGATCGGGACGCGGAGGTGGAGGCGGGGGATGGTGAGGACGGCGTAGGCCTGGGAGCGGCGGGGGGTGGTGGAACCTGCGGAACCGGTGTGCGTGGTTGAGCCACCGGCTGCGGTACTCGGGCGCGGTGAACTGCCGCCTGCCAGGCCGGTGCTGGACGAAGGGGAGCCGCCGCTCACCGCACCGGGTGTCGCCCATTGCCGTTCCAGGGCCTGTACTTGGTGGTCGGCGTCGCGGCGGGCCTCGCGGTTGGTCCACCACAGCTGGTGGACGACGAGGAGCAGCAGGACGACCCCGGCGGTGACGAGGAACTCGCCGCCGGTCCACAGGGCGCGGCGGCGCAGCGCACGGCGCCGACGGCTGTGGTGCTGCACGACGGGGACCCGCATGCGCCGCACGATAAGGGCCGGTTCCCGAACTCACCAGACCCGTGGCCCTGGTTGGCCGTAGAGGCGCCCGTTCGAGCCTCCGCACACGTTCGTACACGGGTTTTAGAAAGGGGTGACACAACCCTCGACAACCTCACCTACCACACCCGATGCTTCCTGTTGGCACGAGCCGGGGGGATGGCCGACGCCGGTGGGACGACCGGCGGTTGAGCGAATCGGGAGTAGAGATGATCCGACGCAGAACCCTGCTGGCCGCAGCGGGCGGTGGGCTCCTCGGCACCGCCCTGGCGACCGGTACCGCACGCGCCGACGCGACGATCGCGGTCAACCCGGCGACGAAATACGGCACTTGGGAGGGCTGGGGCACCTCGCTCGCCTGGTGGGCGAACGTCTTCGGCGCCCGGGACGACTTCGCCGACATCTTCTTCACCACCAAGTCGACGACGTACAACGGTACTTCGCTGCCGGGCCTCGGCCTGAACATCGCCCGCTACAACCTCGGCGCGTGCAGCTGGAACTCGGTGAGCGGCGAGTCGATGGTCGCCTCCGCGAACATCCCCGCGTTCAAGCAGATCGAGGGCTACTGGCAGGACTGGAACAACGAGGACCCCACGTCCTCGGCCTGGGACTGGACCGCGGACGCGACCCAGCGGGCGATGCTGGTGAAGGCGACGTCACGCGGGGCCACCACCGAACTGTTCGCCAACTCCCCCATGTGGTGGATGTGTTCGAACCACAACCCGTCGGGCGCCTCCGGCGGCGGCAACAACCTCCAGACCTGGAACTACCGCCAGCACGCCTCCCACCTGGCGTCCGTCGCCCTCTACGCGAAGAACAACTGGGGAGTGAACTTCGCGACGGTCGAGGCCTTCAACGAGCCCTCGTCGAGCTGGTGGACGGCGACCGGCACGCAGGAGGGCTGCCACATGGACTCGACGGTCCAGGCGGCCGTACTCCCCTACGTCCGCAGCGAGTTGAACAGCCGAGGCCTGACGAGCACGAAGATCTCGGCGTCCGACGAGACGAGCTACGACCTCGCGCGCACGACCTGGAGCGCCTTCAGCTCGACGACGAAGGGGTACGTCAACCGCGTCAACGTCCACGGCTACCAGGGCTCGGGCGGCCGTAGGGACCTGCTCTACACGGACGTGGTGACGACGGCGGGCAAGGCCCTCTGGAACTCCGAGACCGGCGACAGCGACTCCACGGGCCTGACGATGGCGAGCAACCTGCTCTACGACTTCCGCTGGCTGCACCCCACGGCGTGGACGTACTGGCAGGTCATGGACCCGAGTTCGGGCTGGGCGATGATCGCGTACGACCAGAGCACGCTCGCGGCCGGCGCCGTGCAGACGAAGTACTACGTGATGGCCCAGTTCAGCCGCCACATCCGCCCCGGCATGACCATCCTGGACACGGGCGTGAGCTACGCGGCGGCGGGTTACGACGCGTCGGCGAAGCGGCTGGTGATCGTCGCCGCCAACACGGGCTCGTCGTCGACGAAGTTGACCTTCGACCTATCCAAGTTCACGACGGTGGCGGGCGGTTCGGGCGGCCTGGTCCCGCGCTGGAACACGGTGACGGGTGGCGGCGGCGATCTGTACGCCTCCCACTCGGACACGTATGTGAGCGGGAAGACGGTGAGCGCGACGTTCGCGGCGGGGGCGGTGCAGACGTTGCAGATCGACGGGGTGGTGATCTGACCCCGGCGCCCCAACTCCGTTACGGCGGCGGGCGGTTCGGCCTGCCGGCGCTGGCGCTCGGCGGTTTCGGAATCGGTCTGACCGAGTTCGTGATCGCCGGGCTGCTCCCGCAGGTCGGCCGCAGCCTGCACGTGTCCACCGCCGCCGCGGGCTGGCTGATCTCCGGCTACGCCCTGACGGTCGCGGTGGGCGCGATCGCGGTGACGGCGGCAACAGCCGGACTACCCCAAAAGCCGGTCCTGGTAGGCCTGGTGGCCCTGTTCGTCGCAGGAAACCTGCTGTCGGCGCTCGCCCCCGACTACGGCGTGATGATGCTCGGCCGCGTGGTGGCGGCCCTCTGCCACGGCTCGTTCTTCGGCATCGGCTCCCTCGTCGCCCGCCGCCTTGTCCCTCCCGAACGGGCCTCCCGCGCGGTCGCCACGATGTTCGCCGGCCTGACGGTGGCGAACGTGCTGGGCGTACCGTTCGGCGCGCTCGTCGGCGAACGGTGGGGCTGGCGGGCGACGTTCTGGGCGATCACGGCGATCGGGGCGGTCGCGCTGGTGGCGATAGCCGTACTGGTTCCGGCATGGGCGGGAGCGAAGGGTGGAGGGGCGGACCTCCGCACTCAACTCCGCTCCTTCCGGTCCACCCAGGTATGGCTGACGTTGACGGCCACAGCCCTCGGCTACGGCGGCATGTTCGGCGCGTTCAGCTACCTCGCGTACACCTTCACACGGGTCGCGGGTTTCTCGACGACGGATGTGGCGTGGCTGTTGATGGTCTACGGCACGGGGCTGGTCGTCGGCAACATCGCGGGCGGGCGGGGCGCGGATCGCGACAGGGACCTGACCCTGATCGTGTCCCTGGCTGGCCTGATGACGACGCTGACCGTCTTCGGACTGCTGGCGAGCAGCCGCCCCGCCTCGGTGATCCTGGTCTTCCTCCTGGGCGTGTTCGGGTTCGCGACGGTGCCCGGGATGATCACGCGGGTCACGGACGCGGCGGGGGGCGTACCGCTGGCGGCCAGCGCGAACGTGTCCGCGTCGAATGTGGGGAACGCGGTGGGGGCGTGGGCGGGGGGCCTGGTGATCAGTGCGGGGTGGGGGTACGCGGCTCCGTTGTATGTGGGGGCGGGGATCGTGGGGGTGGGGTTGGGGGTCATGGGGGTTGCGGTGTGGGTGGGAGGGGTTGTGGGTGGCGGGAGTGGGGTGGGGGTGGATGGGGCGTCGGATAGGGCGTCGGGTGAAGCAACGGGAGATGGAGAGATCGTAGAAACGAAGGGGCCGTAGAACTGGCGGAAACCGGGAAGCCACCCGGCGTTCCCCGCGGGACGCCCCCCGGCGGGTCCCTCACCGCTCCCCCACTCCACTCTCACCGGCCGACCTGGGCATATCTCTGCCCTTGCCGCCATCTGCGTCGGCATCGGCAGTACCGTGTCGTTCATGCGCCCCGACACGCCCGCCGAGAACGTCGACCACTCCGCCGAAGCGGCCCGCCTGGAGCGGACCGCCGCCCGCTACCCCGAGGACGCCGAAGCTCTGCTCCTCCAGGCCGCGGCCCACCTGGAACTGGCCGGCGACCGCCCCGCCGCCACCGCGCTCTACGACCGCCTGCTGTCATCGGCGGACGCCCTGGAAACCCCGCATCTGGTACGGGCCCTCAAGGCCTCGAACCTCTGGGAGTACGGCCACGAGGCCGAGGCCAGGGCCATCATCGACGGGGTGCGGACAGGAGCCCCTCGCGATGCCGCCCCCTGGGTGATCGTCGCGGAGTCCCTGGAGTCCCACGACGAGTTGGAGGCGGCGCAGGAGACGTTCACGGAGGGCGTGACGCTGCTCCTGACCGACGTCCCCGAACCCCCTTACTCCACCCACCCGTTGCTGTTCGGCCGACACCGGGTACGACGCATGCTGGGCGTGTCGCACGACGAGTGGGACACGCTGGCGGACACGTTGCACTCGTCGTCGGTATCGCTGGACGAGCTGCACGATCCGAAGAGGGTGTGGTCACTGGGGTCCGACAACCCGGCGGAGCTTGAGGCCGAGATCTCGCGGCTGCGGGCGGAGTTGGGGGCGTTCCGGGAGGCGTTGTCGCGGCCGTTCCCGGTGGCTGTGTTGCACTGGCCGGAGGGGGAGTTGGCTGAGCTGGTGGGGGCGTACGAGTCCCTCGCGGTGGAGTATCCGTCGCACGAGGAGCACCTCGCGACGATAGAGGGGTCGCTTCGGGAGCTGGCGGCCAGCGGGACGCCGAACCTTGGGATCGTTACCGGGACGGTGCCTTCCTACGAGGCGTTCGCTGCGTCCGAGGGGGCTTCGCCTGGGGATGCCGACTTGTTGCCGCAGTATGCGACGACGCTCGCTGCGCGGGGGCGGGCTGTGGTTTGGCCGCCTCAGCGGGGGGCTTCTTGTTGGTGTGGGTCGGGGCGGGCTTATGGGGAGTGTCACGGGGCCTGAGGGGTGATGGCGGCGGCAGGGGACGGTTGGGCACAGAAGGGCCGCAAGCCCGAGCCATATCCCCCGTCCCCATCCACTCTCCCGTCGGACTACGCTCTGCGGTGTGTCCGAAGATCCCAAGTGGGAAGCGCCAGAAGGTTCCTGGGCTTCGTCCGCAGCCCGTCGCCGTAACATGCAGGCGATTCGGAGCCGTGACACGAAGCCAGAAAAGCTGGTCCGTCGGCTGGTTCATGCCCAAGGATTGCGATACCGCGTCTCCGCTCGCCCCCTACCGGACCTTCGCCGCACAGCAGACCTGGTATTCCGCCCGGTCAAAGTTGCCGTATTCATCGACGGCTGTTACTGGCACGGCTGCCCCGAACACTACGTTCCGCCGAAAACGAACTCAGGCTACTGGTCGGAAAAAGTTGTTCGCAACGTAGAGCGAGACCGTGATACTGACGAACGACTCAAGGAAGCCGGCTGGCTCGTGCTCCGTTTCTGGGAGCACGAGCCGTCAGACGTCTGCGCCACCACGATCTCAGCTGCGGTTGCTGCGCGCCGGGCGACGAACTCTCGACACCCCTGAAACCGGCAGCGCCATCTGCTCCGAGTCTGACACGCTGGATGCAGCCCCACCGGTTTCCAACTCGTATCCGTGAAGTAGGTCATCCCGCTGCTCTGGACGCAGAACAGCACCAATGGCCCGCCCTACAGCCTCAGCCACAGGCGGAGGGAAGGCGTTTCCTACCTGCCGGTACCTAGCCGTTTTCTTCCCCTGGAATTTCCAATCGAGCGGGAATCCCTGGATCACGGCTGTCTGCTGAACAGTCAGCATGGGACCAACTGGACGGAAGAGGTCGCGCTCGGGGTCGCACTCCTCAGGGTCATTCGCGACACCCATGGCGTCGACACCTAGCGCTTCCCAGGCACGCTTAGCCCTAGTGGGCCCCAGGTCAGCGCCACCATGCTTTTTTGATCCTCCCACCAGGGTCGGGGCGATTCCCTTGCCCGCCTCCGCAGCCTCAGTAGCCTTGCGTAGCCAGTCCCCGTACACGAGCCGCCCCGTACGATCACCAGCCTTCGCCCGGTGCCCGTCCTGATTCTTGTTCCAATAGTCCCGGCAGCGCAGCTCCATACTCTCGGCTAGCTCATCAACTACCGTTGCCTGTTTCCCATCGAGCCGGACAGGCCACACAAATTGAACATCCGTAGATTTTAGAATATCTTCGCGAATCGCAACAAGGATGGCCCTGGGGCGGAGTTGGGGAACGCCAAAATTATTCGCATCCATCCGGCGCCAGACTTTGCGCATGACCCGGTCCTGCTCTTCGGCAGAAAGGTGCTTGTCGATTCCAGGAATCGCATAGCCGAGTTCACGGAGTTCATTCAAAATATCTCTGCGATAGTCAATGAAAACCTCTGGAGGCTCCAAAATCCCCCGGACATTCTCAATCATTACCGCCTTAGGCATCAGGGCCCTGACGATCCTCAAAGCATCCGGGAAAAGATCACGCTCGTCATCCTTCCCCAATCTTTTTCCTGCCAGAGAAAAGGGAGGGCACGGCACGCCGCCGGCAAACAAATCGAGCTGCCCCTCCTTGAGACCGAGGCTTTTATGCACCTTGGAACCAAGGAATTCCTTCACATCCATGGATTCGAGCGTTTCGGTACGCTTTCCGCCCCATCCCGGCCAAGCGCCAACGTTCGCCCTGAGCGTCCGCACAGCATGCGGATCCCACTCAACGAGACCCAAGTGGTCAAACCCGGCGTTATGCAGCCCAACGGCTTGCCCGCCTGCTCCAGCACAGATCTCCAAAGAGGTCAACGGCTGGGCGAACTGCGGACGCTGACGGCCGCTGGCACGCATGGCGCTCCTTCCGGGAGTGACTCAAATCCGATCCCAAGTGTCCCAGACGCCATGATCGCGTGCCGACTCTTGGACACTTGACACACGAGTCTCCCATTGCCCCAGACCTCCGAAGGTGTTCGGGGCCGGGGCGACAAGGTAAGTCTCTCAGAGCTACCGGCTCCCCATGTGCCGCAGCAGCGCCTCCATGTCACTCGTTGCAAGACCGGCCGCTACCGAGGGCTCTTCTTCCAGGTCTGCAAGCTGCTGCACCGTAGGGTCATCAAGGATCTTGCCCATGAACTCAAGCTTCTGTTCCAGCCGCACCTCGACTACCTCATCAATGGTGTTACGCGCCGCGAGCACCGTGACCCGTGTCTCGGTATCAGGAGCCAGTCCAAGGCGGTGGATCCGGTCAAGGCTCTGCAGAAAGCGCCCGGCCATGAAGTCGCGGTCGACGTAAACAGCATCGTGGCAGATGTGGTGGAGGCTGATACCTTCGCCCAGCGTCGCGGGGTTGGAGATCAGCACCGTGCAACTCGGATCCTCGCGGAAGCGTCGCAACTGCTCATCCCGGTCCGGCGTGCCGCCATACACCACTGCCGGACTGTACTTATCCATCATCTGCGCCAAGGTCGTCAAGCTCCGTACGAACGTCGTCCAGACCAGCGTCTTACGGCCCTGTCTGGCGTTCTCCGCGACGATCGCCACTACTTCCTTGTACTTGGGCGACAGTTCGTAGTCAGGGAGATCCTGCATCAGGGAGTACAGCGAACTACCCAGAGGGATCTCCAGCGGGGGCAGTTGGTAGGCAAGCGGCTCATAGCGAGTGGCTCCCTCCAGCAGCAACGCCGGGCTCGTCGCCGCCATGAGAAGCCGCAGAGCGGACTTACCCAGAGAGCTGAGATCCTCGCGAGCCGCACCGCTGCTCATACCTCCCACCAAGGAGCTATAGATCTCGGCGTGCAGGTCCGGCATGTCGACGTACCGCGTACGAAGTCTCATCGGCGGCAAGCCGAGTTCCTGTTTGGTCGTCCTGGTGAACAGTGGCCTGAGTACCGCGCTCGCCTGGGAGAGATTTCCGCCGGCTACGGCCTGTACCACCGCACGCTGCCCGTGACCTGGCCAGACGAAGCCCAGCAGGTTCTCAAGATCCTTGGATCCGTTCGGAGCCGGTGTTCCGGTCAGAATCAGCCTGCGCTCCGCCAGAGGGCCGAGCGCCATGCATGCGGCACCGTATGTGCCGCGCGCCCCGAGCTTCATCCTGTGCGCTTCATCGAGAATGATCATCGAAGGGGCCGACTTCAACCAGCCCGCCAGAAGCGAGAGCGACCGGTCGAGCCTCTCATAGTTGACGATGAGCACCTCGGCCCACTGGTCAAGGGAACCGTCAAGTACATGGGTCCGCAGCGGATAGCTGAAGCACACCGCAGTCTCGTAACGCCAGGATTCATAGGCCGACTTGGGACATACGACGAGGACCCTGCTGACCTTCTGCTGAGCTTTCTGCGCGGCGTAAACAGCGAGCGCCACGCGAGTCTTTCCCGCCCCAGGAACGCTGAAGTTGGCTCCGTGGCCCAGTGAAAGCAGCTTCGCGATATCCCGACGCTGGAAGGAATTGAGTTCTGCTTCCCAGGTATCACCGAGCAGGCTCAAAACATCAGCAGAGGCGATTTCTGGATACGCCCCAGTCCCTGCCAACCGACCCTTGACTGTGTTGGCGTCCTGGACCACGCCAGCCACAAGACTCCGAAGCTCTGGCGCCCATTCGACACCCACGTGGTGGGGCCAGCTGCTGAGGACACCAAGATCCGCGAGGAGTTCGTCAAGGGCGACCGAAGCCGTCAGCGGGCCAAGCTGGCCGCCGGTACGGAACCGGGCGGCCAGCTGGACGAGATCCTGCCTGTACTGATCGGTGGTCTTCAGTACCACACGCGTACGCGTCGCGTCGAACCCCAAGTGCAGGGACGTTTCCGTTGCGCTCTCCGTCACTGAAGTCCCTCCGCAGCGACGGCCGCAAGGAGCCAGGAGACACCGTCACCAGGGTTCGGGATACCACGGCCGGCCTGCTGGGCAAGCTTCCGGAGACTGCCGCGAAGCTTGACCACAGCCTCGTCGAAGGCTTCCTCATCAAGGCTCTGCGACGTACGGGCCTGAACGAGGTCAGTAACGCACTGATCGATGTTGGCGCAGGCGTCAGCGAGGCGAGCTGGAGCCAACTGCTTACGCTTGCGGACCCGGGCATCCCGGCCGTGACTGTCGATGGCCTTGTCGAAGGCGTCCTTCACCTCGTCGAGCAGAGCCTGCGCCTTGGCCTTCTCACTGTCCGGGAGTTCCGTCTGCCCCGTGCGGACAACTGCCGCCGCACGAAGGATCCGGTCATTCAACGCCCGGGCAGTCGACACAGCCGACGAAGCCGCAGGCACCTCCAGATCAAGACCGGGAACGGACACGGCCGCCGGCTGCGGGCCTGCACTTCCGTCTTCCCGCAGGTCCACGGGCAGGGACTCGCTCAGATACCCGTGCTTCAGGAACTCCTCGTCGATATGGCGCACATCCGTCTTCGAGAAATCCAGAAGAATCGCGGCCAGCCGCCACTCCTTCAGGATCTCCGCCTGGTCCCGGTCAAGGGTCTCCAGCTTCACGTACAAGCGCTGCAGTTCCTTGAGGCTTTCCTGGGCTCCTTCCCAGTCAACCAGCCGGAGAGCCACGCCCCCGCCACCTTTACTGCGGTCGTTCAGCTCCTTGATCGTGCTGAGGATCCACCGTTCCTGGTGGTACGTCGACGTCCTGATCCGGAACTCCTTGGCGATCTGCTCAGGCGTCCGCCCCAGCGACGCCTGCTCCTCCATCGCAATCAGCCGGTTGACGTACGTGTAGTCACGCCGCTGGTCGAGACGGAGCTGGAGAGCCAGTTCAACGGCATCAATGTCCGCCTGAGTGAAAGACGGCGGCAACACACCCACGCGCATGAACTGCACACCAAGTTCCCTCAGTGCGACGGCTCGTGTGTTGCCGTTCACCAGAACACCGTGGTGAGTGACCAGTCCGGGGTCGTTCTGGCCGAACTTGAGCAGGTCTTCCTTCAGCTTGTCGAAGTCAGGATCACGCAGGTCTGGATTGGTGGGGCGGGCCTGCAACAGGGAACGCAGGTAGTCCTG
The DNA here is from genome assembly GCF_045162655.1 of Streptomyces sp. NBC_00989. Classification (NCBI taxonomy): domain Bacteria; kingdom Bacillati; phylum Actinomycetota; class Actinomycetes; order Kitasatosporales; family Streptomycetaceae; genus Streptomyces; species Streptomyces sp. NBC_00989. The sequence goes on along the minus strand of NZ_CP108728.1, from coordinate 7,040,260 downwards.
GCCGTCCTCACCAAAGGGATCCTTTTCCAGAGTCTGGTCCCGGAGAGGGTTGTGGGTCCTCTGCGCACGGATACGGTGCGTGCCGGGATTGAGGTAGAGGCCGTTGAGCGGAAGGTCGATCACATCGACATACGCCTGCTGCCCATTCCAGTCGACCGAAACGGTCTCCCGAGTGCCTCCCGTGGCCCTCACCTCCTCCAGCCTCTTCTTGATGAGCTCGCTGAACTCAGCCGCCCGCGGCGGCGGCGGGAATTCCCGCAGCATGACTTTCCTGTCCTCTCGTCTAACCGATCATGTCGTCGATGGCCTGGGCCACGGCGGCACGGGACTCCTGGGGCAGGGTCCGGTAGATGCCCCACACTTTCTCAATCGGGCTGAAGGTCCGCTGATCAGCGGCGATCCACTTGGCGAAGAGCTTCTGCTCCAGGGGAGCAAGATCCTCCACGAGGTCCAGCAGTGCTCCAAGGTCGACCTCACGGTCCGTGCCGCCGCCAACCCCACACCTCTTGCACTCGGTGACGAGCTGGTACTCCTCGGTTCCATCGGCGTGAAGCACCTTGCGGCGCGACACGTTCAGCTTCGCGAGTTCGACGCCGCCACCGTCTTCGTAGCCCTCGCCGGCCCCGACGCCGCACGACCGGCACAAGTTGTTGTCATCGTGCAGGACCTTCGCGCGCTGTGCGGCGGTGAGGCTGTTCTTGTGCTTCGGAGCCTTCGACTTGCCCGGAATCCAGACGTCGGCTCCTCGGGTCACGAACCGCTGTTCCTGCTGGAGCAACGAGGGGTCGTCACGGCTCGTATCAATACGCCAGTCGTGATCACGGAGGTCCCTCAACCGCCTGTCGATCTGCGCGACATCCGGGAACGCCTCACGCAACTGGGCCTTGGTGAAGATGTTCCCCTCCCCCACCACCGCGATCAGCCACAGCGCTCCCCGCGCCATACTTCCGATCTTCGTGTCCTGATAGGACGGCAATGCCATCAGCGCCTCCGGTCAAGTCGCATGCAGCACACCGCGTTGCATGACTGATGCAACCAGCAGCGCATACATGGTTCCGCGTCCCCCGCTTCTCGGGCGGCACATTCAGTTTGACACCACAGACCGAATGAAAGTCCAGTGCCGGAACGCTTGCTCGCTAAAGAGCAAGAACATGCCCCGCGTGACCGGTAAGGCACAATTGCCGGAGCAGTGCGGGGTCTTGGAACGGGGAGGCAGAGGGGCATGACACCAGGCGGGGGCACCAGAGGTGAACGCGGTTGGATAGAGAAGGAGTTCCGCAGTGACGTTCCCCCTGGCAAGCGGGCTCTCGCCATCGAACTCCGCAGTCTGTGTTGTCGACTGAAGCCGGAAGTTTCGACCGAATCAGGAAATAAGGAACTTACACAGGCAGAGGCGGCAAAACGCCTGCACAGCAACCCCAGTTCACTGTCCCGATTCCTAAGCGGCCAGACCGTCCCCGGCCCGGAGTTCATCGAGACGCTGTACAAGGCCGCATGCTCAGACGCCGCGAGCAACGAAGATGTCGGCGGCGTAGCTCTGGAGGACCTTATGGCCCGTCGCGCAGTGGCAGCGGCGGAGCGCAAGCACTGCAGTACATGTACCGACCTGAGCAAGCGAATCGATTCGCTCACACGTCAATCCGCTGCGGAAGCGGACGCCTTAAGACGCGAAGCCGCGGCGCTTCGGGCGGACGTCGCGGAACTGGACGCGGCCAAAGCCGGCCTGCAGGCACGTCTTACAGTTCAGCCACTCCAGGCTCCGCTGCCGGTCCCTCGCCGGAGAAGGGACCGGCAGCGGAGCCAGAAGGATATGGCGGCGGCACGGCAGGTGGCGGCACAGGCAGGGGAGCTGGATGACGGTGGCCGACAGGACGCGGCGCTGACCCTGCTCCGTCAGACAACGGAAGTCCTCAGTCCAGCCGAGACCACACTGGTCCTTCTCACTCTCCGGCAACAGCAACTGCATCACCTGGCTGACAACTTGATCCACATCTATGGCCGGGACCAAGGCGATCAAGACGTCATGCAGGTGGCCCTGGAACTCCACGAGCGGGGCGCCTCGGACGATGCCGGCGCGGTATTGCGGGCAGCACTCAGATAGCCGCCGGCGCCGCAATGGCGAATCAGGCAGCCTCCGCTTCGTAGTGCATCTGGGCGCGGTCAAGGATGTCGTCCGGGTCATGCCCCTGGGCGGCGGTCCAGTGAAGGAGATCCGCGATCAGCTCGACGGCCGACTCGCCGAGACCTGCCACCCGTCCCGTTCGGCGCAGGGCAAGACCGCTGCCGGCCTCCTGGTACTTCTCAAGTACCTCAACAGCCCGCTCAATTCGCCGACATGCGCGCCCCGCGCCGATCGAGATCTCGCACCAGACCGCCTTACCCACTGCGGTCAGGACCGTCCCCCAGTCCGCGGCAAGCGCCGCAAGCAGGTGGAGGCCGCGTCCGCACTCCTCGTCGCAGTCCGCAGACTTGAGAGAGGGCATCGCCTGGCTCTTGTCGTGAACTTCAAGGCGGAGCCGCCCACCCCTCCACTCAAGGATCAGGGTCGCCGATGAGCCCTCGCCGACATGCTTGACGACGTTTGTCGCCAGCTCCGTGACGAGCAGTTCCGCCTCGTCGACAGCAACGGGCGCGCCCCAGCGGCTCAACTGCTTGACTACCGCCTTGCGAAGCAGGCGCACTTCCGCCGGCGCCGCCTCAAATGGCAGCACACACCGGAGTCGAGGTTCGCTGACTTCGTAGCCAGACATGACCATTCCTCCCTCCCTAGCCACGCTCATGCTGCGTCTGCCGTGTCTGTACGGCTGCACTGCGTAGCGGTCTATGAGCGAGCATGACATAGAGAACTCTCACTGTGTAACTTCTCATGAGAACCTATCGGGTGAATCTGATGGTGGGCCTGCTGATCCGCTGCCTAGCCTGATGAGGATCCCCGGGCCTGCCGCCCGGTGTATGGCGAAGGAGCCCAATGTCCGAACGGACCACAACCCGCCGCCGCCAACTAGGCGCGATGATGCGAAAGTTGCGCGCCCGAAAGGGGATGACCCTTGAAGAGGCAGGTGGGCTCGTTGGCGTATCCAAGGCGACGGTCAGCAGGTACGAGACCCAGGCCGGGCCGGTCAAGTGGCTCGTCATTGATGCACTGTGCCGCGAGTACGGAGCAACTGAGTCCGAGCGCAAGGCCGTTGTCGGGCTGGCGAAGGACGCCAAGCAGCAGGGCTGGTGGAACTCGTTCGCCGACTCCATCCCGGAGAGCATGAACCTGCTGCTCACGCTCGAAGACGAGGCCGTGCATGAGAATCACTTCGCCTGTGTCTATGTTCCCGGCCTCTTGCAGACGCGCGCCTACAGCACCGCACTGCAGAAGGCCAACGAAGTGCCCCTGGAGACCACCGAGATCGAGCGGCTGGTCGACATCCGCATGCAACGGCAGGAGATCCTCACTCGCCCGAAGCCCCCGCGGCTCTGGGCGATCCTCGATGAGTCAGTGATCCGCCGCGTCGTCGGATCGCCGCAGACCATGAGAGAGCAGCTCGACAGGCTCCTCGAAGCCAACGAGTCGCCTCACATCACGCTTCAGGTGCTGCCCTTCTCTCAAGGCGCCCACGGTGCCGCGCTCGGCAGCTTCGTCATCATCGGCGGCACCGAGCCGACCCTCGACGTGGTCTACGTCGACTTCCATACGGGCTCCCTCTTTCTGGAGAAGGAGGAGGAACTGAGCCGATACAGACTTGCGTTCGAGTATCTGCGTGCACAAGCGTTGGACATGGAGGCTTCCTCCACGATGATCCATCGCGCCCGCAAGGAGCTGTGAATGTCTGTCGGCCCACAGGCTGTGTCCGAACCCGCCTGGTTCAAGTCGTCGTACAGCGGCGCCAATACGACCGAGTGCGTTGAGGCAGCCTTCACCCCGGCTGGGGTGCTCGTGCGGGACTCCAAGCAGGCAAACGGTCCTGTCGTCGCAGTCCGAGCCGGAGCCTGGCATTGCCTGATAGGCGAGTTGGGGCGAGGAGGCTTGAGAGAGCACTGATGGCGGACTAGCGATTCACTCTCAGGCCTGCCGCCCCCACTGCCCCCGATGAACAACATCCCCCACGCCCCGTCGCCGTTCCTCGACCCGCCCGCTCTGCTCGGGAGCATCCTCCGCCCGGTACCCGACCGTGATCCCGCCGATCGGGTCGTACTCCTCCGGCACCCCGAACTCCGCCCGGAACGGCCCCAGATGCTCCGGCATGATGCCGAAGAAGCAGGCGTCGAGGCCTTCGTCGACCGCGGTCAGGAGCATCAGCAGGGAGGCCATGCCCGTGTCGATGTACCAGTACGGCGCGGGCCAGCGGGCTTCGGCGCGGTCCTCCCAGCCCTTGTCGGGTTCGGCGTAGCGCGCCAGGTAGGCGGCCTTGTGCGCCAGGGGTACCACGACCAGTGGGGCGTACTGCATCGTCGGGGTGTTCTCCACCCGAGTCGGCACGAACGGCCAGAAGCGGGCGCGGTCGGCCGGGTCGGTCAGGGCGAGGAAGGCCCAGCCCTGGGAGAAGCCGGCCGAGGGGGCTCGTAGTGCGGAGGCGAGGATGCGTTCGGTCACCTCCGGGGTCAGCGGCTTGTCGGAGTAGTGACGGATCATGCGTCGCCGGCGGACCACCTCGGAGAATTCCATGTCGGCAGATCCTGCCACCAACTGCCGGAGCGTCTGGTGCTGTTGGGCCACTGCCCAGCCGCGGACGACGTGCGCTGCCGAGCAGATTTGAGGACGTCGGCCGCTTCCCACCGCCCGTTTCCGACCGGAGGTCAGAGCCCCGGAGCCAGGAGTGTCCGGTGTTCGAAGCCGCGACCGTGAGCCTGGGCGCCGCCAACTCCCCAAGCCCTACTAGCCCGTTACGCACTTATTGCACAAGAGATCTTCACCATTTCCGACCTGGGTCCATATGATGCGGAGATCAACAGGCCCGGCCAAGGGGAGACTTGGGCGGGCCTCTCAGGTTTCCGTGGGGGGATTCATGCGTATACGCGTTGCAGCCGCCGCCGTTGTCTCCGGTGCCGTCGTTCTGTCCGCGCTCGCTCTTCCGGTGGCCGCCCAGGCGGCGGAGCGTCCGGGTGTGGAGGCGGGGCTCAGCTCCTTCGCCTCGAAGTCCGTTCGCTCGGAGTCCGTTCAGCCCAGGGACTCGTTGGGCAACACCAAGTTCTCGCACGCTGTCATCAACGGGGGCAAGGACATCGTCCTCGGTACCACCGGCACGAAGTCCGTGACCGTCACGTACACCGCCACGAACGCGAGCGGCGTCGCCCTCACCGAGGCCTTCCTGTGGCAGGGCACCGACAGTTCGACCACGGACGGCATCACCGGCGGGCTGGGGACGGACGACGACCCCAACTGCACGGAGACGGCGACCCAGGGCACGTACACCTGCAAGGCCGTCTTCAACATCCACCCCGCCACCGACATGAAGGACAACGGCGCGGCCGGGACCTGGAAGCTGTTCCTGGGGGCCTGGGACCTGTACGCGAACGCCAGTTACAACGACGACGTCGCCACCGCCGCGATCAAGAAGGCCTCCACGCTGACCGCCAACGCCACGCCGGAGCCGGTCAAGAAGGGCAAGACCATCACGGTCACGGGCAAGCTGGCCCGCGCGAACTGGTCGACGGGCAAGTACGCGGGGTACGTGTCCCAGCCCGTGAAGCTCCAGTTCCGTAAGAAGAGCAGCAGCACTTACACCACCCTCAAGACGGTCAAGACCAACAGCACCGGCGTCCTGAAGACCACCACGAAGGCCACGGTCGACGGTTACTACCGCTACGTCTTCGCGGGCACCGCCACCACCGCCGCGGCGACAGCGCCCGGCGACTTCGTCGACGTCCGGTAAGCGGCGGTTCGGCAGCACCACAACACATCAGCACCACACGTCAGCACCACATGTCAGTACCGCACGTCAGTGCTCCGGTGCCGGGTCGCCTCCATCACGGCGCCCGGCACCCCCCTCTTCCCCGAACCGACCGGTCAGAGCTCCGGAGCCAGCAACGTGAGCCGAAGCACCGCCGCGACCGCCAGCCCCGCCGGAACCGCGTACCACCACCGGCGCACCCATCCGGCCTTGACGAACGCCCAACTCAGCCCCGCCGCAACCGCCGTGAGCGCCAGGGCGGTGCCCGCCGCGAAGTTCGAGTGGGCGACCGTCTCGCTGTCCCAGGGGCCCGCAGGGTCGGCCGCGTAGGCCAGAAGCGTCAGGTAGGCCGTCACCAGGTGGCCCAGGGTGAGGACGAGGGCGCAGAGCGCGGACGCGACGCGGGTGCGCGGGGGGCGGGGCGCCCGTACGTCCGCGTGGGGGGTCGGGGGGCGGACAGGGCTGGTCACTTCAGGGCCTCCTTGGCGTCGTCCAGCTTGCGGTCGAAGCCGCGACCGTAAGCCTGGGCGGCGGGGTCCTCATAGTAGGGACCGCCGTTGTAGCGAGCGGCCAGCTCCTGTAGCTGGGCTCGGGTCATCTGATCCGGGGGGACATCCGCGAAGCCGCTCTCCGCCTTGAGCTGGGCCAGGTACTCCGAGGAGATGAAGATGTTCTTGGCCGGGTCCTTGATCGAGTCCACCACGACGTCCCGCTGCATGTCGGTGAGGTGGTTCGGGTCGTAGCCGAGGACCTCGGCGGCGCGGCGGACCTGGATGGACATGGGTCCCATCGAGGTGCGGTCGGAATCCTCGCTGAAGGGGAGGACCTTGCGGCCCTCGTAGGCCAGGTCGTCGAGGACGCCCGGATCGCCCTCGACCTCCTGCCAGGCGATGCCGGCGACCATCTCGGGCGGCAGGCCCGCGTCCTGGGCGGCGGCCTTGATGACGGCGCTGTTGGCCGAGATGTACTGGCGGCGGCTCTCGTCGGAGTTGGACGGCAGCCAGTAGTTGTTGCCCTCGGCGCCGCCCGGCAATCCGTCTATGCGGGTCTGGATGCGGGACAGCGTCTCGTTGACCACGACGTTCCCGCCCATGGTGGGGATCGAGTCCACCTTCGGCCCGGCGCCCGGGAGTTGGGCGTACGGGTTGTCGCTCGCCTGACGGGCCTCGGCCTGCAACGGGCCGAGGTTCCTGAGGAACTGACCCGGGTCCGCGATGGGGCTCTGGAAGTCGGGAAGGGAACGGTTGGCGGCCTTGATGTCCGCGACGCACGTCTCGCGCGCCTCGGACTCCACGCGCAGGGCGTCGCCGTAGTGGCCACTGGTCTGGTTGTAGTAGCGCTCGGCGTCCTCGCGGATCGCGTCGATGTCGACCGTCAGTTCCGCGAACCAATCCATGACGCCCGTGGTGGCCCGGAGGTCCTCCCACTGCCTCATGGGCTCCGCGGCGCGGGCGGTCGGGGTGACGGCGGTGGCCTCCCGCGACATCACCTCGGACAGTTTGCCTTCGCTGGCTTTGCCGCTCTTGTAGTGGCTCTTGGCCGTGGTGACCGCGTCCGCGTACGCCGTGAGGGCGTTCCCCACTCTGCGGAAGGCTTCCGACAGGGCGTCGGTGAGATCCTTGGCCTCGCTCAGCCGCTTCGCGTACAACTCGCGGGCGTCGCTCCGCCAGTCCACCTTCACCGCCTTACGGAAGGCGTCGTCGGTGGTGTCGATCAGCTTGTGCAAACGCGTGAACTCCGCGGCACTACGGCCGATGAGCGCCGGGTTCGCGTCCTCCAGGAACTCGACGTCCTCACGGTGGGCCACGGGATCACCGGTTCCCTGGTTCGGTGTAACGGCCCGCCACCAGAACGGAGTTCAGCTGCCCTCGTACGTCACCGTCGTACTGCGTGTACGCGTTGTTCGCCGACTTCAGCTTGCCCGACAGCGCGGCCAGCAGGACGACCGCGTCCGTGTACTGGTCCTGGGCGAACCGGGCGAACGCCTCGACGTTCGAGGCCACGTCCGGGTGCGATCGGGGCACCCGGGTCATCGTGGCGTTCTCCCCGTCCATGCGTCCCTCGTACAGGACTCCCGCGATCTCGATGAGCAGATGCGAACTACCGTCGACCGAGCCCGCGTTGACGGAGAACCCGTCCGCGCCACCACCGGCCGGACCGCCGGCCGAGCCGCCCTGATCGGCCGGCAACTGGTTCAACCGCATCTGCGCCGACGGCTGTTGCCGTGCCAGCGCGTCCGCTTTGAGCTGTGCCCATTCCTCGTCCCACGACACGATTCCCGTCCCCCGTTCAGCCGTGACATCGCGCGAGCACACACACCCCGCGCGTCCAAGTCTGCCACGAACAGGTCAAGGACGATCAAGAGTTGACCAAGAAAGGTCGGCTCCAGGTCGCCAAGTAAGAGATCTACGTGAACCGCCAAGACCCCCTCCCGACGCCCCCGATCTCCTGTGTACCGTCCTCCCTTGTGTCGATCGGTGATCACTCAACTACCGTTCTACGCGCGAAGATTCACCACATTCAGCGACATCCGCAGCACCCGCACCCCCTCTCCATTCCACCCCCCACTGATGGAATCCCCCACTCCACGGAGGTTCACCGGATGCTCAGCCTTGGCAAGTCCATGACACGCGCACGCACCTTCACGTCCCCTCGTAGGTTCACCACCGCTCTCACCGTCCTCGGCATGCTCGCCACGGGAGCCGCCGTGCAGGCGGCCACCGTCACCCCCGCGCACGCGGCCACCACACACCGCGTCCTGTTCGACGACGGCCACGCCGAGGAGGCGGGCAACGCGGACTGGATCATCTCGACAAGCAAGCCCGACCCGTTGTCGCAGGACTCCTCCCCCTCCTCCGACAAGGACTGGACCGGAGCGCTCTCCTCGTGGGGCATCGCCTTGCAGAAGACCGGCGACTACAGCCTCAAGACGGCCACCAGCGCGCTCACTTACGGGGGTTCGTCGGCGACCGACCTGTCGAACTTCGACACGCTCGTGCTGCCCGAGCCGAACATCAAGTTCACGACCGCCGAGAAGACCGCCATCATGAACTTCGTGAAAGCCGGCGGCGGGCTGTTCATGATCTCCGACCACACCGGGTCCGACCGCAACAACGACGGCTACGACGCGGTCGAGATCCTCAACGACCTGATGACCAACAACAGCGTCGACTCGACCGACCCGTTCGGCCTCTCCATCGACTCGCTGAACATCAGCTCCGGCTACCCGGCCGCGATCAGCGACAGCGGCAACGCCGTGCTGCACGGCTCCTTCGGCACCGTCACCAAGAGCCTCATCGCCAACGGCACCACGGCCACCCTCAAGCCCGCCGACAACGCGAACGCCAAGGGACTTCTGTACCGCAGCGGTTACTCCGGCAACACCGGGGCCTTCTTCGCCACCAGCACCTTCGGCAGCGGCAAGGTCGCGTTCTGGGGCGACAGTTCACCGATCGACGACGGCACCGGCCAGTCCGGCAACACGCTCTACGACGGCTGGAACGACACCGGCGCCACCAACGCCGCCCTCGCCCTCAACGCCACGGAGTGGCTCTCCTCTTGAGCCACTGAGCACGGGTACGGGAGCCATTGAGCACGGGTACGGGCCGGGAATCACACACCCCGGCCCGCATCCGCGTCTCCTACGTCCTTGTCTCCTACGTCCCCTACGTCGCCGTCCCCAATTCCCCCAGCCCGCGCTGGCGCTGGCGCATGACCACCGTCCATACGCCCGCCGCCACCGCCACCACCGCAAGCCCCACCAGCATCCCCGTCGTATGCGATCCGGCACTGTCGGCCACCCGCGCGACGGGGTTGGACAGCCCCAACCGATCCGCCAGCCAGCCGACGGCCGCCGTGGCCGTGATCAGCGCGCCGCCCACCCGCAGCGCGGGCTGCACACGCAACCTCGCGAGGACCAGCAGCGACGGCAACGCCAGGCAGACCAGCAGGAGTTGGACCAGTTCGATGCCCAGGTTGAAGGCCAGGAGGCTGGTCGCCAACTGGGCTGTGGACAGGTGCATTTCGGCGAGTACGAACGAGAAGGCCATGCCGTGGCCCAGGCCGAAGACGCCCGCCACGATCGCTTCCCTGCCGGGGAACAACGGACGGATCGCGTGGACCGCGCCGACGAGGATGCTGGCCGCGATGAACGCCTCGACCGGCCGGCCGGGAATCTCGAAGCGGGTGAGGGCGGTCGCGGCCAGCGCGACGGAGTGGCCGATGGTGAAGGCCAGCGTGATGAGGCCTATGCGGGACAGGGCCGCGCGGGGGCCGGCCAGGCCGTTCCAGCGCCCGCCGGCCGCCAACAGCGGTGCGGGGAGCAGCAGGATGAGCAGGAACAGCAGGTGGTCGGTGCCGGTGAGGATGTGGTTGCCGCCCAGTTCGAGCATCGCGACGAAGCCACGCCAGACGCTGCCCTCACCGAGGTCGACGACCAGCGGCGGAACCTTCATGTGCCGGACGTCGAGGCGGATGGTGCCGACCTGCGTGGCGCCGTCGCCCTCGACCCGACCCGCGGCCCAGTCCTGACGAACCGACACCAGCGTTACATGCGTGACTACTTGGTGCACGATCACGTCGTAGTCGAGGGTGAAGTGCCGTACGTCGGCGCCCGCCGGCGGGGTGAGTACGGCCTTCGCGATCAGCTCGCGGTACGGGCCGGTGGAGGTCTGTTCGGTGCGGCTGAGGCTCAGCGTGCCGATGGTGACCTGCCACGCCTTGCCCTTGAGGGTGGTCGGGTGGATGTGCCTGGCGAGGTAGGTGCGGATCGCAACGGCCCTCGTAGGCAGGGCGGTTGACTCGATCGTGTTCAGGTCGATGCCGCTCGCCCGGGAGAAGTCGTCGACCGGCAGCGCCAGCCGCGCGGTCACCGAGGCCTGGTACACGTCGAGTTGGACCACCGAGTGCGGCATCGGGTGCGCGGCGGCCGGCGACGCTCCGAGCAGGAGCGCCGCCGGTACCGCGATCGCGATCCCGGCCACCAGGCGAAGTAGCGCTGTGGTCAGCCAAGTTCGCGGTCGGGTCATGAGAAGGTGAACTCGCTGCCGTAGTCGCGGGTGTGGTCGCGGTACACGGTGTGGTAGTGGACCTTGCCCTGGAAGACGAGACCGTTCTGGCAGACGAACTCGATCCACACACCCGGGCCGTCGATGCGCACGTAGTCGCCCTGGGTGTCGAGCGCGGTGCCGCCGGAGTAGCCGACGTAGGTCTCGTTCAGCTCATGCGCGTACGTCTTCATGAGCTTCTTGGCGGTGGCGTCGTCCACGTTGGCGATCCAGGGGTGGATGGCCTTCAGGACCAGCTGCTGCTGCTTGGGTGACAGCGAGCTGACCTTGATGCCTTCCTTGGTCGCCGGGAACTGGCCGTCCTCACCCGGGCCGAGGAGCACGTCGCTGAACGACTCGGTCAGCTTGGCGGTGGCCAGCTGTTCCGTGCTCAGGCTGCCGGTCAGGGCGAGCATGCCGTTGCGCTGCGCGTCCAGGGGCGAGTAAGTGGTGCCGTCGTCGTCGGTCCAGCTGCTGGGCTCGACACCGACGAAGAACGGGCTGGCGCCCGCCACCTTGCCCTTCTTGTAGGTCTGGTTCACGGCGAGGTGGTGGCCGCCGAAGTGCAGCTGCCAGGTGCCGGTCACCGAGGGGGTGCCGAGGAACGCGAGGAAGTAGACGCCGCTGCCGTAGCCGCCCATTCCACCGCCGGCGCCACCGGACGGCGGGGTGCCGGTCGGGACGTCGGTCGGGGCGTCGGTGGCCGTCGCGCTCGCGGACGGGTCGGCGGAGGCCGTGCTCGACGCGGTGTCCGACGGGGCCGGACCGGCGGAACTGGTGGCCTGTGCGGCGTTGAGCACGTCGTCGGCCTTGAGGATCTGGGTGATCTGGTCGTACCCGGTGCCCTTGCCGGTGCCCGTGGCGAGCTTCACCACCTTCATGGCGGCGGCGAGTTGAGTGTCCGTCAGGGAGCCCAGCTGGATGCCGGGACGGCAGGTCGAGCCGCACGGGAGGTTCGACCACGCGGTCGCGTTGGCCTGCGAGAAGTCCAGCAGCACCTCCGCCTGCTGGTCGGCGTCCAGGGTGTTCAGGAACTCGTTGGCCGCGCTGACCACGGCACCGGTGCCGGTGGCCTTCTTGTCGACCGGGTGCTTGGCGCCCGCGGCCGATTTACCCGTTTGCGTATCCGTGGAGGCATTCGCCACGGCAAAACCGCCGCCGACCAGCACGACTGCCGTGACGGCTCCGGCTATTCCGCGCCAGGTCCGTCTCGTACGCACCAGGCGGGTTCTTTCTCTACTCACGAACGACTCCTTCGATTCCAGCGGTTCTGGCAATTCCAGAACGACGTCCCCGCCACGTGGGCAGCATGGATCGCCCGCTCGTCAGCGGTCGCAAGCAGGGGTGGCAGGGGTGAGAAACACGCAGCGGGCAGCCGGCCGCCCGTTGGCGCGATTGTTGACAAGATTATCGAGTTTCTTACCGGAATCTCAATGGATCGTCACGTGGACACAATAATTTCAGGTTCCACAGCAATGCGAATTGAATTCAGATAATTCACTTATGCCGATGACAGGCGCCTCTTATCGACCAGATAGGATTCCCTGCTATCAACCGATCCGCCGCCCCAGGAGGCACGTCATGACCAAGGTCCCCAGCGTCCGCGGTGTTCCCAGCGCGGTGGTCGCCGCGAGCGGACTGATCGGTGGGTACGGCGTGGCCCGCTGGACCAGGAAGCGACAGCTCGGCGGGGTCGTCCTGGCCGTGGCCGGCGCCACCGCCGCCCAGCAGTGGCGGGCGCGGGCCGGCGGCAAGGCGGCGGGGGCACTCACCGTCGCCTACGTCGCCGCGTTCGCCGGTTCCCACCCGCTGGCCAAGAAGATCGGCGCCTGGCCCGCCGTCTTCGGGGTCGCCGGCGCCGTAGCCCTCGCATCCTGGGCGGTCGCCGACCGGCAGGCGTGACTCCGTCGGCCGCGTACGGCGGCAAGGCGACGTGTCGGGGGGTGTCCGCCCGCAGCGGTTGGCGCGTCAAGCACGCCCGAGCCGATGACCAACAGCCCCCGCGCCAATCCGAGGACGGAGACCCCCCGGCGCGGCGCCGCCCCCCAACAAACCGCAGGCGAACCACAACGCACCCGCACCCAGAACGAAGCCGCACCCCCACCCACCCAGGGGCGCGAGGCTGTATCAATGTGCGGCTCCGCCGCGTGGGCGCGACCAGCCCCCACGCACCCGCAGACGACAACCCGCCCCTCCTCACGGCCGATGGGCCGCGGCGCACAGCAGACCGTCCGTCGGGTCCTCCTCGCGCGGCCGGAAACAACGTCCCACCGTCGCCGCGATCAGCACCCCCGCCGCGATCACCAGCGTCGCGAACGCCCACGCCAGCGGCTGTTCCGACTCGAACGACACGTACATCTGCACCGTCGGCGGCACCGCCACCAGCAGCAACGGCCAGGCCAGATCGTCCCGGTGACCGAAGTAGCCCGCCAGACACACCAGGATCACCGCGAGCAGCACCCCACCACCACCGGACACCTCGCCCGACACCGACACCGGCACCGATCCCGACGGAACGCACCCGGCGTACGCCGCCGCCGCGACCCCCGCCCCGAGCGTCCGGGTCAGCCAGCGTTCCGGCCAGGGGCGCGTCCGCAGGGGGCTCAGCAGCTTCTCGGTCATGTGTACGAGGGTTCCTCCGCGGCCGGAACCGCGACAGAGTACGAGTACTCAGATCCCCGGGGTCACGGGGATGCCGAAGCCGGTTTCGCGTCGACCGCCGTCAACGGCCGGGCCACGTCCTCCAGCGACCGCCCCTCCGCCCGCACCGCCAGCACCGCCGCCACCAGCCCCGCCGCACACATCAGCACCGCCCCGATCTGGAACGCGAGGACCGTGTCGCCGACCTTCCCCGTCCCCGTGAGGTCCGCGAAGAGCAGCGGCCCGCTGATGCCACCGGCCGCCGTACCCAGGGCGTAGAAGAAGGCGATCGACATCGCCCGGGTCTCCATCGGGAAGATCTCCGAGACCGTCAGGTACGCGCTGGACGCGCCCGCCGACGCGAAGAACAGGACCGCGCACCAGCACGCCGTCATCGTGGTCGCGCTCAGCGAACCCCGGTCGAACAGCCAGGCCGTACCGAACAACAACAACCCCGAGAGCAGGTACGTCGACGAGATCATCACCCGGCGGCCGACCGTGTCGAAGAGCCTGCCCAGCAGCAGCGGGCCCAGGAAGTTGCCGACGGCGATGACCGCGAAGTAGTAACCGGTGTTGCCCGTCGGCACGTTGAAGAACTTCGTCAGGATCGCGCCGAAGCCGAAGGTGATCGCGTTGTAGAGGAACGCCTGTCCGATGAAGAGGGAGAAACCCAACGTGGCGCGCTTCGGGTAGTCGCGGAAGATCGTGCGGGCGATCTCCGCGAACGAGACACTCCTGCGCTGGTGGATGGTGATCTCGCCCTCGGCGGGCGGCAGTTGACGCCCCTGCTCGGCTTCGATCCGGCGCTCGATGGACGTCACCACCTCGTCCGCCTCGCGGTCCCGCCCGTGGATCAGCAGCCAGCGCGGGCTCTCCGGGACGTGGCGTCGTACGAGAAGGATCACCAGGGCGAGTACGGCGCCCAGCGCGAAGGTCAGCCGCCAGCCCACGTCCGCCGCGAAGATGCTCGTGTTCAGCGCGAGGATCGACAGCAGCGAACCGCCCACCGCGCCCACCCAGAAGCTGCCGTTGATGATGAGGTCGACGCGGCCTCGGCAGTACGCCGGGATCAGTTCGTCGATCGCGGAGTTGATCGCCGCGTACTCGCCGCCGATGCCGAAGCCGGTGAGGAAGCGGAACGTGAAGAACCACCAGGTGGAGAAGGAGGCCGCGGTGAGGGCCGTCGCCGCCAAATACACCACCAGCGTGATCATGAAGAGCTTTTTACGGCCGTAGAGGTCGGTGAGCCGGCCCCAGAACAGGGCGCCCACGCAGGCGCCCGCCACATACAGCGCCGCCGCGATGCCGGTGATCTGGCCGGAGCTGATCGGCAGTCCGCTGCCGGGCTCGGAGAGGCGGCCCGCGATGTTGCCGACGACCGTGACCTCCAGGCCGTCGAGGATCCATACGGTGCCGAGCCCGATGACGATCGTCCAGTGCCAGCGGGACCACGGAAGGCGGTCCAGGCGGGCGGGGATGGACGAGGTGATCGTCCGGCCACCACCACTCCCTGCCGGGGTCCCGGCACTCGCGCCCTCACTCGCACTCGCACTGGCCATCGGGGTTCCTCCTCGTCGAGCGAACCCCCTCCGGGTGCCCCCGGGAATCGCCCCCTACACCCCGCCTACACGCCTACCAGCCGCGTCACCGTATAGATCAACAACCCCACCAACGACCCCACCACCGTGCCGTTGATCCGGATGAACTGCAGGTCACGGCCGATGTTCGCCTCGATCTTCCGGGTGGTGTGCTCGGCGTCCCAGCCGGCCACCGTGTCCGTGATCAGGGAGGTGATCTCCTTGCGGTAGGTCGTCACGACGTACACCGCCGCGCCCTCGACCCAGCCGTCGACCTTCGCCTGGAGCTTCGGTTCCACGGCCATCCGCGCGCCCAGCGACAGCAGCGAGGCCCGCACCCGCAGCCGTAGCTCACTGCGCTCGTCCTCGGCGGCGGACACGATCATCGAGCGTACGGACGTCCAGGCGCTGGCGATCAGGTCCTGGACCTCGCCGCGGCCGAGGACCTCGCCCTTGAGGCGCTCCACGCGCGCGCGGGTCTCCGTGTCGGACTGGAGGTCGGCGGCGAAGTCGCCGAGGAAGCGGTCCAGGGCGCCGCGGGCCGGGTGGGAGGGCATGTCGCGCATCTCGGTGACGAAGCGCAGCAGTTCCTTGTAGACGCGCTCACCGATCCGCTTGTCGACGAACCTCGGGGTCCAGCCGGGCGCCCCGCCCTCGACCGCGTCCATGACCTGCTCGTCGTGCAGGACGAGCCAGTCGTGCGCACGCGAGACGACCAGGTCCACGACCCGTTTGTGACCGCCGTCGGCGACGATCTTCTCCAGCGTCTTCCCTATCCCGGGCGCGATCTCCTGGGCGTCGGCGCGGCGGGTGATGGCCTCGCCGACGATCGCCTGGACGTCGGAGTCCCGCAGGACGGTGAGCGCGCCGCGCAGGGCCGCCGACAGCTCGGCCGTCACCCGGTCCGCGTGGTCCGGTACGGCCAGCCAGGCGCCGAGGCGGCTGCCGATGCCGACCGCGCGCAGGCGCTGTCGTACGACCTCCTCGGAGAGGAAGTTCTCTCCGACGAACTCGCCCAGGGAGACGCCCAGTTGGTCCTTCTTGGTGGGGATGATCGCGGTGTGCGGGATGGGCAGGCCCAGCGGGCGGCGGAAGAGGGCCGTGACCGCGAACCAGTCGGCCATCGCGCCGACCATGCCCGCCTCGGCCGCCGCGGCGACATAGCCCGCCCAGGGACCGGCGCCCGAGTTCGACGCCCACTTCGCGAGCACGTAGACGACGGCCACGAAGAGCAACAGGGCGAGTGCCGTCAGTTTCATCCGGCGGACGCCGCGCTGTCGCTCCTGGTCGGCCGCGCTGAACGTGGTCATCGTGCGGCGGGACCCGTCACTCTCGGTGCCCGCCACCGCCCCCGCTTCGGTACGTTCCATCCGCTCCACCCGTTCGCCGGTACCGTACATATTGTCCCTTCCTGACCGACTCCCGGAACGGAACAGGAGTTCCCGCAGTCACCCGATCGGGCAAAATGGCAGGGCCCTGCCACTCACCCGAGGAGACCCACCGCGTGACCAAGCCTCGTGGTTATGCCCTACTGTCCGCGATCATCACCTTGATCGCGGTCCTTTCCGTCTGCATATACGTCGGGGCCTCCGCCGGCGACGGAAGCCGGGGCGACGACGGGAAGAACTCCGCCGGCTCACGCTCCGGCGGCAACTCCGCCGCCCCCGCCTCGGCCGGCACCTGGGTGGGCGCCTGGGCCGCCGCCCCGGTCGGCGGCGAGACCGGCACGGAGCGGACCGGCATGGCGGGCCGCTCGGTGCGCAACCTCGTCCACACGAGCGCCGGCGGTACGGGCGCCCGGATCACCCTCTCCAACCTCTACGGCCGGTCCCCGCTCACCGTCACGCACGCCTCGATCGCCGTCGCCGTCGCCCACAACAGCTCCGCCGCGGCCGAGGGCACCATGCGACGGCTCACCTTCGGCGGCGCGACCTCGGTCACCGTCCCGGCCGGGCGGCAGACCCTCAGCGACGCCGTGCGCCTCCAAGTCCCCTCGGGCGCCGACCTGTTGGTCACCACCTACTCCCCCACCGCGTCGGGACCGGCCACCTACCACCCGTACGCGCGACAGATCTCCTTCCTCGCCGAGGGCGACCACGCCGAGGACGCGACCGGCACGCCGTACCGCGAACGCACCGCGGTCTGGCGCTACTTGACCGCGGTGGACGTGCTGAGCGACCAGGCGGACGGCACGGTCGTCGCGTTCGGCGACTCGATCACCGACGGGTCCACCTCGACGGAGAGCGCCAACCGCCGCTGGCCGGACGCCTTTTCGCAGCGGCTGCGCGCGGCCGTCGCCGCCGGGCAGGACGTGCCGCGCTACAGCGTCGTCAACGAGGGCATCAGCGGCAACCAGATACTCACGAGCCTCACCGGCCGCCCCGCCATGAACCAGAGCGGCCTCGCACGCTTCACCCGTGACGTCCTGGGCCGCCCGAACGTCAAGGTCGTCGTCGTCGACCTCGGCGTCAACGACGTCCTGCACGGCGCCGAGGCCGACCATGTCCTCACCGGCCTGCGCACCCTGGTCCGCCAGGCCCACGCCCGCGGCATCAAGGTCATCGGCGCGACCCTGATGCCCTTCGGCGACTACTTCCGGTACACGGCGGCCCGCGAGGCCGTACGCCAGCAGGTCAACGCGGCGATCAGGAAGGGCACGGTCTACGACGCCGTCGTCGACTTCGACAAGGCGCTCCGCGACCCGTACGCCCCGCGCAGGTTCGCCTCGGAGTACGACTCGGGCGACCATCTCCACCCCAGCGACCGGGGCTACCGGAAAATGGGCCGCACGATCGACCTGGCGGACCTCAAGGGCGCGGTCCCCGCCCAGCTGTGACCCGGCGAGTCAGTCCCAGTCCCGGTGCCTGCGCTCCCGCCGCTCCCGGTGCCGCTCACGTCGCTCCTCGTGCCGTTCCCTGCGCTCCTCGTGCCGGCGTCGCAGCGCGTCGCGGTGCTCGTCCATGGCCTCGCGGTGGGCGTCGTGCAGGCCCGACAGGGCGTCGCGGTGGGAGCCGTAGAGCTGCTTGGCGGACGAGCCGCGTTCCAGCTTCTCCTGGCGCCGCTCCTCCTTGAGCCGCTGGCGTTCCGCCCGGGTCACCTTGCGTTCCACGCCGACGCCGCCCCAGAAGGCGAAGCCCGTGAGGATCACGCGCGGGGCGCCCGGGTCGCCGCGCACGCCCTCCTGGCTCTGGTCGAAGGCGCCCATGATGCCGATGCCGCGGACGACGACCTCGACGCCCGGCGGCACGGTGACCTGGACTCCGCCCATGATCGCGATGCAGTTGATCTCGACCTCGCGGTCCGCGAAGTCCGCCTCGCGCAGGTCGATGTCGCCGCCGCCGAAGAAGGAGAAGCAGGTGAACCGCTTCGGGACCGTCCAACGGCCCTTGCGCTGGAATCCCGACAGGATGGCCACGGCGCCGGTCGAGGACCCCTCGCCGCCGACGATCCGCCCGGCCCAACTCCCGCTGTCCACCGGCTCCTTGACCATGTTCACCGGCGGCGGGGTGACCCCGGCGACCGGCAGGTCCCGGGTGATGGGGGCGAGTTCGCCGTACGTCCGCGCCTTGTAGGTCGCTTCCAGGCGCTCCTCGAACTCCTCCATGTCGAGGCGGCCCTCCGCGACGGCGTCGCGCAGTACCTCGGCGACTCGCTCACGGTCGGCGTCGGATGCGCGGAGCTCCGGGACTGCGTCGTCGGTCATACAGAGCAGCCTACGAGGTCACTCCGCGCAGGGCTATGAGCTCATTTCACGAAGGGCTACCGGGTCGCTTCACGCGGGGTCACGAGACCGCCGCCCCCGTCTCTCACGACACCGCTTTCTCCGCCTGTTCCGCGTACATCTTGGCGATGACCGCCTCGATGTCCGGCTCGCGTACCGACAGGTCCACCATCGGGTACTCCGCCGCGATCCGCGCGACCAGTGGAGCCGCCGACTCCGACGCCGGGAACGCCAGCCACTGCCTCGGGCCCTCCACCTTCACGACCCGCGCGTCCGGCACCTCGATCGGGGGCAACTCCCGTTCCAGGTCCACCACCAGGGTCCGCTCGCTCTCCCCCGCCTCGTGCAGCCCGGCGAGAGGGCCGTCGTACATCAGGCGCCCGTGGTCGATGACCATCACGCGCGAGCACAGCTGCTCGATGTCCTGGAGGTCGTGGGTGGTGAGGAGGACCGTGGTGCCCTGCTCGGCGTTCAAGTCCCGGAGGAACTCACGGACTTTGGCCTTGGAGATGACGTCGAGGCCGATGGTCGGTTCGTCGAGGTAGAGCACCTCGGGGTCGTGCAGCAGGGCCGCCGCGATGTCGCCGCGCATCCGCTGGCCGAGGGAGAGCTGTCGTACGGGGACGTCCAACAGGGCGCCCAGTTCGAGGAGTTCGACACAGCGGTCGAGGTTCTCGGCGTAACGGGCGTCGGGGATGCGGTACATGCGGTGCATCAGGTTGTACGAGTCGATCAGCGGGAGGTCCCACCAGAGGGTGGTCCGCTGGCCGAAGACCACGCCGATGCGGTGCGCGAGGCGGGTGCGTTCGCGCGACGGGTCGATGCCGGCGACCCGCAGCCGGCCGCCGGACGGGGTGAGGATGCCGGTCAGCATCTTGATGGTGGTCGACTTCCCGGCGCCGTTCGGACCGATGTAGCCGACCATCTCACCGCGGGCGACGCCGAAGGAGATCGAGTCGACGGCCCGCACCTGCCGCCGTTCCCGCTTCATGAACCCGGTCTTCTTGCGCACGTCGAAGACCTTCTCGACGCGGTCCAGCTCGATGAACGCCTGCTCTGTCACCCTCAACTCCCCGTGCTTCGGTACGACTTGAGCCCCGCCCGCCAGGCCAGCCCGGCCAGCGCGCAGAAGGCGAGTGCCACCAGCGGCGACGCGAACGCGGCCCCCGCCGGCAGATCCAGCGGGTACGGCCGCCCCAACACATAGGAGGCGGGCACCCAGTTGACGAAGGCGAGCGGCAGCATGAAGGTCACGCCCCGCACGAAGTCCTTGCCGAACACGGCCGGCGGATACGACAGCAGGGTGTTGCCGCCGTACGTGAACGCGTTCTGCACCTCGGCCGCGTCCTGCGCCAGGATCTGGAAGGCCGCGCCCGCCACGAACAGCGCCCCGAAGATCGCCGCGCCGCAGACCAGCATCATCGGCACCAACAGCAGCTTCCCGACAGTCCAGTTGACGTCGATGTGGAACAGCGCCCACCCCAGCACCAGGCCGCCCTGGGTGATCCGGCCCAGGCGGCGCAGCGCGAACCGGTCCGCGCCGATCTGCGCCAGCACCGGTGCCGGACGCACCAGCAGCGTGTCGAAGGAGCCGTCGCGGATGCGGGCGCCGAGCACGTCCATCGAGCCGAGGACCAGGTCGGAGATGCCGAACGCGGTCGCCGACAGGCCGTAGAGGAAGGCGACTTCGGGCAGGGACCAGCCGCCCAGCGAGTGGACCTGCGAGAACATCAGCAGGATCGTGACGAAGTCCAGGCCGGTCACCAGCAGGTTGCCGATCACGGTGATGACGAAGGACGCGCGGTAGGCCATGCTCGACCGGATCCACATCCCGGCGATCATCCCGTAGGCGCGCAACCCCTCGCGCCAGCGCGGGAGTTCCTCCGTCCGGTACTCGCTCCGGTGGGTCGTCTCAACCACCCTGCACCACCACCCTCCGCGTAGCCGCCGACTGCATCAGCCGCCCCGCCGTGAGCAGCACCACCGCCCAGGTCGCCTGGAAGGCGTACGCGTGGAGCGGATCGGTCTTCCCCATCAGCACGTCCGCGGGCATCTGGATCTGCGCCGCCCACGGCAGTGCCCGGACGACATCGCCGAGCACGCCCGGGAAGGCGTTCAGCGGGAGCACCATGCCCGAGCAGAAGATCCCCAGGATCATCATGGCCTGGTTGATGCCCGTGCCGTCCATCAGCCAGAACACACTCAGCGCCGCGAGATAGCGGATGCCGAAACTGACGAGGATCGCCAGCAGCAGCGACACCAGGAGAGCCGCCCAGGACGTCACGTCCGTGGGCAGCGCCATCGGGAAGAACAGCGAGCCGAACACGAACGGGATCACGCCCCGGCCCAGCAGCTGGAACAGCGCCCGCCCGAAGTCGCTTGCCAGCCACCACAGTTGGAGGTCGGCCGGCCGGTACAGGTCGACGGCGATGTCACCGGTACGGATCCGCTCCATCAGGTCCTTCTCGAACCCGCCGCCCTGGATCGCCAGCGTCGCGTACAGGCACTGCCCGAGCCACACGTACGTCACCGCCTGCGCCTGGTCGTACCCCCCGAGATGCGGCCGCTCGTCCCACAGCGCCAGATACGTGTAGACGAGGACGACACCGAAGACCGTGTTGGTGAACACCCCGGCGAGCGTCGCCGCCCGGTACGTCGCGTACCGCCTGAAACCCCCCGCCGCGACGGCCGCGTACAACCGCCCAGCGCCCACAGAAACCACCCTCCACCGCCTCTTGACACCGAAGCGCAGGAGCCTAGTCCGCAGGTGGTGACGCACGCCACGCATTTTCCGGGCAAGTGCGTGCCGATCGGCGGGAACGGAACGCATGGTGCGAGAGTCTTCGTCTGGGGGCGCAGAAGCGCACAAGGCCGTACAGGAACGTACGCGAGGGCGTAGGGGACCGTACGACGCGAAACAGGAGTCCGTGCACGACATGAGCGACCAGCCGCAGCCGCAGCAGCCGAACCAGGGCTGGGCACCGAGAGAGCCGGAAGCGGCCGCCGCACCCGAGGCGCCCGGGGCGCCCGGGGGCGGGAAGCCCAAGAAGCCGAAGCGGCCCAAGCGCACCGGATGGCGCCGGATCATCCCGACCTGGCGCATGACGCTCGCCGGGTTCATCGCGCTCGTCGCGCTGCTGATCGGCGCGTTCTACCTCGGCTACTCGATGGTCAAGATCCCGCCGGCCAACGCGCTCGCCACCAAGCAGTCCAACGTGTACCTGTACGCGGACGGCTCCCAACTGGCCCGCGACGGCGAGGTCAACCGGGAGAACGTCGGCCTCGCCCAGATCTCCGCGAACGCCCAGCACGCCGTACTGGCCGCCGAGGACCGGGACTTCTTCACCGAGTCCGCCGTCGACCCCAAGGCGATGGTCCGCGCCGCGTGGAACACCGCGACCGGCAAGGGCACCCAGTCCGGCTCGACGATCACCCAGCAGTACGTCAAGAACTACTACCTGGGCCAGGAACAGACCGTCACCCGCAAGGTGAAGGAGTTCTTCATCTCGATCAAGCTGGACCGCACGGAGTCCAAGGCCGAGATCCTGGAGGGCTACCTCAACACCAGCTACTTCGGCCGCAACGCCTACGGCATCCAGGCCGCCGCCCAGGCCTACTACGGCAAGGACGCCACCGAACTCGACGCCGGCCGCGGCGCCTACCTCGCCGCACTGCTGAACGCGCCGAGCGAGTACGACGTCGTGGCGCATCCCGAGAACAAGGCCGCGGCGGTGGCCCGTTGGAACTACGTGCTCGACGGCATGGTCAAGAAGGGCTGGCTCACCGAGTCCGCGCGCGCCGGCATGAAGTTCCCCATGCCGAAGGAGGCCACGGCCTCGACGAGCATGTCCGGGCAGCGGGGTTACATCGTCGGCGCGATCAAGGACTACCTCACCACCAACAAGATCGTCGACGCGGACACCCTCGAAGCGGGCGGCTACCGCATCACCACCACGCTCCAGAAGAGCAAGCAGGACGCCTTCGTGAAGGCCGTCAACGACCAAGTCATGTCCAAGCTCGACAAGAAGAGCCGCAAGGTCGACAACTACGTGCGCGCGGGCGGGGCTTCGGTCGACCCCAAGACCGGCAAGATCGTCGCGATGTACGGCGGCATCGACTACGTGAAGCAGTACACGAACGGCGCGACCCGCGGCGACTTCCAAGTGGGCTCCACCTTCAAGCCGTTCGTCCTCGCCTCGGCCATCCAGAACGACTCGCAGACCCAGGACGGCCAGACGATCACGCCGAACACCTACTACGACGGCACCAACAAGCGCCCCGTGGAAGGCTGGAACGGCGGCTCGTACGCCCCCGAGAACGAGGACGAGGCCTCGTACGGCGACATCACCGTCCGTACGGCGACGGACAAGTCCGTCAACTCGGTGTACGCGCAGATGGCGGTCGACGTGGGCCCCGACAAGGTGAAGCGGACGGCGATCGACCTCGGCATCCCGTCCGACACCCCGGACCTGACCGCCACCCCGTCCATCGCGCTCGGCCCGTCCACCGCGAGCGTCCTCGACATGGCGGAGGCGTACGCCACCCTCGCCAACCACGGTGAGCGGCACACCTACACGATGATCTCGAAGATCACCAAGGACGGCACGAGCGACATCAAGCTGCCGGCCGACAAGACGACCCGCGCGGTGAGCCGCGAGTCCGCCGACACCACGACCTCGGTCCTGCAGAGCGTCGTCGACAACGGCACGGCGACCGCGGCCCAGGGCGCCGACCGCCCGGCGGCCGGCAAGACCGGCACGGCGGAGGAGGACACGGCGGCCTGGTTCGCGGGCTACACCCCGGACCTGGCGACGGTCGTCTCGGTGATGGGCCAGGACCCGACCACCGCCGCCCACAAGTCGCTCTACGGCGCGATGGGCCTCCCCCGCGTCAACGGCGGCGGGGCGCCCGCCGAGATCTGGGCCCAGTTCACCAAGTCCGCCCTCAAGGGCACCGAGGCGAGCGACTTCGACCTCCAGCTCCAGGACGGCGCCGAGACGGTCGCACCCCCGAGCCTCCAGCCCACCCAGTCGGCGACGACGGGCAACCAGGACAACGGCGGCACGACCACCACCGGCGGCCCGGACACCCAGGGCCAGACGCAGGGCGGCACGACCGACGGGGGTACGACGACCACCGGCGGCGACACCACGACGACCGGCGGCACGACGGGCACCACGACCACGGGCGGCACGACGACGGACGGCGGCACGACCACCACCGACGGCGGCACGACGGGCACGACCACGGACGGCGGGACCACGACGACGGGTGGCACCACGGGCACCACGACGGACGGCACCACCGAGGGCACGTCGACCAGCGGGACGACGGCGGGCCCACAGAGCACGGGTCGCAAGAAAGAGTGACAGCCGGTTTTACGGGGGGGGTGACCGCCGGTCTCAGTGACCGGAGGTCGCCTTCAGCCCCACCACGGCGACCAGCAGCAGAGACACGAAGAAGATCCGGGCGGCGGTGACCGGCTCCCCCAGCACCACCATGCCGAGCACCGCCGCCCCCGCGGCACCGATCCCGACCCACACGCCGTAGGCGGTACCGATGGGCAGGGACTTCGCGGCGTACGACAGCAGCAGCATGCTGGCGACGATCCCGGCGCCGGTGAACACGCTGGGGACAAGCCGCGTGAAGCCGTCCGTGTACTTCATCCCGATCGACCAGCCGACTTCGAGCAGACCGGCGACGACGAGCAGAACCCAGGCCATGACAGGCACCTCCGAGACGTACGTACTGAACGGGGGTGCGTCGTCTTTCCGTGTCGCTGTCCCGGTACGGCGCGTCTCGTCGGGTTCCCCTCCAACGTAGCAAAGGGACGGCAAAAGGGGCTGGTGACGATGGTCACCAGCCCCTCAAGGTACGGGGTTACAGATACAGGCCGGTCGAGTCCTCGGACCCCTCGAACCGGTCGGCGGCCACGGCGTGCAGATCCCGCTCACGCATGAGGACGTAGGCGACCCCGCGCACCTCGACCTCGGCGCGGTCCTCGGGGTCGTACAGGACCCGGTCGCCGGGCTCCACGGTCCGCACGTTCTGACCCACCGCGACGACGTCGGCCCAGGCCAGCCGCCGCCCCACCGCGGCCGTCGCGGGAATCAGGATCCCGCCACCCGAACGCCGCTCGCCCTCGCTCTTGTCCTGCCGCACGAGCACACGGTCGTGCAGCATCCGGATGGGCAGCTTGTCGTGCTGGGTGCTCTGCTCGTCTCTCTTGGCGCTCACGCCCACGAACCTACCTGCCCAGGACCCGTCCGTACGCGGGCGGGTCACCCACGGTTTCAGCCCTTACGGCCACTGCGACGCCGGGACCCGAGGACGAACAGGCCCACGACGCCGACGGCGACCAGGGCTACAGGAACGATCCGCTCGACGCGCGGCGCACCCTCTTCGTCCACGAACCGACCCTTGACGTCACTCACGACCCGGTTGACGCCGACGTACGCCCTGCCGAGGGTGTGATCGATGCTCGACGCGACCTTGGCCTTCGCGTCGCCCACGATGGTCTTCGGGTGCACCCGCACCCCGATCTCGTCGAGGGTGTCGGCGAGGACATCGCGGCGACGCTTGATGTCCGCCTCGATCTGCGCCGGGGTTCTGGTGTCCGGCGTGTTCGACGTGTCCGTCACCGTACGGCCTCCGAAGTCTGCTGGTACTTGTGCCGGACAGTCTGTCAGCTCTCGCGCGGAGTGCACTGTCAGCACCCCCGGTTACGCTAGCGCGATGAGTGAACGACTCCAGCCCGGGGACGTTGCCCCCGCCTTCACGCTCCCCGACGCCGACGGCAACGAGGTCTCCCTCGCCGACCACAAGGGCCGCAAGGTCATCGTCTACTTCTACCCGGCGGCCCTGACCCCCGGCTGCACCAAGCAGGCCTGCGACTTCACGGACAACCTGGAACTGCTGACGGGCGCCGGCTACGACGTCATCGGCATCTCCCCCGACAAGCCGGAGAAGCTCGCCAAGTTCCGCGAGAAGGAGAACCTCAGGATCACCCTCCTCGCGGACCCCGACAAGAAGGCCCTCGACGCCTACGCGGCCTTCGGCGAGAAGAAGAACTACGGCAAGACCTACATGGGCGTGATCCGCTCCACGATCATCGTGGACGAGTCCGGCAAGGTCGAACACGCGCTGTACAACGTCCGCGCGACGGGCCACGTGGCGAAGATCATCAAGGACCTGGACATCTAGCCGACCAGGTCTCTATGCACCTCCGTACCTGAACGAGATCCACACATCGGGAGGCAGGTCGGCCGGCCCCGGCACCGGCCTGCGCTCCTCGCCCCACTCCCCCGGGGCGAGCTCGTCGCCAACCCGCCGCCAGAACGCCACGGCCCCCGGATTGGCGTCCTGAAAAGCGACCTCCCAACTCCCCGGATGCCGAGCGACGACATCCCGCACGGCCCCCATCCCGACCCCGGCCCGCCGGGCCCCGCGCACGACGAAGAAGCTGTTGAGGACGCGGGTAGCCGAACTGAGCCCCCGCACGAAGGCGAACCCGACGGGCCGCTCACCGCTCACGAAGAGATACGGCGCCCAGTCACCATCCGTGCCGCCGAACGCCGCATCCACCCGCTCGCTGCGGAACGTGCCGTCCGGGTTGGGCAGTTGAAGCTGCTCGCCCGTCCCGAACTCGGACATGTCATGCCGGAACATCAGCCAGAGCCGCTCGACGGTGGGACGGTCGGCGGGGGTGGCTGGTCGTACGTGTATGTGCGCTGCTGCCGCGAAAGAGGTCATGAAAAAAGCCTCCCGGGGTGGACAAGGGTCCGTTCCTGGAAGGCTTCAGCGACTTGCAGTCTACCAACCGCTTTACGTTTCGGGCGTGACTGTCCGATAAGCCTCTCGTTACTCCGTTCGAGGCCGCGAACGTGTGGTCGAGATCGGAGGGGAACGTGGCAGCCAGGTACACCCGCCAGTTACTGGAAGAGGCAGCTAGCCGCACGAGGCACATCGATGACGCGGTCCGATGGTGCGGGGGCAGTCCCACACCTGGCAGCAGGCGCTATCTGCGCCAGAAGATGGCCGAAGCTGACATCGACATCTCCCACTTCGCGACGAACCAGGTTCGCCATACCGAGGAGCGGCTTCGGGCGGCCGTGGCGACGTCGACCAGCGTCAAGGACGTCGTACGACACCTCGGGATCAGCCAGGTCGGTGGTAATCAGACCCACATCAGTCGCCGTATTGCCGCTCTCGAAATCGACACGAGCCACTTCGTGGCCGTACGACGAGGGCGTCCCAAAGGTTCGCTCGGGGGCGCTCTCTGTCTCCGCTCCGCAGAGGACGGAAGAGTGCCGGGTGACCGCCTGCGCCGCGCACTGCTCCAGACCGGCGTCGAGGAACGCTGCGCCATGTGCTGCACGGGGCCGGAGCGGAACGGTCTGCCGCTGAGGCTTGAGGTGGACCACATCAACGGCGACTGGTGGGACAACCGCCAGGAGAACCTCCAGTTGCTGTGCCCCAACTGCCATGCAGTGACGGACACTTACCGAGGCCGCAAGCGGAGGGCCCGGGGATGAGTTCCGCGAAATACACGCGCGACCGGCTCGCCCGTACCGCAGCCACCTCCGCGAGCCTCGTCGATCTGATGCGCAGACTGAACGCTCCGATGGGCAGCACGCCACGCAACTACCTGCGCGGAAGGCTTGAGCACTACGGGATCGACACCTCGCATTTCATCGACGAGCCGATGCCCGAACGAGAGCGGCGAAGCTACTCGAAGACGCTTCTGCAGGAGGCCGCGGCCTGTTCGGCCAGCATCCGGGAGATGTTGGAGTACATGGGCTTCGATCCGCGCGACAGCCCGTACGGCCACATCCGCAGGAAACTCGACCAGTTCGGGATCGACACCTCGCACTTCGTCAGCGGGCGCAGGTACAGCCCGGGAATCCTGTCGTACGAACGACTCGCTCCTGCTGTGGCTTCGTCCCGGAGTCTTGCGGGTGTCCTGAAGCTGCTCGGCATCGTCGACAACGGGGCAGCGCGTGAGCGCCTCAAGAGGAGCGTGGCCGCCCACAACCTGTCGATCAGTCATTTCGTCGGCCAGGGACACCGCCGTGGCGTTCCCGGCAAGGACCGTAAGTCCGCCGCCCAGATTCTGGTCCGGCTGGAATCGGGTTCGTCCCGTACCAAGACGGTGCAACTGAGACGGGCACTCGACGACGTGGGCGTCCCGCACATCTGTGAAGCCTGCGGTGTCGGTGACGTGTGGCAGGGAAAGCGGCTCGTTCTGGAGATCGACCACATCAACGGGGACCGGCTGGACAACCGGAAGGAGAACCTGCGGTACCTGTGCCCGTCCTGTCACAGCCAGACGAAGACCTTCGCGAATCGATCTCCGCGTACGCCCTCGCAGGAGCGCACAGTAGAGTAGGCCGCGCTGTGGGCCCGTACCCCAGCTGGCTAGAGGGCGCCGGTTTAGGTCCGGTGTGTCGTGGGTTCGAGTCCCACCGGGCCCATTTCGTGAAGGGCGCGCCGCCGACTCCGGAGCGCGCCCTTCCGCACTCAGCCCAACAACTCCCGAACCACCGGCACCAACGCCCGGAACGCCTTCCCCCGATGGCTGATCGCGTTCTTCTCGTCGGCCGTGAGTTCCGCGCAGGTCCGCGTGTCCCCCTCCGGCTGGAGGATCGGGTCGTAGCCGAAGCCGTTCGTGCCGGTCGGGGTGTGGCGCAGCCGTCCCCTCAACTGGCCCTCGACCACCCGCTCCGTGCCGTCCGGCAGAGCCAGGGCCGCCGCGCAGGCGAAGTGGGCGCCCCTGTGTTCGTCCGCGATGTCCGAGAGTTGGGCCAGGAGCAGGTTCAAGTTGGCCTGGTCGTCGCCGTGTTGGCCGGACCAGCGGGCCGAGAAGATGCCGGGGGCGCCGTTCAGGACGTCCACGCACAGGCCCGAGTCGTCGGCCACCGCAGGGAGGCCTGTTGCCTGGGCCAGGGCGTGGGCCTTGAGCAAGGCGTTCTCCGCGAACGTGATGCCCGTTTCCTTGACGTCGGGGATTTCCGGGTAGGACTCCGCGCCGACGAGGTCGTGGGGCAGGGCCGCGGCGGTGAGGATCGACCTCAGTTCGGTGATTTTGCCGGCGTTGCGGGTGGCGAGGATCAGGCGTGTCATGGCGTTCAGTATTCCAATCCTCGCCGGACGACTACGACGTGCAGACCTTCGTCAGTTCGCCCGCCGCGTCCGTGACCGGGCTGATGTCAGGTGTGTCGTCGCCGTTCTTGACCGCCGTACGGACGTTGTCGACCGCCTCGCTCAGGTCGTCGACCGCCTTGTTGACGTCCGCGTTGTCGGTCTTGTCGCCGATCTTGTCGAGGTCCTTCTCGATGGAGTTGAGGGACTGGTCGGTCTGGGTGGGGTCGTCGGCCGCGTTCTCCACCGCCTGTTGGAGGCCGGTGACGCTGTCGGCGATGGTGTCGGCGGTCTGGACGCAGTCGATGGCCTTGTCGACGGCGTCGCAGCCGGTGGCAAGGCCGGCGGTCAGGCTGATCGCCGCGACGGTGGCGGCTATGGCGATACGGCGGCGACTGCTGTGGCTTCGTCGGCTTGCGGCGGCCATGGTTCGGTTTCCTCCCCGTGGGGCGGGCCTCGGCGGCCACTCCCCGTTTCCGTTCCGTATGCGTAGGGACGCGGGGGCGGGCCGCCGGGTTGCCCCCGCAGCCCGCCTCTCTTGGTACGACCTTGGTGCGCCCTTTACCTGACCGCCCAAGCCTCTTACTTCTCCAGCGCGGCCTCAAGTGCCTTTTGCTGTACGGCGGTCAGCTCGTCGCAGCCGGCGACGGCGAGGTCGAGGAGGGCGTTGAGTTCGTCGCGCGCGAAGGGCTCGGCCTCGGCGGTGCCCTGGACCTCGACGAAGCGGCCGTCGCCGGTGCAGACGACGTTCATGTCGGTCTCGGCGCGGACGTCCTCCTCGTAGCAGAGGTCCAGGAGCGGGACTCCGCCGACGATGCCGACCGATACGGCGCTGACCGTGCCGGTGAGCGGCTGGCGGCCGGCCTTGATCAGCTTCTTGCCCTGGGCCCAGGTCACGGCGTCCGCCAGCGCCACGTACGCGCCGGTGATGGCCGCCGTACGGGTGCCGCCGTCGGCCTGGAGGACGTCGCAGTCGAGGACGATGGTGTTCTCGCCGAGGGCCTTGTAGTCGATGACCGCGCGGAGCGAGCGGCCGATGAGGCGGCTGATCTCGTGGGTGCGGCCGCCGATCTTGCCGCGGACGGACTCGCGGTCGCCGCGGGTGTTGGTGGCGCGGGGCAGCATGGAGTACTCCGCGGTGACCCAGCCCTCGCCGCTGCCCTTGCGCCAGCGGGGGACGCCCTCGGTGACCGAGGCGGTGCAGAAGACCTTCGTGTCGCCGAAGGAGACGAGGACGGAGCCCTCGGCGTGCTTGCTCCAGCCACGTTCGATGGTGACGGGGCGGAGCTGTTCGGGGGTGCGGCCGTCGATTCGAGACATGGCGAAGAGCCTAGTGGTACATGAGGAAGGGGCTCCTCCCGCGGTGGGAAGAGCCCCTCAGCGTGTGACACCGCGGGTGAAGTCGGGGTCGACGCTCGGGTCAAAGCCGGGGATGATCCCCGCGCTTCACATCAGGTCTTCGATGTCCGCCGCGATCGGGTCCGCGTCGGTGCCGATGACGACCTGGATCGCCGTGCCCATCTTGACGACGCCATGGGCTCCGGCGGCCTTCAGGGCGGCCTCGTCGACCAAGGCGGGGTCCTTCACCTCGGTGCGCAGGCGGGTGATGCAGCCCTCGACCTCTTCGATGTTGTCGATGCCGCCCAGCCCGGCAACGATCTTCTCAGCCTTGGTGGCCATGTTGTTCTCTCCCTGATCCGAACCGCTTTGTCGCAGTAACCCACAGTTGGCCCAGCTTCGCGAGCGGTCATGTCGTGCGTGCCGAATGATGGTGACGATCACGTCGCCAACTGGTCTACACCACATTACCGAGGGGCGTCCATGAGTGCCGACAGTGCCGCCGCCCGTCCTGGGCGCACCTTTTGGAACAACCTGTTCCAGGGGCTTCAGAAGATGGGCCGCAGTCTCCAACTCCCCATCGCCGTGCTGCCGGCGGCCGGCATCCTCAACCGGCTCGGGCAGCCGGACGTGTTCGGGGACGACGGGCTGGGGTGGACCAACGTCTCGAAGGTGATGGCGGGTGCGGGCGGGGCGCTGCTCGACGGGCAGCTCGGGCTGCCGCTGCTGTTCTGTGTGGGTGTCTCGATCGGCATGGCGAAGAAGTCGGACGGGTCGACGGCGTTGGCCGGGCTCGTCGGTTTCCTCGTCTACTACAACGTGTTGCGCCAGTTCCCGAAGGACTGCACGGGCGGCACGAACGTGGTGCCCGGCATCGGGTGCCAGGCCGCCGATCACTCGGTCTCGGTGTTCACGTACCAGAATCCCGGGGTGTTCGGCGGGATCGTGCTGGGGCTGCTGACCGCGTTCTTCTGGGTGCGGTTCCACCGTACGAAGCTGGTGGACTGGCTGGGCTTCTTCAACGGCCGCCGTCTGGTGCCGATCATCATGTCGTTCGTGGCGATCGCGGTGGCGGCGGTGGCGCTGTGGGTCTGGCCGCCGATCGGCAGCGGTCTTGAGCACTTCAGCGACTGGCTGAGCGCGCGGGGTGCGCTGGGCGCCGGGGTGTTCGGTCTCGCCAACCGGGCGCTGCTGGTCGTAGGGCTGCATCAGTTCCTGAACGTGCCCATCTGGTTCCAGTTCGGCAGCTACACGAAGCCGGACGGGACGGTGGTGCACGGTGACATCAACATGTTCCTGGCGGGTGACCCGAACGCGGGGCAGTTCACCTCCGGGTTCTTCCCGATCATGATGTTCGCGCTGCCCGCTGCGGCGCTCGCGATCGCACACTGCGCGAAGCCGAGCCGTCGCAAGGAGGTGGGCGGTCTGATGCTGTCGGTCGCGCTGACCTCGTTCGTGACCGGCATCACCGAGCCCATCGAGTACTCGTTCCTGTTCATCGCGCCGGTCCTCTACGCGGTCCACGCGGTGCTGACCGGGGTGTCGATGGCGGTGACCTGGGGGCTCGGGGTGCACGACGGGTTCAGCTTCTCGGCGGGCCTGATCGACTACGCGATCAACTGGAACCTGGCGACGAAACCGTGGGCGATCATCCCGATCGGGCTGTGCTTCGCGGCGGTGTACTACGTCGTCTTCCGTTTCGCGATCACGAAGTTCGACCTGAAGACTCCGGGGCGCGAGCCGGAGGACGAACGCGAGGACGTCACCAAGGCCTGACGGAACAGGCAAGCGGAACAAGCGAGTTGGGCCCCCGGACCATCGGTCGGGGGGCCTTCTTCATGCACGCCGTCATGCACGCCGTCATGCACGCCGTCATGTACGTCGCGTAGCGATTCGGTCGCAGGATTCGCGGGTTCCTTTATGCGGACTTCATCTGCTACAACAGGTCTACACCACTGAGTGGTGTAGACCACCACCCGATGGAGGAAGTCCATGAGCACTGCCACCGCGCCAACGGCGGCACCCGCGAAGAAGTGGGGATCCGGCCTGTTCCAGGGCCTGCAGAAGATCGGTCGCAGCCTACAGCTGCCGATCGCCGTGCTTCCGGCGGCGGGCATTCTGCTCCGGTTCGGTCAGGCCGACATCCACGACAAGCTGCATCTGCCGGACAAGGTGACGGCCGTCTTCGCCACCGCCGGTGGCGCGATCTTCGACAACCTGCCGCTGCTGTTCTGTATAGGTGTCGCGATCGGCTTCGCCAAGAAGTCCGACGGCTCCACCGCGCTGGCGGCGCTCGTCGGCTTCCTCGTCTACAGCAATGTGCTCAAGGCCTTCCCCGTCACCGACGCGCAGATCCTCAAGGGCGCGGACGTACCCGCGACTTACAACAACCCCGGTGTCCTCGGCGGCATCATCATGGGTCTGCTCTCCGCGGTGCTGTGGCAGAAGTTCCACCGGACCAAGCTGGTCGACTGGCTCGGCTTCTTCAACGGCCGCCGTCTCGTCCCGATCATCATGGCGTTCGTCGGCACGATCATGGGTGTCTTCTTCGGCCTGATCTGGAAGCCGATCGGCGAGGGCATCTCGAACTTCGGCGAGTGGATCACCGGTCTCGGCGCGTTCGGTGCCGGTCTGTTCGGTCTGATCAACCGCGGTCTGATCCCGGTCGGCATGCACCAGTTCGTCAACTCGGTGGCCTGGTTCCAGATCGGCGACTACAAGGACTCCAGCGGCGCGGTCGTCCACGGTGACCTCACCCGCTTCTTCGCCGGTGACCCGACCGCCGGACAGTTCATGTCGGGCTTCTTCCCCATCATGATGTTCGGCCTGCCGGCCGCCGCGCTCGCCATCGCGCACACCGCCCGCCCCGAGCGCCGCAAGGCCGTCACGGGCATGATGATCTCGCTCGCGCTGACCTCCTTCGTGACCGGTGTGACCGAGCCGATCGAGTTCTCGTTCATGTTCATCGCCCCGGTGCTGTACGCGATCCACGCGGTGCTGACCGCCCTGTCCATGGCGATCACCTGGGCGCTCGGCGTCCACGCGGGCTTCACCTTCTCCGCGGGCTTCATCGACTACGCCCTCAACTGGAACCTCGCCACCAAGCCCTGGCTGATCATCCCGATCGGTCTGGTCTTCGGCGCGGTCTACTACTTCGTCTTCCGCTTCGCGATCACCAAGTGGAACCTCCCCACCCCGGGCCGCGAGCCCGAGGAGGAGCTCGAGGACCTCACCAAGGCGTGATCCCCGTACGGCCATGACGAAGGCCCCGGCACCGAGTTGGTGCCGGGGCCTTCGTGTGCGCGGTGCTGAATCAGGCAGTGCTAGATCTCGTACGACGCTCTCGGCGCCGCCAGTTCCACCGGCCCGGCGTAGGCCTCGCGCGCGTCGGCCAGGTTGGCCTGGGGGTCGGTCCACGGGGGGATGTGGGTGAGGACCAGGCGGCGGACGCCGGCGCGGGTGGCCGTCTCGCCGGCCTCGCGGCCGTTGAGGTGGAGGTCCGGGATGTTCTCCTTGCCGTGCGTGAACGCGGCCTCGCACAGGAACAGGTCGGTGTCCCGGGCGAGTTCGTCGAGGGACTCGCTGACACCCGTGTCGCCGGAGTACGTCAGGGACCGCCCGCCGTGCTCGACGCGGATGCCGTACGCCTCGACGGGGTGGCGGACCCGCTCGGTGTGCACGGTGAAGGGGCCGACGTCGAACGTGGACGGCTTCACCGTGTGGAAGTCGAAGACCTCGCTCATGGAGGAGGCGGTGGGGGTGTCGGCGTAGGCCGTGGTCAGACGGTGCTCGGTGCCCTCGGGGCCGTAGACCGGGATGGGGTCGCAGCGGCCGCCGTCGTGGCGGTAGTAGCGCGCGACGAAGTACGCGCACATGTCGATGCAGTGGTCGGCGTGCAGATGGCTGAGGAAGATCGCGTCGAGGTCGTAGAGACCGCAGTGGCGCTGCAGCTCGCCAAGGGCGCCGTTGCCCATGTCGAGGAGCAGCCGGAAGCCGTCGGCCTCTACGAGGTAGCTCGAACAGGCCGATTCCGCGGACGGGAACGACCCCGAGCAGCCGACGACGGTGAGCTTCATAAAGCAGAAACCTCCGCTGGCGGGTAACTTCTGGAGTTGGGTGACGGGGGTCGTGCGGTCCGTCGAGCGTAAGGCGCAAAAGGGCCGGTCGCTCCTCCGCCAAGGGCTGTTGTGGGGGAACTCACCTGTGGTGTCACCGGTTCGGCTGGAACCGGGGCGCGTGGGGTCTGTAAGAGGGCGCGCGGCTTGGATTGCGCGCCGGTACGGTCGTTCGTATGAACACGTACTGGTGGCTCGCGCTCGCGGCGGTGGTGTTGCTGGCGCTCGTCGCCACGCTGGTCGACGGGTGGGGGCGGGGGTCGTCCCGACGGGTTCGGGGGGATCGGCCTCGGCCCGCGGAGATCTGGTGGGCGAACGTGCCCTATGAGGATCAACCCGGGGCTGCGAAGGATCGGCCTTGTCTGGTGCTTGCCGTGCGCGGGCGGAAAGTCACCGTCGCGAAGATCACCAGCAAGTATCACGAGGAGCGGGGCGGGGTAATTCCCTTGCCGCCGGGGGCCGTTGGGGATGCGCGGGGGCGGGCCAGCTATCTGGAGACCGACGAGTTGAGGAAAGTGGCGGTGTCCGACTTTCGGCGGCGGGTGGGGGTGGTGGACCCGGTCCTGTGGGATCAGGTCCGTCACCTCACCAGCTGACGGTTGTGCGTCGGGGGCGGGCCCGTTGCGGCTGGTCGCGCCCACGCGGCGGAGCCGCACATCGATGCAGCCCCGCGCCCCTGAAGGCATAGCCCCCAGGCCCTTTTCATCACGCCCAGAGTTGGCCCTGAAGCGTTGCGATCGCCTCTTCTGTCGTTGCCGCCGTGTACACGCCCGTCGACAGGTACTTCCAGCCGCCGTCCGCCACCACGAAGGCGATGTCCGCGGACTCCCCCGCCGCTACGGCCTTCTTGCCGACGCCGATCGCCGCGTGGAGGGCCGCGCCCGTGGAGACGCCGGCGAAGATGCCCTCCTGCTGGAGGAGTTCTCGGGTTCGGGTGACCGCGTCGGCCGAGCCGACCGAGAAGCGGGTCGTCAGGACGGAGGCGTCGTAGAGCTCGGGGACGAAGCCCTCGTCGAGGTTGCGGAGGCCGTAGACGAGGTCGTCGTAGCGGGGTTCCGCGGCGACGATCTTGACGTCCGGCTTGTGTTCGCGGAGGTAGCGGCCTACGCCCATGAGCGTGCCCGTGGTGCCGAGGCCGGCCACGAAGTGGGTGATCGACGGGAGGTCGGTGAGGATCTCCGGGCCGGTCGTCGCGTAGTGGGCGCCCGCGTTGTCGGGGTTGCCGTACTGGTAGAGCATCACCCAGTCCGGGTGTTCGGCGGAGAGTTCCTTCGCCACGCGGACCGCCGTGTTGGAGCCGCCCGCCGCGGGGCTGGGGATGATCTCCGCGCCCCACATGTTGAGCAGGTCGCGGCGTTCCTGCGAGGTGTTCTCGGGCATCACGCAGACCATGCGGTAGCCCTTGAGCTTGGCGGCCATGGCCAGCGAGATGCCGGTGTTGCCGGAGGTCGGCTCCAGGATGGTGCAGCCGGGCGTGAGGCGGCCGTCCTTCTCCGCCTGTTCGATCATGTGGAGGGCCGGGCGGTCCTTGACCGAGCCGGTCGGGTTGCGGTCCTCCAGCTTGGCCCAGATGCGGACGTCGGTGGACGGCGAGAGCCGCGGCAGGCGCACCAGAGGGGTGTTGCCCACCGCGGCCAGCGGGGAGTCGTAACGCATCAGCGGTCAGCGGGCCTTAGCGCATGCCGCCGGCGACAGCCGGCAGGATCGTGACGTTGTCGCCGTCCGACAGCTTGGTGTTGATGCCGTCGAGGAAGCGGACGTCCTCGTCGTTCAGGTACACGTTGACGAAGCGGCGCAGTTCGCCGCCGTCCACGATGCGGGCCTGGATGCCCGTGTGCCGGGTCTCGAGGTCGGCGAAGAGCGCGGCGAGGTTCTCACCGGCACCCTCGACGGCCTTCTCGCCGCCGGTGTAGGTGCGGAGGATGGTGGGGATGCGGACCTCGATGGCCATGGCAAGGGGCTCCTGTCGGAAGCGGAAGGGGTCTGGTCTCGGTGGGCGCGCGGCACGATCATGGGCGCGCCGGGGCGCACGGCCTACGGCGACTGCGCGAGGGTCAACAGATGGCGCTGCTGAGCCGGCACAGGTCGACGTGCAGCCGCGCCACGAGCAGCGTGCCCGGCGCCTTGTCGCTCACGTCGAGAAGAACCATGGGCTCATCGTATCGATTCCCTGTCCGGTCCTCGGTAGGGGATCTCACGCTTCGGACGGATTTCATCCGGAGTACGAGATCAGGACCGGATCAGTACGACTCCACCACCTTGACCTCCTCCTCCGTGACCTCGCCTTCCAGGATCCGGTACGAGCGGAACTGGAAGGGTCCTGCCTCGTCGGAGTCGGCGGTGGAGACGAGGACGTAGTGGGCGCCGGGTTCGTTGGCGTAGGAGATGTCGGTGCGGGAGGGGTAGGCCTCGGTCGCGGTGTGGGAGTGGTAGATGATCACCGGCTCCTCGTCGCGGTCGTTCATCTCGCGGTAGAGCTTCAGCAGGTCCTGCGAGTCGAACTCGTAGAACGTGGGTGAGCGGGCCGCGTTCAGCATCGGAATGAAGCGCTCGGGGCGGCCCTCGCCCTCCGGGCCCGCGACGACCCCGCACGCCTCGTCGGGGTGGTCCGCGCGCGCGTGGGCGACGATCTGGTCGAAGAGGGCCTGGGTGATGGTCAGGGTCGGCATGGTCGTCAGGATAAGCAGAAGGGCCGTCCCGTACCGAGTGGTGGTACGGGACGGCCCATATGGCGGGATCGGGCGGGTCAGCCGACCTTCTCGAACTCCGGGTCGCGGCGCTCGGTGACCTGCGGGTTGCGGGACTTGAGGAGGAACCAGCCGGCGCCCAGGGCGAGGGTCCAGCCGACCATCACGTAGAGGCAGACGCGGGAGTCGGGGTCGTAGGCGATGAGGCCGGTGACGAAGAGCAGGAACGCGATGGCCACGTAGGAGAACTTCGCGCCGCCCGGGGCCGGGAAGGACGAGGCCGGGAGGCGGCCCGCGTCGACCGCGCGGCGGTAGAGGACGTGGCTGATCAGGATCATCAGCCAGGTCCAGATGCCGGCGGCGGTGGCGACCGAGGTGACGTAGCCGAACGCCTTCTCCGGGACGACGTAGTTGAGGACCACGCCGATGCCCATGAAGGCCACGGAGATCGTGATGCCGGTCGCCGGGGTCTTCGAGGCGGACAGCTTGCTGAAGACCTTCGGGGCCTCGCCGTTGTCCGCGAGGGTGCGGAGCATGCGGCCCGTGGAGTACATGCCCGAGTTGCAGGAGGAGAGGGCGGCCGTGAGGACCACGAAGTTGACGATTCCGGCGCCTGCCGGGATACCGATCTTCGCGAACGCCTCGACGAACGGGCTGACACCGGGCGCGAATTCGGTCCACTTGACGACGCAGAGGATGACGGTGAGGGCGCCGACGTAGAAGAGGGCGATGCGCCACGGGAGGGTGTTGATCGCCTTGGGGAGGGTCTTCTCCGGGTTCTCGGACTCGCCCGCGGTGACGCCGACCAGCTCGACGGCGAGGTAGGCGAACATCACGCCCTGGAGGGTCATCAGGGAGGAGCCGATGCCCTTGGGGAAGAAGCCGTCGAACTGCCAGAGGTTGGCGACCGAGGCGGTGTCACCGGCGCTGCTGAAGCCGAAGGTGAGGACTCCGAGGCCGATCACGATCATGCCGATGAGGGCGGTGACCTTGACCATCGAGAACCAGAACTCGATCTCGCCGAACAGCTTCACCGAGATGAGGTTGGCGACGAAGAGGATCACCAGGAAGGCGAGCGCGGTCACCCACTGGGAGACGGCGGGGAACCAGTAGTTGACGTAGATGGCGGCGGCCGTGAGTTCGGCCATGCCGGTGACCACCCACATCAGCCAGTACGTCCAGGCGGTGAAGTAGCCGAAGAACGGGCCGAGGAACTCGCGGGAGTACTCCGCGAAGGAGCCCGACACCGGGCGGTACAGGAGCAGTTCGCCCAGTGCCCGCATGATGAAGAAGATGATCACGCCCGCGAGGGCGTACATGAAGATGAGGCTGGGGCCGGCCTTGGCGATGTTCGCCCCGGCTCCCAGGAACAGTCCGACGCCGACGGCGCCGCCGATCGCGATCATCTGGACCTGACGGCTGCCGAGCCCGCGCTCGTACCCCTCCTCGGGGGTCTTGTCCGTCTCGACCTGAGCGGAGGTCATGTGTGGTGCGCCTTTCTCCGAATCCCCCCATGGACTTGGAGCTGCCCGGCCGAGGTCCGTCGGCCGCATGGCGAACCCAGCGGGACATGGGTGGCGTCCGCCGGGCGGTCGTGAAGATCTATCACGGTCAGAATCGCGATCGGCGGGGACATTTGTGGCGCACACCACAGGGAGAAGTGGACAAAAAGGAGCGACGGCCAGCATTCCTGGCCGTCGCGGTGACGTGATCGTTATCCGGATTTGAGGGTCCGCTGAGCGAACGGAACGGCTGCTCCGGTCAGCGCATCAGGGTGTTGACCAGCGTCTCCTGGAGACCGCCCAGCCAGAGGTACGCCATCACCATCGGCTTGCGCGGGTCCTCGTCCGGGAGCCGGTAGAGGTCGTCGGTGTCGTCCTCGTCGGCGATGTCGAGGCGTGAACCGATCGCCAGGCGCAGGTCGTTGAGCGAGCCGAGCCACTGCCGGGACTCCTCGGCGGTGAGCTTGAGGATCGCGCCGCCGTCGCCGCCCGGGGTCAGCGAGTCCAGGGTGCGGACCACCGCGAGGGCGTTCTCGCGCTTGCCGGCCCGGAGGTCGTTCTCGGTGAAGCGGCGGAACTCGGCGGAGTGCGCCATCCGTTCCTCCGCGTCCTGCGGGGAGTCGGGGGCCTGCTCCGGGTCGGTGTAGGCGTCCGGGAACAGACGCCGGAGCACCGGGTCGGCGGGCGGCTCGCTCGGGCCCTCGGCGAAGAGTTCGGCGAGCGGGTCGTCGGAGGCGTCCTCGCCCGGGCCGGGGCCGATCAGCTCAAGGAGCTGGACGGCGAGCGAGCGGATGATCGAGATCTCGACGTCGTCGAGGGCGACGGCGGCGCCGCCGTCGCGGAGCGGTTCGAAATGTCCTGGCATCGGGATGGGTCGCTACTTCCGGTCCTGCTGGAGGGTGGCCCACAGACCGTAGCCGTGCATCGCCTGCACGTCGCGTTCCATCTCCTCGCGGCTTCCGCTGGAGACGACCGCGCGGCCCTTGTGGTGGACGTCGAGCATGAGCTTGTGGGCCTTGTCCTTGGAGTAGCCGAAGTACGTCTGGAAGACGTACGCGACGTAGCTCATGAGGTTGACCGGGTCGTTGTGGACGATCGTGACCCAGGGGACATCGGGCTCGGGTACGGCGAAGGCCTCCTCCGCCGACTCGGTGCGTTCGATCTCCAGGGGTGCGGGTGACGTCACACGGGCCATGCTGCCACCACAAGGGGGCCTCCGCACAAATGGACCCCACAAATCGTCAGAGTGACGAGATGGGAGTACCATCCGTTGCCATGAACACAGCGGACCTTGGGCTGCCGGTGGACGTTCCCTCGACGGCGCTCTTCACCGACCACTACGAGCTGACGATGCTGCAGGCCGCCCTCAAAGCGGGTACGGCCGACCGGCGTTCGGTCTTCGAGGTCTTCACCCGGAGGCTGCCCGAGGGGCGGCGCTACGGCGTCGTCGCCGGCACCGGGCGCGTCCTGGACGCAGTGGAGAACTTCCGGTTCGACGCGGACGTCCTCGGCTTCCTGCGCGAGCGGAACGTCGTCAACGAGGAGACCCTGGAGTGGCTCGCCGCCTACCGCTTCAGCGGTGACGTCTGGGGCTACCCGGAGGGCGAGGTGTACTTCCCGGGCTCGCCGATCATCCGGGTCGAGGGGTCGTTCGCCGAGTGCGTGCTCCTGGAGACGGTGATCCTCTCCATCCTCAACCACGACTCCGCGATCGCGGCCGCCGCCTCCCGCATGGCCTCCGCCGCCGGGGACCGCCCGCTGATCGAGATGGGCGCCCGCCGCACCCACGAGCTGGCCGCCGTCGCCGCCTCCCGCGCCGCCTACGTCGGCGGCTTCGCCACCACCTCCGACCTCGCGGCCGGTTTCCGCTACGGCATCCCGACCGTCGGCACCTCCGCGCACGCCTTCACCCTGCTGCACGACAACGAACGCGACGCGTTCCAGGCCCAGGTGGACTCGCTGGGCCGCAACACCACGCTGCTCGTCGACACGTACGACGTGACCGAGGCCGTCCGTACGGCAGTTGAGGTCGCCGGGCCCGAACTGGGCGCCGTCCGCATCGACTCGGGCGACCTGCTGCTCGTCGCGCACCGGGTGCGGCAGCAGTTGGACGAGCTGGGCGCCGTCAACACGAAGATCGTGGTGACCTCCGACCTGGACGAGTACGCCATCGCCTCGCTGGCGGCGGCGCCGGTGGACGCGTACGGCGTCGGCACCCAGCTGGTGACCGGGTCCGGGCACCCCACCTGCTCGATGGTCTACAAGCTGGTCGCGCGTGCCGAGTCCGCCGATCCGAAGGCTCCGCTGGTGCCGGTCGCGAAGAAGTCCAGCGGCGGCAAGACGTCGATCGGCGGGCGCAAGTGGGCCGCGCGGCGACTGGACGGCGACGGGATCGCGGAAGCCGAGGTCATCGGCACCGGACCGGTCCCGGCAGAGCTGGCCGACCGGCAACTCCTGGTCGAGCTGGTCAAGGGCGGCGAGGTCGTCGCGCGCGAGCCGCTGGACGTCGTACGGGACCGGCACGCGGTCGCGCGGGCCAACCTGCCGTTGTCGGCGACCCAGTTGTCGCGCGGGGAGGCTGTTCTTCCGACGGAGTACGTGCATCTGCGGTCGGGTAGTTAAGAACCGTCGATGAAGACCCGCTGGTTAAGACCCGTACGAAAATCAGGGGTACGCCCTCCCGTAGTGCCGCCGAAGTCTCTAGGCTCGAATCTCACTCTTCGTCGAAGGACACCACCATGCGCCGCGCCTTGATCGTCGTTGACGTGCAGAACGACTTCTGCGAGGGAGGCAGTCTCGCGGTGGCCGGCGGTGCGGATGTGGCCGCCGCCGTCACCGAGCTGATCGGGCAGGCGCCCGCCGGCTACCGGCACGTCGTGGCCACCCGCGACCACCACATCGCGCCCGGCGGCCACTTCGCCGACAACCCCGACTACGCCCGTTCCTGGCCCGCGCACTGTGTCGCGGGTACGGAGGGCGTCGGCTTCCACCCGAACTTCGCGCCCGCGGTCGCCT
Organism: Streptomyces sp. NBC_00989; assembly: GCF_045162655.1. Lineage (NCBI taxonomy): Bacteria > Bacillati > Actinomycetota > Actinomycetes > Kitasatosporales > Streptomycetaceae > Streptomyces > Streptomyces sp. NBC_00989. Next base: position 6,998,601 of record NZ_CP108728.1, on the reverse strand, counting down.
CCGGGGCGATCGACGCGGTTTTCGACAAGGGGGCGTACGCGGCGGCGTACAGCGGGTTCGAGGGGCGGGACGAGAACGGGGTGTCGCTCGGGGACTGGTTGCGGGCGCGGGAGATCGACGAGGTGGATGTCGTCGGGATCGCGACGGACCACTGCGTGAAGGCGACCGCGTTGGACTCTGTGCGGGAGGGGTTCCGTACGCAGGTGTTGCTGGATCTGACGGCTGGGGTGGCGAAGGAGACGACCGACCGGGCGTTGGAGGAACTGCGCGCGGCGGGCGTGGAGTTGACCGGGAAGCCAGTCGTCTAGCCGCTTTTTGTCCGCGAGCCGGTGGGGGCTGGTCGCGCAGTTCCCCGCGCCCCTGAAGGGGCGCTCTCGCTCGCCGGGTGTTGGCGGCTCAGGGTCTCGCCCTCGATGTCTACGTTCGGGAGCAGGCGGTCCAGCCAACCCGGTAGCCAGGAGATGCGGTCGTCCAGGATGGCGAGGACGGCCGGTACGAAGGCCATGCGGACGATGAAGGCGTCGAAGAGGACGGCGATCGCGAGGCCGAAGCCGATCATCTTGATCATCGAGTCGCCGGCCGTGATGAAGCCCGCGAAGACCGAGATCATGATGAGGGCCGCGGCCGTCACGACGCGGGCGCTGTAGCGGAACCCGGTCGCGATCGAGGCGTGGGCCGCGCTGCCGTGGACGTAGGCCTCGCGGATGCGGGAGACGAGGAAGACCTCGTAGTCCATGGCCAGGCCGAACACGATGCCCACCAGGAAGATCGGCATCAGGCTCATGATCGGGCCGGTGCTCTCCACGCCCAACAGGCTTGCGCCCCAGCCCCATTGGAAGACCGCGACGACGCAGCCGAGGGCGGCCAGCACCGAGAGCAGGAAGCCGACGGCCGCCTTGATCGGGATCACTATCGAGCGGAACACCAGCAGAAGCAGGAGAACCGCCAGGCCTACGACCACGATCAGGTACGGGACCAGGGCGCTGCTGACCTTCTGGGCCACGTCGATGTTGAGGGCGGTGGTGCCGGTGACCTCGAAGGTCGCGCCGGGGGCCGCCGTCTCGATCGCGGGGCGGTCGTCGCGGATGGTGTGGACGAGGTCGACGGTCTTCTGGCTGGTGGGCGCCTCGGCGGGTACGGCGGTGAACAGGGCGGTGTTTCCGGTGGAGTTGAAGCGGACCGGGGTCACCGACACCACGCCCGGTACCGCCGCGATCCGGCGCGCGACCGTGGCCGCGGCAGCCTTCGGGTGGGCGGAATCGGTTACGTCCACCACGACCGTCAGCGGGCCGTTGAAGCCGGGACCGAACGCCTTGGCGAGGTCGTCGTAGGCGCGGCGTTCGGTGGTCGCGGTGGACTTGGCCTCGTCGCCGGACTGGCCCAGTTGCAGGCCGAGCACGGGGAGCGCGAGGACCACCAGGCCGACGACCGTGCCGAGCAGGACCGGCCAGGGGTGGCGCAGCACGAAGCCCGCCCAGCGGCTGCCCATGTTGCCGGCCACGCCCTGGATGCGGCGGCCGGTGGTCTTGTAGCGGCGGGAGAGGACGGCACGGGGCCAGAAGCCGAGCAGGGCGGGCACGAGGGTCAGCGCGATGAGGACGGCGATGACGACCGCGCCGGCCGCGCACAGGCCCATCTTGGTGAGGAGCGGGATGCCTACGACGGAGAGCCCGGCGAGTGCGATGACGACGGTGAGACCGGCGAACACGACCGCCGAACCGGCGGTCCCCACGGCCAGGCCCGCCGCCTCCTCGGTGGTGTGGCCGTTGGCGCGTTCCTCGCGGTAGCGGAAGACGACGAACACCGCGTAGTCGATGCCGCAGGCCAGGCCGAGCATCGTGGCGAGGGTGCCGGTCGTGTCGGAGAGGCCGAGGGGGCTCGCCAGGGTGGTGATCGCGGTCATCGAGATGCCGACGCCGAGGATCGCGGTCAGCAGCGGGAGTCCGGCGGCGGCGAGCGATCCGAAGGTGATCAGCAGCACTACGGCGGCGATGGCGACGCCGAGGATCTCGCCCACTCCGCCCGCCGCGGGCTCGGCGGCCAGCGCGGTGCCGCCGATCTCGACGGTGAGGCCGGCGTCACGGGCCTGCCGGGCCGCGTTCTCCAGGTTGTCCTTGGCGGTGTCGGTGAGGTCGCTGGCCTGCACCGTGTACGTGATCGTCGAGTACGCGGTCGTCGCGTCCTTGCTGACCGCGCCCGCCTGGAAGGGGTTGACCGCGCTCGCGACCTGCGGTCCGCCGGAGACTTCGTCGACCAGCCGGACGACGGCCGCCCGGTCCGTGCCGGTGGTGATCTCCCGCCCGTCGGGAGTGACGAACACCACACGGGCCACGGCGCCGTCCGCCTGCGCTCCGGGGAAGCGCTGCTGGATCAGGTCGAAGGCCCGCTGGGACTCGACGCCCGGGGTGGAGAAGGTGGTGGCGGGCGCGTCGGCAGCCCTGGCGGAGGCGAAGCCGAGGCCCGCGAGGATCACGACCCAGAGGACGGTCACGTACCAGCGCCGGCGAAAGGCCAGACGCCCCAGGCGGTAGAGGACGGTAGCCACGAAGGGGCCTCCGCTGCGGTCTAGGCTGCCCCGAGCCATCCCAGGATGGGGTCGATCGCCGTGGTCCGCCTGTCGGGGCCGGTGCGGTGTCTGTTGACCGGTGGGGGCTCGTCCGTCGCCTGCGGGCCGGTGGGGGCTTGTCGCGCAGTTCCTCGCGCCCCTTGAGGGGTAGTGCCTTGTCTGCGGGGCGGTGGGGGCTCGTCCGTTGCCTGCGGGCCCGGTGGGGGCTTGTCGCGCAGTTCCCCGCGCCCCTTGAGGGGTAGTGCCTTGTCTGCGGGCCGGTGGGGGCTGGTCCGTTGTCTGCGGGCCGGTGGGGGCTTGTCGCGCAGTTCCTCGCGCCCCTGAGGGGCGCGCGGATGTTTCCGGCTCTGAGTGGAGGGGCGCGTCGCGGCGCCAGCCGCGCCCTGAAGGGGCGCGGGGAACTGCGCGACCAGCCCCCACAGGGCCGCAGACGACACACAACCCCTCACGCCGCTGCCGGAGGCCTCCGGATCAAGGCACGGATCGGATGCCACAGCTCCTGCGGGAGCTCCGGCCCGGGGATCACGACAGCGTTGTCAGGGGCCGGGGCCGTACGCCATATCAGGCCGTCGGGATGGTGCAGGACCGCGGTGATCTCGTCCGGGGTCGGCGGGGCCGCGTTGCCGCGCAGGTAGACGGCCCGCATACCGAGGTTGCGGAGCCTGGTCAGGGCCCGGGCGCGGTTGCGGGCGTGGACGAGAACGCGGACGCAGCCGTCACCCTGGGCGGCGGGTCTGGGCAGGTTCAACGCCACCACCACGCTGCCGGTCGGCAGCCTGCAGAAACCTCCTGCGGACAATGCGGTCACACCCCCTGGCGGGTCGGTATCGAGGTCGGTGTCAATAAGCGAAGCACAGGACGCACCTAAACACGGATCGGCGGCGACCCGCCAGGGGGTCACCGCCGATACGTTTCTGACCTGCGCTTTTACCGACTACTTAGCCGAAGGGCCGACCTGGACGCTCACCGTCGAGCCGTCACGCGGCTCCTTGACGATCTTGATCCGGGTGTTGGTGTCAGTGATCTTGACACCGGCCGTCGGGTTCGACGTGTCGTAGTAGGTCGACTTCCCGTCGTCGAAGACCGGGACGCCGGGCTGCGACTTCACCTTGGTCGCGACGTCCGCGTTGTGCAGCGTCATCGAGTCCGTCCGGTACAGGCTGAACGGCGAGTCGTAGGCCTGGACGCGGTTGCGCATCAGCGTGCCGTTGGACCACTTCAGCTGCGTCGGGTGGGAGTCGATCGGCAGGATCAGACCCTCACCGGCGTGCTCGCTGGTGTTGTCGTCCGCCTGCGAGGTGTCCCACTTCCAGATCAACAGGCCGTTCTGGTAGGCGTAGTGCTCCACCCAGTCCGGACGGGTCGTCGAGAAGCCGAAGTTGTACGGACCGACCTTCAACACCTTGTCGTACGACACGTATTGACGGTTCTCGGCGATGTAGTACTGCGCGTAGTCGTCCGTGAAGGACGCGCCGATGCGCGAGAAGCCCTTCGCCGTCCAGGCGGCGTCGGCGGACTCGGCGTTGTCGGAGAAGAGGGTCGCGCCGTCGGCGGTCACCGTGATCTCGTCGGCCGCGAAGCCCTTCTGCGCCACCCCGCTGTCCGTCGAGTAGCGGAAGCGGACGTCGATCTTCTGGCCCGCGTAGGCGTCCAGCGGGTACGTCAGCTTCTGGTACGCCGCCGCCGTGCCGGTGAGCGCGGGGTTGCCGCTGCCGTCACGCGGGATGGCGGAGCCGTCGGCCAGCGTGCCGTCGATCGGGGTCCAGGTCGTGCCGCCGTCCTTCGACACCTCGGTGTAGAGGTAGTCGTAGTCGGCCTCGATGTCGTAGTAGCCGTCCAGCGTGAGGGACGCGGCCGACTTCCCGGTCAAGTCCACTGTCCGGGACAGGGTGTTGCTCAGGCTGTTGCCGCTGCCGCTCCACCACTGCGTGGCACCCTGCGCCGGGGTGACCACCTCGGTGGTGACCTCCTTCTCGGGCAACTGCACCACCAGCGCCTGCGGGTTCTTGGTGTTGTACTCCGCGACGCCCAGCGTGTGCTTGGACTTGGTGCCGGCCTTGGCGATGTCGTAGTCCAGCCAGCCCAGTTGGAGCTTGTCCCAGGCGTTCATGTCGCCGGGCAGGTCGCCGATCGCCTGCTTGCCGGTGCCGAGCCAGGAGCCGGACGACATCAGCGTCCAGAAGCCGGTGGAGTTCTCGCCGCCCGCGGTGTCGTACTCGTCGGGCAGGCCGAGGTCGTGGCCGTACTCGTGGGCGTAGACGCCGAGTCCGCCGTTCTCCGGCTGGATGGTGTAGTCGCCGACCCAGATGCCGGTGTCGCCGATCTGCGTGCCGCCGAGCAGGTTGGTGTCCGGGCCGGTGGCGCCGGCGTCGGTGCCGAAGGCGTACCAGCGGTGGGCCCAGATCGCGTCCTCGCCCTGCGCGCCGCCGCCGGCCGACTCGTCCTCACCGGCGTGCACGATCTGGAAGTGGTCGATGTAGCCGTCGGGCTCGTTGAAGTTGCCGTCGCCGTCGTAGTCGTAGCGGTCCCACTGGTCGAACTGGGCCAGCTCCGTCTTGATCTCGGCGGCCGTGTCACCCGCGGCCTCGCGCTGGGCGACCCAGGCGTTGACGCCGTCCTGCACCGCGTACCAGGCGCCGGTGGAGGCGTTGTTGGAGCCGTAACGGGCCTCGTTGTAGGGGACCTTGACCCAGTCGGTGACCTCGCCTTCGACCGAGTAGCGGCCCGAGGACTGCTTCTCGTAGTACTTCTTGAGGGACTCGGTTTTCTTGCCGGTGCCGAAGTACAGGTCCTGGAAGTGCGCCTGGTTGTAATCCGCCTGCCAGGCCGTGGAGTTGTCCTTCGTGCGGTCCGGCGCGGCTATCTGGTTGTGCAGCGGGCCGACGGTGCCGCCGTAGCGGCTGTCGACCTGGTCGCCGAACTCGACCAGGATCGTGAAGATCTTGTCGGTCTGCTCGCGGCCCAGTTCGACGTACTTGCTCTTGCCGCCCTTGCTCTTGAGCTGGACGACCTGCGAGCCGTTGCGGTCCTTGACCGAGGCCTTGCCGGATATGACCTGGTTCAGGGCCTCTTGGCGCTGCGCGTCCTGCGTCTTGCTCAGCGGGCCGTCGAGGTCGTGCTCCTTCTGTGCGACCGGTGCCGGGTCGTGCCGGTCCACACTGGCGGAGTTGGCCGTGGTACCGGCCTCCGCCACGGCGAACGTCGAGAACGTGGCGGTGGCCGCCGCGAGGGCGACGCCCACCGCGGCCGCTCTGAACGTCCAGGGTCTGCTGGTCACTTGAGGTCCTCCCCTGCGCACACTCGACCGCGCGGAAGGGGGGGTCCTGGAGTCATGGAGGTCCGCGCGCGGTGAACGCGTGATAGTCAAGTGACGTTATTTGACTAGAGGTTTACGGGAAAAGACAGACCTTGACTTGAACAGGACAAGTGCACTATACGAAGCCGGGGTCCGCTTTGCGGACACGCACGGCCGACTCGTGTATCGCTCAACAGGCGCGTGCATCCGTCCACTTGGTGGACGGTATGACTCCGTGCGCCCCCCATGCACCGGAGCTGTGTGTTAGGTCATGCTTACTGCACGTTCCACTCGGGCATGCAGCCGAATAGAGTCGCTTGGCGGAACGCCAGGAACCGGCGGAAAACCAGGCCGACATCCTTGTCGCACCCCCCTTTCACAGCCTCCCCTCCATCGCCTAACGAGGACTCGATTGCCATGCCTCGTCCGACCGCCGCACAGCTCGCCTACGGTTCGTTCACGGTGATCTTCTCGACGCTCGCCATGCTGCTGCTGTCACAGACGAACTCGGGTCTGGGGATCGCGGTCATCGCATGCGCGGCGCTCGCCCTCGGGCTGCTCGTCTCCCTGACGGTGCCGCAGCCGAGGACCCGCGCCGCAGCAGCCCAGGCCGCGGCTCCGGCCGTTCCGCCGCACCAGCGGGTGCCGGTGTCCGTACGGCGGGAGACCGTCTCCGCCGCCGCCATGTCGTCCGCGCAGCCGGTACGGGAGCGGAGCACTCCCTAGACCAAGCCCAAGGCCAAGTGCCGCCCCAGTCACGCGAATCGGCGGGTCCGTTGACCACGGACCCGCCGATCACTGTGTGCGCCCCGGGTGTTGTCCCCCGGTCACGTCAACGCGTGCTGACCACCACGGTCTTGGCCGCCTTGTCGTGCAGCCCCTGCTTGTACGGCTTGTCGAAGAAGCTCCAACCGCCGCAGATCGCCGTCCAGATGCAGGCGCAGCAGAACGCGAACGGGATCCACAGCACCGCCGCGCGGATCAGATTGGTCTGCACGGACGGCGTCGACCCGTTGTCGAGGTTGGCCACGCGCAGGCCCAGCCACTTCTTGCCGAGTGTCTGGCCCGCCTTGGCCGTCATCACGGTGTCGTAGCCGATGTAGAGCACGGCCGCGATGAGCGACTGCCCGAGCGACTTGGCGTACGACGCGCCGTTGGAGCCGACGTCGTACTCGTGCACGCCGAAGGCCCAGGTGACCAGCCAGACGACGATGCCGACGAGGATCAGGTCGATGATCCGGGCGAGCGTGCGCCGGCCGCTGTCGGCGAGCGGGGGCATGCCGGAGAGCGGATCGGTGGGGTAGGAGCCGCCGCCGTAGGGGTCACCACCGCCACCGCCGCCGTATGGAGGAGGCTGCGGAGGCTGGTTCCCGTAGGACTGGTCGTACGGTGAGCCCGATCCCTGGCCAGGAGGGGGCTGCTTCCTGAACGGGTCGTCTTCCGGCGGCTGCTGGCCGGAGCCCGGAGGCGGTTCGGTGCTCATGGCCCGAGTCGACCGCGAACCGCCCGGCTCCGCATCCGGCGAGCGGCCGTCCGGGGTACGGAATCAGCTACCCCGGACGCCGTAGGCCCCTATCCCGCTACGAACGTATGTGCTGCCTTGTCGTGCCAGCACTGGCGCCAGGGCCGGTCGAACAGGCACCAGGCGACACCGACGACGCCGATGCCCAGCAGCCCCGGGACGCTGTACACCAGCCAGCGGCGCAGGGCCCCGCCGAAGGCGGGCGGCTCGTGGCTCTCGATGCCCCGGACCTCCAGACCGCAGAGCTTCTTGCCGAGGGTGCGGCCCCACCTGGCGGTGGGCAGCGCCTCGTAGAGGACACCGAAGAGGAGGAGCACGGCGAGGACGATGCCCAGGTAGACGGCCGTGGTGCCGTCCAGCAGCCAGACCGTTTCGGCCCGGCCGGAGAGCTTGGCCGCGTCGATCTTCTCGTTGACGTGGTCGATCGCCTTGGTGCCCAGCGGTACGGCGGCCGCGGCGGTGACCGCGCCGAGCACCACGGTGTCGATCAGGCGCGCGACCAGCCGCTTGCCGAGCCCCGCGGGCCGCGCCGCCGACTGCCGCCGGGCCGCCGCCTGGAACACGTCCTCGACGGGCGGCTTCCAGGGCGCCACGGGCCCGTCCTCCTCCCCGGCCAGCCGATGCACCTGCTGCGCCCAGGAGGGCTGCCCGCCGCCGACACCGGCGGCCATGGGAGTGGATACGGCGGCGCTCTGCGGCTGCGGCGGGCCGGACTGCTGGGGGACGCCGGGGGCGGGCTGCTGGGGCCCGGAGAGGGCCGTGGAGGCAGCGGAGGAGGCGGGTGCCCCGGTGGCGGTGCCCGCTTGGCCCGCCTGGGCCTGTGCGGCGCGGGCGGCGGCCGCCTTTCCGGCGCCGAAGCCGGGGCCGGAGGGGTCGCTGGAGGGGGTGTTGCCGACGGGGTTGCCGGGGCCGAAGCCGCCGGCGGCGGCGGAGCCGGTTCCCACCGGACCCTGCGGGCCGAAGCCCCCCGCGCCCCCGCCCTGCGCCCCCGGCGCCCCGCCCTGTTGAGGCGTGCGCGGGGTCGGGCGGCGGAAAGTCGTCGTGCCCTCGTCCGGGGTGTCCGCACCCGGGGTCGTCGGGCGGCGGAGGACGAAGGTGCCGGGGTTGGGCGGTTCCTCCGGGGGGATCGGCGCCGAGCCGTCCGTGCCGGGGACGCGGCCGTCCGGGTGGGCGGGGTTGGCGGCGGGCACCCTCGGGTCCGCGCCCGCCCTCGGGTCCGGGGAGCCCCAGGAGACACGGCGGTCCTGGTCGCCGCCGAAACCGCTCTGGTGGGCCCGGTCCGCGCCCCACGCGGCCGCCGGTTCGGGGCGGCTGCCGTGCTGCGCCTCCGCCGGGTTCACCCGGTTGTCCGGCGCCGGGTCCTCGTCGAAGAAGTGCGGCCCGGTCTCCTCGACCGACTGACCCGACTGGCCCGGACCGCCGAGCGGCAGGCCGTCCGACGGCGCCGGGCGGCTGGTGCCGGGCACCCAGGCCGCGCCGTTCCAGTACCGGACATAGCCAGGAATGGACGGGTCCGGGTAGTACCCCTCGCGGGGCCTGTCGTCACCGGGTGCCGGCGTTGGGGCGCTCATGTCCGTCGTCCCGTATCTGCTCGGAGGTCAAATGGGGGTGTCCACATCTATCAGACCCGTGCGACCGCCACTGCCCGTCCCGCCGGACCCACCCCTTTCCGGGCAACCTCGTGCACGGAGTCCACACGCTCCGAAGCCCCGCGAAGCCTTCGTGACGCGGCGCGGAAAAAAAAGATTCCCGAACTCGCGTAATGCTTCCGCCCGCACGCCCTCTCCACTCGTACGGGCCCACCGCAGGGCCCGGTCAGCGAGAGGAGACACACGTCATGCACACAGTCGTAGAGCGGGAGTTGGAGCTCAAACTCATCCTGTCGCCGGAGCGGAGCATTCCGGTACCGGCCCGGCTGAGCTACCGCACCGACGATCCGTACGCCGTCCACATCTCCTTCCACATCAACTCCGAGCACCCCGTGAACTGGACGTTCGCCCGCGAACTGCTCGTCGAGGGGGTGTTCCGGCCGTGCGGGCACGGGGACGTGCGGGTGTGGCCGACGAAGGTGGAGCGGCGCAGTGTCGTCCTGATGGCGCTGAGTTCACCCGACGGGGACGCCCTCCTGGAGGCCCCGGCCGCCCAGGTGTCGGCGTGGCTGGAGCGCACCCTGCGGGTGGTACCCCCGGGCTCTGAGGCCGAGCAGCTCGGCATCGACGCCGGCCTGGCCGAGCTGCTCGCACCGACCCCGGCCGACGATCTGTGGCTGCGCGACCCGTGGCCGTCGGACGAGTCGCGGGACGGGGAGTGAGCCGTAGGGAAGTCGAACCGCGGGGTCAGAACAGCTTGCCGGGATTGAGGATCCCCAGCGGGTCGAAGGTCGCCTTGACCGCCCGCTGCATCTCCACGCCCACCGGGCCGATCTCGCGGGCCAGCCACTCCTTCTTCAGGACACCGACACCGTGTTCGCCGGTGATGGTGCCGCCGAGCTCCAGGCCGAGGGCCATGATCTCGTCGAAGGACTCGCGGGCGCGCCGGGACTCGTCGGCGTCCTGCGCGTCGAAGCAGACGGTGGGGTGCGTGTTGCCATCACCGGCGTGCGCGCAGACGCCGATCGTCAGCCGGTACTTCTCGCCGATCCGCTCCACCCCTTCGAGCATCTCGCCGAGCCGCGACCGGGGCACGCACACGTCGTCGATCATCGTCGTGCCCTTGACCGCCTCCAGCGCCGTGAGCGACAACCGCCGCGCCTGGAGCAGCAGTTCGGACTCGGCCGCGTCCTCGGCGGGCACCACCTGCGTGGCTCCGGCGGCCTCGCAGAGGGCTCCTACGGCGGCCAGGTCGGCGGCCGGGTCCGTCGTGTCGAAGGCCGCCAGCAGCAGCGCCTCGGTGCTCTCCGGCAGTCCCATGTGCGCCAGGTCGTTGACGGCCTTGACGGTCGTACGGTCCATCAGTTCGAGGAGGGACGGCACGTGCCCTTCCGCCATGATCCGGCACACGGCGTCGCAGGCGGCCGCCGCGGACGCGAACTCGGCCGCCAGGACGAGCTGTTGGGGCGGCTGCGGCTTCAGCGCCAGGATCGCCTTGACGACGATCCCGAGCGAGCCCTCCGACCCGACGAACAGCCGGGTCAGGTCGTACCCGGCGACACCCTTGGCCGTACGCCGCCCGGTGCTCATCAGCCGCCCGTCGGCGAGGACGACGTCCAGGCCGAGGACGTACTCGGCCGTCACCCCGTACTTCACGCAGCACAGCCCGCCGGACGCGGTGCCGATGTTGCCGCCGATCGTGCACATCTCCCAACTGGAGGGATCCGGCGGGTAGCAGAGGCCGTGTTCGTTGACCGCACGGGAGAGGGTCGCGTTGATGACGCCCGGCTCGACGACCGCGATGCGGTCGACCGGGCTGATCTCCAGGATGCGGTCCATCTTGACGAGGGACAGCACGATGCAGCCCTCGGACGCGTTCGCCGCGCCGGACAGGCCGGTGCGGGCGCCCTGCGGGACGACCGGGAGGCGCAGTTCGGTGGCGACGCGCATGACGTGCTGGACCTGTTCGACCGTGCGCGGCAGCACGACGACGGCGGGGGTGCCGGACGGGCAGAAGCTCGCCATGTCGTTGGCGTACGAGTCCGTGACGTCCGGGTCGGTCAGGACGGCCTCGGCGGGCAGCCCGGCCAGCAGCCGGTCGACGAGGGTCCCGGTGTCCTGGTCGCGAGGCGCTTCGATACGGCTCATGATCACAGCGTCGCACTCGCGGCCATCGGTGTGAACCCCGTCCGCGCGCGGCTTTGGGTGCCGGGATGTGGTCGTCGTACTGACGCACAGTGAGCGCCATGGAGAACGAACAGCGGAGCCCCGGTACGTCCCTGGTGGCGGAGGCGCCCAGGCGCCGCTCCCCCGTTCTGCGCCGGGTGCTGATCGCCTCGGTCGCCGGATGTGCCGTGGTCGGCGGGCTGCTGTGGCTGCTGCCCGAGGAGCCGCGGCCGGTGCCGCCGCCCGCGCCGGGACCCAAGGCGCAGGCGCTGACCGCGGTGACCGCGGGGGTGCCGGCCGCGCTGCCGGACCTGGCCGCGCTGATCGGCGACCGTGAGACGCGGGTGCGGGTCCATCCGCGGGACGCCCGGTCGTGGGCGGTGCTCGGCTCGGCCTATGTGGAGCAGGGGCGGCGGACCGGGGACACCCTGTACTACCCGAAGGCCGAGGAGGCCCTGCGGACCGCGCTGAAGGTGCGCGCGAAGGGCAACGACGCGAACGCCGTGGCGATGGACGGTCTGGCGGCCCTCGCGAACGAACGGCGGGATTTCCGCGCGGCGCGCACCTGGGGCGAGGCCGCGGTGAAGCTGGCGCCGAGGCGGTGGACGACGTATCCGCTGCTGATCGACGCGTACACCGGCCTCGGCGACTACAAGGCGACCAAGCGCACCCTCGACAAGCTGCTGGAGCTGCGCACCGGGCCCGCCGTGATGGCGCGGGCCGCCGCCGTCTACCGCGACCGGGGCTGGCGTGAGGACGCCGCCGCCCAGCTCGCCGACGCGGCGGCGAAGGCCACCGCCCCCGCCGAACAGGCCGCCTGGCTCCAGCGCGCCGGCGAGCTGGCCTGGGAACGCGGGGACCGCGAGGTCGCGCTACGGCATTTCGAGGCGGCCGTACGGCTCGATCCCGACCAGCGGGAGGCGCTCGCCGGTGAGGGGCGCGCGCTCGCGGCGCTGGGCCGCACCTCGGAGGCCCTGAACGCGTACCAGGTCGCCCTCGCCAAACAGCCGACCCCGCAATACGCCCTGGAACTGGGCGAGTTGTACGAGGCGCTCGGCCTCGGCCAGGCGGCCCGCGTGCAGTACGACACGCTGCGCGCCCTCGCCGCCAAGGACGCGGCGGCCGGGGTCGACGACGAGTTGGTCCTCGGCGTCTTCGAGGCGGACCACGGCGACGCGCGGGACGCCGTACGGCGGCTGCGCGGTGAGTGGACGCGGCAGCCGGGGATCCCGGTGGCCGACGCGCTGGGGTGGGCGCTGCACCGGGCGGGGCAGGACGAGGAGGCGCTGAAGTTCGCGTCGGTGGCGACGGACAAGGTGCACGGGGGCGGGGTGCGGGACGCGCTGTACGCGTTCCACCGGGGCATGATCGAGCGGGAGTTGGAGAAGTCCGCGTCCGCGCGACGGCATCTCCAGGAGGCGTTGCAGATCAACCCGTACTTCTCGCCGCTGCGGGTGCCGCTGGCGCAGGCGGCGTTGGCGGCGCTGGGCGAGCCGCCCGAGGAGGGGCTGCCCACGGACAAGGAGGTTCAGGACAACGAGCCGCAGGAGAAGGCGGGTTGAGCCTTCCGGCCGTCAGACCGCTGCCGTGCCGATGAGCGCGTTGCGGGTGACGAGTGCGGCCAGTTCGTCCTCCGACAACGACTCCGTGCCGTCGGGCCTGCGCGGGAGCACCATGTAGCGGGTCTCCGCGCTGGAGTCCCACACGGTGATGTCCGTGTCCGTGGGCAGCCGGAGGCCGAACTCGGCCAGGACGGACCGGGGTTCGCGGACCACGCGGGAGCGGTAGGCCTCGGACTTGTACCAGCCAGGGGACGGGCCGAGGAGCCCGAGCGGGTAGCAGGAGCAGAGGGTGCAGACGACGACGTTGTGCGTCGCGTCCGTGTTCGCGACGACCCGCAGCCGCTGGAACGAGCCGTCCATGAAGCCGAGTTCCTGCACGGCCGCCGTGCCGTCCGTCAACAGCCTTGCCCGGTAGGCGTCGTCGGTCCAGGCGCGGGCCACCACCCGTGCCCCGTTCGCCGGTGACGCGCCCGCGAGGAACGCGTCGAGCACCTCGTCGACCGCTCCGGCCGTCACGACCCCCTTCTCCTCCAGCAGGGTCTCAAGTCGCCGCACCCGCCGGGAGATCGAGGCGTCCTCGTGGTCACCGCTCATCGGCCGCACCCTTTTCGTGTTCCTCTTCGCACGCTTCCAAGTAGCTTTCCCACAGGTCCAGTACGACGTGGTGGTCGCCCTCGCCCCACAGGTCCCGGGCCGCGAACCGCACCGCGTACACCTGCTCCACCGGTGCGTCCCCGCTCCCCCGCGCGCTGACGTCGGCCAGCTCCGCGCGGCCCTCCGGCTCCACGACGACACCGGACTTGCCGCGTGCGTAGCGGGGCAGGCGGGTGTGGTGCGGCGGGTCGTGGAGGAAGGTCCGGACGCGGGTGCCGGGCGGGAAGCGGTCAGGCATCCGGCTCCCCCGTCTCACCTGGTGCGATCACGCCCTTGCGTTCCAGCAGCGTGGTGATCGCGGTGAACCAGCGCTCGTAGTACGACATCGAGAGGTACGCGGCGGGCGGGATCGACTCGATCGCGTCCCGGAACTCGTTGGTGTTGAAGATCCCCTGCGCGCGCAGGGCGTTGAACAGCCCGACGACGCGCGCCTCCCAGTCGGCGTGGAAGGGCTCGGGGTCGTCGGTGGTGTCGATGGCACCGAAGCCCTGGGTGCCGCCCACGTCGTTGATCCTGGCCATGGGTGCAGCGTAGCGGCGGCGACCGTGCCTACGGCTTGAGGCAGAGCGAGAACCGCCGTTCCCCCGCCTCCCCGGACGCGAAGCCGACGCACAGGCGGGTGCGGGGCTTCGTGCGGATGGCGAGGCCCTCCGGTTCGCGGTAGGTGAGAGTGGAGCCGGCCTCCGTGCGGGACTGCTGGACGAGTTCACCGGTGCGGATGTCGAGGCAGGAGACATAGGCGTTGCCGTGTTTCGCGGGCGGGTTGGTGGTGGAGTCGTAGGCGGTTCCCGCGAGTTGGTAGAGGTGGTCGCCGTCGAGCGCGTAGCCCTGGAACGGGATCGCCGGGTTCGGGTGGGCGCCGGTCTGGGCGATGTCGGCGAGGGGCGTGGCGTAGTCGCGGGCGACGAAGGCGTCCAAGTCCCAGACCCGGTACCGGGGTTGGTTGGCGATGCGGTAGCGGATCGCGATGCGCTTCGAGGTCATGCAGACCGTGGGCTGGTTGTTGGTGGAGTTCGCGATCGGCTTGCGGATCGCGACGTCGGCGGACGTGCGGGTGGCGCCGTCGGAAAAGTGGAAGCGGGTGACGGCCTGGCCGTAGGCGCCTCCGGAACCGCCCTTCGCGGCGGCCTCGGTCCAGATCCACACATCGCCGTCGGAGGTGTTCTGCACGCCCATGCTGACGCCGTGGCCGAAGCCCTGGAGGTGCATGTGGCCGAGCGAACTGCCCGTGTAGTCGAGCTGGTTGAGGCAGAGGTTGCCGGCGTCGGCGCCGCCCGTTCTCAACTGGAGGACGTACAGACGCTGATGGACCTCGTCGAGGGCGAACGACTGGAGGACCGTGGGCTCGTGCAGGGTGCCCTTCTGCCACAGCCAGCGTACGGCCGGTGCGGCCAGGTCGATCGGCACGTCGGCCACGGTCCTCCCAAGTCCCTTGCGGGACCCGTGCGTTACAGGTTGCCCCGCTTCTCCTGCTCCCGCTCGATCGCCTCGAACAGCGCCTTGAAGTTGCCCTTGCCGAAGCCCATCGAGCCGTGTCGCTCGATGAGTTCGAAGAACACCGTAGGCCGGTCCTGGACCGGCTTGGTGAAGATCTGGAGAAGGTATCCGTCCTCGTCGCGGTCGGCGAGGATCTTCAGCTCGCGCAGGGTGTCGACGGGGACGCGGGTGTCGCCGACCCATTCGCCGAGGGTGTCGTAGTAGGAGTCGGGGGTGTCGAGGAACTTCACTCCGGCCGCGCGCATCGTCCGTACGGTCTGCACGATGTCGTTGGTGTTGAGCGCGATGTGCTGGACGCCCGCGCCGCCGTAGAACTCCAGGTACTCGTCGATCTGGGACTTCTTCTTGGCGATGGCGGGCTCGTTGATCGGGAACTTGACCTTGAGCGTGCCGTCGGCCACGACCTTCGACATCAGCGCGCTGTACTCGGTCGCGATGTCGTCGCCCACGAACTCCTTCATGTTCGTGAAGCCCATGACCTTGTTGTAGAAGCCGACCCACTCGTTCATGTGGCCGAGTTCGACGTTGCCGACGCAGTGGTCGATGGCCTGGAAGGTGCGGTGGGCGGGGGCCGCGACCAGGGGGTCGGCGGCGGCGAAGCCGGGGAGGTACGGGCCGTCGTAGCCGGTGCGCTCGACGAGGGTGTGCCGGGTCTCGCCGTAGGTGGCGATCGCGGCGAGGACGACCGAGCCGTGCTCGTCCTTCAGCTCGTACGGCTCGGCGAGCGGGCGGGCGCCGTGCTCGACGGCGTAGGCGTACGCGGCGCGCGCGTCCGGCACCTCGATGGCGAGGTCGACGACACCGTCGCCGTGCTCGGCCACGTGCCGGGTGAGGAACTCGCCCCAGGCGGTGGCGGGCTTGATGACGGAGGTGAAGACGAAGCGGGCCGAGCCGTTGGTGAGCACGTACGAGGCGGTCTCGCGGCTGCCGTTCTCCGGTCCGGAGTAGGCGACCAGCGTCATGCCGAAGGCCGTGGAGTAGTAGTGCGCCGCCTGCTTGGCGTTGCCCACGGCGAAGACGACCGCGTCCATTCCCTTCACCGGGAATGGGTCGGCCTGCCGGGCGGTGTCGGGGGTGGGGTGAGTGTTCGCAGAGATGACAGCCATGGCCGCAGGCTCCCGCTCCTTCGCAAGGTGCGCAATAGTTTGCGTATCTGCTGGGCAGTTTGTTCAGTGGCACGACTGTTTCGGCGGGCTTTCTGTACAGGATGACCATCCTCGGAGGCGGACACCATGGGCATCGATCGTCTGGACGGCCGGATCATCGTGCTGCTGGCGGAGGAGCCGCGGATCGGGGTGCTGGAGATGTCCCGGCGGCTGGGGGTGGCCCGGGGGACGGTGCAGGCGCGGCTGGACCGGCTTCAGTCGAATGGAGTCATCCGGGGATTCGGCCCGCAGGTCGATCCGGCGGCGCTCGGCTATCCGGTCACGGCGTTCGCGACGCTGGAGATCCGGCAGGGGCAAGGCCCGGACGTCCGGGCGCACTTGGCGACCGTCCCGGAGGTCCTCGAACTGCACACCACGACCGGCAGCGGGGACATGCTGTGCCGGCTCGTGGCCCGGTCGAACGCCGATCTCCAGCGGGTCATCGACCGGGTTGTCGGTTTTGATGGCATTGTCCGGGCCGCCACCGCCATCGTCATGGAGAACCCCGTTCCGCTGCGGATCATCCCGCTGGTGAAACAGGCGGCGGAAGACCCGGAAGAGACGACGACCTGGCCGACGTAGGGGTGTGGGCATGTGAGCTTCTGGGAGTACTTGGGCAACCGGCACCAGCAGCTGCTCACCGACGCCTACCAGCACGCCAGCGCGGTCTTCCAGTGCATGGTCGTGGCCACGCTGATCGGCGTGGTGATCGGGGTCGTCACGTACCGGAGCGAGTGGGCGGGGAACCTCGCCACCACGGCCACGTCGACCATTCTGACCATTCCGTCGCTCGCCATGATCGGTCTGCTCATTCCGATCGTCGGTCTCGGCGTTCCGCCCACGGTGATCGCCCTGACTCTCTACGGCCTGCTGCCGATCGTCCGTAACTCGATCGTGGGCCTGCGCGGGGTCGACCCGTCCCTGGTGGACGCGGCGAAGGGCATCGGGATGTCCCGGCTGGCGCGGCTCGCGCGGGTCGAACTGCCGCTGGCCTGGCCGCCGATCCTGACCGGGATCAGGGTCTCCACCCAGATGCTGATGGGCATCGCGGCCATCGCGGCGTACGCCTCCGGGCCCGGTCTCGGCAACGAGATCTTCCGCGGGATCGGGTCGCTGGGCAGCAAGAACGCCCTCAACCAGGTGCTCGCGGGCACGCTCGGGATCATCGTCCTGGCGCTGCTGTTCGACGCCGCGTACGTCCTTCTCGGACGGCTGACCATTCCCAGGGGGATCCGTGCCTGAGCGATCCGAGTCCGAACCGGCTGCCGCGACCTCCGGTGCCTCCATCGAGCTGGAGAACCTGACCAAGCGGTATCCGGGCAGCGCCGACCCGGCCGTCGAGAGCGTCAACATGGAGATCAAGGCGGGCGAACTCGTCGTCTTCGTCGGGCCGTCCGGCTGCGGCAAGTCGACCACGCTCAAGATGATCAACCGGCTGATCGAACCGACCGGCGGCCGGATCCGCATCGGCGGCGAGGACGTCACCGACATCGACCCGGTGAAGCTGCGCCGCAAGGTCGGCTACGCGATCCAGTCGAGCGGTCTCTTCCCGCACATGACCGTCGCCCAGAACATCGCGCTCGTCCCGAAGATGATCGGCTGGTCGAAGTCGCGGATCAGGAACCGGGTGGAGGAGATGCTCGACCTGGTCGGTCTTGACGCCGGTGAGTTCCAGGGCCGCTATCCGCGCCAGCTCTCCGGCGGACAGCAGCAACGCGTGGGCGTGGCACGGGCGTTGGCGGCGGATCCGCCGGTGCTGCTGATGGACGAGCCGTTCGGCGCGGTCGACCCGATCACCCGCGATCACCTCCAGGACGAGCTGATCAGGCTCCAGCACGAACTGCACAAGACGATCGTCTTCGTCACCCACGACTTCGACGAGGCGATCAAACTGGGCGACCGGATCGCGGTGTTGCGCGAACGCTCGCACATCGCGCAGTTCGACACCCCGGAGGCGATCCTCACCAACCCGGCGGACGACTTCGTGTCCGGGTTCGTGGGCGCCGGGGCGGCCCTGAAGCGGCTGAACCTGACCCGCGTACGGGACGTGGAGATCACCGACTATCCGACGGTGACCGTCGACGACCCGCTCCAGAACATCTTCGACAAGCTCCGGGACAGCGGCACCAACGAGATCCTCCTCCTCGACAAGCGCGGCCGGCCCTACAAGTGGCTGCGGCGCGGCGACATGATGCGCGCCAAGGGTTCGCTGGCCCGGGCGGGCACGCTGGTCAGCGACACGGTGACCCGGGACGCGACGCTCCGGGACGCGCTGGAGGCGGTGCTCACGGACAACGCGGGGCGGGTCGCGGTCACCGGGCGGCGCGGCGAGTACACCGGCGTCGTCGACATGGAGACGCTGATGAACTCCGTGCACGAACTCCTGGAGGCCGACCGGCTGGAGGCGATGGAGGGCCGGCACGAGCTGGAGGAGGCCCGCGCCCTCCAGACGCACGCCGAGCAGGAAGGCGCCGGCGGGGAGGCGAAGGCGTGACCACTCCCGAGCTGGACGAGGAGACGGAAGTCGAGGCGCCGCCGACCACGACTCCCCCGAAACGCCGGATCACCTGGCAGAAGCTGACGTTCCTGCCCGCCGCGCTGGTGGCGATCCTGCTGGCGACCTGGCTGTGGTTCAACCAGGCCCACCTGGACGCCATTTCGGAGAACGCGCTCTCCAACGGCCAGGTGTCCAAGGCCCTTTGGCAGCACGTCCAACTGACCGTGATCTCCACGTTCTTCGTGCTGATCATCGCGATCCCGCTGGGCATCCTGCTGACCCGCGGGGCGTTCCGCAAGGCCGCCCCGGTGGCGATGACGTTCGCCAACATGGGTCAAGCCACCCCGGCGATCGGCCTGTTGGCCCTGCTGGTGATCTGGCTCGGCACCGGCGAGAAGGCAGCCCTGATCGGCATCATCATCTACGCCGTTCTGCCGGTCCTGTCCAACACCATCGCGGGCCTGAAGGCCAACGACCCCACGCTCTTGGAGGCGGCCCGAGGCATCGGCATGTCCCAACTCGGCGTCCTGGCAAAGGTGGAGCTCCCCCTTGCGGTCCCGCTGATCCTGGCCGGTGTCCGAACCGCCCTGGTCCTCAACGTCGGTACGGCCACCCTGGCGACCTTCGGCGGGGGCGGCGGCCTGGGTGTCCTGATCACCACCGGCATCACCACCCAGCGGATGCCCGTCCTGGTGCTCGGCTCGATCCTCACGGTCAGCCTCGCCCTGCTCGTGGACTGGCTGGCCTCCCTGGCCGAACTCCTGCTGCGGCCAAGGGGATTGGAGGCGGGCGCATGAAACGCACCTGTCTGGTGACGGTCGGTGCGCTGATCGTCGTCTCCGGCTGCGGACTGACCAGCGGCTCCCCCATGGTCGACGACGTCAGCCCCGGCACGATCGGGCGGGGCGAGCCGCTCAAGGGCGCCCATCTCACCGTCACATCGAAGGAGTTCACCGAGCAGCTGATCCTCGGCGCGATGATGGGCATCGCCTTCGAGGCGGCCGGCGCGGACGTCCTTGACCGGACCGGCATCCAGGGTTCGATCGGAGCGCGGGAAGCCGTCAAGTCCGGTGACGCGGACGGGATGTACGAGTACACGGGCACCGCGTGGATCACCTACCTCGGCAACAGCAAGCCGATCACCGACCCGATGAAGCAGTGGCAGGCGGTACGGGACGCGGACCTCAAGAACGGCATCACCTGGCTGGCTCCCTCCGCCCTCAACAACACGTACGCGCTCGCGATGAACCAGGCCAACTTCAAGAAGTACGGCACGAAGACGCTGTCCGAGGTGGCCGCGCTGGCGAAGAAGGACCCGGGCGCGGTGACGGTGTGCGTGGAGAGCGAGTTCGCCAACCGCGCGGACGGGTTGCCGGGCATGGAGAAGGCGTACGGCATGAACCTCCCCGCGAAGAACATCACGCAGATGGACACCGGGATCATCTACACCCAGGTGAAGAAGGGGAGTTGCACGTACGGCGAGGTCTTCACCACCGACGGGCGCATCAAGTCGATGAACCTCGCGGTGATGGCCGACGACAAGAAGTTCTTCCCCAACTACAACGCGGCGCCCGAGATCAACACGAAGGCGTTGAAGAAGTGGCCGGCGATCGCGAGGGTCCTGGACCCGGTCACGAAGAAGCTGAACAACACGGTGGCGCGGACGCTGAACGCGAAGGTGGATGTCGACGGGGAGGATCCGCATCAGGTGGCGTTGGACTGGATGAAGGCGGAGGGGTTGGTCAAGTAGGCCTGAGGAGCGGCGACTTGCAGGGCTGAGGTTACAAAGAAGAGGTTGCAAAGAACCCCTTGCAACGACTTCTTTGCAACGCTACCTTTGTACTCATGCAGGAGCACGAAGAACGGAAACAACGCCGCCTCGACGCCCGCTCGCTGCGCGGCCTGGCGCACCCGCTGCGCATGCAGCTGCTGGACGCGCTACGGCACCACGGTCCCGCCACCGCGTCCCAACTGGCCGAGCGGCTGGGCGAGTCCAGTGGCGCGACGAGCTACCACCTGCGCCAGCTCGCCGAACACGGCTTCGTCGAGGATGCCCCGGAGCGCGGCAAGGGCCGGGAGCGATGGTGGCAGGCGGTGGACCAGAGCATCCGCTACGACAGCACGGACTTCGAGGACGCAAGTCCCGAGGTGCGCGGACTGACAGAGGTGTTCATGCAGGAGGGCGCCGCACGTCACGGCCGTGAGCTGGCCGCCTGGCTCGCCACCCGCGACCGGTGGTCCCAGACCTGGTCGAGCGCCTCCGACATGAGCGACGCGACGGTACGCCTCACGCCCGATCTGGCCGCCGAGCTCATCGGCAAGATGCACGCCCTGATCGACGACTACCGGGGCCGCGTCCCCGACAAGGACACCCCGAAGTCCGAGCAAGTGCGCATCCACACCCACCTGTTCCCCATCGAGACGGATTGAGAGGCACCACCATGAACGCCAACACCGCGCAGCTCGCCGCCTACCGGATCACCGACCTCCACGCCCAGGCCGACGCCCACCGGATCGCCCTCGCGGCCAAGCCTCCGCGCGAACTCCGTGCACGCCTCGGCTGGACCCTCGTAGAACTGGGTCTGCGCCTCGCCGCCACCCCGAACGGCACGAAGCCGGCGCTCGCCTAACAGCCCGGCACGGACCCCTTACCCGTCTCCAGCGCCTCCAGGGCAGACACCGCGCCCTTCAGCGAGGTCACCGCTACCAGTCGTAGTCCCTTGGGCAGTTCGGACTTGGCGTCCGAGCACTCGGCCTTCGGGACCAGGAACACCGTCGCACCGTCACGTCGCGCGGCCTGGGTCTTCAGGGCCACTCCCCCGACCGCGCCCACCGTGCCGTCGGTGCCGATCGTGCCCGTACCGGCGATGGTGCGACCGCCCGTCAGATCGCCGCCGTCGCCGTCGCCCTTCAGCTTGTCGATGATCCCCAGGGTGAACAGCAGACCCGCGCTGGGGCCGCCGACATCGGCCAGCTTGAGCGTGACCTTGACGTTCTTGTCGCTGAGGTTCAGGTAGTCGAGCGCGGCCGTGGTCGCGTCGTCCTGCGACTCCTGCATCTGCTGCGTGTTGTGCTGCTCGATCTCCTTGACGCTGTTGCCGCTCGGGTAGACCGAGTCACGCGGCATGACCGCTCGATCGGTACGGAACCAGCTGTCGATCACATCGCTCAGCGAGACACGCTGATCGGGTCCGGTCGCTTCGATCGTCGTCATGCGCAACTGACCGCTCGTCGTGCGCACCGGCGCCCCGGAGATCGTGATCACCGGGGTGCCCTTGTTCTCGCCGAGCACGTTCGCGGTCAGACCGGGCTGCGCCAGCGAGAAGGGCAACGGCGCGAAGCCCGCCGTGGCGAGCAGTGCCACGACAGGCAGGGCGCAGACGGCTACGGCCTGGGGGCGCGTGAGGCGAGAGAGGAGCACGGGATCAATCTAACGCGACGGCGACTTCCGGCCGGGCGCCGGTCACCCCCCACCCCCGACGGCCTCAGCGCAGCGCTTCGGCGACCTCACGCGCCGCGTCGACGACCCGCGGCCCCACCCGCTCGGGCACCGCGTCGGCCAGCATCACCACGCCGACGCTGCCCTCGACCCCCGTGACGCCCAGCAGCGGAGCCGCGGCTCCACTCGCCCCGGCCTCCAACTCGCCGTGCGTCAAGGTGTATCCGGGTTCGTCCGCGGCCTGGCGCCGGGCGGCGAGGATCGCGCGGCCGGCGGCTCCCCGGTCCAGCGGGTGGCGGAAGCCGGCCCGGTAGGCCACGTGGTAGTCGGTCCAGGTCGGCTCGACCACGGCTACGGCGAGGGCGTCCGCCCCGTCGACCAGGGTGAGGTGAGCGGTCGCCCCGATGTCCTCGGCGAGCGAGCGCAGCGCGGGGAGCGCCGCCTCGCGTACGAGGGGGTGCACCTGGCGGCCGAGCCGCAGCACGCCGAGCCCGACGCGGGCCCGGCCGCCCAGATCCCGGCGTACCAGTGCGTGCTGTTCGAGGGTGGCCAGCAACCGGTACACGACGGTCCGGTTGACGCCCAGTTTGTTGGACAGTTCGGTGACGGTCAGCCCGTGGTCCGTATCGGCCAGCAGTTTGAGGACGCGCAGTCCCCGGTCGAGCGTCTGGGAGGTCTCCGCGGTCACGACGCCCACTCCTTAGGTGGTGAGGCGGCGGCCTCCTCGCGGCGGATGCGTCACCGAGTCCCGTCAGTGACGCGCTACAGAGGCCGCCGATCGGCGAGGCGGCCCGGCGTGTCCGGGCCCAGTCGCTTCACGGCTGCGCTCCGCGGCGGCGCTGCCACGGGGCGTGTGCGTAGCGGGACACTAGCGAAGCAGGTTCGCTGAGCGGAAGTCTCCGTCCAGAATCCGGGCACCGGCTGGTACGGACCGGTTCACTACATGTCGATATGTCCTGACCTGTGGATTGCCCCTGCGCAGCTTCCGCACAGATGTGCGGGTCTGCGGCGCATCGGTTACACGGGTCAACCGGTGGGTCAGGGGCGTTTCCGTTGCACGGGGCGACTGGTGCGGCAGGGGCCCGTCCGTTGCACATGGCGACCGGTGGGTCAGTGCATGCGCGTGGCCCACTCCTGGACCTTCGCGATGCGCTGCCGCAGCTGTCCGGCCGTGGCCTCGGCGCTCGGCGGGCCACCGCAGGTGCGGCGCAGCTCGGTGTGGATGACGCCGTGCGGTTTGCCGGTCTGGTGGACGTACGCGGAAACCATGGTGTTGAGCTGTTTCCGCAGTTCCATCATCTCCTTGTGGGAGACGACGGGCCGCCGCTCGGCGGGCAGTTCCAGCAGGTCGGCCTGGTCGTCCGGCTTCTTGCGGCTGTGCGCGATCTGCCGGGCCTGCCGCTTCTGGAGCAGCATCTGCACCTGGTCGGGTTCGAGGAGTCCGGGGATGCCGAGGTAGTCCTGCTCCTCCTCGCTCCCCGGGTGCGCCTGCATGCCGAACTCGGCGCCGTCGTAGAGCACCCGGTCGAAGACGGCCTCGGACTCCAGGGCCTCGAAGGCGAACTGCTCCTGCTCGCCGGTGTCCTCGTCCTGCTCCTTGTTCGCCTCGTCCATCTCCTTCTCGGACTCGGCGTACGGGTCCTCCTCGCCCTCCTTCTTGGGCTTGTCGAGGGCGTGGTCGCGCTCGACCTCCATCTCGTTGGCGAAGGTGAGGAGGTCGGGGACGGTCGGGAGGAAGACGGAGGCGGTCTCACCGCGCCGCCGGGACCGCACGAAGCGGCCGACGGCCTGGGCGAAGAAGAGGGGGGTGGAGATGGTGGTGGCGTACACCCCGACGGCGAGCCGAGGCACGTCGACGCCCTCCGACACCATCCGCACCGCGACCATCCACCGGTCGTTGCTCGCCGCGAAGTCGTCGATGCGCTTGGAGGCACCGGTGTCGTCCGACAGCACGACGGTCGCCTTGGAGCCGGTGATCTCGCGGATCAGCTTGGCGTAGGCGCGCGCGGAGTCCTGGTCGGTGGCGATGACGAGGGCGCCCGCGTCCGGGATGCCCTTCCTGACCTCGGTCAGCCGCTGGTCGGCGGCGCGCAGCACGCTCGGCATCCACTCACCGCGCGCGTCCAGCGCCGTACGCCAGGCCTGGCTGATCGCGTCCTTCGTCATCGGCTCGCCGAGCCGCGCGGCGATCTCGTCGCCCGCCTTGGTCCGCCAGCGCATGTTGCCGCTGTAGGAGAGGAAGATGACGGGCCGGACGACGCCGTCGCTGAGCGCGGAGCCGTAACCGTAGGTGTAGTCGGCGGAGGACCGCCGGATCCCGTCGTTCCCTTCCTCGTACGTCACGAAGGGAATGGGATTGGTGTCGGACCGGAACGGCGTACCGGTCAGCGCGAGGCGGCGAGTGGCCGGCTCGAAGGCTTCGAGGCAGGCCTCACCCCACGACTTGCTGTCACCCGCGTGGTGGATCTCGTCGAGGATGACGAGGGTCTTGCGCTGCTCGACACGGTTGCGGTGCAGCATCGGCCGTACGCCGACGCCGGCGTAGGTGACGGCGACACCGTCGTAGTCCTTGCCGAGCGGCCCGGCGCTGTACTCCGGGTCGAGTTTGATCCCTATACGCGCGGCGGCTTCCGCCCACTGCTTCTTCAGGTGCTCGGTCGGCGCGACCACGGTCACCTGCTGCACGACATGGTGGTGCAGCAGCCAGGAGGCGAGGGTGAGCGCGAAGGTCGTCTTGCCGGCACCGGGGGTCGCGACCGCGAGGAAGTCCCGCGGCTGCTCCTGGACATACCTCTCCATCGCACCTTGCTGCCAGGCACGCAGCTTGCCGGCGGTGCCCCAGGGGGCGCGGCCGGGGAAGGCGGGAGAGAGGTGGTGGGAGCTGGTGGAGGAGGCGGCGGTGGTAGTCACGGTCTCCGGTTCGGGGGTAGGGCGGCTCGGCTACGGGTGGGATCTGCGACGTGTGGCGTCGGCTACGTGTGGCTTCGTCTGGCGTCGGCTACGTCTGGGATCGGCTACGTATGACAACCGGGCCACCCTACCGGCGGGGTGGTGGTGTCAACGTGCGGACGACGCCGGGGTGGCGGGGGTGGGACTGACGTCACAGGTGAGGAGGCCGGGGTTCCAGCGCCCTCAGCCGCCGCGCGATCACTCCGATGTCCTCTTCCGCCCCTGAGGCCACGTCGATGACCAGGTCGTAGGCCGTGTCCTGGTCCACGCCGGCGAGATCGACCCCGTTCACGGCGAGGAAGGTCGCGGCGGCGAGCCACGCGGTGCGCTTGTTGCCGTCGACGAGGGGGTGGTTCGTGGCGAGGGCGTGGAGAAGAGCGGCGGCCTGCTCGTACAGGTCGGTATAGGCATCCGTCCCGAACATACGAGCGCGCGGCCGGTGCACGGCCGAGGCGAACAGCCCCGGCTCACGCACCTCGGGAGACCGGCCGCCGAAGGCGATCCGGGCGACGGCGGTCGCTTCGCCGACGGTGAGGTGCCGACGGCCGGAGACGCTGGAGTCGTACGTCATTCGCCGAGCCTCCTCAACAGATCGGCATGCTCGACGGCAAGGCGCTCGGCCGCCACCCGCACCAGCACACCCTCCTCGTCCAGATATCTGCCTACGGCGCCCCGCACGAGGTCCTCCGGCTCCCGGCCGGTGGCGTCGGCGAGGTCGTCGAGGGCCTGCTGGAGGTCGGGGTCGAGACGGAGGCAGAGGTGGGGGTGGTCGGGGTGGGGGTGGGAGGTCGGCTGGTGCATGGGGCGAGGGTAGGGCGATGGTCACCGGCAGGCGACGGGATATCGCCGGAGTCCCGCTCTACGGCTCACCGCTCCTCGGTGTTCCCCCGCACCCGCGTGCTCACCCACGCCCCCACCAACGCCACCCCCGCCATCGGCAGGAACACCGCGGCGAACGCCCCCGGATGCGCCCCGCCACTCGCCGAACCGACCACATGTCCCACCGTGCCACCGCCCAACGCCCCGAACGCGGCCCCGCCGACGGAGAGCAGCACGACATTGGACAGCCCATCGGAAATCTGCAGCGCGGCCGAGTTGGAGCCGGCCTCCGACGGAGCGGACAGCTGAAGCAGCAGCACGCTCGTGGAGGAGATCACCAGCCCCATCCCGAAACACCCGAACGCCCACGCGACGGCGACGATCCACACGGGCACGGCATGGATGAGGACGCTCGGCGCGGCGGCGATGGCGGCGGCCACCAACACCATCCCGACCGCCATCAACCGCTCCCGATACGGCTCGACCCGCGCCCGGGCCTGCACCCACGACCCCAGCGCCCACGTCCCACCGCCCGCCGCGAGCGAGAACCCGGCCAGGGTCGGCGACAACCCCCGCTGCGTGACGAGCATCAACGGCACGAAGGACTCGGCCGAGATGAACGACCCCGCGGCGACCCCGCGCAACAACACCACCGAGGGCAACCCACGCGCCGCCCGATACGTCCCCCGCGGCAACAACCCGAGCACGGCGGGCACGAGCAGGGCGACGCCGACGGCAGCGGGGAGAAGGGAGAACCAGGTCAGATCCTGAGCGGCGTACTGAAAGAGCCCGGCACCGATCGAGATCCCGAGGGCAAGCCGAATACGGCGCCGATCGAAGGAGCCGGACGACTGCTGATCCTGTCCTGATACGGGCCCGGCCGCCCGCCGCCGTATCTGAGGAAGGGCGAGGGCAAGCGGAAACACCACGAGCACGGGAATCCCGAGGAACACCCACCGCCACCCGAGATGCTCGGTCACCGCCCCGGAGGCAAGCGGCCCGACGACGGACGGCACGACCCAACTCGCGGCGAACGCGGCCATGATGGCGGGCCGCAACCGCTCCGGATAAGCCCGCCCGACGACGACATACAGAGCGACGATGACCAGCCCGCCCCCGAGCCCCTGCACGGCCCGCCCCAGAATGAACACCCACATGACCTGAGCGGTCCCCGCCACCACGAGCCCGACGGCAAAGGCCCCGATCCCACTGGTCAACGCCCCGAGCGGCCCCCGCCGGTCCGACCACTGCCCGGCGAACACCATCCCGAACAGGCTGGTGGTGAAGTAGCCGGAGAACGCGAACGCGTACAACGACACCCCGCCCAGCTCCCGAGCCGCAACAGGCATCGCAGTCCCAACTGCCGTCGCCTCAAAGGCGATCAGCAGAACAACGGACACGATCCCGACACTGAGCGCCCGATGCGACCGCCCCAACACGGTGTCGTCACACTCGTCGGCCAGGTCAGAGGCGGTGTCCGTGACGCCGGCGTCACGGGGTTCGAGGACGGTCATGCAGGCCAGCGTAAGGTCCACAGACCGGGTTGACCCCTGTCGGAGGATGGTCCGCTACTGAGACCTTGGTCGTACGACCAGCGACACCACCGGCCACTCCCCATTCATGAACGGCGTATGGCAGTCCCGTTGCGCCGCCCCGGGCCCCCTTGTCCGGGCCCCTCCCCCGGCCCTACGGTCAACTCACCAAACACGGCCGTGTGCCCGAGTGGTTCAGGGACTCGCCTGCAAAGCGAGTTACGCGGGTTCGATTCCCGCCACGGCCTCCAGTAGTACGTCTGACCAAGCAGAGCGAAAGGGCGGCGCCCCGAAGGGGTTGCCGCCCTTCTCGCGCCTGTTGATCCGAAACTCAAAGGGTTCTGTTCGAGGGTGTAGCGCAGGTCGGCGCGGTCGGTGCGCAGCGCTGTCAGGAGTTCGTGCCGACGGCAGCCCTGTTGCGGCGGCGCCGGTGGACGATCGCCAGGGTGACGATCGCGGCGATCCCCGCGGCGGACGCGGCGGTCCGGATCGCCGTGCTGTCGTACAGCGCGGGGGACGCGGCGAGCGGGATGAACGCCTTGTCGTTGCGGGGGGTCCGGTCGAACGGGTTGGACGTGCGTATGGTGCCCTTCGCGCCGGGGACCTGGCGGTCGATGCGGATCTTGAACCCGATGACGGTCGTCCCTCCTTCGTGACATACCTCGGAGAACCCGTCGTAGCCGATCTCGCAGACGAACGCCCCGCCTTGCTTCTTCGGCCGTGTGCACGCCCAGTCGCCGCCGTCGTCCTCGAAGGTGTACGGGATGGAGGTCACCGTGGTGCCTTCCGGCGGCACCACCTCGAAGCGGCCCAGTGTCTCCGCGCTCGATGGCCGTCCGGGTCCGTTGTCGCGCACCCCGAGCTGGACCGTCACTGTCTGGCCGACCCGGCCCCGGACGGTCGCGGTCACCGGCTGGTAGTCGACCTGCACGGTGGTCGTGGCCTTGACGTACCCGGTGTCGCCGGTGAGGCCGCGGTCCGCCGTCCTGGTCAGGGTCAGCGGGGGTTCGGTGCCGCGCACCGTGAGTTCGGCGGGGCGCTCGGGGTCGGACGACCAGGTGTAGGAGAGGGTGCCCAGCAGCTCTCCGGCGGCGGCCGTGTAGCGGACCGGGGAACTGGTGCGGTAGGCCGTGTGAGGTGCGGCCTTGGTGGAGAACTCGCACCACGCCGAGGTGGAGGAGGTGTCGAAGTAGCAGTTGTCGGGGCGCGAGGTCAGCAGCAGCCCGTCGTCCGCGGAGATACGGAGCGCGACACCCTGTTCCGCCGCGAAACGGCTGTGGTTCGCGAACCGGGGCGTCGTTTTCCGGGTCGTGCCCGGTGCCAACGCCTTCACCGACTCGTCGTCCGCCGGGGTGTGGAGCGAAGGTCCGCCCACGGTCATCCGGGTGGTCCCGGTCACCGGTGCCGCGTTGTCCGCGACGACGGTGTACGTCAGCGTCCCGCTGTCGCCCGGCTCGACGCCGTCCACGCCGTTGAGGGTGAAAGGGTTGTTGGACTCGCCGTCACCGTTCTGCACGTCGCCGTAGACGCAGGTGAACACCGGGCCGTCCTGGGTGCAGTTCCCACCGCCGCCCTTGCCCGCCCGGGCGACGCCGTCCAACCCGGAGGTGTCCACGGTGACCCTGACGTTGCGGGCCGGGCCCGCGTCACTGCGTTCCACGGCGACAGGGACGCCGAAGTCGCTGTTCGCGGCCTTGGCACCCTCGTCGGCGCTGTACATCCGGAAGGCCGCCGGGGCTTCGACCCGCAGGGAGACCCGGCCGGAGCCGTCGGCCGCCGCGGGGATCGCGGGCGTCGCCACCGAGGCGAGAACGGCGACGAGGCAGGCCGTCAGGGCGGAGAGGCGTCTGGCGATCAGTACCCGACGAAGCATGCGGGCACTATGCCAGCGGGCGTCGATGGCCATCACCCCGGCCCCAGCCGCGCGGCCGCTGCCGCCGCACGGCAGCCGGCACCGGCCGGACTTACTGATGCGAGACAGTGGATGTTCCGAGTCGTTGGTCCTCGCGTGAGTGAACTGGTGGGGGATGCGCGGCAGTTGTCACCGTCGGCGCAGGAGGCGCTTCGCGTGCGGGCGGTGGCCGCGCTGGTGGCGGGACAGGGTAGCGAGGACACCGCACGCGGCGTTCTCATCCCGACGCGCGGCTTCCCGGCGAGCCGCAGGAGACGGACCACACCGAGGATCCGGGGACGCCACCGTGCCCTACCGTGGCGCCATGAGCGATCACCCCGCAGCGCCTGTCACCCCCGTCGAGGCCTATGAACCCCCGTACTACGTCGCCGTGTTCACCACGGTGCGAACCCAGGAGCAGAGCGGCTACGGCGAGACCAACGCGCGGATGGAGGACCTGGTGAAGGACATCCCCGGGTACCTGGGGATGGACCACGCGCAGACTCCGGGCGGGCTGGGCATCACCGTCGGGTACTTCCGCGACGCCGATGCCCTCACGGAGTGGCGGACCAATGCCGAGCACCGCGTGGCGCAGAAACGCGGGCAAGCCCAGTGGTACGAGAGTTACACGCTGCATGTGGCGAAGGTGGAGCGGAGCCACGGGTTCGTGCGGGCAGAGGGCCCGCAGAGCCCTACGGCGGGCTGACCGGCCGAGGTCCTGGACCAAGGGCCCGGAAATCGTACGCGCGTACGGCGATCAGACCCTATGATCACTGCGCCCCGGCGTCCGCCGCGGCCGCGCACGCCTCCGAGACAGGCCGAAGTCGATGACGAGTACCGCCCGCAGAGCTCCCCGGATCCTTGTCCGTTCCGCGCAGGTGGCGATAGCCGTGTCCGCGGTGGCGGACGTGTTCCGTGCGGCGGCGGTCCGGGATCAATACGTGGACCACTCGGATGCGTCCGAGTCGGGTCTCATCTCCATGGTCTTCGTCTATCTGACGACTCTCACGATCGTGCTGTTCCTCGTGTGGCTCGCCCAATCCCGGCGCAACGCCCAGGAGTTGGCGCCCGAGGCCTCGGTGCCGAGTCGGGGCCGGACGATCGGCATGTGGTTCATTCCGCTGGTCAACCTCGTTGTCCCGCGCGGGATCGTCCTCGCGATCGGACGCGCGAGCTCCGCGTCCTGGGAGGAGAAGCGGGACACAACCCTGGTGAACGCGTGGTGGGCCGCCTGGGTCGGGCACGCGCTGGTGCTCACGGTCGCGATCCGGGTGGCCCCGGGCTCGATGGCCTTCCTGGTGGTGGAGGAGGCACTCATGATCGCGGCGGCCGTACTGGCGGGGCTCGTGATCGAGCGCATCACGGCACTGCAGGACGCCGCACTCGATGCCGCCGTTCCCGCCAAGCCCCTCGCCCAGTCCTGAGGTGCTTCCCTCCCCTACCCTCGGCTGAACTCCCCCAAGGCGCCTGAACTCCCTGAAGGCGCCTCGGACTCAGCCCTCGCTCACACCCCGCGCCCGCCACAGATCCCGCAGCAACGCGATCTCCGCCATGTGGTGGATGAACTCCAGGTTCGCCCCCGCCACCACAGAGACATACGGGTCGTCGGGGTCGGAGCCGTACGGGTACTGGGAGAAGCCGACCAACTCCAACTGGTCCTCCGTGACCGTGGCCACGGCCGCTCGCCAGCGGTCGATCACCGGCCAGAACCGGTCCAGGGTCAGGGCTGCGGAGGGACTGAAGTCGACCATCCGCTTCGGGTCCTGGCGCCGCTCACCGAAGGTCCACTCCCACGCGCCCGCGAACTGGAAGTGCAGGTGCCCCAGTCGCCACGCGATGGTCGTGATCGGGGTTGTGTCCGGTTCCGGCTCGCCCTCGTGGGCGAGGATCTGCTCGACGCGTTCGACGGTCACGCTCCAGTCGTCGGCGATCTTCGCGACGGTCATGCCGTCGGCGGCCTGGCGGGCCACCTCCGCGTACTCGCTCGCCGGGATGTCCGCCGCGCCCAGGTCGAGCACCCACTCCCCCGGCCCGAACGCCCTGGGTGTCACCGCCTCGCTCCGACGCCGGAGCGACCAGCAGTCGGGCGCCGGTTCCCAGAGGTACTCCTCGTCGCCGAGCCCCGTCAGCCGTACCTGAGCCATCTCCCGGGCCTTGTCGAACTGCTCCAGCAGCAGGCCCAGTCGGTCGGTCCGTACGCCGCCCTCGGTCTCCATGTCCAGGTCCCCTCGCCCGTGCGCCGTATCGCGCCCCACCTCAGCTAGGCGGACGGTAACGGCTCGGCTCCCCCGGCGCGAACGAATTCCTCGGCCGCCTACGCGCGCGTCACAGCACCCCGCCCGCCTCGTCCTGGAACGCCTCGGTCCAGTAGTGCGGGCCGGCCTTCCGGGCACCCACCCCCGTCGGGTCCACCGCCGACAGCGTCTGGAGCATGGTCGTCGCCAACTGGTCGTACGCCTCCGCCGTCAGCTCGCCCGACAGGTCCGCGTCGATCGCCTTCTCGCGGTGGAGCAGCCAGAGGGTGAAGGCCAGGGTCGAGACGTCCGTGTTGAGGGGAGCCAGTGTCGCCTCCGGCTCGCTCCAGGTCAGGATCTCGCCCGTCGCGCCGTCCACCACCAGGCTGTTGTCCTCGATGAGGTAGCCGAGGCGGATCAACTGGTCGGCTCGGGACGGGAGTTCCTCGGCGGGCTCGTCCTCGTAGAACTCGGCCAGGGTGGGGAGCTGGACGTCCGTGTCCAGGTGGAAGAGGAACGCGTCCTCGGGCAGGCCCGTCTCGCGCAGGAAGCGGCGGGTCGGTTCGTGGGTGAGGGTGGCGGGGAAGTCGACCTCCTCGAAGCGGGCGACCGCGCCCTGACCGAACTCCTGGTCCAGGAGGCGGGCCGGGATGTCGAGGGTCAGCCCCGACGTCGTGCCCGGTCCGGCGACCAACGCCAGTGGGCGGATCAGGGCCGCCGCCTTCCAGAACGGGGGCACCTCGCCGTCCGTCTCCGACTCGAACACCGCGAGGAGTTGGCGCGATGCCTCCGCCGCCGTCTTCGTGCCGTGACGGCCCTCGTAGGACGCGAACTGGCCGCGCAGGCCCGCCAGTTCGTCCGTCGTCGTGGTGAAGCGCGTCAGCGTTTCGATCGACGGGGCCAGCGGGCCTGTCTCCATCAGGTCCGGGCGGTCGTGGAAGAAGTACGTCGTCGCGATCTCGCCCGTCTCGCCGTCCAGCAGGATCGACTCCGCCTCACCGCCGTCGGGTCCCCAGAGCGCGCCTATCACCAGCTGGTCCCGGAGCTCCTCCGCCAGCGGGGCGGGGTCGCCCAAGGAGTCCGCCACCGTCCGCAGGCCCTCCCTGCGCAGCTCCTCGAACGTCAACAGGCCGCTGTCGCCCGGCAGTCCGGGACCCGTCAGCCAGCGGCGCGTCGACGCGTGCGTGATGTACGGATCGAGGTCGTCCTCGGTCAAGGTGATCATGGTCGCCGTAGAACCGGCGTCGGTCCTGCTCATTGTTCCCCCGTGCATGAAACTTCCCCCGTGCAACATCAGTGTCCTGCTGCCGTCCCCACTGCCCAGAACACTACGCGGCACCACCGACAATGGCCCTGACCAGCGAAAACGCCTCACAGAACCCTGGAGGACGCGAAACGTCCGAAACGTCCTCACCTCATCAGACGCTCAAACCACCCGCGAACGTTCCCGCCCCTCGATGATCGCGTCCACCGTCTCCCCCACCGTCAGCCCGGAGTTGTCCAGCCACAGGCCGATGCGCGGGGTCCCTGCCCGCAGCCCGCGGTCCAACTCCTCGACCGTCCACGCGCCGTAGCCGTTCTTCACCCGGCCCGCCTCCCGTGCCGTCACGGTCGCCGCCGTCGGGGCGAGGACGATCACGTGCAGCGGGCGGGTGCGGATCAGGTCGACGTACGCCGGCAACTCCGTGCCCAGCACCACGTCCTGGACGACCGCCGTGAACCCTGCCTCCGCATACGCGTCCGCCGTCGCCGCCGACAGCCGGTACCGCAACCGGAGTTGGGCCTCACCCTCGCGGGCCGCGCCGACGGCATTACCCTCGCCGCCCGCACCGGGAACGTACTCCTCGCGCCCCGAAACGATCATCCGCCGGAACACGTCCCCCCGGACATGCGCCGCCCTCGGCAACCGCTCCGCCAGTGCCTGCGCGACCGTCGACTTGCCGGCGGCCATCACGCCGGTGATCAGGACGACGCCCTCAAGGACCCGCTGCACCGCACCAGCCGCTCAGTGGCCGTACTGCCCGTACTGGTCGGTCGTCGCCGTCACCACCGCCGCCTGCGGGCGGATCGGCAGCCGGTTCACGGGACGGCCCGTCGCGGCACGCACGGCGGACGCGATCGCCGCCGGGGACGTGACCACGGGCACCGCGCTGACCGCCTTCGCCCCGAAGGGGGCGACCACGTCACGTTCCTCGACGAGTTTCACGATCTTGATGTCGGGGGTGTCCAGGGCGGTGGGCAGGGCGTAGCCCGTGAGGTCGGGGTGGCGGATCAACCCGCGCGCGGTGCGCAGGTTCTCCGTCAGCGCGATGCCGACGCCCTGGGTGACACCGCCCTCGATACGGGCGACCAGCTGGGTCGGGTTCAGGATGCGGCCGACGTCCTGGGCGAGGGCCAACTCGACGACCCGGACCGAGCCCAACTCAATGTCCACGTCGACGACCGCGCGGATCGCGCAGAAGGCGAGCCCTACGAAGGCGTCGCCCTGACCCGCCTCGTCCAGGGGCTCGGTCGGGTGCGGGCGGCACTGGGCGGTGGCCCACAGTTCCTTGCCGTCCAGGGCCTCGGTGACGGTCGTCGAGAGGACGCCGTCGTAGGAGGTGATCTTGCCGTCGGTGATCTGGAGCAGCTCGGTCGACATCCCGAACTTGTGCGCCAGGGGCTGGAGGAGCTGGGTGCGGACCATTTTCGCTGCGCGTTCGACCGCGCCGCCTGATACCCAGGTATGACGGCCTCGGCAACCAGGGCCGGCGGGGGGCTGATCGGTGTCCACGGGGGCGACGTGCACCTCGTCGATGCCGAGGGTCTCCTGGACGATCTGCCGGGCCAGCGTGGTGAAGCCCTGGCCGGTTTCCACGGCCGCGCAGAGCACCGTGGCGATGCCGTCGTGGACCTTCACGGTGGCCGTGGAGACCTCGTCCGCGCCCTCGGCGCCGAGCATGTGCACCATGCCGACGCCGTAGCCGACGCCCCGGCGCACCGCGCCCGGTTCGCCCGCGCCCTCGGGGCCGCCGGGCAGCAGCCACTCGTCCTCGGGGGTGTCCTTGGGGAGCTGCGGCAGCGGGAAGTCCCGTACGGCCTGGAGGAGTTCGGCGACCGGTGCCGGGCAGGTCACCGTCTGGCCGGTCGGGAGGACGTCCCCGGTGGCCATGGCGTTGCGCAGGCGCAGCTCGGCCGGGTCCATGGCGAGCTTCTTGGCGAGCTTGTCCATCTGCGCCTCGTAGGCGGCGCAGACCTGCATGGCACCCTCGCCCCGGACGTGTCCCGAGGGTGGGTTGTTGGTGCGGACGGCCCAGCCCTCGATGAAGGCGTTCGGGACGACGTAGGGGCCGCAGGCGAAGGAGACGGCGGCGGCCAGGGCCTCCGAGGAGGTGTCGGCGTAGGCGCCCGCGTCGAGCAGCACCTGGGCCTCGACCTTGACCAGCCTGCCGTCCTCGTCGGCGTGGTGGCGGTAGCGCAGGAGCGTGGGGTGGCGGTGGGTGTGACCGAGGAAGGACTCCTCGCGCGTGGCGGTGAGTTTGACCGGGCAGCCGGTCTTCAACGCGAGCAGGCCGAGCGGGAGTTGGAAGCCCTGGTCCTCGCGGTCGGCGGTGGCCCCGGGGACGCCGGTGACGACGACCTTCACGCGGTCGGACTCCAGGCCGAAGCAGGCGGCGGCCGTGTCGCGGTCGTTGTGCGGGTCCGTGGAGGCGATGTACAGCTCGACGCCGCCGTCGGGGCGGGGCACGGCGAGACCGGCCTCGGCGCCGATGGGGGCGGGGTCCTGGCGGCCGATGCGGTACAGGCCCTCGACCACGATGTCGGCGGTCGCGTCCGGGTCGCCGTGGCGCAGCGGGATGTGCCGGATCAGGTTGCCGTCGGGGTGCAGCGGCTCGGCCTCGAAGGCCTGCTCGGGGTCGGTCACCGGGTCGAGTACTTCGTACTCGACCATGATGGCCGCGGCGGCCATCCGCGCGGTGTCGGGGTGGTCGGCGGCGACCGCGGCGATGGGCTCCCCGTGGTGGCGTACGACCTCGGAGGCGAACACCGGGCGGTCGGCCGTGCCCCGGCCGTAGCGGTCCCGGCCCGGCACGTCCTCGTGGGTGATGACGGCACGTACACCGGGCATGTCCCGCGCGTGGGACGTGTCGACGGACACGATGCGCGCGTGCGGGTGCGGCGAGCGCAGGACGGCCGCCCACAGCAGGCCCTCGGCCCACAGGTCGGCCGCGTACGGGAAGGTGCCCTCGGTCTTCGCGCGGGCGTCGGCGGCCGGGAGCGAGGCGCCCAGGCCGTGGCCCGGCAGCTCCGGGGCGGGCGCGGCCTCCGTGGTCGCGGTGGCGGCTTCGTTGCTCACGCCTGACCTCCGTCCTGGCCGTACACCTGGTCCTGTGTGCGCGGGGACTCGAACGCCGACTGATGGACGCCACCGCCCCCGGGACCCGCCTGGTGGGGAATACGCGCCTCGTCGCCGTCCGACTCAGGTTCGGCTGCGGCAGCGTGCGCCTCGCGCTCGGCGACGACTTCCTGTACGGCGTCCAGGACACCCCGGTAGCCGGAGCAGCGGCACAGGTTGCCGCACAGGGCCTGGCGCGCCTCCAGTTCGGTGGGCGCGGGGTTGCCCTCCAGGAGGTCGTGCACGGTCATCGCCATGCCGGGCACGCAGAAACCGCACTGCACGGCACCGCACTTGGCGAGCGCCCGCTGCACGTCCGAGGGCTGCCCCTCGACGGCGAGACCCTCGACCGTACGGACCTCGGAGCCGGCGGCGGTCACCGCGGGCACCAGGCAGGAGGCGACGAGCCGTCCGTCGACCTGGACGTTGCAGGCTCCGCACTCGCCCTGCGAGCAGCCGTCCTTGGCGCCCGCGAGGCCGAGGCGTTCGCGCAGCACGTAGAGCAGTGACTCGCCGATCCAGGCGTCGGTGACGGGCCGGTCGGCGCCGTTGACGCGCAACACGTAGGAGGCGAGCGGGTGTTCCTCGCCGGGGATCTTCGGGGCGGGCTCGGCGGCCTCGTCCGGCGCGTCGGGTTCGACGGCCGTCACGGGCGCCTCAGCGGCCTCCGGGGCGTCGTCGGCACCCTCGGCCGCGTCGGCCGCCGCGGACGCCTCTGCGGGCCCCTCAGCGCTCTCCGTGACCCCTTCGCCGTCGTCGCCCGCCGTACCGCTCCCATGAGCCGACTGTGCGTCGTCCGCGGCGAGTTCGGCGGCGGTGTCGTCGTGGCGGTCGGCGCGCGCGTCGCCGTAGGGGTCGCCGGCGGCGTCGGTCCGGGTGTGCGCGTACGGGTCGCCGGGTTCGCCGTACGGCTGCCGGGTCGCCTCGGCGGGCGGCCGGGTGGCGGCCCGCGCCGACACCTCGCCGGTCGGGTGCGTACCGGACCGGTCGGCCGGGTGTTCCAGGCCGCGTCCGTCGGTGTGCTCGCCGGGCCGCTCCACCACTCCGGTGTCCGACGCCTGCTGCGCCCAGTTCTGGCCCGCGCCGTCCGTCGCCCAGGGCGCGGGAGCGCCGCCGGGCAGGGTGGCCGGCGGGGTGCCACCCCACTGCTCGACCAGGGCCGACGTGGTGAACTCGCCCGATTCGTCCGGGAGATCACCACCGGCGACGGGGATCGACCACTCCCCGGTCACGTCGCGACCGGGAGCGGCGCCCGCGTCCGGCGCGTTGGTGTCCTGGAAGGTCCACTGGCCGGTGGACCCGGGGCGGTACGAGAACTGGTCGCCCCCGGCCGTCCCCTGCTGCGGTACGGCGTTCGGGTCGGGCCACTGGACACCCTCGGCGGGCACCGCCCAGGAGCCGGTGCCCGAGGGGTCGGCGTCCGGGGCGGGGGTGGCCGTTATGGGCGGCGGCACATAGCCGTGCCCCGGGGCGGCCAGGAGGGCGTCGATACCCCCTTCGGGGAGTTTCACGAAGGCCGTGGCGCCGTCGTCGTAGTCGCCCTGGGGCAGCGGGTCCCAGCGTCCGCCGCCCTGAGGGGTTCCCTCTCCGTGCTGGTCGTCGGTCACGACAGCGCCCTCCCGAGTGCTCGTCGGGCCAGTGCGGCGACGGTGCGCCGCAGGTGCAGTACCGCGGGCGGAAGCTGTTCCACGGAGCCGTCCTCGGCCGGTACCGGGTCGGGGATGCAGGCCGCGGCGACGTACTCCCCGAAGGCGCTCAGCGCCTCGGGGACGATCGTGCGGCTGTTGTCCCAGTCGATCAGCCGGGCCACCCACTGTTCGGCGTCCAGCGGTCTGAGCGGCATCGGCGCTATGGCTCCGACGGCGCACCTGACCCCGCGGCGGGCGGGGTCGAGGACGACCGCGACGGACGCGACCGAGCGCCCGGGGCCGGTCCGGCCGGTGGCCTTCAGGAAGACCTGCGGGGCGTGCAGCAGCGGCACGCGCACGAAGCCGATGAGTTCGCCGCCGCGCAGCATCTCCACGCCGGCCAGGAGGTGCGACACCGGGATCTCCCGGCGGGCTCCGTCCTGGCCCGCGATGATCAGCGTCGCCTCCAGGGCGGCCAGTACGGGCAGCGCGTCCCCGGTGGGCGCGGCCGAGGCGATGTTGCCGCCCAGGGTGCCCGCGTTGCGGATCTGCGGCGGGCCCGCGGCACGCGCGGAGGCGGCGAGCGCCGGGATGAGGGCGGCGAAGTCCGGGCGGCCCATACGGGCGTGCGTGAGCCCCGCGCCGAGCAGCGCGTGCCCGTCCTGGTACTGCCAGCCGCGGATCTCGCTGATCCGCCCGAGACCGACCAGCGCGCTGGGCCTCAGCTGCCCCGAGTTGACGGCCGCCATGAGGTCGGTGCCGCCGGCCACGGGAACGGCCGTGGGCAGGGCCGTGAGCGCCGCCACGGCCTCGTCCAGCGTCGTGGGCAGCGTGACGGACTGCCCCGCCTGCGGTGCGTGCGTGGTCAAACCGGCTGCCCCTTCCCGCTGCCCCACCTGGTCCCACCTGTTGCTGCCGTACGGTACGTGCTGACAGGGCGGACGTGGCAACTCTGGCACATCTTCGCAAGACCCGAGCGCGGGGGTCCGCTAGGAGGCATTCGCCCGTCTCATCCGGGAGATGGTCCGTTTTCGTACGGCATCACCGGTACGCGCGAATTGCCACTCAACGGTGACTCCTGGGGGCTTTTTCCCTTACGGGTTCTACGCGTTCGGGGGCGGGCCGTCCTTGGGTCGGCCGAGCACTCCGGGGCGCCGCTGCCACGGCAGTGGTCCGGTGGGCGGACGGTAGGCGACCCCCAGGGCGTCGAGGCGCGGATAGTGGGCGGCCATCCGGCGCTCGAAGTCGGCGAAGTCCCGTTCCGCGGGCGCCGGAAGAGCGCTCCAGGCGACCTCGGCGAACGCGGCGAGCCGGGGGAACGTCTGGTAGTCCACGCGTGCGTGGTCCTCCATCACCTCGGTCCACACGTTGGCCTGCGCGCCCAGCACATGACGCGCCTCGTCCTCGCCGAGCTGCTCCGGAACCGGCTCGAAGCGGTAGACGTCCTCCAGGGTGCGCACATGGGCGATCGGCACCGGCTCGTCCTCGCCGGGGGCCTGCCGCCAGTCCAAGTACACGTGCTGTTCAGGGCACATGACGACATCGTGCCCCGCGCGGGCTGCGGTGATCCCGCCCTCGTACCCACGCCAGGACGACACGACCGCCCCGTCCGCGAGACCGCCCTCCAGGATCTCGTCCCAGCCGACGAGCCTTCTCCCTCGCGCGGAGAGCCACTTGTCGAAGTGTCCGATGAACCACGACTGCAACTCGTCCTCGTCCGCGAGCCCGAGTTCCTCGATGCGCGCCTGCGCGGTCGCCGACTGCTTCCACTGGTCCTTGAGGCATTCGTCACCGCCGACGTGAATGAACTCCGAGGGGAACAGCTCCAGGAGTTCCTCGAACACCCCCTCGTAGAAGCGCAGGGTGTTGTCAGTGGGGGCGAGTACGTTCGGGTTGATGCCCCAGGTGTCCCAGACGGAGAGGGAGTTGGTGTCGATGACGTCGGTGTTGCCCAGTTCCGGATACGCGGCGATGGCGGCCTGCGAGTGTCCCGGTACGTCGATTTCCGGGACCACGGTGATATGCCGCTCGGCGGCGTAGGCGACGATCTCCCGGATGTCGTCCTGGGTGTAGTAGCCGCCGTGGGGCTTGTCGTCCCAGAGCGGTGAGGCACGGTGGCCGAATTTCGTGCGCGCCCGCCAGGACCCGATCTCGGTGAGCTTCGGGTACCGCTCGATCTCCACCCGCCAGCCCTGGTCGTCCGTCAAGTGGAAGTGGAAGACGTTGAGTTTGTGCGCCGCCATCAGATCCAGGTAGCGCAGGACGCCTTCCTTGGGCATGAAGTGCCGGGCCACGTCGAGCATGAGGCCGCGCCAGCCGAAGCGGGGTGCGTCGTGGATGGTCTGGTGCGGCACGCCGTAGGTCATGTCCGGGTGGACGGGAGCGCGCCGGAAGGCGGCGGGGCCGAGGAGTTGACGGAGCGTCTGAGCGCCCCAGAACACGCCGGCCGGGCTGCCGCCCGTGATCACGACACCCCAGGTGGCGACCACCTCCAGGCGGTACGCCTCCGGTGGCAGGCCGGCGTCGAGGCGCAGTGCGACCGTGTTGCGGGCACCCTCCTCGCCCGGCGGCAGCGGCAGTCCGAGGGCGGCGCCGAGCGTGGACCGCAGCCAGCGTCGCGTGCCCTCGGTACCGGGCTCGCCCCACAGGGCGGTGTCCGTCTCGAACGGGAAACCGCAGCGGCCCGGGTCGGTGACGGCGGTGGGCGCCGGAATCAGTTCCGTCTCTGAAGTCACGTCGGTCACGTCAGTCCTTAACCGCTCCGCCCAGCCCCGAGACCAGACGTCGCTGTACGAGTACGAAGAACACCAGCACCGGAATCGTCATCACCGTGGAGGCCGCCATGACCCCGCCCCAGTCAGGGTCGTCGGGCTTGTAGAAGACCAACAGGGCCATCGGCAGGGTCGACTGGGAAGTGTCGCTGATGATGAAGGACTTGGCGAAGAGGAAGTCGTTCCAGGCCGAGATGAAGGAAAACACGCTCGTCGCCACCAACCCCGGGAAGACGAGCGGGAAAAGGATCTGCCACAGGAATCGCGTCCGGCTCGCCCCGTCGATGTACGCGGCCTCCTCCAGCGCGTCCGGTACGGCTTTCACGAACCCCCGCAGCATCCAGATCGCGAACGGCAGCGAGAACGCGATCTGGGGCAGGATCAGCGACCCCAGGGTGTTCAGCAGCCCGAGCCCCCGCATGGTGAAGAACAGCGGGATCGTCAGCGCTTCCACGGGCACCATCTGGGCCACCAGGAACATGATCAGGAGGGTGGTCCGGAAGCGGAACCGGAATCGGGTCACCGCGGTCGCGGCGAGAAAGGCGATCAGCGCCGAGACGATGACCACCGAGCCCGCCACGACAAGGCTGTTGACGAAGTAACGGCCGAATTCCTGTTGCCCGAACACGCGCCGGAACGAGTCCAGAGAGGGCGCGAGCGTCCACGGCCGGGGCTCGCTCGACTCGATCTCCCCGGCCGGTTTGAAGGCGCTGAGCACCATCCAATAGAGGGGGAAGGCGACGACGACCGCGATCAGCAGCGCCGAGGCCTCGGCAGCGAGCCGCCAGGGCCGTCGTACAAGACCGCGAAGCAGACTCACAGCTCCTCCCCCTGCCTGCGCAGCAGGCGCAGATAGACCAGCGTGACGGCGAGCAGCATCAGCAGCATGACGACACCGATCGCCGAGCCGAGGCTGTACTTCGAGGACGCGAACGCCTGTTGGTAGGCGTACACGTTCAGGACGAGGTTCTGGCCCGCGATGCCGCCGCCGTTGGTCATGACGTAGATCTGGGTGAAGACCTTGAAGTCCCAGATGACGGACTGGATGGTGACGACGGTCAGGATCGGCCGCAGCATCGGCGTGAGGACCGACCGCCAGATCCGCCACTGCGAGGCACCGTCCAGAGCGGCGGCCTCCAGCACCTCGGAGGGCACGGCGCGGATCCCGGCGTAGACCGTCACCATCACGAACGGGAAGGAGCACCACACCACTTCGAGCAGCACGAGGAAGAACGCGCTGAGGCGCCCGTACGTCCAGGAGTGGTCACCGAGGCCCAGGATGCGGTTCACCGGGCCGAAGTCCGGGTCGAAGAGCAGCAGCCAGACCGTCGAACCGGTCACCGCCGGCGTCGCCCACGCCCCCAACGCGGCCAGCATCAGCACGAGTCGGGGCACGGCACGCACGCGCGTGAGCAGCACGGCGAGCGCACAGCCGACGGCGAGCGTCGACACCACACAGGCCGCCGCGAACAGCACGGTGGCCAGCAGCACTTGCCAGAACTGACTGTCGGAGAACAGCTCCGAGTAGTTCCCGAACCCTTTGAAGGTCGTCGGTTCCCCACCACTGACCTGGGCCTGCGTGTACTGGAAGAAGGAGATCAGGCCGAGTTGGTAGATGGGGTAGACGAGCAGTCCGCCGAGGACGACGAGGGCGGGGGTCAGGTAGAGCCAGGGAGTCCAGGCCGTTCGCGTACGCATCTGCTCAACCCGCGGAGCTGAAGGCCGCGTTCATCTTCTTCGCCGCATCCCCAGAAGCCGCAGCCACACTCTTCTTCCCGCTGATGACCTCCTGGAGCATCGTCGGCAGCACCAGCGAAGAGTCGATCTCCGACCAACCGGGCGACGCGGGAACGAACTTCGTCCCCGCAGCCAACGTCTCCACGAACGGCTTCTCGAACGGCACCTTCGCCGCGGCCGCGTCCCGCACATCGGTGAACGTGGGCAGGAACCCCATCGCGTCGAACATGGACGCCTGCGTCGCCTTCGAGGTGAGCTGCTCCATGAGGTCGACCGCGAGCGTGCGGTGCGACGTGCTCTTCAGAACGCCGATGTTGTTGCCCCCGGCGAACGCGGGAGCCACCGACCCGGACGCGACACCCGGCAACGGCACGACCGCGTACTTGCCCTTGACCTTGCCCGCCTCGACAGCCGTGTGGCTGAAGTCGCCGCCGATCGCCATCCCCGCCTTGCCGGCCGCGAAGGCGGTGATCGTGTCGTTGCCGCCCATCACCGCGCACTTGGCGGCGGGACAGTTGTCGCTCGTGAAGAGCGAGGTGTAGGCCTTGATGCCCTTCTGCGCGGCGGCACTGTCGATCGCGGAGGTGTACGAGCCCCCCGAACCCCCCTTGGCCGTGGCGAGTTCGCCGCCGTTGGCCCAGACGAAGGGCATCGCGCCGTACGTGTAGGCGCCGCCGACGACAAGGCCGTAGAGGTCGGACTTCGCCTTGTGGATCTTGCGGGCGGTGGCTGCCAACTCGGCCATGGTCTTGGGGGGTTGGAGGCCCAGGTCCTTGAAGACGTCGGTGCGGTAGTACAGGGCGCGGACGCCGACGTAGAACGGGGAGCCGTACATCTTGCCGTCGACCGTGACGGACTGCTTCGCGGTCGGGTCGGTGTCCTTGGCCTCGCTCCAGGCGCCGAAGTCCTTGGTGACGTCGAGGA
Source organism: Streptomyces sp. NBC_00989 (assembly GCF_045162655.1). Classification (NCBI taxonomy): domain Bacteria; kingdom Bacillati; phylum Actinomycetota; class Actinomycetes; order Kitasatosporales; family Streptomycetaceae; genus Streptomyces; species Streptomyces sp. NBC_00989. The sequence continues at coordinate 6,955,809 of NZ_CP108728.1, read as the reverse complement.
GTCCGCCGTCCTTCACATAGCCGGCCGTGTCGGTGTTGCCGTACTCCATGACGTCGGGCGCGGACTTCGGGTCGTTGAAGGCGGCCTTGACGCGCTGGGCGCGGGTGTCGATCGGGATGTACTCCACGTCGACCTTGGTGTCCTTGTGCGCCTTCTCGAAGGCGGCGACCACGGAGTCGACGACCTTCGCCTTCGGGTCGTTGCCGACCTCCTGGAAGAGCCACACCCGCAGGGTGCCGCTCTGGTCGTCCTTGTCGGAGGACGAGTTGTCGGAGGTCTGGGGTGCGCAGCCGGCGACGACAGCGGCGGCCGCCACGAGTACGGCGAATCTGGGGGCGAGCTTCATGGAGCGTTCCTCCGGGAATCCGGGCGTGCGTTGCAACATATGCAATGGGCGTTTCGCTCTGCACAACACCACGGAGATTAAGGAGTAGATGAACGCGCCCACAAGAGGTCTCAACCACTTCGTGACACGCGAAAGACCGCCGAAAAACCGTCGAAACATGCAAAAGGCCCTCGGGGCGCACCGAAGTACGCCCCGAGGGCCTCAGAAACCGAGAACCTCAGAGAACCGGACGGGCAAAGCGGCTACTTGTCGCCGCCCTTGCCCTTGTCGCCGTCCCCGCCCGAGCCCATGGACTCGTAGATCTCCTTGCACATGGGACACACCGGGTACTTCTTCGGGTCGCGCCCCGGCACCCAGACCTTGCCGCACAACGCCACCACGGGAGTGCCGTCGAGGGCGCTCGCCATGATCTTGTCCTTCTGGACGTAATGGGCGAAGCGCTCATGGTCCCCGTCGCCGTGCGACACCTGGGGCGTCGGCTCTACGAGGGTCCCCGTACCAGTCCCGCGCTCGGGCTCAAGAGTGCTCATACGGCCAAGGGTACTGAAGCTCACCGGCATCAGTTCCGCGAAGGGTCCCTCACTTCAGGGATCGGTTCGGGGATCAGTTCAGCGAAGGGTCGTCCGGATACGTCGCCACCATCGCCAGCTCACTGCGCTGGCGGCGCAGCACCTCGCGCCAGAGTCTCTCCGGGGACGGCGAGGAGACGTCACCGGGCTCCGACTCGACGACGTACCAGGCGCCGTCCACCAGTTCGTCCTCCAGCTGCCCGGGGCCCCAGCCGGCGTAACCGGCGAAGATCCGCAGCGAGCCGAGCGCCGAGGCCAGCAGCTCCGGCGGGGCCTCCAGGTCGACGAGTCCGATCGCGCCGTGCACGCGCCGCCAGCCGAGCGGGGCGCGCTCGCCGGCCGCGCCGCCCGGGATGACGGCGACGCCGAGGGCCGAGTCCAGCTGGACCGGGCCGCCCTGGAAGACGACGCCCGGGGCGCCGGCGAGATCCGCCCAGCCCTCCAGGATGTCGCCGACGTCCACGGGGGTCGGTCGGTTGAGGACGACACCGAGGGAGCCCTCCTCGTCGTGGTCGAGAAGGAGCACCACCGCACGGTCGAAGTTCGGGTCCGCCAGGGCGGGTGTTGCCACGAGCAACCGCCCTGTGAGCGAGGACACCTCGGTCATGCCTGACATGATCCCGCATCTTCCCCGTGATGGGGGACGCAATGCGGGTACCAGAGTGCACGCAGCTCAGGGCGCACCGAAGCGTCCGAAGCGCACACCCCCGCCCTGTGACCCCATGTGCCCGATTGGGAACGGTTCGTGTTGTGACACAGCTATGACGTAGCTGGGTGGTCCTTGGGCTTACAGGAGGGGGGTGGGCGGCGATTACTCTGTCTCTTCGGCCCCTGCCCAACTCCACGGAACGCGAGATTCATGACCGTCAACGGCTCAGACGACGTACTGCTTGTCCACGGCGGAACCCCGCTCGAGGGCGAGATCCGTGTCCGCGGTGCGAAGAACCTCGTACCCAAGGCCATGGTCGCCGCCCTGCTGGGCAGTGAGCCAAGTCGACTGCGCAACGTTCCGGACATCCGTGACGTTCGTGTCGTACGCGGACTCCTGCAACTGCACGGGGTGACGGTCCGTCCGGGTGAGGAGCCGGGCGAGCTGGTGCTCGATCCGTCGCACGTCGAGAGCGCCAACGTCGCCGACATCGATGCCCACGCGGGCTCGTCGCGCATCCCGATCCTGTTCTGCGGTCCGCTGCTTCACCGGCTCGGGCACGCGTTCATCCCGGGACTCGGCGGCTGTGACATCGGCGGCCGGCCGATCGACTTCCACTTCGAGGTGCTGCGGCAGTTCGGCGCGAAGATCGAGAAGCGCGCGGACGGCCAGTACCTGGAGGCGCCGCAGCGGCTGCGCGGCACGAAGATCCAGCTGCCGTACCCGTCCGTCGGCGCGACCGAACAGGTGCTGCTGACGGCGGTGTTGGCGGAGGGTGTCACCGAACTCGCCAACGCGGCCGTGGAACCGGAGATCGAGGACCTCATCTGCGTACTGCAGAAGATGGGCGCGATCATCGCCATGGACACCGACCGCACGATCCGCATCACCGGTGTGGACTCGCTCGGCGGCTACACCCACGCGGCCCTCCCGGACCGTCTGGAGGCCGCGTCCTGGGCGTCCGCGGCGCTGGCGACCGAGGGCAACATCTACGTCAAGGGCGCGCAGCAGCGCTCGATGATGACGTTCCTCAACACCTACCGGAAGGTGGGCGGTGCCTTCGCGATCGACGACGAGGGCATCCGCTTCTGGCACCCCGGCGGCCAGTTGAAGTCCATCGCGCTCGAAACGGACGTGCACCCCGGCTTCCAGACGGACTGGCAGCAGCCGCTGGTCGTCGCCCTCACGCAGGCGACGGGCCTCTCCATCGTGCACGAGACGGTCTACGAGTCCCGGCTGGGCTTCACCTCCGCGCTCAACCAGATGGGCGCGCACATCCAGCTCTACCGCGAGTGCCTCGGCGGCTCCCACTGCCGCTTCGGCCAGCGCAACTTCCTCCACTCGGCGGTCGTCTCGGGCCCGACCCGCCTCCAGGGCGCCGACCTGGTCATCCCCGACCTCCGCGGCGGCTTCTCGTACCTCATCGCCGCGCTGGCGGCCCAGGGCACGTCCCGCGTCCACGGCATCGACCTCATCAACCGCGGCTACGAGAACTTCATGGAGAAGCTCGTGGAGCTGGGCGCGAAGGTCGAACTCCCGGGCAAGGCGCTCGGATAGCCGTAACGAAGAAGCGCTCCTACGACGATGGGGCGGCCACCCTGACCGGGTGGCCGCCCCATTCGCGTTACTTGAGCCTCGTACGCAATCCCGTCGCGTACGCGAAGCCTTACTTGCCCTTGGCGGCTTCCTTGAGCTTCGAGCCCGCGGACACCTTGACGCTGTAACCGGCGGGGATGTTGATCGGGTCGCCGGTCTGCGGGTTGCGCGCGGTGCGAGCGGCACGGTGGGTGCGCTCGAAGGTCAGGAAGCCGGGGATGGTGACCTTCTCGTCGCCCTTGGAGACGATCTCGCCGACGGTCTCGGCGAACGCGGCCAGAACGGCGTCGGCGTCCTTGCGAGTCACCTCGGCACGGTCGGCCAGCGCGGCCACCAGCTCACTGCGGTTCATGTTGTTACTCCCGTGTTCTTCTTGCCGTTGAGGCGTGCCACGCGGCGGAGCCGCATATCGGGCACGGTGAAGCCGATGCTGCCAGGGTCCTCGGTGAGTCCCCGGACCCGGGTCCGTCGTCCAGACCCTCGCGCCCGAAGACGCATCCTGCCCCTACCTGCGGCGGGAAAGCCAATCCGGCACCCGTAGGAGTCGCGAGAACACCCGTGGGAGTCACACGAAGAGCGCCACGCCCTCTGCGTGGTGACGCTCCGTCGGCTCCCGGCAGCGAGGGCCGGGCCTGGAAGGCCCGAAACCTGGCCGCCACGATAAACGGCCGCCGAAGGCCCCGGGTTCCGCGACGCGCCGGTGTACGAGCGGCCGTGGCGATCCTCACAACCGCCGCACACCCGCCGTTCGAGGGGTTCTACGACGCGGAGGGCGCCGCCGAGGCCGCCGCCGCTCCCGCCGCCTTCGCCGCGTCGCGCACCGCGCCCGCGACCGCGCCGGCGACCTTGTCGTTGAAGACGCTGGGGATGATGTAGTTCGCGTTCAGCTCGTCCTCGGTCACCACGTTCGCGAGTGCGGTCGCCGCGGCGAGCATCATCTCGGTGTTGACGGTGCGGGACTGCGCGTCGAGCAGACCGCGGAAGACACCCGGGAAGACCAGCACGTTGTTGATCTGGTTCGGGAAGTCCGAGCGGCCGGTGGCCACAACCGCGGCCGTCTGACGGGCGATCGTCGGGTCGACCTCGGGGTCGGGGTTCGCGAGCGCGAACACGATCGCGCCCTCGGCCATCGCGGCCACGTCGTCGCCGTCGAGGACGTTCGGGGCGGAGACGCCCACGAAGACGTCGGCGCCGCGCACGGCCTCCTTCAGCGTGCCGGTGAGGCCGTCGGGGTTGGTGTTGTCGGCGATCCAGCGCAGCGGCGAGTCGGGCTTGGCGTCGACCAGGTCCTCGCGGCCGGCGTGCACGACACCGTGGATGTCGGCGACGACCGCGTTCTTGACGCCGGCGGCGATCAGCAGCTTGAGGATGGCCGTACCGGCCGCGCCCGCGCCGGACATGACGACCCGGATGTCACCGATGCCCTTGCCGGCGACCCGCAGCGCGTTCGTCAACGCGGCGAGGACGACGATCGCGGTGCCGTGCTGGTCGTCGTGGAAGACGGGGATGTCGAGGGCCTCGCGCAGCCGGGCCTCGATCTCGAAGCAGCGCGGCGCGGAGATGTCCTCCAGGTTGATGCCGGCGAAGCCCGGGGCGATCGCCTTGACGATCGCGACGATCTCGTCGGTGTCCTGGGTGTCCAGGCAGAGCGGCCAGGCGTCGATGTCGGCGAAGCGCTTGAAGAGGGCCGCCTTGCCCTCCATGACCGGCATGGCGGCCATCGGGCCGATGTTGCCCAGACCCAGTACCGCCGAGCCGTCCGTCACGACCGCGACGGTGTTGCGCTTGATGGTGAGGCGGCGCGCGTCCTCGGGGTTCTCCGCGATCGCCATGCACACGCGGGCGACGCCCGGGGTGTAGATCATGGAGAGGTCGTCACGGTTGCGGATCGGGTGCTTGGACTGCATCTCGATCTTGCCGCCGAGGTGCATGAGGAACGTACGGTCCGAGACCTTGCCCAGGGTGACGCCCTCGATGCCGCGCAGCTGCTGGACGATCTCGTCGGCGTGCGCCGTGGACGTCGCCGCGATGGTGACGTCGATCCGGAGCTTCTCGTGGCCGGAGGCGGTCACGTCGAGGCCGGTCACCGAGCCTCCGTGGGACTCCACGGCCGTGGTGATCTGGGAGACCGCCGTTCCGCTGGCGGGCACCTCCAGACGGACCGTGATCGAGTAGGAGACGCTGGGCGCCGTAGCCATGGCCGACTTCCTCTGCTTTCACCGTTGAGCTGAGTACGCGTTCCGATGGTCGCACCTACTACCGGGTAGGCGTTAGCCGCCCCCGATTGCGAACGTTTTGTTCGCAAGAAAAAGAGGTCCCCGCCACTTTTCCCGTGACGGGGACCTCTCTGACAAGCAATGACACCGACCCGCCATGCTCGCCTCGCGGCAAGTGGTCGCTCTAAGCGACGAAGGTTGGGCCCGGGGGCTTGGATCGGGCCGGTGTCACATCCAGGCTAACAAACAGATCCCGTAAGACCATTCCCATCCCGAGAGTTCATCGAAAGCACCTCTCGGTCGGACCCGCGATCGATCCCCTCAGTCGCGGAGCAGATCCGGCACCCCGTTCGCGTCCGGCTCGTCCCGCTCGGCCGAGACGACCGTGAGCTGCTGGGTCGCGCGGGTGAGGGCGACGTACAGGACACGGAGCCCGGCGGGCGACTCGTCGGCGATCTCCGCGGGCGAGACGACCACTGTCGCGTCGTACTCCAGACCCTTGGCCTCCAGGCTGCCGAGGGCTACGACCCGATCCCCGAGGCCGGTGAGCCAACGGCGGGCCTCCTCGCGGCGGTTCATGGCGACGACCACGCCGACGGTGCCGTCGACCCGGTCGAGCAGCCGGGCGGCCTCCGCGCGGACCGACTCCGAAAGCGAGTTCCGTACGACGGCGAAGTGGGGCTTCACCCCGGTCGAACGGACCGCGGACGGGGACTCGGAGCCGGGCATCGCGAGGGCCAGGACCTTCGCCGCCAGCTCCGCGATCTCCGCCGGGTTGCGGTAGTTGACCGTGAGGGTGAAGCGGCGGCGGGGGCGGGAGCCGAGGGCCTCGTCGCGGGCCTCGGCGGCCTCGTCGGGGTCGGACCAGGAGGACTGGGCCGGGTCGCCGACGACCGTCCAGGTGGCGTGCCGGCCGCGGCGGCCGACCATGCGCCACTGCATCGGGGTGAGGTCCTGGGCCTCGTCCACGATGACGTGCGCGTACTCGACGCGCTCCTGGGCGAGCCGCTCGGCCCGTTCGCGCTGCGACTCCTCGCGTACGGGCATCAGCTCCTCCAGACCGGTGAGCTGGTCCAGCGGGTCCAGGTCGCGCCGCTTGCGGGGGCGGGCCGGGGTGCCGAGGGTCGCCTGGAGTTCGTCGAGGATCGCGACGTCGTGGACCGAGAGTCCGTCCCGCTTCAGCGCGCGGGCGACCCTGCGGACCTCGCCGGGGTTGAGGATGCGCCGGGCCCAGCGGCCGAGCTTCCGTTCGTCGGACATCGACTCCAGGACGGCGCGCGGGGTGAGTTCGGGCCACCAGGCGTCGAGGAAGGCGATGAAGTCGTCCTCGCTCGCGATGTCCTCGTCGAAGGACGAGCGCAGTTCGGCGGCCAGTTCGGGGTCCGTGTGCCGGCCGGCCGAACCGGAGCGCTCCCACAGGGCGTCCAGCAGCAGCTTGCGGGCGCGCGGCCGCAGCATGTTGACCGGGGCCGTACCGCTGAGCGCGTTCTGCCGGACGCGCTCCAGGTCGGCGGCCTCCAGTTCGAGGCGGCGGCCGAACGCCACCACTCTGAGCCGGGTCGGCGAGTCGTTCACCTCCAGGGCGCCGCGCGCGGCCTTCCGCAGCACGCGGAGCATGCGGTACGAGCCCTTGGCGCGGGCCACGGCCGGGGAGTCGTACAGGGTGGCCTCGGCGCCGTCGACGAGCGAGCCGATGGCGCGGATGGCGACCTGGCCCTCCTCGCCGAGGGACGGCAGGACGCCCTCCGTGTACGCGACCAGCAGCGGGGTCGGCGAGACGATGAGGATGCCGCCCGCGTAGCGGCGCCGGTCCTGGTAGAGCAGGTAGGCGGCGCGGTGCAGGGCGACGGCCGTCTTGCCGGTCCCCGGGCCGCCCTCGACGTACGTCACCGAGGCGGCGGGGGCGCGGATCACCAGGTCCTGCTCGGCCTGGATCGACGCCACGATGTCGCGCATGGTGTGGCTGCGGGCCTGACCGAGCGCAGCCATGAGGGCGCCGTCGCCGATGACGGCGAGTTGCTCGCCGTCGAGGAAGGCGGTCAGCTCCGGGCGCATCAGGTCGTCCTCGACCCCGAGCACCCGACGCCCCTTCGAGCGGATGACCCGGCGCCGTACGACACGCCCGGGATCGACCGGCGTCGACCGGTAGAAGGGCGCGGCGGCGGGTGCCCGCCAGTCGATGACCAGCGGCGCGTACTCGGAGTCCAGGACCCCGATCCGCCCGATGTGCAGCGTCTCGGCGATATCGGCGGTCCGGTCGTCCCGGACAGCGCCTTCGGCCGGTTCTACGGCGGTGTAGGCGCCGTCGGGCCCCTTCTTGCCGTCCTTGCCTAGCAGGAGGTCGATCCTGCCGAAGAGAAAGTCCTCGAACTCGTTGTTGAGCCGGTTGAGGTGGATACCGGCACGGAACACCTGTGCGTCCCGTTCGGCGAGCGCGCCGGGCGTGCCGACCTGGCCGCGCTTGGCCGCGTCGTTCATGAGGAACTCGGCCTCGTGGATCTTCTCCTCAAGCCGCCGGTACACCCGGTCCAGGTGTGCCTGTTCGACGCTGATCTCCCGGTCCCGTAGCGAATCCTGGGCGGATTTGTCGGACACCGTGTCGAGCGCGGTCTCCTGTTGAGCCTGTGCGGCCACCGGGCCCCCTTCTGACGTGCTGGGCAGCCGTCAACCGTACGCGAAAGAAAGCCTCCGTAGCGAGGGGCCTGCCGAGTGGATCTTGACAAAGACGCGGGGCCCGGCACGCGCACCTGCCGCGTTCCGGACCCCACAGACCACATCGGCCAGTTGCTACCTGCTTACGCGTCCACTTCCACGAGCTTCTTGCCGTCGAACGTCATGACCTCGAAGTGGTCGATCTCGTTCGGCGTGAGGGCCGCTCCGCCCTGGGCGTAGAGCGGGCTCTTGGCCTCCGCCTTCGTGGCGTTCGCGATGCCGTAACCCCAGGCCGGGACCGACCAGGAGCTCATGGTCTCGCGCTCGCCGTTCTTGCCGACGGCGATCAGGGAGCACTTCAGCGGGCCCTTGACGTTCTTGAGCTCGACGACCCCGAGGGTGCCCCAGTCCTTCTTGGACATCGCCACGGTCGCGCTGACCTTGGTGGTCTTGTCCGTCGCGGAGACCTTGTCGGACAAAGTGTCGAAGGTGGTCTTCGCGGTGGACACGGCCAAGTTGCCGCTGCCGCCCGAGTCGTTGCCGCCGTTGGCCGCGATGACGGCCAGCGGTCCCGCGATGATCAGGGCCGCCGCGGCGGCGATCATGTAGAAACTGCGCCGACGCTTCAGGGCTCGACGGTCACCGACGTCGTCGACCAACCGCTCCACCAGGCGTGGACTGGGTTTCGCGGACAGGGACTCGCCGATCGCGGGGGTGCCGGAGCCCGGCAGATCCGCGAGCGCCGCCAGCATCGGTTCCATCCCGGCCAGCTCGTCGAGCTGCTGGGCGCACCATTCACAGGTGGCGAGATGGGCCTCGAAAGCGGTTGCTTCGGCGTCGTCGAGAATCCCGAGGGCGTAGGCGCCGACGGTCTCGTGTTCGTTCGAGCCCTGAGATCCCTGCATGGAACCAGGACTACCCGTTCCGTATCCCCCGTAAATGCTCATGCCGTCACCCCCCGCTCCTCCAGAGCAAGCTTCATCGATCGAAGGGCATAGAACACCCTTGAGCGCACCGTGCCACTGGGGATGCCAAGCGTCTCGGCCGCCTCATTGACGGTACGCCCCTTGAAGTACGTCTCGACGAGCACCTCCCGGTGGGCCGGGGTCAGGTCGTCCAGCGCGTCCGACAGTGTCATCAGCCACAACGCCTTGTCGATCTCGTCCTCCGCGGGGATGACCTCCAGCGGCGACGGGTCCACCTCCTGCGGCCGGGCCTGCCGGCTGCGGTGACCGTCGATGACGATGCGCCGTGCCACCGTCACAAGCCAGGGTCGTACCGATCCGGTCGCTCGATTGAGCTGACCGGCGTTCTTCCAGGCCCGGATGAGCGTCTCCTGCACCACGTCCTCGGCACGCTGCCGGTCCCCGGCGACGAGCCGCAACACATAGGCGAGCAAGGGTCCGGCGTGCTCTCGGTACAGGGCACGCATCAGCTCCTCATCAGGTTCCGAGGACTGGGACATGCGATGTCGGGCCCTCGGTGCGTGTTCATTGGCCACGACGGAATCCTTGCGCACGCCCACCTCCGGTGTCCGGGGGTTCCCCCAGTCGGTCGCTCAGGGAGAGGTACGCGGGCGGGTGGTCGGGTGTTCAACGTGAGGCGACAGTTTTCTTTGAAGTGACGTGACGAGCGGGACATGAGGGCACATTCCCACCGTACGATCTTTACATTTCCACCACACGAGCAAGATCACGCGGGCTGCCCGTGCCGCGCCGGAGTGAAACGCACTGTTGTCGAAATCACTTCGACAATTGACGTCCCGTCACGTCACAGAAGCCGCATAAGGGATTCTCAGGCTCGGGCGAGCGCCGCGCGCCGACGATGCCGGGCCACTCTTTCGCGGTTCCCGCAGACCTCACTGGAGCACCAGCGCCGCCGTCGCCCCCGGGACGTATCGAGATAAACGATCGGGCAGTTGTCCCCCTCGCACTCCCTCAGCGAGGCCCGCGCGACAGGATCGGTGAGCAGTTCCACGACATCCCTGGCGATCACCGCGAGCAACGCATCGCACTCCGGCGGCCCGTCCAACTGCCGCACGAGCACGCCCTCTTCGTCGCGTACGGCACGGGGTGCCGGGGGCGCGGCGCGGGCGAGTTCATTGACGCGGGCGAGGGCGAGGTCGTAGACCCGTACGTCGGAACCGGTACTTCTCCGTACCAACTGCCCGATCTGACCCCGCAGTTCACGAAACCCGACGAGCCAGCCGGAATCGACGTGCGCGAGCGGGGTGGCCGCGGGGACGAGCCCTGAACGGACGATCCACGCCCGCAACGGCTCCGGTGCGTCGAGCCGTTCGTCGGGATGCGTGGTCGCGAGGAGATCCAGACAGACCCGCCCGGCATCGAAACGCAGCTCGTACGGGGCCATGGTCGAACCCAGTGCCATGTGCCTGTCACCGCCTAGGGATTACCCCGGTCGTCGGGTCGGTCGGTGGGGTGGGAAGGGGAGAGGTGAGGTGAGGTGAGGTGAGGAGGGAAGGGGAGACGTGGGGCGCGGGAAACCGTTCTCCCTACAGTGCCTGCCCGCTCGCGCGGCCGTAACCCCTTGTGCGGGGCGCGCGTGGACGGCCGCGTATGCGGACGCGCGTCTTGGCGATGTCGGCGTCGGCGTCACGTCCGTTGACTGGAGGGCATGACAGAGAACAGGACTGGCACGGGTTGGGTACTGGGTGCGGCCACCGTCGCGATGGGGTTGATCGCCGGGGTCTTCTACATCTTCGCCTGCGCGATCATGCCGGCGCTGGCACGCAGCGACGACCGGGTGTTCGTGGAGGTGATGCGGAACATCAACGACGTCATCCAGAACCCGGTGTTCTTCCTCAGCTTCATGGGGGCGTTGGTGCTGACGGGAGTATCTGCGTGGCAGGCACGCGGGCGGCCGTACCGGGGGTGGGTCTGGGCGGGGTTGGGGGCGTACGCGCTGGCGTTCCTGGTGACGGTTGCCTTCAACATCCCCCTGAACGACGGCCTGGCGGACACCGGCGATGCGGCTGCGGCACGGGATCACTTCGAGAGGGCGTGGGTGGGGTGGAACGTGGTGCGGGCGGTGTCGTCGACGGTGGCGGTGGGGTGTCTGGTGCGGGGGCTGGTGTTGTACGGAGCCTTTCAGCACCGGCTTCCCTCTCGGCGCAGGGCGGCACAATCCAGCCCGTCCGGCGTTTGAGCGGAGCCTTTCAGCACCGGCTTCCCTCTCGGCGCAGGCCCGCAAAATTCAGCCCGTCCGGCGTTTGAGGACGAGGCCCCTTCAGGGCCGATGGGGGTCTGGGGGCGCAGCCCCCAGGGGTGTCGGCAGCAACACCCCGCACTGACCAGCTCCCGCTCAGCCCACGGAGTACTTCGTGTCGGCCGCCGGGTCCAACGCCAGCCGGTACCCCCGCTTCACCACCGTCTGGATCAGCTTCGGAGAACCAAGTGCCGTGCGGAGGCGGGCCATTGCCGTTTCCACGGCGTGCTCGTCGCGGCCGGCGCCGGGGAGGGCGCGGAGGAGTTCCGCGCGGGCCACGACCCAGCCGGGGCGGCGGGACAGGGCCCTGAGCAAGGACATACCGGCCGGCGGCACGGGCCGTAGCGCGCCGTCGACGAGGACCGCGTGGCCGCGGATCTCCACCCGGTGCCCCGCGATGGGCAACGTGCGGGCGCGGCCGGGGAGTTCCTGGCAGAGGAGCTGGACTAGGGGGCCGAGCCGGAAGCGCTCGGGCTGGACCGTGCCGATGCCGTGGTTCTGGAGCGGGAGCGCGGTGACGGGGCCGACGCAGGCCGGGAGGACGTCGTGGTGCAGGGCCGCGAGGAGCTCGGGCAGCAGACCCCGGGTCTCGGCGCGGGAGAGGAGCGACGCGGCGGCCGGTGCGCTGGTGAACGTCAGCGCGTCCACGCCGCGCGAGACCGTGGCGTCCAGGAGCCGGTCCAGCGGGGCGATGTCCTCGGGCGGCATCCACCGGTACACGGGGACGACGACGACCTCCGCTCCCCCGGCCCGCAGCGACTCCACGAACCCGGGCAACGGTTCGCCGTGCAGTTGAAGGCCGACCCGGCGCCCCTCGACGCCCTCCTCCAGCAACCGGTCGAGCACCTCCGCCATGGACTCGGACGACGGCGACCACTCCTCGGTCAGCCCGGCGGCGCGCACCGCTCCTTTGACCTTGGGCCCGCGCGCGAGCAGTTCCACCCCGCGGAGCCGGTCGAGGAGCGCCTCCCCGAGCCCCCACCCGTCGGCGGCCTCGATCCACCCCCGGAACCCGATCGCCGTCGTGGCCACCACCACGTCCGGCGCCTGGTCGATCAACTCCTTGGTCGCGGCGAGCAGTTCGCTGTCGTCGGCGAGGGGCACGATGCGCAGCGCGGGCGCGTGCACGACCACCGCGCCGCGCCGCTGGAGCAGTGCCCCCAGCTCGTCGGCGCGGCGTGCGGCGGTGACGCCCACGGTGAACCCGGAGAGGGGGCCGTGTTGCGTGCGATCCGGTAGCTGCTGTTCCTCGTGCATGGCTCTCGTCCCGAACGTCGTCGTACATGTCGCACATGCGGTGGTGCGATACCCGCATGCCGATACCTACTGACCTACATGCCGATCGAGCCTGTCAACGGTGCGTGACAGGCTCGGTTCGGCTTTATGTCGCCGGTGTTACGTCACACCTCGGCATAGCTGAGCTGCGGCTTCGTCTCCGATGCGGAAGCTTTGGCCTGGGCCTGGGCGGTCGGGCGACGAAGGTATACGGCCCAAGTCGCCCCGAAGCAGAGGCCGTAGAAGACGAGGAAGGCGACGAAGGCGCCGGTCCCGGAGCCGGAGGACAGGAACGACTGGCGGAAGGCGAGGTTGATGCCGACCCCGCCGAGCGCGCCGACGGCCCCGATGAGCCCCATGGAGGCCCCGGAGAGCCGCCGACCGTAGGCAGCGGCCTCGTCCCCCTCAAGCCCCTTCGCGAGGGCCTTGGTCTGGAAGATGCCGGGGATCATCTTGTACGTCGACCCGTTGCCGAGCCCGCTGAGCACGAACAGCACGATGAACACGGTGACGAACAGCGGCAGCGACTTCTGCATGCTGGCGACGATCAGGATGGCGGTCGCGGCGGCCATGGCGACGAAGTTCCACAGGGTGATCTTCGCGCCGCCGTACCGGTCGGCGAGCCAGCCGCCGACGGGACGGATGAGCGAGCCGAGCAGCGGGCCGATGAAGGTGAGATACGCGGCCTGCAACGGCGTACGGCCGAACTGGACCTGAAGCACCTGCCCGAACGCGAACGCGTACCCGATGAACGACCCGAACGTGCCGATGTACAGGAACGCCATGATCCAGGTGTGCCAGTCCCGCGCGGCGTCCTTGGCGGCGCCGGTGTCGTTCTTCACGGAGGTGAGGTTGTCCATGAAGAGGGCGGCGAGGACCGCGGCGACGAGGATGAGCGGGATGTAGATCCCGAGCAGCACGCGCGGTCCGCCACTGGCGCCGATGATCGCGAGGGCGACGAGCTGGATGACGGGGACGCCGATGTTGCCGCCCCCGGCGTTCAGCCCGAGCGCCCACCCCTTCTTCCTCAACGGGAAGAAGGCGTTGATGTTGGTCATGGAGGATGCGAAGTTGCCGCCGCCGATACCGGCCAGCAGGCCGATCCAGAGGAAGGTGTCGAACGACGTCCCCGGCTTCATCACGACGAAGGCGGCGATGGTCGGGACGAGGAGCAGGCTCGCGGAGACGATCGTCCAGTTCCGCCCGCCGAAGACGGCGACCGCGAAGGTGTACGGCACCCGGACGACCGCGCCGACGAGGGTGACCATCGAGGTCAGCAGGAACTTGTCGGCCGGGGTGAGCCCGTACTCCGGGCCCATGAAGAGCACCAGCACGGACCACAGGGTCCATATCGAGAAGCCGATGTGCTCGGAGAGCACGGAGAAGACGAGATTGCGCCGGGCGACCTTCTCACCGGTCTCCCGCCAGAACGTCTCGTCCTCCGGATCCCAGTGCTCGATCCACTTGCCGGGAGCGGGAGTTGGGACGGGCGCTGGGACTGGGGCTGTCATGACGCCTCCACGATGGTCCGGGGCTCGGGGCTGCCCCTACGACGGGACAACGAGCGGTGCTGAGTCCCGAAGGTAGGGAGGACGCGTTTCCGCGCTGTGGCTGTGGGTGACCGGAAGGGAACGTTGCTCTCACGGGCGGGGGGTGGGCGCGGTGAGGTGCGAACGTCAGGCAGCGGCCCGTCCCTCGGTGTTCGAGCAGGACTCGTAGGAGGCTCTCCGCCCAGATGAGGTCTTCGACGTACGGAGCGAAAAGGCGGGGATCGCAAAGCGTGGCTTCGTGGGCTTCACGGCCGGCGGCCACCAGTCACCGCCGCATCGAGTTCTCGACGCGGCACCGGACTGCCTATCCCCCATCGACCGCCTGATCATTCGCCTCGATGGCGCGGTTGATCTCGGTCATGTGCTCCTCCGCCCAGGTCCGCAGCCCCGCAAGCGCGGTCTCCAGGGACAGTCCGAGTCCGGTGAGCCGGTAGAAGACCCGCGGCGGCACGGTCGGTTCGACCCGGCGCGACACCAGCCCGTCGCGGGACAGGCTGCGCAGCGTCACGGACAGCATCTTCTGCGAGACGCCGGGCATCCGGCGTCTCAGCTCCGCGAAACGCACCTCGTCCGGCGCGGCGTCGGCGAGCGTCTTGACGGCCATGGACGTCCACTTCGTACCGATGCGGTCCAGCAACTGCCGCGTCGGGCACAGGGGATCGAACAGATCGCCACGTACCCCGCGACCGGCGGCCGGGGCTCCTCGGGTGGTCACCTGTGGCTCACCACCTTCCCTGAAAGTGCCGTCTAGGAAGCGGCCGGACAGTTACCTATCGTTCTGTAGTCACCAATGGTAACCAGCCGGAGGACGCCACATGCCCGTCACCACCGCACACCACCTGCGCCGCATCGCGACCAACGGCGTCCAGCTCAACGTCGCGATCGCCGGGGACGGACCTGCGGTTCTCCTGCTGCACGGCTTCCCGCACACCTGGCAGCTCTGGAGCGGCGTCATGGGCCGACTGGCCGGGCAGTACCGGGTCATCGCCCCGGACCTCCGGGGCCTCGGTGCCAGTGCACGTGCCATCGAGGGGTACGACGCGGGCACCCTCGCCGCCGACGCCGAAGGGCTGCTCGAAGCACTGGGCGAGCCCTCGGCAGCGGTGGTGGGCATCGACGCGGGCGCCGCCCCCGCCGCCCTTCTCGCGCTGCGCAGACCCGGCCTGGTCCGGCGCCTGGTCCTGATGGAGGCGCTGCTCGGCGGCCTGCCCGGAGCAGAGCACGTCATCGCGGGTGGTGCCCCGTGGTGGTTCGGATTCCACGCCGTCCCCGGCCTCGCCGAGACCGTCCTGGCCGGCAACGAGGCCCCGTACGTCGATTGGTTCCTCGACTCGGGGACGCTCGGGCGAGGAGTACCCGACGACATCCGCGCGGCCTTCGTCCACGCGTACACCGGGAGCGAGGCCCTGCGCTGCGCGTTCTCCTACTACCGGGCCCTGCCCACCAGCGCGCGGCAGATTCAGGACGCCGCCGCGACGGCTCGGCTGACCATGCCCACCATGGCCGTCGGCTCTCACCCCGTCGGCACCGGGCTCGAACGCCAACTCCGTCCCATCGCCGATGACCTGGTCGGACATCACCTCCAGGACTGCGGCCACATCATCCCCCTGGACCGCCCCGACACATTGTTGACGCTCCTTGATCCCTTCCTCGCCGCCGATCCGACGAAGTGACCGGATCAGCCGACGGCCGTGAGCCGACCAGGAGATGTCATGAGCTGCGGGGCCCGGTACTCCAGTTCGACCACCTGTCCCTCGCGGAGTTCGACGGTCGTGCCGGCCGCACAGCAGCGGGTCTTGAACAGGTAGCGGAAAGAGACATCGACCCGATGCGAGCCGGGAGTCAGCGGTACGAAGCGGCTGCTCCACGCACCCTTCTGGGCCTCGCCGTCGACCTCGACCGTCAGGGCCGTGAAATAGAGAAAGAACTGCATCGGGTTATGACGCCCCTGAAGGGAAAAGCCCGTTCGCGTGGACAAGTCGCACCTTCCTGAACCGACAGACCGTACGGAGTGGAGACCATCGGAGGCCGGAACCACCGTAGCCCTCGTCGAGGCCGAGCCCCCTGCCCTCAGCGTCCCAGCCGTACGGCCCCGAGTCATCCGTGAAACCACGCGTCCGCACCGAACTTGACGCACGGGGGGTGCGGGCCCGCGCCGGAGGCATCGGGTCCGGAGCGGCGATGCCGCACAAGTACGGCTTCCAGGACACGGCCGTCACCGCGCACGGTCTAAGAAGACGCCCCCTTCCGCCGACTCCGGCCCCGCACAACCCCGTTGGGCCACAGCCTCGGACTCCGCTTGGCGGCAATGTCCTCGATCCACCCGAACGCGAGGATCGCCACCGCGATGAGCGGCCAGATCAGCACGAACATCAGGAACGTGTCCGCCTTGTCGAGGAAGGCGGTCGCCCCGTCGCTCTCCATGAACGGCAGGTTGTACAGCTGGTCGATGATCGGGACCGTGGCCATGATGAGGAGGTTGTGCCACAGATAGATCGTGACGGCGCGGTTGTTGGACAGGGTCACCAGCTTGTCCCACTTCGCCAGCCTGCCCGGCAACTGCTGCCAGGACGGGGCGTATTGGAGCAGGATCACCACGATGCCGAAGGACCAGGTCGCCTGTGCCAACGGGATGTCGTTCAAGTCCCAGCCGTCCGGGCCCAGATGACCCGACGCCCACCACAGCCCGAAGCCCATGATCACGGTCGCGCCCGACACCGCGAGGTAGCGCGGGACCTTCTTCAGTACGCCCTCGTGATGCGCGAAGCCCAGGACCCAACAGCCCCCGTACACCGCGAAGTCGGAGACCGCGTTGCCCGTCTCGCCGGGGATGGTCACCAGGCCCGTGCCCACGACCGCCGTCAGCGCCAAGGGAGCCAGCAGCGTCGCCCACGGGACCCTGCGGAACGCCCACAGCAGCAACGGCGACGCGATCACGAACCACAGATACGCCCGCAAGTACCACAACGGGCCCGCCGCCTGGTCCGCCCACGTGCTCTCCAACAGGCCCGATTCCGAACCCAGATGCTCGGGATACGGCGGCGCGCCGAACGGCACGATGTAGTCGAAGATCTTCGCCGCGCCCCACCAAGTGCCGCCCAGGTCAGGGTCCTTGATCGGGTTCCAGCCCATCCCGAACATCATCACCAGCACCACCGCGCCGAACGCCCACAGCGGGGGCAGCAGTCGCCGGAGCCGACCCCTGATCACACCCAGCGCGGGACGGTTCAACGAGCGGGCCATCAGCGAACCCGCCAGCGCGAACATCACGCCCATGGAAGGGAACAGGACCGACAGCCACGCCCAGCCGAAGAGGTGGTAGACGACCACCCGGACGAGGGCGATCGAGCGGAGGAGGTCGAGGTAGCGGTCCCGGCCGCCGCCCTTCTTCGGCGCGGGCGCGGCGTCAGCCGCAGGCTCGACTACCGTTTCCTGACCGCGCTGTTGCGGAATCCCGTACGCCGGCGTCGACTCGGGATCCGCCCCCAGCCCCGGCCCCCGCTCCGGACTCGTACCCGCCCCGGTCGTGTATCCGTGCGTCATGCCACAGTCCTCCGATCGCTCCCACTGCCGCTACCGGCACCGCTGCGCGCACTCGGCACCGCGCCCCCCGGCGTCCCCACGACCCCCGTCCGCCGCAGCTTCTGCCAGCGCAGGCGGCCTCCGGTGAGCGCGGTGATCCAGGACTGGAGCAGCACGACGTACATGAGTTGGCGGTAGAGGATCTGTTGCAGGGGCAGGGAGACGAGGTGGGTCATGCGTTCGCGGTCGAGGCGGAAGGCGTAGGCCGCGCAGAACGCCTGGATCGCCAGGACGCCCAGCCAGGCCAGGAACGTCTTCTCCGTCGGGCCGAACACCAGGCCGTAGAGCAGGAACACGTCGATCAGCGGGGCCAGGATCGGGGCGATCACCATGAACAGGGCCACCAGCGGGAGGCCGACGCGTCCGAAGCGGCCGGACGGGCCCCGGTCCAGCAGCGCGCCCCGGTGCTTCCAGATCGCCTGCATCGTGCCGTAGGACCAGCGGTAGCGCTGGGACCAGAGTTGCTGGACCGTCTCCGGTGCCTCGGTCCAGGCGCGGGCCTTCTCGGCGTAGACGACGCGCCAGCCGTCCCGGTGCATCGCCATCGTGATGTCGGTGTCCTCGGCGAGCGTGTCGTCGCTCATGCCGCCGACCCGCTCCAGCGCGCTTCTCCTGAAGGCCCCCACGGCGCCCGGGATCGTCGGCATGCAGCGGAGGACGTCGTACATACGGCGGTCGAGGTTGAAGCCCATCACGTACTCGATGTGCTGCCAGGCGCCGATGAGGGAGTCCCGGTTGCCGACCTTCGCGTTGCCCGCCACCGCGCCCACGCGCGGGTCGCCGAAGGGCTGGACCAACTCCCGTACGGTGGCGGGTTCGAAGACCGTGTCGCCGTCCATCATGACGATGAGGTCGTGACTGGCGTTCGCCAGGCCGCGGTTGAGGGCGGCCGGTTTGCCCGCGTTGACCTGGCGTACGACCCGGACGTTCGGCAGGAACATCGCCTCCACGATTCTCGCCGTACCGTCGGCCGAGCCGTCGTCGACGACGATCACCTCGACGGGATGCTCGCTCGCCATGAGTGAACGGACCGTGTTCTCAATGCACTTGGCCTCGTTGTACGCCGGGACGAGGACCGTCACCGGTTCCGTCACCGGTGGGCCCCAGGCGAAGTCCTTGCGGCGCACCCGGCGGGCGTGGATGACGGAGAGCAGGAGCATCAGCGCGAAGCGGGCGATGACGAGGGAGCCGGTGATCGCCAGGCCCACCACCAGGACGTCCATGATCCTGTCCGAGGCCTGGACCAGGAAGATCCACGCCTTGCCCTTCCACAGGTTGACGCCGGTCACCGGGGTGAGCGCGCTGCGCGCGCCGAGTGCCTGGGTGAGGTTGTCGAACCTGTAGCCCTTGGCCTGCATCTCCGGCAGAAACTTGTCCAGCGCCTGCACGGTCTCGTGGCGGTCGCCGCCCGAGTCGTGCATCAGGACGATCGCGCCCTTGCCGCCGCGCGGGGTCGCGTTGCTGATGATCTTCGCGACGCCGGGCTTCTGCCAGTCCTCGCTGTCCGTGTTGTTGACGACGGTGATGTAGCCGCGGGTGCCGATGTACTCGGTCACCGGCCAGGACAGGTTGTCCATCGCGTCGGCGGACGACGAGTACGGCGGCCGGAACAGCGACGTCCGGATGCCCGCCGCGCCGGTGATCGCCAACTGCGTCTGGGACAGCTCCCAGTCGATGCGCTTCTTCGACTGGAAGGACAGGTCGGGGTGGCTGAAGGTGTGCACGCCGACCTCGTTGCCCTCGTCCACGATGCGTTTGACCAGCTCCGGGTAGCGCGAGGTCATCGTGCCGGTGACGAAGAAGACGGCGTGCGCGTGGTGCTTCTTGAGCACGTCCAGGACCTTGGGCGTCCAGGTCGGGTCGGGGCCGTCGTCGAAGGTCAGGACGATGTCGCGGTCCGGTACGTCCAGGCTGGTCGTACGGCCGCTGCGGGTGTCGATGACCGGGCCGCCGTCGAGGATCTTGTCCGGCACCTTGTTGGTCGCCGCCTCGGGGCGGATGCGGTGGTCGGCGAGGATCTCGCTGTGCACATAGCCGCGCAGCATCAGCATCGCGAGCAGCGCGACGAGGAGCAGCATCGGCAGCAGGAACCGCATGGACAGCCGGCGGCGCCGGGGATCACGTGCCGCGCGAGGTGCGGCGCCGGGCCGAGCTCCGTTCCGAGCACTGTTCCCAACTCCACCTGCTGTGACCGGAGTTGCTCCGTGACGGCCGCCCGGGGCCGGCTTCGTGGCCTTGGGGCGGCGGTTGTGCGATGCCATCAGAGAATGTGCTCCGGGGTCTTGGACGGGGCCGGCGCCGGGTCCGACGGAGCGGCCGGCCCCTGCGCCACGGGCGACGGGGTGCTCGGGGCGTCGGCCACCGTGCCGGTGCCCGTCGTCGCGCTCGGGGTCGGTGTCGGGTCGACCGGCGCGCTCACGCTGGTGGACGGGGTCGGGTCGGTCGACGGCGCGGCCGACGACCGCGAGGGCTGTACGACCGGGTTGCTCGCGCCGCCGCCCGTCGGCGCCGAGGCGCTCTTGCTCGCCGACGCCCCGGGCGACGCGGACGCGCTCGCCTTGCTGCCGGGCGACGCGGACGCGCCGGTCGCGCCGCTCGCACTGGCGCCCGGCGACGGCGTCGTACCGTCGCTCGCCGTCGGAATGTTCCCCGGCGCCACACTGCCGCTGCCGGCGGACGGCTGGCCCGACTCGGCGGCCGACGGCGAGGTGTCGACCTTGCTCGCGGGCGCGTCGTCCTTCTGCCCCGGCACCGGCAGCCACGGCGCGTCCGAACTGCCGGACAGCAGCGTGATGACGATGACGACGGCGTAGACCGCGCACGCGATGCCGATGGCCATACCGATCCTGCGGTACCTACGGCTACGACGGCCGGACTCGTCGACGAAGACGGGCCGGTCGGACCCGTCGCCACCGGCGCCGGTGCCGCTCTTGCCTCCGGCCTCCGCGTGCTGGGCGGGCCCGTCGAGCTGGACGGTCACCTCGTCGGGATCGGCCGCTCCCGCTCCGGCCCCGGTCCCCGTCTCCGGCGACGCGCCCCAGGGATCGGCGAGGATTCCCGCGCCGACGGCGGACACATCCTTGCCGGCGGGCGGCTCGGGCCACCCGGTCCGTATACGGCGACCGTCCTTGGTCGTACGACGGCTGTCCTTGCCCACATGCCGGCCATCCGTGCCGCCGTGCCGACCGTCCGTGCCGATATTTCGACCGACCTTGGCGGCATGCCTGCCGCCCTCCAGGATCTCTGGTCCTCTGTTCTCTCCGGCTGCTCCGGTCGCTTCGGTGTCCGAGAACGCCGCCTCGGCCTCTCCGCCTATGACCGGTACTTCTCTGGTCGCGGATGCAGCTTGGGGCCATTCTGGTTGGGCGTCTTCTCGCCACTTTTCCATGCGCACGCACATCCCCCCACAGGACTGTTCCGGGTGCGCAAACGACCCTGAGCACACGCCGCCGAACCGGGCCCCCACCCGGTCCTCGCGCCCCCCTTACCACACCGTGCTCAGGCCCTGAAGGTAGCGCACGGGGGGCGTCTCATGTGGCGGGATGCGTCATTTCCTCCTTTTTAGCATGTCCACGTCGATGGCTGGAATCCATCCGTTCACCGGCCGACGCAGCCATCCGTCGGCGGTGCCGATCTCCACCGCAGCACGTCGAAGCGCATCGAATCCGGGGTGCACCAGCCCCTTTCGCCACACGAGCGACACGGCGGACAACGGCACCGGGTCCACCAGTGGCCGCAACACCGTCCGGGGCGTGGCCGGAAAATCCACCACGGCGAGAATCGGCGTCCGGGTCCTCGCCATGACCCTTTCGAACTCCTCTTCGCCTACGGCCATGGGCGCGGGCGCGGCAACCTCGATGTCACGCCCCGCGAACAGACGACGCGCGAGATCCGTCCACTCGGAGGTACGCGGATTGCCGTCCCCGGCGTACACGGCCTCCCCCGCGAGGGCGTCCACCGGCACCTCGTCGAGGGACACAAGCCGATGCCCCTCGGGCAACAGGACCGCCATCGGCTCGTACCGCACGAGTTGATGATCGAGCCCGGCCCGCACCCCGGGATCCAGCCCGGCGAACCGCCCGAACGACACATCGAGCCGCCCCGCCAGCAACTCCCGCGCAGCGCCCGCCAGTCCACTCTCATAGCGGGCCATCAGCTCCTGCTCCGGGGCGAGTTCACGGGCCCGGAGCAGCACGCGGCGCCCGGTGCCCAACCCCGGAGAGTTCAGATCGACGAGCAGAGGCCGAGGCCGGGCCTCCCGAAACGCGGCAAGCAACTCCTCCTGCGCCCCGAGCACCCGCCGCGCATACGGCACCAGCCGCTCACCGTCCGCCGTCAGCGTCACCTGCCGGGTAGTCCGCACGAACAACTCCGCCCCCAACTCCCGCTCCAGCCGCCGCACATCACGACTGAGCGCCTGCTGGGCGACGTACAGGCGGGCGGCGGCGCGGGTGAAGTGCAGTTCTTCGGCTACGGCGACGAAGGCACGCAGGAGCCGGGGGTCCAGGTGGGTCGATATCCGGGGCGTCGTCCGGGGCGTCCATGACATCCGGCGAACCTACAACGAGAGTGCGTGAATCACCCCTGACCAGGTGTTGGACCCCGTGATCCACTCCGGGCGACGCTTGCCGTATGCCACGTCGCACGCCCCAACACCGCACCTACCGCCGCCTGTTCACCATCCCCGGCACCCGAGCCTTCACCGCCGGGAACCTCATCGCCCGCCTCCCCGCCGGCATGTTCAGCGTGAGCGCGGTCGTGATGATCGCCGGTTCACGGGGTTCGTACGCCCTGGCCGGCGCGGTGACGGCAACGGGGTTGGCGGCGACCGCGGTGACCGCCCCCTGGATCGCCCGACTCATCGACAGACACGGCCAGTCCCGAATGGCCGTACCAGCAACGGCAGTTGCAGCACTGGGCTCCCTCTCCATCCTCCTCTGCGTCCACTACGACGCCCCCGACTGGACCCTGTTCGCCGCCTACGCGGCCACCGCGACGACCCCCAACACCGGCGGCATGTCCCGCGCCCGCTGGGCCCACCTCCTCGCCGACGACCCCGAGGCCCTGCACACGGCGAACTCCTTCGAGCAGGCTGCCGACGAACTCTGCTTCATGCTGGGCCCGGCACTGGCGGCCTTCCTCTGCGGCACGTTCTTCCCGGAGGCGGGCACGCTGGTGGGGGCCGTGCTGCTGATGACCGGAATTCTGATCTTCACGGCCCAGCGCGCCACGGAACCACCACCAGGCCCAGCCCCAAAGGGCAGTTCACCTCTCCGTACCCCCGGCATCCCACCCCTGATCGCCGGTTTCATCGCAACCGGTGCGGTGTTCGGCGCGATGGAGGTCGCGACACTCGCCTACGCGGACACGGCGGGCCACCGCGCGGCGGGCGGCGCGGTGCTGGCCCTCCAGGCGGCCGGCTCCTGCGCGGCGGGCCTGCTCCACGGCACGTCGAAACCGACGGGCCCACCAGAACACCGCCTGCGCTGGTGCCTGTTGGCGATGACGACCCTGATGCCCTTGCCACTACTGGCGGCCCACACGCTCAACTCCCTCCCAGCACTGGCAATCGCCTTGCTCCTGGCAGGCATGGCAACGGCCCCCACGATGATCACCGCGATGACCTTGCTCCAACACCGCACTCCCGAGGGCAGGTTGAACGAGGGCATGAGCCTGGCGGTGACGGGCCTGCTGATGGGCATCGCCTGCGGCTCGGCGGCAGGCGGCTGGACAGCAGACCACGCATCCCCAACGGGGGGCTTCGCAGTACCGATAGCGGCAGCGGCAGCAGCGCTGCTGATAGGCGCCCTGAGCAGAGAAACACCTCAAGGGGCAGCTCTCTAGGGGCGCGGGGCTGTATCGATGTGCGGCTCCGCCGCGTGGGCGCGACCAGCCCCCACCCACCCGCACCCGACACTCAACCCATCGAATCGCTTGCGCCAATCTCCGCCTAACCCATTGACGCACCAGCACCCCCTACATACCTTCCTCCATCGAAGCGCTTCGACACCTCCCGTCGAATCGATTCGACCCCCTCCGACTCTCCTGGAGGCACTGGATGCTGACGACACAACGGCGAGCAACGACAGCCGCACTGATCCTCACCGGATCCCTGCTCCTCACCTCATGCGGCGGCTCCGACAGCAACTCCTCGGACGGCAAAACCCTGAAGCTCTGGCACTACGAGGGCCCGGACAGCGCGATGGGCGTGGCCTGGAACGCGGCCATCAAGGAGTTCGAAGCCCAACACCCGGGCGTCAAGGTGAAGTTCGAGGAGAAGGGCTTCGAGCAGATCCAGAAGACAGCGCCCATGGTCCTCAACTCATCCGACGCCCCGGACATCATGGAGTACAACAAGGGCAACGCGACGGCAGGCCTGCTCTCGAAACAAGGCCTGTTCACCGACCTGACCGCCGAAGCGAAGACACGCGGCTGGGACAAGAAGATCCCCGCCAGCGTGGGCACGACGGACGTCTACGACACCAACGGAGTGATGGGCTCCGGCAAGTGGTACGGCGTCACGGACTACGGCGAGTACACGATGGTCTACTACAACAAGGCCCTCTTCAAGAAGTACAAGATCGCCGAACCGACGACGTTCGACGAACTGACCACCGCACTGGGCGAGTTCAAGGCGAAGGGCATCACCCCGCTCGCCAACGCCGGCGCCGAGTACGTGGCCCAGCAGTACCTCTACCAACTGGCCCTCTCGAAGGCCGACCGCGCCTGGGTCGACAAGTACGAGCTGTACAAGGGCAAGACGGACTTCCACGACCCGGCCTGGACCTACGCCGCGACCACCTTCGCCGACTGGGTGAAGAAGGGCTACATCGCCAAGACCTCCAGCGGCACGAAGGCCGAGGACGCCGGTGTCTCCTGGATCCAGGGCAAGGCGCCGATCCTCTTCTCCGGCAGCTGGTGGTACGGCCGCTTCCAGACGGAGGCCAAGTTCGACTGGGACACGAGTCTCTGGCCCGGCTCGAACCTCACCCTCGGCTCCGGCGGCAACATCTGGGTCGTCCCCAAGGGCGCCAAGAACAAGCAACTCGCCTACGACTTCATCGACATCACCCTGTCGAAGAAGATCCAGAACCTGATGGGCAACAAGGGCGGCATCCCGGTCGCGGCCGACACCTCCGCGATCACCGACCCCAAGTCCAAGGAACTCATCGCCAACTTCAACACCGTCTCCGCCCGCGACGGCCTCGCCTTCTACCCGGACTGGCCGGTCCCCGGCTTCTACGACGTCCTCGTCTCCGAGACCCAGAAGCTGATCACGAACAGCGAGAAACCGGACGCCTATCTCAGCAACCTTCAGAAGGCGTACGACAAGGGCGTCCCGTCGACATGACGGTCACCGTCGAGAAGGGCGCGCGGGCCACCCGCAAGAGCCGACACCCCGGCCCGCGCAACCCTCGTAGCCTCCACCCCCGCAACTCGTACGCCCTCTTCCTCCTCCCCGGCGCTCTCGCCGCCCTCGCCGTGATCGTCGTCCCCTTCCTGATGAACACGGCCGTCAGCTTCACGAGTTGGCAGGGCGTGGGCGACCCCAAGTGGACCGGCCTCGCCAACTACCGTGACCTGCTGGACGATGCGGAGTTCTGGGCGTCCTTCCGCCACAGCCTGTTCATGGTCGTGGCGATGGCAGCCGTACCCACGATCGTCGGACTCGTCCTGGCCGCCGCCCTGTTCGACTACATAGCCAAACACTTCGGCACCCGCATGGCCGCCGTCCTCCGCGCCTGCTTCTACCTCCCCCAGGTGCTCCCGATCGCGGTCGCCGGCATCGTCTGGAGCTGGATCCTCGCCCCCGACAACGGCTCCCTCAACGCCCTGCTGAAAGCGGTCGGGCTGGGCTCCTGGCAGCAGGACTGGCTGGGCGACCCGGACATCGCGCTCTACAGCGTCATGGGCGTCATGGTCTGGGTCCAACTCGGCTTCCCGCTCGTGGTGTTCATGGCCGGGCTGCAACGCGTGGACCCCCAGCTGTACGAGGCCGCCGAGCTGGACGGCGCCGGCTGGTGGCGCCGGTTCTGGCACATCACGCTGCCGCAGATCCGCCCGGAGATCTATGTCGTCCTCACCTGGTGCACGATCGCCGCGCTCAAGGTGTTCGGCGCGGTGTACGTGCTCACGAAGGGCGGCCCGGGCGGCGCGACCGACGTGCCCTCCTACTTCTCCTTCACCACGTTCTTCGAGAAGACCCAGGTCGGCTACGGAGCCGCGATATCAACGGTGTTGACGGTGATCATCCTGGTGCTCTCCCTCGCCTTCCTGAAACTCCAGACCCGCGCGGAGGAAGGTGACCGGGCATGACGACCGCCCTGCGCCGCTACCCGGTACTGATCGCCCTGTGCATCGCGGCCCTCTTCATGGTCGTGCCGTTCCTGATCGTCGTGGTCAACGCCGTGAAGTCACCGGCCGAGTACTCGGAACACGGCCCCCTGAGCCTCCCCCAGGGCGTGTACCTGGACGGCCTCAAGGACTTCTGGCAGCGCGTCGACTACGGCCAGAAGCTCTTCAACTCGGCCCTGATCAGCGGCTCGGTGGCCCTCCTCGCGGCCGCCCTCTCCGTCCTCAACGCGTACGCGATCGGCATCGGCCGTATCAAGGGCCGCACGTGGGTCCTGGCCTTCTTCGTCCTCGCCAACATGCTGCCGCAGGAGGCGCTGGTCTATCCGATCTACTACCTGAGCAAGCAAGTCGGCCTGTACGACACGAGGTTGAGCGTCATCATCGTCTTCACGGTGATCCAGGCGGCGTTCGGCACGTATCTCCTCTCCTCCGTGCTCGGCCAGTTCCCCCGCGAGATCCTCGAAGCGGCGCGCATCGACGGCGCCAACAAGTGGCAGGTGCTGTGGCGGATCGTGGTCCCGGTCAGCCGCCCCACCATCGGCGTCCTGCTGGTCTTCTTCTTCATCTGGACCTGGAACGAGTTCCTGCTCCCCCTGGTCATGCTGATCTCCAACGACAACCAGACCGTGTCGGTGGCCCTCGGGGTCCTCCAGGGCCAGCGACTGATGGACGCCACGATGACCAACGCGGCTGCCCTGCTCGGTGTGTTGCCCGCCATCGTCTTCTTCCTCGTCTTCCAGCGGACCCTCACGCGCGGCATCGCCGTGGGCGCCGTCAAGTAGTAAGGGGACCCCCACATGAAGTTCACCGACGGCTACTGGCTGATGCGCGAGGGCGTCACCGCCGCCCACCCGGTCGAGGTCCTCGATGTCACCGCCCCGGACGGCGCGTTGGAGATCCACGCCCCGACCATGCCGATCCGCCACCGCGGCGACCTGCTGAAGGGACCGGTCGTGACGATCAGCGCCCACGCCCCGATGCCCGACATCATCGGCGTCACCTTCACCCACTTCGAGGGCGAACAGCCGCGCGGCCCCCAATTCGACGTCCAGAAGGAGGAGTTCGCGGTCCACACCTCCTACGACGACGAGCACGCGACCCTCACCTCCGGCGCGCTCTCCGTCCAGGTCGCCCGCACCGGCCCCTGGCACGTCGACTTCCTCGCCCACGGCCGCACCCTCACGAGCAGCGGCCCCAAGGGCATGGGCATCATGCGCGACGCGACCGGCGCCCACTACCTGCGCGAACAGCTCGGGCTCCAAGTGGGCACCTCCGTCTACGGACTTGGCGAACGCTTCGGCCCGCTCGTCAAGAACGGCCAGGTCGTCGACATGTGGAACGCCGACGGCGGCACCGCCACCGAACAGGCCTACAAGAACATCCCCTTCTACCTGACCGACGCGGGCTACGGCGTCTTCGTCGACCACCCCGGCCGGGTCTCCTTCGAGGTCGGCTCGGAGGCGGTCTCCCGAGTCCAATTCAGCGTGGAGAGCCAGCAGTTGACGTACTACGTCATCTACGGCCCGACCCCCAAGGACATCCTCCGCAAGTACTCCGCCCTCACCGGCCGCCCGGCCCTCCCGCCGGCCTGGTCGTTCGGCCTGTGGCTGTCGACGTCCTTCACCACCTCGTACGACGAGGAGACGGTGACGTCGTTCATCGAGGGCATGCGGGAGCGCGAACTCCCGCTCTCCGTCTTCCACTTCGACTGTTTCTGGATGCGCGAGTTCAACTGGTGCGACTTCCAGTGGGACCCGAGGGTCTTCCCCGACCCGGAGGGCATGCTCACCCGGCTCAAGGCCAAAGGCCTCCACATCTGCGTCTGGATCAACCCGTACATCGCGCAGCGCTCCCCGCTCTTCGCCGAGGGCAAGGCACTCGGTCATCTGCTCCGCAGGCCGGACGGCAGCGTGTGGCAATGGGACCTGTGGCAACCGGGCATGGCCCTGGTCGACTTCACCAGCCCGGCCGCCCGCGACTGGTACGCCGGAAAGCTGGAGGCGCTCCTCGCTCAGGGCGTCGACTGCTTCAAGACCGACTTCGGCGAGCGGGTCCCCGTGGACGTCGCCTACGCGGACGGCGGCGACCCCGAGCGGATGCACAACTACTACACCTACCTCTACAACCGCACCGTCTTCGACGTCCTGCGCAAGCACCGCGGCGAGGGCGAGGCGGTCGTCTTCGCGCGCTCGGCCACAACAGGCAGCCAGAAGTACCCCGTTCACTGGGGCGGCGACTGCGAGGCGACGTACGAGTCGATGGCCGAGTCGCTGCGCGGCGGGCTCTCGCTCGGCCTGTCCGGCTTCGGCTACTGGAGCCACGACATCGGCGGCTTCGAGGGCACCCCGACCCCCGCCCTCTTCAAACGCTGGCTGGCCTTCGGCCTGTTGTCCTCCCACAGCCGCCTGCACGGCAGCTCGTCGTACCGCGTCCCGTGGCTCTTCGACGAGGAATCCGTGGACGTACTACGGCAGTTCACCCGTCTGAAGCTGAGCCTCATGCCGTACCTCTACGAGACCGCGCGCACCGCCTCCGCCGAAGGCGTGCCGATGATGCGCGCGATGGTCCTCGAATTCCCGGACGACCCCGGATGCGCGCACCTGGAACGGCAGTACATGCTCGGCCCGGACCTCCTGGTCGCTCCGGTCTTCACCGACGAGGGAGACGTCTCGTACTACGTCCCCGAGGGCACCTGGACCCACTACCTCACCGGCCGTACGGTCACCGGACCGCGCTGGGTGCGCGAGCAGCACGGCTTCGACAGCGTGCCCCTGCTGGTCCGCCCCGGCGCGGTGATCCCGGTCGGCGCGGTGACCGACCGGCCCGACTACGACTACGCGGACGGGGTCACCCTGCGGGCGTACGACCTGGGACGGGGCACCCAGGTGACGGTGCCGGTCGGCGAGGTGACCTTCACCGTCGTACGGGAAGGGGACACGCTCCGGGCGTCGTGCAGTGATCCGTCCGTGTCGTGGGCGCTGGCCGCAGGGGCGCGGTCGAAGTCGGGCAGCGGGTTCCTGACCCTGGAGCTGGGCTGATGGTGAAGATCACGGACGTGGCCCGGCACGCCGGGGTCTCCCCCAGCACCGTGTCGTACGCGCTGAGCGGCAAGCGGCCGATCTCCGAGGAGACCCGGCAGCGCGTCGAGGCGTCCATCCGCGAGCTGGGCTACCGGCCGCACGCCGGCGCCCGCGCCCTGGCCAGCAGCCGGTCCAACGTGCTGGCGCTGGTGATCCCCTTACGGACCGGCATCCACGTCCCGGTCGTCATGCAGTTCGCGGTCTCCGTGGTGACCACCGCCCGCCGCCACGACCACGACGTCCTGCTGCTCACCCAGGAGGAGGGCGAGGAGGGACTGCGGCGGGTCGCGGACTCGGCGCTCGTCGACGCGATGATCGTGATGGACGTCCAACTCGACGACCCCCGGCTGCCGTTGCTCCGTTCCCTGGACCGGCCGTCCGTGCTGATCGGCTTCCCGGCCGAGGCGGATGGGCTGACCTGTATCGACCTCGACTTCAAGGCGGCCGGCGAGCTGTGCGTGGAACGGCTCGCGGGGCTCGGGCACCGGGTCGTCGCCCTCGTCGGGTCACCGCCCGAGGTGTACGTCCGCGGAACCGCCTTCGCCCAGCGGGTGGTTCAGGGTTTCACGGCCGCCGCCGACCGCAACCGGATCGCCTCCTCCGTCCACCCGTGCGAGGCAGGACCCGCCGCGGCGGCGGCCGTGGCGGAGCAACTGCTGCGTGAGCAACCCGCGTTGACCGGAGTCGTCGTCCACAACGAACCCCTCCTGGAACCCCTCATCGACGCGTTCGAACACCTCGGCCTGCGCGTCCCCGGCGATCTGTCGATCACCGCGATCTGCCCCGACGAACTCGCCGGGTCCGTACGGGTACCGGTCACGTCGGTAGCCCTGCCCACCGCCGAACTCGGCGCCAGGGCAGTCGAGTTGCTGATGCAGAAACTGGGCGGCAAGACCGTGCCCGACGCGACGCTCCTGTCCCCCCGACTGACGGAACGCGCGAGCACGGCACCGCGCAACGCGCCCTGAGGTCTCCGATTTCCGTAATGCCCGCATGCAAGGCCCTACTTGAGGAGCCGTGACATGAAAGGCAAGAGAAGAAGACACAGAACCACGCTCGTCGTCGCCTTCGCCCTGATCGCCGGCCTGGGAGCGACGGTCCCGGCGACGGCCGACACCCCGTACCCCTTCCGCGACCCGACTCTCCCTGCGAGCAAGCGCGTTGACGACCTCCTGGCCCGTCTGACCCTCGACGAGAAGATCTCCCTCCTCCACCAGTACGAGCCCGCGATCCCCCGCCTCGGGATCCAGTCCTTCCGCACCGGCACCGAGGCCCTGCACGGCGTCGCCTGGCTCGGCAAGGCCACCGTCTTCCCGCAGGCCATCGGGCTCGCCTCGACCTGGGACCCGGCGCTGATGGAGCAGGTCGGCTCGGCGGTGGGCGACGAGGCCCGCGGCTTCCAGCAACAACGCCCGGACGGCTGGGGGTTGAACCTCTGGGCCCCGGTGGTGAACCTCCTCCGCGACCCGCGCTGGGGCCGCAACGAGGAGGGCTACAGCGAGGACCCGGAACTCACCGGCGCCCTCTCGACGGCCTACGGCGAAGGCCTGACCGGCGGCGACCCGAACCACCTCAAGACGGCCCCCACCCTCAAGCACTACCTCGCCTACAACAACGAGGCCGACCGCGCGACCACCTCCTCCGACCTGCGCCCACAGGTGGCGAAGGAGTACGACGAGGCCGCGTTCAGACCGGCGATCGAGGCGGACGCGGCCACGGGCGTGATGACGTCGTACAACCTGGTCAACGGCCGCCCCAGCACGGTCGATCCGGACCTGGACGACGTCGTACGGAAGTGGACCGACCAGTCCCTGCTGAACGTCACCGACGCCTTCGCCCCCGGCAACCTCGTCACCCCGCAGCAGTACTACCCCAGCATCACCGAGGGCGACGCGGCCGCACTCAAGGCCGGCATCGACAGCTTCACGGACAACAACGCCGACCCCGCCCCGACGACGACGGCCATCAACTCGGCGCTCCAGCAAGGCCTGTTGAAGGTCTCGGACATCGACACGGCCGTCTCCCACATCCTCTCCGTCCGCGTCCGACTCGGCGAGTTCGACCCGGGCGGCGGCAAGTACGGCTCGATCGACGCGTCCGTCATCAACAGCCCGGCGCATCAGCAGTTGGCGCGCAGGGCGGCGGCCGAGGGAACGGTGCTGCTGAAGAACAACGGGGTGCTGCCACTGAGGAGTTCGGGTTCGGGTTCAGCGAAGGACGTGGCCGTGGTCGGGCCCCTCGCCGACACCCTCTACACCGACTGGTACTCGGGCACGCTCCCCTACGCCGTCACGCCCGCGAAGGGCATCGCCGCGAAGCTAGGCACCGGAGTGGCCACCAGCGAGGGCGTGGACCGCATCGCCCTGCGCGACACGGCAACCGGCAAGTACGTCACGGCAGGCACCGGCGACACCGGCGCACCCTTGCAGGAGGCCACCAACACCCCCACAACAGCAGCCCAGTTCGACGCCTTCGACTGGGGCTCGGGCATCGTCACCCTGCGCTCGGCCGCCAACGGCAAATACGTCGGCTACAACTGGTCGAACTTCGTCAACGACCAGACACAGCCCAACGGTTGGTACGTCCAGCAGCAGTTCAAGCTGGAACAGCAGGACGACGGCACGTACTTGCTGAAGTACGCGGGCTACGAGACGGCGGAGTCCTGGTGGTCGAGCCCCCTCTACCTCGGCCCGACCGACACGAACGGCACCCTGGGCCTGGTCACCAGGGACCAGGCCGCGCACTACGCGAAGGACGTGGTCCGCAGCGGAGTCGCCGACGCGGTGGCGGCGGTGAAGGGCAAGGACGCGGCGGTCGTGGTCATCGGCTCCATGCCGTCCATCAACGGCCGCGAGGCCCACGACCGCACGGACATGGCCCTGGCCCCGGCCCAGGAGGCCCTGGTCAAGGCGGTCCACGCGGCCAACCCGAAGACGGTGGTGGTGGTCGAGAACAGCTACCCCACCACGCTGGGTGCGTTGCAGAAGGAAGTCCCGGCCCTCCTCTGGACCTCCCACGCGGGCCAGGAAACGGGCAACGCCCTCGCCGACGTCCTCTACGGCGACGTCAACCCGTCCGGCCGCCTCACCCAGACCTGGTACCGGTCGGAGTCTGACCTCCCCTCGATCCTCGACTACGACATCATCAAGTCCGACCGCACGTACGAGTACTTCCAGGGCACCCCGCTCTACCCCTTCGGCTACGGCCTCTCCTACACGACCTTCCGCTACGGCAAGCTGAAGCCCGTCACCGGCGGCTACGAGCTCCCGGTGACGAACACGGGCACGCGGACGGGCGACGAGGTCGTACAGCTCTACACCCACCAGCGCACATCCCGCGACAAAGAACCCCTGAAGCAACTGAAGGCATTCCAACGGATCTCGTTGAAACCGGGCGAGACAAGAACAGTCCGCCTGAAACTCCAGCGGAAAGACCTCGCCCACTGGGACGTCACCCGCTCGAAATGGGCGGTGGAAAGCGGCACGTACGACGTCATGGCAGGAGCATCGTCCACGGACATCCGCGCCCGCACGACCTGGCGCGTCCACGGCGAGACCATCCCACCCCGGAACCTCTCACGAACGACCCGTGCCGAGAACTTCGACGACTACTCCGCAATTCACCTCGTGGACGAATCCAAGGCGAGCGGTACGGCGGTGGGCGCGGCTGCGGACGGCGCGTGGCTGAAGTTCGCGGACGCGCAACTGGGCGCAGGGTCAACGAAGTTCACGGCCCGGGTGGCGGGTACGGGCGCCGGCCACGTCGAAGTCCGGCTGGGCTCTCCGACCGGGAGACTCGTCGGTACGGCGCACGCGGGCGGAACGGCGTCGTCGTACGACTACGAGACGGTGACCGCCCACCTGTCGAGCGGCGCGACGAAGGGCCGTGCGGACGTGTATCTGGTCCTGAGCGACGGCCTGCGGCTGTCGACGTTCTCGCTTCACTGAGCTGAATCAACCGAACGGAAAGGAAAAAGCCCCCGCTGCCGAAGCAGCGGGGGCTTTACCCACATGGGATGAGTGGAGATGGCGGGAATCGAACCCGCGTCCACCGGTGCAGAATCAGGGCTTCTCCGTGTGCAGTTCGCTGTGATTTTCTCGGCCCCGGTGATCACGCGAACAAGTCGCCGACGGGCCCAGCCACTGTTTGATTTCCCATCGAACCCCGTGACCGGGCTCGATGGTTTAGTTCCCTAGATTATGCCAGGGTCCGGGTCGGGAACACTCCCGGGCTGACACCCTTTTAGGGTCCTTCAGTCGCTGTTATTAGGCAGCGAGGGCGAAGGACTGGGAATCGCTCTTGGAATTGGCGATTATTGGTTGCGACATATGGTTAACGAGATCATTGCCGCTTCCTCGACACGCTTCACCTGCTTCGACATCCGCTGTCGAAACCGATCATCCCCATGTTGTTTTTTCAAGCCCCTCCGAAGAGGGTTTCGCACCCGCTGTGGGGTGCAGTAGCCATCGTACGTGACCAACGCGCGCAGATGCCACCGTATTCCCGGCGACCCGTGGCCTACTCGCCGCGCTGCTTCCGCTTCGCCGACGCGATCGCGCGGTCCGACTCCCGGCGGTCCTGCTTCTCGCGCAGGGTCTGCCGCTTGTCGTACTCCTTCTTGCCTCGGGCGAGGGCGATCTCGGCCTTGGCCCGGCCGTTGCTGAAGTACAGGGCGAGGGGCACGATCGTGTGGCCCGTCTCCTGGGTCTTGGACTCCAGCTTGTCGATCTCCTCGCGGTGCAGCAGCAGCTTGCGCTTGCGGCGCACCGAGTGGTTGGTCCAGGTGCCCTGGTGGTACTCGGGGATGTGGGCGTTGTGCAGCCACGCCTCGCCCCCGTCGATCTGGACGAAGCCGTCGGTCAGCGAGGTCCGGCCCTCGCGCAGCGACTTGACCTCGGTGCCGGAGAGGACGATCCCGGCCTCGTAGGTGTCGATGATCGCGTAGTCGTGCCGGGCCTTCTTGTTCTGGGCGACGATCTTGCGCTTGCCGCCCTTCTCGCCGTCCCGGGCCTTGCCTGCGGCGGCCCCACCGCCCTGCTTGGGCTGGGACTCCTTGGGTACGTACATTCCCTTGCTCATAGTGCTGCCCATTTTCGCACTACAGGGGGGTCCGAGGGAAAGGCGATTACAGACGGGCGTCAGAAACGCCTACGACGCGTCCCCGAGCCCGCTCAATACCGTCTCGGCCCGCTCCACGGCGGCCTGTCCCTGTGCGGTGACGTCGAGGTCGGGGGTGATGCCCCGGCCGTCGACGGTGTGGCCGGAGGGGGTGCGGTAGTGGCCGACGGTCAGTTCGGCGACGACGCCGTCGGGGAGCTTGCTCGGCATCTGGACCGAGCCCTTGCCGAAGGTCCTGGAGCCCACGACGACCGCGCGGCCGCGGTCCTGGAGGGCGCCGGTGAGCATCTCGGCCGCGCTCATCGTGCCGCCGTCGACCAACGCGACCAGGGGTCTGATGGTGTCTCCGCCGGCGGCCGCGTGCAGGGCGCGCTGTTGACCGTCGACGTCGTACGTCGCGACGAGGCCGCCGTCGAGGAAGGCGGAGGCGGTGGTGACGGCCTCGGTGACCAGTCCGCCGGAGTTGCCGCGCAGGTCGAGGATGAACGCGGAGTCGGCGGGGGCCTGCCGTACGGCGGTGCGGACGAGGTCGCCGACGCCCTTGGTGAACGCGGCGATCTTGATGACGGTGACCTCACCGGCGAGCTTGCGAACGGTCACGGAGTCGGTGGAGAGGCGGGCGCGCCGTACGGTCTCGCTCCACGCGTGCGTGCCGCGTTCCAGGCCGAGGGTGACGGTGGTGCCGGCGGCGGCGTCCTGGGCGTCGCCCCGCAGTAAGGAGACGACCTCGGTGACGGGCTGTCCGTCGACGTTCTCGCCGTCCACGCTGCGCAGGCGGTCGCCCTTGCGGACCCCGGCGGTGGCGGCGGGCGACCCGGACTGCACCTTGGTCACCTCGATCCGGCCGTCCCGCTCCCGGCGGGCCCAGAGCCCGACGCCGGTGTACTGGCCGTCGAGGGCCTCCTCGAACTCCTCGTACTCCCCTTGGGAGTACACGGCACCCCACCGGTCCCCGCTGCGGCTGACGGCACGCTCGGCGGCCTCCATGGGCGACTTGCCGTCGGCCTTGGCCTCGGCGGCGGCCTTCGCGACCTCTTCGGTCCGGGCGACGGGCGCCGAACGGGCCGTACCGGACGCCGATTTCCGGTCGGACCGGTCGGGTTCGTCGAACGCCCCTGCCGCCGCACCGGCCACCAGCACACTCGCGAACACCAATGTCAGGGCGGCCCCGCGGCGGACGCGGCGGGGCTGACAGAACAGGTCACGGCCTGACATGGCGGTGAGTCTAGGACAACGCGAAGGACCGCACGGGCGGTTGCCCGTACGGCCCTCTTGGCATGTGTCACACCTTCAGGTACTTGCGCAGCGCGAAGAACGCCGCAAGCGCGGGCATCAGGAGGCTCGTTGCGAGGATCAGCGGGAGCTTCGTGAGGACGGCGTCCCAGCCGATGAAGTTGATCAGGTTGAGCTTGTGGGACAGGTCCAGGCCGTGGTCGATGATGAAGTACCGGGCGACGACCAGGAATCCGCAGGCGACCGTGCCGCCGATCAGGCCGGCGACCGCGGCCTCCATGATGAACGGGGCCTGGATGTAGAAGCCGGAGGCGCCGACCAGGCGCATGATGCCGGTCTCGCGGCGGCGGCTGAACGCCGAGACGCGCACGGTGTTGACGATCAGCATCAGGGCGACGACCAGCATCAGGGCCATGACCGCGCGTGCGGCCCAGTTCATGCCGTTCAGGAGGCCGAAGAGGTTGTCCAGGATGCCCTTCTGGTCCTGCACCGACTGGACGCCGCCACGGCCGTCGAAGGCGGTCGCGATGACCTGGTACTTCTCCGGGTCCTTGAGCTTGATGCGGTACGACTCCTGCATCTGGTCCGGTGTGAGGGAACTGGCCAGGGGGGAGTCGCCGAACTGCTCCTTGTAGTGCTTGTACGCCTCGTCCTGGGACTCGAACACGACCTTCTGGACGACCGACATCTTGTCGAGGTCGGAGACGATCGACTTCTTCTGGTCGTCGGTCACCGCGCCCTTGGCGCAGTTGGGGTCCGACTCGGCGTCGCTCTTGTTGCAGAGGAAGATCGAGACGTTGACCTTGTCGTACCAGTAGCCCTTCATCGTGGTCACCTGGTCGCTCATCAGGAGCGAGCCTCCGAAGAGGGCCAGGGACAGGGCTACGGAGACGACGACCGCGAAGGTCATCGTCAGGTTGCGGCGGAGACCGACACCGATCTCGGACAGTACGAACTGGGCGCGCATGGCGGCTTCTTCAGGCCTTTCCGTGGACGGACATCAGACGGCGGTCGGTCGGCTGTCAGTGCTGGTAGCCGTAGACGCCACGTGCCTGGTCACGGACGAGGCGGCCGCCCTCCAGCTCGATGACGCGCTTGCGCATCTGGTCCACGATGTTCTGGTCGTGCGTCGCCATCACCACGGTGGTGCCCGTCCGGTTGATCCGGTCGAGCAGTTTCATGATGCCGACGGAGGTCTGCGGGTCGAGGTTGCCGGTGGGCTCGTCCGCGATGAGGAGCTTGGGCCGGTTCACGAAGGCTCTCGCGATGGCCACGCGCTGCTGCTCACCACCGGACAGTTCACCGGGCCTGCGGTCCTCCTTGCCGCCGAGCCCGACGAGGTCGAGCACCTGGGGCACGGACTTGCGGATCTCGCCCTTGGACTTGCCGATGACCTCCTGCGCGAAGGCCACGTTCTCGGCGACCGTCTTGTTGGGCAGCAGGCGGAAGTCCTGGAAGACGGTCCCCAGCTGGCGGCGCATCTGCGGCACCTTCCAGTTGGAGATGCGGGCGAGGTCCTTGCCCAGCACGTGCACCTGGCCCTGACTGCACCGCTCCTCGCGGAGGACCAGCCTCAGGAAGGTGGACTTTCCGGAGCCGGAGGACCCCACGAGGAACACGAACTCGCCCTTCTCCACTTCCAGGGAGACGTCCCTGAGAGCGGGGCGGGTCTGCTTGGGGTAGACCTTGGAGACACTGTCGAATCGGATCACGGGTGCACCACGGGTAGCCGGGGGTAGGTGAGCGTGACCATACGCGACCCGGGTGTGCCCGCGCAGTCGCCCTCCGGGGTTGTGCGACGCTTGCACGTTTTGTCGCGGATTTGAAGGGCTGGAACGCACAAGGTCGGGGCAGGATAAGGCGAGCCGCGCCGAATCCCGCGGAACCTGGCACAGTGGAGGGGGAACGTTCTAGTTTCCCGAGGCGTTGTGTCTGTGGAAGCCGGTGCAAGGAGGGCGAGCGCATGACGTACGACCGGTTGGTGTGCGCGAACTGCGCGGCGCCCGTGAACGAGGGCCGCTGTCCCGTCTGCCGCGCGAACCGCGCGCGGCTCCAGCAGGAGAACCCCTGGGGCAATCTCAACCCCATGGCGCTGATCGCCCTGCTCGCGGTACTGATCGCGGCGCTGGCGCTGGTGGCGCACCAGACCGCGTAGGCGGCCTGTACAGGGACATACGGAAAAGACATACAGAAGGGCCCGGAGCACACGCTCCGGGCCCTTCGTCGTACGACGTGCGTACGGTCCGTACGGGGACGGCTACCGTCAGGCGATCGTGCCGCCGCGGTTGCTGCTCGCGAGGCGCGGGAGCACGCGGAAGGCGATGCCGCCGGCGATCATCGTCGCGGCGCCGATCAGCAGGAACGCGGTCTGGCCGGCACCGGTCTCGGCGAGCTCACCGCCGTTGCCCTGGGCCGACGTGTCGGAACCGGTGTCGGTGAGCGCGGAGGTGCCCGCCTCCTGGGCGGAGTTGCCGCCGTCGGGGTCGGCGTTGTTGCCGCCGCTGGAGCCGCTGGTGCTGCCGTCCGTCGGGCCGTCGGTGGGCTCGTCCGTCGGCTCGGTGGGGTTGTCGGTGGGCTCGGTCGGCTCGTCGCTCGGCGGCGTCGAGGTCGGCGGCTCGGAGGACGGGGGCTCCGAGGACGGCGGCTCCGAGCTCGGGGGCTCGCTCGTCGGCGTGTTCGGGGCGGTCGGGACATTGGTGTCGGTCGGGGTGGGCGGGGTGGTGTCGTCCAGGTTGACGTCCGCGCTGACCCCGTTCTCGTCCGCGGTCACACCGAAGTCGAGCGCCGATGCGGCACCCGCGGCGGTCAGCGAGGCACCGGCGGCGATGATCGCGCCGGCCGCTATGCGCGCGACACGGATCCGCGTCTTCTTGGTCATTAGGTTGCTACCCCCAGTAGCTCGTCGTCAGGGTGGCGCGTCGGTGTCCGGGGCCGTGATCGACGGGGGTGGCGGCTGGCGAAAGCTGAGATCCCCCGGTTCACATGCGCCCCGCAGACACGCATGCCACGCTTCACCCTTCCCAGTTTTCACAGCAACGTCAAGGCCGTTGCGAGCGCAATGTCCAACTACGGGTTCTTTGCTGGGGGATGGAACCTGTGAGTGTGATGTAAAACCCAGACATCAGGGATCAGGGGCGGGGTCGCAGGGGGACGAAAAAGGCAACTGCCGCCCGGTGGACGGCAGTTGCCTTGTCGACAAAGTCACACACGAACCACCCGCAGGATTACTTCTCCTGCTGCTTGCGCCAGCGAATTCCGGCCTCCAGGAAGCCGTCGATCTCGCCGTTGAACACGCCCTCGGGGTTGCCGACTTCGTATTCGGTGCGCAGGTCCTTGACCATCTGGTACGGGTGCAGGACGTACGAACGCATCTGGTTGCCCCAGGAGTTGCCGCCGTCGCCCTTGAGGGCGTCCATCCGGGCCTGCTCCTCCTGGCGGCGGCGCTCCAGCAGCTTGGCCTGGAGCACGTTCATCGCGCTGGCCTTGTTCTGGATCTGCGAGCGCTCGTTCTGGCAGGAGACGACGATGCCGGTGGGGAGGTGGGTCAGGCGCACCGCGGAGTCGGTGGTGTTGACGCCCTGGCCACCGGGGCCGGAGGACCGGTACACGTCGACGCGCAGCTCGGACTCGTCGATCTCGATGTGATCGGTCTGCTCGACGACCGGGAGGATCTCGACACCGGCGAACGAGGTCTGGCGGCGCCCCTGGTTGTCGAACGGCGAGATCCGGACGAGGCGGTGGGTGCCCTGCTCGACGGAGAGGGTGCCGTAGGCGTACGGCACGTGCACGGCGAAGGTGGTCGACTTGATGCCGGCCTCTTCGGCGTACGACGTCTCGTAGAGCTCCGTCTTGTAGCCGTGGCGCTCGGCCCAGCGCAGGTACATGCGCTGGAGCTTCTCCGCGAAGTCCGAGGCGTCGACGCCGCCGGCCTCGGCGCGGATGGTGACGACGGCCTCGCGGGAGTCGTACTCGCCGGAGAGGAGGGTGCGGACCTCCATCTCGTCCAGCGCCTTCTTCACGGCGGTCAGCTCGTTCTCCGCCTCGGCGCGGGTGTCCGGGTCGTCCTCCTCCTCGGCCATCTCGAAGAGGACCGAGAGGTCGTCGATCCGGCCGCGGAGCGCTTCCGTCTTGCGGATCTCGGCCTGGAGGTGGCTCAGCTTGCTGGTGACCTTCTGCGCCGCCTCCGGGTCGTCCCACAGGGAGGGCGCTGCCGCCTGCTCCTCAAGGACGACGACATCTGCCCTCAGCGTGTCCAGGTCCAGGACGGCCTCGATCGACTCCATGGTCGAGGAGAGGGACTTGAGCTCTTCGGATACATCGACGACTGCCACGCCTCCAGCGTAACGGCTCCGCCAAGCGGGGAGTGCCGTGGCTGGAACGGGGCTCTGGTCACCCGGCGCCGGGGCGGGCACAGGCCCCACTCCCAGCCCGTCCGACCCGGTCTCTCAAGCGCCGGCCGGCATCACTCGGCCCGTCCGGCGTCTGAGGACGAGGCCGTTCAGGCCGATCGGAGGTCCAGGGGGCGGAGCCCCCTGGGGTGGGACGGGTAGGGGCGGCGGGGGCGAAAACCCTTACGGCGAAGCCGGTGCCGAGTTCTTCGTGTCCGGGGAGTCCCCGCCCGAGTCGCCCGACGTAGCCGCCCACGTACCGACCCCGACCGCCGCGACCAGCACCACGCCCGCCGCCGCCAGCGTCAGCCGCCGGCGCCGCGTGGCCGCCCGGTGCCGGGCCGACCCGGGGCGCGGGGCGCCCGCCGGGCGCGGGGCACGGGCCGTGCCGCGGGGTCCGCCCGCCAGCTCGTCCGGCGCCGGGACCCGCATCGACGTATGCGTGTCCCGGTTGGAGTCGGCGGGCTTGGCGCCGGGCACCAGCGGGACGGCGCCCCGTCGTACCCGCTCGCTGCGCGCGGGCGTGGCCTCCGGGGTCTCCTCCTGCTCCGCCTCCTCCTGCTCGCTGTCCGGCTCGTCCACGTCCAGCGGGGGCATGCCGGCCAGCAGGGGCAGTTGTTCGCGCAGGCGGGCGGCGAGTTCGGAGGCGCGCAGGCGGGAGGCCGGGGCCTTCGCCAGGCACTGGACCATCAGCTGCCACAGTTCGTCGGGGATCCCGGGCAGCGGTACGACGGTCTCGGTGACGTGCCGTCGTAGGACCGCACCGGGGTGGCCGCCGCCGAACGGGGTGAAACCGGCGAGGAGTTCGTACAGGACGGTCGCCAGGGCGTAGATGTCGACGGCTGCGCGCGGGGGCAGGCCCTCGACGATCTCGGGGGCGAGGTAGTCCGGTGTGCCGATGATCTTCGTGGCGCGGGTGCGGCGCGGGGAGTCGATGAGTTTGGCGACCCCGAAGTCGGTCAGCAGGGCGGGGTGCGCGCCGCCGGGGCCGAGCGGGCCCTGCATGTCGAGGAGGACGTTCTCCGGCTTGACGTCCCGGTGGACGACGCCGGCCGCGTGGGCCGCGGCGAGTCCGTCCGCGATGTCGGCGACGATCGCGACCGCCGCCTCGGGGGAGAGCCGGCGCTCGCGGTCGAGGCGGGTGCGCAGATCCGTGCCCCTGACCAGGTCCATGACGAGGGCGAGGTCGTTGCCGTCGACCACGAGGTCCCGTACGGACACGATGTTCGGGTGCTCCAGGCCGAGCAGGGCCGTGCGCTCCTGCACGAAGCGGCCGACGAGTTCCTGGTCGGACGCGAGGTCCTCGCGCAGCAGCTTGACGGCGACGGGCCCCTCGGGTCCCTCGCCCAGCCACACCGTGCCGGCACTGCCCCGCCCCAGGATCTGGTTGGCGGTGTACCGGCTGCCGATCTTCCGTGCCAAGGCTGCTCCTACCGACGCGTGTGTCGCTAAAACTACGCGTCAGATGAGCCAACCTTCACCGCGGAGGCGGAAATCACCCACTGGGTGTCGACAAATCCCCAACCCAGCGTCCGACAAGGGCGATTCGGGGTCAGTTGCCTGCTGCTGAACTCAGATCCTTGACCCAGCCGCTCACCTGTCCGGCGACGTGGCTGATCTCCTGCCAGTAGCTCTTGCCGGTGCCGATCCAGCCCTGAAGCGGGGTCAGTTCCCACACCAGCCAGCCCGCGACGAACAGCAGGACGATCGTGAACAGGCAGCCCTTCAGGCAGCCGAGTCCGGGGATCTTCATCGGGTTGGCGCTGCGCTGCCGCGGCTGGCGGGGCTCGCGGGCCGGCTCCGGCGGCCGCTGGGGCTGCTGCCGGCTCGGCGGGGCGTACTGCTGCGGCTGGTGCTGCTGCGGCTGGCCGTAGCCGCCCTGCTGCTGCGGTTGCTGGCGCTGCGACGGCCGCTGCTGCGGGCGTTGCTGGGCGGCCTGGCGGGGTTGCTGCTGTGGCTGCTGCGCGCGGGAGACCTGGCGCTGGGGGCGGCGGCGCAGCGGGTCCTCGCCCGGGTCGAGGTAGGGCTGGTACTGGGTCTGTTCGTTGCGGTCGCGGGCGGCGCGCAGCTGGTTCTGCCAGGGGTGCGGCTCCTCGGGGCCGCCGCCGGACTGGTTCTGCTGGTTCTGCTGGCCGTACGGACCGGGTTGGTTCTGCTGGCCGTACTGCCCGGCCTGGTTCTGCGGCATGACCGTGGTCGGGTCGGCCGCACCGCGGTTCGGCATCACGGTGGTCGGGTCGGCGGCGCCCACCGGGCCGCTGGTGTGCGGGAGGACGCTGGTCGCCGCGTTCGGGTCGTAGGCGCCCGCTCCGTGCGACAGGACCTGCGTCGGGTCGGCGGCGCCGGGCACGCCCGGTACGGCGGCGGGGGCCGGGTCGGGGGCCAGCAGCCTGCCGACGTTCTCGGCGGCGGCGATCTGCGCGGAGTTCGCGTGCACGCCGACGCCCTCGGCGACGACGCGCAGGCCGCGGGCGAGGTTCTCGGCACTGGGCCGCTCGTCCGGGTTCTTGCGCAGGCAACGCTCGATGACCGTCCACAGGGGGTCGGGGACCGTCGAGGGGCGGCGCGGTTCGGCGCTGAGGTGCTGGTGGAGGACTTCGAGGGCGGAGCCGCCGGAGAACGGCGGATGGCCGGTGACCAGCTCGTACAGCAGGATGCCGGCGCCGTAGATGTCCACGGCGGAGGTCTGCGGGCGGCCCTCGGCGGACTCCGGCGCGATGTACGCGGGCGTGCCGACGAATTCCTGGGTGCGGGTCAGCCCCGGGGAGTCGGCGAGGCGGGCGATGCCGAAGTCGGTGAGCAGCGGGTACATCTGGCCGCCGCCCTGCTTGAGGAGAACGTTCGCCGGCTTCAGGTCGCGGTGGACGACGCCGTCGGCGTGGCTTGCGGCCAGCGCGTCGGCGATCTGCGCGGTGAGCAGCGCGGCGCCGACGGGGCTGAAGGGGCCGTTCTCGCGCAGGTAGTGGTGCAGGTCGGGGCCCTCGACGAGGTCCATGACGAGCGCCAGGAGGTCACCCTCGACGACGAGGTCGCGGACCCGCACGATGTTCGGGTGGGTCAGGCGCAGCAGCACCGACCGCTCGCGCAGGAACCGCATCACGATGTCGGGATCGTTCGCGAGCTCTTCCTTGAGGACCTTGATCGCGACGGTCTCGCCGGGCTGGCCCTGGACGGCTGCCTCGGCGCCCGCGGTCTCACGCTGGCGGGCCCGCCAGACGGTGCCCGTGGCGCCGCGTCCGAGTGGCTCCTCCAGGAGGTACTTGCTGCCTACCGGCCGCACGTCTGCGCTCCCTGCTGCTTGCCTGTGTTCCGGTCCACTGTAGTGCCGCCCCTCTTGCGGCTACCTACGTAAGCATCGCCGTACATGTTCGAAGGAAAGACGCTCTCCCCGGTCTCCCGGTTGCCCCAATGGTCGCCGAAGCCGGACATGACCGGTCTCACTCGATCACCGGTGCGGCACTGGTCAGGCACTTTTGGGGACAGAGCTGACCAATCAAGATCACTTGGTGCCGGGCCCCGGGCGAGTTGTCAGTGGCAGGTGCGAGGATGCGTGCAGTACTGGCCGATGTGCTCGCGCGGGGTGGGGGAAATTCCGTGCCCGGGCAGAAGGG
Source organism: Streptomyces sp. NBC_00989 (assembly GCF_045162655.1). Taxonomy (NCBI): domain Bacteria; kingdom Bacillati; phylum Actinomycetota; class Actinomycetes; order Kitasatosporales; family Streptomycetaceae; genus Streptomyces; species Streptomyces sp. NBC_00989. The sequence goes on along the minus strand of NZ_CP108728.1, from coordinate 6,912,364 downwards.
ACCGCTGACGGCGATGCAGATCCGGCTGACCGTCGTAGACCCGCTGGGGCCGCCCGCGCAGCCGCGGGGCCGCTCCGCGAGTTGCGATGTGCTGGTCACCGCGCCCGCCGGCACGGCCCTGGCCGCGGTGGCGTCCGCGCTGGCCTCGGCGGTCTCCGCCGACGCGGCCGCGTCGCAGTCCGAGCGGAGCCGTGAGTCCGGCGGCCCGATCGTGCTGTACGCGGGCGTGGAGCGCCTCGACACCCAGCGCTGCACCCTCGGCGAGCCGCCGCTGACGGACGGCGCGGTGGTGTCCCTGGGCGCCCCCGCCGAGCCCGAGGCGCATCCCGAGCTGGACGACGCCCCGACCCAGCTCCATGTGGTCGCGGGCCCGGACGCGGGCGGGGTGCACCTCCTCCATGGCGGCCAGATCCACATCGGCCGCTCCGCCGACGCCGACGTCCCGCTGGACGACCCGGACGTCTCCCGGCTGCACTGCGCGGTGACGGTCGACCCCTCGGGCCGTGTCTCGGTCGCCGACCTGGGCTCGACGAACGGCACGACCCTGGCGGGCACGCGCGTGGGCACCCGTCCGGTGCGCTTCGCCCCGGGCGCGCTGCTGCGCATCGGCGAGTCGGCCCTGCGGCTGACCCCGTCCGGCGGCCCGGGAGCGCGCGCCGAGACGGCCCCCGACGGCGAGGGCCACGTGCGCGTGTCCCCCGGCACCCCGGCCGCCCCGCGCGGCGAACCCCTCGTGGTGCCGGGCCAGGCAGGCGCCCCGAGCATCGAGCACCGCGGCGTCCACGACGGGGGCGACACCCACGCGGGCCGCTTCGGCGTGTTCGGCGAGGCTCTCGGCACCGAGGAACCCGAGGGCGCCGAGGACGTGTTCTCCGCGCCCACGACGACCTCCCGCATCCCTCCGCACGACGACGACTCCGGTGCCCACTCCGGACGCAAGGGCACCCCTCTCCGGGGCACCGACGTCCCCCCGGGCGTGCGCAGGCGCGGCGGCATCGGCAAGTGGGCGCGCCGCCTGACGGGCGGCCGCGGCGAGTCGACGGCCGAGGACACCGAGCCGGCGTACGACGGCTCGTACGACGAGGAGGGCGCCGACGAGAGCGTGCCGCCCCCGCCCGTCGTCCTCCAGCAACCGGACACCTGGCCCGACCCGGCGGCCCTGCTGCTCACCGCCCTGGGCCCGGGCCCCCGCCTGTGGGAGCGCACCCCCGGTCACCCCGAGGCGCTCACGGTGCGGCTCGGCACGGCGGACCGGGCGACACCGGACGGCTCGGCGCTGCTGCCCGCGGTGCCGGTGACCTCCGGGCTCCGTGAGGTCGGCGCGCTGGGCCTGGCCGGTCCGCGCGCGCGGCTCTCGGGGCTGGCCCGCGCGGTGGTGGCCCAACTCGCGGCGCTGCACTCCCCCGACGCCCTGGAGATCGTGCTGATCAGCACGGACCGCGCGCGTACGGTGGCCGAGCGCACCGCCGAGTGGTCCTGGCTCGGCTGGCTGCCGCACCTGCGCCCCGGACACGGCCAGGACTGCCGGCTGCTGCTGGCCTACGACCGGGAACAGGCGACGGCCCGGACGGACGAGCTTCTCCGGCGGCTGGAAGACCACGCCATGGATGCGCGGGGCGGGGTGCGGGTGGTCGGCGGGGGCACGTCCACGTTCGCGTCAGGCGCCATGTCCGCGTCCGCGTCCGGGGCAAGCCGTCGCACAACGGGTATCGGCGCGCAACGAGCCTCGGCAGAAGGGCAGTTGGGGTCGGGCTCGCGGTACGGCTCGGCGGACGGACCGTCGGGCCTCGCCTCACCGCACGGTTCGCTCGCCTCACAACACGGTTCGGCGGAAGGCCAGTTGGGCGCCGCCGCACGACGCGTGACCGCCGCGTCGAGCGCCTCCACGGCGTATCCCACCCCCGACGACGCCCACCACCACCGCTCCGGCACCGCCGACCGTCCGGGGGCGGAGTCCGTCGCACCGCACGCCGTCGACGACCCGGCCTCCGGCGCCACCCGGCCCCGTTCGTCCGACGCCCGGCCCGCCGGCACCGCCGCCGCACACTCCGGCTCGGGTGCCCGGACCACCCCGGCCGCCACCGCGCCCCACGGCGCCGACGACTCCGCCGACTCCCCGCGCGGTGCCGCCCACCGCCCCGCCTGGGCCCGGACCGACGACGGTGACGGATCGGCGGACGGTTTCGTGGGGCCGTACACCGTGCTCGTGGTGGACGGTGACCCCGGTGGGGCCGATGTGCGCGAGGCGGTGGCGCGGCTGGCCCATGACGGGCCCCGGGCCGGTATCCACGTCGTGTGCCTCGCCGAGACGGAAGCGGCCTCGCCGGTGTCCCCCGTGACGGAGACCTACGAGGCGGCCTGCGCGGCGGCGCCGACGTTCCGCGAGTGCGGGGCGGTCGCGCTGCTGAGCGGTGATGTCGCCACGGCGCTGCGGCTGTTGCGGGTCGCGCACGGCGGTACGGGGCCGTCGCGTCCCGGTACCGGAGCGGCACGGTCCGGTACGGAGACATCCCGGCCCGGCACAGCGACGTCACCTCTCCGTACGGAACCGTCGCGCCTTGGCCGGAACGACCCCGACCACGCACATCCCGGTCAGGCGGGCCTCGGCCGAGCCGACCCCGACCCGTCCGGCCCCGGCCCCGCCGGCCCGGGCCCCGTGGGCAACGGCACCATCGCCGCCGTGGACGCGGTCTCCCTGGCGTGGGCCGAGCGGTTCGCGCGGGCGCTCGCGCCGCTCAGGGCGGACGGGCCCGCGAGCGAGCGGCACGCGCGCGTGTCGGCGCCGTTGCCTCAGTCGGCGCGGCTGCTGGACGAGTTGGGGCTGGCCCGGGCCACCCCGGCGTCCCTGCTGACGCGTTGGGCGGACGCGGGGGACGACAAGGACGCGATCGGCGGGCGGGCCTGGGCGGTGCTCGGGGCCGGTCCGCGCGGGCCGGTCAGCGTGGACCTGGCCACCGAGGGACCGCATCTGCTGATCGAGGGCCCGCCGGGCAGTGGTCGTACGGAGTCGCTGCGGGCGGTCGTCGCGTCCCTCGCCGCGGCCGAGCGCCCCGACCGGCTCGGCATCGTGCTGATGGACGGGCGGGACAGCGTCGGCGCTGGGGGTCCCTCCTCTGGGGGAGGTGGGCACGGCGAGGGCCTGCGGGTCTGCACGGACGTACCGCATGTCACCACCCATCTCACCGCCAACGACCCTGTCCGGATGCGGGAGTTCGCGCAGTCGCTGAGCGCGGAGCTGAAGCGGCGGGCCGAGTTGCTGGGCCGGATCGGCTTCGTCGAGTGGCATTCGCGGCACGAGGTGTCGGGGCGGATCATCGCCCAGCGCGGCACGTCGGGTGCCGGGGACCTGGACTCCCCGACCAGTTCGACGATCCGGCTGCGCCCGTCGGCGGCGGCCCGTCAACAGACGGAGGCGGCACCGCCGTTGCCCCGTCTGGTCGTGGTGGTCGACGACCTGGACGCCCTGGTGAGGCCGCCGCTCGGCTCTCCCGGGCGCCCCGCCGCCGGGTCGGTGATACGCGCTCTGGAGGCGGTGGCCCGCGAGGGCGAGCGGCTCGGTGTGCACCTGGTGGCGGCAGCCGCCGTAGAGGCGCGTACGGCCGAGACGGAACCCGCCCGGCACACCACTCTGCGCGTCAGCCTCGATCCGACGGCCCAGGGGCCGGAGGAACCCGCCCCGGGGCGTGGCCGGTTGACGCTGCCGGACGGGCGGGCGACTCCGTTCCAGGGTGGTCGTGTGACGGGCCGTATCCCGCGCACGGCGACGCTCCGTCCCACGGTCGTGCCCCTGGAGTGGCAGCGCATGGGCGACCCGCCGGCCCGCCGCCCGGTCCGCGAACTGGGCAACGGGCCAACGGACTTGGCGCTCCTGGCCAGTGCGCTGGAGCGGGCCACGCGCTCGGTGTCCGCGGCGGAGGTGCCGTCGCTCCTCTGATCGTTCACAGGTTGCCCACACAACCCCACGTCACGACCCAATCACGATCGCGTACTTGACAGCGGACGCCATCTTGCCGCGTTCAAGTACCGGGCGTAGACCAGTGCGCACGGAAGCGTTCGAGCGTTCGACGAGGAACGAAGAACGGGGCAGTGATGCGCAGCACGAGCAGCACCCACCGGACACGCAGAACCGTACGTACAGCGGCAGTTGTCGCCGCGGGAGCGCTGACGCTCTCGCTCGCCGCCTGTGGAGGCGGCAGCGACAAGAGCGACGACAGTAAATCCAGCAGTCCCTCGGAGACCGCGGGCACGGTCACCCTCCCCAAGCTGAACGGCGCGAGCCTCGAAGTGGCCGCCGTGTGGACGGGTGCCGAGCAGAAGAACTTCAAGACGGTCCTGGCGGAGTTCGAGAAGCGCACGGGGGCCAAGGTCACCTTCGTGCCCGCCCAGGACCCGATCATCAACTTCCTCGGCTCGAAGGTCGCGGGCGGCCAGCCGCCGGACATCGCGATGCTCCCGCAGCCCGGCGCCATCAAACAGGCCGTCGACAAGAAGTGGGCCAAGCCCCTCGGAGCCGAAGCGCTCGCGGAGTTGCAGAAGAACTACTCGCAGGGCTGGCAGGACATCGGCAAGGTCGACGGCAAGCAGTACGGCGTCTACTACAAGGCCGCCAACAAGTCGCTGATCTGGTACAACGCCAAGGTCTTCGAGAACGCGGGCGCCAAGGAACCCAAGACCTGGCAGGAGTTGCTGACCACCGCGCAGACGGTCTACGACTCCGGGGTCACCCCGTTCTCGGTCGCGGGCGCGGACGGCTGGCCGCTCACCGACTGGTTCGAGAACGTGTATCTGTCGCAGGCGGGCCCGGAGAAGTACGACGAACTCGCCCAGCACAAGATCAAGTGGACGGATCCCTCCGTGAAGGAGGCCCTCACCACGCTCGCCCAGATCTGGGGCAAGAAGGCCTATATCGCGGGCGGTCAGAGCGGCGCGCTCCAGACGGAGTTCCCCGCGTCCGTCACCCAGACCTTCAACGGCGGCGACCAGCCGAAGTCCGCGATGGTCTACGAGGGCGACTTCGTACAGGTCAACATCGGTGAGACGAAGGCGAAGGTGGGCACCGACGCGAAGGTGTTCCCGTTCCCGGCGGTGGGCTCCACCTCGCCCGTGGTCTCCGGCGGCGACGCGGCCGTCATCCTGAAGGACTCCAAGGCGGCCCAGGCGCTGGCGACCTTCCTCGCCTCACCGGACGCGGCGACGATCCAGGCCAAGCTCGGCGGCTATCTCTCCCCCAACAAGAACGTGCCGGACTCGGCGTACCCGAACGCGGTGCAGCGGACGATCGCCAAGTCGCTGATCGCGGCCGGTGACGACTTCCGCTTCGACATGTCCGACCAGGCCCCGCAGTCCTTCGGCGGGACCCCGGGCAAGGGCGAGTGGAAGGACCTCCAGGACTTCCTGAAGAACCCGACGGATGTCGCGGGCACGCAGGCGCAGTTGGAGAAGGACGCGGCGGCGGCGTACGCGAGCGGGAGCTGAGCCCGAGATGGCATCGGCAGCGGCGGAGGCCCCCGGGGCCTCCGTCCCTCCCCGCAATCGCAAGAGCGTGACCGGCACCCGCAGGACCGTGGCAGTGCTGTTCCTGCTGCCCGCCCTGGTGCTGCTCGGCGCGCTCGTGGTCTACCCGATCGGGTACTCGCTGGTCCGCAGCTTCGGCAACCAGGCCGGCGACGGTTTCGCCGGATTCGACAACTACAAGGCCCTGTTCACCGACGACGGCATCCGCACCGCCCTGAAGAACAACGTCATCTGGGTGATCTTCGCGCCGACGGTCGCCACCGCCCTCGGTCTGATCTTCGCGGTGCTGACCGAACGGGTGCGCTGGGGAACGGCGTTCAAGCTGGTCGTCTTCATGCCGATGGCGATCTCGATGCTGGCGGCCGGCATCATCTTCCGCCTCGTCTACGACCAGGACCCGCACAAGGGGGTCGCCAACGCGGTCTGGGTCGGCGTCCACGACACGTTCGTCTCGTCGTCTGCGTTCCCGAACGCCCACCCGGGCCGCGAGTCGCCGCTGAAGGCGGACCACGGCGCCTTCATCACCAGTACGACGGTCCACACGGGCCAGACCGTCGTCCTCCCGCTGGTCGGCGTCGCCCCCGACCAGATGCCCGACGGCGCGAAGAAGGCCGCGGCCGCGAAGGCCGAGCCGGGGAAGATCACCGGCACGACCTGGCAGGACTTCACCCGCGGCAAGGGCGTCGGCAAGCTCGGCGGGGTCGACCCGTCCGAACTCGGCTACGGCGGCATGAGGATCGAGGCCGTCAAGGACGGCAAGGTGGTCGCCTCGACCAAGGCCGCGGGCGACGGCACCTTCACGCTGCCCGCCAAGGCCGACGGGGCCCAACTCCGGCTCCCGGCAGGCAACTTCAAGGCGCCGTACAACGGAGTGGAGTGGCTGGGCCCGTCGTTGGTGACGCCGGCCATCATCGGGTCGTACGTGTGGATGTGGGCCGGGTTCGCGATGGTGCTGATCGCGGCCGGACTCGCGGGTGTGCCACGGGAGTTGCTGGAGGCGGCGCGGGTCGACGGCGCCAACGAGTGGCAGGTGTTCCGCAGAGTCACGGTGCCGCTGCTGGCGCCGGTGCTCGCGGTCGTCGCCGTCACGCTGATGATCAATGTGCTGAAGATCTTCGACCTGGTCTTCATCATCGCCCCCGGGTCCTCGCAGGACGACGCGAACGTGCTGGCCCTGGAGCTGTACCGGAAGGGCTTCTCGGAGGACCAGCCGGGCATCGCCAGCGCCATCTCGGTGTTCCTGCTGCTGCTGGTGATCCCGGTGATGCTCTTCAATGTGCGGCGACTGCGGCGGGAGGTGCGGCGATGACGACGGATGCCGGAAGTCTCGGTACGACCGGGCCAGTTGAGGTCGTCAAGGCGCGGGAGTCGCTCGGCTCCCGGCTCGCGGCGGCGGCCAGCGGGGGTCTGGTCCGGGTGTTCCTGATCGTCGTCGGCCTGTTCTGGCTGGTGCCGACGCTCGGGTTGCTGCTGTCCTCGCTGCGCAGTCCGGAGGACATGAGCGCGAGCGGCTGGTGGAAGGTCTTCAGCCAGCCGTCCCAACTCACCTTCCACAGCTACAAGACGCTGCTGGAGAACAGCGACATCACCAACTCGCTGTGGAACACCGTCCTGATCACGGTCCCGGCGACGATCCTCGTCGTGGTGATCGGCTCGCTCGCGGGCTACGCGTTCGCGTGGATGGAGTTCCCGGGCCGCGACTGGTGGTTCCTGGGCGTGGTCGGCCTGTTGGTCGTGCCGGTGCAGGTGGCGCTGATCCCGATCGCCGAACTCTTCGGCAAGCTGGGTCTGTTCGGGACCATCTTCGGGGTGATCCTGTTCCATGTCGGCTACGGGCTGCCGTTCGCGGTGTTCCTGCTGCGGAACTTCTTCGCGGAGATCCCGCGCGAACTCCTGGAGGCGGCCCGGCTGGACGGCGCGGGCGAACTGCGGCTGTTCGCCCGGGTCGTGATGCCGCTCGGCGGGCCCGCGATCGCGAGCCTGGGCATCTTCCAGTTCCTGTGGGTGTGGAACGACATGCTGGTCGCGCTGGTGTTCACCAAGTCGAGCACCCAGCCGATCACGGTCGCACTCCAGACGCAGGTACGCCAGTTCGGCAACAACATCGACGTGCTGGCACCCGGTGCGTTCATCTCCATGGTGATCCCGCTGGCCGTGTTCTTCGCGTTCCAGCGGCAGTTCGTGACCGGTGTGATGGCAGGAGCGGTCAAATAGCCGCAAAACACACATAGTTCAAAGGGGTGGGCCGTCACCGGCCCGCCCCTTTTCGTTCACCGCGCGTCCCCCGTATGCCGTACGCGCCGTAACCAAGTCACTCCATCGGCCGTTCCCGGGCAGAACGCCCGCGCCGACCGACCCATGGATGTCCCTTGCCCAGGTTCAGTGTCATTGTCCCCGCGTACAAGGTGCAGGCGTACCTGCACGAATGCCTGGAATCGGTGCTCTCCCAGTCGTACCCCGATCTTGAGTTGATCGCGGTCGACGACTGCTCGCCGGACGCCTGCGGCGCGATCATCGACGAGTTCGCGGCCCGCGACGCGCGGGTGCGCGCCGTCCATCTCCCCGAGAACCAGGGCCTCGGCCGCGCCCGCAACGCCGGTCTGGAACAGGCGACCGGCGACTATCTCGTCTTTCTCGACAGCGACGACACGCTCACGCCCGACGCGTTGCGCGCGATCGCCGACCGCTTGAAGGAGACCGGCGAGCCGGACGTCCTCGTCTTCGACTACGCGCGCACCTTCTGGTCGGGCGAGGCCCGCCGCAACAAGGTCGCCGCCCAACTCACCGAACAGGGCCCCGCGCCCTTCCGCTTGGAGGACCGCCCCGGACTCCTCCGAGTCATCATGGTCGCCTGGAACAAGGCGTACAGACGGGAGTTCATCGAGCGCGAGGGCTTCGCCTTCCCGCCCGGTTACTACGAGGACACCCCGTGGACCTACCCGGTCCTGATGGCCGCGGAGACGATCGCGACCCTCGACCGGGTCTGCGTCCACTACCGCCAGCGCCGCCAGGGCAACATCCTCGGCACGACCAGCCGTTGCCACTTCGACGTCTTCGAGCAGTACGACCGTGTCTTCGCGTTCGTCGCCGCGCGCCCCGAACTCGGCCAGTGGCGGCCGGTGTTGTTCCGCCGCATGGTCGACCACCTCGCGACGGTGTTCACCAAGCCCGACCGCCTCCCGCGCGGCACCCGCGCCGAGTTCCTGCGCAAGGCCCGTGCCCACTACCGCCGTTACCGCATCCCCGGCACCCCGGTCCCGCTGCGCACCCGGATGCGCCACACGCTCGTCCACTTCGGCGTCCACCGCACGTTCCGCACCCTCCAGGCGGCGATGAGCTGGCGCCGCAGCGCGGTCAAGCTCGCCGCGAAGGCGCTGCGCGCGCTCAGGGCGGCGGCTCTCCAGCTCCACTACCGCGTCCAACTCCGGCTCCCGCTCAGGGATCGCGCGGTGTTCGCCGCCTACTGGGGCCGCGGCCACAGCTGCAACCCGGGCGCGCTGGAGAGCGCGTTCCGCACCCACGCCCCGCACATCCGCACGGCGTGGATCGCGCGCCCCGAGCACCACCACACGATCCCGGCCGCGACCCGCAGGCTGCGCCCGGACACCGCCTCCTACTGGACGGCGCTGGCCCGCTCCAAGTACCTGGTGAACAACGTCAACTTCGACCGCCGGCTGGTCAAGCGCCCCGGCCAGGTCATGATCCAGACCCAACACGGCACCCCCCTCAAGCACATGGGCCTCGACCTCCAGGAACGCCCGGCCGCAGCACGGGACATGGACTTCGCCGAACTCCTCAAAGGCGTCGACAAGTGGGACCACGTCCTGTCCGCCAACCGCCACACCACCCTGACCTGGGAGCGCGTCTACCCCGGCAGCTACACGACGCTCGCCTACGGATATCCCCGCAACGACGTGTTCCAGCAGGCGACTTCGGCCGACGTGCACCGCCTGCGCGAGTCGCTCGGCATCCCGCAGGACGCGGTCGCCCTGCTCTACGCCCCAACTCACCGCGACTACCGCCGCGTCCAGCGCGCCCACCTCGACCTCGACCGCGTGCTGCGCCGCCTCGGCCCGCGCTTCGTCGTGCTGGCCCGCGCCCACTACTGGCACGAGGGCCCCCTCGCCGCCTCCGCGTCCGGCCGGATCATCGACGTCACCGACCACCCCAGCGTCGAGTCCCTGTGCCTCGCCTCCGACGCGCTGGTCACCGACTACTCGTCCCTGATGTTCGACTACGCCAACCTCGACCGCCCGATCGTCATCCACGCCGACGACTGGGAGGCCTACGAGGCGGCCCGCGGCACCTACTTCGACCTGCGGGCCTTCCCGCCGGGCGCGGTCGCGCGCAGCGAGGACGAACTGATCGACATCTTCGCGACCGACCACTGGCGCGGCTCCCGCTCGACCCAGCTGCGCACCGCGTTCCGCGAACGCTTCTGCCCCTACGACGACGGCCGCGCCGCCGAACGCGTCGTACGCCACGTGGTGTTGGGCGAAACCGACCTCCCGCCGGTCGCGCCGCTCGCCGACCGCCACCCGGTGCCGTCGGCCGCCACGAGCCGCACGCGCTCCCCGCTCGCCACCGTGCCCCAGCCCGCGACGTCCCTGCCCGTCACCGACCGACTCTGAACGCCGTTCCCACACCGGGGAGTTCGCATGCCGTCAAGCCCCTCGCGCCCCACACCGACCCGCCCGACCACCTGGCGCCCGACCGGACGCCCCAGGGCCTGTCGCGCGCACTGACCCGGACCCCTCCGGACCACTGGAGAAAGAACAGAATGCCCCGCTTCAGCATCATCGTCCCGTCCCACGGGGTCGCCGGCCGGCTGTCCCTGGCCCTGGACTCGGTCCTCGCGCAGTCCTACGGCGACTTCGAGCTGATCCCGGTCTGCGACGCCCCCGGCTCCCCGGCCGCCGACGTCGCCACCGGCCACGCCGGACGGGACTCGCGGGTGGCCCCGGTCAACTCACCACCCTCCGCGGGCCTGAGCGGGGCACGCAACACCGGCCTACGGGCGGCGACCGGCGCCTACGTCCTGTTCCTGGACGGCGACGACAGCCTCGCCCCGGGCGCACTCGCCGCGCTGGACGCCCGGCTCGCCGAGACCGGTGACATCGACGCCCTGTACTTCGAGCACGAGCGGACCCCGTGGTGGGAGGGCGAGTCCACCAACCCGGCGGCCCCGCTGCTCGCGAAGACCCCGGCGGGCGCCTTCTCCCCCGCGCAGGCACCGCAGTTGACCGGCGTACAGCTCCCGGCGTGGAGCGCGGCCTACCGCCGCGCCTTCCTCACCGACCACCAACTCGCCTTTCCCGAAGGCCGGTTCACGGACCTGGGCTGGGGCGGCCTGGTCACCGTCGCCGCCGAGCGGGTGGCGGTGCTGCGCTCGGTGGTCGTACGGCATCTGCTGCGCCGGCAGGGCAGCCGGCTCAACCTGCCCGGCGAGCACCACCATCAGCTCCTCGACCAGGTCGAGTTGGTGCTCGGCGCGGCGCAAGGCCTGCCGCCCGAGCGGTCGCACGCGCTGTTCGAGCAGCTCTTCGCCGTGGTGCTGAAGACCGCCTCCCGGCCCGAGCGGCTTCCCTCCGGGCACCGCGCCTTCTTCCGCCGGGCCGGACGGCTCTACCGGAGTCACCGGCCCGCCGACTTCCGTGCGCCGGGCGGGAGTCTGGGGGTGCAGCACCGGCTGCTGGCCTCGGGCGCGTACACCGCGTTCAAGGCGCTGCGCGGCGCCAACCGGTCGGCGTCGGGGGCGGCCGAGCGCGTCCCGCGCCCCCGGATGCTCCGCACCCGCCTGCGCTACGCCCGCGACCTGCGCCGCCCGCTCGACCCCAACCTGGCCGTCTACTGCGCCTATTGGGGCCGGGGCTACGCGTGCAGCCCGGCCGCGATCCACGCGAAGGCGAGCCAACTCGCCCCGCACATCCGGTCGGTGTTCCTGGTCGAGCCGGACGCGGTGGACGCCGTACCGAAGGGCGTCGAGCACGCCGTGATCGGCAGCCGGAAGTACTGGGAGGTGTTGGCGCGGGCCAAGTACCTGGTGAACAACGCCAACTTCGCGGAGGGCGTCGTCAAGCGGCGCGGCAGCGTGCACGTCCAGACGCAGCACGGGACCCCGCTGAAGAAGATGGGCGTCGACCAGTCGACGTACCCGGTGGTGGCCGCCGCGACCGGCAGCTTCGCCAAGTTGCTCGGCCGGGTGGACCGCTGGGACTACAACATCTCCTCCAACCGCCACTCCACCCAGATGTGGGAGCGCGCCTTCCCCGGCTCGTACGAGGCGCTGGAGTACGGCTATCCGCGCAACGACGTCTACTACACGGCGACGGCGGATGAAGTGGCCCGTGTCCGGAAGGAGTTGGGTGTCCCGGAGGGCAAGACGGCCGTCCTGTACGCGCCCACCCACCGCGACTACCAGACCGGCTTCGACACCGGCCTCGACCTGGAGGCCTTCTGCGCGGCGGCCGGCGATGACGTGGTCGTGCTGCTGCGCGCCCACTACTTCTACGACCAGGGCCGCGCGAAGAGCAGCGGCCGGATCATCGACGTGACCGGGCACCGCTCCTCCGAGGACGTGTGCCTGGCCGCAGACGCGCTGGTCACGGACTACTCGTCGATCATGTTCGACTACGCCAACCTCGACCGGCCGATCGTCGTGTACGCCGACGACTGGGAGGTCTACCGGGAGACGCGGGGCGTCTACTTCGACCTCATGGAGGCGCCGCCGGGACCGGTCGCCCGTACGCCCGAGGAGCTGGCGCAGGTGTTCCGCGACGGCTCGTACGCGGGGGCGGAGTCCAGCGCCCTGCGGGCCGAATTCCGTTCCCGTTTCTGCGAGTTCGACGACGGGAAGGCCGCCGAGCGGGTCGTACGCCGGGTGTTCCTCGGCGAGCCGCCGGAGACAGTGCCGCCCGTGATCCCGCTCGCGGAGCGCGTCCCGGCCCCCGCCGCCACCCTCGTAAGGAGCTGAACCCGAAGTGCCCCGCTTCAGCGTCATCGTCCCCGTCTTCAAGGTGCAGGGCTTTCTGCGCGAGTGCCTCGACTCGGTTCTGGAGCAGTCGTACCAGGACATCGAGGTGATCGCCGTGAACGACTGCTCGCCGGACGGGTGCGGCGCGATCCTCGACGAGTACGCGGCCCGCGACCCGCGCGTCCAGGTGCTGCACCTGCCGGAGAACGTCGGCCTCGGCCGCGCCCGCAACGCCGGAATGCCCCTGGCCACCGGGGACTTCCTGTTCTTCCTCGACAGCGACGACACCCTCACCCCGGGCGCGCTGCGCGCGATGGCCGACCGGCTCGACGCGAGCGGCGACCCGGACGTCCTCGTCTTCGACTACGCGCGCACCTACTGGTGGGGCGGCACCCGGCGCAACGTCCTCGCGCACGTCCTCACGGAGGTCGACGACACCTTCACGGTCGCCGAACACCCGGAGATCCTCGACCTGTTGATGGTCGTGTGGAACAAGGTGTACCGCCGGGAGTTCGTGGACAAGCACGCCTTCGAGTTCCCGCCGGGCTACTACGAGGACACGCCCTGGACGTTCCCGGTGCTGCTCAGCGCCGAACGGATCGCCACCCTCGACCGGATCTGCCTGAACTACCGGCAGCGGCGCCAGGGCAACATCCTGTCCACCACCAGCCGCAAGCACTTCGACATCCACGACCAGTACGAGCGGGTCTTCGCGTTCGTCGACTCCCGCCCGGAGCTGGCGAGTTGGCTGCCGTACCTGCACCGCAAGATGGCCGAGCACTGTCTCGACATCCTCGCCAAGCCGGACCGGCTGCCCCCGTCCGACAAGGCCGAGTTCTTCCGCCGGACGGCGGAGCTGTTCGCCAAGCACAAGCCAGCGGGCGGCGCGAAGGCGGACGCCGAAGTCCGTGCCCTGGAAGGCAGTTACGCGCTGTACCGGGTGCGGCGGCAGGCGGGGCGGGCCGGGCGGCAGCTCGAACGACGGGCGCTGCAAGCGCGTAAGTCGGCGGCCGGACGCGTCAAGGGCGGCTTGTCCGCACTGCACGCTCGCCGCTCCCTCGACCCCAACCTCGTTGTGTACTCGGCCTTTTCGCACCGCGGGGTCCTCGGCGACCCGGCCGCCGTCTACTACAAGGCGCGGGAGATCGCCCCGCACCTCCGGGGCGTGTGGGTCGTGCAGGACGCGGAACAGGCGGCGCTGCTGCCGCCGGATGTCGAGCACGTCCTCCTCAACACCCTGCGGTACCGCCAAGTCACCGCGCGGGCCAAGTACTTCGTGAACAACGTCAACTGGCCCGGCACCCTCACCAAGCGCTCCGGCAGCGTCCACATCCACACTCACCAGGGCACCCCGCTCAAGTACATGGCGGCCGACCTGCTGGACAAGCCCGGCGGGCGCTTCGGCGTCGACGTCCCGCAGATGCTGCGCCGGGCCGACCGCTGGGACCACAGCCTGGTCGCCAACCGGCACTCGGAGCTGGTGTGGGAGCGGGCGTACCCGTGTCACTTCGCCTCGGTGCGGACGGGGAGTCCGCGCAATGACGTCCTTGTCGGCGCAACACCGGGAGCGGGGGCGGCAGTTCGGGAGCGGCTCGGTATCCCCGCCGGGCACACCGTCGTGCTGTACGCGCCGACCCGCCGCGAGTACGTCCGGGGCGGGCATCTCGACCGGCTGGACCTGGCCCGGTTCGCCGAGGATCTCGGCCCGGAGCACACCCTCGTCGTACGCCTCCACCCGTCCCTCGCGACCGGCCCCGCGCGCGGCATGGGCCTCGCGGACCTGCACCGGCGCGGAGTCCTGGTCGACGCGACCGACGAACCCTCTGTGGAGGACGTCATGTTGGCGTCCGACGCGCTCGTCACCGACTACTCGGCCCTGATGTTCGACTACGCCAACCTCGACCGCCCGATCGTGCTGCACGCCGACGACCGGGAGGCGTACGCGGCCAGCCGGGGCACCTACTTCGACGTCACCGCCGCGCCACCGGGCCATGTGTCCAGCTCCTACCGGGAGTTGGCGTGGGTGTTCGCGTCGGGTGCCTGGCGGGACGAGGACTCGACGCGGCTGCGGGCCGAATTCCGGTCGCGGTACTGCGAGTTCGACGACGGGAAGGCCGCCGAGCGGGTCGTACGGACGCTGCTTCTGGGGGAGGTCGACCGGCAGCCGCAGACCGAGTCCGGTGCGCGGGTTCCCTCTCCTGCCGCCGGTCACGACCAGTTGGCGTCCTCATGAGGCCGCGTACCTGGGTGCTGGTGCTGGCCGCGGTGTTCGCGGTGCTCCAACTCGCCAATGTCACCGGGCGGGCGACCCCCGACACGAAGAACTACCTGTCGTACGCGATGAGTCTGCGCGGGGCGAGCGAGCGGGAGGCGGCGACCGTCGCCATCGACTACTCCTGCGCGAGTCAGGGGGAGATGGCACGGCGCGACCAGAGCGTGAACCCGCTCGACTTCCACGGCAAGGACCCCGCCGCGCGGGTCGCGAAGAAGTGCCGGGACGCGGAGTGGCGGGGGGTGAACGCGCGGCTGCGGGCCGGGCAGACGGGCGGGTTCATCACGCCGTTCACGTCCGAGCGGTTCATGCGGATCTTCGAAGTGCGGCCCGGATACCCGGTGTTCCTGGTGCCGTTCGTGACGCTGCTCGGGCCGGTCTGGGGGATGTGGTCGGCGAGTGTCGTCCTCACCGTCGGGGGTGGGATCCTTGTTTTCCTGATCCTGCGCACGTTGTCCGTGTCGGTGCCGTTCGCGCTGATGGGGCAGGCCCTCTACTACGTGCTGCCGTGCGGAACGACCTCGATGCGCCCGATGACCGAGGGGCTGATGACGGCCCTGACGCTGGCGGCGCTGTGGGGCTGCGGGCTGGTGCTGAAGGGGCAACGTACACGCGTCGGACTCGCCCTGGTGGGTGGTTCATTGGTGCTCCTCTTCACCGTGAAGCACTCGCAGTCCCTGTTCCTCGGGCTGTGCCTGGCCGGTGCGGGCGCGCTGGTCGCCGTAGGGCGAATGCGGCGTGGGCGGGCGCCGGGGCGGGCGTTGGTGGTGATCGCCGCGTTCGGCGCAACTGCCGCGCTGGGAACGCTGGTTCTGGCGAGCGCGCTGCACTATCCGTCCCAGACCGACAGCCTTCAGGACCTGCTCACCGATCACTACGCCCGGCCCGACCGCACGCGCCTGTGGCCCGAATTCCTGCACCTGGAAGCGAACTTCTGGCTGGAGTGGACACGGCAGCAGCTGTGGCAGCCGATGCTCGCGGCGGCACTGGGTGCGGGTCTGTGGGGTGCGTCGAAGCGGCCGGCGTTCGGGGTGTTCCTGATCGGAGCCGCGTTCACGGGGATTCTCACGCAGGCCGCGCATCCCGATGTCAGCGTGTGGGGTGGGCGGTTGATCGTGCTGGTGTGGTTGTTGCCGGTGGTGGGGGTGCCGTTGCTGCTGGAGAGCGTGGTGCGGGGGAAGGCGGCCGCGGGTGTGGCTGTGCCGACTCCGGTTCCGGGGCAGGGAGTTGGGGAGCACGCTCACTCGGTGCGGTGAGGTGGGGTGCGGCGAGGTGCGGTGGGGTGCGGTGGAGTGCGGTGGAGTGCGGTGCAACTAGGTGGCCGACGGCGTGTATGCCGTCGGCCACCTCTGTGCCGGGTCGCGGGAGTGTCGTAGGGACTACTCGATGACGAGGTCGACCTCGATGTTGCCGCGGGTGGCGTTCGAGTAGGGGCAGACCTGGTGGGCGGTCTCGACGAGCTTGCGGCCGGTCGCCTCGTCCACGGTGTCGGGGAGCTCGACGCGCAGGG
Organism: Streptomyces sp. NBC_00989; assembly: GCF_045162655.1. Taxonomy (NCBI): domain Bacteria; kingdom Bacillati; phylum Actinomycetota; class Actinomycetes; order Kitasatosporales; family Streptomycetaceae; genus Streptomyces; species Streptomyces sp. NBC_00989. The sequence continues at coordinate 6,896,095 of NZ_CP108728.1, read as the reverse complement.
TCACCTTGAGGCCGAAGCCCTCGCCCTGCTTGCCGATGCCGACCTCGGCGGTCACGGCCGCGTCGGTGACGTCGACCTTCGCCTGCCGGCCGACGAGGCCGAGGGCGCTGCCGAAACAGGCGGCGTAACCGGCGGCGAACAGCTGCTCAGGGTTGGTGCCCTGGCCGTTGCCGCCCATCTCGACCGGAATGCCGAGCTGAAGGTCGATCTTGCCGTCGTTGCTGACCGCGCGGCCGTCACGGCCGTGGGTGGCGGTGGCTACGGCGGTGTAGATCGCGTCCATTGGAAACCATCCCTCTCGGAAGTCTTGGTGGGGGTGACCGGTCCGGGTGTCCGGACCGCCTCACGGCGATAAGTAGAGCACACAATTCAATTGCACACAACTAAATGGCCCACTAGCGCTATCCTGGAGGCATGACCACCACTCCCGCCGCCACTCCCAGCACCGACTGGCTCCGCCTCGACCAGCAGATCTGCTTCTCCCTGAACGCCGCGTCGCGCGCCTTCGGCGGCGTCTACCGCGTGATCCTCAAGGACCTCGGGCTCACCTACCCGCAGTACCTGGTGATGCTGGTGCTGTGGGAACACGGCGAACTGCCCGTGAAGAAGCTCGGCGAACACCTGCGGCTCGACTCCGGCACCCTGTCCCCGCTGCTCAAGCGGCTGGAGACGGCCGGTCTGGTACGGCGTGAGCGCAGCGCGCGCGACGAACGGTCGGTGGAGGTGCGGCCCACCGACGAGGGGGTCGCGCTGCGCGAGCGGGCGGTCGAGGTGCCGCGGCGCATCCTTGGGGCGACGGGCTTCGACCTCGATGAGATCCGGGCGCTGCGGGAACGGCTTGACCAGCTCACCGGGGCGTTGGACTCGGCGACGTTAGACGAGGCGTAGGTGTGGGTGTGGGTGCGGGTGCGGGTGTGTTCGTGGGTGTAGGGGCGGTCGTGGGTGTGCGTGCGGTCGTGGGTGTGGGCGCCAGCTGCATTGCTTGCGGAGGCATGCGGCGGATGTAGAGGGCCAGCTTCACTCGCCCTCGTACGTACTCCTGTCGGCGCGCGAACTCCCCGTCCACGACGTCGAGTTTGACCCGGTCGGTCGGGTCGCCGGGCACCCAGCGCGAGGGCAGCAGGTTCGACTGCGCGACGATCCAGACCCGGTCCACCGCGGCGAGCCGCGCCCGCAACTCCCCCGGGCCCACCTCACGCCCACTGAGCGTCCCCGACCTCGCCCCCGACTCCCCCGACGCCAGGTCCCGGGCCCCGACGAACGGCCCCGGATACGCCAGCGCCGTCACCCGCCAGAACGACGGCAGGAACAACACCGGGTCACCGGGCCGCAGTTCACGTCCGGCTAGCGCGGAGACGGCGGCGAGGTTCTCGGGGCGGGCGTCCGCGGAACGGTCGTTCCGGTAGGCGGGGAGGCCGTGGAGGAAGGGGGCGGTTGCGGCCAGGACGCCGGCGAGGGTTACGAGGTTGGCGCGGGTGGTGAGGTTGGCGAAGGGGGTGCGGCGGAGTGGGCGGCGGGTGGGCGTGGGGCAGGCGGTTGGGGAGCGTCGGGCGCCGGGCCGCAGGAGGGTCGTACGGTCAACTCCGGTGAGGGATGGGCGGCTTGTGGCTGCGGCAGCGGCTCGGCTCCCGCCTCCAGCTCCGGCTACGCCTCCGCTTCCGGCTCTGTCTCGGACGTCAGCTCGGGCTCCGGCTCGGACGTCGGCTCGGGTCCCGGCTCCGTCCAGGGCTTCGATTGCGGCTCCGTCCCGGGCGTCGGCTTGGGGCCGGACTCCGGCTCCGGCCCCAGCCCTGGCTGCGGCTGCGGCTGCGGCTGCGGCTGCGGCTGCGGCTGCGGCTGCGGCTGCGGCTGCGGTTCGGCTTCCGCCTCCTGCTCCGGCTTCGCCTCCGCTTCCGGCTCTGTCTCGGACGTCGGCTCGGGCCCCCACTCCGCCCCCGACTCCCATTCCGGCTGCGGCTCCGGCTCCGGCTCTACGGTCGCCCCCCAGCCGGTGACCGACCCCGCTCACCGCACCCACCAACTCGCGGTGACTCCCGCGCCCAATCACCACCCGCTCAACGTCCGCACGCCGGCCGTTCGGCACGCCTCGCCCCTCCAGCCACAGCCATCTCAGCGCCCCCACCAGCCGATCCGCCCCCGCCGCCACCAGCAACGGCGCACCCGCCAGCGCATACAGCACATACCGCTCGTGGAACAAGGGCCGGAATTGAGACACCGTCAGCAGGAGCAGCGGCGGTACCAGCAGCAACGGCAGGGCTACCGACGTGAGCCGGCCGGAGCCAAGGCCGAGGAGGATCAGGAGGAGCGAGGTCCAGAAGACGATGCCGGTCGGGGTGACGGCGAGGAAGTCGCGGGCGAGGCGTTCGGTCGTGTCCCAGTCCGGGATCCTCAGCCAGGCCACCTGCGCGGACTGGCGTTGGGAGACCCAGGCCAGGGGCAACAGGGCGCCCCCCGCCATACCGACCGCACGGGCCCAGCCGAGCCACGCCGCCCGGGGCACCCGTGCCGCCGCCAGCGTCAGCGCGTGCGCGCAGAGCACCAGGACCGCGAACTCGTGCAGCAGAAAGGTCACGGCGAGGACAGCGCCGTACGGCCACCACGACCGCCCCTCCAACGCCCGCACCAGGAGCAGCGTCGCCCCGGCCACGCCCGCCGCGACGAGGGCGTACGAGCGGCCCTCCTGGGCGTAGTGGCCGGTCAGGGGGGTGATCGCGTAGAGGAGGCCGGCCCAGAGGCCGACGCGGGGGCGGGCCAGGCGGACGCCTAGGGCCGCGACCAGGCCCGCCGTCGCCGCCGCGCCGCACACCGACGGCAGGCGGAGGGCGACCTCTCCGGGGTGGACGACGAGGACGGCGTGCATGAGGAGGTAGTACAGGCCGTGCACCGCGTCGACACCGTGCAGCAGGTGCCAGATCTGCGGCACCGTGCGCCGCCCGACCAGGAAGGTGACGCCCTCGTCGCCCCACATCCCGCCGCGGTCGAGCCCCCACAGCCCCAGCGCGAGCATGACGACCACCGGCACGACCACGGCGACGACCCCCGCACGCGTCCGTCGCCCGTGCCTGTACTCACCCTCACCTTGGCTGTCCACCTGGCTGATTTTGTACTGTTAGCAAGCTCTTACCGACGATTGACGGTGTATTAGCATTCCTGCGGCATTCACCCGGCTTACGATCCGCCGTGATGAACGCCGCCCGTAGACACCGCCTCCTCGCCCTCACCCTCGCCTGGCTCGCCACCCGCGCCGGAATGCTGCTCCTCCTCGCGTACAACGACCTGCCCCTGCTCGGCCGGGGCGGGGTCGCACGGGAGGTGTGGCGCCTGTACCACCACTGGTACGGCGTCCTGTCGCACGGCGCGTTCCCGGCGCACGACCCGCTGTGGCAGTACCCGCCGGGCGCCGGCCCCGTACTCCTGGCCCCCGCGCTACTGCCGGACCTGACGTACTTCCAGGCGTTCGTCGTCCTCACCCTCGCGACGGACGCGCTGATCACCGTGACGCTCGCCCGCGCGGGCACCCGCCCCGGCCACAGCCTGCGCGGCGCCGCGTACTGGATCGCCTGCCTCCCCCTCCTCCTGCACATGCCCCTCGTCCGCTACGACGTGCAGGTCACGGCGTTCGCCGTCATCTCCCTGTTGACGTTGTCGCGCTCCACGCGTGTGTGCGGCGCGTTCGCGGCACTGGGCGCGCTGGTGAAGGTGTGGCCGGCGCTGGTGCTGCTGGGGATGCCGAGAGGGCGGACGACGCGGTCGGTGTGGTCGTGGGCGGTGGGGACGGGGGTCTTGTCGCTCGCGTCTCTCGTGGTCCTGTTCAACAACCCTTTCGCCTTCTTGCGCCAACAGGGCGGCCGGGGCGTACAGATCGAGTCACTCGGCGGCACGGCCCTCGGCCTGGCGACCCACGCCGGCTGGCCTGGCCAGGTGCACTACCGGTACGGCGCGATGGAGTTCACGGGACCGTACGTCTCCACCGTCGCCGACGCCTCCCTCGCGCTCACGGCGGTCGCCTTCGGGCTGCTCCTGTGGTGGCGGATCCGGGCCCGTCGCTGGACCGACGCGACGCCGTACGACGCCGCGCTGAGCGCCGTCCTGCTGTTCACCGTGACCAGCCGGGTCATCAGCCCGCAGTACATGATCTGGCTGCTCGGCCTGGCCGCCGTCTGTCTGACCTCGCGGCACACGACACAGCGCGCGGTGGCCGCGCTGATCGTGGCGGCGACCGCGGTCAGCTCCGTCGAGTTCCCCGTCCTGTACGGCGACGTCATCCACAGCACGTGGACGGGCTGCGCCCTGATGGTCGTACGCAACGGTCTGCTGGCCGCCGCGGCCGTCCTCTCCTTCGTCCGCCTGTGGCGGTCGTCGAGACCACTCCCGGCGACAGCACGCACGCGCGTGCAGTCCCCCGGCCCCTACGGGGAGTCCCAGCAGCTGACCTCGGCACACTCCGGCGCCTGATTGACTGAGGCCCGAATCACGTGGGGGACGCGCCCGCGCGGGTCGAACGACATCCAGTGGACATCCAGTGACGGAGGGGACGGCCGCACATGACCTGGCTGATCACCGGCGGCGCCGGTTACATCGGGGCGCACGTCGTGAGGGCGATGACCGATGCCGGCGAACAGGCGGTCGTCTACGACGACCTGTCCACCGGCATCGCCGAACGCGTCCCCGACGGCGTCCCCCTGGTGGTGGGTTCGACCCTGGACGCGGAACTGGTCGCCCGCACCCTCGCCGACCAGGACGTCACCGGAGTCGTCCACCTGGCGGCGAAGAAGCAGGTGGGCGAGTCGGTGGACCAGCCGCTCCACTACTACCGGGAGAACATCGAGGGCCTGCGCGTCCTCCTGGAGGCGGTGACCACGGCCGGCGTCCCGTCCTTCGTCTTCTCGTCCTCGGCGGCCGTCTACGGCATGCCTGACGTGGAACTGGTCACCGAGGAGACGCCCTGCGTCCCGATGTCGCCGTACGGCGAGACCAAACTGGCAGGTGAGTGGCTGGTCCGCGCGACGGGCCGGGCGACCGGCCTTTCCACGGCCTCCCTGCGCTACTTCAACGTGGCCGGCGCCGGCGCCCCCGAACTCGCCGACGTCGGCGTCTTCAACATCGTCCCCATGGTCTTCGAGAGGCTCACCGAGAACGCGCCCCCGCGCATCTTCGGCGCCGACTACGACACCCCGGACGGCACCACCGTCCGCGACTACATCCACGTCGTGGACCTGGCCGAGGCCCACGTCGCCGCCGCCCGCGCCCTCCAGGCCTCCCCCGGCCGCTCCCTCACCCTCAACATCGGCCGCGGGGAAGGCGTTTCGGTCCGCGAGATGATCGACCTCATCAACACGATCACCGGCTACGACCGCCCCCCGACCGTCCACCCCCGCCGCCCCGGCGACCCGGCCCGCGTCGTCGCCTCCGCCGACCGCATCACCACCGAACTGAGCTGGAAGGCCAAGCACGACGTCCAGGACATGATCACGTCGGCCTGGGAGGGGTGGGTGCGGTTGCATCCGGGGGCTGCGCGGTCTTGATGAGCACAAGGGGTCTGATGAACTCCGGCCCAGTGGACGGCTGTTCCCGGTCGGAACGCGCTCTGGGCGCCATCCTCGGCTCCGCCGTCGGCGACGCTCTCGGCGCGCCCTTCGAGTTCGGTCCCGAAGGCGCCTTCTCCGCCCGGTTTCCGGTGCCCGGTCACGGCGGTGAGATGTGCGGGGGCGGCGGCTGGGACCCGGGCGAGGCCACCGACGACACGCAGATGGCCGTACTCGTCGCGGAGTCGCTGCTGGAGTGCGGCGGACTCCAACTCCCGGACATGTTCCGGCGGTTCCAGCGCTGGGCGAACGCCGACCCCAAGGACATCGGCCTGCAGACCGAGGCCGTGCTGGGCAGTGGCGACCCCTGGAACCTGGCCGCCGCCCTGCACTTCCAGACGAACCAACGGGGCGCCGGGAACGGTGCGTTGATGCGCGCCGCCCCGTCGTCGGTCCACTTCGCGCGCGCGGGGCGCGACGCCACGATGGACGCCGCCCGCCGCATCGCCGCACTCACCCACGGAGACCGCGCGGCCTGGGAAGGCACCGCCGTCTTCCACGAGTTGGTGCGCGTCGCACTGGATGGCGGCGACCCGCTCGACGCCGTCGCGGAGACCCTCCGGTCCGTCCACCCCGACCACCGCGAGCGCTACGGCGTCGTCCTCGCCCCGGACTGGCACCCCGACCTGGCGACGGAGTTCAACGGCGCCGTCTGGCCCTGCCTCGGCTCCGCAGTCTGGGCCCTGCGGACCACGTCCTCCTACGAGGACGCCCTGCGCACCGCGATCGACCTCGGCGGCGACACGGACACTGTCGCCGCCGTGACAGGCGGCCTCGCCGGGGCGGTGTACGGGAACACGGCGATCCCCGAGCGCTGGACCGAGGCCCTGCACGTACCACTGCCGGGGTTCGACGGACGGGTGCTGCGGGCAGCTGAACTCGGGGAACTAGCGCGGCGGTTGGACCACGGGGGCGGCTGACTCACCGGCCGGGAACCCAGCGGGTACGACGAAGCCCTACAGCGCCTTGAGCCCCTCCGTCGTCGCCCGGGCCAGCGCCCCCAGGTAGCCCTTCGGCAGCTTCGGGCTGCGGATCACCACGGCGCGCCAGTACAGGGGGCCGGAGATGAGGTCCAGGGCCAGGTCCTCGTCCATGCCGGGGCGGATCTCGCCGCGCCGTTCCGCCGCCGCCAGGATCTTGCTGGCCACGCCCTCCTGGCCCTCACGCAGCGCCTTCTGCATGGCGTCGGCGATCTCGGGGTTGCGGGCCGCCTCGGCCTGGAGGTCCGGGATGATCTGCGAGGCGACGGGATGCCTCAGCGCCCGTGACGTCACCTCGTACAGCATCCGGAGGTCGCCCTCCAGCGAACCGGTGTCCGGCGTCGGCAGCCCCATCACCGCGATCGCCGACACCACGTCGAGCACCAGGTGCAGCTTCGAACGCCAGCGGCGGTACACCGCCGTCTTGCCCACCCCGGCGCGGCGCGCGATCCCCTCGATCGACATCCGGGCATACCCGACCGCCGCCAACTCCTCGAAGACCGCCGCCCGAATGGCTTCGGTCACATCCTCGCGGAGTACGGCCGCCCCGGCGGGGGTGCGGCGGCGCTGACGTGTCTGGGGCTCGTCGGCGTTCGTCGTCATGCTCCAAGCATAGGGGCGTTGCGACGAAACGGTTGCGTTCCGACGCGGGGCGCGTCGCGACGAAACGGGCTCGTCGTAACGCGGGCGGCGCACCGTCGAGGGGTGGACCGACCGGGGGCGGACGGCGAGTGGGCGGCGAGTGGGCGGCGGGCGGGCGGCGCGTCGGAACGCAACCGGTCCGTCGCCGCGACGCGACCGGCCCGTCCTCGCGACGCGCCCGTTCCGCCCCGACGCGACGCGACGCCCATCACACCCCCAGCCCGCCTGCCCAGACCGTATCGACGCAACAGGCCCGCCCCGGCCCAAAACCTAACGACCCCATCACACCCGTCACGACGAAACGGTTGCGTTCCGACGCCGAATCCGCCTACGCTCACGTTGCGACGATACGGTCCCGTCCCGACGTAAGAGAACGTAAAGAGAAGCGTAAGGAAACGTCAGGCGACGGGGCACGGCAGCCGGACGCACGCACCCCCTCCCCCTGAGCGAAAGCAGCGGATGTGAGCCAGGTCCTCCACACACCGCCCCATTCGCCGGCTCCGGCCGACGAAGACGACCTCGCGGCGCTCGCCGCCCGCCACGGCCTCACGGTCAGTGGTGCCCGCCCCTCCCTGAGCGAGTACGTCCGCCAGCTGTGGGAGCGGCGCCACTTCATCACCGCGTTCGCCACCGCCAAGCTGACCGCGCAGTACAGCCAGGCGAAGCTGGGCCAGGTCTGGCAGGTGATGACGCCGCTGTTGAACGCGGCGGTGTACTACTTCATCTTCGGCATCCTGCTGGGCACGAAGCGCGGCGTGCCGGACTACATCCCGTTCCTGGTGACGGGCGTGTTCATCTGGACGTTCACGCAGAGCTCGATCATGGCGGGCACCCGGGCGATCTCCGGCAACCTCGGCCTCGTACGGGCGCTGCACTTCCCGCGGGCCGCGCTGCCGATCTCGTTCGCGCTGCAGCAGCTCCAGCAGCTGCTGTTCTCGATGGCCGCCCTGGTCGTGATCCTGCTCTGCTTCGGTGTGCCGATCAGCTTCTCCTGGCTGATGGCGGTCCCGGTGCTGGTCCTGCAGTTCACGTTCAACGCGGGCGTCTCGATGATCATGGCCCGGATGGGCGCGAAGACGCCGGACATCGCGCAGCTGATGCCGTTCGTGCTGCGCACCTGGATGTACGTCTCCGGCGTCATGTGGAGCATCGACAAGCTGACCAGCAAGGACCACCTGCCGCACTTCGTGACGCTCGCCCTGGAGACCAACCCGGCGGCCGTCTACATCGACCTCATGCGCTACTCGCTGATCGACAGTTTCCACTCGAGCCAGCTTCCCCCGCACGTGTGGCCGGCGGCGACCGCCTGGGCGCTGATCGCCGGAGTCGGCGGCTTCATTTACTTCTGGAAGGCTGAGGAGACGTACGGCCGTGGCTGAGCAGACCATCGAGTACCACACCGAGCGGACCCGCGTGGCCGCCGACAGCACGATCCCCACCGTCGTCTGCGACGGCGTCGACATCGTCTACCGGGTCAACGGAACCGGCGCCGGACGCGGCTCCGCGACCGCCGCCCTCAACCGCATGCTGCGCCGCGAGAAAGCCGAGAAGGCGGCGGGCGTGCGCAGGGTGCACGCCGTCAAGAAGGTGTCGTTCGTCGCCTACAAGGGCGAGGCGATCGGGCTCATCGGCACCAACGGTTCCGGCAAGTCCACGCTCCTCAAGGCGGTCGCGGGCCTGCTCCCGGTCGAGAACGGCCGTATCTACACCCACGGCCAGCCCTCCCTCCTCGGCGTCAACGCCGCCCTGATGGGCGACCTGACCGGCGAGCGCAACGTCTATCTCGGCGGCCTGGCCATGGGCATGTCCCGGGAACAGGTCAAGGAGCGCTACGACGGCATCGTCGAGTTCTCCGGGATCAACGAGAAGGGCGACTTCATCACGCTGCCGATGCGGACGTACTCCTCCGGCATGGGCGCCCGGCTGCGGTTCTCCATCGCCGCCGCCAAGGACCACGACGTCCTCCTGATCGACGAGGCACTGGCGACGGGTGACCGGTCCTTCCAGCGCCGTTCGGAGGAGCGGATCCGCGAGCTGCGCCAGCACGCGGGCACCGTCTTCCTGGTCAGCCACAACAACAAGTCGATCCGCGACACCTGCGACCGCGTGCTGTGGCTGGAGCGCGGCGAACTGCTGATGGACGGACCGACGGAGGACGTCCTGGAGGCGTACGAGGCCTTCACGGGCGGCGCCGACAAGCCCAAGGAGCCGGCCCCGGCCCAGGCGGGCCAAGTTGCCTAGAGGTCGTCGCTAGAGGTCGTCGCATAAAGGTCCTCGTCCTGGAACACCCAGGTGCGGTAGACCAGGAAGCGGAACGCGGACGCGAGCACGATCGACAGGGCCTTCACGGCATTCGCCTCAAGCGGACCGTGGAGGCCCAGTCCGTGGTAGCCGACGTAGAAGAGGCCGCTTTCCATGAGGACGCCGATGCCGCTGAAGACGAAGAACAGGGCGATGCGGCGGGTGCTCGGGGCGTCGCGGTCTCGGTAGGTGTAGTAGCGGAAGCCGAGGTAGTTGGCGCCCATCGCGACGCAGCTGGCCAGGACGGTCGCGAGCATCGCGGGCCAGCGCAGGCCGTGCAGCAGGGCGTTGAAGATCGCGAAGTTGACCAGGACGCCGCTGCCGCCGACGATGCCGAATTTCACGACTTCCAGGACGACCTTGCGCACCGGTCGGACGGGCTCGGTCACGCGTTCCCCGGTGAGGTTCAGAGTCACGTCACCAGGCTTAGCGGGGCCAAGTAAGTCCTCCCCTCGAAAACGCCTAAGGCACTTCATGAAAGGGCGCCCCGAGCCATTCCGGCCGGGGCGCCCTCATCGTCGTAGCCACTGCTGATAGGCGACTTCTAATGAAGGGTCGTAGGAACTACGACCCAGGGACTACGAGTGCGTCCGCAGCAGTGTTCGCATCGTGCGCATCGCCACCGACAGGTTGGCCAGGTCGAACATCTCCGAGCCCTGGATCTCCTCCAGGGTGGTGCGGGCCCGGCCGAGGATCGCGGTGTTCTTCTCCTCCCAGGCGGTGAAGCGCTGTTCGGGGGTCGAGGTGCCGTTGCCGGCCGCGAGGACGTCGGCGGTGAGGGCCGCGTGGGCCGCGTACAGGTCCTCGCGGATGGAGGCGCGGGCCATGGACTGCCAGCGGTCCGCGCGGGGCAACTCGATGATGCGGTCCATGAGTTGGGTGATGTGGAGGCGGTCGGCGAGGTCGTAGTAGACCTCGGCGACGTCCATCGGGTCCTTGCCCATGCGGTCGGCCACCGAGACGATGTCGAGCGCCGGGAAGGCGGACGAGAACCCCGCCACGCGCGTGGCGAGTTCGGCCGGGACGCCGGCGCCGGTCAGCTCGTCGTAGATCTCCTGGTACCACTCCAGGTCCGCGCCGCGCAGCAGCTTGGGCAGCTGGGACCAGACCTGCTCGACGCGCTCGCCGAAGAACTCGACGGTCTCGGCGAGCTGGAGCGGCTGCGGCCGGTTGTTGAGCAGCCAGCGAGTGCCGCGCTCGCACAGGCGGCGCGAGTGCAGGCGGATACGGGTCTGGACGGGCGCCTCGACGGTGTTGTCGAGGGCCTCCACGCCGTCCCACACCTCGGCGGCGTCGAAGATCGCGCGGGCCGCGGTCTGCGCCCGGACGATCTCCTCCAGGGAGGCCCCGGTCTCCTCGCGGAGGCGGTGCAGGAAGCTCGTACCGCCCGTGTTGACCGTGTCGTTGACGAGGACCGTGGTGACGATCTCGCGGTGCAGCGCGTGGGTGTCGATCTGCTCGGCGAACTTCTCGCGCAGCGCGGTCGGGAAGTAGGCGTGCAGCAGGGTGCGCAGGTAGGGGTCGTCGGGCAGCGTGGTGTGCAGCAGCTCGTCGGCGACCGTGATCTTCGTGTACGCCAGCAGGACGGCCGTCTCGGGACTGGTCAACCCCTGTCCCTGGGCGAGCCGTTCGCGGATCTGGCGGTCGGTGGGCAGGAACTCCAGCGCCCGGTCGAGGTGGCCCTCGCGGACCAGGGTGCGCAGGAAGCGCTGCTGGGCGTGGAGCATGTCCTTGGACTGGGCGAGCGCGTTGGCGATCGCGGTGTTCTGCGCGTAGTTGTTGCGCAGGACGAGCGCGCCGACCTCGTCGGTCATCTCGGCGAGGATCTTGTTGCGCTGCTTGACGGTCATGTCGCCTTCGGTGACCAGGCCGTTGAGCAGGATCTTGATGTTCACCTCGTGGTCGGAGGTGTCCACACCCGCACTGTTGTCGATCGCGTCCGTGTTGATCTTGCCGCCCTGCTGGGCGAACTCGATCCGGCCGAGCTGGGTCAGGCCCAGGTTGCCGCCCTCGCCGACGACCTTGACGCGCAGGTCGGCGCCGTCCACGCGGATCGCGTCGTTGGCCTTGTCGCCGACGTCCGCGTGGGACTCGGTGCTGGCCTTGACATACGTGCCGATGCCGCCGTTCCACAGCAGGTCGACCCGCGACTTGAGGATCGCCTTCATGAGGTCGGCCGGCGTCATCTTGGCGACCTTGTCCTCGATGCCGAGGGCCTCGCGGACGTGGGCGTTGACCGGGATCGCCTTCGCGGTGCGCGGGAAGACGCCGCCGCCGGCCGACAGCAGGTCGGTGTTGTAGTCGGCCCAACTGGAGCGTGGCAGCTCGAACATGCGGCGCCGCTCGGCGTACGAGACGGCCGCGTCCGGGGTCGGGTCGAGGAAGATGTGCCGGTGGTCGAAGGCGGCGACCAGGCGGATGTGCTCGCTGAGCAGCATGCCGTTGCCGAACACGTCACCGGACATGTCGCCGACGCCGACGACCGTGAAGTCCTCGCTCTGGGTGTCGACGCCCAGCTCCCGGAAGTGCCGCTTGACGGACTCCCAGGCACCGCGCGCGGTGATGCCCATCTTCTTGTGGTCGTAGCCGGCCGAGCCGCCGGAGGCGAAGGCGTCACCGAGCCAGAAGTTGTAGCTCTCGGCGACCCCGTTGGCGATGTCCGAGAACGTCGCGGTGCCCTTGTCGGCGGCGACCACGAGGTAGGTGTCGTCCTCGTCGTGCCGGACGACGTCCGCCGGGGGGACGACCTCGCCGGCCACCAGGTTGTCGGTGATGTCGAGCAGGGCCGAGATGAACATCTTGTAGCTGGCGATGCCCTCGGCGAGCCACGCGTCGCGGTCCACGCTCGGGTCCGGCAGCTGCTTGGCGACGAAGCCGCCCTTGGCGCCGACCGGCACGATGACGGTGTTCTTCACCATCTGCGCCTTGACCAGGCCGAGGATCTCCGTCCGGAAGTCCTCCCGCCGGTCCGACCAGCGCAGACCGCCGCGCGCGACCTTGCCGAAGCGCAGGTGCACGCCCTCGACGCGCGGCGAGTACACCCAGATCTCGTACGCCGGCCGCGGCGCCGGCAGGTCCGGGATGGCCTGCGGGTCGAACTTCATCGAGACGTACGCGTGCGCGTGCCCGCCGAGCGCTTCCTGGAAGAAGTTGGTGCGCAGGGTCGCCTTGATGACGGTCAGGAAGGAGCGCAGGATGCGGTCCTCGTCGAGGCTCGCCACCTGGTCGAGCGCCGCGTCGACCTCTTCGAGGAGGGCGTCCACGATCTCGCGCCCGGCGCGCTGCCGGTCCGGCGACATCCGCGCCTCGAACAGGGAGACGAGCAGCCGGGTGGTGTGGACGTTGTTGCGGAGGGTGTCCTCCATGTAGTCCTGGCTGAAGGTGGAACCGGCCTGCCGCAGGTACTTCGCGTACGCCCGCAGCACCATCGCCTGGCGCCAGTTCAGCCCGGCGCTCAGCACCAGCGCGTTGAAGCCGTCGTTCTCGGCCTGCCCGGTCCAGGTCGCGGCGAACGCCTCCTGGAACCGCTCGCGGCCGTCCTCACCGAGGTGGTCCCCGCTGCCGTTCTGCGACTTGGGCATCCGCAGCCCGAAGTCGTAGATCCACGCCGTCGTACGGTTCGAGCAGCGCAGTTCGTACGGCCGCTCGTCGACGACCTCGACACCGAGGCGGCTGAGGACCGGCAGCACGGCGGAGAGGGAGACCGAGGCGCCCTTGCGGTAGATCTTGAAGCGGCGCTCGTCGGGGGCGGCACCCACCGGCTCGTAGAGGCTGAGCGCGAAGGCCTGCTCCTCGGTGAGCTGTTCGAGGTGGACCAGGTCGGCGACGGCGGCGCGCGGGGAGTGGTCCGCCTTGTAGCCCTCGGGGAAGGCGTTGCCGTAGCTGCGCAGCAGTTCGGCGGCGCGCTCCTCGCCGCACTCCGCGTTCAGCGCCTCGCCGAAACCGTCGGCCCAGGAGCGGGCGGCCTCGACCAGGCGGGCCTCGATGCGGTCCTTGTCGGCGTCGGACAGCTCCGGCAGTTCGGTGCCCTGCGGGACGCGGACCACGAAGTGCAGCCTGGAGAGGATCGACTCGGTGTTCCAGGCGGTGAAGTCGACGCTGGTGCCGTCGAGCTCTTCTTTAAGGATGTCGATGATCCGAAGGCGTACGCCCGTGGTGTAGCGGTCGCGCGGGAGGTAGACGAGGGCCGAGTAGTAGCGGCCGTACTCGTCCTGGCGCAGGTACAGGCGCAGCCGCCGGCGCTCTTGGAGGTAGAGCACGGACGTGACGATGGACCGGAGTTCGTCGACCGGGGTCTGGAACAGCTCGTCGCGCGGGTACGTCTCCAGGATCTGCAGCAGGTCGCGCCCGTCGTGGCTGTTGGGCGAGAAGCCGGCGCCCTCCAGCACCTCGTCGACCGTGCGCCGGATCACGGGAACCCGGCGGACGGACTCGGTGTAGGCGGCGGAGGAGAACAGGCCCAGGAAGCGGCGCTCGCCGACGACCTCGCCGTTCTCGTCGAACTTCTTCACACCCACGTAGTCGAGATACGACGGACGGTGCACCGTGGAACGGCTGTTGGCCTTCGTGAGGACGAGGAGCTTGTGCTCGCGGGCCTTGGCCCGGGCGTCGGCCGGGAGCCGCTCGAAGGACGGGCTCACCGGGTGGCTGTCCTCGGCGCCGTGCTGCGGGTCGGAGCGCAGGATGCCGAGGCCGGTACCGGGGACGGCGGCCAGCGAGTCGTCCTCGCGCAGCTGATACTCGCGGTAGCCGAGGAAGGTGAAGTGGTCGGCGGCCAGCCAGCGCAGCAGCTCGCGGGCCTCCCCGACCTCACTGGAGGGCAGGTCGGAGGCGGTCGGCTCGGCGGGCAGCTCATCTGCCATCCGCAGGGCCAGGTCCCGCATCTTCTCCCAGTCCTCGACGGCCTCACGGACGTCGGACAGGACACGCAGCAGGTCGGCGGTGATCTGCTTCAGGTCGGCGCGGTCGGTCTCGCGGTCGATCTGTACGTGGATCCAGGACTCGGTGTGCGCGTCGTGCGGCAGCTCGCCGGCGGGCGGGGTGGTGAGTACCTCGATGAGCTTGCCGGTGAGGTCGCGGCGGACGACGACCTGCGGGTGGATGACGACGTGGATGCCGCGGCCCTGGCGGGTCAGCTCGTTGGTCACCGAGTCGACGAGGAAGGGCACGTCGTCGGTGACGACCTCGACGACGGTGTGGCTGCACGTCCAGCCGTTCTCCTCGACCGTCGGGGTGTGCACCCGTACGTTCGCCGTGCCCTGGGGTCGGGTCTCGGCCAGCCGGTAGTGGGAGTAGGCGGCTCCGAAGACATCGACCGGGTCGCGGTCGGCGAGGTCCTCCGGGGCGGTGTGCAGGTAGTAGCGCTGGAGGAACGCGAGCACGGTGTCCCGGTCTGGAGTGCTCTCGTCCGTCGTCCCGGTCGGTAGGTGCCCCCCGACCGGGCTGTTCTCAGCTACCCGGGCAGCCCTCTCGAGCAACTCGGCCTTTGCTTCGTCCAGCTTGGTCTGCATTGTCCTCTGGCTCCTGTCGCGCGCCGTTGCGTGACGTAGAAGGAAGTACGGTGTCTTCCCCTGCGGCTCGACGCCACGGCCCGGGTTCTCCGGTCTGCTCAGACGCTATGCCGCAAGGTGAGATGAGCGGTGGGTTATCAGCCATTTTCGGCACGCCCGTAAGGTGTGACGCTGCTCTCTGTCGCGTCGGTACCCGGGGTGTGCACGGCGTCCTGGGAGCCCTTGGAGCTCCGTCCCGCCCGCGAAGGTCTGTCGGACAGACCCTGGGACCAGCGACCGCCGCCCGGTCACGGATGTCGTCCGTGGTCGCCGGGCGCGGAGCAGGGGCGACGATGCCCCCGCGAAATATCGCGCTGATCACGCCACAAGGCTATCTCTCCTCACCGGGGGCTCGTCACGAGCCGGATGTGTACAAAACCGAGGGTGGAACTTTGACGTTATGCACAGGGGCGCAGCACATGAAATGGTCGTATTCACGGGCAGTCGGGACGGTGACGGGATCCGGACTGCAAGGCCCCTTGGCAAGCACCCCGGCGCGAGGCACGTTGCCTATGAACTCGGGAGCCCACGAGGCCGCGAGCCCATGACCCCACGAACCCATGGGCCCTTGAGCCCGTGACGCCCGACGCTCACGAGCCCACGGACCCGTGAGCCCATGACGCCCGGCGGAGACGCACGCCACAGCCACAGAGGAGCGCACCGACATGACAGCGAAGATCCTCATCGTCACCGGCGACGCAGCGGAGTCGCTGGAGGTCCTCTACCCCTACCAACGCCTGCGCGAGGAGGGCTACGAGGTCCACATCGCGGCCCCCGAGCGCAAGAAGCTCCAGTTCGTCGTCCATGACTTCGAACCCGGCTTCGACACCTACACCGAGAAGCCCGGCTACACCTGGCCCGCCGATCTCGCTTTCTCCGAGGTCGATCCCGGCCAGTACGCGGCTCTCGTCATCCCCGGCGGGCGGGCCCCCGAGTACCTCCGCAACGATCCCGAACTCCGCAAGATCCTCAAGTCCTTCTTCGACACGGACAAGCCCGTGGCCCAGATCTGCCACGGCCCCCTGCTCACCGCCGCGATCGACGGCCTGCGCGGCCGGCGCGTCACGGCGTACCCGGCGCTCGAACTCGACATGCAGTCCGCCGGCGCGACCTTCCAGGACGCCGAGACGGTGGTCGACGGCACGCTGGTCTCCGCTCGCGCGTGGCCGGATCACTCCAGCTGGATGCGGGAGTTCCTGACGGTGCTGCGGGCGAAGGCACCGGTGACGTGACGTCGGCGGTCGGCGGGACGTGACGGGGGTGCGCGGCATCCCTTGAGGCGCCGCGCCTCGTCACACCGGCCGACAGGTCACCGTCACGCCGCCAGCCGCTCCGCCTCCGCGACGGCCTCCGCCAGCGAGTCCACCACCGGTACGCCGACCACTTCAAGGCTGGCCCGGCTGTGCGAACCGCCGGTGTACAGCACGGCCCGCGCGCCCACGTGCAGGGCGGCCACCGCGTCGTCGGCGGCGTCCCCGATCACGACGGTGCGCGCGGGGTCCACACCGGCCAGCGCCCCGAGGTGCCGCACCATGTGCTCGGCCTTGCTGCCGCCGGAGGGACCGGTGCGCCCGTCGACCCGTATGAAGTGCGGTTCTATCCCGAACTCCCGCACCAGCGGGACGAGTTCGTCATGGCCGTACATGCTGAGGATCGACTGACTGCGGCCCGCGGTCCGCCATCCCGCGAGCAGGTCCGCCGCGCCCTCGGTGAGCCCGCAGACGACGCGGTGCTCGGTGTAGTACCGATGGAAGGTCACGTCCATGACCTCCCACTCGGCGTCGGTGGGCAGCCGCCCCAGCAGCCGCTCGTAGAACTTGGGCACTGGCACGCAGTACAGCGTCCGGTACTCCTCCATCGTGATCGGCGTCAGCCCCAACTCGCCGAACGCCGCGTTCGTCGCCCCGATGATCGCGTCATTGTCGTGGAACAGCGTGCCGTTCCAGTCCCAGACGATGTGCGCGCTTCCTTGCATCCCCATGCCAAAAAAGTACCCGCCGCCACTGACAATCAAGAGAATCGCAGGTCAACAGCGATATCCGGCCGTCCGACCGCTGCCGAGCGGACTCAGTCGGCCAGCCCGATGAGGTTCGGGATCTCCTGCGTCGCGTACCAGAGCAGCTCGTGGTCCTCGGCCCCGTCCACGACGAACTGCGCGTCGTCGTCCCCGCGGTCGGCCGCCGGGAGCGCGTCGGCGGCGGCGCTCACATCGCCCTCCGCGTCACCGAGATCCACATGTACGGCGGCCGCCTTGCCCAGCGCCACGTTTCCGGCCACCCGCACCTCGCCGAGCGCCGCCGGGTCGAGTCCGCGGTCGGGGTCGGCGTGCGCGGTGCCGTCGGGTACGTCGACGGCGACCACGACCCGGCGCCGGGGGGAGTCGGGGTCGGCCGCCAGCAGCCGCAGCGAGGCGAGCGCGGCCCGGTTCAGCGCCGCGTACTCCAACTCCTCGATGTCGTCGGAGAGGTACCACTCACGCAGCGCGGGCGTCACGGCGTACGCGACGAAGGATCCCGTCCCCAGCTCGCCCGTCTTGTACGCCTCGGCGAGACCGGAGAGGGTCAGAGGGACGTAGACGCGCATGGCTGACCGCTTTCGTAGTTCGGAGAGTGCCTCGGGGAGGACGGTTCCGGGGACGGTGCCGCGCCTCCGGGAGGGCCTTCAGGATACGTGCGCGGGTCCCCTATCGAGTCCCCACCCGCACCCTCTGAGGCGTCCACCCCACGCCTGAAATTCACCCGGGACACCCTTGCAGTGACGGGCCTCGGGGCCCCTAAATCACCCGGATAAGTGAACAATCCGACCCCTCCGACCCGCGCCGCCCCTTCCTTGCAACCCCCGCCCATGGCCCCGTACAAGATCCCCAACCACGAAGTTACTTCCCGGTACATCCCGGGCCGACCAAACGGGGACCCTCATGCACAAGGTCATGACCAGGACCGCCCAGCACACCCCGACCCGCCCCCCGACCCGCCGCGACCCCCGCCGCCCGGGCACGGGGGCGCCTCGCGGACAGGGTGAGAGTGCGTCCCGTACGACGACCGGCGAGGCCCTGCCGGACACGTCGGCCGAGGTCGGGGGCTCACTTCCCACGACTCCCGGAACCGGGGCGACCGCCGACTCACGCGCAGCCGCCTCCTCCGCGACACCGGGCCGAGGCGCGGCTCGCCCGGCCCGGGGAGACGGCCGCCCACCGGCCGCTCCGGGCCGTGGCCCTCGTACGCCCGCTGCGGCCACGGCGGGCCGAGGCGCAGTTCGTACGACACCCACGGCCGCGCCGGGCGGGGGCGCGGCCCCGACGGCTCTCGCGCCGTCGCCAGGTCGCGGCTCAACCCCTGCCACGCCCGCTCGCGCCGCAGGCCGAGCCGAACCCCACACCGTGCCCACCCAGGCCGCCCGCAGCCGCGTCCCGCAGCCCCGGCCCACCGACCTCTTCGCGGACCGCCTCCTCGCCGTGCTGAGCGGCCAGCGGCCCGTCCACTGGATGCTCCGGCACACCGCCGGCCGCGCCTACGACGAACTGGCCCGCCTCGCCGAACACGGCCCCCTGCGCGCCACCCGCGGCACGCGCCCGGTGGTTCGGGACATCGGCTACTACGTTGCCCGCGAGGGCGCCGTGGAGGCCTTCGCCCGCATCGGCGCGGGTGACCAGGTGCGGGCCATGGCCTTCCGCCTGGAACGCGGCGCGGACCTCCGCTGGCGCTGCACGGCGGTGGAACTGGGCGGCCCCCGCGCCCCGCACCAGGACGACGACTGAGAAGGCCTGACGGCGGCCCGGGGGCTGCGGCGGACCGGGCTGGCGGCTGGCGGCTGGCGGCTGGCGGCTGGCGGCTGGCGGCTGGCGGCTGGCGGCTGGCGGCTGGCGGCTGGCGAGCAAGGCAACCGCCCGCTGCGCCGGGGAGCGCCCGTCCACGCCGGTCAACGCCCCTGCCGTCCCCACCACGCCCCCGCGCCTGCCCTCACCCCGCACGCACGCGTGCAACCCGCCCGCACGTCAAAGGGCCGGGCACCTTCACGATGCCCGGCCCTTCAAGGTCCTCCACGAAAGAGCGGCGGCCCCGACAAGCTCAACCCCTCACTCGAGGGGCCGCCCGCCGCAGCTCACCGCCCGGCCCGCGGAGCGACCGTCACTTCTTGCGGCGGCTGCCCCGACGCCCCTGCTTGCGGCGCTCCGCGCGCGTGAGGCCGTCCGCCTCGGAGCGCACCGGCTCGTCGTCGCTGGTGAAGTCGCCCTCGACGATGCCGCCCTCGCCGTCCACGGTCGGCGCGGAGAAGTGCAGCCGGTCCGGCCGCTGCGGGGCGTCGAGCCCCTTGGCGCGGATCTCGGGACGGGCGCTCGCCTGCGCGGGCACCGTGTCCTCCTTGTCGAGCGACGGCTTGTCGTCCTCCAGGAGGACTTCCTCGACCTGCTGCTCGACCTGGACCTCCAGGTTGAACAGGTAGCCGGCGGACTCCTCCTTGATGCCGTCCATCATCGCGGTGAACATGTCGAAGCCCTCGCGCTGGTACTCGACCAGCGGGTCCTTCTGGGCCATCGCGCGCAGGCCGATGCCCTCCTGGAGATAGTCCATCTCGTAGAGGTGCTCGCGCCACTTGCGGTCCAGGACCGACAGCACGACACGGCGCTCCAGCTCACGCATGATCTCGGAGCCGAGCTGCTCCTCGCGCTCCTTGTACTGCTCGTGGATGTCGTCCTTGATGGACTCGGAGATGAACTCGGCGGTCAGACCGGCCCGGTCCCCGGCCGCCTCCTCCAGCTCCTCCACGGTGACCTTCACCGGGTAGAGCTGCTTGAACGCGCCCCACAGCCGGTCGAGGTCCCAGTCCTCCGGGAAGCCCTCGGCGGTCTCCGCGGTGATGTACGCGTCGATCGTGTCGTCCATGAAGTGCACGATCTGCTCCTGCAGGTCCTCACCCTCCAGGACGCGGCGGCGCTCGCCGTAGATGACCTCGCGCTGGCGGTTGAGGACCTCGTCGTACTTGAGGACGTTCTTGCGGGTCTCGAAGTTCTGCTGCTCGACCTGCGACTGGGCGGACGCGATCGCGCGCGTGACCATCTTGTTCTCGATCGGCACGTCGTCCGGAACGTTCGCCATCGACATGACGCGCTCGACCATCTGGGCCTTGAAGAGCCGCATCAGGTCGTCACCGAGGGAGAGGTAGAAGCGGGACTCGCCCGGGTCGCCCTGTCGGCCGGAGCGACCACGCAGCTGGTTGTCGATACGACGCGACTCGTGCCGCTCGGTGCCGAGGACGTAGAGGCCTCCGAGGTCCTTGACCTCCTCGAACTCGTCCTTGACCGCCTGCTCGGCCCTCTCCAGAGCGTTGGGCAGGGCCTGGGCCCACTCCTCGATGTGCTCCTCGGGGTCGAGGCCCTGCTGGCGCAGCTCCGCCTCGGCGAGGTCGTCGGGGTTGCCGCCGAGCTTGATGTCCGTACCACGGCCGGCCATGTTGGTAGCGACCGTCACGGCACCCTTGCGGCCGGCCTGGGCGATGATCGGCGCCTCACGGTCGTGCTGCTTCGCGTTCAGCACTTCGTGCTGGATGCCGCGCTTGGCGAGCTGCTGCGAGAGGTACTCGGACTTCTCGACCGACGTCGTACCGACGAGGATCGGCTGGCCCTTCTCGTGCTTCTCGGCGATGTCGTCGACGACCGCCTCGAACTTCGCGACCTCGGTGCGGTAGATCAGGTCGGACTGGTCCTTGCGGACCATCGGCCGGTTGGTCGGGATCGGGACGACGCCGAGCTTGTAGATCTGGTGGAACTCGGCGGCCTCGGTCATCGCCGTACCGGTCATGCCCGAGAGGTTGCTGTAGAGGCGGAAGAAGTTCTGCAGGGTGATCGTGGCGAGCGTCTGGTTCTCGTCCTTGATGTCCACCCCTTCCTTCGCCTCGATCGCCTGGTGCATGCCCTCGTTGTAGCGGCGGCCGGCGAGGATACGGCCGGTGTGCTCGTCGACGATCATGACCTCGCCGTCGATGACGACGTAGTCCTTGTCCTTCTTGAAGAGCTCCTTCGCCTTGATGGCGTTGTTCAGGTAGCCCACCAGCGGGGTGTTCACCGACTCGTAGAGGTTGTCGATGCCCAGCCAGTCCTCGACCTTGGTGACACCGCCCTCGTGGATGGCCACCGTGCGCTTCTTCTCGTCGACGTCGTAGTCGCCCGTGTCCTCCAGGCCCTTGAGCGAGTTACCGGCCTCGCCCTTCTTCAGGCGGGTGACGAGCTTGGCGAAGTCGCCGTACCACTTGGTGGCCTGGTCGGCCGGACCGGAGATGATCAGCGGCGTACGGGCCTCGTCGATGAGGATGGAGTCGACCTCGTCGACGATCGCGAAGTTGTGGCCGCGCTGCACCAGTTCGTCCTGCGACCACGCCATGTTGTCGCGCAGGTAGTCGAAGCCGAACTCGTTGTTCGTGCCGTAGGTGATGTCGCACGCGTACTGCTCACGACGCTGGGTCGGCGTCATGTTGGCGAGGATGCAGCCGACCTCCAGGCCCAGAAACTTGTGGATGCGGCCCATCATCTCGGAGTCGCGCTCGGCCAGGTAGTCGTTGACCGTGATGATGTGGACGCCGTCTCCGGAGAGGGCGTTCAGATACGCGGGGAGGGTGCCGACCAGGGTCTTGCCCTCGCCGGTCTTCATCTCGGCGACGTAGCCGAGGTGCAGGGCCGCGCCGCCCATCATCTGCACGTCGTAGTGGCGCTGGCCGAGGACGCGCTTGGCGGCCTCCCGCACGGTGGCGAACGCCTCGGGCAGCAGGTCGTCCAGGGTCTCACCATCGGCGTAGCGCTGCTTGTACTCCTCGGTGAGGGCCTTCAGCTCGGCGTCGGAGAGGTCGACGAAGTCCTCTTCGATGGAGTTGACCTGGTCCGCGATGCGGTGCAGCTTGCGCAGGATCTTGCCTTCGCCTGCACGCATGATCTTCGAGAGGACGGACACGGGGGTTGGTCTCCTTGCCGGTCGGGCCTGGGACGGTCGGTTTCCAATGACATGACTGAGCAACGGCCATCGTATGCGAGGACCCCGCCACGCCGGGAGCCTGCCGGGGACGCCGACCGTCCACTCCTTCAAATCTGCTTCAAAGGGGACAACGGCCGGGGGTAGCCGATGGTGCCGCGTCCCTCCGAGGAATTGCGCGAAATGTGATCACCCGCTCACGCAGCGCAAAAGGATGGCGTCCTTGTGCGCCCCCGAGCAGAATCGGCCGATGGAACCCGTCACGCTCACGACCGACCGTCTCCTCCTGCGTTCCGTGGGCCCGCAGGACACCGACGTCGTGTATTCCGCCGCCCAGGACCCCGAGATCCAGCGCTGGACGACGATCCCCTCGCCCTACCTCCTGGAGCACGCGCAGAGTTTCACCGAACAACTGGTCCCGGAGGGCTGGGCGAACAGTTCGATGTTCACCTTCGGTGTCTTTCTCCCCGAACACCCCGACGAACACCCCGAACTCCCCGAAGGGGAGTTGGTGGGCATGCTCGCCATCACGATGCGCTCCCTGGGCGTCGGCGAGGTCGGCTTCTGGGCCACGAAGGAGCACCGCGGCAACGGCTACATCACCGAGGCCACCGTCGCCGTCTCCCGCTGGGCCTTCACCCGCCTGTCGATCGACCGCGTGGAATGGCGCGCGGAGGTCGGCAACAAGGGCTCCCGCGCGGTGGCCGAACACGCCGGTTTCACCCTCGAAGGCACACTCCGCTCCGCGATCAACAACAAGGGCGTACGACGGGACTGCTGGGTGGGCTCCCTGCTCCCGTCGGACCTGGGCCTGCCGTCGACGGCGCCGTACCTGCCCGCCCAGCGCTGAAGCAGCGACAAATCCCCAGCTCAGCCCGCGTTGTCAGTGCCACCCTCTATCGTGCGGAGACATGACGAGTGCCCCGCGCCCCACGACCGACCTGTCGGCAGCCGACGCCCGCCGCATCGCCCTGCGCGCCCAGGGTTTCCTCGGCGCCCCCGACCGCCGCGCGGGCGTGCGCGGCGTGCTCCGCCATCTCGGCGCGGTCCAGCTCGACACCATCTCGGTCCTCGCCCGCTCCCACGAACTGATCCCGTACGCCCGCCTGGGCGCCGTCCCCCGCAGGACGGTCGAGGACTCGTACTGGACCGAGACGCATGCCTTCGAGTACTGGTCCCACGCCGCGTGCATCCTCCCCGTCGAGGAGTGGCCCCACTTCGCGTTCCGCCGCCGCGCCTACCGCAGCCGCCCGCACTGGAACCACGACCTCCCCGACGGCACCTACGAGCAGGTCATCAAGCAGCTCCGCGCCGAAGGCCCGCTCACCTCAACGGAGTTGGGCGGCGCCAAGCGCACCAGCGAGTGGTGGGACTGGTCCGGCGCCAAGGTCGCCGTCGAGCGCGCGCTCATGTACGGCGAGGTGGTGTGCGTGGAGCGCCGTGGCTGGAAGCGGGTCTACGACCTCGCCGAGCGCGCGATCCCGCAGGCGCTGCTGCACGACGAGCTGGATGACACCGAGTGCCTCCGCCGCCTGGTCACCCTGGCGGGCCAGTCCTTGGGCGTCGGCACGCGCGCGGACATCGCCGACTACCACCGCCTCAAGGGCGAGCAGGTCGACGCGGTGATCGCCGACTCGGGCCTGGTCCCCGTCACGGTCGAGGGCTGGGGCAAACCCGCCTGGGCCGACCCGGCGGCCCTGGAGACACCCCCGCGCGGCCGCCACCGCACCACACTCCTGTCCCCGTTCGACTCCCTGATCTGGGAGCGGGCCCGCACGGAGCGCATCTTCGGCTTCACCCACCGCCTGGAGGCCTACGTCCCCAAGCCGAAGCGGATCTACGGCTATTTCGCGATGCCGGTGCTCGCCGGAGGCCGGCTGGTCGGTCGCGTCGACCCCGCACGCGAGGGCCGCACCCTGGTGGCCAAGCAGGTCACCCTGGACAGCGTGAAGGACGTCCCGTCCGTGGCCCAGGCGCTGGTCGAGGCCGCGAGCTGGGTGGACTGCACGGACGTACGCGTGGAGCGGGTGGACGCCCCCGAGCTGCGCGCCCCCCTCACCAGGGAACTCGTCCGTCTCCTGGCATGAGGGACACCTGGCCCGAGGGTCAGCGGATCTCGAGGATCTTCTCCCGCATCGCGTAGACGACCGCCTCCATCCTGGAGTGCAGCTGCAGCTTCTCCAGGATGTTGCGCACATGGTTCTTCACGGTGTTCTCGGAGATGAACAACTGCTTGGCGATATCGCGGTTGTTCATTCCGGTGGCGACGAGTTTGAGAACCTCCAGCTCACGGTCGGTGAGCCGGGGTGCGGGCACCAGTCGGCGCTCGTCGGTGCGCTGGATCATCGACTTGAACTCGGTGAGGAGTTTCGACGCCATGGAGGGGCTGATCTGCGACTGCCCGTCGGCCACGGCGCGAATGGCGGTGGCCACTTCGTCGGTCGAGATCTCCTTGAGGAGATAACCCGTCGCGCCCGCCTTGATCGCGTCGTAGAGATCGGCCTCTTCGTCGCTGATCGTGAGCATGATGATCTTCGCGCTGGGTGCGACCTCCTTGATGGAGGTGCACGCCTCGATCCCGCCCCGCTTCGGCATCCGTACGTCCATCAGGACGATGTCCGGCAGCAGATCGGCGGCCTTGTCCACGGCCTCGGCGCCGTCGCCCGCCTCACCGACGACCTGGATGTCCTCCTCGGCCGCCAGCACGATCTCCAGGCCGCGGCGGAAGAGGGCGTGGTCGTCCACGACAAGGACTCTGATCGGCTCCTTGCGTGTCGAGCCCGCTTCCGGGCCCATGCCGACGACGCCGCCGTCGGCATCCCCGACATGCATCGGTCCGAAGCTGTCCGCCATCGTTCCTCCCCCTGAAGGCTGTGGCCTGTGGTCCTGTGCCATCGCCAACCCAAGGCAGCGGCCCACCGGTTGGGCCTGTACGGCCATGATTCCATGCCCGGACGACAGTGCGGTCACGGAGCGGGGCGCGAAGTGGTCGCACACCGGTGCCCCTGGGGGCGCACACGCGCTCCAGGGGCACCGGCTCAGCTGTCTGCCGGGTGGGTCAGCCGCCCAGCGTGCCGCCGGCCGCGGGCGGTTGCGCCTGCGTGACCATCGGGTCCGTGCTGAGGTGGATGACGCCGTAGTCGTAGGCGTGCCGTCGGTAGACGACGCTCGGTTCCTTGGTCTCGGAGTCGACGAACAGGTAGAAGTCGTGTCCGACCAGTTCCATCTCGTAGAGCGCCTGGTCGAGGGACATCGGAGAGGCGACGTGGGTCTTCTCGCGGACGACGAGGGGGCCTTCGCCCTTGACCTCCAGCGAGCCGATCTTCTTGGTGGGCACACCGTCCGACTGCTCGTCCGGGACGGCGTGGCCGTTGCCGTTGAGCGTCGCGGCGCCCGGGACATGGTCGGGGACCTCGGCGGCGGTGAGCCGACGGGCACCGCGGCGTGTGTTGCGCTTGTCGTGCTGCTTGCGCAGCCGGGCGTCCAGCTTCTCCGCCGCGAGGTCGAGTGCCGCGTACGGATCGTTGGCCGATGCCTCCGCCCGGATCACCGGACCGCGGGAGCGGAGCGTGATCTCCACTCGGTCACAGCGGTCGGCCTGTCGGGGGTTCGGCTCCTTGGACACCTCCACGTCGAGGCTGATCACCTTGCCGTCGAGCTTCTGGATCTTCTCCAGCTTCAGCTTCTCGGCCACGTGCTTGCGGAACCGCTCGGGCACCTCGGTCTTGCGGCCCTTGACGACGATGTCCACGCAGAACTCCGTTCCCGGATCGCTCCGCTTCGCTGCGGAGCGTCTCCCTTTCGCACCAGGCTCCGGTCACCCCGGACCCTCGGACTCGGTGACTTCCACCTCCTCCTCCCCCATGGGCAAGATCTCCACCCCATGGCCGCGGGTGATTGCAGAAAACCCGCAGCACGGCATTCGGATAGGAGAGGTGCGGCCTGCGCCTTTCTCTCACAACCGAACATATCTCGCCCGGACGGATGTCGTCACCCTCTACTGCGGCGTACCTCCGTTCAGGTGAATTGCCCCTGTCATTACCTGCAACGACGCAAGTTCACAGTCAGTTCCGGTTTATTTCGAAGGAATCCGGCGACGCAGCGATCACCGCCGCGCAGATCAGGTCAGCGGGTCCGTTCACACCCGTGATTCCCGGTGCACTGAGTGCCATGTTCCTCCCGTTCTCCATTGATCTCTCGTTGTGTTCCCCTCTGCCTTCCCGGGACACACCCATGTACACAGCGGCACTTGCGCCAACTTCTCCGCCGCCCGAGATCGCCTCCCGTACGGCACGCGCCGCCTCCCTCAAGGAGGCCCCGGTCGTCATCACGTCGTCGACGAGCACCACCGGACCACCCGCGAGCAACCGGGCACCGCCCGCGACCACCTCCAGCGCACCCGCGAGATTGCCCATCCGCTCCCGCGAGTTGAGCCCCGCCTGATCGGCCACTCGCCGCCGCTGCCGCAACACGGCCACCACCCGAGCCGGCGTCCCGGTCCGCCGCAACTCCCCCGCCGCCGCGAGCGCGATCCGCCGAGCCGGATCATGCCCTCGCGCCCGCACGGCGCCCCGGGCAGAGGGCACGGGGACGAGCAGCACAGGCGCCTGACTGTGACTCCGGGACGGGGCGCGACGGACGGGCATACGCTGCCCGACCTGCATCCGCTGCCCGCCTTGCACGTGCTGCCCGACCTGAGCCTGCTGCTGCCCTGCTTGAGCCTGCCTAGCTCGCGCCTGGCCTGCCCGAGGCTGCGCGGTCCGAGCCTGGCCGACCTGAGCAGCCTGCCCTTGCCCTGCCCGCGCCTGATCCCGGCCACCCTGCGACGGTTGCCCCGCCTCCATCGGCCCGACCCGCACCTGCCGCTGCCCTGCTTGAGCCTGGCCGCCACCCTGACCTGGCCACGGCTGCGCGGCCTGCGCCTGATCCCGGCCACCCTGCGCCTGCTGCCCTGCCTCAACTCGCCCGACCTGAACTCGCCGCATCTGAACCCGCCGCATCCGACGCTGCCTCGCCCGAGCCTGCCTCACCTGCAGATCCCCCGCGTGAGCCAGCCGTGCCTGCGACTCGCCCGCCTGAGCCTGATCTGCCTGTGCCTCCCCGGCCTGAGACCGACCCCCTTGTCCCGTACCAAGCCCGAAGACCGCCTGCTGTCCCACCGGGACGCCACCAGGCCCGACACCTCCCGACCGCACGATCCGCACCCCACCGAGTCCCGTCGACCGCCCGGACCCCACGTCACCAGACCCCGAAGCCGCCCACGTCATGCCGCGCTCGGTATCAGGCCCCTCCTCCGCCGACCGGGCCCACACCCGGTCGAGCCCCGTGCCGACCGATCGCCCGCCCTGTCCACCTCCGGCCTCACCTCCGGCCTCACCTCCGGCCTCACCTCCGGCCCCGGCAACCCCTGACCACACAACTCGCCCACCATCGGCCCCGGCATCTCCCCCACCGCACCCCAGCCCCGCTGCCACACCTTCACCCCGTCCACTCTCACCACCCCCGCCACACTCCTCACCCAGCTCCCCAAACCCCGACGCCAAGCCCCCGTCACCGCCGTCGCTCTCCTCCCCCCGCACCCCAAGCCCCGATACCAGGACCAGGCCCCCGTCCGCCCCCCTCAAACCACTCCCCACCCCGCACTCCCAAAGCCCCACCCGCACAGCCCCCGCCAGCGCCGCACCCAACGCCCCCGCAAGGCCCAGCGCCCCCCGTTCCTTATGAGCGAGGAGCACCGCGCGCACCTCGTCCGCGTAAGGAGCCGCCGCATAGGTCGCCGGCAGCCCGGTCGGCTCGGGCGTCGGTCGTACCCGGCTCGGTACGGCCCCGTTCAGAGCCGCACGGCACTCCGGGCAGAGCACCGTGCGAGGCCTGCCGCAGCCTCCGCACTCGGCCGGCAGCACCAGATCCGTAAGGTCGCGCCACCACCCCCGCATGCCCACCACTGTGCCAACGCCCCGCCCGACCGGCCACCCCTGTGGACAACGGCCTGTGGACAACTCCGCACAACCGTCAAGAGCCGTCACCCACACGAGTGCACAGCCACCCGGAACAGCCGCCAGCCACCCCGGAACACACGAACGGCCGCCTCCACCGAGCCTCAGCCCGACCGGAGACGGCCGCTTTCAGCCCGCCACCTCAATGCCTCGACACGTCAACGCGTCAATGCGTCAACGCCTCACCCCGGATAGACCGGCGCCGACCCCGTCTTGACCACCTTCTGCCACTGCGCCCCGCTGGACAGCCGTACGATCCCGTCCTCCGAGTAGGCCACCAGCGGCAGCTTGTCGTCCTCGGACGCGGCGATCTCCTTCACCCCGGTCAGCGCCGCGGGCGCCGGACCCTCCGGTGTGGAGCCGTCGACCTGGACGTACCGCATCTGCAGCACGCCTTCGTGCTCGCGCCCCACCACCACAAGTCGGCTGTCCCCGGCCCACGACATGGCCGTGATCTCCTCCAGGTCCGGGGTGACGGACCGCAGTTCGAGCACCGAGATCACCGGGGTCTCCCCCACCGCCCCGACCCGCTGGATCCGCCCGACGAGCAGGGACCGCTTGCCGTTCTTCTCCACGACGAGCGCGATCCGCACCCCGTCGGCGGCCACCCGTACCGACTCGATACGGCCGTCCAGCCCCGGCATCTCCACCGCTATCGGCTGCCCCGCGCCCTTCTGCAGCAGGAGCAGCCGCGGCTTCTTAGGGTCCCGGTCGGCCACCCAGAGGTCGCCCTGCGCGTCCCAGCTGGGAGCCGTCAGCCGGTCGGCCTCCGTCGCGCCCTGGCTGGTCAGCACGGGGTCCCCGAGCGAGGCACCGGACACCATCGACCCGACGTAGAGCGACTTCCCGTCGAGACTCACCCCGGCCCCGGCCTCCTCGTCGCGCGACACCGCCACCGACCGCAGCTGCTTGTCGCCCTCGCCCAGCGCGCCCGGCACCGGATCGGCGTGCGAGCCGCCGGCGGTCATCCGCACCACGCGGTGCTTGTCGTCGAGGAAGTACAGGTACGTGGGCCGGTTCACGGCACCGTGTGCCGCGAGGGTGTCCGCGTCGCTCTCCTTGTAGACGCACAACTGCGCGCCGTTGGCGGCCTGCAGCTCGACCTCGTCCACCGTGGGCGTCATGGTCCGGAGCGTGTAGAGGATCTGCGTGGCCATCTCGTCGCACCGAGCCAGCCCCACCCGCGAGGCCTTCTGGTTCAACGGAACCGTCAGCTTGTTCGTGTCGTCGGGCGTCAGCGAGGTGACCCCCTTCCGCAGCGCCGTCCCGGTGGGGAAGCTCGACCTGACCACGGGCCCGAGCCAACTGGTGGGCCCGTTCAGGAGCGACCTCACCATCTGCGTCACGGGGTCCACCCGCCGCCGTACGAACACGGGGTCGGCGACCGCGATCGGCTGCGAGCTCGCCCCTACCGAGGTGTTCGACGCGAAGTAGTACTTATTGACCGACATGTAGTTGCGCTGGAAGTCCGACTCGCCCATGACGACGCCCTGCGGCAGATCGTCGATGCGCCACTGGCCGCTCTTCGCGTCCTTCGTCAGGTGTACGGCCTTGCTGTACTTCCCGTCCGCCGGCGTGTACGCCTGCTGCGAGTCCACCGTGGCGACCCTGTCGCCTGCCAGGGTGTACGTGAAGGTGCCGGTGTCCTCCCGGCCGACCGGGGGACGGACGGCCTCCGTGCTCGGCCCGTCGGCGAGCACCGTCGTGGACAGCTCCGGATGCCAGCCCCGCGCGGCCTTGGCGGACAGGTACATGCGCGCCGTCTTGTAGCTCGGATCGTCGCTGGTCAGCGCCTCCAGGAAGCCCTGCACGATCTCCCCCTGCGACGCGTCCTCCCGGGGCGGCATCGCGAAAACGCGCACCTGGGTGTCCTGTCGCGGCGTCGACTCGACCCCCCGGAGATCCCCGCTGTCGGGCATCGAGGCACAACCCGCCAGTACTACGACGCCGCACGCGACGTACGCCGCCGCGCGTGCCGGCCTGCGCCGGGCGCCCCCCGCGCGGTCAGCGCCCACGAGATGCCTCCCCCTGCTTGTTCGAGTCCTCCGGCACGGCGGCCGGGTCCGTGCTGCCCGCGGCCTCGCTCCGAGCCGGATCCGCGGACGCCCTGTCCTCCTGCCGGCGGGTGCCGCCGGTCGGCCGGGGCACCACGCGCGCGCCGTTGCCGGGCAGCGCCGTCGGGTCCGCTGTCGGAGTCGTGCCGCTCAGCCTCGGCGCGATCGGGTTCCGCGCGGGTATCGGCGACACCTGGTCGCCCATCGGCTGCACCGGGACCGTCGCACGCTTGTCCCCGCCCCCGCTCGGCAGCCCCGCGTCGCTGAGTCCGCGGTTACGGCGTGAGTCCTTGGGCTCCAGGGGTATCGGCGACCCCCGTAGCGGTTCGTCCGCGGTCCGCGGCAGCGTCAGCCGGAACTGCGAACCGCCGCCCGGCTCACCCCACGCCTGCAGCCAGCCACCGTGCAGCCGCGCGTCCTCCAGGGCGATGGACAGCCCCAGACCCGTACCACCGGTGGTACGCGCGCGTGCTGGGTCGGCCCGCCAGAAGCGGCTGAACACCCGGGTGGCCTCACCGGGCTTGAGGCCCACCCCGTAGTCGCGCACCGCGATGGCGACCGCCCCGCCCGCGGTGGCGAGCTTGACTATGACGTCCTTGCCGTCGCCGTGCTCCACGGCGTTGACGACGAGATTGCGCAGCACCCGCTCCACCCGCCGGGCGTCGGCCTCGGCAACCACGGGCTGCTGGTCGCCGATGACCCGTATCTGCGTGCCCTTGCGCTCGGCGAGCGGCTCAGCGCCGCTGAGGACCCGCCGTACGACCTCTCTGAGGTCTATCGGCTCGGCCTCCAGGGCAGCCGCGCCCGCGTCGAAGCGGCTGATCTCCAGCAGGTCCGCGAGCAGCGTCTCGAACCGGTCCAGCTGGTCGGCCAGCAGTTCGGCCGACCGCGCGGTCATCGGATCGAAGTCCACGCGCGCGTCGTGGATGACATCGGCCGCCATCCGTACGGTCGTCAGCGGCGTCCGCAGCTCGTGCGACACGTCGGACACGAACCGCCGCTGCATCCGCGAGAGGTCCTCCAGCTGCTGGATCTTCAGCTGGAGGTTCTGCGCCATCTTGTTGAAGGCCTCGCCGAGCCGTGCGATGTCGTCCTCGCCGGTGACCTTCATGCGTTCCTGGAGGCGCCCGGCGGACAGCCGCTCGGCGATCCCGGCGGCCATCCGCACCGGCGTGACGACCTGCCGTACGACAAGCCAGGCGATGGCCCCCAGGAGTACGACGACGAAGAGCCCGGCCGTGGCCAGGGTCCCCTTGACCAGGCTGAGCGACTTCTCCTCCTGGGTGAGCGGGAAGAGGTAGTACAGCTGGTAGGGGTCACCGTTCGGGTCGTTGACCTGCTTGCCGACGACCAGCGCCGGCTGGGAGTCCTTGCCGTTGCTGTAGATGATGCGCGTGTAGCTCTGGGCAGCCGTCGTACGGTCGTTGACCCGCGCCCTCAGGTCCTCGGGCACGCTCGCGGACGGGTCGACGTACCCGGAACCGCGCGGGCTGCGTCCGCCGCCGCTCTCACTGCCCGCGGGCAGTGTCACCACGTCGAAGGCGCCCTGGCCGCCGCTGGACAGCGACGACACGAGGTCGCTCATCCACTGGATGACGTTCTGGGAGGAGTTGCCGCCGGTCCCGGAACCGTCGTCGGCGGTTCCGCTGGCCGCCTCGTCGGCCCGCTGCTTGGCCACGGCGAACCCGCCCGTGGCCTGGCTCTGCGAGGCCTTCACCTTGGCGTCCAGCAGGCCGTTGCGCACCTGCCCGATGACGACGAAGCCCAGCAGCAGGACGACGCCCAGCGACATCAGCAGGGTCGTGACGACGACCTTGAGCTGGATGTTGCGCCGCCACAGCCGCATGACCGGCAGCAGCGGCCGGCGCACCCAGCGCATGAACAGGCGGAGGACCGGGCTGCCCTGGACTCCGCCCTGCAGCAGCCCGCCCTCCAGCAGGCGTCCCCAGCGGGAGCCCGCCGACTTCCGGCCGACAGGCCGCCCCGCGCGGGCCCCGGACCCCCCGGGCGCCGAAGCGGCACTGTCCCTGGACATGTCAGCTCGGTCCCGCCTTGTAACCGACCCCGCGGACGGTCACCACGATCTCCGGCCGCTCCGGGTCCTTCTCGACCTTGGAGCGAAGCCGCTGGACATGCACGTTGACCAGCCGGGTGTCGGCCGCGTGCCGGTAGCCCCAGACCTGCTCCAGGAGCACCTCACGCGTGAACACCTGCCACGGTTTACGGGCCAGCGCGACCAGCAGGTCGAACTCCAGCGGCGTCAGCGCGATCGACTGCCCGTCCCGCTTCACGGAGTGACCGGCCACGTCGATGACCAGATCGCCTATGGCGAGCTGCTCCGGCGCCGGCTCCTCCGACCTCCGCAGCCGCGCCCGGATCCGGGCGACCAGCTCCTTCGGCTTGAACGGCTTCACGATGTAGTCGTCAGCGCCCGACTCCAGGCCCACCACGACATCGACGGTGTCGCTCTTCGCCGTGAGCATCACGATCGGCACCCCGGACTCCGCCCTGATCAGGCGGCACACCTCGATACCGTCCCGTCCGGGCAGCATCAGGTCCAGGAGCACCAGGTCGGGCTTGCTCTCACGGAAAGCGGCCAGCGCCTTGTCGCCGTCGGCTACGAAAGACGGCTCAAAACCTTCACCACGCAACACAATGCCGAGCATCTCGGCCAGTGCGGTGTCGTCATCGACGACAAGGACTCGTCCCTTCATAAACGACATCATCCCATTAACTAAATCGTTACCTGTCGTGACCTGTCACACAGCTCTGCCAGCGCCCCCGCCGTCACGGGCGAAACAGCGCCTTCTTCGGTGACGATCGCCGTCACCAGCTCGGGAGGCGTCACGTCGAACGCCGGGTTGTACGCCTGCGTCCCCAGCGGTGCCACCGGAATCCCGCCTCCCGCTCCCGACACCGTCACTTGGGGTGACGTGATCTCCGTCACTTCAAAGCCGGGGCGCTGCTCCACCTCGATGGACGCCCCGTCCGGCGTGTCCATATCCACCGTCGTCACCGGCGCCACCACGATGAACGGCACATGGTGGTACCGGGCGAGCACGGCGAGCGGATAGCTCCCCACCTTGTTCGCCACCGAACCGTCGGCGGCGATCCGGTCCGCCCCGATCAGTACCGCGTCCACCTCCCCGGCCGCGAACAGAGAGCCCGCCGCGTTGTCCGTGAGCAAGGTGTACGCCATTCCGTTGCGTGCCGCCTCATACGCCGTCAGGCGAGCACCTTGCAGCAACGGACGCGTTTCGTCCACCCACAGCCGCCTCAGCCGCCCGTCCCGGTGCGCCGCGAGCGCCACCGCGAAGGCCGTGCCCTCGCCGCCCGACACCAGCGCCCCGGTGTTGCAGTGGGTCAGAATCCGGTGCCCACCGCCGGGCAGCAACTCGTCCAGCAGGGCCAGCCCGTGCGCGGCCATCCGCGCGCTGGCCTCGGCGTCCTCCCGGTGCAGCAGCCGCGCCGCGGCCAACGCGGCCCCCGCCGCCCGCTCGGCACCGCCTCCCTCGGCGAGCGCCGCCCGGTGCGCGGCCTGAGCCCTGCGCACACCCACGGAGAGGTTCACCGCGGTGGGCCGGGCGCCCGCCAGCGCGATCGCGGCCTCGTCCACGTCGAAGCCCCGCGCGGCGGCGAGCGCGACGCCGTACGCCCCCGCGATGCCGAGCAGCGGCGCCCCGCGCACCGCCAGTGAGCGGATCGCGTCCACCAGCGCGGACGCGTCCGTGCACACCAACTCGACCTCCTCGGCCGGCAGTCTCGTCTGGTCGAGAAGGACCAGCACAGGGCCTTCGGGGGGCTCGTCCCAGCGGATCGCGGGTATCTCGGTCGGCCGGCCGTCCTCGCCGGATTGCGCGTACTGATCAGCCATGCGGTCAGTCTGCCCCGTATCCGGCGGACAATTGAAGGTGTGCAGCCCATACCGCGGCCGGTCACCGCTCGACCACCCCATGGCACGATGGCTGCCAACCTGCCGCCGCGCCCGCGGACGGGCACCGTGAAGGAGCGACGATGAACGACACTCCGGGCTGGGCCTCGCCCGGATCCGCCCCGCCCGACGGGCCCGAGCCCGGCGCGTCCGGTCCCGCCGAGCCGACCGACGGCACCGGCCCCGCACAGCCCGCGGACCAGCCGGGCACGGACCCGTCGGGCCCCGGCCCGCAGTGGTCCAAGGAGCAGCCGCCACCCGCGCAGTGGTCCGCGCCCACCGGCGCCCCCGGCCAGGGCCAGGCACCTCCGCCCCCACCGCCGGGCCCGGGCTGGGGCGGCGGCCACCCCGGCGGTCCGGCCGGCCCCGGAGGCCCTGGGGGCTACGCCGGCCAGGGAGGCTACGGCGGACCCGGCGGTTACGGCGCTCCCGGCGGCTGGGGAGCCGGCTGGGGCGGCCCCCCGCCCGCGGCCAAGCCCGGTGTCATCCCGCTCCGCCCGCTCGGCGTGGGCGAGATCCTCGACGGCGCCGTCTCCACCATGCGCACCTACTGGCGCACGGTCCTGGGCATCTCGCTCACCGTCGCCGTCGTCATGCAGACCGTCGTCGTCCTCGTCCAGGGCTTCGCCTTCAACGACCTCGCCAGCACCCAGGCCCTCGACGACCCGAACGCCAGTGCCTCCGAAGTGACCCGCGCCATGAGCGAGGCCTTCCTCAGCACCGGCGTCGTCTACCTGGTCGTCCTCATCGGCACCGTCGTCG
This sequence comes from Streptomyces sp. NBC_00989, assembly GCF_045162655.1. Lineage (NCBI taxonomy): Bacteria > Bacillati > Actinomycetota > Actinomycetes > Kitasatosporales > Streptomycetaceae > Streptomyces > Streptomyces sp. NBC_00989. The sequence continues at coordinate 6,861,336 of NZ_CP108728.1, read as the reverse complement.
CCACCGCCCTGCTCACCTCGGTCACCAGCCGCGCCGTCCTCGGCAAGCCGGTCACCGCCGGAGAGGCCTGGCGCGACGCCCGCCCCCAGGTGCTCAAGCTGTTCGGCCTGATCTGCCTGCTGATCCTCATGGCCGTCGTCCTGATCGGCGTCCCCACCGTGCCCGGCATCGTCGTGGCCGTCACCGGGTCGCAGGACGCGGGCATCGCCCTCGCCGTCCTCGGCGGTCTCGCCGGCTGTGTCGTCACCCTCTGGCTGGCGATCCGCTTCTCCCTGGCCTCGCCCGCGCTGATGCTGGAGAAGCAGGGCATCGTGAAGTCGATGACCCGCTCCGCGAAGCTGGTGCGCGGCTCCTGGTGGCGGATCTTCGGCATCCAGCTGCTCGCCCAGATCATCGCGAGCATCCTGTCGTCCATCCTCGTCATCCCGTTCGCCTTCATCGCCGGGCTGTTCAGCGGCGACGGCCTCAGCGGCCTCGTGGACGGCACCGGCGACCTCGGCTGGACGTTCCTCATCATCAGCGGCCTCGGCTCGGTGATCGGCCGCATGATCGCGTTCCCGATCACGGCGGGCGTCACCGTGCTCCTGTACATCGACCAGCGCATCCGCCGCGAGGCCCTCGACCTCGACCTGGCCCGCGCCGCCGGCGTCCAGGACTACGGCACCGCCGCCCCCGGCCCCACTCCGGGGAGTTGATGCGGTGAGCCTGGCGGGGGGAGTTCTCACAACGGCACCAGCGGCACTGCCGCGCGCCGTCGAATCGGCGGCGGGGGCACTGCTGCGCGCCCACGGCACAGTCGTACGGTCATCAGCCCTCTCGGGCGACGAGCCGCCGGTGACGATCCCGCGCGACCCCGCGCGGGAGGCGGCCCGGCGTGAACTGTCCAAGCAGATGTACCACGAGAACGACCCCAGCCTGGTGCAGCGGGCCCTGGATGCCATCTGGGACTGGATCGACAAACTGTTCGGCAGGGCATCGGAGGCGACGCCCGGCGGCACACTCGGCCTGGTCGTCGTCATCCTGGCCGTCCTCGCGGTCGGAGCCGCCCTGTGGTGGCGCCTCGGCACCCCGCGCCGCCAACCCGTCTCCACCGCGACCCTGTTCGAGGACGGCCCCCGCAGCGCCGCCGAACACCGCTCGGCCGCCGAGGCACACGCCGCCCAGGGACATTGGAACCCCGCCGTGCAGGAACGCATGCGTGCCATCGTCCGCGCCCTGGAGGAACGGGCCCTGCTCGACGCCCGCCCCGGCCGCACAGCCGACGAGGCGGTCGCGGAAGCAAGCCGCGCGCTGCCCTCGCACACGGCCGAACTGCGCGCCGCCGCCAGGCACTTCGACGACGTGACGTACGGCGGACGCGGCGCGAGCGAGCAGTCGTACCGCCGCATCGCCGAACTCGACCGCGACCTGGAGCGCACCAGGCCCGTCCTCACGAGCAGCGCCCACAGCACGGCCCACCACACCAGCCAGGGGGCCGCCGAATGACCGCGGAGGCCACGCTTCCCGCCACCTCGGCCTCGCCGACCGCCCGCCAGGTGTGGACCCGCGCGCGGGGCATCCTCCTCGCGCTCGTGATCCTCCTCGCGGCCGCCGTGGCGACCGCCGCGATCCGCTCCAACGCCCGGCACGGCGACCTCGACCCGCGCTCCGCCGACCCCTACGGCAGCCGCGCCGTCGCCGAACTCCTCGGCGACCGGGGCGTGTCCACGCGCGTGGTCACCACCCTGGCCCAGGCCCGCGCCGCGGCCGGCCCGGACACCACCCTCCTGGTCGCCGTCCCCGACCTGCTGACCAACAGTCAACAGTCCGGTCTGCACTCGGCGTTCGCGAACTCCGGCAGCCGTACGGTCCTCGTCGCCCCCGGTCCCGCGTCCCTGCCCCGGCTCGCCCCCGAGGTCACCGCGGACGCCGGGGTCAGCTACGACCCCGCGCTCTCCCCCGACTGCTCCCTGCCCGCCGCCCAGCGCGCGGGCGACGCGGAAACCGGTGACTACAGGTACTCGACCACTGCCACCGACGCCGACGAGTGCTACCCCAGCGACGGCCGACCGACCCTGCTCCGGCTCCCGGACGCGTCCGGGAGCGGCGACACCGTCGTCATCGGCTCGCCCGACACCCTCTTCAACAAGCGTCTCGACAAGCAGGGCAACGCCTCGCTCGCCCTCCAACTCCTCGGCTCCCGCCCCCATCTGGTCTGGTACCTCCCCTCACTGTCGGACACCTCGGCCACCGACTCCGGCAGCCAGAGCTTCTTCGACCTGCTCCCCTCGGGCTGGCTCTGGGGCACCCTGCAACTGCTCATCGCAGCAGGCGTAGCCGCCCTGTGGCGGGCACGCCGACTCGGCCCCCTGGTGCCCGAAAAACTCCCCGTGGCGATCCGCGCCTCCGAAACCGTCGAAGGCCGCGCCCGCCTCTACCGCAAGGCCAACGCCCGCGACCGCGCGGCCAACGCCCTGCGCTCCACCACCCGCACCCGCCTGGCCCCCCTCGTAGGCGTCCCCGTCTCCCAGGCGCACGCGCCCGAAGCCCTGCTCCCCGCGCTCTCCGCCCACCTCCACGGCGACGGACAGACCCTGCACGCCCTCCTCTTCGGCCCGCCGCCCAGCGACGACGCGGCCCTCATCGCACTTGCCGACCAACTCGACGCCCTCGAAAGAGAGGTACGCCGTTCATGATGGACCCGACCACTGACAACGCCGGGACCACGGGGAATCCGGACACCGCCCGAGCCTCCCTCGAGTCCCTGCGCGCCGAGATCGCCAAAGCCGTGGTCGGCCAGGACCCCGCCGTGACCGGCCTCGTCGTCGCCCTCCTCTGCCGCGGACACGTTCTCCTAGAAGGAGTCCCTGGGGTCGCCAAAACGTTGCTCGTCCGAGCCCTCGCATCCGCGCTGGAACTCGACACCAAGCGCATCCAGTTCACCCCGGACCTGATGCCGAGCGACGTCACCGGCTCCCTGGTCTACGACACCCGCTCCGCAGAGTTCCGCTTCCAGCCCGGTCCCGTCTTCACCAACCTCCTCCTCGCGGACGAGATCAACCGCACCCCGCCGAAGACCCAGTCGTCCCTGCTGGAGGCGATGGAGGAACGCCAGGTCACGGTCGACGGCACCGCACGCCCACTCCCCGACCCGTTCCTGGTCGCCGCGACGCAGAACCCCGTCGAGTACGAGGGCACGTACCCCCTCCCCGAGGCCCAACTCGACCGCTTTCTCCTCAAACTGACGATCCCTCTCCCCTCCCGCCAGGACGAGATCGACGTCCTCACCCGCCACGCCGAGGGCTTCAATCCGCGCGACCTGCACGCCGCCGGCCTGCGCCCCGTGGCAGGACCGGCCGACCTCGAAGCAGCCCGCGCGGCCGTCGCCAAGACGACGATCTCCCCCGAAATCACCGCCTACGTAGTCGACATCTGCCGCGCCACCCGCGAATCGCCGTCCCTCACCCTCGGCGTGTCCCCGCGCGGCGCCACAGCCCTCCTGGCCACCTCGCGCGCGTGGGCCTGGCTCACGGGCCGCGACTACGTCATCCCGGACGACGTGAAGGCCCTGGCACTCCCGACGCTCCGCCACCGCGTGCAGCTGCGCCCCGAGGCCGAGATGGAGGGCGTGACGGCGGACTCCGTCATCAACGCGATCCTCGCCCACGTCCCGGTCCCCCGCTGATGGCCCTCACCGGACGCGCCGCCCTCCTCGCGGCCCTGGGCTCCCTCCCCGTAGGCATCTGGGAACCCAGCTGGACGGGCATCCTGGCCGTCAACGCCCCCCTGGCGGTGGCCTGCGCCTGCGACTTCGCCCTGGCCGCCCCGGTACGCCGTCTGAGCCTGACCCGCTCGGGCGACACCTCCGTACGCCTAGGCGAATCAGCCGACGTCACCCTGACGATCACCAACCCGTCCCGCCGCCCACTCCGCGCCCGCATCCGCGACGCCTGGCCCCCCAGCAGCTGGCTCCCCGGCACGGAATTCGCCGCATCCCGCCACCACCTGACGGTCCCGCCCGGCGAACGCCGCCGCCTCACCACCCGCCTACGCCCCACCCGCCGCGGCGACCGCCAAGCAGACCGAGTAACGATCCGTTCCTACGGCCCCCTCGGCCTCCTCACCCGCCAAGGCACCCACGCGGCCCCCTGGGCGGTCCGCGTCCTGCCCCCGTTCACCAGCCGCAAGCACCTCCCCTCGAAGCTCGCCCGCCTGCGCGAACTCGACGGCCGCACCAGCGTGCTGACCCGCGGCGAGGGCACGGAATTCGACAGCCTGCGCGAATACGTCCCCGGCGACGACACCCGCTCCATCGACTGGCGCGCCACCGCCCGCCAGACCACGGTCGCGGTACGCACCTGGCGCCCCGAACGCGACCGCCACATCCTCCTCGTCCTCGACACCGGCCGTACCTCGGCGGGCCGCGTCGGCGACGCCCCCCGCCTCGACGCCTCCATGGACGCAGCCCTGCTCCTGGCAGCCCTGGCATCCCGAGCCGGCGACCGCGTGGACCTCCTCGCCTACGACCGCCGAGTCCGCGCCCTCGTCCAGGGCCGCACGGCACGCGACGTACTCCCGTCACTGGTCAACGCCATGGCGACCCTCGAACCGGAACTCGTCGAAACAGACGCCCGAGGCCTGGCAGCCACCGCGATCCGCACGGCACCCCGCCGCTCCCTGATCGTCCTGCTGACAAGCCTCGACACGGCCCCGGTCGAAGAGGGCCTCCTACCGGTCCTCGCCCAACTCACCCAGCGCCATACGGTTCTGGTGGCATCCGTGGCAGACCCACACATCGCCCGCATGGCCACGGCCCGTGGAAACACCGAGGCGGTCTACGAAGCGGCAGCTGCGGCACGCGCCCAGACCGAACGCGACCGCACCGCGGAAAAACTCCGCCGGGCCGGCGTCACCATCGTCGACGCGACACCGGACGATCTCGCGCCGGCACTGGCGGACGCGTATCTAGCCCTCAAGAGTGCGGGACGCCTGTAATACGGGGCCTGCTTGAAAAAGCAGAGCCCTTTGCAGGACCCCTTAAACGCAGAAAACCCCTGTACCGAATAAACGGTACAGGGGTTTTCGCAATATTTGTTCGGCGGCGTCCTACTCTCCCACAGGGTCCCCCCTGCAGTACCATCGGCGCTGTAAGGCTTAGCTTCCGGGTTCGGAATGTAACCGGGCGTTTCCCTCACGCTATGACCACCGAAACACTATGAAACAGACAACCGCACCATCACCGTGACCATGGCAATGGGGTTGTTCGTGGTTTCAGAACCAACACAGTGGACGCGAGCAACTGAGGACAAGCCCTCGGCCTATTAGTACCGGTCACCTCCAGCGGTTACCCGCCTTCCAGATCCGGCCTATCAACCCAGTCGTCTACTGGGAGCCTTAACCCCTCAAGGGGGTGGGAACACTCATCTCGAAGCAGGCTTCCCGCTTAGATGCTTTCAGCGGTTATCCCTCCCGAACGTAGCCAACCAGCCATGCCCTTGGCAGAACAACTGGCACACCAGAGGTTCGTCCGTCCCGGTCCTCTCGTACTAGGGACAGCCCTTCTCAATGTTCCTGCGCGCGCAGCGGATAGGGACCGAACTGTCTCACGACGTTCTAAACCCAGCTCGCGTACCGCTTTAATGGGCGAACAGCCCAACCCTTGGGACCGACTCCAGCCCCAGGATGCGACGAGCCGACATCGAGGTGCCAAACCATCCCGTCGATATGGACTCTTGGGGAAGATCAGCCTGTTATCCCCGGGGTACCTTTTATCCGTTGAGCGACGGCGCTTCCACAAGCCACCGCCGGATCACTAGTCCCGACTTTCGTCCCTGCTCGACCCGTCGGTCTCACAGTCAAGCTCCCTTGTGCACTTACACTCAACACCTGATTGCCAACCAGGCTGAGGGAACCTTTGGGCGCCTCCGTTACTCTTTAGGAGGCAACCGCCCCAGTTAAACTACCCATCAGACACTGTCCCTGATCCGGATCACGGACCCAGGTTAGACATCCAGCACGACCAGACTGGTATTTCAACGACGACTCCCCCTGAACTGGCGTCCAGAGTTCACAGTCTCCCAGCTATCCTACACAAGCCGAACCGAACACCAATATCAAACTGTAGTAAAGGTCCCGGGGTCTTTCCGTCCTGCTGCGCGAAACGAGCATCTTTACTCGTAGTGCAATTTCACCGGGCCTATGGTTGAGACAGTCGAGAAGTCGTTACGCCATTCGTGCAGGTCGGAACTTACCCGACAAGGAATTTCGCTACCTTAGGATGGTTATAGTTACCACCGCCGTTTACTGGCGCTTAAGTTCTCAGCTTCGCCACCCCGAAGAGTGACTAACCGGTCCCCT
>NZ_CP108728.1:6160000-6850000 GCF_045162655.1 Streptomyces sp. NBC_00989 | reverse complement strand
AGACCTGTGCGGCGAAGGCCGCTGCCGGGTGGCTGGAGTAGTAGGTCTCGTACTCGCCACCGGGGCGGGTGAGATCGCGCAGTTGGCTCGGGGCCACGATGGAGGACTGCACTTCGGGGTGGGTGCCTATCCACCAGCCCAGGAGGATCGCGACCACGGTCGACAGCAGCGCGGTGGGGACCCACCAGTGGCGTGCTCTGTACACCGCGGCCGGAAAACTGTGCCCCAGGAAGCGTGTGACATCGCGCCAGGAGGCACGACGGGTTCCTGTCACCGCACTACGCGCGCGTGCCACTAGTTGGCTGAGCCGACCGGTCAGCTGGGGGTCGGGGGCGCTGGACTGGATCAGGGAGAGATGGGTGGCCGTGCGCTGGTACAGCGCGACGAGTTCGTCGGCCTCGGCGCCGTTGAGGCGACGCTGGCGGCGGAGCAGGGCGTCGAGGCGGTCCCACTCGGCTCGGTGGGCCGAGACGAAGACGTCGAGGTCCATCTGGTTGCCTGCTCCTCGGCTGCTCGTCGACTACTGGACGTGGATCAGCTTGTCGTACTGGGGCGCGATGTGCCCTCAGCTTGGCAGACTGGCTGTTCCAGGGGCAGGGCAGGGGAAGGACGGCAGGCGTGAGTGAGCTGGTGACGGGCGAGGCGGTGGCGCTGGAGTTGCGCCCCGCGAGGCTGCCCAGCAGGGCGCTGGCGGTGTTGCTCGATCTGATCGTGGCCATCGCCGCCTATATCGGTGTGACCGTGGCGCTGACGTTCTCGACGGCTTCTTTGGACGTCGCGGCGCAGATCGCGGTGTCGATCGCGGCCTTTGTCCTGGTGCTGGTGGGCGGGCCCATAGCGGTGGAGACGCTGAGTCACGGGCGTTCGCTCGGGAAGCTGGCGTTCGGGCTGCGCGTGGTGCGGGACGACGGCGGGCCGATCCGGTTCCGGCACGCGCTCGTGCGGGGCGCGATCGGTGTGATCGAGATCCTGATGACCTTCGGGGTCGTCGCCTGTATCGCCTCGCTCGTCTCGGCGCGCGGTCGGCGGCTCGGGGATGTGTTCGCGGGCACCCTGGTCGTACGGGAAAGGGTGTCCTCCGGGCAGACGGCCTTCGTGCCTCCGCCGCCGCCTTGGCTGACGGGACGTTTCGCCGAGCTTGATCTGTCGGCCGTTCCCGATGGGCTGTGGCTGGCCATCCGGCAGTACCTGACGCGGATGCAGCAGCTGGATCCGCAGGTCGGCTGGGCCATGGCTCAGCGGCTCACCACGGATCTCGTGGCTCGTACGGGCGCTCCGGCTCCGCAGGGGGTTCCGCCGGCCGCGTATCTGGCGGCGGTGGTGCAGGAGCGGCAGGCGCGGGATGTGCGGCGGGCCTTCGGGAACGGCGCGGTCGGGGGCATACCGGCCGGCGGGTTCGGGCCCGGGGCGAATGTGCCGGGTGCCTACGGCAACCCGGCGTTCCAGCCGTCGCCGGCTCCTCAGCAGCCGTACGGCTCCGTTCCCGCGCCTGCACCTGTTTCTTGGTCGGCCCCCGCTCCCCCTGTTCCCGCCCCGGGCGGCACGGGAGCCGATCCGGTCGCGCCCGGTCCGCAGACCCCGGCGCCGCAGAACACGGCGCCCGCCGATCCTCGGCCCTCCACGGGATTCGCGCCGCCCGCCTGACTCTCCTCGCCGGCTCCCGGGCCGCCGCCGCTCAGCCGAAGACGGACGGCGGTGACTCCAGCTCCTCCAACTCGATGCCGGGTGCCGCGAGCACCACGTCGCCTGCGATGTGCACGGCATGCTGCTCGCCCGTGTCCAGGGCTGTGACCTGGTATTCGTCCACGGTCAGAGGGCCGTTGTCAGTGCCGTGTGCTTCTCTTTTCAGCAAGGCCCAGGACTGGTCCTCGGTGCGGGGGGCGAGGACCGGATCCGTGAAGTTGACCAGGCGGACGCGGGTCGCGGCGGAGGAAGAGGTGAGGCGCAGGAGACGGGTGGTGGCGATGAGGAACGCGGGGGAGGTGCCGGTGAAGGCGTGGGCGCGGACATTGCCTTCGGTGGCATCGGTGCCGGTGGGGTCGGTGCGGACCCAGGTGACGCCTTCGAGAGCGGCGGCGCGCACCTGCCAGCTCGCCGCGTGGAGTTCCAGCCGGATGGGGCGGCCGAGTTCGTCGAGGGTGAGGTCGACGGAACCGCTGTGGTCGCCCGAGGGGGTGGTGAGTTGGGAGACATAACGCCAGCCGGACGGGCCGGGGGCGCAATGGAAGTGTTCGACAGCGAGGGGGGTGTGATCGTGCGGATCGTGGAGCGAATAACGGCCGCGGGGCATCGGGGTCCTGGGTCTTGACGGGCCGGTCCGGCCGACGGAACCAAAGAGGCAGGCCCCCGGCACGGGGGTGCGGGGGCCTGCCTCGGAGGATCTGCTGCTGAGGACCCGCCGCTGAGAACCGCGTCAGTGCACGGACGCGGTCACAGCGGACGGGGTCGCCGGATCAGTAGCGGTAGTGGTCCGACTTGTACGGACCCTCGACCTCGACGCCGATGTACGACGCCTGCTCGGGGCGGAGCGTGGTCAGCTTCACGCCGAGCGCGTCCAGGTGGAGGCGGGCGACCTTCTCGTCGAGGTGCTTGGGCAGCACGTAGACGTCGGTCGGGTACTCCTCGGGCTTGGTGAACAGCTCGATCTGGGCCAGGGTCTGGTCCGCGAAGGAGTTGGACATCACGAACGAGGGGTGGCCGGTGGCGTTGCCCAGGTTCAGCAGGCGGCCCTCGGACAGCACGATGAGGACCTTGCCGTCGGGGAACTTCCAGGTGTGGACCTGCGGCTTGACCTCGTCCTTGACGATGCCCGGGATCTTCGCCAGGCCGGCCATGTCGATCTCGTTGTCGAAGTGACCGATGTTGCCGACGATCGCCTGGTGCTTCATCTTGGCCATGTCCGCGGCCATGATGATGTCCTTGTTGCCGGTCGTGGTGACGAAGATGTCGCCCTTGTCGACGACCTCGTCGAGCGTCGTGACCTGGTAGCCGTCCATCGCCGCCTGCAGCGCGCAGATCGGGTCGATCTCGGTGACGATCACGCGGGCGCCCTGTCCGCGCAGGGACTCCGCGCAGCCCTTGCCCACGTCGCCGTAGCCGAGGACGACCGCGGTCTTGCCGCCGATGAGGACGTCGGTGGCGCGGTTGATGCCGTCGATCAGGGAGTGGCGGCAGCCGTACTTGTTGTCGAACTTCGACTTGGTGACGGCGTCGTTCACGTTGATCGCCGGGAACAGGAGGGTGCCGTCACGGTGCATCTCGTAGAGACGGTGCACGCCGGTCGTGGTCTCCTCGGTCACGCCGCGGATCTCCGAGGCGAGCTGGGTCCACTTCTGCGAGCCCTCGGAGATGGTGCGGGTCAGGACCTGGAGGACGACGCGGTGCTCGTCGGACTCGGCGGTGTCGAGGGAGGGGACCTTGCCGGCCTTCTCGTACTCGACGCCCTTGTGGACGAGCATCGTGGCGTCGCCGCCGTCGTCCAGGATCATGTTCGGGCCGCCGGTGGGGGTGTTCGGCCAGGTCAGCGCCTGCTCCGTGCACCACCAGTACTCCTCCAAGGTCTCGCCCTTCCAGGCGAAGACCGGGATGCCCTGGGGGTTCTCGGGCGTGCCGTTCGGGCCGACGGCGATGGCGGCGGCCGCGTGGTCCTGGGTGGAGAAGATGTTGCAGGACACCCAGCGGACCTCGGCGCCGAGGGCGACCAGAGTCTCGATGAGGACGGCGGTCTGCACGGTCATGTGCAGCGAGCCCATGATGCGGGCGCCGGCCAGCGGCTGGCTGGCGGCGAACTCGCGGCGGATCGACATCAGGCCGGGCATCTCGTGCTCGGCGAGGGTGATCTCCTTGCGGCCGAACTCGGCCAGGGAGAGATCGGCGACCTTGAAGTCCTGTCGGTTGTCGACAGTCGTCATTACGAGGAGCTCCTCGGGGTTGGGGCCTTGTGGATACGGCTGGTCTGCGCGGCAGCGGACACAGGGGTGCCCGAGGGAGGGCACCGGAATGCCCCCGTACGCGCAGCGCAGTCCGTCGGAGGCCCTCTCTCCCTCGGTCGGTCCGCGGTGGGACCGCCCGACCGCCATCAGCAGCGACGTCTGGCTCTCCAACCAAGCTACACCGGTGGACCCGGCCGCCCCCAGCCCACCTCCGGACGGATCCGGCCGAACTCCGGCGGGTGTTCGGTGTCGGATCGAGTTTCCTGGGGAGCCGCAAGAGGGTGCCCGCGAGCAGTGGACGGAGGGGAGCGGACGACGGCGACCAGGGACTTCGGCGTCTTTGAGCAGGGCGTCGGATGTTGCAGGATGCACGGAGATCAGGAGTCTCTGATCGATCTCGCGGGACGTCCGGGACGGCGTTCCGTGCGACGCAGGTGTTTGACGAAGGTGTTAGGAGAACGACGTGACGAGTACGGCCGGCCCTCCCCCCACGGGCCACGGCGACAGCGGGCAGCAGCGGTTGAGGCTGCTCGCGGTGACCGCGTGCCCGACCGGCATCGCCCACACGTACATGGCCGCGGAGAAACTCGCGCAGGCCGCCGAGAGCCGCGGCATCGACATGAAGGTGGAGACGCAGGGATCAATCGGGGCTGAGAACATCCTCGATGACAACGATGTCAGCACGGCGGACGGTGTGATCATCGCCGCGGACAAGGACGTGGACCTGAGCCGTTTCGTGGGCAAGCGGGTCCTGATGGTCGGAGTCGCCGAGGGAATTCGGCATCCCGAGCGCCTGATCGACCAAGTGCGGTCCGCGCCCGTGCACACGGCGGGCGGTACGGCCGCAGCGACAACCGCGCCGACCGGCAGGGAGCGGAGCGTCGCGTACAAGGCGCTGATGAACGGCGTCAGTTACATGATCCCGTTCGTCGTGGTCGGCGGGCTGCTGATCGCGATCTCGCTGTCGCTCGGCGGCCATCCGGACCCCTCCGGCGGCCTGGTCATCCCGAAGGGCTCCTTCTGGATGGACGTGAACAACATCGGCGTGATCGGTTTCACGCTGATGGTGCCGATCCTGTCCGGCTACATCGCCTACGCGATCGGCGACCGGCCCGCGCTCGTGCCGGGCATGATCGGCGGGTGGATCGCCAACACCGGTTATCTGTACGACTCGAAAGCGGGCGCCGGGTTCATCGGGGCGATCGTGACCGGGTTCCTCGCCGGCTATCTGGTGCTGTGGATCAAGAAGGTCAGGGTCCCGAAGTTCGTACAGCCGATCATGCCGATCATCGTGATCCCGATCGTGGCGACGACGGCGCTCGGACTGTTCTTCATCTACGTCATCGGGAAACCGATCTCCTGGGTGTTCGAGCACCTCACCAGCTGGCTCGGCGGGATGACCGGCACCAGCGCGATCCTGCTGGGCACGATCCTGGGCCTGATGATCGCGTTCGACATGGGCGGCCCGGTCAACAAGACGGCGTTCCTGTTCGGCGCGGGACTCATCGCGACCGGCAACCAGGCCGTCATGGGCATGTGCGCCGCCGCGATCCCGGTGATGCCGCTCGGCCAGGGTCTGGCCACGCTGATACGGCAGCGGCTCTACACCGAGCAGGAACGGGAGACCGGTCTGGCCTCGCTGTTCATGGGCTGCTTCGGCATCTCCGAGGGCGCGATCCCGTTCGCGGCGGCACGGCCCGCGCAGGTCATCCCCGCCAACATGCTGGGCGGCGCGGTGGCCGGTGCGATCGCCGGGCTCGCCGGGGTGAAGGACGCGGTGCCGCACGGCGGACCGATCGTGGCGGTACTGGGCGCGGTGAGCGGCGTACCGATGTTCTTCGTGGCCGTGGCGATCGGTACGGCGGTCACCGCGGTGACGACGGTCGCGCTGGTCGACGTGAGTGAGCGGAAGCGGCGCGGGGCGCCCGTCGGGCACGGGGTCAGCACGTACGAACCCGAGCTTGCGTTGGTCGGGGCCGGGGTCGGAGCGCCGGACGCCGGGGGCGTCGTAGCGGAGCGGGCTTCGCATGGGGGCGCGGTGTCGGCCGGTGTGGTCGGGTCGGCCGGGTCAAGTGCGCTTGCTGCGGCTGCCGTTGAGGCCATGGCCGACGCCGGCTCGGCCGGCATCGACTCAGCGAACTCGGGCTCGGGCTCGGCCAACTCCGGCTCGGCCGACGCTGAAGGTGCCCCCGGTTCCGGTTCCGGCTCCCCCGACCCGGAGATCCACCCCGGAATTCTCCCGGAGGCTCTCCCTGAGAATCCCCCTGAAGTCCTCTCCGGCTACCTCACCGAGCAGACCGTGAAGGTCCAGCTCGACGCGTCCGGCAAAGAGGCCGCGATCCGGGAGATGGCCGGGCTGTTGGCGCGGACCGGCAAGGTCGTGGATGTCGAGGAGTTGGTGGCGACCGCGTTGCGGCGGGAGGCGCAGGGGACGACCGGGCTCGGGGAGGAGATCGCGATTCCGCATGCCAAGACGGATGCGGTGAGTGCGCCGGTGGTCGGGTTCGCGCGGTCGGCGGAGGGGGTCGAGTGGGGCTCCCTGGACGGTACGAAGGCCCGGCTGGTGTTCATGATCGCCGTGCCGGAGGCGGCCGCCGGTGATGAGCATCTGCGGATTCTGGCGCTGCTGTCGCGGAAGTTGATGGATGCCGGGTTCCGGGAGCGGCTGTCGGCGGCCGAGGACGAGTCGGCGGTGCTCGGTGTGCTGAGCGAGGTCGGTTAGCCGGTGTGGGCCCGCGACTGTCGCAGGTCGCGGGCCCGCACCGGCCGTTCACAGGCACCCGTTACCCTCGCCCGCGCGGAAGTGCCGCATGGGGAGGGAACGATGTCGGGCAAGGGGCGGGGACTCGGGGTCGCGGCTTTGGTGGTGGGCCTGTTGGGGGTGGTGGCGGCGTTCGGTTCCGTCGCGTACGGGCGGGACACGTACGGGAGTTCCACCATCAGCAGCCGCAGCATGTCGCCGACGTACGAGCCGGGCGACCGGATCGTCTTCGAGCGCGTCGGCGGCAGCGAGGTGCGGCGCGGTGACGTCGTGCTGTTCTCGACGCCGGGGCGCTACCGGTTCGGCGGGAACGTGATGGAGCGGGTGATCGGCGTCGGCGGCGACCGGGTGGTGTGCTGCACGGGCGTGGGTGCGGACGCGTGGCTCACCCTGAACGGGCGGACGATGTCGGAGCCGTATGTGAACGGCGGCGATGCGGACGGCGCGTACAAGGCGTACGACGTGACGGTCCCGAAGGGACGGCTGTTCCTGCTCGGCGACAACCGTGCGAACTCCCTGGACTCGCGTTTCTTCGCGAGCGACCACGGCGGGACGGTGGCCGAGTCCGCCGTGCGGGGCCGGGTGACCGGGCACCGCGCGAGGCCCGTCGTCATCGGCCTGGCGGTCATCGCCGGGGTGGTCCTGGCGCTGGTCGGTGTCGGCCTGGGCATCGCCGCGTTCGTCGTACGGCGACGGAGGGCGGCGCCGGTCGCGCCGTGGCCCGTTCAGCAGGTGTAGCGAGAGCGGCGGGGCCCGTCGAACGTCTCGGCGGGCCCCGCTGCCGTAACGGCGAAGGGACTCAGTGCTCGGCGGGGTGCTGGGCTGGGCCTCCCGGAGTCGCCTCGCTGTCCGCGCCCTTCGTCGCTTCGGACTCGCTGTAGATGTCGGGTTCGAGGTAGATCACGCGGGCGATCGGGACGGCTTCACGGATGCGGGACTCGGCGGCGTTGATCGCGGTGGCGACCTCCGTGGCCGTGTCGTCGTGCTGGACGGCGATCTTGGCGGCGACGAGCAGTTCCTCGGGGCCGAGGTGGAGGGTGCGCATGTGGATGATGCCGGTGACCGTGTGACCGTCGACGATCGCGGCCTCGATCTTCTTGACGTCCTCGATGCCGGCGGACTCGCCGAGCAGCAGGGACTTGGTCTCGGCGGCCAGGACCAGCGCGATCAGGATGAGCAGGATGCCGATGCAGAGCGTGCCGATGCCGTCCCAGACGCCGTCGCCGGTGAGCAGGGCCATGCCGACGCCGCCGAGGGCGAGGACCAGACCGATGAGCGCGCCGAAGTCCTCCAGGAGGACGACCGGCAGCTCGGGGGCCTTGGCGCGGCGGATGAACTGCGACCAGGAGTGCGTGCCGCGCAGTTCGTTCGACTCCTTGATGGCCGTACGGAAGGAGAAGCCCTCGGCGATGATCGCGAAGACCAGGACGCCCACCGGCCAGTACCAGTGCTCGATGTCGTGCGGGTGCCTGATCTTCTCGAAGCCCTCGTAGACGGCGAACATGCCGCCGACGGAGAAGAGGACGATCGAGACGAGGAAGGCGTAGATGTACCGCTCGCGGCCGTAGCCGAAGGGGTGTTGCGGGGTGGCCTCGCGCTGGGCCTTCTTGCCGCCGATCAGGAGCAGGGCCTGGTTGCCGGAGTCCGCGAGGGAGTGGACGCCCTCGGCGAGCATCGAGGACGAGCCGCTGAAGGCGAACGCCACGAACTTCGATGCCGCGATCGCGAGGTTGGCGCCGAGTGCCGCCACGATCGCCTTGGTGCCGCCTGACGCGCTCATGTGTTCGCGGTGTCCCTTCGCCTTCATACGTCTGCGCCGGACGTCTACCCCGGATGGGGCGTCCGACCGTCTTTGCCCGTCCTTTGCCGGTGGGCCATTCTTGCAGCCCTGCCCGGCGACGGCTCGTCAGGTATCCACAGGCCCGGTCATACGATCACAGTGGCGCGGAAGACCGTGCCGGCTCCGGACACCTCGGCCGTGTCTCCCGCCGGGACGAACACCGACTGACCGGGCGCCAGTTCGAACTCGCCCGCTTTCACCGCGCCGGCCGTGCAGAGCAGGATCTGCGGGGTGTCGAGGGTGAGGTCGTGGGCGCCGGCGCCCTCCGGGAGGACGTACCGGGACAGCCGGAACTCGTCTATGGGGGTCTCGTAGACCTCCTCGCCGTCCGGGGACGCCTCGGGGCGCAGTACTCCGGGGTCGCTCGCCTCGAAGTTGACGATGCGCAGGAGTTCGGGGACGTCGACGTGCTTGGGCGTGAGGCCGCAGCGCAGGACGTTGTCGGAGTTGGCCATGATCTCGACGCCGAGGCCGTCGAGGTAGGCGTGCGGGATGCCGGCGCCGAGGAACAGGGCCTCGCCGGGCTGGAGTCGGACGTGGTTCAGGAGCATGGCCGCGATGACACCGGGGTCGCCCGGGTACTGGTGGGCGATGTCGGCGTAGGGCTCGTAGTCGCCACCCAGGCGCGTGCAGGCGGTCGCCGCCGCGGTGACCGTGTGGCGCATCTCCTCGGGGTCGGCGGTGAGGATCGCCGTGAGGACCTCGCGCAGGGCGGCTTCCTCGGGGTGTGCGTGCAGGAGATCGACGTACGGCTTCAGGGAGTCGACGCCGAGGCCGGCGAGCAGGTCGGCGGCGCGCAGCGGGTCGCGGAAGCCGCACAGGCCGTCGAACTCCGTGAGTGCGCAGATCAGTTCGGGCTTGTGGTTGGCGTCCTTGTAGTTGCGGTGCGGGGCGTCCACGGGGATGCCCCGGCGCTCCTCGTCGGCGTAACCCTCCTTCGCCTGCTCCAGGTTGGGGTGCACCTGGAGGGAGAGCGGGGCGCCGGCGGCGAGGATCTTCAGCAGGAAGGGCAGTCGCGGGCCGAACTTCGCCACCGCCTTCTCCCCCAACTCCCGCTCCGGAGCCGCCTCGATGACCTCGACGAGCGTCCCGCGCGCGGTGCGTGAGGGTGCCCCCGGGTGCGCGCCCATCCACATCTCCGCCTGCGGTTCACCGTTCGGTTCGACGCCGAGCAGCTTGGGGATGGCGGTGGCGGAACCCCAGGCGTAGGGGCGGACGGTGTTGTCGAGGCGGTCCATGTGGCTCTCTACCGGTTCTCTCTGCGTACGACCCGAGGACGACCTGGGTACGACGTGGCTTCGCGCCCCGTACGACGGTGTACGGCGGCTCAGGGCTTCGGCGACAAGATCAGGCGCCCGAGGCGAGCGCCAGGTAGACGGCGGCGAAATCCGTCATGGCGATCAACTCCGCGAGGGTCTCCAGCTCGCCGCCCTCCTCGGGCTCCAGCTCGCTGATCGGCGTGTCGTGGCTGAGGGCCAGGTCACGGGCGGTCGGAGCGGCTGTGAGGCCGCCGATCGGACGGTCCCGGAGCAGCACCACGCGTGCGTGCAGCGCGGGTGCCTCGTCGACGCGGTCGCGGAAGAAGTCGTCGGGGTCGGCGCTGGCGGCGAGCGGGCCGGCCAGCAGCGCGTTGTGCTCGGCGAGCGCCTCGGGCAGTTCGGAGACGAGCGCGGGGCGACCGGCCAACTCCGCGAGCGCGGCGGCGAATCGGCGGCCCGCCGGACCGGCCGACATGCCCTCGGTCCAGATCACCGGGAGCGAGTCGGCGAGTTCGGCGGCCAGGGTCTTCGCGGGGTTGCTGTACGTCGCGACGGCGGGCCCGCAGCGCTCGGCGACCAGGTCGAGCCGGTCGGCGACCTTCTCCAGGGCCTCCGGCGGCGCGCTGAGCAGTCCGGTGCGGTCCAGGATCGCGAGAAGCGGCGTGAGCAGCGCCCAGAGGACTCCGGGGGCGGAGGCGGCCAACGGCTCGTCGTGTTCGTACGGTGCGGTCGCCATCGGTACGAAGAGGCCGTGGGCGCCGTCCACCGCCTCGCTGAGGGGGCTGCGGGTCGGTGCTACGGCGACGACGGTGCAGCCGCGGCGGTAGGCCTGTTCGGCGAGCAGGGACAGGCCGGGTTCGGTGCCGTCCGGGGTGGTGATCAGCAGCAGGTCCACGGAGCCGGCCCAGCCCGGGAGTTCCCAGCGCAGGGCGCCGGCCGCGGGGGCGACGCCGGTCGGTGCCAGGCGGGTGACGGGGCTGCTGGCACCGGCGAGCCTGCCGAGCAGGTCGGCGACGCAGGTGGCGGCGGCTCCGGGGCCCGCGATCAGGATGGCGCGGGGGCGGCCGTCCGGTTTCAGGTCGTGGACGCCGGCCTCGGCGGCGTGCCGGGCGGCTGTGCGCACTCTGGCACCGGCTTCGGCGGCACCGCGGAGCAGGGCTCGGCGGTCGGCCTCGGCCAGTGCCTCCGGGGTGTCGAGCAGCGATTCGTCGAGCATGGGCGGCGGCCTCCGATCGCGTCGTCGTCGGTTACGCGGGGTGGCGGGCCTCGTCGACGAGCAGTACGGGGATGCCGTCCCGGACGGGGTAGGCCAGGCCGCAGTCCTCGCCGGTGCAGATCAGCTCGGTGTCCTGCTCCTTGAGGGGGGCGTGGCAGGCCGGGCAGGCCAGGATCTCCAGGAGGCCGGCTTCGAGCGGCATGGGGGTTCCCTTCGGGCGGGTGTCGACGACTGTCTGCGACGCTTGGGCGGATGTGCCTGGTCAGGGTACCGCCGGTGGGATGCGTGCGCCGGGGTTGGGGCCGACGTCCCTGAGGGCTGCGCCCCCGGACCCCCCTTCGGCCTGAACGGCCTCGTCCTCAAACGCCGGACGGGCTGGATGAGGCCGGCCGGAATCAAAAGCGAGCGCCGGAGGGGCTGCGTGTCCCGACCGGCGCCGACCAGCACCATCAGCCCCTGATGATCCCCAGCACCTCGTCCCGCACCTTCCCCATCGTCGCCTCGTCCCGCGCCTCCGCGTTCAGGCGCAGCAGCGGTTCCGTGTTGGACGGGCGGACGTTGAACCACCAGTCGGTGGAGGAGATGGTGAGGCCGTCGAGTTCGTCGAGGGTCAGGTCGGTCCGGTCCTCGTAGGCGGCGCGGATCGCGGCGAGGCGGGCCTGTTGGTCGTCGACCGTGGAGTTGATCTCGCCGGAGCCCACGTAGCGGTCGTACTGGGCCACCAAGGCGGACAGGGGGCCGTCCTGGCCGCCCAGCGCCGCGAGGACGTGGAGAGCCGCCAGCATGCCCGTGTCGGCGTTCCAGAAGTCCTTGAAGTAGTAGTGCGCGGAGTGCTCGCCGCCGAAGATCGCGCCGGCCTTCGCCATCTCGGCCTTGATGAAGGAGTGGCCCACGCGCGTGCGTACCGGTGTGCCGCCGTTCTCCTTGACGACCTCGGGGACCGACCAGGAGGTGATCAGGTTGTGGATGATCACGCCCTTGCCGCCGTTCCTGGCCAGCTCGCGCGAAGCCACCAGGGCGGTGATCGCGGACGGTGAGACGGGGTTGCCGTTCTCGTCGACCACGAAGCAGCGGTCGGCGTCGCCGTCGAAGGCGATGCCGAGGTCGGCGCTCTCCTCGCGGACGCGTGCCTGGAGGTCGACGATGTTCGCCGGGTCGAGCGGGTTGGCCTCGTGGTTCGGGAACGTGCCGTCCAGCTCGAAGTACATCGGGACGAGCGTGAGCGGCAGGCCGGCGAACACGGTCGGGACCGTGTGACCGCCCATGCCGTTGCCCGCGTCGACGACGACCTTCAGGGGGCGGATGGAGGTCAGGTCGACGAGGCCGCGGAGGTGCGCCGCGTAGTCCTCCAACGTGTCCCGCTTCGTGATCGTTCCCGTCGGTCCGGAGACCTCCGGCGCTCCCGAGTCCAGCCAGGACTCGACGAGTTGGCGGACCTCCGCGAGGCCGGTGTCCTGGCCGACGGGGGCCGCGCCCGCCCGGCACATCTTGATGCCGTTGTACTTCGCCGGGTTGTGCGAGGCCGTGAACATGGCGCCGGGCAGGTCGAACGCGCCCGACGCGTAGTACAGCTGGTCCGTGGAGCACAGGCCGATCTCGGTCACGTCGACGCCACGCGCCGCCGCTCCGCGCGCGAAGGCCGCGGACAGGCCCGGGGACGAGGGCCGCATGTCGTGTCCGGTCACGATCGCGCTCGCGCCGGTCACTTGGACGAAGGCCGCTCCGAACAGCTCGGCCAACGACTCGTCCCACTGGTCCGGGACGACGCCCCGTACGTCGTACGCCTTCACAAGCTGTGACAGATCAGCAGACACGGCCAACCCTCCAGAAAGTCCTATCGGTCGCCTCAAACTACCCGCCAGGACCGACGTGCGACGCGCGGCAACCGAGCCGTCCACACACCGTTACCTCAGCTCAGGGCAGCACCCATCAAGGAGGCGGCGATGTCGGTGAGTTGGGAGGACGGGCCGAGTGAATCGTTGAACGACCGCAGCACCGACCGAAAGAATCGTTGAACAACCGGATCGTTGATCTAACTCCGCGACGGAGACGGTCAGTTGTCCACGGACACGACGGACGCGGTCAGTTGTCCGGTGAGCGCAGCACCCGAAGATGCCCCCGACGTGCGACCTCCATCGGGTCCACCGTACGGGCCCCGCCTCCACCACCTGCGCCCGCCGCCCGCTCCTGGGGGCGGGCCGCCTCGCGCACCGCGTTGGCGAGCGCTTCCAGGTCGTCGCCGCTCGGGCGGGCCGGAGCGGAGCTGTCGAGGAGGCGGACGACTTCCCAGCCGCGGGGCGCGGTGAGGCGCTCGGAGTGCTCGGCGCACAGGTCGTAGCAGTGGGGTTCGGCGTAGGTGGCGAGCGGGCCGAGGACCGCGGTCGAGTCGGCGTAGACGTACGTCAGCGTCGCGACGGCGGGGCGGCCGCAAGCGGTGCGCGAACAGCGACGTACAGGGCTCACGACGTTGGACGGTACCGCACTCTTGAACGGGCCGCGACGACTCTCCCCCAGGTCACCCCACCGTGTCGGGCTGTGAAACGCCCCACGCACCTCACCGGCAACACGCCCCTGACCTGCGCGGACGCCCCTTCCCGAGATCTCGAACGGGGTCGAACCCGGTCACCACTCGGCACAAACACCGTCAATTGCCTTGAGAGGGACGGTCTTCGAGACATACGGAATCGAGCCCAACCTTGGCCGGAATGGTCATCCGGCGACATGGCCTGCGGAGGGCCGGACGGCGAGTGGAGTCCGGCGGGCGCACTCGGCGGGGACTACGCTTCACCAGTGATGGACACCCCCGTACCGCCCTCCGCCGCCGGCCCCGGGCCCCGCCGCCGCGATCGCCACGGCCGGGGCATGCGCGGCCCGATCGCGCCGCCCCAGGTTCCGCTCGCCGCGAGCCGCGCCGACGCGTTCGCGGATCTGGTGCAGGACTCAGTGGAGCGCCTGGAGCGACGCTGGCCGCAGTTGTCCGACATCGATTTCCTCGTCCTGGAAGTCCCTCGGCTGGGTGGTGCGGGCGAGGGCTGGAACGACGAGTCGGTGCCCCTGGGGGGCACGATCGCCGCCCGCGAGGGCCAGCCCGCGCGCGTGGTGATCTACCGGCGTCCGGTCGAGATCCGTACGAAGGGGCGCGACGAACGGGCCGCCCTCGTCCACGAGATCGTCGTGGAGCAGGTCGCCGAACTGCTGGGGCTCACCCCGGAGACGGTCGATCCGCGCTACGGAGAGGACTAGCGCCCTCCCCGCAGCGCCCTCCCCGCGCGCGTGCCGCGAACCGCTACTTCTGAAGCACCGACAGATCCTCGTCCGTCTGCGGCACCGACACCGTCCCCCGGTCGTCGGGCAGCGTCTGGATCGTGAAGCCCGGTACGCCCTCCTCGGTCGCCGACAGTGTGCGGGCCGCGTACACCGGGCCGCCCGACTGCGGTTCGACCGTCAGTGCGTAGGTGCCCTTCAGGCCGCCGGGGACCGGGAGTTCGACGTCCTGGGTCGTACCGGCCTTGATCGTGTAGGTCTTCGAGACGGGGGTGCCGCCGCCGCTGCCCGCGGACGCGGTGACCTTGACGGTCGCGGTGCGGGTGGGGGCGACCAGAGACAGGGTGGAGCCCTTGGCACTGTTGTCGGCGGACGTCGCGCGCGTGCCGACCTGGGCGGTCGCGGGGATGAACGCCGTCTCCTGCTTGCTGCCCTTGCCCCGTACGACCTTCAGGGCGGCGACGATCGGCACGGACTGGTCGGTCGGTGTCAGGACCAGGGAGCCCGGGTCGCCGCGCGTGACGTCGCCCAGGTCGACGGCGGTCGTCATGCCCGCCTTCACGTGCACGGTCTCGTGCCCGGCCGGCGTGATCATCCCGGTGGGTGAGGACAGCCGTACCTTCAGGTCGGCGTCCGAGTCGCCCGGCGTGAAGGCGATCAGCCGCACCGAGGTGGCGTCCTTGGGGATGCCCGGCATGACCAGGCTGCCGGCCGGGTCCGTGGACGCGGCCAGCCAGTCGCCGCCGAGCTTGGCGTCGAGCGCCTGCACGGACGCGCCGACCCGGCCGCTGCGCACGCTCACGTGCACGGTCAGGTCGGTCTCCTGGTCGTCGGTGAGCGTGGACAGCAGGATCGGCTCGCTGGCGTGCGGCTCGACCGTGATGCCCTCCCCCACCGTCGACTTGAGGTCGCCGTCCTTGCCGTAGAGCTCGATGTCGACGACGGCGGCGGAGTCGTCCGGGTTGGTGAGGTGCACGTAGTCGGTGCGGTCGGCGGAGGTGCTGGCGCCGGGGAACCAGAACTCGGTGTCCGGAGCGGTGCAGTTGACGCCCTGGAGGCCGCGTCCGTTGCCCGCGGCGACCTCGGTGGTCTCCTGGACGGTCCAGCCGGGCGCGTACTTGCCCTCGGCGGTGCCGAGCAGCGCGGGCGCGTCGGCGCCGGAGCTGTCGCCGGTGGCCGGGGTGCCGGGGTCCTTGGGTTCCAGGACGGGCTTGGCGGGCTTCTTCTTGCTGCTCGTGCCGTCGCCCGACTCCTCGGTGGCGGACTGGAGTTCGCCCTTGCCGCTGCTGTCCGTGCCTGCCGTGACGGGCGTGAAGGACGTGTACGACGTGTCGGCGAGGTCGGAGGTGCTCGGAGCCGGGCAGAGCAGGCTGGTGCGCTCCACGGGCAGCTGGGCGGCCGCCTTGGCGGTGCCGGCGCCGGACGCGGCCGGTGCCTTCATCTCGGCGAACCCGGTGACGGCGGCGAGCGCGACCACGCCGGCGAGGAGGGACAGGGCGGGGCGGTTCACTGCTGGCTCCCGTCGGGGCGCTCATTGCTGTGCGGTTGTTGCTGCTGGGCCGGGTCGTACGTCGGGTCGTAGGCGGGGTCGTAGTTCGGGTCGTAGCCCTGGTTCGGCCCCTGGTTCTGGTCGTACGTCGGGTCGTACGCCGGTGTCGCGGGTTGGCCGCCGTAGGCGTACGGGTCGTACTGGCCGGCCTGGGCGCCCTGGTAGGGGTCCGCCTGGTACGACTGGTCGTAAGTACCCGGTGGGTACTGCTCGCCTGCCTGGTACTGCTCGCCGCCGTAGGTGCCGTACTCGGCGCCCGCGTAGCTCGCCGCGTCCCACTCGCCGTAGGACTGCTGTTGCGGGATCGCGGCGACGGCCTCCTCCTCCGGAGGAGGAGTGGCGCCCGCGGCGAACGCGTCGAACTGACCGGTGTCCGCGGGGTCGTCGACCTGGTCGGTGGACTCGGCCTCCGCCTGGGCGCGCAGGCGGCGGGCCCGGCGGCCCTCGCCCGCGACCGCCTGGGCCGGGATCAGCTCCTCCTCGGGGAGGTCGTCGTCGATCTCGCGACGGCGGCCCGGGAGGGCGAGCACGACGAGGACGAGGGCGAGCGCGCCCTGTGTCCACAGCCACGCGGTGTGCCCGATCGGGTCGTCGTAGGTGACGTCCAACTTGCCGCCGGAGGCGGGGAGTTGGAAGCCCTGGGCCCAGCCGTCGACCGTGGTGCGGGTGAGCGGCTCGCCGTCCAGGGTGGCCGTCCAGCCCGTGGCGGCCGAGTCGGCGAGGCGCAGAACGCGGCCGGTGGCACCGGACGGGATCGTGGTGTGGATGTCGACGGGTCCGGCGGCGACGGGCTTCGGGGCGGCGGAGCCGGCGACGATCGCCGCGCGGGAGACCTCCTCGTTCACCCGCCACAGGGCGCTGCCGTCGGCCTGGCTGAGCCTGCTGAGGCCGGGAGTGGCGTCCAAGATGCGGCTGACCTCGCGGGGCGCGCCCTTGTGGACGAGGACGTAGCGCACGGCGAAGCCGCCGAGTTCGTCGGCCTGGTCGGCGCCGGAGCCGGCGACGAGGTTGGCGACGACCTTGTCGAGCTTGGTGTTCTCGCCGTCCGCCGCGGCGAACTCACCGTCTCCCATGCGGGCGCCGGAGCCGCGCACCAGCATGTAGCCGACGTGCGCGGCGGAGTCGCTGTCGAGGACGAGGGTGCGGGCCTGGTCCTGGGTCCCGCTCTCCTCGGCGACGAACGCGGGCACCTGGGTCGGGTCGTGGCGTTCCAGGGGGCCGTCGGCGCCGCGGATCATCCAGCCGGCGGCGACGAGCAGCGGGCCCGCGGCCGAGGCGAAGGCGATCAGGACGGCCACCGGCTGGCGCCAGCCGAAGCTCTGCTCGGCCACACGCGCGCGTGCCCCGTCAGCGCCGAGCGCGGCGGCGGCGAGGAGGGCGAGGCCGTAGACGAGGGTCGCGGGGCCCGCCCAGGTGGAGCTGTTGGACAGGACGGCGAAGACGAGGCCCA
Organism: Streptomyces sp. NBC_00989; assembly: GCF_045162655.1. Lineage (NCBI taxonomy): Bacteria > Bacillati > Actinomycetota > Actinomycetes > Kitasatosporales > Streptomycetaceae > Streptomyces > Streptomyces sp. NBC_00989. Next base: position 6,832,729 of record NZ_CP108728.1, on the reverse strand, counting down.
CCAGGGCGACGCCCCAGGCCGTCCAGATGCCGAACTGACGCTCAGTGCGCAGCAGGGCGGCGAGCGCGGCCAGGACGATGCCGACGAGCATCAGGCCGCTGACCGTGCCGGGGCCGCCCGGGCTGGCGCCGAGCAGGTCGAGGGGGGACGCGGACCCGGAGCCGTACTCCAGGCCTGCCTGCTGGAAGAAGCCGAACGGGAGCAGGGTCAGCGACCAGGGCGCCAGGATCAGCAGCGGGGTGCCGTACTGGGCCAGGAAGCGCGGTCCGTAGCCGACGAGGTCGCCGCGGCGCACGGCCAGCAGCGCGACGCCCAGGAGCAGCGTGATGGGCCAGATGATCGGCGTGAAGGCCGTGGTGATCGTCAGGAGCAGGGCGTACGCCCAGGTGGCGCGCCAGCTGCCGCGGGACCCGGAGGTGTGGGTGAGGCCGCTGGCCGCGATGCCCGCGCGGGCCATCAGCGGGAGCAGTATGGCCAGGACGGCGGTGCCGATGTGGCCGCCCGCGAGGGCGCCTGTGGCGGCGGGCAGGAAGGCGTAGACGACGGCCGCCCACGCGCGCAGCAGCCGGGACTCGACGAGCGGGCGGGAGGCGAAGTAGGCGGTGAACCCGGCGAGCGGGACCGAGGCGACCAGCAGGACCGTGACCGCGAGGCCGGTCGAGCCGAAGAGCAGCGAGGAGAGCATCGCGACGAGCGCGAGGTACGGCGGCGCGGACGGGGTGCCGCCGACGCCCACCGGGTGCCAGGAGTCCAGGAAGCGGGACCACAGCTCGCTGGAGTCGCCCGGGGCTGGCAGCAGCGCGCCGCCCGTGAGCGCGCCGCTGGCGAGCAGGCCGCGGCAGGCGACGAGCGAGACGAGCAGCAGCACCAGGAACAGCACCGGGCCCGGCTTGCGGGCGATGCGCTTCACGCGCGCGAACTGCTCGATCTCCAGGAAGTCCGCGTCGTCGCCGCCGGGTCCGGACTCGACGGCGCCGCCGTGCCGGCCGGCTCCGGAGGTGATCTCGGGGTCGGAGGTGTCGACGAAGCTGGCGGCGGCCTGTTCGAAGGTGGCCCGCACGGTCGCGCCGGGCGGCGGGAACAGGGGCCGCAGTTCGGCCTTGTCGATCTGCGCGCCGCTTCGCCTGCGCCGCCCGGCGAGGATCCGCTCGGGGCGCAGCAGGGTCCCCAGGAGGCCGCGGATCTCGTCGAGGGCCTGTCCGGGAACCTTGCCGACGAGGTTGGCGACAGTGCGCAGCAGGGTGCCGACGACGACCCTGAAGAGGACCCAGGGCAGCACGGACGTACGGCTGTTGACGAGCAGGGTGTAGACGGCGCCGGCCTTGTCGACCTTGTGCGGGGAGGCGACGGTGCGCCCCGCGCAGTCGACGGCGCGGCGCTCGCGGGAGGCCGCCTCGGCGTGCCGTACGACCGCCTCGGGGGCGACGAGGACGCGGTGGCCGGCGGCGGTGGCGCGCCAGCACAGGTCGACGTCGTCGCGCATCAGGGGCAGCCGGCGGTCGAAGCCGCCGAGTTCGTCGAAGACGTCGCGCCGGACGAGCATGCCGGCGGTGGACACGGACAGCACGGGCCGTACGTGGTCGTGCTGGCCCTGGTCCTGTTCGCGGCGGTCGAGGCCGGTCCAGCGGCGGCCGGAGTGGGCGATGGTGACGCCGACCTCCAGCAGCTGCCGCCGGTCGTACCAGCCGCGCAGCTTGGGGCCTACGACGGCCACGTCGTCGCGGCCCAGTTCGTACTCCTGGTCCACGACCCGCAGCAGTTGCGCCAGGGCGTCCGGCTCCGGGGCGGAGTCGTCGTGCAGCAGCCACAGCCACTGGACGGGTTCGCCGTACGGGAGTTCGGGCATGTCGTAGGCGTCGTCGCGCCACGTGCGCGTGACGGGGTCCCAGCCGCTGGGGCGCTTCAGGTACGGCAGCTCGTCCGGGGTCAGCAGCGGTGCGGTGCGGTTGGCCTCCTCGACGGCCTGGCCGAAGCCGGTGCGCCGGGCGAGGTGGAGCACGCGGTCGGCGCCGAGGGCGTCGGTGACCAGCTGGGCGGAGTCGTCCGCGCTGCCGGTGTCGGCGGCCATGACGCTCTGCACGGGGCGCTCCTGACCGAGCAGCCCGGCGAGCGCGTCGGGCAGCCAGCGGGCGCCGTCGTGGGAGACGAGCACCGCGGTCACCACGTGACGCGGGAACTCAGGAGTGGCAGCGTCGTGTTGGGCTGCCGTGTGGCTGTGCACGGACATCGAGGTACGGGCCCCGGTTCGATGGACTGCGGTGGACGCCCGCGTCCCGAGGGGACTGCGATACGTCTCGGACGAGCGCCCACACTATCGGCTGGGCATGGCGACGGCCCGCCGCCTGTGGATAACCCAGCTGCGACGGGCCGTTCAGTACGTCCCGAGGTATGTCTTGAGGTGTGCCGTCCGGCTTCAGACGGCGGCCTTCTTGAGCCGACGGCGTTCCCGCTCGGAGAGGCCGCCCCAGATGCCGAAGCGTTCGTCGTTGGCGAGGGCGTATTCGAGGCACTCGGAGCGGACCTCGCAGGCCAGGCAGACCTTCTTGGCCTCGCGGGTGGAGCCGCCCTTCTCGGGGAAGAAGGACTCGGGGTCGGTCTGGGCGCACAGCGCGCGCTCCTGCCAGCCGAGTTCCTCGTCCGCGTCGTCGACCAGCAGTTGCTGCACCAGCTCGGTCATGTGCGCCCCTCGTCTGTCTTTCGCGTCCCCGTGATGTAGCCGTTACCGATGTCGGCTGAACGACACGAGTGAAATTACAAGTGTGCTGCTCCGGGCGAGTCAAGCCGAGATCTGCTATTGGGCCCCTTATTCACTCTGCGGAACCAAGGGCTAGCGGAAAGTGTTCAAATCGGCATAAACCTTGACAAGCAGAAGAGACCCCCCGAGCGCCTCCTACCCCGAGACGGAGCCTGTACGGGGGAGGACGCCCAGGAGTTCGATCTCGTTCCACTGGGGTTTGTGCGCCCGGTTGTGCGCCATGTGTCCCGGTAGACGCATGAACAAACCTTTCAGCTGGGAGATGAACCGGATGAGGTGAAACATGTCCCACATACCGGGCGTCGAGTTGACAGTGCGGGTGTGAACCGCTGTCCTTGTGGGCATGCTCGCGAACTTGGCACTCACCTCGACCCGCACCGCCGGGTCCCTCGGTGCTGCCCACGCTCGCTGTAGCTGTTGTTGCTGTTCCGGCTGTTGAGCCCCACGCGCTCCGGCCCCACTTGCTTGTCTGTTTGGTGACACCCAACCCCCGCCGTTACTTACTTACGCCGAGGAACCACCGCACCCCCATGAACAGCGACAGCGACCTCCAGATCGCCGGCGACATCCTCGAAGTCCCGCACCTTCTCCAGCCGCCGCGCGAACACCCTGCCACCGTGGCCGAGTTCGTTGGCCTGGCGCGCTCCCTCGCGGCCGACCGCGCCCAGTGGGAGCACCTCGTCGAGTACGACGCGACGACCCGCTGGTACCACCGGCTGCACACCGGCCCCGGCTACGAGGTGTGGCTGCTGTCCTGGGTGCCCGGACAGGGCAGCGGGCTGCACGACCACGGCCGCTCCTCCGGTGTGCTGACCGTCCTGGACGGCACGCTGACCGAGCGCACCGAACGGGGCACGCGCGCGTTGGGGGCGGGCGCGCAGCGGGTGTTCGCGCCGGGGTACGTCCACGAGGTCGTCAACGACACCCTCGAACCGGCCATAAGCCTGCACGTCTACTTCCCGGGCCTGACCGAGATGCCGATGCACACGGCCTGCGCGCGGCGCACCGGGTCCGAACCGGTCGATGCCGTGACCGCCTGATCGGAACCGGTCACGTGGTGGCCGTCCGGCCCTCGATGCGGTGACTGCCTGCCGCGTTGTCACACCCGCCTGCAAGACTTGTCCCCATGCGCATTGTGGTTCTGGCAGGCGGTATCGGTGGTGCCCGGTTCCTGCGCGGTCTCAAGCAGGCCGTGCCGGACGCGGACATCACGGTGATCGGCAACACGGGGGACGACATCCACCTCTTCGGGCTGAAGGTCTGCCCGGACCTCGACACGGTGATGTACACGCTCGGCGGCGGCATCAACGAGGAGCAGGGCTGGGGTCGCGCCGACGAGACCTTCCACCTCAAGGAGGAGCTCGGGGCGTACGGGGTCGGGCCCGAGTGGTTCGGGCTCGGCGACCGGGACTTCGCCACGCACATCGTGCGGACCCAGATGATCGGCGCCGGCTTCCCGCTGAGCGCGGTCACCGAGGCACTGTGCGACCGGTGGCAGCCCGGGGTGCGGCTGATCCCCATGACGGACGACCGCGTCGAGACGCATGTCGCCGTCGAGGTGGACGGCGAGCGCAAGGTGATCCACTTCCAGGAGTACTGGGTACGGCTGCGCGCGTCGGTGGCCGCCGAGGCGGTCGTGCCGGTCGGGGCCGAGCAGGCCAAGCCCGCGCCCGGCGTCCTGGAGGCGATCGCGGAGGCGGACGTCATCCTCTTCCCGCCGTCCAACCCGGTCGTCTCCGTCGGCACCATCCTCGCCGTGCCCGGCATCCGGGAGGCGATCGCCGAGGCCGGGGTGCCCGTGGTCGGCCTCTCCCCGATCGTCGGGGACGCGCCCGTGCGCGGGATGGCCGACAAGGTGCTCGCGGCGGTGGGCGTGGAGTCCACGGCCACGGCGGTGGCCGAGCACTACGGCTCGGGGCTCCTCGACGGCTGGCTCGTCGACACCGTGGACGCGGCCGCCGTAGCGGAGGTCGAGGCGGCCGGGATCCGCTGCCGGGCCGTGCCGCTGATGATGACCGACACCGAGGCGACCGCGCGGATGGCGCGGGAGGCGCTGGCGCTGGCGGAGGAGGTGCGGGCGGTATGAGCGAGGTGGCGCCGGTGGAGGGGTACCGGGTCTGGGCGGTGCCCGGGATGCCCGAGGTGGCGGCCGGGGACGATCTGGCCAAGCTGATCGCCGCGGCCGAGCCCGGGCTCGTCGACGGGGACGTGCTGCTCGTCACCTCGAAGATCGTGTCCAAGGCGGAGGGGCGGATCGTGGAGGCGGCCGACCGGGAGGCCGCGATCGACGCCGAGACCGTACGGGTCGTGGCGCGGCGCGGGCCCCTGCGGATCGTGGAGAACCGGCAGGGGCTGATCATGGCCGCCGCCGGTGTCGACGCCTCCAACACCCCTGCCGGGACCGTGCTGTTGCTGCCCGAGGACCCGGACGCGTCCGCGCGCGCGATCCGCGACGGGCTGCGGGACGCGCTCGGCGTCACCATCGGCGTCGTCGTCACCGACACCTTCGGGCGACCGTGGCGCACGGGGCTCACCGACGTCGCGATCGGCGCCGCCGGGGTGCGCGTGCTGGACGATCTGCGCGGGGGCACGGATGCCTACGGCAATCCGCTGAGCGCGACGGTCGTGGCCACGGCGGACGAACTGGCCGCCGCCGGTGATCTCGTCAAGGGCAAGGCCGCGGGGTTGCCGGTCGCCGTGGTGCGGGGGCTGCCGCATGTCGTGGCCTCCGAGGACGACGGGTTGGGCGCGCGGGCGATGGTTCGGGGCGGGCGTGACGACATGTTCCGGCTCGGGACGTCGGAGGCGGTACGGGAGGCGGTGACCCAGCGTCGTACGGTGCGGGCCTTCACCGACGAGGCGGTCGATCCCGGTGCCGTACGGCGGGCCGTGGCCGCGGCGGTGACCGCGCCGGCGCCGCATCACACGACGCCGTGGCGGTTCGTGCTGCTGGAGTCCGCGGAGTCGCGGACCTCGCTGCTGGACGCGATGCGGGACGCGTGGATCGCGGATCTGCGGCGGGACGGGAAGTCCGAGGAGTCCATCGCGAAGCGGGTGCGGCGCGGGGACGTGTTGCGCGGGGCGCCGTATCTGGTGGTGCCGTGTCTCGTCATGGACGGGTCGCACACGTACGGGGACGCGCGGCGGGACGGGGCCGAGCGGGAGATGTTCGTGGTGGCGGCGGGGGCCGGCGTGCAGAACTTCCTGGTGGCGTTGGCCGGGGAGCGGCTGGGGTCGGCGTGGGTCTCGTCGACGATGTTCTGCCGGGATGTCGTGCGGAAGGTGTTGGGGCTGCCGGAGGGCTGGGATCCGATGGGGGCGGTGGCTGTGGGGCATGCGGCCGCGTCGCCTGCCGCTCGGGCTGAGCGGGATGCGGGGGCGTTTATCGAGGTGCGGTGAATCGCCGTTGAGGGGGGACCGTATGCGAGTGCGAGTGCAGGTGAGTGGGAGCTGAGCGCGCCCACGCGGCGGAGCCGCATATGGACACAGCCCCGCGCCCCTGAAGGGCGCTACAGCCTAGGCTCGTGACACTCTCGGACCTCTCACATCACCCTGGATCTCACTGTGGCCGGACGATTTGCTCCTCGGCCCACTCGTACGACCGTGCGGGGTGGGGATGTTGTCGTGCCTGGGGGTGTGCCTCGGCAGGTCGGCGAAGCGGGGCGGGTGCGGAGGTGGGTGCCGGACTGGCCGCTTGATCTTGGGCTGGTGCTTGGTCCGCTACGGCGGGGGCCCGGGGATCCCACGTTTCGGGCTACGGCGGACGGGTCCGTGTGGCGGGCCAGTCTTACGCCCGTCGGGCCCGGGACGCTGCGGGTTTCCGCTCACGGGAGTGAGGTGCGCGGGGAGGCCTGGGGGCCGGGGGCGGAGTGGTTGTTGGAGCGGTTGCCGGAGATGCTCGGCGCCGCTGACGATCCTGATGCGTTCGTGCCTCGGCATCGGCTTGTGGCGGTGGCTCGGCATCGGCGGCCGGGGTTGCGGTTGACGCGGACCGGGCTGGTGCTGGAGTCGTTGATTCCGTCGGTACTGGAGCAGAAGGTGACGACCGACGAGGCGTATCGGGCCTGGCGGTTGTTGGTACGGAAGTTCGGGGTGCCGGCGCCTGGGCCTGGTCCTGTCGGCGGGCGGATGTGGGTGATGCCGGCGCCTCGTGCGTGGGCGTTGATTCCGTCGTGGGAGTGGCATCGGGCCGGGGTCGACGACAAGCGGGCCTCGACGATCCTGCGTGCCGTACGGGTCGCTGCGCGGCTTGAGCAGGCGGTGTCGATGTCCGCGGAGGATGCGCGGGCCCGGTTGGAGGTTGTGCCAGGGGTGGGGGTGTGGACGTCCGCGGAGACCGTGCAGCGGAGTCATGGGGCGGCGGATGCGGTGACCGTGGGGGATCTGCATCTGCCCGGGATCGTGGGGTGGGCGTTGGCCGGGGACCGGGATGCGGACGACTCCGTGATGCTGTCGTTGCTGGAGCCGTATGCGGGGCAGCGGCATCGGGCGGCTCGGTTGATTCTGCTGAGCGGACGTACGCCGGCGCGACGGGCACCGAAGATGCCACGGGGTGACATCGGGAAGCTGTGAACTTGCCCGGGGTTTCACGGTTCCACGGGGTCACACCGGGAAGCTGCGAAGTCACCGGGATCCCACCCACCGTCCCTGGGGGCTCCGCCCCCAGACCCCCAAGCCTATGCCCACCCACCACCCGACTCGGTGGGTTCAGAGGTGGGCCAACGACAGACTCGGTGGGCCGGGAGGTGCACCGGCAACCGACTCGGGGGGGGCGGGAGGTGCACCGGCGATCGACTCGGGGCGAGAAGTTGGCCGGCGCTCGACTCGGTAGGCCGAAAAGTCGGCCGGCGACCGACTCAGTGGACCGAGAAGTCGACCAGCGATCGACTTGGTAGGCCAAGAAGCCGACCGGCAACCGACTCGGTACGGCAAGGCGTCGATCACCGACTGACCCGGCGACCTTGGAAATCTACGACCGTCCGACTCGGTAGGCCCAGGCGCGACAACCGAGCAACTCGGCACGCCCAGAAGCGGACCACCACCAGACCAGGCAGACCTGGAAGTCCGCCGGCGCTCGACTCGGTAGGCCGAGATGTCAGCCGCCGACCGACTCGCTAGGCCTGGACGACGACCTCCGACCGATCCGGCACACCTGAACGTCGACCAGCGACCCACTCGATACGCCGGGACGACGACCACCCACCGACCCGGCACACCTAGACGTCAACCAACGACCCACTCGATACGCCGGGACGACGACCACCGACCACCCCAGCACACCTGGCCGTCGGCACCAGCCACCTCGGCACGCCCCTATCTGGCCCAGCATCCGACTCCCCAGGTCGAACAGCCTCGTCAGCCAAAGGCAGCGGGGCGCAGCCCCCACGGACAGCACCCCTCCCCCTCCCGTCTCCCTCCCCCTACCTACCGCCCCACCACCCCGTCTGCCGCCCCACCACCCCTCACTGATCCGAAGAAAACCGAACCGCCCCCGCCGGGATCCGCGCATCGCACCACACCCGCATGCCGTCCCGGAGTTCGTTGTCGGCGCCGATGATCGCGCCGTCTCCGATGACCGTGCCGGTGAGGATGGAACGTTCGCCTACGACGGCTCGGGTGCCGATGAGGGAGTCGGTGATGACGGCGCCGGGTTCGATGACCGCGCCCGGCAGGATCGTCGAGCCGAAGACCCTCGCGCCCTCCGCGACGAACGCGCCCTCGCCCACCACCGTGCCGCCCGTGAGTTTGGCGTCGTGGGCCACCCTGGCCGTGGGGAGGACCAGGCGGTCCCCGCAGCGGCCGGGGATCGCGGGGGACGGGGCCCGGCCCAGGACCAGGTCCGCCGAGCCTCGGACGAAGGCGGCTGGAGTGCCCAGGTCCAGCCAGTACGTCGAGTCGACCAGGCCCTGCAGATGGGCGCCGGCCGCCAGCAGACCGGGAAACGTCTCCCGTTCCACCGAGACCGGCCGGCCCGCCGGGATCGTGTCGATGATCGAGCGGCGGAAGACGTACGCCCCCGCGTTGATCTGGTCGGTGACGATCTCCTCGGGGGTCTGGGGCTTCTCCAGGAAGGCCAGGACCCGGCCCGTCCCGTCCGTGGGGACCAGGCCGTACGCGCGCGGGTCCGTCACCTTCGTGAGGTGGAGGGAGACGTCCGCGCCCGTCGTCTCGTGGGTGTGGACCAGTGCCCTGATGTCCAGGCCCGTCAGGATGTCGCCGTTGAAGATCAGGACCGGGTCGTCGGGACCCGAGTGGAGACGCGAGGCCACGTTGCGGATCGCGCCGCCCGTGCCGAGGGGCTCGTCCTCCGTGACGTACTCGATGTGGAGGCCGAGGGACGAACCGTCACCGAAGTGCGGTTCGAACACCTCCGCCAGATAGGAAGTGGCCAGGACGATGTGGTCAACGCCCGCCGCTCTCGCTCTCGCCAGCTGATGCGTGAGGAACGGCACCCCCGCCGCCCTGACCATCGGCTTCGGGGTGTGCACCGTGAGCGGGCGCAACCGGGTGCCCTTGCCGCCGACCAGGAGGATCGCTTCTGTCACCTGTCGTCTCTGCTTCCTGCCGGGACCGGCCGAAGTGTTTTTTCGGCCGGCCAGTGTATGCAGACCGTGCACGCGCACAGCTGTGTGTCCGTGCGGCTGCGCGCGTGTTCCGCAGACCCTTCCCGGCCCCCCTGTCGGTCCGCCCCTGTCAGCGGCCCTGGTACCGGGCCGACGTGGAGCGGGCCGAGCCGAGCTTGCCGTAGAGCTGCCGTCCTGGGCACTCCGTGGCGAACCCGTCCCGATGGCCGGAGATCACATTGAGTCGTACGTTCTTTCCTTTTCGGTAGAGATTGCCACCACCGGACTTCAGGTATGTCTTGCCGCGCGGATTGACCCCGTAGAGGCCGAGCTTCCAGGCGGTGAGCTTGGCGATGGCGGTCACTGCCGCCGAGGACGGTTTGGCGCTGCCGAAGGTTCCGAGGACCGCGATCCCCATGCTGTTGGTGTTGAAACCGAGGGTGTGGGCGCCCATGACCGCCTTCGCCACTCCCCCGGCGCGGCCCTCGTAGATGGTCCCGCACTTGTCGACGAGGAAGTTGTAGCCGATGTCGCGCCAGCCACTGCTCTTGACGTGGTAGCGGTAGATACCGCGAATGACTGAAGGCGCTTGCGAGCAGCGGTAGTTGTTGCCGGTGGCGGTGTGGTGCACGAAGGCCGCCTTGACCTGCTTCGTGTACACGAACCCCTTCTCCCGCAGCTTCTCGTCGGCACCCCAGCCGTGCCGGGTGACGATCCGCGGGCGCGGGCCGATGTACGGCTGCAGCTTGGCGCCCAGCGCGACCATGTCCCGTTCCGTGGCCTGCTTGCTCAGTGCCGGGAGCTCGGTGGCGGCGAGGCGGGGGGTGGCGGTGCGGTTGGCGGTCGCGGGGCGGGCGCCCGCGGTTGGGTCTTGTGCCGCGCCTGGGTCCACCAGTTCCAGGTGCAGGCCGGTGGGGAGCGCTGACGGCTGTTCGCCGATGTTTCCTACGGTCCGTGTCGCCGCCGTGTTCGCTCTTACCCGTACGTCCACTCCGTCCGAGTCGCCCACCCACAGCGGGGCCGTGGAGCCGTGGACGTGGCCCGAGTCGCGTTCGGCGGTGCCGGGGTCGGCGCCGTGGTCCTCGTTGTGGGTGTCGATGTCCTGCCAGCCGGACCACTCGCCGGTGCCGGTGGCCCGGGTGCGGACCTGGACCTGGCCGCGCAGTTCGGTGTCGGGGTCGGTCCAGGTGACGCCGACGAGGGAGAAACGGTGGACGTCGTCACGGGTGAGGCCCTGTTCGGGGGCCGCGCCCAGGGTGCGGTCGCGGGTACGGGGGGTGAGGGGCAGCGACTCGGTGCTGCCGGGGAGGTCCGGTGCGGCGGTCGTCGACGCGGTTCTCGCGCCGCTCGTTGACTGCGTCGCCGGTGCCGGTGCCGCAGCGGCGGGCAGGGTGAGCGGGAGGGCCAGTGCGGCCGCGCAGGTGACGCCGATCGAGGAAGCAAGGAATCCACGCATGCCCCTGATCCTGGACATAGTCATACATATCTGTCTATCCGGGAATTGACGGACCGTCGGCTGCCGTTCGTCCGAACCGGTGGTCCGGAGCGCCCGTGCGGGGGCGTGCGGCGACGGGCGTCCGCGTACGCTTGCGCGGGTGAACGCCACCGATCGCACCCCTGCCGACCTGCTGCGTTCCGCGCTCGCCGCGGATCCCGGCCGCCCCCTGGTGACCTTCTACGACGACGCCACGGGGGAACGTGTCGAATTGTCCGTGGCCACCTTCGCCAATTGGGTGGCCAAGACCGCGAATCTCCTTCAGGGGGATCTCGGGGCCGGGCCCGGTGATCGGGTCTCGGTGTTGTTGCCGGCGCACTGGCAGACGGCGGTGTGGTTGCTGGCGTGTTCGTCCGTGGGGGTGGTCGCGGACGTGGGGGGCGATCCCGGCATCGCCGATGTGGTGGTGAGTGGGCCGGAGTCGTTGGAGGCGGCGCGGGCGTGTGGTGGGGAGCGGGTTGCTCTTGCCCTGCGGCCGCTCGGGGGGCGTTTTCCGCAGACTCCGGCCGGGTTTGCCGACTATGCCGTCGAGGTGCCGAGTCAGGGGGATCGGTTTGTTGCGTTCTCGCCGGTTGATCCTGGGGAGCCCGCGTTGGTCGTGGGTGGGGTGGAGTTGACCGGGGCGGAGGTTGTTGAGCGGGCCCTTGCCGACGGGGGTGTGGATGCGGGGGCTCGGGTGTTGTCGGGGCTCTCGTACGACACGTGGGAGGGGTTGAGCTCGGGGTTGTATGCGCCGCTTGCCTCCGGGGGGTCCGTGGTGTTGTGCCGGAATCTTGATCAGCTGGGTGAGGAGTCCTTGGCCAAGCGGGTTGAGAGTGAGCGGGTGACTGTTTCGCGCCTCTGAGAGGGGGTGGCGAAGGTTGTTTGGCGGGTGCGGGCCCGGTGGGGGCTGGTCGCGCCCACGCGGCGGAGCCGCAAATCGACACAGCCCCGCGCCCCTGAAAGCAAAAGGCGACCAGTCACCCGAACGGGTCAGCAACGCCCGCCCTCCCCACCCCATCCACGCCATGGTCGTAAGAGCAGAAGCCGACGTAGAACCACAGGCAGAACCACATGCTCGTCCTCGGCCATGAGGGGTGGAACCGCACGTGTTCGACGACACCGCAGGAGGCGTTCTCGGGCCGGGTGCGGGGGCCTCCGCGGCCGGGCCGGGGCTCATACGGCGGCGGCGTCGGCGGTGGATGCGGTGGGCCGGGGTCGGGGTGGCCGCACTCCTCGTAGGGGCCGCCGGTGTCGGATGGGGCGTCTACGCCAAGCTCGACTCGAACATCACGCCCGACGACGCCGCCGCCGCCGAACTCGCCCGGTACGAGAAGGAGCGGCCCACCGCCCTCGTGAAGGGGGCGCAGAACATTCTGCTGATCGGGTCCGACTCGCGGTCCGGGGACGGGAACGCGGAGTACGGGCGGGACTCGGGGACCGAGCGGTCGGACACGACGATCCTGTTGCATCTGGCGGCCGACCGGCGCAGTGCGACCGCCGTGTCGTTGCCGCGGGACCTGATGGTGGACGTACCGGGGTGTCTGCGGCCGGACGGGACGCGGAGCGAGCCGATGTTCGCGATGTTCAACTACGCGTTCCAGGTGGGGGGTTCGGGGTGCACGATCCGGACCGTGGAGAAGCTGACGAACGTGCGGATCGACCATCACATGGTGGTGGACTTCCATGGGTTCAAGGACATGGTCGACGCCGTGGACGGGGTGCAGGTCTGCCTGAAGGCTCCCATTCGGGACAAGGCCGCCAAGCTGAGGCTGCCCGCGGGGCGGGTCACGCTCGACGGGGAGCAGGCGCTCGGGTACGTGCGGGCCAGGAAGTCGCTCGGGAACGGCAGTGACACCGACCGGATGGACCGTCAGCAGGGGTTCCTGGGGGCGCTCGTCAACAAGGTGCAGAGCGACGACGTGCTGTTCAATCCGGTGAAGTTGTATCCCGTGCTGGACGCGGCCACCTCTTCGCTCACCACCGATCCGGAATTGGCGAATCTGCGTGGTTTGTACGAACTGGTGCGCGGGCTGCGGAACATCCCCACCGAACATGTGCAATTCCTCACCGTTCCGCGGGAGTCGTACATTTACAACGCGAATCGCGACCAGCTCGTGGAGCCCGAGGCCGAAAAGCTGTTCGCCCGGCTCCGGGCGGACGCGACCGTCGCGGTGACGAAGCAGGTTCCGCAGGATTCCGCCGCAAACGCCCTTAATACGGTGCCGGGTTCGGGGGTCACCCCCGTGCCGACGTTTCGCGGGAACACGGCCGCCGAAGACACCTGTGGGTAAAGCGATCACCAAGTCGACGAACTTTTGTTCCGAAAAATAGGACGGATTGACCGGTTGTAGGGACGTGGAATTTGTCACCGCAGTCACTTGCCGCTCAACTGGACGGATAGTGTGAGCGATCCGGTGGGCTGTGTGCTTGCCCACCGGATGAACGAGACCCGAGCGCCTGGAGGGGGAAGGCGCCGCGTGGCCCCGACGGAGGATTCGGTAAACCGTGGACGCGCAAGGCCGTGGGCGGGCGGACAACATCGACCCCGCAGACCAGTGGGTACTCAATCCGAACACTGGTGAATACGAACTGCGACTGACTCCTTCCACACCGCAGTCAGCGGTGCCGGGGCCCCGTAGAGCCACTGCGCAGAACCGCAGTGTGGCGGCGCCGGAGCGGGAGACGGTCCCGAGAACTCCCGGGCGTGAGGTGCCGGCGCCGCGCAGACGGCGGGGTGTGCCCGAGGAGCCACCGGGGCGGCGCGGGCGCCGGCCGGTGAAGAAGAAGGCCAAGGGCAAGAAGATCCTGATGTGGACCGGCGGCGGTCTGGCCCTCGTGCTGGTCGCCGTCGCCGGAGGCGGCTACCTCTACATCAAGCACCTCAACGACAACATCACGTCCGTCTCCGACGACGGCGCGAGCACCGGTGGCTTCAGCAAGGGCAAGGCCATCAACCTGCTGGTGATCGGCACCGACAAGCGCACCGGCGCGGGCAACGAGGGCTACGGCGACTCCGGCAGCGTCGGCCACGCGGACACCACGATCCTGCTGCACGTGTCCAAGGACCGTTCGAACGCGACCGCGTTGAGCATCCCCCGGGACCTGATCACCGACGTCCCGGACTGCGAGACGGCCCAGTCGGACGGCAGTTCCAAGGTCATCCCGGGCACGACGAGCGTCCGCTTCAACACCAGCCTCGGGCAGGACGGCCGTACGGCGAGCTGCACCGTGCGGACCGTCACCGAGCTGACCGGGATCCAGCCCGACGACTTCATGGTGGCCGACTTCAACGCCGTGAAGACGCTGACGGACGCGGTCGGCGGGGTCGAGGTCTGTCTGGCCAAGAACATCGACGACTCCGACTCGCATCTGAAGCTGTCCAAGGGCACGCACAACCTCTCGGGCGAGCAGGCGCTGGCCTTCGTGCGGACCCGGCACTCGGTCGGCTTCGGCGGTGACCTCAGCCGGATCACGCTCCAGCAGCAGTTCCTGAGCGCGCTGATGCGGAAGCTGAAGTCCAACTCCACGCTCACCAACCCCACGAAGATGCTGAAGCTGGCCGAGGCCGGCACCAAGGCGCTGACCGTCGACGACAACCTCGACTCCATCGGCAAGCTGAAGGACCTCGGTCTTGAGCTGGGCAAGCTCAATCCGAAGAACCTGACGTTCACCACCGTGCCGGTCGTCGACAACCCGGCGGAGAAGACCCCGGTGACGGTCGTCCTCAACAACACGACCGCCCCGCAGGTCTTCTCGTTGATCAAGAGCGACACCTCCTTCACCGCGGTCAAGCAGCAGGCCGCGAAGGAGAAGGCCGCCGTGGCCGCCCGGCTCAAGGGCACCAAGTCCGCCGCCTCCGCGGTGCGGGTGCGGATCCTCAACGGAGGGGCCGTAGCCGGCAGCGCACAGGAAACTCTTACGTGGCTGCAGAATGATGAGGGCGTGCTCAAGTCCGAGAACGCGGGCAACGCTCCGGCGGCGCTCGCGAAGACGACCCTCGAGTACGCACCCGACCAGGCGGACCAGGCTCGACGGCTCGCCGACATCATGGGTCTTTCGGGGTCCGCGATGAAGCCGGGAAAGAGTGTGCAGAACTCTCAGGGGCTGCCGGCGATGACGCTGACCCTGGGCAAGGACTTCAAGGGAGCCGGCGTTCCGCTCACCTCGACCGCGGGGTCGACGCCGGAGGGGGTCCAGAAGTCCACGGCGGACAAGGTTGAGTGCGCCAAGTAAGTGACCACACGGGTCCGTTCCGCGTCTAACGGGGCGCGGGGCGGACCCGTGTGTCAGGGCGCGGCGTGGGAGGGGTGGGGACTTGACTCAGAGCAGCGTGCGTGGGGAGGTGCCGGCGGTTGAGGACACGATGTCGCTCACGCCGGTGGACGGGAAGAGACCGTCGGACGGAGACGGGGGCAGACGCAAGGGCGGTCGGCGGCGGGCGTTGCGCTGGTCGGCGATCGTCCTCGCGGTGGTCATAACCGGGACGGCCGGCGCCGGATACCTGTACTACGAGCACCTCAACCACAACATCAAGAAAGACCCCCTGAACATCGGGGACGAGAAGGACCGGGCGGCCGAGTCCAAGGCCAACGCGGCCGGGCAGAAGCCGTTGAACATCCTGCTGATCGGTTCGGACGCGCGGGACTCCGCGGAGAACGAGAAGCTCGGCGGCGCGAAGGACACCTTCGGCAGCGCGCCCCGCGCCGACGTCCAGATGCTGCTGCACGTCTCGGCGGACCGCTCGAACATGTCGGTCGTGAGCATGCCGCGCGACACCCTGACGGACATCCCCAAGTGCACGGACCCGGACACCGGCAAGACGTACGCGGCCGAGACGAACGTCATCACGAACGACTCGCTGGGCCGCGGCGGCCCCGGCTGCACGGTGGCGACCTGGGAGAAGCTCACCGACATCCACATCGACCACTTCATGATGGTCGACTTCGCCGGTGTGGTGTCCATGGCGGACGCGATCGGCGGGGTGCCGGTCTGCGTGGACGCCAACATCTACTCGCACACCTCCTCCGGCAAGGGCTCCGGCCTGAAGCTGAAGAAGGGCACCACGGCCGTGAAGGGCAAGCAGGCCCTGCAGTGGCTGCGCACGCGCTACGGCTTCGAGGACGACACCGACATCGCCCGGACCAAGGCGCAGCACCAGTACATGAACTCGATGGTCCGGCAGTTGCGGGAGAACGCCACGCTGAGCAATCCGACGAAGCTGCGCAGCCTCGCCGAGACGGCCACCAAGGCGCTCACGGTCGACACCGGCCTCGGGACGGTCGCCAAGCTGTACGACCTGAGCAAGGAACTGAAGAAGGTTCCGACGGGCCGGATCACCATGACGACGATGCCGTGGGAGTACTCGACGACCAGCAGCGGCCGGGTGGTGCCCAAGCCGGCCGACGCGGCGAAGCTGTTCCGGCTGGTCCGTGAGGACATCGCGCTGGACGGCAAGGACAAGAAGAAGACGGCCACGGCGGCGAAGGCGTCCACCGATCCGGCCGCCGCCGACGACAAGATCGCCGTACAGGTGGAGAACGGCACCCGGACCGACACGACGAGCGCGGTACGGGGGCGGGCGACCGCGGTGGCCGGGCTCCTCGTCGACAAGGGCTTCAAGGAGGCGGTGGCCGACTCGTCGGCGATCCTCAGCGAGGGCACGACGGTCGTCCGCTATCCGAGCGCCGATCTGGAGGGCGACGCCCAGCGGGTCGCCAAGGCCCTCGGCATCCCGATGAGCGCGGTGAAGAAGTCCACGAGCGTCTCCGGGGTCACCCTGGTCGTCGGCGCGGACTGGAGCACCGGCACCAAGTACAAGGCACCGGTCGAGGACGACACGACCCCGACGTCGGCCGACGCCCTGAACGGTTCGGACACCACGGCGTGCATGCACGTCGACCCGAACTACGTCTGGTCGTAGTCCGGGCCGAAGCGGGTGGCGGTGCTCAGCTGCTGGTCGAGCTGAGTACCGCGGGGCGCCGGGACGCGATCACCCTGCGCGCAAGGGACTTGGGGCTGGTGAGGAAGCCGTAGCCCCACGACATGTGCATGGTGGCGAGGGCCACCGGGATCTGGAGGCGGGCCTTGAGCGACAGGCCCTTGCCCGCCGGGAGTGAGCCGAGCGCGATCGCCGCGAGGTAGCCGCCGGGGATCAGGAAGCCCCACGGGGTCAGGGCCGCGCCGACGACGATGCCGGCCGCGATCGCGCAGACGGCGGTCGGCGGGGCGAGGTAGCGCAGGTTGATGGAGCCCTCGTGGTAGCGGGCGACGACGTGCCGCCAGCGGCCGTAGTCCTTGTACTGCTTGGCGAGGGCCTTCACCGACGGGCGGGGGCGGTACGAGACGCGCAGCTCCGGCGAGAACCAGATCAGGCCGCCGGCCTCGCGGATGCGGAAGTTCAGCTCCCAGTCCTGGGCGCGGATGAACTCCTCGTTGTAGCCGCCCTGTTGCTCCAGTGCCTCGCGGCGGAACACCCCGAGGTAGACCGTCTCGGCGGAGCCCGCTTCCCCTCCGGTGTGGAAGGCCGCGTTGCCCACGCCGATCTTCGAGGTCATCGCGGCGGCGACCGCGTCCTCCCAGGCGTTCTCGCCCTCGGCGTGCATGATGCCGCCGACGTTCTGCGCGCCGGTCTCCTCCAGGAGGCGTACGGCGGTGGCGATGTAGTTCGGCGAGAGGATGCCGTGGCCGTCGACGCGGACGACGATCGGGTGGCGGGATGCCTTGATCGCGGCGTTGAGGGCGGCGGGCGTGCGGCCGGTGGGGTTCGGGACGGTGTGGACGCGCTTGTTCTCAGAAGACGCGGTCTCGGCTACGAGCTGGGCCGCGATCTCGTCCGTACGGTCCTTCGAGGGACCGATGGCGATCACGACCTCCATCTCGCCGTCGTACTCCTGCGCGAGGATCGCTTGGACGGCTCCGCGCAGATGCCGCTCCTCGTCGAGGACGGGCATGATCACAGAAACGGCGGGGAGTCGCACGTCGGGCTTGGCGTTCATAGGGGGCTCACGTTACCGCGAACGGGGGACACGGATGCGCCCGCCCGGGGCGGCGGCGGTCGTATCAGATCGTATCGGCCTACGGTGCTCAAGATCCCACGTTCGGCCCTCGCGGAGGTGTCCCCCATGCCCACGCCGCCCCGCCGCTCCCCCGCCGCCCGTCCCCCACAGCGCCGCCCACGGCCCCCCGTACGGCCGAAGAAGCCGCGCTGGGCCATGCGGGCGGCGACGACGCTGTCCGTGGTGGTGCTCGCGTCCGCCGGGATCGGGCACGCGGTGGTCACCAGCCTCGACGCCGACATCTCCCGCGTCGACCCCTTCAAGGACATGAAGAACCGCCCGCGCGCGGGCCACGGCATGAACGTCCTCCTCGTCGGCACCGACGGCCGCGACAAGATCACCGAGCAGGAGCGGCGCCAGTACCACCTCGGCGGCGCGCCCTGTCACTGCACCGACACGATCATGATCGTGCACATCTCGGAGGACCGGGAGCGCGCCAGCGTCGTCAGCCTCCCCCGCGACTCCTACGCCGAGACGCCCCCGCACACCGACCAGACCACCGGCGAGCACCACGGCCCGCACCCCATCAAGATCAACGCGGCGTACGCGGAGGGCGGCCCCAACCTCACCGTCCAGACCGTCGAGTCCATGACCCACGTGAAGATCGACCACTACCTGGAGGTCGACTTCACCAGCTTCATGAAGACGGTCGACGTCCTGGGCGGGGTGAAGATCTGCACCGCCGAGCCCATGAAGGACTCGTACACGGGTCTCGATCTCGCCGCCGGCACACACACGCTGATGGGCGGGCAGGCCCTCCAGTACGTCCGCTCGCGGCACGTCGACGGCGCCTCCGACCTCGGCCGGATGAAGCGCCAGCAGCGTTTCCTGGCGGCGCTGATCGACCAGGCCACCTCCTCCGGGGTGCTGCTGAACCCGCTGAAGTTCCGTGACGTGACCCGCGCGGTCCTCGGCTCGGTCCGCGCGGACAAGGGCTTCGGCACCGACGAACTCCTCGACCTGGGGCGGGCGATGCGCACCTTCTCGCCGTCCTCCTCCGAGTTCACCACCGTGCCGATCGGGCAGATGGGCTACGTCGTGAAGGGCATCGGCTCCACCCTGAAATGGGACCGGGCGAAGGCGGCCAAGCTCTTCCAGGCCCTGCGCGACGACAAGCCCCTGGCCGTGCACAAGGCGGCGCACGCCAACGCCGTGAAGGTGGACGTGGCCCCGCAGCAGATCCGGGTCCAGGTGGAGAACGGGACGGCGACGGGCGGTCTCGGCAAGCGCGTGGACGCGGCCCTGGCGGCGACCGGCTTCCGCACGACGCACCTGCCGACGAGCGCGGCCGACCACGCCGTACGACGGACGGTCGTCGCCTACGACCCCCGCTGGGACCGGTCCGCGAAGTCCCTCTCCGCGGCGCTGCCCGGGAGCGAGCTGCGGGCGGTGAAGGGGCAGGGGCCGGTGCTGAAGGTGATCGCCGGCAGTGACTTCAAGCAGGTCACGCGGGTGCGGGCGACGGATGTGCAGCAGGGTGAGTTCGGGGTGGTGACCGGGGACGAGGTGGGGTGTTCGTAACAGAGCGGGTATCAGGGACCAAGTGAGGCGTTCGTAACAGAACGGACGCCGGTTCCTCACTCGTCGAGACCCTCCGCGGCCCGCTTCTCGCGCAGTTCCATGATGGCGCGGCGGCGGGCCAGGCGGTGGGTGCGGCGGATCTGGGCCTCCTGGTAGCGGCGCTCGTCGCGCTCCGTCTCCGGGAGGACCGGCGGCACCGCGCGGGGCTTGCCGTCGGCGTCGACGGCGGCGAAGACGAGATACGCGGAGCCGACCTGGGTGGCCGGGGTCGACTCGTTCCACCGCTCGGCCATGACCCGTACGCCGACCTCCATGGAGCTCCGCCCGGTCCAGTTGACCTGGGCCTTCACATGGACGAGGTCGCCGACGCGGACCGGTTCCAGGAACGCCATCTCGTCCATCGACGCGGTCACCGCCGGTCCGCCGCTGTGCCGCCCTGCGACGGCGCCCGCCGCGTCGTCGACCAGCTTCATGATGACCCCGCCGTGCACCGTGCCGAGGAGGTTCGTGTCGGCGTTCGTCATGATGTGGCTGAGGGTGGTCCGGGAGGCGGACGTCGGCTTGCCCGGCAGGTCTGTCATGGACGCCACCCTATGCCGGGGTGGACATCTGCGGACTTTGTGTTGGCTTCGCAACAGCAGTGCCCTGATTTTCCTACGACCCTTGTAAACGACATGGCCGCTACCTGCACACTGGGCCCCATGAACGATTGGCCCGAGGGATGGTCCGGCGGCAACCGCGGCAACGAGTACGGACGCGGTAGCGCGAACGCACAGCCGGAGAGCGCACGTGTGATGCGCCAGGTACGACGCGGCCCGCAGGCCCCGCCGTACGGCGCCGGAGTCCCGCCGCAGCCGTCGTACACGGGCGGCCAGGGCTATGACGAGGGCCAGAACGGCTACGGCCAGGGCGGCTACGACAACAACGGGCACGACGGCTACAACACCGGCCAGGTCTACGGCGGTGGCGGCTCCGGCGGTCCCGAGGGGCCCGGCGGGCGTGGACCGCGCCGTCCGCCGAACTGGCGCCGTCGTATCAAGTGGGGCGCGATCACCCTGGTCACCGTGCTGGTCGTGACCTCCGTGGCGACCTACTTCTGGGCCGACTCCAAGCTGAACCGCGACGTCGACCTGTCGAAGGTGATCGACCGGCCGGAGGCGGGCGACGGCACGAACTACCTGATCGTCGGGTCCGACAGCCGCGAGGGGCTGTCCGCGGCCGAGAAGAAGAAGCTGCACACCGGTTCCGCCGCGGGCAAGCGCACGGACTCGATGATGATCCTGCACGTGGGCGACAGCGGCGACACCCTGATCTCGCTGCCGCGCGACTCGAACGTCACGATCCCTTCGTACGTGGGCTCCACCTCGGGCAAGACGTACCAGAACACGGGCCGGCAGACGAAGCTCAACGCGGCGTACGCGGAGGACGGGCCGACGCTCCTCGTCCGGACCGTCGAGTACAACATGGGCCTGCACATCGACCACTACGTCGAGATCGGCTTCAACGGCTTCGCGGACATCGTGGACGCGGTCGGCGGGGTCACGATCGACATCGACAAGGGCTTCAAGGACTCGTACTCGGGCGCCGACTTCAAGGCGGGCAAGCAGAAGCTGAACGGCGAGGAGGCCCTGGCCTTCGTCCGCACCCGGCACGCGTTCGCCGCCTCCGACCTCCAGCGCACGAAGAACCAGCAGAAGTTCCTGTCGGCCCTGGCCCACCAGGTGGCGACCCCGGGCACCCTCATGAACCCCTTCAAGCTCTACCCGACGCTGGGCGCGGGCCTGGACTCGCTGAGCGTCGACAAGGACATGTCGCTCTGGGACCTGGCCTCCATGTTCTGGGCGATGAAGGGCGTCAGCGGCGGTGACGGCACCTCGATGAACATGCCGATCTCCGGCTCCACGGGCGGCAACCTCGTCTGGGACAAGGCGAAGGTCAAGACGCTGGTGAACGAGCTGAACAACGACCAGAAGGTCACGGTCTCGGGCAACTGAGAGACCGAGGGACTGACAGTCATCGGGCCCTGCCGCACGCCACCAAGGCGATGTGCGGCAGGGCCAACTCATTTTCCCCTGCGGCGAATTCGCCGGCCAACCGCTCGTACTCCCGCCTGATCCGTACGACCGTCCCCTCGTCCTGCGAGGTGACGATGAGCCCGGCGGTGGCGACACCGGCGGCGGCTCCGCCCCACCACTCGTCGACGGTGGTGCGGTGGTCCCACTCCAGCTCGCGGGCCCCGGCGTCCGTGAAGCCCGCCTCGCGGAGCAGCTCCGCGAACCCGTCCGCCGTACGCACGAAGTCCTCGGCCGGGTCGAGCCGCGGCAGGTCCGCGGGGATCACCGCCCCCGCCGCCGCGAACGCCCGCCCGAACAGCTCCTGCCCGGCGCCCCTCCGCGCGCCCCAGAGGGTCAGCGCGATCCGGCCGCCGGGCTTCAGCACGCGCCGCAGTTCGGCGAGGGCGGTGCGGGGGCGGCCGACGTGGTTGACGACGAAGTTGCCCACGACGGCCTCGAACTCGCCGTCGGGGAAGGGCAGTTCGGGCAGTACGGCGGCCCGCGCCGCCACCCCCGCCGCCCGCGCGACCGCCACCATCCCGGCATCGGCGTCCACGGCACACACCCGCGCGCCCCGCGCCAGCGCGGCCAGGGCCGCCGTACCGGTCCCGGTGCCGACGTCGAGGACGTGCGTCCCCGTCTCGACCTCCGCGGCGTCCAGGAGCCGTTCCACGGGGTGCGCGCAGAGCCGGGCGAAGCTTGCCGCGTAGGCGTGGGCGCGGCCGGCCCACATGGTGCGTTCGGCGGTGTCGAAGGCGGTCCGTGTCTGTGCCGGGTCGGTCATGGGCCGCAGCATGCCCGACGAAACGGTGAGGGCACCCACCGGAGACCGGGGGCGCCCTCGATACCGCTACTGCTCGTAACTCCTCGTCGGCTACGGCAGGTTGCGGGCCATGACGATGCGCTGGACCTGGTTCGTGCCCTCGTAGATCTGGGTGATCTTGGCGTCGCGCATCATGCGCTCGACCGGGTAGTCACGGGTGTAGCCGTAGCCGCCGAGGAGCTGGACCGCGTCGACCGTCACCTCCATCGCCACGTCCGACGCGAAGCACTTCGCTGCCGCGCCCTGAAAGGTGAGGTTCTTGTCGCCACGCTCCGACGCTGCCGCGGCCTGGTAGGTCAGGGCGCGGGCGGCCTCGATCTTCATGGCCATGTCGGCGAGCATGAACTGGATGCCCTGGAAGTCGGCGATCGGCTTGCCGAACTGCTTGCGCTCCTTGACGTAGCCCTTGGCGTAGTCGAGGGCGCCCTGGGCGATGCCGAGGGCCTGGGCCGCGATGGTGATGCGGGTGTGGTCCAGGGTCTTCATCGCGGTGGCGAAGCCGGTGCCCTCGGCGCCGATCATGCGGTCGGCCGGGATGCGGACGTTGTCGAGGTAGACCTCGCGGGTCGGGGAGCCCTTGATGCCGAGCTTCTTCTCCGGGGCGCCGAAGGAGACACCCTCGTCGGACTTCTCGACGACGAAGGCGCTGATGCCCTTGCTGCGCTTCTCGGGGTCCGTCACCGCCATCACCGTGTAGAACTCGGAGACGCCCGCGTTGGTGATCCAGCGCTTCACGCCGTTCAGGACGTAGTGGTCGCCGTCGCGGACCGCCTTCGTCTTCATGCCGGCCGCGTCCGAGCCCGCGTCCGGCTCGGAGAGGGCGTACGAGAACATCGCGTCGCCCTTGGCGAGCGGGGTCATGTACCGCTTCTTCAGGTCCTCGGAGCCCGAGAGGATCACCGGGAGCGAGCCCAGCTTGTTCACCGCGGGGATGAGGGAGGAGGAGGCACACACGCGTGCCACCTCCTCGATCACGATCACCGTGGCCAGCGCGTCCGCGCCGGTGCCGCCGTACTCCTCGGGTACGTGGACGGCGTGCAGGTCGTTCGCGACCAGGGCGTCGAGGGCCTCCTGCGGGAAGCGGGACTCCTCGTCCACCGCTGCGGCGTACGGCGCGATCTTCGCCTCGGCCAGTGAGCGGATCGCGTCGCGGAGCATGTCGTGCTCCTCTGACGGGCGGTACAGGTCGAAGTCAGCCGATCCGGCCAAGGTCTCTCACGCTCCAAGGACGCTGTGATGACGGTGCTCATTGCGATGACGATGCTAATTACCGTTAAGTAACCCAAATTTTAGGGGCCCGCCCGCGGGAGTGATACGTGAGCTTGGCGACAGGGGGAAAGGTGCCCGGTGGGAGCGCCGGTTATGCTCGGGCGCGCATCGCCCCCGTACCCCTTCTGGAGCACTCATGGCCCTCAAGATCACCGTGATCGGCACCGGCTATCTCGGCGCGACGCACGCCGCGGCCATGGCCGAGCTGGGCTACGAGGTGCTCGGTCTGGACGTCGTCCCAGAGAAGATCGAGATGCTCCAACGGGGTGAGGTCCCGATGTACGAGCCGGGCCTTGAGGAGCTGTTGCGCAAGCACGTCGCCGGGATCGAGGGCTCCACCGGGCGGCTGCGCTTCACCATGGACTGGGCCGAGGTCGCGGAGTTCGGCGACGTCCACTTCATGTGCACGAACACCCCGCAGAAGCACGGCGAGTACGCCTGCGACATGTCGTACGTCGACCGGGCCTTCGAGCTGCTCGCCCCGCATCTCACGCGTCCCGCGCTGGTCGTCGGCAAGTCCACCGTGCCGGTGGGCTCGGCGGACCGGCTGGCCGCGTATCTGGCCGCGCACGCGCCCGTCGGTGCGGACGCCGAGCTGGCCTGGAACCCGGAGTTCCTGCGTGAGGGCTTCGCCGTCCAGGACACGCTGCACCCGGACCGGATCGTGGTCGGTGTCCGGAGCGAGCGGGCCGAGAAGCTGCTGCGCGAGGTGTACGCCAAGCCGATCGCTGCCGGGTCGCCGTTCGTCGTGACCGACTTCCCCACCGCCGAGCTGGTGAAGACGGCCGCGAACTCCTTCCTCGCCACGAAGATCTCCTTCATCAACGCGATGGCCGAGGTCTGCGAGGCCGCGGACGGAGATGTCGTGAAGCTGGCGGAGGCGATCGGGCACGACGAGCGGATCGGCAAGAAGTTCCTGCGGGCCGGGATCGGCTTCGGCGGCGGCTGTCTCCCGAAGGACATCCGGGCGTTCATGGCACGCGCCGGTGAACTGGGCGCCGACCAGGCGCTCACGTTCCTCCGCGAGATCGACTCCATCAACATGCGGCGGCGCGGCCAGATGGTCGAGATGACCCGCGAGGCGCTCGGCGGCGGCTCCTTCCTCGGCAAGCGGGTCGCCGTCCTCGGCGCGACCTTCAAGCCGGACTCCGACGACGTACGCGACTCCCCCGCCCTGAACGTCGCCGGCCAGATCCACCTCCAGGGCGGCCAGGTCACCGTGTACGACCCGAAGGGCATGCCCAACGCGCTACGGCTCTTCCCGACGCTCGGGTACGCCGACACCGCCGTGGAGGCCGTACGCGGCGCCGACATCGTCCTGCACCTGACGGAGTGGCGGGAGTTCCGCGAGCTGGACCCGGCGACCCTCGGCGAGGCCGTACGCGCCCGTGTGGTCCTGGACGGCCGCAACGCCCTCGACCCGGCACTGTGGCGCAAGGCGGGGTGGACGTTCCGGGCGATGGGGCGTCCCACCGCATAGGCACACGCCCGTGAGCGGACGACGCCGGTCCGGCCGAGGCTCAGTCGGCCGGACCGGCGTCTGGCTGCATTCTGCACCACTGGGCTGTGCTGGGCGTCGGGACCGCTCAAGTCGGCTTTCGTGAGGGCTACTTGGCGCGGTAGCGGCGCATCTTCGCGCGCGCGCCGCAGACCGCCATCGAGCACCAGCGGCCCCGGCCCGCCGGGCTGCGGTCGTAGTACGCCCAGTGGCAGGTGGGGGCTTCGCAGGCCTTGAGGCGGGGCCAGGTGCCTTCGGCGAGGGACCGGGCGATGGCTGACGCGACGCGGGAGAGCAAAGGGTCCCCGTCGGCGGGCCCGAGGTGCGCGGAGCCGTCGTGCGGGTCGATCACCACCAACAGCGGTGCCCGTACGAGGAGTTCGCCGAGTGGTGTGGTCTCGCGGTGCGGGGGGTGGCCCGCGTGGGCGAGCAGGGTCGCCCGCAGCGATTCGCGTAGTTCGCGCGCCGACTCCGTCTCCCCCTCCGCGAGTCCGAAGCGTGCGCGGCCGTCCACCGTGTCGAGTTCGTCGGTGCCCGCCTCCAGGTCCAGCGTGTTGACCAGGGCCTCGATCAGGGCCAGGTCGCCGGGCGCGGGAACTCTCTCACTCATGCTTGCGACGTTACCTCCAATGCGGGAGCATGAGGTAACCGTTACCGGCTAACGCCACCTGTAGGTAACTAGGAGGAGTCCGTCATGACCGATCCCACCCCCACCCCCATCGCCGAGCTGGGTGCCGTCGTCCTGGACTGTCCCGATCCGCGCGCGCTCGCCGGCTTCTACGCCGGGATCCTCGGCGGCACCGTCGAGGACGAGGACGGCGGCGACTGGGTGGACCTGAACCTGCCGGGCGGGCGGACGCTCGCGTTCCAGGAGGCGCCCGGGCACGTACCGCCGAAGTGGCCCGCGTCCGGCGACTCCCAGCAGTTCCACCTCGACCTGACCGTCACGGACCTGGACGCGGCCGAGAAGGGCGTACTGGCGCTGGGCGCGACGCCGCTGGACACCGAGGACCGCTCGCGCGCGTGGCGTGTGTACGCGGACCCGGCGGGGCACCCGTTCTGCCTCTGCGCCTGCTGAGACCGCCGTCACAGCCGACACCAGGGAGATCACCATGTCCGCCGTGGCACGTTTCCGTTCCACCGTGCTCGACTGCCCCGACCCGCTCGCGCTCGCCGAGTTCTACGCCGGGATCCTCGGCGGCACACCCCACGTCGCGCACGACGAGTGGGTCGTACTCGATATTCCGGACGGGCCGCGGCTCGCCTTCCAGCGGGTGACGGACTACACCCCGCCCCAGTGGCCGCGCGCGGACCGGCCGCAGCAGCTCCATCTCGACTTCGACTCCGGGGCGACCTGGGAGGAACTGGAGGTCGCGGAGGCGAAGGCGTTGGCGCTCGGCGCGCGGCCGTTGCACCAGGAGGACAAGGAGAACTTCCGGGTGTACGCCGATCCGGCAGGGCATCCCTTCTGCCTCTGCCGGATCGACCACCCGTAGAACCCGTACGACCGCGTGTCAGCTGTCCAGCTCGGCGATCTTCGCCGTCGACGGCTCGCGGCGCTGCTGGGCGGCGCGGGCCGTGAAGTCGGCGCTGCGCAGGGCGCGTTGGACGTTGCCCCAGCTGAGCAGGGCGAGGTCGGGCTCGGACCAGCCGCGGTGGAGGAGCTCGGCGATGAGGTTCGGGTAGCAGGAGGCGTCGGCGAGGTCCTGCGGATGGGCCGTGCCGGCGTCGTACGTGCCGGACAGGGCGACGCACTCGCGGCCCGCGACCTCGTGGACGTGGTCGAGGTGGTCGGCGACGTCCCGGACGGACGGGCCGGTCTGTTCGGCGGTGAGCGGCACCATGCACAGGCCCTTGGCGGCGCCGACCGCGGCGAGGAGTTCGTCGGAGAGGTTGGCCGGGTGCGGGCGCAGCGTGCGGGCGGCGGAGCGGGTGAACAGCACCGGTGCCTTGGAGACCGCCAGCGCGCGGCGGATCGTGCCGTCGGAGGCGCCGGAGAGGTCGGCGAGCACGCCGAGGCGGTTCATCTCGCGGACGACCTCCTCGCCGAACCGGGTCAGCCCGGCCTCGCTCGCCCAGGACACCCCGGACAGCGTGAGGACCCGTAGCCCCAGCGCGTGCAGGGAGCGCAGGATGCCCAGGGAGTCGCCGAGCGCGGCGGCTCCGGCGGGGCCCAGGAGCACGGCGATACGGCCGCAGTGGCGCACGTCGGTGGTCTCGCCGGCGGTGTACGCCAGGCGCAGGCCCTCGGGGTGGGCGCGGACCACCGTGTTCACGAGGTCGAGCTGTTCCAGGGTGGCGCCGACCGCCCGGTCCCCGGCGAGGCCCTCGGGCAGGTGCAGCGACCAGAACAGCGCGCCGACGTGTCCCTCGCGCAGCCGCGGCACATCGGTGTCCACGGAACTCTCGCCGAGCTCCAGGTCGAACCACGGCAGGTGCCGCAGCGCCCACGGCAGCCCGCTGTAGCCGTCCGCGACCGGGTGCGCGGCGAGGATGGCGTGCGCGCGCTCCAGCGGGGCGGCGGCCGGGTCGGAGACGGGGTCGTACGGTTCCGCGGTGTCCGGCGGGAAGACCCCGGCGGGGAAGGGCTCGTGGACCAAGTCGTCGAGCTCGCCGACCTCGGTCGTCGCGTGCAGTTGGTCCTGGAGGTCGGCCATGGCGGGCTCCGTACGTCGTTACGGCAGTACGGTCACCGTCGCACGCCCGCGAGGGGGCCACCTGGTGAGCGGGGCGTTCGGGGTACGGCGCGGGAGTGGGCGCTCCCGCGCCGCGCCGGTCAGCCGTCGAGCGACTCGATCGTCGCGTTCGACGGACCCCGCGTCGCCTGGATCCCGCGCGCCACGTCCTCCGCCGCGCCCAGCACCCGTACCGCGTTCTGCCAGGTCAGCTTGGCCAGGTCGGGCCTGGACCAGCCGCGGTCCAGCAGCTCCGCGATGAGGTTCGGGTAGCCGGAGACGTCGTTCAGGCCGTCCGGGGTGAAGGCCGTGCCGTCGTAGTCGCCGCCGATGCCGAGGTGGTCGACGCCCGCGGCCTCGCGCATGTGGTCGAGGTGGTCGGCGACGGTGGAGACGGTCGCGACCGGGCGCGGGTGGAGTTCCTCGAAGGCGCGGTGCACCTTCATCGCCTCCTCCGTGGTCTCCAGGTGGTGCAGGCCGTGCGCGCGCATGTTGTCGTCGGCCGCGGCCGTCCAGTCCACGGCGGCCTGGAGCACGAACTTCGGCACGAACGTCACCATCGCCATGCCGCCGTTGGCGGGGAGGCGCTCCAGCACGTCGTCCGGGATGTTGCGCGGGTGGTCGCAGACCGCCCTCGACGAGGAGTGGGAGAAGATCACCGGGGCCGTCGACGTGTCCAGCGCGTCGCGCATCGTCGTCGCCGCCACGTGCGAGAGGTCCACGAGCATGCCCTCGCGGTTCATCTCCCGCACGACCTCGCGGCCGAACGCCGACAGGCCGCCCACGCCCGGCTCGTCCGTCGCCGAGTCCGCCCACGCCACGTTGTCGTTGTGGGTGAGCGTCATGTAGCGGACGCCGAGGGCGTACAACCCCCGCAGCGTGCCGAGGGAGTTGGCGATCGAGTGCCCGCCCTCCGCACCCATCAGGGAGGCGATACGGCCCTCCGCGCGCGCCGACTCCATGTCCGCGGCGGTCAGCGCGGGCGCCAGGTCCCGCGGGTGGCGGGCGAGCAACTGCCGTACGCAGTCGATCTGTTCGAGCGTCATCGGCACCGGGTCGGGCAGGTCCGAGCGGACGTACACCGACCAGTACTGCGCGCCGACGCCGCCCTCGCGCAGGCGCGGGATGTCGGTGTGCAGATGGGCGTTCTGGTGGACGGCGATGTCGCGGGCGTCGAGGTCGTAGGCGACCTGCGTGCGCAGGGCCCAGGGCAGGTCGTTGTGCCCGTCGACGACCGGGAACTCGCGCAGGAGTGCCCGCGCCTCGTCGAGTGAGGTCATCGCCGTCACTTCCCGAAGCCGAAGCCGCTGCCGGAACCCTCGGCCTTGGCGCGCAGGCGCTTGCCCTTCTCGGTGGCCTGGTCGTTCAGGTCCTGCTGGAACTCCCGCATGCGGACGAGGAGTTCCTCGTCGTGGGTGGCCAGGATGCGGGCGGCGAGCAGGCCCGCGTTGCGCGCGCCGGCGACCGAGACGGTGGCGACGGGGACACCGGCCGGCATCTGCACGATGGACAGCAACGAGTCCATGCCGTCCAGGTACTTGAGCGGCACGGGGACGCCGATCACCGGGAGCGGGGACACCGAGGCGAGCATGCCGGGGAGGTGGGCGGCGCCGCCCGCGCCCGCGATGATGACCTTGAGGCCGCGGCCGTCGGCGCGCTCGCCGTACGTGATCATCTCGCGGGGCATGCGGTGCGCGGAGAGGACGTCGACCTCGTACGCGATCTCGAACTCGTCGAGGGCCTTCGCGGCGGCCTCCATGACGGACCAGTCGGAGTCCGACCCCATGACGATTCCTACGACGGGTCCAGCGACGGAGCTCATTCGGTGATCGTGCCTCTCAGATAGCCGGCTGCGTGACGAGCGCGCTCGAGGACGTCGTCCAGGTCGTCGCCGTAGGTGTTGACGTGGCCCACCTTGCGGCCGGGCTTCACGTCCTTGCCGTACATGTGGATCTTCAGCTGGGGGTCCCGGGCCATGCAGTGCAGGTACGCGGAGTACATGTCCGGGTAGTCGCCGCCGAGAACGTTACACATCACGGTCCAGGGGGCCCGTGCGCGCGGATCGCCCAGCGGGAGGTCGAGGACCGCGCGGACGTGGTTCGCGAACTGGCTGGTGATCGCGCCGTCCTGGGTCCAGTGACCGGAGTTGTGCGGGCGCATCGCGAGTTCGTTGACGAGGATGCGGCCGTCGCCGGTCTGGAACAGCTCGACGGCGAGGTGGCCGACGACCCCGAGTTCCTTGGCGATGCGCAGCGCCATCTCCTCGGCCTGGAGCGCGAGGGACTCGTCCAGGTCGGGGGCGGGCGCGATGACCGTGTCGCAGACGCCGTTGACCTGCTGGGACTCGACGACCGGGTAGGCGACGGCCTGGCCGTGCGGGGAGCGTACGACGTTGGCCGCCAGCTCCCGTACGAAGTCGACCTTCTCCTCGGCGAGGACGGGGACGCCGGCGCGGAACGGATCGGCGGCCTCCTCCGGGGAGTCGACGACCCACACGCCCTTGCCGTCGTAGCCGCCGCGGACGGTCTTGAGGACGACCGGGAAGCCGTCCCCCTCCGCCGCGAACGCGACCACGTCCGCCGGGTCGGTCACGATGCGGTGCCTGGGGCACGGCACACCGATCTCCGTGAGCTTCGCCCGCATCACGCCCTTGTCCTGGGCGTGCACGAGCGCGTCCGGGCCGGGGCGCACAGGGATGCCGTCCGCCTCCAGGGCACGCAGATGCTCGGTGGGTACGTGTTCGTGATCGAAGGTGATCACATCGCACCCCCGCGCGAAGTCACGCAGCGTGCCGAGGTCGCGGTAGTCGCCGATGACGACATCGCCGACGACCTGCGCCGCGGAATCCTGGGGGGTGTCACTGAGGAGCTTGAATTTGATGCCGAGCGGGATGCCCGCCTCGTGTGTCATACGAGCGAGCTGCCCCCCGCCGACCATGCCGACTACCGGGAACGTCACTCCCCCAGGGTATCGGTCACGCCACGTCGGCCTGATTTCCGTACCTCTTACCGTTCTTTTCCGCGTCTCTTTCCGACCTGTGAGCGGCTTCACGGGCGGCGGGGGAAAGCGGTGGTTAGCATGGCTGGGTCGAGAATCCGAGAAGACAGGGGCCTGCACAACCATGGAGCCTGGTTCCGAAGGGCCTTTCAAACGGCTCGCCCGCGAGGTCGCCAAGTTCGGCGCGGTGGGCGTGGTGGGCACCGTGGTGAACTTCGCGGTCTCGAATCTGCTGTGGCATCTGACCAGCCTGCAGGCCGTGCGCGCCAACGTGATCGCGACGATCGTCGCCATCGCGTGCAACTACGTCGGCTTCCGGTACTTCACCTACCGTGACCGCGACAAAAGCGCCCGCACCAAGGAACTCAGCCTGTTCCTGGCGTTCAGCCTCGTCGGCCTGGTGATCGAGAACGGCGTCCTGTTCGCGGCGATCTACGGCTTCGGCTGGGACAGCTCGCTCCAGCGCAACATCTTCAAGGTGCTCGGCATCGGCATCGCGACGCTGTTCCGCTTCTGGTCGTACCGCAGCTGGGTGTTCAAGGCGCTGCCGGTGGAGGACGAGGCGGAGTCGGCCGGGGAACCGGTCGCGAAGGCGGAGGCCGTCATCGAGCCCCAGCGTGGGCCGCTCCCCCGCCCCAAGCAGCACGTGAGCTGACTCACCCACGCCCTCCGGCCCTCAGCGGACCGTGGGCTCCTCTTCCTCCGCGGACGGCCGCTTCGTCGGCGGCGTACGCGACAGGAAGAGACCGAACACCGGCGGCTGCAACTGAAGCATCTCCAGCCGCCCGCCGTCCGCCTCCGCGAGGTCCCGCGCGACCGCCAGCCCGATCCCCGTGGAGTTGCGGCCACTGATCGTGCGCTCGAAGATGCGGGCGCCGAGGTCGGTGGGAACACCGGGCCCCTCGTCCGTGACCTCTACGACGGCCTGGTTGCCGGTGACGCGGGTGCGCAGGGCGACCGTGCCGCCGCCGTGCATCAGGGAGTTCTCGATCAGCGCGGCCAGCACCTGCGCGACGGCGCCCGGGGTGCCGACGGCCTGGAGATGCCGCTTGCCGGAGCTGACGATCGCGCGCCCCCCGCTGCGGTAGGCGGGGCGCCACTCGGCGAGCTGCTGCTGGATGACCTCGTCGAGGTCGAAGGAGACGGCGGATCCGGTACGAGGGTCGCGCGCGTTCGTCAGCAGCCGCTCCACGACGTCCGTGAGCCGCTCGACCTGCGTCAGCGCGATGGTCGCCTCCTCCTTCACCGTGTCCGGGTCGTCGGTGAGGGTGATCTCCTCCAGCCGCATGGACAGCGCGGTGAGCGGCGTACGCAACTGGTGCGAGGCGTCGGCGGCGAGCCTGCGCTCGGCGGTGAGCATGCGGGCGATGCGCTCGGCGGAGGAGTCGAGGACGTCGGCGACCCGGTCCAGCTCCGGCACGCTGTACCGCTTGTGCCGGGGCCGCGGGTCACCGGAACCGAGCCGCTCGGCGGTCTCCGCGAGGTCGGTGAGCGGCGAGGCGAGCCGGTTGGCCTGCCGTACGGCGAGCAGCACGGCGGCGACCACGGCGAGCAGCGCTACGGCACCGATGATCAGCAGCGTCCGCCCGACCTCACGGGTGACGGTCGAGCGCGGCTCCTCCACGGTGACCGTCTCGCCCTCCTCGCCCTTGGCGGTGGAGCGGATGACGTCACCGGTCGGCTTGGTGCCGACCTCGATCACCGGGTCGCCCGGGATGCGGATCACGGCGTAGCGGTCCTCCGTGACCTGCGTACGCAGCACCTCGGAGTCGACGATCTCCGCGCCGAGTATCCGGCTGTCCACGATGCTGGCCAGCCGCAGCGCCTCGGAATCCACGCGTTCCTGGGCGCTGTTGCTGATCGTGCGCGTCTCGACGATGACGAGGGACACGCCGAAGACAGCGATGACCACGAGCACCACGGCGAGCGTGGACTGGATAAGGCGACGACGCACGGCACTCTCCGGGAAACGGCGACTGTCAGCGCCCCGAGAGGGGCGCGGGAAACGGCGCGACCAGCCCTACACAACGGCCGGTCGCGCACACCACACGAGCCACCCACGGCGCAGGCGCAACGCGCGTAGCCGACCTAGCTCTTTTCGAACCGGAACCCGACACCCCGGACGGTGGCGATGTACCGGGGGTTGGCCGCATCGTCACCGAGCTTCTTCCGCAGCCAGGAGATGTGCATGTCGAGGGTCTTGGTCGACGACCACCACGTCGTGTCCCACACCTCGCGCATCAACTGGTCGCGGGTGACGACCCGGCCGGCGTCCCGCACGAGCACCCGCAGCAGGTCGAACTCCTTGGCGGTGAGCTGGAGTTCCTCGTCGCCCATCCACGCACGGTGGGACTCGACGTCGATACGGACGCCGTGCGTGGCGGGCGGCTGCGCGGGCTCGGCCGCGCCGCGCCGGAGCAGGGCCCGGACGCGGGCGAGCAGTTCGGCGAGCCGGAAGGGTTTGGTGACGTAGTCGTCGGCGCCCGCGTCGAGGCCGACGACGGTGTCCACCTCGTCGGCGCGTGCGGTCAGGATGAGGATGGGGACGGTGTGGCCCTCGGCGCGCAGTCGGCGGGCGACTTCCAGGCCGTCCATACCGGGCAGGCCCAGGTCCAGGACACACAGGTCGATGCCACCCTGGATGCCGGCGTCGAGCGCGGTCGGTCCGTCCTCGCGCACCTCGACCTCGTAGCCTTCCCGTCGCAAAGCGCGGGCCAGCGGCTCCGAGATGGACGCGTCGTCCTCGGCGAGCAGTACACGGGTCATGAGGTGATGGTAGTCCGCCTCGGACAGCGGTCGAGGTGTGATCGCCACGAGTGATTCTTACCTTGGGGCAAGTCGGATTCACTCGCGTGAAGAATCCGGTCCGAACCTGCGCCTGTGGGATGCCATCCTTGTAAACACCTTGGAAAGGTCGGTCGCGGTTCCACTTCTTCCTGTGATCGATGTCTCAAGTCCTTCCATATACGGCAGTGTCCTGCCGTATGGTGACTGGACCGCCTGTAGTGACACCGGGGACCTTTGGCGAGCATTCACAGCTGAAGGTCCCTTTTGCGTGCGGCTCTCCCGACCAGCAAGGATCGACCATGGCGTCCAGCCTGACGAAGGACTCGGTGACTCCGGGCACCCCCGGTTCCGAGCAGACCTTCTTCGGCCACCCCCGCGGACTGGCCACGCTCTTCATGACCGAGATGTGGGAGCGCTTCTCCTACTACGGCATGAGGGCCCTGCTTCCCCTGTACCTGGTCGCCCCCGGCGGCCTGCACCTGAGTGCGACCACCGCCACCGCGATCTACTCGGTGTACCTGTCCCTCGTGTACCTGCTCGCCCTCCCCGGCGGCTGGTTCGCGGACCGGGTCCTCGGCCCCCGCAAGACGGTCGCCGTCGCGGGCGTGATCATCATGCTCGGCCACCTCACGCTGGCCCTGCCGTCCTCGGGCACGTTCTTCGCGGGCCTGGGCCTGGTGGCGATCGGTTCCGGTCTCCTGAAGGCCAACATCTCCACGATGGTCGGCCACCTCTACGAGGGCCCGGACGACCCGCGCCGTGACGGCGGCTTCACCCTCTTCTACATCGGCATCAACATCGGTGCCTTCGCCGCGCCGCTGGCCATCGGCACCGTCGGCGAGAACGTCAACTGGCACCTCGGCTTCGCGCTCGCCGCGGTCGGCATGGCCATCGGCCTCGCCCAGTACCTGCTCGGCACGCGCCACCTCAGCTCCCGCTCGGACATCGTCCCCACGCCGCTGTCCGCCGCGGAGAGGACGGCCACCCTGCGCAAGTCCGCGCTGTGGGCCGCCGTCGCCGTCGTCTTCTACGCGGTCGTCGGCTTCTCCGGCCACTACACGCTGAACTGGCTGCTGGTCCCGATCACGGTCGCCGGCCTGCTCATCCCCGTCGTGGTCATCGCCCGCATCAAGCGCGACAAGACCCTCGACCGCGCCGACCAGTCGAAGATGTCCGCGTACATCTGGTTCTTCGTGGCCGCGGCCGTCTTCTGGATGATCTACGACCAGGGCGGCTCGACGGTGTCCCTGTTCGCCGACTCCTCGGCCAAGAACACCGTGTTCGGCTGGGAGTTCCCGGTCTCCTGGTACCAGTCCGTCAACCCGGTCCTCATCATGGCGCTGGCCCCGGTCTTCGCCTGGGCCTGGCTGGCCCTGGCCCGCCGCGGCAAGGAGCCCAGCACGGCGACGAAGTTCGCGATGGGCCTGGTCCTGATCGGCGCGTCCTTCTTCCTCTTCCTGGCCCCGCTCGCGATCGCCGACGGCGGTCACAAGGCGGCGGCGATGTGGCTCGTGGCGATCTACTTCGTCCAGACGGTCGGCGAGTTGACCCTCTCCCCCGTCGGCCTGTCCGTCACCACGAAGATGGCTCCCGCGAAGTACGCCTCCCAGATGATGGGCGTCTGGTTCCTCGCGGTCACGGCGGGCGACGCCACGACAGGCCTCCTGTCCATCGCGGGCGTCGACCTGAACAAGACGGGCATCGTCGCCCTCCAGGCCGTCCTGGCGGTCCTCGCGGGCGCGGCGGTGTGGATGTACCGCAAGAAGGTCAGGCAACTCATGGGCAACGTGCACTGACACTCGTCCACGGCCACGTCAGCGCGCCTGGGCCGCCGCACCCCTCGGGGTGTGGCGGCCCTGTGCGTGTTCCCGGCGTTTCTCAGCGACCGCGTTGGGCCGGCACGCGTCTACCGGAGTCGTCTCCGCCCCGGCATGAACGTGAACACCGCCACGCCCAGAAGGATCGCCGTGCCGGAGACCAGGCCGAGCGCCTTCAGGCCGCCGTGGCTGTTCGAGCCGGTCTCCGCCAGGCCTCCCGAGGTGGATGTCGACGTCGACGTGCCGCCCGATGTCGAGGAGCCGCCCGACGCTCCGCTCGCCTGTTCCGTCGTGTCGAGGGTCAGGGAGACCTCCGACTTCGTGGGCGTACAAGTCGTCGTCGTGCCAAGGGCGTTGACCGTCAGGACGCCGGGTGACAGCGTCGACGTACCGCTCGCGCCAGGCTTGTACGTGCCGGTCAGGTCAGGAATCGCGATCGGGTCGCCGGACTTGATGGCGGCGGAGTTGGTCGGCCCCTCGACGTGGACCGTGCCGCTGTCGGCACCGCCCAGGACCACCTCCATCGACGGTTTCACGGAGTCCGCGGGGATGTCCGCCGGGCTGTCCATCACCGACCCGTTGAACTTCACGGTGAGGTCGTAACTCCCGCCGTCCTTCTTGGCGTTGATCTGCACGGGCGAGGTCGCGTTCTTGTCACCGATCGGCGTCTTGCACGCGTACGGGACGGAGACCTCCTTGCCGGTGAAGTCCGTCTGGCCGGTCCCGGTGCCGTCGCTGGGGCTCGCCGATGTCGAATCACTGGGCGACGCGGACTCCGAGGCTGATTCCGACGCCGACGCGGAGGCCGACGTCGAGTCCGAAGGGGTGGGGGACGTGCTCGATGAACTGCCGTCCCCCGCCGTCACATTGATCGTCGCCGAAGGCGAGACCGTCGCCGTCGGTGCGCACTTCGTGTCCGTCGAGAACGCGTTGACCGTGTACGCGTCCGGTGTCAGCGTCACCGATCCCGCCGTCGTCAGCTTCAGCTTGCCCGTCATGTCGGACAGGGTCATCGCCGCGCCCTTGGGGATCGCCGGGTTCTCGCGCGGGCCCAGCATCGCGATGTCGGCGGTCTGCGCACCCTTGGCCTTCAAAGTGCCGGACGGCTGGACCGAGTTGGCGGGCAGATCGATGATGTCGGGGTTCTTGGACGCGGCCTGGGTGAACTTCCAGACGACGTCGACCGTGTCGCCCACCTTCGCCGTGGCGGGCGCGGTGATCTCGACCTTGGTGGTGCCGTCGACCGGGTCGATACCGGCGGGCGGCACGCAGTGGGTGGCGTAGGACACCTCGGCGGCCTGCGCGGCCTGGGCGCTCAGGCCGAGCGCGAGGCCCGCACCGCCGAGGACCAGCGCGAACGCGGCCGCGCCCGCTCTCCGTACACCGCCTCCGCCGGCCGGTATGACTCTCCTTCGCTTGCTCACGTAAGTCCCTTCCTGGTGGGAGTCGTCGGACTCGTCGGGCTGTCGTCGTGCGGTGCGGAGAGTCGACCGGCCGTGCCCGGATCGGAGTCCGGGGTGAACCACGGCAGGGTCGAGGTCGTGGGGGCGGCCGCGGCTGTTTCCCGGGAGGCGGCCGCCTTGCCGAACTTCGGCATGCGCAGGGTGACTTGGGCGGGCACGCTCAGGCTCCGGTGCCGGGGCGGGCCCATGCTGCGGGCTGCCTTGCGGGGCCGTAGCCGGTCCACCACGGCCATCCCGATACGGAACACCGCCGCCGGTACGACCACGCAGACCAGGATCCAGAACAGGGTCACGCCCCAGGGGCGGCCCACGCCCCACGGCTGTTCGGCGAGCACCCGGCCGCCGTACTTCATCGAGACGGTGTAGTCGCCGTGCGCCCCGGCCGCGAGTTCGACCGGGAGTTTGATCTCCGCCTTCCCGCCGGGCGCGATCGTGCCGCTGAACTGCTGGTCGTCCCACTGCGGCGCGAACACCCCGTGGGAGGTGCCGACTTGGAACACGGGGTTCTTGACGGGGGACGAACCGGCGTTGCCGACGGTGAAGACCAGCGTGCGGGACGGGGGTGCCCCGAACCAGGTCAGCAGCCCGCTCGAACCGTCCAGCCGGGGGTCGGAGAGGACCGACAGCCGTCCGGTCGACGGCTCCGCGGGGAGTGGTTCGACCGCGTGGCCCGCCACCTGGAAGACCGTGTCCGCCGACGCGCTCGCCCCCGTCACCGTCGCCACATGCACCACGCACGGGCACGGCACCGGCGGTTCGGACACCGGCAGCTTCTTGCTGAAGATGCCCTTGGCGTCCGTCGTGACGGCTCTGCCGTCCGCGTTCGCACAGGAGTTGGTACCGCCGATCACCCCGCGCGCGGGCGTCGCCTGCCCGCAGATCAGCACCATCAGCAGGGCGCGCGCCCGCCAGCCGCTCCCGGAGACGGTGATCGAACCACCCGCTCCCGCCTGCGACTTGGAGAGCTTCACACTCGGCCCGCCCGCCGCCGCGGCGGACGTCGCTCCCGCCAACGGCAGCAGAAGCAGCGCGAGCACCGCCACCAGCGCCGGAATCCGAACCTTGCCGCTCACATCACCGCTCCCGTCAACTCGGCTTCCGTACGCGGGTGTTCGGCCGTCGCATCGTCGTCATCCGTACGGCGCCGCCGACGTCGTACGAGAAGGCCCAAGAGGAGCAGCGCGCCCCCCGCCGTCGCCACCGCCGCCCACGGCACGAACCGCGCCGACGCGTCCGCCGTGTCGTGGGCGCCGCCCGTCGCCGTGACCGTGAGGCGCAGGTCGACGGCGTCCAGGGTGGGGTGGCCGGGCCAGGGTTCGGTGAGCTTCAGGCGTTGGCCCGGCGGGAGTTGGACGGGGAGGGTGCGGGGGGTGCGGTCCAGGAGGGTGCCGAAGATGCCGGTGGCGTGGACGGCGAGTCTCGGGGTGAGGGGGGTGGTGCCGCGGTTGACCAGTTCGTAGGTGATGCGGTCGCCGTGGACGGCGACATGCTCGACGGTCAGTGCGGACAACGCCGGGCCGGATATGTGGAGTTGGAGTCGTGCCGTCGCCTCGCGACCGCTCGTGTCCCGCGCGATGATCGTGGCGGTGCGGTCGCCGGGGGCGGCGGTCGCCGGGACGTTCACCGTGAACGGGATGTCGGCCCGGGTGCGGGCCGGGACGCCGACTCCCGTGTCGGCGAAGGTGACCGGGACGCCCGTGGCGCGCAGCCGTACCGTGATCGGGCGGGCGGTGGGGTTGGTCACGGACACCGTGTCCTGGAGGGTCGTGCCGGGCTCGCCCTCGGCGTAGAACGTCGGGCGGCCGCCGCCCGCGGGCGCAACGGTCCATCCCTCGGCGGCCGTTGCGGTGGGCGCGGCCGCCAGGAGGGCGAGGAGGGACAGACACAGGACGCGGGTGGTCGACGACAGCATGGGCGGCTCCAGCAGGCTTGGAGGGGGCTGTCAGCGGCGGGCGCGGGCCGTCTGGTTGCGCCGGGTCAGCCACAGGGTGCCCGCCGCGCCCGCGAGCAGCACCGTGCCGCCGAGCGTGCCGAGGGCGATGACCGAGTCGTCGGGGCCGGTCTTCGGGAGCGTGCCGCCGGAATCGGTACCGGTACCGGTGGTGCCGCTGGTACCCGTCGAGCCGCTGGCTCCGGACGAACCACTGGATCCGGACGAACCACTCGCCGACGTGACGTCCAGCGTGAGGGACGGGCCGGGGCTGTTGGTGGGGGTGCACGTCGTCGTCGTACCGAGGGCCTTGATGGTCAGAATGGCCGCCGTGAACGTGACCTTGCCGGACGCCTTCGGGGTGTACGTGCCCGTCAAGTCGTTGATTTTGATGGGGGTGTTGGCGGGGATCGCGGCCTGGTTGGCCGGCCCCGACACCGAGACCGTGCCGCTGTCCGCGCCGCCCACCTTGATGGTGGCGCTCGGGCTCATCGCACCCTTGCCGAGTTCGACGGGGCTGGACGAGACGCCCTTCTGCCAGGACATGGTGAGCTTGTAGCCGCTGCCGCTCTTGACACCCTTGATGTCGATCGGCGAGACGGCGGTCTTGACGCCGATGGGCGTCTGGCACTTGTAGTTGACGTCGACCACGTCGGCCCGGGCTGCGGGGGCGGCCATGAATACCGCCGAGCCGGCCAGAGCCGCGACGGACGCGAGCGCTGCGGTTCGTTTCTGGTACGACACGGTCCCCTC
This sequence comes from Streptomyces sp. NBC_00989, assembly GCF_045162655.1. Taxonomy (NCBI): domain Bacteria; kingdom Bacillati; phylum Actinomycetota; class Actinomycetes; order Kitasatosporales; family Streptomycetaceae; genus Streptomyces; species Streptomyces sp. NBC_00989. Next base: position 6,793,292 of record NZ_CP108728.1, on the reverse strand, counting down.
ATTCCTGACGGCACATCAGATCGGCCGTCAAGGTACGCCCGGGGTCGTGAGGAGGGAAGACAAGGCGCACGCCGGAGTTGTGACGATCCGGCGTGCGCGAAGGTGTGACCGAGTGGAGGGGGTGACCGGAGGTAACCCGAGGTGGGCGAGCGGAGGGCCAGGTCAGGGCACGGAGAGACGGACTTCCCGGCTAGGCCGGCGCGCCCAGCTCCGCCCATACCGTCTTGCCGGTGACTCCCGGGGCGCGGACGACCCCCCAGTCCAGGCACAGCCGCTGCACGATGAACATGCCGTGGCCGCCGGGGCGGCCCGCGCGGTGCGGGGTTCTGGGGGCGGGCTGGCCCGTGCCGCGGTCGGAGACCTCGACCCGGATCACCTTGTTCTCGCAGGTGATCCACATCTCGTCCGGGCCTTCGGCGTGCAGACAGGCGTTGGTGACCAGCTCGGAGACGACGAGGAGCACGTCCTCGGCGGCGGCGCGCCGGTCGGCGCCCTCGGCGGGCAGCCAGCCCCAGGCGTACAGGGCCTGGCGGGCGAAGTCGCGGGCCAACGGCACGACCCCGCTCTCGCCCGCGAAACTGAGTCTGCGGGTGTTCCGGCCCACGGCCGGTTCGGCGTCGTCCCCGACGGACGGCACGGCAGCGCCTCCGGCGGGCGCCTCCGCGGCGCCACCGGACTCCGGGCGGTCGCCCGGCGGGTAGGGCCGGGTGGTGCTCATCAGCGCTTCACCTCACCGATTCACCGGTTCACGATTCAAGAGTCGGTACGTGTTCAAGAGTCAGTCGGTACGTGTTCAAGAGTCAGTACGTGGATCAGGAGCGATTTGGTCGCTCGGGGTCTCGACAGGTTCAGATGTTCTCCTGCCCGAGCGAACCGGCAAAACACCCCTTACTCGGCACGGAAGACGAGGCACGGGGAATCCGCCGGTCGCACGGGGGAGAACGGGACTCAGCCGGACTCGTCGGCGAGGGCGGCCCCGAGGGTGTCGTGGACGGTGAAGACCGCTTCCGCCCCTGTGATCTCGAACACGCGCGCCACCGCGGGCTTCATCCCCGCGAGGTGCACCCCGCCACCTGCGGCTTCCGCCTTCAGGCGCGCGCCGAGCAGTACGTTCAGGCCCGTGGAGTCGCAGAACTCCAGCCGTGAGCAGTCCACGACGAGCCGTGCGTACCCATGGGCGAGCAGGTCCTCCAGCGGCTCGCGCAACAGATCGGCGGTGTGGTGATCCAACTCACCCGCCGGTGTCACGACAGCGCTGAGGCCCTGTTTCCGCACCTCGACCAGAAGCCGGCCAGACTGTGCGCTGCCGACCGTCCCGCGGTCCATGCCGTCTCTCTCTCCCGAGGTCGTGGCTGTTGACGTTCGCCCTGGAACACTACGCCTTCCTCACACTCTCCAACACCCGAACAACCGCCCATAAGTGGACATATGGGTGCAGAGCGCACTTGCGGCGGGCTCCGGAAAACGGGTAGGGCTAGTAGAGACAAGTATTTGGACATTCGACACGACGGACAAGTCCGGCCACCGACCGGATCTCGACCCGAGTGCCGATACGACCGACCGACCGACACGACCGGCTTTGGAGGCGCCGCACTCCGCAGTGCACGCACCGGCTTCGGCAGCCATATGCCGAGAACGATGGAGGACGCCATGTCACCCCGGCTCGACGCATCGCCTACCCCGACAGCGACGTCGACACCCCCACCGGCACAACTGGATCCCAATGCCATCGAGGGGCTCCCCGAGATCCCCCCGTACGACGAGGTCGGCGCCGTAGACGCGCGGGCGCTCTCCAAGACCCTCTTCGAGCGGCTCGAATCGCTCGAGGAAGGCACGTACGAGTACTCGTACGTCCGCAACACCCTCGTCGAACTCAACCTCGCGCTGGTCAAGTTCGCCGCCTCCCGCTTCCGCTCGCGCAGCGAGCCGATGGAGGACATCATCCAGGTCGGCACCATCGGCCTGATCAAGGCGATCGACCGCTTCGAGCTCAGCCGCGGGGTCGAGTTCCCGACCTTCGCGATGCCGACCATCGTCGGTGAGATCAAGCGCTTCTTCCGCGACACCTCGTGGTCCGTGCGCGTCCCGCGCCGGCTGCAGGAACTCCGGCTCGACCTGGCCAAGGCCGGCGACGAACTGGCCCAGCAACTCGACCGCGCCCCCACCGTGGCCGAGTTGGCTCAGCGCCTCCAGATCTCCAAGGAGGAGGTCGTCGAGGGCATGGCGGCGTCAAATGCCTACACGGCCAGCTCACTTGACGCGCAACCCGAGGAGGACGACTCCGAGGGCGCCCTCGCGGACCGTATCGGCTACGAGGACCACGGACTCGAAGGCATCGAGTACGTCGAGTCGTTGAAGCCCCTGATCGCCGAACTCCCGTCCCGGGACCGGCAGATCCTCTCCCTGCGCTTCGTCGCCAACATGACGCAGTCGGAGATCGGCGACGAGCTGGGCATCTCGCAGATGCACGTGTCGCGGCTGCTGTCGCGGACACTGGTGCGGCTGCGCAAGGGACTCACGGTCGAGGAGTAGGCCCTACGGCCCCCTCCGCGGGTCCCTCCAGGGTCCCTCCGGGAGCCGGCCGCGAGTCGTCTCCCCTGCCTGTGCTGAGCGCGGCGCGCGTGTGCGTGCGCCGCGCTCAGGCTGTTCCCGGACTCTCCCCCGCCGTTCCCGGACTCTCCCTCTCCGTTCTCGGGCTCTCCCCCACCGTTGCCGGGGTTACCCACAGAAACCTCTTTCCCCACCGGTCTCCTTCCACCACTATGGTCACCCGACAAACTGGCTGGTCTGTCAGGACAGGTGCGAGGAGGCGGGCGAATGGTTCGCTCCGACGAGGACGGCGGCGCGCACACGCACGCCCCCGACGCGCGGCTCACGGAACTACTGCGCGCCGACACGTCCACGGTCTACGCGGCCCTGCAAGAACTCCGCACCCGGCACAACCAGTCCGTCCTGTCCTACGCCCGCCTGTGCACCACGAGCGAGTCGGCGGCACGGCAGTTGGCGGCACAGACGTTCACCCTCGCGGCCCGCGAGACGGCACGCGGCGTGGACCCGGCCGTCCCCTGGCGGCACCAACTCCTGCTGCTGACCGGGCGGGTGGCCGCGTCATGGTCCCAGGACGACCGCTCGTCCGGCCTGGATGCCGGCCTGCTCCTGCTCCTGAACACGACGGACCCGGCACCTTCCATGCTTCCGGCGTTTCTCTCGCTCCCCTCTCGGACACAGGGCCTGGTCTGGTACGGCATCGTCGACGGGGAACCGGAAACCGTGACCGCCGCCTTCCTCGGCCTCACCCGCGAGGACGTCGTCCACGGCACCGAACAGGCCCTCCAGGCCATGGCCCAGGTCTGCCTGAAGTCCCGCCTGGCCGCCTCCGACGACCCGCGTTGCGGTGACTTCCGGCGCCTGATCGAGGAGTCCGTACGCCCCGAGAACCCCCGCGTCAGCGCCGACCTGCACGCCCACATGGCGCACTGCGCCCACTGCACGGGCGCGTACGAGGAACTGACGGCGCTGCGGGACGCTCCGCGGGCGACGCTGGCCGAGGGGTTGTTGCCGTGGGCGGGGGCGTCGTACGCGATGAGGGGGCGCGACGAGGTGAGGGGCAACGCCCCTGAGACTCCGGCGAGTTGGTCACCCTCGCGTCGACTGGTGCTGGCCTCGGCGGCGCTGGGGGTGGCACTGGTGCCGCTGCTGTTCTTTCTGCTGCGGCCGGGCGGTTCATCACAGCCGGGAGCGGCGGCGGGCGCGGGGGCGATTCCGTCGACCCCGTCCGAGGTGACGGTGACGGCGACGGTCCCGGTGACGCCGTCGACAAGCCCTTCCCCGTCCAAGTCACCGTCTCCGACGAGGAGTTCGAAGCCGACGCGATCGGCGAGTCCGACGTCCTCACCGACTCCGGCCGCTCACGCGCCGAACGGCGCGTACGCCCAGGTCGTGAACGTCTCCACGGGCCGGTGCCTGGACATCCGCGACGGCGACCTGACGGAGGGCACGGATGTGATCACGGCCCCCTGCACCTCGTCCGACACCCAGTTGTGGCGGGTGGACTCGGCCCGCGGGGTGGTGCAGTCGTCCGCGGACTCCGACCTGTGCCTGGACAGCCGGGGGTCCGTGGACAAGGGGGTCGGCGTCTGGGAGTGCGATTCCGTGGACGGGAGTCACGGCGACAACCTGAGGTTCACGGTGGACGCGGACGGGGTGATCCGGCCGGCGATCGCGATCCTGACGGGGATGGCGCCGGACGGGGAGGAGGGCGTGTCACTGGTGCCGCTCAGCGGGGGTGCGGAGCAGCGGTGGCGGGCGGGGTGAAGCGGGAGGCGGCCGGGGGGGGCGGAGGCGGGCGAGGGGGCGGAGGCCGACCGGAGGAGCGGAGGCGGGCCGGGGGGAAGCGGAGACGGGCCGGGGGAAGCGGAGGCCGACCGGGGGCAGCGGACGCGGGCCGGGGGGAACGGACGCGGGCCGGGGGGAACGGACGCGGGCGGGAGGGAAGCGGAGGCGGGCCGGGTGAAACCGAGGCCGGCGAGGGGAAGCGGAAGCCGGCGGGGTGAAACCGAGGCCAACTACCGTTGCTCCGCATGACAGTCACCGAGACGGACATCACCGAGGGCCTGATCCGGGGCCTGTTGCGCGAGCAGTACCCCGACCTGGCGGACCGCCCCCTGACGCTCGGTGCGCTCGGCTGGGACAACCAGGTGTGGCGGCTCGGCGACGACCTCGCCGTCCGCCTGCCGTGGGCGACGGAGTCCGCGGACGCGCTGCTGCGCAAGGAACACGCCTGGCTGCCCGGTCTCGCCCCGCACCTTCCGCTGCCGGTCCCGGTCCCGCAACACCTGGGTGAACCCTCCGAACGCTTTCCACGCCCCTGGCTCATCACCACCTGGGTACCGGGCGAGCCGGCCGACCGCGCCCCCGTGACCGTGACGCGCGGCGCGGAGGCGGCCGTAGCCCTGGCCGCCTTCCTGACCGCGCTCCACCGCCCCGCCCCCGAGGGTGCGCCGACGGGACGGGACCGCGGGGGCCCGCTGGCCGACCACGCCGAAGGCCTCGCCCGAGGGCTCGCCTCGGCCACCGAACTGGGCCTGATCCCCGACCCGGACGCCGTCCGTGCCGTCTGGGAGGACGCCGTGGCCGCGCCCGAGTGGGCGGGCCCGCCGCTGTGGCTGCACGCCGACCTCCATCCGGCCAATGTCCTGACCACGAACGGCACGTTCTCCGGCGTGGTCGACTTCGGCGACCTCTGCGCCGGCGACCCCGCCTATGACCTCGCCGCCGCCTGGATCCTGCTGCCGGACGGCGCGGCGGAGGTCTTCCACGAGGCTTGCAGTCCGACCCCCGACGCCGCGACCCTGCGCCGCGCACGGGGCTGTGCGGTGCTGCGCGCCCTCGCGGGCCTCCACATCGGCCATGCCGGCGACCACGGGCGCCCCGGCGGCAAGTCCACGTGGGGTCCGCCGGCCCGTGCCTCGCTACGACGGCTCACGGGAGGTTGAGAAAAGGGGGCTCAACTCCCGGAGGACGGTGGTAGGACGGGGACCGGCACTGCGGACAGCGGCCGGTGCGCGGGCCGAACGGACCACTGCGGGAAGGGAGTTGGGCATGGCGGGTACCACTGGCATGGCGGCACAGAACATCGACGAGGTCGTGGACGGGCTTGCGGGGATCGTGCGGGAGGCGACCCGCGCCGGTGACCGTATGGGGTATTTCGCGGCCCTGTACCGACAGGTGACCGTCGAGATCCGCAAGGCCATCCACGAGGGACAGTTCGAGGACGGCCCCCGCATGGACCGCTTCGACACGCTCTTCGGCAACCGCTACTTCGCAGCGCACGACGCCTGGCTCCGCGACCGGAGCGGACCGCGCTGCTGGCGCGAGACGTTCGGCCTGCTCGACGACTCCGACACGGTCATCGTCCAGCACCTGATCCTCGGCGTGAACGCGCACATCAACCTCGACCTGGCCGTGGCCGCCGCGGGGACCAGCCCCGGCGAGGACATCCATGCACTGCAGCACGACTTCCTGCTGATCAACGACATCCTCGCGCGGGTGGTGCTGGTGCTGGAGGACTCGGTGGGTGCCCTGTCCCCGCTCCTGTCCCTGCTGGACAAGGTCGGGGGCCGTACGGACGAGGCGATCCTGGACTTCAGCGTCGTCCAGTCCCGCCAGGAGGCCTGGTACAACGCGGTCCTGCTGGCCGGCCAGACGGAGGCGCAACGCGAGGCGACCATCGAACGGCTCGATGTGCGGGCTGCGGTACTGGCTCGGTTGATCGCGCGGCCGGGTCTTCTCGTCCGGCCGGCGCTGGAGTTGATCCGCCACACGGAGAGCGATGACGTGGCGGCTGTCATCGCGCATCTGGACGGGGCGATGGGGCGGGCGTCCGCCGGGCGGGGGACGGGGTGAGGCCCGGCGGATCGGCCCTCTGCTTCAGGACCCCTCGGTGAACAACTCCCGCGCGTCGGCGACCTCGTGGGAGCGGTCGAACCAGGTGCCGAGTTCGTCGAGGTCGGTGGAGGCGAGGATGCGGTCGCGGACGCTGTCAGGTACGTCGATCCGACGCCGTTGGAAGGTACGCAGAATGGCAGCCGCCCATCCTTCGGCGCGCCCTTCCTCCCTGCCCTCTTCCCGGCCTTCCTCCCGGCCTTCACCTCGCACCTGCTCCGCCAGCGGGTGCCGCCAGAAGTACTGCATCGCCGTCATCAGGTCCCTCCACATCTGCTGGGCCTGGCGGTCTGCCAGGCATGAGTCGACGAACTGCACGAAGACCGCGGCACTGTCCGGGTCGATGGTCCGCAGGGCGGTGGCCAGGTTTTCCAGTATGGCGGCGGCCTGCGGACCCTTGCCATGTGTCATCGCCGAAAGCACCGCAAGGGGTACGTCCCGTTCGGCCTCCCGATCGTCCACGATCACCGGCACGTTGTCCGGTCCCAGGACGAACGGGCGCACCGTCAGCGGGGGGCATCCACGTACCCCGAGGTGAATGGGCTCCGCCGCCCAGCGGGCTGTTGCGCTGTTCTGGGTTATGACGATGAGCACCGGTTCGCAGCGGTACTTCTCGTGCAGGTAGCTGAGGTAGTACGGCCAGCTGCCGCGTTTCCTGTCGTCGGGCTTGCCCTGTGATTCAACGACCAGGAGGTAGGCCCCGTCGTCGGTCTCCGCCCGGAGCAGCGTGTCCACGCGTTTCTCGACCGGTTCGATCTCGGTGAGGTCCACGTTCATGGCGGCGAACTCACGCGGTTCGGGGAAGGGGATGCGTAACACGCTCTGAAGGGCACGGGTCAGAGGCGCGGGATCCTTCTGGAAGATCCGGTGCAGCGCCTCGTGGGACGAACTGGGCACTACGCCACCTCCAGTTCGCACCACACGTACTTGCCGCGCTGCCCGTTCCTGGACAACGGCTGCCACCCCCAGCAGTCGGCACAGGCCCGCACCAACGCGAGCCCTCTCCCTGCCTCGGCGTCCAAGAGCTCCCCCAACTGCCCCGGCGGTTCAGGGGGTTCGGGGTCCGCGTCCCACGCGCCGACCCGCAGCACCCCTGCCGCCCACCGCACCCGGAGCATCACCGGCCCCTTGGTGTGCAGTACAGCGTTGGCCACCAGCTCCGTCGCGAGGAGTTCGGCGGTGTCCACGACCCGGATGAGGCCGTGCGCGGTGAGGACGAGGCGCAGGGTGCGGCGGCAGACGGTGACGGCACGGCGATCGTGCGGAACGGAGAGGGAGTACTCCCAGGGTTCGGGCTCGGCTTCCTCGTTTTCGGGCATGCGTCAGCTCCAGAGGGGTGGCGGTTGATGTGGCGCGGGCGGTGGCATTGCCGCAGCCGTCATGGCAGGACGAAGCGGTGCGCTTCCGCAGCGTGTACGTCGCATCACTGAAGGTAGGGTAGTAATTCCAACCTGGGCAAGCCGCTCGCGTAATCTGACACCCGAACGAGGAGTCCCAGAGAGGCAGTTACCGGAATGACCATGCGGAACCAACCCACCGCACGCCAGGTGCGCCTGGGTGCCGAACTGCGCAGGTTGCGGGAGGCAGCCGGGTTGTCTGCCAAGGAGGTTGCAGGCCTGCTGAATTCGAGCTCGACACACATGAGCCAGATCGAGGCAGGCAGTTCCGGCATCAGCGAGGAACGTCTGCGCAGGCTGGCAGCGCACTGCGCCTGCGCGGACGAGTCACTGGTCGAAGCCTTGGTGGCAATGGCGGCCGATCGGACCCGGGGTTGGTGGGAGGAGTACCGAGGTGTCCTGCCGCCGGTCTTCCTCGACGTAGCCGAGTTGGAGCACCATGCGACTTTCCTGCGGGAGGTCGTGATCACCCATGTACCGGGGCTGATGCAGACCCCGGACTACGCCCGTGCCGTCTTCGGGTACATGGTCCCGGAGCTGCCACCGAGCGAACTGGCCCCACGTGTCGAGCACCGCATGCAGCGCAGAGCGGCTCTCGAAGGCGACGACCCAGCCACGTACGAGACAGTCATCCACGAGTCGGCGCTGCGGATCCGCGTCGCCGACCGCCAGGTCGCCCGGGCCCAACTCCTTGAAGTCCTCCGGACCATCGAGGAGGAGCGGGCAACGGTACGCCTCGTCCCGTTCGACACAGACGGGTTCGCCGGCGCCAGCAGCGCGATGATGTACATCGGCGGACCGATCACTCAACTGGACACAGTTCTCCGGGACTCACCCCACGGCACGGCCTTCGTGGACACCGGATCCCAGCTGGAACGCTTCCGACAGCTGTTCCATAAAGTGGAGAAGACAGCGCTTGGCCCGGCCGCATCCCGGGACTTCATCCACCAAATCGCAAAGGAATTGTGAGGCGTCAGCATGACCCAGGCCGCCCAGTGGCAGAAGTCCTCCTTCTCTGAAGGCGGGGACGGCAATACCTGCGTAGAACTCGCCGCCACCTCACCCACCACCCTCCACCTCCGAGAGAGCGACACCCCCGACACCGAACTCACCACCACCAGCACCCCGTTGGCCCATCTCATACGCGGCGTGAAGTCAGGGCACCCGTTCCACCCAACGGCCTGACCAGCGGCACCAGGCAGAAGGAAGCGCGAGGACCCGTATGCCCCAGCCCAGGCACTGGCAGAAGTCCACCTTCTCGGGTGGCGGCGAAGGCAACACCTGCGTAGAACTCGCCGCCACCTCACCCACCACCCTCCACCTCCGCGAAAGCGACAGCCCCACCACCGAACTCACCATCAACGCAACCCCGTTGGCGCACCTCATACACGCCGTCAAGTCAGCCCGCTTCCGCACCTGAGCACGCCCCGCCCGGGGGGCTATCCCCCACTCCGATCCTGAGGCACACCGGATCGCCCCCCGCCGAAGCCGAAACTAGCGTTCAGCCATGACTTCGGCCCTGCGGAAGCACCTCGCCCTGGCACTCGGCATCGTCACACTGCTCGCCACCGAGGCGGGCATCGCCGTAGCCCAACCTGCTGCCCCCTCCCCCGCGGAGCAGTTGCGTCGGGACACCAAGGCGATCCACGCCCTCGGTGTCAGCGGGGTGCAGGCTCGTACGGTCGCGCCGGACGGCCGGGAAGCCGTCGCCACCAGCGGTACCGCCGATCTGGACACCGGCCGCCCGGTCCGTTCCGACGGCTACTTCCGGATGGCCAGCACGTCCAAGACCCTGGTCGCCACCGTGGTACTTCAGCTGGAGGCCGAGGGCAGGCTGTCGCTGGACGACACGGTCGACCGCTGGCTGCCAGGTGTGGTGCGGGGCAACGGCAACGACGGCACCCGCATCACCATCCGCCAACTGCTCCAGCACACCAGCGGAATTCACGACGACCTACCCGGGTACACCACGCCGGAGGAGTACTACCAGCAGCGCTACGACGTCTACAGCCCCGAGCAGTTGATCGCCCGCGCCATGGCCCACGCTCCGGACTTCCCACCGGGCGAGGGCTGGAGCTACTCCAACACCGGTTACGTCCTGCTCGGCACCATCATCCAGAAGGCCACCGGCCGACCCGCCCACCGGGAGATCGACGACCGTATCGTGCGTCCGCTCGGCCTCAACCAGACCCGCTGGGGCGGTACTTCGTCCACCCTGCCCCGTCCGCACGCGAAGGCCTATCAACTCTTCGGGCCCGATTCCGTGGTGGACGTCACCGACCAGATACCGGTGGACTACGAGAACCTCTCGTTCGTCACGACCACCCGGGACGAGAACACCTTCTTCCGCGCGCTGCTCGCCGGCCATCTGCTGCCGACACGTCAACTCACCGAGATGAAGCGGACCGTCCCCGTGAGTGCGGAGGTCCAACAACTGTGGCCCGGCGGCCGATACGGACTCGGTCTGGCCGAACGCCCCCTGAGCTGCGGAGGAACCTACTGGAGTCACGAGGGCGGGGACGGCGGCTACATCACCCTCAACGGCGTCACCGGCAACGGCAGTCGAAGCGCCGTGGTCTCCATGTCCGAGGCCCGCGGTGACACCCTGGAACACATCCTCGCCCAGGAGAACGCGGCCAGCGCCCTGATCGACCACGCGTTGTGCGCCGGGAGCCCCAACACCCCGTGATCAGAGCAGAGTTACCGGGTTGCTCAGCGCCGCCATCCGCCCTCCCGGATGCCGTACCTCGACCCGGATGAATGCCAGCTCTCGCGCACCGGTACGCCACTCCACCACGCCAACTCCCGCGCCCGGCAGCGAAGCAACATGAGCCTTCCCCCGCTCAGTGTGAAAACTGACCGCCCCCGAGGGCACACCACGCACGCCCACCCGAGCCACGACCGGTCCGCGAACGCCCTCCAACTGCTCACCGACACCCACCCGTTGAGCACCGGTACCGGCGGAGACCGTGAACGACAACTCCACGGCAGCAGACTCGGCAATCCAACTCCGCCCGGCACGAATCCCGGCGAGCACCGCATCCGTACTCAACTCCTCGGCCCGCACGACGGTGTGCGGAACACCGATCTGGCCCGACAGATGCGCGTCGCTGTTCCCCATCACCGGCCGCCACCCGCCCTGCCGCCGGATGTCCGTGCCGAGACTCCGTCCCCACTCCGCCAACGCCGCCTCGTTGTCCGCCTGCCAGGGCAGGTCCGAACTCCACGGCCCGTTCCAGACCTCGACCACGTCGAACCCCTGGTACGGATACAGGAACATGCCCGAGTCGTACGGCGCGTGCGGATGAGCCGCCACGCACAACCCGCCACCGCGACGGACCTCGTCGAGATGCCGGCCGACCACCCCGTCCCGCACGCCGTACCGCCAGTCGACCACCTGCCCCGGTCGCACCCCCAGCGCAAGCCAGTGCCCGGTCCGGGTGGTGACCTCCTGCCCCAGAACCACCAGCAGATCGTCACCGGCGCACCGGCCCCAAGTGCCATGCGTTTCCACGTTGTTGTGCTCGGTCGCCGCCAGGAAATCCAGCCCCGCCGCACGGGCCTCGACAGCGAGACGTTCCGGCGTCAGCTCACCGCCGTGCGAACACGTCGAGTGCACGTGGCAGTCGCCGCGATACCAACCGCCTGCCCTACCGGCCACCCGCTCCCCGACCCTCCCCCGAGCCCCGCCCCGACATCAGTCAGACAACCCGTGCCCCGCGCCGCCACACCCCACTCACCAACGGCACCCCCGGCCGATAAGCCAAATGCACATGGCTGGGCGCGTCCAGCAGCACCAGGTCGGCCCGCGCCCCCACCGCGATCCGCCCCACGTCATCCCGTCGCAGCGCCGCCGCCCCACCCGCCGTAGCCGCCCACACCGCCTCGTCCGGCGTCATCCCCATGTCCCGTACCGCGAGCGCGATGCAGAAGGGGACGGAGGATGTGAAGGAGGAGCCCGGGTTGCAGTCCGTCGACAACGCGACCGTGACGCCCGCGTCCAGCAGGCGGCGCGCGTCCGGCCACTCCGCGCGCGTCGAGAACTCCGCGCCGGGGAGCAGGGTCGCGACCGTCGCGCCGCTCGCCAGCGCGTCCACGTCCGCGTCCGTGAGGTGGGTGCAGTGGTCGGCGCTCGCCGCGTCCAGTTCTACGGCGAGTTGGACGCCCGGGCCGAACGACAACTGATTGGCGTGGATGCGCGGGTGCAGGCCCTTCGCCTTGCCCGCCGTCAGGATCGCGCGCGCCTGGTCGCCGTCGAACGCGCCCTTCTCGCAGAACACGTCGATCCAACGGGCGTGCGGGGCACAGGCGTCGAGCATCTCGCCGGTGACCAGGGAGACGTACGCGGCCGGGTCGTCGGCGTAGTCCGGCGAGACGATGTGTGCGCCGAGGTACGTCACCTCGTCCGTGTGCGCGGCGGCGATCCGGAGGGCTCGGGACTCATCTGCGACCGTCAGGCCGTAGCCCGACTTCGTCTCGAACGTCGTCGTGCCCTGGCGGAGCGCCTCGTCCAGGTAGCGGGTGAGGTTCGCCTCCAGTTCCGCGTCGCTCGCCGCGCGCGTCGCCGCGACCGTCGTGCGGATGCCGCCCGCGCTGTACGCCCGCCCGGACATCCGCGCGTTGAACTCCTGCGTGCGGTCGCCCGCGAAGACGAGGTGCGAGTGGGAGTCCACGAAGCCCGGCAGGACCGCCCGCCCACCGGCGTCGACCCGATTGTCAGTGGCGGGTGCTTTGCTTGTCTCACCGGTCCACGCGATGCGGTCGCCGTCGATGACGACGGCCGCGTCCTGGATCAGACCGAGGGGAGAACCGTCACCCAGGGAGGGGTTGTTGGTGACCAGCGTGGCGATGTTGGTGATGACAGTGGTGCTGCTCATCGTGTCCTCGTGGGTGCGGGGGATCGTGGCCTCGTGGGTGCGCGGGTGGGCGATCGGCTCTACGCGCGCAGGGCTTCGACAGCTGCGGCGAGCGCCTGCGGTACGTCCGGTACGAGCGCGTGCGCCCCGTCGCGTACGACGTGCCGGCCGCCCACGACCGTGTGCCGTACGTCCGCTGCCGTCGCCGCGAATACGGCCGTCTCGGCACCGAGCCTGGGCACCGGCCCCGCTGTTCTGACCGAGTCGAGCGCGATCGTCGTGAAGTCGGCGAGCGCGCCTGCCTCCAGCGTGCCCGCTTCCTCCCAGCCCAGCGCCGCGTGACCGTCCGCCGAAGCCGCGCGGAGCAGGGCCGCCGCCGTCCAGTGACCCCTCGTGCGGGTGCGCAGGCGCTCGTTCAGCTCCATCGCTCTGGCCTCTTCGAGCAGGTCGATCACCGCGTGGCTGTCGGAGCCGAGGGAGAGGGGTGAGCCGGCTCGTTGGAGGGCGACCGCCGGGCCGATGCCGTCGGCAAGGTCCCGTTCCGTCGTCGGGCACATGCAGGTACCGGTGCCCGAGCGCCCCAGCAGCGCGATGTCCTCGTCCGTGAGGTGCGTGTTGTGGACGCCGGTGGTGCGGGGGCCCAGCACCCCGTGGTCGGCGAGGAGTTGGGTCGGGGTGCAGTCGTGGGCGGTGCGGCAGGCGTCGTTCTCGGCGGTCTGCTCGGAGAGGTGGACGTGGAGCGGGGCCCGGCGCTCTTCGGCCCAGCGGGCCACCGTCGCCAACTCCCGTGCGGGCACGGCCCGTACGGAGTGGATGGCGGCACCGATCCTCGCGTGATCCCGTTCCTTGAGAAGTGAACAGCGTTCCGCCCAGGCGTCCGCGCTTCCGTCGGAGAAGCGGAGCTGGTGGCGGTTGGGGGGCTGGCCGAAGCCGGAGGAAAGGTAGGCGGTGTCGAGGAGGGTGATGCGGATACCGGCTTCGGAGGCGGCGGCGATGAGGGCCTCGCCCATGGCGTTGGGGTCGGCGTAGGGGGTGCCGCCGTGGGCGTGGTGCACGTAGTGGAACTCGCCCACCGCCGTGATCCCGGCCAGCGCCATCTCGGCGTACACCGCGCGGGCCAGTGCGTGGTAGGTGTCCGGGGTGAGCTGGTCGGCGAAGGAGTACATGAGCTCCCGCCAGGTCCAGAAGGTCCCGGAGCCCACCTGCACGGTGCCGCGCAGGGCGCGGTGGAAGGCGTGGCTGTGGGCGTTGGCGAGACCGGGGAGGGTGAGGCCTCGGAGGGGCTCGGCGCCGGGGGGTGGCGCGTCAACTCCGGTGCGGACGGCGGTGATACGGCCGTCCGCTACGTCCAGGGCTACGCCCGGCTCGACGTTGGTGTCGAGCCAGGCGTGTTCCAGCCAGTACGTCCGCGTGGTGGGGTGCGTCACCTGCAGGCCAGCCCTTCCAGTACGTCGGCGAGTGCGGTCACCCCGGCCACGCAGTCGTCCTCGGCCGCGAACTCGGCCGGGGAGTGCGAGACGCCCGTGGGGTTGCGCACGAACAGCATGGCGGTCGGGATGCTCCCGGAGAGGATTCCGGCGTCGTGTCCGGCACCGGTACCGAGGACGGGGACGTTCAGCTCCGTCTCCTTCCGCAGGACCCGGGCGAGTTCGTCGCGCAGGGCGTGGTCGAACTCGACGACGGGGGTGAAGGACTCCCGGACGACGTCCAGGTCGACGCCGTGGGCTTCGGCGTACTCGCGGGCCGCCTTCTCGACGCCGGTGACCACGGTGTCGAGGGTCCGCTGATCGGCGGCGCGGGAGTCGAGCCAGCCGCGCACCAGGGAGGGGATGGCGTTGACGCCGTTCGGTTCTACGGCGATCTTCCCGAACGTGGCTACGGCGCCCGCGAGTTGGGCCTCGCGGCGGGCGGCGAGCACGGTCTCGGCGTACGACAGCATGGGGTCCCGCCGGTCCACCAGCCTCGTCGTACCGGCGTGGTTGGCCTCGCCCCGGAAGTCGAACCGCCAACGCCCGTGCGGCCAGATGACGCTGGCGATGCCGACCTGGTCGCCGGAGAGGTCCAGGGCGCGGCCCTGTTCGACGTGGAGCTCGACGAACGCGCCGATGCGGGCGAGCCGTTCGGGGTCGGGGCCGATGGCGTCGGCGTCGTAACCGGCGGTGGCCATGGCCTGCGGCAGCGTGACCCCGTCGCCGTCGGTCAGCCGGTGCGCCTGCTCGACGGTGAGCTGCCCGGCGGTCAGCCGTGACCCGACACAGGCGAGCCCGAAGCGGGCGCCCTCCTCGTCACCGAAGTTCACGATGGCGAGCGGCTTGGTGAACTCCGCTCCCCTGCCGCGCAGTTCGTCGAGCGCGGCGAAGGACGACACGACTCCGAGGGGCCCGTCGAAGGCCCCGCCGTCGGGTACCGAGTCGAGGTGCGACCCGGTGACGACGGCGTCCCCGGCGGTGGGGTCACCGAGCCAGGCCCACTGGTTGCCGTTGCGGTCCAGCTCGTAGGTCAGCCCGCGAGCCTCGGCTTGCGCCTTGAACCAGTCCCGGCACTCGGCGTCGGCGCCGGTCCAGGCGTAGCGGCGGTAGCCGCCGGAGGCGGAGTTGCGGCCGATCGGCAGCAACTCCGCCCACATGCTGTGGAAGGTCACGCGTCTCCACCCTCGCGCATCGGCACCCGCACGCCCCGCTCGTCCGCGACCCGCTCCGCGATGTCGTAGCCGGCGTCGACGTGCCGGATGACGCCCATGCCGGGGTCGTTCGTGAGGACCCGGCGGATCTTCTCGCCGGCGAGAGGCGTGCCGTCGGCCACCGTCACCTGGCCCGCGTGGATGGAGCGGCCCATGCCGACGCCGCCGCCGTGGTGGATGGAGACCCAGGAGGCGCCCGACGCCACGTTGACCATCGCGTTGAGCAACGGCCAGTCGGCGATCGCGTCGGAGCCGTCGAGCATGGCCTCGGTCTCGCGGTAGGGGGAGGCGACGGAGCCGGAGTCCAGGTGGTCGCGGCCGATGACCAGCGGGGCGGCCAGCTCGCCGGAGGCCACCATGTCGTTGAAGCGCTCGCCGGCCTTGTCGCGCTCGCCGTAGCCGAGCCAGCAGATGCGGGCCGGGAGGCCCTGGAAGTGGACGCGTTCGCCGGCCAGCTTGATCCAGCGGTGGAGGGACTCGTTCTCCGGGAAGAGGTCGAGGATCGCCTTGTCGGTCTTGTGGATGTCGGAGGCCTCGCCGGACAGGGCGGCCCAGCGGAAGGGGCCCTTGCCCTCGGAGAAGAGGGGGCGGATGTAGGCGGGGACGAAGCCGGGGAAGGCGAACGCCCGCTCGTATCCGGCGAGTTGGGCCTCGCCCCGGATCGAGTTGCCGTAGTCGAAGACCTCCGAGCCGGCGTCCATGAAGCCGACCATCGCCTCGACGTGCTTGGCCATGGACTCGCGGGCGCGGGCGGTGAAGCCCGCCGGGTCCTTGGCGGCGGCGTCGGCCATGTCCTCGAATGCGATGCCGATCGGCAGGTAGGCCAGCGGGTCGTGGGCCGAGGTCTGGTCGGTCACGATGTCGATGGGGGCGCCCTCGGCGAGCATCTGCGGGAACAGTTCGGCGGCGTTGCCGAGGAGGCCGATGGAGAGCGGGCGGCGGGCGTCGCGGGCCTCGACGGCGAGTTGGAGGGCGTGCGCGAGGGAGTCGGCGCGGACGTCCAGGTAGCGGTGCTCGATGCGGCGTTCGATGGCGCGCGGGTCGACGTCGATACAGATCGCGACGCCGTCGTTCATCGTGACCGCGAGGGGCTGGGCGCCGCCCATGCCGCCGAGGCCGGCGGTGAGGGTGATGGTGCCGGCGAGGGTGCCGTTGAACTTCTTCGCGGCGACGGCGGCGAAGGTCTCGTAGGTGCCCTGGAGGATGCCCTGGGTGCCGATGTAGATCCAGGAACCGGCGGTCATCTGGCCGTACATGGTGAGTCCGAGGGCCTCAAGGCGCCGGAACTCCTCCCAGTTCGCCCAGTCGCCGACGAGGTTGGAGTTGGCGATGAGGACGCGCGGCGCCCACTCGTGGGTCTGCATCACGCCGACCGGACGGCCCGACTGGACGAGCATCGTCTCGTCCTGCTTCAGGGTGCGCAGTGTGCGGACCATGGCGTCGAAGGAGCGCCAGTCGCGGGCGGCCTTGCCGGTGCCGCCGTAGACGACGAGCTTGTCGGGGTGTTCGGCGACCTCGGGGTCCAGGTTGTTCTGCAGCATCCGCAGGGCGGCTTCCTGCTGCCATCCCAGGGCGCTCAGTTCCGTACCGCGCGGTGCTCGTACGGGGCGGGGTCCTGACATGGTCTGCCTCCTAGCGGACTGCTCTCAGTGGATTTTCTACTACAGCTATTCACATCCTGTCTTCGTGAATAGAACTAGTCAATACATGGGGGCGTCCTTGTGGGCAGGCTCTGAGTGTTTGGCTGGATGTAACGACCACGGGCAACGACATGACGGGGGCAGCAGTGAACGACGAAATCCAGGGTCACACGGACGGCACCGGTCCCGGCACGGATCGCATGGATCCCGGCGCCGAACGCACCGCCCGCCGGGACGAAGCCGTCCGGGCCGCCGTGGAGCAGGGGCTCCTGGGACCCGGCGCTCCCATCGCCGCGCTCCTGGACGTCGCCGGTATCCGGGAGTCGGCGGCGGCGCTGCGGGCCGCGTTCGACGCGGTGACGGCACCCGGGACGCCCGTGCTGCACGCGTTCGCCGTGAAGGCGAGTCCGCTCGTCCCGGTGCTGCGACTGCTGCACGACGAGGGCATCGGCGCGGAGGTGGCGAGCCCGGGTGAGCTGGCCCTCGCGCGGGCGGCGGGCGTACGGCCGGAGCGGACGGTGCTGGACGCTCCCGCGAAGACGCCGGCGGAGTTGCGGGAGGCGCTGGCGCTGGGGATCGCCGTGAACGCGGACAATCCGCAGGAGCTGGAGCGCATCGACGCGCTCATGCGGTCCGCCACCAGCCGCTCCCCGCTCGGCATCCGGGTCAATCCGCAGATCGGCGGCGGGTCGATCGCCGCGCTCTCCACGGCGACCGCGACCTCGAAGTTCGGGGTGGCGCTGCGGGACGAGGGGGCGCGGGAGTGGGTGGTGCGGGCGTTCGCGGAGCGGCCGTGGCTGACCCGGCTGCACGCGCACACCGGGTCGCAGGGCATCCCGCTGGCGTTGCTGGCGCGGGGTGTCGCGGAGACGTACGAGCTGGCGGAGGAGATCAACGCGCGGCTCGGACGGCGGCAGATCGACACGCTCGACATCGGCGGCGGCCTGGGCGTGAACTTCGGTTCGGACGCGACGACCCCGACGTACGCGCAGTACGCGCGGCTGCTGCGGGAGGCGGTGCCGGGGCTGTTCGACGGGCGGTACGGGCTGGTGACCGAGTTCGGGCGGTCGATGCTGGCCAAGCAGGGCACGGTGGTAGCCCGGGTCGAGTACACGAAGAGCGCCGGCGGGCGGCCGATCGCGATCACCCACGCGGGCGTGCAGGTCGCGACGCGGACGGTGTACGCGCCGCAGTCGTGGCCGCTGCGGATCGCCGCCTACGACGGGAAGGGGCGGCCCAAGTCGGGGGCGGACGTGGTGCAGGACGTCGCCGGGCCCGCGTGCTTCGCGGGTGACCTGCTGGCCGAGGGACAGGCGTTGCCCTTGCTGGAGCAGGGTGACTACGCGGCGGCGCTGGACACCGGGGCGTACTACTTCGCGACGCACTACGCCTACAACTCCCTTGCCCGGCCCGGGGTTTACGGCTTCGTGCCGGACGGTGCCGGGGGCATGGCGTTCGCGACCGTGCGGGAGCCGCAGACGGTGGCGGAGATCGTGGCCGAATCCGGCGGGGCGCACGCCGCCGCGCTCACCACCCTGCGAGCGCCTGGGCGCCGTTGACGCACACCGGTGCGAGCAGGGTTCAACTGACCCATGCAACTCGTGTGAAAACGGGGTCAGTTGACCCACCTTAGTCACTCGAGGGCATGTTCCACTGGAAAATGCCAGATCCCTCACCCCTCGGCCACACGGTGCGTAGCTTCGTCGTCACTCAGCCGAACCGCAGGCGGGAGGGGAGCCACGGTGCCCGGAATCGACGAGTGCTTACTTGAGGCCATGCGACTGCCCGGTGCCCGGGGCGCCGCGCTGGTCGACTGGACGAGCGGGCTGGCCCTGGGGGTCGTCGGGGAGTCACCCGGCGGCGACCAGGAGGCCAGTGCCGCCGAGGCCGCCGAGCTGGCGCGGCTCGCGGCGGAGCACCGGGCGTTCGCGTCCGTCGGGGCGGACGGAGAGGAGGCCGACGATCCCCCGCTGGAGGATCTGATCGTCAGCAACCGGGACAGCTATCACGTGCTCCGGTTCGTGCGGACGTCGTTCGACAGCAGTGTGTTCCTGCATCTGTGGCTGGCCCGCGCGGAGGGCAATCTCGCGCTGGCCCGCATCCGGCTCGGCGAGATGGCCGGACGGCTGGTGCTGGGATGACCGCGGTCAAGGCCACGCCCACCACCCCGCCGCCCCGGCTGCCCGTGCGGGCCAAGGCCGACGCCGGCGAACGGGGCTGGGGCGGTGTCTCGCCGATGCTGACGCGGCTCGCCGCCGAGAAGGCCACCGGTGTCCTCGTCCGTGAGCGCGGCAGCCTCCATCTCGTGGACGGCCGGGTCGTGCACGCCGAAAGCCCGTCCGCCCCCGGCCTCGACCTCCTCCTCACCGCGCACGGCACGCTGCGCGCCGGTGCCTGGGAGGCCGCGGCCAAGGCGACCGACGACCGGCACGCCACGACCCGACTGCTGCTGGACGGCGGCCAGTTGAGCCCGGGCGCGCTGGAACTGTGCCACCTCGGGGCGCTGTACGACGCGGCGTACTTCGTGCTCGCGCCCAGCAGCACCCCGGGCCGTTTCCGCTACGGCGTCACGCATCCGCTCGGCTCCGTGCGGCCGGTTCCGGTGGCCGCACTGGAGCGCGAGACGCTGCGCCGCCGAGATCTGTTGCACCGCGTCTGGCCGGACGCGGCGACGGACGGCGCGCCGCTGGTGCGGGCCGACCCCGTCGCGCCCCCGCCGATCACCGCCCGGCAGGCGGCGGTGCTGGCGTGGGTGGACGGCGTCCGCACGGCGCCGGACATCGCGCGGGCGCTGGGGCGGCGGGCGTACCCCACGCTGCTGGACGTCCGGCGGCTGGTGTCGGCGGGGCTCGTGTCGCCCCGGCCGCGCCCGCCCGCCGCCAGTCCCCTGCCCGACGTCACCGACCCCGACATCACATTGCTGAAGAGGCTCAGAGATGCGCTGGAGGCCCTTTGAGTGGCAGCGAGCACGCGCCGAGAGGAGAGAGCCGATGGCCTCCGAGGCAGAGATCCTCGACGAGCTGCGCCGGTTGAGAGCCCGTGTGCCCCAGCTGACCGGGGCGCTGGCGGCGGGCGTCAACGGTCTCGTCCTGGCGCAGGACACCCCGGGCGTCGAGCCGGAGCGGGTGGCCGCGCTGACCGTGACGGCGCTCGGCGTGGCCGTACGGATGGCGGACGCGACCGGGCAGGGCGACTTCCGCGAGCTGATCGTGCGCGGGGTCTACGGCTATGTCGCGACCTACGCGGCGGGCCGGGGCGCCGTGCTCACCGTGCTCGCCCAGGACCGTGTCCACGTCGGCCGGCTGCTGCTGGAGGGCCGCCGCGCGGGGGCCCGGATCGGGGAACTGGTCGACGCCGAGGCGGCGGCCGCGGCCGAAGCCACCGCCCAAGCCACCGCCACCGCCACCGCCACATCCGCATCCGAGGAGCAGGCCGACGGGGCGCCCGCCAAGGCGCCCCCGAAAACCACCACCGCACGAACGAGAACAGCGCGCGCACCACGCACCACCACAGGCACCAACGCGCGCACCACCACGGAAAGTTGAACGGAACCAAAGGAGCACTGTCATGGCCAACACCGAAACCTCTCTCAAAGAGGCGCTGACCTCGATCGAGGGCGCGACCGGGGTCGCGCTCGTCGACTACACCAGCGGTATGGCGCTCGGCACGATGGGCGGCAGCAAGACCTTCGACCTCGGCGTCGCCGCCGCCGGGAACACCGACGTCGTGCGCTCCAAGCTGCGCACGATGGAGCACCTCGGCCTGAAGGGCGAGATCGAGGACATCCTGATCACCCTGTCGAGCCAGTACCACCTGATCCGCCTGATCAAGGGCCGTGGTGGCAACGGCCTGTTCCTCTACCTGGTGCTGGACTCCACCCGCGCCAACCTGGCGATGGCCAGGCACCAGTTGAAGAGGATCGAGGCGGACCTGGAGGTCTAGCCCGACCCGAGGTCCAGCCCGGCCCCGGTCAGGCGAAGACGTCGCTGCGGCGGCGCGCCCCGCCCGGGGTCGCGTCGCCCGCGGCGATGCCGGTTGAACGGTAGCCCTTGACCGGCTTGCCGGCGGGGGCGCCGTGCCGCTTGTCCAGCCAGTCGACCCGGATCCACAGCAGTACGTCGTCGGCGCGCTCGCGGCGGCCCAGCCAGGCGGCCTTGAGACGCAGCCCGGTACCGGCACCGGCGAGCAGCATGCCGCCCGCCGCGGGCACGGCGAACCCACTGGCCAGCGCGAGGGCGAAGGCGAGGACGAGCCACCAGCGGTGGGCGCGACGCCAGTTCCGCGTGCTCACCGCACGGTCCTGGAGCACGTCGTGCTTCCCGGCCCGGGCGGCACCGCGGGCCAGCGCGGTGTAGCGCCTGCGGCGCGCGTACGACACCACGACCGCCGCGACGATGAACAGCGCGGCCCCGGCCATCACCCCGATCCGGCGCCCGGTGATACCGGGCAGCAGTACTCCGACACCCGCCGCCAGCACCCCGAACCACCACATCGGGGCAGCTCCGGCCCGTACGACGACTGCCACTCGGGCCAGCCCCTGGACTCTGCGATCTCCGCGTGCCACGTCCCGCCTCCTGGTCGTCCCGGCACAGCTCTGTCCGGCCGGGAGACTAGTGAGCGAACGTGAGACGAGTCTGAGAAGCCACCGGATGGGACAGGGTGTCTCACTCCACGAACAGCCCCCGCGCCGCCGCCCGCGCGTCGAACTCCTCAAGCCTCGCCTGCGCGTCCGGCAGGTCGTCGCACATCGCCTCCAGGAGGACGCGGCCCAGCAGCATCGGCGCGCAGGCCGTGTCGAAGGCGAGGCCGGTGCCGACGGCGGCCGGGATCAGCAGGTCGGAGACCTTGGCGACGGGTGCGAACGCGGAGTCCGCGACGGTGACGACGGTCAGGCCCGCCTCCCTCGCGTACGCCAGGGTGTCGACGACCTCGCGCGGATGGCGGGGCAGCGCGAAGCACAGCAGGGCGGTGGCGCCGGCGCGGACGGCCGCGTCGATCCGGTCGTGGATCATCGTGCCGCCCTCGTTGAGCAGCCGTACGTCCGGATGGACCTTGGCGGCGAAGTACGCGAAGCCGTACGCCTGGGAGGCCGCCGCGCGCAGGCCGAGGACGGGCAGCGGGCGCGAGGCGGCGAGCAGCCGGCCGGCCTTGGCGACCGGCCGGGGGTCGGCCAGTATCTCGGCGAGGTGCTTCAGGTTTTCGATCTCGGCTTCCACGGCCTGCTGGTACTCGTTGTACGACGCGGTGTCCGCGGTCGACTCGGCGGGTGCGACCTCGCGGAGGTGTTTGCGCAGCGCCGGGTAGCCGTCGAAGCCGAGGGCGACCGCGAAGCGGGTCACGGAGGGCTGGCTGACGCCGGCGAGTTCGGCGAGTTCGACGCTGGAGAGGAACGGCACGTCGGCGGCGCGGCGCACCATGCTGTGCGCGATGCGCCGCTGGGTCGGCGTGAGCCGGTGCCCCTCGAAGAGCGCCTGTAGCCGGGCGGCCGGGCTGTCGGTCACACCCACACTCCTGCCCACGGCCCCGTCCACAACCTCACCCACACTCCCGTCCTCGCTCTTCTCCACGCTCCCGTCCACACTCCTGTCCACGCTCATGACGTGCTCCCCCTCCAGATCTCGGTGAACCGGTCCAGCAGTCCTGCCGCCGCCGTCACATCGTCCGTGAGCGGCCGGTCCGCCGTCTCGTCGTCGAGCACCGATTCGGCCAGCTCCAGCGCGCGGCCGACCGGGAGTTCCGGGTCGGGCCGCAGGTCGCGCTGGCGCAACGCCCGTACGGCGGCGACGAGTTCGCAGCCGACGACGAGACGGTACGCGCGGCAGGCGCGCAGTGTCTGACGGGCGGCGAGCGAGGCGAAGCTGGCCTGTTCCTCGACGCCCCGGGAGAGTACAGCGTGCCCGAGCGAGGCGGGAGCCGAGAACGCGCGCAGGTCGCCGAGGGCGGCAGCGGCGGCGTACTCCAGGATCATCACGCCGGAGGACGCGGCCTCGTTGTCGGCGAGGAACGGCTTGAGACGGGTGAACGCGGGCTCGTTCAGCGAGGAGAGCCGGGACGTCGACAGCCGGGCCACCTGGGTGAGCGCGAGCCTGAAGTGGTCCAGGGCGAGGACGAGTTGGGCCTGGTAGAAGCCGCCGTGGTGGTAGGCGGTCATGTCCTCGGCGGAGATGAAGGGGTTCTCGGCGGCGGCGTTGATCTCGATCGCGAGCACCGCCTCCAACGCGTCCGCCGCGTCGTGCGCGGGCCCATGGATCTGCGGCAGACACCGGAAGCCGTACGGGTCCTGAATACGCCCGAGCGGAGGGGTCGGCCGGTCGGCGGCCCCGATCAACTCCCGCATCCGCCGGGCGACTTCGGTGGACCCCCGATGCGGCCGAGCGGCATGCACGGGCGCGGCATACGGCTCGTGCGACCCGTCGACGGCGAGCAGCGAGAGCGCCCCGACGACCTGGGTGGCCCCGATCAGCCCGCGCAACTCGTGCAGGGCGAGAGCGGACTGCCCCAGGGTGAGGGCGTTGCTGCTGATCAACGCCAACGCGTCGTTGTTGTCGAGGGGTTGGGGTTCGGGGACACCGGCGAGGGCATGGGGCTCTGGAACTCCAGTGAGGGCGTACTCGGGAACTCCGTTGCGGGCACGGGCACTTGAGGGCAGCGCGCCACGGCTGCCGGGCCCGGCGGCGTCGGGGCCCCCGGCCGTCCCGGCATCGCGGCCGGCAGAACCTCCCGTGCCTCGATCCCCGGCGCCCCGGCCGCCGGAGGTCCCAGCGCTCCGGCTACCGGAAATCTCCGCACCACGGCCACCGACCACCGCGGCATCGCGACTGCCGTGCCCCCTGGCACCAGGGCCCCCCGCGCCACTGCCGCCGGAACCTCCCGCGTCGCGGCCACCGGATTCCATCGCGTCGCGGCCGTCGAGCCCCTCAGCGCCAGGCTCCCCGAAGCCCCGCGAATCCCCGTCGCCGGAACCCTCGGCGCCAAGGCCGCCGGAAGTCCCCGCGCCCCGCCCGCCAGAACTCGCCGTACCCGGCTCGCCGCGCCCCTCGGCATCTCGCCCGCCGAAGACCACCCCGCCCGGCGCCCCGCCAACACCGTCCACACCCCGCCAGGGATGCTCCCCCACCAACGCCAGTCCCACCTGAGCCAGCGCGGCGATATCCCCCGTCCCCACCGAGCCGAACTCGTTGACGACCGGATACACCCCGTGCTCCAGCGCCTCGCACAGCGCCGTGACGACCGTCGGACGTAGTCCCGCGCCCCCGGCCAGCAACTGGTTCGCGCGGACCGCGAGCATCGCCCGCACTTCCCGGGCCGGAAGCTCGTCGCCGATCGCGCCCGCGTGGCTGCGCAGCAACCTCAGCCCGTGCTCGGCGGCCGCCTCCGTGGGCACGTCCTCGTTCCGGTTGGCGCCGACACCGGTCGAGCGGCCGTAGACGCGGCCGGTCGCGGCGATCTGGCGGGCCGCGTCCCAGGACTCGGTGGCGCGCTTCATCGCGTCGGTGCCGGGGACCGGCCGGGCGTCCCCGTCGGCGAGCCGGACGACGTCGGCGACCCCGAATCCGACGCCGTCGAGGACGACGAGGTCGGAGTTCCCGGACACCATCGCATCCGGGGTGTCCGCGATCTGAGACGACATATGGCGCCAAACTCCCCTCAATCAGGACACTCGATCTTGCCTGCCGGGCATCCGTTACCTCGGATTAACGCGGAGACATTGACAAACTATTCAGACACCGAGAACTCTGCATGACGTTATACAGCCGGGCAAGGGACAACTCATGATCCAGTTCGACGCGGTCCACAAACGCTTCCCCAACGGCACGACAGCAGTTCACGACCTCTCCCTGGAGATGCCGGAAGGCGGGGTCACCGTACTGGTCGGTTCCTCCGGTTGCGGCAAGACGACCACCCTTCGGATGATCAACCGGATGATCGACCCGACCTCGGGCGTCATCAAGGTCGGCGGCAAGGACGTCACCCAGCAGGACGCGGCCGAACTGCGCCGTTCCATCGGGTACGTCATCCAGCAGTCGGGCCTCTTCCCGCACCGCACGGTGCTGGACAACATCGCCACCGTGCCGCTGCTCCTGGGCCACGGCCGGAAGAAGGCCAGGGCCCGCGCGGCCGAACTGCTGGAGACCGTCGGCCTCGCCGCCGACGCCGGCAAGCGGTACCCGCACCAGCTCTCCGGCGGCCAGCAACAGCGCGTCGGCGTGGCCCGCGCGCTCGCCGCCGACCCGCCGGTGCTCCTGATGGACGAGCCGTTCGGCGCCGTGGACCCGGTGGTCCGCACCCAGCTCCAGGACGAACTGCTCAGGCTCCAGAAGGAGTTGAACAAGACCATCGTCTTCGTCACGCACGACGTCGACGAGGCCGTACGGCTCGGCGACCGCATCGCGATCTTCCGCACCGGCGGTCACCTCGTCCAGTGCGCGGCCCCCGCCGAACTCCTCGCCCGCCCGGCCGACGACTTCGTCGCCGACTTCCTCGGTGCCGAGCGCGGCCTCAAGCTGCTCTCGCTGAAGACCCTCGCCGAGGTCCCGCAGGGCCCTGCCCCCGAGGGCGGCACCTGGACGCTCGTACTCGACGAGGCCCGCAAGCCCCTCCACTGGGCGACCAAAGCCGCGGACGGCGCCGAGATCCCCGTACGACCGCTGACGGACGGCGACTCCCTGCTCGCGGCCCTCAACGAGTCCGTCGCCTCCCCGAACGGTCTGATCGCCCGTGTCGACGCGGCCGGCGTCCTCACCGGCGTCTCGTCCCGCGACGACATCCACACCCACGCGGGCCAGGCGCACGCCGAGGCGAGGGTCGCGGCATGACGATCGACTGGTCGTGGATCGGCGACCACACCGACGACCTCACGAGCCTCACGTTCTCGCACCTCCAGGCCGCGATGACCGCCGTCTTCCTCGGCCTGCTGATCTCGCTCCCGCTGGCCGTGGTCGCCCACCGGGTCCGCCCGCTGCGCGGCTTCCTGCTCGGCCTCTCGAACGTGCTCTTCACGATCCCGTCGATCGCGATCTTCGTGCTCCTGCTCCCGATCAGCGGCCTCACCCGCACCACCACCGTGATCGGCCTGACGGTCTACACGCTGGTCGTGCTGCTGCGGAACACGGTCGAGGGCCTCGACTCGGTCCCCGCGAAGACGAAGGAGGCCGCGAAGGCGATGGGCACGCGCCCCCTGCGCACGCTCCTCACCGTCGAACTCCCCCTCGCGCTCCCGGTGATCATGGCGGGCGTCCGTATCGCCACCGTCATGTCGATCTCGCTCGTCTCGGTCGCGACCTACATCGGCGACGGCGGCCTCGGCCAGCTCTTCACCGACGGCTTCCAGCGCGACTTCCCGACGCCGGTGATCGTGGGCGTGGTCCTCACCCTGCTGCTCGCCGTGGTCGCGGACGCGGCCCTGGTCGCCCTCCAGTACGTACTCACCCCATGGACGAGGCGGCGAGCCTGATGTTCGAACTCTTCAAGAACCTCGGCAAGTGGCTGACCAGCGGCTCCCAGTGGGCCGGTTCGGACGGCATCGCGCACCGCCTCGCCGAGCACCTCCAGTACTCGCTCCTCGCGACCCTCATCGCGGCCGCGATCGGCCTCCCGCTCGGCCTGCTGATCGGGCACACCGGCAAGGGCGCGTTCCTCGCGATCAACCTCGCCTCCTTCGGCCGCGCGCTGCCGACCGTGGGCCTGGTCGTCCTCGTCTTCCTCGCCAGCGGCCTGTCGATGTGGCCGGTGTACATCGCGCTGGTCGCCCTCGCGGTCCCGTCGATCGTGACGAACACCTACGCCGGGATGACGGCCGTGGACCCGGACGTGAAGGACGCGGCACGCGGGCAGGGCATGCGCGGCCACCAGGTCCTGTTCCAGGTCGAGTTGCCCCTCGCGCTCCCCCTGATCATGACCGGCCTGCGCCTCGCCCTCATCCAGGTGGTGGCCACCGCCACGATCGCCGCCTACGTCTCGTTCGGCGGCCTGGGCCGCTACGTCTTCGACGGACTCGCCCAGCGCGACCTCGTGCAGGTGCTCGGCGGGGCGGTGCTCGTCGCGCTCGTCGCCATCGTCCTGGACCTCGGCCTCTCCGGCCTCCAGCGCCTCCTCTTCCGCCACCGCACCGCCTAGGGAAACCGGGAACTCCGAAATGAACCGTCGCACCCTCCTCGGCGCCCTCGCCGGAACGGCCGTCGCCGTCCCCCTCCTGTCCTCCTGCGCGGGCGGCGTCACCTCCCTGGACGGCGGGGGCTCCGCCGGCGGTGGCAGCGCCTCCAGCAAGAACGGCGTCACCATCGGCACCGCCAACTTCACCGAGAACCAGGTCCTCGGCTACCTCTACGCCGCCGCCCTCGAAGCGGCCGGCGTGAAGGTCAAGGTCCGCCCCAACCTCGGCACCCGCGAGATCGTCTTCCCCGCCCTCAAGAGCGGCGACATCGACCTCCTCCCCGAGTACCAGGGCTCCCTGCTCACCTACCTCCAGCCCAAGTCCAAGGTCGCGGAGGCGGGCGAGATGCAGAACGCCCTCACCCTCGCCCTCCCCTCCGGCCTCCAGGTCCTGCCCTACGGCATCGCCGAGGACGCGGACTGCTTCGTCGTCACCCGCGCGACCGCCAGGAAGTACGGCCTGACCTCGCTGGCCGACCTGGCGAAGCACAACGGCAAGCTGACCCTCGGCGCCTCCGCCGAGGTGAAGACCCGTCAGGTGGGCGTCGTAGGGCTGAAGGACGTGTACGGCGTGGAGTTCAAGGAGTTCAAGTCCCTTGATTCCGACGGGCCGTTGGTGAAGGGCGCGCTGAAGAAGGGTGATGTGGACGTGGCGAACCTGTTCACCACCGACACCGACATCAAGGCCAACGACTGGGTCGTCCTGACCGACCCCAAGACCCTGATCCCCAGCCAGCACATCGTCCCGCTCATCGCCGACCGCGTGGCCGACCCGACGGTCCGCAAGGCCCTGGCCCGCGTCGGCAACCTCCTCACCACGGCCCAGCTGACCGAGCTGAACCGCCAGGTGGACAAGGACAAGAAGGACCCGGAGGACGTGGCGAACACGTACGCGAAGCAGCACGGCATCACGAAGTAGTCGCCGGGCGAAGTAATGACCGGTCGATGATCTGACGACGAATCACCCAAGCGTCGTTAAATCGGCACTCTGGGTAACTAGGCGCATGCGTAGGGTGATTTCACGCTCACCACCTGAGGAAACGCATGGCCTCGAACCGCAGGGCCTTTCTGACGGCCACCGCCGTCGGCGCGCTGGCCGCCACCCCTACGACCGCCACCGCCGCCGTCGGCCCACAATCCCACCCGACCACCGCCTCCGCCGCGCTCGCCGAACTCCTGGACGGCAACCGCCGCTACGCCACCGACCACTCCCGCCACCCGGACGAGAGCCGCCGGCTGCGCCGTCAACTGGCCACCGCACAGCACCCGTTCGCGGTGATCGTCGGCTGCATCGACTCCCGGGTGCCGCCGGAGCTGGTCTTCGACCAGGGCCTCGGCGACCTGTTGTGCATAAGGACGGCCGGCGAGGTCCTGGACGAGGCGGTGCTCGCGTCCATCCAGTACGGGGTGGAGGAACTGCGCATCCCCCTGGTGCTGGTGCTCGGCCACGAGCGCTGCGGCGCGGTGGCGGCGACCCTCGCGCACCTGGACACCGGCGCCCCCGTCCCCGGCCATCTCGCCCTTCTCGTGGACGAGATCAGCCCGGCCGCGCGCCGCACCCGCGCCCTGCCCGGCGACTGGGCCGAGCACACCATGCGGGCCCACACGGCCTGGGTCAGGGACGCGATCCGCGCCGACCCCGCCTTCACCTCGGCGCATGTCGTCGCGGCGCGCTTCGACCTCGACACGGGGCTCGTGTCGCTGCTGCCGTAGCCCCAACTCCCCACGACGACAAACCTGTTGGGCCCCTCACCACTCGCCACTCTCCACTCCCCCACGCTCCTGACGCGAAGAAGCTCATGACCATGAACGGCGTGCTCTCCGTCCTGCCCTCCCCCGCCGACTTCCGCACCATGACCCGCGCCCCGCGCCGCGACCTCCTGTGCGGCCTCACCGTCGCCGTCGTAGCACTCCCCCTGGCCCTCGGTTTCGGGGTCACGTCCGGTCTCGGCGCCGCCTCCGGCCTGATCACCGCGATCGTCGCGGGCTCCCTCGCCGCGCTGTTCGGCGGCTCCGCGCGCCAGGTCAGCGGCCCGACCGGCGCGATGACCGTGGTCCTCGTCCCGATCGTCCACGAGTACGGCGCGAACGGCGTCCTGACGGTCGGTCTGATCTCCGGCGTCATGCTCCTCGTGCTCGCCTTCGCCCGCGCGGGGGCGGCGATGGCGTACGTCCCCGCACCCGTGATCGCCGGTTTCACGATCGGCATCGCGTGTGTGATCGGGCTCCAGCAGGTGCCGTCGGCGCTGGGCGTGCCCACCCCGAGCGGTGACCAGGTCGCGGTGGTCGCGGCCCGGGCGGCGGAGGAGTTCGACGCGACCCCGCACTGGGCCGCCCTCCTGCTCGCCCTCGGCTCGGCGGCGCTGATGCTGGCCGGGGCGCGCTGGAAGCCGACGGTTCCCTTCTCCCTGGCGGCAGTTGCCGTGGCGACCGTCGTCTCGGAGGCCCTGCACCTGCACGTCACCCGGCTGGGCACACTCCCGTCCTCGATCCCGGCCCCGTCCCTCGCCTTCCTGGACGTCTCCCGCGTCCCGTCCCTCCTGCTCCCGGCAGCGGCGGTAGCGGCGCTGGCCGCCCTGGAGTCCCTGTTGTCCGCCTCGGTCGCGGACGCGATGCGCCCCGGTGAGCGCCACGACCCCGGCAAGGAACTC
Organism: Streptomyces sp. NBC_00989; assembly: GCF_045162655.1. Classification (NCBI taxonomy): domain Bacteria; kingdom Bacillati; phylum Actinomycetota; class Actinomycetes; order Kitasatosporales; family Streptomycetaceae; genus Streptomyces; species Streptomyces sp. NBC_00989. The sequence continues at coordinate 6,763,472 of NZ_CP108728.1, read as the reverse complement.
TTCGGCCAGGGCATCGCCAACCTCGCGGCCCCCCTCTTCGGCGGTGTCCCGGCGACCGGCGCCATCGCCCGCACCGCGGTCAACGTCCGCACCGGCGCCACCTCCCGCCTGGCCGCCCTCGCGCACGCCGTGATCCTCGCCGGGATCGTCGCGGTCGCGGCGCCGCTGGTGGGCCGTATCCCCCTGGCCGCGCTGGCCGGGGTGCTGCTCGCGACCGCGATCCGCATGGTGGAGACGGACGCGGTCCGCGCGATGGCCCGCTCGACGCGCGGCGACGCCCTGGTCCTGGTCCTCACGGCGGCCGGCACCCTCGCCCTCGACCTGGTGCGGGCGGTACTGATCGGCCTCGGTGTCTCGGTCCTGCTCGCCCTGCGCGCGGCGATGCGCGGCACCCGCCTCGCCCCCGCCACGACCGACGAACTCCCCACCGCCACCGGCACGGTGACCTACCGCTTCGACGGCCCGCTCCTGTTCGCCGCCGCCCACCGCTTCCGCCGCGGCCTGGCCGACGTCCAGGACGTGACCGCCGTGGACCTACGGCTGTCAGGGCTGACGGCGGTGGACGCGACGGGTGCGCTCGCGCTGAAGGACGCGGTGGGCGAGCTGCGGGACCGGGGTATCGAGGTCAGCATCACGGGTGTCGAGCACGGTCATCGCCGGGTGCTGGAGTCGCTCGGGGTGCTCCCGGTGAACCCGACGTCCAACAGGGGGGCTATCCCCAGTGCAGCGAGCGCTGCGGCTCCCTAATCTGAGTCGCATGACGGGAATGGATGCGAACGACGTCGAACTCAAGAAGGAACTCAACGCCACCCTGCAAGCGCGCAGGGAACTGGGCGACGAGTACGAGTCGGCGCTGGTCGACTCGTTCCTGGAGAAGGTCGACCAGCGGATCGACGGCGCGGTGGAGCGCCGGGTGCGCCGGCAGATGGCCGAGCAGCAGATGGTGGTGGCCCGCGGCTCGCGCGGACCGAGGGCTGCCAACGACTCCTGGGGCGAACGCTTCGGTTTCGGCATCGTCTCGATGGTCCTGGCGATCCCGCTGTCCGCGATCGGCGGCGGCATCGCCCATCTCCCCGGCCTGCTGGTGGCCTGGGCCGGCATCGTCGGCGTCAACGCCGTCCAGGCCGCCCGCACCAACCCGGGGCTCTTCGGCGGCCGGCGCCGCGGGTCCTCCCAGGACAGCGAGTGGGAGGGCTGACCGTCCCGGTCACGCCTGGCGGGTCGGCAGCACCATGATCTGCCGCAGGTTGACGTGCCGGGCGCGGCTCGCCGCGTAGGCCACGACGTCGGCGACCTCCTCGGGCGCCAGCCAGCCCAACTGCTCCAGCATTCCGTCCAGTTGACCGGCCAGCTCGGCGCTGTCGATGTGCGTGGCCAGCTCGGTCTCCGTCAACCCCGGCTCGACGTTGGTGACTCGTACGTCCCGGGGCCCGAACTCGGTGCGCAGCGACTGCGAGAGATACGTGACCGCGGCCTTGGTCGCCCCGTACACCGCGTAGGTGGGGAACGGGATGTGCGCGCCGATCGACGAGATGTTCACCAGGTCCGCGGTACGGCCTTCCCCGGCCGCCGCCACCAGATCGCCGGTGAAGGCGCGGATGACACGCAGGACGCCGGTGACGTTGGTGTCGAGCATCCGCTGCCACTCGTCGATACGCCCGTCGTCGACGGGGTTCGGCAGCATGACACCGGCAGCGTTGACGACCAGGTCGACGGTCCCGAACGCCTCGTGCACGGTCGCGGCGGCCCGCTCCACGGCCGCGTCGTCGGTGACATCGGCGACGACCGCGAGGGCCTGTCCCCCGTCCGCCCGGATCTTCCCCGCGACCGCCTCCAGCCGCTCCCCGCGCCGGGCCAGCAGCGCCACCCGCGCCCCGTTCGCGGCGAGTTGAACGGCGACGGCCTGGCCGATCCCACTGGCGGCCCCGGTGACGACGGCGGTACGTCCGGCCAGATTCTCGTACGACATGAGGTGCTCCTCGGTGAGGTGACCGCCGGGGCGTTTCCCCGGCGACACCCACCACACTGGTCCGGCGCGTCGGGGCTACCCAGGGATGCGTTTTTCCTGGGTCTGCCAGTACCAGGTTCGAAGGCAGCCGAAGGTGTGGTGTCGTGATCGCCCCAGGTTCACCACCACCGCCCTCCCAGCCAGACCGCCGCACGGCGCCCAAAGCTCCATGACAGCCGATAATCGACGCCTACACTTCCGTCATGGATCGGACTGACCGGCGGATCGTTCAATGCCTGCTGCGCGACGGGCGGTCGTCCTTCCGGCGTATCGCCGAGGTGGCCGAGGTCTCCGAGCAGACCGTGGCCCGCCGCTACCGCACCCTGGTCGCCGACGGCGCCGTCCGCGTGCGTGCCCTGCCCCGCCACGCGCTGCTCGGCGACCGGACCTGGTTCGTCCGGGTCCGGTGCCGCCCCGACGCCACCGATGCCCTGGCGGACGCGCTGGCCGCGCGCGAGGACACCGCCTACGTCAGCGTCACCTCCGGCGGCTCCGAGATCGTGTGCCAGACCCACACCGGCCTCCGCGACCAGGGCGGATCGGTGCTGCAACGCCTGCCGCACACCGCCAGGGTGCTGGGCTTCGACGCGTGTGCGGTCATGCACATGTACCTGGGCAGCGGCGCCAAATGGCTCGCTTTCGACGACCCGCTCACCGAGGACCAGGCGGCCCTGCTCCACGCCTCCGACCAGCAGCAGCGCGCCACCGTAAGCGGGACGGTCCAGGACATCGGCAACACGGGAGCACCGCGCGAGCAGGACGGCCCGCTGATGGCCGAACTCGCCCGCGACGGGCGCGCCGGAGTCGTCGAACTCGCCCGCGCCTGCGGCTGGTCGAAGTCCCGGGTCTCCGCGCGCCTGGAGGAACTGCTGGCGGCGGGCGCCCTGCGCGTCGCCGTGGACCTGGCCTACCCGCGCTTCGGTTTCCACGCCCCCGCCTACCTGTGGCTCACCGTCGCCCCCGGTCGGCTGAACGCCACCGGCGAGGCCCTCTCCGCCCACCCCGAGACCACCTTCGCCGCGGCCGTCACCGGGTCCGCCAACCTCCTGGTGACCGTCACCTGCCGCACCATGGACGACCTCTACTCCTACGTCACCACCAAGGTCGGCGCCCTCGACGCGGTCCACCAGGTCGACGTCGTCCCGGTCCTGCACCGCCTCAAACAGGCGGGCACCCGACTCCGCGACGGCCGCCTGATCCCGACCTGACCGGCATCGAGGCGATGCACGATACGCCGGTCCGGCCGGTCCATGACGGAAGTACAGGACGTCTTGATCTCCCCCATTGGAGGTTCGGCACGCTTCAGCCGTGATCGGCTGTTGGTTCCGCCAGCGCGGCGGCACTGTTGAGACCCACCCCCGAGTGTGTGCTCAGCAAGGAGTTCACGATGAGCGACGTACTTCCCGGCGGCACCCTGCGCCTGTCCGAGACCCTGACCGTGACCCGCGTCGGCTACGGCGCCCTCCAACTGGCCGGGCCCATGGCCTACGGCCCGCCCCGCGACCGCGACGAGGCCCTGGCCGTCCTGCGCGCCGCGGTCGAGGCGGGCATCACCCACCTCGACACCAGCGACTACTACGGCCCGCATCTGGTGAACGGGCTGGTCCGTGAGGCCCTGCACCCCTATCGCGAGGGCCTGCGCATCGCCACCAAGGTCGGCGCGCGCCGCACGGCCGAGCGCGGTTGGCCCGCGGCGCTGTCGCGCCCGGAGCTGGTGCGGGCCGTCCACGACAACCTGGACCACCTGGGTCTGGAGGTGCTGGACCTGGTGAATCTGCGGATGACCGACACCCTGGCCGCGCAGGACATCGTCAAGCCGTTCACGGTCCTGGCCGAACTGCGCGAACAGGGCCTGATCCGCGATCTGGGCGTCAGCAACGTCAGCGCGGAGCAGGTCGAGGCCGCGCGGCGGATCGCACCGGTGGTCGCCGTGCAGAACCACTACAACGTCGCCTTCCGCCAGGACGACGCCCTGGTGGACCGGTGCGCCGAGCAGGGCATCGCGTTCGTGCCGTTCTGGCCGCTGGGCGGGTTCCGGCCGTTGCAGGCCAGGGCGCTGGAACAGGTCGCGGCCGAACTCGGCGCCACAGCACGGCAGATCGCCCTCGCGTGGCTGCTGCACCGTTCCCCCACGATGCTGCTGATCCCTGGCACCTCGACCCGCGCCCACCTCGCCGAGAACATCGCCGCCGCGACGATCGGTCTGTCCGCGGAGACGCTGCGCACCCTGGACGCCATCGCCGCCACCGCCAACTGAGCTCCAACTCCCCCATCCCTTCCTGGAGTTCGCCGCAATGCCGCAATCACCCGCCGCCCGTCACCGCACGCTGGTCCTGTCCGGAAGCCTGCGCGCCGGGGCCGTCACCACCCAGGTCGCCCACGCGGCCGTGGCCCAGGACCACCCCGGGCACGAGGTGGTCCTGGCCGCCGCCCTGGACCAACTGCCCCTGTTCAACGAGGACTTGGACACCGATCCCGCCCCGCCCGGCGTGGCCGCCCTGCGGGCCCAGGTCAGCTCCGCGGGCAGCCTGCTGTCCTGAGCCCGGTCAACAACGCCAGCATCTCGGCCGCCCTGAAGAACGCCCTGGACTGGCTCTCCCGCCCCCGCGACGACTCGCCCCTCGCCGGAAAGCCCGCCACCGGTCTGGTCATCGGCTACCACTCCCACGGTGCGGAAGCCCACCTGGAGACGATCCTCCGCGCCACCGGCGCCCACACCACCCCCTCCCCGATCCCCGTGCTGAGCCCGCACACCCTCAACGGGAACCGGGCCGCCCACGACCCGAAGGCCACCACCGCCGTGGCCCAGGCCCTCGCCGCCCTCTCCCCGCCTCGAACGCGGCACTAGCATCGAGCCCATGGACGGGGAAATCGGAGACTTCCTGCGCTCGCGCCGGGCTCGAATCCAGCCCGAGGAGGTGGGGCTGCCCTCGCACGGTCGCCGCCGCGTACCCGGGCTGCGCCGCGAGGAGGTCGCGCAGCTGGCCGGAGTGAGCGTCGACTACTACATCCGCCTGGAACAGGGCCGCGGGCCGAGTGTCTCGGACGCGGTGCTCGACGCCGTCGCCCGCGTCCTGCGCCTGGACGACACGGAACACGACTACTTGCGTACGGTGGCCCGCCCTCGGCGCAAGAAGAACGGGACGCCCGCGCCCCGGGTCCGCCCCGGTGTCCAGTTGCTGCTCGACGGCATGGAGCGGATGCCGGCGTTCGTCCTGGGACGCCGGATGGACGTGCTCGCGTGGAACGCGCTCGCCGACGCGCTGAGCGGCTTCAGCGCCATGCCCGCCGCCGTCCGCAACATCCCGCGCCATGTGTTCCTCGACCCGGCCTCGCGCGACCTCTACCCCGACTGGACCGCCGTCGCCGCCCAGGCCGTGGCGAACCTGCGGGTGGACTCGGGCCGGCACCAGGGAGACACCGACCTGTGCGCCCTGGTCGGCGAACTCTCCGTCAGGAGCGAGGACTTCCGCCGCCTGTGGGCCGACCACGAGGTCAAGGAGTGCGCCTACGGTGTGAAGCGCATCCGGCACCCGGTCGCGGGCCTGCTGACGTTGCCGTACGAAACACTCGCGGTACCGGGGGAGTTGGACCAGACGATCGTGGTCTACACACCGGAGCCGGGTTCGGAGACGGCGGAGCGCCTTGCGCTGCTGGGGAGTTGGGCCACGGCGGGGCCATAGAAAAGCTATGCGCGGGGACCGCCGCACCCCCCGTTGCCGGGAGGGCGGGACGACGGCGGTCCCCGCGAGGGACGCGTGCCGGGTCAGGGCCGGGCGTGCGCGTCCTAGGCGTCGGTGGAGGTCCGGGAGCCGCTCCGGAGGTCCGTGACGCCGTTTTTGTGTCGGCGAGGCGGGGAGCCGCTCCCGCCCTGCCGACATCCACTAATGTGCCCGACGCTTGTTAAGCGGGTGCTGCGTGGACGTGACGCGCTCGTACCACTTCCGCGAAGTCCACCGTTTTGGTGGGCAACCGCAAAGTCGCCGTCGACACGGCCCGTTCACCGGACGTTTCCTACTGCTTGCCGCCCTTGGCGAGGAAGGACAGCAGGTCCTGCCGGCTGATGACCCCGGTCGGCTTGCCCTCGACCAGGACGATCGCCGCGTCGGCGCCGCCCAGCACGGTCATCAGGTCGCCCACCGGCTCACCGGAGCCGACCTGCGGCAGCGGGGCCGACATGTGCTTCTCCAGCGGGTCGGTCAGCGAGGCGCGCTGGGTGAACAGGGCGTCCAGCAGCTCGCGTTCGACGACGGAGCCGACGACCTCGGCCGCCATGACGTCGGGGTGACCGGCGCCCGGCTTCACGATCGGCATCTGCGAGACGCCGTACTCGCGCAGCACCTCGATGGCCTCACCGACCGACTCCTCCGGGTGCATGTGCACGAGGGACGGGATGGCGCCGTGCACCTTGTCGTTGAGGACGTCGGCGACGCGGGCGCTGGGACCCTCGTCCTCCAGGAAGCCGTAGTCGGCCATCCACTCGTCGTTGAAGATCTTCGAGAGGTACCCACGCCCGCTGTCGGGGAGGAGGACGACCACGACGTCGTCCGGCCCGAGCCGCTCGGCCACCCGCAGAGCGGCCACGACGGCCATCCCGCAGGAGCCGCCGACGAGCAGCCCCTCCTCCTTCGCCAGCCGGCGCGTCATCTGGAAGGAGTCCTTGTCGGACACGGCGACGATCTCGTCCGCGACGGTCCGGTCGTAGGCGGTCGGCCAGAAGTCCTCACCGACGCCCTCGACGAGATACGGCCGCCCGGAGCCGCCGGAGTAGACGGAGCCCTCGGGGTCGGCGCCGACGACCTGGACCCGGCCCTCGCTGGCGTCCTTGAGGTAGCGCCCGGTGCCGGAGATGGTGCCGCCGGTGCCGACGCCCGCGACGAAGTGGGTGATCTTCCCCTCGGTCTGCTGCCACAGCTCGGGGCCGGTCGAGTGGTAGTGGGAGAGCGGGTTGTTGGGGTTGGAGTACTGGTCCGGCTTCCAGGCGCCCGGCGTCTCACGGACCAGGCGGTCGGAGACGTTGTAGTACGAGTCCGGGTGCTCGGGGTCCACGGCGGTCGGGCACACGACCACTTCGGCGCCGTACGCGCGCAGCACGTTGATCTTGTCGGTGGACACCTTGTCGGGGCACACGAAGATGCAGTGGTACCCCTTCTGCTGGGCGACGATGGCCAGGCCGACGCCGGTGTTGCCGCTGGTCGGCTCGACGATGGTGCCGCCGGGCTGGAGCTCCCCGCTCTTCTCGGCCGCCTCGATCATGCGCAGCGCGATGCGGTCCTTCACGGATCCGCCGGGGTTGAAGTACTCCACCTTGGCCAGAACGGTCGCCTGGATGCCCGCGGTCACACTGTTGAGCCTCAGCAGCGGAGTGTTGCCGACGAGGCTGATCATCGAGTCGTGGAATTGCACCGTTGTCTCCGGTTGCTGCAAAGAAGTGGTCGTTATGGGTCATGCCAGCCTAAGGCCCGGAAATGACGTTCACCGCCCGTTGAGATTGGGCGACGTGCTGTTCGGGGCAAGGAGTGGATGACGGCTACGAGGAGGTGGCGGCGACGTATGACGAGGATGTCGAGGGCGCGGGTGGCCCGGCGGATCGCGGCCGGTGCGGCGTACGGCGGTGGCGGGGTCGGACTGGTGGGCGCGGCGGCCATCGGGCTGGTGCTGGCCGAGGTCCGCTTCGTGAAGCGCCATGTGGGCAACGGCCATGCGCCGGGCGGCAACCATGTGCCCAGCGCGGACGGCAGGTACGGCCACGGCTACGACACCCCGGGTGAACCCCCGATCCGGCTGACCATGCTCGGCGACTCCACGGCGGCGGGCCAGGGTGTCCACCGGGCGGCCCAGACCCCGGGCGCGCTGCTGGCCTCGGGCCTGGCCGCGGTCGCGGAACGCCCGGTCGAGCTGCACAACGTGGCCCTCCCGGGCGCCCAGTCCGACGACCTGGACCGCCAGGTGGCCCTCGCCCTCGCGGACACCACCCGGGTGCCCGACGTCTGCGTGATCATGATCGGCGCGAACGACGTCACCCACCGCATGCACCCGACCCGCTCGGTCCGCCACCTCTCGGCGACGGTACGGCGGCTGCGCACGGCCGGCGCCGAGGTGGTCGTCGGCACCTGTCCCGACCTGGGGACGGTGGAGCAGGTCCAGCAGCCGCTGCGCTGGCTGGCCCGCCGGGCGTCCAGACAGCTGGCGGCGGCCCAGACGATCGGCACGGTCGAGCAGGGCGGGCGCACGGTGTCGCTGGGCGACCTGCTGGGCCCCGAGTTCGCGGCGAACCCGCGCGAGCTGTTCGGCCCGGACAACTTCCACCCCTCGGCGGAGGGCTACGCGACCGCCGCGATGGCCGTCCTCCCGACCGTGTGCGCCGCGCTGGGCCTCTGGCCGGCCGAGGAGGACCGCCCGGACGCGTCCCGCCGCGAGGGCTTCCTGCCGGTGGCACGAGCGGCCGCGGAGGCGGCTTCGGAGCCGGGCACGGAGGTCACGGCGGCGATGCCCACGGGGCCGCGGGGGCCGTGGGCTCTCCTGAAGCGCCGGAAGAGGCGCCGGGTCCCGGAACCGGAGGCGGCACCCTCCAGCCCGTCCGGCGTTTGAGGACGAGGCCGTTCAGGCCGATGGGGGTCTGGGGGCGCAGCCCCCAGGGAGGCCCACCCCCACCGGCCCGCCCGCTCGTCCGCCGGAGGCCCAAGCAAGCGCTTAGAAAACTGCGGTCAGGGTCACACAGCGATCCCCGTGACCTGTGCCATACGTGCGGGTAACTTCCCAAGAAAGCCGTGCCAGTCCCCGCACATACGCCAATGGAGCCGTGATGCCCGAAGCCGTCATCGTCTCGACCGCCCGCTCCCCCATCGGCCGCGCCGTCAAGGGCTCCCTCAAGGACCTGCGCCCCGACGACCTCACCGCCACGATCATCCAGGCCGCCCTCGCCAAGATCCCCGAGCTGGACCCGAAGCTCATCGAGGACCTGATGCTCGGCTGCGGCCTCCCCGGCGGCGAGCAGGGCTACAACCTCGGCCGGATCGTCGCCGTGCAGATGGGCATGGACCATCTGCCGGGCTGCACGATCACCCGTTACTGTTCGTCGTCCCTCCAGACCAGCCGCATGGCCCTGCACGCCATCAAGGCCGGCGAGGGCGACGTCTTCATCTCGGCCGGCGTCGAGATGGTCTCGCGCTACGCCAAGGGCAGCTCGGACGGCCTCCCGGGCACCACGAACCCGGTCTTCGGCGAGGCGCAGGCCCGCACCGCCGCCACCGCCGCGTCCGAGGGCTCCAGCTGGCACGACCCGCGCGAGGACGGCCTGCTCCCCGACCCGTACATCGCGATGGGCCAGACCGCGGAGAACCTCGCCCGCATCAAGGGCGTCACCCGCCAGAACATGGACGAGTTCGGCGTCCGCTCGCAGAACCTCGCCGAGGAAGCCATCAAGAACGGCTTCTGGGAGCGCGAGATCACCCCGGTCACGCTGCCCGACGGCACGGTCGTCAGCAAGGACGACGGGCCGCGCGCCGGCGTCACCCTGGAGGGCGTCTCCGGCCTGAAGCCGGTGTTCCGCCCCGACGGCCTGGTCACGGCCGGCAACTGCTGCCCGCTGAACGACGGCGCCGCCGCGGTGGTCATCATGAGCGACACGAAGGCCCGTGAGCTCGGCCTCACGCCCCTCGCCCGGATCGTGTCGACCGGTGTCTCCGGCCTCTCCCCCGAGATCATGGGCCTCGGCCCGGTCGAGGCGTCCAAGCAGGCGCTGGGCCGCGCCGGTCTCACCGTCGACGACATCGACCTGTTCGAGATCAACGAGGCGTTCGCCGCCCAGGTGATCCCGTCCTACCGCGACCTGAACATCCCGCTGGAGAAGCTGAACGTGAACGGCGGCGCGATCGCCGTCGGCCACCCCTTCGGCATGACCGGCGCCCGCATCACCGGCACGTTGATCAACTCCCTCCAGTTCCACGACAAGCAGTTCGGTCTGGAGACGATGTGCGTCGGCGGCGGCCAGGGCATGGCGATGGTCATCGAGCGCCTCAGCTGACCAACTCCCCGTAATCACACGGGAACTTTGCGTCACCATCAGGCCCGGAACCCAGTAACCACCTGGGTTCTGGGCCGATTTGTGATCCAATCTCCCCCAGGATGTGACCTATCTCCCTTCGGAGAGGGATTTTCCCAGGTCAGGACCGTTTCACCACCAAACATCGGGCCCAAAGTCCTGCCCGTTTCGTGACGTTACGCACTGACAGCTGGTTAGTCCGCCCTTCAAGCTGATGTAGGAAGTCGGGGGTCGACTTTGAACCGGGAGTACGTCAGTGAGCGCCATGCCGATCGCTTTGCTGCTCACCACGGCCGCCACAGGCGCCGTGGGCGTCGCCGTCCTGCGCACCCTCTTGGTGCTCCGTCGACAGGTGGCGGACCTGCACACCGAACTGGCCGAGGGCCGGGCCGCCGCCGTACGGGCGCTCGTGCCCGCCGCCCGCAACCATGCCGACGCGGATGAGATACGCGCCGCCGTGGCCGAGGCGCTGGCCGAGGAGCGGGAGCGGGAACTTGCCGAGGCGCGGGCCTTCTGGGCCGCCCAGGAAGCCCGCGACACCGAGGTGCCGACCCTGCTGGGTCTGCCCGACAGCGAGCTGTTCCTGCCCCGCCAGAGCGACTTCGTGGGCCTCGAACCGCTGGAGCCGGTCACCGAGTTCTCCGCGGACGCCGACGAGTTCGCCGGCGAGTCCCCCGAACTGGCCGCGGCCCGCCGCCGCCACCCGTCCCACCCGGACTTCGTCCCGGCCCAGTCGCCCGTAGCGAACGACCACGAACGCACGGTGGCGACGCTGGAGGAGCTGGCCGAGGCCGCCGTGGAACTGGCCGACGTCCGCCCCGGCCCCCTGGGCACCCTCGACGTGTACGTCTTCGTCGACGGCACCACCCTCTGCATGACCCCGGGCCACCGCGAAACCGCCGAACGCCTCGCAGCGGCCCTCCGCGCCGGCGAAACCCCGTTCCTCCTGGGCGGCTCCGGAATCTCGGGCGCCTACACCCTGACCTTCGCGTGCGGCGAGGAGAACGTGTACATCCTGGCGGACAGGGTCATAGCGTCCCTTTGATTTTCTGGGGTGCACCGGTTCGTTGTCGGGTGCGGGTCGGCGGGGGCTGGTCGCGCAGTTCCCCGCGCCCCTAAAAGAGACAGCGGGCGTGCGTTTTTAGGCGCGCGGTTCCACGCGTCCCTGAAAACCCACGGCGGGCCCGCGTCTTTAGGGGCGCGGGGCTGTGTCATTTTGCGGCTCCGCCGCGCGGGCGCGACCACCACGACAGACCGCAAGCCACAAACGGCGGGCCAGCGGGTTTCAGGGGCGCGGGGAACTGCGCGACCAGCCACGACGCACCCGCAGCCGCCGACGCACCTCAGACCCCCGCCCTCTTCTGCGCCTCCGCAACCAACTCCACCGCCCGCTCGACCTCGGCGTCATTCACCAGCACAACCGCCAAGTCATGCACAGCGACGGTGATTTGATCGGCGGCGGCGAACATCCCCGCATCCGGCATCTCCCGAGCCACCCCCAGGGGATCCTCAACCCGCTGCGCCCACAGGGCAAACTCCCTGGCCAGCCCCAAAGCCTCCGCGGCAGCGCCCCGTTGCAACCGGCTCTGCGGCGCGGCCCTGAGCCGGTCCGCAAAGTGATCCACCGCTTGAGTCAACCGCGTCGTATCCACCACGCCGCGAGACTACGCGCCGTACCGGGACTGTTGCCAACGGGCGAACGCTCAGGCACGGTGACCTGAAGGACCGGCTTACACCCCATGCGTCCGGAGGCGCCGATGTCCCAAGTGTTCTCCCAGGAGACCCATCGCAACATGCTCGCCCGCATCCCCCATTGCACCGGTCGTGAAGTATCCGACTGGCTGCGCACCGTCGACGAAGGCCCCGCCCTCTTCCGCTTCGAGGAGAAGGTCAGCTGGCTCCGCGCCGAGCACGACCTCGCGTACGGCCACGCCAAGGCGATCATTCACGAGTACGACCTGAGGAGGGCCGCGCGCAAACTGCTCTAGGCGCGCACCACAGACCGACTCATCACGGACATGACGAAGGGCCCCGGGAACGAACCCGGGGCCCTTTCGCGCAAACCGCTTGCCGCCGCTTGCCGCCGCTTGCCGCCGGCTAGTTGTTGCTGTTGAGGATCGAGATGATCCGCAGGAACTCCATGTAGATCCACACCAGCGTCAGCGTGAGCCCGAACGCGGCGAGCCACGCCTCTTCCTTCGGGGCGCCGTAGGCGATCCCGTCCTCGACCTGCTTGAAGTCGAGGGCGAGGAAGCACGCGCCGAGGATGATGCCGATGACACCGAAGAAGATGCCGAGCGGGCCGCTGCGGAAGCCGAGGCCGTCACCGCCGCCGAACACCGCGAACAGCAGGTTCACGGCCATCAGCAGCACGAAGCCGAGCGCGGCCGCCATCACGAAGCCGTAGAAACGGCGGTTCACGCGGATCCAGCCCGCGCGGTACGCGATGAGCACGCCGGCGAAGACCGCCATCGTGCCGATCACGGCCTGCATGGCCGCGCCGCTCGCGATGCGGTTGTCGACGACGCTGGAGACGACGCCGAGGAAGACGCCTTCCAGTGCGGCGTACGACAGGATCAGCGCCGGGACGGGCTTGCGCTTGAAGGACTGGACGAACGCCAGCACCATCGCGATCAGCGCGGCGCCGATCCCGATGCCGTACGAGCGGTTGATGTTGGCGTCGTCGACCGGGAGCAGCGCCCAGGCGAGCGCGGCCGTGACGATCAGCGTGCCGAGGGTGGTGCCGGTGCGCAGGACGACGTCGTCCATGGTCATCCGGCCGGTGGTGGCCGGGGCCTGGGGCGGTGCACCCTGCTGAAGGTCCTGCTGGGCGTACGGGTTCTGCGCGTACGGGTTGCCGCCCGCGTACGGGTTGCCCTGCGTGCCCACGGCGGGGCCCCCGGCCTGCGGCGCGGTGTTGAAGCCCGCGTAGCCGTTGTCGCGGCTGAACCCCCGTCGCGAGAAGACCGGGTTTCTGCTCCTCATTTCACTCCTCCATGGCCGCCTCGCGCGGCCTTGGGCTCAAGAGTAATAGGTAGGCAAAGGATTGACCCTACCTCTTGGGGAGGATCTTCCCCTCGTCCTGACAAGGTACGCGGTGGATCGCACCCCTTGCGAACACTGGTACCAAGCCGTGACGCCCCCCTTAGAGCCCCCTTATCCCCGCCCGTCTCCCTGTTCATCGAGCGGGAACCCGGTGTACGCCTCCGCGAGATCCGTCTCGGCCGCCCGCGAGGACGCGATCCGCTCCAGCCGGGCCAGCTGGAGCCGCCCCTCGAAAGGCGTCGCGTCGGGCGCGCGGTGCAGGAGGCTCGTCATGTCGTAGGAGAACCGCTCGGCCTGCCACACCCGCCGCAGACAGGTGGCGGAGTACGCGTCGAGCCGCTCCCCACTCCCCGTCTCCTTCTTGTACGTCAGTGCCTTCGCGAAGGTGACGACGTCGCCGACGGCGAGGTTGAGCCCCTTGGCGCCGGTCGGCGGGACGATGTGCGCGGCGTCGCCGGCGAGGAAGAGCCGCCCGTGCCGCATGGGCTCGTGGACGTACGAACGCATCGGGGTGACGGACTTCTGGGTGATGGCCCCGCGCTCCAGCCGCCAGCCGTCCTCGGTCTCGAACCGTCGCTCCAGTTCGCCCCAGATCGCGTCGTCGCTCCAGCTCTCGGCGTCCGCGCCCTCCTCCACCTGGAGGTAGAGCCGGGAGACGGACGGGGAGCGCATGGAGAGGAGGGCGAAGCCGCGGTCGTGGCGGGCGTAGACGAGCTCGTCGTGGGAGGGCGCGACGTCGGCGAGGATGCCGAGCCAGGCGTAGGGGTACGACCGTTCGAAGACGCGGGTGAGTTCGGCGGGGATCGCGTTGCGGGCGACGCCCCAGAAGCCGTCGCACCCGACGACGTAGTCGCAGTCGAGGACGTCCTCACGCCCCTGGTACCGGAACCGAACCCGCGGGCTGTCGGTGTTCGCGCCCTCCACCGCCAGCGCCTCGGCCTCGAACAGCAGCGGCCCGCCCTCCTTGAGTTGCAGGGCGATGAGGTCCTTGCACACCTCGGTCTGCGCGTACACCATCACGGACCGCCCGCCGGTGAGGGCCGGGAAGTCCACCCGGTGCCGCTTCCGGTCGAACCGCAGCTCGATCCCGTCGTGCCGCAGCCCCTCCCGGTCCATCCGCTCACCGGCACCGGCCGCCCGCAGCACGTCGACCGTGCCCTGCTCCAGGATCCCGGCCCGCTGACGGTGCTCGACGTAGTCCCGGTCCCGGCTCTCCAGTACGACCGAGTCGATCCCGGCGTTGTGCAGCAGCCGGGCGAGGAGGAGCCCGGCGGGGCCGGCTCCGATGATGCCGACGGTGGTACGCATCGGACGTTCCCTTCGAGGGTGTGCCGTTCGCTGGCGGTCGTTCCCGTGTGATCGATGTTCGCCTGGTGAACTCTCCTTCACCAGACTGATACGACCCAAGTCTCCGATCGCACGGGTCACCTGTCAACGGTCGGGAAGCCGGCAGCGAGGCCCGAGCGTGCCCCTACCGCTCCCGTACCCGAAACAGAGGAAGCCCACCGCCGCCGACGACGTCCCGCTGTCGCAGCCGTAGCCCGAAGTGCTCCTCGATCGCCATCATGCTCAGTCGCCGGCCGCGCTGCCGGTCGGCATCGCCCGCCGGCCGGGCAGGACGCCGAACTTCTCCAGGGCCGGGACCAGCAGGTCGGGCTCCCGCCCCCAGCGGCGGGTCTCTTCGCCGATGCCGAAGGAGCAGAGGTGCGTGCCGTCCCTTTAGTAGGCGAACATCGACGGCGGACTCCACGGTGTCATCAGGAAGTTGACCGCCTCCGCCCCGTCGCGCGAGACGGCCCGCAGTCCGGTCTCCGTGCAACCCGCAGCGTCGCCGTACTCGACGGCGAAGGCCCAGTCGCCGGCCCGGCCCACCCTGGCGACACCGTCGACACCCGGGTCGGTGAGCAGATCCAGCGCTTCTTCCGCGGACGACAGCGGCGGCTCCTGCCCCGGAGGGGCTCCCAGCCGGGAGGCGAGATCGACCGGCTCGACACCGCGTGCGAACGTCACACAGTCGACCGCGTACGGCTCCAGGAGCCAGCCGATGCCACCGGTGCCGGCGCCCCGACCGACCGACATGAGGGCCCCACTCCCAAGGCGCTCCCGCGGTGCGCGTCGAGCGCCGCCGCGACACACCGTTCCCATAGGTCACGCGCAGTAACTGCGATGGTGCCCGGAGCCGGACTTGAACCGGCACGCCCGCGAAGGGGCAGCGAGGTTTAAGCTCGCCGTGTCTGCATTCCACCATCCGGGCAGGCCGTGGGCTCCGCATCGAGGTCACGAGCCTATCGGGACGCGCGTCCCCAACAGCGGGCAGGCGGACCGATGTTGTCTTATTTTATTGATGTCTGAGGGTTCATCAGACCACGGAATGAGCCATCAGCACTTGCCAATAGCCTTGCGTGCGGTCTGGGGTCGCGTGTGCGGAATGACGGAATTTCACCGCCCGAACGAGGGTGCTCCACCGGTTCTTGACCTGAAGCATCTCCGGGGCGGTCCTCATCCCCAGGTATGACACCGCCGAGCGCAGTCCGACTGAAGGCTGCCCCCGGAACCGGAACAGCGGCTGACTACACGGCACGATCGGGCCGAGAGGATGGGACACGACCCCAGCAGTACCGTCGTCCCGACAGGAGCGCCCTCCGTGACCACCACCCCCATCGCCGAACGGACCACCTCCGTGGCCGCGCGTGCCACGGATCTTTCGAAGGTCTACGGACAGGGCGAGACCCAGGTGGTCGCCCTCGACCAGGTCTCGATCGCCTTCCGGCAGGCCGAGTTCACGGCGATCATGGGCCCCTCCGGGTCCGGCAAGTCCACGCTGATGCACTGCGTGGCCGGCCTGGACAGCTTCTCGTCCGGTTCCGTGCGCATCGGCGACACCGAGCTGGGCTCCCTGAAGGACAAGCAGCTCACCAAGCTGCGCCGGGACAAGATCGGTTTCATCTTCCAGGCGTTCAACCTGCTGCCGACGCTGACGGCCCTGGAGAACATCACGCTCCCGATGGACATCGCGGGCCGCAAGCCGGACAAGCAGTGGCTGGACTCGGTGATCACGATGATCGGTCTCGCCGACCGGCTCAAGCACCGGCCGTCCCAGCTCTCCGGCGGCCAGCAGCAACGCGTCGCCGTGGCACGGGCGTTGGCCTCCCGCCCCGACATCATCTTCGGCGACGAGCCGACCGGAAACCTGGACTCGCGCTCCGGCGCCGAGGTGCTGGGCTTTCTCCGCAACTCCGTACGGGAGTTGGGGCAGACGGTGGTCATGGTGACCCACGACCCGGTGGCGGCGGCGTACGCGGACCGGGTGGTGTTCCTCGCGGACGGCCGCATCGTCGACGAGGTCTACGAGCCGACGGCGGACTCGGTGCTCGACCGCATGAAGCAGTTCGACGCCAAGGGCCGCACCAGCTGACCGGCTCCGGCCAGGCCATCTGACGGCACCTCAACTCGCCCCACGGGCCCCGGCCTTCACCGCCTCGGACCCCGACCTCGCAGCCCCGGCAGCCGACTTCACCGCCAGGGGCCCCGGCTTCGCTGCCCGGCGACGCCCGACTCCGCCGCCCCGGGCCCGACTTCAGCGCCCCGGCGATCGACTCCGCCGCCCGGCTCGACCCTCGTAGACCTGGACTGAGACAACCCATGTTCCGTACCGCCTTGCGCAACGTACTCGCGCACAAGGCCCGGCTCCTCATGACCGTGCTCGCCGTGATGCTCGGCGTCGCGTTCGTGTCGGGGACCCTGGTCTTCACCAACACCATCTCCAACGCCTTCCAGAACAGCTCGGCCAAGGGCTTCGACCAGGTCGACGTGGCCGTCCAGGCGAAGTACCAGGACAGCGACCGGGACACCGTCGGCAAGACCCCCGAGCTGACCCAGGCCATGCTCGACACCAGCGCGAAGGTGCCCGGGGCCGCGTCCGCGACCGGGGTCGTGAACGGCTTCACCGCCATAGCCGACAAGAAGGGCAAGCTCATCGGCGGCGGCTTCCAGTCCGAGGGCGGGAACTACTGGGGGGACAAGGACTCCCGCTATCCCCTCAAGTCCGGTGCCGCGCCGCATGGTTCGGGTGAAGTGGCCATCGACTCCGAGACCGCGAAGCGCGCCGGGTACAAGGTCGGCGACACCGTGCGCATCTCGGTCGACGGCCCGGTGCTGACCCCGAGGATCACCGGCATCTTCACCACCGACGACGGCAACGTCGCCGCCGGCGGCAGCCTCGCCCTCTTCGACACCGCGACCGCGCAGAAGCTGTTCGGCAAGGCGGGGACGTACGACGAGATCGACGTGAAGGCCGCGGCGGGGACCAGTCAGGCCGCGCTGAAGTCCGCCTTGGACAGCGCGCTGCCCAAGGGGCAGACCGAGACCACCACCGCCAAGCAGCTCGCCGACGACCAGGCCGAGATGATCGCCTCCTCGATGAGCGGGCTCAAGTCGGGGCTGCTGGTCTTCGCGGGCATCGCGCTCTTCGTCGGCACGTTCATCATCGCCAACACCTTCACCATGCTGGTCGCCCAACGCACCAAGGAACTGGCCCTGTTGCGCGCGGTCGGCGCCTCGCGCCGGCAGGTCACGCGGTCGGTGCTGCTGGAGGCGTTCGTGGTCGGCGCGATCGCCGCGGTGGCCGGTCTGGTCGCCGGTATCGGCATCGGCGCCGGGCTGCGCGCCCTGATGGGCACGATCGGCGCGACCGTCCCGGACGGCCCGCTGGTCATCACCCCGAACACGGTCCTCAGCGCCCTCGCGGTCGGCATCCTCATCACCATGCTCGCCGCCTGGCTGCCCGGCCGCCGGGCCGCGAAGATCCCGCCGGTCGCCGCGATGAGCAGCGTGCACGCGACGGCCACCGCCAAGTCCCTGGTACTGCGCAACACGCTCGGCGCGCTGTTCTCCGGCGCGGGCATCGCGGTCGTCATCGCGGCGACCTCGATGAGCGGTTCGGACGGCCAGGCGCCCATGGGGATCGGCGCGGTCCTGCTGATCATCGGGGTGTTCATCCTGACCCCGCTGCTGTCCCGCCCGCTGATCGCGGCGGCGGCCCCGGTCCTGCGGATCTTCGGGATCTCCGGCAAGCTGGCCCGCCAGAACTCGGTGCGCAACCCGCGCCGTACGGCCGCCACCGCGTCCGCGCTGATGATCGGCCTCACCCTCATCACCGGCATGACGGTGATGGCGGGCAGCCTCCAGCAGGCGATCGACAAGATGGCCTCGTCCGCGATCAGCGCCGACTACATCGTCTCGATGGCGAACGGCAACCAGCTCTCCCCGGACGTCGACAAGACGCTCACCACCACGTCCGGCGTCACCGAGACCAGCCCGCTGCGCAACGCCCCGTCGCGCATCAACGGCGAGACCGAGTTCCTCACCGGGGTCAACGGCTCCGCGATCGGCAAGCTCACCGACCTCAAGGTCGACAGCGGCACCTTCAAGGTCGCCGGCACGCAGGTCGTCGTGGACGACGACACGGCCAAGTCCCATGGCTGGAAGGCCGGTTCGACCTTCACCACGCACTACGAGGACGGCAAGGCGCAGCAACTCACCGTCTCCGCGGTCTACGAGGGCAACGCGCTGATCCGCGGCATCATGCTCGACAACGCGACGCTCGCCCCGCACCAGACCGACCCGGCCGACATGCAGATCCTCGTCAAGACCGCCGACGGGGCGTCGAGTTCGACGAAGGACAAGCTGGAGAAGGCCCTCGGCTCCAACCCGGCCGTCAAGGTCCAGGACAAGAAGGACCTCTCCGACAGCATCGCGCAGGTCTTCACCCTGATCCTCAACATGGTCTACGGCCTGCTCGCCATGGCGGTGATCGTCGCGGTCCTCGGTGTCATCAACACCCTGGCCATGTCGGTCTTCGAGCGTTCGCAGGAGATCGGGATGCTGCGCGCGATCGGCCTGGACCGCAAGGGCATCAAGCGGATGGTCCGCCTGGAGTCCCTGGTGATCTCGCTCTTCGGCGGGGTGCTCGGCATCGGGCTGGGCGTGTTCTTCGGCTGGGCGGCCGGTGAGCTGATCGGCTCGAAGATGGCGACCTACGAACTGGTGATCCCCTGGGCCCGGATGGCGCTCTTCCTGCTCCTGGCGGGCACGGTCGGCGTCCTGGCGGCCCTGTGGCCGGCGCGGCGCGCGGCGAAGCTGAACATGCTGTCGGCCATCAAGTCCGAGTAGCCAGGTCCCGGTATCAGTACATGAGTCGGGGCCCCGTTCCGGATCGGAACGGGGCCCCTTGCTGTTCTCCGAAAAAACGAGCTCAGTTCCAGGTGCGGGCGCGCAGCGGCACCCCGGAGTTCCCGGAGTCCGGGGTGCGGACGGCCAGGACCTGGTTGACGCCGATGCGGTTGCGCTCGAAGGCGAGTGCGGAGGCCGCCATGTACAGGCGCCACACGCGCGCCCGGCCGGCCCCGGCGAGCTTGGCCGCGCGGGCCCACTCGGCCTCCAGGTTGGCGACCCAGCGGCGCAGGGTGAGCGCGTAGTGCTCGCGGATCACCTCGACGTCGCGCACTTCGAGGCCGGCACGCTCCAGTTGGGTCACGGTGGTGCCGATCGGGGCGAGTTCCCCGTCGGGGAAGACATAGGAGTCGATGAACTCGTCGATGTTGTAAGCGGATTCGTCGCGGTGCGGGCGGCGGGCGATCTGGTGGTTCAGGAGCCGCCCGCCGGGCTTGAGCAGCGAGTGGAGGACCTCCGCGTACTCCAAGTACCGCTCGGCGCCCACGTGTTCGGCCATACCGATGGAGGAGATGGCGTCGTAGGGCCCGTCGGTGACGTCCCGGTAGTCCTGCACCCGGATCTCCACCTTGTCGGTGAGCCCCTCGCCCGCGACGCGCTTACGGGCGTAGGCCGCCTGTTCCTGCGAGAGGGTCACGCCGACCACGCTCACGCCGTACTCGCGGGCCGCGTGGATCGCCATCGAACCCCAGCCGCAGCCGACGTCGAGCAGTCGCCGGCCCGGTCTCAACTCCAGCTTGCGGCAGATGAGTTCGAGCTTGTCGCGCTGGGCGTCCTCCAGGGTGCCGTCCGGGGACTCCCAGTAGGCGCACGAGTAGACCATGGACGGGCCGAGGACGATCTCGTAGAAGTCGTTGCCGACGTCGTAGTGGTGGCTGATGGCGCGTTTGTCGGTGCGTTTGGTGTGGAGGTGGGCGCGGCTGCGGCGGACCTCCTCCGGGGGCGGGGCGGGCGGCAGCGGGAGCCCGCCGAGCTTGACCAGTCCGCGTACGGCGGACCGCACCTCGGGGTCGCGCAGGGCCTGGGCGAGGGTGCGGGCGTCGTCGCCGCGCTCCCACACCAGCTCGGACATCGCGTCGAGGGCCGCGTACAGGTCGCCCTCGATGCCCAGGTCGCCGGAGACCCAGGCGCGTGCCATGCCCAGTTCGCCGGGCTTCCACAGGAGCCGGCGCAGGGCACGCCGGTTGCGTACGACCAAGGTGGGCGCATCGGGCGGCCCTGCCTCGGATCCGTCCCAGGCGCGGATGCGCACCGGGACAGAGGTCCCCAGTAGCTGTTCGAAGAGGGATTTGAGCCGCAGCGCGGCATCAGCCATGGCGCACACCTCCGTGACGCGGATCCCGGAATTGTCCATCACTACGTAAACACCAGCCAGGCCCGATCGCAGTCCTGCTTGAGCGTTACGAGTAGGCAAAATAGGTGTAGCCACCATGGACGCGGGGGTGCCGGGGAACGCCGAAGGGGCCGCCCGCACCACGGATGGCGAGCGGCCCCTTCGGGCGTACAGGTACTACGGGTACTACGGGTCAGCGGTGACCGGAGGGGGTCAGGAGGCCTTGGCCTTCTCCTCGGTCTTGGCGGCCGCAGCGGGCGCCGGCGCCGGCTTGGCGGCCTCGTAGAACTCCTCGCGGGGGTTCTCCATGGCGCCGAGCGACACGACCTCGCGCTTGAGGAACATCGCGAGGGTCCAGTCGGCGAAGACGCGGATCTTGCGGTTCCAGGTCGGCATGGCCAGACCGTGGTAGCCACGGTGCATGTACCAGGCGAGACGGCCCTTGACCTTGATCTTCACCTTGCCCATGACGATCATCGCGACGCCCTTGTGCAGGCCGAGACCGGCGACCGCACCCTTGTTGGCGTGCGAGTACTCCTTCTGCGGGAAGCCCCGCATACCGGAGATCACGTTGTCGCCGAGGACCTTCGCCTGGCGCAGCGCGTGCTGGGCGTTCGGCGGGCACCAGGCGTTCTCGACGCCGGCCTTGCGGGCGGCGATGTCGGGCACCTGGGCGTTGTCGCCGGCGGCCCAGATGTAGTCGGTGCCGGTGACCTGGAGGGTCGGCTGGGCGTCGACGTGACCGCGCGGGCCGAGCGGGAGGCCGAAGCGGGAGAGAACGGGGTTCGGCTTGACGCCGGCCGTCCACACGATCGTGTTGGAGTCGACCTCCAGGCCGTTCTTCAGCACGACGTGACCGTCGACGCAGGAGTCCATCGAGGTCGAGAGGTAGATCTCGATCCCGCGGCTCTCCAGGTGCTCCTTGCCGTAGAGGCCGAGCTTGGGGCCGACCTCCGGGAGGATCTTGTCGGCGGCGTCGACGAGGACGAAGCGCATGTCCTCGCGGGAGACGTTGGTGTAGTACTTGGCCGCGTCCCGGGCCATGTCCTCGACCTCACCGATGGTCTCCGCACCGGCGAAACCGCCGCCGACGAAGACGAAGGTGAGCGCCTTGCGGCGGATCTCCTCGTCGGTGGTGGAGTCGGCCTTGTCGAGCTGCTCGAGGACGTGGTTGCGCAGGCCGATGGACTCCTCGATGCCCTTCATACCGATGCCCTGCTCGGCGAGGCCGGGGATCGGGAAGGTGCGGGAGACCGCGCCCATCGCGATGACGAGGTAGTCGAAAGGCAGCTCGTACGCCTCGCCCACGAGGGGGGCGATCGTGGCGACCTTCCGGTCCTGGTCGATGGTGGTGACCCGGCCGGTGAGGACCTCCGCCTTCGGCAGCACGCGTCGCAACGGGACGACGACGTGCCGAGGGGAGATGCTGCCGGCGGCGGCTTCGGGGAGGAAGGGCTGGTAGGTCATGTACGACCGGGGGTCGACGACCGTGACGGTCGCCTCGCCGTAGCGCATCTTCTTGAGAATGCGCCGAGCTGCGTACAGGCCTACGTACCCACCGCCTACTACGAGGATCCTGGGACGCTCCGTGGTGCTCATGCCATCGAGTATCCACCTGCCCCTGGGGGGTCGCTCGTGCGCCCCTTCACAAGCTTGCGTGGGGGGTGTGTTATCCTCCGCGACTCGCATGATCCAGGTCACTCCGCAGGGGGCGGACCACGGTGCGGTTCGCCCCGTTGTCAAGGCCGCGTGAGCTGCCGCTCTGCACCATCGGACCCCTTGGACCACACCTCCGCGACACCCTCCCGAAACTCCCCCGAATCACTCCCGCACCGCCCCGCCGAACACGCTCCCAGCCCCGCCGAGACCCCGGAAGGGCCAACCGGGGCAGTCTCATCGCCCAACAGGACAGAATTCCTTGTGAAGAACTTCACGAACTTTCTTACGGACGTGTTCTGAAGGGGGCCGGCGAGCGCCCCTGCAACCGCTCATACGTTATATGGGCTGCTCAGGAGTTTAATACCGGCCGGTAATAATTCGGGGCGACGAGGGTCCGGAACAGCCGCTCCTCTCCATACTTGAAGACATGGCCGTCTACGACACGCTCGGCACGACGTATGCCGGCACCCGGCGCCCGGACACCCGCATCGCCGCGCGGATCCACGCGGCCCTCGGGGACGCCGAGGACGTGATCAACATCGGCGCGGGCACGGGCTCCTACGAACCTCCGCACACGCTTCTCGCCGTAGAACCCAGCCGGATCATGCTCGCCCAGCGCCCGCCCGGGTCCGCGCCCGCCGTGTGCGCGGTGGCCGAACGCCTTCCCCTCCGCGACGCCGCCGCCGACGCCGTCATGGCGCTGCTGACCGTCCACCACTGGAGCGACCTCGCGGCCGGCCTCGCGGAACTCCGCCGGGTCGCGCGCCGCCGCGTCGTCGTCCTGACCTGGGACCAGCGGGTCTTCCGCGAGCGGTTCTGGCTCGTGCGCGACTACCTCCCCCAGGCCGCCGCCTACGACGACACCCGCGCCGTCCCGACCGAACGGCTGGCCGCGCTGCTCGGCGGAGCGCGGGTGGAGACCGTCCCGGTCCCGCACGACTGCACGGACGGGTTCGGCGCGGCGTACTGGCGCCGCCCCCACGCCTACCTCGACCCCCGGGTGCGCGCCGGCATCTCCATGCTCGCCCAGACCGGGGAGGACGCCCTCGCCCCCGGCCTGGCCGCGCTCAGGGACGACCTCGCGACCGGCCGCTGGCACGACCGGTACGCCGACCTGCTCGCGCTCGACACCGTCGACGTCGGCTACCGGCTCCTGGTGGCGGACTTCTGACCCACGCGTACATCAACTGACCTACATGTGCGCCAACGGCCGTAGATCCAGGGGGTGTCGGGAATGAAGCCGCCGCGGCCGCACGTTGGCAGCCCCATGACGTCCTCGCCGACCACCATGCGCGCCGTCCAGCTCTCCGCCCCCGGCCCCGTCGAGAACCTACGGCTGACCACGCTCCCGCTGCCGCCCGAGCGGGACGGCTGGGTACGCATCCGCGTCGAGGCGTTCGGCCTCAACCGGTCCGAGCTGAAGCTGCGGTTGGGGGTGAGCGAGGGCGTCAGCTTCCCCCGGGTGCCGGGTATCGAGGCCACCGGCACGGTCGACGCGGCCCCGGCCGGCAGTGGACTGGCTCGCGGGCGGAAGGTCGTCGCGATGATGGGCGACATGGGGCGCACCTACGACGGCGGCTACGCCGAGTACACGTCGGTGCCGCTGTCCCAAGTCATCCCCGTCGAGACCGATTTGCCCTGGGAAGTGCTGGGCGCCCTCCCGGAGATGGTGCAGACCGCCTACGGCTCGCTCACCGTCGGCCTGGACCTGAGACCCGGCCAGACCGTGCTGATCCGCGGCGGCACGTCCTCGGTGGGGCTCGCGGCAGCCGCGCTGGCGAAGTGGCGCGGTGCGACAGTCCTGTCCACCACCCGCCGTCCCGACCGCCTCACTTCGCTGAAGGAGCGGGGCGTCGACCACCCCTTGCTGGACACCGGCGAAGTGGCGTCCGCCGTCCGGGAGTTGTACCCGTCCGGCGTCGACGCCGCCCTCGACCTCGTCGGCACCCCGACGCTGCCCGACACCCTGCGCGCGGTACGCGTCCACGGCACGGCCTGCTTCGGCGGCAGCCTCTCCAACCAGTGGACGGTGCGGGACTTCTCCCCGAACGAGTACCTGCCGAGGGGAGTTCGGCTGGCAGGCTACTTCGGCGACGCGTCCGACCTGTCCCCTGCGGTGTTCCAGGAGATCCTCGACGCGGTCGCCGCCGGTCAACTCGCCTTCCCTGTAGACCGCGTGTACGACGGCCTGGAGCAAGTACCGCGGGCCCACGGGGACATGGAGCACAACCGGGCCACGGGGAAGCTGGTGGTGCGCGTCCGGCACCAGCACGGCGGCCCCGGACGCGATGCCGGAGGTGCGCCCGCGTCCGCCCTTGCCTAGCGGGTCGATGAGGACGATCAGGGCGATGAACAGCCCGAGGATTCCGGCTATCTCGGCGGCCACCGTCAGCATGGGACGTCGCCCCGCGTCACCGGCCGGTGAAGGTGCGGACGGGGTACGGCCCCCTTGGTCGTGTGCCTGGGGGACGCGCGGCAGGACGGTCGGTCCCGTCCCGGCCTGACGTCGCGCTTGGGCACGTCGAGCGCTGGAACGAACCAACGCCCAGATCAGCACTCCGATCAGGACGACGATCACGATGTCAAACGGCAGCACTGCCATCATCCGCACCCCCCGTCGCGCACGTTCCGCTCACGGACCACAGGGCCCCCTGAACGCGACTCACTCCGGCCACGTGTACACACATGCGCGTACACTGGCGTCATGACCGAGGAAACCGTGACCATACGGGAAGCCCGTGCCCATCTCGCGGAGCGCATCAACCTGGCCGAAGAAGGCACCCCGACGGTCATCACTCGCAACGGCACTCCGGTG
Organism: Streptomyces sp. NBC_00989; assembly: GCF_045162655.1. Classification (NCBI taxonomy): domain Bacteria; kingdom Bacillati; phylum Actinomycetota; class Actinomycetes; order Kitasatosporales; family Streptomycetaceae; genus Streptomyces; species Streptomyces sp. NBC_00989. The sequence goes on along the minus strand of NZ_CP108728.1, from coordinate 6,738,337 downwards.
GCTGCCGTGGTACCGATCGCGGACTTCGAAGCCCTGGAAGACGCGGCCGACGTCATGCTGGCCCGAGAGGCCGAAGCTGTCCTGGCCGAGAACGGCCCCACCGTGACCATGGCCGAGCTGCTGGCAGATCTGTTCACCGAGCGCGGTGAAGGCGCCGCGTGAAGTACGCGTTCCGGTTCACCACGGCGGCGCAGCGGCAGCTCCGGGCCATCAGTCGACTCGACGCCATGCGCATCCTGACGGCGCTGACCGCACTCGGTGACGACCCGTATCACGAGAACGCCGACGTCAAGAAGCTCACCGGTCCGTCGGGGCTCTACCGGCTGCGGGTCGGAAGCTACCGGGTCGCCTACCAGATCAACGATGGCGAACTCGTCATCCTCGTCGTCAAGGTGGGCGACCGGCGGGACGTGTACCGCAACCTGTAGGCGGTCGGCCCAAAGACCATCCGATCCCGTCGAGGACCGCCGCTTACCTCGACTCGGCCGCCGCGGAGAAAGCGATCCCGTCCAAAATGTCGTGCTCGCTCACCACGACCTCCGTCGCCCCGACGCGCTCCATGATCGAGAGCAGTACGAGGGCGCCCGCGCCGATGACGTCGACGCGGCCCGGGTGCATGGAGGGGATCGCGGCGCGTTCGGCGTGGGTGGAGCGGAGGAGGGACTCCGTGATCTCGCGGACGCGGTCGTAGGAGACGCGGGAGTGGTGGATGGCCTCGGTGTCGTACTCGGGGAGGTTCTGGGCGATCGCCGAGACCGTGGTGACCGAGCCGGCCAGGCCGACCAGGGTGCGGGCCTCGCGGAGCGGGACCGTCTGTTCGGCGAGGTCCAGGGCCGCCTCGATGTCCGCGCGCATCGCCGTGATCTGGTCCGGGGTCGGCGGGTCGGTGACCTTGCCGTCGCGGACCAGGTGGCGCTCGGTCATGCGGACGCAGCCGATGTTCACGGAGCGGGCCGCGCGGACCTGGTCGTCGCCCACGACGAACTCCGTCGAGCCACCGCCGATGTCCACGACCAGGTAGGGCTTGGCGAGGGCCAGGTCATCCCGGCCGGTCAGTTCCGCTGTCGCGCCGGTGAAGGAGAGTTCCGCCTCCTCGTCGCCGGTGATGACCTCGGGTTCGACGCCGAGGATGTCCAGGACTCCGCGGACGAAGTCGTCACGGTTCGAGGCGTCGCGGGAGGCCGACGTGGCGACGAAGCGGAGGCGTTCGGCGCCGAGTTCCTTGATGATCGCCGCGTAGTCGCGGCAGGCCGCGAAGGTGCGCTCCAGCGCCTCGGGGGCGAGGCGGCCGGTCTTGTCCACGCCCTGGCCGAGCCGGACGATCGTCATCCGCCGGTCCAGGTCGAGGAGTTGGCCCGTCGCCGGGTCGACGTCGGCGACGAGGAGGCGGATCGAGTTCGTACCGCAGTCGACGGCGGCGACCCGGGTCACTGGTCGTCCTCCGCCGTCTCGACGGGCTTCTCGACGGGCTTGAACGCGAAGTAGCCCTTGCCGTCCTCGGTCGTCTCCGTCTGCCAGCCCTCGCCGGTCGGCGGCACCCCGGGCACACTCACGCACGGGCCCTTGCTCCACCACTCCGGCAGCATCGCGATCGCCTCGTCGCCGAGCGGGTTGACACCCGGGCCCGCGGCCAGCGAGTGGCCCACCAGGACGTGCAGGCACTTCACGCGGTCCGGCATGCCGCCCGCGCTCGGGAAGCCCTCCAGGACCTCGATGGCGTCGCGGCGCGCGATGTAGTCCTCGTGCGCGGCGCGGTACGCGGCGGCGAGTTCCGGGTCCGTCTCCAGACGGGCCGTCATCTCCTTCATGACGCCGTTCGCCTCAAGGGTGCCGATCGCCGAGGCGGCGCGCGGACACGTGAGGTAGTACGTCGTCGGGAAGGGCGTGCCGTCGGGGAGGCGGGGGGCCGTCTCCACCACGTCCGGCTGTCCGCACGGGCACCGGTGTGCGATCGCGCGCAGCCCGCGCGGCGGACGCCCGAGCTGCTGCTTGAAGGCCTCGACGTCCGCGTCGGTGGGCTCGGTGCGCGGGGTGGGCGGCGGGGGCGTTTGCATGACTGTCTTCAGGACGTCTTTCTCTGGGTCAGTTCTCGCCGGTGGTTCTCACTGGCTCGCTGGTGGTTCTCACTGGTCGGAGGCGTCGGACTTGTCGACGCCGTCCCACACGTTCGCGTACCAGGGACGGTCGGCCGCCCCCAGTTCCGCGCGCGACTGCTTGGCCGCGTCCGGGTCGATCACGATGTAGCCCGTCTCCCCGGGCATCACGTAGTGCAGCCGCTGCCGGATCTGCTGCTCCGCGTACGAGTCGTCCTGCCAGCGCGCCTTGAGGTCGCGGAGCTGCTCGACGCGCTGTCGCGCCTGCTCCTGCTGCCGTTGGAGATCGGAGATCTCGGCGCGCTGGGAGACGTACTGCCTTATCGGGTAGGCGAGCGCCACGATCAGCGAGCACAGCACCAGGGCGAGGAGGGCCGCCCGGCCGGTGAGCCGGGACCGGCGGGCCTGCCGCTTGGTCTGGGAGCGGTAGACACGGGCCGCCGTCTGCTCGCCGAGCAGCTTGAGCCTGGTCGCGGTGGAGAACCGGTCCCGGTCCTTCACGGCCATGTCCCGCCTCCCCTTCACACGTGCGTACGTCCCCGCACACGGTACGGGACCGGGTGCGGGGACGTACGTACGACTGGCTAAGGATTGACCCGGTGGAACCCTGAGGTCAGCCCTTGAAGCGCGGGAAGGCGCTGCGGCCCGCGTACTCGGCGGCGTCGTCGAGGATCTCCTCGATGCGGAGCAGCTGGTTGTACTTGGCGACGCGGTCCGAGCGGGCCGGGGCGCCGGTCTTGATCTGGCCGCAGTTCACCGCGACGGCGAGGTCGGCGATGGTGGTGTCCTCGGTCTCGCCGGAGCGGTGGGACATCATGCACTTGAAGCCGTTGCGCTGGGCCATCTCGACGGCGTCCAGGGTCTCGGTCAGCGAGCCGATCTGGTTCACCTTGACGAGCAGGGCGTTGGCGGTGCCCTCCTCGATGCCGCGGGCGAGGCGCTCGGGGTTGGTGACGAAGAGGTCGTCGCCGACGATCTGGACCTTGTCGCCGATGCGGTCGGTGATGACCTTCCAGCCGGCCCAGTCGTCCTCGTACAGCGGGTCCTCGATGGAGACGAGCGGGTAGGCCGCCACGAGCTCCTCGTAGTACTCGGTCATCTCGGCGGCCGAGCGGGACTTGCCCTCGAACTCGTACTTGCCGTCCTTGTAGAACTCGGACGCGGCGACGTCGAGCGCGAGCCCGATCTGCTCGCCGGGGATGTAACCGGCCTGCTTGATGGCCTCGATGATGAGGTCGAGGGCGGCGCGGTTGGACTCCAGGTTCGGGGCGAAGCCGCCCTCGTCGCCGAGGCCGGTGGACAGGCCCTTGGTCTTCAGCACCTTCTTGAGGGTGTGGTAGACCTCGGCGCCCCAGCGCAGCGCCTCGGAGAAGGACTCCGCGCCGATCGGGGCGATCATGAACTCCTGGATGTCCACGTTGGAGTCGGCGTGCGAGCCGCCGTTCAGGATGTTCATCATCGGAACGGGCAGCAGGTGCGCGTTCGGGCCGCCGAGGTAGCGGAAGAGGGGGAGGTCGCTGGCCTCGGACGCGGCGTGCGCGACGGCGAGGGAGACGCCGAGGATGGCGTTGGCGCCGAGCGAGCCCTTGTTGTCGGTGGCGTCCAGGTCGAACATCGCCTGGTCGATCAGGCGCTGCTCGGTGGCGTCGTAGCCGACGAGCTCCGGGCCGATCTGCTCGATGACGGCGAGGACGGCCTTCTCGACACCCTTGCCGCCGTAGCGGTTGGGGTCACCGTCACGCAGCTCGATGGCCTCGAAGGCACCCGTGGAGGCGCCGGACGGAACGGCGGCACGACCCGTGCTGCCGTCGTCGAGGCCGACCTCGACCTCGACCGTGGGGTTGCCTCGGGAGTCCAGGATTTCCCGGGCTACGACGACGTCGATGGACGGCACGAGCATCTCCTTCTTGGGGATCTGACGCGGCTACGGCAACACCGCAGCGGCTCTGCGAGACGAGCCTAACCGGCTCGGGGCGATTGGCCATCCGGTCGGCCGTCTGTTGGACAGAACCGAGAGTAAATTGTTTCCGAACGGAACAAAGAGTCCCGCGGAAGAACACGGGGACACAAAAAGCCCCGCCCCGGTGCGTACGGGGGAACACGCACCGGAGCGGGGAGCCCGTGGGGGACGGGGGTGACCCTCACGAGGTCTCCATGGTGGACACCACGGATGTGAGGGCGCTGTGGTTCAGCTACGAGCCCGATATGTCACTCGGGACATCGTTTTGGGACGTCACTTCAGGTGGAGCTGCTGGCCCGGGAAGATGAAGTCGGCGTCGTCGATGATGTCCTTGTTCAGCTTGAACAGCTGCTGCCAGCCGCCCTTCACCTTGTGCTTCTCGGCGATGGCGCTGAGGGTGTCGCCCTTGACGACCTTGTACTCGCCGTCACCCTTCTTGACCTTCTTGCCGGTCGGGGTGGTGACGGTCTTCTTGGCGGCCGGACGCTCGGCGGAGCGGGAGGCGGTGGTGTCGCCCGTGGAGCGCTCGGTGGTGCTCTTGGAGGAGCTGGAGCTGCTGGAGCCGCTCGACGAGCTGGAGCTGCCGCCGGAGTAGGCGGCGCCCGACAGGCCGGTGCCACAGGTGGGCCAGGCGCCCTTGCCCTGGGCGGCGAGAACCTTCTCGGCGACGGCGATCTGCTGGGACTTGGAGGCCTGGTTCGCGGTGGAGGCGTAGGCGGTGCCGCCGTACGCGGCCCACGTCGAGGCGGAGAACTGAAGGCCGCCGTAGTAGCCGTTACCGGTGTTGATGGACCAGTTGCCGCCGGACTCGCAGCTGGCGACCGTGTCCCACTCGGACGCGGTGGCGGCGGAGGCGCTGCCGGTCGCCATGAGCGGGGCGGCTATCGCGACACCGGTGACGCCAGCGAGCGTGGCGACGCGGGTGGCCTTGGACGGACGGCGGTGCTTGCCCTTGCTGGAAAACAGCATGGAAAATCCCAATCCCCTCACCGACGCCTGCGAGGTGAGCTGTCGGGTTCGGGCCGTGTGAGTTGCCCGGCCGCACACCTCTCGGTGCGCGACTTAACCCCAAGCCGGTTCCGGTCGTCTCTCAACTCCCGGGCCCGGCACTTACCTTGGGTCCCCCGCTCCTGCCTACGGCGCTTGACGCGACGAATGTTCCCGGAGGCCGCTGGCAGGACTCGGCGTTGCGGCAACCGGACGCTCGTGGTGACGAGCGGCCTTGACCGTAGACAGGGAATCGGCGGAATTTCAAAGACGATCAGGGCTTCTGAGACTCATCCCACACTTTGATCAAACCGGACATTCAGCTCGAAGCGTGACGTGAACTCCCGCCGTTCGCTTGCTACTTTTCGTCCGCTTCCGTACCCACGTCCAAGGTCTGACCGGCGGCGATCTGGGTCGGATCGGCGCCTATCACCTTTTTGTTCTCGGCGTAGAGCGCACGCCATCCGCCGTCGAAGCCAAGGGAGTCGGCGATGGACGCGAGGGAGTCGCCGGCGCGGACGGTATAGGTCTGCGGCGACACATTTTCCTCGGCGCTGGCCCCGCGGTGCTTGCCGGCACTCTGCTGAGTGCTCTGCTGCCCGCCCTGCTGGTCGCTCTGCCGGTCATCGGAATCACCGAGCGCGCCGGTGTCGACGAGGCTCCACTTGCCCACCGCCTGGGCCGAGTTGTCCGATTCGTCGAGCTTCGGGGAGGCGGCGACCGAGTCGTTGCCCTTCGAGGGGGTGGTGGACTTGTCGGACTTGGCGGAGTTGTCCGTCGCGGCGGGCGAGGGGCTGTCGGTCGACGAGTCGCCGGACGCGTCGGACGAAGTCGAGTCCGTGGTGCCCGAGTCGGACAACCCGGAGGAAGCAGACGAGTCGGACGAACTGTCGGAATCAGAGCCGGAGTCGGAGGAGTCGGTCGGATTGGCCGACGGAGAGTCACTCGCGAGGCCGGTGTCGACGTTCGTCGAACCCGAGGTGGTGGTGAGGCCCGAGATCAGCGCGCAGGTCATCCACGGGGTGGTGCCCTTGTCGTCGAGGATCTTCTCGGCGACGGCTATCTGCTGGGAGCGGCTGGCCAGGTCGGCGCTCGGCGCGTAGTCGAGGCCGCCGTACTTGTCCCATTCGTCCTGGGACATCTGCAGGCCGCCGTAGTAGCCGTTGCCGTTGTTCTCGCTCCAGGAGCCGCCGCTCTCGCAGTTGGCCACCTTGTCCCAGGTGGTCCCGTCGGCGGCGTTCGCGGAGGCGGCACCGAGGAGGGGGATGGCGATGGCGGAGCCGGTCACGCCGGCCGCGACGAGGAGAGCCGGAGCCTGACGGGGGCGACGGTGACGACCGTTCCCGGAGAGCATGCGGAGGCCTTTCGCGTGACAGCGGGGGGACCACGCGGCGGGTGGTGCGGGGGATGGTGCGAGGGGTCGTGCGGGGTGCCGCGCTGGTAGGTGAACGTATCCACAGTCGATCACTTGTCACAAGTTAATGCCACGGAGATCACGTGAAGATCACAGAGTTGAAGAAGTGTCACTTTCAGGTTTAGGGGGCTGGATCGCCTGTTCGGCGGCGCTCCGGAACTCCCTGTTCAGCGGCGCTCCGGGGTGAACTCCACGGGGAGCGTGCGCAGTCCGCGCATGATGAGGCCGCCGCGCCAGCGCAAGTCGGCCGGATCCGCGGCGAGTTGCAGGTCGGGGAGGCGGGTGAGGAGGGTGGCGAGCGCGGTCTGGCCCTCCAGGCGGGCGAGCGGGGCGCCGAGGCAGTAGTGGATGCCGTGGCCGTAGCCGAGGTGTTGATTGTCACGGCGCCCGAGATCGAGGACGTCGGGATCGGCGAACCGTTCCGGGTCGCGGTCCGCGGCGGCGAGTACGACCAGCACGGGGTCGCCGGCCGCGATGTCCTGCCCGCCGAGGGTGAGAGGGCGGGTGGCGAAGCGCCAGGTGGCGAGCTCCACCGGGCCGTCGTAGCGCAGGAGTTCCTCCACGCCGGTTTCGAGGAGGCCGTGCTCCCCCGCGGCCAGGGACTTCTCCAGGCGGGTGCGCTGGTCGGGGTGGGTGAGGAGGGCGTACATGCCGTTGCCGATGAGGTTGACGGTCGTCTCGAACCCGGCGAACAGCAGGATGAAGGCCATCGCCGCGGCCTCGTTCTCGGTGAGGTGCTCGCCCTCGTCGGAGGCGCGGATGAGGCCGGAGATGAGGTCCTCGCCGGGGACGGGGGCGGGGGTGCCGGAGAGGTTCCCGCCGGGGTGCGGGGTGGGGGCGTCGGAGAGGGCCTCGCGCTTGCGGTGGATGAGTTCGGCGAGATAGCCGCGCATCTTCTTGACGGACCGTGCGACCCCGCCCCGCGGCCCTCCCCCGTGCCGGATCATCATGCCCGCCCAGTCCCGGAAGTCGTCCTGGTCCTCGCGGGGGACGCCGAGCAGGTCGCAGATCGCGTAGATGGGGAGTGGGAAGGCGAAGTCGTGGATGAGGTCGGCGGAGCCGCTCGCCGCGAACCGGTCGATCAGATCGTTCGTCAACTCCTGCACCCGGGGCGCGAATTCGGCCACCCGCCGAGGCGTGAACGCCTTGCTGACCAGCCGGCGCAGGCGGGTGTGGTCCGGCGGGTCGATGTTGAGCAGATGCGTCATCAGCTCGGCCTTGCGCTCACCCGGGATACCGGTCCTGCCCTTGGCGTGCGCCGGTTCGTCGTGATGCGCGGGGTTCTTGGAGAGCCGCGGGTCGGCGAGCGCCTGCTTGGCGTCGGCGTGCCGGGTGACCAACCAGGCCTCAACCCCGCTGGGGAGGCGCGTCCTGTGCACGGGGTCGTGCTCGCGGAGCCAGGCGTAGGCGGGGTAGGGATCGGTGGCGAATTCCCAGGTGAAGAGTTCGGGGGCGGGAGTCGGGGTGGGGATGGGAGTGGGGTTCGGCGGGCTGGGCTGGTTGGTCACTCCCTGACGGTATCCGGGGTGGGGATGCGGTCGCCCTCGGGTGGTGGGGGCAGCGAGGCGGGGAGGCCGATGGGGTTGGCGGTCGCGGCCCTGCGGTACCAGTCCTGGGCTTCGACGGGCTTGCCCTGTACCTCCAGCAACTGGGCGATGGACCGCTCCGCGTCGGTGACGCCCCCTTCGAGGGCCTGGTGGTACAGCTCCATCGCCTCGTCGAACCGGCCCTGTCTGACCATCCACAGGCCGAGGTTGTGCGCCGCGTTCGCGTCTCCGGCGTGCGCGGCCCGCTGGTAGAGCGGGACCACCTCCGCCTCGTCGGCCTCCGGCTCCCAGGAGAGATGGACGCCGAGTTCGCCCACGGCGCGCGGGTCGCCCCATGCGGCGGCGTAACTCAGCCAGACCTTCGCCTCGGGGTCCCGCCATCTGCTGAGCAGGGCACCGAGACCTACGGCGACCTCGTGACGGCCCGCGGCGGCGGCCTGGCGGTACCAGCGGAGCGCCTCGTCCTCACGGCCGGTGCCGATCAGCACGTCGCCGAGTGCGTGGGCGGCCACCGGGTCGCCGTCTTCGGCTGCTTTGCGCAGCCAGGTCTCGGCCTGGCCGCGGAGGAGGGCGCCCAGGGCGGTCGCGGCCCTGGAGCTGCCTGCCTCGGCAGCCTGCTCCAGATACGGCATGGCTTCCTTGGTGTCGCCGCGCGTCAGCAGGAACGTGGCCAGCTCCTCGGCCCCCTGCCGGTCGCCCGCGTCCGCCGCCCGGCGCAGCAGGTCCCAGCGCTCGTTGGGTCCGACGCGGCCGGCGAAGGCGATCATCAGGGCCGTGTCCTCCCCCGTGAGCCGGGGATGCAACGCGGTACGGGCCGCGTCGAGGACGGCATCGCGGTCGATGGAGAGGCGTGCCCCGGGCTGGTCCAGCAGCGCCCACCACACGCCGTCCGGTACCGGTTCCAGACTGCCGCCCGATCTCAGCGCTTCCGCGACGAGAGCCCCGTACGCCCGCCAGGTCCCCGGCTCGTCCCCCTGCACCAGGAGCCCCGATACGCCGAAGAGAGGTGTCGTCGCCCAGGCGAGAGCGTCCTCGAACGACTCGCGTTCCTCTGTTCCGTACTGCCCCTGGACCGCTCTCAACAACTCCAGCGGCACCGCTCCCCTGACGCCGCACCGGGCGAGATCGACCGCGGCTCGCACCAGTAACCGCCCACGCGGGTGCTCGACCTGGGTCCCCACGCGCTGCCACTCGTCGAACAGCAGATGCCCGATCGCGAAGTACGAGGCCGCGCCCTCCCGGCCGCTCCACATGTACGCCGGGTACGCGCGCGGGTCGTCGAGCCCCGCCAGCCGCTCCAGTTCGGCGTCGCTCCACTCGCGCGCCAGCTCCACCGTGCGGGCCGCGGCGATGACCCGCTCGCCCGGGGCGGTCCCGGAGCGGCGCCGGTAGTACTCGTCGGGGCTGATCGTGCCGAGCATGACGGCTCCGAGGGAGGTGAACCGTCCCAGGAGCTTCAGATCGAGACCGCCGCTTCCCAGGTGGTCGGTCAACTCGTCCAGCCAGACGACGTAGTCACCGGGATTCCCGTCCAACGCGCGCAGCACGGCACGGAGGTCGTCGCCCTGGTCCGGGGCGTGGAGCCGGTGGTCCTTCAGCGACCGCACCCCGTGCCACGCCGTGTACGACTTGCCCGCGCACGGCTCCCCGAGGATCAGCACCAGGCCGTTGTGGGCGAGACGGGTACGGAGGTCGTCGTCACAGTCCCGCCGCACGTACGGCGGCACGTCGGGCAGCCCGGGCACGTGCCGCGTCGGACGTACACCGAACTCCACGGGGCCTACGTGTCCGACGGGGCGCCAGGCGGACGGGATGGGGGTGGAGGTGGGGGCGTAGTGGTTGTGCTGGACTGCGGCGACGGTGCCTTTGAAGGTGCTGCCGCGGAAGTCGAGGTGGTCGCCGGATGGGGGTGGTTGTTCGGGCGGGTGCACAACGCGGGTGGGGTCGAACTCGTTGATGAGAGAGGCGAGTTCGGTGGCGGCCGCCGCTGGGGTGGACGCGCTCCTGAGCACGTCGAACAGGAAGATGCGCCAGTTCCACCTGAGCTCGATGAGGATCCGAGCGTCCGGATCCTGTAGTCGTCGGTCGAGCCCTTCGAGCGCGCCGAGGTGGCGGTCCGTATCGGCCGACGGATGGCGCCTGAACCACGCCGCGAAGTTGTCGCGGATCGGCGCCCACGAGTCGGTCGAGGTCGCCCCCGCAATGAGCACCTGGGCGCCCGCAACCGCCAGCCGCTTCTGTTCCTCTGTCACGCTCGCCCCCGTCCCCCGCGCGATCCCCAACCGCCCGCCGTCAAAGGTACTGATTCACAAGCCCGTTGGCTCAGCCTTCGGCGTCGGTTACGCCCTCCGCCTCCCTGATCGCATCCCGATAGGCCCGTCCCGCCGCCCGCAGCGCCGCCTCCGGATCCACCCCGTCCGCCTCCGCCCGCGCGGCCAGCGCCAGCAACTCGTACCCGATGCCGTCGTCCTCCGTCGGCAACGGCACCTCAAGTCCCGCCGTACGCACGCGTGATGCCAGTTTCGACGCGAGGGCGAGGCCGGGCTGGCCCATGGGGATGCCCTCGGTGATGGAGGTGCGCTGTTTCTCGACCGCCTTCGTGCGCAGCCAATGCGCCTTGACCTCTTCGGGAGTTGACGCCGTCTCGTCGCCGAAGACATGGGGGTGGCGGTGGATCAGTTTGGTGATGATGCCGGCGGCCACGTCGTCGATGGAGAAGGGGGTGTCGGGGTCCTCCTCGGCGATGCGGGCGTGGAAGACGACCTGGAGGAGGACGTCGCCCAACTCCTCGCGCAGTTCGTCACGGTCGCCCTCCTCGATCGCCTCGACGAGTTCGTACGCCTCCTCGATGCCGTACTTCGCCAGGCCCTTGTGGGTCTGCTGCGAGGACCACGGGCACTCGGCGCGGATGCGGTCCATGACCTGGACGAGGTCGAGGAGGCGGGCGCCCGGCAGGTCGTAGGAGGCGGGGAGCAGCTCCAGGTCGGGCATCTGGACGCGGCCCGAGCCGGCGAGGCGGGCCAGGCCGTCGGTGAGGGTGGGCTCGCCCTCACCGGTGGCGACGACCACGACCGTGGAGCCGCCCGCGCAGGCCGCGACCAGTTCCTCGGCGGTCGGGGATGCCTCGTCCACCCGTATCCCTGCTTCGCGGAGATACGGCAGCTGGGGATGCGCTCCGTCCGCGCACAGCACCCGGTCGGCGTCGCGCAGCGCCTGCCAGGCGGGCCAGGACAGCAGGCCGAGGGCGACACGGTGGCTGGTGGTGAGCAGGACGATGCGGCCGGGGGTGGGGGCGGGGGCGCCCTCGGGACCGAGGCTGGTTGCGTTCACCCTCCGAACGTAACCCACGCCGCCGACAGCCCCGGAGTTGTCCACAGGCCCGCGTCCACCCCGGTTGTCCACAGGCCACCGTGCACCCTTGTTGTCCACAGGCCGGCCGCCCGGCGGAAGCCCGCCGTACCGTTACGCCACCCCACCGGTCACGCGGGCTCCTGGCTCTGCGCCGCGGTGACCTCCCGCACCCAGGGCGTCTTCGCGTCCACCCGGCTGCTCTTGGTCACGTCCCACGTGCCGTAGCGCGGGTTGAGGTCGACATGGAGTTCCTTGGAGGCGTTGGAGAGGGCCTTCCAGAAGGCGGGCTGGGAGGTGTCGGTGCCGAGTTTCGCGGCGAGTTTGCGGCCCTCCACCTGGAGGCGGAGGTTCTCGTCGAGGCGCTGCGGGGGGACGCCGTACTGTGCGAGCCAGGTCGCCTCCAGGGCCTTGGAGCCTCCCGCCTGCTGGGCGAGGCCGGCCCGCATGTCCTGGATGTCCTTGCGGGTGACGGTGACTCCGGCGTCCTGCGCGGCGCGGTGGACGACCTGGTCGAAGACCATGCCGTAGAGCGTCTCGCGGGTGAGGCCGCCGGTGGTGGCGATGGCCCGCTCGTACTGTGCCTCGTTCTGTACGGCCGACCGCTGGGCCGTACGCACCTCGTTGACCCGGCTCTGCAGCTGCGCGACGGTGATGCGCTGGCCGCCCACGACGGCCGCGGCGCCCGGATGCGCCTCGTTTCCGCAGGCGGTCAGGGCAGGGGCCGCGGCGGCGATCACGGCGGTGAGGACGAGCGCGGTGCGACGGCGGCGGTGCAAGGGAGCCTCCCGTTGGAGATTGTGCGACGGTGCACAAAGTCTTGCGGTGATCGATGGTAGGCAGTGGGTCGCCTGGGGCCAACCCATTCGACCAACGATTCACCAGGACTTCGGGCACCGGCACGCACGCGTGGGCTCCGCAAGGTCCGTCGCGCCCGCCCGCTACGGGCCCGCGCGCTCAGCCGGTGATGGCGACCGGCGCGTCCCAGGCGTCGCGGTCCACGGTGATCGTGTAACCGCCGCGGGTCTCCTTGCTGTTGACCATGTACTGGTGGGCGCGGCTGTGGCTGGTGAACTGGGTGGAGCCCCAGGGCCAGTCCGAGGTCGTGGTGTACGTCTTGTCCCACAGCGCGTACCAGAGGTTGCCCGGCAGGTCCGTCTTGTTGGTCGCGGTCGCGATCGCCTTGGCGCTGGAGCTGGAGAAGCCGTAGAGGCCGGCGCGGTAGATCTTGGCGCGCAGTTCCTTGTCGAAGGCGCGGACGTACGTCAACACGGCGTTGTTGCAGGACGTGTTCGTGATGTCGTACGACTCCATGTCCAGGTAGATCGGGCTGCCGGCCTTGAAGCCGAGCGCCGAGGACTTGGCCACCGCGTCGTCCGCCTCGGACTTGCCGACGGCGGCGGCCGTGGAGGCGCTGATCTTCACCGAGCCGCCGGAACCGCAGGACGGCTGCGAGCCGACGTAGAGCGGGATGAACTTCCAGCCGACCGTGGTGAGGGACTTGACCCAGGAGACGGTGAGGTTGGGCTGGCTGCACCCGCGGTTCTTGCCACCGATGTAGACGGCGGCGGCACCGTAGGCGCCGTCGGTGTGCCAGGCCTTCATCGCGGCGAGGGAGGGGGCGGCGCAGGTGTCGAAGGCGTGGCCGGTGTAGGTCTTCTGGGCGGGCCAGGTGGTGGCGGCCATCGAGTCCGTCGCGGCGATGCCGCCGCCGGCGACGACGGCGGCACCGGCGACGCCCCAGGCTATGTATCTGCGCTTCTTCGACTGCCGGTGCTCGGACATGAACGACCCCACCCCTGGTTTGTACGTGACTGGTGTTGCGTGTGGCTTGAATGTGCTCGGCAAAATCTAGCTGCCGGTCCCGCTAGCCCCGCACCTGCCCCAGCCATTGCAGCGTGCGCCGGATGTCGGCCGCGAGCGGGTGGCCGGGGCCGTGCCGGCGTTCGACGTCGCCCAGGAGGCGGGCGAGGGTCTCGTGGGCCGCGCCCCGGTCGCCGAGCGCGAGCAGCAGGTGGCCCATGCGGCGGCGGACCTCGTGGGCGAGTTCGGGGTCGCCGGCCATGTACTGGTTCTCGTAGTACGGCAGCAGCGCGCGGTACTCCGTGAGGGCCGCGGCCGGGTCGCCGAGCGACTCCAGGCACTGGGCGGCGTCGTAGCGGTAGCGCAGGGACTGCGGGTCGGACGGGCCGGCCTCGGCGGCGCGTTCGTCGGCGAGGCGGCGCAGTTCGGGCAACGCGCGCCGGTACTGGCCGTCGTCCATGAGCGTCGCCGCGTACTGCTTGCGCAGGGTGCGGACGACCGGGGAGTGCACGCCGTGCTGCTCGGCGGCGGTGGGCAGGATCGCGCCGAGGATGTCGACGGCCTGCGTGATACGGCCCTCGCCGAGCAGCCGCTTGACCTCGTCGACGGCGGCGGCGACATCGGGTTTCCCGGCGGCGGGCGGCGCGAGCGGGGCGGGCTGCGGCGCGGGGGTGCGGGCGCGGTCCGGCCAGGGGGCGTGCGGGCGCAGGAACGGGCGGGTGGGGTCGAGCGGCGCCCCGGTGGGCATCCCGCGCGCGGGCAGCAGCAGCGCGAGACGCTCGTAGACCTCCTGCGCGGAGCCGGGGCGGTGCTGCGGGTCCTTGGCGAGCAGGTGCAGGACGAGCGCTTCGAGCGACTCGGGGACCTCGGAGCGGATCCGGCGGACGGGCACCGGCGCCTCGTACAGGTGCCGGTGCAGCACGCCGAGCGCCGTGGAGCCCGCGAACGGCACGTCCCCGCTGAGGAGTTCGTGCAGCAGCACACCCAGCGCGTACAGGTCGGTGTACGGGCCGACCGCGCCGCCCATCGCCTGCTCGGGCGCCATGTAGGCGGGCGAGCCGATGGGGGTGCCGGTGTGGGTGAGGCGGGTGGTGTCGGCGTCCATGACGGAGGCGACGCCGAGGTCGAGGACGGTGACCGTGCCGTCCTGCTTCACCATCACGTTGCGGGGCTTGAGGTCGCGGTGGACGATCGGCACGGCGTGCACGGCGCTGAGCACGGCGCACAGTTGGGCCGCGACGGCGACCGCCCACTGCCACGGGTACGGGTCGTGCTCGGCGAGGTGGTCGGAGAGGTCGGCGCCGTCGATGTACTGCATGACGAGGAACAGCTCCTCGCCCTCGCTGCCCGCGTCGTGCACCGTGACCAGGCCGGGGTGGTCGACCTGCGCGGTCACCCGGCACTCGCGCACGAAGCGGCGGCGCAGTTCGTCGGCCTCCTGGCCGGCCACCTTGTCGGGGCGCAGCAGCTTCACCGCCACGCGCCGGTCCAGGCGCCGGTCGTACGCCGTCCAGACCTGGCCCATGCCGCCCTGCCCGATGAGCGTGGACAGTTCATAGCGGTCCGCGACGACCCGTCCCGCCGCCACGGTCACCTTCCGCCCTCGTCGTGCTTGCGCAGATAGTCACTCAACTCGTCCAGCTCGGCCCGCACTTGGTCGATACGGGCGGGCGCGGGGCGCTGCGGCGGCGGGGTGTTCATCGGCGGCTGCGGCACGGGCGTGTGGGGCATGGGCGGCGGGGTGTGCTGCTGCGGCACGGGCGTGTGGGGTATCGGCGGCGGGGTGTGCTGCGGCGAGGTCGTCGCGGTGTACGGCGACGGGGGCTGGGCCGACTGCGCGGGCTGCGGGTAGCCGTACGCCGGGGAGGGCTGCCCGGCGTAGACGCCCTGCCGGAGCTGCTGGAAGTGGCGTATGTCCGCCGCCAGGTAGTACGCGATCGACGCCACCAGGGTGCCCAGGAGCAGGGTGATGCCCACATAGCCGCCGGTGGTGTGGACATCCTCGCCGGGCTCGGAGCCGAGCAGCACGACGCTGAGTATGTCCGCCGCCAGCGCGGCCACGAACAGGCCCCAGTCCAGGGACTTGCGGGTCACGATGGCCAGCCGCAGCAGCATCGTCCAGGCCAGGAACCCGATGCAGAACACCGAGATCCCCACGAACAGCACGCGCACGAGGACCAGCGCCCCGGTGGGCGGCGGTGGCTTCGCCGGCTGCGGGTAGCCGTGGCCTTGCATGGCTGCTCCTGATGCCTTCAGAGGACGTACGGTGCCGCGACCGCCGTCGGTCCGGCGCGTGTTCGGCGTGCGCGGGACAACAGCGGTCGTGCGATTGTCGCTTCGAGCGTATAGGCCGACACCGACAACCGGTCCCGGGTTGTACCGAACCGTTGTCGTGCTGATCACTTCCCACGACGTCGCAGGTGCGCTCGGGTGCGATCGCGTGGGCGCGGAGCGGGGCCTTCCGGGACGAGGCGGGCAACGGGGCGGACGGTCCCGGTCTCCCCGGGAGGCTGCCTCAGTCGGGCGTGACCGTGCCGTCCGTCAGGCCGTCGTACATGCCGCGCACGAGTTGCTCGCCGAGCCGGCCCGCCTGCCGCAGCGCCCGCTCGAAGTCCTCCAGGGCGCGGAACCGGGCGCCGTAGCGGCGCTGTTCGTCCAGGGGGAGGCGCGGCAACTGGAGCCTGCGGACGTCGAGTCGGGTCGCCGTGGACGCGTAGCTGCTGGCCTGGCGGTTGTTGGCGGTGCCGCGCAGGAAGCCGGCGAGGAACCACGGGTCCAGCGCGCCGGGATCGGGCCGCAGCAGGACGAGACTGCGGCCCAGGGCGGCACCCGCGGTCGTGGCGTCGATCACGCGCGCCATCGAACCGCCGCCGAGCACCGGCACGACGACATCGCCCGGCTCGGTGAGGACGGCGACCTCGTCACTCTCGGGGAGGATCCCGGAAGGAGCCGTTCCGGCGAGGACGTCGTGGTCGGTGAGAACGGGCACACGCGCGTGGCCGCCGTTTCCGCCGGTACGCATCACCAGGGCGCCCCCGCGCGCGAGTTCACCGATCGTGGTGAGCGGCCAGCGCGTGGGCCGTGCGGAGTCGGCGACGTGGTCGACGGGCGGCGGGGTGAGGTCGGCGGTCAGCCGGAGCGTCTCGCCGAGCCGCTCGCGCACGGCCGTGAGCTCGTCGGCGCCGTCGGCCGCGGTCGCGGGCGGGAGGTGGCGGGCGGGGGCCAGGTCGACGTCGTCGTCGAGGAGTTCGATGACCGGCACGGAACGCGCCAGCCCCGGCTCGTCGTCCAGCCGCCCCGCCCGGTCGAACGCCTTCCAGGCATCCAGCACCGCGCCCCGCACGGCCTGCCAGTCCGGCCCGCCCCGCCCCTCGGTCGCGAACCGCCCGGTGTCCACCAGCAGCACCTCCGGCTGCGCGGCCGCCCGCTCCGGCCGCCGCAACACCCACAGGTGCAACGGGATGTTGTACGGCGGCGCCGCCCCGATCGGCAGCGCTACGACCGCCTTCAGCGCCCCGCGCCGCAGCAGGTCGGCGCGGATCCGGCGGCCGGAACGCCGGGAGGCCGCGGCCGGCGGCATCAGCAGCACGGCCGTGCCGCCGTCCTTGAGCCGGGCCAGCGCGTGCTGCACCCAGGCCAGCTCGGACTCGTTGCGCGCCGGGAAGCCGTACTCCCAGCGGGGATCGTAGGCGAGTTCGTCGTGGCCCCAGTTCCGCTCGTTGAACGGCGGATGGCACAGGACGACGTCGGCCCGCAGCGCCGGGTACGCGTCCGCGCGCAGCGTGTCGCCTGCCGTGCCGCGCACGGTGACCTGTGCGCGCAGGGCGAGCCGGAGCGCGGTGAGTGCGGCGAGGTCGGGGGCGTTGTCCTGGGCGTACAGCTCCTGCCCGGGGCGGGGGGTGACGGCGCGCAACAGGGCGCCGGTGCCGCAGGCCGGGTCGAGCGCGGTGGCCGCCGGGCCCGCCGACTCGGCCAACTCGGCCATCAGGCGGGCGAGTTCGGTCGGGGTGAGCGTGTACTGGCGCGGGTTGGCGTCCAGGTGCCGCCCGAGCAGGAACTCGAACGCCTGGCGGGCGCCCAGCTCGGCGGCGAGTTCGGCGGTGCCGCGGAGGAGGGGGGCGGAGGGGAGGAGTTGGGGGCCGGTGGGGGTGTGAACGGCGGGGGTGGGAGTGGGGGTGGCGGTGGGAGTGGGAGTGGGGGTGGCGGTGGGAGTGGGAGTGGGGACGGGGGCGGGGTTCGCGGCAGACGGTGTGTGAACAGTGGGTGCGGTGTTCACAGGAGCCGGGGACGTGGTCGGGTCGGCCGGAGTGTTCACAGCGCTCGGGGTGTTCACAGCGCTCGGGGCGCTCGGGGCGTTTCCGGCAGCGTGGGTGTTCGGCGTGTTCACAGCCGCCGCGGCGCTCCCCTCTCGCCCCCTGTGAACTCCGCGTCCACCCACCGCACCGAAGCGCGGCACGAGCACCTGCTCCAGCGCGCCGGGCAGCATCGCGGCCATCCGCTCGTCCGAACCGGCGCTCACGTCCAGCCAGACGGTGGGGCGTTCATGGATGAGCAGCAGGGCGCAGCCTGCGTAGACCAGGGCGGTGACCGGGCCCTCAGGATGGCCGACGAGTTGCTGCCAGACCCGTTCGCGCAACGGGACTTCGGCGAGTTTCCCCTGCTTGCGCAGCCAGGACTCGACCTCGGCGAGGGCGAAGGCGGGGCTGGTCTCGGTGCCGCCGACCGGCTTGGGGAAGTCCGCGTGGCGACGGCGCCAGTTACTCACGGCGGCCCGGCCGACGCCGGCGAGCCGTGCGATACCGGCGGCGGTCACCTCTGTCGCGTTGTCCTGCACTCGCCCTACTCCCCTCGCCCCGCCGTCCCGCGGACCCTGTTGCGCCTGCCGTCCGTCCGTGACGCCGAGCATACCGACGCATGCAAGATCTACCCCTTCACGGCCGTGTACACACCACATCCAGTGAACCGTGTTGACTCGGTTCACAGCCTCTGCTCTTATTGACCCAGCGAACGAGCGACCGCCAGAGGGAGGCGGTCGCCGCGTCGGGGAGGGGACAACCATGGGGATGAAGGGCAAGGTCGCGCTGGGCGCCGTCGTGGGAGTCGTCGTCATCGGGGTCGTGTCGGCGAACGCCGGCGGCAGCGGTGGGGACAGTGGTTCGGGCAACGGTTCGGGCGGCAACGGCAAGGGTTCTTCGGCGTCCGCGGAGCACCGGGCCGCCGCAAAGAAGGGCTCGGGCAAGGGGGAGGCCGTCGAGACGAAGAAGGCCGCGTTCGACGGGGACGGCGACTTCCGGGTCGGCACGGACGTCAAGCCCGGCACGTATCGCACCAACGGCAACACCGACGGCATGTGCTACTGGGAGCGGGCCAAGGACGCCTCCGGCGACACGGACTCGTTGCTGGCCAACGACAATGTGAGCGGCGCCAGTTACGTCACCGTCAAGGCCACCGACAAGATCTTCAAGTCCAGCGGCTGCAAGGACTGGGCGGCCGTCGGCACGAAGGCGCAGGGCTCCCCCGCCACGAAGATGGCCGGCGACGGCGGCATGTTCAAGGTCGGCGTCGACATCGCCCCCGGCACCTACAGGTCCACCGGCAACACGGACGACATGTGCTACTGGGAGCGCGCGAAGGACGCCGAGCACGGGCTGGACTCGATCCTCGCGAACGACAACGTGACCGGCACGGCCGTCGTCACG
This sequence comes from Streptomyces sp. NBC_00989, assembly GCF_045162655.1. Lineage (NCBI taxonomy): Bacteria > Bacillati > Actinomycetota > Actinomycetes > Kitasatosporales > Streptomycetaceae > Streptomyces > Streptomyces sp. NBC_00989. The sequence goes on along the minus strand of NZ_CP108728.1, from coordinate 6,719,486 downwards.
ATCAGCGCGAAGGACGCCTACTTCAAGACGGCCGGCTGCAAGACCTGGAAGAAGACGGCCTGACGCTCCGACGTTCAGGTCAGGTCAGGTCAGGTCAGGTCAGGTCAGGTCAGGTCAGGTCAACGCTCTCTCGCCGTGGGCCCATCTCTGCGCATCGGCCTGCCCGGCACCTCCTCGGACCCCGCTTCGGGGCACCCCTCTCATCTCGTCACCGCTCACCTCCTCGACAAGGAACTGCCATGCGTCGTACCGCACTTGCCGCTCTCTGCCTCACCACCGTGGCCGCCGCGGGACTCGCCGGGTGTCTGCCCGGCGAGGACAAGGCGGACAGCAAGCCGAAGGGACCGTTCGCCGGGCTGACCGGCGGCGAGATCGCCGACCGGTCCCTCACCGCCACCACCGGCGCCTCGTCGCTACGCCTGAAGGGCGACATACCCGACGACGAGAGCGGCGGCACGATCCTGATCGACATGGCCCTGAACAAGAAGGGCGAGTGCGCCGGCACGCTGAGCCTGCGCGGCAAGGGCAAGGCCGACATGATCAAGACCGGCGACACCATCTACATGAAGTACGACGAGGCGTTCCTGCGGGCGCAGAGCGACGGCGAGTCAAAGGCGGACACCGATGCGGTCGTGGACATGATGGCCGGGAAGTGGACCAAGATGTCCGCGAAGGGCGCGGACGCCAAGGACATCGCGAGCTTCTGCGATCTGAAATCGGTGCTCGGCGGCGCCGAGGACAGCAACTCGGACGCGACCCGCGGGAAGACGACCACCGTCGACGGCACTCCGGCGATCACCCTGCGCGAGAAGGACGGCAAGGACACCTACACGCTGTACGTGGCGACCGAGGGCAAGCCGTATGTGCTGCGCATCGACAGCGCCTCCGTGAAGGACCCGGGGACGCTCACGTTCAGCGAGTACGAGAAGCCGGTGCCGGCGACGAAGCCCGCCGGCAAGATCCTGGACCTGGACACGCTGGGCAGCTGAGTCACTGAGTCACCAAGTCTCCTGTGGCTACGGCACGTTCACGGGGCGTGCCGTAGCCACAGGTCAAGGCCGTGTCACCTCAGTTCGCGTGGAACCTCGCCGGCGCGTTCGTCGGGTTGCCCCCGGTCGGCAGGGCCTGCTTGGAGCAGGTGGAGAGGACCTTGACCATCGCGGCCTTCTCCGCCGAGGTGACCCACAGCCCGTACTTCTTCTTCACGGCGACCTGCGCGGCGACATACGTGCACCGGTACGCCTTGGGCGGCACCCAGGTCGCCGTGTCGCCGTCGCCCTTGCTGCGGTTGGGGCTGGCGCCGACGGTGAGCAGGTTGAGCGGGTCGTTGGCGAGAGCTATGCGCTTGCTGGCGTCCCAGTACTTGGCGCCCTTCTGCCAGGCGTCGGAGAGGGCGACCAGGTGGTCGATGTCGACGAGGCTGGCGCCGCGCTTGTAGACGACTTCCTTGCCGGAGTACGGATCGGATTCGAGGACGCCGTACGACACCTTGCAGTCGCCGTCGGTGAACTTCACCTGCTTCAGGTCCCGCTTGAGGATGTCGTCCCTGGTGTCGCAGCTGTTGGAGTCCGTGTCGGCCCAGGCGGTGCCGAACCGTTCACGGGAGTAACCGGTCTTCGGCGCACGCCCCTTCACGGTCAGGGACTCGGCGGCGGTCAGGGCCGCGCCCCCGCCGGAACCCGCGCCGGAGCCTCCACTCGTCGTCGCCTCGGGCCCGGAGTCGCCCGTTCCCGTGGTGTCCGTCTTGCATCCGGCGACCGACAACATGACCAAGGCGGCGATTGCCGCCCCACCCCTCAGACGCATCACGTGCGCCCCTCCCCTTGCTCACCCGGCCCCGCCCCTGCAGGGGCGGATATTGCCTGGTCCCCACGGTAGCGGCGGACGCGTCACGGGCATACGGGACCTAAGCCCGCACGGCACGCAACTCGCCTGTATCGCAGCGGTGGAACAGGCCGAAGTACCGGCTTCCCTCACCCCCTCTCCTTACTCCCCTTACTCCGCCCCGGATTTCACGCGCCCTCAGACCCACACCCCATCAGCCCCCCGTCCCTCAGACCTTGCCGATGCCCAACGTCGACTCCGAGGGCAGCAGCCCGGACCCGAGTACGGCGACCCAGAACTCCCCCAGCAGCTCGGCAAGTCGGTCGGTGTCGGTCCGGCCGAGGAACTGCCAAGGCACGGCGGCCAGTTGGTCGGTACGACGCTCGACCTCCTGGCGCAGGTCGCGGCCCGCCCTCGTCGCCGTACCCATGTCGTCTATGACGCCCCGGACGACCAGACGTTCGCGTGCCGCGGTCCACTCCTCCCGGCTCCAGCCCCGGCTCTCGAAGCGCTGGACGGAGGCGGCTCCGATCGCGGCGAAGGAGACCAGGGACTCGACCGGGTCGAGGCCGGCGACGAGGAGGGCTGCGAGGTGGCCGTCGCCGCGGTGTTCGCGCAGGATCGTCGCCGCCTGCCACAACTGGAGGTGGGGTTCCGCGGGCCACGCCAACTCGGCGTTGGCCGCGGCGAGGGGGCGGCCCGCGGTGTTCACCGCCTCGGCGGCGCGGCGGGCGAGGGCGGCGGCCTCCGCCAGCTCGGGGCTGTCGACACGGTCACCGAATATCGCGCGGTAGGCCCGGTCCATTCCGCGCAGCCTCGCCTTCAGCACCGTGTCCGGGGTCGCGATGCCCCACGCCGCGTCCATGTGCTCGGCGACCATGCGGGGGCTGAAGCTGTAGAAGGCGGAGGTCACCCGCTCGCTGCCGACCGGGCCCAACGGCGCGGCGCGCAGCGGGAAGTAGCTCGGCCAGCGCTCCCCCGTGCCGTATCCGAGCGCGGCCGCCTCCTCGAAGACCTCCGGCGCGTAATACAGCACGGCGTGCAGCGGTTCGAGCAGGTGCCAGAGCTGGCGCACGCGGCTCAGCTCCACGGTGGCGGGGCTTTTCGTGGTCTCGAATCCCCGCACGCTTTCCGACATGACGTAACTCCTCGTCGCGTCCCGGCCGTTCCATAACTTGACACTGGCAAGATTGCCCCACCCGCCCGAACTTGTCAATGCCTAGATTCGGCGTACGCTGCTGACCATGAGCACAGCCAAGACTTCCGGGGGCAGCCGCCGCCCGTACCACCACGGCGATCTGCGCCGCGCCATCCTCAGCGCCGCGCTCGACGTCATCGCCGCCGACGGCCCGGCCGCGCTGAGCCTGCGGGATCTCGCCCGGCGTGCCGGTGTCTCGCACGCGGCGCCGGCGCACCACTTCAAGGACCGCACGGGGCTGTTGACGGCGATCGCGGCGGAGGGGTTCGGGCTGCTGGCGGGCGCGATCGCGGAGGCGGCGGACCTGAAGGACGCGGGAGTGCGGTACGTGCGCTTCGCGCGCGAGCATCCGGCGCACTTCCAAGTGATGTTCGCGCCCGAGCTGTTGCGCGACGGCGACCTCGAACTCACCACGGCCCGCGCCCTCGCCACCGACGCCCTGCGCCACGCCGTCTCCGCCGTACCCCCCGAGGGCCGCGGCCCCGACGACCGCCTCGCCGGTGTCGCCGCGTGGTCCCTGGCGCACGGCTTCGCGACGCTGCTGCTGGGCCACAACCTGGACGGGGCGGTGGGCGAGCGGGACCCGGAGGAGGTGTTCCGGGTACTGGCGGGCATGCTGTTCCGCCCGGCCCCCGCCTGACACGACCGACCGGGGGGTACCGCTACAACCCCGGGCGACCGGCGAGCGCCACTACGCCCCCGGGCGGCCGGTCCTCTCTACGGCTCCCCCAACTCCCGCCGACCGGCTCCCCTTACAGCTCCCGCCGACCGGCCCCCTTACGACTCCCTACGACCCAGCCGACCGACCCTCTTCGACGACCCCCTACGACCCCAGGATCGTCGCCAGGAACTCCCCCACCCAGCCCAGCAACTCCCGCCCGACCAGCGGCTTCCCGCCCACCTTGGCCGTCTTCGGACGCGGGACCAGCACCTGGTGGGCGGCCGGCTTGATGACGGTGCCCGGGTAGAGGCGCTTGAGGCGCAGCTCCTGGGACTCCCTCAACTCCACCGGCGCGAAGCGGATGTTGGTGCCCTGAAGGACGATGTCGCCGACGCCGCACGCGCGGGCGAGCATGCGCAGGCCCGCCACCAGCAGCAGGTTCTCCACCGGTTCGGGCAACTTGCCGTAGCGGTCGACGAGTTCCTCGCGTACGGCCTTGATGTCCTCCTCCGTGTTGGCGGAGGCGATGGACCGGTAGGCGGAGAGGCGCAGGCGCTCGCCGGGGGCGTAGTCGTGCGGGACGTGCGCGTCGACCGGGAGCTCGATCTTGACCTCCAAGGGAGGCTCCTCCTCGACACCGCCCTCCAGGGAGGCGCGGTAGTCCGCGACGGCCTCGCCGACCATGCGGACGTACAGGTCGAAGCCGACGCCCGCGATGTGGCCGGACTGTTCGCCGCCCAACAGGTTTCCCGCGCCCCGGATTTCGAGGTCCTTCATCGCCACGTACATGCCCGCGCCCATCTCCGTGTGCTGGGCGATCGTGGCGAGGCGCTCGTGGGCCGTCTCCGTCAACGGCTTCTCCGGGGGGTACAGGAAGTACGCGTAGCCGCGTTCGCGGCCACGGCCCACCCGGCCCCGGAGCTGGTGGAGTTGGGACAGACCGAAGTTGTCACCGCGCTCCACGATCAGCGTGTTCGCGTTGGAGATGTCGATGCCCGACTCGACGATCGTCGTCGACACCAGGACGTCGAACTTCTTCTCCCAGAAGTCGACGACGACCTGCTCCAGCGACTGCTCCGACATCTGGCCGTGGGCGGTCGCGATGCGCGCCTCCGGGACGATCTCGCGCAGTCGGGCCGCCGCGCGGTCGATCGATTCGACGCGGTTGTGGATGTAGAAGACCTGGCCCTCGCGCAGGAGTTCGCGGCGGATCGCGGCGCCGATCTGCCTCTCCTCGTAGGGGCCGACGAACGTCAGCACGGGGTGACGCTCCTCCGGGGGCGTCGTGATCGTCGACATCTCACGGATGCCGGTCACCGCCATCTCCAGGGTTCTGGGGATCGGCGTGGCCGACATGGTGAGCACGTCGACGTTCGCGCGCAGCTTCTTCAGCTGTTCCTTGTGCTCGACGCCGAAGCGCTGCTCCTCGTCGACGATGACCAGGCCGAGGTCCTTGAACTTGGTCTCGGAGGAGAACAGGCGGTGGGTGCCGATGACGAGGTCCACGGAGCCCTCGCGCAGGCCCTCCAGGGTCGCCTTCGCCTCCGTGTCGGTCTGGAAGCGGCTCAACGCCCGTACGTTGACCGGGAATTGCGAGTACCGCTCGGTGAACGTCCCGAAGTGCTGCTGCACGAGCAGGGTCGTCGGCACGAGGACGGCGACCTGCTTGCCGTCCTGGACGGCCTTGAAGGCGGCCCGTACGGCGATCTCGGTCTTGCCATAGCCGACGTCGCCGCAGACCAGCCGGTCCATGGGGACCGACTTCTCCATGTCGTCCTTGACCTCGGCGATCGTGGTCAGCTGGTCCGGGGTCTCGACGTACGGGAAGGCGTCCTCCAGCTCGCGCTGCCAGGGCGTGTCCGCGCCGAACGCGTACCCCGGGGCCGCCATCCGGGCCGAGTACAGCTTGATGAGGTCGGCCGCGATCTCCTTGACGGCCTTCTTGGCGCGCGCCTTGGTCTTCGTCCAGTCCGCGCCGCCCAGGCGGTGCATGGTCGGGGCCTCACCACCGACGTACTTGGTGATCTGCTCCAGCTGGTCGGTGGGGATGTACAGCCGGTCGCCGGGCTGGCCGCGCTTGGCGGGGGCGTACTCGACGACCAGGTACTCGCGCGTGGCGGTCTGCACCGTGCGCTGCACCATCTCGATGTAGCGGCCGACCCCGTGCTGCTCGTGGACGATGTAGTCGCCCGCCTCCAGGGTGAGCGGGTCGATGGACTTGCGGCGGCGGGCCGGCATCCGGACGCCGTCCTTGCCGGCGGCCTTCTGCCCGGAGAGGTCGGTCTCGGTGAGGACGGCGAGCTTGAGCGCCGTGTCGACGAAGCCGTAGTCGATCGAACCGGTCGCCACGTGCACGACGGACGGGGCGATCTCCCCGAGTTCGGTCTCCAGGCGGGCCGCCACGCCCTCGCTGCCGAGGACCTCGACCGTGCGGGCCGCGGGGCCGTGGGCCTCGGTGACGAAGACCGTGCGCCAGCCGTCCGCGAGCCAGCCCTTGGTGTCGGCGAGGGCCTTCGCGGTGTCCCCGCGGTACGTCTCGGGGGCGTGCATGCCGAGCTTCAGGGTGTCGGCGTCGAGCTCTTCGTCGGCGGCGAACGGCGACACCGACCACCACATCATGTCCAGCTCGCGCGCCCGGTCCCGTACGTCCGCGATGGCCCACAGGGAGGCCGCGCCGACGTCGATGGGCGCCTCGCCACCACCGGCGGTCGCGGCCCAGGAAGCTTGCAGGAACTCCTGCGAGGTGGCGACGAGATCGGACGCACGCGTGCGTACCCGCTCCGGATCGCATACGACGGTCATCGCGCCCTTGGGGAGCACGTCGAGCAGCAGCTCCATGTCGTCGACGAGCACCGGAGCCAGCGACTCCATGCCTTCTACGGCGATGCCCTCGGCGATCTTGTTGAGCAGCTCGCCCAGTTCGGGGTGCTGTTCGGCGAGGGCACGCGCACGCGCACGGACGTCTTCCGTCAACAGGAGTTCACGGCAGGGGGGTGCCCACAGGCCGTGTTCCGCGACCTCCAGGGAGCGCTGGTCGGCGACCTTGAAGTAGCGGATCTCCTCGACGTCGTCGCCCCAGAACTCGATGCGCAGGGGGTGTTCCTCGGTGGGCGGGAACACGTCCAGGATGCCGCCGCGCACCGCGAACTCGCCGCGCTTCTCGACGAGCTCCACGCGCGCGTAGGCGGCGGCGCCGAGCGCGTCCACGATCGCGTTCAGGTCGGCGCTCTGGCCCGTCCGCAGGGCGACCGGCTCCAGGTCTCCGAGGCCCTTGACCTGCGGTTGCAGCACGGACCGCACGGGCGCCACGACGACGGAGACCGGGCCCGTCTCCGGGTCGTCCTCCCTGGGGTGGGCCAGGCGGCGCAGGACGGCGAGGCGGCGGCCCACGGTGTCGCTGCGCGGGCTGAGGCGCTCGTGCGGGAGGGTCTCCCAGGACGGGTAGTCCACGACGCCGTCCGACGGGAGCAGCGAGCGCAGGGCTGCCGCCAGGTCCTCGGCCTCCCTGCCCGTCGCGGTCACCGCGAGGACGGTACGGCCGGTCTCCCTGGCCAGCGCTGCCACGGCGAAGGGGCGGGTTGCCGGGGGGCCCACCAGGTCGACGTGCATGCGGTTGCCGTCGGTCGCGGCCCTGGTGGCTTCCGCGAGGGCGGGGTCCTTGACTACGGCGTCGAGCAGACCGTGCAGGCTCATGAAGGGCTTTCCGTCTGGGGGGGGTGGGCAACACGAAGGGCCCGACGCGATGGGTGGGCCGGGGGTCTCCAGCGTACGTCGGTGCGCTGCCGTATGCCGGGGCTGTGGATAACCCTCGCTTTCTCGGCACCCCGCACTGCCGAAAAACCTTTCCCACCCACTCACCCGTTTGCTGGCAACAAAGAAGCGGGCCTTCAAAGACAACAAAAAACAGGCCCGGCGCCGAGAAGTCCCCCGTGACTTCTCGGCGCCGGGCCTGCCCCCGTTGGACAGTGGCTCTGTTGGCTACTCCGTGGCGATCGCGTTCAGCACGTTCATCCGCCCCGCCCGGAACGCCGGGATCAACGCCGCGAACAGACCGACGAACGCCGACCCGATGAAGACCGCGATGATCGTGCCCCAGGGAATCTCCAGGACCTTCAGCCCCTCCAGGGCGAGCAGCTGCTGGGCGGTCGCGCCCCAGCCCATCCCGAGGCCCAGGCCGAGCAGCGCTCCGAAGAGGGCGATCACGACCGACTCCATGCGGATCATCCGGCGGAGCTGGCGGCGGGACATGCCGATCGCCCGCATGAGGCCGATCTCCCGGGTCCGCTCGACGACCGACAGGGCCAGGGTGTTCACGACACCCAGGACCGCGACGATGATCGCCAGAGCCAGCAGGCCGTAGACCATGTTCAGGAGCTGGCCGATCTGGTCCTTCAGTTCCTGCTTGTAGTCGGTCTGGTCGCGCACCTGGTACTGCGGGTACGGGTCCATGGCCTTCTTCAGGGCCGCGTACGCCTGCTTCTCCTGGCCGTCCTTGGCCTTGGCGAACATGATCTCGTTCGGCGGGATCTTGTTGGCGGGGACGTACTTCTGCATCGTGGCGATGCTGGTGTAGCGCGCGCCCTGGTCGATGGCGACGTCGTCGTCCGTGATCGCCGCGACCTTCAGCCTCGCCGTCTCGCCGCCCTTGAAGGCGACGCTGATCGTGTCGCCGAGGTGGACGCCGTGCTTCTTGGCGTACTTGGAGCCGACGGACATCGCGTTGGTGCCGTAGGCGGCGGACAGTTCGCCGGCCGTGGTGGCGCGGCGCAGGTCCTGGGCGTAGGACGGGTCGGCGGCGGTGATGCCGTCGGTGTCCTTCTGGCCGTCGGGCGAGGTGAGTGTGGCGTCGAGGTCCTTGTAGCGGGTGACGTGGACGAGGTCCGGCGACTGTTCCATCGCCTTCTCGGCCTGCGGCACGATCCGCTGGTTGCCCTGGACGATGAAGTCGGCGCCGACGGACTTGTCGAGCTCGCTCGTCGCCGAGGCGACCATCGAGGAGCCGACCACCGAGAGGCAGGCGACCAGCGCCAGGCCGATCATCAGGGCCGCACCCGTAGCACCCGTACGCCTGGGGTTGCGGAGCGCGTTGCGTTCGGCCAGGCGCCCCACCGGTCCGAAGGCCCGCAGGAGTACGACGCTGATGACCCGTACGACCCCGTTGGCGAGCAGCGGGCCGATGATCACGAAGCCGATGAGCGACAGCACTACGCCCGCGCCCAGGACCAGTGAACCGTCCGTCGCCTTCTTGGCGGTGGCCGCCGCGAACAGGGCGGCGACACCGGCGCCCGTCAGCACCAGGCCGATCAGGCCCCGCACCCAGCCCGCCTTGCCGTCGGCCGGCGTACCGGCGTCGCGCAGTGCGGCCATCGGGGAGACCTTGCCTGCCCGGCGGGCCGGGAGGTAGGCGGCGAGGATGGTGACGATCACGCCGAGGAGCAGGCCGAGCACCGGGGTGGTCCACTTCACGGTCAGGTCCCGGGTCGACAGGTCCATGCCCGCCGCGCTCATCAGCTTCATCAGGCCTACGGCGATGCCGACACCGGCGCCGACACCGAGGATCGAGCCGACGATCCCGAGCAGGGTCGCCTCGACCAGCACCGAGCGGTTGACCTGGCCGCGGGAGGAGCCGACCGCCCTCATCAGGCCTATTTCGCGGGTCCGTTGGGCGACCAGCATCGAGAAGGTGTTGATGATCAGGAAGATGCCCACCAGGAACGCGATCCCGGCGAAGCCGAGCATGGCGTACTTGATGACGTTCATGAACTGGCCGACGCCCTTGCGGTTCTCGTCGGCGTTCTCCTTGGCCGTCTGGATCTTGTACGTCCCCGACGAGGCGAGGGTCTGTGCCACGTTCTGCTTGAGCTGGGTGTCGGAGACACCGCTCGCGGCTGTCACGCCGAGCTGGGTGAACCGGCCGGTGGCGCCCAGGAGTTCGCGCTGCGCGGTGGCGGTGTCGAAGTAGACGACGGCCGCACCGGGGTTGGTCACCTTGAAGGTGGCGATGCCGACGATCCTCGCGGTGAAGTCACCGGTCTGCGAGATGGTGCGCAGCGAGTCGCCCATCTTCAGGTGGTGCTTGTCGGCGGTGTCGGCGTCGACCATCAACTCGGTCGGGCCGCGCGGGGCGTGGCCGGAGGTGATCTCCATCGAACGCAGGTCGTTCTTCGTCCAGTTGCCCGCGATGGTGGGCGCGCCGGTCGAGGACCCCATGTTCTTGTTGGCGCTGTTGACGACGGTCACGTTCATCGAACTGACGCCGCCCTCCACGGACTTGACGCCTTGGACCTTCGCCACCTGCGCGACCGTGGAGGCCGGCAGCGACTCGGGCAGTCCGTTCTGCGGGGTGCTGCCGTCGCTCTTGGCCGCCTTCGGCAGGACCGTCACATCGGACGCGGTGGCCGCGAAGAGCTTGTCGAACGTCGTGTTCATCGTGTCGGTGAACACCAGCGTGCCGCACACGAACGCCACCGACAGCAGCACGGCTATCGCCGAGAGCGCCATCCGCCCTTTGTGCGCGAAGAAGTTGCGCATCGAGGTCTTCATGACGGTCATGACGTACGCCCCCGCGCGTCGAAGTCCTTCATGCGGTCGAGGACGGTGTCCGCGGTCGGCTTGAACATCTCGTCGACGATCCGGCCGTCCGCGAGATAGAGGACGCGGTCCGCGTACGACGCGGCCACCGGGTCGTGGGTGACCATGACGATGGTCTGGCCGAGGTCGTCGACGGAGCGGCGCAGGAAGCCCAACACCTCTGCTCCCGCACGGGAGTCGAGGTTTCCGGTCGGCTCGTCACCGAAGATGATCTCGGGGCGGGCCGCCAACGCCCTCGCCACGGCGACACGTTGCTGCTGGCCGCCGGAGAGCTGGTTGGGCCGGTGCTTGAGCCGGCTGGACAGACCGACCGTCTCCACGACCTGCGCCAGCCAGCCCTTGTCGGGCTTGCGGCCGGCTATGTCCATGGGGAGCGTGATGTTCTCCAGCGCGTTCAGCGTCGGCAGCAGGTTGTACGCCTGGAAGATGAACCCGATCCGGTCCCGGCGCAGCTGCGTGAGCTTCTTGTCCTTGAGACCGGTGATCTCTGTCTCGTCCAGGTAGATCTGCCCGGAGGTCACGGTGTCGAGCCCGGCGAGGCAGTGCATGAGCGTGGACTTGCCGGACCCCGAGGGGCCCATGATCGCGGTGAACTGGCCGCGGGCGATGTCCACGTCGACATGGTCGAGGGCGACGACGCGGGTCTCCCCGGCCCCGTACGCCTTGACGACCTGCCGCGCTCGCGCGGCAACGGCCGTACGCCCTCCAGTGCCCCCGTGCCTGGGAATGGTCACAGCCGATGTCACGGTATGTCTCCTAAGTCGGTCGGCAGACGAGCGTGCCGGTGCCCGGTCGATGCGTTTCAAGTGGTTACGACGATGAGTCTGGCGGTGGGAGGGGGTCCGGCGCGCTGGTGCTCAGCGCAGTCTTTCCCGGGGGAAAACCCCACCCTCCTGGGTTCGGCCTGCCGCCCCCCAGCGGCATAAAGCCAGGTTAAGGACGACCCCTCGTCCTTCTCCTCCTCCGCCGGTACGAACCGCCCCCGGGCCGTAGTACGGAGAGACCCTTAGGGGGTCTCCACCGCCGGGTGGAGTCGATCTCGGGGTTCGGTCCACCCACCGGCCCGCTCACCTTCCACCCTGCCGCTACGTGAGGCTCAAGTGGGAAGCTGGTGCGCGGCAGATAGATGCAAGGGGAAAGGAATCCTGTGGACCAGGGGGACGGCGACACCGAGATACGAACCGAGGCGGCCGACCAGCCCAGGCCGGCCCCTCCCGACCGGCGCCGGAAAGCCGTCGTCGCCGCCCTCATGCTCGCGATGGCACTGGCCGCCCTCGACGCCACCATCGTCTCGACCGCCGTACCGCAGATCGTCGGTGACCTCGGCGGCTTCTCCGTCTTCTCCTGGCTGTTCTCCGGCTATCTGCTGGCCGTGACGGTCACCCTGCCCGTCTACGGCAAGCTCTCCGACACCTTCGGCCGCAAGCCGGTGCTGATCACGGGCGCGGTGGTCTTCCTCGCCGGTTCGCTGCTGTGCTCGGTGGCCTGGAGCATGGGCGCGCTGATCGCGTTCCGGGTCGTACAGGGCCTGGGCGGTGGGGCGTTGCAGGGCACCGTGCAGACGCTCGCCGCCGATCTGTACCCGCTGAAGGAGCGGCCGAAGATCCAGTCGAAGCTGTCCACGGTGTGGGCCGTGTCGGCGGTCGCGGGCCCCGGTGTGGGCGGGCTGCTCGCCGCGTACGCCGGCTGGCGCTGGATCTTCCTCGTCAACCTCCCTGTCGGGGCGGTGGCGTTGTGGCTGATCGTCCGCCACCTGCACGAACCGGCGCGCACCCGCACCTCCCGCCCCCGTATCGACTGGGCGGGCGCGCTGGCCGTGTTCGCCTGCGGGGGTGTGCTGATCACCGCGCTGGTGCAGGGCGGGGTGGCGTGGGACTGGCTCTCGGCGCCCTCGATCGCCCTGTTCGCGACGGGACTTGGGCTGGCCGGAGTGGTCGTGGCGATCGAACGCCGGGCGGCCGAGCCCATCATCCCGGGGTGGGTGTGGCGGCGCCGTACGATCGCGGCGGTCAACCTGGCCCTGGGCGCACTGGGGTTGCTGATGGTGGCGCCGAGCGTGTTCCTGCCGACGTACGCGCAGTCGGTGCTCGGCCTGGCACCCGTGGCGGCCGGATTCGTGCTGTCCGTCTGGACGTTGAGCTGGCCGGTGTCGGCCGCGCTGAGTCAGCACGTGTACCGGCGGATCGGTTTCCGCAACACGGCGATGCTCGGGATCGGGGCGGCGACGCTGATCCTGTTCGCGTTCCCGTTCCTGCCGTATCCGGGCGCGGCCTGGCAGCCGATGGTGCTGATGCTGCTGCTCGGCGCGGCCCTCGGACTCTTCCAACTCCCGCTGATCGTCGGGGTGCAGTCGACGGTCGGGTGGGAGGAGCGGGGCGTGACGACCGCGTCCGTGCTGTTCTGCCGCCAGACCGGCCAGACGATCGGCGCGTCCGTCTTCGGAGCCGTGGCCAACGGCGTGCTGGCGTCCCGGCTCGGTGGCGCGAGCGACCTGGACTCGGTGACGCGGGGCCTCGACGCGGGCGCGGTCCCCGAGGCGACCCGGCGGGCGATCGCGGACGCGGTGCACGCGGTGTACATCGGCGCGGGCTGCGCGGCGGCGGTGGCGTTCGTGGTGCTGCTGGTGCTGGCGCCCCGGCGGTTCCCGGTCCTCAAGGAGCAGTGAGGAGCGCGCGGTTCAGGAGACGGTGGCGGCGGGCGGTGTCCAACGGCGTTTGCGGGAGACCGAGTTGGGGACGCCGTAGTCCTTCTTGAGCTGTTCGGGGATGGCGTAGTGCATGACGCGGCCGCGGGTGAGGGAGGACAGCTCCAGGACGGTGGTGAGGTGGCCGAGGCGGTCCAGCGCCCAGGCGCCGAGCGGGGAGTGGTCCTCGATGGTCTCCAGGACGCCGAGGAGGTGGGGCACTGCCTTGACGACGGTGTCCCACGGGGTGCGCGGCACCCGGAGCCAGTCGGCGCAGGTGGGGCCGACGAGGTGGCGGATGAGGGCGGAGACGATCGGGTCGAAGAAGGTCCCGGGGACGATCTCCTCGTAGAGGTCGATGAGTTGGCGGGTCAGGTGCGCGCCCTCCTCGGACGGGCCCATGTGCCGGACCATGTACAGGTCGAGGAACTGGCGTGCTTCCTCAAGGGACTTGGGGACCGCGTCCTGGTCGACGCCGAGCATGGCGCCGACCACGCGCCAGGCGTAGTAGTAGGCCTCCGCGCCCTCCGTCGACATGTGGATACCGAGGCGGTGCAGGCTGTCCAGGACGAGCATCGAGAAGAACATCTGCCCGCCGATCATGTCCTCCTGACAGATCGGCGTCCCCGACTCGCCTGTGTCCCAACGGTTCTCGCGGACGAGGTGGTGGCGGATGGAGGCGTGCAGGAGGCGGACCTTCTGCGCGGCGGGGATGAAGCGGCTGCCGGCCTCGAAGGCGCCGGGCTGCATCAGATAGACGGTGAACTGCCCTGTCTCCGCCATGCGTTTGGAGGGGTACTTCAGCCCGTGGGTGGCCGACAGGAGCTTCGCCACGGTCGGGACGACGTAGCAGGCGGGCATGGAGGCGAAGGACAGGGCGGTCGAGATGTGCACGTTGTTGTCGATGAAGAACAGCCGGGCCCTCTCCATCTCGCCCCAGTCGACCCAACTCGGCGGCGCGCTCGTGGCGTTGAGGTACTCCAGCGCCACATCGGGCAGGCCGTCCGGCAGCGGGGCGCCCGCGACGGAGACGTAGCGCATGAGGGTGTTGAACTTGCCCACCTCCCCGCGGTCGAACAGGGCGGCGACGGTCGCGTCGGCGAGTTCGTCACCGGCTTCGCGCAGGCCGTCCATCGACGTCTCGGTGTACGTCATCGAGGTCTCGGTGTACGTCACTGTGGACTCCTCGTCGTTCGCGGGTCAGGAGAGGCGGACCGTCGCCGAGTGCGCGAGCGCGGTCAGCGCGGCCTCGGCGGGGGCGGGGACATCCAGTTCGTGAAGGGCGTCGAGCGCTTCCTCGACCCGGGCGGTGATCATGCCCTCGACCCGGTCGGGTGCCTTCAGCCGGCGCATCGTCTCGCGCACCGTGTCCAACTCCGCCCCGTCCAGACCGCGTTGGCCCATGAGTGCGCGGAGCCGTTCCCGGTCCTCGGCACCCGCGGTGCGCCAGGTCTCCGCGAGGAGGGCGGTGGGCCGGTGGCCGCGCACGTCGTCGGCGCTGGCCTTGCCGGTGTGTTCCGGGTTCCCGAACAGACCGAGGACGTCGTCCCGCAACTGGAAGGCCTCGCCCAGCGGCAGCCCGTACGCCGAGTAGCCCTCACGCAGCCGCCCGCCGGCGCCTGCGAGCGCGCCGCCGATCAACAGGGGCTGTTCCACGGTGTACTTGGCGGTCTTGTACCGGATCACCTTCAGGGACGCGGCGGTGTCCGGCTCGGCCCCGGTCCGCAGGATCTCCAGGCACTCCCCCGCGATCAACTCCCTTGCCAGCACGGCCCACAGCGGTCGGGCCCGGGCGAGATACGCCGCCGGCAGACCGCTGGTGGTGAACAACTGCCCTGCCATGCCCATCAGTAGATCGCCGACCAGCATGGCGAGGGACCTGGCGGCCGCGACGGCCCGCGGGCGACGGCGTACGGCGGCGCGCAGCGCGATGTGGGCGGTGGGGCGGCCGTGCCGCAGCGGGCTGTCGTCGATGAGGTCGTCGTGCACGACCGCGGCCGCGTGCACCAGTTCCATCGAGGCCGCGGCCCGCACCAGCGCGTCGCTGTCGGGCTGCCCCACCGCGCGCCAGCCCCAGTAACAGAACGCCGCCCGCAGCCGTTTGCCGTCCACGACCGCGGCCTCCAGCTGCCCGGCGACCGGCTCCAGCGCCGGGTCGATCTCCGCGAACCGCTCGGCCTCCTCGGCCACGAACCGCTGGAGCACCTGGTCGACGCGACCCTTGAAAGAGGCCGGCTCCCAGCGCTCAGACACCATCGGCGGCGGCCTGCCGGGCCAGGGCGTGCCGGGCCAGGGTCTCCAGATGGGCCGGGGGTACGGCGGTGTACCGGTCGAGCACCAGGCGCCCGCGCGCCGCCAGTTCGTGCTCGGCGTCCGCCGCCAGCTCCGCGGCGTCCGACCGGCGCAGCAGCCCCCGTACGGCCCCCAGGGTCGAGCCCACCACCGACCCCACGGCCGATCCCACCGTGCTCACCGCCAGCTCGGCCAATCCGGCCACCAGCAACAACGCCCGCTCGTCCAGACCCTCATGACCCTCGTGCCGCTCCGCCGCTGGCGCCATGCCGCTCCTCACCCGTAGTACTTCCGGGCGACACCGATCACCCGCCCTCCTGTCAGGATCGCGACAGCCCGGGCACCCGAGAGAAGAAACTCACGATCGAGTGATCACTTCGCTCGACCGTACGGACAACACCCGAGGCAGGCGTCCGGCCGACGCGACAAACGCCCACCGACCGCCTCCCGACCGCCCAGTTCGGCGAAAACCACGCACATCCCCCAACCGGCGAGTAACGTGCGTGACCCCCGCCGCCCACTCCCTGCGGTCCGCCGCCACGGACCCGAGCCACGCAAGGAGCACGGGATGTCCTACGACCCGTACCCTCCGCATGATTCGTACCGCCCGGATGATGTGCGTTCGTCATCCGACCCGTACACCCCGTACGACCCCGAGACCGTCCCGTACACCCCGTACGACCCGGACTCCGACCCCTACACCCCGTACGACCACGCACCACCCCCGACTCCACCCCAGCCCCCGCCCCCGCGCCCCTCCCCACCCACCGTCACCTACCCCTGGCAGCCACCCCCGCCCCCGCCCGAACGCCGCCGCCTCCCCCGTCGCCCCGCCCTCGGCAACCACAGCGATCTACGCATCCTGCGCGGCGCGTACCGCCGTCAACGGCGGGTGGCGACCGCCGCCGCGCTCGGCTACTTCTGCCTCTTCCTCGGTCTCTCCGCGTTCGCGCCCGCCCTGATGGCGAGCACCGCGACCGGCGGTGTGCCCACCGGGCTGCTGCTCGCGCTGGTCCAACTGCCCGTCACCTGGCTGGCGATAGGGCTCTACGAGCACACGGCCCGCCGCCGCGTCGACCCGCTCGCGGACCGCTTCCGCAAACAGGCCGAACTGGACGCGAGACGGGAGGCGGCACGATGACCGCGCCGACCACGACGACCGCGCTGACCGGTCTCCGGGACTCCTCGCAGACCATGTCGCTGGTGGCCTTCACCACCGTCGCCACGATCACGCTGCTGCTGTGTGTGATGACGGGCCCCGACCGCGACGACCTCGACGAGTTCTACACGGGGTACGGCTCCCTCTCCCCGCTGCGCAACGGCCTTGCCATAGCGGGTGACTACATCTCCGCGGCGAGCGTGCTGGGCACCGGCGGGGTGATCGCCCTGTACGGCTACGACGGCGTCGTCCTCGCGCTGAGCACGGCCCTGTCGCTGATGCTGCTGATGTTCCTGCTGGCCGAACCGCTGCGCAACGCGGGCCGGTTCACGATGGGCGACGCGCTCGCCCGCCGGATGCCGGGTCGGTCCGTACGGATCGTCGCGTGCGCGGTGACGATCATCGCGCTGCTGCCGCTGATGCTGGTGCAACTCGCGGGCGCGGGACAGCTGTTGGCGTTCATCCTCGGCTTCTCCAGCGACTTCCTGCAGACCGGCTGCATCATCGGCCTGGGCGCGCTGATGATCAGCTACGCGGCGATCGGCGGCATGAAGGGCACCGCGCTCATCCAGATCCTGAAGATCGTGATGCTGCTCGGGTCGGGAGCCGTGATCGCCGTGCTCCTGCTGAACCGGTTCCACTGGGACCTGGGTTCGTTCTTCGACACGGCGGCGGAGCGCAGCGGCGCCGGACCGGCCTTCCTGCACTCGGGACTTCAGTTCGCGGGCGGACCGAGTCCCCGGCTGGACATGATCAGTTCGCAGTTGACGGTCGTCATCGGCGGCGCCTGTCTCCCGCACATCACGATGCGCATGTACACCGCGTCGAGCGCCCGGCAGGTGCGGCGGTCGATGTCGTGGGCGGTGTCGAGCGTGGCTCTGTTCGTGGTGATCGTGACGGTCGTCGGGTTCGGCGCGACGGCGCTGCTCGGCCGGACGGCGATCGCGCAGGCCGACCCGCAGGGCAACACGGCGTATCTCCTCGGCTCCCGGGCGGTGTTCGGGACCAGCATGTCGACGGCGGAGACCCTCCTGTTCACCACCGTCACCACGGCCGTCTTCCTCACCCTGCTCGCCTCCGTCGCCGGGATGATCCTCGCCTGTGCCAACTCCCTTGCCCACGACGTCTTCGCGACCCGGGTCCAGGAGATGCCGGTCCGCCGCGAGATGACACTGGCCCGCTACTCGGCGCTGGCGGTGGGCATCCCGGCGATCCTGCTCGCGACACTGATCCAGCACCGGGGCCTGCAACCCCTCGTCACCCTGTCCTTCTGCCTGGGCGCCTCGGCCATAGCGCCCGCCCTCGTCTACGGCCTCTTCTGGCGCCGCTACACCCGAACGGGCCTGCTCAGCACGCTCATTGGCGGCACCCTCGCCGTCCTGCTGCTGATGCCGGGCACCAACCTGGTCTCCGGCTCGCCCGCCGCCGCCTTCCCGAACGCCGACTTCAACTGGTTCCCGTTCACCACGACGGGCCTCGTCACGATCCCCCTCGGCTTCGCCTGCGGCTGGCTGGGCACGGTCGTCTCGGGCCGCCGCGAGGAGGAGGAACAGCGCAGGCGGTACGACGAGATGGAGGGGTGGATCCTGGCGGGCGCGGTACGGAGGGACAGCGGCGCGACAGACGAGGAGACACCGCATGACCGACGCAAAAGCCCCGCGTGACCGGCGTCATAGCCGTGCATGACTCGTTCTTTGCCACACCACCACCTCGACTCCCGCTGTTCACCGCTCCTTTCCAGACTCTGCACGTCCGAGCGTGAACGTCCCTGCATTCCAGCGGGAGTTGAACATGAGCCACGGCCACAGTCACGGCGACCACGGTCACCACCACCATCACCACCACGGGGACGGCGACTCCTCGTCGCTGCCGCCCGCCCTCGACACGTCCGTACCGGACGAGGAGTTGACGCCCGGTCAGCTGTCGCGGAGAGGCATGCTGCGCCGAACGGGCCTGCTGGGCGCGGGACTCGCGGCGGGCGGCGTGCTCGCCGGCGCGGGGGAGGCAGCCGCGTCGGTACAGCAGCACGCATCCAAGTCACCCAAGGGCAACGGCGGTTACCTGTGGCTGGCGGGCGACCATCACATCCACACCCAGTACAGCAGCGACGCGAAGTACCGGGTCATCGACCATGTACGCCAGGCGAACGCGCACGGCCTGGACTGGATGGTCATCACCGACCACGGCAGCGTCGCGCACGCCAAGATCGGTGTGGAGAAGGTCAATCCGGACATCGTCGAGGCCCGTGACCAGACCGACGACACCCTCGTCTTCCAGGGCCTGGAGTGGAACATCCCGGGCGCCGAGCACGGCACGGTCTTCGTGCACCCCGGCTCCAACGAGGTGGCCGTGCTCAAGGAGTTCGAGAACTCCTTCGACGGCAGCGTGAAGAACGCGAGCGGCAACTCGCCCGCCAACGAGGCCCTCGCCATCGCGGGCGTCAACTTCCTCGCCGACCAGGTCCGCCGCCGCAAGGTCAAGGACGCGCTGTTCCTCGCCAACCACCCCGCCCGCAAGGGCATCGACTCCCCGCACGAGATCCGCGGCTGGCGCGACGCGCAGCCCTCGATCGCCGTCGGCATGGAGGGCGCCCCCGGCCACCAGGCGGGCGGCATCCCGAAGCCGAACGGCCCGGGCGGCGGACGCGGCATCTACGACGGCAGCCCGAGCGCGGACTCCTTCCCCGGTTACCCGCTGGAGAGTTACCGCACCTGGGGCGGCTTCGACTGGATGACGTCGACGGTCGGCGGCCTGTGGGACAGCCTCCTCGCCGAGGGCAAGCCCTGGTGGATCACCGCCAACTCCGACTCCCACAACGTCTACGCGGACACGGCCGTACGCGGCCCGGGCGGCGACTTCAACGCCAACGGCCGCTACGAGGACCCCGTTTACGGCACCGGCATCAGCCTCACCGACACCGACTTCTGGCCCGGCCAGTACTCCCGCACGCACGTCGGCGCGACCTCCTTCGCGTACAAGGCGGTCATGGACGGCATCCGCGCGGGCCGCGTCTGGGTCGACCACGGCGGTCTGATCAGCGGCCTCGACGCCCGCCTGTCCTACGGCGGCCGCGAGGTCACCCTCGGCGGCGCACTGCACGTACGCCGAGGCGCCCAGGTGGACCTGACCATCAGGATCAGCCTCGCCAACGGCCCCAACTGGGCCCAGTTCCAGCCCAAGTTGGCCCGAGTCGACGTCATCCAGGGCGACGTCACCGGCCCGGCCAAGGACCGTGACGTGTTCGCCACCCCGGCGACAAAGGTCGTCAAGTCCTTCGAGGTCGACAGGTCCACCGGCACCGTCCGCCTCACGTACTCCCTCGGCCGCCTCGACAAGCCGGTCTACGTCCGCCTCCGCGGCACCGACGGCAACCGCTCCGCCGTAGGCATCAACGGCGCGGCCGTAGACCCCGTAGGCCCCGCGATGGACGTCCTCGGCGACGCCGACCCGTGGAAGGACCTCTGGTTCTACTCCAACCCGATGTGGGTCCTCCCCGCATGACCACCCCCTACGGCCCGTCCGGCGTCCACCCCGTCATCGGGGTGGACGCCGGCACGACCACACTCCGCGAGGCGGACCACCTGATCCGCGACCTGAGAACCACCCTTGGCCTTCCACCGGGGACGGTCGCGTGCACCCACCTGATCCGGACGGACGGGCGAAGGGGCACGGCGGTCTCGCTGGCTCTGCCGGAGGAGGGTTCAGCGGAGGAGGCCTGGCAACGGCTGACGGCGACGGAGATGAGCGCGGCCCTGGGCGACCGTAGACACGGCCCTTCCGAAGCCGCGGTCCTGGCCGCGACCGAGCACGCGTCGCGACGATCGGGCCGGGCGGTGCTGTTCCCGGGCGCGGAACACCTCACGGGCACCGTCCCCTTGGCCGACGTGCTGGAACTGACGGCGATCGACGGGGTGTTCGTGGTGGGCGCCACCTCGGGCGAAGCTCCGGACCCTGTCATACCCGTACACACCCAGGACCACGTACGCCCGGAATGGCGCGAAGGCCGTCTGATCCTGGCCCTGGTCCCGGCGGCGGGCAACACCCTGGCCCCCTTCGAGGTCCCCAACCCGACACCGTGCTGCGCGGATCACCCGTGACTGGGCCTGCCTAGGGGCGCGGGGAACTGCGCGACCAGCCCCCACCGGGCCCGCGCATGACCACAACCGCGCCCCCCTTCACATCACTCCGCCGCAGCCCGCCCCGTAAGCGCCGTCAAACTACTCCGCACATGATCCATATGCGCCTGCACGTCATCCCAGGTCTCCCCATGCTCGCGCAGCACCCGCTCCGTATCCCGAGCAACCCGCTCCGCCCGCACCCGAGCCTCCGCAACCACCTCGGCCGCCCGCTCAGCCGCCTCGTCCTGCCGCCGCCGATCCGACAACTCCGCCTCGGCAAAAGCCTGTTGAGCCTCCCCCAACGCGGCCTCCGCAAGAGCCACCCGCTCGGCATACTCCGCGTCCAGAGCAGCCGCCCGCTCAGCCGCCTCCCGCTCAGCCAAAGCCCACCGCTCCTCGTGCTCCTTGGCCTGCTCCCCCAACATCCCGGCGGTACGCTGCCGCACCTCACGCAACGCGGAAAGCGCCTCCGTCCGCCCCTCCTTCACCTCACGCCGAGCCCCGATCCGCATGTCGTCGGCCTCGGCACGCGCCGCGAGAAGCCGCTGCCGAGCCCGCTCCTCAACCTCCGCACGGAGCTCATCGGCGTGCTCCCGCGCAGCCTGGAGCACACCCGCAGCGTGCGCCTCGGCCTGCGCGACCTCCTCCTCCGCCGCACGCCGCGCGGACTCCCGTAGAGCCGCGGCCTCCTCCACCCCCAACTGGAACAACCGCTGAGCCCGCTCACCCAGCGTCTCGTACGTCTGGGGAGCCAGCCGGGACACGGCATCCCGCAACCGCTCGGCCTCCGCCTCCATGTCCCTGGCCAGTACGGTCAGCCGCGCGGCCCGCTCCCAGGCCACGTCCCGGTACTGCGAGATCGCCGCCGCGTACGCGTCGACCTGGTCGGGGCGGTAGCCGCGCCCCCGTACGGCCACGAAGCCACGTGGTGACACCGATGCGCTGCTCATCCTGGAACCCCTCTCCATCCGACGGACACGACATGATGATTTGCCGCATATCTTGATGGATCGGGCGTAAGTGTTCATAACGCGACACTCCGCAGACAGGTCACGGGCATCACGCGACGCAAAAGGGCCGGACCCGATCACACGACCGGGTCCGGCCCTTCAGTACGCCTTGTTCAGCGGGCCGGCGTCACAACAACCCGTCCCACATCTGCTCCAGCAGCACCGACCACCAGCTCTCCGGCGACCCGAGCGCCGCCGGGTCCAGCGAAGCGAGCTGCGCCTGGAAGTCGACGGTCCAACGACCCGCCTGCTCCTGGTTGAGCCCGTACCGCAGTCGCCACATCCGGCCCAGCAGCGCCAGACAGCGCGCGAACTCGGGCAGCCCCGTGTTCACGAACTGCGGCGGTACGGGCGCACCGCCCGGCCCCGCCTCCACGGGCACGGCGACGATGTTGGCCGTGCCGTACTGGACGCAGATCGCGCGGCCGAAGTCGCTGCCCATGACGAGGTACGAGCCCGCGTCGGCGGACGGCCGCACCCCGCGCTCCTGCGCGAGTTCGGCCAACGTCGGTACGGGGCGCCCCGGTTGGGCCTGCGCCCAGAAGAACGGGCCCATGTCCATCGGCAGTCCCGCCGCGACCAGCGTGTGCGCGACGACCGGCGGTACGCCCTGCCGGGACACCGCCGCCTGCTCGAACCGGAACACTCCCGGACCGAACGCGCCCGCCAGTTCCTGCGCGATCGCCTCCGGCGGGATCGGCGGCGTCGGATGCACCGGCGGCAACGGTGCCCGCACCGGGGCGAGTCGGGCCGGCCCGTCGGCGACCTGGTGCAACTCGCCCTGGTGGGCGAGGAGTTCGCGCATCCCCTGCTGCCGGCTCGCGTGATCCGTGCCGTACGGCGCGATGCTCGCGATGCGGGCCTGCGGCCACTGTTCGCGGATCATCCGCGCGCAGTACGCGCCCGGCAGTTCGCAGGACTCCAACTCCGTGTGCAGTTCGAGTACTTGGTCCGGCGGGATGTTCATGCCGCGCAGCTCGTGGAAGATCTGCCACTCCGGGTGCGGCGTCCCCGGCGCGGACCGCCGGATCAGCTGCTGCTCGGAACCGTCCGGCGCGCGGTACCGCAACACGGCCTGATAACCCGGTCCTACGGTCGGCTGCCCCTGCTGCGGATAGCCGTAGGCAGGCTGCTGCTGACCAGGGAACGGCTGCCCGGGCGCGGGCTGACCGGGCATCTGCTGCCCCGGGGGCGGCATGGCACCCGGAGGCATCGCTCCGGGCGGCACGGCACCCGGCGCCATCGGCTGCGGCGGAGCACCCGGCGGCATACCGGGGCCGCCCACCGGGGGCCCGGCGAGCATGGTCTCCGCATGGTGCACGGCACCGGGGGCGTTCGGCGGCTGAGGCGCGCCGGGCGAGCCAGGGGCACCCTGACCAGCGGGTGCGCCGGGAGTACCGGGCGGCTTGGGCGCACCCGGGGCACCCGGCGGCCTCGGCCCCGCACCCCCAGGCCCACCCGGTCCCGGGTCGGCAAGCATCGTCGCGGCATGGTGCACCCCACCCGGAGGCGTACCCCCAGGAGTGCTCGGAGCACCAGGCGCACCCGGTGCACCGGGCGGCTGCGGAGCACCAGGCCCGTCCGGACCGAGCCCCGAGACCATCTGCGTCGCCACATACCCACCGCCCGGCGGCGGAGGAGGCGGCGGCGAGGCGGGCGCCCCGCCCGGCCGCGCACCCGGCGTCCCCGGAGCACCCGGCGGCGGAGGCGTGGTCGACCCCCCGCCCCGGCGCGGCGGAGGCGCCGCCTTGCTGGTCGCGGCGTCGGCGATGTCCCCGGCGTTGGGCGCGAGCGCCCGCCCCGGCACCCCGGGCCCACCAGGAGGCTGAGGCACGTTACCGGCCCCGCCCGGCCCCTGCGGATACCCGTAGGAGGACGAACCCGGCTGAGGCGCACCCGGAGCGCCACCCGGAGGCGGCGGAGTACCCGGAGCACCGGCCCCTTGGGGATACCCGTACGACGGCGGAGCCGGCTGAGGCGCACCCTGCGGATACCCGTACGACGGAGGCGTGTTGCCCTGAGCCGCACCCCCAGGTCCACCAGGCCCCTGCGAACCCCCGCCCCCACCACCGGAGTTGGAGTTGGAACCGGATCCGGAGTTGGAGTTGGAGTTGGAGTCATCCAGCGCCGGAGCCTGTGTCGTACGCGGGAGTTGGCTGCCGCCGGAGATCAGCGCGGTCTTGGCGTCGGACGGGGTGTTGTCCTCGGGCTCCCGCAGCGGCGGCGCGAAAACGGTCGCGGGCAGCGGTACCGAACGGTCCTCGCCGGCATCCGCGTTGGTGTCGGTCCCGGCCCAGGGAGTCGCCCCGGCAGGCACGGCGGGCGCGTCGTCCGGCACCCCGGACCCGCCGGCGTCGGGCCACGCCGAAGCGGCGGGCACCCCGGCCTGCGTCTCCGGCAGCGAACTCCGAGCCGAACCCTGAGGCGACGAACCCGGCGCCCCAACACCCGCCCCCGCAGCGGGAGTCGAGGCCGAGGCCGACTCCCCCCGCCGGTCCGGAATCCCCAGCTTGTCCGCCGCCTCCTGCAACCACTCCGGTGGACTCAGCAGGAACGACGTCTGGTTGAGGTCCACCCGTGCGGGAGCCGCCGGTACGGCGTCGGCGACCTCGTCGGAGCGGCCGTACTCCTCCTCGTAGCGGCGGACGACCTCGCCCACCGGCAGCGAGGGCCACAGGGTGGCCTCGCCGCTGTCGCGGGCGAGCACCAGCCGTTGCGAGCCGCCGTCCGAACGCGGTCCGTCGGCGCGGTCCTCGGCCCAGATCACGAAGCCGAGTTCGAACTCCCGCACCCGCACCTCGCGATGCTGGTACGAGGGCACATCGCCGTTGATCCACTCCTCGGCGCGCTCCTGCGCCTGCGCGAAGGTCACCATCGTTCAGCTCACTCCCCCACCGAAGACGCGGAAGCCGCGGAAGCCGCCGAAGAGGCCGCCGGCACCGGAAGCACCGTCGCGAACCCGCCGTCCACCATCAGATTGGCCACCGTCTCCAACTCCGGGGGATTTCCCGCGAGTCGGGCCAGGAACTGGTCAAAGTCGTCCCCGACGGGCAGCAGCAGCCGCTCCACGCGCAGGGCCGGCGCCCAGGACGGATCGACGTCGCGGGCGTCGTCGTAGGCACAGAACCACACGGAACCGATCCGCTGCCCCTTCACCTTCACGGCGAGCAGGCCGCCCTGGACGAAGCCGACGGCCAGGTAGTCCTTGGTGAGATGGTCGCGCAGGCATTTGTTGATGTAGACGAGGTCGTTGACGGCGGCCTCGTCGCGCACAGTGAAGAACGGCTGGTCGATCAGCAGCCCCAACTCGGCGTCCAGCGCGGTCCCGACGGGCGCGCAGCCGCCGGCCGCCTTGAGGAACGACCGGTAGGCACCCGGGAGTCGGTAGCCGAGGTCCTCCTCGACGCCCTGCACCTGCGCCTCGGTCACCGTCACCGTCGACTTCGGCAGTCCGAAGTGCGCGGGGCGGGTCTCCTGGAGCGGGCGGGTGCCGCGCTTGTCGTGGTCGACGGCGGCCGTGGCGATCCCGCCGTGGTGGCGCAGCAGCGCCTTCACGTCGACGGGGACGAGTTCGAGGCGCCGGGTGCCGACCACGTGGTGCCAGGTCCAGCCGTGCGGGGTGGCCACGGCGGGCACGGTGTCCCACAACTCATGACCGGTCGCGGCGAGGGCCGCGTTCGCCGACACATAGTCCGTGAGGCGCAGTTCGTCGACCCCGAAGCCCTCCGGGGGCTCGGCGATCTCCGCGAACGCGCGCGCGTACGGCGAGAAGTCGGGGTAGCCGTGCTCGTCCATCCGCACCCCTCTGGGGTGACGGGCCGCCCGGACCGGGTCCGGGAAGTGCACGACCTGCCCGGCGTAGGCCGCGTTCGGTGGCGCGGCTCGCTGCCCGAGCCGACCTGTCGTCATGGCGGTTGCCCCCTGCGGCATTCAGTACGATTCACAGCGGCCGCATGTCCAACTCGCCCCACTGTGCCCCGTATCGACTGTCTCGTCTTCTTGACGTCTTAGTTCGACCGTCTCCCCGCGTGTCTCCACGCGTCGACCGCGTGGAACGCGGTGCGGACAGCCTATGCGGTACGACGACACCGGTCACCGGCAGCGGTCGGCCGCACCCCCTCACCGCACCCCTCACCGAACGCACCGCACCCGTCACCGAACCCTCACTTCCGTGACCTGACGTCACTCCGTCGTGACAGCCCGCCGAAGCCCTGGCGTGTCGCACCGCCCCAGCTACCGCACCAGCCACGGCATTTGGCACTCTGTGACGCGCCGGGGGATGCTCGGGAGGGGATGACGATCATGAACGCGACGCAGACGGGGCCGCACACCGGGGCGCACACCGGACCTTCAGGCGACCCCCGGGTCGGCTGGAGCGCCACCGAGGCCCGGCAGGCACCGGCCCTCAACCACCGCCGTGACGGCATACTTCCGACCGTCGCCGCCGCCCTCTCCGTGCGCGGCGCCACCACTCTCACCGGCACCGCCGCCCGCGGCGACCAGGCACCCGCGCTGCACCCGCTCGTGCAGGACTTCCTCGACACCCTCACCAGCGCCCAGCGCGACCGTTTCACCGGCCGCTGCGCCGAGGCGATCCTCATCTCCCGCCACATCACCACCGCCGACGAGGCCCGCAGCAAGCGCGCCGCACGGAAGCCGATGACCAACGGCGAGGCCCGCAAGACCCTCAAGCAGGCCAAGCTCACCGCCCGCCGCATCCGCGAGGACGGCGACCCCCTGCACGGCAGCTTCGCGACCCCCTGCCGGGCCTGCACAGCCCTGAGCGCCCACTTCGGCGTCCGAGTCGTAGACCCCACGACAGAAACGGGCTGAACCCCACCCCCGCAACACCACCGCACCACCGCACCACCGCACCACCGCACCACCGCACCACAAGACTTCAGCACCACCGCACCACATCGCTACCGCCCCACCGCGCCACCGCACCACCGTCCCTGACGCCGACGATCGAAGGCAGATGCACGCCGACCGCCACTACTCCACGCGCTTCTCCGTACCCGTCGACGCCGCCCTGCGCGAGGCCGGCTGGCAGCCCGGCCGCTGGGACATAAAACAGGCCGAAATCTGGGCGGACACCCTGCGCGACCACACCTCGCCCGCAGGACACCAGCACGCCGTGTTCCCGGCGGCGGTGGAGGCCTGGGCCGAGTTCGGCGGCCTGCGCATCACGCCCTCCGGCCCCGGCCGCCAGATCTCCCCCGTGACACTCCACCTGGACCCACTGCACGGCCTCCACATGGCCCGCACCCTCGGCGACCTGGGCCGAGCCCTGGACACCGACGTCAGCCCCTTGGGCGAGGAGCCGGACACCCAGTCCCTGCTGGCCATCGACTCCGAGGGCCGCGTCTACGCCCTCGACCACACCGGCGACTGGTACCTGGGCCCCGACATCGACCAGGCCCTGGCCACCCTGATCTCGGGCATAGAGCCGGTACGACTCACAGCCGGCTGACCTGAGCCCAGCGGACGGCAGGCCACGTACGGCGGCAAGGTGTCGTGTCGGGGGGTGTCCGCCCGCAGCGGTCGGCGCTCAACACCGTCGTCCTCTTGAGGAACGTTCCCGCGCCGATCCGAGGACGGAGACCCCCCGGCGCGGCACCGACCGACAACAACGAGGCCGCACCCCCACCCACCCAGGGGCGCGAGGAACTGCGCGACCAGCCCCCACCGGACCCGCACCCGCACCCGACAACTCAAGCCGCCGGAATCACCGCAGACACCCGAAACCCACCCGCATCCGTAGGCCCGGAAACAAACACCCCGCCCAACGCGAGCACCCGCTCCCGCATCCCCACCAGCCCGTTCCCCCCAGAGGGCAACCGCGCCGCCGAAGCAGACGCCGGCTCAGGCGGCGGCTCGTTCTCGACCTGCATCGCGATCTCCGACACCCGGTGCGCGAGCCGTACATGCGTCTTCGCACCCGCCGCGTGCTTGTGGACGTTGGTCAACGCCTCCTGCACCACCCGGTACGCGGTCTGCTCGATCTCCGCCGCATAAGAACGCGTCTCACCCTCCACGGACAGATCCACGGCCATCCCGGCCGCAGCCGACTGCCCGAGCAACTCGTCCACGTCCGACAGACAGGGCCCGTCCCCCACACCGTCGTCGTCGACAGCCCGAGAAGCCGCAGCCGCAGCCGCAGCCGCCACACCCACCGCGACCAGCGGTACGGCCGCCCGCTCCCGAGCCTCCCGCCCGTCACCACTCCTCAACACCCCGAGCATCTCCCGGAGTTCGGTGAGCGCCTGCCGCCCCATGTCCCCCACGAGCGCGGCGTTCTTGACGGCCTTCTCAGGATCCTTGCGAGCCACCGCCTGAAGCGCCGCCGCATGCACGACCATCAGACTCACCCGATGCGCCACGACGTCGTGCATCTCCCGCGCGATCCGGGTCCGCTCCTCACCCCGCGCCCACTCGGCCCGCTCCTCGGCACGTTCCGCGAGGAGTTGGAGTTCCCGCTCCAGGCTGTCCGCGCGCTCCCGGAGGCTCTCCATCAGCCGGCGCCGGGCGCCGACGTACATACCGAGCAGAACGGGCGGCGCGGTCATCCCGACCGCGGTGGTGATCGAGGCGAACGGGAGGAACCAGTCCCCGAGTTCCCAGGTCCCGCGCTGCATGTCCTGCCGTACCCGCACGAACATGACGATGAGCATGCCGAGGAACGACATCCCGGCCAGCGATCCGATGATCCGGCGCGGCAGTTCGGACGCGGCGAGGGTGTACAGGCCGACGATGCCCATCAGGTAGCCCATCTGGGCCGGGGTGATGGCGATGGAGACAAGCACGACCGCGATCGGCCACTTCCGCCGGACGATCAGCGCCGACCCGGCCAGCACCCCGAAGACAACTCCCACCGCGGCCGGGATCCCCGCGTCGTGTGCGAACCGGACCCCCTCCGCCCCGCACTCCGCGGCGGACCCCGCCGCGAGCCCCGTGTCCAGCACCGCACTGCGCCACCTGGTCCACCACCACGGCCCTCCCCGGGCCGTGGCATGGTCTTCCCCCGTCGTGGTCATGCCTCCAGCCTACGGGCGTTCAGGCCCGCTTTTCCGGCGAGTTTCCGCGACTGGCCTACACCACAGCGCGTAATCGAACAGCCACGAAACCGATCATCCGGAACAAGTCCCGTCGCACGGAGGGCATCACGTACGGCATAGTGTTCTGTGCCCACTCGGCGACCAGGCTAAATGTCCGGTTCTAACGAGTTTGATCCCCCGTGGTGTAATTGGCAGCACCGTGGCTTTTGGTGCCATTTGTCCGGGTTCGAGTCCTGGCGGGGGAGCAAAAACCTGATCGCAACTGATCGACACCTGAGCAACTCTCTCCCCCAGCACCCCTGTTAGGGCCCTGACAGCACTGTCAGGGCCCACTCTCATGTCCCCCATGAAACGCCCCGGTATCCTGCGAATGTCCACCCCCCAGCATTCCGAAGCCGAAGGGCAAACCCGTGAGCGCCATTCGCCCGGCAGCCGTCGTCGTCCTCGCAGCGGGTGAGGGCACCCGTATGAAGTCGGCCACACCGAAGGTCCTGCACGAGCTCTGCGGCCGGACCCTCGTCGGTCATGTGCTGGCCGCCGCCCGCGAGTTGGAGCCGGAGAACCTGGTCGTCGTCGTGGGCCACGCCCGCGAGAAGGTGACCGCCCACCTCGGCGAGACCGACCCCGGCGTACGGACCGCGGTCCAGGCCGAGCAGAACGGCACCGGCCACGCCGTACGCATGGCACTCGAAGAACTCGGCACCGTCGACGGCACCGTGGTCGTCGTCTGCGGCGACACCCCCCTCCTCCGCGGCGAGACCCTGCGCGCCCTCACCGCCAACCACACCGCCGACGGCAACGCGGTGACCGTGCTCACCGCCGAGGTCCCGGACGCGACCGGCTACGGCCGCATCGTCCGCGACGGCGCCTCCGGCGCGGTGACCGCGATCGTCGAGCACAAGGACGCCTCCGACTCGCAGCGCGCGATCCGCGAGATCAACTCCGGAGTCTTCGCGTTCGACGGGCAGTTGCTCGCCGACGCGCTCGGCAAGGTGCGGACCGACAACAGCCAGGGCGAGGAGTACCTCACCGACGTCCTCGGCATCCTGCGCGAGGCCGGGCACCGGGTCGGTGCCTCGATCGCGGGCGACCACCGCGAGATCGCCGGCATCAACAACCGCGTGCAGCTGTCCGAGGCGCGCCGCATCCTCAACGACCGGCTGCTGACCGAGGCCATGCTCGGCGGGGTCACCGTCATCGACCCGGCCACCACCTGGATCGACGTCGCCGTCACCTTCGGCCAGGACGCGATCGTCCACCCCGGCACCCAGCTGCACGGCGCCACCCACATCGGCGAGGGCGCCGAGGTCGGCCCCAACACCCGCCTGACGGACACCACCGTCGAGGCCGGCGCCCGCGTCGACAACACCGTCGCCGTCAGCTCGCACATCGGCCCGCAGGCGTCCGTCGGCCCGTTCGCCTATCTCCGTCCCGGCACCCGCCTGGGCACGAAGAGCAAGATCGGCACGTACGTCGAGACGAAGAACGCGACGATCGGCGAGGGCACGAAGATCCCGCACCTCTCCTACGTCGGGGACGCGACGATCGGCGAGTACACCAACATCGGTGCCGCGAGCGTCTTCGTGAACTACGACGGCAAGGACAAGCACCACACCACCGTCGGATCGCATTGCCGCACGGGTTCGGACAATATGTTTGTGGCACCCGTCACGGTCGGGGACGGCAGTTACACCGCCGCCGGGTCCGTGATCACGAAGGACGTACCGCCCGGTTCGCTGGCCGTGGCCCGTGGCCAGCAGCGGAATATCGAGGGTTGGGTGGCCCGCAAGCGTCCGGGCAGCGCGGCCGCGAAGGCCGCGGAAACGGCTTCCCGCCAGGGCGAGAGCGAGAACTGACCGGAAACGGGTGCCTCGAACACGGCGTACCGTGATAAACGCACACCCAGTTGAATGACCTCTGAGGAGACAGTGCTGTGACCGGGATCAAGACGACCGGCGAGAAGAAGATGATGTTCTTCTCCGGCCGCGCCCACCCCGAGCTTGCCAAGGAGGTCGCCCAGCAGCTGGGTGTCGGGGTAGTCCCGACGAAGGCCTTCGACTTCGCGAACGGCGAGATCTACGTCCGCTTCGAGGAGTCGGTGCGCGGTGCGGACTGTTTCGTGATCCAGAGCCACACGGCTCCCATCAACCAGTGGGTCATGGAGCAGCTCATCATGATCGACGCGCTCAAGCGCGCGTCGGCCCGCTCCATCACCGTCATCGTGCCGTTCTACGGCTATGCCCGGCAGGACAAGAAGCACCGCGGCCGTGAGCCGATCTCGGCGCGGCTCATCGCGGACCTGATGAAGACGGCGGGTGCACACCGCATCCTCACCGTCGACCTGCACACCGACCAGATCCAGGGCTTCTTCGACGGGCCCGTGGACCATCTCTTCGCCCTCCCGCTCCTCGCGGACTACGTGGGGAGCAAGGTCGACCGCAGCAAGCTGACCGTCGTCTCCCCGGACGCCGGCCGCGTGCGCGTCGCCGACCGCTGGTGCGACCGCCTCGGCGCGCCCCTCGCGATCGTGCACAAGCGGCGCGACAAGGACGTGGCGAACCAGGTCACCGTCCACGAGGTCGTCGGCGAGGTCGAGGGCCGCGTCTGCGTCCTGGTCGACGACATGATCGACACCGGCGGCACGATCTGCGCCGCGGCGGACGCCCTGTTCGCGCACGGCGCGGAGGACGTCATCGTGACGGCCACCCACGGCGTGCTCTCCGGCCCCGCCGCGGACCGTCTGAAGGCCTCCCGGGTCAGCGAGTTCGTCCTCACGGACACCCTCCCCACCCCGGGCGAGGTCGGCGCCGACCTCGACAAGATCACGGTCCTGTCGATCGCCCCGACCATCGCGAGCGCGGTCCGCGAGGTCTTCGAGGACGGCTCGGTCACAAGCCTCTTCGACGAGCACTGACCCTGCCCGTCGTAGATCGATTTCTGTTACGGCCTTCCCGCCGAGTAAGCTGCCACAGTTGCTCGGCGAGGGAGGCCGTACCAGTTCTCGGGTACGGCGGTCCGTTATCGACGCGCTCTTCGTAGCAGGCCGATGTTCGGCCGGGTGACCACCTTCCCCGACTGTTCTACGAGGAGTGACCATGGCCGACGTCAAGCTCGCCGCCGAGACCCGCACCGAGTTCGGCAAGGGCGCCGCCCGCCGTATCCGCCGTGACAAGAAGGTCCCCGCCGTGGTCTACGGCCACGGTGTCGACCCGCTGCACATCACCCTGCCGGGCCACGAGCTGCAGCTCGCCCTGCGTACCCCGAACGTCCTGCTCACCCTGGACATCGAGGGCAAGACCCAGCTCGCCATCCCGAAGGCCGTCCAGCGTGACGCCATCAAGGGCTACCTGGAGCACGTCGACCTGCTCACCGTGAAGAGCGGCGAGAAGGTCACCGTCGAGGTCTACGTCCACACCGAGGGCGAGCTGGCCCCGGGTTCGTTCCTCCTTGAGCACGTGCTGAGCACGATCACCGTCGAGGCCGAGGCCACGCACATCCCCGAGTCGGTCACCGTGTCCATCGCGGGCCTGGAGGCCGGTGCCTCCATCGCCGCCAAGGACATCCCGCTGCCCAAGGGCACCACGCTGGCGATCGACGAGGACGCGGTCGTCCTCCAGGTCCTGGCCGCCCAGGCGGAGGAGGCGTCCGCGGACGCCGACGCCGAGGGCTCCGAGGCCTGATCCGCACCGCTCACCGTTTGGTCAGCCGCTGTTCCCACCGGGAGCAGCGGCTGGCTGCCGGTGGTCCGGGGACGCCCCCCGAAAAACACAGCAAGGAGACATGGACGTGACGACCGACGCCAATGCCCCCTGGCTGATCGTGGGACTCGGCAACCCCGGCTCCGAGTACGCGAACAACCGGCACAACGTGGGCTTCATGGTGGCCGACCTGCTGGCCGAGCGGATCGGCGGCAAGTTCAAGCGCGCCGGTAAGGCACAGGCGCAGGTCCTGGAGGGCCGGATCGGGGCGCCGGGTCCGGCGAGCCGCCGGGTCGTCCTGGTGAAGCCGACGTCGTTCATGAACCTGTCCGGCGGCCCGGTCAACGCGCTGCGCGACTTCTACAAGGTGCCCCTCGCGAACATCGTCGCCGTGCACGACGAGCTGGACATCGACTACGGCACCCTCCGCCTCAAGCTCGGCGGCGGCGACAACGGCCACAACGGTCTGAAGTCGATGACGAAGGCGATGGGCCCGGACTACCACCGGGTGCGGTTCGGCATCGGACGCCCGCCGGGCCGTATGCAGGTCGCCGACTTCGTACTGAAGGACTTCTCTTCCACGGAGCGCAAGGAGCTGGACTTCCTGGTGGACCGGGCGACGGACTCCGTGGAGTGTCTGGTGAGCGAGGGCCTGGAGCGGGCGCAGAGCGCGTACAACTCCTGAGCTGTCCCACTTGCCCAGCTTGCCTGACTTAACCTGCTTGTCCCGTGCGGGAGTTGACCGGACGTGCGGGTATGGCCAATGATCCCCGCCATGTCACCCGCAGCCTCCGCCTCCCCCGGCGCCTTCGCCGCCCTGAACTTCGGGCGGCTCGCGGCGATGGGCACGGTCACCGTGCTGATCCTGATCGCCGGGGTGTGGGGCTCGTGGCCGACCGCGCACAACGTGATGCTGACCAAGGGGCGCGAGAGCGGCACGATCGAGGTCACCGCGTGCGGCGACGACACCTGCACCGGCCCGTACACACCGGTCTCCACGGGGTCGAAGGCCCGCGCCGAGGTCGTCATCGAGCACACGGTCGCGGTGAAGAAGGGCCAGACGTACACCGTGGTCGTGAAGCCGGGCACCGACGAGGTCATGCGCTCCGGTCCGGCCGGAATCCTCTACGCCTGGGTCCCTCTCGGCGGCGCCCTCCTGCTCGCCTCGGTGGTGGTCGCGGGCGGCCTGCGGCTGACCCGGGCCGCGTGGGTGCTGGCCGGCACGGGGATCGCGCTGCTGACGGCGGCGTTCGCAGCGCTCTGACGGCAGTCCGCCGTACGACGTGAAAGTGCCCCCGAGCCGCTACGACGGCTCGGGGGCACTCCTCGTTCGTGTCCGGGTCAGCCGGTGTTGCGCAGGCCCGCCGCCACACCGTTGACGGTGAGGAGCAGGGCGCGCGAGAGCAGCGGGTCGGGGTCGGCGCCGGCCGCCGCCTCGTCGCGCTGGCGCTTCAGCAGGGTGACCTGGAGATACGAGATCGGGTCGAGGTAGGCGTCGCGGATGGTGAACGTCTGCTTCAACACCGGGGTGGCGTCCAGCAGTTCGGCCTCACCGGTGACGCGGAGCACCTCGGTGACGGTCAGTTCGT
Source organism: Streptomyces sp. NBC_00989 (assembly GCF_045162655.1). Taxonomy (NCBI): domain Bacteria; kingdom Bacillati; phylum Actinomycetota; class Actinomycetes; order Kitasatosporales; family Streptomycetaceae; genus Streptomyces; species Streptomyces sp. NBC_00989. Next base: position 6,685,605 of record NZ_CP108728.1, on the reverse strand, counting down.
GCTCGGCCCGGATGGTGTCGAACACGTGCTTGAGGTCGTCCGGGACGAGGGTGTCGACGTAGTGCTGGGCGATCCGCAGGTCCGTCTTCGCGAGGGTCATCTCGACGTTGGAGATGAAGTTGCGGAAGAAGTGCCACTGTTCGTGCATCTCGTCGAGCACGCCCTCTCCTCCCAATGTCGCGGTCAGGCCCGCCTCGCGCAGCGCCTTCAGGCCGGAGCCGACACCGAACCAGCCGGGCACGATCTGCCGGGACTGGGTCCAGCCGAACACCCACGGGATGGCGCGCAGTCCGTCGAGCGAGACGCCCGAGCCGGGGCGGCGGGAGGGCCGCGAGCCCAGGTGCAGATCGGCGAGCTGGTCCACCGGCGTGGAGGCGAGGAAGTACGTCGGGAGGTCCGGGTCCTCGACCAGCCTGCGGTAGGCGTCGTGGGCCGAGTCCGAGATCAGGTCCATGGCCGCGTCCCAGCGGGCGAGGGCCTCGTCGGACTGGCGGGGCGAGGTGTGCAGGGCGGAGGCCTGGAGGGTGGCCGCGACGGTCAGCTCCAGGTTCTCGCGGGCCAGTGACGGCACGAGGTACTTGTCGGAGATGACCTCGCCCTGCTCGGTCACCTTGATCTCGCCCTCCAGGGTTCCCCAGGGCTGGGCGAGGATCGCGTCGTGGGACGGGCCGCCACCGCGGCCGACGGTTCCGCCACGGCCGTGGAAGAGCCGGAGGCGGACGCCGTAGCGGTGCGCCACGTCACGCAGGCGGCGCTGGGCGCGGTGGATCTCCCACTGCGACGTCGTGATGCCACCGAACTTCGACGAGTCCGAGTACCCGAGCATGACCTCCTGGACATCGCCGCGCAGCGCCACGAGGCGCCGGTAGGACGGGTCGGAGAGCATGTCCTCAAGGATCGTGTCGGCGGCCTTCAGCTCGTCCGTGGTCTCCAGCAGCGGCACGATGCCGACCTTCGCCCAGCCGGCGTGCAGGTCGACGAGCCCGGCCTCGCGGGCCAGCACGGCGGCGGCGAACACGTCATCGGCGCCCTGGCACATGGAGATGATGTACGACTCGATGACCTCGGGCCCGAAGACGGCGAGGGCCTTCTTGACGGTCTCGAAGACGCCGAGGGTCTTCTCGCCGGCCGCGTCGACGGGCGCAGGGGTGGGGGCCAGCGGCCTCCGCGACCGCAGCTCCTTGGCGAGCAGCTTGGCGCGGTACTCGCGGGGCATGTCGGCGTACCGCCAGGACTCCTCGCCGAGCCGGTCGAAGAGCTGGCCGAGGGCGTGGTGGTGGGCGTCCGCGTGCTCGCGTACGTCCATGGTGGCGAGCTGGAGGCCGAACGCGCCGAGCGTGCGGATCGTACGGTCCATGCGGCCGTCGGCGAAGAGGCCGCCGCGGTGGGCGCGCAGCGAGGTCTGGATCAGGGTGAGGTCGTGCAGCAGCTCGGCGGTGCCGAGGTAGTCGCGGCCGTCCTCGTGCGGGGTGCCCTTGGCCAGGCGGCTCTTGGTGTTCTCCAGCTTCTGCCGGATGCAGGTGGCCTTGAGCCGGTAGGGCTCCTCGGCGTTGAGCCGCTTGTAGCGGGGGCTGATCTCGGGCAGCAGCTCCAGGTCGGCCCGGAGGGAGTCCAGCAGCTCCTCCGTCGCGCCCGTGTAGCGGATGGAGTTGGAGAGGAAGCCGCGCAGCTCGTCGATCGTCTCCAGGGCGTCGTTGATGCCGTGCTCGTGCTGGAGGATCAGGACGTCCCAGGTGACCTGGGGCGTGACGTTCGGGTTGCCGTCGCGGTCGCCGCCGATCCAGGTGCCGAAGGTGAGCGGGCGGGTGTCGTCGGGGAGCTTGACGCCGACGCGCTCCAGCTCGGCGGTGAGGTCCTCCAGGACGTCACCCACGGCGCCGGCGTGCAGCTCGTCGAGGTAGTAGATGGCGTTACGGGCTTCGTCGGCCGGTTCCGGACGGACGACCCGGAGTTCGTCCGTCTGCCACACCAGGTCGATGTTCTCGGCCAGACGGGTGTCGTGGCGACGGCGGTCGGACGCGATGACCGGGGTCTCCAGGAGCGCGGCGATGCGCCGGAGCTTGTTGAGGACGGACCGGCGCGCGGCCTCGGTGGGGTGCGCGGTGAAGACCGGGCGGACGTTCAAGTTCTTGACCGTCTCGCGCAGGTGCTCGGGGTCGGCGTCCTTGAGGCGGTCGGCCGTACGGGCGAGGAGTCCGCCCTCGGCGGCACGGCGGGCGCGCAGCTCGCGGCCGCGGTGCACCTGCTCGGTGACGTTGGCCAGGTGGAAGTAGGTGGAGAAGGCGCGGACCAGCTTGGCGGCGGTCTCCAGCTCTATGCCGCGCAGCAGCTCGGCGGCGGCCTCGCCGTCCTCCCGGGTGAGGCGGCGGACCTTCTCGACCAGTTCGAGCAGCTCGGGGCCCTCCTGGCGGACGAGAGTCTCGCCCAGGAGGTCGCCCAGGCGCCGGATGTCGGCGCGCAGCGCACTGCCGGTCGAGGTGGTGCTCGTGGTCAGGTCGTCGGCACTGCTCACAGGTGCGGCTCCTTGCAGTGTTTGAAGCTCGTCTGGAGGGAACCCGGACGGCGGTCCCGCGGCGGCTGCCGCATACGGGACGGACATCCGGGAAGAAAACAGAGCGGACCGCGCTGTCCGACCGACACCCAGGATAGGTGTCCACTCTGACGCGCGGTCTCACGGGCTTCGTCCACCGGTCGACGCGCTGCCATACTTACGTCGCCGTAGGTTACGGAACCGTAGGGAAGTCCATGCTGAACTGCTGCTGCCCGGCTCCCGCCGTCCGACGCTCCGCCTCCACCTCCGAACCCCACAGGGGACGCCCATGACCACGAGCTCCGATGTGATCGACGACGCCCCGCGGGCGAACGACGACGGCACTCCGCTCCCCGCCGCCACGCGGGGCGGCGAGAAGAAGGGGTCGCTGGAACAACTCACCCTTCTCCTCTTCATCACCGTCCCGTTCCTGGCCCTGCTCGCGGCGGTGCCGCTGGCGTGGAGCTGGGGCGGGGTGAGCTGGCTGGACCTCGGCCTGCTGGTGTTCTTCTACTACCTGGGCTGCCACGGCGTGACGATCGGCTACCACCGGTACTTCACGCACGGCTCCTTCAAGGCGAAGCGCCCGCTGCGGATCGCCGTCGCGATCGCCGGGTCGATGGCCGTCGAGGGGCCGCTGGTGCGCTGGGTGGCCGACCACCGCAAGCACCACAAGTTCTCCGACGCGGACGGCGACCCGCATTCGCCGTGGCGCTACGGCGAGACCGTGCCGGCGCTGATCAAGGGCCTGTGGTGGGCGCACATCGCGTGGATGTTCGACGAGGAGCGCACCCCGCAGGAGAAGTACGCGCCGGACCTGATCAAGGACCGGGCGATCCGGGCGATCTCCCGCCAGTTCATCTTCTGGACGATGCTCTCGCTGGCGCTGCCGCCGCTGATCGGCGGCCTGGCGACGATGTCCTGGTGGGGCGCGTTCACCGGCTTCTTCTGGGGCTCGCTGGTGCGGGTCGCGCTGCTGCACCACGTCACCTGGTCGATCAACTCGATCTGCCACGCGGTCGGCAAGCGGCCCTTCAAGTCCCGTGACCGTTCCGGCAACGTGTGGTGGCTGGCGATCCTGTCCTGCGGCGAGTCCTGGCACAACCTGCACCACGCCGACCCGACGTCCGCGCGGCACGGTGTGGAGCGCGGCCAGCTGGACTCCTCGGCGCGGATCATCCGCTGGTGTGAGCAGCTCGGCTGGGCCTATGACGTGCGCTGGCCGTCACGCTCGCGTATCGATTCGCGCCGTATCTCCGGTACGGACGGCTCTCAGCCCCGGAAGGAGTCGGCGGAGGCGGCATGATTGACGCCGTGGCGACCGATCCCAGCAGCACCCCGAGCAACGAGAAGCCCCGACGCGCGCGCCGCACCCGGATGACGGGAGCGGAGCGCCGGGCCCAACTGCTCGAGGTCGGTCGCACGCTCTTCGCGACGAAGGGCTTCGAGGCCACGTCGGTGGAGGAGATCGCGGCGAAGGCCGGGGTCTCCAAGCCGGTGGTCTACGAGCACTTCGGCGGCAAGGAGGGCCTGTACGCGGTGGTCGTGGACCGCGAGATGCGCCGTCTGCTGGACATGGTGACCAGCTCGCTGACGGCCGGCCATCCCCGCGAACTCTGCGAACAGGCGGCCTTCGCCCTCCTCGACTACATCGAGGAGTACACGGACGGCTTCCGCATCCTGGTCCGCGACTCCCCCATCCCCCAGTCGACGGGCTCCTTCGCGTCCCTGATCTCGGACATCGCGACGCAGGTCGAGGACATCCTGGGCCGCGAGTTCAAGAGCCGGGGCTTCGACGCGAACCTCGCCCCCCTCTACGCCCAGGCCCTCGTCGGCATGGTCGCGCTGACCGGCCAGTGGTGGCTGGACGTGCGCCGCCCGAAGAAGGCGGAGGTCGCGGCCCATCTGGTGAACCTGGCCTGGCACGGGCTGGACGGCCTGGAGGCGAAGCCGCGGTTGATAGGCCACCGGAAGAGCTGAGCGCGCGCGGCGGTACGGAACGCGAAGGCGCGCGGATGCACGGAACGCGGAAGGGGCCCCTGCTGGAGAGCAGGGGCCCCTTTGCGCGGTGTCGGCGCGTCAGCGCTTGAAGGCGTCCTTGGCCTTCTCCTTGGCCTCGCGCGCGTCGCCCTTGGACTTCTCCGCCTGGCCCTTGGCCTTCATGGTCTCGTTGCCCACGGCCCCGCCCACGGTCTCCTTGACCTTGCCCTTGGCCTGTTCCTTCTTGGCCTTGGCCTTCTCGTCCTTCGCCACGGTTCATCAACTCCCGGTCGGATGGAAACTCGGTACTCGGCGCCACCGACCGGGTAGCCGCGACGGCGAGGGGCAAACACCGATCAGACGTCGGGCTCCAGGAACTCCAGCCGGTTCCCCACCGGATCCTCGGAGTAGAAGCGCCGGTGCCCAGGCAGGTCCTCGTCCCAAGTGACGGACGCCCCAAGGGACTTCAGCCGGGCCGCGTACGCCTCGATGCCGGTCACGCGGAGCCCGGGGTGGGCCTTCCTCGCGGGCCGGAAGTCAGCCTCGATCCCCAGATGAAGCTGGACCGCCCCCGCCCCGAACCAGCACCCGCCCCGCGCCGCGAGCACAGGCGGCTTGGGGATCTCGGTCATCCCGAGGACGTCGACGTAGTACGCCCGCAGCGCGTCCTCCGATCCCGCCGGAGCCGCCAACTGCACGTGGTCCACGGCCGCGAGCATCCCTCACGCCTCCCTGCGGGCCACCGCGAACAACCGCCGGAACGGGAGCACCGTGCCGTAGTCCGCCGTCGGGTACGCCTCGCGGAGCAGGTCGCGGTACTCCGTCACGAACGCGTCCCGTGCCTCCGGGTCGTCCGCCAGGGCGGTCAGGGCCGGGCGCAGACCCGTGCCCTTGACCCAGTCGAGGACGGGGTCGTCGCCGGGGAGGACGTGCTGGTACGTCGTCTGCCAGACGTCGGGGGCGCAGCCCAGGCGGGCCAGGTGGTCGAGGTAGACGCCGGGGGCGTGGACCGAGTCCTCGCGGCGCAGGACCTCGCCGAGGCGGCTCTTCCAGCGGGCGGTGGCGGCCAGTTCACGCATCAGGGCGTGCAGGGGCGCGTCGATGTTGTCCGGCACCTGGAAGGCGAAGGTACCGCCGGGGGCCAGCGCGGCCACCCAGTCGCCGAACCGGTCGAGATGCCCCGGCACCCATTGCAGGGCCGCGTTCGAGACGATCAGGTCGTACGTCTGCGTCGGCGCCCAGTCCGTCGCGTCCGCGTGGGCGAAGTCGAGGAGGCCGCCGCCGGGTGTGGGGCCCTCGTAGGGCTCGGTCTTCGCGAGCATCTCGGGTGAGTTGTCGTAGCCGGTGATGTGCGCGGTGGGCCAGCGGTCGGCGAGGACGGTGGTCACGTTGCCGGGGCCGCAGCCGAGGTCGGCGATGCGGGGCGCGGCGCCGGGGAGGTCGGTGACGCGGGCGAGGAGGTCGGTGAACGGGCGGGCGCGGTGGCCGGCGTGGCGCAGGTACTGAGCGGGGTCCCAAGTCGTCATGCCGTCCACTCTCCCCGCCCACATATCTTGATGTCAAGAGACTCTGCATCAAGAGGCTTGACATCAAGAGACTTCACGTCGACACAACCACTACACTGATCGTCATGGAGGACGAGGTCGATCGGCTTGTCGCAGCGTGGCGCCGGGAGCGCCCCGACCTCGACGTGGAGCCACTTGAGGTGCTCAGCCGGGTGAGCAGACTGGCCCGGCACCTGGACCGGGCCCGCCGGCTGGCGTTCGCCGAGCACAGCCTGGAGCCCTGGGAGTTCGACGTGCTGACGGCGCTCAGGCGCGCGGGCAGCCCCTACCAGCTCTCCCCCGGCCAGCTGCTGACCCAGACCCTGGTCACGTCCGGCACGATGACGAACCGTATCGACCGCCTGGCGAAGAAGGGCCTGGTCGAGCGGCTCCCCGACCCCAGCGACCGCCGGGGCGTGCTGGTCCGCCTCACGGAGGAGGGCCAGGACCGCGCGGACCAGGCCCTGGCCGGCCTGCTGGCGCAGGAGCGCGCGATCCTCGCGGAACTCTCCCGCGCCCAGCGGGGCGAACTGGCCGACCTGCTACGCCAGTTGACCGCCCCGTTCGACAACATCCCCGGCTAGGTCGACCGGACCCACCCCCGCGCGCCGGGCGAGAGCCGCCGCCGCGAGGGTGAAGTGGACGCGCAACCTGCCCAACACGTGCAGAACCCTCCCGCACCCAACAGGGCGAACAGGCAGGCCTCCTACGCCAGTTGACCGCCCCGTTCGACAACATCCCCGGCTAGGTCGACCGGACCCACCCCCGCGCGCCGGGCGAGTGCGACCGCGGCGAGGGTGGAGTGGACGCCCAGTTTGCCGAGCACGTTTTGCATATGCGTCCGGACCGTGTGCGGGGAGAGGAACAGTCGCTCGGCGACGGCCTTCCGCCCCAGCCCCGCCACCATGCAGCGCAACACCTCGCGCTCCCGCGGAGTCAGCGACTCCACCAGACGCTCGCTCTCGGTGCGGTGCTTGCGCGCGGCCGTCAACTCACGCAGGACGCCGGTCAGCAGGGCGGGTGGCAGGTGCGTCTCGTCGCGAAGCACCCCTCGGATGACGGTTAAAAGCCTGGACAGCGAGCAGTCCTTGGCGACCCAGCCGGAGGCCCCGGCCTGGAGGGCCAGCGCGGCCCGGCGCGGATCGTCCTTCTCGGCCAGCACGACCATCCGTACGCTCGGCTGCGCCGAACGGACCCCGGCGACCAGGGAGATCCCGTCCACCAGCCCGTCCTCGTTGCCCGCCTGTACGGGTACGGCGGGCCGGACGCCCGGCACGTTGCCGCCCAGATCGGCGTCCACGAGCAGGACGTCGAATCTGCGGCCCTCGGCGTTCGCGCGCTCCATGCAGCGCAGCGCGGCGGGACCACTGCCGGCCGCGGACACGTCGACATCGGGCTCGGCGGCCAGTGCCGCGGCGAGCGATTCGGCGAAGATGCGATGGTCGTCGACGACCAGGACTCGGATGCGAACCACGAAACCCCCTTCCCCAGGCTCCTGGTGGAGCAGGGGATACCTCATCGTCGGGAGACGAAGCGATGATTGCGGGTACGACGCCCGGGAGCGGCCTGAGCCGCACGGCCGCCGCCGTGCAGACACTGCTACCCCCACATCGGGCGTCGTACCCGACTTGTCTCGCCCCCTGATCAGCACCGGCCCCCACCGGTGCTGCTCACAGCGTACGGCCGGGGCGCAGCAGCGGAAGCTAATTTGCAGAACTGATTGTCCGGCACGTTTATGGTGAGCCGCATGTTTCGTATTGAGACGGAAGTCGACAAGGAGCGACGCGATCTGCTCCGCGCCCGGCTGCTCGAAACCAACACGGCCGCCTCCCCGGTGCTGCGCGCCCTGCGCGGAACCCCTCGCGAACGTGAAGTTCCGCTCCAGGTGTGGGCGTTGGACGGGGCGGGCGAACTCGCGGGCGGACTGGTCGGCCACAGCTGGGCGGACTGGCTGCACGTGACGTACCTGTGGGTGGACGGCCGCCACCGCGGCACGGGCCTCGGCTCCCGCATCCTCACCGAGGCGGAGCGCATCGCCCACGACGAGCGCGGCTGCGGGGCGGCCCGGCTGGAGACCTGGGACTTCCAGGCGCCGGAGTTCTACCAGAAGCAGGGGTACGAGGTGGTGTGCGTGATTCCGGACTATCCGCCGGGGGTCACGGAGTACACCCTGACCAAGAACCTCGGGGGAAGATGTCGTCGGGGGCGTCCGGTGAAGTGGCCGGTAGTGGACGCCCGTTGACGTCGACCGTCTAAAGTCCCTGGCCGTGACATCCACTTCAGCCACCACCGCCGAGAGTCCGGGAACATCATCACTGTGGCGTGAGCCGGCGTTCGTGCTGCTCGCGAGCGCGCGAACCGTGTCCGTGCTGGGCAACGGCTTCGCCGCCGTGGCCCTCGCCTTCGCGGTGCTCGCCCTGCCCGGAGCCAGTCCGGGCCGGCTGTCGCTCGTGCTGGCCTGCCAGGCCTTGCCGCAGCTGATGTTCATCCTGGTCGGCGGGGTCATCGCGGACCGCATGTCACGCGCCCGTCTGATGGCGCTCGCGGAACTGATGGGTGCCGTGGCGTACACGGGTCTGGCCACGCTGGTGCTGACCGGGCACGCGCCGCTGCCCGCGATGTGCGTGCTGGCGGTGGCGGCCGGCACGGCCTCGGCCCTGTTCATGCCGGCGATGGACGGCATCGTGCCGCTGATCGTCCCCACCGAACGCCTCCAACGGGCCAACGGCACGCTGCGGGTGGGCACCAACAGCGCCCGGCTGCTGGGCCTGGCGCTCTCGGGTGTGACGGTGGCCCTGGTGGGCGCGGGCTGGGCACTGGCGCTGAACGCCGCGTCGTTCGTCGTCAGCGCGGCCCTCACGGCTCGCCTCCCGGTCGCCGCACGCCCGCCCAGGAAGTCCTCCGGCTGGGCCGATCTCCGGGAGGGCTGGCGGGAGTTCGCGTCCCGGCAGTGGCTGTGGGCCGTGGTGGGCCAGTGGTCGATCGTGGTGGCGGCGCTCAACGCGAACGTGGGAGTCCTCGGCCCGCTGACCGCCGACCGCTACCTCGGTGGTGCCCGCGCCTGGTCGGTCATCGTCGCCGCGCAGGCCCTGGGCACGATCGCCGGCGCGGGCCTGGCCGCCCGGGTCCGGGTCCGCCGCCCCATCCTGGTGGCCGTACTCGCCACCTTCCCGGCGGCCGTCCCGATCGCGCTCCTCGCCGTCCGGGCCCCGGTCTGGCTGATCGCCGCCGCGATGTTCACCGCCGGGATCTCCAACGACGTCTTCGGCGTCCTGTGGGCCACGACGATCCACCGCGAGATCCCCGAGGAGTCCCTCTCCAGAGTCAGCTCCTACGACGGCTTCGGCTCCCTGGCCTTCGCCCCCCTGGGCCTGCTCATCGCAGGCCCACTCGCGGCGACCGTGGGCCTGGGCCACACCCTCGCGGGATGCGCGGCCCTGGTGGTCCTCGCCACGATCGGGGCACTGCTGGCCCCGGGGGTACGGAGGCTCACAACTCCTTGAGGGCGTCCAGGCCGACGTCCATGTCGTACGCGGGTCGCGACCCGGGGTCACTCCACCCGCCGCGCCCCCGCCGAAGGCACCGCCAGGAACACGCGCGGCGCCGTGTAACCCGCCGTCGCGAACGCCTCCTCGACCGCCTTCGTCACCGTGTCCGCCTCCGCGGCCTCGACGAGGACGACCGCCGAGCCGCCGAAGCCGCCGCCCGTCATGCGGGCGCCGAGCGCGCCCGCGCCGACCGCCGTGTCGACCACGAGGTCCAACTCCGGGCAGGAGATGCGCAGATCGTCGCGGAGGGAGGCGTGCCCCTCGGTCAGGACCGGGCCGATCGCACGGACGTCTCCCGCGTCGAGCAGGTTGATGACCTGGTCGACGCGGTGGTCGTCGGAGACGACATGGCGGACGTAGCGCCGCACCCGCTCGTCGGAGAGGCGGGCAAGGGACGACTCCAGGTCCTCGTACGCCACGTCCCGCAGGAAGGGGACGCCGAGTTGGCGCGCGCCCTCCTCGCAGCCCTCGCGGCGTTCCGCGTACGCGCCGTCGCCCAGCGCGTGCTTCACGCGGGAGTCGACGACCAGCAGCGAGAGGCCCTCGGACGCGAGGTCGAAGGGGATCTGACGGATCGACAGGTCACGGCAGTCGAGGTGGAGCGCGTGGCCCTCCTCGCAGCAGGCCGAGGCCGTCTGGTCCATGATGCCGCAGGGGACGCCGACGAAGTCGTTCTCCGCGCGCTGCGAGAAGCGGGCCAACTCCGGTGCGGACAGGCCGAGTTCGAACAGGTCGTTCAGAGCCAGGGCCGTGACCACCTCCAGCGCCGCCGACGACGACAGGCCCGCGCCCGTCGGGACCGTCGAGGAGAGGTGGATGTCCGCGCCGGTGACCTCGTGGCCCGCCTCGCGCAGGACCCACACCACGCCCGCCGGGTACGCGGCCCAGCTGGTGTTCGTGCGCGGGGCCAGCTCGTCGACATGCAGTTCCACGACCGGGCCCTCGATGTCCGCCGAGTGGAGGCGCAGGACGCCGTCGCTGCGGCGGGACACCGCCGCCACCGCCGTGTGCGGCAGGGCGAGCGGCATCACGAAGCCCTCGTTGAAGTCGGTGTACTCGCCGATCAGGTTGACCCGGCCCGGCGCGGCCCAGACGCCCTCGGGAGCCGTCCCGTACAGCTCCTCGAAGCCCTCACGTACACCCACGTGCGATCCCTAGCCCTTCGATACGTTCTGCGCGAACGCCCACGCGTCCGCGACGATGCCCGCGAGATCCGCGCGGGACGGGTTCCAGCCGAGGCGCTCCTTGGCCCTGGCCGCCGAGGCCACCAGGGTCGCCGGGTCGCCGCCGCGGCGCGGGGCCACGACCTCGGGGATCGGGTGCCCGGTGACCTGCCGCACGGTCTCGATGACCTGGCGGACGGAGAAGCCCTCGCCGTTGCCCAGGTTGCAAATCAGGTGCTCGCCGGGCGTGGCCGCCTTCAGCGCCAGCAGGTGCGCGTCGGCCAGGTCCGCGACGTGGATGTAGTCACGGACGCAGGTGCCGTCCGGCGTCGGGTAGTCGTCGCCGAAGACGGAGATCGCGTCGCGCTTGCCCTGGGCGACCTGGAGCACGAGCGGGATCAGGTGCGACTCGGGCGCGTGCCGCTCGCCGCAACTGCCGTACGCACCGGCCACGTTGAAGTAGCGGAGGGAGACCGCGCCCAGCCCGTGCGCCGCCGCCTCGCTCGTGATCATGAAGTCGACCGACAGCTTCGAGGCGCCGTAGGGGTTCGTCGGGGAGGTGCGGGTGGTCTCGACGATCGGGACCTCGTCCGGCTCGCCGTACGTGGCCGCCGTGGAGGAGAAGACGAGCTTGCGGACGCCTGCCTCGCGCATGGCGGCGAGGAGGGCCATCGAGCCGCCGACGTTGTTCTCCCAGTACTTCTCCGGCTTGACGACGGACTCGCCGACCTGGGAGAACGCGGCGAAGTGGAGGACCGCGTCGTACGAGGAGTCGAGCCACTTGGCCGCGTCGCGGATGTCGCCCTCGATGAACGACGCACCGGCGGGGATTCCCTCGCGGAAGCCCGTCGAGAGGTTGTCCAGGACGGTGACCTCGTGGCCCGCCTCCAGCAGGTGCTGGGCGACCACGCTGCCGACATAGCCCGCGCCGCCCGTGACCAGGTACTTACCGCTCATCAACTCGCTACCTCTCGCAGTCGCTCGGCCGCGAACTCCGGCGGCACGTCGTTGATGAACACGCTCATGCCGGACTCGGAACCCGCGAGGAACTTCAGCTTGCCGGACGTACGGCGAATGGTGAAAAGCTCGAGGTGGAGCGCGAAGTCGTCCCTGCTCACACCGTCGAACTCCTCCAGCGTGCCGAACGGCGCCTGGTGCCAGGCGGAGATGTACGGCGTCGGAGGCTCGCCCTCACCGAAGATCCGGTCGAAGCGCCTCAAGAGTTCCAGATAGACCTTGGGGAACTCTGTGCGGGCCGCCTCGTCCAGACCGAGCAGATCGGGCACCCGGCGCTTGGGATACAGGTGGACCTCGTACGGCCAGTGCGCCGCGTACGGCACGAAGGCGACCCAGTGTTCACCCTCAAGGACGACCCGCTCACCGGCGAGTTCACGCTCCAGGACCGAGTCGAAGAGGTTCTCACCGCCCGTCGCCTCCTTATGAGTCGCGAGCGAACGCAACATCAGCGCGGTGCGCGGGGTGGTGAAGGGGTAGGCGTAGATCTGGCCGTGGGGATGACCGAGGGTCACACCGATCTCTTCGCCGCGGTTCTCGAAACAGAAGACCTGCTCGACGGAGGGAAGATGCGACAGCTCCGACGTCCGGTCCGTCCACGCGTCGAGGACGAGGGCCGCCTGCTCCTCGGTGAGCGAGGCGAAGGACGCGTCGTGGTCGGAGGTGAAGCAGACCACCTCGCAGCGGCCGGAGTCCCCGGCCAGCGAGGGGAAACGGTTCTCGAACACGGCGACGTCGTACGACGAGTCCGGGATCTCGCTCAGCCGGTCGCCCGTCGTCGGGCAGAGCGGGCACTGGTCGACCGGCGGGTGGTAGATGCGGCCCTGGCGGTGCGAGGCGATCGCCACCGAGTCGCCGAGCAGCACGTCCCGCCGTACCTCCGAAGTGGTGACCGTGCGCTCCAGCGGGCGTCGGTCCACCGCGTCGCGCACGGTGTCGTCCCGCAGGTCGTAGTAGATGAGCTCACGACCGTCGGCCAACCGGGTCGAGGTCTTCTTCACGCCGGGCTCTCCATCCGTACGTACATCCACGCTTCACGCAGAACCAAACACAAAACCCAACACAGAACCGAACACATCAAACCACAAATCCCCCCAGCCGTCACCATCAGAATCAAACAAAGAACACCAAAACAAGAACATCAAACAAGGTGAGCGCTTGATGCAGACCCCCACCTCTCTCGCCGCCGAGCTACGGCTCCCCACCAACGGGCTCGACTACGCGATCCTGGCGATCTACTTCGTGGTCGTCCTCGGCATCGGCCTGGCCGCCCGCAGATCGGTGAAGACGAGCCTCGACTTCTTCCTCTCCGGGCGCTCCCTGCCCGCCTGGATCACCGGTCTCGCCTTCATCTCGGCCAACCTGGCCGCCACCGAGATCCTCGGCATGGCCGCCAACAGCGCCCAGTACGGCGCCTACACCGTCCACTGGTACTGGATCGGCGCCATCCCCGCCATGGTCTTCCTCGGCCTGGTGATGATGCCCTTCTACTACGGCTCGAAAGTGCGCTCGGTCCCCGAGTTCCTGCTGCTGCGCTTCGACAAGGCCGCACACCTGCTGAGTTCGATCCTGTTCGCCTTCGCCGCGATCCTGATCGCGGGCGTGAACCTGTACGCCCTCGCGATCGTCGTCGAGGCGCTGCTGGGCTGGCCGCAGTGGGTGGCGATCGTCGTCGCCGGTGCCTTCGTGCTCGCGTACATCACCCTCGGCGGGCTGTCGTCGGCGATCTACAACGAAGTACTCCAGTTCTTCGTGATCCTCGCGGCCCTCATCCCGATCTCCTACCTCGGCCTGAAGAAGGTCGGCGGCTGGGACGGGCTGACCCACAAGCTCGACGCGGCCCACGGCCACAACTTCACCACCGCGTGGGGCGGTACCGGCATCGGCAGCGTCAACCCGCTCGGCGCGAACTGGCTGACCATCGTCCTCGGCCTCGGCTTCGTGCTGTCCTTCGGCTACTGGACGACCAACTTCGCCGAGGTGCAGCGCGCGCTCTCCGCGAAGAACCTGTCCGCGGCCCAGCGCACCCCGCTGATCGCCGCGTACCCGAAGGTCTTCATCGTGTTCCTGGTGATGATCCCGGGGCTGGTCGCCGCGGCGCTCGTCCCGAAGATCGGCACCAGCGGCTCGGACCTCCAGTACAACGACGCGATCCCGTACCTGATGGAACAGCTGCTGCCCAACGGCGTCCTCGGCATCGCGGTCACCGGGCTCCTCGCCGCCTTCATGGCCGGCATGGCGGCCAACGTGTCGTCCTTCAACACCGTGTTCACCAACGACATCTGGGCCAAGTACGTGGTGAAGGACCGCGAGGACGAGTACTACGTGCGCTTCGGCCGCCTGATCACGGTGATCGGCGTAGCGGCTTCAGTGGGCACAGCCTTCCTGGCCTCCTCCTTCTCGAACATCATGAGCTACCTCCAGACGCTGTTCTCCTTCTTCAACGTGCCGATGTTCGTCGTCTTCATCGTCGGCATGTTCTGGAAGAAGGCCACCCCGAAGTCCGGCTTCTGGGGCCTGCTCGCGGGCACGGTCACCGCGATGGTGAACTACTTCTGGATCTACAAGCAGGGGATCATCTCCATCCCCTCCGACCAGGGCGCCAACTTCGTCTCCGCGATCGCCGGGTTCGTCGCCGGTGCGGTGGTCATGTTCGCGGTGTCCCTGTTCACCCAGCCGAAGTCGGCCGAACAGCTCCAGGGCCTCGTCTACGGCACGACCAGCCCCGGCATGACCGAGGCGCCGGCCGCCGGTGACGACGCGTGGTACCGCCGGCCCGCCCTGCTCGGCTGGGGCGCGGTGATCCTGGCCGCCCTCTGCTACATCCCGTTCTCGTTCTAGTCGCGGGAGGATTGAGAGACCATGTCTGAACACTCCGGACACTCAGAGCACGACGTCCAGCGCGAGGTCAGTGAACTGGAGGGCAAGTCGACGACCGCGTCCCGCCTGTTCGATCTGCGGCTGATCATCGGCGGGCTGTTCGTCGTCTACGGCGTGATCGTCACGATCGCCGGGATCAGTCCCTCGCAGGCGACGCTGGACAAGGCCGAGGGCGTCAACATCAACCTGTGGACCGGGATCGCGATGTTGCTGCTCGGCATCTTCTTCCTGGGCTGGCTGAAGCTGCGACCGGTACCTCCGGTGGAGGTGGCGGAGGTCGCGGAGGAGGAAGAGGGGGCTTAGGTCGGCTGCCGGGTGCGGGTGGACTGTGGCTGGTCGCGCAGTTCCCCGCGCCCCTTGAGGCAACCGTGCTGGCGGTGTTGGCCAGTGGGCCCACCTTGGTCGCGCCCACGCGGCGGAGCCGCACATGTCACAGCCCCGCGCCCTGCCTCCGGCGGGTTCGACGGAGAAGGAAGAGGGGGCCTAGACCGTCTGCCGAGTGCGGGTACGCCGTGGCTGGTCGCGCAGTTCCCCGCGCCCCTAGGGCATCCGGGCTCGCCGTGTTGGTCAGTGGGCCTACCCTGGTCGCGCCCACGCGGCGGAGCCGCACATGTCACAGCCCCGCGCCCCTAGGGCATCCGGGCTCGCCGTGTTGGCCAGTGGGCCCGACGCGCGACCCTTAAGGCAACCGTGCTGGCGGTGTTGGTCAGTGGGCCCGGCCCGCGCCCCCTTTAGGTGTCCGAGCTCGCCGAGTTGTGTAGGGGGCCTGCCCTGTCCAGCAGGCCTGTCCTCGCCGCCAGTGCTGCTGCCTCCAGCCGCGACCCCACCCCCAGCTTCATCAGTACCCGCTGCACATGCGTCCGGGCCGTTGACGGAGCGATGCCCATGCCGGCCGCGATCAGGCGGGTGTCCTCGCCGTCTGCTACCCGGACCAGGACCTCCACCTCTCTCGGCGTGAGCATCTGGAGCAGGCGTTGGCCCTCGTCGTCCGGTTGGGCTGCTGGGTTGAGGAGTTCGCTGAAGGCTCCCTGGAGGAGCTGCGGGGCTACGGCCGCCTCGCCCGCCCTTGCCTTCATGATGGCGCGCTCCACGCCCTCGATGCGCTCGTCGTGGCGGACGTAGCCGGACGCGCCCGCGGCGAAGGCCGCCGCTATGCCTCGGGGGCTCGGGACCGGGCCCAGGACCAGGACCGCCACCTGTGGGCGCTCGCGCTTGATCTTCACCACCGGGTCGAAGATGCCCGGTTCGGCCGGTGTGGCCGTGCCGATCAGGCACACCTCGGGGGCGCGGGTGATCACCAGCTCCGCCGCGCCCGCCGCCGGTGCCGCCGCCGCCAGCACCCGGTGTCCCCGCAGTTTCAGTGCCGAGGCCAACGCCTCGGCGAGCAACCGGTGGTCGTCGACCACCATCAGCCGCACTCCCATCGAGCAACCCCCCAGTCCCCCCAATGGATGCCCACTATGGATGCCCACCGGTCCCCAAGAACAGAGGGCCCCCAGCACCCCCGTTCTTCATGCCCCCGGAAGCTACACGCTTGTTCGACGTTGCGCTGCCCCTACTGGAGAGAAGTGCCCCGGATCGACTGACTTTTTCGCATTCCTGGCATTCGGGAGTGATGGGGGTGGTGGGGATGGTGGGGGTCGTGATGGGGGGGGTGGTTCAGCTGCCCGTGCCGAACGCGATCGCCAGGTCCTTGTCGTCGGTGGACGACGACGAGGGCTTGTCCGCGTAGACCGCCGACATGTAGAGGTGGCCGTCCCCGTAGAGGATCTCCGCGTAGTCCGGGAGGAAGGTGGTCTCCGCCCCCCGTACCGACTCCGTGCTCGGGTTCTCCAGCAGCTTGGTCTCCTTGAAGGAGGTGCCGTCGATGCTGACGATCTGGCCGCCCTTGTCGTAGGGCGGGGACTTGTAGGCGATGAGGTTGCTGCCGTCCATGCGCAGCGGGGTGATCGTGTAACCGTCGCCCGCGTCCGCGCGCTGGCCGGTCTGCTTGCCGGTGCCGAGGTCGAAGGCGACGATCTCGTTGGTCTGGCTGTAGGAGTCGCCGGACCCGTCGTGCTCCTCGGTCGGCACGTACAACCGGTCGTTGCCCACGGCCAGTTCGGTGCAGTACTCGACGCGCGTGATGCCGTCGCAGCGGGCCGCGTACTGCTTGCCCGGCGCCAGGATGTGCGAGCGCAGGGCACCGGTCTTGTTGTCGATGGAGAAGAAGTCCGAGATGCCGCTGCCGTCGCCCGCGCTGTCGCCGACGTCGGCCGCGACGACCAGCGGGTCGGTCGACACGATGCTCGCGTACTCGATGCCCTGGGCCATCTTGTAGTCCGAGATCACCTTCCCGGAGACCGGGTCGATGGTCTGGATGTGGAGGGTGGGCGAGTCGTACGTTCCGCACCGGCGCACCGCGACCAGCTTGGTGCCGCCGCCGTAGCCGGCGTCGTAGCAGTCGGTGGCCTTCGGGCTCCACAGGACCTTGCCGGTGGAGATGTCGAAGGCGGCGCCGCCGTCGGTGCTGCCCACGGCGACGGTGTTCGCGCTGACGGT
Organism: Streptomyces sp. NBC_00989; assembly: GCF_045162655.1. Classification (NCBI taxonomy): domain Bacteria; kingdom Bacillati; phylum Actinomycetota; class Actinomycetes; order Kitasatosporales; family Streptomycetaceae; genus Streptomyces; species Streptomyces sp. NBC_00989. The sequence goes on along the minus strand of NZ_CP108728.1, from coordinate 6,668,405 downwards.
GACGTTCTCGAAACTGATCGGCTGGTCACCGGAGTTGGCGGTCTTCGTCCACAGCTTGGTGCCGGTGTTCAGGTCGATCGCGGCGATCTGGCTGCACCCGTGCGAGGGCTTGTCCTTGGTCGGCATGGCGGGCTCGTAGAGGATGGCCGTCCTGCCGTCGGTGGTGGTGTGCTTCGTCGCCTGGCAGACCGGGCCCGGGAGCTTGATCGTCCACTGCTTCGCGCCCGTGTCGCGGTTGTAGCCGACGACCTCGGCGCTGCCGCTCTTCGCGTACACCTTGTCGGTGAGCCAGGAGCCGGAGGTCACCATGGTGTCGCTGACCTTGGGCATCGGGACCTCGAAGAGGACCTTGGACGCGGTGTCGGCGGGCACCTTCTCCTTGCCGCCGGACGTCGTGCCGCCCTTGTCGTTCGTGCCGCCCGTGGTGCCGCTGGAGCTCGCGGTGTCCTTCTTGTCGTCGTCCTTCTTGCCGGACGACGACGAGTACCAGATCCCGCCGCCGACGATCAGCGCGATCGCCACGACAGCGGCGGTGATGATCACCGCGGGCGCCCCGAACTTCCGCCCGCCGCCGCCCGGTTGGCCCGGCTGCGGGTGCAGCGGCATGGTCGGCTGCCCTGGGTAGCCGTAACCGGGCTGCTGGCCATAGGGGTTGGGCTGCTGCCCGTACGGCTGCTGCGGTTGCTGCTGGGCGTACGGGTTCGGCTGCTGGCCCGGGTAGCCGTAGCCGGGCGGGGCCTGCGGGGGTCCCTGGGGCGGCTGCGGGGTCTGGGGCTGCTGGGGTGCCTGGGGGTAGCCGTAGACCGGCTGTTGGGGCGGAGGGGCCTGCGGGTAGCCGTAGCCCGGCGGGGTGCCCGGCGGGGTCTGCGGGGGCTGCTGTGGGGGCTGGTCCTGGGGTGGGCCGAAGCCGCCCTGCTGCGGGGGCTGGTTCGGCGGGGGCGGTGGGGGCTGGGTCATGACGAGTACCTCGGGGAGGACGGCGGGGCGGGGAGAAGTCGGGGTCTCACTTGCCGTACGCGAGCATCAACTTCTCCTTCGTGTCGTCATTGCCGTTGAGCCGGGTCGACGAGATGTAGAAGCGCCCGTCGACGTAGTCGATGTCCCGCGAGAAGAAGCTGGACTCGATCTGCGCGGTGCCCTCCGGCATCTGCAACAGCTTCGTCGTCGCGTGGGAGGAGCCCGCCGTGGGGACGGAAACGACCTGGCCGCCCGCGCCGTAGGACGCCTCGACGTACGCGATGAGCTTGCCGCCCTCGACCTTGATCGGGACCGTCGACACGGACGCGGGCGACTTCACGCGCCACTTCTCCTTGCCGGTGGCCAGGTCGATCGCCACGATCTGGTTGGCGCCGGTCGTCGCGGCCGTCGGGAGATACAGGGTGGTCGCGTCGACCGCGACGCCCTGGCAGCCCTGGAGGTCGCTGTCGAGGAACGACGAACCGCAGGAGGGCGCGAAGGTCGCCTTGGAGTCGACCTGCGAGCGGACCGAACCGTCGCTCTTCAGCGTCGAGATGTTCCAGTGCTTGTCGTCCGAGTCGGTCATGTAGAGGACGACCGGGTCCACGGAGTACACGTGGGACACCGTCCAGCCCTTGGGGATCGACTTGGTCCACCTGGCCTTGCCGGTCGCCGGGTCCAGCTCCTGCACCTCGTCGTGCTCGGTGGAGGAACCCGCCCCGCAGGACGAGACCGAGATCAGCCGGGCGCCGCCCGCGAACCCGCCCGGGAAGCAGGCCGCGCCGTACTTCTTCTTCTCATACAGCTTCTTGCCGGTGTCCACGTCGTAGGCGATCCCGGACTGCGAGCGGCCCACCATCAGCGTCTTGCCGGTGACGGACAGCGCGACGGAGATCGCGCTGTCGAAGAGGTCGCCGTCCGGGACGACCGCCGTCCAGCCCTTCGCCCCGGTGTTCAGGTCGAGCTGCTGGAGCTGGTTGCACTTGGCGTTGTCGCTGACACCGCTCTCGTACGCCACGACGATCTTGCCGTCGGCCGACTTCTCCGCGGTGACCGCGCAGATCTTCTGCGGGAAGGTGACCGCGGGCCAGGTCGGGTCGCCGTTCCCGACGTCGTAGGCGACGACCTCCTTGTACGCCGCCTTCACCGCGGTCTTGCCGGTGATCCACATGCCGGGGGCGTCGGCGCCGGAACCGGGCGCGTCCGGCGCCTCCTTGTACCAGAGCACCTTCGCCTCGCCGGACTTGCGGCCCTCGTTGAGGTCCTCGGCGTCCTTGCCGCCGTCGCCGCTGCCGTCACCGGGGTTGGCGGGGTCGTCGACCGTACCGCTGGCGGACGGCTTGGGGCTGTCGCTCCGCTCCGCCACCGGCTTCTTGTCGTCACCGCCGCTCGTGACCGCCCACACCGTGCCGCCGACGACCAACAGCCCTGCCACGGCCGCCGCGATCACCAGCGCGGGCTTCCCCTTGAAGGGGTTCCGGGAGCCGCCACCGGGGGGCGGCGGGGTGAACTGGGGCGAGGGCGGCGGGTATCCGTACCCGCCGTAGGGCGGCTGCTGACCGTACGGACCCGGCTGCTGCGGCTGACCGTAGGGGCCGGGTTGCGGTTGCTGCTGCGGCTGTTGCGGATAGCCGTAGGGGCCGGACTGTTGTGGTTGCTGCTGCGGATAGCCGTAGCCGGGCGTCGGTGGAACAGGAGCCCCGAAGCCGCCGGCCGGTGGCTGTGGCGGTTGGTCCGGCGGCGCTCCGTAACCACCGGACGGCGGCTGTTCGGGCGGCTGAGTCATCAGCGGCTCCCCCTCGTTCACTGATTTTTAGCCACGCCCCGGGGTTCGCGAAAGATCCGGAGGCGCGTTCAAGCAGGTCTCAGACGGCCCTTTCTATCACTGAGCTGTCCATGAGGAACGGGCCGGTTCACCCCTGTTCCCAAGGGAGGACCGGCCCGTGATGACCCCGTTATGCGTGGCGGGCCTGGGGGGTGTCCCCCCGGAAAACACAGCACGCAACCTTCACGCGTCCTCCGCGAGTTCCAGCCACCGCATCTCCAGCTCGTCCCGCTCACCGCTCAAGTCCCGCAGCTGGGCGTCCAGTTCGGCCACCTTCGCGAAGTCCGTCGCGTTGTCGGCGATCTGGGTGTGCAGCTTGGCCTCCTTCTCGGAGACCTTGTCCAACTGCCGCTCGATCTTCTGGAGTTCCTTCTTCGCGGCCCGCTGGTCGGCGGCGCTCACGGCGGGTGCGGCCTTCTCCACGACGGGGACGGCGGCCGCGGCCACTTCCTCCATACGGTGGCGCCGCTCCAGGTACTCGTCGATGCCGCGCGGGAGCATCCGCAGGGTCGCGTCGCCGAGGAGGGCGTACACCTTGTCGGTGGTGCGCTCGACGAAGAACCGGTCGTGGGAGATCACGATCATCGACCCGGGCCAGCCGTCGAGGACGTCCTCCAGCTGGGTCAGGGTCTCGATGTCGAGGTCGTTCGTGGGCTCGTCGAGGAAGAGGACGTTGGGCTCGTCCATCAGCAGCCGGAGGAGTTGCAGCCTGCGCCGCTCACCACCCGACAGGTCCCCGACCGGCGTCCACTGCTTCTCCTTGTTGAAGCCGAACGTCTCGCACAGCTGCCCGGCGGTCATCTCCCGCCCCTTGCCGAGATCGACGCGCTCCCGCACCTGCTGCACGGCCTCCAACACCCGCAGCGTGGGCTTGAGTTCGGCCACCTCCTGCGAGAGGTAGGCGAGCTTCACCGTCTTTCCCACGACGACCTTGCCGGCCGCGGGCTGCGTGTCGCCGTCGCTGCGGGCGGCCTCGGCCATGGCGCGCAGCAGGGAGGTCTTGCCGGCGCCGTTGACCCCGACCAGGCCGACGCGGTCGCCCGGGCCGAGGTGCCAGGTGATGTGCTTCAGAAGGACTTTGGGCCCGGCCTGGACGGTCACGTCCTCCAGGTCGAAGACCGTACGGCCCAGCCGCGAGGAGGCGAACTTCATCAGCTCGCTGGTGTCGCGCGGCGGCGGCACGTCCGCGATCAGTTCGTTGGCGGCCTCGACGCGGAAGCGCGGCTTCGACGTACGGGCGGGGGCGCCGCGGCGCAGCCAGGCCAGCTCCTTGCGGACCAGGTTCTGCCGCTTGGTCTCCTCGGTGGCGGCGATGCGCTCGCGCTCGGCGCGGGCGAAGACGTAGTCGGTGTAGCCGCCCTCGTACTCGAAGACGTCGCCCTTCTGCACGTCCCACATCTGCGTGCAGACCTGGTCCAGGAACCACCGGTCGTGGGTCACGCAGACGAGCGCGGACCGGCGCTCGCGCAGGTGCTGGGCGAGCCAGGCGATGCCCTCGACGTCGAGGTGGTTCGTGGGCTCGTCGAGGACGACCAGGTCCTGGTCCTCGATGAGCAGCTTGGCGAGTGCGATACGGCGGCGCTCGCCGCCGGAGAGCGGGCCGATGACGGTGTCGAGTCCCTGCGGGAAGCCCGGCATGTCCAGGCCGCCGAAGAGTCCGGTGAGGACGTCGCGGATCTTGGCGTTGCCCGCCCACTCGTGGTCGGCCATGTCCCGGATGACCTCGTGGCGGACGGTCGCCTCCGGGTCGAGGGAGTCGTGCTGCGTGAGGACGCCGAGGCGGAGCCCACCGGAGTGGGTGACGCGTCCGGTGTCGGACTCCTCCAGCTTGGCGAGCATCCGGATCAGGGTGGTCTTGCCGTCTCCGTTGCGGCCCACGACCCCGATCCGGTCCCCTTCGGAGACACCGAGCGAGACGCCGTCGAGCAGGGCACGGGTGCCGTACACCTTGCTGACGTTCTCGACATTGACCAGGTTGACGGCCATTTCTCTCCTGACAGGGGGGACGGTCAGCCTCCCAGAGTAATGCGCGGGGGGAGGCTGACGATCCGTGCAGGTCAGGGGGTGCCGTCGTTCGGCTGCGGGGCCGTTGTGGCTGGTCGCGCCTGCGCGGCGGAGCCGCACGTCGATACAGCGCCGCGCACGGGCGGATGCCTGTCAGGCGACGTTGAGGGCCCGGCGCGCGTGACCGATCAGGTTCTGGGCGTCGGTGCCGAAGACGGCGGACTCTCGCAGGGTGCACCAGGTGCGCAGGTAGAGCGCGATCGAGTCGGCATCGTCGATCCACAGCTCAGCGTGCCAGACCTCGACCATGACGAGACGCTCGTCGTGCACCCAGAAGCCTCCGGTCGGCGGGATCTTCAGCGAGGCCGTGAAGGGGACGATCCCCAGCCGGACCGTGTCCGGGCCGATCAGCCCGGAGAGGCGGTCGAGCTGGGCGGCCAGCACCGAGGGCGGGCAGATCAACGTCCGAAGGGCGGTCTCACCGATCAGGATCTCGAACCGCCGGTGGGCATCGTAGAGAAGCTCTTGCCGCTTCAGCCGGGCGCGTACGGCCGCCTCGGTGTCCCGGGGGTGCCTCTATGTTCTTCGTCAAGGGTGTGGGCAGCATCGGCCCGGGGTTCGATCTTCTCCGTGGGGCATGAGACTGTCTGGTCGTGCCAGAGATGATGGGTGGGTTGGAGGCGGCCTTGGCTGAGGCGTCGTCTCTTTCGTGGACGCAACGTGTTCGTGCCGGGCGTGGCCTTGCTTCCTTCACTGATGTCCCTGAGGCTGCCGAAGCGCTGGTGGGGCTGCTTCTCGACGTCGAGGACACGGCGGTGGCTCGACAGACGGCAGAGGCCCTGGCCCGGGTGGGGACGGTGGGCGCCATAAGGCTCATCGCTTTCGCGGTTGCAGAGGCTGACGACAACCAGGCCGACTGGCTGCAGACCGGTATATATGACGCGCTTGCGGGACCGGACGTCGCAGCGGCCTGCGGAAAGCTCGCCCTGGACCCGGAAGAAGCTGTCCGTCGGGGTGCCGCAGATATCTCGGCGTGGACAGACGGCACAAGGTGTTGATCTGAATCAACCTGCCTGTGGGCTGGTTCATGTAGCCGTCGTATGAGGGTGGCGGGGTTCGTAGAAAGTGCCGTCGCGGAGCATCGCGAAGAGCACGCTGATCCGCTGTCGGGCGAGGCGGAGAAGTGCCTGCGTGTGTGTCTTTCCGCGGGCTCGGCAGCGGTCGTAGTAGGTGCGGGAGGCGGGGTCATGCAGGGCGGCGAACGCGGAGAGGAACATCGCGCGTTTGAGTTGCCGGTTGCCGCCTCTGGGGGCGTGTTCGCCGTGGATGGAGGTTCCCGATGACTTGGTGGTCGGGGCGAGGCCGGCGTAGGAGGCGAGGTGGGCGGCGGTGGGGAAGCTGGTGCCGTCGCCGACGGTGACCAGCAGTACTGCGGCGGTCCTGACCGCGACCCCCGGCATCGAGGTCAGGACCTTGGAAAGAGGGTGGTCCTCCAGCAGGGCTTTGATCTGGGTTTCCAGGGCCCGGCGCTGTTCATGGACGGCCGCGAGGGAGCGGGCCAGGGACGGGATCACGACGTCGAGGGTGCCGGTCCCGGGGACGACGACGGTCTGCTCGTCGAGCGCGTCGAAGACGTCGTCGATCAACCGGGTGGCCATGCGCGGGGCCTTGGGCCGGATCACCTCGACCAGCTTGCGGCGTCCGGCTTTTCGCAGGGCGGCCGGAGATCCGTGGCGTTCCAGCAGCCAGGTCACGGCCGGGTGGTCCAGGCGGGGCCCGAGGACGCGCTCCAGGCTGGGGTGGAACTGGGTGAGCAGGCCGCGGATCCGGTTGGAGGTGCGGGTGGCCTCGGCCGCGAGGTCCTGGTCGAAGCCGGTCAGGACGGTCAGTTCGGCGGTGATCTCGTCGGTCAGTTCCAGCGAGCGGAGGGTGTGCGGCATCGTCCGGGCCGCGTCGGCGATCACTGCGGCGTCCTTGGCGTCGGTCTTCGCCTCGCCCGGATACAGGTCGGCGATCCGCCGCATCGCGAGTCCGGGCAGGTAGGCGACCTTGCAGCCTGCGTCCCGGGCGACCGCGAGCGGGAGGGCGCCGATGGAGGCGGGCTGGTCCACGATCACCAGCACGGTGCCGAACTTCGCGGTCAGCTTGTCGAAGACGGCCCGCAGTTGCGGCTCGCTGTTGGGCAGCTGCTTGTCGAGGACCTTCTTCCCGGTCGGGGTGAGTCCGTGGCCGTGGTGAGCACTCTTGCCGACGTCCAGGCCGAGGAACACGCCCACGTCTTCGGTGTCGAACATCGCGCCTTCCAGGGGAGTCGAACGGGCCGGCCTCGGCGGTGGTGTCGTACGCGCGCATCCACGTTATGCAGACCTGTCGCCCGCGAGCTGTCCGGCATTGCGCCGGACCGGGTGGTGGCCGGGCCTCTGATCAGCGTCTCCGACGGCACCTCCCGGGCCCGGTGACACCACCCCCCAGGTCATCTGTTCGACAGGGGGGAACAGTCATGCCGGGCCCGGAGGCCAGCGGCCCTCTTGCAGGACCGCCAAGAAGATAACGGGGGAACGCCGAAGCTCTGTGTACCGGTTGAAGACGTGTCGGGCATAGTCGGCGGTCTGCAAGATGCCTGGCAGCGTGGCCGACTTGAAGCCGTGCACGACGGCTGAGCGCTCGTACTCGGCGGCGATCGTCTGCTGGACCGGCTGATGGCCGCCGGAGAGCTGACGCCGCCAAGAGCGGATGTGGGACTCGAACCCTCTGAGCCGGGCCAGGAGTTCGCCGTACGCGTCGGGCCGGCCGGTCGCGTCGGCCCACGCCCGCAGATCTTCGGGGGTGGCGGTCTGTCTGCCGTTCTCCAGCTTCGAGATCTTGGGCTGTGGCCAACCGAGGAGCTGTGCGAGGCGGGTACCGGTGAGACGGCCGTCGGGCGCGGACATGCGCAGCTCCCGCAGGCGCACTCCGAGCGCCTCGCGTGCCTGTTGGTAATCCGTCGTCACCGGTACCCGGACCGCCCTTCTAGCTGGTGGCTGCCGCGAGCCGCTGGAACGGGACGGCGTGGTGCCAGGCAGCGTCACGGAGCATCGCGTACCTGATCACCTCGGCCGGTTCGGTAATCAGCTCGACGTCGGTGAGTTCGTCGGCCTCCGTGAAGTTGAGCCGGGCGACCAAGCGCGAGTCGAAGATCCAGAAGTCTCCGTCGAAGCCTCCGGGACACCGGATCGCCTTGACGACGATCCGGCTACCTCTGCCCCGCTACGCGGGAGCGGGCACTCACCCCGGCCCTGAGGGACCGGGCACCTTGCCCGGAAAGATTGGTGGAGATGACGCGAAGAGAAGGAGGTGGCGCGAAGAGCGCCTCGGGCACCCGCTGTGGGGAGTGCCTCAGGCACCCGCCCCGCGCAGCCTCTGCCGCGGGACCAGGGCCGACGCGGGCGCCAACCCCCGCCCGCCGGACGCCTGTTGCTGCTCCCCCACCGGCATGTCGTCGCGCATCAGGCCCTCCGGGATGAGCACCGCGGCCGTGACCCCGCCGCTCGACGAGTGCCGTACCTCCACCCGCAGGCCCTGCCTCTCACACAGCCGGTTGACCACGAACAGGCCGATCTGCTTGGCGTCGAGGAGGTCGACCTTCGCGGACCGGATCTTGCGGTTGGCGTCCGCCATCGCGTCGTCCTTCATGCCGAAGCCGCTGTCCTCGACCTCGATGAGGACGCCCTCCCGCATCCGGGCCGCGCGCAGCTGCACCTGGGTGCTGGGCGGTGAGAAGGCGGTCGCATTCTCGACGAGTTCGGCGAGCAGATGGATCACGTCGGCGACGGAACCGCCGGTCAGCGACACCTTCGGTACGGCCCAGATCTGCACGCGGGCCGAGTTCTCGATCTCGGCGACGGCCGCGCGCAGGATGTCGGACAGCGGGATCGGGTCCCGCCAGCCGCGGCCGGGTGCGATCCCGGACAGGATCAGCAGGCTCTCGGAGTGCCGGCGCATGCGCGTGGCCAGGTAGTCGACGCGGTACAGCTCCTGGAGTTCGGCCGGGTCGCGCTGCCTGCGCACCATCGCGTCGAGGAGGTCCAGCTGACGGTGGAGCAGCACCTGGCTGCGGCGGGCCAGGCTGACGTAGACCCCGGAGATCCCGCTGAGGAGTTCGGCGCGCTCGGAGGCGGCCTTGAGGGCGGCGCGCTGGACGGCGGTGAGGGCGGTGCCGACCTGGGCCAGTTCGTCTCCGGCGAGGCGGCGCATGGGGGCCTCGGCGTCGATGTCGACGCCCTGGCCCGCGTGCAGCCTGCGCATGGCCTGCGGGAGGCGGCGGCCGGCGACTTCGAGGGCGGAGTTGCGCAGGTCGAGGAGCTCGACGATGAGGCCGCGGCCGACCAGCACGGAGACGAGCAGCGACAGCAGCACACCGACGAGGCCGAGCACGACGGCGACCCCGGAGGCACCGAGCGTGTCCCAGCCGAACGGGTCGGCGGCGGCCGTGGCTCCCGTACCGGCCTCGGTCTCGGCCGTACCGAGCCCTTTGAGGACTCCGCCCACGGTGGCGTCCCAGCCCTTGAGGAAGCCGGCGGACGCGGCCGAGGTGCCGGGGCCCGCGCTGCCGACCCGGTTCTCGACCGCCTGGAGCTCGGTGTACTCGCTGCCGTCGAGGACCTTGCGGTACGCCGTCCGGTGCTCGGCCCTGAGGTCGCCGACCGCGGGGGCGAGCAGCTCGCGCTGGATGGCGACGGCGCCGACGAACAGCGTGTACTGCTCCTTCGTCAGCTCGCCCCCGGCGCGGGCGGCGCCGAGCAGCGCCTGCTCGCGGGCGACGGCCTCACGGGCCCGGGACAGTTCGAGCACCACGCGGGCCTCGGAGGCGTCGGCGGCGGTCTTGTCGCCGGTGAGCGCACCGGTGACGGAGAAGCCGTGCTCGACGATCGCCGAGTAACCGCTGTACGTGGCGGTCGGCTTGGCGCCCTTGGCGGTGGCCTGGGCGCGCAGCGCCGCGAGGCCGGCGGCGTCGGACTCCAGTCTGTCGATCCGGCCCGGCAGCGTGGAGTCGATGAGCGCCGCGTCGGAGCTGGACGCGTTGACACCGTCGAGCAGCGCGGCGGCGGCCCTGTCGGTCGCCTTCGTGGCGCTCGTGAAGGCGCCCGGCGCGTCCGCGTGACGCAGGGCGGCGGTCCGCTCACCCTGCACCGCCGCGACGAACTCGGCGACGGGGGTGAGGAGTTCGGAGTTGACGTCCTTGGCGGTCTCGGTGGCCGCGATGCTCGACGCGGTGGTGACCGCGGCGAAGCCCCACAGGGCCATCAGGGACACGACGGGCAGCATCAGCAGGGCGACGATCTTCGCGCGGACCGATCTGGGGCGCAGCCGGGCGGGCATGCGGAGGACACGCATGGGGACCTCGTTCAAGGGGAGTGCGGGGGGGTGCAGGGCGGGTGCAGGGCGGGGTTCGTACGGCGGCCGCGGCCCGGAGCGCCGGGAGGGCGCAGCCGTGCGGAGAGAGCCGAAGTCGCCTCGGACCACGCGGAGTTCGGCCTCGCGCGGCGATTCGGCGCCCGGCCCGGGCCCCGGGGAGTCGGGGGCCGGTGCCGCGTGGAGAGCGGAGAGCGGAGAGCGGAGAACCGATGCCGGCTCGGACCGTGGTCGGACCGTGGCGAGTTCGACGTCCTGCCCCGACTCGGCCGCCTGGGCGGGCCGTTGGGACAGGGACCGCCGAAGTCGGTTCAGACCGTGGCGAGTTCGACCTCGCGCAGCAGCTCCGCCGCGAAGGCCGACTCGTGACGCTTGCCGGTCGGGGACAGGGCGACGTACGCGGACGCCAGGAAGAGGAACGAGCCGAGCACGACCGCGAGCGGGAAGATGAACTCCGTCGCGGTGGCGCCGGACAGGGCTGTGCCACTGGGTGCGAGGGCGACGCTCACGGCGTACATCCCGGTGTAGTGCATGCTGCTGACCGCGAGCCCCATGACGAGGGCGGCGAGGGTGGCCAGGGCCGGGCCGCGCACGATCAGGGTGAGGGTGAGCGCGGCGGTCGCGGCGACGACGGCGATCGCGACGGAGGCGATGACGAGCCGGGGGTCGTAGTCGATCGTGCCGTGCAGGTCGAGGGCGGCCATGCCGGTGTAGTGCATGGCGGCGACACCGAGGCCGGTGCCGATACCGCCGAAGGCGACCGAGGTGACGCGGGAGCGGCCGTAGCCGGCGGTGAAGACGCCCGCGGCGACCACGCCGATGGACATCAGCAGGCTGAGGACGGTGAGCGGGACGTCGTAGCGGATGGGGGTGCCTTCGACGCTGAAGCCGAGCATCGCCACGAAGTGCATGGTCCAGATGCCGGAGCCGATGGCGACGGAGGCGAGGGTCAGCCAGTTCCGTTTGGAGGCGCCGTCCGCCTCAAGTGCCCTTACGGTGCAGCGCAGTCCGAGCGCGGCGCCGACGCAGGCCATCGCGTAGGACAGGACCGGGGTGACCCAGCCGGCGCTGAAGTGATCCATGTGGCCCATGGGGAGGTTCCTCTCGGGCGTGGCGCGGCGAGACCGCGCGCGCAGGGAGTACCGCCGGTAACGAGGACCGGGGGTTGGCTGATCATGCCAGCCGCACCTGCGAGACATACGCCACGAAAGGGGCCATGGGGTCGATTGGTGAACATTAAATCAATGTGGTCTCGATAACACCGCACATGCGCATTTTCGCAGTTCAGGAGGGGTTTTCGTGGCCCTCGCGTGAAGGTCGGTCCATCACGGTCGCCCCCAGCGCCGGGCCCGTCGCCGTACGGACCGTCCGGCAGGTCCCGGAGGCCGTCAGCGCTTCCGCCACCTCGGCCGCCGAACCGGGGTCACGGACGAGGAACGCCGTCGTCGGGCCCGAACCGGAGACCAGCGCGGCCAGCGCGCCCGCGGTGCGGCCCGCGGCGAGGGTGGCGGCCAGCTCCGGGAAGAGCGAAAGGGCGGCGGGCTGAAGGTCGTTGGAGACGGCGGCGGCGAGCGCGTCCGGGTCGCCCTTCGCGAGCGCGTCGAGAAGTGGCTGCGAGGCGACCGGCTCGGGGATGTCGGTGCCCTCGCCCAGCCGGTCGAACTCCCGGAAGACGGCGGGGGTCGACAGCCCCCGCTCGGCCATCGCGAACACCCAGTGGAAGGTGCCCCCGGTCTCCAGGACGGTCAGCTTCTCGCCGCGCCCGATGCCGAGCGCCGCCCCGCCGACCAGGCTGAACGGCACGTCACTGCCCAACTCGGCGCAGATCTCCAGCAGTTCGGCCCGCGAGGCACCGGTACCCCACAACGCGTCGCACGCCACCAGCGCGCCCGCGCCGTCCGCACTGCCGCCCGCCATGCCGCCGGCGACCGGGATGTCCTTGGCGATGTGGAGGTGCACGGCGGGATCACGTCCGTACCGCTCCGCGAGCGCTACGGCCGCCCGCGCCGCCAAGTTCGTTCCGTCCAGGGGGACTTGGGCCGCGTCCGGGCCCACGCAGGTGACGCGGAGTTCGTCGGCGGGGGTCACGGTGACCTCGTCGTACAGGCCGACCGCGAGGAAGACGTTGGCCAGGTCGTGGAAGCCGTCGGGGCGCGCGGCACCCACCGCGAGCTGGACGTTGACCTTGGCGGGGACGCGGACCGTCACGCTCACTTACTCGGACTCCTTGTGCTCAGCCTTGTGTTCGGCGATGCGCGCGAACTCCTCGACCGTCAACGACTCCCCGCGCGCCTGCGGCGACACCCCGGCCGCGACGATGGCCGCCTCGGCGGCGGGAGCCGACCCCGCCCAGCCCGCGAGCGCCGCCCGCAGGGTCTTGCGGCGCTGCGCGAAGGCCGCGTCGACCACGGCGAAGACCTCGCGACGGGTGGCGGTGGTCTTCGGCGGCTCGGGCCTGCGCCTGAGTGCCACGAGGCCGCTGTCCACGTTCGGCGCGGGCCAGAAGACCGTACGGCCGATGGAACCGGCCCGCTTGACCTCGGCGTACCAGTTCGCCTTCACGGACGGGACGCCGTACACCTTCGAACCGGGCGGCGCGGCCAGCCGGTCGGCGACCTCCGCCTGAACCATCACCAGCGTGCGCTCGATGCTGGGGAAGTGCTCCAGCATGTGCAGCAGGACCGGTACGGCCACGTTGTACGGGAGGTTGGCGACCAGCGCGGTCGGGGGCGGGCCCGGCAGCTCGGTCACCTGCATGGCGTCCGAGTGCACCAGCGCGAAGCGCTCGGCCCGCTCGGGCATGCGGGCGGTCACCGTCGCCGGCAGTGCGCTCGCGAGGGTGTCGTCGATCTCCACGGCGGTGACGCGGTCGGCGACTTCGAGCAGCGCGAGTGTGAGTGAGCCGAGGCCGGGGCCCACCTCCACGACCACGTCGTCGGGGCGGACGTCCGCGGTGCGGACGATGCGGCGGACCGTGTTCGCGTCGATCACGAAGTTCTGGCCGCGCTGTTTTGTGGGGCGGACGCCGAGGGCTGCCGCCAGTTCGCGGACTTCGGCTGGGCCCAGGAGGGCGTCGGGGTTGCTGCTCACGGAACCTAGGTTACGGGCCCCATTTCGTCTGCTGCGCCGTCGTGGCTGGTCGCGCCCACGCGGCGGAGCCGCAAATTGACACAGCCCCGCGCCCCTGGGGGCTGGGGGCTGGCGCCCCCAGCCCCTGTCCCTCAGCCGTGAAGCCTCGTTCCGCAGTGTGGCCATGGGCTCGACCCGCGCCGTACATACAGCCTCTTCGCTCGGAAGGTCTGTTCGTCCGCGCTGGCGTCCTGGGGGCGGCCGCTGCCGCCCAGGCTGTGCCAGGTGTGGGTGTCGAACTGGTAGAGGCCGCCGTAGGTGCCGGACGGGTCCACCGCGCCGGGGCGGCCGCCGGACTCGCAGGTCGCGAGGCCGTGCCAGTTGAGCTGGTCGGCGCCCTGTACCGAGGTGGGCATGGGCTTCGTGCCGACCTTCACCAGTTGGGAGCGGGGTTCGCGGACCAGCTGGTCGTCGATCCGGCGGGGCTTCTCCTTGACGCCGTTGACCGTGCGGAGCGCGTAGGTGACGCGGCGCAGGCCGGGCTGGCCCGCCCGCTCGACGACCTCGGTGCCCTTGAAGAGGGTGGGGTCGTCGGTGCGTTCCACCTTGAAGGGGATCGCCTCCTCGCGGACCTCCCGCGTGCCGGTGACGCGGAGGACCGTGATCGTCTGGCCGTCGCGCGGGAAGCTGGTGGGCGGGACCGAGGTGGTGTCCTCGCCGTGGAGGCCGATGCCGGCTTCCTGGACCGCCTCGCCGACCGTCGCCGCGTTGGTGCGGATCGTGCGGGCACGGCCGTCGGCCATGATCGTGACGGTGCGTTCGGTGCGGACGTCGAGGGCGAGTCCGGCGCGGCCGATGGGCTGGGAGCGCGAGGTGGAGACGTAGGCACCCTCGGCCCGTACGCCGAGTTGTTCGAGCGCGCCGTCGACCGTGCGTGCCGTGGTCCACACCTCGCGCCGGTGGCCGTCGATGGTCAGGCGCACGGGGCGGCCGTAGCGCACCGCGACCTCGTCGCCGCTGGTGAGGGGCGCGTCGCGGCCGGGGGCCACCACGTCGTGCGCGCCGACGTCGACGCCCTGCTGGGCGAGGAGTTCGGTGACGTCGTCGGCGAAGGTGTGCAGGGTGCGCGGCTTGCCGTCGACGCTCAGCTCGATCGCCTTGTCCTTGGCGACGAACGCGGTGGTGCCGCCGGCGAGGAACGCGACGACCAGCGCCTGCGGCACCAGCCGGCGCATCGCGGAGCCGGAGTCCGAGCGCTCGGCTCTTCGCCGCCGCCCGTGCCGCGCCGCCGGTCCGCTCTGCGGCTCCGCGGTGCCCGCCTGGCGCGGGAACACCGGTTCGTACGCCTCGTAGGCGGGGCGGTACGTGTCCTCGTACACCTCGGTGGGCCCGTCGGTGTACGCGTCGGCGCGCACACCGCGGTCGTACGTCTCGTAGGTCTCGTAGTTGCTCACTCCGACACGCTCCAGAAGGCCACGGGGGTCCGGATCGGGCCAACAGAACCTAGCGGAGTGACCGTCACTCTCCAAAGCGGCACGGCTACCCAGAGTTGTGTTCGATGAGGCCCAGAAGCGTCGCGGGGACTCTCAATAGCCGAACGCCCGGGCCGTGTTCGCCGCCAGTGCCGTCGCCAGCGCGTCCTCCTCGATGCCCCGTACGGCCGCCATCGCGCGCACCGTGACCGGAATGAGATAGGGCGCGTTAGGCCGTCCGCGGTACGGGGCCGGGGTCAGGAAGGGGGCGTCGGTCTCCACGAGGACCAGGTCGAGGGGGGCCACGGCGAGCGCGTCCCGCAGGTTCTGGGCGTTCTTGAAGGTGACGGTGCCGGCGAAGGACATGAAGTACCCGGCGCGGGCGCAGAGTTCGGCCATCTCGGCGTCGCCGGAGTAGCAGTGGAAGACGGTCCGCTCGGGGGCGCCCTCCTCCTTGAGGACCCGGAGGACGTCGGCGTGGGCGTCGCGGTCGTGGATGACCAGGGCCTTGCCGTGCCGCTTGGCGATCTCGATGTGGGCGCGGAACGACTTCTCCTGGGCCGCCTTGCCCTCGGGCCCGGTGCGGAAGTAGTCGAGGCCGGTCTCGCCGACGCCCTTGACCTGCGGGAGTCCGGCGAGGCGGTCGATCTCCGCGAGGGCTTCCTCCAGGGCCGCCTCACCGCCGGGTACGCGCGCTCCCTGCCGGGACCAGCCGTCGGGGTCGCCGTGGACGATGCGCGGGGCTTCGTTCGGGTGCAGGGCGACCGTCGCGTGGACGGCGTCGTGGCGGGCGGCCGTCTCGGCGGCCCAGCGGGAGCCCTTGAGGTCGCAGCCGACCTGGACGAGCGTCGTGACGCCGACCGACGCGGCCTTGGCGAGCGCCTCGTCCACCGTGCCGGACTGCATGTCGAGGTGGGTGTGGGAGTCGGCGACGGCCACCCGGAGGGGTGCCGGGAGCGGCGGCGCCGCGTTCTTCTCGCCGCCGCGTCCGCTGTCGCTGTCTCTGGAGGAAGGCATGCCCCGATCCTACGAAAGGGGCATGCCCGCCCGGTCGTCGGAGCCGGTCAGCTCGCCTTGCGGTGGAACGGGTGCAGGAGGTCGGACAGGTGCCAGTGGTGTTCCTCGCGCTCCGGCAGCGGGGTCACGGCGGCGTCGCCGTCCTCCGCGACCGTGGCGTCCGCCGCCGCTGCCGACCGGGGCCGCGGCGCCTGGTACTGCCGCTGCGCGGCCTCCCGTACCGACGACACCTGGCCCGCGCGCATGATGCGCACGACATGCCCGTCGCAGTTGAGGCAGGCGGGCCGGCTGAGCGGTGACGGCACGACCTGACCCTCCGCCACGTACATCACGAACTGGTGGCCGTCGGTGTCGACGTGGTGCTCTATCTCGTACGACTGCTCCCAGCCGTGCCCGCACCGCATGCAGGCGAAGGAGTACGACTCGTTGACCACTGCCGTGGCACCGCCACGGAGGCCGGTCTGCCCTGCGATCTCACTCATGCCAGCTCCTGCTTGCTTTCCGCTGGACAAGCGCCCCCGGCGAGGGGATTCCCCCCGGAATCCCGTTGGAGGCGAGGGACGGGTGCGTCCCTTCATCCAGTGGACGCCTCCGGCAGGGCGAATGCATCAGTCCTGTCGACTGTTGGAGGCGATTTGGACTTTCCTTGTCGAATCGCCCTGTCCAGCCGGTCCGGGCTTTGCATTGCGTGACCGCGCTTTGCCCCGCCATGGGGCGCGCGCTCATCGGAACAGCGCCCCGCTCAGAGGAACCTTTCCCGCAGGTCAGAGCCGTTTTTGCGCAAGCTCAGAGGGGTTTTTGCGCAGACTTCGCCGCGACCACGGCATCGAACACCTCGCGCTTGGGAACGCCTGCCTCGACGGCCACGGCGGCGATCGCCTCTTTACGCCGCTCCCCCGCCTCCTCGCGCACCCGCACCCGCCGTACCAGCTCGTCGGCGCCGAGCTCCTCGGCCTTCTCGGGGGCGCCCTCGACGACGACGGTGATCTCCCCTCTGACCCCCTCCGCGGCCCACTCGGCCAGCTCGCCGACGGGGCCGCGCTTGATCTCCTCGTACGTCTTCGTCAGCTCGCGGCAGACGGCGGCCCGCCGCTCGGCGCCGAACACCTCGGCCATCGCGGCGAGGGTGTCGTCGAGCCGGTGCGGGGCCTCGAAGTAGACGAGGGTCCGCCGCTCCCCGGCGACCTCCCGCAGCCGCGACAGCCGCTCGCCGGCCTTCCGCGGCAGGAACCCCTCGAAGCAGAACCGGTCCACCGGCAGCCCCGACAGCGCGAGCGCGGTGAGCACGGCGGACGGTCCCGGTACGGCGGTGACCTTGATGTCCTTCTCCACGGCGGCGGCGACCAGCCGGTACCCCGGGTCGGACACGGACGGCATCCCGGCATCGGTCACCAGCAGCACGCGCGAACCGCCGAGCA
The DNA here is from genome assembly GCF_045162655.1 of Streptomyces sp. NBC_00989. NCBI lineage: Bacteria > Bacillati > Actinomycetota > Actinomycetes > Kitasatosporales > Streptomycetaceae > Streptomyces > Streptomyces sp. NBC_00989. The sequence continues at coordinate 6,651,252 of NZ_CP108728.1, read as the reverse complement.
GCGCCTCGACCAACTCCGGTGTCCGCGCCGCCTCGTTGCCCTCGAAGTACGACACGACGCGCCCCTTGGGCTGCACCCCGAGCGCCTGGGTCAGCCGCCGCAGCCGCCGGGTGTCCTCGGCGGCGACCACGTCGGCACCCGCCAACTCCTCGGCGAGGCGCGGCGGGGCGTCCGCGATGTCGCCGATGGGGGTGCCGGCAAGGACCAGAGTTCCGGGAGCAACTGTCACGTTTCCATCCTCTCAGGGGAGAGAGGCGGGACTCACACAGACCTGTTCCCTACGATGGCGCGGTGACCAGTACCGCGTCCTCCACGGACACCCGGCAAGGGCAGGCCCCGCACGAGCAGCGGCCGTCGTGGCAGCAGCGGCTGCGCCGATTCGGCTATTCGGCGGGGCCCAGAAGCGACGTACGCGACCGGCTGGTGCCGCCGTACGCGGAGCCCAGCCCACGGCTGTGGGCGGCGCTCGGCTTCTCGCCGACGCTCGTCGACCGCATCAACCGCTGGTCGGGCTGGGGCGGTCCGCTGCTGGTCACGCTCATGGCGGGCGTGATGCGCTTCTACCACCTGGGCAGCCCGAAGGCGGTGATATTCGACGAGACGTACTACGCGAAGGACGCGTGGGCGCTGGTCCACCGCGGCTTCGAGGTCAACTGGGACAAGAACGCCAACGACCTGATCCTCCAGAACAACGGCCACATCCCCATCCCGTCGTCCGCGGCCTACGTCGTGCACCCGCCGGTCGGCAAGTACGTCATCGGCATCGGTGAGCTGATCTTCGGCTTCAACCCCTTCGGCTGGCGCTTCATGACGGCGCTGCTGGGCACGCTCGCGATCCTGATGCTGTGCCGCATCGGCCGCCGTCTGTTCCGCTCCACGTTCCTGGGCTGCGTCGCGGGCGTCATGATGTCGCTCGACGGCCTGGCCTTCGTGATGGCCCGCACCTCGCTGCTCGACGGCGTGCTGATGTTCTTCGTGGTGGCCGCGTTCGGCTGCCTGCTCCTGGACAGGGACAGGGCCCGGGCGAAACTCGCGGCAGCACTACCGGTCGACGCGGACGGCCGGGTCCGCCCCGACGCGCACACTGCGGACACCCTGTTCCTCGGCCTGCGCCCCTGGCGCTGGATGGCGTGCCTGCTGCTCGGCCTCGCCATCGGCACCAAGTGGAACGGCCTCTTCTACGCCATCGCCTTCACGTTGATGACGCTGCTGTGGGACGTCGGCTCCCGCAAGGTCGCGGGCGCCAGCCGCCCGTACGTCGCGGCCCTGAGGTACGACCTGTTCCTCGTCGTGATCATGGTCCCGGTCGCGATCTCGGTCTACCTCCTGTCCTGGCTCGGCTGGATCCTCTCCCCCGCCAACGGCACCGGCGGCTACTTCCGCAACTGGGCGGCGACCGACGGCAAGGGCGGCTTCTGGAGCCACTACATGCCGGACTGGGCGCGCAGCCTGTGGCACTACGAGCACGAGGTCTACGAGTTCAACGTCGGCCTGCACTCCCCGCACACGTACATGTCCAACCCCTGGAGCTGGCTCGTCGACGGCCGCCCGGTCTCCTACTTCTACGAGTCCCCGTCCCCCGGCGCGGACGGCTGCCCGGCGAGCGCGGGCGAGAAGTGCGCCCGAGAGGTCCTGGCCATCGGCACCCCGCTCCTCTGGTGGGCGGCCTGCTTCGCGCTCCTGTACGTCCTGTGGCGCTGGGCGTTCCGCCGCGACTGGCGAGCGGGCGCGATCGCCTGCGGCGTGGCCGCCGGCTACCTCCCCTGGTTCATGTACCAGGACCGCACGATCTTCTTCTTCTACTCCATCGTCTTCCTCCCGTTCCTCTGCCTCGCGGTCGCCATGCTGATCGGCGCGGTCATCGGCCCACCGGGGTCCAGCGACACCCGCCGGGTCGCGGGAGCGGTCGGAGCGGGCGTGCTGGTCCTGCTGGTCACGTGGAACTTCATTTATTTCTGGCCGCTGTACACGGGGACGGCGATCCCCATCGACCAGTGGCGGTCGCGGATGTGGTTGGACACCTGGGTGTAGCTGGGCAGTTGTGCGGCGGCAGGGACCGGCCGCCGTCAGTCCTGATGGACCTCGTCGTCGGCCGGCCCGCCCTCCAGTTCGTCCATGCCGGGGCCGCCGTACAGCTTGTCCTTGCCGCCGTCGAATCTGCCGCCGTTGGGTTTGTCGCCGTCGAGCAGGTCGTCGCCGCTGTTGCCGTACATGACGTCGTCGCCGACGCCGCCGTACAGCAGGTCGTCGCCGGGGCCGCCGTAGAGCGTGTCGTCGCCCTGGTCCCCGTACAGGCCCTGGTGGCCCGGGCCGCCGTGGAGGACGTCGTCGCCGGGGCCACCCGTTCCGCCGCCCTCGCCGTCGACGTAGATCGTGTCGTCGCCCTTGCCGCCCACGGCCTGGGCTCCCCCGCTCACCCTGAGGGTGTCGTCGCCGTTGTCGCCGTAGACGGCCTGGGCCTCGTGCGCGGTGCCGGTCCAGGTGTCCTTGCCGGCGCCCAGGTGGACCAGGTTGTAGCCCCAGGTGCGGGCGGCGCGGTTGTGCAGGACGGCGGAGTCGTCGGCGTCGCCGAGGTTCAGCTGGAACGTGGGGTACGGGTCCATCGCCATCTCCTCGATCGCGATCGTGCAGGCGACCTCGGTGCGGTCCCCGGCGTCGGGGTAGGCGCAGCCGTGCTTCGACGCGTTGATCGGGACCACGTCGTCGATCAGGTAGGTGAGGACCATTCCGTCGCCGTCCGACGTCTCGGTGACGGTCACGTGGTTGGCCTGGTGGCGGGCGGCCGTGTAGACGACCTTGTCGCCCACCACGGCCGTGGCCGGCGGCCCCTTGTAGGGCGCGGGTCCCGAGGTCATCGCGATCCGCACCGCGACTCCCAGAGCCAGCACCAGAGTTACCACCACCGCGACCCGCACCACCCGGTGCCCGCCGAATCGGGAGAACATCGCGCAACCTCCGTGCGCCGGGGTGTCGGACCCGGCACCACGACCGACCCTCGACCCCCACCCCCGGTTGCCCGATATCCCCCACCGTTCGCCGTACGTTCACATACGTGGCCCACCCGGCGGTGTGATTCAGGCAGCTGATCTCTGTTAGGACAACAAAAGGCAACACCCCTCACAGCTTTCCCCCACGCCACCTACAGTTCGAAGGACTGATAACGGGGAGGGACAGGGGCATGCGCAAGGGGGTAAAGGCCACCGTCATCGGCAGTGTGTTCGCCGTGATGGTGGGCGGGGCGGGGTACGGGGCGTTCAACGTCGTGTCCGCGCTGGGAGGTTCGGACGGCGTGGCCGGGGTCGGTGGGGCCACGGCCAAGAAGACCGGGCCGCCCAGCGGCAGTGAGGTCAAGGAGACGACGAAGAAGTTCTTCGCGGCCTGGGAGAGCGGGGAGTCGGTGACCGCCGCGTCGTACACGAACAACGACGCCGCAGCCGACACCGTGCTGGAGTCCTACGGCGGGGCCGGTCACATCACGAAGGTGAAGATCACGCCCGGTACGACGACCGGCGCCACCGTGCCGTTCACGGTGCGGGCGACGGTGTCGTACGAGGGCATCAGCAAGCCGCTCACCTACAGGAGCCAACTGACCGTCGTACGGGGGAAGACGACCGGGCGCGCCCTCGTCGACTGGCAACCGTCCGTCATCCACCCGGAGTTGAAGGCCGGCGACACCTTCGTCACCGGGGAGTCCGCGAGTCCGGCGATCGAGGCCGTGGACCGTGACGGGGCCGTGCTGACGAAGGAGAAGTATCCGTCGCTGGGGCCGATACTCGACGAGTTGCGCGACAAGTACGGTGACAAGGCGGGCGGTACGCCCGGTATCGAGCTGTCGATCAAGCACGACCTCGCGGAGTCGGCCGACACCACGCTGGTGACCCTGGAGAAGGGCAAGGCCGGCAAGGTGCGCACGACACTCAGGGCGAGCGCGCAGGCCGCCGCCGAGAAGGCCGTGACGAAGTACTCGGAGTCGTCGATCGTGGCCCTGCAACCCAGCACCGGGCAGGTGTTGGCGATCGCCAACAACCGCAACGACGGCTTCAACGCCGCGTTCCTGGGGCAGTTGGCGCCCGGCTCGACGATGAAGATCATCAGTGCCGCCACGCTCATCGACAACGGGATCACGACGATGAACGGCCCGGCGCCCTGCACGCCCGACGCGGTCTGGCAGAGCCAGACCTTCCACAACCTGACGGGCCTCAAGCCGGACTTGGGCGCGACGCTCGCCGACAGCTTCGCCCGCTCCTGCAACACGGCGTTCGTGAAGTTCGCCGACTCGGTCAAGGTGGACTCGCTGACCAGGGAGGCCGAGGACCGCTTCGGGCTCGGCCGGGACAACTGGAAGACCGGCATCCCGTCCTTCGACGGCTCGGTCCCCGCGTCCGGCGGCCCGGACACCGCGGCCAACCTGATCGGCCAGGGCCAGGTGCAGATGAGCCCGCTGAACATGGCGTCGGTGACGGCGACCGCGAAGACGGGCACGTTCCGCCAGCCGGTGCTCGTCGCGCAGAGCCTCGACGACCGCCAACTGGCCACCGCCCGGGGCCTGTCGGCGAGTACGTCGTCCCAACTGCGGGCGATGATGTACCGCACCGCGACCAGCGGCACCGCGGCGGGCATCATGTCCGGGCTCGGGCCGAACATCGGCGCGAAGACGGGGTCCGCCGAGGTCGACGGGCAGTCGAAGTCCAACAGTTGGTTCACCGGCTACCGGGGCGATGTCGCGGCGGCCGCGATGACCCAGGACGGCGGCCACGGCATCGACGCCGCGGGCCCGATCGTCCGGGCGGTACTGGCGGCGGGTGGCTGAAGTCACGCCGTGAGACGGGAACTCACCCCCACAGCACGGGACTCTAAGGTGTGCGTGGTCGTTGGGGTGTGTGAGGGCTGAGGGCCGATATCGACCGGGGCCCCAAGGGATTCGCGGAGGATCGGGAACTGTGGGCACCAGGGGCAAGAGAAGGCGCGTACCCGAGCGGCGGAAGGCAAGACCCGCCGTGGTCGGCGGTGCGATCGCCGTGGCCGTCGTAGGGGCGGGCGTCGGCGCCTACGCGCTGTACGACGGCGGGGCGTCGGCCGAGGCGCGCACCCAGGCCACCGCGGACCACAAGGCCATCAAGAAGGGCCCGTTGTCGGCGGCGGAGGTGCAGACGACCGCGAAGCGGTACCTGGCCGACTGGCAGCAGGGCAAGGTCGCCCAGGCCGCCGCCACGACGGACCAGTCGGCGGCGGCCGCCGCCCTGCTCACCGGCTACACGAAGAACGCCCACATGAAGGGCATCACCGTCACCGAGGGCGCCCGCACCGGCACCAAGGTCCCCTTCTCCGTGAAGTGCACGGTGTCGTACAAGGGCATCAACAAGCCGATGACGTACGCCACTTCACTCACCGTCGTGCGCAGCGCGAAGGACGGCAAGCCGTACGTCCAGTGGCACGCCTCCGTCGTCCACCCCGACCTCGCGGACGGCGACACCCTGGTGACGGGCGAGTCCGGCACCCCGCCGATCAAGGCCTACGACCGTGACGGCGGCGAGCTGACGACGGCCAAGTACCCGTCCCTGGGGCCGGTGTTGGACGGGCTGCGGGAGAAGTTCGGCAAGAAGGCGGGCGGCAAGGCGGGCATCGAACTCCGGGTGGTCCGGGGCAAGAAGTCCAAGGAGTCCGACAAGACGCTCGTCGAGCTGAGCAAGGGCACACCGGGCAAGGTGAAGACGACGCTCAGCCCGACCCTCCAGGCGGCCGCCGAGACGCAGGTCGGCAAGCAGAAGAACTCCTCGGCCGTGATGATGCGCGCGTCGACCGGCGAGATCCTGGCCGTCGCGAACGCCTCGCACGGTTTCAACGTGGCCTTCCAGGGCTCCCTCGCCCCCGGTTCCACGATGAAGATCGTGACGTCGACGATGCTCTTCGAGAAGAACCTCATCACCCCGGACGCGTCCCATCCCTGCCCCAAGACCTACAAGTTGGCGGGCTGGACCTTCCACAACGACGACGACTCGGAGATCAAGAAGGGCACGTTCAAGATGGCCTTCGGGGCCTCCTGCAACAACGCCTTCATCAACTTCGCGCCCAAGCTGTCCAACAGCGACCTGACGACGGAGGCCCAGCAGGTCTACGGCCTCGGCATGAACAACTGGGCCATCGGCGTCCCCACCTTCGACGGCTCCGTCCCCGTGCAGAGCGGCGCGCAGATGGGCGCCTCGCTGATCGGCCAGGGCGGGGTCCGCATGAACCCGCTGAACATGGCGTCGGTCGCCGCCACGGTCGACACGGGCACCTTCCACCAGCCGTACCTGGTCTCCCCGACGGTCGACAACCGCACGCTCGCGAAGGCCTCGCGCACGATGTCGTCGACGACGCAGTCGGAGCTGAAGGAGGTCATGCAGTACACGGCGGCCTACGGCACGGCGGCCCAGGCGATGTCCGGGCTCGGTTCCGACTACGGCGCGAAGACCGGCTCGGCGGAGGTCGACGGCCAGAAGAAGCCCAACGGCTGGTTCACCGCGTACAAGGGCGACCTCGTCGCCGCGGGCGTCGTCCAGGCGGGCGGCCACGGCGGCGACACCGCGGGCCCGATCGTGGCGGCCCTGCTGAAGCTGGGCAGCGGCCTCGGGGGCTGAATCCCCTGAGCGTCCGGGCTCCTGTGGGGCTCAGCTCGCGACGGGCGCGGTGGCCATATAGGTCCGCCGCAGGAACCGCATGATCGTCTTCGTCTCGAACTGGACGACGGAGACGCCCTCCTCGGAGTGGAACTCGACCACGGCCTGCACCCGCCCGCACGGCCAGACCCGCACCTCGCCGCTGCCGGCCGGGGCGCGCAGCCCCTCTTCCAGCAGCTCCCGGTCGAAGGTCCATTCATGCGGTCCGGGCAGATCGATACGGACGGCTCGGGGATCGGATTCGGGGTCGTACCGCAGGACTACGGGGACCGCGTCACGGTCCAGCCGGTCCACGTCCTCGTCGGTGACGATATGGGCTCGCGCGTACTGTTCGACTACGGACATCGGGCGGCCCCTTACGCTGAGTGACCTGTGTGAAAGCTATGCATCCGCTTCCACTACCCAAATGTCGCACATTTTCTCGGGAGCGCCCTCCGGGGCGACAGATCTCACATGTCGGCATGAGACTGTCTGGCTCTTGCAAAGGACTCGCAACAAGCATCTAAAATCATCCCGTGCATGTGCCTGACGGATTCATCGACGCCCCCATATCCGCAGCGACCGGTGTGGTCGCCGCCGGCGCCATCGCCGTGAGCCTGCGCGGCGCGCGCCGCGAACTCGACGAGCGGACGGCGCCGCTGGCGGGCCTGGTCGCCGCGTTCATCTTCGCCGTGCAGATGCTCAACTTCCCGGTGGCGGCCGGAACCAGCGGCCACCTCCTGGGCGGTGCGCTGGCCGCGATCCTGGTCGGCCCCTATACCGGCGTGCTCTGCGTCTCGGTCGTCCTCCTCATGCAGGGCATCCTGTTCGCGGACGGCGGCCTGACCGCACTGGGGGTGAACATCACCGACATGGCGATCACGACGACGGTCGTGGCCTACGCCGTCTTCCGCGGCCTGGTCAAGATCCTCCCGCGCACCCGCCGCTCGATCACCGCCGCGTCCTTCACCGCGGCCCTGCTCTCCGTCCCCGCCGCCGCCCTCGTCTTCACCCTCCTCTACGCCCTCGGCGGCACCACCGACGTCTCCCTCGGCAAGGTCGCCACCGCGATGATCGGCGTGCACGTCCTCATCGGCATCGGCGAGGCCGCGATCACCGCGCTGACGGTCGGCGCGGTGATCGCCGTACGCCCCGATCTGGTCTACGGCGCACGCGGCCTGGAGCAGCGCCTCAAGCTGCGCGTGAACGGCGAACTCGTGGACGCCCAGGCCCCGTTGGAGCCCGCCACCCCCCGGACCTCCCGCCGCAAACTGTGGATCGGCGGCCTGGTCGCGTCCCTCCTCCTCGCCGGTTTCGTCAGCTTCTACGCCTCCTCGAACCCCGACGGCCTGGAGAAGGTGGCCGCCGACCAGGGCATCGACCAGAAGGCGAAGGAACACGCCTCAGCCGACTCCCCGCTGGCCGACTACGGCGTGCGCGATGTCGACGACGCGCGGCTCTCCGGAGGCCTCGCGGGCGTGATCGGCGTGGGCGTCACGGTCGTGGCGGGCAGCGGCGTCTTCTGGGCGGTCCGCAAGCGTCGTAGCACCTCGCAGGCGGCCTGAGATGGGCGCGGGCCACGCCCACCGCCTCTACCGGCACGGCCACTCCCCCGTCCACGCGCTGCCCCCGCACACCAAACTGGCCGCCGTCTTCGCCTTCGTGGTGGTCGTGGTGTCGACCCCGCGCGAGGCGATGTGGGCGTTCGGCCTCTACGCCGTGCTGCTCGCGTGCGTCGCGTACACGGCCCGCGTACCTGCCGCCTTCCTCCTCCGCCGGCTGCTGATCGAGATCCCGTTCGTCGCCTTCGCGGTCCTCATGCCCTTCGTGGCGGAGGGCGAGCAAGTGACCGTCCTGGGCGTGCAGTTGAGCGTGAACGGCCTCTGGGGCGCGTGGAACGTCCTGGCCAAGGGCACGCTGGGCGTAGCCGCCTCGGTCCTCCTCGCCGCCACCACCGAACTCCGCGAACTCCTCCTGGGCCTCCAGCGGTTGAAGCTCCCGCCCCTCCTCGTCCAGATCGCGTCCTTCATGATCCGCTACGGCGATGTCATCACGGACGAGATGCGCCGGATGCGGATCGCCCGCGAGTCACGGGGTTTCGAGGCCCGGGGCATCCGCCACTGGGGCGTGCTCGCGAAGTCGGCGGGCGCGCTGTTCATCCGCTCCTACGAGCGCGGGGAGCGGGTCCATCTGGCCATGGTGAGCCGGGGTTACACGGGCTCCATGCCGGTGATCGACGAGGTGACCGCGGACCGGGCGCAGTGGTCGTACGCCCTCGCACTGCCCTGTGCCGCCCTTGTCGTATGCCTGTTGGGATGGACGCTGTGACGGACGACGCCGTGATCGATGACGCTGTGCCCCCTTCGCTCGAAGTCTCCGGGCTGGCCTTCGCCTACCCCGACGGCCAACAGGCCCTGTTCGGCGTCGACTTCACCGTCGCGCGCGGCGAGCGGGTCGCCCTGCTCGGCCCGAACGGCGCCGGCAAGACCACCCTCGTGCTCCACCTCAACGGCATCCTCACGGCCGGCGCCGGTACGGTGACGGTGGCCGGACTCCCGGTCGGCAAGCGGCACATGGCGGAGATCAGGCGCCGGGTCGGGATCGTCTTCCAGGACCCCGACGACCAGTTGTTCATGCCGACGGTCCGCGAGGACGTGGCGTTCGGCCCGGCGGCGGCCGGGCTGAAGGGCGCCGAGCTGGAGCAACGGGTGCGTACGGCACTGGAGTTGGTCGGCATGGCGGACTTCGCGGACCGTCCCCCGCACCATCTGTCGTTCGGCCAACGGCGCCGAGTGGCAGTGGCGACGGTCCTGGCGATGGAACCGGAGATCCTCGTCCTCGACGAGCCCTCCTCCAACCTCGACCCCGCCTCCCGCCGCGAACTGGCCGACATCCTGCGGTCGTTGGACGTGACGGTCCTCATGGTCACGCACGACCTGCCGTACGCCCTGGAGTTGTGCCCGCGCGCGCTCGTCCTCAGCGAGGGTGTGATCGCGGCGGACGGGAAGACCGGCGAACTCCTCTCCGACGACGCGTTGATGCGCGCCCATCGCCTGGAGTTGCCCTTCGGGTTCGACCCGCGGTCCGTGACAATGGGCGCGTGACGAACGAGGATCCCGAGGACCACACTGCTGCCGGGTCGCTGCTCCTCGACGAGCAGTTGTGCTTCGCGCTGTACGCGGCCCAGCGGGCGCTGACGGCCGCGTACCGCCCCCTCCTGGAGGAGCTGGAGCTGACCTACCCGCAGTACCTCGTCCTCCTCGTCCTGTGGGAGCGCGGCGAGACCACGATCAAGGACCTCGCGACGGCCCTGCGCCTGGACTACGGCACGGTGTCGCCGTTGCTGAAGCGCCTGGAGGCGGCCGGGCTCGTCCGCCGGGAGCGCGCGGCACACGACGAGCGCTCGGTCCTGGTCGCCTGCACGGAGCGCGGTACGGCCCTCAGGGAGCGCGCGACCCGCGTGCCCGGCGCGCTGCTCGCGGCGACGGAGCTGGAGATGCCCGAGGTCGTACGCCTGCGCGCGGAACTGTGGCGGCTGGCGGAGCGCGCGGAGGCGGCGGCGGAACGGGCACGCTGACCTGCTGACCTCGGGTTACCGACGGTTCGTACCCCTGAAGGACACGGCCGCACTACTCGCCAGTATCTTGTGCACGATGTAGTTGCGCACTCTCGTGTGTCCGTGTTTCCGCCCCGGGGGAGGTCCCGCCATGACCGACGACACCGCTGCCACCGCCGACACCGCTGTCGACACCCGCCCGACGAAGATCATGTACGTCGCCGAGGCCACCGCCCACGGCGGCCGGGACGGCTTCGTCAGCAGCCAGGACGGCCAGCTCGCCCTCCAGGTCGCGATGCCCCCGGCACTGGGCGGCGACGGCAACGGCACCAACCCCGAACAGCTCTTCGCGGCCGGCTACAGCTCCTGCTTCCACAACGCGCTGGTCCTGGTCGGCCGCAGGGCGGGCTTCGACCTGACCGGTTCCACGGTCGCCGCGAAGGTCGGCATCGGCCCCAACAAGCAGCGCGGCTACGGCCTCGCGGTCGCCCTGAGCGTGTCCCTCCCGATCCTCGACGCGGACATCGCGGCGAAGCTGGTGGACGCGGCGCACGAGGTCTGCCCGTACTCGAACGCGACCCGCGGGAACATCGACGTGACGATCCTCCTTGGTTGAAGAAGGAGAGCCGGACGGCGAGCGGGACGGCGGAACGAGGAGCACGGACGTGGACGTGAACGGTGTGGTGGCCGAGGGCTTCGAGCCGGTCAGGGATGCGTTCGCGGCGAACTTCGAGGCACGCGGGGACCGGGGCGCGGCGGTGACGGTGTACCGGCACGGGCACCGGGTCGTGGACCTCTGGGCGGGCACGAAGGACGTCGACGGCACCGCGCCCTGGGAGCAGGGCACGGCCCAGATCGTCCGCTCGGCGACGAAGGGCGTGGCAGCCGCCGTACTCCTGCTGCTGGCGCAGCGCGGGGAACTGGACCTGGACGCTCCGGTGGGCGAGTACTGGCCGGAGTACAAGGCGGCCGGCAAGGAACGCACCCTGGTGTGGCACCTGCTCGCGCACCGCGCGGGCGTGCCGGTACTGGACCGCCCGTTGACCCCGGAGCAGGCCGCCGACCCGGTGCTCAGCGCGACGGCGGTGGCGGCGCAGGCACCGGCGTGGGAGCCGGGCACGGACCACGGGTACCACGCGCAGACGTACAGCTGGCTGACCGGTGAGCTGGTTCGCCGGGTGACGGGCCGGTCGATCGGCGAGTGGATCGCGGACGAGATCGCGGGCCCGGTCGGGGCGGACCTGTGGGTGGGCCTGCCGGCGTCCGAGACGCACCGGGTGGGCCGGGTGGCGCAGGTGGAGGCCCCGGTGACGACGGACACGGGCGTCCTCCACACCCGCCCCAAGCGGTCGGTCTCCGAGGCGTACGCGAACCCCGACTCCCTCACCCGGCGCGCGTTCGGGGCGATCACCCCGATGCCGGACGAGAACGACCCGGCGTACCGAGCGGCCGTACTCCCCGCGTCGAACGGCATCGCGACGGCGGATGGACTGGCCCGTGTCTACGCGTCGCTGATCGGCGAACTGGACGGCGGAACAAGGCTGTTCACCCCGGAGACAGCCGAACTGGCGCGCACGGAACGCTCGTCGGGCCCGGACCGCGTCCTCGTGATCACCACCCGCTTCGGCCTGGGCTACATGCTGCACGGCAGCGCGTCGCCGCTCCTGTCGGGGACCTCCTTCGGCCACCCGGGCCGAGGCGGCGCGCTGGGCTTCGCCGACCCCGAGTCGGGCATCGCGTTCGGTTACGTCACGAACGGCTTCCGCAAGAGCGTGACGGCGGACCCGAGGGCACAGGCGCTGGTGAGGGCGGTACGGGCGTCTTTGCCGCACCCGGAATGAACCGCCCCGACCGGAAGGTTCCCCGTCCATGACGCCCAAGAACGACGACACCGACGCCCGCACGATCACCAACCCGCCCACGCTGCACGATCCGACCCCGTTCGGCTACAGCCACGCGGTCTCGGCACCCGGTGAACTCGTCTTCATCGCGGGCCAGTACGCCTCCGACGAGACGGGCGCACCGGTGCCGGGCGACTTCGCGGCACAGGTGGAGGTGGCGTTCACCCGCCTACGTTCCGCGCTGGCGGGAGTGGGCCTGGACTTCGAACACGTGGTCCGCCTCGGCACGTTCATCGTCGACCACGACCTCACCAAGCTGGAAACCCTCGGCAAGGCGCTCCACACCCACTTCGGCGACCGCCTGCCGGCCCAGACCCTCAGCGGGGTCGCGTCCCTCGCGCTGCCGGGGATGCTGTTCGAGGTGGACGCGGTGGCGGTACGGCCCGTCTGACCGGAGCGGCCTCAGGCGGGTGCCACTTCCGGGATCAGCGCGCGAACGCGTGCCTCGATCGCGTCCCGGATCGGGCGAACGGCCTCAACGCCCTGTCCCGCGGGGTCGTCGAGCTGCCAGTCGAGGTACCGCTTGCCGGGGAAGACGGGGCAGGCGTCGCCGCACCCCATGGTGATCACGACGTCGGACGCCTGTACGGCCGCCACGGTGAGGATCTTCGGAACCTCGGCGGAGAGGTCGACGCCGACCTCACCCATCGCCTCGACCACGGCCGGATTGACCGCGTCCCCAGGAGCCGATCCGGCGGAGCGGACCTCGACGCGGTCGCCCGCGAGGTGGGTGAGGAAGGCGGCGGCCATCTGGGAGCGACCGGCGTTGTGGACGCAGACGAACAGCACCGACGGGCGCGAAGGGGGAGCACTCATGGCGGGTGACTTTCTGGAGGCGTGATCAGGAGGCAGCGGGTTCGGGCTCGGGTCGGCCGCCCGGGTCACGGATGGGGTGGCGGGCCGGGGCGGCCAGCGGGCCGTGGACGACGGCCACGACGCCGAACCCGAGCGCGCCGCCGAGCAGTTGGGCGGCGATGAACGGGACGACGGAGGCCGGCGCGATCCCGGCGAAGGTGTCGGTGAAGGCCCGTCCGATGGTCACCGCCGGGTTCGCGAACGACGTCGAGGAGGTGAACCAGTACGCGGCACCGATGTACGAGGCCACCGCCGCCGGGGCGAGCGCGGCACGACCGATCCGCCCCAGGCCGAGGACCAGCAGGATCAGCCCGGCCGTGGCGACGACCTCCCCCAGCCACAGCTGCCCCGCGAAACGGTCGTGCCCGGAGAACCTCACCAGCGGCTCGCCGAACATCGCGTCGGCCAGGACCGCACCGCCGACCGCCCCCACGATCTGGGCGGGTACGTACGCGACGACGTCCCGCGGGGTGAGCCCGCCCGGGGCGCGGCGACCGCTGAACCAGACGGCGAGGGTGACGACCGGGTTGAAGTGCGCGCCGGACACCGGCCCGAACACCGTGATCAGTACGCCCAGGCCGAACACGGTGGCGAGGGAGTTGGCGAGCAGCTGTACGCCGGCATCGTGTGACAGGCCGGTGGCCTGAATGCCGGAGCCGACCACCACCGCCACCAGCAACCCGGTACCGATCGCCTCCGCGGCGACCCGGCGGCCGAGCGGAGCGTTCACGCGCGGGCCCCGGCAGGCTCCGGGGTGGTCAGGAACGCGGCGAGCCGGTCCAGCATGTCGGGCAGCACCCAGTAGTACACCCAGGTGCCGCGCCGCTCGCAGTCGATGAGTCCGGCTTGCCGCAGCAGCTTGAGGTGATGGGAGATCGTCGGCTGGGAGAGCTCGAAGGCAGGCGTCAGCTCACACACACAGACCTCACCGCCCTCGCCCCGCGAGGCGATCATCGACATCAGACGCAGCCGGACCGGGTCGCCCAGGGCCTTGAAGACCTTCGCCAGGTCGACGGCCTGGTCCTCGTCGAGCGGCGCGGCGGCCAGCCCGGAACAGCAGGCGGCATCCTGTCCGATCACCACAAGCTCTTGTTTCGACATTCTTCTATGTTGACGTTCTTCGATACAGAGCGCAAGGTGGCAGCGGACACCTTCCTGCGGCAGACACCTGGGAGCGACTCATGAACGAACAGTCCACCGACCTGCGCGAGACCGTCCGCCTGCGGTACGCGGCGGCAGCCGTGAAGGTCACCGAAGGCGGCACGGCCTGTTGCGGACCGCAGCCGGTCGAGATCGACGACGAGAACTTCGGCTCGACCCTGTACGCGGCCGAGGAGCGCGACGCGCTGCCCACCGAGGCGGTCGCGGCCTCGCTGGGCTGCGGCAACCCGAGCGCCGTCGCGGAACTGCGCGAGGGCGAGCGCGTGCTCGACCTCGGCTCCGGCGGCGGCATCGACGTCCTGCTCTCCGCCCGCCGCGTCGGCCCGACCGGCAAGGCGTACGGCCTGGACATGACCGAGGAGATGCTCACCCTCGCCCTGGCCAACACGGCCAAGGCGGGCGCGACGAACGTGGAGTTCCTCAAGGGCACCATCGAGGCGATCCCGCTGCCCGCGAACACCATCGACGTCGTGATCTCCAACTGCGTCATCAACCTGTCCACCGACAAGCCGACCGTGTTCGCCGAGACGTTCCGCGTCCTGCGGCCCGGCGGCCGGATCGGCGTCTCCGACGTGGTCGCCGACGACACCCTCAGCACCACCCAGCGGGCCGAACGCGGGGACTACGTCGGCTGCATCGCCGGAGCGCTGTCCTTCGCCGAATACGACCAAGGACTGGCGGCGGCCGGCTTCACGAACATCGAGATCACCCCGACCCACTCCGTCGCCGACGGCATGCACTCCGCGATCATCCGCGCGGACAAGCCCACCACGGCCACCACGACCCCCACCGGATGAACCTGCCAGAGCCCTAACCAGCCCGCAGCATGAGCCCGATCCCGACGACCAGCAGTCCGGCCGCCGCGATGCGTGGGGCTCCGAAGCGTTCCTTGAAGAAGACGGCTCCGATGGCCGCGCCGACGATGATCGACGACTCGCGCAGGGCGGCGATCGGGGCGAGGTCCGCGCGGGTCTGGGCCCACAGGACGAGGCCGTACGCCGTCACGGACAGGGCGGCGCCGAGGAAGCCGACGGCGGCGAACGGCCGTAGTTTCGCGACGAATTGACCCCGCCAGCGGTGCAGGGCGTACGCCGGGACGGCCAGCCCCTCGATCGCCATCAGCCAGGCGATGTAGCCGAGCGAGGACCCCGAGGCGCGTACGCCCAGCCCGTCGACGACGGTGTACGCGGCGATCGACACGCCCGTCGCCAACGCGGCCCCGATCGCGGCCCAGTTGGGCCGTCGCCCGCGCATTCCCCACAGGGCGACGCCGGTCAGGCCCGCGCACGACAGGGCGATGCCGGCGGCGGCCCAGGCGTTCGGCACCTCGTGGGCGAAGACGGCGGCCAGCACGGTCACGAGGAGAGGGGCGGTGCCGCGTGCGATGGGATACGCCTGCCCGAAGTCCCCCAGCCGGAAGGACTTCATCAGCAGCACGAAGTACACGACGTGGATGACGCCCGACACGATCAGATACGGCCAGGCCGCGGCCGCCGGGAACCCTGCGAACGGCGCCAGCGCCAACCCGATCAGCGTCCCGCCGCCCGCGATCAGTGTGAAGCCGACGAGTTTGTCCGTGATGCGGTGGGCGAGGGCGTTCCAACAGGCGTGGGTGACGGCGGCGAGCAGGACGGCGGCGGCGACTTCCGGAGTCACGTGGTCTGCTCGCGCACGTCCACCAGAGTGGCACCGGCGTACGCGACGAGTTCCTTGGGCTCCATGGGGAACACGGCGTGCGGATTGCCTGCGGCGGCCCACACGACGTCATGCGCGAGCAGCGACCGATCGGCCAACACCCGCGTCTTCGTACGGTGTCCAAAGGGCGGCACGCCTCCGATGGCGTACCCGGTCGTCTCCCGTACGACGTCTGCCTTGGCCCGGGTGACCTTCTCCGCGCCGAGTTCCCGCTGGACGAGTTCCAGGTCCACCCTCGATGCCCCGTCCATCAGCACCAGTACCGGAACCCCGTCCGCCGCAAAGATCAGTGACTTGCAGATCTCACTCAACTCGCACCCGATCGCGGCGGCGGCCTCGGCGGCGGTACGGGTGGCGTCCGGGAAGCGCCGAATACGACCGAGGAGGTCCCCGAGCCCCAACTCCCGTAGCGCATCGGCGAATCGGGGGTTGGCGCCGGAGTTGTCGTCTTCGGTGTTGTTCATGCTCATGCAGGCACGGTAGCGGCGGGTGCACTGGGCCTGCGACTGAGTTCTGAACGTTGGACCACTCGCTTCTCAGCCAGTGTCGTGCTTCCACGGCCCGAGTAAAGGGCGCTCCCTCCGGTCGCGTCGGCTACGCCGATTCCGCTCCGCTCCACCCTTGACTCGACCCGCTCCAGCCCGTTCCAGAAGCGAGCGAGCAGCCCGAAGGAACGGGTGGCCAGGCATGAACTCCCTTACCTGTACTGCGTTCCGGGCCGGAGCGAGGGGACGCGCTGCCGTCTCGCCAGCACGCCGCCCCGGCTCAGCGGCCAACCCCGAGTGGGGGGGTGCTAGAAGCTGGGAAAAATTTAACCACCGTCACAGCCTTTGACCGGTTAGAAGAACACCCAGCTTCCAGCGACCCCCACCCACCGGACGTTGGCCGCCAAGCCCGCCCGGCGTGCAGGCGAGACGCGAACGCGCACCCTCCACACCGACCGACAACGCAGTACAGGCAAGGGCGTTCATGCCTGGCCACCCGTTCCTCGGGGCCGCTCGCTCGCTTCTCCAACGGGCTGGAGTGCACCGAGTCAAGGGTGAAGCGCAGCGGAATCGCCACAGGCGACGCGTAGCGCAGCGGAGCGCCCTTTACTCGGGGCGCGGAAGCCCGACACTCACAAAGAAGCGGGCGGCCCGACGTTCACTTCGCAACGTACGTGACGAACTCGCCCCAAACGGGAGCGGAGAGAGCGAGCTGCGCACCCAGCTTGTTCTTCGAGTCCCGGACATGGATCGCCGCGGGGGTAGTAGCCACCTCGACGCAGTCGCCGGATTCATTGCTGCTGCTGTAGCTGCTCTTGAACCAGTGGAGTTGCGAGGTGCTCATAGTGCTCCCAGCGCTTGCTCGATGAAGGCCAGCGACTCTCTCGGCGTGAGAGCCTGGGCCCGCATCATCCCATAGCGCAGTTCAAGGACCCGAAGATCCCTGGGGTTTGAGACCGGGCGACCGTTGAACGCCCCGTCGGACCGTCCGATCGCTGTGCCGTCGCTGAACTTCAGCACCTCGATCAGGCCGTTCATGCCGGCGTGCTCCTCGCAATCGGTAGGCATGACCTGAAGGGCGACGTTCCGCAACCTCCCTACCTCCAGCAGGTGTTCGAGCTGTCGACGCAGCACCGCCTTGCCACCGATCGGGCGTTCCAGCGTCACCTGTTCCTGAATGAAGCAGAGTGCAGGTTCGGGCGACCGGTCGAAGACGGACTTCCGAGCAATACGGGCGGCCACGTCCCGATCCACCACATCCTGGGGGTAGGGAGGCTGCCGAATGTCGAACAACGCCTGCATGTACTCGGGCGTTTGCAGCAGACCATGGATGTTGTGGTTGCTGTAAAGCAGCATCTCCACCGCCCGGTCTTCCATCTCCTTCAGCTCCCGCACCTTCTTCGGGTACCGAGCCTTCTGCATGTCCTCCATGAACGCCCTCAAGTTCCCCTGGGCGTTCAACAGTTGGTCCACCCGGTCCAGGAACTCCGGCCTCGGGATCCGCACCCCGCGCTCGATCTTCCGGATCATGTCCTCGCCGTAGCGCATCGCTTCCGCCAGGTCCGCCACCCGCATCCCCGCCAGCTCCCGGAAAACCCTGAGCATCCGCCCCACCGCCTGCACCAACGGCTCGATCTCGTCGCCGGGTTCGACATCCCAACCGGCCTCGTCCTCAATCTCGTTCATGCCCCACCTCCATCGCGCACCCGTACCCGTACAACCACCGAGACAGCCGAGACAGTGCGGGACAAAGCCGAGACAGTAACGCTACGCACCGGCGCCATCACTCACCCAGGGAAGCGAAACCGGCCACGCTGAGTGACATGAATCAAGAAATCGCCGCCCCTCCCAACTTCACCGTCCTGCTGTCCCCCACCCCCCGAGGCGCACGTCTCGCCCGGCTCCTCGCCACAGAGCAACTCCGCGCCTGGGAAGTCCCGTTGGACCGGGCCGTTCAGATCGTCGCCGAGCTGGCGGCCAACGCGGCGACGCATGGGCGGGTCCAGGGACGCGACTTCCGGCTGACCCTGTACGTCGTCGCCGGAACTCTTCGTATCGAGGTGACGGACACGCGCGGCGAGCTGCTGCCCCGGCTTCAACAAGCGGACCCGCGTGGGGAATCGGGCCGGGGGCTGCTTCTCGTGGACGCTCTGGCCGACCGTTGGGGTGTCACCCCGGGTCCGCGTCCGCGCAAGACGGTCTGGGCCGAGGTGAAGATGTGAGTGAGGGTCAGCCTCCGAGTACGACGTCCTTCGTCTCCTCGACTCCCGCCGTACGGCCCGGTGCCGTGTGGTACTTCCAGTACAGGTTCGTGTGGGCGATGACCTGCTCCGGCGGCGGCGCACCCCACTTGCTCAGGTCCGACGTGGTGTGGGCGTCGCCGACGAGTGTCACGTCGTAGCCGCGTACGAACGCGCCGTGGAGCGTGGAGCGGATGCACGCGTCGGTGGACGCGCCCGCCACCACCAGGCGGCCGACCTGCGCGGCCGCCAGCACCTCTTCGAGGGAGGTGTCCTCGAAGGAGTCGGGGTAGTGCTTGGGCACCAGGGGCTCCCCGTCCCAGAGGTGCAGCTCGGGGACGTACTCCCAGGCCTCGCTGCCTACCGTCACGTTCTCGTCGGAGTGCTGGACCCAGACGACCGGGACGCCTTCCTCGCGGGCCCTGTCGACGAGCGTGGAGATGTTGGCGACGACCGCGTCACGCTCGTACGCGTCGGCCACGACGCCGACCTGGACGTCGATCACGAGGAGTGCGGTGTGGGGACGTTCTGCGAGTGTGGTCATGCCCAACACGCTAGTCCGGCCCACTGACATCGGCTCGGTTCACAGCGGTTGGGAGCGGTTGGGAGCGGTTCAGAGCGGGCTGAAACCCGGTTCGACCGGTCCGGCCTCTCCCCGCTCCGCCAGTTCCGCCAGGTCCTCCGGCTCCAGGAACTCCAGCGCCTCCGGGTCGAGTCCGTGGTGCGGCTCCACATCCCGCAACTGCTCGACGAAGTCGAGGACGAACGCGCTGAACGGTCCCTCGAAGACCTCCGGTTCCGCCCCGTGGCTGTGGGTGACGACCTTCCAGCGGTCCGGGGCCGGGTCGCAGGGCCAGAAGAAGTGTTCGGCGCCGGAGTGGTCGTAGCCCCAGGAGACCAGGCCACCGGGTTCCGGGTGGAAGGGGAAGGGGTGGAAGTCCGGGTTGCGGCGCCGGCTCGCGCCGAACCTCTCGTGGATCTTCCGCATCCTGTCCAGGAGCAAGCCGGTGCCCCGAGGGTGGAAGACCACCAGTTCGTCGCAGATCACGCCCGTACCGTAGGCGTCGAGAAAGGCCTTGAAGTCGGCGGGCAGTGCAGAGGCGACGTACGCCTCGACCTCGGTCCAGTCGTCGGCGGACGGTTCCCGTGACGCCGTCGACGGGCCCAGCAGCCGCACCAGTTCATCCAGTGCTGTCACGTCCGCCACCCTGTCACCGACGCGAACTGCCGCGCCACCCGGATCCGGTGACGCGGCAGATCAGTTGCCCGGTGCCTCAGTGCCTCGCGGCAGCCGCCTCAGGCCCGGACCAACTCCCGGTCCTCATCGGGATCCGAGTCCTTGGAGTCCAGCTCGCGCAGGCCCTCACCCTCGACGTCCACGTTGGGCAGGATCCGGTCCAGCCACTTCGGCAGCCACCACGCCCGCTTGCCGAACAGTGCGAGCACCGCCGGGACGATCGCCATGCGGACCACGAACGCGTCGAAGAAGACCGCGACCGCCAGACCGAAACCGATCATCTTGACCATGGACTCGCTGGAGGTGATGAAGCCGGCGAAGACCGCCATCATGATGACCGCCGCGGCGGTGACGACCCGCGCACCGTGCCTGAACCCGGTGACGACGGCCTGGCTGGGCTTCTCGCCATGGACGTACGCCTCGCGCATCCGGGTCACGAGGAACACCTCGTAGTCCATCGCCAGGCCGAAGACCACGCCCACCAGGAAGATCGGCATCATCGACATGATCGGACCGGTCTCCTCCACGCCGATCAGCCCCGACAGCCAGCCCCACTGGAAGACGGCGACGACCGCACCGAGCGAGGCGAGCACGCTGAGCAGGAAGCCGAGGGCCGCCTTCAGCGGGACCAGGATCGAGCGGAAGACCACGATCAGGAGCAGGAACGCCAGGCCTACCACCAGGGCCAGGTACGGGATCAGGGCGTCGTTGAGCTTCTGCGAGAAGTCGATGTTCATCGCCGTGGTGCCGGTGACCAGCACCTGCGCGTCCGTGTCGGCCTTGATGCCGGCGCCCTCGTCACGGATGGAGTGCACCAGGTCCTCGGTGGTCACCGACGACGGCTTGGAGTCGGGCACGACGGTGATCGTCGCGGTGTCACCGGCCTTGTTGAACATGGCCGGACTGACCGAGACCACGTCGTCGAGGGTCTTGATCTTGTCGGTCACCGTGGTGGCGGCGGCCTTGGGCGCATCGCTGTTCTTGGCGTCCACGACGATCATCAGCGGGCCGTTGAAGCCGGGGCCGAAGCCCTCCGCGAGGAGGTCGTAGGCCCGTCGCTGGGTGGTGGACGTGGGCTGTGAGCTGTCGTCGGGCAGACCCAGTTGGAGCTGGCTGGCCGGCAGCGCGATCGCGCCGAGGCCGAGCACGCTGAGGATCAGGACGGCGGCGGGTCGCCGTACGACGAAGCTCGCCCAGCGGGTGCCCATGTTCGGCCTGGCCGCCTTGGCCGCTTCCTTGGCGCTGCCGCCGCCCAGCCACTTGGCCTTCTCGCCGGTGGGCTTGATCCTGCGGCCCGCGTAGCCGAGGAGCGCCGGGATCATGGTCAGGGCGATGAGCACCGCGACCACGACCGTGCCCGCCGCCGCGACACCCATCTTGGTCAGCATCGGCACGTTGACGACCGCGAGACCGGCCAGCGCGATGACGACCGTGAGACCGGCGAAGACCACCGCCGAACCCGCGGTGCCGACGGCCCGGCCGGCCGCGTCCTCGCGTTCGCGGCCCTCGGCCAGCTCGGCCCGGTAGCGGGACACGATGAACAGCGCGTAGTCGATGCCGACGGCGAGGCCGATCATCATCGCCAGCGTCGAAGTCGTCGATCCCAGGTCCAGCGTCTTCGCCAGGGCAGTGATCGTCGAAACACCGATCCCCACCCCGATGATCGCCGTCAGCAGCGGCAGGCCGGCCGAGACCAGCGAGCCCAGCGTGATGACGAGGACGACGGCGGCCAGGGCGATACCGATGATCTCGCCGACACCCATCTCGGCGGCGGCCTGGAGCGCGTCACCGCCGACGTCGACGGTCAGCCCGGTGGCCCGGGCCTGGGCCGCGGTGTCCTCAAGGGCGTCCTTGCTGGAGTCCTTGAGCTCCATGCCGGCGACGTCGTACTTCACCGAGGTGTAGGCGACGGTCCCGTCCTTGCTCACGGCGTTCGTGGTGAACGGGTCGGAGACGGAGACGACTTCGGAGCCGTCGGCGAGCTCCTTCACCGTCTTCTCGACGGTCGCCTTGTTGTCGACGTCGGTCATCTTCTCGCCGCTCGGCGCCTTGAAGACGACGCGCGCGGTGCCGCCGTCCGAACTGGAGCCGGGGAAGCGCTGGTCCAGCAGGTCGAAGGCCTTCTGGGCCTCGGTCCCGGGTATGGAGAACGAGGTGGAGCCCGCGGCGGGCGCGCTGGCCGCGCCGACTCCCGCGAGGGTCAGCAGGGCGATCCAGATGAGGGCGACGAAGTGGCGTCGCCTGAAGGCGAGCCGGCCGACTTTGTAGAGGAACGTGGCCACGAGGGCGTACTCCCGGTCAGGTCGTGGGGTTCTTCGGGGCAGGGGTGATCGACCGGTTGGGGACACGGCTGATCTGCCCGACGACGTGAGCGGTTACGTCAGGTGGGCGTGCTGTGGATACGTCAGGTGGTGGTGGGTGCGCCGAGTGCGGGGAGCACCACGGCGTCGATGTACGACAGCAGGAAGGCCTGGGTGGGCGGCTGCTCGTCGATCATGGTGCGGGCGGCGAACCCGCCGATCATCATGTGCACGATGTACTCGATCGCCGGATTGTCGGCACGGATCTCACCCCGGTCGATCGCCCGCCGGAGCATCGTCTGGAACTCCGCCATCTCGGGTTCGACGAGGTGTTCCCGGAACGCCTTGAGGAGGTCCGGGTTGCCGTGCATCGCCATGGCCAGGCCCCGCATGAGCGCGGAGTTCTGCTCCATCTCGCAGTCGTCCGACCGCATCGTGAGGGCGTGGAAGTCGCCCCTGAGCGAACCGGTGTCGACTGCGGCGGCCGAGGCGCCGGGCTTGTTGTGCCGCACCGCTTTGGCCACCAGCTCGGCCTTGCCGCCCCACTGGCGGTAGAGCGTCGCCTTGCTGGACTTGGTGCGGGCCGCCACGGCGTCCATGGTGAGGGCGTCGTAGCCGACTTCCCGGAGCAGGTCGAGCACGGCCGCGTACAGCTCGGCCTCGCGCTCGGGTGTGATGCGACTGCGACGCGCCGTTGCGACTTCAGTCATGCCACTCACCTCTCCGGATCCGAACGAGACGGTTTCGTACCGGCCTCGTAGTCACGAATGTAGCGCACTCCTCTACGAAACGAAACCGTTTCGTACGTGTGGAGATTCACCCGCCGGATCGCATCGGCGATTTTTCACAAGTTGCTCGGGTCCGTCCCCCGGAAAAGCATAGGGACGTGAGCTATCTGCGCCTGCCGCACCTCAGTGGCGACCTCCTGAGCTTCGTGGCCGAGGACGACCTCTGGCTGGCCCCTCTCGACGGCAGGGGCCGCGCCTGGCGGCTCACCGTCGACCGTACGAAAGTCGGTCATCCCCGCTTCTCCCCCGACGGCCGCCACATCGCGTACACGACCTGGCGCAGCCTGGTCCCGGAGATCCATCTCGCGCCGGTCGAGGGCGGCCCCGGCCGCCGGCTCACGTACTGGGGCAGCGCCGACACCCAGGTCTGCGGCTGGACACCGGACGGCGACATCCTCGCCGTCGCCTCGCACGGCGAGCCGTTCTCGTACTTCACCTGGGCCCACAAGGTCCCCACCGACGGCGACCCCGGCGGCCGCCTCCCCTGGGGCCCGGTCTCCGACATCCAGCTCGCCGACATCGACGGCGAACGCCAGACCCTCCTCCTGACCGGCACTCCGCCGCACGAACCGGCCGCCTGGAAGCGCTACCGCGGCGGCG
Source organism: Streptomyces sp. NBC_00989 (assembly GCF_045162655.1). NCBI lineage: Bacteria > Bacillati > Actinomycetota > Actinomycetes > Kitasatosporales > Streptomycetaceae > Streptomyces > Streptomyces sp. NBC_00989. Next base: position 6,627,796 of record NZ_CP108728.1, on the reverse strand, counting down.
CCATGGGCCGCCTCTGGCTGCACGGCCGCCGCCTGCTCGCCGACCTGGAGGGCCACCTGCACTCCCCCATGTTCGTCGACGGCCGCATCGCCTTCCTCTCCGACCACGAGGGCATCGGCAACCTCTATTCCTGCTCCTACGACGGCTCCGACCTCCGGCGCCACACCGACCACGACGCCTTCTACGCCCGGCACGCCGCGAGCGACGGCACCCGCGTCGTGTACCAGTGCGCCGGTGACCTGTGGATCGTCGACGACCTGTCGGCGGCCTCGGTCCCCCGCAAGCTGGACGTGCAGCTGAGCGGGCCGCGCGCGGGCCGCCGCACCTACCAAGTACCCGCCGCCCAGCACGTGGACGGCATCTCGGTCGACGAGACGGGCCGCGCGAGCGCGGTCGTCGTCCGCGGCAGCCTGTACTGGCTGACCCACCGCGACGGCCCCGCCCGCACCATCACCGACACCCCGGGCGTACGGGTCCGCCTCCCCGAGATGTTGGGCTCCGGCGGGCAGGTCGCCTACGTCACGGACGCGGACGGCGAGGACGCGATCGAGATCGCCTACCTCCCCCGGGCCTCCGGCGAACGCGAGCCCCGCCGACTCGCCTCCGGCGAGGTGGGCCGCGTACTGGAGTTGGTGTCCGACACCGCGGGCGAGCGCCTGGCGATCGCGGCCCACGACGGTCGGCTCCTGCTCCTGGACGCGACGGAGGAGTCCAACGGCGAGGTGACGGAGCTGATCCGCTCGATCAACGGGCCGGTCCGCGACCTCGCCTTCTCCCCCGACGGCACCTGGCTGACCTGGTCCCACCCGGGCATCGGCCGCTCGCTCCGCCAGATCAAGATGGCGCGCATAAAGGACCGTTTGATCGTCGACGTCACCAACGGCCGCTTCGAGGACGAGAATCCGGTCTTCACACGGGACGGCCGCTACCTCGCCTTCCTCTCCTGGCGCGGCTTCGACCCGGTCTACGACGTCCACACCGGCGACCTCTCCTTCCCGCTCGGCTGCCGCCCGTACCTGGTGCCGCTGTCCTCGGCGACGCCGTCCCCGTTCGCGCTGACCCCGGAGGGCCGCCCGGCCGCCGGGGGTCTCGACGCGGCGGAGGACGACGAGGGCGCGGACGGCGCGGTGACGGTGGAGGTCGAAGGGCTGGAGAGCCGGGTCACTCCATTCCCCGTTTCCGCCTCCAAGTACTCGGCGCTGTACCCGGTTTCGGGCGGTGGCCTGGTCTGGCTGCGCTGGCCGATCTCGGGCGCGCTGGGCGAGACCTTCGCCAACCCGGACGACACGAGCGGCCGGCCGACCCTCGAGTACTTCAACATCAGCAAGGCGAAGAAGTCCGAACTGGTCGACCACCTCGACTGGTTCGCGGTGAGCGGCGACGGCTCGCGACTGGTCGTGGTCGACGAGGACGAACTACGCGCAGTCCCTTCAACGGAGTCCGGCGACAGCGACTCGACCGTCTGGATCGACCTCCGCCGCATCCTCCACGAGGTGGACCCGCCCGCCGAATGGCGCCAGTCGTACGAGGAGGCGGGCCGCCTGATCCGCGCGTACTACTGGGACCCGCAGATGTGCGGCATCGACTGGACCGGGGTCCTGGACCAGTACCGCCCGCTGGTCGAACGGGTGGCGTCCCCCGACGACTTCGCGGACCTGCTCCGCGAGGTCCTGGGCGAGTTGGGCACGTCCCACGCCTACGTCACCGCGTCCCGCCGCAACGAGGGCCCGCCCCACTACCAGCGCCGACAGGGCCTGCTGGGCGCCAACTTCGTGCGCAGGGAGGGCGGTTGGACGGTGGCACGCATCCTCCCCGGCGAGTCCTCGGACTCCAAGGCCCGCTCGCCCCTGGCCGGCACGGGCATCCGGGAGGGCGCGATCCTGACCCACGTGGACGGCCGCCCGGTCGACGAACTCACCGGCCCCTACCCCCTGTTGGCAGGCGCGGGCGGCACCACGGTGGAGCTGACCTTCACCCCGGCGGAGGGCGAGGGCAGGGCCCGCCGCGTCGCGGTCGTCCCCCTCATCGACGAACGCCCCCTGCGCTACCAGGACTGGGTGGCCAAACGCCGGGCCGTGGTACGGGAGTTGAGCGGCGGCCACTGCGGCTATCTCCACATCCCCGACATGGGCGGCTCCGGCTGGGCCCAGTTCAACCGCGACCTGCGCCTGGAGGTGTCCCGCCCGGCCCTCATCGTCGACGTACGCGGCAACGCGGGCGGCCACATCAGCGAGTTGGTGGTGGAGAAGCTGACGCGCACGATCCTGGGCTGGGACCTGACCCGCAACGCCCAGCCGGTGTCGTACGCCTCAAACGCCCCAAGGGGCCCGGTAGTTGCCCTCGCCGACGAGGCGACCTCCTCGGACGGCGACATGATCACAGCCGCCTTCAAGCTCCTCAAGCTCGGCCCGGTGGTAGGCCAACGCACCTGGGGCGGAGTGGTCGGCATGACCGGCCGCCACCAACTCGGCGACGGCACGGTGATCACGGTCCCCATGAACGCCGCCTGGTTCGACGCATACGGCTGGTCCGTGGAAAACAGGGGCGTAACCCCCGACTTGGAGATCCTCCGCACCCCCCTGGACTGGGCAGAGGGCCGCCACGCCCAACTGGACGACGCGATCAGGCTGGCCCTGGACCTGTTGTCCATCCACCCGGCGGCAACCCCGCCCGACTACTCATCCGTCCCGGACCGAAGCAGACCGAAGTTGCCGCCACGTTCTTGAGAGGGACGCCGGCAACTCCCCGTTTTTTAGGGACGCGGGGAACTGCGCGACCAGCCCCCACCGGGCGGCACTCAACAACGAAACGTGGGGCGCCCCAAAACACAGGGCGCCCCACGCAAACAGACCTCAACTACACGTCGTAGTCCTGGTCCATCCGGTCCTCTTCACGCTGCACCCGCTCAGACACCTCGTCCCGCTGAGCGCCCCGCTCGGACACCTCGTCCTTGCCCTGGCCCATCTTGTCCTTGGCCTTGTTCGCGAGCTCTTCGGCCTTGTCCTGGAACTGGTCCTTCATACCCATGTGGGTTCACTCCCGTACTGAGGGGGGGACTTGTGGGCCCCTAGGTGGGGCCTCGACCAGATTCACACGCCGGGACAAACACCGCATTTCGATCAGTCACGCTCCGTAGCGCGCCCCGTCGCACGCGCGGCCTCGTCCGCCGCCCCACCCGCCCCGACGAGCCCAGACCGCATCCCCTCCAACCGCGCCCCGAACCGCCGCATCTCCCGCTGCCCCACCGACCCGATGACCCCCGGCAGGTACCCCCGCACCCCCTGCATCCCCCGCAACCACCACTGCCCGTACACATGACTGGACCGCCGCTCGATCCCGGCGACGATCCGGTCCACGGCCGGCCCCAGCGGATACGTCTTGTTGGACGGCCAGGGCAACCGCTCCCTCAACTCCCGCATGACCGCGTCCTGATCAGCCCCGCGCACCATGTCCGTGTCGGTCCAGGACAGATACCCGACCCCGACCCGCACCCCCTTGTAACCGACCTCGGCGCGCAGGCTGTGCGCGTACGCCTCGACGCCGGACTTGGACGCGCAGTACGCGGTCATCATCGGCGCCGGCGTGATCGCGGCCAGCGAGGCGATCTGCAGCAGATACCCCCGGCTCTCCATCAACACGGGCAGAAACGCCCGCGCGGTCACCGCGGACCCGATCAGATTGACCTCGATCACCCGCCGCCACGCGACCGGATCGGAGTCGAGGAAGGGCCCGCCGTTCGCGACACCCGCGTTGGCGACGACGATGTCGACCTTCCCGAACCGCTCCTTGACCTCATGCGCCACCCGAGCCATCGCCTCGTGATCGGTGACGTCGGCGTACCAGTGGTCGCTGTCGGTGTGCAGTCGTTCGGAGACCTGCTTGAGCTCGTCCGCTTCCAGCCCGACGAGCGCCAACTTGGCCCCGCGCGCGGAGAGTTTGCGGGCGAGCAACTCGCCGACCCCCCGTGCGGCGCCGGTCACGACCGCGACCTGACCCTCAAGGCTCACCTTGCCGCTCATGCACCCTCCTTGACCTGATCGCCCTGATTGAACTGCACGTAAGCCGCGGCCAGTTCACGGATCTTCGCGCTGACCAAATCCGGCGCCTCGACGGGCGTCATATGACCGAGCCCGGGAAGTTCGGTGATCCCGATGCAGTTGGGCAGCGCGGCGACCAACGCCCGCGCATGCACCGGCGGCGTCATCCGGTCCGCCGTACCGACGACGACGGCCGTCGGCACCGCCAACTCCCTTACGCCGTGGTCGAGATCGAGCGTGTCGAGGACCCGCGACCACGCGTACCGCACCGCCCGCGGACACGCGTGCACGATCCGCGCGCACGCCTCGACCATGTGCGGTGCCGAACCGGGGCCCATGGTCCCGTACTTGAGGATCCGCCGCGCGGTCGGCGTGACCGGCCCGAGCGGCGCCCGCGTCCCGAGGACCCTCCGGGTCAGCCAGGTCCGCGCCCGCCCGGGCCTCAACGGCACGACCAGCGACTCGTCGACCAGCCGCGAACTCCCCGTACTGCACAGCAGAACGGCCACCACGTGCTCCCGGAACCCCGCCCGCCCGGCAGCCGCGAGCACGGTCATCCCGCCCATGGAGTGCCCGGCGATCACGGCCTTCTCCCCGGGCGCGAGCGTCTCCTCCAGTACGGCTTCCAGGTCGTCGGCGAGCGCGTCGGTACTGTGCGCGACGGCCACCGGACTGCGCCCGTGCCCCCGCTGGTCGTAGGCGATGACGCGGTGATCGACGGCCAAGTCCCGTACCTGCGCGGCCCAGAAGGCCGTAGAGCAGGTCCAGCCGTGCGAGAGGACGACGGCGGGCGCGTCCTCGCGGCCGTGCACCTCGACGTGCAGGCGGGAGCCGTCGGCCGAGGTGACGGTGAGTTCGCGGGCGGGGACGGGCGGGGCGTACGGCCCGGACGAGACGTGCATGAGCCGGCTCACGCGTCCACCACTTCCGGCTGTTCCGTCTTTCTGTTGGCCTGCGCCCGCACGACCTCGTACTCCATGAGGTCGACTCGCCTTGTGGCCTTGCGGAATTCGGCCGTCGTGCCGGGCCAGATGGTGGTGTTGAGGCCGGAGGCGTCCAGGTACCAGCTGGTGCAGCCGCCCGTGTTCCACACCGTGCGCTTCATCCGCTCCTGCACGCGCTCGTTCCACGCGTCCACCGCGCCCGGCCGGGCGTCGAGGGCGACGCGGCCGCCCAGGACGTCCAACTGCCGTACGTAGTCGGCGAGATAGTTCAGCTGGGACTCGATCATCAGGATCATCGAGGAGTTCCCTAGGCCGGTGTTGGGCCCGATGATGGTCATCCAGTTGGGGAACCCGGCCGCGGAGGCCCCGCGCAGGGCCCGCATTCCACCCGACCACGCCTCGGCGAGCGTCCGCCCGTCCGCGCCGACGACCCGGTCGGCGATCGGCATGTCCGTGACGTGGAAACCCGTACCGAAGACGATCGCGTCGACCTCGGCCGTACTGCCGTCGGCGGCGACGACGGTCGAGCCGCGGATCTCGCTCAACCCGCTTGCCACGACATCGACGTTGGCCTGGGCGAGGGCGGGATAGTAGGTGCTGGAGAGCAGGATGCGCTTGCAGCCGATGCGGTAGTCGGGGGTGAGCCGGGCGCGCAGGGCCGGGTCCTTGATGGAGCGGGCCATGTTCCGCTTGGCCAACTGCTCGACCATTCCCAGCTCGTTGGGCCGCTTGGTGAACGCCTGGACCTGCAACTCCCGCAGCCCCCACAGGAGTCCGCGCCGGGCCCGGGTGGTGAAGGGCAGCGCGCGGTGCACGGCACGTTCGGCGCCGCTGATGGGGCGGTCGATACGGGGCATCACCCAGGGCGGGGTGCGCTGGAAGAGGGTGAGGCGCTCCACGTCGGGCTGGATCGCCGGCACGATCTGGATCGCGGAGGCGCCGGTACCGACCATGGCGACGCGTTTGCCGCGCAGGTCGTAGTCGTGGTCCCAGCGGGCCGAGTGGAAGACCTCGCCGGGGAAGGAGTCGAGCCCCGGGATGTCCGGGATCTTGGGGTCGGACAGCGGCCCGGTGGCGGAGACGACGAGGTCGGCGGAGTAGGAACCGCCGGTGGTCTCTATGTCCCAGCGCAGCCGCTCCGCGTCCCAAGTCATCATCTTGACCTCGGAGTTGAAGCGGATGTGGGACCGCAGCCGGAAGACGTCCGCGACGTTCTCCAGGTACGCGCGGATGTGTTCCTGCCCGGAGAAGGTGCGCGGCCAGTCGGCGTTCGGCGCGAAGGAGAACGAGTACAGATGGGACGGTACGTCGCAGGCGCAGCCGGGATAGCTGTTGTCCCGCCAGGTCCCGCCCACGCTGTCGGCGCGCTCCAGGACGACGAAGTCGGTGACCCCCTCGCGCCGCAGCCGCACCGCGGCTCCCAGCCCGCCGAACCCGGAGCCGATCACCGCCACCCGCACATGCTCGTGTTCGGTCATCCCGTGCCCTTCCATACGACCATCCGACCACGCCAGTGAACACTGGCGCAATCGGAGCGTAGAGCAGCTCCCTACCGATGGGTAGGGGGCGGGACGAGGAAAGTTACCGGCGGTACGACGTAGGGTGCGGGCGTGGCGGAGAAGGCAGAGCAGGCGGAGAAGCGCGAATACCGCATGGAGGAACTGGCCGAGGAGGCCGGCATCACGGTGCGCACCCTGCGCTTCTACCGTGAGCGCAAACTCATCCACCCGCCGCGCCGGGAAGGCCGTATCGCCTGGTACGACGAGACGCACCTGGCCCGCCTGCGCACGATCTCGGCGCTCCTGGAGCGCGGCCACACCCTCAACGGCATCGCGGAACTCGCCGAGGCCTTCGACCACGGCCGCAACGTCGGCGAACTGCTGGGGTTGGGTGCCCCCACCGAGGAGACCCCGGTCCGGCTCACCCCGGAAGCCCTCGCCGACTACTTCGGCGACCAGGCGACCCCGGAGAACTTCGCCGCCTCGCTCGAACTCGGCTACCTCGGCACCGACGGCGGCGAGATCGTCCACATCAGCCGCCGTCTCCTCGACGTCACGGCCGCGCTGGTCCGCGAGGGCATTCCTCTCGCCGACGTCCTCAGCGCGGGCCGCCGCGTCCGCGCCCACACGGACGCCCTCGCCGAACTCTTCACCGACCTGGTCATCACCGAGGGCCGCACGGCGGAGGACCTGCAACGGCTACGCCCGCTGGCGAAGAGCGTCGTAGAAGCGGAACTGTCGATGGCGATGGACCGCCGGCTCCAGGCCCGCGGCGGCCCGGAGCCTCAGAGGTCGTAGACCACCGTCACGGGCGCGTGGTCCGACCAGCGCTCGTCGTGCGTGGCCGCGCGCTCTACGTACCCCTTGACCGCCTTGGCGGCGAGGCCGGGCGTCGAGACGTGATAGTCGATCCGCCATCCGCTGTCGTTGTCGAAGGCCCGCCCCCGGTAGGACCACCAGGAGTACGGCCCGTCCACGTCCGGATGCAGGCCGCGTACGACATCGACGTACGCGCCGTCCGCCGCGTCGAAGACGCTGCCGAGCCACTCCCGCTCCTCGGGCAGGAAGCCGGAGTTCTTCTGGTTGGCGCGCCAGTTCTTGAGGTCGGCGGGCTGGTGGGCGATGTTCCAGTCGCCGCAGACGACGACCTCGCGCCCGTCGGCGGCGGCCCGCACGCGCAGCCCCTTGAGATAGGCGAGGAACTCGCCCATGAAACGGACCTTCTCGTCCTGCCGCTCGGTGCCGACCTCACCCGAGGGCAGGTACAGGCTGGCGACGGTGACGCCGGGCAGGTCGGCCTCGACGTAGCGGCCGCTGCCGTCGAACTCGGCCGACCCGAAGCCGACTTGGACACGGTCCGGCTCGCGGCGGGTGTAGAGGGAGACGCCGGCGCGGCCCTTGGCGGCGGCCGGGGCGTGCACGACGTGCCAGCCCTCGGGGGCGCGGACGTGTTCCGGCAGCTGCTGCGGCTCGGCTCGCACCTCCTGGAGGCAGAGCACATCGGCGGAGGTCTCCGCGAGCCACTCCACGAAGCCCTTCTTCGCGGCGGCCCGCAGTCCGTTCACATTGGCAGAGGTCACAGTGAGCACTCGGGCACAATACCGGCACACTGGACGGAGTCCAGATTCCCCCGCACAGACCTTCGCAGACCCTCCCTACGCATAGAAGTACGATGCTCGGCATGAATATACACCCTGTCCCGTTCGACCACCCCGACGCCGTCAAGCTGAACGACCAGGTCCAGGCGGAGTACCACGCCCGCTACGGCGACGGCGGCGACGCCACGACCCTGGACCCGTCGGACTTCACCCCGCCGAACGGCGTGTACCTCATCGCGTACGACGAACACGACGACCCCGTCGCCACCGGCGGCTGGCGCTCCCAGGACGCCAACGGCGAGGGCAACGAGGACGGCGACGCCGAACTCAAGCGCATGTACGTGATCGAGCAGGCCCGCGGCCTGGGCCTCGCCCGCCGCATGCTGGCCGCCCTGGAGGACAACGCCCGCACGGCCGGCCGCACCCGCATGGTCCTGGAAACCGGCACCAAGCAGCCGGAGGCCATCGCCCTCTACACGTCCAGCGGCTACGAGCCCTGCGTGAAGTTCGGCTACTACCGCTTCCACGACGACAGCAGGTGCTTCGCGAAGGCGCTGTGAGCTTTTACGGCTGCGGTGGCTCGGGCGGCTCCGGCGGCTCGGGTGGTTGGGGCGACTGGGGCGGCTCGGGTGGCCGGAGTGGCGCCCATGAGCCAAGCTGGAGCCCGGACGCGATCACTCCACGAGCCCAGTCGGACCCCTTCTTCGAGGCGAACGCCGCAGAACACCAAAGAGCCCCAACCGGATCAACCCGGTTGGGGCTCTCAGCTGCGGTGGACCTGTGGGGATTTGAACCCCAGACCCCCTCGATGCGAACGAGGTGCGCTACCAGACTGCGCCACAGGCCCTTGCAACGAGTGAAACTCTAGCATCCCCCTCAGGGTGCTTGGAAATCCGTTCCTTGGCTGGTCACTCGTTGGCCGCGCGGGGTCGTTCGCCGTCCTCGTACTGGTCGAACAGGGGGGTGCGGCCCCGCTCGCGGGCACGTCGGGCGGAGGCGGCGCGACGGGCGTCGGTGCGACCGTCCGCCGTCATCCTGTCCTCCGACGGGTCCTCCGCGTCCTCGTCCTGAGCGTCCCGGGCATCGCGGTCGTCGCGGGCACCGTGGTCGTCCCGTACGGCGGACCGCTCCTCGTGTTCCGGCGCCACGGAGCTGGACCGGGCCGAGCTCCACGCGTCCGGTGCCCCGAGGTCCACGTCGGACGTGGCGCGCGGCGCGACCGGCGCGGTGACGTACGTCGGCAGCGGTACCGGTACCGGGTCCCAACTGTCGCCCTGGCCGGGCCGACGCTGCCGCTCGCGCTGCTGGTCGACCCACTCGGCGTGGTCGGTCTGTTCGACGAGGGCGCGCCGGTCGGCGGCGAGTGCGGACAGCCCGGGGTCCGTCGCCGGTTCCGGGCCCTCCTCGGCGTCGTCGATCCCGGTGTCCACGGACGCGCGCCGACGCGGCTGACGCTCCCGCAGTCGCTGTGCGGCGACCTCGGCCTGACGCCGGTCCATCTGGTAGGCGAAGCGGCGGCGTTCCTGGGAGCGCAGGTAGGCGATGTACCCGCTGAGCAGGACCGCCGGGACGCCGGGCGCCCAGAGCAGGGCGAGCCCGCCGACCGCCGCGACGATCGTGCCGAGCGTGAAGGCGAGGAAGAGCATCACGGTGGTGCGTCTGCGGCGCGCGAGCACCTTCACACGCCGGGCGCGCGCTGCCGCGGCCTCCTCAGCGGGCGAACGCCGCGCGGCCGGGACGCGCTTGCGCGCAGGCGCGGACGAAGATGCGGACGCGGGTGCGGACTTGGGCTTGGGCGCCTGGGCCGGCGCGGAGGCTTGGTGGGACGCCGCCTTGGACGCCTGTTCACGCGCCTGTTCACGCGCCGGTTCGCGCTCGGGTTCGCGCGCCGATTCGCGCACCGCCCCGCGCTCCGGTTCTCGCGCCGCTTCCGGCCGGTCCTGGCTCTGCTGCCGGACGGGCGCGTGCACCTGGGGACGGGCCGGGGGCATGGCGAAGGCCCGGACGTCCACCGAGTCGGTGACGGCGTCCGGCACGACGGCGCTGGGCTCCCCCTCCTCGGCGGAGCGCGCCCGCAGGTCCTTGGCGTATCGGCGCTCCATTCCCGCCCGTCCGGACAGCAGCCGGATGGCGGTGCTGAAGCGTTCCGTCGGACGGGCCTCGTTCAGCTCGTCCTGCCTACGGAGCCACATCGGCACCAAGTAGGCGGCCCAGGCCCCGACAATGACTGCGTAGATGAGGCCGCTGCTGCTCACGCCTCACACGGTAGAGGGGTTTGCGTGAGGCCATCTGCCAATTGAGTCGGTGTGTCGCACGATCTGGCTGATATTTCGAGCTTTTTTTGTGATGGATGCGATCAACAGGCCGCCGAGTTGGCGAATTCATTGCCCCAAGGCGGTCATCCGTCGATCACTTTCGAACACTTATTCCATTTCCGGGCTTCGGGTCCAACGGGCTTGCCGCTATGCGGGATTGTCGTGCGGGGTGCTCCGGGAGCGTGCCCGCTGCCAGCGGGCCAGCAACCCCTCGGGCACCTCTTCCGCGGTGAGGGCGAAGACGAGGTGGTCGCGCCAGGCGCCGTCGATGTGGAGATAACGGGGCCTGAGCGCCTCCTCACGGAATCCGAGTTTCTCCACGACCCGGCGGCTCGGGCCGTTCTCCGGGCGAATGCAGACCTCGATGCGGTGCAGTCCCACGGCACGGAAACAGTGGTCGACGACGAGCGCCACGGATGTCGGCATCACGCCGCGCCCGGCCACCGATTCGTCCACCCAGTAGCCGATGTGGCCCGAGCACATCGAGCCCCAGGTGATCCCGGCGACCGTCAACTGCCCGACCAGGCGCCCCTGGTATTCGATGACGAACGGCAGCATCCGACCCGAGTTCGCCTCGGAGCGAAGATGCCGGACCATCTGCCGGTAGGTCGGCCTGTGCGCGATCGGTCCGCTGGGGGTGGGCGGCGGAATGGTCGCCTCCCAGGGGCGCAGCCAGTCCCGGTTGCGCCGGTTGACCTCGCGCCAGGCCCGCTGGTCGCGGAGTTTTATCGGCCTCAGGACGATGTCGCCGTCCACCAGCACGGCAGGCCAGGATGGGCTGTTCAGCTCGCACCCCCACTGGTGTCGGCGGGTCTGGGGTGATCGCCGCCTCGGATCTGGTCTACGGCGTGCGCCAGCAGGGGCTCCAGGACGGCGAGGCCGTCCCTCACCCCGCCGGTGGACCCCGGCAGGTTGACGATCAGTGTGCCCCGGGCGACTCCGGCCAGGCCCCGGGAGAGCGCCGAAGTCGGCACCTTCTCCCGGCCGTACGCCCGGATGGCCTCCGCGATGCCCGGCACCTCGTAGTCGATCACCGCGCGGGTCGCCTCGGGAGTGCGGTCGGTGGGCGAGACGCCGGTGCCGCCGGTGGTGACGACGGCGTCGTAACCGGCTTCTACGGCGGCCCGCAGCGCGGCCTCGACCGGGTCGCCGTCGGGGACCACCCGCGGCCCGTCGACAGCGAAGCCGAAGCCTTTGAGGCCGTCCGCGATCAAGGGGCCGCCCTTGTCCTCGTAGACCCCGGAGGCAGCGCGGTTGGAGGCGGTGACCACCAGTGCGCTGTACGGCGCGAGCAGCGCACCGCCGACCGAATCGTCGAGCGTCATGTCCGGCTCCAGTCGCCCGACTTGCCGCCCGTCTTCTCCTCCACGCGCACGTCCGTGATGACCGCTCCCTTGTCGACCGCCTTGACCATGTCGATCACGGTGAGCGCCGCGACGGAGACCGCGGTGAGCGCCTCCATCTCGACGCCCGTGCGGTCCGTCGTCTTCACGGTGGCCCGGATCCGTACGGCGTCGTCCGCGACCGACAGATCCAGTTTCACACCCGACACCGACAACGGGTGGCAGAGCGGGATCAGGTCCGGGGTGCGTTTGGCGCCCATGATCCCGGCGATGCGCGCGGTGGCCAGGGCGTCGCCCTTGGGGACCCCCTCGCCGCGCAGCAGTTCGACCACGCGGGGCGAGACGAGGACGCGTCCGCTGGCGGTGGCGGTGCGCGCGGTCACGTCCTTCGCGGACACGTCGACCATCCGGGCGGCGCCCGCGTCGTCGATGTGCGTGAGGCGGTCTTGCGCAAGGGGTCCGGGGGTTTCCCCCCGGAAAGGCTCAGTCATGCTGTGTGGCGCTCCCGGTCCGGGCGTGTTGTGCGCGACACGGTACCGCCAACTCGGAGTACTCAGCCGAGCAGGACCACCTGGACCTCGGTGCCGGGCTCCACGGACTCGACGTCCTCGGGAACGACGATCAGCGCGTCGGCGAGCGCGAGGGCCGCGACCAGGTGCGATCCGGCGCCCCCTACGGGGGTCACCTCGCCGTCGGTGTACGTCCCGCGCAGGAACTGTCGGCGGCCCTTCGGGGAGGTCAGCGCCTTGTCGGTGGTGAGGGTGGCCCGGATCGTCGGGCGGTGGACGTCGTCCAGGCCCATCAGGGCGCGGATCGCGGGCCGGACGAACAGCTCGAAGGAGACGTACGACGACACCGGGTTGCCGGGGAGGGCCAGCAGCGGGATGTGATCGGGGCCGATGGAGCCGAAGCCCTGGGGTTTGCCGGGCTGCATGGCGAGCTTGCGGAAGTCGATCCCGGCGCCCTCCTCGTCCTCGTCCGCCACGGAGGACAGCGCCTCCTTGACGACGTCGTACGCCCCGACGCTCACACCGCCGGTGGTGACCAGCAGGTCGGCGCGGACGAGCTGGTCGTCGATGGCGGAGCGGAGGATCTCGGCGTCGTCGGCGACGGCGCCCACCCGGTAGGCGATGGCTCCGGCGTCGCGGGCGGCGGCGGTGAGGGCGAAGCTGTTGGAGTCGTAGATCTGGCCGTCGCCCAACTGCTCGTCGGGCTGGACGAGTTCGCTGCCGGTGGACATGACGACCACGCGCGGGCGCGGGCGTACGCGGACCGTGCCGCGGCCGATCGCGGCGAGCAGGGCGATCTGCGGCGGGCCGAGGACCGTGCCGGCGTCCAGGGCGCGGTCGCCCGCCTTCACGTCGCTGCCCTTCGCGCGTACGTGCGCGCGTGCCTCGGCCGAGCGGTACACGTGCACGTGCCCGCCGGCGCTCTCGGGGGTCTGGCTGCGGGCCCGCATTCCGGTGACCGGGCCGCCGCCGAGGCCTCCGTCGGTCCACTCCACGGGGACGACGGCCTCGGCACCGGGCGGGAGTGGGGCGCCGGTCATGATGCGGGCCGTCTCGCCGGGGCCCACATGGAGCGGCTCGGCCTGGCCCGCCGCGACGTCGCCGATCACCGTCAGGACGGCCGGGAACTCCTCGCTCGCGCCCGCCACGTCCGTGACCCGCACCGCGTATCCGTCCATCGAGCTGTTGTCGAAGGGCGGGAGCGAGACCGGCACCGTGATGTCCTCGACCAGGACGCAGCCCTGGGCGTCGAGCAGTTGCAGCTCGATGGGTTCCAGGGGGCGGACGGTCGCGAGGATGTCCTCCAGGTGCTCGTCCACCGTCCAGAGGCGGTCGGGCCCTGCGGTGCGGTTCGCGGCGGTGCTCAACGTTGCTACATCTCCTCGGCTACGTAACTGCGAAGCCAGGCCCGGAAGTCCGGCCCCAGGTCTTCACGTTCGCACGCGAGTCTGACAATGGCACGCAGATAGTCGCCCCGGTCGCCGGTGTCATAGCGGCGGCCCTTGAAGACGACGCCGTGCACGGGACCGCCGACCTTCTCGTCGGTGGCCAACTGCTGGAGGGCGTCGGTGAGTTGGATCTCGCCGCCGCGGCCCGGCTCGGTCTTGCGCAGTATGCCGAAGATGTGGGGGTCGAGGACGTAGCGGCCGATGATCGCGTAGTTCGACGGGGCGTCGGCCGCGTCCGGCTTCTCGACCAGGCCGGTCACCTTGACGACGTCGTCGTCCGCGGTGGCCTCCACGGCCGCGCAGCCGTAGAGGTGGATCTGCTCGGGGGCCACCTCCATGAGCGCGACGACGCTGCCGCCGTGCTGCTCCTGGACCTCGACCATGCGCGCGAGGAGGGGATCACGGGGGTCGATCAGGTCATCACCGAGGAGGACGGCGAAGGGCTCGTGGCCGACGTGCGGGGCGGCGCACAGGACGGCGTGACCGAGGCCCTTGGGGTCGCCCTGGCGGACGTAGTGCATGGTCGCGAGGTCGCTGGACTCCTGGACCTTCGCGAGGCGGCTCGCGTCGCCCTTCTTCTGGAGGGCGGATTCGAGCTCGTAGTTGCGGTCGAAGTGGTCCTCCAGGGGGCGCTTGTTGCGTCCGGTGATCATGAGGACATCGTCGAGCCCAGCCGACGCGGCCTCTTCGACCACGTACTGGATCGCGGGCTTGTCCACGACCGGCAGCATCTCCTTGGGAGTTGCCTTCGTGGCCGGCAGGAACCTGGTGCCGAGACCGGCTGCGGGGATGACAGCCTTGCTGATCCTGGGGTGCGACTGAGTCATGCCCGAACCTTATCCGGTGCCTTTGTGGTGAATCTGTGGCTCCGGTTAAAACGCTCTCATATGAGCACATTAGGAAGGGTACGGGTGGGACCTGTGCGTCACCTAGGACGTGAAGCCGAGCCTGACAAGCGAATGTTGCGACGAGAGTTCCTCGCGGTGAGGAACAGGTTGACGGCCGATGACGTGCGGGAGGCCGCCGTCGCGCTCGCCGATCGCGCCCTGGAACTGCCGGAGTTGGCGCACGCGCGCACGGTGGCGGCATACGTCTCCGTCGGCAGCGAACCCGGAACGCTCGCGCTCCTGGACGCACTCCGCGCGCGGGACGTCGACGTCCTGCTCCCGGCGCTCCTCCCGGACAACGACCTGGACTGGGGCTCCTACGACGGCGAGGGCTCGCTCACACGGGTCCAACACGGCGGAAAGATGGCCCTGTTGGAGCCCTCCGGCGAGCGGCTCGGCCCGGACGCCGTGACCGCCGCCGACGTCGTCCTGCTGCCCGGCCTGGCGGTCGACGGGCGCGGGATGCGTCTGGGGCGCGGCGGGGGGTCGTACGACCGTGTGCTGGCGCGGCTGGAGCGGGCGGGCGTCCATCCCGCGCTGGTGGTGCTGCTGTACGACTCCGAGGTCGTCGGGCACGTCCCCGCGGAGGCGCACGACCGGCCGGTGCGGGCGGCGGTGACGCCCTCGGGTGTGCGGCGGTTCGCGGGGAACTGACGGGGAAGCGAAATGGCCCTCCACGCGTGCGTGGAGGGCCATTTCGGGTTGTTCGGTGTTCGATCGTTCAGCGAGTCACGGTTTCAGCACCAGGGTGTCGCTCGTGCTGTCGTCGACCGCCTTGGACGAGAACGACCAGGACAGCAGCTCGCCGTTGACCCACTTGCTGGTCTGGTCGGTGTAGTGCGCGCTGTAGGCGTGCCCGGAGGCTCCGGTGAGGTTGATCCACTTGGACTTGTCGAAGTCGTCCAGGTTGACCACCATGCGCATCGACGGCACCCAGACGACTCCGTAGCCGCCGGCCGCGTTCCAGCCGGTCGCGTTGACCGTGGCCTCGCCGCCGCTGAGCTTCCAGGGGCCACGGTTGAGGACGTACTGGACGATGCCGGGGCCGCTGGTGCCCAGGGTCTGGTTCTTCAGGAACAGGCGGTGCAGCCGGCCCCAGCTCCAGGTGTCGATGTCCTTGCCGAGCTTGGCGGTCAGCTCCCAGCGGGCGTCGATCATGGCGCGCTTGAACAGCTGGTTCATGTTGCTCGCCGCCGGGCGGTTGCCCGACGCGGAGGTCTTCCACCAGTCGCTGTTCGGGTCGTCCATGAGCTTGCGGACGACCTCGAACCAGCGGTCGCCGCCGTCCGGTTGGGCCTGGTCGGCGTCACGCTCGCCGCACTCGCGCACCTTCTGGTTGTCCTCGTCGGCGGGACCGGTGGTGTCGACCGGGGCGACGAACAGGCACTGGCCCTTGACCCGCAGCTCCTTGGGCAGCTTGTTGCCGAAGGCGAGCTTGAGGATGTTGCGCCACACCGAGTTGAAGTAGGCGGCCGCCGCCGAGTCGGCGTCCTGGGTGTAGTCCCAGCCCTCCAGGAGCTTCTGCGCCTCGCGCACGTCCGGGTCGGGCTCGTCGATCTTCAGCAGCTTGGGCACGAGCAGCTTGGCGATCTCGCTGCTGTCGTCGAGCTGCATCTGCCGCATGTCGTCGGTGGAGATCTTGCCGCCGCCGTCGATCTTCGACTGGATCAGATCGGTGATGCGCTGGCTTCGGGTGCCGTAGCCCCAGTCCGTGGTGAGCGTGTACGGGTACTTGTCCTTGTCGATCACGGCCTGGTTGGCGGTGACGATGTAGCCCCGCTTCGGGTTGTACTCGTACGGCAGGGCGGCCTGCGGGATGTAGCCGGTCCAGTCGTACTTGGAGTCCCAGCCGGGCACGGGCAGCGAACCGTCGCCCTTGCCGCGCACGGGGATCTTGCCGGGCAGCGTGTAGCCGATGTTGTTCTTGGTGTCGGCGTAGACGAGGTTCTGCGAGGGCACGTCGAACTTCGCGGACGCGGAGCGGAACTCGCTCCAGTCGGACGCCTTGTCGATGGCGAAGACGGCGTCCATGGTCGTGCCCGGGTCCTCGGCGGTCCAGCGCAGCGAGATGCCGTAGCCGTCGCCTCTGTCGGGGGCCGCGGTGTCGACGGCGGCCTTCTTGCCGACCTTCACGAGTTCGTCGTTGCGGTCGGACAGCAGCGGTCCGTTGTTGGTCTCCCGGACGACGATCTTCTTGGACGCGCCGCCGGCGACCTTGATGGTCTCCGTGCGAGTCGTGAAGGGCTTCGTCGTGCCGTCGTACAGGTAGCCGTCGCCGGAGAGCTTCTCCAGGTAGAGGTCGGTGACGTCGACCCCGGAGTTGGTCATGCCCCAGGCGATGTCCTGGTTGTGGCCGATGACGACGCCGGGCATGCCCGCGAAGGTGTAGCCGCTGACGTCGTACTGGCACTTGCTGGAGATCGCGCGGCAGTGCAGGCCCATCTGGTACCAGACGGACGGCAGCGACGCCTCCAGGTGCGGATCGTTGGCCAGGAGGGGCTTGCCGGTGATGGTGTTCTTCCCGGCGACGACCCACGAGTTGGAGCCGATGCCCTGGCCGTTCACGCCGACGGCCGTAGGAAGGTCGTCCAGGACGTTCGAGAGGCCCGCGAGCTGGCTCGTGAGGGCCGAACCGGACGAGGACGACGTCGAGCCCGTCGTGCCGCTCGTGGACGTGCCGGAGGAGCTGTCACCGCCGTCGAAGGTCTTGGTGTACTCGTCGTACTCGCCCTCGGTGACGATCGGCTGGTTGCGGCTGTACGGATAGTCCGGGTACAGGTCCGCGATCTGCTGGGGGCCGAGGCGGCTGGTCATCAGGGCGCGGTCGATCTCGTCCTTCATGTTGCCGCGCAGGTCCCAGGCCATCGCCTTGAGCCACGCGACCGAGTCGACCGGGGTCCACTTCTGGGGCTTGTAGTCGTTCTTGAAGCCGAGGGCCGCGTACTCCAGGGAGATGTCCTTGCCGTCCTTGCCCTGGAGGTAGGCATTGACCCCCTTGGCGTACGCCTGGAGGTACTTCTTCGTGGAGGCCGACAGCTTGGTGTCGTACTCCTTCTGGGCCACCCGGTCCCAGCCCAGGGTGCGCAGGAACTCGTCGTCCTTGACCTGGCTCTTGCCGAACATCTCGGACAGCCGCCCGGCGGTCATGTGCCGGCGCACGTCCATCTCGTAGAACCGGTCCTGCGCCTGGACGTAGCCCTGCGCCATGAACAGGTCCGCGTCGGAGGACGCGTAGATCTGCGGGATGCCGTAGCTGTCACGCTTGACGTCGACGGGCCCCGACAGGCCCTCGAGCGTGATCGAACCCGTGGTCTGCGGCAGGGAGGCACGGACCGTGCTGACGGACCAGTACGCGCCGTAGGCGATGCCCCCGATGATGGCCATTACCAGAACAAGCACCAGTAGACGGGCTTTGCGCCCCTTTTTCCTGCCGGACTTGCCGGGCTTATGACCCGATGAGGCGGTGGTGTTGGGGGGCATCGCTGTCCTTGCTGTCCTAACGCGAGCGGCAGGGCGGGCTGTGCTTTTGACTGAGCGCTGGAGCAACCATAGGCGCAGGGTCCCGAGCGACTTGACGCGGAGTCGGGTACCGACGCGGACGGGCGTTCGATCTTGCCTCGCGAAGTGTCAAGAAAGCGTCAAGAGTTAGGTAAGGTAACGAAGTACTTGGATGCTTGGCGCCGCAGCCTCGCGTCCCCTGTACATGTGCTGTCGCCCTGTACGCGCGTCAGCCGAGGAAGGGAAGGCCACTGACTGTCCACCACCTCGACCAGCTCCTGCTCGTCTGCTCGCTCGTCCTGCTCGTCGCCGTCGCGGCGGTCCGGATCTCCTCGCGCAGCGGGCTCCCCAGCCTGCTCGTGTACCTGGGGATCGGCGTCGCCATGGGCCAGGACGGCGTCGGCGACATCCACTTCGACAACGCCGAGCTGACCCAGGTCATCGGGTACGCGGCCCTGGTCGTGATCCTGGCCGAGGGCGGCCTCGGCACGAAGTGGAAAGAGGTCAGGCCGGTCCTGTCGTCCGCGGCCACGCTGGCGCTGGCAGGGGTGGCGGTGAGCGTCGGCGTCACGGCCGCTGGCGCGCACTATCTGGTCGGACTGGAGTGGCGGCAGGCGCTCATCATCGGGGCGGTGGTGTCCTCGACGGACGCGGCGGCGGTCTTCTCCGTGCTGCGCCGGATCCCCCTCCCCGCGCGCGTGACGGGCACGCTGGAGGCCGAGTCCGGCTTCAACGACGCCCCGGTGGTCATCCTGGTCGTCGCCTTCTCCACCGCGGGCCCCGTCGAGCACTGGTACCTGCTGGTGGCCGAGATAGCCCTGGAGCTGGCCATCGGCGCGGCCATCGGCCTCGCGGTGGGCTGGCTCGGCTCCTGGGGGATGCGGCACGTGGCCCTGCCCGCCTCCGGCCTCTACCCGATCGCCGTCATGGCGATCGCGCTCACCGCGTACGCCACGGGCGCCCTGGCGCACGGCAGCGGCTTCCTGGCGGTCTATCTCGCGTCGATGGTGCTCGGCAACGCCAAGCTGCCCCACTGGCCCGCCACACGCGGTTTCGCCGACGGGCTCGGCTGGATCGCCCAGATCGGCATGTTCGTCCTGCTCGGCCTGCTGGTCACCCCGCACGAGCTGGGGGACGACGTCTGGCCCGCGCTCCTCATCGGCCTGGTGCTGACGATGGTGGCCCGGCCGCTCAGCGTGGTGGTCAGCCTCACGCCGTTCCGCGTGCCCTGGCAGGAGCAGACCCTCATGTCCTGGGCCGGACTGCGCGGCGCCGTGCCCATCATCCTGGCGACCATCCCCATGGTGAACGGCGTGGCCGGCAGCCGCCGCATCTTCAACATCGTCTTCGTCCTGGTCGTCGTCTACACCCTCATCCAGGGGCCGACGCTGCCCTGGCTGGCGCGCAAACTGAAGCTCGGCGAGGGCCCGGAGGCCGCCGACCTCGGCATCGAATCGGCGCCCCTGGAGCGGCTGCGCGGGCATCTGCTGTCGGTCGCGATCCCCGAGGAGTCGAAGATGCACGGCGTCGAGGTCAACGAGCTCAGGCTGCCGGCCGGGGCCGCGGTCACCCTCGTCGTACGCGACGGAAAATCGTTTGTCCCGCTGCCCTCGACGGTCCTGCGGCGCGGCGACGAACTCCTCGTGGTCGCCACGGACCCGGTCCGGGACGCGGCGGAGCAGCGGCTGCGCGCGGTGGGCCACGGCGGCAAGCTGGCGGGGTGGCTGGGCACGGACGGCGCCGGCGCCAGTCGTTAAGGGCACGTTTCGTACGGTTCACATGTTCACCAATCACAGGTGAACGCGCGCGTGGTGCCCGTTTTCACAGGCTCACCGGGTCTGATCACCTGTACGATGAAGGCACATTCTGATCGAACCAACTCTGCCTGACGCAGTGCTGGCGCGACCGTATGGCGGCCGAATCCCTCTCCGCGTGGGCACCGGTATCTACCGCAGTTCCGCGCAAGAGGACAGTGCTCGGCGCCCCCGCACAGGGCGCGCTACCAGGTGGCAGAAAGGCACGGGCCGTGGCATCCACGGTCACCTCCCGCCCGGGATACGGACAGTTGCTGCGCACGCGTGGCGCTTGGACGTTCCTGCTCCCCGGCTTCGCGGCACGCCAGCCGTTCGCGATGCTCACCATCTCCATCGTGCTGCTCGTACAGCACACCACCGGCTCCTACGGCGCGGCGGGCGCCGCCGCGGCCGTCACCGGCGTCTCCATGGCCCTGTTCGCGCCCTACAGCGGACGGCTGGCCGACCGCCACGGGCAGCGGGCCGTCCTGCTCCCCGGTGTCCTGGTGCACACCCTGTCGGGTCTGACGTTCACGGCCCTCGCGCTCGGCCACGCGCCCCTGTGGGCGCTGTTCGTGGCGGCCGTGCCGACCGGCGCCTCGGTGCCGCAGATCGGGCCCATGGTGCGCGCCCGTTGGGGCGTGAAGCTCCAGGACTCCCCGCTGCTGAGCACCGCCGCGGCCTTCGAGTCGGTCACCGACGAACTGACCTTCGTCTTCGGCCCGTTGCTGGCGACCGCCCTGTGCACCGCCGTGAACCCGGCCGCGGGCCTGATCACGGAGGCGGGGCTCACCCTGATCGGCGGCCTGCTGTTCGCCGCCCAGAAGAGCACCCAGCCCACGGTGGCCCTCGTCGGGCACGCACGCGTGCAACACGTTTCCGCACTGAGCATCCCCGGGGTGCGCGTGCTGATCGTGACCTTCCTGGGCATCGGTTCCGTCTTCGGCGGAATGCAGGTCTCCCTGGCCGCCTTCAGCGAGTCGATCGGCGAACCCGGCCTGAACGGCGTCCTCTACGGCACCTTCGCCGCCGGCAACATGCTCTCCGGTCTCGTCTGCGGCGCCGTCGCCTGGAAGATCGCCCCGCAACGCCGCCTCCTCGTCGGCTACGCGGCCCTCGCGCTGACCGCGTCCGCCCTGTGGACGGCCCACTCGGCGCTGCTGCTGGCCGGCCTCGGTCTCCTGGTCGGCATGTGCATCGCGCCCGCCCTGATCACCGGCTACACGCTGGTCGAGGGGCTCGTCCCGGCCGGCGCCCGCACCGAGGCGTTCACCTGGCTGACCGGCGCGGTCGCCCTCGGCCAGGCCGCGGCCGTCACGGTCGCCGGACAGCTGGAGGACCGCCTGTGGGGCGGCGCCGGTTTCCTGGTCCCGATGGCCGGTACGGTGCTCGCCCTGGGGACCCTGATCGCACTCCGGTCGCACCTCGCGACCCGGCCCCGCAGCCGCACCGTCGCACGTGGCGTCGGTCACCGCGTGCCGGTGGCAGTGGACTGATCCCCGGGAATACGTCACTATGGACGCTCGTTAGCACTCATTGAGTGAGAGTGCCAGGAGGAAGACAACAGTGCCGACCTACCAGTATCAGTGCACCGAGTGCGGCGAGGGCCTCGAGGCGGTGCAGAAGTTCACCGACGACGCCCTGACCGAGTGCCCCAATTGCGGTGGCCGCCTGAAGAAGGTGTACTCCGCGGTCGGCATTGTCTTCAAGGGCTCCGGTTTCTACCGGAACGACAGCCGCGGCTCCTCGTCGAGCAGCTCGCCGGCCACCGCGAAGCCGTCGACGTCCTCGGACTCGAAGCCGTCCACCTCCTCGACGTCGTCGTCCTCCTCGGACTCGAAGTCGTCGAGCTCGGGCTCCTCGTCCGGCAGTAGCAGCTCCGCCGCGTAGGACTTTTCCGCGGGACCCTGTCGTCGTACGACGACAGGGTCTTCAGGGTTTTCAGAGCCGCTTCCTCCGCCTTTTCGACGGCGGCTAGGGTGCTGGCCATGGCGAACGCAGAGATCGGCGTAATCGGTGGCTCCGGGTTCTACTCGTTCCTCGACGACGTGACCGAGATCCAGGTGGACACCCCCTACGGACCGCCCAGCGACTCCCTCTTCCTCGGCGAGATCGCCGGCAGGCGGGTCGCGTTCCTGCCCCGGCACGGGCGCGGCCACCATCTGCCGCCGCACCGCATCAACTACCGGGCGAACCTGTGGGCGTTGCGCTCCGTCGGCGTGCGCCAGGTCCTCGGCCCGTGCGCGGTGGGCGGGCTGCGCCCCGAGTACGGGCCGGGCACGCTGCTGGTGCCGGACCAACTCGTGGACCGTACGAAGTCCCGGACGGGCACCTACTTCGACGGACTCCCGCTGCCCGGCGGCGCGGTGCCCAACGTGGTGCACGTGTCCCTGGCCGACCCCTACTGCCCCACCGGCCGGGCGGCCGCGCTGAAGGCAGCGCGCGGGCGGGACTGGGAACCGGTGGACGGCGGCACGCTCGTGGTGATCGAGGGCCCGCGCTTCTCGACCCGCGCCGAGTCCCTGTGGCACCAGGCGCAGGGCTGGTCGGTGGTCGGCATGACCGGCCACCCCGAGGCGACGCTCGCCCGTGAACTGGAGCTCTGCTACTCCTCGTTGACCCTGGTCACCGACCTCGACGCGGGCGCCGAGACCGGCGAGGGCGTCTCCCACGACGAGGTGCTGCGGGTGTTCGCGGCCAACGTGGACCGGCTGCGGGGCGTGCTGTTCGACACGGTGGCGGCGCTGCCGGAGAGCGGGGCACGGGACTGCCTGTGCGCGAACGCGCTGGGCGGGATGGATCCGGGCTTCGAGCTGCCGTAACCCTCGCACTGGGCGGGGCGGCGAGAGCTTCCAGGCCGCGGAACGTCCCGTTCGGGTGAGGGAGTTGTCCACAACTGGCGGGTAACACACGGGCTCCGGCAGGCCTCCGCGGATTGCCGCATCGTGGGACCGCAAGCCGATCCCTCGTCGCAGGTGGTGGTCCACATGTCCTTCTCCCCCTCCCCTCCGTCCTTTCCCGGCCCGTTGGGCACCGATTCCTTTCCGCGCCCGTTGGGCACCGACGCTCCGCCCACGTGCGAGGTGCCGCACTTCGCGCCGGTGCGGGTGCGCGGCGGGCGCTACCAACTGCGCGGGCTGCTACGGCACCGGAGGCGGGCCGTGGCCGCGGGGCTCGCGCTGACCGCGGCCGCCCTCGTGGCGGCGGGCCCGCGTGATGCGGCGGAGACGCGGCACGGTGAGCGGCCCCGCGGGCATCCGGTGGTGGATCCGGTACGCCAACGCCGGGCGGTCGAGCGGGTGTCGGCGCCGGTGCGGATCGCCGACGCCGGTACGGTCCGGCTGTTGCGGGCCGGCGACCGGGTCGACGTGATCGCCGCAGAGGAATCGGCGGCGGGCGGTGACGCTCACGTGGTCGCGCGCGGGGCGCGGGTGACGAAGGTGCCCGAGCCGCTCGAAGTGGCGGACGGCGGCGGGGCGTTGGTGGTGCTGTCGGTGCCGCGCTCCACGGCGGCACGGCTGGCCGGCGCGAGCGTCACGGCACGGTTGGCGGTGACACTGTGGTGAACCGTGCGCTACGTGTCGTGGTCAGGGCCTTCCGTCGCCTGTGCGAATTCGTGTCAAGTCCCTCGTTCGAGTTACTGAATTGGACAGGGCGGCCGGGCCTTGACGTAGGTTGCGGAGCTGTTGGTTCCACACCCTGCACGTGCGAGAAGAGGCTCCGAGTTGAGCGAGAAGAAGAAGGAATCGGGCGTCTGGCAGGGCTTCAAGGCCTTCCTGACGCGCGGGAACGTCGTCGATCTGGCAGTCGCGGTCGTCATCGGCGCCGCCTTCACGAACATCGTCAACTCGGTGGTGAAGGGGATCATCAACCCGCTCGTCGGGGCGATCGGCACACAGAACCTGGACACCTACAGCTCGTGCCTGAGCAGCAGTTGCTCGGGCGACAAGGGCATCCAGCTGATGTGGGGCTCCGTCCTGGGAGCCGCCCTCAGCTTCGTGATCACCGCGGCAGTCGTCTACTTCCTGATGGTCCTGCCGATGTCGAAGTACCTGGCACGCGCGGAGGCCCAGCGCAAGGCCAAGGAGGGCACGCAGGAGGTCATCGAGATCACCGAGCTGGAGGTGCTCAAGGAGATCCGCGACGCGCTGGTCGCGCAGCGCGGCGAGGGGCACCGGGAGCCGTAGCCGACGGCTCAGATGTGGTGGGGCGGCTTCTCGTCGAGGAAGCGCTTCAGGTCGGCCGCGCTGTCACCCTCGGGCCGCTCGCCCCACCCACTGTCCGTGTCGTCCGAGGACGGCCGGCTCAGCGGGTCGTCGAAGACCAGCGCGGGCTTCGGATCGCGCGGCGCGGAGGCGGGGACGGTACTCATGCCTCCAGGGTACGGCCCCCGGCGGACGTTATCTGCTGTGCTTGGCCCCATGACGTCCGAGACGCACAGACCCCAGCGCCCCCTACGCCCCCTGTGCCCGCTCACCGCCCGAGGCCGGGACGAGCCGCACAGGGTCGCCTCGCCGCTGGAGCTGTTCTTCGACCTGTGTTTTGTCGTGGCCATCGCGCAGGCGGGCCTCCAGCTGGCGCACGCCGTCGCGGAGGGCCATGCGGGCGAGGGCGTCCTGAACTACGCGATGCAGTTCTTCTCGATCTGGTGGGCCTGGATGAACTTCTCCTGGTTCGCCTCGGCCTACGACAACGACGACGTGCTGTACCGGGTCGTCACCCTGGTGCAGATCGTCGGCGTCCTGGTCCTCGCGGCCGGGGTCCCACGGGCATTCGATCACCACGACTTCGTGGTCGTCTGGCTCGGCTACCTGATCATGCGGCTGGCGATGGCCACGCAGTGGCTGCGGGCGGCGAAGGACGCCGCGGGCCCGGAGCGGACGATGGCATTGCGGTACGCGGGCGGCGTGCTGCTCTGCATGGTCGGCTGGACCGGCCTGGTGGTCCTGCCGGAACCGGCCCGGGGCTGGGTGTTCCTCGTGATGGTGATCGCCGAGCTGTGCGTGCCACGCTACGCGGAGAAGGACTTCCCTACGCCGTGGCATCCGCACCACATCTCGGAACGGTACGGGCTGTTCACGATCATCGTGCTGGGCGAGACGATCGCGGCGGCGACGGTCGCCGTGAAGTCGGGGGTGGACGAGCACGACGCGCTGGGCGAGTTGCTGCCCATCGCTGCGGGTGGGCTGCTGATCGTGTTCGCGGCCTGGTGGATCTACTTCGTGGTGCCGATCCACGGCCACCTTCGCTCCAACAAGCAGGCGTTCCTGTGGGGTTACGGCCACTACCTGATCTTCGCGTCGGCGGCCACGATCGGCGCGGGCCTGGAGGTGGCGGTCACGCAGGCGGTCGGCAAGGCACACATCTCCACGCTGGCCGCGTCCGCCGCAGTGACCCTGCCGACGGCGCTGTACCTGCTCAGCGTCTGGGCGCTCCACGCCCGCCACTACAAGGTGGGCATCACCCAGCAACTGGTGCTCCCCGTGGCCGCGTTGCTGGTGATCTGCTGCACCTTCCTGGGGCAGTGGGCGGTACTCGCGGCGGGACTGGTGTCGGCGCTGACGGTGGCGGTCGGGGTGACACTGACGGCGCGGACGGCTGCCGCCGGGGAGAGCGGGGCGGAGGCGACGGCGTCGGTGGGCTGACAGCGACCGAGACTGCCACGCGCGCCCGCCAAACTGCCTCCGAGCCACCGACACAGACTCAGCCGATCGCCCTCGGACCCGCCGCGCCGACCGCCACCGAAACGGCGGCCGAAGCCAAGCCGACCAGCACGGGAACAGGGGCCCAAGCTGGGCTGACAGACTCCGGATCACCGGCTCGCATCGCGCCGGCCGCCCCCGAATCGGCCGGGGGCTGGGCAAGACTGACCCCCATGACAGTTGACGCGTTGACGGATGTGGCCGGGGTGCGAGTGGGGCATGCGACGCGGTCGGGGGAGGGCTGGCTCACCGGTACGACCGTCGTGCTCGCGCCGGAGGGCGGGGCGGTGGCCGCCGTGGATGTCCGGGGCGGTGGGCCCGGCACCAAGGAGACCGACGCGCTCGATCCGCGGAACCTGGTGCAGCGGGTCGACGCGATCGTGCTGACCGGCGGCAGCGCGTACGGGCTCGATGCCGCGTCCGGGGTGATGGCGTGGCTGGAGGAGCAGGGGCGCGGGGTACGGGTCGGCGTGGATCCGGCGCACGTCGTGCCGGTGGTGCCCGCGGCCTGTGTCTTCGACCTGGGGCGAGGCGGCACCTTTCGGGCGAGGCCGGACGCGGCCACCGGGCGAGCGGCCGTAGAGGCCGCCGCGATCAGTGGGCCCGGGGTGCGGGTGCGCGAGGGGTGTGTGGGTGCCGGTACGGGGGCGGCGGTCGGGCCGTTGAAGGGCGGGGTCGGGACGGCGAGTGTCGTGCTGGAGTCGGGGATCACGGTGGCGGCGCTGGTGGTGGCCAACGCGGCGGGATCGGCGATGGACCCCGAAACAGGCTTGCTGTACGGGGAGTTGTTCCAGGGACGGGTGGAGTATCCCGAGCCACATGTCCACGAGGCAGCCAGGCTGCGCCTCGCCGAGGCCGCCGCGAAGAACGCGCCGCCCCCACTGAACACCACGCTCGCGGTGGTCGCCACGGACGCCGAACTCACCAAGGCGCAGGCGCAGAAGCTGGCCGGCACGGCGCACGACGGCATCGCACGCGCCGTACGCCCGGTGCATCTGCTGAACGACGGGGACACGGTGTTCACACTCGCCACGGGGACCCGCCCGCTCGACGCCGAGAACCCCCTCGCCCTCAACGAGGTCCTAGCGGCCGGAGCGGAGGTCGTGACCCGCGCGATCGTGCGAGCGGTACGCGCCGCCGAGCCGGTGGACGGCCTAGGCGGGACGTGGCCGTCGTACGAGGAGTTGTACGGGAGACGGTAGAAAACCCTGCGGCGACAGGCACCCCGCGCCCGTCCCGGTGACCCCAGGAACCTACGCCCGCCCCATTCCCTGCTCCGACTCCCCGGCTCCCCGGCTCCCCGACGCTGCCACCTCTGGATGCCGAGACCCTTTCTAACCAGTCGAAGCCCGCAACACTGGTTAGATTTACCCCCAGCTTCCAGCAACCCCCCACCCACCGTTGGCCGCTGAGCCCGCCCGGCGTGCAGGCGAGACGCGACCGCACCCCCCCATCTCCCGTCCCCCGTCCCCGCCTCCACTCATGTCCCGGTTCTGTCACCGGACGGCGTCCATGAGGAACGCGGGGAACCCGTACCGGCCCGCGGACCCTCTTTGTCCACGCATCGCAGCGGATCACGTACACCACACGAACCTGGAGCAGCCCGTGACAACGCCGGACATAGCAGCGCGGCGCGTACTGGGGGCCATCGCCGCCCTGGTGGTCGGCACCCTCACCCTCAGCGCGTGCGGTGGCAACGCCAGCGCGGACGCCAACACCGACAGCAAGGGCGGCGGCGGGACGACCGCCAAGACGTCCACCGCGAAGATCACCATCTCGGCCAAGGACGGCGCGACGAACGCGTCCATCAACTCCACCGGCGTGAAGGTCAGCGACGGCACGTTGACCGACGTGAAGATGACGGTCTCCGGGTCGGGGGAGGCCGTGGACGGTGCGATATCCGCGAACGGCAGCACCTGGAAGCCCAAGGAGCAGCTGGAGCGCGGGACCAAGTACCAGATATCGGCTACCGCGAAGGACTCCAGCGGCAAGACCGCCGCCGCCAACTCCATCTTCACGACGGTCACTTCGAGCAACAGCTTCATCGGGACGTACACCCCGGACAACGGGACGACGGTCGGTGTGGGGATGCCGGTCTCGTTCAACTTCGACAAGGTGATCAGCGACAAGAAGGCCGTGCAGTCGCACATCACGGTGACGTCCAGCACCGGGCAGCAGGTCGTGGGGCACTGGTTCGGGGCGCAGCGGCTCGACTTCCGGCCGCAGGACTACTGGAAGGCCGGCTCCAAGGTCACGATGAAGATCGACCTGGACGGCGTGCAGGGCGCGAACGGCGTCTACGGCGTGCAGAAGAAGACGGTCACCTTCACCATCGGGCGCTCGCAGGTGTCCACCGTCGACGTCAACACGCAGACCATGACGGTCGTACGGGACGGCCAGACCTTGAAGTCACTGCCGATCTCCTCGGGCAGCCCCGAACACACCACGTACAACGGGCAGATGGTGATCTCCGAGAAGTTCACGCAGACGCGGATGAACAGCCAGACGGTCGGTCTGGGCGGGGAGTACGACATCCCGGACGTGCCGCACGCGATGCGCCTGACCTCGTCGGGGACGTTCATCCACGGCAACTACTGGTACAGCAAGTCCAATCCGCCCTTCGGGCAGACGGGCACCAGCCACGGCTGTGTCGGGCTCGCGGACGTCCAGGGCGCGCAGGGTGCGACGAACGCCAAGTGGTTCTACGACAACTCGCTCATCGGGGACGTCGTGGTCGTGAAGAACTCCCCCGACAAGACGGTCGCCCCGGACAACGGGCTCAACGGCTGGAACATGGCGTGGAGCGAGTGGACCGCCGGAAGTGCCGCCTGACCGGCGGGTTTTGACGGATCTTCGGGCCGCGCGGGAACATCTCGCGCGGCCCGCGCGTTTTCCGGGCATACGTTTTCTCGGTTCACAGACATGATGTCCGACCGAGGGGCTACGGTATGCACCCACAAGGTGACATGCAGCAACGCCGGGAGAAGCCTTGAGCGTTCCGTACGACACGGCAGCGTACGAACAACCCGAGTCGCCCGAGTCTCCGGAGGAGCACCTCGCGCGACTCCTCGGCCGTGCCCTGAACTCCTTCGAGCTGCCGGACGAGACCATAAGGCGTCTCGACTGCGCGCTGGCGCACGACAGTTCGCTGCACTCCGCGCACCACAGCGCGGGCCTGCACCGGGAGACGTACCGGCACACGTGGCTGCTCGCGGACGGCTCGGCGCTCACTCTCTGGGAGCTCGTCCACAACACCGTGCTGGGTCGGGACACACAGCACGAGGTGTACGTCGACGAGGACGAGCTGCGCATCGCGACCGCGCGCCTGCCGCTGCCGCCGGACACCCCGGACTTCGAACTGCCGGTGCTGGTGCAGCTGTCACCGATCCCGGAGCCCCGGCACACGTATCTGGCGGACGACTCCGCGGACCACGCGCGCCGTTTACTGCGCCGGGCGGAGAACGTGGACCGGCCCGACGAGGAGACGGCCGCGCTGCTGGAGACGGCGTTCGCGCACCAGATCACGCAGGCCTTCGGCCGCCCGTTCCGAGCGGGCCGCGCCGCGCTCTGCTTCTCGCTCTACGAGCACGCGTTCCTGCTGCAGGACGGCGCGGAGATCTCCCTGTGGGAGGTCGAGCACACGGCGACACCTGACGGCCGTCACATGTGCGAGGTGTACGTCAGCGAGGACGCGGCCCGGGACGCGATGGAACGCCGGGCGGCGCAAGTTTCCTAGCGGTCCCGAGCCGGCCCGCTCAAGTCCCGTCGCTGAGTCAACGCCCGTCGCTGAGCTGTCGTACCAGACCCGCGAAAGCGTCCCGCTCCGCCGGGGTCAGTTCGACGGACTCCACGTGGGGCGCGGTGTGGCGCTGGTTCGGGAGGCCGTAGAGCGGGTGGGCCGTGTGCCATGTGGTGGGCTGGGCGAAGGAGCGGCGCAGGACGCGCGTCAGGCCGAACACCCAGGCGACGGTCGCCAGGGCGAGAACGGCCACACCGGTCAGCTGGAGGATCGAGACGTGCTCAGGCATGCGTTCCAGTAGACACCACGGTCCGGGACTGTGGTCCCGGACCGTGACGTATCTCGCAGTTGCCGTGAACACCTCACGGCGGCCCAAAAGAGACCCGGCAGAGGCCGGAAAGAGGCTAGGCGGCGACCGGCTGCTTCGTCTCCGCCGCCGGGGCGGCTATGTCCTCCGGTGCTCCGGCGGCCGTGCTGCCGGCGGCCGGCTTGCGCATGCCCTTCAGTACGACGACCAGGGCCGCCGTGACGCACATGCCGACCGCGATGGCGATCAGGTAGAGGAACGCGTGGCCGATCAGCGGGACCACGAAGATGCCGCCGTGCGGAGCGCGCAGGGTCGCGCCGAAGGCCATCGACAGGGAGCCGGTGATCGCGCCGCCCACCATCGCGGACGGGATGACCCGCAGCGGGTCGGCCGCCGCGAACGGGATCGCGCCCTCGGAGATGAAGGAGGCGCCCAGCACCCAGGCGGCCTTGCCGTTCTCGCGCTCGGTCTCGGTGAAGAGCTTGCCGCGCACGGTGGTCGCGAGGGCCATCGCCAGCGGCGGGACCATGCCGGCCGCCATGACCGCGGCCATGATCTTCATCGCCGAGTCGCTCGGGTTGGAGACCGCGATACCCGCCGTGGCGAAGGTGTACGCGACCTTGTTGACCGGGCCGCCGAGGTCGAAGCACATCATCAGGCCGAGCAGGGCTCCCAGCAGGATGGCGTTCGAGCCGCTGAGGCCGTTGAGCCAGTCGGTCATGCCCTTCTGTGCCGAGGCGATCGGCTTCCCGATGACCACGAACATCAGGAACCCGACGATCGCCGTGGAGATCAGCGGGATCACCACCACCGGCATGATCCCGCGCACCGCCTTGGGGATCTTCACCTTCTGGATCGCCAGCACCACACCACCGGCGATCAGACCGGCGGCCAGACCGCCGAGGAAGCCCGCGTTGATGGTGGAGGCGATCATGCCGCCGACGAAGCCGGGCACCAAACCGGGCCGGTCCGCCATGCCGTAGGCGATGTAGCCGGCCAGGACCGGGACCAGGAAGCCGAAGGCGACGGCGCCGATCTGGAACATCAGCGCGGCCCAGCTGTCGGTCTGCGTCCACACGAAGTGCTGCATGACCGAGGGCGCGGACTTGATCTCGTAGCCGCCGATCGCGAAGCCGAGGGCGATCAGCAGACCGCCCGCCGCGACGAACGGGACCATGTAACTGACGCCGGACATCAGCCACTTGCGGAGCATGGAGCCGTAGCCCTCGCCCGCCTCGCCGCCGCGCTCGACCGGGGTCGGCGCGGATCCGCCGGTGACCTCGCCGCGCTCCGCCTTGCCGCGGACCTCGGTGATCAGCTCGGCGGGACGGTTGATGCCGGCCTTCACGCCGACGTCGACGGTGGGCTTCCCGGCGAAGCGTTCCTTCTCCCGTACGGGCACGTCGTGGGCGAAGATCACGGCGTCCGCCGCCGCGATCACCGCCGGGTCGAGCCGGGTGAAACCGGCCGAGCCCTGCGGTTCCACGACGAGGTCGACGCCCGCCGCGCGACCGGCGTTCTCCAGCGCTTCGGCCGCCATGTAGGTGTGCGCGATGCCGGTCGGGCAGGAGGTGACGGCGACGATACGGAACGGCTGGGCGTCGGCGCCGGTGTCCGTGGCAGCCGTAGAAACGTCTGCCGGGGAGCCGTCGGCCGGGGAACTGCCCGCCGCGGCGCCGGTGGAGGCCGCCACCGGCGTCGCGGCGGAGTTTTCGGGGGTGCTCGGCGCGGGGGTGCCCGGCGCCGGGGTCTCGTCGCCGCGGATCAGGGCCGCCGCGCTCTCCGCGTCGCCCACCGCGCGCAGGGCGGAGGTGAACTCGGCGTTCATGAGCTGGCGGGCCAGCGCGGAGAGGATCGTGAGGTGGGCGTCGTCGGCCCCGGCGGGCGCGGCGATCAGGAAGATCAGGTCGGCGGGGCCGTCCGGGGCGCCGAAGTCGACGCCCTCGGCGCTGCGCCCGAAGGCGAGCGAGGGTTCGGTGACGTACTCGCTGCGGCAGTGCGGGATGCCGATGCCGCCGTCCAGGCCGGTCGGCATCTGCGCCTCGCGGGCGGCCACGTCGGCGAGGAAGCCCTCCAGGTCGGTGACCCGGCCCTGGGCGACCATGCGCTCGGCGAGGGCACGTGCCGCCGCCTCTTTGGTATCGGCGGACAGGTCGAGGTCGACCAGGTCCGCGGTGATCATCTCGCTCATCGCGGGCTCCTTCGCACGCGTATCGCCCGGGGACTGCCGTGGGCGGGGGTGGGGACGGGGGTACAGCAGTAGGTCACGGAGGGGATGGAAGAGGGGGTGGAAGAGGGGGTGGAGGCGGCGGCTAAGGGGAAGTGCCGCCGCCGCGTGGCCGGTTCGAGGGGCCGCGTGGAGACCGTCGTAGAACTCGTCGTGGAGACGTTCATGTCACCGGCTCCGTCAGTACGCGGTCCACCGGGACGTCCGCCGTGACCGTCACCGCGGCCGGGTCCAGGTCGGCGGGGGTGGGCATCACGCTGCCAGGGAGCTGGACGGCGGCCGCGCCGTGGGCGACCGCCGAGGCCAGGGCTTCGGGGCCGTGGCCGCCGGCGATCAGGAAGCCGGCCAGCGAGGAGTCCCCCGCGCCGACATTGCTGCGTACGACGTCGACGCGCGCGCTGCCGAACCAGACACCGGAGCCGTCCACCAGCAACTGCCCGTCCGCGCCCAGGCTGGCGAGGACCGCGCCGGCGCCCAACTCCCGTAGTTCTTCGGCCGCCTTGACCGCGTCGCCGACGGTGGCGAGGGGGCGGGAGACGGCCTCCGCGAGTTCCTCGGCGTTGGGCTTGACGACGTCGGGGCGTTCACGCAGGGCCTCGATGAGCGCGGGGCCGGAGGTGTC
Source organism: Streptomyces sp. NBC_00989 (assembly GCF_045162655.1). Classification (NCBI taxonomy): domain Bacteria; kingdom Bacillati; phylum Actinomycetota; class Actinomycetes; order Kitasatosporales; family Streptomycetaceae; genus Streptomyces; species Streptomyces sp. NBC_00989. The sequence continues at coordinate 6,595,328 of NZ_CP108728.1, read as the reverse complement.
CAGGGCGATACGGACGCCGGCCGCGTGCGCGCGAGCCACCAACTCGGCGTACCAGGACGGCGCGAGGCCGCGCGGGAGGCTGCCGCAGCAGGCGATCCAGTCGGCGTCACGAGACTGCCGGCGGACCGTCTCCAGGAGCAACTCCTGCTCGGCGGCGGTCAGTTCGGGGCCGGGCGCGTTGATCTTCGTGAGGACGCCGTCCGCCTCGGCGAGGGCGATGTTCGAGCGGGTGGCCCCGGCGACCGGGACCGGCGCGACCTCGATGCCCTGCGCGTCGAGCAGGTCCGCGACCAGCGCGCCCGGAGCGCCGCCCAGCGGCAGGACGGCGACGGTACGGCGGCCCGCGGCGGCGACCGCGCGGGAGACGTTGACGCCCTTGCCGCCCGGGTCCATGCGCTCGCCGGTGGCCCGTATGACCTCGCCGCGGTCCAGCGAGGGGACCTCGTAGGTGCGGTCGAGGGACGGGTTCGGGGTGACGGTGAGGATCATGCGCGCACTACTTCCATGCCGCCGCGCTCCATGGCGGTGGCGTCTTCTGGGCTCAGCCCGCTGTCGGTGATCAGGAGGTCCACGTCGCTCAGGGCGCCGAAGCGGGCGAAGTGCTCCTGGCCGTGCTTGGCGGAGTCGGCGAGCAGCACCACGCGGCGGGCGGCGGTGACCGCCGCGCGCTTGACCGCGGCCTCGGCGAGGTCGGGGGTGGTCAGCCCGTGCCCGGCGGAGAAGCCGTTGGCCGCGACGAACACGACGTCGGCGCGGATCTCGCTGTACGCCCGGAGCGCCCAGGCGTCCACGGCGGCGCGCGTACGGTGCCGCACGCGTCCTCCGACGAGGTGGAGCTGCATGCCCGGGTGGTCCGCGAGGCGGGCCGCGATGGGCAGGGAGTGCGTGACGACGGTGAGTTCGGCCTCCAGCGGGATGATGCCCGCGAGGCGGGCCACCGTCGTACCGGCGTCGAGGATCACCGTGCCCTGCATCGGCAGCTCGGCGAGGGCCGCCTTGGCGATCCGGTCCTTCTCGTCGGCCGCCGTCGACTCGCGCTCGGCGAGGTCCGGCTCGAAGTCCAGCCGCCCGGCGGGTATGGCACCGCCGTGCACCCGGCGGACGAGTCCCGCGCGGTCGAGGGCCTTCAGGTCCCGGCGGATCGTCTCCGCCGTGACCTGGAACTCCTCGGCCAGCGAGATCACGTCCACCCGGCCGCCGTCACGGGCCAGCCGGAGGATCTCCTGCTGCCGCTCCGGTGCGTACATGTCCGTTCGCCTCCGACCTGTGCCCGAACTTGTGGTTTCGCTCGGAGGCTACGCCCGGATTTCAGGAAAGTAAACAGGTTCGGGCATCAGGTGGACATGAACGGGCAGGGAGGGGCGGTCAGCTGTGGCGCAGGTCCTTGATCCGCTGCTCGGCCGCGAGGATGGCGTGCGCCAGTTCGTCGCGGGCGGCCTCCTGGCGCATCGCCTGTTCGAGCCGGGTGCGGTGCTCCGGGAGGCCGACGCGTACGGCCGCCCCCTGCCCGGGCAGGGCGGTGGCGACGTAGCCCCGCACGCTCTCGACGACCCTCGTCAGCTCGAACCGGACGCCTTCGGTGTGGTCGGCTATGCCCGCGAGCATGTTGCCGATCGTGGCGATGTCCTTGAAGTCCTCGGCGGCACAGGGCTTCTGGGCGAGACCGCACTGCGCCGCGTAGAGGTCGGCGAGCCACGCGGAGGGCTTGTCGTACTCGGTGTTCGTCTCGTCCTTGCGGCGCATCCTCCGCGTCCAGGCGAAGACCTGCCTGTGGTGCCGGTACATCAGGGCCCCGAGCAGGGCAGAGGCGGCGGGCACCAGGAAGGTGCTGGTCATCATGCGGTGATCCGTTCGGGGATGAAGCGCGAGCGGGGAGGGTGAACGGCGTGCCGGGCGGGCTCAGACCGCGCCGGCGAGGTGACGCAGCGCGTCGACGTCATGGACGAGGAACCTGCGGTACCGGGCCTCGACGATCCCGTGGTAGCGCAGGGTACGGAGCGCGTTCTCCGTTGTGGACACGGCGAGTTGGAGGGCGGCCGCGATGTCCTTCTGGCCCGGGCCGGTGATGGTGATGGTGGTGGAGCCCGTCCGGGGGTCGCGGGAGCCCGCGGTGTCGGCGAGATGCGCCAGGAGTCGGCTGGTGCGCTCCAGGGGCGGCCGCACATTCAGGACGTAGACGAGTTCGTCGCTGCGGTTGCGGTCTTCGAGGCTGCGCAGGAGTGCGAGCTTGACCTTGGGCCTGCTGTTCAGCAGGACGTTGAAGCGGCGCGCGCGGCAGGGGATGACCACGGTCCTGGTCAGGCACCGGGTGCGGACGGCGGAGTCGGGGGTGATCAGCTTGGCCTCGCCGACCAGTTGGCCGCCGCCCCGGAACCGGGTGACGGTGGGGGCACCGTCCCAGTCGCCGAGCGGGAAGCGGTCCTGTCGTACGACGCCGTCCCAGATCATGTACACGTTCCGGTCGTCCGACGCCATCGGCAGGTACTCGTCCTGGCCGAAGCTGCGGCCCCGCAGATCGTCCTCCAGCAGAAAACGCCAGTCCTCGGCCGACAGGCGTCGCAGGAAGCTTCCCTCAGGCTTTTCCTCGTGGCCCATGAGAAGGTCGGTAGGCCGGTTGGTGTCTGTAGGCCTGTTGGTGTCGGTCGGCCTGTTGGTGTCGGCGGTCGAGGGCACGCTCACTCCCCCGCACCGGCGGCCGTGGCGGCGCGTGTACCGGCGTACACGCTCTGGGGCGCGCGGTGGTGACGATGTGTCACGAGCGGGGTGCCGCGGGAGTCGCGGCGCGACAGCAGGAATACGCCGTCGTCGTTGACGGTACTCATCCAGTCCAGTCCTCTTGGCGGTTACACAGGGGAACCCCGCTGGTCAGCGGGGTTCCGGTGGTGGGTCCGGAACATTCCGGGAGGTGCGGCACCGCCCGGCTGGTGGGGCCGGGGCGGGTGGAAGCGGGTGGAAACAGTGACGCGGGATAGACGGTACCCCTCGCCACGAGCGAAGAGCCAGTCGCGTTTTCGAAGGCACCCGCAGAGAATGTAGATCGTTTCGGGAACCCCTGATCATGGGGCTTTATTACAGAAGATCGCGGGGAATTCGAAGGGGAAAGAAAACGCCCTTTACCCAAATACCGATCACGGCCACCCCGGTCATCCATACCCTTCCCGGGGCCGTGACGGGACCCTTCTCGGGTGGCCGGGATATGACGCCCACACAAACCGACGGCAAAAACGAGAGGCCCCAGGGCACCACCCCTGAGACCTCCCGAAATGGTCCGGACCCACCAAGGATCAGACCGGTGCCCAGTAAACACCACGGATGCCGTTTGGGTCACTCCCCGCCTGCCGACAATGACGCCCCGAAGGGGGATGGCCAGGCAAAACCCCCACCAGCGGGGATTGTCACCGACAGCACACCTCTCCACACACGCCGTCGGGACGCCATGGCGGGCCGCGCTTTATGTCCCCTTTGCCCGTGCGAGAGCAAGGCATTCCCACCCACCACAGGGACATGACAGCGTTATCAAATGACTGCTATCGATCAAGATTAAACAGATTCCGCCAACACGAGCCCGCCCGGGCGACGCGCCCGTCAAACAGAGGCGCTCCCGGCAAAACCAGTGGAGCACACCACTCCGGCCCGCGCGATTAACCGACCGCCGCCGCAGGAATTTATTTTCGCGAGGCAATCCAAGCCGACAGAAAATTCGACGAGTCCGGGCGGCGGACGGAATCCCGAGCGGAAATCAATGATTCGCCGCCGCACATCGTAAAGGTCGACTAATGAATAAGGACACCGTCCACGATGCCGCGCCGGCACCCTCGTCACTCGCGTCCGACCCGCCCGTCACGCCTACAACTCACGGCCTGTCAGTTTTCTTGCGGCACAGGCGAGTTGGGCACACGAGACACCCGAAGTCGGCGTGTTCCCCACAGAACCGATCATTCGGGTACGTAGTACGGCGTTCGCCCCGGAGTGCGCCGCCGGACCGCCCGGCGTACGCCTCCCCACACGCACCGGCGTACGCCATCGTCCGGCGGTTTGCGTCGAGCGCCCCGCCCCCGTACTGCCTCGGGGCGGGGCGCTCTCCTGCGGTGCCGAACCGTGTCAACTCCCGCTCGGCTCACCCTCCTTGGCCACCGGTGCCGCCACCGGACCCGCGACGAGTCCCGCCACCTGCCCGGCTCCCCGCCCCGGCAACGCGAACATCAGCAGGAAGATCACGCCCATCACCCCGGCCACCCAACCCAGCGCGTTCTGGAAGGCGTTGACGAACGCGGGCCCCACCTCCGCCGGGGTCAGCCGGTCGTCGATCGTGCCGAAGAAGACCACCGACACCAGCCCGAGTCCGAGCGCATTGCCCATCTGCTGAACGGTGTTGATGAGTCCGGACGCCGAACCCGCGTGCTCGCGCGGCACCTCGGAGAGGATCGTGTCGGTCAGCGGGGCGAAGATCAGGCCCATGCCGGCGCCCATCACGACGAGGGGCAGCGCCATCTGCCAGGAGGCGATGGCCAGTTGGTACCGGTTCGCCTCCCAGAGGTAGAGCAGCACGCCCACGACCATCACCAGCGCGCCGGCCTGGAGCACGTTGCGTCCGCCGACGCGCGGCACCAGCTTCTGCACGGACATCCCGGCCGCCACGGAGACGGCGATCGAGAACGGTACGCCGGTCAGCCCCGCCCGCAGCGGGCTCCAGCCCAGCCCGATCTGCATGTACAGCGTCCAGACCAGGAAGAAGATGCCGAGCCCGATGCCGAAGACGGTCTGTACGGCGATACCGGCCGCGAAGCTCTTCACCTCGAACAGCGACAGCTCGACGAGCGGCGAACCGTCCCGCCCGGCCTTCCGCTTCTCGTACGCCACCAGCGCGACGAAGACCCCGATCGAGCCGGACATCGACACGAACCCCCAGGCGGGCCAGCCCAGTTCGTCGCCCCGGGTGAGCGGGTAGAGCAGCATCAGCAGGCCGAGGGTGACCAGGGCGACGCCGACGAGGTCCAGCTTCAGGGCGCGCGGCGCCTTGGACTCGGTGATGAAACGGCTGCCGAGGATCAGGCCGGCGATTCCCACCGGCAGGTTGATCAGGAAGATCGGGCGCCATTCCAAGCCGAAGAGGTTCCACTCGGTGAGCAGCGCGCCGAGCAAGGGACCGGAGACCGCGCCCAGGCCGACGATCGCGCCGAACAGGCCGAACACCTTGCCCCGTTCGTGCGCCGGGAAGGTCGCGTGCACGATCGACAGCACCTGCGGCACCATCATCGCCGCCATCCCGCCCTGGAGGATGCGGGAGGCGACCAGCATCTCCGGGTTCGCGGCGAAGCCGCACAGCGCGGAGGCGAGCGTGAAGCCGCCGATCCCGACGAGGAACAGCCACTTGCGGCCGTGGATGTCACCGAGCCGCCCGCCGGTGATCAGCCCGGCGGCGAAGGCGAGCGCGTAACCGGCCGTTATCCACTGGATCTGGCTGAAGGAAGCGCCCGCGTCCCGCTGGATCGACGGGATCGCGACATTGACGATCGTGACGTCGACGAGGTCCATGAAGGCCGCCGTCATCACGATCGCGAGGGCGAACCAGCGACGCCGGTCACTGGTGCCTGCGGGGTCCGCCAGGTCCGTCGGGCTGTCGACAAGGGTTTCGGTGGAGGTCATGGCTTGAAGCTATGACCCCATTAGGTCAGATCGTGTCCTAGTTCTACGGCATCCTCGAATCCATGACGACGACGGGGAACTCATGACGACGGACACTCCGGCCCGGCTCCTCCAACTCCTCTCCCTCCTCCAGACGCCCCGCGAGTGGCCCGGCGGCGAGCTGGCCGACCGGCTCGGGGTCTCCCGGCGCACGGTCCGGCGGGACATCGACCGGCTGCGCGAACTCGGCTACCCGGTGCAGGCGACGCTCGGCTCCGACGGCGGCTACCGGCTCGTCGCGGGCAAGGCGATGCCCCCGCTGGTGCTGGACGACGAGGAGGCGGTGGCCATCGCGGTCGGCCTGCGCGCGGGCGCCGGGCACGCGCTCGAGGGCGTTGACGAGGCCTCCGTACGGGCGCTGGCGAAGCTGGAACAGGTACTGCCCTCGCGGCTACGGCACCGGGTCGCCACCCTCCAGGCCGCAACAACCCCGCTGACCAGTGGGGACGGTGCGAGCATCGCCCCCGAGACCCTGACCGTGATGGCCTCGACGGTGGCCGGCCAGGAGCGGCTGCGCTTCGCCTACCGCGCCAAGGACGGCACCGAGTCCCGCCGTCTGACGGAGCCGTACCGCCTCGTCTCGACCGGGCAGCGCTGGTACCTCGTCGCCTACGACCTCGACCGCGAGGACTGGCGGACGTTCCGGGTCGACCGGGTGAGCCAGCCGTTCGCCACGGGGGCCCGGTTCACCCCGCGCGAGCTGCCGACGGGAAGCGCGGCGGAGTATCTGCGGCAGTCGATGCACCGGCGCCAGGAGACGTACGAGTACGCCGTCACGTTCGCCGCCCCCGCCGACGTCGTCGCGGCCCGTATCCCGTCCTGGCTCGGCACCCCGGAGCCGCTCGACGAACACAGCTGCCGCCTGCGCGCCACGACCGGCGACGCGGTGGGCTGGCTGGCCGTACGGCTGGCGATGCCGGGGTTCGAGTTCACGGTGCAGGAGCCCGCGGAACTGGTGCGGTACGTGCGGGAGTTGGGGGGACGGCTGAGCCGGGCGGGGAGTGCGGACACGTGAGCGGCGCTCACACCAGGCCCGGTGCCGTCCCCAACTCCCCCCAGGGAAAGTCGCGTAGCGCCCGCAGATTCCGCAGTGCCAGTTCCACCGGCCCCGCCACCGCACCCGTACCTCCACCCGTACCCGCGCCCCCGGCCCCGTGCGCCTCCCCGGACGCCCAGCCCTCAACAGCCGTGCGGACTGCGGCACTTGCCACGGCGGCGGCGAAGCGCAGTTCGGGGGAGGTCGCGGACGGAGCCGGGGCGGCTCCGGTGTCGTCGCCCTTGGCGAGGCGTTCCGCGAAGATCTCGCCCAGGGTCCGTTCCGAGGCCTGGCACACCTCGGCCCAGACCCGGCGCAGGGCGGGGCTGGATTCGGCCATGGCGATCAATGTGCGGACCCAGGTCCAGGAGTTGATGGAGACGCCGACCCCGGGGGTCAGCGTGTGGCGTACCCCGTGTTCCAGGGCCTCCGGTACAGACAGTGCGGGCGGGGCCGCGCGGACCGCCTCCACCCAGCGCTGGGCGCCGGCCGCGTAGAGCGGGGCGACGGCCTCTTCCTTGGTGGCGAAGTAGCGGTAGAACGTGCGGGGGGCGATGCCCGCGCTCTGGGCGATGTCCTCGGCCCGGGTGGCCCGGAACCCGTGTTTCACGAAGAGTCCGGCCGCCGCGCGGGCGATCTCCATCCGGGTCTCGGCCTTGCGCCGCTCGGTCAGCGAGAGCGGTGCGGAGAGGGAATCCGGTGCTGGGGTGGGGCTGCTCACACCGGCAGGCTATGCCGCTGTGGCAGAATCTGCCATTCGGCGGGCCACCCCGGGGTTCAGGTACGGGGTGCCCCGCCGTCCCAGCATGCCGACGCCCCGCTGTCCCAGCATGCCTACGCAGTACCGACCCCGCATGCCGACGCCTCACCGACCCGCATGCCCCGTACCGCGTGCCCCCGGAGACGCCCGGCCCAGGAAAAGAACCGGGCCCCGACGCCTGGGGGGACAGGCGCCGGAGCCCGGTTCGGGAGAGTCCCGGCGCCGGGGGGGGTAGTGCGTCGGGACTTGGCTCAGGGGATCTCGGGGCGTGGCCCCGGACCCCAACTCCTGGGCCCTGAAGTCTTGTTCCCAGGGCCCAGCAGGTTGAAGCGGCGTTACACAGCCATGTTCGCGCGGCCTGCCGCCACCGGGCGTACGCGGTGCGGCGCGTACCGAACTCGTACGCGCCCCCGCGGCTACCCGGAACGGAGGCCGGAGGCTCAGGCCGCCGCGTCGAAGCCGGTCTGGCTGGCCAGCTTCTTCAGTTCCAGCAGTGCGTGCTTCTCGATCTGGCGGATGCGCTCGCGCGTCAGGCCGTGCTCCTTGCCGACCTCGGTGAGCGTGCGCTCCCGGCCGTCCTCCATGCCGTACCGCATCTTGATGATGGAGGCCGTGCGCTGGTCGAGGCGGCCGATCAGGTCGTCCAGTTCCTCGCTGCGCAGCAGGGTCATGACGGACTGCTCGGGCGAGACCGCGGAGGTGTCCTCCAGGAGGTCGCCGAACTGCGTGTCGCCGTCGTCGTCCACCGACATGTTCAGCGAGACCGGGTCGCGCGCCCAGTCCAGGACGTTCGTCACGCGCTCCGGGGTCGACTCCAACTCGGCGGCGATCTCCGCGTGTTCGGGTTCCCGCCCGTTCTTGCGGTTGAACTCGCGCTGCACCCGGCGGATCCGGCCCAGCTCCTCCACGAGGTGGACGGGCAGCCGGATGGTCCGGGACTGGTCGGCGATGGAGCGGGTGATGGCCTGGCGGATCCACCAGGTCGCGTACGTCGAGAACTTGAAGCCCTTGCGGTAGTCGAACTTCTCGACCGCGCGCACCAGGCCCGCGTTGCCCTCCTGGATCAGGTCGAGCAGGGGCAGGCCGCTACGGGGGTAACGGCGGGCCACGGCGACGACCAGGCGGAGGTTGGAACGGATGAAGACGTCCTTGGCACGCTCCCCTTCGGCGACCAGGGCCTCCAACTCGGCGCGAGAGGCGTCCGCCTGGGACTTCTCCTCGCCGTCGAGGACCTGGCGCGCGAACACGCCCGCTTCGATGGTCTGCGAAAGCTCGACTTCCTTGGCGGCGTCGAGCAGCGGTGTGCGCGCGATTTCGTCGAGATACATGCCGACCAGGTCGCGGTCGGCGATCTCGCCGCCATGGGCGCGAACACTGCGCGCCACGCCGGAGGTCTCGCCGGAGGCGGACTTACGACGGGCGACGGCACGGGTTGCCATGCGTGCTCCCTTGCGAATGGGGGTCCCCCCAGGCCCTTTGGCACTGGGGGAGGGTCAGCAGGTGTTCCTTCGATGCCGTAGCACTCTTCTCGTGTGCCCTGCATCTGATGGAAACAACGACTGGAATCCGGACAGAATTCCCAACCCGCTCCCCTATTTTTCTGATCTTGCAGTACCCTGTCCGGCCACAAGGGGGTAACGATGTCGTCGGAACGTACAGAGGTGCAGGTCAGGTCGGGAGTCGAGAGTGACCTCGACGCCCTCACGGACATCTACAACCACTACGTACGCGAGACGCCGATCACTTTCGACACCGCCCTCTTCGCGCCGGAGGAGCGTCGCCCTTGGCTGCTCTCCCACCCTGAAGACGGGCCATACCGCCTGAAGGTTGCCGTGGACGGGATCTTCCAAGGGAACTCACAGCGAATCCTCGGCTACGCCACATCCAGCCCTTACCGGACGAAGCCCGCCTACTCGACCTCGGTCGAGGTCACGGTCTACCTGGCCCCGGACGCGGGCGGCCGGGGCATCGGCACGCTGCTCTACAAGGCCCTGTTCGAGGCGCTGGCGGACGAGGACGTGCACCGGGCGTACGCGGGCATCGCACAGCCCAACGAAGCGTCCACGCGGCTGCATGAACGCTTCGGGTTCCGGTACATCGGCACCCACCGGGAGGTGGGCCGGAAGTTCGGCCGCTACTGGGATGTCGCCTGGTACGAGAAGGAGTTGTAAGGCCCGTCAGGACGGTCGAGGCCTCGCCTCAGCCGAACTGCACCGACCGCTTCGCCATCCCCATCCAGAACCCGTCGATCACGGACGGGTTCACGGACTCCGGCGCATCCAGTTCGCCGGCCGCCTCCGCCGCACCCATGGCGACGAACAGCGGGGCGAAGTGCTCGGTGCGCGGGTGGGCGTAGCGCCCGGCCGGGGCCTTGTGGAGGAAGTCCAGCAGGCCGTCCCAGTCGCGGGACTCCAGCGCGTGCCGGCCCCAGTCGTCGAACTCGGAGGACCAGGTGGGCACTCCCCCGCCGGTGTGGCGCAGTGCGGCGAGGTTGTGGGTGAAGAAACCGGAGCCGACGATCAGGACGCCCTCGTCGCGCAGCGGGGCGAGTTTGCGGCCGATGTCCATCAGCTTCGCCGGGTCGAGGGTCGGCATGGAGACCTGGAGGACCGGGATGTCGGCGGCCGGGAACATCTCGACGAGCGGGACGTACGCCCCGTGGTCGAGGCCGCGGTCCGGGACGTCCTGTACGGGGATGCCCGGGGCGCGCAGCAACTTCCGTACGGACTCGGCGAGTTCGGGGGCGCCCGGGGCGTCGTAGCGGACCTGGTAGTAGTGCTCGGGGAAGCCCCAGAAGTCGTAGACGAGGGGGACCCGGTCGGTGGCGCCGAGGGCGAGGGGGGCCTCCTCCCAGTGGGCGGAGACCATGAGGATCGCCTTGGGGCGGGGGAGGTCGGCGGACCAGGCGGCGAGTTCGCCGGGCCAGATCGGGTCGTCCGCGAGGGGCGGGGCGCCGTGGCTGAGATAGAGGGCGGGCATGCGCTCCGGTGCGGCGGTGGACATGACGGTCACTCCCCAGGGTCGAACCTTGATCGAACTCAATGCTTGAACTCTCAAACTTCCTGGGCGAGAGCTTACGCCCCATTTGTTTAACCTTCAAGGAGAGCTCTCGTACAGTGGAGTGCATGAACACGGCACCCGCTTCCGCAGAACCCCGCTGGCTCAGCGCCGAGGAGCAGCGCGTCTGGCGCTTCTACATGCACGCCAGCACCCTCCTGGAGGACCATCTGGACCGCCAGCTCCAGCGCGACGCGGGCATGCCGCACATCTACTACGGCCTCCTCGTCCAGCTCGCCGAGGCCCCGCACCGCCGGCTGCGGATGACCGAGCTGGCCATGAACGCGAAGATCACCCGCTCCCGGCTCTCGCACGCGATCGCGCGGCTGGAGAAGAACGGGTGGGTGCGCCGCGAGGACTGCCCCTCCGACAAGCGCGGCCAGTTCGCGGTGCTGACCGACGAGGGCTACGGCGTGCTCAGCCGGACCGCGCCGGGCCATGTGACCGCCGTACGGCAGGCGTTGTTCGAGCGGCTGACGCCGGAACAGCAGAAGTCCCTCGGCGAGATCATGGAGATCGTCGCCGAGGGACTTCAGCCGAACGAAGCGGGTGCGGACCTGCCCTGGCTCCGCTGAGCCGCTCAACTCAGGCGAGAACCAGGGCAGTTCCTGGGAGTCGTACGTACGGGGCGTCCCCTTCCCCGTACGTACGGATGGTGCGAAGGGGGTACGACCGGTGCGGGTGCCGTCAGTGGGCGACGACCGGGATCTTGAACTCGTCCTCGACACCGTCACCGTCACCGGAGGCGACCGGGTCGGAACCCTGCTTGCCGGCGTTGACGAGGACCGAGACGATGACCGCGGCCGCGACCAGCATGCCGACGGCGAACCAGATGGCGTTGGTGTAGCCGTGCACCTGACCCTGGAGCTGGACGAGCTGCTGCTGGGTCTTGGAGGTACCCGCGCCGGCGATGTGGTCCTTGATGTACGCGGTCGTCGCGGACGCGGCGATCGTGTTCAGCAGGGCCGTACCGATGGCGCCGCCCACCTGCTGCGAGGTGTTGACCATCGCGGAGGCGACACCCGCGTCCCGGGGCTCGACGCCCAGGGTGGCCAGGGACATGGCCGGCATGAACGCCGTACCCATGCCGAGACCGAGCAGCAGCATCGCGGGCAGGATGATCGAGGCGTACGACGAGCCGATCTCCAGCTGCGTCATCAGGAGCATGCCGACCGCGGCGACCAGGAAGCCGGGGCCCATGAGCAGGCGGGCCGGCAGGCGGGTCATCAGGCGGGTGCCGATCTGGGTCGAGCCGACCATCATGCCGACGATCATCGGCATGAAGGCGAAGCCGGTCTTGATCGGCGTGAAGCCCTTCACGACCTGGAGGTAGTAGGTGAGGAAGAGGAACGTGCCGAACATCGCGATGATGGCGATGCCGAGCGAGAGGTAGATACCGCCGCGGTTGCGGTCGGTGATCACGCGCAGCGGCAGCAGCGGGGCCTTGACCTTCGCCTCGACGATCACGAACGAGACCAGCAGGACCGCGGACGCGATGAAGAGCGCGACGGTGGAGGAGTCGCCCCAGCCGTTGGACTCGGCGCGGGTGAAGCCGTAGACGAGCGAGACCAGGCCGAGGGTCGACAGGAGCACGCCCGGGATGTCGAGCGGGTTGCGGTTGCGGCCGCCCTCCGGCTCGCGGATGACGAAGTACGCGCCGAGCGCGGCGACGATCGCGAACGGGATGTTCACGAAGAACGTCCATCGCCAGTCGAGGTACTCGGTCAGCACACCGCCGAGGATGAAGCCGACGGCGCCGCCGCCACCGGCGATCGCGCCATAGATGCCGAACGCCTTGGCACGCTCCTTGGCGTCCGTGAACATCACGGCGAGCAGGGAGAGCGCGGCGGGTGCGAGCAGTGCGCCGAACGCGCCCTGGAGAGCACGGGCGCCGAACATCATCGCGCCGGTGGTGGCGACACCGCCGAGCGCGGACGCGGCGGCGAAGCCGGTCAGACCGACGACGAAGGCGCGCTTGCGGCCCCACAGGTCGGCTATGCGGCCGCCGAAGAGCAGCAGACCACCGAAGGCGAGGGCGTAGGCCGTGACGACCCACTGCCGGTTGCCGTCGGAGATGCCCAGGTCGGTCTGGGCCGACGGGAGGGCGATGTTCACGATGGTCGCGTCGAGCACGACCATCAGCTGGGCGAGCGCGATGAACGCGAGCGCCTTCCAGCGGTTGGAATGGGCTTCGTGCTCGGCCTCGGAGGCCTTGCCGCCCTTGTCGAGAGCGCCTGGGGCGCTTCGGGCTGTTTCAGACATGGTGGTACCCACTTCGGGACTTCGTGACGGAAAAAGGGTGTCTTCGGGGACGGCTTGTCGCCGGTTCCGCGGCGCCTGCCGGGAGCTTGGTGTCGGAGTTGGGACTGAGGTGAAGCGCTGAACTAATCGGTCAGGGCTGCCGGAGATCCTCCATGGTCGCGGCGGTGCCGGGCAGGACCGAGCGGGCCGGGGCCCGCAGTCCGTCCAGGAACAGCTGCAGGTGTCGGTGTACGAAGCGGTCGGCGCTGAGGCAGCCGGTGCCGGCCGGGGGCCGGCTGAGCTGGGCCACGGCGACCATCACGTCACCGACGCCCACGTCGGACCGGAGCTGCCCGGCCTTCCTGGCCCGTTCCATGACCTCGCCGATGAGCTCCTCGACCCGCTGGCGGGCGGCTTCCAGGTCCGGGTGGAAGTGGTCGAACGTGCTGGCCATCATCGGGCACAGCGCGCCGACCCGTTCGTCCGCGGAGTCGTGCACGAAACGTTCCAGCGCGGTGAAGGCGTCGCCGGTCTCGGCGAGCGCCACCTCCGCGCCCTCCGCGATCCGGTCCATGACCGAGCAGACGACCTCGCGGACGAGGGCGTCACGGTCCGGGAAGTTCCGGTAGAGCGTGGCGTTGCCGACGCCGGCCCGGCGGGCGATCTCGTCGAGCGGCACATCGGGGCCGAACTCGACGAACATCTCGCGGGCGGCGGTGACGATCCGCTCCCGGTTGCGCAAAGCGTCGGCGCGCGGCCGGGTCACCTTTCGCTGTACGGGGGTCGCGGTCGTCACGGCGTACTCCTGAAGGTCTTGGACTGCTGAGGCGATCCGGGGAGGCAATCCCCGTTTCGTTCGGACACATGGCTAAACGGGGAGACGCTCCCCAGTTATTTCCACCTCCGCGATTGTTCTGATGTGACCTGAGTCACATCTGCCGGGATCCCGGTTTGGATCGTCGCCCGGCGCCCCTGCGGGGCTCCCCGTTCGGCCCCCCACCAGCGAGAACCACACGGTCGGTCGCCTCCAGCGCGCGCCCTCGCGGCACACGACACAGGGTGATCGAAAGGGTGCAGCCGGAGACCGGCGGCTGCCGTTGGCGCGAAGGGTCCCTGCATGCAGCCCAGCCGTCGGATACGCCCGCGCCGCGTGGCCGCCCTCGCGTCCGTGACCGTCCTGACCCTCGCGGTCAGCACCTCGGCCGGCACCGGGCACCTCACCCCGGGCGCCACGACGGCGGCGGGCCCGGTCGCGCTCGCCCGCACCTCCGCACTCGGCTCCTGCATGATCAACGGCCCCCTGGACGTCCAGATGTCCGAGGGCATCCCCACCCCCGGCGGCTACTCCCGCTCCACCGGCACGGTCCACGCCCTGACCCTGATGGTCGACTTCTCCGACGCCCCCGGCGAGGGCACCGCCATGGACCGGTACCGCGAGTTCTTCCCGAAGACCCAGGAGTGGTTCGCCAGCAGCTCCTACGGCCGCCTCGACTACCGCCCCGAGACCCCGGTCACCCACTGGCTCCGCATGCCCAAGCCCTTCAGGTCCTACGGCATAGAGCGCGGCGCGCCCTTCGACCCCGGGTACCGGCAGCTCGTCCAGGACATCGTGGCCGCGGCGGACCCGACCGTGGACTTCCGCCAGTACGACCTCCTGAACGTCCTGGTCACCCCGAACGCCGGGCCGTCCGCCCTCGACACGGTCCTGTCGGTGACGTTCGCCGGCAACACGGAGGCCCCGGTCGCCGACGGCGTCCCGGTCTCCAACGCGTCCTTCGTCTACTCCCGCCAGGACGACGGCTCCGGCTCCTACTCCCAGACCGGCTACCGCGTCCTCCCCCACGAGAACGGCCACGTCTTCGGCCTGCCCGACCTCTACACCCAGGAGGGCGGGGGCGCGGTCGGCCACTGGGACATCATGAGCGAGGACTGGGGCGCCAACAACGACCTCCTCGGCTGGCACAAGTGGAAACTCGGCTGGCTGGACCCGTCCCAGGTCAACTGCGCGATGACCAGGGGCACTTCGGAGTACACCCTGACCCCCCTGGAACACCCCGGCACCACCGGCACCCGCCTGGTCTTCGTCCCCCTCACCCGACGCACGGGCTACGCCCTGGAACTGCGCACCCGCGAGGGCAACGACGAGGCGGTGTGCCGCCCGGGCGTCCTCATCTACAAGGTGGAGGCGGACGTGGACACGGGCATGGGCCCGGTGAAGGTGTACGACGCCCACCGGAACAGCGGCGGCTGCACCCGAAGCCCCAACGTCCACGCCGAGTTGTCGGACGCACCGTTCACCGCGGGCGAGACCTTCAGCGACCCGGGGAAGGGGATCCGGGTGGGGGTCACGGGGGCGGATGCGGCGGGGGACTATCGGGTGACGGTGACGCGGACGCGGTAGGGGGCGGGGGTGGAGGTACAGGCGGGCGGACAGACGTGGCAGGCGCGGCTCAGTGGATGGAGCACGGCTCTCCTAAAGCCGGTGTCGCGGGTTCGGAGGCGATGAGGGCGTGGGAGCGCGGGACTGTCATGGGGCGCCGTTGGGCCCTCTGCGGTGAGGGTGCCGGGCGCGGACCCGCCGTAGAACTGTCGCGGCGGTGCAGATCCGGCACGCGGGCCCACCGCAGCGCCGTCGGCGACGAGGCCGTCGGCCTCGGGCTTACCGTAGGGCTGCCGAGATCGTCGTACCGGAGAATCGATGCCCAGCGACACCACGATGGACGACCACACCGCCGCTGTGCCCGCCGAGGCGGTCGCGCCGTTGATCCGTGGGGTCGCGGTGGTGCGCCAACTGACCGAGGCGGGGGGCGTGTTGAGCCTCAGTGGGCTCGAACGGGCCACCGGGCTCGCGCGTTCCACGGTCGACCGGATCACCGCGACGCTCGCGCGCATGGGGTACGTGCGTCTCGTCGGCCGGGACGCGGTTCTCACCCCCCGGATCATGGAACTGGGCAACGCCTATCTCGCCGCCCTGCGCCTGCCGTCCCTCCTCGACGCGCGCGCGGACGCCCTCGCCGACGAGCTGGACGAGTCGGTGTCGCTCGCGGTCGCCGACCGGGACGGCATCCGCTTCATCCACCAGGCCACCCGCCGCCGCGCGATGTCCCTCAGCTTCCGCATCGGCGACCTGCTGCCGGCCGAACGCACCGCGCCAGGACCGCTGTTCGCGACGGAGTGGACGGACCTGGAGTGGCGACGCTGGCGGGAGCGGCGGGCGGCCGATCCGACGGACGCGGGGTTCACGGCCGTGCCCGTACGGTCGTCGCCCGGGCCCGACTTCGAGCGGTGGGCCGCCCAAGTGCGCCAGGACGGCTGGGCGTTGGACGACCAGTTGATCGAACCGGGGCTGGTGGCGGTGTCCGTGCCGGTACGAGACCCGCGTACCGGCACGATCGCGTGCGTGGCGAGCGTCGTGAGCCACACGAGCCGGCACACGGCGGAGGATCTGCACAACTCCCTTCTGCCCAGGCTGCGTTCGGCGGTACGGGCGATGGAGGAGGACCTGGCGGAGGACGCGCGCGAGGCTCCGCGGGGCGAGTCCCTCGCCGCTCCCTGCGGACTCGCGACCTGGACGGGCGCGTCCAAGCAGGAACTGGGCCGGGAGTTCGTCGAGTCCCTGGCCCGCGGCCTGACGGTCCTGACGGCGTTCGGCGAGGGCCGCGCCGAACTGACCCTGACGGAGGTCGCCCAGGCGACGGGGCTGGCACGGGCGACAGCCCGCAGGGCGTTGATCACGTACGAGCACCTGGGCCTGATCGCCGCGTCCGGCGACCGCCGTTTCGCCCTCACCCCCCGGGTGCTGTCCCTCGGCTTCCCGCCCCTGTCCCGTACGACCCTCCCCGACCTGGCGCTCCCTCACCTGACCGCCCTCGCCTCCCGCATCCACGAGTCGGCGTCCCTGGCGATCCTCGTCGGCGACGACATCCAGTACACGGCCCGGGTCGCGACGAGCCGGGTGATGAGCGTGAACATCGCGGTGGGCACGCGGTTTCCTGCGTACGCGACGGCACTGGGGCGGGTGCTGCTGGCGGACGCACCGGCCAAGGACCACGAGTTGCGCGCGCTGACCCCGCACACGCTGACCGACCCGGCGGCGCTGGCGGCGGCCCTGGAGACGGTCCGTTCGCAGGGCTACGCCCTGGTCGACGAGGAGCTGGAGGCGGGGCTGCGCTCGATCGCGGTTCCGGTGCGGGACCGTACGGGGCGGGTGGTCGCCGCCTTGAACACGGCGACCCATGTGGCCCGCCGTACGGTCGAGGAGTACGTCCGCGACATCCTCCCCGAACTGACGCTGACGGCGACCGCCGTCGAGGCGGACCTGAGGGTGGCGGGACGGTTCACACGGGTCTCGGCGTCCTGACCCCGGGTCCCCGCCCTGCCTTGCCCTCCCGGGGACGATGGGTGCCCTCCCCTCATCACTCGCGGCTTCCAGCGCAACCCCGGCCTTCGACGCCTTCGACCTGTCGGCGGGCGTCGACCCCGCCGCACGGCGGCGATGACACGCAAGGACCATCGGCGGGCCCGCACCACGTTCGCAGCATCGTTGATGGCGGATTTCGACCGCTACCTCGCCCACGAGGACGCCGATCCGACCTCGGACGGTGTGGTCTACCGGCAGGCAGCGGTATGGCTGACCGAAGAGGAGTTCGCGGTACGGGGCGAGGAGATCGAGGCCGCGGTCCTCGCCCGGGCCGACCGCGCCGGAGATGGCGGCCGCATCCGTCGTGTCATCGGCCTCGTCGTCGTACCGGACGGACCCAGTCAAGATCAACCAGGGGCAACAGGCCACGGCCCGACGGGGTGACGGCCTTCGACGGCGGCCCGCAGCACTGGAAACCGACCGAGATCGGCCACGGAACGCCCACGGACGGAAAGGGCTACCGCGACTCCGTGAGCTGCCCGGTGCTGTTGTCCTGCGAGCGGTGGAGGTAGGTGTATGAGCCGCCGTGGGCCATCAGCTCGTGGTGGGTACCGGCTTCGACGAGGCGGCCGTGGTCCAGTACGAGGATACGGTCGGCGTCCCGGGCGAGGTTCAGATCGTGAGTGATCATGATGGTGGTACGGCCCCGCATCAGGCGGCGCAGCGGTTCGACGACCCGGCGCGCGGTCGGCGCGTCCAGGCCGGTGGTGGGCTCGTCGAGGACGAGTACCGGCGCGTCGCGGAGCATCGCGCGGGCGATGGCGATGCGTTGGAGCTGGCCGCCGGAGAGTTCCGCGGTGTGCGGGTCGATCGGCGTGCCGTAGCCGTCGGGGAGGGCGGCGATGAACTCATGCGCGTCGGCGTCGCGGGCGGCCTGGACGACGTCGGTGTCGGAGGCGCCCGGCCGGCCGCAGGCGATGTTCTCGTGGATGGAGTCGTGCAGGATGAGCGTCTCCTGGGGCAGCAGGGCGACGTTTTCCCGCAGGAACTCCACCGGCAGCCGGTCCAGGGGGACCCCGTCCAGCCGGATCAGCCCGGCAGCCGGGTCGTAGAAGCGCAGCAGCAGCTTGGAGACGGTGGACTTGCCGGCCCCGCTCGCGCCGGTGATCAGGACCAGTTCACCGGGACGGGCCGTGAACGACACCGCGCTGAGGGAGTCCTTGGCAGCGCCGGGGTAGCGGAAGCCGACCTGGTGGAACTCGATCTCGCCGCGTACCCGGCGCAGCTCGACCGCGCTGCCGGGTGCCGGGTCGGTGACGGCGGCCCGGGCGTCGAGGATCTCCAGCAGCCGCTCGGCGCCGGCGGTGGCGGCGGTCAGGGTCAGGCCGAGCTGGCCGAGAGAGCGGATCGGCGGGTACAGGTAGCCCAGGAAAGCGGCGAAGGCCAGCAGTTGACCGATGGTCATCCGGCCCTTGGAGATCTCCCAGGCGCCGAGCCCGATCACGATGAGCACGCAGAGCGTCTCGACGACCTCGACGAGCTGTTCGTAGAGCTCGCTGAGGCGGGCGCCGGTCACCGAGGCGCGCATCCAGGCGCGGGCCTCGCGGCGCAGCCGCTTCTCCTCGGCCCGACCGCGGTTGTAGGCCTGGGTCAGGACGATGTGGCCGAGTGACTCCTCGACCACCGAGGTGATCGCACCGTCGGCGACCCGCTCCTGCCGGGCGACGATCTTGACGCGACCGGAGAACCGCTTGGCGGCCAGCCAGAACAGCGGGGCCATCGTGAAGGTGGCCAGCGCGAGATCCCAGCGCAGATAGAGCGCGGCGGCGGAGAAGAGCACCGTGCTGAAGACGGCTGAGACGGTACCGACCGCACCGGAGACCACCATCTGCTCGATCGACTCGACGTCCCCGGTGAGACGCTCGACCAGATCGCCGGTGCGGTGACGGCCGAAGAAGTCGGGCGGGAGGGTCTGAACGTGGGCGAAGACCTTCTCCCGCAGCCGCATCACAAAGCGTTCGGCGGTCCAGACCGCGAGCGAGTTGCCGATGTAACCGACGAACGCGCCGAGCAGCGCCGCGGCGAACCACATGCCGGCCGGGGCCCAGAACGCGGAGAGCGAACCGGCCTGGAGCGCGTTGTCGGTCAGTTCGCTGAACAGCAGGATCGACGCTGTCTCGGCGAGGGCCGCAAGCACCACACAGACGCAGATCAGCACCAGCCAGGAGCGGTCCCCCTTGGTCAGCGGCCAGAAACGGCTGACCGCCTGGCGGACCGGGACGCCGGCGTGGACCGCCTGCTCCGCCCCGGTCTGTTCCTGATCCGGAACGGTCTCGTAGGCGCTGCCGTGGCCGGCCCTGTCGTGCTCGGTCCCGTCACGGTCGGCCCCACCGTGGTCGGCGCTGTCCATGACGGGGCGCCGGTGACGGCCGTGTACACGGCTGCGCGGGGAGCCGCCACGCCGGCCGGTCGACCGGGCGGGCTCCGGTTCGACCACGCGGAACTGCATGGTCGGCTGGTCTCCGAGCATGGTCAACGTTCTTCCCTCATTCCATTTCGCTGCCTGCGGAATCCGCGCAACCACCAAAGGCGGGCCCCGGCGTAATGCCGAAGGCCCGCCCTCCGGTGTCAATTCATCAGCCGCCGATGGGGCGACGGCGAGCGGCCTGCAGCATGCGGGCCCGGGCGGCCGCCCGCTGCTTACGCTCCAGGACGGCGTTCCGCCGCGCCTCCGCCGCGCGCCTGGCAGCCGCCGCGGGGGTGATGATCTTGCTGATAGCCATGGAAATTCTCCTCATTCTTTTCTTTTTCTCGAACTGAACACGGTGTTTCTTTTTCTGCCTCGGCCATTCGGCTTTGACAAACCTGGGGAGGGTGCCGGTCTAGGAAGGTGCCCGGAGCGCGTCCACCGGTTCCATCCGGGCGGCGCGCAGCGACGGGTAGAGACCGGCGAGCAGGCCGACGAGGGCTCCGGCGAGCGGGGCGCCGAGGGCGAGGTTCAGGTCCAGGACCGGGGTCCACTCCTTGAAGACGGCGACACACACCACGACGGCGATGCCCAGGGCCGCGCCGACGATGCCGCCGAGCAGGCCGATCGTCGTCGACTCCAGGAGGAACTGGCCGGCCACCTGCCGTCGCGAGGCGCCCAGCGCGCGCCGCAGCCCGATCTCGCCGACCCTTTCCATCACAGTCACCAGGGTGACGTTGGCGATGCCGATCGCACCGACCACGAGGGAGACCAGGCCGAGGACGAGGAAGAGGCCGTTGACGTCGTTCTGGACGCCGTCGCGGGCCTTGGTCATGTCCGGCGGCGCGTCCACGGCGAGGGAGTTCTGCTGCCCGGGGGCCAGGGCGATCGGCGCCTGGCGTGCCACCTGCCGGGCCGCGCCGAGCGCGGTGTTGATGAGTACCTGGGTGACGTCCTCCAGGCCGAGGCGGTCCGCCGCGGTGGTGGGCGGGAGCATCACGGCGGTGGACAGGCGCTGCTCGCGCCTGATGCCGCCGAGGATGCCGATGACGGTGTACGACTGGCCCTGGAAGAAGATCGCCGGGGAGTCCTCCACCCGCTTGATGCCGAGCAGTCGTGCCGCCTGGTCGCCGAGGACCGCCACCTGGGCGTGCCGGGCGATGTCGCCGACGTCGTAGAACCGCCCGGAGGTCATCGCACCGCGTACCCCGGCGGGCAGGCCGGCCGAGGCGGCCACCACGGCAAGGGTCTGGCCGGAGACGTCGCCGGGCGCTTTCACGTCGTTGGACCGCACCTGGACGCTGTTGGTCAGTGGGGAGTCGGCGAGGGCGGCGGCCGAGTCCACGCCGGCCAGCCGCCGGACAGCGTCGGTCCCCGACCAGTCCACCAGCGGCTTGTCGTCCGAACCAGGCTGCACCGGCGGCACGGTCACGGTCACCGAGGTCGCGGTGAGCGCGTCGAACCGGCCGACGATCTGGTTGCCGGCCGTGGAGGCCACCCCGATGGTGATGACCAGCGTGGTGATGCCGAGCACGGTGCCGAGTGTGGTCAGGGCGGACCGTACGGGGCGGGCCATGACGCCCGCGAGAGCTTCCGTCCACAGGTCCCGGGGGTCCATCCAGGGGCGTTCGATGCGGGTCCCGGCCGGTGTCGCTTTCGTCCGTGCCCTCCCCGGCGCCCTCGTCGCGAGTTTCACTCGGACTCCTGGGTGAGGCGGCCGTCGGTGATGCGGACACGCTGGCCCGCGCGGCGGCTGACCGTCTCGTCGTGGGTGATGAGCACCAGGGTCATGCCCTGGGCGCACAGGTCGTCGAAGAGTTCCAGCACGGAGAGGGTGTTCTCGCTGTCCAGGTTGCCGGTCGGCTCGTCGCAGAGCAGCAGCGCGGGATCGCTGATCAACGCCCGTGCGATGGCGACGCGTTGGCGTTCGCCGCCGGAGAGCCGGTCGGGCCTGAAGCCCGACCGGTGCCCGAGCCCGACCCGGTCCAGCGCCTCCCGGGCGCGGGCCAGACGGGTACCGCGGCCGAGCCCCGGGCGTGGCCTGCGGTACGCCTCGGCCAGCATGACGTTCTCGTCGACGGTGCGGTACGGCAGGAGGTGGAAGGACTGGAACACGAACCCGATACGGCTGCCGCGCAGCGCCGTGCGTTCTAGGTCACCGAGCCCGGTGGTCTCGACGCCGTCGAGCCGGTAGGTACCGGAGGTGGGACGGTCGAGCAGGCCCAGCGTGTTGAGCAGCGTCGACTTCCCCGAGCCGGAAGGGCCGACGATCGAGAGGTGCTCGCCGCGCCGGACCGTCAGGTTCACACCGCGCAGCGCGCGCACCGGGGGCTCGGAGTCGAAGGTCCGCTCCACACCGGTGAGTTCGATGACGGCGGTCGCATCGGAGACGACGGGGATGGGGACGGTGGCGAAGTCGGGGCCGGGGACCGGGACAGGACCGGGGGTCACTCGCCCACCACCACCTTGTCGCCCTGCTCCAGCGTGCCGCCGGTCGGCTTCACCTCGACGAGACCGGCCGCGGAGAGCCCGACGGTGACGTGGACGTCGCTCAGCCTGCCGCCGCGCTCGACCTGCACCCGGACCTTTCCGTCGGACGAGGTGCGGATCGCGGCGAGCGGTACGACCAGCACCTTGCCGTCCGAGGCGCCGATCTTGATGGTCACCTTCACCGCGGCCTCGGCCTCGTCGGCCAGCTCGCCGGAGTTGGGCACGGAGATCCGCAGCTGGACCGGGGCCGAGGAGTCGGTAGCGGAGGTGCCGGCGGATTCGCTCCCGGTGTCCCCCGAGGTCGTCCCGGTGGATCCCTCGCTGTCGTCGCCCGAGCCCGTCGCCGCTGTCGTCGAGGACGCGGCGTCGGCGCCGAGCGCCGACACGGTGCCAGCCGCCTTCTTGCCGTCCGTCGTCGTCAGCTCGACGGCCATGCCCTTCCGCAGCAGTTCGGCGTCCGCGCCGGGGACGACCGCCTGCACCTCCAGGTCGGAGCTGGTCACGGTGCCGATCGGGCCGGACGCGGTGTCCCCCGTCTTCACCGTCACCTTGTTCAGCCGTACGGGCAGCTTCGGGAAGAAGACGACCTCGCCGGCCGGGACCTTCGTCCCATAGGAGGCCTGGAAGGTGCTGAGCGCGGCGTTCGCCATGTTCAGCGCCTTCCTCGCGGATTCGAGCTGCAGTTGGTGGATCTGCGCGTCGGTGCTGGACTGCGGGTTCGGCGAACTCGTACTGCCGCTCGCGCCCGCATCCGTCCCCGCATCCGTCCCCGCCGCTGTCCCTGTCTCCGTTTCGTCGCCGCTGCTGCCGCTCGTGCTGTTGGTCGTGAGCAGCGTCTGCTGGGCGGCGGACACCGCCTGCTGCAACTGGCCCAGTTGCTGCTCGTCGTCCGCGCTGGGCTTCTGGGCCTCGTACCCCTTGCTCGTGTACCAGCTGGTGACCGCCGACGCGGTGCCCTGGCCGTAGTTGCCGCTGATCGATCCGGAAAAGAATCCGAGCCGGTGCAACGCTTTCTGGAGCTGCTTCACATCGTCGCCGGAGGCACCTGGGCCCAGCGCCCTGTACATCGGTACGGTTCCGCTCAGCGCGAGCACCGGACGGCCGTTGACCGCCATCAGTACGTCGCCCTCCTTGACCTTGGTACCGGCGACCGGTGCCTTGGTGATCCGCTGCTCCGCGCCCTCTCCGCCCGCGGTCGCGGACGCTCCGGTGCCGACCGCGCCGGCCAGCGCGAGCGGACGCGGCGAGGCGAACTCGACGGACCCCGACGCCACCACGGTCGCGGTGAGGGACTGCCGCTGGACGGCCACGGTCACCGGGCCGGCCTTCGGCGCGGTGTGCGCGGCGGCGGCGTCGGCGGGCGAGCGCACCTGCGTGCCGGCGATCCAGCCGCCCGCGCCGACCAGGACCACCGCGCCGACCAGCGCGCCCAGGTGCTTACGGCTGCTGAACCGGCTCATGCGTTGTCGCCGTAGTACGGGTGGGCCTTCTCCTTGGGGAAGTACGCGGCCCGGAACTTCTTGCCGCACTCCAGGTCCTTCAGGGAGAGGTCGATCTCCTTGGTGAGCAGCGGCAGCGCCTCCGCCTTGGACATGCTGAAGTGGTTCTCCGGCACGTTCTGCCCCAGCCGCACCATGTCGGACATACCGGTCGGCTGAGTGGTGCTGACCGGGATGCCCTGTGCCTTCAGGCAGGTGGCGTACCCCTGGGCGAGCTGCACCAGTTGGGCGTCGCCGTTGAGCTCGAGACCGTTCGCGCGGTTCGCCTCCGCCTTGGCGTTCGCCGCCTTTTTCCGCTCGGCGGCGCTCAGCACGTGTCCGTTCACGGCTATCGACGCCTTGAGTTCGCAGCCGCCGATCTTCTCGTCCGCCTTGGACTTGGCCTGGGGGCCCACCAGCGCCTCCTCGTACGCCTCCTGCTGGGCGGGGGTGAACCCCTTCTCGTCGTCGTCGGCGACGCCGTCGGTCCGCTTTTCTCCCGCCTTCCCTCCGGGGTTGCTGAAGGGGGCATTGGGGTCGTCGGGGTAGACGGCGGCGGCGTAGTTGCCGAACCCGTACTTCTCCCGGGACTTCTTCGCCGCCGCGTAGTCCTCCGCGTCCAGCCCTACGTAGACGGCGTCGCCGCCGGCCGCCGCCACGTGCGGTGTGTAGGTGAAGCCCTGCTTCTTCATGCAGGCCGCAAGGGTGTTCTGCTGGATGTACGTCTTCTTGGTCTCGGCGTCCGCGCCGTCCGGGACGGTGAGCTGCACCGCCCCGTCGGCGTTCGTCGTACTGTCGTTCGCCGCGTTCGCTCCGTCGGCCGTGGAGTCGGAGCTCGCGCCGGTCTTGTCGCTCGAACCGCCGCAGGCGGCCAGGACCGGCAGCAGGCCGATCGCCAGGGCGGTCGCCACGGAAACGCGGACCCTCTTCGGCATGCTCTTGTGTGCGTTCATGGTGGATGAGGCTGGACCCGCGGTGTGATGGGAACTGGCCCGGAGTATGACCGAACAGCAACAGCCGATGGGCGGCGACAGGACGCCGGATCCGCTCACCCGCCCGCGAGTATGTGATCGTCCGGTAACAGCACCGGCCTGGCCTGGTGTCGTACGGATACTGAGCACATGCCACGTGTCCTGCTCATCGAAGACGACCGCGCTGTTCGTGAGGGTGTCCGACTCGCGCTGCGCCGCCAGGGGCACGACGTCGCCGCCGCCGGAACGGGTGAGGACGGGCTGGAGCAGCTGCGGTCGTTCCGGCCGGACGTCGTCGTCCTCGATCTGATGCTGCCCGGCATGTCCGGGCTCGACGTGTGCCGTCGCATCCGCGGGGCCGACGACCAGGTTCCGATCATCATGGCGACCGCCCGGGGCGACGACATGGACATCGTGGTCGGGCTCGAAGCGGGAGCCGACGACTACGTCGTCAAGCCCGTCCAGGCCCGCGTGCTCGAAGCCCGTATCCGTGCCGTCCTGCGACGGGTCGGCGGCACACCCTCCGACGGAACCACGCCGAAGACGGAAACCCATGGAGAACTGACCATCGACCGGGCCGCGTTGGCCGTCACCCACCAGGGCGCACCGGTCGCCCTCGCTCCCTCCGAACTACGGCTCCTGCTGACCCTCTCCGCCTCGCCCGGTCAGGTGTTCAGCCGGCAGCAGCTCCTGGAAGCCGTCTGGGAACACAGCTACCACGGCGACTCACGGCTGGTGGACGCCTGCGTCAAACGGCTGCGCACCAAGATGGGCGAGCCTCCGGGACAGCCCCGCTACATACAGACCGTGCGCGGCTTCGGCTACCAGTTCAGGTCACGGTGAAGGCGCCCCCGCCGCTGCGCGGCCTGCGCGGCCGACTACTGATGGCCTTCCTGCTGGTCGCCGGCGTCGCCACCCTGACCACCGGTGCCCTGACGTTCCGGGAGGCGCGCACGGGGGTGCTCCAGCAGAGCCAGGACGGGGTGATCGGGCAGTTCCGCGACCATGTCGACGACCTCGCCGCCGACCTCGACTTTCCCCCGGCCCAGAACCAACTGAACCTGTTCGCAGAGCAGTTGGCGCGCTCCGAACCGTCGAAGAACTGGCGCGTGCTGGCCACTTACGGCGGCCTGAGCGCCACCTCCTCACCGCAGGACCCGTTCGAGCAGCTGACGCCCGCCCTGCGCAAGGCCGTGGCCTCCGGCGGGAACACCGTCTTCCAGCGGGTGACCAGACACGGCAGCCCCGCACTCGTCGTCGGCCTGCCGGTCACCTTCGGCACCGCGGCACGGCCCACGTCCGACCCGTCCGGGCTCGCCGTCTTCCTGACGGTGCCGCAGACCACCGAGCAGGCCTACGTCCAGGCCCTGGTCCCCGCCGTCGAGCGCGCCACGGTCCCCGCCCTGATCCTGGCCGTCCTGCTCGCACTGCTGGCCGCCCGTGGCGTACTGCGGCCGGTACGCGAGCTGCGCCGGGCCACCCGCAGCATCGCCGAGGGCCACCTCGACACCCGGCTCGCCGTCAACGGCTCCGACGAACTCGCCGACCTCTCCCACACCTTCAACGAGACCGCCGCCGCCCTGGAGAAGTCGGTGGCCGAACTGCGCCGCATGGAGGCACGCGCCCGCCGCTTCGCCGCCGACGTCTCCCACGAACTGCGCACCCCGCTGGCCGCCATGTCCGCGGTCACCGACATCCTCGACGAGGACGCCGCCCACCTCGACCCCGACACCGCCACCGCCGTGCGGCTCATCAGCGAGGAGACCGTCAAACTGGCCCGCCTGGTCGAGGACCTGATGGAGATGTCCCGCTTCGACGCGGGCGCGGCCAGCCTGCACCTGGACGAGATAGACCTCGCGGACTCCATCCAACGCACCCTCGCCTCCCGCGCCTGGCTGGAGACGGTCGAGGCACGGCTTCCGCCGCCGGGAACACTCCGCGGCAGCCTCGACCCACGCCGCCTCGACGTGATCGTCGCCAACCTGGTCGGGAACGCCCTCCGCCACGGTGGACGCCCCGTACGGTTGCACCTCTTCCAGTGGGAACACCCGGACGACGGGCGGCGGGCGGTCATCGAGGTGCTGGACAGCGGACCGGGCATCCCCGAAAGCGTCCTGCCCCACGTCTTCGACCGCTTCTACAAATCGGACACGGCCCGCACCAGGACCGAGGGCAGCGGTCTCGGACTCGCCATCACCGCGGAGAACGTCCACCTGCACGGCGGCACCATCCAGGCGGCGAACGGTGCGCACGGCGGCGCCGTCTTCACCGTAGAGCTCCCGCTGCGACAGGACGAGCCACCACCAGTACCGGCCGAACCGGCCGAACCGGCCGAGGGGAGCCATCCGTGAGCCCTGTCCACCGGGCCGTCCGGCCCGCGCTGCTTCTTCTCGCGGGGGCGCTCCTGCTCGGCGCCTGCGGCATCCCCACGACCGGTGTGGTGGGCTCGGGGGAACCCGCCACCGGAATCCGGCCGACCATCACGCTCTACTTCACGGGCAAGCTCGGCCTGGTCGCGGTCCCCCGCAGGATCCCCCAGCGGCCCAGCGTCGAAGCGGCCGTACGACTGTTGTTCCAGGGCCCGACCAGAGCCGAACTGAGCGTGGGCACGGGCAGCCTGCTGCGGAAGCTGAAGAAGGATCCGACGGTCCGGGCCGATGGCGCCAAGGTGTCGATCGAGCTGCGCTTCGACGACCCGGCGGATTTCCCGGCCACTGTCAAACCACTGGTCGGAGATGCCCTCGCCCAGGTGGTCTGTACGGCCGCCGGCGCCCGCCACGCCGAAGACCCGGACGTCGTATCGGTGGAGGTGGTCATCAAGGCCACCGTGAGAGGCGCCAAGATCCCTTGGAGCGCCGAAGGGCGCGACGCGACCTGCCCCACCCAGGCCCGGAGGTCTGCCGCCGCCTCCCGTTCCGGATAGACGTATCGCTGCCCTGCGCCTGGGAACCGGGCTGTTTCGGTGGCACTGGCCCTGACCCGCACCCCGCGCAAACGGGCCTTCAGTGACAGGGACCGCCGCACCCTTCACGAACGCCTCGTGGACTGCGCGCACAACCCCGACCTCGCTTTCCTCTTCTTCCTGGCGGCCCGCAGCGTGCCGGCCTCCGCGCGCCGCACTGCCGCCCATCTCCAACACCCGGAGGTGTGGACCATCCTGAAGGCCGGGGTACGCGCGGAACTCGGTGCCGCGGAAGCGGCCCGGCGCGCCGCGGTCGCTGCACCCACGAACTGTGGGCCGCCGCCGGCCGTATCGCGGAAAAGGTCCACTTCGCGGACGGAACAGCGGAACTGATCCCGGTGCCGATCAAAAGAGTGGAGCGACGCGGGGTCCTGATGTTCCGCTGGTACCACGTGCTGGCCATCCCGTGCCGCCACGGCGTCCACGGATACCGGGTCAACGTCGGCGCCACCAGCCGCAAAGGCGAACGGCCGGCCGGTGACAGCGACGAGGAACGCGGCTTCCACCGCGCCGAGCACCTTCAGCAGATCCCCGAATTCACCCGCACCCACCAACTCGTCCACCCCTACCGCAGCGACGCGGAATCGGGCCACGCACAACTCGACGCCTCCCTGTGGAACGGGCGCCTCATCTCCTACGGAGTCGAAGCACAGCAACTACTGACTTTCGGCTTCGTCTTCGCACTGAACTCGACCAGCCGCGCGCTGCATGAGGAAGGAGCCTCCCTGCTCACCCCCGCAGCCTGACGACCCCGCCCAGCCTCCAGACACCAGCGCCCGCCTGAGCCCCGATCCGGTACCCTGTGGATCGAGCGTTCCTGGCGGGCGCTGCGGTGTGTCACGCGGTCTACCGCGCGCCTCATCACCGTAGCGACATGATCCAGATCGCTCAGGGCTTGACCGGGAGACCAGGGCACGTTCTGTCCACGAGTTCCGTGCAAGGTTTCGCACAAGCCCCGCCTTCGTAGCTCAGGGGATAGAGCACGGCTCTCCTAAAGCCGGTGTCGCAGGTTCGAATCCTGCCGAGGGCACAGCGCGGTGTTTGTGCGCGCAGGCTTGTTTCGGAGGCCCTTCTGTCCGGTGGACGGGAGGGCCTTCGCCGTCTCGGCGGAGTCGCAGCGGAGTCGTCCGGCTCAGGACCCTGCCGAAGCTCTCCGGCGTGCCCTGACCCGTAAACCCACAGGACACCCCCCACCCCCGCCCGCCACAATCCGCGCATGTCCACCGACGTGAGCGGAATGATCGAGCGCAGGACGGGCGCCCGGATCCGGGGTGTGGATGACGAGGACTCCGTCTGGGTGGGCGCGATCGATCTGATCGTCCTCGACACCGGCAACGCGTACGACGCGCTCGCCTGCCTCTTCGGGGTGCGCAATTCCTACGGGTTCCGGCCGCTGGCCGAGGGGCGGGGGCTGCCGGTGGACGCGTCCGACGAGGTGCGCGTCACCTTCGCCGGGTACGACGGGCCCGACGACGCCCACGGCACCACCTGGATCGCCGGGGACGAACTGGCCCGCGCCGACTGGGACGAGACCGACCGTTCCGGCACGCGCAGCCGTCGTGCGGTCGCGGGAGACAGCAGCTGCTGTCGCGCCCGCATGGGAGGTCATGCGGACGCTGGGCGGACTCCACGGCGCGGAGAACGTGCGGCTCGTCGTCTGGTTCGTCTGACCGTGGAACACCGGGCGAGCGGCAGCCTGCTGATCAACCGGCTACGGAACCTTCGCCGTGTCCACAGGCTCCGCCGCCCCCTCCGCCTCCGCCGCCGCCCGGTTCCGCCGTACCGAGGACCAGAACGACCACCCGATCAGTACGACCCCCACCAGCCCCGTGATGACCTCGTTGATCTGGTACTGGATGGTGACCATGAGGATCACGGCCAGGGCGCCGATCGCGTAGTGCGCGCCGTGCTCCAGGTAGACGTAGTCGTCGAGCGTGCCCTGGCGGACCAGGTACACCGTCAGGGAGCGGACGTACATCGCGCCGATGCCCAGGCCCAGGGCCATCAGCACGATGTCGTTGGTGATGGCGAACGCGCCGATCACGCCGTCGAAGGAGAAGGACGCGTCCAGGACTTCCAGGTAGAGGAACATGAAGAACGCCGCCTGGCCCGCCAGGACCACCGCCGAGCGGTCGCTCTCCCGTTCCCGCTCCTCCTCCGCCTCCAGGCGGTTCTCGAAGAAGCCGGAGAGGCCGCCGACGATCATGTAGGTGATCAGGCCGGCGATGCCGGAGACGAGGACCGTCTGTGCCTTGTCCGCGTGGGCGCCGCCGTGCTGGTGGGCGTGGGCCGCGAAGGTGAACGAGGTGACCAGCAGGACGATCAGGGCGATGCAGACCGACAGCATGTCGACCTTGCCGAGCTTGGCGAGGGGGCGTTCCAGCCAGCCCAGCCACTTGATGTCGCGGTCCTCGAAGATGAAGTCCAGGAAGATCATCAGCAGGAACATGCCGCCGAAGGCCGCGATCGACGGGTGGGCGTCGGTGACCAGTTGCTGGTAGCGGTCCTTGTCCGTCAGCGCGAGGTCCACCGCGTCGATCGGGTTCTTCTTCGCCGTCACCGCGACGATCACGACCGGGAAGGCGAGGCGCATGCCGAAGACCGCGATCAGGACACCGACCGTGAGGAAGATCTTCTGCCAGAAGGCCGACATCCTCTTCAGGATCCCGGCGTTGACCACCGCGTTGTCGAAGGACAGCGAGATCTCCAGGACGGCCAGGATCGCGATGACGCCGAACGCCGTCCAGCCGCCGTACCAGACTCCCAGGGCCAGGCCGAGCGCGGTGACCGCGAACGACCAGCGGAAGGTCTTCAGAAGCACGGTTTCCCCTTCCTGTTGTCGCGCGGTCGCCCGCGGGCCGGGCCCAACAGCCCCGACCATCATCGGCGTTGTCTACCACGACCGCCTGTCGTACGGGTGTCGGGGGCCGATCTTCTACGACCCGACGACCGGCCCGGAGCGCGCGAAAGGGGCCCTCGGCCTTTCGGTCCAGGGCCCCAGCCGACCTACCTCACCGTCACTTCTTCGGCGGCACCTTGCCCGTCGTACGCAGCGTGCCCACCGTCTTGAGGAGGCGGTCCGCCGGGTCGCGCAGGGACTGGTGGGCCAGGACCGTGTTGCGCAGGCCGCGGACCGGGCGGCGCCACAGGCGGTGGGCCGCCGCCACCGGGTGGGGGCGGGTGGCGAAGCCCTCGCCGACGCGCAGTTCGCGGGTCTTGAGCCAGTCCTTCCACTCCTTGTCGCCGCGCCCCAGGTCCATGAGGCGCACGCCGTGCCGGCCCGCCTCCTCGGCCATCCTGAGGTGCATGATCAACCCCGGTGAGTAGTACCGGAGTTCGGGGTCGTACGCCGTGAACCAGGCCGCGAACAGGGTGCGGGACGTCGGGCCGAAGTGGGCCGCCACGGGGCGGTCACCGGCGTAGAGGACCGACAGGACGCCGGTGAAGTGTTCCTCGCGGACGCGGAAGAGATGGTCCACCAGGTCGACGATCCACGGGCGGGCGAAACGGTCCATGCGGCCGGTCCTGCGGTACTGCGCCGACTTCCAACGCATCAGCGTGCGCAGCACCTTGGGGTCGCGTTCGTCGTAGACGAAGCGCATCTCGCCGAGGTCGCGGCCTAGGCGGCGCTCCTTCTTCAGGGTCGTCTTGGCGATGCCCGGGTACGCGCCGCGCAGCCACTCCGGGTAGGGGACCTCGCCGTCGCCGTCCTTCAGGTCGATCACCGGGGACGCGAAGGTGCCGGTGACGTAGCGGCCGAACGGCTGTTGTTCCTCGACGAGATGGTCGAACTCGAAGACCGACAGGCCGCAGGCCCGCAGGAGTTGCCGGGTGTCCCAGGTGACACCGGGCCGGTGCACCAGGGCCTGGCAGTCGGAGAGACCGAGGCCGATGGCTCTGCCGACGCCGACGGGGTTGCGCTCGTACGGGAAGAAGCCGACCGGCTCCCCGCCCTCGTGCAGAACCGCCACCTGCGCCCCGCCGCGGTGCCGGCCGACGCCGTCCGCGAACTCCGGTGCCAGGAAAGGGTTCGCGTAGTCCGGCGACTCGTCCATCGCCTTGTGCCAGGCCTGGCGGAGCGTGGTGGTGAGCTCCTCCGGTCTGTGGATCGTGATGTCCGCCTTGCTGTTGGATCGCATGGGCGACCGTCCCCCCACTTTCCCCCACGACGCGTCGTCCGCGTCCTGCCTACGTATCCCAAGGTACGACGAGACACGAACAGTTCGGCAGGGCTCAAACGTCGCGAAACAGTACGGACGCTGTCAAGGATGCCTGTGGGCATGGAAAAGCCCCTCCCCCTCAAGCCGCTTGCACCTCGGGGACCTCCCCCCGCACCTGCCTGCCGAGCACCGACAGTGTCAGGGTCACCGCCACCGACGCCACGGCCACCAGGGTCATCGCCGTTGCCGGGGTGGTGAGTTGGGCGATCGTGCCCGCGATGGCCGCGCCCACGCCCTGCATGGTGAGCATGCCCGCGGAGCGCAGACCGAGGGCGTGGCCCGCGAGTTCGTCGGGGGTGAGTTCCATCAGGCGTTCCTGGAGGACGAGGCTCGCGCCGTAGCCGATGGAGGCGACGCAGACCGCCATGGCCGCCCAGGGCATGCCCGGGCGGAGGGCGAAGAACAGGTACGGGGTGGCCAGCAGGAGGCGGAGAGGGATGTCCAGGCGGGTGCGCAGGGTGCGCGGGACGAAGCGGCCGAGGGTCAGGTCGCCGGCGAACATGCCCAGTGCCGCGCTCGCGAACAGCACGCCGGCGGACCGGGAGTCGTAGGAGACGTAGAGGGATTCGCAGCCGACCACCAGGCCGTTGGGGACCCACATGCCGAGGTAGGTGAGGCGGCGGGGGCGGGAGGACCACAGGAGGGCGTTCGTGCGCCAGGTCGCGGCGACGGACGGGCGGCCCGCCGCGCGGGGTGGGCGGGCCGTCAGGCCCAGGCGGAGGACGAGGGCTGTGGTGGCGTACAGCGCCGCCGCGAGGAGGAGACAGGCCCTCGGGGAGAGCAGGGCCAGGAGGGCTCCGCCCGTCGCGAAGCCGGTGACCTGCATCAGGCCCGAGGCCATGTTGAAGACCGAACGGCCCAGCAGATAGCCGTTCTTGGGCAGGATCTCGTTCAGCAGGCCGCCGCTCACACCGCCGCCCAGCGAGGCGATCAGGCCCTGGAGGAACACGATGCCGAAGACCGCGCCGATCGGCAGACCGGGGAGTGCCAGCAGGGCCGTACAGACGGCGAAGGCGGTGTTGATACCGGTGAGGGTGGCCCGTGGGGGCAGGCGGTCGGCGCCCGAGAGGAAGAAGGTCGCGCCCAGCATCTGGGCGAGCTGCGGGCCGAACATGCTGACGGCCGACAGTAAGGGGGACTCCGTCGCCTTGTAGACGAGGGTGGCGAGCGCCAGGCCGCTGATCGTGAGGGCCGCGTTCTGGGCGGCGAAGGAGAAGAAGAACGGGGTGTACTCGGGGGTGCGGAAGAGCTCGCGGTAGCTGCGCATGCGGGGAGTCTGCGGGGGTGCGGGTGGGGGTTCTATTCTTTCGCGCGGACGCGAAACACGGGGGGTGTTCATGGGGTTGTGGCAGCTCAACGCGGACACCCTCGCGCGGAGCCGGTTCGTGCTGTCGCCGTTCGCGGAGACCTTCGCCGCGCTGAAACTGCTGCACGCGGGGGTGGGCGCGCACCCCGGTGAGCAGGTGTGGCTGCGGGATCATCTGCCGGGCTACCGGGGGCTGTTGGCGGCCGAGCCGGTCACCGGAGCGCTGGTGCGGGCCGCGCTCGGTCGGTCCTGGATCGCCGACTTCATCTGTCCGACGCAGACGGACCGGGAGTCGTTCGCCGAGACCGTCGCCCGGGTGCGGGAGACCCGGCCCGAGGACGCGCGGGACAACCTCCGCGTCTCGCTCGCCGGTCCGCTCCCCGCCGCCCTGGAACGCGGCGATCTGCCCGAGCGGGCGGCCCGCCTCCTGGAGTACGTGTGGGAGGAGACCGTACGGCCGTACTGGGCGCGGCGACGGCGGGTCCTGGAGGCCGATGTGGTCGCCCGGACCGCGCAGGTGAGCCAGGGCGGCTGGGCGGCCGTGCTGGACGCTCTGCAGCCGGGGCGGACGCGGTGGCTCGGGGAGAGCCGGCTGCAGATCAATCTGCACGCGAATCCGCCGCGGGAGATCTCCGGCGCGGAGTTGCTCCTCATGCCCGTCACGCCGAAGAGCGGGTGGGTGTCGTGGGAGGCGCCGGACCGGTACGCCATCGTCTACCCGTGCGCGGGCGTCCTCGCCGACCATGGCGGGCGGCCCGTGCCCGAGAGCCTGGGCGCGCTGCTGGGCTCGTCCCGGGCGGGTGTGCTGACGCTGCTCGGCTCGCCGATGAGCACCAGCCAGCTGACCGCCGTGACCGGACAGGCGCTGGGCTCGGTGGGGCGGCATCTGCGGGTGCTGCTGGACGCGGGGCTGGTGGAGCGGCGGCGGGCGGGGCGGTCGGTGCTGTATTCGCGTACGGCGGCCGGGGAGGTCGTGGTGAAGGCGGCGGGGCTCTAGACGCGTGGGCCGCCGGTGGGGCTCTGGACGTGTGGGCCGCCGGTGGGGCTCTGGACGTGTGGGCCGCCGGTGGGCCTGTGGGCCCCGTGGGGAGAACGACATTTACCGGAGTTAGCATCCGGTTATGACGACTACAGAGAACACGGGTCCCCTCGGTGTCGAGATCGGGTCGCTCAAGGGCGGCTCGGCGGACCTCTCGCAGTACGCGGGCAAGGCCGTCCTCGTGGTGAACGTGGCCTCCAAGTGCGGGCTGACCCCCCAGTACACGGGCCTTGAGCGGCTCCAGGAGCGGTACGCGGCGCAGGGCTTCACCGTGCTCGGCGTGCCCTGCAACCAGTTCCTCGGGCAGGAGCCCGGCAGCGCCGAGGAGATCGCCGAGTTCTGCTCGGCGACGTACGGCGTGACCTTCCCGCTGACCGAGAAGGTCGAGGTCAACGGGGACGCCCGGCACGAGCTGTACGAGCGGCTCGTCGGCTTCGCGGACGGCGAGGGCCACACCGGTGACATCCGCTGGAACTTCGAGAAGTTCCTGATCGGTCGCGACGGCACGGTCATCGCCCGCTTCTCGCCGCAGACCGAGCCGGAGTCGGCGGAGGTCGTGGCGGCCGTGGAGACCGCCGTCGCCTGACCACCGCTGTTGACCTTGCCCTTGGGGCAGGGCTGAGCGTCCTGGTCACCGGGCGGACAGAAACCGCCCGGTGACGGAGGATGCAGGCGTGGACGACGAACTGCTGACCATCGGCGCGTTCGCGGCGCGGGCGCGGCTTTCGGCCAAGGCGCTGCGGCTGTACGACCGGCTCGGGCTGCTGGCTCCGGACCGGGTCGACGAGGTCAGCGGTTACCGCTACTACCGCGCCGACCAGGTCGAGCGGGCCCGACTCGTGGCGCTGCTACGGCAGTTGGACATGCCGCTGGCCCGGATCGCCTCGGTGGTCGAGACCGACGGCACGGACGCCGCCGATCTCCTCGCCGCGTACTGGACGGACGTCGAGACCCGGATCGCCGGGCAGCGCACGCTCGCCGAGTACCTCCGTGCACGCCTTTCGGGGAGGAGCTCCGAGATGTACGGAAAGTTCGTGGTCGAGACGGTCGAGGTTCCGGAACAGGTGCTGATCACCGAGACCCGGCACACCCTCGCGGACGAGTTGCCGGCCTGGATCGGCGCCTCGCTGGGGCGACTTGAGGCGGCGGCGAGGGAGTGCGGCGGTGTGAGCGCGGCGCCGTTCGTCGTCTACCACGCCGAGGTGTCGATGGAGAGCGACGGCCCGGCCGAGTCCTGCGTACCGGTCGCGGACGAGGCGGCGGCGCGGGCGTGGGCCGCGGGGCAGGGGCGGGCCCGGCAGACGGCGGTGCGGGTGGAACCTGCCCGGCGGCTGGCGTACGCCCGGATCACCAAGGCGCAGGTGGCGCATCCGCAGATCCTGGCCGCGTTCGAGGCGGTGGAGCAGTGGGTCGCCGCGCAGGGGCTGCGGTACGCCGGGCCGTGCCGCGAGGTGTACTTCGCGGACTGGGAGGCGGCGGGCCCTGAGGACCCGGTGTGCGACGTGGCGTTCCCGGTGGCGTTCCCCGTGAAGTGAGGCGCCACAGGCGGTGGTCGCGGGCACAAGCCGAGCCCCCTCGGCCAGGACGGCGGGCCAGTCGAGAGGGCTCTTCTTGAAATGCTTGTGCTGCTCGTACTGCGTGTACCGCTTGTACTGCGTGTGTTGCTCGTACTGCCTGTACTGCCTGTACTGCCTGTCGTGCATGAACTGCACTGTGCTGCTTATGGAGTTGTGAAAGGTGATCCAGCCGCATCAGTGAAGGTCGTGCGCCCCCCGCGCGACATCGGCCACGAAGGCGTTCCACGAGGCCGCGGGGAAGGCCAGCGCCGGACCCCCGTCGACCTTGGAGTCCCGTACGGCCATGGCCGCGAGAACCGGTGACTTGATCTCGACGCATGCGCCGTTCCCGGTGGAGTACGAGGACTTGGTCCACGTGTCCGTGGCGCCCTGACGAATTGCCATTTTTGCTCCGGTTATGCCAGTTGTTGAGTTGCTGTCACCGCGCGTCACGTCCGACCACGAACGCATCGGACGTACAACACGGTTTGCGCCAACGTGCGTTGCTCGATGGCGTGATCGACGCTACTCGCCAACATCGGCGGGCGGAGTGGCCATTCACTCGACCGGGTGGCATATACCCCTGGTGTCTTCCATCCCACCCGGCGGAAGGTGTACGGTGCGGCACCTTCCGCCGGAGGGACCCCTCGACGCGCGCGTGGTCCGTACCTAGCGCGCGTAGTCCTTCGCGATGTCCGCGATGAACTGACGGGACTGGTCCACGTTCAGGGCCTGCGCCCTCAAGTGCTCGTACATCACGCTGTACTTCTGGACGTCGTTCGCCTTCTCCAGGTACAGGTCGCTGGTGACGCCCTCGATGTAGACGACGCTGGAGTCCGCCGCGTCGGGGAACTCCAGGATCGCGTACTGCCCGTTGAGACCGGGATGGGCGCCCATGTCGAACGGGATCACCTGCACGGTCACGTGCGGCAGTTGGGACTGCTCGACGAGATGCTCCAACTGGTCCCGCATCAGGGAGCGGTTGCCGACCACCCGGCGCACCGCGGACTCGTCCATCACGGTCCACAGCCGCAGCGGGTTCTCCGGCGCGGAGATCCGTTCCTGCCGGCGCAGCCGCACCTGGACCCGCTTCTCGACATCGGCCGAGGCGGTCTCGGGCAACGCCCCGGTGATGAGCGCCTCGGCGTACTGCCGGGTCTGCAACAGACCGGGGACGACCTGGGGATCGTAGACGCGCAGACTCGCCGCGTCCGTCTCCAGACCGATGTAGACGCTGTACGGGATGTCGCCGAAGGAGTGCCACCAGCCTTGCTGGCGTGAGTCCTTGGCCATCTGCATGAGGGAGTCGACGATGCGGACGTCCTCGACCTCGTAGACCCCGCACAGGTCGCGGACGTCGCGCTGGCTGATGCTGCGCCGCCCGTTCTCCAGCCGGCTGATCTTCGACTGCGACACCAGCAACCGCTCGGCGACTTCTTCGGCCGTCATGCCCTTGAGCTCTCGGAGTCGACGCAACTCCTGGCCCAACCGGCGTCTCCTGACGGTGGGATTGACACTTGACGCCACGGGAACGTGCACCTCCGGCTGCATACCTGTACTTGCTGCTACTTGCTGCTCACTGCTTGCCACTTTGCGTATCTGCTGTTGAGCAGACTGCCACCAAGGTGGTTTCTACCGCTGGGAAACGGTGGATATGCGGCAGGTACGAGCCAGGTTCAGGTTGCCCGAGGCGTCCGTAGATGCGGCCGAGCGGGGTGGAGAGACGTTACGTCTACTCCACCCCGCTCGGACCAGCGGCTCCCGAACCGGGTCTTGGGGACTGCGGTGCGGCGTGTACTGCGGTCATGCGGTGGTGCCGGTCGTGCGGTGCTGCCGGTCGGGCTGCTCCGCGGCGTCGGCGTGTGCCGTGGGACTGCGGCTCAGTGAGCCACGGCGCGCGCCATGGTGCCGCGGTGCGGCTGCATCGGAACACCACGAGCCGGTTCCGGTGGCCTTGATCCGGGCGCGGCCTGACGGCCGGCCGGGGCCGGGCTACGGCGTGGCTGTGCCGCCACCCCGTTCTGGACGTCCATCACGGCGTGCGCCACGAGTCCGCCCATGGGGTCGTGCCTGATCAGGTCCCGCAGCCGGGAGCGGGACGAGCGTCCCTCATTACCCGGATACAGGTGTTTGCCCAGACCGACCGCGTGCGCCAGTGCGGCGAGCGCGGCTGTCCGCGGGTCCGGTGGCACACCGGTGCGGATCGCGGAATCGAGTCGGCCCCTGATCTCGCGGCTGATCTCGTTGTCCGTCGCTTGGTAGCGA
Source organism: Streptomyces sp. NBC_00989 (assembly GCF_045162655.1). Taxonomy (NCBI): domain Bacteria; kingdom Bacillati; phylum Actinomycetota; class Actinomycetes; order Kitasatosporales; family Streptomycetaceae; genus Streptomyces; species Streptomyces sp. NBC_00989. The sequence continues at coordinate 6,557,435 of NZ_CP108728.1, read as the reverse complement.
GTCGTCGGCAGCACCCCGCACATCTGTCCCGCCACGGCATGCACCATGCCGCACCGCTCGAGATGCGAGAGGTAGGTCTGGCGAAGTCCCAGTCGGGGCCCGCCAATCCAGTTCACTGCACGCACGGGAGCGCCACGCCTTCGCAGCAACTCCAACGCGCAGTCCAAAGTCGGATCTCCGGTCGGCCGTGGTACGACCACGGCGATACGATCCCCGTCCGGGGCTATCCGTCCGGCCAGCGCCAGCTCCACTAGCTGTGCTCCGGCCAGACCGAGGTCGAGCGACTGCGGCTGTGCAGTGGTACCCGTGGCCGGGTCCAATGCCAGCAACAGAAGCTCTTCCGGAAGTGTTCTGCGGCTCCTGCCCATCCATGCCTCCCCGCGTGGATGAATGACAGGGTGACCCCTCTCACATTGGTCTGTCGAGAGCGCGTGACCGCTTCGTGATGGAACCGGCAGGTATGTCGTTCTCGTCTACCACTAGGGGTAAGCCCGCACACAGGACACTGGTACATGGTTCGGACAGCGGTGTTGATGCGTTGTCCGGGCGGCGGGTAAGAGATTTTCCAGCTGGATTCCAGCTGATTTTCCAGCTGTTTTTGTCACTAACTCGGCTATCTCGGTCGGTTCGGTTGACGCACGCGGAGCGTGCGGCGCATGGAGGAGGCATCGGTGGCGGGCGAGTCCCCCGACAGGTCGAAGCAGCGCGAGTCGTCGGCAGAACCGACGCCGGGGAGCGCGAGTCCGGTTCCTGAGGCCAGGGGCGAGCGCGATCCCAGGTTGGCGGTGGCCCGCGAGGACGGGACGTCATCCACGGCTCAGCGCGGAGGCGTGGACACGGCGACGAAGATCTTCTCGATCCGGGAACTGCGGACGGAGGAGACCGAGGGGCGCGAGGCGGAGGCCGGCGGGTCCGTTGACGCCGACGGCTCCGACGGCGCTGAGGCCTCCGCGCCCTCCGAGGATGCCGATACGCAGAACCCTTCCGCCAAGGGCAGCCCGGAAGGCGACGCCCGGTTGCGTGCGGCCGTGGCGGCCTGGGTGTCATCGGGGTCGAACGGCGAGAAGCCGACCGGCACCGAAGACCCTGAGGGCGCCGAGGGCTCGGATGGCGCTGAGGGCTCGGAGGACGCTGAGGACGTCGCCACAGCCGAGGGTCCCGAGGACGCGGAGACGCCCGCTGGAGGCCCGGAGGCCGAGGGCGACGGGGACGGCGCGGAATCCTCCGCGCCGGGCGCACTCAAGGGCGCTGAGACGGCCCAGGAGACCGACGCGGGCGAGCGGGCCGAGGATGCCGGGGCGGGCGGTGATCCCGCGGTCACCGAGGACGCGGAGGCGCCTGCCGGGGTCGCGGATGCGGAGCCGCCCGCCGGGGCCACGGATGCCGAGGGCTCGGCGACTTCTCCCTCGACGGACGGTCCCGAGGACACCGGGGCCGGCGCGGAGGCGAGTGATTCGGCTGCCGCCGGGACCGACTCCGAGTCCGAGTCCGAGGGTGACGACGACGTGACCGAGGGTGAGCAGGTCGCTGACGCGCGCCCGGAAGCCGCTGACACGGTCTCGGACGAGACCCCTGGCTCCGGGCCTGCGGAAGCCGAGGCGGACGCGGCCGAGGCCGGCGCCGCACCGGAGGACGCCGAAGACGCCACGGACGCGGACCCCCGGACCACGGGCACCGACACCGAAGACGCCGCCCCCGCCGACGCACGACCGAAAGCCGCCGACGACGAGTCCGCCCCGGAGGGGCCACCCGCAGCCGACGACGAGACCCGCACGGGCGGTGCGGATGGGAACACCAAGGCGGCCGAGGGCGAAGCCGAGGCCGTCGATCACCCCACCGCCGTCTTCAAGGCACCCCGCCCGCCCAAGCCCGCGGTCGACCAGCCAACCACCATGCTCAAGGCCCCCGCGGCTCCGAAGACCCCCGAGGCCCCCGCCGAACGCACCAGCAAGTTCGTCGCCCTCAAGCCCCTCGACGAGCCCCGCACGCCCCGCAGGGACACCCCCCGCCCAGACGCGACCCGCCCCGTCCCCCAGGTCGGCCCCGAACGCACCACCCAGGTCCCGCTCCCCCCGAAGCCCCCGCTGGACCTCCTCGCCGAACTGACCAACACCCCGCCGCCCCCGGAAACCCCGGTCCGCACGGCGATCCGCAGAGTCAAGATCTGGACCCCGCTGGTCATCCTCCTGGCGATCGTGTTTGCAGTAGTACAGGCCCTGCGCCCGCTGCCGACCCCGTCCCTCACCCTCACCGCCGACGACTCGTACACCTTCGACGGCAGCAAGGCGAACCTCCCGTGGCCCAGCGAGGGCCAGGGCTGGATGGACGTCAACGGCATCGGCACGATGGGCAGCTTCGGCAAGCAGACCCCGGTCGCGATCGGGTCCGTGGCGAAGGCGATGACCGCGTACATCGTCCTCAAGGACCACCCGCTGAAGGCGGGCGCGGAGGGCGAGAAGATCACCGTCGACGCGACCGCCGAGAAGGAGGGCGGCTACGACAAGGACGGCGAGTCCACGCTCAACACCGTGAAGGCCGGCGACGTCCTCACGGAGAAGCAGGCGCTCTCGGCGATCATGATCCCGTCGGCGAACAACATCGCCCGCCTGCTTGCCCGTTGGGACGCGGGCTCCGAGGCGGCGTTCATCAAGAAGATGAACGACACCGCGAAGTCACTGGGGATGACGAACACGACGTACACCGACGCCTCCGGTCTCAAGGAGACGACCGTCTCCTCCGCCGAGGACCAGGTGAAGCTCGGCAACCAACTGGTCAAGATCCAGGCGCTGATGGACATCACCAAGCTGCCCAGCTGGGTCGACCCGTCCGGTCACAAGTGGACCAACTACAACCGCCTGGTGCCGTACAACAACTCGCTCGGCATCAAGACCGGCACCACCACCGCGGCCGGCGGCAACCTGCTCTTCGCCGCCACCAAGGAGGTCGGCGGTGAGACGGCCGTCGTCGTCGGGGCGATCCTCGGCCAGCACACCGCGCCGATCATCGACACGGTCAACGCGGTCAGCAAGACGGCGATGCTCGCGGCGCAGGACGCGATGACCTCGGCGAAGATCCTGAAGAAGGGGACCGTGGTCGGGTACGTCGACGACCAGCTCGGCGGTCACACGCCGGTCGTCGTCACCAAGGACGTCGCGGCGGTCGGCTGGGCCGGCCTGAAGGTGAAGCTGTCCTTCGCCCCCGACGCCGTACCGCACACCGCGAAGGCGGGCACCAAGGTGGGCACGCTCACCGTGGGCGACGGTTCGAGCGGTGCCGTCAAGGTGCCGGTCGCTCTCCAGAAGGATCTCGCCGAACCGGCCCTGACCGCCAAGCTGACCCGCCTCGGCTGACCCACGAGGCGATGCACGTCACCGCGTCCCGCCGGCGGGCCCCCACCCGGGAGCCCGTCGGCGGGGTGCGTGCTAGCGTCGCGAATCGGGGCACGTCGCCGGTCATGCGGGACGCGGCGTCGAACAGGCCGGGAACGGGACGGAACGCGGCCGAGAAGAGAAGACGGGACACGGGGAGTGCCTTCAGGTGGCCACAGCGGAGCCGACACGTGCCGACGATGCCGATCCGGGCCCGGTGACCGGCCCGCGAATACGCGTGCCCGCGCACACCACGGCAGATAGCGCGGCCGCCGACACCCGACCCACGGACGACGACGCGACGCACACGGGCGGCAGCGACAGCGACACCCGCCCGGCGAACCTGATCGACCGCCTCCGCGCCCCCTTCCTCCGCCACCCGGTGATCGGCTTCACGCTCCTCTCCGGTGTCCTCCACGTCGTCTGGTTCTTCACGTTCGCGAACAGCGGCGGCGACCTCGCCGCGCAGGACGCCTGGGCGGAGTTCGTCGGCCGTCACCCGGACTCGGCGTACAACCTCGCCTGGTACGGCGGCATGCACCCGGTGTCGTACAGCGTGGTCTCGCCGTATCTGATGTCGGTCCTCGGTGTCCGTACGACGATGATGATCGCCGGGACGATCTCGGCGGGCCTGCTCACCATGATCCTGATCCGCAGCCGGTCGGTGAAGAACCCGCTGTGGGCCTCGCTCGCGGGTGTCTTCGCGCTGCTGTGCAACGCGGCGTCGGGCCGGGTGACGTACGGCCTGGGCATGGTCTTCGGGCTCGGCGCGGTGGCCGTGGTCTTCTGCTGGCCCTACCGCTGGCGCTACAAACGCTGGGCGAAGGCCCTGTGCGCGGCCCCGCTGGCGGCGCTCGCGACCATGTCGTCGCCGGTGGCCGGGCTGTTCGTGGGCCTGGTCGCCGTGGCCCTGTTCCTGCAGAAGCGGCGCCCCGGCGCGTGGGCTCTCGGCCTCGCGCCCGCGGCCGTGGTGGCCGTGTCCGCCTGGCTGTTCCCGTTCTCCGGCACGCAGCCGATGCTGTTCGGCTCGATGGTCCTGCCGCTTGCGTCCGGGGTCATCGTCTACTTCGTGGTGCCGCGCGAGTGGACGACCGTGCGGATCACGGCGGCCGTGTACAGCATCGGCGTCATCCTCGTCTGGCTGGTCAGTTCGCAGATCGGCTCGAACATCAGCCGGCTGGCGATGCTGTTCGCCGGGGTCGCGCTGATCTCCGCACTGCCCTTCGCGGTGCCGCGCTCGCGCAAGTGGTACGTGATCGTGCTGGCCTTCGTCGGCTTCACCGGGTGGATCGGCTTCAAGTCGGTCGACGACGTCATCAACACCGCCCCGGCCGCGTCCTGGTCGCACGAACTCGCCCCGCTGGTCAACGAACTCCAGACCGTCGGCGCCGAGCGCGGCCGCGTCGAGGTCGTCCCGGCCCGCTCCCACATCGAGGCCTCCGCCCTCGCGCCGTACGTCAATCTCGCGCGCGGCTGGAACCGCCAGGCCGACATGGAGCGCAACCCGCTCTTCTACGACGACACACTCAACTCCGCCAACTACCACGAGTGGCTTCAGCGTTGGGCCGTGCACTACGTGGTGCTGCCCAAGGACAAGCCGGACGGTGACGGCGGCGAGCGCGAACGCGCCCTGGTGCAGCGCGGGATGCCGTATCTGAAGCAGGTCTGGGGCGACGCGAACTGGCAGCTGTTCCAGGTCACCGACCCGGCGCCGCTCGCCGAGCCGAACTCGGTCGTCGACCGGGCCGAGCAGGGCGAGTTGACCATCGAGGTGAAGAAGAAGGGGCGGATCCTCATCCGTATCCCGTACTCGCCGTGGCTGAGCATCGTCGACGCGAAGGGCAAGAGCCTCAAGGCCCCGCAGGAGACCGACGCGTCCAAGCACCGTGCCGAGGGCGCCCCGAAGACGTTCGACAACCTCAACGGCTGTCTGATGGAGACGGAGGAGGACTCCAAGGGCGACAAGTGGACGATGTTGCTGGCACCGAAGGCCGGGACGTACCGGCTGGCGGCGCCGTACCAGTTGCCTCGGGGCACTCCCTGTCCCGATGAACTGAAGTAGTCAGCGGAGCCGGTCCACGTACTTGTCCGTGCCCGGCACCGTGGGGATGAACGGTGCCACCAACTCCACCCGCCCCAGGCCGGATTCGGCCACCGGCGTCTCCAGGTCCGCGAAGTACTCCTCCCAGCAGTCGCGCGGATCCGTCTCCAGGAACCACAGCAGCGTGAGCCGGGTGTCGACCCCTTCGACCTGCTTGACGTAGGTCATGCGGTCGCCCGGCAGCGGGGTGGGCCGGAAGATCGTCACCATCGCGGCCGGTGACCCGGCGAGCCGCTTCGGCAGCTGCCGGGAGCGCAGCCACTCCAGCAACTCGGCGCGCTGCTCGGCCGATTCACTGTCGACGACCTCCAACACCAGCCCGGCGTAAGGGTGGTCGAGGGCGTGGAAGTCCCTCGGTCCCGCCGCGCCGTCCCGGTACACGGTCGCCTCGTGGTCCTGGAACGCGGTGAAGACGTGCGTACGGTCCTGGTACACCCGCCCATCCCGATTGAGCCGTTTGTTGATGCCGACGGTCCACTTCATGTGGTCGTCGTAGCGGCCCTCGGTGACCCAGTACGTGGAGAGGTAGCAGCCGGCGGTGACGGGCTCGGCGATGGCCGACTTCTCGGGCCGGCGCAGGAGTTGGAGGTCGCGGGTGGCGACCCAGCGGCGGCCCGAGTACATCCAGGGCATGGCCATCGCGCCGGCGTAGTAGTGGTCGTCCTCGTACCAGCGGTTGTAGGCGTACTCGTGGCCGGGATGCGGTTCGACCATGGTGATCAGCGCATGCCCCGGCCGGACTCCGTACGGTCCTACGGCGGCCAGTTCGGCGTACACGTCGCTCCGGGTGTCCTCGCTCACGTCGCTCCCCTTCCGTCCTCCGCCGGTCGCCCATACTCTGACGCCCCGTCAGATAAACCGCCAGACCCCGGGAGGGATCGGATGTCGCTGCTCGCGGGCAAGACCGTCGTCGTCTCGGGGGTGGGGGCCGGACTCGGCCATCAGGTCGCCGCGGCCGTCGTACGGGACGGAGGGAACGCCGTGCTCGGCGCGCGCACGGAGGCGAATCTGGCCAAGTCGGCCGCCGAGATCGACCCGGACGGTGCGCACACGGCGTACCGGGCGACGGACATCACGGACGAGGGGCAGTGCGAAGCGCTCGTGGCGGTGGCGCTGGAGCGGTTCGGGCGGGTCGACGCGGTGGTCCAAGTGGCCGCGTGGGACAGCTACTTCGGCGGGGTCGAGGACGCGGACTTCGCCACCTGGCAGTCGGTGATCGACGTGAACCTGTTGGGGACGCTGAAGATGACGCGGGCCTGCCTGCCGGCGCTGAAGGAGGTCGGCGGCGGCTCGGTGGTGTTCATCGGGACGCAGTCGGCCGTAGCCGCGCCCTCGCAGGTGCGGCAGGCTGCGTACGCGGCGTCGAAGGGGGCACTGACGAGCGCGATGTACTCGCTGGCAAGGGAGTTGGGGCCGTACCGGATCCGGGTGAACACCGTGCTGCCGGGGTGGATGTGGGGGCCGCCGGTGGAGGCGTACGTGCAGTTCACCGCGCACACGGAGAAGGTGCCGGAGGCGGAGGTGCTGAAGCGGCTGTCCGACCGGATGGCGCTGCCCGAGCTGGCGACGGACGGGGATGTGGCGGACGCGGCGGTGTTCCTGGCGTCGGAACGGGCGCGGGCAATCACGGGTCAGTCGTTGCTGGTCAACGCCGGGGAGTTGATGCGATGAGTTCATGTAGGTGAACGCGGAACATCAATCCGAACGATTTTACTCCCCCTTGACCTCACGCTTACTTGTCGTGCTCACGCGCGACCGCCCACGATGAGCCCCGGGCTGAACCGGCTCAATCGTGGGAGGGCGCATATGAACGGGCTCGACTGGGCCGTGCTCATCGGCTATTTCGGCGTGATGGTGGCGATCGGTGTGTGGTCGCACAAACGCGTCGACAACGTGAGCGACTTCTTCACGGCCGGCGGGAAGATGCCCTGGTGGCTGTCCGGCATCTCGCACCACATGTCGGGCTACAGCGCGGTGATGTTCACCGGCTACGCGGGCATCGCCTACACCTACGGCGTCACGTCCTTCATCACCTGGTCGTTCCCGATCGCGCTGGGCATCGCCATCGGCTCCAAGCTGTTCGCGCCGCGCATCAACCGGCTGCGCTCACGGCTCCATGTGGCGTCCCCGCTCGAGTACTTGAAGAACCGCTACAACCTGAAGACCCAACAGGCCCTCGCCTGGTCCGGGATGCTGCTGAAGATCGTGGACGTGGCGGCCAAGTGGGCGGCGATCGCGACCCTGTTGTCGGTGTTCACAGGTGTGTCCCTGAACCAGGGCATCCTCATCACCGGCGGGATCACGGCGATCTACTGCACGATCGGCGGCCTGTGGGCGGACGCGCTGACCGAACTCGGCCAGTTCATCATCCAGTTGCTCGCCGGCGTCTCCATGTTCGTGGCCGTCGTACTGAAGTTGAACGACAAGGGCATCGGATTCTTCGGCGCCTGGGACGAACCGGCGCTCCAGGGCCACGGCAAGCCACTCGTCGGCCCCTACGGCACGGTGTTCCTCCTCGCGTTCCTCTTCATCAAGCTCTTCGAGTACAACGGCGGCATGCTCAACCAGGCCCAGCGCTACATGGCCACCAAGAGCCCCCACGAAGCCGAGCGTTCGGCCCGGCTGTCGGCGGCACTGTGGCTGATCTGGCCGACGGTCCTCTTCTTCCCCATGTGGATGTCACCGCTCCTGGTCCACGCGCAGAAGCCGGACGGCTCCGACTCGTACGGCCTGATGACCGAACAGCTGCTGCCGCACGGCCTGTTGGGCCTGGTGGTCGTCGGCTTCTTCTCCCACACGATGGCGATGTGCTCGTCCGACGCCAACGCGATCGCGGCGGTCTTCACGAGGGACGTGGCACCGGTCGTATCGGCCAAGGCCCGTGCCTGGAACGACCGTTCGGGCCTCATCGCGGCCCGCGTGACGACAGTCGTCTTCCTCGGTCTGTCGATGTCGGTGGCGACGCAGATCAACTCGCCCACGTTCAAGGACATCATCACGGTCGTCATCAAGTGGGTCGCCGGTCTGATGGGCCCGATCGCGATCCCGATGATGCTGGGTCTGCTCCGCCCGTTCCGCAAGTCCGGCCCCACGGCGGCACTGACGAGCTGGGCGGCGGGCCTGCTCGCCTTCTGGCTGGTCAACTACCCGATCAACTGGGAGGTCGACGGCGGGGTCCCGCTCCAGTACCAGGTGTCGATCCCCCTCGCGGTCTCCTTGATCCTCTACATCCTCATCGGCTACGTGAAGCCCGAGGACACCCCGGAACGGGACGCGCTGATCGAGAGGATCAACGGCGGCGGGGACGACGACGGAGAGGCGGCGGCGGTCGCCGTACCGGCGCAGGCGGGTGCGGGCGACGACGTCGTAGGCAGCCAGTCGTAGTACTCAGGCACCCCGCGGATACCGGGCGATCCACCCCGGGGCGGATCCGGCGGGCCCGTGCAACGCGGGCCCCTGGGTCATCTCCACCGCGAAGTCGTCGGCGAGCACAAGCAACGTGGGACGGCCCTCCAGTTCGGCCAGCCAGGCCGGCGGGAGGGCCGTCTCGCCGTGCAGCGCCCCGAGCAGCCCACCGGTGAGCGCCCCGGAGGCCCCGGAGGGCCCACCGTGATTCACGGCCAGACACAGCCCATGCCGTACGTCCTCACCGACGAGCGCGCAGTAGACGGCCCCCGCGAGCACCCCGTCCGCGTTCCCCTCCCCCACGAGCTCCTCGACCCGCGCGGAGGTGGGCATCCCCTGCCGTACGGCACCGAGGGCACGCTGAAGCGCGACGGAGACGGGCTGATGCCCGGGTCTGACGGCAAGCAGGCCGAGCGCCCGCTGCACGGCGGCGTCGAGACTCTCTCCCCTCGCAAGCCCATGCACGATGACGGCGTAAGCCCCAGCCGAGAGATACCCGACGGGATGCCCATGGGTCTGAGCGGCACACTCCACGGCGAGCTGCATCACCAGCTGAGGCTCCCACCCCACGAGCAACCCAAAAGGCGCGGAACGAGCGGCGGCTTCCCCTCCCACCTCGCCAGGATTCTTGGGAACGTCGAGCGTCCCCATCCGCTCATCGCCAAACCCCAACAAACAGGCCCGAGTTGGGTCGCGCCGAGCGTAGAGCCACTCCTCGCGCGCGAGCCACCCGTCATCCTTACGACGCTCATCGGGCCCCCAGTCGTGCTGAGTAGCGGCCCACCGCAGATAGGCCCGATGCAGATCGGTGGGCGGATGCCAGGCCCCGGTATCGCGCCGCACTTGCGCCCGAATCAGCCCATCGACAGTAAAGAGACTGAGCTGCGTGAGATGAGTGACGGCCCCTCGCCGTCCATACCCGAAGACGAGATCCACGACGCCCTCCGCACCGTAGGCCTCCCGGATCTCATCCCCCGCCAACAGATCCACAGGCGCACCGAGCGCGTCCCCCACGGCGGCCCCGAGCAGCGTCCCCCGCACCCGACTCCGAAAATCCTGCTGCTCGACCCGGCCCCAGACGGCCCCGGTTGCCGTACTCACCAAGACCTCCTCTGGGCTCCGTCCGTACGTACGAGTCAGTTCAGCACTGTAATCGAACGGGGACGGTGGGTTGAGGGGGTGGATCGGTATACGGGAACTTGGACTTACCCGCGTCGGAGAAGTGCCCGTTGGGCCACTCGCTTCTCAGCCAGTGTCGGGCTTCCAGGCATGAACTCCCTTACCTGTACTGCGTTCCGGGCCGGAGCGAGGGGACGCGCTGCCATCTCGCCAGCACGCCGCCTCGGCTCAGCGGCCAACCCCGAGTGGGGGGGCGCTAGAAGCTGGGAAAAATTTAACCACCGTGACAGCCTTTGACCGGTTAGAAGAACACCCAGCTTCCAGCGACCCCCACCCACCGGGCGTTGGCCGCCAAGCCCGCCCGGCGTGCAGGCGAGACGCGAACGCGCAACCCTCCACACCGGCCAACAACGCAGCACAGGCAAGGACATTCGCAGCTGGGCCACCCACCCCTCGGGGCCGCCCGCTCGCTTCTGGAACGGGCTGGAGTGCACCGAGTCAAGGGTGGAGCGCAGCGGAATCGCCGCAGGCGACGCGTAGCGCAGCGGAGCGCCCTTTACTCGGGGCGCGGAAGCCCGACACTCACAAAGAAGCGGGCGGCCCGACGTTCACTTCGCAACGTGCGGCCACAGCAACACCCTCACCCAGCCCCGCCGCGCCCCGCTACTTGACCACGATCACCTTCGTGCTCGTCGTCCCGAACGTCCACAGCGCCGCCCCGTCCGCCTTGCCCATGCGGACGCCGCCGGTCTGTTTGCCCGCGGCCGGTGGGGGTGAGGAGCCGTCCACCGCGTTGGAGAAGGCGATGTTGAGGCCGGACTTGGTGGCGAAGTAGACGATGTTCTCGATCTGGACGCCGTCGGAGCCCGTGGTGGCGTCCTTGCGGACCGAGACCGTGTACGTACCCGGGTCGGGGCTCACCGTGCCCGGCCAGACGGCGAACGTACGGCCCGCCTTGTCGCTCGCGTCGACCAGCCAGACCCGTTTCTGGCCGACGGCGTAGACGATGCGCCGGCCGGTACCGGAGGAGGCCGGTACCGCGGCGGCCGTCGCGTGCGGCTTCGGGGACGTGGACGCGTGCGCGGACGCCGAGGCGCTCGGGCGGGCGGCGGACGCCTTCGGGTGCGGCCCCTTGTTGGCCTGGACGGCCAGGACCGTGACCGCGGCGATCGCTCCCACCGTCAGACCGGTAACCCAGACCTTGGAGGCAGGCACGGGCACGCATCTCCTCAGCTACTCACAGCCCCCACATCCCGATCGAACAGGGGTCGGATCATCGTACCGGCCCCCCATCCCGACGCCTGACCTCTCCGCCCGCGCCCCCGCCCGCGCCCGTCCCTCAGTCCAGCACCGGCAGCAGCTCCGGCAGGTGTCCGTCCGAGACGGAAGCGGTCCGCTGCCGCTCCTCCGACACCTCGCCGTACAGCGTCGTGCGGGGCCTCGCCGGCCGGCCCGCCAGTTCCGCTACGGCGACCAGGTCCCGCACCGACTTGTACGAGCCGTACGACGAACCCGCCATCCGCGAGATCGTCTCCTCCATCAACGTGCCGCCGAGGTCGTTCGCCCCGGAGCGCAGCATCTCCGCCGCGCCCTCCGAGCCCAACTTCACCCAGCTCGTCTGGATGTTGGGGATGTGGGGGTGCAGGAGCAGCCTCGCCATCGCCACCACCGCCCTGTTGTCCCGCATCGTCGGGCCCGGGCGGGCGATCCCCGCCAGGTACACCGGCGCGTTCGTGTGGATGAACGGCAGTGTCACGAACTCCGTGAAGCCGCCCGTGCGTTGCTGGATGGACGCCAGGGTCCGGAGGTGGCCCAGCCAGTGCCTCGGCTGGTCCACGTGGCCGTACATCATCGTCGACGACGAACGGATGCCCAACTCGTGGGCCGTCGTGACGACTTCGATCCACGTCGCCGTCGGCAGCTTGCCCTTCGTCAGGACCCACCGCACCTCGTCGTCGAGGATCTCCGCCGCCGTGCCGGGGATCGTGTCGAGGCCCGCCTCCTTCGCCGCCGTCAGCCACTCTCGGATCGAAAGGCCGGTGCGCGTCGCGCCGTTGACGACCTCCATCGGCGAGAAGGCGTGGACGTGCATGCCGGGGACGCGTTCCTTCACCGCCTTCGCGATGTCGAAGTACGCCGTGCCGGGCAGGTCGGGGTGGATACCGCCCTGCATGCAGACCTCGACCGCCCCTACTTCCCAGGCCTGTTGGGCCCGGTCCGCCACCTGGTCCAACGACAACGTATAGGCATCCGCGTCCGTACGGCGCTGCGCGAAGGCGCAGAAACGGCAGCCCGTGTAGCAGACATTGGTGAAGTTGATGTTCCGCGTGACGATGTACGTCACCTCGTCCCCGACCACCGACTTCCGCACGTCGTCCGCGATCCGCGTCAGCGCGTCCAGCGCCGGACCGTCCGCGTGCAGCAGCGCGAGGGCCTCCGCGTCGGTGAGCTTGGTCGGGTCGTCGGCCGCCGTCGCCAGTGCCTGCCGTACGTCCGTGTCGATGCGCTCGGGGACCATGCCGGGGGCCGCCGCCTCGCGCAGGGCGCCCCAGTCGCCGTAGACCTCGTCGAAGTCGTCACGGCGGTCGGACGTACGGCCCTCCGTGTCGATGGTGGTGTGGAGGTCGGTGCGGCCGGATGACACGAAGGCCTCCTCCGGCTCCTGCCACGCGTGGCCCTCCACGACCGCGTCAGGAAGGGCCAGGCCCGTCTCCGGGTCCGCCAGCGCCCGTACGTGCGGCAGCAGGCGCGGGTCCAGCCAGGGCTCCCCGCGGCCCACGAACTCCGGGTACACGCAGAGGCGTTCGCGCAGCTCGAAGCCTGCCTCCGCCGACTGTTCGCGCAGCAACTCGATCTGCGGCCACGGGCGTTCGGGGTTCACGTGGTCGATCGTCAAGGGCGAGACCCCGCCCCAGTCGTCGATGCCCGCGCCGATCAGGCGCTTGTACTCCGAGTCGACGAGGTTGGGGGGTGCCTGGAGGCAGGCCGACGGGCCCATGATGTGGCGCGCCACCGCGACCGTCGCCACCAGCTCGTCGAGTTCCGCGTCCGGCATGCCGCGCATCGCCGTGTCCGGCTTGGCGCGGAAGTTCTGGATGATCAGTTCCTGGATGCCGTGGTACGAGCGGGAGATCTTGCGGAGTGCGAAGAGGGAGTCCGCGCGCTCCTCGTACGTCTCGCCGATGCCGATCAGGATGCCGCTCGTGAAGGGGACCGAGGACCGGCCCGCGTCCTCCAGCACGCGCAGGCGTACGGCGGGTTCCTTGTCCGGGGAGCCGTAGTGCGGGCCGCCGGGCTCGGACCAGAGGCGGGTCGCCGTCGTCTCCAGCATCATGCCCATGGACGGGGCCACCGGCTTCAGGCGCTGGAAGTCCGTCCACGTCATGACGCCGGGGTTGAGGTGCGGCAGCAGCCCCGTCTCCTCCAGGATGCGGATGGAGATGGCGCGGACGTACGCGATCGTGTCGTCGTAGCCGTGCGCGTCGAGCCACTCACGCGCCTCCGGCCAGCGGTCCTCGGGCTTGTCGCCGAGGGTGATCAGGGCTTCCTTGCAACCGAGTTCGGCGCCTTTGCGCGCGATGTCGAGGACCTCGTCGGGGGACATGAACATCCCGTGGCCGGCGCGGCGGAGCTTGCCGGGGACGGTGACGAAGGTGCAGTAGTGGCACTTGTCGCGGCAGAGGCGGGTGAGGGGGATGAAGACGCTCTTCGAGTACGTGATCACGCCGGGCCGGCCGGCCGTCCGAAGCCCCGCGTCGCGCACCCGGGCGGCGGACGCGGTGAGGTCGTCGAGGGCCTCGCCGCGGGCCTGGAGCAGCACAGCCGCTTCCGTCACGTCGAGGGCGACGCCGTCGCGGGCGCGTTTGAGGGCGCGACGCATGGAGTTCTCGGTCGGGCCGGTTCCGGAGCTCGCGGGAGTCGTCATCCTTCGAGCATACGATCGGCCTGATCAGGCCAAAGAGAGACGCCCGATTCATCCCGCACCGCAGTTCGTTACACGGTGTGACTGGCCGTGGGAGCACCCCGCCCTCCCCATGCCGGCTCCGGTTTCCCGACACCCGCCGATTCCCTGTCCTTGCACGGGAGTTCACAGCCGACTATCAGAGTCGTACGGGTCACCTCCGCACCGTCCCTGTCACTCACGACACCCCGGGAGCAGCAGCATGTGCGATGACGATCACGGAAACGGCACCACCAGACGTGCACTGATCGTGACGGGCGCCACCGCCGCGCTTACGTTGGGAAGCGTGACTTTCGCGAGCGGTGCGGCGACCCCGGCGAGCGGTGCCCAGGAGACGCGGACGGTCCGGGGCACGCTCCCGACCGGTTCGCCCGACTATGTGTACGTGCCCGTCGAGGTCCCCACGGGGGTCGCCGAGCTCAAGGTGGCCTACACGTACGACAGGCCGTCCGTCCCGGCCGGCACCCAGGGCAACGCGCTGGACATCGGCATCTTCGACCAGCACGGCACGGACCTGGGCGGCCGGGGTTTCCGGGGCTGGTCGGGCGGGGCCCGCACGGAGTTCTTCCTCCGCGTGGACGACGCGACGCCCGGCTACCTCCCCGGCCCGGTGCACGCCGGTACGTGGCACATCGCGCTGGGCCCGTACACCGTCTCCCCGCAGGGACTGTCGTACGAGCTCACGATCACGCTCACCTACGGCGAACCGGGCGTCGCGCCGCGGCCGGTGTACCCGCCGGAGCGGGCGAAGGGGCGCGGGCGGGCCTGGTACCGGGGTGACTGCCATCTGCACTCCTGGTACTCGGACGGGCGCCGCACCCCCGCCGAGATCGCGGCGCTGGCGCGGGCGGCGGGCCTGGACTTCATCAACTCCTCGGACCACAACACCCCGTCCTCGCACCCCCATTGGGCCTCGGAGGCGGGCGACGACCTGCTGATCCTGCTCGGCGAGGAGGTCACCACCCGTAACGGTCACGTGGTCGCCCTCGGCACCGAACCCGGCACCTTCGTCGACTGGCGGTACCGGGCGCGCGACAACCGCTTCGGAAAGTTCGCCCGCGAGATCCGGCGGGCCGGCGGCCTGGTCGTCCCCGCCCATCCGCACGCGACCTGCATCGGCTGCGCCTGGAAGTTCGGCTTCGGCGAGGCGGACGCCGTCGAGGTGTGGAACGGCCCCT
Organism: Streptomyces sp. NBC_00989; assembly: GCF_045162655.1. Lineage (NCBI taxonomy): Bacteria > Bacillati > Actinomycetota > Actinomycetes > Kitasatosporales > Streptomycetaceae > Streptomyces > Streptomyces sp. NBC_00989. The sequence continues at coordinate 6,542,303 of NZ_CP108728.1, read as the reverse complement.
ACACGCCCGACGACGAGGTCGCCCTGGCCTCCTGGGACGCGACGCTCGTGGCCTCCGTGCGGGAGAACCGGGAGTGGCTCCCGGCGATGGGCAACAGCGACGCCCACCGCGACCCGGACGCGATCGGCCTGCCCCAAACCGTCGTCCTGGCCGACGACTTGACGAGGGAGGCGATCCAGGACGGCATCCGCGCGGGGCACTCCTATGTCGCCGAGTCCAAGAACCTCTCCCTCACCTTCACCGCGTCCGGCGGCCGGGCCCAACACGCGGGAATCGGCGAACGGTTGAGGGTGGCGGCGGACACCCCGGTCGCGCTACGGCTGGAGGCCACCGGCGCCCCGCGCTGCACCGTCCGCTTCGTGACCGACCAGGGGGTGCTGTTCACCAGCGCTCCGCTCCCGGTGGGCGGGGCGGGGACCGTGGAGTGGCACACGACGGCGGCCTACGCGGCGTACGTACGGGCCGAGTTGAGGCACGAGACGGCGGCGGGACCGGTACCGGGGGCGCTGGCGGCGCTCACGAACCCGATCTTCCTGGGCGGAGCCGAACGGTGAACTAGGCCCTGCCGTCAGTCACTCAGGTCGACGACGACGGCCGCGTGGTCGGTCGGCCACACCCCGTCGACCGGCCTGTCCCCCGCCCGCCGTACGCCCCGTACATGCCCGGGCCCGCCCTTCCCGGTCGGTTCGACGAAGACGTAGTCGACGCGGACGCTCGGCCCGAACGTGCCCGCGATGTAGGGATTCGCGAGGTCCCAGGTGGCCGAGGGCGCCCCCGGTTCGGCGAAGTCCCAGGCGTCGATGAGGACTTGGCCGGGCACGGGCGGTGCGGTCTTGTACCCGCCGAACAACCGCACCTCGTCCGAGTCCGGCCAGGCGTTGAAGTCGCCGGTGACGACGGCCGGGAAGGGCCCGTCGCCGCGGTGGGCGGCGACGAACTCGGCGAGTGCGGTGACCTGTTGGCACCGTACGGCCGAGGCGTCGGTGGCGGAGGAGAGGTGGGCGGTGAAGAAGGGGATGCGGTGTCCCGGCGCGTCCAGCCCCGCGTAGAGCGCGAGCCGGCCGCCGTCACCGTCCCCGGGCGGCAACGGCAGTACGGCCCGCTCGGCGACGGGCCAGCGGCTGAGGACGGCGTTGCCGATGCCGACGGTGGGGTCGCCGAGTCGGCGCTGCCAGAACCCGGGGTCGTGAGAGGCTCCCCAGGTCCAGTGCATACCGAGTTCCGAGGCGAGCCAGGCGGCGAGGTTCTCACCACCGGTACCGCCGGTACCAGCAGTACCGTCTGCGCCCCCGGTGTCCCACACCTCCTGCAACCCGACGACATCGGGCCGCAGTTCACGCAACACGGCGAGAATCGCCTTCTGCCGGGCCTCCCAGGGCCCGTACCGCCACCACAGGTTCCACGTCACGACGCGCACGGGATCATTCAAGTCCACGGACGCAGCCAGCCGACAGGAGATCCGGAAACCGATGCCGAGCACCCCCGAGTCCAAGTACCGCAATGTCACGAGATTCCAGCGCCTGCTGAACTCGGCCACGCGCCACCTCCCCACCCAGACCGTCCTGGAGACCACCGGCCGGGTCTCCGGCCAACCGCGCCGCACCCCGCTCGGCGGCCGCCGTGTCGGCGACACCTTCTGGCTGGTCTCGGAGTTCGGCGAACTCTCCCAGTACGTCCGCAACATCAAGGCGAACCCGGAGGTACGGGTCCGCATCCTGGGCCGCTGGCACACCGGCACGGCCCACCTGCTCCCCGACGACGACCCCCAGGCCCGGCTGCGCACCCTGCCCCGCTTCAACAGCGCGGCGGTGAAGGCGATGGGGTCGAGCCTGCTGACGGTGCGGGTGGATCTGCGGGACTGAGCCCGCCTAACCTGCACGCATGTGGAGAGACACCGCCCAACAGGCCTGCCCGGAGACCGAGTTCGACGTCCCGGTCGACACGTCGGCCCTCCGCGCGGCGGAGCGGCGGCTCGGACGGCGGCTCCCGGCCGCGCTCGCGGACCTGCTCCAGGAGACGGACGGCATCCGCGGCCCGTACGGACTCGCCACCGTCTGGCCCCTGGAACGGATCGTCACGGACAACCTGCACTTCTGGTCGGACCCGACGTTCGCCGGCCTCTACATGCCGTTCGAGCCGCTGCTGTTCTTCGGTGACAACGGCGGCGGCGACCAGTTCGCGTTCGTGCGCGTCCCCGACGGGCGGCCCGACGTCTTCGTATGGGAGCACGAGGACGACAGCCGCCGGTGGGTGGCCCGGGACCTGCGGGACTACGTCGGCCGATCGCTCACATCCGAGGGCGACGACTGGTACCAGTAACCGGCCCGAAGGACGTCACCCCGGCCACACGATCGCCTGCACCTCGCTGTACGCGTGCAGCGCGTACGACCCGACGTCCCGCCCGACCCCGCTCTTCTTGAACCCCCCGAACGGCGCCTCCATGTTGCGTCCCACGGTGTTCACGCCCACCCCGCCGGCCCGCAGCAGCCGTGCCACCCGGAACGCCCGGGCCACGTCCCCCGACCACACGTAGTCGATGAGGCCGTAGTCGCTGTCGTTGGCGAGGGCGACCCCTTCCTCCTCGTCGTCGAAGGGGACGACCACGACGACCGGCCCGAAGATCTCCTCACGGACGACCCGCATCTCGGCGCCGCAGTCGGCAAGAACGGTGGGCGCGACGAGGAACCCCGGTCCGCCGGACGGCCGTTCGCCACCCGCGACCACCACCGCCCCTTCCTTCCGGCCCAGTTCGACGTACGACTCGACGCGCTCCCGGTGTGCCGCCGAGATCACCGGCCCGACGACCGTGTCCGGCGAGCGCGGGTCGCCGACCTTCAACGCCCGCGCGTATCCGGCGAGTTGCTCGACCAGCCGCTCGTACACACCGCGCTGCGCCAGCACCCGCGTGGGCGCCGTACAGATCTGCCCGCTGTAGAAGGAGAAGGTCGTACCGATCCCGGACACGGCGGATGCGAGATCCGCGTCGTCGAAGACGACAGCCGCGCCCTTCCCGCCCAGTTCCATCAACTGCCGCTTCATCCCCCGCCCGCACACCTCGGCGATCCGCTGCCCGACGGCCGTGGAGCCGGTGAAGCTGACCATGTCGACGTCGTCGGACTCGACCGCCGCCTCACCGACCGCCACGGACTGCCCGTTGACGACGTTCACGACCCCGCGCGGCACCCCGGCCGTCTCCAGCGCCTCCGCCATCCGGTAGACGGACAGCGGGTCCTGCGGCGCCGGTTTCACGACGACCGTGTTGCCCATGGCGAGGGCGGGCGCGATCTTCCCGGCGGGGTTCGCCCACGGGTTGTTGTACGACGTGATGCACGTGACGACACCGACCGGCTGCCGTACGGCGAGCGCGCCCATGACGGCCGCGCGCCCGAACGGGCCCGCTTCGTTGACCTGCGGCGCGATCGCCCACTCGGCCGGCTCCACGGTCGCGTACCGCCGGAACCGGGCGGCGGCCACGCCCACTTGCATGCCTCGCGCGGTCCCGGTCGTGGCGCCGGTCTCCGCCTGGGCGAGTTCGGCGTACGACACGAGCCCGCCACGGATGATGTCCGCCGCCCGCCCGAGAATCGCCGCGCGCTCCTCGGCCGGCGTACGCGACCACGCCCCGAACGCCTCCCGGGCCGCGGCGGCAGCGGCGAACACCTGCTCCCGCGAGGCTTCAGGCGCCCACCCCACGGTCTCCTCGGTGGCCGGATCGACCACGGCGTAATGCCCACCGTCGGGCTCGACCCACTCCCCTCCGACGAACAACCGCTGCCCATCGGCCACTTGGGAACCGACGGCGGAACCGCCCGGAGAACCGACTTCGGAACTCACCTGGTGCTCACCGTCCTGGTGTCCCGCCCCGACCGCAGCACCCGCCCCGGCACGGACCCGCTCACCACGTCGTCCCGGAGGGCCTCGACTCCGTTGACCCACACGGCCCGTATCCCGATCGCCTTGGAGTCCAGGCGCGGACTGTCGCCCGGCAGGTCGTGCACCAGGGTGGCCTTGCCGGCGTCGATCCGTTCCGGGTCGAAGAGCACCAGATCCGCATGCCACCCCTCCCGCAACTGCCCCCGCTCCCGCAGCCCGAACAGCCGCGCCGGATCATCGGTCAGCATCTTCACCGCCTGCTCCAGCCCCACCAGCTTCCGCCCGCGCAGACAGTCCCCGATGAACCGGGTCGTGTACGGCGCCCCGCACATCCGGTCCAGATGCGCCCCGGCGTCGGACCCACCGAGCAACACGTCGTCGTGCTGCCAGGTCTCGGCGCGCAGCGCCCAGGAGGCGGGGTCGTTGTCGGAGGGCATCGGCCATAGGACCGTGCGGAGTTGGTCAGCCGCACAGATCTCGACCAGGCACTCAAAGGGCTCCTGGCCACGCTCGGCGGCGATGTCCTTGACGACCCGCCCGGTCAGCCCCTCGTTGGCGTCACTGTACGTATCGCCGATCACATACCGCCCGAAGTTCGCGAGCCGCCGGAAGACCCCGGCCTCCTTGCTGTTGGCGTTCCGCAGCATCTCGGCGCGTACGTCCGGCTCCCGCAGCTTGGCGATCCGCTCGGGCACGGGCAGGCTCAGGATCGGTCCCCACCCGGGTATCAGGTTCAGCGCGCAGAAGGTGCCGAGGGACATGTTCATCGGCGTGAGGATCGGCATGGTCAGCGCGACAACACGCCCACCCGCCTTCCGCGCCCGCTCACTCGCGAACAGCTGCCGGGGCACGCGCTCAGGCACGGCGGCGTCGATGGTCAGCACGTTCCAGTTCAACGGCCGCCCCGCCACCGCGCTCATCTCGACGAACAGATCGATCTCCGCGTCACTGAACTGATCCAGACACCCGGCGACGATCGCCTCGATCTGCGTCCCCTCGTGCTCCCCGACGGCCTTGGAAAGCGCGATGAGTTCGGCGGGGGACGCATGCCGGGAGGCGACCGGCTGCCCGTCGCCGTCCGAGTGGGTGGAGGACTGGGTGGTGGAGAAACCCCAGGCGCCCGCGTCCATGGCCGCGTGCAACAGCCTGACGATCTCGGCGAGTTGCTCCTCACTCGGCTGTCCACCCACGGCATCCGGCCCCATCACGTACCGGCGCAGGGCACAGTGCCCCACCATGAACCCGGCGTTGACGGCGATCCGCCCTTCGAGCGCGTCCAGATACTCCCCGAAGCCACGCCAGCTCCAGGGCGTCCCCTCCTCCAGCGCGACCAGCGACATCCCCTCGACCTTGGACATCATCCGGCGCGTGTAGTCGGCGTCCTCCGGCTTCAGGGGCGCGAGGGTGAACCCACAGTTCCCGGCGGCGACGGTAGTCACCCCATGATTGAGCGAGGGCGTCGCATACGGGTCCCAGAAGAGCTGAGCGTCGTAGTGCGTGTGGGGGTCCACGAACCCCGGGGCGAGGACGAGGCCGTGCGCGTCCTCGACGGTACGGGCCTCCTCGGTGATCGTGCCGATCGCGGCGATACGACCGTCACGTATACCGACGTCGGCGATGTACGCGGGTGCGCCCGTCCCGTCCACGACGGACGCACCCTTGATGACGTGATCGAACACGGGGTGACTCCTTGAGATACGTGACGCATACCTACCTAGGGGCGCGGGGCTGTGTCGATTTGCGGCTCCGCCGCGTGAGCGCGACCAGCCACAACGCACCCGCACCCCGCAACGAAGATCAAGCCGCTTGACGGAACCGAGTCGTCCGGTGCACAGGATCCGTGTCGATCTTCGGAACCACCTGCTCCCCGATCAACCGAATCGTCTGCAACGTCTCCTCCTTCGGCACCCCCACCGGCAACCCGAAGCTCAACTGGTCCGCCCCGGCCTGCTCCCACCGCTTGCACTGGGTGAGCACCTCGTCCGGATCCCCACAGATCAACAGCTCTTCTTCCACGAGGAGTTCGACGAACTCCGGCGTGTACTCGGGCAGGGTCTCCGGCCACACCGGGAACCCCTCGGGCCGGGGGAACGTGTCGTGGTACCGGAACACCAGCGAGGGCAGATAGTGCAGCCCGCCGCTGCAAGCGATCCGGATCGCCTCGTCGTGCGTAGGCGCACAGATCGCCGTCGTCGTCACCATCACGTTGTCGTTGACGAAGGCGCCCACCGGCTCGGCGTTGACGATCGCCGTCTTGTACTGCTCCAGCACCCACTCCATGTCGGACACCTTCTGGATGCTGAACCCGAGGACGCCCAACCCCTTGCGCGCGGCCATGGCGTACGAGGGGGGCGACCCGGCGGCGTACCACATCGCGGGATGCGCCTTCCCGTACGGCTTGGGGAGGATCTTGCGCGGCGGCAGCTGCCAGTGCTTGCCCTGGAAGCCGACGTACTCGTCCTGGAGCCACATCTTGGGGAACTCGGCGATGGTCTCTTCCCAGATCTCCTTGGTGTAGTTCATGTCGGTCACCCCCGGTATGAACCCGAGGATCTCGTGCGAACCGGCACCCCGCCCGCTCCCGAACTCGAAGCGGTTGTTGGAGAGATGGTCGAGCATCGCGACCTTCTCGGCGACCTTCACCGGGTGGTTGACCTGGGCGAGGGGGTTGAAGATGCCCGACCCGAGGTGGATGCGTTCGGTGGCGTGGGCGAGGTAGCCGAGGTAGACGTCGTTGGCCGAGAGGTGCGAGTACTCCTCCAGGAAGTGGTGCTCGGACGCCCAGGCGTACTTGAAGCCGGACTTGTCCGCCTGGATGACGTACTCGGTCTCCTCCATCAGCGCCTTGTGCTCGGCCAGCGGGTCAGTCTCGGCACGCTTGCCCACGTATCCCTGTACAAAGAGCCCGAATTCCAAGGAGGTTCACCGTCCCCAATAGTTTCTGACGCTTCGTCAGATTCACGATCTGCCGCCGACTGTGGCACCGGCCGCATGGATGGTCAAGAGCTGACGTACGGTCAGATACGGCAGCCGCGCGCTCAGAAGACGGAGACCCCGGCCAGCCAGCCCCCGTCGATCACGAACGGCTGCCCGGTGATGTAGGACGAGTCGTCACAGCTCAGGAAGAGCGCGAGGCGGGCGACCTCCGCCGGCTGCCCGATCCGGCCGAGCGGCACGAGCTTGCGGTACAGCTCGTCGAGGGCCCGGGACATCTCCTCGACGTCCGCGCCCGGGTCCAGCTGGGCCGGGTTGGACATCGCCGTGTCGATCGCGCCCGGGCACATCGCGTTGACCCGGATCCGCCGGTCGGCCAGCTCCAGCGCGGCGACCCGGGTGAGCCCGAGGATGGCGTGCTTGGTGGCCGCGTACGTGCCGACGGCCGCCATCCCCGTCACCGCCGTGTACGAGGCCGTGTTGACGATCGTGCCGCCGTCCTCCATCGCCGCCGCCACGGTCTTGATCCCGAGGAAGCAGCCGACCTGGTTCACCCGCACGACCTGCATGAACTCCTCAAGGGGCGTGTCCACAAGGGAGTTGAACCGCAGGATCCCCGCGTTGTTGACCAGCCCGTCGATCCGCCCGTACGTCTCCTTGGCGGCCCCCACGGCGGCACTCCAGTCCGCCTCCTCGCCGACATCGAGATGGACGTAGGACGCGGACGTGCCCAACTCCTTGGCCAGCGCCTCCCCTTGCTCGTCCAGCACATCGGCTACGACGACTTTCGCGCCCTCGGCCGCGAACAGCCGCGCCTCCTGCTCCCCCTGCCCACGCGCCGCTCCGGTGACCAGAACGACACGTCCGTCCAGCTTGCCCATGCGGGCCTCCTCGGAATCGGTGGATGCCGGGCATCGTAGCGCCGTATCTGACGAAGCGTCAGATGGGGCGGGAGGACTCCTCGCGCGAGGGAGAGTCCTTGCACAAGCACACTTGAAGTGACCGCGGAGTAGGGATATTTGACCCTGGCCATACCTCGGCTTGGCTCCAACAATGCCTGTCATGGCAAAGCGGAGATTGCGCAACAGGAAAGTCAGGTATGTGGCGATCGGCGCGGCACTCGCCACCGGCGGGGTGGTCGTCGCCATGCTGCCGTCGGCGAACGCGGCCGAGGCGAAGACGCCGGACCAGATCATGACCATGTGCGAGAGGTCCGCGGTGGTCAATGGCGACCAGCGGACCGTGGAGGATTTCGGCGGCGCCTTCGCGGACGGTTTCCAGGCCGACAACTGCGATTTCGTCGAGACGAATTTCGAGACCTTCGACGGACCCACCGAGAAGGCGTCCATCGACTTCCCGAACTGCGAGCCGAACGCCACCGATCCGGCCAAGGTCTCCATCACCTGGTCGTCGACCGCGGCCCAGGGACAGGGAAAGTACGTATCCACCCAACAGGGCGGCGGCGGTGGCCTGTTCGGATTCCTGAGCGGCTCCTGGGCCAAGCACGAGGGCACCCTCGACATGACCGTGAAGTCGGCGACGGCCGGTGACACGGAGGCGCGGGACGTGCCGGTCGGCAAGGTGCTCCACATGGAGTTCACGCCGAAGTTGCAGCGCATGACCGGCGAGTGGCGGGTGCGTATCGACGCCGATCCCGGCAGCTTCGCCGTGAACCCTTCTCCCGAGCAGAACTTCGTGGCACCGGACGTCGTCGAGGGGCCCGTGATCCTGCCGGGTGCCGCGGGCGCCCCCGGTGTCGTGGACGGCACCTCCAAGGCGGTCCTGGAGGACTGCTGAGCCCTCCCGCCGATCACCGAGTGACCCCGGTTCAACCCCACTTGACCTGCACGCTCACCCCCACTTCACCTCACGGGAGACACCCATGACCCGGACCGGCCGCACCAGAAGCCACCGGAGCAAGAAGAAGCGCATCACCCTGGCCCTGGCCCCCGTGGCGGCGCTCGCGGTGATCGTCCCGCTGATGAACCAGGCGAACGCCGCCACCCCCTCCGAAGTGAGCGCCGACTGCGCCGCGGACTCCGACAAGCTGGCCGACTGCGAGTTCGTGGACGTGCAGTTCAAGGCGAACAGCCTCGGGCCCAACGAACGCGTCTCCCCGGTGTCCGACAACTGCGGTTCCACGAGCACCGCGACGAAGACCTTCAACGTGAGCACATCGGTGACGAGAACCCTTCAGGTGGAGGAGGGAACCGTCACGGATGCCGGCACGAAACTCGGCAGCTCGCTCTTCGAAGTCGGCCTGGAATTCAGCACGTCGACCATCAACATCACCCGTGACGACAAGACGACCACGCTGGCGTTCAGCCGGACGGACACCGTGCAGGCGGACAGCACCGCCTTCTACATGTGGTCCGCCAAGCGTACCGATGTGAGCGGATTCCTGAAGGCCACGTACAAGGAGGCACAGGACGGCCAGACGGTGTTCTTCGCGCCGAGCGAGGGCGCGGCGACCGTGCACGTCTTCTATCCGCAGATCCTGAACAACGGAACGCCCGACGGGCGCCTTTGGCTGCGGAACGTGAAATGCGAGACCACCGCGGCCGACGCCGTCCCGAACTCCACGAAGGCCCTTCAGTCGGAGGAGGCCGGATTCGGTCAGGGCGGCGCCAATGTCACCGATGTGGAAATACCGCTGACGGAGATCCCTGCACCCTGATCCCCGGTTCCGCCGGCTTCTCAGGTTCTCAGGTGCGAAGTACGGGCGTGGTTCCCAGCCAGCGCAGAACCGCGTCCGTGCCGCTCCTGGCGTCCAGCTTGGCGTAGATGTTGCTGAGGTTGTTGCGGACGGTCTTCTCGCTCAGCCGTAGTCGCTGCCCGATCTGCCGTGCGCCCAGGCCGGTCGACAGCAGCTCCATGATCTGCTGCTCGCGCGGCGAGAGCAGGCCGCGCAGCCGGTGCATCGCGTCGTCGGTCGCCGCCATCCGCCGGGCCCCCTCCCGCAGGGCGTCGCATGCCGACGGAGAGAGGTAGGTGTGCCCGACGGTGGCCGCCACCATCGCCGAGGACATCATCGCGGGGCAGTGGTCGCCCTCGACCAGATAGCCCGCCCCGGCCCGGAACACCTCGACCACCGCTTCGGTGTCCCGGCGCGGACTGACCACGACCGCCGGGACACTCCGGGTGCGCAGAACGTCCAGCAGCCCCGGAAAGGACACGGCCGGGTCCTCGCAGTGCAGCACGACGACGTCCGCCGTGGTCTCTCCCAGCCCGTGGTAGGGCGGGGAGACACGCACCACCCGGTCCACGTACGGATCGTCCGGGGGTGGCCAGTCCTCGTGCGGCCAGATGACCCCGGCGGAGGCCAGGGCTACTACGAGTCGCTCGGAGGATCGCACTTCGGGGGTCCTTCCGCCGGAGCCATGACGTCCGTACGTCCGTACATACGCGGCGCGGCGTGACCGTGTTCAAACAGGTTGTGACCAGAGGGGTGTTCAGAGCAGGGGCCCCACCTCGGTCCCGAACTCGCTTATCTGGTCGGTGAGTTCGTTCCGGTCACGGCAGCGGAACCGCACCTGGATCTGGTCCACGCCCATCTCCCCGTAGGCACGGAGGGACTCGGCGAGGGCCTCGGGCGCCCCGGTGAGCGTGCGGCGCCCGACCTCCCATCCCGGTTCTCCGACGTACAGCGGCTCGGTGATGGCCCCGAACACGAACGGCCCTTCCACAGCGGCCTCTTCGCGCAGTCGCCGGATCCGCTCGATCTGCGCGGGCAGCTTGTCGCGCGGGTCGCCCTGCGGCAGCCAGCCGTCCGCCTTGAGCGCGGCCCGGCGTACGGCGGCGGGGGACGACCCGCCGACCCAGAGGGGGACGTGCTCCTGCGCGGGGCGTGGCCGCTGCCCGAGCCCCTCGAAGTCGTACAACTTGCCGTGGTGCTCCGGGAATTCGTCCGGTCCGAGGGAGGCACGCAACGCGTCGATCGACTCGTCGAGGACGGCCCCGCGCCGCTCGAAGTCGACGCCCAGCGCCTCGAACTCCTCCTGTACGTGCCCGGCGCCGACCCCGAGGATCAGCCGGCCCCCGCTGAGGTGGTCGAGGGTGGCGTACTGCTTGGCGGAGAGCAGCGGGTGCCGCAGGCCCACGACGGCGACATGGCTCAGCAGCCGGACGCGTCCGGTGACGCCCGCGAGGTAGGAGAGGGTGGCGACGGGGTCGTACCAGATGGTGCTCATGGCGGTGGCGAGGCGGCGCGGGACGCCGACGTGGTCGCAGCCCGCGATGTAGTCGAAGCCCGCCCGGTCGGCGGCCCGGGCGATCTCGACGAGGTCGGCGGGGCCGGCGTCGGCCTCCCAGGGCTCGGCGTAGATGGTGCTCTGCGACTGGACGGGCAGCTGCAACCCGTAGGCGACGCCGCTCACTTGGGGCCTTCCCACAGACCTTCGGGCGTCAGGCCCAGCAGTTCGATCGCGTTGCCTCGTACGATCCGTTCGACCACGTCCGGTGCCAGGTGGCCCATCTGTGCCTCGCCGACCTCGCGGGACTTGGGCCAGGTGGAGTCGGAGTGGGGGTAGTCGGTCTCGTAGAGGACGTTCCCGACGCCGATCGAGTCGAGGTTCTTCAGGCCGAACGCGTCGTCGAAGAAGCAGCCGTAGACGTGCTCGGTGAAGAGTTCGGACGGCGGGCGGTGGACCTTGTCGGCGACGCCGCCCCAGGCGCGGTTCTCCTCCCAGACCACGTCGGCGCGCTCCAGGATGTAGGGGATCCAGCCGATCTGGCCCTCGGCGTACATGACCTTGAGGTCCGGGAAGCGTTCGAACTTGCCGCTCATCAGCCAATCCACCATGGAATAGCAGCAGTTGGCGAAGGTGATCGTCGAGCCGACGGCGGGCGGCGCGTCCGCCGACGTGGAGGGCATCCGGCTGCTGGAGCCGATGTGCATGGCGATGACCGTCTGCGTCTCGGCGCAGGCCTGGAGGAACGGGTCCCAGTCGTCGGTGTGGATGGAGGGCAGGCCGAGGTGCGGGGGTATCTCGGAGAAGGCGACGGCACGGGCGCCGCGGGCGGCGTTGCGGCGGACCTCGGCGGCGGCCAACTCCGGGTCCCACAAAGGGATGAGGGGGAGTGGTATCAGGCGGCCTTGCGCGTCCGGGCCGCACCACTCGTCCACCATCCAGTCGTTGTAGGCGCGCACGCAGAGCAGCCCGAGTTCGCGGTCGGCGGCCTCGGTGAAGGTCTGGCCGCAGAAGCGCGGGAAGGTGGGGAAACAGAGCGCGGACTGGACGTGGTTGACGTCCATGTCGGCGAGCCGGGCCGGGACGTCGTAGGAGCCGGGACGCATCTGCTCGTAAGTGATGACTTCGAGTTTGATCTCGTCCCTGCTGTAGCCGACGGCGGTGTCGAGGCGGGTGAGGGGGCGGTGCAGATCCTCGTAGACCCACCAGTCGCCGATGGGTCCGTCGTCGCCGGGCTCGCCCATGACGGGCTTGAACCGGCCGCCGAGGAAGGTCATTTCCTTCAGTGGCGCGCGGACCACGCGGGGGCCGGTGTCCAGGTACTTCTTGGGCAGCCGGTGCTGCCAGACGTCGGCGGGCTCCACGGTGTGGTCGTCGACGGAGATGATCGGCGGAAGGGGCGTAGGGGCGGTGTCCTGGGTGTCCATGGCGCTCACGGTAGCGCCGATCTGACGACCCGTCAGCTAGCTGGATCCGGGTTCGGGGTGCTCGGTTGTGTGCGGATCTGTGCGTAGGCAATGTGAGGGGCTTGTGATATCCCGCGCGGCCACCTGTGAGCGGTGCCACCGAGAGCTGACGCATCCGCCGCGAACAAGGCAAACTGTCGTAGCTAACAGGCTTGCCTAGGGGGAACGGCGATGGACGGTGGACCGCGGGTACCGGAGCAGCGGCGCCCCGATTCCGGCTCGGAGGAGTCGACCGCGCTGCGCTTCAGCGTGCTCGGTCCGGTACGTGCCTGGCGGGGCCCCGTTTCGCTGCCCACGGGCTCTCCCCAGCAACGCGCCCTGCTGGCCGCGCTGTTGCTGCGCGAGGGCCGGACGGCGACCGCCGGTGAGCTGATCGACGCCCTGTGGGGTGACGACCCTCCGTCGCAGGCGCTGGCCGCGGTGCGGACGTACGCGTCCCGGCTGCGGAAGTCGCTGGACGCCGGGGTCCTGGTCAGCGAGTCGGGCGGGTACGCCGTACGGGGGCTGCCCGAGGGCGCGTTGGACGTGGCCGAGGTCCACGACCTGGCGAACGAGGCGGAGAAGGCGAAGTCGGCGGGTGACCTGTGCCATGCGCGGGACCTGCTGGGCCGGGCGCTGGCCCTGTGGGACGGCGAGCCGCTGGCCGGACTCCCGGGGCCCTACGCGGAGGCCCAGCGCGTCCGCCTGGAGGAGTGGCGGCTCCAACTCCTCGAATCCCGCCTCGACATGGACCTGGAGCAGGGCTGCCACGCGGAGGCGGTCAGCGAACTCACCGCCCTCACCGCGGCCCACCCGCTCCGCGAACGCCTCCGCGAACTGCTGATGCTCGCGCTGTACCGCTCCGGCCGGCAGGCGGAAGCCCTGGCCGTGTACGCGGACACCCGGCGTCTGCTCGCCGACGAGCTGGGCGTGGATCCGCGCCCCGGCCTGCGCGAACTCCAGAACCGCATCCTCCAGGCCGACCCGGGCCTCGCGGAGCCCTCCGCACCGGCGGCGGAGACCGTGACGGCACCGGTCCGCCCCCACCAACTCCCGGCGACGGTCCCGGACTTCACCGGGCGCGTGTCCTTCGTGTCCGAGCTGAGCGACGTCCTGGCCTCCGCCGAGGGCCGCGTGATGGCGGTGTCGGCACTGGCGGGAATCGGCGGCGTCGGCAAGACGACCCTCGCCGTCCACGTGGCCCACCAGGCCCGGTCCACCTTCCCCGACGGCCAGTTGTACGTCGACCTCCAGGGCGCGGGCTCCCGCGCCGCCGAGCCGGAGACCGTACTGGGCGCGTTCCTGCGGGCGTTGGGCACCCCGGACTCCGCGATACCCGACTCCCTGGAGGAGCGGTCGGCGCTGTACCGGTCGGCGCTGGACGGCCGCCGGGTGCTGGTGCTGCTGGACAACGCCCGGGACGCGGCCCAGGTACGCCCCCTCCTCCCCGGCATGGAGGGCTGCGCGGCGCTGGTCACCTCCCGGGTACGGATGGTGGACCTGGCCGGAGCGCATCTCGTCGACCTCGATGTGATGTCCCCCGAGGAGGCCCTCCAGCTCTTCACGAAGATCGTGGGCGCCGAACGGGTCGCCGCCGAACGGGAGTCCGCCCTCGACGTGGTCGCCGCGTGCGGCTTCCTGCCGCTGGCGATCCGCATCGCCGCATCGCGCCTCGCGGCCCGCCGTACGTGGACGGTCTCCGTCCTCGCCGCCAAACTCGCCGACGAGCGGCGGCGGCTGGACGAGCTCCAGGCCGGCGACCTGGCCGTGAAGGCCACGTTCGAGCTGGGCTACGGCCAGTTGGAGCCGGCGCAGAAGCGGGCGTTCCGGCTGCTGGGGCTGGCCGACGGCCCGGACATCTCGCTGGCGGCGGCAGCGGCCGTACTCGACCTCCCGGCGGAGGAGACGGAGGACGTGCTGGAGTCCCTCGTCGACACGTCGCTCGTCGAATCGGCGGCTCCGGGCCGCTACCGGTACCACGATCTGGTGCGGCTCTACGCGCGTGCGTGTGCGGAGCGGGACGAGTGGCCGCCGAGTGAACCGGCCGCCGCGCTCTCGCGGTTGCTGGACTTCTACCTGGCCACCGTGTCGGGCGTCTACCTCATCGAACGGCCCGGCGACCGGCTGGTGGACCACCTGGAGCGCACCGAGTACCCGGGGCTCGTGTTCTCGGACCGGCACACGGCCCAGGACTGGCTGTACGCCGAGGCGGTGTCGCTGCTGGCGTGTGTCCGGCAGGCAGCGCGGGCGGGAACGCTCCGGCGGGCCGTGGACGTCCTGTGGGCGGCCGTCGACCTGGCCGAGTCGGGTACCAACTCCAAGGAGTACGAGGCCGTCGCCGAGCTGCTGCGCAACACGGCGCGCGAGGCCGCGGATCCTCACACGGAGGCGCGGGCGCTGACGCTGCTGGCCTTCGTGCACCACATCTCCGGCTCCCGGTTCGACGTGGCGCTCCAAGAGGCCGAGCAGGCGACGGAGTTGGCCACGCGGGCCGACGATCCGCTCACCGGCTGCTGGTCCTCCAACATCAGCGGTGTGGTCGCGCTCTACCAGAACCGGCACGAGGAGGGCGCCGCCCACTTCGCCCGGGCCATCGAGAGCTTCCGCGCCCTCGGGGACCGCCCCGGCGAGGCGAGCGCCCTGTGCAACCTCTCGCGCATCCACCTGGCCACCTCACGCACGGCGAGCGCGGTGGCGCTGGCCCAGCAGGGCACGGCGATGTACGACGACATGGGGCACGACCTGCGGGGCGCCAACGGCCGGTACGCGCTGGGTCTCGCGCTCACGCAGAGCGGCCAGCTGTCCGAGGCGACGGAGTGCCTCAACCAGGCGCTCCAGGTGTTCCGGGACAGCCGGCAGCGCCTGTGGGAGGGCATGACCCTGTTCCGGCTCGCCGAACTCGACCTGGCGGCCCGCCGGCCCGCCCAGGCCGCGGTCAACGCCGAGGCGGCCCTGACGCTGTTGCGCGGGATCGGCGGCGAGTGGCGGCGGGGCAACGTGCTCACCGTGCTGGGCCGCGGCCTGAACGGCATCGGGCAGCCCGGTCGCGCCCAGGTGTGCTGGCGCGAGGCCCTCGACCTCTTCGAGTCGCTGGGAGCGCCCGAGGCGGACGAGGTCAGGGGCCTGCTGACGCCGACGGCCGCCGCCTGACGCCGACGGATCCGCCCCCGCCACAGGGGCGTTCATCGTTCGTTTATCGCGGTCAGACACTCTCAGCTGTGTCGGGCCGTCGCGTCGGGGGGCAGACGGAACGGCAGGTGGCCGGGCATCTATGGTGAACCGGCCGTGAGGATCCGTCCGGCAGTTCTCGGGGGAGTTGCCGGGCGGATCCCGCCCAATCACCGCACGTAACAGGGGAGCCAGTGAGATGAGCGACGACAACAGCACTGACAACGTCCACGCCACGGACGAGCCGACCGCCGTGACCGCGGACAACGTGCACGCCACGATCGAGCCCGTCACGGTGAAGAACGTCCACGCGACGGGTCAGCCGATCACCGCGGTGCTCGACGAGGGCACCGACGCGTCGACCGACAACGTCCACGCCACGGGCGAGCCGGTCTGACCGACCGCACCGCACGGGGGACCGGCCGCGACGGCCCAGGGGGAGCCGTCGCGGCCGACGTGTGTCCGGGACCCGGTCCGGGGGTCCCTCACCGCCCCCGCAGCTCCCCCTTGACCACCTTGCCGCTGGCGTTCCGAGGCAGCTCCCCCACGAACTCCACCAGCCGCGGCACCTTGTAGTTCGCCATCTCCCGCCGCGCCCAGGCGATCAGGTCGTCGCCGGTCAGCGTCACGTGCGGCCGCCGTACGACGTACGCCTTGCCGACCTCGCCGAGCCGCGCGTCCGGTACGCCGATCACCGCCACGTCCGCCACATCGGGATGGACGCCGAGGAGCTGCTCTATCTCCGCCGGGTACGCGTTGAAGCCGCCGACGATGAACATGTCCTTGATCCGGTCGGTGATCCGGAGATCGCCCTCCTCGTCCAGCACGCCGACGTCTCCCGTGCGCAGCCAGCCGTCCTCGCCGAGCACCTCCGCCGTGGCCGCCGGGTCCTCGTAGTAGCCCCGCATGACGTTGAAGCCGCGGACCAGCACCTCGCCCGGGGTGCCGAGCGGCGCCGCCACCCGCACCTCGGTCCCCGGGATCGCCCGCCCCGACGTCGACGCGATCACCGCCGGATCGTCCCCGCGCCGGCACATCGTCACGATGCCGCTGGCCTCCGAGAGGCCGTACGCGGTCAACACCGTCCCCACTCCCAGCTCGCCCCGCAACCGCTCCACCAGCCGCAACGGCACCACCGCCGCGCCCGTGACCACGAGCCGCAGCGCCGAGAGGTCGTGCGCGTCGCGGGCCGGGTGGTCGAGGAGGGACTGGTGGAGAGTGGGCGGGCCAGGGAGGACCGACACCCGTTCCGCCGCGATGTTCGCCAGCACCGTGTCCACGTTGAACACCGACTGCGGGATCATCGTCGCGCCCCGCATCAGACAGGCGATCACGCCCGCCTTGTAGCCGAAGGTGTGGAAGAAGGGGTTCACGATCAGGTAGCGGTCGCCCTGCCGCAACCCCGCCAGGTCGCTCCAGACCTCGTACGCCCGCAGCGTCTGCGCGTGGGTGATCACCGCGCCCTTCGGGCGGCCCGTCGTACCGGACGTGAAGATGATGTCCGAGACCGTCGAACCGTCCAACTCCCGCTCCCGTTCCCGCACTTCCGCCGTACCCACCCCCTCCCCGCCGGCCAGGAAGTCCTTCCAGGTGCGGAAGTCGGCGGGCGCGTCGTCCGCGAGCACCACCACCTGCTCCAGCGCGGGGAGTCCGGGCAGGGGACCGTCCCCGGCCCCCTCCCCCGCCGCGCGCCGCAGCGACGCCACGTACGACGTCCCCAGGAACGTCCCGGTCACGAACAGCAGCCGCGCCCCGCTGCTGCGCAGCACATACGCGGCCTCGCTCCCCTTGAAACGCGTGTTCAACGGCACCAGCACCGCGCCCGCCGACACCGCGCCGAGCGCCGAGACGATCCAGTCCGTCGAGTTCGGCGCCCAGATGCCCACCCGGTCGCCGGCCTCGATCCCGGCGGCGACACAGGCGGCCGCCGCGCGCTCCACCCGGGCGCCCAACTCGGCGTAGGAGATCCGTGTCCGGCCCTCCACCACCGCCTCGGCGTCCGCGTACCGTTCCGCGGCCGAGCGCACCAGGCCCGGGATGGTGCCCCACTCCACGTCTCCGCGCATGAACGGCCTCCCCAAACCCAATAGCTGACTACCCGTCAGATTAGCTGTAGCCTGACGCCCTGTCAGCAGCCCCGGTGTCACGCGGAGGTGCACAGAAACATGGCCGGACTGAAGGACGCGACCGCGATCGTCGGCATCGGACAGACCTCCTTCGCCAAGCAACTCCCCGAGGACGAGCGGACCTTGGCATGTCGTGCCGTACTCGCCGCCCTCGACGACGCGGGGATCCCCCCCGGCGAGGTCGACGCCCTCGCCTCCTACACGATGGAGGAGACCGACGAGGTCGAGCTGGCGAAGGCGGTCGGCTTCGGGGACCTGACCTTCTTCAGCAAGATCGGGTACGGGGGCGGGGGTTCATGCGCCACGGTCGCCCACCTCGCCACCGCCATCGCCGCCGGTCAGGCGACGGTCGGCGTGGCCTGGCGGTCCCGGAAGCGCGGCAGCGGGGCGAGACCCTGGACCAACACGACCCGCCAACTCCCCACCCCCGCCCAGTGGACCCGCCCCTTCGGCCTCCTCCGGCCGGCCGACGAGATAGCCATGCTCACCCGCCGCTACATGTACGAGTACGGCGCCACCCGGGATCACCTGTTCAACGTCGCCCTCGCCTGCCGGAACAGGGCCAACCAGAACCCCGCCGCGATCATGTACGACCGCCCCCTCACCCGCGAGATGTACATGACCTCCCGCTGGATCAGCGAACCCCTCTGCCTCTTCGACAACTGCCTGGAAACGGACGGGGCGTTGGCCTGCGTGGTCGTCTCCCGCGAGCGCGCCCGCGACTGCCGGCGCCGACCCGTCTATGTCCACTCCGCCGCCCAGGGCCTCCCCGCCCAGCACCACGGCATGGTCAACTACTGGAACGACGACCCCCTCACCGGCCCCGCCTGGACCGCCGCCCGACACCTGTGGAAACACGCCGACTTCACCCCGCAGGACGTCGACGTCGCCCAGATCTACGACGCGTTCACCGCCCTCGTCCCGCTCTCCCTGGAGGGCTACGGCTTCTGCGGGCGCGGCGAAGGCGGCGCCTTCACGGAGGGGGGTGCTCTGGAGATCGGCGGTCAACTGCCCCTGAACACCGGCGGCGGCGGGCTCTCCGAGGCGTACGTCCACGGCTTCAACCTGATCAACGAGGGCGTACGGCAGTTGCGCGGCACCAGCACCGCCCAGGTCCCGGACGCCGCCACCTGCCTGGTGACGGCGGGCGAGGGCGTCCCCACCTCCGCCCTGCTGCTCACGAAGTGAAATGAGGAGTCGACCGCCATGCTCACTCCGCTCACCGACGACGACGGCGCCCCCTTCTGGCAGTACGCCCGCGACGGCGAACTCCGCGTCCAGACCTGCGCCGACTGCGCCGAACCCCGCTTCCCGCCCCGCCCCTGCTGCCCCCACTGCCAGTCCTTCGCGAGCGAGTGGCGGCAGGTGAGCGGGCGCGGGCGGGTGTGGTCGTACGTCTTCCCCCACCCCCCGCTCCTCCCCGACTACGCGGCCGTCGCGCCGTACAACGTGATCGTCGTCGAGCTGGTCGACGCCCCGCGGATCCGGCTGGTCGGCAACCTCGTCAGCGAGGCCGGGGCCGCGATCAACTCCCTCGCCCCCGGCCGGATCCGGATCGGGGCGCGGGTGCAGGTCGTGTTCGACGAGGCCGGGCTTCCGCAGTGGGTTCTGGAGCGGTCATGACGCTGAACGTCTCCGTCGACAAGGACACCGGCGTCGCCGTCGTCACCCTCGACCGGCCGCACAAGCTCAACGCCATCGACCTCACCACGGCCGCCGAACTGGCCGCCGTATGGCGGGAGTTGCGGTTCGACGACTCCGTACGGGCCGTCGTCCTCACCGGCGCCGGGGAGCGCGCCTTCTGCACCGGCCTCGACCGGGACGCGGTCGTCCCACAGCCCAACTCGCCCTACATGCAGGACGATCCGCTGCTCGACATCGGCCCGAAGGCCAACGACCTGTGGAAGCCGGTGATCTCCGCCGTGCGCGGGATGGCCTGCGGCGGGGCCTTCTACCTCCTGGGCGAGAGCGAGTTCGTCGTCGCCGACCCGACCGCCGTGTTCTTCGACCCGCACACCACGTACGGCATGGTCAGCGCGTACGAGTCGGTGCTGATGGCGCACCGGATGCCGTACGGCGAGGTCGCGCGGATGATGCTCATGGGGACGGCGGAACGGATCTCCGCGCGGCGGGCCCACGAGCTCGGGCTCGTCTCCGAACTCACGGAGCCCGGGCGGGCGTTGGAGGCCGCCGTGGCCTGTGCGACCGTCATCGCCGGGTATCCGACGGAGGGCGTCCAGGGGACCGTGCGGGCGTTGTGGTCGGCGAAGGAGGCGGCGCGGGCGCAGGCGTATGCGCAGGCGCCGCCGTTGATCGCCCTTGGCAATCTCCCGGCCGAACGGCAGGCGGAGTTGTTCGCCGACCGGAAGAACGGCGGCTTCCGGACCCGGTGAGGGTCAACTCAGCGCGGTGGCAAGGCGGTCGACCTCGCAGTGATCGAGCCGGTCCAGGGCCCCCGTACTGGCGGCGGCCATCCGGAGGGTCGCCTTGCCGTTTGCCGGCACCGACACCTGGCTGCTGGCGTCGGCCATGGTGAACCCGGTCCTGTCCTTGTACGCGACCTTCACGGTGAAGAGCGCCTCGCGCCCGTTCGGGTTCCTGACCTCGACAGTCGTGTACGGGTCGGCAACGCTCGCGCACCGCTTGAGCACCGCGGTGCCGTCCTTCAGAGGCCGGGCGGTGGCGGACGAGGTCGCCGTGGGAGTAGAGCGGTAGTTGGGCCGGTGAGTGTACGAACTGCCCCCGGACGAACCGCCCGATGATGTCGACGTGTCGTGGTCCTGGCTGGAGCTGCTGCACCCGCCCCCTCCCCCGCCGCTCCCGTGACCGTGGCGGCTGCTGCTGTGGTGCCGTCCGGTGGAGAAGCCGGTGAGGGTGAGAACCGTCAGTGCCAGTACCGCCGTGAGTTTGAGCCTGCGCCCCCGCGTTTGCATCCGATCATGGTACCTACCGGGACCAACCGGCTTCGCTCACGCGGTCCTTGCGGTCCCCGTGCCCTTCTCCGCGTCGAGGGCGTACACGCAGCGGTCCTTGCTGCACGCGTACACGACCCCGTCCCTGACCACCGGTGCCCCGGTGATCTCGCCGCCGGTGGCGAGCTTCCAACGGAGGCGGCCGTCGTCGGACTTGAGGGTGTAGAGGAGGTGGTCGGTGGAGCCGAAGTGGATACGGCCCTCGGCGACCGCAGGGGTGCCCACGATGTCGCCGCCGGCCTGGAAGCGCCACTTGGGTGTACCGGTGACCGCGTCGAGCGTGTAGAGCCCCTTGCCGCTGCCGACGTGGACGTGGCCCGCGGCGACGAGGACCGGTTCGATCGACGCCCGCGATTCCGTCGCGATGCGCCAGCGGTCGCGGCCGTCGGCGGCGTCGAGGGCGTAGACCGTGCCGAGGTAGTCGGCGAGGTAGATGCCGCCGCCCGTGACCGCCGGGCCGGGGGCGAAGGTGGGCGGGCAGAGGAAGACGGCCGGTGCCTCGAAGTGCCAGCGGACGCGGCCGCTCGCGACGTCGACGGAGAGGACGCGAGTGCCGGCGGAGACGTACACCTGGCCGTCGGGCGCCGCGGTGATCCGTACGGGGACTCCCCCGCAGGAGGCCGCGTCGCCGATCGGGTACGACCAGCGCTCGTCGCCCGTCCGGGCGTCCAGGGCGCGCAGCCGGGCGTCCTGCCAGACGTACACGGTGCCGTCGTGCAGCGCGGGGCCCGCCTCCGGGGACTCGAAGTCGGTCTGCGCGCCGGTCAGCTGCCAGAGCTTCTGCCCGCTGGACGCCTCCCAGGCCTGTACTCCGCCGCCGCGCGTGCCGGTGACGACGGTGCCGCGGTCGGCCTTGAGGGAGTACACCCAGGCGTCGGTGGACAGCCGCCACAGGTCGCCGCCCTCGCGGGCGTCCAGGGCGAAGAGGGTGGGGCCGTCCGAGGCGTGGATACGGCCGTCCGCGACCGCCATCGACCAGGCGACGTCCCGGGTCTTGAAGGACCGGCGGCCGGTCGCGACGTCCAGGGCGTGCACCTCGAAGGAGGTGACGTAGACGAGGTCGCCGGCGACGGTCGGGGTGCCCCAGACGTCGTTCGACATACGGAACCGCCAGGGGCGCCAGCCGGAGGCCGTTTCCGGCGGCAGCGCGGGGGGCGCGGGGACGGCGGCGGGGTCGGCGCCGTTGACGCCGGGACGGGGCCGGGACCAGGAGGCGACCAGGCCGGCCTCCGGAGGGGGTGCCTTCACCGCGGCGGCGCGGGCGTCGGCGACCCGGGGGCCGGGGCCGATCGGCACCGGGGCGCCGGCCAGCCGTACGGGCCCGGTGTCGGGGGCGCCGGCCGGGACCGGGACGGGTACGACGGGGTCGTGGGAGGGCGGGGGCGGTACGGGAACGCGCCCGCCACCGCCGCTGCGGCCGGCGGTGGGCGTCGGTTTCACGGGCGGGCGTCCGCCGCGCCGCGTCTCGATCAGGGTCACCGCGCGCTCGGGCAGCCAGGCCGAGGCCGTACCGCTGTCGTCCGAGCCGGAGCCGAAGAGGTGCGGGGCGAGCTGGGCCTGGAGGTCGGCCGGGTTGGGCCGGCCGGTGGCCTCCATCTGCATGCAGGACTCGATGAGCGGGCGCAGTTCGTCCGGGAGGCCCTGGAGGTCGGGGCCCTCGCGCAGCAGCATGAAGACGGTCTCGACCGGGTTGGCGCCGTGGAACGGAGGGTGTCCGGTGGCGGCGAAGACGAGCATCGAGCCGAGCGAGAACACGTCGCTCGCGCCGGTGACGCTGCGGGAGTCCTTCGCCTGCTCGGGAGACATGTAAGCGGGGGTTCCCACCGCCACGTTCGTCATCGTCAAACGCGTGTTCGACACACCCGAGGCGATACCGAAGTCGATGACCCGCGGCCCGTCCTCGACCACGAGCACGTTGGACGGTTTGAGGTCACGGTGGACGAGACCCGCCCCGTGGATGGACTGGAGCGCCTCCGCGACCCCCGCCGCGAGCCAGCGCACCGCCTGGGCCGGCATCGGCCCGCACTCGTTCACTATCTCTTCGAGGGAGGGCGCGGGCACGTACGCGGTGGCCAGCCAGGGCACGGCGGCCCGCGGATCGGCGTCGACCACGGCAGCCGTGTAGAAGCCGGAGACGGCCCTCGCCGCCTCGACCTCGCGCGTGAAGCGGACCCGGAACAGCTGGTCCTCGGCGAGTTCCGTGCGCACGGTCTTGATCGCCACCCGCCGGCCGGACGCCGAGCGCGCGAGATAGACCAGCCCCATGCCGCCCGCGCCCAGCCGTCCCAGCACCTCGAACGGCCCGATCCGCCGCGGATCGTGCTGCGTCAGCTGATCCACCACTTGCCTGCCACCTCCCCGTACGGGCCACGCCACCCACATATGTACGCGACCCCGTGCAGCGTCTCACCACCGCACCGCCATGACGGCGCTCACCCTGATTCTTCCTGGCCGGGCCACAGGTTGCGAACCCGGCGACTAATCGGGGTGTCTCGCCATATCTCCGGACAAACATCCAGGTGTCAGCGTTGCAGCAGCGCGAACGACGCCCCTTGATTGTCCGTGACGACCGCCACTTTCCCGTACGACGTCTCGAAGGGCGGGACCTGCACCCGCCCGCCGAGCCGGTGCACAGCCCCCAGAACAGGCTCGATGTCCTCGACCCGGAAGTGCACGAGGAAGTGCGGCGGCATCTCGACCGGGAAGACGTCGGAGACGGGCGCCCGCCCGAAGTCGGGAGCGGCCTCCGGTCCGAAGAGGGCGTCTGTGAAAAGTCCGCCGTAGAAAGTGTTCGCGGTCTCCGTGTCGCGGGCGTACAGCTCGGCCCAGCCGAAGGTGCCGGGCTTGTGCCGGGTGCCGAAACCGGGGTGCCGGGCGGCCTGCCACAGGCCGAAGACGGCACCCTCCGGGTCGGCGGCGAGGACGGCCGTGCCCAGTTCCCCCAAGGAAACCGGCGCCATCACCACCTGCCCGCCGGCCGCCCGGATCCGCCCGGTCAGCCGCACCACGTCCGGCGTCGCGAAGTACACCGTCCACACGGTCGGCATCCGCCCGTCCGCCTTGTGGGCGAGCGCCGCGACGGCCTCGCCGTCCTTGCGGGCCCATACGGAGCCGCCGTACGCCTCCTCGAAGGTCCACCCGAAGAGCTCACCGTAGAACCGCCTGCCCGCAGCCAGGTCCGGAAGCTGTGCGTCCACCCAGCAGGGGACGCCCTCTCCGTACGCGGATGCCCTGTTTTCGGCCATACCGTCAAAGTAACGGCGCCGCACGCACCCCGCAGACCAGGCACACCACCCTCTGGACCCTCGTGCACCCCATTTGCAGTCGGCCGAATCGCGCTCCGATCACCCCTCGGTAAGCTGACGGCATGACAGGACAAGTGCGTACCGTCGACGGCCGCGTGGCCGGCCGGCGTGGGCAGGCGACCCGGCAGAAGCTGCTCGACTGCCTAAGCGAGATGCTCAGCTCCTCCCCTTACCGGGACGTCAAAGTCATCGATGTCGCCCGGAAGGCGGGTACTTCGCCCGCGACCTTCTACCAGTACTTCCCGGACGTCGAAGGCGCCGTCCTGGAGATCGCCGAGCAAATGGCCACGGAGGGCGGTCAGTTGACCGAACTGCTCGCCGGCCGTTCATGGGTCGGCAAGGCGGGTTGGCAGACCTCCCAGGAACTCGTGGACGGTTTCCTGGAGTTCTGGCGCAGGAACGACGCGATCCTCAGGGTCGTCGACCTCGGAGCCGCCGAGGGAGACAAACGGTTCTACAAGATCCGGATGAAGATCCTGAACTCCGTGAACAACTCCCTCTCGGACGCGGTCGCCGAGTTGCAGTCCAAGGGCAAGGTCGACAAGGACGTGAACCCGGCGGCGGTCGCCGGTTCACTGGTCGCGATGCTCGCGGCCGTCGCCTCGCACCAGAAGGGTTTCCAGACGTGGGGCGTCAAGCAGGCTGAACTCAAGCCGAACCTGGCGCTGTTGGTCCACCTGGGCGTGACCGGCAGGAAGCCGACGAAGTAGGAGCTCCTGCTTCCCAGGCGCTGACTTCTCAGGTCCCAAGTCCTGTCTCGCGGGCGGTGGTTCACTCCGGTGGACCACCGCCTGCCCTGCGTGTGATCCGGAACAGTCTGATCTCCCGCTCCACCCGCGCCTGATACGTCGCGTACGGCGGCCAGAACTCCAGCGCCGTCTTCCACACCTCCGCCCGCTCCGCCCCCTCCAACAGCCGTGCGGT
This sequence comes from Streptomyces sp. NBC_00989, assembly GCF_045162655.1. Taxonomy (NCBI): domain Bacteria; kingdom Bacillati; phylum Actinomycetota; class Actinomycetes; order Kitasatosporales; family Streptomycetaceae; genus Streptomyces; species Streptomyces sp. NBC_00989. The sequence goes on along the minus strand of NZ_CP108728.1, from coordinate 6,517,366 downwards.
GACCGGGATCCCGGCACCCTTCCAGCTGATCTCGGCATCGGGATGGGCGAGCAGGTTGTGCGTCCAGGCGGGATGACCGGCACGGCCGAAGTTGGACCCGACGAGCACCCAGCCGCCCTCTTCTGGCATACAGGCGAGCGGACTTTGACGCGGCTGCCCGCTCCGCGCACCGGTGGAGGTCAGCACCACCCCCGGCAGCATCTGGGCGCTCAGCAGCACCTTCCCGCGCGTGAGCCGGTGCACGGCCCGGTCGAGGGCGGGGATGACGTGCGGGGCGATGCGCGCGAACCCGGGGGTCGAGGACACCTTCTGCACCAGCCGGACACCGATCACACCGTCACCTCGTGGCTCTCGAAGAGGCGCGCGCCCTCGGCGGCGTACGCCCGCAGCCGGTGCACCGGCCCGAACAGCAGCTCGTCCCCGGCGGCACGCTTGAAGTAGAGATGGGCCTCGTGCTCCCAGGTGAACCCGATCCCGCCGTGCAGCTGGATCCCCTCGGCGGCGGCGGTCCGCAGGGCCTCCAGCGCCTGGGCCAGCGCGAGCCCACCGACCCGCTGCTCCCCGTTGCCGGTTGCCCAAGCGGCGTAATAGGCAGCGGACTTGGCGGCCTGCACCTGCACATACACATCGGCCAACCGGTGCTTCACCGCCTGGAACGACCCGATCGCCCGCCCGAACTGCTCCCGCTGCTTGACGTGTTGGACGGTCCGCTCCAGGGCCCGGTCGGCGGCTCCGACGGCTTCGGCGGCGAGCGCGGCGGCGACGGTGTCGCCGGTGGCGGAGAGTTCCCGCAGGACGTGCGGACTGTCGTCGGCGCCGAGCAACTCGGCCTCCACGTCCCGTAGTTCGAGCCGCGCCTGCGGCCGGGTCGCGTCAAGAGCGGTCTGCCGTACGCGCACGAGCCCGGCGGCATCCCCCGCCACCAGGAACAGCAGCGTCCGCGACCGGGCGAAGCCCCCGGCATGGGCGGCGACAAGCAGCAACTCCGCGCTGTGCCCGTCGAGAACCTGTGCGACCTGCCCGTACAACCGCCACCCGGAGTCTCCGGCCTGCCTGGCCTGCACCCCGCCCGCACGCCCGCCCCCCGCCCATTCCCCGCCGTTGGGGCCGGTGAGGGTGAGGGCGGTGGTGAGGGCGGTGCCGGGTACGGCGAGGGCGGCGGTCAGGGAACCGGCGGCGATGCGGGGCAGCAGCCGGGCGCGCTGGGGCTCGGTGCCGAGGGCGAGGACGAGGGGGGCGGCGAGCACTGCGGTGGCAAGGAGCGGGGAGGGGGCGAGGAAACGGCCCGTCTCCTCTGCCGCGAGGGCGAGTTCGGTCGCCGAGCAGCCGACACCGCCGTAGGCCTCGGGGAGGGCGAGTCCGGGCAGGCCGAGTTGCCGGGCGAGGGCGGTCCAGAGGGCCGGGTCGTGTCCGGCGGGGGTGTCGACGGCTGCGCGCAACTCGGGGGAACCGCACCTCTTCTGGAGCAGTTCGCGGAGGGTACGGCGGATCTCGTCCTGCTCTGCGGTGAAGCTGGCGTCCATGGCACTTCCCTCCAGATCTGACGGTCCGTCATATTAGGAGTCCGGGCACGATATGCACAGAGGGAGGAGGCCCCTCATGCCAGTGGGGAGCCGCAAGGTCGCCGTGGTGGGCGTGGCGCTGTCCGACTGCGGGCGCGTGGACGACACGACCCCCTACGCCCTGCACGCCCAGGCGGCCCGCCGCGCACTGGCGGACGCGGGCCTGGCCAGGGAGGTGGTGGACGGCTTCGCGTCGGCGGGCCTGGGCACGCTGGCCCCGGTGGAGGTGGCCGAATACCTCGGCCTGCGCCCGACGTGGGTCGACTCCACCTCCGTCGGCGGCTCGACGTGGGAGGTCATGGCGGCCCACGCGGCGGACGCGATAGCGGCGGGCCACGCGAACGCCGTACTGCTCGTCTACGGCTCGACGGCCCGGGCGGACATCAAGGCGGGCCGCCGCACCGGCAACCTCTCCTTCGGCGCACGGGGCCCGCTCCAGTTCGAAGTCCCCTACGGCCACACGCTGATCGCGAAGTACGCGATGGCCGCGCGCCGTCACATGCTCGAATTCGGCACGACGATCGAGCAGTTGGCGGAGGTGGCGGTACAGGCCCGCGCGAACGCGGCCCTCAACCCCGAGGCGATGTTCCGCGACCCGATCACCGTGGACGACGTGCTCTCCGGCCCGATGATCGCCGACCCGTTCACCAAGCTGCACTGCTGCATACGGTCGGACGGCGGGGCGGCGATCCTGCTGGCCGCCGAGGAGTACGTACGGGACTGCCGTACGGCACCGGTGTGGGTGCTCGGGACCGGGGAGTACGTCTCGCACGCGGCGATGTCCGAGTGGCCCGACTTCACGGTGTCACCGGCGGCGGTGAGCGGGCGGCTGGCCTTCGAGCGGGCGGGAGTCGAGGCGTCGGAGATGGACTTCGCGGAGATCTACGACGCGTTCACCTACATGACGTTGGTGACGCTGGAGGATCTCGGTTTCTGCGCGAAGGGCGAGGGGGGTGCCTTCGTGGAGAAGGGGCGGTTGCGGGTGGCCGGCGGGGAGTTGCCGGTGAACACGGACGGGGGCGGGCTGTCGGCCCAACACCCCGGGATGCGGGGGCTGTTCCTGCTGGTGGAGGCGGTGCGGCAGTTGCGCGGGGAGGCCGGGGCCCGTCAGGTGACCCGGGCGGACGGGGAGTTGCCACGGCTCGGAGTCGCCTCGGGCACGGGCGGCTGGTTCTGCTCCTCGGGGACCGTGGTGCTGGGCCGGGGCTGAGCATCCGGGCGCGAACGGCCCACCGCCACCAAGGACTTCCAGGACCTGTTCCGCTTGAAGGGCATCTCGAAGATCTCGGAGAACAGCCAGGCGCCGAGCACCGAGACGGGCAGGCCCAGAAGAAGCGTGAAGCAGAACGTGGGCATCCCGGGCGACACGAAATGCGGGGCCACGCGGCGGATGACGACCAGGACGACCGGAAGGTGGATCAGATAGAGGCTGTAGGAGAAATCGCCGAGCTTCCGCATGGGCCGCGTGTTCAGCAGCCGTACGAGGAGGGCGGGTCGGCCGGTGGCAACCGAGGCCAGCAGCAGGGCCATTGAGGGAGCGATGGCGAGATCCACCCAGAAGTAGTGGTGCACCGTCCACACGGACCCCTTGATGAGGCCGAGAGCGAGCACGGGCAGCGCGGCGGCCGCGGCGAACCATCCCCACGGCAGCCGCTGAACCCGCTGTGACGCGACCACGACCCCCGCGCCGATCACCCCGGCGACGAACACGGGGGCGAGATGCGGGGCGAGCCAGTTGTCGCCCTCCACCGGGTTCGCGTCTGCGGCCATGAGCCCGCGGACGATCACCGGGAGCGTCACGCACGCGACGACGGCCGCCGCGCCGAACCGCCGCCGGATCAGGAGGATCAGCGGGAAGAGGAGATACAGCTCGGCCTCGACCCCGATCGACCAGAACGCGCCGTTCGGGGTCGGGGCGAAGAACACATCCTGAAGAACCAGACCGTAGACGAGAACTGACGAAGCATCAGGTGGCCCGTAGTGCGAAGCCGGCACCACGTACAGGGAGACGACCAGGCTGATGGCCAACGCCGCCCAGTACGGCGGCAGGATGCGCCAGGCGCGTCGGCGCAGGAACTGGGCGACGCCGCCCGGCCGCCAGCCGTGCCGCGCCGGGGAGAGCGCGAGCGAGAAACCGGACAGCACCAGGAAGAAGACGACGGCGAGGCGCCCGAACATCAGCACGTCCAGCCACCGGGGCGCCGAACTGTTGGGATAGCCCGGGAAGGTGTACAGCCAGCAGTGGAACAGCACCACGTACAGTGCCGCCAGCCCGCGGAGCCCGTCCAGACCCAGCACTTGCCGACGGACGGGCGTCTCACTCGCCCTCATCGCATCCACTGGAATCGCTCAGCCCTCTCTCCGGGCACCGCGCGTGCCGCCTGGTGCCACCCTCGGTGACTGGTACGTGGCGTCCGGCCAAGCAGTTCAATGGTCGGGGTGGACCGTGATGACGGCCTTGTCGTTGCCCGGGTCCGGATCCTTGTCGCCGACGTACCAGTCCTGGGTCGGCTTCTTGTCCCGGAGGGTCAACGTGCCTTCGCCCGGGTCGCCGAGGCGCATCGTGAACGTGAAGGTCTGGGTCCTGCCGGGCTCCAGGGCCTTGATGTCACAGGTGTAGGTGAAGGCGCCGTTCTCGCAGTAGGGCTCGTAGGAGTCCTCGTCGTACTCCCGCATGGGCTGCTTCACCATCTCCATGCCGAGCGGCGGGCTGAACACCAGCTGCTCCGTGGCGCCGGCGTCGGCGGGGCCGTTGTTGCGGACGGTGAGCTTGAAGGTCCGCTTGGTGCCGGGGGCGCCGTACAGGTTCACGTCGGAGACGGAGTAGTCGGCGTGGGTGTCGAGCACGACGTTCGTCCAGCCGCCGCCCTTGGCGTAGGTGCCCTTCTTGGCGGCGGTGGCCTCAGGGCGCAGGGCCGGACCGTCACCGTGGTCCCCACCGGCCATGGCACCCCCGTTTTCCGGCCCCATGTCCAGTGGCCGGGCCTCGCTGTTGAAGGAGGCGTACATCTTCGCCCTGGGTGCGCGGAGCCGGAGCGCGGGCTGGATGGTCACGGTCTGTCCGGGCGCGATACGGAGATCCGGGAAGTCACAGACCGCGATGTGGCCCTTGTAGAAGCCCGGATAACGGCAGTTGGCGTACCGCTTCTCGAACTCCATCTGTTCCAGGCCGATTTTGAGCCCCAGTCCCCTGACCGGCACCTCGCCGGTGTTCCGGACGACGATCGGCCGGCTCAGCTCCGCCCCCGGACGGACTCCGCCGAGTGACTTCGTTGTCAGCACCTCGACCACCGGCTCGCCCACGACGGCCTTCGTCCGGGCGGTGACCTTCTTGCCGCTCCGGTCCGCGTACGTGTACCGGACCACACCGGTGTCCCCCGGCTTGCTGCCCTTGGCCGCGACCAGGGAGACACCGCCGTCCGACCTGCTGTCGTAGTCGGAGCGCACCTCACACGTCATGTGCGTGGGGCTGCCCGTGCAGTTCCCGCCCTTGCGCAGTACGACCGCGCTCTTCGCGCCGGGCAGCACGTCCACGGTGAGGGCGTGATCGGCGGACCCCCTGACACCGGTGTGCGTCTTGCCGTCGTCGGCGGAGAAGTGGAACGGGTCCTTGTCATGGGGGCCGGACCTGTCGCCGACGGGGCGCAGGTAGAAGACCTCGGGTGCGGTGATCGAGGGCGCCTTGTCGGTGGTGCCGCAGGAGGTGAGGGCCGTGAGCAGGAGGGTGGCGGTCGCTCCGACGCCGGCTGCGCGCTTCAACGGACGGCGCGGAGCAACTCGGTCCAGGTGGTGGGAGTTTCTCCGAGGGTGGGGGACTTGAACCGGGCCGGTTCGCTCGCGTTCACAGGTGTGCCGCCTTCCTTTCGAACAAGTCCGTGACTTGCTCCCCTTAGCGGATCAACCTATCTCCGCTCCGCGCCTGCGCGTACACCGGATTTCGCCCCTCGTCCGTAAGCCCCTGACCAGTGGCCCAACGGCACCCCACACAGCTCAGGGCCAGAGCAACCCCTTCGACCAGCCGCGCTCCTCCCGGACATAGCTCAGGCGCACGTGTCGTCGTAGCGCATCGCCCTGGAAGAACTCGGCCTCGTCCGGGAACACGCGGTACAGGGTCCAGGACGGGGCAGGGGTCTCCGGTTCGCGTTGTGCCAGTTCCCAGGCCGCTTCCGATGCCTGCGCCAACTCGGCCAGGGACGGGAGGACTTCGCTCTGGTGACCGGTCAGCGCTGCCGCCAGCGCACCCGTCGAGTGGGCGTGCAGGTCCGCCTGGGATTCGGTCGGGGTCGCCGGGATGACGGGGCCTCGTAGGCGGACCTGGCGGCCGAGGCGGGGCCAGTAGAAGGCGAGGGCCGCGTAGGCGAAGCCCTTCACCTGGTGGCCCTTGCGGCTCGTGGAGTGGGTCGCGAAGGACCAGCCGTCGTCGTCCGCGCCGTGCAGCATCACCATCCGTACGTCCGGGAGGCCGCCGCCTTCCGTCTGCGGGTCGCCGTCCCGCGTCGCCAGCGACATCACGTGCGGTTCGGTCTCGCCCGCCGCCACCGCCTCCGCGAACCAGGTGGTGAAGAGGGCGAGCGGGGTGCTCGGTGCCGCGGTCGGGTCCAGCGGCGGCAGCTTGGTCACCTCCGGGGCCCATACCCGTAGTGACTTCAGCAGTTCGTGGAGATTCGTTCCCGGTCCTGATCCCGTTGCCATGGGGTGAGTATCACCTCGGGGCCGGGGCGGGGTGGAAGTCGTAGCCCGCGAAGTCCTCCACCGGGCGGTAGCCGATGCGCTGGTACAGGGCGTTGCTCGTGGGGTTGGCCAGGTCCGTGAACAGCAGGACCTCCTCCGCGACCGCCGCCCTCGCCATCCTGCTGACCTCGACCGTGACCGCACCGGCGTAGCCCCGGCCCCTGAGGTCCGCCGGGGTGTAGACGGGGGCCACCCGGATCTGTCCGGCCACCTTCGTCGTGAGCCCGGCCATGGACACCGGCGTACCGTCCGGGGTTTCCCAGAGCGTGATCCCGCCGTACGCGATCCGGGAGTCGGCCCACTCGCCGGGATCCTGCGAGGTGCCGCTCTCGCCGATGGCCTTCGCGAACTCGACGTACCAGCGCATGAGTTGTTCGCGGTCGTTTGCCGTCGCGACTCTCGGGCGGCCCGGCGGAACGGGGTCCGGGATCGTCAACTCACCCAGGCGGTAGAGGCATTGGCTCGCGTGGAGCTCGGAGGCGGAGCCAGTCCGTCGCGCCCACGCCTCCGCGAACGTCGATGCCGTGTCCCGTTCACTCATGACGCCTGGCAACTCGTCGCCGAGATCGGCCAGTTGGGATGCCAGCGCGTTGGCTTCCCCGGCGGTCAGCGGCGTCAGCATCAGACGGCCGGGAGGCGTGCGGAAGAAGGCGGCCCGTACTTCGCCGTCTCGTTCCAGTGTGCCGAACACCGGGTCGCCCGCGCCGTACATGCGCAGCCCTCGGTCGCGCAGCGCCGCGGTCACCGTCAGGTGAACCGTGTGCAGGGCGGGGCGGGAACGTAGGAACTCCCCTGCCCGGGTGAGGAATTGGTCCAGGTCCCCGGTGATGTGCCAGTCGCCGGCCGTCACACCGCCACCTCCGGGTCCGTGGCCAGGCGTCCGTGCAGGTGGACGTCGCGGAACGCGTCCCGTGTGCCCGCCTCGAACATCGCCCCGCGCAGCGTCCCCTCGGCCGGGAAGCCGCAGTGTTCGGCGATGCGGCAGGACGCGTCGTGGCCGAGGGCGTGGCCCAGTTCGAGGCGGTGCAGGCCCAGGTCGGTGAGGGCCCAGCGGGCGGCGAGGGTGAGGGCGCGGGTGGCGACGTTGCGGCCTCGGGCCTCGGGGAGGGTCCAGTAGCCGACACGGGCGACGCGGATGACGTGGTCGATGTCGTTGACGCCGATGTGCCCCAGCGTCGTACCGCCGGCCGCGTCCGTGACGCAGAACGACGCGCTGACGCCGTCCTCCGCGTTCTCGGCGCGGGAGCGCAGCGAGTCGCGGGCGCTGCTCGCATCCGTGATCGGCCGCAGCGGGGTGTTCCAGCGCTGGAACTCGGGGTCGGACACCCCGCGCAGCCAGTCCGTCACATCACTGTCGGCATCGGCGTCCCAGGGGCGCAGCCGAAGCCCATGACCGTTCAGTTCGGGGAAGGGCTGCTGGAGAGACCGCTCGCGTATGTGGGCCATCGCGCCATTGAATCAAGCCCCCTGCGCGCCGGGTATGTGATTTTCGGCGGTCCGCGGCCCGGATCACCGTGGCCGGAACACCGGGATCCCGTCCCGGAACCGCACCTCCACCGCCGTCCCGGCCCGCAGCCCGGCCGCCTCACACTCCACGATCTCCGTCATCATCCGCGGCCCCTCCGCGAGATCTACCACCGCCGCCACGTACGGCACCCGCTCCCCGAAGGGCGGCAGGTCGTTGCGGTGGACGACGGACCAGGTGTAGAGGGTGGCGTGGCCGCTCGCGGGCTCCCAGGTGACGTCCTCGCTCCAGCAGTGGGGGCAGAACTCGCGGGGGTAGTGGTGGGCCCGTCCGCAGTCCGCGCAGCGGCGGATGAGCAGGCTGCCCTGAGCCGCGGCCTCCCAGTAGGTGCGGGTGAACGCGTCGGCCTCGGGGATGTCGAAGCGCGGGGCGCCGCCGGCCATCAGGACCGCTCCAGCACATCGGTCATCAGAGCCACCTCAGCGCGTCGGCCATCAGAACCACCCCAGCGCGCTGTCCACCGACCACACCTGCCAGGACATCGCGAACAGCGCCACCACCGAGATGAGCGCCATCATCGCGTTCTGCCCCTGCTCCGCCCAGTCGTGGATCATGAGCGTGAAGTAGAGGACGTTGAGGAGCAGGCCCCCGACGAGCGCGGCCGGGGTGAGGAACCCCGCGACCAGGCCGAGGCCGACCGCCAACTCGGCGTAGACGACGACGTACGCCATCGTGCGCGGGCGCGGCGCGACCATCACGTCGAAGCCCGAACGGACCGCCGTCCAGCGGTGTTTCGCGGCGACGTCGGCCGCCCAGGCGATGCCGGTGCCGCGCTCGAACCAGGCCTTCTTGTCCTTGTGCCGCCAGCTTTCCAGCCACCACAGCCCGAGTCCTATACGGAGGACCGCGAGCCAGTCCGCTCCGCTGAGCCAGATCGCATCCATGAATCTGACGGTACGTCAGAAGTTGAGGAAAGCCGAGGGGCAGCCATGAAAATCCTGTGTTCCGGCCGTGCCGCTGTGGGTCCCCCATGAATCCCCGCGGATTGTTGACGATTTTGTTCGACACCGATTACGTTCGCAAGCGCAAGGCCAAGGAGCGGTCAGGAAGACGCGGTCGGGAAGACGAGAGGCAGCACGGTGAAGCACAGGGCAGTGAAGCGCAGGACGGTAGTCATGGGCATCGGCGCGACCGCCGGTGTCGCGGCGGTCGGCGGCATCGCGCTCAGCGCGAACGCTTCGAGCGACCCGAAGTCGTCCTCGTCCTCCTCGGACACCCTGGTCTTCGACCCGGACGCCTACACGAAACTGACGAAGACCGTCACGGACACCGAGGGCACGGAGCACACGGTCGTCTACCACTTCTGGAAGGCGATCACGTACGTCGCCAACCCGGTGGACGCCACCTACCAGTCCCTGATCGTCAGCTCCCCGGTGTCGGTCGACGGCAAGACGGTCGACGCGAGCAACGCCCCGATCCTGCTCGCCAACTCCATCGGCGGCTACCTCCCCGCCTCCGTGGCGACCGCCACCGAGGTCGGCGGCGGCGGTTCGGCGATGGGCGGCGGCGCGGCCCCGAGCGGCGCCCCCAGCGCCTCGGCCTCCACCTCGGCTTCCGCTGGCGCCTCCGCTCCCGGCGCCAACGGCAACACCAACGCCACCGGCGGCGCCACCTCCAGCAACCAGCTCCTCGCGCTGGCCGCCGGTTACGTCGTCATCGAGCCCGGCGCCCGCGGTCGTACCCTCAAGAACTCCAGCGGCGAGTACTACGGCACCGCCCCCACCGCGATCGTCGACCTCAAGGCCGCGGTCCGGTACGTGAAGTCCAACAAGGGGCGCATCCCCGGCAACGTCGAGCGGATCGTCTCCGCGGGGACGAGCGCGGGCGGCGCGCTGTCCTCGCTGCTCGGCGCGTCCGGCGACAGCCCGATCTACGACAAGTACCTCAAGGCGCTGGGCGCGGCCGACGCCTCCGACGCGATCTTCGCGACCGGTGCCTGGTGCCCGATCACCGACCTGGAGCACGCCGACGGCGCCTACGAGTGGAACTGGGGCGCCAACGACCTGAGCACCGGCAAGACGGTTGACCAGACGGTCTCCAAGGCGCTGCAAGCACAGTTCGCCGAGTACCAGGCCGGACTGAAGCTGCGCGGCCTCGGCGGGTTCGGTCCGCTGAACGCCCGCAACCTCGACGCGTACATGGTCGAGCAGTACCTGGAGCCCTCGGCGACCACGTACCTCGCCGCGCTCTCGGACTCCGCCCGCGCGACCTACCTGAAGGCCAACACCTTCATCACCTGGTCCGGCGGCAAGGCCACCTTCACCTGGGCCGACTTCCTCACCCATGTCGGCGCCCGCAAGAAGGACGCCCCCGCCTTCGACGCCTTCGACCTGTCGGCCGGCGAGAACAACGAGTTCGGCACGGGCACGACCCTGGCCCGCCACTTCACGGCGTACGGCGCGAAGAACGACTCGACGGGCCTGAGCAGCAAGCGGGTTCCGAGCGACATCCCCGCGAAGCTCGACCTGATGAACCCGATGTACCACCTGGTCGAGAAGGTCAACCCGAACCGTTCCAAGCACTGGTGGATCCGCCTCGGCACCAAGGACTCGGACACCTCGCTGACGGTCGCCGCCAACCTCGCCGCCCGCCTCGACAACCTGGGCGACGACGTGAACCACATCTACTACTGGGACGAGGGCCACGGCGCCAACACCGACCCTGGCGACTTCATCAAGTGGATCGCCCAGGTGACGGGCCACAAGGCCAAGCGCGGCAAGTAGTCCCCAGGACGCGGTACCGGTTTCCCGTCATACATTCCGGTCACCGCTTCACGACGCCGAGCCCCTCCGCGCACGGAGCGGGCTCGGCGTCGTGGCTTTTCCGGACCCGCATCCGCTTCTCACAACCAGAGGCCCTACGCCACCGGCCTCACCCAGTCCTCCACACCCGTGATCAATCCGCAACCAATTCCGGGCTTGACCGAGACCCATCAACGTGGGACGTGATTACGCTCGCGCTCATGGCCGACTCCACAGCGTCCCCAACCCCCGCGGCGCAGAACCACGCAGACCGCCCCGTGTACGTCATCGGCGGCGGCCCCGGCGGTCTCGCCACCGCGTACGCGTTGCGCGCGCAGGGCATCCGTGCCGTCGTACTGGAGAAGTCGGACCGGGTCGGAGCGTCCTGGCGCAGGCACTACGACCGCCTGCACCTGCACACCACCCGGCGACTGTCGAGCCTGCCCGGGCTCACGATCCCGCGCCGGTTCGGCCGCTGGGTCTCGCGGGACGACGTGGTGCGCTATCTGGAGAAGTACGCCGAGGTCCACGAGCTGGAGATCGTCACCGGCGTCGAGGTCTCCCGCGTCGAGCGCTCGGCGGACGGCACCGGCTGGCTGCTGCACGCCACCGGCGGCCGCGAACTGACCGGCCGCGCGGTCGTCATCGCCACCGGCACCAACCACACGCCCCGCATCCCCGACTGGCCCGGCCGCGACACCTACACCGGCGAGCTCCTGCACGCCGCCGACTACCGCAACGCCCAGCCCTACGCCGGCCAGGACGTCCTGGTCGTCGGCATCGGCAACACGGGCGCGGAGATCGCCGTGGACGTGATCGAGGGCGGCGCGTCCCGCGTCCGCCTCTCCGTCCGCACGACCCCGCACATCCTGCGCCGCTCGACCGCGGGCTGGGCGGCCCAGTACACCGGCGTTCTCGTACGACGGCTGCCGGTCGGCCTGGTCGACCGGCTCGCGGGGCCGGTGTCCAAGGTCAGCGTGCCGGACCTGTCGGCGCAGGGGCTGCCGCGCCCCGACACCGGGCTGTACAGCCGGGTCAAGCAGGGGTCGATCCCGGTGCAGGACGTCGGGCTGATCGACGCCGTGCGCAAGGGGCGGGTCGAGATCGTGCCGGCCGTGGAGAGCTTCGAGGACGGCAAGGTGGTCCTGGCCGGCGGCGACCGCATCGGGCCGGACGTCGTGATCGCGGCCACCGGGTACGCCCGCTCCCTGGAGCAACTCGTCGGCCACCTCGGCGTGTTGGATGCCCGCGGCAAGCCGGTCGTGCACGGCGCGCGCACCCCGAAGGACGCGCCCGGTCTCTACTTCACCGGCTTCACCAACCCCATCAGCGGCATGCTCCGCGAACTGGCCATCGACGCCGAGAAGATCGCGAAAGCTCTCGCCAAGTCCGTCCGCAAAAGTGCCGTGAGCTAGGGTCCGTCCGTTCTTTGCGTGCACGACAGTTCCTGACGGACTGTCAGTTCAGTAATCTGACACTGCGTCAGTTATTTGCGCTGTCATGGCTGTCACACAGGAGCGGGGCGGACCGATGCTTGGATCAACCCACGGCACCCTCACCACCGACTCCCGCCGGGCCCGGGTCATCGCCTGCGGTGAGCAACCCGGCCCCGCCGTCCACGGCAGGCCCGCCGACGTCGACGATCTCGACGTCAGCGGGCGGCCGTTGTACGCGGGCGTACCCGACCTGGACCGTTTCTTCCGCCCCGAGTCGGTCGCCGTGATCGGCGCCTCGGACGCGGAGGGCCGCCCGAACACGGGCATCACCCGCCAACTCATGGCCTGGGCGGGGAGGGTGGGCGCCCGTCTCCACCCGGTGCACCCCACCCGGACGACGGTCTTCGACGTCCCCTGCTTCCCCTCCATCAGCGATCTCCCCGAACAGGTCGACCTGGCCGTGGTGTTGGTGGCCGACCCCCTCCCCGTGATCGAGCGACTCGCCGAGGCGAAGGTGAAGTTCGCGGTCGCCTTCGCGTCCGGCTTCGCGGAGACGGGCGAGGAGGGCGCGCTGGCACAGGCCCAACTGGCCGCCGCCGTAAGCCGATCCGGCCTCCGTCTCCTGGGCCCGAACACCAACCTCAACGCCTTCGAGAACTTCCGCGAGGACCTGGAAGGGCCCGCGATCGCGCTGATCACCCAGTCCGGCCACCAGGGCCGCCCGGTCTTCGCCCTCCAGGAACTCGGCATCCGCCTCTCCCACTGGGCCCCCACCGGCAACGAGGCCGACCTGGAGACGGCCGACTTCATCTCCTACTTCGCCGAGCGTCCCGAAGTCGGCGCCATAGCCTGCTACGTCGAGGGCCTCAAGGACGGCCGCTCCTTCCTCCTGGCCGCCGACCGCGCCGCCCGCCGCAAGGTCCCGGTGGTCGCGGTGAAGGTCGGCCGCACCGAGACCGGCTCCCGTACGGCCGCCTCCCACACCGGCAAACTCACCGGCGCGGACGGGGTGGTGGACGCGGCGATGCGCCAGTACGGCGTGATCCGCGTCGACGGCCTGGACGAACTCCAGGACACGGCGGCCCTGTTGGCGCGGGCGAAGCCTCCGGTGGCCGAGGGGGTGGTGGTGTACTCGATCTCCGGCGGCACGGGCGCCCACTTCGCCGACCTGGCGAGCGAGGCCGGCCTGCGACTCCCGCAGCTGTCGGACGCGAAACAGTCCGAACTCCACGAGTGGATACCGCAGTACCTGAGCGTGGCGAACCCGGTGGACAACGGCGGTCACCCGGTGGGTGACTGGCGCGGCCGGAAGATCATCGACGCGATCCTCGACGACCCGGAGGTGGGCGTGCTGGTCTGCCCCATCACGGGCCCGTTCCCCCCGCTGAGCGACAAGCTGGTGCAGGACCTGGTGGAGGCGGCGGAACGGACGGACAAGCTGGTGTGCGTGGTCTGGGGCTCACCGGTGGGCACCGAACCGGCGTACCGCGAGGCGCTGTTGGGCTCGTCGAGGGTGGCGACGTTCCGCACGGTCGGCAACTGCATCACGGCCCTCCGCGCCTACTTCTCCCACCACCGCTTCGTGCACGCCTACCGCTCCCCCTTCGACGAGGCCCCCCGCACCGTCTCCCCCTCCTTCCGCAAGGCCGAGGCCCTGATGCGCCCGGGCCAGCAGCTGAGCGAGCACGCGGCGAAACAACTCCTGCGGGCCTACGGCATCCGAGTCCCCCGCGAGCAGCTGGTGACCAGCGCGGCCGCGGCCGTACGGGCGGCCGGGCTGGTGGGCTACCCGGTGGTGATGAAGGCGTCCGGCGCGCAGATCGCGCACAAGACGGAACTGGGCCTGGTGAAGGTGGGCCTGACCTCGGCGAGCCAAGTCCGGGACGCATACCGCGAGTTGACGGACATCGCGCGCTACGAGGACGTGACCCTCGACGGTGTCCTCGTCTGCCAGATGGTGGAACGGGGCGTCGAGATGGTCGTGGGCGTCACCCAGGACGAGCTGTTCGGCCCGACGGTGACGGTCGGGCTGGGCGGGGTGCTGGTGGAGGTCCTGCGGGACGCGGCGGTACGGGTGCCACCGTTCGGCGAGGAGGCGGCACGGGACATGCTCGACGAACTGCGCGGCCGCCCCCTGCTGGACGGGGTACGGGGACGCCCCCCGGCGGACCTGGATGCCCTGGTGGAGGTGATCCTCCGGGTCCAACGCATGGCACTCGAACTGGGCGATGTGCTCGCGGAGTTGGACATCAACCCGCTGATGGTGCTGCCCCGGGGACAGGGCGCGGTGGCGCTGGACGCGCTGGCGGTGTGCCGATGACCGATCCGACGGCCGAGGTCACGCATGCGATCACGGGCGGCGTCACGTACCTCACCCTCAACCGCCCCGAGGCCCTGAACGCGATCACCCCGGCCCAACGGGACCGCCTGATAGCCCTGTTGGAAGAGTCGTCGGCGGACCCCTCCGTCCGGGCGGTGGTCCTCACCGGCACCGGCCGAGGCTTCTGCGCGGGCGCGGACCTGCGGGGAGGCGGAGCGGCGCAGGAGCGGATCGCCGGTGACGTCGCCCGCGTGATCCGCCTGGGCGCGCAACGCCTGATCGCGGCGGTCCTGGACTGCGAGAAACCGGTGATCGCCGCGGTGAACGGCACCGCGGCCGGCCTCGGCGCCCACCTTGCCCTGGCCTGCGACCTCGTACTGGCCGCGGAGTCGGCGAAGTTCATCGAGGTGTTCGTACGGCGCGGCCTGGTTCCGGACGGCGGCGGCGCGTATCTGCTCCCGCGCTTGATCGGCCCACACCGCGCGAAGGAGCTGATGTTCTTCGGCGACACGGTGACCGCGACGGACGCGGAACGGCTCGGCCTGGTCAACAGGGTCGTACCGGACGACGAGTTGGAGAAGACGGCCCGCGACTGGGCGGAACGCCTGGCCACCGCCCCGACCCGCGCCCTCGCCCTCACCAAGCAGCTCGTCAACGCGTCCCTGGACACCGACCGGACGACCGCGTTCGCGGCGGAGGCGGCGGCACAGGAGATCAACATGACGACGGAGGACGCGCGCGAGGGGGTGGCGAGCTTCGTGGAGCGGAGGAGTCCGGAGTACCGGGGACGGTGACCCGCAGGAACCGTTGGCTCGGGGGGATCGACCTCCACCCCCTGGTCTTCGCCGACGACGGCTCCGCGACGCACCCGGCACGACCGGCGGGCTCGCTCGTGGTCGCGGGCGCGTCGCTAATCTGTTCGCATGGCATCGAACGAGGACCGCGAGTTCCCCGCCCCGCTCGCCGCCGCCATGGCGGTCCGGCTCGACCGGATCGGCGAGGACGGTGTCGATTTCGAGCCCTACGAGGCTTTCCTGGGCGCCGATCAGACGGCCGACTGGCTGCGAGCCTGGACCCGCAACGGTGAGCTGAGCGGCGATGACTTCCGGGTGTTCGGCCAGGACGGTACGGGTGGGAACGCCGCGTTCTGGATCGTCCGTCCGGGCCGCGCACTGGCCGAGCAGCCGGTCGTCTTCCTCGGCTCCGAGGGAGAGACCGGCGTCGTCGCCCGCGACCTGGGCGCCTTCCTGTGGCTGCTGGCCGACGGCTTCGGCCCGCTGGAGGCATCCGTCGCGCACGATCCCGAGCCCGACTGGGTCCCCCGTCCCAACCGTGAACTGGCCGCCATCGCCGAACAGTTCGCGCCCGGCAGCCGTGCGACCGCGGCTGTCGTGATCGAGCAGGCCACGCGGGAGTTCCCCGACTTCGACTACATCATCATGAAGCTGGTCCGCTGAACTCCGCGCGGGCCCACGGCCGTTGTGCGGGTCAGTCCAACAGGCCGTCGTAGTCGGGCAGTTTGTACGTCGTGTCGGCGTAGCCGCCGGACAGGTCGGTCGTGTTGTTGCCGATGTTGGCGATGATGTCGTAGCCGTTCGCCTCGATCGCCTCGCGCTGCGAGGTCTTGAAGTCGGCGATGGACTTGGTCAGCAACTCCGCGACCGTGCGGGCGTAGAGGCCGTCGACCGGGTAACCGACCTTCGTCAGGTTGGACTTGGTGACCGCGTTGAACAGGTTGCTGCGGGCGCTGACGAAGAACACGCTGATGCCCTTGGCGTGCGCGTCCTGGGCGAGGGCGAGCACCGGCGGGGTCGCGGGGACGGTGATGCCGCCCTCGAAGTAGGTCTCCAGCGAGGTGTTGTCGATGTCGAGGACGATCGCCTGCTTGGCACCCGAGGTGTTCGCGGCGGCACGGGAGTCGATGTAGGTCTGCGCGGGGCCGGTGACGGCGGCGACGTCGGTCAGCCATTGGGACTCGGTGACGGTCGAGTCGGCGGCCTGCGCGGGCAGGGCGGCGGCGAGCGTCAGCGCGAGGCCGGCGACGGCGGCCACGGCTCCGCCGCGTGCGGTGAGACGGTTCATCGTGTGGGTGCTCCTCAGGTCACGGCTGCCACCGGTGAGGTACCGGTGGCGGTCGTTCCGCAACACTGCTGGGGATGGGCGAGCAGGGGGTGACCCGGAGGGGTCCGTGGGGCGACGTAACCCCCATGTTCTGCCCCGCAACCTGTGAATCCCCCCTGAGGACAGGCGACTTGAGGGAGCCTCCGGCTCCGGATGACGGCGTGGCCGTACCCCTTCCTATCTGATGATCCGTCAGCTTCAATGGGCGATGTGATGGGACACGCAGGGGCGGCCGCGGCCGCCGTCCGGTACCTCAGGTCGGCCGCAAGCGCTCCGGCCGCGCAGCCTGTCGAGGCGCTGCCGCGGCCGGAGCTTCGGTGTGTCACGGACGACGAGCGGGCACCGGTCGACCAGGGTGAATTCCGGCGTGTCCTGGGCACGTTCGCGACCGGCGTGACCGTGATCACCGCCCCGGCGACCGCCGGCGAACCCGGTCCCGCCGGCTTCGCCTGCCAGTCCTTCTCCGCCCTCTCCCTCGACCCGCCCCTCGTCGTCTTCATGGTCGGCCGCACCTCGACGACCTGGCCGCGTATCGCCCGCGCCGGCGTCTTCTGCGTCAACGTACTCGCCGCCCACCAGGGCGAGTTGTGCCGCGGCTTCGCGGTGAGCGGCACGGACAAGTTCGCGGGCGTCCCGTACGACACCTCCCCCGTCTCCGGCTCCCCCCGCCTCACCGACGCCGCGGCCTGGGTCGACTGCACGATCCACGCGGTGCACACCGGGGGCGACCATCTGATCGTGGTGGGACGGGTGGACGGGCTGGGGGTGGCGGACGAGGGGGACGCGGCTCCGCTGCTGTTCCACCGGGGCCGCTTCCTCTGACCGTCACGTCAGGCCGCCTTCTCTGACCGCCACGTCAGGCAGCTCCCTCTGACAGCTACGTCAGTAGGACAGAACCTGTCCTATCCCTCTCCTATCGTCGCTCCCGAAACCCGGCAGCGACGAAGGGAACCCCCATGCCCCAGCAGACCAACTCCGCCCCGGAGGGCTACACCACCGTCGCGCCCTGGGTCGTCACCGACGACACGGGAGCCTTTCTCGACTTCATCGCGGCGGCGTTCGACGGGGACGAACTCGGGCGGGTGGTGACCGAGGGCGGAGCGATCGGGCACGGCGAGATCCGGGTCGGGGACACCGTCGTGCTGGCCTTCGACCGGGCCGCGGACTGGCCCGTCATGCCGAGCCTGCTCCGCGTGTTCGTACCCGACGCGGACCGGGCGTTCGCGCAGGCCGTCGACGCAGGCAGCCAGGTCGTCACCCCCCTGGCGAACGACGCCTTCGGGCACCGCGGCGGCCGGGTCAAGGACCCCTTCGGCAACATCTGGTGGGTCGTCGCCCACGTGGAGGACGTCCCCGAGGACGAGATGTGGAAGCGGCTGCGGCAACCCGAGTACGCCGAGGTCATGCGCGTCGCCCAGGAGACGTTCGACGCCGAACTCAGTGGCCGGGGGCACGGGCGCAGCAGCGCGCCGGTGCGGCCGGCCGGCTGACGGACAGCGGCGAGGACGCGCCGTGGTACCGGTTCCTCCGAGTGCTCCTGAGTGACCCGCGCATGAGTGCTCATGAGTAACCCGCGCTCCGATGCTGAGCCCGCGTACTCAAGGAGGTCCGCCGCTCCTCCGACAGTCTTGCTCTCAGACCGATTCGAGCATTCGAGCAGCTGACCGGGGGACCTCCACCATGAGCAAGCGCACGCGAGTCGCCGTTCTCACGTCCGTCCTGATATCCACCGCCTGGCTGCTGTCCGCCTGCTCGTTCTCCACGGCGGACGCCATGTGCGGCGGGGGCGAGTACCCGGTCCTGGCCGTGGGCAGCACCGCGGGCGGCGCCTGCGTGACGAACGGCGACACCCCGCCGAGCGGCTATGCGCGGTACCCGAAGGGGAAGGTGCCGCAGCACGTCGACGACAAGTGGGACACGTACTGGCAGACCCACACCGTGGACGCGAAGGGGAACATCACCTCCGCCCCGTAGCCGTCACGCCACCGCGACCGCGACCGTCCCCACGACCGGCCGCCGCCGGATCACCAGCGCCATCAGCGCCGCCACCGCGCACAGCGCCCCCGACACGTACCAGACCATGTCGTACGTCCCGAACGCGTCCCGGGCGACCCCGCCCAGGAAGGCGACGAGCGCCGCGCCGATCTGGTGGGAGGCGAGGACCCAGCCGAAGACGATCGCGCTGTCCTCGCCGTACTGCTCGCGGCACAGGGCGAGGGTCGGGGGAACCGTGGCGACCCAGTCGAGGCCGTAGAAGACGATGAAGAAGAGCATGGGCGGGTGGACCGTGGGGGCCAGCAGCATGGGGAGGAAGAGGAGGGAGATGCCGCGCAGGGCGTAGTAGACGGCGAGCAGGCGGCGGGGTTCGAAGCGGTCGGTGAACCAGCCGGAGGCGATCGTGCCGACCACGTCGAAGACGCCGATCACCGCGAGCAGCGAGGCCGCCGCCGTGATGGGCATGCCGTGGTCGTGGGCGGCGGGCACGAAGTGGGTCTGGATCAGACCGTTCGTGGACGCGCCGCAGATCGCGAAGGTCCCGGCCAGCAGCCAGAACGGGCCCGTGCGGACCGCCTTGAACAGCACCGTGACCGTACGGCGGGCCGCCCCCGTCACCGGTGCCGGCTTCGGTACGAACTCGGTCGCCCCGTACGGCTTCGCACCCACGTCCGCCGGGTGGTCCCGCAGCAGCAGCCACACGAAGGGGACCACGGCCAGCGCCGCGAGGGACACGGTCACCGCCGCCGGGCGCCAACTGTGCTCCTCGACTATCCAGGACAGCAACGGCAGGAAGATCAGCTGGCCTGACGCCGAGGCCGCCGTGAGAATGCCGGTGACCAGGCCCTTCCGCGTGGTGAACCAGCGGTTGGTGACCGTCGCCGCGAACGCGAGCGCCATCGAGCCACTGCCCAGCCCCACCAACAGGCCCCAGCACAGCAGCAGTTGCCACGGCGCCGTCATCCACACGGTCAGGCCGGACCCGAGCGCGATCACGGTCAGCGCGACCGCGACCACACGCCGGATGCCGAAGCGGTCCATCAGCGCCGCCGCGAAGGGGGCCGTCAGCCCGTACAGCGCGAGGTTGATCGACGCCGCCGCCCCGATCGTGCCGCGCGACCACCCGAACTCCTGGTGCAGCGGATCGATCAGCAGCCCGGGCAGCGAACGGAACGCCGCCGCGCCGATGATCGTCACGAACGTGACGGCGGCGACGAACCAGGCACGGTGCAGTGACATCATGCGGCTCCGCCGCGGGCGGGTACGACGGCTACCGCTACGGCTGCGGCTACTGGGCTCGGGGCCGGGCTCCCCGGCGGTGTCGGGGCCGGGCGCGGCATCGGTTGTCTGCGTCACGTCAACGAGCTTCCGGCATCCCACCCCTCCGAGCCACTGGCCCGAAGGACAGCATTCACTAGGATCGGGCCATACAATCGAGCCATGGCCACAGCCACCATCGACGGTTTCCGCCCGCACCGCGTCGTCGTCCTCGCCCTCGACGGCCTCCTCCCCTTCGAGCTGGGCATCCCGCACCGCATCTTCGGCCGCCCCCGGGACGCCGAGGGGCGGCTGCTGTACGAGGTCGTCACCTGCTCGGTCCGCCCGCCCGGCCCGGTCGACACCGACGCCGACTTCGCCATCCACGTCCCGAACGGCCCGGAGGCCCTGGCCACCGCCGACACGGTGATCGTCCCGGCGTCGTACGAACTCGGCCCGGTCTTCGAGGAGGGCGTCCTCACCCCCGAACTCACCGCCGCCCTCTCCCACATCCGCCCCGGCACCCGCCTCGCCTCCATCTGCACCGGCGTCTACGTCCTCGCCGCCGCCGGTCTCCTCGACGGCCGCCCCGCCACCACGCACTGGGCGGACGCCGAACGCTTCCAGGAACTGTTCCCGCAGATCGAGGTCGACGCGGACGTCCTGTTCATCGACGACGGCGACGTCCTCACCTCCGCCGGTGTCGCCGCCGGCATCGACCTGTGCCTGCACATGGTCCGCCGCGACCACGGCACCGCGGTCGCCAACGACGTCGCCCGCCGCACGGTCGTACCGCCCCACCGCGACGGCGGCCAGGCGCAGTACATCCACCGCCCGGTGCCGGACCCGCAGGTGGCGACCACGACCGCCGCCCGCACCTGGGCCCTGGCCCGCCTCCACGAACCCCTCCAACTCCGGGACATGGCCGAGCAGGAGGCGATGTCCGTGCGCACCTTCACCCGCCGCTTCCGCGAGGAGGTCGGCATCAGCCCCGGCCAGTGGCTCACCCAACAACGCGTCGAACGCGCCCGGCACCTCCTCGAGTCCACCGACCTCTCCATGGACCAGGTCGCCACGGACGCCGGCTTCGGCACCGCCCAGTCAATGCGCCAGCACCTCCAATCAGCCCTGGGCGTCACCCCGACCGGCTACCGCCGCACCTTCCGCACGGGAGCAACGGGAGCAACGGGAGCAACGGGAGCAACGGGAGCAACGGCAACGGTAGGCGCCCTCAACTGACCCGGTTCTACGGCAAGTTCAGCATCCCGAACCATTCACAGCCCCCCTCACCCCTCCCCCTTCACCCGTCACCCCGCACCCCCGTAGCGCTCCCACCCTCGACAACCGCCCCAGCCCCAACACCCCCGAGCGCTACGGCAACCCCGCCACGCTCCGCCGCACACCCCGCCGGCCCTGCCCGCGCAACCCGCCGCGCCCGCCGAACCTCCCCCCACCACCCCACACCGGTCATCCCCACGGTCAAGCACACCCCCGCCAGAATCGCGGTCGACGGCGCGGCCACCTTCAGCAACGCACCGGCCAACGATCCGGTAGCCGCGTAACCCGCCCCCGCCGCCGCGTACATCACCGAGTACCCCGCGGCCAGCGCACGCGGTGGGAGCACCTCACGCAGGGAGAGATTCCGGGTGAGCATCGCGCCCGACTGGAGCGTGCCGCCCATGACCAGCGCGACCGCGATCCCCGCCGTGGCCGGTATCACCGCGGCCAGCGCCACACACACCGAGGTGCCGGTCATCAGCACCAGACTGCGGGTGCGCAACAGCCCCGGCCAGCCGCGCAAGCCGTAGACGAACGCGCCCAGCCCACCGCCCACCGCCATCCCGGTCAGCAGCGGGCCGGACCAGCCGACGCCGATGCCGCGCTGTTCGAGGAGAGCGGGGAGGACGAGTTCGGACAGGCCGAGCAGGGCGAGGCTGGCCGCGCCGACGACATACACCGGCCAGGCACCGACCAGCACCCGGAGCAGCGGAGGACCGTCCCCACCCGCGCCGTCCGCCTCGCCCGCGCCCCACCGGGCCGGCAGCAGCCACAACCCCGCGACCGACCAGGCCATCAACCCGGCCGCGAGCAGCAACGGCGCCCTCGGCGCGACCCCGAGCGCCAACCCGGCCACCGCGGCCGGAGACACGGCCCACACACCCGCCGTCAGTATCGACTCGACGGACAAGGCCTGCGCCACGGACCGCGCCGGCACCAACTCGCTGAGCAGCGTGCGCAGTCCGCCGGTGGCGGCGGCCGGCGCGCCCCCGGCGACGAACGCGAACCCGGCGAGCACCACGGGATGCGCTCCCGGAAACACCCCGAGCCCCAGAAACCCCACCGTCCCGACCGCGAGCCCGACGGCCAGCTGAACCCGCGCCCGCTCCGGCCGCAACCGCATCCCGAGCACCGGCGCTCCGCCGATCTCCCCCAGGACGTAGGCCGCCGCGAGTATCGCGCCCAGCGAGTAGCCGCCCGGCCGCTCGCGCACCAGGAAGACCAGGGCCAGCGGCGCCATGGCCACCGGCATCCGGGCACCGACGGCGGTGCAGGCCCAGGCCAGGACCTGTCGGGAGACGACATCGCGGTAAGTCATGCCAAAACGCTACGGGCCGGGACTGACAACGCCCACGGATTATCCCCGCCTGTGGACAACTCCAGCCATGGCACGGTCAAACCCGCCCGACGCCGCCGTCAGAACGTGAGAACCCCGCGCGCCACCCGCCCCGCCTCCGCGTCCTCCGCCGCCTTCTCGAAGTCCTCGACGGGATACGTCTCGGTCACCAACTCATCGAGCAGCAACCGCCCTTCGCGATACAGCTGGGCGTACAGGGCGATGTCCCGCTGCGGCCGCGACGACCCGTACCGGCACCCGAGGATCGACTTGTCCAAATACATGGAGGAGACGAGGAAGGACGCCTCGGCGGTAGCCGGCGGCACCCCGAGCAACACCGCCTGCCCATGCCGGTCGAGCAGATCCACGGCCTGCCGGATCAACTCCACCCGCCCCACACACTCGAAGGCGTGATCGGCCCCGTTCGGCAGGATCTCCCGCACACCCTCCGCCGACGTGAGGAAGTGCGTGGCCCCGAACTGCCGCGCCACCCCCTCCTTCCCGGGGTTCGCATCCACGGCGACGATCGTCAACGCCCCCGCGATCCGGGCCCCTTGAAGAACATTGAGCCCGATACCCCCGGTCCCGATGACGACGACGCTGTCCCCGAGACCAACCCGCGCCCGATTCAGCACAGCACCCACTCCCGTCAACACCCCGCACCCGATGAGCGCGGCGGACGGCATCGGAATGTCCTTCGGAATCCGCACGGCCTGCACGGCCTTCACCACGGTCCGCTCGGCGAAGGCGGAGTTGGAGGCGAACTGGTACACGGACCGCCCGCCCCGCGAGAACGGCTTCCCCGGCCGCCCGATGGCCTGCCGGCACATGGTCGGCCGCCCCCGGTCGCACTCGGCGCAGGTCCCACAGTTGGCGAGCGTCGAAAGGGCCACATGGTCCCCGGGCCCGACATGGGTGACGCCCATACCTACGGCCTCCACCACCCCGGCACCCTCATGCCCCAGCACCACAGGAACGGGGAAAGGTATGGTCCCGTCCACTACAGACAGGTCGCTGTGGCACAACCCGGCCGCCGAGATCGCGACCAGCACTTCCCCGGGCCCCGGCTCCCGGACCTCCAGATCGTCCACGACCTGGATCTGCTTGCCGTCGAAGACCACACCGCGCATCAGACGACCCCCTTGGGTTCCCTGGGCAGACCGAGCACCCGCTCGGCGATGATCGTGCGCTGAACCTGGTCCGAGCCGCCGTAGATCGTGTCGGCCCGCGAAAAGAGGAACAGGTGCTGGAACACGTCGAGTTCGTACGACAGGGACGGCGTCCAGTCCACCGGCCCGACCGTCGCCGCGGCCCCCCGCACCTGCATCGCCAGCTCCCCGAGCCGCTGATGCCACCCGCCCCACAGCAGCTTGGCCACACTGGGAGCCCCCGCGTCCCCGGCCCGCCCGAGGGTCCGCAGGGCATTCCACCGCATGGCCTTCAACTCGGCCCACTGCCGCACGAGTCGATCGCGCAGAACGGGATCACCCACAGCCCCCGAGGCAACGGCGGCCTCGACCACCCGCCCCAACTCACTCGCGAACCCGATCTGTTGGGCCAGGGTCGACACGCCCCGCTCGAACCCGAGCAGACTCATGGCGACCTTCCACCCCTCCCCCTCACCCCCGACCACATGCTCGGCACGCACGCGCGCCCCATCGAAAAACACCTCGTTGAACTCACTGGTCCCGGTCAACTGCCGTATGGGCCGCACCTCGACACACCCCGGCTGATCCATCGGCACCAGCAGAAAACTCAACCCCCGGTGCCGCCGCGACCCCACCTCGGTCCGAGCCAGCACAAAACACCAGTCGGCCTCATGAGCGAGCGAGGTCCATATCTTCTGCCCGGTGACCCGATAGCTCCCGTCACCGCCATCCCGCACGGCACTGGTCCGCACGCCCGCCAGATCCGACCCGGCCCCCGGCTCGCTGTACCCCTGACACCAGAGCTCGTCCCCCGCGGCTATGGCGGGCAGGAAACGGGACTTCTGCTCGTCGGTGCCGTGCGCGATGAGGGTGGGGGCGAGAAGGTTCTCCCCAATGTGCCCGGACCGGGGCGGCGCGTCCGACCGCGCGTACTCCTCGGCCCAGGCGACCTGTTGGGTAAGAGTCCCGGTCCGATTCCCATACCCGGCCTCCGGCCAACCCAGCCCGATCCACCCACTTTTACCAAGCGTCCGCTCCCACGCACGCCGATCCTGATCCGAATCAACATGCTCAGAGAGCCAAGCCCGAACCTCCGCCCGGAACACTTCATCCTCGGCAGCAAATCCAAATTCCACAGGGGGCTCCTTAAGAACACCGCTCAGACCAGCTCCGCCCAGGGGCGCGAGGCTGTATCGATTTGCGGCTCCGCCGCGTGGGCGCGACCAGCCACAACGAACCCGTACCCGCCACACAACCGCACCCCTACCCCACTAGGCGTTAGGCCGCTCCCCACCCCGCGCAGCCCTCTCCATCTCCTGCAACCGAGAAAGCATCGGCATCGGATCCACCCCCACCGACCCCGGCAAAAACTCCGCGATCTTGTCAACCGTCCACCCACCGGAGGCATACGCGGCCCGCAACTCCCGAGGCTGAGCCCACACCGCGATCTTCGGCCCGGCAACGGTGTAAACCTGCCCGGTAATCTCCTGCTCCCGAGCCGAGTCCGACAACAGATAAACAACCAGCGCCGCAACATCCTCCGCCGACCCGATCTCCGCCAACTCCATAGGAACGTTCGCAGACATCCGCGTACGAGCGACAGGCGCGACCGCGTTGGCGGTAACCCCATACTTGTTCAACCCCAGGGCAGCGCTTCGCACGAGCGAAATAATCCCCCCCTTCGCCGCACTGTAATTAGCCTGCGAAACCGACCCCTGATGATTCCCGCTGGTGAACCCGATCAAGGTCCCGGCCCGCTGCTTCCGCATAACCGCAGAAGCCGCCCGAAATACAGTGAACGTCCCCTTCAAGTGGGTGGCGAGAACCGGATCCCACTCCTCCTCGGACATGTTGAAAAGCATCCGCTCCCGCAAAATCCCGGCAACGCACACCACCCCATCGATCCGCCCGAACGACGACACCGCGACATCGACAACCCGCTGCCCCCCAGCCATCGTCGAGATGTCATCGGCAACGGCAACGGCCTCCCCGCCCGCAGCCAAGATCTCCTTGACCACGCCCTCGGCGATCTCACTCGTCGGCGACACCCCGTCCATCGAGACGCCGTAGTCGTTGACGACAACCCGCGCCCCCTCGGCGGCAGCCGCCAGCGCGACCGCCCGCCCGATCCCCCGCCCCGCGCCCGTCACGGCGATGACCTTGCCAGCCAAGAAGTTCCCCATGTCCGGCCCCTCCCGCGGTTTCTGACGGTCCGTTAGATTCGACTCAGATTCTACGACCCGTCAGATACCTGAGGACAAGCCCCGGGGAGGCCCCGATGTCACCGCAGACGTCACCGCCGTCACTTGGTCCGGAGTTCCACGACATCGCCAAGCGCGTGAACAACTGGGGCCGTTGGGGGTCGGACGACGAGATCGGCACGCTGAACCTGATCACCGATGACGTGATCCGGGCCGCCGCCGGCGAGATCCGCACCGGCCGCCGCATCCCCCTCGCCCTCCCCCTCCAACAGGACGGTGTGCAGACGGGGTTGATCCCCGGCCGGATCAACCCGCTGCACGCGATGGTGCAGATCAACCAGGAGCTCTTCGGCCCGGGAACGGTCGCGTGCAGCGACGACGCCGTGACGATGGGGCTACAGGCGGGCACGCACTGGGACGCGCTGACCCACGTCTCGCACTCCGGGAAGCTCTACAACGGCCGCCCGGCCGGCACCGTGACCCCGCACGGCGGCGCCGAGTTCAGCGGGATCGACAAGGCCCGGCACATCGTCTCGCGCGGGGTCCTGCTCGACGTGGCACGCGCGCGTGGCGTCGATCGCCTCGAAGGCGGCCACGCCGTCACCCCGGAAGACCTCGAAGCGGCCGAGGAGTTCGCCGGCACACAGGTCCGCGCGGGCGACATCGTGCTCGTACGGACCGGGCAGGTGCAGGTGTATCTGGCCGGCGACAAGCACGGGTACGGCTATCCGTCGCCCGGGCTGTCGGTCCGTACGCCGGAATGGTTCCACGCGCGGGATGTCGCGGCGGTCGCCAACGACACCCTGACCTTTGAGATATTTCCGCCGGAAATAGACGACTTGTGGCTGCCGGTGCACGCTCTCGATCTGGTCGAGATGGGCATGTTGCAGGGCCAGAACTGGAATCTCGAAGAGTTGTCCACAGCCTGTGGACAAGAAAACCGCTACGCGTTCTTCCTGTCGGCGATGCCCGAACCTTTCGTGGGCGCGACGGGAACCCCGGTGGCCCCGATCGCCATCCTCTAGGACAGTCCGGTTTTGACGAGGGCCGGACTTACGGTCGGATGGCGGCGCGCTGCTGCCCGCCCCGAGCACGGCACCGCGTGCCGCCATCCGACTCCGGCGCCCCGTCCTGGCCCCCGGCCCCGAGGGGACCCACGCCGAACGCGACCCACACTCGCCGAGGGCCCCCGTCACCGAAGCCCTCGTCGTCCCCTCGCGGCGAATCGCTGCCCACAAGCGTGACCACATGGTCACGTCGCGTCAACGCCCATCCGGGGATTTGTTCGCTAAGCCCCATTTATCACAGGGCGCGCACGGAAGCACAGCCCGGCGCATCTCCGCCCGGCACTTGCAGGCAGCACCTACACCGCCGCACGGGACACCACGCCGGACATCCACTCCGGGCACCCGGGACACCTCGGCGGCTACACCGCCTCGTACGCGAAGCCCTCGAACTCGAAGCCCTCGTACGCCGTGACGCCGCCCCCGAACGCGGCCTCCCGGGGTTCGCTGTTCCGGTCGATCTCGCACCAGATGCGCTTGCCGGTTCCCTCGGCGCTCCAGCCCCAGCGGTCGGCGAGGCCGTCCACCAGGGCCAGGCCGCGGCCGCCGGTCTCGTCGCCGTCCGCGCAGCGCGGCACGGGGGCCTTGCAGCTGGTGTCGGCGACCTCCAGCCGTACGGTGGCCGACTCGGTCGCCACACCCGGCAGGGAGAGCCGCAGCACGGCCGGACACCCCGTGTGCACCACGGCGTTGGTGACCAGCTCGGAGACGAGCAGGATCAGCGTCTCCGCGAGTGGTTCGTCGGCCTCTATCCCGGACCCGGCGAGCCGTGAGCGCGCCCACCGCCGGGCTCGCCCCACCTCAGCGGGGTCGGGCCGGATCTCCAGCTGCACTTGAAGCACCTGCACCGCTCACACCATCCGAACCGGCGGACACTTGGCCTCGCGCCTCACGAGGGCCACGATCGTAGCCATTTCCTGCATGACCAGAACAACGGCCAGAACAAGGGTCACGGAACGTGAATCCCTTGCGAGACAGCATGGTTGACGTTCAGTCACCCCAACAAGCGCTTCGGGCATATTCCAGCGCGAAGGAGTACGTGTGCGGGATACTGTGCGACGCTCACTGCGGGAAGTCGAACAGGCAGGGGTGAAAGCCCGTTCTGCCGTGCGAGCGGCGGCGCGCACCGCCCGTTCCGGGGCCGCCTCACAGGCAACTCCGGCATGGCTCGTACCTTGAACCACTCGCATCCCACACAAGGTACCGGAGCCCACAGACGACTCCAGGCCGTGACAAGTCACGCGTAGGACACAACCCGATATCAACGCTCCGTGATTCCGCCGTGCCACGATCCGCGACACCGTTGTCGGGCCCGTTCCCGTCGCCGCAGGCAGGCGCCCCGCTAGGCCGCGCGGGCCAGCAGATCAGCCGCGAGCAACTCCTCACTCTCCGTGCCCCCACCACCACGCCGAGCACGCACCCACGCCCGTTTCAGGTGCAGATGGACCTCGGACTCCCAGGTGAAGCCCATCCCGCCATGCACCTGCAAACAGTCCCGGGCCCCCCGCACCGCCGCCTCGTCGGCCAACAACCGCGCCGCCGCGATCTCCACCGCGTCCCCGGTCACGGCCGCGGCGTACACGGCGGCCCGCGCCACCTCCACCCGCACCAACGACTGCGCGCACAGATGCTTGACGGCCTGGAACGCCCCGATCGGCTGCCCGAACTGCTCCCGCGTCCGGGCGTGTTGCACCGCCAGCCCACACACACGCCCGGCGGTACCGAGCTGCTCGGCGGCGGTGAGAAGAACAGCGACAGGGTCGACCCGCGCCGGAGCCGGCACCCGATGCACCGGCGTCAACGGATCCACCGACCGCAGCGCTACGGCCCCCTCGGCCCCCGGCAACACGACATCGGCCTCGTCCAGCCACTCCACGAGACTCCCGTCGGCAGCGGCGACAACCGTCTCCCCGGTGGCCGCCCCGGGCACCACCCCGGCCGCGAGATGCGTAGCCACCAAGGGCCCCGGCACCAACGCCCACCCAAGCTCCTCAAACACCAACACGGCCTCGGGCAACCCGAGTCCAGCTCCGCCATCCGCTTCGGGCAACCGCAGGGAGAACACCCCAAGCTCTCCAAGGGCCCGCCAAAAGCCCCGGTCCAGCTGAGGAGCGCCCCGTAGGGGCGCGGGGAACTGCGCGCCCAGCCCCCACACACCCGCACCCGACGAACGACCGACCACATCCCGCACAACAGCCCGCAACGCCTTTTGATCATCGGTGAGTTGAAACCGCATGTCAGCGCCCCTTCGGCAACCCCAAAATCCGCTCAGCCACGATGTTCTGCTGAATCTGAGACGTACCCGCAGCGATCGTGTAGGACAGCGACGACAACCGGTCCAGCACCCAAGGCCGCTCCAGATCAAGGGAGTTCGCCCCAAGAACATCCGCCGCCGCGTCGTACAACTCCTGCCGCGCATGCGAATACCGCAGTTTGAAGACCGAGCCGCCCACACCCGGGACGCCGCCGGAGGCTTCCGCCTCACTCACATTCCACTGAGTAAGCCGCCACAACGCCCGGAACTCGGCGTTCAACCGCCCCAGTTGACGCCTGAGCACAGGGTCGTCCCACCGTCCGTTCCGCCGAGCCTCCACCGCCAGCTCACCCAACACCCGCCGACAGGCGACGACTTCACCCACAAAGGCCGTACCGCGCTCGAACGACAGCGTCACCATCGTCACGCGCCACCCGTCGTTCTCGTCCCCGACCCGGTTGCCGACCGGCACCCGCACCTCGTCGAGGAACACCTCGGCGAACTCGGCGGACCCGGCGAGCGTCCGCAGCGGCCGTACGGTGATGCCCGCCGCGTCCATGGGCATGGCGAGCCAGCTGATCCCCCGATGCTTGGGCGCCGACGGGTCAGTCCGGACCAACAGTTCGCACCAGTCGGCGACTTCGGCATGCGAGGTCCAGATCTTGGAACCGGTCACCACGTAGTCGTCGCCGTCGCGCCACGCACGCGTGCGCAACGCCGCGAGGTCGGAACCGGCGTCGGGTTCGCTGAAGCCCTGGCACCACACCTCGTCGCCGCGCAGCACGGGCGGCAGCCAGCGCTCCCGCTGCTCGGGCGTTCCCTCGGCGGCGATCGTCGGCCCGGCGTGCAACAGCCCCACGAAATTGGCCCCTACGTAGGGCGCGCCCGCCTTCTCCGTCTCCTCCAGGAAGATCAGCCGGGTCGTCGGGGACGCGCCCCAGTGCACGTCGGCGTACCCGGCGTCGTACAACATCCGCTGCCAGCCGAGGTCGTAGGCGCGGCGGGCGGGCCAGTCGTCCGGGGACGGCTTCGAGGGCAAGGTGGGCAGCACCTTCGTCAGCCAGTCCCGCAGCCGCGCCCGGAACTCGTCCTCCTCGGCCGTGTAGGAGAGGTCCATTACTTGTCGAGGTCCAGGCCCAGCATGCGGATCGCGTTGCCCCGCATCAGCTTGTAGACCGTCTCGTCGTCGAGGCCCTTCACATGGTCGAGGGCGACCTCCTTGGTGTGCGGGAAGGTCGAGTCGACGTGCGGGTAGTCGGTCTCGAAGGTCGCGTTGTCCCGGCCCACCACGTCCAGCGAGGCGACCCCGTGCTTGTCGCGGAAGAAGCAGCAGAACATCTGGCGGTAGTAGTACGTGGACGGCGGCTCGGGGATCAGGTCGCGCACACCGCCCCACGCGCGGTGCTCCTCCCACACGTCGTCGGCGCGTTCCAGGGCATACGGGATCCAGCCCATCTGCCCTTCGGAGTAGGCGAGTTTGAGGGTCGGGAACTTCACCAGGACCCCGCTGAAGAGGAAGTCCATCATCGAGGCCATCGCGTTGTTGAAGGAGAGCGAGGCCTGTACGGCGGGGGGCGCGTCCGGGGAGGCGGCGGGCATCTGGGAGCTGCTGCCGATGTGCATGTTGACGACCGTGCCCGTCTCCTGGCAGACCGCGAAGAACGGGTCCCAGTAGCCGGAGTGGATGGACGGCAGCCCGAGGTAGGTGGGGATCTCGGAGAAGGTCATCGCGCGTACGCCGCGTGCCGCGTTGCGGCGGATCTCCGCCACGGCCAACTCGACGTCCCACAAGGGGATCAGACACAGCGGGATGAGCCGGCCGCCGCTGTCGCCGCACCACTCCTCGACCATCCAGTCGTTGTAGGCGCGGACGCAGGCGAGCGCGACCTCCTTGTCGTGCGCCTCGGCGAAGGTCTGGCCGCAGAAGCGCGGGAAGGTCGGGAAGCAGAGCGAGCCCTCGACGTGGTTGAGGTCCATGTCCTTGAGCCGCTCGGCCGGGTCCCAGCAGCCGGGGCGCATCTGTTCGCGGGTGATGCCCTCCAGGGTCATCTCGTCGCGGTCGAAGCCGACGGCGGCGATGTTGCGCTTGTACGGGAACTTGAGGTCCTCGTAGATCCACCAGTCGGTGGGCGGGCCGTCCGGGTCCATCGTGATCTGGTACTTGCCCGCCACGTAGGCGAGTTCGCCGATTCCGGCGGTGAGCGGCTGGGGGCCGCGGTCCCGGTACTTCTTCGGCAGCCAGGTCTCGAAGAGGTGCGCGGGTTCGATCACGTGATCGTCGACGCTGATGATGCGGGGCAGTTCGGTGGTCATGGGTTCCCCTCCGCCGGGACGGTACTTATCTGATGACCCGTCAGATAGCATGTCACCTGACGAGTCGTCAGCCAAGGAGGGGGACCATGAACGAGACGCCGCACTCCCTGAGTTCCTCCCGCACCCTGTGGGAACTGGTCGTCCGCCGCGCCGACTTGACCCCCGACCGCCCGGTCCTCCTCCAGGACGACCGGGCCCTGAGCTTCGGCGAGTTGCGCGACCGGTCGGAGCGGGTCGCGGCCGGTCTGTACGGCATGGGTGTCCGCCCCGGCACGGTCGTCGCCTGGCAGTTGCCCACCCGCATCGAGACGGCCCTGCTCTCCTTCGCGCTGGCCCGCCTGGGCGCCGTACAGACACCGGTGATCCCCTTCTACCGCGACCGCGAAGTCGGCTTCGCGCTACGGGAGTCGAAGGCGGAGTACTTCGCGGTGCCGGGCACCTGGCGCGGCTTCGACTACGCGGAGATGGCGCGACGGCTCGGCGCGAAGGGGATCTTCGAGGCGTACGACGGCGCTCAACTCCCGGACGGTGACCCGGCGTCGCTGCCCGCGCCGCCCGCCGACGGCACCTCGGTCCGCTGGATCTACTGGACCTCCGGCACCACCTCCGACCCCAAGGGTGTGCTGCACACGGACCGTTCACTGATCGCGGGCGGCTCGTGCCTCGCGCACGCGCTCCGCCTCACGGCGGACGACGTGGGCTCGATGGCCTTCCCGTACGCGCACATAGCCGGACCCGACTACACGGTGATGCTGCTGCTCTACGGCTTCCCGGCGGTGATGTTCGAGCAGTTCGCGCTGCCGGACGCGCTGGAGGGGTACCGCAAGCACGGCGTGACGGTCGCCGGCGGCTCAACCGCCTTCTATTCCATGTTCCTTGCCGAGCAGCGCAAGCAGCCGGGCGAGAAGGTGATTCCCTCGCTCCGGCTGCTCGCGGGCGGCGGCGCCCCCAAGCCGCCGGAGGTCTACCACTCCGTCGTACGGGAGATGGGGGTCCAGCTCACCCACGGATACGGCATGACCGAGGTGCCGATGATCACGATGGGGGCGCCCGACGACACCGTGGAGAATCTGGCGACGACCGAGGGGCGGCCGCCGGACGGGATGGAGATACGGATCGCGGCGGGCGGGGAGGTTCGGCTGCGCGGGGAGGCCGTGTGTCAGGGGTACTTGGACCCGGCGCAGACGGCGGAGGCGTTCGACGCGGAGGGGTTTCTGCGGACCGGGGACCTCGGGGAGGTGACCGCGAGCGGGCATCTGATTCTCACCGGGCGGCTCAAGGACGTGATCATCCGCAAGGGGGAGAACATCTCGGCGAAGGAGATCGAGGACCTGCTGGCCGCGCATCCGGGCGTCGGGGACGTGGCCGTCGTGGGGCTGCCGGACGCGGAGCGTGGGGAGCGGGTCTGCGCGGTGGTCGAACAGCCGCCGGGGGCCGACGAGTTGACCCTTGCCGCCGTCACGGACTATCTGCGCGCGGAAGGGCTGTCCGTCCACAAGCTGCCGGAACAGCTGGAGATCGTGGACGCCCTTCCGCGCAACGACGCCTTGCGCAAGGTGCTCAAGTACAAGCTGCGGGAACGCTATTCGGGGACGGTGAAGTAGCGGGCGAAGGAGGAGATGATCTCCGCCTCGCCGACCTTGCCGTCGCTGTCCGTGTCGAGGGCGTCGGCCGCCATGGCGGCGATGTCGTCGGGCACGCCGAGGGCCTTGAGGACGCGCACGGTGTCCGCGATGGTGGCCGAGCCGTCGCCGTCCGGGTCCGCGACGTCGAGGGCCGCGTGCAGGAAGGGGCGGCCGATCTCGGCGAAGCGCTCCGGGTTGTCGCGCAGGCGCTTGACCGCGCCGTTCACGAACTCCTCGCGGCTGACGCGCTGATCGCCGTCCCGGTCGGCGATGCCGGCCATGCCCTGCCAGAACGCCTCCGCGCCGATGTACAGGGCCTGGCCCTTGTCGGAGCGGGCCGCCGTACCGAACTCCGCGAGCAGCGCCTTGGCCGCCGAGCTGAAGTCCTCCCGGTCGATGAAGCCGTTGCCGTCCTGGTCGAAGGTGGCGAACCGGGCGGCGATCCGTCGCTCGTACTCGGTGCTGACCATGTCTTTCGGGCCGCCTTACTCATGTGGGGTGCACTTGGCAGGGAGCGTACGACGCCGGGGCGGGTCCGGGAGCGGAAAACGACGCTTGTACCAAGACCGGGGAAATTCCGAAACAACGACGTCACGCCACGGACCCCCGGTGTCACGCCGAGAGGGGGTCCGCCTCGTCCTCGGGCTCCTCTTCTGTGGCCGTCATCACATCGGAATAGACGTCGAAGAGGCGGCGCACCCCGAGGGCGCCGAGCACCCGGTTGACGTGCGAGCCGTCGACCGCGCCCTGTGCCGGCAGCACCACGCGCAGGTGGCCCTGGCAGGAGCGGATCAGGCGGCGGGAGGCGATGAGCACGCCGACGCCGCTGGAGTCGCAGAACAGCACCTCGGAGAGGTCCAGGACCAGGCTGTGCTGCCCCTCGGCCACCACGTCGTGCACCCGCTGGCGCAGCACCGGCGAGGTCACCAGGTCCAGTTCGCCGGACACGAGGAGTACGGACCAGCCGCCGCGCTCGCCGTCGTTCACTTTGAAGGCCACCATCGAGCCTTTCGCTAGCCGGAACTCCCGGAGACCGTCCGGAAACGGAAGCCGTACCTACGCTTCCTTGCAGCGCGGCTGCCCAGCGGCCGTTCCCTGAAACACGGCCACAGAAACGGAAACCGGCCCGAAGAGGCTTGTTTTAGTCGCCTTCGATCCTGTTCGATCAGATGTGGGTGGGGTAGGCGCAGATCCGTTACCACCCGCGCCGCTTCGGGGGCGTGCAATTGCAGAATGGGGGGTGCGCTGTCAGACGTGCCCACTACATTCGAAGAGACGGTGAGCGCACGCTTGACTCGGGCACGGACACGGTGAGGGGGCCGCATGGCGACGAAGGACGCACCGCCCCGCTGGGACCGCAAGATGCAGCAGCGGCTCGCCCGCGGCGAGGCGGCGGCCCTCGGTGAGCTGTACGACCGCTTCGCCTCCCTCGTGCACTCCCTCGCCCACCGCGTGCTGGGCGACGAGCGCGCCGCCGACGGCATCACCCGCGAGGTCTTCGCCCACGTGTGGGAACACCCCGACGCCTACGACCCCCGGCAGGGCCCCCTGCGCTCCTGGGTGGCCGCGCTGACCCACCGCCTCGCCGTGCAGCGCCTGCGCGCCACCGAGACCGTCGCCCTCGCCCACAGCGGCGAGGGCTCCACGGAGGAGCTGGAGCGCAAGGTCCGCCGCGCCTCCGTCGCCGCCCGCGCCGACTACATCGTCACGTCCATGCCCGCCCCGCTGCGGGCCGCCCTGGAGCTGGCCTACTTCCAGCGCCGTGACTACCGCCAGACCGCCGTCGACCTCGGCGTCACCGAGGACGAGGCCCGCCGCCGCCTCCGCCTCGGCCTCCAGCTCCTGTCCACCGCCCACGACGCCGGCGCACCGCCGGGAGCGGGAGGTGGGGCGTGAGCGACGCGTGGCGGGAGGGCTTCGAGAGGTACGAGAGGTACGGCGAAGGGGCCGGGGAGCGTGAGGAGGTCGTGCCGGCGCAGGGTGGGTCCGGTGGTCCGGGTGGGCCTGGCAGGCCTGGCGACCCCGAGGAGGGCCGCCCTGTGAACGACGGCTCCGGGAACGGCGGTTCGGTGAACGACGACGGCGACGACGACGGCATGCAGGGTGGGCCGGGCGGTCCCGGTGACGGTTCCGTGGACAGTGGTTCCGTGAGCGGTGAGGGTGAGCCACCGCGGATTCCGATGCCGCGTGCCTCCGTGGAGGACACCGGCCGCCCGCTGCCCGAGCTGGACGCGGCCGAGTCGCGGGCCGTGCCGCTGGTGCTGGAGCACCGGGTGCTGAAGGCGCTGCTCGGCGCGTGGGCGCTGGCCGCGTGTTCGGCGGCGGAGACGGCGGCGGTGGAGGAGCACCTCGGCGAGTGCGGTGCCTGCGCGGACGAGGCGCTGCGGCTGCGCGGCGCGGTCGGGCTGCTGCACCCCGTCGAACCCCTGGACCTCGACCCCGGCCTGCGCACCCGCGTCCTGACCAGCTCCTTCGAACGCCGGCCGCCGCGTATCCCGGTGCCGGAGTGGGCGACGCCGTACGACGCCGAGACCGCCCGCCTGGACGCCCTGTTGCAGGACATAGGTGACGCCGAGTGGCACGCGCCCGTGCGGCTGCGCTGGTTCGAGGGCGACGGGCCGACGAGCCGTCGTACGACTGTCGCCGGGGTCATCGCGCATCTGCTGACCGTCGACGGCCTGGTCGCGGCGGCGCTGGGGCTCGACGACCCGCTGACCGGGGAGACCGCGAAGCCCATGACGCCGGCCTCGCGCACCGAGGCGTACTGGCAGTCGTCGCACTTCCCGCCGACCCGGTCCATCCGCTCGCCGTGGCGCGAGCAGAGCCACAACATCGTCCGCACGGTGTCGTTCACCGGCGGCAGCACCGGCAAACTGGCCGTCTCCTACGGCGACTTCGAGCTTCCGTTGCACGATGCGATGCTCGACCGGGCCTTCGAGTGCTGGGTGCACGCGGGGGACATCGCGGAGGCGGTGGACTATCCGTACGATCCGCCGTCCCCGCGCTACCTGAACCGGATGATCGACCTCGCCGCGCGCATGTTGCCGGTGGTGCTGGCCGAGCGGCGGCGGCATGGATTGGCTTCGCCGCTGAGCGGGCGGCATCTTGTCGCGGCCGGCGAGCCCGGTCGTAGCCTGCGGCTGGAGATCGAAGGGCATGGTGGCGGTGAGTGGTTGATCGCCCTCGACTCACCCGGGGCGGTGGGGTCGGCCGAGCGTGAGGTTGCCCATATCGCCCTGGACGGCGTCGAGTTCTGCCACCTGGCCGCGGGGCATGTGTCGCCGGAGGAGGCGGCCGCGGGTCAACTCGGTGACCGGGAGGCGATCCGGGATGTGCTGTTCGCCACGGCGTCGTTGAGCCGGATGTAGGGGTGGGTTGCGGAGTCGTCGGGGAGTGCGGGTGAGTGGGGGCTGGTCGCGCAGTTCCCCGCGCCCCTTAAACGAGCCGCCCGTTTCGAAGGGGCGCGGGGAACTGCGCGAGCAACCACGAACTACCCGCACCCGTCGACGAACCCGAACCCCCCTCAGGGGCGCGGGGAACTGCGCGCTCAGCCCCCACGCACCCTCAGTCGAACCCGAAACCCGCGCCCAGTTTTTTAGGGGCGCGAGGAACTGCGCGACCAGCCACGACGCACCCGCAGCCACCCGAAACCGCCCCCCTCAGGGGCGCGAGGAACTGCGCGACCAACCCCCACGCACCCGCAGCCGCCCCCGAACCAGCAACCCCCGCGCTCCTAGGCGAACACGACAGTCCGGCGCCCGTTCAAGAGGATTCGGCGCTCGGCGTGCCACTTGACGGCCCGCGCCAGCGCCTGGCACTCCACGTCCCGCCCGATCGCCACCAACTGGTCCGGCGTCACGTCATGCCCCACCCGCTCGACCTCCTGCTCGATGATCGGCCCCTCGTCGAGGTCGGCGGTCACATAGTGCGCCGTCGCACCGATCAGCTTCACGCCCCGCAGGTGAGCCTGGTGATACGGCTTCGCGCCCTTGAAGCTCGGCAGGAACGAGTGGTGGATGTTGATGATCCGCCCGCTGAGCGCCTTGCAGAGGTCGTCGGAGAGGACCTGCATGTACCGGGCCAGGACGACGAGTTCGACGTTCTCCTCGCGGACCACGTCGAGGATCCGCGCCTCGGCCTCGGCCTTGTTGTCCTTCGTCACCGGGATGTGGTGGAAGGGGATGTGGTACGACTCCACCAGCTCGGCGAAGTCCGTGTGGTTGGACACCACCGCCGCGATCTCCACCGGCAGCGCCCCGATCCGGGCCCGGAACAGCAGGTCGTTCAGACAGTGCCCGAACTTGCTGACCATGAGCACGACCCGCATCCGGTCCGCGGCCCGGTTGACCTGCCAGTCCATGTGGAAAGCGTCACCGATCGCCGCGAAGCTCGCCCGCAGCTTCTCCACCGTCACCGGCGACTCCGCCGAGAAGTGGACGCGCATGAAGAACAGTCCCGTGTCGTGGTCGCCGAACTGCTGGCTGTCCTCGATGTTGCAGCCGGTCATGAAGAGGTAGCTCGACACGGCGTGCACGATGCCCTGCTTGTCGGGGCACGACAGGGTGAGGACGTACTGGTCGGCGGCTGCCGCGGCGGCGGTGGACTGGGCGTTCATGCAGGACAGGGTCCCATATCCCCCTGAACGGAGGCACCGCCGTCCGCCACCCGGACCGGCCGTCCATCACCCGGACCGGCCGTCCCACCCCCGCCGGTCTACGCGGACCGCGTGATGATCTGCAGCACCTCAAGCGTCCGCGGCGGCGTATCCGGGTCGTCCCCGTCGCTCACCGCCATCCGGACGTGCGCGTCGCGCGCCGCCCGCACCGCCTCCGGCCACGCCTCGTGGTCGACGTACACGGAGACATGGGCGTCGGGGCCGACTTGGTGCATGATCCGCAGGACGCGCAGGACGGCGGTGTCCACGAGGGCCGCCTCCTGGGAGTCGCGGAAGATCGTGCCGACGTACTTCTCGGCGGACCAGTTGTCGAGCCAGGTGTCCTCGACGAGGCGGTAGACGGCGTCGGTGACGTCCCCGTACCCGTCGACACCGGCCAGCCAGACGTTCTGCTGGAACGCCGGATCGGAGAGCATGTGCAGCGCGGAACGCACGTTGCTGCGCCAGCGCCACCAGGGCATGTCGTTCAGTGGCATGCCGCCCATGGTGGAGGAGCGACGGGGGCGACGGGAAGAGTTCTCCGAACCTTGCACGGTCATCGATCGTACGTTCCTCGTCACACACACAGGAACGCCCCCCGTAATTCACCTCCGCGTCACCACTTGTTGACCACGAGTCACTCCCGGGTTAGTGGTGTGGCGGAAGCGTGTCTGTCCATGACAGGCAGGCGACGCAACCGCAGCACCTTCCTCCTCACCTTCACCCGGCCCGTCAGAGCGACCGTCTTGTCGGCGGCCGCTCTGGGGGCGTGCGCCTCGCTCGTGGCCGGCTGCGGGGTCATCCCCGGTACCGCGGCGGGCTCCGGGGACGGGTCGATCACCGTCATGACCTGGGCGCCGTGGGACACCGACGCGACCAACAAGCCCGGCATGCCCGCCATGGCGACGGCGTACGCGAAGTGGATCAACAAGCACGGCGGTATCAACGGCCGCAAACTCAAGGTCCTGACCTGCAACGACCACAACACCAGCGTGTCCGCCGCGAAGTGCGCCCGGCAGGCCGTGCAGGAGGACGTCGTCGCGGTCGTCGGCTCCTACAGCGAGTTCAGCGACTCGTACTTCGCCCCGCTGGAGGGCGCCGGCATCCCGTACATAGGCGGCTACGGCGTGACGACCGAGGAGTTCACCCGCGCCCTGTCCTACCCCGTCAACGGCGGCCAGCCCGCGCTCCTGGCGGGCCTCGGCAAGGAACTCGCCCCGACCTGCGGCCCGGTCACCCTCGTACGGCCCGACTCCATCGCCGGCGACGACCTGCCCCCGCTGCTGAACGCCGGGCTCGCCGCGGGCGGCCACGCGCCGGCGACCGACCAGCTCGCGGCCGACGACTCCACCGAGTACTCCAGCCAGTCGACGCGCGCCCTGGAGAGCGCGAGCGGCGACGCGGACAAGGAGGGCTGTGTGGTGCCCTCGCTCGGGGACCGTACCGACACCTTCATGGACTCCTTCCGGCGCGACCGCGAGGACTATCCCGCGGTGCACGCCGCGACCGTGCTCGGCAGCGTCGACCAGACCGAGATCAACTCGACGGGCGGGCAGTCCGGGCCGTACGAGGGGTCGTACATCACGGGCTGGTACCCGGTCGCGAGCGACGCGCGCTGGGATCCGATGAAGAAGGCCGTCAACGAGGTGGCCTTCGGCGACAACCGCATCGATCCCGCGGACGCGGGGGTGCAGACCACCTGGATCGCGTACACCGCGTTCAAGACCGTCGTGAACTCGCTCGGCAGCGGCGACATCACCGCCGACACCGTGCGGCGCGCCCTCGACGACGGTGTGAAGGTCAACACGGGCGGGCTCACGCCGACGCTCCAGTGGAGCCCCCGCGACGACAACCTCGCCTCGGTCGGCCTGGCCCGGCTGGTCAACGCGGACGTGACCCTTCAG
Source organism: Streptomyces sp. NBC_00989 (assembly GCF_045162655.1). Classification (NCBI taxonomy): domain Bacteria; kingdom Bacillati; phylum Actinomycetota; class Actinomycetes; order Kitasatosporales; family Streptomycetaceae; genus Streptomyces; species Streptomyces sp. NBC_00989. Next base: position 6,477,901 of record NZ_CP108728.1, on the reverse strand, counting down.
GTCGTACGGAAGGGCGTTCTGGTGTCCGCGAAGAAGGGCTTCTTCGACATGACGAAGACCTTGGACGGCGCGGACCTCGACTGAGATCCGCGCCGTCGGGAGTGGTCAGAGCTGGGTCGGCTGGCGCTGGGTCAGGCCGTAGGTCTTCGCGATGGTGTTCCAGAGGGCGGAGGCCTTGACCTTCTGGTTGCTGGCGGTGCCGCTCGCCGCGTTGCCGGCCGCGGTCTGGCCGGTGGTGCGGGCCTGGCCCTTCTTGCAGCCGTGCTTGCCGGCGGCCTGGTCGGCCCAGGTCGCGTAGTGGTTGTCGGCCGCCGCCGACGCCTTCCACGCGTTGGTGAGGGCGGTGGTCAGGGCCGCGTTCTCCGGCAGCTTGTCCACCGTCAACTGCGAGAGCTTGGTGACCAGTTCGGCACGCTGCTTCGCGGCGTCCCGCAGATCGGAGGCCGAGTCGCCGAGCTTGTTGCAGGCCTTCACATTGCCTACGGCGTTGATCACCGAGGCACGGCTGCTGCCGCTGTCGGCGAGCAACTTGTCCAGGGCGACGGCCTGTTCCTTCGCGGCATCGGTGCCCGCCGACGAGGAACCGTCCGTCGCGGCCGAGGTGGCGGCGACCGTCTTGTTGGTGTCGTCGCTCTTGCCGCCGCCCCCGCTGAGCAGCGCCCCGGCACCGACCCCGAGGATCGCGATACCGACCCCGACCCCGGCGATCAGCGGCACCCGCGAACGGCGCCCGCCCCGGCCGCCGTCGTCGCCCTGCGCCCCGCGCCGGCCGCCGCCGTCCCCTGGCGGGGCGTACGAGGGCTGCGCGTAACCCTGCTGCGCGTACGGCGGCTGGGCCTGCCCGTAGCCCTGCTGGCCCGGCTGCTCGGCGCGCGGCGGCTGCTGGAAGCGGGGCATCTGCTGCGTGGACCCGGCGGGCTGCTCGCTCCCGGCGTCGCTGCGGAAGAGGTTGTCGAACTCGGCGGGCGGCTGCCGGTCGTCCGGCCCGCCCGCCCGCGCCCCGTACCCGGGAGCGGCGCCCTGCGCGGGCACCGGCGGGAGGAACTGCGTGGGCTGCGCGTCGGGGTGCGCGGCCTGCGGCATCGGGCCCGCGGGCATCTCGGGCGGCAGCGCGCCGGGCCCGACGGGCGGGATGTACTGGGTCGCGCCCTCGTCCATCGCGGCCAGTCCGGCGGCGGTGACCGGCGGCAGGAACTGGGTGGCGCCTTCGTCGCCGGGCATGTTGACCACGGGCGGGATGTACTGCGTCGCACCCTCGTCGGCGGGCGGCAGCGGGGCGCTCGGGAACACGGGGGCCGCGGCCGGCAGGGCCGCGGCGGACGACTGGTGGGCGCCGGACTGCTGGTCCGCGCCGTAGCCGTAGCCGTAGCCCTGGCCGGCGGCCTGGGGTGTCGCGGGCGCCTGGTCGGACGCGTAGCCCGCGCCGACGTACCCGGCGGAGTGCTCCGGGGCGTATCCCGACGGGTACTCCTGTGCGTACGACTGCTGCTGCACGCCGTAGGCCGCGTGCTGGGCGCTCTCCTGGGGCAGGGCACCCGGCTGGCCGGGGATGCCGTCCTGGGCGCCCCACGGGGACGGAGCGGGCTGCTCGGGGGCGGCGCCCCACTGCTGCGCCGGCTGCTGCGGCTGCTGTTGCGGTTCTCCCCAGCCCTGGCCCGGCGGCGGGGCCGGGGTCTGGTGCTGATGGTGGTGCTGTGGGTCCTGCTGCTGGTCCGGGCCCCACGACCCGCCCCACGACTGGCCGCCCGCCGGGGGCGCTATCGCGGGCTGCCCGCCCGACTGGTGGTCACCGCGTCCGCCCGTCATACCCGGCAGGAGGGGTGCGCCTCCGTCGGAGGGCAGCACGATGCCTTCGCGCGCGGGCCGCGCCGAGGGCTCCTCGCCCTGTCCACTCTGCGTCACCGGGACTCCTACGAATGGGGGACCTTCGGGATCGTCGGCTCACGCTACCGGGTACCCCGAGCCCGGTGCCACGCAGCACTGGACTGGACCTGTCCACTTGTGACCCCGGTAACAGTTCCGGGCCCTCATCCGCCCCAAGTGCCGCTGTACGCACTCCTTTCGTGAGTGGAGCCTCCGTTATCCGAAGAGGGGAGCCCTGGTTCACCCCTCGTTCACGCGGCGGCCTGCAACTCCATCCGCGCCCCGAACTCCCTTACCACCGGCTCGTCCCGGTACGGCTCCAGGCGCTGCTGGAAGTCGTCCAGATACTCGGCGCCCCGGTTGGACCGCAGCGAACCGAGCAACTCCACTGCTTTCAGGCCCGTGTTGCAGGCCTGCTCGATCTCGCGCTGCTGCACCTGCGCGCTCGCGAGGAGGACGTATCCGATGGCCCGGCGGCGCGCCCGCGACTCCGGGTGCCCGTCCAGGGACTCCTGCGCGGACCGGGCCGCCGCCTCGGCCTGGCCCAGGTCGCGGTGGCAGTGCGCCAACTCGTCGGCGAGATACGCCTCGTCGAAGTGCGCGATCCACGCCGGGTCGTCCCCGGTCGACGGATCCGCCGCGTCCAGCGCGCTCACCGCGCGCCCCGACGCGAGCTGCGCCGACCGCGCGTCCCCCATCAGGGCGTGCCCGCGCGCCTCCGCCGCGTAGAACATCGCCTCGGCCCGCGGGGTCACGCGCCCACGCGCCCCCTCCTGCGCCGCCCGCGCCAACTGGGCGATCTCACGCGGGTTTCCGAGCTGCGCGGCGAGGTGACTCATGGACGCGGCGAGCACGTACCCGCCGTATCCGCGGTCCCCCGCGGCCTGGGCGAGGCGCAGCGCCTGGATGTAGTACCGCTGCGCCAGGCCGGGTTGACCGGTGTCGACGGCCATGTAGCCGGCGAGTTCCGTCAACCGGGCGACGGCGGCGAAGAGTTCACGCCCCACGGCCTCGCGGTACGACCCCGCCAGCAGCCCGGAGACGACGCTGTTGAGGTAGTGCACGACGACCGGGCGCACATGCCCGCTGCCGTATTGATGGTCCAGCTCGCTCAGCGCCTGGGTCATCGCGCGCACGGCCGCCACGTCGGACTGGCCCACGCGCGGCCCCGCCGCGCGCGCGACCTGCGAGTCCGGCGAGGAGATCAGCCAGTCACGGCTCGGCTCGACCAGCGCGGACGCGGCGACCGACGAACCCGACAGGAAGTCCCGGCGCCCCACGTCACTGCGCCACAGCTCACACACCTGCTCGATGGCCCCGAGGACGGTCGGCGAGAACTGCAGGCCCACGCCCGACGCGAGGTTCTTGCCGTTGGCCATGCCGATCTCGTCGATCGTGACCGTACGGCCCAGCTTGCGGCCCAGCGCCTCGGCGATGATCGCCGGAGCCCGCCCGCGCGGCTGCTGTCCCCGCAGCCAACGGGCCACGGACGTCTTGTCGTAGCGCAGGTCGAGACCGTGCTCGGCGCCGCACATGTTGACCCGGCGGGCCAGCCCGGCGTTCGAGCACCCCGCCTCCTGGATGAGCGCCTGCAGCCGTTCGTTCGGCTGCCGCGCGACAAGTGGCCTTGCGGCCATGGCGTACCCCCTGGGAACAACCCCTGAAGCGAAAAGATCCGGCCGTGAAGATCAATGCCCAGCGAACATGGCGAAAATGCGAAGCATGCGAGGAATGCCGGGGTAAAAGCTGGTGCTCGCCCCACACCTGGCTACCCAACTCCCGCCGTCGTTCCTCCCGCGCGCCCCCGCACATGCCTCCATGCGCCCCAGTTGCGGAATCGATGCCCCTCCCCCGCGCGCGCTACGCCCGTAACTCCAGGTGGGTGCGGGAGTTGTGTTGGGCGTGGAAGAGACGATCGCGGGCACCGAAGCCGCTCAGATTCCGAAGCAGCGCGGGGAATCGCTGCTGGAGACAGCCGTACGCTACGCCGAGGAGCGCCACTGGGACGTCTTCCCCGGCACCTGGCTGGAAGCCGTCGACGGGGTGCAGCACTGCTCCTGCGGCGACCCCGCGTGCGCCGCACCCGGCGCACACCCGGCGCGTGAGGACTGGGCGACGCAGGCGACGGGCAGTGCGACGGTCGCGCGGCGGATGTGGCAGAAGCAGCCTGCCGCGTCGATTCTGCTGCCCACGGGGCGTACGTTCGACGCGATTTCCGTCCCGGAGACCGCGGGGTTCCTGGCGCTGGCCCGGATGGAGCGCATGGAGTTGACGCTCGGTCCTGTGACGTTGACTCCGTCCCGGCGGATGGAGTTCTTCGTGCTGCCGGGGGCTTCGGTGAAGGTGCCGGATCTCGTACGGAAGATCGGGTGGTCTCCGGCGTCGTTGGATCTCGTGGTGCTGGGTGAGGGTGGGTATGTGGCTGCGCCGCCCACTCGGTTCGGGTCTCGGGGGGCTGTGCAGTGGGCCTGCCGGCCTACCGCGGCCAACCGTTGGCTGCCGGACGCGGAGGAGTTGATCTCGCCGCTCGCCTATGCGTGCGGGAGGGACCGGTAGTTCGGCGGGTGCGGGTCCGGTGGGGGCTGGTCGCGCAGTTCCTCGCGCCCCTTAGGTAGGACCCCTGACCGTAGGCTGCACGGTATGACGTCTGCTGCCGTGAGTGTGCGTGGGCTCTGGAAGCGGTTTGGGCAGCAGGTTGCTGTTGCCGGGATTGATCTGGAGTTGCCCGCTGGGAAGTTCATCGGGCTGGTCGGGCCCAATGGAGCCGGGAAGACTACGACCCTCTCCATGGTGACCGGGTTGCTGCGCCCCGACCAGGGCAGCGTCTCGGTCGTCGGGCATGACGTGTGGGCGGATCCGGTGGCCGTCAAAGCGCGGATCGGGGTGTTGCCGGAAGGGCTGCGACTCTTCGAGCGGCTCTCGGGGCGTGAACTCCTCGGCTACAGCGGGCGGTTGCGGGGGCTGCCCGGTGGTGAGGTCGACAAGCGGGCCACGCAGCTTCTCGACGTGCTGGACCTGGCCGGTGCCCAGCACAAGCTCGTCGTCGACTACTCGACCGGTATGCGCAAGAAGATCGGGCTCGCCGCCGCTCTCCTCCACAACCCCGAAGTCCTGTTCCTGGACGAGCCGTTCGAGGGCGTCGACCCGGTCTCCGCGCAGACCATCCGGGGTGTCCTGGAGCGCTACACCGCCTCCGGCGCCACCGTCGTCTTCTCCTCCCACGTCATGGAGCTCGTCGAGTCGCTCTGCGACTGGGTGGCCGTGATGGCCGCCGGCCGCATCCGCGCCCAGGGCACGCTCGCCGAGGTCCGCGGCGAATCCCCCACCCTCCAGCAAGCGTTCCTCGAACTCGTCGGCGCGGGCGCCCGCGACCACAGTTCCGACCTCGACTGGCTGGGCGGCGGCACCCGATGAGCGAGAGCACCGCGGCGGCCTCGATCACTCCCGTAGTCGTACGCCTGAAGCTGTCCCTGCTCCGCAACGGTCTACGGCAGTCCGGTGGCCGACGGGCCGCGTACATCGCGTCGGCGGTCGTGGCGCTCCTCTTCGCGGCGCTCCAGTTGCTCGGGCTGATCACGTTGCGCGGGGACGGCCACGCGGTCTCCGTGGTCGTACTCCTGGTCGCGATCCTGGCGTTGGGCTGGTCGGTGATGCCGCTGTTCTTCCCGTCCGGCGACGAGACCCTCGATCCAACTCGCCTGGTGATGCTGCCACTTCGGCCCCAGCCGCTGGTACGGGCGCTGCTGGCGGCCTCGTTGGTCGGCATCGGGCCGCTGTTCACGCTGGTGCTGCTGCTGGGGTCGGTGATCGCGGTGGCGCACGGGCCCGCCGCGTACGTCACGGCCGTCCTCGCCCTCGCCCTCGGGCTGCTGATCTGCGTGGCCCTCGCGCGGGCGGTCGCCACGGCCAACATCCGCCTGCTGACCAGCCGCAAGGGCCGGGACCTGGCGGTGCTGAGCGGGCTGGTGATCGCGGTCGGGGCACAGTTGGTCAACTTCGGTGTGCAGCGCCTGGGTTCGTCCGGGCTGGCCCAACTCGACCCGGCGGCGGAGGTGTTGCGCTGGGTGCCACCGGCGTCGGCGGTCGGCGCGGTGGACTCGGTGAGCAAGGGTTCGTACGGCCTGGCGGTCACTCAACTCGCGCTGTCCGCAGCCGCTTTGGCGGCCCTGCTGACCCTCTGGTCACGCAGCCTGACCAAGCTGATGACCGCGCCGGACGGCTCGACGCTCCAGTCCGCGGAACCGGCGGCGAAGGACAAGGCATCCACCGGCGGCCTGGCCCGCCTCCTCCCGTCCGGCCGCACCGGCACGGTCATGGAACGCAGCCTGCGCTACATCTGGCGCGACCCCAAGACCAAGGCGGCGTGGGTGACTTCGCTGGCGATCGGTCTGATCGTGCCGGTGTTCAACGCCTTGCAGGGCACCGGCTCGGTGTACTTCGCGTGCTTCGCGGCCGGGATGCTCGGCATCCAGATGTACAACCAGTTCGGCCAGGACACGTCCGCGTTCTGGATGGTCGCGATGACGATCTCCTCGACACGGGACGCCTACGCCGAACTCCGGGCCCGCGCCCTGGCGTTGCTGGTGATCACCCTGCCGTACGCGGCCCTGGTGACCGTCCTGACGACAGCGCTGCTCGGCGACTGGTCCCGGCTCCCGGAGGTCCTCGGCCTCTCCTTCGCCCTCCTCGGCGCGATGCTCGCGACCGGCGCCTGGACCTCGGCCCGCTTCCCCTACTCCATCCCCCAGGGCACCCACAAGAACGTCGCCCCCGGCCAGGCCGGCCTCGCCTGGATCTCCATCTTCGGCGGCATGATCTCCGCCGCCCTCCTCTGCTCCCCCGTCATCGCCCTCACCATCTGGTCCAACGTCAGCGCGAACGGCGACCAGTGGAGCTGGGTCCTGCTGCCGGCGGGGGCGGGGTACGGGGCGGCGCTGACCTATGCGGGACTACGACTGGCGGCACCGGGGACGGCGAGGCGGCTGCCGGAGATCTTGGCGGCGGTGAGCAAGGGGTGACTTTTCAGAGCACGGGAGCGGCGCTTTTCAGGGGCGCGGCAGCGGCAACTTCCGTGGGCGCGGGACCTACGGCTTTTAGGGGCGCGGGGAACTGCGCGACCAGCCACAACGCACCCGCACTCGCAACACAACCGAACCCCCCACCCCACTAGGCGATCTCACACCAGCACCCCATCAAGAAACGGCTCGATAGCCGCCCGCCATGCCTCCGGCTGGTCGTAGTGCACAAGATGCCCGGCGTCGGCCACCTCCGCGTACTCCCCGCGCGGAAGCACCCGCACCATCTCCTGCGCCTCGGCCCGCCCCAGTTCCCCATCGAGCCCACGGACGACCAGCGCCGGACACTGCACCTGGGCCAGTTCCTCCCAGTGCGCGTCGTACACCCACGTCTCGCGGGACTTCAGCATCTGCTCGGGCTCGAACACCGGCCGCCACCCATCGGCGGACTCGTGCATGACCTCGGCGTAGAACTCGCCCCGCGAAGGGTTGGGCCGCTCGACCCAGGGGTCGTCCTCGCCGAACCACTTGCGGACGTCCGCGAGCGTGGCGAAGGGGACAGGCCACGACTTGAACCAGTCGGACCACTCCCGCTGCGAGGCCGCGCCCAGCGCGGACGCCCGCATGTCGCAGATGATCAACCCCCGCACCAGATCGGGCCGTTTCGCCGCGAGCTGCCACGCGGTGAGCGCGCCCATCGCGTGACCTATGAGGACGACCGGAGCGAGCCCCAGCTGCTCCAGCGCGGCCTCCGCGTCCTCGACGTAGGCCTCGCGGGTGAAGGCCGCCTGTGGCGGCTTGTCGCTCTGGCCGTGGCCGCGCTGGTCCAGTGCGACGGCGCGGTGCCGTTCGGAGAGCCAGCGGGCGGTGGACGCCCAGTGCGAGGCACGGCCCATCAGGCCGTGCAGTAAGAGAACTCCCGGTGCCCGCTCGATCTCCCCCGACTTGGGCGGGTCCGCGAACTCCCATGCGGCCAGGCGTACGCCGCCTACTCCGGTCACGTCGATGCGCCGCGCCATTGGTCCTGGCACCCCCCTAGCTCCGCACGGACCGCTCGCTCCCGCTTCGAGCCCACCGGTCCTGTGAACCACGCTCTGCCGCTCGTGCCGTTTCTTCTTGCTTCTGTCTCTTTTCCTGCTCGTCTCTTCCTACAGCTCACGCCCCGCGGGTTTCATCACCCACAGGTTATCGAATACAGATTCGAAAATGCTGTCTCCGGCCGCAACACCCCTCGTTCGAGTGACACGACTCAAGGAATGATCGCCGCTGCCGAGGGGAGATCTTCAGCGGGGAACGGACCGCTCGGGGAAACCGGTCCGAAGGGGATGACCTTGAGAGCTCGGGGCTCCGGGTCAGCACAGGGGAGGACAGGCCCCGGCGCCGCATGGCGCCGGGGCCCTCTCCACGTCTGCGGCACATCCTCCCGCCCCCTCACGGTCATATGCCTCACGCGACAGCCTGGCACGCGCAGCGCCCGAGCGCTGCGATTCAGCGCACAGAATCTCGGATTAGCCGAGATCGCCGACGGCCCGCCGGAACGCCACAACTGCCCCGTGCGCCCCACGAGTTGACGGCCCACCAGGATCCCGCAGGGTCCCGCCGAGGCCCCATCAGGACCCCACCAGGGCCCCACCAGGGAAAGGAGGGGCTCAGCGCTTGGCCACGAACACGTGCGAGGCGATCTCCGACTCCAGCTCGGCCGCCTCACCGCCGCTGCCCACCAGCACCCCGCCCGCCGACTCCGTCACGCTCACCACCGAGCCGGGCTGCACGCCCGCCCGGCGCAGCGTGTACATCAACTGCGCGTCCGTCTGGATGGGCTCGCCGATCCGCCGTACGACGACGGTCTTGCCGTCGACACCCGGGTCGAGGTCGGCCAGCGAGACCATGCCCTCGTCCAGGAACGGGTCGGCGCCGTCCTTCTCGCCCAGCTCCTCGAGACCGGGGATCGGATTGCCGTACGGCGACTCGGTGGGGTGACGCAGCAGTTCGAGGACGCGGCGCTCCACGGCCTCGCTCATCACGTGCTCCCAGCGGCAGGCCTCGGCGTGCACCTGCTCCCACTCCAGGCCGATCACGTCGACGAGCAGACACTCGGCGAGCCGGTGCTTGCGCATCACGCGCGTGGCGAGCCGACGGCCCTCGTCGGTCAGCTCCAGGTGGCGGTCGCTGGCCACGGCCACCAGGCCGTCGCGCTCCATGCGTGCCACCGTCTGGCTCACCGTCGGCCCGCTCTGGTCGAGCCGCTCGGCGATGCGGGCGCGCATGGGGACCACACCTTCCTCCTCCAGCTCGAGGATGGTGCGGAGATACATCTCCGTGGTGTCGATCAGTCCGGACATACGTGCCCCTCGATTACCTCTGCCCGAAGCTCGACGGCTCCGCGGCGCGTGCGCTGGCCCTGGACTCAATTCTGACGCATACCACTGACAACCGTGCCGCGCCGCCGAAACCAGCCGGTTACGACCGCCCTCGGCGCCTCTCCCAACCCGCTGTCCAACGTCCTGTCCAACGTGCTGTCGCCGTATTGACATCCCCTTGGTCCAGACCGCACGGTGATCCGCGACACAAACTCACCGAGGAGGCTTCCGCATGAGCGACCGTACGCCGGCCGGCCAGTTCTTCGACGCCGCGATCACCCTGCTCCAGCGGGTCCGCGACGAAGAGGCCGACTCCGTCCGGGCGGCCGGCACGCTCCTCGCGGACACCGTCGCCGACGGCGGGCGGCTCTTCGCCTTCGGCGCCGGGCACTCCTCCCTCGCGGCGCAGGACGTCGTCTACCGCGCGGGCGGCCTCGCCCTGATGAACCTGCTCACCGTCCCCGGAGTCGTCGGCGTCGACGTCATGCCGGCCACGCTGGGCTCCGCCCTGGAGCGCGTCGACGGCCTCGCGAGCGTCGTCCTGGAGACGTCACCGCTGCGCTCCGGCGACGCCCTGGTGATCATCTCGCTGTCCGGGCGCAACGCGCTCCCCGTGGAGATGGCCATGAAGGCCCGCTCCCTAGGCGTCCGGGTCATCGGCGTGACGTCGGTGGCGTACGCCTCGGAGACGACGTCACGGCATGCCTCCGGGACGTACCTGAAGGACCACTGCGACGTCGTCCTCGACTCGAAGATCGCGATCGGCGACGCGGAACTCACCCTCGACACCATCCCGGCCCCCTTCGCCCCCGCCTCCACGGTCGTCACCGCGGCCCTCCTCCAGGCGGTCATGGCGACGGCGGCCGCGACCCTGGCCGAGCGCGGCATCGAGCCTCCGCTGCTGCGCTCCGGGAACGTGGACGGCGGCCACGAGTGGAACGGCCGGGTGTTCGAGGAGTACCGCGACCGGATCTTCTACCAGTACTGAGCAAGCTCTTCTCCACGAGTACCGAGCGAGCTCTTCTACGGCTGCTGAGCCGGGCGACCGCCCAGCAGCCTGCTCACTTCTCGCCCGCCGCCTCCGCCAGGTCCAGCGCCGCCGCGATCCGTACGGCCACGTCCTCGGCGTAGATCGAGTCGGACCGCTCGAACTGGCTGCGCCCCGCGCCCCGTAGGAACGTCACGACACCCAGGGTCCGCCCCCGGCTGCGCAGCACCGCGCACAGGGCGTGCACGGCGTCCGTGGGCCACTGCCGGATCCGGGCCCACTCCCGGGCCTGTTCGGGCGGGGCGGAGCCGATACCGGCCCGTACGGAGCCGACGCGTTCGACGCACTGGAGGGCCGGATGCCCCTCTCCGTAGCGCACGGGCAGCCCGGCCGCGCCGGTGAGGAGGCTGGGGCCGGGTGCCCCCGTGGGCGTGGCGGCGACCCGGATGAGTCGTACGGCCGTGGCACGCACCCCGTCGTTGTCGTTCAACGATCCGCCCGCGACCCGGTCGATGAGGGCGTGGTCGGCGAAGCCGGCGAGGGCGAAGTCGAGGTGGACGGTCGCCGCGTCGCGCGGGTCCTCGCACTCGGCGGCGGCGCGGGCGGCACGGTGCAGCTGCTGGGCGCGGAAGCGCAGCAGCGAGGCCTCCTGTTCGAGCTGCTTGGCCTCGGTGACGTCCTGGAAGAGCCAGCCGACGCCGAGCGGCACCGGTTCCTCGGTGAGCGGCGAGGCCAGCCGCAGGAAGCCGCTGCGCCAGCAGCGCCGCAGGTTGCCCTCAGGCGTCCGCACGCTCACCCAGATCTCCGCGGGCGCCGGCGGCGCGCCTTCAGCGAGCACGTGCGTGAGCGCGGCCTCCAGCTCCTCGACCCCTTGGGCGAGCAGCTCCCCGAGGGGCCGCCCGAGCACGGAGGTGCGCCCGGTACCGAGCGCGCGAGCGGCATGCGAGTTGACGACGGCGGGCCGCAGGTCCGCATCCACAAGCACGACACCCCACGAGGCATCCTCAAAGAGGGCCTCACTCAGGGCAATTGACCGCTCAAGGTCGATCTGGGCATGCACTTCGCTGAAGGCGCAGTAGACCCCGGCGGGCTTCCCGTCGGGCCCGCGCACGGCGGCGGACTGAGTCCGCACCAGCACCCGCCCACCATCCTTCGTAAGAAGGGCGAACTCATTGACCTGCCGCCCAGGGGCCTGCATGGCGGACATGAGCCGCCCCTCGACCTCCTCGGCGTCCGCACTCCGTACGGCCCACCCGGCGAGTCCCTGCCGCCCCACGGCCTCGGCGGCGGTCCAGCCCAGGATGCGCTCCGCCTCGCGGTTCCAGTGCGTCAGCACCCCGTCCGCGTCGAAGGCACACAGCGCCGCGTCCATCCCGTCCAGCAACGCGGCCAACAGATCCGACCCACCGACACCTTCGGGCCCGCCGTCCCGCTCGGGCTCGTCGGGACCCAACTCGTCGGTGGTCCCACTACGCCGGGAAGCACTCACCTGGACCCCCTGCAGGCTGCGTCCGCGGACACGACGCGTCGGTTCACTCACTCCCCCTCATTCAACTCGAACGTGACGCAGCACACACCGAGTTCCCGCAAGATTGAGAGAATCGTTGTACGACGCCGGCTTGCCTCCCTCTCGGCGAACAGCTCACCGCGCTGCGAACGACGCCGACCGAAACCGGGACCGCAGCCGCAGAGTGATCCACAAGTCGGTCTCGCCGTCGAGCACATAGCGCTCGGTCTCGACGAACCCCCGAGCCTCGGCGAACCGCACCCCGTCCGTGTTGGCGGCCAGAACGACGGTCTCGATCGCGTCGGCGCCGAGCGCACGCGCGCGCGTGAGGCCGTTTTCGTAGAGGGCGACTCCGTAGCCGCGCCGCCGGAAATCAGGCAGCACGCGCGCGATGACGGTCGCCACCGCGTCCTCGCCCTGCGGGGGCCGCACGGTGGAGCACCCCACGAGCACGTCCCCCAGGTACGCGTTCTCCAGCCGGTTCCGCCCACTCCGCTCCCGCACCTCGTCGAGAGCCATCGCGGCGGGCGGCACGATCAGGTTGTGGACGTGCCGCCAGTCCTGGAGCGCGTTCTCCGCGTCCGGTTCCACCGGTTCTACACGCAGGTCGGTCATGAGGCGGAACCTAGGTGACCAGCGCATTCGCGTCCAGTGAGTTCATGGCTCGTTAAAAGCGGTTGATCCGTCGGCGAGGGGTTCTTAGTGTGGCGAGTACTTCGGAAAGGAGGTGGTTCGGCAGATGTATGGAAACCGGACGGAAGAGGTGACTGCGGGCTAGTGGCCCGCCGTCGTACTCGGTTCGGCGCCGGACCAGCGTGTGTGAGTTGCACGCAACCGGCCTAACCCAACGCAGTCACCCGACCCGCGAGCTCGCCGGTACGTCCGGCCGGCTCCCCCGCTGTGAGGCGGAGGGACCTGAGCTCGCGGGTCGTCTGCGTTTCCGGGGGCTGTGGGTCAGGGGCTCAGGCGGTCCAGGTGCCAGGTGCCGGAGGGTTGCGCGGTGTAGCGGAGGCGGTCGTGCAGGCGGTTCTCCCGGCCCTGCCAGAACTCGACCGTCTGGGGGGCGATGCGGAAGCCGCCCCAGTGGGGTGGGACCGGGACCTGTTCGCCCTCGGGGTAGCGGGCGAGCAAGTCGGCGTACGAGGACTCCAGTTCGGTCCGGGAGTGGATCACCGTGGACTGGGTGCTGGCCCAGGCGCCGAGTTGGGAGCCGTGCGGGCGGGTGCGGAAGTACGCGGCGGTCTCGTCGCGGCCGGTGCGGCGCGCGGTGCCGGTGACCAGGACCTGGCGGGCCATCGGGTGCCAGGGGAAGAGCAGCGAGACGTACGGGTTCACGCCGAGTTCGCGGGCCTTGCGGGAGTCGTAGTTCGTGTAGAAGACGAAGCCCTGGTCGTCGTAGTGCTTCATGAGGACCGTGCGGGAGCTGGGGCGGCCCTCGGCGTCGGCGGTGGAGACGACCATCGCGTTCGGCTCGTAGACGAGCCCCTGGAGCGCTGCCTCCTCGAACCAGCTGCCGAACTGTGCCATGGGGTCGGCTGCCAGGTCGTTCTCGTCGAGGCCCTCCACGCGGTACTGCTTGCGCATCGCGGCGGGGTCGAGGCGGGGATCACGCTCGGTGGGATCGCGGTCGGTCACACGATCATCCTGCCGTACCGCGCCGGGTGGGCGGGTGTGGTTGCGTACGGTCGCCTACGGCCGCGTGGTGTCGCCTACGGCCACGTACGGTCTCGCGTTCGGGTGGCACTCAGTGCCGCGAGCCCTCCCCTTGTGTGGCACTCGGCGTTATGGTGCTGATGTCTCTACCTTCGGCCCGCGAGTCCCCCGCGACCGTGGAGCCACAGCATGAGGAGCCGCCTGATGTCCGACTTCGACCCCTCCTTCGTACCTGGACTCGAAGGAATCGTCGCGTTCGAGACGGAGATCGCCGAACCGGACAAGGAGGGCGGTGCCCTGCGGTACAGGGGCGTCGACATCGAGGATCTGGTCGGTCACGTCTCGTTCGGCAACGTCTGGGGGCTGCTCGTCGACGGCGCCTTCAACCCCGGGCTGCCGCCCGCCGAGCCGTTCCCGATCCCGGTGCACTCCGGGGACATCCGCGTCGACGTACAGTCCGCGCTGGCCATGCTCGCGCCCGTGTGGGGCCTCAAGCCGCTCCTCGACATCGACGAGCGGCAGGCCCGCGACGACCTCGCCCGCGCCGCCGTGATGGCCCTGTCGTACGTCGCCCAGTCCGCGCGCGGGCAGGGGAACGCGATGGTGCCGCAGAGCGAGATCGACAAGGCGCACTCGGTCGTCGAGCGGTTCATGATCCGGTGGCGGGGTGAGCCTGATCCCAAGCATGTCGCGGCCGTGGACGCGTACTGGACGTCCGCTGCCGAGCACGGCATGAACGCGTCGACCTTCACGGCTCGGGTCATCGCGTCGACCGGTGCGGATGTCGCCGCCGCGCTGTCCGGGGCCGTGGGGGCGATGTCCGGGCCGTTGCACGGGGGCGCGCCGTCCCGTGTGCTCGGGATGATCGAGGAGATCGAGCGGACGGGGGACGCGGAGGCGTACGTCCGGCAGGCGCTCGACAAGGGTGAACGGTTGATGGGGTTCGGGCACCGGGTGTACCGGGCCGAGGATCCTCGGGCTCGTGTACTGCGGCGCACGGCGCGGGAGTTGGGGGCGCCGCGGTTCGAGATCGCGGAGGCGTTGGAGAAGGCGGCGCTGGCGGAGTTGCACTCCCGTCGTCCTGATCGGGTGCTCGCGACCAACGTCGAGTTCTGGGCCGCTATCGTGCTGGACTTCGCCGAGGTACCGGCGCACATGTTCACGTCGATGTTCACGTGTGCGCGTACGGCGGGGTGGTCGGCGCACATTCTTGAACAGAAGCGGACGGGGCGGCTTGTGCGGCCTTCTGCTCGATATGTGGGACCGGAGTCTCGCGGGCCTCAGTCGATCGAGGGGTACTCGGATATCGCCCACTGAAGAGGAGCCTTGGGAGCGTAGGCGGGTGCGGGTGCGTGGGGGCTGGTCGCGCCCACGCGGCGGAGCCGCGAATCGACACAGCCCCGCGCCCCTAAGCAGCTTCCCCCAGGGCGTCTTCCAAGAGCGAGGCCCACTGCGCCACAACCCTCTCCCGCCTGCCCCTGTCGTCCGTGAGCAGGTTGGCCAGGCCCAGGCCCCTCGCCATGTCCAGGAGGCCCTGGACTGTTTCGCGTACGCCCGGTCTCGACTCGTCCGCGTTCAGCAGCTCCACCGCGATCCGGTGGGTCTCGCGGCCCACCTTCGCCTCCAACTCGGTTACCCGGGGGCGGAGTTGGTCCTCGTTGGAGGCCGCTACCCAGAGGTGGAGGGCCGCGCGGAACAACGGGCCCGTGTAGAGGTCGACCAGGGCCTCGATGACGGCTCGGCGGTCTTCCGCGCCCTCGGGGAACAGGGCCCGGAGGGCGGTCGAGCGTTCCTCGGCGACGTACTCGACCGCCGCCGTGAAGAGGTCCTCGCGGGTCGGGAAGTGGTGTTGGGCGGCGCCTCGGGAGACGCCGGCGCGCTCGGCCACGACGGAGACCGTGGAGCCTGCCCAGCCGTGTTCGGCGAGGCAGGACACGGCGGCTTCCAGGAGGCGTTGCCGGGTGGCCCGGCTGCGGTCCTGCTTGGGTCTGCGGTCGACCGCGCCCGGCGCCGTCGTCGCGCTCACACCACCCATGCGGGATCCCGTCGTTCGAGGAATGCTGTCATCCCCTCGCGGGCCTGCGCGGAGGCGAACAGCCGTGCCGAGAGCGCGGTCAGGTCGGCCGCGTCCCGGTCGAAGGTTTCCAGCACCCTAGCCGTGAGCAGCCGTTTCGTCTCGGCCAGGGCCTCGGGAGCGGCTCGGCGCAGGCCGTCGAGGATCGGTGCCAGTGCCTCGTCCACGTCCTCTCCCGCCACCGTCAGCAGGCCCGCGCGGGCCGCCTCCGTCGCGTCGAAGCGTTCGCCGGTGAGGTAGTAGCGGGCCAGTGCTCGCGGGTCGGTGCGGGGCAGCAGCGGGAGGGAGATCACCGCCGGGGCCACCCCGATCCGTACCTCAGTGAAGGCGAAGGTCGCGGACTCGGTCGACGCTGCCGCGATGTCGCAGGCCGAGAGGAGGCCGAGGCCGCCCGCCCGTACGTGGCCCGTCACTCTCGCCACCACCGGCTTGGGGAGTTCGACGATCTGGCGGAGTACGGCCACCAGGGCGTCCGGGGGTGGCGGGTCCCGCAGGTCCGCGCCCGCGCAGAACGTGTTGCCGGTGTGGGTGAGGACGACCGCCCGTACGTCGGCGTCCTTCGCGCACTCCGTCAGCGCGTCCGCCAACTCGCCCACCAGGGACGCCGACAGCGCGTTCCTGGTCTCCGGTGAGTCGAGGCTCAGGGTCTCGATGCCACGCGCGCGTGCACGACCGACCAGCGTCATGAGCGGCCTCGCAGTTCCCGGCGCAGGATCTTGCCGGAGGCGGCTCGCGGGACGGCGTCGATGAAGGTGACCACGCGGACGCGTTTGTAGGGGGCGACGCGTTCGGCGACGTACATCAGGACCTCGCTCTGGGAGAGATCAGGGGCGGTCTGCTGGCGGACCACATAGGCGTGCGGGACCTCGTTGTTGTCGTCGTTGTACTCGCCCACGACCGCCGCGTCGGCGATGTCGGGGTGGGTGAGCAGGAGGGCCTCCAGTTCGGCGGGGGCGACCTGGAAGCCCTTGTACTTGATGAGTTCCTTGACCCGGTCGACGACGAACGTCCAGCCGCCGTCGTCCACATAGCCGACGTCCCCGGTGCGCAGCCAGCCGTCCTGGTCGATCATCGCGGCGGTGTCGTCGGGGCGGCCGAGGTAGCCCTTCATCACCTGGGGGCCGCGGATGAGGAGTTCGCCCGCCTCGCCGATGCCGAGGTCCTTGTCGGGGTCGTCGAGGGAGACGATCCGCATCTCGGTGCCGGCGATGAGTTTGCCGACGGTTCCCGGGGGTGCGGTGGGCATGTCCCGTACGGGGACCACATGGGTGCCCGGGGAGAGTTCCGTCATGCCGTACGCCTGGCCTACGGGTGGCAGGCCCAGGCGGTGCGAGCAGGCGGCGGCGAGGTTCGCGTCGAGGGGGGCGGCGGCGCTGATGATGTATTTGAGGGACGAGAGGTCGTACTGGGCGACCGCCGGGTGTTTGGCCAGGGCCAGGACTATCGGCGGGGCCACGTACAGGCCGGTGATGCGGTGGTTCTCGATGGCCGCCAGAAAGGTCTCCAGCTCGAAGCGCGGGAGGACCACGACTGCGGCGCCCTTCCTCAGGGGCGCGTTCATCAGGGCCGTAAGACCGTAGATGTGGAAGAAGGGCAGGACGGCGAGGATGCGGTCGCCGGGGCCGGTGGGGACCGCGGGCTCCAACTGGGCCAGGTTCGTGGCTATTTGGCGGTGGGTGAGCATCACGCCCTTGGGGCTGCCCGTCGTGCCCGAGGAGTACGGGAGGGCCGCCACGTCCGTCACGGGGTCGATGTCGACCACCGGCTCGGGGGCCGTGGAGCCGAGCATGTCGGCGAGTGAGCGGTGTCCGGGCGCGCTGTCGCAGACGAATATCTCCTCGACGCCGCCCGCGAGTTCGGCGGCACGGCGTGCCGCGTTCAGGAGGGGTGACAGGGTGACGATCCAGCGGGCCGCCGAGTCGCGCAGCTGCTTGGCGAACTCCTCCGGGGTGGCGAGCGGGTGCACCGTCGTGACGGAGGCACCCGCGCGCGTGGCGGCGTAGAACGCCAGGGGGAACGCGACCGTGTTGGGGCTGTGCAGGGCGAGGACGTCCCCCTTGCGTACGCCCGCGTCCGCGAGGCCGGCCGCGATCCGCCGGTGGAACGCGTCGAGTTGGGTGTACGTGAGGGTGGTGCCGTCCGTGCCGTCGACCAGGGCGGGTTCGTCGCCGAACTCGGCGGCCCGGGCCAACACCGCGTCGTGGATGGCGAGTTCGACGGCCGGTACGTCTGCGTACTCGCTGCGGAACATGGTTCCTCCTGGCACGGACTGGCGCGGAGCTTCGGGTGGGCTCCAGGCCTCGGGCTAGTACGACTTGGGCAGGCCCAGGGTCTGGTGGGAGACGTAGTTGAGAATCATCTCCCGGCTCACCGGAGCAATACGAGCCACGCGCGAGGCAGTTATCAACGAAGCGAGCCCGAACTCCCGCGTGAGGCCGTTGCCGCCGAGGGTGTGCACGGACTGGTCCACCGCCCGCACGCAGGCCTCACCCGCCGCGTACTTGGCCATGTTGGCGGCCTCGCCCGCGCCTACGTCGTCACCGGCGTCGTACAGATACGCCGCCTTCTGCATCATCAGGCGGGCGAGTTCGAGGTCGATGTGCGCCTGGGCGAGGGGGTGCGCGATGGCCTGGTGGGCGCCGATGGGGGCGTCCCACACGGTGCGGTCGCGCGCGTACTCGATCGCTCGGGCCAGCGCGTAGCGGCCCATGCCGATCGCGAAGGCGGCCGTCATGATGCGTTCGGGGTTGAGACCGGCGAAGAGCTGGAGCAGGCCCGCGTCCTCGTCTCCGACGAGTGCGTCGGCGGGGAGCCGTACGTCGTCCAGGGTCAGCTCGAACTGCTTCTCCACCGCCTGGAGTTCCATGTCTATCTGGCGGCGGGTGAAGCCGGGTGCGTCGCGCGGGACGATGAACAGGCAGGGCTTGAGGCGGCCCGTTCGGGAGTCTTCCGTGCGGCCGACTATGAGGGTCGCGTCGGCCAGGTCCACGCCGGAGATGAACACCTTGCGGCCGGTGAGGAGCCAGTCCGTGCCGTCTTTTCGGGCGGTGGTGGTGATGCGGTGGCTGTTGGAACCGGCGTCGGGTTCTGTGATGCCGAAGGCCATGGTTCGGGTGCCATCCGCCAGCGCGGGCAGCCAGGCTTGTTTCTGGTCTTCTGTGCCGAAGCGGGCGATCACCGTTCCGCAGATCGCGGGTGACACGACCATCATGAGGAGGGGGCAGCCTGCCGCTCCCAACTCCTCCAGGACGATGGAGAGTTCGGAGATGCCACCGCCTCCGCCTCCGTGTTCCTCGGGGAGGTTGACGCCCAGGTAGCCGAGTTTGGCTGCCTCGGACCAGAGTTGTTCTCGGTCGTAGGTGCGGCCGTGGCGTTTGCCCAGGGCGGATACGGCTGAACGTAGGGCCCTGTGTTCTTCGGTTTCGGTGGTGGGCATGTGGCTCCCTCGTCGTGGCTGGTCGCGCTCGCGCGGCGGTAGCCGCATACGGATACAGTCCCGCGCCCCTCTAGGTGGGCTTCACTACCGCCAATAGGGCGGCGAGCTGGATCTGTTGGCCAGGTACTGCGTTCAGGGCCGTTAGCTTTCCCGTGACCGGGGCTGTGATCTTGTGTTCCATCTTCATTGCCTCTAGCCACAACAGGGGGTCACCGGCCGTTACTTGAGTTCCTACGGTCAAGCCTTCCGCCACCCTCACCACCGTGCCCGGCATGGGGGCGAGGAGTGAGCCGGGGGCCAGTTGGGCGGCTGGGTCGGGGAAGCGAGGGAGGGCGGTCAGGGTCGTCGCGTTCACGTACACCTGGTCGTCGCCGTAGCTCGCAACCTCGAACTTCCGCCGCACGCCGTCCACTTCGAGTACGACTCGACCGGCGTCCGTGTGGATGACGCGCACCCCGTCCGCCGTCAGGCCCGCCCTCGTGTGCCGGTACTGGACCTCATGCTCCTCGCTCGCCATCGCGTAACGCTTGGTCTGGGGCTGGGACGGGACGTTGCGCCAGCCGCCTCCTCCGAACCGGGAGCGGCCGTGGGCGTCCGCCAGGGCGGCGGCGAGGGGGGCGTGCGGGTCGGGGGCCTGCTGTGTGAGGTCCGGGAGGTGGCGGTCGTAGAAACCCGTGTCCATGTGGGCCGTCGTGAACTCCTTGTGGCGAAGGGAGTTGACGAGGAGGGCGCGGTTGGTGATCGGGCCGTGGATGGTCGCCCGTTCCAGGGCGCCGGCGAGTTTGCGGAGGGCTTCGGCGCGGGTGGGGGCGTGGGCGACGACCTTGGCGAGCATCGGGTCGTAGTGGACGCCGATGTCGTCGCCGTCGGTGTAACCGGTGTCGAGGCGGACGCCTTCCGGTACGGCCAGGCGGTGCAGGGTGCCGGTCTGGGGGGTCCAGTCGCGGGACGGGTCCTCTGCGTAGAGGCGGGCCTCTATCGCGTGGCCTCGCGCGCTCGGGGGGTCGCTATCGAGGGGCTCGCCCTCCGCGACGCGCAGTTGCAGGGCCACCAGGTCGATGCCGAACACGGCCTCTGTCACCGGGTGTTCGACCTGGAGGCGGGTGTTCATCTCCAGGAAGTGGGCCTTGTTGTCGGCGGAGACGAGGAACTCGACGGTGCCGGCGCCCTCGTAGTTGACCGCGCGGGCGGCGCGTACGGCCAACTCGCTCAGTTCCTGAGCCAGTTGATCTGACAGGCCCGGGGCCGGGGACTCCTCGATCACCTTCTGGTGGCGGCGTTGGAGGGAGCAGTCGCGGGTGCCGAGGGCCCAGACCGTGCCGTGGGTGTCGGCGAGGATCTGGACCTCGACGTGTCGGCCGCCCTCCACGTAGGGCTCGACGAAGACCTCGCCGTCGCCGAAGGCGCTGGTCGCCTCGGCTCGGGCGGCGGTCAACTCGGCGTCGAGGTCGGCAAGTTGTCGTACGACCCGCATACCGCGTCCGCCACCGCCCGCCGCGGCCTTCACCAGGACCGGGAGGTCGGTCTCGGTGACGTGCTCCAGGGGGGCGATGCCCATCAGTTGCTTGGCGCGGGTCTTGGAGGCCATGGCCTCGATCGCCTCGGGCGGGGGGCCGATCCAGACCAGGCCGGCGGCCAGGACGGCGCGGGCGAAGTCGGCGTTCTCGGAGAGGAAGCCGTAGCCGGGGTGCACCGCGTCCGCGCCCGCCGCGACGGCCGCCTTCACGATCAACTCCCCGCGCAGATAGGTCTCCTGGGGTGTCGCCCCCGGGAGCCGTACCGTCGCGTCGGCCACGCGTGCGTGGAGCGCGTACTCGTCGGCGTCCGAGTGCACGGCGACCGTCCGGATGCCCAACTCGCGGCACGTACGGAAGACCCGGCAGGCGATCTCGCCCCGGTTGGCGACGAGGACGGTCGAAATCAAGTGGTCCCTCACATCGGTCATGGCCCTCACATCCGGAAGACGCCGAAGCCACCGCGCGCGCCCTCGAAGGGCGCCGTGTGGATGGCGGACAGGCACAGGCCGAGGACGGTGCGGGTGTCGCGCGGGTCGATGACACCGTCGTCGTACAGCCGCCCCGACAGGAACATCGGCAGGGACTCGGACTCGATCTGCTGCTCCACCATGGCGCGCAGCGCCGCGTCCGCGTCCTCGTCGTAGGGCTGCCCCTTCGCTACGGCCGACTGGCGGGCGACGATCGACAGGACGCCGGCGAGCTGTTGGGGGCCCATGACGGCGGACTTGGCGCTGGGCCAGGCGAACAGGAAGCGGGGGTCGTAGGCGCGCCCGCACATGCCGTAGTGGCCGGCGCCGTACGAGGCGCCCATGAGCACGGAGAGATGCGGTACGCGGCTGTTGCTGACGGCGTTGATCATCATCGCGCCGTGTTTGATGATGCCGCCCTGTTCGTACTCCTTGCCGACCATGTAGCCGGTGGTGTTGTGCAGGAAGAGGAGCGGGATGTCGCGCTGGTTGGCCAACTGGATGAACTGGGCGGCCTTTTGGGACTCCTGGCCGAAG
Organism: Streptomyces sp. NBC_00989; assembly: GCF_045162655.1. NCBI lineage: Bacteria > Bacillati > Actinomycetota > Actinomycetes > Kitasatosporales > Streptomycetaceae > Streptomyces > Streptomyces sp. NBC_00989. Next base: position 6,456,484 of record NZ_CP108728.1, on the reverse strand, counting down.
AGGACCCCTTGGGCGTTCGCCAGGATGCCGACGGGATAGCCGTGCAAGGCGGCCCAGCCCGTCACCAGGCTCGTGCCGTAGAGCGGCTTGAACTCGTCGAAGTCGGAGGCGTCGACGAGCCGGGCGACGACCTCGCGCGGGTCGAAGGGGGTTTTGAGATCCCCGGGGACGATGCCGAGGAGTTCGTCCTCGTCGTACTTGGGGAGTGCGGCCGGGCCCGGATCGCCGTACGCCTTGCGGTGGTTGAGGCGGGCGACGACGCGGCGCGCCTGCCGCAGCGCGTCCTGCTCGTCGACGGCGAAGTGGTCCGCGAGGCCCGACACGCGCGCGTGCATCTCGGCGCCGCCGAGCGACTCGTCGTCGCTCTCCTCGCCGGTCGCCATCTTCACGAGCGGCGGCCCGCCGAGGAACACCTTCGCGCGCTCCTTGACCATGATCACGTGGTCGGACATGCCGGGGATGTACGCGCCGCCGGCGGTCGAGTTGCCGAAGACGACGGCGATCGTCGGGATGCCGGCGGCCGAAAGCCGGGTCAGATCACGGAAGATGGCGCCGCCGGGGATGAAGATCTCTTTCTGGGACGGGAGATCTGCACCACCGGACTCGACGAGGCTGATGCAGGGCAGCCGGTTGGCGAGGGCGATGTCGTTCGCCCTTAGGGCCTTCTTCAGCGACCAGGGGTTGCTCGCACCGCCGCGCACGGTCGGGTCGTTGGCGGTGATCAGACACTCCACGCCTTCCACCACCCCGATGCCGGTGACGAGGGAGGCGCCGACCGCGTAGTCGCTGCCCCAGGCGGCGAGGGGGGACAGTTCGAGGAAGGGCGTGTCGGGGTCGAGGAGCAGTTCGATGCGCTCGCGGGCGAGCAACTTGCCGCGTTTGCGGTGCCGTTCGACGTATTTCGGCCCGCCACCGGCGAGAGCCTTCGCATGCTCGGTGTCCAGTTCGCCGAGTTTGGCGAGCATGGCCTCGCGGTTGGCCACGTAGTCGGGACCGTTGGTGTCCAGGGCGGTCGGGAGGACGGTCACAGGAGGACCTCCGGTATGTCCAGACGACGGGAACGCAGCCATTCGCCCAGGGCCTTGGCCTGCGGATCGAAACGATGCTGGGCGGCGACGCCCTCGCCGAGAATCCCCTCGACGACGAAGTTGAGGGCACGGAGGTTGGGCAGCACGTGCCGCGTCACACCCAACTCGGCGGTCTCCGGCAGAAGTTCACGGAACCGTTCGGCGGTCAGCGCATGGGCGAGCCAGCGCCACGCCTCATCCGTACGCGCCCACACCCCCACGTTGGCGTTCCCTCCCTTGTCACCGCTACGGGCCCCGGCGACCAGACCAAGGGGCGCCCACGCCGTGGGCCCGTCCGGCGGAGGTTCGGGGAGGGCCGGCTGCGGAAGGTCCTCCAGTACGCGGGTGTCGTGGGCCGGGGCCACAGCAATCCGGCGCCCGTTGTGGAGGACGGCCACATGGTCGACGTCACCATGGGGGACATACACATCATCGAAGACGCCATAGGGCGCTCCCTTTCCAGGTGGGGTCAGCACATGGAAGCCGGGGTAACTGGCCAATGCGAGTTCGACGGCGGCGGCGCTCAGCGCCCGCCCGACGACCTCCGGATCGGCATCCCGCACGACGAGCCGCAGCAGTGCGCTGGCGGTCTCCTCGGTCGAGGCGTCCGCGTGGTCGGTACGGGCGAGATCCCAACGGAGTTCACCGGGCCGGGACTTGGCGTTCCCCTCGCCGAACGCGGCCTCCATCTGCTCCCGGACAAGAGTGGCCTTGCGCTCGATGTCGAGCCCGGTGAGCACGAAGGTGACCTCGTTGCGGAAGCCCCCCAGGCGATTGAGCCCGACCTTGAGAGTCGGCGGCGGAGCCTCCCCCCGAACGCCCTCGATCCGCACCCGATCGCCCCCGTCCTCGGTCCCGTCCCCACCCCCGGTCCCGTCTTCACTGAGCCGGACGGTGTCGAGGCGGGCGGTGACATCGGGACCGGCGTACCGCGCGCCGTGCGTCTCGTAGAGGAGCTGCGCGGTGACGGTACCGAGGTCCACGACTCCCCCCGTGCCGGGGTGCTTGGTGATGACGCAGGAGCCGTCCTCATGAATCTCGGCGAGCGGAAACCCGGGCCGGCGAAGCTTCTCCGGCGAGTGCTCGGTGAAGAAGGCGTAGTTGCCGCCGGTCGCCTGGGTCCCGCACTCCAGCACATGTCCGGCGACCACAGCCCCCGCGAGCCGGTCGTAGTCGTCGGCCACCCACCCGAAGTGAGCGACGGCGGGCCCGGTGACCAGGGCGGCATCGGTGACCCGCCCGGTGACCACGACCTCGGCCCCCGCATCAAGGCAAGCGGCGATCCCGAAGCCACCGAGATAGGCATGCGCGGCAAGGGCATCCGGATACCGCCCGGCGAGATCGTCCCCTTCGACATGCGCTACCCGTACGGCTATCCCGAGCCGATCGGCCAACTTCCGTACGGCGTCGGCGAGTCCAGCGGGGTTGAGCCCTCCGGCGTTGGTGACGATCCGCACCCCACGCTCCTGGGCGAGCCCGAGACACTCCTCCAACTGCTTGAGGAAGGTACGGGCATACCCGGTGCCGGGATCCTTGAGCCGGTCCCGTCCCAGGATGAGCATGGTCAACTCGGCGAGGTAGTCACCGGTGAGGAAGTCCAGTTGGCCGCCGGTGAGCATCTCGCGCAGGGCGTCGAACCGGTCGCCGTAGAAGCCGGAGGCGTTGCCTATGCGGAGGGGGACGGTGGAAGTCACTGTCCGGCCCCCTTCGACTTCGGCGGGCGCCCGGCGCCGGGGGGTCCCGCGAAGGCCTGGGCGATGTCGAGCCACTGACCGGCGTCGGGGCCGACCGCTTCCACCGCGAGGTCGGTGCGGTGGGCGCGCTGGGTGACGAGGAGGCAGAAGTCGAGGGCGGGGCCGGTGACGCGTTGCGGGGCGTCTTCGGGTCCGTAGGCCAACAACTCACCCGAGGGAGCGCGGAGTTCAACACGGAACTCCTCACTCGGCGGGGTGAGCCCATGCACACCAAAGGCGAAGTCACGCGCACGCACACCAATGCGCACCACATGCCGGAGCCGATCCGTAGGTGGCCGCACCACACCAACCGCGTCGGCGACATCCTGCCCATGGGCCCAGGTCTCCATAAGCCGACCGGTGGCCATGGAGGCGGCCGACATAGGTGGCCCGTACCAGGGGAAACGGACTCCTGTGGGGGCGGCGTACAGGGCGGCCAACAGGGCCGTCCGCCCGGCCCGCCAGTCGGCGAGGAGCCGGGCGGGCGTCTTCGCGGCCCCCTCCTGCGCACCCTCGTCCACGAACGTCTCGGGAGTGGCGAGCGCCTTCTCGACCAGCGCACGGAACGCTTCCTCGTCCGTCACGGCGAGCAGGGCGGAGTGGTCGGTCCAGGCCAGGTGGGCGATCTGGTGGGCGACGGTCCAGCGGGCAGCGGGGGTCTCGACGGCCCAGCCCTCCGGCCTCAACTCGGCCACGAGCCGGTCGAGTTCCTCGCTCTCCTCACGCAGGTCGTCGAACACGCGCGTCGGATCGGACATGGGGGGAGCATGGCAGGGGCGCCAGAAACAATCAAGCGTGCTTGCATTATTTATGCCTGATGCTGTGAGCCTGAGCCCGCCTGAGCCCACCCAAGCCCTGTGACCTCTGAAAGCCAGAGTCTTCCCTAACCAGTCAAAGCCCATGAGAGCGGTTAGGATCACCCCCAGCTTCTAGCACCCCCCACCCGGGGTTGGCCGCTAAGCCGACCCGGCGTGCAGGCGAGACGTGAGCGCGCCCCCTCACCCCGGCCCGGAACACAGCCCACCCAAGGGTGTTCGCAGGTCGGCCACCCGTTCCTCCGGGCCGCTCGCTCGCTTCTGGAACGGGCTGGAGCGGACCGAGTCAAGGGTGGAGCGCAGCGGAATCGGCGTAGCCGACGCGACCGCAGGGAGCGCCCTTTACTCGGGCCGTGGAAGCACGACACTGGCCGAGAAGCGAGTGGCCCAACGTTCACGCGTCAAGCCGCGTCCAGTTTCGCCTTGCCCCGCCCCACCTGCGTCCGCACCGCCCCCATACTCGCCGCGATGACCAGCGCGATAGCCATGGCTTCAGGGACGGACAGTGCCTGGTGAAGGATCAGGAAGCCCGCTGTCGCGGCCACGGCTGGTTCCAGGCTCATGAGGATGGCGAAGGTGGAGGAGGGGAGGCGGCGCAGGGCCAGGAGTTCGAGTGTGTAGGGGAGAACCGAGGAGAGAACCGCCACCACAGAGCCGAGGGCGATCGTCGTGGGGTTCAGGAGCTTCGTGCCCGACTCCGCGACACCTAGCGGCAGGAACACCACCGCCGCCACGACCATCGCCAGCGCCAACCCATCGGCCTGCGGAAACCGGCGCCCCGTACGAGCACTGAAAACGATGTACGTGGCCCACATGGCGCCGGCCCCCAGGGCAAAGGCCACTCCTACGGGGTCCAGGCTGCTGAAGCCTCCGCCGCCGAGGAGGAAGACGCCCGCCAGAGCGAGCCCCGCCCAGACCGCGTTCAGCGCACGCCGGGACGTGAGGACCGAGAGGGCGAGCGGGCCCAGTACTTCCAGCGTCACCGCCGGTCCCAGGGGGATGCGGGCCAGCGACTGATAGAAGAGGCCGTTCATCGCGGCCATGGTGACGCCGAAGACGACGACCGTGCCCCAGTCCGCCCGCGAGTGACCCCGCAGGCTCGGGCGACAGATCACGAGGAGAACCACCGCGGCCACCAGCAGCCGTAGCGTCACCACGCCCAGCGCCCCCACCCTGGGCATCAGCGTCACCGCCAGCGCACCGCCGAACTGCACCGAGATCCCCCCGGCGAGCACCAGCCCCACCGGTCCGAGCGAGCCCGTGCGGCCTGGGGTGACGGTCAGGTCGGCGGTCGGGGCGACGGCCAGGTTGCCCGCGGGGGCGGTGGTCGACGTGCTGGGGATGCTCACGGGGGCTTCCAGGGCTCGGTTCAGCGCGCATTCGTCCATCACGATGCACTGCTCGGTCCATGGTAATGGACTTCGACAGGTGTGTGAACCCTTTATGCAACTGTCACTGAACCTAGTCCCGGAACAGGGGCCGCCCGTCGGGGAGGGTGGTGGGCATGGGCCCGAAGAGGGGATCGGAGTACTCCGGGTACTCGGTCTGCGGGTAGGTCGGTTGATACGTCGGCTCGTACGTCGGCGCGTACGTCTGCGGCGCCCAGCTCTCGACGAAGACCGGCGCCGCGGAGTACCCGTAACCCACGCCCGCCGTCGCACCCTCCGCCACTGCCACCGGAACCCCGACCGGTACCCCCGCCTCCGCGAACGACGGCAGCCTCAACTCCCCTGTATCCATCGCCGCGTTGTTCTGCGACCGGTGCAACCGCGAGTACGCCCCACCCAGCGCCATCAGCTCCGCATGCCGCCCCGTCTCCACGATCCGGCCCCGGTCCACGACCAGGATGCGATCGGCGTCGGGCGCGAGGTTGAGGTCATGCGTGATCATGATGGTCGTACGGCCCGCCATCAGTCGTCGTAGGGGCTTCACGACCCGGCGGGCGGCCATCGAGTCCAACCCGGTCGTCGGTTCGTCGAGGACCAGGACCGGGGCGTCGCGCAGGATGGCGCGGGCGATCGCCAGGCGCTGGAGCTGACCGCCGGACAGGCGGGCCGAGTTGGGGTCGACCTTCGTGTCGTAGCCCTCGGGGAGGCGGAGGATGAACTCGTGGGCGTCGGCCGCGACCGCCGCGTCGACGATCGCCTGCTCGCTCGCGCCGGGCCGGCCGCAGGCGATGTTCGCGCGGACGGTGTCGTGCAGGACCAGGGTCTCCTGGGGGAGCAGGGTCACGTACTCGCGCAGGCGGGCGAGGGGGAGGTCCCGCAGGGGGACGCCGTCGAGGAGGACGTCGCCCGCGTCGGGGTCGTAGAAGCGGAGCAGCATTTTGGAGACGGTGGACTTGCCGGCGCCGCTGGGGCCGGTGACGATCACCAGCTCGCCGGGATTGACGGTGAAGGAGAGGCCTTCCAGGGCGACTCGGTCGGCGCCGGGGTAGCTGAAGGTGACGTCGCGGAGTTCGACCGTGCCGTCGGGGCGGCCGGTCTCGGAGTCGCGGGCGGGGTCGGCGACGGACGGCCGTACGTCGAGGATCTCGATGAGGCGTTCCGCGCCCGCGGTGGCGGCGGTGATGGTCAGGCCGAGTTGGGCCAGGCCGCGGACGGGCGGGTAGAGGTAGCCCAAGAAGGCGGAGAACGCGAGGAGTTGGCCGAGGGTCATGCGGCCGGTGGAGATCTCCCAGGCGCCGATGCCGATGACGGCGAGCACGCACACGGTCTCGATGACGGCGACGAGTTGCTCGTACGCCTCGTTGAGCCGCGTCGAGCGGACGGAGGCCCGGAACCAGGCGCCGGCCTCCTCGTTCAGGCGCCGGCGTTCGGCGTCGCGGCGGCCGTAGGCCTGGGTGAGGACGATGTTGCCGAGGGACTCCTCGACGACGGAGGTGATCGCGCCGTCGGCGACCCGGCCCTCGCGGGAGACGTCCTTGATGGAGCCGGAGAAGCGGCGGGCCGCCAGCCAGAAGAGGGGGGCGAGGACGAAGGTGGCGGCGGCCAGGTCCCAGCGCAGCCAGAACGCGGCGGCGGCGTAGAAGAGGGCCGAGAAGAGCGCGGAGGCGGTGCCGATGACACCGGAGACGACCAGGGTCTCGATCGCCTCGACGTCGCCGGTGAGGCGGGACAACAGGTCGCCCTGGCGGTGCCGTTGGAAGAAGTGCGGGGGCAACTGCTGTACGTGGTCGAAGACATGCTCGCGCAGTCTCATCACGAAGCGTTCGGTGGCCCAGGCGGCAAGGGAGTTGCCGGCGTACGAGACGAGCGCGCCGACGATCGCCACGCCCAGCCACTTCGCGGCCGGGCTCCAGAACGCGCTCAGCGAGCCCTTCGCGAGGGCGCGGTCGGTGAGGTCGGCGAAGAGGAGGATGGCCTCGGTCTCGGCGAGCGCGCCGATGATCGTGCACCCCCAGACGAGGACCAGCCAGCGTCTGAGACCGCGGGTCAGCGGCCAGAAGCGACGGAAAGCGGTGCGGGCGGGAATGGTGGGAGTTCCGTAGTCCTCGTCATATTCGAGGCCTTCCTCGTCCATATCCATGTCCACGATCCCCTTCGCTTTCCGTCATTAGAATTCTTTGGATTTTCGAATTCGGGAAAGAAAAGAGGGCCGACTGCGTGGGTCGGCCCTCTTCTACTGCCGGATCAGCTGTCCTGGCCGGGCAGCGGCTTCGGCAGCGGCTTGGGCTGGTGCTTCTTGCGCGGCTTCGGGGGCGGCGGCGGGAGCTGCTTCGACTGGGGCTTCGGCGAAAGCGGGGCGAGCTTCTTGAGGCTCATTCCGTACTCCTTGGGTTGTGCAGTGGATTGTGCGTCAAAGTCGGGCGTTTTACCGCCCGGGGAATTCCCGACACGGATGAACTTACACGCGCCCGGCGCCAAGGAGCGGCAAATTAGGCAAGCGAACGGCAAGCAGGTGCTGTGAATACCTTTGTGAATCCTGAGTTACGGCGGTGAACCTGAGAGTTCTCTGATAAAGCTGAGAGCAGCCTTAATGAACCTGTGCTTCCGCCCTCAGGCGAGGCCCTCAGCGGCGCGCCATGTAGAGGTCCAGCGCCTTGTGCAGCAGCCGGTTGAGGGGGAAGTCCCACTCCCCGATGTACTCGACGGCCTCTCCACCCGCACCGGCCTTGAAACGCAGCAGCCCCAACAGGTGGTTGGACTCCTCCAGGGTGTCGGTGATGCCCCTGAAGTCGTATACGGCGGCGCCGAGTTGGTGGGCGTCGGTCATCATGCGCCACTGCATGGCGTTGTTGGGCTGCACCTCGCGCCGCCGGCTGGTGGAGGCGCCGTAGGAGTACCAGACGTGCTGGCCGACCGTCAGCATCGTGGCGGCGGCGAGGATCTCGCCGTCGTGGTGGGCGAGGTAGAGGCGCATGCGGTCGGGGTGTTCGGCGGTGAGGGCGGTCCACATGCGCTGGAAGTAGGGCAGGGGGCGCGGGATGAAGCGGTCGCGCTCGGCGGTCTCGGCGTACAGCTCGTAGAAGGCGGGGAGTTCGTCGTAGCCGCCCTGGACCACCTTCACGCCGGCCTTCTCGGCCTTCTTGATGTTGCGCCGCCACTGCTGGTTGAGGCCGCGCTGGATGTCGTCCAACGAGCGTCCGGCGAACGGCACTTGGAAGACGTATCGCGGTTGTCCGGCCGCGAAGCCCTCCTCTCCCCCGGCTTCGGTCTGCTGCCAGCCCGCGCGGCGGAGGCGTTCGGCGACCTCGTAGCCACGCGGTTCGTACGACGTGGGCTCCGCGTCCCGCAGCCGCCGCGCGTCGGGGTCGGCGATCGCCGCCTTCACCGCGTCCGCGCTCCAGCGCCGTACGACGACGGGCGGCCCCATCTTCACCGTGAACGCGCCCTGCGACCTGAGGTGCGTGAGCATCGGGTCGAGCCAGCGGTCGAGATCGGCGGCGTGCCAGTCGATGACCGGGCCCTCGGGCAGGTAGGCGAGGTACTTCTTCAGTTTGGGCACGGGCCGGTACAGCACGAGTCCGACCCCGACCAACTCCCCGCTTCCCTCGAACCATCCGAGGCTCTCCGCCCGCCAGTCGGGCTTCACCGCACCCCAGGACGGCACCTGCATATGGCTGGCGGAGGGGCGGGCGGCGATGAACGCGAGGTGTTCGGCGGGGGTGATGGGGCGGAGAAGGAGGTCGGTCATACGCGGGGCTCCCTGGCTGATCGAGACCGTGGTCGAACGGCCAGCCTAGGCAGTCACCCGCGCCCGTCCCGGGGTCCGAAGGTCTCCAGTGCCTCCGTGTCCGACGCCCGCGCGTTGAGGAAGTAGTCCGCCCACTCGGCGATCTCCGGGTAGTCGCATTCGCGGGTGAGGCGGGTGATCGCCGCCGGGATGTCGTACGGCGTCACGCGCAGGTCCGTGCCCGGGCCGAGCAGGCACCAGTGGGCGCCGGGGCGGCCGTAGGGCATGCCGATGCTGCCCGGGTTGACGATCAGGCGGCCGTGGGCGAGGCGGATGTACGGCATGTGGGTGTGGCCGCAGACGATCGTGCGGATGTCGTCGTCGAGGCCGGTGAGGACCTCTGTCCAGCGGGCGGGGCGGGAGTCGACCAGGACGATCTCCTCGTCGTCCCGGGGAGTCGCGTGGCAGAAGAGGACCTTGCCCAGGCCGCGGACCGGGAGTGTCAGGGTCTTGGGGAGGGCCGCCAGGAAGTCGATCTGGTCGGCGCGGAGGGCGGTCGCCGCGTAGGGGCCGATCGGGTCGGGGATCTCGTCGCGTTCGCCTCTGCGGTACTCGACCAGTTCGCGGTCCGCGTTGCCCGCGATCCACAGCACCCGGTCGGACTGTTCGCGCAACAGGTCCACCACTTCCGCGGGTTGGGGGCCCGCCGTGATGTCGCCGGTGAGGACGATGCGGTCGGCGGCGGCCACCTCCGGTTCGGCGAGGACCGCTTCCAGGGCGGGGAGCACTCCGTGGATGTCGGAGAGGACGGCGACTTGGCGCAGTTCGTCGGTCACTTCTCCTCTCCTTCCAGCGCGTCCGCCAGCACCTCCGCGAGGTGCCGGCCCCTCACCCCGGCCAACTGTTCCAGCTGCGTACGGCACGAGAAGCCGTCCGCCAGGACCACCGTGCCCTCCGGTGCCTGTCGTACCGCCGGGAGCAGTTGTTCCTCCGCGCAGGCCGCCGAGACCTCGTAGTGCCCCTTCTCGAAGCCGAAGTTGCCCGCCAACCCGCAGCAGCCGCCCGCCAGTTCGCCGGTCAGGCCCGCTGCCGTGCGCAGGCGGCGGTCGGAGGCGTCGCCCAGTACCGCGTGCTGGTGGCAGTGGGTCTGGCCGACCGTCGGGCGGTCGATGCGGGGCGGGGTCCAGTCGGGGGCGAGGCGTTCCAGTGCCTCGGCGAAGGTGAGGACCGAGGCGGCCAGGCGGGCCGCGCGGGGGTCGTCGGGCAGCAGCTCGGGGAGGTCCGTGCGGAGGGCCGCCGCGCAGCTCGGTTCCAGGACGACGATGTGCGGAGTGCCCGCGCCGCGCCCGAAGCCCAGGTCCAGCAGCGTGCTCATCGCGTCCAGCGTGCGGCCCATCACCTCGCGGGCTCGGTCGAGTTGCCCCGTCGACACATAGGTCAGTCCGCAGCAGACCGGCCTGCTCATGGTCACCGGAACGACTCCCAGCCCCGCCGCCTCCAACACCCGCACCGCCGCCTGCCCGACCGCCGGCGAGAGGTGTTCCGTGAAGGTGTCCGGCCACAGGAAGACATGCCCCCGCGTGGGCGTCTCCTCGTATGCGACCCCCGCACGCATGCTCCGCCGCGTCGCCGCCCTCGCCTCCCGCCGCCACGCCCTCGTGAACGTCACCCCCGCCACCCGCGGAATCCCCCGCTCCCCCGCGATCCCGCCCAGCCGCTTCGCCACCGCCGCCAACGGCCGTACGGAAGCGAGGGAGTTGACCAGCCACGCCGTCCGGGTGCGCTCCACCAGCCGTAGCCAGCGCGGCAGCCGGCCCATCGCGTAGTGGGCCGCGGGCCTGCGTCGGCCCTTGTAGTGGTGGTGCAGGAACTCCGCCTTGTACGTGGCCATGTCGACCCCGACCGGGCAGTCCGTGCGGCAGCCCTTGCAGGAAAGGCACAGGTCCAGCGCGTCACGAACCTCGGTCGACTGCCAGCCGTCGGTGACCAGTTCGCCCGCGAGCATCTCGTGGAGGAGTCGGGCACGCCCGCGTGTGGAGTGCGCCTCCTCGCCCGTCGCGCGGAACGACGGGCACATCACCGAAGGCCCGTTCACCTCCGTCGTACGGCACTTGGCCACTCCCACGCACCGCCGTACCGCCGCCGAGAAGTCGCCGCCGTCTGACGGGTAGCCGAACACCACGTCCACCGGTTCGCGGGGCAGGACCGAGAAGCGGAGGTTCGAGTCGAGCGGGGCGGGCCTCACCAGCATCCCGGGGTTGAGGAGGTCGTCCGGGTCCCAGACTCCCTTCACCTGCTCGAACAACGTCACCATCTCGGCGCCGTACATCTTCGGGAGGAGTTCCGCGCGGGCCTGGCCGTCCCCGTGTTCGCCGGAGAGCGAGCCGCCGTGCGCGGTCACCAACTCGGCCAGTTCCTCGGAGAATCGGCGGAAGCGGGCCACCCCCGCCTCCGTCAGCAGGTCGAAGTCGATGCGGACGTGGATGCAGCCGTCCCCGAAGTGGCCGTACGGCGTGCCCCGTAGGTCGTGTGTTCCGAGCAGGCTCCTGAAGTCCCGCAGATATGGGCCCAGTCGAGCCGGAGGTACCGCGCAGTCCTCCCAGCCCGGCCATGCCTCCGAGCCGTCCGGCATCCGCGTCGCCGTGCCGCTCGCGTCCTCGCGGATGCGCCACAGCGCTCGTTGGCCCGAAGGGTCGGTCACCACCAGGGAGTCGAGGACGTCGGCCGCGCGGACGATGGTCTCGGCACGCGCGCGTGCCTCCGCCTCCGTGTCGCCGCCGGTCTCGACGAACAGCCAGGCGCCGCCCCGGGGGAGGTCGGCCGTGGAGCGGACCAGGTCGGCCGCCATGCCCTCGACGGTCAGCGGCCCGTGGACCAGCAGGCCCGCCGCCGCCTCCGCCGCCGCGCTCTCGTCGGCGTAGGCCAGCACCGCGAGGGCACGCGCGCGGGGTGCCTCGACGAGTCGTACGACGGCCTCCGTGAGGATGCCCAGCGTGCCCTCGCTGCCGCAGAACGAGCGGGCGACGTCCGCGCCCTTCTCGGGGAGGAGGGCGTCCAGGGCGTAGCCCGAGATACGGCGGGGGAGGTCCGGGAAGCCGGTGCGCAGGCGGGCCAACTCGGCCTCCACCAGCGGGCGCAGGCCCTCCGGGGCGCCCGCCCAGTCGCGGCCGAGGCGCAGAAGATCCCCCCTCGCGGTGAGCACGGTCAGCTCGCTCACGCTGTCCGCCGTGGTGCCCCAGGCGACCGAGTGGGAGCCGCAGGAGTTGTTGCCGATCATGCCGCCGAGGGTGCAGCGGCTGTGGGTCGAGGGGTCGGGGCCGAAGCGCAACCCGTGGGGGGCGGCGGCCTGTTGGAGGTGGTCGAGGACCAGGCCGGGCTGGACGACCGCCGTACGGGAGGCGGGGTCCAGGGACACCAGGCCGGTCATGTGGCGGGTGAAGTCGAGGACCACGCCCGTGCCCGTCGCCTGGCCGGCGATCGACGTGCCGCCGCCGCGCGCCACCACCGGCACCCCGTGCGCCCGGCAGGCCGCCAGCGTCGCCGCCACGTCGTCGGCGTCACGGGGCGCGACGACACCGAGGGGGACGCGTCGGTAGTTGGACGCGTCCATCGTCATCAGCGCCCGGGACGTGACGTCGAAACCCACCTCGCCCCGGACGGTCCTGCGCAGCTCCGCCTCAAGATCCGCCATGCCCCCAGCATGCACCCGACCACTGACAGTGACCGTCCGGCATCTGGCGAAACGTTCCGGGAAACTTCGCGCCCACAGAGCACCGATTCCGTAAACGCATCCAGAACCTCCCCAGTTCGATCACTAACTCTCATATAGTGTCCGCCAGTTGAGCACCCGGAGTCGCTTCTCGCCCAGGAACCCGACGAGCACCCCCCGAGGACACGACCGAGGACGACTGAGGACCACGACCAAAGACGCCCGAGGACCCGACCGAGGACCCCCTTCATGACCGCCCCCATACTTCCCGGCGAACGACCCACCTTCCGCACCATCGCCCCCGCCCCTGTGTTCACCGCCGTGCTGGCCGGGCTCGCGGTCGCCGGCGCGGTCTATGTGACGCCCGACGCGAAGCGCCTCGCGGTCGCCTGCGGTGCCGGTGCCGCCGCGCTGCTGCTGTGCGCGGCCGTCGCGCTCGCCGCGCACGCGTACCAGACGGCCCGGATCACCCGCCGCCGCCTGGAGGCCGTCACCCTGGACGCGGGGCGGCTGCTGCAGGAACGGGCCCGGCTGAGCACGGACTTCGACCGGGAGCGCGTGCAGCTGACCGAGGAGCTGACCCACGAGCGGGCCCGGCTGACCGCGGAACTCTCGCAGGAACGCGCCCGGTTGACCTCCGACTTCTCCCAGGAGCGGATGCGGCTCACCACCTCCTTCGCGGAGGAGCGCGGCCGCCTCACACAGGAGAGCGAGCTGGAGCGCGCCCGCCTCACCGCCGAGAACAAGCAGCTGTCCGAGCGGGCCCGCCGGGACTCCCACGAGCGGGCCGCCGCGCTCTCCGCGACCGCCAACGCGGCGGGCCGTATGCAGGCGTTGGCCACCGGCATGCTCGCCGACCTGCGCGCCATGGAGGAGCGGCACTCGGACGAGGACGTCCTCGCCGACCTGCTCCACCTCGACCACCGCACCGCGCAGGCGGGCCGTCTCGCCGACTCCGTCGCCGTCCTCACGGGCGCCCGCTCGGGCCGCCGCTGGGCCCGTCCCATCGCCATGGAGTCGATCCTGCGCGGCGCGATGGGCCGCATCAGCGGCTATCAACGCGTGCGCGTGCACTCCGCGAGCGACACCGCCGTCGCCGGGCACGCGGCCGAGGGCGTGATGCACGCGCTCGCCGAACTCCTCGACAACGCCGCGAACTTCTCGCCGCCGAGCGCCGAAGTGCACGTCTACGTAGAAGAAGTGCCCGCCGGGGTCATCCTCTCGGTGGAGGACAGCGGCCTGGTCATGGGCGACATCCAACTGCGCCGCGCCGAGCGCGCCGTCTCCGGCGACTCCACCGAACTGGGCGGCCTCACCGGCACCCGGCTCGGCCTCGCGGTCGTCGGCCGGCTGGCCCGCAAGTACGGCCTGAAGGTGTCGTACCGGCCCTCCGCGCGGGGTGGCACGGGCGTCCTGATGCTCGTACCGCAGGACATCCTGGTGCCCCAGGACGCGCCGGCGCCCCAGGAGTCCCTCGCCCTGCCCGAGCCCCCGGCCGCGCTGCCGAAGCCCGAGCCGGAAACCGTGCCGGAACCGGTCGTCGTGGATCCGCCGTGGGTGTCCTACTCCGCCGGGCGCACCCTCGCCGACCTGGACCCGGACCCGGTGCCCACGCACGAGTCGCCGGACCGCGGCGCCCTGGCCGACGCGGTGACGGACGTAGCGAACGCCCTGCCCGAAGGGCTGCCCAAGCGGCGCCGGGGGCAGGCCCTCGCGGAGGCCGAGCGCGCACGCGCGCGTGCGGAGTCCCCCGCCCCCGAGCCGCGCCCCGCGCCCTCGGCCGACGACACCCTCGCGCGGACCGTCCGCTTCAACAGCTTCCGCCAGGCCGTACGCGAAGCGGCGACCGACCGGGAGCCCGTCACCCAGGGCACGCCCGTGCCGGACCCCGACACGGACACCGGGATCGACGCGTACACGGACCCGTACGCGTACACGGAGCGCCCCGCGACACCTGAACCGGCCGCGTCACCCGATGAATCGGCCGTATCACTGGAGCCCCTCATCGCCACCCCCTCCCACCCGCACCCGGAAGGCAACCCCACCTCATGACCGGCACGACGACCGCCGACGAGAAGCTCACCTGGCTCATCGAGGGCCTTCTGGAGCGCACCCCGGGCGCGCGGCACGCGCTCGTGCTGTCCCGGGACGGCCTGAAGCTGTGCCGGACGCCCGAACTCTCCGTCGACCAGGCCGACCAGCTCGCCGCGATCGCCGCCGGGATCCAGTCGCTGTCGCACGGCGCGTCGGTGGAGTTCGGGGACGGCACCGGGGGTGTGCGCTCCGCGATGACGGAGTTCTACGGCGGGGTGCTGTTCATCGTCGAGGCGGGCGAGGGCGCCCACCTGGCCCTCGTCACCACCGAGGACGCGGACGCGGGTCTGATCGGGCACAACATGAGCGAGCTGGTCGAACAGCTCGGCGAGCACCTGCGCGCGGAACCGCGTACGTGATGAGCCGCCCCGGCAGGGACGACTCACCCGACCGCCTCTACACGCTCACCGGAGGCCGCGCCCGTTCCGGACCGGACAGCCCGTTCGACCTGGTGACCCTCGTGGTCGCCGAGTGCGATCCGGTGACCGGGATGCAGTCGGAGCACGCGGCGATCCTGCGGATCACCGAACACCCCACGGCCGTCGTCGAGTTGGCGGCCGAACTGAAACTCCCGGTGTCCATCACCAAGATCCTCCTCTCCGACCTTCTCGCGGCCGGCCGGGTCAGCGCCCGCCATCCGCGCAAGGCCGATCTCGATCCCGACGTCCTGGAACAGGTGCTCGTTGGACTCCGCAACCTCTGACGCGCGCACCCCCTTGGGTGCCTCCGCCGACAACGGCCTGAAGATCGTGGTCGTCGGCGGCTTCGGCGTCGGCAAGACCACGCTGGTCCGCTCGGTCAGCGAGATACGTCCCCTCAACACCGAGGAGACGATGACGAAGGCCGGCGAGGCCGTCGACGACATCAGCGAGGTGCGCGGCAAGTCCGCGACCACCGTCGCCTTCGACTTCGGCCGCATCACGCTCGACGCCCGCAACGTGCTGTACCTGTTCGGCGCCCCCGGCCAGGAGAGGTTCTGGTTCCTCTGGGACCGCCTGTTCTCCGGGACGCTCGGCGCGGTCGTCCTCGTCGACACCCGCCGGATCGGCGACTCCTGGTACGCCATCGACCGCCTCGAACACCACGGCACCCCCTTCATCGTGGCCTGCAACGACTTCGGCGGCCCCACCTACGCCCCGCAGCAGATCCGCGAGGCCCTCGACCTCGACCCGCACGTCCCCCTCCTGGACTGCGACGCCCGATCCCGCGCGTCCGCGAAACAGGTCCTGATCACCCTGGTCGAGCACGTCAAGGACCAACACAGCAAGGGCCGTTACGACGGCCAGGGCCCCGCCCGCCCCCAAGTCCCCGCCACCCACCAGGAGTTGGCCCTGTGACCGCGCCCGTACCGCTGAGTGGACCCAGGTTCCAGACCGAACCGGCGCAGCTGTACCGGGAGATGCGGCGCGAGCACGGCTCCGTGACCCCCGTGGTGCTCGACGGCGACATCCCGGCCTGGCTGGTGCTCGGCTACCGCGAGCTGCACCAAGTCACCGGCGATCCCGTGCTGTTCAGCCGGGACTCCGACCTGTGGAACCAGTGGGACGGCATCCCCGACGACTGGCCGCTGCTGCCGATGATCGGCCGCAAGCAGCCGTCGATCCTCTACACGGTCGGCGAACGGCACCGCGAGCGCGTCGGCATGATCAGCGACGCGCTGGAGGCCGTCGACCCGTCCGAACTCCGGTCGTACACCGAGAAGTTCGCCGACGAGCTGATCGACGGCATCTGCGCCAAGGGCGAGACGGACATCGTCGGCGACTACGCGATGCTGCTGCCGGTACGGGTCCTTGCCCGGCTCTACGGCTTCCGGGACGAGCAGGGTCCGGGGCTGGTGACCGCGCTCAACGACATGATCGACGGACGTGACCGCGCGATCGCCGGGCAGACCCATCTGGCCACGTCCATGGGGGAGTTGCTGGCCGCCCGGAAGGCGGCGCCGGCCGACGACGTCGTGTCGAGGATGCTCACGCACACCTCCGGCTTCAACGACGTGGAGATCGCCCAGGACCTGATGGTGATGATGGCGGCGGGCCACCAGCCGACCGCCGACTGGATCGGCAACTCGCTGCGCCTGATGCTGACCGACGACCGTTTCGCGGCCTCCCTCTTCGGCGGCCGCAACAGTGTCGCCGAGGCGATGAACGAGGTCCTCTGGGAGGACACCCCGACGCAGAACGTGGCCGGCCGCTGGGCCTCCCGCGACACCCAGCTCGGCGGGCGCCGCATCCGCGCCGGCGACCTGCTCCTCCTCGGCCTCCAGGGCGCCAACTCCGACCCCCAGGTCCGCACCGACGGCTCCGCCCTCACCGGCGGCAACAACGCGCACTTCTCCTTCGGGCACGGGGAGCACCGGTGTCCGTTCCCGGCGCAGGAGGTGGCTGAGGTGATCGCGCGGACGGGCATCGAGGTCGTGCTGGACCGCCTCCCGGACATCGACCTGGCGGTACCGGCCGAGTCCCTCACACGGCGGCCCTCGCCGTGGCTCAGAGGCCTGACCGAACTGCCGGTGCGGTTCACACCCGTCGCCGCGCTCTGAGTTCCGAGATCCGAGTTCCGTCCCTTGAGCCCTGCCCCTGCCCTTCCTTTGAGCCCAGCCCCTGCCTTTGGAGGCACTCCCGCATGAGCACCGGTACCGAAGAGACCCGTATCGTCCTCGACCCCTTCGTCGGCGACCTGGACGGCGAGAGCGCCAGGCTTCGCGCGGCCGGTCCGCTGGCCGCCGTAGAACTGCCCGGTGGTGTGCCCGTGTGGGCGGTGACGCATCACGCCGAGGCGAAACAGCTGCTCACGGACCCGCGGCTGGTGAAGGACATCAACGTCTGGGGCGCCTGGCAGCGCGGCGAGATCCTCGCGGACTGGCCGCTGATCGGGCTGGCGAACCCGGGCCGTTCGATGCTGACCGTGGACGGCGCGGACCACCGCCGGATGCGCACGCTGGTCGCGCAGGCGCTCACCCCGCGCCGGGTGGAGCAGATGCGGGAGCGGATCGCGAAGCGAACGGAGGACCTGCTCAACGGAGTTGAGTCCGGCACGTCAGGCGAGTCCGGCGGGGGTGAAGTCGTAGACCTGAAGGCGGCGTTCGCGTACCCGCTCCCCATGTACGTCATCGCCGACCTCATGGGCATAGCGGAGGACCAACTCCCGCGCCTGAAGGAGCTGTTCGAGAAGTTCTTCTCGACGCAGACGCCGCCGGCGGAGGTCATCGCGACGCTCATGGAACTCGCGGGGATCATGGCGGAGACGGTCGCGGCCAAGCGCGCGGAGCCCGGCGACGACCTGACCTCGGCGCTGATCCTGGCCTCCGAGGACGGCGACCACCTCACGGACGAGGAGATCGTCTCCACGCTCCAGCTGATGGTCGCGGCCGGCCATGAGACGACCATCTCGCTGATCGTCAACGCGGTCGTCAACCTCTCGACGCACCCCGTCCAGCGCGCCCTGGTCCTGGCCGGCGAGGCCGACTGGTCCTCGGTGATCGAGGAGACGCTGCGCCACTCGACGCCCACCTCGCACGTCCTGATCCGCTTCGCCACGGAGGACGTCCAGGTCGGCGACAAGGTCCTCCCGGCCGGGGACGCGCTGATCGTGTCGTACGCCGCGCTCGGCCGCGACGAGCAGGCCCACGGCCCGACGGCGGGCGAGTTCGACATCACCCGCACCAGCGAGAACCGCCACATCTCCTTCGGCCACGGCCCGCACGTCTGCCCCGGCGCGGCGCTGTCCCGCCTGGAGGCGGGAGTGGCGCTCCCAGCCCTCTACGAGCGCTTCCCGCACCTGGACCTGGCGGTCCCGGCGAGCGAGCTCCGCAACAAGCCGGTGGTGACGCAGAACGACATCTTCGAGCTGCCGGTGCGGCTGACGCCGTAGACCGCCGTCTGTGATCGCCGTCGATCACCGTCTGTCCACAGGCCGGAGCGGTCGTCTCATCGAACGGACGCGTTTCCGTCCGGTTTCACCGAGGAGATACGCTCCGGCTCGTGGCTGATATCCAGATTCCCGCTGACATCAAGCCCGCCGACGGACGTTTCGGCGCTGGCCCCTCCAAGGTGCGGACGGAGGCGCTGGACGCGCTGGCCGCCACCGGTACGTCTCTGCTCGGTACGTCCCACCGCCAGGCCCCGGTCAAGAACCTGGTCGGCAAGGTGCGTGAGGGCGTCTCCGCGCTGTTCTCGCTGCCCGAGGGCTACGAGGTCGTCCTCGGCAACGGCGGTTCGACGGCCTTCTGGGACGTCGCGACCCACGGCCTGATCGACAACAAGTCCCAGCACCTGACCTTCGGCGAGTTCAGCTCGAAGTTCGCGAAGGCCGCCAAGCTGGCGCCGTGGCTGGCCGAGCCGACGGTCATCTCCTCCGACCCCGGCACGCACCCGGAGCCGGCCGCCGAGGCGGGCGTGGACGTGTACGCGTACACGCACAACGAGACGTCGACGGGTGTGGCCGCTCCCATCAAGCGCGTGGCGGGCGCCGACGAGGGCGCGCTGGTCCTCGTCGACGCGACGTCGGGCGCGGGCGGCATCCCGGTCGACATCGCCGAGACGGACGTCTACTACTTCGCCCCGCAGAAGTCCTTCGCCTCCGACGGCGGCCTGTGGATCGGCGTCTTCTCCCCGGCCGCGATCGAGCGCGCGGAGCGTATCCACGCGTCCGGCCGCCACGTGCCGGAGTTCTTCTCGCTCCCCACGGCGATCGACAACTCCCGCAAGAACCAGACGTACAACACCCCTGCCCTGTCCACCCTGTTCCTCCTCAACGAGCAGCTTGAGTGGATCAACGGCCAGGGCGGCCTGGCCTGGTCGACGGCCCGCACGAAGGACTCGTCGAGCCGCCTGTACAGCTGGGCGGAGGAGTCGAAGTACGCGACCCCGTTCGTGTCCGACCCCACCAAGCGCTCGCAGGTCATCGGCACGATCGACTTCGCCGACGAGATCGACGCGGCGGCCGTGGCCAAGGTCCTGCGCGCCAACGGCATCGTCGACACCGAGCCCTACCGCAAGCTCGGCCGCAACCAGCTCCGCGTGGCGATGTTCCCGGCGATCGACCCGGCGGACGTCGAGGCGCTGACGAAGTGCATCGACTACGTCATCGAGAAGCTGTAGTCGTTTTCGCTACGACGATGAGGGGCGCCCCGCGGATCGACCGCTGGGCGCCTTTCGTCGTCGTAGGGCAATGCGGGGCAGCGTGCGGCCGACGTCCAGGTGAACCCGGAACCCGGACAAAACCCCCGCACACCACAGCCGCGTAACAGCGAACACACAGCGAACAACTCCCGCCCCACCCCGCCGGTCGAACTCGACGCGTCGCACACCTGCGGCGCAACTCCTCGCCTCCCGACCGAAGTTGGAGTTGCCCCATGCCCAGGAAGTCCCTGCCGACGCGGCTCGCCGCCACCGCCGCGCTGCTGCTCGCCACCGGCGCTCTGTCCGCGCCGGCCGCCTCCGCGACACCCTCGGACGCCTCCCCCGGCGACGCGTACCTGCTGACCGTGACCACCAACCCGGCCGGCACCAACTACCAGGAACGGCACGTCGACGTCACCGGCACCGTCACCAAGGCGGACGGCACCCCGGCGCCCAACATCCCCGTCACTCTCCAGGAAGTCGTCCAGTTCACGACCTGGAACCCGTGGGGCGACCCGATCGACCCCAACTACTACGAGCCCCGCGACCTGGGCAAGCCGGTCACCGACGCCAACGGGAAGTTCACGATCCCTGACGTCGACATCGACCACACGGGCGGCAGCAGCCTGCTCAACGTCCAGCACGACGTGCACATCACCGCCCTCTACGACGAGGACGGCGACCTCAACACCCCGCAGGACGGCTACTTCGCGGAGACCACGGTGGCCGCCAACACCCGTTCCAGCTCGCTCAGTTACTCGGTCAACAAGAAGAAGGTGAAGGCGGGCGACATCCTCACCGTCCAGGGCAAGGTCACCCTCCCCAAGGGCGTCGAGCCCCAGGGCACGGAGGTCTTCCTGCAGACCTACTGGGAGCAGCAGTCCCACGTGAAGGTGACGGCCGAGGACGACGGCTTCTTCGTGATGTCGGTACGCGTCTCCAGCTACGACGACACGTTCACGCTGCGCTCGGCTCCGACGGATTTGTACGTGGCCGGGGCTGTACAGAAGCTGCCGATCACCAATACGTCGTTGCCCCGGGGGTAGTTGGGGCCCCTGCCCTGTTCAGAGGTGCCGGACGAAGCTGCGCCAGGTTTCGCGGGAGACGGTGAGGAGGGGGGCGCCGTCTTCCGGGTGCTTGCTGTCGCGGATGGCGCGGCCATGTTCCGGCGACTTCATGAGGCGACGACCCGCCTGCTCACGCGCCCAACTCCCTTGAGCGACAAGGAGTTTGCGCAAGAAGTCCGGGCGCCCGACCCCTACGTATGGCGGCTCCCGCCCGTCACACTTCCGTAAGACAGGCATCGCCCGCTTCCCCGAACGTGTCTGTTAGCGTCCGCGCGACCCCTCGAAGATCCGTAACAGGAGACGCAGATGGATATCGCCCTCATCCTCGCGAGCGGCATCGCCTGGACGATCGTGTACATCCAAGCGATCCGCGTCGGGTTCCGCGACCGCACCTACGCCATGCCGGCCGTGGTGCTGGGTCTGAACTTCGCGTGGGAGTGGACGTACGCGGTGCAGAACCTGGCCTTCGATCCGTCGGTGCAGGGCGGCATCAACCTGGTGTGGGGCATCGCCGACGCGGTCATCGTGTACACGTTCTTCCGGTACGGGCGCGCCGAGTTCCCGTCGTTCGTCACGGCGCGGATGTTCGCCGGCCTGAGCGTGCTGCTGTTCGGTATGTCGTTCGCCGTGCAGTGGCTGTTCCTGGCGAAGTTCGGCGCGGAGGACGGGGCCGGCTACTCGGCGTTCCTCCAGAACCTGCTGATGTCCGCCCTGTTCATCGCGATGTTCGTCGCACGGCGCGGGCTGCGCGGACAGTCGGTGACGATCGCGGTGGCCAAGTGGCTCGGCACGCTCGCGCCGACGATCCTCTTCGGCGCCCTCCAGCACAACGGGTTCCTGCTCGGGCTCGGCATCATGTGCGGCGTGCTCGACCTGGTCTACGTCTGGTTGTGCGTGGGGGCGAAGCGGGACGGCGGCGTGGGTGACGTACCCGAGCCCCGCGCCGTGACGAACCGGGCCTACAGCGCGCCCATGGAGGCATGACCGATCCGAACACCCTTTCCTGCAAGGGGTGTTGGTACCGATGACGCACAGGCCGACGCGGACGCCGACGGACTGCGGACTACGGACTACGGACTACGATCTGGCGATCTCCTGCCGGAGCCGGTGGGTGAAGCGGCGCAGCAGGTCCAACGTCTCCCGGAACTCCGCCCGGCGGTCGTCCCTGCCGTCGGTGGGCCGGGTGCTCCAGACCCGGCGCGCGAGAGCATCGGCGAGTTCGACGGTGTCGTCGGCACAGAGCAGGTAGAGGGCCGAGCGCGCTTCCTGGAGCTGGTTCGCCAACTCGTTGGCCCCGGGACCGTCGTCGCTCAGCCGTGTGTCCTTCAGGTGGTCCAGCAGCTGAACCACGGCCGTGTTGAAGCCGATCCCGGCTCTGAGCTTCTGCTCGCGGAGCCACATCCGGTCCTGCCGGCGCGCACTGAACCACGAACCGAACACCGCCCCCATGAGTCCGATGGCAGCCCCGATGGCCACGGCCAGGATGTTCTCCACGGTCAACTCCCCTGCCGACAACGACGAACAGCGCCGCCAGGCAGGCTACGGGCGCCCTTGCTGACGCCCTAGATGACACCCCGGACTTCACCAGTCGCGGGGAGCGGGTCGCGCCCCGCTGAAGGCCAAGGACCGCTTACTCGCCATCACAAGCAGGTGTTCGTCGGCTCCCTGCGTGGTGACCGGCTCGGCGGGCGCGTCGTACGGGCGAGGGCAGGGGCTGATCCGCTTGCTTGGAGTGCACTCCACGGCCATAGCGTCGAGACAGCTGAACCGAACACCCGACGCGTCGACACGTCATCCCGCACGACCAACGAGAAAGACGGCAAGTGGTGGACAACCAATTCACAACACATGCAGAACTCTTCGATCTGCGTGGAAAGCGGGCGCTCGTCACCGGTGGCACCAGAGGCATCGGGATGATGATCGCGCGTGGCCTTCTCCAGGCGGGCGTCCGCGTGGTCATCAGCTCACGCGACGCGGAAGCGTGCGCTCAGGCGCAGGAACAGCTGTCCACATTCGGTGAGGTGCGGGCCATCCCCGCCGACCTGTCCCGCCACGACGAGTGTCGGCGACTGTCCGACCTCGTCACCGCCGACTCGGAGCGTCTCGACATCCTCGTCAACAACGCGGGTGCCATATGGGACGAGCCGCTGGCGACGTTCCCGGACGCGGCCTGGGACACGGTCGTCGACCTCAACCTGAAGTCGCCGTTCTGGCTGGTCCAGGCGCTGCTGCCCGCGCTTCGCAAGGCGGGCAGCGCCGACGATCCCGCGCGGATCATCAACATCGGCAGCATCGCCGCCATCCACATCCCCCAGCGGCACAACTACTCGTACTCCAGCAGCAAGGCCGCACTGCATCAACTCACCAGAGTGCTCGCCAAGGAACTGGGACCGCAGCACGTCACCGTGAACGCCGTGGCGCCGGGACCGTTCCCGTCGACGATGATGGCCGCAACCCTCGATGAGTTCGGCGAGGCGATCGCGGCGTCGGCCCCACTACGCCGGATCGGCCGCGACGACGACATGGCGGGTGTCGCCGTGTTCCTCGCCAGCCGGGCAGGCGCATACCTGACGGGCGCCGTGATCCCCGTCGACGGCGGCATCGCCACAACCGCGTAGCCCGCCTGGGGTCTGTTGCAGAAGTTGGTCTCGATCGTTGGTGATCATGTCCTGCGGGACGTGGGGATCCGACGAACGGCCAGTGGGCCCGACTTGAGCCGCTGTTGCCGCGAGGCATCAAGTCGGGCCGTCCGCCGGACGGGTGCTCCCTGGCGTGACGTGCCGGAACGCCACGGGCCGTGGGACCGGGTCAATGACCTGTTCCGGCGCCGGCAGCGCGATGGCACCTGGGCCCGGATCGTCACTCAGCTGGAGGCCGAGGCGGATGCCAAGCGCCTGATCACCTGGGACGTGAACACGGCCGCCCAAGTCCGACAAGGACTACTACAAGCAGCGGCACACGGTCGAGTGCGGGATCAACCACCTCAAGCGCCACCGGGCCGTAGCCACGAGGTATGACAAGCTCGCGGTCCGCTACGAGGCGACCGTGCTGGTCGCAGTCCTCAACGAGTGGCTGTGACCAGCACTTTCACAACAGACCCTAGCCCTCGCCACCCGCATTGGTCAGCGCGTCCACGATCATGCGGGTGGCGAAGTCGGGGTTGTCGGCGATGCGGTTGATGTGTTCCGCGAGCAGGAACGCCGTGGCCTCCAGCGGAGTCATCTCCTCCTTGGTCCAGTCGCCGTACTGCTGACGCCACAGGTTGGGGCTCAGTTCGGTACCCGCGGCGATCACCAGGCCGGCCATCATCGGGATGACCTCGGGGGGACAACTCCTGGGCATCATCCGCATCGTGGCCACGAGGGTGGGCACCACGTACTCGATGACGTCCTTGCCCTCGCTCTCGTGGGCCTTCCTCAGCCACGTCATGAACATATAGATGAGCGTGCACGCGCCGCCCACCAGCCCATCGGGCCCGAGGCAACAAGCCAAGAAGTCGCACCAACCACCCCGCGAGCCAAGGCCGTTCGCCTGGTTGGATCCGAACGTGGACGACACGCTGTGGAACAGACTGCCGCCGAAGGCCCAGGCCGAGGTGGACGGGCTCATCGCCGCGGGCCGCAACATCCAGGCCATCATGGTCATGCGCGAACGAACCGGCCTGCCGCGGCCCGAACTGCGCGACTGCATTGATCTGCTGGCGTGGCGGCATGGGGCGCTGGGCGAATAGGCGGTGCTTGCGATGCTCGGCTCGCCGCGCAACTCCTGCGCCGGGTCGGCCCATTCGCCAACGCCGGTGAAGTGGTTGAAGAGGACCCCGTCCCGTAGTCCTCTCACCCCTTCACCCCGCCGTACAACTAACCCCCGGCACACCCCCACCCCCCGGAGCACCCCCGAACCCGAAACTCGCCGAACCCCCCACCCCCACACTCCCGTTGTGATCCGCGTTCACCGCGGTCACGCTCGCCCCGCTCTGGGTGTACGACGCGTTCCACATGCTCGTGACCTGCTGAGCTCCGGTCCAAGTCCACGTCACCTTCCAGGACTTGAGCGCCACGGTGCCCGTGTTCGTCACCGTCACGCCGGCGTTGAAGCCGCTGCCCCAGTCGCTGGTGACGGTGTAGGTCGCCGAGCAGGCGGCCGTGCTTCCGCCGCCGCCTCCGTCTCCCCCGCCCGTCCCCGTCCCCGTGCTCGGAAACCCGGCCGCCTTGACGCTCGCCAGGTAGCCGTCCTTCACCGTGTCCACGGTCAGCCAGTCGTCCTTCAGGATGCCGCCCGTGTCACCGGAGTTGGGGTTCCACGACCAGAAGGTCCAGGAGAAGGTGTCCGCGCCGTACGTCGATGTCGGGCGGAGGTAACTCACCAGCGCCGCGAGCCACTTCTGGTCCACCGTCGACGCCAGCGTCGTGCCGAACTCGCCCACCCACACCGGCGCGATGTTCTGCCGGAAGAGGTAGCCCCAGTACTTGTCCCACACCCCGGGCATGTTCGCCGGGAAGGTCGGATCGCTGAACCAGCTCTGCTGGGCCACGCTCGTCGCGTAGTCGTGGGCGGAGTACACGACCCGGTTCGGGACGTTCAGCTCCACCGGGTACTGGCCCGCGCCCATCAAGTTGCCGCCCCACCAACCGGATACGCCGGCGTACGTCTGCACGCCCTCGACGAAGATCAGCAGGGCGGGGTTGACCGACAGCACCGCGTTGCCCGCGCGTTCCGCCGCCAGGCGCCAGTCCGTCGCGACGTCACCGCAGCCCCAACACGCGGGATCGTGCGGCTCGTTGTGGAGGTCGATGCCGATGACCGTGGGCTGGCCCGCGTAACGCGTCGCCAGGGAGCGGAGGTTGGCGATCCACGTCGACTCCGGTACCGCCGACGTGTACCAGAGCGCCGACTGGGCCGACGCGTCCGGGCGGTGCCGGTCGAGGATGACCTTCAGGCCGTCCTGGCCGGCGTAGGCGACGAGTTTGTCCATGATCTGGAGGGAGTTGAGGCCCTGGAGGTCGGCGTTCTTGCCGCTGGAGAAGTCGATGCTGTTGGGGACCGTGCCGGACTTGAAGATGTCGTCGCTGTAGGGGAGGCGGATGGTGTTGTAGCCCAGCGACTTCATCTGGTCGATCATGCTCTTGTAGTCGCGTGACCAGAGGCCGTGCACAACGTAGTTGGCGGTCTCGAAGCCGAACCAGTTGATCCCGGCGATACGGACCGGCTGCCCGGCCGCGTCCAGGATCTGGCGGCCGCTGGTGTGCCAATAGCCGGCGCCGGGCGCGTCCGCCGCACTCACCGCATCAGCCGCGTGAGCCGAATCAGCCGCGTGAGCCGTGCGGACACCGGCCAGCGGCAGCAACAGCGCCGCGGCGACCACACACAGCGTTCTACTCAACCCGCGGAACCGGAACATGGGAGACATGAGGGACATCTCGCTGCTTCCTCTCGGGAGGCGCGGGCCCGGAACCGGTGGGAGCGCTCCCACCACCCTGCGCCTCCCATGGAAGCCACCTAACGTGGACACGTCAAGGCAACGGACGCCGACAGTCGCCTACGGCTATCGGCTCAGCCTGCGGAACCTCCGTACCGCCAGCGGAAGGAACAGCAGCGTCAGCGCCGCCGGCCATGCCCCCGCGAGCAGCAAGGCGTGCTGTTCCGGCCAGGACGTGCCCTGCCCCGTCGGCGCCCCGAAGAGCGCCCGTGTCGCGCCCGCCGTGGACGAGAGCGGGTTCCAGAGGGCGGCCTGGCCGAGCCAGTGGGGCATCTGGGTCGGGGAGACGTAGATGCTGGAGATCATCGTCAGCGGGAAGACGATCGCGAACAGGCCGCCCACCTGCTCGGGGCCCGGGAGCAACAGCCCCAGCCACACGCCCACCCAGATCAGCGCGAAGCGGAGGGCCAGGAGCAGCGCCACCGCCTTCACGAAGTCCAGGCCGAGGCCGATGTCGATACCGATGCCGAGGCCCAGGTGGGGCCCGGCGCCGAACTCCGGGCGCCAGCCCATGCCGTACGCCGTCGCCATCATGATGCCCAACTCCGCGCAGGCGACGATGAGATCGGTCGCGCCGCGCCCCGCGACCACCGCCGACGGCGCCATCGGCATGGAACGGAACCGGTCGATGACGCCCTTCTTCGCGTCGTTCACGAAGATCGTCGCCGTCGACACGAAGCCCATGGCCACCGTCATCACGAACATCCCCGGCATCAGGAACGCCTTGTAGTCGCCGCCGCCCGGCACCCGCATGGCCTTGCCGAAGACATAGCCGTACAGCAGCACGGACAGGATCGGGAAGCCCAACTGCCAGAGGATGCTGACCGGTTGGCGCCGGTAGTGGGTCAGGCCGCGCCGGACGACGTTCCAGCAGTCGGCGATCGTCCAGAAGAAGCGGCCGTGCTGCGGTCGTCTGCGGTACGTCCGTCCGGTCCCCTCCGACGCGGACGTGGACGCGGGCGCCGTCGACGCGCCGCTGCTCATGCCGCCGCCCCCTCGGTCTCCGAGGGCTCGAACTCCGGCTCCCGGGCGGTCGGTTCCTCTTCCGTACGGCGGCCCGTGAGCCGTAGGAACACGTCGTCCAGGCTCGGGCGGCGCAGGCCGATGTCCTCGACCGGGATGCCGTAGTGGTGGAGGTACCGGGCGACCTCGGTGAGCGAGCCCACCCGGTCGGCCACCGGCGCGTGTACCCGCAACTCCCCCATGTCGGCCTCCGGTTGGCCGCCGTGGGCGACCCTCGCGACCGCCTGCAACGCGTAGGGGATGTGGGCCGGTTCGCACAGCACGACCTCGATACGGTCGCCGCCGACGCGGTTCTTGAGTCCGTCGAGGGTGTCGTCGGCGATGGCCCGGCCCTGGTCGATGACGGTGATGCGGGAGGCCAGCCGGTCGGCCTCCTCCAGGTATTGGGTGGTCAGCAGAACGGTGGTGCCGTCGGCCACCAACTGCCGTACCGCTTCCCAGACTTCGCCCCGGCTGCGCGGGTCGAGGCCGGTGGTCGGTTCGTCGAGGAAGAGGACGGCCGGGGCCAGGATCATCGAGGCCGCGAGGTCGAGGCGGCGGCGCATGCCTCCGCTGTAGCCGCCCGCGCCCTTGTCCGCCGCGGCCTCCAGGTCGAACTGGCGCAGGAGTTGGACCGCCCTCAACTTGGCGCGTCTGCGGCCGAGATGGAAGAGGCGGCCGAACATCTCCAGGTTCTGCCGGCCGGTGAGGATCTCGTCGATCGCCGCGTACTGGCCGGTGAGCCCGATCCGGGTACGCACCTGGCGCGGCTGCCGGGCCACGTCGAGACCGGCGACGGTCGCCCGGCCGCCGTCGAGCCGGACCAGCGTGGAGAGGATGCGGACGGCGGTGGTCTTGCCGGCGCCGTTCGGGCCGAGCAGACCGTGCACGGTGCCCTCGCGGACGGCCAGGTCGAAGCCGTCGAGGGCGTGTTTGTCGCCGTAGCGCTTCTGCAGCGCCTCGGCTTCCACGACATAGCCGTCGCTCACACCGATCCCTCCCTCCCGTACCGAACTGCGTGCACCGTATCCGATTGCGCGTACGGTGTACTCGGTTTTCGCCCGGCGACCTAGACTCCCCCACATGACGAGCAAGCCCCCCAATGCGACCTCGAACTCGACGGAGTCCAGCGGCAGCGGTGACATCGGCCGCACC
Organism: Streptomyces sp. NBC_00989; assembly: GCF_045162655.1. NCBI lineage: Bacteria > Bacillati > Actinomycetota > Actinomycetes > Kitasatosporales > Streptomycetaceae > Streptomyces > Streptomyces sp. NBC_00989. Next base: position 6,428,131 of record NZ_CP108728.1, on the reverse strand, counting down.
CTCGAACTGCTGTGGGACACCGGCCCCCGCCCCAGCCGCGGGCCGAAACCGGGGCTGTCCGTCGACCGGATCGTGGACGCGGCCATCCGCATCGCGGACGAGGAGGGGCTGGACTCCGTATCCATGCGGCGGGTCGCCACCGACCTCGGCACCGGCGCGATGTCCCTGTACCGGTACGTCCCCGGCAAGGCCGAACTCCTCGACCTCATGCTGGACCGCGTCCGCTTCCCGGACCGCCCCAACGACCGGGAGAGCAGAGGTAGTTGGCGCACGGTGCTGGAGACCGCCGCCCGCGAGGCCCTGGCCGTCCACCGCCGCCACCCCTGGCTGCTGCGCGTCAACCAGTCCCGCCCGCTCCTCGGGCCCCGCGCCCTCGCCACCCTGGAACACCTGCTCGGCCGCATCCGCCCGATGGGCCTGACCGACCCGGAACTCGTCTCGACGGTCGTCATGATCGACGGCTATGTCGTCGGCGCCGCCCGCACCCAGGTCCACCAGGAGGAGGCGGCCCGCAGCACCGGCCTGACCGACGCGGAGTTCTACGGCGCCCAGGTCCCGGCGCTGGAGAAGGCGATGGCGACCGGCGCCTACCCGACGCTCGCGTCCCTCTCCCCCGACACCTTCACCGCCGGCTTCGACCACTTCGAGTTCGGACTCGGGCGCATCCTGGACGGCCTGGAGGTCGTGGTCCACCAGCGCGGCGAGGGCCAACGGATCCGAGAAACGGGTGAGTTCAGCTCTTACGACGCGTGAGTCGCCGTAGCCCGAAGACCGCACCGCAGACGACCACTACGGCCACCGCACCGATCTTCACCTTGCTCCCCGAGCCGCCGTCGCTGTCGCCGCTCGCCGAACTCCCGCCGCCCGAGGGCGACTTGGAGGAGTCCGAACCGCCTCCGGGAGCGTCCTCGGCCTGCACGGGACTGTCGGTTCCCTCACTCCCGTACATGAGCTTGGTGCCGTCCGCCGAGTAGCTGACGGACTCCCCCTGCCCCTGCAACGGCACGTCGAGGCGCCCCTCACGCTTGATCTTCCCGCCGTTCCAGTCGTAGTAGATACCGCCCAAGTAGCCGCGTACGGCGAGCTGTTGGCCGTTGGGCGAGAAGGCGGCGTCGGTGGCCCAGAGGTCCACGGCGGCGATGGGCTTGAAGTAGTTGGTACCGGAGGTGGAGAGCTTCGCCGGGCCCTCGAAGAGATGCCCGCCGTCCTCCTTCTTGTCGATGATGTACACGCGCCCGGTCTTGGGGTGCACGATCAGCGACTCGGCGTTGCGCGCGCCGTCCGAGTACTTCACGACGTACTGCGTCGCCCGGATCGTCTGGTCCTTGAGCACCTTCGGCTCGGGCAGCCTGTAGATCCAGACGTACGGCCAGGTCCCGTCGAGGTTGTCGCCGATGTCGCCGATGTAGATCTCGTTGTGCGGCCCGATGGAGATCGCCTCGACGTCACGCGGCTTGCCGACCCCGCTGAAGGTGACCGTGGCGACCGTCTTGCCAGTGCTGCTGTCGACGGCGTAGATGTACGGGCCGTCGTTGCTGTCGTTGTGCGTCCAGTAGATGCCGGGGTGGAGGTGCGAGGCGGCGAGCCCGCTGGACTCGGTGATCCGGGAGTCGGTGATCGTGAACCCCTTGTCGCCCTTGCCGTCACCGTCGTCGGAGGGTGCTGCGGTTGCGGGCAGGGCGAGCGCGCCGACGAGGAAGCCGGCGCCGAGGAACGCGAGGAAGCGACGCATGCCCCAAGCCTGCCATCCCCCACCGCGCGCCGGTCGGCGTGGTGGGCCTCACACCTCACCCGTTCCGTCGACGGGTGGTTGATCGTCCATCATGAGCGGATGCTCAGGTTCATGCCCGTAGGCGACTCCATGACGATCGGGAGCGCGGGCGAACACACATGGCGTTACCGGATGTGGCAGCACCTGCGCGCGACCTACGGCGGCCCGTTCGCCGTGGTCGGCCCGCGCGAGACGCTGTACGACAAGGCGACGGACACGCCCACGTCGTACGAGTACGCCGACCCCGACTTCCCGCACTTCCACCTCGCCGGCTGGGGCGAGGGCTGGCTGCACATGGCCCCGCTGATCGGCGAGGCGGTGCGCGCGCACCGGGCGGACGTGCTCCTCGTCTCCCTCGGCCTGATCGACCTGGGCTTCTACACGAACGCGGCGCAGACGGCCGACAACATGCGGTCCTTCGTAGCGGCGGCCCGCATCGCGAGACCGTCCGTCCGCATGGTGTTCCTCCCGGTGATCCCGAACGTCCGCGCCCAGACGGACGCCCCCTTCGCCACCGAGGTCGCCCTCTTCAACGAACTCCAGGCGAAGGCGGTCGCCGACCTCGACGACCCCCGCTCCCCTCTCCTCCTGGCCTCCCTCCCGGAGTCGTACGACGTCACCCACGACACATACGACGGCACCCACCCGAACGCGTCCGGCGAGCACAAGATCGCGGGGGCGTTCGCGGGGGCGATGCATCAGGCGTGGGGGGTGGGTGAGGAGTACGGCGACGAGGATGCCGCCGACGACGACGCCGGGTCCCTTACGGCCTCGGGGTTCTCGATGCCCGCGATGTCTTCGATGCCGCCGATGCCCTCGATGACTGAGACGAGGGACGCGGCGCGGTCCCGCACCTCGGGGAGAAGGTCCTCCCACCGGTCATCGCGCCGCCCTAGGTAACCGTCTCCGAACGCCCCTTGAACGGGGGGGGGCAGTTGGGGGTGGCGTTGTTGGCGGCAACCGAATACCGACGGTGACGATGGCGTGATCACTACGTATCCCGGTCACCGTGCGTATCGTTGTACCGCGCGGCTGCACTCGTGTGGAGGGCGGCCGGGGAGGAGCGCCAGGATGACCGTCCTTGAAGACAGGATCGCGATGGCCGACGCCGACGCCAACACCCAGCGCTTGGACGAGTGGTTCGAGCGGCTTGAGCGTATGCCCGTCCCCGAAGGATTCAGGGTCGAGATCGTCGAGGGCAACGTTCACATGACGCCGCAGCGGAACACGCATTGGCAGATCATTCGCCGGATCCTGCGAGCCTTGGAAAAAAGGTTCGGGGAGGATGTCCTGGTCTTCACCGACGTCCGTGTCGATTTCCCCGGCTTCGAGAACGGCTTCTGCCCGGACATCGCCATGCTCAAGGACGGGGCGAAGCCCGACGACACAGGCCACTGGCGCTACCAGGACGTGGAGTTCGTCGCCGAGGTGATCTCCAAGGGCACGGCCGCCAACGACTACGGCCCGAAGAGGACCGCGTACGCGGAAGCCGAGGTCCCCGTCTATGTCATCGCCGACCCCTACCAAGGGCGCTGCCACGTCTACACCGAGCCCAAGGACGGCGACTACGCCGACCCCGTACGCGTGGACTTCGGCACCGACGTCGACCTGACCGGCACGGTGGTCGACCTCGTCCTCAAGACCGACAAGTTCCCCCGCGACTGACCCCCCTTGCATAGAGCGCACTCAAAGTCGTTGGCTAGACACTCATGAAGTACACGCAGCTCGGACGCACGGGACTCAAGGTCAGCCGGCTCGTCCTCGGGACGATGAACTTCGGTCCGCTGACCGACGAGGCGGACAGTCACGCGATCATGGACGCGGCACTGGACGCCGGTATCAACTACTTCGACACCGCCAATGTGTACGGGTGGGGTGAGAACAAGGGGCGGACCGAGGAGATCATCGGCAGCTGGTTCGCCAAGAGCCCCGACCACCGCGACAAGACGGTCCTCGCCACCAAGGTCTACGGCAACATGGCCGCCGACGGCGATGCCTGGCCCAACCACGACAAGCTCTCCGCCGTGAACATCCGGCGCGCCGTGGACGCCAGCCTCAAGCGGCTCCAGACCGACTACATCGACATCTACCAGTTCCACCACGTCGACCGCGCCACCCCCTTCGAGGAGATCTGGCAGGCGATCGACACCCTCATCCAGCAGGGCAAGATCCTTTACGTCGGTTCCTCGAACTTCCCCGGTTACAAGATCGCCCAGGCGAACGAGATCGCGGCCCGCCGCGGCGGCACCATCGGGCTCGTCAGCGAGCAGTGCCTCTACAACCTCGCCGAGCGCCGCGCCGAGATGGAGGTCATCCCGGCCGCGCAGGAGTACGGCCTCGGGGTCATCCCCTGGTCGCCGCTCCAGGGCGGGCTGCTGGGCGGGGTCATCAAGAAGGAGGTCTCGGGCGGGCGCCGGGCGAGCGGCCGGGCCGCCGACACCCTCGCCAACCCGACCTCACGCGCCCAGATCCAGGCCTACGAGGACCTCCTCGACAAGCACGGCATCGAGCCCGGCGAGGCCGCCCTGGCCTGGCTCCTCACCCGCCCCGGCGTCACCGGCCCGATCGTCGGTCCCCGCACCGCCGAACAACTCGACAGCGCGCTGAGGGCCGTAGAGCTGGAACTGAGCGAGGAACTCCTCGGGTCACTGGACGAGATCTTCCCGGGTCCTGGGCCGTCCCCGGAGGCCTTCGCCTGGTAAACGCCGTTCAGGCAAGCGCCCCGTAAGGGGCGCGGGGCTGTGACATTTGCGGCTCCGCCGCGTGGGCGCGACCAGCTCCCGCTGGTGGCAAACGCCGTGAGGACAGCGCCCCTTAAGGGGCGCGGGGAACTGCGCGACCAGCCACACTCGGCCCGCAGCCGACTTTCGACCCGCAGTTCCCCAGTCCTCACTTACCGAGGGCCGCCGCAAGCCCCACGACAACGAACAACAGCACAAGCACACCGGCCATGATCCGGTTCCGGGTTTTCGGGTCCACGTACCCGAGCCTAACCGGCCGCTCCCAGACCCCAGCGGGCGACCGCCTCGTACCGCGGCTGCTCCCCCGGTACGCCCGACCTCGGCAGGTTGCTCCGGACCAACGCCAGTTCGCCCACCGTCCACGCCCGCCCCGCGAAGTCGTCGAGGCGGTCGAGATACGGCCGTACGTCCACCGCCTCCCGACTCCGCGCCAGGGTGAGGTGGGCGCGATAGCGCCGGTGCTCCGCCATCGCCACCCCCGCTTCCCGCGCCGCCGCCTCACACCGGTCGGCCAGCACCCGCAAGGCCCCCGCGTCCTCCACCCCCGCCCACAACGCCCGCCCCTGCCCGAACTCCCCACCCCCGCGCACCGCCAGCCCGAACGGCTCCGTCCGGCGCGCCGCCCGTTCCAGACCGGCCGACAGTTCGGGTACGACGTCCTCGTCGACCTCGCCGTAGAAGGCGAGGGTGAAGTGCCAGCCCGGGCGGCCGGTCCAGCGGAGTTCGTCCGCGCCCGGGAGGCCTCTCAACTCCTTTACCACCGAGGCGAGTTCGGACGTCACGTCCTCCGGGGGCAGTACGGCGGCGAAGAGTCTCATGCGCACCAGACTGCCACTGCCCGCTGGCACCATGGGGTCATGGCTATGGCGATCGGCATCAGGGACGGCGGGCCCGACGACATCCCCGCGATACTCGGCATGCTCGACAGTTCGGTGGCGTGGCTCGTCGCGCAGGGGCGTACCGGGCAGTGGGGCAACACGCCGTGGTCGGCGAATCCGAAGGCCGTGGCGATGGTGGAGCGGTATGTGGCGCAGGGTTCGCCCTACATCGCCGAGGTCGACGGGGTGGCCGCCGGCACGCTCACCCTCACCGACTCCCCCGGGTCGTACGTCGACGCCGTGGACGAGCCCGAGCGGTACGTCCATCTCCTCGCCTCCGACCGCCGGTTCAAGGGTCACGGCGTCGGCAGCGCGCTGCTCGCGCACGCGGTGGAGGAGACGCGGCGGGCCGGGATCTCCCTGCTGCGGGTGGACTGTTACGCGGGGGGCGACCGCAAGCTCGTCGCCTACTACGAGGGCAACGGGTTCACGGCGACCGAGGCGTTCGTCGTCGGGGACGACCAGTGGCCGGGACAGGTGCTGGCCCGGAGGGTGTAGCCAGATGTAGCCATCACCCTCCGGGGCCGCGCCCCAACTCTCAGGCCGCCGCGGTCAGTTGCTCCCGCTCGCGCGGGACGAAGGCCACGCTCGGATGGCCGTGGTTCCAGTCGAACGACAGCCGCAGGTCGCCGATGCGGGCCAGGATCACGCCGATCGTGGCTGCCGCGGCGGCCGCGATGACACCGCCGAGGGCGAAGCTCACCCGGGGGCCGTAGGCGTCGGTGATCCAGCCGACGATCGGTGCGCCCACCGGCGTACCGCCCATGAAGACCATCATGAACAGGGCCATGACGCGGCCGCGCATGGCCGGGTCGGTGCCCATCTGGACGGCGGTGTTGGCCGTGACGTTGACCGTCAGGCCGGCGATGCCGATCGGGATCATGAGGAGGGCGAACAGCCAGTAGGAGGGGGCCACGGCCGCTACGACCTCCAGCAGGCCGAAGGCCGCCGCCGCCGCGATCAGGACGCGTAGGCGGGTAGTGCCCCTGCGGGCGGCGAGGAGGGCGCCGATCAGGGAGCCGACCGCCATCAGGGTGTTGAAGAGGCTGTACGCGCCGGCGCCCGCGTGGAAGATGTCGTCCGCGTAGGCCGACAGCCACACCGGGAAGTTGAAGCCGAACGTGCCGATGAAGCCGACGAGGACGATCGGCCAGATCAGGTCGGGGCGGCCGGCGACATAGTGCAGGCCTTCGCGGAGCTGGCCCTTGCCGCGCGGGGCACGCTTGACGGAGTGCAGGTCGCGGTTGCGCATCAGGAACAGGCTCGCCAACGGCGCCACGAACGACAGGCCGTTGAAGAGGAACGCCCAGCCGGTGCCGACGCCGGTGATCATGACGCCCGCGACGGCGGGGCCGACCAGGCGGGCGGACTGGAAGTTCGCCGAGTTGAGGCTGACCGCGTTCTGCAGCTGCTCGGGGCCGACCATCTCGGAGACGAAGGACTGGCGGGCCGGGTTGTCGACGACCGTGGCGAGGCCGACGGCGAAGGCGGCGACGTAGACGTGCCAGACCTGGACGTGGCCGGAGAGGGTCAGGAAGGCGAGGGCGAGGCCGGTGAGGGCCATCGCGGACTGCGTGACGAGCAGTGTGGGCCGCTTGGGCAGCCGGTCGACGAGGACACCGCCGTAGAGCCCGAAGAGCAGCATCGGCAGAAACTGGAGGGCGGTCGTGATGCCTACGGCGGCGGAGGAGCCGGTGAGGCTGAGGACCAGCCAGTCCTGGGCGATGCGCTGCATCCAGGTGCCGGTGTTGGAGACGACCTGGCCGATGAAGAACAGGCGGTAGTTCCGGATCTTCAGCGAGCTGAACATCGAGGATTTACCGGATGGGGCGGGCGGGGAGTCGGGGGTGGCTGGCGCGGGTGCGGAGTCTGCTCCGGTTCCCGAACTCAAAAGGTCGCCTCCTCTTTCTTTTGCTCGTTCGCCTACGGGGCGCTTTCTGTCGGTGTCGAGAGCTCGACCGTGCTCGGCCCTTCGGGCCTCCGCGCGCTCGCCCTCTCGACACCGGGCGCCCCTACGACTCACTCGCTGCTAGGGGGATTTACAGGTGTGCGAGTTTCTCCAGCACGGGGGCGGCGGCGACGATCTTCGCCCACTCGTCCTCGTCGAGGCCGTCGACCAGGCCGGCCAGGAACGCGTTGCGCTTGCGGCGGCTCTCTTCGAGCATCGCCTCGGCCTGGGGGGTCTTGGTGACGACCTTCTGGCGCCGGTCCTCGGGGTGCGGCTCCAGCTGGACCAGACCCTTCGCTTCGAGCAGCGCCACGATGCGGGTCATCGAGGGCGGCTGCACATGCTCCTTGCGAGCGAGCTCGCCAGGGGTCGCGCTGCCGCAGGTGGACAGGGTGCCGAGCACCGACATCTCGGTGGGGCTCAGTGACTCGTCGACCCGCTGGTGCTTGAGTCGACGGGACAACCGCATCACGGCTGATCGCAGGGAGTTCACAGCGGCAGCGTCGTCGCCATGGGTTAGGTCCGGCATGTTCTTTAGCGTAACTCATTACTCTCGCTAAAGACCAATGGCGACACGCCGAGATGCCCGTGACCCTGGCCACTGAACCTGGGGGCCCGGGGGCACCCCCCGGCAAACATCGCGTCACCCATATGAGTGATAGCGGCGCGGAACGTCACCCACCACCCGGAACCGCCCCGGACCCTCGTCCATATGGGGACCAGCGTGCTCAGCCTGCGGATAGACGGGGAGCTGCTCGAACGGCTCCGACACCATGCCTCGAAAAGGGGAATGAGCGTCCAGGACTATGTGGTCCAGACGCTCATCCGGGACGACTTCGACGAGCGGTTCCAGACCGCGGTCGACGAGACGGAGAAGTTCTACGGCGTCACGTGACGGCCCGTGGAAACGCGGGTCACGTCAGACCCAGCGCCGGCATCAGGTAGTAGAACCCGAACACCGCCGCGACGACGTACATCGGCACCGGGACCTCCCGGCCCCGGCCCGCCACCAGCCGCAGCACCACGAACGTGATGAAGCCCATGCCGATGCCGTTGGTGATCGAGTAGGTGAACGGCATCATCACCATCGTGATGAAGGCCGGGATCGCGATCGTGTAGTCCGCCCAGTCGATCTCCTTGACGGAGCCCGCCAGGATCAGGAAGCCCACCGCGAGCAGCGCGGGGGTGGCCGCCTGGGACGGGACCATCGTGGCGACCGGCGTGAGGAACAGCGCTACGGCGAAGAGCGCGCCCGTGACGACGTTCGCGAAGCCCGTGCGGGCGCCCTCGCCGACACCGGCCGTGGACTCCACGAAGCAGGTGGTCGCCGACGAGGAGCTGGCGCCGCCGGCGGCGACCGCGATGCCGTCGACGAAGAGGACCTTGTTGATGCCGGGCATGTTGCCCTCGCCGTCGGTCAACTTGGCCTCGTCGCTGATGCCCATGATCGTGCCCATCGCGTCGAAGAAGCACGACAGCAGGACCGTGAAGACGAAGAGCACGCCGGTCAGCACGCCGACCTTGGAGAAGCCGCCGAACAGGCTGAACTTGCCGATCAGGCCGAAGTCCGGGGTGGCGAGCGGGTTTCCGGGCCACTTCGGGGTGGTCAGGCCCCAAGAGGGGATCGTCGCGACCGCGTTCACGATCACCGCGAGGACGGTCATCGTGACGATCGAGATGAGGATCGCGCCGGAGACCTTGCGGACGATCAGCGCGAGGGTGAGCAGGACGCCGAGGATGAAGATCAGGACCGGCCAGCCGTTGAGGTGACCGTCGGCGCCGAGCTGGAGCGGGACGGTGGTCTGGGCGGCGTCCGGGATGCGGGAGATGAACCCGGAGTCCACGAGCCCGATCAGCATGATGAACAGGCCGATACCGATCGAGATGGCCTTGCGCAGTCCGTACGGCACCGCGTTCATGACGCGCTCGCGCAGCCCGGTGGCGACCAGCAGCATCACGACCAGGCCGGCCAGCACGACCATGCCCATCGCGTCCGGCCACGTCATGCGCGGCGCGAGCTGGAGGGCGACGACGGAGTTCACGCCGAGTCCGGCGGCGAGCGCGATCGGCACGTTGCCGATGACGCCCATGAGGAGGGTGGTGAACGCGGCCGTGACCGCCGTGGCGGTGACCAGCTGGCCGTTGTCGAGGTGGTGCCCGTACATGTCCTTCGCGCTGCCGAGGATGATCGGGTTCAGCACGATGATGTACGCCATCGCGAAGAAGGTGGCGAACCCGCCCCTGATCTCGCGGGGGAGCGTGCTGCCCCGTTCGGAGATCTTGAAGTAGCGGTCGAGGGCGGTCTGCATTGGATGTTCCTACGAGCAGAAGTGGACAGACGGAAACCGTTTCAGTATGAACATATGAAGACGTCAGGCGCTATCTCCGCGCGTAGACACACGGAGATCCACGGGTCTTGTCCCGCCTCGTAAGCTGGGGGCATGGCGAAGTGGACACCGACACACGAGGCACCTGAGCCCCTTGAGGGCCCGATCGTCCCGACGATCATCGGCCTCACGATCCTCTGGTTCGTCCTCTTCCTGGTACAGCTCCCCTTCTACGGCTGGTTCGACGACCACGGTCATCTGTGGTGGCTGTGGACCTGCCTCGCCGGGAGCGGACTCGGGCTGATCGGTATCTGGTACGTCCGGGGGCGTGACGCGGCGCTCAAGCGGCTGGCGGCCGAGGCGGCTGTCTCGGCCACGGAGACCCCCTCCCCTGCTGCGGATTGAGAAGTTCCTGCTGCGGAGCGAGGACCCTCCCCTACACCCCAGGCATCACCCCGCCCCACGCGCCGTCCTCCCCTGGTCGGATCTTCCGGGCACTCGGCGGGTGAAGCCGTAAATCCGCACGTACCGTCGAATGCATGACGCACACCGACGCGGGCGCCGAACTCGATCCTGTGCACCCCGTGCCCATCCCGGCACGGCGGGCCCATGGACTCAGCACCGCCGAGGTCGCCGAGCGGGTGGCGCGCGGGGAGGTCAACGACGTCCCGGTGCGCAGCAGCCGTTCCCTCGGCGAGATCGTCCGCGCCAACGTCTTCACCCGGTTCAACGCGATCATCGGCGTGCTCTGGCTGATCATGCTGTTCGTGGCGCCGGTCCAGGACAGCCTGTTCGGGTACGTGATCATCGCCAACACCGGGATCGGGGTCTTCCAGGAGTGGCGGGCGAAGAAGACCCTCGACTCCCTCGCGGTGATCGGTGAGTCGAAGCCGACCGTACGGCGTGACGGGGCCGCGGTGGAGGTGAGCACCTCCGAGATCGTCCTCGGTGATCTCATCGAGATCGGGCCCGGTGACAAGGTCGTGGTCGACGGGGAGTGCGTCGAGGCCGACGGGCTGGAGATCGACGAGTCGCTGCTCACAGGTGAGGCGGATCCGGTCGTCAAGCGGCCGGGGGACGCGGTCATGTCGGGGAGTTTCGTGGTCGCCGGCGGTGGCGCGTTCGAGGCGACGAAGGTGGGGCGTGAGGCGTACGCCGCCCAACTCGCCGAGGAGGCCTCGCGGTTCACGCTCGTCCACTCCGAGCTGCGGACCGGTATCTCGACGATCCTCAAGTACGTGACGTGGATGATGATCCCGACCGCGATCGGCCTGGTGATCAGCCAACTCGTCGTCAAACAGCACGGGTTCAAGGACTCGATCGCGCGGACGGTCGGGGGGATCGTCCCGATGGTGCCCGAGGGGCTGGTCCTCCTCACCTCGGTGGCCTTCGCGATCGGTGTCATCCGGCTTGGCCGGAAACAGTGCCTCGTCCAGGAACTTCCGGCCATCGAGGGCCTCGCCCGCGTCGACACGGTCTGCCTCGACAAGACGGGCACGCTCACCGAGGGCGGCATGGACGTCACCGAGTTGCGTCCGCTCGGCGGGGCCGACGAGACGTACGTACGCAAAGTCCTGGGCGCATTGGGCGAGTCTGACCCGCGGCCGAACGCGTCGCTTCAGGCGATCATCACCGCCTATCCGGACAGCGAGGAGTGGCGGTGCGTGGAGTCGCTGCCGTTCTCGTCGGCGCGCAAGTACAGCGGGGCGTCCTTCAGCGAGGGGAACGGGGAGTCGAGTACGTGGTTGCTCGGCGCCCCTGATGTGCTGCTGGGTGCGGACGATCCCGCGCTGGCCGAGACCGGGCGGCTCAACGAGCAAGGGCTACGGGTGCTGTTGCTGGCGCGGGTCTCGGGTGAGCTGGACGATCCCGGGGTCGCGCGGGGGGCCTCGGCGACGGCGCTGGTGGTGCTGGAGCAGCGGTTGCGGCCCGACGCGGCCGAGACGCTGGCCTACTTCGCCGAGCAGGATGTGCAGGCCAAGGTCATCTCCGGGGACAACGCGGTGTCCGTCGGGGCGGTGGCCGGGAAGCTGGGGCTCAGCGGGCAGGTCGTGGACGCCCGTCAACTGCCCTCGGATCAGGGGGAGATGGCCAAGTCCCTCGACGAGGGCACGGTGTTCGGGCGGGTCACTCCGCAGCAGAAGCGGGACATGGTGGGGGCGTTGCAGTCCCGCGGGCACACGGTCGCGATGACCGGGGACGGGGTGAACGACGTACTCGCCCTGAAGGACGCCGACATCGGGGTGTCGATGGGCTCGGGGTCCGAGGCGACCCGGGCCGTCGCGCAGATCGTGTTGCTCAACAACAGCTTCGCGACGCTGCCTTCGGTGGTCGCGGAGGGGCGTCGGGTCATCGGGAACATCACGCGGGTGGCGACGCTGTTTCTGGTGAAGACGGTGTACTCGGTGCTGTTGGCTGTGCTGGTGGTGTGCTGGCGGGTTGAATATCCGTTCCTGCCGCGGCACTTGACGCTGTTGTCGACGCTGACGATCGGGATTCCGGCGTTCTTTCTCGCGCTGGCGCCGAACAAGGAGCGGGCCAAGCCGCACTTTGTGCGGCGGGTGATGCGGTACTCGATTCCGGGTGGGGTGATTGCCGGGGCGGCGACCTTCGTGACGTATCTGATCGCCCGTCACCACTACACGGGGAAGGGGTCGTTGGAGGCCGAGACGAGCGCTGCGACCTTGACCCTGTTCCTGATCTCGATGTGGGTGCTGGCGATCATTGCGCGGCCGTACACCTGGTGGCGGATCACCCTGGTCGCCTCGATGGGGGCGGCGTTCGTCGTCGTGCTGGTCGTGCCGTGGCTTCAGCACTTCTTCGCGTTGAAGCTGGTGGGGGTGACCATGCCCTGGGTTGCTGTGGGGATTTCGGGGGTGGCGGGGGTTGTGTTGGAGCTGGTGTGGAGGCTGGTCGATCGCCGTGTACCCGCGTGAAGGCTCCGTCTGACAGGCGGTTCGTCGGCTGCGGGCCCGGTGGGGGCTGGTCGCGCCCGCGCGGCGGAGCCGCATATTGACACAGCCCCGCGCCCCTAAAAGCCTAAAAGCAGGGGCGCGGGGAGCTACCGGAGTTGACTACTTGACGTCGACGTAGTCGCCCGCGGCGTTGACCGCCGGGGTCGTCGAGGTGCCCGCGAAGCTGTAGCGGAAGTAGCCGTCGGCCGTGGCCTTGACGGTGGTCTTCAGGTTGCCCGTGGAGTTGGTCTTGATGGTCTTGACCGTGGTGTACGTGCTGGAGTTCTTCTTGCGGAACTGCAGCTTGACCGGCTGGGTCGAGTAACCGGCGTACTTGTTGGTGTCCCAGTTCGCGCGGGTCAGCTTGCCGGTGACCGTGATGGTCTTGCCCTTCTTGACCGGCTCCGGCGCGGCGTTGACCGTCAGCTTCGACAGGCGCTGCACGTTCGGGGAGGCGAAGCCGCTCTTGTCCGCGTAGCCGACCTTGGTGATGTCGATGCTGTCGCTGGTCGGGTCCTGGCCGTTCCACGCGATGGCCTCGGCACCGGCCTTCCAGGCACCGGCGTCGGTGCTCGACAGGTCGCCCAGGTCCGGGTAGATGTCGAGGGAGCCCTTGCAGGAGGCGACGGTCGCCGAGGTGACCGTGCAGGTGGCGAGGTCGTCGTCGAAGATCATGTTGGTCGGCTCGGTCGACGAGCCCTTGTACAGGTACAGGTCGGTCCAGAAGTCCGACGCGGTGACGTCGACGTCGGCGCCGTGGGTCAGCGTGTACGTGACCGGGACGGAGACGTGGGCGGCGGCACCGACCACGATCGGCTTGCCGCCGTGCACCTTGAGGTTGGAGAAGGTGACGTCCAGCGCGTACGGCTGGTCGTCGGCGGGGGTGGCGACGGTGGAGCCGGCGAGGGCGTTCTTGCCGGAGGCGGCGTGGGCGGCCGCACGGATCTTCGCGACGTCCGAGCGGTACGAGCCGGCGTCGGAGCCCGCGGCCTGCGCGGCCGGTACGGCGAAGGCGGAGAGGACCAGGGCGCCGGAGACGGCGGCCACGGTGGCGCTTATGCGCATGCGTTCCCCAAGTGGGAAAGGGGGCCCCGGCGCGCTGGTCGTTCCGAACGGCTCGTCGTCGGCGCCGGGGCCCAAGTGATGGCGGAGCCTGTTGGCTCACGTGTTCTGATTCGCGACCGGTGGTGAGGGTTGTACGCCGGAATCAGTTTTTGTACGGGTATTGCGAACTGATGGTGAAGTGCGGAGGCCCCGCAGGGCGTCCGGGTTACTTCACGTCGATGAAGTCACCCGCGGCGCTGACCGCCGGGGTGGTCGAGGTGCCCGCGAAGCTGTAGCGGAAGTAGCCGTCGACCGTCGCCTTGACGGTGGTCTTGAGGGCACCCGTCGAGCTCGTCTTGATGGTCTTGACCGTGGTGTACGTGCTGGCGCTCTTCTTGCGGAACTGGAGCTTCACCGGCTGGGTCGAGTAACCGGAGTACGTACCGGCGTCCCAGTTCGCGCGGGTCAGCTTGCCGGTGACCGTGATGGTCTTGCCCTTCTTGACCGGCTCCGGGGCGGCGTTGACCGTCAGCTTGGACAGGCGCTGGACCTGGAAGGTCTTCGCGTTGTCCTTCTGGACGTAGTCGTTGTCCTTGCCCGTGGCGATCGCCCAGACCTTCCAGCCGCCGGCCACGGAGTTGATCAGGTTGGAGCCCGGCTCCAGGTCGTACGACGACTTGCAGGTCGACGTCGTGGCGTTGACCTTGGTGCAGGTGGAGCGGCCGTCGCTGCTCTTGGCGACGGCACCGCTGTCGGCCGAGTCGATGTTCGCGCCGTGGTACAGGATCGCCTGCGCCCAGCCGACGCCCGAGGCGTCCTTCACCGTGAAGCTGACGGTGATGGTCTTCTTCGCGGTCGCACCGACGACGACCGCCTTGCCGCCGTTCACCACGACGCCCGAGATCGTGGTGTCCCCCTGCACCTCGTCGGCCTGCGCGGCAGGTACGGCGAGGGCGGAGAGGGCCAGGGCGCCGGTGACGACGCCGAGGATGGCACGCATACGCATGGGGTCCCCAGGTAGAGAAGTGATCGTGGAGCCTGTTGGCTCAGCTGATCAGATTCACGACGAAAGGGAATGGTTGTACGACTCGTGAACTTTTTTCGGAACGGCCGTGAAGATCGCCGGGAAGATCGCCGGTCCGCTCGGTCGAATCAGTCGAACCACCGGTCCCGGGCCAGCTCCCGTGTCCGCGTCGGGTCCTCCAGCAGGGCCGCCACCTCGAAGCGGCGGGGCCACTGTCCGGCCGCCCAGGCCAGGCCGGCGGCCACGCCTTCCAGGGTCGAGGCGTGCAGCACCCCGTCCCGGGTCCGGCGCCAGTCGATCTCCACGCCGTCCATGACGAGCTCGTCGTGTTCGACGTAGGTCGCGGGGGTGAGCGGTCCGAGGAGGACCCGGACGGATTCCGGTACGTCGTGCTCGGCACCCTCGGAGGTGACCTCGCCGGTGACCGACTCGCTGAGCCGCCGTACCTGGAAGAGTTCGGCCAACTCGGCCGCCCTGGAGGGCCGTACGGGCAGGAGGGGGACGCCGGCGGTGAAGGGGAGCAGGTCGGGTGAGTCGACGACCACGGCGTCCGCCGCGTCCACGACCGTCACCTCGCCGTCGACCACGGCGCGCAGGTCGTCCGGGAGGGTCACCTGTTCCGGGTCGAGGTCGGCCAACGCGCTGTACAGGGCGTGCAGTTGGGTGCCGGTGACCTCGCGGTCCGGGTCGGCGAGCCGGTCGAGCAACTCGGCCGCCCCACCCGGCTCTTCGAGCAGCGCGGCGACGGAGGTCCGTACGCCCAGGGCCCGCAGCACCTGCTCGTCGTCGAACCCGGTCGCGTCGGCCTCGTCGTAGAGACCGCGCAGGAGGGGGTCACCGCCGGCTGCCAGCAGGCCGGCCGGGCGGCGGCCGTCGAGCACCGGGTGGCCGCGCAACCACCAAGCCGTGTACGGCCGTACGAGCTCGTGCGTGCCGTCGGGCAGGAGGACGCGGACCTGTTGGGTGATCGCGTCGCGGAGCGGGGGCTGGGCGAGGAGGGCGAGGGCCTGGGGCCAGCGGTCGTCGTCGACGAGGTCGAGGTCGCGGACGGCGACGAGTTCGGTGGCGACGGGGGGTACGGGGGTGTCGGGGAAGCGGTCGAGGACGTCCTCCGACCACACGTCCACGGAGTCCAGCAGGCCGGGGTCGTCGGGTTCCGCGAAGTCGCTGTCCCGGGGCTCCAGTTCGTCCGGGTCGAGGACGACGTCGGTGGCCCGGACGAGGGCGAAGGTGGCGAGGACTCCGCAGGCGGCGAGGGGCTGTTCGCCCCAGCGGTCGGCCAACTCGGAGTCCACGAAAGCGAGTTCGTCCTCCCGCATCACCTGGGCGAACGGGCTGCCGGGCAGCACCAGTTCACCGGCGGGCGCGAGTTCGCCCTCCTCGTCGGGCAGGGCGAGGGCGCCGAGCCAGGGTTCGTCACCGGGTTCGAGACCCGCGTCCCGGACCAGTGCGAGGACGGTGTCCGCCAACTCCTCGGCGTCGGGGGCGGGTTCGTCCCATACGGCGCCGCCCTCGTCGTCGATGGAGGCGGCCACGGCGGCCCGTACCTGAGGTGTGGTGAGGACCGCGCGGGGCGTGGCGGGCAGCGCGCCGAGCTTCTCCAGGAGGGGGTGCGCGGCGTCCGGGTGGGCGACCTTGAGGCCGAGCCGGGCGAGGACTTCGGGTTCGACCCGGGCGGAGTCGGGAGTGGGGAGGAGGACCTGGCGTGGCCCGATCGTCGTCCTGCCGTCGGCGAGCGGGACGGGCAGCCCGGACAGCCGGTCGGGGTCGACGCCCGCGAGGCTGTCGTAGAGCCGCCGCCACCAGCCGGGGTCCTTCTCCAGTCCGGCCAGCCGGTCGACGGCGTCGGTGAGGGGGACTCGGGCGACGCCCAACGTCCGTAGTTCCACGCGTCGTTCGAGCCCTGCGGGGAGGAGGGTGGGCAGCACCTCGGCGAGGACGCGCACGGTGTCGGAACCGGCGCCCTCGACGACCTCGGCGTCCCGGGGCCGTAGCGACTCGGGCAGGTCGGAGTCGTCGTCGCCCTGGCCGTCGGGCTCGATGGCGGGCGGGAGGAAGGAGGTGCGCGGGAGGCGCTCCAGGATCGCCTGGCGCAGGGTGCCGTCCAGCTCCCCCTTGCCCAGCGGGCCGGGGACGAGGTCGATGATGCCGGTGGTCACCGGCCGCCAGGCGGCGAGGAGTTCGACGTACGCGTCCGCCGCGCGCTCCACCACGAAGTCGGTGAGCGGGCCGGGGGCGGCATGGCGGCGAGTGGTGTCGAGGGGGAGGGAAGCGATCAACAGGGCGGGTACGCCCAGGGGTTCGTCGCTGGGGGTGGGCGCGTGCACGACGGGGCTGGTGCGGGGGCGGGCGGGAGTGCCGTCCTTGTCGACGGGTACGGCCCAGGTGACGGACCAGTACGGCCGCAGCCGCTCCTCGACGGGCCGGTCGGCGAGCAGCTCCTTGGCCAGCTCCCCGTGCGCGGCGACGGTACGCCACCGGGTGGTCCCGTCCCGGCTGTCGTCCACGACGGTGTCGGCGCGCTCGGTGCGCCGCAGGAGGGTGCGGGGCGCCTGGTCCCCCACCTCGACCACGACTTCGGTCAGCCCCGGGAGGGCGAGGAGGAGAGCGTCGTCGACGGCGCCGAGGAGGCGCTCGGCGAGATCCTCGGCGGCGGTGTCGCGCAGCGGGAGGATGACGACCGTGTCGTAGGAGTCGGGGGCGGTGCCCTCGGCGGCGAACGGCAGGCGGAGAAGGGGGACATGGCCGTCGCGGCGGCGGATCTCGGTGCCGAGTCCGGGGCTGTGGCGGGCGGTGTCGTCGGCGAGGGTGCGGGACTCGGCGAGGGACCAGCGCACACCACCGTGCCGCCCGACGACGGCGGGTTCGTCGGTCACGGCGACGACGGCGGCGAACCCGACGCCGAAACGGCCGACCGCGCTGTCACCGGCGTCGCGTTTCGCGGAGGCGCGGAGGGTGGAGAGGGATTCGACTCCGGTGGCGTCGAGGGGGGCGCCCGTGTTGGCGGCGCAGAGGACGCCGTCGCGGAGGGTGAGCCGCAGCCGGCCTGCCACGCCCGCACGCGCGGCGGCGTCGGCGGCGTTCTGAGCGAGCTCGACGACGAGGCGGTCCCGGTACCCGCCGAGGACGAGATCCTCCTCGGCGTTGGCGTCCTCCCGGAACCGGGCCGGACTGGTCGCCCAGGCATCGAGCACCCCACGCCGCAGACGGGCGGTCCCGAACGGATCGGCACCCTCGGCAGCGGGCCGCACGAACTTACTCACGTACGTTCACTCTCCTCATCGACGTCGCGACGAAGGTACCGCGCGGAGGGAGGTGGGGTTGCCGGGGAGGGTGTCCGGTGCGGGGGGTCGCCGGAGGCTGGGGAGACTCCCACCTGCGGAAGGGCGCGGGGGCGGGATGGATGCGTTCGTGTCCCTAAGCTCGCTTCATGGACATTCGCGGCATCGATCCCCGTGACACCGCGTGGGAGCAGGACCATGCCCGTTACCGCGTCTACTTCTGGGACGTGGCGGCGGTGACGGCGTACGAGTACGAGGTCCTGGGCGAGGTCGACGTCGACGAAGTCCTCACCTGGGCGCCCCGATACGCGGCGGAGCGGGCCTGGACCTACACGGTCTACGCGGCGGTGACGCCCGACGAAGACGGCCCGGGACTCATCCGCCTGGCCGGCGTCCTGGGCGACCCGTTCACCGACGCGTGACGAACTCCGTCCAGGCCACTTCGGCGGGAGGTGTCACACCTTTTGAGGGTGAGTGTCGGGGGTGGGGACTAAGTCGGCCAGGTCAGTTCAGGTGCCGTCACACCTCTCCCAGCTGGTGCACGAAACCCGTCCACGCGGCCGGGGTGACGGTGAACCGAGGGCCCTCGACGGTCTTGGAGTCACGAACGTGGACGGTGCCGGGGACGGTGGCGATCTCAACACACGAGTCGCCATCGGGACCGCTGCTGTAGCTGCTCTTAAACCAGGCCAGTTCGGGCTCGCGGATCATGTCTCTCCCAGCAGTTGCTCGATGAACGCCAGCGACTCCCGTGGCGGGAGGGCCTGCGCCCGGATGGTGCCATACCGCAGCTCAAGGATGCGAAGCTGCTTCGGAATTGAGGTCGGACGACCATTGAACGCACCATCGGAACGCCCCACCGCCGTGCCGTCCTCAAACTTCAGCACTTCGATCCTGCCGCTCATGCCGGGATGGGCCGCGCTGTCCATCGGCATCACCTGAAGCGTGACGTTGTTCAACCGCCCCACCTCCAGCAGACGTTCGAACTGCTGTCGCCGCACCATTGTGCCTCCAACCTTGCGGCGGAGCGTTGCCTCTTCCAGTACGAAGCCGAGCGCGGGCGCAGGTGACCGATCGAAGACGCTCTGCCGGGCGATGCGAGCGGCCACTCGACTTTCCAAGTCCTCCGGTGAATAGGCTGGTTGCCATGACTCCAGTAGGGCTCGGGCGTGTTCGGGAGTCTGTAGCAGGCCGGGAATGTTGCTGGACTCGTACACCCCGATCTCCACTGCCCGTGCCTCCAGTTTGGCCAGCGCCCGCACCTTCTTCGGGTACCGGACCTTCTCGACGTCCTCCTTCATCGCCGAGATGAGCCCATCCGCCCGCAACACCTCCTCCGCCTTGTCCAGATACTCGGGCCGGGGGATCCGCTTCCCACCCTCGACCTTGTAGACCAGGTCCTCTCCGTACCCGGCCGCCACCGCGAACTCCGGGACCCGCATCCCCACCGCCTCGCGCCGCAGCTTCAGTTGCCGCCCCACCGTCGCGAGGACCGCCAACCCCCACTCGTCGTCCGGGTCCACCTCCCAACCCGGCTCATCCGCCTCGCCGTTGACCCGCTCCGGTTCGCTCATCCCGCACCCCTCCTGATCCGTACGACCGTGCCGCGACGCCCCTACCCGCGCGACCCGTCCCGACAGCCTGGACACGACCGGACAACGCCTGGACAGTCACCGTACGCAACGGCCATGTCACTGTTCACGGTAAGCACGCGCGGCCACGCTGAGTGACGTGATCCAAGAAACCGCCGCCTCCGAAGCCCAGCCCGAAGCCCAGCCCGAACCCCAACTCGACAACCCCGTGCGTAACTTCACGGTGCAGTTGTCCCCCACCCGACGCGGCGCCCGCCTCGCCCGTCTCCTGGCCACCGAACAACTCCGGTCCTGGGCGATCCCGTTGGACCCGGCCCGCCAGATCGTCGCCGACCTCGCCACCAACGCGGCCACGCACAGTCGCGTACCGGGCCGGGATTTCAGACTCACCCTCTACGTCGTCGCCGGCATCCTGCGCATCGAGGTCTCCGACACCCGGGGTGACCGTCCGCCGCTCCCCCAAGACCCCACGCAGGACGGGGAGTCGGGCCGGGGTCTGCTGATCGTCGAGGCGCTCGCCGACCGCTGGGGCTGGGACCCGGGACCGCGCCCCCGCAAGACGGTCTGGGCCGAACTGGTACTGGACCGCGCACCGAACCCCGGAAACCCGAACTCCGGTGCAAGGGGCGCCTTTCCCCAAGAACCACGACGGTGAAAGAACCTCCACCAAGCCCCACCCCACCCTCCCGGCAGCGAGGCTCGCGATTCACCCATCCGGGTGAACATCATCAACTGGGCTGGATTCCGGGCAGGTTGCGTGATCTACGCTCAGCGCGACACCAACTCGGCACATCAGAAACAACTCCAGACATACGACGGCCCTCGCCGGGACGGCAATCCCAAGGCGAGGGCCTGACCACCAAGGAAGATAAGAGCTTCCCGATGGATACACGCGACATTACCGCGCCCCCGCGCGCCCAGTCCCGGCACGCCGCCGACAAACACCCGAACCAGCGGCACCCCCGTTCAGGGCACTCCGGCGTTGGACTCACGCACGACAACGCCCGCCACACCGCCCGCTTCACGGTGATCGGCAACCACCTCGCCCAGCACCCGGAGTTGTCGGGGCTCGCGATCGGACTCGGCGTCCACATCCAGTCCCTCCCGGCAGGGGCCCGCGTCGACATCAAGTCGCTCGCGGCCCGTTTCCCGGAGGGCACGACCCGAATCGCCGCCGCGCTACGGGAGTTGGAGACCCACGGCTACCTGCGTCGCGAACGGCACCGGGTCCCCGACGGCCGCATCATCACCCGCACGATCTCGTGCAACCAGCCCGGCAGCGGCCGTAGGGACAGCCATGCCCCGGCAGCACTGAAGCAGCCGAAGAAGCACACACCCCGCAAGGCGCTGCCTCCCGTACCGCGCCCGGCCCACCCCTCCCCCGCGCTCATCCAGCAGGCTACGGACCTCCTCACGGGCCTCCGGCGTCACGACCCCCGCCTGCTCCTGTCGGCCTGCGACACCGCCCACCTCGCGCAGGGAGTCGCCGCGTGGCTGAAGCGGGACGTGGTCCCCACGGCCGTACGCCACGCGCTGACCACGGACCTGCCGCCCGACCACCTCCGCCAACCCGCAGCCCTCCTGGCCCACCGTCTGACGGCCCGGCTCCCGGCCCCGCCACCGTTCCGCGCCCCGGCCCCGCCACCAGCCGTACGGCATCCGCTCCAGAACTGCGAAGGCTGCGACCGCGCCTTCCGCTCACCGACCCCGGGACACTGCCATGACTGCCGTACTCCGGTCGCCGCCGCCTGAGACCGTTCTGTCCTGTTCGCTGCATCCGGGCTCGATACTCTGGCCGGGGCACCCACTGGAGGACACCATGAGCACTCAGGCCGACCACGGGCACGAGCTGATCCCCCGCCCCGAGCTGACGCCCGATGCCCTGCGTGCCGCCCTTGCCGTCGTCGCGCCGGGTCGGCTGGACGAGATGCAGGCCATGAAGGACGACGCCTTCGCCAAGGCAGTCGAGTGGCAGTCCCTCAGCCCAGTGCAGAGTTGGGTCCTGATCTGGGCCAGGGAGATCGAGATCGCCCGCCGCCCCGATCTGTCGACCCGCTACGCCCGCGCGGAGAGCAACCTGGAGCACGAGGATCCGGCCGTCGCGCGGGAAGCTCTCGGGGAACTGAGCGCGGTCCTCGACGAAGCCATGAAGGCTGTTCGCGGGTGAGCTGGAAATGGGAGTACGCCTTCGGCGCCGAAGAGGCCGCCCGCACCGCTCCCGCCGATTTCCTCGCCGCCGTGGAACGCAAGGCCGCTGAACTGGTCAGGGCCGCCGAGGCTCTCCACGTCCACGGCCGGGCCCACGCGGGGATCGACCCGAAGGGCAGCGACATCGTCGTCCCCGGCGGAATGTTCACGTACCAGGTCGTCGTGCGCAGCGAGCGGGTCTACGTCGTCCAGATCACGTATCTGGGCTTCTGAGCCACCTTCGCCGCGCCCGCCGCGGCTGCTACGAGTGCCCCAACTCCGCCGTTTCCTCGTCCGCCCCCACCGAGACCGACCCCGAGTCCGGCGCCGGTCGCAGCGGGAACGGGTCGACCATCGTCTCGTCGATCACGTGCGGCGGCGGCTGGGGCGGTTTGGGCATGATCGCCGCTTCCGAGTGGCCACCGCAGCCGTAGGCCAAGGACACGACGTGGCCGTCCGCCGGGGAGAACTCGTTCGCGCAGACGCCGAACGCCTGGCCCAGGGAGCCGCCGATCGCGACCAGGAAGCCGCAGCTGACGCAGGCCGCGGGGGCCGCCTGGGCCATCGGGGTCTTCGGGCCGAAGCCGTCCTCCCAGCGGTCGGCGGCGACGTGGAGGCCGTAGCGGGAGAGGACCCGGGCGCGGCGGATGCCCAGTTCCTCCGCCACCGAGGCGATCGAGCCGCGCGTCGGCGCGAACGGGAGCGCCGCGGGCACCCCGGCCGTCACCTCCGCGTCCTCCGCCTCGACCAGTTCCGCCATCGCCTCGGAGACCGCGGAGTTCGGCGGGGGCTCGTCCTCGCCCGTGTAGCCGGGCTCCAGGCGCAGGTCCTCGGCGTCCGTGGGGAGCAGGTCGCCGGGGCCCATGTCGCCGGGGCGGAGGCGCTCGCTCCACGGGACCCATTCGGGGGCGAGGAGGGAGTCGGGGCCGGGGAGGAGGACGACCTCGTCCAGGGTGACCAGCTTCGCGCGGGACGCCCTCGCGACCGTCACCGCCCAGCGCCAGCCCCGGTAGCCGAACTCCTTGCATTCGAAGAAGTGCGTGACCACACGGTCGCCCTCGGATTCGAAGCCGGCATGCTCGCCGACCACGCCGGGCGCGGCGGCCTCCTCGGCTGCGGCACGGGCGAGGTCGACGGCCTCGGCACACAGGCGGTCGGGGGTGCGGCTTCGCGTGGTCGCTGCGCTCACAGGTATCGCTTCTCTCCTACGCCGTCTCACGGGTGCGCCTGTTGTGGCGAAGGGAGCGGACGGAGCGGCTGAAAGACATGTACCAGGCCCTTGGAGGCACTGGTGGAGGGCCGCGTCGACGTCCGCGCCCGATCGCGCTCGGGCACGCCTACGCCATCCATTCTGCGGGATGGCCGAGAGGCGCGCGGCCGAGAACAATCGCCACGGCGCGCTACGCACGCTACCTTCTCCCGCGCCATGCGCCCACACCGACGGTCCCTCGGGCGCTGTGCGGCGGCCATACCGAGACCTGTGCGGCGGTCGTACCGAGACCTGTGCAAGGGCACTGAATCCACCCCTGTACGCCTCCATACGTGCGGTAACCGCACTACTCGCGCCGTTCTCGGGGCACTATGACGGGGTGGCAGCCGCGAGGTCGCCCCAAGGTGCCACCGGGATCGGTGGCACGAAGGGGAACATCCGAGGTGGCGGTTCGGGCCGGGTGAGCGGTTCCGTCCGCGCGATGGGTCGTGCCCTGCACTTCCCCGTCACCGGTACCGCCCGCGGCATCCGCAAGGCGACCCACGCGCACGGCGCGGGCGAGTCGGGCCTCGGCAAGCTCATCGAACTGCACGCGGTGAACGGCGCCGGCGACGTCATGATCACCGTCGCCCTCGCCTCGACGGTCTTCTTTTCCGTCCCGACCGATGAGGCGCGGGGGCGGGTCGCTCTTTATCTCGCGATCACCATGGCTCCGTTCACCGTCCTGGCGCCGGTGATCGGGCCCCTCCTCGACAAACTCCCGCACGGGCGGCGCGCCGCCATGGCCGCCGCGATGCTGGCCCGCGCCCTCCTCGCGCTGATCATCTCCGGCGCGGTCGCCAGCGGCAGCCTGGAGCTGTATCCGGCCGCCCTTGGCGCTCTGGTCGCCTCGAAGGCGTACGGCGTCGTCAGAAGCGCCGTGGTGCCCCGGCTGCTGCCACCCCGCATCTCCCTGGTCAAGGCCAACTCCAGAGTCACCCTCGCCGGGCTCCTCGCCACCGGCGTGGCCGCCCCGATCGCGGGCGGCCTGCACGCCATCGGCGACCCCTGGCCGCTCTACGGCGCCTTCGTGATCTTCGTCGCCGGTACGGTCCTGTCGTTCTCCCTGGACCCCAAGGTCGACTCGGCCAAGGGCGAGGACACGGCGCTGCTCGCGGCGGACGAGGACCATCTGCACGGCCCGCATCCCAAGGAGGTCAAGCGTCCGGGGCTGCGCACGGTCGGCATCGCCGTCACCCACGCGCTCGGCGCCAACGCGGCGCTGCGCTGGCTCTCCGGCTTCCTGACCTTCTTCCTCGCGTTCCTGCTGCGCGAGCACCCGATGACCGGGCAGAGCGCGGCCGTGTCGCTGGGCATCGTCGCCGTCTCGGCGGGCGTGGGCAACGCGCTCGGCACGGCGGTCGGGTCCTGGCTGCGGCAACGGGCCCCGGAACTCATCATCGTGACGGTCGTCGCGCTGGTCCTGGGCGCGGCCATCACCGCCGCGATCTTCTTCGGCGCCGTCCTGGTGGCCTGTCTCGCGGCCACGGCCGGGTTCTGCCAGGCGCTGGCCAAGCTGTCCCTGGACGCGCTGATCCAGCGGGACGTGCCCGAGCTGGTGCGCACCTCGGCGTTCGCGCGGTCCGAGACGATGCTCCAGATGGCCTGGGTGCTCGGCGGCGCGATCGGCATCGTCATGCCGCTGAACGGCGCCCTCGGCTTCACCCTCGCCGCCGGAGTCATCGCCCTGGGCTGGCTGACCACCCTGCGCGGGCTGCTCGCCTCGGCACGTCACGGGACCGGCGGACGCCCGCGAGTGGCCTAACCCGCACCACCCGGCCCGCCGCGCCGCACCCCACGTGGGGGGAGGACTGGACGGGCCCGATAACCTTCGCCCCATGACCATGCAATCCGCTGTGCGACGCCGCCGCGCCGTCGCCGCCGCCGGCGCCGTTTCCGCCGGACTGCTCGTCCTGTCGGCGTGCGACAAGCCGACGCCGGTCTCGACGATCACCGTCGGGAGGAACTCGGTCCACACCGAGGCCACCTGCTACAACGACGGCGACGCGGTGAAGACCGCGGACCTGGCGAAGTGCCTGAAGGCCTCGACGTCGATCTCGGTGGACCCGGACGACACCGTGCGTTTCGGTGTCGACCCGAAGATCGCCGAGAACGGCTGGACGATCCTGATGAACGGTCAGCCGCTGACCGACTCCAGCAAGAAGACGTACCGCACGATCCCCGGCAGCGTGTTCTTCAACACCCAGTACGGGGCGACCGGCAACTCGACCGTCGTCTCCATCAAGGAGGGCGACAAGACGGTCAAGGGCCTGTGGTCCTTCAAGTTCAAGAAGGACTCCTGACCACGAACGCCCCGCACATCCTCGTCGCCACCGCCGTCCCGGCCGAACGGGACGCGGTGGCACGGGCGTTCACACCTTCCATGGGCTTCACCTGTGACGTGATCGCCGCCGGGGTGGGTCCCGCCGCTGCCGCCGCCGCCACGGCCACCGCCCTCGCCGGTGCCTCCTACGACCTCGTCGTCTCCGCCGGGATCGCCGGCGGCTTCCAGCCCGAGGCGCCCGTCGGCTCCCTCGTGATCGCCGACGAGATCACCGTCGCCGACCTGGGCGCCGAGACCCCCGACGGCTTCCTGCCGGTCACCGAACTCGGCTTCGGCGCCGTCACCCACCGTCCGCCGAGTGCACTCGTACGGGATCTCGCGGCCGCGACCGGCGCCCGCACCGGAGCCGTACTCACCGTCTCCACGGTGACCGGAACTGCCGCCCGCGCCACGGAACTTCGCGCCCGCCACCCCCGCGCCCTCGCGGAGGCGATGGAGGGCTTCGGGGTCGCCGAGGCCGCCGCCGCACACGGCATCCCCGTCCTGGAACTGCGCGCGGTCTCCAACCCCGTCGGCCCGCGCGACCGCGCCGCCTGGCGCATCGGCGACGCGCTCGCGGCCCTGACGGAGGGGTTCGGGAAGTGCGCGCCCGTACTGGAGAGTTGGAACAGGCATGACCCCTTCGACTGAGCCCCTACAGATCGCCTTCTCCCCCTGCCCGAACGACACGTTCGTCTTCGACGCCTGGGCGCACGGCCGGGTGCCGGGCGCGCCCGCGCTCGACGTGACCTTCGCGGACATCGACATCACCAACGGCATGGCCGAACGCGGTGAGTTGGACGTCCTGAAGGTGTCGTACGCCGTGCTGCCTTACGTCCTCGACGAGTACGCGCTGCTGCCCTGCGGGGGTGCGCTGGGCCGGGGGTGCGGGCCGCTGGTCCTCACCCGGGGGCCGGGCGATCTGACGGGGCGCACGGTCGCCGTGCCGAGCGAGCGCTCGACGGCGTATCTGCTCTTCCGGCTCTGGGCGGCGGACACGATTCCGGGCGGGGTCGGCGAGATCGTCGTCATGCCGTTCCACGAGATCATGCCGGCCGTGCGGGACGGGAAGGTCGACGCGGGGCTCGTCATCCACGAGGCGCGCTTCACGTACCAGAACTACGGCCTGCACAAGCTCGCGGACATGGGCGAGCACTGGGAGGCCACGACCGGGTTGCCGATCCCGCTGGGCGCGATCATCGCGAAGCGGTCGCTGGGCGCCGAGCGGTTGAACCTGCTCGCCGACTCCATCCGTACGTCGGTCCGCGCCGCCTGGGACGACCCCGAGGCCTCCCGCCCGTACGTCATGGACCACGCCCAGGAGATGGACCCGTCCGTCGCCGACCAGCACATCGGCCTGTACGTCAACGAGTTCACGGCGGACCTGGGGGACGACGGGTACGCGGCGATCCGGGGTCTGCTCACGCGTGCGGCGGCCGAGGGGCTGGTGCCGCCCCTCGGCCCTGACTCGCTCGAATTTCCCTAGGTTCCCGGTTCTCCTGGACCCTCAAGTTCCGCTGAATCTCCCGGACTTCTACACGTCCAGCTGGTCGGCGACCGCGCGCAGCAGGCCCGCGATCTTCGCGCCCGCGGGCTTGTCGGGATAGCGGCCGCGTTCCAGCATCGGGGTGATGTTCTCGAGGAGGGTCGTCAAGTCCTGGACGATGGAGGCCAGTTCGTCCGGCTTCTTGCGTTGGGCCGCCGCGACCGACGGGGTCGGGTCGAGCAGGGTCACCGAGAGGGCCTGGTCGCCGCGCTGACCGGCGACGACCCCGAACTCCACGCGCTGTCCGGGCTTCAGGGCATCAACTCCGGCGGGCAGAACCGAGGAATGGACGAAGACGTCACCGCCGTCGTCACGGGAGAGAAAGCCGAAGCCCTTCTCGCTGTTGAACCACTTGACCTTGCCGGTAGGCACGTCTGTCCTCGTCCTCGTACTCGTCGGAAAACTGCTTCGGATAGCAGACCGGCGGGTCGTCGGGACCCGCCGGTACCAAGGCTAATGGTCTTCAGGCCGGTGACAAGACGTCGCCGGGTTGTTCCTTTGCGCAGGGAACTACCCTGGTCCAGTGCGCGACAAAACCCAAACGAATTCCGCCGCGGCCGGTGACCGACTGATCCGTGCCGGTGCCATCGTCTTTTTCATCGGTGCGGTGGCCACACTCGTCACCGTGGTACCGCTGTTGCTCCACACGACGCCTTTTCCGACGTACATGTACCTCTTGAGCATGCTCATGGGCGTCGGATTCCTGCTCGCCGCCGCGGGCGTGCTCCAGTCCGTCGCCGCGGGACGCCGTCAGGCGCGTGCCGAAAGGTAGTCCGAAAGCCATCGTGGGAACTCGGTGAGATCGCCGAGCACGACGTCCGCCCCGGCCGCCCGCAGTTCGTCGGGGTCGCACGGGCCGGTCGCCACCGCGACCGCGAGCGCTTCGGCGGTGCGGGCGCCGCGCACGTCTCCGACGTGGTCGCCGACGTAGACGCTCGCGCCCTCCTCGCGCAGTGCCTCCGCCTTCTGCTCGGCCCACAGGTTGCCGATCACGGCGTCGGCGTCGATGCCGAGATGCGTGAGGTGCAGCTTCGCGTTGGGCTCGTACTTCGCGGTGACGACGACCGCACGCCCACCGGCCGCCCGCACGGCCGCGATCGCCTCGGGGGCGCCGGGCATCGCGAGGGTCGCGGTGATGGCGATCGACGGGTACATCTCGCGGTACAGGTCCGCCATGGCGGGCACCTCGTCCGCCGGGAACCAGTTGATCAACTCGTCCGCGAGCGGCGGCCCGAGCCGGGTGACCGCCAGATCGGCGTCGACGTACGTCCCGGTCCGCTCCGCCAGCGCCACATAGCAGGCGTGGATACCGGGCCGGGAGTCGATGAGGGTCATGTCGAGGTCGAAGCCGACGGTCAGGGCGGGAGGGGCGGTTGGCTGATCACTGTTCTGGGCGCGCGAGGTCATATGGGCCATTGTGCCCAGTCGCTACGACAATCCCACCGGGCCCACCGGTCTCGCGAGCGCCCTACCGCAGCCGCTGCGACCGCCACACCAGGTACAGCGCCGACGCCACCGCAGCCCCGCGCACCACCCACGGCCAGGTCCCGGCGATCGCGTCGCTCATGTGACCCTGCGCGATGTGGGTGCCCCAGCGGCCGGTGTTCCTGCCCCACAGCCAGACGACTCCCGCCGCGACGGCCGCCGTCGGGAGGCCGATCACCGCCCACTTCGTCTCGGCGTCGGACAGTCGCCGGGACGCGTACGCGATGAGCCAACCGAGCAGCAGCGCAAACCAGTTGCCGAGTACGGCGCCCACGACGAGCAGCGCGGCGGCGATCAGGAGGAGAGGGTTGGACCAGCGGCCCGCCGGGAGCCGCGGGACCATGCGGCGCCGGCGGGCCGGGATCTCCGGCGCCTGCTCGATCACCGGTGCGGCCACCTGCTCCGGTGCCTTCGCCGTCTCCTTCGGGGTCTCCTTCAGCGGTTCCTTCGGCGGCGGGGGCTTGAGGAGTTCGGGGATCTCGACCCCGCCGGTGAACCCGGGCACGCTGTCGCCGAGCGCGAACCCGTTGCCGTTCTCCACCCGCCACCAGTCGGGCTGCATGACGCTCGCGCCGAGGTCGGACGCGCTCGCGAGGTGCGGTGAGGAGGCGGAGTTGTCGGGCGGGGACGCCGGTTCGGGCGCGGACTTGGTGAGGCGGGTACGCGGGAGCGGTACGACCCGGCGCAGGCCCTTGGGCCGTAGATCGTCCTCGTGGTCCCGCTGTACGGGGACGGAGGCGGTCGGTGCCTGGGGGACGCCGGCGCCGGTGCCGGCCGCGGCGACGACCTCGTCCGGGCTGCCGAGCACCTTGAGGATGCGCTGGACGGCGGCCGGGGTGTCGACGGTGGACCCGGCACGCCGTCGGTCGATCTCGTTGCGCAGCTCGGACACGAGCCGCATGCGCGTGACCGAGGGCAGCTGCCGTTGCTGCGCCACGTCACCGACGCGGCTCAGATACTCGTAGACGACCTGGTCGCTCTCGATACCCACGAAGTCCCCTCCGGGGCGGGTGCGTTGGATACCCCGCCGGAACGACCGTAGCGCAGGTCGGGGCTCACGTCGGCCCGCGCATCGGGGGTGTACGGCGGGGCGGGGTGGGGGCAAGGGGATGTGGGTGGTCGCCGTAGGTGCGCGGGGTTGTCCTCGGCCGGGGGCGGAAGAGGTCGCCGTCCTCGCGCGGGTGCCCCGGGCGAAGGCGCGGGGAGTCATCGTCCGCGCACCCGGTGCCCGCCGGCAGGGGCAGGGAGTCGCAGCCCGCGCGCGGAGATGCTTCAGCCGAAGGGAGTTCTGTCGCCGCCGCACGGGGTGTCGCCGCACGCGCGCGGGTGCCCTCGTCCGGGGTCGTGAGGCGGGGTCGTGTCCGGGTGCGGAAGCGCGGGCGACACCGGCCCGGGCGCCGCACCCGCTACCGTGGGTCGGATGAGCACCCCGGCCACGCCGCCCCGTTCGCTCGCGGAGGCACTCCGAACCAGGGACGACACCTCCCTGGCCGCGCTGCTGCGCAGCCGCCCCGACCTCATCACGCCCGTCCCCACCGACCTCACCCAGCTCGCGACCCGGGCCGGTACCCGCGGGTCGGTCGTCCGGGCGCTGGAGCGGCTCGACCGTTTCGCGTTGCAGACGGCGGAGGCCCTGGCCGTGGCGGCGGACCCGGCGTCGTACGACGAGCTGGTCGGGCTGATGGCGGGCGACGCGCGCGACGCCGCCGTCGTGCACGCGCTGCCGCGCGCCCTTACGACCCTGCGCGAGCAGGCGCTGGTGTGGGGCGCGGACGACCGGCTGCGCCTGGTGCGGACGGCGCGTGAGCTGCTGGCACCGTCGCCGCAGCATCCGTCGCCGACCGGCCTCGGTCCTACGGTCGCGGAGGCCACGGCGGGCATGTCGCCGGGCCGGGTCCAGGAGATCGTGACGGCGGCCGGCCTGCCTTCCACGCATGACCCGGTGTCAGCGGTGGCCTCGCTCACCAAGCTGTTCACGGGCCGCAGGCGGATGAAGGCGCTGCTCGCCCGCGCCCCCGAGGAGTCCCTGGAGGTGCTGAACCGGCTGGTCTGGGGGCCGCCGTACGGCCAGGTGACCGCCGAGCCGGCGGCCCGGCTGCGCTGGCTCATCGACCGGGGGCTGCTGCTGCCGACCGCGCCCGGCACGGTCGTACTCCCGCGTGAGGTGGCCCTGCATCTGCGGGCCGGGCGCGCGCACCGCGAGACGGAGCCGGTGGCGCCGGTGGTCGAGGCGAAGGCGACGCACCGTCCACAGGTTGTGGACACGACGGCGGCCGGGCAGGCGTACACCGCGCTGGCGACGGTCGAGGAGCTGCTGAAGGACTGGGACGAGGGCGGGCCGACGGTGATGCGCGCGGGCGGCCTCAGCGTCCGCGACCTGAAGCGGACGGCGGTCGCGCTGGACGTGGCGGAGCCCGTCGCCGCCTTCTGGGTCGAACTCGCTTATGCGGCGGGCCTGTTGGCCTCCGACGGCAACGCGGACGAACGGTACGCGGCGACCCCGGCCCACGACGAGTGGCTGGAGCTGCCCGCCGCGCAGCGCTGGGCCGTGCTCGCGGAGGCGTGGCTGACGGCGACCCGGACGTCGGGGCTGGTGGGCGGGCGGGACACGAAGGAACGGACGTTGTCCGCGCTGGGTCCCGGTCTGGACCGGTCGGCGGCTCCGGAGGTACGGCACCGGGTGCTGGGTCTTCTCGCCGGGCTCCCCGAGGGCGCCTCGCCGTCCGCCGAGTCGGTGCTGGCGCGGTTGCGGTGGGAGCGGCCGGTCCGGGGGGCGGGGGGTGCGCAGAGAAGTACCGAGGGCTCTCCGGCGGGTGCTCAGGGGGACGACGATCTGCGCAGTCGCCTTGCCCGGTGGACGTTGGGCGAGGCGGAGATGCTGGGGGTGACGGGGCGGGGAGCGCTGTCGGCGCAGGGGCGGGCGTTGTTGGGGCCGCGGGGTGCGGCAGCCGACCCGGCAGGTGTCGTCGACCCGGCCGGCGCGACCGACCACTCCGGCCCCGGTGACAAGCTCCCCGTCCATCATCATCACCACCGCCCGCCCACTCCCCCCGACCCCCTCTCCCCCGCCGAGCAGGCCGCCGCAAGTGCCGCCGCCGCTCGGCTGCTTGCCCCGCTCCTGCCCGAGCCGTTGGACCACGTGCTGCTCCAGGCGGACCTGACGGCGGTGGCGCCGGGCCCGTTGGAGCGGCCGCTGGCGGACATGCTGGACGTGCTCGCGGACGTGGAGTCGAAGGGCGGGGCGACGGTCTACCGCTTCACGCCGGGTTCGGTGCGCCGCGCGCTGGACGCGGGGCGGTCCGCCTCCGACCTGCACGACTTCCTCACCGCGCACTCCCGTACGCCCGTCCCGCAGCCCCTCGCCTACCTGATCGACGACGTGGCCCGCAGGCACGGGCATCTGCGGATCGGCGTGGCCTCGGCGTACGTGCGCTGCGACGACGACGCGGTGCTCAGCGAGATCCTGGCCGACAAACGGTCGGCCGGCCTGCGGCTGCGCCGCATCGCGCCGACCGTGCTGGCGGCGCAGGCCGACCCGGCGGCGCTCCTCGACGGGCTGCGCGCGATGGGCTTCGCGCCGGCCGCCGAGTCCGCGGACGGCGATGTCGTCATCACCCGCGCCCACGCCCACCGCACCCCGCCGCGCACAGCCCCCGAACCGGTACCGGACGGCCCGCCGACCCCGGACACGACCCTCCTGTCGGCGGCGGTCCGTGCGATCAGGGCGGGCGACCGCGCCTCCACGACGCCCCTCAAAACGACCACGACGACTTCGCCGAACGGCGAACTCCCGCGCACCAGTTCCGCCGAGACCCTCGCCACCATGCAGGCCGCCGTCCTCACCGGCGCCACCCTCTGGATCGGCTACGTCAACGCCGAGGGCGCCGCGAGCCAGCGCGTCATCGCCCCCATCCGCGTGGAGGGCGGCTTCGTCACGGCGTACGACCACACGGCGGAGGAGACGCGGACGTATCCGCTGCACCGGGTGACGGGGGTCGCCGAGCTGGCGGAGGAGTAGGGCGCGGGGGTCAGCTCAGGTAGCGGGCCAGCGCGTGGACGGAGTCCGCCACGAACGTCGGGCGGCCGGCCATCTCCCGCAGCTCGTCCTCCGTGACCCACGCGTGCCAGGCGATCTCGTCCGGGTCGGGGGTGATCTCCTCGTCGACCACCGCTTCATGAAGGCCCAGCCAGTACGGGCTGATCTCGCCCCGGCACAGGTACTTGAAGGCGAACCGGACGGGCACCCGCACCCCGAGTTCCTCGGTGAGTTCACGGGCCGCCGCCTCCTCGTAGGACTCCCCGGCCTCCGCGGCGCCGCCGACCATGAAGTTGTACTGCCCCGGGAACCGGGACATGTCCGCCGCCCGCCGGTGCACCAGGATGCGGCCCTCCCGGTCCCGGCAGACGGTCGTCGCGACGCGGTGCAGCCAGTGCTGCGCGATGGCCTCGCCCCGGTCCACGGTCCCGATTATCCGGTCCTGTTCGTCCACCCGGTCCACCAGTTCGCCCATGGCCTCACCCTCTCAGAGCCCGGCTGTGATCATCGGCCGGTAGTGCACACTGGACGTTTGGCCGTCCCGAGTCCTCCAGGCCCGGCGAGCCCCGCAGAAAGGCAGTCGCGCGTGAATGGCCCCCTCATCGTCCAGTCCGACAAGACCCTTCTCCTTGAGGTCGATCACGAGCGAGCCGACGACTGCCGGCGCGCCATCGCGCCGTTCGCCGAGCTGGAGCGGGCGCCCGAGCACATCCACACGTACCGGGTGACACCGCTGGGGCTGTGGAACGCGCGGGCCGCCGGGCACGACGCCGAGCAGGTCGTGGACGCGCTCGTGGAGTACAGCCGGTATCCCGTGCCGCACGCGCTGCTCGTGGACATCGCCGAGACCATGGACCGCTACGGCCGGCTCACGCTGAGCAAGCACCCCGCGCACGGGCTCGTCCTCACCACCACCGACCGGCCCGTGCTGGAGGAGATCCTGCGGTCGAAGCGGGTCGCCCCGCTCGTCGGCAACCGGCTCGACCCCGACACCGTGGCCGTGCACCCCTCCGAGCGCGGGCAGATCAAGCAGGTGCTGCTGAAGCTGGGGTGGCCGGCCGAGGACCTCGCCGGGTACGTCGACGGCGAGGCGCACCCGATCGAGCTGGACGAGGACGGGTGGGCGCTGCGGCCCTACCAGAAGCAGGCCGTGGAGAACTTCTGGCACGGCGGCAGTGGCGTTGTCGTGCTGCCCTGTGGTGCCGGGAAGACCCTGGTCGGCGCGGGGGCCATGGCGCAGGCCAAGTCGACCACGCTGATCCTCGTCACGAACACCGTCTCCGCCCGGCAGTGGAAGCACGAGCTGATCAAGCGGACCTCGCTGACCGAGGAGGAGATCGGCGAGTACAGCGGGACGCGCAAGGAGATCCGGCCCGTCACCATCGCCACGTACCAGGTGCTGACCACCAGGCGGAAGGGCGTCTACCCCCACCTGGAGCTCTTCGACTCCCGCGACTGGGGGCTCATCCTCTACGACGAGGTGCACCTGCTGCCCGCGCCCGTCTTCAAGTTCACCGCCGACCTCCAGGCACGGCGGCGGCTCGGGCTGACCGCGACCCTCGTGCGCGAGGACGGCCGGGAGTCGGACGTGTTCTCCCTCATCGGGCCGAAGCGGTTCGACGCGCCCTGGAAGGAGATCGAGGCGCAGGGCTACATCGCGCCCGCCGACTGTGTCGAGGTGCGGGTCAACCTCACGGACTCCGAGCGGCTCGCGTACGCCACCGCCGAGGCCGAGGAGAAGTACCGCTTCTGTGCGACCACCGCCACGAAGCGCAAGGTCACGGAGGCGATCGTCCGGCGCTTCGCCGGTCAGCAGATCCTCGTCATCGGGCAGTACATCGACCAACTCGACGAGCTGGGCGAGCACTTGAACGCGCCCGTGATCAAGGGCGAGACCTCCAACGCGCAGCGGGAGAAGCTCTTCGGCGCCTTCCGCGAGGGGGAGATCAGCGTGCTCGTGGTGTCCAAGGTCGCCAACTTCTCCATCGACCTGCCGGAGGCCACCGTCGCCATCCAGGTGTCGGGCACGTTCGGCTCACGTCAGGAGGAGGCACAGCGCCTCGGGCGGGTGCTGCGGCCAAAGGCCGACGGTCACAAGGCCCACTTCTACTCGGTCGTCGCGCGCGACACGATCGACCAGGACTTCGCCGCCCACCGCCAGCGCTTCCTCGCGGAGCAGGGGTACGCGTACCGGATCATGGACGCGGACGAGATCCTCGCGGAGAGCTGAGCACCGGCCGTAGGTGACCCTGGTGGTCACTTACGGCGTATGCCCGCTTCCTCGCCGTACTCACCGAGGACGACCACGCTGAACGCGGCGCCCGCGAACACTTTTATGGCGCGGAGGGCATTGCCCAGGCGATGGGGGTGGGTGCCGCCGGCGACCGGTGTGGCACCGGACGGGCGGACGGGGGCCGGATGAATGGTTGCTGCGCTCATGACTCCATGGTGCGTCTTGGGACATAAGGTCGGCATCGGTCCAGAGAGCCAACCTGCGGGCCGCCCGTGTACGCCTCCGGGCGGACCCGTTCCCCTCCTGGGTGGAGGGGTCGTCCCCTAGGGGACACGCGCGCGGCCGTCGGAGCAGGGCGTCAACGCGGCCATCGGCGCGGGCGTCAACGCGGCCGTAAAACCATTCGCCTCCGCCAGTTGCCCTCACCTAGAATCTCCGCTCTTGCCCGCCTCCCCGCAGGGAGTGCCGCCGCCCGGACGGAAACCGGTCGGCACCACCCACCCAGCAGCCACAGCAGGTCCTCCGGAGGCACCGCCTTGTCCACGCCGACCGACGATCCCCTCTCCCGCGAACGCTCCCACCTCGCCTCCTCCCGTTCCGCGCTGCGCGCCATGCGCGAGGACGCCGAGTCGCTCGACATCAAGGACGTCACGGCGAACTGGGTCAACGCCGCGGTCCTCGCCCGCCAGATCGACGACCGCATCAAGGCGCTGGCCGACCTGAGCGACACCCCGCTGTTCTTCGGCCGCCTGAACTACCTGCACGCACCCGGCGTCGAGCTGGCCGAGGGCGCGGAGGGTGAGCAGTTCTACATCGGGCGCCGGCATGTGCACGACTCCGAGGGCGACCCGATGGTCATCGACTGGCGTGCGCCGGTCTCGCAGCCGTTCTACCGGGCGTCCAAGAAGGACCCGCAGGACGTCTCGCTGCGCCGCCGCTTCGGTTACACGGGCGGCGACCTCACGGCGTACGAGGACGAGCACCTCATGGACCCGGCCGAGGCCGCCGCCACCAGCAAGCTGCTCCAGCAGGAGATCGAGCGGCCCCGCGTCGGCCCGATGCGCGACATCGTCGCGACCATCCAGCCCGAGCAGGACGAGATCGTACGGTCGGGACTCGGCGGGACCGTGTGCGTGCAGGGTGGGCCCGGTACCGGAAAGACCGCCGTCGGCCTGCACCGCGTCGCCTACCTCCTCTACGCCCACCGCGAGCGGCTGGCCCGTACCGGCACCCTCGTCATCGGGCCGAACAGGTCCTTCCTGCACTACATCGAGCAAGTGCTGCCCGCGCTGGGCGAGTTGGCGGTCCGCCAGGGCACGGTGGACGACCTGGTCGCGCACGTCGAGGTACAGGGCACCGACGAGGCACCGGCCGCCGTCGTCAAGGGCGACGCCCGCATGGCCGAGGTGCTGAGGAAGGCCATCTACTCGCACGTCACCGTGCCGACCGAGCCGGTGATGGTGGTGCGCGGCTCCCGCCGCTGGCGCATCCCGGCGTACGAACTCGAAGCCATCGTGCGGGAGTTGCTCGACCGCGACATCCGCTACGGCGCCGCCCGCGATGCGCTTCCGCAGCGCATCGCGCATGTCGTGCTGGTGCAGATGGAGCGGTCCGGGGAGGCGCCGGACGACCGGGTGCAGGACGCCGTGGCCCGCAACGCGGCGGTGAAGGCGGCCGTCAAGGCGGTGTGGCCGCCGGTCGAGCCCGCGAGGCTCGTGCTGCGGCTGCTCACCGACGCGGACTTCCTCGCCACGCACGCGGACGGCATCCTCGACGAGGACGAGCAGAAGACGATCCTCTGGGCGAAGGCGGTGCGGAGCGTGAAGGCCGCCAAGTGGTCGGCCGCGGACGCCGTGTTGATCGACGAGGCGACCGATCTCGTGCAGCGGACGCACTCGCTCGGGCATGTCGTGCTCGACGAGGCGCAGGACCTCTCCCCGATGCAGTACCGGGCGGTCGGCCGCCGCTGCACCACCGGTTCCGCGACCGTCCTCGGCGACCTGGCGCAGGGCACCACGCCCTGGGCTACCCGGAGTTGGGACGAGGCGCTGGCCCACCTCGGCAAATCCGACGGCGTGATCGAGGAGTTGACGGCCGGTTTCCGCGTACCGACCGACGTCATCACGTACGCCTCCCGGCTCCTCCCTCACATCGCCCCGGGGCTGACCCCCGTCGCCTCGGTCCGTGAGAACCCCGGTTTCTTCGACCTCCGCTCCATCACCGGTACGGCCGAAGTGGTCGCCGCCTGCGAGGAGTTGCTGCGCAACGAGGGGTCGACGGGCCTGATCGCCGCCGACGCCCGCATCCCCGAACTGGCGGCGGCCCTCACCGCGGCCGGCATCGGCTACATCGACCCGGGTGAGGAGACGACCGTGGACACCCGCCTGACCCTGGTCCCGGCCTCGCTCGCGAAGGGCCTGGAGTACGACTACGTGGTCCTCGACGAGCCGCAGGCCGTGGTCGACGGCGAACCGGACGAGCGCACCGGCCTGCGCCGCCTGTACGTGTCCCTGACCCGAGCGGTGTCGGGCCTGATCGTCACGCACACGGCTCCGCTGCCCGCCCAGCTCACCTGACCGTAAGGGCGGTTCACGCTCCGTCGAGCACCGCCCGCCACTCGCCCACCGCCGTCGCCGACACCGGCCGCTCCCAGCCCTCCGGACGGGCGGCCCCGCCGATGTGGAAGGCGTCGACCCCGGCGGCGAGCAAAGTCGGTACGTGGCCGAGGCGCAGGCCGCCGCCGACCAGGATGCGCTGCTCGTACCCGGGTTCCCCTCGTAGTGCCGCCTCGCGGAGCAGCGTGGGGAGGCCGTCGTCGACGCCGTCCGGCGAACCGGCGGTGAGGTAGGCGTCCAGGCCCGGCAGGTCCGCGAGTTGTTTGCGCAGGGCGTCACGGTCGGCGGCGCGGTCGATCGCGCGGTGGAACGTCCAGGCGCAGCCGTCCAGTTCGGCGACGACCCGCTCCACCGCGTCCAGGTCGACGCAGCCGTCCGGGGCGAGGAAGCCGAGCACGAACTGGTCGGCGCCGGCGGTCCGCAGCTCCCCGGCGACCCGGACGAGCCGGTCCACGTCGCCCGCGGCGAAGCCGTCCGCGAGGCGCAGCATCACGCGCAGGTCGATGTCGACGGCGGCGCGGATCGCGGCGAAGGTCTCCACCGGCGGGGTGAGTCCGTCGGCCGCCATGTCGGTGACCAGTTCGAGACGGTCCGCGCCTCCGGCCTGGGCGGCGATCGCGTCCTCGGCGCCGAGGGCGATCACCTCCAGGACTGCACGCGTGCTCATAGGACCCCTTCCGTCGTGTTCCCTGGAGCGGCTACAGGTCTAGTCCAATCTCAGGGTACGCGGGCGGGGAGGGGGCCGCGAGATCACCCCCGTCACACCGTCACCCGCGCCCGAAGATGTTCGGTTCCTCCGGCATGGCGGGAACGCGGGAGGAAAATGAGGGGCATGGCCGATCTCGACGCCCTCCGCGCCCGCTGGACCCACGCCCTCGAAGGCGCCCGCACGCCCGCCCGCACACCCGACGGCGGTCCCGACCCCGTGCCGTACGCCGAGAATCTCCTCGGCCGCTGGCAGGAGCCGCAGCGGCACTACCACACGCTCACGCACCTCACCTCGGTCCTCGACCACGTCGACGTGCTGGAGAAACACGCCGACGACCCGGACGTCGTACGGCTCGCGGCCTGGTTCCACGACGCGGTCTACCTCCCGGACCGTTCCGAGAACGAGGAGCGGTCGGCGCGGCTGGCCGAGCGGGCGCTGGCCGAGGCGGGCGTGCCGGAGGCGAAGACCGACGAGGTCGCCCGCCTCGTCCGGCTCACCGTCACGCACGACCCCGCCGACGACGACCGCGACGGCCAGGTGCTGTGCGACGCGGACCTCGCGATCCTGGCCGCGCCGCCGTCGGCGTACGCCGCGTACACGGCCGCCGTCCGCGAGGAGTACCACTTCGTCCCCAACGACGCGTTCCGGGCGGGCCGTTCGGCGATCCTGCGTCAACTCCTCGACCTGCCGAGGCTGTTCAGGACGCCGTACGGGGCGGCGGAGTGGGAGGCGACGGCGCGGTACAACCTGCGCGGCGAGCTGGAAATGCTGTCGCCCTGACCGGCCCGCACCACTTAGCCTGCCCGCATGCGAGACATGGGTGGGGAACAGGTGGAGGCGGCCGTCGCGGAGGCCGTGGCACTGCTCCGGACGGCGACCGGCCAGGACTGGGAGAAGGCCACGGCGGGCCGGCTGGAGTGGAGCTGCCGGTACACCGCCGAGCACATCGCCGGTGATCTCATCTCGTACGCGGGGCAGTTGGCCGGGCGCGCGCAGCACGCGTACGTCCCCTTCGACATCACCTTCGACGAGGGCACCGACAACTCCGGTGCCCTGGACGTCATCGAGACGACCGGCGCCCTGCTGGCCGCCGCGATCCGCACCACGCCCCGCGAGGTACGCGCGTTCCACCCGTACCCGTTCCGCAGCGCGAACCGCGAGGGCTTCGCCGCGATGGGCATCGCCGAGGTGCTGCTGCACACGCACGACATCGCCGAGGGCCTGGGCCTGACCTATCAACCGGCCCCGGAACTCAGCGAGTTCGTGCTCGGCCGGATCTTCCCGCACGTCCGCCCCGGCGCCGACCACTGGCGCACCCTGCTGTGGGCGACCGGCCGCGGCGACCTCCCCGGCCGCGCCCCCGTCACCGGCTGGCGCTGGCACAACAACCTCGTCCACACCACCGACCGCCTCACCCTCCAGGGCATCACCCCCGCGGCCGCCGGCGACCTGGTCTCGGGCGGCGACGGCGGGTTCGAGTGGATCGAGGGCGGCCCGTACGAGGGCACCCGGGAGGCCGCGACCTTCCTGCTGAAGGCCTACATATCGGGCGTGCACCGCCCGGAGTTCGGCGTGTTCGCCCTCGTCCGCCGCGAGGACGGCCGCGCGGTCGGCGGCCTGGGCTTCCACGGCGTCCCCGACGAGGAGGGCCGCGCGGAGGTCGGCTACGACCTGGTGGCGGGCGCCCGCGGCCAGGGCTACGCGACGGAGGCGCTCCGCGCGCTCTCGGAGTGGGCGCTGGCCCGGGACGACGTACGGACCGTCTTCGCGACGATCGAGCGGGACAACCTCGCGTCGCAGGCCGTCGTCACCCGGGCGGGGTTCAGGAAGGTGAGCGAGGACGAGGTCGAGGGCGAGTTCGCCTACGAGTTGGGGCGCTGAGCGACTCCGTTACCGCGTCCACGGCAACTCCGTTACTGTGCGCGCGGCAACTCCGTCACTGCGCCCGCCCCTTGGGCCTGCGCAGCCCCGCCGCCGTCAGCAGCCGGACCACCTCCCGGCTCCTGACCTCCACCGCACCGGCGGCCACCGCGTCCGCGTAACGATGCGACGGGATGTCGTAGTGATCCCGCTCGAAGGCCCGGCGCGGTACGCCCAACTCCTCGGCGAACAGGTGCAGTTCGTCGTACGAGACGTCACTCACGAGGTGGGACCACAGGCGTCCGTGCCCCGGCCAGGCCGGTGGGTCGATGTACACGGTCACAGGGAGCCCAGGTTTCCCACGGCCACGACCTTCACGCCCGCCTTGTGGCAGACCCAGTGCGGGTCGGGTCCGAGTTCCGGTTCGACCTCCAGGGCGTGCGGGTCGCCGGCCGCGCAGACCGGGCAGAGGGGCCAGCGTCCGTACGCCTCCAGCAGCGCGTCCTGCACGTCCTGAGCGACCAGCCCGGCGACGTACTCCACGCCCTCCGGCCACTGCTCCACCCACCACCGCCGCTGCACGATGGACTCCTCCACCATGGACACCACGTCCGCCGCGACGACCTCACCGGCGGCCAGATCGGCCAGCACGAGGGCGCGGGCGGCGTGCAGCGCCTGTTCCAGGGGGCTTATGGGATCACTACTGGGCTCCATGCACCCATTGTGCGCACTCTTGACCGGACCACGGTCCGAAAATATCTTTCAGAGGTGACCCAGGAAGTGAAGGAAATTTTCGGAAGCGCCTCCGGGAGTACGCCACCCGCCGCACTGGCCGCCAAGGTGCGCACCCTCGCCCCCTCCATGACGCGCTCGATGCAGCGCGTCGCCGAGACCGTCGCCGCCGACCCGGCCGGCTGCGCGGCCCTCACGGTCACCGGCCTC
Source organism: Streptomyces sp. NBC_00989 (assembly GCF_045162655.1). Classification (NCBI taxonomy): domain Bacteria; kingdom Bacillati; phylum Actinomycetota; class Actinomycetes; order Kitasatosporales; family Streptomycetaceae; genus Streptomyces; species Streptomyces sp. NBC_00989. Next base: position 6,387,386 of record NZ_CP108728.1, on the reverse strand, counting down.
GCCGAACTCACCGGCACCAGCGAGGCCACGGTCGTCCGCACCGCCCGCATCCTCGGCTACCTCGGCTACCGCGACCTGCGCCTCGCGCTGGCGGGACTCGCCGCGCAGCAGCAGTCCGGGCGGGCGCCCGCCCTCACCACCGACATAGCCGTCGACGACCCCATCGCGGACGTCGTCGCGAAGCTCGCCTACGACGAGCAGCAGACCCTCGCCGACACCGCCGCCGGACTCGACACCGTCCAGCTCGGCGCCGCCGTCACCGCGCTCGCCACGGCCCGCCGTACCGACATCTACGGCGTCGGGGCGTCCGGGCTCGTCGCCCAGGACCTCACCCAGAAGCTGCTGCGGATAGGTCTCATAGCCCACGCCCACAGCGACCCGCACCTCGCCGTCACGAACGCGGTGCAGCTGAAGGCGGGGGACGTGGCGATCGCGATCACCCACTCCGGGTCCACCGGTGACGTCATCGAGCCGTTGCGGGTGGCTTTTGAGCATGGGGCTACGACCGTTGCGATCACGGGGCGGCCGGACGGGCCGGTGACCCAGTACGCCGATCACATTCTTACGACGTCCACGGCGCGGGAGAGTGAGCTTCGGCCGGCGGCGATGTCGTCCCGGACGAGTCAGTTGCTGGTGGTGGACTGTTTGTTCATCGGGGTCGCGCAACAGACGTATGAGCAGGCTGCGCCCGCGTTGTCGGCGTCTTATGAGGCACTGGCACATCGGCATAGGCGCTGACGGTTCATGGCTGTCTGCGGGCCGGTGGGGGCTGGTCGCGCAGTTCCTCGCGCCCCTTAAAGACGCAGGCTGGCCCATGTTTTTAGGGGCGCGGGGAACTGCGCGACCAGCCACAACGCACCCGCAGACGAGGAACAACAGAAAGAGCCGCTGATCCATGACCTCAACGTCCAACCCCCGTGACCTCCGTGCCGAGTTGGAGTCACTCACCACCGAGGCCTTCCGCCCCGAACTCGCCGGGATCGACCAGCTCCCCACCCTCGACATCGCCCGCCTCATGAACGCCGAGGACGCCACCGTCGCCGCCGCGGTCGCGCAACGCCTCCCCGAGATCTCCGCCGCGATCGACGCCGTAGCGGAACGCATGGGAAGAGGAGGCCGGCTCATCTACATGGGCGCGGGTACCGCCGGCCGGCTGGGCGTGCTGGACGCGTCCGAGTGTCCGCCGACCTTCAACACGGACCCTTCCGAGGTGGTCGGACTGATCGCCGGCGGCCCGGCGGCCCTGGTCACGTCCATCGAAGGCGCCGAGGACTCCCGGGAACTGGCCGAGGCCGACCTCGACGCGCTCGCGCTGACCGCCGACGACACGGTGGTCGGCATCTCCGCCTCCGGACGGACCCCGTACGCGATCGCCGCCGTACAGCACGCGCGCGGACAGGGCGCGTTGACCATCGGCCTGTCCTGCAATGCGCACAGCGCGCTCGCCGCGGCCGCGGAGCACGGCATCGAGGTCGTCGTGGGCCCCGAACTCCTCACCGGATCAACGAGGTTGAAGGCGGGCACGGCCCAGAAGCTCGTGCTCAACATGCTGTCGACGATCACGATGATCCGGCTGGGCAAGACGTACGGGAACCTGATGGTCGACGTACGGGCGTCGAACGAGAAGCTGCGCGCCCGTTCCCGGCGGATCGTCGCGCTCGCGACCGGCGCGGACGACGCGGAGATCGAGCGGGCCCTCGCGGCCACCGACGGCGAGGTGAAGAACGCGATCCTGGTGGTCCTCGCCGGGGTCGACGGCCCGACGGCCGCCCGCCTTCTGGAGGAGTCCGGCGGCCGGCTGCGCGCGGCGCTGACGGCGGCAGACGGCTGACCAGCACGCTCGTGGGGTGAACACCTCGCCCTCTCCCGCCGCCACCGCCGCCGCGATCCTCCCCCTCGTCGGCGGCCCCGCGAACGTCACCTCCGTGGCCCACTGCATGACCCGCCTCCGGCTCGGCCTGGCGGACAGGTCGCTGGTGGACGAGGAGGCGCTACGGGCACTGCCCGGCGTGCTCGGGGTCGTGGACGACGACACGTACCAGATCGTGCTGGGGCCGGGGGTGGTGGCCCGAGTGACCCCGGAGTTCGAGAAGCTGGTCGTTGGCGCTGCCGGTGAACTGGCCGCTCGTGGCGCCGAGTTGAAGGAGGACCAGCGGGCCCGCAACTCCACCCCCGGCAAGCTGCTCCTCCGCCGGGTCGCCAACATCTTCGTCCCCCTCATCCCCGCGCTGATCGGCTGCGGAGTGCTGGCAGGCCTCAACGGGCTGCTGATCAACATGGGTTGGCTCCCGGGAGTGACGGGCGCCCTCTCCGCCATCGCCTCCGCGTTCCTCGCCCTCATCGCGGTCTTCGTCGGCCACAACACGGCGAAGGAGTTCGGCGGGACGCCCGTGCTGGGCGGTGCGGTGGCGGCGGTCGTGGTGTATCCCGGGGTCGCGAAGGTGACCGCGTTCGGGGTCGCCCTCTCCCCCGGCCAGGGCGGGGTGCTCGGCGCACTCGCCGCCGCACTGCTCGGCACGTACGTCGAGAAGTGGTGCCGCACCTGGGTCCCCGCGACGCTCGACGTCCTCGTCACCCCCACCCTGACGGTCCTGATCGCGGGCCTGGCGACGCTCTACGGCCTCATGTACGCGGCCGGCGAGATCTCCACCGCGATCGGCACGGCCGCGAACTGGCTCCTGTCCACGACCGGCCCCTTCGCCGGTCTGATCCTCGGCGGCCTCTTCCTCCCCCTGGTGATGCTCGGCCTGCACCAGGCCCTCATCCCCATCCACACCACCCTCATCGAACAGCAGGGCTACACCGTCCTGTTGCCCATCCTGGCGATGGCGGGCGCCGGCCAGGTGGGTGCGGCGGTGGCGGTCTACTTCCGCCTGCGCCACGACACTTCGATTCGTACGACCATCAAGTCGGCGCTCCCGGCAGGGTTGTTGGGCGTCGGCGAACCGCTCATCTACGGCGTCTCACTGCCGTTGGGCCGCCCGTTCCTGACCGCCTGCGCGGGCGGGGCGGCGGGCGGGGCGTTCGTCGGGTTCTTCGCGACGCTGGGCGACAAGGTGGGGGCGACGGCCATCGGACCGTCGGGGTGGGCCCTGTTCCCGTTGCTGGCGGGGAACAACTCCCTGCCACTGACGGCGGCGATCTACGCGGGAGGCCTGCTGACCGGCTACCTGGTCGGCTTCGTGGCGACCTACGCCTTCGGCCTCACCGGGATCACGGGATCGGCTGCTTCTTCCGACCGCTCCGGTGTCGACGTCGACACCGACACCGAGCGGGTCCGCTGAACGGAACAGCGCAGGACACCCGTCCCCGGGCCCGCCAGGCTGCCCGGCACGCACGGAAAACGCAGCGAACCCGCACGGAAGAACGGAGAAGAGCCATGTTCGAACGACGCAGACTGTTCGCGCTCGTCACCGCGGTGCTGGCGACGTTGGCCCTGGCCTGGGCCGGTGGATCACCCGCGCAGGCCGCGGGCTTCACCCCGATCAACGTCTGGAACTCCAGCCACTGTCTCGACAACGCCACCGAGAACGCCGCGAAGCTCCAGATGTGGTCGTGCACCGGCGGTGCCGAGCAGAAGTGGCTCGAAGGGTTCAACACCCAGACGAGCCTGTTCACGTTCACCAACCAGAACACAGGACGGTGCATCACCGCGCCCGCATCGGGGACGGGCACGGTCACGATGGCGTTCTGCAACGCGGCCGCGGCCAACCAGCAGTGGCGCGTCTACTACGCGGACAACCCGCTCGGGCCGCCCTCGGGCTGGTACGACGTCTGGCAGAACGCGTCGAGCGGGTACTGCCTCTCCACGCCCAGCGTCGGAAACGGCACCCTCATCCAGACGACGCCCTGCGACCCCTCCGACCAGTACGACCGATGGCACCAGCAGTAACCACCGGCCCGACTCACAGGCCGGCTCCCGAGTGCCGGGAGCCGGCCCCGGTCGTCCGCCACACCAGCGTGTACCGCCAGAACAGCCGCCGCCGCAGGCGGGCCCCCGGCAGGATGCGGCAGGCCTCCCGGCGGATCTCCATGAAGGTCATCTCCGGGGGCCGGGTGACAGCGGTCATGGCCACCGGGCGGGACACGGCCCTACGGCCCCGGTTCTTCACCCAGCCCACGACGAGGTTCAGGGCGACGGAGACGACTCCGAGAAGTGAGTCGACGGCACCCTCCTCGCGGGCGCAGCCGACGACCACGAGGGTTCCACCCGGGGCGAGTTGATCGCGGAAGCGGGTCAACGTCTCGGCGAACGGGAGGTGGTGGAGGGCGGCCACACAGGTGATGACGTCGTAGGGACCGGCGGGGATTCCGGCCCGGGCATCGACGACGGCGAAGCCCGCGGGGACACCGGGCGGGGTCAACTCCCTTGCGCAGGCGATGATGTGGGGATCGGAGTCGATCCCCTCGACACCACCCGTGCTCCGTACGGCGAGCAGCCGCACCAGGTCACCGCTCCCGCAGCCCACGTCCAGTGCTCGCCCGAACCTGCGGGGCAACTGCCGTAGCAGCCACGGGTGGTAGTGGGCGTTGTGACTCCAGGGGTGGGCGGAGTTGAAGGCTTCGAGGGCCCGGAGGAGTCGGGGCGGGATCACGGCCATGGGACCAGTCGACCACGGCGGCACCAGGGCGGGCGGCTCAGGGCAGGCGGGTCAGGGCAGGCGGGCTTCGCGGTTGCGTTCCCGTACCCGGGCCCGCAGTACCTCCTCCTGTGCGGCGGGCCCTGTCGACTCCGGCGGGCAGTCCCACTCCCGGCCCCCGCCGACCGGCCGCAACTGCACGTTGCCGCCCACGTGTCCCATCACCTCGCCGATCCGCCCGTCCCGTACGTCCACGGCGTGTGCTCCGACCGGGGGCCGTTCGCCGCGCAGCACGGACGCGAGCTTCTCGGCGGTACGGACGTTGCAGCGCCCCAGCACGACCAGCGCGAACTTCTCGTCGCTCGCACCCGTCACCGGGTCCACGCACAGGGACGGCAGGACGACACCGACACCGGTGAGCGCCTCCCGGAGCGAAGCGACGACTTCTTCCGTCGACCGCAGCATGCCTGACACCTCCACACAGAGTTTGCTGTTCGCAACACAGCGTGGCGGCAACGTGTCTAACCTGGCCATACGGGGAGTCCCAACAAACTCGGGTGTCAGGACAGGGAGTTGCTGTGGCAGGACACAAAGACCTCGACCCGTCGTCCTCACCGCGAGCCCTGCTCGGCGCCGAACTCCGCCACGCCCGCGAGAAGGCGGGCCTCAGCCAGGACGAGTTGGGGCAACGGCTGTTCGTGAGCGGGTCGTTCATCGGGCAGTTGGAGGCGGGGACGCGGCGGATGTTGCCGGAGTACGCGCGGATGCTGGACGCGGAGTTGGGGACGGGGGACTTCTTCGCGCGGAACTGTGGGGCGGCGGCGAAGTCCCAGTATCCGGAGCACTTCGCGGAGGCGGCGGAGGCGGAGACGAGGGCTACGGCCATCCGCGAGTACGCCCCCATGCTGATCCCCGGGCTGCTCCAAACCCCCGCATACGCACGGGCCGTGAACCGCGCCTACGACCCGACGGCACCCGAGGGAACGATCGATGAGTGGGTGGGCGGCCGGATGGAACGGACCCGTCTACTCGACCACCCAACAACGCCTCTGTTGTGGGCCGTGCTTGATGAGGCGGCGCTACGCCGGGAGACCGGTGGCCGGGCAGTCATGGCCGAGGCTCTGCGCCACGTCGTGGACCTGGGCCGCCGGGGCCGCGTCATCACTCAGGTACTGCCGTTCAAAGAAGGCGCACACACAGCGATGAAGGGTGCCATGAAGCTGATGGACTTCGCTGACGCGCCTCCCCTTGTCTACCTGGAGGGAGTTCGCACCGGGCGCCTGGAGGACGACCCGGCCACCGTCACCCAGCTGAGGCTGACCTTCGAACTCCTCGCAGCCGTCGCGCTCTCGCCGGAGAAGTCCCTGGCCATGATCGAGGCGTTGGCGCAGGATTACGCCCATGAGGAACTTTCCTGACTGCGACCTGAGCACTGTTACCTGGCACAAGTCGAGCTACAGCGGCGGCGGGGGCGACAACTGCCTCGAAGTAGCCCGCTGGCGTAAGTCCACGCACAGCGGTGGCGACGGCGGCGACTGCCTGGAAGTCGCCGACGGCCACCCCGCCCTCGTCCCCGTCCGTGACTCCAAGAACCCCCTCGGCCCGAAGCTCGTCTTCCGGGCCGACGCATGGTCCGCGTTCGTCGACAGCCTGACGAACTGAGTCCTTCCGCGCCTCCCCATGGGTACCCGTACTCATGCCTGGGCGCGCTCCCCGGTCCACCGTTGGGTCACCAACCCGGACCGACCCGAAGGACGTGCCCTCGATGCCGCATGCCTCCCGCCCGCGCCGGCTCCTCGCCCTCGCCACGGACAACTGGCCGGCCCGGGCCTACCTGGCCGTCGTAGGCGTCTCGGTCGCGGCGATGTTCATCGTCCCGGAAAGTCCTGTCGCCGCAGGCCCGTTGATCCTCACGGCGCCCTTCTCCCTCCTGAGCGTGCTCCTCCCCTTCGGTCCCGGTACCGAGGGACCGGCGCAGGCGCTGGCGTTCGGCTTCTGGGTGATATGGCTCCTGCTCTGCGCCCTCGTGAACGCCGCCGTGGTCGGCGCCCTGGTGCAGAGATCCACGACGCCCAACGCGCGGAAGAGCACGACCCCGGCACCTCCCAACCGCACCCGCACTCGCATCCGCACCCTGCTGGCACCCGCCGTGGACAACTGGCTCGCGCGCGGGTATCTCGCCCTGGTCGCCGCCGCGTTGGCGTTCTTCCTCTACGCCGTCTACGTGTCGCCCGACCCGGGGTTCGCCGCGCTCTGGCCGACCATGGCCACGGCACCGCTCGGCATCCTCGCCCTCCTGTTCTCGGTCCCCTCGGATTCCAGCCCTCTCGCCTGGCTGAGCCCGCTGCTCTTCACCACCGTCACGGCCCTGTGCGGCCTCTGCAACGCCGTACTGCTGGGCCATCTCGCCCACAAGCTCTCGACGCGGGAGGTGTACCCGACCGCCTGAGAGAACACCTCGTGGGGGTCGGCCCGGGTTACTGTGGACCGTAGAGTCCACTCCAAGGAGGCGAACCGTGCCTGGGCAGCTGACGGCGAAGGGGAAGGCGACCCGGAACCGGATCGTCGAAGGCGCGGCCGCGGTGCTCCGGGAGAAGGGGGTCGCCTCGGCGACGCTGGACGACGTCATGGCCCGCACCCGCACCAGCAAGAGCCAGCTGTTCCACTACTTCCCGGCCGGCAAGGACGAACTGCTCGTCGCGGTAGCCCAGTTCGAGGCGGATCAGATCCTGGAGGACCAGCAGCCGTATCTGAGCTGCCTGGACTCGTGGGAGGCGTGGGCGCGCTGGCGGGACACGGTGATCAAACGCTACGAGGCCCAGGGCGACGCGTGTCCGCTCGGGTCGCTGTTCCAGCAGATCGGGCGCTCGACTCCCGGAGCACGGGCGATCATGATCGAGCTGACGCGACAGTGGCAGGGGAGCCTGGCGGCGGGCATCCGCTCGCTCCAGGCCAGCGGCCGACTCCCCGCCGACGTCGACGTCGAGTCGCGATCCGCGGCCCTGCTGGCCGCGATCCAAGGCGGCGTGTCGATCCTCCTCGCGACGGGCCGCTCCGACCACCTGCGCGCCGCCCTCGACCAGGGAATCGCAGACCTGCGCCGCGAGGGCTCCACTGTGACGTGACCCGGCGCCGGACGGCCCGACCGCCCGACGGACACGTCACACCCCGCCACGGGACCGCCGCTCGACCCCCACCGCAACGCCCGCCCCGCGAACCCTCTCAGCCCGCGCTTCAGCCCGCGATGACGGCGACAGCGGTCCGGCCGCCGTCCACGTCGAGCACGATGCCGTGCACGAAGGCGGACTCGTCACCGGCCAGATACACGGCGGCGTTCGCGACGGCGTCGGGGGTTCCCGGGCCGCCCGCGGGGGTGCCCTTCATCATGACCACGGCGGGATGGGCCTCACCGGCGTGGGCCTCGCCGGCATCGGCATCGCCGGGCGCGGTGTCCAGCACGACCCCCGGGGAGATCGCGTTCACCCGTACCCCTTGCGGCCCGAACTCCGCCGCCCAGGCCCGCGTCAGCGTCTCCATGGCTCCCTTGGTGGAGCTGTAGAGCGCGCCGATCGGAATGCCCAGGCGGGCGATCCAGGACCCCAGGTTGATGATCGCCCCGCCGCCGGCCTCCACCATGGCGGGCGCGACGGCCGCCGTGAGGAAGAACGGGGCCTTCACATTGACCGCGTAGACCTGGTCGAAGGTCTTCTCGTCGGTGTCCGCGGTGCGGTCGCCGGGGTAGATGCCGGCGTTGTTGACGAGGACGTCGATACGGCCGCCGAGCACCCGCGTCGCCTCCCGCGCCAGCGCCTGCGAGGCGGCGGCGGTGCCGTCCAGGTCGGCCCGTACGAACTCGGCACGGCCGCCGCGCGCGCGGATCCCGTCGACGACCTCCCTGCCGCGCTCGGCGCTACGGCCCGAGACGGCGACGTACGCCCCCTCGGCGGCGAACGCCTCCGCGACGGCCCGCCCGATGTTGCTGGTCGCTCCGGTCACCAGCGCGGTCTTGCCCACAAGCCTCATCGACATGGTTCGGTTCACTCCGTCGTCCGGTCGGTTCTCCACGGTGGAGTGCCACTGTGCGACGATGAAAATGGACTTGCAAGTCCAGAAATCGGGGCGGCGGGGCCGGGGAGAAAGGACGAGAAAGGGCGCGTGTGTGACCGTCCTCCGATCGACCGACACCGCCCCGGGCACCATGGAGGAGGCACCATGGAGCGTGGGAGTCGACACCATGCCCCCGCACCGCACCGCACTCCACCGCACTCCACCGCACCGCACCGCACCGCCGAGCACCCGCAGATCAAGGATGGCGCCGAGCGACCATGAACCACGCCCAGCAGACCGCCCTAGGCCGTGCCCTCCGTCTCATCGGCGAGCACGGCGAGGCGCTCAACTCCGACACCCCCGACGGCCGCCTGCACGAGGTCAAGGCGGACCTCAAACGCGCCCTCGACCTCCTGGACGACAGCGTCAGCGGCGCCGCGCCCACCACCCGCTGCCCCGAACACCCCAACGGCCCGGTCGACGCCGACGCCCCCGACCTCTGCCTGCTCTGCGAGACCCGGCGCCGCACGGCCCGCCGCTCCGAGTTCAACGGCCCGGCCGCGACCCGGCCCACCGACACCACCCCGTCCCGCTACGGCGTCCGCGAAGACCGCCCGCAGGCCCAGCAGCGGTGGCTCCCCGAGCTGTGGAACGGCCAGGCCTGGCAGCTCTGCGGCACCCCGCGCCGCGACCGCCACGAGGCCGAGCTGTACATCGCCGCCGCACGCCGCGGCTCCCGCCCGGCGATGGCGTACCGCCTCGTGCACGAGTTCACGGACTACGAGGTGCTCCGGGTCTGGGGCACACCGGTACACGTGGAGATCGAGCCGCTGGGGAACCTCTGACGTGGGGTCCGCGGCCGTGGAGGAACACCTACTGGCCGCCTGGTTCAAGTCCCGCTAGCCGCCCTGCTGTTCCTGCTCCTGCTCCTGCTCCCGCTCCCCTTCCTGTTCCGGCTCCCGCTCCCGCTCGATGACCAACCGGGTCTGTTCCGCGTCCAGTTGGTACACCGTCTCGTGCGCCCGTGGGTCCCGTGCGTGGAAGGTGTGGAACAACGGCCCGCTCTCACCGCCCAGTTCGACCCGCGAGGCCGAGGCGCCCCGCACCGCCCGCTCCGTGCCGGGCGCGGTCGTCAGGTCGATCCGGTTGACGACACCCGGCGTGACCCACACCGGCGTCGCCTCCAGGAAGCCGAAGAGCTGGAGGTGGAAGTGCCCGGTGAGGACGGCCCGTACGTCACTCCCCCGGATCGCGTCCGCCAGCTCCCCGGGATTCCGCAGCCCGAAGGCCTGTTGGGTCGGCACGTCGAGGGCTATCGGCGGATGATGGAAGGCGAGCACGGTCCCGTTCCCGAACGGCGTGCTCAACTCCTCCTTCAACCAGTCCAGTTGGGCCCCGCTCAGCCGCCCGTACACCTTTCCCGGCACCAGTGAGTCGAGCGTGATGAACCTGTATCCGCCCACGTCGCTCACGGCCGCGCACGCGAACTCCACGGGAAACACGGCGGACACGACCCGATCCGTGCCGTCGGCGGCCAGGTGCCCGCTCCCCAACACCTTCCCGAACGCCTCGCGTTCGTCATGGTTCCCGGTCGTGTAGAAGACCGGCACACCGCCCATCCTCCGCGCGAAGCCTCCGACCAGCTCCCGTACGGCCGTATACGCCTCCACCGCCCCGTCGTTGGCGAGGTCCCCGGTGACGACGATCGCGTCCACCCCACGCTGGTGCCGCAGTTCGGCGAGCATCAGCCGCAGGGAGTCGGTCGCGTTGATGCCATGGCGGTTGGGGGCGTCGGCGCGTTCCAGATGGGTGTCGGACAAGTGCAGAATCCTCATGTTCCGGCACGCTAGCCCGAGTTGGGACCCCCACCAAGAGCCACACACGAAGAGCCACACACGAAGAGCTACACGCCAGGAGCCACGGCTCACCGCGTGGCCGGCGACCGCCACATCGTCGTGACCACCTGGCCGCCGGCGGTGACGATCTCGTCGCGCGCCACGAAGCCGACGCTCTCGTACCGCTTGTTGTTGGCCGGGTTGGTCGACTCCAGGTAGACCGGGGCGCCGAGCGCGTCGATCCGGGCAAGCCCCTCCGCCACCAGACCCATGCCCAGGCCCTTACCCCGGTGGTCGGCGTGCGCGCCGAGGATCGTGAGGTAGAAGAACGGCTCAGTGGGATGCACCGCCTCGAACTGCTCCCCCACCACCATGATCGCGCGAGCGGTCCCCACATCCGTGACCGCGGCCAGCCGCCCCTCAAGACCGGCGGCCTCCTCCTCGGTCAACTCGACCCCGCCCGGCGGGATGAAGACCGCCGCGGCCTCCACCTCCGGCGTCACCAGCGTCCACGGATAACGCAGCGCGGAACCGGCATAGACCCGCCACATCACGGCCGCCTGCTCGGCCCGCCGCCGTTCGTCGGGGAAGGCGGGCCCCCAGACCGGATCGTGGAAGAAGGCGCTGGTGAAGGTGGTGACGATGGCGTCGAGATCGGTGGAGGTGGCGACACGGACAGAGGTCATACGACGCACGGTACGCATCGTTTCCGCCTGGCCACCATCACCCAGTCCCGGCCGGGGTCATCCAGCCCGTCGGCCGCAACTTGAAACTCAGGCCGGCATTACTCAGCCCGTCCGGCGTCTGAGGACGAGGCCGTTCAGGCCGATGGGGGTCTGGGGGCGCAGCCCCCAGGGACGGTCACCCCCACCGACCCGCACCCACAACTCAGCGCTCAGCTCAGCGACTTCAGCGCCGCCGCGTCATAGGGCGCCAGCTCCTCCACCCGCCCCGCAAGCACCTTCGCGGCCCACTCCGGGTCCTGGAGCAGCGCGCGGCCCACCGCCACCATGTCGAACTCGTCCCGCTCCAGGCTGTCGAGGAGGTCGTCGATGCCCTTGACCGGAGCGCCCTCACCCCGGAACCCCTTGAGGAAGTCGCCGTCGAGGCCGACCGAGCCGACGGTGATGGTCTGCTTGCCGGTGAGCTTCTTGGTCCAGCCGGCGAGGTTCAGGTCGGAGCCGGTGTCCTCGAACTCGGGGAGCCAGTAACGGCGGGTGGACGCGTGGAAGACGTCGACACCGGCCGCCGCGAGCGGGGTCAGGATGGCCTCCAGCTCCTCCGGGCTCTCGGCGAGACGGGCGCCGTAGACGTCCTGCTTCCACTGCGAGTAGCGGAAGATGATCGGGAACTCCGGGGAGACCGTCTCGCGTACGGCGGCCACGATCTCCGCCGCGAACTTCGTACGGGCGACCGCGTCACCGCCGTAGGCGTCCGTACGGCGGTTGGTGCCCGCGTACAGGAACTGGTCGAGGAGATAGCCGTGCGCGCCGTGCAGTTCGACGCCGTCGAAGCCGATGCGCTCGGCGGCGGCCGCGGCCTCCGCGAAGGCGCCGATGACGTCGTCCAGGTCCCGCTGCGTCATGGCCGTACCGGTGACCTCGTCGCTGCCGATGCGCAGCCCGGACGGGCCGACCGCGGGGGCGTCCGCGTACGGCGGCTGGCCCTGCTCGCGGACCATGCCGATGTGCCACAGCTGCGGCACGATCGTGCCGCCCGCCGCGTGCACGCCCTCGGCGACCTTCGCCCAGCCCGCGAGCTGCTCCTCGCCGTGGAAACGCGGGACGCGGTCGCTCTGCCCGGCCGAGTCGTGACCGACGTAGGTCCCCTCGGTGACGATGAGGCCTACGCCCGCGGCGGCGCGGCGGGCGTAGTACCCGACCACGTCCTCGCCGGGCACCCCGCCCGGCGAGAACTGCCGGGTCATCGGCGCCATGACGATCCGGTTCGGGACGGTCAGGCCGTTGAGGGTGATCGGGCGGGCGAGGATTTCGGCCGCTCGGGAGGCGGGGGCGGTCGTAGACACGAGTGGGGGCTCCTCGGGATTACCAGGTATCAGCCATCAGGTACCGGACATCAGGTACCAGGTGGTATGTGCGTATGCATCGATCATGCGTCAACAACAACCTCCCGGCCAAGCCCCTCATTCCGACCGGTCGGCGCCGCACCCTGTGATCCCGGACACGCCCGAGGGCGGTACCCCCTGTCGGAACAGGAAGTACCGCCCTCGGTAAGACCGTTGATCAACCAGAGGTCGATCAGAAGTCCATGTCACCGCCCGGCATGCCGCCGCCGGCGCCCGCGCCGGCACCGGCCTTCTCGGGCTTGTCGGCGATGACGGCCTCGGTGGTGAGGAACAGCGCGGCGATGGACGCGGCGTTCTGCAGGGCAGAGCGCGTGACCTTCGCCGGGTCGATGATGCCCTCGGCGATCATGTCCACGTACTCACCGGTGGCGGCGTTGAGGCCGTGACCGATGGGCAGGTTGCGGACCTTCTCGACGACGACTCCGCCTTCGAGACCACCGTTGACGGCGATCTGCTTCAGCGGGGCCTCAAGGGCCAGCTTGACGATCGCGGCACCGGTGGCCTCGTCACCCTCGAGCTCAAGCTTCTCGAAGACGTGGCCCGCCTGGATGAGCGCGACGCCGCCACCGGCGACGATGCCCTCCTCGACGGCCGCCTTCGCGTTGCGAACGGCGTCCTCGATGCGGTGCTTGCGCTCCTTGAGCTCGACCTCGGTGGCCGCGCCCGCCTTGATGACGGCGACGCCACCCGCGAGCTTGGCGAGGCGCTCCTGGAGCTTCTCGCGGTCGTAGTCCGAGTCGCTGTTCTCGATCTCGGCGCGGATCTGGTTGACGCGACCGGCAACCTGGTCCGCCGAGCCCGAGCCGTCGACGATCGTCGTCTCGTCCTTGGTGATGACGACCTTGCGGGCGCGGCCGAGGAGATCCACGGTCGCGTTCTCCAGCTTGAGGCCGACCTCCTCGGAGATGACCTCGCCGCCCGTGAGGATGGCGATGTCGCCGAGCATGGCCTTGCGACGGTCACCGAAGCCCGGAGCCTTGACGGCGACGGACTTGAAGGTGCCGCGGATCTTGTTGACGACCAGCGTGGACAGGGCCTCGCCCTCGACGTCCTCGGCGATGATCAGCAGCGGCTTGCCCGACTGCATGACCTTCTCCAGGAGCGGGAGCAGGTCCTTGACGTTGGCGATCTTCGAGTTGGCGATCAGGATGTACGGGTCGTCGAGGACGGCCTCCATACGCTCCATGTCGGTGGCGAAGTACGCCGAGATGTAGCCCTTGTCGAAGCGCATACCCTCGGTGAGCTCAAGCTCGAGCCCGAAGGTCTGGGACTCCTCGACGGTGATGACGCCTTCCTTGCCGACCTTGTCCATCGCCTCGGCGATGAGCTCGCCGATCTGGGTGTCGGCGGCGGAGATGGAGGCCGTGGAAGCGATCTGCTCCTTGGTCTCCACGTCCTTGGCCTGCTCCAGCAGGGCACCGGAGACGGCCTCGACGGCCTTCTCGATACCGCGCTTGAGGGCCATCGGGTTGGCGCCGGCGGCTACGTTGCGCAGACCCTCCTTGACGAGGGCCTGGGCGAGCACGGTCGCCGTGGTCGTACCGTCGCCCGCGACGTCGTCCGTCTTCTTGGCGACTTCCTTGACCAGCTCGGCGCCGATCTTCTCGTACGGGTCCTCGAGCTCGATCTCCTTGGCGATGGAAACACCATCGTTGGTGATCGTGGGGGCGCCCCACTTCTTCTCGAGGACGACGTTGCGGCCCTTGGGGCCAAGGGTGACCTTGACGGCGTCGGCGAGCTGGTTCATCCCGCGCTCGAGACCGCGCCGTGCCTCCTCGTCGAACGCGATGATCTTGGCCATGTGAAGTGGTCCTCCCGGACTGGGGTGGATTGCTCCGGACCGCGCTGGCGCCCGCGACGGACGGCCTGCCTGCCCTGTGATTCCTTGCACCACCTGGCCTGCGGGCCTCACCCACCCGGTCCTTCGTTATCACTCTCACCTTCAGAGTGCTAACGCCAATGATTAGCACTCGGCATGGTCGAGTGCAAGCGGCTCCCGGGTTCTGGCACCCACTCCAGCCCCCTCGCCGGCCCCGCTCCGACCTCCGGCTCCGACCTCCGGCTCCGACCTCCGGCTCCGGGCATGCCGAAGGGCCCGTACCCCAGGAGGTGACCCCCCAGGAGTACGAGCCCTTCGATGAGGAACGAAGAACGTCGCTGCTGTTCGTCGGCGCGTGCTTCAGCTGGTCGCGAGCCGGACCATGTCCGCCTGCGGCCCCTTCTGACCCTGCGAGATCTCGAAATCGACCCGCTGACCCTCTTCCAGGGTGCGGTAGCCGTCCATCTGAATCGCGCTGTAGTGGACGAAAACATCCGCACCACCGTCGACCGCGATGAAGCCGTACCCCTTCTCCGCGTTGAACCATTTGACGGTGCCCTGAGCCATGCCTAACTCCCCTATTACTGGCCCTTGCACGGACCCGCACTTCGCGGATCCGGGTCAGACCTCACCCCCCACAGGTTTGGGGGCGTGCGCCGGAACGCGTCGACCGCGGCCGAATGTATCCGCCCAACTGCCGTCTGCAACAGGTCAATCCGACGAGAATTCAGGGCAGGACCGGTCGGGAATTTACGGATAATTAGTCCGACTTCAGGGCAACTCGGGCCCGATAAAGGGAACATAAGGCGCAAAAGACCTGCACACTTTGGCTACTTCTCATCGCACGCGGAGCCGGTACTCATATGCGTCCGGCATGCGGAGTGGAGCGGGTTCCCCAACTGTACCCCGCTCAACCCTACAGAATTGCCCCCTCCGCTTCTCTCACGGAGGGGGCAATTCGATGAACTCTTGGTAATCGGCGTTACCGAGGGTAATTATCAGCCGCCGGCGACGGCCGGAATGATCGAGACGCCGGCCCCGTCCGGAGTGGCCGTCTCCAGCCCCTGCTCGAACCGCACGTCGTCATCGTTCACGTACACGTTGACGAACCGCCGCAGCTTGCCCTGATCGTCGAGCACGCGGGCGGAGATCCCGGTGTGGTTCTTCTCAAGGTCGCTGATGACCTCGGCGAGGGTCGTGCCCTCGGCGGTGACTTCGGCCTGCCCGCCGGTGTAGGTGCGGAGAATGGTAGGGATGCGGACGCTAACGCTCACGATGAGACCTCCGGTCAGGTGATGCCCTCAGGGGCGCGGGGCTGTGTTGAATCTGCGGCTACCGCCGCGTGGGCGCGGCCGGCCCCCACCGGCCCGCAGTCAAAGAACGACTCTCAGGACGCGAGTCCAGCTTCCCTGAACGACTCAAGGTTCGGCCGGATCGTCGCGGTGAGCCCCGTACCGGCCACCGCGTCCAGCGTCTTCAGACCATCACCGGTGTTGAGAACCACCGTGGTCAGCGTCGGATCCAGCAGCCCGTTCTCGATCAGCTTCTTCGCCACACCGACGGTCACCCCACCCGCGGTCTCCGCGAAGATCCCCTCGGTCCGGGCAAGCAACTTGATCGCGTCGACGACCTGCTCGTCGTTGACGTCCTCGACAGCCCCACCGGTCCGCCGGGCGATGTCCAGCACGTAGGGACCGTCCGCCGGGTTCCCGATGGCGAGGGACTTCGCGATCGTGTTCGGCTTCTGCGGCCGTACGACGTCGTGACCGGCCTTGTAGGCGACGGAGACCGGCGAACACCCCTCCGCCTGCGCGCCGAAGATCTTGTACGGCTTGTCCTCGACGAGCCCGAGCTTGATCAGCTCCTGGAGGCCCTTGTCGATCTTCGTGAGCTGCGACCCGGAGGCGATGGGCACGACCAGCTGGTCCGGAAGCCGCCAGCCGAGCTGCTCGCAGATCTCGTACGCGAGGGTCTTGGAGCCCTCGGCGTAGTACGGGCGCAGGTTGACGTTGACGAACCCCCAGCCCTCACCCGCCGGGTCACCGATCAGCTCGGAGCAGAAACGGTTCACGTCGTCGTAGTTGCCCTCGATGCCGACGAGCTCGCCGCCGTAGATCGCGGCCATCACGACCTTGCCCTGCTCCAGGTCGTGCGGGATGAACACGCAGGAGCGGAAGCCGGCCCGGGCTGCGGCGGCACCGACGGCGCCGGCGAGGTTGCCGGTGGAGGAGCAGGAGAGGGTGGTGAAGTCGAAGGCGCGAGCCGCTTCGATGGCCTGGGCGACGACGCGGTCCTTGAAGGAGTGCGTCGGGTTGCCGGAGTCGTCCTTGACGAACAACTTGCCCGCGTCGACGCCCAGTTCGCGGGCGAGGTTGTCGGCCTGGACGAGCTTGGTCCAGCCGGGGTTGATGTTCGGCTTGTCGGCCACGTCGGCGGGGACGGGCAGCAGGGGCGCGTAACGCCAGATGTTCGCCGGGCCCGCTTCGATGCGCTTGCGGAGCTCTTCGGTGTCGTAGGCCGAGAAGTCGTAGGCGATCTCCAGCGGGCCGAAACACTCCTCGCAGGCGAAGACCGGGCCGAGCGGGACGCGGTGTCCGCACTCGCGGCAGGACAGCGCGGTGGCGGGGCCGAGGTCTACGGAGTTGGCGATGTCCGCGGCGGTCGTGTCCGTGTTCGCGGAGTTCGTGGTGCTTGCGACAGTCTGCGCAGCCATGGAGGGGAGGCCCTTTCTCCTCATCTTCCTCACGACGCATCTCGCCGTGAGACGGATTTGGCACCTTCCCGAGCCGGGAGCCTCACCACGTCAGCGTGTAGCTGCGTGCCAAGACCGGCTGGAGGGTTGCCGGGGCTTCATCGGGCCGTATCCCTCTGCCCCTCTGGATGAGCGGTGTTCAGTTGTGTATGCGGTTGTGTCACTTGCGTGAGCGTTGACGACCCCCGACATGCGATGGTCATCAGCGTTGTTCAAGACTGTAACCGAAGGCCAGGACAGTTGAGTGAGCCGTCCGAACCGCGAGATGGATCACACACACTCCGTGATCACTGATCGCCGAGAGAACGCAGAGGAGCCGCGCAACGTGCTGAAGGAAGTCGAGCACTGGCTGAGCACCCGCTCCTGGTCCATGACCGACCGGCCGCTCCACAAGATTCTGGCCGCGAAGCACCGCACGGGCCAGTCGGTCTCCGTCGTGCTCCCCGCGCTCAACGAGGAAGCGACGGTCGGCGACATCGTCGCGATCATCCGCCACGACCTCATGCAGCAGGTCCCGCTCGTCGACGAGATCGTCGTCGTCGACTCCGGGTCCACCGACCGCACCTCCGAGGTGGCCGCCGCGGCGGGCGCCCGGGTCGTGCACCGTGACGACATCCTGCCCCGCATCCCCGCCGTGCCCGGCAAGGGCGAGGTGCTGTGGCGCTCGCTGCTGGTCACCAGCGGCGACATCGTCTGCTTCATCGACGCGGACCTGAAGGAGTTCTCCTCCGACTTCGTCACCGGGATCGTGGGCCCGCTGCTCACCGACCCCGGCGTCGACCTCGTCAAGGCGATGTACGACCGCCCGCTCGGCGGCGCGGCCGGCCAGGGTGGCCGCGTCACCGAGATGATGGCCCGCCCGCTGCTGAACATGCACTGGCCTCAACTGGCCGGATTCGTCCAGCCGTTGGGCGGCGAGTACGCGGCCCGCCGTTCCCTGCTCGAACAACTGCCGTTCCCCGTCGGGTACGGCATCGAGCTCGGCATGCTCGTCGACGCGCTCCACCTGGTGGGCCTGGACGCCCTCGCGCAGGTGGACGTGGGCGTGCGCAAGCACCGGCACCAGGACGGGCAGGCGCTGGGCCGGATGGCCGCGCAGATCTACCGCACGGCACAGCTGAGGCTGGCCCGAGGGCATCTGATCCGGCCGTCGCTCACCCAGTTCGAACGGGGTCCGGACGGCTTCGAGCCGCGCACGTACTCCGTGGACACGGAGGAACGGCCGCCGATGGCGGACATCACCGAGTACCAGTCCCGCAAGGTGGCATGACCGGCGCGGTCGTAGTGCGGCCTTAGACAGTCGTAGTCAGTCACGCAGACGGTCGCGGACGGTCGTATACGGACCCGTACGGTCCGCCGGCGGCCGTCCGCACGTTTGAGCGTTTCCGGGCCGGGCTAGGTTGTGGCGTATGGCTTCCACGGCTTCTACGGCTTCCACGCCCCCTCGCGGTGCTGCTCAGGTGCTCGTCGCGTCCAATCGCGGTCCCGTCTCGTACGAGGTGGGCGGCGACGGTTCGCTGCGCGCCAGGCGGGGTGGCGGCGGGCTGGTGTCCGGGCTGTCGGCGATCGGGCCGGACGCGGGGGCGCTGTGGGTGTGCTCGGCGCTGTCCGACGGCGACCGCGAGGCCGTACGGCGCGGGGTCGGCGAGGACGGCGTGCGGATGCTGGACATCCCGGCCGACGTGCACGCCGACGCGTACAACGGCATCGCCAACTCCGTGCTGTGGTTCGTCCACCACATGCTGTACCAGACCCCGCTGGAGCCGGTCTTCGACGCGGAGTTCCGGCGCCAGTGGGCGTCCTACGAGACGTACAACCGGGCGTTCGCGGAAGCGCTGGCGGCGGAGGCGGCGGCGGGCGCGATCGCGATCGTGCAGGACTACCACCTGTGCCTGGTGCCGGGGATGCTGCGCGAGCTGCGCCCCGATCTCCGTATCGGCCACTTCTCGCACACGCCGTGGGCACCGGCGGACTACTTCCGGATGCTGCCGGACGACATCCGTGAGCAACTGCTGACGGGCATGCTCGGCGCGGACCGGCTCGGCTTCCTCACCCACCGCTGGGCGGACGCGTTCGCGGCCTGTTGTACGGAGTTCGCCGGCGGCCCGGGTGACACGCGGATCGGTGTCCACGGCCTGGGCGCCGACGCCGACTTCCTGCGCGCCCGCTCGCACGAGCCGGACGTGGAGGAGCGCATCGTCGCGCTGCGCGAGGAGATCGGCGCGGGCCGCAGGACCATCGTCCGCGTCGACCGCACCGAACTGTCCAAGAACATCGTGCGCGGCCTCCTGGCGTACCGCCAACTCCTCGACGACCACCCGGAGTTGCTGGAGCGGGTCGTCCACGTGGCGTTCGCCTACCCCTCCCGGCAGGACCTCGCCGTCTACCGCGACTACACGGCCGAGGTGCAGCGGGTCGCCGACGAGATCAACTCCCGCTACGGCACGCCCGGTTGGACCCCGGTCGTCCTCCACGTCAAGGACGACTTCGCCCGCTCCCTGGCCGCGTACCGCCTCGCCGACGTCGCCCTGGTGAACCCCATCCGCGACGGCATGAACCTCGTCGCCAAGGAGGTCCCGGTCGTCTCCGACGAGGGCTGCGTCCTGGTCCTCTCCCGAGAGGCGGGCGCCTACGAGGAGTTGGGCGAGGACGCGATCCCGGTCAACCCGTACGACGTGATCGGCACGGCCGCCGCGCTCCACGAGGCCCTGACGATGCCGCCCGAGGAACGGGCCGAGCGCACGAAGAGGCTGACCGCCGCGGCCACGGCCCTGCCTCCGGCCCAGTGGTTCCTGGAACAGCTGAACGCGCTGCGGGATCAGGTGAGTTGAGCGACGGGCGCGGACTACGGGCTTAACACTCCGGACCACCTCACCAACCCGGCTGGGCATTCAGCCCAGTTGAGCGGCGAGCGCCGACCGCATCGCCGTGGCGGCTCCAGCGCCCGCGGCCGGGGCGGGCCGGGCAGTTACGACACCCCGGTCCGGCGCCCGCCAACCCCGTTGCCCATCAGCCGAGTTGAGCCGCGAGCGCCGACAGCAGGTCCACGACCCCTGCCGGGCCGTCCACCACCAGGTCGGCCCGCTCCCGTAGTTCGGCTACCTCGTTGCTGCCGCTGCACACCAGCAACCCCGGGACGCCGTCCGAGCGGAGTTTTTCGACGGCGGCGAAAGCGGGGAGGTCGCCCAGGTCGTCGCCGGCGTAGAGGACGGACTCGGCGGCGGTTTCGCGGAGGTAGTCGAGGAGGGCCACGCCCTTGTCCATGCCCGGCGGGCGCAACTCCAGGACCATGCGGCCGGGTTCGACGATCAGGCCGTGGCGGGTGGCGAGGTCGGTGAGGGGGGCGCGGAGGGCTTCGAAGGCGGCCTGGGGGTCGGTCGCCCGGCGGGTGTGGACCGCGAGGGCGCGGCCCTTCTCCTCGATCCACGTGCCCTGCCAGGCGCCGATGCCGTCCAGGAAGCCCGGGAGTTCGGCGCGGACCGCCGCGACGCCGGGGTGCGGGGCGGGGGCGCTGACCGTGCTGCTCACCGCGTCCCAGCGTTCCGTGCCGTAGTGGCCCAGCACGACCAGGTGTTCCAGGCCCGGTACGCCCGCGAAGCCGCCGTTGCGGACCGCGACGCCCGCCGGGCGGCCGGTGATCACGGCCACGGACGCCACCTTCGGGGCGAGCGCGGCCAGCGCCGGTACCGCGCCCGGGTGGGCCCGCGCCTGCTCGGGGTCCGGCACGATCGGGGCGAGTGTGCCGTCGAAGTCGAGCCCGATCACCGCGGAGGCCGGTTTGGCGAGGATCGCCTCCAGAGCCTCGCGACCGGCGCGGGTGACGGGGGTCGGCAGTGTGTGCACGGGATCGGTGGAGTCCTGAGGGCTGCCCATGTCAACGACCCTATCCGGGCGGCGCCGGTCCCACCCCTCGCTCAGCGCCGCGCGGCCGGGACCCTCACCTTTCCGACCGGCGTGTCTCCCGCACCCGTCGCAGCCTGTTCACCGTCACCGGGTCGTGGGCCAGGGCCCGCTCGTCGTCCAGCAGGGCGTTGAGCAGCTGGTAGTAGCGCACCGGGGCCAGGCCCAGTTCCTCGCGTATCGCGCGTTCCTTCACGCCGGGGCCCGGGAAGCCGCGGCGCTCCAGCGCGAGGATGTCCTGTTCCCTCCGGTCCAGCGAGGGAAGCCGCGAGGGCCGGTCCTTGTCCATGCCCTGCACGGTAACCCCCGCCACCGACAACGGCCCCGGCCGCTACTTTCCGCTCTCCGCCAACGACGCCGACGCCTGCAACTGCCCCAGCACCGCCCCCGGGCTCCCGTTCGCGGCCACCGCCTGACCTATCCGCTTCTTGATGTCGGCGCTGACCGCGGACCAGGACGTGTTGCCGACCGGATAGAGCGTGGACAGCGGGAGTTCCTCCAGGAAGGGCCGTAGCGCCCGGTCCTGCTTCGACTCCTCCATCGCCTCGGACGCGGAGTTGGTCACCGGCAGGAGGTCGTACTCGCGGGAGAAGGCGAGGACGTTCTTCTCGCTGTAGACGAAGTCGAGGAAGTCGCCGATCTGCTCGCGGTGGCCGTTCTGCTTGAACGCGGCCATCCAGTCGGCCACACCCATCGTGGTCTTGGCCTTGCCGGTGCGCCCGGGCATCGCGACCGTGCCGAACTTGACGCCCTTCTTGGCGGCCTGCTGCATGAGGGTCGGGTGGCCGTTGAGCATGCCTACGTCACCGTTGGCGAAGGCGGCGAACGCGTCCGCGCGGTTCAGCTTGGCCGGCGCGACGGGACCGGTCAGACCCTTGGCGACGAGGTTGTCGCGCAGCCAGGTGAAGGTGGAGATGTTCTGCGTGGAGTCGAGGGTGTACGTGCCGATGTCGTCGGTGTAGCCACCGCCCCCGCCGAGCAGCCACTGCATCGTCTCGGCCTGCGCCTCCTCGGACCCGAGCGGCAGCGCGAACGGGTACTTCACGCCCCGCTCCTTCAACGCCTCCGCGTCGGCGGCCAGCTCGCTCCAGTCCTTCGGCGGGGTGAGCCCGGCCTCGGTGAAGAGGGTCTTGTTGTAGAAGAGGACGCGCGTAGACGCGGCGAACGGCATGCCGTACTGGATGTGGTTCACCTGCCCCGCGTCCAGCAACGGCTCCATGAAATCGGCCTCTACGGGGATGGAGAGCAGGTCGGCCGTGGAGTACAGCTTGCCCGCGTCGGCGTAGTCCGCGTACGCGCCGATCTGCGCCATGTCGGGCGCCTTGCCGGCCGCGACCAGCTCCTTGACCTTGCGGTCGACGTCGTTCCAGGAGTAGACGCTGACCTCGACCTTGACGTTCGGGTGCTTCGCCTCGTACGCCTTGACCAGTCCGTCCCAGTATTTCTGCGAACCGTTCGACGCGGAGTCGCCGTAGTCCGCGGCGACGAGTCTCAGGGTGACATCACCCGAGCCCCCGCCGAGGCCGCAGCCACCGAGGACCGCCGTCATGCCCAGTACGGACGTCACCGCGATCATTCCTGTCCTGCGCCGCTGCACTGCCGAATCCCCAACCTTTGCTGTCGTGACGTTCGCTCTGCGAACCCATAAGGTCTACACCACGTAAGTGGACTAGACCTCTCGCGGGTAGACGGGCCACACTGTCCCCCGTGAGACATGTCATCGCCCTCGACGTGGGCGGCACCGGGATGAAGGCCGCCCTAGTGGGGGCGGAGGGCGAGCTGCTCCACCGGGCCCGCCGGGCGACCGGCCGCGAGCGCGGACCGGACGCGGTCGTCGAGCACATCCTCGGCTTCGCCGCCGAGCTGCGCGCGTACGGCGAGGAGCACTACGGCGAGCCCGCGTCCGCCGCCGGCGTCGCCGTCCCCGGCATCGTCGACGCCGAGCGGGGCATCGCCGCGTACTCGGCCAACCTCGGCTGGCGCGACGTACCGCTGCGCGACCTGCTGGCCGCCCGCCTCGGCGGTGTCCCGGTCGCCCTCGGCCACGACGTCCGCACCGGCGGCCTCGCCGAGGGCCGCATCGGCGCGGGCAAGGGCGCCGACCGGTTCCTCTTCGTCCCGCTCGGCACCGGTATAGCGGGCGCGATCGGCATCGACGGCCGGGTGGAGGCGGGCGCGCACGGCTTCGCCGGCGAGATCGGCCACATCGTCGTACGACCCGGCGGCACCCCCTGCCCCTGCGGCCAGACCGGCTGCCTGGAGCGGTACGCGTCCGCGGCGGCGGTGACGGAGGCGTGGGCGGCCGTCTCCGGCGCCCCCGGGGCGGACGCGGCGGACTGCGCGAAGGCGGTCGCCTCCGGGGACCCTCGCGCGGAAAAGGTCTGGCAGGAAGCCGTCGACGCCCTCGCCGACGGCCTCGTCACCGCCCTCACCCTCCTGGACCCCCGCACGATCATCATCGGTGGCGGCCTGGCGGAGGCGGGGGAAACGTTGTTCACACCACTCCGAGAGGCGGTCCGGGACCGGATCACCTTCCAGAAACTGCCGTCCATCGTCCCGGCGGCCCTGGGCGACACAGCGGGATGCCTGGGCGCAGGCCTGCTGGCTTGGGATCTCCTCAACTCAACCGACCGCACGGAGGTAGCACGCTGATGGCACCCACCTCAGGGGCGCGGGGAACTGCGCGACCAGCCACAACGCACCCGCAGCCCGCAACGGCCAATGCGCCCCTGATCCTCTCCGGTGCCAACCTGGTCCTGCCCACCGGAACGGTCAAGAACGGCCGGCTCATCATCGACGGCACCCGCATCACCGGCGCCGCCCCCAACAACGCCCAGGTACTCGACGTCACCGGCCACTGGCTGGTACCGGGATTCGTAGACCTGCACAACCACGGAGGTGGGGGTGCCTCCTTCACCTCCGGCACCATCGAAGACGTCCTCCAGGGCATCCACACCCACCGCCTCCACGGCACCACCACCCTGGTCGCCTCCACCGTCACCGGCGACATGGACTTCCTCGCCCACCGCGCCGGCCTCCTCTCCGAACTGGCCGAGCAGGGCGACCTCGCCGGTATCCACTTCGAGGGCCCGTTCATCTCCCCGTGCCGCAAGGGCGCCCACTCCGAGGCCCTGCTCCGCGACCCCGACCCGGCGGACGTCCGCAAGCTGGTCGACGCGGCCCGCGGCCAGGCCAAGATGGTCACCCTCGCGACCGAACTCCCCGGCGGCCTCGACTCCGTACGCCTGCTCGCCGAACACGGCGTCATCGCGGCGATCGGGCACACCGACGCGTCGTACGAGCAGACGGTGGAGGCGATCGACGCGGGCGCGACGGTCGCCACGCACCTGTTCAACGCGATGCCGCCGCTCGGTCACCGTGACCCCGGTCCGATCGCGGCGCTGCTCGAAGACGAGCGGATCACCGTCGAGTTGATCAATGACGGTACGCATCTGCACCCGGCGGCACTGGAGTTGGCGTTCCATCACGCCCGTGCGGAGCGGGTCGCGTTCATCACGGACGCGATGGACGCGGCGGGCTTCGGCGACGGGCGTTACATGCTCGGCCCGCTGGAGGTCGAGGTGAGCGAGGGCGTGGCGCGGCTGGTGGAGGGCGGTTCCATCGCGGGCTCGACCCTCACCCTGGACCGGGCCTTCAAGCGTGCGGTGACGGTCGACCGGCTGCCGGTCGAGGACGTGGTCGCCGCGATCTCGGCCAACCCGGCGCGGCTGCTGGGGAGTTACGACGAGATCGGCTCTCTGGAGCCGGGCAAGTACGCCGACCTGGTGCTGCTGGACTCGTCCTTCGACCTCAAGGGCGTCATGCGGCGCGGCACTTGGGTGGTCGATCCCCAACTGGGCTGAAATGTACCGCTGTTGAGGTGGCGGTTGTCCCGGGAGACTGGGAGGACCGCCGCCTCTTTGGCATCATCGAGCCCGAACTGGACGGCGGACACACACTTCGGGGGAGGTCGGCCCGGTGATCCTCACGGTGACGCTGAACACCGCTCTCGACATCACCTACCGGGTGCGGGAGTTGCGACCGCACGCTTCGCACCGCGTCTCCGAGGTGACCGAACGCCCCGGCGGCAAGGGCCTGAACGTGGCCCGGGTCCTGGCCGCCCTGGGCCACGAGGTGACGGTCACCGGCTTCACGGGCGGCGCCACGGGACGCATGGTCCAGGAGCAACTCACCGACACCCCAGGCGTGTTGGACGCCCTCATCCCGGTCTCCGGCGCGACCCGCCGCACGACAGCGATAGTCGACGAGCTGACTGGTGACACGACCCAACTCAACGAGCCCGGCCCGACGGTCACTTCGGCGGAGTGGTCGGCCTTCCAGGAGGCGTACGAGGCTCTGTTGGGCGGCGGGGTCTCGGCGGTGGCCCTGTGCGGAAGCCTGCCGCCGGGAGTGCCGGTGGGCGCGTACGCCGGCCTGATCCGCACCGCGCGAACAGCCGGTGTCCCGGTCCTCCTCGACACCAGCGGCGAACCCCTGCGCCGAGGAGTCGCCGCCCGCCCCGACATCGTCAAGCCCAACACCGACGAACTGGCCGAACTCACCGGCTCCCACGACCCGTTGCGCGCCACCCAGGACGCGCGTCGCCGGGGTGCGCGCACGGTGGTCGCCTCACTCGGCGCGAAAGGCCTGCTGGCGGCAACCCCGGAGGGCACCTGGCACGCGACACCCCCGGCCCGCGTCCACGGCAACCCGACCGGCGCGGGCGACTCGGCGGTCGCGGGCCTGCTGTCGGGCTTGGTCGAGCGCCTACCGTGGCCGGACCGCCTGGCACGAGCCGTAGCACTGTCGGCGGCGACCGTACTGGCGCCTGTGGCGGGCGAGTTCGACCGCGCGGCGTACGAGGAGCTGCTGGGGCGGGTCGCGGTGACGGGGGACGCCACCGCGGCGTGACATCGAGGTTGGCCGAGAAAAGCCCTTTCCCCCACTCCCGGCCGGATGATCAGATGATCACCCGTTCGCTGCACTGACCAGCAGCGAAAGACACAAGGGGGAACCTCTTATGAGCATGCTCAGGAAGAGCCTGACGACGGCCGCTGTGGCCGGCGTCCTGGTGGGCGGCATCTTCGCCACACCGGCTTCGGCGGCCGATCCCAATACCTGCCCGAAGGGGAAGGTCTGTGGATGGACGGGGAAGAACAGGACCGGAACCAGGCACGTCATGACGGTGACGCCCGGTTGCTATCCCTTCGACACCGCCAAGTCCGTCTCGAACCAGACGTCCTACAAGATCGAGTTCTGGCACATCACCCCCGGCACCGGCTGCGACGTCGGCACCCGGCTGATCACTCTGAAGCCGGGCACCTACTCGGACAATCCCGGCACCGTCACGGGGATCGCCGTCTACGGGCCGTGATATCGGCGGCCGCAACTGAGTCACACTGACGATGCTCCGCCTGTCACGGGCGGAGCATCGCGCTCAGGGCTCTCAGTCTCAGCAGGGGCGTCAAGCGCGTCACGATCCGTCGGTCAGCCACAGCTGGTCGAAGAGGGCGTCACACTGATTGCCCTGATTGCAGGCGATCTCTATGACGTTGGTGCCCTTGGTCAGGCTGACCGGAGCCCAGGTGCTCTGCCAGCCCTTTTCATAGTCCCCCTTCGGGGAGCCAATGAAGTTCTTCAGACCTATGGGCTGACTGTTCGCCTTGCCGTTCACCGACAGCGTCGCATTGGCATCGGCACCGGGGACGCTGTAACGCGCGTACAACCGGAAGTTCCCTGACTTCTCAATGCCGTTGACCGTCCAAGTGACCTTGGCACCAACCTGGTTGAAGCCGGTCACGTAAATCCCACCGTCAGCCTTGGCACCTTTTATCTCCGAAGTCAGAGAGGTGCCACCGTCCAGGCGCAGCGCCTTCGCGTCTGTCTTCGGCAGTTCACCAGAGGCCGAGGTCGAGCCGGTGCTGGACGGACTCGACGAAGCGCTCTGTGACGCCGGCGGTGTCGAACCCGCCTCGTTGCCCGTCTTCTTGTCGTCGTCGCCGTTCATCATCGCCACGCTGATGCCGATGACCACCGCGGCGACGACCGCGATCGCGCCGATCAGCAGGCCCTTGGTGTTGGGGCCCCGGCCTCGGCCGTTGCCGTTGTTGTACGACGGGGGCTGTTGGCCGGCCGGGGGGCCGCCGGGGAAGGTCTCCGGGGCCTGGTAGTGCGCGTTCGGCTGGGCGCCGTAGGGCTGCTGCTGCGGGACGGTCTGGCCGTACGGCTGCTGCTGGTACTGGGCGGTGGGGGCGGCGGCCTGCTGGCCGCCGTACTGGCGCTCGCCCACCGGGCGCACTCGGTTGACCGAACCCGGGTAGCCGTAGCCACCACCGGACGGCGGCTGGGCGCCGGCGGCCTGGCCGTCCTCGTACAGGTAGCCGAACGGGTCGTCGTCCTCGGGCGTGCTCGCGCCGTTGTTGCCGGGCGTCATCCCTAGGTACTCCTCAACAGGTGCGGGTGCAGATACGTCAGCTTCAGATACGTCTTCAGACATGTCTTCGATACATCTGGAGAACTGCGAGCCTACCCGCTCCACGTCGTCCAAACGGGTGACTCGGACCGCATCAGATCGCTGACCTGGAGATCATCCCGCGCGTCTGTGCTGTTTGGGACGAGATCGTTTCTCGATGTACATCCGTTCGTCAGCGGACTTCAGGACCTCGTCCGCCGTCATGCCGCAGTGGGCCCACCCGATACCGAAACTGGCCCCGACCCGCATGGCCCGGCCGTCGACCCGGATGGGCTGGATGATCTCGTTCCGCAGGCGTACGGCGAGGTCGGCGGCGTCGGCCTTGCCGAGTCCGTCGGCCAGGACGACGAACTCGTCGCCGCCGAGCCGGGCCACCGTGTCGCCGTCGCGCACCGCCCGGCCGAGCCGCCGGGCGACCTCGATGAGGACCGCGTCACCCGCGTTGTGCCCGAACCGGTCGTTGATCGACTTGAAGCCGTCGAGGTCGCAGAAGAGGACCGCGAGCCCCTTGGTGCCGTCGTCCCGCTCGCCCTCGGGGGCGATGGTGTGGACGTGGTGGTCGTAGGCGTCGAGGAGATCGGCGCCGGGGCGGAAGTCGAAGCCGTGGCCGTTCGCGTCGTAGGCCGCGTGTCCGTACGCGGCGTCGATGGACTCGATCTCGCCGGGGTGGGTGGCCTGCGGGCGCTGGCAGAGGCGGGCGGAGAGGCGTGTGCGCAGCTCCGCCGAGTTCGGCAGGCCGGTCAGCGCGTCGTGCGCGGCGCGGTGGGCGAGCTGGAGCTCGCGGCGCTTGCGGTCCTCTATGTCCTCGACGTGGGAGAGGAGGAAGCGCGGTCCGTCGGCGGCGTCCGCGACGACGGAGTTGCGGAGCGAGACCCAGACGTACGTGCCGTCCCGGCGGCCCAGGCGGAGCTCCGCGCGTCCGCCCTCCGCCGATGTTCTGAGGAGGGTGCCTATGTCCTCGGGGTGGACGAGGTCCGAGAAGGAGTAGCGGCGCATCGCGGAGGCCGGGCGGCCCAGCAGCCGACACAAGGCGTCGTTGCTGCGCAGTATTCGGCCGTGCTGGTCGCCGCCCATCTCGGCTATCGCCATGCCGGAGGGGGCGTACTCGAAGGCCTGCCGGAAGCTCTCCTCGCTTGCGCGCAGGGCCTGTTGCTCGCGCTCCAGCCTGACCAGGGCGCGCTGCATGTTGGCGCGCAGCCGGGCATTGCTGATCGCTATGGCCGCCTGGAACGCGTACATCTGGAGCGCCTCGCGCCCCCACGCGCCCGGCCGCCGGCCGTTGCGCGGGCGGTCAACGGACAGGACGCCGATCAGCTCGCCGCACGAGCCGCCGGAGACGCCGGGGGTGTACATGGGCGCGAAGAGCCGGTCGGACGGGTGCCACTCGTCCTCGAAGCGGGGTGCGGGGCCGTCGGTGTACCACTGCGGTACGTCGTCCTCGTCGAGGACCCAGCCCTCGGTGTGCGGGATGAACCTCAGGTCGCCCCAGGACTCGCCCATGCCGAGGCGGCGCTCCCAGGAGGTGCGGGAGCCGACGCGGCCGGTGATGAGTGCCTCGGCGGCGGAGTTGCCCGCGAAGGCGGCGACCACGAGGTCGCCGTCGGGGCGGACGAGGTTGACGCATGCCAGCTCGTACCCGAGACCGTTGACGACGCCGTCGGCGACGGTCTGCAGGGTGTCCGCCAGGCTGCGGGCGGTGTTCATGTCCGCCATGACCGTGTGCAGTTGTCGCAGGGTCGCAAGACGGACGTAGGGTTCCGACTCGGTCTCCATACTCGCCCTCCCCCCGAGACCTCGCAGTGAATCAAGGGTCATCTTCCCCGCCACTGAATCACAGCGCGCTGCCCACTCGGTACACAGGGTCAACAATTACTACCCCTTGTGACTCAAGTCACAGCAGAAGATGAACAATTGAGTGGAGTTTCTGCTTTTTCCCTGTGCGTTAACTGAACGCACACTGTGCGGGTGTGTGGACATGATGCACGACGATGTTCCGCCGCGTGGTCCGTTGGTCCTAGGACCTTGTCGGTACCAAGGTCCGATGCGATGCGCGGAACTCGGAGATTAGCGTTTCGAGCGTGCTGAAGACCGTGCCGACTTCGAAGACCGTTCCCTCCGGGCATGCTGTGGGGGTGAGCAACGACGAGTTCCGCGCCGCCCTCGCGCGGCTGGCCGCGGGCGTGGTCCTGGTGACCGCGCACGAGGAGCCGTACGACCCGGACGACCCCCAGGCTCCGGTCGGCGAGGACGTCGGCATGACCGCGACCGCCTTCATGTCGGTCTCCCTGGACCCGCCCCTGGTCCTGGTCAGCCTCCGCAACGGCTCCCGCATGGACGACCTCCTCGACGAACAGCCCCTGTGGGCGGTCTCCGTCCTCTCCGAAAGCCAACGCCACATCGCGGGCCGCTTCGCGATGAAGGGCCGCATCAGCGACCGTCTCCTCTTCGACGACATTCCCTACGCCCACGGGGAGGCGTCCGGCGCCCCCCTGGTCCGCGGCGCCCTCGCCACCCTGGAATGCCGGACGGAACAGCGCATCCCGGCGGGCGATCACACCCTGGTCATCGGCCGGGTGCTGACGGCGGAGGTGGGGAGCGCGGAGGGGGGTCCGCTGTCGTACTTCCGGGGGAGGTACCGGCAGTTGGGGTGAGGTGAATTCGGTCGCTCACCGGTGATCCGCCCGCTTACCGTGCACGCATGACGACGATCACCACCGACGGGCCCGGGCCCCGCCTCGAAGAGATCACCCGGCTCAACATCGATGCCGCCATGGGCATACGGGTCCGCCCCGACCAGGAATTCGCGGTCTCCCCCGTCGTGAAGTCCCTCGCCGAGGCCTACGTCCATCCCGGCACCGCCTGGCCGCGCCTGATCGTCGACGAGGACCGGCCCGTCGGCTTCGTCATGGCCTTCTTCGACATCGACTGGAACCTGGACGGCTCCGTCATCCGTTCCGGCCTGTGGCGGCTGAACATCGCGGCGGACGAACAGGGGCGCGGCTACGGCCGGTTCGCGGTCGAGTCGGTCGCCGCGGAGATCCGGCGGCGGGGCGGCAAGGAGCTGTATGTGACGTGGCACGGCGGCCCGTCGGGGCCGGAGAAGTTCTATCTGGGGCTGGGTTTCCGGCCCAACGGGGAGCTGAGCGAGGGCGAGACGGTCGGGGTGCTGGAACTGCCGTAGCCGCGCCTCAGACGAGCCGTACGTCCAGCAGAGCCACCCTCTCCGGGTCCGTCACGATGTCGATCACCGCGATGCGGTCGCGTACGAAGGTGAAGGTCAGGGTGCGTTCGGGGTGGCCGTCGATGATCAGGGCGATGCCGGTGGCGCCGTCCACCAGGGCGTGGCGGGCGAAGGCGGCGAAGTGGGCGAAGCTCGTCGCACCGGCCGCCACGGAGGCGGCGCCCGCGGTCACGGCGCCCTCGGAGCGGGCGACGACGTCCGGGTCGAGCACCTTCACCAGCGCGTCGAAGTCGCCCTCGCGCACGGCGGCGAGGAACGCGTCGGCGACCGCCCGTTGCCGTACGAGATCCACGTCCGGCGCGGGCGCGCCCTGCACCCGGCGCCGGGCCCGGCTCGCCAACTGCCGTGCCGCCGTGGGCGTACGGCCGACGATGGACGCGATCTCCTCGAAGGGGACGGCGAACAGGTCGTGCAGCACGAACGCGAGGCGTTCGGCGGGGGTGAGGGTCTCCAGGACGACGAGGAGCGCGACGCCGACCGAGTCGGCGAGGAGGGCGTCCTGTTCGGGATCGGGGCCGGGTGCCGGAGCGGGCGTAGCGGCTTCGAGGGGTTCCTCCGCGCGGGACTTGCGGGACCGGAGCATGTCGAGGCAGACCCGGCCGACGACGGTGGTGAGCCAGCCGCCCAGGTTCTCCACCCGCCCGCTGTCCGTACGGCTCAGCCGGAACCAGGCCTCCTGCACGGCGTCGTCGGCCTCGGCGGAGGAGCCGAGCATGCGATAGGCCACGGCGCGGAGGCGGGAGCGGTGGGATTCGAATCGGGCGGCGAGAAATTCACCGTCGTTTCCGTTCCCGTCCCCATCCCCGTTCCCGTTCACTTCGGGCTCGTTCTTTTCGGGGAATTCGAAGTCACCCATGGGCCACGCTCCTCTTCGCCGTCCGTCGCCTTCACTGACTGGACGGACGACGGCAGCGGAATGTGACAACGGGCACCCGGCGCGGAACTATCCCCAGCCCTGCCCGTTCCGCCCCCGCTTCGTGTCGGAGCGCTGCTTCTTCTCCCGCAACCGGCGTTCGTTGATACCGCGCGGAATACGGGTCGCCCGGCGCGGCTTCGGCGGCGGCGCGGTGGCCTCGGCGAGCAGCGCCGCGAGGCGTACGGCGGCGGTCTCGCGGTTGCGCCACTGGGACCGGTGCTCGGAGGACCGTACGGTGACGACGCCGTCGACGAGCCGCGACGCGAGCCGTTCCAGCGCGCGCTGCTTCCACACCGGGGGCAGGGCCTCGGTCTTCGCGAGGTCGAAACGCAGCTCCACCTGGGAGTCGCTGGTGTTGACGTGCTGCCCACCCGGCCCTGACGACCGCGAGAAACGCCACATGAGCTCGGCCTCGGGCAGGGAGACGGAGCCGCGGACGGGATAGGGACCGGACATGCCCCCATGGTCGCGCGTCTGTCCGGTCCACGTCACTCCTATTTCCACAGGAGTCCCGAGGGAGGCGTGGGTAAAGAAAGTAAAGTCACCTGGAACCTTCGGTACCCCTCTTGGCGTTCATAGAGGTACCGGTAGCTTCGTCCTCAGTACGAAGCCCGCACCGCAACGAGGGAAGGACTCCCAACAATGGCTGTAAGCCTGTCCAAGGGTGGCAACGTCTCGCTCACCAAGGAGGCCCCGGGCCTGACCGCCGTCACCGTAGGCCTCGGCTGGGACGTCCGCAGCACCACCGGCACGGACTTCGACCTCGACGCCTCGGCGATCGCGGTCAACCCCGAGGGCAAGGTCTACTCGGACGGTCACTTCATCTTCTTCAACAACAAGTCCACCCCGGACCAGACCATCGTCCACACCGGTGACAACCGCACGGGCGAGGGCGCGGGCGACGACGAGGCGATCAACGTCAACCTGGCCGGCCTCCCGGCGGACGTCGAGAAGATCGTCTTCCCGGTCTCGATCTACGACGCGGAGACCCGCTCGCAGAACTTCGGCCAGGTCCGCAACGCGTACATCCGCATCGTGAACCAGGCCGGCGGCGCGGAGATCGCCCGCTACGACCTCTCCGAGGACGCGGCGACGGAGACGGCGATGGTCTTCGGCGAGCTGTACCGCAACGGCGCGGAGTGGAAGTTCCGCGCGGTGGGCCAGGGTTACGCCTCCGGCCTGGTCGGTATCGCGCAGGACTTCGGCGTGAACGTCTGACGTTCTCGGCGTGAACGTCTGACGTTCGCCGCGTTCGCAGTGCCGTCTGTGAGGCCCCTGGCCGCGGTTGCGGCCGGGGGCCCCGGTCTGTGCGGGGTCACTCAGGGATGTCCTAGCCAGGTATGGCAATGTGCCGGAATCAGCAGCGGTGTCGACCCGGCCGTGCCTGGTCGGGCTGCCCCTGGACGGACTTGGAAGGACCGCGAGCCCTATGTCGTTCGGACCGTCCCCCGCCGGTTTCGGGCCTCCCCCACCGCCCGCCTGGACCCCGCCGACCGAGACGGAACGCGCACTGTCCGAGGCGCGGGCGCGCGGCGACCGGCCCGCGTACTACGACGTACTGGCCCGGGTCCGCCTCTACTACGTGATGTCGCGCGAGGCCTACGACGCCCAACCGGACCGTATCCACCGCACGTTCACCCGCGACCCCCGCACCGGCGCGGAACGCTGGGAACTCTTCACCGACGGCATGCTGCCCGCACCGCGCCCCGACGACCTGGTGTACTCGAGCGCCTCACTGCGCTGGGCGGCGGACGCCTGGAACCCGCGGTGCCCACCCGCCATCGTCGTCAACCCCGGCACCCCCTGCGAACTCGCCCTCCCCTACGGCCCCCCGGGCACCACGGACTGGTCACGCGCGGCGGAACGAACAGGCACCGTGCCCACCTCCATGCGGCTGCGCGCACTCCACGTCGGCGGCGCGCTCCACGGCCCCGTGGCCCACGGCCTGGCCTGCGGAGCCCTCCTCTGCGTCAGCAACGGCTCCCTGTGGAACGCGCCGGCCTGGCACGGACAGGGCTACGACGGTGAGCGCCGGCGGCTGCGCGAGTGGTGGGGCATCACCACCCGCGCCGAGTGGCAGTACCACCTGCGCAACCTGCTCGCCTGCGAAGCGTCCAGCTCCGTATGGGAGTTCGCGCTGAGTCTGCGCCGCACGATCGCCCGCGACTTCGGCGGCCACGTCGACACCGGCTACTGGCGCCAGGCCGTAGCCACCGTCATACGCGCCAACTCCGAGGGCACCACGGTGATCACGGAGGACGGCGTGACGAAGACGGACCCGCGCCCGGCGTCGGAGACCGAGGCCCGCATCGAGGGCGTACAACGCCTGATCGGCCGCATCACCCGCTACGAGGCCCGTATGCGCGCCGACGGCATCCTCCCCGAGAACCGCTACGTCACGTCGGTCGAGGCCTGGGACCTGGGCCGCGCCTCGAAGATGGCCCGCTGGGGCCTGGGCGCCCGCTTCGCCACCCTGCCGGAGACGGAGGCCGCCATCATCCGCGCGGGCCGGTCCGCCGCCCTCGCCTACCGCTCCTGGCCGGACTTCTCCGCCGGCTACATCCTCGGCCGCTGCCTGCACTTCGACGAGGAGGAGTTCGGCGACTGGTACCAGGACATGGTCTCGGCGCACCGGATCCTAATGTCGGAGGCGGGGAGCCCTTGGCTGAACATCCCTTTCCGGTAGGGAAGTTCGCCTCGTAACCTGACGAAGATCCACACCTGACGTGGATCCGTACCTGGCGAAGATCCGTTGCATTCCCGGAGGTTGAGCCTTGCGAAGACGTGCGTTCGTCACCGCCCTCGGCGCCACCGTCGCCGCGTCCGCCGTACCGGGAGTGGCACGGGCGGCCACGCCGCTCATAGCGCCGACGCTGACGGGCCGGAACCGTAGGGGCCACCGCTTGGGACCAGTCCCCGGACAGCCCCCCTCCCCACTCCCCACCTACCCCGTGCCGTATCGGCGCCCTCATCCGGTTCGCACTCGGCGGACCCCGCGGCCGCTAGCGTGCCCCCATGTTCCTCGAACCGCTCACGCCGACCGAGGCCGGCGCGCTCCCCGGCGAGCTGCTCACCGAGCTGACCGCCCTCTACGCCTCGAACCACGCGTTCCACGCCCTGAGCGGTGACTTCCCCGACCCGGAGGACATCCGGCCCGAGCAGGTGGCGACCGCGCTGGCCGACGAACTGGCCGACCCGGACACGGAAGTCCTGCTCGCCCGTAGCGCCGGGCGGCTCGTCGGGATCGCGATCACCCTCGGGACACATCCCGACCCGGACGACGAGGACCCCTGGATCGGCCTGCTGATGATCGACGCCACGCAGCAACAGCAGGGTCACGGACGGCAGTTGGCGTCCCTCGTCGAGGCCCGCTTCCGCGAGGCCGGCCGAACCGCCGTACGCCTCGCCGTCCTTGACAACAATCCCGCCGCCCTCACCTTCTGGACCACCCTCGGCTACGACGTCATCGACCACCGGCACGACCGTCAACTGGGGCGCCCCTGCACGGTGTTGCGCAAGCAGCTGCGCAGACTCCGGCACGCCGGCCGCGTCGCCGTGCTCGACCCGGCCGGATCCGTCTTCCTCTTCCGGTACGACGACGCCGAGACCGGCAGCTTCTGGGCCCTGCCCGGCGGCGGCCTCGAAGGGGACGAGACCCCACGCGAGGGTGCCCTCCGGGAGTTGCGCGAGGAGACCGGCTGGACCGATCTGGAGCCCGGGCCCCTGCTGCACACCAGGGAGGTCGACGCCACCTTCTCCGGAGTCCCCGTCCACCAGCACGAACACATCTACGTCGCCCACGGCCCCCACCGCGAACCCACCGGCGCCCACCTCGCCGCCGCCCACGCCCAGGACGGCATCCTCGCCTGGCGGTGGTGGACACGGGAGGAGTTGCACGGGACGCCGGAAACCGTATGGCCGGCCGAACTCCCCCAGCTGCTCGACGAGTTGGAGGAAGGGGCGGGAGAGGGGACGGGGACAGGGAGTGGCTGACCTCGTGGCCGACCCACGGGTACCGGCGGACCGTTCGCCCGTCAGGGGCGGGCCGGCTTCCCGTTCCCGTACAGCCAGGCCTTCCAGATTCCGGTGAAGTCCTTCCCTGGTGCCATCTTCTCCACGTACGCCGTGAAGTCCGCCGTGTTCGCGTTGCCGTAGCGGTGGGCGGCGGCCCAGCCCTGGAGGATGTCGTAGAAACGCGCGTCGCCGACCGTCTCGCGGATCTTGTGGAGGACCATCGCGCCGCGTTCGTAGACGGGGCTGTCGGAGATGTGGGCGGCGGAGGTGGGACGGGCCGGCGGGAAGGCCCAGATCGCCTCGTCGTCGGACTGGTCGTCGAAGTAAGTGCCCTTGTAGAGCGCGTCGAAGGTCTGCTGGGCGGTGTCGCCGTCGTGGTCCTCGCTCCAGAGCCACTCCGCGTAGGTCGCGAAGCCCTCGTTGAGCCACATGTCGCGCCAGGTCTTCGGGGTGACCGAATCGCCGTACCACTGGTGGGCGAGTTCGTGGACGAGGGTGGCGGTGTCAGGGGCGCCGGGGAAGAACGGGCGGGTCTGGGTCTCCAGGGCGTAGCCCGCGTCGCCCCGGCGGTCGACGATCGCGCCGGCGGAGTCGAAGGGGTACGGGCCGAAGTTGTACTCCTCCCACTCCATGATCTCGGGGATCTTCGCCAGCACCCTGCGGCTCGCCGCCGCCTCCTCCGGGTCCACCGCCACGTACACGGGGAGGCCGTTCTTCGTGGTGGTGCGGGTGATGTCGTAGTGGCCGATCGCGACCGTGGCCAGGTAGGTCGCCATGGGGTGCGCGGTGCGCCAGGTGTAGGTCGTCGTACGGCCGGCGTCCGTCGTCCTCTCAGTGCTCAACTCGCCGTTGGAGACCGCCTGGAGGCCCTTCGGGACGGTGATCGTGATGTCGTACGTCGCCTTGTCGGACGGGTGGTCGTTGCCCGGGAACCAGGCCATCGAGCCGGTCGGTTCGCCCAGCGCGAGCGCGCCGTCCGCCGTGCGCACCCAGCCCTCGTCCGAGCCGTCCGGGTCGGTGATCGTCTCGGGGGTGCCGGAGTAGCGGACGGTCGTCCTGAACGTCTTGCCCTGGCGGACGGTTGAGCGCGGGTGGACTGCCAGTTCCTGGCCGGAGCGGGTCCAGGAGGCGCTCTTGCCGTCCACCGCCAGCGCGTCGACCTTCATGCCCTTGAGGTCCAGGTCGAAGGCGGAGAGGTTGTGGGTGGCGCGGGCCGTGATCTCCGCCGTGCCGGTCAGGTGGTGGGTGTCGGTGGCGTACGCGAGGGTCAGCGCGTAGTGGGTCACGTCGTAGCCGCCGTTGCCCGCCTTCGGGAAGTACGGGTCGGCTACGCCCGCGCTGCCGGCGGTGCCCGGTACGCCTCCCGTTCCACCGCACGCCGTCAGGACGAGGGCCAGCGCGCACGCGGTGACCGTGGGAACAAGCCGTACGGATCGGGACACGTGCGCGATCCTATGAGTTCGGGGTTCGAGGTTCGGGGCTCAGGGTTCGAGGCTCCTCGTCTTGGCGTACGGCGGCCCTCGTACGCTCGGGTCCGTGCCCCGTTCCTCCAAGAAGCCTCGCCGCCTTGTCGTCGACGGGCGCGTGTACCTGTGGTGGCTGCGTCACGGTCACGACCACTCCGGGCCGGCCAGGGACGACGCCGGCTGGACCGTGGGCTGTGTCCAGACCCTCACGCTGTCCCCGCAACCGGCCGGCACGGGCGGTCCGCTGCGGATCGTCTTCACCTCGGGGCCGGGGCGGTACGTCCCGGGCGGAGCCCCCTTCGGCTCCGGGGACGTGGGGTACGTCCGGGGCGCCTCCCTCAATCTGCACGAACCCGGTGGCGTCCGCGCCCTGCTCGACGCGGCGGCGGACCGCGGGTGGCTGCCGGGACCGGGAGCGTCGCGCGCGGTGGAGGTCGATGGGTGGACCCTGCTGGAGGCTGCCGCCGCCGCGCGGGGTGGGGGCAGGGGCGGTGAGCGTCCCGCGGACCCCGGTGAGGGGCATCGTGACGGGCGGGATGACGAGCATGATGACGAGCGTGGTGAAGGGCGTGACGACGAGCGTGACGAGGGGGCGCCGTGAGAGGTAACTCCGGCTGACCTTGGACCTCCCCGACCGTGACACCATCTCCTACGTGCTCGACATCGGCTACGCCCTCTCCAACCGCTTCCCCGACCCCCCGCAGACCGACTACCGGCGCGCGGACGTCCACGCGCTGCGGCACGACCTGTTCTGCGGTGACGTCTATCTCGCCGACACCAAGGCGGACCGGGAAGTGGCCACGGCCTGGGGATGGGTACCGGTGCTCGACTTCGCGTGGGCGTTGTGCGACATCGTGGAGCGGATCGACCAGGACCCGGCGGGGTCGCGGGCGGCGCGGCCGCAACGCGCGGAACTGGACTTCACTGAGTCCACCGACCGGATGCTGTTCGAGCGGCGGTTCGGGTGGGTGGATGTCGAGGCGGACTGGATGCGGCGGGACGAGGAGGCGTTGACCTTCTCCCACTCCGAACTCCGGCGTGAGGCGCGGGACTTCCTGCACGATCTGATCGCCGACCTCGTTGATCTCCACGAGGACCTGGGCGAGAACCCGGCGATCTGGACGTTGCAGGCGAGGTTCCCCAGGGTTCCCTGAGCTACCCGGTCTCCCTGAACTTCCTTGTCGCCTGGACTACTTGGTCGCCCTGAACTGATGGCGCCGTCCCTGGGGGCTGCGCCCCCAGACCCCCATCGGCCTGAACGGCCTCGTCCTCAAACGCCGGACGGGCTGGAGGATGCCAGCCTGCACTGAAAAGAACCCCCCTCACCTCGAAAAAGAACCCCCGCCCCCTCGTCTGCTCCCCCTCGAAGAGCCCCCGAACCCCCCGTCCACTCCCCTCGAAGAACCCCCGCCCCCAACACCAGCCAGCCCCTGAAAAGATGCCCCCCGCCCTGGACGGCCCCCGCCCCCCTCACCCCTCCACCCGAATCCCCATCTGCACAGCCAACACCGGCGCCAAATCCAACAGTTGCCCCATGCTGATCACGGCCCCGGACAAGCGATCCACCCCCCGCGCGATCTCCAACTCCGCGGCCCCCCGCAGATCCACGTCCGTGAACGTCACCCCCGTGAAGTCCGCCCCCTTCAGCGCGCAGTCCACGAACTCGACGCGCTCCAGCCGGGCATCGAGAAAGTCCGGCTCGACGAGGACGCACCCCTCGAAAACAACATCCCGGAGCTTCGCCTTGCGCAGGTTCAGGTAGTCGATCTTGCCGCCCCGGATCACCACCCGCTCCAGCACGGCACCGTGCAACTGCACCCCACCCATGCGCGCGTCGATCACCTCGACGTCACGCAGGGTCGCCTCGGCGAGGTCGGTGCCGACACCCCGTATGCCGGTGAGGACGGAGTCCAGCACACGCGCGTGATGCAGTCGCGTCTCGTCCAACGCACAGTCCGTCAGCGCGCAGTCCATGAAACGGGCGCCCCCGCCGTCCTGCCCGACGAAGTCCTCGTCCCGGAACTGCAGCCCGTCGTAGTCCCCGTCCGGCTCCAACTCCCCACCCTCGTAAGCCTCCAGAGCCGGCAACCGCACCTCCGGCCGCCGCGCCCCCTTCACCCCGCCCGCAGCACCACGGGACCCACTCGCGCCACCCGTGCCACTCGTCCCACCCGTCGCCGCTCTCCTCGCCATGCCCCCATCCTGCACCCCACCACTGACAATCCACCTGACCTGCACAGACGCAATCCCCCTCCCCGACGACGTCACATTCCACCCCCCTCGACCCGTCGTACTCACAGAAAGGCGCACCCAAGGCACCCACCCCAAGGGCCGATCCGAGGGAGACCCCCATGCACCACATCCCCGCCCCCGCAACCTCCCCCTCCCCCGCCCCCATCACCGTCATCGGTGGCGGCCTCGCCGGGCTGACCGCCGCGATCGCCGCGGCCGAGGCGGGCGCCGAGGTCACCGTGTACGAGGCGCACCACACCCTCGGCGGGCGCGCGCGGACCGCCGAGGGGCCGTACCGGACGAACGACGGACCGCACGCCCTCTACAGCCGCGGCCCGCACTGGACCTGGCTCCGGGAGCGCGGGCTGCTCGGGCCGCTCGCCCCGGTCCCGGTGTCGGCGGCGGCCCGTTTCCGGCTGCGTCACCACGGCGCCCTGCGCCGCACGCCGCCCCTCCCGATGCTCACCCTCCTCCGCCGTTCCGTCCGCCAACAGGCGTCCGTGGACGTCGACTTCATGACGTGGGCGACCGGTGTCGCCGGTGAGGAGGCCGCCCGGGCCGCCGCGCACTACTCCGCCGTCGCCCTCTTCCACCACGACCCCGGCGCGCTGTCCGCCGCCTTCGTGCAGGAACGGCTGCGGCGTGCGGCGCGGCTGCCGGCCGAGGCGCGCTACCCGCGCGGCGGCTGGGCGAACGTCGTCGACCGGATGGCCGCCCGGGCCTGGCAGCTCGGCGTACGCGTGGAGACGCTGTCCCGCGTCGACACGTTGCCCACGGACACACCCGTCGTCGTGGCCACCTCCCTCGACGCCGCCCGCCGCCTCCTCGGCGACGACTCGCTGACGTGGACGAGCGGACGTACGGCCCTCGTCGACATGGCCATCCGGACCCGGCGCGGTGACCCCTTCGTCGTCTCCGACCTCGACTCGCCGGGCTGGGTGGAACGGTTCACCGCACAGGACCGCACCCTCGCCCCGGCCGGAGAGCAACTGCTCCAGGCACAGATCCCGATCGCGCCGTACGAGACGAAGGCCGACGGGGTCGCCCGCGCCGAGGAGCTGCTCGACCTGGGGTTCCGGGGCTGGCGGGACCGGCTGATCTGGCGGCGCACCGGGGTCGCGAGCGGCCGTACCGGAGCCGTCGATCTGCCCGGCAGCAGTTGGCGGGACCGCCCCGCCGTCGATCGCGGGGACGGGGTCTACCTCGCGGGCGACCAGGTCGCGGCACCCGGTGTCCTCTCCGAGGTGTCCTTCAACAGCGCCCTGACGGCCGTATCCCTGGCCCTCACATCACCGACCCGACGAACACTTGACCTCAAGCACGCTTGAGGTCGAAGAGTGAGGCCCCCGAACAAACAACGACCGACAAACACCAAGCAATCCATCGCCATGGGGGCCCCATGCACGCCATACGACTCCACACCTTCGGTCCCGCCGAAAACCTCACCTACGAATCCATCGACGATCCCTCTCCCGCCCCCGGCCAGGTCCGTATCGCCGTCGCCGCAGCCGGAGTCCACCTCCTGGACACCGTCCTCCGGGCGGGAGAACAGGGCCCGCTCCCCGAACTCCCCACCCTCCCGACCGTCCCCGGCCGCGAAGTCGCCGGTGTCGTCGAGTCGCTCGGGGACGGGGTCACCGGGCTGTGGCTCGGCAAGCGGGTTGTCGCGCATCTCGGGTTCGCGCCGGGCGGGTACGCGGAGTTGGCCGTGACCGATGTCGACCGGGTGCACGAGATCCCGGCGAACCTGGACTTCGCGCAGGCCGTCGCGATGATCGGGACAGGCCGTACGGCGATGGGGATCGTGCAGTTCAGCGAGCTGGACGCCGACTCCGTGGTCGTCGTTCCGGCGGCCGCGGGCGGACTCGGCACCCTGCTCGTGCAGTACGCGAAGCACGCAGGTGCCACTGCCATCGGTCTCGCGGGCGGCCCGGAGAAGGTCGCCCTCGTACAGGCGAACGGCGCCGATCTCGCCGTCGACTACACGGATCCGGAGTGGCCGGGAAAGGTACGGGCCTGGCTGGGCGGACGGCACGCGACGGTCGTCTTCGACGGCGTGGGAGGGGCCGTAGCAAAACAAGCAGTCGACCTGCTCGGTCCAAGCGGTCAGCACCTCGTCTTCGGATGGTCGAGCGGCGAGCCGTACACCGCCACGGGACTGTCCGAGCAGGTTCTCGGACCCGTGATGATGCGGAAGACCGCTGGCCCAAACCCCATCCAAACCCTCGAACTGCGCGCACTCGCCGAGGCAGCGGAGGGACGGCTGACACCCATCGTCCAACGATTCCCACTGGCAGCGGCGGCGGACGCGCACCGGGCACTGGAGAACCGGAAGACAACCGGAAAGGTAGTCCTGGAGCCATGACGGCACCGAACAAACACACGAACACAACTGAGGATGCGATACCGGCCGATTCATGGTCTTCTGACCAGATGAGTGTCACCCGAACAGGTGAATCAGACACGGCCGCGGGCCCCGATCCCCGCCGCTGGTGGGGCCTGGTGATCATCGCTCTCGCACAGCTCATGGTGGTCCTCGACGCGACGATCGTGAACATCGCGCTCCCCTCCGCACAGCGCGACCTGGGCATGTCCGACGGCAACCGGCAATGGGTCATCACCGCGTACACGCTCGCCTTCGGCGGCCTGCTCCTGCTGGGCGGCCGGATCGCCGACCTGGTGGGCCGCAAACGGACGTTCATCATCGGCCTGATCGGCTTCGCGGGCGCCTCCGCACTGGGCGGCGCGGCCACGACCTCGGGCATGCTCTTCGGCGCCCGAGCCCTCCAGGGCGTCTTCGCCGCCGTACTGGCCCCCTCCGCCCTCAGCCTCCTCACCACAACGTTCACCGACCCGA
Source organism: Streptomyces sp. NBC_00989 (assembly GCF_045162655.1). NCBI lineage: Bacteria > Bacillati > Actinomycetota > Actinomycetes > Kitasatosporales > Streptomycetaceae > Streptomyces > Streptomyces sp. NBC_00989. The sequence continues at coordinate 6,345,169 of NZ_CP108728.1, read as the reverse complement.
AGGAACGCGGAAAAGCCTTCGGAATCTACGGCGCGCTCGCGGGCAGCGGTTCGGCGATCGGCTTCATCGCGGGCGGCCTGCTCACCGAGTACCTGAACTGGCGCTGGTGCCTCTACGTCAACATCCCCATCGCGATCATCGCCGTCTTCGGCGCCTTCGCCCTCCTCCACGACCGCCCGGGAAACAAGGGCGCCCGCCTCGACGTACCCGGCGTACTACTGGGCTGCGGCGGACTCGTGGCAATCGTCTACGGCTTCAGCGAGGCGGAACCACGCGGCTGGACGGACTCCCTGGTCCTCGGCCTGTTCGCGGCCGGCGTCGTCCTCCTCGCAACCTTCGTGTGGTGGCAGACGCGGGCCCCCAGCCCTCTCCTCCCCCTCCACATCGTCAAGGACCGCAACCGCGCCGGCTGCTTCCTCACGATGGGCCTGGCCGTCATCGGCATGTTCGGCATGTTCCTGTTCATGACCTACTACCTCCAGGTCATCCTCGACTACTCACCCGTGAAGACCGGCATGGCCTTCCTGCCCCTCACGGTCGCGATCATCATCGGCTCCACCCAGATCTCGGCCCGCCTGATGCACCACGTCCCGCCGCGCACCCTGATGGTGCCGGGCGCGATCCTCGCGGCAGCCGGCATGTCCTTCTTCACCCGCCTGACCGTTACCTCGGACTACGCGACCGAACTCCTCCCCGGCCTCATCCTGATGGGCCTCGGCATGGGCCTGATCTTCATGCCGGTCTTCGCCACCGCCACGGCCGGAGTCGCCCCGCAGGACTCGGGCGTGACCTCCGCGACCGTCAACACCGCCCAGCAGGTGGGCGGTTCGATCGGCACGGCCCTCCTCAACACGATCGCCACCACCAGCAGCACGGCCTACATCGCCGCCCACCTCCACACCCCGGCCCAGAAGGCCCTGATCACCAGCAAGGGCATCGTCCACGGCTACACGGTCGCCATCTGGTGGGCCGTAGCCGTCATGCTCCTCGCAGGCCTGGTAGCGGGCCTGATGGTGACAGCCCGAGCACCCAAACACGGGACACCGGCACAGTCACCGGTACCGGAGTCGGTGAGCTGAACCGAGCGGCCCGCAGGCCGCGTACGGCGGCAAGGTGACGTGTCGGGGGGTGTCCGCCCGCAGCGGTTGGCGCGTCAAACACGCCCGAGCCGATGACCGACACCCCCCGCGCCAATCCGAGGACGGACACCCCCCGGCGCGGCGCCGCCCCACAACGAACCGCAGGCGCCGAAACGCACCCGCACCCAGCCACAAAGCCGCACCCCCACCCACCCAGGGGCGCGGGGCTGTATCAATGTGCGGCTCCGCCGCGTGGGCGCGACCAGCCCCCACGCACCCGCAGACGACAGCCCACCCCAAACCTCAGCTCCGCCCCGCCACCCGATCCGCCCACCGCGCCAACCGCGACGACTCCGCGCTATGCCCACCAAGTTCACGCCGATCAGCCGCCCGATACGTCGCGTACATCCCCTGCACCCCAAGCCAACGAAACGGCTCCGGCTCCCACTTACGCACCTTGTGCCCAACCCACGGAAGCCCGGTCAGATCAGTCGCCCCCGCCTGCCCCGAATCCAGCTGAACCAGATCCCGCAAGGTCCGGGCCGCGAGATTCGTCGTAGCCACCCCCGACCCGACGTAACCCCCGGCCCACCCCAGCCCCGTAGAGCGATCCAACGTCACCGTCGCGCACCAGTCGCGCGGCACCCCCAGAACCCCAGACCACGCATGCTCGACCCGCACCCCCGCAAGCGACGGAAAGAACCGCACGAGAATCTCCCGCAACGCCTCGACCGTCGAAGCCTGCGTCCGCCCGTCGCTGTCCGTCTTCGACCCGAACCGATACGGCACCCCACGCCCACCCAACGCGATCCGCCCATCGGCGGTGCGCTGCGCGTACATGTACGCGTGCGCCATGTCCCCCAGCGTCTCCAGCCCACCCCACCCCACCGACTCCCACTGCGCATCGCTGAGCGGCTCGGTAGCGATCATCGAGGAGTTCATGGGCAACCAGGTCCGCCGCTGCCCCTTGAGACTCGCGGTGAACCCCTCCGTACAGCGCAGAACATAGGGCGCGCGAACGGTGCCGTACGGCGTGACCGCGTGCTTGGGCCGGATCTCGGTCACGGGCGTCGACTCATAGATAACAACCCCCAACGCCTCCACCACAGCCGCAAGCCCCTTGACCAGCTTCACCGGATGCAGCCGCGCCCCATGCGGCGTCCACGTGGACCCGACCGCGTCCACGACCCGAATCCGCTCACCGGTCTCGCGCGCACCGTACAACTCACGATCAGTCTCGCCGTACGACAACTCGTGCTCGTGAAATGCCTTCAGCCGCGCCAACTGAGCAGGCGTACAAGCGACTTCGAGCACCCCACCCACAGAGATATCGGCCTCGATCCCCTCCCCCTCAGCGACCCTGACGACCTCGGCGACGGTGTCGTTCATAGCCTTCTGCAGCCGTACCGCGGCTTCCCGCCCATGGAGCTTCGCGTACCGGTCACGCCCCGCGATCCCGTTGTACAGCCACCCACCGTTCCGCCCCGAGGCGCCGTATCCGCAGAACTTCTGCTCCAGGACGGTGACCCGGAGGAAGGGCGCCGCCTTCTTCAGGTAGTACGCGGTCCACAGTCCCGTGTATCCGCCGCCGACGATCACGACATCGGCGGAGGCGTCACCCGCGAGGGGCTCCCGTCGCACCGGAATGCCGTCGTCCGCGTACCAGAAGGAGATACCACCGTTCACGACACCGTCCATCACGACACCGTCCGTAATACGGCTCACCGAGCTGCTCATATCCGGACGCTAACCCCTGAGCGCGGCGACTGTCTCCTTCGGATTCCATGCTTTTCCGCACCCTCTGACCAGCGGATAACACGCCAGCCCGATCACCACGGACGTGAAATGCCCAAGATCGGTGAAGGTCCGCCCGGTGGCCAACGGCACCCCGTACACCGCCAGCACGACCACCAGATACGGATACCGCCACGGCACCGCGATCCGGTACACCAGCACGCCAACCACCCCCGCCAGCGCGTAACTCACCCCGATATCAAGGGTGTTGACCGCGGGCTGCGGCGCCACGCCCCGCCTGATCGCCTCCAGCAGCGCGCCCTCGCTGATCAGCGAGGCCAGCACATGCGCGGCCACACACACCATCAGCCACCGCGCCGTACCGAGCCACCGTTCCGCCTGCGCGTGGAACACCGTGTACAGCGCGGCGTACGGCAGCCAGCGCCCCCCGTCTATCCACATCGCGCTCGCGAACAGCACCCGCACCGGGTTGTTCGACAGCTCGTGGATGTTGGTGGACCGCTGCCGCAGGAACTCCTGCTCGAACTCCGGCGACATGTGGTGCATGGCGACCGTGGTGAAGAACAGGATCCCCAGCCAGACGTAGGTGCCGGGGGCGCTGCGCACGTACGCCCACACCCTGTGGAGGCCCCGGGTAATTCGCATGAGCCGATTCACGCACGCAAGTATCGTCGGAGCCGTGATCGACATTCCGGCCGGACTGGTCGCCTCCCAGGAGACGTTCAACGGAGCGGCCGGACGCGCCTTCGTCGCGGAACTCCCCCAGCGGACGGCCGACTTCCTCGACCACTGGTCACTACGGCTCGACGGCCCCTCGATGTACGGCATGTGCGCCCTGGTCCTCCCCGTCCTGCGCACCGACGGCACCCGGGCCGCGCTGAAACTCCAGTACCTCGACGAGGAGACCGCGGGCGAGCCGATCGCCCTGCGCACCTGGGCGGGCGACGGCGCCGTACGACTTCTGGAGTACGACGACGAAACGGGCACCCTGCTCCTGGAACGCCTGGACGCGTCCCGCGCCCTCACCCACGAACCGGACTCCCGCGCGGCCGCCCTCGTGATCGCCCGCCTGCTCGCCCGGCTGACGGCGGTATCCGCACCGCCGGAGCTGCGCCGACACCTCGGCGACATCACGGCCGCCATGCTGGAGCAGCTCCCCGCCGCCCTCCCCCACCTCCCCGACCCGGCCGACCGCCGCCTGATCGAGGACTGCGCGGCGGCGGTGCGCGAGGTCGCGACCGAGCCCGGCGACCGGCTGCTGCACTGGGACCTGCACTACGACAACGTGCTCCGGAGCCCGCGCTACGACGACGCCCTCCCCGACCTCTCTGCTCTCCCCGCGCTCTCCGCCCTCCCCGCACTCTCCGCCGACCGCGCCCCCTGGCGCGCCATCGACCCCAAGCCGCTGTCGGGCGACCCCGGGTTCGAACTCTTCCCGGCCCTGGACAACCGTTTCGACCCCGACGAAATCCGTTGGCGCTTCGACGCGATGACGGACGTGATGGGCCTCGACCGGTCGCGGGCGCGGGCCTGGACGCTCGGCCGGGTGCTGCAGAACGCGCTGTGGGCGATCGAGGACGACAGCCCACCCGCGCCGCACCACCTGGAGATCGCCCGGCGCCTGCGCGACTGACCCGGGGCGCCTATGCCCAGGCCGGTGTCCAGGTCTCGGCGTCGGAGAGGTCAGAGCGGGTCGAGCCGAGGTGATCGCGGAGGGCGGCGAGCCCGGGATGCCGGTTGTCGCGGTGCCGGACGAGGGAGTGCGGGTAGACCGGGGTCGGATTCCGTACGGCGATGCGCCGCAGGTCGTGACCGGCGGGCCAGACCAGGCGGGTCTGCTCGCCCACGAACGTCGCCAGCGAACGCGAACCGGCGATGGTGTCCAGCAGCGGCTCCACCCCGAAGTCGGGCCCGGTGCTCTCGATGGTGAGCCCGAACGCGGCGGCGAGCGCGTCGTAGTACGCGGCCCACTCGGTACCGGGGACGAGGCCGGGCATCCAGATCCGCTGCCCGACGAGATCGGCCGGGGTGACGGTCCGCGCGGCGGCGAGTGCGTGGGCCGGGCCGGTGAGGAGCTGGACGGGTTCGTCGAAGGCCCGGCTGACCTCGATGTCGTCGGGGAGCCGGCGGCCGGTCATGGTGACGGCGCGGAAGGACGCGTCGACCGTGCCGGAGCGGATGGCGTCCACGGCCGTGTCGGCGTCGAAGAGGGTCACGACGTCGAGTTCGATCTCGGGGCGGGCGCGATGGAAGTCGCGGAGCAGGCCGGCCGGGGCGAGTCCTCGGCCGATGACGTCGACGCGCAGCGCGCGGTGGCCGGGCCGGACGGAGGCGTAGGCCCGCGCCTCGGCGCGCAGCAGTTCGCGGGCGTGCGGCAGGAACGCCCGCCCGTCGACGGTCGGTTCGGCCCCGCGCGGGGTCCGCGCGAAGAGCCGTACGCCTACGGCCCGCTCCAGCGCGGCGACCCGCTTGGAGACGGCCTGCTGGGTGATCGACAACTCCACGGCGGCGTCCTGGAAACGGCCCGCGTCCACGATGGCCACGAAGGTGCGCACAGCGTCGAGATCCACGTCGGCGACGATACTGGCGCCCACTGACAATCACTCCTCACCAGCCGACACAACCAGAGGTTGTAACCTCGCGGCGCGTCGGTTGTTTGACCGGCGAGGGTGCCCCTGGGTTGGATCCCTGAGGTCAACGCGGGGTGGTTCGACCAAGGGAGTGCGAGTGGGCAGGCGAGCGCTCGGGCGCCGGTTCGGCTGGCTGTGGGCGTCGTTCGCGGTCAGCTCGTACGGCACCGGGCTCGGGTTCGGCGCGTTCTCCTTCATGGCGATCCTCGTGCTGCACTCCGGGCCGACCCAGGTCGCGGTGCTGGCCGCCTCGGGACGGGCGGTGGGGGCCCTGGTCGCCGTACCGCTGGGGCCGTGGGTGGAGTTCCGCCGCAAGCGGCCGGTGATGATCGCGATGGACCTGACCCGGTTCGCGGCGCTGCTGACCGTCCCCGTCGCCTACGCGCTCGGCGGGCTCACCTTCGTCCAGCTCCTCGTCGTCTCCGTCACGGTCGCCGCGGCGAACATCGCCTTCAACGCGGCGAGCGGCTCGTACCTGAAGTCGCTGCTGCCACGGGAGGACCTGCTGGTCGCGAACTCCCGCTTCGAGTCGACGACTTGGACGTCGACCATGCTCGGACCGCCGCTCGGCGGGGTCGCGATCGGACTGTTCGGCCCGGTGACGACGGTGGTCGCCGACGCGGTCAGCTATCTGCTCTCGGCCCTCGGCATCCGCGCCATCGGCGGCACGGAACCGCGCCCCGAGCGGAGCGGTGCGCCGCGGCTGCGGGCGGGCGATCTGCTCGACGGCTGGCGCTACATCCTCGCCCACCCCACCCTGCGCCCGCTGCTCCTCAACGCGATGATGGTCAACGGCCTGATCATGGCCGCCGAACCGCTGCTCGCCGTACTCCTGCTGGGTCACCTCGGCTTCTCTCCCTGGCAGTACGCCCTCGCGCTCGCGGCCTCCTCCGGTGTCGGAGGCTTCGTCGGCTCCCGCCTCGCCCGCCCGCTCGCGGCCCGGTTCGGGCAGCACAGGGTGATGCTGGTCTCCGGGGTACTGCGCGCTTGCTGGCCGGTCGGCCTGGCGTTCGTCCGCCCCGGAGTCCCCGGGATGCTCCTCGTGATCGCCGTCCAACTCGGCCTGGTGACCTGCATCGGCGTCTTCAACCCGCTGCTGGCCACCAGCCGCCTCGAACAGACCGCCCCCGACCGGGTCGCCCGCACCCTGACCGCCTGGTCGATCAGCACGAGCACGGCGATCGCGGCGCTGACGGCCGCGTGGGGACTGCTGGCGGCGGCGACCACCCCGCGCACGGCGATCGCGCTGGCCGGGGTCCTCCTCCTGGCCAGCCCCTTCCTCCTCCCCCGCCGCGAGCACACTCCCCCCACCGAGCCCGGCAAGGACCCGAGCCCGTCTACCCTCTCGGCATGATCCGCACCGCGACCCCCACCGACATCCCCGTCATCCACGCCCTGATCCGCGAACTCGCCGCCTACGAAAAGGAACCCCAGGAGGCTAGGGCGACCCCGGAACAGCTCCACGAGGCCCTCTTCGGCCAACACCCCGGCGCCTACGCCCACATCGCGACCGACGACACCACCGGCGACCCGATCGGCTTCGCGCTCTGGTTCCTCAACTTCTCGACCTGGCGCGGCGTCCACGGCATCTACCTGGAGGACCTGTACGTCCGCCCCACGGCCCGCGGCGCCGGCCACGGCAAGGCCCTCCTCACCGAACTCGCCCGCATCTGCGTCGACCGCGGCTACGAACGCCTGGAGTGGTCCGTCCTCGACTGGAACCGCCCCGCCATCGACTTCTACGAGGCGCTGGGCGCCCGGCCCCAGGACGAGTGGACGGTGTACCGGCTGACGGACGGCGCGTTGAGGGAGTTGGGACAGCACCGGTGACCGGTGGTCCACCTGCCCGCCTGCCCGACTGGGCGCCCGCGTCCGGGAGTTGATGAGCGACGGCGGAAATTCGCGCGCACGATCATGTGAAGACTGGGCAGGGTCGGGGCATGAGCTTCACGAATATGCCACCTTTCTTACCGGGCCTCGAACTCTCCCGCCGTTTCTACACAGAAGCCGTCCGCCCCCTCCTTGAGGACGCCGCCCCCGACATCCCGCACTCCGCCGCCCGCATCGGCAGCGGCTCCGAGGTCCTCGGCTACGACACCCCGCGCTCGACGGACCACGAATGGGGCCCGCGTCTCCAGTTGTTCCTCCGCCCCCGGGACGTCCCCCGCCACGCGGGCCGCATCAGACACCACCTGGCCGAGCACCTCCCGAAAACCTTCCACGGCTACCCGACGAACTTCGCCCCGACGCCGGACGGCGACGTCCGAGTCATGCGCACCACGACCGGCCCGGTCCACCACAGAGTCGAAGTAACCCACACCACGGCATGGTTCAAGGCGACGCTGGGCTTCGACCCAACCCACGAAATCACCACATCGGACTGGCTGACGACCCCCACCCAACTTCTGGCCGAGGTCACAGGAGGAGCGGTCTTCCACGACGGCCTGCACGAACTGGGCCCCCTGCGCCACACCCTCCGCTGGTACCCCCGAGACGTCTGGCTCCACACCCTGGCCCGCCAGTGGAACCACATCGCCCAGGAGGAGGCCTTCGTAGGCCGCTGCGGCGAGGTGGGCGACGAACTCGGCTCGGCGACGGTCGCCGCCCACCTCACCCGCCACCTGATGCGCCTGTGCCTCCTGATGGACCGCCGCTACCCCCCGTACAACAAATGGCTGGGCACCGCCTTCTCCCGCACAACGGCCGGCCACCGCCTGATCCCCGTCCTCACGGCAGCCCTCTCGGCCACGGACTGGCACACGAGGGAAAAACACCTCACCTACGCCTACGAAGCGATAGCAGGCATCCACAACCAACTGAACCTGACCGACCGCGTAGACCCGACCACCCGCCCGTACCACTCCAGACCGTTCCGCGTCCTCCACGCCGACCGCTTCACCAGAGCCCTCACGGCCCGCATCACGGACCCGACCTTGAGAGAACTCCCCGACGCCATACGAAAGCCCGGGCCGGATGGAGCCTGACCTGTGCGTTTCTCGCGGAGCCCCCTGTCGGATGCGAAGCGACGAGCTACGCATTACAAGACCACGAGTGATCATGCTCTCTGGTGCCGCGCCGCGCTGCTGAGTGATGTTCGGCCTGATCAGAGGATGTACGGCTGGTTGGTTTTCCTGTGGCGCCTTCAGGTGCCCGCCATACCGGTTGTGGCAGCCCTACAAGTCTCGGAGGATGCCCGCCGGGAGATCACCAGCAAGGCGCCCGAGTCGCCGGCGACCAGCCGGAGTCGGTCGCCTGGAAAGCGTTCGTCACCCGTCGTCCAGCGCCGCTAGCCTCGCCGGTCATGGGAGCACGAGCGCAGTACGTGGTGGTCGAGGACGGCGCCTGGCAGCGGTACTACTCGCACTGGGCCGCCAACCGTGTGGTTGACGATCTGCTGCCCGGTCCGGCCGCGGCGACACGCTGCTTCCGCGCCAACCGGGAGATCGACGAATGGCTCGACGACGTGTGGTGCGAGGGTGCCGCACTCGTCGACCACGACCGCCACATCCTGCTCTGGTTCGCCTTCGCGGACAGCTGGGCCGACTGCATGGCCGCCCGCGCCGTACTGGCCCGGACCTGGCCCGGCTGGGACGTCCGCTTCGCGCACGACGGCATGGGCGATCTGACCCACCACCTGGGACTCGGCCGGGACCTGACCCGCTCGCCGGGCTGGTTCGAGACCTTCGAACCTTCCTGGTACGCGGACACCGACAGCACCGAGCCCTGGTCCGTCGTCTCCCTGCGCCTGCCCGACGGAAGGGTGCGCGCGTGGGGCAGCGGTCGGGAGCCCGTCGAACACGTCGCCGACGGCCCCGGCCTGATCGGCCTGCTCGTCGCATCGCCGACCACGCCTCCGCCCACGGAAATGCCGTACGGCGGCGCCCATTTCGACCCGCAGACCCGCACCGTCTCGCTCTGGGCCGTACAGACCGTGGCCGGCATCCACAACTGGCCGTTGCCGGGCTGGGAGGACTGGGCCCTGGACTTCCGCGGCGACGACCACACACAGCAGGCCGGACTGCTCCCCACCGACTTCCCCTTCCCTCAGCCCCCGCTCGCGGTCGCGCTGACGAGACTCCGCGAGGGCCTCGGCACCCTGCCACCCGACAACGGCCCGCTCCTGGCCCGCGCCACAGCCGCGTCCGGTCCAGAGGGCACCACCCCCGTGATCAACCCCGCCGCGCTGATGCCGCACGAACCGGCCGATCCCACACCAGCCGAACTGGCCGCGCTACGTACGGCACTCGATGCGCTGGTCGCGGAGGCGGAGGCTGAGACGGAAACGGAGACGGAGACAGAGGGGAACTGACCAGCACCTCATGGACTCCCATGAGCCGGACCGGACCCCACTGCGGCCATCTCATCGGCATGCGCGACGCCGTCTGGGCGGCCGGTGCGGGTGCCGCGGTCGACGACGATGGGATGGCCTTGTACTGGGCGTCGACGCGCAGCGGATCGGCGATGAGACCTGCGCATCCTCACGGCCGACATGGACAGGGTTTGATGCTGCGCATCACACCGCCGTCAGATCCGGCCTTGTCGTACGAACGTTCTTATGGTCCGGTGAGGCAAGTCGCAGCAGGGTGCCAATCGCGGGGAGTTCCGAGCCGATGAGTGCCGTATCGCGGCGAACCGAGCCGCAACGACGAGACCGCATCCTGGCCGTGACACTGGACACCATCGAGGAGCGGGGGCTGAGCGGCGCGACGTACCGCACCATCGCCGCGGCAGCCGACGTGCCTCTCGGGTCGATGACCTACCACTTCCCGAACCGGGACGATCTGATCTTCATCGCGTTCGAGCGCTTCGCGAACGATCTCTTCTCACCGCTCGACGAGTCCATGGGAGATCTCGAACCCGGCGAGGACCCTCGTGAGCGCCTCGTCCGGATGATCGTCACGGACTCCCGCGACCGCAGGCGCGACATGGTCCTGCTGGCCGAACTGTACGTTCTGGCGATCCGCGACGACCGCTACGCCGAACTGATGCGGCAGTGGATGCGACGTGCCAAGGACGCCATCTCCCGCCACGTCCACGGCGTCAGCGGTCACGTCATCGACGCCGTGCAGGAAGGCATCGGCCTTCAACGGTACTTCCTGCCACAGGAGTTCACCGAGGACGTCGTCCGCCGCACCCTCCACGACCTCATTCCCGAAGCACACAGGGCCCGCACGCCTTGAACCGGACATCCGCGTTCCGGCGTTGCGGCTTGCCCATGGTCAGCCCGCAGGAGGAAACGACATGACCATCACCCGTACCGTGCCCGGCCTACCCTTCACCCTCTCGCCGTCGTCCGACGAGGCGTGGACCATCGACGAGGCGACCGCCACGCTGACAGCCGCGGCGGCCGCTCACAGCGACATCTTCATCGACCCGGGAGCGGACTCTCAGCTCAACGCCGAGTCCATGCTCAACGCCGCGACCTTGCTCGGCGTCCCACCGGAGGGTGACTTCCAGTTCAGCGCACGCGTCACCGTCGACTTCGAGTCCACCTTCGACGCCGGCGTACTGCTCCTGTGGCTCGATGACCGCAACTGGGGCAAGCTCTGCTTCGAATTCTCTCCCGACCGCGAACCCATGATCGTCTCCGTGGTCGCCCGCGGAGTCGCGGATGACGCCAACGCCTTCGTTGTCGACGGCCGGACGGTGTGGCTGCGCGTCTCCCGAATCGATCACGCCTTCGCCTACCACGCATCCCTCGACGGCAAGACCTGGCGGATGATCCGCTTCTTCACCCTCGACGGCACATCCACGCCCGCCTCCATCGGCTTCGAGGCACAGTCGCCGACCGGTGACGGCTGTGCGGTCACCTTCGACGACATCCACTTCACCCGCGAGCGCCTGCACGAACTGCGCGACGGCTCGTGACTCAGTCCGTTTTCAGCTGGTTGACGTCGCCGCATGCGCCACAGAGACAGGAAGCCCTGCCGCCGGGCGCGACGGCAGGCCACCGGGACATCGACGGCCGCTGAGCCGCCGGAGCCTGACGTTTCGTCTGGTCATCGCGGCATTGTCCGGACGCCACAAGCCCGCGGCCCCAAGTACGCCTGTGACCGCACGGCAGATCGGAACCCATCCGCACGACCGCTGCACGCTCGACCACCACGCCGAACCCGGATCCCAAGGCACCACAAACAAGAAACCCCAGGTCAGAGTCCTGACCCGGGGTTTTCCATGGAGCCCCCTGCCGGATTCGAACCGACGACCTACGCATTACAAGTCCGGGCGGGATCTTGCTGGGTAGTTCTGGACACTGACTTGGTGTCCGAAACCACCAGGTCAGGACAGATTCACTATGGGGCGCGGTCCACCTCAGGACAGCTCCTGCCACACCGTCCGCTCACGCATCGCTCACGCAGACAGACGCACTGACCTGCAGTGTCAGTAACGAGCCGGTCAAGGTCCATCCCTAACTGCATGCGCAAGAATGCAGCACTGCGTCAGTGCAACTACGAAAGTCCCTCGGCGGCGGTGAGCTCGAAGACCGCCTCGTCGGCCGCGAAGTCCGAGTCCGAGACGGGCCAGTGAATGGCGATCTCCGTGCCCATTTCAGCGTGCGTACCCACGAAGTCGACGAACGCGTCAAGGGACTCCAACGGGGCGCTGACGGTCTGGCGTGAAACCGGTGAGCAGGATCTTCAGTATGGCGTCGGAGTCGCGCCCGATGTCGGCACACGACTTGCCCAGCTTCTCGATCTGGTCCCCGATCGACCTGCGGGACTCCACAGGCGTGCCTGACTCGAAGAGCTTCGGGTCGTCCGTGGTCACCCATGCCTGCCCGTGCCGGGCCGCGAGCTTCAGCCCGCGCGGGCCGGTGGCCGCCACCGCGAACGGCAGTCGGGGCCTCTGAACACATCCCGGGATATTCCCCGCCTCGTGCGCCGAGTAAAAGTCCCCGCCCTACGAGACCGAGTCCTAGGTGGAGCAGCCGGTCGAGGAGCGGCACGAACTCACCGAAGCGGTCGGCCCGTTCGCGCGGCGTCCACAGCTACTGGCCGAGCGCACGCCACGCGGCTCCCCTCGTTCAGCGGCGACACGGGAGGAACACGGTGTGCAAGCGCAGACTCATGTCTCGAAGCCTACGGCGATGCTCGGCGAACCTGAGACGCCTAGCACTTGGCACCACCGCCCCTGGGCTTGGCCTCTGGGTTCAAGTCTCTTCCTCGGGCAGAGCCTCGCGCCTCCGGACTTTCCACATGACCAACCTGAGTACGGAGTGGGAGCGGTGTCGGCAACCAGGAGCTTCGGATTCATTACATTTTAGCCAGGTCTCCCTTTATATCTTGGAAAAGTTTCTATGCGCCTCTGAAGCCATCTTTATGCCTTCACGACAAGCGAGATGCAGTTTCAAATTTGGACATTAGTCGTGTTTGCGACATCTCGACGGACCGGCAATCCCATTGATTTGATGGCTACTTGACTTGGTCATGGGTTTACCCCAACCCAGGCGACCCTTGCCAGACAACGGCCTTTGCCCTCCGTGAAGATTCAGTTCGTTTCTGTTGACCTAGAGCGTGAACATGCCAGGAAGGAACTGATTTTGCGTCACAGACCCGTGATCCTCGTCAGATCACGTCCCAGACGTGTGCGCCGGTCGCACCGTCTGCGTCAGATAGCCATCGGCATCGTGATGGTCATGGCTGCCGAGACAGCCTTAGTAGCTCAAGACAGCGGGCTCGCATTCGCTGCCACCACAGCCAGCACGGCATCGGAGTCCACCGCGTCCGACTCCGCCACGGCGTTTGGTCCTGCGGAGGCGCAGGATGAGGCGTCGGCAGTGCTGATGGCCCGTCTGCAGGACCGGAAGATCGAGGTGTTGTCCGAGCGTGCGACCGACTCGACCACGTATGCCCTGCCCAGCGGCGAGCTGCAGACAGAAGCGTACGCGGGTCCGGTGCGGGTGAAGCGGGACGGTGTCTGGAAGGACATCGACACGTCCTTGTCCGACACGGGTGCGGACTTGACGCCTCAGGCCGCAGCCGCGGACATCACGGTTTCCGACGGCGGGGACACGCAGCTGGCATCGGTGACCAAAGGCAAGGAGTCCTTCGGGCTGGGTTGGGAGGACAAGTTGCCCACCCCGGAGGTGAAGGACAGCACGGCCTCCTACGACCTGGGCAGCGGCCAAACCTTGTCCGTCACCGCACTGGCTCAGGGCTTCTCGGAGAACATCGCACTCGCCCAGCAGCCGGACGGGGATGCGGTGTCGTACCGGATCCCGCTGAACTTGGACGGGCTGGAGCTGTCCCAGGCCGACTCCGGGCACCTGCTGCTCAAGAACGGTGACGGAGATCTGGTCGCTGAGGCGCCGGCCCCGATGATGTGGGACGCCTCGAAGGACGCAGCATCGGGTGAATCTGCGCACCAGGAGCAGGTCTCCACAAAGGTCGAGGCCGCGTCGGACGGTTCGCAGACCCTCGTCCTCACCCCGGACAAGGACTTCCTGGCGACCGCGACCTACCCAGTGACGGTGGACCCGACCTCGACGCTCGCGGTGACCACGGACACCTGGGTGCAGACCCCGGACTACCCCGACTCGCAGGTCTCCTCGCAGGAGCTGAAGTCGGGCACCTACGACGGCGGCACGGACACGGCCCACTCGTACCTGAAGTTCGACGTGTCGAAGTTCACCGGCAAGCACATCACCGCGGCCACCATGTCGCTGTACAACTACTACTCGGCAACCTGCTCCACCTCCGGAGCCGCCACGCAGGCCCGCCGCATCACCTCCACCTGGTCCTCGTCGTCGATCACCTGGGCAGCCCAGCCGTCGACCACCACGACCGGAATGGCGACCAACACCGGGCACTGGGGCTACGACTCGTCCTGCGCCGCCAACTGGTCCAACTGGAACCTGCAGACGATCACGCAGGCGTGGGCCGACGGCTCCACGAACTACGGCCTGCAGATCCGCAGCGCGGACGAGACCGACTCCACCACCTGGCGCCGCTTCCGCTCGGCGAACTACACGACCTCCGGCTATGCACCGAAGCTGGTCGTGACCTACAACTCGTACGCGACGACGAGCGCGCTGGCGATCTCGCCGAGCTCGGTGAACGCCTACAGCGGCAAGCAGTATGTGACGACCTACACTCCGACGGTGTCGGCGAAGGTGACCGACGCGGACGGCTCCACGGTCAAGGGCCAGTTCGAGATCACCAACGACCCGTCGTACAGCGGTGAGACCTCCTACTCCTATACCGGAACCTCCGCCTCGGTGGCCTCCGGCGGCACCGCGAAGCTGACCATCCCCAGCGCGAGCCAGCTAGCCGGAGCGCACCTGCGCATGCGGGTGCGCGGCTACGACGGCACGGATTACGGGGCCTGGTCGTCCTACATCTACTTCGTGCCGAACGTCGCCAAGCCCACCGCCCCGACGATCTCCTGTGACCCCTACAGCGAGAACACTTGGACGGCAACGGCTGACAACGGTGCGACCTGCACCCTGGACACGTCCTCGACGGACGGCATGGGCTTCTACTGGGGCCTGGATGACTCCTCCATGCCCAAGCGGGTCTACGACACCACCGACGGCAACGGCGGTGACCCGCTGACGATCACGATCAAGCCGGGCGAAGACTGGCACACGCTGTACGCCAAGACCGTCGACTCCGGCGGCAACCTGTCCACCACCTCGACCGAGTACAAGTTCGGCGTCGGCGCCGACGGTGCCGCGATAATCACCCCGGCCGACGGCGACCGCCCGGCGCGACGGGTGGCACTGGCCGCGACCGGCAAGACCAGTTACACCGGCGTGACCTACCAGTACCGGCGGGGCGAGACCGACGGCTGGACCACTGTGCCGCTGGCCGACGTGACGAAGAACTCCGACGGCTCCCCGGTCACCGCCTGGCCGCTTGCCGCACCCACCGGGCAGCCTCCGGCGCTGACCTGGAACATCACCACCAGCCTGGCAGAAGACGGCCCCATCGACATCCGGGCCTCCTTCACCGACGGGACCACCACCGGCTACTCCCAGCCGGTCACGGTGAATGTCGACCGCGAGGCGGGAGACGCTCCCACACAGGAGGTGGGCCCGGGTGAGGTGAACACGCTCACCGGAGACTTCGTCCTGACCGAGTCCGACACCTCGGCGTTCGGACTGAGCGCCACGCGCACCACCTCGTCCCGTCGGGCCACCAATGACACGGGGATCGAGGGGGAGGCGGCGATCTTCGGCCCCGACTGGATCTCAGGCATCACCTCCGACGTGACCGGCTCTGACTGGAGCAGTGTCCGCCAGACGTCCTCGACCTCTGTGGAACTGCTCGACTCCAGCGGGGTCGGCGTCGGCTTCACCGCCACCAGCGGCGGCGGATGGCAGGCGGCGCCGGGGTCGGAGGACCTGACCCTGACAGGTTCGCTGAGCGGCTCCTTCACACTGAAGGACCACGACGGTACGACCACGACCTTCGCGAAGGTGGATCCGGCAGCTACCGCCTGGCAGGCCGCCACCTCGTACCGGGCGACATCCGACTCCACCGTCACGATCGTCTCGGAGAAGGTGGTGTCCGGGAACCAGACCCTGGCCCGCCCGAAGTCGGTGATCGCCCCGAACTCCGCGGTCTCCTCCAGCACATGCGCCACCAACCTGGCGACCAAGGGATGCCGGGCGCTGGAGTTCATCTACGCCTCCACCACCACTGCGACTTCCACCGTCTTGGGCGACTTCGCCGGGCAGGTGAAGGAGATCCGCTTGTGGTCGACCGAGCCGGGTGCGGCTGCGTCGACCGCCAAGTCCGTGGAGATGTACCGCTACGACGACGGCGGACGACTGCGCGAGGCATGGAATCCGCAGATCAGTCCGGCCCTGAAGACCCAGTACAGCTATGACAGCGCTGGCCGGGTCACCGGGCTCACTCCGCCTGGCGAGCTGCCGTGGACCTTCGCCTACGGCACCGCCGGAAACGCCGCCACTGCCGGCAGCGGCATGCTCCTGTCCGCTTCTCGCCCGACGCTGGTGGCGGGGTCCGCGACCCAGACCGACGGCGGAACCGCCGCCGTCAACCTGGTGTACGACGTGCCAGTCAGCGGCAGCACGGCCCCCTATGCCATGGGTACCACGGACGTCGCGGCCTGGGGTCAGACGGATGTGCCGACCGATGCCACGGCCATCTTCCCGCCGGACGCGGTCCCGGCCTCGCACGACGGCCGCGATCTCACCGCCACGGCGTACCAGCGCGCCACCATCAGCTACGCCGACGCCTCCGGGCGCGACGTCAACACCGCTGCCCCAGGTGGGCACATCACGACCACGGAGTTCAACCACCTCGGGATCGTGGTGCAGGAGCTGACTGCCGCCAACCGGGAGCTGTCTCTGGCAACGGACGGTGACGGCCTGGCCGAACTCACCCGTCTGGGCATCAGCGACGTCACGACCGCAGAACGCGCGCAGGCGCTGTCCACGACCCACGTGTACAGCACCGACGGGCTGCGCGAGCTGGAGGCGTTGGGCCCGTTGCACCTGGTCACCCTGGTCGGGGCTCTCCCTGCCGGCAGCGGTGGCACGGACCTGGCGGCAGGCAGCGAGGTCGCGGCTCGCCAACACACCGTGACCAGCTATGACGAGGGCCGTCCCACCGACGGCACCGCGAAGATCTCCAACGTGCCGACCACGGTCACCACGGGCGTACGGCTAGACGGCTATCCGTCCGATGGCGACACCCGCACCGACAAGACCACTTACGACTGGGTCAAGGGCCTGCCCCTCAGCACGATCGAGGACGCCGGCGGCCTGAACATCACCAAGACCACCTCCTACGACGCCCAGGGTCGGGCGGTCAAGACCACTCTGCCCAAGTCGACCGGCACGGACGCCGGCGCCACGGTAACCACGTACTGGTCTGCGAGCGGCACCGGCGCCTGCAATGGGCGGCCGGAGTGGGCCGATCTGATCTGCTCCATCGGCCCGGCCGGGGCCATCACCGGCGGGGGCTCCAACCCCAGCCAATTGCCCACCAAGACCCTCCAGTACGACGGGTACGGTCAGGCGGTCACGGTGATCGAGACGGCCAACGGCGTCACCCGCACCACCTCCAGCACTACTGACGCGGCGGGCCGGATCACCGGAACCACTTTCACCGGTGGCACGGGCACAGCAGTGCCGGACACCACCACCACCTTCGACCCGACCAACGGCCAGGTGGCAACCAGGTCGGCCAACGGCAAGACCATCACCACCGTGTTCGACATGCTCGGCCGCCAGCTGAGCTACAACGACGGCGCGGGCAACACCCAGAGCGCCCAGTACGACCAACTCGACCGACCGGTCAAGTTCACCGACTCGGCGCCGTCCACCACCACCTTCGCCTACGACTCCGCGACGGAGCCACGCGGTCTGCCCACGTCCATGACGGACTCAGTCGCCGGAACTTTCAGCGTCACCTACGGGGCCGATGGGGAACCGCTCACCGAGCACCTGCCCGGCGGATACACCGTCACCAGCGGGTACGACGAAATCGGCTCGGACACCTCGCGGACCTACACCCGCGACAGCGACGGCGCCGTTCTTCTCGCCGACGAGGCGGACTACTCCGTCCACGGTCAGGTCGTCCATCACACCGGCACCGTCGGCGACACGACAGAACAGGGATACAGCTACGACAAGGTCGGCCGACTGACCCAGACGAACGACACCGCGGCGGACGGCTCCTGCACCCGCAGGGCCTACACCTTCGACAACAACACCAACCGCACCGGTCTGGCGACCAGCACCAGCACACCTGGCGGAGCCTGCACCGACACTGATGCCACCACCACCAGCAGTACCTACGACAGTGCCGATCGACTGAGCGCCACCGGCGTCAGCTATGACGCCTTCGGCCGCACCTCTACCGAGGCAAACGGCACCGTCATCGGCTACTACGTCAACGACCTGGTCCACCAGCAGACTCTCGGAACCAATCGTCAGACCTGGGACCTGGACGCCGCAGGCCGTCTCGCCTCCTGGACCACAGAGACCCAGAACTCCGACACCAGTTGGAGCCAGAGCGGTAGCAAGACCAACCACTACGGCTCGGACAGCGACAGCCCGTCGTGGACGGCTGACAACACCAGCGGAACCATCGCCCGGAATGTCCGAGGCATGGACGGTCAACTCCAGGCCATCACCACAGCCACGGGCGACACCGTGCTCCAACTCACCAACCTCCACGGCGACGTGAACCTCCAGCTCCCGCTGGACACCACCAAGAGCCCGACTGTCCTTCGTCAGGACGAGTACGGCAACGTCGTGGCCGACAGCCCCACCACCGCGTACGGCTGGCTCGGCGGCGCGCAGCGCTCCAGCGAGACTCCCAGCGGAGCAGTACTCATGGGTGCCCGGCTCTACGATCCGACTCTGGGGCGTTTCCTCTCGGTCGACCCGGTCGCTGGAGGAAACGCGAATGCCTACGACTACTCCCTCGCCGACCCCGTCAACCGGGTCGACCTCGACGGAAGGTGGAGCCGGTGGCATACCTCGTACCGGTTCTTCGGTAAGATCATCGGCCACAGCTGGTCCTACTGGGATTGGTATGGCTGGGACGCGGGGTGGCACGTCGGATCGTCGGTGCGGGTCTACTTCAACTGGTGGGCCACCAAGAAGATCGCGAACGAAGGCCCCTACGCTCTGACGTTTTACGGGTTCTTCGCTGCCATCCTCGCCGCCATCAATGTGTACGTGGGGCTTTTCGCCGCCCTCCTGGGTGCCTACGCAGCCCTCATCGCATGGTGGGCCTACCGGGCCAAAGAGCGGAATAAGTGCCTCAAGGTCTTCGCAACGGCCAAATGGGTGGCGTACTACTGGGCCGAGTACTCATACCCGGTCTACTACAACTGCTGATCCCGTAAGCCCACTGTTGATCGGCTGAGCGCCGCACAGCCGAGTGCAGGGTATGAAAGAAGCCCCTGGTCGGCGGTCCCCTTGGGGCCGCCGACCAGGGCTGCCAACCCCAGGCAGTCCACACGTCAGGAGAGGAATCCCATGAAAAAACCTTCCGGGCTTGCCGCCGGATCCATCGTTCTCTTCGTCATCGGCGCTTTTCAGGCGGCGATATACGTAACGGAGTTGCTGAAAGACGGGGACCGGAATACAGCGTTTCTCGAGAGCGCGTGTGCCTTGCTCGTCGGCGCATGGGTATTTGCGGCGCTGCGCCTCTTCCTCACACGTGAGTCGCGGCGGACACAGTAACTCGGGGGCGAGTTCTGGTAGAGCTGTCACCCCCTCGAAGTAACGACTTTCCTCTCGGTGCAACCTCCGAATGGACGCTGGAATTCATGATGGCGCGACCTGTGGCATACCTGTTCCTGATGAGCGCGGTACTGCTGACCGGCTGCAGTGGCGAACATGCCTCGACACCTCCGAACGGTGGCCACCGTCCCTTGCCTGCCCCCACGGTGTCGGTATCCCGGCCCTCACTACCGGCGGCTGTGCATTCGGACGCGGTGTTGCCTGCGGTCGCCGGAGCTGTCGGGCATGAGGCCGCCATCACCATTCCCAAGGCCAAGCCGAGCGGGAAGTTCGTCGTCGCCCTTCTGACGACGGGGCATGGCCGCAAGGCGGGGAATGACGACGTGGTGGTCGTCAACTACACAGCGAAAACCTGGAACGGTGGAAAGAACCTGCCCAACACGTACGGCAAGGAAGTCGCCCCCAAGGTGTTCCCTGTGGGAGAGGGGGCGGTGATACCCGCATTGGACCTCGCCGTCCAAGGACAGCAGGCCGGTAGCCGAGTGCTGGTGGTGGCCCCGCCGGCTGCCGCCTACGGCACGACCGGCAATGCCGTTCTGGGTGTCTCGGCCACCGAGACCGTCGTCTTCGTCATTGATGTCGCGAAGGTCCTGGCCGCGGATGCCATCGTCTCCGGGGAGCAACGCTCAGTACCTGGCAAATTGCCCGAGATTCAGGTGGGGCATTCGCCTGCCACGATCTCGGTACCCGACACCGCCGCACCCCGGCGCCTCGTCTCCAGGTCGCTCGTCAGCGGGCCAGGCCCGAAGGTGAAGACCGGTCAGACAGTCGTTCTCCAGTACTCCGGCGCGGTCTGGGAGGCTAACCGCGCAAAGAACCGGGCGTCCCTCTTCGACTCCTCCTGGGCGCAGCACCACCCCATCACGGTCGTCATCGGCCGCGGTAACGTCCTCAAGGGCTGGGACAAGGCCCTGGTCGGCGCAAAAGTAGGCAGCAGATTTTTGCTTGTTGTCCCACCTGGCCTCGGCTATGGCACTCAGGCCCGAAAGGGCATTCCGGCACGGTCCACCCTCGTCTTCGCCGTCGATATCCTGGCGGCAGCATAACCAGGTGTCAGCCTCACCAAGCCAGCAGGCGTGGGCCCTAGTGCCCGGGCGGGGAGAACGATGTCCTTCGCCCGGGCTCCGGTGCCTGGCACCGCTACCCTTGCGACACCACGGGCGCCGAGCAGGTACTGCCTGCTGCTGACGCTCAAGCGAGCGTCAGTCCACGCAGGGCATGACGCGCCTCTGTCAGTGGTTGGCCGTCGCGAGTGCGGAAAAACTTGCTGGTCAGCGGAACGGCCCAGCGGATGTGCTCAGGGGAGACCTTGTACCTGCGAAAAGGTCCGTCTAATCCCATCCGTCAAGTGACACCTGAGGCCCGCTACTGAGGTAACGGTGGAGGGCGCTGGCAGTTGTATCTACGAATGCCTCCGGGATGGTGTCGGCGTCGACCCAGCTGACCTGGGCGTGTTTACGCGGTTCGCGGTTTTCGGGTTCGCCAGTCCATTCGTGGGCGGCGAAGACGACGGTGAGGAAGCCGTTGGGAGCTTCGACGCCCCAGGCGCCATGAATGACATGGGCGACCGTCAGAGCCTCAGGTTTCACGGTCAGGCCGGTCTCCTCGTACAACTCGCGCACGGCGGTCTCGGTGATGGGTTCCCCGGGTTCGCTCTTGCCGACGGGAAGATCCCACATCCCCTGGGCGAACTTGGCGTTCTGGCTGCGTTGGAGGAGGACGACGCGGTTGGTGGCCTTGTCGTGGACGATGACGGCGGCGACCAGCAGGGTCATGGATTCGATGGCGGGTGGTAGGGCTTTGGGCTGGTCGTCGGTTGTCCGCTGAGCCACGGCTGGTGTCCCTTCGTCGGCCGGTTGGTGGGCAGCTTAGGCCAGTGCTTCGCGTGCGCGGCGGGCGAGTTCGGCGGCTCCGGGCACTTTGCGGCGCTGGTAGATGGAGAGGGTGGAGCGGAGCGAGGTGATCGCTTTACGGGTGCGGTCGGAGGTCATTCCCTCCATGAAGGTCAGGGCTTGCGCCCAGGCGGCGACGGCCTCGTCGGCGCGAGCCTGGGCGGCGAGGCTGTCGCCGAGGTCGGCGACAGCCTCGTCGGCGCGAGCCTGGGCGGCGAGGCTGTCGCCGAGGTCGGCGTAGGTGAGGGCGTGGACGCGCTTGTACTTCTCGGGGTCCCAGCGGATCAGCGCGTCTCGGTGCTGCTGTTCGGTGCCGATGTGGTCGGCGAGGTCGGTGAGCGTGCGGGCGGTGTGGCTGGCGACGGTGCCGGCGGCCGGGCCACTGACCCTGGAGTAGCTGGGCTGGAGGTCATCGTCCCGCAGTAGGGCGTCTTCGGCGGCGAGCAGGGCACGGGCCGCTGCGGGCCTCTCACCGACGGCGGCGAAGGCGCGGGCGTGGGTGATGTGCAGGAGGGCTTCGGTCTGGCCGTCGACGTGGCCCAGGCCGCGGACGAGCGCGCCTTCAACGAGATCGACGCAGTGATGGGGCTGCTTGAGACTCAGCGCCTGGTGGGCGAGGGCGCGCATCATCCAGGCGGCGTGGCCGTGCGGGTCGGCTTCCCAGGCAAGCTGGTAGCCGACCTGGTAGTAGCGCTGGGCTGCGCCTTCCTGACCGAGGTCGTGGTGCTTCCACCCTGCCAGGTAGGCAAGTTCAGCCACGGCACCGAATGCTCCCCGTCGTAAGCCTTCGCTCGAAAAGCGACCCCGGAGCATGGGGGCAGCGGTGTCGGCGAGGTACGCGGTCACCGTGGTCAGACCGTGGCCGCCGCCGAGGCGCTCGTCTGCCGCGCTGAAGGCAGCGGTGATCTGGCGTACGACGTCCACGTCCTCTGCTCCGACCACGGACGTGCCCGTGCGGGCGCGGAGCATGCGGGCGGTGGCTTCGTGGTCGTGGGCGAGCGGCATGGCCACGCCGGCGGTGGTGAAGGCGGCCACCGCGAGGAAGCGGCGGCGCTCAACGTCGGCCCGGCCGAGGTCAGTTGCGGCCAGAACGGGATCCCCTTCGGCCGGCTCCTCGCCATCAGGTGCGCGTAGACCGATCTCGGTCTGAGTGATGATGCGGCCCGTTCGGCGGGACAGGGCTTCGGCGAGGTACTGGCCGGTCCGGCCGGTGGGCTGGCGGGTGCCGTTGGCCCAGTGGGAGACGGCCGACTTATTGGTCTGGAGGATCTCGCCGTTCTCGGCCGCGATGCGACGGACGTCTCTCGCCAGGGCCTCGTAGGTGCAGCCGGTCGCGGAAATGGTTTCGCGCAGGCGGGAGTTGGGGTCTCTCGGCGCTGCCACGCTCGCCTCCCGTCCGGGGCTGTAAACCGCGTATACCGCTTCAACTGCCTCTCACCGTACCCACTGTGCGTGACGGAGGGTTCACTAATCATCAGCCGCCCGGCCCCGGTCCGACACCGAGACCAGGCTCCCCCTTCGGCCGGGCGGCCCCCGAAGTTCCGTACGCCTACACCGGGTTCGGGCATTCCTGTGCCCGGACCCGGCCGATCAGAGACGGAGACACGGTGACCACCATCGACACCACAGCTACGACGGACACGACGGCCATCACGGTCGTACTGCCCGAGGCGTTCGACGAGCGCTGGAGCCGCCTGCCCGGCATCCAGATCGACGGCCGGCGCATCACCATCAACCCGGCCGAGTACTTCTTCCGCTTCGAGTCCAGCACGTGGCTCGTCGCCGACTGGGAGCTGGTCAAGTCCCAGCTCCTGAACGTGGAGGAGACGACCGAGAGCGCGGTCGAGCAGCTCGCGCTGGAGTTCATCAAGACCCACGCCAAGTCCACCTCGGACGCCGCCCAGGTACTCGCCACCGCCTACGAGGTGTACGCGTACCTCTTCCGCGACGAGCACCTCGCCGGCCTCGGCCTGCCGCAGTTCACCGCCGACCACCTGAGGATGCTGCGCGAGGCGGCCACGCTGATGGCGCTGAACAAGGTCGAGTTGGACGGACACGTCTCTAACGTCGGCCCGTGCTGGTTCTTCCCCGCCGCCACCTCCGTGGTCTTCGACCTGGACGACGAGACGGGCGGCATGCTCGACGAGGTCTACCACGGCGGCTGGTTCAACGAGCACCGCCGCATCGAGGCCATCAAGGCCCACGCCGCCCTCGGCGGACGTCTCGTGCACGGCTGCCAGTCCGTGCCCGACCAGAGCGGGGGCGTCGTGGCGCCCTACGGTGCCTCGATGACCGCCTTCCGCGACGACCTCGCCGCCTTCAAGTCCGGCTGGATCGAGCAGGTCTACGCCCACCGCGTGGCCCCGGCCGCGTAACACCACCATCCCGGCTCCGGGGCGGGCCGGCACCTCTCGCCCGCCCCGGACGCCACCAACCCCCTGGAGCCCCCACGTGACCGCGAACCCCAGCACCGAACTCCTCGACAACCTGCTCACCCTGGCCAGCCGCACCACCGCCGTTCGCGAGGAGGTGCGCGTGTGGTCCATGTCCGGCGTCGAGCGCTTGACCTTCCCCGACAACACCACCGCCATCTTCAAGTACGCCAAGAGGCCCTTCGACAGCGAGGACCAAGCCCTCCGGCTGGCCCACACCCTCGGTGTCCCGGTGCCCACCGTTCACGCCTCCGCAGTACTGGACGGCTGGCTCGGCATGCTGCTGGAAGACCTCGGCGCTCCGATTCGCGAGGCCGACGACCTCGACGGCACAGCCGCAGCCGTCGTCCTGCACGCCACCCGCACCGCCTCCGCCCTGCCCGTCCTCGACCAGGAACGGCTGCGCGCCCTGCCGACCCGAGCCCTGGAACACCTCGGTCAACTCCGCAAAGCCGACCGGTGGCAGGACACGGACGACGTCGAAGACGCACTCGACCAGATCGCCCAGGCCGCCGAGACCCGCTCGGCCGGTACGACGGTGGCGCCGTTCGGCTGGGTGCACTCCGAGTTCCACCCCACCAGCCTCCACATCGGCCGGCACGGCTGGCGGCTGTTGGACTTCGCCCGCGCCTTCACCGGTCCCGGCCTGCTCGACCTCGCCAGCTGGCACGGCACCCTCGACACCCCTGGCCCCGTGCGCCTGCGGGTCTTCCTGGACACCTACGTCACCGAAGGCGGCACCCCCGACGCCCTCGCCGAACGCGGCGGACTGCCCGCCGAGCAGTGGGCACTGGGCTGGCACCGCATGTGGGCCGTCGAGTGGTTCACGGAGCAGTCCATCCGCTGGATCAACGACCCGGCCACCGACCCCGCGTACATCAAGGCCGTACGCCGTCACCTCACCGACGTCCTCCACCTCCTGGAGGTCTAGGTGCTCGCCGCCCAGGCTTCCCCCTGGTACGTCCACGCGTTGCAACGCACCACGGCTGCCCCCGCCGAACCGCTGGCCGTGCCCGCCCGGATGGAATGGACCACCCGGCCCGGCCGCGGGCCCGGCGCCGAAATCCTCGGCCCGGACCTGCGCCACAAGCGACTCCTCGAACTCGGCTGCGGCCCCGGCCACAACGCCGCCCACCTCGCCACCCGCTACGGCGCCCAGGTCACCGGCGTCGACCTCGTCGGCCTCCAGGTCCGCCGAGCCCGTTCCCACTACGGCCGACTGAACAACCTCACCTTCGTCGCCGGCCACGCCCTGCACTACCTGCAAGCCACAGACGAGCAGTTCGACGCCGTCTACTCAGTCTTCGGCGCCATCGGTCTCGTCGCCCCCGAGCTTCTGCTCCCGGCCATCGCCCAGCACCTCAAACCCCGGCGCACTCTCGCCTTCTCGGTCCCCCACCCCCAACGCGGCGGCCTACGCCCCGCCACCGACGACCGGCCCCGCCGCGACTACGTCACCCTCCCCGACCGCAGCCAACTACCCATCGCCCGCTGGGACTTCGACACCAACCGCTGGGAGAAACACCTCGACCGCGCCGGGCTCTGGCTCACCTCGGCCGAGGAGTTCCATGACGCGCGCCACGGTGGCCGCTGGCCCACCACTCTCCTCATCACCGCGCGCAAACTCTGCCCCCCCCGTTATCTTCTTGGCGGTCCTGCAAGAGGGCCGCTGGCCTCCGGGCCCGGCATGACTGTTCCCCCCTGTCGAACAGATGACCTGGGGGGTGGTGTCACCGGGCCCGGGAGGTGCCGTCGGAGACGCTGATCAGAGGCCCGGCCACCACCCGGTCCGGCGCAATGCCGGACAGCTCGCGGGCGACAGGTCTGCATAACGTGGATGCGCGCGTACGACACCACCGCCGAGGCCGGCCCGTTCGACTCCCCTGGAAGGCGCGATGTTCGACACCGAAGACGTGGGCGTGTTCCTCGGCCTGGACGTCGGCAAGAGTGCTCACCACGGCCACGGACTCACCCCGACCGGGAAGAAGGTCCTCGACAAGCAGCTGCCCAACAGCGAGCCGCAACTGCGGGCCGTCTTCGACAAGCTGACCGCGAAGTTCGGCACCGTGCTGGTGATCGTGGACCAGCCCGCCTCCATCGGCGCCCTCCCGCTCGCGGTCGCCCGGGACGCAGGCTGCAAGGTCGCCTACCTGCCCGGACTCGCGATGCGGCGGATCGCCGACCTGTATCCGGGCGAGGCGAAGACCGACGCCAAGGACGCCGCAGTGATCGCCGACGCGGCCCGGACGATGCCGCACACCCTCCGCTCGCTGGAACTGACCGACGAGATCACCGCCGAACTGACCGTCCTGACCGGCTTCGACCAGGACCTCGCGGCCGAGGCCACCCGCACCTCCAACCGGATCCGCGGCCTGCTCACCCAGTTCCACCCCAGCCTGGAGCGCGTCCTCGGGCCCCGCCTGGACCACCCGGCCGTGACCTGGCTGCTGGAACGCCACGGATCTCCGGCCGCCCTGCGAAAAGCCGGACGCCGCAAGCTGGTCGAGGTGATCCGGCCCAAGGCCCCGCGCATGGCCACCCGGTTGATCGACGACGTCTTCGACGCGCTCGACGAGCAGACCGTCGTCGTCCCCGGGACCGGCACCCTCGACGTCGTGATCCCGTCCCTGGCCCGCTCCCTCGCGGCCGTCCATGAACAGCGCCGGGCCCTGGAAACCCAGATCAAAGCCCTGCTGGAGGACCACCCTCTTTCCAAGGTCCTGACCTCGATGCCGGGGGTCGCGGTCAGGACCGCCGCAGTACTGCTGGTCACCGTCGGCGACGGCACCAGCTTCCCCACCGCCGCCCACCTCGCCTCCTACGCCGGCCTCGCCCCGACCACCAAGTCATCGGGAACCTCCATCCACGGCGAACACGCCCCCAGAGGCGGCAACCGGCAACTCAAACGCGCGATGTTCCTCTCCGCGTTCGCCGCCCTGCATGACCCCGCCTCCCGCACCTACTACGACCGCTGCCGAGCCCGCGGAAAGACACACACGCAGGCACTTCTCCGCCTCGCCCGACAGCGGATCAGCGTGCTCTTCGCGATGCTCCGCGACGGCACTTTCTACGAACCCCGCCACCCTCATACGACGGCTACATGAACCAGCCCACAGGCAGGTTGATTCAGATCAACACCTTGTGCCGTCTGTCCACGCCGAGATATCTGCGGCACCCCGACGGACAGCTTCTTCCGGGTCCAGGGCGAGCTTTCCGCAGGCCGCTGCGACGTCCGGTCCCGCAAGCGCGTCATATATACCGGTCTGCAGCCAGTCGGCCTGGTTGTCGTCAGCCTCTGCAACCGCGAAAGCGATGAGCCTTATGGCGCCCACCGTCCCCACCCGGGCCAGGGCCTCTGCCGTCTGTCGAGCCACCGCCGTGTCCTCGACGTCGAGAAGCAGCCCCACCAGCGCTTCGGCAGCCTCAGGGACATCAGTGAAGGAAGCAAGGCCACGCCCGGCACGAACACGTTGCGTCCACGAAAGAGACGACGCCTCAGCCAAGGCCGCCTCCAACCCACCCATCATCTCTGGCACGACCAGACAGTCTCATGCCCCACGGAGAAGATCGAACCCCGGGCCGATGCTGCCCACACCCTTGACGAAGAACATAGAGGCACCCCCCCCCACCTCGGCTCCCCAGGGAGAACCCGATGCGCCCGCCCTACCTACTGCTCGACGTCGACGGCGTCCTCATACCTTTTCCGGATGCCGAAGGGGCCAGTCCGGCAACCCACAACCGGCACGAGGTCGTGCCCGCTGACCGGAGCGCAGACGACCCGGTCACCATCTGGCTCAACCCTGCGCATGGCACCCTGCTCATGCAGGTGATCCGGACCGGCCTGGTCACCCCCGTCTGGTGCACCAGCTGGCGCCGCGACGCCACCACTCTGATCGGACCGCTCCTCGGCCTCCCACCCCTGCCGTTCGTCGACCTCCCACGCCCGCAGATCACCACCAGCCACCCCAACGGGTATCTGTGGAAACGCGATCACGTCGACACCTGGCTCGGCGACGCGCCAGCCATCTGGGTCGACGACGACTTCACCAGCCGCGACCACGAATGGGCGGCGGAACGCAGCGCCCGCGGCCAGGCGACCACCCTGGTTCAGCCTGACCCCCACGTCGGGCTCCTGGCCGAGCACCTGGTCGAAGTCCTGGCGTGGGCAGCGCTGTTGCCCGTCACACGGGCCGGTGTTCCAGACGCTTCAGCCAGGGCCGCATAACAGCGATAAGGCTGCAGGAAGCGCCTGGCCGGCCAAGAGGCAGGCACCGACGCCCTCCTGAGTAGAACGCGGCGATGGCTGCCGGGTCCTCGCCGCCCAGGAGATGCCCATGGCTACGAGCAGTGACTGCGTTGCTTGAGGAAGCTTGCGGTCGCCGAAGGCCGGATTCAGGTCAGCCGGCTTTCGATTTGAGTTCTCCGGCTTGCCGGATGGCGCCGATGACCCGGTCGTGGGCCGCGGGGTCCAGTGTGGTCGCCACGGCGATGGCCAGCACGTAGAGCACGGGCGCCATGCCTGTCTCGTCCGCTGTCGTCACCCAGGCGAAGGGCTTGGTCGTCAGTACAGCCCAGGTACCGAGCAGCACGATCGTAGCGGCGAGGCGCCGGGTCCAGCGGATGAGGCGCCGGCTCAGCAGGTCGCGGCTGGAGACGTCCGCCGCCATGATGCGCCAGTCTTCGTCGGCGATGTTCACCACGGCCACGGTGAAGGCTTTGCGCATGTCTTCCAGTTCCGGGCCGCCCATGGCCGCGACGGGTTTCCAGTGGCGGATCCGTGCCGCGATGCCGTCGGCCACGCGATTCGCCTCGACGTCGCCCGTGTGGTCGTCGGTGCGTATGGCCCGACGCCATCGGCCTTCCACGAACTCGGCCAGTTCTTCCAACTCACGCACGAGCAGTCGTCGTTCAGCACTGGCGATATAGGGGCGTAGGCCGGTGCCGGCGTCCGTGAACGTCGAATCGTCGTCGGTTTCGTCTTCTTCGTCGTCGGCTGTGCCGGGGGCTCGGGATGAGGGTGGTTCCTGCTGTTCTGCGAGTTCCTGGGAGTTGTCTGCGGGTGGCTGCAGTGCGAGGGCGATGTCGAGGAAGCGGTCCAGCATCACAGCGCAGGCCAGGTCGCGGCGGGGCTCGCGAGGGCCGAAGACCTGAGCCGCTGTGATGATGAGCCGATAGAGGACGACGCAGCCGTAGAGCGCGGCGAGGATGCCCAGGGCATTGACGATGCTGCCGTCGAGTTTGAAATCGGCGACGGAGGTCCCGTTGCGCTCCCAGGAAGCAATGTCGGGCTGTTGCTTCCATCGGTCGAGGGGGTCCTGCCACCAGTCGGGACTGCGGCCCAGACCGGCGCACCCGACCGACAGGAGAAGCTTCGTGAGGAGATTCGCTGCCGGGCCGAAGAGAAACCCGAAGAGGAATGTGACGAAGCGGACCACGATGAGGCAGATACAGAACAGGACCGCAGTCACCGTGAAGAGGGTGCCGAGGAAGGCCGCGGGAGCGCCGTCTCCGACCCAGCGGAAGATCCCCAAGCCGATGGTGATGGTGTAGAGGACGACCAGCCCGAAGTGCAGTGCCGGGAAGTCAAAGGACAGGCGGCTGAGCGCGCGGCTCCAACTGGAGCGCATCTCCTGGGATCGAGCAGCCGCCGCCACATGGGGTGCGGTGCGGTCGCGTGTGGCTTCGTCCAGATCGGTGAGCCTTCCCAGCTCCATAGCCCGCAGCTCCCCGAGCAGCCACAGCTCACGCAGGCGTCCCTGCGGCCAGGCAGCGACGCCTTTCCGAAAGTCGGCCCATAACTCCCGTAGAGCCTCCTTGGACTGTGGGTAGTAAATCGTGCGGACGTCACGGCCGATTTCGCTCAGGGTCTCCCTGATTCTGGGAGGCTCGGGCTCTTCTGCGTGCCGCCAGCCCTGCCGCTGTTGTTCGGTCATGGTTCCCCCGTTGAGATTCTGCCCAGGCCCGAGATCCGGGCCATCACGGTAGCCAGGAAGATCCCCTCCGGTATGGGGTCGGATCGGCCAGATTTCTAAGGCGGCCCTAGGGATCAAGCACAAGTCTCGTCATGCCTAGCGGCTGAGAAACTCGATCTCGATGGCCAGGGGGCCAAGGGCTTCCTTTTCGGACGATTAGATGGCTGGGAGGAGGCGCTGGAGCTGCTTATCCCCAGCCTGTCCGTGCGACCGTGATCAGCGCCGCCGCGCTTGTGTCGGCTGTTGCGGGACTGGGGCGGCTGTTGCCGTGTTGGGCCTGGGCTGCGATGTGTTGTGCGGTGGTGCTGCGGGCCTGTGCTGCTCGGGCTCGTGCGCTGGGTGCTGGTCGTGTGCTTAAGCGTTGGATACGCCAGGTCAGGACTCGTGCGGGAGAGTCGGCGTCGTCCAAGGCGCGTTGGTCGGCGGCCTGTTGGAGGAACTGCTGGGGCCAGGGCCGACCGCTGCACGCCGCCCGCTAACATCTCTCCGCATGACGAGGCGGGGGTGGCGACTGGGTGTCGTGGCGGTGCTGGCGGCGATCTGCATCTCCGGTCCCGAGCGCCCGGACGTCATCCACACGGCGTCGGACCTCGGCCCCCTGCCGGCCGACCGCTACGACTACACGCCCCAGGACTACCAACGATCGCAGCAGGCATCGGCGTTGCTGGTCCGCCAGTGCATGGCGGAGCGCGGCCACCGGGACTTCCCGCTCGCCCCCCGCTACCCCAGCGACCCCCTCGTCGCCACCGCGGTCAGCACCGACTACGGCGCCCTGGATCTCGCCGCCGCACGCCGCTGGGGCTACGGCTGGGACCCGGCCAAGCCCCTGGTCCTCCAGCCGAAGGGCCGCCGGATGACCAACGCCGAGTACGCGGACTTCCCCGCTTGCAACGCTCAGGAAAGCCAGCGGCTGCTGCGCGGCATCGACCTCAAACGGGACTGGCTCTACGCAAATACACGGGCGATCGAGGTCGACAAGGCGGTCAAGCGCGACCCGCGCCTCCGCGCGGCGTGGGACGTGTGGTCCCGCTGTGTCGCAGAACAAGGATTCACGCGCTATCCCGACCCTGTCGCGGCGTACACGGACACCGCCTGGCAACGGAGCAACGACGGCAACACCCGCCATACGCAGCGCGAACGGGCCACCGCCGTCGCAGACGTCACCTGCAAGCAACGCCACCAAACGGCCGAACTCTGGCACTCCGTACGGGCGCAACAGCAGGCACTGGACATCGCACAGCACCGCGACCGCTACGCCGCCGGGCTGCAGGCGCTGCGGACATACCGGGCCACCATCGCCGAGGTGCTACGGAAGCTCGGCTAACGGGGCGCCGACCCATCACCGCGAGTCCCGCCCGAGCCGAAGTTGCCCAGCCGACCGACCTTGCGCCCCGCGCATTCCGTCACCCGAGCACCTCATTTCGCCGGTTCCCCCAACCGGGGCGCGGGTGACTCCCGTTCTCGTGCACATCGCCCAGCCCCCAAAGGTGTGCGACTCCCCGGCTCGCGTCCCGTTTCTGCGGATCTGGTCCCCGTCTCACATGGTCTGGTCTGATTCGGCCGCAGGCTGAGGGGACCAGGTTCAGGCCGGTCGAGCCATTGTCGGAGGAACGTGCAGTCGTGATCGGCGGCGAGTTGGAGGGTGATGTGGTGGCCGAGGATCGGTGGTACGGAGATGGCCGTTAGGGAAGAGGCACATCCATGCGCGCCGGTCAGAAATCCAGGTACCGCTCGAGTCGGATGGGCTCAGCGCCGCCCTTCACGTAGACATCGGCAGTCAGGTTGAAATTCCCCCACGCCGCCGTGGTCAGCTCGAAGCTGGTCGAGCGATTCGTGACGGTGCGGTTGGGATCCCGGAACGTCGGGTGCAGGTGGTAGACGACCTTGGCGACACGGTCGAGATCGGAGTCCCTGTCGCCCTCAAGGGCAATGCGAAGCCGGAAGTACCGGTAGCCGCTTTTGTCGAGCGCGCTGTCGCGGTGCGCCGTGTGAACCAGATGAACTCTGGGTGCGGCATTGGTCGAGTCCTCGGTCAGTTCGGCCAGCGGCGGCGGCACTTCAAGAACGGGCTGCGCGCCCGGCTGTGGCTCGGCCCCGGTTGGGGTCTGCGGGGATGAGGGTCCGAGCTTTATTCCTGACGCCCCTGCCTCGAAGGAGTCGCCGCGCTCGACTCGGCTGTTAATCGCTTCGATGAGTCGCCCCAGCCCAGCGCGGAACGTGAGGGTGAGCGTCAATACCACGCTTGGCCAGATCAAAGCCTGCAGAAAAGGTATCCAGTCCTTCAACGCTCTCCCTCAGGTGCCCCGGCCAGATCCGCACCGACCGGTGGATCTCTGTCCCCTTGAAAGCATCTGTGCAGCGTCCCGCAGCCCTTCGGCGACCTAACCTGGGATGACGCTACCAGTCGTAGGCGACCACCTGGCTTGGCATCAGTTCGAAACGGCGGAGCCGGACTAGATCAACTGAGGCCGCCTCGGCATCCGGTCGCCCAGAGCCAGATCGACCGAGATTTCCGGCATTTGTGCGTCTCAACCGATCTGGTCACCGCAGGTCACAGACCTGAGTCGAGGCCAGGTCGTTTGAGACGGGACAGCTCGCGTCGAAACGGCATCGCTACTCACATGCATAGCCACGGGGACCAGCCGCAGGACGCGCTCGTGCCCTCGCCACCACGAAAGGCGAGGGCGCTATCTCGGCTTGGCAGTGCTGGCTCGGCAAACGAAGCGTTTCCCGCCTACCGGCGCTGTTGATGCCGCTGTTCAGCAGTCGTCACCGCTACCGGTGAGGGCTGGGGCCCCCGGCTCTGCTGGACAGGCGTCGAGCTTGCCATGGTCGAGCGTCGGCGGGCGGCCTCCGCACGGCGGTTGGGTGCCGGGTTTCGGCCGGTGTGCTGAATGCGGGTGATGAGCACGCGGGCGGGTTGGCGGGCAGTGTCCAACTCGCGCTGAGCGGCGGCCTCCTTGAGGAGCTGATGGGGTTGGTGGCCGCGGGCTTCGGCGTCGGCGAGGACGGTGGCGAGTGCTGGCCAGGCCAGATCGGTGAGGATCCGCTCGGCGTGGTCGGGGACAGCTGCTCGTACATCGCTGACCAGAACACGACGCACCTCCTCCCTTGGCGGTCGGGCTGCGAGTTCGGCGAGCGTCGGAGTGAGCGCACGGTCGGCGGCTGTCTGGAGGTGCTGGACGGCCTGGCGGGCGGCGTCGGTCTGCTGAGCGTGGTTCTGCGCTTCGTGCCAGCGCCCGGCGACAATCACGGCCCAGACCAGGGCTGCGATCAAGGCAGCCAGCGCGCTGCCGTCGGACCCTGTGGCGGTGCGGACGATGTCACGTGCCGCACTGCGCAAGGCGTGCGCAGCACGGTCTTCTGCCCGGACCTGAGACCGCTGGGCTCGGGCGAACGCCCTTGAGGCGGCTTGGAGTTGTGGGTGCAGGTTGTCGGGGGCCTTCTGGGCGGTGGCCTCAATCAACTCGCCGAGGCCGGCGATGTGGGCTTGGACGTGGGCGTCGTCGGTGAGATCGGTGTGGAGGGTGTCGAGGGCATCGGTGGCTTGTTGCCAGGGGGTGCTGGGGCGGCTGCGGCGGGCGGTGGGGTGCTCCTCCGGTACGACGTTTTCCAGGCGGGCCTGGAGCTTGGGCAGGGTGAGGTCGGGGGCGATCCTCTTGCCCGGGTGGAAGATCTGTTCGCCCTTTCCGTTGAGGTCTCCGTGACGGCCGGCAGCGTAGCCGAGGAGATCCCCCGACGGGCCGCGCCTGGCCTTGATCAGGATGCCGTCGGCTTCGAGGTAGCCGAGCAGTTCCTCAGCGCTCTTGACGTGAGGGATAGCGGCGCGGATGCGGTCTTCGAGCCACGCGGGGCTGGTCTGCTCCCAGCCGAGGCGTTGGGCCTTGTGCATCTCGGCCTGGGTGGGTCGGCGGGTGCCGGTGCGATCGCCCTTCTTCAACTGGCGCAGGCCGTAGTCCTTTTCGATCTCACGGCATGCGTCGCCGACGCGGAGGCCGCTGTCATGGAGTTTGGGGCGGCGTCCGTCTTCGCGGACGGTGGTGGCGAGGATATGGATGTGGTCGTCCGCGTGGCGTACGGCGATCCAGCGGCAGGCCAGGTCGTCACCGGCGGGGGCGATGCCGGCCGCCTCGACGATGCGCTGGGCGAGCTCGCCCCACTCGGCGTCGGAGAGGTAGCGGTCTTCGGGTGCGGCGCGGACGGGGCAGTGCCAGACGTGGTCGGTGACCTTCTTACCGAACTCGTTGTTGCGCAGCCGGACGGGCTCGTCGAGATGGCGGGCGAGTTCGGTGAGGGTGGCGTTCTCGTCGCGGCCTGGGTCGGGCATGCCGAGCATCGCGAACCCCGCCACAACGTGTGGATCGAGGTGTTCGTCCTGGCGGCCGGGGCCGAAGAGGTAGGCGAGCAGGCCGCGGGTGTTGGACCCGGCCTGTTTGATGGCGGCGATCACGCGGACGCCTCCGTCTCCGGGTCGACGGGCTGGCGCAGGGCTTCGGCGATCAACTCCAGCAGGTCGTGGAGTTCGGTGAGGCGCTGGCTGATGTCGGGTGGGGTGTAGTCGCTGTTGAGGGCGCGGGCGATCTGGTTGACGTTCACGCCGATCCGGTTGAGCTGGCGCAGGACCTGGGCGCGGAAGATGTGGGTGCGGCGGCGGTCCTCGGACAGGGGCAGGTTGGCGGTGAACCGGCCGGTGACGAAGGCGAGGACAATGTCGGCGGCGAATCCGGAGTCGCCTTTGTAGCCGTGCTCGGCGGCTGCCTCCTGGAGCAGCGTGTGCTCGTCGCCAGTGAAGCGCAGGGGGCCAACGCGGACGACGCGCTTGGTGCCGGTGAAGCGGCGGATCGTGGGCTGCACGCTCTGCGCAGCGGGCTCGCCGGCGGCGGTCTCGGCGGAGCGGACAGGAAGGAGCACTTCGCACTGAACGGTGTGGAGTGTGTCCGGGTCGGAGCCGCCGTCGGCTCCGACCTCCTGGTCCAGCGTCCCCTGGCGCTGGACCGTCTCCGCCACCCCCGGGGCGGAGACCACCGAAGACCGGCCATGAGTCGGACTCGGGGTACTACTGGCTCCGCCAGGGGCAGCCCGTCCGAACGCGCGGCGCAAACGCCCCATCAGCGTAAGTGACTTCCTCAGCGACAACGGCTCGTCAGGAGCGTCCTCGGGGTGGTGCGGGTCGTGCGTCATGGGCGGTTCTCCGGCAAAGGCGCTAGGGCAGGCAGGTGGTCGGGAGGGTCCGGTGGAGCACGGGTGGTCACCGCCCCGTCCACAGGTGTGGATGAGCAGGGGGCGCGTGGGGCGGTGACCCGCAGGCCGGGTGACCGGAAAGGGATCGGGTCACCCGGCAGAGGTTCCGGTCAGCCGCTGGCCAGACTGGTGTCGGAGGCGGCTTCGGGCTGGGCCCGGAGGGTGTCCATCACCTCGGTCAGCCGTTTACTGCCGATCGTCAGCCCCTTGTCCTCAACTGCCGTTCGGACAACGGCTCGGGTGAGCTTGCCCTGCTCAGCGGCAGCAGCCCGTCCGATCTCCACGAGTACGTCGAGCGGGGCGCCGGGTGGACGGCCACCGCGCGGCTTGCTCTCCGCAGTATCGGAAAGTGGTTCCGGCGACTGGACGGATCCGGCGGCCGGTAGGTCAGTGGCCTGGACGGGCTGGCGCGGTAGCTCGGCAGGCTGGACGCGCTCGCCCGGAGTCTCAGCAGACTGCGCGACCGCGACGGACGACGGCTCGGCGGGCTGGACGGATGTCGTGACCGGTGGTTCCGGCACCTGCATGGGGACCGGGTCCGAGTGGTCGCCAGGCTGCTCGACGAGTTGGTGGATCTGCCGCATCAGCACGCCGAAAGCCACCATCGCGGCGGTCGGTGGCACTGCGGCGACCACGTAGTCGAGGCGCGGGACGGTGCCGACGTTACCCGTGCCGCTGACCCCGGCGACGTTCAGTGCGATGGAGCCGACCGACCCGATGGCGGTCACGGCGATGGCCCAGCCGTCGGTGACCCGGCGCAGACCCGCGCGGAGCATGAGCAGTTCGCCCGCGACGATGAACGCGTCCAGTGTGGCGGGCCACGCCCAGCGGCGAACCGGTGACGTTCCCAGCCCGTGCTGGCCGGCGACGTCGGCCAAGTGCGCGTAGGAGAGCCAGAACGCTCCGGCGGTCAGGGCAACAATGACGATGCCGGCCGCGCCGAGCACGTATCGCTCGGCATCGTGCTTGGTCATCGCCAGCCGCCCTTTGCCCGACCGGTCGCCCGGCGGCTGGTGAAGTGGTGGATGGGCGAGGGACAGGGGGGTCAAGCGAGGCACTCCTGGGTTAGCGATGTGGTGCGTCTTGGGCGTCTTGGCCGTTGCAAGCGCAGGTCAGGGCAGGTACGGCAGCGGCTTCGGTCTTCCGTCCCGGTGGGTGCCGTCGGCGTCTTCAGCCCTGCGGCAAGGGGGGTTCAGGCAGTTCGTCGTGCCTGAACCCCGGCTCGGGTGGCCCTGTCGAGCCAGGACGATGCCGTTGCGTCTCCCGTCTCGACGGGCAGGGCCGTGACCAGCGCTGATACGGCAAGGACGCCTAAGACGTCGTAAGACGGATCTGGGCAGCGTCTTGGGCGGGCAACTCGCTGGTCGTGATCACGTTGCCGTCTTGATCCCGACTGCCGTCTCGGCCGCAGGCCGTTTGACCTGCGAGATCACGGCAGGGACGGCACGGACGGCAACCAGCGGCGTCGGGGCTCAGCCCTCGCTCGGGCGAGCAGGTTGGGCGTTCCCCGGGGGAACAGGGTGGACGGTGGGGCAGTACCGCCGCCAGGCGTCGAGGAACTTGTTGCGCATGTACCCCTTGCGCTGGGTTCCGTCGGCCATCCGGACGTTCCCCGGCCTGATGTCGAAGTCCCGCAGCATCCTGCCCAGTTCGCGGGCGGTCAGCCCGCCGCGCCCCCACTCCGCCCAGGGAGCCTCGGGGTCCTGACGCAGCTGATGGAGGAGTTCCTCGGTGGACAGGCTGTCCACCTCACGCTGAGCGGCGAAGACCCGACGGATGTCGGCGAGGATCCGCGCGCCGCTGGGGTGGTCCTCCTCGGCCGCCGCTTCGGCGGCGACCATCCGCGCGCACGCCACACGGGCCCGGCGCGGCCAGGAGCCACCGGCCAGGTCGGCGACGATCACCAGGGGCTCCCAGGTGTCGGCGGCGCGGTCCTCGACCGGCATGTCCGGCTCCTGGTTCGCGGCCTCGTCCAGCAGGGGCCTGGCCCACGCGTGGATGCGGTCGCGCAGATCGTGCAGGGCCGGGATGTCGCGGCGGGAGCGGAAGGGCTTGACCTTCTCCCCTTCGGCCCGACGGCGCATCCGGATCACCACCGCCCGGTCCATGACCGTGTCCGGCAGGTCGCCGATCCCTGCGATGGCCGCCATGGCGAAGGTGGCGAACTTGTGCGGGGTGTGGTCGTTGCCGACCACCCGGGTGACGTAACGGCCCCGCTGGTGACCGGCGTTCAGCAGACCGCGCGTCTCCTCGTTCCGCTCCGCCTGCTTCGGCGTGCCGAAGATGGTGTCCGCCTCGTCCACCAGCAGCGTCGGCGGATCATCCTCATCGATGGAGCGGAAGATCGCCGCAGGCGTGGTGTTGATGGTCAGCATCGGCTCATGGACCGTCTCGGTCAGCACGTCCAGCAGCCGCGACTTGCCGCACCGCTTCGCAGGGCCCACCACTGCCAGGCGCGGGGCGTGCTGCCACGCGGGCTGCAGATGCGTCGCCGCCACCCACAAGGTGATCGCGTCCAGTGCCTCCGGCGAGGGCGCGATCACGAACTGGGCGATCTGCGACCGCAGTTCGTCCAGCAGCTTCGAGCCGTGGGTCGGCTCCGCATCGGGTATCGCCTCCAGCCCGTTCGACGCATCCGTCTCATCGGCGCTACGGGCGGTCGCATTGCCCCCGTGACCCGGATCGGCGTCGCCGGCCTGCGCGGCGCGGAGGTGGGCGCCGGGCTGGCCGGGGACGGCGGTCGTGGGCCAGCTCGCCTTGGCGGGGGCGGAATAGGGCTCGGGGTTCTCGGGTTGCACTCGGCAGCTCCTCGTCTGGCGGTAGCGGACGTGTATGTCCGTGCCGCCGGGTCGGTTCGCAGTGGATTGCTGGGGAGCTTTGGGGCCTCCGGCGTTGCACCGCCGGGGGCTCTCCCTCATCTCGCAGGCGTTCGGGTACCGCGAGGGACCACGGACAGTACGGTCACGCCTGTCCACAGTCCAGCGTTTCTGTGTCAGCTCAGCGCAGAAACAACTGCTACGCGCCCGCCCCCTCACGCGGCCAGGCCCAAGAGGGCCAGGAGATCTGCGGTCACCACCCGATAGGCGTTGCCCAGCCGCAGCACCTTGCACGGGTACAGGCCCCGCTTCGCCAACTCGTACCCCTTGCTACGCCCGAGCCCCAATGCCCGGTTGCCCGTCTCCAGGTCAACAGCGGCAGGAAGCTCCAGCAGCTCCTCGCGGCTCATGCCCTTCACCCGGTCGGCGGGTTCGTTCGCACGCATACGCGCTCCATCCATGACTGAGCCCTCGGCGAACACAGCAATCGCGCTCGTCTCCAGGCCATGGAAACAACGCTAAGCGAGCTAATGTGTCTTCATGACACAAAGCCGTTCCGACCATGGATACGAGAAGGACGACGAGAACGACGTCCTCGAATGGGAGGACCACGTCATGGCCACCGTGGCCGGCGAGGTCCGCAGACGACGGAAGGAACTGGGGTGGAGCGCACAGGACGTGGCCGACAGGTGCGAGGAGATCGGCTACCCGATCCCCCGCAACGTGATCGCCAACATGGAGTCCGGCCGCCGCGCCGTCCTGCCGCTGGTCGAGATCATGGTGCTCGGGAAGGCCCTGCGCGTGTCCCCGATCAGCCTGATCTACCCCGTCGGCTACGTCACCGAAGTCCGCGAACTCCCCTACGAGGACCCGCAACCGACCTGGGACGCCCTGCAGTGGTTCGTCGGCAACTCAGCTGCCGAAGACGCCACCGACTACATGCTCGACCACTTCCTGGCCCACGACCTCGAACTCCGCTCGGCCCTGGCCGCCGTGGAAAGCGAGGACTACGAGCTCTGGAAGGTGAAGACCGCCGCCAACCGTGTCCAACGGGAAGCAGCCGAGCGCGCCTTGGCCCGCTACACCGACCAGGCCACAAGGGCCAAGCACGAGCTGCGCCGGCACCGCGACGCCATCCGCGAAGGCGGCGGCATCCCACCCCGTCTGCCCTCGCCACTCGCCGACATCGACCCACCCGAACCTGACACCGGCACCACCGAGGAGAACGATCTTTGAAGGGCTCCACCTACCGCCGCTGCTCCTGCCGCGACCCAAAGACCGGCAAGGAACTCGGCTCCTCCTGCCCGAAGCGCAACAGCAGGAACCACTGCACCTACTCCATACGCCAAGAGTTGCCGCCCCGCGAGGACGGTAGCCGACGCTCCTTCGCCCGTGGCGGGTACACCAGCCTCAAGGCGGCCCAGGCCGACCTCGATCACGTACGTGCCCTCATGGCGCTCGCCGAGTCCGACGACCCCGAAGGCGTCCAGCTGATCGCCGAGATGCTCTCCGAGGTCAGCCGCGACAAGCTTCCGCTCCCCGACGTGGAGGAGACCCGGCGTCGCCTCAACGCCGGCCAGGACCTCGTCGGCAGCCTCACCGTGAGCGAGTGGCTGGACCGGTGGCTCGCGGGCAAGCGCATCCGGAAGTCGGGCGTCAGCCGCTACGAGACCGACGTCCGCGTCCACCTCAAGCCCCACATCGGCGACCGGCGCCTCGACCGTCTGCGCGTGAGCCACCTCAGCGAGATGTTCACCGCCATCACCGACGCCAACGCCGAGATCCTGGAGCAAAACGCCCAACGGCGTGCGGCGGTAGAGGAGTTGGCGTCCGTGCCGTGGAAGGGCATGGAAAACCGGGCCCGCCGTAAGGCCATGAAGACGGCGATCGACGCGATGCCGCCCTTCCGCCGCGTCACCGGGCCGTCCACGCGCCAGCACGTCAAGGCCACGCTCCGCGCTGCCCTGAACGAGGCGATCGGCCAGCAGATCATCACGTTCAACCCTGCGGCCCACGTCGAGATCGACCCCGTCCGCAAGCCGAAGGCCCTCGTCTGGACGGACGAGCGGGTCGCGCGGTGGCAGCAGACCGGCGAGAAGCCCTCCCCCGTCATGGTCTGGACGCCCGAACAGACCGGCGCCTTCCTCGACTTCGTCGCCGCGGA
The DNA here is from genome assembly GCF_045162655.1 of Streptomyces sp. NBC_00989. Lineage (NCBI taxonomy): Bacteria > Bacillati > Actinomycetota > Actinomycetes > Kitasatosporales > Streptomycetaceae > Streptomyces > Streptomyces sp. NBC_00989. Next base: position 6,304,958 of record NZ_CP108728.1, on the reverse strand, counting down.
CCGGCTGTACGCCATGTGGCACCTGATCGCCTTCCGCGGCCTGCGTCGCGGCGAGGCGTGCGGCCAGCCCTGGTCGGAGACCAACCTCGACCGGCACTCCCTCACCGTCACCGGCCAGCTCATCCAGGACGGTTGGGACGTCGAGGCGTCCGAACCGAAGACCGACAGCGGCTTCCGCGTCGTAGCCCTGGACGACGACACCGTCGTCGTCCTGGAGCGGCACCGCAAGCAGCAGGCGGCCGACCGCGCGGAGTGGGGACCGGCCTGGGTCGACACCGGTCTCGTCTTCACCCAGGAAGACGGCTCCTGGCTGCACCCCGGCAAAGTGACCGACCTCTTCGAACGGCTCGTCGCCGCCTCCGATCTCCCGCCGATCCGGCTGCACGACCTGCGCCACGGCGCGGCCACCCTCATGCTCGCCGCCGGCATCGACGTGAAGATCGTGTCGGACACCCTCGGGCACAGCGACACCCGCATCACGCGGGACATCTACCAGAGCGTCCTCCCCCACGTCGGCAAGAGCTCCGCCGAGGCCACCGCCAAGCTGGTCCCGCTCCAGCGCAAGTCCGAGGCGGAGAAGGCGGCCCGCAAGGCCGCGAAGGCCGCCCAGAAGGCCAAAGAGAAGGCGAAAGCCCAGGCCAAGGCGAAGAAGAACAAGGCACGGAAGAAGCCCAAGAAGTAGGGCACCGAGCCGCTCCGCTCACGCATCGCTCACGCAAGCCGTCCCACGGCACCCCAGCCGTGTGACGCGTCACGGCCCGAGCAACACAAAAGGCCAGGTCACGGGCTATGTGACCTGGCCTTCGAAGGAGCCCCCTGTCGGATTCGAACCGACGACCTACGCATTACAAGTGCGTTGCTCTGGCCAACTGAGCTAAGGAGGCCTGCGCGATGCGTGCGTACCCGGCGGGGTAGGCCCGACGGGACATACCCGACGTGCGTCCCCGAGGCGCCCGCGATCACGTGCCCGAGCAGTGTACCCAGGTCCCCGTCGCCCCCTGTCGAAAATTTCCTCGAAGTTCACATGGGCCCAGGTACTGACAGACCAGGCAAACGCCAGGTACCGTCCTGACCCAGTTCACTCGCGTGGACTACACCACCACCTTCCTACAACGGATCGTCCGGCACGTTCCTGCCGGTAGAAGGGGGCCCTTCATCATGGCCACTGTTTCGTTCGACAAGGCGACCCGGATCTACCCGGGCACCGAGAAGCCCGCCGTAGACGGTCTGGAGATCGAGGTCGGGGACGGCGAGTTCCTCGTCCTCGTCGGTCCGTCCGGCTGTGGCAAGTCCACCTCGCTCCGCATGCTCGCGGGGCTCGAGGACGTCAACGCCGGCGCCATCCGCATCGGTGACCGCGACGTCACGCACCTGCCGCCGAAGGACCGGGACATCGCCATGGTGTTCCAGAACTACGCGCTGTACCCGCACATGACGGTCGCCGACAACATGGGCTTCGCGCTCAAGATCGCCGGCGTCAACAAGGCCGAGATCCGCCAGAAGGTGGAGGACGCGGCGAAGATCCTCGACCTCACGGACTACCTCGGCCGCAAGCCGAAGGCGCTCTCCGGCGGTCAGCGCCAGCGTGTCGCGATGGGCCGCGCCATCGTGCGTGAGCCCCAGGTCTTCCTCATGGACGAGCCGCTGTCGAACCTCGACGCCAAGCTCCGTGTGTCGACCCGTACGCAGATCGCGTCGCTCCAGCGCCGCCTCGGCATCACCACCGTCTACGTCACCCACGACCAGGTCGAGGCCATGACGATGGGCGACCGGGTGGCCGTACTGAAGGACGGTCTGCTCCAGCAGGTCGACAGCCCCCGCAACATGTACGACCGCCCCAAGAACCTCTTCGTGGCCGGCTTCATCGGCTCCCCCGCCATGAACCTGATCGAGGTCCCGATCACCGACGGCGGCGTGAAGTTCGGCAACTCGGTCGTCCCGGTCAACCGCGAGGCCCTCAAGGCCGCCTCCGACAAGGGTGACCGTACGGTGACCGTCGGCGTCCGCCCCGAGCACTTCGACATCGAGGAGCACAACGGCGAGGCCGCGAAGTCCCTCACGAAGGACTCCGAGGACGCCCCGGCCGGTCTCGCCGTCTCCGTGAACGTCGTCGAGGAGCTGGGTGCCGACGGGTACGTCTACGGCAGCGCCAAGGTCGACGACGTCCTCAAGGACCTGGTCGTCCGCGTCAGCGGCCGTTCGGTGCCGGAGAAGGGCTCCACGCTCCACGTGGTCCCGCGTCCGGGCGAGATCCACGTGTTCTCGACCTCCACGGGCGAGCGACTCACCGACTGATCAGATCCCACTGACGGATCAGGTCTCACCCGCTGATCAGGTCTCACCGGCCGATCAGATCTCACTGACTGATCAAACGTTCGAGGAAAGGGCCCCGCGGTTCGCCGCGGGGCCCTTTCCGTTGGGCATCGCCGCCGGATCACGCCCGGCCCTGTCGACAAATACCCCGGCAGACCCGTCATTTCGAGCAGTGTTCGTCAACGCCCTACCCAATTCGAGGCACCAATCCATCCCCCGAATTGGTGACTAAATGTCGCCAAATCATTACCGGACGCTACCCTCACACGCGTGAAGCACTCCAATAACCAACAGCCGCGACGCGGCCGGGGCCCCGCCCGCCGGGTCGGCCGCACGCTCGCCCTCGTCCTGCCCGTCGTCATGGTGCTCTCCGGGACCCTCGCGGTCACCCGGGTCAACTGGTCGGGGAGCCCCTCCAGCTCGATGCTCACCGCGACGGACGTCACGGCGGCCGGAGCCTCCTCCCGGGCCGCCGCACGCGCCCCGCAGGACATCCTGCGCGACCAGCTCATGACCGAGCTCCAGGACAAGAACCCCGGCGTCGTCCTGACGCACCTCCAGGAGGCGGTGAACGGCCACCCGTCGCTCGCCACGCACTGCACCTCCATCGCCCGCGCACTGGGCCGCGCCGCGGTCCGTATCTACGGCGCCGCGCGCGCCCAGTCCTACGCCCGCCCCGTGTGCGACACCGCGTTCGCCTCCGGGGTCATGGCCGCGCACAGCTGACCGGAGCCGGTGCCCGCAGGAGCAGGTCGGAGTAGGAGGTCGGTAACGGCTGATTAAGGAACGGTTGCAGCCGAAAGACACGGTGGGGCCGCCACGTACAGTTCGGGTCATGACCGATCCGAACGCCACGTCGCGCCCCACCCAAGCCGTGATCCTGGCCGGTGGCCAGGGATCCCGGCTGCGCCCGTACACCGACGACCGGCCCAAGCCGATGGTCGAGATCCCCGGCACGGGGACGCCGATCATCGGCCACCAGCTCGTCTGGCTCGCCGAGGAGGGCGTGACCGACGTGGTGGTCAGCTGCGGGCATCTCGCCGAGGTGCTGCAGGACTGGCTGAAGACGGCCGACCTGCCGGTCGAGGTGACCACGGTCGTCGAGACGGAGCCCCTGGGCCGCGGCGGCGGCCTCAAGTACGCCGCCGCGCACCTGCCCCGGCCGGACAAGGCCTGGTACGCCACGAACGGGGACATCTGGACCCGCTTCTCGCTGCGCGACATGGCCGACTTCCACACCGAGCGCGACGCGGTCGCCACGATCGCGCTGGCTCGGCCGCGGATCCCCTGGGGGGCCGTGCAGACGGACGGCTTCGGACGCGTCACGGACTTCATCGAGTCGCCGCCGACGCAGTACGCGATCAATGCGGGGGTGTACGTCTTCTCGCCCGAGTTCGCGGGGTTGTTGCCGGAGCGGGGGGATCACGAGCGGACGACGTTCCCTCACCTCGCGCGTGAGCGGCGGCTGGCCGGGTTCCCGATTCCTCAGGGGGCTTACTGGCGGGCCATCGACACCGCGAAGGACCTCAGGGAAGCCGCCAAGGAGCTTGCTGCGCTGGGTCGTTGAGCACGGCTGTCGTCGTGGCTGGGCGCGCCCCGCGGCGGAGCCGCCAATGTCACAGCCCCACGCCCCTGGGGTAACCAAGAGGGCCTGCACTGAAAAGTGCAGGCCCTCTCTCTCTGTGTGTCAGCCGGTAGGTGGCCGGGTCAACAAGCCCCCCACCGGCCCAGTTACCCCAACAGGCCGCCCACCAGGCCCGGCTGGCCGGAGGAGGACGAACCCCCGGTGCTGGAGCCGCCGCTGGAGCCGGTGCCGCCGCCGGTACCGCCGCTGGACGTGGGTCCCGAGGTGGTGCTGGGGGCCTGGCCGGCCGGGGAGGACTGCTGGGGCTGGGTACGGCCCGCGGTGCCCTGGGTCTGGCTGGGGGCGCCGCCGGTGGCCGTACCGGAGGAGGAGCGGGTCGCGCCCGGGGTCGTCGCGGCGCCCGACGGCTTGGCCGAAGTCGCGTGCTGGGACGGCGACTTGGACGCCTTGGGGCTGCTGCTGTGGCTCTTGGTCGGTTCTCCGGGGAGCGGGGTGCCCGGCAGTTCGTTGCGCGGGGCCTCGCCGGGGCCGGGGACGACCACGCGGCTGGAGTCGCGGACCGCGCCGCCGAGCAGCGAGCCGACGAGCAGGGTGAGGCCGATGGCGACGGCCGTCACGAGGGCGCCGCGGCGCAGGACGTAACGACGCAACTCCCAGATGTCCACGCGGGGTCCGAGGCGGCGCCAGGCACTGCCCGCGAGGCGGCCGTCGACGGAGTAGACCGGGGCGCCCGCGATGATCAGCGGGGACCAGGCGGCGAGGTAGATGATGTCGGGCGCGTCGTAGGCCGGGACGGTCTTCCAGCTGACCGTGACGATCAGTGCCGCCGAGAGCAGCGCGCCGAAGACCGCGGCGACCCGCTGCCACAGGCCGAGGATCGTGAGGACGCCCACGATGACCTGGGCGAAGGCGATGACGAGCCCGGAGCCGACCGGGTGCTGGAGCGCGAACTGCCGTAGTGGCTCGGCGACTTCCCACGGGTGCAGGGTGTTGAGCCACTTGACCATGGAGCCGCGCTTGCCGCCGTCGAAGTAGACGGGGTCGCACAGCTTGCCCATGCCGGCGTAGATGGAGATGAAGCCGAGGAAGATGCGGAGCGGGAGGAGGACGACCCCGAGGTTCATGCGGCGGCCCGGGTAATAGGCGTGCCGTACGGGCTCGTTGGGGTTGCGTCTGGTGCGGCGCTCGCGTTCCGTGCCCTCGAAGTCCTCGAACTCCGGGTCTCCGTAGGCGGGTTCGTCGTAGGCGCTGCCCACCGTCCGCATGGGCGGCAGGAGTCGGGTCTCGCCGGTGTCGTGGTCGCCGCCGCGCTGGGCGCCGACGACCGGGGTCTCGATGGTCTGCGCGGTCAGGTCGTCGTCGTAACCGCCGCTGCCGATACGGGGGATGACCTGCGTGGCTCCTGCGTCGCCGGCCGGTTCGTCGCCGTGGCGGACGCCCGTGCCGCGTACGGCCTGGAGCAGCCGGTGGGCGCCGGTGTCGTCCGGCGCGGACTTGCCGCTCCAGACGACGGGCCGGCGACGCGCGCCGGCGGCGGGGATCCGGCCGGGGACCTCGGTGGCGCTCAGGTGCCGTGCGATCCGCGGCGACGGGGAACGCGTCGAGGCGCCCAACTGCACGCGGAAGCTCGCATGATTGACGATGATCTGCGCCGGATCGCTCGGCACCTTCACCATGCTCAGCGCGGGAGCGTCGTCGAAGCCCGACGGGCCGTCCCCCGTGGGTGTGCGGGGTGTTCTGGTGTCCACACTCATCTAACCGAGTGACGTGTGTTTAGGACACTGCTTTGACTCGCCGGAAGTGTCCGGACCGCGTCAAGCGTGTGCCCGGCGCCCAGATTGCCCCGAGTGGGGGACGGTGCCGAACGTCCGTTCAGGAGCGCTTGCGTGCCGCCTCGTAGAGCACAACTCCGGCCGCCACACCGGCGTTGAGGGACTCCGCGCCACCGGGCATCGGGATGCGGACCCTGAAGTCGCAGGTCTCGCCCACGAGTCGGGACAGGCCCTTGCCCTCGCTGCCGACCACGATGACCACCGGGCCTTCCAGCGCGGCGAGTTCACCGACCTCGTGATCACCGTCGGCCGCGAGACCGACGATCGCGAGACCCGCCTTCTTGTACGCCTCCAGCGCGCGCGTCAGGTTCGTGGCGCGGGCGACGGGCGTACGGGCCGCCGTACCGGCCGACGTCTTCCACGCACCGGCGGTCATGCCGGCCGCGCGCCGCTCGGGGACGAGGACGCCGTGGCCGCCGAACGCGGCGACGGAGCGGACGATCGCGCCGAGGTTGCGCGGGTCGGTGATCCCGTCGAGGGCGACGATCAGCGGGTCCTCGCCCTTGTCGTAGGCCGCGTTGGCGAGGTCCTCGGCGTGCGCGTACTCGTACGGCGGGACCTGGAGGACCATGCCCTGGTGGTTGAGGCCGTTGGTCATGCGGTCGAGCTCGGGGCGGGGGGCCTCCATGAGGTGGACGCCGCCGCGCTCGGCGACGAGCTGGAGCGCCTCGCGCACCCGCTCGTCGTTGTCGATGAACTGCTGGACGTAGAGCGTGACCGCCGGAACGCCCTCGCGCAGCGCCTCCACGACCGGGTTGCGGCCGACGACCATCTCGGACGTGCCCTTGCCGCCGCGGCCGCGCGGCGCGGGACGGCGCTGGATCTGCTTGGCCTTGGAGTTGGCGACGCGGTTCTTCTTGTGGCCCTTGCGCGCCTCGGCGGGCGGGGTGGGGCCCTTGCCTTCGAGGCCCCTGCGCCGCTGGCCGCCACTGCCGACCTGCGCGCCCTTCTTGCCGGACATGCGGCGGTTGTTGGCTGCCATGACCTACCTGTCTGTGTGACCCGTCTGGGGGTGTGGTGCGTACGTACGTCTATGCAGTGTGCCGCCCGGGAGGCCGGGCGGCACAGTCGATCTTCGTTGACCGGGTGCGATCGGGGTGGGTTCAGCGGGGGCCGAGGGTCCAGCGCGGGCCCTGCGGGCCGTCCTCGATGTTGAGTCCGGACTGGTTGAGCTGGTCGCGGATGCCGTCGGCGGTCGCCCAGTCCTTACGGCCCCGGGCGGCCTCGCGCTGGTCGAGGACCATGCGGACCAGGGTGTCGACGACACCGTGCAGGTCCTCGCCCCGGTCGCCGCCCTCGCCGACCCAGTGCGGGTCCAGCGGGTCCAGGCCGAGCACCCCGAGCATGGCGCGCACCTCGGCGAGCCGCGCCACCGCGGCTTCCTTGTCGTCGGCGGCGAGGGCGGAGTTCCCCTGCCGGACCGTGGTGTGTACGACGGCGAGCGCCTGCGGGACGCCCAGGTCGTCGTCCATCGCCTCGGCGAAGGCCGGCGGCACCTCGGCGGCGGGCTCGACGACTCCCCCGGCCTTCTCGACGACCCGCTGCACGAAGCCCTCGATCCGCGCGAACGCGGACTCGGCCTCGCGCAGGGCCTCCTCGCTGTACTCGATCATCGAGCGGTAGTGCGGGGTGCCCAGGTAGTAACGCAGGACGATCGGGCGCCACCGCTTGACCATCTCGGAGACGAGGACGCTGTTGCCGAGCGACTTCGACATCTTCTCGCCGCTCATGGTGACCCAGGCGTTGTGCACCCAGTACTGCGCGAAGTCGTCGCCGTAGGCCTTGGCCTGGGCGATCTCGTTCTCGTGGTGCGGGAAGATCAGGTCGAGGCCGCCGCCGTGGACGTCGAAGGCGGGGCCCAGGTACTTGTGCGCCATCGCCGAGCACTCCAGGTGCCAGCCGGGGCGGCCGCGGCCCCACGGGGTCTCCCAGTCGGGCTCGCCCGGCTTGGTCGCCTTCCACATCGCGAAGTCGCGCGGGTCGCGTTTCCCGGTGATGCCCTCCTCGGAGGGCTGGCGCAGGTCGTCGATGTCCTGGTTGGACAGCTGGAGATAGTCCGGGTACGACCGCACGTCGAAGTAGACGCTGCCGTCGGCCTCGTACGCGTGACCGCGCTCGATCAGCCCGCGCATCATCTCGATCATCTCGGGGACGTGACCGGTCGCCCGCGGTTCGTACGTCGGCGGGAGGCAGCCGAGTGCGCTGTAACCGTCGTTGAACGCGCGCTCGTTCTCGTAGCCGATCGACCACCAAGGGCGGCCCTGTTCACGGGACTTGGCGATGATCTTGTCGTCGATGTCCGTGACGTTGCGGATGAACGTGACGTCGTAGCCGCGGTGTTCGAACCAGCGGCGGAGGATGTCGAAGTTCAGGCCCGAGCGGATGTGGCCGATGTGGGGAGCGGCCTGCACGGTGGCGCCACAGAGGTAGATCGAGACACAGCCCGCTGTGAGCGGGATGAAGTCGCGAATCTGCCGGGCGCTGGTGTCGTACAGGCGAATGGTCACGGTACAAGGGTAGTGGGCGTATGGCTGTGCCTCAGACGGTTGGGTCGATTGTTGTCTGCGGGCCGGTGGGGGCTGGTCGCGCCCACGCGGCGGAGCCGCAAATCGATACAGCCCCGCGCCCCTAAACAACGCCGGCCCAGTCAGCCGTGTTTGACCACCAACGCTGTTGCCACTGCCATCAGGCCCTCGTCCCTGCCCGGGAAGCCCAAGCCGTCCGTTGTCGCGCCTGATACCGAGACCGGGGCTCCCGCCGCCTCCGAGAGGAGCTTCTGGGCCTCGTCCCTTCGCTTGCCGATCTTCGGCCTCGGGCCAATCACCTGTACGGCGACATTGCCGATGGTGAAGCCCGCCTCGCGGACGATCCTCGCGGCCTCTGTCAGGAGGGTGACCCCGGATGCGCCGGACCATTCCGGGCGGCCCGTGCCGAAGTGTTGGCCGAGATCTCCCAGGCCCGCCGCCGAGAAGAGGGCGTTGCAGGCCGCGTGGGCGACGACGTCCGCGTCGGAGTGGCCGGCCAGGCCGGGGCCCTCTCCCTCCCACTTCAGGCCCGCGCACCAGAGGTCGCGGCCCTCCTCGAAGGCGTGGATGTCGGTGCCGATGCCGACCTGGGGCAGGGGGTACGGCAGCGGGTGCGGTTCAGAAGCCATCGTTCAGCCTCCTGCGGGCCAGGACCGCCTCCGCGAGGACCAGGTCCAGGGGGCGGGTCACCTTGAAGGCCTCCTCGTGGCCGGGGACGACCACGACCGTGAGGCCGAGCTGCTCGACCATGCTCGCGTCGTCGGTGACGTTGTCGGTGACCGTCTCGTGGGCGTGGACCAGGGTGGCGCGGTCGAAGCCCTGCGGTGTCTGTACGGCGCGGAGGCGGGCCCGCTCGGGGGTGGCGACCACCGGCTCCGGGTCGCCGGGGTGCGCGGCCGGCTCGACTTCCTTGACGGTGTCGGCGAGGGGCAGGGCCGGTACGACGGCGGGTGCTCCGTCCCGTACGGCCTCGATGACCGCGTCGACCGTGTCGACCGGGACGAGCGGGCGGGCCGCGTCGTGGACGAGGACGATGTCGTGGCCGGGCGGCAGTGCGTCCAGGCCGAGCTTCACCGATTCCTGGCGGGAGTCGCCGCCGGGGACGACGAGGAAGTCGGTGCGCTCCGGGAGTGCGTGGGCGTCGAGGAGGGTCTTCACCTCGGCTGCGCCGTCGGGCGGGGCCACGACGACGACCAGGGAGACCGCGCGGGACGCGGCCAGTGCGCGGATCGCGTGGATCAGCATGGGGGTGCCGTTCAGCGCGCGGAGCGCTTTGGGGGCGCCCGGGCCGAGGCGTACGCCCCGTCCGGCGGCCGGGATCACGGCGGCGACGGAGGACTGCGCCGGCGATGAGCGCGAATCGTCAGACATCGGTTCCTGTCAGGTTTGTGTGCTCGACCTACGTGGGTATGGCCTCAGGAGTGCCGGGCGCGACGCCTTGACCGGACCCTTCCGTGACACCGGTCGAGCCAGCTGCCCGGGCCCGGCACACCATTATCGGGGGATGTTTCTCCGACGTTCGACGGAGTCGGAGTCTCAGGTCTCGGAGCCTTCGACGGAGTCGCGGTCGGAGACTCGGAAAAATCCCCTGAACATGCCGAAGCGCCCGGCGACAAGGGAGCTGTCATCGGGCACCACGGCATTTCAGTGTGCTGAGCAGGGCGTACCAGTCGCCTGCGTCAGGACGCGAGAACCTCGTCGAGCAGGGCCTCGGCCTTGTCCTCGTTCGTGTTCTCCGCGAGCGCGAGCTCACTCACCAGGATCTGGCGAGCCTTGGCGAGCATGCGCTTCTCACCTGCGGAGAGTCCGCGCTCGCGCTCACGACGCCACAGGTCACGGACGACTTCCGCGACCTTGATGACATCGCCGGAGGCGAGCTTCTCCAGATTTGCCTTGTAACGACGCGACCAGTTCGTGGGCTCCTCGGCATACGGAGCGCGCAGCACCTCGAAGACCCGGTCCAGCCCGTCCTGACCGACCACATCACGTACGCCGACGAACTCCGCATTGTCCGCTGGCACACGCACCGTCAGGTCACCCTGAGCGACCTTCAGCACCAAATAGGTCTTGTCCACGCCTTTGATCTGGCGAGTTTCGATAGCCTCGATCAGCGCGGCCCCGTGATGGGGATAGACCACGGTGTCGCCAACCTTGAACGTCATGTGACAGGTACCCCTTCCGTGGCTATCCAGGGTAACACGGAAACTGCGGGTTCTGAATGGCGTTTTCGCAGGTCAGGGCACATCTCGGGGCTTGACAACAGCAACAGGAACGTGCTGCGGAGGCCGAGCGGAAGAGGGTATTCGCAGGTCGGAGCAGCTCTCCGGGCGAGGTGAAACGCGTACGTTACACACATCCGGAGGCGCCCCCAAGCGGACGAACGTCCCCAAATGTCTGGTTCCAAGTGCTCGACTTCCGCTACTCCGTTCGGTGGCCGGAGCCCGGTGCGAGGCGAATCCGGAATTGATCACCGAAGCCCGCCGAGATCCCGGTGATCAATTATCCGAGGTGCCGTGCATTCTTCACCGAAAATCCGCCGACAGACGTCTGAGCTGCTTATGTGAATGCCGGACGAGTGTCGGCCGCAAGTGACCCGCGAGTCACTTGAGGCACACGGGTACCCGGTTGAGGGAGGGTCGGGTGCGGTGGTGCGGGAACGGCTCGGTAACCTAAGGCCGCTGACAGACACTTAGGGCGGCTTTATTCAGGAGTCGCCCTGCTCCGCCCACGTTCAAGGAGTAGCCGCCGCCGTGAGCAGCAGCCTTCGACGCGGCGCCCTCGCCGCCGCCACCATCGCGTTCTCGATCGCCTCCCTCGCCGCGTGCGGTGCCGGCAACGACGCCCAGACGCTGGAGGTCAAGCCGGACAACGCGGCCGTCTCCGTCGGCGACATCAAGGTGCAGAACGCACTCGTCATCACCCAGCCCCTCACCGAGTCCGGTTCCGAGGCCGCGGGCCCGGCGGTGATCGCCGCGACCCTGTTCAACACCGGCATCAAGGCCCAGACCCTGGACTCCGTCAGCGTCGACGGCGCGGGCAGCGTCACGCTCACCCCCGCGAAGGGCAAGGGCAAGCTGGTCGTCCCGGCCGGCGGTTCGCTCGTCCTGGGCGGCAAGGGCAACGCCTCCGCGGCGCTGTCCGACCCCGCCGGCATCACGGACGGCAACGCCCAGAAGGTCACCTTCACCTTCAGCACGACCGGTGGCGTGAGCCTGAGCGCGTTCGTCGTCCCGGCCGACAGCTACTTCACCAAGTGGGGCCCGACCTCGATCCCCTCGACGCCGGCCGCGGGCTCCACCGCGACCGGCTCCGCCTCGCCGAAGCCGGGCAAGAGCACGTCGGCCACCCCGACCGACTCGGCCTCCGCGAGCGCGACGGCCACGGAGACGGGCACCACGACCGGCTGAGCGGCCGTAGCAACAGCAGTCGTACGCGTACGGCGAAGGGCGGGACCTCACGGAGAGGTCCCGCCCTTCGCCGTAGAGCCCGTCAGGCCCGCGGTTCGGTTTACGGCTCGAACTTGTAGCCCAGGCCGCGCACCGTCACCAGGTAACGCGGCGCGCCCGGGTCTGGTTCGATCTTGGCGCGGAGGCGTTTGACGTGGACGTCCAGGGTCTTGGTGTCGCCGACGTAGTCGGCGCCCCAGACGCGGTCGATGAGCTGCATGCGGGTCAGTACGCGGCCCGCGTTGCGCAGGAGCATCTCCAGCAGGTCGAACTCCTTGAGGGGCAGGTCGACCTTGGAGCCGGAGACCGTGACCACGTGGCGATCCACGTCCATGCGGACCGGACCTGCCTCGAGGGCGGCGGGGGTGACCTCCTCGGGCTCGCCGCGGCGGCGCAGGACGGCCCGGATACGGGCGACGAGCTCACGGGACGAGAAGGGCTTGGTGACGTAGTCATCGGCTCCTATTTCCAGGCCTACGACCTTGTCGATCTCGCTGTCCTTGGCCGTCACCATGATGACGGGGACGTTGGAGCGGCCGCGCAGCTGGCGGCAGACCTCCGTGCCGGGGAGGCCCGGCAGCATCAGGTCGAGCAGGACGAGATCAGCGCCGTTGCGCTCGAACTCGTCGAGTCCGTCGGGCCCGGTGGTCGCGATGGCGACCTCGAAGCCCTCCTTGCGGAGCATGTACGACAGGGCGTCGGAGAAGGACTCCTCGTCCTCGACGACAAGCACTCGGGTCACGGAAGGACCTCCGGGGCGGGAAGCGGTTCGTACGGGGATGGTTCAGGGGACTCCTCGACCTCGTCGTCGAGGTCGGGGTGCTGGTGGGCACGATCTCGGGCCGCACCCGCCTCCGGCAGCCTCAGGGTGAACGTGGAGCCCTGTCCCTCGGAGCTCCACACCGTGACCTCCCCGCCGTGCGAGGCGGCCACGTGCTTGACGATCGCCAGTCCGAGACCCGTACCGCCGGTGGCCCGTGAGCGGGCCGGGTCGACACGGTAGAAGCGCTCGAACACGCGCTCCTTGTCCTTCTCGGAGATGCCGATGCCCTGGTCGGTCACGGCGACCTCGATGTGGTCGCCGCCGCCCGCGGAGACCCGGCGGGCGGCTATGCCGACGCGGGTGCGGGCGGGCGAGTAGTTGACGGCGTTCTCGACCAGGTTTCCGAGGGCGGCGGCCAGCTGGCCCCGGTTCCCGTAGACGTGCAGGTCGGCGGTGCCGCCGGCGGCCATGGTGATCTGCTTGGTGCCGGCCTGGTGCCGGCAGCGGTCGATGGCCTCGGCGACGAGTTCGTCGACGCGGACGGGTTCGGCGTCTTCGAGGGGGTCGTCGTTCTGGACCCGTGACAGGTCGATGAGCTCCTGCACGAGATTGGTCAGGCGCGTGGCCTCGATCTGCATCCTGCCGGCGAAACGCTCCACCGCCTCAGGATCGTCGGAGGCGTCCATGACCGCCTCCGAGAGGAGGGAGAGCGCGCCGACCGGGGTCTTCAGTTCGTGGCTGACATTCGCCACGAAGTCACGTCGTACGGCCTCGATACGGCGGGCCTCGGTGAGGTCCTCCACGAGGAGCAGGACGAGCCGGGAGCCGAGCGGCGCCACCCGGGCGGAGACCGCGAGGGCCTCCCCGCGGCCGGTGCCGCGCCGGGGCAGATCCAGCTCGACCTGGCGTATCTCGCCGTCGCGGCGGGTGTCCCGGGCCATCTTGAGCATGGGGTCGACGGAGAGTTTCCCGCCGCGGACCAGTCCCAGGGCGTACGCCGCCGAGCTGGCCTTGACCACGGCGTCCGCCTCGTCGAGGACGACGGCCGAGGAGCGGAGCACCGAGAGGACGGTGTCCACACCCGGCGGAAGCACCGGGTCCGTATGCAGGGAGGTCCTGGTCGGTCGCTTCTGGTCGCGTTCGCTCCAGCGGAACGCCAGCATGGCGATGACGCCGGTGAGCACCCCGGCGATCGCTGCCGCTGCGGCGACCGCCGCGTTCACGTCCATGCCCCCAGGTTAGGCATGGGATACCTCCTGGCCACAGCCATCGGAGTGCGACCTCGAACACTCGTCGCCCAGAGTTCACCTTGGAGCCAGTATTGGTTCATTTGGGTTGGCGGAAACCGTCGCGTAGGAGAGGGAACGTGGGAGCGTGGGGTGGAAGGGCCGGTATTTGGACACGCAGACGGGCCCGGGCCCCCTGAGCCCCCTTGACCCCCGAAGCAAACGTAGGAGAGGGAACCCTGATGCGGGACGCGTACCACGAGGAACTTGACTCGATCGGTGACGGTCTGGTGGAGATGGCCCGGCTGACCGGGTCGGCGATCGGACGCGCCACGACGGCCATCCTGGACTCCGACCTGAAGCTGGCCGAGAGCGTCATCGAGGCCGACAAGAAGGTCGACGACCTCCAGCACGACCTCGAAGCCCGGGCCATAGCCCTGCTGGCCCGGCAGCAGCCGGTGGCGACGGACCTGCGCATCGTCGTCACGTCGCTGCGCATGTCGGCCGACCTGGAGCGCTCCGGCGACCTCGCCCAGCACGTGGCGAAGCTCGCCCGGCTCCGTTTCCCGGAGCGCGCGGTTCCGCACGACCTGCACGCGACCATCCTGGAGATGGGCCAGCTCGCCCAGCGCCTGATGGCCAAGGCGGCCGAGGTCATCATCACGAAGGACGTCGACCTCGCGCTCCAGCTGGAGCAGGACGACGACGCGATGGACCTCCTCCACCGCACGCTCTTCCAGCACCTGCTGGACGACAAGTGGAAGCACGGCATCGAGACCGCGGTCGACGTGACCCTGCTCGGCCGCTACTACGAGCGCTTCGCCGACCACGCGGTGTCGGTCGCCAAGCGCGTGGTGTTCCTGGTGACGGGAGAGCACGCGGACGAACTCCAGCCGGACATCCAGCCGGTCACGGGGGCGGAGGGCGCGTAGGCCTTCGGCGGGGGCGCGACGACGTAGGGGACCCGGCTCAGGCCTCCGGCCGGAGCAAGAGGGCACAGCCCCTGGCCCAGGTGCCCCCGCCCCGAACGCCTGCGTCTGCCTGGTGGGGGGCGTTGCAGGCCGGGGAAAAACTAACCGCTGCCTTGGCCTGTGAGTGGTTAGGAATTGGCCCGGCCTGTAGAGGGGGCTGGGAGCGGGACTGGGAGGTGTGGGCCTCCGGCCCGGGGGGCTTGCGGGGAAGCCTCAATGCGCCGTTGATGCGCCCGGCGAAGCGGGCATCCAATGGGCACAGGCACCAGCCTCTAGGAGGACCCATGGCCGAATCCCCCGCCACGACGCCGGACCCGACGCAGGAGCGCGAGACGCAGCAGCCCGCCGAGATCAAGAGCCTTCCGCTCTTCGGCGCCTGCGGCTGCGGCTCGGGCTGCGGGTGCGGGTGCCAGTCCGGCAATCCGTGCCAGTGCGGCTGACCGACGTACAGAGCCCTTGATTCCGTCGAAGGGGCCCGGGTGCTTCACGGCACCGGGCCCCTTCGCCGTGCTCACTCCGGCGGGCCCGGACGAGGGCGTCACGCAGGGCACGCCCCGCGCGCCCGAACGGGTGACCCTCGCCCCTCCCCTTGATCGTTCCGCACGGTAGCCGGGGACGCCGTACGGGCGCAGCATGGAGGGGAGACTCGGAAGGGAAGGAGGTGCGCGGACATGGCTCAGTACATGGACGTACACCACGGAATGAAGGGCATCACGGCCGACCAGTTGATGGAGGCCCACAAGGCGGATCTCGCCGTGGAGAAGGACGAGGGCGTCCACTTCGAGCGGGCCTGGGCGGACCCCGAGACCGGGACCGTCTACTGCCTGTCGGAGGCGCCGTCGCCCGAGGCGGTCCAGCGTGTCCACGAGCGCGCGGGGCACCGGGCGGACGAGGTGCACGCGGTGCCGTACTCGATCTGACGGCCGGCGTTCCACCGGATCGGGGGTGCGGTCAGCCCTACCTCCGGTCGGGTGGGGCGCTCCATGGTTCCTGTAGGTGGGCGGAGGCATCGTAGAAGCCAGACAACGAGAGCCGATCGCCCGCCCGTCCGCCTGGAAGGAACGTCCCATGGAATCGCCGCAGTTCACGAACGCAGGCTCCACCACGGTCCCCGGCGAGAACGCCCTCGCGCCGCTGCTGGCCGCGTGGGACCTGGCGCACCCCGCCACGGGCGACCCCGAGTGGCGGCACCTGCTGGACGAGATCGCGCACCCCGGCACGACCGAGGCGTTCCGGCGGCTGGCCGGGGCGGGGGCCGGGTCCGCGGCCTGAGTCGACAGGCCGGGTCTGCAGCGTCCGTCGACAGGCCGGTTCCGCAGCCTCGGTCAACAGGTCGCATCCGGTGTCAACAGGTCGGATCGGCAGGGGCGTTCGAGCCTTTGGTGCTGTTTGGGCAAAGGGTTCGGCATCGACAGTTCAACAGTCTTGTCCTGTGCATGTCTCACTCGATGAGATGCGCGGAGACCTCTTCGTCCGGCTGACGGCCGGGCGGACTCCGCAGCACTCAGGGGGGATTCATGCGCATAGCCCGCACGAGACTGAACATGGCCGCCGCCACGGCCGCCACCGCCGGCCTCGCCGTCGCCGCGCTGGCGACCGCGCCGCTGGGCGGTGTCGCCGGCGCCGCGCCCGCCGCCGTACCGCAGACGAAGGCGATCCCGGCCATCACCGGACACACCCTCGCGCGCGACGTGCCGACCCCGCTCACCAGCGCGCAGTGCGAGGCCAAGTGGCAGATCGCCTGCTACAGCCCGTTGCAGTACCGCACCGCGTACAACCTCAACTCGCTTTACAAGAAGGGCATTACGGGCAAGGGGCGGACGATCGTCATCGTCGACTCGTTCGGCTCGCCGACGATCCAGCACGATCTCGACACGTACAGCAAGCAGTTCGGCATGCACAGCGCCAAGGTGAATGTCGTCAAGTGGGGCAAGGTCCCGGTCTTCGACCCCACGAACGCGGACATGACCGGCTGGGCCGGCGAGACCACGCTGGACGTCGAGATGGCGCACGCGGTCGCGCCCGACGCGAAGATCGTGCTGGTGGAGACGGCCGTCGCCGAGACCGAGGGCGTGACCGGTCTGCCGGAGATGATGAACGCCGAGAAGTACCTGATCGACCACGGCGTCGGCGACGTCATCACGCAGAGCTTCGGCGCGACCGAGAACACCTTCCCCGGCTTCGACCAGGGGAACTTCTCCAGCATCAAGAAGCTGCGCTACGCCTTCGAGGCCGCCAACCGCAAGCACGTGACCGTCCTCGCCTCCTCCGGCGACGGCGGCGCCACCGACTACAACGCGGACGGCTCCGCCTTCTACGACAAGCCCGTCAACTCCTGGCCCTCCTCGGACCCGTTGGTCACGTCGATCGGCGGCACGCAGCTCCACCTGAACGACAAGGGCGACCGCGTCACCCCGGACAGCGTCTACAACGACTACGGCGCGGGCGGCGGCGGCCAGTCCCACGTGTTCGCCCGCCCGTCGTTCCAGAACGGCGTGAAGAGCATCGTCGGCACCCAACGCGCCACCCCCGACGTCTCGATGGCCGCCGCGGTCAACGGCGGCGCGTGGACGTACTCCAGCTTCGACCCGACGGCCGTCGGCTGGGACGTCTACGGCGGCACGAGCGAGGCCAGCCCGCTCTTCTCCGGCATCGTCGCCCTCGCGGACCAGGCGGCGGGGCACCGGGTGGGCAACATCAACTCGGCGCTGTACGCGCTCGCGAAGCACGGCGCCAAGGGCAACGGCATCGTCGACGTGAACGACGGCACGAACAACTCGTATGCGGGCGTGACCGGTTACACCGCGGTCAACGGCTACGACATGGCGACGGGCGTGGGCACGGTGGACGCGCTGCGGTTCGTACCGGCGCTGGCGCGGGCCAGCCGGCGCTGACCCAACCTGAGACGGCCCAGGCACAACACGCCTGGGCCGTCCTCCTGTTGACGCGGTTCACACGGTTCACACGCTGATGGACTGGGCGTAAGTGACCTGGTTGAGCACGTAGACGACCTGGTCGCGCGACTGCACCGGGATCATCGTGGAGTGGTGCCGACCCCCGCTGTTCACGCTGACCTGCACGAAGCCGGTGGTGACGCGTTCCTTCATCAGGAGGAACAGCAGCCCGATGAAGCAGAGCAGGAAGAACAGAATCGCCAGCACGATCGCGTGCGGCGGGATCCGTTCCTCCGTGCGTGACATGTCGGTGGCCGTCCACACCGCGCCTCTGAGCGGCATCGGCCCGGCCGGACTCACGATGGTGTCACCGTTGACCGCGATGTCGCCGAGGGTCAACAGCGGTGCGCCGAAGGCGGGTTGGGGCTGGGGCTGCTGTTGTGGGTACAGCTGGGGTTGCGGCTGCGGTACGGCTTGCGGGTAGCCGTAGGTGGGGGTTGCGGGGACCGTGGGGTAGCCGTAACCGCCCTCGCCGTAGGGGCCGGTGGACGGAGTCCCGGGCGGAGTGCCGGGCGGAGTGCCGGGCGGAGTGCCGTACGGGTTCTGTCCGGGCGGCTGTTCCGGCGGTGGGCCGGGGTACTGGTTCGCCATGGGTGCTCTTCCCCCCGAGAGTGCGTATGGACGACGGCGACGGCAGGCCCACAGGGCGAGCGGGTCGCGCCGTGCGTTCATCCTCCCGCTCGGTCACATCCCGTATCTACGTAATGGCGAGAAATATCCAGCCACGGCCGGAGTTACGACGAGGACGACGCCGAAGTCGACGACGTCGCCGCCCGTTTCCGATACCGGGCGAGCCGACGCCCGAGCGTGTAGAGGCTGATCAGGAGCAGCACCAGTCCCCCGACGGGCCAGCCGATGGAGCCTCCGTCGCGGTAGGTCTGGATCCCCACCACCAGCAACAGGACGTTGACCGGCGGACCCATCAGGTCGGAGAGGACATCCAGCCACCACATGACTTTCGGGAGGTCGTCCACGGCTTGGTCGTGACAGGGGGACGGGCTTCCTGCCAAGGATGTGTTCGTCGCCCTGACGCAGCGGTTGCTCAGTGCCCCAGCCGCTCGGCCTCGTCGTACTCCGCCGCCCTGAAGGTGGGCCAGTAAGTCACCTGTGGCTGGGAGCGCTCGATCATCGCCCGGAGCACCTCGCCGTGCAGAACGCGTACGCCGACCTCGGCCCCGTCGAGGCCGGCGAGGTTGTCCACCACGTAGAGGTAGAAACGCTCGGGATTCGCCTGGGCGGCCACGACTTGCCGGTGCTCCAACGGCACCGGCTCGCTGCGCGCCGACCGGCTGAACGCCTTCACCTCGATCATGCGGGGCGCGCTGTCGACGTCGTACGGCAGGCCTGACGTGCGAACATCCCTGGGCTCGCGCCCGGCGGCCCGTTCCAAGGCCAACACGTGTGTGATCGCGGCCTGTTCCGTCTCTTTGTTCCCCATCCCCATGGCACCCCCTGCCTCTGAGTTCCTGCGACGCCATGGTGGCGCGCGGGCGGGGGAGTTGGGAAGCTGAAGCTGTGGATCTCCGGGGCGAGCGATGGTGACTGAGCACACCGAGTACGTCGAACACACCGAGCACACCGAGTACTTCGAGTTGGTCTGCGACCACGTGGACTACGACGTGGTGGTCACCGACCCGGGCGCCCGGATGCTCGATGTCGCCCAGGTCGTACGCCGGTTGACGGGGCTCGGACTCTGGCGCAGCAAAGTGCTGGTGACGGAGATTCCGGCCGTAGTACTCGACGGCGTACCGCAGGCGGACGCCGAGACGGCGGTCGCGGCGCTCCGTGAGGCGGGAGCGCGGGCGGAGACGCGAGTGGAGACGAGGGCAGAGACGAGGCAGTGGCAGCCGCCGCCGGGCTTCCCGACTCCTTGACCGTGACGTCCCCCGCCCACCGATGGCGCGGGCAGGGGACGGGCACTTCAACGGTCAGACGTCAGGGGGCAGGGGTCAGGCGTCAGCGGGCAAGGGGCAGCGGGCCGGGTTCAACGGTCCGGGGTCACTTCACGTCGACGTAGTCGGCGGAGCCGGTCGTCGGCTGGGTGAGGCTCGTGCCCGCGAAGTCGTAGCGGTACGCGCCGTCCGCCGTCGCCTTCACGGTGGCCGTGGCCCAGCCGTTCCGGTCGGTCTTCAGCTTCTTCAGGGTGACGAAGGGGCCGCTCGTGCCCTTGCGGTACTGGAGCAGCACCTGGTGCCCGATGAGGGGCACGTTCTTCTTCTGCTCCCAACTGGCCACCGTCATCTGGGCCTTGACCGTGATGTTCCTGCCCTTCTTCACCGGGTCCGGGGTGACGACGGTCTGGGACAGGGAGGTCTGGCGCTCGACGCGTGCGAAGTAGATGCCTTCCCCGTGGGTGACGTCGCCGGCGCCGTCGACGGCCACGGGGGTCATGTACCAGAGACCGGCGAGGGCGTTGCTACGGAGGTTGACGTTCGGGTCGGCGGTCACGAGGGCCTCGCAGTACGAGGTGAACTCGTTGAGCTTGTGGCACTGGGCGGCCCCGACCATGACCCCGTCGGCCTTGGCCCGCTCCTCTCCGTGCCACAGCTCGTACGACACGCTCTTGACACCGGACGGATCACTGACCGTCGCGGAAACCGAGAACACCCTCTTCTTCGCGGCCTCGACACCGACGGTGTAGTCGAGGTTGTGGTTGACGTCGATGTTCCAGAACGCCGTGGCCGAGTCGTCCTGGCCAGCCGCACCGGCGGCCGGAAGGGCGAGAATGGTGACGGCCAGGGCGGCGCTGAGGGCAGCGGCGGTCACGACGGCGACGGTGGTGCGTCTGCGCATGGTGTGGTTTCCCCCCACAGTTGGCGAACCGGTTGGCGAACCCGGTTGGTGCACCGAGTTAGTGAACCGAGTGGTGACTTCACCCGCGTCAGACAGAGAGGACGGGCGGGTGGTTGTACATGATCGCCGACCCGCCCCAACACTTAACTCCGGCTTCTCCGGGGGTTGTTGGAATCACCGGCTGCCGGCCAACTCCTTGCGCGGACCGCCGCGAACCCGACCATGAAAATGCCCCCGACCAGCGCCGCGTGCGCAGGTCGGGGGCATGATCACGGAACTTGGATCATGGAACCTACTTCTTCTTGCCCTGGGTCTGGCGGGCCCGTTTTTCGGCCCTGGTCAGGGGGTCACGTCCCCAACTGACCTGCGGTCGGGCGGTCGTTGTTGGTCGTTACCTGTCGCTGTCTGTCGTCCTCGGAGGGCCCACAGAGGGCCCAGCACTCGGGCCCGGTCTGCCGCTATCGATAGCGGCAGGGGGTGCTAACGATAGCGGCACTGATAGCGGCCAAAACCGCCGATGACCAGCATGTTAGTGGTTAGCGAGCCATCTGGGCAGACCCCGGAAACGGGCCGTACGGCGCCTCTGGGAGGAGCGCCGCTAGATCGCTATCGGGCCGGGCCGTGAGTGCCCGGCTGTCGGTCCGTCGCGGGGGAGAGCGAGAAGGAACGGCCTACGGCCGCACACTCCTTGGCGGCTCGCTGCGCTCGCGCGGGGGCCGTCGTTTGGGCCAGCGCCGTCCCCCCTTGGAAGGCCGTCCTGAGCGCGAGTGAGGGCGGCCTGTACCTATGGGGCAACCTCGACCGCCCCGCCGGTAAAGGCCGCCCTGTAGGCCTTCCAAGGGGCAGGCCGTAGATGCGGGTGAATGCCGCCGGGCCCGTCCCGTTCTGTGTGGCTCACCACGGCTCTTCAGGTGGGGGCGGGTGGGCGTTTGCACCGCGATCCTGCCCCTTCCTGAAGAGCCTTCCTTCTCTCTCTTACTAGAGATTTGAGGAAAATAGCGTCCGCAGCGTCCGCCGGGCATCGCGCACCCCGTCTGACCTGCACTGTTCCTGCGGACGCTAAACAAAATGTTTAGCGTCCGCTAGCGTCCGCAGCGTCCGGACACGCTCTGTTACTAAGAGTGCGTTTGCGCAGCTCAGGGCCGCTCTTAGGGGAGGATCGGTTGCGGACGCTAGCGGACGCTGCGGGGCGCAAGCGCTGAAGAGGCCACCCCCGCCCGCGCCAGGGTGGTCTCTTCAGCGCTTGCGCAAGCAAGAGGAGCACCACGCCGCGCCGTGCTCCTCTTGCTTGCGCAGAGCAGCCGCCGCAGCGAGCACAACGGCGCCCTGCCCCGGCGCCGATCGTCGCGCGCGAGCGCAGCGCGCTGCCAAAGGTCGCGCGGCCGTAGGCCGCACCTTCTATCCCTTGTCCTGCTGAGCGGCTTCGTCCAGTGCCTTCAGCACCGAATCAGGGTCACCGTCGTACAAGAGGTGCGGCTCGTCTGACCCCGGAGGAACGAAGCGGTTTCGGTAGCGGATCAGGTCGCTCTCGGCGAAGTAGATCGAGTTTGGATCGGCCGCATGCCGCGCATTGCGCTCGCTCACACGGGCCCAGAGTTCTTCGTGGCTCGCTTCCAGGTAGACGAGCACCGTGCTTGCTCCGGCGTCGGTCGCGATCGAACGCCAATGGGCGCGGTCGTCAGGTGTCCAGAAGCCGTGGTCGACCACCACGTCATGCCCGTACCAGAGCAGCTCGCGCAATTCCCCGGAGATCTCTTCGAGGATCGGGCGTTCGAGGGTCGGAAAGACGCCTCGCGGGAAGTCGACCCCGTACACGCCATGTCGGCGGAACATCTCTTCATCGGGGCAAAGCCTCACGAAGTCGCGGGCTGTGAGAGCGCGGGAAAGCGTCGTCTTGCCTGAGCCGGGGAGTCCTGCCATCAGGACACAGAACGGCCGTGGGGCGTCGTCGTCGGCCGTCACTGGGTGACTTCCGATTCGGTGCGCCAGGTGCGGCCAGGACCCCCGAGGTCAACGCCGTACTCCACAACGTTGCTCTCGCTGTCGACGAACTTCGCAGTCATCACGACTACCGGCTCCGTCGGCGGCCTCGCGGGATTCAACTCCAAGAGCTGCGCGTCCTCGGCCGTGAGTAGGCGCGCCGACGCGGTGTCGATCCGATGGGTAATCGGCCGGCCGGTGGCCTGCGCGATGAGCTGTAGCGACGTTCCGCCAGTCAAGCGCTCGCTCTTCGCCAACGCCGGGATCAAGTCCCCGTACCGCGTGGGAATCCATGACGTGGAGTGCGCGACGATCCCGTGCCGGTCGCGATACACGCGACGGCGCCTGATCACGTCCGAACCGGCTGCGACATCCAGTGCCCGCGCCACATCTGCGGGGGCCGACACCACTGCGGCTTGGTGGGAGTCGGACCGTTCGCCGGATCCCCAGCTTGAACCGCTGTGGCGGCCTCGGTCCTGTCGCTGGGCTCCGGAAGACATCGGAGAGGGCCGGTCCAGTACCTCGGTCCCGATGCCGTGAATCCCCCTGACAAGCCCTTCAGTACGGAGCTTCCGCAACGCCTTTTCGGCGGTCGCGGTGCTGACTTTCCACTCCTGCGCGAGGTTCTTGATGCTCGGCAGAAGCGTGCCCGGTTCCAATTCGCCGGACGTGATCAGCTCCGTGTAGTGGGCGGCAATCTGCGCGTACGGCGCTCGATTGTCGGCCTGATCCGACATCTCTCTGTCTCCCTTGCCTCAGCGGACGCGTTGCCTACTGTACCCCTTGACACCATAGGGTGCCCTAGGGAACCTTAGGGATGTGCCCGCCGGTCGGATCGGTCGATCGGAGTCCGCTGTCCGGTGTGCACTGAACGCGAAAAGTCCTGGTGAACGCCAGGAAACAGCAAGGAGCGGCCTCCACCGCCAAGCAGATAGCCGCTCCCTGACCCTCGAAGGGGCACACCCATGATGCCTGTACTCGCTGGTTCTCCGCTCGCATCCGAGGCAGCGACTGACGAGCGGCCCGTGTGGGCTCAGCAGATCCTTGCCGCTCGGCAGGTTCGTCAGTGGTCGCAGGGCGACGCGGTCCGTGAGCTGCGGACGGTGTCGGCCGAACCGCTGCCGGACGACGAGACGATGATCCGGCAGTGGAAGCGCTGGGAGTCCGGCAAGACCATGCCCGGCACCTTCTACAAGCCGCTGATCGCGAACCTGTTCGGCGCCTCCGTCCTCGGTCTCTTCCCCGAGGTGACCGGGGTTCCGGGCGAGCCGGTCTCTGCGCCGCGTCTGCGCACGCAGGTCGACCTGTTCGGCGGTCCCGAGCCGCAGGACTGGCAGACGCGGGTTGAGATCCGCGTTGCCGTGCATCCGACCGCCGATGAACTGATGGGCCTGGTCGTCTTCGCCGGAACGGGCGTGCTCACCCCCGACGAGCTGGACGACGACGCTGCGGTGACCGAGACCGTGCGCTTCGCCCTGGCCTACGGCGGCGCCGGTGAGGTGGCCACGTGGGCGCAGCGCATCCGCGAGATGTTCGCCGACCCGGCCACGGGCCCGGAGCTGCCCGCCGGGTACCTGCCCAAGCTGCGCCGCACGATCGCGCGGATCTTCGGGGTGGTCGCGTGACCAGCACCCTGGACGCGCTGTACGCGCAGGTGCAGCCTGCCCCGATGCCGGTCGTCTCCCTCACGGAGATCGACCGGCGCCGGGAAGGCGACGACTTCCCCACCGTCCCCGTGGCCGGGCTGGAACTGACCCCGAACGAGGTCGCCGCCGCACTGTTCGAGACCGGCGCCGACAACCTGGCGCTGCCGGTGCCGAGCAATGACGCCCTGTACGCCGCGCTGACGGCCGCCGTGAACACGCTCGGTCCGGCCGGGATCGCAGAGGTGACCGACACCTTCGAGAGCCTGGACGCCGATCCGGTGGAGTGGCCGGAGGTGGCCGCGTGCCGCCGCTTCGCCTACCGGCTGGCCCTGTCGTTCTGGTACGAGGGCGCCCGTTCCCGGCCGATGACGGCGGGGGAGGTCGGTGTGGCTGTCTACCTGTCCAGCCTGGACCGCTACCGCATGGACGACTTCCGCCAACTCCCGCTCCGGAAGATGCTGTTGGGCCGCGCCATCCATGAGGGAGTTACGGCCGTGCCGACGGAGACCCTGATCCGGCTGGGAGCGGTCATGTCCGGCGAGTTGGGCGGGACCGACCGCGACCGGGATCGGGAGTGGCTGTACAAGCAGGCACTGCCCAACTACCTCCGTCGCCTCTTCGCCTTCAACCTCGTGCAGTGGAACCGGGAACAGCCCGCGCCGCTCATCGTGCGCCTGGACGGCGGGGGCTACCTGGTTGGGCTGACCCCGCCGGCCGGTCCTGACGGCATGTGGCAGCGGCCGGTACGGGCGGAGTGGTAGCCGTGGCGCACAAGTCGATGCTCAACTCCACTCGCCGCCGCGTCCGCAAGGAGCAACTCGCCCGCCGTCACGGGCAGCGGTGCGCCTACTGCCGCCGCCCGTTCGCGGACCTGAGCGAGGCCACCCTCGACCACGTGGCGCCCCTCTCGCTGTGGCGCACATGGTCGGCCGCCGCCCTGGTACTGGCGTGCGCCCCGTGCAACAACGCCAAGGCCGACCGGTTGCCGTTGTCGATCGCGCTGCTTCTCACGCAGTCGGCCGACTCGGGTCGGCCGACCCTTGGCCCGATCGACTGGCGCCTGTTGGCCCGACTCGCGCACGCCAACCAGTCGGCCTTTGAGGCGGTGTGGTCGCCCGACCCGATCGCCGAACGGTCTACCCGTGACCTGCGTGACGAGCTGCGTCACACCCAACGTCACGGCACCGGCCACGGGGCCCGACCGGTCTGCCGTGCGGCTGTGCGCCATCCCTCGATCCGACCCGACTGCCTGCGCGCGCCCCGCCCCGTGCGGTCGTGCGTGGGCCCGACCGGAGAGGCGGTGTTCGCGTGACGAGCACCCGATCCGACCGGCCCGTCAACGGGCACGCCCACCCCGGCAAGAGTCGGGCCACGGTCGACCCGACCCGTACGGCGCCGCGTCGACCCGAGCACGGTGACGGTGGGGGCAAGCCGCCTCCCGCTGCCGCGCGGATCGTGGCCATGGCGCGTGAGCAGTACCGGTTCGTCACCTCGCCGGACGGCCGTCCCTACGCGGTCGCCCTGGACGGCCCCAACACCGCACTCCCACTGCGGAACAAGGGCGGGTTGCGCCAGCGGCTGGCCCGGCAGTTCGCGGACGCCTACCCCGGCGAGGTCGCCTCACAGTCCGCGCTCGCGGACGCCATGACCGTCCTGGAAGGCCTCGCCGAAGACGGCGACCCGGTGCCCGTGCACCTGCGGGTAGGACGCGCTGAGGATGGCGCGGTCGTGGTCGACCTCGGCAGCACCGACGGCCGCACGGTCGTCGTCACCGGAACCGGCTGGAACGTCGTCGACCGGGCCCCGGTGCTCTTCCGCCGCTCCGGAGCCATGGCCCCGATGCCCCCGCCCGTGCTGGACGGCGACGGCCTGGCCAAACTGCACGCCCTCCTCAACATGGACACACCCACCTTCCACCAGTTGGTGGCGTGGCTGGTCGCGGCCTGGATTCCCGATATCCCGCACCCGGCCCTCGTGTGCAAGGGGGAGCAGGGCACGGGCAAGTCCAAGGCGGCACAACTGTTCATCAACCTCGTCGACCCGTCCCCGGCCGCCAAGCGCAGCCAGCCGCGCGACCCGAAGGCCTGGAACACGCAGGCGTTCGCGTCATGGGCGCTGTGCCTGGACAACGTCAGCACCATCCCGCCGTGGCTCTCCGACACCCTGTGCAAGGCCGTGACGGGTGACGGAGTCGTCGACCGGGCCCTGTACACCGATGACGACGTGGTGGTGCTGACCTTCCGGCGGGTGCTGGCCCTGACCACGATCGACGCGGGAGCTCTCGCGGGCGACCTCGCCGAACGCGTCCTCTTGCTCGATTTGCAGCTCATCGACGACGACCGGCGCCGCTCCGAGGAAGAGTTGGACGCCACCTTCGCGGCCGTCCGGCCCGCCGTGCTCGGGGCCCTGTTCGACGTGCTGGCCTGCGTCCTCGCGGTCCTGCCGTCGGTGCGGCTGGACACGATGCCGCGCATGGCCGACTTCGCCCGCGTCCTCGCTGCGGTCGACGAAACCCAGGGCTGGAACACCCTCGCGGACTACCTCGCGACCTCGGCGAACGTCGCCACAGACGCGTTGGAGGGCGACCTGTTCGCGATGGCCATCGCCCACCTGGTCGACCAGGCCGGTACCTGGCAGGGCACCGCCGGAGCGCTCTTGGAGGCACTGCCCGCGCCGCCGGTCCGGCCGCCGAACTGGCCCAAGGACGCCACCCGCGCCAGCGGACGCGTCAAGCGCCTCGCCCCGCTGCTCCGCTCCATCGGGATCACGGTGGACGACACGCAGCGTAGCCGCGACCGGACCCGTCACAAGCTGCTGACCCTGGCCCGTGCGGCACCCGAGGACGAGACAGCGTCCGCACCCGAACAGGGCCCACTGTGGCCGGAGGCGGCCCCGCTCGGGGAGGGCAGAACCCCGCCTGAACAGCCCTGACGTAGCCGGAACACCTGCCGGGCCGGGCCGCACACCAGCGGCCCGGACACGTCGAAGCTGCGGACGCTAGAGCCGTCCAGCGTCCACAGCGTCCGCACCAGCGTCCGCATCTCTCACCCCATCTGGCCTGCGGCAACGCGACCGTGCGGACGCTAGGGCGCTGCGGACGCTGCGATACACCAACTCTCTAGTACGGCGACCGGCACCACTCCCACGCACCCCGCCACGGACACGAGGAGTCACCAAATCCATGGCCACCACCGACGAACCGGCCGACCCGCGCGCCACTCTGCGCGGCGGCCTGCCGGACCGCTACCTCACCCCCGAAGACCTGGTCACCCTGTTCAGCCTCCCGAGCGTCGAGACCGTCTACCAGTGGCGCCGCAAGCGCATCGGACCGCCCGGCTTCCGCGTCGGCCGCTACCTCCGCTTCAACCCGGCCGCCGTACGAGCGTGGGAAGCCGAACGGACCGCCCTCGAAGACGCGGCCTGAACGGCTGCTAGGTCTAGCACCCTCCGCTGCTAGACCTAGCACCCCGGCTAGCAACCGAAACCGCCCCCGGCCTGCGGTCTAGCACCTAGCAACCCCCTTCCGCGGAACCGTCATCCGGCCCGGATACACCCCCGGAGAGGTCACCTCCCGTTGCTAGAAGTCCGGCCGTCAGCGCAGGGAGGCACATCCCGCCGGCCAAGGGAGGCAGGGAGAACTCCCTCACCGCCTCCCTGGCCCGCCTCCCTCTGCCTGATCAGCGCAGACGCCCCCTCAGGGAGGCAGGGAGGCGCACCCCCGACACCGCCGAACCTCCTTCAGGAAGCCACCCGACAGCCCATGTCTCAGCCTCCCTGACACCCCGCCAAAGCCCGCTTGCGCAAGCGACGGACCTCGCTTGCGCAAGCGACCCGGCTAGCGACCCGAACCCGCACTGATCAGCGGCGAAGCAACAAGCGACCCCGCCGGGCCGCACCACGAAACGGGCCCAACTCGCGCCCGGCGAGACGCCCCCAAGGTCGCTACCGGTAGCACCCCCACCCGCTACCGGTAGCAACCCCACTAGCAACCCAAACCCCCAGTGATCAGGCCCGTAGCAAGTAGCGGGCCTGGCCCAGCACACCCCAAAACCGGCCGGACGGCGCCCACCTGGTCCCGCCCCGCCCTGCTACCGAGAAGAGAGTCAGCCCCCATGGCAGGCAGCATCCAAGACCGCTGGTACAAGACCGAAACCGACACCAACGGCAAGACCACCCGAGCCAAGACCGAGCGCTACGGAACCGGCATGCGCTACCGGGCCCGCTACTTCGCCCCCGACGGCAAGCGCAAGGGCAAATCCTTCCCCGACGGACAGAAGCGGCTCGCTGAGCAGTGGCTGAGCAAAACCACTGCGGACGTGGCTCGCGGCGACTACATCGACCCGAACGCGTCCAAGACCTCGTTTCAGGAGTTCGCGGAAGGGTGGCTCGCGAGCCAGAGCGGAGACCCGAACACCCGCGCCTCGATGCAGTCCCAACTCAAGCTGCACGCCTTCCCGCGCATCGGGTCGCGTGCGCTGGGGTCGTTCCAGCCCAGCCACATCCGCGAGTTCGTGACGCAGCTCGAAGCGTCCGGCATGTCCGGCGCCTACGCCCGCGTGATCTTCTCCAACGTCCGCGCCGTGCTCTCCGCAGCCGTAGAGGACGGCTACCTTCGCCGGAACCCCTGCAACTCGCGCACGGTGGCGCTCCCCGAGATGGGCATGCGCCGCGTCGTCCCCTGGCAGCCGGAACGCGTCGTCGCCATGCGGGCCGCGATGGTCGAACGCTTCCGGCCCATGGTGGACATGGGCGCCGGCTGCGGACTACGGCAAGGCGAGATCCTCGGGCTGTGCGTCGACGAGGTGGACTTCGAGAGCGGCATCCTGCACGTGGTGCAGCAGCTCAAACTGAGCCTGAGCAAGGCGGTGTTCGCGCCCCCGAAGGGCGGCAAGCTCCGTGACGTGCCTCTGCCCGATCCTGTGGCGGAAGCGCTCAAGGAACACATCAAGCGCTTCCCGCCCGTGGAGATCACGTTGCCGTGGATGCGAGCGAACGGCCAGCCCGTGACGAAGCGTCTGATCTTCAGCGGGCCCAACGGCGGGCACGTCTGGCGTACGTCGCTGAACGAGGACCACTGGAAGCCCGCTCTCGCCAAGGCGGGCGTCATCCCGAAGGCCAAGAGCCGCGAGCACGCTGCCGCGCGGGAGCACGGCATGCACGCCCTGAGGCACTTCTACGCGTCCGTTCTGCTGGACGCGGGAGAGAGCATCAAGGCCGTGAGCGAGTACCTCGGGCACTCCGACCCGGGGCTGACGCTGAAGGTGTACGCGCACCTCATGCCGAGTAGTCGGGACCGTGCCCGGAAGGCTCTCGCTCAGGCACTCCGACCGATGCAAGAGCCCCCGCGCTGAGGGCCCACAGTGGGCCCAGACCATGAAAATGCCTCCCGCCAGCGCCGTTTGCGCAGGTGGGAGGCATGATCACAAACCCTACTTCTTCTTGCCCTGGTTCTTGACCGCCTCGATCGCCGCCGCCGCCGCGTCCGGGTCGAGATACGTCCCGCCCGGCTTGACCGGGTTGAAGGACGCGTCCAGTTCGTAGGCCAGGGGGATGCCCGTCGGGATGTTCAGGCCCGCGATGTCGGCGTCGGAGATGCCGTCGAGGTGCTTGACCAGGGCGCGGAGCGAGTTGCCGTGGGCCGCGACCAGGACCGTGCGGCCCGCGAGGAGGTCGGGGACGATGCCGTCGTACCAGTACGGGAGCATGCGGACGACGACGTCCTTCAGGCACTCCGTGCGGGGGCGCAGCTCCGGGGGGATCGTCGCGTAGCGCGGGTCGCCCGACTGGGAGAACTCCGTGCCGTCCTCAAGGGGCGGGGGCGGGGTGTCGTAGGAACGGCGCCACAGCATGAACTGCTCCTCGCCGAACTCCGCGAGGGTCTGGGCCTTGTCCTTGCCCTGGAGGGCGCCGTAGTGGCGCTCGTTCAGGCGCCAGGAACGGTGGACCGGGATCCAGTGGCGGTCCGCCGCCTCCAGCGACAGCTGCGCGGTGCGGATCGCGCGCTTCTGGAGGGACGTGTGGACCACGTCGGGGAGCAGGCCGGCGTCCTTGAGCAGCTCACCGCCGCGGACCGCCTCCTTCTCGCCCTTCTCGTTCAGGTTGACGTCCACCCAGCCGGTGAACAGGTTCTTCGCGTTCCACTCGCTCTCGCCGTGGCGGAGGAGGATCAGCTTGTACGGTGCGTCGGCCATGCCTCAGAGCGTAATCCACGCATTCGGGCCACCGCCTGGCGCCTGCCTTCCAGCCCCACAGTTGACGGCTTCTGTTAATTGAGTGGTCCCCCGAGCCGTCCCGTTCGTAAGTTGTGCTCGCGGCCGTAGCCGCTTACAAGCCACCTGTCCGACCGTGGGGGATCGATCCATGTCACTCGCCGCCCTGAGACGCGCCGCCCGGGAAACCGTCTCCGGCCTCCCCCGCGAGTTCTGGTGGCTGTGGACCAGCACCCTCGTCAACCGGCTCGGGGCGTTCGTCTCGACCTTCATGGCCCTGTACCTCACCCTCGACCGCGGCTACTCCGCCACCTACGCCGGTCTCGTCGCCTCCCTCTACGGCCTCGGCGGGGTCGTCTCGTCCATCGGCTCGGGTGTCATGACCGACCGGCTCGGGCGCCGCCCCACCCTCCTCATCGCGCAGTCGTCGACCGCCGCGTCCGTGGCGCTGCTCGGCTTCGTGCACGACCCCGTCGCCATCGCCGCCGTAGCGTGCCTCGTCGGGGCGGCGAGCAACGCGTCCCGCCCGGCGGTGCAGGCGATGATGGCCGACATCGTGCGCCCCGAGGACCGGGTCCGCGCGTTCTCGCTCAACTACTGGGCCATCAACCTCGGCTTCGCCATCTCCTCCATGGCCGCCGGGTTCATCGCCGAGGTCAGCTACCGCGCCGGGTTCCTGCTGGAGGCGGGGATGACGGCGGTCTGCGCGGTCGTCGTGTTCCTGCGGCTGCCCGAGTCCCGGCCCACCGTCGCCACGGACGGCGCCAAGGGCGCCACCGACTCGGTCGGCCTCGGGACCGTCCTGCGCGACGGGCGGTTCATGAGCGTCGTAGGCCTCTCCTTCCTCGTCGCCCTCGTCTTCCAGCAGGGTTCGGTCGGACTGCCGGTCGCGATGGGCGAGGCCGGTTTCACGCCCGCCGACTACGGCACCGCGATCGCCGTCAACGGCTTCCTCATCGTCGTCCTCCAGATCCCGGTCACCCGCCTCATCGAACACCGCGACGCCAAACGCCTGTTGGTCGTCTCCTCGATCCTCGCGGGCTACGGCTTCGGGCTCACCGCGTTCGCAGGCTCGGTCGGCGTCTTCGCCCTCACGGTGTGCGTGTGGACCCTGGGCGAGATGATCAACGCCCCGACCCAGACGGGTCTCGTGGTCCGCCTCTCCCCAGTCCAGGGACGCGGGCGCTACCAGGGCATGTACACCCTGTCCTGGGCGGTCGCCGCGCTCATCGCCCCGCTGATGTCCGGTTTCGTCATCGACCGGTTCGGGGCGGAGTGGCTGTGGGGGCTGTGCGCGGTCGTGGGGACGGGGGCGGCGGTGGGGTACGGGGCGCTGATGCGGGGGCTTCCGGCGAGCGGACCGGCAACCGTGGAAATGGAAACACCGGCTGCGACGAAGCCCGAGGTCAGCACGGCCTAAGAAGAAGCAGGCCTACGGATGCATCCGCGCCCCCTTGACCACCTTGTCCACCCCGTTCCGCGGCCCATACACCGCCAGCCCCACCACATCCAGCTCAGCCGTTGCGACGGCCCGTACCGCCGCCCGGTTGTCCCGGTCGTTGCCGGTGGTGAAGAGGTCGGACGTGAAGACGGACCGGGGCAGCGCACGGCTCAGGGCCCGGCCGTGGGCCGCCACCAGGACCTCCTTCGTGGCCTCGAAGACCATCACCGGCTGGCGGAACATCGGCAGATACCGCACCCCGTCCGCGTCCTCGTACGGCTCCCCGATCACCTCGGGACTCTGTGATCCCAGGCCGCTGACCAGGAAGGACGTGACGTTCAGCCGCTGCCAGGGCTCAAGGTCCTCCCGCAGCAGGACGGCGATCTTGGTGTCGAAGCGCACCGGTTCGGTGAACGTGTCGGTGGTCGGGGCAGTGGTCGTGTCAGTGCTCATGCATCGAGACTGCCGACCGCCTCACGCCCCCGTCTTGTACGTTCTTTGCATGGCCCCGCAACAGGGCCCGGGCCAGCCCGGCCCAGGCCGCCCCGAACAGGAAGTCTCCGCCTGGCGGCCCCGCATCCCCGGTGTCGTCGAGGTCTTCCACGCCCACTTCACCGAGTACGCGTACCCGATGCACGTGCACGACGCGTGGACGCTGCTGATCGTGGACGACGGAGCCGTACGGTACGACCTGGACCGGCACGAGCACGGCACCCCGCACGACACGGTGACGCTGTTGCCGCCGCACGTCCCGCACAACGGCTCGCCCGCCACCCCGCACGGCTTCCGCAAGCGTGTCCTCTATCTCGACGGCACGCATCTCCCGGACACCCTCATCGGTTCGGCCGTCGACGAGCCGGACCTCCGGGATCCCGAACTGCGGCTGCGCGTGGGCCAGTTGCACACCTCGCTCGACCACCCCGGCGACGAACTGGAGGCCGAGAGCCGGCTGACGCTCATCGCCGAACGGCTGCACGCCCACCTACGGCCGTCCGCCGCGCCCTCCCCCGCCTCCGGCCCCGTCCTCGCCCGCACCCTCCGCGAACTCCTCGACGAACGCGTCACCGAAGGCATCACCCTCGACGAGGCCGCGCGGCTCGTGCACGCCCATCCGGCCCATCTGGTACGGGCGTTCAGCGGGGCGTACGGCATCGCACCGCACCAGTACCTGATGTCCCGCCGCGTCGACCGCGCCCGCCGGCTCCTCCTCGACGGCCGCCCGCCGGGCGAGGTGGCGACGGTGACCGGGTTCTACGACCAGTCCCATCTCACCCGCCATTTCCGGAAGTTGGTGGGGGTCACGCCGGGGCGTTATTCGCGCGACGAACATCAACTCCGCGGCTAGCCTCGGCCCATGGAATCGCGCATGGACTGGCACGAATGGCACGACGCCTACGACTCCCCCGACTCCTACCTCAGCCGCCGCCTGGCCCTCATCCAGGAACGCCTCCGACTCGCCCTCGACACCGCCCCGGCGGGCCCGCTCACCGCGATCAGCCTCTGCGCCGGACAGGGCCACGACCTGATCGGCGTACTGGCGGACCACCCCCGCGGGCCCGAAGTCCGCGCCCGGCTGGTCGAGTTGGACGAGCGGAACGTGGACGTCGCGACCCGGACCGCCCGCGCCGCCGGCCTCTCCGGAGTAGAAGTCGTCGCCGGGGACGCCTCGTTGACGGATCAGTACGCCGGGCTCGCCCCCGCCGACCTCGTCCTCGTGTGCGGCCTCCTCGGCAACATCTCCGACGCCGACGTCGAGCGCGTCCTCGACCACTGCACCGCCCTGTGCCGGACGGGCGGCACGCTCGTGTGGACGCGCAGCCGCGACATCGCCCCCGACCTCGTCCCCCAGGTCTGCGCCTGGCTGGAGGAGCGCGGCTTCGAGCGCCTGTGGGTCTCCGACCCCTCGATCCCCCAGTCCGTCGGCGCCCACCGCTTCACCGGCGAACCCCGCCAACTCCCCACCGGCACCAGCATGTTCGACTTCATCGGCTACGACGTCCTGCGCCAGATCTGAGTCACAGCTCCCGCTGCGCCTCGTACAGGTTCCGCGGCCGTACGACCCCCGTCGTGCCGTAGAGCTCCAGCCGTGCGTGCAGGTCGCCGGTGAAGTCGGGGACGTCGATCTGGTCGAACTCGGTGACCGCGTTGAGGCCCACCGTGGCGCTGTACGGCGCCAGTTGGTCGATCTTCATCAGGCCCGCGCGGCCGTTCGTGACGCGGATGTTCCAGTGGGTGAAGCGGGCGCCGAAGAGCGGACCGGCGTTCGCGTCGCCGCCGTGGCGGCCGTCGTTGTGCACGGTGATGTCGGTGCGGACGTCGGCGAAGGGCAGGCCGCGGTGGCTGTCGAAGGTGCCCATGCGCATGTCGCCGCGCGACCAGACGTTGTACGACGACAGGCCCTCGACGTTGATGCCGTGGAGCTGGGTGTTGGCCGGAGCCGGGACCGTGCGCTCCTCGATCGTGAAGTCCTCGACGAGGTTGTCGTGCGAGCCCTCGCGGCAGAAGTAGGGGTGGTGGGAGCCGCGGCCCGCCACCGTCGTACCGCGCAGCGTGCACGCCGACGCCGCCACCAGGCCGAAGCCGTTGTCCACATGACGGACCGTCACGTCGTCGAGCCAGCAGTCATAGGCGCATTGGAGGACGACGCCGTTGTACCCCTTGTCGAGGAGGTGCGGTTGCTGCGGGGTCTCGACGGCCTCCAGGGTCAGGCCTTCCACCCCCGAGCCCGTCAACTCCTGTACGTGGGTGGTCAGTTGGGGGTTCCATTCGGGGCGTACGTCGAGCGGGAGCGGGCGTTCGAGCGTGACCCTCCGGCCGTGGACGTGCGTGATGCGGACGGGCCATTCGTAGGGGACGTACGACAGCAGCTTCGTCTTGTCGGCCCAGTAGTACGCCTCGGGGCCGGGGCCGCCGCCCGCCATGTGCTGGAGGAGGGTGTGGGCGGTGTCGTCGGCGAGGCGGAGCAACACCAGTCCGCCCGGCTTCAGTTGGGAGGCGTCCGCCACCGTCACCGTCCACGCGCCCTGCCGGGCCGGTTCGACGGTCGTCAACTGCCGCCATTCGTCACGCCTGTTGCCGGTCCAGCCCTCGAAGGGCCAGGCCTTCGCCCTGATCGCGCCGACCAGTGAGTCCCAACGGGCCGCAGGAGCAAGCCAGATGAGGCCGCCGGCCCAGGACCAGGACGACTTGTCGCCGCCGTAACGGGAGCCGTAGACGCCGATCAGCTCCGTCAGATTTTTCGTCGCGTAGAGCTTCGTACGGTCGCTGCCGGCGCCCCTGACCACCACGTTCGAGTGCCCGACACGGATCACGTCGTCGATGCGGAAGGTGCCGGGCGGGATGAGAACCGTGCCACCGCCGGCCCTGCCGGCAGCAGCGATGGCACGGTTGATCGCGGGAGCGGAGTCGGTCACGCCGTCCGCTACCGCGCCGTAGCGACGGACGTCGAGGACGGGCGAGTGACCTCCCCTGTGCCGGGTGCGGCAGCCCGCCCTGCCGATGTACGGAATCTGCGGGTGGGTGAAAGGGGTGCGGGTGAACTCCCGCCAGAGGGACGGGACTTCACCCCCGGATCCCCCAGATTCCCCGGATCCCCCAGATCCCTCGGGTCCCTGTTTCGGCAGGGGGACCGCCAAGGCAAACGCGCTTCCGAGCAGGGTTCGTCTGGTGAGACGGGTGTGGCTCATGTACGTACGTCCTCCCACGCGACTCTTCATGGATGTGAACGACGTTCAGAAATGTGCTGGCGGTGAGCATGCCACGAGGCCCCAGTCGCAGGGAAGAGGTCGAACAGGGGTCAGATCGAGGTCAGCTCGTCGGCCGTTGGGTCAGATTCGTGAACGCGTCCAGATTCCGCGTCGACTCCCCGCGCGACACCCGCCACGCGTACTCCTTGCGGATCGCGGAGGCGAAGCCCAGTTCCAGGAGGGTGTTGAAGCTGCCGTCGGCGGCCTCCAGGACCTGGCCGAGGAGGCGGTCGATCTCGGCCTCGGTGACGGCGGACAGCGGCAGCCGCCCGGTGACGTACACGTCACCGAGCTGGTCGACCGCGTAACTCACGCCGTACAGCTTGAGGTTGCGCTCCAGGAGCCAGCGGTGGACGGCCGTCTCGTTCTCGTCGGGGTGGCGGATGACGAAGGCGTTGAGCGAGAGGGAGTGGCGGCCGACGAGGAGGGAGAGGGTCGTCGACAGCTTGCGGGTGCCGGGGAGTTTGACGACGAACGTGCCCGACTCCGGGCTCTCCCAGTCGAGTTCGGCATCCTTGAGGAAACCCTCGATGACCTGCGCCGCCCGGTCCTGATCCGCCGCTGCCTCACCCATGGTGCGAGCGTACGTGACGGCGGTGGGCCTGCGCCGCGGCCGCGTACACGTCCGCCGTGGCCGCGGCGGCCGTGTCCCAGCCGAAGCACTGCGCGTGCCGGGCGGCGGCCTCGCCCATGCGGGGCGCGAGGTGCGGGTCGTCGGCGAGAGTGCTCAGCACGCGCGCATAGGCGGCGGGGTCGTGGCCCTGGACGAGGAAGCCGGTCTCACCGTCGCGCACGGCGACCGGGAGGCCGCCGACCGAGGCCGCGAGCACCGGCGTACCGGCCGCCTGCGCCTCTATGGCGACCAGCCCGAAGGACTCGCTGTACGACGGCATGACCAGGACGGACGCGGCCCGGAACCAGTCCGCGAGCTGCTCCTGTCCGACCGGCGGCCGGAACCGTACGACGTCCGCGATGCCCAGCCGCGCGGCCAGCTTCTGCAGGCCCTCGGGCTTGGCGAGGCCGCTGCCGCTGGGGCCGCCGACGACGGGCACGACGATGTTCGAGCGCAGCTCGGGCCGCTCGTCGAGGAGCACGGCGACCGCGCGCAGCAGGACGTCCGGCGCCTTCAGGGGCTGGATGCGACCCGCGAAGAGCGGGATCAGGGCGTCCTGCGGGAGGCCGAGGCGGGCGCGGGCCGCGGCTCGGCCGTCCGCCGGCCGGAAGCGGTCGAGGTTCACGCCGGGGTGGACCACGGCGACCTTGGCGGGGTCGGCCGCGTAGTGCCGTACGAGTTCGTCGGCCTCCTCCGCCGTGTTGGCGATGAGGCGGTCGGCGGCCGCGACGATCTGGGTCTCGCCGATGACGCGGGCGGCGGGTTCGGGGGTGTCGCCGTCGGCCAGGCTGGCGTTCTTGACCTTGGCCATGGTGTGCATGGCGTGCACGAGGGGGACGCCCCAGCGCTGGGCGGCGAGCCAGCCGACGTGGCCGGAGAGCCAGTAGTGCGAGTGGACGAGGTCGTAGTACCCGGGGCGGTGGCCGGCCCACGCCTGCATCACTCCGTGCGTGAACGCACAGAGCTGGGCGGGGAGTTCCTCCTTGGCGAGACCTTCGTACGGCCCCGCGTCGACGTGCCGGACGAGCACGCCGGGCGCCAGCTCGACGGTCGGGGGGAGGACGGCCGTGGTCGCGCGCGTGAAGATCTCGACCTCGATGTTGATCGCGGCGAGGCGCTGCGCGAGCTCCACGATGTAGACGTTCATGCCGCCCGCGTCGCCCGTGCCGGGCTGGTGCAGCGGTGACGTGTGCACGGAGAGCATGGCAACACGGCGAGGCTTGCGGTGCAGCCTCAGCCGTGCGGACGAGGCCGCGGAACGCCGCCCGAGCCTGCTGCCGTACTGGCTCACGTGGCGTTCCTCCTCGCTGCGGGCATGCCTGAGGGAGGGTGTGCGGTTCCCTCCACGCGTGTGCAACATCGGGGGGCGGGATTCTCATTCCGGCGCATGAGGATTTTACCGAGCCATTGCCGGGGATCGCTCAACCGTTCGAGCGCGTGCTGCGTGGCCCACCTATGCACCGGCGGACCGTCCGAACGGTCGGCACATCATGGCCATGACCGTTGGTTGACCATCCCCAGAGCCTTCGCCGACCACTCCTTCGCCACGTCTTGACCTGCGGCGATACAACCCTTACAGCGGGCCCACAGGTCTTGTAGGCATGTCCGGCCCCGGGCTCCTCAACGTAAGGACAAACGTGTCCCTCTCTCCTCGCGCCGCCAGAGCGGCCCGCGTCATAGGCACCTCGGCCGCCGCGGCCGCGCTCTCCGTCGCCGCCGCCCAGACCGCGCTCGCGTGCAGCATCGGCGACTTCACCGCGACGCCCGTCTGCGACGCCCAGGACAACGGCGTCATCCGCGTCACCGACAAGGACGCGACCGGCACCCCGGCCAAGATCACCCTGTACGTCCAGCTGAACATGCCGGGCGGAGAGCGGTGGGTCGACACCGAGACCATCGCGCACCCGACCGCCGAAGGCGTCAGCGTCGACCTCAAGACCCTGGACTGGTACGCCGGTGAGACCTTCCGGGTCCACGTCCAGGCGGGCGACCAGGTCGACGACGACATCACGCCGATGGTCGTCGTCCCGGACGTGACATGCGGCGACTCCGCCTCCGCGTCGGCCTCCGCGTCCGCCCAGCCGTCGACGTCGCCGACACCCTCCTCCGGCTCTTCTACGACCCCGAGCCCCACCTCCAGCCCGTCCTCCGCCGAGAGCAGCAGCCCCGTGCCCGCGGCGAGCGGCGCCCCGTCACCCGCCGGCGGTGGCGACCGCCTCGCCGAGACCGGCGCGAGCGACGGCACCACGGCGCTCGCGGGTACGGCGGCCGCCCTGGTCGCGGCCGGCGGCGGCATCGTCGTCGCCCTGCGCCGCAAGGCGGCACGCGGCTCGCACTGACCACCCCGGCCGGGCTCCCGCAGCGACACCTCCGTAGAAGCCGCCGCCTACCCTCTAGGTATGACAGCCCGCGCAGCCACCCGCCCCATAGGAACGGTGACCCGCGGCACCACCAACCCCAACCGGCTGCGCCGTATGGACCGCTGGATCGCGGCGACGCACGGCGCCGAGCTGGGGCGGGCCGGCGATCCCGTCGCCGTGGACCTCGGCTACGGCGCCGCGCCCTGGACCGCCGTAGAACTGCTGGCGCGCCTGCGTACCGTCGCCCCGCACGCGCGCGTGGTCGGTGTCGAGATCGAACCGGCGCGGGTCGCGGCGGCGAAACCGTACGAGCGGGAGGGGCTCGCCTTCCGGCACGGGGGGTTCGAGATCCCGGTTCCGCAGCGGCCGTCGCTGATCCGCGCGGCGAACGTCCTGCGGCAGTACGACGAGGCGCAGGTCGCCGAGGTCTGGGCGCGGCTGTGCGGACGGCTCGCGCCGGCGGGGGGTGGCTCCCGGGGCGGGCTGCTCGTCGAGGGGACCTGTGACGAGATCGGGCGGCGGCACGTGTGGGTCGCGCTCGGGCCGGAGGGGCCGCGCACGGTCACCTTCGCGACGCGGCTCGGTTCCCTGGAGCGGCCGTCCGACCTCGCCGAGCGCCTCCCGAAGGCCCTCATCCACCGCAATGTGCCCGGCGAACCGGTGCACGCCTTCCTCCGCGACTTCAACCGCGCGTGGGCCGCCGCCGCGCCCTACGCCTCCTACGGCGCGCGCCAGCGCTGGATGCGCGCGGTGCGGGACCTCACCGCCGACTGGCCGGTGACGGACGGGCCGGTGCGCTGGCGGCAGGGCGAAGTGACCGTGGCCTGGGGGGCGTTGGCGCCGCGCGGGTGAATCCGGGCACCGCCCTGACCTGCGGGGAAACCGCGGGGAACGATCTCCGTGAGCTGTTCGTCACATGTACGGGGAGATCGTTACGACAGGGGCGGGGACGGGCAGGGAAGGGGGGAAGTGCCGGAAGCTGTACCGAAGTACTACCTCTGTCACTTTGCGCGCGGACATGGCACGATCCCCCAGGCATCCGTAAGTTACTGACGGTAAATCAGGTGTGGGGGCAGGGTTATGGGCACGGGCAGGCGCGTCCTGATCACGACGGCCATCACGGTCGTCTGCGCGGTCACCGTACTCGCGGCACCCGCCACCGCGTTCGCGAGCCCGACACCAACCCCGTCCGCGACCGCGTCCCCAACTCCCGTGACCAACAAGGACCTTGAGGCCGTACGCGAGAAGCTCGACGCGCTCTATCACGACGCCGCCGTCGCCACGGACGCGTACAACGCGGCCGAGGAGCAGGCCCAGAAGCAGTCCGCGGAGATCGTCGAGCTGGCCAAGAAGATCGTCAAGGGCCAGGAGAAGCTGGACGAGTTGAAGGACCGCGCCGGTGCCGCGGCCCGCTCCCAGTACCGCACGGGCGGGATCCCGGACGAGGCGCAGTTGCTGCTGAGCGACAACCCGCAGGCGTTCCTCGACGGTACCGGCCGGATACTCCAGGGCCAGCGCGCCACCAAGGGCCTGATCGCGGAACTGACGCGCACCCAGCAGGACTTGAAGCAGTACACCGCCGACGCCTCCGCCCAGTGGGAGAAGCTGGAGAAGAACCGCCAGGCCAAGGCCACCGCCAAGAAGAACGTCACCACCCAGATCGCGGCGGCCGAGAAGCTCGAGTCCCAGCTGGAGAAGCAGGAGAAGGCGCGGCTGGCCGAGCTGGAGCGGCAGGCCGCGCTGAAGGCGCAGACCGAGTGGCTCGACTCCGGCGCCCTCAAGGACGTCAGCGGCAAGGCGTCCGCCGAGGGCAAGGCGGCGGTGGCCTACGCGACGGCCCAGCTCGGCAAGCCGTACGAGTGGGGCGCCGAGGGCCCGTCGTCGTACGACTGCTCGGGGCTGACCTCACAGGCCTGGGCGAGCGCAGGCGACCCGATCCCGCGCACCTCGCAGGAGCAGTGGAGGCAGCTCCCGCACGTCGCGGTGAAGGACATGCGCCCGGGCGACCTCATCATCTACTTCGACGACGCCAGCCATGTCGCCATGTACATCGGCGACGGCGCGATCATCCACGCCCCGCGGCCGGGGCGGACGGTGACGGTCGCGGGGGCGGGTTCGATGCCGATATTGGGTGTTGTGCGCCCTGATGCGTGACTTGTCCCCAGCTTGTCCATGGTGATGCGCACGGCTTCCGTACGGCACCGGTGACCCGGACCACGTGACCTGGCGCACGCAGCTTCCGCGCCAAACGCCCTCCCGGCGTGACCTTCGTCATCCCCGGGCAAGGGCCACCCTGCCCAACTGCGGTACAGAACACGGCATATGACAGTGGCCGCCTGCCAGGCGACGTGTCTCACCCCATTCCTTTACGGCGCCCACTACCGCTATGGTCCCCGTCGGTGGGTCGAGGTCCCTCGCCCCGCCGTGCCCTCGGGGGGAGGGAAGGAACCAGGACGATGCCCGCACCCATACCGCGGCAGAGAGCGATCCCGGCCGCGGAAAACGGTCAGGCGCAGACGCCGGCGCAGTCCGCACCCGCGGTCGGCGGCCCCTCCGGAGACGGTTCCGGAGGCATCTCCGGCGACAGCTCCGCAGCCGTCACCGAAGCCACTTCCGGAGCCTCTTCCGAAGCCACCGAGGCTCCGCGCACGCAGGACACGGTCGACGAGGACACGGCCGCCGCCACCGACAAGGCGGGCACCAAGGCCGACCCCACGCCCTGCGCTGCCCAGGCCCACGCCCACGGCACCCCGACCGGTCACCTCACCCTGCTGATGATCGAGGACGACCCCGGCGGTTCGCCGGTCGTGCCCGAGCTGCTCGACCCGACCGGCAAGCCGATCCGGGTCCGCACCGCCCGCAACCTCACCGAGGCCGAGCGGCTGCTCACCGACGACGTCCACTGCATCCTGCTCGACCTCGCGCTGCCCGCCCCCGCCCGGGCCGGCGACGGCACCGACGACGAGCTCGCCGTACTCAAGCACGTACTGCGGATCGCGCCCCACCACGCCGTCCTCGCCCTCACCGCGTCCGGCGACACCGAGCGCGGCGCCGAGGCGGTCCGGGTCGGCGCCCAGGACTATCTCTTCCGCGACGAGCTGGACGGCCGGCTGCTGAGCCGCGCGATCCGCTACGCGGTGGAGCGGAAACGTTCGGACAGGGCGGAGCGCAAGCTCACCGAGTCCAAGCTGCGCGCCCAGGAGAACGCCCGCCTCGAACGCGGCCTCCTGCCCACGCCCCTCCTGGAGGGCTCCCCGCTGCGCTTCGCCGCCCGCTACCGCCCCGGCCGCTCCCGCGCGCTGCTCGGCGGCGACTTCTACGACACCGTGCGCACCCCCGACGGCACCGTGCACGCGATGATCGGCGACGTCTGCGGCCACGGCCCCGACGAGGCCGCGCTCGGCGTGGAACTGCGCATCGCCTGGCGCGCGCTCACCCTGGCGGGCCTCTGCGGCGACCAGCTCCTCGGCACGCTGCAACAGGTCCTGGAGCACGAGCGCTCTGACGACGAGATCTTCGCGACGCTCTGCACGGTCGACATCGCCCCCGACGGCCGCCGCGCGGGCCTCTGCCTGGCCGGCCACCCGTCCCCGCTGCTCGCCCGCCCCGGCCGCCCGGCCGAACTCCTCCCCTACGACAACAACGGCCCCGCCCTCGGCCTGCTCCCCGGTGCCCGCTGGCCGCGGATGCAGGTGGAACTGGGCGCGGAGTGGAGCCTGATGCTCTACACCGACGGCCTGATCGAGGGCCGCGTCGGCGAGGGCCGCCGCGAACGGCTCGGCCAGGACGGCATGGTGGCCATGGTCCGCCGCCAACTCGCCGAGGGCCTGCGGGGCGAGGAACTGCTCCGCGCGGCGGTCAACGAGGTCCGCGACCTCAACGGCGGCGAGCTGACGGACGATGTGGCCGTAGTGATGCTGGACCGGACGCCGTAACAGCCCTGGTAGGCGGGGTTACGGCGACGGTGTCAACGTCCGCCGTTGTACGGGCCGTACGGGCCGTCGCTGCTGGAGCCGCCGCTTCGGCGGCCCCCGCCGCCCGAGATCTGCTTCACCGCCGGCCGGACGTCCACGAGGTAGACGATGCTCGCGACCGCGCCCGCGATGGGCAGCATCGCCAGCACCGAGAACAGGTAGCTCACCACGAGGGTGATGCCCAGGATGATCAGCCAGAAGACCTTGTTCTGCTTGCCCGCGGCGCGGAAGGCGTCCTCACGCCGGAACGCGGCGTCGGCCAGCCCGAAGGCGGCCAGGCCCATGAGGAGGATCTTCAAGAGACCCAGGAACCCCGCGAAGCCCAACATCAGCATGCTTGCCCACCGCCCGCTCTCTCCCGACACCTACGCGGCCACCGTACCCGTAGAACGGGCCGGGCATCCCGAAGGTGCCCGGCCCGTTCTGTATCCGTATCCGCGTCCTGCCTGATCCGTACCCGCGTGCTACTTGGCGGGCGGAGTCGTCTTCTTGGCGGTGGTCTTGCGGGCCGCCGGGGCCTTCTTCGCGACGGGCTTCGGGGCGGGCTTCTTCGCCGGCGCGGCCGGGGCCGGGGTCTCGGTCTTCACCACGACGGGCT
This sequence comes from Streptomyces sp. NBC_00989, assembly GCF_045162655.1. Classification (NCBI taxonomy): domain Bacteria; kingdom Bacillati; phylum Actinomycetota; class Actinomycetes; order Kitasatosporales; family Streptomycetaceae; genus Streptomyces; species Streptomyces sp. NBC_00989. The sequence goes on along the minus strand of NZ_CP108728.1, from coordinate 6,261,983 downwards.
CGGACACGGGCGCGACCGGCGCAGGGTCGGGCTCGACGGCGACGGCGAGCTCCTCGATCTCGTCGGCGGCCTCGCCACGCCAGGTCTTCACGGCCTGCTCGCCGTGCTCGGCGACCTTCTCGTACGTCTCACGGGCCTTGACGGCGTACTCGGCGGCGACGCCGACACCGCGCAGCGCGAAGTCCTGGGCGGACTCGCCGAACTTCTTCAGGTCGGCGTCGAACGTGCTGCCGAGCTTCTTGAGGTCGCCGTCGAGGCTGGTGATGAACTCGTTGACCTTGGTCTGGAAGGTCTCCTGCGCCTCCTTGGCCTTGGCGCCGGCTTCCTTGGCCTTGGCACCGGCCTCCTTGGCACGGGCGGCGGCCTTCTCCTGCACGGCCTTGGGGTCGGTGCCGCGCACGGCGTCGATCCGGGCCGGCGCCTCGGCACGCAGCTGCTCGACCAGGCCGGGAACCTTCTTGGCCTGCTGGAGCGCGAGGTCGGCGGTGCCGGCGGCGAAGTAGAGGGGGGTGGGGTCGCTCAGGGTCTTGCGCAGGTCATCGGTGATGGCCATGGTGATGGTCCTCCCGGTTGCTATCAGCTGAGGGTTTTGTGTTGTGTACGTCCGCGGGTCAGTCGGCGGTCTCGTGCGGCGCGGCACTGTCGCCGCCGTCGCCCCGACCGTCCGTCCGCTCCGGCGGTTCGGCGTCGCTGCCGTCGGTCATACCGGGGCCCATGCCCTCGCTCCCGTCGGCGATCTCGAACCCGTTCTCCTTGCGGAAGGACTCGTAGATCTGAAGCAGCACCTGCTTCTGCCGTTCGGTGAGCGTGGGATCGGCGAGGATGACGGCACGCGTCTCGACCTCGTCCCGGTCCCGCTCGGCGTCGAGGATGCCGGCTCGCACGTACAGCGTCTCGGCGGAGATCCGCAGCGCCTTGGCGACCTGCTGCAACACCTCCGCGCTCGGCTTGCGCAGCCCGCGCTCGATCTGGCTCAGATACGGATTCGACACCCCGGCGGCATCGGCGAGCTGCCGCAGAGACAGCTGCGCGTTGCGCCGCTGCTCACGCAGATACTCCCCGAGATTGCCGACGTTGAGCGTTGCCATGGCTCCACCTTGCACCACCCCCGCTAACTATTGCAAGCATCTGCTTGCAAAAGTGCGCCACGCCACGTTCCAGGCCGGTCGCCGAGCGCGGCGAGGCGCGTGCCGACGCCACGTATATGCTCGCCGCCGTGCGCCGCCGGCCGTCAGTGCACCCGCGTCGGTCGTGCTCGACGTAGCCGTGGTCACGTGTGGGACGCGCAGTGCGCGGACGGCGGGAGCGGGCCGATGGCGAACGGAGCGCGGGAATGGTGAGTATGTGGCCCGGCCTGATCCGGTCCCCGGCCGGTCCCGGCGGCCGCCGGATCTTCGAGCGTGGTGACGTGATCGGCGCGGGCGCGCTGATCGCCTGCGTGGTGGTCTCGGTGATCGCGGCCGATGGGACGGCGCTGAAGGTCGTCGTCGCCGTGCTCGGGCTCTGCGCGGAGCTGGGCATGGTGCTCAGTGGCCGGGCCCTGCCGACGCCGCTGACCTGGTTCGGCGTCGCGCTGACCATCGGGACCGGCTTCGCCATCATGGCTCTCGTGCCCGCCGGGCTCGGCGAGGTTCCCGTGCTGGCCGCCGCCGCCGTGCTGCCGATGTGCGTCCCGGCCGGGCCGGTGCGCAACGCCTGCGTCGCGCTGCTGGCGGTCGGCTTCGGCGTCGCGGTCATGGTGATCTTCGGCAGCGTGGCCGGCCTGCTGTCGGCCGTCGGCGTGTGGCTGCTCGCCGACCGTTCGATCGAGCACGCCGCGCTCCAGGCCGAGCGGGACCGCGCGGTCGCGCTGCTGGCCGAAGTGGAGGCGTCCCGCGCATCCCGGCAGGAGGCGGCGGCCCTTGAGGAGCGGAGGCGGATCGCCCACGAGATGCACGACGTGCTCGCGCACAGCCTCGCCGGACTGTCCATGCAGTTGCAGGCGGTCAGGGCGATCGCGCGGCGTGACGGTGCTCCGGCGACGCTGACCGGGCCGCTGGACCGCGCCGCCGAGCTCGCGCGGGACGGAGTGCAGGAGGCCCGCGCGGCGGTGGGTGCGCTGCGTTCCGTACCGCTTCGGGGCGTGGCCGATATCGACGCCCTGACCAGCGGTTTTCCGGGCGAGGCGCGGCTGCGCGTCAGCGGCCGGACCGGTCGGCTCACACCCGAGGCCGGGCACGCGGTGTACCGGGCGGTGCAGGAGGCCATGACGAACGCGGCGCGGTACGCGACCGGCAGTGCCATCGACGTGGACCTGGTGTGGGAGGGCTCCGAGATGCGCGCTGTCGTACGGGACCGTGGGCTGCCGGCCGGTCGCGGCCCGTCGGGAGTACAGGGCAGCGGCACGGGGCTGCGCGGCATGGCCGAGCGGATCGAGGCCGTCGGCGGCTCGTTGACCGCCGGACCCGCGCCCGAGGGACCGGGCTGGCGGATCGCGCTCCGTGTGCCGGTCGTAGAAGACGATGGCGGCGCGGCGGACACCGCTTCCGAGGATGGTGCCGCAGCGGGCGGCACCACCGCACCTCGTACCAACGCAGGCGGCATGACGGCAGACGGGAAGGCGGACGCGTGACGATTCGGGTGCTGGTCGCGGACGACCAGGCGGTGGTGCGGGACGGGGTGGTGCTGCTGCTGACCTCGGCGGCGGACATCGAGGTGGTCGGGCAGGCCGGCGACGGGAACGAGGCGGTGCGGCTCGCCGTGGCGGAGCGGCCCGACGTCGCCCTCGTCGACCTGCGGATGCCCGGGCTCGACGGCGCGCAGGTGACGGCCGGGATACTGGCGGCGGGCATCGGGACACGGGTGCTGATCCTGACGACGTTCGCCGACGACGACGCGGTGATGCCCGCGCTGCGGGCCGGCGCACTCGGCTACCTGACCAAGGACGCGACCGGCGAGGCGGTGCTGGCCGCGGTCCGGGAGGTGGCGGCCGGTCGGACCGTCCTCGACCCGGCCGTGCAGCGGCGGCTCGTGCAGCTCGTCGTGACGGAGCCCAAGGCGCCCGCCGCCGCGCCCGCGTCCTCGCCGGCGACGCTTCCTCCCGAGGCCGAGGGGCTGACCAGGCGGGAGGTCGACGTCGTACGCCTCCTGGCGAAGGGGCTGAACAACCGGCAGGTGGCGCGCGAGATGGTCGTCAGCCTGGCGACGGTGAAAACGCACCTCAACCACGTCCTGGCCAAGCTGGCGCTGGAGGATCGCGGCGCGCTGATCGCCTGGGCCTGGCGCTTCGGCCTGGTCGACAACACCGAGCGGTAGCGGCGCGGACCTCAACCCGGGTTACACCCCTGGGTTGAAGGAGTTCGGGGCGCGTCGGCGAATGCTCTTACCCATGACAACGACCGACTGGTTCATCGACATCGCGCTCCTGCTCATCGTTCTCCGCCAGCTGCGCGAGGAGCGGCTGACCACCCGCACCATCCTGCTCCCGCTCGGCATGATCGCCTGGGCCGCAAGCAACTACCTGACCGACATCCCGACCGCCGGCAACGACGTGCCGCTGGCCGTGATCTTCGCGACCACCGGGGTCCTCCTCGGCCTCGCCGGCGGTCTGCTCACCCGCGTCCGGCACGCCGACGGGCACGTGCTGATCAAGGCATCGCGCAGCGCGGCCGCACTCTGGATCATCAGCATGGGCTTCCGCCTGGGCTTCGCGGTGTGGTCCACGCATGCCTCCGGCGCCGCGCACCTGACCAGCTTCTCCGCCGCGCACACCATCACCAGCGCCCAGGCCTGGGTCGTCGCTCTGCTCCTGATGGCGGTCGGCGAGGTCGTCGTCCGCCTGGGCACGATCGTCATCCGCGGCCAGCTGCTCCAGGCACGGGCCGGCCGCGACGCGAACAAGCCGGCCCACCGCCCGGGCGCCTACGCCTGAGCCGCGGAACAGCCCACGGAAAAGCCCGCGGCACGGCGCTCGACCCGCGCACCGGCCCCCCAGCTCATCTCATCCTGCTCAACCCCCCACCCGCACACGATCAGCACGGAGGTCCCTCATGTCCACATCGCACCGCACACCGCGTGCCCGCACCCTGCCCCGGCTGGCCGTGGCCGTCGCCACGGTGGCCCTCGGAGCGGTCGCCTGTTCGTCCGGCGGCGGGCACGCGACCGGCGCTTCGAGCAGCAGGCCGAGCACGCGGGCCACGGCGATGACCGCCACCACGGCGGCGTCGACCGTCCTCCCGGACTCCGCCCCGAGCGGGCCGGGCGCGTTCCTCGGGCCCGTGCGCCGGATCCCGGTCGACGGCATCAAGATCGGCTACCGCCAGTTCGGCTCCGGCCCCGACCTCGTCATGGTCATGGGCGACACCGGCACCATGAGCGACTGGACGGTCGACCTGCTGAGCCGGCTCGGCCGGCACTACCACGTCACGGTCTTCGACAACCGCGGCGTCGGCTACACGACCGACGACACCTCGGTCCCCGACACCATTCCGCTCATGGCCGACGACACCGTCGGTCTGATCAAGGCGCTGGGTCTACGCCACCCCGCACTGCTCGGCTGGTCGATGGGCGGCGAGATCGGCCTGACCGTCGCCGCGCTCCACCCGGGTGCGATCAGCGCGCTCGTGAGCACCGGCGGCGACCTCGGCGGCAGCGAGGCCGTCAACACGGCGCCCGCCGTGGCCAAGGAGCTCAACAGCCCCAGGACCACGGGGCCGCAGATGATGGACCTGCTCTTCCCCGCCGACGCCACCGCCGCGCGGACCGCGTACATCGAGCAGCTCGGCCTGATCCCGCCGGAGAAGGTCGGCGACGAGACGCTGCTGCGTCAATACCAGGCCGGGCAGGCGTACGAGTCCTTCGAGGGCACCTGGGACAAGCTGCCCGGCAGCACCATCCCGATGCTGATCACCAACGGCTCCCTCGACAAGATCACCCCGCCCGAAAACGCGAGCATCATCGCTCAGCGGGCCAAGCACGCCAAGCTGGTCATGTTCCCTGACGCCGGCCACGCGATGCTCGTCCAGGACTCCGGCCGGTTCGTCTCCCTGGTGACCCGGTTCACCAAGGCGTCAGGCATCGGATGACGGCAACTCACCGTCGATGCCAGGAATCCTGGCCGGGCGCTGCCGACCACCGGTGACAGCAGGGCAGCCGCGCCAGCCACAACAACCGCGCCGGAACTACGCGCAGCGAACTCAGCGTCCATCCCTGACGAACAAACCAAGATCACGGATGACGACGGAGCCCGGACCATGACACACACAGCCGCTCGATACCTCTACCTCGCTCGGCACGGTGAAGCGTCGGCGGACGAGACGACCCTGACGGAACGCGGCCGGCGCCAAGCCGTTCTGCTCGGTGAACGGCTCCGGAGCGCCCCGCTCTCGGCGATACACCACGGGCCGCTGCCTCGGGCGCGGCAGACGGCCCAGCTGATCAGCGCACAGCTCGACGCCGTACCCCTGCACCCGTCGGAACCGGCCGGCGACTACGTCCCCCACCTGCCCGCGAAGGAGGAACTGCCGCCGGATTCGGCCGAAGCCATGCTCGGCTTCCTCGCCCAGGTCCCGGAAGAGGAGCGCGACCGCGGTCCGGCACTGGCCCGGGAAGCGCTCGCGGAGTTCACGGGCCCGGTCGACGGCGATCGCCCCCGCCACGAACTGGTCGTCACCCACAACTTCCTCATCGGCTGGCTGATCCGAGCCGCCCTCGACGCACCCGAGTGGCGCTGGATGGGCCTCAACCACGGCAACGCGGCCCTGACAGCCATCCGTTACGCACCCGGCAGGCCGTCCTCCGTCCTGTTCTACAACGACATGCGGCACCTCCCCGAAGAACTGCGCTGGACCGGCTTTCCGCCCGAACTCCACGTCTGACCAAGAAGGCCGTTCACCCGGACTTGTCCGAGACCGGACAGTTCCCGGCCGAGCAGACACCTCGAGTGGGGGCGCCGCACCGTCACGTGGCGCCGATCTCGTCCGGCACGGCGCCGGACGTGAGCGGCCTCGGAGGAAACAGCACGCCCAGTCTCGGCAGCCCGCGTGCCGCCTCGCCCTCGCTCCGCACGTCCCGCCGTCCACCGAGCAGCCCTGAACTGCCGTTCCCCTCGCTCTGTTCCGCCTCGACGGCGTCATAGAACGCGTCGCCGTCATCGTCGACGCCGGTCGTGATCTCGTACGCCTCCATGGCGACGTAGTCGAGCGGCTCCCACTCGGGCCAGTCGTCGTCCCACAACTCCCGCGGGCGGACGGCCAGTCCGCGCACCTCCGGGGCGTCGGCCAAGGCGTCGGGATCGGTCACCGACCGGGAGAAGACGTCCCGGCCCAGCCCCACCATCCACAGCCCGAAGTAGCAGAACCCGTCGTCCGAGCACCGGCCACCGAAGATCCGGTCGGCCGCCGCCCACAGTTCCCGGGTGGACGCCTCGTACGTCACCTCGTCCAGACACACCTGGAACCGCACGATCTCGGTCAGCGGCCTGCGCGACAGTTCGTCGCGCAACCACGTGAGCCGTTCGTCCCGGCCCCGCGTCTGCCGCCGGCACTCCTCGACGAGCTCCCAGAAGGAATCGATGTCCACACCGGCACTGTCTCTCCCGACAACGCACGGATCAATGACTTCCTCTCCCACCCGCCCCCACCCCCACTCCCTACGCCTCGCCGTCGCCGTACCCATTCCAAGCCCGCAACTTGTCCGGGTTGACCACCAGCCACAAATCGGTGATCAACCCGTCCCCCACCCCCACGGCGAGCACGGCGAACGTAGTCCCACCGATCCGCACCGCCACCCCAGGCGTCCCGTTGACGTCCTCCTCTACAAGTTCCACGTCGGGTTCCCGCCGCATGAGCCCGAGGAAGAGGCGAGCCACCTTGTCCCGGCCGATGACGGGACGTAGGGCCGCCCGCACCTTGCCACCCCCGTCGCTGCGCGACTCGACGGCCGGGTCGAGCAGCGCGACCAGCGCCTCCAGGTCCCCGGTCTCGCAGGCCTCGCGGAACGCGGAGACGACGCGGCCGTGTTCCTCCGCCGTACCGCTGCGGGGCGGGCGGTGGGCCAGGCGTCGGCGGGCGGAGGAGGCGAGTTGGCGGCAGGCGGCGGGCGTACGGCCCACCGTCTCGGCGATCTCGGTGAACGGCAGGCCGAAGACGTCGTGGAGGACGAACGCGACGCGCTCCGCGGGAGTGATCGAGTCGAGCAGCACCAGCATCCCCATGCTGACCGACTCGTCGAGGGTGATCCGGTCGGCGGGATCGTCGGCGCCCGTAGCCCCCGTACTGGCCCACCCGGCTCCATGCCGCACCGGCTCCGGCAGCCACTCACCGGTGTACCGCTCCCGCCGGGCCCGCGCCGACCCCAACTGGTCCAGGCAGATCCGCGAGGCGACCCGGGTCAGCCAGGCCATCGGCGCGTCGACCGCCCGCTGCCCCTCCTCGGACAGCGCGTACCAACGGGCGTACGTCTCCTGTACGACGTCCTCGGCATCCTGCACCGAACCGAGCATCCGGTAGCCGAGGTTGAGCAGCCGGCGACGCTCGGCCATGAGGGAACCGAGGGTGGGATCCTGCGACGATCCGGGCGAAGTGGACACAGCGGCGATCATCCTCCCCGTACCGACGGCCGGCCGCCCCGCGTCACATCACGCGCGAGCCACTCCTCGAACGTCTGCCGACCCCGCGCCCCACCCCCGACCGGCAACTGCCCGTCCCCCGTCATGGCCGCCCCCACCGCACCCGGCATCCGCACCGGCACCACCACCCGCCGCTCCCCCCGAACCCGCAGCAACCGCCGCACCATGTCGACGAGTTGCTCGACGCGCGGCCCGGCGAGATCCGGGGCCATGCCTTGAGCGGGCCCCGTCGCGAGCTTCACCAGGTGCTGGGCGACCTCGCGCGCGGCGATCGGCTGGGTCCGCATCCGCGGTACCACCGCGAACGGCTTCGGCACCCGTTCGAGGGTCTGCTCCGCGAACTCGTGGAACTGCGTCGCGCGCAGCACCGTCCACGGCACCGGCCCGCCCCTCACCACGTCCTCCTGGCGGAGCTTGCCCCGGTAGTAGCCGAGGCCGACCCGGTCGATGCCGACGATCGACAGCGCCACGTGATGCCGTACGCCTGCCCGCTCCCCCGCGTCGAGCAGATTGCGCCCGACGGCGTCGAAGAACGCGACCGACTTCCGCGCGCTCATGGTCGTCACGTTGCTCACGTCGACGACCACGTCCACCCCGTCCAGGGCGGCATCGAGCCCCGCGCCGCCCGCGACGAGGTCGACGCCCCGCGACCGGCTCAGCACCACCGGTTCCCGCCCGGCGGCGACCAGTTCCTCGACCACGTACCGCCCGACCAGCCCGGTACCGCCCGCCACCGCCACCCGCTTGCCGGCCCTCGCCTTCATCGGTTGTCACCCCGCCGCCCGGAACGCTCCGGCACCGGCACCAGCAGCACCGCCGCCAGCAGTACGAGCACGGCCAGGAACACCACGTTCAGCACCTGGTCACGCGTCCCGTACATGTCGAGGTGCTGCACGTGATAGCTGAAGTGCAGCACGTTGAAGACCAGCCACACCGCACCCGTCGTCTGCACCAGCCTGGTGTTCCGCACCTGTCGCAGCGCGACGACCGTCAGACAGGCCAGCGCGAGGAACATCGCCCCCGCGTCCTTGGCGAGGTGCTCGTTGTAGGGGCCCAGCTGGGGCAGCCAGCTCAGTCCGAGCCCGGGGAAGTTCGCGTACCACCCCGTCGGCGAGAAATAGGCCCACAGCCCTGTGTACAGGCTGACCACGGCCAGCAGACCGAGGCTGACGTACCGGATTGTTGTGTTCATACCCGTACGACGACACAGCCCCCGCGAATGTCAGGCCGGGCCGGATGCCGAAGACGCGGCTCAGGCGGCCGTCTCCCGCTCCCTCCGCACCATGAACACGTCCACCGGATCCTCGGCCTCGACGACGAACCCGTACCGCTCGTACAGCCGCCGAGCCGGACTCCCCCGCAACACGTTCAGCCGTACGACACGGACGCCGTCACGGTCGCACCGCTCCAGCAGCTCCGCCAGCACCCCGGAACCGATCCCGCGCCCCTGGTGTTGCGCGCCCACATAGAAATGCTCCAGCCAGTGGCAGTGGGCGTCCGCGTCCGGCCGTAGCGCCACGCACCCCGCGAACGCCCCGCCCACCTCGATCACCCAGGTGCACCCCGGCTCGAACCCGTCCCGCAGCCGCTGCCGCACGCGCCGCGCGTCGTAGCGCCCGAGCCGTTCCAGATCACCGCGCAGTACGACGGCGCGCAGCTCGGCGATCGCCTCGACGTCGGCCGCCGACGCGGGCCGTAGCTCCCAGTCCGCCATGATCGGCACGCTACCGCGCGGAAATCGATGGAACCCGGGCGGCCCCGCTGCTGGAATGACGCGATGCACGACGACACAACGGTGATCACGGACCGGGGCCAGTACGAGAACGCCAAGACACCCTGGGACCAGGCGACTTGGCGGGCGGAGGCCCTCGGCTGGGCAGGCCGCGAACTCGCGGCGAGGGGCCTGCGCGAGAGCGCGACAGCCCGCCGGAGCGTACGCCTCCGCCCGTGGTCCGTCCTGGTCCGCATCCCGGTCGAAGGCGCCGAGGCCACCGCCCCCGAGTCCACCACGGCCGCCGTATGGCTGAAGGCCAATCCCCCCGCCAGCGCCTTCGAGGCGCCGCTCACCGCCGCACTCGCCCGCTGGGTCCCGGAGTACGTCCTGCACCCCCTCTCCGTCGACGCCGACCGCGGCTGGTCCCTGCTCCCCGACGGCGGCGACCTCTTCCGGCAGGTCCTCGACCGCGCCCCCGCCGACCCCCGGGCCTGGGAAGAACCGCTGCGCCAGTACGCCACGATGCAGCGCGCCCTCGTCCCGTACACCAAGGACCTCGAACAACTCGGCGTCCCCAGCGCCCGAACGACGGCACTCCCCCAAGTCTTCGACGAGACAGTGGAGTTCATCCGGTCCGTCACGGCGGTCGACCCCGCGAGCCTGCATGCCCTACGGCCGCGCCTGCTCAACTGGTGCGAAGAACTGGCCGACTTGGGCATCCCCGACTCGCTCGACCACGCCGACCTGCACGACGGCCAGCTGTTCAACCCGGAGCCCGGCCGCTTCACCTTCTTCGACTGGGGCGACGCGGCCGTCTCGCACCCGTTCTGCAGTTTCCTGGTCCCCGCCGGACGCGTCACCGAGCGCTACGGCCCCGAGTCGCTGCCCCGCCTACGGGACGCCTACCTGGAACCCTGGACCGGAAACGGCCGTACCAGCAAGGAACTTGACCGCGCACTGACCCTGGCGGGACGGCTGGGCGTCATCGGCCGCGCGGTCTCCTGGGGCCGGCACTTCCCCGGCGCGTCCGAGGAGACGCGGGCGGCGGGCGCGACGGAGAGTGCGAAGTGGCTGCTCCAACTGGCAACGGAAGAGCCCCCGTTCTGAAGAACGCCGACGAGCCCCCCTCCAAGCCCCTTCCAAGCCTGCCTCCAACCCCCCACCCCCTCCTACCGGTTGACCGCCAACCACGCCTCCATGGCGTCGAAGTCGGCCTCCGTGATCCCGTACCGATGGTCGACGCGCCGCAGCAGCGCCCGTTCGGGATGGTGGGCGTCCACCCAGTCGCGGTCGGCGTCCCGGATCTCGTCGTCCACCCAGACGAAAGGGCGCCCGGCGGCCCAGGCGACGAGCGACCGGGTCTTCCAGTGCAGACGGCCGCCGGTCGTACTCTCGCTTCCCTCGGCCGGGTCGAGCCAGTCCACCAGGGGGAGTTGGGGCAACCCGAGCCAGGGTGCGACGCACACGTTCGCGTCGTCCATCCAGGTCGTCGCCCACACCAGTTCGCACCGCAGCGCGGCGAGCCGCGACCCGAGCGCGGGGTCGATCCGGGTCAGCAGGGGAGGTGCGGCGGCCGTCGGCGGCGCGAAGCCGGGCTCGTACACCGGGTACGGCCGTGACGCACCGAAGGGCAGCAGCGTCCCGTCGACATCGAGGAAGAGAAGCATCGGCAACAGGATCGGACACATTCCGCTCCTACGCCACGCACGTCACCCCTCGGATCCACCCACGCACGTCACTCCTCGAACCCGCCCGCACGCAGAATCCCGTCGACCCGCGCCCGATGCGCGGCCTCCCACTCGTCAAGGCTCTCGGCACCTTCCTGGGCCAACCGCGCCAACGCCCCCGCGAGCACCTCGGCCCGCCGCGCACCCGGCACGACCACCACCCCGTCCTCGTCGGCCACCACGACATCCCCGGCGTCGACGGCGACTCCCCCGCACCGCACCCGCCCGTTCAACGGCAGTACGGCCTTCTTGACCCCCGGGATCGGCACGACCCCCCGCCCGAACACGGGGAACCCGGACGCCCGCACCTCCCCGATGTCCCGGATCACCCCGTCGACGACGAACCCGGCGATCCCCCGCTGCTGCGCCACGGCACACACATTCCCCCCGGCGAGCGCGTACTCCACGTCACCCGACTCCACGACGACGACCGAATCGGGCTCGGCACGGTAGATCGCCGCATGCAGCATGAGGTTGTCGCCAGGAGGGCACCGCACGGTGAAGGCCGGCCCCGCGAGCCGCGTCACCGGACCCCACAACGCCCGGATGCCGAGGTCCAACACCTGCTCGTGGCCGAGCAGATCGGCGAGGGTGGTCGTAGGGATGTCCTCGAATTCGATGGCATCAGTCATACGACGGACGCTATCGTCCCCCTCATGACTGCCGGGTCGGCCCTGTGCCGTGAACGAGTCGGGTACCCGGCCTCTGAATGAGGCCGAGGCGGGCCAGAGGCCCGCCGTCTGTCACTGCGTCGAAGTCGAAGTCAATTCGAGTCATCACCGCGCAGCGACAGAGAGAAGAGATCACCACCGCATGCCCAACAACTTCAACCAGCAGATCATCGACGAGTTCCGCGCCAACCGGGGCCGCGTGGGCGGCTACTTCGAGGGCGCCCGCCTGCTCCTCCTCACCACCACCGGCGCCCGCACCGGCACCCCGCACACCACCCCCGTCGGCTACCTCCCCGACGGCGGCGACAGAGTCCTCGTCATCGCCTCGGCGGCCGGCTCCGCCCGGCACCCGGACTGGTTCCACAACCTCGTCGCCCACCCCCAAGTCACCGTCGAGAGCGGCGTGTTCACCTACGAGGCCCGAGCCGTGGTCCTCACCGGCGCGGAACGCGACCAGCTCTTCGCCCGAGCCGTGGAGGCGGACCCGGGCTGGGCGGCGTACCAGGAGAAGACCGACCGGATCATCCCGGTCGTAGCCCTCCACAGCGTGGCGCAGGGCGGCCCGGGAAACATCAACGCGACGTCCTTCGGCGAGGCCATCAAGGTGGTCCACGACGCGTTCCGCCGCGAACTGTCCTTGATCCGCAGCGAGTTGGCCACCGGCACAACAACCCTGGGCGCCCAACTCCGCGTCAACTGCCTGACGTTCTGCCAAGGCCTCCACAACCACCACACCGGCGAGGACACCGCCCTCTTCCCCCTCATCGCCGAACGCCACCCCGGCGCCGCCCCGGCCCTGACCCGCCTCCGCGAAGAACACGAACGGATCGCAGCGCTGGTGGAGGAACTGCGCGAGACGCTCACGTCGAACACGGACCCGACGACGATCGGCGCCGAGGTGGAACGGCTGACGACAGAGCTGGAGGCGCATCTGACGTACGAGGAAGAGGAGTTGATCCCGCTCTTCGACGCGGCTCCCTAGCCGAGCAGGCTGGGCAGCGCGCCGCCGGTGGAGTCATCGTCTCCCTACGCCAATGCGCGGGCGAGATAGGGGTTGGCTCCTCGGCGGACGGTCAGGCCGAGGGAACCGGTGGCCGCCGCCAGGGTCATCGCGTAAGAGTCCACGGCGCGGCGGACGTTGGGAGCGTCCAGGCTTCCTCCTGTGACGAGACGATCGAGATCCACGTACGCGGACCGCACGATCTCGATCCACCGATAGACACACCAGTCCTTTTGCCAGTCTCTGGTGTAGGCGGCGGGCAGGTGACGGTCCCAGCGACGGAACATCCGTTCACGGATCTCCTGCCGGGTCGGCGTGAGGTGCATGTGCCGGACCAGGTCGTAGAGCGGGTCACCGACCACAGCCATGTCCCAGTCGATGATCGTCAGCGCCAGACCGTCGTCACGACGTATCAGGTTCCACGGGTTGAGGTTCCCGTGGAGCAGGGCAGAAGCCCGGCTGCTCACCGTGTACCGGGAGAGGATCTCCTGAAGTCGTAGAGCGTCGGGTAGGCCCACGAACCGGGCCAGTTGCTGCGACTCCTTCGGCAAGCTCCCTACCAGATCGACAAGTTGCTCGGTCAGCCAGCAGAAGAACCCACCACCGTCGGCGACCGGATCGACCGCCAGATAGTCCACCTCGGTCAAGGCGCGGAGTTGGTCGACGAGCCCGTCCGCCTCGTGGGGCAGCAGCCCGTACACCGGGTGGCTGGGCTGCTGACGGGGGTCGGCCGGCCCCTCGTAGGTATGGATGGCGAACAGGTCCTTGGAGTACGTCCGGATGTCGACGGCGCATTCGGAGTGGCTCTCACCCTGTGCCAGGACCCTCGGTACCGCTACCGCCGCGTGCGACCGCTCGATGAGCTGCAGCACAGCGTGCTCGCTGAGGAAGCAGCGCTCTCGTCGGTGGACGTTCCCCACGTTGCGCCGCACCACGACGGGGAATTCGATACCTGGTACGCGGACCGCGGTATTGAGATGCGCGGTGCCTTTGAACACCCGGCCGGCGGGGGCCGCGCCTTCCAGGAACAAGGCGTCCCTGACGGCGGTGTAGGGGAAGTCGGCGTGCTCCGGGACGCGCGGGTCCGGTTTCCAGGCGATCGCCGTTCTGTCGGCCGTACCGGGCGGCCGTGCGGTCCCGCGGGCCACTGCGGACACCTGCCAGCGGAACAGGATCCGCTCGATCTCGCGCTCGCCCGGGACATGACTGAGCCTCAGCGGCTCCGCGCCCGCCTCCAAGGCCCGTCGGACCGCCGCCGTCGCGACGTCCAGGCTCTTCTGGTCGAACAGTTCCTCCAGGGACTTCGCTGCCCGCATGACGTCCGGGTAGACCGACTGCGCCCGCTCGAAGGCGACGTAGTGCCGTAGATCCTTCGCCACACCCCTGACAGCCATGGGCTGGACGGCGTGCATGGCGTGCGCCCAGGCGTCGACCACCTCGTCCCACTGGTACGACGGGTAGTGCATCCGGACAAGGTGGGTCGCGAGATCGTGCAGCGGGTCGCCGTAGGTCGCCAGCTCCCAGTCGACGCAGATGAGCGGCGGATCACCGGCGTACGACATGATCAGATTGTCTCGGTGCAGGTCCGCGTGGAGCAGGCTGTACGGCCGCCGCGCCATGGCGGGTACCCGTTCGGCCAGCCGGATCAGGGCGTCCTCGGCAATACCGAGGGCCGCGAACAGGCCACCGAAATGGGGCCAGTTGGGCTTGCGAATCTGGCTGTCCGCCATCAAGGACAGCGTGCGCAGAAAGCCCTGGCTGTCCGTGTGGTTGCCAGGCCAGAGCGACGGCCTGGGCGGCAACGCGCCACTGCGGACCCGGGCCATCTGGGCCAGGAGACCCACCAGCGCCTTCCTGAGCAGCGCGTCGACCGGCTTCCCGTTCCCACAGACACTGGAGAGCGGTACGCCGTCCACATAGCTGTGGACGGCGAAACCGTCCCCTTCGATCAGACACTCGGGCACATGGGGCAGCACGTCCTTGATGGCCCGGAGGATCTCCGCCTCGTTCTTCCAGGTCCGGATCACCACCGGCAGAGCATCGGTACGCGGTATCCGCACGGTCACGGACGTGCCGACCGGGCGGCCCACCAACTGCGCCACACCGTCTGTCACCGCCAGCACGTAGTTCTGGTTGTGGTGGCCGCTCACGGCCCGTCCGAAATTCACGGCGCTCGTCTTGAACGCCTCCAGGTCAGGGCGGCGGGGATCACGAGGTATGCCCACTGGATACTCCGAGTGTGCTCGTACCGCTGACGAAGCAGGACAGACATAGAAGCAGATGGAGAGGCACGATTCAGGAAGGATCTTCGCGGTCTCAATACGCGGACACAGACTCGCGGACTTCTGATGTTAGCGGACGAGCGCCGCCGCGATCCGGGATCTGCTCGGAACCTCGGCCAGCCCCAACGGGCCTGCGGCAGCGGTCAGAATGGCCTGCAGTTTCCCGACCACCGACGGAAGCCTGACCCAGTTGATTCTCGGTCCGTCACGCAGGGAGAGCGACAGCCGAATGACATCGGTGAATACCGACTGCGCCTTCTTGAAGCCGAGAAGGCGTTCCAGGTCCTGCTCCCAGCCCTGTGCACTGCGGGGCCGCACCCGGTGGACAACTCTGGCCCATTCCTCGACGATACGGCGTTCCTGGTCCGCCGGATAGGACATCAGGTGGAGGTTGGTGGCCAAGTCGTAGAGCGGATCCCCCAACATCGCCAACTCCCAGTCGATGGCCCAGAGTTGGCCGAACAGGTCGAGGACGAGGTTCTCCCGGTGCAGATCGGCGTGCAGAAGGCAGAAGTCACGTTCCCTCAGTCCGGAAACGTTCTTTCTCAGCTGGACGAACACCTCACCGCCGATACCGAGGTCTTCGAAGAGCCTCCCGAAACCCGGGTGGTTCTTCTCGTAGACCTGCTTTTCGACGAAGAAGATCAGACGTTCCAGGAAGCCGTCGCAGTCGCCGTCCTCGGCCCTGTCCTCGGGCTGACAGCGCCGCTCCACATCGAGTATGCCCGGCGTGATCCGTGCCATCT
Source organism: Streptomyces sp. NBC_00989 (assembly GCF_045162655.1). Lineage (NCBI taxonomy): Bacteria > Bacillati > Actinomycetota > Actinomycetes > Kitasatosporales > Streptomycetaceae > Streptomyces > Streptomyces sp. NBC_00989. The sequence continues at coordinate 6,246,237 of NZ_CP108728.1, read as the reverse complement.
CCTGGAACAGATCGACGATCTGGTCGAGGACCGCCTCAGGAATTCTCCGGTCGCCCCAGGGACGCGCCTTGAGGGTCCGACCCTCGATGAACCCCTGCAGCGCCATGCCCTCGACATCGTGAATGGCGGGGATGCGACCGAGCTTCCCCTGCAGCGCGCGCAGCAGATCCTCCTCGGAGCGGAAGCATCTGCGGTCGAACCACAGGATCGCCTCGCGCGGCTCCCGGAACTTCACAATGCGCGTCTCGCCAGGCATGAACAGCACATAGGTCTCATGGTGGTAGCCCTTGAGAGGGCCTCTGACCACGCCGTTCACGCCGCCCAGTTCGTCGGCTCGCCGCCGAACGCCGGAGAGTTGGGATGTCATTCGTTGCGTTCAGCCCGTTCCGGTGGAGCCGATGAGGTAAGGGATGGGGCACGTTACTCCACCGGCTTCGAGCACCGGTGGAGAACCCGCCCATTGAACCGCCGCGGACGACGGTACGTACGTTCACTCGACGCGACGACGGACTTGGGAGTACGTGCCCGGGCCGGATCCCGGTCGTTGGAACATGGGAACAGTGGAGAACGCGGCCCCCTCCGGGACAGACTGTCGCGACGACTAGGAGCCCCATGACCGACGTGGCCGACGCGCCCGACGACCAGGACGTGTTGCTGCGCCTGCTCACCAAGACCCGTGCCGTGCTGTTCGACTTCGACGGACCCGTCTGCGACCTCTTCCGCGGTGTACCCACGGACGAGGTCGCGGAGCAGGTCAAGGAGGCGGCACGGCCGTACTGGGGCTGGCGCGATCCGGGGGACCAGGGCCGGTTGGATCCGGATGTCGAGTCCTGCAACGACTCGCACGACATCCTCCGCCGCCTCAGGGACATGTACGAACAGCCGGCCGCGAAGAAGTTCTCGCCGGAGCCGCTGGAGCTGGCGGAGACGATCGTCACCGAGCAGGAGACCGACGCGCTCCGGACCGCCGTACGCACCCCGCACGTCGTCACTCTCGTGGATCTGCTGCACGAACTCGGCATGCCCATGGTGATCGTGAGCAACAACGCCGAGGGCCCGATCCGCAGATATCTCGAACAACCCGATTTCCAGGGGAAGTTCGAGGGCGTATTCGGCCGCGACCCGTCTGATGCCCGCCGCATGAAACCCGATCCCCATTGCGTGGACCGAGCCCTCGAACACCTCGGTCTTCCCGCTTCCTCGTGCATCCTGATCGGCGATCAGATCACGGATCTGAAAGCGGCTCGTTCGGCCGGCACCTGGTTCATCGGATACACCCGAAAAGAAACGCGGGCCAGGGAAATGGAAGAGGGCGGCGCGGACGCCGTGGTCTCCACGCATCTTTCGGTCATCGCGGCCGCCGAGAAGATTCGGGCTAGTCGGTGAGGTTTTCCCATGCGGAGTCGAACCACTCCTGCATGTCCGTCACGAACACCGTTCCCTGCGAGTTGATTTCGGCGTCTTTAACGTGGTGAGTGAGACCCGCTCCCAAGCCCTCGACATCGAGAACGCCCTCGATCACTTCACCGTCCTCCATTTCAATGGACCGCTTATACACCTTGTACGGGCCGAACACCGCCTCTGCCCCGTTCAGCAGATAGAGCTTGACCTGCGGCACCAGTCGGCTCCGGCGGATCTGGAGATCCACGGAGGGCACGAGCTCCGTCGTCTGCAGATCTCTCAGCGTGGTGCGCAGAGACTCGGTGTACCACCTTGCGATGTTCAGAAACCGCGCTTTCAGACGCTTGTCCTGAGCCGGCTGCCCGGTACGCCAGTAAGGGAGTTCAAGTGAATCGGCGGGCAGCATCATGCGCAGGGCGATGCGCTGCGGGGCGATCCCCTTGGCCCGTATCCGCTCCGCCTGCATGCGGATGTGCCCTTCCAGGGACTCAGACGTCAACGTGAAGACGTCCAGGGTCACTTCAGGCTGCTCGAAGGCGCGATCGATGAGTGGGCGGAGCGCGACGATCCCGCTGCTCGTCGGGGACTGGACCTGCTGGCCCTTGAGGACCCTGGAACCGCTTCCCTGGCGTGTTTCGATCCAGCTCTCGCTCCTCAGCTCCCTGAGAACCCTCTGCACGGTGTCACGAGAGACCCCGAACTCCTCGGCCAGTTCACGCTGCGGAGGCAGGAACGAACCCTTGGGGTAGGTGCCGTCGTTCATCCGCGCCCGCAGCTCACCCGCGACGCGCTCGAACTCTCTGCCGCCGCCATCGCCCAGGGTGCCGTCACTCACACCGCGACCGTACCTCTCATCGCCTCCGAGCAAACCACTTCCAGTCAAATCACCCCGCCAACTTGACTGCCGGTTAAGGGATCAGCAGGCCAGGGAACAACCTAATTACGTCAACCAGTCCAATTGGACGGGTAGTTGATCGCTTCTCGGGAAGCGATGGTTTGGGGGAGTCGTGATCTTCTTTCAACTGCTGGGCTCCATCTGCGCCTTGGGTCTCGAACAACTGCTCCAGACGCGCTACGGCGCGCTCGGCATCCTGTGCCTGTTCCTTCTCGGAGTCGGCTTCAAGGAACGCAACACGGTCTGCCTGTCCGCCGGAGCCGTGATCTTCGTTCTGCTGATGACTCAGGCCTAGGAGAGCTACTCGCTGAGCCGCGTCCAGACGGACTCGAACCAGGTCTTCATGGCCTCCACGAAGACGGACCCCGGCGAGGCCGGGTCGCCGTCTTTCACGTGGTGGGTGAGGGTGGCGCCTAAACCCAGGACGTCGAGCGCCGTGATCTTGTCTCCGTTGTCCAGGACCACCGCGCGCTCGATGACCGTGTAGGCGCCGTGCAATACCTCGGCACCGTTGAGCACGTACAGCTTGAAGGTCGGCGTCAGCGGCGTGTGCCGGATCTCCAACTCGACTGACAGCACCAGGTTTTCGGCCCGCAGAGCCACCAGCACATCGCACAACGACTCCGTGTGCCGCTTGGTGATGCGGTGCAGGCGGTCCTGCAGACGCGGATCGTCCTTGTCGTCCTTGGCCCGCGGATACGGCAGGGTCATCGACTCCGTCGGCAGCAGCACGCGCAGGGCGATGCGCTGAGGGGCGATGTCCTTGGCGCGGATCCGCTCCGCCTGAGCGTCAGTGCGTGGCGTGACCGGCTGGCCCTGGGCGACCAGGACTGTATGCGCTGGTTCTTGATGACGCGTGAACCCGTGCCCTGCCGGGACTCGATCCAGCCTTCGTTGCACAGCTCCTTGATGACCCGCTGAACGGTGTTCCGGGAGACCCCGAACTCCGCCGCGAGCGCCGACCGCGTCGGCGGGCAGGAGTCCAGCGGATACACCCCGTCCGCCATCCGGACCCGGAGCTCCTCCGCGACCCGGCGGAACTCCTTGCCGTTGCCTTCGTCCGTCCCCGTCCCCGTCCCGCGCCGTAGCTACCGCACCCCGCCGGTCGGCAAACCAACTCCGGTCAGGCGAACACGGAATCGCATCGACCCGCCTATCGCCGGAGCATCAGCAGCAGGGGCTCCAAAGAGCCCACAACGTGCTCCGCTCCGACCTCCCTCAACAGCTTCGCCTTGCGTTCGTTACGCGCGTAGCCGAGGAACGGGACCCCGGCCTCACTCGCGGCGTCGAAGTCCGAGGGGGAGTCGCCGATCATCAGAGCGGCGGCCGGTGCGGCCCCCATGGCACTCAGAGCCCGGTTGAGGCAGTGCGGGTCGGGCTTGAGGCGGTGGAGGTTCTGGGTGCGGCCGTAGATGTGCGGGGCGAAGCAGGTGAGGAGACCGCGGCTCGCCAGGTATGCGCGGGCCGCCCGGGGGGAGTTGTTCGTGGCGATCGCCAGTCGGGATCCCACCGCGGCCCAGGTGCGGATCAGGGGGTCGGCGTAGGCGGTGGGCATCGCGGAGGCGGCGGCTCTCATCTCCTCCTGGGTGAGACGCTCCTCCAGCTCCGCCACCAAGTCGCTGCCGGGATGCCGGCGGTCCACGGCTCGCAGTACCACTTGCGGGTCCAGGGTCTTCCGTTCCTCGTCCGTGAGCAGGTTGTGGAGGCCGCGGCCCGCCAGCCACTTCACCACTTCGGCGGCCACCCGCTCCGCCTTGTGTCCCGCGAAGAGCCGGCAGATCGGCCCATCGAAGTCCCAGAGCACCACATGTGCACGCGTGATCAGTTCCCGCAGGTTCTCGGTCTCTCGCTCTGTCTCTTTCTCGGTCTCTGCTGTCACCGGTTCAGTCTGCGCCGTATCAGGAGTCACTAGGAGAGTGTCAGGTCCGTAGTGATGGTTTCCCAGAGGGCGTTGAACCACTTCTGCGATTGCTCCACGAACGCGGCGTCCCGTTGACCGGCCTGCCGCAGGAAGGAGAAGAGGACGGAGTGGGAGCCGAGGGTGTCGTACATCTCCAGGGTCTGACTGTTGTACTCCTCCTCTCGCTCGTCGAGGACGTAGTAACCGAGCAGCGCCTCTTCCCCGTTGAGCAGATACAGCTTGATCGGCGGGGTGAACGGCAGTGCACGGAAGGTGACATGAACGTCGATGCCGTGCGTGGCCCGCAGGGCCAGGAGATTGTGCTGGAGAACCTGCGCCTGGGCGTTGCGCATCGTCAACCAGCGCTGGTGGACCGGATCATCGTCGCCGTGGTCCTCCACCGACACCGGGAAGGCCAGGGCGATCTTCCTGGAGGGAAGCAGCACACGGACGTCGACCGACGTCGGGCGGACACGGCCCTCGTGGATCAGCCGGACCGACTCCCCCACAGCCAGCATCAGGTTCTCGGCCGTCAGACAGGCCGCGTCAAGCCGTACGTGTGGCTCCGCGAACGCCTCGGACAGGCGTGGTGCCAGGGCCACCATGGTCGGCTGGGGCTCACCCGGCACAGGGTTCAGCTCCGCGATCCGCGGTGGGCTCCCCTTGCTCACGTTCGTCAGGAGGCCCGCCTCCTGGAGGAGGCGTAGTGCCTGGCGTACGGCGCCTCGTTCGACCCCGAACTCCTCCGCCAGGTCGGCCTGGGTGGGCAGGCGGTCTCCTGCCTTGAGGTCGCCGGTGCGGATGCGGTCGCGTAGGGCGTCGGCGATCTCCTGGGGCGAGAAGCTTCTGCTGCCGTTCACTGCCACGTTCTCCTGGGTCACGACCAAACGGTATAACTCTGCCCCATCTAAGGGGAGTTGTTTGGAACCTGATTGTAAGTAGGTGTGAGTAGGTGCCAATCGGGAACAACTTAAGCAGAGTTGGCTGCCAACTTCTCCAAGTTGGTGGAAGTTTTGCTTCCACAGCCCGAAGGGGGAACCACCGTGCCTGCCATCGCCCTCCTCTCCGCCGTCTTCGTCGTCGGCTTCGAGCAGATCGTCCAGTGGAAGTACGGCGCCACCGGGATCATCGGCCTGCTACTGCTCTCCATCGGCATCAAGGCCAAGAGCCCGGCCATCAGCTCCATCGGGGCCGTCGTACTGGCCCTGCTGGTCACCGGTCCGGCCCTGTGACCCGTACGACGACCCGTACGACCCGAAGGCCGCCCCCAAGGTCACGTCAGGTCAGCCACTGCGGGAGGCGATCAGCTCGCGGGTGTCAGCGTGAGCTCCGAACTGATCGTCTCCCACAGTGCGTTGAACCACAGGTGCGACTGTTCCACGAACGTCGTGTCCCGCAGCCCGGCGCCCTGGTCGAAGGCGAACAGCATCGACTGGGTGCCCTCCGCGTCGTACATCTCCACCTGCTCGTGGCCGATCTCCGCCTCGCGCTGGGTCAGCGTGTAGTAGGCGAAGAGCGCCTCCGAGCCGTTGAGCAGGTACAGCTTCACGGGCGGGGTGAAGGGCAGGGCACGGAAGGTGACGTGCACGTCGATGCCGTGCGTCGCGCGTAACGCGAGCAGGTTGTGCTTCAACACCTGGCCCTGGGCGTTGCGTTGGGCCAGCCAACGGCGTTGCAGCCGGCCGTCGGCCGGGGCGTCCACGCGGGAGGGGAAGGCGAGTTCGATGTCGCTGCTCGGCAGCAGCACCCGGACGTCGACCTTGGCCGGTTTCAGACGTCCGGCGTGGATCTGACGCAGCGGTTCGCCGATGGCCAGCGTGAGCGAGACGGCCGTCAGGCACAGCGCCTCGATCTCCACGTGCGGCTGCGCGAAGGCCTCCGATATGCGCGGTCCCAGACCCACCATCGTGGGCTGCGGCGGGGCTCCCGGGCCGGTCAGGGCCAGGTTGAGGTCGGGGGACACGGTCGCCGGGCTGCCCTTGGACATGTTGGTGAGCAGACGCTCGGACTGAAGGATGCGCAGTGCCTGCCGTACGGCCCCGCGCTCGACGCCGAACTCGTCCGCCAGCTTGGCCTGGGTGGGCATGCGCTGGCCGGGCCGCAGTACACCGGACCTGATCCGGGTGCGCAGCTCGTCGGCCAGCTCGCGATGTGACCACTGTGGCCGTGGTGACCTCGTCCGTCCATTGACGGTGGCGTGTTCCGGGTCCACGACCAAACACTACAACTTCCCGCCATCTTTGGGCAGTTCACGGAAAGGTGGTTATGAGACGTACCCAAAAGGAGATAACTAGAAGAGAGTTGGTCACCAACTTGGCTAACTTGGCCGCCTGGGTCTCTCTCCTGGAGGGGAGCCGAGAGCCCGGCGGCCGGCACCACAACCACAACTGAACAGCTACGGATGAGTCCAGCCCATCAACCGGCACCAGCGGAAAGGTCGTTCAGGATCAGAAGATGTCCGGGCACCATGGCCGCCTGGACGTACGCAGCAGGGCGTCGGCCACACGGGCGGCGCCCGCTCGTTCTTCCCGCACCCGGCCCAGCGCGGCGAGCCGCACCGCCGACTCGTCGCCCAGCCACAGCGTCGCCAACTCCCGTACATCGAGGGTGAGTTCGGCGCTCTCCGTCGTCGGCGTACAGGACGCGCCCTGCGCCGAGGCATCCAGCCGGTAGCGACCACCGGCGAGCCCGGCCCCGTCGAGCACCTCGAACACCAACGTGCCCTCCCCCTCGTACGACCGCGCCTCCATGGCCCGTACGACATCCAGGACCCGCACCCACAGCCAGTCCGCCTGGGTCGTGATCGTGGCCGCGCGCGGGTCCGGCAGGAGGAGGGGCAGCAGGTCGTCGGGGGCACGCCAGCCCGACTTCACCTTCGCCACCCAGTCGATCGAGCAGAGGTGGTGCCACAGGGCACGCTCGGCCGCCGGCGTCGTGGCGATCAGCCCCTTCACCGTCGCCGTGTCGAGCGGTTGCTTGGCGTCGCTCCAGGTGTCGTCGCAGACGTACGCGGCCAGGCCCTGCACCTCGCCGTCCGCCGCGCGGTAGACGGCGTAGAACGGCTCCGTCCACGACGCCCGCGTCAGGAGTACGACGCCGGTGTTGACCTGCCACCAGCGGTCGTCGCGGTTGATCGCGCCGGGCTGGGTGCGACGCAGCTGCTCGTGCAGTTCGGGGCCGAGCTTGCGTACGTCCTCGCCGTCCACCAGGTCGATACGGCCGCCGTCCTCCGGGGCCGACCAACGGGGGTCCAGGCCGGCCCTCGCGACGTCGATCTCCCACTGGGTCATCGAGGTCGCGGGGCCGAAGCCGTAGCGGCCGTAGATCCGGTACTCGGCGGCGATGAGGGTGGCTACGACGTCGCCGCGCTCCTTCGCCGCCGCCAGATCCTGGGCCATCAGGCGGGTCAGGAGGCCTCGGCGGCGGTGCGTGGTGGTGACGGTGACGTTGGTGATGGCGTCGGCCGGGACCGGTCTGCCGCCCACCGCCGTCAGCTCCTGGGGAAAGGAGCGGAAGGTCGCGACGCAGCGGGTGCCGTCGAACGCGCCGAGGGTGCGGGGCGGGTCGATGTAGCTGGTGCGGTCGGTGAGCTCTTCGTCGGAGACGGACGGGGTGCGCAGGAAACCGGTGTTCAGGGCGCGGATCCAGTCGGGGATCTCGGGCTCTGTGATGGGGCGGACGGCGAGATCCTGGGGGTGACTGGTCATGGGATCACGCTAGGTGTACGAGCGGCGGGGTGTCTCGGGGATTTTCTCTCGCCCCCGCCGCCCCTACCCGTCCCATCCCTGGGGGCTGCGCCCCCAGACCCCCCTTCGGCCTGAACGGCCTCGTCCTCAAACGCCGGACGGGCTGAGTGATGCCGGCCCGGCTCAAAAGGCGGACGGGCTGGGTGATGCTCGCGCCGTTGAAAAGCGACCGGGGTGAAAGGCAGAAGCACGCCCCGCCCCTAACCAGTCAAAGCCCGCGACACTGGTTAGATTTACCCCCGGCTTCCAGCACCCCCCTCCCACCCACCGCTGGCCGCTGAGCCGACCCGGCGAGACGCGACCGCGCACCCCTCGCACCGGCCCGCCAACGCAGTACAGGCAAGGGCCTCCCCACCTTGGCCACCCGTTCCTCCGGGCCGCTCGCTCGCTTCTGAAACGGGCTGGAGCGGACCGAGTCAAGGGTGGAGCGCAGCGGAATCGCCGCAGGCGACGCGACCGCAGGGAGCGCCCTTTACTCGGGCCGCGGAAGCCCGACACTGGCAAAAAAGCGAGTGGCCCAACCCCCGCCCCTAAAACACCGCCCGAATCTCCCCCACCTCACGCCCCCCACCCAGCACAGCCACCTTCCTCAACACCCCGGCCGACACGCCCATCAGATCCAGCGCCCGCCCCAGCACCGGCCCCAACGCCCGCCCCGCCCCGTCCTCCACCTTGAACGCCAGTGCCCGCCCGTCCGGAAGGGCGACCGCCTGGACCGCCTCCGCGCCCATCTTCGAGAGCAGGCCCGGTACCGCGCGCATCAGTCGCGTGTCGGGGCGGCGCGTGCCGGCGACGTACTCGGGGTGGGCCCGCATCGCGTCGGCGACCCTGCGTTCCGGCGAGCCCGGCTCCGCCAGGACGAAGGAACGGAACGCGCGCGCCAGGCCCGTCAGGGTGATGGCCAGGAGTGGGGCGCCGCAACCGTCCGTACCGACGGCCGCGACCCGCTCGCCCGACGCTTCCTCCACAACCCTGTGGATAAGTTTTTGGAGCGGGTGCTCGGGGTCCAGGTAGGAATCCAGCGGCCAGCCCCGTTGGGCGGACGCCGCCAGCATGGCCGTGTGTTTGCCGGAGCAGTTCATGGCGATGCGGTCGCGTACGGCGCCCGAGGCCAGGTACGTCTCCTGCTCGACGGGGTCGAGGGGGAGGTCCGGCGGGCACTGCAACTGGCCCGCGTCCAGGCCGTGTTCGGCGAGCAGGCGGCGTACGAGATCTCGGTGGAAGAGTTCGCCGGAGTGGCTCGCGGCGGCGATCGCGAGGCGTTCGCCGGTCAGGTCGAGGCCCGCGCGCAGGACGCCCGCCGCCTGCATGGGTTTGTTGGAGGAGCGGGGGAAGACGGGGGTCTTCACGTCACCCAGCGCCAGTTCCACCGAACCGTCCGCCGCCAGGACCACCAGGCTGCCCCGGTGGCAGCTCTCCACGAAGCCGGAGCGGACGACCTCCGCGAGCACCGGAGGGGGTGTGTCAGAAACCCCCGCAAACCGCGTAAAACCCGCATCCTCAGTCGTCACACCGGGCCCCTCACGTCAGCAGGTCGTCCACCTGTGCCTCTCCCTCACGGTACCTGCGGGCGATCTCCGCGCTACAGCCGTCGGCCGTGTGCTGGAGGAGCTGGCGGCGCCGGGACACCTGCTGTTCGTAGCGCACCAGGCGGCCCATCGCCGTGGTCAGTTCCAGGTCTGTGCGGGCCTCCAGATCGGACAGTTCGACCTCGGCCAGCATCTCCGCGGCCAGCAGCCGGTACTCCTCGCTGTGCGGCGTGCCCAGCGTGACGTGCCGGGCCGAGGAGCGGTGGCGGGCGGGGGCGTCGGTGAGAATCTCCGACAGCCGGTCGACCACCGACGCCGCGCCCGCCGGGGAACGCCGGGCCAGTTCGGCGCGCAGGATGTCGATCCGGCCCTGGAGGAGCCGTCGTACGTAACTCAGGTCGGCCTCGTCGCGCTGGGCGTCGCGGCGCAGCGCGCGCAGCGCCGGGAGCCGTAGCACGGTCAGGTCGGGTGCGGGCGGTTCGGCGGGCAGCAGCGGGCTGTCGACGCGCTGCACGGGCGGACGGCGCGTGGCCGGTCCTCCCGCGCGGATCAGCGAGACAGGCCCGGGGCTCTGCCCGGTACTCGGTGTGCTCATGTGCCTCAACCGTCCCCTCGACCGGCGTGTGGACAGCATCGTGCCACCCCAACTGGCCGCTATGTGACCGAGTGCCCCCGAACGGCCCCAGATGGGGGGTTAAGGAGCAAAAATAGGCCCTCCTACGGCCGCCTCGGAGCCCTTCCCGCCCGCACGGCATCATGGAGCCCATGCGAGCAGTGGTGCAGCGAGTGGACAGCGCGGGTCTCGTGGTCGACGGCGAGACGGTCGGGGCGATCGAGGGCGAAGGGCTGTGCGTCCTCGTCGGCGTCACCCACGAGGACACCAAGGAGAAAGCGGCCCAACTGGCCCGCAAACTCTGGTCGATCCGCATGCTGCACGACGAGAAGTCGTGCAGCGACATCGACGCCCCGCTCCTCGTCATCAGCCAGTTCACGCTCTACGGCGATGCCCGCAAGGGCCGCCGGCCGACCTGGAACGCGGCCGCCCCCGGCGACATCGCGGAGCCGTTGGTCGACGAGGTGGTGGCCCAACTCCGTTCCCTGGGCGCCACGGTGGCGACGGGCCGCTTCGGCGCCCAGATGCGCGTCTCCCTCACGAACGACGGCCCGTTCACCGTGGTGATCGACCTCTAAGCCGGCCTCTAAGCCGGCCTCTAAAAGGTCCTGAGGTTCTACGGTCCTACGGTTCTACGACGACTTCTTGGGCGGCCGCCGTGCTGTCGGCCAGCAGCGGCGCGTCCAGCGGTACGTTCCGCTTCACCAGGGCGAGGGCGATCGGCCCCAGCTCGTGGTGGCGTACGGACGTCGTGATGAAACCGATCTTCCGGCCCTCCGCGCCCTCCTCCGCGAGCCTCAACTCCGTGCCGTGGCCCGGGAGATGGACCTCGCTGCCGTCGAGGTGGAGGAAGACGAGACGGCGCGGGGGCTTGCCCAGGTTCTCTACGCGGGCGACCGTCTCCTGGCCCCGGTAGCAGCCCTTCTGGAGATGGACCGCCGTACCGATCCAGCCCAGCTCGTGCGGGATGGTGCGGTGGTCGGTCTCGAAGCCGAGGCGGGGGCGGTGGTGTTCGACGCGCAGCGCCTCGTAGGCGAGGATGCCGGCCGCGGGGCCCGACTTCTCGGCGTACGACTCCAGGTCCTCGCGCGGGAGGAAGAGATCGCGGCCGTACGGCGTCTCGCGTACGACGGCACCGGACGGGACCTCGGCGATGGAGCCGGCGGGGACGTACACGACCGCGAACTCGCTTGTGCGGTCGGTGACTTCGACGCGGTAGAAGAACTTCATCGACTCCAGGTAGGCGATGAGCGCCTCCTGGGTGTCGGGTTCGGTGTGCATCCACACCGTGGCGCCGTCGTCGACGAGGTACAGGGCGTGCTCGATGTGGCCGTGCGCGGAGAGGATCAGCGCCTCGGTGGCGACGCCGGTGGGGAGGTCGCTGACGTGCTGGGTGAGCAGCAGGTGCAGCCAGCTCAGCCGGTCGTCACCGGTGACGGCGACGACCCCGCGGTGCGAGAGGTCCACGAAACCGGTGCCGTCGGCGAGGGTGCGCTGCTCACGGAACAGGTCGCCGTAGTGGGCGGCGACGCCTTCGTCCACTCCTTCGGCGGAGACGGCGCCGGGCAGGGACAACAGGGGGCTCTTCATACGGGTAAGCCTACGACTCGGTAGTTGAAGACTCGGCTGACGTCTTACCGGTCGGATTCTTCAGCGCGCAGTCCTTGCAGCGGCCGAAGATCGCGAAGTGCTTCATGTCCGTCTCGAACCCGAACGTGTCCCGCAGCTTGGCCCGGAACTCGGCGGCCACCTCGACATCGGCCTCGATGACGTTCGTGCAGTCACGGCAGACCAGGTGGATGTGGTGATGCCGGTCGGCGAGGTGGTACGTCGGCGCCCCGTGCCCCAGATGCGCGTGACTGACCAGCTGGAGCTCTTCGAGGAGCTCCAGGGTCCGGTACACCGTGGAGATGTTGACCCCCGACGCCGTCTTCCTCACCTCGATGAGGATGTCGTCGGGGGTCGCGTGCTCCAGGGTGTCCACGGCTTCGAGCACGAGTTGCCGCTGCGGGGTCAGCCGGTAGCCGCGCTGCCGCAGATCACTTTTCCAGTCGGTGCTCACCACACTGGAAGTCTAGAGCTACTTGAAGAAAGCGATCCCGTCGTCCGGCATGTCGTCCGGGAGGGCCTTCGCCCAGCGTTCGACGTCGTCCGGGGTGACGATCTTCTTCAGGTGGGCGGACATGTAGGGGCGGAGTTCGACCTCGGGGGTCTGCTTCTCGCCGACCCACATGAGGTCGCTCTTGACGTAGCCGTAGAGGCGCTTGCCGCCGGTGTACGGGCCGGAGGCGGCCGTGCGGGCGACGGCGTCCGTGACGAGGTCGATCTGGGGCTTCTGCTTGGCGAGTTCGCCGTACCAGATCTCGACGACTCCGTCGTCGCGGGTCATCGTGACCTCTACCTTGCGGTCGGCGTCGATGCGCCAGAAGCCGGACTCGGTCTCCAGGGGGCGGACCTTGTTGCCGTCGTTGTCCAGGACCCAGGTGTGGGAGCGGTACTCCAGGAAGTCACGGCCGTCGTGGCTGAAGGAGACCTCCTGGCCGAAGTTGCACTTCTCGGAGCCCGGGAAGTCGTGCACGCCCGCGCCGGCCCAGTCGCCGAGCAGGAAGACGAGGGGGACCAGGTCCTTGTGGAGGTCGGACGGGATCTCGATCATGACGTCAGCAGTTCCTCGGTGGGGGTCAGCGCTGGCCCTGGTACAGCTTCTTCACGCTCAGTCCGGCGAAGGCGAGCACGCCGACGCAGACCAGGACAAGCAGGGTTTCGAAGAAGATCTCCAACACGGGTGCTCCTCGGATGAGCGTGGTGCGGTACGCATGTACACAGGGCCGGGCCCCAGCTTACGCGGCTGGGGCCCGGTGCTCACGGTGAGGTACGGCTAGTCGAGCAGCTGGCTCTGGAGCGTCAGCGTCTGCTCGAACGGGACCGCCTTCGCGACTCCCTTGTGGGACTGGACGACCAGCGCGAGGGTGTCGCCGGCCGAGAGGTAGGCCTGACGTACCTCCTCGGCGCCGTACGGCTTGTCCTCGGTGTATGCCGAGGCCTTGACGTTCTTGGCGAGGATCTCGGTCTTGATCGCGTCGTTGTAGCTGGTGGCCGGGGCGCCGGTCAGGGCGTAGACCGGGCTGTCGTACGAGATGAGACCCGGCGAGAACAGTTCGTCGGCGGCGATCGCGGTGTCGAACTGGAGCAGGTAGATGCGAGTGTGCGTGCCGTCCTGCGTGGTCCAACCGCGGGACGTGATGTGGCGGAGGCCGTCGTCGGTCAGTTTCTGGCCGAGCTCCTTGCGGTCGTCCGCGTCGGCGTACTGGGCGAGGAACGTCTTCGTCGGCAGCCAGCCGTCCGTGCCGCGCAGCGACGCGTCCGCCTTGGCGCCCTTCGGCGCCGGCAGGACCAGCGCGCGCAGGTCCGCGTAGTGGGAATTCGCCTTGTTGTCCGCGGCGAACGGACCCGGGCTGCCGGAGGGCAGCGGCGGCATGACGATCTCCGGGTAGTCCCAGCGCCCGTCCGACGCGGTCGCGAGACCGGGTACGTCGGTCCGTTTCATCTGCGTGATGCCGTACGCCGTTCCCGCCCCGGCCGCCACGAACACCACGACGGCCGCGGTCCAGCGCAGGATGCCCCGCAGCACCCGCCGCTCCTTGCGCACCCGGACCGGGGCCTGCGGCACGGGCACCAGCGGAGGCGCTTCCGGCATGGGCGGGATCACGGCCGGGGTTTCGGCCGTGATCGCGGCCAAGGTCGCGGCGGGGGTCTCCGCCGGCATCGCGGCCAGGCTCTCCGCCGAGGTCGGCTCCGGGATCGCGGCCGGGGTCTCCGCCGAGGTCGCGGCCGGAGTCTCCACCGGGGTCGCGGCCAAGGTCTCCGCCGAGGTCGGCTCCGGGATCGCGGCCGGGGTCTCCGCCGAGGTCGCGACCATAGCCTCCGTCGAGGTCTCCACCGGTGTCTCCACCGAGATCGCGGCCGAAGTTGCGGCCGGGGTCTCAACCGAGGTCTCCGCCGGAGGCGCCGCGAGGGTCTCAACCGGAGTCGCCGCGAGGGTCTCCTCTGGAGTCGCCATGTCTCGCTGCTCGGTCATACCGCTTCCCCCGTCGTCTTGATGCGGTCGAGCTGATCGCTCAGGAACGACGCGATCTCCTTCGTGTCCATCGACTTGGTCCCGGACGCGTTGAGGGTGACCATGACGTCGCCCGCGGACGCGAAGCAGAGCATGTCGCTGAGCTTCTCCCCGGCCTCGTACTTCGGCAGGAAGCACTTCGCGTCCTTGTGGCCCGGGACGGCGGGACCCTTGCGGAACACGGTCACCGTGCCCAGGAGTTCGTTCTCGTACGTGGTGAGGCTCCGTGCGGCCTTCTCGTCCATCTGGACCAGCTGGACCTCGACGGTGTACGTACTGATCTCGTCGGCGGCGGGATAGAGGTAGCTGCGCATGGCCAGGCCCTTGATCTGCTCCCGGTCGATCTGCTTCTCCAGCAGGAGCCGTTGGGAGCGGGGCAGGCCGCTGAACTCCTCCTTGCGCAGAGCCGTGGCCTCGCGCCCGGTCAGCTCGGCGTCGTTCCCGAACTCGGCGATGTCCGGCCCGCGGACGTACCCGTTGGCGGTGTACGGCTGGAGCACGCCCCGCAGTCCCTTCGCCGGCGCGGCCTTGTGCTCGGCCGGGTCCTTGGGGAACTTCCACACGGGGGCGCCCGCGTCCCGGTCGGCGCCGTTCACGGTCACGACGGTGTATCCGACCCCGCCGACGACAGCGAGGGCGAGCAGGACGGAGCCGGCGACCGCGGCGATACGACCCCTGCGGACGGGCTTCTTGGGGGCCTCGGGCTCGGCCTCGGCTCCAGGTACGGCTTCGGCTTCGGGCGCGGCTGCGGGCGCGGGCGGTTCCACGAACTCCACCTCGCCGACCTCGCCGACCTCGCCCACCTCGCCGGCCTTTCCGAACTCTCCGACCTCTCCGGACTGGTTCTCGGTCACAGCCGCTCCATCTGCCGCTCGGCCAGATCCATGATCTTCTTCTTCGGGATCGGCTTCGTGTCGTAGACCCAGATCTCCAGGGCGACGTCCCCGCGCCAGGCGTGGGCCTCGGCGCTGTACACGCCGTCGGCCGAGGCGCCGTGGACGTACGCCATTCCGTCGCCCGTGCCGGGGATGGCCCAACTGCTGGTGTGGGACTTGCGTTCGGCCCAGTAGAAGGAGTCGGTGACGGTGTCGGAGGCTCCGAGGTCGGTCACCTGGCGGTACTGCTCCAGGACGATCCGGACGTCGCGCGTGCCCTCGCCCCACTGGGTGACGGCGGCTCGCCGGAACTCCTTGTCGACCTGGTAGCCGAAGGCCTCGTCGGGCTCCGTGAACATCTCGGAGTACTCGGCCAGGTCCAGCCACCCGTCGCTGCCCAGCGAGTAGGTGGCGGTCTTCGCCCCGCTCGGCTTCTTCAGCAGCAGCTTGCGCAGGTCGCCGTCGACCTTGACCTTGCGGTCCTGCGCGGCGGACAGGGGCTCGGGAGCCGGCCCCTTCGCCTGCGTGAGCGTGGCCTGCGAGAGCGAGGGCAGCTTGTCGGGTGCGCGGTTCGCCTGGACGAGGAAACCCGTACAGGTACCGGCTACGACCCCGAGCACGGCGGCGACGGCGATGAGGAGGGTGGTACGGCCCCGGCGGCGCGGGCGGGGCGCGGGCCCCGACTCCGGCTCTGTCTCCGGCTGATGCTCCGGCTCTGTCTCCGGGCCCAACTCCGGCTCCGGCTCCGGTACTTCTTCGATGGATTCTTCCGGTACTTCCAAGACGTCCCCCACGGAACATGACGTGCGCATTCCATATGCGCGCACAGGAGACCCGTGGCCGACGCATGGAGTTGTATGGGAGTTGATTACGATTCGGTCATGTCGAAGAAGCTCGTGATCAAGGTGACGGCAGGGGCCGACGCCCCCGAACGCTGCTCACAGGCGTTTACGGTGGCTGCCGTCGCCGTTGCCAGCGGAGTGGACGTCTCGCTCTGGCTCACCGGTGAGTCCGCGTGGTTCGCCCTGCCGGGCCGCGCCGCCGAGTTCGAACTCCCGCATGCCGCCCCGCTGCCCGACCTGATCGACTCGATCCTGGCCGCGGGCCGCGTCACGTTGTGCACGCAGTGCGCGGCCCGGCGGGACATCACGGAGAAGGATGTCATCGAGGGCGTACGGATCGCCGGGGCGCAGGTGTTCGTACAGGAGGTTATGGCCGACGGTACGCAGGCGTTGGTCTACTGAGCCCGCCCCTTGACCGAGCCTACGAACTCCGCCCAGGCGTCCACGCCGAAGACCAGGGTGCCGTGGGTGGGGTTTTTGGTGTCACGGACGGGGACGACTGCGGGGAGGTTGGGGGCGAACTCGATACATTCCCCGCCACTCGTGTTGCTGTAGCTGCTCTTGTGCCAGTCGGCGGCGATCAGGAAGTCGTCGGACACCTCGATGCAGTCGCCGCCACTCGTGTTGCTGTAGCTGCTCTTCCGCCACGTCACACCGTTTAGGTCGATGGCTCGCAAGGGACTTCCTCCAACATCCTCAGGATGAACGTTCGCGACTCGGCCGGAGACAGCGCCAGGTCACGCACCGAATCGTACCTACGTTGAAGCTCCTCAACTGAGGCGTTTTCTTCGATCAGTTCGCCTCGCAGGTCGTTCTCGGTGTAGGCGATGGTGCGACCGTCCAGCAGCCGCAGGAACTTCACGGCGGTGTTCATCAGGCCGTGCGGGCCAACGCTTAACGGCAGCACCTGGATGGTGATGTTCGGGCGTTGCGCCATCTCCGCCAGGTGCTCCAACTGTTCCCGCCACGCCCTCACATCACGCAGAGGCGTGCGCAGTACCGCCTCGGAGAGGACGGCTCGGAACGAGGGCGCATCCTCCCCCTCCAGCAACATTCGCCGCCCTCCACGTGCCTCGACCTGCTGGTCCAACTCGTGGCTCTTGATCCAACCCACCGCGAGCGCTTCGCGCACGTACCCGTCCGTTTGCAGCAGACCTGGCGGGGCGCTCACGGAGTAGTGCCACAGGCTCATCGCCTCGGCCTCCAGAATCATGTACCGCCGGTACTGCTCCTTGAACTGCGTCGGATCACCAACTGCCAACTCCCACAAGGTGAGTAGCAGCGGCGCCGTCCCATAGAACTGATCCAACGCCTGCACGACCTCGGGCCCACCCAGCGTGCCCCCACGCTCCATCTTCCCGAACTGCGACGCGTCCCACCCCAACGCCTTCCCCAACTCCCGCAGACTCAGGCCCCGTTCACGCCTCAACCTCACCAGTTCCTCGGCAAACCGCTTCCTGGGCTCATGGCTCAGCGCCGTGACCACCAGCCGTTGCGGCATCGCGACCTCCTGATGCTGTGGAATTTGTGGAATTTGGCGCGCCAGGCGCGGAAGTTGAACCCGTTGGCGCTGCGTCCGCCTCCGACCTGGGCCATCCTCGTAACACACCCAGGACTGCACAGAGTAGCCCAACTGTCGCATTCTGTATGGAAGTTACACAAAAAGGAAGAGGAGGAGGCGCCGATGGAACCCGGAACGCTGCTCTACGACCCGGCGACCGACACGGTCGGCGAGTACCAGGACAAGGCGGGGCCCTACGCGCTGTTGCGTCCGGTGGGCGGTGGGCGCGAATGGCAGGCCGACCCCGGGTCACTTCGCCCGGCCACGGACGCGGAGCGCCTACGCGCCGGGGTCCGCGCGGCGAACCACCGCGCGCGGACCGACGCCCCGTTCCTGGTCGCCGTACCGCCGCAGCCGGCGCCCGGTTGCGCGGGGTGCGCCGAACTGGCCGAGGTCCGGGCCGCCGCACGCACGGCGCGTGACTACAGCGCCGAGACCGACGCGAACGTCCTGCTCCGCAAACACCGCAGCGAGGCCCACCCCGTATGAACCGTCCCCGCCCTCACCAGCTGATCCAGGTCCCCCCGGCCCAGGCGGTACCGCCCCCACTCATGCCACCCGCGCCGCCCTTGCCCGTCGTACGACAGCAGCAGCCCCCGGCACCACCAGCCGCACCCACACCCACACCCGTACCCACCCGCCGCCGACGACGGTTCCGCGCACCCCGGGCCCTGCGCGAGGACGCCTTCTGGACCGGGGCGCTCACCGCGATGTGCATCGGCGGCCTGCTGATGGCGATCATCGCGACGACGTGAGTGCGTAGGCGTCCGCATCAACACCCGGAACGCCTCAGGACAGTTTCGCTTCAGGCGCGAACGCGGGCAGCTTCTCAAGACTGCTGCGCACGGCATCCGCGCCGTACTCGAACATCTGCCGCTCGTAGTCGCCGACCGCGCCGAGCAGATCCCGGCGGCCTTCGTCGGCATCGATCAGGCAGCGGCGCAGCAGGTCGGCGTCGCGCAGCGCGGTGTTCGCGCCGTTGCCCCCGGTCGGGGAGGTCGCGTGGATCGCGTCGCCGAGCAGCGTGACCGGGCCGGACGCCCAGCGCTCACCGGGCTTGACCACCCGGATGGACAGCAGCGTGCTGTTGTCCGGGTCGGCCTGCTCGATCAGCGCGCGCAGCTCCGGGTGCCAGCCTTCCATCCTGGACAGCACGGCGTCCTGCGCGGTCAGATCCTCCAGCGAACCGTTCGACGGCAGGATCATGGCCCAGCGCACGTAGTCGCCGATGTCGGGCAGCGTGACGTCGGGGGCCAGCTGCTCGGCGGCCTGCTTCGGCGGGGTGCGGAAGCGCATCGCGCCGAGCAGCAGGCTGACGCCGTCGCCCGCGATCTTCGAGCCGTACGCCTTGGACAGGCCGGCGAACTCGTCGGTCAGCGGGGTGCGGCCGATGACGAACCGGACGCCGGTGTCGGTCGGGGCGGTCCGCGGCGACAGCACCCCGCGGACCGCGGAGGTGACGCCGTCCGCGCCGACGAGCAGGTCGGCGGTGGCCGGGTCGCGGTGGGCGAACCGGGCTTGGACAGTGCCGTCGGCCAGCACGTCGTAGCCGGTCAGCGCGGCATCGGTGTGCACGGTGAGGCCGGTCAGCAACAGGTGTCGCAGCACCTGCCGGTCGACCACGATGCCGGTCCGGCCCGCGCCGAGCCTGCCGATCTCGTTCAGCCGCGGGTCAAGGACCAGCTGCTCGGCGGAGGCGTCCATGACGATCTCGTCCAGCAGCGGGTGCCAGCGCGTCGGCAGGCAGTCGCGCACCGCCTGGAAACCGGTCGGGTTCAGCACGAGCCGGTAGCCCTGGAACCGGGCGACGATCCCCGGGTCGCGCTCGAACACGTCGGCCTCGATGCCGGCACCACGCAGCCCCTGCGCGAGAGCGAGGCCTCCCAGACCGGCTCCGACTACGGACACTCGCATGACGTACCTCCGGGATATCGACACGAACCAAGTCCTCTTTGACGAACTTAGTTCGTTCTTGCGATCTAAGTTCTACTCAACGAACTAAGTTCGTGTCAAGGTAGGGTGGTGGGCATGCCAGCCGATCCCCGCGAGCGCCGCGATCCCCGTGAGCGCCGCGCAACCCGCAAGAAGCCGATCACCGTCGAGCGGATCACCGACGCCGCCCTGGAGGTCGTCGCCACCGAGGGGTACGACGCGCTGACCATCCGCCGGGTCGCCGCCGTGCTCGGCACCGGCCCGTCGTCGCTGTACGCGCACATCGTCAACAAGGACGACATCGACGACCTGCTGATCGGCAGGCTCTACGCCGAGGTCGTGCTCCCCGAACCGGACCCGGCCGCCTGGCGCGGGCAACTGGTCGGGGTGTACACGCAGATCCGCGACCTGTACCTGAAGTACCCCGGAGTCTCGCGCGCCGCGCTGGCCATGGTGCCGACCAGCCTGGACACGCTGCGGGTCGGCGAGGGAATCCTGGCGATCCTGCTCGCGGGCGGCATCGAACCGAGGACGGCCGGATGGGCCCGCGACGCGCTGTCCCTCTACGTCAGCGCCTACGCACTGGAACAGTCACTGGTCCGACAACGGCGCCGGCACCAGGATCCGGAATGGGTGCTCAGCCACGAGGAGTTGCTGGACCGCTTCACCGCACTGCCGGCCGAGAAGTTCCCGCAGACCCGACGCCATGCCGCCGAGCTGATCTCCGGCACCGGCCCCGACCGCTTCGAGTTCACCCTCGGCCTGCTCATGAACAACCTGCGGCCCGCCTCCGGTTGAGCCGCCTGACGCCCCTCGGTCACACCCCCTGCTCCTGTCGCCACAGGCAGAAGGGGTGGCCGGACGGGTCCAGCAGGACCCGTACGTCGTCCTGCGGCTGGTGGGCGTGGAGCGTGGCCCCCTCGTGTACGGCCCGCTCGGCCTCGCCCTCCAGGTCGTCGACCTCGATGTCGAGGTGCAGCATCATCTGCTGCTCGCCGGGGTTCCTGGTGGGCCACTCCGGCGGGACGTACTCCGGCTCGGTCTGGAAGGAGAGGCCGGTGCCGCCGTCGGGCGGGCCGATCAGGACCCAGTCGGGTTCCTCGGCCCGGATCACGTAACCGAGCAGGCGCAGGTAGAAGCCGGCCAGCTCGTGCGCGTCCCGCGCGTCGAGCACCACGGTGGACAGTCTCGTAGGCGACATTCCCGCCCTCTACCCGCTCGCCGCTTCCCTTACTGGCGGCGCTTCTTGCCGTCCAGCTCGTCCCACCACTCGTCGGACTTGGGGTCGCCGGACGGGTCGTCCCACCAACGGTCGTCGGGGCCGCGCCGGTTGGCGACCATGGCGGCGACCGGCGGGATCAGCATCGCGACCACACACATCCCCACGGCCGCGGGCACCGACCAGATCCGCACGACTCCCCAGGCCAGGACGAAGAGCCCGATGCAGATGCCCATCATGACGAAGTACACGCGACGACGACGTGCCAGCATCCTTCAAGGGTAGGCCTGAGCACGCCAAAGGGCCGCACCCAGAACAGGTGCGGCCCCTCAGCGGTCAGACTCTGCCGTCAGACGGTGATCAGACGGCGATCGCGACCTCCGCCAGGCCGCCCGTCTGGGCGACCACCGTGCGGTCGGCGGTGGCGCCCGGAACGAGGGCGCGGACGGTCCAGGTGCCTTCGGCCGCGTAGAAGCGGAACTGGCCCGTCGCGGAGGTCGGGACCTCCGCGGTGAACTCGCCGGTCGAGTCCAGGAGACGGACGTAGCCCGTCACCGGCTCGCCGTTGCGCGTCACCTGGCCCTGGATGGTGGTCTCACCGGGCTTGATCGTCGAGGCGTCGGGGCCGCCGGCCTTCGCTCCACACATGTCTTGGTTTCCTTCAGGTCGCAGCGGTGGTGCGGTTGCTTACTTGTTGGCGCCGAGCTCGATCGGAACGCCGACCAGGGAGCCGTACTCGGTCCAGGAACCGTCGTAGTTCTTGACGTTCTCGACACCGAGCAGCTCGTGCAGCACGAACCAGGTCAGGGCCGAGCGCTCGCCGATACGGCAGTACGCGATGGTGTCCTTGGCGAGGTCGACCTCCTCCTCGGCGTAGAGCTCCTTGAGCTCGTCGTCCGACTTGAAGGTGCCGTCGTCGTTGGCGTTCTTCGACCACGGGATGTTGCGGGCGGACGGGACGTGGCCCGGACGCTGCGACTGCTCCTGCGGAAGGTGCGCCGGCGCGAGCAGCTTGCCGCTGAACTCGTCGGGCGAACGGACGTCGACCAGGTTCTGCGTACCGATGGAGGCCACGACGTCGTCGCGGAACGCGCGGATCGCGGTGTTCTGCGGCTTGGCCTTGTAGTCGGTGGCGGGGCGGGAGGGGACCTCTTCCACCAGCTCGCGGGCGTCCAGCTCCCACTTCTTGCGGCCACCGTCGAGGAGCTTGACGTTGTCGTGGCCGTAGAGCTTGAAGTACCAGTAGGCGTACGACGCGAACCAGTTGTTGTTGCCGCCGTAGAGGATCACCAGCGTGTCGTTGCCGATGCCCTTGCCGGACAGGAGCTTCTCGAAGCCCTCCTGGTCGACGAAGTCACGGCGTACCGGGTCCTGGAGGTCCTTCGTCCAGTCGATCCGGATCGCGTTCTTGATGTGGTTCTTCTCGTACGCGGACGTGTCCTCGTCGACCTCGACGATCGCCACGCTCGGGTTGTCGAGGTTGGCCTCGACCCAGTCGGCGTCGACCAGGACGTCACTGCGGCTCATGCTTTTCTCCTCCGGGGCAGTTACGGCGGTGCGGTGCGTGAGAGAGGGGTGCGCGCTCGCGCGGGTGCCCCTGATCAGGGGCACGGGGGGGGGGGAAGACAGAAGCCTGCGCTTCCGCTCAGAAAGTGCGACAGAGCATGGCGGCGACGCGGCACAGGTCTACTGCCCGCCGCTTCGTGAGGTCGTCCGCCTGGCGCTTCATAGGGTCGATCGTAGGGACGGATCGCCGGACATGTCACCGGTGTGTCGTATTTTGAGACGCGATCGTCCGTCATGTGAGACGGGAAAGCTACTGGAGGCCCTACGACCGGGAATCCGGGCCTGCGCGGCGGTTAATTCCCCTGCCGCACGGACATCGACGTCTCGCCCCTCGGACAGAAGCTGCCCACCCGGACCTCGACCTACCCGGCCAGCCTGACGTTCGAACCCTTCACCTTGATGTCCACACCGCTCTTCGCGGCCTGCACACTGTCCAGCTTCACGCCGCCCGGCAGCTGGTCGAGCGTCTGCTGGAAGTCGGTGATCGAGCGGACCCGGGAGTCGGCGAGGTCGACGACCAGCTTGGGCAGGTTGTCCGCGTGCACCTTCACCGTGTTGCCCACGACGGTGACCGTGCTGAGCACCGGATACGTGGTCGTCCCGACGCCCGTGACCGTGACCTTCATGTCGGCCTTGATCTTGCCGTCACCGCCGTCGGAGAGGCTGACGATCTGGGCCGTGACACCGGTGAAGACGGGCGTCGGCGCGGACTTGGCGGCCTTGAGCAGCTGGTCGTAGGAGATGCTCGCGGTGCCCGTCGCACTGGCCGCCGTGGCGGAGCTGTAGTCGCCGGAGAACTTGACGTCCTTCATGTCGGCCTTGAGGTCGTCGATCCGGATCGTGGTGGCACCGCCGGAGGCGCCCGTGTTGCCGGTCGGGGCCTCGTACTGGCCGACGCCGAGTTCCACGTCGTCCAGCTCACCGGAGGCGACCTGGGTGAGGAAGGGGAAGCCCTTGATGGAGACGTCGGGAGTGCTGGCCAGGTTCTCGCTGGTCTTCACCTTGGACGCCGCCTCCTCCTCCGCGAAGTGGAGCGCGACCCGGTCCACGACCACGAACAGGGCACCCAGAATCACCACGACGATCAGAAGTATTCGTAGCCCGCGCATGTACGGAGATCCCCACCCGGTGGTCGTCGACGAAAGCGGTACGACGACCTAGTGGCCGCCCAGCGCGAGAGTAGTCCTGTCGGACACGTGTATCGCGAAATTGTCGATCACCTGTGACAGGGCTCTTAACTACCCCCTACGACACGGCACTTGACCGCCCGCGTTAGACGAGCGCCCGTCCCAGCAGGTACACCGCCGGGGCCGCCGCGGCGAGCGGGAGGGCCACACCGGCCGTGAAGTGGACGAAGCGGGACGGGTAGTCGTAGCTCGCCACCCGGTGGCCGATCAGCGCGCAGACCGCCGCACCCGCGCCGAGCAGCGCGCCCTTCGCGCCCATGCCCGTCATCCCGCCGACGGCGATACCCGCACCGGCCGCGGCCAGGAGCGAGACGACGACCGACGCCACGGTCGGCAGCGGCAGCGCGCGGGCCAGGATCGCCACCGCGACCGCGGCCGCGCCGACCGTCACCGCGTCCGGCTCGGCCGCGAGGTGGCCGGCCGCGACGATGGCCAGGGCCGCCGAGGCGACCGTCGCCATCAGGCTCGTGATCCGGGTGTCCGGGTCGGCGTGCGAACGCAGCTGCATGACGAGGGAGAGCAGGACCCAGACACCGAGGGTGCCGAGGATCGCGGCGGGGCCGTTCTCCCGCCCGGCCGCGAGCAGCGCCCCGTCCGCGACGAGCGCGCCCGCGAAGGCCAGCGCGATGCCCTGCCGGGCGGGCCACATCCCGTTCAGCCGGAACCAGCCCGCGGCCGTCACCGCCTGAAGGATGACGAGCGGTACGACGAGGGCGTACGACCCGGCCTGCGCGGTGACCGCGAGCAGCAGTCCCAGTACGGCGGTGAGGGCGGCCGGCTGCATCCCGGGCTCGATGATCGGCGAACGGCCCTCAAGCCGGGCCCGCTGGGCGTCGGTGATCCGGGCGTTGCCGGCGAGGGAGGGCGGGCCGTAGCCCTCTCCGGCGGAAGGAGCCTCGGGGACGGCCGGCGGCTGCACCTCGGGTCTGGGCGGCTGGGCGTACGCCTGGGCCTGCGCGTAGGGGTCGTAGGCCTGGGGTGCCTGCTGGTTCTGCGGCGGCAGGTACGCGGTGTCCGCGGCGGCGGGAGCGGGCGCGGGCGGCATGGCCTGGTGGACCTGGGTGTCCCAGGTCTGGCCCTGCCACTGCTGGGTGTACTGCTGGGCCGCCTGCGGATCGTCGTACGCCTGCTGCTGGTGCCCGGGCCACGCCTGTGCCTGCGCCTGGGCCTGTTGGGGCTGCTGTTGCTGGGCGTACGCGTCGTAGTTCTCGTCGTAGCCCTCATACGGCTGGTTGCTCATCGCTCATCCTCCTGCGAACGGCGGGAGCACCTCGACCGTGCCGCCCTCGGCCAGCCGTACCGTCTCATGTCCGCGGGTGCCCACGGGGTCACCGTCGACGAGGAACGAGCATCGCAGCAGTACGCGGGCGAGCTCCCCGGGGTGTCGCTCGCGGACGGCTGCGAGGGCCTCGGCGAGGGTGACCGCGTCGTACGGCTCCTCGGCGATGCCGGCCGCGGCCTTCGCGGCGGCCCAGTAGCGCACCGTGACCTTTGGCATGTGCTCGCTTCCTCGGTAGATCGGTGTCGACGGACTCGGCGTCAACACCCGTCAGGCTAACTGTCCTGTGAACTGCCCCAGCGCCCGATACGGGCCAACAGGTCGTCGGCGGCCGCGTGCTCGGCGTGGCCCATGCCCGGCTCCAGCCAGAGTTCGGCGTGGTCGGCGGCGGCTTCGGCCAGCATCCGGGGGTGGTCGACGGGGAAATAGCCGTCGCGGTCGCCGTGCACGATGAGCAGGGGGGTGGGCGCGATGCGCGGGACCGCCTCGACCGGGGAGACCGGTACCGGGTCCCAACCCCTGCGCTCGATACGGGTGTTGAGGCCGTAGCGGCCGACCAGCCGGCCCTCGGGGCGGGTCACCAGCCAGTGGAGCTTTCGCATGGGGGCCGTCCCCCTGTAGTACCAGCGGGCCGGCGCACTCACGGAAACCACCGCGTCCGTGTGCGCTTCCGTGCGCCCCTCGCGCCTCCGGCCGTCGGCGTGCGCCCGGGAGCCGTAGAGCGCCGCGTGCCGCAGCACCACCGAACCGCCCATCGAGAAGCCGACGGTGACCACGCGCGCGTGCCCCTGCTCGCGCGCCCAGGCGACCGCCGCGGCCAGATCGAGCACCTCGCGGTCGCCCACGGTGGAGCGTCCGCCGGAGGCGCCGTGACCCCGGAAGGAGAAGGTGACCACGGCCCCGTACTGCGCGAACGCCTCGGCGACCCGGCGTACATGAGGCTTGTCCACATCGCCCGTGAAACCGTGCGCCACGACGAACACCGGATCACCGGAAGGTGACCGGGAGGCGTCGTATACGGCCGCTCCCGGTTCGTATACGGAATCGATCGTCACCCCGTCGTCGGTGTGCAGAAACGTCCGCAAAGGTGTACGTCTGATCGTCTCAGAGTTCGGACGAACGGTGGATCGTGCCACATGACCTGCCGTACCAGCGCTCATGTGGGCTATTCTGCTGGACAGAGGACTCGGGCAGCGAAGCCCCCGGGTCCTTTTGTGCTTTCGGGAGCGTTGTATACGAAGCGGTACACCACGGGAAACCACAGGTGGCCGCCGGTGATACAAGGCCCCCGTCAGCACAGAGCATCGCCGCAATGCCGCAGTGCCGCATACGTCCTCGCAGGGACCGAGGAGGAACCAGACATATGAGTTCTCTGCTGCTCCTGACCAATGCCCTCCAGCCGTCTACGGAGGTGCTTCCGGCCCTTGGCCTGCTGCTGCACAACGTGCGCGTGGCACCGGCGGAAGGCCCAGCTCTCGTCGACACCCCAGGTGCCGACGTCATCCTGATCGACGGCCGCCGTGACCTGCCCCAGGTGCGCAGCCTGTGTCAGCTCCTCCGGTCCACCGGTCCGGGCTGTCCACTCATCCTCGTCGTCACCGAGGGCGGCCTCGCCGCCGTCACCGCCGACTGGGGCATCGACGACGTACTGCTCGACACGGCGGGACCGGCCGAGGTCGAGGCGCGACTGCGCCTGGCCATGGGCCGCCAGCAGATCGTCAACGACGACTCCCCCATGGAGATCCGCAACGGCGATCTCTCCGTGGACGAGGCGACGTACTCCGCGAAGCTCAAGGGCCGGGTCCTCGACCTGACCTTCAAGGAGTTCGAGCTCCTCAAGTACCTCGCCCAGCACCCGGGCCGCGTCTTCACGCGCGCGCAGCTGCTCCAGGAGGTCTGGGGCTACGACTACTTCGGCGGTACGCGGACGGTCGACGTCCACGTACGACGCCTGCGCGCGAAGCTCGGAGTCGAGCACGAGTCGCTGATCGGGACCGTCCGGAACGTCGGTTATCGATTCGTTACCCCGGAGAAGGGTGACCGGGGCGGCGAGGAGGCCAAGCTCAAGGCAAGCGCCGCTCTCGCCGACGCAAAGCCGGAGGATGCGGACGGTACGGCCGATTCGGCCGCGCTGGACGCCGCCGAGATCCCGGCCGAGGCGTAACCGCATCCGGGCAGGGCGTCGCTTGTCGGTGTCGCCTCCGCGCGGAGATGGTGCGCGGAAGCTGAGAGAAGCTTCGAAACGCCCTGCCCAGAGCGGGTCCATCCGCGTAGACTCCGCGCGTGGCCAAGGTGACTCGGGATGATGTAGCGCGGCTGGCAGGGACGTCGACTGCCGTCGTCAGTTATGTCATCAACAACGGACCCCGGCCGGTTGCCCCGGCCACGCGCGAGCGTGTCCTCGCCGCGATCAAGGAACTGGGGTACCGACCCGACCGGGTGGCCCAGGCCATGGCGTCGCGGCGTACGGACCTCATAGGCCTGATCGTGCCGGACGCGCGCCAGCCCTTCTTCGGGGAGATGGCGCACGCGGTCGAACAGGCCGCGTCCGAGCGCGGAAAGATGGTGCTGGTCGGCAACTCCGACTACGTGGGCGAGCGCGAGGTCCACTACCTGCGCGCGTTCCTCGGAATGCGCGTCTCCGGCCTGATCCTCGTCAGCCACGCGCTGAACGACAACGCCGCCGCGGAGATCGAGGCGTGGGACGCCCGCGTCGTCCTCCTCCACGAACGCCCCGAGGCGATCGACGACGTGGCCGTCGTCACGGACGACCTCGGCGGCGCCCAGCTCGCCGTACGCCATCTCCTTGAGCACGGCTACGAATACGTCGCCTGTATGGGCGGTACGGCGGAGACGCCGTCCGTCGGTGACCCGGTCTCCGACCACGTCGAGGGCTGGCGGCGCGCGATGGCCGAGGCCGGCCTGCCCACCGAGGACCGCCTCTTCGAGGCCCCGTACAACCGCTACGACGCCTACCAGGTCGCCCTGGGCATCCTCTCCGGACCCCGGCGGCCGCCCGCGATCTTCTGCTCCACCGACGACCAGGCGATCGGCCTGCTGCGGGCCGCGCGCGAGCTGCGCATCGACGTACCGCGCGAGCTGGGTGTCATCGGCTTCGACGACATCAAGGAAGCGGCCCTGGCCGACCCGAAGCTGACGACGATCGCCTCGGACCGCCCGGCGATGGCCCGCGCGGCCGTGGACCTCGTCCTCGACGACGGCCTGCGGGTGGCGGGTTCGCGGCGCGAGCGGCTGAAGGTGTTCCCGTCGCGGCTGGTGATACGGCAGTCCTGCGGCTGCGAGGGCTGAGACCCTCTGGATTCCCCGAGTTTCCGGGGATCTGGCGTCTTTATATCGGGCATACGAGGTTCTGTCGGGCTTCTCAGCGGGCACTCAGGTACCTCTCATGATCCCGCGACAGGCTCTGTTCCATGACCGAGAGCTTCCGCCGCAGCGGCGAGTACGAGACCCCCCAGGGCGACCAGCCGCAGGCGTACCCCCAGCAGCAGCACGCCTCTTCTCCCGTGAACCCGGAGTGGCCGCCCCCGCCGGCCTACCAGCCGGCGCAGCAGGCTCAGCCGGTACCGCAGGCTCAGCCCGTCCAGCAGACGCAGCAGCCGGCCGCGACCGGCTGGCCGGCTCAGGCTCCCGCCCCCTCGCCCGCCCCGCAGGCCGCCTTCGGCGCCGACGGCGGAGCGTACGGCGGTGACGGCGGGGCGTATGGCGGTGACGGCGGGGCTCTCGCCGCTGACGGCAGCGGCCACGGCGGCGGCGACACGGCTCTCCTCACCCACGTCCAGGGCGAGGCGCCCAAGCCCAAGAAGCGCACCCGGGGTCCGCTCGCGCTGCTCGCCGCCGTGGCGATCGTCGCCGCGGCCGTCGGTGGCGGTACGGCGTACGCCTTCCAGGAGCTGACCGGCAAGGACACCGTCGCCACCTCCAGCACCACCACGGCCGTCGTGCCCTCCAGCAAGAAGGGCGACGTCGCCACGATCGCCGCGACCGTCAGCCCGAGCGTGGTCGAGGTCGAGGCCACCCTGAGCAACGGCTCGTCGACCGGCGCCGGCGTGATCATCACCTCCGGCGGCGAGGTCGTCACCAACAACCACGTCATCTCCGGCGCCACCTCGGTCAAGGTCAAGACGAGCGACGGCAAGTCGTACACCGCGAAGGTCGTCGGCACCGACAGCAAGAAGGACCTCGCGCTCCTCAAGCTGGAGAACGCCTCCGGCCTGAAGGCGGCCACCCTCGGCAACTCCGCCGGCGTCCAGATCGGCGACACGGTCGTCGCGATCGGCTCCCCCGAGGGTCTGACCGGCACGGTCACCAGCGGCATCGTCTCCGCCCTGAACCGTGACGTGACCGTCTCGACCGACGAGAGCCAGAGCCAGAGCCAGGACTCGGGCGGCAGCGGCCAGTGGCCGTTCCAGTTCGGCGGCCAGCAGTTCAACGGCGACACCGGTTCGTCCACGACGACGTACAAGGCGATCCAGACCGACGCGTCCCTCAACCCCGGCAACTCCGGCGGCGCCCTGATCGACGCGAACGGCAACATCATCGGCATCAACTCCGCGATGTACTCGTCCAGTTCGGACTCCTCTTCCTCGTCGTCCGAGGCCGGAAGCATCGGCATCGGCTTCGCCATCCCGATCAACACCGTCAAGGCGGACCTGGCTTCGCTGCGAGCGGGCGGCTCCGACAGCTGAGTCCGTAGTCCAGCGGTCCGAGTTCAGTGGCCAGTAGTGATCAGCAGTGATCAGTAGGGAGTACGTCATGATCAAGCAGGTTTCGCACACGGTGACCGACACCGGAGCGGCCGGTCTCGGCCTGGCCCTCGGGGTGGCGTACGAACTGCACGCGCCGGCCGCGCGGGCACCGGAACTGGCGCCCGCCCCGGAGCTGATGGGGCTGCGCACCAACGCGGCCCGCCCGCACCACCGCAAGGTGCCGCTGAGCCGCCTCCAGACGATGCGAGGCTGATCTCATCGAGGATTGAGGGCGAGGCTGATCTCACCCTTTTTCTCACTTCCTCCCCTCTTCACGCACCGGCCGGGAAACATGCGAGGCTGATTGCGACCAGCCGATCGTTGTCCCCCCGCCCCACCGCACCCGAGGAATCCAGCCCATGAGCCCCGCCGAAGGCGACCGTGACACCCAGCGCATCCTGATCGTCGACGACGAGCCGGCGGTACGCGAAGCACTCCAGCGCAGCCTCGCGTTCGAGGGGTACGACACCGAGGTCGCCGTGGACGGCGCGGACGCGCTGGAGAAGGCGACCGCGTACCAGCCCGACCTGGTCGTCCTCGACATCCAGATGCCGCGCATGGACGGCCTGACGGCGGCCCGCCGGATGCGGGGCGCCGGTACGACGACCCCGATCCTGATGCTCACGGCCCGCGACACGGTCGGCGACCGCGTCACCGGCCTCGACGCGGGCGCCGACGACTACCTGGTCAAGCCCTTCGAACTCGACGAACTCTTCGCGCGGGTACGGGCGTTGCTGCGCCGCAGCTCGTACGCGGCGGCGGCCGCCGCCGGGAACGCCCCCGAGGACGACTCCCTCACCTTCGCCGACCTCCGCATGGACCTCGCGACCCGCGAGGTCACCCGGAACGGCCGCCAAGTCGAGCTGACCCGCACGGAGTTCACCCTCCTGGAGATGTTCCTGGCGCATCCCCGCCAGGTCCTCACCCGCGAGCAGATCCTGAAGGCGGTCTGGGGCTTCGACTTCGAGCCGTCCTCCAACTCCCTTGATGTGTACGTGATGTACCTGCGCCGCAAGACGGAAGCCGGCGGCGAGCCTCGGCTCGTGCACACGGTGCGGGGCGTGGGGTATGTCCTCCGACAGGGTGGCGCGGAGTGAAGAAGGTCCTCGACCGGTTCCTGCACCGGTTCCGGACACTGCCGATCCGGTCACGGCTGGCGATGCTCGTCGCGGCGGCGGTGGCGTTCGGGGTGGCGGCGGTATCGGTGACCTGTTGGTTCATCGTGCAGGGGAAGTTGTACGAGCAGTTGGACAACGACCTGCAGAGGTCGGCGATGAGGGGGCCCGGTCAGATCCCGCAGGTCCAGTCCGCCCTCACCAACTGTTCGGAGACGGTCCCGCAGACCGACAACGGTTTCATCGTCCGGAACTCCTACTCCCAGGTGGTCACGGAGAAAGGAAAGGTCTGCGTCTCGGGTGACTCCACGGGAGTGGTCAAGGTCATCCAGGCCGACAAGGACGAGATCAAGAACGCGATCGAGAACCGGGTCTACTACCGCAACGGCACGGACAAGGATGGCAACGAGGTGCGCGTGATGACGCGCTTCGTGGCCCCCACCACCACTGCCTCCGGGGCTGCGGGACCCAACGTCGGACTCCTCGTCGCGGTGCCCCTGAAGAGCACCCAGAACACGCTCAACGAACTGGCCCTGATCCTCCTCCTCGTGTCCGGCATCGGAGTCGTCGGCGCCGGCGCAACCGGTCTGGCGGTCGCCCGCGCAGGTCTCCGTCCCGTCGACAAACTCACCGAGGCCGTCGAACACGTGGCCCGTACGGAGGACTTGGCCGTCCGCATCCCCGTGGACGAGGACAGCGACGACGAGATCGCCCGCCTCTCCCGCTCCTTCAACTCGATGACCACCTCCCTCGCCAACTCCCGCGAGCTGCAACAGCAACTCATCGCGGACGCCGGTCACGAACTCCGCACCCCCCTCACCTCCCTCCGTACGAACGTCGAACTCCTCACCCGCAGCGAGGAGACGGGCCGCCCGATCCCCCCGGCCGACCGCAAGGCACTGCTCGCCTCGGTGAAGGCACAGATGACCGAACTCGCGTCCCTGATCGGCGACTTGCAGGAGTTGTCCCGCTCGGAAGGCCAACGGGGTGAGCGCGTCCAGGTGGTCTCGCTCCAGGACACCGTGGAATCCGCCCTGCGCCGAGCCAGGCTCCGCGGCCCGGAGTTGACGATCACGGCGGACGTACAGCCCTGGTACGTCCAGTCGGAGCCCTCCGCCCTGGAACGCGCGGTCGTCAACATCCTCGACAACGCGGTGAAGTTCAGCCCCGAGGGCGGCACCATCGAGGTCCAGCTCACGCGCGGTGTCCTCACCGTCCGCGACCACGGCCCCGGCATCCCCGACGACGAACTCCCGCACGTCTTCGACCGGTTCTGGCGTTCACCGTCGGCCCGCGCCCTCCCCGGCTCCGGCCTGGGCCTGTCCATCGTCGCCCGCACGGTCGAACAGGCCGGCGGCGAGGTGACGTTGGCGCACGCGGCGGGGGGCGGGACGGTGGCGACGGTACGGATCCCGGGAACGCCCACGGCTCCGCCGCCGGACATGTCGTAGCTGATTGCCGGTTGCCGGTTGCCGGAAGGTCATATGCGGCGCGGTACGGGTCCGTCCTGCCAGCGGTAGAGGTCGCGCAGCAGGGAGATCTCGGCGCCGTGAGCGATCAGTTCCCTGTTGACGTGCAGGACGATGCCCTCCATGGGGAACTGTTCGGGGCCCACCGCGGGCGGATTCTCCAGGTCGGCGTCCGAGAGTTCGCGGACCCCGGCGTTCCATCTCCCGTACATCTCGTCGAGCTGTTTCAGCGCCTCGTCAGCGGTCCCCGCGTAAGCGAATGTCCCGGAGTCGACGTCCTGGCCGCCGAAGTGCCATCCGACCCGATAGCCCAGGCAGGAGACGATGATGTGCGCCAGCCGCCAGGCAATCGTGGTCACCGGCGCCGGCGTCGGCACCGAGTCGGGGGACGCGTGGTCCATCGTCCATTCCCCCGAACCTTCCGACATCGGTGCGGACGACGTGCCACGCGGGCGGATGCTCCAGCAGCCACGTACCGGCTCCCAGAAGTACTCCTCATCGGCAAGACCGTGCAGCCGCGGCCGCAGGTTCTTCTGCCAGTGCCGGTCCAACTGGTCCGCGATCCGCTCGCTTCTTGTCATTTCCGCACACTACTTACGACGGAGATACCAACGGGAGTTCGCCGATCCGGGCTCTTCGTCCACCAGTGGAAAACGACGTTCCGCATAGGGCACGTCGGCGGCGTCATCGGCGCGCTTTTCTCAACGCCGGGCGTCGTCGCGGCCGTTGCCCTGATCAGCCGGGGAATTCCGCGCGGGCGGCGTCCGGGTCCCCCGGTGGCGTCGGATGCTCCGCCGTGGTGGCAGCGCTGAACGCGCTGCGGTCGGGGTGCTTGCGGTGCGGTTTCCCGGGGCGGCTACGACTTCGCCGGAGGTGCCCCGGGCGGCTCCTCCCCACCCAGAAGCACTGCTGCCTCAGCGGAAGCCGAGCATTCCGGGAGAGTCGATATCGATCGCCAGGAAGCCCGGCGGGTAGTCCGCCTCGCGGCCGGTCAGGATGATGGACATGCCGCCCGACTCCAGGTGAGGTGTGGCCACGTAGATGACCTGGCAGGTGTCCGAGCCTCCCCATCCGTCACGCACCATGCCGCCCATCGTCACGGCCGCTGCCTGGCCGAGGGGGTCGATGTGAATCCCCGGCAGTGCGAGGAGCCGGGTCCCGACACCCTCGTCACTCTCCTCCGCGCGCATGAGACAGAGAGCGGGAATGTGGAGCCAGTCGCCAGGAGTGCGCGCGACGTTGTCCGCCAGTCGGTGCAGGGCCTCGTGCCCGTGGGCGAGCGCGAGGGTTGCGCTGGTGTCGAGAATGATCACGCGGCTCGCTTTCGGGCAGCGTGCATCTTCTCAGCGGCCATCGCGTAGATGTTGGCCAGCACGTCCGGTCCGTTGTCGAAATCCTCATCAGTGAGCGTGCAGCCCATACGCTCACGCAGCACCTTGCGCGTGGCGGCCACCCGCTCCGCGATCTGCTCCGCAGTGGGCTGCTGAGCCGCCAGCTGCTCGACCAGTTGCCCCAGGGTCACCCCCCGTTCCTTGGCGACCTGCGCGAGATGGTCACGGGCCTGCCGGGACACCTGGATGGTCGTGTTCTCCGCCATGGCTTCACCATAGCCCCGACATGGCACCCCTCGGGACCCGTCCTCGCACTGGTTCACCCGCGGGGGTTCACCTTTCCTTCCGGCCGATCTCTTCTACGAACATGAGCCAGGACCCGGCCGAGAAGACCAACGGGCGGCTCGTCGGGGTCTTGCTGTCCCGGACGGGGACAAGGCCGGTGTAGCCGTCGGCGACCTCGACGCAGTCGTTGTCCCCACCTGCGCTGTAGCTCGACTTGCGCCAGACAGCGGTGCTGAGGTCGGGGGTGTGCGTCATGATCTGTGATCCTCCAGTACGCCCCTGATGAACGTGAGCGAGTCCGACGGGGACAGCGCCAGGTCGCGAAGCCGATCGTAGGACAGTCGGTATCGCAGGATGTCGTCCGGATCCTCAGTCAGCTCGCTGCATTCGTTGCCCTCCTTGTAGGCAACAGCGCTTCCGTCCTTCTGCCAGAGCAGCGTCAGCGATCCCGTCATGTGGTGGTGAACTCCCGCAGAAAACGGCAGCACTTGGATGGTCACGTTGGGCCACATCGCGACGGTCTCAAGGTGAATCAGCTGGTCACTCCACGTCTTGGCTCGGCTGGCCGGGCGTCGGAACGCGCTCTCGTCCACGACGATTCGGACGTCGGGTTCCGGCTTCTGCCGCAGCAGGTACTGCCGTCCGGCCCTCGCCGCTACCAGTTCCTCGACCAACTCGGCGCCGTCAGGTGTTGTCTGGGCTCCAGACAACACCTCCCGCGCGAAGTCCTCGGTCTGCACAAGCCCCGGCATCGCCGGCGTGAACTTCCACATCACCCGAGCTGTGGATTCCAGCGCCATGAACCGCTTGTACGGGTCCATGAACGCGTCCAGTCGCGCCACCCTCCAGTGGCTGACCAGCAGTTCACCGGCCTCGTAGTAGACGTCCAGGTCCTCCATGACCGTCACCTTGGACAGCCGCTCCCCGGATTCCAGCCGACTCAGGTAGCTCTTGTCGTAGCCGGTGTCCTCGGCCAGTTGCCCGAGTGACTTCCCCGCCTTCTCGCGCAGATACCGGAGCGTCCGTCCCAGTACCGCGCGCCCCGACTCGCCCTCCGCGTCAACCTGTTCGGTCACTTCACCCCTCCCCGTTGCCTGGGCCCGCAGACAACGCCAACCCTCTTCCGCAGCGTACGCCGCACCGGTGACCATCAAGGCACGAACGGTAATCACCGCTCGTCAGGACCCCGGCAGGGCAGAGGAGCGCAGCGGAATGAGTGAACGCGTCGTAGGAATCTGGGAGTTACTGCTGATGGCACTCGTGCACGCCCTGCTCCCCTCGCAGCGTCGCGCCCGGCGCAAACGGCGACTTCAACGGCGGCGGCGACGCGCCCTCTGGCTCGCCGTGCACGGCATCGATGTGGGGCCGCGTCGTATCCACGGGGTGGTGGTACGGGCATGAGCATCCCCAGCAACATGCCCAACACCACGTGCGGCGAACGGCAGTTGCGGTTGCTGCCCTGGACCACCCCCGACGGCAAGCCCTGTTACCTCAGCGCCGACAGCCACGACAGCCGCCTCTCCCTCCTCGCCGATGACATCGAGGCGGCCCAACTCGACTCCGGGGAGCAGGTGTTGGCCGGAGCCAAGGCCGTACTCGCCGACCCGAAAGCCGGCGAACGGGCCGTACGTTTCGCACTCACCAGGGCGTCCGAGTCCCTGGAGGACGTGATCCGGATCGCGGTCAGCCGGGGCGGGCGCATCCCGGGGTGCGGGCTGTGACACCGGGCCGGCGGCACTCACCTCCACCCCCCCCTCCTCACGTGCACAGGTTCCTGCCTTACTCTCCTCCTCTGCTGACCGGGGGAGGGTCCATGAGCGGGGACAACGGGTACTTCGGCGATGTGCGGGAGATCGAGCGGGAGTACAGACGGCGAAAAACGTTGTCCGTCTCCTGGTGGCAGATCGCCGTCACCGTGGTCATCGGCGGCAACATCGTCCTCCAGATGGCGACGAACCCCTACGCCTCCAAGCGCTGGTACGTGATCGCGCTGGTAGTGATCGTGCTCGCCCGGGTCGTCCCGGCCGTGCTCTATCGACAGCGGGGGCGCACGATCGTGGGCGCCCAGGGGATCACCGCCCGCGACGCCATCCAGACGAACACCTGGGCCTGGCACGACGTCTACGACATCCGGGCCGAGCTGAACACGAACGGCCGCGTCGAGAGAGCCCAGTGGACGACCTACGTCTACGACAACGACGGCCGCCGGACGCGCCTCCCCTACTTCGACGACTGGCAACTCCCCGACTTCCACGCCGAACTCGCCGACCTGCGTGCCGTATCCGCTCCGCACCGGGGCGCGGCCTGGGAGTTGCGGCCCGATGTGGAGGACCGGATACTGCGGCGTGCGCGGGACCGCAAGGTCTGGGGCGTGGTGTGCATCGCAGCCTTCATCGCCCTGTGCATGGCGTTCGTGCTCCTGGTGTAGCCCCCGCGCACACCGAGCCCTCGGGCCAAGTCGGGCCCCCGCTAGCCTGGTTGGGTGAGCGAGATCGAACCCCCGCTGCTGACCGACGTCTATCCCGCGCTGGTCTCGTTCCTGGACGCGGCCCTGGTCGGAGAAGGTGAGCCCGAATTGGCGCGGGCCCTGGCGGAGTTGCGCTTCCACGGATGGTGCGGGTGCGGCCCGACCTGCAATTACCTCCGGACCGCTCCGGCAGCCCGCGCCTCCAACGCCTGGATCCATCTCGACGACGAGGACGAGGGAGAGGAAGAGCGCGGGCCTCGCGTGTGGCTTCAACTCGACCTGGATCACACGTCGTTCGCGGGGATGGAGATCTGTGAGTTCGATCTGGGGCCAGCCCTAGCCCCCTAGCCCACGCATAACCCCCTGCCAGCCCCAGCACAGCCCCCCGTCACACCGTGTTGAGATGGCGCGGAAGATCCTGCTTGCCGATGACGACGTGGACGTACGCGAAGGGCTTGGGCGGCTGCTCAGATTCGAGGGGTACGAGACCGTCCTCGCCGGAGACGGGCGTACCGCGCTCGATCTGCTCGGCGTGTCTCTGGGCGTATCTCTCGGACTGTCCCTCGGTGTGCCCGACGATGCCTCCGCGCCCGACCTCGTGCTGATGGACGTCACCATGCCCGAGTTGGACGGGCTCGCCGCCACCCGGCGTATCCGCGCCTCCGGGTCCACCGTGCCGATCCTGATGATCACCGGGCGGGACGCGGTCGGCGACCGTATCGTCGCCCTCGACAACGGCGCCGACGACTATCTCAGCAAACCGTTCGCCATCGAGGAACTCCTCGCCCGGGTACGGGCGTTGCTGCGCCGTAGTGTCCCGCGGCACACCCGCCCCGATCTCCCGCCCGAGCTCGAACGGCTCGTCTTCCAGGATCTCGTGATGGACCTGCGTACCCGTACCGTCACCCGTGACGGGTGGCCGCTCGATCTCACGAAGACCGAATTCCTTTTGCTGGAGCACCTGTTGAGGCATCCGGGCGCCGCGCTCACCCGGTCCCAGATCCACCGGCAGGTGTGGGGCTTCGACTTCGAGCCCGCGTCCAACACCCTTGATGTGTACGTCATGTACCTGCGCCGGAAACTGGAGAGCCGCGGCGAACCGCGGCTCATCCACACCGTGCGGGGGCTCGGGTACAGCCTCCGGAACGCTCCGCCTATCTGATCTATCGCTTCGGCACCCGCAGGATCATCGTCTCGTCCGGTGCCTGCGGCGGGACCTGGCGCAGGATCATCGTGTCCTCCGAACGATGCCGTCCCCTTCCCGTGATCGCCGTTTCGGGGAGCGGACCCGCAAGTCGCGCGTACGCACCGCCCCTTGCCACCAACTCCCCGTGCGTACCCGTCTCCACGAGACGTCCGCCTTCCACGACCAGGATGCGGTCCGCGTCGGGGGCGAGGCTCAGGTCGTGGGTGATCATGATCGTCGTACGGCCGGACATCAGCCGGCGCAGGGGCTGGATCACCTGGCGGGCGGCCACCGAGTCGAGGCCGGCCGTCGGTTCGTCCAGGACCAGGACCGGTGCCTCGCGGAGCATCGCCCGCGCGATCGCGATCCGTTGGAGCTGGCCTCCGGAGAGGGCCGCCGTGCCGGGGGCGATCTGGGTGTCGTAACCCTCGGGGAGGGAGGTGATGAAGTCGTGCGCTGCCGCCGAACGTGCCGCCCGCTCGATCTCCTCGTCCGTCGCGCCGGGGCGGCCGCACTCGATGTTCTCGCGGACCGTGCCGTTGAGGATGAGGGTCTGCTGGGGCAGCAACGCGACGTTCTCCCGCAGGAATTCGAGGGGTACGTCGCGGAGGGGGACGCCGTCCAGGCAGATCACGCCGCCCGAGGGGTCGTAGAAGCGGGTGAGGAGTTTGGACAGGGTCGACTTGCCCGCTCCGCTCTCGCCCGTGATGATCACCAGCTCGCCCGGGTCCGCCCTGAAGGTGACGTCGTCGACCGAGTTCCGGGTCGCGCCGGGGTAGGCGAAGGTCACGCCGTGGAAGCTGACCCAGCCGTGGACGGGCCAGGCCTGGACGGGTTCGCTGGGGTCGCCGACGGACGGGGTTGCGTCCAGGATCTCGTTGATGCGGGCGGCGCCGGCCGTGGCGGCGGTGAGGGTGAGGCCGAGTTGGCCGAGGTTGCGGACCGGCGGGTAGAGGTAGCCGATGAAGGCGGCGAAGGCGAGGAGGGCGCCGAGGGTCATGCGGTCGGCGGAGATCTCCCACACGCCGAGGCCGATCACCGACAGGACGCAGAGGGTCTCCACGACCTCCACGAACTGCTCGTACATCTCGCTGAGTCGGGCGCCGCGGACGGACGCCTTCATCCACGCGCGGGCCTCCACGTCGAGGCGCTTCTCCTCGTCCCGGCGGCGGTTGTACGCCTGGGTGAGGACCACGTTGCCGAGGGATTCCTCGACCACCGAGGTGATCGCACCGTCCGCGACCCGTTCGTCCTGCGAGGCCTGCTTGATGCGGCCCGAGAAGCGGCGGGCCGCGAAGAGGAAGAGGGGGGCCAGGACGAAGGTGGCCAGGGCCAGGTCCCAGCGGAGGTAGAGGGCCGCGCAGGCGTAGAACACGGCTGAGAAAGCTGCCGAGATGGTGCCTACGACTCCGGACACGACCATCTGCTCGATGGCCTCGACGTCTCCGGTGAGGCGTTCGACGAGGTCGCCCCGGCGGTGCTTCTGGAAGAAGTGGGGCGGGAGGTCCTGGACATGGCGGAAGACGTTCGCGCGCAGGCGCAGGACGAATCTCTCCGCGGTCCAGGTGGCGAGGGAGTTGCCGAAGTAGCCGACGAGCGCGCCCAGTGCGGCGACGCCGAGCCAGGCCGTGGCCGGGCCCCAGAAGGCGGACAGCGAGCCGGACTTGAGGGCGTTGTCCGTGAGGTCCGCGAACAGCAGGATCGCGGCGGTCTCGGAGAGCGCCGACACCACGACACACGTGATGATCACCGCGAGCCACTTGCGGTCACCGCGGGTCAGCGGCCAGAAACGGCGGAAGGCCTCACGGGCTTCCCTCATGGTCAACAACTCCCTTCAGAACGTGGGCTGGTCATGGCCGAGGCGGGGCCACCGCAGCGAGTTCGCCCGCTAACCGGTGGCCCCGCCTCAGGGTGTGCGGGATCAGCCCTTGTGGCCGACGGGACGCTTCGGCGCGGGCTTCTTCGGCGCCTTCTTCTTGGGGGCCGGGGCGGGCTTGTGGGTCTTCTTGACGGGGACGATCTTGTGGAAGCTCATGGCGGGTTCCCTCCCGGTAAGTGCCGCTGTGCCGCGGCGGGTTGTGGGGTGGTGCGAGTCGTGCGAGTACTGCGAGTGGTGCTGCGGGTGCAGTAAGTGCTGCGGGTGGTGCGGGTGGTGCGGGTCTTCTACGGCCGGCCCTGCGGCTTACTTGTGACCGACCGGACGACGCTTCGGGGCCGGAGCCGGCTTCTTCGGGGCCTTCTTGGGCGCCGGGGCGGGCTTGTGGGACTTCTTGACCGGGGCGATCTTGTGGAAGCTCATGCTGGGTTCCCTCCCTGGGAGTGCCGCTGTGCCGCGGCTTGATACGAGGTGGTGCTGCGGGTGCTGCGAGTACTGCGGGTCTTCTACGGCCGGCCCGGCGGGTTACTTGTGGCCCACGGGGCGGCGCTTCGGGGCCGCCGCCGGCTTCTTCGCGGGCTTCTTCTTCGGGGCCGGGGCGGGCTTGTGGGCCTTCTTGACCGGGGCGATCTTGTGGAAGCTCATGTCTGTGTCCCTCTCTGTCGCGGCTGCTGCCGGCTCTGCTGCGGTTCTGCAACAGTTCCTCTACCGATCTGCTGCAATTGCCTTTGAACTACTTCTGAATTACGTCTGTAAATTCTCTGTCAGCCCTTGTGGGCGACCGGGCGACGCTTCGGGGCGGGCTTCTTCGGCGCCGGCTTCTTGGGGGCCGGGGCGGGCTTGCGGGTCTGCTTGATGGGGTGAATCTTGTTGAAGCTCATGATTTGTTTCCCTCCCTGGGAATTCTTATCTGCGGTTTATTGCGGCTGGCCCAGCGGCTTACTTGTGGCCGACCGGGCGGCGCTTCGGGGCCGGAGCAGGCTTCTTCGGAGCCTTCTTGGGCGCCGGAGCGGGCTTGCGGGTCTTCTTCACCGGGGCGATCTTGTGGAAGCTCATCGTGCTCTCCTTCGTCTCTTGCGTCTTCTTGTCGTTTGCGCTGTTCGCTTTCGACATGGAAAACACTACTGGACTCCTGACGCAGGAAAAGCCTTTTCCGCTTAGACCTTCCTG
Source organism: Streptomyces sp. NBC_00989 (assembly GCF_045162655.1). Taxonomy (NCBI): domain Bacteria; kingdom Bacillati; phylum Actinomycetota; class Actinomycetes; order Kitasatosporales; family Streptomycetaceae; genus Streptomyces; species Streptomyces sp. NBC_00989. Next base: position 6,205,910 of record NZ_CP108728.1, on the reverse strand, counting down.
AGCAATCCCTGTGGAAGACTCTTATGGAATTTGCGGAACTGAACCGGGTCTTACACAGAATTTAGGACCGGAAAACAGAAGGGGCCCGGTGCCGACCTACGCGGCACCGAGCCCCTGAGCAGGGAAGAGCTGCTGACTGCTACTGCACGATCGTGATCCGGTTCGCCGCCGGGGGCACCAGCGGGCCGGTGGCCGACGAGTTCGCCGTCAGGTAGTCCGCCAGCGCGGTCAGGTCGTCCGTGCCGACCAGGTCACCGGTGCCCTGCCCCAGCGTCGTGAAGCCGTCACCGCCGCCCGCGAGGAAACTGTTCGTCGCGACGCGGTACGTGGCCGCCGGGTCGATCGCCGCGCCGTTCAGGCGGATGGAGTCCGTGACCACGCGGTCCGCGCCGGTCTTCGTCAGGTCCAGCGTGTACGTCAGCCCGGACGACACCTGGAGCACCTTCGGCGCCGCCGTGTTCGTGCCGCTCACCTGCTCCTTGAGCGCCTGGATCACCTGGGCACCCGTGAAGTCCTGGAGGTTCACCGTGTTGGCGAACGGCTGCACCGTGAAGCCCTCGGCGTACGTCACCACGCCGTCGCCCTCCGCGCCGGTGGCCTTGTAGGTGAGCCCCGCCCGCACCCCGCCCGGGTTCATCAGCGCGAGGTCGGTCTCCGGGTCCAGCTTCTTGCCGTACGCGAGTTGGGCGTCCGCGATGAGGTCGCCCATCGGGGACTCGGTGCCGGTGTTGCCCACGTCGGCGGAGATGTAGCCGATCGCGCGGTTGCCGATGGGGGCCGCGAGGGTGTTCCACTTGCCGATCAGCGAGGTCATGTCGGCGGCCTTGGGCACGGTCCGGGTGACCACGTGGTTCGCCGACTTGACCGCCGTACGCGCGATGTCGCCCGTCTTGCGGTCGTACGTCAGCGTGGTGTCCGTGTAGAGGCGGCCGAAGGAGGCCGCCGAAGTGACCATGCGGGGCTTGCCACTTGGGTCGTTGATCGTGCAGACGTACGCGTTGTGGGTGTGGCCGGTGACGAGGGCGTCGACCGCCGGGGTGACGTTCTTCGCGATGTCGACGATCGGGCCTGAGATGCCGGAGCCCGAACCGGACGCGTCGCAGTCGTAGTTGTACGACGCGGAGGCCGGGAAGCCGCCCTCGTGGATCAGCGCGACGATCGACTTGACGCCCTGCTTCTGGAGCTCCTTGGCGTACTTGTTGATCGTCTCGACCTCGTCCTTGAACTGGAGGCCCTTGACGCCGTCCGCGGAGACGATGCCCGGGGTGCCCTCCAGGGTGACGCCGATGAAGCCGACCTTGACGCCGTTCTTCTTCCACACCCAATAGGGCTTCAGGATCGGCTTCTTGGTCTTCTCGTCGAGGACGTTGGCCGCGAGGTAGGGGAAGTCGGCGCCCTTGAACTTCTTGTCCGTGTAGCAGCCCTCGGTGGGGTGGCAGCCGCCGTTCTGGAGGCGGGCCAGCTCCTTCGCGCCCTCGTCGAACTCGTGGTTGCCGACCGAAGTGACGTCCAGATCAAGCTTGTTGAGCGCCTCGATCGTCGGCTCGTCGTGGAACAGGCCCGAGATCAGCGGGGACGCGCCGACCATGTCGCCGCCGGCCGCGGTGATCGAGTACGGGTTGTTCTTGCGGGCCTCGCGCAGATGCGTCGCGAGGTACTCGACACCGCCCGCGTCGATCGTCTTCGTCGTGCCGTCCGCCTGGAGTTCGGTGACCCGGCCGGAGGAACCGGACGGCGGCTCCAGGTTGCCGTGCAGGTCGTTGAAGGACAGGAGCTGTACGTCCTGGTAGCGGCTGGGCTTGTGCCCGTGACCGCCGGGGTTGCCGTGTGCGTCGGCGGGCAGCGCGGCGGCCAGCGCACCCGCCGTGGCCAGGCTCACGGTGGCGGCGAGGAGTGCGGCGGTACGGCGTCTGCGCGGGCGGTCGGGCTGGGTTGTGGCTGGCATGAGCCCCCCTGTGTGTCGGCTGAGAAGGTCACCACGTTCCGGCGCAGCCTAGGGTCAACGCGCGTAGCGTGACAGGGGGTTCTTGGTTACATCCTGGTTTCTTCTTTGCCGCCACTTTGCGGGGGGATCGGCTTACCCTCATACCCATGACCAGCGACGACACCGTACGGCCCGCCCCCGGCTCCCGATCCATCGAGACCTACTCCGTGCTCTCCCCGGACCAGGGCGGGGCCGTCCTCGCGCTGATCGCCGAGGCCGCCAGGACCGACGGGCAGCAGGCGGTGTCCGAGCAGGGACGGCTGCGGATCCGGGGCGGTGAGCGGGACGGGGTCTCGCATCTGCTGCTGACCCTGGGCGACGAACTCGTGGGCTACGCGCAGCTGGAGGACACGGACCCGGTGGAGGCACCGGCCGCCGAACTCGTCGTCCATCCCTCGCACCGGGGGCACGGGCACGGGCGAGCGCTGGGCGCTGCGCTGCTGGCCGCGTCGGGGAAGCGGTTGCGGGTGTGGGCGCATGGCGGGCATGCCGCGGCGCGTCATCTCGCGCAGGTTCTCGGGCTCACGATGTTCCGTGAACTCCGGCAGCTGCGGCGGGCGTTGACCGACCTGGAGCTGCCGGAGCCGGTTCTCTCCGAGGGGGTGACCGTACGGACCTTCGTGCCCGGCGCCGACGACGCGGCGTGGCTCGCCGTGAACGCGGCGGCCTTCGCCCACCATCCGGAACAGGGTTCCCTCACCCAGCGCGACCTGGACGAGCGTAAGTCCGAGGCGTGGTTCGACCCCGAGGGGTTCTTCCTGGCCGAGCGGGGTGGGGAACTCGTCGGTTTCCACTGGACGAAGGTGCATGAGCAGGAGCAGCTCGGTGAGGTCTATGTCGTCGGGGTGTTGCCGGGTGCGCAGGGTGGAGGGCTCGGCAAGGCGCTGACGACGATCGGTCTACGGCACCTGGCCCTGCGGGGGCTTCCTACGGCGATGTTGTACGTCGACGCGGACAACAAGGCGGCGGTGTCCGTGTATGAGCGGCTGGGGTTCACGACGTATGAGACGGACCTGATGTACCGCTCGGAGTCGTGAGGTGCGGGTCGGGAAGCTGAGGTCCTGGGGGCTGCGCCCCCAGACCCCCATCGGCCCTGAAGGGGCCTCGTCCTCAAACGCCGGACGGGCTGAATTTTGCGGGCCTGCGTTGAGAAGTGACGGACGGGTTGGATGATGCCGGCCTGCGCTGAAGAGTGACCGCTGGCCTGCGCTGAAAGTGGCGGACGGGCTGGATATGCCGGCCTGCGCTGACATGTGACGGGCAGGCTGGCTATGTCAGCCTGAACTGGCGCATGACGGACAGCCTGGATATTGGCGGCCTGCGTGGAAAGGCCGCCGCCGGACGGGCTGCTGGTTGCCGGACCTGGTCACGAAGTGGCCCCGGTCCTCCGCCCAAACAGCCTCCGCCGCACCGGCTCGGGTCCACAAGCCGCCCACACCATCGCCGCCCCCACCAACACCATCGCCCAGTGGTCGTGCCCCACCCCCCACGGCTTCTCCGTCGGGGAGACGTACATCCCCCAGTCGTCCGGCAGTGCCAGGGGCGACACCAGGGCGACGACCAGGAAACCTGCGGCGACCCGTTGGCCCGGTTCCGGTTCGGATGTGAAGCGGAGGGCCGCGGTCGCTGCCGCGAGGGAGAGGACCGCCGCAGCCGCCGCCTCCAGGGTCATGTCGCCCATCGGAGGGCGGATCTTCGACGGGATCAGCAGGACCGCCGCTGTCCACCAGGCCGCCGCGAACGGGGCCACCAGCGCCACCCGCAGGGTCGTGCGGAGCATGCGGCGGGTCGGCACCGAGGAGGTCAGCTCGCGGGTCGGGTCGTCCAGGACGAAGGCCAGGCCCAGGGCGAAGGTCAGCGCGGCGGCACGCAGCGCGATGAGCGCGGACCACTGGTCCGGTTCGTCCGAGAGGAGGCGGGGAAGGGCGGCGATCAGGAGGGCCACCGCGGCGGTCGCGGCCAGTGCCCGTACCGGCAGGGCGCGCAGGACCGGTCGGGTCAGTTGCGCCAACACCCTTGCCGTAGACGGGTGTTGGATGCCCGTCCGCTCAGTCTTCGCGCTCTCCCTCGTCATCACTCGCACTTGTCGGTCCCACCGGGGGCCTTGACGCCCAGCAGCTCGGCGACCTTCGCCGTCGTCACCTTCGGAGACGTCAGTTCCGCCCAGTGCGCCTTCACCTTCGGGGTGACCTTGGACGGGCCCGCCGCGATCAACTCCCTTACGACGCTGGTCTGTCCGGCCGTCATGGACATTCCGTTGGTCGGCGACAGGACGATGGAGGAGCCGGTCACGGTGTCGCTCAGGCGGACCGCGCGGAGCTCGGACACCGGGTCGGACGTCCAGCCCAGGGCCAGCCACATGATGGTGACCATGCGGCCGTCGCACAGGTCACCGCCGGCCTTCTCGTTGCCGAGGACCAGTACGGAGGCGACCGCGGCGGAGAACTCCGGTGTCCGGGGTCCGCCCCACATCGTGCGGACGGTGACCTGGTTCGGTGTGGTGGACGGGTCGATCGCGCCGTCGGCCTCCATGCCGTAGCGGGCGTCGACCCGTTGCCGTACGAGCAGCTTCTGGGTCTGTGCGGTGCCGCCCGCGAGTGACTGGACGTGGTCCGTGACATCGGCCCATGTCGCCGTCCTGGGGACCCACTCGGGGAACGCGCAGTACATCGAGCCGCCGTGCCGGACGCAGGTCTGGTCCTTCTGCGGGGTGAGCGTGGCCCGGGTGCGGGCCGCGACCGTCTCCGACGAGACGCCTGCCGCCTGGCCGACTCCGCCGACCACACCGAGGGCGATCGCCCCGGCCAGCGAGCCCGCCAGTACCGCCGTCGATGTCTTCGTGCGGCCCTTGCTGATCAGTACCGCGAGCAGGGCCAGAGCCAGCGCCAGGCCCGTCAGGTACAGGGAGTGCGAGACGGCCGGGCGGCCGATCAGTTCGGAGGGGATCGTCTTGCTGCTTCCCTCGCCGACGATCGGGGTCAGCCATGCCGTGGCACCCCCGCCGGTCGAGACCGGCGCGAGGACGGAGAACACGAGGAGCAGCACCGCGGCCACCGGAATCGCGAACGGCTTCGGCACCAGCCTCGCCATCAGCAGGCCGATCGCCCCGCAGAGCAGCACGCACAGGGGGCCTACCAGCAGCTCGCCCACCGAACCGTGGCCCACCGCGGTCGACTTGACCGCCTGCCAGCCGAACTGGGCCGCCACGCCCAGCGCGACGAGTCCGGTCACCGGCAGGATCGACAGCGCGTGGGCCGCCGCACGGCGCCACGGTTCGAGGACCAGGACCCCGAACAGCCGCTCCGTGTCGTGCCGTCGGGAGCGCAGGACGGCCTGGTTGACGCAGAGCAGGACCGCGAAGCCGACCAGCAGCGGGCCCATCTGGGTGGAGCGGTCGACGTCCTGGAGGGCCGGATAGCCGTACCAGTCGCTCTTGGTGCGCCACACGATCCAGGCGACGTAGGCCGCCAGCATGAACAGCACCGGGACGCGCAGGAGGAGTTTGCGCGATTCGAAGCGGGCCAGCGCGAAGATCGCCGACCATGGCTCGCGGGCGGGTGCCGTGGTCGTCTCGACGGGGGCCTCGGTCAGTACTGTGCTCATGCCGTCGCCTCCGCGTGCATGCCGTCGAGGGTGAGCAAGTAGCCGTCCTCCAGGGTGGGTTCGACGAGTTCGGCGCCGGGCGGCGGGTCGCCCACGTTGCGGAAGACGCCGAGACCGGTGCGCCAGCCCGCCTTCGCGTTGGGGTCGCGTTCCGAGCTGCTCCACACGCGGCCCGCGGCCCGTGCGGTGAGTTCGGCCGGGGTGCCGTCGAAGCGGACGCGGCCGGCGGCCATGACGACGACGCGGTGGCAGAGCATCGCCACGTCCTCGGTCTGGTGGGTGGACAGGAGAACCGTTCGCCCCTCCCCCGCGCGGGCGATCAACTCCCTGAACCGCATGCGCTGTTCGGGGTCCAGGCCGACCGTCGGCTCGTCCAGGACCAGGAAGCCGGGGTCGCCCACCAGCGCCGCCGCGAGCGCGACCCGCTGGCGCATACCGCCGGACAGCTTCTTGATGCGCTTGCCGCGTACGTCCGACAGGTCGACCTCGGCCAGGACCCGCCGTACCTCGTTGTGGCGGGCGGTACGGTCGGTCAACTCCTTGAGGATCGCGACGTAGTCGACGAAGTCGAAGGCCGAGAAGTCGGGGTGGAAGCCCGGCGTCTGCGGGAGGTAGCCGAGCACGCGCCGGGTCTCCTGGCGGCCGGCGGGTGTGCGGGGGTCGTGGCCGAGGACGGTGAAGGCGCCCTCGTCGGCGGGGACCGCGGTGGCCAGCACCCTCAACAGGGTTGTCTTTCCGGCCCCGTTGGGGCCCAGCAGGCCGGTGACGCCTTCGGTGAGCCGCAGCGACACGTCGTCGAGGGCGGTCGTCAGGCCGTAGCGCAGGCTGAGCCCGGCCGCGGAGACGGTGGTGGTCATGACGTACTCCAGTCGGAAAATGGCATGAAGTTGCGTGAAGTGGAATGAAGTCGCTTGAGAAATCAGGCTGTCGGGCCGAAGCCCGGGGTCTTCGTGTCGAAGCGGTCGCGGGCCAGGAAGAGGAGGCCGGCGGCGAGGACCGCCACCGCCGCGGCCACCGTCTGGCCGGTCGCGGTGAACGGGGCGAGCGTGCCGCCGTTCGTCGCCCGCCCGTGGGCCACCATCAGCACGGCGGTCCAGGCCCCGCCGACCACACCCGGCGCGAGGACCGGGCCCAGGCGCGGGGTCAGCGCGAGGCTCGTCGCGGTGAGGGCGAGCGCGGGGAGCAGCCAGGCCAGGGCGGCGAGGCCGTAGCCGGGCAGGGCCAGGGTCGCGAGGCCGTTGAGGCCGAGTCCCGCCACCAGTACGGCGGTTGTGCGGATCATGAGGAGTCTGAAGCCGTGCAGGGGGGCTACGACGGTCATCTCGTAGGTCGGGTCGAGGACCGGGCCGTACGCCATCGCCACTCCCGCGAGCGGCAGCAGCGGGGCGAGGGCGAGGAAGACGTTGGGCGTCGCGACGCCCGACGTGTTCGTCACCAGGACCGTCATCGCGAGCACCAGGGCCACCGCGCTCAGCCATGAGCGGCGCAGGACCGGTGTCGCCGCGAGCAGCCGTGCCGTGTGGTCGGCGACGCCGATCCGCACGAGCAGGGATTCCACCAACCCCCTTCTGGGGGCGTCGAGTTCGGCGTCGAGGCGTTCCCAGCCCACGTCCAGCGCCACCGGGTCGGTGACCGACGCCAGCAGGGCCCGGCACTCTGCGCACTGCGCGATGTGGGTGTCGGCGGACCAGAGCATGGGCGGTGCCAACTCGCCCCGCGCATAGGCGCGTACGTCGTCTTCGGCCACATGCCAGGTCATGCCAGCTCCTCCCGCAGTTGCTTACGGGCCCGCATGGCCCGTGTCTTGACCGTGCCGGCCGGAATGCCCAGCAGCACGGCGGCTTCCCGGGTGGTCAGCCCGTCGATCACGGTGGCCTGGAGGACCGCCCGCAACTCCGGCGAGAGCCGGACCAGGGCGCCGGCGAGGTCCCCGTGCTCCACCCCCGCGAGCACGCGCTCCTCCGCCGACGCCTCGTCCCGGTGCCGCAGCCGCGTCAGTGCCTGCCGCAGCCGGCCGCGCGCCCCGTCGCCGCGCAGCACGTCGATCAGCCGCCGCGACCCGATCCGCCACAGCCACCCGGCCACATCGCCGTCCTCGCGGTAGCGCGCACTGCCCCGCCACACCGCGAGAAACGTCTCCTGTACGACGTCGTCGACCATTCCCGCGTCGGCGCACCGGCCGCGCAGCCGCGCGGTCAGCCAGGGCGCGTACCGCCGGTACAGCTCCTCGAACGCGCGCCGGTCGCCGTCCGCCGCGATGGCCCGCAGCAGCTCCCCGTCGCTTCCCGTATCCCTCACGTCTCCTCATCGCACGAGCCCCGCCGATCGGTTCACGGACCGGCACATCGATCTCACTTGACTTTCTCAGCCCCCTTGCACCACCCTTTCACTACTCAATTAGTGAAAGGGTGGTGGAAGCGAGTGGTCGAGTACCGCATCGACCGGCACAGCGGCGTGGCCACCTATGTACAGATCGTCCAGCAGACCAAGCAGGCGCTGCACCTGGGAATGCTGGAGCCCGGCGACAAGCTGCCCACGGCCCGCGAGGTCGTCGAGGCCACCGCCATCAACCCGAACACCGTCCTGAAGGCCTACCGCGAGCTGGAGCGCGAGGGACTGGTCGAGGCCCGCCGCGGCCTGGGCACGTTCATCCGCAAGGGGCTGAGCATCACGCCCGCCGACTCGCCGCTGCGGTTAGAGCTCGACGACTGGGCCGCGCGGGCCCAGGTGGCCGGACTCGGCCGGGACGACGTCGCCGCGCTCTTCACCGCCGTACTCGAAAAGCACTTCCAAGGAGAAGACTGATGACAGGCACCGCCGCGATAGAGGCCGCCGCTCTCGGCAAGCGGTTCGGCCGGCGGGGAGAGTGGGCCCTGCGGGACTGCGCCTTCCGGCTGCCCGCCGGACGCGTCTGCGCGGTCGTGGGACCGAACGGCGCGGGCAAGTCCACGCTCCTCGCCCTGGCCGCCGGGCTGCTCGCCCCCACCGAGGGCGAGATATCCGTCCTGGGCACGGCGGTCGGCGCGGCCCGCGAGCGGGTCGCCTACGTCGCGCAGGACAAGCCCCTCTACCCGCAGCTCACCGTCGCCGAGACGCTGCGCATGGGCGCCGACCTGAACACCGACCGCTGGGACGCCTCCGTCGCCCAACGCATCGTGGACGACGGGGACTTGAACCCGAAGTCCCGCATCCGCACCCTCTCCGGCGGCCAGTGCACCCGCGTCGCCCTCGCCCTCGCGCTGGCCAAGCGGCCCGAACTGCTGCTCCTGGACGAGCCGATGGCCGACCTGGACCCGCTGGCCCGGCACGAGATGATGGGCCTCCTCATGGCGCAGGCCGCCGAGTCCGGCACCACGATCGTGATGTCCTCGCACGTGGTGGCCGAACTAGAGGACTCCTGCGACCACTTGCTGCTGATCGGCGGCGGCCGGGTCCGCCTCGCCGGCGAGATCGACGAACTGCTCGCCGCGCACGTCCACGTGTCCGCGCCCGCACACACGGTCCTCGACCCGCACACGGTCGTCGAGTCCCGCACCACCGGCCGCCAACTCAGCGCCCTGGTCCGCCCGTCGAGCACGCTCGACACCGACTGGCGTACCAACAGGCCCTCGTTGGAGGAACTGGTTCTCTCCTATCTGCGCAACCCCGAGGCCGGTACCGCCCCCGCCGCCAAGACCGAGGAGACCGTCGCGTGACCGCCCTCGCCACCCCGCCGGTCACCGGCCGGCAGACCGGCTCACCGCACCTGCTCCGCTGGCTGATCCGCCTGCACCGGCCCGCCCTGGTCGCCTGGACCCTGTTCGTGCTCGTCCTCGGCGGGCTGCTGCTGTGGCTGGGCGGACCGCTCACCGACGCGGCGGTCGAGGGCTGGAAGCAGTACCACGCCTGCGAGGCGAGCGGTTGCGTGTACGACCCGAGCGCGGTCGGCCGGTACAAGGACTGGTACTCCTACACGACGATCGCCGTCATCGCCGCCCCGTTCCTGGTCGCCGCCTGGTCCGGCGCCGCGCTGACCAGCCGCGAACTGGAGCACGGCACCACGCAGTTGGCGTGGACCCAGTCGGTCTCGCCGGCCCGCTGGCTCGCCGCCAAGCTCGCCCTCCCGGCCGTCCTCGTCACGGTGGGCTCTGGACTGCTCGTCGGGCTGCACCACTGGGCCTGGTCGACCGGCCAGGGCCGTCTCGACTCGGCCAAGAGCTGGTACGACATCGGCACCTACGCCGCCAACGGCCCGGCCACCGCCGCCATGGCCCTGGCCGCCCTGGTGATCGGCGCCCTCATCGGCCTGCTCAAGCGCAACTCCCTCGCCGCGCTGGTCGGTTCGCTGTTCGCCACGGTGCTCCTGTGGAGCGCGATGGCCCTCGCGACGCCGTACCTGTGGCCCACGGTCACCAAGCTCAGCAGCCTCAAGAACAACGTCCCGCAGGGTTCCGGCATCGTCGTCGACCAGGGCCTGGTCACCTCCACCGGCGCCCACATCGCCAACCAGCAGTGCGGCTCCACCACCAACGCGGGCTGCCAGGCCTTCTACGCAAAGCTCGACGCCGTCAGCTACTACAACGACTACCACCCCCAATCCCACTACTGGCCCCTCCAGTTGACCGCGACCGCGATCATCCTCGCCGTCACCGCCGCCCTCACCGTGGCCGCGTTCCGACTCCTCAAGCGCCAGACCGGTCCGGCGGCGCCCGTCCGTAAGGCAGCCGCCGTATGACCGCCCTGGCCCTGAGCCCCACCGCCCGACCGCGGCACGCCGTACTGCGCCTGCACCGACCGGCGTTGACCGTGTGGGGAGCGTTCCTGCTGCTCGCCGTGGGCGCGCTGCTGTGGGTGCACCTGTTCCGGGCGCCCTCCGAACGGCACCCCGTCGACCAGTACTTCGTCCTCACCGACGTCAACAACGTCATGAACTTCCTTGGTGACGTGCTCAGTTACGTCTCCATAGCCGTGGCCGCCTGGGCGGGCGCCGCCCTGATCGGCCGCGAACTGGAGACCGGCACCGCCCGCCTCGCCTGGACCCAGTCCGTCACCCCGGCCCGCTGGCTCACCGCCCAACTCACCGCGGCCGCCCTGCCGTTGACCGCCGGCACCACCCTGCTGGGCCTGCTCTACGCCTGGGTCTGGACCGGCGACCAGGACGTCCTGGTCACCAACTGGTCCTACGACCGCGTCCTCGTCCCGGCCGGCCCGATGTCCGTGGCCCTGGTCCTCTTCGCCCTGGCCGCCGGCACCCTCGCCGGAATCGCCCTCCGCCGCGCACTGCCCGCCCTCGCGGTGGCCGCCGCCGTCACCTGCGCGGCGCGCTACTTCTTCGGCCGCACGTGGGACGACATCTGGCCCACCCGCCACTTCTGGCCGGTCCAGCTCACCGCGACGGCTCTGCTCCTCGCCCTCACCGCACTCGCCCTCATGGCCGCGTACACGCTGCTCGGCCGCCGTACGAACATCAAGGGAGCCGCCGTATGACCGCCCTCGCCGTGGACCCGACGGCCCGCCCGAGACCGGCCCGCATGTGGCGTGCCGTGCTGCGCCTGCACCGCGCCGTCCTGATCGGCTGGGCGGTGCTCGTCGCCGCCGTCTCCGGGATCCTGCTGTGGGCCTACGGCCCCGGAGGGAACGCCGCGCGGGCCGACTGGCAGCGCCAGTGCACCGGGGACATGTGCTCCTGGAGCAACGCGATCAGCCTCTATCACACGGCGTACACCGTCGCCGAGGGCCTGATCGGCTGGGTCCCCTACCTCGTCGCCGTCTGGGCGGGCGCCTTCGTCGCCCGCGAACTGGAGCGCGGCACCGCCCGCCTCGCCTGGACCCAGGGCGTCTCCCCGACCCGCTGGCTGGCCACCACCCTCGCCGTGCCCGCCACGCTGGTCACCGCGGGCAGCACGGTGATGGTCCTGCTGCACCGGCTGCTGTTCGACGCCCACAAGGTGCCGATGAGCTGGAACTGGTGGAACGACGAGACCTTCACCGCCAACGGCACCCTCGCCGTCGTCTACCCCCTGCTCGGCTTCGCCGTCGGCGCCCTCGCGGGCCAGCTCCAGCGCCGCGCCCTGACCGCGGCCGGCCTCGCGATCGCCGTCATGGGTCTCGCCCGCACCACCCTCGGCTTGGCCCGCCCGCACCTGTGGCCCTGGGCGACCAGCACCGGCAGCGACTACGAGACACCGCGGAACGTCCTCTACGGCGACGGTGGTGCCGTCACCTCCACCGGCGCCCACATCGCCGACCCGATGTGCCGCGACAGCACGACGTGCCTGAAGGCCCACGACGTCACCGGCTTCTACAGCGAGTACCACCCCGCCTCCCACTTCTGGCCCCTCCAGCTCCTGGAGACCGGCATCGCCCTGGCCCTCACCGCCCTGGTTCTCGCCGCCGCCTTCACCCTCCTGCGCCGCCGCACGGCCTGACCGGAACCCCCCTCCCCGCGGCCCCCGGGCATCCGTTACGTTCGTTTCCGTGCCGTAGACGTCCGGGAGCCGCTCCCCGATATCCCGCACGCCATGTCGCCGTAACCAACGGTTCAGACGGGCTTGCGACGCTCGGCGAATGAAGCCCGTCGTGCCAGAGCCTTCGCCGCCTCCCGAGGTGAACGGGAGCAACGGGGCCGTCGTCCCGCTCCTTCCGGCGCTGTCCGACGCGCCTGTATCGCCGGTGGCGCGGAACAATGGGCACATGAGCAGCCAGCCCAACGCCCAGGCCCAGGTTCAGCACGCGCAGCCCTCCGTGGGCTCCATAGCCGCCCACCGCCCGCACACCGTGTCGGCGGCGGTCTCCGATCTGGAACCCGACATCGACGCCGACCTCGACGAGTACGAGGAGTCGCCGTACGACGGGCCCCAGTTGCCGCAGGGCCGCTTCCTGGACCGGGAGCGCAGCTGGCTCGCGTTCAACGAACGGGTCCTGGAGCTGGCCGAGGACCCGAACACGCCCCTGCTGGAGCGGGCGAACTTCCTCGCGATCTTCGCCAGCAACCTGGACGAGTTCTTCATGGTCCGCGTGGCCGGCCTCAAGCGCCGTATCGCCACCGGTGTCGCCACCCGCTCCGCGTCCGGCCTCCAGCCGCGCGAGGTGCTGGAGATGATCTGGGCCCGCTCGCGCGAACTCATGGCCCGGCACGCCGCCTGCTACCACGAGGACATCGCCCCCGCGCTGGCGGAGGAGGGCATCCACCTGGTCCGCTGGAACGAACTGACGGAGAAGGAGCAGGCCCGCCTCTTCACGCTGTTCCGGCACCAGATCTTCCCGGTGCTGACCCCGCTGGCGGTCGACCCCGCGCACCCCTTCCCGTACATCTCGGGCCTCTCGCTGAACCTCGCGGTCGTCGTACGGAACCCGGTCACCGGCCACCGCCACTTCGCGCGCGTCAAGGTGCCGCCGCTGCTCTCCCGCTTCCTGGAGTCCTCCCCGGGCCGGTACGTCCCCCTGGAGGACGTCATCGCCGCCCACCTGGAGGAACTCTTCCCGGGCATGGAGATCCTGGAGCACCATGCGTTCCGGCTGACCAGGAACGAGGACCTGGAGGTCGAGGAGGACGACGCCGAGAACCTGCTCCAGGCCCTGGAGAAGGAGCTCATGCGGCGCCGCTTCGGGCCGCCGGTGCGCCTGGAGGTCGAGGAGTCCATCGACCGCGAGGTGCTCGACCTGCTGGTGCGCGAGCTGAAGATCAGCGAGGCCGAGGTGTACCCGCTGCCGGGCCCCCTCGACCTGACCGGCCTCTTCCGCATCGGCTCGCTGGACCGGCCCGAGCTGAAGTACCCGAAGTTCATCGCGGGCACCCACCGCGACCTCGCGGAGGTCGAGTCGGCCTCCGCGCCCGACATCTTCGCCGCCCTGCGCAACCGGGACGTGCTGCTGCACCACCCGTACGACTCGTTCTCCACGTCCGTGCAGCGGTTCCTGGAGCAGGCGGCGAACGACGACGACGTCCTCGCGATCAAGCAGACCCTGTACCGCACCTCGGGCGACTCCCCGATCGTCGACGCGCTCATAGAGGCGGCCGAGGCCGGCAAGCAGGTCCTCGTCCTGGTCGAGATCAAGGCCCGCTTCGACGAGCACGCCAACATCAAGTGGGCGCGCAAGCTGGAGGAGGCGGGCTGCCACGTCGTCTACGGCCTGGTCGGTCTCAAGACCCACTGCAAGCTGTCCCTCGTGGTCCGCCAGGAGGGCGACACGCTGCGCCGCTACAGCCATGTCGGCACCGGCAACTACCACCCGAAGACGGCCCGCCTCTACGAGGACCTCGGTCTGCTGACGGCGGACCCGCAGGTCGGCGCCGACCTCTCGGACCTCTTCAACCGGCTCTCGGGGTACTCGCGCCGCGAGACCTACCGCCGTCTGCTGGTCGCCCCCAAGTCCCTGCGCGACGGCCTGATCGCCCGGATCAACAAGGAGGTCCAGCACCACCGTGCCGGGCGCCCCGCGTTCATCCGCATCAAGGTCAACTCGATGGTGGACGAGGCGATCATCGACTCGCTCTACCGCGCGTCCCAGGCGGGCGTCCCGGTCGACGTGTGGGTCCGCGGCATCTGCGCGGTACGGCCCGGCGTCCCCGGCCTGTCCGAGAACATCCGCGTACGGTCCATCCTCGGCCGCTTCCTCGAACACTCCCGCGTCTTCGGCTTCGGCAACGGAGGCGAGCCCGAGGTGTGGATCGGCAGCGCCGACATGATGCACCGCAACCTCGACCGCCGGATCGAGGCCCTCGTCAGGGTCACCGACCCGGCCCACCGCGCCTCGATCAGCCGGATGCTGGAAACCGGCATGTCGGACACCACGTCCTCCTGGCACCTGGGCCCGGACGGCGAGTGGACCCGGCACGCGACCGACGCGGAAGGCCAACCCCTGCGCAACGTCCAGGAGATGCTCATAGACGCCCGGAGGCGCCGGCGTGGCACAGCAACACCTTGACCCGACGGATCCCACGGCCAGGTCCGTGACAGGTGACGCCCTCGCGGGCTACCTGCGCGGCCAGGCCACGGAGTTCCTCCGCGCCCTGCGGCTGCACCGGGAGACCGGCAACGGGCAGAACGGCACGGAGGATTCCGTCGACGCGGCGCGCGCCCTGCGCCACTCGGCCCGCCGCATCAGCGGCAGCCTGCACACCTTCCGTCCGCTGCTGGACGCCGACTGGTCCGAGGCGATGCGCCCCGAACTGGCATGGCTGTCGGGCACGTTGGCCCTGGAGCACGCCTGCGCGGCCCGCCTGGAGCGGCTGCTGCTGGCCCTGCACCGGCTGTCGGGTTCCACGGCGTTCCCCGCGCAGTCGGCGGCCTCGGCGGTGGGCGGCCGGGTCGTCGGCGCGGGCCGGGGCGTCCCGGCAGCCACGGGCGGCCGAGCTCCGGGCACCGGACCGACCGTGACACCCACGGCCACCGCCGAGCGCGGCAACCTCACCGTCGGCGCGGCCAAGGCCGGCGCCCTGCTGGAGCGCCAGCTCACCCTGGCCCGGACCCGGGCCCACTCCTCCGCCCTCCAGGCCCTCGGCTCCTCCCGCTTCCACGCGGTCGCCGACAAGGTCGCCGTGCTGGCCAGCGAGGTCCCCCTGACCCCGGCCGCGACCGGCGCCGACCTGCGCCCGCTGGCCGCCGCCGCCGGGGAGCGCCTCACCGACGCGGTCACCACGCTGCCCCTGGTCACCGCCGGGCACCCGTACAACGCGGAGGCCCTCATCCACGGCCTCTCCCCCGACACCGCCCCGCACCCCCAGGACGGCCCCTGGCACCAGGTCCGCCTGCTGCTGCGCCTGCACCGCTACGCCGGCGAGGTCCTGCACGGAGACGACGCTCCGACCGACGTACGCCTGCTGACGGCCGGCCAGGCCCTCAATCTGCACCGGGACGCCTCGGAGGCCGCCGCGGCCGCCGCGTCGGCGGCCCGCACCCCGCGCATCGCCCCGGCGACCGCCTACGCGCTCGGGGTGCTGCACGCCGACCAGCGCCACGAGGTGGAGGCAGCCCGCTTCGCCTTCCAGCAGTCGTGGCAGAAGCAGGCGGTCGGCACCCCCTGACGCCCCGGGCAAAGCCGCGCACCACCCCGCGCAGAGGAGACGGTGAACGAGCAGTGACTTCCTCCACGAACGACACCATCGTCCAGGCGGCCGGCTGCGTCCTGTGGCGCCGCCCGTCCGCCGGAGACCTCGAACTGGCGCTGGTCCACCGGCCCAAGTGGGCCGACTGGTCGTGGCCCAAGGGCAAGCTCAAACGGGGCGAGACCTTCGAGGAGGCGGCCCGCCGTGAGGTGCTGGAGGAGACCGGCCACACGTGCCGGCTGGGGGCGAGGCTCCCGTCGGCCCGGTACCTGGACCATCACGGGCGGCCCAAGGAGGTCCGCTACTGGGCGGCGGAGGCGACCGGCGGAGCCTTCGCGCCCAACGACGAGGTCGACGTGGTGCGCTGGGTCACGCCGGACGAGGCCCACGAGCGGCTCACCTACGAGAGGGACCGGGACCTGATCTCCCTCGTCCTCATCGCCATCGGCACCGACGAGGACGGGCGCGAGCCGTGACGGGCCGGTGCGGCCCTGCCCGGCGGCGCCCGAAACCGCCTCACCCGGCCGGGGGACGGCACCGTCGTGGACGCGCTCCAGACCCCGCCGCGGCTGTCATAGTCCGGAATCAGCCCGTGTCCTCGACGTGAGCGTTCCGTGACCTAACCGCACCGCCCACAGGGGTTCACCCTCCGTTCACTCATGCCCATAGGCGCCTTCACCTGTTCTGCCTAATTTCGGCCTTACGCGATGCGAGCCGCGACCTGGGGGTCGCCACCCGCGTCACCCCGTCTTCGCACGCCGCCGTAATTCAGGACGGCGGCTCTCGGAAGGAACTCCCTCAAGTGAAGCTTCAGCGCATGAACCGGCGGGCCCTCACCCTCGGTGCTCTCGCGGTCTCCGGCGCCCTGGCCCTCACGGCGTGCGGCTCGGACGACAACGGCGGCTCTTCGAGCAGCACCAGCTCCTCTGCGGCCAACGCCAGCTCCGCCAACTGCGGCACCGCGAAGAAGGGCCAGCAGCTGCTGGCCGACGGCTCGTCCGCGCAGAAGAACGCGATCGACGCGTGGGTGAAGGCCTTCAGCCAGGCCTGCGGCGTCCAGATCAACTACAAGGGCGGCGGCTCCGGTGCCGGTGTCACCTCCTTCAACCAGGGTCAGCTGGCCTTCGCCGGTTCCGACTCCGCGCTGAAGCCCGAAGAGGTCACCGCCTCGAAGCAGGTCTGCTCCGGCGGCCAGGGCATCGACCTCCCGATGGTCGGCGGCCCGATCGCGCTCGGCTACAACGTCCCGGGTGTCGACAACCTGGTCCTGGACGCCCCGACGCTCGCGAAGATCTTCGACAGCAAGATCACCAAGTGGAACGACGCGGCGATCAAGAAGCTGAACCCGTCCGCGACGCTGCCCGACCTCAAGATCCAGGCGTTCCACCGCTCGGACGAGTCCGGCACCACGGACAACTTCACCAAGTACCTGATCGCCACCACCGCAGCGAACTGGAAGTACTCCGGCGGCAAGGCCTGGCAGGCCAAGGGCGGCCAGTCGGCGGCCGGCTCCGCGGGCGTGGCCGCCGGGGTCAAGCAGACCTCCGGCGCCATCGGCTACTTCGAGCTCTCCTACGTCGGTGACGGCGTCAAGCCCGTCAGCATCGACACCGGCGCCTCGGCCCCGGTCGCGCCCAGCACCGACAGCGCCACCAAGGACATCGCCGACGCCAAGATCGTCGGCACCGGCTCCGACCTGAAGCTCCAGCTCAACTACAACACCAAGGCCGAGGGCGCGTACCCGATCACCCTGGTGACGTACGAGATCGTCTGCGACAAGGGCAACAAGGCCGACACGCTGCCCGCGACGAAGGCGTTCCTCACCTACATCGCCAGCGAGGAGGGCCAGAAGGTCCTCAGCACCATCGACTACGCGCCGATCCCCGACGCGATCATCACCAAGGTTCGCAGCACCATCGCGAGCATCAGCTAGTCCGAGTGTGCGGCCGGGTCCCGGACCAGGGACCCGGCCGCACCGTCCGGTGCACCGCCGCCACGGACCGCACACAGCACGTGTGGACCCGCAGACCGGAGAATCCTGATGGATATATCGACCAAGAACCCCACAGAGGCACCGCCTCCCACCCCCGAGCCCTCCGCCGCCGCGCAGAAGCGCACCGCACGCGGCGCCACCCGACCCGGTGACCGGATCTTCCTCGGTCTCTCCCGCGGGTCGGGCATCCTGCTGTTGGTGATCATGGCCGCGATCGCGGTCTTCCTCACCTATCGCGCCTCCCTCGCGATCAGCAAGGACCACGCGAACTTCCTCACCACCTTCGAGTGGAACACCAACCTGCTGCCGCCGAAGTTCGGCATCGCCGTCCTGGCGTTCGGCACGGTGGTGTCCTCGATCATCGCCATGGTCATCGCGGTCCCGATCGCGGTCGCCATCGCCCTGTTCACCACGCACTACGCCCCGCGCAAGCTCCGCGGCCCGGTCTCCTACGTGATCGACCTGCTGGCCGCCGTGCCGTCCATCGTGTACGGCCTGTGGGGCGCCCTGATCCTCGTACCGCACATGGTCGGGCTCTTCGGCTGGCTGAACGACTACTTCGGCTGGACCGGGATCTTCTCCTGGGACGAAGGCGCCCCCCGCTCGATGCTCACCGTCGGCATCCTGCTGGCGATCATGATCCTGCCGATCATCACCAACGTGAGCCGCGAGGTCTTCCGCCAGGCCCCGCAGATGATCGAGGAGGCGGCCCTAGCCCTCGGCGCCACGCGCTGGGAGGTCATCCGCATGTCGGTGCTGCCCTTCGGCCGCTCCGGCGTGATCTCCGCCTCGATGCTCGGCCTCGGCCGCGCGCTCGGCGAGACGATGGCCGTGGCCACCGTGCTCTCCCCGGACTTCATCATCCACGCCAGCCTGCTCAACCCGGGCGGCGGAACCTTCGCCCAGAACATCGCCAGCAAGTTCAGCGAGGCGTCGGCGGACGGCCGGGACGCGCTCATCGCGTCCGGTCTCGTCCTGTTCGTCATCACCCTGCTGGTCAACGGCGCGGCCCGGCTCATCATCGCCCGCCGCGCGGAGTACTCGGGGGCCAACGCATGAGCAACGCAGCCGTAGCGGACAAGCCCGCGAGCACCCTCCAGGGCGCGACCCTCCCCAAGTGGTCGCCGTACGCGATCGCCGGCGGGTCGATCGTCCTGGCCGTCCTCATCGGGCTGGTCGCCAGCCTCGACAGCAAGATCCAGTGGGGCCTGATCGCGGCGATCCTCTTCGTCGCCGGTACGTACGTCATCGCCTCCCGCATCGAGGGCACCCGCCAGGCCAAGGACCGGATCGCGACCAGCCTGGTCTGGGTCGCGTTCATCCTCGCCGTGATCCCGCTCGTCTCCCTCCTGTGGACGACGATCTCGCGCGGTGTGAAGGTCCTCGACATCTACTTCCTGACCCACTCGATGGGCGTCGTCGCCGACTCCGAGCCCGGCGGCGGTATCTACCACGCCATCATCGGCAGCCTGGAGCAGGTCGGCCTCGCCACCCTGATCGGCGCCCCGATCGGTGTGCTCACCGCGATCTACCTGGTCGAGTACGGACGCGGCGCCCTCTCCAAGTGGGTCACCTTCTTCGTCGACGTCATGACGGGCATCCCGTCGATCGTCGCGGGTCTGTTCATCCTGTCCCTGATGCTCATGTGGGACATGGAGCCCTTCGGCTTCGCCGGTTCGCTGGCCCTGGCCATCCTGATGATGCCGGTCGTGGTCCGCTCCACCGAGGAGATGCTGAAGCTCGTACCGAACGAGCTGCGCGAGGCATCGCTCGCCCTCGGCATCCCGAAGTGGCGCACGATCCTCAAGGTCGTCCTCCCCACCGCGATCGGCGGCATCACCACCGGCATCATGCTGTCGGTGGCGCGTATCGCCGGTGAGACCGCGCCCGTCCTGCTGCTGGTGTTCGGCAACCCGTTCATCAACAACGACCCGTTCCACGGGGCGCAGGCGTCGCTTCCGCTGTACATCTACCAGCAGTTCGCGCAGAGCGCGGGCGCCGGTGCGGCCTACGACCGTGCCTGGGCGGCCTCGCTCACCCTGATCGCCTTCGTGATGATCCTCAACCTGGTGGCCCGCGGCATCGCCCGCTGGAAGGCCCCCAAGACCGGTCGCTGACCGCGACCCCCTCAGCGACCGTTCTGAATCTCTGGAAGTGAAGCAGTCATGTCCAAGCGAATCGACGTAAGCGGGCTCACCGCCTTCTACGGCTCCCACAAGGCAATCGAAGACATCTCGATGACCGTCGAGCCGCGCTCGGTGACGGCGTTCATCGGCCCCTCCGGCTGCGGCAAGTCGACGTTCCTGCGCACGCTCAACCGTATGCACGAGGTCACGTCCGGCGGCCGGGTCGAGGGCAAGGTGCTCCTGGACGACGAGGACCTCTACGGCCACGGCATCGACCCGGTGTCGGTGCGCCGCGAGATCGGCATGGTCTTCCAGCGCCCGAACCCGTTCCCCACGATGTCGATCTTCGACAACGTGGCGGCGGGCCTGCGCCTGAACGGCAGCTACAAGAAGAGCGAGCTGGCGGACGTGGTGGAGAAGTCCCTGAAGGGCGCGAACCTCTGGAACGAGGTCAAGGACCGCCTGAACAAGCCCGGTTCGGGCCTCTCCGGCGGCCAGCAGCAGCGCCTGTGCATCGCGCGGGCGATCGCGGTGGAACCGAAGGTCCTGCTGATGGACGAGCCCTGCTCGGCCCTCGACCCCATCTCGACCCTGGCCATCGAGGACCTGATCGGCGAGCTGAAGGAACGCTTCACGATCGTCATCGTGACGCACAACATGCAGCAGGCGGCACGCGTCTCGGACCGTACGGCCTTCTTCAACCTCGCGGCGGTCGGCCAGCCCGGCCGCCTGATCGAGATCGACGACACGGAACGCATCTTCTCCAACCCGTCGGTCCAGGCCACCGAGGACTACATCTCCGGCCGCTTCGGCTAGACCCCGACCCCAGGAACCCCTCGCGGTGCTGCATGGCGGTGCCACCGCGAGGCCGAAAAGGGCCCGCCCCCGGCTTTGGGGGCGGGCCCGTTCGTTTTGCTTCTACGGCATCTTCTCGACCGACCGTAAACGGGTGGTGGGTGGGCAAAGGCCCGGGGGTCCAGGGGGCGGAGCTCCCTGGCAGCAAGCGCCGGGTGCCTACAGAACCGCCAGGTCCACGACCCAGAACGCCAGCGCCGCGACCACCGCAGCCGCCGGCATCGTGATGAACCACCCCATCACGATGTTCTTGGCAACACCCCACCGGACAGCCTTGACCCGCTTCGTCGCCCCGACACCCATGATCGCCGAGGTGATGACATGCGTCGTCGACACCGGCGCCTTGAAGAGATAGGCGGTGGTGAACATGATCGCGGCCCCGGTCGTCTCCGCCGCGAACCCCTGCGGCGGATCCAGCTCGATGATCTTCCGCCCGAGCGTCCGCATGATCCGCCAGCCGCCCGCGTACGTCCCCAGCGACAGCATCAACGCACAGACGATCTTCACCCACACCGGGATCGGATCGCCGTAGGTCGAGTGGCCGGAGATCACCAGGGCCATCACCACGATGCCCATGGTCTTCTGGGCGTCCTGGAGGCCATGACCGAGAGCCATACCGGCCGCGGAGACGGTCTGCGCGATCCGGAACCCCCGCTTGGCCTTGTGCGGATTGGCCCGCCGGAAGATCCACATGATCGCGGTCATCACCAGATAACCGCCGACCAGACCGACGACCGGCGACACGAACATCGGCACGACGACCTTGTCGACGACACCGTGCCAGATGACATCCGTACCGCCCGCGAGCGCGGCCCCCACCATCCCGCCGAACAGCGCGTGCGAGGACGAGGACGGCAGCCCGAAGTACCAGGTGACCAGGTTCCAGGTGATCGCGCCGACGAGCGCGGCGAAGAGGATTCCCATCCCCTTCGACCCCTCGGGCGTCTCGATCAGCCCCTCACTCACCGTCTTGGCGACCCCGGAACCGAGAAAGGCGCCGGCGAGATTCATGACGGCGGCCATCGCCAGCGCCGCGCGCGGAGTCAGCGCCCGCGTCGAGACGGACGTGGCGATGGCGTTCGCAGAGTCGTGAAAACCGTTCGTGTACGTGAAAAAGAGCGCGACCAGAATGGTCACGACCAGAGCGAAGGTGTCCATGGAGAGGTCAGGACTCCTTGACGGCGATGGTCTCCACCGTGTTCGCCACGTGCTCGAACGCGTCCGCCGCTTCCTCCAGCACATCCACGATCTGCTTGAGCTTCAGCACCTCGATGGCCTCGTACTTGCCGTTGAAGAGCATGGCCAGCAGCTTGCGGTGGATCTGGTCGGCCTGGTTCTCCAGCCGGTTGACCTCGATCCAGTACTCGGTGAGGTTGTCCATCGTGCGCAGGTTCGGCATGGCCTCCGCGGTGAGCTCCGCGGCCCGTGCCAGCACCTCGATCTGCTGCTCGACGCCCTTGGGCAGTTCCTCCACGTTGTAGAGGACGACCAGGTCGACGGCCTCCTCCATGAAGTCCATGATGTCGTCGAGGCAGGAAGCGAGGTTGTAGATGTCCTCGCGGTCGAAGGGCGTGATGAAGGAGGAGTTCAGCTGATGGAAGATCGCGTGCGTGGCATCGTCACCGGCGTGTTCCGCGGCCCGCATACGCTCTGCGATCTCGGCCCGGCCGGCGGTGTCCGCCCCGAGCAGTTCCATGAGGAGTTTCGAGCCCGTGACGATGTTGTCCGCGGACGCGGCGAACATGTCGTAGAAGCTCGTCTCCCTGGGGGTCAGACGAAAGCGCACAAGGGGTCCTCGGGATGCATCGGTTTCGGTCAGGCTGATGCTAAGTGCATCATCCGGCCACGGCTAATGGGCCGTCCCCCAGTGTCGCCCATCAGGCACAGTGATCCGCACGGGGGCGTACCAAGGGCCCTATACCCAGCAAAGTTCGTTACGATATACCCACTAGGGGTATATGTCTGGAGGACGCGATGGACGCCATGACGACCACCGAGGCCGGCGCGGCGGCGGCGCCCTCCGGACCGGCACAGGACCCGGCCCAGGAACCGGTCACGCACGGTTACCACCACCAGAAGGACGAGCACCTCAAACGCCTGCGCCGTATCGAGGGCCAGATCCGCGGCCTGCAGCGCATGGTCGACGAGGACGTCTACTGCATCGACATACTCACCCAGGTGTCCGCCTCCACGAAGGCCTTGCAGTCGTTCGCGCTGCAACTCCTGGAGGAGCACCTGCGGCACTGCGTCGCCGACGCGGCGGTCAAGGGCGGCGAGGAGATCGACGCGAAGGTCGACGAGGCGACGAAGGCGATCGCCCGCCTCCTCCGCACCTGAGCCCAACCGCTCACCCGGCTACCGGGGACCGCCGGAGACATCCCGTTCCTCGGCGACCTTCAGCACCTCGTCGATGCTCTCCAGGCTGAGCCGGTCCTCGGCGGCCGAGGCCGCGATGATCAGGTCTCCGCACAGCTCGATCTCGGCGAGGGCCACGTGGTCCTGAACTGCCGTACCGCCGACCGGAGCCACGTGCATCACCTCTTCTCTGCCGACACCGACTTCCTAGAGTAGGGAGCGGTCTACACAACGCGCATGGCACGGACGGGCTAGTCCTCACACCGCCACACACCGATCGGTTCAGTTCACTTCTCGGCGATCTGCCCGGCGTAGATGTCCTTCGACGCCGGAAGTCGTACGTCCACGGGGGCCCCGAAGTCGTACAGCAACGTCGTCGAGGTGACCGCCACCGTGCTGCGGCGCTGCCCGTTGACGAAGCTGAACCGCTGCCCGAGCTTGCGGACGCGCCCCTGGTCGTCGAGGTAGACGTCGAAGGGCACCCGGGCTGTGGCGAACCCTTTCGCCGCCGACCTCAGAGCCGCCTCGTTCCCCTCCGACGCGCTGCGCGCGGCGACGGCGAGATCGGCGACCCCCCGATAGTGACGCACGGAGGCCCCGGCCACCTCCGTCTTCCCCAGATCCGTCGCCGTAGTCGCCCCGCGCAGCAACTCGGCGGCGGCGTACGGGTCGGTGGCCCCGCCGGTCACGAGGTTGCCGTCGGTCAGCGTCCCGGTGTCGACCCGTACCCATTTGTCGGCGGGCACCCCGGCGCCCCGGTTCTTCATGAACAGGGCGCCCGGCGCGAGGAGTTCGGTGATCGGCCGGTGCTCGCTGGCGCCCGCCGGGTCCTGCGGCAGCTGCACCTTCAGCCGGCCGAGCCGGCGGCGGAAGTCGTAGACGCCCTCGCCGCGGATGGTCACGCGGGTGCCGCCGGTGGCCATCTCCATGGACGTACGGGCCTGTGAACTCCCCGCCGCCACCAGCGAGTCGGCCGCGCGCCGCACCACCGCGACCGCGTCCCCGCCGCCGCGCGCGTCCGCGGTCGCCACCCCGTCACCGGCGCCGCAACCCCCGCTGCCGACACAGACCCCGACCATGAGTCCCGCCGCGACGACCGCCCCGCCCGCCCGCCTCTGCTGCCGCTCCATAGCCTGCCGTACCCCCGTACGTCGTCACGGGCCCCTGTCGTTCCGCTTAACGACGGGTGGGTGGGCCCGTCACGCGACGGCGCGGCCGTACAACCGCCCTATGACCGTCGCGCGACCGCCATACGAGCGCTTTACCGGACCTCGGTAACGTTGTCGGAGTGGCGCAGCAGGACGGACAACAGGCTCCCCCCGAACAACCCGGGCTTCCCGAACACCGCACGACGACGGTCGAGCAGGGCCCTTTCTGCTTCGCCCGCTGCCTCTGCGGCTGGCGGGGCCCGGCGAGACGGGCGCGCAGCCAGGCCAGGACGGACGCCGCGGGGCACCACACCTCTGTTCCGAATCCGTGACATGGCCACGAGAACTTGTGAGGCCCGGGCCGTATCTCACTTCACGGAACCCCACAGGAGGCGTAATGGAACGGCGTTCATTCATCGGTGGCGGCGTGGCCGCGATAGCCGCGGCCGCGACGACCGCGTGCAACGGCAGGAACACCGGCGGCGGTGACGCGTCCGCCACGGCGACCAACGCCTCCACCTCGACGGGCCTGCGCACCACCACCGCCGCGGCCGCCGCCAACTGGGCCGCCCTGGCCCGTGAGCTGGACGGCACCCTGGTCCGCCCCGGTGACGCCTCCTGGAAGACGGCCCACCAGCTCTACAACACCCGCTTCGACTCCCTGAAGCCGGCCGCGGTGGCGTACGTCGCGAACCCCGACGACATCCGTTCGGTCCTCTCCTACGCCCGCGCCCACAACATCCGCGTCGCGATCCGCAACGGCGGCCACTCCTACGCCGGCTACTCCTCCGGCGACGGCCGCCTCATCGTCGACGTGTCGAAGCTGAACAAGATCCGGGCGAGCGGCTCCTCCGCGGTCGTCGGCGCCGGCGCCAAGCTGATCGACGTCTACCGGGGCCTCGCGGCGAAGGGCGTGACGATCCCGGCCGGCTCCTGTCCGACGGTCGGCGTCTCCGGCCTCACCCTCGGCGGCGGCCACGGCGTGGTCTCCCGGGCGTACGGCCTGACCTGCGACAGCCTCACGCAGGCGACGCTGATCACGGCGGACGGCAAGCAGCTGGTCGCCAACTCCACCGAGAACAAGGACCTGTTCTGGGCGCTGCGCGGCGCGGGCAACGGCAACTTCGGCGTGGTGACCGAGCTGCAGTTCAAGACCCACCCCGCGCCCCAGGCCGTATCGGGCTATCTGACCTGGCCGTCGTCGATGGCGGCGGCCGTGGTGAAGGCCTGGCAGGAGTGGGGTCCGGACCAGCCCGACGAGATCTGGTCGTCCTGCCACCTGACGAACACACCGGGTGGCACCCCGCGCGTCTCCGTCGCGGCCTTCTCCCTCGGCACCTACAACGAACTCCAGAACGCGGTCGACAAGCTGGCCCACCTGGTCGGCGGCAACGCGTCGAGCGTCTCGCTGAAGCGGCACACGTACGAGGAGTCGATGGAGGCGTACGCGGGCTGCACGTCGTTCTCGACGGACGCCCAGTGCCATCTGCCGGGTTCGACCCCGGGCCGCTCCCCGCAGGGCGCGCTGGCGCGGGAGACCTACGTGGGCCGCTCCGACTTCTTCGACCGCTCGATCTCGGCCACGGGCATCCAGACGATGCTCAACCAGATGAAGGCGGTCCGCGGCAACTCCGGCGACATCGCCCTGACGGCCCTGGGCGGCGCGGTCAACCGCGTCTCCCCCACGGCGACGGCCTTCGTCCACCGCCGCTCCCGCATCCTGGCCCAGTACATAGTCTCCTGGCCGTCCGGCACGGCCGGCACATCGGCCCAGTCCTGGCTGACGTCCTTCCACAACGCCATGAAGCCCTACGCCTCCGGCGCGGCCTACCAGAACTACACCGACCCAACCCTCACAAACTGGCGCAAGGCGTACTACGGCGACGCGTCAACCCGCCTGACAACCTTGAAGAAGCAGTACGACCCGAACCACTTCTTCACATATCACCAGGGGCTCTAGTCAGCCACGGTCCGGCAACACCCTCTGGGGCGCAGGGCTGTATCCCCACCTACGGCTCCGCAGTCAGCCACGGTCCGACAACCCCCTCAGGGCGCGGGGCTGTATCCATCTGCGGCTCCGCCGCGCGGGCGCGACCAGCCACATCGGACCCGCACACGACGAACCGGCCTCCCGGCGGAGCAATCACGCCGCGAGGTCCCGCTCCTCCGTCCCCGAAGTCTCCGTACGAGTCCCCGGAATCACAGCCCCCCGCCCAACCCCCCGGGTCCCGGCCGACCGAACGAACCACCCGCCCCACGACGAGCCCTCGACCGCCTTCAGCACCGGCGTGAGCAGAGCCATGGCAACCGGCGACAGAAGCAGAGCGACAGCCGTACCCAGCGCGAACCCGCCGATCACGTCGGTCGGATAGTGCACGCCCATGTAGACCCGGCAGAACCCTTCGAACAACGCGAGCCCGATCCCCGCCAGCCCGAACCGCCGGTCCGCGACGAACAGCGCGACGCCCATCGCCATGGTGATCGTGGCGTGGTCGCTGACAAAGGAGTAGTCGGTCTTCCCGGAGATCAGCACATCCAGCCCGGTGTGGTCGAGGAAGGGCCGGGGCCGCTCCACGAACCCGCGTATGGGCACGTTCACGAGGACGGCGAGCGAAGCGGCGAGCGGCGCCCACACGAGCGCGGCCACGGAGGACGCGGAGTCCTCGCCCCCACGCCGCCGCACGGACCACCAGCACCACACCACGAGCAGCACCATCGCGACGAGCAGTCCGTACTCACCGACGAACTCCATACCCCGGTCGAACCAGTGCGGCGCGTCCTTGGCGAGGCCATTGATGTCGTAGAGCAGATCGACGTCGGGATTCGACCCGGATTCGGCGAGTACAGCCATGGTGCTGCGGCTCCTTCGTCGTAGTTCCGGGCGCACCTCGCGTGCGCATTACTGAACAGGAACGCACGGTCCCGCTTAATACGTTCCACCCTCCACCGAATGATCACTCAGACGTTATCGAAGAGAGACTCATCGCCGCAGCTCAGGGGGTGGGTTCACACACGGTTCACACCGTCGTGGGGAGCGCTTTCGCGCCATCTTCGGTGACCCGGGTCGCGCCGAAGTAATCGGGGGTGTCAATGGGGTCGAATCGGATCACAGCACCCGTCCGGGGTGCGTCGATCATGTACCCGCCGCCGACATAAATCCCCACATGCCGGATGGCCCGGGAATTGGTGAGGTCGTCCGAGAAGAACACCAGATCTCCCGGCAGCAATTCGGCCCGCTGCGGATGCGGCCCCGCGTTGTACTGATCGTTCGCGACACGCGGCAGCGTGATCCCCGCACTCGCGAACGCGGCCTTGGTCAGCCCCGAGCAGTCGAAGCGCCCGTCCTGGTCGGCCGTACCGTTCCCGCCCCACAGATAGGGCGTGCCGAGCTTGCCCTGCGCGTAGGTGATGGCGGTGGCGGCCTGCTCGGAGGGATCGACCCGGCTGACGGGCGCGGCGAAGCTCTGCGACAGCGTCGTGATCGTCTTCACGTAGTTCTTGGTCTCCGAGTACGGCGGCACGCCCCCGTACTTGATGACCGCGTACGCGCCCGCGTTGTACGAGGCGAGCATGTTCGCGGTCCGGTTCCCCGGCACGTCCTTCACGTACGAGGCGAGCTCGCAGTCGTACGTCGCGGCCGACGGAATCGCGTCATTCGGATCCCATACGTTGCGTACGCCGTCGCCGTTGCCGTCGATGCCGTGCGTGGCCCAGGTGCCGGGGATGAACTGCGCTATCCCCTCGGCCTTGGCCGGGCTCTTCGCGTTCGGGTTGAACCCGCTCTCCTGGTAGAGCTGGGCGGCGAGCAGCGCGGGGTTGAGGGCGGGGCAGAGGTTGCCCCACTTCTGCACGAGTGCCGAGTACGCCGCCGGCACCGCGCCCTTGGCGAGCGCGACGCTCCCGCCGCCGGCCCCGTTCACGAGGTTCCCGGCGACGAGGTAGACCCCGACGACGAGCAGCATCACGAAGCTGAGCCCCAGCCCAACCGCGACCCCACCGGCCACCCATACTTTTCGCACGGCTCAACCCTCCCCCATGTCAGCCCTGTTCAAGGCCATTTCGGGGCAGGGTGGCGGCATTTCGCCGTGCTTCCACCACATCTGACGCGTATTCAGCGCGTCGACGGAGCCTGGTGCCGCTCCTTATTACGGGTCAGTCGTCGCGTCCTTGTACAACTCGGCCGCCTCTTTACCGAACACGACGCTGTACGAAATGTCGGGCGTCAGTCCGCCCTGCTCGTGCCCGCCGATGACGCCCACGACCTGCTGGTCCCCGTTCACCCAGGGACTGCCGCTGGTGCCGCCGGTGAAACCGGGGCAGTCGATGCGCTGCTGGGTGCTGCTGTGCTGGGTGGGCTTGTTGGTGCAGCTGATGGGCTGGTCGGTGGCGGAGGGATACCCGGTGATCGTCACCGCCGTGGCCCCGGTCGCCATCCCGGTCGTGAACCGGTCGGCGCCGACCACGTCCTCGATGTTCTTACCGCCCACCTCGACGAGCGTGGCGAACCCGATGTCGCTGTCCTCGGCCTGCCCCTTGGACCACCCGTCCGGCAGGAACCGCTGCTCGATCTTCCACACCCCGTACGGCGCCCTGCCGTCCCGGTAGCCGGGCACGAAGACGTCGCCGGGGTCGCCGTCCAGGCAGTGGGCCGCGCTGACGATGAGGTTGTGCCCGGCGCTGTGCACCACGGACGCGGTGCAGTGGTGCCCGCCGACGAGGCTGGTGGCATGGGCCGCCCCGAACAGGGCGCCGACCCGCACGCTCTGTTTGCTCGCCTCGGTCACGGTGGTCACGCCGAAGGGCCCGGGGCCGTCGTCGGCGGTCGCCACGGACGCGGAGGTAAGGGCCAGCGTCACCACGGCGACGAACAGCGCGTACCTACGGTTGCCCGCGAGGCGAGCGGAACGGGAGATGCGTGAGCTGCGCTTCATCGGGCCCCACTCTGTCCCACGAAGGTGAGAAAGGACGTCGACGTTTACTGAGATTTCCCTGTGAACAGCGCGTTCGCGCTTCGGTCGACGCTCGGTCCGGCGGTCAGTCCACCGTACTGTCCGTCCGTCCCTCCCGCCTCTCCTGCGCGATACTCGACGTCTCCCCGGCAGCCGACGAAGGAAACCCCGTGTCTGACATCCCCCCCGATCTCACCTGGGAACGAGCCGCCCCGCCGGACGCGACGGGCCCGGGGCCCTGGATCGAGCTCGCCTTCGGTGAGGGCGACGACGGCGAGGCCCCGGTCTACATCCGCGAGACCAGCGACCCGGAGAACGTCGTCACCACCAACCGCCGCAAGTGGGACGCCTTCGTACTCGGCGTACAGGCAGGCGAGTTCGACCACTTCGTCGAGGGCGTGGAGGACGCGGCGGGCGTGGCGGGCGTGGCGGACACAACAGCCCCGGAAACCAAGGAAATCGGGCCAGATGCATAGAAGCCGCGTCTACGCCCTCCTGATCGACACCCCCGGCCCGGAGGCGGCCGCCGCGGCGGCCTTCTGGTCGGCGGCACTCGGCACCCCGGCGGAACCGGTCCCCGGCGAGGAGCAGTTCACAACGCTCCACGAGGCGATCCCCGGCCTGGTCACGGCAGTTCAGTCCATCGACGACCCCAACCCGCGCTTCCACATCGACATCGAAACGGACGACGTGGAGGCGGAGACCGCCCGCCTGCTCGCCCTCGGCGCGACCGAGACCGCCCGCTGGCTGGAGTGCCGGGTACTGCGCGCGCCCGGCGGCCACCTGCTGTGCGTCCTGCCGGTGCACAGCGACCCCGCCGTGTTCAACGCCCAGGCGCGCACCTGGAGTTAGCTCGCGGCGCCCACAAGCGGGAACACCGCCCCGGTGAGCTCCTCCGACGCCTCCCACAGCCGCTCCGCCGCCGCCACGTCACTCGCCGCCGCGGTCCGCCCCACCAGCGTCGGCGCCCCGCGCATCTCCATCGGCCCGCTGGGGCCGACGTAGCTCGCGCCCGGAAGATCCTGCGTCGCCGCGTACAGGGTCGGCAGGGCGCCGCCCCTGTCGTCCTGGGCCAGGACCTTGTTGCCTACGGCCATGAGCACGCGCGA
Organism: Streptomyces sp. NBC_00989; assembly: GCF_045162655.1. Classification (NCBI taxonomy): domain Bacteria; kingdom Bacillati; phylum Actinomycetota; class Actinomycetes; order Kitasatosporales; family Streptomycetaceae; genus Streptomyces; species Streptomyces sp. NBC_00989. Next base: position 6,175,761 of record NZ_CP108728.1, on the reverse strand, counting down.
GACCGGGTTCGCCGTATGGCTCTGGAGGTTGGTCGCAGCCCAGCCCGGGTGGGCCGCCAGGGAGCGGACGCGCGAGCCCGACTCCGCGAGCCTGCGCTGGAGTTCGAGGACGAAGAGCAGGTTGGCGAGCTTGGACTGGGAGTACGCGCGCTGGGGGCTGTAGATGCCGTCCAGGTTCAGGTTCTCGAAGTGGATGATGCGGTCGCCCATCCGGTGCGCGCCGGACGTGACGGTCACCACCCGGTCGGTGATGTACGGCAGCAGCAGGTTCGTCAGGGCGAAGTGGCCCAGGTGGTTCGTGCCGAACTGCATCTCGAAGCCGTCGCGCGTCCGCCGCTCGGGGAGCATCATCACGCCGGCGTTGTTGATCAGCAGATCCAGCGGCCCGTCCCACCCCTCGGCGAACTCCCGCACGGACGCCAGATCCGCGAGGTCCAGCCGCCGCACCTCGGTACTCCCGCTCACCTTGGCCGCCGCGGCCCGCCCCCGCTCCAGGTCCCGTACGGCGAACACGACATGCGCGCCCGCACGGGCCAGCTCGGCGGCGGCCACGAGACCGATCCCGCTGTTGGCACCGGTGACGACGGCGGTACGCCCGGAGAGATCGGAAATCCGCCCGGCGTCCCACTTGCTCTCGCTCTTGCTCTTACCCGTGCCGCTGATGGTCCTGTCCGTCTTGTCCATGCCTCTCAATGTAGGCAACGCCAACAATGCTGTCAATGACAACAATGGTGACGGTGACAACAATGCTGGCGCCGCCAACATCGGGATACGATGGTCCGCATGCCCGTACGCCCCTATCACCACGGAGACCTGCGCTCCGCCCTGCTCGCGAGCGCGGAGCGCACCCTGCTGGAGAAGGGGGTCGCGGCACTGTCCCTGCGCGAACTGGCCCGGGACGTCGGCGTCAGCCACGCCGCCCCCGGCCGCCACTTCAAGGACAAGCAGGCCCTGGTCGACGCCCTCGCCCTGACCGGCTTCGAGCGCATGGCCGAGGAGCTGACCGCCGCCGACAGCCCCGACCTGCCCCTGGAAGCCCGCCTCACCGAACTGGCCAGGACCTACGTCCACTTCGCGGTCTCGAACGCCGAGCTGCTGGAGGTCATGTACTCCCGCAAGCACGACCCGGACATCTCCGAGCAGCTCCGCGCGGCCGTGGACGGCACGACGACCCAGTTCGTCCAGATAGTCATCGACGCCCAGGAACGCGGCGAGATGATCCCCGGCGCCCCCTGGACCATCGCCCTCGTCATCGGCGCCGCCCTCCACGGCACGGCCTCCTTCGCGGCCCAGGGCACCCTCACCCCCGAGGCGGCGATCGCCGACCTCCCCACCCTGATCCACCACTTGCTGAACGGCCTGACACCCCGCGTGAACGAGTAGCGAACGACAACCACTTGACGCCGGCCACAGCAACTCCCTCAGGGGCGCGGGCTGCACCGACCCGCACCCCCTAACCCCGCCCCACCCCAACCCCTCAGGGGCGCGGGGAACTGCGCGACAAGCCCCCACCCACCCGCACCCCGCACACAACCCAAGCCACCCACCCCCAACCCGGCCCCACCCCACCCGCACCGCTTGTCAACGCGCGTCCCGCTGTGAAGTTCCCGTGGAGAGAGTCAAGCCCCGGCCATCCCCACCCCATCCCGCCGCCACTGATCAGCAATCCCCCAACCCCCTTGAGTAACGCGGAAGTCAGAGTTCCGGAATCCTCCTTGTTGTCACGTACTCAACAAGAGATGGTCATCGCGGGCCGCCGCCCCCACCGGGAACCTCACCGGTGGACCCCCACCCGCAGGCCTCTGCCCACCTCTCTCTGGAGGCTGTACGTTGCGTACGTCACCCCCCAATTCCCCCCACATACGCGGCAACTGGCGCAGACTCGGCTCCGCCGCCGCCGCGACCGCCGCACTCCTGATCGCCGGCCTCGGCACCGCGGCCCACGCGAGCGCCGCCACAGCCCCCCACAAGGCGACCGCCAAGACGATCGCCGCACAGGTCGCCAAGGCCCACGTGCAGTACGAGAAGGCCGCCTGCGGCGCCACCCCGAAGAAGGGCTTCGCCGCCTGTAACGCCCTCCGTGTCACCGGCGGCACCACCGCCTTCATGGAGAAGCAGGCCGCGCTGAAGGGCATCACGCCCAAGACCATCTCCCCGAAGGCCGCCTCGGACGACCCCACCGGCTACGGCCCCTCGGACATCCAGTCCGCCTACGGCCTCGCCGACGCGGCCGCCGACAACGGCTCCGGCGAGACCGTCGCGATCGTCGACGCCTACGACGACCCGAACGCCGCCGCCGACCTCGCCACCTACCGCTCGTACTACGGCCTCTCGGCCTGCACGGTCGCCAGCGGCTGCTTCACCAAGGTCAGCCAGACCGGCTCGACGACCTCCCTCCCCACCGCCGACAGCGGCTGGGCCGGTGAGGAGTCCCTCGACCTCGACATGGTCAGCGCGACCTGCCCGAACTGCAACATCCTCCTGGTCGAGGCCAAGTCGGCGAGCGACGCCAACCTCGGCACCGCGGTGAACGAGGCCGTCAAGCTGGGCGCCAAGTTCGTCTCGAACTCCTACGGCGGCTCGGAGTCCTCCTCCGACACGACGTACGACACCTCGTACTACAAGCACGCGGGCGTCGCCATCACCGCGAGCGCGGGCGACGAGGCCTACGGCGCCGAGTACCCGGCCGGCTCGCGGTACGTCACCTCGGTCGGCGGCACCGCCCTCAAGACCTCCTCGAACAGCCGCGGCTGGACCGAGAGCGTCTGGAAGACCAGCAGCACCGAGGGCACCGGCTCCGGCTGCTCCGCGTACGACGCGAAGCCCACCTGGCAGACCGACACCGGCTGCACCAAGCGCATGATCTCCGACGTCTCCGCCGTCGCCGACCCCGCCACGGGCGTCTCGGTCTACGACACCTACGGCGACGACGGCACCGGCTGGGGCACCTACGGCGGCACCAGCGCCTCGTCCCCGATCATCGCCTCGGTCTACGCCCTCGCCGGCACCCCGGGCACCAGCGACTACCCGGCCTCGTACCCGTACGCCGCGGCCGGCACCTCCGCCCTGAACGACGTGACGAGCGGCAACAACGGCACCTGCTCGACGAGTTACTTCTGCACCGCGAAGTCGGGCTACGACGGCCCGACCGGCTGGGGCACCCCGGAGGGCGTGTCCGCCTTCACCGGCTGACCGCACTCCACTCCGCAAGAACCTCCCCGTCGGGTCACGGGGAGCCGCCGGCAGAGGGGGACGTGGGGTCCCCTCGGCGGAGCAAGTGGCAACGGGCCGCGGCAACCAGCCGCGGCCCGTTCGCCATGTGCTAAGCGACTGCGTGACCAGTGGAAACACCATGGAAATACTGTGAGTTGGGTCAAGCGGGAGCCACTCCCTGGCCATCGGACGGCCATCGGAAAGTAAGGCCCAGACCCCGTTCGGCAATACGGAGGTCAGGATTCCAGCAGCCTCTTGTTGTCGCGTACTCAACAAGGGATCGTCATCGCGGGCCGCCCCCCACCGCCGGCGAAACCGCACCGGCGACACGCACCCGCACCGCCCCTGTTCCACCGACTCAGGAGGCTGCACCTTGCGTACCACGACCCCCGACTCCCCCCACACGCACGGTAGATGGCGCCGCACAGGGTCCGTCGTCATAGCCACGGCCGCACTCGTCTTCACCGGCCTCGGCACCGCCGTACAGGCCGACGCCGCGGCGAGCGCCACCACCTCCACGAAGGTGACGTACGCCGCCACCCCCTGTGCGACCCCCAAGCACACGGGCGACCTCACCTGCAAGTCCTACCGCGTCACCGGCGGCCTCACCGCCTTCCAGAAGATGCAGGCCGCGAAGACCGGCGTCACCCCCAAGGCGGCCGACGCGTCGACCCCCTCCGGCTACAGCCCGACCAACCTCCGGTCCGCCTACGGCCTGACCTCCGCCGCCGCCTCCAACGGCTCCGGCGAGACGATCGCGATCGTCGACGCGTACAACGACCCGAACGCCGAGGCCGACCTCGCCACCTACCGTTCGTACTACGGCCTTTCGGCCTGCACGACGGCCAACGGCTGCTTCAAGAAGGTCAGTCAGACCGGCTCCACGACGTCCCTGCCCACCAGCGACGCCGGTTGGTCCGAGGAGATCTCCCTCGACCTCGACATGGCGAGCGCGATCTGCCCGCTCTGCAACATCACCCTCGTCGAGGCCACCAGCGCCAGCTACGCCAACCTCGGCACCGCCGAGAACGAGGCCGTGACCCTGGGCGCCAAGTTCGTCTCGAACTCCTACGGCGGCTCCGAGTCCTCCTCGCAGACGACGTACGACACCTCGTACTACAAGCACGCGGGCGTCGCCATCACCGTCTCCTCCGGTGACAGCGCCTACGGCGCCGAGTACCCGGCAACGTCCCAGTACGTGACGGCGGTCGGCGGCACCAAGCTCTCCACCTCCTCCACCACCCGCGGCTGGACCGAGGCCGTCTGGCGCACCTCCAGCACCGAGGGCACCGGCTCCGGCTGCTCCTCCTACGACGCCAAGCCCAGCTGGCAGACCGACACCGGCTGCACCAAGCGCATGGAGTCCGACGTCTCCGCCGTCGCCGACCCCGCCACCGGCGTCTCCGTCTACGACTCCTACGGCGTCACCGCCGGCTGGTACACCTTCGGCGGCACCAGCGTCTCCGCCCCGATCATCGCGGGTGTCTACGCCCTCGCCGGCACCCCGGCCAGCGGCACCTACCCGGCGCAGTACCCCTACGACTACGCCGGCACCTCGTCCCTCAACGACGTGACCAGCGGCTACAACGGCTCCTGCTCCACGGCGTACTTCTGCACCGCCGAGACCGGCTACGACGGCCCGACCGGCTGGGGCACCCCGGAGGGCGTCACGGCCTTCACCAACTGACGGTGATCTGCCCCCCACCCTGATCTGATCCTCAGTCACATGTCATGCCACCGTGGGTCGTGGGGGCCACACGTGGCACGAGAGAACGGGCCGCGGCATCCAGCCGCGGCCCGTTCATCATGAGAACATCAACACGAACCAAATCCAGTAATCAGGGGCTAACGACCAAACCACGGACAGGTTCCGCCCCGGCCTCGTTGCCCGGCGTTACCTACCGTGATACACAGAGTGACCGTACGAGGTATTCGTACGAAACCCGCCAATCAATGACGCCAAGTCGACATCGCACGGCGCCTTTGTCGGCGACAATGATGCCTGACCTCTGCGCACCTGCAGGGGATGCGGAACTACCCATCAGGGGCGGTGACTTACATGCTCTCTGCGGCCGACAAGGGAGACATCAACACCATCATCGGGGGGATCGCTCCGGACTGGGGCCCCTTCGGCAGCCTGGGCAACGAGGCGAAGGTGATGATCGAGGTCGTGATGGCGGTCGCCATCCTGCTCTGCCTCGGTATCGCCGTATGGGGTGCGGCCAAACAGCGCATCGGCGCCACGGCGCTCCGCGACACGTTCAGCGCGGAACAGGGCAAGGGACTCATCGTCGCCGGCCTGACCGGCGTCTTCATCATCGGCTCCCTCGGCACCCTCTTCACGATCGTGTACGGCATGGCCGTATAGCCGAGCCCGGCCAGTCCCTCTCCCCACCCACCCGCCCGTCGTGCCCACCGGCTGAGGTTGCGTTTCCCTGATGTCGAGTCACCACTCCGCGCCCGCGCGGGAACCAGCACGGCTACCGTCGTACTTCCAGATGTTTCTGGACGACGGCGAAGGGGCGTACCCGGCATGAGTCCCGGAGACGAGCACGAGACCTCCGGCGGTTACGGCGGCACCGGCCAGACCCGCACCCGCCTGCCGCAGGGCACCGGCGGCGACATCTACGGCGGCGCCCGCCGCGGCGGCAGATCGTCCTCCTCGAAAAGCCTGGTGACGGTCGTCGGAGTAGTCGTCCTCCTCATCGCCGCCATCGCCTTCGCCAACCGCGGCGACGGCACGTCCTCGTCCAACGACACCAGCACGTCGAGCGGTTCGAAGCCGGAAACCGCACCGACGACAGCGACCGGAACGAAGCCGGTGGAGTCGAAGACCGGGGGGATTCCGTCGGGGTTCGCGCGTACCGAACAAGGCGCGCAGTCGGCGGCGGCGAACTACTCGGTGGCGCTGGGCTCCACCGGCATGTTCCAGAAGGAGATCCGGCACTCGCTCGTGAACTCCCTCTACACGTCCGGTGCCGCGAGCAAACTGACGGGTCCGATGGACCAGGCCTACTCGACCGACTTCCTCGGCAAGTTGGGCCTCGACGCCAACGGCAACGCACCCACCGGCAGCACGTTCGTCTCCCGCGTGATCCCCGTGGGCACGACGGTCCAGCAGTACAGCGACAACGACGCGAAGGTCGCGGTCTGGTACGTGGGGCTCATCGGCATGTCCGGACAGACCTCGACCGACCCCGTGACCACCTCGTGGAAGACCTGGACCTTCGACCTCCAGTGGTCCAACGGCGACTGGAAGATCGTCACGGACTCCCAGAAGGACGGCCCGGCCCCGGTACCCGGCGACGACACGGCCGCCACCTCGGACGAGATCAGCAAGGCCATCGACGAGTACGGAGGGTTCACGTATGCCCGGTAACCCGCAACGCGTGCTCAGGCTCGCCGGAGCCGTGACCGCCGTACAGACGTCGCTCGTCCTGCTGGCCACCCATGCCGTGGCCGCGACGCCCAGCCCGTCGCCCTCGCCGTCCAAGAGCGCCGATTCCTGCAAACTCATCGTCGGCGAGGCCAAGAAGTACTGCGAACGCGGCAACGAGAACAGCACCACCACCAACCCCGGCGTCACCGACACCCTCGACCCCCTCTCCTCCCTAGGAAAGGGCTGCGCCGAAGCCGCCTCCTGGACCATCGACAAACTCAGCGACGCCGTCAAAGAGACGGCGAACGTCGACTTCACGAACCCCAGGTTCCTTCAGCAGTACGCCGTCGTCTTCGCCGCGTCCACGATCCTCACCCTCCTCCTGTGGCTGCTCGCGGTAGCCAAGCGCGCGGTACGAGGCGTCCCTCTCACCACCGCGATCTCCGAAGCCATCGGCTTCCTCTGGCTGACGGTCATCGCCTCCGCGTTCACCCCCCTGATCCTTTACACGGTCGTCTCCGCCACCGACGGCATCACAGAGGTCCTCGCGAAAACCACCGGCAACCAGACGGACACCTTCTTCGGCAACTTCTCGGGCGCCCTGGCCAAGGGCAACAACATCGGCGGCGGCCCGATCATGCTGATCGTCGTCTCCCTGGTCAGCATCCTCGCCGCCGGCATCCTCTGGCTGGAGCTCGTCATCCGCGCCGCCCTCCTCTACGTCGGCGCCCTCCTCGGCACCGTCGTCTACGCGGGCCTCGTCGACAAGAACCTCTGGGGCCACGTCCGCCGCTGGGCCGGCATCATGATCGCGGTGATCCTGGTGAAACCGGTCATCGTGATCGTGCTGGGCCTGGCCGGCGCGCTGTCCACCGCCGACGGCCCGGACTCGTTCTCCGCCGTCGTCTCCGGCCTCGCCATCATCCTGCTCGCCATCTTCGCCAGCGCGATGATCTACCGCTTCGTCCCCGGCTTCGGCGACGAGATCGCCGGCAGCCGCAGCAACCGCATCATGCAGGGCGCCGAGGGCAAGGCCGCCGCGGTCATCAGCTCCCCGGCGACCATGGTCGCCCAGGGCATCAAGACCCACAGCGCCCGCACGAACGACGGAGGGGGCGGCCAGTCCTCGTCCGGCGGGGGCGCCCGCCCGTCCAACCCGGTCTCCGGCGGCGTCGCGGCCCACAGCAGCCGCCCGTCGAGCGGCGGCGGCGGAGCCGTCCCCTCCGCCGCGCCCGCACCCCGCCAGAGCCCGGCGAACACCCCGCACGCCAGCAACGCCCGCAACAACCGCACGGGAGGTGAAGGGCGTTGACGACAGAGTCCCACCTGTCCCATCCGATCACGCCCCGCCGGACTTATCTCATCGGCCGTGCCCGGCCGAACGCGATCGTCGGCAAGAATCGCGAGACCGGCGAGATCGCGCTCATCATCGTGGGCGCGTTCCTCGGCATGATGAGCGGACTCCTCGTCCCCGTCCTGTCCCTGCGCATCGTGCTGCTGACGGGCTTCCCGATGCTGGCGCTGATGGCGGTCTACGTGCCGTACAAGCGCCGTACGTTCTACAAGTGGTTCGAGATCAACCGCAGTTACAAGCGAACCCTGCGCAACGGCACGACGTACCGCTCCTCCGTCATGGAGGCCGGCGTCCACCTCGACGGACGCGAGGTCGAGATCGGCCCGCCGCCCGGGATCGGCCGGATCAACTGGCTGGCCGCCCCCTTCGGCCCGGACGAGATCGCCGTACTGCTGCACGCCGACCGCCGTACGGTCACCGCGGCGATCGAGATCGAGGGCCCGGGCGTCGGCCTGCGCGACAGCGAGGACCAGGAGGCCCTCGTCGACCGCTTCGGCACGCTCCTCAAGCACGTGGCGAACGGCGACGGCTTCGTCACCCGCATCCAGATGCTCGCCCGCACGCTCCCCGCCGACCCGGACGCGCACGCCAAGGACGTCGCCCAGCGCGGCGACGAGAAGTCACTGAGCTGGCTGCAACAGTCGTACGACCAGCTCCAGTCGATGGTGTCCACCAGCAGCGAGCAGCACCGCGCCTATCTCGTCGCCTGCATGCACTTCAACCGCGAACTCTCCGCCGAGGCCCACGCGATGGCCCGCGCCTCGCGCCCCCACGCGGGCCGCAAGCTCGACCGGGACGCAGGTCTCGCGGTCGTCATGGCGCGCGAACTCACCGACATCTGCTCGCGGTTGCAGGAGGCGGACATCCGCGTACGGCAGCCGCTCGGGCAGGGCCGGCTCGCCTCGCTCATCCACTCCATGTACGACCCGGACCACTCCATCGACCACCTCCAGGCGATGACGAAGCGCAACGCCTGGCCGGCCGAACTCGACGCCATGGAACCGACGTTCCTCCAGGCGAAGACCCGTGAGTCGTCGACCCGCGAACCGTGGTGCCACGCCACGGCCTGGGTGAAGGAGTGGCCGATGACCCCGGTGGGCGTCAACTTCCTTGCCCCGCTGCTGGTTCACACCCCGGACGTGATCCGCACGGTCGCCGTCACGATGGACCTCGAACCCACCGAGATCGCCATCGAGCGCATGCTGACCGAGAAGACGAACGACGAGGCCGACGCCTCCCGCGCCGCCAAGATGAACCGCACCGTCGACCCCCGCGACGTCGCCGCCCACGGCCGCATGGACCAGCGCGGCGAGGATCTGGCGAGCGGCGCGGCCGGCGTGAACCTGGTCGGCTACATCACCGTCTCCTCCCGCAACCCCGAGGCCCTCGCGCGCGACAAGCGCACGATAAGGGCGTCCGCCGGCAAGTCGTATCTGAAGCTGGAGTGGTGCGACCGCGAGCACCACCGCGCGTTTGTGAACACACTGCCGTTCGCCACCGGCATCCGGAGGTAGGGCTCAGATGCGGGATCCGCTGTCCGTCCTCACCGACGCCTTCACGTCCTTCCTCTTCGGAAAGATCGAGTCCACCCGACTCCCCGTCCGCACCTCGACGGGCCAGGCCCAGGCGGTCTACCTGCCGACGGCCGCCCCCGGCCTCGGCGACTCGGGCGTCATCATCGGCCGCGAGGTCTACTCCGGCAAGGGCTACATCTACGACCCCTTCCAGCTCTACGGCCAGCAACTCCCCGCCCCTCACTGGCTGGTGCTGGGCGAGTCGGGCAACGGCAAGTCGGCCCTGGAGAAGACGTACGTCCTACGACAACTGCGCTTCCGCGACCGCCAGGTGGTCGTCCTGGACGCCCAGGGCGAGGACGGCGTCGGCGAATGGAACCTGATCGCGGAGGAGTTGGGAATAACTCCTATCCGCCTGGACCCAACTGCCGCCCTGGACATGGGGATCCGCCTCAACCCCCTCGACCCGGCGATCACCACCACGGGCCAGCTCGCGCTGCTCCGCACCATCATCGAGGTGGCGATGGGCCACGGCCTCGACGAACGCTCCGGCTTCGCCCTGAAGGTCGCGCACGCCTACGTCAACGAGACGATCGTCGAACGCCAGCCGGTCCTCATGGACATCGTCGAGCAACTACGCCACCCCGAACCGGAGTCGGCCGAGGCGATGAACGTCGCCATAGACGACGTACGGGCCTGGGGCCTGGACGTGGCACTCGTCATCGACCGCCTCGTCGACGGCGACCTCCGCGGCATGTTCGACGGCCCGACGACGGTGGGCATCGACCTCGACGCCCCCCTCATCGTCTTCGACCTGTCCCACATCGACCGCAACTCCATCGCCATGCCCATCCTGATGGCGATCGTCGGCGTCTGGCTGGAACACACCTGGATCCGCCCCGACCGGAAGAAGCGCATCTTCCTGGTCGAGGAGGCCTGGCACATCATCAACAGTCCCTTCGTGGCCCAACTCTTCCAGCGCCTGCTGAAGTTCGGCCGACGGCTGGGTCTGTCGTTCGTCGCGGTGGTCCACCACCTGTCGGACGTCGTCGACGGAGCCGCGGCGAAGGAGGCAGCGGCGATCCTGAAAATGGCGTCGACGCGAACGATCTACGCCCAGAAGGCGGACGAAGCCCGAGCAACCGGGCGGGTGTTGGGCCTGCCACGCTGGGCGGTGGAGATCATCCCCACCCTCACCCCCGGCATCGCGGTCTGGGACGTCAACGGCAACGTCCAGGTGGTCAAACACCTGATCACCGAGACGGAACGCCCCCTCGTCTTCACCGACCGCGCGATGACCCAGTCCTCCCGCGACCACGACCAGGAACTGACCGACGACGCCCTGCGCGCCGCCGAGTTGGAGGCGGAGGAACGCGCGGCGGCCTTCATGGAACAGCAGTTGAGCGATCTCGACGGCTCCTCCGAGTCCACGGTGGCGTGAACGGCGGTGGCATGACATGAGACCGGACGACGGTGGACGCGAGCGCCAAGGGGGCATCCCCGACGGCCTGTTGGTGGGCCTGCTCGCGTTCCTCCTCGGCATGACCCTGCTGGTGTGGTCGGCCGCCGGCCTGGCGGCCCTGTTCTCCAAGGGCAGCTGGCCGACCGGCGTGACCTTCGCCCGCACCCCGATGGCCATGCGCCACCTGATCGCCCAGCCCCACGACATCACCGGCGCCTGGCCGCAGTCCCCACCCGCCGAGTTCTCCGGCTACGGCCTCTTCTGGGGCCTGTTCATCGGCGAGTTGATGATCCTGGTCGTCCTGACGGTGTTCGTGATGGGCACCCTGGCGAGATGGCGGGCGGTACGGGCGAGAACACGGGCGAAGAGCCTGGTGGTCCCGCCCTCACCGGAGCCCCAGGAGGTACCGATACAGCGCCCGGAACCACAACAACAACCGCAGCCGACGGTCGTCCTTGAACAGGCGCCCCCTGCACCGCACTTCGGGACTTCTCCGTCCAACGGCGAACGGGTGAGCGGGTGGGAAAAGGTCTTTCTGGCGACGGCGGAAAGCCGCCAGACCACAGCCACCCAGGCCGTACGAGACGCAGAAGGCCCAGCCCTGGTAGTCACGTCGAACAAGACGGTCTGGCAGGACACCAAGGACGCCAGAGCCAAACTGGGCCCGGTCCTCCTCTACGACCCCACCCACCTCTGCGACACCCCGGCCCGCCTCCACTGGTCCCCCACCACGGGCTGCGAGGACAAACCAACAGCGGTACAACGAGCCGCCGCCCTCCTCACCCCGGTAAGACCCACGGCGAAAATCGACCAGGCGGTGGCGGACACAGCCGAAACGCTCCTCCGCAGCTACCTGCACGCCGCCGCGATCGACGGCCGCACCATCCGCCACGTCCACCGCTGGTCCCAGGGCACCCAGATCCAGGACGCGGTAAGAATCCTCCGCACCAACCCCAAGGCAGCCCCCGGCGCGGCAGGCGAACTCGAAGCCGCACTCACATCCCACCCCGAACGCCGGGACATCGCGCAGGAGTTGACGACCCGCGCGCTCTCCTCCCTCTTCACGGTCAACATCCGCGAAGCCTGCACGCCCAACAGAACTGACGCCCTCTCCTTGGATTCCTTCGTGAACGAAGGGGGCACGCTTTATCTGGTCGGTGAATCCATCGAGGACCCCCGTACGAACCCGGGCGCGATGCCTCTCCTCACCGCCCTCGCATCAAGCGTGGTCGAGCGCGGCCGGCACATGGCCGAACGGTCATCGGCCGGTCGCCTCGACCCACCAATGACGCTTGTCCTGGACGACGTCGCCGCCGTGGCCCCGCTCCCCCAACTCCCGGAGCTCCTCGCCACGGGCGCGGACCGAGGCCTGCCGACCCTGGCCCTGCTCCGCTCCAGAGAACAGGCCAGGGCCCGCTGGCCCCACCACGAACTACCGGTCTAGCAACGGGACTTGCGGCGCCTCCAGCTGCGGCTACGACTACGGCCGCTCGACCACCATCTCCAGCTCACGCTCGTCCGCGTTCTCGCCCAACGGCACGACGACGCCCGTGGGGACGAAGCCGATCTTGCCGTAGAAGCGCCGGGCCCGCTCGTTGTCCTCGTGCACGATGAGCCGCACCCGCTCGACCCCGCGCCCCCAGGCCCACTCCAGAGCCGCGTCGAAGAGCACCTCGGTCAGCCCGATGCCCCGGACCTCCGACCGCACGAACACCCCGACGATGTGCCCCTGCTTCCGCTCGACCGGATAGCCGGCCCAGTCGACCGTCCCGGCCTCCTCAAGAAGCACCGTCGCCGTACCGACCCACTCCCCGTCCGGCCCCTCGGCAATGACCTGCTGAGCCTTTTCAGCACCTTCAGCGGCCCCTACGGCCCGCTCCTGGTAGAAGGAGTCCGGTTGGGCCAGCGCCGCGTCGTAGGTCTCCAGGAAGGCAAGGTGCGCGACGGGATCCTGCAGGGCGACGAGCCGCAGCTCCTTCGCCGCGGCCCACTCGTCGGCGCGTATCGAACGGATCTTGTAGTTCATATCAGCCACGATAGCCACCGTAGCCGAAACGCAGAAAACCCCTGTACCGAATAAACGGTACAGGGGTTTTCGCAATATTTGTTCGGCGGCGTCCTACTCTCCCACAGGGTCCCCCCTGCAGTACCATCGGCGCTGTAAGGCTTAGCTTCCGGGTTCGGAATGTAACCGGGCGTTTCCCTCACGCTATGACCACCGAAACCCTAATGGTTTCGAGCGAACAAGCACACTTTTCTGTTGTGTGGTTCAAGCTCTAGCCGACAACTGTTCGTTGTCTCAGAACTAACACAGTGGACGCGAGCAACTGAGGACAAGCCCTCGGCCTATTAGTACCGGTCACCTCCAGCGGTTACCCGCCTTCCAGATCCGGCCTATCAACCCAGTCGTCTACTGGGAGCCTTAACCCCTCAAGGGGGTGGGAACACTCATCTCGAAGCAGGCTTCCCGCTTAGATGCTTTCAGCGGTTATCCCTCCCGAACGTAGCCAACCAGCCATGCCCTTGGCAGAACAACTGGCACACCAGAGGTTCGTCCGTCCCGGTCCTCTCGTACTAGGGACAGCCCTTCTCAATGTTCCTGCGCGCGCAGCGGATAGGGACCGAACTGTCTCACGACGTTCTAAACCCAGCTCGCGTACCGCTTTAATGGGCGAACAGCCCAACCCTTGGGACCGACTCCAGCCCCAGGATGCGACGAGCCGACATCGAGGTGCCAAACCATCCCGTCGATATGGACTCTTGGGGAAGATCAGCCTGTTATCCCCGGGGTACCTTTTATCCGTTGAGCGACGGCGCTTCCACAAGCCACCGCCGGATCACTAGTCCCGACTTTCGTCCCTGCTCGACCCGTCGGTCTCACAGTCAAGCTCCCTTGTGCACTTACACTCAACACCTGATTGCCAACCAGGCTGAGGGAACCTTTGGGCGCCTCCGTTACTCTTTAGGAGGCAACCGCCCCAGTTAAACTACCCATCAGACACTGTCCCTGATCCGGATCACGGACCCAGGTTAGACATCCAGCACGACCAGACTGGTATTTCAACGACGACTCCCCCTGAACTGGCGTCCAGAGTTCACAGTCTCCCAGCTATCCTACACAAGCCGAACCGAACACCAATATCAAACTGTAGTAAAGGTCCCGGGGTCTTTCCGTCCTGCTGCGCGAAACGAGCATCTTTACTCGTAGTGCAATTTCACCGGGCCTATGGTTGAGACAGTCGAGAAGTCGTTACGCCATTCGTGCAGGTCGGAACTTACCCGACAAGGAATTTCGCTACCTTAGGATGGTTATAGTTACCACCGCCGTTTACTGGCGCTTAAGTTCTCAGCTTCGCCACCCCGAAGAGTGACTAACCGGTCCCCTTAACGTTCCAGCACCGGGCAGGCGTCAGTCCGTATACATCGCCTTACGGCTTCGCACGGACCTGTGTTTTTAGTAAACAGTCGCTTCTCGCTGGTCTCTGCGGCCACCCCCAGCTCACGGAGTAAATCCGATCACCAGTGATGGCCCCCCTTCTCCCGAAGTTACGGGGGCATTTTGCCGAGTTCCTTAACCATAGTTCACCCGAACGCCTCGGTATTCTCTACCTGACCACCTGAGTCGGTTTAGGGTACGGGCCGCCATGAAACTCGCTAGAGGCTTTTCTCGACAGCATAGGATCATCCACTTCACCACAATCGGCTCGGCATCAGGTCTCAGACTATGTGTGATCCGGATTTGCCTAGACCACGTCCTACACCCTTACCCCGGGACAACCACCGCCCGGGATGGACTACCTTCCTGCGTCACCCCATCACTCACCTACTAACCGCTTGGGCCGGCGGCTCCACCACTTTCCATTCCCCGAAGGGTCCGGAACGGCTTCACGGCCTTAGCATCACGATGCTCGATGTTTGACGCTTCACAGCGGGTACCGGAATATCAACCGGTTATCCATCGACTACGCCTGTCGGCCTCGCCTTAGGTCCCGACTTACCCTGGGCAGATCAGCTTGACCCAGGAACCCTTAGTCAATCGGCGCACACGTTTCTCACGTGTGTATCGCTACTCATGCCTGCATTCTCACTCGTGAACCGTCCACCACTAGCTTCCGCTGCAGCTTCACCCGGCACACGACGCTCCCCTACCCATCCCAGCAGGCGTTGGCCCTATTACTGGAATGACACGACTTCGGCGGTACGCTTGAGCCCCGCTACATTGTCGGCGCGGAATCACTAGACCAGTGAGCTATTACGCACTCTTTCAAGGGTGGCTGCTTCTAAGCCAACCTCCTGGTTGTCTCTGCGACTCCACATCCTTTCCCACTTAGCGTACGCTTAGGGGCCTTAGTCGATGCTCTGGGCTGTTTCCCTCTCGACCATGGAGCTTATCCCCCACAGTCTCACTGCCGTGCTCTCACTTACCGGCATTCGGAGTTTGGCTAAGGTCAGTAACCCGGTAGGGCCCATCGCCTATCCAGTGCTCTACCTCCGGCAAGAAACACACGACGCTGCACCTAAATGCATTTCGGGGAGAACCAGCTATCACGGAGTTTGATTGGCCTTTCACCCCTAACCACAGGTCATCCCCCAGGTTTTCAACCCTGGTGGGTTCGGTCCTCCACGAAGTCTTACCTCCGCTTCAACCTGCCCATGGCTAGATCACTCCGCTTCGGGTCTTGAGCGCGCTACTAAATCGCCCTATTCGGACTCGCTTTCGCTACGGCTTCCCCACACGGGTTAACCTCGCAACACACCGCAAACTCGCAGGCTCATTCTTCAAAAGGCACGCAGTCACGACGTTGCATGCAAGCATGCAACGCGACGCTCCCACGGCTT
>NZ_CP108728.1:5250000-6157500 GCF_045162655.1 Streptomyces sp. NBC_00989 | reverse complement strand
GCGGAATAAGTCCGACCGTTCACAGCGTCCTCGCTGTATGTGTTCTTCAAAGGAACCTCGTCCCAGACATCAGAAGATGACTGGAGACGGGGTATCAACATATCTGGCGTTGATTTTTGGCACGCTGTTGAGTTCTCAAGGAACGGACGCTTCCTTTGTACTCACCCTCTCGGGCTTTCCTCCGGGCTTTTCCCTTCGGTCTTGCGTTTCCGACTCTATCAGACCGTTTCCGGTTCCGATTTCCTCGGTGCTTTCCAGGTTTCCGCTTCCGCGTTTCCCTTTCCGGCGGTTCCGACTCTATCAGATCCTTTCGGGCCTGACTCCCAGTCAGCGGGGGCTGCCATCCCGGCCGTTGGGCCGTTCCGACGTCTCAAACCTTAGCCGATTCCCCCGGCGGAGTTCCAATCGAGTCCTAGTGACCTGATCGAACAACAGCCGAGCCCAAATCGAATTGAATTCGGGCACGCCGAAATCAATCCCGTTGGGAGATCGTGCGGTTGGTTTGGGTTGCCGCTGTCGCGGCGGAGGTGCTGCCGGAGAACCGTTACGGCTCGGCGGCAACCCGAAGAACTTTACGGATCGACCAGGGGGATGTCAAGCACCCTCTGTCAAGATCTTTTATCGCGAGACTGGCCGAGGCCTGTCGAGGTCAGTCGAGGTCGCTGAGCCGACCGCCGGCGTCCGGCTGGGCGTGCTCCACCCTGCGCAGCAGCCGGGTCAGGACCTCGCCGAGGACGGTGCGTTCCTCCGGGGAGAGGTCCTGGAGGAGGTCCTCCTCGAAGACCGTCGCCATGCGCATCGCCTCCAGCCACTTGCCGCGGCCCTCGGGCGTCAGCTCCACGATCACGCGGACGCGGTTGGACTCGTCCCGTTCTCTGGTGACGAGTCCCTCGGTGACCATGCGGTCGATCCGGTGGGTCATCGCGGCCGGCGTGAGGCCGAGGCGCTTGGCGAGGTCGCTCGGGCCCATCCGGTAGGGGGCGCCGGCGAGGACCAGGGCCTTGAGGACCTCCCACTCGGCGCTGCTCATGCCGAGGTTCGCGGTCTGGCGGCCGTACGCGACGTTCATGCGGCGGGTCAGGCGGCCCAGGGCCGAGACGATCTTCTCGACCTGGGGGTCGAGGTCCTTGAACTCGCGCTGGTAGGCGGCGATCTGCTCGTCGAGTGTCGGTTCGCCCATGGGCGGCAGTATCGCACGGGGTCGCTTGGCGTTGAAGTCCTTCTAGATGTACTGTTTAGCTTCGAAGTCTTCGGGACTAAGAAGTACCGAAGAGGACCAACTAACTGATTGAGGTGACCGTGACCAGGGCGATGGGCGCAGCGATGCGCCGGATCCACGTGGGAAACGCACTCAGCGCGTTCGGGCTCGGCTTCACGGTCCCCTACCTGTACGTCTATGTGGCGCAGGTGCGGGCCCTTGGAGCCATGACGGCGGGTCTCGTGCTCGCCGTCTTCGCCGTGGCCGCGCTGATCGTGCTGCCGTTCGCCGGGCGGGCCATCGTCCGGCGCGGTCCCCGACCGGTTCTCATCGTCGCCCTGGTTCTGGCCGCCGTAGGGTCGATGAGCTTGGGGCTGGCGGGCAGCGCCACGGCGGTGCTGGTGTCGGCGGCGGCGCTCGGGGCCGGGCAGGCCGTGATGCAGCCGGCGCTCGCCACGATGATCGTGGACTGCTCCACGGCCGACACGCGCTCGCGTGCCTTCGCCATGCAGTTCTTTCTGCAGAACCTCGGGCTCGGCGTCGGCGGGCTCATCGGCGGTCACCTGGTCGACACGACCAGCGCGTCCTCGTTCACGCTGCTCTTCGGGATCGAGTCGGCGATGTTCCTGGTGCTCGCCGGTGTGATGTCGACCGTGCGGATGCCGCACTCGCCGGCCATCGGTGACGCTCCCGCGCAGTCGTCCGCCAAGGGCGCCTGGAAGCAGCTGCTCGGCAACCGGGCCATGGTGCAGCTGAGCGTGCTCGGCTTCGTGCTGTTCTTCGCCTGCTACGGGCAGTTCGAGTCCGGGCTGAGTGCGTACGGGGTTGAGGCCGCCGGTATCTCGACGTCCGCGCTCGGTACGGCGCTGGCCGCGAACACCGCGATGATCGTCGTCGCGCAGTTCGCGGTGCTGAAGTTCGTCGAGCGGCGTCGGCGCTCGCGCGTGATCGCGGCCGTGGGAATGATCTGGGCGCTGGCGTGGGTCACGGCCGGGTTCGCGGGGCTCGGGCACGGGAGTCAGGAGATGGCTACGGCGGCCTTCGTGTCGACGTACGCACTGTTCGGGCTCGGGGAGGCGATGTTGTCGCCGACCGTCGCTCCCCTGGTGGCCGATCTGGCGCCGGAGGGAATGGCCGGGCAGTACAACTCGGCCTTCGCCCTCGTCAAGCAGCTCGCGCTGGCCGTCGGGCCCGCGGTGGGCGGGCCGCTCGGGGCTTCGCTGCCGGGGCCGTACGTCGTGACGTTCTTCTTGTTCTCGCTGGGGATCAGCCTGCTCGCCGTGAAGCTGGGGCGGCAGTTGACCGCCGTACAGGATCAGCCGTGGCGGGCGAAGGGGAGTCGGGTCGTGGCTCGGGGGAATGTCGAGCCTGTGGGTGTGGAGGCGTAGGTCATACCGTCGCCGTCGTCTTGGGGAGTACGAACTCGCACCAGACGGCCTTGCCGCCGCCCGGTGTGCGGCGGGAGCCCCAGTTCGAGGCGATCGTGGCGACGATCGCGATGCCTCGGCCGGACTCGTCGGCCGGTTCCGCGCGGCGGCGCCTGGGGAGGTGGTCGTCGCCGTCCGTGACCTCGACGATGAGGCGGCGGTCGGTGCGGCGGAGGCGTAGGCGCATGGGTGGGGTGCCGTGCTGGAGGCTGTTGGCGACGAGTTCGCTGGCGGCCAGGACGCCCAGGTCGTGAAGTTCGGTGGGGAAGCGCCAGCTGGTGAGGACTCCGGAGGCGAACGCACGCGCGCGTGGGGCCGCTTCCACTCCGCCGAGCAGCTCCAGGGCCGCGTTGCGGAAGAGGTCGCCGGCCGGGCCGGTGCGGGCCGGGTGCTGGAGGACCAGGACGGCGACGTCGTCGTCGTGGTCCGCGGTCACGCCGAGCGAGCGGACCAGGCGGTCGCAGACCACCTGGGGGGTGCCGGTGGCGCCAGCCAGCGCGCGCTCCAGGGAGGCGATTCCCTCGTCGAGGTCCTCGTCCCGGCGTTCCACCAGGCCGTCCGTGTAGAGGACCGCCGTGGAGCCGGGGCTGAGGGGGATCGAGCCCGAGGCGTGGATCCAGCCGCCGGTGCCGAGCGGGGGGCCGGTGGGTTCGTCGGCGCGCTGGACCGCTCCCGTCTCGTCGCGGACGAGGATCGGGAGGTGGCCGGCCGAGGCGTACACCAGGCGGCCCTCGTTCGGGTCGAAGATGGCGTACACGCACGTGGCGATCTGGTTGGCGTCGATCTCCGTGGCGAGGCCGTCCAGCAGCTGGAGGACCTCGTGCGGGGGCAGGTCGAGGCGGGCGTACGCCCGGACCGCCGTGCGGAGTTGGCCCATGACGGCCGCCGCTCGCACGCCTCGGCCCATGACGTCGCCGATGACCAGGGCCGTGCGGCCGCCGCCGAGGGTGATCACGTCGTACCAGTCGCCGCCGACCGCCGCCTCGGTGCCGCCCGGCTGGTAGGTGGCGGCGATGCGCAGGTCGTCGGGTTCTTCGAGTTCCTGGGGGAGCAGGGAGCGCTGGAGCGTCACGGCTGTTTCGCGCTGGCGGCGTTCGCTCGCGCGCAGGCGTTCGGCGGCCTCCGCGTGGTCGGTGACGTCGGTGGCGAAGATCAGGACGCCGCCCTCGGCGCTGTCGGCGCTCTCGGCGACCGGGGTGCAGGTGAACGTGTACGAGCGGCCGCCGGGGGCCTTGCGGGACTTGAGGGTGCGGGGCTTGCCGCTGCGCAGGACCTGGTCGAGGAGCGGGAGCAGGCCGAGTTCGTCGAGCTCGGGGAGGGCCTCGCGAGCCGGTTCGCCCAGGGGGCGGGTGCCGAAGGCCGCCGCGTAGGCGTCGTTGACGTACACGATGCGCTGGTCGGGGCCGTGCACGAGGGCGACGAGGGCCGGGACGCGGTCGAGGACCTCGCGGACGGGCAGGTCGTCGACGGTGGGGACCGGCGGCGGCTCGTCGGTGAGCTGCTCGGCGCGGGCCGCGGGCACGGAGCCTTCTCCCCGCCGGTCCGGGGTGACCGTGTGGTCGGTCCGCGCTGCGGCGCGGCGCTGCGTTCCGGGGAGCCGGGCGCTCCAGCGCGTGAAGTTCACGAATCCTTGCCTCGTGTAGGTGTTGTCGGCCCGCTCCGGACCCTGCCGGGGGTCCGGGGGTTGGCCCCCCGGGGGATGCAGCACAGTGGGGAAAGCCTCTTGGGTGAGAAGGGCGAGCGTGGGCCCGCCCGAAGTCGTGGACCAGTCTGGCAGTGTGACCGACCGGGCCGACATTCGTCAGACGCCTCGGCGGCCGGTGGAGTTCCTCGGTCCGGTCAGTTCGACCCCTTCGGGTCGTGTGGAAGCTTTCCACCGGCCGCGAGTTCGAACTCCGCTCGGGGGTGTTCGAGTGAACCGAGAGAAACGATCTCCCTTTTGAAGAGCCCCGCCAGCGTCCATTCGGCGAGCACGCGGGCCTTGCGGTTGAAGGTGGGCACCCTGCTCAGGTGGTAGACGCGGTGCATGAACCAGGCAGGGTAGCCCTTCAGCTTGCGTCCGTAGACCTGCGCGACGCCTTTGTGCAGTCCCAGGGAGGCGACCGAGCCGACGTACTTGTGGGCGTACGTCTCAAGGGGCTCGCCGCGCAGGGAGTGCGCGATGTTGTCGCCGAGGACCTTGGCCTGGCGTACGGCGTGTTGGGCGTTGGGGGCGGTCTCGGTGCCGGGTTCGGACGCGGTGACGTCGGGGACGGCTGCCGCGTCTCCCGCCGCCCACGCGTGCGTGGCGCCCTCGATCGTCAGCTGGGCGGTGCATTTGAGGCGGCCGCGTTCGGTGAGCGGGAGGTCGGTGGCGGCGAGGACCGGGTGGGGTTTCACGCCTGCCGTCCACACGAGCGTGCGGGTCGGGAAGCGCTGGCCGTCGCTGAGGACGGCGACGCGGTCGACGCAGGATTCGAGGCGGGTCTCCAGGAGGACCTGGATGTTGCGGCGGCGCAGCTGCGTGATCGTGTAGGTGCCCATCTCCTCGCCGACCTCCGGGAGGATGCGGTTCGAGGCCTCCACGAGGATCCACTTCAGGTCGTCGGCGTCGACGTTGTGGTAGTAGCGCACGGCGTAGCGGGCCATGTCCTCCAGCTCGCCGAGTGCCTCGACGCCGGCGTAACCGCCTCCTACGAAGACGAAGGTCAGCGCCGCGTCGCGGATCGCGGGGTCGCGCGTGGAGGAGGCGATGTCCATCTGCTCGATGACGTGGTTGCGCAGCCCGATGGCCTCCTCGACGGTCTTGAAACCGACGCCGTGGTCGGCGAGACCGGGGATCGGGAGGGTGCGCGCGATGGAGCCGGGGGCCAGGACCAGTTCGTCGTACGGCAACTCCTCGGTGCCCGTGCCCTCTTCCTCGGTGGCGAGGGTGCTGAGGGTCGCGGTGCGCTTGCCGTGGTCGATGGCGGTGGCCTCGCCGATGACGACCCGGCAGCGGTCGAGGACGCGGCGCAGCGGGACGACGACATGGCGGGGGGAGATCGAACCGGCGGCGGCCTCGGGGAGAAACGGCTGATACGTCATGTAAGGGTCGGGACTGACGACGGTGATCTCGACCTGCCCGCGCCTGATTTCACGTTTCAACTTCTTCTGAAGGCGCAGGGCTGTGTACATCCCGACGTAGCCGCCACCGACAACGAGAATGCGCGCGCGTTCCTTCACCATCCCATGACGCACCCGGCGCTGGAGTTTGTCCACAGCCTCGACAATTTGTGTGACCGGCGGCGGAGGGTGCGGGGGGCCGCCGGAATTGCCGGAGTACGGGGCTGGTGCGCAGGTCAGTGGGGGTGATCGGGGTGGTGCTCGGGGGCGCAATAGGGACTTATGTGACCCGTACTCCGATCGGGGGGCGCTCCGTGCGGAACCTGCCCCTTCTGAATTGACCCCCTCTCAACTATGTTCGTGTGTCGACGGGGTGAAGGGGGATGCGCTCAGCGGGTCCGCGAAGAGCGAGGCTCGCGAACCGGGCTTGTCTCACGATGCTCCGGCTGCCAATGGCGGGGAGTCTCCGGGGGGAGACGTCATTAACCGGGGGAACGTGTATGCATATTCAGGACTCTCATTGGACATCCGCGTCAGCCGTCGCATCCGGCGGCGCGGTCGGAACGGCGGGAAACGGACGCGGGGACAACTCGCGGACGACGCCGTTGCGGGTGGACGCACAGCGCAATCTGGAGCACGTGCTGCGGGCGGCACGTGAGGTCTTCGGCGAGCTGGGCTACGGCGCGCCGATGGAGGACGTGGCGCGACGCGCGCGGGTCGGTGTCGGCACGGTGTACCGGCGCTTCCCGAGCAAGGACGTCCTGGTGCGCCGGATAGCCGAGGAGGAGACCTCCCGGCTGACCGACCAGGCGCGTTCGGCGCTCGGCCAGGAGGACGAGCCGTGGTCGGCGCTGTCGCGCTTCCTGCGGACGTCGGTGGCCTCGGGTGCCGGACGGCTGCTGCCGCCGCAGGTGCTGCGGGTGGGCGTCGCCGACGAGGGCGAGGGTGCTGCTCTCCTCGATGAGGCGCGCGTGCCGCAGCAGCGGACACAGCCGGGTGCGGGTGAACTGCGGCTGGTGCCGGAGGAGTCGGCGGGAGCCTTGAGCGCCGGGGACTACGACGCCGGGGCGACCGCGCTGCTGGAGGTCGTGGGGCAGCTGGTGGACCGGGCTCGGGCGGCAGGGCAGTTGCGGCCGGACGTTTCGGTGTCGGACGTGCTGCTGGTGATCGCTACGGCGGCGCCCTCGTTGCCGGATGCTGCGCAGCAGGCGGCGGCGTCGGCGCGGTTGCTGGACATTCTGCTGGAGGGGTTGCGGTCGCGGCCCCTGTGAGGGTGGCGGGGTGTCGCGGCCCTCGGTGGTTTGGCGCCCGGTGCTGGTGCGGGCGCCTTCCGGGGGCTGCGCCCCCAGACCCCCATCGGCCCTGAAGGGGCCTCGTCCTCAAACGCCGGACGGGCTGAGTGGTGCGGGCCGGCGCCGAAGAACTGCCGGACGGGCCGAGTAGTGCCAGCCTGCGTTGAGGTGCCGAACAGGCTGGTTTTGCCGGCCTGCGTTGGCAGGGTGACTCGAATAGGTGACTGTGGGGCGGGGGTGCCGTGGTGCCCGCGCCCCTCGTGACGTCCGGGAACGTTCCAGGCATTTCAGTCATCGTCGCCAACTCCCGTTCCGTGCGCGACAGTTGAGCCTTCCCCGGAGGGGTGAACGCTAGTACTGCGGTGCGGGAAGTCCCCACGGATGAGTGGATGGTCCGTACGACGGGGTCCTGAACAAAAGCCAATATGGCTACGCTGACCCGGTGTTCGGGACTGGTTGGACTGGCTGGGCAGGCGGCGGGGGCTTTCCGCGATGAGTGTTGACGGGCGTGACGAGTCACTGGGTGACGGTGACCCGGAGGCCGGTGGGCTGACCTCACCACAGGTGCCGAGTCAGGGTGGGCCGAGCGGTGTCCCCCAGGGTGGCGATCCCGGTGAGGGCAGCGTCCCGCCGCAGCGCGAGGGCAGTGTGCTGCCGCCGCCGCTGACGCCGTTGGAGATGCCGACCGCCGACGCCTCGCTGATCGAGCGGATGCGCGCCGGTGACGACACGGCGTACGAGGAGTTGTACCGGCGCCACGCGGACGCCGTGCGCCGGTACGCCCGCACCTGCTGCCGGGACGGGCACACCGCGGACGACCTGACCGCCGAGGTCTTCGCCCGCATGCTCCAGGCGGTGCGCGGCGGTTCCGGGCCCGAGCACGCCGTACGCGCCTACCTGCTGACCTCCGTCCGGCGCGTCGCCGCGAACTGGACGAAGTCAGCGAAGAGGGAGCAACTCGTCGACGACTTCGCGGTGTTCGCCGCGCAGTCCGCGCGCGTGTCGGAAGTGTCGGACGACGACACGATCGATCTCGGCGCCGACGTACGGGCCATGCACGTGGCCGAGCAGTCGATGGCGATGCAGGCCTTCCGGTCGCTGCCCGAGCGGTGGCAGGCCGTGCTGTGGCACACCGAGGTCGAGGACGAGTCGCCCAGCGAGGTCGCCACGCTCTTCGGGCTCGACGCCAACGGCACGCGCGTGCTGGCCAGTCGGGCCCGCGAGGGGCTCAAGCAGGCCTATCTCCAGGCCCACGTCAGCGCCACCCTCACCGACGACGAGGAGTGCGCGCGCTACGCCGACCAGCTCGGCACCTACGCCCGCCGCCGGCTGCGCACGCGTGCCGAACGCGGGCTGCGCAAGCACCTGGAGGAGTGCGCCAAGTGCCGGCTGGCCGCGCTGCAGATCGAGGAGGTCGCCAGCGGTATCCCGGCGGTCGTCCCGATCGCGGTCATCGGCTGGTTCGGCGCCGCCGGATACGCGAAGGCGATCGCGCTCATCGCCGGTGGCGCGGGAGCGGGCGCGGCCGGTGCCGCGGGTGCCGCCGCCGCTGCGGGCGGAAGTTCGTCCGGCGGGGCGGGTGCCGGGGGCGCCGCGGCCTCCGAGGGGCTCGGCGCGCCGGTGAAGGCGGGCATCGCGGCCGGTGTGGTCGCCACGGCGGCAGCGGCCGCGATCGCCCTCGCGCTGGCCGGCAGCACCCACAGCCCGGCGAAGAAGCCCGAGGCGAAACCGGCGCCCTCGTCCTCCCCCATCGCCAAACCCGAGTCGACGCCCCCGACACCCCAGAAGAAGCAAGCGGCCCCGGAACCGGCGGTGTTGAAGCCCCGGCCGACACCCACACCGACCCCGACACCCACACCCCGGGCGAAGCCGACACCGACCCCGAAGTCCACCCCGGCTCCGACTCCGAGGCCGACCCCCACACCCACGCCGACACCCACGCCCACCCCGACCCCGACGCCCCCACCCGCGCCGACGATCTTCCAGGTCAGCGAACTCTCCTACAACGTCAACGGCGACGGCACCGCACCCGAGATCCAACTCGGCGAGAGCAGCTGGGTGTGGCAGCGCTACGGCGTCTCCATCGGCGGCACGCGCTACGCCCACGGCGCGACCGTCCACGGCCGCTCCTCCGTCACGATCGACCTCAACCGCCAGTGCGTCTCCTACGACGCGACGGTCGGCGTCGACGACATGATGCTGGGGATCGGCAAGGTCTCCTTCGCGGTGTACGCCGACGGGGTCCGGCTGTGGCAGTCCGGGGAGATCGCCGGCGGGGACGCCGCGGTGCCGGTGCATGTGAACATCGCCGGGCGCAAGACCGTACGGCTGGTGGTCGAACCGCACAGCTCCTTCGACGACCTGACGCTGGCGGACTGGGCGGAGTCGAAGTTCACGTGCCAGTAGGGCGCGGTGTCGGGAGTGGTGCCGGGTCGGGCAGTTCGGCCAGGACCTCGTCCATGGTGAGGGTCTCGCCGCGGGCGCGTTCGGCGGCGTAGCGCTCGGCGCCCAGGGTGGTGCGGGCGGTGGCCTCGGTGTGCTCGACCCGGGTGCGCTCCGGCATGGGGCGCGGGTGGCCGCCGCGCCAGCGGTCGCCGACGGCCAACAGCCTTACCGCGCGCGGTAGTTCGCCGAGTTCCGCGGAGAGCAGCGCCGTCTGGTCCACGAGGCTCGCGATCAGCGCGTCGGCGCAGTGCTGGTCGATGGCCTCGCGCAGGGTGGCGGTCATCTTCTCCAGCCCGCGCTCCGGGCCGGACTCGGCGGCGATGACCAGGGCGGCGACCGCGTTCAGGCCGGCCCTGAACTGCGGTGGGGGCGTGCCCTTCTCGCTCTCCGCCGAGGCCCGGTCGCTCAACTCCCGCGCGCGGGCGATCTCCCCGTCCTCCAGGGCGATGTGCGCGCGCAGCATCAGGACGAACGCGCGGGCGTCCGGTACGCCGTGCCGGTCGGCCTCCTCGGTCGCCCGGTCCAGGCCGGCGAGGGAACTGTCGCGGTCGCCCGCGCGGAAGGCGAGTTCGGCGAGGCGGGCGATGAGGAACGGCGTCTCGGTGTAGGCGCCGACCTCGTAGGCGAGCTCCAGCGCCTCGTCGTACGCCGTCCTCGCCTCCTCGAAGCGGCCGCGGACCATGGCGGCCTCGCCGACCGCGCTGGACGCCTGGGCGCGCACCCAGCGGTCGCCGACGCGTCCGCAGAGCACCTTCAGCGCCTTCAGGTCCTCGTCGATGCCCGTCATGCCGCCCGGCGAGTCGACGAGGAGGTGCGTGCGGAACATCAGCAGGACGGCGTTCTCCCAGTCGCCGCCATGCACACGGACGTTGGCGACCGCCGCCTCCATGGCGGGCCTGATGTCCATCGACTCGGTGAGGAAGTAGACGGTGAGCGGCCAGATGAGCCCCGGCATACGGGCCGCCTCGGGGCCGCCGGCGGCGTAGAAGCCCTGGATCAGCTTCATGTACCGCCACATGCGCTCGTCCAGCAGGCCGTCCGCCGTGCGGCCCAGGAGCTCGGACTCGGCCCTGAGGAAGAGGTTCAGCAGCCGCAGGTTCATCCGCTGGGTGTGCAGGGGGTGCCGGGCGTCCGCCTCGGGGTCGGCGACGTAGGCCTCGTAGGGGTCCAGGGCGGACCCGTCCGGCGTGGTGAGGGCGAGGACGCGGATCACCCATTCCGCGCCCTCGGAGCGGTAGTTGCGCAGCCACCAGAACCAGCCGATGCCGAGGGCCAGGGCGCCCGCCTCCGCCTCGTCGCGGTCGGCGACGGAACGCGCGAGGGCCGCCCTGATGTTGTCGAGCTCGGTCTCCAGGCGGGCGATCCACGGGAGTTGGTCGCCGGAGCGGAGCAGGGGCTCGGCCGTCTCCACGAGGGCGCGCGCCCACGCGCGGTGCCTGCGCTCGGCGGCGGCGCGCGGCCCGGGGGTCTCGGCGGCGCGCTCGACGGCGTACTCGTGGATGGTCTCCAGCATGCGGTAGCGCATGCCGCCGTCCGCGTCCCCCGGGGTGGCCACGATCAGGGACTTGTCGACCAGGGAGCCGATGAGGTGGGCCGCGGGGCCGGTGCACACGGCCTCCGCCGCCGCGAGGTCCCAGCCGCCGGCGAACACGGAGACCTCGCGCAGCACCGTCCGCTCCGGCTCGTCGAGCAGCTCCCAGGACCAGTCGACGACGGCCCGCAGGGTCTGCTGGCGGGGCAGCACCGTGCGGCTTCCGGAGGTGAGGAGGCGGAAGCGGTCGTCGAGGCGGTCGGCGATCTGGCGCGGGGTGAGCAACCGGAGCCGGGCGGCGGCCAGTTCGATGGCCAGGGGCAGGCCGTCCAGGCGGCGGCAGATCTCCGCGACCGCCTCGGTGTCCTGGAGCACGGTCCCCGCGCCCGGGCGGACGGCGGTGGCGCGCTCCGTGAAGAGGCGGTGCGCATGGTCGGGGACGAGGGGCTCGACCGGGCGCACGGACTCGCCGGGGACGCCCAGGGGTTCACGGCTGGTGGCGAGGATCGTGAGCCCCGGGCAGCGGGTCAGGAGGGTCTCGGCGAGGTCGGCCACCGCGCCGATGACATGTTCGCAGTTGTCAAGGATCAGGAGTCGGCCGCGCGAGGCGCAGTACTCCACCAGCAGGGCGACCGGGTCGTCCTGCGTGGTCATCGACTCGGTGGTCAGCAACGCGGTCTCGCGCAGACCGAGGGCGCTGACCACCGCGCCCGGCACCGCCTCCGGCCGGTCGAGCCGGGCCAGCTCGACCAGCCACGCCTGCGGGAGCCCGGCGGCGGCTTCCTCGGCGAGACGGGTCTTTCCGGAGCCGCCCGGTCCGGTGAGCGTGACCAGGCGGGCCCTGTGCAATTCGGAACGGATGGCGGCGATCTCGGGTTCCCGGCCCACGAAAGAGGTAAGCCGCGGACGCAGGTTGCCGTCGCGTTCGGGACGCCCGGGGGCAGCGGGCGCCGTACTCGCCGGTGCCGTCGAGGTGAGCAACTCCTCGTGCAGGGCGCGCAGTTCCGGCCCCGGGTCGGTACCGAGCCCCTCGGCGAGCGCGCGCCGGGCCGTCTCGTACGCGGCGAGGGCGTCGGCCCCGCGTCCACAGGCGCGCAGGGCACGGACGAGGAGGGCGTGCAGTGGTTCGTCGTAGGGATGCGCCGCGGTCAGTTCCCTCAGTTCCGGTACGACGTCGGCGGCGCGGCCGAGCAGCAGGTCGGCCTCGGCCCGCGCGCGGGTCGCCTCCTGGCGCAGCGCGTCCGGGCGGGCGGCGGCGGACCGGTCGGGGAGGTCGGCGAGCGCGGGCCCGCGCCACAGGGCGAGCGCCTCGGCGAGGTCGCGGGCGGCGGCGGTCGCGTCGCCCCGGTCCAGAGCGGCCGTCCCTGCGCGCACCAGCTGCTCGAAGACGAACAGGTCCACGTCGTCCCGGGTCGCCGCGAGGCGGTAGCCGCCGGGGTCGGAGGCGATCGCATCCTTACCGAGGGTGCGGCGGAGCCGGCCGACCAGGGCCTGGAGGGCGGCCGGGGAGTCCTGGGGAGGTTCGTCCGCCCACACCTCGTCGATCAGGGTGCCGAAGGGGATGATCCGGCCCGGGTGCAGGGCGAGCGCGGCGAGCAGGGCACGGATACGCGCACCGCCGAGGGGTACGCCGGTGCCGTGTTCGCCTTCCGCCCGGGTGGTGCCCAGGATTTTGTACCGCACCGGGTCATTGTCGCCGGGTGGGTGGGGTGAGGGC
Source organism: Streptomyces sp. NBC_00989 (assembly GCF_045162655.1). Lineage (NCBI taxonomy): Bacteria > Bacillati > Actinomycetota > Actinomycetes > Kitasatosporales > Streptomycetaceae > Streptomyces > Streptomyces sp. NBC_00989. Next base: position 6,144,806 of record NZ_CP108728.1, on the reverse strand, counting down.
ACGGGGTTTCGCGGCGGGGCGGGCGGTTGGGGTGGTTTGGGGCGGGGTGCTGGTCGGGGCGGTTCGGGGGGCGGGGATCTTGAACTGGCGGACAAGTTACTGACGTTGGCGCTGCGCGGGTTGAAGCCGTAGCGGTGTGTTGTGGGTCGGCTGCGGCGCCGTCGTGGCTGGTCGCGCAGTTCCCCGCGCCCCTTCAGGGCGCTGACGCCTGCGTAGATCTGCCATCCCCGCCGCCCGTTCCCGCTCGGGATACTCCCCGCCGGAACCTCCGGAGCCCCCCGGACTCAGCGTGCCCCGCTCACCCGCCGGAGGCCAACGCCCCCCGCTGCGGGCGAATCCCCTCGGGCACCGCACGCGCGCGTGCGGGCGTTCCCGTCCAGCAGGTGCCCCGGCGGGCCAGCAGCCGCCCCAGCCACAGTTCCAGCGAGACCAGGTCCGCGAGGCCGTCCAAGGGCAACGGCTCCCCCTGTGCCGCCGCGCGCAGCGCCTTGCGGACTACGCGCGCCTCCACCAGGCCCGCCTGCGCGAGCAACGGCGTGGCGAACAGGTCCATCAGGGGGTCCGCGGCCACCCGTAGACCCTTGCGGGCCGCGGCCGCAGCCGAGGCGTGGGAGGGGGCGCCCCAGCCGGGCGGGAGGTCGCCGACGCCGGCGCCCTCCAGGACCGTGCGCAGGATCGCCGCGCGAGCGCCCGGCTGGACCCGTAGCGCCTCGGGGAGGGAGCGGCAGGCGCGGACCACCTGGTTGTCGAGGAAGGGCGTGTGCAGGCGCTGGGAGCGGATCTCGGCGGCCTGCTCCAGGACGCGGAGGTCGGAGGCGTGGCGGGCGAGGGCGGCACGCGCGCGGAAGTCTCCTGGGCGCTGGCCCGGGCCGCTGCCCTGACGGCTGGGCGCGCTCTGGAGGCGAACCGATACTTCAGCCAGGGCCTCGCCGGTCAGCCAGCGTGCGGCGGGCCCCGGTCTGGCCCACGTGAGGGCGGCGAGGGAGGCTCCGACGGCACCTCCGGGCTCGTCGAAGCGCTGGTTCATCAGCCGGTCGGCGAGGACCTCGAGTCCCGCGCCGTAGGGCGTGCGGGCGAGGCGGCGGGCCGCGCCGTAGACACGCCCCGGGACCATCACCGAACCGTCCGCCTTCGCCAACGCGGCCACCGGGCGCACCAGATGGCGCCGTTTGCGGTCCATGAGGAGGTCGGCGAGGCGGGCCGGGTGGGCGTCCAGGACCTGGCGGGCGCCGTATCCGGTGAAGTGGTCGGCGCTGCCCGCGGCGAGCCGGGCGCGGTGGCGGGCGGCGATGATCAGGGAGGGGCCGGGTTCGTCGGTGAGGGGGCCGTCGAGTTCGGCGTACGGCAGGACGTCCTCGGCGCCGGTCACCACCACGTGGTGCAGGCGGGGGTTGGCCGCGAGGGTGCCCGCGCGCTCCACCTCGGACTCGCGCCCGGGGACGGCGAGATCGTTGAACGTGACGGCCAGGAGGCGCTCACCCGCGCCGGTGCCGTGCCCGAGGACCGTGCCCGGTGCCCCCGGCAGGCCGGCGGCGAGCAGGGCCAGCGTCCCGGAGGCGGGCCCCCCGGAGAGGTCGGCCCCGATCCCGGGAACGGGCATCCCGCGCGCGGCACGCCGTTCCGCGGGCCCCATGCCGGGGACGGGCCCCGGGTCTATGTCGGGAACGTGCCGGGGCGCGGAGAGGCGCGCACGCACGGCATCAACCAGCGCGTCCCGTACGGCGTCCACCGCGCTGTCCGGGTCGACGGCGGCCGCCGCGACCGCGAGGGAGGCAACCGGCTCGTACCCGGCGATCTCGCGCGCCCCGGCGCGCAGGACCAGCGCATGCCCCGGCGGAATGCGCCGTACGCCCTCGTACGGCGTCGAGTCGTGCAGCGCGGCGGGGACGTCCGGGGCGGCGAGCAGCGCGGCGAGGTGGCCGAAGTCGAGGTTGGCCTCGATGAGGTCGGCGAGCGGGAGCGCGGCCGTGGAGTACGCCGTACCGCTGGCCCAGGGGGTGTAGAACACCGGCTTGGCGCCCGCGAGATCACCGCAGACCATGGTGCGGCGGCCGACCTTGACGACCGCCGTGTAACTGCCGGACCAGGCCGTCAGATGCCGAAGTGCCCCTCCGCGCGCGGAGAACAGGCTCAGGCGCAGTTCCTCGTCGGAGGCGCCGCACGTGCCGAGGACCGCGATCCGCGTCTCGGCGTCGACCTTCACGACCCGCACCTCGTCGGGCCGCCAGTCGCCGACCGCCCACAGCGGATCCGGGTCGCCCCACAGGAGTTGGGACCCCACCGGGTGCACCGTCTCACCGTCGAAGCCGGTCGCCCCCGCGGAACCGATCGCGGCGGCTCCAGCGGCGGTACTGCTCCATCCCACCAACCACCGCATCGACGCCTCCACAGGCTGTGGACAACCAGTGCACCGCACGAACTGGGCACCATGCTGCCATGAAGGACGCCTTCCGGAGGGCCGGAGAAGCCGCTTGAGATCGCGTGAAGACGCCCTGGACGAGGGACAACCGGACAACCATGACCCTACGTCCGCGACGCGAATGCGCCCCCGATACGCTCCCCCAAAACACCTAACGCGCCCTCAACTCCCGTGGTAGGAGCGGTATTCGGCACCGAGAGGCGGGGGCGATTTTCGGCCAAATCGGTGTTACGGGCGCAGGCTCGCACACGCTCCGTACATGCCGTGCGCACCGCATCGCACCGCGCACAGTCCGGGAGGCGGAGTACGCCTCCCGGACCGGTCCGCCGCCCGCGGGGATGTAGGCGGCGGTGTCCCCCAGCCCACTGGATCCAGTACAGCGGGCCGACCCACGCACGATCCATCGAAGCGCTCCCGCGATGGCCGGAGAAGAGCGCACACACGGGCGCACGGCCACACGACGGGGGCACGTCGCAACCCTGCGTGCAAACCCCGCACTCGCGTACGGACCACAATCCCGCCAACCGGAACAATGCCCCTTAACGCTTGGGATGCGGCGAACTACGCTGGGTTTACGAATGCCGGGTGGTTATGCCAGCGCGGCAGCCGTCTGTGTCGAGGGGTGGCGCATGTCCAGGGAGCAACGCGGGCCGAACGAAAAACTCGGCACCGTTCTCGCCCTCGCGGGAATCAGCAACGCAGGACTCGCACGTCGCGTCAACGACCTTGGCGCTCAACGCGGGTTGACACTTCGCTACGACAAGACGTCGGTGGCGCGCTGGGTGTCGAAGGGAATGGTGCCCCAGGGCGCCGCCCCGCACCTCATCGCGGCCGCCATCGGCCAGAAGCTCGGCCGCCCTGTGCCGCTCCACGAGATCGGCCTGGCGGACGCGGATCCCGCACCGGAAGTGGGCCTCGCCTTCCCCCGGGACGTCGGCCAAGCCGTGCGTTCCGCAACGGAGTTGTACCGGCTCGACCTCGCCGGCCGCCGGGCCGGTTCCGGCGGCATCTGGCAGTCCCTCGCGGGCTCGTTCGCAGTCAGCGCATACGCAACGCCCGCCTCACGCTGGCTGATAACCCCGGCCGACAGTTCGGTGGCGCGCGAGGCCAACTCCGCGGAGAGCTCCGGGACACCGCTCAAAGTCGGCCACAGCGACGTGCAGAAGCTGCGGGAGGCCGCGGAGGACGCCAGGCGCTGGGACTCCAAGTACGGGGGCGGCGACTGGCGTTCGTCCATGGTGCCCGAGTGTCTGCGGGTCGAGGCGGCACCGCTGCTGCTCGGCTCGTACTCCGACGAGGTCGGCAGAGCCCTGTTCGGCGCGAGCGCCGAACTCACCCGGCTCGCCGGGTGGATGGCCTTCGACACCGGCCAACAGGAGGCGGCGCAGCGGTACTACATCCAGGCGCTGCGCCTTGCCCGCGCGGCGGCGGACGTGCCGTTGGGCGGCTATGTGCTGGCGTCCATGTCGTTGCAGGCGACCTACCGGGGCTTCGGCGACGAGGGCGTCGATCTCGCGCAGGCGGCCCTGGAGCGCAACCGAGGGCTCGCGACCGCCCGCACCATGAGCTTCTTCCGGCTTGTCGAGGCGCGGTCCCACGCGAAGGCGGGGGACGCGCAGGCGGCCGGGGCGGCGCTGAAGGCGGCGGAGGGGTGGCTTGAGCGGTCCCGGGAGGGCGACAACGATCCGTCGTGGCTGGGGTTCTACTCCTACGACCGGTTCGCCGCCGACGCCGCCGAGTGCTACCGGGACTTGAAGGCTCCGCGGCAGGTCCGTCGGTTCACGGAGCAGGCGTTGTCGAAGCCGACGGAGGAGTTCGTGCGGTCGCACGGGCTTCGGCTCGTCGTCTCGGCGGTCGCCGAGTTGGAGTCGGGGAATCTCGATGCGGCGTGTGAGCAAGGGGTTCGGGCGGTGGAGGTCGCCGGGCGTATCTCGTCGGCGCGTACGACGGAGTACGTGAAGGATCTTCTGCACCGGTTGGAGCCGTATGGGGATGAGCCTCGGGTTGTCGAGCTGCGGGAGAGGGCTCGGCCGTTGTTGATGGCGCCCGCCTAGGGATCTGCCTGGCTTGTACCGGCTTGCGAGTGCAGGTGCGCTGTGGCTGGTCGCGCCCACGCGGCGGAGCCGCAGATGTCACAGCCCGCGCCCCTTAGGTCAGCTGCCCTTCCCCGGGTTTGAAGGCACTGTCAGTGGTGCAGTGCACTATCGAAGCCGGGAGGTGGTGCACGTGCGGGCTGGAGTCGGGTACGACTGTGACGTGCTCGTCGTCGGGGGCGGGATCGTCGGGCTGTCGACCGCCTATGCGATCAGCCGTGCCGCGCCCGGCACGCGGGTCACCGTGCTGGAGAAGGAGGCCGGGCCCGCCCGGCATCAGACGGGGCGCAACAGCGGGGTGATCCACAGCGGGATCTACTACCGGCCCGGGTCGCTCAAGGCACGGTATGCGGTGGGCGGGGCTGCCGAGATGGTCAAGTTCTGCGCGGAGTACGGCGTTCCGCATGCCGTCACCGGCAAGCTGATCGTCGCCACGGAGCGCGCCGAGCTGCCCCGCCTGCACGCGCTCGTGCAGCGCGGCCGGGAGAACGGCATCCCGGTCCGGGAGCTGGGCGCCGCCCAGATCGCCGAGTACGAACCGGAGGTGCGCGGTCTGGCAGCCATACACGTCGGGACCACGGGGATCTGCGACTACACCGCGGTCGCCCGGCACCTGGCGGACGCCTCCGGCGCGGAGATCCGCTACGGCGCGCGGGTCGCCCACATCGACCGGCGCCCGGAGCGCGGGGTCGCCGTCCGCACGGTGACCGCGACCGGCGGTGACGTCGTCCGCGCCCGCGTGCTGGTGAACTGCGCCGGCCTGCACTGCGACGAGGTGGCCCGGCTCACCGGCGACGACCCGGAGATGCGGATCGTGCCGTTCCGCGGCGAGTACTACACCCTCGCCCGACCCGAGCTGGTCCGGGGCCTGGTCTACCCGGTACCCGACCCGGCGTTCCCCTTCCTCGGCGTCCACCTCACCCGCGGCATCGACGGAAGCGTCCACCTCGGCCCGAACGCGGTACCGGCCCTGGCCCGCGAGGGCTACGACTGGGGAGTCGTACGCCCCCGAGACCTCGCGACGACGGCGACCTGGCCCGGCACCTGGCACATGGCCCGACAGCACTGGCGCTACGGGGCGGGGGAGCTACGGCGGTCCATCTCCAAGACCGCGTTCACGCGAGCCGTACAACGCCTCCTCCCGGCGGTGACCCCGGACGACCTGGTCCCCTCACCGGCCGGGGTACGGGCGCAGGCGGTACTCCGGGACGGCACTCTGGTCGACGACTTCCTGATCAAGGAGGGCCCGCGGGCCGTGCATGTGCTGAACGCCCCCAGCCCAGCGGCAACAGCCTCACTACCGATCGGCAGGGAGGTAGCCCGACGGGCCTTGGCTGTACTGCACCAAGACCGACGTCCGCTCCAAACCCCGGGCAGGGCAACCCCCTAGGGGCGCGGGGCTGTATCGATATGCGGCTCCGCCGCGTGGGCGCGACCAGCCACAGCAGACCCGCACTCGCAAGACAACACAAGCCAGGCAGACGCTCGGGCGCACGCCCCGTAAAATCACCGCATTGTGTCTGACTCCCCCAACATCCCCGACGCGCCCACCGAGCCCGCACACCGCACCCGGGCCAAGGGCGAACCCCGTTTCCCCGACGGGCCGACGCCCGACCCCGCCGGCTCCCACTTCGAACGCCGCATCCGGAGTTTCCAGCCGCGCAGGAGCCGGGTCACCGCCGGGCAGGCCGACGCCCTGGAACGCCTGTGGCCCAAGTGGGGCCTGGACATCGACGGCCAACGGACCCTCGATCTCGCCGAGCTGTTCGGGAACGACAACCCGGTCGTGCTGGAGATCGGCTTCGGCATGGGTGAGGCCACCGCCCAGATGGCCGCCGAAGCCCCCGCGACGAACATCCTCGCCGCCGACGTGCACACCCCGGGCCAGGGCAACCTCCTGGGCCTGGCCGACCACCACGGCCTGTCCAACATCCGCGTCGCCAACGGGGACGCGATCATCCTGCTCCGCGAGATGATCGCCCCGGACGCGCTCGACGGACTGCGCGTCTACTTCCCGGACCCCTGGCCCAAGAAGCGGCACCACAAACGGCGCCTGATCCAGCCGGAGTTCCTCTCCCTCGCCGCGACCCGCCTCAAGCCCGGCGCGACCGTGCACTGCGCGACGGACTGGGAGCCGTACGCGGAGCAGATGCTCGAAGTGCTCGACGCGCACCCGGACTTCGAGAACAGCCAACCTGACGGCGGTTTTGCGCCCCGTCCGGAGTTCCGGCCGCTGACCCGTTTCGAGGGCCAGGGACTGGACAAGGGACATGTCGTGAACGATCTGCTCTTCCGTCGCGTACCCCACGAGGACCAGCGCTGACGCCAGGCTCCATCGCGGGCCGTGCCCTTACCTCGTTAGGGTCGATGCCGTGGCCACGTTTCATCCGTACCCCCCGCACCCCGGCCACCCCGCCGGTGGTGTGCCCGGGCACGGGCCGCGGGTGCGCTGGTGGCAGCGGAACTGGGTCCGCTACGGCGCGCTGATCGCCCTGCTGACGCTCTCCGGGCTCGTCATCCTCGCGCTCGTGCGCCAACAGACCGGTACGGAAGGGTTCTTGGTCGGGCTCGGGCTCGCCGTACTGCCCGTACCCCTCCTCGTCGCCGCCTTCCGCTGGCTGGACCGCGTCGACCCCGGGCCCTGGCGGAACCTGCTGTTCTCCTTCGCCTGGGGCGCCTGCGCCGCGGCCCTCATAGCGATCGTCGCCAACAGCTTCGCGACCAGATGGATAGCGACGACCACCGCCGACCCGACCAGCGCGGACACCCTCGGCGCCACCGTCATAGCCCCGATCGTCGAGGAGTCGGCGAAGGCCGCGGCCGTGCTCCTCGTGTTCCTGTTCCGCAGACGGGACTTCACCGGGATCGTCGACGGGGTGGTGATAGCCGGGGTCACCGCCACCGGCTTCGCGTTCACCGAGAACATCCTCTACCTCGGCACCGCCTTCGGCACCGACCAGCTCACCGGCGACCGCGGCTTCACCTCCGTCACCGCGGCGACCTTCTTCGTGCGCATCGTCATGTCCCCCTTCGCGCATCCCCTGTTCACCGTCCTCACCGGCATCGGCTTCGGCATCGCCGCCCTCTCCCCCGACCGGCAGCACATCCGCCGCGTCCTGGTCCCGCTGACCGGCCTGCTCCTCGCGATGGGCATGCACGCGATCTGGAACGGCTCCTCGACGTTCGGCCAGTACGGCTTCTTCGAGGTCTACGGCGTCTTCATGGTCCCCATGTTCGGCCTGCTGACCTGGCTCGCGGTCTGGACCCGGCAACGCGAACTGCGCAGTGTCCGCGAGGAGTTGCCCGCCTACGTCTACGCGGGCTGGCTGACCCCGGCCGAACCCTTCGTCCTCGGCTCGATGAAGGCGCGGCGGCTGGCCCGCGAGTACGCCCGCCACCGCCTCGGCAGACCGGCGGCCCGCTCGGTCGCCCAGTACGAGGCGTACGCGACCTCCCTGGCGTTCCTGCGGCACCGGGCCGCGCGGGGCCGCGCCGGCGCCGACTTCGTCGTACGGGAAAGGGAGTTGCTGCACGAGCTGTGGCTGCGGCGGGAGGTGGCACGGCCCGCGCTGGACTTCGCGGCGCGGCGGACGGCGCCGCCGGTGCCGGTGGTGGTGCCGCCGTGGCCGCCGGTGTACGGGGCGTACGGGACGCCCCTGTCCAACCCGTACCGGTCCTGACGGCCACCCTGGCGACCCGTACGACCCGTAGGCCGACCCGTACGACCCGTAGGCCGACCCCTACGACCCTTAGGCCGACGCCTGCGTGAGGCGGGCGATCTCCGCGTCCGTCAGCTTCAGTTCGGCCACGCCCAGCAGTGCGGGGAGTTGGTCGACCGTGCGGGCGGAGGCGATCGGGGCCGCGACCGTGGGCTGGGCGGCGAGCCAGGCGAGGGCCACCGTCGCCACGGGGGCCTCGTGGGCCTGGGCGACCTCGTCGAGGGCGGTCAGCACCTTCTGGCCGCGCTCCGATTCGAGGTACTGCGCCGCGCGCCCCGCCCGCGGGCTGTCGACCGTCGTACCGGGGCGGTACTTGCCGGTGAGGAAGCCGGCGGCCAGCGCGAAGTACGGGATCGCGGCCAGGCCCTCCTGCGCGGCGAGCTCGCTCAGCTCGCCCTCGTAGGTGTCGCGTGAGACCAGGTTGTAGTGGGGCTGGAGGGCGACATAGCGGGCCAGGCCCTCGCGCTCGGAGAAGTCGAGGGAGGCCCGCAGGCGTTCGGGGGTGATGTTGGAGGCGGCGATGTGCCGCACCTTGCCCGCCTTCACCAGCTCGTCCAGCGCGCCGATGATCTCCTCGACCGGCACCTCGACCTTGTCGAAGTGGGTGTAGTAGAGGTCGATGTGGTCGGTGTCCAGGCGGCGCAGGGAGGCGTCCGCGGCGGCCCTGATGTTGGCGGCGCTCAGGCCCGGGAAGTCGGGGTGCTGGCTGACCTTGGTGGCGATGACGACGTCGGAGCGGTTGCCGCGGGCCTTGACCCACTTGCCGATGATCGTCTCGGACTCGCCGCCCTGGTTGCCCGGCGCGAACGCCGAGTACGAGTCGGCGGTGTCGACGAAGTTGCCGCCCGCGGCCGCGTAGGCGTCGAGCACGGCGAAGGAGGTCGCCTCGTCGGCGGTCCAGCCGAAGACATTGCCGCCGAGGGAGAGCGGGAAGACCTCGAGATCGGACCGGCCCAGCTTGCGAAGAGAAGTCATGACCCTCTTCAACAGCCGGACCGGAACCGGATATTCCAGACCCTTACGGGTTGAGGCCCTTGCTGCGCAGCCAGGGCGCCGGGTCGCTCGCGGTGGCGGCGCCGTTGATGTGCACCTCCAGGTGGAGGTGCGGCCCGGTCACGTTGCCGGTCGCGCCCACGCGGCCGATGACCTCGCCGGTGGAGACCTTCTGCCCGACGCTGACGTTGATCGAGGACTGGTGGCAGAACCACAGCTCGGTGCCGTCGTCGAGGGTGAGGATCGTGCGGTAGCCGTACGACCCGGCCCAGCCCGCCTCGGTGACCGTGCCGCTGTGGATGGCCTTGATCAGCGTGCCGGTGGGAGCGGCGAAGTCGAGGCCGGTGTGGTACCCGGAGGACCACATCGAGCCGGCCTGGCCGAAGGTGCCGGTGATCGTGTACGAGCCGACCGGCAGCGTGTACTGCTTGGCCAGCTCGGCGAGCTTCGCGGCCTCGGCCTTCTTCTTGGCGGCGGCCTCCGCGGCCTTCTTCGCGTCGGCGGCCTTCTTCGCGGCGTCCTTCTCGGCCTTGGCGGCGGCGTCGTCGACCTGCTTGGCGACGGCGGCCTCGACGGCGGCCTTCGACTTGCCGTCGACCTGCACCTGCTGCGACTCGGCCTGCGCCATGATCCGGTTGCGCAGCAGCTCGCCCGCGTCCGAGGCACCCTTGGCGGTCTCGGTGGTGGTCACGCCGACGCTGCTGAGCGCGGTCGCGGAACCCTTGGGGGTGCTGCTGGAGGAGTCGTCCAGCAGGTGGCCCACGGAGGGCAGGTCGGGCATGGAGATGGAGACCGGCGGCTTGCCGGTGTTGGCGCTGGCCATACCGCCCGCGCTCACGGCGGCTATGACACCGACGCCCAGGACGGTGGAGCTGCGGGCGAATCCTCCGCCACCACGCTGCTTGGCGACACGGTGCTTGCCGCGGTTGGGAAGAACGGTCTCCGCGCTGGGATTCCACTCCTCCCAGGGGCCCTCGTCGGGGCGGTAACCGCCGTAGACGACAGGGGCTTCTGGGGCAGCCTGGTTGGACGCCACGTGGGCGTGCTCCTTTCCTTCCTTCTCGCCTACCGGGTTAGCTGACGGGTTCGGAGCAGGAAGGTCTCCTACGCGCGTAAACCGGCCGTGTCTCCACGGCAGTTGACGAGCGATTCACCCCAAGGTGGTGGTTCCCCGGTTCCCTTTCAGGATTCGGCGCGTGCGCACGGAGCCATCTCTTGTGACGGCTGGGACGACCGCGCTGCGTTATCGAACGTTAATAGACACGGGCGCCCGTTTCCAAGCTGTTCGGCTTGATCATTAACCTTTCCTTGCTGGACGAACGGCCCACCACCGGCGAAAAACGGGCGAGTTGGCCAAGTCTCAGAATTCCCACAGGTATTGACGGGATGTCAGTTGCTATGCGGAGGGCGCTCACCCGGTCACCCCTGGTGACAACGGTCATGGATGGCGTACGGCGATCATCGCCATGTCGTCCGTCATCCAGCCCCCGGAGTACCGGCGCACCTCCTTGGCGAGGATGCCGAGCAGCGCCTCGGGGCTACGGAAGGTCCGGCCGGCCAGCCGCTCCCCGGGGTCGTAGAAGACACCGCGGGCGTCGCGCGCCTCGGACAGCCCGTCGGTGTGCACGAGGAGGGTGGCCCCGCCCGGGAACGCGAACTCCTCGGCGCGGTCGGGCCAGACCCCCAACTCGCCCATTCCCAGGGGCAGTGCGGGCTCCTGGACCTGCAACGTGCGTACGGTGCCGTCCTCGTGCAGGAGCAGCGGCGGCGGGTGGCCCCGGTCGACGATCCGTACGACGCCGTCGCCGTGCGGGAGTTCGGCGAGGACGGCCGTGGTGAACCCCTCGAACGCGTCGAGCCCGTCGCGCCGGGTGCCCTCCCGCGCCAGCGCCCGCTCCAGCCGCTGGGCGACCGCCTCCAGGGTCGCCTCCTGCTCGGCGGCCTCCCGGAACGCCCCGATGACCACGGCGACGGCGGCGACCGCGCCCATGCCCTTGCCGCGCACGTCGCCGACGACCAGCCGTACGCCGTGCGGGGTGTCCTGCACCGCGTACAGGTCACCGCCGATGAACGCGCCCTCCTGCGCCGCCTCGTACCGGGCCGCGATCTCGAACCCGCCGATCCGCTCGGCCGGTTCGGGCAGTACGGCGCGCTGGGCGGCCTCGGCGATCTCGCGCGCGGAGGCGAGCTGTTCGCTGCTGCGGCGGACCAGGGCGTTGATGAGCACGGCGAGGACCGCGACCGTCGCGACGGTGGCCGCCTCGGTGATCGCGTCGGTGTGGAGGACGATGCCGAGCCTGATGTGGATCGCGAGGACGACGACGACGGAGGCCAGGCCGGTGAGCACGGTGCCGCGCCGCGAGTAGAGCGGGGCGGCGACCAGCGGGGCGGCGGTGAAGAACGGGGCCGCGGTGAAGTCCTGCGGGGTGAAGTAGTCGTAGAACCCCCCGACGATCAGCAGCAGCGCCGGCAGCCGGTGGACGAAGGTGCGGGCGTAGGAGATCCGTCGGCCCTCGCCCTCGGGGTGGGGAGCCGGGCCGGCGCCGAGGCCGGGGTCGGGCGTGGGATCGCCGGGGAGGCGCCCGCCGGCTCGCACATACGGACCCTCCTCCTCCACGGATCCAGTTTTTCCTGGTGGGGGGAGGGCGGCGAGCGGTATGGGCCGATCGGGGGGATCGAAGAGGGGGAGAAACACCAAGGGCCGGAACCCATTTCTGGATTCCGGCCCTTGGCCTTAGTAGCGGGGACAGGATTTGAACCTGCGACCTCTGGGTTATGAGCCCAGCGAGCTACCGAGCTGCTCCACCCCGCGCCGTTGTGATTGCAACTATACGCCATCCGCGGGGTCCGATGTCACACAGGTTTCAGTCGGCGGTGTTCCCGGCGTGCGTGAGGGTCTCCCAGGAGACGAAGAGGTCGTCGCTGCCGGCCGGCCGGGTGGACTCGGCGAGCTTGTGCGCGGCGGGCACCTTCACGCCGAGCCGGCCCTCCAGGTGGTTGACGGCGACCTCCAGGTCGGGCCCCATGTTCCGGTCGACCTTGCCGCCGCACAGCCAGGCGGGCGCGGGCTCGCCGAGCTGGTAGCGGGCGTGGAATTCCAGGGCGGCCTTGAGCCGGTCCTTGACCCCGTCGTACAGGTCGACGCCCTGGTGCCAGGCGGTCTCGGCGATGTGGGCGGTCGCCGCCAGCGAGTACCCGACGTGCTTGAAGTTGCGGCAGGTCTCCTGGGCGACGCCGTCCTTGAAGGTCGTCTGCTTGAACCAGTACGTCGTCAGCTTCTGCGGAGTGGTGACCTTCGACCCCACCGGCGTGAGCGGCACCTTGCCGTCCTTCGCCAAGTAGAAGTAGGCGGGCACACGGTCGCGGAAGCGCTTGACGGCCGCGTCGAAGGCCTTGTGGTCGTCGAGGAAGACGGCGATGCCGATCGCCGCGTCCGTCATCGCGAGGTCCCAGTTGCCGTTGTAGTCCGGCAGGTCCTTCGTGACTTCCGGCTCGTAGGCGGTACGCAGCATCGTCCCGAACCGCTTGACCCGGTCCGCCGGCCACCCGGCGCCGGGCGCGTACCGCACGATCTCCGCCGCCCGCACCCAGGTCGAACCGGCCCACGCGGTCTGTAGCCCCGCGTCGTCGGAGGTGTGCTCCTTCATCTTCGCCGACCAGTCGTCCATGATCTCCCGCGCCTTCAGCGCGTGGTGCTGCTTCCCGGTGATGCTGAACAGCAGGGCCTGGGTGTACGCCGCGATCGCGTCCTCGCGCTCCTCGACACAGCCGTGCGCGGCCTTGCCGTTCCAGGGGCAGTCGACGTCGGCGTACGGCTTCGCCGTGTACTTGTACGACCCGTACTTGCTGTCCCGCATCCCGAAGTACGCCTTCAGCCAGGGCTGCTTGCCTGCGGTGACGTTCTTCCGTACGGCGTCCAACTGGCCCTTGCTGACCAGGACTCCGGGGTGGGTGAACGCGGCGTCCGCGGGGAGTGCCCGGGCCATGGTTCGCGTGCCGGTGTCTGCCGTTCCGCACGAGGCGAGTAGTCCTACGGCTACCGACGCGCCCAGCACCGCGACTGCCCTCATGTGTCCTACCTCCGCGTTGTTCTCCACACCGGGTTCTTTGTGAGCGTGACGTGGTGGGGGGTGGGGCGCAGGATCTGTTGGGCCGATTGGTCGTGGTGGGCGAGCGTCCCTGGGGGCTCCGCCCCCAGACCCCCATCGGCCCTGAAGGGGCCTCGTCCTCAAACGCCGGACGGGCTGTCTTCAGCTCAGCTAGTCAGGTGGCGGTTCGGTGCCTTCGCTCGCTCCTCGTACTCCGGGAGTACGACCACCGAAACCCCCCGCGCCGCCAACATGCCACTCCCGTCCGCCCCCTCCACGAACGTGTCCGGCTCGCGCCAGGCGGTCACCACTCGCCGTACGCCCGCGTCGAGGATCAGACGAGCGCAGGGCTTGGGGCGGGAGGCGCGGTGGGTGCAGGGTTCGAGGCTGGTGTAGACGGTGGCCGTGGGGAGGCGCGGGTCCTGCGGGTCGATCTTCGCCAGCGCCGCCTCCTCCGCGTGGACCACCGGGTCACCGGACTCGCGGGAGTGGCCCCGGGACAGCTCCGTGCCGTCCTCCGCCACCACCACCGCGCCGACGCTGAACGCCGTCCGCGAGGGCGGGCAGTTGGCGGCCAGGTCGCAGGCGACGGCGAGCCAGTGGTGGTCGGCGGAGGAGGGGAGGTCGCCGGTGCCGGGGGCGGTGGGTTCGTAGCGCATGAGGACGACGTCCTCGATGGGGCGGGTCTCGACGAGGCGCAGGCGGCCTGGTTGGTATGTCCCCGGGCCGAAGAGGCGGGGGGCCTTTCCGTCGCCCACGAAGAGGGGGGACAGGACCAAGTGGAGTTCGTCGGCCAGGCCCTGCTGGAGGAGTTGGGTGTGGATCGTGCCGCCGCCCTCGACCATCAGGCGGTCCACGCCACGGACCTCGTGCAGGTGATTCAGGAGGCGGCGCCAGTCGAGGTCGGGGCCGAGGGCCACGACGTCCGCCGCCAGGCCCAGCCCGCGTGCTCGCTCCGCGCCCCTGTCCGTCGTACAGACGAGTTTCTCGCCGCCCGTGTGCCAGAAGTTGGCCGTCGGGTCCAGGTCGCCGGAGCCGGTGACCGTGACCTTGAGGGGGTACTCGGGCTTGCCCGCGGCTACCCGACTGGCCCTGCGTTCAGGGGAGTTGACCAGGAGGCGGGGGTTGTCCGCGCGGATCGTGCCGGCGCCGATGAGGATCGCGTCCACGGACGCCCGGACCTCGTCGACGCGGTCGAAGTCGGCCGGGCTGGAGAGGAGCAGCCGGTCGGGGCCGGTGTCGTCGAGGTAGCCGTCGAGGGAGACGGCGGCGGACAGCAGGACGTGGGGGAAAGGCATCGACGCGCTCCCGGCTCGATCGAATTGCGGGGCTTGGTGGAACGGCGGGGAATGGCGGAACGGTGGGGCTTGATGGAACAGTGGGGCTTGGTTCAAGTTTGAAACAAACCTACACTGGGGGCATGACGACCCGCTGGCTCACCGCCGAGGAGCAGCGCGCCTGGCGCGCGTACATCGCCGCGACGCACCTCCTGGAGGACGCGATCGACCGGCAGCTCCAGCAGGAGGCCGGCATGCCCCACCTGTACTACTCCATCCTCGCCAACCTCTCCGAGGTGCCGGACCGCCGGTTGCGGATGACCGACCTCGCCGAGAAGTCGAAGATCACCCGGAGCCGGCTGACGTACGCCGTGACCCGGCTGGAGAAGGACGGTCTGGTGCGGCGGGAGGGGTGCCCGTCGGACAAGCGGGGCAGTACCGCCGTCCTGACCGACGCGGGGATGGACGTCCTGGAGCGTACGGCGCCGGGTCACGTCGAGACCGTACGCGCCGCGATCTTCGACCACCTCACCCCGGAGCAGGTGCGGCAGATGGAGGAGATCAGCGCCGGGATCGCCCGGGCGCTGGAAGGCGACGGGGGCGAGGCCGCCCGGGAGGACGTTCCCTGGCGCCGGCGTTCCTCCTCGCCGTGCACGTGACCCGCGAACCGTGACCCGCCAGCCGTGACCCGTCCCACAATTCTGTTGCTTCAAATTTCAAGCATGAGGTAGTCTCCGTGATCGTGGATGTGCTTCAAAACTGAAGCACATCCCGGAACACCTGCCCGCCGGACCACGGAGACCCGCATGCCCGACTTCCCCGCCGCCACCCCGCGTGCCCGCGTCCGGGTACCGCTGCGCTTCCAGGACGGCTACGGCGTCGACGCCGAACTCGTCACCTTCCACGGCCTGACCGACGGCCAGGAACACGTGGCGGTCGTCCTCGGCGACCCCGCCCCCGGCACCACCCCGCTGGTCCGGCTGCACTCCGAGTGCCTGACCGGCGACGTCTTCGGCTCCGCCCGCTGCGACTGCGGACCCCAGCTGCGCGAGGCCGTGGAGCGCATAGCCGACCGGGGCGGTGTCCTGCTATACCTGCGCCAGGAGGGCCGGGGCATCGGCCTCTACAACAAGCTCGACGCGTACGCCCTCCAGGACCAGGGTCTCGACACGTACGCCGCGAACACCGCGCTGGGCCTGCCCGAGGACGCCCGTGACTACACGGCCGCCGCGCAGATGCTCACCGCCCTCGGGATCACGTCCCTGGACCTGCTGTCCAACAACCCTGACAAGGCCGACCAGTTGCGCGGCCTGGGCATCGACGTCCACGACCGCGTACCGACCGGCGTCTTCACCACCCCCCACAACGTCCGGTATCTACGCGCGAAGGTCCTCCAGACCCACCACACGCTGCCGCTGGGCCAGTTGACGGAGCTGAACGCGGGCTGACGTGCCTGAGCAGGGGCTGAGCTGCCCGACGATGGTGTAGCGGGCTACACCATCCATTCGGGAGGGCACTCCCTCGTGCCGCAGGGCCGCCGCCGGAAGGCTTGAGACCACGATCACGCACTCGATCCCGAACGCGATCCGGATCTCGACCGACCGCCGACACGGAGGCCTTCCCCAGCCATGGCTACTCTCCTTTATCGCTTGGGCCGCGTGGCCTTCCGGTGGCGCTGGTTCGTCACCCTGTTGTGGGTGGCGGTCCTCGGCGCCGTCGGATTCGCCGCCGCCAAGGCCCCCGCCGCCCCGGACGACGGCTTCACGATGCCCGGCATCGAGTCGCAGCGCGCCTTCGACCTGCTGGAGCAGCGCTTCCCCGGCACCGCGGCGGACGGCGCGAGCGCCCGGATCGTCTTCGTCGCCCCGAACGGCGAGAAGGTCACCGCGACCGAGAACAAGGCGGCGATCGAGAAGCTGGTCACGGAGGCGGCCGACGGTTCCCAAGTCGCCTCCGCCGTCGACCCGTTCGCCGCGCAGGCGGTGAGCGAGGACGCGTCGACCGCCTACTCCACCGTCACCTTCAAGGTGAAGGCCGACGACCTCACCGGCGCCGCCAAGACCCACCTGGAACGGGCCATCGACACGGCCCAGAAGGCGGGCCTGACCGTCGAGGTCGGCGGCGACGCCCTCGCGACCCAGCCCGCGGCGGGCGGCAGCGCGGAGGCGATCGGCATCGCGATAGCCGCCGTGGTCCTGCTCATCACCTTCGGTTCGCTGGCCGCGGCCGGCCTGCCCCTCCTCACCGCGATCCTCGGCGTCGGCATCAGCATGTCCGCCGTCCTCGCCCTGGGCAGCGCCTTCGGCCTCTCCGAGACCACGGGCACCCTGGCCACGATGCTCGGCCTCGCCTGCGGTATCGACTACGCGCTCTTCGTCGTCTCCCGCTATCGGGAGGAACGCGAGAAGGGCCACGCACCGCGCGAAGCAGCCGGACTGGCTGCCGGTACGGCGGGTTCGGCCGTGGTGTTCGCCGGGCTGACCGTTGTCATCGCGCTGGCCGGTCTGTCGGTGGTCGGCATCCCGATGCTGACGAAGATGGGCCTCGCGGCGGCGGGCGCGGTCCTCCTGTCGGTCCTGATCTCCCTCACCCTGGTCCCGGCGCTCCTCGGCTTCTGGCCGAACGCCGTCCTCTCCCGCCGCGACCGCAAGAACAAGGCGCATCGGGGCAAGGACCAGGCCAACGGCGAGAACGGCGGCAGCCGTTGGGCCCGGCTCGTCGTCCGCCGCCCGATCCCCGTCCTGATGCTCGGCGTCGTAGGACTCGGCGCGATGGCTCTGCCCGCCCTCAACCTCCAGCTCGGCATGCCCGGCGACGAGGCCAAGTCCACGGCCACCACCGAACGCCGCGCCTACGACGACCTCGCCCAGGGCTTCGGCCCCGGCTTCAACGGCCCCCTCACCATCGTCGTGGACGCGAAGAAGGCGGACGACGCGAAGAGCGCCGTAGCGACGATCTCGAAGGAGATCGCGGCCACCGACGGAGTCGTCTCCGTCTCACCGGCGCGCTTCAACTCGGCAGGCGACACAGCGGTGTTCAGCGCGACTCCCGCCACCAGCCCCACCGACGAGAAGACGAAGCAGCTCGTCCAGACGATCCGCGACGAACGGCCGGCCATCGCCGCCGACGCGGGCGCGAGCTTCGAGGTCACCGGTACCACCGCGCTGAACATCGACGTGGCGCAGAAGGTGCAGGACGCGCTGATCCCGTACCTGGCGCTGGTGGTTGGCCTGGCGATCGTCCTCCTGCTCCTGGTCTTCCGCTCACTGCTCGTGCCCCTGAAGGCGGCGCTCGGCTTCCTGCTCTCGGTCCTCGCGGCGCTCGGCGCGGTCGTCGCCGTCTTCCAACAGGGCCACGGGGCCTCGCTGTTGGGCGTCGATCAGACCGGCCCGATCATGAGCCTGATGCCGATCTTCCTGGTGGGCATCGTCTTCGGCCTCGCCATGGACTACGAGGTGTTCCTCGTCTCCCGGATGCGCGAGGCGTACGTCCACGGGGACGGGCCCGGGCAGGCGATCGTCTCCGGGTTCCGGCACAGCGCCCGGGTGGTCGTGGCGGCCGCGCTGATCATGATGGCGGTGTTCTCGGGCTTCATCGGCGCGGGCGCCTCGATGATCAAGATGATCGGCTTCGGGCTGGCCATCGCGGTGCTGTTCGACGCGTTCGTGGTCCGGATGGCGATCGTGCCCGCAGTCCTCTCCCTCCTGGGCAACAAGGCCTGGTACCTGCCGCGTTGGCTGGACCGGATCCTCCCCCGCATGGACGTCGAGGGCGAGGCCCTGAGCCGCAAGGTCCCGGCGCCGACCGCCGGCACTCCAGCGGCTCCCCTCACACCGGTCCCGTAAGGGATCGCCCAGACCGGGGCCGCCGAGAGCGGAGGCGGCCTCGCGGTGCCGGATCCCGTGGGGACGGGGACCGGCGCAAGTCCCGGGCCCGGCGACGGGGCACTCCCCCCGCCCGTCGCCGGGCCCGCGGACGTCCACACCTCACCAAGTCACCCAGCCACCAACACGTCACGCCACGTCATCAACACGCCCACCAGAGAGGGCACTTCGATGAAAACCTCCGTACAGGCCGGAGTGGCCGGGCTCCTCGCCTGCGGCACGCTGCTCACCGTCGTCCTGGTCACCCGCGACGGCGACGGCACCGGCGACGGCCACACCGGCATCGCCTACTCGTCCCCGACGAAGGGCCCGTACGTGGCCATCGGCGACTCCTACACCGCCGCCCCCGGCGTCACGGACCCCACCGGCACCCCCGCCGGCTGCGACCGCTCCGCCGGCAACTACCCGGCGCTGGTGGCCGCCGAACTCGGCCTGAAGGACGGGGACTTCCGCGACGTGAGTTGCAGCGGCGCCACGACCGCCGACCTCACGGCAGCACAGAAGACGGACGACGGCACCAACTCCCCGCAGCTCAGGGCACTTTCGTCCACCACCCGGCTGGTCACCGTGGGGATCGGCGGCAACGACATCGACTTCAGCTCGATGATCAAACGGTGCGTGGCGATGGGCGCGCTGTACGAGATGACGGGCAGCGGCAAGTACGTCGACGAGGACGCGCCCTGCGAACGCAACTACGTCACGGGCGACTCGGACGCCGTACAGAAGAAGATCGCCACGGCGGGCACCCGGCTCACCCGGGTCCTGGACGAGGTCAGGCGGCGCGCTCCCGAGGCCCGGGTCTACGTCGTCTCTTACCCGGCGATCCTGCCGGCCGACAGCGCCGACTGCGGCCGGGAGATGTCCCTCGCACCGGGTGACGTGACCTTCCTCCGCGAGAAGGAACAACAGCTCAACTCCATGCTGCGGAAGCGGGCTTCGGCGGCGGGAGCCGGCTACGTCGACACGTACACGCCCTCCGCGGACCACAACGCCTGCGCGGCGAAGGACACCCGCTGGATCGAACCGCTCGTACCGGAGAGCCCGGCGGCGCCGGTGCACCCGAACGCGCGGGGTGAGCGGGGCATGGCGGACGCGGTGCTGAGCACGATCAAGTAGGCGCGGCAGGGCGGTCGTTCACGATCTGATGTGTCAACCCGTGAGTCCGCAACCTAAGTTGCACCCGTGGACACTGTGAGTCACGGCAACTCGCTAGGCCGTCCCGGCCGGCCCGGCACAGCATGAGGCGACTCGTCCTCAAGTGATCGGGAGACACAGTGAACTCCTCCCCCACCGGTGCCGGCCGCCGCGACTTCCTCGGCCGTACGGCAGGTGTCACGGCCGGCGCGGCCCTGCTGAGCACCCTGACCCCCGCCCCGGCATCAGCCACCCCGCGCAGCGACGCGAGCCGCCGGGTGAGAACCCAGTCCGGCCTGGTCACGGGCGTCCCCGCCGCCCTCCCCGGCGTCACCGTCTACAAGGGCATCCCCTACGCCGCCTCCACGGCCGGCGAGAACCGCTGGCGCGCCCCGCGACCCCCCGCCTCCTGGCAGGGCGTCCGCAGGGCCGACACCTGGGGCGCCGCCTGCCCCCAGCCGGTCACGGGCATCGCCGCCGACAAGGTGCCCCCGCTGAGCGAGGACTGCCTCAACCTCAACATCTGGACAGGGACGGGCAGTTCACCCGCCGGGCGCGACCTCCGCCCGGTCCTCGTCTGGATCTACGGCGGCCGCAACAGCGCCATGTGGGCCTCGCAGCCGGTGTACGACGGGGCGAACCTGGTGGCCAAGGGCGCGGTGGTGGTGACGTACAACCACCGGGTCGGCGCCTTCGGCAACCTCGCGCATCCGGCGCTGAGTTCGGAGGGCGGGCACGGTGGTTCCGGGAACTGGGGTGTGCAGGACACGGTGGCGGCGCTGAAGTGGATCCGCCGCAACATCGCCGCGTTCGGGGGCGATCCGGAGCGGGTGACGCTGGCGGGGTGGTCGCACGGTTCGTCGTTCGTGAACATCCTGATGATCTCGAAGCTGGCACGGGGCCTGTTCCACCGGGCCGTGCTGTCGGCGGGCGTGCAGTACACCAAGGACCCGGCGCTGGGTCATGTGGCGGGCGGCTACGCGCGGTT
The DNA here is from genome assembly GCF_045162655.1 of Streptomyces sp. NBC_00989. Taxonomy (NCBI): domain Bacteria; kingdom Bacillati; phylum Actinomycetota; class Actinomycetes; order Kitasatosporales; family Streptomycetaceae; genus Streptomyces; species Streptomyces sp. NBC_00989. Next base: position 6,124,211 of record NZ_CP108728.1, on the reverse strand, counting down.
GGCGGCGGCGGAGGCCAACGGCACGGCGTTCGCGACGTACATGGGCGCGTCCACGTTGTCGGACCTGCGCGCGCTGACGGCCGACGAGATCGTGACCAAGGTGTACGCGCAGGGCGCCCCGGCGGCGGGCACGAACTTCGGCAACGTACTGGACGGCTACGTCCTGCCGAGGACGTACACGGCCGCGATGAAGTCCCGTACCGAGTACGACGTCCCGGTCCTCACCGGCAACAACAAGGACGAGAACGGCGCTTCACCGACGCTGACGATGACGGTCGCGGCGTACGAGGCGTTCGCGGCGACGACGTTCGGGGACCGGGCGGCCGACTTCCTCGCCCTCTACCCCGCGACGACGGACACGGAGGCGGCAGCGCAGTACAACAACTACGCCCGCGACGAGGAACGCGTCTCCACGTTCCTCTGGGGCACCCAGTTCCGGGTCACGGCCGCCAACCGCAGCCCGGTCTACACCTATTGGTGGACCCATGTCCCCCCGGGCCAGGACACCACCAACCCGATCGAACCGGCGGACGGCGCGGGCGCGTACCACGGTGCCGAGAAGTACTACCTCTTCGGCAACCTGTACGGCACGGACCGTCCGTGGACGGCCGCGGACCACGCGATCGCCGACACGACGTCGTCGTACGTCGCGAACTTCGCGGCGACGGGCAATCCGAACGGCCACGGCCTGCCGGTGTGGCCGGCGTTGCGCACGTCGAAGCCGGTGTCGATGGAACTGGGCGACCACTTCGCGCCGTTGGCCGCGGCGGACAGTGCGGCCAAGTACGCGTTCTTGAAGGGGTACTTGGAGGCGCAGACGACGGAGTACTGAGCGCCGAGTCGCGTCAACTGTGCGCTCGCGCGGTGAGATAGGGGTCCCGGCGGAGGACCTCCCGGCTGCCGACGAGCGTGCCGACGGCCAGGCCGGCAGCGGGCAGCAGCAGCGCCGCTCCGGCCCAGGCCGGGCCGGGCAGGGCGTCCATGACGGTGATGGGCAGGCCGAGCACCTCGCTGAGCGGGCCGGCCAGCGACGCGGACAGCACCGTGCCGACGACCGCGCCGAGCACTCCCGCCACCCCGCCGGACAGCACGGCTTCGCCGAGCAGGATCCGGCGCAGTTCGGGCCGTTCGGAACCGAGGATCCGCAGGACGGCGAACTGGCCGATCCGTGCCCGCGCGCTGTCCGCCGCCCGCACGGCACCGAGCGCGAGGGCGCCGAGCGCCAGGACCAGCACACCGACACCCATCGCGAGATCCGCCGCGCCGAACAGACCGGGCAGGTTGCGGACCCGGTCGGAGACCGCCGAGGCCGAAAACCCCTTGTCCTGGAGGGACTTGGTGACCGCGGCCACCTGCCGCTGGTGCTCGACCACCACGACGGCGGACTGTGCGCCCTCCCGAAGTTCCCGAGGGTGGCCGGGAGTTCGGACAGCGCGTTGTCGTGGAGGTAGAGGAAGGCGTCGAGGTCGGTCAGGGTGCCGAGTTCGTCGGGTACCGCGGTGAGGTGGTTGTGACCGAGGTCGAGGGTGGTCAGGCCGTGGAGTCGACCGATCCCGGGCGGGAGGTCGGTGAGTCCGTTGTCCGCGAGGATGAGGACCTGGAGTTCGGTGCGTCGCCAGACCGACTCGGGTACTTTTCCCAGCTGTTGGCGCCATAGGTTCAGTACGTGCGGCACGGTCCGGTCTGCCTCTCCTGGGGTACGTCGTGTCAGTGGTCGGAGTCGCCCTTGCCCCGTTGCCCCGTTGGTCCTGACCGCTCACCGGACGCCGCCAACAGGCCCAGCACTCCGCCGAGTTGCCGACGTACCCCCGCATCGGCGATGAGCCCGTCCGCGCCGCGCATCCCCCGGTCCACCGGGATCCTCACGCAGGCCGCCTCCACGACGTCGGCGCCGGTGTAGCCCAGGACCGTCCGCAACGTGGTCTCCGCGCCCCCACCCCGCCCCGGTGCCGCCGCGTTGACCCAGGCCACCGGCTTGTCGCAGATCTCGGTGCCGCCGACCGTCCAGTCCAGGAGGTTCTTGAACGAGCCCGGCAGGGTGCCCGCGTACTCCGGGGTGCAGATCAGGATCCCGGCCGCCCGGTCGATCGCCGCCCGCAGCGCGGCCACGGGCGCGGGCAACGGGTCGGTGTCGTCATCGGGGTTGAAGTGCGGAAGCCCGGCGAGACCGTCGTAGAGCACGGCGTCCACCCGCGCGTCCGGCGCCACGGCACAAGCGGTGCGCAGCACGGCCTCGTTGGAGGAACCGGCCCGCAGGCTCCCCGACAGCAACAGGATCACCGGTGACGTGGACATCCGCACAAGCTACTCCCGGCGCTCACGCCCACCCGTGCACGGACACCTGCGGTTCGACGCCGTCGAGGTACTGCCGGAGCGCCAGCCCATTGCCCCTGACGAACTCCTCGGGTACGGCCTCGACTTGGACCCAGCGGACCTGCGCGTGCTTGAGGGGCTCGCGGTTCTCGGCCTCGCCGGTCCACTCGTCGGCGGCGAAGACGACCGTGAGGAATCCACTCGGCGCCTCGACACCGAGGGAGGCATGGACGACATGCACGACCTTCAGCGAGGCCGCGTCCACGACGACCCCGGTCTCCTCGTACAGCTCGCGCACGGCGGTCTCGGTGATGGGCTCGCCGGGTTCGTTCTTGCCGACGGGGAGGTCCCACATCCCGCACCCGAACTTGGCCTTCTCACCACGCTGGAGGAGAAGGACGCGACCCGCGGCCCTGTCGTGGACGATGACGGCCGCGACCAGGAGGGTCATGGAGGAGCAGGCGGGCTGGAGGGCAGGATTCATGGCCGGCCCGGCCGGACCGTGAGATACACCCAGCCGCTCCACGCGGCGCCGGTCTGAGCGCCCGTGGTCGGTGGGGTGTAGTGGCCGCGCAGGCGGTAACGGCCGTTGTCCGCGAAGAGTTTCAGGGCGCGGCTATAGCCGTACGAGCCGTCGGAGTACAGCGGCACGCAGCGCTGCGAGGTGCTGGGATGCCACGCCCCCGAGGTGTAGCGCTCCACGGACACCGACATGCATCCGGTGGCCTGGTGGGGAGTGACCTTGAGGCTGAGGCCCATGTTCACTTCCGACTTGTAGAGGACCTGATACGTCGTCGACCCGATCCGGGTGGTCGCGAGCGGCCATTGCAGCTCGGTCCGCACGGCCGGCGTGAGCGTCACGGCGTGCGTCACGGTCCGTGGGGCATACCGGTAGTCGCCCGCGAAGACCGCGGTGAACGTGGTGTCGCGACCGATCTTGTCGTACGCGACCAGGTTGCCGGACGAGTCGACGTGCCCGCTCTTGAGCTGGGTGCGGGACTGGCCCGCGGGCTGGGCATAGAGCGTCACGGCACGGGAGTTGTACGTCGTCCCCAGATGCGCGGTGACCTTGGCCGTCGCACCGGAACGGTAGGACGCCGCGTCGGTCGTGACGCTCAGCGCCGAAGTCGCCCTGGACACCTGGACGTTGGCCGACGCCGTCACCGGGAGGTAGGCCGTGCCGCCGTCGTACGTGACGGTGTAGGTGTTCGTGCTTCCGACCTGCGGTGCGTCGCGGAAGGAGAACCTGCCGTCGGCGGCGACCGGGACGGCGGGGAGGGCGTAGCCGGACGGATGCGCCAGGTCCTTCTTGACCACGTGGACCGCGCCGGTCGTCAAGTGGGCGTGGGGCCAGGTGAGTTGACCGGTGACGGTGAGCGGCGCGGCACGGTTGCCGGTGGTGGGCGCCGACAGCGTCGTCGTCGGCGCGTACTTCGCGAGGGGGATGTCGAAGGTCCGGGTGGCCGGGGCGTAGTGGCCGGCGCCGGAGTAGTCGACGCGGTAGCTCAGGGTGCCGGTGAGCGGGGCGGTGTCGTGGATGCCGTACCCGCCGAAGGGGTTGACCGCGTTCGCCGGAAGCCTGGTCGCGTCGGTCACGGCGACGCCGTCCGGATGGGTGCCGTCGTAGCGCAGGATCCGTACGGAGCCGGGGAGTTGGCCGTGGTCGGTCCCGGTCGGGGACAGGGAGGAGTCGAAGGAGACGTTGAGGGAGACGGGCTCGCCTGGGGCGAGTGGCGTGGTGGCGCTTCCGTTGAGCCGGACCGCGGCCGTCTCCGGGGCCTTGGCCACCTCCAGCGTCGGGCTTCCTCCGTCGGCGTCCACGGCGACGCCGTAGAGGCGGCTCTCGTCCGGGGCCCAGGCGAGACCGTGGGCGGCCAGTCGTAGCGGAGAGTCGATCACGTGGCTGCCGTAGAAGCCCGACCCGGTCACCGGCACGGCCCTGAACTCATCGCCGTCGCAACCGCATCCCGCCAGCGTCCCGTCGGGCGCGACGGCCACCGCGCGCGCCGCCAGCGGGTCGGCGAAGCGGCCGTCCGCGGCCAGGTCGGAGACGCGGAACCTGTTCGCGCTCGGAGTCCGCCACGACGTGACGGCCACGTCCTGCCCGTCGGCCGTCACCGCGAAGTCGGTGAGATCGGGGACGGGCAGCGCCCGGGCCGCCTGCCGGGTCAGCCCACCGTCCGCGACCCGGTACGTGACGAACGCGGAACTGTCTCCCGTCTGCGCGGCCGCGACGAGCGTGCCGGACGACGTCGGAGTGGTCGCCAGCAGCGGGGAGCCGTCCCAACTGCCGGAATCCCGCGCCGTCTTCACCGCCCCGGTCGCGTCCACCGACCCGATGCCACCGGCACCCGCTCCCCCGTAACCGAACCAGAGCGTGCCCCCGGCCACGGCCAGCGAGTCGGGACGCGTACCCGCGCCGGTGCCGTAACGGGCCGTCTCCGTCAGGGTGTTGGTGTCGATCGCGACAATCGCGTCCTGGTCGGGCAGCGCCGCGTAGACCGTGGAACCGTCGTCCGACAGCGCCAACCCCGTGGCACCGGGCTCCCCTTCGAGCGTCGTCGGGTCGCCCCCGTCGAGATCCGTCACGAGGATGCCGTCCGTGCCGGCGCCCCCGCTGAGGATGAGATGCCCGTGAGCGGCGTCCACCAAGAGATGCGAGAAGCCCGCGATCGGCAACGACACCCCCGACGCCGCGAACGAGTCGCCCGCCCCCGGGACGATCACACCCGTCAGCCCCAACACCGTCGCCGCAACGGCGAGCGACGAAAAACGCCCCGTCTTCATGCAGGTCCCCCCGGACGCACACATTGGGGCCCCGGCGGCTCGAAGGCGGCCGGGGCGCGAAACCTCAGGTCAGCGACTCAGCGCACCTTCGGTGCGCGCCGGGGGCGTGGTAAATCCCGTGGCGCGCTGGAGGTGCTTCTGTCTGCCCTGACGGCGCTGGTATCGGTCCGGGACGCTGGCAGAGTTCGTTCCGGCCGAAACCGATGCTTCTGTGATGCCGGTGAGCTCGCAGGTCAGCGTGGTGCTGGGGGCCGACCACGGGAACCGTGGAGTGTTGCTGTGAGCACGTGCGTCAGAATTCCTGATTCGCCCTGGCCCTCCCGGAACGGCGTAACCGGCCGTCCGGCGAGGGAGGGGGCAAGACCGTGGACGTGCTGCACGAACGCTGTGCCGGCCTCGACATCAGCAAGAAGGACGCCAAAGCGTGCGTCCGCACCCCGAGTTCGAAGCGGCGGGGGTCCTTCACGACCGAGACCACGACGTGGGGATCGACGACGAACGCGGTCCTGGAACTGCGGGACCATCTGCTCGCCGCACGGGTCACGCTGGTGGTGATCGAGGCGACCTCGGACTACTGGAAACCGTTCTACTACGTGCTGACCGAGGGCCTGAACGTGATCCTGGTCAACGCCCGGCAGGTCAAGAACCTGCCAGGCCGCAAGACCGACGTTTCCGACGCCGCCTGGCTGGCCCAGCTCGGCGCCCACGGACTGGTCCGCCCCTCCTTCGTGCCACCCCAACCGGTGCGCGAACTACGGGACCTGACCCGGGCCCGCACCCAGATGACCCGCGAGCGCGGACAGATCGTGCAGCGCCTGGAGAAACTGCTGGAGGACACCGGGATCAAACTGTCCGCGGTCGCCTCCGACATCATGGGCGTCTCCGGCCGCGCCATGCTGGAGGCGTTGACCTCCGGGGAACGCGACCCGCAGGTCCTCGCCCAGCTGGCCAGGCGCAAGCTCCGCAACAAGATCCCCGAGCTCACCGAGGCCCTGACCGGGCGCTTCCGCGCCCACCACGCGTTCCTGACCCGGCTGCACCTGGACCACTACGACCAGCTCACCGACGCGATCCGGCAGCTGGACCAGCGGATCGAGGAGGCGATGGCCCCCTTTCGTCCCGCACTCGACCTCCTGGACACCGTCCCCGGGATCAACCGGGCCGTCGCCGAGGTGATCATCGCGGAGACCGGCAGCGACATGAGCCGGTTCGCCTCCGCCAAGCACCTCGCCTCCTGGGCCGGGGTCTGCCCCGGCCACCACGAGTCCGCCGGCCGCACCAAGAACACCAGGGTCCGGCCCGGCAACCCGTATCTCAAAGGCGCCCTCGGCCTCGCCGCGTTCGGCGCCGTGAGGACCAAGGACACCTACCTGCAGGCCCGGTACAAACGCCTGACCGCCCGCCGCGGTCCGCTCCGGGCCCTGGTCGCCGTCGAGCACTCGATCATCACCGCAATCTGGCACATGCTCACCGACAACGTCCCCTACTGCGAACTCGGCGGCACCTACTTCGCCCGGCGCGACCCCGAACGCGCCACCCACCGCGCGATCAACGCGCTCAACCAGCTCGGCTACACCGTCACCCTCAACCCGCTGGAAGGCACAGCCTGACCGACCCGAGCCACGGCACCCGGCGCCACCACGGCCACCGGGCACCCAGCCCTGCCTACACCCACCCTGACCTGCTGCTATTTACGCGTCAGAGACACGGAATTCTGCGCGGATCGTACTACGAGGCTCCGAAGTAGCCCTCCAGGTCGGCGACGACGTCGACCGAGCCGAGCGCGTTGTGGATGCGGATGGAGCCGTCGGCTCCGACGGGAACCACGGCGAGGATCGGCCGGGTCTGGCCTGCCGTCAGGTTGTCGTTGGACACGTTCGGCAGGCTGCCGTCGCCGTAGGCGGTCAGGTGGGTGTTGACGGTCGGAGTGACGCCGGTCAGGTTGACCAGCACGGCGGAGGCGCCTGCCGGGACCCCGTCGACACCGGCGACCTTCACGGTGAGGGTGCCGCCCGCGCCCAGCGACTTGTCCGGTGCGCCGAGGCCGGCGCGGGTGTCGAGGAAGCGGGTGGGCGTGGTTCCCACGAAGGGGCCGCCGCGGGGGGCGTCCGGGTCGTCGCCCGAGTTCGCCAGGTCGTTGGTGTACACCCCTTGGAGGTCGGCGATCAGGTGGACGTGCCCGGCGCTGTTGTAGATGTGGAACGTGCCGGAGTACGCGCAGGGGGCGGCCAGGTTGGAGGCGGTCTGTCCGGCCCGGTAGTTGAGAGTGGACGTGGTCGGCGGGTTGGGGCCGTCGCAGGCGACGGTGATGTAGCCGCTGCTGGTGCCTCCGGTCACGGTGACGTTGAGGACGGCACCGTCGGTCGCCCCGCCCTGGGTGTACTTGGGCAGGGTGATGGTCGTGGTACTGCCGGGCCCCACCGCGCCCTTGGGCGCCCCGATGCCGGAGCGGGTGTCCAGCACCCGGGTCGGGGTCACCGTGGCCAGGGCGGACATGTCCTGTTCGAGGCCGGTCGCGGTGGTGTAGTACCCCGCGAGGTCGGCGATGAGGTTCACATCGCCGTGCGCGTTGTAGAGGTCGATGTAGCCGTCGGTGCCCACCCGGACGGTGACGAGGTTCGGATTGTCCTGTCCCGCCTGGAAGTTGAGGTTCGAGGCGTTCGGGCGGGTGGTGCCGTCCGGGTAGACCGTCACATAGCCGGCGGCGGTGGCTCCCGCGTCGGTGATGTTCAGGGTCACCCCCGTCACCCTGGACGCCGGGATGCCGCCCACGCCGAGGACCTTCAGCCGGACCACACCGCCGGGGCCGACCGGTCGCTTGGCCGCGCCCGTTCCGTCGCGGGTGTCCAGCAGTCGCTCGGGGCCGGCGGAGACGAAGGCCGCGCCGACCGTCGCCTTGCCGGTCGTGGTGGTGGTCCGCCCGCCGGAGTCGGTGATCGTCTGCGTGACGGTGTACGTGCCCGGGGCCGCGTAGGTGTGCTTCAGCGTGTCGCTGAGGGCGGTGACGGAGACGGCCGTCGAGCCGTCGCCGTAGGTGATCCGGTCGCCGGTGACCGCGTACGGATCGAAGCCGACGTCGTAGGAGCAGCTCGCGGTGTCCGGCGCCGAGGGGCTCGTCGCACAGCCGACGGTCGAGGTGAGGTCCGGTGCGGGATCGACCAAGGCCCAGATGTCGGCGGCACCGACCCGCGTGCCGTCGGCCCTGTCGACCACCACCGCGACCTGGACCCCGCCGATCCCGGTGGCCTGGGTGTAGGTGTGCGTGGCCGAGCCGGTGGTGGAGGTGACGGTGGTGCCGCCGAAGTCGAAGGCGTACGTGAACCCGGTCGTCGAGTCCGACCACGGATTGCTCACCTGCGCGGTGGCGGTGACCGGAACACCGACGTATCCGCGGCCCATCTTGATCCCGTTCACGGTGAGCGGGTCCTGGAACTCCGTGGCGCCGCGGTCGTCGTGGCCGATACCGGTGTCCGGGACCAGCGGGTCGTCGACGCGGGCATGGCCGTCGATGTCCGTGGACAGCTCACCGGGAGCGTCGGTGTCGGCCGAGTCGACGAGCGGTGAGTGCTCGGCGGGAAGCCCGAGCCCGGCGAGCGTCAGGTCCGTCTGGTCCAGGTCGTGGGTGCCCTGTCCGGTGCCCGCCCGGAACGCCTGCGCGGTGGCGTACGCGGTGCCGGCCCAGTCGTAGTCGGTTCCGGCCGAGGACGGGTTGAGGGCGTTGTAGTCCGCGGTGACCTGCGGGGCGGAGGCGGCGTCCACCGTGATCCCGGCGTGGGTGCCGGTGCACGTCGTGGTGCCGTAGGGCAGCACGACCGTGTTCTCCACCGACCCGGAACTGCCGTCGGTCAGGCTGACCCCGTCGGCGCAGTCCGTCGCGACGGTGTCGCCCGCGAGGTCGATCCCCGTGGTGCCATCGGCGAGGACACCGCCGACCTGGAAGGAGTCGCCGGCGAGCGTGATGTCCCGCGCGCCGGCCGCACTGCGGAAGTCGGGCCCGTGCGGCTGGCTGACATGGAGGCGGGCGAGCGAGATGCCGGAGGAGGACCCGTCGACCGCGATGACCGGGGTGGTGCCGTCGACCAGGGTGCTCTGCAGCACCGCGACGCGGTAGGTGATGTGCTGCGAGCCGGTGACGGCGAGGGCGGTCGTACCGGAGGTCCTTGCCCATATCCCGGCCAGGTCGACGTACTGGGCGCCGGAGAAGGTGACCGCCGTCGTGCCCTTGCCCACGACGGTGACCGCCGATCCGTCGCCGGGTGCGGAGAGGAAGGTGACGGGTGCGTCCGCGGTGCCGGCGGACCTGATGGTCACCGGTGCGTAGGCCGTGTTGCGGCCCGCGACGTACACGGTGTCACCGGGAGCGGCGGCGTCCGCGGCCGGCTGGATCTGGCAGAAGGGCTCGGCCGCCGAACCGGGACCGGTGTCGCTGCAGCCGGTGGCCGCGTCGTCGACGTGGAACGCCGTACCGGCGACGGTGTCCGCGTGGGCCACGCCCGATCCGAGGCAGCTGACGAACAGGACAGCCAGGGCCGCGGTCGACACCAGCGGTTGTCTTCGCCCCATGAACTTTTCCCCCTCCGGGCCGGCGAAGGCGTCGGAAGGCGGCGCGCACGGCCTGTGCGATCCAGTCAGGTGTGCGCTGGAACTGACGGGAGAATAGGTCACTTTGGGACAGCGGATGCCGATGGATGGGCACCGGTTCGTCGACGGCTCGAAAGTTTGCGCGGTGTTTGATCAAAGCAGGGGCCACGAAAACCGGTCCATCAACGGGTATTGACCGTTCCGGGGTGCGGAGGGGACCGGACCCGTCACCCCAGCCCGTCCTCCTCGGCAGGGTCGATCCCGGCCGGCAGCACCCCGGCCAGGGACTCCAGGGACGGCCGGCGCCCCCGTTCCACGTGGACGAAGGCGAGCGAGGCGGCGAGTTCGGTGTCGCCGGCGCAGATCGCCTCGTAGAGCTCGCGGTGTTCGGTGCACAGGATGCCCGGATCGCGGTCGGAGGTGAGGCGGAACAGCCAGCGGACGCGGGCGCTGATGGGCGCCATCATCGAGTTGAGCAGGCGGCTTCCCGACAGCCGCACGATCGCCTCGTGGAAGGCGGCGTTGGCGGCGGCGATCTCGGGCTGCCGGCCTTCGTCCGTGGCGAGTTCGGCGCGGGCGAAGGCGGGTGAGAGCAGCGCGGAGGCGCGCTCGGCCGCCTGCCCGCTCGCGAGCCGCGCGGCGAGCACTTCGAGGCTCGTGCGCACGCTGAACAGCTCGTCGATGTCGCGCAGGGTCAGCTGCGTGACCATCGATCCGCGCCGGGGCAGCGTCGTGATCAGCCCCTCGGCTTCGAGCTGGGGCAGGGCCTCGCGGATCGGGATCCGGGAGACGTCGAGGCGTTCCGACAGCTCGCGCTCCAACAGCCGCGTGCCCGGCGGCAGTTCGCCTTCGATGATGCCGTCCCGCAGGTACTCGTAGACCTTGTGGACCAGCGAGCGGCCGTCGGAGCCGGAGGAGTCCGTGAGTGACATGGCATACAAGATAGCCGAGGCTCCGCTCGGGCCACCAAGCCCCGTGGTCGATCTCCACGTCGCACGGGCGCACTCAACAGCCGCTCCCACCTGGTGTTTTTACAGGCATGGAATCTGAACAGCCCATCCCTTACGTCGAGTTAACATCGCAGCCCTGTAGCCGCCGGACCGCCGTTGGTATACCAATAGCACTCACTGGTTGACGGAGGCACTCATGGATCGCACCGCACCAAGTCCCCTGAAGATCACGACAACGACCGCACCCCAGGCGCTCCAGGCACCCGAGGCATCCCCGGCAGGTGCCGCATGAGTGCGTCCCAGGTCTCCGCGCCGTCCCCGGCGCGCCCCGCCACCAACACCCTCGCGCGGGCTCTCGACGAAGCCGGCTTCACCCGGGCCCAGTTCTGGGTGCTCATGATCATCCTGGCCGGGATGTTCTTCGACACCCTGGAGCAGAACTCCGTGGGGGCGATGGGCAGCCTCATCAAGTCGTCCCTGCACATCGGCAACAACGAACTGACCGCGATCAACAGCTTCACCGTGATCGGCGGCCTGATCGGCCGGTTCGCGGGCGGCTGGATCGCCGACCGCCACGGCCGCCGCACCTCGCTCAGCGTCAATCTCCTCGTCTACACCCTGGGCGGCCTGCTCAGCGCCGTCGCGATGAACTACCCGACCCTGCTGGCGAGTCGGCTCATCGTGGGGATCGGCCTGGGCGGCGAGTTCACCATCGGCATCGCGATGCTGTGCGAGATGGTCGCCACCCGCCACCGCGGAACGCTCGTCGCCATCCTCAACGTCGGCTCCGGCGGCGTCGGCAACTTCCTCTCCTACGGCCTGTTCCTCCTGCTCCTGGGACCGCTCGCACCCGCGCTCGGCGGCGACCACCTGGTGTGGCGCTGGACGTTCGTCCTCCTCGCCCTGCCCGCCCTGATCGTGGTGGTATACCGACGGCGCCTGCCGGAGACCCCCCGCTTCCTCCTCTCCCAGGGACGCGTCGACGACGCCAACCGCTCCCTGGCCCGGCTGACCGGCGACCGGCTCGACCCGAAACACGTACCGGCGTCCGTCCCGCCCGTACTGACCGAGGCGGACATCCCCGCCCGGCAGGTGAAGGCGTCACCGGCGGCGGTCTTCGGCCCCTCGGTCCTGTCCCGTACGGTCACCATCGGCGCGGCGTCCTGGATGGCGTTCGGCGCCCAGGTCACCCTCAACTTCCTGATGCCGACGCTGCTGACCGAGCGCGGCTACACCCTGTCCGACAGCCTGCTCTACACGATGATCATGAACGTCGGCTCGCTGCTGGGCGCCTGCGCCTCGGCACTCCTCGCGGGCCGCTACGGCAGGCGGTCGGTCATCGGCGTGGCCGGCAGCCTGGGCTGCCTCACCGCCGTCGCCTTCGCGGTGTTCGCCCACCAGACCGCGGCGATCCTCCTCCTCGGCGCGCTCTTCCAGTTCTTCACCATGCTCACCAACACCACCCTCGCCGTCTGGTCCCCGGAGCTGTACCCGACCCCGATCCGGGCCAGCGGCACCTCCATCGTCAACGGCATCGGCAACATCGCCGGAGCCGTCATGCCCTTCGCCGCCGTCGCGCTGTGGGACCGGTTCTCCTTCGCGGGCGTCTTCGGGATGGTCGCGGTGATGTACGCGGCGCTCGTCATCGCCTCCCGGTTCGCCCCTGAGACCCGCAGCCGCACGCTCGAAGAGGTCAACGAGACGACGGCCCCCACCCCGACCCACGCCTGACCGGGGCCGGCGGCAACAGCACCACCGGCACCCGCACCGCCGTACCCCATCCCCCTGGAAAGGACGAACAACATGGACAAGCTCACGATCTCCGCCACCGCCAACGGCCTGAACTACCTGCCCGAATACCTCGCCGACCAGGAAGGCCTCTTCCACGACGCGGGACTTGAGGTCACCGCCGTCGCCCGCGACCCGTGGACCGGTGTCCTCGACGACCTCGAAACCGGCCACGCCGACATCGCCCTCGGCGGCCTGTGGGTGCCGGCCATGTACGCCGGCAGCGACCGCGAACTGAGCGTCGTGTGCCAGCTCAACCACCAGTTCCCCATGGCCATCGCGGTCCGGGAGGGCAGCAGCGGTGACTTCGCCCTGGAGGACCTGCTCGGCAAGGTCGTCCTGGCCCCCGGCGCCGGCGGCAGCGCCCCCTACGAGTTCACCGCCGGGCTGCTGCGCGAGGCGGGCGTGGACCCGGCCGGCATCCGCTTCGTCCGCGACCTTTCCACGGCGATGCTCGTGGAGCTGTTCACGGCCGGACTCGGCGACGCCATCATCGCCGACCTGGTCACCGCCACCGAACTGGAGGCGTCGGGCACCGCCCGCATCGTCTTCCGGCACCTCGACGACGGCGGCATCATGCCCAACAGCGTCTACTACTGCCGCACCGAGCGCGTGGCCGAACTCCGCGACCGCATAAGCCGGTTCACCGCCGGCATCGACACCGCGATGCGACTGCTGCCGACCGTCGACCCGCACGCAGTCGACGACATCCTCAAGCGCCGCTGGCCCGAGAAGGACCAGGGCATCCTGCGCGAGGCACAGCGCCAGATGGCGGCCAGCGCCGTATGGGACACCGTGGCGATCGACGAGACGGCCAGCGACCGGTGGATGCGCATCCTGGCGGAGGGCGGCCTGGTGCGCTCCGCGCCTTCCTACGCCTCTCTCGCCGACGACAGCTTCATGGCGGACTACCGATGACGCTGCTGCTCGGCTCCGCCGACCTCACCGGGCTGGTCAGCCGCGCCGAGGTCATCGCGGCCGTACGCACCGCACTCACCGATCTCGCCGAGGGCCGGGCCGAACAGCCCGCCCCCGTGGCCTTCCCCGGAACCGGCACCACCCAGTTCCTGCCGATGACCGCGACCTCCCACCGACTGGGTCTGTCGGCAGTCAAGGTCATGTCGGACGCCCCCGACAACCGCGCGGCCGGTCTGCCCACCCAGCGCTCCACGGTCCTGCTCCTGGACGCGCGCACGGGAGAGTGCCTCGCCGTGCTGGACGGCGAGGTCGGCACCCGGACGCGTACGGCGGCGGCGAGCGCGGTGGCCACCGACGCACTCGCCCGCCCCGACTCCCGCGTACTGGGCCTGGTCGGCGCGGGACGGCTGGCGATCGAGCACGTGCACGCGCTGCGGGAGGTACGCGCCCTCGGCACCGTGCACGTCTGGTCCCGTTCCCCCGCCACCGTGCGCGCCTTCCGCCACGCGGTGGGCGACCTCGTCGAGGTCGTCGAGGCACCCGATCCGCGGCGCGTGGTCGAGGCGGCGGACATCGTCTGCACGCTCACCCCCGCCCGGCTCCCCGTAGTCCACGGGGAGTGGTTCCGTCCCGGCCAGCACATCAACGCGGTCGGCGCCCCGCCACGCCCCGACCACCGCGAGATCGACGCGACGGGCATGGCCCGCGCGACCGTCGTCGTGGACAGCACCCCCACGCAACTCCTCAAGTCCGGAGAAGCCGTCCTCTCGATCGCGGAAGGCGCCACGACGGCCGAGACCTTCAGCCGCGAACTCGGCGCGGTCCTGACCGGATCGGCCCCGGGCCGCACAGATCCGCAGGAGGTCACGCTGTTCAACTCGGTAGGCATAGCCCTCCAGGACCTCGCCTACGCGGCCTTGGCCGTGGGCCGTGCCCGCACCGCCGGAATCGGCATCAACACCCGCACGGCGTACGGTACTTCGGGCCTACGCGTCACAGCGGGGGCGGGGGCGGCACGATGACCGTGATCGCCGTGGTCAACTGCAACACCAGCACCACCATGACCGAGACGATCGCCGCCGGCGCCCGCGCGGTCGCCCTGCCCGGCACCCGCATCCTGCCCCTCACCCCCAGCTGGGGCGTCGCCTCCGCCGAGGGATGGTTCGACAGTTTCCTCAGCGCGGCTTCGGTCCTGGACCTGCTCCAGAACCTGGACCAGCCGGTCGACGGAGTGGTCATGGCGGGCTTCGGCGAACACGGCCGCGAGGGAGCACGCGAACTCCTCGACGTCCCCGTCGTCGACATCACAGAGGCCGCAGCCCTCTACGCCCTGGTCCTGGGCCGTCGCTTCGCCGTAGTCACCACACTCGCCCGGGCCGCGGGCCAGATCGAGGACAGCCTGCGCACCGCCGGACTCCTCGACCGCTGCGCCGGAGTCTTCGCCACCGGCCTGGGCGTACTCGACCTCGAACTCGACCCGGCCACCACGGAGCAGGCGTTCATCGACGCGTCCCGCCAGGCGATGGCCGCCGGTGCCGAGGTCATCTGCCTCGGCTGCGCCGGCATGACGGGACTGGACACCCGCATGACCGACCGGCTCGGCATCCCCGTCGTGGACGGCGTCAGCTGCGCGGTCGCCCTCGTCGAGTCACTGGCCCACCGCCGCCTCACGACCAGCAAGAGCGGGACGTACGCGGCTCCGCTGCCCAAACTCCGCACGCTCAGGTAGGAGGCCCCGAGACCGAAACGGCGCCCGTGCGGCAGACCCTGCGGGACTCGAACCCACAACCAATGGATCAACGGCTCCTGCCGCATCGTCCGCTCACGCGGAAGGGGTTCGCGGGTGCGGGTGGGGTGCCGGCCCGCCCCCGCGGTTCACGGTGTGCCGGACGCCAGTCCGACCCGGTAGGCGAGGACGACCGCCTGGACCCGGTCGCGCAGGGCGAGTTTGACCAGGATCCGCGAGACATAGGTCTTGACCGTCTCGGGGGTGATGTACAGCTCCGCCGCTATCTCCGCGTTCGACAGCCCCTCGGCCATCTGCCGGAGCACCTCAAGTTCGCGGGGCGTCAGCGCCCGTACGACGTCCTCTCTGGCCGGCCGGGAGGACTCGGCCGGGCGCAGGTGCTCGGCGTAGTGGCCGATGAGGTGCCGGGTGACGGCGGGCGCCAGCAGGGCCTCGCCCCGGGCGACGGTCCGGATGCCGTTCACCAGTTCCGCGGGTGGCGCGTCCTTGAGGAGGAACCCGCTGGCTCCGGCGCGCAGCGCGTCGTAGACATGGGCGTCGACGTTGAACGTGGTGACGACCAGCACCTTCGGCGGTTGCCCGGCGCCGGGGCCGGCCAGTTGCCGGGTCGCCTGGATGCCGTCGAGCAGCGGCATCCGGATGTCCATCACGACCACGTCGGGCCGCAGCCGCCGTGCGGCTTCCACCGCCGCGTGCCCGTTCTCCGCCTCGCCGACGACCTCCAGGTCGGGCTGGGCCGAGAAGATGGTGACGTAGCCGGTCCGCACCAGCTCCTGGTCGTCGCAGACGAGCACACGGATCGGTGGCGACGCGTCGCTCACGGGGTCACTCCTGAACGGACTCGGGCTGGGGCTTGGGCTGGTGCTCGGGCTGGTGCTCGGGCTCGGACGGAATCGTGGCACGGACCTCGAACCCGCCCCCGGGCCGGGGTCCGGCCTCCAGTTCGCCATCGAGCATCCGCACTCGGGCACGCAGTCCGGCCAGCCCTCGGCCGCCCTCGGGGCCCGGCTCGCGGGTGGCCGGCACGGCCGCCGGGGTGGTGACGGGGACGGAGACGGGGGCAGGGACAGGGACGGGGCCGTCGGTGGTCACCCCGATCTCGACGCGCTCCTCGCCGTGCCGGACCAGGACCCGTGTCGGCTGCCCGGTCGCGTACTTCATCGCGTTGGTGAGCGCTTCCTGTACCACCCGGTACGCGGCCAACTCCACGTCCACGCTCCGGGGTTGCCGCTCGCCCCGCTCGCTGAACTCCACCGGCTGACCCGACCTGCGGGCCTGCTCGACGAGGTCTCCCAGCCGGCCGAGTGTGGGTCCCCGGCTCCCGTGCGAGGAACCCTCATGGGCGGGGTCGTCGGTCGCGGACCCGTCGATCGCGGACCCACCGGTCATGGACCCGGCAATCCTGGACCCGTCGGTCGTGGATCCGGCAATCCTGGACTCGCCGGTCGCCTCCAACACCCCGAGCAGGTACCGCAGTTCCGTCAGGGCGCGGCGGCCGGTGTCGCTGATGGAGGCCATTCCCGTAGTGGCCCGTTCCGGCGCGGACGTGATCAGGAACTGTGCCGCGTCCGCCTGCACCACCATGGCCGTCACATGGTGGGTGACCACGTCGTGCAGCTCCCGGGCGATCCGCGCCCGCTCGGCGGCGGTGGCCAACTCGGCGGCCAGCCGCCGCCGTTCCGCCTCTTCGCCGCGCCGTGTGCGCACACCGCTCCCCACCAGCCGGACCGCGGCCAGCACCAGATAGAAGGCGAGATAGTCCGTCGTGTCCTGCGGGGAGCCGAGCCGGTGCAGGACGACGGCCAGCACCACATACCCCGCACTCGCCACGGCCGCCAGACCCCGGCGGAAGCGGACCTGGTGGGCTCCGGCCGAGTAGAGCGCCAGATACAGCCCCATGCTGCCGAACGTCGTCGCGTAACCCAGCGCCTGGTGCACGGCGAACGCGGCGGCTACGACAGCCAGGCAGCCCGCGGGCCAGCGGCGGCGGGCCGCCAACGGCAGGGTCTGGGCCAGGATCAGCCCGAGGCCCAGCGCGTTCGCCGGCCGCTCGGGCAGATCGCCGATCTGCGCCCCGATGGCCGACAGGGTCGGCACGAAGGCCAGCAGGGTGAGTACCAGGGCGAGGACACCGTCTTTGAGGAAGGCGTCCTGCTCCTTCCACCGATTGAGCGGTACCCGCAACCACGGTGTCCACAAAAGGCCCTGATGGAACATCGCTTGCCTCTTCCTCCGATCAGCCGGTGTCACGTGAGACGGCCTGGCTCAGCGCTGGACGAGACGCCGGGGCCGCAGACCGCCGCTCCGGCGGGCGAGGACGAACATCCGGACGGTGAGCAGCACACCGATGAGGACGGGCACGATCGATGCCTCCAGACCAAAGGTGCCGCCGCTGAGCAGAGTTGAGCCGTGGGTGTCGACCGTGAACAGGCCCGTGGGAGTGTGTCCGGAGACCGGGATGCCGAGCAGCTGCTCGGCGGTGTTCCAGGTGAAGTGCAGGCCCGCGACGAACCAGATGTTACGCCGCCACAGGAACGCGACGCCGAGCATCACACCGGCCTCCAGGGCGATGGCGAGCGCGCTCCACACGCCGGCTCCCGGAGCACCCAGGTGGGCGACGCCGAAGAACAGCCCGGTGATCACGATGGCGGCCCGGCTGCCCCACCGCTGCTCCAGAGCCTGGAGGGCGAACCCGCGGAACATCAGCTCCTCGGTGACCGCGGCGCCGGCCTGCACCATCGCCGCGGACCAGACGACGGAGAAGAAGCCGTTGCCCGCCCAGGAGAACGAGTAGCCCCCGAACACCGTGATCAGGAGGGCGGAGACCAGGACGAAGCCCAGGCCGACCGCACCGCCGTACAGCGCCTCCCGGCCGGCCCCCTGCCGGGCGATCTCCGGGGTGGAGCGTCCCGCGACCCGGCGCATCACCACCCAGTACACGGCGACCGCCGCGATCGCGCCCAGCACCGGCACCGGACCGGGGCCGGTCGCGGTCAGCCCCGAGACCAGGCCGACACCCACGATGCCCGTCAGCATCCAGCCGAGCGGAGCGCGGACGATCCGGCGGAAACGGCCACCGCGGCCACCCCGGCCGCCACCGTCCTCGTCCTCGTCCGGGCGGGACCCTGCGTCGTCGTGTGCGGCGGACG
This sequence comes from Streptomyces sp. NBC_00989, assembly GCF_045162655.1. Lineage (NCBI taxonomy): Bacteria > Bacillati > Actinomycetota > Actinomycetes > Kitasatosporales > Streptomycetaceae > Streptomyces > Streptomyces sp. NBC_00989. The sequence goes on along the minus strand of NZ_CP108728.1, from coordinate 6,105,978 downwards.
GCGTGCTCATCGTGACCTCCCTGCGGCGACGGCCACTCCGACGGCGACCGACCTGACGACCACGCTAGAAATCCGCCGGAATCCGCGAATCACCCGCGCAGGGACGGTCCGTGTAGCTCTCACGGGGGATGCGCCGCGCCTGCCGGCCGGTTCGCTCGGCTTCGCACCCTTCGCCCCCATCGCCTGGGGGCTGAGCCGAGTCACTTCCCGCCGAACCGCCGGCTGCCCCAAGGTCTCCGCAGATCCATTGGCGAGCTCCGTTGACGAGATCCATTGACGAGATCCATTGGCGACGGAGTCGTTCCCGCCTATCGCGGCCCAGACGGTTCGGCCGGTCGATCCGCCGCAGCCTTGGCATTCTTGGCGGCGGCCGCCGCGACGGTCGCCAGGTCCTCGCCCGAGAAACCGGCGCGGCTCAGCACCGCCAGGGACTTGTTCGTCGCCAGCGTGCACAACGCCAGCTCCGCCGCCTCCCGCTCACCGGCCCCCGCCGCCCGCAACGCCTGTTCCAGCATCGCCCGCAGACCGTCGATCATGGCGCGGACCGTCTCCCGGCCCTCCGCGTCGAGCGCCGGGAGCTGCGTTGCCGACACCGTGAGCAGGCAGCCGTCCGGGACCGCCGGGTCGGCGATGCGATTCAGGGCGACCTGTAGGTAGGCGGCCACAACGGCACTCGGGCTCGGGTGCGGGCCGGACAGTGCCTGCTCGTACTGCGGGTGGTAGGTCTGCGCGTACCGTTGGAGGCTTTTCCGGAAGAGGGCGCTCTTGTCGCCGAAGGTGCCGTAGAGCGAGCCCCGCCCCAGGCCCGTGCCCTCGGTGAGGCGATCGATCGAGGCCTCCGAATAACCCCAGCGCCAGAAGACGTGCATCGCACGTCGTAGCGCCTCGTCCACGTCGAACTGCTTGCGGCCTGCCATGGTCCGTCACCCTACACATCTTGTACTGATCGTTCAAAGATGGGTAGGGTCGCCGGCATGACAACCCTGAGTTCGCTGCGGCTGCCTGACGGATTCCCCGACCTCTTCACCAGCCGGCTCGTGGAGGTGAACGGACTGCGGCTGCACGCGGTCACCGGCGGGGACGGCCCGGCGCTGCTGCTGATCGGCGGGTGGCCCCAGACCTGGTACGCCTGGCGGGAGGTGATGCCCGCACTCGCCCGCAGTCACACCGTCGTCGCCGTCGACTCGCGCGGGGCCGGGCTCTCCGACAAGCCCGACGACGGGTACGACGCCGGCACGCTCGCCGCCGATCTGGTCGCGCTGATGGCCGCGCTCGGGCACGACCGGTTCGACGTGGTCGGCCACGACATCGGTACGTGGACCGGATACGCCCTCGCCGCCGATCACCCCGAGCGGGTGGGCCGGCTCTCCATCGTCGAAGCGGTGATCCCCGGTCTCACGCCGTCCCCGCCGTTCTTCGGCCCGGCCGCGGCCAACCTGAAGCTCTGGCAGTTCGGCTTCAACCGGCTCACCGACCTCAACGAGGAACTGGTCCGGGGACGGGAACGGCTCTTCTTCGGCTGGCAGTTCGCCACCAAGGCCGCCACGCCGACCGCGATCCCCGAGTACGCCGTCGACGTCTACGTCGACGCGATCACCGCGGATCCTCGCGCGCTGCGGGCGAGCTTCGCGTACTACCGGGCGCTGGACGAGACGATCGCGCAGAACGAGCGGCGCGGCAGGACCCGGCTGACGCTGCCGGTGCTCGCCGTCGGCGGCGCGCTGTGGAGCGGCGCGAGTGCCGAACAGACGATGCGGCTGGCGGCCGACGACGTCACGGGGGTCGTCCTCGACGACTGCGGCCATTACCCGGCCGAGGAGCAGCCGACGCGGTTCGTCGAGATCCTGGAGGACTTCCTCCGCTGACGACGCCTCAGCAGCCCTCCACCGAAACCGTCGTCACCAGGGGAGCCGGGCAAGAGCTCCGCCGGCACGACCGCTCGCGCATGGGACCGGACACAGCGGTGCCCCGGCCGTCCGAAGACGACCGGGGCACCGTAGAACTGCCGGTCGAGGCCCTCCGGAGAGGAACGACCTCGTAGACCCTGTGGGACTCGAACCCACAACCAATGGATTAAAAGTCCTGGCGGGATCCTGCTGGGTGGTTCCGGACACCTCTTCGGTGTCCGGAACCACCTGGTCGGGGCAGATACGGCCCGTGCTCAGTCCGCGCCGTGACGGCCTGTGCCACGTCATCCGCTCACGCATGGCTCACGCATGGCGGGCCGCTGAGCAACAGCTTTTCGGTTCACAACCTGGAAGCTCTCGCCGATGCTGATATCGGCGTCGGCATGAGCGGCCACCGTTCTGAGACCTGGGCTCGCGACGAGTACCAACTGAGCGTCCTCTCCCACCGCCACTGCCGTTCAGAACACTGCCCGTACGTGGAAGCCACCATCCTCAGTCTTTCCATATGTGAACTCGCCGTTGACTTGGGTTACTTGTTCAGCCAAGCCCGCAAGACCATTCCCACCACCCGACATCGATGGCACCGCGACACGAGTGGGGTGGTTGCGTACTTCCACGAGCAGTCGCTCCCGGGAACCTTCCACCGGCGAGGAGGTGACCGTGACCTCGATCCGCGCGTCCGGCGCATGTCGTGCCGCGTTCGTCAGGGCCTCCTGCACCACGCGGTAGGCGGCGTTCTGGACGTCGCCCGGCCAGTGATCTGGCGCCTCGACAGCGATGCGGGCCCTGTCGGTCAGGCCGGCGCGAGCGAGGAGTTGTGGTATCTCGCGCAAGTCGCCCACCTGTGGATCACCGTCCTGGGTACGCAGCATCGTGGTGACGGCCCGCATCTCCTCCAGTGCCCTACGGCTGAGCGCGTGGATGGCGGCGGCGTCGGCGGCGGCGTCACTGTCACGCGTGCGTGAGCCGAGAGCCTCCGCCCGCAAGGCGATGAGGCTCGCCGCATGACCGACCGAATCGTGCAGGGCGCGGGCCAGGGCGGACCGCTCCTCGACGGAGGCGAGACGGCCGACCAGACGCAGTTCCTCGGACCGGCTGCGCCTCAGCGCGATGTAGCTGCCCGCGAGTTTCTTGCGGGTGCGGTACTGGAGTCCGATCGCCGTGGGCGCGGCCGAGATCGCGGCGGCGTGGACGACGAGGATCACCCAGCCCCGGAGCGTGTCCGGGGCCGCTCGCCCGGGCAGCAGGCACGCCGAGACGCCGACGGCCGTGACGGCCGCGGCGCAGGCGACACCGATCCGCAGGGAGTAGCGCTGCCCGACGTGGAAGAGGGCGATGATCGGAGCGAGCACGATGTCGCCGTCCGCCATACCGAGCAAGGTCAGCGCCAGGACCGCCAGCGGGTAGCGGCCGCGCAGCAGCAGCGCGAGTACGGCGACGACGGAGACGCCCAGTTGGTGGGGATGCCACCCCGGTGCGTGCGCGCGCCACTGCAGCAGGTCGACCCCCGCAAGGACAAGCACACCGGCATCGATGGCCCGCTCGCCGATACCCCTGCCGTGTCCGGTGCCAGTCACGCCGACTTGTCGAGCAGCCCGAGCCGTTCGGCGGCAAGCGCCGCCCGGACTCGGTTCTTGGTGCCGAGCTTGGCGAGCACCGCGCTGACATGCGACTTGACGGTCTCCGGGCTCAGGACCAGACAGTCGGCGATTTCACGGTTGGTGAGCCCGCTGCCCAGGAGTTCGAGGACTTCGCGTTCGCGTTGCGTGAACCGCGCGGCGCGGTTCCGTGCCTCGGCGTCCCGCATCGAGCCGGACGCGAACCGGCGGTAGCCGTCGATGACCGTCGGCGCGACGAGACGGGACACGGCACCGAAACCCGCGGCCGCCTCCCTTACGGAGGTGGCCAGTTCGGAGGCAGTCGCGTCCTTGAGGAGGTACCCGATGGCGCCTTCGCCGAATGCCCTCAGCACGTCCGAGTCGGTTGCGAACCGCGTCATCATGACGACGGCCGGCGGTTCGGCCAACCGCCTGATGCCGCGGAGCACTGTGATGCCGTCCACATCGGGCATCCGCAGGTCGAGCAGTACGACGTCCGCTCCGCTCTCCCGGGCGGACCGAACCGCTTCCCGCCCGGAACAGTCGCCCACCACCCGCAGATCGGCGTATTCGGGACTTTGGATCATGGCGCGTATCGCGGACCGCACCAATGACTCATCGTCAACAATCAGCACGCTGGTCATGACTCCCCCATGGCTGCCAGTGACTCTCCTCGCACACCCGGTGGTCAATCGGGCGGTCCGTGCGACTCAAGGGCTGTTGGTGACCAGATGATACGCGCGGTGCGTTCTCCCCCGACCGGGGGAGCGGAGCCGTGAAAGCGGGCCACACCGGGGGATGGGAACAGGTGTGCCCCACGGGAACCATGATGCCTGCATGCGTGCCGTACAGAGACGTGCGGCCTTCAACAGTTGAGCATCGTCGATGTGAACTGCCCTGCTCCACCCGCCCATTTGAGAAGGGAAGGCTTGTGAGAGGCAAGAAGTTCATAGCGGGCTCCGTGTTCGTGGGGGTCGTCGCCGCCGCGTCGAGCGGTCTGATGGCGTCGTCCGCGTCCGCGTCGTCCCTGCCCCGGCAGAAGGCCGCGGCCAGTGACTCGGTACAGCGCGCGACCGTCCTCGACGGCGGCGCCAACCCGCAGTTCCTGCACGCCATCGCCAACGACGTGGTCGCCGGCGTGACCGGAGCCGTCGGTGCGAAGGCCGTGGAGTCGGCGGTGAAGGTCACGACCAAGCTCAAGTCGGTGTCCAGCGACTCCTCTTCGTCGTCCGAGTCGTCCTCCTCGTCCAGCGGTGGGCCGGTGACAAGCCCTGCTTCGCTGCACGGAATGATCCCCGGCGACGCGCAGTTCGACGCGAGCTGAACTCCGAGCGGGAAGCGAACGGCCGGCACTGACTCCGGCCACGGCCGCCCGACGCGCCGCGCCAGACGCGTCGGGCGGCCCCCGACCAACTCGCATGGGGGATGCATTCTCGGATGGCACCGCACACGAAAGCCTTTGAAGCGTCGGCCCCGGACATGTCGGCTCCTGGCCCGTCACCCGTCGTACCGACTCCTGACCACACGGGCGCGGACGAGCCCGACCCAGGAACCCGCTCTGCCGCCGCACGGGTGCCTGTTCCTGTACGAGTCCGGCTCTGTGTCGTCCTCGGGATCCTGCCCGTCCTCGCCTTCACCGCGGCCTGCCTCGTCTACAACGCCCCGCAGTCCCCGGCCTCCGTGCGTCTGGCGGCGACCGCCCGCAAGGTGCTGGAGCCGTACTTCTGGCAGGACTGGCAGCTCTTCGGCCCGACGCCCGGAACCAGCAACAACCTGGTGTATCTGCAGGCCAGAATCCAGTACCGGGGCAAGGTGGTCGAGACAGCCCCGGTCGAGGTCGAAGAGGCGATCGACAGGGCCCCTCGCGGCTTCCGGATCAACCCGACGAAACTGCCCGGCATCATGCTGGCCTTCGACCAGACGAGCAGCCACTACGCGAGCGCCGCCACCCGGATCAGGAAGCTTCCCGCAGCCCAACAGAAGTCCGCCCAGGCGGAGTTGGACAAGCGGTACCAGGCCGACTTCCGCGAGATGCAGCGCTTCTTCTCGGCCCGGGCCCACTCGCTGTACCCGGGAGCCCGGATCCTCGCCGTACAGGCGACCTTCAAGACGCGGCCGATGATCCCGTTCTCGGAGCGGTACGAACATCCGCGCCCCGCCGAGCAGGCCAAGGGACTGCTCCGCACCTCATGGATGGCCTACGTCCCCGGGGTGGCTCAATGATCCGGCGCCCACTCACCGCAAGGCGGGCGTGCAACGCCCTCGGCGGATTCCTACTCGCCCGGCTGGACAGCTTCGCGCTACGGCTCGCCTGTCACGAACGGCGGCTCATCGGCCTCTCCCTGATGCGGCTGGTCATCGGGTTCGCGACCGTCCTCTACTGCCTCGCGGACTACTCGAACCGGCAGTTCCTGTGGGGCCCCCACGCGTACGACAGTCCCTCGACGGCGTCGGCGCAGATCCCGCACGCGGGCTTCTCGCTGTACCTGCTGAGCGACTCACCGGCGTGGTTCGAATTCCTCTTCCATACGACGATCCTGACCTCGGCGGCATTCATGATCTTCGGCGGCCGGGTGCTCACCCTGGTGCAGGCGGTGATGATGTGGTCACTGCACTACAGGAACCAGGACCTTCTGGAAGGCGGCGACAACCTCGCGCAGATCCTCGTAATCTTCCTGATCTTCACCGTCTCCGACGCGTACTTCGCCCCCGGCGCCAAGAAACGACGCGAGAGGCTGCTCGCCGCCGACCGGCCTCCGACCGTCTCCACCGTGCTGCACAACCTCGCCGCGTTCCTCATCGTCTTCCAGACCGCCGTCCTGTACTTCGCGGCCGGCTACTGGAAGATTTTCGGCAAGGTCTGGCAGGACGGAGTCGCGATGTACTACATCAGCCGCGAGACCGAATTCCACATGTCGGCCACCTTCGCCCACCTCATGGGCAATGCCTACCTGGGCACGGCCGTCTCGTACGCGACGGTCCTCATGGAACTGGCCTTCCCGATCGCCCTGTTGTCCTCCCGGGCCTGGCTGCGCAAGACCAACACCCTTGCCCTGGAAGGAATGCACCTGGGCATCGCGGCCTTCATGGGCCTCGTCTGCTTCGGGCTGCTGATGATCGGCGCGGACTGCGTCTGCCTCAGGGACGATGACTACCGGTCCATGTGGCGCCGTGCGCGGGCCGGACACGCACGACTGGCCACCCGCCGGCCACCCGGAACGCGAAGCCGGCAAGTACCCCCGCTCACCGGCTCCGTCGCGGGGGCCTCCGGTTCGCCTCTCCGGAAGGGAGTCCACGATCATGTCTGAGCCGCTCGTCCTCTTCGACGGCAGCTGCGGCTTCCGCCGCGTCACCGTGACGTGCCTCGCGCGGGCTCCCCGGCTGCGCCTGGCCGGACGGCTGCTGCCGTACCGGAGCGCGGACCTGGCCTCGTACGGGCTGACCGAGCGACAGGCACGCGACCGCATGCGGCTCGTACGGGACGGCGAACTCCACGGTGGAGCAAGGGCGTTCGCCGCGTGGTTCGCGACGGGCGGCCCGGCGGCCCGCACGGTGGGCCGTACGCCGGCCCTGCCCGGCGTACGGCATACGGCCGAGGCCACCTACCGGTCGATCGCCCGCAACCGGCACCGGATCCCCCGCCCGTGGGAGCGCACATGCACGATCTGACGCCGGAGTCGCAGAGTGCTCCGCAGCCGGCCGAGGCCCGCGCCCTGTGGCGTTTCCTCACGGCGGATCCGGACGACTGGCCCCGCCTCGCGCCGAAGGTGACGGAAGAGGTCGGCGCGGACACTCTTCAGCGGATCGTCCGCGCCACTCTCACCCGCATCGGGGAACCGGGCACGGTGACGGACAGCCCCGATGGACTGATCGTGTCCGGCAGCCGGGGCAAGGTACGCGCCTGGGCCCAGGTCGCGCCGGGCGGCGAACTCGGCGCCCTGCGAATCGAAGGCGCCCGCTACACGCCGCCTCGGCGCCGCCTGCGCCTGCCCGCGCCGGTGACGTGGGCGGCGTATCTGACGCTGGTCACCGTCTGGAACGTCCTGACCGTCTGGACCGCCGCCGACCGCGCCTCCTGGCTCGGCGACATGGCCACCCTCGCGGCCTTCTACGTGATCGTCGAAGGCTGCGGCGCACCCGCGCAACAGCCCCGCCTGCTGCGCCGTACGGTCGAGGCCGGTGCCGTCGCCGCGCTGGCCTCCGCGTGGCGGCTCCCCGAACTGCCATACGGCCACGGTGCGTTGCGCCTCGCCGCCGGACTCGCGCTCCTCGCGGGATCCCTGTGGCTGGTCACCGCCGCGCGCCGCCATCGCTGGCGGACGTCTCTGTCACGGCCACTGCGGTTCCCACTGGCGGGCACCTGGTACATCGTCCAGGGCGGCGGCCGCGTGCTCAACCACCACGCCCAGGTACCGGAACAGCGCGGCGCCCTCGACATGGTCGCCCTCGGCACCCTCGGCACCCGCACCCGACGAGGCCGTGACCTGGGCGCGTACGCCGCCTACGGCAGCCCCGTCCACTCCCCCTGCGACGGCCGCGTGACCTCCGCCGCCGACACGGTCCAGGACCAGAAACCCGGTGAGATCCGCTACCAACCGCCGTACGGCAACCACGTGTTCATCGACACCGGCCGCGAGATCGTCAAACTCGCGCACCTGCGCCCCGGTTCGGTGACCGTGGCGAAGGGCGACACGGTCCACGCGGGACAGCTCCTCGGCGAGGTCGGCAACACCGGCAACACCACCGAACCCCACCTGCACATCCATGCCGAACGCGATGGCCTCGGCCTGGACCTGGAGTTCACCGACCTCCCCGAGCGCCTGTACCGCGGGCGGACAATCCGCGCCTGACTCACCGCGCCCCACACGCCGCGCGCCCGAAACACCTCGGGACGGCACACGCCATGGCCCGGCATGCCCTTTTCCACCACTCGAAGGAAGCCCGCAGGCACACCCATGCCCTTTGCCCGAACACGCCTCGCCCTCACCGTGACGACGGCCCTCACCGCGCTCCTCGGCGCCTTCGCCCCCACAGCCGGCGCCGCCGCGCCGCCCGGCCCGGTGACCGTCGCCGGCAGTCACCCCGACCACCTCACCGCAGCGCGGGACGCCGGCCGGATCCCCGCGGCCACGACCCTCACCGCCCACCTCTACCTGGGCACCCGCGACCCGAACGGCCTCGACGCCTTCCTCACGGCCGTCACCACACCGACCAGCCCCCAGTACCGCCACTACCTCACGCCGACGCAGTACGAGCGACGCTTCGGCGTCGCCCCCGGCACCCGAACCCGGATCACGCAGTGGCTCACCGACGCGCGTCTGCGTATCACCGAGGACACTCCGCACTATCTCCAACTCACCGGCTCCGAAGCCCACTTCGCACAGGCGCTGAGCACCACCATCCACCGCTACGACACCTCGACGGGCACCGTCCAGGCTCCGGCCGACGACATCCGCGTCCCCGCCTCGCTGGCCCAGGACGCGAAGTCCGTCGACGGCCTCTCCTTCGACCTCCCCGCAGCCGCCCGCCCCTTGGGCCAGGTCGAGCATCACGCCGACACCGACAGAGCGGAATGCTCCGCGTACTTCGGCGAGCGGCCGGCCACCGCACTCCCCCCGGCATTCGGGAGGACACAGACCTTCGCCCCCTGCCCCTACACCCCGCCCCTGCTGCGCCGCGCCTACGGTGTGACCGCCTCGGGCGCCACCGGACGGGGCCGCACCATCGCCATCGTGGGCGCGTACGGCAGCCCCACCGCCGAACAGGACGCGAACACCTACGCCACGGCCACCGGCGACCGCGCCTTTCGGCCGGGCCAGTACCGCGAACGGGTCGACCCGTCCGACTGGAACATCACCAAAGCCTGCGCCCCACCCACCAGTTGGGCCGGCGAGCAGGCCCTCGACGTGGAGATGGCCCACGGGTACGCGCCCGACGCCGGCGTTCTCTACGTCGGCGCCAACTCCTGCCTGGACACGGACCTCATGGACGCCGAGTCGTACGTCATCGACCACCACGCGGCCGACATCATCTCCAACTCGTGGGCGGAGGTCATCCACACCAGCGCCCCGCACCTGACACCCGCCCTCCTCGACGCGTGGAACACACTGTTCCGGCAGGCCGCGGCCGAGGGCATCGGAACGTACTTCGCCGCCGGCGACTGCGGCAACCAGTCACCCGACGCCACCCCCGGCGGCCTCAACTGCGACCCGAACACCACCCAGGCACAGGCCGACTTCCCGAGCGGCTCGCCCTGGGTGACCTCCGTCGGCGGCACCACTCTGGCCACCACCAAGGACGGCGGATACTCCTGGGAAACCAGCATGGGCGACAACCTGTCGATCCAGACGCCCGACAGCACGGGATGGGAGCCCCTGCCCGGCCTGTTCACGTTCGGCGGCGGAGGCGGCCCCAGCGACTTCGAACAGCCCTGGTACCAACGCGGTACGGTCCCCCGGTCCCTCGCGCACGGCCACCGCACCACACCGGACATCTCGATGGAGGGCGACGGCGCGATCCCGGTGGCGATCGGCTACACCCTGTCCGGCCGGTTCGAAACGGTCGGCTACGGCGGCACCTCGGCTTCCGCCCCGGCCTTCGCCGCCCTCCAGGCGGACGCCGAGCAACTCTCCGGCCACACCCTGGGTTTCGCCAACCCGCTGCTCTACGCGATGCGCAGCACCGGAGCCTTCCACGACATCCAGGACCCGACCCGGCCCACCGCCGTCATCCGCGACATGGGCCCGGACGCCGGAACCTACCGATACCTCCTCTATACCCTCGGCCACGACTACGGCCTCAGAGCGACCAAGGGCTACGACTTGTCCTCCGGCCTGGGTTCGCCCGCCCCGTCGTACCTCGGACGGTTCCGCCGCCACAGCGGCTGACGGGTGGGTTCGTGGCCGACCGACGGCCCAGGGGCCCGATGGCTCGGTGCTCCGTGTGGGCCGTCTGGCGTGCGCGGAAAGCTACTACCAGGTTGGCTACCGGCTCGGCCGCGAAGCCAACCTGTACGGTCACGCCACCTGGACGATGCACGCTCTCGCCCACCAGGCTCTCAGCCTCAAGCAGCCCCCGCTGGGCAGCGCCTTCCTGAGCGGAACCGACCGACCCGGTGGCCGTGAAGACGACGGACCACCCGTCGGTCACCCGGCACAGTCGCTCACGCACAAACCCTTGAACCTCGGAGCGCCCCGACCGAACAAAGCTGGTCGAGGCGCTCCTTCGCAGGTCAGAGGCCATAACCCCCGCCCACCACCGGTAGACCCTGTGGGACTCGAACCCACAACCAATGGATTAAAAGTCCACTGCTCTGCCAATTGAGCTAAGGGTCCCCGCGATGTTGCCTCCCCGAGCATAGCGGGAGGTGGCCGTGTCTCCGATCGGGTATCGGGGACACGGCCGCGCCGGACGGCAAAACAGGGTGCGGACAGGGCCGGGACAAGGGACCGACTGATCCGGAGTGTTACGGATCTACCGGTTCGGGCGCCCCGGACCGCGCCGCCTCCCGCGCCTTCGTCCGCGCATGTTCCGGGTTCAGGAACCACTCCCGGGCCGAGGCGAACCACCAGGCCGCCGCGAAGCCCAGCACCACCAGCACCGCCACCGGCGCGTAGTTGAAGGACTCCCACGTGACCGGTGAGACCTGGGGCAGCATGAACAGCACGGTGATCACGATCACCCACACCACCGACACCGTCCCGATCAGCCGCGACCACCGGCCCAGATGCCACGGCCCGCGCTGGAAGTCGTCCCCCTTGCCCAGCCGCAGCAGGGTCGGGATGACGTACGCGATGTAGAGGCCGATCACGGCGATGGACGTGACCGCCGCGTACGCCGTCACATTGATCAGGTACGGCAGGCCCAGCACCAGCGCCCCGCCCGCCGCCAGCCACACCGCCGCCACCGGTGTCCGCGTGCGCGGGCTCACCGTGTGCCAGACGCGGGAGAACGGGAGCGCGCCGTCGCGCGAGAAGGCGTAGATCATGCGGCTGTTGGCCGTCACCGACGCCATGCCGCAGAAGAGCTGCGCGCCGATCACCACCAGCAGCAGGAGCTTGCCCGCCGTCGCTCCCAGGGCGTCCAGGAGGATCTGGGCCGGGGGTGCGCCCGTCGGCGAGCCCAGTTCCTTGTCGTAGGACTGGATCGCGTACGTGAAGCCCAGGAGCAGGACGAAGCCGGCTATCCACGACGTCCAGATGGAGCGGACGATGCCCTTGGGGCCGGCCGTGGACGCGTCGTGGGTCTCCTCCGTCATGTGGGCGGAGGCGTCGTAGCCGGTGAAGGTGTACTGCGCCATCAGGAGGCCCAGCAGGACTACGTAAACGCCGCTGCCCCAGCCCGTGTTGTTCACGAACTTCGTGAAGACGAACGTCGTCGACTGGTGGTGGTCGGGGACGAAGGTCAGCGCGCCCACGATCACGCCGACCCCCACCACGTGCCACCACACGCTCACGTTGTTGAGGAGGGCGACGATCTTCACGCCGAAGGTGTTCAGCAGGCCGTGGAGGATCAGGATCGCCGCGAACAGGAGCACCGTGCGGCCCGGCGTCACCTCGAAGTCGAACTGGAGGTTCAGGTACGCGCCGAGGAACGACGCCGCCCCGAAGTCGATGCCCGCGGTCACCGCGACCTGGCCGAGGACGTTGAACCAGCCGGTGAACCACGCCCAGGCCGCCGCCGTGCGCGGGGGCGCCAGGCGGTGGGCCCAGAAGTACAGGCCCGCCGATGTCGGGTAGGCCGAGCAGATCTCGGCCATCGACAGGCCGACGAACAGTGTCATCAGGCCTACGGCCACCCAGCCCCAGGTGATCACGGCCGGGCCGCCCGTGTTCATGCCGAACAGGTACAGCGTCAGGCAGCCCGAGAGGACCGAGATGATCGTGAAGGAGACCGCGTAGTTGGAGAACGCCGACATGCGGCGGGCGAGAACCTGCGTATAGCCGAGCTGGGCAAGGAGTTCCTCGTCGGAGAGACCGGGGGGATCTCCCTTTGACAGCCCACTCGCTATGGCGTCATCTGTCATGCCCCCAGCGATTCCCTCGCCAGGGGCGTGACATGCGCCACTTAAGGAATCGATAAGGACTCGATGTGGCCAAAAAACGCCCTCGGAGTCACATCAGAAGATGCCCTTGTACCCGCTCCACCCGCCCGAGATCTTCACCCGCGCCCCGAACGACCCCTTCCCATCACCGCTGTTGCGGTACAGCACTCCCGCCGAGTCCCGCTCGACCAGGTCCGCCTTCCCGTCCCCGGTGATGTCCCCGACGCCGACGACCGCGTTGTACGACCCGCCCCACGCGGTGAACAGCTTCGCCCGGGCCCCGAACGTGCCGTGGCCGGTGCCGTAGTAGCGGTACACGGTGTTCGACTTGTCCTGGGCCAGCAGGTCGCCGATGCCGTCGCCGTTGATGTCACCTACGCCGACGACCTTCTTGTACGTCTTCCAGTTGGCGTACAGCTTCACGCGGGCGGACAGCTTGCCCGCGCTCGTGCCCTTGTAGAGGTAGACGTCCCCGGTGGACGTGTTGCGGGCGATCAGGTCCGGGCGGCCGTCGCCGCTGATGTCACCGGGCGCGGTCAGTACGTCGTACTGGTTCCAGCCGCTCGTCCCGAGGGACGTGTACGCCGTCGACGGCTTCAACTCCCCACCGCAGCCCGGCTTGTACGCGCGCAGCGCCCCGGTCTTCAGCCGGACCAGGAGGTCGTTGCAGCGGTCCCCGCTCAGGTCGCCGACCGGCACCACCCTGTCGGCCGCCGACCAGCCGGTGCTGCTGCCGACCGACACGGAGAACGTGCCCTTGCCCGAGCCCTGCCGGAAGCCCAGCGTGCCCGAGGAGGTGAGGGTGACCAGGTCGCCGAAGGAGTCGCCGCCGATGTGGTCGTGGCGGGCGGGCGCGGCGTCGGACAGCTGGACCGTGCCGCTCGCCGTCACCGGGGCGCCGACCCCGTCGGCCGGCGGGACGGACAGCGTCCAGTCGTACGGCCCGTTCGTCAGGAACGCCCGCGCGGCGTTCGTCCCGGACCAGCCCACCTTCACCTCGCCGCGCGTCTCACCGCCGGTCTGCGTGTCCACGACCTTGCCGGTGGCCCGGCTGCGCACGGTCAGCCGCCAGCCCGCGGCCGGCTTCGACAGCAGCAGGGTGGTGAGGGTGGACGGTGTCGTGTCGATCTCCCGCGCGTCGAGCGTGGCGGCCGACGCGACCGGGGCGAGCAGCCGCAGCGGCTGCTGGGTCACGCCGGTCGGCACGAGGTGCACGCGCTCCTGGTCGTCGACGTAGGCCACGTTCCCGGTCGACTCGTCGACCGTCCAGCGCACCTCGCGCTGGGAGATCCCGGTGTCGGGCAGCGCGCCGATGACCCGGCTCACGGGCGTGCCGTCGGCGAACGTGGTGAGGACCAGCTGCCCGGCCTGTCTGTCGTGCGTGACGACGAATCCGTCACCCAACTCCGCCTCACCGGACGGGACTTGGACGGACTTCTGTGCCGTACGGTCGTAGACGCCCGCCGTGCCGTCGGCGCAACTCCAGTACAGCCAACGGCCGTTGGCCCGCAGTTCGGTGGGCGCGCAGCCCGCGTCGGTGGTGAGGGTCTCGGTGGTCTTCCTGGCGGTGAGGTCGTACGCCGTGAGCGTGCCGGGGGCGGTGCCCGGCGTCCACAGGGTGTCGCCGGAGAGGGCGGCGGCGCCGGGGGTGCGGGTCAGGGCCGGGTTGCCGTCGTTGCCGATCCGGTAGACGGTCTGCGTGGTCGCCGTGGTGTGGATCAGGTACTGGCCGGAGACGTCGGTGATCCGGCCGCCCGCGGGAACGTTGCGCTCCCAGAAGGTGTACGGGGTGGGCCCGTTGACGCGGATACGGTCGCTGGTCGCCGTGTCCTTCGTCACCCAGGCGGCGCGGCCGTCCGCCGTGCCGTACAGCTGGGAGCAGCCCAGCTCCGTCACCGGGCAGGTGCCGAGGTTCAGGTCGGTGCCGTCGAAGGACGAGCGCGCGCCGAACTCGGGGGTGCCGGTCACGGCGACGGTCCGTACGTAGTCGTCGCGGTAACCGACCCGGCTCCCGTCGGCGACGAGCAGCCGCCCCTGCTCCAGAGCCAGGCCCTGGATGGGCACCGGCGGCTTCGGCAGGGCGCGGAGCTGGGTGACCACGGGGGTGCCGTCGGGGCCGGGGTGGATGCGCTGGATGCCCCAGTCGTCGTTCGTGGTGCGGCCGATCTTCACGGCGGTGCCGTCCCGGCCGACCGCGAGCCCGGACGACGAGTTCGACATGAGGGTCACGGAGTCGCCGCCCGCGATCGGCTGGGCCCTCACCGTGCCGACACCGTTGACCAGCCAGTCCCCTACGACGGTCAGGTCGTGCGTGGCGTTCAGCCCGTCGCCGACACCCTCCAGCACGACCTCGGCAGGGGTCGCCGACAGGTCGGCGCGCGACAGGACCAGCACCTTGGCCTTGTCGTAGGCGAAGACGACCACGTGGTCGTGCGAGAGAGCCACACCGGTGTAGCCGACGGGCAGCGTGCCGCTCACGCCCTGCACCTGCCCGGTCTCCCGGTCCACCGAGGCCAGCACCGACCGGCCGTCCACCGCGGCGCGGAAGAACAGGCTCGTGGCGTCCGCGCCGGCCGCCGCGCCGAGTTGCAGGCCCGCGGGTCCGCCCGCGACGGTCACCTCGCGGGTGGTTCCGTCGGGGCCCGGGGTGAGCAGCCGCATGATCCGGCCGCGGGTGCCGTCCTCGGCGGTGACGTTGCGGTAGCCGACGGCCAGGTTGTCGAAGGCGGTGAGGACACCGAGGTCCGCCGGGACCTGGACACTCCGGGTCGTGCCGTCGGTCGCGTCCCAGAACTCGACCCGGCCGTCGGCGTACTGGTACGCGAGGACGTCGGTGCCGGTGGCCCGCGCGCTCACCCCGGTCCGCACCGGCACGGGTACCGACCGGCCGTCCGAGTAGCGCGTCCACAGCAGCGCGGAGCTGCCCTCCATCCGGTGGAAGGCACCCTGCGCCCCGGCACCGTCGTGGCCGCCGTGGGTCGAGGGCGAGAGGAGCGTGGCCGACGTGTACGTACCACGCAGGGCGGCCGGTACGACCGTCTCCTGCGCGGCCCCCACCGCCAACGCGGGCGCCGGCAGCAGCGGGCCGAGTCCGGCCGCGAGCACGGTAGAGACAGCGATGCCTGTGAAGACACGACGAGCCAAGGAGTCCTCCCCCGAAGAAGAGAGGGATGCATGGCGTTCTCGCCGCCCCCGGCCCCCAGCCGTCACATCCCCCACAGAAGTCGGCTGATCATACAGTCAACACACAGCCAAGGGCACGCAAAAATGGCCCCCGCCCGAACCCGGGCGGGGGCCATCTCACTGCTCTGCTACGTCACTTGACGTCAGCCGTTGCGCTTCCAGCGGGGCTTGTCGTCGCGGCGGCCGAAGGAACCGGTGCCGGTGCCCGTGCCGGTCGTGCCGCGGTGGCCCGGACGGTCGTGGCCGCCGGCGCGGAAGCCGGGGCGGTCGCCCTGGCGGTCACGGTTGAACGGGCGGTCGCTGCCCCGGTGACCGGTCGCGGGACGGTCGTCGCGACGGAAGCCGCCCGAGGCCGGACGGTCGCTGCCACCGCGGTCGTCGCGGCGGAAGCCACCGGACGGACGCTCGTCACGCCGGTCGAAAGAACGGCCACCACGGTCGCCGTCACGGCGGTCGCTGTTGAAGCCGCCCGAGGGACGGTCGTCGCGGCGGAAGCCGCCACGGTCGCCACCGCGGTCGTTGCCACCGCGGTCGTCACGACGGAAACCACCCGAGGGACGCTCGTCACGACGCTCGAAAGAACGGCCACCACGGTCGCCGCCACGGTCGTTGCCACCGCGGTCGTCACGACGGAAGCCACCGGACGGACGCTCGTCACGCCGGTCGAAAGAACGGCCACCACGGTCGCCGCCACGGTCGTTGCCGCCACGGTCGTCACGACGGAAACCACCCGAGGGACGCTCGTCACGACGTTCGAAGGAACGGCCACCACGGTCGTCGCGACGGTCACGGCGCTCGTAGTTGCCGCGGTCGTCACGCTGCTGGCGCGGACGGTCGTAGGAAGAGGACTCCTCGCGCACCGGCGCCTCGGCGACGGCCGACTGCTCGGCGGCCGCGGCCTCGACCACGGCGGCGGCCTCGGCGACCGCGGTCTCCGGGTCCTCGCCACGCTCGCGCGCGGCACGGGCGATCAGGCGGTCGGACTCCTCGCGGAGCTCGGCGGCACGGCGCGTGGCGCGCTCCAGCTCCTTGGTGAGCTGGGTCACCTCACGCTCGGCCTGCTGAGCGGCGTCGCCCGCGGACTGGGCCTGGACCTCGGTCATCGAACGGGCGCCGGTGATCTCGGCGACCTCGGGCTCGAAGGCCGTACCGGTGTTGATGATGTGACGCCCGGCGTCGACGCCCGCGTCCTCCATCAGCCGGAAGATCTGGCGGCGCTGGTGCGGCAGCGAGAGCGAGACGACGGTGCCCGTACGACCGGCACGCGCCGTGCGGCCCGCGCGGTGCAGGTAGTCCTTGTGGTCGCCGGCCGGGTCCACGTTCAGGACCATGTCGATGCCGTCGACGTGGATACCGCGGGCGGCCACGTCGGTCGCGACGAGCGCGTTGACGTAGCCCTCCTTGAAGTCCGCCAGCGTCCGCGTGCGGGCGCCCTGCGTCATGCCGCCGTGCAGCGCGTCGGCCTTCACACCGGACTCGCGCAGCTGCTCGGCGATGCGGTCGGCGCCCAGCTGGGTGCGGACGAAGATGATCGTGCGGCCCTTGCGGGAGGCGATCGCGGCGGTGACCGGCGCCTTGTCCTTGGGCTTCACGATGAGGATGTGGTGGGACATCGTCGTGACGTTGCCCTGCGCGCTGTCGACCTCGTGCGTGACCTGGTCCTTGAGGTAGCGCTTGACCAGCGTGGAGATCTCGTTCTCCATGGTCGCCGAGAACAGCATGCGCTGGCCGCCGGCCGGGATCTGGTCGAGCAGCTCGGTGACCTCGGGCAGGAAGCCCAGGTCGGACATCTGGTCGGCCTCGTCGAGTACGGCGATCCGCACGTCCTCGAGGGAGCAGGCGCCGCGGTTGATGATGTCGCGCAGGCGGCCCGGGGTGGCGACGAGGACGTCGACGCCGCGCTCCAGGGCGTAGATCTGGTTGCCCATCGACGTGCCGCCGCAGACGACCTTCATCTTCAGGCCGAGGACGTCGCCGTAGGGCTGGAGGGCGTCCGCCACCTGCATCGCGAGCTCGCGGGTCGGGGTGAGGATGATGCCGCGCGGGCGCTTCTTCTCGGTGCGGCCGCCGGACAGCGTCGCGAGCAGCGGCAGACCGAACGAGAGGGTCTTGCCGGAGCCGGTGCGGCCACGGCCGAGGATGTCCTTGCCGGCCAGGGCGTCCGGGATGGTCGCCGCCTGGATCGGGAAGGGGGCTGTCACACCGTTCTGCGCGAGCTTGCGCACGATGCCCTCGGGGAGACCGAGGGACGCGAAGGTGACCTCGGGGGCCGCTTCGGTGGTGGCCTCTACGGCCGTCTCGTCGCCCTCGTTCTCGTTCTCGGGCATGACGATGTGATCAGTACTGGAAATGGACATGCGAATGCGAAACCTTCCGGAGTATCCGTCGGCACGCGCCCGTCAACTCCGTGATTCGCTATCGACCGCCTCAATGCGGTCCGCCACGGCAAGGGAGAGTACGCGCCACACGGCGCGCTCTACAGTGGCGCCGGGCAATGGGATCAAACGATCTACCACCTTACGCACCCACCACCCCCCAATGCAAACCGGCCCGAATTGACGTGTGTCACACCCGTCGCTAGGCCGGTGAGCCGGCCGCCGGCGCCGGTTCCCGGTTCACCAGCTGCGGTACGGGGTCCTCGTGGGCCGACGACGAGGGCTCCGCGACGGTCGGGCTGGGGGACTCCTGCGGCGCGGGCGGCGTCGGGTCGGAGGACGGGCTGGCCCGCGTCGGGGTCGGCTGCGGCGCGGCCGTGGTCGGCGCGCCGGGCTTCGGGCTCGTGCCGGGTCTGGGCGCCTTGGTGGCGGCCGGGCTCGCCGCACCCCCCGAAGCGGACGGTGAGGCCGAACCCGAGGCGGACTCCCCCGGCTTCGGCTTCCCGTGCCCGTGCTTCCCGTCCCCCGCCGACCCGCCGAATCCGAGCCCGCCCCCCGGCACCCCCGAACCACCGTCCGGCGCCTCACCGCCATGCCGCCCGGCGGAGTGGGACGGCCTGGCACCGCCGCCCGCGTCGTCGCCCACACTCATGCAGCCGGCGGCAGCGGCGACGACGGCGACCGCGGCGGCCAGACGGACGGGTACGTACATGGGGCGCACGGGGCCACCTCCGAGGGCGGAAAAAGGAGTCGCCCTCTCAACTCCCACCGCCCACCGGAAGACACGCGCCGCACCACCCGACCCCCACTTCCTGGCCGGAGAAGACCCGTTCACGCCCCATCACCGGCCGGGAATCGCCGCTACGGCATCCGGCGCACCCCCCAACCCCCCTCCCCCGGAACGGACTTCGAGCCCATACCGGACAAGCCCGGCCCACCGCACCACCCCCTCCGGGCACCGCCTCCACGAACCCACATGCGCTACGGCCGCCCCGAACCGGCGTTCGTCCCGGACAATGGGCCTGTGCTGGAAATGACACGCGAGGCGTTCGAAGAGCTGGTGAGTGAGGCCCTGGACCGGATCCCGCCGGAGCTGACGCGGGTCATGGACAACGTGGCCGTGTTCGTCGAGGACGAACCCGACCCGTCCGACCCCGAGCTCCTCGGCCTCTACGAGGGCACACCCCTCACCGAACGCGGCGAGTGGTACGCCGGAGTCCTCCCCGACCGCATCTCGATCTACATGGGCCCGACCCTGCGCTACTGCGCGACCACGGAGGACGTCGTCCACGAGGTCGCCGTCACGGTCGTCCACGAGGTCGCCCACCACTTCGGCATCGAGGACGAGCGGCTGCACGAACTGGGCTGGGGCTGAGCCACTCCCGCGACCCGCCCCGCATACCTGCCCCCACCCCTGGGCATACGGGACCAATGGCCAGCGTCCCCGTCGCAGCCCTGAACCGCCTCCGCCGAGCCCAGCGCGCCCTGACCCGTCACTACCGCGCCCGCCGTCCCCGCCCCACCGTCGAACTCGTCCCCCAGCCCCACCCCTGGCCCCGCGCCCTCGGCCTCGTCATGGTCGTCATCGTCGGAGCCTGGCTCGGCCTGCTGATCGTGGGCAACGTACGGGCCCAGGTCGGCCCCATGAACACCACCATGACCCTGCGCCCGTCCCTCACCGGCGGCACGAAGATCAACGTCTCCCCGCTCGGCGCCCTGTCCCTCGACAGCCACCACGCCCCGGTCCGCCTGGACGTCAACGTCGACCAGCTCGACCCGGAACGCTCCCAGGCCCTCGTCGACCACCCCGAGCGCCTCTCCGGCCTCCAGGACGAGGTCGCCCGGGACGTCGAACACGGCACCCTCGACCTCGCCGTACGGTCCTGCACGGCCGTGGTCCTGGGCGCCACCACCCTCGGGCTCGCGGTCTACCGCCGCCCCCGCCGGGCCCTCGCGGCCGGCGGCCTCGCCCTGACCCTCCTGGCGGCGTCCGGAGCGACGGCGTACGCGACCTGGAACCCGAAGTCGATCCTCGAACCGAAGTTCTCCGGCCTGCTCTCCTCCGCCCCGTCCCTGGTCGGCAACGCGCGCAACATCGTGACCGAATTCGACGTCTACCAGAAGGAGTTGGCCCGCCTGGTGACGAACGTGACCAAGCTCTACGACGTCACGTCCACGCTCCCCGCGTACCAGCCGGACCCGACCACGATCCGCGTCCTGCACGTCTCGGACATCCACCTGAACCCCGCGAGCTGGAAGATCATCGCGTCGCTGGTGGAGCAGTACAAGGTGAACGTGATCGTCGACACAGGCGACACCATGGACCACGGCACGACGGCCGAGAACGGCTTCCTCGACCCCATCGCCGACCTGGGCGCGCCCTACGTCTGGGTCAGGGGCAACCACGACTCCCTCGCCACCCAGCGCTACCTCGAACGCGTCAAGAACGTGCACGTCCTGGACGAGGGCCGGGCGGAAACGGTCGCGGGCATACGCTTCGCGGGCATCGGCGACCCCCAGTTCACCCCGGACCGCTCGACCGCGCCGGGCGCCGACAACGCGGAGGAACTCGCCGGCGACCAGCTCGCCTCCTCCCTCCGCGACCAGCGGGCCGCCGGCACCCCGGTCGACATCGCCCTGGTCCACGAACCGTCGGCGGCACGCCAGACCGACGGCGAGGTCCCCCTGGTCCTGGCCGGCCACCTCCACCACGAGGGCACCGAGGTCATGAAGCACGGCACACGCCTGCGCATCGAGGGCTCGACGGGCGGCAGCGGCCTACGGGCGGTGGAGGGCAAGTACCCCGACCCCATCGAGGCGTCGATCCTCTACATCGACCGCGACACCCACCGCCTCCAGGCCTGGGACGAGATCAAACTGGGCGGCCTGGGCCTGACGACGGCCGAGGTGAGCCGCCACCTCCCGAAGGAGAACCTGCCGGGCGCACCCCAGTCCCCGAGTCCGTCCCCGACCCCCTCCCAAAGTCCCTCCTCGACCCGGCCATCGGGCACCCCGTCGAGGACCCCGTAAACCGTTTTGGCGATACCTCCCGCCATCCCATATGCTTCTCACGTCCCCGACGCGCTGAGAAGCGCCCAGGCGGGCCGATAGCCCTCATCGTCTAGCGGCCTAGGACGCCGCCCTTTCAAGGCGGTAGCACGGGTTCGAATCCCGTTGGGGGCACGCAATACCGTGTGCGACACTGGCTCCGCCAGTTCGCGCGCAACAGCTTGGTCCTGTGGAGCAGCTTGGAGTGCTCGCCACCCTGTCAAGGTGGAGGCCGCGGGTTCAAATCCCGTCAGGACCGCTGAGGTTCCGCAAGGAATCTCGTGGCTGGGTAGCTCAGTTGGTACGAGCGATCGCCTGAAAAGCGATAGGTCGCCGGTTCGACCCCGGCCCCAGCCACCGGATCGAAAGCCCTGTCCCACCCGGGACGGGGCTTTCGTCGTAACCGGACGACACAGGGCGGGGCGCGATGGGTCAGGACGAGGCCAGAGGCATCCGGGACACGGACCTGGAGAAGGTACGGGCGCGGTACGGACTGCTCGCGGTGGCCGGCAGCAACATCGCGATCACGGCGGTGGCGGTCTTCGGCGTATGGCAGCTGAACGGCGACCGCGCGGTGATCGTAGGCGTCCTGACCTCGGCGTTCACCGCGATGGCGAGCCTGACGACGGCGTACCTGGGCATCAAGGCCGTATCGAACACGGCCCAGTCGATGTCCAAGGAGGCCGGCAGGCAGCAGGACGCCGACCGCCAGCAAGACGCCGGCCGGCACAGTCCAGCCCGTCCGGCGCTTGAGGGCGAGGCCGTCCAGGCCGACGGGGGTCCGGGGGCGGAGCCCTCGGGAACGCCCACTGTCCCCGCCCCCGCCACTCCGACCACGGCACCCTGACTCACCCGCACAACCCCCCGCCAGGAATTCGCTCGCCAGGAATTTCGGCGAGGTGAGATCCTGGACGGCGTATGTCTACGCACCCCGCCTCCGCGCCCGGCACTTCCGCCCCCGCCCTCGGCGACCTCGCCCCCCGCCTGACCGAGCTGACCCTGCGCGACGCGCACCGGCTCGGGCGCAGGCTCGAGGGCGCGCGCAAGATCCGTAAGCCGGAGGCCCGCGCCGCCGTGCTCGCCGAGATCGAGGCCGAGGTGGCCCGCGGCGAGGAGCGGATGGCCGAGCGGCGCCGCCGTATCCCCGCGATCTCGTATCCGGAGCAGCTGCCGGTCAGCCAGAAGAAGGCCGACATCGCCGCCGCGATCCGCGATCACCAGGTCGTGATCGTGGCCGGTGAGACCGGGTCCGGCAAGACGACCCAGATCCCCAAGATCTGTCTCGAACTCGGCCGTGGCGTCCGCGGCATGATCGGGCACACCCAGCCCCGCCGTATCGCCGCGCGCACCGTCGCGGAGCGCATCGCGGAGGAGATGGACACCCCGCTCGGCGAGGCCGTCGGCTGGAAGGTCCGGTTCACGGACCAGGTGAACCAGGAGTCGACGTTCATCAAGCTGATGACGGACGGCATCCTGCTCGCCGAGATCCAGACCGACCGCGAGCTGCGCGCCTACGACACGATCATCATCGACGAGGCCCACGAGCGGTCCCTCAACATCGACTTCCTCCTCGGCTACCTCGCCCAACTGCTGCCCAAGCGCCCGGACCTGAAGGTCGTCATCACCTCGGCGACCATCGACCCGGAGCGTTTCTCCCGGCACTTCGGCGAGGCCCCGATCATCGAGGTCAGCGGCCGGACGTATCCGGTGGAGGTGCGGTACCGCCCGCTTCTGGAGGACGAGTCCGAGGACTCCGACCGCGACCAGATCACCGCGATCTGTGACGCCGTGGAGGAGCTTCAGGGCGAGGGCAAGGGCGACATCCTCGTCTTCCTCTCCGGGGAGCGGGAGATCCGCGACACGGCGGACGCGCTGACGAAGAAGAACTACCGGTTCACCGAGGTCCTGCCCCTCTACGCCCGGCTCTCGCACGCCGAGCAGCACCGCGTGTTCCAGCAGCACACCGGGCGAAGGATCGTTCTGGCCACGAACGTCGCCGAGACCTCCCTCACCGTCCCGGGCATCAAATACGTCATCGACCCCGGCTTCGCCCGGATCAGCCGCTACAGCCACCGTACGAAGGTGCAGCGGCTGCCCATCGAGGCGGTCAGCCAGGCAAGTGCCAATCAGCGCAAGGGCCGTTGTGGCCGTACGTCGGACGGCATCTGCATCCGCCTGTACTCCGAGGACGACTTCCTCGCCCGCCCGGAGTTCACGGACGCGGAGATCCTGCGGACGAACCTCGCCTCCGTGATCCTCCAGATGACCGCGGCCGGTCTCGGTGAGATCGAGAAGTTCCCGTTCATCGATCCGCCGGACCACCGCAACATCCGCGACGGCGTCCAACTCCTCCAGGAACTGGGCGCGTTGGACCCGGACGAGAAGGACCCGCGCAAGCGGCTCACGCAGACGGGCCGCAAGCTCGCCCAGCTCCCGGTGGACCCGCGGCTGGCCCGCATGGTGCTGGAGGCCGACAAGAACGGCTGTGTGCGCGAGGTCATGGTGATCGCCGCCGCGCTCTCCATCCAGGACCCGCGCGAGCGCCCGGCCGAGAAGCAGACCCAGGCGGACCAGCAACACGCCCGTTTCCGGGACGAGACGAGCGACTTCCTCGCGTTCCTGAACATGTGGCGGTACATCCGCGAGCAGCAGAAGGAGCGCGGCTCCTCCGCGTTCCGTCGCATGTGCAAGCAGGAGTACCTGAACTTCCTCCGCATCCGCGAGTGGCAGGACATCTACAGCCAACTCCGCACGGTGGCCAAGCAGATGGGCCTTCAGCTCAGCGAGGACGATGCGGCGGACCAGAGCGTGCACCTCTCGCTCCTCGCCGGCCTGCTGTCCCACATCGGCATGAAGGACGTGAAGGACGGCGCGAAGAACGAGTATCTCGGCGCCCGCAGCGCCAAGTTCGCGATCTTCCCCGGTTCGGCGCTCTTCAAGAAGACCCCGCGTTTCGTCATGTCGGCGGAACTGGTGGAGACTTCACGCCTCTGGGCCCGCGTCAACGCCAAGATCGAGCCCGAGTGGGTCGAGCCCCTCGCCGGCCACCTCCTCAAGCGGACGTACAGCGAACCGCACTGGGAGAAGGACCAGGCGGCCGTGATGGCCTTCGAGAAGGTCACGCTCTACGGCGTCCCGATCATCGCCCAGCGCAAGGTGAACTACGGCCGGATCGACCCGGAGGCGTCCCGCGAGTTGTTCATCCGCAACGCGCTGGTCGAGGGCGACTGGCGCACGCACCACAAGTTCTTCGCCGACAACCGCAGACTCCTCACCGAGGTCGAGGAGTTGGAGCATCGCGCGCGGCGCCGGGACATCCTGGTCGACGACGAGACGCTCTACGACTTCTACGACCAGCGGGTACCCGAACACGTCGTGTCCGGCGCCCACTTCGACTCCTGGTGGAAGCACAAGCACCATGAGGAGCCCGAACTCCTCGACTTCGAGCGCTCGATGCTCATCAACGAGCGCGCGGGTGACATCAGCAAGGCCGACTATCCGGACTCCTGGCATCAGGGGCGGCTGAAGTTCCGGGTGACGTACCAGTTCGAGCCGGGCGCGGACGCGGACGGTGTCACGGTCCACATCCCGCTCCAGGTCCTCAACCAGGTCACGGACGAGGGCTTCGACTGGCAGATCCCCGGGTTGCGGGAAGAGGTCGTCACCGAACTCATCCGTTCCCTCCCGAAGCCGATCCGCCGCAACTACGTCCCGGCGCCGAACTTCGCGCAACGCTTCCTTGCGGCGGCGGTTCCCCTCCAGGAACCTCTCCCCACCACCATGGCCCGCGAGTTGAAGCGCATGGTCGGAGTCCCCTTCACCGCCGACGACTTCGACTGGTCGAAGGTCCCGGACCACCTGCTCATCACCTTCCGGATCGTGGACGAGCGGCGCCGCAAGATCGCCGAGGACAAGGATCTGGAGGCGCTGAAGGTCCGCCTCAAGCCGAAGGCGCGCCAGGCCATCTCGCAGGCGGCCGCGGCGACGGCCGAGCGCGAGGGCGGGGAGTCCCTGGAGCGCAAGGGCCTCACCGACTGGACGATCGGCTCGCTGACCCGCGTCTTCGAGACCCACCGGGCCGGCCAGCCGGTGAAGGCGTACCCGGCGCTGGTCGACGACGGCGACACCGTCTCCGTACGGCTCTTCGACACGGAGGAGGAGCAGGCGGAGGCGATGTGGAAGGGCACGCGCCGGCTCATCGTGCGCAGCATCCCGGTGAATCCGGCGAAGTTCGCGTCCGAGAAGCTCACGAACCCTCAGAAGCTGGCCCTGTCCGCGAATCCGCACGGTTCGATCCAGGCGCTCTTCGACGACTGCGCGCTGGCGGCGGCGGACAAGCTGATCGGCGACTTCGGCGGCCCGGCGTGGGACGAGGAGTCGTACCGGAAGCTCTACGAGAAGGTGCGCGCCGAGATCGTCGACACGACGGTCCGCGCGGTGGGCCAGGTCCAACAGGTGCTGGCCGCCTGGCAGGCCTGTGAGCGCCGTCTGAAGGCAGCGCACAGCCCCGCCCTCCTCCCGAACCTCGCGGACGTACGCGCCCAGCTGGACGCCCTCGTGAAGCCGGGCTTCGTCACGGCGACCGGCATACGACGCCTGCCCGACCTGATGCGCTACATGGTGGCCGCCGACCGCCGCCTCCAGCAGATGCCGACGGGGGTCCAGCGGGACACGACCCGCATGGAGAAGGTCCATGAGATGCAGGACGAGTACGCGTGGCTCCTGGAGCAACTCCCGCAGGGCCGCCCGATTCCGTCCTCCGTCCGGGACATCCGCTGGATGATCGAGGAGCTCCGGGTGAGCTATTTCGCCCACGCGCTCGGCACGGCGTACGCCGTCTCCGACAAGCGGATCGTGAAGGCGATCGACGCGGCCGCACCGTAACAGCGCCTGCACACCGAGTGAGTTCGACCAGGCGGGCCACCCTCCTGTACAGTCTCGTCTCGCAGCACAACGCACCAACAAGTGCCGCGAATCAAGGTCCTGTGGAGCAGCTTGGAGTGCTCGCCACCCTGTCAAGGTGGAGGCCGCGGGTTCAAATCCCGTCAGGACCGCAGTAGATCAAACAAGAGCCCGGGTCTTCGGACCCGGGCTTTCGTGCGTGCTGTTGCCCTCATGGCCGCTACGGCTCCCTTGACGCCCGCCCACCCACCCGGTACCCAGAAACCAGGCCCCGTTCCACGCAGGGCCACGGAGGTGGCACATGGCGGCTTCGGTCAGGCATGAGACGCGGGCACTGCTCCGTGCGCACCTGTCGGCCGCCAGCTCCTACCACCATGTGACCCGGCACTGCTCGATCTGCCACCGCCTGCTGCGGCTGGCCATGGACGCCCCTCCGGTGCGGGAACCACAGGACGACCCGGAGAGTGGAACTTCCTAGCGCACATAGGTCAGAGGCAACAAGCCATCTGGCATGTGACGGGTGTCACCGCATAAGTTTTTGAAACGTAGGAACTTACACCTCACCTACAACTGGTCAATTTAATATGTGCAATTGCACCCCTACGAGGGATGGTCCACAGGAGATCCGACAGCCCTCCCCAGACTCCGACAAGGTCCCTCACAGGACCCGGCGCTCAGGGCCTGCCGACCGCACACGGACCCCCGACCAGGCACAAAAAAGATCGCGCTGGACCCGGCGGAGTCCAGCGCGATCTACGACGCACCCTGTTCATTTGGCTCAAGAGCGTTGGGCGTGGGCCCTGTTGGGGCAGAACCCGCGTCGCTTGGAGCTGTGTTGTCGGGCGCCGTGACAGGTTGGGGGACCTGCCGATTCGCCCTTATTCAGTTGGTCAGGCTTCGCTGCGCTGCTGCGGAATGCCCGCGAGCAGTGCACGGACCTCCGCCTCGCGGTAACGGCGGTGTCCGCCGAGCGTGCGAATCGAAGTGAGCTTGCCGGCCTTCGCCCACCGCGTGACCGTCTTGGGGTCCACACGGAACATCGTGGCGACCTCAGCCGGGGTCAGCAGCGGCTCGGCATCAGGGGTGCGAGCGGTCATGAGCGGCCTCCTCGGGAGAACCGAACCTTCTCGGTTCTTTCCTCTAAATTCTGCACCTTGACCCGCGTTGCCCGAAATGGCGTGTGCGGGTCGAGTCGGTTATAGGACGAACGGCTTGTCCTCGGCACTACAACTACACCATCTGTCCAACCGCGTAGGCCAAACCGATGGAATTGCCCTCCCAGGTGTCCATCAGCGACGGAAGCCGATGGACCATGCCATAGCGGACAGTCACACCACTGTGACGATCAGTCACAGGGGCGATCAGGAGTCATCCAGACCCCCCAAAGCGCGCAATACCGAGGTTCCGCCCAAAGCATGACGGATGGAGTCCTCCCCGGACTCCTTGTCCTATTTTGGCATGAGGAGGGGCAAGCGGCGCAAGGGATCTGTACGTGCGGTCCGTCACGCTTGGCATCAATCGTCCGTATCGGGACCTACGTCCCGTGTTGACGAACCGTAAGAATCCTATGCGCATCTGTTCGAAGATGTCAGCCGCGTTCGAAACCGCCGGCCCCGTCGATCTTCCCGTCAGTTCGCCGAGCGCCGGTCCCTGACCGACCGCCAGCGCTCCACGAGCCGCCCGTACGCCTCGCCCGCCGCCGCCCCGTCCCCGGTCCGCAGCGCCTCGATGCCCGCGGCCACGTCCGCCGCCGAGTGGTCGTCCTCCAGCTCGCCGGCCGGCAGGACGTGCACGAGCCCGCCGTAGTCCAACTCGACCAGGGACCGCGGATGGAACTCCTCCAGCCAGCGCCCCACGTCCACCAGACCCTCGATCAGCGGCCCGTCGTCCATCGCGTCCTTGAGGGCCCGCAGCGCCCGCGCCACCCGCCGCCGCGCCTGCACCATCGGCGTCCGGTACCGCAGCATCGGCGGCACGTCCCCGGAGGCCTTGTCGTAGCGCCGCTCCTCGTCACCGACGAGCACGAACCAGTTCAGCGGCACCTGCCAGGTCGCCGTGCGGATCCACGGCCGGGCGTCCGGATTCCGGGCCAGCCAGCGCTCGTAGTCCTGGGTGGCCTGATGCCGTACGAGCGGCGGGAGTACGGCGTCCAGGACCGGCGGCGGAAGCTCCTCCGCGAGGTCCCCCAGGGCCTGCCAGCCGCGCAGCCGGGTGCGCCAGGGGCAGACGCACACCACGCCGTCGACCTCCACCACGAAGGCGTCCGCGCTCTCGTGCACCGGCACCGGGACCGGCGGGGTGGGCAGCAGGTCGGCCAGCGCCCGGCGCAGTTCGTCCTGGTACGACGGGCGGTCGGGGCGGCGGGCGTAGCTGGTCCAGTGGCCGCGCTCGGGCTCCGGGAAGGCGGCCAGCGGCTCGTAGACCCGCAGATACGTCGCGTACGGGACGATCACCGAGGACACCTTCTTGGGCACGCCTGCTCCC
Organism: Streptomyces sp. NBC_00989; assembly: GCF_045162655.1. Taxonomy (NCBI): domain Bacteria; kingdom Bacillati; phylum Actinomycetota; class Actinomycetes; order Kitasatosporales; family Streptomycetaceae; genus Streptomyces; species Streptomyces sp. NBC_00989. Next base: position 6,077,438 of record NZ_CP108728.1, on the reverse strand, counting down.
TCCCCCGCCGGCCGTCGGGAAAACCTTCGGAACCCGCTCACAAACGCGCGGGAAAACTATGCAAATCGTCGCACGGCCACCCCCCTTCGGTAGGTGATCCTGAACACTGCACGGATGGCGGCCCGACCCAGGCTCTACGCTCATGCCACGGCACCCGCCACCCCTACGGGAGCCTGTCTCCAACCGCCGCCACTTACCCAGGAGTCACCACCGTGACCGACGTAGACAACGGCGTCCTGCACACCCTGTTCCACTCGGACCAGGGCGGTCATGAGCAAGTCGTGCTCTGCCAGGACCGGGCCAGCGGCCTCAAGGCCGTCATCGCCATCCACAACACCGCCCTGGGCCCCGCCCTGGGCGGTACGCGCTTCTACCCCTACGCCAGCGAGGAAGAGGCCGTCGCCGACGCGCTCAACCTCGCCCGCGGGATGTCGTACAAGAACGCCATGGCCGGTCTGGACCACGGCGGCGGCAAGGCCGTGATCATCGGTGACCCGGAGCGCGACAAGACCGAGGAACTGCTGCTCGCCTACGGCCGGTTCGTGGCCTCGCTCGGCGGGCGCTACGTCACCGCGTGCGATGTCGGCACGTATGTCGCCGACATGGACGTCGTGGCGCGCGAGTGCCGCTGGACGACCGGACGTTCCCCCGAGAACGGCGGCGCCGGCGACTCCTCCGTGCTGACCGCCTTCGGCGTCTTCCAGGGGATGCGGGCCAGCGCCCAGCACCTGTGGGGCGACCCGTCGCTGAGCGGCCGTACGGTCGGCATCGCGGGGGTCGGCAAGGTCGGGCACCACCTCGTGGAGCACCTGCGGGACGAGGGCGCCGAGGTCGTGATCACGGACGTGCGCGAGGAGTCCGTACGACGGATCCTCGACAAGCACCCGACGGGCGTCACGGCCGTCGCGGACACGGAGGCGCTGATCCGGGTCGAGGGGCTGGACATCTACGCCCCCTGCGCGCTCGGCGGCGCCCTGAACGACGCAACCGTGCCGGTGCTGACCGCCAAGGTGGTGTGCGGCGCGGCCAACAACCAGCTGGAGCATCCGGGCGTCGAGAAGGACCTCGCCGACCGCGGGATCCTCTACGCGCCGGACTACGTGGTGAACGCCGGTGGCGTGATCCAGGTCGCCGACGAGCTGCACGGGTTCGACTTCGAGCGGTGCAAGGCGAAGGCCGCGAAGATCTTCGACACCACGCTGGCCATATTCGCACGTGCGAAGGAAGACGGTATTCCGCCGGCCGCCGCGGCCGACCGGATCGCCGAGCAGCGAATGCACGAAGCCGCCGGAGCGCGCGGACGCTGAGGTTCCGTTTGGCTCCTCGGCAAGCGTCTCCGGTACCCGCCGGCGAAGACTTAGAGAGAACTCTCACGTTCGTCGGCGGGTCGCCTGCCAAGAAGTGGTTAAAATCGCGGTTGACCAGCGAGTACAGGGCACCTCGCGGGTCCTGGAGCCCGGCACGTGCTGCGGGCGACGTACCGTATGGGCGCGGGCTCAGGTACCGTGGAAGCCCTACGGACCGGTCTCTCCACGGAGAGTCCGTTCCAGATCATGAACGCGTGTCAAGACTCTGGGGCCACCGAGCCCCGTATCCGAGGGGGTCGAGCCATGGGGCGCGGCCGGGCAAAGGCCAAGCAGACGAAGGTCGCCCGCCAGCTGAAGTACAGCAGCGGCGGGACTGACCTCTCGCGTCTGGCCAATGAGCTGGGCGCTTCGACTTCGAGCCAGCCGCCGAATGGCGAGCCGTTCGAGGACGACGACGAGGAAGAAGACGACCCGTACGCTCAGTACGCGGATCTCTATAACGACGATGACGAGGACGAGGACGACGAGTCCGGTCCCCAGTCTCAACGTCGCGGCGCGTAACGCTTGCAGCGCGCTGAGCGGTAAAAACTTCCCGTTAGCTGACTGCACCTCGCCCGGTCCGGGGCACTAAGCACCGGACCGGGTTTTGTGCTGCCGTCACGGGGCTCCGCCCCGGACCCCGCTCCTCAAACGCCGGAGAGGCTGATTTTGCGTCCGGAAGCCGCTGCCTCGCGCGTCCCGTAGCGGCTGATCTACGCGTAGTCGCCGACCATCTCCGCGCCCGTCGCGTGATCTCCCCGCTCGGTGATCTCGCCCGCGACCCACGCCTCGACCCCGCGGTCGGCCAGGGTCTCCAGGGCCACGTCCGCCGACTCCTCGGGGACGATCGCGATCATGCCGACGCCCATGTTCAGGGTCTTCTCCAGCTCCAGGCGCTCGACCTGGCCCGTCCTGCCGACGAGGTCGAAGATCGGCGCCGGGGTCCAGGTGGAGCGGTCCACGATCGCGTGCAGGCCGTCCGGGATGACCCGGGCGAGGTTCGCGGCGAGTCCGCCGCCGGTGACGTGCGAGAAGGCGTGCACGTCGGTCGTACGGGTCAGCGCCAGGCAGTCCAGCGAGTAGATCTTGGTGGGGACGAGGAGTTCCTCGCCGAGCGTGCGGCCGAGCTCCTCGACGCGTGCCTCCAGGTCGAGACCGGCCTGGTTCAGGAGCACATGCCGGACGAGCGAGTACCCGTTCGAGTGAAGTCCGGAGGAGGCCATCGCGATGACCGCGTCACCCGTCCGGATGCGATCCGGGCCGAGCAGCCGGTCGGCCTCCACGACGCCCGTACCGGCGCCCGCGACGTCGAAGTCGTCCGGGCCCAGCAGACCGGGGTGTTCGGCGGTCTCGCCGCCGACCAGGGCGCAGCCGGCCAGCACACAGCCCTCGGCGATGCCCTTGACGATGGCCGCGACACGCTCGGGGTGCACCTTGCCGACACAGATGTAGTCGGTCATGAAGAGCGGCTCGGCACCGCACACCACGATGTCGTCCATGACCATGGCGACCAGGTCGTGGCCGATCGTGTCGTAGACGCCGAGCTGGCGCGCGATGTCGACCTTCGTGCCGACGCCGTCCGTGGCGGAGGCGAGCAGGGGGCGCTCGAACCGCTTGAGGGCGGAGGCGTCGAAGAGCCCGGCGAAGCCGCCGAGGCCGCCGAGGACCTCGGGGCGCTGGGTCTTCTTCACCCACTCCTTCATGAGTTCTACGGCGCGGTCGCCCGCTTCGATGTCGACGCCGGCGGCCGCGTAGGAAGCACCGGGAGTGGAGGTCTCAGACATTGCCTGGGATCTTTCGCGTTGATTGATACGGCGGGGCTTACGGGCGACGGATCGCGTCGGCCGCTGCCGTGGCGGCCGGACCGGCCGCCAGCTCGGTCTCCAGGAGCTGCTTGCCGAGCAGCTCGGGGTCCGGGAGCTCCATCGGGTACTCGCCGTCGAAGCAGGCGCGGCACAGGTTCGGCTTGGCGATGGTGGTCGCGTCGATCATGCCGTCGATGGAGATGTACGCCAGGGAGTCGGCGCCCAGGGAGACACCGATCTCGTCGACGGTCATGCCGTTGGCGATGAGTTCGGCGCGGGTGGGGAAGTCGATGCCGAAGAAGCAGGGCCACTTCACGGGCGGCGAGGAGATCCGGATGTGGACCTCGGCGGCGCCGGCCTCGCGGAGCATGCGCACCAGCGCGCGCTGGGTGTTGCCGCGCACGATCGAGTCGTCGACGACGACCAGGCGCTTGCCCTTGATGACTTCCTTCAGCGGATTCAGCTTCAGGCGGATGCCGAGCTGCCGGATGGTCTGCGAAGGCTGGATGAACGTACGGCCGACGTAGGCGTTCTTCACCAGACCCGCACCGAACGGGATGCCCGAGGCCTCCGCGTATCCGATGGCGGCCGGGGTGCCGGACTCCGGAGTCGCTATGACCAGATCGGCGTCGACCGGAGCTTCTTTGGCGAGTTTCCGGCCCATCTCGACACGGGAGAGGTAGACGTTCCGACCGGCGATGTCGGTGTCGGGGCGGGCGAGATAGACGTACTCGAAGACGCAGCCCTTGGGCTTCGCTTCCGCGAATCGGGAGGTGCGCAGGCCGTTCTCGTCGATGGCGACGAACTCGCCCGGCTCGATCTCGCGGACGTACGCGGCGCCGCAGATGTCGAGGGCGGCGGACTCGGAGGCGACGACCCAGCCGCGCTCCAGCCGGCCGAGGACCAGCGGGCGGACGCCCTGCGGGTCACGGGCGGCGTAGAGAGTGTGCTCGTCCATGAAGACGAGCGAGAAGGCGCCCTTGACCTGCGGGAGGACCGCGTGGGCGGCTTCCTCGATGGTCAGCGGCTTGCCGTCGGTGTCGACCTGGGCCGCGAGGAGCGCGGTCAGAAGGTCGGTGTCGTTGGTGGCCGCTACGCGGGGCGTACGGCCTTCCTGCTTGGGGAGGTCGGCGACCATCTCCGCGAGCTGCGCGGTGTTGACCAGGTTGCCGTTGTGGCCGAGCGCGATCGAGCCGTGCGCGGTGGCGCGGAACGTCGGCTGGGCGTTCTCCCAGGTGGAGGCGCCGGTGGTCGAGTAGCGGGCGTGTCCGACCGCGATATGACCCTGGAGCGAACTGAGGGAGGTCTCGTCGAAGACCTGGGACACGAGGCCCATGTCCTTGAAGACGAGGATCTGGGAGCCGTTGCTGACCGCGATTCCCGCGGATTCCTGACCCCGATGCTGGAGGGCGTAGAGCCCGAAGTAAGTGAGCTTGGCGACCTCTTCACCGGGAGCCCAGACTCCGAAGACGCCGCAAGCGTCCTGGGGTCCTTTCTCGCCGGGGAGCAGATCATGACTGAGTCGACCGTCACCACGTGGCACGGCACCGAGTGTAGGCGAGATCGACCACTGGTCCGAATTGGGGTTACTCGTCGGTAGTGGATCACTTGGCGGCGACGGCGCGAACGATCGTGCCGTTTCCGCTGGTCAGCGTGAGGGTGTCGTGATCCACTCGGTAACCGACCTGGCCGTCGAAGAGGCCGAGCAGCGTGCGTTCGGTGCCCATGAGTGAGGCGTCGCACATCATTCGGGTGGTGGACGGGCGGCCCAGCGTGATGCGTCCGGCGCGTACGGTGGCCGTCGCGTTGACGGCGTTGCAGCCCAGGCGGCCACCGACCTTGCCGTTCTTCGCGTCGAAGGTGAGCCGCGGTGTGCCGTGCACCTGCTGTGCCGAGCCGGCCGTGCTGATGCCCCGCACCTGCCAGTCGACGCCGGTGACGGGCCGTTGCACGTCTACCGATCCGCTGCCGCTGCCGCTGTTCGTCTTCTCGCTGCCGCACGCCACGACGAGCGGGACGATGGTCAGGACGGCGAGGGTGAATCGCTGTTTGTCCATGAGGGTGGGACGGGTGGGATGGGGGACGGGTTCCCTTCGGGACTCCCCGGGGCACTTCCGGATTCCCCGGGGGCACTTCCGGATTCTCCGGGTCGCCTCCGCCTCACCCCATGATCGGCAGCAGTCCGCTCAGATCCGCCCGCTCGCCGCTCGCGCTGACCTTCGCCTCTTCTACGGCGTCCTTCCACCGCGTCCGGCCGGTCGCGAGCCGGAGCCAGGTCAGGGGGTCGGTCTCCACGACGTTGGGCGGGGTGCCGCGGGTGTGCCGGGGGCCTTCGACACACTGGACCACGGCGTAGGGCGGGATGCGGACCTCGGTCGAGCCGCCGGGGGCTTTCACGGCCAGGGCATCGGCCAGCAGTCTCGTGCAGGTGGCGAGGGCCTGGCGGTCGTAGGGGATGTCGAGGCCCGGGACGGCGGCGTTCAAGTCGTCGGTGTGGACGACGAGTTCGACGGTGCGGGTGACTAGGTAGTCGGCCAGGGGCATCGCGCCGGCGTTGGTTTCGAGGACGCGGGTGCCGGGGTTCGTGTCCAGGTGTTCGGTGAGGGTCTGCTCGACGTCGGCGAGGTAGGTGTCGAGGTCGGGGTGCTGTTCGGCGAGCGTGTGCGTGAAGTCGTCGATGGCCGAGGAGTTGGCCGCGGTGGCGAAGGGCCAGTCGAGGATCACGGCGTTCTGGGCGGGCGGGGCGGGAAAGTCCAGGGAGCGGTGGACTGCGGTGATCGCCATGCCGATGTGTGCGACGAGTTCGCGTACGGTCCAGTCGCCCAGGCGGGTGGGGAGCGCGAGTTGGTCGGGGGTGAGTGTGCCTACGGCCTGGCGTACGTTCCCGAACTGGGCGAGGACCGCGGTGCGGGTCTTGGCGGGGTCGTAGGTACGCGCGCGCTTCTTGGCCGTGGGCATGGCGGTGAGCCTAGTGCTTGGTGCGGGGGAGCCTCGCGGCGTTCTGCGCCCGTGGTCGCCGAGCCCGCTGTCCACCAACGTGAAGGCGCGCGCGGCACGTTCGGGGGTCTCCTCGGCGAGGTGTGCGGCCAGGTCCCGGGTGCCCTTCTGGGCGGCCGGGAAGACACGGTCCCGCAGGACCGGGATCCCCAGGACGAGTTCACGCAACTGGCGGACGAACACCTCATTGGCCAGGCCGACCGACGGGTCGCGCGCCTCGACCAGCTCCAGGAACTGCCTCCGTACGGCGTCCACCGCGGACTCGCCGGGTCGGCGCTCGCGCACCGCGCGGGCCGCGTCGGTGATCTCCTGCACGGACACGTTGTCGCCGCGCGGGCCGACCGGGCGAAACAGGCTTCCTGCGATATTCGGTGCCGGAGACGCGGGTAGCGCATCATCGCGTATCGGTCACTCGACCGGGGTTGTCCCGGTCGACTCCGAGCAGCCACGGCAAGCGCGCCCTGGAGGGGGCCGACAGAGTGCGGGCGCGCCGCCGTACCCGCCTCCGGACCGTCGGCGACACCTCGCGGCCACCGTCCCGATCGTCCGGGACCTGGACCCCGCCCACGGCATCGACAAGATCCCGTGGCTGGTCAGCGCGTATGCGCTCGCGTCGGCGGCGATGCTCCCGCTGTACGGCAAGCTCTGTGACGTCCACGGACCCAAGCGGGTCTTCACCGCGGCGATCACGACATTCCTGCTCGGCTCGGGGCTGTGCGGCGCCGCGCGGTCGATGGACCGGCTCATCGCGGCGCGTGCGCTCCAAGGCCTGGGCGGGGGTGGCCTGATCGCGGGCGGGGCGATGGCGATCGGCCCGTGGATCGGCGGTCCGCTCGCCGACCATGCGAACTGGCGGTGGATCTTCTACGTCAACCTGCCGGTGGGCATGGTGGTCCTGGTCACGGCCGCCTTCGCGCTGAAGCTCCCCGAGCATCATGTCCGGCGCCCGCTGGACTACTTGGGCGCGGGGTTGGTCGGCACGGACGTTCACGCTGAGCGGTACGGCGACGACGGCACTCGCGTTCGCGCCGCTCGCCACGACGACCGGCCCGGACACGTCCCTCTGGCTGATCCGAGCGGAGTTGTTTCTGGCGGGGGCGGGGGTTCGGTCAGCTCGTCGGGCAACTGGTCCTGCTGGTCCAGGACTCCGCGCCGCGCCACCAGTTGGGGGTGGCCACGACGTCGATCCGTTTCTTCCAGACCCTGGGCAACGCGCTGGGCACGGCTGTCTTCGGCACGGTGCTGGCCCGCTTCTACGCCGGGCACGGGCCCGGCGCGGACATCACGGGGCTGGCTCATCTGACGGGTTCGGCGCGCGTGGCCGGCGTCCAGGCCTTTGTGGATGCGACGCGGGTGGTGTTCTGGGGTGGGGCCGGGTTGATGGGGGTGGCCGCGGTGTTGGCTTGGAGGTTGCCCAAGTCCGGTGTGGTGAAGGGGAGTTCGGTCACGAACGCGTGCCGAACTGACCGCGAGCCGCCGTGTCGGATGTCTGTCGGAGCTGTCGGTATCGCGTCGGCGATCTGTCGGCACGGCGTTGAAGCCTTGGTCGGGATCCCGCCGGGTGACCGTCCGGCAGGCCCACGACACGCAGGGAGTCCTCATGACCACTCATGTCACGATCATCGGCGCCGGACTCGGCGGACTGACCCTCGCCCGTGTCCTGCACGTCCACGGCATACCTGCCACGATCTACGAGGCCGAGGCCTCACCGATGGCCCGCCTACAGGGCGGCATGCTCGACATCCACGACTACAACGGTCAACTCGCCCTGAAGGAAGCCGACTTGATAGACGAGTTCCGCGCCATCATCCTGGAGGGCCGCCAGACGACCCGCGTCCTCGACCGGGACGGCACCGTCCTGATGGAGGAGCCCGACGACGGCACCGGTGGCCGACCCGAGGTGCAGCGCGGCGAACTGCGGCAGATCCTGCTCGACTCGCTGCCGGCCGGCACCGTGCGGTGGGGGCACAAGGTCAGCGGTGTCCGTGCGCTTGGCGACGGTCGGCACGAAGTCGGGTTCGGCGACGGCGGCAGCATCGTCACAGACCTGCTCGTCGGCGCCGACGGCGCCTGGTCGCGCGTACGGCCGTTGCTGTCGGACGCCGTTCCCGAGTACTTCGGCCGGTCGTTCGTCGAGACCTATCTGTACGACAGCGAGACCCGGCACCCGGTCGCCGCGAGGACGGTCGGCGGCGGCTCGCTGTTCGTGCTCCCGCCGGACTCGAGGGCGAGCGGGAAGTGGATCGGGGCGCACCGGGAGAGCGGCGAGACGCTGCACGCCTATGTGACGCTGGCCAGGCCCCTGGAGTGGTTCGACCGCATCGACTTCACCGACGCCGCCGCGGCCACCGCGCGGATCGCCGCCGAGTTCGACGGCTGGGCACCCGAGATCACCGCCCTGATCACCGACAGCGACACCGCGCCGGTCGTGCGTCCCTTCAACTCGCTGCCGATCGGGCACCGTTGGGACCGGGTACCGGGAGCGACCCTCCTCGGCGATGCCGCCCACCTCTCCCCGCCGGACGGCGAAGGCGCCAACCTGGCCATGCAGGACGCCGCCGAACTCGGCAGGGCCATCGCCGACCGTCCCGACGACATCGAGGCCGCGCTCACCTCGTACGAGGAAGCGCTGTTCCCCCGTAGCGCCAAGGCGGCAGCCGATGCCGTGGCCACCAACGACGCCATCGGACAGGACCTGATCGGCTTCTTCGCCCGGGACGGGCAGACCGCGTAACGAAGAAGCGTTCGTGGAACGGTCGGCGTGACCGTTCCACGAACGCCTTCGTCATGACGCCGCCCCGGACAGGTCCTGGGTCTTGGACGGCTCGAACGTGGCCGCGGCCGGGAACCTCAGCCCGGCACAGGCCTTCGCGATCCGGTCCCGGCTGGCGGACCGGTCGAAGTGATCCCTCGTCTCCAGCCACAGCCCCCAGCCGCCCGTACCGACCCCGAACACCGCTGCCACAGCCACGAGTTGGTCGAAGGCGTTGCGCCGACTGCTCCCCCGGTCCGGAGTCAGCCGGCGGGAGCGCGGAAAGGGCGCCCTGGCACGCTCGGAGGATTCAGGAGCGTTTTCACCGTGAAAGCTCACGCGCGCCTCCGGCCGCCGCCGAACTCGCGTATCCCTACTGGTACTTCCACATTCGCGCTCCCCCGTTTCCACGCCCACGACCGTCGAAGTCAACACAAGCGAAGGCCCTGCCCGGATCCCGGACAGGGCCTTCACCCGCATGCGTTCCTACGACGGACTATGGCGTCCTACGCCAGCAGCGCCGGGATCGTTCCCTCGTGCGCCTCGCGCAGCTCCTCCAAGGAGAGCGCGAACTCGCCCTGGATCTCCACCGACTGGCCGTCCACGACACCGATGCGGGTGACAGGCAGACCCCGTGCCCCGCACATGTCGTTGAAGCGCAGTTCCTCCGAGCGCGGGATCGCGACCACCGCGCGGCCCGCCGACTCCGAGAAGAGAAAGGTGAACGCGTCGAGACCGTCGGGAACGATCAGGCGTGCGCCCTTCTCGCCCAACAGGGCCGATTCCACTACCGCTTGGATCAGACCGCCGTCGGACAGGTCGTGCGCCGAGTCGATCATTCCGTCGCGCGACGCGGAGATCAGGATCTCGGCCAGCAGCCGCTCCCGCTCCAGGTCGACCTTCGGGGGCAGGCCGCCGAGGTGGTCGTGGACGACCTGCGACCAGGCCGAGCCCCCGAACTCCTCGCGGGTGTCACCGAGGAGGTAGAGGAGCTGGCCCTCTTCCTGGAAGGCGACCGGTGTGCGGCGGGCCACGTCGTCGATGACGCCCAACACCGCTACCACCGGGGTCGGGTGGATCGCCACGTCGCCCGTCTGGTTGTAGAGGGAGACGTTGCCGCCCGTCACCGGCGTGCCCAACTGCTGGCAGGCGTCCGCCAGTCCACGGATCGCCTCCGCGAACTGCCACATCACCGCCGGGTCCTCGGGCGAACCGAAGTTCAGGCAGTCGGAGACGGCGAGGGGCTTCGCGCCCGTCGTCGCCACGTTGCGGTAGGCCTCCGAGAGCGCCAACTGCGCGCCCGCGTACGGGTCCAGCTTCGCGTACCGGCCGTTGCCGTCCGTCGCGATGGCGACCCCGAGGCCGGTCTCCTCGTCGATGCGGATCATGCCCGAGTCCTCGGGCTGCGCCAGCACCGTGTTGCCCTGCACGAAGTGGTCGTACTGCGACGTGATCCACTTCTTGGACGCCTGGTTCGGGGACGACACCAGCGCCAGGACCTGGGACTTCAGTTCCTCCGAAGTGCCGGGCCGGGCAAGCTTGTTGGCGTCGTCCGCCTGGAGCGCGTCCTGCCAGGACGGGCGGGCGTACGGGCGCTCGTAGACCGGGCCGTCGTGCGCGACCGTGCGCGGGTCAACGTCCACGATCTTGCCGCCGTGCCAGAAGATCTCGAGGCGGTCGCCGTCGGTCACCTCACCGATGACCGTGGCGATGACGTCCCACTTCTCGCAGATCTCCAGGAAGCGGGCGACCTTCGACGGCTCCACGACCGCGCACATCCGCTCCTGCGACTCGCTCATGAGGATTTCCTCGGGAGAGAGGGTCGAGTCGCGGAGGGGGACGTCGTCGAGCGTCACCGTCATGCCGCCGGAGCCGTTCGACGCCAACTCGCTTGTGGCGCAGGAGAGTCCGGCCGCTCCCAGGTCCTGGATGCCGACTACCAGCTTCTCGGCGAAGGCCTCCAGGGTGCACTCGATGAGGAGCTTCTCCTGGAAGGGGTCGCCTACCTGGACCGCCGGGCGCTTCGACGGCTTCGCGTCGTCGAAGGTCTCGGACGCCAGGATCGACGCGCCGCCGATGCCGTCGCCGCCCGTGCGGGCGCCGTAGAGGATGACCTTGTTGCCCGCGCCGGAGGCCTTCGCGAGGTGGATGTCCTCGTGCCGCATGACGCCGATGGCGCCGGCGTTGACCAGCGGGTTGCCCTGGTAGCAGGCGTCGAAGACGACCTCGCCGCCGATGTTCGGGAGGCCGAGGCAGTTGCCGTAGCCGCCGATGCCCGCGACGACGCCCGGGAGGACGCGCTTGGTGTCGGGGTGGTCGGCCGCGCCGAAGCGCAGGGGGTCCACGACCGCGACCGGGCGCGCGCCCATCGCGATGATGTCGCGCACGATGCCGCCGACGCCCGTGGCCGCGCCCTGGTAGGGCTCGACGTAGGAGGGGTGGTTGTGCGACTCGACCTTGAAGGTGACCGCGTAGCCCTGGCCCACGTCCACGACGCCCGCGTTCTCGCCGATGCCCACGAGCAGGGCGTCGGACTGCGGGGCCTTCTCGCCGAACTGGCGGAGGTGGACCTTGGAGGACTTGTACGAGCAGTGCTCGGACCACATGACCGAGTACATGGCCAGCTCGGCGCCGGTCGGGCGGCGGCCGAGGATCTCGACCACCCGCTCGTACTCGTCCTTCTTCAGGCCGAGTTCGGCCCAGGGCAGCTCGACGTCGGGGGTCTCGGCCGCGTGCTCGACCGTGTCCAGAGGCGTCCGGCTCATGCGTTGACCAGCTTCTTGAGGATCGAGGTGAAGAAGGGGAGGCCGTCGGTGCGGCCGGACCCGACGAGCGGCTCGACGGCGTGCTCCGGGTGGGGCATGAGGCCTACGACGTTCCCGGCTGCGTTCGTGATGCCCGCGATGTCGCGCAGGGAGCCGTTCGGGTTCACGTCGAGGTAGCGGAAGACGACGCGGCCTTCCGCCTCCAGCTCGTCGAGCGTGTGCTCGTCGGCGACGTAGCGGCCGTCCATGTTCTTCAGCGGGATGTGGATCTCCTGGCCGGACGCGTAGTCGCTGGTCCAGGAGGTGTCCGCGTTCTCCACCCGCAGTTTCTGGTCACGGCAGATGAAGTGCAGGTGGTTGTTGCCGAGCATCGCGCCGGGGAGGAGGTGCGCCTCGGTGAGGATCTGGAAGCCGTTGCAGATACCGAGGACGGGGAGTCCCGACTTCGCCTGCTCGATGACCGTCTCCATCACCGGCGAGAAACGGGAGATGGCACCCGCGCGCAGATAGTCGCCGTAGGAAAATCCGCCCGGGAGGACGACCGCGTCGACCTGGTGGAGGTTCTTGTCCTTGTGCCAGAGGGCTACCGGTTCGGCGCCGGCGAGACGGATCGCGCGCTGGGTGTCACGGTCGTCGAGGCTGCCGGGGAAAGTGACGACGCCAATACGAGCGGTCACTTGGCGGCCTCCGCCACTTCTTCCACCTTGACGGTGAAGTCCTCGATCACCGTGTTGGCGAGGAAGGATTCCGCAAGATCGTGGATGCGGGCGAGCGCGGCCTCGTCGACCGGTCCGTCAACTTCCAGTTCGAATCGCTTTCCCTGACGTACGTCGGAGATGCCTTCGAAACCCAGGCGCGGCAGCGCACGCTGGACCGCCTGGCCCTGGGGGTCGAGGATCTCCGGCTTGAGCATGACGTCGACTACGACGCGTGCCACTGGCACTCCCGGTGTTGTGGTGCTGAGCGTGTTCCTGCGGGTCTTCGACAGGTGTCTTCAGACTACCCGCACAAAATTTCTACGCGAGTAGAGTTGTAGGAATCTACGTGATGACCATCACGATCCGGTGTCGGGCGGGGGTCTTCACGAAAAGTTCAGGGAAAGATCCCGGATCGATCCCGGTTCCCTATTGCGCGGAGACACGCGGGAAGATTTAGCCGGGCTTCACATTGCATTGCCGGGCACTGTACAAATGAATTGGCAATAGCCGATACTTTGCCCAATAACAGGCGGACAGTCGACATCTCCGCACCTCCGTGACGTCTCCGTGCGTCCCCGCGGATAGTGCGGTTTCAGGTGTCGCACGAAGGGACCGATATTCGTGGCGCAGAAGGTCGTGGTCACTCTCTTTGACGACATCGACGGCTCGGAAGCGGCGGAAACGATCGCCTTCGGGCTCGACGGCAAGTCGTACGAGATCGACCTGAATCAAGCCAATGCCAAGAAACTGCGTAAGGCGCTCGCGCCCTACGTGGACGCAGGTCGCAAGCGGTCGAGGTCCGGCAAGGCCTACCGCCAGACCGAGGTGGCCCCCGACCCGGCGGCCGTCCGGGCCTGGGCCCAGGCGAACAAGATGGACGTGCCGGCGCGCGGACGCATCCCCAAGAAGGTCTACGAGGCGTTCGCCGCAGCGCAGTAGGACACGCAGTAGGACATGAGCCGACTGCCGGTCACCGGCCCCTCGGGGCAACCGACTTGCGCTGCACCCCTCCTGGTCAGCTAGAGTTCGGAGCACGCCGAGGGGCGAGGCCGAAAGGCCCAGCTCACGGAGTACATGCGGGTGTAGTTCAGTAGCAGAACATCCTCCTTCCAGGAGGAAGGCGCAGTGTGCAATTCCTGTCACCCGCTCTGCAGGCATCACCGTTCGGACCACTCCGGTGGATCGGGTAGGCTGGTGCTCGCGCCGATCAGTGAGAGCTGGTCGGAGGCAATGCGGACGTAGCTCAGTTGGTAGAGCGCAACCTTGCCAAGGTTGAGGTCGCCAGTTCGAACCTGGTCGTCCGCTCCAGCAAAAACCCCGGTCCGGGTGGACCGGGGTTTTTTGTATGCCCGGTGCGCGCCAAGAGATCGTCCCCGTCTGACATTTGTCATGCCGAGTGATGACACCGCGCACTGCTGTCGGACCCCCGCCGCGGCGACGCTGAAGTCATGGACACCAACGAACACGAACACGTGATTGAGGTCACTGACCTACGCCGTGTGTACGGGGGCGGGTTCGAGGCTGTGCGGGGGATCACCTTCTCCGTGCGGCGCGGGGAGGTCTTCGCGCTCCTGGGCACCAATGGCGCCGGCAAGACGTCCACGGTCGAACTTCTCGAGGGGCTCGCGCCGGCGTCCGGCGGGCGGGTGCGCGTCCTCGGCCACGATCCCTACCGCGAGCGGGCCGCCGTACGGCCGCGGACCGGGGTGATGTTGCAGGAGGGCGGGTTTCCGTCCGAGCTGACCGTCGCCGAGACCGCGCGGATGTGGGCGGGCTGTACGAGCGGGGCGCGGCCCGAGGCGGAGGCGCTCGCGCTGGTCGGGCTCGCGCGGCGGGCGGACGTACGGGTGAAGCAGTTGTCCGGGGGTGAACGGCGGCGGCTCGATCTCGCGCTCGCGCTGCTCGGGTCGCCCGAGGTGCTGTTCCTCGACGAGCCGACGACCGGTCTTGACGCCGAAGGGCGGCGGGACACCTGGGAGTTGGTGCGGGCGCTGCGGGACGGGGGGACGACCGTGCTGCTGACCACGCACTACCTGGAGGAGGCGGAGGGGCTCGCCGACCGGCTCGCGATCCTCAGCGAGGGGCGGATCGCGGTCACCGGGACGCCGGCCGAGGTGACGGCGGGGCGGCCGTCGCGGATCTCGTTCGAACTGCCCGCCGGATATTTCGTGGGGGACCTGCCGCCGCTCGGCGAACTGGGGGTCGTCGGGCACGAGGTGGCCGGGGGAGTCGTACGACTTCAGACGCATGAGCTGCAGCGGGCGGCCACCGGGCTGTTGGTGTGGGCCGAGCGGGCGCGGATCGAACTGCGGCGGCTCGAAGTGCGGTCGGCTTCGCTGGAAGAGGCGTTTCTCGGTATCGCCCAGGAGCAGGAGCAGGGGGTGGCGGTGTGAGTGCGATGACCACTACTCCGGCGGGGCGGCTGCGGGCGCTGGGGCGGGCCGAGTTGGCGTTGCTCGGGCGGAACCGGAGTGCCGTGGTCACGGCGCTGCTCGTGCCGTTGGCTTTGCCGTTCAGCGTGCGGCCGGCCGTTGACCAGATGAATCTCGAGGGGGAGGGATTGTCGGTCGGTTCGGTGATGCTCACCGCCGCGATCGGGTTCTCGCTACTCTTCGCCGTGTACTCGTCGCTGGTGAGCGCGTTCGTTGCGCGGCGGGAGGAACTGGTCCTCAAGCGGTTGCGCACCGGGGAGCTGGGCGACCCCGAGATCCTCGCCGGGACCGCGCTGCCGTCCGTGTGCCTCGGGCTCGTCCAGTCCGTGCTGCTGGCCGTGGCCTGTGTGGTGCTGCTCGACGCGGGGGCGCCCGCGATGCCCCAACTCGTCGTCCTGGGGCTGCTGTTCGGCCTGTTCCTGTCCGCCGCGCTGGCCGCCCTCACGGCGACTGTCACGAGGACGGCGGAGAGCGCGCAGGTGACCGCGTTGCCGGTGCTGTTCGCGTCCATGCTCGGCTCCGGGATCATCATCCCGCTCCAGTTCCTCCCCGACCGGATCGCGGCCGTCTGCCAGTTCCTCCCGCTCTCCCCCGCGATCCGGCTGATCGGCGGCGGCTGGGCCGGCGACCTGTCCGGCTACGACGCCCTCGGCGCCGTCCTGACCGCGCTGGCCTGGACCGTCCTCGCGGTGTTTGCTGTACGGCGGTGGTTCCGCTGGGAACCGCGGCGCTGAGGTACGGGGAGCACAACGGCATGCGGACACTTGTTGGCTCGCGCGGCTCCGGCGGCTGGTGGGGGCGGAAGAGCACGCCCGGGAAGGTCGAGACGTACACCCGGTGGTCCTTCCACTTCTTCGCCGCGTTCGAGGTCGCCGCGATCGGGCTGCCGCTGTTCGCGCAGGTCGGGGTGGGTGTCGCGGGCTGGATGGCGGCGGTCGTGACCGTGCACGCGCTGATCTGCTCCGCGACCGCCTCCCGGGCGCTCGACTGGACGCGCGACCGGCGGGCACAGCCCGTACGGCTGCTGTGGTTCCTCGGATCGGTGACCGTGCTGATCGCCGGCGCCGCGCTCGTCCTGCGGGAGCGGGGGCCCGGCGACGAGCATGTGCGGGCCGCCGCGAACACGCTCTTCGTGGGGGTGCTGAGCTTCGGCGCCGGGACGTTGACGCTGGGGGTTCGCGGCCGGCGGCAGGTCCTCGCGGTGGTCGTGACCGCGGTGGGCGGAGCCATGGTCGCGCAGCTCCCGCTGGGCGTCGCCGCCGCGGCCACGCTCGGCACCGGGCTGGCCGTCCTCTTCGCCGGGGGCGGTCTCGCCTTCACCGCCGCGTTCTCCGTCTGGCTCCTCGACGCCGTCTACGAACTCGACGAGGCCCGCGAGACCCGGGCCCGCCTCGCCGTCGCCGAGGAACGGCTGCGGTTCGGGCGCGACCTGCACGACGTGATGGGCCGCAACCTGTCGGTGATCGCGCTGAAGAGCGAACTCGCCGTGCAGCTGGCCCGGCGGGGACGGGCCGAGGCCGTGGAGCAGATGATCGAGGTCCAGCGGATCGCCCGGGAGTCCCAACGGGAGGTGCGCGATGTCGTACGGGGCTACCGCGAGGCCGACCTCAGACTCGAACTCGCCGGTGCGCAGGGGGTGTTGGCGGCCGCGGGCATCGAGTGCGAGGTGACCGGCGACGCGGCGGGGCTGCCGGTCGAGGTCCAGTCGGCGCTCGGGTGGGTAGTCCGCGAGGCGACGACCAACGTGCTGCGGCATGGAGATGCGGGGCGGTGCGTGGTGGGGGTGCGGGTGGAGGAGGGGCGGGTTGTGCTCACCGTTGAGAACGACGGGGTCAAGGTGGGCGACGGCGGGCGGGAGGTGGGGCTGACCGGACTGGCGGGGCTGGCTGAGCTGGCTGGGGAGAGCGACGGGGGCGAAGTCGGCATCGGTGGTGGGGAGTTGGGGCCGGCGGTGGAGAACGACGGGGCGACGGTGATCGACGGCGGGGGCGGGTCGGGGTTCACATCGGAGACCGACGGGGTGAAGGTGGGCGAGGGCGAGGGCGAGGGCGAGGGTGAGAGCAAGGGCGGGGGCGGGGGCAACGGTGTGGCGTCGGGGCCGACCGGGGAGAACGGCCGGGCCAAGGTCGTCGAGGGCCGTGGCGGGTCGGGGCTGGTCGGGCTGCGGGAGCGGTTGACCGCGGTCGGCGGGGAGTTGGAGGCGGGGGCTGTGGACGGCGACCGGTTCCGGGTGGTGGCTACGGTGCCGTTGGCTGGGGCTGTGGGGACGGGGACGGGGGGCTCGGCCCTATGACCGCGCTGCGCGTCGCGCGCCCGCTGGTCGTGGTGGGTGGGGCGCGATGTCTCGTGGTCGGGCGCGTCGTACGCCCTCTGGCTGCCGCGGGAGCCGGGGGCCGCCTTGTGAACGGCCCCGTCGTACGTCCGCTGAACGCCGTGACCCGAGGGCGACTCGTGATCACCCACCCCGAACGCCCGCTGCCGGCCGCGCGCAAGGGCACACCGTTGACCGCCCGCTCCATCCGTCCCCTGCCCGCCCTCACCAGGAGCACCCCATGACCGCCCCCGTCGTAAGACTCCTGCTCGCCGATGACGAGCACCTCATCCGGGGTGCGCTCGCCGCGTTGCTCGGGCTGGAGGATGACCTTGTGGTGGTGGCCGAGGCGGCTACCGGGCCCGAGGCGCTTGCCATGGCTCGGGCTCATGTGCCGGATGTGGCCGTGCTCGATCTTCAGATGCCGGGGGCGGACGGTGTGAAGGTGGCCACATCGTTGCGGGCGGAGTTGCCGGGGTGCCGGGTGTTGATCGTGACCGGGCACGGTCGGCCCGGGCATCTCAAGCGGGCGCTTGCGGCTGGGGTGCGGGGGTTTGTGCCCAAGACCGTCAGTGCGCAGCGGCTTGCCGAGATCATTCGTACCGTGCATGCCGGAAACCGTTACGTCGACCCCGAGTTGGCCGCCGACGCGATCTCCGCCGGGGATTCGCCGCTGACCGCCCGTGAGGCCGAGGTGCTGGAGCTGGCCGCCGACGGGGCGCCGGTCGCGGAGATCGCCGAACGGGCCGCGCTGTCGCAGGGCACCGTGCGGAACTATCTCTCCTCCGCCGTCTCGAAACTCGGGGCCGAGAACCGTCATGCGGCAGTGCGTCTCGCACGCGAGCGAGGTTGGGTATAGTTGCTCTCGCGCCACGGCGCAGCGCGGACGTAGCTCAGTTGGTAGAGCGCAACCTTGCCAAGGTTGAGGTCGCCAGTTCGAACCTGGTCGTCCGCTCGGGAACAAGACCCCGGTCCACTGGACCGGGGTCTTTTCGTGCGACTAGCTCCAGCTCAGGCCCGTCAGGCGCTCGTACGCCTCGATGTACTTGCCGCGCGTCGCGTCCACGACCTGCTGCGGCAGCGGCGGCGGGGGCTGCTCGCTCTTGCGGTCCCAGCCCGACTCCGGCCCGGTGAGCCAGTCGCGCACGAACTGCTTGTCGTACGACGGCTGCGCGCGGCCCGGCTCCCAGGTCTCGGCCGGCCAGAAGCGGGACGAGTCCGGGGTGAGGACCTCGTCGCCGGCGATCAACGTCTCGCCGTCGAAGCCGAACTCGAACTTCGTGTCCGCGAGGATGATGCCCCGGTCGCGCGCGATGTCCCGGGCGCGGCCGTAGACCGCGAGGGTCGCCTGGCGCAGCTGCGCGGCGGTGTCGGCGCCGACCTGCCGGGCGACCTCCTCGTACGACACGTTCTCGTCGTGCTCCCCTACGGCGGCCTTCGTGGCCGGGGTGAAGATCGGGGCGGGGAGTTCGCTGCCGTCGACCAGGCCCTCGGGGAGGGCGAGGCCGCAGACCGTGCGGGACGCGTCGTACTCGACCAGGCCGGAGCCGGTGAGGTAGCCGCGGGCCACGCACTCCACCGGGACCATCTGGAGGGACTTGCAGATGAGGGTGCGGCCCGCCCAGTCGGCGGGGGCGCCGGGCGGGAGGTCGGTGCCGAGGACGTGGTTGGGGATCAGGTCGGCGAGCTGGTCGAACCACCAGAGGGAGAGCTGGGTGAGGACGCGGCCCTTGTCGGGGATCTCCGTGGGCAGCACCCAGTCGTACGCGGACATGCGGTCGCTGGCGACCATCACGAGGTCGCCCGCCTCGTTCTGATACAGCTCGCGCACCTTGCCGGTGTGGAGGTGCGTCAGGCCCGGAACCTGGAGCGGCTCGGGCTTTTCTACGAATCCGGACACGGTTCCTCCAGTGGGTCTCTCCAACTGGCTCGATTGTCCCGTATGCGCGGCTGCCTCTGGACAGGGGGTGAGTCGGCCCTGTACGTGAGGTCAGTCGTGCTTGCAGATGCGGTCCAGGAGGTTGGCCGTGGCGCGCTGGACGCGGGCGTCCACGTGGCCGGGGCGGTCCAGGGCCGGTGACCAGGCGAAGGTGCCGGAGGCGAAGACGAGGGAGCCGGAGGGGGCGCGGTACAGGGACGTCTCCTGGTGGCGGAGGGCGCCCTCGCCGTCCGCGTACGGGGAGTGGGCGAGCAGGATGCGCTCCTCGTGCGAGGGCAGCTGGGTGCGCGGGAAGTAGCGGTCGGCCTCGCCCGCGACCAGACCCTCGACCGCGTCGCCCTCACCGGCGCCGGTCGCCTCCCACAGCCAGTGGTCGGCGTTGCGGACGATCAAGGGGTGCGGCTCGGGCACCCGGCCCGCGTACTGGATCCCCACCAACTGCTGCTCGGGGCGGTCGACTTCGCGCCACAGCACCGGTTTGCCCGGGCCCCGGCGCTTGCGGCAGGTGAGCAGACGGTCGGGGACGCCGGACGGCGAGGGCCCCAACTCCACTTGCCAGTACATGGTGTTGGCCGAGAGGAAGACGAGGGAGGTGCCGTGGTCGCGGGCGCGCTCGACGGTACGGCGCATCTGTGTCGACCAGTACTCGTCGTGGCCCGGGAAGACCAACCCCCGGTAACGGGTGGGGTCCACGCGTCCGGAGTGCAGGTCGCGGGCGTCGGCGTAGGCGAGGTCGTAGCCGTAGCGCTCGGCCCAGCGGATGAAGTCGTAGGCGTGGCCCACATGCAGGGGCAGGCCCGCGCCCGCGTACGGGCGGTCGAAGGAGACCGTCGTCGCGGCCTCGGACTCGCCGAGGAGGCGGCCGGTGTCGTCCCACGCGTGGTAGAGGCTCGCGCCGGTGTGGCCGTCCTCCGGGTAGAGGTTGTAGGCCTGCCAGGTGATGTCGGGCAGGAGGAGGAGCAGGTCGGCGGGGTGGCTGTCGCGGACCGTGAACGGGATGTGCGAGCGGTAGCCGTCGGCCGTGGTGAGGACGGCGACATAGGCGCCGATGCTCCAGTAGCTCGGGATCTGTAGCCGCCAGGACAGCCACCAGTGGTGGCAGGAGACCGTGCGGTCGGCGGTGAGCGGCGGGGGCTGGACGATGCCCGAGAGGCGGGGGCTGGTGGTGATCTTGGCGGCGCCGTCACCGCCGTAGTGGCCGATGCGGTAGATGTCGACGGCGAACTCCTGGGGCGGGTCGACCGTGACGTGGAAGTCGAGCGCCTCACCGGGTGCGACCGCGCTGGCGGAGGTGAACCCCTTGATCTGGCGGCGGACGTCGTCGGCGGAGCGTGGGCCGCCGCCTCCGGACGCGCGCGGGGCGGGGACCTTGGGGGCGTCTCTGCCGGGGGTGTGCGCCGGGGGCGGGTCCACGTACCAGGGGACGACGTGGCCGGTGTCGTCGAAGTAGGTCTCGCTGCCCCGGAGCCAGGGGACGGGGCCCTGTCCGAAGGGGTCCGTGACGGCGTGCGCCAGCGCTCCGGACTCCCAGCGGCGGATCTGCTCCGACCCCATGGCCTCACCCCTCCCTAGTGCCCCCGTGGTGGTTCTTCGTCCGACTGTCGTATGCCGCGAGCCTTTGCCACGTACGGGACGGCGTACGGGATCGGCCCCAGCACATCACATTAAGCACGCACTCTGTCACTGGTCGTTGCCAATTGACCAAAAGTGGAGCTCGGGGTTCCGATACGCGTGCGTGGCGGGTTGTGGGGGGTGCTTGCGCTCGGGTGGGGGTGCGGCTCGGGTGTCAGACGAGGCGTACCGGTTTCTCCGGGCGTATGCCCAGGTCGATCAGCCACGCGCGCAGGGGTGCCGGGTCGCCGTCCTCCACGAGGCTGAGGACCCTCGGGGCGAGGTCGGCCGCCCTCTCGCCGTTGACGAGCAGTGTGGGGCCGTCGAGCCAGTCCAGGCCGGGCAGTGCGCCGGCGGTGTCCATCGCGGCGCAGCACACCATCGCCGTGACGTGATCGGCGAGCAACTCCCGTCCCGTGCGCGGTGGTTGGAGCGGGAAGAGGGGGAGCGAGGCGTCGTCCCAGAGCGCGGTGTCGGGACCCTGGCCGGGAGGGGCCGAGCTGAACGGCGGGGTGGCCGCTTCCTCGCGCGCCAACTCCGCGGTGAGGCCTGCGGCGAGGGCCGCGCTGTGGGGCGAACCGCTCTCCCCGAGCTCATCGTCGTCGTCGGCGGCCATCGCCTTGTAGGGCTCGGGCTCCGGACGGGAGTAAGGGGCCAGGTCTGGTTCCGGCTCCGGGTGGGGGTCTGGGGCTGGGGCTTCCGGTTGTGCGGAGGTGGGCGGGCCGGTGAGGGTGGCGTCCGTCGCGTACGGATCGGCGGCGCCGTCGGCCTCCGCGTAGCCCTCGTCCTTACGGCCGTCGTCCGCGTAGCCCTCGTCCGTACCGCCGCTGTCCGCGTAGCCCTCGTCCGCACGGCCGTCGGCCTCGCCGTACCGGTCGCCCGGGGCCGTCGTCGTCGGGTCCGTCAGGTGGTCGACCACGCGGGCCAGGGTCGGGGCGTCGTGGTGGGGCGGGGTCGGGTCGGGGGCGCGGCGGACGCCGAGTGTGTCCAGGACGCGGTGGAGGCGGGCCGCGTCGGTGCGCCATTTGCGGTCGACGACCTCCTCCGGGTACTCCTGCCAGTCCACCGGCGCCCAGTCGGGACCGGCCTCGGCGGGGCCGCCGTGGAAGAGGCGGGCGGCGAGGAGAGAGGTCGCCTCGTCGATCGTGCCGGGCTCTTCGAGCAGGTCGCAGGCCGGGCGCTCGCCGAGACGCGAGGCGAAGCCCTCGGCCAGGCGGTCGCGGCGGGACAGCTCCGTGAGCGCCGCGACGACGCCCGCGTCCAGCCGGGACGGCCAGCGGCCCATGCGCCACGCGGGCAGCGCGACCCGGGTCAGCAGCCGGTCCCAGCCCGCGTACGCCAGGCCCACCTGTTCCTGCGCGACGATCCGCAGGCCGTAGTCCACAGCCTGTGCACGCTCGGCGGCCGCGGCGGCCACGCCCCGCTCCATCTCGGCCGCGTGTCCCCGGCAACTGCGCAGCAGCAGCCGGGCGACCCAGCCGACACCGGCCAGCACCGAACGGAACAGCGGACCGCGCGGTGCCGAGGTCACGGCCACCGCCGCGTCCAGCCCCCGTACGAAACGGCGGGCCGCGGCTATGTCCGGGTGCGCGGAGGGTCCCGTACCGGCGACGACCGGCGCGAGCACCGCGCGCAGCTCGCCCACCCGCATCCACCACAGGAACGGCGAGCCGATGACGAGGACGGGCGAGGCGGTCGTACGACGGGAACGCCCCGGGGTGAGGCCGCGTACGCCGGTGATCTCGTCGCGGTTCTCCTGCGGGGGCGGGCCGTGGGACGGGTGGGTGCGGTCCTCCAGCCAGCTGTCGCAGTCCGGGGTGAGCGCTATCGCGGACGGTGCGGGGACATCGAGACGGTCGGCGAGGTCGCGCACCAGGCGATACAGGTCGGGGGCCGACTCCTCGGCGATCGCGACCGTAGGACTCACGGCCGGGCGGGCCCGCGCGACGACCAGCGCG
The DNA here is from genome assembly GCF_045162655.1 of Streptomyces sp. NBC_00989. NCBI lineage: Bacteria > Bacillati > Actinomycetota > Actinomycetes > Kitasatosporales > Streptomycetaceae > Streptomyces > Streptomyces sp. NBC_00989. Next base: position 6,054,824 of record NZ_CP108728.1, on the reverse strand, counting down.
ATGGCGCCGGCCGCGAGCAGTACGACGACCGCGGCCACGCTCGTGATCCAGCGGGAGAGGTCCCAGCCCCGGCCCATGAGATGGCCGGTGGAACCCCCGGCGAGCAGGATCACCGCGACGGCGGCGGGCAACAGGGCGACGGCCAGCGCCCGGCTGCGGATCCGCAGCACGGCCAAGGCCCGGGACCGCGCCGCCTGCGCGCCCGCCTCCACACCCACACCCATACCGGTCACGACCGGACCTCGCCCCCTCCGTGCTGTCCCGCTCTGCTGGCGTTGCTCACTCCCCCACTGTGGCACCCGCCACTGACATCGCAATGCCGGTGGGCCAAGTGCCGGAACGCTTGCGCCGCACCATAGTTGGGGCCCCGGCCCCCGTCAGCCGGATGGGGCATCGGTCACTCGATGGAATGGCTCAGGGGAAAGCTGGATGACGGAGGGCAAGGATCAGGCCCCGAATCGTGAGACGGATTCGGGGCCTGCCGGGTTTATCGGTGCGCGGGGAAGCTTGGTGCGCGGGGGAACTTGGGGCGCGGGGAAGCTTGGTGCGCGGAGGGGGTTGGGGTCAGCTGTCCGCCGCCGCCTGCGCCGCGATGTCCGTGCGGTGCTGGGAGCCGTCGAGGCGGACTCGGGCCACGGCCGCGTACGCGCGCTCGCGGGCCTGCGTGAGATCCGCGCCGGTCGCCGTGACGGAGAGGACGCGGCCGCCCGCGCTGACGACGTCGTCGCCGTCGTACTTGGTCCCGGCGTGCAGCACGTACGCGTGCGGGGCGTCCTGCGCGGCCACCTCGTCCAGGCCGGTGATCGGGTCGCCGGTGCGCGGGGTGCCGGGGTAGTTGTGCGAGGCGATGACGACCGTGACCGCCGCCTCCTCGCTCCAGCGCAGGGGGGCCAGGTCGTCGAGGGTGCCGTCGGCGGCGGCGAGCAGGATGCCGGCCAGCGGGGTCTTCAGGCGGGCCAGGACCACCTGGGTCTCCGGGTCGCCGAAGCGGGCGTTGAACTCGATGACCCGGACGCCGCGAGACGTGATCGCGAGACCGGCGTAGAGGAGGCCGGAGAAGGGGGTGCCGCGGCGGCGCATCTCGTCGACGGTGGGCTGGAGGACGGTCTGCATGACCTCGTCCACCAGCTTCGGGTCGGCCCACGGCAGCGGGGAGTACGCGCCCATGCCGCCGGTGTTCGGGCCCTCGTCGCCGTCCAGCGCGCGCTTGAAGTCCTGCGCGGGCTGGAGCGGTACGACGGTCACGCCGTCGGTGATCGCGAAGAGCGACACCTCGGGGCCGTCGAGGAACTCCTCGATGACGACCCGCTCGCAGGCGTTGGCGTGCGCCTTCGCCGCTTCGAGGTCGGCGGTGACGACGACGCCCTTGCCTGCGGCCAGTCCGTCGTCCTTCACGACGTACGGCGCACCGAAGGCGTCGAGAGCCTCGTCGACCTCTTCCGGGGTCGTACAGACATAGGAGCGGGCGGTGGGGACACCGGCCGCCGCCATCACTTCCTTGGCGAAGGCCTTGGAGCCCTCCAGCTGCGCGGCCTCCCCGGAGGGGCCGAAGACCGGGATGCCCGCCTCGCGCACGGCGTCGGCGACCCCGGCGACGAGGGGTGCCTCCGGGCCGACCACGACGAGCTCGGCACCGAGTTCGGTGGCCAGCGCGGCTACGGCTGCGCCGTCGAGGGCGTCGACCTGGTGCAGCTCGGCCACCTCGGCGATGCCTGCGTTGCCGGGGGCGCAGTGCAGAGCGGTGACGTTGGGGTCGTTGGACAGGGAATGGCACAGGGCGTGTTCGCGGGCACCGGTACCGATGACGAGGACCTTCACGGGGTCAGCCTAGGTCACGGTGAGGGTGGGGTTGGTCGGGGTGGGGGTTGGGGGCGGGGTTGGGGCGGGCGTTGGGCGGTGGCGGGGCGGGATTGTGGGCGGGTTGGGGGTGGGTGGCTTGGGTTGGTTGCGGGGTGCGGGTGGGTGGGGGCTTGTCGCGCAGTTCCTCGCGCCCCTAGGGGTATCGGTGTGGGGCGGGGTTAAGGGGCTGGGCGCGCCCGCGCGGCGGGGCCGTATATCGACGCAGTCCCGCGTCCCCGAGGGTGTTGGGGTGGGCGGGGAGGGTGTTGGGGTGGGCGGGGTCAGAAGGTGGGGGCCGTTACTCGTTGGTGAATTCCTCGATCACCGTGGCTCCCAGTTCTCGGACGATCAGTTCGTGGCCGGAGAGGGCTGACTCGTCGAGGTCGGGGTCGTCGTCCTCGGGGGTGTCGTCCTCGGCGGAGACGATGCGGGGGGCGGGGGCCGGGGGCGCCGGGGGTTGGGTGGGCGCCGGTGCCTGTGCCGAGGGTGAGTTGGGCGTGTTCGTGGGTGCGGGGGCGGGTGTGGGCTGGGGGGATGCCGGGCGGGGGGTGGGCGTAGCGGGGGCTGGGGCGCCGTAGCCACCGGACGGCGCACCGCCGTAGCCACCTGCCGCGCCGCCACCGCCTCCGTAGGAACCGCCCGGTTGCGGGGGCGGGGTGCTGCCGCCCGACGGGTCCACGACCGCGTCGATCTTCCACTGGACGTTGAACTGCTCGGACAGCGCCTGCTTCAGCACGTCCTCGCTGCCGCTGCTGTTGAAGTTGTCCCGCGCACCGGCGTTGACGAAGCCGATCTGGAGGGTCGTGCCGTCGAAACCGGTGACCTGCGCGTTCTGGCTGAGCAGGATCCAGGTGAAACGGCGACGGTTCTTCACCACTTCCAGGATGTTCGGCCAAAGCATGCGGGGGTCGAGGCTGCCGGCCGGGGGTGCGGCGGCTTGGGCGGGGGCCGCGGTCTGGGGTGCGGAGGCCTGTACCGGGGTGGGGGCGGAGGTGTTGTGGGCGGGGGCCGGGGGTTGTCCGCCGCCCGCCGGTGTCGCCGTGGGCCAGCCACCGGGGCGGCGACCGCTGCCTGCGGCTGTGGCGGTGGGCCAGGCGCCGGGGGTGGGAGCGGGCGTGGGGGCCTGGGGTTGTGCTTGCGGCTGGGGCTGGGGCTGTTGGGGTTCTGGGGTGGGCGGGGGCGGCTGGACGTAGGCCGGTGCGGGGGCGGGTGCGGGGGTCTGCTCCGCCGGCATCGCGGGCGGGGTCGTAGCCGCGACGGGGGCCGGGGCGGTGCCGGGTGCGCCTGGACCTCGTACGGCTGCGCGCGCGGCGGCTGCGCCACCGCCCGGCGGGACGGGGGCATGAGCCTGGGCAGGGGCCTGCGGGTGGGCCTGCGCGGGGGCCTGCATGTGGGGATGAGGATGGGCTTCGGGTCCGGGGACGTAGCCCATGGCGGGTGCGGCCCCGCCGCCCGCGAAGTTGACGCCGCGCTCCAGTCGGTCGAGGCGGGCCATGACGGACTGCTCGTCGCCGTAGGCGGCGGGGAGCATGACGCGGGCGCAGATCAGCTCGAGCTGGAGGCGGGGGGAGGTGGTGCCGCGCATCTCGGTCAGGCCGGTGTTGACGAGGTCGGCGGCGCGGCTGAGTTCGGCGGCGCCGAAGGTGCCGGCCTGGGCCTGCATGCGTTCCAGTACGTCGGTGGGGGCGTCGATGAGGCCCTTGTCGAGGGCGTCGGGGACGGCCGCGAGGATCACCAGGTCGCGGAGGCGCTCCAGCAGGTCGGCGACGAAACGGCGCGGGTCGTTGCCGCCGTCGATGATGCGGTCGACGACCTCGAAGGCGGCGGCGCCGTCACCGGTGGCGAAGGCCTCGACGACGGAGTCGAGGAGCGAGGCGTCGGTGTAGCCGAGGAGCGAGGTCGCCATGGCGTATGTCACACCGTCGGTGCTGGCGCCGGCGAGCAACTGGTCCATGACGGACATGGAGTCACGCACGGAACCGGCGCCGGCGCGCACGACGAGGGGCAGGACGCCGTCCTCGACCGGGATGTCCTCCTGCCCACAGACCTGGCCCAGGTACTCGCGCAGGGTGCTGGGCGGCACGAGCCGGAAGGGGTAGTGATGGGTCCGCGACCGGATCGTCCCGATGACCTTCTCGGGCTCGGTGGTCGCGAAGATGAACTTGAGGTGCTCCGGCGGCTCTTCGACGACCTTGAGCAGCGCGTTGAAGCCGGCTGACGTGACCATGTGGGCCTCGTCGATGATGTAGATCTTGTAGCGGCTGCTCGCGGGTCCGAAGAACGCCTTCTCGCGCAGCTCACGGGCGTCGTCCACACCACCGTGCGACGCGGCGTCGATCTCGATGACGTCGATGGAACCGGGGCCGTTGCGCGCGAGGTCCGTGCAGGACAGGCACTCGCCGCAGGGTGTGGGGGTGGGCCCCTTCTCGCAGTTCAGACAGCGGGCCAGGATGCGCGCGCTCGTGGTCTTGCCGCAGCCTCGCGGCCCGCTGAACAGGTACGCGTGATTGACCCGGTTGTTCCGCAGCGCCTGCTGCAACGGGTCGGTGACATGTTCCTGCCCGATGACCTCGGCGAACGACTCCGGGCGATAACGGCGGTACAGCGCGAGAGACGACACGCGTACGAGGTTATAGGCGTGCACTGACAACGGGGGCCGCGTGCGGGTCTGGGGGTGGGGGCGATCGGTTCCGGGGGCGGTCTGGGTCCGGCTCCGGCTCGTCCCGGTTCTGGTCCCCGCCCGGTCCACTCTCGTCACGGCGGCGGCGGGGGCGGTGGCGGTGGCGAGAACGCAAGCGCCCCCCACGCACCCGCCAGAGCCAACCTACCCTTGCTGCCTTCCGGCCCTGGGGGAGTTCAGTCAGATAGCGCCGCGTGAGGGGCTCCGCACAGGCTACAGGATCTGAGCGGGGGGAACGAGTTCGCGAGCACTCCTCAACGTCTTGTATTGTTTGCCGCGGAGGATTCGCCTAGTGGCCTAGGGCGCACGCTTGGAAAGCGTGTTGGGGGCAACCCCTCACGAGTTCGAATCTCGTATCCTCCGCCAGTGCCTCACCGGGCACGATGTCGAAGGGCCCCACCGTTCGCGGTGGGGCCCTTCGTCGTTGGTTGTCTCGGTTTTTGTCTCAGTCGGCCTCTGCGGAGTACCAACCAGGGGCGCTCTCCTTGGTGACGACCGGCTCCGCCCAAGCCGCGACCGCGAGGACGTCCCGCTTCACCATGCACCCATCGACGACCTCGTAAAGCAGCCGCCGCACTCGTGGCCCGAGCCGGATCACGTACCGAACACCCTCGACGTCCACCGCACCGATCTCGCCCCGATCGCCGTCAGCGGTGAAGCCGTCGGCCTCGGCCACCTGCCAGCCGGCCTTCGAGGCGAGATACACCCAGGTCCCGAACGCCCGCTCATGATCCGAGTAGGGCGTCACGCCACCCACGCGCGCGATGATCTCGACAGGGTCCGTCCGCTTGTCCATGGTTCCTCCCCCGGCCATCCCCTCCCGGGCGGGAGACAGGCGATGGATCATGGCAGATGCCGTCCGTCGGCGCCCCAAAGGGCCTCTCCGGCCTGCCAAGCGGTCCTTTTCAACACTGCCCCGGTGACATGCACGTACCGGGCCCGCATACGGGCCGCTCCCCCGGGCTCCCATCCCATGAACGCGTCGACCACGACGTCCGTGCTCTCGGGAACCGTGGGCTATTCAGCAGGAGGCACAGCGTTCAAGACCGTTGACGAAGCGCGGTGTTCCTCACAGACAGCCCACCAGCTGTCGCCGCCCTTGTCCCTCACGTGAACGCTCCAAATCGCTTCGCGTCCGCAAGGAGCACCCCAAGCGCAATGCTGCTGATATGACTCCTGGCCGGGGGCATGTTTCCGCTGGTCCCACTTGATCGGTCGTTCGAGGAGTTCCACGAAACCAGTGAAGCGCGTTTCGCCGGTTCCCACAGGCAGTTGCGTCTCGAAGTCTGAGGTGGTGGGGCGCACTGAGTGACTTGGCAGGTCAGGCCGTACGTCGCGCTACAAACGCCAGGCGTCTTCAGGTGCCTGGTCGCATCCCTGCAGAGCCCCTCCCAAGTCGCTCCGGGACGAAGCGGTCAGGCATCTGTGTCTTCCGGACCGGAATCGCGGAAGACAGATCTGTAGTCACCGCTCCGAACAAGGTCGTCGACGACATCGACCATCCCGGGAATTCCTCTGTCGCGGACGATCAGCCCATCCCAGACGTAGAAGAACCTGCCTCCAAGGCATTCGCCGGTTTCTCGCCAACGGTCCATGACGCGATGAACGACATCCAGGGTGTAGATCGTCCCCGACCACCGTTCCCCATTGTCGAAGATCACCCACATGTCGACGTCATCTATCTCGTCGAGGGGCACCCCGGCATCGGGGACGAAGCAGACCTCGTAGCCGTTGCGCTGGACGCGGTAGAACGCCCCGTCCCACACCCGGTGTCCCTCCAACCATTCGGCCGCTCAAAGCAGATGTCAGCCCACCTGGCCCGGCTCGAACGGGCTGGTCCCCTCCACAACGGGCCGGTGTCGCGGGTCTACAACTGCCGGCCGACGCAGGAAGGGCGATCGTAAGGCAGCGCCGCGCGCTCCCGCACCGGGGTTTCCCGCACGATTCTCCGTAGGCAGCACCTGCCCAAGTCCCTTTAGGACCGGGCACACCTCACCTTCGACCGTCTCGAACTCCGTTTCATTTAGAGGTAGTTGACATAGGTGCCGTGTCCGCATTGTCGCGTACCCGGCGCCCCTCCTCACGACCCGGAATTCCACCAAGGCGACACCCACACCGGCAGCTCATCCACAAAGGGCGTCCCCCCGCCGATCTGCCGAGTGCGGGCGCCCTGGCGATCGCGGAGGGCGGTAACGCGGACCCTCAGGTGCGCGGCCAACCCCTGCGCGAGGAACCGGTGTTGGCCGTACTCCAGGCGGGCCATCCGCTCGCCGAGCGCGCGTCCGTGACCTGGAACAACCTCGCCCAGCAACCGTTCGTCGCCTTCACGCCGTCCAGCAGCGTACGGCGGCTCGCGGATCTGTCCTTCGAGCAGGCGGGGGTCCGGCCGACGAACGTGACCGAGACCCGGGAGGTGGGTACGGCGGCGGGCATGATCTCGGCGGGGCTCGGCGTCAGTGTCGTACCCCGGCTGATGCTGCCGCTGATGGCCTTCGGGCGACTGGTGACACGGCCGCTGAACGACCCCGGTACGGTGCGGAAGTTGGCGGTCTACACGCCGTGCACGCCGGTGCTGCCGCCCGCGTCCGCCTATTTCCTTCACCGGCTTCTGCATACCGCGGCTGCCGAGCATGATGGTTCGGCGCCGGTGCGGTATCCGACCGGCGAGCGGGGGAACGAGGGCGAGCGCGAGGGGGAGAGACGTGTCTGAGTCCGAAGAGCCCGGTGGTGTCGTCGTCTACTGGCGGCCCATGTGTCCGTACTGCATGAAGCTTCTCGCCCAACTCCGGCTCACCCGGCTCCAGTTCACCAAGGTGAACATCTGGCGGGACCCTGACGCGGCCGCGTTCGTCCGCTCCGTCGCGGACGGGAACGAGACTGTGCCGACGGTGACTGTGGCGGGGCGGGCGATGGTGAATCCGTCGAAGGGGGAGGTGTTGGATGCGGTGGCGGCTTATGCGCCGCATCTGTTGTCGGGGGCGGGGGGTGGCTGACGGCTGACCGTACTGACCGTCCGGTTCATCAGCTCAGGGTGAGGGCGTGAAGCCGGTGGAGAGGTTCAGGTGGAACGGGGCGCCGGGGGTCGTCGGGGGTCGTCGGGGTCCAGCCTTCACGTAGGTCGTGCCGTCGACGATGATGTGCCGGTTGGGGTGTTCCACCAGGCCGGTGGGGGTGGGATCGGGGTCCAGTCGGGGCCTCGGTGGGTCTGCCACCAGGTTCCTATGGTGTGGAACTTCTCCTCGAAGCGACGGTCCCAGGCGAGGTATCCGGTGGTGGGGGCCCGTAGGTGGGTGCGGCGGCCGTCCGCTTCGTAGAGGACGACCGACCTGACGCCCAGGACGGATTCGGTCCGGACGGCCTGGATGTCGGCCCAGGGGATGGTCCGGCGGCGCACGTTGCGGACCACGGCCGCGGACGGGGTGAGGGTGACGCCGAAGTAGGCGGGGAGCACGGCGGCGAGCGCCAGCAGGACGATCCAGAACGTCACCAGGCCGGTCAGCCCGCCCGGGGGCGACATCTCGGCCCTGGACGTGGTGAAGAGGGCCGCCGTCATGACGACCGTCGGCAGAAAGGGAGTTACGCGTTGCCACACCGTCATGCGGATGCGCACCTCGACCGGCGCCGAAGTCCCGCCCGGCGAACGATCCACCACTGCCACCCCGCTGTCTCGTTCGTCCCGTTGTTCCGCTGGTCTGTCGTTCCGCTGGTCCGTTGGTTCGCTGTCCCGTGCGGTCGTTCATTGTTGCCGCTGTCGCTGTGATTGTCGTTCAAGAAACGGTCGTGCCGACCGGGGCACGGGGGCGGGTCCACGGCGTGCCGCCCCGCCGCATAGAGTGCTGCGGCAGATCCGACAGAACCGGGCGGAACCGGCCGACCGGCCGTGGAGGTAGATCGCGATGGAGAACCCGCCGCAGCTCACCGTGGGACGGCTGTTCTCCTCGTGGCAGGCGGACGTCCCCGCGCTGCTGGTCGTCGTACTCCTCGGCGGCCTGTACGGCTGGGGCGTCCTGCGCCTGAGGCGGCGCGGCGAGGCGTGGCCGGTGGCGCGGACCGCCGCGTTCGCGCTGCTGGGCCTCGGCACGCTCGTGGTCGCGACGATGTCCGCGCTCGCCGTGTACGACCGCGTGCTGTTCTGGCCGGCCGCCGTCCAGAACGTCCTCCTCGACCTGATCGCCCCGCTCGGCCTGGCCCTCGGCGATCCGCTACGGCTGGCCCTGCGCGCCCTACCCGAACGCGCCGCCGCCCGCGCACAGGGGGCGATGACCGGCCGGCTGTTCCGGCTGCTCACGTTTCCCCTGGTCAGTACGGCCCTGGTGCTGGCGACCGAGCTGACGATCTACTTCACGCCGTACTTCGAGACCGCCCTGGCCGACAACTGGCTGCACCAGCTGATGTACCTCCATCTGCTGCTCGCCGGGAGCCTGTTCGTGCTGCCGGTGCTCACCCGGGAGGAGGCGCTGCCCGTCTGGTGCACGCATCCGGTGCGGGCGGGGCTGGTGTTCGTCGACGGGATCATCGACGCGGTACCCGGCATCGTGGTGATGACCCACGGCACGCTGATCGCCGGGGCCTGGTACCTGAACCACTCCCCCTCCTGGGCCCCCGACGTCCAGCACGACCAACAGCTCGGCGGCGGCGCGATGGTCAGCATCGCCGAACTGGTCGCCCTCCCCTTCCTCCTCGCGATCCTGGTCCAGTGGGCCCGCACCGAACGCGCCGAGACGGTCGCGCTGGACCGGCGTCTGGACACGGAACTGGAAGTGGTCCGGACGGCGTCCATGGAGACCTCGACGGGGACTGCGACAAGGGCTGCGACGGGGGCTGAAACAGGGGCTTCTACTGAAGGGCCCGATCTCGTACGCCCCTGGTGGGAGACCGAGAACAGCGAGGTCGCACAGCGCATCCGGGGACAGCGCTGACGGCTCTCAGACCCGGCTGTCCACACCGTTCAGACCATCCAGACCGTCCAACTCCCTTATGAGCCGGGTCCCTTCACGCGTCATGATCTCCGGGTCGCGCAACGCGTTGGAGAGCAGGGACATGCCCTGATACGCGCCGATCAGCGTCACGGCAAGACCCTCGGGGTCGGCCGCGCCGAGCTGCCGGTACTGCTCCGCCACCCAGTCCAGCAGCCGCCGTATGACCTGGCCCGCCGCCAGATCGAGGCCGTCCTCGTAGCGCTTGTCCAGCTCTACGGCGAGGGTGCCCATGGGGCAGCCGTGGCGGGCCGCCATGTCGCGCTGGTCGACCCAGCCGCCGATGAGGGCCTTGAGGCGTTCGCGCGGGCCGGGTAGCTGGTCGAGCCGCGCGGTCAGGGTCTCCAGGTTGCCGGTGTGCTCGGAGAGGGCCGCCTCGATCAGCTCGTCCTTGGTCTTGAAGTAGTAGTAGACGTTGCCCGTCGGGACGTCGGCGGCGCGGGCGATGTCGGCGATGGTCGTGCGCTCCACGCCCTGCTCGTGCAGGACCCGGGCGGTGGCGGTCGTCAGACGCTGCCGTTTGCCGACGGCGGCGGGCCGGGCGGGCCGGGAATCCTTTGAGTCAGTCACCTGACTAACTATAGACAAACGACAGGTCGGTCGTGCTAGCTTCTTCTCGACGGAGTTAGTCAGCCAACTAACTCACACATGACGGGGGTAGCGACATGATCGTGGTGACGGGTGCGACCGGGAACGTCGGGCGAGCGCTGGTGCGGATGCTCACGGAGGACCAGGTCCCGGTGACGGCCGTGGCCCGGCACATCAGCGGGCCGCGCACGGTGGCCGCCGACCTGGCCGAACCGGACGGGCTGCGGGGCGCGTTCGAGGGGGCGGAGGCGCTGTTCCTGCTGGTGGCGGGCGAGCGGCCGTACGACATTCTGGACGCGGCCAAGTCCGCCGGTGTCCGGAAGGTGGTGCTGCTGTCCTCGCAGGGGGCCGGGACCCGTCCTGAGGCGTACGCGCATCCGCGTCGATTCGAGGCGGCCGTACGGGAGTCGGGGCTCGACTGGACGATCCTGCGGTCGGGCGGGCTGGACAGCAACGCGTTCGCATGGGCCGAATCGATCCACGCTCGGCGCACGGCTGCGGCGCCCTTCGGTGATGTGGGCCTGCCGTTCGTGGACCCCGACGACGTGGCCGCGGTCGCTGCCGCCGTACTGCTCAGCGACGCGAACACGACCACGCACACGCACACGGACACGCATCGGACAACGCACACGGGCGCGACCTACACCCTCACCGGCCCCGAGCCGACGACACCTCGCGCGCGGGCGGCGGCGATAGCGAGCGCGCTCGGCGAGCCGGTGACGTTCACGGAGCAAACCCGTGCGGAGGCCCATGAGTTGATGGCCCGGTTCATGCCGCTGCCCGTGGTCGAGGGCACGTTGGCGCTGCTCGGTGAACCGACCGAGGAGGAGCAGCGCGTGAGCCCCGACGTCGAGCGGGTGCTGGGACGGGCACCGGGCACCTTCGCGGCCTGGGCCGAGCGGAACGCGGCGGCGTTCCGGTGACCGCCGAAGTCCACTCCACCCGCGTACTCGACTCGGCCATGTCCCACCGGGAGTCGGGCACCGGGCCACCGATCGTGTTCCTGCACGGCAACCCGACCTCGTCGTACCTGTGGCGGAACGTCATGCCGGGCGTCGGTACCGGGCGGCTGCTGGCGCCGGACCTCATCGGCATGGGCGACTCGGGCAAGCCGGAGATCGCGTACTCCTTCGCCGACCACGCCCGGTACCTGGACGCCTGGTTCGACGCGCTCGGGCTGTCGGACGTGGTGCTGGTCGGGCACGACTGGGGCGGCGCCCTGGGCTTCGACTGGGCCGCGCGCCATCCCGGCCGGGTGCGGGGCATCGCGTTCACCGAGACCATCGTCAAGCCGATGACCTGGGAGGAGTTCCCCGAGGGCGGCCGGGAGCTGTTCCGGGCGATCAGGACGGAGGGCGTGGGCGAGGCCATGATCCTCGACCAGAACGCCTTCATCGAACAGGCCCTGCCCGCCGCCTCCGTGACCCCGCTCACCCCGGCCGACCTCGCCGCCTACCGCAAGCCGTATCCGACCCGGGAGAGCCGACGCCCTCTCCTGCGCTGGCCGCGCTCGATGCCCCTGGGCGGCGAACCCGCCGATGTCGTGACCAGGATCGAGGCCTATGACGAGTGGCTGAGGTCCAGCCCGGACGTACCCAAGCTGCTGCTCACGTTCACACCCGGGCCGGGGACGATGATGCACGAGAACGTCATCGCCTGGTGCGCGGCGAACATCGCCGCCCTGGAGATCGAGCACTCGGATGCCGTGGCCGGCCACCACACACCGGAGGACCAGCCGGAGTTGATCGCGGCCGCGATATCGGCGTGGGTGGAGCGGCTCGGCCCGCGGCTCTGATCCACGGCCCGCGAACCCCGCCCACCGCACGATCCCCGCCGCCCCCACGGATCCGCGTCTACCGCACGATCCGCACCTGCCGCGACACACTCACCTGGTCCACGTCCGACGTCCTGACCGTGACCTTCATCGTCCAGGTGCCGGCGATCGGCAGGTTGAGGGTGTTGGTGCCCCAATAGCCGCCCTCGTCCTTGACGTTGGCGTCGAGGGGGCCGATCTTCTGGGCCGGGAGGGTGAAGGAGAGGCGGAGTTCGGGGACGGTGGCGAAGCCGCCGTCGGGGCCGTAGACGACCGCTTCGACCGAGTTCAGGCCGACGCGTCCGGGGTCGAGGGTGATCTGTACCTTGCCGCCCGCGTTGCCGACGGCGAAGGGGACGGTGGTGACGGAGGCCGCCGGTATGTCGGCCGGCGTCGCCGTCCGCTGTGCCTCCGCCGCCGCGCGGCCGGGGAGGGTGTTGGTCAGGAGGGTGGTGATCACCAACACGACGACACCGACGGCGACTTCGAAGAGCACCGAGCGGCGGAGGCCGCGGCGGTGGCGGTCCTGGGAGCCGTCACCCGGGTTCGAAGAGCTGCCGCCTCGGCTCGAAGAGTTGTCGGCCCGGTTCGAAGAGCTGCCGGACCCGTCCTTGGAACCGTCGCCGGTCTCATCGGTGCCTTCGCCCGTGACGTCACCGGTGGAGACCGTCGCCGCCCCGTCCGCCCCCGCCCGTACCAACTCCGGTACCCGGAGCCGTACTTCCGCCCCCACCATCCGCCCCGTCCAGCGACGCGACCACCCCGCCACCGCGAGCAGCAGTACCACCGCGCCGAGTTTCACGAGCAGGATGCGGCCGTACGACGTCTCGGTGAGGGCGTTCCAGGAACCGAGGCCGCGCCAGGACTGGTAGACGCCGGTGACGACCAGGACCGTGACCGAGGCGAAGGCGAGCCGGGAGAAGCGGGCCACCGGGGCCGGATCGAGGTTCGGCGAGCGGTAGAGGACGGTGAGCAGGGCCGTCAGGCCGCCCAGCCACACCGACATCGCGAGCAGGTGCAGGACCGCCGAGGTCATCGCCACCGGCACCTGGATGCCGGCGGACGCGTGCTCCGCCGATGCCCAGGTCAGCGCCAGGCCGACGGCGAGGACGGCACCCGTCCCCAGGGCCGGCCGTCCGAACCGCTCCCGGCCCCGAAGTCGTAGGAAGAACGCGGCTGTCGCGGCGAGGAGGAGCAGGCGGGCCGTGAGTGCCAGACCGGGGCGGGACGTCAGCGTCTTCGGAATCGCGGAGGGCTCGAAGGCCGTGGCCAGGCCGGTGCCCGCCTCGTAGGGGGACCTGAGGAGGAGCAGGACCAGGGTTGCCGCAAGCAGGGTCCACCAGCCAGCCAGGATCGGCTTGTTGAGGACGGCGGAGTTCGGGGGGCGGCAGAGGGTGACGAAGGTGGCGGTGCCGATGAGGAGGGCCGCGGCTATGTACGCGAAGTAGCGGGCTATGTCGTACAGGCTGGCGGTGAGGGGGTCCTCGGTCGGGGCCGTGGAGATGGGGGTGGTGGTGGCGGAGGGCTTGCCTATGGAGAAGGTGAAAGCGCCCGAGACCGGGTGGCTGTCCGCCGAGACCACGCGCCAGGCGACCGTGAAGGTGCCGGTGCCGAGACCGGCGGGGAGCGTGACGCTCGCCGTGTCGCCCGCGTCCTTCGCGTGGTGCGCCGAACTCGTCTTCACCCGCCGGTTGTCGGGGTCGTAGACGCGGAAGGAGTCGTCGAGCAGGGCTACGGACTCGGAGAAGGTGAGGGTGACGGAGCGGGGGGCGGACTTGAGGACGCTGCCGTCGGCGGGGTCGGTGGATTCGAGGGCGGCGTGCGCGGACGCGGTGCCCGCGGTGCCGAGGAGGAGCAGGACCAGCAGGGAGCCCAGCAGCACCAGCCCTTGAACTCCTCGCCGGGCGCCCCGTCCGGAGCCTCCGCCACCGCCTCCGTCGTATCCAAAACCCTGTCCCTCATTCCGTCGTCGGCGCACGTCACATCTCCGTCTTCGGACTTGCAGGCCTCGGGTTATGTACGGACGTACGGCGCCTATGACTCACCATGTGGGCCGCGCCGTCACTCCGCCGTCGACGACCAGGTCGTGCCCGGTGACCCAGGACGCGAGGCGCGAGGCCAGGAACACGCACGCGTCCCCGACGTCCTCCGGCCGCCCAAGCCGCCCCGTCGGTGCCGCCTCCCGCCACCTCCGCACCCCGTCCGGCCAGGCCGCCGCCAGCCCCTCCCGGTCGATCAGACCGGGCGAGACCGTGTTGACGCGGATGCCGTACGGGCCGTACTCCAGGGCCGCCGACCGCGCGTGCATGACGACGGCGGCCTTGGACGCGGCGTAGTGCGCGTGGAGCGCGGCCGGGGCGCTCGCCTCGATCGACGCGATGTGCGTCACCGTGCCGCCGGCGCCGTGTCGTCCCATCCCCTCGGCCGCCGCCTGTGTGCACGCGAAGACGCTGGTCAGGTTGGTGTCGACGACCGTCCGCCAGTCCGCGGCCGTCATCCCGGGCAGTGGTTGCGTCGGTTGTACGCCCGCGTTGTTGACCAGTGCCGTGAGCCGTCCGCCGGCCCATTCGGCTGCCTCGCGGACCAGTCCGCGGCAGGCGTCCTCGTCGGTCAGATCGGCTTGCAGTACGACGGCCAGGGCGCCCGACTCCCTTACGCGGGAGGCGACTTCACCGGCCGCCTCCGTCGCCGTACGACAGTGGACCGCGACCCCCGCCGCCCCCTCCTGAGCGAACCGCAGCGCGATGCCCCGGCCGATGCCGCCGCTCGCGCCCGTGACCAGGGCGAACTGGCCCTCCAGCAGGCCGCTCACGGGCGGCACAGCCCGGTGATGCGGGCGGCCTCGGCCGGGGTGCGGGCGTAGCGGGCGGTCAGCTCGCCCGCGTCGCCGTGCTCGTAGCCGTCGTAGGTGAAGCCGGGTGCCATCGTGCAGCCGAAGAACGTCCACGCGCCGCCCGCCACCACCCGCGCCCCCATCCAGGTGCCCCCGGGCACGGTGAACTGGAGGTGCTGGCCGTGCCGCAGGTCCGGCCCGAGGACCGCCGTGCTCGACGTGCCGTCTGGGGCGAGGAGCAGGAGTTCGAGCGGGTCGCCGAGGTAGAAGTGCCAGACCTCGTCGCCGGGCAGGCGGTGCAGGGCCGAGAAGTCGGGCACGGTCAGCAGGGCGACGATCGCCGTGCCCTCCGGGCGGCCGTCGGACCGCTCCGGGCCCGCCCAGGTCTGGCGGAACAGGCCGCCCTCGCGGGGGATCGGCTCCAGGCGGTAGTGGGCGACGAGGTCTTCCGGGGTCACTGCGGTCACTTCGGCAGGCTACGGGAAGGCCACCTCGCGAGGGAGAAACGCCAGTTGAGCGTGCTTTTCGGGGATGAACACGTCCGGGATGTCCACCTCCGGCAGGACGACCCTCGGGCCCGCCACGAACCCCTGCCGCAGGAACCGCGCGATCGCCTTCTCGTTCCGTACGTCCGGGTCGACCACGACCCGGCGCCGGTCCAGACCGAGCAGGACGTAGGAGGCGAGGACACCCATCAGCGCCGCCGACCAGCCGGGCCGTTCACCGTCCGGTCCGGCGGGTGCGAGGAGGAGGTGGATGCCGACGTCTCCGGGTTCTACGGCGTAGCAGTCGCCGACGCGGTCGGCGGCGGGGTCGTAGGTCTGGAGGAGCGCGACGGGTTCGGTGTCGCGGAGCACGAGGTGGGCGTGGTGGGTGTCGAGGGTGTCCATGTGGGCGTAGATCTCGGTGACTTGGGACTGGGTGAGGCCGTTCATGCCCCAGAACGCGGCGCGTTGCTCACTGACCCAGCGGTGGACCGTCCCGGCGTCGGCGACGGGGTCGAGGGGGCGGACGCGGACGGTGCCGAAGCCGGCGATGTGTTGTGAGTGGACGGGCGGGCGAGCGGGGGCGGTCTCCTCGTGGGGTTCGAGGCGGGTGAAGTCGGTGATCACCGGGACCAGATCTCCCTTGAGCCACAAGGGCAGTTGATCGCGGTGGTGCGGTGAACCGGCCACCCCTGACGCCCCCGACGGCACCACCCACAGGCTGTCCTCCCGCCGGGCCAGGTCCCATACGAACCGGGCCGCCGGGCCCCGCGCGCTCAGATCGGTGAGCCCGGGGACGGCGGAGGTGCACAGCACGCAGTCGTGGTCACCGGACAGGCCGGGCCCGGGGGTCGGGGTCCCGCCGAACGCCCGCCAGGGGGTGAGGCGATGGGTGTCACCCCACGTGCCGGTCGGCTTGGCGGCGGCCTCCTCGACCGCCGCCCGTACGAGCTCCGGCCGGTCGATGTCGTACAACTCCCGTGCGCTCAGCAGGTGTTCGAGCGCGAAGGCGACGCGCGGGAGCAGTGCGAGCCAGGGCAGGAAGACCTCCGGGTACGCGGGCGGTTCGGCCAGCGCGGCGAACGCCGGGTGCGCCGCGAGCCGTCGTACGACCGCGCCGCGCACGGCCGCGTAGGCGGCGGCGTCGGTGCTGTCGGCGTCCATGCGGCGGTCCCAGGTCAGCAGTCGGTCGCGGAGCGCGGAGGCCTCGGGGGTGAGGGCGGTGAGGGCGGCCAGGTGGTCCAACAGGGGGGCGGCGGAGCCGAGATGGGTGTCCATGTGGATCGCGGGCATGTCGGCGGCGGACCACTTCTCGCGTTCGGCGAGCAGCGCGGTGATGCGGTCGGCGCGGTGGCTCGGGGCGAACTCGACGCCGAGCGGGGTGGCGGGGCCGCGCTGGTTGGCCATGACGGCGATGCCGTCGTCGGTGAGGTGGCCGCGGAGCGGTTCGTGCCAGCCCGTCCACGCGTGGCCGGGTTCCCAGGCGGGGACGAGCCGGGTGCGGTTGGCCTCGGCGCGCGACGGCACCTTGCCCGCGACCCGGTGCAGCAGGCCGCCCTCGGTGTCGGCGGCCTGGACGACGTTGACGGGTTCGGCCCAGTCGTCGAACGCCCGGTCCACGTCGGCGACTTGGCGGGCGCGGAGGAGGGGGAGCAGGGCGGTGAAGCCGAGGTCGTCGGTGACGCGGGGCGGGTAGCGCAGGCTGACGGCGAGGGGCGGGACGCCGACCGGCACGGTGACTCCGCCCTCAAGGCCTTCCGGCCCGCCGATGACGACGGGCCCGCGTTCGGTCTCGATGACCTCGACCTCGACGGGCTCCTCGCCGGCCACCTCGATGGTCTCCGTGTACCGGGCCGCGCGCCGCCAACTGCCGTCCGGGTCAAGGGCTTCCACCCCGGCGCCGGTGCGCCGCAGCCGTTCCCGGTAGAGGTCCTGGTAGTCGGCCATGGCGTTGGTGATGGCCCAGGCGACGGTGCCGGTGTGCCCGAAGTGGGCGATGCCGGGGACGCCGGGCACGGTGAGGCCGACGACGTCGAACTCCGGGCAGGAGAGGTGGACTTGCTGGTAGACGCCGGGTTCCTCGATGAACCGGTGCGGATCACCGGCGAGCACGGCCCGCCCGGTCGTGGTCCGTTCCCCACCCACCAGCCAGCCGTTGCTGCCGGAGGTACCGGGCCCGTCGGTGGCGAACAGCCCGACGGCGTCCGCCCCGAGATGCCGTATCGCCTCCTCACGCCAGAGCTTGGCCGGAAACCCTGCGAAGAGAATGTGCGTGGCTAGCCAGACCCCGAGGGGAGTCCAGGGGTCCCAACGGCCGGGGGTGAGGCCGGACTTGGCGAACTCCGGGGTCGGGGCGCCCGCCGCCAGACCCTCGTTGACCCCGTCGACATACGCCCGTACCCAGCGCGCAGTCCCCGGGTCCCGCCGCTCCAGGGCCGCGAAACAACGTCTCGCCGTGTCGTCGAGGCGGGCGCGGCGGGCGAAGAGGTCCCAGGGCAGGGCGTGGAGGCCGAGGAAGGAGGCCGACGTGCCCTGCGCGCGGTGGCGTTCGACCTCGATCTGCCAGGCGCGGTCGAGCGCGGTGACCCGGCCCTGGGCGCGGGCGAGTTCGTCGGCGGTGCCGGCGCGCAGATGGGGGATTCCCCAGGCATCGCGGTAGATCTCGGTCGTCACCCTGTGGCCCTTCCGTATCAGGACTGCCTGTTTCCCGGCAGCTTTTAGGTTAGCCTTACCTTAGTTACTGATGAGGAAAGCGTACGCGAAGGGTGAAGAGACGATGGTGCAGGGGCGCGGTTGGGAGGGCGCGGTTCTCAGACTGCTGCGCGCGAAGGACTACGAGTTCACCGTGACGAGGGCCGAGGACGTCACGCCGCGCTACCGCCGCCTCCGCCTCACCGACGGCGGCATGCTCGCGGCGACCGGCGTCCACCCCACGATGTGGGTCCGCCTCTGGTTCGACAACGCCGGCAAGCCGCACCAGCGGGCGTACACCCTGGTCGACCCCGACCCGGCGGCCGGCACGTTCGGCCTCGAATTCGCCCTCCACGAGGGGTGTGCGAGCGACTGGGCGCGGGCCGCGAAGCCCGGCGACACCATCGAGGCGACGGTCCAGGGCACGGGCTTCGAGACGCCCGACCCGGCCCCCTCCCACCTCTTCGCGATCGGCGACCCGGCGTCGCTGCCCGCCATCAACTCCCTGCTGGGAGCGGTGGGTTCGACGGTCCCGGCGACGGTCTGGTTCGAGGGCGACTCCGACGACCTCCCCTTCCGCACCGACCCGGCCCTCCACGAGGTCCGCCACCACCCCCGGGGCCGACTGGCCGACCGCGTACGCGCGGAACTCCCCGACCTGCTGAAGGGCAGCGCCGACCCCTACGTCTGGATCACCTGCGACACGGCGACGACGCGGGGGCTGTCGTCGTACGTCCGCAAGGAACTGGGTGTGCGGCGGGAGCGGGTGCACGCGTTGGGGTACTGGCGGCCATAACGGCAGGTCACGACCGCGGGACGCGACGCACGGCGTACAACCATTCGAACGCCTCGCGTGTCCAGGCGTACGCCTGATGTCCCGACCGAGGAGTCCCCCCTTGCACAGAGCTGTCGCCGCGACCGTCGTGCTCGCCGCCGTCGCCGTCGCCGTCCCGCTCACTTCGGCGTCGTCGTCGGCCGCCTCGCCCTACAAGGGGGCCAACACGGCCGCCGTGCAGGACGACTTCAACGGGGACGGGTACCGGGACCTCGCGGTCGGGGCGCCGAGCGCCGCCAACGGCGCCGTGGACGAGGCCGGCGCGGTCGTCGTGCTGTACGGCTCGGCGTCGTCGGTCACCGCCACCCGCAGGACGGTCGTCACCCAGGCGACGGCCGGGGTTCCCGGCGACCCGGAGGACGAGGACGACTTCGGCAGAAGCGTGGCCAGTGCCGACCTCGACCGGGACGGGTACGCCGACCTGATCGTCGGAGCACCGCGTGAGGCGGTCGGCAGCAAGGAGCTGCGGGGGACCGTGACCGTCGTGTGGGGCGGGCCGAGCGGTCTGAAGGGCGGCTCGACCGTCTCCCCGCCGGCCGGCTACGGCGAGGGCAGGACGTACTGCGGCTTCGGGAAGGCCCTGGCCACCGGGGACCTGAACGGCGACGGCGCCCCGGAGCTGAGCGTCGGCTCCGGCTGCGACGCCGCCACCTACACCGGGCCCTTCACCCGCGCGGGCAAGGCGACCCACGCCGTCGACGACATGAATCTCGGGGGCGCCCGAGGCGTAGTCGTGGGCGATGTCAACGGCGACGGCAGGGCCGAGCAGTTCTGGCTGCCCGGACCCACGGACCTCGACCTGCGCGGCCCCGTGCTCTTCTATCCCGGCATGGCCACCGACAACCCCCTGCCGTCCTTGCCCAAGCCCGTCGAACTTCCCCTCGCCGACGGCCACGCCGGCGCGATCGGGGACGTCAACGGCGACGGCTTCGGCGATCTCGTCACCGGCATCTCGTACGACGACTCCATGTCCGGCGGCCCGGCCGGCTGGGCCCACCGCGGCGGCGAGATCCAGGTCCTCTACGGCAGCGCGAAGGGCATCACCGCAGACCAGAAGCCGGTGGTCTACCAGCAGGACACCGCGGGCGTGCCCGGCGCCGCCGAGAACGGTGACATGTTCGGCCAGTCGATCGCCATCGGGAACGTCGACGGCGACAAGTACGCCGACGTCCTCGTCGGCGCCCCCGGCGAAGCCGTCGGCACGCACAAGATGGCCGGCACCGCGGTCCTGCTGCGCGGCTCCGCCGCCGGCCTGACGACCGCCAAGGCCGCCGGATACACCCAGGACACGGCGGGCGTGCCCGGCGCGGTCGAGACCGGGGACCAGTTCGGCGCGGCCGTCCACCTCGCCGACCTGAACAAGGACGGCAAGGCCGAGACGGTCGTAGGAGCCCCCACGGAGAACAGCGACGGCTGCGTCTGGGTCGCCCGCGGCTCGGCCTCGGGCCCGGTGCCGAACGGCTCGGCCAACATCTGCGGCAGGAGCGCCGGCATCACCGTGCACGACGTGAAGGGCTACTTCGGCGGGGTGTTCACCAGTCCTCACGTGGAGCTCTGACCCGCGCGGAGGCATCATCGGGGTCATGGACGTCACCCTTCACCTCGCCCAGGACCCCGAAGCCGACGAACTCCTCGGCCGCTCCCCGCTCGCCGCGCTGGTCGGGATGCTGCTCGACCAGCAGGTGCCGATGGAGTGGGCGTTCAAGGGGCCGCGGACGATCGCCGACCGGCTCGGGGCCACCGATCTGGACGCGCGGGAGATCGCCGCACAGGACCCCGAGGCCTTCGCCGCGCTGCTCTCCGAGAAGCCGGCCGTGCACCGCTACCCGGGGTCCATGGCCAAGCGGATCCAGCAGCTGTGCCAGTACCTCGTCGAGCACTACGACGGGGACGCGAGCGGCGTCTGGGAGGGCGTCGGCACGGGAGCCGGGCTGCTCAAGCGGCTTGAGGAGCTGCCCGGGTTCGGGAAGCAGAAGGCGCAGATCTTCCTCGCCCTGCTCGGCAAGCAGCTCGGGGTCACGCCCAAGGGCTGGCGCGAGGCCGCCGGTGCCTATGGCGAGGCGAAGTCCTACCGCTCCGTCGCCGACATCACCGGGCCCGAGTCGCTGGCCAAGGTCCGCGCCCACAAGCAGGAGATGAAGGCCGCGGCCAAGGCGGCGAAGGCAGCCGGCGGCAAGTAACCGCGTCAGCCTCCACCCGGCAACCGCCCACCGACGAGCAGCCCCCCGCCACTACACCCCGCCCGGCCCCCATCTCCCAGGGGCGCGGGGAACTGCGCGACCGGCCCCCGCCGACCCGTACTCCGCACACGGCCCAAACCACCCGTCCAGCGCCCGACAACCTCGTCGGCATCCGCCGGCCGGCCCCCGCACCCCCGTCAGCCAGGTGGCCCGCCCCGGTGGCGGGCCGTCCGTGCCCGGTCAAAACATGGACCATGACCGAGGCACCGAGCGGCCCCTCCTGGGGCCCGGAGTTCGACGACCGCCGCGCCCACGACACCCGTGTCCCGCGCCCCCCGCATGACGAGCAGGAACTCGAAGGGCCCCTCTTCGCCCTCTCCAAAGCCGCCTGGCAGGTCGTTCTGCTCACCGGCGTCGCTTCCCTCATCCTCGGCGTGCTGGTCCTCGTATGGCCCGGCGCGTCCCTCTTCGCGGCCGGCATCCTCTTCGGCGTCTACCTGCTGATCAGCGGCGTCTTCCAGCTGGTCGCCGCCTTCGGCACGCACCGGGCGACCTCGCTGCGCGTGCTGGCGTTCATCAGCGGCGCGCTGTCGATCGTGCTGGGCCTGTTCTGCTTCCGCGGGCCGATGCAGTCGATCCTGCTGCTCGCCCTGTGGATCGGCATCGGCTGGCTGATCCGGGGCATCACCCAGACCCTGGCCGCCGTCCACGACAAGGCGATGCCCGCGCGCGGCTGGCAGATCTTCCTCGGGATCGTCACCTTCATCGCCGGCATCGTGCTGATCGACTCGCCCTTCCGCTCGGTCGCCGTCCTCACCCTGGTCTGCGGTATCTGGCTGGTCGCGGTCGGCGTCGTCGAGATCGTCACGGCCGTCCGGATGAGGAGCCACGCCAAGAAGGTGCCCCAGTCCCTGTGAACGTCGTTGGTAGGCCGTGCGGGCGGTTTCCGCGCCCGCCGCGATGAACGCCGTACGGCCGCTGGGAGATGACCTTCCATGAGCACGAGGGTGAGCCCCGCACGAAGCCTCCCCCGCAGCCGCGTCTGGCTGCGGGCCCTCGTGCTGCTGCTCGCCCTGCTCGTCCCTGGCACCCACGCCGAGATGCGCGCGACACCGGCCGCGTCGTCCGCCGAGACGACCATCGAGTACGACGTCCTCGACCCGACCGCCGCCCTACGGCCCCTCTCCCCCGCCGTCCACCGGCCCGCCGCGCCACTGCGCCCCGCACCCGCTCCGCACCCGGCGTCCCCGGACCCCCAGGCCCGCGCCTTCCCCGCGCCGCCCTGGCCGCCGTACACCCTGCGCGCCCTGCGCACCGTGGTCCTGCGCTGCTGACGGACCGGCCGTCCCCCGAGGTCAATCCGTCACCGCGACGCTAGGAACACAGCCATGCCCATCGACCCGTACGCGGTCCTGCGCGCCCTGTTGCGCGCGGAGGCCGCCCGCAACGCGCCCAAGCCGGAAGTCCGCCGACCCGAGCCGCAGCGGCCCCCCGAGGAACGGGCGCGCTGACCTGCCGTAGGCAGAACGGCCCGGCGGGGGCTAGCGCTTCCGCCGGGCCGTACCGAAGAGCGAGCGGGTGATCTCGCGGCCGATCTGGGTGCCGACGGAACGCGCCAGGGACTTGAACATGCCGCTGCCGACGACCTGTTGGACCATCGATTCGTCCTCCTTGGGCGGAGCCTCCTTCGCTGCCGCCTTCGGCTTCTCCTGCGGCTGCGGCTGCCGTTCCGCCGTCGTGAGCTTCTCGTACGCCGACTCGCGGTCCACAGCCTGTGCGTAACGGCCGTAGAGGGACGAGGACTTGACCGCCGCGTCGAGGGTCGCCGCGTCGATCGGGCCCATCAGGGACTCGGGGGCGCGCAGGCGGGTCACCGCGACCGGGGTCGGGGCGCCGTTCTCGCTCAGGACCGTCACCACGGCCTCGCCTGTGCCGAGGCCCGTGAGGATCTCCTCCAGGTCGTAGGAGGAGTTCGGGAAGGTCTTGACCGTCGCCTTCAGCGCCTTCTGGTCGTCCGGGGTGAAGGCGCGGAGCGCGTGCTGGACGCGGTTGCCGAGCTGGGCGAGGACGTCGCCGGGTACGTCCTTCGGGGTCTGCGTCACGAAGAAGACGCCGACCCCTTTCGAGCGAATGAGACGGACGGTCTGCGTGATGGAGTCCAGGAAGGCCTTGGACGCGTCGTTGAAGAGCAGATGCGCCTCGTCGAAGAAGAAGACGAGCTTCGGCTTGTCGGCGTCTCCGACCTCCGGGAGGTCGTGGAAGAGGTCGGCGAGCATCCACATCAGGAAGGTCGAGAAGAGCTGCGGTTTGTCCTGTACGGCGGGCAGTTCGAGGACGGAGACCATGCCCCGGCCGTCCGGCGCCGTGCGTAGCAGCTCACTCGTGTCGAAGTCCGGCTCACCGAAGAAGTCGGCCATGCCCTGCGCCTCGAAGGCGGTGAGGGAGCGCAGGATCACGCCGGCCGTGGCGGTGGAGAGGCCGCCGATGTTCTTCAGTTCCGGCTTGCCCTCGTCGGAGGTGAGGAAGGTGACGACCGCCCGCAGGTCCTTGAGGTCGATCAGCTCCAGGCCCTTGGTGTCGGCGTAGTGGAAGATCAGGCCGAGGGACTGCTCCTGGGTCTGGTTGAGCTGGAGCACCTTGGACAGCAGCACCGGGCCGAACCCGGTGATCGTGGCCCGGACGGGGATGCCGTGGCCGATGCCGCCGAGGGCGTAGAACTCCGCCGGGAAGCCGGTAGCCGTCCACTGCTGCCGCACCTCCGCCGCCCTGCCCGCGACCTTGTCGTTCGTGACGCCGGGCGCCGAGATCCCGGACACATCGCCCTTCACGTCCGCGAGGAACACCGGCACGCCCTGTGCCGAGAGCTGCTCGGCGATGAGCTGGAGGGTCTTGGTCTTGCCGGTGCCGGTGGCGCCGGCGACCAGGCCGTGGCGGTTGAGCATCGGGAGGGGGATGCGGATCTGCGCGTCGGGCAGACAGGCCCCGTCCCACAGCAGGGCACCCAGGTCGAGTGCAGGTCCTGTGAAGGCGTACCCGGCGGCGATCGTCTCGCTGTCACTCATATCAGGCCCCTGTTCCCGTTTTGCCCGGCTTTACGGCATCTTTTCCAGCGTCGCACTCCGTCTCCATGGCTGCGCCCGGAACGTCATGACCGGTAGGCTTTCCGTGTGATCTTCAAGCGCATCGGAAACGGCCGGCCGTACCCCGACCACGGCCGGGAGAGCACCCGGCAGTGGGCGGATGTCGCGCCGCGCCCGGTCCGCCTCGATCAACTCGTGACGACCAAGGGCCAGCTCGACCTGGAAACGCTCCTCGCCGAGGACTCGACCTTCTACGGCGACCTCTTCGCGCATGTCGTGAAGTGGCAGGGCGACCTGTACCTGGAGGACGGCCTGCACCGGGCGGTCCGCGCCGCGCTGCAACAGCGCCAGGTGCTCCACGCGCGCGTCCTCGAACTGGACTAGCGGCACCCTTCACCAGGCCCCGGACGTGGGCTCGGACGGTCGCCTTCCGGTGGACCGTTCGTCCTTTCGGGTTGGTCTCGGCGCTGTCGAATGATCATCTAGTAGGCATCGTCGCCCGGGCGCACTACGCTGCGCTCATGAGCATGCTGACTCCCCCAGGCATGGGCGGCCAGTACCGGATCACGGGGGACAAATACCCGCGCATGCGCCGTCCGCGGCGCCGCGGGAAGCTCGTCCTCATGATGGTCGCCTCCGTCGCCGTACTGGGTGTGGGCGGGTGGGGCACGTTGCAGCTCATCGACGTCTTCACCGGTGGCGGCAAGCAGGCCGCGGCGGCCGGTCCCAAGGCCGCCTGCGCGACCAAGGCCGGCCCCTCCGCGAGCACGAAGGCGGGCGCCGCCGTACCGAAGCCGGCCCAGATCACCGTGAACGTCTACAACGCCACGCCCCGCAGCGGCCTCGCCAAGTCGACCGCCGACGAGCTGAAGAAGCGCGGCTTCAAGATCGGGGACGTGGGCAACGCGTCCGCGCAGTGGGACAAGAAGGTCAAGGGCACCGGCGTGCTGCTCGGCCCCGCCTCCGCCCTCGACACCTCGCTGCCCGTCCTCGCCACCCAGCTCACCGGCGCCGAGCGGCGCACCGAGGCCACCCGCAAGGGCACCGCCGTCGACCTCGTCATCGGCACCGCCTTCAAGAACCTCACGGCGAAGGCGGCCGCCGACGAGGCCCTGGCCGCGCTGGCCGGACCCGAGCCGACGGCCAGTGCGTCACCGAAGGCGTGCTCGTAGCCGTACGAGAGCAGTCGTAGGAGAGCGGTCGTACGACAACACCCGATTCCCGTACGGCAGGTAAGAGCCGTACGGGAATCGGGTGTCGATGGAGACTTACTCGGCCGCGCCGTACAGGCGGTCGCCCGCGTCGCCCAGGCCCGGGACGATGTAGCCGTGCTCGTTCAGGCGCTCGTCGACCGAGGCGGTCACGACGGTCACCGGGGTGCCCGCCAGCTCGCGCTCCATGATCTCGACGCCCTCGGGGGCGGCGAGCAGCACCACGGCCGTCACATCGTCGGCGCCGCGCTTGATCAGCTCGCGGATCGCGGCGACCAGGGTGCCGCCGGTGGCCAGCATCGGGTCCAGGACGTACACCTGGCGGCCGGAGAGGTCCTCGGGCATGCGCGTGGCGTACGTGGACGCCTGGAGGGTCTCCTCGTTGCGCACCATGCCCATGAAGCCCACCTCGGCGGAGGGCAGCAGGCGGACCATGCCGTCCAGCATGCCGAGGCCGGCCCGCAGGATCGGCACGACCAGGGGGCGCGGGTAGGACAGCTTGACGCCGGTGGTCGAGGCGACCGGCGTCGTGATGTCGACCTGTTCGGTGCGCACGTCGCGCGTGGCCTCGTAGGCGAGCAGGGTGACCAGCTCGTCGGCGAGGCGGCGGAAGGTCGCGGAGTCGGTGCGCTGGTCGCGCAGCGTGGTGAGTTTGTGGGCGACCAGGGGGTGGTCGACGACGTGGAGACGCATGTCCACAACAGTAGCCGGGGCCCGCGGCGGCCGCGGTCCCCGCCCGCGCCGGCCGCGATCAGCCCGCCCACCGGCCCCGATCCCGCCCGCACTGGCATCAAACCGCCCGTCCGGGGGAAAGTGGGAAGGACGGAACGGGGTGGTGAACCGATGCCTGACCGTGAGTCCCACGAGGACCCGTCGCAGCAGGAGAACCGGGAGAGCGATGCCGCGCGCAGGCGGCGCCGGGCCCAGTTCCTGCGCGAGCTGACCGAGGCGCGCGAGCTGCGCGACCGGGTCCAGCCCCGGCGCGCCAAGGTCGCCCGGCTGCGCCACGCCATGCGTATGCGCACGTTCCGCTGGTAGTCGAGGCCTGTCTCACAGCAGCTTGTAAGGCCAACCGGGTGCGTGTGCAAGGCGATCGCCGCGTACGATCCCGCTGGTGGTCGATCAAAACGGGCGGACACAGGGAGCCGAAGACGTCCCCTGGACGCCTT
This sequence comes from Streptomyces sp. NBC_00989, assembly GCF_045162655.1. NCBI lineage: Bacteria > Bacillati > Actinomycetota > Actinomycetes > Kitasatosporales > Streptomycetaceae > Streptomyces > Streptomyces sp. NBC_00989. Next base: position 6,028,444 of record NZ_CP108728.1, on the reverse strand, counting down.
GTTTCTGCCACGATTCCGAGTGGGTGGGGCTCGGAGCACGAGCTCTCCCCGCCCGCAACCTCAGCCGGGGGGACCCCCAACCGGCACACCTATGACCAGTGGGAGAGTCACGGTGTACTTCGCCGCACTGCTCGCGCGCACCGAAGACGGGTGGGAAGCGAGCGACACAGAGCTCGACGATGTCGAGAGCCTGTCGGATCTGGCCGAACTGGCCCGTGAAGCCTCGCCCGAGGACGACACGGTGCTGGTGCTCATCGAGCAGGAGGACGCCTGGTTCGGCGTCGTCCGCATCGACGGCGAGGAGGACCCCCGGATCTACGTCTCGGACGCCGCTGCCGCAGCCCGCAGCTCGTACGGCGAGATCCTGCTCACCGACGAGCTGCTCGGACGGGATCCGGACGACGACGATGTCGTCGACCTGGACTCCCTCGACCTCGACGGTACCGAGGACGGTGATCCTCAAAGCGAGGACGGGGAGGACGACGACGAGGCCGGCACCTCCTCGGCCGAGGCCGTTCCGCACAGCCCCGTCGGCGACGTCCAGATCCTCGACGACCTGGGCGTCGGCGAGAAGGAACTGCGTCTCCTGGACGCCGACGACGCGCTGAGCTCCATCGCCGAGGCCCTGGGGGCCTCGGAGGTCCTGGAGACCGTCCGCTGACCACAGCACGCACAGAAGGGACTCCGGACCCGGTAGGCGACCGCTGGCGGGCCGCTATGCGGCTCGCCCTGGACGCGGCCGGAGCGGCCGCCCGGGGCGGCGACGTCCCGGTCGGCGCGGTCGTACTGTCCCCGGACGGTACGACCGTGCTCGCCACCGGGCACAACGAACGCGAGGCCACCGGCGATCCGACGGCGCACGCCGAGGTCCTCGCGATCCGGCGCGCGGCGGCGGAGACCGGCGAGTGGCGGCTGTCGGGCTGCACACTCGTCGTCACCCTCGAACCCTGCACGATGTGCGCGGGCGCGCTGGTGCAGTCCCGGGTCGACCGGGTCGTCTACGGCGCCCGCGACGAGAAGGCGGGCGCGGCCGGCTCGCTCTTCGACGTCGTCCGCGACCGGCGGCTCAACCACCGCCCCGAGGTGATCGAGGGCGTCCTCGCGGACGAGTGCGCCCACCTGCTCACGGAGTTCTTCCGGGACCGGTAGCGGGATCGGTAGCAGGACCCGTCGCAGGCCTCCGATTACCGATTTCAAACCACGCCCCACCTTGTTGTAAGGTCTCTCTCGGTAGCGTGTCCGAGCGGCCGAAGGAGCTCGCCTCGAAAGCGAGTGTGGCGCAAGTCACCGAGGGTTCAAATCCCTCCGCTACCGCTTCTGAAGGGCCCCGTCGAGAGACGGGGCCCTTCGTGCGTGATGCCGGCAACAGCCCCTCACCTGCGGGCCGTTGCCCCCTGGTTGATCCCTGATTGATCCAAAAAAGGGCCGTGAAGGTTACACTCACCGCCGGCAACAGGGGGCCCACGGGCACGGAGTCACAGGGGAGGCCGCGATGGCGGTGAACGCTAAGAAGATCGCCGTCTATTTGCTCGTGGTCTTCGCGCTGTACGTGATCATCACGGACCCGTCCAAGGCGGCCGACTACGTCCAGATAGGCTTCGAGGGCATATCGGACGCCGCGAAGGCCATCGGCGACTTCATGACCTGGCTGGCCGACGGGGCGCAGTAGCCAACCACCCACCAGGAGCGCGCAGATGATCCGCCACCTCGTCCTCTTCAAGCTCAACGAGGGTGTCGAGCGCGACGACCCGCGCGTCGTGGCCGGCGTCGAGGCGTTCCGCCCGCTCGGCGACCTGATCGAGGAACTGCGCTTCTGGGAGCTGGGCTGGAACATCAGCGACCGCCCCATCGCCTACGACTTCGCGATCAACTCGGCGGCCGACGACCCCGACGCCCTGAAGCGGTACATCGAGCACCCGGCGCACCAGGCCGGCGTCGCGCTGTGGCGCGAGTTCGCCACATGGGTGATCGCCGACTACGAGGTCTGAGCCCGTCAGCTCGAAACCCCCCGCGGAGCCCCCTGCCGTCACGGCAGGGGGCTTTTGTTGCTCAACACGGCTTAACACGGTATTAGGCGGTGCTTGCACACAGTGCACATGTCTTGTGATGCTATGACCGCTTTTGACGGATGAGTTGACCTATTGAAGTTGACCTATTGAAGAGGTGTGGCGTTGACCGTGTCGGCCAGTACAGCGCCGCCCCAGGACGAGGCGCCCGCCCAGACCCCCGTGGCAGCCGCTCCGCCGCGCAGCCGCGGCGCGGACACCCGGGCCCTCACCCAGGTGCTCTTCGGCCAGCTCAAGGGGCTCCAGCCGGGCACGCCGGAGCACAACCGGGTACGCGGGGCGCTCATCGAGGCGAACATCCCGCTCGTGCGCTACGCGGCCGCGCGTTTCCGCTCCCGCAACGAGCCGATGGAGGACGTCGTCCAGGTCGGCACCATCGGTCTGATCAACGCCATCGACCGCTTCGACCCGGACCGAGGCGTGCAGTTCCCGACGTTCGCGATGCCGACCGTCATCGGCGAGATCAAGCGGTACTTCCGTGACAACGTCCGCACGGTCCATGTCCCGCGCCGGCTGCACGAGTTGTGGGTGCAGGTCAACGCGGCGACCGAGGACCTGACGACCGCCTTCGGGCGCACCCCGACCACCGCCGAGATCGCCGAGCGGCTGCGCATCGGCGAGGACGAGGTGCTGTCCTGCATCGAGGCCGGCCGGTCGTACCACGCGACCTCCCTGGAGGCCGCCCAGGAGGGCGACGGACTGCCCGGCCTGCTCGACCGGCTCGGCTACGAGGACCCGGCCCTGGACGGCGTGGAACACCGCGACCTCGTCCGCCACCTCCTCGTCCAACTCCCCGAGCGGGAACAGCGGATCCTGCTGCTGCGCTACTACAGCAACCTCACCCAGTCGCAGATCAGCGCGGAGCTCGGCGTCTCCCAGATGCACGTCTCCCGGCTCCTCGCGCGCAGCTTCCAGCGGCTGCGCTCCGCGAACCGCATCGAGGCGTAGCAGCCGAAGCGGGCCGCATCCGGCCGTATCCACCCGTATCGGAACCCCTGGCGGAGCCGTATCGGGGCATAACCGAAAGCCTGAGCGAGCTGTCACCGGTACGAACGAATCGCTCACGGGGCCCTTTCCCGACAGTTCTGCGCTGAAAAGCCGTCAGACCCCCTGTTTCCAGGGCTGATTCGTCACAGACATGTCGACATGTCACTACAGCGTGTTGCCGACATGTGACATTCTGCGGGAAGCGCGTTTGCCGTGGCCCCGGCTCCGGTATTCAGGTGAAGGCACCGCTCCCCAGACGGGGGCGATCGCCGCGACCGTCCCGCGACCCAAAGGGGGTGGCATGTCCGCAGACCAGGGCAGCTCGAAGGTGCTCACGCTCACCAAGAGCGACGCTGAGCCCGCACTCGACGCCGTTACGGTCCTTGAGGCCGTACCCGCCGTACCGGCCCCGGCCCTCCCGACCACGGGAGCCATCGACACCCGCACCCTGTCCCGCTCCCTCTTCCTGCGGCTCGCCGCACTCGACGAGAACAGCCCCGAGCGTGGTTACGTCCGGGACACCCTCATCGAGCTCAACCTCCCGCTCGTGCGGTACGCCTCCGCGCGTTTCCGCTCCCGCAACGAGCCGATGGAGGACATCGTCCAGGTCGGCACGATCGGCCTGATCAAGGCGATCGACCGGTTCGACTGCGAACGCGGGGTGGAGTTCCCGACGTTCGCGATGCCGACCGTCGTGGGCGAGATCAAGCGCTTCTTCCGCGACACGTCGTGGTCGGTGCGTGTCCCGCGTCGCCTTCAGGAGCTGCGGCTGGCCCTCACGAAGGCCAGCGACGAGCTCTCCCAGAAGCTGGACCGGTCGCCGACCGTCCCCGAACTCGCCGCGGTCCTGGGCGTGTCCGAGGAGGACGTCGTCGACGGCCTCGCGGTCGGCAACGCGTACACGGCCTCCTCGCTCGACTCCCCGGCCCCCGAGGACGACGGCGGCGAGGGCTCGCTGGCGGACCGCCTCGGCTACGAGGACACGGCCCTGGAAGGCGTGGAGTACCGGGAGTCCCTGAAGCCCCTCCTCGCCAAACTGCCGCCCCGTGAGCGCCGGATCATCATGTTGCGCTTCTTCGCCAACATGACCCAGTCGCAGATCGGCGAGGAGGTCGGCATCTCCCAGATGCACGTCTCCCGGCTGCTGACCCGCACCCTCTCGACGCTCCGCGAGGGCCTGATCTCGGACTGACCCCCAACAGGGTCACAAGGGTTCCTATTTGACGGAGTGTCAGCCACCATGGCGCGATGCTCCGAGCGACCCGGACACGTGGCCGCCGGTGCGCCCTCCTGGACGCGTCGGCGGCCGTCGCCTGCCTCGCCGCATTCCTGACCGCCTGCGCGGCCAACAGTGACGGCGGCTACGTGGCGGTCGGCCCGCCCCGCCCATCGGCCACGGCGGTACGCCCGACCGGGAGCGTCACGCTGGTGCCGCTCGACGCCCCGAGGTCACCCGCAGCCGGCAAATCACCGGACACCAGGGAGACTTCGGCATCTCCACCGGCCACCTCTTCACCCACGGGCGCCAAGTCCCGTCGTAGCAGCGCCCCTTCACCGTCACCGACCCCAACTGCCGTTCCTACGAGGGCTCCCGCCACCCCCGCCGCCCTCAGCTGGGGCGACCCCGTGCGCGAGGCCACGGATCAGCGCTGGTGCGAGGACGTCACCCTGGGCTTCCGCAACTCCGGGGGCACGGCGGTGCGTTCGGGCACGGTGACGTTCGGGACGCACATCATCGGCGCCCTCGGGATCGACTGGGCGACGATCGACTCCACCGAGCAGCTTCCCGTGCCGATCACGGCGAACGGGCGCAAGGACAAGACCTGGACCGTGTGCGTCGACGCCTGGCGCGTGCCACTGGGGATGCACATCGAGACGCGGGACGTGACGGTCGCGTGGAAGTAGGGCGGGCCGGAGCCGGTCGATAGGCTCCGCGGCATGGACGTTCAGGTGGAGATCGTGCGCGAGGCGACCGAGGAACTCGTGGGCGCGTTCGGGCGGTTGCTGCCGCAGTTGTCCTCGACGGCCGAGATCCTCGACCGGGCAGCGGTCGAGCGGCTGGTCTCGTGCGCGACGAACACCGTGCTGGTCGCGCGAGTCGAGGGCGCGATCGTCGGCACTCTCACGCTGGTGATGTCTCCCGTGCCGTCCGGGTTGCGCGGGCGCGTCGAGGACGTCGTCGTCGACAGCTCGGCCCGGGGGCGGGGGATCGCCGCGCTGCTCATCGAGCAGGCACTGCGGATCGGCCGGGAGGCCGGGGCGCGGACCGTCGATCTCACCTCGCGGCCGGACCGTGTCGCGGCGAACCGCCTGTACGAGCGGCTCGGGTTCCGGGTGCGGGAGTCGACGGTCTACCGGTTGCCCTTGGGGTCGGACCGGTAGACCACCGCCCAGGTGACGCGGTCGGAGTTACATGAAGGCCAGGTAGGCCACCGCCGCCACGACCAGCACGGCGACCACGACGCCGATGATCAGGCCGACGCGGGGTCCGGCCGAGGCCGTGGGTGCGGCCTGCGGCGCGCCGCCCTGTGGGGTCTCGTCGACGAAGGCACGGAACATCTGGGTGCTGCCGGCGGGGTCGTAGTTGCCCTCGGGGCCCTGGGTGTTTGCCATGGGCCGAGACACTAGCGAATCCCCGGGGGACACCCAAGCGCGGGGCCTCGGACAGGGTTTCCCACCTGCGGATTTACGTTCAGAAATGCTTGCCTTTGCCAACTTTTTGTCTCGCACTCGGCCGTTTTATTTGCCTGTAGCAACCAACCTCTCTTACGCTCTTATGGTTGCCCCAAGCAACGAACATGGGAGGTGTGATGGCCGAGCAGGCGCAGTACGAGGAGCTGATCCGTCAGTTCAGTGCCTTCGGCGCCGTACGCAGGGAGTTGGGGCGGGTCCTGCCGTCCGACTGTCCCGCCGGCTCCGTGGCCGTACTGACTCTCCTCGGCCGGCACGGCGACATGCGCATCAGCAGGCTCGCGGAGCTGCTCGCCGTCGACATGTCCGTGACCAGCCGCCATGTCGCGCACGTCGCCGACCGGGGCTGGATCGAACGCTCCCCCGACCCCGCGGACAAACGCTCCCGCATCCTGCGCCTCACCCCCAGCGGCTGGGCCCAGGTGGACGAACTGTCGCGACGGACCGCCCAGTTGCTCGCCGACCGGCTGAGCGACTGGAGCGACGAGGAGGTCGGGCAGCTGATCGGGCTGATGACCCGGCTCCGGGCGAGCTTCGACGACTGCCGAGCCGCACAGCCCCCGCCCCCTCCCGTCGGGGCCGAAGCCCCCCACTCCCCCCACCACGAACTCGAACACACCACCCGTACACCCGCATAAGCACGGAAGAAAAGGAAGCTCATGGCAACGACCACACCAGCCGGTGTGCGGGCTCACGCCAAGCACGGAGGGGCATCCCCCGCTGCCCCCGACGGCGCTCCGATGACGCACCGGCAGATCATGGAGGCGCTCTCCGGGCTGCTGCTCGGCCTGTTCGCCGCGATCATCTCGTCGACGATCGTCACCAACGCCCTGCCGACCATCATCGGCAGCCTGGGCGGCGGCCAGGAGGCCTACACCTGGGTCGTCACCGCGGCCCTGCTCTCCATGACGGCATCGGTGCCGCTGTGGGGCAAGATGGCCGACCTGGTCAGCAAGAAGGCCCTGGTCCAGATATCCCTGGTCATCTACATCATCGGATCGGTCGTCGCGGGCCTCGCGCAGAACCCGGCGATGCTGATCGGCGCCCGTGTCATCCAGGGCCTCGGCGCCGGCGGTCTCTCCGCCCTCGTCCAGGTCGTGATGGCCGCGATGATCGCCCCGCGCGAGCGCGGCCGGTACTCCGGCTACACCGGTGCCACCTTCGCCGTGGCGACCGTGGGCGGTCCGCTGCTCGGTGGCGTGATCACCGACACCTCGTGGCTCGGCTGGCGCTACTGCCTGTTCGTCGGTATCCCGTTCGCGCTGATCGCGCTGGTCGTGCTCCAGAAGACGCTGAACCTCCCGGTCGCCAAGCGGAAGGTCAAGGTCGACTGGACCGGCGCCTTCTTCATCACCGCGGCCGCCTCGCTGCTGCTGGTCTGGGTGACCTTCGCCGACGACAAGTACGAGTGGCTGTCGTGGCAGACGTACGCGATGGTGGGCGGCACGGTCGTGCTGGCGCTGCTGTTCGTGTTCACCGAGACGCGGGCGAGCGAGCCGATCATCCCGCTGCGCCTGTTCCGCAACCGCACCGTCTCGCTCGCTTCGCTGGCCTCGCTGTTCGTCGGCGTCGGCATGTACTCGGGCACGGTCTTCTTCTCCCAGTACTTCCAGCTGGCCCGCGACAAGTCCCCGACGATGTCCGGTGTCATGACGATCCCGATGATCGGCGGACTGTTCGTCGCGTCGATGGTCTCCGGCCGCTTCATCACCAAGACCGGCCGCTGGAAGGGCTGGCTGGTCGCCGGCGGTCTCTTCCTCACCGCCGGTCTGGGCCTGCTCGGCCTGATGCGCTACGACACCCCGTACTGGGAACTGTCCATCTACATGGCCATGTTGGGCATCGGCGTCGGCACGATGATGCAGAACCTCGTGCTGTCCACGCAGAACCAGGTCACCCCGAAGGACCTCGGCGCGGCCTCCTCCACGGTGAGCTTCTTCCGCTCGCTCGGCGGCGCGGTCGGCGTCGGCGTGCTCGGCTCGGTCATGTCCGGCCGGATCACGCACTACGCCAAGGACACCGTCGCCTCCCTGGACCCGCAGTCGCAGGCCGCCGCCGCGAAGGCCGTCGGCAGCAGCGCGCTGCCCGACATGGACGCCCTGCCCAGCACGGTCCGCACCTGGCTGGAGAGCGCCTACGGCCACGGCATCGCCGATGTGTTCCTGTACGCGGCGCCCTTCGCGCTCATCTCCTTCCTCGTCGTGATGTTCATCAAGGAGGTCCCGCTGCGGACCTCCGGCGGGCTGGCCCAGGCGGCCGAGGAGGCCGTGGGCGTGCTGGACGCGGCGGAGATCCCCGCGCCTGCCGAGCAGAAGACGCCGAGTTGGGCCACTGAAGGAACTGAGCAACTCGCCGCCGTGGCAACGGTGGTGGGGGAGGAGACCGCACCCGTGACCGCATCCGACTCCACACCCCTCTCGGGTGGGATTCCCGTCCGGGGCTTCGTCCGCGGTGCCGAGAGCGCGCCCGTGCCGCAGGCCGCCGTCACCCTGATCTCCCTCGGGGGACGCCAGTTGGGCCGCTCGGTCACGCAGGCGAACGGCTCCTACGCGCTGGACGCGCCGAGCGTCGGCTCGTACGTCCTGATCGCCTCCGCCGACGGCTTCCAGCCGCAGGCGTCCACGGTCGTCGTCAACGGCGCCGAACCGGTGTCGTACGACGTGCTGTTGAGCGGTACCAGCGGGCTGAACGGGCTCGTGCGGGCGGCCGAGACGGGGCTGCCCGTCAAGGACGCGATGGTCATCGTGACGGATGTGCGCGGCGACCTGCTGTCCAGCGGAATCACCGGTGAGCAGGGCGAGTTCGCCTTCGCGGAGCTGGTGCCCGGGGCCGTGACCGTCGCGGTGAACGCCGCCGGGTACCGGCCGCGCGCGCTGCCCGTCGAGGTCGGCGGCACCGGGGTCACCCGGGTCGAGATCGACCTGGACTCCGGCGCGCAGGTTCTGGGCGTGGTCCGCGCCCCGCACGGCCCGCTGGCCGACGCGCGCGTCACCCTCGTGGACGCGGCGGGCAACGTGGTCGGCACCGCCACGACCGGTCCGGACGGGGCGTACGCCTTCACCGACCTGAGCGGCGGCGAGTACACGGTGATCGCGACGGGCTACCCGCCGGTCGCGACCGCCCTCACGGTGAACGGCCGCGGAGCCGACGGCCACGACATCGAACTCGCCCACCCCGGCGAGTAGTTGACACCCCGGTCCGCGCAACGCGTCCCGAGCGGAGGCGCGTTGCGCGGGCCGGTTCTGTTTCTACCGATCCACGGTTGTACGGCTGGGAGTTAGAGGGACATGGGACTGACCGCGAAGATCCGTACCCGCGACGGATGGGCCGTGTCGCACGCGGTCGTCACGGTGACCGACATGACCGGGACGCAGGTGCTGCGGGCCGAGGCGGACGCGGAGGGGGCGGTGCGGGACGTGAACCCGCTGGCGCCCGGGCCGTACACCGTGATCGTCACGGCCGTCGGGTACGCGCCCGCGGCCGCCACCGCGATCGTCACCGCTGGGGGTCCCCCCTCTGGGGGAGGGCGGGCCGAGGTCGGCACGGTGACGCTGGCGCGGCAGGGCGGTACGGAGTTGCCGCCGCCCGGGCCCTGGACGGTCGACCCCGCCCACTCCACGGTCGGCGCGGTCGCCCAGCACCTGGGGATCTCCAGCGTGCGCGGGCGGTTCACCGACTTCGCCGCCACGGTCGAGATCGCGCCCGACGACATCGCCAAGTCCCGGGTGGAGGCGGTCATCCGGGCCGCGTCCATCGACACCGGCAACGGCATGCGCGACGACCACCTGCGCTCGGCGGACTTCCTGGACGTGGCCCGCTACCCGGAGATCACCTACTCCTCGACGGGGCTGACCCCGGCCGGCTCCGACCGCTGGACCGTCTCCGGCGAGCTGACCCTCCACGGTGTCGTACGACCGGTCGCCCTCGACCTCGCCTACCTCGGCACCGGAGCCGACCCCTGGGGCGGCACGCGCGCCGCGTTCCGGGCGACCACGGAACTGCACCGCGAGGACTTCGCGATGAACTACAACCAGGTCGTCCAGGCGGGCATCGCGGCGATCGGTACGACGCTCAAGGTCGAGCTGGACGTCCAGGCGGTGCAGGGGGAGTCGCTGCCGCAGGCGTGAGCGGGGGCCGTGCGCCTAGGCTGGGCGTATGGCACCGAACATCGCGACCAACACCAAAGTCAGCCTGGACGAGCTGCTGGACTTCGTACGACCCCGCCATCGCGCGCTGCTGCTGACCCGGCGGGCCGACGGCAGCGCTCAGGCTTCGCCGCTGACCTGTGGGGTGGACGACTCCGGGCGGATCGTCGTCTCCACGTACCCCGAGCGGGCCAAGACCCGTAACGCCAAGCGGGATCCCCGGGTCAGCATCGTCGTCCTGAGCGACGAGTGGAACGACCCGTGGGTCCAGATCGACGGCACGGCCGAGGTCATCGACTCACCGGAGTCCGTGGAAGCCCTCGTCGAGTACTTCCGGAACATCTCCGGGGAGCACCCCGACTGGGACGAGTACCGGGCGGCGATGGTGAAGCAGGGGAAGTCGATCATTCGGATCACACCGGAGAATTGGGGACCGGTTGCCACCGGCGGTTTTCCGGCGCGGCTCGTAGAGGGCTGAGGTGGTGCTGGGGGCTCCGCCCCCAGACCCCCCGTCGGCCCTGAAGGGGCCTCGTCCTCAAACGCCGGACGGGCTATTTGGTGCCGCCGTCTCGTTTCACCATCGCCTCGATGCCCGCCACCAGCAGGTCCAGGGCGAAGGTGAAGTCGCGGTTCATCATCTCCGCGACCGTGTCGCCGCCCCGGGCCGCCATGAGTTGCTTGGACTCCTCCACGACCTCGGCGGTTGTCGGGGCCCCGTCGAACGTGGTCATGGCGTGGCGGAAGTAGTCGTCGGGGGTCATGCCGGTGTCGGCGACGCGGGCGAAGAAGTGGCCCTCGATCGTGCCGTAGCCGTACACGAACTGGAAGACCGCCGAGATCGCGCCCGTCAGGCCGTGTTCCGGCAGGTCCGTGCGGCGGATCACGCGCTGTACGACACGGGAGAAGGCCAGGGAGTTCGGCCCGATGTTGAGGAAGGTACCGGCCAGCGGCGACAGCCAGGGGTGGCGGACCAGCAGGGACCTGTACTCCGTTGCCAGCATGCGGAGTTGGTCGCGCCACTCCTCGCCCTCGGCCTCCGGATCGGGCAACCGCAACTCCCCGAAAGCGGCGTCCAGGGCGAGTTCGAGGAGGTCGTCCTTGGTGTCGACGTACCAGTAGACGGACATCGCGGTCACGTTCAGCTCGGCGGCGAGCCTCCGCATCGAGAACTTGGCCAGGCCTTCGGCGTCCAGCAGTCTCACGGTGACTTCGGTGATGCGGGTGCGATCGAGGCCGGAGGGCTGCCCGCCGCCGCGCCCGCCCCGGCGCGTCTTCGTCTCGAGCCAGACGCTGGTGCGCGCAGAACGCCCTGTCGACGGGGTTGCCTTGGCCATGACGCACCTTCCTCAAGATCCAGATCCCGGATCACTGTAATCAGGGGCGCGGGGCTGTGACATATGCGGCTTCCGCCGCGTGAGCGCGACCGGCCACAACCCACCCGCAGACACTACTGAGCGACCACCACCTCCGAGTCTGCCCGCTCCGCCCGCCACAACAACGCCGCAGCGAGCAACCCTCCGACCAAAACAGCGACCGCCCCCACCAACTGGCTGGCCTCCAGCCCCGCAGCGAAGGAATCGGTCACCCTCCGCCTCTCCTCGGCCGAAGTCGCCGCCGCCAAGCCGACCGGCAGGGACACCGCCGCGAACCGGGAACTCAGCACCGCCCCCAACACCGCGACGCCCAGCCCGTTCCCGAACTCCCCCAACGTCCCGTTGATCCCGGCCCCGACCCCCGCCTTCTCCGGCGGAATCGCACTCATGATCGCGTGAGCCATCGCCGGGTTGGCGATCGCCGCCCCCGCCCCGATCAGCAACAGTCCCACCAAAGTCCCCGTGTACCCCGCGGGCGCAAGCGACGCGATCGACACCAGCCCCGCCGACATCAGCACCATCCCCAGGCCGATGGAAACCGGTGCCCCGAGCCGCTTCGTCCACTTCGCCGCCAGCCCCGAGAAGTTGAGCGCGACGATCGCCAGAGCGAGCGGCGCCGTACGGACACCCGCCTCCAACGGGCCGTAGCCAAGGACGAATTGGAGGTGCTGGGTGAGCAGGAAGAGCGAGCCGGCCATGCCGAAGGTGATGAGGACCACCCCGGTGACCGCGCCCGTGAAGCGGCGGTCGCGGAAGAAGTACAGGTCGAGCATCGGGTACGGGACACGGTTCTCCCAGTACGCGAAGGCCGCCAACACCACGATCGCCACCGCGCCGGTGAGCAGCACCCGCCCGGACGTCCAGCCGTGCGCCGGGCCGGAGATGATCGCGTAGACCAGCGCGGCCATGCCGATGGTGGAGAGCAGGGCGCCCAGGAGGTCGGGGCGGTCGCCGCGCGGGTTCTTCGACTCGGGGACGAGGGCCACCGCCGCTACCAGCGCGAGTGCCGCGACCGGGATGTTGATCAGGAAGATCGCGCCCCACCAGAAGTGGTTCAGCATGAAGCCGCCGAGGAGCGGGCCGGTCGCGAAGCCGAGGGCGTTGACCGCGGCCCAGATGCCGATCGCCTTCGGCTGTTCCTCGGGGGCGAAGATCTGCATCACGACGGCCAGGGTGGTCGTGATGAGCAGCGCCCCACCCACGCCCATTCCGGCCCTCGCGGCGATCAACTGCCCTGTGGACTGGGCGAGTCCGGCCACCAGCGAACCCACGCCGAACAGCACGAGACCCGCGATCAGCATCTTCTTACGGCCGTACCGGTCGGCCGCGCTGCCCGCCGTCAGGAGCAACCCCGACTGCACCAGCGAGTACGCGTTGATCATCCACTGGATGTCCGCGGTGCTCGCGTCGAGTTCGCGGGTGAGCGAGGGGATCGCGACGTTCAGGACGGTGTTGTCGAGCAGCACGGTGAGCTGCGCCAGGCAGATGACTCCGAGCACGATCCAGCGCTGGGGGTGGCCCTGGAGGCCTTGGGTGCCTTGGACGCCTTGGGAGGCTGGGGAAGTCGGCATGTTGTACACCGTAGAACAGGTCCTATACGGCGTACAACAGAGATACGGCAGACACGAAGAGGGGCGGTGACCGTGTGGTCACCGCCCCTGATCAGTGGAGAACCGTCAGCTGCTCGTCTTCTGCGTCAGGTCGTAGAAGGTGGCCGAACCGACCGTCACCTTCTTGTAGTTCTTCTCGACCCACGAGGAGATCTGCGAGGAGCTGCCCGTGCTGCTGCCGCCCATTCCGGTGCCGCCCGAGATGAAGTAGTGGATCTTGCCGTCCGCCACGTACTTCTTGAACTGGGCCAGCGTCGGCGACGGGTCGGTGCCGTTGAAGCCGCCGATCGCCATCACCGGGTCGCCGGTGGCGAGTTGGTAGCTCGCGGCGTTCTGGGAGCCGATGGACGCGGCGACCCAGGTGTACTTGCTCGCGTCCGTCTGGAGGAGCTTCTTCGCCGCGGAGGTGACCGTCGCGCCGTTGAGCAGGCCGCCGACGCCACCGCCGCCGCCCATGCCGCCACCGTCGCCGGTCTGGCCGCCGAAGCCGCCGCCCTGGTTCTGGGTCGTACCGCCGCCACCGGGTGTGGTGCCCGTACCGCCGCCGGGCATCGTGCCCGTACCGCCGCCGGGGAAGCCGCCGCCCTGGTTCTGGGTGGTGCCGCCGTTGCCGCCCTGCTGACCGGGCATGGTGCCCGTGCCGCCGGTGCGGTTGCCGCCGCCGAAGCCGCCGCGACCGCCACCGCCGCCCGGACCGCCGCCGCCACCCATCATGCTGGCGCCGGCCGGACCGGCCGTCGGGATGGAGCCGGTGTGCGCGGAGTTGACCGTGGAGAGGGTGTACGCCGCCGGGCCCGCCAGGCCTGCCACGATGCTCAAGCCGACTGCCGCGAGGGCGAGTTGGCGGCCGATCTTCGCCACGAAGATCAGGCCGAGCGCGCCGGCCAGGGAGCCGAGGAGGACCAGCCACTTCAGCCAGGGCAGGTAGTCGGAGGTGCGGTTGAGGAGCACGTAGCCCCAGACACCCGCCGCGACCACCGCTGCCGCGAGGGTGATCGACGCCCAGATCTCGCCGCGCCTCTCCCACAGGGAGCCGGCGCCGATGCCGATGACGGCGGCCATGTAGGGGGCCAGCGCGATCGTGTAGTACTGGTGGAAGATGCCGGCCATGTAGCTGAAGACGACCAGGGTCGTCACCAGCGAGCCGCCCCACACGAGCATCGAACTGCGCCTGACCGACGTGCGGTTGAGCTTGCGCGTGGCCACCAGGCCCGCGACGAGCAGGATCAGCGCGGTGGGCAGCAGCCAGGAGATCTGGCTGCCGATCTCGGAGTTGAACATCCGGTCCCAGCCGGTGGCACCCCACTGGCCGGTACCGCCGCCGCCGCCACCGCCGCCTCCGACGCTGCCGGTCTCGTCGCCGCTGAGGCGGCCGAACCCGTTGTAGCCGAAGGTCAGTTCAAGGAAGCTGTTGTTCTGCGAGCCGCCGATGTAGGGGCGCGAGGACGCCGGCCACAGCTCGACGAGCGCCACCCACCAGCCGGCCGCGACGACCAACGCGCCCGTGGCCAGGCCCAGTTGGGCGAACCTCTTCTTCACGCTCACCGGCGCGCACACCGCGTAGACGATGGCCAGCGGCGGCAGGATCAGGAAGGCCTGCAACGTCTTCGACAGGAACGCGAAGCCGATCGCCACTCCGGCCCACACCAGCCACTTCGTACGGCCGTCCTCCAGGGCCCGGACGACGAGGTAGCAGGCGGCCGCCATCAGCAACGCCAGCGCCGCGTCAGGGTTGTTGAAGCGGAACATCAGCGCGGCGACCGGGGTGAGCGCCAGCACGGCGCCCGCGATCAGACCGGCCTGGGGGCTGTGCCGACGCCGTACCGCCGCGTAGACGACCGCGACCGTGCCGACACCCATGAGGACCTCGGGGACCAGGATCGCCCACGAGTTGAGGCCGAAGACGCGGACCGAGATCTCCATCGGCCACAGGAAGGCCGAGGGCTTGTCGACGGTGATCGCGTTGCCCGCGTCGAGCGAGCCGAACAGGAACGCCTTCCAGCTCTTGCTGCCGGCCTGAACGGCCGCCGAGTAGAAGGAGTTGGAGTAGCCGGACGCGCTCAGGTTGTAGAGGTAGAGCAGCGCGGTCGCGAGCAGCATGCCCCAGAAGGCGGGGCGTGCCCAGCGCGGGTCCTCGGGCCGGCCGCGCCACAGGCGGCGCCCGAGCGGCTGCTTGGGCTCACCGGCCTGGGGGGCCGGGGTGTCCTCGGTCGCCACCGGCTCGGCCACGGCCGTGTCCCTGCCGGTGTCGCTGTCACCGGTAGGCGGCCCCCAGGACGAGGGGCTGCCTCCTCCCGGGTAGGTCGTCTGATCGGTGTCGGTGGTCATCGGGGGTCCCTCGGATCGGTGTCGTGGGGACGCACCGGCTGCAACTGCATCGTCGCGTCCCTCCAGGTGCCGTCCGCGGCTTCACCGGCGCGGAACTGGGTGGTGTTCGGGGTGGTCTCGTACGCGCTCTGCTGCGGCTGACGCTGCGGCAGCGGGGCGTACGAACCGGGGTACTGCGGGTTCTGCGGGTGGTGCGAGGCCGTCGAACAGGTCGGCGACGAAGGGGTGTTGAGGGCTACGACCGTCGACTCCTCGGCGCTGTCGCCGCGGTCCGGGAACACCCAGGCGCGGAAGAGCAGAAAGCGGAGGACGGTCGCGGCGAGGTTGGCGGCCACCAGGACCGCGAGTTCGGTGGAGTGCGCCGGGTTGCTGCTGGCCGCGTTCAGCGCGGCGAGCGAACCACTGGTCAGCGCGAGGCCGATGGCGAAGACGACGAGGCCCTGCGCCTGGTGGCGGACGGCGCCGCCCCGGCCGCGGACCCCGAAGGTCAGCCGGCGGTTCGCGGCGGTGTTGGCGACCGCCGAGACCAGCAGCGCGAGCGCGTTGGCGATCTGTGAGCCGCCGAACTGCCGGAAGGCGCTGTAGAGGACCAGGTAGAAGAGGGTGGAGAGACCGCCGACCACGCAGAACCCGACGAGCTGGCGGGCCAGCCCCTTGGGCACGTCCTGGATGTCGCGGTCGCGGGGGTCGTCGCCGAAGGGCCGCGTGACACGGTCGAGCGGCAGCGAACCGGAGGCCAGGGCCTTGCCCACCCGCCACACTCCCTTCAGGTCCTCGGTCGCCGTCCTGACGATGTGGACGGTCGAGTTCGGGTCGTCGACCCAGTCGACCGGCACCTCGTGGATACGGAGTCCGGCACGCTCGGCCAGCACCAGCATCTCGGTGTCGAAGAACCAGCCGGTGTCCTCGACGAGCGGCAGCAGCGCCTGGGCCACATCACGCCGGATCGCCTTGAATCCGCACTGGGCGTCGGAGAAGCGGGCCTGGAGCGAGCCGCGCAGGATCAGGTTGTAGGTACGGCTGATGAACTCGCGCTTGGCGCCACGCACGACACGCGACGAGCGGGCCAGCCGGGAACCGATCGCCAGGTCGGAGTGACCCGAGATCAGCGGCGCCACCAGGGGGAGCAGCGCGTTGAGGTCGGTGGAGAGGTCGACGTCCATGTAGGCGAGGATCGGGGCGTCCGAGGCGGACCAGACGGTGCGCAGTGCTCGACCGCGCCCCTTCTGCTCCAGCCGGAAGGACCTGACCTCCGGGATGTCCGACTCCAGCCGCGCGGCCACCTGAGGGGTGGTGTCGATCGACGCGTTGTCCGCGATGGTGATGCGGAACGCGTACGGGAACGTGCGCTTGAGGTGCTCGTGCAGTCTGAGCACACATGGCTGGAGGTCCTTCTCCTCGTTGTAGACGGGGATCACTACGTCCAGGACAGGCGTACCGGCGTCTCCGGCCGGGAGGTGCTCCCGCGCCGGCAGGGTGCCGGGAGAAGTGTCGGTTCGCATGGAACCGACTCTCCTCAAGCGCCCTGTTGCACCCATGTGGTGGCACTGTGCTGTGCCTGTGAGTGCGATTGCCAATTCGTTTCGGGGGCGGGCGTGGGCACAGCGGGTGCCAGCGCGGGCAGATGCACGGTGAACACAGTGCGTCCGGGAATGCTGTCCACGGTGACGGCGCCGCCGTGCGCGGTCGCGACCGCCTGCACGATGGCGAGGCCCAGACCCGTCGATCCCGTGGAGCGGGAACGCGCCGAGTCGCCGCGCGCGAACCGCTCGAAGACATGCGGCAGCAAATCGGGCGGGATGCCCTGGCCGTTGTCCTCGACGTCCACGCACATCCACGGGCCGCGCCGCTGCACGCGTGCGGTGATCGTCGTACCGGGCGGTGTGTGCTTGCGGGCGTTGCCCAGCAGGTTGATGAGCACCTGCTGGATGCGGGCCGCGTCCGCCGACACGAGGGCCGGTTCGTCGGGCAGGTCGAGCCGCCAGTTGTGGTCCATGCCGGCCGCGCGCGAGTCGCTGATGGTGTCCACGACGAGCGGGATGAGGTCGGTCTGGTCGAACTGGAGCGGTCTGCCCGCGTCGAGCCGGGCGAGGAGCAGCAGATCCTCCACGAGGAGGGTCATGCGTCCGGCCTCGGACTCGATTCTCCCGAGGGCGTGCTTGGTGTCGGGCCCGGTCTGTTCACGCCCGCGCCGGGTCAGCTCCGCGTAACCCCGGATGGAGGCGAGGGGCGTCCGCAGCTCATGACTGGCGTCGGCCACGAACTGCCGTACCCGCATCTCGCTCTGCTGTCTGGCGTGCAGGGCGCCGTGCACGTGGTCGAGCATTCTGTTGAGCGCGGCTCCGACCTGGCCGACCTCGGTGTGCGGGTCGGTCTCGGACTCGGGGACACGTTCGTTGAGGGTGACCTCGCCGGTGTGGAGGGGGAGTTCGGAGACACGGGTGGCGGTGGAGGCCACGCGGCGGAGGGGTCGGGTGGCCACGCCGACGAGGACGTAGCCGGCGATGGCGGCGGCGACCAGGCCGGCGCCGGTGACGCTGAGCTCGACGAGGATGAGGGTGTTGATAGTCCCGTCGGTGTCCGCGGTGGGGATGGCGACGTAGTAGCTGCCATTGTCACCGTTGACGAACTTCACGAGGTAGTCGCCCAGCCCGGTGATCTCCACGGTGTGGGTCTTGCCGTCCTGGGACACGGAGTTGAGCGAGGTGCGCGCGGCCGTGGTCAGGTTGTTGGCGTTCATCCCGCTGATGTCGGTGCTTTCGTCCGACTTCTCACCGTACTTGGCGTTGGTGATGATGCCCTTCTGGACCTTGGCGACAACCGTGCGCTCCGGCTGCGGGCCATGCCTGACGAACTCGGTGAGGTTCAGGCCGGTCGGGCTCGTGGTGGCGGTGGCCTTCTGCTGGTCTGAGCCGTCCTTGTCCGGGGCACCGCCGAGCGGCCCCCCGCCGAACCCGGCCGCACGCCCGGCGACCTCGTTCAGCTTGTCGCCCAGCTGATCGTAGAGATGTGACCGCAGCGCCAGCGTCGTCACGGTCCCGATCACCGCGCACACCACCGCGATCAGCGTCACGGACGCGACGACGAGCCGGGTCCGCAGGGTGCGCGGCTTACCCGCTCGTTTCTTCTGCGCACGCGGCCGTCGTCGCCCGCTCATGACGCCGCGGGCTTGATCAGGTAACCGGCCCCACGCCGGGTGTGGATCATCGGCTCACGTCCGGCGTCGATCTTCCGTCGCAGGTACGAGATGTAGAGCTCGACCACATTGGCCTGCCCACCGAAGTCGTACGACCACACACGGTCGAGGATCTGCGCTTTGCTGAGTACACGCCGGGGATTACGCATGAGGAAGCGCAACAGCTCAAACTCGGTCGCGGTGAGGTGGATGCCCTCTCCGGCCCGCGACACCTCGTGGCTGTCCTCGTCGAGGGTGAGGTCACCCACGACCAGCACGGAGTCCGAGCGGCGGTCGGCGGCACCGGAGCGGCGGATCAGTCCACGCAGCCGGGCGACGACCTCTTCGAGGCTGAAGGGCTTGGTGACGTAGTCGTCGCCGCCCGCGGTGAGCCCGGCGATACGGTCCTCGACGGCGTCCTTCGCCGTCAGGAACAGCACCGGCACGTCCGGCAGCTCTCTGCGCATCCGTCCGAGAACGGTGAGGCCGTCCATGTCCGGCAGCATCATGTCGAGGACGACTGCGTCGGGCCGGAACTCGCGCGCGGTCTGGATCGCGCCGGTCCCGTCACCCGCACTACGGATCTGCCAGCCCTCGTATCGGAGGGCCATGGACAGCAGCTCGGTGATCGACAGCTCGTCGTCCACCACAAGCACTCGGACGGGGCTCCCGTCCGGCCTCAGCAGTTCGGTGCGCCCCTGGGGCGAGGTCGTGGTCATAGTGGACACCTTGTCGGGGTCCCCTAAGAACACGCTTTCCGGAGTCTGTGATTTTCCTGAGAAACTCACAGGGACCACTCAGGGAACACCTTGGAACCGCTTGCCCAGCGCTCATCCTGCGGTCACGGAGCCGTGCATCCCTCCCGCATCCGCCCCGACCTCCCCCGCATCTCCACGTTCTCCACGCATCACCCGTACCCGTGGGACTCTCAGCTCGCCCTCACAGTCCGAACAGCCGCGCCCCGTTGTCGTGGCAGACCGCGCGCAGCCAGTCCTCGCCCAGGTCCAGCCGCTCCAGGGCGTGCAGCTGGTGAAGGTACGGATACGGAATGTTCGGGAAGTCGCTGCCGAGCAGCACACGGTCGCCGAGGGCGGCGAGGCGGGGGAGCGCACCGGGCGGGAAGGGTGCGAGGCGTTCGCTGAAGTCCGTGAACGCCATCGTCGTGTCCAGCCGCACCTCCCCGTACCGCTCGGCCAGGTCCAGGAAGTCCTCGTACTCCGGCATCCCCATGTGCGCGACGACCAGCCGCAACCGGGGGTGTCTGGCCAGTACCCGCCCGATCGGCTCGGGCCCGGTGTGCTTGCCGGGCGCGGGCCCCGAACCACAGTGGATCACCACCGGCGTCCCCGCCTCGGCGAGCAACCCCCAAGCGGGGTCGAGGAGTTCGTCGGCCGGGTCGTACGCCCCGACCTGCACATGCGCCTTGAACACCCGCGCGCCGGCATCGAGGGCCCGCTGGACGTAGTCCTCGACTCCCGGCTCCGGGAAGAGAGTCGAGGTGTGCAGACAGTCGGGCGTGCGCGCGGCGAAGTCGACGGCCCAGCCGTTCAGCCACTCGGCCATCCCGGGCTTGTGCGGATAGAGCATGGCGGTGAAAGCGCGTACCCCGAACTCCCTTATCAGCGCGACCCGTTCCTCTTCCTCCTTCCGATACGTGATCGGCCACTCGAGCACTCCACCGGTCGCCGGCCCGAGCGCGTCGAAGTAACCCCAGACCTTGCGCAGCACCCGCTCGGGCATGAAGTGGGTGTGCACGTCGATCAGCCCGGGGAGCCCGAGCCGCCGCCAGAACGCCTGGACTTCCGCCGTTTCGGCTGCTCCTGTTGCTTCGGCCGCCTCAGCGTCCACGTCTTGATCCTCCCTATCGAACCGGTCCCCGCTCATCCACATGGAAGTCGGGCGTCCCCAGAAACACCTCGTCGGTCACCGGCCCGTAGGCGATGTTGAAGGTGTCCAGCCAGTACGACCAGTCCCGCACACCGGCCGCGCTGCTGAAGCGGTAGTTGAGCTGCCACCGGACCCACTGCCCTGGCACGAGCCGCACCGCCGGAGGTCTGCGCGGCCTGGGCGGCAGCCCGAACAGCGGGTCCACGCGGGGGAGTACCCGCAACCGCCCGTCCACCCGGCGGAGCGAGACCTCGACGTCCCTCAGCTCCGCCCGGCCCTCGCCCGGCGTGAAGTCCTCCCACTCGCGCACCTTGACGGTGTGGGCGAGCGGCGGCCGCCTCTCCGCCAGCACCACCTCGTCCGGCAGCGCGAACCCGACCGGTATCGCGTTCCTCCGCGCCGCGGCCTCACCGCCACGCGACCGCTTCGTCCAGGAGGTCCGGACCCACTGGACGGTGACGGGCACTTCCACAACGGCTCCCTCCCGGTTCGACGACCACGGTCGCTCCAACCACTCCAACGGATCAACCAGTGCATCGGAGCAAGTCTCAGAACAACCCCTCCTGCACCCCCGGCACTTCCCGCCTGAACTCCCGTACCGGCACGGTAAATCCACCCGTGCCAGCCCTGTCACCCCCGTCGCCCCCGGCCGGAATCAGCTCCCACCCCGTCATCAGCCGTGTGTCCAGCACGACCACCCCCCGCCCGGTCGCGAGGTGGAGGTCCGGTCCCGCCGCCGCGACGACCTCGCCGCTCACCACCCCGCCCGCGACCAGCCCGCTCACCTCGCCGACGGCGGCCGGCAGTTCCGCGAGGCCGAAGACGTCGACGTGGTCCACGGGTCGGTACGGCTCGCGGTGGAGCGACTCCGGCCATTCGCGCAGCGCGAGGGCCCGTGCGTGCAGGTCGGCGATCTCGGCGGCCCGCTCCGCGGCCGAGTCCGGCAACGCGGACCGTACGGCGCGCTTCTCGCCGTAGGGAATCCGGTCCGGTACCCGGAGGGCGGCGCGCAGGAGTTCCTCCGAGCGCCGGGCCGCCATCAGGGGGCCGAGGCCCAGCCAGCTGAAGCAGATCGCGCCCTGTTCAAGGAGCCGGGCGGAGCCGCGCTCTTCGGCGGTGATGCCGACCTTGAGCAGGCCGGGGCCGAACCAGGCCAGGTATACGTGGTACGGCCGCGGGTCGTCCGCGATCGTGTCGGCGGCCACCGAGTGCGCCCGGTCCAGGCGCGCGCACTCCTCGCACCGCGCCCCCGTACTCCGCTCCGGCACGGCCGCCCGCACCGGACAGGGATTCCCCCGCGCCCCCACACATGTCCGCCCGCCCCCTTCCGCGACCTCGAAGGCCACCCGCTTCCCCCGGGGCAACGGGCTCGCGCGCCCGCCGTCCCACTTCAGCTCGGGACCGTCCGCCGCCCACCGCAGTCCCGAGCACTTCCATGCCTGTGATGCCCGTGATGTCTGTGCCATCGCTCACGAGATTAGACGGCGCCACTGACAACGGCGTCAGCCCGTGGTCTCACCGGCCGGGACGGACTCGCGGGGCACGACCGCGTACTCCTCGGCCGCCCTCCCCCGCCCCGCCAACCTGCACCCGACACACCCGGCGTGCCCCGCCCGCGCCAACGGGTCCCGCACCCGCATCCCCCACTCCGCCCGGTCACGCCGCCCGGGCGGCTTGCCCCACCCGGTGAGATGGAGCCCCCAGGTGACCAGGACGCTCACCGCGACGATCGCCAGCCCGCCCGCGATCAGCGGGGCCGACACCGCGCACACCCCCACCCCCGCGACGGTCGTGCCGACGGTCGCGATACCGAATCCGGTCCAACCCGCGACCGTATGTCCCTCGTCATACTGATGTGCGCTCATGTGTGGCCTCCCTCGACGCCCGGACGGACAGCAGATACCTCATCTGCTAAGAAGTTTAGAGTAGAAACCTCTTACGAGCTAAGGCAATAACGATGCAAGCCAAGCCTCGCCCCACCGCCACCCCGGCCCAGGCGCTGGACGCGATGGACTCCCTCATCGCCACCGCCCAGCTCGGCCAGCAGGAAATGGCCGAGCGACTGGGCCTGAACGTCACCGATCTCGTCTGTTTCGCCTACGTCATCCGGTCCGGCGAGCACCTCCTCACCGCCGGCGACCTCGCCGCACACGTCCACGTCACGACGGGCGCGGTGACCGGCATCCTCAACCGGCTGGAGCGCGCCGGTTACATCACCCGCGTCCCCGACCCGGCCGACCGCCGCCGCGTCCGCGTCGCCCCGGTACCGGCCGCGGTGACCCGCGTCGTCGCCCTCTACGGCCCGTACTACGACCGCCTCAACGCCCAGTTCGCCGACTACTCCCCCGCCGAGATCGCCGTACTGAACGACTGGTTCACACGGACGTCGACGCTGGCGCAGGACTACATCGAGGAACTCCGGGCCAGGGACAAGGAGTTGTGAGCCGGCCTGCGGCACGAGCGCGTACGGGGGCTAACCCGACCCCGTAGGTACAGCCCACTCCACCACCGGTCCGGGAGACCGCTTCATCGTGCCCGGACCCGTACGACGGCATCGTTGACCTCAGCCGGTCACGAGGGTCGGCGCAGGCCCGACAGCCGCCGTACGGAGGGACATCCCATGAAGCCCGGCCCGTTCGCCTCCTTCGTCAGGTTCGTGGTGTGCGGCGGCGGGGTCGGGGTCGTGTCCAGCGCGGCGGTACCGCTGCTGGCCGCGCTGATGCCCTGGGCGGCGGCGAACGCGCTGATCACGATCGCCTCGACCATCCTCTGCACCGAACTGCACGCCCTGTTCACCTTCGGCACCGGCCGCCGCCCCGGCTGGCGCGAGCACTGGCAGTCGGCGGGTTCGGCCACGGCGGCCTACGCGATGACGTCCGCGGCGATCCTGATCCTCCACACCGCCCAGCCCACCCCCGGCATGCTCACCGCACAGCTCGTCTACCTCACCGCCTCCGCCCTCGCCGGCACCGGCCGCTTCCTGCTCCTCCGCCTGTTCGTCTTCGCCGACCGCACCACCTCGACGCCGGTCACGATCGCGGTACGCCCGCCGGTGACATCCCCCGCGTTCAGCGCGGCGGCGTAGACACCCCACGCCTCAACAGCCGGGCGCACCAAGGGACATGCCCACCGTCCGATACGGCCGCTGCCACCGCTGCCTCGAAGGCCGGGTCGCCGGCCGTGGTGAAGAAGCCGAAGTCGAGTACGGCCGTAGGGGTGCCGGTGTCGTCGACGTGGATGTTGGGTGGCACGAGGTCGCCGTGCACGACGCTGACCGGGCCGCCGTCGGGAAGCGCCCGCAGGGAGTCCACGGTCCGGTGCGCGATGCCCGCGAGGTCGGGGACCTGGGCGGCGAGCAGGTCACCGTGGCGATGGACGGCACGTCGGACGAGGGCCGCGAGCGCGTCGGGGAAGCGGGTGTGGCCCTTCCAGAGAGGCCGGTCGTCGCCCTGCACGGTGAGCCGCCGCATGGCCTCGGTAGCGGGCACGGCGGACAGGCCGCGCAACACCGTCAGCAGGGCGTCGGTCTCCCGGGCCGCCAAGTCCCGTCCCGGCGCCACGACCGCCGAGTCGCTCCGCAACGGGATGCCGCCCAACTCCCGTTCGTAGGTGACCAGAACGCCGTCGTGCTCCTCGACGCCGAGGATCTCCGGCGTGGCGAAGGGCAGCAGCGCGGCGTGCCCGGCGATGTCCTCGTAGACCCGCCGCATGAGCCGCACCCCGACCGGCCGCCGTCCGCTCCACACCTTGCCGACGGTTCCGTCACCGAGGCGGTACACGGCTCCCTCGACACCCGCGGCGAGCGGCCGGACGTGTGCGTGACCGCGGTCGGCGAAGTAGCGGATCCAGTGGGCGGTGTGCTCCTGGCGGTGGGTGACCATGGCTGGACCGGACCCCCTGGGGGTGTCAATGGGCTTGCGGGTGGGGGTCGTTCGCGAGGCGTGACTCCCGTCGGCGCCAACTGCCCGGTGGTTCGCCGTGGTTGCGGGTGAAGGCCGCGGCGAAGGCGTAGGGCGAGGTGTAACCGACCGAGCGGGCGATGGCCGTGAGGGTGAGTTCGCCGGTGCGCAGGTGGTCGCGGGCGAGCGCCATCCGCCAGTCGGTCAGGTACTGGATCGGCGTCTGACCGAGGGCGTCGCGGAAGGTGCGGGCGAAGGCCGCCCTCGACAGGCCGCTGATCGCGGCGAGTTGGGGGACCGTCCAGGGGTGGCCGGCGTCTTCGTGGATGGCCTGGAGTGCCGCGTTCAGGCGGGGGTCGGCGCACGCCCGGTACCAGCGGGGCGCGTTCGGGCTGCGCCGGAAGTCGTTGCGGATGGCGAGCACCAGGAGGACGTCCAGGAGCCGGTCCAGCACGGTGGGCCCGCCCGGTTCGCCCGGCGCCGGTGTCGCCAACTCGTGGGAGAGCAGCCCGATCACGTCCCGCAACGGATCACCCACCGCCGCCGACAGCGTCAGCACCTGCGGCAGCGCCTCCAGCAGCCCGGCGCCGATGTCACCGGAGAACCGGTACGCGCCGCAGAGGAACACCGTCGCCCGCGGATCCTCCGAACTCCCGTCCCGCGCATGCCGGTTCCGGAATTCCTCCGGTTCCAGGCAGTCCGCGCCCGGCTCGTGCCCGATGTGGTGATCGGGGCCGCCGCGCACGAGCGTCACCTCACCCGGAACCAGTTCCACCGAGCCACCGGGATCGTCCAGCCACAGCCAGCCCCGTCCCCGTACGACGGTGTGCACGGCCAGTTGGATCGACCCGGCCAGCCGCAGTCCCCACGGCGGCTCGGCCACCGTCCGCGCGAAGACGGCACCGGAGGCACGGGCCCGCGCGAGGCGATCGTGCAGTATGTCCACCCGCTCAGTATCAGTCGGACGGCCCCCGTGAGCGTTCTTTCGAGCGTCCGACGTAATGAATCGAGCGATTCACGCATTGATCCGCTCCCACCGTGCTCGCACGATGGAGCCATGACTGGATCACCCCCCGCCGGACGAGGATTGACCGCCCGCACCGCCGCGCACCTGCAGGCCGTCGACGGTGTGATCACTGTGGGCGAGTTCGCGGCGCTCGATCCGTTCTTCCGGATCGTCCAGGAGGGGCTCGCGGGCCTCGTCGACGGCGATCACTTCTTCGACCTCCTGGCCGAGGACGTGGTCGTGGAGTACGTCGTGTCCGTGCCCGGCTATCCGCGCCGGGTCGAGGGACGCGGGGCGGTGGCCGACCTGTACCGCGGCTACGGCGACGTCATGATCCTGCACAGCGCGAACGAACTGGCCGTCCACCGGGACCCCGGGACGTCAGTGGTCGTACTCGAGTACGCGGTGCACGGACGGGCTGTGCACAGCGGGCGGGCCTACGACAACCACTTCGTCTCCGTGATCACCGTCAAGGACCGCAAAGTGACGCGCTGGCGCGACTACTTGGATCCCGTCGCCGTCTTCCGGGCCGTCGGATGGCCGGCGAAGGATCACTGAAAAACCGCTGAGGACTGGCACATGGTTGACGGGCTTCGCCGGACAGTGCCCATGGAAGCCCAGCCCGCCCTGACTAACCCGCCCTGCGGAAAACCTCGTCCATGTCCGAGAAGGGTGCCTGCCCGTCGTCGAACGGCAGCGTCTCGTCCTCCCCGAAGTCCGGGGCCTGGAAGGGGTTCGTCGCCGGAGGGGGCGATCCCGCGTTGGCATGGCGGGTCGCCCCTTCCGGGGCGGAGAACAGCGAGGTCAGGTCGATGAGAGGTCTCCCGTTCGTTACAGGCCGCTAGGACCTGGTGTGCCGTGACCGGGCACGGCGGTCCTACAGCTTGCTCATCTTGGCGTACGGACTCAGGATGCGCTCCTGAACCGACCCGAAGTCGACGAGCACCGCGATTCCGTCCTCGATGCCGATGACCCGGCCGAGGCCGTACATGTCGTGTGTGACCTGGTCGCCCACGGCGAACTGCTTGGGTGCCGCCGCGGCCGGGGCCTTGAAGGGACTGGTGGGCAAATAGCGCTTCGGTGCAGCTGGCTTTGTCATTGACTCCAGTATGGGCCTAGACACGCCACTCGCTGAGGCCGTCCACATCGCTTGTTCATCACAGATCGGGCAACCGGGAACCACGGCGCCGCCCCGGACGTACCCCTCACGCCCCTGACCTGGCCCTTCCCGGACCCACCCCGAAACCTTCGCAGGCCCGCGAAAAACAGCCACCGGGGCACACGCGAGAGGCCCCGGATCACTCCGGGGCCTCTCGTCAGATGTGCACTCGGCAGGATTCGAACCTGCAACCTTCTGATCCGTAGTCAGATGCTCTATCCGTTAAGCTACGAGTGCTTGTTTTCTCTTGTTTTCCTTCGCTGCTCCCGGCCCTTCCGGCCCGCTCGCGGCGACAGGAAGAACATTACATGACTGCCGCCGCCATGTGAAATCCGTTAGCCATACCCCTTGTGAGCTGCGAAAACAGCCTGAGAACGGCTTCGCGGACACGCCCGGGAACGACCGAAGCCCCGGCCATGTGGACCGGGGCTTCGACGAGGTGCGGAGGCGGAGGGATTTGAACCCTCGATGGGATTTGCGTCCCAAACCGCATTAGCAGTGCGGCGCCATAGACCGGACTAGGCGACGCCTCCAGCACAACCCACCCGCGCGAGCGCGGAAGGTGCGTGCAGATGATGACACAGACGAGCGCGGTGTCACCAATCGCCTCCCACGGTACTAGGCAGGCGGGCCGCAGGGCAAAGCCGTTGATGCCGGCCGCCGGGTCCGCAACGTCCGGGGGCGGCGGGCGTTAGTCAGGTCATGTTGCAGGTCAACCGTCTCCTCGTGATCGCCGCCGCGTCCGCCGCCACCGTCGGCTCGCTGGCCGCACAGCCCGCCGCCGCCCGCGCGCAGGCCGCCCCCGCGGCGCCCCGCACCCTCGCGCCACCGCCCGTCCGCGACGAGGACCGGTCCGGCGGCGACCACCTCACCGTCACCGTCCGGCACGCGGGCGGCGCGGCCGACGGGACGCACGAGCTGTACTGCCACCCCGGCGGCGGCACCCACCCGGACGTGACCGGCGCCTGCGAGGCCGTCGGCCGCAACACCCAGTGGGGAAAGGACCCCTTCGCCCCGGTGCCCCCGGACAGCATGTGCACGATGCTCTACGGCGGCCCCGCCACCGCCCATGTCACCGGCACCTGGGCCGGACGCCCCGTCGACGCGACGTACGACCGGAGCGACGGCTGCGAGATCTCCCGCTGGAACGGGATGGTTCCGCTGCTGCCGGAACTCGGCCGTACCCACTGAAGACGGCAGGGATCGGTGCTCGGTCACACGTTCTACGTCACTTCACCGTGCGACCTCCCTCTCATCTCACTCCGCGAGCACAAGGACTGCCCTTAGACTCCCTCGCGTGACACGTCGCGGGCAGGTTGGCAAGATGGCCTCCGCGGTCGGCAAGGTGCGGTAACAGGGAGGAAGCGTCTCGTGAGCAGCAGGCCATCCCGAGGCGCTGCTCGCCTCGCAGCCATACTCGACGCGCTCCCGGACGCGTTGGTACTGGTCAACGCCAACGGGACCGTCGTCAACGCGAACACCATCGCGCTCGAAGCCTTCGAGGCACCGGGCACCGCGCTCGTCGGGCGCGGACTGCTGGACCTGCTGCCGGAGTTCGACTCCCGGCTCATCCCCGGTTCCATGCGCCGCCCCGACTCGATGGACCCGCGCGGCCGGACCAAGCCGACCCGCATGACCGCCCGCCGCACCGACGGCTCCGAGTTCCCCGTCGAGGTCACCAGCGCCAACCTCGAGGACGGCCAGCAGGCCTACGACGGCTACGGCTACACCTCCGACGAACTCCTGATGCTCGTCGTGCGCGACCTCTCCGGGACCGTGGACACCGAGGCCGAGCTGGCCCGTTCGCAGCGGCAGACCGAGATGATCCTGCGCGCGGCCGCCGAGGGTGTCGTGGGGACGGACACGGACGGGCGGGTCGTGCTCGTCAATCCGGCCGCCGCCCAGATCCTCGGCTACCGCGCCAGCGACCTCGGCGGCAAGGAACTGCACACCCTCGTCCTGCACTCGCGCGCGGACGGCTCCCCGTTCCCGTACGCGGAGTCGCCGCTCGCCGACACCCTGCGCTCCGGGCGCAAGCACCGGGTGCGCGGGCAGGTGCTGTTCGCCAAGAACGGGGACCGGGTCTCCGTCGACCTCACCACCGCACCCGTGCGCGACGGCGACCAGCTCGTCGGCGCCGTGATGACCTTCACCGACCGGCGACCCTACGACTCGCTCGCCGAGGAGAAGGACGCCGCCGACAAGCAGCACCAGGACCAACTGGAGCGGATCGACGAGGAGCACGCCTCCGAGCTGACCTCGCTGCGCCAGAAGCACATCACCGAGATCGAGGAACTCCAGGAGCGGCACGAGGAGGAACTCGCCGCGAACGAGGAGCGGTACGCCGCGCTCGGGGAGCGGGAGAAGGACCGGTTCGAGGAACTCGCCGGGCGGCACGAGCAGTTGCTCACGCTGCTCGGGCGTTCGCTGCGCGGACCCCTCGACGAACTGCGGCGCGAGCTGGCCGCGTTGGCCGCCGACGACGCGGGCCAGTTGTGGCCCGAGGCCAACCAGGTTCTCCATCACCTCTCGGCCGGGTACTCGCGTATCACGCAGCTCATCGACAACGTGCTCGGTTACCAGCGGCTGGAGACCGGCGAGGGTGACATCACCCGTACGAAGGTGATGCTGGACGCCGTCGTCGCCGCCGGTGTCGACGGGGCCGTGGAGCTGATCGGTCCCGGGCGGGTGCAGTTCGCCGTGCACGCGCCGCCCATCGAGGCCGAGGTCGACCCCGGGCTCCTCGCGACCGCGCTCGCGCACCTCGTCGCGGATGTCGCGGGCGTCGACGCGACCGGCAACTCGCCTGTGTCGGCGGGCGGTTACCTGGACAACACGGTCGTCGTGGCGGCCGCGCAGCGCGGTGAGGTCGTACGGATCGAGGTGCGCGGGCCGTATGCCGGGGGAGACCCGGTGCACGAGCCGATCGTGCGCGGGATCGTGCGGGCGCACGGCGGTGTGCTCCAGACGCACGACGTGCCGGGGATGAGCGGCAGCGCGTATGTGCTGGAGGTCCCCATCGGAGGCGGGGCCGGCGCTGTCGCCGCTCCGGCCGCGAGCGGGGGCGGGGCCGAACTCGCCCTGCCCGAGCAGGCGTCGGGCAACAACGGACGGCGGCGGGCCCGGCGGTCCTCCGTGGACGCGTTCCTGGAGAGCGAGGTGCCGGGGCCCGATGACACCGGCGGCTCCGGTGGCGAGGCCGCCGTGCCCACCGGGCGGCGCAGAAGGCGTGCGGGCGACGAGTCCGCGGCGGTCGCGGTGGCCGGTGAAGCGGGCGGCGACGGTGCGGCCAGTGGTACCGGGCGGCGGCGCGGGCGGGCTGCCGAAGGCGCGGCCGGGGATGAGTCCGACGGTGATTCCGAGGGCGGGCCCGGGGGTGTCTCCGAAGGCGCTGTGATGACGGCGGCGGAGCATGCCGCTGGAACTGCCGCTTCCGGTACGGGACTTGGTGGCACCGTGTCGCCGCGGGGTGTGCCGGTGGGTGCTGAGCAGCGGCAGGCGTTGCCGGCCGCGTTGCCCGCGAGCGGCTCCGCCGACGACACCGGCGACACCGGCGACTCCGGTGGCGAGGATGGGCAGCCGACCGGGCGTCGGCGGCGGGCGTTGGCGGCGGCGGCCGAGCGGGCCGCGGCGCAGGAGGCGGGGGCGCGGACGGTGTTCGCGTTGCCGCCGGCCGAGGCCGACCGGACGCCGGAGGTCGCTGGGGCTACGGCTGCGCAGGCTCCGGGAGTTCCGGGTGCTCCGGGGGTCCCGGTTGTGCCTGGGCAGGTTCCCGTGGGCGTTCCTGGTGGGGTTCCCGCAGGTCATCCCGGTGACGACGGGCGGCACGATGCCGTTCCGGTCGATCAGTCCGAGGATCACACCCCGCCTCAGCCGCATCCCGCCGGCGCGCCAACCGGGCGGCGGCGTCGGGCAGTTGCCCAGCCGCAGCCTCAACCGCAGGCGCAGGCCGTGGAGTCGGTGCCGGTCCAGGCCGGCGTCGAGGTGCAGGGGCCGGGGCAACCCGGTGCGGTGGTTCCGGCGCAGGGTACGGCCGGGCAGGGGCAGCAGGGGATTCCGGCGCAGGTCGGTGCGGGGCAGCAACAGGGCGTAGGACAGCAGGGAGTTGGGCAACCGGGCGCCGGTCAGGTGGTCGCCGGGCAGCCCGGCGGGGCCATGCAGCTCGCTCCCGCGCAGAATCTTCCCGCTCCGGGACAGATCCCGGCGGGGCAGCCGTTGCCGGCCGAGGCGGTTCCCGGGCAGGGCATCCCGGCCCAGGGCATGCCCGGACAACCCGTCCCGGGTCAGGCGGCCCTGCCGCAGGGCAACCCCGGCCAGCCGGTTTCCCCTCAAGGAATCCAGGGGCAGGGGCTCCCCGGTCAGCCGGTCTCGCCGCAGGGGATTCCGGGTCAGGGGATCCAGGGCCAGGCGCTTCCCGGCCAAGGGATCCCGGGCCAAGGAGTTCCCGGTGTTCCCGGTGTTCCCGGGCAGCCGATTCCGCCGCAGGGCATCCCGGGTCAGAACGCACCCGTCCAGGGACAACCCGTCTCCCCGCACGGCATCCCCGGTCAAGTCGCCCCGGTTCAGGGCCAGTCCGGTGGGCCGGTGCCGCCGCAGGCACTGCCCGCCGCGCAGCCGGCCCCGGGCGCGGGCGCACCCGGTGCGGCTCCGGCGAACGGCGCCGACAGCGCCGTAGCGCCGAACGTGGCACCGAATCCGCAGTCGAACCCCAACGCGAACCCGAACCCGAATACGCCGGTGCCCGGTGCCCCCGTCGCCGCGCAGGCGCGGGCCGCTCAGCCGTTGCCCGCCGAGGCCGCCGCTCCCATCGACCCCAACTCCACTCAGGGGCGGGCGATCAGTGTGCGGACGTTGGGGCAGGGGGTGCCGTTCACGCGGCAGGCCGCTCAGGTGCAGGTGCCGACCGCCACTCCTCCGCCGCATCAGCCGACCGCCGGTGGGCGGCGACGGAAGTTGGGGACGCGGCCCGAGCCCGCCGGTGGGGCGGCGGAGCAGGGGGGCCGGGCGCATCCGCAGGGTGAGCAGCCGCAGCCCTCCATGGCCGGGCAGTCACGGCTCGCGCAGATGACCGAGGGGGCCGGGCGGTCGTACGCCATAGGGGCACCGGACGAGAACGCGGCCGAGGGGCCCGAGCCGCTGGACGGGCCGGGCGGGGCTGTCGAGATCGCGGACACCCCCAGGCCGCAGCCGCTAGACGACGAGTTGCCCCCGGAGCCGCTCGACAATCCGCGCCGGCTGCTCGTGTGGCCCGCGCCGGACGTGACGACCACGCAGGCGCTGAGCGACCGCGGGTACCGGCCCGTCATCGTGCACTCGCGCGAGGAGGTCGACGCGCAGATCGCCGCGTTCCCGGCGGCGCTGTTCGTGGACCCGTTGACCGGGCCGATCACGCGGACGGCACTTCAGTCGTTGCGGCAGGCGGCCGTCGCGGCCGAGGTGCCGGTACTGGTGACCGCCGGGCTCGGGCAGGCCACGCGGGAGGCGGCCTACGGCGCCGATCCCGCCGTCCTGCTGAAGGCGCTCGCGCCGCGGGACAGTGAGCAGCATCCGCCGCGGGTGCTGCTGATCGAGGAGCACGCGGAGATCGCGCTGGCGCTGACGGCGACGCTGGAGCGGCGTGGGATGCAGGTGGCGCGGGCCGCGAGCGACGCCGACGCGGTGACTCTGGCTGGGCAGTTGAGGCCGAACCTCGTCGTCATGGACCTGTTGCAGGTGCACAAGCGGCGGGCCGGGATCGTCGACTGGCTGCGGGCGAACGGGCAGCTCAACCGCACCCCGCTCGTCGTGTACACGGCCGCGGTGGATCAGGCCGACCTGCCGCGGCTCGCCTCCGGTGAGACCGTCCTCTTCCTCGCCGAGCGGTCGACGAGTACCGAGGTCCAGTCGCGGATCGTCGACCTGTTGGCCCGGATCGGCACCAACTAGCCGACGGCAGGGTTCAGTTGGTGACGATCGCCAACTGTCCGTCGGGGGCGGCTACTTGGCGACCAGTCGCCGTGCCGCCTTCTTGATCGACTCGCGGAGCCGGTCCCGGTCCGGGTCGTCCACGCCCACCAGGACGCGGCGCATCTGCGGTACGACGACACCCCAGTTGGCCATCGCGACCAGCAGGAAGAGCAGGTCGCGGGCCGGGATCGCGTCGCTCACGACACCCCGGTCCTGGCCGTCCTGGAGCGCGGCGACCTTGAACGCGTAGTGCTGCCGGCGCTCGGTCTCGTCGGGCAGTTCGGCGGTGCCGTACTCCAGGCCCTCCCAGAAGAGGAGGCGGAGCAGTTCGGGGTGGGCCTCGTGGTAGTCCATGAGGCGGTCGATCCAGCCCTCGATGTCGTCCGGGTCGACGGGGAGCGCGACGGCGAGGTCGAGCATGGACTTGCCGAGGACCTGGGTGAACAGCTCCGCCTTGTTGCCGAAGTAGGCGTAGATCAGCTGCTTGTTGGCCTTGGCCTCGGTGGCGATGCGGTCGATACGGGCGCCCGCGATGCCGTGCCGGGCGAACTCGGCGACCGCCGCCTCGAAGATCCGGGCCTTGGTGGCCTCGGGGTCTCTGACTCCCATGGGGCCAGCGTACTCGGCGGGCGAAGGTAACCAACTATTTGGTTGACAGGGAATTCCGGGACGCCGCATGCTGTTCCAGCCTCCAGCCAACCAACTAGTTAGTTGCTCGCTGGTCGACTGTTGGAGTCGGCTCGAAGTCCCGCAGGTCTGAAGGAGTGCCGCCGCTCATGTCCTCCGCAACCGTCACCCAGGCCCCCGCCCGGAAACCGGGCGCCCCCGCGGCCTCCGGCCGCCTCTTCCTCGTCCTCATCGCCGTCTGTACCGCCGTGACCGCCGCCAACATCTATCTCGCGGGCCCGCTGCTCCCCCTCATCGCCCACGACTTCGGCTCGACGGCGTCCGCCGTGGCCTGGATCGCGTCGGTCGCGCAGTTCGGCTACGCCACCGGCCTCCTCTTCTTCGCCCCGCTCGGCGACCGCGTGAACCGGCGCCCCCTGGTCGCCGCCCTCTCCGTGGCCACCACGGCGGCCCTGCTCGCCGGTGCCGCGGCCACCGGGACCGCCGCCCTCGCGGTCGCCGTCTTCGTCGCGGCCGCCGCGACCGTCGTCCCGCAACTCCTCGTCCCGCTGGTCGCCGAACGCGCCCCCGCCCATCACCGCGCCCGCCATGTCGCGGCCGTCATAGCGGGCCTGTTCACCGGCATCGTGGCCGCACGCGTCGTCGGCAGCCTGGTCGGCCAGGCCTACGGCTGGCGGGTCGTGTTCATCGGCTCGGCCGCCCTGACCCTCCTCCTCGGCCTCGCCACCGCGTACGTCCTCCCGTCCGAGCAGCGCCGCGGCTCCGGCCCGCTGTTCGCCGGCCTCGCCGCCCTGCCAGGCCTGGTCCGCAGCTCGCCCGACCTGTGGCGCGCGTGCCTGCGCCAGGCGGGGATGTTCGGCGCGTGGAGCGCGTTGTGGACCACTCTCGCGCTGCTGCTGACGAATACGACCGGCGGTTCCTACGGCTTCTCGACCGCGACCGCCGGGCTGTTCGGGCTCTTCGGGCTGGCGGCCAGCGCGGTGGCTCCGCTCGCGGGCGGATTCGTCGACCGGTTCGGCGCGGGCAGGGTCGTACGGTCCGCGTATGTGCTCGCGGCCGTGTCCGTGCCGCTGTTCTGGCTGGGCGGGCACATGCTGTGGGCGCTGTTCGTGGCCGCGATCGCCGTCCACGCGGCCCTGGTCGCCTCCCACGTCGCCAACCAGACCCTCGCCCTCACCACCACCTCCACCCCGGCGACCGCCAACACCGCGTACGTCGTCGCCGGCTTCACGGGCGGCGCCCTCGCCTCGGCCCTCGCGGGACCGGCCTTCAGCCACTGGGGCTGGGGCGGGGTGTGCGCGGTGGCGGGGGTGTGGCTGGTGATCGGGTGGGTTTCCACGGCTACGGGCGCGCGGCGGCGGTGAGTTCTTCGCCTGCCCGCCGGTGACTTCTTCTACGACGATGACGTGGCCGTACGCCGGGCAGAGGACGTACGCCGGGCAGGGGCCGTGGGGCGCCCTGCCCGGCGGATCGGCGTGAACGGGTGGACGGGTGAACGGGCGGGCGGTCAGAGCTTGGTGACGTCCAGGTCACCGGCGGCGTACTGCCTGCGCAGCACCTTCTTGTCGAACTTGCCGACGCTCGTCTTCGGTACCGACTCGATGATCGTCCAGCGTTCGGGGAGCTGCCACTTGGCGATCTTGCAGGTGTCGGAGGCGAGGAAGGCTCGCAGGGACGCGAAGTCGGCGGTGGAACCCTCCCGCAGGACGACGGTCGCCAGCGGACGCTCCCCCCACTTCTCGTCCGGTACGGCGACCACGGCGGCCTCGGTGACGTCCGGGTGGGACATCAGGGCGTTCTCCAGGTCGACGGAGGAGATCCACTCGCCGCCGGACTTGATGACGTCCTTGGCGCGGTCGGTGAGGGTGAGGAAGCCGTCGGGGGAGATCGTGCCGACGTCACCCGTCTTGAGCCAGCCGTCCTCGCTGAACTTGTCGGCGGGGCGCAGGGGTTCGGCGTCCGGGCCGTTGTAGTAGGCGCCCGCGATCCACGGGCCGCGCACCTCCAGCTCGCCCGCCGACTCGCCGTCGAAGGGCAGCCGCTCGCCGCCGGGGCCGGTGAGCCGGGCCTCGACGCTCGTCGGGAAACGGCCCTGGGTCAGCCGGTACTCGAACTCCCGCTCCGTACCGACCGCTTCGGCCGGCGGGCGCGAGACCGTGCCCAGCGGGGACGTCTCCGTCATGCCCCAGGCGTGGCAGACCCGCATGCCCAGTTCGTCGAAGGCCGCCATGAGGGCGGGCGGGCAGGCCGAACCGCCGATGGTGACCTGGGTGAGCGACGAGACATCGCGGGGCTTGGCGGTCAGTTCGGCGAGCAGGCCCTGCCAGATGGTGGGCACGGCCGCCGCGTGCGTCGGGCGCTGGCTCTCGATCATCTCGGCGAGCGGGGCGGGCTGCAGGAAGCGGTCCGGCATCAGCATGTTCACGCCGGTCATGAAGGTGGCGTGCGGCAACCCCCATGCGTTCACGTGGAATTGGGGCACCACGACCAGTGACGTGTCCTGGTCCGTGAGGCCCATCGACTGGGTCATGTTGACCTGCATGGAGTGCAGGTAGATCGAACGGTGGCTGAACACCACGCCCTTGGGGTCGCCCGTCGTGCCGGAGGTGTAACACATCGCGGCGGCCTGGCGTTCGTCCAGCTCGGGCCAGTCGTACGTCGTCGGCTTGCCGGCGATGAGTTCCTCGTACTCGTGCACTTGCGCGTGGGCGCCGTCGAGGGGGGTGCGGTCACCGGGCCCGGAGACGACGATGTGCTCGACCGTGGGCAGCTTGGACAGCAGCGGGGCGAGCAGCGGGATCAGCGAACCGTTGACGATCACCACCCGGTCCGCCGCGTGGTTGACGATCCACGCCAACTGCTCAGGCGGAAGGCGGAGGTTGAGCGTGTGCAGCACCGCGCCCATGGCGGGGATCGCGAAGTAGGCCTCGACGTGGACGGCGTTGTTCCACATGAAGGTCGCCGTACGCTCGCCGTCCACCACGCCCAGGTCCTCGCGCAGGGCGTGCGCCAGTTGGGCCGCGCGGGCACCGATCTCCGCGAAGGAACGGCGCTCCGGCTCTCCCTCACCGGTCCAGCTGATCACCTGCGATGTTCCATGGACCGTGGACCCGTGGGCCAGAATCCTGGAGATCAGCAGCGGTACGTCCTGCATGGTGCTCAGCACGGCGTCCTCCCGGGGCGACATTGCCTACGCGGTAGTAAGGGATGCGCTGATTCTGCGCACATACCGCACGGTATGTCACTAGGGCTGGGTGATCGATCACATCCCCGCGCCTGCTTCCGCCGGGTTCCAACTGGTTCAGTCGGGTTCTATGGGTTCTATGGGTTCCATCCGGTTCTATCGGGCGAGAACCAGCTCCGGGTCCTCGCGCAGCTTGCCGAGCGCCCGCGACACCGCCGACTTCACCGTGCCCACGGACACCCCGAGCACCTCGGCCGTCTGCACCTCGCTGAGGTCCTCGTAGTACCGGAGGACCACCATCGCCCGCTGCCGCTCCGGCAGCTTCGCGATCGCCCGCCACATCGCGTCGTGCAGCGCCTGCTGCTCGGCCGGGTCCTCCGCGCCGCCGACCGTCTCCGGCTCGGGCAGTTCGTCGCACGCGAACTCGTCGACCTTGCGCTTGCGCCACTGCGAGGTCCGCGTGTTCAACAGAGCCCGGCGGACATAGCCGTCCAGCGCGCGGTGGTCCTCGATCCGCTCCCAGGCGACATACGTCTTGGTCAGCGCGGTCTGCAACAGGTCCTCCGCGTCGCACGCGTTCGCGGTCAGCGACCGCGCGGTACGCAGCAGCACGGGCTGCCTGGCCCTCATGTACGACGAGAACGACGGGTACGTGAGGGCGGTGGTGGTCGGCTGGGTCTGCGCAGCCCGTGCGGCGGGCCGAGTGGCCGGGCGTACGGCCGGACGTGCGGCGGGGCGAGTGCCGGGCCGTGTCGTGGTCCGGGCATCGGCCCGTTCGGCGGCCCGTGCGACGGCGTTCGAAGCGCTGGTGCAGACGGCTGTGGTCATGGCTCCACGCTATGAGGGACCCCCACTCCTGCGGATCGGCCGCAGGTCCCGAAGCCGACTCCGCCTCAGGTTGTAGGGGTGGGGCTGGCTCCACCTCCTGAAGGTGGACGAGCAGCTGACATGTACTGCGGGTTTACCCCTGGGGGCTCACCCGTCCGAAGTACGGGCGGTGGGGGCGACAGGGGCAATATGGGTTGTTTGGCTGGTCTGGGTGGTCTGGGTGGTGTAGGTGGTAGGAGCTGTTGAGGCGGCGGGGGTTGTCAGGTCGGTCGGGGCTGTGAGCCTGGTGGGGTCGCTGGGGCTGTGAGCTCGGCGGGGGACGCTGGGGCTGTGAGCCCGGGGCGAGTCGCCGGGACTGCGAGCCCGGTGCCGGACGCCGAGGCTGCGAGCCCAGTGCGGGACGCCGGGACTGCGAGCCCAGTGCCGGACGCCGGTGCCGTAAGGGCCGTGGAAGCTGCTGCCGAGGCGGCCGGGGTCGTGGGCGTCGCAGGTGCCGTGAGCACCAGCCCCGACGTCGGCACCCCCGTCCCCGCCGTCACCAGGACCCGCTCCGCACCCGGTATCTGGTTCACGGCGGTGCCGCGCAGCTGTCGGACCCCTTCCGCGATCCCGTTCATCCCGTGCAGATACGCCTCCCCGAGCTGTCCGCCGTGCGTGTTGATCGGCAACCGCTCCTCGGCCACGAAGTCCGCCGCCTCCCCCTGCCCGCAGAACCCGAACTCCTCCAGCTGCATCAGCACGAACGGCGTGAAGTGGTCGTACAGGATCGCCACGTCCATGTCCTCCGGGCCCAGCCCCGCCGTCCGCCACAACTGCCGCGCGACCACGCCCATCTCCGGAAGCCCGGTCAGATCGTCCCGGTAGAAACTGGTCATCTGCTCCTGCGCCCGCCCGGCACCCTGCGCTGCCGCCGCGATGACAGCGGGCGGACGCGGCAGGTCGCGGGCCCGCTCCACCGACGTGACGACGATCGCCTGCGCGCCGTCCGTCTCCTGGCAGCAGTCCAGCAGCCTGAGCGGCTCCACGATCCACCGCGAGGCCGCGTGCTCGGCGAGCGTGATCGGTCTGCCGTGGAAGTACGCCGCCGGGTTCGTCGCCGCGTACTTGCGGTCCACCACCGCCACCTGCCCGAACACCTCCGGCGTGAGCCCGTACGTGTGCAGATACCGCTGCGCCGCCATCGCCACCCACGACGCCGGCGTGAGCAGTCCGAACGGCAGCGACCAGCCGAGCGCCGCGCCCTCCGCCGACGGCTCCCGGTGTGTCACGCCCGAGCCGAATCTGCGCCCCGACCGCTCGTTGAAGGCGCGGTAGCAGACCACCACCTCCGCGATCCCCGCCGCCACGGCCAGCGCCGCCTGCTGGACGGTCGCGCAGGCCGCGCCGCCGCCGTAGTGGACCCGGGAGAAGAAGGACAGCTCGCCGATCCCGCAGGCCTGGGCCACGGTGATCTCCGGGTTGGTGTCCATCGTGAACGTGACCATCCCGTCCACGTCCGCCGGCGTCAGCCCCGCGTCGTCCAACGCGGCCCGCACCGCCTCCACCGCCAGCCGCAGCTCACTGCGCCCCGAGTCCTTGGAGAACTCCGTCGCCCCGATCCCGACGATCGCCGCCTGCCCCCCGAGGGTGTCGCGGGTACGGGCACTCATCCGGCCTCCCTGGTGCCTACGGTGACCTCGTCGGCGTCGGCGTCGGCGTCCGTGTCCGCGTCCGCCGGTCTTACGGTGACCGTCACCGTGCCTGTCACATGCCTGCCGATGCCGTTCGCCCCGAGCACCCGCACCGTCGCGGTGTCGCCGTCCGTCTCCTCGACCCTGCCGGTCAACACCATCGTGTCGCCCGGGTAGTTGGGCGCGCCGAGCCGTATCGCCACCTTGCGGAGAGTGGCTCCCGGTCCGAAGTGGTCCGTGATGTAGCGGCCGACCAGACCGTTCGTCGTCAGGATGTTCATGAAGATGTCGGGGGAGCCCTTCTGCCGCGCTGCCTCCGCGTCGTGGTGCACGTCCTGGTAGTCACGGGAGGCGACGGCTCCGGCGACGATCAGGGTGCGGGTGATCTCGATCTCCAGCGGGGGCAACTCCTCACCTGCCCTCATGGCTGCACCTCCTCATCGACGATCAACTCCCCCAGTTCTTGCAGCACTTCGCCCCCGCCACCCAGGTACGCGTCCAGCTGCCGGCCCCAGAGGAAGTGCCGGTGCACCGGATGGTCCAGGTCGGCTCCCGCCCCGCCATGCAGATGCTGCCCCGTGTGGACGACGCGCTGGCCCGCCTCGGACGCCCACCAGGCGGTGGTGAGCGCGTGCGTGGTGTACGGCAGTCCCACGTCGCGCCGCCAGGCCGCCTCGTACGCCGTCACGCGTATCGCCTCGATGTCCATGTGCGCGTCGGCCGCCCGGAGTTGGACCGCCTGCCGCGTGGCCAACGGCCGCCCGAACTGCTCCCGGGTGTTCACATGCGCCACAGCCCGAGCGAGCGAACCGGCACACACCCCGGCCTGCAACCCCGCGAAGGCGGTACGGGCGGTGGCCAGAACGTCGGCGTAGGGGGAGGGAGTTGGGGGTGGGGGCTGGAGCTGCTCGACCTGGACACTGGGGTGAACGCCCGCCACACCAAGGTGAACACCCTTCGCACCGAGCCGCTCCGCCGATGCCCCGTCCAGCGTCAGCCGCCCCGCCGACCAGGGCGCCGTCAACTCGACCGCCTCGACACGCGCGGCCTCCGCGACCGGGGTCAGCCACAACCCCCGCTGATCGTCGGCGACCAGGACATGCGTGGCGTCGCGCAACCAGGGGACGACAGGGACCGTCCCGCTCAACTCACCCTGCGCAGAGGCCCGTACACCCCCCTGCGCCGGAAACGCCCCGCACACCACCACCGACCCGTCCACGACCCCCGGCAACAACCGCTCCCGCTGCTCGGGTGAACCATGGGCGGCGACCGCCAGCAGCCCGTACACACAGGTCGACGCGAAAGGCACCTGGGCGGTCGTCCGGCCCTGTTCCTCCAGGAGGAGCACGAGTCCGAGCAGGCCCAACTCCTCGACTGCGCCCACCAGTCCGGCCGCGCACAGGGCCTTCCACAGCTCGGGATCGCTGTCCGTCCCGGCCGCCGTGAGCCGCTCGGGGGTCGCGAGGTCGCCGAAGATCCGGGCGGCCAGGTCACGGGCCGCCGCCTGCTCCTCCGTGGGCGTGAAGTCCATGTCAGCCCACCTCGCCCTCTCCGCCTTGTCCGGCTGCTCCGCCTTCCTGGACCCGGAAGACGGGGAGGATCAGCGGGCCGTCCTCGTCGTCGTGCCCCCGCGGTTCGTCGTAGCGCCGGAATTCGAGCCGCACCGGCAGCCCGATGCGGACCTTGTCGTACGGCACCCCGACCACGTTGCTCACGATCCGCACGCCTTCCGCCAGCTCGATCAACCCGACCGCGTACGGCGGATCAAAGGCGGGGAAGGGCGGGTGGTGCATCACCACGTACGAGTAGACCGTGCCCTCGCCGCTCGCCTCGACCGTGTCCCAGTCCAGGCCGCCGCAGGCGTTGCAGCCCGGCAGCCAGGGGTGGCGCAGTGTTCCGCAGTGCGTGCAGCGCTGGATGAGGAGTCGGTGCCGCTGCACGCCCTCCCAGAAACCGGCGTTGTCCCGGTTGACGACGGGCCGGGGCCGCCGCGCGCGGGCCACCGTCCCCTCCCGTTTCCCGTCCTCCCGTTTCCCGTCCTCCCGTTTCCCGTCCTCCCGTTTCCCGTCCTCCCGTTTCCCGTCCTCCCGTTTCCCGTCCTCCCGTTCCTCCTCCTTCGGCTTCCCCTTCTGGCGTGCGGGGGCGTACTTGAGGATGCGGAAGCGGTGGGTGCCGACGAGGTCCGGGCCCACCCGGACGTCCATGCGTGTCGTGACGAAGTACCCCGTGCCCAGCTTCGTCGTCTTGCGGTCCGACACCGACTCGATCACCGCGTCGAACGTGACCTCGTCGCCCGGCCGCAGGGGCCGTACGTACTCCTGCTCGCAGTCCGTGGCGACCACCGAGGTGCAGCCCGCCGTGTCGAGGAGGTCGAACAGCTCGTCGTAGGCACCCGTGCGTCCCGTATGGCCGGAGAGGCCGCCCATGGTCCATGCCTGGAGCATGGTGGGCGGGGCGACGGCGTCCGGGCCCGCGTACGCCGGATTCGTGTCGCCCATCGCCTCGCACCAGTGCCTGATCATCGGCTCGTTGACGGGGTCCTTCCCCCTGCCCGCGACGGCGGCCGCACGCCCCTCGTACGTCTTGAGCCGCGCCTCCAGCTCGTCGACCACCGTGCTCACCTCCGCCCCCTCGTCATCCCGAGCCGCATCGTCGCGACGATCTCCCGCTGCACCTCGCTCACCCCGCCCCCGAACGTGTTGATCTGAGCCGCCCTGTTCAACCGCTCCAGCTCGCCGTCACCGAAAGCACCCGGCGAGCCCGAACGCACCAGTCCTGCCAGTCCCGCCGGTCCGTCCGCCCCGGCGATGTGCTGACATATTCGGTACACCGCCACCGTCGATTCGGTTCCCACGACTTTCACGCCGCTCGCGTCGCCGGGGGCCAGCCGACCCGCCCCGACATCACCCACCAAACGCCAGTTGAGCAGGCGTGTTGCCGCCAGCCGGGCATGTGCCTCGGCCAGCTGTGAACGCACCCACGGCTCGTCAACCCGGCGCCGCCCCGTCACCGGATCGGGCGTGCGGGCTGCGGTCAGCACGGCCGCGTAGAACTCCTCGGCCTGCATTCCGGTCGCGGCGAGGGCGACCCGCTCGTGGTTGAGCTGGTTGGTGATGAGGGACCAGCCCTCGTTCTCCGCGCCGACGAGGTTGCCGGCCGGGACGCGGACCCCGTCGTAGTACGTGGCCGTCGTCCGCTGCCCGCCCACCGTCTCGATCGGGGTCCACGAGAAGCCGGGCGCGTCGGTCGGGACGAGGATGATCGAGATGCCGCGGTGTTTGGGCGCCTCGGGGTCGGTGCGGCAGGCGAGCCAGATCCAGTCGGCGTTGTGGGCGTTGGAGGTGAAGATCTTCTGCCCGTCGATCAGCCAGCCCCGCTCGTCACGTACCGCGCGCGTGCGCAGGGACGCGAGATCCGTGCCGGCCGACGGTTCGCTGTAGCCGATCGCGAAGACGAGTTCCCCGCGCTGGATGCCCGGCAGGAG
Source organism: Streptomyces sp. NBC_00989 (assembly GCF_045162655.1). Lineage (NCBI taxonomy): Bacteria > Bacillati > Actinomycetota > Actinomycetes > Kitasatosporales > Streptomycetaceae > Streptomyces > Streptomyces sp. NBC_00989. The sequence continues at coordinate 5,986,379 of NZ_CP108728.1, read as the reverse complement.
GGCGGCCTTCTGCTCCTCGCTGCCGTACTTCATGAGGGTCGGTCCGACGGTGTTCAGGGTGACCATCGAGACGGGTGCGCCCGCGCGGTAGGCCTCGTCGAAGAACACGAACTGCTCGTCCGCGCCCCGCCCTTGACCGCCGTACTCGACCGGCCAGCCCAGCCCCAGCCAGCCGTCGCCGCCGATGCGGCGCAGCAGGGCCCGCTGGCCCTGGGGGTCGTCCGTGCCAGGTGGCCCGTCCGGCATCAAGTCGGCGAAGTACGAGCGGAGTTCGGCGCGCAACCGCCGCTGGCGGGGGGTGGGGGCGAGGTACACGGCGGCGGACCTCCGGGGCGACGTGGGCGTCGTAGGCAACGTAGGTGTCGTAGGCGTCGTACGGACGGGGGTTTCTGACTGTCCGTCAGATGCCGTGCACTGTCAAGGTCGTTACGGCACAGCGGTCCATCCGCCCGGGCGCGCACGCGTGGCGCACGAAAAACGCCTGCGCGGCGGTGCCGAAGCACCACCGCGCAGGCGCGTTACAACCCCAGAGAGCACACCTCACACACCCCCGCGCATCCCCGCGTGGAAGTCGGGCGCGGCTACCAGAAGTTGGCGAAGTTGACGGCGACGTTCTTGTTTCCCTGGTTGATGGCGGTGAACGCGGAGCCGTTGACCTGGGCGGTGTTGCTCTGGTTCGAGGCCCCCGAGCCGACCGCCTGCTGCTGTGTGGTGGACGAGTTGCCCTTGTTGTCGTGCCCGACCCCGCTGCCGCTGACGGTCGCCACACCCGCGTTCGATCCGTTGCCCGCGATGGCGCCGTTGTCCGCCGCCGCGACGCCGGTGAAGAGGGCGGCTGCCAGCGGGAGGGCGGAGACGGCGGCGATGACGCGGGCGGTACGGATGCTTGCCATGTTGTTCCTCCAGAACGGGTTGCGTATCGGCTTGGTAGCCGGACGCACATGAAGTACGGCTTCTACCAGGGCAGTTGGCCGACCGCCTCGGTGTTGTGCACGACGTCGCGGAACCAGAGTTGCCCACCGAATCCCCGGCGAACCAGACCGGAAGCGGTTATTCCCCCTGAAGCGTGATGACAAGTCGATAAACCCCTTTGACCGCCCCGAAGCCGCAGTTCAGGGCAGTACGGACAGCTCACGCCGGGCGCCCCATGAGGCGAAGCGTTCCTCCACATTTCCGGCCAATCCGCGCGACTCGGCGAGTCGCCGCCTCTCCCCCTTCCTTTTTTCGAACACTCGTACGAACATGGAGGCATGGCCACCACCGACCGGCAGGCCACGACGCTGGCCCTCGCACACGCCCTGTCAGCCGCCGAACGCGGACTGGCCGTCATCCCCCTGTCCCGCACAAAACTCCCGGCCCTGCGCTCCCCGCACCGCGACGACCCGTCACCCCCGGCGGGCGAGGCGGGCACGGCAGAGGCACCGGACGCCCTCCACCCGCGCTGCCACGGCGAGTGCGGACGCCTCGGCCACGGGGTGTACGACGCCTCGTCCGACCCTGCGCGCATCCGCGAACTGTTCGCCGCCGCGCCCTGGGCCACCGGCTACGGCATCGCGTGCGGACTGCCGCCGCACCACCTGATCGGTGTCGACCTCGACACCAAGTCCGGCACGGACTCCTCGTCCGCGCTGCGCGAACTCGCCCTCCGCCACCTGTTCACGATCCCCGAGACCGTCGTCGTCCTGACCCCCAGCGGCGGCCGCCACCTCTGGCTCAGCGGCCCGCCCGACGTGGTCGTCCCCAACTCCGCGGGCCGGCTCGCCCCCGGCATCGACATCCGCGGCGCCGGCGGCTACCTGGTGGGCCCCGGCTCCCGCACCGACCACGGCCTCTACGGCGCCGCCCCGGCCACCGCCCACCTGGCCCCCGCGCCCTGCCCCCCGTCACTCCTGCGCCTGCTCCTCCCCCCACCCCGCACGAACCACCCCACCCCCACCTCGACCGGCCAACACGGCCAGGGCCTGGTCCAGTTCGTCCTCGCCGCCCACGAGGGCCAACGCAACACCCGCCTCTTCTGGGCAGCCTGCCGCGCCTACGAGAACGACATCGGCCCCGCCCTCGTCGACCCCCTGGTCGAAGCGGCCCTGGGCACGGGCCTGTCGGAGCGGGAGGCCCGGGCGACGATCGCGTCGGCGGCACGGATGACGGGGCATCGGCCGTGAACTCGGCGTTGCCGGTTGCCAGTTGCCGGTCGGGGCTCAGACGGGACCCGCGAACTCCCGCTGTAGCGTCACCGTATGGAAGAACCTCGTATCAAGGTGTATGGCGCCGACAGCGAGATCACCGTGGCGGGCAACGCCGCCGGCCTGCGGAATCTCGCCGAAACGCTCATCGGCCTCGCCGAGCCCGAACACCGGGACGGCTACCACGTACACCTTGAGCCCGGTATCAGCCTCGAGGACGGCCCGGTCAGTCTGGTTCTGGAGCGCGACGAAGAACTCTAGGACCGACCACGAGCGGCCCCTGACCGATGTACCCGGTCAGGGGCCGCTCGTCTGTCTGCGGTGGGTGTGGGATTTGAACCCACGGTCACATCGCTGCGACGACGGTTTTCAAGACCGTTCCCTTAGGCCGCTCGGGCAACCCACCTGCGCACGCGCCCACCAGGGACGGAGCGGGTACAGCGTACCGGGATCGAGCCGGATGGTGGGGCCATGGTCCACAGACCGAGGCATCACCTGTGAAGGTCGGCGACATCTACCGGCTGGCGGCTGGCCTTCCCCCCCCTGGCGAGGAACATCTCCCAGCAGGCCATCTCCGTCACCGGGGTCAGGCTCCTGAACGTGCCGGCAGGCGTGAAGGTCCTCGGATGCAGCGTCTGCTCGGTGAAGGACGCCCCTGAGTATGGCAAGTACCCGGACTACGCCAGGCATCCGTACACCATCGGGCCGAAGGTGCTCAGCGACAAGTACGCGATGGTGCGGGTCCGGGTCACGGGGAAGGTGGCCGGCAGACCCTGAGCTGCCGGTTCGGTCTCGGCATGTAGGGGGTCGGGGCCGCGGCTACTGTGCCGCGGCGCCCGAGAAGTCGTACACGGCCCAATCGGTGATCCGGACGTACCCGAGGCGTTGGTAGAGCGCGTTGCTGGTGGGGTTGCCCGGGTCCGTGAAGAGGACGACGTCCGTGGCGCCCGTGGTCAGTGCGGCTCTGGTCACCTCGGCCGTCACGGCGCCCGCGTAGCCGCGGCCTCGGAGGTGGGCCGGGGTGTAGACGGGGTCCACGCGGACCATGCCGCCGATCTTCGAGGTCGAGCCCGCGATGGAGACCGGAGTGCCGTCCGGGGTCTCCCAGAACGTGAAGTGCTTGTCCGCGAAGCGGGTGTCGGCCCAGGAGTCGGGGAGGACTTCGTCGACGGCGGCGGCGAACTCGTGGCACCAGTGGACGACTTGGGCGTGGTCCTCCGAGCGTGCGACCCGGCCTCGGCCCTCCGGGACCGGCTCCTGCGGCGTGAGTGTGCCGAGGCGGTACAGGTGGAGCCGGACGCGGAGTGTGGACGTAGCGCCCGTGTGCCGCCGCCATGCCTCCGCGAACGCGGTCGCGGTGCTCTGGTCCGCGGTGACGTAGGGCAGGGAGTGCCCGAGGTCCGCCAGGTGGGCGGCGAGGGTGTCGGCCTGCCCGGGGGTGAGGGAGGTGGGTGCCAGGCCGCGGGACGGGAGGCGGTAGAAGGTGGCGTCGACGCCGCCCGCTCGTTCCAGCCGGCCGAACAGGGCGGCCCCGTCGCCGTGTTCGGCCGATCCGTGCGTTCGCAGTCGCTCCATCACCGTCAACGCCGTGGTGTGCGGGGCGGGACGCGAGCGCAGGAAGTCACCGCCTCCGGCGAGGAAGTCGTCCAGGTCTTCGGTGAGGTACCAGCCGTCCGGTCGCATGGTTCATGATTTCCCACGCCGCGGGCCCACGTCCGTGGTTCTTCCCCACCAACTCCCGGCGTGGAACAGGGATGCCGCCTCGTGCGCGGCACCCCTGCCTACCTGCACATCACCCTCACTACGGGCGCTGCATCACCCGGTCCACCACGCCAGTCGCCGCGACGTACGACCACTGTTCGTACGACGGCCCGGCCGCCGCCCGCCGGTTGTGCATCCCGAGGTACCGGTACGTCTTCGCGTCGAAGACCAGGACCGGTCCGCCGTGTGCCCAGGGGGTTCCGGAGGGTCCCACGTACTGGATGCCGATGCCCACGCGGCCGTCGGCGTCCTTCTGGTGGGGCAGGACCTTGATGCCGGGGACGGTGGCGAGCGCCTCGTAGGCCGCGGAGCGTAGCCCCTTCGGCAGGACGGAGGTGCGGAGCAGGCTGGAGACGAGGAACTGGGTCATCGGCCAGTCGGCGGCCTTCATCGGCCTGTTGTAGTCCGGCTTTCCAGGGCCGTCGCGGAGCGCGATCAGCAACTTGGCCGGATCGGTGGGCAGTTGCTTGAGCAGGGCCCACCTGCTCGGCGGCCAGTTGGTCTGGTTCGGCGGGTACACCGGAACCCATTGCTTCTGGCCCAGTTCGCTGACGTAGGACCTCTTGGAGCCGTCGACCGAGTCCCAGCTCTCGTCCACGTACGTCCGGGTCCGGCCACCACCCCCGATCGGGATCTCCTTGATGATCTCCTTCGTGTAGATGAACTGGTCGTCACGCGGAGCGATCGGCTTCTCCAGTCGGCGTTCCTCGGCCGCCGCGCCGCGCAGCACGGTGCTCGCGCTCACCGGCTGGGTGCGGGGCGAGGACTCGCTGTCGTTCTGGGCGATCACGACGCCCGTCGCCACCGCGGCGGCCGCGACGCCCGCCACCGCCATCCGCAGGACCGGACGGCGTCGTACGGTCGCGGGGGCGAGGGTGGTGGGCTGGAGCATCGCCTGGTGGAGGCGGAAGCGGGCACGCGCGCGTGCGGGGTCCGTGAGCGGGGGTGTGTCCGCGTCCCACTCCCTCAGGAGGTGGAGTTCGTTCCTCGGTTCACTCATCGTCGGATTCCTCTCGGAAGGCTGTCGGATCGGATCCGCCCAATGCGTCGCGAAGTTTTCTGCGAGCCCTGTGCAGCCGTGACCGGACCGTCCCCACCGGTACCTCCAGGGCGCGTGCGACCTCCTCGTAGCCGAGGTCGGCCCACGCGACCAGCAGCAGCACGTCCCGGTGCCTGGCGGGCAACCGGGCCATGGCCAGGGCCAGTTCGCCCCGTACGGCCTGTGCGCTGACCTTCGCGGCCACCCGGTCGGCGACGGTGTCCTCGGCGCCGGCGGCGGGTGCGGCCGTCGGCAGCCGGCCGATCGCCTTCAGCCGTCGGGCCTCGGCGCGCCGGTGCCGGCCTATGAGGTTGGTCGCGATGCCGAACAACCACGGGCGGGCGTCGGCCAGTTCCGTGTTGTACCGGAAGCGCTGCTGGAACGCGGTGGTGAACGTCTCCGCCATCAGGTCCTCGGCGACCTCCGTGCCGAGCCGGCGCGCCGCGTAACGGTGCACCGAGTCGGCGTGGCGGTCGAAGAGCACGGCGAATGCCTCGGGCTCATCCCACGACCGTTCGATCACCGAGGCGTCACTGTCCTGCCCCACCCTGACGCCTGGTCCGACGGTCATCGGGGCTCCTCTCGTCGATGCGAACACGCAGATGAAGACTGGGCTTTCACCCGTACTTCGCCGCAGGGAGGAATCCGGTTCCCTCGTGGTGCACGCACGCGTGGAGGGCACAAAACGATCGGGCCGGGCGAGGAGAGTCCTCACCCGGCCCGATCGGCCGACCATATGACGCTACGTCAGTTGCGTCAGTCGCATCAGCTGTCGCCGACCCTCGATCCCAGGGTCAGGTCGGTCGTGTGCTCCGTACCGCCGCGCTTGTACGTGATCTTGACCTTGTCGCCCGGCTTGTGGGTCCAGATCTCGCCGATGAGGGTCGGGCCGCTGTCGATCACCGAGTCGTCGAGCTTGGTGATGACGTCGCCGGCCTTGAGGCCCGCCTTGGCCGCGGGGCCGCCGGCCTCCACCGAGGAGGAGCCGCTGACGCCCTCGGCGGTGATCGTCGCGCCGGCGGTGCTGTCCTCCAGGGAGACGGAGGCGCCGATCTTGGCGTACACCGGCTTGCCGGTCTTGATCAGCTGCTGGGCGACGTACTTCGCCTGGTTGATCGGGATGGCGAAGCCCAGGCCGATCGAGCCGGACTGGCTGGTGGAGCCGAGGCCGCCGCTACTGGTCGACTGGATCGCGGAGTTGATGCCGATGACCGAGCCCTGGGCGTCGAGCAGCGGGCCGCCCGAGTTGCCGGGGTTGATCGAGGCGTCGGTCTGCAGGGCGCTCATGTACGACGCCTTGCTGGTGGAGCTGCCGTCGCTGGAGGCCACCGGGCGGTTCTTGGCGCTGATGATGCCCGTGGTCACCGTGTTGGACAGGCCGAAGGGGGCGCCGATCGCGATGGTCTCGTCGCCGACGGCCACCTTGTCCGAGTCGCCGAGGGCGAGCGGCTTCAGGTTGCCGGGGGCGTTCTTCAGCTTGATGACCGCGACGTCGTAGCCCTGGGCGTGGCCGACGATCTCGGCGTCGTACTTCTTGCCGTCCGGGAAGGTCGCCGTGAGCTTGCCGCCGTCGACCGCGTCGGCGACGACGTGGTTGTTGGTGACGATGTGGCCCTGGGTGTCGAACACGAAGCCCGTGCCCGTGCCGCCCTCGCCGCTGGTGCTCTCGGCCTCGATGGTGACCGTGCTGGGCAGGGACTTGGCGGCGACCGCCGCGATGGTGCCCGGGCTGCGCTTCACGGAGGCGCTGCTGCCGGTGTCGGCGGAGACGGTGGTGGAGTTGCTGTTGTCGTCGTTGTCCTTGGCCAGCGTGTAGCCGAGGCCGCCGCCCAGGCCGCCGGCGACCAGCGCGGCGATCAGCACCGCGGCGATCAGGCCGCCGCGTCCGCTGCCGGGCTTCTTGGGCGCGGGCTGCTGGTACGGGGTGCCCCAGCCGTCGCCTCCGTACCCGCCCGCACCGGCGGCCGTGTCGCCGCCGTATCCGCCGACGCCCTCGCCGCCGTACCCGCCCGTGCCCGTGCCTGCGTCGGCGTACGACGGGGTGGCGGGCGGCGGGGGCGGCCAGGCGGCGTCGGGAGCGGATCCCGTGCCCTGCGGGGGCGCGGCGGCGTAGGCGGGCGCGGGGCCGGCGTACGGCGTGTCCTGCGGGGCGCCCGGAGGCACCGGCGGGAGCTGCGTCGTGGGCGCGCTCCCCTCGGCCGCGGCCGCCTGCGGGGAAGCTGCGGGAGATTCCACCGGCACAGGAGGTGCAGACGGGGCCGGGGGTACCTCAGTGCCCTCGTTCTCGGTGCTCACAGCTCTTCTCCTCGGTCCACGGCTGTTGTTCTCGGAAGCATGCGGTCACACTCTTCACGCTTGTCGATCGGTCCGGCGCGAAACAGCTGTGCATGTACTTTTGTATGCCGTCAGCTTTTCCCACCGGCCGTCAGGGCACCATAAGCGGTGCCTGTGGGTTCATGGCGATCCTTTATAAGGTGTCATTCACACCAAAAAGGCGTATACCTACACGTTCTTGGTTCCACGTGTACCCCTTGGCGGTGGCACCATGACGCGGTGACCCTCGCACGGCAGCACCGGATCCAAGTCGTCGCCCACCGCGGAGCCTCCGAAGAGGCCCCCGAGCACACCCTGGCCGCCTACAAGAAGGCGATCGAGGACGGTGCGGACGCCCTCGAATGCGATGTACGGCTGACCGCCGACGGCCATCTCGTCTGTGTGCACGACCGCCGCGTCAACCGGACGTCGAACGGGCGCGGGGCGGTCTCGGCGCTGGAGCTCGCCGATCTGGCCACCCTCGACTTCGGTTCCTGGAAGGGCCGCGACTCCCGGACGACGCGGGACGAGGAGCCCGACTGGGAGCACCTCCCGGAGGACCGCGAGGACACCTCGGTGCTCACCCTGGAGCGGCTGCTCGAACTCGTCGCGGACGCGGGCCGGCGGGTGGAGCTGGCCATCGAGACGAAGCACCCGACGCGCTGGGCGGGACAGGTCGAGGAACGGCTGCTGGTGCTCCTGAAGCGCTTCGGCCTGGACGCCCCGGCCTCCGCCGCCGACTCCCCGGTACGGGTCATGAGCTTCTCGGCACGCTCGCTGCACCGGGTGCGGGCGGCCTCGCCGACGCTGCCGACGGTGTACCTGCTGCAGTTCCTCTCGCCCCGCCTGAGGGACGGTCGACTTCCGGCCGGTGTCCGGATCGCAGGCCCCTCGATCCGGATCGTGCGCAATCACCCTGCGTACATCGAGCGGCTGAAAAACGCCGGTCACCAGGTGCACGTGTGGACCGTCAACGAGCCCGAGGACGTCGATCTCTGCGTTGACCTGGGCATTGACGCCATCATCACCAACCGGCCGGGGGCCGTTCTGAGCCAGCTCGGCCGGGAACATTAAAGAACCTCATAAAGACCCCTAAACACCCCTTGACCCGGGCACCCCACCTGCACCATCCTCCGAACCCGGCCACACCATCGAAAACAAGCCACTCGATTACAGGGAGTGCACCGGCGCGTTCGGTCCGTGTTCGATCGTTGCGAATGCGTCACTGAACGTGGATTGGCCGGTTTCCGGTACAGGCCAATGGGGCATCCACACCGTGGCGTGGGGCGAAGGAGGTCTCGGGGGTGGCGTTGGTGGTGGCACAAGAGGTGCCCACGTCGTCGAGCATGGCCGTATCCCATGGCCCTGCGGGCGTGGGGGAAGCAAGACATCGCATGCGCGATCAGCTGCGCACGGGCGGTGTGTCGGAAGCGGTCATCGACGATGCCGTACTGATCCTCTCCGAACTCCTGAGCAACGCGTGCAAGCACGGCCGGCCCCTGGGCGACGCCCTGGCCGGTGACGGCGACGTCCGGTGCGCCTGGCGCGTGGACACGGGCGGACGGCTCACGGTCGAGGTGACGGACGGCGGCGGCCCGACCCGCCCGGCTCCGGCCACCCCGTCGGTGACGGCGCGCGGCGGACGCGGGCTGAACATCATCACCGCACTGGCCGACGACTGGGGCGTCCGGGACGACACCCGGGGCGAGGTCACGGTGTGGGTCGTCGTGCAGGACGACGTCCCCGATCCGGATGCCGGACACCGACGTCACGACTTCGCTACGCGCGTCACCACCCCCACGGTCTCCGCGGCCGCCGCGATCCCCCGCCTGGAGTTCGCGGACGCGTTCGACGACCTGGACTGATCAGCCGGTCGGCACCTGTCCACACCCGCCGGGTTGTCCACAGGCTCCCGTCGGTCATGGCGTGAACGGCTAGGCTCCCGCCCGTACGAGACGAGCCGTAACCGGGAGACACCCACGATGGCCAAGAAGCGCCCCCAGACCACGGCCAAGCGGCCGCAGCTCAGCGACGGGGCCCGCGCCGCGGGCGCTGATGGAGACTTTCCGGTCGTCGGTGCCCGCGAACCCTGCCCCTGCGGCAGCGGCCGCCGCTACAAGGCCTGCCACGGCCGGGCCGCCGCCCACGCGGTGACCGAGCTGGTGCAGCGCCCCTTCGAGGGGCTGCCCGGCGAGGGCGACTGGGTCGCGCTGCGCGAGCTGGTGCCCGCGGCCACGGTCGCCCTGCCCCTGACGGGCGGTCTCCCCGAGGGAGTCCCGTCGGTCACGCTCGCCACGGTGCTGCCGATGGCCTGGCCGGCCCTGCGCCGGGACGACGGCTCGGTGCTGCTCGGCCTCCAGAACGACACGGCCTCCGGCGACATCAGCCGCGACCTCGCCGACACCCTCCAGCGCGCGCTGGCCGCCGAGCCGGGTACTCCGGTGCAGGCCCGCCGCGCACCGGCCGGCGGTCCGCGACTTCAGGACCTGCTCGACCCGGAAGGCGCGTTCGAGCCAGTTGTGCACCCGGGCTTCGAATTCTGGGTCCCCGAGGCGGAGAACGCGGCGCCGGAGGTGACCGCCTCCCTGGAGCGCGCCAACGCCGCCGCCATCCCGACCGTGAAGCTCCAGGGCGTGGACGCCGCGTACTGGTGCGAGACGCCGGACAAGAACCATTTGCGCTGGGTCATGCCGTACCCGGAGGAGCAGCTTCTGGACGGTCTCGCCCGGCTGCACGCGGCGGGCCGCTCGAGTCTCGGTGAAGGCACCCGTCTCGTGGGGTCCTTCCGTGCTCACGGGCTGACCGTGCCCGTCTGGGACCTGCCGAGCGGACTGGGCGCGGACGACATCGAGAAGCCGGCCGCCGAGTTCGCCGAGCGCCTCACCGCCGCGCTGGCCACGGAGACACCGCTCACCGCGGACGAGCGCCGCGCGCGGGGCGGCCTCACCAACCGGCAGGTCACGCTGAGCTGACACCCGGAATGGGCCAAGGGTTCGACTGACCGACCGTTCAGCCGCAACAGGCCTGTTCACTCGGGTGACTCCTGTCACAACTCCCCGTTGTGAAAGGGAAGTCGGTGTCCGAATAGCCGAGATCGAATTTGCTAACCGCCGATCTCTTGTTACCGTTCGAGTAGCCCGGTTGCTGGTGCATCCCCCGTCGCCAGCAACCGGGTCTTTTCATGCCCGGCCCGCGTGTACGGAACGATGCCGTCCGTCAACTCGCCGTAGGCGCCGAGGAGTTGCTCCCCGAGCGCAGCAGCAGCGGCCCGGTCCCACTCCGCCCGGCGAACTCTGCCACGGCCGTGTAGGCCCCCAGCTCGCCCCGTGTCCGCTCCCGGGGTGTCTCGCACAGCGCGGGCTCGTCCTCGGCCGCCACGACGCAGTGCATCTGCACGGTGCGGTCCGCCGGACCCATGAGGCTCAGCACCGCGTCCAGGTCGTCGCCGGTCGCGTTGCGGTAGTAGGTGCGCGCCCAGGTGTCCTCACCCTGCGTCATGACACAGGTCTGCGCCTCGATGCCGTCGGGGGAGGAGAGTTCGGGTCCGCAGCGGGCCGCCGTCGCCAGTCCCAGGCCGAGCGTCAGCGGGGAGCGGCCGGGCGAGGGCGCGACGGACGGCGCCTTGGCGTCGCCGCCGGAGGCGTCGGTGGAATCCGGGGAGTGGACCAGGGACCGTACGACCGCGTGACCCTCGTCGCGTACGGGTCCCGCGGACGCCACGGCCAGCGGCAGCGCGACCGCGCACACCGCGACGCCCGCGAGGGCGAGCAGACGAAGGTTCATACAGCGGAAGATAACGACCTACTACGGGCGCCATGTCCCGCGCACGCCCGACACCCCTACAACTCGGGCGCGCTCACACCCGTACGAGTGAGGGCCTCGACCACGGCGTCGACCACGGCCTCGACGTCGGGCACCCAGGGCGAGGACGAGCCGGGCAGTGGTGCGCGCTCCCAGCGGATCTGGCCCTGGCCGGTCTCGGAGGGGGGCAGGGCGAGATAGCCGCCCTCGCCGTGGAAGCGGAGCGAGCCGGGGACGTGGTCCTTGGCGTAGAGCAGCTCGCCCAACTGCTCCAGGGAGTACGGCTTGACGAGCAGCGACCAGCGGGTCGGCGCGGCGACGACCGGGCCGAGGCGCATGCCCTGGCGGTCGAGCGCGGCGAGGGCCCGGGAGGCCGCGGGTGCGGGCAGGCTGACCGCGCAGGGAGCCTTGTCGCCGGTGGCGAGGACGATCGGGGCGGCGGGTCGGTTGCCCCACCACCAGCGCACCATGCGGGCGTCGGTGGTGGCCGCGAGGAGGCCGGGGTCGAAGGGGTGTGCGCCGGGGACCGTGCACTCCGGATCCGGACAGCCGCAGAGAGCGCGTCCTTGGGGATCCGGTGCCACGCCCGGGAGGACGGGCCATTGCCATTCTGTCGCGAAGGTCAGGGCCGCGCTGAGCATCTCAGACCTCCTGTTGTCTCGCCTGGACAGGAGCCTGCGTCGCTTTCCGAGGATCTCGCGCATGAGCGCTCGTTCCTTTCCGTTGCACCGCTGGCAACACCGAGGACCACATCACACCATGTGTCGATCACTTCACTGTGCGTACCTGTTGGCGCATCACACCCCTGCCTTCGGCAAGGGGAACCCGTGCGTGCTTGAAAAGCATGGGCGTGGCGATTGGGGGTGGCGAAGTCTGGCGTTTTGCCGTCCCGCGTAGTTCTCTCCGCCTCCGCCACGGGAGGATGGGGCACGATCGTCGGTGGTTAAGACGCCCGGGTCCTTCACCAGGTTCCGGGTGGCCCCCAGCCACCCCTGGCCTTCTCCGAGTACGTACCCATCACGACCGCTGTGACGCTCCGTCGAGCAAACCCAGTCGACCGCAATGGACCGTCCCCTGATGCAGTTTTAAGCCAACTTTGCCAATCCGCAAGAGGAGAGCGAAATACCCCCGGCGAACCCATGGACACCAGGAATCCCAGCAGGACAATGCTGGACATCCCCTCACGAGTGCGTGTACATGTGGAGACACTGCCAGCGGCGCAGAATGACATGGGGGTTTGCGATGCTTTTGAGCAATACGCACCGGTCGGAAAGCCGGACGCCATGAACGCCCCGCACCCTTCGAAAGTGGCTGGAATCGATTCAACGGTTCCCTCGCCCGCACACACTGTCGCGCCCGCGCCTGCCGCCACCGGTACCCCACCAAGCCCCTCCTCGAACACCCAGAACCCGCCGGATACCGCTCCGAACGCGCCAAGTGCCCTGCTCCAGGACCGTCTCGCCGGCTGGGTGTCCGATCTCACGACCCTCCATGAACTCACGGAGCGGCTGGCACGCACGGACGCACTCGACGAAGCACTCCAGGAGCTGCTGCGCGCCGGAGCCGCCCTGGTGGGCGCCCGCCGCGGACTCGTCGTCCTCGAACCCGGCGACGGCCTGGGCCCCGACACCACCATCGGCCTGGGCCTCGCCCGCTCCGACCTCGGCCACATCGAGACCGTCCCGCGCGGGGAGATGTCCTACGGCCAGCTCCTCGACGGTCCTGTCGGCGCTCCCGGCGGCGAGGGCGGCGAGATCGTCCACCCCGACCTGTTCGCCGAGGACGCCCTCGACCCGCGCCACCGCGAGGTCGCCGTACGCCTGGGCTACGCGGCCAGTTACGCGCTGCCCCTGGCGACCGACGCGGCCGGCCGGCTTGGCGCCGCCGTGTGGCTGTACGACGAGCCCGCCGAACCGATCGAGCGGCAGCGCCATCTCGTCGGCCTGTACGCCCGGTACGCCACCGAGCATCTGGCCCGGGTCCTCGAAGTCGAGCGCACGCGTGCGTGCATGACGACCATCGCCGAGGAGCTGCTGCCGTCCCGGCTCCCCCGCGTGGGCGGCGTGCAGCTCGCCGCGCTGCACCGCACGGGTCCGCGCGGCGGCGGCGACTGGTACGACGCGCTGCCGCTGCCCGATGCCGCGCTCGGCCTCGCGGTCGGCTCGGTGACCGGCTCCGGGCCGAGCGCGATCGCCGCGATGGGCCGGCTCCGCGCGTCCCTGCGGGCGTACGCGGTGATGGAGGGCGAGGACCCGGTCGCGGTCCTGTCCGACCTCGAACTCCTCCTCAGGCTCACCGAACCCGCCCGCTCGGCCACCGCCCTGTTCGCCTACTGCGAGCCCGCGCTGCGCAAGATCACCCTGGCCGGCGCCGGACACAGCCCGCCGCTGCTGGTCGGCGAGCGGCGCACGGAGTTCGTGGAGACCTCCGTCTCCGCGCCCCTGGGCATGCTGGCCTGCTGGGAGGCGCCGAGCGTGGAGGTGGAGGCGGAGCCCGGCGAGACGGTGCTGCTCTACACGGACGGGCTGCTGCACCGCACCGGCGACCCCATGGACCGCGCCTTCGCCCGCCTCCACGCGGCGGCGGCGAGCGTCCCCAAGGCGCTGCGCGACGACCCGGCCCAGATCGCCGAGCACGTCCTGCGGACGGTCCTGCCGGACGGCCTCGACACGGCCGACAGCGACGAGGACGTCGTCCTTCTGGCGGCCCGTTTCGAGTAGTCGCGCGGACGCCATGTGTAACAGGCCATACGGCCCTGGGCCCCCTTCCGTACGACCGTACGATGGACGGGGTCCAGTGCCGTATCTAGGAGGATGACCGTGGCCGACGAGCTCAATCCGGAGACCCCGGAAGCGGAGCCTGAGGAGCCCATCAAGAAGCGGAAGAACGGCTTGTACCCGGGCGTGTCCGACGAGTTGGCCGAGAGCATGAAGTCCGGCTGGGCCGACACCGAGCTGCACGATCTGCGGCCCGTCGAGCAGGCCGAGCACACCGCCCGCCGCCGCGCCGCGCTCTCCGCGCGCTTCCCGGGCGAGCGCCTGGTGATCCCCGCGGGCAACCTGAAGACCCGCTCGAACGACACCGAGTACCCCTTCCGGGCATCGGTCGAGTACGCGTACCTGACGGGCAACCTCACCGAGGACGGCGTCCTCGTCCTGGAGCCGGCCACCGAGGGCCACAAGGCGACGATCTACCTCCTGCCGCGCTCCGACCGCGAGAACGGCGAGTTCTGGCTCTCCGGCCAGGGCGAGCTGTGGGTCGGCCGCCGCCACTCCCTCACCGAGGCCGGGAAGCTCTACGGCATCCCCGCCTCCGACGTCCGCGAGCTGGCCGACGCCCTGCGCGAGGCCACCGGCCCGGTACGCGTCGTACGGAGCTACGACGCCGGCATCGAGGCCGCGCTGACCGACAAGGTCACCGCCGAGCGCGACGAGGAGCTGCGGGTCTTCCTCTCCGAAGCCCGCCTGGTCAAGGACGAGTTCGAGGTCGGCGAGCTGCAGAAGGCCGTCGACTCGACGGTCCGCGGCTTCGAGGACGTGGTCAAGGTCCTCGACAAGGCCGAGGCCACGAGCGAGCGCTACATCGAGGGCACGTTCTTCCTCCGCGCGCGCGTGGAGGGCAACGACGTCGGCTACGGCTCGATCTGCGCCGCGGGCCCGCACGCCACCACCCTGCACTGGGTGCGCAACGACGGCCCGGTCCGCTCCGGCGACCTGCTCCTCCTGGACGCCGGCGTCGAGACGCACACCCTGTACACCGCCGACGTGACGCGCACGCTGCCGGTCAACGGCCGCTTCACCGAGATCCAGAAGCAGGTCTACGACGCCGTGTACGAGGCCCAGGAGGCCGGTATCGCGGCGGTGCAGCCGGGCGGCAAGTACCGCGACTTCCACGACGCGGCGCAGCGCGTGCTGGCCGAGAAGATCGTCGAGTGGGGTCTTGTCGAGGGTCCCGTGGAGCGCGTCCTGGAGCTGGGTCTCCAGCGCCGGTGGACGCTGCACGGCACGGGCCACATGCTCGGCATGGACGTCCACGACTGCGCCGCCGCGCGGACCGAGACGTACGTCGAGGGCACCCTGGAGCCCGGCATGGTCCTCACGGTGGAGCCCGGCCTGTACTTCCAGGCGGACGACCTGACCGTCCCCGAGGAGTACCGCGGCATCGGCGTCCGCATCGAGGACGACATCCTCGTCACCGAGGACGGCAACCGGAACCTGTCCGACGGCCTGCCCCGCACCTCGGCCGAGGTCGAGAGCTGGATGGCGTCCCTCAAGGGCTGACAGTCGACAGCGGACACCTGATAGAAGACTGATGGCCGGGCACACCTGCGGTGCCCGGCCATTCGTGTGCCGATCGCATGCCTAGGGGGAGGGCTTCTTTCATGAACGCGCCTAGGGGGAGGGCTTTTTCGTGAACGACTTCTGGTCCGGCGTCGGGGTCGATCTGCACCTGGAACCCGACCCCGGGGGAGGCCGCCGGGTCGGCCTCGAACGCGCCCTCCGGGACGCCGTACGCGACGGCCGGCTCGCCCCGGGGACCCGCCTCCCCGCCACCCGGCGCCTCGCGACCGAACTCGGCGTCTCCCGGGGCACCGCGAAGGCGGCCTACGACCAGCTCGTCGCCGAGGGCTACCTGACCGCGCAACAGGGCTCGGGCACCCAGGTCGCGCGGCTGCCCTCCGTCGACGCGGAGGCACCGGGCGCGGCGGCACGCGCGCGTGTACCCCGTTTCGACCTGCGGCCCGGCAGCCCCGACGTCGGCATGTTCCCGGCGGCGGCCTGGCTGCGCTCGCTGCGCCGCGCCATCGCGACGGCACCCTCCTTGGCGTACGACTACGGAGATCCGCGCGGCCGTATCGAACTGCGCACCGCGCTGTCGGGATATCTAGGGCGGGCGCGCGGGGTGATCGCGCCGCCGGAGCGGATCGTGATCACGTCCGGGTATGTACAGGGACTCGCGCTCCTCACGCGCGTGCTGGACGCGGCGGCGGTCCGTGGGGTCGCCGAGGTCGCCATGGAGGACCCGGGGCTGCCGTTCCACCGGGAGGTGGTGCGGCACAACGGCGGGCGCGTGGTGCCCGTACGGGTCGACGAACGGGGCGCCCGCGCCGAGGACTTGGGGGACGCGGCGGCCGTGGTGGTGACACCGGCCCACCAGTACCCGACCGGCGTCACCCTGCACCCGGAGCGCCGACGGGCGCTGACCGACTGGGCACGCGCGCGTGGGGGCCTGATCGTCGAGGACGACTACGACGGGGAGTTCCGCTACGACCGCCAGCCCGTGGGCGCGCTCCAGGGGATGGCACCCGGCCAGGTCGTGTACCTGGGGACCGCCTCCAAGACGCTCGGGCCCGCGCTGCGGCTCGGCTGGATGGTGCTGCCGCCCCACCTCGTCGACGCGGTCGCCGACGCCAAGCTGCACAGCGACCACCACACCGAGACCATCGGCCAGTTGGCGCTCGCCGAACTGATCGACAGCCATGCCTACGACCGTCACGTGCGCGCGTGCCGACTGCGGTACCGGCGCCGCCGCGACCAGCTCCTCGGCCGGCTGGGGGCGCACGCAAACGTTTACGGCATCGCGGCGGGGCTGCACGCGCTCGTGGAGGTGACCGACGAGGAGACCGTGCTCGCGCGCTCCGAGAGGGAAGGGCTCGCGGTCGGGCGGCTCGGTGAGCACTGGCATGCGGCGGGCGAGGACGGGGACGGGCCCGCCGGGCGGCCGCAGGGGCTGGTCGTGGGCTACGGGACGCCTCGGGAGCGGGTGTATCCGGAGGCGTTGGAGGCGTTGGGGCGGGTGCTGGAGGGGGCGTGAGGGTGCGCGAGGGGAGCCGGGCGGGTTTCTGGAGGGGACCTGCGAGGGCCGGGCGAGGTGCCGGATTGGGCCAATGACAGAGCGACCGATTGGGCCTTCTGACGGGTCCAACCGAGCTCTACCGTCGTAGGCATGACGAACTCACTCGTCCCGCCCGCGGGCCCGCAACGCACCCTCGCACTCGCCCAGTTGACCAACTCGGTCGGCGACGGCGCCTACTACGTGACCTCGGCGCTGTACTTCACCCGCGTCGTCGGGCTCGCCCCCGCGCGCGTGGGCCTCGGGCTCACCCTCGCGTGGGCCGTCGGTTCGCTGGTCGGGGTGCCGCTGGGGCGGCTGGCCGACCGGCGTGGACCGCGCGGTACGGCGGTGCTGCTGGCGCTGGCGACGGGGCTCGCGGTGGCGTCCTTCCTCGTCGTACGGGGATTCGTGCCGTTCGTGATCGCCGCGTGTGCCTACGCGTCCGCGCAGTCGGGGCTCGCGGCGGCCCGGCAGGCGCTGCTGGCGGGGCTGGTGTCCGCCGGGGAGCGGACCGGGCTGCTGGCACACCTCCAGTCGACGCTGAACGCCGGTCTCGCGGTGGGCGCGGGCCTCGGCGGGCTCGCGCTGCGGGCGGGGACGCGGTCGGCGTACCTCGGGGTGTTCGCGCTGGACGCGGTGAGTTTCCTGGTGTGCGCGGGGTTGCTGGTGCGGCTGCCGTCGGTGCGGGGCGTCCAGGTGCGGAAGGCGGGCGGTCTCGGTGTGCTGCGGGACCGGCCGTACGTCGTCGTCACGCTGCTCAACACCGTGCTGCTGCTGCGGATGCCGTTGCTCAGCCTCGGGCTGCCGCTGTGGATCGCGGAGCGGACGGACGCGCCGACCTGGCTGGTCTCCGCGCTGTTCGTGCTCAACACCGGTGCGGTGATGGTCTTCCAGGTGCGCACGGCCCGCGGGATCACGGGGCTCGCGTCGGCCACGCGCGCGGTGCGGCGGTCCGGCTGGATCATGCTGGCGGCCTGCGCGGTGTTCGCGCTGTCGGCGGGCGCGTCGCCGTGGGTGGCCGTGGGGGCGCTGGTGGTCGGGGCGGTGCTCCAAGTAGCCGCCGAGATGGGGCAGTCGGCGGGTTCCTGGCAGCTCTCCTTCGACCTGGCGCCGGCCGACCGGGTGGGCGAGTACCAGGGCTTCTTCGGCACCGGCGTCACCGTGGCCAGGACGATGGGTCCCCTGGTGCTGACGTCCCTCCTCCTGGAGTGGGGGACGCCGGGCTGGCTGCTGCTGGGCGGGGCGACCGTGGTGGCGTCGTACGCGATGGGGCCGGCGGTGCGGAGGGCGGCCGCCGCCGGTCGGGAGACCGACGAGGAGGGCGAGGCGGGTGAGGTGAACAGGCAACCCGCACTGGCGAGTTGACCGACACGGGTCCGGTCACGTCACCGGCACTGGCGAGTTGGCCGGCACCGGTCCGGTCACGCCGCCCGCACCGGTGGGTGACCGGCACCGGTCCTCTTCAGGTTCAGGCCGCCCACGCCAGTGAGTTGACCGGGAGAGAGTCCAGGAACAGCGCGCCCGCCAGGAGCCCCGCACTTCCGCGAGGGCTCCACGCGCGTGCGTGCAGGTCGGTGTCGAAGGCGGCCAGGGCCTCCGCACCCGCCGTCGTCGCCGTACCGCCCGCCTCCAGGACGCCGCGGGCGCCCGCCTGGACGTGCCGCAGGCCCAACGGGCCCACGGCGTGCAGGAGTTCGGTGTCCTGGAGGGTGCACATCACCGTGAGCAGCGCGTCGAGGCGCGCCTGTGTCTCCGTCGCCCCGGCCGCGCGGGTCGTGGCGAGGGTGTCCAACGCCCGCCGTACGTGCGGGAATCCGGCCTTCGCCTCGCCCCGCGCACCGGCCGCGCCGTACTTCGCCGAGATCGAGGAGCCGCGCGAGGCTCTGCGCGGGGCGCGTCGGTCGGGGTGGGCGGCGATGCGCTTCGCGGTCGCGGCGACGTCCTTGGCCCCGGCCCGCGGGTCCAGGGCGGCCGCCGCGACCAGGAGGCCGAGTGCCCACAGGGCGCCGCGGTGGCCGCCGCCCGCGAGCGCGACGGAGTGTTCCGTGCAGCGGCCGATCGCGCCGAGTTCCGCGCGCAGCACGGGAGTCGGCTCGCCCGTGCGGCGGGCGGCCGCCGCCATCGCCGCGAGGCCGGGTGTCAGTGCCTTGGCGGACCAGCGCAGGGCGCGGTGGTCCACGCGGGTCGTGCGGGCGGCCAGGTCGCGCGGGTCGGGCAGTCCCGGCTTGGGAGCCAGGGCCAGTTGCCCGGTGAGCGCGTCCACGGCGGCCCGCGCCAGTGCATCGTCCTCGCGGCTCTGCATCGTCGTACCTTACGAGGAGGCGGAGGCCGAAGGGGAGGGGCTGTCGCTGGGCGGCGTGCCCGTCGGGGCGTCGCTCGGGGGCGTACCGCCTCCGCCGCTGCCCGCGCCCGTGCTCTCGGCGTCCGGGTCGACGCCGAGGGTCAGCGAACCCTTGTACCCCTTGGACGGGTCCTTCTTGTGCACGGCCTTGAGGGTGAGGAGGCCGCTGGTCGCGCCACCGCCGTCGTAGACCATGTCGTCGGCGAGGACGGTGTACGAGCCCGTGTGCTTGGAGTACGGGTCGAGGGTGAAGATCTCCTCGGCGATGTCGTCGGCGAAGAACAGCTGGCCGGTGTAGTTGACCTTGCCGCCCTCGTAGGTGCCGTCCTCCTTCTCGCCGCCGGTGTGCACCTTGACGTGGATGTGGCAGGTGCGGGGCGTGTACCAGCCCGGGAAGATCGTCTCGAACTTGACGACCCCGTTGGCGTTGGCGACCTGGTAACCCCGCAGGTACGTCTGGTCGTTGGCGGAGTCGCCCTCCTCGCTCTCCGCGGGGGCCGAGCCGCCGGGGTTGGCGGTGGTGTAGCCGGAGTAGTAGCCCCAGGCGTCGCAGTGCCAGATCTCCACGGCCGCGCCCTTGACCGGGGTGCAGCCGTCCGTGGCGTCGACGACGGTCAGGCGCAGGGTGAGCGGGACACCCGCCTTGCCCTCGGTGATGTCCTTGCGCACCAAGGCACCGTCGAGGTAGTAGGGGCCCTCCGTGACGCTCGTCATCAGCGTCATGCACTCGCTGCCGGTCGAACTCGCCGAGGCCGTCGCGTCCGCGTCGGCCGTCGTGTCCGCGGTGTCGGCGAACGCCGACTGGAAGCCGGCGGCCACCAGCCCGCCGGCCGCGACCGTCCCGCCGGTCACCGCGAGGGCGCGCCGCCGGCTGATGGTTTTGTCTCTGTGGTTTCCCGTCATGATCACGAAACTAGGGACGGCCGCCCTCAAGGAGATGGGCGTGCGCTGTGCGCAAGGTAAGAATCCTCAGAAAGCTGAAGTCGGCCGGAACCACGCGCCCCGACGCGCTACACCGCCATCAGCGGCGCGTCCTTCCGCCACTTCAGGATCTTGTCGAAGCTCACCACCGCGCCGCCCACACCCGGTTTGTTGCCGATGTGGACGTGGTCGGCGAGCTCCTGGATGAGACACAGGCCGCGGCCGTTCTCGGCCTCGCTCGGCGCCGGTCTGACGGACTGCGTGCGGGCGAATCCGGGGCCCGAGTCCGCGACTTCGATACGACACTTCTCGCCGTCGAGGTACGCGGTGACCCGGTACGCCTCCGAGGTCGTGCCGTGCGCGGTGTCGCCGCCGTGCTCGACGGCGTTGGCGCACGCCTCGCTGAGGGCGACGGAGAGGTCGTAGGAGATGTCCGGGTCGACGCCCGCGGTCTCCATCGTGCCGAGGAACAGTCGCCGGGCGAGTGGCACGCTCGCGGCCTCGCGCCTCAGATGGAGTGACCACCAGATGCTCATGCTCCAGCCTCCCGGCCGCGGCTCGACATAGTGATACCTATTGCCGCCAGTGCCCCTGTGTAAGCACGGAGTTGACGTGATGCCGCCCATATGGGGGATGTGTCCCAAACGTAATTGGTGTATCCGGAGGTAGCTCACGTCGGAGAGTGAGCTTTGTGACGTACGACACACTACGGCCCCGATGTTGCGGACCTGCCGTATGGCGGCGATACGGCCGGTGCGATGATGAGCCCGCCATGACTGCCCCCCACCCACGTACGGCGCGCTCCGGAGGTGAACTCCGGGTCCTGCGGGCCGCGGTGTTCGCCGCGGTCTGTGTCGTGCTGGCCGCGGCCGGTCATGCGATCGCCTCCTGCGCCACCGTTCCGCTGTGGACACTGGGCGCGGGCTTCCTCGTCACGTTCCTCGTCGTGGCCCCGCTCGCCGGGCGTGAGCGCTCGCTGCCGGGGATCGCGGCACTGCTCGCGGTCGGACAGACCGTGCTGCACACGCTGTTCGGGCTCGGCCAGACGGCCGCCGGTACGTCGGCCACGGGCACCTTGTCCGCGTCCGACGCCACGCTCGTCGCGCGCGCCGCGCATCTCCTGTGCGGGACCACCGCCGCGGCGATCAGCCCGGCGCAGGCCCAGCAGATCCTGACCGACGCGCGGCTGCTGCCGACTTCGGGCTCGATGGGCTCGACGGGCTCCATGAGTTCCATGGGGTCGATGCATCACCCGGCGGACGCCATGTCCACCTCCGCCGCTTCCTCCATGTCGCTATTCCCGTCCCTGTCGATGCTGCTCGGTCACGTCCTCGCGGCGCTCGCCGCGGGCTGGCTGCTGCGGCGCGGGGACCTGGCGCTGCTGCGCCTGATGGAACTGTCGGCGCACGGAGTCGCGGAAGGGGCGCTCGTACGGTCGCTGCGCGGGGCCCTCGCCCTGGTGCGCGCCCTGCGGGCCGGGCTGCCGGGGGCGCCCGAGGCGGGCCCGCGCCCGCGTCGTACCGCCCTGTTCGCGCCGCCCGCGCCGCACACCACCGCGCTCCAGCACTCGGTGATCCGCCGCGGGCCACCCGCCGCCGCACTCACCCTCGCCGCCTGACGCGACGCGACCACCACCGCACTCCTTCCGTGCGTGGAGAGGCCGCCGTCGTGCGGCACACGCGCGTGCCCGTCTTTCCCAGCCGGGAAACCCCTGCTTCACCCGGGGAACCACGCGCCCCCTCTTCACCACCGGAACTCACTCGAACTCGAAGTGGAGTGCTCCTTTCCATGAAGACCTCTCGTATCGCCGCCGCCGCTGCCGTCGCCGGCTCGGCCGTGCTCGTCCTCTCCTCCCCCGCCTTCGCGCACGTCTCCGTGCAGCCGGAGGGCGCGGCCGTCAAGGGCGGCTACGCGGTCGTCGACTTCAAGGTCCCGAACGAGCGTGACGACGCCTCGACCACCAAGCTGGAAGTGAACTTCCCGACCGACCACCCGCTGGCCTCCGTGATGCCGGAGCCGATCAGCGGCTGGACGGTCAAGGTCACCAAGTCGAAGCTCGCCAAGCCGGCCGAAATGCACGGCGAGACGATCACCGAGGCCGTCACCAAGGTCACCTGGACCGCGACCGGCAAGGGCGTCGAGCCGGGCTACTTCCAGAAGTTCCCGGTCTCCGTCGGCATGCTGCCCACGGACGCCGACCAGCTCGTCTTCAAGGCGCTGCAGACATACTCCGACAAGCAGGTCGTGCGCTGGATCGAGGTGCAGAAGGACGGCGAGGAGGAGCCCGAGAACCCGGCTCCGACGCTCGCGCTGACCGCCGCCCCGGCCTCCGGCGCGACCGCCGAGGACGCCTCCGACAAGGACGCGAAGACCGAGACCACCGCCAGCGACTCCACCTCGTCGTCCGCCGACTCCTCCGACACCACCGCCCGCGTCCTCGGCGTGGTCGGCATCGCCGTCGGCGCGGCGGGCGTGGCGTACGGCGTTCTCGCCGGCCGACGGCGTACGACCGTCTGAGGCCCGTCACTCATGGCGCGCACAGGGGTCCGTGCGACTCTTGCGTCCGACCCCGGTGCGCGCCGGAGCTCTCACAACTGGGACATTTCTCTATGCGCAAGAAGACGTTCGCGGCGGCCGTTCTGCTCGCCGCCGCCACCCTGACGCTCTCCGCCTGCGGGAGCGGCGACGGCGGCCAGAGCCCCGTCTCCGTGGTCTCCGAGGACACCGCGACACAGGCCGCCACCGTGCTCGACACCCCGTTCGAGAAGCCGGACCTGGTCCTCACGGACACGCACGGCAAGAAGTACGACTTCCGGGCGGAGTCCAAGGGCCGGCCGACGCTGATCTACTTCGGCTACACCCACTGCCCCGACATCTGCCCGCTGACGATGAACAACATCGCCGTCGCCAAGAAGTCCCTGCCCAAGGCCGAGCAGGACAAGCTGCTCGTCGTGTTCGTCACCACCGACCCGGCCCGCGACACCCCCTCCGAGCTCGGCAAGTGGCTCAAGGGCATCGACACCCAGTTCGTCGGCCTGACCGGCGACTTCGCCACCATCCAGGCCGGCGCCCGCTCGATCGGGATCTCCATCGAGCCGACCTCGAAGGACAAGAACGGCAAGCTCGTCTCCGTCCACGGCACCCAGGTCGTCGCGTTCTCCCCGAAGACCAACGGCGGCTACCTGCTCTACGGCCAGGACACCACCGTCGACGACTACACCAAGGACCTCCCCAAGATCATCAAGGGGGAGAACCCGTGAGACACGCGGTCGCGTCCGGTGTCGTGGTGCTGGCGGGGGCGCTGGTCCTCACCGGCTGCGGCGGCTCGGACGACACGAAGGCCCAGCTCTCCGTCAGCTCCGCCTACATGCCCCAGCCGGTCTCGGACATGGCGGCGGGCTTCCTGGACATCGCCAACAAGGGGGGCGCGAAGGACGAGTTGACCTCCGTCACCAGCGACCTCGGCCCGGTCTCCGTGCACGAGACGGTCGGCCAGGCGATGGAGGAGGTGAAGTCCCTCGATGTGCCCGCACACGGTCAACTCGTGTTCAAGAGCGGGGGCAACCACCTGATGTTCGACAAGCTGAAGCACACCCTGAAGCAGGGCGACAGCGTGACCGTGAAGCTGCACTTTGCCAAGTCCGGCCCTCTCACGGTTGAGATGCCCGTGAAGTCGGCGACGTACAACCCCACGACCGGGCACTGAGGGAGGGACCCCACCTTGAAGACGACCATCACCCCCCGCGTCCGCAATCTGGTGCTGCTGCTCCTGGCCGTCACCGGCATGCTCTTCGCCGGGGCGGGTACGGCCTCCGCGCACGCCGCGCTGACCGGCAGCGACCCCAGTTCGGGGGTGGTGGTCGACAAGGCTCCGACGCAGATCTCGCTCACCTTCTCCGAGAAGGTGTCGACGAACGACGACTCGCTGCGCGTGCTCAACCCGAAGGGCAAACGCGTCGACGTCGGCAAACCGTCGAACATCAGCGGTACGACGTACGCCATCCAGGTCCGCAGCGGCCTGCCCGACGGCACGTACACGGTGGCCTGGCAGGTCGTGTCGGCCGACAGCCACCCCGTGGCCGGCGCCTTCACGTTCTCCGTCGGCGCCCCCTCCAAGACCACCGTCTCGGTCTCCGACCAGGACGTGGGCGGCGGACTCGTCGGCGGGCTGTACGGCTTCGGGCGCTACATGTCGTACGCCGGCTTCATCGTCATGGTGGGCGGCGCCGCCTTCGTCCTGGCCTGCTGGCAGCGCGGCGCCGGAGTGCGCGCCCTCCAGCGGCTGGTCGTCTCCGGCTGGGTCTCGCTCACCGGGGCCACGCTCTGGCTGCTGCTCCTGCGCGGCTCGTACACGACCAGCGGGAAGGTCGGCGACATCTTCGACCTGAACCTCCTCGGCCAGGTCCTCCAGACCAAGACGGGTGCCGCCCTCGTCTCCCGGCTGCTGCTGCTCGCCGCCGCCGCGCTGTTCATCGCCGTGCTCTTCGGGGCGTACGACAAGCGGGAGGACGAGGAGAAGCGGGACCTCACCTTCGGTCTCGCGATCGGCGGCGGTGTGGTGGCCGCCGGGCTCGCCGCGAGCTGGGCGCTGGCCGAGCACGCCTCGACCGGGCTGCAGCCCGGCATCGCGATGCCCGTCGACGTCGTCCACCTGCTGGCCGTCGCACTCTGGCTCGGCGGCCTCTCCGCCCTCCTCATCTCGCTCTACCGGGCGCCCGCCGACAACCAGGTCGGGCGGACCGCCGTACAGAACTTCTCGCGCATCGCGTTCGGCAGCGTCCTCGCGCTTGTCGCGACCGGCATCTACCAGTCCTGGCGCCAGCTCGGCTCCTGGTCGGCGTTCACCGACACCGGCTACGGGCAGCTGCTGCTCGTGAAGATCGGCCTCGTGGCGCTGCTCGTCGGCATCGCGTCGATCTCGCGACGCTGGACCGGACGGCTGGCGGAGACCACCGCGACGGCCACGACAGCCGTCGAGGAACGCGCGCCGGAAAAGGAGAAGGAGAAGGAGAAGGAGAAGGCACACGTCAGCGCGTCCACGAAGACCGCCGACTCCAGCGCCACGGCGTCCGCCGAGGCCAGTGCCTCCAGCGCTACGACCTCTGCCAAGACCGGTGTCGCCAGCAGCACCGCGGCCGCCGAGGCCGACTCCGACGAGACCGCGTCCACCAAGGGCGCCGATTCCGAGTCGGCCGGTGCCTCCCGGCGCGCCGCCCAACTCGCCCGTCAGCGGACCGCCGTGGACACCGCCCTGCGGAAGCGGCTGCGGGACGCCGACCCGGTCCGCTTCGGGCTGCGCCGCTCGGTGCTCGCCGAGGCCGCCGTCGCCGTCGTCGTCCTCGCCGTCACCACGGCCCTGACGACCACCGAACCGGGCCGCACGGAGGAGGACGCCAAGGCGGCCAAGGCCTCCTCCTCTTCCTCCTCCTCGTCGTCCGCCGGCGCCCTGACCCTGGACATGTCCTTCGACACCGGCGGCACGGACGGCAAGGGCGTCATCCGGCTCGACCTCGACCCCGCGCGGGTGGGCGGCAACGAGATGCACGTCTATGTGCAGCGCCCCAACGGCCGGGCCTTCGACGTGCCCGAGGTGAAGGTCGCCTTCACCCTCGCCGCGAAGAAGATCGGCCCGCTGCCCGTGACGCCCGACCGCATCGCCACCGGGCACTGGGCCGCGAACGGAATCCAGATCCCCATGGCGGGCGACTGGAAGATCTCGGTGACCGTGCGGACCTCCGACATCGACCAGACGACCGTCGACAAGAACGCGCAGATCGGCTGAACCACGCCATGCCTGACCAGTCCATTCCCGAGGCCCGGACCGTAGAAGCACCTCCTGGGGAGGCCGTTTCCGAAAACGCCTCCCCAGGGGAGGGCATTTCCCGCCGACGGCTCCTCGGTACGGCCGGTGCCACCGGGCTCGTGCTCGGTGCGGCGGGCGGGGCCGTGGGGTACGCGGCCGCGCCCGCCGGTGCCACACCGCTCACCTCGCTCGGCGAGGACATGGCAATGTTTCACGGGAAACATCAGCCCGGCATCACCGAGGGCCTCCAGGCGCGCGGCCATCTCGTCGCCTTCGACCTGGCGGCGGGCGCGAGCCGCAAGGAGGCGGCGGCCCTGCTGCGCCGCTGGTCGACGACCGCGCAGCGGCTGATGGCGGGCGAGGCGGCGGCGCAGGACGACACGGATGTCGCCCGGGACGCGGGACCCTCGTCGCTGACGATCACCTTCGGCTTCGGCAACTCCTTCTTCTCCCGTACGGGTCTGGAGAAGCAGCGCCCTGTCTCCCTCGACCCGCTGCCCGACTTCTCCTCCGACCATCTCGACAAGACGCGCAGCAACGGCGACCTGTGGGTGCAGATCGGTGCCAATGACGCGCTGGTCGCCTTCCACGCCCTGCGCACGATCCAGAAGGACGCGGGCAGCGCGGCCAAGGTCCGCTGGCAGATGAACGGCTTCAACCGGACGCCGGGCGCGACGGCCCACAAGATGACGGCCCGCAACCTGATGGGCCAGCTCGACGGCACCCGCAACCCCAAGCCGACCGAGTCCGACTTCGACAAGCGCATCTTCGTGCCGGCGTCCGGTTCGACCGACCCGGCGTGGATGGCGAACGGCTCCTACGCCGTCGTACGCCGTATCCGCATGCTCCTGGACGACTGGGAGAAGCTCTCGACCGGCGCCCAGGAGAACGTCGTCGGGCGCCGCAAGTCCAATGGGGCGGCGCTGTCCGGGGGCGGTGAGACGACCGCGATGGACCTGGAGAAGACCGACGCGAAGGGCGCCCTGGCCGTCCCCATCAACGCGCACGCCCGGATCGCCCGGCCCGACCAGAACGGCGGCGCGGCGATGCTGCGGCGCCCCTTCTCGTACCACGACGGCATCGCCGCCGACGGCACCCCGGACGCCGGGCTCCTCTTCGTCTGCTGGCAGGCCGATCCGTTGCGGGGCTTCGTCACCGTGCAGCGGAAACTCGATCGTGGTGATGCCCTGTCGACGTACATCCGCCATGAGGCGAGCGGCTTGTTCGCGGTGCCGGGCGGGGCGGCGGAGGGCGAGTACGTGGGGCAGCGGTTGCTGGAGGGGTGAGGCCGTCGCCCTATGGAGTGGTGGGTCAGGAAGCGTGCCCCGGGTTTGGCAAGGGCCATTAGGGTGAGGTCATGCCAGCCAGCTACGCGTATCTCGGCCCTGAGGGCACCTTCACCGAAGTCGCCCTGCGGACGCTTCCCGAGGCGGCCACCCGGGAGCTGATCCCGTACGTGTCGGTGCAGTCCGCGCTGGACGCGGTGCGCACCGGCGAGGCCGAGGCCGCGTTCGTGCCGATCGAGAACTCCGTCGAGGGCGGCATCACCACCACCCTGGACGAGCTGGTCGCGGGCGCGCCACTGATGATCTACCGCGAGGTGCTGCTGTCGATCACCTTCGCGCTGCTGGTCAGGCCGGGCACGAAGATCTCCGACATCAAGACGGTCTCCGCGCACCCCGCCGCCCAGCCGCAGGTCCGCAACTGGATGAAGGCGAACCTCCCGGACGCCCTGTGGGAGTCGGCGGCCTCGAACGCGGACGCCGCCCGCCTGGTCCAGGAGGGTCGCTACGACGCCGCCTTCGCCGGTGAGTTCGCCGCCGCCCGGTACGGTCTCGAGGCCCTGGAGACCGAGATCCACGACGCGGAGAACGCGCAGACCCGGTTCGTGCTGGTGGGCAGGCCCGCCCGCCCCGCGGCCCCGACCGGCGCGGACAAGACGTCGGTCGTGATCTGGCAGCGCGACGACCATCCCGGCGGGCTGCGCGACCTGCTGGGCGAGTTCGCCACCCGGGGCATCAACCTCATGCTGCTCCAGTCCCGCCCGACCGGCGCCGGCATCGGCAACTACTGCTTCTGCATCGACGCCGAGGGACACATCTCCGACCGCCGGGTCGCCGAGGCGCTGACCGGGCTCAAGCGGATCTGCCTGCAGGTGCGCTACCTCGGTTCGTACCCGCGCGCCGACGTCGGCGTGGACGGGGTGCGGCCGCTGTTCCCGGGCACCTCGGACGAGGAGTTCCTGGCCGCGGCCGACTGGGTCGCGCACTGCCAGGACGGGCGTTTCTGACCGGCAGTACCCGCGCAGCGGCCCGGTACTACCTGCGTATCTTCGTTATCCACAGAAGTTATCCACAGGCCCACTTCTCGACCTGGGGACAAGTCGACAACGAAGTGCGATCCAGTCGACAAATCTCCCTACAGGCCGTCGACTCGTCCACCGGCACGTAGGTCACTCTTCGTCCACCTGTTTCCTTCGGGCAATCCTATGGAGCGACACATTTCCACCCCAAAGTGGTTGGGAGGTGCGTTTGGGACAGGAATTACCCGTCTCGCGAAACCCGCTGGAAATGATCACTTTCGATGTCCACAGATCTTTCGCACAGCCTGTGGATAACTCTTCCGGGATGTGGATTCCTGTGGACAACCGCGACCTCAAGTCCCGTTTCCCCCAAGGGATTCGGGTCAACAGGCCGCCTCGCGCCTGCCCCGTTCCAGGGAGCGGGACGCCTTTTCATTGACACGGATCGACCCGCCTCAACACTCTTCGCAATTACCCCATAACTGGATGTAAGCCGTAGTTCGGAATACCGAGTCGTGAGCCGGAACCCGTCACCGGTAGCCTGGTCCGCGTGATTGACCTTCGCCTGCTCCGTGAGGACCCCGACCGTGTGCGCGCGTCCCAGCGCGCCCGTGGAGAGGACGTCGCGCTCGTCGACGCTCTCCTGTCCGCCGACGAGCGACGCAGGTCGTCCGGCATCCGCTTCGACGAGCTGCGTTCCGAGCAGAAGAGCATCGGCAAGCTCATCTCCAAGGCCTCCGCGGACGAGAAGGCCGAGCTGCTCAAGAAGACGGGCCAGCTCGCCGCCGACGTCAAGGCGGCCGACGCCGAGCAGCACGAGGCGGACGAGGAGACCAAGCGCCTCGCGCTCCAGCTCGGCAACCTCGTGCACCCCGACGTGCCCGTGGGCGGCGAGGAGGACTTCGTCGTCCTGGAGACGCACGGCACGATCCGCGACTTCGCCGCCGAGGGCTTCGAGCCCAAGGACCACCTGGAGCTCGGCGAGGCGCTGGGCGCCATCGACGTCGAGCGCGGCGCCAAGGTCTCCGGCTCGCGCTTCTACTACCTCACCGGCGTCGGCGCCCTCCTGGAGCTGGCGCTCGTCAACGCGGCGATCGCGCAGGCCACGGAGGCCGGCTTCATCCCGATGCTGACCCCGGCGCTGGTCCGCCCGCGCGCCATGGAGGGCACCGGCTTCCTCGGCCAGGCCGCGGAGAACGTGTACCACCTGGAGAAGGACGACTACTACCTGGTCGGCACCTCCGAGGTCCCCCTCGCCGCCTACCACATGGACGAGATCCTCGACGCGGACAAGCTCCCGCTGCGCTACGCGGGCTTCTCCCCGTGCTTCCGCCGCGAGGCCGGCACGTACGGCAAGGACACGCGTGGCATCTTCCGCGTGCACCAGTTCGACAAGGTCGAGATGTTCTCGTACGTCCTCCCCGAGGACGCGGAGAACGAGCACCAGCGGCTCCTGGACTGGGAGAAGCAGTGGCTCACCGCCCTCGAACTGCCCTTCCAGGTCATCGACGTGGCCTCGGGCGACCTCGGTTCGTCGGCGTCCCGCAAGTTCGACTGCGAGGCGTGGATCCCGACCCAGGGCAAGTACCGCGAGCTGACCTCGGCCTCCAACTGCGACAGCTTCCAGGCCCGCCGGCTGTCCGTGCGGCTGCGCGACGGCAAGAAGGTGCAGCCGCTGGCCACGCTCAACGGCACGCTGTGCGCCGTACCGCGCACGATCGTGGCGATCCTGGAGAACCACCAGCTGCCCGACGGTTCCGTGCGCGTGCCCGAGGTGCTGCGCCCGTACCTGGGCGGCCGTGAGGTCCTGACGCCGGTCGCCAAGTGACGGCGGACTTCCCTTACCGGCTGATCGCGACCGACCTCGACGGAACGCTCCTGCGCTCCGACGAGTCGATCTCCGGGCGCACCCGTGACGCCCTCGCCGCGGCCACCGCGGCGGGCGCGGCACACATCGTGGTGACGGGCCGCGCGGCCCCCTGGACCCGGCACATCCTCGACGACCTCGGCTACGAGGGCCTCGCGGTCTGCGCCCAGGGCGCCCAGGTCTACGACGCCGGGGAGCACCGCCTGCTGACCTCGGTCACCCTGGACCGCCAGCTCGCCGGGGTGGCCCTCGCCAAGATCGAGGCGGAGGTCGGCCCGCTGTTCCTGGCCGCGAGCCGGGACGGCCTGGACGGCGATGTGCTGGTCGGCCCCGGGTACGCGGTGACGGGCAAGCTCCCCTCGACCCCGTTCACGGACGCGTCCGACCTGTGGACCGCGCCCCTGAACAAGATCTACATCCAGCACCCGACCCTCACGGACGACGAACTCGCCGATGCGGCGCGCGAGGCCGCGGGCGGATTCGTCGGCGTCGCGATGGCCGGTGCGGGCATCGTCGAGCTGCTGCCGCTCGGCCTGTCCAAGGCCACGGGCCTGTCCATCGCGGCACGCCGCCTGGGCCTGAAGGCCGCCGACACGATCGCCTTCGGCGACATGCCCAACGACATCGCGATGTTCGCGTGGGCGTCCCACAGCGTGGCGATGGCCAACGCGCATGAGGAACTCAAGGCTGTGGCGGACGAGGTGACGACCTCCAACGAGGAGGACGGGATCGCGGTGGTGCTGGAGCGGTTGCTCGCGTAGGTGTGGGCAACCGCCCCAGCAGAATGCCCCCGGTAGCGGGGGCGAAAGGGAGGGCGGCCCACGCGATAATGAGTCGCGTGCTCGAAGCGGCCGCCCCGGGCAGCTCCCCGTGGTGGGCGACTCGACGGAGGGTAACTACTCCGGAGACCGCCGCGGGCTGCCCTGAAGGGAGTTGGACGTCCTGTCGTGCATCGACATCGTCCAGCTCCTCTCCCGGTAAGTGGCGCCGGCTGATCCGGCGTCGACACAACAACTGTGCCTGTACGCCGAGTTGGGCGCCACCGAATAAAAGGGCAGCCGTGCGACGCCTACCGCCGCCGCCACTTGCGCCGACGCGCCTTGCTGAAGAACCAGCCCGCGGGCGGCTCGTCCGAGCGCCAGGGCTGGGGCTCGGGCGACTCGTTGCGCCAGCGCGCCGCGAGCATCCGGGCCCGGGCGGACGGCTCGGCCGTCTCGGCGGACCGTATGAAGTCGTCGTCCAGGACCAACTTGTCCCAGCCGTCCCCCGATTCCGCGTGGTCGCCGCCGTATGTCGCCTCTCCGGCCATCCCCGTTCCTCCTAGCCGTGCGTCCTCTTTGCCCAGTGTGCCCGGACAGAGATGAAGCCCCCGTCAAGATCAGGACCTGTCATTCCTCGCCGGCGAGCTTCAGCGAGCGCAGCTTCTGTCCGGCGTACCAGGTGGCTCCGAAGGTGACCGCGACGAGGAACACCGTCGCCGTGGTCAGTCCGACGTCCGAGGTGACCAGGTCTCCGCCGGCGACCTTGTGGGCGACGGCCAGGGACCACTGCTGGACGCTGAGCGTGCGGGCGCCGGCGACCAGGGAGCCGAACAGGGCTTCCCAGACGAGGGCGTAGACGAGTCCGAAGACCACCGCGTGCCGCGAGACCGTGCCGAGCAGCAGGAAGAGTGCCGCGTAGGCGATGGAGGCGACCAGGGCGGCCACCGTGTAGGCGACGGCGATCTGCTGGCCGTTGCCGTTGAGGATGAGGCCGGCGATCAGCATGGGGACCGCCGAGAACACCATGGTGACGGCGACCGCCACGATCAGCTTGGTGAAGATGATCGTGGGCCGCTTCAGCGGC
The DNA here is from genome assembly GCF_045162655.1 of Streptomyces sp. NBC_00989. NCBI lineage: Bacteria > Bacillati > Actinomycetota > Actinomycetes > Kitasatosporales > Streptomycetaceae > Streptomyces > Streptomyces sp. NBC_00989. The sequence continues at coordinate 5,954,368 of NZ_CP108728.1, read as the reverse complement.
TTGGACAGCAGGTACACCACGGAGCCGTCGTCGATCTCCGGTCCGATGGCGCCGGTGCCCGCGATGACGCCGATGATCGGCACCATCGTGGCGAGGCCGAATCCGCCCAGGACGTCGACCGCGGTCTGGTCGTCGGCGCCGGTGAGGCCGCGCACCACCACGGAGATCGCGATCAGCAGGAAGGGCAGGGCGCCCAGGATGAGGGCCCGGCGCCGGCCGAGCAGGGCCCGGTAGGTGAGTCGGGCGACTGTGGGGTCGTACATCTCTTTGGCCTCCTACGCCGCGACGAGATACGAGAAGACGGACTCGAGGGACTCGTCGGACGGCGAGACCGTGAGCAGCCGGATGCCGTGGTCCTTGGCCACCCGGGGCAGCAGGACCGTGAACCGGCCGAAGTCGACGGCCTGGACGCGCAGCGCGCCCTCGGCCAGGTCGACCTCGATGCCGGACGTCGACGGGTCGGCGATCAGCGCGGCCGCGAGGGCACGGTCGTCGCTGGAGCGGACCAGGTAGCGGTGCGGGCGGTCGGTCATCAGGCGGCGGATCTTGCGGAAGTCGCCGCTGGCCGCGTGCCTGCCGGCCACCACCACCTCGATGTGCCAGGCGAGTTGCTCGACCTCTTCGAGGATGTGGGACGAGAACAGCACCGTGCGGCCCTCGTCGCCCATCCGCCGCAGCAGGTCCATGAGCTGCATGCGCTGGCGCGGGTCCATGCCGTTGAACGGCTCGTCGAGCAGGAGCAGCGAGGGGTCGTGGACCAGGGCGGACGCCATCTTCACGCGCTGCCGCATGCCCTTGGAGTACGTCGAGATCTTGCGGTCCTGCGCGTACTCCATCTCGACCGTGGCGAGCGCCCGTTGGGCCGCCTTGGCTCCGAGGCCGTGCAACTCGGCGTTGGCCACGACGAATTCGCGTCCGGTGAGGAAGTCGTACATCGCCTCGCGCTCGGGGACGATGCCGATGTGCTTGTAGATCTGTTCGTTGCGCCACACCTGCTGGCCGTCGAGGGTGACGGTGCCGGTGGAGGGGGCGAGGAAGCCGCCCATCATGTTGATGAGGGTGGACTTTCCGGCGCCGTTGGGGCCGAGCAGCCCGGTGACTCCGGGGCCGACGGTCATGGTGATGTCGTTGACGGCGACCACGTTGCCGAACCAGCGGGAGACGTGGTCGATGGAGAGCGTGGTCACAGGCCCACCTTCCGGTAGCGGCGGATCAGGAGGCCGTAGGTCGCGGCGATGAGGCCCAGGACGGCGAGGACGTAGACGACGCCTTCTCCGTGGGTGGGGCCGACGCCTCCGGGGAACGCCGATGTCGCGCCCAGGAAGGCCGATTGCAGACCGTCGATGAGGGTGACGGGCGAGAAGAGGCCGATCCAGGGGATGGCGTTCGTGGCGTTCTGGGCGTCGGCGATCGCCTGGAGGGTGGAGACCGCGCCGTAGGAGATGGTCAGTACGGCGATGACGGCCGCGATGCCGAAGCCGCGGCGCGGGGTGACCGCGGCGATGACCAGGCCGATGCCGGCGAAGAGCAGCGAGAGGAGGGTCACCGAGACGAGTCCCTGGGCGAAGCCCTTGGTCTGGTCGGCGAAGTCGAGCTTCGCGAGCAACGCTCCTACGTAGAGCACGATCAGCGGGGCCGCGGTCAGGATGAACATGGCCGAGGCCAGGGCCGCGTACTTGGCCCGCACGTAGTCGGCGGTCTCGATCGGCCGCGAGAAGTACAGCGGTACGGTCTTGAAGCGCAGGTCGCGCGAGACGGACTGGGGTGCCTGCGAGGCGACGTAGAGGCTGATGACGGCCTGCATGATGATCGCGTAGCGGGTGTAGTCGACGGGCAGGTCCTTGGCCTTCGTGGCGACCGCGACGGCCACCATGATGGCCGCGGGCACGCACATGACCACGAACAGCAGCATCGGCAGGACCTTGGACTTCACCGAGCGGCCGAGGCCGTAGGAGCCGCGCAGGGACTGCGAGTAGAGGGAGCGGCGGGCGTAGGCGCGGCCCAGACGGGGGCCGTTGTAGTTGCGGTAGCCGATGTTGTGGATACGGGTCTGGTCGCCCGGCTGGGGGACCAGGGGCTGGTCAATTGCCATGGCCTACGGCCTCCTTCCGCTCTGCGTCGCTGCCGGCACCCGTGTCGGTGCCGGTGTCGGTGAAGACCTCGGAGATGTGATGCCTGCGCTGCTCCATGCGCACCAGGCCGAGGCCGAGGTCCGCGATGACGTCCCGGATCACGTCGTACGTCTCCTCGCCCGTGGCCGTCAGGAGGAGGACGTGGCCCGCGCCCGGCAGGCCGCTGCTGTCGTGGGTGTCCACCCCGCGCGCGTGGAGCGCTTCGCGCACCGCGCGGGTGCCGTCCGGGTGCTCGTCGGTGTCGGTGACCTCGATCGCCAGGGTCGTCGTGGTCTGGGTGAAGTCCGTGGTGGAGCTGGAGCGCAGGAGCTTGCCGCCGTCGACCACGATCACGTGGTCGCAGGTGCGCTCCAGCTCGCCCAGCAGGTGCGAGGTCACCAGCACCGAGATGCCGAAGTCCGTGTAGATGCGGCGGATGAGGCCGAGCATCTCGTCGCGGCCGACCGGGTCGAGGCCGTTGGTCGGCTCGTCCAGGAAGACCAGCTGCGGGTCGTGGACGAGGGCCTGCGCGAGCTTGACGCGCTGCTTCATGCCCGTCGAGTAACCGCCGATGGGGCGGTAGCGCTCCTCGTACAGACCGACATGGCGCAGGGTGTCCGCGGTGCGCTCGCGGGCCGCGGTGGGCGGCAGGCCGGACATGCGCGCCATGTGGACGACGAACTCGGTGGCCGAGACGTCGGGCGGCAGACAGTCGTGCTCCGGCATGTACCCGACGCGCTCGCGGATGTCGGCACCCTTGGTGGCGACATCGAGGCCGAGCACTTCGGCTCGGCCCTCGGAGGCGGGGGACAGACCCAGCAGGATCTTGATCAAGGTCGACTTGCCGGCTCCGTTGGCACCGACGAGCCCCGTCACACCGGGGCCGACGTCCACGGAGAGCCGGTCAAGCGCGGTCACCCGTGGGAACCGCTTGCTCAGGCTTTCGGTCGCGATCACAGTCACGTCTACGAAGGTAGTGACCCGGGCCACTCCGGTCGTCACCCCGCAGAGCTGTACTCGCGTCAGACTCCAGACGTACGGGTCCGTAGGGGATGCCCCTACTTGAGAGCTACGCGACCGGCCCTCGCGGTTATCCACAGGTAGAGATCAAGCCTATTGACGCAGCCTCTAACAACTGTCACATTCACGAGTGTCAAGTTACGAGCACGTACCGCAGTCAATGTGGACAGGTGGGGCGGTGGCATGACTACGGCGGTGACACGCGAACTCTCCGCGGAACTGCGGGGGTTCAGGGAGGTCCAGCGGCTGGCGTACGAGTGCGCCGAAGCCGTCGCGGCCCGGCTGGAGCCCGGAGTGAGCGAGCGCGACGCGGCGCGGATGCAGCGGTCGTGGCTGCACGCGAGGGGTGTGCGGGACTGGTTCCATCTGCCCTTCGCCTGGTTCGGCGACCGCACGGCGTTCACGAACTTCCGGGTGCCGCTCCAGTTCTTCCCCACGGGCCGCCGCCTTGAGCCCGGGATGCCGTTCATCCTGGACATGGCCCCCGTGTACAAGGGCTTCACGGCCGACATCGGCTACTCGGGCTCCCTGGGAGCCAACCCGGTGCAGGACCGGCTGATGACCGACCTGGAGGCGCATCGCGCGCTGCTCCTGCGCGAGGTGCGCGAGCGGCGCCCGCTGCGCGAGATCTACGAGGACGTGGACCGCCTCATGGTCCGCCAGGGCTACGCCAACCGGCACCGCGCGTATCCCTTCGGCGTGATCGCGCACAAGGTCGACCGGGTCGCCGAACGCCCTTGGTCCCCGCGGCTGTTCGGGTTCGGCACCCAGTCCCTGAAGGGCCTCGCGAGCGACGCGCTGCACGGCCACCGCGACGGCTGGTCCCCGCTGTGGTCGCCGTACCGCTTCTCCGACCATCCCCCGCATCCGGGCCTGTGGGCGGTCGAACCGCATCTCGGATTCCGGGGCACGGGCGCCAAGTTCGAGGAGATCCTGGTCGTCACCGACTCCAAGGACCCCGAACAGAGCGCCTTCTGGCTGGACGACGATCTGCCGCACGTGCGGCGCTGGGCGGAGGACAAGTGACGCTTGAGGGTGCGCGCGAGCGCTGGGTGCGGACGGGCGGAGTCGAGCTGTGCGTGGCCGAGTTGGGGGACCCCTCGCGCCCCACGGTCGTCCTGGTGCACGGCTATCCCGACAGCAAGGAGGTGTGGTCCGAGGTCGCGTCCCGGCTCGCGGACCGCTTCCACGTCGTGCTCTACGACGTCCGGGGCCACGGCAGGTCGACGGCCCCGGAACCGCTGCGGGGCGGGTTCACCCTGGAGAAGCTCACGGACGACTTCCTGGCGGTCGCGGACGCGGTCAGCCCGGACCGGCCGGTGCACCTGGTGGGGCACGACTGGGGCTCGGTGCAGTCCTGGGAGTTCGTCACCGTCGAGCGCACGGTGGGCCGGATCGCCTCCTTCACGTCGATGTCCGGGCCGTCCCTCGACCACTTCGGGCACTGGATCAACAAGCGTCTGACCCGGCCCACCCCGCGCCGCGTCGGCCAACTCCTCGGCCAGGGCGCCAAGTCCTGGTACGTGTACCTGCTGCACACGCCCGTGCTGCCCGAACTCGCCTGGCGCGGCCCCCTGGGCAAACGCTGGCCGAAGATCCTGGAGCGCGTCGAGAAGATCCCGCGCGGCGACTACCCGACTTATTCACTGCCCCAGGACGCGGCCCACGGCGCCTGGCTGTACCGGGACAACGTCCGGGCGAGGCTGCGCAGGCCACGCCCCGACGCGTACGCGCACGCGCCCGTGCAGCTCGTCACGCCCCTGGGGGACGCGTTCCTGTCGGAGCGGCTCTACGACGAACTGGAGCTGTGGGCGCCAGGGCTGGTGCGCCGCACGCTCCCGGCCAAGCACTGGATCCCACGCACGCGGCCCGATCAACTGGCGTCCTGGATCACGGAGTTCGTGACCACTCATGAGGGCGAGCGCCCCAGGTCGACGCCGGCGACCGGCAAGTACGTCCAGCGGTTCGGCGGGCAGCTCGTGCTGGTCACGGGTGCGGGCAGCGGCATCGGGCGGGCCACGGCGTTCGCGTTCGCCGAGTCCGGCGCGCGCGTGGTGGCCGTGGACCGCGATGCGGAGAGTGCCGCCCGCACCGCCGAGTTGGCCCGGCTGATCGGCGCCCCCGAGGCCTGGGCCGAGACGGTCGACGTCTCCGACGAGCAGGCCATGGAGAAGCTCGCCGCGAAGGTCGCCGCCGAGTACGGCGTGGTCGACGTCCTGGTGAACAACGCCGGAATCGGACTCTCCGGTTCCTTCTTCGACACCACCCCGGAGGACTGGAAGAAGGTCCTGGACGTCAACCTGTGGGGCGTGATCCACGGCTGCCGCCTCTTCGGGAAACAGATGGCCGAGCGCGGGCAGGGCGGCCACATCGTCAACACCGCGTCGGCGGCGGCGTTCCAGCCCTCCAAGGCACTGCCCGCCTACAGCACCTCCAAGGCCGCCGTACTGATGCTCAGCGAGTGCCTGCGCGCGGAGCTGTCCGGGCAGGGGATCGGCGTCTCGGCGATATGCCCCGGCCTCGTCAACACCAACATCACCTCGACCGCGCACTTCGCCGGGGTCGACGCCGCCGAGGAGAAGCGGCGCCAGAAGAGGTCGTCGCGGCTCTACGGGCTGCGCAACTACCCGCCGGAGAAGGTCGCCGACGCGATCCTGCGGGCGGTCGTCCGCAACGAGGCCGTCGTGCCCGTCACCCCGGAGGCGCGCGGCGCCCATCTGATGTCCCGGTTCGCCCCGCGCGCGTTGCGGGCGATGGCCCGCCTGGAGCCGCCGCTGTGACCTCCGCGGACGAGCACCACACGATCGCGCCCCGCCGGGTCTCCTTCGACTGGTCGCGCACGCCCCTGCACTGGATACCGGACGAGCCGACCGCCACGCATGTCCTCAACGTCCTGCATCTGCTGTTGCCGGCGGGGGAGCGGTGGTTCGTGAAGGTCCTCAAGGAGGGTCTGCCGCTGGTCGAGGACCCTCAACTCCGCGCGGACGTCAAGGGGTTCATGGGCCAGGAGGCCACGCACAGCGTCCAGCACGCGCACGTGCTGGACCAGCTCACGGCCCAGCGGTTCGACACCGGGGACTTCACCCGGCACGTCGACTTCCTCTTCGAACGGCTGCTCGGCGAACGCCCGCCGTTCGGCGCGCCGTTGCCGGAGCGGGAGTGGCTGCGGTTCCGGCTGGCGGTCGTCGCGGCGATCGAGCAGTTCACGGCGGTGCTGGGCGACTGGATCCTGACCGCGGAGGGCCTCGACCGGGCCGGCGCCGACGAGATCATGCTGGACCTGCTGCGCTGGCACGGCGCGGAGGAGGTCGAACACCGCGCGGTCGCCTTCGACATGTTCCAGCACTGCGGAGGCCACGGCCTCCCCCGCTACGCCCGCCGGGTCGCCGGCATGGCGGCGACGGCGCCCGTGATGCTCGCCCTGTGGGCCTGGGGCACGGCCTACTTGATACGCCACGACCCCCAACTCGCGGGCCGCGTCCGCTACTCGCTCACCGAACACAACAGAGCCGTACGCAAAGGCCTGTTGCCCACCTGGCGCTCACTCGGCGCGGCCGTCCCCCGCTATCTGCGGCGCTCCTACCATCCGTCGCGGGAGGGATCGTTGAACCGCGCGGTGGAGTACCTGAGAAGGTCACCGGCGGCACGGGCGGGGGTTGCGTGAGGTCGGGGGCGGGTGGGGGTGAGGGGAGTTCCTGGGCGCGTGTGGGTGAGATGAATCCCCGGGCGGGTGGGGGCGAGGGGAATTCCCAGGCGCGTGGGGGCGAGGGGAGGGAAGCGGTCGGCTCTGGTGTCGGGGCGGGGGCCGGTTCTGCGGCGGCGTCTCGTTCGGGGGCTGGGCCCGGTTCTGGGACCGCGCCCGGGTCGGAGACCGGGTCCGGGACCGCGTTCGGTTCCGAGTCCGGGACCGGGTCTGATTCGGCGGCCACATCCGGTTCCGAGACCGGGTCTGATTCGGCGGCGTCCCGCTCCGAGCCTGCGTCCGGAACCGGGTCCGTTTCAGGGGCCGCGTCCGGGACCAGGATCGATTCAACGGCCACATCCGGTGCCGGGACCAGGCCGGATTCGGCGGCATCCCGCTCCGAGCCTGCGTCCGGGGCCGCGTCCCACTCCGGCCCCAACATCAACCTCAACCCCAGCCCCGGCCCCAGCCCCAACCTCAATTCCAACTCCAGCCCCGGCCTCAACTCCGGCCCCAGCAAGGTCGCCTACCGCATAGAAGACCTCGCGCATCTCAGCGGGGCCACCGTCCGGACGATCCGTGCCTACCAGGACCGCGGTCTGCTCCCCCGTCCCGAGCGGCGCGGGCGGGCCAACGTGTACGCCGATGTCCATCTCGCCCGGCTCCGGCAGATCGCTGACCTGCTCGACCGCGGCTACGGCCTGGCCTCCATCAAGGAGTTGCTGGACGCGTGGGACGCGGGCCGGGGTCTGGGCGGGGTGCTCGGGCTGGCCGCCGAGGTCGACGGGCCGTGGACCGACGAGGAGGCGGTACGGATCTCGCGCGCCGAGTTGGAGCAGCGCTTCGGCGGCAGCCCGGACGACGCGGCCGTCGCCGAGGCCGTCGAACTCGGCGTACTCGAGCCGGTCCCCGGAGACACCGACTCCTTCCTCGTGCCGAGCCCTCAAGAGCTGGCCGTAGCCGTCGAGTTGTACGCATCCGGGGTTCCCCTGCCCGCGATCTCTTCCCACCTACGGGAGTTGAGGGTCCAGGTCGAGCACATCGCCTCCCGTTTCCTGGAGTTCACCACCGAGCACGTCTTCGCCCGCTACCTCGACGGTCCACACCGTCCGACGGACGCGGATGCCACGGAGGCGGCCTCTCTCGTACGACGACTGCGGCCCCTCGCGCAGCAGACCGTGGACGCCGAACTCGCCCGCGCCATGCGCCTGTTCGCCAACCGGTCGCTGCGCCGGCACCTCGGGACGGCGGAGCCTTCGCGGTCCGTGTCCTCGTCACGTTCCGTGGCCGTGCCCGAGACGACAATGCGGGCCGTGGAAGCGTTGGTTGGTCCGGCGAAGGCGGCCGAGTTCATCGCGCTGGCGGCCGAACGGGAGCTGCGGGCAAGGGCGTTGGATGCGCTCATGCCAAGGGGCGGCCCCCCAGCCGATCTTGACGAACAGGTGTGACATGACAGGGAGTTGTCCACAGAAACACCAATTCCCCTGTGGATAACTACAGTTGGTTGTGGATCAAACATCGGCCGCAAAATAAAATGCGTGATCCACGTCTCTCCCGTCATGCTGAGCGGATGGATGAAAGACGCACCGTGAAGGTGTCGAAGTACCTCTCCAAGCACCTGCGCCACCAACCCGAGCGGATCGGGCTCACCCTCGACGAAGCCGGCTGGGTCGAGATCGACACGCTGATCGCCGCCTGTGCCGCGCACGGGGTCCGGTTCAGCCGTCAGGAACTCGACCACGTGGTGGCCACGAACGACAAGCGCCGCTTCGCGATCGAGGGCACCCGGATCCGCGCCAGCCAGGGCCACAGCATCGAGGTCGACCTCGGACTGCCCCCGGCCACCCCGCCGCCGTACCTCTTCCACGGCACGGTCGCGCGCACCCTGGACGCGATCCGGGCCGAGGGGCTCAGGCCCATGAACCGCCACGCCGTGCACCTCTCCGCCGACCGGGAGACCGCGACCCGCGTGGGTGCCCGCCGCGGGCGGCCGGTCGTGCTCTCCGTGGATGCCGGCGCCATGCAGCGGGACGGTCACGTCTTCCGGGTCAGCGAGAACGGGGTGTGGCTCACGGAGGCGGTACCCGTGCGGTATCTGCGGTTCCCCGCATCCCACTGACCCCGCACGGCCCGAGGAGTACTGCCCCGGCATGGCCTCGGCGACACCACCCCCGGCATGATCAGTGGTATGGACCACTTCCCGAGCACCGAGGCCGCCGTCACCGTCCTCCGCGCCATCGCGGCCGAGTACGCGCGTGAGATCGAGGTCACCCATGACATCGGCGCCGACCAGACCTCCCGCCGCACCTCCGCGGGCTTCGGCGTCACCACCGACCCGGACGGTTCCCTCCCGCACGAGGCCTTCGTCGAGTTCGGCGGACTGCCGCGGGTGAGCGTGCGGCTCTACCCCGAGGACGACGCGCTGATCACGGTCGAGGGCATCGACTGCCCAGACATCGCCCGCGACGACGTCCCCGCCTTCCTCCGCTCCGTCTTCGACGGCCACGCCTACGTCAAGGCCCGCCGTTTCCCGCCCAGTTGCCATCTGGTCGTCCCGCTGCCCCGCGACCGGACGCACAAGGAGTGGATCTCGATGATCGCCCTCACACCGTGGCTCAACAGCCGCATACAGTGACGGTTTCACGTGAAACACGGACGTCGGCATAGCCTGGGAATCATGAGCCTGCGCCTGAGCACCGTGATCCTCCCGTACCGCCGCTGGAACGAGGGGAGCCGCGAGTCCTGGCAGCGCGCGGAGCAGCTCGGCTTCCACACCGGTTTCACCTACGACCACCTGTCCTGGCGCACCTTCCGGGACGGCCCGTGGTTCGGCGCCGTACCGACACTGACCGCCGCCGCGGCCGTCACCGAGCGGATGCGTCTGGGCACCCTCGTCACGTCGCCGAATTTCCGGCACCCGGTGACCCTCGCCAAGGAGCTCATCTCCCTCGACGACGTCTCCGACGGCCGGGTCACCCTCGGCATCGGCGCGGGCGGCACCGGCTTCGACGCCACGGCGCTCGGGCAGGAGCCGTGGACCCCGCGTGAGCGTGCCGACCGGCTCGGGGAGTTCGTTCCGCTGCTGGACCGGCTGCTCACCGAGGACTCGGTGTCGTACAAGGGCGACTTCTACTCGGCGCACGAGGCGCGCAACATCCCGGGCTGTGTGCAGCGGCCCCGGCTGCCCTTCGCGGTGGCCGCCACCGGTCCGCGCGGGCTGAAGCTCGCCGCCCGCTACGGACAGGCGTGGGTGACCACCGGCGATCCCAAGCTGTTCGAGAACGGCACCCCTGAGCAGTCGGTTCACGCCATTCGCGGGCAGGTCGAGAAGCTGACCGATGCCTGTGCCGCGATCGGCCGGGACACATCCGCGATCGACAAGATCCTGCTCACCGGTTTCACCCCGGACCGCGGCCGCCCGCTGGAGTCCCTCGACGCCTTCGTCGATTTCGCGGGCCGGCACCAGGAACTGGGCTTCACCGACATCGTGATCCACTGGCCGATCCCGGACTCCGACTTCGCCGCGGACGAGAAGGTCTTCGAGCAGATCGCCATGGAGGCTCCGACGCAGCTCCGCTGAGTCCGCACCACGGCTCGGCGGGTACCAGGGAGCACAACGGCCCTGGTAGGGGCGGTAACCACTCACCTGTGCGCACTCCCGCACGATCGTGCGGGCATATGCGGGAGAATGGCCCGGTGACCTCAGCGACTCGACAGCCCGAGACCCCGGCCTCCGCCGTCCCGCCCCGACTGATCGCCACCGACCTGGACGGCACCCTGCTGCGCGACGACAAGTCAGTGTCCCCTCGCACGGTGGCCGCCCTGGCGGCGGCCGAGGAGGCGGGTATCGAGGTCTTCTTCGTCACCGGCCGCCCGGCCCGCTGGATGGACGTCGTCAGCGACCACGTCCACGGCCACGGCCTGGCGATCTGCGGCAACGGCGCCGCCGTGGTCGACCTGCACGGCGGCCCCGGCGCCCACCGCTTCGTGAAGGTCCGCGAACTGGCCCGGGAGAACGCCCTCGACGCCGTACGCCTGGTGCGCGAGGCGGCGCCCGGGACGGTGTACGCGATCGAGCAGACCTACGGCTTCTACCAGGAGCCGGCGTATCCGAAGCTGCACCTGGAGATCCCCGACACCCTCGCACCCGCCGAGAAACTCCTGGCGGCGGACGCCCTGGGGGCCGACGAGCCGGTGCTGAAGATCCTCGCGTTCCATGCCGAGCTGGACCCGGACGTCTTCCTGAACGTCGCCCGCCTCGCCCTCGGCGACCGCGCGAACGTCACCCGCTCCAGCCCCAGCGCCCTGCTGGAGATCAGCGGGCCCGGCGTCTCCAAGGCGAGCACGCTCGCCCTGTGCTGCGCGGAGCGCGGTATCGCGCCCGAGGAGGTCGTCGCCTTCGGGGACATGCCGAACGACGTCGAGATGCTCACCTGGGCGGGACAGTCGTACGCGATGGGCAACGCGCACCCCGCCGTGCTCGCCGCGGCCTCCGGGCGGACCGTCGACAACAACGAGGACGGTGTGGCGGTCGTCATCGAGCGGATGCTGGCCGAACGGCGATGACGGCGGCCGGGCAGTAACGGGCGCCGTCCTGGAGCGCGCCCCTTACGTGAGCGACAAGCGCCCTAGCCGACAGGGACTCCCCGCTGTGCCAGCCAGGGCACGGGATCGACCGCCGATCCCATCTCCGGGGTGACCCGCACCTCGAAGTGCAGATGCGGGCCGGTGGAGTTGCCGGTCGTGCCGGACTGGGCGATCCACTGGCCGGTGGTGACGCGGTCCCCCTGGTCGACGGTGACTGCGGCGAGATGGGCGTACTGCGTGTAGTAGCCGCCCGGGTGCTCGATGACGATCTCGATGCCGAAGGCGCCCCCGCAGGACACCCGCACCACCCGGCCCGCTCCGGCCGCCCGCACCGGCGTGCCGATGGGCACCGCGAAGTCCTGGCCCGTGTGCCGGTTCGCCCAGCGGGAGCCGCCGCTGCCGAACCCCGCGGAGAGTTCGACGGGCTCCACCGGCGCGACCCACGGGTCGGTGACATGGGTCGGCGGCTGGTCGAGGCGGACGGCGCCCCGGCAGGTGCCCGCCGCGACCGAGGCGTCCGCCTGGCCCTGCAACTGGCCGCGCGCCTCGTCGAGTTTCCGCTGGATGCCCTGCTTCAGGTCGGCGAGTTCGGCGTTCCGCTTCTCCAGCGTCCGCCACGCCGACGCGGCTCTCGCCTCGTCGCCGGCGAGCCGTACCTCGGCCCGGTGGCTCCTGCCGATCGCGTTGCCGACGGCGAGATCCGCCTGGGAGAAGACGTGCTGATCGCGCATCAGGTCCTCGGGGCTGTCCGCGAGGATGATCCGGGCGGCCATCGGGACACCGCCGCCGCTGCGGTACTGGGCGCGGGCGATCCGGCCCAGGTCCTCGTGCAGCCGTGCGATCTCCCGCCGTTCGCCGGCCAGTTGGGCCTCGACCCGTTGGGCGCGGGCCCGTTGCGCGTCGGCGTCCCGCCGCCCGGCCTCGTACTGCTGGGTCGCGAGGGCCGCGTCCTGGTACAGCCGCGCCACCTGCGCGCTGGCACCGGCGGCGGCCTGGGAGTCGTCGTCGCCGGGGCGGGCCGCCAGGACGGCGAGCGCGCACAGCAGCACCGGAACGAGCAGCGGATAACGGCGAGATGAGCGCATGTCAGCGATCGTGACCCGCGCGGCGGACGAAGGCCCTGTTCAAGTCGTACGCATGGGGGACGCGTTGCTGCGAACGGCTCAGCGGGAGCCGCGGCGGGCAGGTGTCCGACAGGGCTCGACGGAAGCCGCACTGGACAGGATCCCGGCAGGGCTCAGTGGGGCGCCTGCCACACCACCGTCGTACCGCCGCCGTCCTCGCCGATGCCCGGCCCGTACGAGCTGTCGCCACCCAGGGATTCGGCCCGGCGTTTGAGGTTCTGGAGGCCGCTGCGCCGACCGCCCGCGGGGATGCCGACGCCGTCGTCCGCGACGGTGAGCCGTACGCCGGGCCGGCCGTCCGGCAGGGTCGCGGTCGCGTCGACGACGACCTCGATCCGGGCCGCCTCCGCGTGCCGGAACGCGTTGGAGAGGGCCTCGCGCAGGGCCGCGATGAGGTTCTTGCCGGTGAGGTCGCCGACCGTCGTGTCGACCGCGCCGACGAAACGGTGCGCGGGCTGGAAACCGAGCGGCACGGCCGCCATGTTGATCTCCCGCAGCACCCGCGTGCGCAGCCCGGAGGGCGCCTCGGCGGGGCCCTGCTGGAGCGCGAAGATCGCGGTGCGGATCTCCTGGATGGTGACGTCGAGTTCGTCGACGGCGTTTCCCACGCCGTGCCGAATCTCGGGGACGAGCGACCCGCGCTGGGCGCTCTCCAGCATCATCCCGGTGGCGAACAGCCGTTGGATGACCAGGTCGTGCAGGTCGCGGGCGATGCGGTCGCGGTCCTCGTACACCGCGAGCCGCTCCCGGTCGCGCTGCGCCTCGGCCATCATCAGCGCGAGGGCGGCCTGCGAGGCGAACTGGGTCGCGAGGGTGCGCTCGGCCTCCGTGAAGGTCCGCTCGCCCTGCGCGCGGGGCGTGACCAGGGCACCCAGGACGCGCCCTCCGCTCTGCAGGGGCAGCGCCATGATCGGCCCGTACGCGCGCGCGAGGGCGCTGAGCATACGGGGATCGGTGGCCGCGTCCGCCACGAACACCGGCTGTCCGTCAAGGAGTTGGGCGACGATCTCGCTGTCCCGGTGAACGACCCTGCCGAGCTGGTCCGACGGCTGTTCCGAGGACACGGCGACGATCTCCATGCCGCCCCCGTCGGCGGGCAGCAGCACGATCCCGGCCGCCGAACCGGACAGCCGGCGGGCCCGTTCCGCGACGACCTGCAACGCGTCCTCGGCGTCCCCACCGGACAGCAGGGCGGTCGTGACGGCCACCGACCCGTCGATCCACCGCTCACGCTGCTTGGCGGCCTCGTACAGCCGGGCGTTGCCGATGGCGATACCGGCCTCGGTCGCCAGCACCCGGACCATGTTGACGTCGTAGTCGTTGAAGGGGCCCCCGCCGCGCTTCTCGCCCAGATAGAGGTTCCCGAAGACCTCTCCCTGGACGCGGATGGGAACACCGAGAAAGCCACGCATCCGCGGATGGTGCTCGGGAAAACCCCAGGACCGCGGATCCTCGCTCACATCCGCCAGCCGCACCGGCCCCGACTCCCGGATGAGCGTGCCGAGCAGCCCCTTGTGCCCGTCGGGAAACCGCCCGATGCGCCGCGCGGTCCCCTCGTCGACCCCGTGGAAGACGAAGTCGGCAAGCGCGTCACCGTCCTCGTCGACGACACCGATCCCCGCGTAGCGGGCGTCCGTCAGCGTGGCCGCCGCCTCGCAGATCCGCTCCAGCGTGGAGTGCAGTTCGAGCCCGCTCCCCACGGACCGCATCGCCGCGAGCAACTGCGGCACGCGGGCAGCCAGTTCGGCCGAGGGTCCCGGGGAGGGGGACGGGGGACCAAGACGCGGGGTGGCTGACATACACCGAGCCTAATTAGTCCCCTTTGTCACGGAAAGTCGAGCGGATCGGCGACGAGCCCTCCTAGCCGGCCGCCACCAGCAGCTCCGACTCCGCCTCCCGCTCCGCCATCCCCCGCAACGGCCCCTCCACCGAGGCCAGTCCGGCGTACGGTCCCCGCTGCACCACACGTCCTTCGTCCAGCACGATCACCTCGTCCACGTCCTCCAGGCCCGCGAGCCGGTGCGTGATCAGCAGTGTCGTACGGCCCTCCGTGGCAGCCAGCAGATCGGCGGTGAGCGCGTCGGCGGTGGCCAGGTCCAGGTGTTCGGCGGGCTCGTCGAGCACGAGGACCGGGAAGTCGGCAAGCAGGGCGCGGGCGAGCGCCAGCCGCTGCCGCTGCCCGCCGGACAGCCGCGCCCCGTGCTCACCGACGAGGGTGTCCAGGCCGTCGGGCAGCCCGTCGGCCCAGTCGAGGAGCCGGGCCCGCTCCAGCACGGCCCGCAGTTCGTCCTCGGTCGCGTCCTTCTTCGCGAGGAGCAGGTTCTCGCGCACCGAGCTGTCGAAGAGATGCGCGTCCTGGGCACACAGCCCGACGAGCCGTCGTACGTCGTCGCCGTCCAGGGCGTACGCGTCCACACCGGCCAGCGTGTACGTGCCGGCGTCCACGTCGAGGAAGCGCAGCAGCACCTGCGCCAGCGTCGTCTTGCCGGACCCGGAGGTGCCGACCACGGCGACCCGGCGGCCCTTCTCCAACGTCAGGTCGAGCCCGGTGAGTGCGTCCCGGTCCTGCCCGGTGTGCCGGGCGGCCAGCCCCTGTACGACGAGCGGGAAGGGTGTCGCGGGTGCCTGGCGGGGCCGCTCCGGTTCCCGTACGGGCTCGGGGGCGTCCAGTACCTCGTACACGCGCTCGGCGCTCTTGCGGACCCGCTGCCGGTACTGCACGGCGAGGGGCAGTCCGAGGACGGCCTCGAAGGCGGCGAGCGGGGTGAGGACGACGACGGCCGTGAGAACACCGCTGAGCCGTCCCGCGGCGACGGCCTGGGCTGCGACGAGGGCGGTGGCGGCGACGGTCAGGCCCGAGATCAGCGCGGTGAGGCCGTCGCCGAGGGCGGTGGCGGTGGCGGCTCGGGAGGCGATCCGGGTGAGGACGCCATCGGCTCGCTTGGCCTCCGCCGTACGGGCGGGCAGCGCGCCGGCGACCGTCAACTCGGCGGTTCCGGTGAGCAGTTCGGTCACGCGGGTGGCGAGCGCTCCGCGGGCGGGGGCCAGCCGCCGTTCGGCACGGCGGGCCACCGCACCGGTGACGAGGGGGACGCCGACGCCGGCCGCGAGGAGACCGACCCCGAGGGCGGCACCGGCCTCGGGGAGCAGCCACGCCGTGAAGCCGACCGTCGCGGCGGAGACGGTGACCGCGACCCCGGCGGGCAGCAGCCAGCGCAGCCAGTAGTCCTGGAGCGCGTCCACGTCGGCGACGAGCCGGGAGAGCAGATCGCCGCGCCGGGTGTCGCGCAGCCCGGCGGGCGCGAGCCGTTCGAGGCGCCGGTAGACGGCGACCCGGGTGTCGGCCAGCATCCGCAGGACCGCGTCGTGCGAGACGAGCCGCTCCGCGTACCGGAACACGGCCCGCCCGATCCCGAAGGTCCGGGTCGCCGTCACGGCCACCATCAGGTACAGCACGGGCGGCTGCTGCGAGGCCCGCGAGATCAGCCACCCCGAGGTACCCATGAGCCCAACGGCGCTGCCCAGCGCGAGACTTCCGAGCAGCAGCGCCAGGGCGAGGCGTCCGCGCCGGGCACCGGACATGGCACGGACCCGGGAGAGGACGCCACCCGTGTGCGCCGGGAGTCGCGTCCCGGGCTCGTCGAGGGCCACGGGATTCACCGGTGTCTCCGACGAGCCCAGGTCCGTACCGGTGGCCGCAGGCAGGGTCTCCGCGCGCATCGCGGCCGTGCCCTCCGTCACCCGCACCACCCGGTCGGCCACCGCCAGCAGCGCCGGCCGGTGCACCACGAGCAGGACCGTCCGCCCGACCGCCAACCGCCGTACCGCTTCCACCACTTCGGCCTCGGTCGCTCCGTCCAGCGCGGCCGTCGGTTCGTCGAGGAGGAGCACGGGCCGGTCGGCGAGGAAGGCCCGGGCGAGTGCGAGCCGCTGCCGCTGCCCGGCGGACAGCCCGGCCCCGTCCTCACCGAGCACGGTCCCGATGCCCTCGGGCAGCGCGTCCACGAAGTCCAGGGCGCCCGCATCGGCCAACGCCCGCCGTACGGCTGTGTCGTCGGCGTCGGGGCGGGCGAGCCGTACGTTCTCGGCGATCGTCCCGGCGTACAACTGCGGGCGTTGCGGCACCCAGGCGATTCGGGACCGCCACCGCTCCAGGTCGACGTCGGTGAGATCGACTCCCCCGACGCGCACCCGGCCCTCAGTGGGCCGGACGAACCCCAACAGGGCGTTCAGCAGAGTGGACTTGCCCGAGCCGCTCGGTCCGACGAGGGCGACCGTCTCTCCGGGTTCCACGGCGAAGGACGTGTCCGACACGGCGTCCGCGGACCGCCCGGGATAACGGACCGTCACGCCCTCGAAGGCCAGGGCGTCCGACGGCACTTCGGTGGTGCCGGAGGCCGGTACCGGTGTCTCCAGTACCGAGAAGATCTCCTCGGCCGCCGCGAGGCCCTCAGCGGCCGCGTGGTACTGCGCGCCCACCTGACGCAGCGGCAGGTACGCCTCGGGTGCGAGGACGAGGACGACGAGACCGATGTAGAGGTCCATGTCGCCATGGACGAGGCGCATGCCGATCGTCACGGCGACCAGGGCCACGGAGAGTGTGGCGAGCAACTCCAGAGCGAAGGAGGAGACGAAGGCGATCCGCAGCGTCCGCATGGTCGCCTGCCGGTACTCGCCGGTGATGCGTCGGATCGAGTCGGCCTGTGCCTTGGCCCGGCCGAACACCTTCAGGGTCGGCAGCCCCGCGACCACGTCCAGGAAGTGCCCGGAAAGCCGGGAGAGCAACTGCCACTGCCGGTCCATCCGGGACTGCGTGGCCCAGCCGATCATCACCATGAAGAGCGGGATGAGCGGCAGCGTGCCGACGATGATCGCCGCCGACACCCAGTCCTCGGTGACGATCCGCGCCAGCACCGCCACCGGGACGACCACCGCGAGCCCCAACTGCGGGAGATAGCGCGAGAAGTAGTCGTCGAGAGCATCGATACCCCGCGTGGCGAGGGCGACCAGCGAACCGGTCCGCTGCCCGCTCAGCCAGCCGGGGCCCAGCTCCACGGAACGCTCCAGCAGCCGTCGCCGTAGCTCCGACTTCACGGCGGCGCTGGCGCGGTGGGCGGCGAGTTCGGTGAGCCAGGAGACCAGCGCGCGGCCGGCGGCGACGGCCACCAACAGCAGCAGGGGAGTGCCGAGTTCACCGACGGACATCCGGTGCTGGAAGGCACCGACCACGACCTCGGCGATGAGCATCGCCTGCGTGATGACCAGCACCGCACCGAGGGCGCCCAGACCGACGACCGCCATCAGGAAGAGGTGGGTGGCGCGGGCGTAGCGGAGCAGACGTGGGTCGATCGGTTTCACGTGAAACACACCCTCTTCTCGGGAGGTCCCGGCTTCGCAGCGGTCCCGACTTCTCGACGGGGCCCTAGGGGCATGTTTCACGTGAAACATGCCCCTAGTCGGACTCAATGCTCGGACTCGGCGCTCGGACTCAGGCTCAGTGCGCTGCCTCGGCGATGTGCTGCGTACCGATCCGCTTGCGGAACACCCAGTACGTCCAGCTCTGGTAGAGCAGCACAATCGGTGTGGCGATCCCCGCGCACCAGGTCATGATCTTCAGGGTGTACGGGCTCGACGAGGCGTTGGTGACCGTGAGGTTCCAGTCCGGGTTGAGCGAGGACGGCATGACGTTCGGGAAGAGCGACAGGAAGAGCATCGCGACGGCCGCCACGATGGTGAGGCCGGAGAACGCGAACGACCAGCCCTCACGCCCGAGTTGAATCGCTCCCAGCGCCGCGACGAGTGCGACGACGGCCACGATCAGCGCGACCAGACTCTTGCCGTCACCGCTGTCGATCTGGGTCCAGATCAGGAAGGCCAGCGCCAACAGGGCGGTGACGAGACCGACTTGAAGGGCCAGCTTCCGCGCCCGCACCCGGATGTCCCCGACGGTCTTGAGGGCCGTGAACACCGCGCCGTGGAAGGTGAAGAGCGTCAGCGTGACGAGGCCGCCGAGGATGGCGTACGGGTTGAGCAGGTCCCAGAAGGTGCCGGCGTACTCGAAGTTCTTGTCGATCTTCACGCCGTGCACGATGTTGCCGAAGGCCACGCCCCACAGGAACGCGGGGAGCAGCGAGGTCCAGAAGATCGCCGTCTCCCAGTTGCGCTGCCAGTTCTCCTCGGGCCGCTTCGCCCGGTACTCGAAGGCGACGCCCCTGACGATCAGGCAGACCAGGATGATCAGCAGGGCGAGGTAGAAGCCGGAGAAAAGGGTGGCGTACCACTCGGGGAAGGCGGCGAAGGTCGCGCCGCCGGCCGTGAGCAGCCAGACCTCGTTGCCGTCCCAGACCGGGCCGATCGTGTTGATCAGCACCCGCTTCTCGGTGCGGTTCCGGGCGAGCAGCTTGGTGAGGATGCCGACCCCGAAGTCGAAGCCCTCCAGGAAGAAGTAGCCGGTCCACAGGACGGCGATGAGGACGAACCAGACGTCGTGCAGTTCCATGACTGTTGCAGCTCCCTCGGCCTAGTACGAGAAGGCCATCGGCTTGTCGGCGTCCTGGGAGTCGCCGCCGATCTTCGTGGGCGGGTTGAGGTCGGCCTCGGTGAGTTCGGGCGGGCCGGCCTTGACGTACTTCGCGAGCAGCTTGACCTCGATGACGGCGAGGATCGCGTAGAGCGAGGTGAAGACGATCATCGAGGTGAGGACCTCACCCTGGGAGACGCTGGGGGAGACCGCGTCGCGGGTCTGGAAGAGGCCGTAGACGACCCAGGGCTGGCGGCCCATCTCGGTGAAGATCCAGCCCCAGGAGTTGGCGATCAGGGGGAAGCCGAGGGTCCAGATCGACACCAGCCAGTAGAGCTTGGTGAGTTTCGGGCCGAGGGTCTTGTTCTTGAAGAGGACGACGTTCGGCACCTCGTCGTCACCGACCCGCAGATGGGGAGCCAGCATGAACTTCTTGCGGGTCAGCCAGAGTCCGGCCAGGCCGATCGCGAAGGACGCCATGCCGAAGCCGATCATCCAGCGGAACGCCCAGAAGGTGACGGGGATGATGGGCCGGTAGTCGCCGGGACCGTACTTGGCCTGCTCGGCCTTGTTGGTGTCGTTGATGCCGGGGACGTACGAGCTGAAGTCGTCGTCGGCGAGGAACGACAGTATCCCGGGGATGGACAGCTCGACGCTGTTGTGGCCCTTGCTGACGTCGCCGTAGGCGAAGATCGAGAACGGCGCGGAGTCCTGGCCGTCCCACAGGGCCTCGGCGGACGCCATCTTCATCGGCTGCTGCTTGAACATGACCTTGCCGAGGGTGTCGCCGCTGACGGCGGTGAGCAGGCCGGCGATGGCGACGGTGACCAGGCCCAGCCGCAGCGAGCTCTTCATCACGGCGATGTGCTTCTTGCGGAACAGGTGGAAGGCCGCGATGCCGACCATGAACGCGCCGCCGGTCAGGAAGGACGCGGAGAGCGTGTGGAAGGCCTGCGCGAGCGCGGTGTTCTGGGTCAGCACGTGCCAGAAGTCGGTGAGTTCGGCACGGCCCTTCGCCTTGTTGATCCGGTAGCCGACGGGGTGCTGCATCCACGAGTTGGCCGCGAGGATGAAGTACGCCGACAGGATCGTGCCGATCGAGACCATCCAGATGCAGGCCAGGTGGATCCGTTTGGGCAGCTTGTCCCAGCCGAAGATCCACAGCCCGATGAAGGTGGACTCGAAGAAGAACGCGATCAGCGCCTCGAAGGCGAGCGGGGCACCGAAGATGTCACCGACGAACCGCGAGTAGGCGGACCAGTTCATGCCGAACTGGAACTCCTGCACGATGCCCGTGACGACGCCCATGGCGATGTTGATCAGGAAGAGCTTGCCCCAGAACTTGGTGGCCCTGAGGTACTTCTCCTTCTCCGTGCGCACCCACGCGGTCTGCAGCCCGGCCGTGAGAGCGGCGAGCGAGATCGTCAGCGGGACGAACAGGAAGTGGTAGACGGTGGTGATGCCGAACTGCCATCGCGCCAGTGTCTCCGGCGCCAGAGCCAATTCCACGTCGTCAGTCTCCTTACGTCGCCGTGGTACAGCGGCAGTTTGCCCCTTTTGTCGCACACATCATGGGACGAACCGGGACACGCTTGTGAACGCGTTCACATTCACAAGCTATTATGACGTACGGATTTTCGGCAGCGGAAGGGGGGTCCCGTTCGGAAGCCCATTACGAAGGGGGGTCCCCCTATGGCAACCCCCCTGACGTCACTCGTTACGAATCCTCACATCGGCAGGCGTGACGAACCACACCGCCGGAGACGGCTAGAGCTCCTTGCGGAACCCCTCCGCCACCTTCAGGAAGATGTCGTTCCCCTCGGTCTCCCCGATCGTGATCCGCGCGCCCTCGCCCGCGAACGGCCGTACCACCACACCCGCCTGGTCGCAGGCCGCCGCGAAGTCGAGCGTGCGCTCCCCCAGTCGTAGCCACACGAAGTTGGCCTGGGTCTCCGGGACCGTCCAGCCCTGGGCGCGCAGTGTGTCGACCACGCGGGTGCGCTCGGACACCAACGAGCCGACCCGGCCGAGCAGTTCGTCCTCGGCGCGCAGCGAGGCGACCGCCGCGTCCTGCGCGAGCTGGCTCACACCGAAGGGCACCGCCGTCTTGCGCAGCGCCGCCGCCACCGGCTCGTGGGCGATCGCGAAACCGACCCGCAGCCCGGCGAGGCCGTAGGCCTTGGAGAAGGTCCGCAGGACGCAGACGTTCGGCCGGTCGCGGTAGAGCTGGACGCCGTCCGGCACCTCCATGTCCCGGATGAACTCCCGGTACGCCTCATCCAGTACTACGAGCACATCGCCGGGCACCCGGTCCAGGAAGCGCTCCAGCTCGGCCCGGCGTACGACCGTGCCCGTCGGGTTGTTGGGGTTGCAGACGAAGATCAGCCGGGTGCGGTCGGTGATGGCGTCGGCCATCGCGTCCAGGTCGTGCACGTCGCCCGGGGTCAGCGGCACCTGCACCGCCGTGGCGCCGCTGACCCGCGTGATGATCGGGTACGCCTCGAAGGACCGCCAGGCGTACATGACCTCGTCGCCGGGTCCGGCCGTCGCCTGGATCAGCTGCTGGGCGACGCCGACCGAGCCGGTGCCGGTGGCCAGGTGGGAGACGGGGACGCCGAACCGTTCCGCCAGCTCGTTCATCAGGCCGGTGCACGCCATGTCGGGGTACCGGTTGAAGTTCAGAGCCGCCGCGGTGACGCTCTCCATCACGCCGGGCAGCGGGGGGTACGGGTTCTC
Organism: Streptomyces sp. NBC_00989; assembly: GCF_045162655.1. NCBI lineage: Bacteria > Bacillati > Actinomycetota > Actinomycetes > Kitasatosporales > Streptomycetaceae > Streptomyces > Streptomyces sp. NBC_00989. The sequence goes on along the minus strand of NZ_CP108728.1, from coordinate 5,932,588 downwards.
GTTGGAGGACAGCTTGTAGGCCACCGGACCGTCCGCCGAGGCGGGCTTGCCCGGCTTGTAGGTGGGGATACCCTCCAGCTCGGCGCGCAGCTTCGGGCTCGTCTCGCTCACCGCAGTCCTCCTTGTGACCACCACCGGCACCACCGGCTTTCAATACTGCTCACCATATGAGGATTCGACGCCGGCGCGTACAGATCCCGTACGCGTGAGCAACCTCCGGTGTCCGCGCGAGCAGCCTCCGGGTGCCTGTGGGGAGTCCGTCGGGATCGCCCCACGCGTCACATCCACATCAGGGGCAACACCGTACGAAGGCGCACGAACCGGGGGCGCGCTGTACATATATCTATGCGCTGGTAGCTCGCGCCGTGGCGCGCATCCCTCGTACAGGTGAGTTGAGACCTCTTCGAAACATGGGGGGCTTGGCAGGCCCATGCGCGCCGACAAGTCACGTAATGCCATTGCATCGTTTAACTGACTTTGTTTCTAAGGTAGTTGACCCCTTCTGACCTTGCAGAAACGTGCCTGTCAACGCGTGCATATGCGTCCGCACTACCCCACCGCATGAGCCCTACTATCGGCTCGCCATGACAGCAGCAGGGAAGCACCAGGTGAGCCGCGCGGAAACCTCTCGTCGAGGAAGCCGGCCGGGCCGGGCGGGAATCAGAGACGTGGCCGCCGCGGCCGGAGTCTCCATCACGACCGTCTCCGACGCCCTCAACGGCAAGGGCCGGCTCCCGGACGCCACCCGACGCCATGTCCGCGAAGTCGCCGACCGGCTGGGCTATCGGCCCTCAGCGGCGGCTCGCACGCTCCGTACCGGCAAGTCGGGCCTCATCGGCCTGACCGTGACGACGTATGGGGATGAACCTTTCACCTTCACCGAGTTCGCGTACTTCGCCGAGATGGCGCGGGCCGCCACCTCGGCCGCGCTCGCCCGCGGCTACGCCCTCGTGATCCTCCCGGCGACCTCGCGCCACGACGTGTGGTCGAACGTCGCCCTGGACGGCACGGTCGTCATCGACCCGTCCGACCAGGACCCGGTGGTCAGCGAGCTGGTCCGGCAGGGTTTACCGGTCGTCTCCGACGGCCGCCCGGCCGGCTCGCTCCCGGTGACCGCCTGGGTCGACAACGATCACGAGGCCGCGGTCCTGGGCATCCTGGACCACCTGGCCGACGCCGGCGCCCGCCGGATCGGCCTGCTCACGGGCACGAGCACGGACACGTACACCCACCTCTCGACCACCGCATACCTGCGTTGGTGCGAGCGGGTGGGCCAGGATCCGGTGTACGAGTCGTATCCGGCGCACGATCCGTGCGCGGGGGCCGTCGCCGCCGACCGGTTGCTCGCCCGGCCCGACCGGCCCGACGCGGTCTACGGCCTGTTCGACCCCAACGGCACGGATCTGCTGGCGGCGGCCCGTCGCTACGGGATGCGGGTGCCGGAGGATCTGCTGCTCGTGTGCTGCAGCGAGTCCACGGTGTACGCGAACACCGAGCCGCCGGTCACGACGCTGTCCCTGAAGCCGCGGCGGATCGGTACGGCGGTCGTGCAACTCCTCATCGACGCGATCGAGGGGGTCGAGTCCGACCTGCCGATCGAGCAGGTGATACCGACGGAACTGATCGTGCGGACGTCGTCCCAGCGGCGTCCGCCACGGACGACGGTGAGTCCGCCTCGGTCGCCTGAGGGGAAGTGAAGTCGGGGGCCTCGGGGGGCCTCCGGGGGGGGCAGGGCCGGGGCCGTCCAAGCGGGGTTCGGCGTGGGGGGCCGGAGTCCCATCGGGTGCCGTGGACGGGCGGAGGCGGGGGCCGGGCTTGTTCCGGGTGCCTGTGAGGCTCGGTGCCGGTTCCTGTCCAGTGCCGCCGGAGGGCGGCTCGGTGTCGGACACTCCCGCCGGGTGACCGTCAGGGGCGGGACCGGTGACCGTCAAGGGCGGGACCCGTGCCGGAACTCCCACCCGCCACCCCGGTCCGTCCGAAGCCGGGCCCTGAGCACTCGCACCGGATGCCGTGGAAACCACGGGCGCGGCCACGGCGGTGCCATCAGGAGCCACGGAGATGGCCGAGCGGAACCGGGGGCTCCCCTCGGCCCGCGTGCGCGCAGGACCCCCCTCAGGTGCCCGTGACGGGCCCCTCGGCGCCGGGGCTCCCACCCGGCGCCGAGGGGCGGCAGGACGGGCCGTGAAACCGGTGCGGTGGGTCGGCAGGGCGGCGGCGGAAGCGATGTCGTAAGCCAACAGGACGGGCCGTGGAACCAGTGCCGTGGGCCGGCAGGACGGACCGTGGAACCGCTGTCGTAGGCCAGCAGGACGGGCGGTTGGACCTGTGCCGTGGGCCGGCAGGACAAGCGGTGGGACCGATGCCGTGGGTTGGCAGGACAAGCGGCGAGACCGGCACCGTGGCGCGCAGGGCGTACCGGGGACGGCACCAGGTTGGGCAGGGCAGTCAGTGGTGGGGACCGGCGCGGAGCAGGAAACCGGCGTCGTGGCCCGCGCCTGCCATCCACATCGGGGTGAGCGCCCGGTATCGGCCCCGGGCAGTGGGCCGGAGCCGACCTCCGCCCAAGCGCTCCGCACCAGCCCTGTATCAGCCCCGCCGAAGCGCGCCCACCGGCGAAATCCAGCCGCCCTGACGGCGCGAACCAACCGGCGTCAAGCAGACGGCCAACGGCCGAAGCCCTGCCCAATCGGGGCGAAAGCCGCGGTGAACCGGAGTCCTGCTCTGATTCAGCACCCCTGGGTCATCACATGGCGCGATCCGCATTCCTATGATGGGCCCACGACACCGCGGGCCGCTGCGACCAGGCAGTCCGACGCGGTGCAGCTGCGGCGCGATGGTGGAGGGGTCGATGACTCAGGGGGCCGGTCAGGGACCCGAGATGGAGCGGACGGCGACGTTGCGCGACTTCCGGGTACCCGCGTACGTCCACGAGACCGGTCCGTACGCCGACAGCGCGCAGTCCGGCGAGGCCGTACGACCCGACGAGGAGGCCTTTGACGAGGCCTTCGACGAGGTCTATCCGGAGGGCTACACACCCACTCAGCGCGATCTGCCCGTCATCAATCGGGGTGACACGGTTCAGGTCGCGGTGGACCCGGCGTCGGTGGCCGTCCCGCAGCAGACGGAGGGTCCCGGTCCGCTGTTCGTCGTAGGGGATGTGCACGGTTACCTCGACGAACTGGTGGCCGCACTGCGGGAGAAGGGCCTGATCGACGCCGCGGGCAGCTGGTGCGCGGGCACCGCGCGGCTGTGGTTCCTCGGCGACTTCACCGATCGCGGACCCGACGGCATCGGCGTCATCGACCTGGTGATGCGGCTGTCCGCCGAGGCCGCCGCGGCCGGCGGCTACTGCAAGGCGCTCATGGGCAACCACGAGCTCCTGCTGCTCGGCGCGAAGCGGTTCGGCGACACCCCCGTCAATTCCGGCGCGGGCACCGCCACCTTCCAGGCGGCCTGGTTGCTGAACGGCGGCCAGAAGACCGACATGGACCGCCTCCAGGACGTCCACCTGCAGTGGATGGCCCGGCTGGACGCCATGGAGCAGGTCGACGGCCACCTGCTCGTCCACTCCGACACCACCGCCTACCTCGACTACGGCGACTCGATCGAGGCGGTCAACGACAACGTCCGCGAGACCCTCACGCGCAACGACGCGGACGAGGTCTGGGACGTGTTCCGCAAGTTGACCAAGCGCTTCTCCTTCCGCGACGAGGGCGGCGCCGACCACGTCCGCTCCCTGCTCGACATGTACGGCGGGACCCGGATCGTGCACGGACACAGCCCGATTCCCTATCTCCTGGGCGACGTGGGCTCCGAAGACGGCGAGGACAGCGCCGGTCCCGTGGTCGAGGGACCGCACGTCTACGCCGAGGGACTCGCCATCGCGATGGACGGTGGCGTGACCATGGCCGGAAAACTGCTGGTCCAGCAACTGCCGTTGGATATCTGAGCGTTATCCGGGCAGACGTCCCCCTCGGAGGACCGGCGGACGACAGCGCTGGCCAGGGCCAATTTCTGGAAACCCCCTGTCACCGTGTGCCGTCGCCGCTCTACCATCGGCTTATCCGTAGCAGGCTCCCCTCCGTTTCTGCCCGACGGCTCGTTGGCATGCGAGCCCCAAGCCCTACGGAGCATCGGGGGATGCACATGAACAGCGTTCCGCAGCACCTGCACAGCGAGGACCGCCAGGAGTACGAGCGGATCCTCGACGAGGCGCTGCGCTCCGCCCCTACCCGCCCGGAACTGGCCGCTGTCGGTCAGCGGCTCAACCCCGAACAGCTGCGCACCATGGCGCTGAACGCCACCGCGCTCATCACGGCGGCCGCGGCGACCGAGTACCAGCACTACGTGAAGGTCCGCGAGGAACTGCGCCAGCCGGCGTCGTCCACCCCGTCGACCGTCCGCGAGACCGGCTCCGCGGAGCCGGGCGGCGTGGGCGCGATGGGGCTCGCCACCACCCTGGGGGAGGCGGCCGAGGGTGCGGGCGCCATCGCCGTCGCCGCCGTCCTCACCCCCGTCCTGGCCGGCACGGCCGCGGCGATATTCCTGCTCGTGGGCTACATCCTCAAGATGCTCAGCCCCGAACCGGCGTTCGCCAAGACCATGCTGACCGCCGGATGGGTGTTCGGCGCCATGACCGCCGCGGCGATCCTCGTCGCCGCCGTCGGCCTGCTGCTCACCGCCCTGCGCAACAGGCCCTCACCCGACACCGGCCCCTACGGCGAGTCGGGCGGCGAAGTGGCCCGCGCCAGGGACGCCTGGCACGACGCCCTCCTGGAACGCGGCATCCTGCCGTTCCTCCAGGAGGCGCTCGCGGCTCCGGGCACGGCGACACTGCGCCGTACGACACCCCGGGGACCGAGTCGCATGCCGCACCTCGGCTACGACCGACCGGGCTTCTCCAGCCCGGACGACGGCCCGGAACCGGGGCACCGCCCGAGCTTCAGCAGCCCGGACTTCTCGAGCCCGGACTTCGGGGGGCCAGAACACCAGCCGGAGTAGCCCCTCGGCTTGCGCCCCCACCCAGGGGAGCGCAAGCCGAACACCCGGTCACCAGGTCAGAGGGTCGGCTGCGCGCTGCGCCGGTCAGCGACCCGTCCCGGGAAGCGTGATGACCGCGATGCTCTCCGGCTGGGCGACAGCCAGTCGGATGCCGTCCGGGTGCAGTGCCGCGACCGGCGTCGGGATGTGGGTGACTCCGTAACTCCCCTCCCTGCTCGGCACCTCCACGGCCGGCCATTCCGCCGTCGACGCCCCCGTCGTGACATCGATCAGCCGCGGATGCCCGTACAGCGAGACGACCGTGTCACCCCGCGGGATCAGCGTGCCGATGTGGAAGTCGACCCTGTTGCGATGCACCCACCGCTTCTCGGCGAGCGACCATACGCCCAACTGCCGTCTACCCAGGCCTGCGCTCGCCGCGGTCTCCTCCTCGTCGACGAACTCCTCCCCGGTCGCCACCGCCACGCGGTCACCGTCGAGCCAGCAGCCCGCGATCACCTCGGAACTGTTGCCCGGGTAGAAAGTCGGCACGCCAAGGGCGTCGAGCACAGCGGGTTCCGTCAACGCCCGTTCCAGGTCGAATACTTCGACGATCCCGTACGGATGCCACACCCAGCCCGCCGACAACAGATGGGTCCCACCCGGAGACACCGCCAGCCGCGAGTGGAGGACGTCGTTCTGCGTACGGTCGCCGACCGTGAGCCGTTCTCCGGATTCCGCGTCCTCGATCTCAAGGAGGTCGTACTGGTCCGGGCAGTGCACCAGTACCTCACGGCCGTCCCGCAGCACCCCGAGGGCGACCGGATAGTCGAAGTCCTCGGCGTAGTCGTCATTGCGCGCCAGCTCACGGACCGGCCGATCGCCCTCCAGCAACAGTGCCTCGGTGCCCCGCTCGTCGTAGACCACGGTGAAGCGGCCGGACGGAGAGCTGACGCTCCGGTCGAAGGAATACCCATGGTCGACCGAAACCCGGCGCTCCACACCATCAGGCCCCCACCGCCGACCACCCACGACATCGACCAGATCATCGCCGTCCCACACCAACGACTGCGCCTCGTCCGTCACCTGCAGAAGAATCACGGTCCCCATCCCCCCCAGTCCCCCAACTCACAACACCACATCCCCCGGAGCAGCTCCACTCCTCGGGCGAATCTACGGGCGGGGGTGAACCCGTAGGCCTTGAGGGGGGCAGGTGCACCCCTCATCCGGAGGACAGTCCCATCCCCTCGCGCCGACAGCTCCGGTTGGCTGGTGATCGTCACCGACCAGGAACCAGAACACCGGGGGATACGACCACGCAGATGCCGTCGTCGAAGAAGGCCGGAGCCACCGTGCTGGCAGCAGCACTCATCGCACTGGGCTCACCCCTGGCGGCAACCGCCACCGGAGGGCACACAGCGGCGAGGCCCTCCTACACGGAGCGCACGCTCCGCCACGACCTCGCAGCCGTACGAAAGGCCGGCGGCGGCGATGTGAACGTGCTGGCCAGGGTCGACGGGCCGAACGGCCCGCCGCTCATGGCACGCATCGGCACCCGGACGGCCGACTCCGCGGACCCGGTCCCCTGGAACGCGCACTTCCGCGTGGCGAGCACGACGAAGACGTTCGTGGCGACCGTGGTCCTGCAACTCGTCGCGGAGAAGCGCCTGTCGCTCGACGACACCGTCGAACGCTGGCTCCCGTCGGTCGTCTCGGGCAACGGCAACGACGGCAGCCGCATCACCGTCCGCGACCTGCTCCGCCAGACCAGCGGCCTGTACGACTACGTCGACGACCCGGAGATCCAGGACGCGCTGATCAACCACTTCGACGAGAACCGCTACGACGCCACCCCCACCGCCGACCTGGTCGCGGTGGCGATGAAGCACCGGCCGGTGTTCGTGCCCCAGCCGGGCGGGCCCACCCGCTGGGCGTACTCCAACACCAACTACCTGCTGGCCGGGATGATCGCGGAGAAGGCCGGCGGCGCGAGCTGGCGGGACCTGGTCGAACACCGGGTGATCGCGAAGCTGGGCCTGCGGAACACCACCATCCCCGGGCTCGACCCGTTCCTGCCCGACCCGCACGTGAACGCCTACCTGACGACCGCCGACGGCAAGCGCCTCGACGTCACCGACCACAGCCTCCAGCACACCGCGGACTCCGGTGTGGTGAGCACCTCCGCCGACCTGAACACCTTCTTCCGTGCCCTGGTCGGCGGCCGGCTGCTCCCCGCCGAGGAGTGGCGCGAGATGCGCCGGACCGTCGAACGAACCGACGACCCGGAGGACGTGGCCGAGATGCCCGAGGGAACCTACGGCCTCGGCCTCCGCGAGATCCCCCTCTCCTGCGGCGGTTACTACTACACACACGAGGGCGACGGCGCAGGCACCAACACCCGCCCCGCAGTGACCGCGGACGGCAGGCGGGCGGTGACCGTCTCCATCACGACCACCACCGCGCCGCCAGACCTGACCGCCCTCAACCACGCGACGGGGGTCCTCATCGACCACGCCCTGTGCGCCAGGCCTGCCGAAGGTGCACCAGAGAGCTAGACGGTTGTCGTCAGTCGGCGATCGGCAGGTACACCCGGTTGCCCGCCGCAGCGAACTCCTGCGACTTCCGGGCCATGCCCTCCTCGACCTCCGCCTTGGTGCCACCGTGCTCACGGCGGATGTCCTGGGAGATCTTCATCGAGCAGAACTTCGGCCCGCACATCGAGCAGAAGTGCGCCGTCTTGGCCGGCTCCGCCGGAAGCGTCTCGTCGTGGAACTCCCGTGCCGTGTCCGGGTCGAGAGCCAGGTTGAACTGGTCCTCCCAGCGGAACTCGAAGCGGGCGTCGGACAGCGCGTCGTCCCATTCCTGCGCACCGGGGTGCCCCTTGGCGAGGTCGGCTGCGTGGGCGGCGATCTTGTAGGTGATGACGCCGGTCTTGACGTCGTCACGATTGGGCAGGCCCAAGTGCTCCTTGGGCGTGACATAGCAGAGCATGGCCGTGCCCCACCAGGCGATCATCGCGGCACCGATGCCGGAGGTGATGTGGTCGTACGCCGGCGCGACGTCCGTCGTCAGCGGGCCGAGCGTATAGAACGGAGCTTCATCACAGATCTCCTGCTGAAGGTCGATGTTCTCCTTGATCTTGTGCATCGGGACATGTCCCGGGCCCTCGATCATGGTCTGTACGTTGAAACGCTTCGCGATCGTGTTGAGTTCCCCGAGCGTCCTCAACTCAGCGAACTGCGCCGCGTCGTTGGCGTCCGCGATCGAACCCGGCCGCAGGCCGTCGCCGAGCGAGTACGTGACGTCGTAAGCGGCGAGAATCTCGCACAGCTCCTCGAAGTTCTCGTACAGGAACGATTCCTTGTGGTGCGCCAGGCACCAGGCCGCCATGATCGAGCCGCCGCGCGAGACGATGCCCGTCTTGCGGTTCGCCGTCAGCGGTACGAACGGCAGTCGCACGCCCGCGTGGACGGTCATGTAGTCCACGCCCTGTTCGGCCTGTTCGACGACCGTGTCCTTGTAGATGTCCCAGGTCAGCTCCTCGGCGCGGCCGTCGACCTTTTCGAGCGCCTGATAGAGCGGCACCGTGCCGATGGGGACGGGGGAGTTGCGCAGCACCCACTCGCGGGTGGTGTGGATGTTGCGGCCGGTGGACAGGTCCATGACCGTGTCGGCACCCCAGCGGGTCGCCCAGGTCATCTTCTCGACCTCCTCCTCGATGGAGGAAGTGACCGCGGAATTGCCGATGTTGGCGTTGACTTTCACCAGGAACCGCTTGCCGATGATCATCGGCTCGATCTCGGGATGGTTGACGTTGGCCGGCAGCACCGCCCGCCCGGCCGCGATCTCCTCGCGGACCACCTCGGGTGCGACGTTCTCCCGTACGGCCACGAACTCCATCTCGGGCGTGATCTCACCCCGTCGCGCATAGGCGAGTTGCGTGACCGGCGTGCCCTCCCGTCCGCGCCGCGGCTGACGCGGCCGCCCCGGGAAGACCGCGTCGAGGTTGCGCAGGCCACCGCGCGGTGAGGTGTGCTTGATCCCGTCGTCCTCGGGGCGGACCGGGCGGCCCGCGTACTGCTCGGTGTCGCCGCGCGCGATGATCCAGTTCTCCCGCAGCGGCGCCAGCCCCCTGCGGACGTCGGTGTCGACGAGCGGATCGGTGTACGGGCCGGAGGTGTCGTACAGCGTCACCGACTCCCCGTTGGTGAGGTGCACCTGACGGACCGGCACCCGCAGATCGGGGCGCGAACCCGCGACGTACCCCTTGTGCCAGCCGATGGACTTCCCGGCCTCCGCGGACTGCTGGGCCGGTGTGAACAGCTCGGCCCGTGCGGACTCTTCGCCCGGAATGGGCTGTTCGTCCTGGCTGAAGGCAGGCGTGCGTGCGTCCTTGTTGGTCATGAGACCTACTCCCTACGCCGGCATTACCCGGTAACAGGTTCGGCGGTCGACGCAGCGGCTTCCGTCAGCCGATGTTTCATGTGAAACATCACTCGATTCGGGTGACGTTTCCCGTGAAACATCGCAGAGACGAAGGTCAGCGCCCTCTCAGCCCGGTGCTCCGAGCTCCCGCGTGTGCAAAGGTGCCTCCACGCTAGCGTCATAAGTGGCGCGCTGAACAGTGGGCCCCCGGCGTTCTTGCGATGATCGGGCGGTGACCACGACACAGCAGCCCCCGTTCCCGCCGACCGGGCCGCCGCATGGCCACGACCAGGGATCCGGCCACGACCACGGTTCCGGTTCCGGGCACGACCACGGATCGGGTGGGGACGGCGGGCACGGACCGGGTGGGGACAGCGGACACGGTTCCGGCGCGGGCGGTGGGCACGGTCATTCCCACAGCCATGGCCCCGCAGCCCCCGTCTCCCGGCATCTGCGGAAGGTCATCGCGGCGATCCTGATCCCGTTCACGGTGGCGGTCGTGGTCGGCATGGTGGTGCTCTGGCCCGGCGGCGCCCCGTCGCACAAGCGCACCGGCGTCGGCTTCGACCGGCAGACACAGCAGGCGACGGTCACCAAGGTCGTCAGCGTGAGCTGCGCGTCGGTGAACGCCTCGGGCGGGGGCTCGACCGGCGACACCTCCACCGCCGAGGGCTCCTCGGCCGCCCAGGAGGCCGCCGGCACCTGCAAGAAGGCCACGGTCACGGTCTCCACCGGCAAGGACAAGGGTCGTACGTTCACGGAGATCGTGCAGCCCGACCAGTCACGGCAGTTGCATCAGGGCGAGAAGGTCGTGGTCGCGTACGAGCCCTCCGCGCCCAGGGATCTGCAGTACTCCGTCACCGATGTGAACCGTAAGTTCCCGATGGCGCTGCTCGCCGGGATCTTCGCCCTGGCCGTCGTGGTGGTGGGCCGGCTGCGCGGTGTCATGGCGCTGGTCGCGCTGGCCATCAGCTTCATGATCCTGAACTTCTTCATCCTGCCCGCGATCCTGCACGGCTCGAACCCGCTGATCGTGGCGGTGGTCGGATCGAGCGCCATCATGCTGATCGCCCTCTACATGTGCCACGGCCTGTCGGCCCGTACGTCCGTGGCGGTGCTCGGCACCCTGATGTCGCTGGTGCTGATCGGCGTCCTGGGCTCGGTGTTCATCGGCTGGGCCGCGCTGACCGGCAACACGGACGACAACACGGGCCTGATCCACGGGCTGTACCCGTCGATCGACATGAGCGGTCTGCTGCTCGCCGGCGTCATCATCGGTTCGCTCGGCGTGCTCGACGATGTGACGGTCACGCAGACGTCGGCGGTCTGGGAGCTGCACGAGGCCAACCCGTCGATGGGCTGGCGCGGGCTGTACCGCGCCGGCATCCGCATCGGCCGCGACCACATCGCATCCGTCGTCAACACGCTCGTCCTCGCCTACGCGGGCGCGGCCCTGCCCCTGCTGCTGCTCTTCTCCATCGCGCAGAGCAGCGTGGGGGCGGTCGCCAACAGCGAGTTGGTCGCCGAGGAGATCGTGCGCACGCTGGTGGGCTCGATCGGCCTGGTCGCGTCGGTACCGGTCACCACGGCCCTCGCGGCCCTGGTGGTCTCGGCGGACCGCCCGGGGCCCGAGGCGGTTCCGGCGGGTGCGACCGCAGCGGATACGGCTACGACGGCCACGGCGGCGCCGAGTGCCAAGCCCGCGACGGCGCGCGGCGGGAAGGGCCGGCGCCGCAAGCACTGAGCGGCGCACACACTGAGCGCCGGAAGCACTGCGGTGGGCGGCGAGAACCGGTCCAGAGGGCCGCGCAGAAGCGTTACTGCGGATCGCCGGGCCCGGAGAACCTTCAAGGGCTCACGGCGCCTCCAGCGGCTTCAGAGCCCGTGGCGAAGCGTTACGCCAACTCCCCGCCCCTCGCCGCCGACACAACACGTCACCCGGCGCTCTGCTCCTCCGCCAGGATGCGGTCCAGCGCCTCGTCGAGGTGGGTGTCGAAGTCCGCGAGGGCGCCCTCCTGACCGAGCGGAACCAGCCGGTCGGTACGGTCGAGGAACGCCACGAGCGGTGCCGCGCCGGTGCGGAACAGCGCCTGGTCGCCGCCCACCTGAAGCCGGATCAGCACCTCGCCCAGCGTCTCGGGGTCGACGGGCTCGATCCGCACGTCACCTTCCCCGCACGCCATGCCCAGCCCGTCGATCAGCAGCTCCCGGCCGAAGGTCCAGGTCACCGGGGCATCTCCCGGCAAATGGAAGGTCAGCCGCACGGCGTACGGATCGCACGTCTCGTAGCCCAGCTCGACCGGGATACGGAAGGAGAGCTCCTCGGAGACGAGGAAGCTCATCATGACCTCTGCCTGTACGGACTCGCGCATCGCCTATCCCGTCAACTGCCGTTGTCTGGCCGGGAATGATCCCCGTGACACTGAAGGAATATTGCTGAACGTACACGTTAGATCACAAGGAGTAAGTTTTCAGATACTGATAGAGAGCGCGAGCGACCCCAGAAGCCTGCCGACCTCGGTCTGCAACTGCCGGGCCGCGGCCGGCAGCCGGTCGGCCTGATGCGCGGGCAGGGAGATGGCCATCGTGGCGGCCGTGGCGCCGAGCGTGATCGGAATCGCCGCGCAGACCGTCCCCAGCGCGTACTCCTGACGCTCCACCACCAGCTCCGTCCGCCCCATCCGGTCCAGGCGCCGCAACAGGGAGTGGTCGTCGCGCACGGTGTACGGCGTGAGGGACTGCACGGGGTAGCGGTCGAGGTGGTCGCGGCGGACGTCCTCGTCCAACTGGGCCAGCAGACACTGACCGATCGCGTGCGCGTGCCCCGTCTCACGGAAGTCCGCCCATTCCTCGACCGCCGGATTGCCGGAGGTGTCGGAGACGCACAGGACCTCGATCTCGCCGTCGCGGTACATCGCGTAGTACACCGGGACACCGATCGAATCCCGCCAGTGCGCGAGCGCGTCGACGATCGTGCTGCGACGTTTCTCCTGCGCCCCGCTGCTGCTCAGCCGCTCGGCCGCCTCCCCCAGGAAGAACAGCCCCTTGTCGCGGCGGAGGTAGCCCTCGTGCACGAGGGTGCGCAGCAGGTGGTACGCCGTGGGGAGGGCGAGGCCCGTCTCGCGGGCCAGTTGCTTGGCGGGGGCTCCGCGTCCGTGTCCGGCGACGGACTCCAGCAGGCGCATGGCCCGTTGGACGGAGCCGATGAGGGTGGCGGCGGACTGCTGTTGCCCGGCGGCCTCGACGGTCGTGGAGGAGCGTTGCCGTGGCGGGGCCGCCACGGGGCGAAGCTGTGCCACCGGACCTTGCTGTGCTGCCGGACCTTGCTGTGACACCGGCCGCAGTTGTGTGGGGACCGCGACTGAGCGCGGCCACGTGGGCAGTACGGGGTGGGTGGGGCGTGCGTGTGGTTCTACGGGTGCGGTGTCAACCGTGGCCAAGGGTCACTCCCGGAGCGCGAGGGGGCAGCCCGTGCGGGGAACACGGGGAGGGGGTGCGCCGCCCGCGGGGTTCGTCCCCGCGTCGAATTCCGGACTTTAACCGCCCGCCACCACCCGCAGACGGCCTGTCCGGGAAACTTCCCCCGCCCGAGGGAACCGGTGATTCCTGTTACCGATCACCGGTTGCCCGTCAGTGCCTCACCAGTCGCCGCGTGAGGAGGAGCTCGACGTGAACTTCCGCACGACGTAGATCACTCCGCCGACCAGCGCCACGAAGACCAGCAGCTTGAAGAGCAGTCCGATGACGATGCTCACGACGGTCGCTATCAGGCCGCCGAACACGACCAGGGCGATGACCGGCACCGCGACCCACTTCACCCACCACGGCAGTCCCGCGAAGATCTCTCGCATTGTCCTCGTCCTGTACCTCTCCGCCCGTCGCTCGTACCGGGTCCCGTCGGTGTCCGGCACTCCCGCACCGGATCTCTGATGTCCTGCACCCGATGCTAGGGCGGGCGAAGGCCGAACGGGGGCCTCGCATCCCTTGTCCTCCCCTGACCGTTCCCCTAGGGAACCCTGAGACGCGGGTCAGGCTTCGGGTGGAGAGCCGGGCCTCAGGAAGGTTCAGGCCTCGGGGGGCGAGAACACCACGAGCACCCGCAGGTCCTCGCTGATGTGGTGGAACTTGTGGGCCACTCCGGCCGGCACATAGACCACACTGCCGCGCGCCACCTGGGTGGTCTCCATGCCGACGGTGATCGCGGCCCGGCCGCTCACCACGAAGTACACCTCGTCCTGGTTGTGCGGCTGCTGCCGGTCGTGCTCACCGGAGTCGAGCGCGTACAGGCCGACCGACATGTTCTTCTCGCGCAGGAACTGCAGGTACGCGCCATCGTTGGCGGCGCGCTCCGCCTCCAGTTCATCCAACCGGAATGCCTTCATCGCCCTCGTCCACGCTCGGAGTCGATCTCTTCTGTCACGATCAGACACATGAAGAATTTCCTAGTCAAGACGATCGCCAACGCGGGTGCCCTGGCGGTCGCCGTATGGCTCCTCGACAAGATCACCCTGACCGGTGACAGCACCTTCAAGAAGGTATGGACACTGCTCCTGGTCGCCCTGGTCTTCGGCCTGGTGAACTTCCTGGTCAAGCCGATCGTCAAGGTGCTGACCTTCCCGCTGTTCATCCTGACCCTCGGTCTGATCACCCTGGTGGTCAACGCGCTGATGCTGATGCTCACCTCGTGGCTGGCCGACAAGTTCGACCTGAGTTTCCATGTCGAGGGCTTCTGGACCGCCGTCCTGGGCGGCCTCATCATCTCGGTCGTCTCCTGGGCGCTCAACGTCGTCCTGCCCGAGGGGGACTGAGCGCGCGATGACGTACCGCGTCAGCTTCGTCTGCACCGGGAACATCTGCCGTTCGCCGATGGCCGAATCGGTCTTCCGCGCGCGGGTGGCGGAAGCCGGGCTCGACGGCCTGGTCGAGGTCGACAGCGCGGGCACGGACGGCTGGCACGACGGCGACGGCGCCGACCCGCGCGCCGTCGCCGTCCTGGAGGAGCACGGCTACGGCACCGACCATGCCGCCCGCCGGTTCCAGGCCTCCTGGTTCTCCCGCCTGGACCTCGTCATCGCCCTCGACTCCGGCCACCGCAAGACCCTGCGCCGCCTCGCCCCGACCGAGGAGGACGCCCAGAAGGTCCGCCTCCTTCGCTCCTACGACCCGGACGCCGGCGACGACCTCGACGTACCGGATCCGTACTACGGGGGCATGGACGGCTTCGAGGAGTGTCTTGAGATGGTGGAGGCGGCGAGCACGGGACTGCTCGCCGCGGTGCGTGAGGAAGCGGAAGGACGAGCGATATGAGTGATTCCGCTACGGGCGGAGGCATCGGGAGCGGCGGCGGGGACGGCACGCGCGCGGTGCGGGCCGGTCTGCCCGAGCCGGTCAAGTACGAACCGACACTTCCCGGGCCGGTGTTCGCCGCGCACTTCCATCTCCCGGGTGAGGCGACGGGCCCGTACAAGTACGGCCGCGACGAGAACCCGACCTGGACCCACCTGGAGCGCGCCATCGGCGAGCTGGAGGCGCCCGGGCAGGACGGCGTCGAGACGCTCGTGTTCGCCTCCGGCATGGCCGCCATCTCGTCGGTGCTCTTCTCCCAGCTGCGCGCCGGCGACGCGGCCGTCCTGCCCGACGACGGCTACCAGGTACTCCCCCTGGTGCGCGAGCAGTTGGAGGCGTACGGCATCGAGGTGCGCACCGCGCCGACCGGCGGGGACGCCCAGCTGGACCTCCTCGACGGCGCCAAGCTGCTGTGGCTGGAGACCCCGTCGAACCCCGGGCTCGACGTGTGTGACGTACGGCGGCTGGCCGAGGCGGCACACGCGCGTGGCGCTCTCGTGGCCGTCGACAACACCCTCGCCTCGCCCCTGGGGCAGCGCCCGCTGGAACTCGGCGCCGACTTCGCCGTGGCGAGCGGCACGAAGCAGCTCACCGGGCACGGGGACGTCCTCCTCGGGTACGTCGCCGGGACCGACGCCGCCGCGATGGCCGCCGTACGGCGCTGGCGCAAGGTCGTCGGCGCGATTCCCGGGCCCATGGAGGCCTGGCTCGCGCACCGTTCGATCGCCACGCTCCAGCTGCGGGTAGACCGGCAGAACGCCACCGCGCTGATCCTCGCGAAGGCCCTGCGCGAACGGACCGACGTGACGGGCCTGCGTTATCCGGGGCTGCCCGACGACCCCTCGTACAAGATCGCCTCGCAGCAGATGCGGCGCTACGGGTGTGTGGTTTCGTTCACGCTGCCCACGCGCACGCGTGCCGAGCGTTTTCTCGACGCACTGCGGCTCGTGGACGACGCGACGAGCTTCGGCGGGGTGCGCTCCACCGCCGAACGGCGGGGACGCTGGGGAGGGGACGCGGTACCGGAGGGCTTCGTTCGTCTCTCGGTCGGTGCCGAGGACCCCGAGGACCTGGTGGCCGATGTGCTGCGTGCGCTGGACGAGTCGGCGCGGTGACCGCTTTACGTACCGCCGGTCGGTGTCCGGCTACGCACAACGGACGGTCCGAGCCTCCCCCCTCGTGGCTCGGACCGTCCTCGGTTCTGCGCGCGAAGAACCGCGCGCACAAGGCTAGTTGACTCTGTGTCAGTGTCCAATCACAGTAGCGACAGCGACCTATCGACTTATTTATAGTTGGGCCCTGCCCGGGGCCGGAGGAAGGGTGGGGAAAGGAGCGTGCGTGCCATGGATCTGGCCTTGCTGCGCACCTTCGTGACCGTGCACCGGGCCGGCTCCTTCACCCGTGCCGCAGCTCTGCTCGGTCTCTCGCAGCCGGCGGTGACGTCCCAGATCCGCACCCTGGAACGGCAGTTGGGCCGCCCCCTGTTCCTGCGCCAGGCCCGCGGGGTCACCCCCACGACCATGGGCGACGAACTCGCGCACAAGGCCGCACCCCATCTCGACGCCCTCGTGGAGATAGCCGAGACGGGCCCCGACAACGACGCCTCGCTGCGCACCCTGCATCTCGCCGGACCCCCCGAGTTCATCGCCGAGCGGGCGCTGCCCGCGCTCACGGAGCTGACCGGCGACGACGGCCAGGGCTTCGCGCTGCGGGCGTCCTTCGGGAACGCCGAGGAGAGCCTGGAGGGACTGGCCGCCGGACATCATGATCTGGCCATCAGTACGGCCCGTCCGCGAGGTGCTCTACTCACCGCGACAACGCTCTGCGACGAGGAGCACGTCCTGATCGCCGCCCCGCACCGGGCCGAGCAGCTCGACTCCGCGAGGCTCGGCCCCAAGGACGCGCCCGCCCTGGACGAGCTCCCCGTGATCGAGGTCCACGAGTCACTGCCCTTCGTCTCCCGGTACTGGGCCTCTGTCTTCGACTCCCGCCCACCCGCGCCGGGCACCGTGATCGTGCCGGACCTGCGTGCGGTCCTCGCCTGCGCGACCGCGGGCGCCGGGCTCGCGGTGCTGCCCCGCTATCTGTGCGCCCTGGCACTGAAACGCGGCGAGGTCGTCCCGCTCCACGAACCCGCGGTTCCGCCGCTGCGGACGTATTTCCTGGTGGTGCGCACCGGCACTCTCGCGATGCCGCACATCGCCCGCGCCCACGAGTGGCTCCAGCGGGCTGCCGCCCACTGGGGCTGACCAGGTACTTTGTCGGCGTTCCGTAGCGAACCCGCTGGTTCCACGTGAAACATCACGCTCCGAGTCGTCAAGGTGACGTCGTGCGATGTTTCACGTGGAACCAGCCGGGCCACATTCCTCCCATGACCGTCCGACCCGTGGTCAAGCGCACCGCACGTGCCGTTCTCCTCGACGGCGACGCCCTGATCCTCATCAAGCGCACCAAGCCAGGTGTCGATCCCTACTGGGTCACGCCCGGTGGCGGGGTCGAACCCGGGGACACCACCGTCGTCGACGCCCTGCACCGGGAGGTGTACGAGGAACTCGGCGCCAAGATCACCGATGTGGTGCCCTGCTTCGTGGACACCGTCGAGCACATCGGCGCGGACGCGGCCTCGACCGGCGTCAAGGTGCAGCACTTCTTCGTCTGCCACCTGGAGTCCATGGACCCGGCGCTACGCCACGGCCCCGAAGTGGACGAGCCTCTCGGCGAGTACGAGATCGTCAGAGTGCCGTTCACCCGGGTGGGCATCGCGTCCGTCCACCTCGTGCCCCTGTCCCTACGGCACTACCTGGACGGCAACATCGAAGGGGTCCTCGCGATGCACGCCCCCGACCTGGGCTGACGCCTCCGGCACCGGGTCAGTCCCCGGCGGCCACCAACTCCTCGACCGAGTCATGCCGTATGCGCTCCGAAGGGAAACCGGCGTCCCGCAGCGCGTCGACACCGCTGCGGATCATTCCGGGCGGACCGGAGACGTAGGCGTCGTACTCGTTCCACGGTCCGTACGTGCGTATGGCATCAGGGAGTTGGAGGTTCCCCTGCCGGTCGACGATCGGCCGGAGCGTGAGCCACGGATGCGACTGCTGGAGCCTGAGCATCGTGTCGATGTCATAGAGGTCGTGGTCGGTGCGGGCGCCGTAGAACACCTCCACCGGTCGCCGCTCGCCGCGTTCGGCGACGTCCTCGACCAGTGCCTTGATCGGCGCTATGCCGGTGCCGCCGCCGACGCAGAGCAGTCCACTGTCGGTGGTGTGGTCCACGGTCATCGAGCCGGCCGGCGGCCCGAGCCGGATGACGTCACCGGGCCGGGCGCGGTGCACCAGGGCGTTCGAGACCCAGCCCGCCGGGACGGCCTTCACGTGGAAGGTCAGCAGCCCGTCCGAGCGGGGCGCCGAGGCGAAGGAGTAGTGCCGCCAGATCCGCGGCCACCAGGGCGTCTCCAGGCTCGTGTACTGCCCGGCGAGGAAGGGATAGGGCTGGTCCGGACGGAGGGTGACGACGGCGACGTCCCGGGTCCTGAGGTCATGGGTGACGACCTCCGCGTGCCACCAGGCCGGGGCGCGCAGTTCGTCCGCCGCGGCCGCGTCGATCATGACCTGCGAAATCGTCGTGTACGCCCGTACCCAGGCCGCCTCCGTCTCCGGGTCCCAGACGGCGGAGGCGTACTTGTTCAGCGCGCCGATGAGGCACTCGCCGACGGCCGGGTAGTGCTCGGGCCGGGTGCCGTACTTGCGGTGCCCGCGGCCGAGGTTCTGCAGATACGCGACGAGGACCTCGGTGTTGTCGATGTGCTCGGCGGCGGTGAGCAGCGCCTTGAGCAGCCGGTCCCGCTGGGTGTCCATCGCGGCCGGGAACAGCGACCGCAGCTCGGGATGGCGCACGAAGAGCAGCGCGTAGAAGTACGAGGTGACTTTGTCGGCCACCGGGCCGACTTCGGTCATGGTCCGGCGGATGAGTACGGCGTCCGGCGAGGCCTTCTCGGTGGCGGGGCCGGATGAACGCTGAGCGGGCAGGCGCACGGGTACGGGGGCGGCTGGGGGTGCCTCGGCGACGGTCTGAGCGGGTGCGGCGGGCTGCGGTGCGAGAGGCGCGGGGGCTGCCGGCGCGGGGGCGGGAGCCATGGGCTGGGCGGGGGGAGCCATGGGCTGGACGGGAGTTGAGTGCTGCTGGACGGTCACGGCCAACGGTATTCGCTCCTGCCCTGGCGCTACGTCCCGCTGAGCGACGTGCCCGTCCGGATGGGACGTGCCAGCGTCGCCACCCGGAGCCGGTGGAGTTGATGGCGCCGTTTCGCCAGCTGAGCCCGCTGGAGCCGAACTCTCCGTGGGCGAAGGCTTTTTGCTCCCCGCTGCCGCGCCCCTGCGAACTGGACGCAACACGGCCGGACGCCGTCCCGCCGCCCTCCCACGCTCTTCGCCCGGAGGCACCTCCGGCTGCTTGCGCGGAGTGAACCAGCCGCCTCCGCCGCTGCCGCCGGACGTGCCGTTGTCGGCCGACGCGGTGGTCGGAGCGTCCATGGTGTGCCTCGCCTCGAACATCTTTCGGTCGGTCTGCGCGCTTCCTCAGCCGGAACCTTCGTGCGTTCCGCGCGGACGGCTTGTTTCTCCCCGTTCGGTCAAGCTGCCGATACAGCCATATCCAACCCACATTCGCACTGCGTACGGACAAGTAAGGCGAGAGTGTGACATTGCCCGCAGTACTCTCGCGCGGCGTCCAGATCCGGACAAGAACCGGAGTCGACCCTACCGGCCCGTGCTCCGCACACAAATGCCGCCTCACTCCCCCGCGAACAAGGGGAGGGGCGAACCATCGATTCCCTCAACTACCGGGCGCCGCGCACCAATTCGTAGGCATCCCACAGATCACGCCCCTCATAGGAATGGGTCGCGAGGCCTGACAGATGCCGATCCGCGTTGACCGCGACGGAGACGGGCACGGCTCCGAACAGGTCCTTGTCCGACATCGAGTCGCCGTACGCGACGCAGTCCGCCCTCGTCACCCCGAACTCCTCACACAGCCGATCCGCGATCACCACCTTGGCAGCGGAGTTGAGAACTCCGCCCAGGTCCATGGACGGCGCGGTGAACGGCACGGCGGGGAACAGCGATCCGTGTGCCGCGTGGGCACCCCAGCCCGTGAGCCGTTCCACAAAGAAGGAGGGCGAGAGCGATACGACGGCGCAGTATTCGCCGGCACTCCTGATCTCGGCCCAGACCTCACGGATACGCGCCAGCCAAGGGGCCTCTTCGAAGGCCGCCGCCACATGCGCCTCGGTGAGCTCCGCCCACAGTGTGTACACGCGGGTTGCATACTCCGGTGGCCCGATCAACCCGGCCGAGATCGCCTGCTCGAGTTCCACCGTCTCGGATTCCAGACCGAGTTGACGGGAGATCTCCAGGGGCGCGCTGGTTCCGTGCAGCAAAGTGCCGTCGAGGTCGAAGAGATGAAGTCTCACCATGAGCCACGAGGTTAGTGGGCGGACCTGTGGCACCGTCCGCGAGGCCGCCGGATGCTCGCCGTTCGCCGGTGTTTCACGTGAAACATCCGGCTTCTGTCGGTACGTTGTGCCGCTGATCACGACATGGCCAAAAGCACGTACGTCTCACCGGAAACAGGTGGACGCCGACAACGCACGTCAGACAGCCTGACCTGCGTGCCGACTCCTTCCCTCGCCGCTCTGCCCATCCGCCGGCTGACGCTCCGCGATCGCCTCGCCTGCGCCGACTTGTCCGAGGACCGGGGGTGGCCACGCGAGGAACACAAGTGGGGCTTCCTCCTCAGCGCCGGGAAGGGCTACGGCATCGACGCTCCGGAGGGCGGCCTCCTCGCGGCATGCGTCACCACGGAGTACGGCCCACAGGACCGTCCGGATCTGGTTGCGATCGGCATGGTTCTGGTCGCCGAGCGGTACGCCCGTCAGGGCGTGGGACGCCGGCTGATGCAGCACCTGGTCTCGGCGATGGGCACCACACCACTGACCCTGCATGCGACGCCGTACGGCCGCCCGCTCTACGAGGAACTCGGCTTCAAGGCGACCGGCCGAGCCGAGATGCTGCTCGGGCACTTCACACCTGACGCATCGGAATCCGGGATCGCCACCCGTGCGGCCACGGCCGAGGACCTCACCGGCATCCTGCGCCTGGACGAGGCGGTGTTCGGCACCGATCGCACGCCCCTCATCGCGCGACTGCCCGCTTTCGCCGATCAGTTGAGGGTGGCGGAGGAGAACGGCCGGATCGTCGGCTACGCGGCCGCCTGGCCCAACATGGACACCCAGGTCGTGGGCCCACTGATCGCACAGGACACGGATACGGCGAAGGCCCTCCTCGCATCGCTCGCCGCCCGCACCGACCGTCCCCTGCGCACCGACATCGACGTACGCCACGAAGACCTGCTGTCCTGGGCGAAGGAACGCGGCCTAGTCTCCTCCGCCTTCAACACCGTGATGACGTACGGCATCGCGGAGCTGCCCGGCGACTGGACACGACGGTTCGCTCCACTCACGGTCGCGGCCGGCTGACAGCTTCCGGGTACGAGGAACGCCGGCTCCCGACCTGTTCGGGAACCGGCGTTGCCGTCATCGCCAAACGTCAGGCAAGCGTCTCTACGGCCGCCTGGGCGAAGCCGTGGTCCTGCGCGGGCGCACCGCCACCGATACCGATCGCTCCGATCAGCCGGCCCTCACGGTGGACGGGGATGCCGCCCGCGATGAACAGCAGCGGCCGGTCGAGCGCGGTGGGCAGGGTGTGGAAGAGGCCTCCGGGCTGGACGGCGTCGACGAGGTCGGCGGTGGGCGCGTTCAGCTGAAGTGCGGTGTACGCCTTGCGGGTGCTGGTCTCCCCGGAGATCAGCACGGCCTGGTCGTCCCGCCGGAAGGCGAGCAGATGGCCGCCCGCGTCCAGCACGGTGATGCTCACGGTGACTCCGGCGGCCTCCGCGGCACGACGGGCCTCGGCGACGAGCGCTTCGGCGTCCTGGATGGTCAGCGGGGCCACGGCGGTAGTGGTGCTCATCAGGGTTTCTCCTTGCGTGTGTTGCTGTTTCAGGTGTTGGTCAGATGGCCGAGACCGCCTGTCGGTCGGACGGCCGAGGTCGGCGCAGGTGCATGGGGACGGCCCTGGCCCCGCGTCTCCCCGCTCCGGCCTGGCGGGGTCAGTGGTGGACAGCGGCCCGCTGCTCACTCGGCGTACCGGCCGCGACGACGGCGCCACGGGCGCTGGTGCGGCGCTCCAGGGCGGCCGAGAGGATCGCGAGGACCAGGGCGGCCGCGGCGAGGACGGCGCCGACCCAGTTGGGGGCGGTGTAGCCGAAGCCGGCCGCGATGACGATGCCGCCGAGCCAGGCGGACAGCGCGTTGCCGAGGTTGAAGGCGCCGATGTTCACGGCGGAGGCCAGCGTCGGGGCACCGTGTGCCTGGTCGAGGACCCGCTTCTGCAGCGGCGGCACGGTGGCGAAGCCCAGGGCACCGATGAGGGCGATGGTGACGGCTGCCGCGATCTTGTTGTGCGCGGTGACCGTGAAGAGCGCGAGCACGACGGCCAGGGCGCCCAGCGAGACGTACAGCATGGGCATCAGGGCGCGGTCGGCGAACTTGCCGCCGACGAGGTTGCCACCGACCATGCCGAGGCCGAAGAGGACGAGCAGCCAGGTGACGGAGCCGTCGGCGAAGCCGGCGACGTGGGTCATCATCGGCGCGATGTAGGTGATGGCCGCGAAGACGCCGCCGAAGCCGAGGACGGTCATCGCCATGGCGAGCAGGACCTGGGTGTTCTTGAAGGCGGCCAGTTCGTGCCGCAGTCGTACGCCCTCGGGCTTGGGCAGGTCGGGCACCAGCTTGGCGATACCGGCCAGGCCGATCACACCGAGGCCCGCGACGATGGCGAAGGTGACGCGCCAGCCGACGGACTGCCCGACGAGGGTGCCCAGCGGGACGCCGATGACATTGGCGACGGTCAGTCCGGTGAACATCATCGCGATGGCTCCGGCCTTCTTGTCCGGGGCGACCAACTCGGCCGCGACGACCGAGCCGATGCCGAAGAAGGCACCGTGGGCGAGCGAAGCGACCACGCGGCGGATCAGCATCACGGAGAAGCTGGGGGCGACGGCAGAGAGCAGGTTGCCGAGGATGAACAGGCCCATCAGCAGCATCAGCATCCGCTTGCGGGGCACCTTGGTGCCGAGCACGGTCATCAGCGGAGCGCCGATCACCACACCCAGCGCGTAGCCGGTGACCAGCAGTCCCGCGGTGGGGATGGAGACCCCGAAGTCACCCGCGACCTGGGGCAGCAGCCCCATGATCACGAACTCGGTCGTTCCGATTCCGAAGGCCCCGATCGCGAGGGCCAGAAGCGCGAGAGGCATGTGGAGGTACCCTTCCCAGAAGATTGCAGGAGCGCTTTGCGTGCGTTCACAATAGTTGCAGACGCGGGCTATATGCAAGCGCGGACTATTTCACCTGTGCTCTATCCTGGGTTCAGCCGTTCCGGGACGGAGGAAACGCCAATGACAGCGACGGACCCCGCACTCACCGCCCTCGCCCAGGGCTGGTGCGCCCTTTCCCTTCTGCACGGGGGGATCGAGACGCACATCGAGCGCGCCCTGCAGGCCAAGCACGACCTGAGCATGCGTGAGTACTCGCTGCTCGACGTGCTCAGCCGACAGCACGACGGTGACGGGGGCCATCTGCAGATGCGGCAGGTCGCCGACGCGGTCGTCCTCAGCCAGAGCGCCACCACCCGGCTGGTCACCCGGCTCGAGGACCGCGGCCTGCTCGCGCGCTACCTGTGCCCGACCGACCGACGGGGCATCTACACGAACGTTTCCGAGGCAGGCCTCACGCTGCTCGAAGAGGCCCGCCCGACCAACGACACCGCCCTGCGCGAGGCACTCGACGCAGCGGCCACGAACCCCGAACTGGCGCCACTGGTCCGGGTCGTGGAGTCGATGAACGTGCCCGCGTAGGTCCGGCCCGCACCGCACCCCTCTGCCTAAGGTGTGGCCATGGGAGATCTTGAAATACGGGCCGCAGTCACCGAGGACGTCCCCGCCATCGTCGCCATGCTCGCCGACGACACCCTGGGTTCCGAGCGCGAGTCACCGGACGACCTGACGCCCTACCTGGCCGCGCTGGACCGCCTGGCCGCCGACCCGAACCAGCATCTCGTCGTCGCCGTGCGTGAGGGCCGCGTCGTCGGCACCCTCCAGCTCACCGTCATTCCGGGGCTGTCCCGCAAGGGCGCCACCCGCTCGATCATCGAGGCGGTACGCATCCACGCGGACGAGCGGGGCAGCGGCCTGGGTACACAGCTCATCGAGTGGGCGATCGCCGAATCGCGCCGCCAGGGCTGCCAGTTGGTTCAGCTGACCTCTGACGTCACCCGTACCGACGCCCACCGGTTCTACGAGCGGCTCGGCTTCACCGCCTCACACGTGGGCTTCAAGCTCCCGCTCTGAAGAAGGCGAGGTGTCCTGCCGATAGCGGGAGGCGACATGTTTCACGTGAAACACGACGCCTCCCCGGCTGCAGCGGCTAGCGGATCCCCCGCCATCCCTCCGGGTCCACCCCGCCCGGCACAGAACCGCTCTCGTCGTACGGCTGACGCGTGAAGACGAACGATCCGAGGTCGAGGTGGGTCAGGGAACCGTCCGGGCGCCGTACGGGCCGTAGGAGCTCTCCGGCGTAGTAGCCCTCCAGGCCGGTCCAAGTGCCGTCACCGTTGGCCCGGAAACGCGAACGGCGGCCGCTGCCTGCCAGCGGTTCCAGTGAGGCCCCGCCGTCAGCGGTCAGCCGCAGGGCGAAACCGTGCGTGCCCCAGTACCACTGACCCGCCAACTCCAGTGCCTCGACGTCGATTTCGGGCATCGGGCGCCATGGCTCGGGAATCCGCGGCTCGGCCTCGGCGACGATCCGGACGAGATCGGCGCCCACCGATGACAGCAGGGGACCCGAGGTGCAGTTGGCCAGCACGACGGCCGCGACGTCGTCGGCCAGGCTGATGGTGAGATTCGCCAGGAAGCCGGGCAGCGATCCGGAATGGCCGACGAGCAGCCGGCCATCGCGGTGCTGGATCTGTAGGCCGAGACCATAGGCGGCACCGTCCACGACGTCGGCCGCCTCGGCCGGTGCCGCTGGGGTCCGCATCTCCCGTACGGACTCCGCGCTCAGAACCCGGTCGTCTCCGTTGGCCAAGAAGATGGCGAACCGCGCCAAGTCGCCGGTGGTGGACCAGAGTTGACCGGCCGGTGCCATACGGCCGAGGTCCTCAGCGGGTTCCGGCAGCAGCGCATCGGCCCACGGATGCACCGCCCAGCCACCCGCGTGCGGCGCCTGCGGCTGAGCACTCGTACGGCCGAGGCCCAGGGGTTCGAGCACTTCCCGCCGGAGTACGTCCTCCCACGGCGCACCGCGCAGCTCCTCCACGAGCGCGCCCAACACCGTGTAGCCGGGGTTCGAATAGTGGAACCGGCGGCCGACCGGATGCAGCAGAGGCTGGTCACCCAGCACATCGCGGAGCTCCGGACGCAGGGAACCCGGCGTCCGCTCCCACCAGGGCTCGGGCGATTCGGCCGCCAACCCGCCTGTGTGCGCGAGCAGTTGGGCGATGGTGGCCTCCCCCGCGCCGGTGCCCGGCAGATGCTTCTCCAGCGGGTCACCGAGGTCGAGGACGCCCTCGTCGCGCAGCCGCAGGACCAGGACGGCGGTGAACGTCTTGGTGATCGAGCCGATCCTGTACTGCACGTTCTCGTCCGGCCCGTGCCCGTCCACCGAGGTCCGCGCGCCGTGCCACACCGCCCGCCCGCCCCGCACCACCGTCGCGACCAACGACGGCGCCCGCCCGTCGGCCTGGGCCACGGCGATCCGATGCAGCAGCGCCCGGCGCGTACCGGGAAGCAAGTCGTCCTGAGATGTCGTCATGCCCCCAGTCCATCCGGCGGGACGGCCGTACGTCGAGCACATTTCTCAGGACACGGCACCGGAGCAGCCGTCGGCAGTCGCCACAGGCTCTCGCCACTCGTGACATGTCGATCTTGCGTGACCTGGACGTTCTCGGCGGGCTCACGGCCTTGTCACCCATGACCGGCCTCAAATCCGTGGCATTTCCTCGCGAGGTCGAGGTCGAGGTCGAGGTCGAGGTCGAGATCAGGCGGCTTGTCCGAGTCGGCCGAGTACACCACGCTGAGCCCCGAGCACCAGGACTACCGGCGAGCCCAGATCGCGCACCGATGAGTTTCCCGCGCCGCTCTGGTCCATACACCGGACACCCACGGACGGAAGGCTGGGCCATGCGGAAACTGATCTACGGCATGAACCTGACCCTGGACGGCTACATCGCCGCGGCCGGCGACGACATCGGCTGGAGTGGACCGCCGAGCGACGAGCTGTTCCAGTGGTGGCTCGACCACGACCAGGCGACTGGCCTTTCGCTGTACGGGCGCAAGCTGTGGGAGGCGATGAGCTCCTACTGGCCCACCGGTGACCAGCAGCCCGACGCCACCCCGGCGGAGATCGAGTTCGCGCGGAACTGGCGGGACACACCAAAGGTGGTGTTCTCCTCGACGATCGACAAGGTCGACTGGAACACCCGCCTGGTCACCGGTGACGCGATCGCCGAGATCACCCGGCTCAAGGCCGAGGACGGCGGCCCGATGAGCATCGGCGGCGCGACGCTCGCCGGGGCTGCCATGCGCGCCGGGCTGATCGACGAGTACGTGATCGCCACCCATCCGGTCCTGGTGGGCGGCGGCACACCGTTCTTCACCGCGCTGGACAGCTGGGTGAACCTGAACCTGGTGGAGACGCGGACGCTTTCCGGCGGCGTGGTCCTGACCAGGTACGAGACGAGGCGCTGAGCAGCAGCACCCACGCGACTGCGAGTCTCATGGCAGTGGCATTCCTGCCGTCCATCTGCCAACTGCCGTGAGATTCTGCCAAGTCTTTTGGGACCCGCCATCCGTTGCCGTCAGGTCACGTCTGAGCCATGTCCACGAAGCGTGAGTAGTGGCCCTGGAAGGCGACGGTGATCGTCGCCGTCGGGCCGTTACGGTGCTTGCCCACGATGATGTCGGCCTCGCCCGCGCGCGGGGACTCCTTCTCGTACGCGTCCTCGCGGTGCAGCAGGATGACCATGTCCGCGTCCTGCTCGATGGAGCCGGACTCACGCAGGTCGGACACCATCGGCTTCTTGTCCGTGCGCTGCTCGGGACCACGGTTCAGCTGCGAGAGCGCGATCACCGGGACCTCCAGCTCCTTGGCCAGGAGCTTGAGGTTTCGGGACATGTCCGAGACCTCCTGCTGACGGCTCTCCTGGCGCTTGGAGCCACCGGCCTGCATCAGCTGCAGATAGTCGATGATCACCAGCTTGATGTCGCTGCGCTGCTTGAGCCGACGGCACTTCGCGCGGATCTCCATCATCGACAGGTTCGGTGAGTCGTCGATGTAGAGCGGTGCCGACGACACCTCGGGCATCCGGCGCGCCAGCCGCGTCCAGTCCTCGTCGGTCATGGTGCCGGAGCGCATGTGGTGCAGGGCGACACGGGCCTCGGCGGACAGCAGGCGCATCGCGATCTCATTGCGCCCCATTTCGAGGGAGAAGATCACGCTCGGGAGGTTGTTCTTGATCGACGCCGCGCGGGCGAAGTCGAGCGCGAGTGTGGACTTACCCATGGCGGGACGGGCCGCGATGACGATCATCTGGCCCGGGTGCAGACCGTTGGTGAGCGAGTCGAGGTCGGTGAACCCGGTGGGCACACCCGTCATCTCGCCGCTGCGTGAGCCGATCGCCTCGATCTCGTCGAGCGCGCCCTCCATGATGTCGCCGAGCGGAAGGTAGTCCTCGCTGGTCCGCTGCTCGGTGACCGCGTAGATCTCGGCCTGGGCCCGGTTGACGATCTCGTCGACGTCGTCGTCGGCCGCGTATCCCATCTGGGTGATGCGGGTGCCGGCCTCGACCAGGCGGCGCAGGACGGCGCGCTCGTGGACGATCTCCGCGTAGTACTCGGCGTTCGCCGCCGTGGGAACGGTCTGGACGAGCGTGTGCAGATACGATGCGCCGCCGACCTTGTTGATCTCACCGCGCTTGGTGAGTTCGGCCGCGATGGTGATCGGGTCGGCCGGCTCGCCCTTGGCGTAGACGTCGAGGATCGCCTGGTAGATCGTCTCGTGCGCGGGTTTGTAGAAGTCGTGGCCCTTGAGGACTTCGACGACGTCGGCGATGGCGTCCTTGGACAGGAGCATGCCGCCGAGCACGGACTGCTCGGCATCGAGGTCCTGCGGCGGCACGCGTTCGAAGGCCGAACCCGCGCCCTCCCACTCGCCGCCCTCCCTGCCGCGGTCGTGCTGTTCGTCCCGGCCGCGGCCTCCCTCACCTCGTCGTCGGGAAGCGGGCAGACGATCACTTGGACCGCTCTCGGCCCACGGGTCGTCCAAGGGCTCGGAAATACTCACCGAGCCACCTCCTCCCGTCCGTCGAGCGGACCTCGCCGTGCCCCTTATTTCTACGGCACGGCACTGACAAATGAAGCGCCCAACTCCGGTACGGGCGCGTCGGTTTTGTGATGTTTCTCAGGCCGACACAGGGAGCAGGCGCCGGTCCACCGTAGGCCCGCGGGCACCGTCAGCCAATCTGGTTATCCACAGGCCATGTGGACGACGGCCCTGATGCTGTGGAGAACCTGCCAAAACCTGTGCACGACCCGGTGGACAGCCCTGTGAACAAGACCTCGCCACTTCCATCGCAACCAATCTGACCTGCATCTTTCCCATCCACCGGCTGTGCAGAAGAAAAACTTTCCACATCGGACCAAGATCGCTTCGAACAGTGCGCGAGAGGACACGAGGCGAGATCGG
Organism: Streptomyces sp. NBC_00989; assembly: GCF_045162655.1. Taxonomy (NCBI): domain Bacteria; kingdom Bacillati; phylum Actinomycetota; class Actinomycetes; order Kitasatosporales; family Streptomycetaceae; genus Streptomyces; species Streptomyces sp. NBC_00989. Next base: position 5,903,979 of record NZ_CP108728.1, on the reverse strand, counting down.
AGGTAAGGGTCACAAAGCAATTGCATCTCTTACCTGTGGACGATTAGATTAGTGCTCATGACACAGGCTCCCGCGGCCACCAAGGCCACCCGACGACAGCACGACCGAGAGATCGTCACGCTGGCCGTCCCGGCCTTCGGCGCACTCGTCGCCGAGCCCCTTTTCGTCATGGCCGACAGCGCGATCGTCGGCCATCTCGGCACGGCACAACTCGCCGGACTCGGAGTGGCATCCGCCCTCCTGATGACAGCCGTGAGCGTCTTCGTCTTCCTCGCCTACGCCACCACGGCGGCCGTCGCCCGACGCGTCGGCGCGGGTGATCTCCAGGCCGCCATCCGCCAGGGCATGGACGGCATCTGGCTCGCTCTGCTGATCGGCGCCACCGTCATAGCCGTCGTCCTCCCTTCGGCACCCGCCCTCATCGACCTCTTCGGCGCCTCGGACACCGCCGCCCCCTACGCGACGACCTATCTGCGAATCTCCTCCATCGGCATACCGGCCATGCTGATCGTCCTCGCGGCCACCGGAGTCCTGCGCGGACTCCAGAACACCAAGACACCGCTCTACGTCGCCGTCTCAGGCTTCGTCGCCAACGGCATCCTCAACGTAGGCCTCGTCTACGGCGCCGACCTCGGCATCGCCGGTTCCGCCTGGGGCACCGTCATCGCCCAATGGGGCATGGCTGCCGTGTATCTCGTCGTGGTCATCCGCGGAGCCCGCCGACACGGCGCCTCTCTCAGCCCGGACGCCTCGGGGATACGCGCCTCGGCCCAGGCCGGCGCGCCTCTCCTCGTGCGCACGCTCTCCCTGAGAGCGATCCTCCTGATCGCCACAGCCGTCGCGGCCCGCCTCGGGGACGCCGACATCGCCGCGCACCAGATCATCCTGTCCCTTTGGTCTCTGCTGGCCTTCGCACTCGACGCCATCGCGATCGCGGGCCAGGCCATCATCGGTCGCTACCTCGGCGCGAACGACCCACAGGGCGCCCGAGCCGCATGCCGTCGCATGGTGCAGTGGGGGATCGCCGTCGGAGTGGTGCTCGGTCTCCTGGTGATCCTGTCCCGCCCGCTTTTCCTCCCTCTGTTCACCAGTGACCCCACCGTCAAGGACACCGCCCTCCCCGCCTTGATCATGGTGGCCCTCTCACAGCCGATCTGCGGTGTCGTCTTCGTCCTGGACGGAGTGCTGATGGGTGCGGGAGACGGGCCGTATCTCGCAGGCGCGATGGTGGTGACCCTGGCCGTCTTCGCTCCAGTGGCCCTGCTCGTACCAACCCTCGGCGCCGGACTGACCGCACTTTGGGGAGCGATGACCCTGATGATGGCGGTGCGCATGCTGACACTCCTGCTGCGTGCCCATTCGGGACGCTGGGTCGTCACGGGCGCGACCCGCTGACCGTTTCACGTGAAACACCGCGCACTGTCATGTTTCACGTGAAACATGAGCGCCGTAGCGCCGCCCCCGAATGCACAACCATGGGCCAGACCGCGTCTGATCCCGAACCCACCACAGGGACCGTGTCCCGTCCCGAACACAGCAGAGGGGCCACACCCCAACGGGTGCGGCCCCTCTCTCAGCTGTGCCGAGTGCAGCGATCAGGCTGCGATGACCTCGATGTTGACCTTGGCGGCAACCTCGGGGTGCAGACGCACGGACGTCTCGTGGGCGCCCAGGGTCTTGATCGGGGCAGACAGCTCGATGCGACGCTTGTCGACCTCGGGGCCACCGGAAGCCTTGATCGCGGAAGCGATGTCGGCCGGGGTGACGGAACCGAAGAGACGACCGGCGTCGCCGGAGCGGACGGCCAGACGAACCTTGACACCCTCGAGCTGGGCCTTCACGGAGTTGGCCTGCTCGATGGTCTGGATCTCGTGGATCTTGCGAGCACGACGGATCTGCTCGACGTCCTTCTCGCCACCCTTGGTCCAGCGGATAGCGAACTTCCGCGGGATCAGGTAGTTGCGAGCGTAACCGTCCTTGACGTCGACGACGTCGCCCGCGGCACCGAGGCCGGAGACCTCGTGGGTGAGGATGATCTTCATTAGTCGGTCACCCTTCCCTTATCGCGCGGTGGAGGTGTAGGGCAGCAGCGCCATCTCACGGCTGTTCTTCACAGCCGTGGCGACGTCACGCTGGTGCTGCGTGCAGTTGCCGGTCACGCGGCGGGCACGGATCTTGCCGCGGTCGGAAATGAACTTCCGCAGCATGTTCGTGTCCTTGTAGTCCACGTACTGGACCTTGTCCTTGCAGAATGCGCAGACCTTCTTCTTCGGCTTGCGCACAGGCGGCTTCGCCATGGTGTATCTCCTGTGTGATCAAGAAGTGTGGGTACGACCCACCCTCGGCCCGAAGGCCTAGAAGGGGGGTTCGTCCGAGTAGCCGCCGCCACCGCCACCGCTGGCGCCGCCGGAGTTTCCACCCCAGCCGCCACCGCCGCCGCCCTGGTTTCCACCGGCAGGAGCGCCGGTGGCCCACGGGTCGTCGGCGGGAGCGCCGCCGGCCGGCTGACCGCCGCCGGAGTTTCCACCCCAGCTGCCGCCACCCTGACCGCCGCCACCGCCACCGCCAAAGCCGCCGCCCTGGCCACCGCGAGCGCCACCGGCGGTCTTGGTGACCTTGGCAGTGGCACTGCGCAGGCTGGCGCCGACTTCTTCGACGTCCAGTTCGTAGACCGTGCGCTTGACGCCCTCACGGTCCTCGTAGGACCGCTGCTTCAGCCGGCCCTGCACGATGACGCGCATGCCTCGCTGAAGCGATTCCGCGACGTTCTCCGCCGCCTGACGCCAGACCGAGCAGGTGAGGAAGAGGCTTTCGCCGTCCTTCCACTCGTTCGTCTGGCGGTCGAAGGTGCGGGGAGTGGACGCGACACGGAACTTCGCGACCGCCGCACCGGACGGGGTGAAGCGCAGCTCGGGGTCGTCGACAAGATTGCCGACGACCGTGATGACGGTCTCGCCTGCCATGGGGGAACCTCTCGGCGGGTTTGCTGCTGGCTGCTTGGTGCTGCTACTCGAATCCCGAGACCAGCTGAGCTAGATGCTCAGTGGGTCTCGGGGCGGAGGACCTTGGTCCGGAGGACCGACTCGTTCAGGTTCATCTGGCGGTCGAGCTCCTTGACGACCGCAGGCTCGGCCTGCAGGTCGATGACCGAGTAGATGCCCTCGGGCTTCTTCTTGATCTCGTACGAGAGACGACGACGGCCCCAGGTGTCGACCTTCTCGACCTTTCCGTTGCCCTCACGGACGACGGAGAGGAAGTTCTCGATCAGGGGGGAGACAGCGCGCTCCTCCAGATCGGGGTCGAGGATGACCATCACCTCGTAGTGACGCATGTGGAACCCACCTCCTTTGGACTCAACGGCCACGGTCGATCCGTGGCAGGAGGGTTGTGATGCGTAAGCAACAGTGTGTGCCAGTAAAACAGCCGCCACTGACATCGGGTGCCCTTCGCAGGGATTCCGAGTCGTGACATGGGCAGACACCAGTGCAGAGGGTACAGAGTACCCGCACACCGGCTTCCGGTTGAAATCCGGTGGCGGAGAGCGTCAATCTGTACACATCGGGTGCGTCCGGCGCGACGATGCGCCGCCTTCCGCAGGAGGTGCCACATGGCACAGGCATTGCGACCCAACACCGCCGGTTCTCTCTTCGCCACCGACGGCAAGCCCCATCCGCTCCAGGACACTCTGCTCGCGGTGACCGTGGTGCTCGGGCTGACCGCGTTCATCACGGGCTTCTTCCACAATCTGCATCTGCTCAGCTCATGGGCCGGTCTGGTGGGGATCCTCACGGGCGCGTACGGGCAGTGGATCTCCGAGACGACGAGGGAGCGCTTCGGCCTGATCCTGGGTCTCGGTGCCGCGGGTGTCGGATTCTTCCTCGGCATGGCGCACGGCGGCCTGTTCGGCGGCATCATCAGCTGACGGCCCGAAAGCCGACGGCCCAGAAGCTGACGGCCCCGACGCCGTAGTCCGAACTCCGCGTAAAACAGCACGGAACGCCTTGGCGGCCAACAGGCCGAGGCGAAGGTTGCATACGCCCAGTCGGGGCGCTCGCAAGGCGCAGTAGGCTTCGGCGCGAGAGCCGGAGCCCCTGTACCCATGGGGACACACCAGCCCGAGGAGCGCCCCGAATGAGCCTGACCCTGAGGACCATCAGCCGTGAGCAGCATCTGGCATTCATCCAGAGCCTGCCCTCGGCGAGCCACATGCAGGTCCCGGCCTGGGCTGACGTGAAGGCGGAGTGGCGCTCCGAGAGCCTCGGCTGGATCGACGAGAAGACCGGTGAGCTGGTCGGCGCGGGCCTGGTCCTCTACCGCCAACTCCCCAAGATCAAGCGGTACTTGGCCTATCTGCCCGAGGGCCCGGTCATCAACTGGTTCGCGCCGAATCTGGACGACTGGCTCCAGCCGATGCTGGCCCACCTCAAGCACCAGGGCGCCTTCTCGGTGAAGATGGGCCCGCCGGTCATCATTCGGCGCTGGGAGGCCGTCTCCATCAAGGCCGGCATCCAGAACCCCGATGTGAAGCGACTGCGGGACATCGAGGCCGACTTCATCGAACCCCGCGCCTTCGAGGTGGCCGACAAGCTGCGCCGTATGGGCTGGCAGCAGGGTGAGGACGGTGGCGCCGGCTTCGGCGATGTCCAGCCGCGCTACGTCTACCAGGTGCCGCTGGCGAACCGCTCCCTCGAAGAGGTCCACAAGAACTTCAACCAGCTGTGGCGCCGCAACATCAAGAAGGCCGAGAAGGCCGGTGTCGAGGTCGTCCAGGGCGGTTACCACGACCTCGAGGAATGGCAGCGGCTGTACGAGATCACCGCGCTGCGCGACCACTTCAGGCCCCGCCCGCTGTCGTACTTCCAGCGCATGTGGACGGCTCTCAACACCGAGGACCCCAACCGGATGCGGCTGTACTTCGCCCGGCACGACGGGGTGAACCTGTCGGCGGCGACGATGCTCGTGGTCGGCGGACACGTCTGGTACTCCTACGGCGCCTCCGACAACATCGGGCGGGAGGTCCGGCCCTCGAACGCGATGCAGTGGCGGATGCTGCGCGACGCCTACGCGCTCGGCGCCACCGTCTACGACCTGCGCGGGATCTCCGACTCGCTGGACGAGACCGACCACCTCTTCGGTCTGATCCAGTTCAAGGTGGGCACCGGCGGGCAGGCCGCCGAGTACCTCGGCGAGTGGGACTTCCCGCTCAACAAGCTGCTCCACAAGGCGCTCGACATCTACATGTCGCGCCGCTGACCTCACGGTCCTCGCTTCGATGACGTCGACAGCTTCCATACTTCTGATACACCGCAGCCACCCGAAAGGTTCCAGGTCCGGCCATGGCGCTCACGCTCTACGTCGACACCGCGCGCTGGCGGGCGCATCACAAGCACGTTGCCGAGCAGTTCCCCGGGCTCGTCCCGGTCTGCAAGGGCAACGGCTACGGCTTCGGGCACGAGCGGCTGGCGGAGGAGGCGACGCGGCTCGGCGCGGACGTCCTCGCCGTCGGCACGACGTACGAGGCCGCCCGGATCAAGGACTGGTTCGGCGGTGACCTGCTGGTGCTGACGCCGTACCGCCGCGGCGAGGAGCCCGTGCCGCTGCCGGATCGGGTCATCCGCTCGGTGTCGTCCATCGACGGTGTGTACGGCCTGGTGGGTGCCCGTGTGGTCATCGAGGTGATGTCCTCGATGAAGCGTCACGGCGTCAGCGAGCAGGAACTGCCGCAGCTGCACTCGGCCATAGAGAACGTGCGCCTGGAGGGCTTCGCCATCCACCTCCCGCTGGACCGCACCGACGGCTCGGACGCCGTCGAGGAGGTCATCGGCTGGATGGACCGCCTGCGCGCCGCGCGGCTGCCGCTCCACACGATGTTCGTCAGCCACCTCAAGGCCGAGGAACTCGCCCGGCTGCAGCGGCAGTTCCCGCAGACCCGCTTCCGGGCCCGTATCGGCACCCGGCTGTGGCTGGGGGACCACGAGGCCACCCAGTACCGCGGGGCGGTCCTGGACGTCACCCGGGTCTCCAAGGGCGACCGCTTCGGCTACCGGCAGCAGAAGGCGGCCTCTGACGGCTATCTGGTCGTCGTGGCGGGCGGTACGTCGCACGGCGTGGGCCTGGAGGCCCCCAAGGCGCTCCACGGCGTCATGCCGCGCGCCAAGGGCGTCGCCCGCGCGGGCCTGGCCACGGTCAACCGGAACCTTTCTCCGTTCGTCTGGGACGGCAAGCAGCGCTGGTTCGCCGAGCCACCGCACATGCAGGTGTCGATCCTGTTCGTGCCGGTGGAAGCGGCGGAGCCGAAGGTCGGCGAGGAACTGGTGGCCCATCTGCGGCACACCACCACGCAGTTCGACCGCATCGTGGACCGCTGAGCCCCTCCGGAACAGCTGAAAGGCCGTACACGGAACCTTCCGTGTACGGCCTTTCGCATGGTCGCTCCGTGCGCAGTCGGCGCCTGTTCGCTCAGAGCGAACGGCCTGCCGGCCCCTCGCTGCCCCACTCCACCTGCGGTCCCTCGAAGGGGGCCGCGTGCCGCCCCGGACGTGCCGCGGCACCGAGGACGAAGACGTCTTCCGCCCTGTCGAGCACACCTCCCGAGGGATCGTCGTCGCCCGCCAGGCGCACCACGTCCCGTTCCGGCATGAGGATGTCGCGCACGATCACGGCGCACAGGTAGAGCGTGCCCAGCAGGTGCAGGCCGATGGCCCAGTGGTAGCCGTCGGTCGGCAGGCCCTTGTGGGCGTCTCCGCTGGTCGTGTACGCGAGGTACAGCCAGATCCCCAGGAAGTACGCCACCTCGCACGCCTGCCAGATCAGGAAGTCCCGCCACTTCGGCCGGGCCAGCACCGCCAGGGGGACCAGCCACAACACGTACTGCGGCGAGTAGACCTTGTTGGTCAGGATGAACGCCGCGACGATCAGGAAGGCCAGTTGGGCGAAGCGCGGCCGGCGCGGAGCGGTCATCGTGAGTGCCGCGATGCCTCCGCAGCACAGCAGCATCAGCAGGGTGGCGAACGTGTTGACGGTGTCGGTGCTGAGCGGGTCGGTGGAGTTCTGGGCCAGGATCAGCCAGAAGGACCCGAAGTCGACGCCCCGTTCCTGACTGAACGTGTAGAACTTCGACCAGCCGTCGAAGGCGAAGAGCATCACGGGCAGGTTGACCGCCAGCCAGGCGACGGCAGTTCCTCCCAGCGCCTTCCCGAAGTCCCGCCACTTGCCCGCGCGCCAGCACAGCAGGAACAACGGGCCGAGCAGGAAGACGGGATACAGCTTGGCGGCCGTTGCGAGGCCCAACAGGACGCCGAACGCGAGGGAACGGCCCCGAGACCACATCAGCATCGCCGCGGCCGTCAGAGCGACCGCCAGCAGGTCCCAGTTGATGGTCGCGGTCAGCGCGAAGGCGGGCGCCAGGGCAACCAGCAGGCCGTCCCAGGGACGACGGGCGTGCGTGCGGCTGATGCATACGACGATGACGGCCGCGCACGCCATCAGCATTCCGGCGTTGACCATCCAGTACCACTGTTCCTGGTGCTGGATGCTGCCGCTGCCCGGTGTGAGCCAGGCGGCCACCTCCATGAACACACCGGTCAGCACCGGGTATTCGAGGTACTGCATGTCGCCGGGCAGCTTGTCGAAGTACGGCACGAGCCCGTCGGCGAAACCGCGCCCCTGATAGAGGTGCGGGATGTCCGAGTAGCACGCGTGCGTGTACTGCGAGCTGGCCCCGAAGAACCAACCGCTGTTGTAGCAGGGCGCCTTCTGGACCAGGCCGAGGGCGAAGACACCGATCGCCACCAACGCGACGACCCGTACGGGAGTCCACCAGGACGTCCCCAGGAGAGCACGCCGGCCGATGGGGCCACCGATCAGTTCACTACCGGCGGCGGCGACCTGGTCGTCCTTGGTCGGCCGTACCGGATCCGGCTCGTGCACGCTCGTGGGCGTCAGTTCTGCACTGGGCATGGGGCACATCCTGCCGTACGCACCTAGGTGTACGCCGAGGGCCGCCGCACCTCGTGGGTGCGGCGGCCCTCGTTTCACGTGAAACATTCCATGAAGGGTGTTTCACGTGAAACACCCTTCATAGGCGATATGACAGCTAGCCGGTTGAGCCTCCGAAGATGCCCCCATTGTCGCTGCCTCTACTGGTGCCACTGGATTCGGTAGCAGTGGCCGTGTCCGTCGGCGAGGACGTCGCGCCTCCGTCGGTGCCACCGTCGTCGCTGCACTGCCAGCTGAACTGGCACGACTCGGTCGCGGAAGGTGTCGTGCTCGGCGTCTCGCTGGGCGTTTCACTCGGCGTCTCGCTGGGCGTCTCGCTCGGCGTCACTACGGGCGTCGGAGTGGGCGTCGGAGCGCCGTCCTCGTTCGACACCTTGTCGATCTTGGTGGCGTCCGGGAAGCCGGGGTCGGACTTCCCCTTCAGAGCGGCCTCCATGTACTCGGTCCACACCGCCGTCGGAATGTCACCACCATGGATGGACGCCACGCCTGCCGTGCCGTTCATGGAGAGGAGCTGAGCGTCCTTGGGGTTCTCCCTGAACATCGCGATCGACGTCGAGAGCTGCTGGGTGTAACCGACGAACCAGGCCGACTTGTTGCTGTCGGTGGTACCGGTCTTGCCGGCCGCCGAGCGGCCCAGAACCTTCGCGTTCTCGGCCGTACCGTTCTGGATGACGTTCTCCAGGGTGTTCGTGACGTTGTTCGCCACGTTCTCCGGCATCACCTGCTTCACGGCCGGCTTGGCGAAACCGGACACCGGCTGTCCCCCCTGCTTCACGGCCGTCACCGAGTAGGGGTCCGCCTGCTTGCCGGACGCTGCGAACGTTGCGTACGCGTCAGCCATCCGGATCGCGCTGGGGGTCGAGGTACCGATGGCGAAGGACGGGTTCAGCGTGGCGAAACTGTCGTCCAGTATCCCGGACGCCTTGGCCACGTCCCGCACCTTCGAGTTCCCCACATCCATGCCCAACTGCACGAACGGCGTGTTGATGGACTGCTCCATCGCCTTGCGGAGCGTGATGTAACCCCAGGGGTATTTGCTCTCGTTGTTCTGGTAGAAGATCGAGTTGTCCTTGTTCAGGACATACGTGCCGTCCTGGTTTCTGACCTTGAGATGGTCGTCGCCGTTGTACTTGCTGAGCGGCGAGATACCGACGCCGTCGGTCTTGTACGTGCCGTACTCCATGGCGGCGGCGAGCACGAACGGCTTCCAGGTCGACCCCACCGGGACACCCGAGGTGTCGGCGTTGTTGGTGAAGTGGCCGTTCTCGTAGCCGTCGCCGCCGTACAGGGCGACGATCGCTCCGTCCTTGGGCACCACCGACGCCGCGCCGAACTGGACGTACTTGTCCAGGTCACGCTTCTTCGGATCGATGCGGTCCTTCTGGATCTTCTTCACGGCCGCGCTCAGTTCGTTGACCTTGTCCTTCTGGAAGGTCGTGTAGATCTGATAGCCGCCCTGGTCGAACTCGGTCTGCGAGATGTTCGAGTGGTTCAGGACGTACTTCTTGGCCGTGTCCACCAGGTAGCTGATCTGGCCGGTCATGCCCTTGGTCGCCTTCAAGCCCTGAGGCATGGGGTACTTCTTGATGGCTGTCTGGTACTCGGCGTCGGTGATGCGCTTGTCGTCGTGCATCTGCTCGAGGATCCAGCTCCAACGAGCCTTGGAGCGGGCGGTGTTGGACTTGGCGTCCGCCGCAGGGTCGATGCTCGTGGCGCCGATCGGGTCGTAGTACGTCGGGCCCTTCAACAGGGCCGCCAGGAAGGCGCACTGACTCGGCGTCAGCTTGACCGCGTCCACGCCGTAGTAGGTCTGCGCGGCGGCCTGTATGCCGTAGGCGCCGCGGCCGTAGTACGAGGTGTTCAGGTAGCCCTGCAGAACCTGCTGCTTGCTGAGCTGCGTGCCCACCTTGATGGAGATGAACATCTCCTTGAACTTACGGGTGACCGTCTGTTCCTGGCTCAGGTAGGTGTTCTTGACGAACTGCTGGGTGATCGTCGAACCACCCTGTGTCTGACCGCCCTTGGCCATGTTGGCGAGGGCCCGGGCGATGCCCATGGGGTCGACGCCCGAGTCCGTGTAGAAGCTCTTGTTCTCGGCCGAGATCACCGACCACTGCATGGCCTCGGGGATCTGGGCGATGGTGATGTTCTGACGGTTCGCCCCGGTGCCCGTGGCGACCATCTGATCGCCGTTGGACCAGTAGTAGACGTTGTTCTGCGACTTGGCCGCGGTGTTCTCGCTGGGGATGCCGACCATGGCGTAGCCGACGCCGACCGCAGCCACCAGGCTGCCGAAGAAGAACAGACACAGGCCGGAGACAAGCCTCCAGGAGGGCATCCAGCGGCGCCATCCGTACTTGTCGAAGCGCGGATAGTCGATGAACCGCTTCTTGCCGGGCGCGGGAGCGCGACCTCTGCCCCGGCCGGGCCCGTTCGGGCCGCCGGGACCTTGACCGGCGGGCTCTCTACGACGGCCGCCGCCGCCTCTCTGCGCAGCCCGACGGGCTTCGGCGCGGCTGCCGAACTGGCGCTCTTCACCCCCCGGCTCTGCGGGGTTCGACCCATAGGAGTCGGAGGGAGACCCGGTGGTGGCGCCTCGCGGTGCCGCGCGGCGGCCGGAGGTCGGTCCGGACTGGCCGCGTCGGGCCGCGGCACGTCCGCCTCCCTGCGGCTGCGGCGGTTTGCGACGGTGCTCGCTCATCGAACGATTACTCCTCGGGCAGGCGCATCCGTGCGCGCCTGGAAACGGCGGCTAGTTTCCGGTCCCCCCGAAGTACGGATGTGGTCGGTTCTGCATTCATCCGTACCGCACCGGGGACGTCGACGCCCCCACGCGTCACTTGGTTCCCGGTGGTGTGCATGCCGCACAGACTACGCACCGTCAAAACCTGCTTAGCCCCGAAGTTCACCCCAAATCAGGCAACTTGATTCCAACGAATCAGTGATGTGACGGCGGTCACCATCTCCCCACTTGTCGCATCCGGAAGGCCGTTCTATCGTCTGGATGTATCGAGTCGATACATCAGCTCGGCATAAAGGCCGTCACGGTCGGACCGCGGACAGGAAGGGGGCGACGATGAGCCGACGCTCAGGCATCCTCGAGTTCGCCATCCTCGGCCTGCTCCGCGAATCCCCGATGCACGGCTATGAGCTGCGCAAACGACTCAATACGTCACTGGGTGTGTTCCGTGCGTTCAGCTACGGGACGCTCTACCCCTGCCTCAAGACGCTGGTCGCCAATGGCTGGTTGATCGAGGAGACGGGGAACACCCCCGAGGACGCCCTTACCGCCACCCTCGCGGGACGTCGCGCCAAGATCGTCTACCGGTTGACGGCGGAAGGTAAGGAACACTTCGAGGAACTGCTCTCGCAGACGGGGCCCGACGCGTACGAGGACGAACACTTCGCCGCTCGTTTCGCCTTCTTCGGGCAGACGTCACGCGACGTACGCATGCGCGTACTGGAGGGTCGCCGCAGCCGGCTGGAGGAGCGTCTCGACAAGATGCGTACCTCCTTGGCGCGGACCCGCGAGCGCCTCGACGACTACACGCTTGAGCTGCAGCGCCACGGAATGGAGTCCGTGGAGCGCGAAGTGCGCTGGCTGAACGAGCTCATCGAGAGCGAGCGAGCCGGACGGGACCTCAAGGGTCCCGCCTCCGGAGGCTCCGCTCAGCAGGACAGCACATCTGGGGAGTCGGGCGGCCTGCCCCGGCTCGGGGGCGCCACCCCCGGGCCGGATCCGTCCGACGAAACCACCACATGAGGTCCAGTCAGGGCCTCACCTCGCACACACAGGGAGCAACCGGAATGGGTTCGGTTCGCGTAGCCATCGTCGGCGTGGGCAACTGCGCCGCCTCGCTGGTACAGGGCGTCGAGTACTACAGGGACGCCGACCCGGCGGCCAAGGTGCCCGGCCTGATGCACGTCCAGTTCGGCGAGTACCACGTCGGTGACGTCGAGTTCGTCGCCGCGTTCGACGTCGACGCGAAGAAGGTCGGCCTCGACCTCTCCGACGCCATCGGTGCCAGTGAGAACAACACCATCAAGATCTGCGACGTCCCGAACAAGGGCGTCACGGTCCAGCGCGGTCACACTCTCGACGGCCTGGGCATGTACTACCGCATGACGATCGAGGAGTCCGACGAGACACCGGTCGACGTGGTCCAGATCCTCAAGGACAAGCAGGTCGACGTCCTGATCTGCTACCTGCCCGTCGGTTCCGAGGACGCGGCGAAGTTCTACGCCCAGTGCGCCATCGACGCCAAGGTCGCCTTCGTCAACGCCCTCCCGGTCTTCATCGCCGGCACCAAGGAGTGGGCGGACAAGTTCACCGAGGCCGGTGTCCCGATCGTCGGCGACGACATCAAGTCCCAGGTCGGCGCCACCATCACGCACCGCGTGATGGCGAAGCTGTTCGAGGACCGCGGTGTCCGTCTTGAGCGCACGATGCAGCTCAACGTCGGCGGCAACATGGACTTCAAGAACATGCTGGAGCGCGACCGCCTCGAGTCCAAGAAGATCTCGAAGACGCAGGCCGTCACCTCGCAGATCCCGGACCGCGACCTGGGCGAGAAGAACGTCCACATCGGCCCGTCGGACTATGTCCAGTGGCTCGACGACCGCAAGTGGGCCTACGTCCGCCTCGAGGGCCGCGCGTTCGGCGACGTCCCGCTGAACCTGGAGTACAAGCTCGAGGTCTGGGACTCCCCGAACTCCGCGGGTGTCATCATCGACGCCCTGCGCGCCGCGAAGATCGCCAAGGACCGCGGCATCGGCGGCCCGATCCTCTCCGCGTCGAGCTACTTCATGAAGTCCCCGCCGGTCCAGTACTTCGACGACGAGGCCTACGCCAACGTCGAGAAGTTCATCAAGGGCGAGGTCGAGCGCTAGGACCCGTTACCGGTTCGGTCGTCGAGGGTCCCCGGGCATTCCGCCCGGGGACCCTCCTCGTATGTGAGGCTGTGCCCATGGCCGTCGTCCGTGACCTGCGCATCCTCCTGCGCTTCCAGGGCTTCCGGCGCCTGCTCGCCGTACGCCTCCTCTCCCAGGGCGCGGACGGTGTCTACCAGGTCGCACTCGCCGCCTACGTCGTCTTCTCGCCGGAGAAACAGACCTCGGCCGCCGCGATCGCCTCCGCGATGGCGGTCCTGCTCCTCCCGTACTCCCTCATCGGCCCCTTCGCGGGCGTCCTCCTGGACCGCTGGCGCCGCCGCCAGGTCTTCCTCTACGGCAACCTGCTGCGCGCCCTGCTGGCCGCCGCCACCGCCGTCCTGATGCTGAGCCACGTCCCGGACTGGCTCTTCTACGTCTCCGCCCTGTGCGTCACCGCGGTCAACCGCTTCGTCCTCGCCGGCCTGTCCGCCGCCCTCCCGCGCGTGGTCGACGACGAACGCCTGGTCGTCGCCAACTCCCTTTCCCCCACGGCCGGAACACTGGCGGCGACGCTGGGCGGCGGCCTCGCCTTCCTCGTACGGCTGCTGGTCGCGGACACCGACGCCGCGGTGGTGCTGCTGGGAGCGGCCCTCTACCTGTGCGCGGCCCTCACGTCCCTGCGCATGGCCCCCGAACTCCTCGGCCCCGACCGCGCCTTGACCCACCCCCGCCTCGCCACAGCACTCGCCGGCACCGCCCGGGACCTGACGGCGGCGGTACGCCATCTCGCCGCGCCACAGCGCCGAGAGGCGGTCTGGGCGCTCGCCGCGATGACCCTGATGCGCTTCTGCTACGGCGCCCTGACGGTCCTGCTGCTGATGCTCTGCCGGTACGCCCTCTCCTCGACCCCGGACAGCGGACTACGCCTGCTGGCGCTGGCGTTGGGGGTGTCCGGCGCCGGCTTCTTCGTGGCGGCCGTGGTGACACCCTGGGCCGCGGGACGACTCGGCCCCGGCCGCTGGATCGCGGCGTGCGCCGCGGGCGCCGCACTCCTGGAACCGGCCCTCGGCCTCCCGTTCACCACCGCCCCCATGCTGGCGGCAGCGTTCGTCCTGGGCCTGACCACACAGGGCGCGAAGATCGCCACGGACACGATCGTGCAGTTCTCCGTCGACGACGGCTTCCGGGGCCGGATCTTCTCCGTCTACGACGTACTGTTCAACGTTGCTTTCGTCGGCGCCGCCGCGATGGCCGCGCTGATGCTGCCCCCTGACGGTCGATCAGCGGCCCTGGTGGTCACCGTGGCCGTCGTCTACGGAGCGGTTGCTGTGACTATGGCCCGCTTTGAGCGCCGGAAAGTGTCACATCACTGATACGGAGCCGCTCCGGGCCGCGGCAGTGTCAGTGGGGGCAGGTAGCTTACGGGCGTCTTATTTCGCATCATGCCGCACGCCGGACCAAGGGTCAGGTCGTGCCATGTGTCCACGTTCCAGGGGGGACCCCAGTGACTACTCCGCCGCCTCAGAGCCCAAACCCGTACGCCCAGGGCCCGAATCCCTACGCCCAGGACCAGCAGCCCTACGGCCAGCCTCAGACTCCGGCGCCGTACCCGCCGCAGGGTCAGCCCCAGGCTCCGTACCCGCCCCAAGGCGGCTACCCGCAGCAGCCCGGTCAGCCCGGCTTCCCGCCCCAGGGCGCGGCCCCGTACGCTCCGGTCCCCCCGCAGCCGAAGCGCAAGTTCAGCTTCAAGATGATCCGGCTCGCCGTCGTCATCGTGATCGCCGCCGGTGCGGCCATCTTCAGCTACATATCGAGCCAGAACGACGCGGACACCGCGAAGGTCGGCGACTGCATGCACCGCGGCAGTACCAGCGACACCGACCCGAAGCTCGAGGTCGTGAAGTGCAGCGACTCGAAGGCCGAGTTCATCGTGCTGGCCAAGGTGAGTGGCAACTACTCCCGAACCGAGGCCGACACCAAGTGCGCGGCGGCCGCCAAGGACTTCCAGTACCAGTACACCCAGACCGGCAAGGGCAGCGACTTCCTGCTCTGCCTGAAGGACTACTCGAAGTAAGGCAGATGTGGCGAGGGGCGGTGTCTCATGTTTCACGTGAAACACCGCCCCTGATGCTGTCCCGGGGTCATGTTTCACGTGAAACATGACCCCGTTCCACGACCTCAGCTCTCCGAGGCCCACCACTCCTTGAGTGCGGCCACGGCCGCGTCATGCTCCATCGGCCCGTTCTCCAGCCGCAGTTCCAGCAAAAACTTGTAGGCACGGCCGATGACCGGCCCCGGTGTGACGTCCAGGATCTCCATGATCTGGTTGCCGTCGAGGTCGGGACGGATCGAGTCCAGCTCCTCCTGCTCCTGAAGTTGGGCGATGCGCTCCTCCAGACCGTCGTACGCGCGGGACAGCGCGGCGGCCCTGCGCTTGTTCCGTGTGGTGCAGTCCGAGCGGGTCAGCTTGTGGAGGCGGCCGAGGAGCGGGCCTGCGTCACGGACGTAGCGGCGGACGGCGGAGTCGGTCCACTCGCCGGTGCCGTAGCCGTGGAAACGCAGATGGAGTTCGACGAGACGCGAGACGTCCTTCACCAGGTCGTTGGAGTATTTGAGCGCCAGCATGCGTTTCTTGGTCATCTTCGCGCCGACCACCTCGTGGTGGTGGAACGAGACCCGGCCGTCGTTCTCGAAACGGCGGGTGCGCGGCTTGCCGATGTCGTGCAGCAGGGCGGCCAGGCGGAGGGTCAGGTCGGGACCGTTCTCCTCCAGTTCGATCGCCTGCTCCAGAACGATCAGCGTGTGTTCGTAGACGTCCTTGTGCCGGTGGTGCTCATCGCTCTCCAGACGGAGGGCGGGAAGCTCGGGCAGGACGTGGTCGGCGAGCCCGGTGTCGACCAGGAGAGCCAGCCCCTTGCGGGGGTGTGCGGAGAGGATCAGCTTGTTCAGCTCGTCCCGCACCCGCTCGGCCGAGACGATCTCGATCCGCCCGGACATCTCCGTCATCGCGACGACGACCTCGGGAGCGACCTCGAAGTCGAGCTGCGCGGCAAAGCGCGCCGCCCGCATCATCCGCAGGGGATCGTCCGAGAAGGACGCCTCGGGAGTGCCGGGGGTCCGCAGCACCCGGGCCGCCAGGTCTTCGAGGCCGCCGTGGGGGTCGATGAACTCCTTCTCCGGGAGCGCGACGGCCATCGCGTTCACCGTGAAGTCACGCCGGACGAGGTCCTCTTCGATGGAGTCGCCGTACGACACCTCAGGCTTGCGCGAGGTGCGGTCGTACGCCTCGGACCGATACGTGGTCACCTCGATCTGGTAGCCGTCCTTCTGCGCCCCCACGGTGCCGAAGGCGATCCCGACCTCCCACACGGCGTCCGCCCACGGCCGGACGATCTTCAGTACGTCCTCGGGGCGTGCGTCGGTCGTAAAGTCCAGGTCGTTGCCGAGCCGCTCGAGCAGCGCGTCCCGGACCGACCCGCCGACCAGGGCGAGAGAGAACCCGGCCTCCTGGAAGCGGCGGGCGAGGTCGTCGGCGACGGGAGCCACCCGCAGCAGCTCGCTCACCGCGCGGTGCTGCACCTGGCTCAGGGCACTGGTGTTGTCTTCGTTGGCGTTCGGCACAACAGAAAAGGGTACGTGGCCCCGGCCACCGCGAGCGCCTCCATTAAATGTGCACGGACACGTCCGCCGATACCCGTGCAAGCACTGCCCTTGCGACGTACATGAGTGCTCCCCTTTATACGGGCACATACGGGGCGGTCCGGTGCTGTTCTCCGATCTTGTGGAGCAGTCCGCGGCACTTCCCCTCAGCGCGCATCGTTACCATGCGTGGACGCACATTGCGACGACCACTGACGATGACGAGGGACGGGCGAGCGCGTGGCCGAGGCGGCAGACTTCCAGGGGACGTGTCCCTCACCTGCCCGCCGGTGGCTGCGGCGCACCGGCGTACTGCTCGCCGGGGCGCCTCTGCTGGCCGGCCTCCTCCAGTTGTCCGCCGCCGCGCCCGCCGGTGCGGACGAGCAGACGTCCGCGCAGGCCGCCTCCGGCTCGCAGACGGTGTCCGTCTCCGTGGACACGCTCAGCCCCAGCATCCCCACGGACGGGGACACCCTGACCGTCTCCGGGACGATGACGAACAACGGCAAGCAGACGGTCACGGACGCCCATGTGGGCCTGCGCCTGGGACAGGCGCTGAGCACCCGCTCCGCGATCGACACCGTCGCCAAGCGCACCGACTACGTCCAGGGCGTCGACGGCTCGGAGATCGACGACAAGTACACCGAGAAGTTCGCCAAGCTCACTCCGGGCGTCGCCGAGCCCTTCACCCTCTCGGTGCCGGTCGACAAGCTGGACCTCGGTGACGACGGTGTCTACCCGCTCGGTGTCTCGCTCTCCGGCCAGACCTCCGCGCAGCCGTGGGAGCAGGTGCTGGGCATCCAGCGGACGTTCCTGCCGTGGCAGCCCGACGAGGCGGACACGAAGACGAAGACGACATATCTGTGGCCGCTGGTCTCCGGCGTCCACATGACGGCGCAGACGGGTTCCAACGAGCAGCAGACTCCGGTCTTCCTCAACGACGACCTCGCCAAGGAGCTCGCCCCGGGCGGCCGCCTCGACCAGATGCTGTCGCTGGGCAAGGATCTCGACGTCACCTGGGTGATCGACCCGGACCTGCTGGCCTCGGTCGACGCGATGACCAGCAGCTACAAGATCCAGGGTGACGGCGACACCACGACGACGGGTACCCACCAGGCGGTCGCCAAGGCGTGGCTCGCCGAGCTGCAGTCTGCGGTCGCGGGCAAGGAGGTCGTCGCCCTCCCCTTCGCCGACCCGGACCTGGCGTCCCTGGCCCACAACGGCACCAGCGTCACCGGCTCGCTGAGTCATCTCAAGGACGCCACGGACGTCGCCGCGAGCACCGTGGAGACGGTGCTCCACGTGACACCGACCACGGACTTCGCGTGGCCGGTGAGCGGCGCCGTGGACCCGTCGATCATCAAGGTCGCCACCTCGGCCGGCGCCGACAAGGTGATCGCCCGCAGCGACAGCCTCCAGGAGACCGGCGGCCTGTCGTACACGCCCTCCGCCGCCCGCCCCATCGGCGGCGGTACGACGGCGGTGGTCGCGGACGCACGGCTCTCGACGGCGTTCGAGGGCGACCTCACGACGGCCGGGGCCGCCACGCTCGCCGAGCAGCGGTTCCTGGCCCAGAGCCTGGCGCTCGACCTGCAGACGGACAAGCAGCGCAGCATCGTCGTCGCCCCGCAGCGCATGCCGACCGGAAGCCAGGCCCAGACGATGGCCGAGGCGCTGACGACCCTCCAGGGCAGCACCTGGGACGAGTCGCAGGGACTCGCCGCGGCGGCCAAGGCCAAGCCCGACCCGAACGCCACCACGAAGATTCCGCCGTCCTCCTCGTACCCCTCCTCGCAGCGCAAGCAGGAGCTGCCGAAGTCGGCCTTCGAGCAGATCGCGAGCACCCAGGACAAGCTCGACAACTTCCGGGTGATCCTCACCGACGAGTCCCGGGTCGTGACCCCGTTCGGGCGGGCCATGAACCGTGAGATGTCCACGTCGTGGCGGGGGCAGGCGGGCGAGGCGGCGAACTTCCGCCAGAGCGTGCTGGATTACCTCGAAGACCTCACCAACCAGGTGAAGCTGATCGACAAGTCCGAGACCAAGCTCTCGGGCCGCAGCGCCACGATCCCCGTGACCGTGCAGAACAACCTGGTGCAGGGCGTCGAGCACCTGGTGCTGCGCCTCACTTCGACGAATCCCACGCGGCTGAAGATCGGCGGCAAGGCCTACTGGGAGCAGCAGGTCACGGTCAACGGCGGGCACAGCCAGTCCGTGAAGTTCACCACGTCGGCCAACGCCAACGGCAAGGTGGGCGTGATCGCCCAGCTGTACACAGAGGACGGCCAGGAGTACGGGCAGGCCGTCAACTTCGACGTGAAGGTCACCGAGGTCACGGCCACCGTCATGCTGGTCATCGGCGGCGGTGTCCTGCTGCTCGTCCTCGCCGGCTTCCGGATGTACACGCACCGCAAGCGCGCCGTCGCCCGCCAGGCAGAGGAAGAGGGTCCCGACGGACCCGACGACGGGGCGGCCGAGGAAACCGACGGCCTGGAGAACCCCGACGGCCCCCAGGACCGTCTCACGGAGGAGTCAGGCACTCCGCCCCGGGCAGACGACCCGGAGCACCCGAGTGACCCGACACCGGACACCGCACCGGAAAGCGCCGACCCGTCCGGCACGGGTGAGAGAGTGGACCGTTGAGCGATGTCGTGGCCGGTGGGCCCGGGGACGATGAGGTGGGGTAACCATGAACGCGCCGTACGACGGTGACCGCGGTCAGGGCGCGGGCGGCTCGGGCTACCCCGAGGGTCCGCCGCCCGAACACGGCCAGGTGCCGCCGCAGCCCCCCGCGGACATGTACCTCCAGGACGCCTACGACCAGGACCCCTACCGGGCGCAGGACCTCTCCGCCCAGGATCCGGTCGCCGAGGCGCTCTACGACCGCGCCGCGCACCCTCCGCCGCCTCCGGGCACGTACCAGCCGCAGCCCCCGCTCTACGCACAGCCGCCCCAGTCCCCCTACGCCCCGGACCCCCGGGTGTGGGCGCAGACCCCGGCGCCCGAGCCGGAGGGCCCGACCCAGTACCTGCCCTACGGCGACGACGCCCGGACGACCCAGTTCGTGGGCGTGGACGACCTGGTGACCGGGGCCGGCGAGGAGCACCACGAGCCGGACGCCTTCGCGCATCTCTTCCGGGACCAGGGCCAGGGCGGAGGACGTCCGCAGATGGACTCCCCGGCGGTCCCCGGCCCGTCCCCGGCACCGCCCTCGGGCCAGGCGCCCACCGCGCCGTCCCCGGCGCCGATGTCCGACGCCACGATGCAGCTCACCCCGACGGCACCGGCGCCCGCGGCCGCCGCCAAGAAGGGCGGGAAGGCCACCGGTCTGCTGAAGTCGAGCGCCGTGATGGCGGCGGGCACGATGGTCTCCCGCCTGACCGGCTTCGTCCGCTCCGCGCTGATCGTCTCGGCGCTGGGTGTCGGCATGCTGGGCGACACCTTCCAGGTCGCCTACCAGTTGCCGACGATGATCTACATCCTGACCGTGGGCGGTGGCCTCAACTCCGTCTTCGTGCCGCAGCTCGTGCGTGCCATGAAGGAGGACGACGACGGCGGTGAGGCGTTCGCCAACCGCCTGCTGACCCTCGTCATGGTGGCGTTGGGCGCACTCACCGCCCTCGCGGTCGTCGCGGCGCCCCTCCTGATCCGTCTGTTGTCCGACTCGGTGGCCAACGACCCGGCGGCCAACGAGGTGGGCGTCACCTTCGTCCGCTACTTCCTGCCCTCGATCTTCTTCATGGGCGTCCACGTCGTGATGGGCCAGATCCTGAACGCGCGCGGCAAGTTCGGCGCGATGATGTGGACCCCGGTCCTCAACAACATCGTCATCATCGTGACGCTCGGCATGTTCATCTGGGTGTACGGCACCTCCGCGAACTCCGGCATGAAGGTCACGAACATCCCGCCGGAGGGCCAGCGGCTGCTCGGCATCGGTGTGCTGCTCGGCCTGGTCGTCCAGGCGCTCGCGATGATCCCGTATCTGCGGGAGACCGGTTTCCGGCTGCGGTTGCGCTTCGACTGGCGCGGACACGGTCTCGGCAAGGCCGCGACGCTCGCCAAGTGGACCGTCCTCTTCGTCCTCGCCAACCAGGCCGGCGCGATCGTCGTGTCCCAACTGTCCACCGCCGCGGGCAAGTCCTCGCCGGTCGACGGCACGGGCTTCGCCGCCTACGCCAACGCGCAGCTCATCTGGGGCCTGCCGCAGGCGATCATCACCGTCTCCCTGATGGCCGCGCTGCTGCCGCGCATCTCGCGTTCGGCGGCGGAGGGCGACGGAGGTGCCGTCCGCGACGACATCTCCCAGGGGCTGCGCACGACCGCTGTGGCGATCGTGCCGATCGCCTTCGGGCTGCTCTCGCTCGGCATCCCGATGTGCACCCTGATCTTCGGTTCCTCGGGGACCAGCGAGGCCACCAACATGGGCTTCATGCTGATGGCCTTCGCCCTCGGCCTGATCCCGTACTCGGTGCAGTACGTCGTCCTGCGCGCCTTCTACGCGTACGAGGACACCCGAACTCCCTTCTACAACACGGTCATCGTGGCCGCCGTCAACGCCGGCGCCTCAGTGACCTGCTACTTCGTCCTCCCGGCCCGCTGGGCCGTGGTCGGCATGGCGGCCTCGTACGGCCTCGCGTACGCCATCGGTGTCGGCGTCGCCTGGAACCGGCTGCGCAAGCGGTTGAACGGCGACCTGGACGGCGCGCGCGTCCTGCGGACGTACGCTCGGCTCTGTATCGCCTCCGTGCCGGCCGCACTGCTCAGTGGTGCGGCCTGCTACGGGATCGGTCATACGCTCGGCCAGGGGGTCGTCGGCTCGTTCGCCGCCCTTCTGGTGGGCGGTGCCGTACTGCTCGGAATCTTTTACGTCGCGGCCCGCCGCATGCGCATCGAGGAGCTCAACTCCCTCGTGGGCATGGTGCGCGGGCGCTTGGGGCGTTGAGGCGGGGGCACACGCACAACCATCGTCCGCCGCTGTGTGTCGTGCATAGCGGCAGACTGTGGGCACAATTGGTTTCGGCGTCGGACAGCGTGCAACGGATGGGGAGGCAGGAGCGACGGTGGCGGAACGGAGCACGGCTGCCGTCGACGTGGCAGACAACAGCGGCGACGAGCCGCTGACCGCCAAGGCGGACCAGTCCACGGCCGACGGGGTGGCCCAGAACCCGGAGCGGGACACGGAGAGCGACAAGGCACAGGGGAGCGGCGGGATCGAGGAAACCGAGAAGGCCTCGCCTCCCGAACTGCACAGCGGTCACAAGCTCGCCAGACGTTATCGCCTCGAAGAGTGCGTCACCCGTCTGGACGGCTTCAGCAGTTGGCGCGCGGTGGACGAGAAACTCCGCCGTGCCGTCGGCGTCCACATCCTGCCCGCGGACCATGCGAGGGCCCGCTCGGTGCTGGCCGCGGCCCGCTCCTCGGCGCTGCTGGGTGATCCCCGCTTCGTCCAGGTCCTGGACGCCGTGGAGGAGAACGACCTCGTCTACGTCGTGCACGAATGGCTGCCCGACGCCACGGAACTGACGGCGCTTCTGGCCCCCGGCCCGCTGGAGGTGCACGACGCCTACCAGATGGTCAGTCAGATCGCCTCGGCCATGGCCGCAGCGCACCGCGAGGGCCTCGCCCATCTGCGCCTGAACCCGAACGCCGTGCTGCGCACCTCGTCCGGCCAGTGGCGCATCCGCGGTCTGGCCGTCAACGCGGCGCTGCGCGGCATCAGTTCGGACACTCCGCAGCGCACGGACACGGAGGCGATCGGCGCCCTGCTGTACGCGGCGCTCACCCAGCGCTGGCCGTACGAAGACGACGCCTACGGCCTGTCCGGGCTGCCCAAGGGCGTCGGTCTCATCGCCCCCGACCAGGTGCGTGCCGGTGTCCACCGCGGTCTGTCGGAGCTCGCCATGCGCGCGCTCGCCAACGACGGTGCCACGGCCTCGCGGCACGAGTCGGCGTGCACCACGCCGGAGGAACTAGTGAAGGCGATCGGCGAGATGCCCCGCATCCGCCCGCCGGAGCCGACGTTCACCGCACCGCCCGAGTACCAGCGCACGACGTACCAACAGGGCACGTACGGCCGCCCGTCGGCGCATCCCGGTGCCACCCAAGTCCTGTCGACTCCGCCGCCCCCGCTGCAGAGCCGCACCGGCAAGGCCCTCAAGTGGGCCGTGTCCGCGCTGCTGATCGCCGCGCTGGGCCTGGGCAGTTGGCAGCTCGCGGACGCACTCATGGACCAGGGCAACAAGTCCGAGGACACGAAGCAGACGCAGACGACGGACGGGAACGACAAGAGCGGCGACAAGACCAAGCCGGTCAAGACGCTCTCCATCCAGGACGCCCAGGAGTTCGTGGCGAAGGGCGACGCCCAGCATCCGGGCGACGTCGGCAAGACCTACGACGGCGACGCGTCGACGTACTGGCGGACCTCCAGCTTCGTAGGGGGCCCGGTGCTCGCGCCGTACAAGCCGGGCGTGGGCATCGTCTACGACCTCGGTTCGGCCCAGGACGTCTCCACGGCGACCATAGGGCTCTACTACAGCGGCGACCACACGACGGTGAAGCTGTACGCGTCCGACTCGTTGTCGCCCTCCTCGCTGGATTCCATGACGCAGATCGGCACCGTCACGACGACCGGGACCAGTGCGACGGTGAAGGTCACCAAGCACGTGAAGACCCGGTACGTTCTTGTCTGGCTCACCGCTCTGCCGCACGCAGCCAGTGACCGGTACAGCGACGCCGGCTACAAGCAGGCCATCACCGACGTGAAGTTCACGGGCTGACGTCTCACCGGAGGGGGAGGGGGTCCGATGGCGGAAGGCGCCCGATACGACGGAACGAGCGATCAGGATCTGCTCGCCCGCCATGTCGAAGGCGACCCGGACGCCTTCGGCGAGCTCGTCCGGCGGCACCGCGACCGCCTCTGGGCTGTGGCCCTGCGCACGCTGGGAGACCGCGAGGAGGCCGCTGACGCGGTCCAGGACGCCCTCGTCTCCGCCTACCGGGCCGCTCACACCTTCCGCGGCCAGTCGGCCGTCACAACCTGGCTGCACCGCATCACGGTGAACGCCTGCCTGGACCGCGCCCGCAAGGCGGCCTCCAGGAAGACGTCCCCGGTCGACGACACCGAGCGCCTGGAACAACTCCTGGAACCGCACGAGTCGGCTGCGGCTCCCGCGGAGCGCAACGACCTGCACCGCCAACTGCTGGAAGCCCTGGGCACCCTCCCGCCCGACCAGCGTGCCGCCCTCGTCCTCGTGGACATGCAGGGCTACCCCGTCGCCGAGGCCGCCCAGATCCTCGATGTGCCGACCGGCACGGTGAAGAGCCGCTGCGCCCGCGGAAGAGCCAGACTGCTGCCGCTGCTCACCCATCTACGGCCGGAAAGAGCCGGTGACGGCAAGGAACCGGGCGCAGGACGGAACCGGGCGCAGGGGACATCCGTCCCACCGGCAGCGGGACCCCACGACGCGGGACCCCACGACGCGGGTCCCAAGGATGCAGGGCCGAGCGATTCAGCTGCTGTGAAGGGCGGAGGTGGGCGAGCGTGACATCCACGACAGACACGGCCGGGCACCCGGACGTCGCGGAGATCTCCGACCTCACCGAGGGCCTTCTCCCGCCGTCCAGGGGAGCCGAGGTACGACGGCATCTGGACGAGTGCGAACTCTGTGCGGACGTCCACGACTCGCTGGAGGAGATCCGGGGTCTGCTGGGCACCCTGCCCGGACCACCGCGCATGCCGGCCGAGATCGCGGGCCGCATCGACGCAGCCCTCGCCGCGGAGGCCCTACTGGGTTCCACCGCCCCCGAGTCCCTGGCCGCGCCAACATTGGTGAGTGCGTCCCGAGCCACATCGGACGAGGACGGCGAGTACACCGGGACGCATGTTTCACGTGAAACATCGCCTACGACGGATCGCCCGTCAGGACACGCACACGCGGCGACCGGTCCCGGACGCAACAGGGAACGCAAGGAACGGAAGCGCGTCGGACGCCGCGGGAGGATCGTCCTGGGAGCCGTGTTCACCGCGGCCGTTCTGGGAGCCGGCTCGCTGTTCATCCAGTCGCTGGGCGACCACAAGTCGTCCGACACGGCTCGGGGGAACTCGACCAGCTCTGCGGACACCTTCTCCAAGGGGAAGCTGCAGAGCGAGGTCTCGGATCTTCTCTCCACCAAGTCGTCCACAAGTCAGGGCGCCAACAGCGAGAAGCCCTGGAACGTCGCGTCCGACCCCGGCGGCGCGGAGTCTTCCATCAAGACTCCCAAGACCCTGATCGAGCCGTCCGGCTCCATCCCGGACTGCATCCGGCAGGGCGTCGACCGTGGCAACACGGATGTCCTCGGTTTCAAGAAGGGCACCTACAACGGGACCGCCGCCTATCTCGTGGTGCTGCCCGACGCTTCCGACAACAGCCGGGTCACGGCCTACGTCGTCGACGCGGCCTGCGTGAGCAGCCAGACATTCACTCCTGGCAAGGTCCTTCTGACGCGGTCGTTCCCGCATTCCTGAGTCCGGACGCCTCCTCTCCATCCTCCGTGGCGATTCCCTGCCGTGTGCCGTCTCCGTGTGCCCGGACACAGCGGGAATGCGGGCCCCGTAGGATCCGTTGGGTGGTGTGGAGGCTCCGACAGGGGGCTCCCGCCGGTCGTACTGACGCAGTCCAGAGACGAGGAACCAAGCCGTGAGCGACGTCCGAAACGTGATCATCATCGGCTCCGGGCCCGCCGGCTACACGGCGGCGCTCTACACCGCGCGCGCGTCGCTGAAGCCGCTGGTGTTCGAAGGTGCCGTCACCGCCGGTGGCGCGCTGATGAACACCACCGAGGTCGAGAACTTCCCGGGCTTCCAGGACGGCATCATGGGCCCCGAGCTCATGGACAACATGCGCGCCCAGGCCGAGCGCTTCGGCGCCGAGCTGATCCCGGACGACGTGGTCTCCGTCGACCTGACCGGTGAGATCAAGACCGTCACGGACACCTCCGGCACCGTGCACCAGGCGAAGGCCGTCATCGTCACCACCGGCTCCCAGCACCGCAAGCTGGGCCTGCCGAACGAGGACGCGCTCTCCGGCCGGGGTGTCTCCTGGTGTGCCACCTGTGACGGGTTCTTCTTCAAGGACCAGGACATCGCCGTCATCGGTGGTGGCGACACGGCGATGGAGGAGGCGACCTTCCTCTCCCGCTTCGCCAAGTCCGTGACGATCGTCCACCGTCGGGACAGCCTGCGCGCCTCCAAGGCGATGCAGGAGCGCGCCTTCGCCGACCCGAAGATCAAGTTCGTCTGGGACAGCGAGGTCGCCGAGATCGAGGGCGACCCCAAGCTCGCCGGCCTCAAGCTGCGCAACCTGAAGACCGGGGAACTCTCGGACCTGGCGGTGACAGGCCTGTTCATCGCGATCGGCCACGACCCCCGCACGGAGCTCTTCAAGGGCCAGCTGGACCTGGACGGGGAGGGCTACCTGAAGGTCGAGGCGCCCTCGACCCACACCAACCTGACCGGTGTCTTCGGCGCCGGTGACGTCGTCGACCACACCTACCGCCAGGCGATCACCGCTGCCGGCACCGGGTGCTCCGCCGCTCTGGACGCCGAGCGTTTCCTCTCCGCTCTCGCGGACGAGGAGAAGGCGGAGCCCGCGAAGACCACCGTCTGACCCCCATCCTCCCCACCGCACGATCAAGTTAAGGAGCCCGCCGTGGCCGGCACTCTGAAGAATGTGACCGACGCTTCCTTCGACGAGGACGTCCTCAAGAGCGACAAGCCCGTCCTGGTGGACTTCTGGGCTTCCTGGTGCGGTCCGTGCCGCCAGATCGCTCCGTCCCTCGAAGCCATCGCCGCCGAGCACGGCGACCAGATCGAGATCGTCAAGCTCAACATCGACGAGAACCCGGCGACGGCCGCCAGGTACGGCGTCATGTCCATCCCGACCCTGAACGTCTACCAGGGTGGCGAGGTCGCCAAGACCATCGTCGGCGCCAAGCCGAAGGCCGCGATCCTTCGCGACCTCGACGAGTTCATCGCCAGCAAGTGATGTTTCACGTGAAACCGTGTTTCACGTGAAACACGAAGAGGCCGACTCCGTGGAGTCGGCCTCTTCGCTTTAGAGCGGTCGAAGCGCTGGTTCCTTCTGTACGGCCCCGAGCAGCCGGTCGAGCGCCATCTCCACGTCTTCCTTCCACGAGAGCGTCGTACGCAGCTCCAGCCTCAGCCGTGGATAGGTGGGATGCTGACGGACCGTCTTGAAGCCCACGGCGAGCAGATGATCGGCGGGCAGGACGCAGGCCGCCTCTTTTGAGTGCGCATCGCCGAAGGCCTCGATCGCCTTGAAGCCCCGCCGCAGCAGATCCTTGGCGACCGTCTGAACCATGACTCGGCCCAGTCCCTGCCCCTGGTAGCCCGGCATGATGAACGACGTCATCAGTTGCACGGCGTCCGGTGAGACGGGGCTCGTGGGAAATGCCGTCGAGCGGGGGACGTAGGCGGGAGGCGCGTAGAGGACGAAACCGACCGGCACGTCATCGACGTAGACGACCCGCCCGCAGGAGCCCCAGTCCAGGAGGACGGCGGAGATCCAGGCTTCCTTCTCCACCGACGCCGTGCCTGTCTTTAGCGCGGCTTGCCCTCTGACGGGGTCCAGCTCCCAGAAGACGCACGACTGACAACGGTTGGGAATGTCCGGGAGGTTGTCCAGCGTGAGCGGTACGAGCCGACGCCCCATGAAGGCTGATCCTCGCT
This sequence comes from Streptomyces sp. NBC_00989, assembly GCF_045162655.1. Classification (NCBI taxonomy): domain Bacteria; kingdom Bacillati; phylum Actinomycetota; class Actinomycetes; order Kitasatosporales; family Streptomycetaceae; genus Streptomyces; species Streptomyces sp. NBC_00989. The sequence continues at coordinate 5,876,738 of NZ_CP108728.1, read as the reverse complement.
TCCTTCGCCCGCGGCGCCGCGGGCGGCTGTCAGAGCGCTGCGTTCCCTGAGCAGACTGCCGACGAACCCGCCGACCGCCCCCAGGCCCAGACCCGCGCTCACCAGTCCGGTGCGGCTCACCGTTCGCATGGCCCCCGCCTCCCCTAAGAGGTGCTGCCAGGTGGATGTGCCATACCCGAACGCATCGTATCCATGATGCGATTGCATCGATACCGACAGAAAGCAAAGAGCGGGCCGCGTTCCGGTACACACCGGACACGACCCGCTCTGCTGGTCGGACGAGAACCCATGCCGTCGACAGGACGGCTCAGGCCTCGTCCTCCGACTCGTCGTCGAGCAGGCTCCTCTGCAGGACCGGGCCCTCGCCCGGAGCCAGCGAACCGAGGATCCGCTCAAGGTCCTCCATCGAGGCGAACTCGACAGTGATCTTGCCCTTCTTCTGGCCCAGGTCGACCTTCACCCGGGTCTCGAAGCGATCAGAGAGACGCGTGGCGAGATCGGACAGCGCCGGGGAGACCAGAGCGCCAGCCCGCGGTCCCTTGGAACGCTGAGCAGTCTGGGGCCGCGAATCCATCAGGTGCACGATCTCCTCGACGGCCCGCACCGAGAGCCCCTCGGCCACGATCCGGTGGGCCAGCCGCTCCTGCTCCTCCGAGTCGTCGACGGAGAGCAGCGCCCGGGCGTGACCGGCGGAGAGGACTCCGGCGGCGACACGGCGCTGGACCGACGGCGAGAGCTTCAGCAGACGCAGGGTGTTGGAGACCTGCGGACGCGAACGCCCGATGCGGTCCGCCAACTGGTCGTGCGTGCAGTTGAAGTCCTTGAGCAACTGGTCGTAGGCGGCCGCCTCTTCGAGCGGGTTCAGCTGGGCGCGGTGCAGGTTCTCCAGGAGGGCGTCCAGGAGAAGCTTCTCGTCGTCCGTCGCCCGCACGATCGCCGGGATCGCGTCCAGGCCCGCCTCACGGCAGGCCCGCCAGCGCCGCTCGCCCATGATGAGCTCGTAGCTCGTCGGGCCGATCTGCCGTACGACGACGGGCTGGAGGAGGCCGACCTCCTTGATGGAGGTGACGAGTTCTTGCAGCGCGTCCTCGTCGAAGACCTCACGCGGCTGACGGGAGTTCGGCGTGATGGAGTCGAGGGGCAGTTCGGCGAAGTGGGCACCGATGGGAGGCGCGAACGTCTCCACGGCGCCGTTCGACGACGGCTCCTCCATGTCGTAGGAAACCGGCGGCAGTGTGGTGACCTTCGCCGCGGCCACCCCTCGGTCGCCGGTGATGACCGGGACGGTCGTCGGGGACGCGGACCCCATCGCGGCCGACGCCACCGTCTTCTCCCCGGTCGGGGCTGCGGGGATCAGTGCGCCGAGCCCACGGCCCAAACCCCTCCGTCGCTCACTCACTGGATGCCCTCCACCATGCTCTGGTCGCTCTGAGCGCCGATGTGCGCATGCGGTGCGTCGTAGCTGACGCCCACACCCTTCAGCGCGATTTCCCTTGCTGCCTCAAAGTAGGAGAGGGCACCGCTCGATCCGGGATCGTAGGTCAGTACCGTCTGCCCATAACTCGGTGCCTCGGAGATACGGACCGAGCGGGGAATGCTCGTCCGCAGCACCTCGTCGCCGAAGTGGCTGCGCACCTCGTCCGCGACCTGGGACGCGAGACGCGTCCGGCCGTCGTACATGGTGAGCAGGATGGTCGACACATGCAGGTTGGGGTTGAGGTGCCCCCGCACCAGGTCGACGTTGCGGAGCAACTGTCCGAGGCCTTCCAGCGCGTAGTACTCGCACTGGATCGGGATGAGGACCTCCGCGCCGGCGACCAGCGCGTTAACCGTCAACAGGCCGAGTGACGGCGGACAGTCGATGAGGATGTAGTCCAGCGGCTGCTCGTAGGCCTGAATCGCCCGCTGCAGTCTGCTCTCACGTGCCACCAGGGATACCAGCTCGATCTCCGCACCGGCGAGATCGATCGTGGCAGGGGCACAGAAGAGACCCTCGACATCGGGGACCGGCTGCACGACCTCGGAGAGAGGCCTGCTGTCGACCAACACGTCATAGATGGAAGGAACTTCCGCGTGATGGTCGATCCCCAGTGCCGTGGACGCGTTGCCCTGTGGGTCGAGGTCGACCACCAGAACACGGGCACCGTGCAGTGCCAGCGAAGCGGCAAGATTGACGGTCGTCGTCGTCTTGCCCACCCCGCCCTTCTGGTTGGCGACGACCATGATGCGGGTCTGCTCAGGACGTGGCAGGCCCTCGCCGGCACGACCTAGAGCTTCCACCGCCAGTTGGGCAGCACGACCGATGGGAGTGTCGTCCATAGGGGGCGGTGTTTCACGTGAAACATCCTCCCCCATCGACTCGGTACGGGGACCGGGGACCGGATCGGTCATCGGTCCCGCGATGTTGGCGTCGGACCGCAAGGATTCACTCTCCTCGACTTCAGGCTCGCAATGAACAGAGCCTCCCATGTCTTCAGGGTCGTGAACCAGTGAGGCCTGTTGTTCTGTGGAGAATTCCACCTCTGTGGACAACTCCGTGCCCTCTCCGAGTGATCCGAGAGGCTTCCGGTCGCGGGGTTCGGCCGCGGCGCGAGTGCGACCGATGATGCCGTGTAGCAGTGAGCGACGTTTCACGTGAAACACGATGCACAGCAGCCGAGGCCGAACTGTCCGCGACACTCCGGCATGCGTAGGTTAGGCAGCTTGTGTGGAGTAAGTTTCGTCGTCAGTGCGGATCAGCGACGCGCTTCACACGCTGACACCGACGCACCTCAAGCGCTGAGACCGACCCGTCTCAGCGCCGAGACAGCCTTAACGACGCCGACGGGTGCGGCCTGTACGAGCCGCCTTGGCCCGCTTCGCCGCGAAGCGAACCCCGCCGGGGCTCTCTCCGACCTCGACACGAACCACCGTGGACAGCGGATCGACGATGCCTTCGCCGACATGAAGGATGGACGTCTCCACGGCTCCGAGCTTGCTGAGTACGGTCGCCGCACTCTTGAGCTCCTCCTCGGCCGTGTCCCCCTTGAGTGCGAGCATCTCGCCGTACGGGCGCAGTAGCGGGATGCCCCAGGTCGCCAGTCGCTCCAGCGGAGCCACGGCGCGGGCCGTCACCACATGGACCGGTTGCAGGGTGCCCATGACCTCCTCGGCGCGTCCTCGCACGACAGTGACGTGGTCGAGGCCCAGGAGTTCGACGACCTCGGTGAGGAAGGTCGTACGGCGGAGGAGCGGTTCGAGCAGGGTGATCTTGATGTCCTCGCGGACCAAGGCCAGGGGAATGCCCGGGAGGCCGGCGCCGGAGCCGACGTCGCACACCGTCACTCCGTCCGGCACGACCTCCGAGAGGACCGCACAGTTCAGCAGGTGCCGTTCCCACAGCCGGGGCACCTCACGTGGGCCGATCAGGCCGCGCTGCACACCCGCGTCGGCGAGCAGCTCGGCGTATCGGACCGCATCCTCGAAGCGATCGCCGAACACCTCGCGCGCCTGCTCGGGCGCGGGGGGAAGCTCCGCTGCCTCCGTCACGGGGGACCGTCCTTCCGTACCGCAAAAGCGCATTGGGCGCTGACCATCAGGACCACCAGAACTACAGGACTATCAGGCTGACAAAGTTCGGCCCCGTCTGCTCAACAGACGGGGCCGGTGGAACGTAGGAACCGATCAGGCGGGAAGCACGACGACGAAGCGCTGCGGCTCCTCGCCCTCCGACTCGCTGCGCAGGCCCGCGGCCTTGACCGCGTCGTGCACGACCTTGCGCTCGAACGGGGTCATCGGGTTCAGCTTCACCGGCTCGCCGGTGTTCTTCACGTCGGCCGCTGCCTTGGCGCCCAGCTCGGAGAGCTCGGTGCGCTTCTTGGCCCGGTAGCCCGCGATGTCCAGCATCAGCCGGCTGCGGTCCCCAGTCTCCCGGTGCACGGCCAGGCGGGTGAGCTCCTGGAGCGCCTCCAGCACCTCACCGTCACGGCCGACGAGCTTCTGGAGGTCACGGCCGCTGCTGTCGCTGATGATCGAGACAGCGGCGCGATCGGCCTCGACATCCATGTCGATGTCGCCGTCGAGATCGGCGATGTCCAGCAGACCCTCGAGGTAGTCCGCCGCGATCTCGCCCTCCTGCTCCAGGCGGGACAGGGTGTCTGCACCCTCGGCAGCGGCGGCGGAGGTGGTGCCTTCCGTCACGGGATGGACTCCTTCTTACTTCTTGGACGGGGACTTGGGCCGCTGCGGACCCTTGCGCTGTCCGGACTGGGCCTTGCTGCGGGTACCGCCGGCGGGCTTCGGGGCGGGCTTCTTCGCAGCGGTGGCGGGCTTGGCGTCCTCGGGCTCGTCCGACTTGGTCAGCGAGGTCTTCGGCTCGGCGTCTTCGACCGCGTTCTCAGCACTCTCGTCGGCCGCCTTCGCGGCGGCGGACTGGCGCTGGGCCTTGGTCTGCCGCTTGGGCTGCTGACGCCTGGGAGTGGTGGCCGTGGTCGGCGTACCGTCCTCGGACTCCACAGCCGTGCTCTCACCCTTCGCCACGGTGCCGTCGGGCTGGGCCACGAGGCCCACCTTGGTGAGGCTGTTGATGAACTTGCGCTCGAACTCGTTGCGGTCACGGCCCTTGGAGACGATCGCCTTGACGATGGCCTTCTCGCCCCGGCTGCGGGTCTTCTCGTGGTGCGTGACGTGCTTGGTGAGGCGCTCCAGGTAAGCGGCCTGGGCCTTGGAACCCGGGGTCGGGTTGTTGTGGATGACGTACATCTGCTGGCCCATGGTCCACACGTTGGTGGTCAGCCAGTAGACGAGGACACCGACGGGGAAGTTGATGCCGAAGATGGCGAACATGACCGGGAAGACGTACATCAGCATCTTCTGCTGCTGCATGAACGGTGTCTTCACGGTGGTGTCGACGTTCTTCGTCATCAGCTGGCGCTGCGTGTAGAACTGCGACGCCGACATCATCACGATCATGATCGCGGTGACGACCCGGACGTCGGTCAGCGTGGCACCGAGCGCCTCGACCTTGCTGCTGCCGTCCGTGAACTTCGCGGCCAGCGGGGCACCGAAGATGTGCGCCTTACGCGCGCTGGCGAGCAGCGAGTCGTTGATGACGCCGATCGTCGAGCCCGTCGCGATGCCGTTGAGCACGTGGTACAGGGCGAAGAAGAACGGGGACTGCGCCAGGATGGGAAGGCACGAGGAGAGCGGGTTGGTACCCGACTCCTTGTACAGCTTCATCATCTCTTCGGACTGACGCTGCTTGTCGTTCTTGTAGCGTTCCTGGATCTTCTTCATCTCGGGCTGCAGGGTCTGCATGGCCCGGGTCGCCTTGATCTGCTTCACGAAGAGCGGGATCAGACAGATGCGGATCAGGATCACCAGGGACACGATGGACAGGCCCCAGGCCCAGCCCGTGTCGGGACCGAAAACCTTCCCGTACACCGAGTGGAACTGGACGATGACCCAAGAAACGGGTGTCGTGATGAAGCTGAAAAGACTGGCAATCGTGTCCACTAATCATGCTCCTTGGGCATGGGACGGTGTCTCTGCGGCCGGGCTCGAAGGACTCAGCCCTTCAGTGGCCGTTTCGGCGGCGGAGGTCCCGCCCTTGCGTGCGCGCCATGCGCCCCGCAGCATCTCGTGCCACCGCGGACGCTTGCGCGGTGGGACATGGTCCACACCGCCGAGCGACCACGGATTGCAGCGCAGGATGCGCCAGGCCGTGAGCGCTGTGCCCTTGATCGCACCGTGCCGGTCTATGGCCGTATAGCCGTAGTGGGAGCACGACGGGTAGTACTTGCAGACCGGCCCTAGCAAGGGACTGATCGTCCACTGGTACAGCTTGATCAGCGCCAGTAGCGGGTACTTCATCGCGCGCCCCCTCCCAGCAGCCGCTGAACGGCGGCATCCAGGTCTTGGGCCAGCTGTGCATGGTCGGCGTCGCCCGCTCCGGGCAGCGCTCGTACGACTACCAGGCTACCGGGGGGAAACAGGGCGACTCGCTCGCGCATCAGATGACGGAGTCTGCGCTTCACCTTGTTGCGCACCACGGCGCCGCCCACTGCCTTGCTGACGACGAAACCCGCACGCGTCGGGGGAGCGCTCTCCCCTGGCGCGTGCGGGTCCGTGGCACCGCTACGAAAGTGGACGACGAGAAGCGGGCGGCCGGCCCGGCGACCCCGTCGTACCGCGGTCGCGAAGTCTTCGCGCCGCCTCAGCCGATGCTCGGTAGGCAGCACGACGTCATGACCTGATCGGGATCAGGCGGACAGGCTGGCGCGACCCTTGCCACGACGGTTCGCGAGAATCGCGCGACCGGCACGGGTACGCATCCGCAGGCGGAAGCCGTGGGTCTTGGCCCGGCGACGGTTGTTCGGCTGGAAGGTGCGCTTGCTCACGAGGGGGCTCCAGAAATAAATCGGTGGTGGCGGGTGCCGGCCTGGCTGTCACCGTGCGCCCACGAGTAGCTCGCAGTAACGCCCGAGTGCACCGCTTCCCGATCACCTCGAAGCGATCTGTGCCCATCGGAGGCAGGCGGCAGCAGCCATCGACAACTCGACCTGGTCACGGTACGCGGGGCTACGCCATCCGGTCAAACCAAGGGTCACGAGGAGACACTATCCACAGGCTGGGGACAACAACTTGAACCGCACCCGTCGCCCTGACTACCGTGGCTGGACTCCGATTCGTTCCTTTGTCCCCCGCCCCACACCTTTTTCCCGAGCGCCCCACCCGATGTACATCCCGTCCCGTCCGCGAACCACACGTTCGTGGGACCCGTGAGAGAGCGTGCCCTGTGGCTGACGTACCTGCCGATCTTGCCGCAGTGTGGCCACGAGTGCTGGAGCAACTTCTCGGTGAGGGGCGTGGGCAGGGTGTCGAGACCAAGGACGAGCACTGGATCCGGCGCTGCCAGCCCCTGGCACTCGTCGCCGACACAGCCTTGCTCGCCGTACCGAACGAGTTTGCGAAAGGCGTCCTCGAAGGCCGCCTCGCCCCGATCGTCAGCGAGACGCTGAGCCGCGAGTGCGGCCGGCCGATCCGCATCGCGATCACCGTCGACGACTCCGCGGGCGAGCCCCCCGGCCCGCCGGCACCCCCCTCGCAGCCCCAGCGGCGCTACGAGGAACCCGAGCAGAGCCGGGACCCCTACGAGGGGGGCTACGGCCGTCATCGCGCCGAGCCGCTCCCGGGCGGCCCCGGCGACCAGCTGCCCACCGCCCGCCCCGCCTATCCGTCGGAGTACCAGCGCCCCGAGCCGGGCGCCTGGCCGCGGCCCGCGCAGGACGACTACGGCTGGCAGCAGCAGCGACTCGGCTTCCCGGAGCGGGACCCGTACGCGTCGCCGCCGCAGGACCAGTACGGACCGCCGTCCCAGGACCAGTACGGGGCACCGGCCAAGGACAAGTACGGTCCGCCGCAGGACTCGTACCAGTCGCAGCAGGACCAGTACGCGCCGCCGGCGCAGGATTACCGCCCGCAGTCGATGGAGCGTCCGTCGTACGAGCAGCAGCGCGCCGAGTACGAACAGTCGCGGGCCGAGTACGAGAAGTCCCGCGCGGAGTACAGCCAGCGCGACGCGCGGCGCGACCTGTCCGACTCGCACCCGCCCGCCAACTCCGGTCACGTGCACCGCGGCGGTCCGGGACCGCTGGGCTCCAAGCCCGCGCCGGCGGCGGGCCCGGGGGAACCGACCGCGCGCCTGAACCCGAAGTACCTCTTCGACACCTTCGTCATCGGTGCCTCGAACCGTTTCGCGCACGCGGCCGCGGTCGCCGTCGCCGAGGCGCCCGCGAAGGCGTACAACCCCCTTTTCATCTATGGGGAGTCGGGGCTCGGCAAGACGCACCTGCTGCACGCGATCGGGCACTACGCGCGGAGCCTGTATCCCGGCACGCGTGTGCGGTACGTGAGCTCGGAGGAGTTCACCAACGAGTTCATCAACTCGATCCGCGACGGCAAGGGCGACAGCTTCCGCAAGCGGTACCGCGAGATGGACATCCTTCTTGTCGACGACATCCAGTTCCTCGCGGACAAGGAGTCGACGCAGGAGGAGTTCTTCCACACCTTCAACACGCTCCACAACGCCAACAAGCAGATCGTGCTGTCCTCCGACCGGCCGCCCAGGCAGCTGGTGACGCTGGAGGACCGGCTGCGGAACCGTTTCGAGTGGGGCCTGACCACCGATGTCCAGCCGCCCGAGCTGGAGACCCGTATCGCCATCCTTCGTAAGAAGGCGGTGCAGGAGCAGCTCAACGCCCCGCCGGAGGTCCTGGAGTTCATCGCCTCCCGCATCTCGCGGAACATCCGCGAGCTGGAGGGGGCGCTGATCCGGGTGACGGCGTTCGCGTCGCTCAACCGGCAGCCCGTCGACCTCGGTCTCACCGAGATCGTCCTCAAGGACCTGATCCCGGGCGGCGAGGACTCGACACCGGAGATCACCGCGACGGCGATCATGGGAGCGACCGCCGACTACTTCGGCATCACGGTCGAGGACCTGTGCGGCAGTTCACGCGGCCGCCAGCTGGTCACGGCCCGCCAGATCGCCATGTACGTGTGCCGCGAACTGACCGACCTCTCGCTGCCGAAGATCGGCGCGCAGTTCGGCGGCCGCGACCACACCACGGTCATGCACGCCGACCGCAAGATCCGCGCACTGATGGCCGAGCGCCGCTCGATCTACAACCAGGTCACCGAACTGACCAACCGCATCAAGAACGGCTGACAGCCGCGGAGTTACGACCCGAAGGGCGCCCAGGGATCTCTCCCAGGGCGCCTTTCGGCTTGCCGGGAGGCGGTCGGGACGGCGCCCGGAGGGGGAGGAAGGCGCTTCTGCGGGCGGGGAGGAGAGTGCGTCCCGAAGACGTCCCGACGGCATCAGGGAATCGTCCGGAGGCGATCCACAGCGGATGCGCAGCCGATGTGGTGCCGCCCTGGAGCCTCTCTGAGGTCTGTCTGTGGTCTCTCTGAAGCCGCTCCGAAGCGGTCCGAGGCCCCTCCGAAGTCGATCCGGCGCCTCTCCGGAGCCGATCCGGACGACGTTCGCCGTCCTTCCGCGCCCACGGGTCCGCCACCAACTGTTCGAATACCCGCCGGGTTACGGCCGTCCTCCACAGATTCGGCGACTTTCTTCCGTCCACATCCTGGGGACTGTGAAGTTGTCCAGATCGTGTCCACAGGCGCCGTGAGTGAGGGACCATCAGACCAGGTCAAGTGCTTGTGGATTCGTGGACAAAAGATATCCACAGGCTGTGGACGAATCCTTGATCCCCAGGCTGTGGATCAAGTTGTCCACCGACAACCCACAGGCTGGGGCCGGTTGTCCCCAGCGATCTCCAGCTTCTCCACACCGCTGTCCACTGTTCGGCAACGCAACGCGCCACCTCACCGTGTCGAGTGAAAGGCGTCACACGAAGGTGCCGGGTTGGGCTGTGGGAAAGGTGGGTAAAGCTGGGGACGGTGCTGGGGAGAAGTGGCCCTCGGCTGTGCATGGGGTGTGCAGAACTTTCCGTTCTCCACAGAAACCCGAGGTTGTCCACCGCCGTCGCCCACAGGGTCGGTGGACAAAATTCCCGCCCTGAGCTGCGAAAACGCGGTTATCCACGGTATCCACAGCCCCTACTACTACTAGCAACTAGAGAGAGCTGGGAAACCGTTTCGAAGCGGGGCCTGTGCACAACTCGCGATTCGTCGCCCGACAGCCCCTCGTCACGACTTGACCCCGATAGGCACCTACTGTCAGTGCCGTGCGTCAGACTGTTCCCCGGTGTCCTTCCCCTCACAGGGACCGACGACACCGAGACAGACGACGAAGCCACGCAGGCCGAGAAGCGCCGGCAACAGCAGGAGGCGGCAACAGTGAAGATCCGGGTGGAACGCGACGTACTCGCGGAGGCAGTGGCCTGGGCGGCACGCAGCCTCCCGGCCCGTCCGCCGGCGCCGGTCCTCGCCGGCCTCCTGCTGAAGTCCGAGGAGGGGCAGCTGAGCCTGTCCAGCTTCGACTACGAGGTCTCCGCGCGCGTGTCGGTCGACGCGGAGGTCGAGGAAGAGGGCACGGTCCTCGTCTCCGGCCGACTGCTCGCCGACATCTGCCGCGCCCTGCCGAACCGGCCGGTCGAGATTTCCACAGACGGTGTACGGGCGACGGTGGTCTGCGGCTCCTCGCGCTTCACCCTGCACACACTCCCTGTGGAGGAGTACCCGGCGCTGCCGCAGATGCCGGGCGCGACCGGCACCGTCCCCGGTGAGGTGTTCGCCTCGGCGGCCGCCCAGGTGGCCATCGCGGCCGGCCGTGACGACACGCTGCCCGTCCTCACCGGTGTGCGCATCGAGATCGAGGGCGACACGGTGACGCTGGCGTCCACCGACCGCTACCGCTTCGCGGTCCGCGAGTTCCTGTGGAAGCCGGAGAACCCGGAGGCGTCCGCGGTCGCCCTGGTGCCCGCCAAGACGCTCCTGGACACCGCCAAGGCCCTCACGAGCGGCGACAGCGTGATCCTGGCGCTGTCCGGCTCCGGCGCGGGCGAGGGGCTCATCGGCTTCGAGGGCGCCGGTCGCCGTACGACGACCCGCCTCCTGGAGGGCGACCTCCCGAAGTACCGCTCGCTGTTCCCGACGGAGTTCAACTCCATCGCCGTGATCGAGACCGCCCCCTTCGTGGAGGCCGTCAAGCGCGTGGCCCTGGTCGCCGAGCGCAACACCCCGGTGCGGCTGAGCTTCGAGCAGGGCGTGCTGATCCTGGAGGCCGGTTCGAGCGACGACGCACAGGCTGTGGAGCGGGTCGACGCGAACCTTGAGGGCGACGACGTGTCGATCGCCTTCAACCCGACGTTCCTGCTGGACGGACTGAGCGCGATCGACTCCCCGGTCGCCCAGTTGTCGTTCACGACCTCCACGAAGCCGGCGCTGCTCAGCGGCAAGCCGGCCCTGGACGCCGAGGCGGACGAGGCCTACAAGTACCTGATCATGCCGGTCCGCCTCAGCGGCTGATCGGCGTCGACGAGACCACCGCAGGTCGGGGCATACGTCTGAGCGCGTATGCCCACAGGTGTGCATGACCGTCCGGGTTTAGGCTCGGACACAGGTACGCAAGTGCCTTCATGCCACGTCGCACCCTAAGGAACAACTGATGGAGCTCGGTCTCGTCGGCCTCGGCAAGATGGGCGGCAACATGCGCGAGCGCATCCGCCGCGCAGGCCACACCGTCATCGGATACGACCGCAACCCGGACCTCGCCGATGTCCACAGCCTGGAAGAACTTGTGGGCAAGCTCAAGGGCCCGCGCGTGGTGTGGGTGATGGTCCCGGCCGGCGCCCCGACCCAGGCCACCGTCGACGAGCTGGCGGAGCTCCTGGAGCCCGGCGACGTCGTCGTGGACGGCGGCAACTCCCGCTGGACGGACGACGAGAAGCACGCGGAGGAGCTGGGTGCCAAGGGCATCGGCTTCGTCGACGCGGGCGTCTCAGGCGGCGTCTGGGGCCTTCAGAACGGCTACGCCCTGATGGTCGGCGGCGACCCCGAGAACATCGCCAAGGTCCAGCCCGTCTTCGACGCGCTCAAGCCCGAGGGCGAGTTCGGCTTCGTGCACGCCGGAAAGGTCGGCGCGGGCCACTTCTCGAAGATGGTCCACAACGGCATCGAGTACGCCATGATGCAGGCCTATGCCGAGGGCTGGGAGCTGCTGGAGAAGGTCGACTCGGTGACGGACGTCCGCGAGGTCTTCCGCTCCTGGCAGGAGGGCACCGTCATCCGCTCCTGGCTGCTCGACCTCGCCGTCAACGCCCTGGACGACGACGAGCACCTCGACAAGCTCAAGGGCTACGCCGAGGACTCCGGCGAGGGCCGCTGGACCGTCGAGGCCGCCATCGACAACGCCGTGCCGCTGCCCGCGATCACGGCCTCCCTCTTCGCGCGGTTCGCGTCGCGCCAGGACGACTCGCCGCAGATGAAGATGATCGCGGCGCTGCGCAACCAGTTCGGCGGCCACGCGGTCGAGACGAAGTAATCCACAGATCCACAGGCCGCGGCCCGTGGATCCACAACCTGGGGGAGGTCGGCGAACGACCATGCACGTCACGCATCTGTCGCTGGCCGACTTCCGCTCGTATGCCGGGGTCGACGTCCCGCTCGACCCCGGCGTCACCGCGTTCGTGGGGCCCAACGGGCAGGGCAAGACGAACCTCGTCGAGGCCATCGGCTATCTCGCCACCCTGGGCAGTCACCGCGTCTCCTCCGACGCTCCCCTCGTCCGCATGGGCGCCGAACGCGCGATCATCCGGGCGCAGGTCAGGCAGGGTGAGCGGCAGCAGCTGGTCGAGCTGGAGCTGAACCCCGGCCGCGCCAACCGCGCCCGCATCAACCGGTCCTCGCAGGTCAGACCCCGTGACGTGCTGGGCATCGTACGGACCGTGCTGTTCGCGCCCGAGGATCTCGCTCTGGTGAAGGGTGATCCCGGGGAGCGGCGGCGGTTTCTGGACGAGCTGATCACCGCGCGCTCTCCGCGCATGGCCGGTGTCCGTTCCGACTACGAGCGGGTGCTCAAGCAGCGCAACACCCTGCTGAAGTCGGCCGCGTTGGCGCGGCGGCACGGCGGGCGGTCGATGGACCTCTCCACGCTCGACGTGTGGGATCAGCACCTCGCGCGCGTGGGGGCCGAGTTGCTCGCCCAGCGGCTGGATCTGATCGCCGCGGTGCAGCCCCTCGCGGACAAGGCGTACGAGCAACTGGCGCCCGGTGGCGGCCCGGTGGCCCTGGAGTACAAGCCGTCGGCGCCCGGCGAGGCACACACGCGTGAGGACCTCTACGAGCAGTTGATGGCGGCGATCGCGGAGGCGCGCAAGCAGGAGATCGAGCGGGGCGTCACCCTCGTAGGACCGCATCGGGACGATCTGGTTCTCAAACTCGGTCAGTTGCCCGCCAAGGGGTATGCCTCGCACGGCGAGTCCTGGTCGTATGCGCTGGCGTTGCGGCTCGCGTCGTACGACCTGCTCCGAGGGGAGGGCAACGAGCCCGTGCTTGTGCTCGACGACGTGTTCGCGGAGCTGGACACGCGGCGTCGGGAGCGGCTGGCCGAGCTGGTGGCGCCCGGTGAGCAGGTGCTGGTGACCGCGGCGGTCGACGACGACGTGCCGCACGTCCTGGCGGGGACGCGGTACAGCGTGGCGGAGGGGGCGGTGGAGCGCGTATGACGACGGATCAGCCCCCGGCCGGGGAACCCGCGCCCAAGAAGGCCGCCGAGCCCTCCGGCGTCGACCTCGCGCGCGTGGCGTTGCGCGCCGCGAAGGAACAGGCACGCGCGCGTGGGGACGCGGCGCAGCAGAAGAAGCAGGCGCGGCGCGGTGGTCTGCGCTCCGGCGCGCGCGCCGACGGCCGCGACCCGATGGCACTCGGTGCTGCGATCAACCGGCTGCTGAACGAGCGCGGCTGGGAGACGCCGGCCGCGGTGGGCGGGGTGATGGGCCGCTGGCCGCAGATCGTCGGCGAGGACCTGGCCAATCACTGCGTTCCGGAGAAGTACGACGAGGACGAGCGGGTCCTGATCGTGCGCTGCGATTCGACGGCCTGGGCGACGAACCTGCGCCTGCTCGCCCCGCAGCTGGTGGCCCGGCTGAACGAGGACCTGGGGCACGGCACGGTGAAGCTCCTCAAGGTGAACGGCCCCGGTGGGCCGCCCCGCCGCTACGGTCCCCTGCGCGCTCCCGGCAGCACGGGTCCCGGCGACACCTATGGGTGACTGACATCACAGCGCGGGCTCCGGCGGGTGAACGGACGCGGTTGCGAATACCGACCTGACCCCGGAGTAGCAAAGGGTTGACACCCGGAAGCGCTGAGTGCCTCCGTGAGCCTCTTTGAGCCCCGTTCCGTATATGGGGAGTCGGGAGAGACCGGTTGAGGGCGGCACATGAGGACTCAGGTACCGGCAAACCCCCATCCATGTCGGCGCTACCGGTAGACTGGAACCAATCCCGCCCCACTTGTGGGACAGACACCGAGCAACGCTGACTAAGGCTTACCAACGCAACACGCCGCAGCCGCTCCGGCCACCAGCCTGAGCCTGGCTTGTGCTGTGCCAGAAAGGGCGCTTCGTGGCCGATTCCGGCAACCCCAACGAGAACATCCCGTCCACCGACGCCGGCGCCAACGGCGGGTCTCACACCTCGAACGGCGAGGTCACCGCCTCGTACGACGCCAGCGCGATCACCGTGCTCGAGGGTCTGGACGCGGTCCGCAAGCGACCCGGTATGTACATCGGCTCGACCGGCGAGCGCGGCCTGCACCACCTCGTGCAGGAAGTGGTCGACAACTCCGTCGACGAGGCGCTGGCCGGCCACGCGGACACGATCGACGTCACGATCCTTCACGACGGTGGCGTGCGCGTCATCGACAACGGCCGAGGCATCCCGGTGGGCATCGTCCCGTCCGAGGGCAAGCCGGCCATCGAGGTCGTGCTGACGGTGCTGCACGCGGGCGGCAAGTTCGGGGGCGGCGGTTACGCGGTCTCCGGCGGTCTGCACGGCGTGGGCGTGTCCGTGGTGAACGCGCTGTCCAGCAAGGTCGCCGTCGAGGTCAGGACGGACGGATACCGCTGGACGCAGGACTACAAGCTGGGCGTTCCGACCGCCCCGCTCGCGCAGCACGAGGCCACGGACGAGACCGGCACCTCGGTCACCTTCTGGGCCGACCCGGACATCTTCGAGACCACCGAGTACTCCTTCGAGACGCTGTCGCGGCGCTTCCAGGAGATGGCGTTCCTCAACAAGGGTTTGACCATCAAACTCACTGACGAGCGCGAGCTGGCGAAGGCCACGGCCGGTGCCGACGAGGCGGGTGCGGACGAGAAGGACGACGTCAAGACCGTCACGTACCACTACGAGGGCGGCATCGTCGACTACGTGACGTACCTCAACTCCCGCAAGGGGGACGTGGTGCACCCGACCGTCATCGACCTGGAGGCGGAGGACAAGGACAAGAGCCTGTCCCTCGAGGTCGCGATGCAGTGGAACAGCGGTTACAGCGAGGGTGTGTACTCCTTCGCCAACATCATCCACACGCACGAGGGCGGCACGCACGAAGAGGGCTTCCGGGCCGCGCTGACGTCACTGATCAACAAGTACGCGCGCGACAAGAAGCTGCTCCGCGAGAAGGACGACAACCTCACGGGCGACGACATCCGCGAGGGTCTGACCGCGATCATCTCGGTGAAGCTGGCCGAGCCGCAGTTCGAGGGCCAGACCAAGACCAAGCTCGGCAACACCGAAGCGAAGACCTTCGTACAGAAGGCGGTCTACGAGCACCTCAACGACTGGCTGGACCGCAACCCGAACGAAGCCTCGGACATCATCCGCAAGGGCATCCAGGCGGCCACCGCGCGCGTGGCGGCCCGCAAGGCCCGCGACCTCACCCGTCGCAAGGGCCTCCTGGAGACGGCGTCCCTGCCGGGCAAGCTGTCCGACTGCCAGTCGAACGACCCCACCAAGTGCGAGATCTTCATCGTCGAGGGTGACTCCGCCGGCGGCTCGGCCAAGTCCGGCCGGAACCCGCAGTACCAGGCGATCCTCCCGATCCGGGGAAAGATCCTCAACGTCGAGAAGGCCAGGATCGACAAGATCCTGCAGAACCAGGAGATCCAGGCACTGATCTCCGCCTTCGGCACCGGAGTCCACGAGGACTTCGACATCGCCAGGCTGCGCTATCACAAGATCATCCTGATGGCGGACGCCGACGTCGACGGTCAGCACATCAGCACGCTGCTGCTGACCTTCCTGTTCCGCTTCATGCGGCCGCTGGTCGAGGCCGGGCACGTGTTCCTGTCGCGTCCCCCGCTGTACAAGATCAAGTGGGGCCGTGACGACTTCGAGTACGCGTACTCGGACCGTGAGCGCGACGCCCTGATCGAGCTGGGCCGACAGAGCGGCAAGCGCATCAGGGAAGACTCGATCCAGCGCTTCAAGGGTCTCGGCGAGATGAACGCCGAGGAGCTGCGCATCACCACGATGGACCAGGAGCACCGCGTCCTCGGCCAGGTCACCCTGGACGACGCCGCGCAGGCCGACGACCTGTTCTCGGTCCTCATGGGCGAGGACGTCGAGGCGCGCCGCCAGTTCATCCAGCGCAACGCCAAGGACGTCCGCTTCCTCGACATCTGAGTCGGTCTCAGCTGACCGCATCAGGAAGGATCTTCACCAGCAATGGCCGACGAGAACACTCCCAGTACGCCTGAAGAGGGCGTCATCACCCAGCGCGTCGAGCCCGTCGGGCTCGAGACGGAGATGCAGCGCTCGTACCTCGACTACGCGATGTCCGTCATCGTGTCGCGAGCCCTGCCCGACGTCCGTGACGGCCTCAAGCCCGTCCACCGCCGCGTCCTGTACGCCATGTACGACGGCGGCTACCGGCCCGAGAAGGGCTTCTACAAGTGCGCCCGTGTCGTCGGCGACGTCATGGGCAACTACCACCCGCACGGCGACTCCTCGATCTACGACGCGCTGGTCCGCCTCGCGCAGCCGTGGTCGATGCGGATGCCGCTGGTGGACTCGAACGGCAACTTCGGCTCTCCGGGCAACGACCCCGCCGCCGCCATGCGCTACACCGAGTGCAAGCTGGCGCCGCTGTCCATGGAGATGGTCCGTGACATCGACGAGGAGACCGTCGACTTCACGGACAACTACGACGGCCGCTCCCAGGAGCCGACCGTCCTGCCGGCCCGCTTCCCGAACCTGCTGATCAACGGCTCGGCAGGCATCGCGGTCGGCATGGCCACCAACATCCCGCCGCACAACCTCCGTGAGGTCGCGGCGGGCGCCCAGTGGTGCCTGGAGAACCCCGAGGCCTCGCACGAGGAGCTGCTCGACGCGCTGATCGAGCGCATCAAGGGCCCCGACTTCCCGACCGGCGCGCTCGTCGTCGGCCGCAAGGGCATCGAGGAGGCGTACCGCACCGGGCGTGGCTCGATCACCATGCGCGCGGTCGTCGAGGTCGAGGAGATCCAGAACCGCCAGTGCCTGGTGGTCACCGAACTCCCCTACCAGACCAACCCCGACAACCTCGCGCAGAAGATCGCCGACCTGGTGAAGGACGGCAAGGTCGGCGGCATCGCGGACGTCCGTGACGAGACGTCGTCCCGTACCGGCCAGCGCCTCGTCATCGTCCTGAAGAGGGACGCGGTCGCCAAGGTCGTACTGAACAACCTCTACAAGCACACGGATCTGCAGTCCAACTTCAGCGCCAACATGCTGGCCCTGGTCGACGGTGTGCCGAGGACCCTCTCCCTGGACGCGTTCATCCGGCACTGGGTGGCGCACCAGATCGAGGTCATCGTCCGCCGGACGAAGTTCCGGCTGCGCAAGGCCGAGGAGCGGGCGCACATCCTGCGTGGCCTCCTGAAGGCCCTGGACGCCATCGACGAGGTCATCGCGCTGATCCGGCGCAGCGACACCGTCGACATCGCGCGCACGGGCCTGATGGCCCTCCTGGAGATCGACGAGATCCAGGCGAACGCCATCCTGGAGATGCAGCTCCGCCGACTGGCCGCCCTGGAGCGCCAGAAGATCATCCAGGAGCACGACGAACTCCAGGCGAAGATCACCGAGTACAACGCGATCCTCGCCTCCCCGGTCCGCCAACGCGGCATCGTCAGCGAGGAACTCGCCGCGATCGTCGAGAAGTTCGGCGACGACCGCAAGACGATGCTGGTGCCCTTCGACGGCGACATGTCCATCGAGGACCTCATCGCCGAAGAGGACATCGTCGTCACCATCTCGCGCGGCGGCTACGTCAAGCGCACCAAGGCGGACGACTACCGCTCGCAGAAGCGCGGCGGCAAGGGCGTTCGCGGCACGAAGCTCAAGGAAGACGACATCGTCGACCACTTCTTCGTGTCGACGACCCACCACTGGCTGCTGTTCTTCACCAACAAGGGCCGCGTCTACCGCGCGAAGGCGTACGAACTCCCCGACGCCGGCCGGGACGCGCGCGGGCAGCACGTCGCGAACCTGCTCGCCTTCCAGCCGGACGAGGCGATCGCCGAGATCCTCGCGATCCGCGACTACGAAGCGGCTCCCTACCTGGTCCTCGCGACCAAGGGAGGCTTGGTGAAGAAGACGCCTCTGAAGGATTACGATTCGCCCCGCTCCGGCGGTGTCATCGCGATCAACCTCCGTGAGACGGAGGACGGTTCCGACGACGAACTGATCGGCGCCGAACTCGTCTCGTCCGAGGACGATCTGCTGCTGATCAGCAAGAAGGCACAGTCGATCAGGTTCACGGCCACGGACGACGCACTACGCCCCATGGGGCGTGCGACCTCCGGTGTCAAGGGCATGAGTTTCCGCGAGAGCGACCAGCTTCTCTCGATGAATGTTGTTCGACCCGGTACGTTCGTGTTCACTGCCACAGACGGCGGGTACGCGAAGCGGACCGCCGTCGACGAGTACCGCGTCCAGGGTCGCGGCGGCCTGGGTATCAAGGCCGCCAAGATCGTCGAGGACCGCGGTTCTCTCGTCGGCGCGCTGGTGGTCGAGGAGACCGACGAGATCCTCGCCATCACGCTGTCCGGCGGTGTGATTCGTACGCGAGTCAACGAGGTCAGGGAGACGGGCCGTGACACCATGGGCGTCCAACTGATCAACCTGGGCAAGCGCGATGCCGTCGTCGGTATCGCTCGTAACGCCGAGGCGGGATCCGAGGCGGAGGAAGTCGTCGGCGACGAAGCCGTCGACGAGACCACCGAGGGTGTCGCGACCACCGGCACGGACGAGGGTGACGCACCCTCGGACGAGTAGCACGAGGAGAGAGTCATCGTGAGCGGAGCCACGGGCGCCGGATCGACCGGTACGGACACGGACGGCGGCGGCCGTGGCTCCGCCGCGAACGCGACAGATCCGCACACGACCCAACTGCGGGCGATCGACGTGAAGAAGGCGGACGCGCACGCGTCCGACACGCATGGATCCCAGGGGGGAACTGTGACGGACACCCGAGGTCCGCAGACCCAGCAGCAGTCGGCCGGTGCGGGCCCGGCCGCGCCCGGTGCCAAGGCTCCGGCCCAGGGCCAGGCGCCGGCCCAGCCCGCCCCGCCGGCCACGCCGCCCGCGGGGTCCCCGCTGCCGGGTTCGCCCCTGCCGGGGGAGCGTCAGCCGCAGCAGGCCGCGGGGCCGTACCACCCGCCGCAGGCCTACCCCACGCAGGCGCCCGCCGCCGCCCAGAGCGGTGCCGTACGGCGTCCTCGCACGGGCGCGCGTACCGCGCCGCGCACCCGTAAGGCGCGGCTGCGGGTGGCCAAGGCCGACCCGTGGTCGGTGATGAAGGTCAGCTTCCTGCTCTCCATCGCGCTGGGCATCTGCACGGTCGTGGCGTCCGCGGTGCTGTGGATGGTCATGGACGCGATGGGGGTCTTCTCGACGGTCGGCGGCACGATCTCGGAGGCGACCGGCTCGAACGAGTCGAACGGCTTCGACCTGCAGTCCTTCCTCTCCCTCCCGCACGTCCTGACGTTCTCGGGGATCATCGCGGTCATCGACGTCGTCCTGGCCACGGCCCTCGCGACGCTCGGCGCGTTCATCTACAACCTCTCCGCCGGCTTCGTCGGCGGCATCGAGCTGACGCTCGCCGAGGACGAGTAGGCAGGCGGACGACAGGACGGGCGAGAAGTCGGGTGAACGCGCGTTGAAACCCCTCCCGACGGTCCTGTGACTATCGATTTTGGGACTGCCCATGTCGTGCGCTAATCTTCAGGAGTCAGCGCGCGGGACACACTCCGCAAAGCGCGGCGGGGCTATAGCTCAGTTGGTTAGAGCGCATCCCTGATAAGGATGAGGCCACAGGTTCAAATCCTGTTAGCCCCACCAGCACGAAGACCCCCAACCGGTTGCGGTTGGGGGTTTTTGGCGTCCACGGGGAGGACGGTTCAGGCTCGGGGCGAAACTCGATTGCTGTGCCCCCGCAGCGGCCGGTGATACTCGCCCATGAGCAGATTCGCCGAGGTCGTCGTGTTGGCCAGGGACGCAGAAGACGTCATGAAACCGCTGACCGAGCGGGACGAAAGGCGCCCGTGGACGGGTGTGTTCGTCGACATCGGCCACGGCATGTTCGGCGGTTGGGCCATCGAGTTCGTGCGACGGAGCCGATGGGCCGGACTGCTGGGACACCTCGAGTCGCTGCCCTGGCCGTCGCCGCACACCGTTCAGGTACTGATCCACGATGAGGAGGACGACTGCTTTGGTCTGTGGATGATCCACGACGGCCGGCTTGTGGAAGTGCCCCTGCCGCGCACCCGGCGGGACTTCTGGACCAATCACTACACAGGGGTGGTCGATCCGGACTGCCCCGGGATTCTGGTCCGCACGGACGGGCCGTTCGGTGGGGCCGGGGAAGGATGAGCCGTGGGCACGCCAGAAGACCCCCGACCGTGATGGGCCAGGGGTTTTCGGGGTCCTTTGTGTTGTCTCTGGAGCTTTGTACGCAAGTTCGCCGCTGAGTCAGAGAGGGCGGACGGTCGGGCAGGTCGGGCAGATCGAGCAAGTCAGGTGAGGCCAGGCAGACTCGTGGGCCGGGGTGTCGGCGCGCAGGTCGGTGCTGAAGGGGCCCGGGGTGGTGCTGGAGGGACTGAGGTCAGCGCTGGAGCGGTGCCGCCGGCTCGGCGTGGTCCGGCTCGGTCGCGTCGGCCGTCTCCGTGGTCTCGTCCGTGTCCGTCGGCGGGCGGTGGCGGCAGCTGGGGGACTTGCCGTGGGCCTCGGCGCGGATGCGTTGCTTCATCGTGGGGGGCAGGGACCTGGTGAAGGTCCAGGGGGAGAGCGCCGGTGTCGTCGTCTGGGCGACCGCGCTGGTGTTGGCCGTCTCGGTCCGCGGAGTCGCGGCGGCGGCCGTCGCGGTGACCGTGATGAGTCCGAGCGCCGTGCACAGTGCCAGGAAGCCGGTGACGAAGGCGTTCCACAACTTCATGACCTTGATCTGGGCCATGGCCCCTCACTTTCAGGTTGGGCGATTTGCGTACTTTCCTCATGATGTGTATGGGGGTCGCGAAGTGGTGGACCGACGCCCATGGCGCGTCGATGTTCTGATGAACACCACTCGGATGGGTGCAAGAGGCCAGAAAACGGCTGAAGATGCGCGAAAGGAGGGCGAAGTAACCGTCCGTGGAGGTGTGATCACCCTCCGATCGGAGCGGTCGCGTCCGCTCCTACTGGGTTGTCCCGGGCGGGAGTTGGCCTCGGACGCAGGTCACCGATCGGTCTCGGTCGGTGTGTATAGTCGGGCGACAGAGGTCCCCCTACGTCAAAGAAAGACGAGGTCGCGCGGTGAAGAAGCTTCTCCTGGTCGCACTGGCTGCCATCGGCGGTCTCCTCGTGTACCGCCAGATCCAGGCGGATCGCGCCGAGCAGGACCTGTGGACGGAGGCGACCGACTCCGTGCCCACGGGTTCCTGAGTACCGAGATCCAGTTCTGAGCAAGCCCCGGCCGCCTGGCGGTCGGGGCTTTGTGTTGCGCTCCCACCCCTGTGCCGGTACGGCCGCCACGACCCGGGAGTTTCGGACGCTCGCTCGGATTGCCCGGATGCCACGCGCGCGTGCGGGGCAGGATGGGCCACGTCCGGAGCAACGACGAGGGGTGGCGCGTGATGGGGCGGCGTACGGCGTGGTGGCGGACGCGGGCAGAGGGCGGCCGTACGCCCGTCGCTGGGGCCGTACGACGTGTCCTGGTCCTCACCGCCGTGCTGTGCGCGACGGTCGCCCTCACGGGCCGGCCCGCCACGGCTGCCGGGTCAGCCGGCTCCTATGGCTACGACCAGAGCGACCGGGCCGTCGACGGAGCGACCGGCACCGCCGACGCCGTAGACCTGAAACCCGGTGGGACGTACCGGAGTTCCCTCTCGAAGGGGGCCAGTGTCTACTACGGCCTTGATCTCGATGACACGTCGAACGTCTACGTGTCCGTGACCGCCGTGCCCCCGGCGGGCACCACCGTCGCCGCCACCGACGGCATCAAGGTGTCGATGCGGAACTCCAAGGGCACCGGCTGCACGCACCGGAGCGCCACCTTCGGGGCCGGCCGGAGTCCTCACCCCGTGGCTGCGTGGGCCGTGCGGGAGGCGGGCAAGGCCCTGTGCAAGGGCGGCGGCAGGTACTACGTGCTCGTCGAGCGGGTCGACGCGTCGGACTCCTCGTCGGACACCTGGGGCCTGGAACTCACCGCGGTCTCCGAACCCTCGCTGGCACAGGTCGGCGCGACCGAGGCACCTCAGGAGTGGAACTCCGCGTCGCCCGAGGCCGTCACGGGGGAGGCCCGGCACCGCGCGGGCGGTTCCGGCTTCGCCGGGGCGGTCGCCGTCGGACAGGGCGCGTGGCGGGACGACATCGGGCCCGGCCGGACCCTCTTCTACAAGGTGCCGGTCGACTGGGGCCAACAGCTGTCCGTCACCGCCGAGTTGGGCGCTACGGACGGCGGCAGCGGCTATGTGAACCGCGCGCTGGACCTGGCGCTCTACAACCCCGTGCGCGCCTCCGTCGACGAGGCGGGCCTCGGTTACCGGGGCGGCGAGAGGTCGGTGGCGCTGGAGCCCCTGCCGCCCGTCGAGTACCGCAACCGCTACTCCGTCGTCGACCACGAGAACGGGATGCGCTTCGCCGGGTCGTACTACCTCGTCGTGCACCTCGACGCGGAACTGGCCGACGACTTCGGCCAGGGGCCGTTCCCGGTGACGTTGCGCGTGCGCGTCGCCGGTACGGAGCACGCCGGTCCCGGGTACGTGGACCGGCCCGAGCCCCGGAACGTCTTCGACGTCACCGCACAGGACCGCGCGGCGGCCGTGACGGGGCCGGGGAGCGTCGGGGGAGGCGGCGACGCCGCGATGAAGGTGCTCGCGGTCGCCGGGATCGGCGCGGGCACCGTGCTGCTGGCGACGCTCGGCGTGTGGACGGTGTCGGCCAGGCGCCGGGCTTCGACGGCCACGCCGTAGCCCCCGTCGGCCCCCGTTCCTCAGACGTGGGCAAGCGCCCAGAACCCCACCGCATAACAGGCCAGCGCGAGCAGCAGGACCGGGACGACCACCTTCGCGGGCGGCCCGGGACGGCGCCGTGCCCGCCTGCCGCGGTGCTGCGGAACCGGTGGCGCCGACGGTGGAACCTGCGGGACCTGAGCGGTGTATGAAGCAGTAGAGGGATCAGCACGCGGCTGGGGGGAGGACAGGACATGCGTGAGGTCGTGGGGGGAGGCGTACGAGGGGTGCATGGGCGGTTGGTACCGGCCGCCCTGGTGGGCCTGGTCCGCCTGTGCCTGGTCCGTCTGTTGTCCGTACGGGGCCTGCGGGGGCGGCAGATGGAAGCTGCCGGTGTCCGACATCGGGGACGGGGACGGCGGAGGGGAAGTCGGCGGAGCCGGAGTTGGGGTCGGTTGGGAGACGATGCCCTGTCGCGGATCCACGGGTACGGAGTCCGTGCCGGGCCAGGCCGAGTCGGGAGCCTCGCCGTTGACGCTCCCGACACCGCTGACACCGGCGCCCAGGTCGTTCTCGGGTTCGGGCGACCCGGCCGACGAGGGAGTCGTCGTCGACCCCGTGTCCACCCCGGATGCCCGCTTCAGCGGACCCGCGGGCGCGAACTCCGAAGGAAGCGGCCCGATCTGGTCGAAGATCTCGATCAACTCGTCGTCGGGGCCGGGCTCGGGCAACAGCTCCGCGGCCGCCGCGAGCGCCTTGCGCGCCCCCGTGGCCGTCCGGAAGCGGGCCTGCGGATCGGGCTGCAGCAGCATCGCCACGACCTGCCACAGCGGCTCGGGAATGCCCTTGGGCGCCCCCGGGGTCCCATGCTCCGCGAAGTACTGCACAAGCGCCTTGGCATCCGGCTTGGCCCCCTCCAGCAGATACAGGGCCACCAGTCCTACGGCGAACAGGTCGGCGGGGAAGTCCGGTTCGGCGCCCATCATCTGCTCGGGCGCGAGGTAACCCGGCGTCCCCACCACGAGGTTGGTCTCCGTCAGGCGTGCCTCGCCCAGCCGCATCGCGATGCCGAAGTCGGACAGGCGCAGGCGGGGACGGGCCGTGCCGGTGGCTTCGAGGAGCAGGTTGGCGGGCTTGATGTCACGGTGCACGACACCTTCCGCGTGCACCGCGGCGAGACCGGAGAGGAGCTGGTCGAGCAGCGTGCAGACGAACGCGGGGGGCAGGGGGCCGTAGTCCCCGATGAGATGGACGAGCGAACCGCCGGCCACCAGGTCCATGGTGAACAGGACCTTGTCGTCGTCGGCGGCCCAGCTGGCCGGTGCGAGCACATGGGGGTGGTCGATCCGCAGCGCCTGTTCCCGGACGAAGCGCAGCAGCGAGTGCGCGTCGCTCTGTTGCAGGACCTTGGCGGCCACATAGCGGCGACGCCGGTGGTCCCAGGCGCGCCAGACCGCGCCGACACCGCCGCGCCCGATCGGGTCGACCAGTTCGTACCGGCCGGCGAAGACCTCACCCATGGCTGTGCGTTGCTCCTCCCCCTTCGGCTACCCCCGTTGCTTCCCCCGAGACGAGCGATACGACTCCCCCTTGTGGCACTCCCTCTTGCGGCACTTGCCCGTGGCTGTTCCGCACGTGCTGCCGGTGAGTGACACGACCCCCTCGTGCCCCTCGCCGGCCACGTGCCCGGCTGCCGAACCCCCGATCGGCGGCCGGGCCGTGGGGCTCAGCTCTGGTGGGACTGGTAGTGCGCGACCGCGTCCGAGGTGCGGCCGGCGCCGTACACCCGGAGGAACTCTGCCAGTTCGGGGTGGGTCGGGGCGAGGGTGTCCGCCGCGTCGATGATGTCGCCCGCGGCGGCCACCGAGCGCAGCAGCGACTGGATCTCGCGGACCACCCGCTTGACCGTGGGCGCTCCCGAACTGCTCGTCGTGGTCGTGGTGTTGCTGAGCACCGAGCCCCCCTGGGACTTCTTGATCTCGTCCATGCGCTCGGTCGCCTCGGCCGCGCTCACGCTGCCGTCCGCGACCTGTCCCGCCAGGTCCTGCAGCAACTGCACCCGCTGGACCACCGCGGGATTGCCGATCTTCGCCCGCTGACCGCTCATCAGCTGGGACAACATCGGCGCGGACAGTCCCAACACCCCTGCCAGACGAGCCTGGTTGAGCCCAAGATCGTCGATGAGCTTACGGAAGAGCGCCCCCAAAGGCTCCCCGTACCAATTCCGCTGCAGCTCCCGCGCTCTGGCGGTGGCTTCCTGCTGTGCGGCGTCCATTGCGTCTCCCCATCGCTTCCCCAAAACCGCGGTTCGCTCTAGCGAACCACGCCGAGCATCTTACGGAGAGTGGTCGTTCACCGGGACCCCCAAGTTTTTGCGAGATACCCGGGGTGACCCGGTACGCTGGTCCCCGAAGCCCGCCGGTGTGTGGTTCTGCCGGTCGGACGCTTCTCTAGCGGGGCCTTAGCTCAGTTGGTAGAGCGCTGTCTTTGCATGGCAGATGTCAGGGGTTCGACTCCCCTAGGCTCCACATCCCGCACCGGCCGGTCGCCCTCAGTGGCGTCCGGCCGGTGTTTCTTTGTGCCCTTGAGGTGACGTGCGTCACGTATGGGGCGACTCTTCGTTGCAGTTGTTTGCGCAAATATCGGTACCGGATGGAGTCGGCGGGGTGTCCTACCCGTCGGCGGCATGATGTGCGGATGGTGTGCCCGCGTGTGCGGGAGGTGTGTGAGCTGGTGTGAATGCGGCCGTGTAATCAGGGGTGTGCGGTCCGTTAAGGGAGTCTGTGCGCTGCTTGTACACCTGGGGCGTTGCAAACGTCATCGCGGCAACTTGCGTAAATCAAGAAATCAGGACCTTCGCCTGGGCCCGGGACTGTTCCACGTGAAACATCGCCGTGGGGCAGGAGACCCTCAAGTCTCCTGCCCCACGGCGATGTTGAAAGTGCGTCGGACGTCAGCGCTGTTCGTCGTTCTCCGCGGCCTCGTCCTCGGCCTGCTTGGCCTCGACCTCGGGGTCGAGTACGGCCTGGGCGGTGCCGTCCACCGAGGTGAGTCGCCCCGACTCGGGCACCTCGGTCGCGACGGGCGGCTCGACCAGCCAGTCCGGGTTGGCCTGCTTGTCCCACCACTTCCAGGCGGCGAAAGCACCGCCCGCCAGGATGCCCAGAACGGCCAGCCCCTTCGCGAGCCGGCCGGCCCTCGCCCGCCGCTCGTGCTTGCGGACCAGCTTCTGGATCTCCTTGGGCGAGACCTGGCCGCGCAGCGCGGCGAACGCGGCCGCACCGCGTGCGGCGGCCTCGTCCTTGACCGGGCCTGCGGCGGCGACCGCCTGCTCGATCCTGGGCCGTGAGTACTCGGCGGCCTGCTGGGCAGCCTTGCGGGTACGGACGGCGGCCTCCTGGGCGGCCTGGTCGACCTTCGGCGGTACATGAGTGCGGGCCTGCTCCAGGCGCGGCACGACGTGGGCGTCGTACTGGACGCGGGCCTGGTCTGCGGCCAGCGATACCTTGGGCGCGAGTCGTACGCGAGCCTCATGGGCGTAGTACGAAGCCCTGTCCTTGGCCGTGTCGGCGTAGGGCGCCACCACTTCCGCGGCGTGCAGCACGCTGTCCTTCGCCGAACCGGTCGCGGAGCGCACGCTGTCGATGCGGGTCACGGGGTTCCTCCTCCTCGGTGGCGGTACGGTATTTCGTCTATCCACCCATTTACGGATCATGCATGCCAACGGACCACGGGGCATGTAGAGGGCGGGCATCCGGGTCACGATCACGTGCGATATCGGATGAATCCGGGGGAACGGGAGCTTGTCGTCGACAATGCCACGGATCCCCGCCCCATGCCCCTGTCCGGGACCCACTCGGCCGGTTTTCCGCAAGCGGATCCTGTGGAATTGCCCCGAGAGAAGGCCGTCGGCCGACGGGGCACGGCGAGCGTGCGAGGATCTGGGGGTCACAGGAAGACAACGGAAGGCAGATCGTGGCCGAGCAGCTCTACGCCACCCTGAAGACCAGCCTCGGCGACATCGAAGTCCGGCTTCTGCCGAACCACGCGCCCAAGACGGTCAAGAACTTCGTCGAGCTCGCCACCGGCGAGCGTGTGTGGACCAACCCCGAGACCGGGGTGAAGGCCGCGGCCAAGCTCTACGACGGCACTGTCTTCCACCGCGTGATCAGCGGCTTCATGATTCAGGGCGGGGACCCGCTGGGCAACGGCACGGGTGGCCCCGGATACCAGTTCGAGGACGAGTTCCACCCCGACCTGCGCTTCGACAAGCCCTACCTGCTGGCCATGGCCAACGCCGGGCCGGGCACCAACGGTTCGCAGTTCTTCGTCACCGTCTCCCCGACGGCCTGGCTGACCCGCAAGCACACCATCTTCGGTGAGATCACCGACGCGGCGAGCCAGAAGGTCGTGGACGCCATCGCGTCCACCAAGACCAACCCGCGTACCGACCGCCCGGACGAGGACGTCATCATCGAGTCGGTCGTCGTCGAGACCCGCTAGGACTTACCGCCGGGAACCAAACGCCCCGCTCGTCCGTAAGGATGGGCGGGGCGGTGCATTGCGTACGAAGGATTGAGGGGACCCCATGGACCAGGCGCCAGGCAGCCCGCAGGGCCCGGAGGAACAGCGGCCCCAGGATGCCCAGAGTCTGCCGGTCTGTTACCGGCACCCGGACCGTGAGACCGGCGTCCGCTGCACCCGCTGCGAGCGCCCGATCTGCCCCGAGTGCATGGTGAGCGCCTCCGTCGGGTTCCAGTGCCCCGAGTGCGTCCGCGGCGGCTCCGGTACGGGGCACACCCCGACCGCGGCCCAGCCCCGCACGATCGCCGGTGGCACGGTGGCGGCGGATCCGCGGCTCGTGACCAAGATCCTGATCGGTCTCTGCGTCGCCTTCTATCTGGTCCAGCTGACGGTGGGTGACCAGTTCACCGACCATCTCGACCTGGTCGGCAAGGTCTCGGACAACGGCTTCCCGCCGTACGACGGTGTCTCCGCGGGGCAGTGGTACCGGCTGCTGACCGCGATGTTCCTGCACGCCAGCCCGATCCACATCATCTTCAACATGATGAGCCTGTGGTGGATCGGCGGCCCCCTGGAGGCGGCCCTCGGCCGCGCTCGCTATCTCGCCCTGTACTTCGTCTCGGGCCTCGCGGGGAGTGCGCTCACCTATCTCCTCGGCGCTCCGAATCAGGCCTCGCTCGGTGCCTCCGGCGCGATCTTCGGGCTGTTCGGCGCGACCGCGGTTCTGATGCGCCGGCTCAGGTACGACATGCGCCCGGTCATCGCCCTGCTGGTGATCAACCTGATCTTCACCTTCGGCTGGGCGAACATCGCCTGGCAGGCCCACATCGGCGGCCTCGTCGCCGGTGTGATCACCGGGTACGCGATGGTGCACGCCCCGCGTGAGCGGCGGGCCCTGATCCAGTACGGGACGTGTGCCGTCGTACTCGTGATCGTCGTGGTGTTGACGCTGATCAGGACGGCTCAGCTCAGCTGATATCAAACCGTTGTCCACAGTGCGTGGCGGATCTTGTGCATACCGTGCGGGAACAGCTGTGCCCCCTGTCGCTGACCCGTGTTTATGCAGGTCAGGCAGGGGGCGAACAGGCTTGCGGTTGCCGGTGTGTCAGTCACACCAGCGTCAACACCCGGTGGGTTATCCACAGATCGTCGTTCTTTTTCCCCAGGCCTGCTGTGGATACTTCTCTGGCCTGTGGATAACTCAGCGGAAAGTCGTGGGCAGAGCTGCGTTCACCGGGTGGTGGCCGCAGCTTCGACCGCTGCTTGTGCCGCTACTTCCACTGTGTGGAGACGCCGAACCCGGCGGCGATGAAGCCGAAGCCCACCACGATGTTCCAGTTGTCCAGGCTGTCGATGGGCATGGAACCGTCGGTGACGTAGAAGACGACGATCCAGGCCAGCCCGATGACGAACATGGCCAGCATGACCGGCGCGACCCAGGCACGGCTGTTCAACTTGATGGCGGTCGCCGTCTTCGCCGGCGGCGGCGTGTAGTCGGCCTTCTTGCGGATACGTGACTTCGGCACGAGGGTCTCTCCTGTCGATGCGCTGCGTGGCCGCGCAGGGAACTGGGGCGGGCTCCGGGGCAGCGTACAAGGGGACACTGAGTGCTCCCCCGGGCGTCCGTTAGCGTAGTGCTTCCGCGGCGCCGAAGGAGATAAGGGTACGTTGAGCAATTCTGCCGACTCCCCCGGGACGGGTACCAGTCCCGCCCGTATCCGCCGTTTCCGTCCCATGCGGATTCTCACGGTGGCCGTCTTCGCCCTCGCGGGGCTCATCTTCTTCACCAGTTTCAACACGGCCAAGGGCACCAACATCCGTACGGACGCCTCCCTGCTGAAGCTGTCCGACCTGATCCAGGCCCGCAGCCAGAAGAACGGCCGGCTGAACGACGCCAACGGAGTCCTGCGCGACGAGGTCGACGCCCTCCGCAAGGAGGACGACACCAGCACGGGCGCCGACGACGAGAAGCTCACCAAGCTGGAGCGGACCGCGGGCGCGCAGCAGCTCAAGGGCAAGGCCGTCACCGTCACCCTGAACGACGCCCCGCCCAACGCCACCGCCAAGCTCCCCGGCTACCCCGAGCCGCAGCCCGACTACCTGGTCATCCACCAGCAGGACCTCCAGGCCGTGGTGAACGCCCTCTGGCAGGGCGGCGCCAAGGGCATCAAGGTCATGGACCAGCGGCTGATCTCGACCAGCGCCGTGCGCTGCGTGGGCAACACCCTGATCCTCCAGGGCCGGGTCTACTCACCGCCGTACAAGATCACGGCGGTCGGGGATCCGGGGAAGTTGCAGGCGGCGCTGACGGCGTCCAAGGCGATCCAGAACTACAAGGTGTACGTCGACGTCTACGGGCTCGGCTGGAAAGTGACCGACGACGGGACGGTGACTCTTCCCGGGTACTCGGGCACAGTGGATCTGCACTACGCGAAGCCAGTGGAGTAGAAGCCAGTGGAGTAAGCGGCCGTACGGGAGCTGCCGGTGCGCGTGATCGTCAGGAGCGTCAGCGAACTCTTCATCACCGTAGGCACCCTGATCGTCCTCTTCGTGGTCTACGTGCTGTTCTGGACCGGCGTGAAGGCCGACCGCACGATGAGCGACCAGATCGACCAGCTGCAGAACCAGTGGTCGCAGCAGACCGCGCACCCCAAGGCATCCCCCGCACCGGCGCCCGCCGCCTCGCCCGCTCCGGCGCGGCCGGCCGCGTACAAGGACGGCAAGCCCTTCGCGATCATGTACATCCCGCGGCTTGGTTTCACGTGGAACAAGCCCGTCCTTGAGGACACCGACGTGAGCACCCTCAAGAAGGGGCTCGGTCACTACGCGAACACCGCGCGGCTGGGGCAGGTCGGCAACTTCGCGGTGGCGGGGCACAGGCGGACGTACGGCGACCCCTTCGTGAACTTTCCGAAACTGCGTGCGGGTGACGCGGTGGTGCTGACGGACGGGACCACCTGGTTCACGTATCGGATCGACAAAGGGCCTTACAAAACCGTTCCCACCGACATTGAGGTGATCGATCCTGTGCCACGTAAGTCCGGGTACACGGCCTCGGGCCGCTATCTCACGCTGACCACGTGCGATCCGGAGTGGGGGCACAGCCACCGGCTGATCGTCTGGGCCCATCTCGACTCCACACAGCCTGTGGAGGCCGGGAGACCAGCCGCGCTGCGCCGTTAGTCTGGTGACGTACGGCGTGAGTCCGGTGCCGTGGCGCGACGGAAGGGACGGCATGTACGGCTGGATCTGGCGGCATCTGCCGGGGAACGCGTGGGTGAGGGCGTTGATTTCGCTCGTGCTGGCCCTGGCCGTGGTCTACATCCTGTTCCAGTACGTCTTCCCGTGGGCCGAACCGCTGCTGCCCTTCAACGATGTGACGGTGGACAACCAGTGAGCGCACGGATTCTCGTCGTCGACAACTACGACAGCTTCGTCTTCAACCTGGTCCAGTACCTGTACCAGCTGGGCGCCGAGTGCGAGGTGCTGCGCAACGACGAGGTGTCGACCACGCACGCCCAGGACGGCTTCGACGGCGTCCTCCTCTCGCCCGGCCCCGGCACCCCCGAGGAGGCCGGCGTCTGCATCGAGATGGTGCGGCACTGCGCCTCGACCGGCGTACCCGTCTTCGGCGTCTGCCTCGGCATGCAGTCGATGCAGGTGGCCTACGGCGGTGTCGTGGACCGCGCCCCCGAGCTGCTGCACGGCAAGACCTCGCTCGTCGAGCACGAGGGCAAGGGCGTCTTCGCCGGACTGCCCTCGCCCTTCACGGCGACCCGCTACCACTCGCTGGCGGCCGAGCCGGGTACGGTCCCGGCCGAGCTGGAAGTCACCGCCCGGACGCACGACGGCATCATCATGGGCCTGCGCCACCGCGAACTGCCCGTCGAGGGCGTCCAGTTCCACCCGGAGTCGGTGCTCACCGAGCACGGGCACCGGATGCTGGCCAACTGGCTGGTGGAGTGCGGCGACCAGGGTGCCGTGGCGAGGTCGGCGGGGCTCGCCCCGGTGGTGGGCAGGGCCACGGCGTGACCGCGCTGCGCCCCGAGCGCGAGTCCGAGGCCGCGTACGGGGAGCAGTCGTACGCGGAGCAGGGCGGGTTCGAGCAGTGGCACGGCGCGCAGGCGCAGGGTGCGCCCGGGGTGCCGTACGGTCCGATCGACGAAGAGACCGTGGCGCTGCGGATAGCGGACCTCTCGCCGGAGCGGACGG
The DNA here is from genome assembly GCF_045162655.1 of Streptomyces sp. NBC_00989. NCBI lineage: Bacteria > Bacillati > Actinomycetota > Actinomycetes > Kitasatosporales > Streptomycetaceae > Streptomyces > Streptomyces sp. NBC_00989. Next base: position 5,845,093 of record NZ_CP108728.1, on the reverse strand, counting down.
GCCACGGCCGGTCCATATCGGCGTCTGGCGCCCCATCCGCCCCCTCCGCCACAGGAACCCCGACGGGCGGGCGTGCGGCCCGGAGAAAGGCCGCCAAGGGGCGCCACGGGCGTCATGGGGCCGGCGGGGCGGCGGAGGAGACCACCGAGGTCTCGGAAACCCGTGCCGGCACGGGCCTCTCGCGGGTCGAGGCGCGGCGGCGGCAGCGGGCGAACAAGCCGGGTGCCGCGGTCGTCGCGAGCCGGGCGATCGGCGAGGTGTTCATCACCACCGGCGTGCTGATGCTGCTGTTCGTCACCTACCAGTTGTGGTGGACGAACGTACGGGCGCACGCGCAGGCCGGCAGCGAGGCGAGTCAGCTGCAGAACGACTGGGCGACCGGCAAGCGCGCTCCGGGAGAGTTCTCGCCGGGGCAGGGCTTCGCCATCCTGCACATCCCCAAGCTGGACGTGGTGGCGCCGATCGCCGAGGGCGTCAGCAACAAGAAGGTGCTCGACAAGGGGATGGTCGGGCACTACAGCGAGGGCTCCCTCAAGACCGCGATGCCGGACGCGAAGACCGGCAACTTCGCGCTCGCCGCGCACCGCAACACCCATGGCGAACCGTTCCGGTACATCAACCAGCTCAAGCCGGGCGACGAGGTCGTGGTGGAGACCCAGTCCACCTACTACGTCTACAAGATGACGAAGACGCTGCCCGTGACGGCGCCGAGCAACACCAGTGTCATCGACCCCATCCCCAAGGGCTCGGGCTTCACCAAGCCCGGCCGCTACATCACGCTGACGACCTGTACGCCGGAGTTCACCAGCAAGTACCGGCTGATCGTCTGGGGCAAGATGGTCGAGGAACGGCCGCGCAGCAAGGGCAAGCCGGATGCGCTCATCGAGTAAGGGCAGATGAACGTGGCAGCGACCACCGACGACACCGACGAGCAGACCGACACCCCCGCGCCCCCACCGGACCGCCCCCGCGGCACCGGCCCGGTCGCGACGGCGGTCAGCCTCTTCGGTGAACTCCTCATCACGGCGGGCCTGATCCTCGGCCTGTTCGTCGTCTACTCCCTGTGGTGGACGAACGTCGTCGCCGACCGCACGGCCGACAAACAGGGCGACAAGGTCCGGAACAACTGGTCCAAGGACAAGGACACCGGCCCCGGCGCACTCGACACCAAGGACGGCATCGGCTTCCTGCACGTGCCCGCCATGAAGAACGGCGAGGTGCTGGTCGAGAAGGGCACCGAGACGAGCGTCCTGAACGACGGCGTCGCCGGCTACTACACCGACCCGGTCAAGTCCGCCCTCCCCACCACCGGCAAGAACGGCAACTTCACCCTCGCCGCCCACCGCGACGGCCACGGCGCCAAGTTCCACAACATCGACAAGCTCAAGAAGGGCGACCCGATCGTCTTCGAGACGAAGGACGACTGGTACGTCTACAAGGTCTACGACATCCTTCCCGAGACCTCGAAGTACAACGTCAAGACCCTCGCCCAGATCCCCGCGGAGTCCGGCAAGAAGAAGGCCGGCCACTACATCACCCTGACGACCTGCACGCCGGTGTACACGTCCCGGTACCGGTATGTGGTGTGGGGCGAGCTGGTCCGCGTCGACAAGGTGGACAGCGCGCGGACACCGCCGAAGGAGCTTCGCTGACGGCAGGGTCGTAGCGCACCGCACGAACGAAAGAGCCCCGGCGCCCTTCTCAGGGTGCCGGGGCTCTGGCATTGGACCGAGGTCAGCAGTGCACAGGGCCGTACTGATTTCCGGCAACCACGCCGTTGTGCGTGCGAGAACCGGACACGAGAACGCAGTGGCCCCCTCCGGGGACTGTCACCGGCCCTGCGTAGGACGCGTAGCTTCCGACGTCGGCCTTGGTGATGATCGCCCCACCGACGCAGCTGCTGAGGGTGGTTCCCGAACACTCCGAAATGCTCGCCATGGTCGTCTCGGAGGTTCCGGAGCCGCCGGCGGCGGTGACCACCGTCACCGCGCAGTTCTTGTCTGTCGAAGAATCGAAGTACAGGTGGATCGTGGCGTACTGGGTTCCTCCCGAGGTCTTCACCGGGTAGGTGTCGATCTCCGATCCGGCACAGCCGTAGCCGGCGGCGCTCGCCGCGGGCGCGAACACAACGCCGGACGCGACGATGGCGGCGGTTGCCGCGAGTGCTCCGAGTACCTTGCGCATGATTCTCCTCCTGGTTGGGCTGTGATCGGCTGGAGACTATGCGGGAAAGATCATTTAGTGCCAGCGGTTTTTCGACCAACGTCTTTGAGCCGCAAGGGAGTTGGGCCGCATCGGTTGTCGACTGGGCCTGGTGGCGCCGGACGCGAAAGAGCCCCGGCACCCTTCTCAGGGTGCCGGGGCTCCGTCATGTCGTACCGGTGCCGCTATCCGGAGTTGCCCCCGAAGAAGCCACCACCGCCGTTGTTGCCGTTGTTGTTGCCGGTGCCCACGGTGGTGAGGGTGATCGTCGTGTTGCTCGGGTCGACCGCGTTGCCCGCGCCCGGGTCGATCCCGGTCACGATCGCGTTGTCGCTCTGATCGCTGCCGTCGGCGAACTGGATGTTGTTGAAGCCGTTCTCCTGCAGGATCTGCTTGGCGTTCTTCACTGTCTGGGTAACGACGTTCGGGACCTGGGTCTGGGAGACCTTGCCGATCTGGATGTTGACCGACGAGTTCTTGTCGACCTGCGTCCCGGCCGACGGCGTGGTCGCGACGACCTTGCCGTTCAGGTTCGTGTCGGTGGTCGCCACCTCGGTGCAGTTGCCGACGAGGTTGTTCTGCTGCATCTGCGCCTTGGCGTCGTCACAGCTCTTGCCGCTGACGTCCGGGACCGTGGACTTCTCCTCGGCCTTCGCGACGGTCAGGGTGATCGTGGTGCCCTTCTGGACCTCCGTGCCGAGGACGGGGTCCTGCTCCAGGACCGTGCCGGGGTCCTCGCCGGACACCTTCTCCTTCTTCTCCACCTTGAACTGGTACTTGTCGCCGGAGAGCGTCTCGGAGGCGTCGTCGAAGCTCTGGCCGACGACACTCGGTACGACGACCTTCGGGGCGCCGGTCGAGACGACCAGGTTGATGGTGTCGCCCTTGTTGACGTCGGTGTTCGCCTTCGGGTCCTGCGAGCAGACGCTGCCCTTCGGCGCGTTCTCGCAGGCCTTGCGGGTGGGCTCCGCCAGCTTCAGACCGGAGTTGACGGCCATGGTCTGCGCGCTGGCGTAGGTCTGGCCGACGAAGTTCGGGGCCGCGAACGGTTTGTCCGCGCCGCCGTTCCCGCTGAACGCCCACTTCCCGATCAGGATCGCGCCCACCAGCACCAGGACCGCCGCCACGACCAGCAGGATCGTCGACGTGTTCGTCTTCTTCTTCTGCTGGCGGCGCCGGTCGGGGCGGTCGTCGTAGCCGAAGCCGCCGTCGTCCGGGTTCATGGGGGGCAGCATCGTCGTGGCGCCGGCGTCGGAGCGCAGGGCCGTCGTCGGCTGGTCGTCGCCGTAGCCGCCGTAGCCGACCGAACCCATCGCCGCCGTCGCCGCGACCGGCTGGCCGTCGAGGCAGGCCTCGATGTCGATGCGCATGTCGTCGGCCGACTGGTAGCGGTAGTTGGGGTCCTTGACCAGGGCCCGCAGGACGATCGCGTCCATCTCGGGCGTGATCTCGGGGTCGAAGACGGACGGGGGCTGCGGCTCCTCCCGCACATGCTGGTACGCGACCGCGACCGGGGAGTCGCCCACGAACGGCGGCCGTACGGTCAGGAGTTCGTAGAGGAGGCAGCCCGTCGAGTAGAGGTCCGAGCGGGCGTCGACCTGTTCGCCCTTCGCCTGCTCCGGGGAGAGGTACTGGGCGGTGCCGATCACCGCGGACGTCTGGGTCATCGTCATGCCGGAGTCGCCCATGGCGCGGGCGATGCCGAAGTCCATCACCTTGACCTGGCCGGTGCGCGTCAGCATGACGTTGGCCGGCTTGATGTCGCGGTGGACGATGCCGTTGCGGTGCGAGTACTCCAGGGCCTGGAGGATGCCGATGGTCATCTCCATCGAGCGCTCCGGCAGCAGCTTGCGGCCGCTGTGGAGCAGCTCACGGAGCGTCGAACCGTCGACGTACTCCATGACGATGTACGGGATCGAGACCCCGTCGACGTAGTCCTCGCCCGTGTCGTAGACCGCGACGATCGCGGGATGGTTGAGCGAGGCGGCCGACTGGGCCTCCCGGCGGAACCGGGCCTGGAAGGAAGGGTCGCGCGCAAGGTCGACGCGCAGCGTCTTCACCGCCACCGTGCGGCCGAGGCGTGTGTCATGGGCGAGGTAGACCTCCGCCATGCCACCACGGCCGAGCACCTGGCCCAGCTCGTACCGGCCGCCGAGGCGACGCGGCTCTTCCATAGTTCCCTACCAGCCCTCTCCGTCGGTCCCGACCCGCACGGATGTGCGGTCGGAGGCTAGCCGTCCGGGCCTACCGTACCCGGCTGGCTTTGTGTGACCTGGCCAAGCCCGTCACCCGATACAGGACCGGTATCGCAACGTGCACCGATGTGAAGGGGACGTGAGCGGAGTCACTTCTTGCTGTCGATGACCGCCTCCATGACACTCTTCGCGATCGGGGCCGCGAGACCGCCGCCGGAGATGTCGTCACGGTTGGCGCTGGAGTCCTCGATGACCACGGCCACGGCGACCGGCGAACTGCCGTCGGGGAGCTTGGCGTACGAGACGAACCAGGCGTACGGGTTCTCGCTGTTGGCGACACCGTGCTGCGCGGTGCCGGTCTTGCCGCCGACGGTGACGCCGCTGATCTTCGCGTTCGTGCCGGTGCCCTTGTCGACGACCGTCTCCATCATCGACTGAAGGACCTGCGCGTTCTTCGAGGAGAGCGGCTGGCTCAACTCCTCCGGCTCGGTCTGCGCGATGGTGTCGAGGTTCGACGACTGGAGCTTGTCGACCATGTACGGCTTCATCAGCTTGCCGTCGTTGGCGACCGCGGAGGCGACCATCGCCATCTGGAGCGGGGTCGCGGCGGTGTTGTACTGGCCGATCGAGGACAGCGCGGTCTGCGAGGAGTTCATCTTGTCGGAGAAGACCGAGGCGCTGGAGCGGATCGGCGTGAACTGCTCGGAGTCGAAGCCGAACTCCTTGGCCTCGGCCAGCATCTTGTCGTTGCCGAGGTCCGAGCCGATCTTGCCGAAGACCGTGTTGCAGGAGTACTGCAGCGCGACGCGCATGGTCGCGTTCTTGCAGGGGATGTTGCCCTCGTTCTTCAGCTCGGTCGTGGTGCCCTTCATGATGTAGGGCAGCGGCGAGTCGGTCGCCGAGTCGGCGGACGAGTACAGGTTGTTCTCCAGGGCTGCGGCCGCGGTGACCACCTTGAAGGTGGAGCCCGGCGGGTAGGTCTCGCGCAGCGCCCGGTTGAGCATCGGGTCGTCCGGGTCGTACTTCTTCTGGAGCTTCTGCCAGGCCTTGGAGTCCGTGGTGGTGGAGTTCCCGGCGAACGACGACGGGTCGTACGACGGGTAGGACGCCAGCGCCAGGATCTTGCCGGTGGACGGGTCGAGGGCGACGACCGCGCCCTTGCCGCCCTGCTTCGTCAGACCCTTCCACGCGGCCTTCTGCGCGGCCTCGTTGAGGGTGGTGACGACGTTGCCGCCCGACTTCGCCTTGCCCGTGATCATGTCGAGGGTGTTGCGGAAGAAGAGCCGGTCGTCGGTGCCGGAGAGGATGCCGTCCTCGATGGACTCCAGCTGGTTGGCGCCGAAGGCCTGCGAGGCGTATCCGGTGACCGGCGCCCACATCGCGCCGTTCTTGTAGGTGCGCTTGTACTTCAGGTCGTTCAGCCCGGAGGTGCTGGTCTCGGTGGAACCGGTGATCGGGTCGCCGTCGACGATGATGTCGCCGCGTGGGGTCGCGTAACGGGCGATCGTGACACGGCGGTTGTTGTCGTCGTCCTTGAGGCTGTCGGCCTTGACGTACTGGAGCCAGTTGTCGCGCAGCAACAGCGTGAGGACCAGGAGGCCGCAGAAGAGCGCGATCCGGCGCAGGGGCTTGTTCATGACGGGCGGACCACCTGGGTCATCTCGGCGTCGGGGCTGGGGGCCGGCGCGGGGGCCGGGCGGCGGGCGGTGTCGCTGATGCGGATCAGGATGCCGATGAGGGCCCAGTTGGCGATGACGGAGGAACCGCCGTACGCCACGAAGGGCATCGTCATACCGGTCAGCGGGATCAGGCCCATCACGCCGCCCGCGACGACGAAGACCTGGAGGGCCATGCCGCCGGAGAGGCCGACGGCGAGGAGCTTGCCGAACGGGTCACGGGCGGCGAGGGCGGTGCGGACACCGCGCTCCACGATCAGGCCGTACAGGAGCAGGATCGCCATGACGCCGGCGAGGCCCAGTTCCTCGCCGAAGGTGGCGAGGATGAAGTCGGAGTTGGCGGCGAACCGGATGAGGTCCGAGTGGCCCTGGCCGAGACCGGTGCCGAGCGTGCCGCCCGAGCCGAAGGCCCACAGGGCCTCCATCGACTGCGCGGAGTGCCCGGCGACGGTCTTGCTGAGCGTGTACTCCTTCATCGGGTTGAGCCAGGCCTGGACGCGCTGCTGGACGTGCGATTCGAAGCTGGCCACGCCGACCGCGCCGGCCGCGGACATCAGCAGACCGAAGACGATCCAGCTGGTCCGCTCGGTGGCGACGTACAGCATGATGATGAACATTCCGAAGAACAGCAGCGACGTTCCGAGGTCGGTCTCGAAGACCAGGATCAGGATCGAGATGAACCAGACGACCAGGATCGGGCCGAGGTCGCGGCCGCGGGGCAGGTACAGGCCCATGAAGCGGCGGCTGGCCAGGGCGAGCGCGTCGCGCTTCACCATCAGGTAGCCGGCGAAGAAGATCGCGAGGACGATCTTCGCGAACTCACCGGGCTGGATGGAGAATCCGCCGACCGAGATCCAGATCTTCGCGCCGTAGATGTTGGCGCCGAGGCCCGGCACCAGCGGCAGCAGCAGCAGGACGAGCGCGCCGACCATGGAGATGTACGTGTAGCGCTGGAGGGCGCGGTGGTCCTTGAGGAAGATCAGGACGACGGCGAACAGTCCGATGCCCATCGCGGTGTACAGCAGCTGGCGCGGCGCCGCGTTGCCCGCCTGGTTGATGGACTGGAGCAGCTTCGACTGGTCGAGCCGCCAGATGATGACGAGTCCCATGCCGTTCAGCAGCGTCGCCAACGGCAGCAGCAGCGGGTCCGCGTACGGCGCGAACTTGCGTACGGCCAGGTGTGCGACGCCGGCCAGCAGGCCGAGGCCCAGGCCGTAACTCAGCAGCCCGGACGGCACCTGGTCGTTGATGGCCAGGCCCACGTTGGCGTAGGCGAACACCGGGATGACGACCGCGAACACCAGGAGCGCCAGCTCGGTGTTGCGCCGGCTCGGTGCGCCGATGGAGCCGATCGTGGACGTGTGGTGCGACGGCGTGTTGGTAGAACTGCTCATCGTGTGACGGGGCCTCTCACGGCTTGCCTATTACTTGCTGCACTGCGAGACGACCTGCTGCTCTTCCTCCGAAAGGCTGGGACCGGGGCTGGGAGTCGCAGACGGGGTCGGGGACGGGGACGTCGAAGTCGTGGTCGAAGGAGACGGCTTCGGCGTGGCCTTGGACGTGAGCGAGGTGCTGGTGGTTCCCGTGGTGCCACCGGGCTTGCCGGCGGCACTCTCGCGCTCGGACTCCTTCTTGCACGCGGAGGCCTGCACGGCGAGGTCGGCGATCTTCTTCTGGGCGTCCTGGAGACCGCCCTCGGCGATCGTCGCCTTGACCTGCTTCTGCTGGTACGGCGGCAGGTACTTGAGTTCGATGTCGGGGTGGTCCTTCTCCACCTTCGACAGCGAGACCCAGGCGAGATCCTGGCTGATGCCCCGGTACAGCGCGACGTGTTCGCCGTTGGCGCCGACGAAGTACTGCGTCTGTGTCCAGCGCCAGCCGCCGTACAGGCCGCCGCCGATGACCGCGAGCGCGAGCACGGTGTAGAAGGATCTCTTGAACCACTTGCGGCCCCTGGAGGGCTTCACGAAGTCGTCGTCGGAGTAGTCCCCGAAGCTGCCCTCGGGGGCGTAGCCGGTGGTGTCTCCGGAGCCGGGCGGGCCGAACTCGCCGCCCCCGCCGTTCTGTCCGGGCACCTGGCGGCCGAGCCCGGAGGCGCGGCCGGCCGGGGTCTGCATGATGCCGTTGTCGTGCTGGTGGAGCTGGTTCTCGGCGACCGCGCCGACGATGACCGGCGTGTCCGACAGCTGCGCGGCGAGGGTGTCGCCGGTGTCGAGGTCGAGGACGTCGGCGATGATCACCGTGATGTTGTCGGGGCCGCCACCGCGCAGCGCGAGCTGGATCAGCTCCTGCACGGTCTCCTGGGGGCCCTGGTAGCTGGCGAGGGTGTCCTCCATCGTCTGGTGGGAGACGACTCCTGACAGCCCGTCGGAACAGATCAAGTACCGGTCGCCGGCGCGGACCTCACGGATCGACAGGTCCGGCTCGACGTGGTCGCCACTGCCGAGCGCGCGCATGAGGAGCGCGCGCTGCGGGTGAGTGGTGGCCTCTTCCTCGGTGATCCGGCCCTCGTCGACCAGCCGCTGCACCCAGGTGTGGTCCTGGGTGATCTGGGTCAGCACGCCGTCGCGCAGCAAGTAGGCGCGGGAGTCGCCGACATGGACGAGGCCGAGGCGCTGCCCGGTCCACAGCAGGGCGGTGAGCGTGGTGCCCATGCCCTCCAGCTGGGGGTCCTCCTCGACCATCATGCGCAACTGGTCGTTGGCCCGCTGCACGGCGGTGCCGAGCGAGGTGAGGATGTCGGAGCCCGGCACGTCGTCGTCGAGCGAGACGATGGTGGAGATCACCTCGGAGGAGGCGACCTCACCGGCGGCCTGGCCGCCCATCCCGTCCGCGATCGCGAGGAGGCGTGGACCGGCGTAGCCGGAGTCCTCGTTGCCCTCGCGGATCATGCCTTTGTGCGATCCGGCGGCGAAGCGCAGTGACAGACTCATGCGCACCTCGCCCGTCGGCTCCGGGTACATCCGCACGGTGCCCACCCTCCGGTCGGGAGCGCGCCGGGGTCCGCCAGGCGGTCCGCCGCTGCGTGCTCGCTCCGCTCGCTCATTGTCTGTACTACTTCCGCAGCTCGATGACGGTCTTGCCGATGCGGATCGGCGCGCCCAGCGGAATCGGTGTGGGGGTCGTCAGCCGGGACCGGTCCAGGTACGTGCCGTTCGTGGATCCGAGGTCCTCGACGATCCACTGGCCGTCGCGGTCCGGGTAGATCCTGGCATGGCGGCTGGACGCGTAGTCGTCGTCCAGCACGATCGTCGAATCGTGCGCCCGGCCCAGGGTGATGGTCTGGCCCTGGAGCGCGACGGTGGTGCCGGTGAGGATTCCCTCACTGACGACGAGTTTGGTGGGGGCGTTACGGCGCTGCCGGCCGCCCCCGCTCGGCTGCTGCTGGCGCTGCTGCGGAGGCGCCGCCTGCCGGGCGGCCTGCTGCTGCGGTCGTCCGGCTTCCCGTCGCGAGCCGCGCTGTGTGACACGCGTTCCGAACAGGTCGCTGCGGATGACCTGCACGGCCACGATCACGAACAGCCACAGTACGGCCAGGAAACCCAGCCGCATGACCGTGAGGGTCAGCTCTGACATTGCCCCCGCTTCACCCTTCGGCTTGCCGGTAAATGATGGTGGTGCTGCCCACGACGATCCGCGAGCCGTCGCGGAGCGTAGCGCGGGTGGTGTGCTGCCCGTCCACCACGATGCCGTTGGTGGACCCGAGATCCTGGATCACCGAGGGCGTTCCGGTCCGGATCTCACAGTGCCGGCGGGATACGCCGGGGTCGTCGATCCGCACGTCGGCTTCGGTGCTGCGGCCCATCACCAACGTCGCGCGGGAGATCTGATGGCGGGCGCCGTTGATCTCCACCCAGTACCGCATCCGCACCCCGGCCGCCGGGGCGGCGGGCGCGGGCTGGAGGTACGGCGCCGAGCCGCGGCCGCCGGGCGGCGGTGCGGCCGGCATGGGAGGCGGGGCGCTCGCGGGCGCGGCGGCGGCGGCCGGATAGCCGTAGCCGCCGGGCCGTCCCGCTGCCGGCGGTGCCGCCGGAGCGGGGGTGCCGGGAGCCTGCTGGTTGGTGGAGGAGGCGAGCGTACGGCTGCGCACCCGGTACAGACCGGTGTCGAGGTCGTCCGCCTTCTCCAGATGGACCTTGATGGGTCCCATGAAGGTGTAGCGCTGCTGCTTGGCGTAGTCGCGCACCATGCCGGCGAGCTCGTCACCGAGCTGGCCGGAGTAGGGGCTGAGCCGCTCGAAGTCCGGCGTGCTCAGCTCCACGATGAAGTCGTTGGGTACGACGGTCCGGTCGCGGTTCCAGATCGTCGCGTTGTTGTCGCACTCCCGCTGGAGCGCGCCGGCGATCTCGACGGGCTGGACCTCGGACTTGAACACCTTGGCGAAGGTGCCGTTGACCAGACCTTCGAGGCGTTGCTCGAACTTCTTCAGGACTCCCATGGGGCACCTCCTCCGTCGTTGCCGCACTGGCTGTCGTACCGACCGCCGGGCCGGCTGTCGTGGTGATTGTCGTGCTGACTGCCTTGGTACTGCTTACTGATCGTATCCACGCGCCGGTAAATCGGCTGGTTCCCCCTTGTCGGCCCGGTCGAACTCCTTCTGCCACTACTCCTGTCAGTACTCCTGCCCAGGATCGTAGAGGGGGCCGCAGACAAGTGTCCCGCACCTGACTGTGGACCTTGGCCGCCTCCTGGGGAGATGGCTGTTACCGGTACGAGGTTGATACGTGAACCGGTCCACGTTGATACGTAGGGGGGGCGGTGGGGGTGTTCGGTGAGTGTTCGACGGCTGTTCGCCGGGTGGGGCCGGGGTCGCGGGAGGAGCGGGTGAGGAGGGCAGGTGAGAGCCGATGGAGGGTGACGGGGGCCTCGCTCGGGGGGTTCTGCTCAGGGCGGGCGGAGGGTCCTGCTCAGGGGAAAGGGATGTGAATCCACCCCGTGCACCGTGCTAATCTTCTGCATGTCGGAAGGCGCCAGCCCCTTGCGGGAAGGGCCCGAGGACACACCCAATGCGCGGGTGGCGGAATAGGCAGACGCGCTGGATTCAGGTTCCAGTGCCCGAAAGGGCGTGGGGGTTCAACTCCCCCCTCGCGCACAGAGAGAAACCGACGAAACGGGCTCTCGCCAGTGACGGAAGTCATGGTGAGAGCCCGTTTCTCGTTTGTGTGCCGGGCTATGGCTCGGACGAGGACGCGGCAGGGCCCCGGCGGTGAGGTATCTCACGGTCGGGGCCCTGCTTCGTTGCTGCTGGTTGTTTTCCGGGTGGTGCTGGGGTGGTGCCGACTGGGGTCAGGAGGCCGGCGCCAGATGTCCGGTGGGTGTCCAGACCTTGCGCTCTGCGGTCTTCCGCCTGTGATGCGTACGACGGCGGGGACGCTCACCGCCGAGTGCGAGCGTCTCAAGCCACTTCTTGATCTTGCGGCGGTTCGCGTGGGCGAGTTGGAAGGCCAGGAGGATCGTCTGGGCCGCGATGCCGCGGATGCGGCGTGAGCCTGCGGCTTCGATGCCTTCGGCGAGGGGATTCTTGGCGTAACCGTTGTAACCCTCGACGCTGTTGCGGAGCCGGAAGTAGACCTTCTGCCATTCCGGACCGCCGTACTCCAGGACCTGCCACTGCTTGGCGCCGGCTTCCGGGCTGACGGTGACGGCGTTCTGGCGGCAGACCTTGACCGGGCCCGCTGGGCTGGGTTTCGGGTCGATAAGGGGGAGGTGGATGCCGCGACCCAGGGTGTGGGGCTTGATGAGGCACTGGGCCTTTCCCGCTTCGGCGGGGCACATCATCCGCTGGAAGCCGTCGTCATCGGCGTTCTGTTTCGGCATGAGGCGGTAGCCCCGGCGGGCGGCGATCAGCCGGACCCAGGTCTCCCGGTCGATGCGTTCGGCGTACAGGTCGATGGTGGCGTTGATCAAGGGCTTTGGCATGGAAGGGCAGTACCAGCGGCCCTCGACGAGGATCGCGCCTTCCGTTCCTCCCTGCTTGCCGAGCTGGTCTCCCCGGTAGTCGTAAACGGGCTTGTAGCCCATGGCCCGGACAGGGATCTGCCACTCCGTGGGCTCGGAGTTGTTGTAGGCGCGGTCGCCGGCGAGGTAGCCGGGTTTGTATCCACGTTCCTGGAGCCGGTCGAGGATCTTCATGCCGTTGTAGGCGGGGCGTTGCCCGGGTTTGTCGAGGGCGACACCGAGGACGAGGGCCGGGAGGACGTCGGGGTTCGGGGTGCCGTCGTCGAGGAGCACGGCGTCGTGTTCGGTGTCACGGGTCACGATGAGGTGGGCGTCGTAGCCGTAGAGATACTTCTTCTTGAGCGAGGTCTTCATCTTGCGCTTGGAGGTCGGGGCTTTGCCCTTCTTGGCGGGCTGCGGAGGCGGGCGCATGGAGTCGGAGACCGATGCATCGGGGTCCCGGTGGTCGCCGTCGCGTACGTACCAGCCGGCGTCGGGGTCGGTGGCGAGCTCGGGCCCGTTCGTGGCACGGCCGCGGGAGAACGTGCGGACAGGGGTGGCGTCGATACCCATGGAGACCTCCGCCAGCTCCGCCAGGAGGCTGTGGAGAGGGCGTACGGAGGCGTCCAGGACGAACTCGGTGAACAGGGCCAGACGCCGCTCCCGTTCCGCCAGCTCGACGACATCGGCTGCCGCCGTCAGCGCGTTCGCCTCCTCGCGTGAGAGGTGCCCGTTGGGCGGCAGCGGGGACGGGTTCATCGCGTCTTTCATCGCGTGGAAGATTCGCCGGACCACGGCGTATGCCGCCTCGAATCCCTGGTCGTGGTCTTCGTACTCGGATATGTCGAGCCGGGCGCGCAGTCGCGGGCTGATGCGGAAGTACAGGATGTCCGTGACCCGTTCCAGGACGATCTTGCCGCCGGTGTCCTGGGTGCAGATCTGGAGGCCGATCAGGAGGTTTCTGAGGTGCAGGGTGCGGTGGCGGCCTCGCGGGAGGTGGACGAACTCCTCCAGCAGGGGGACGAGTTGGCTGTTGTCGACTTCCTCGATCGCGGCCTCGACGTCGGCGTCGTCGATGAACCGGCGCTCGGTGCGCATCGCCAGGAGGCGCTCGTGGCGGTCGCTCGGCTGACTGCGTGGCGCTGTCATTGGCTGCCTCGTAGCAGGCGGGCGGCTTCTTCGGCGGGGACGGGTCGCAGGAACGGCAGGATGCGGGAGAGGCCGTGGAGGGTGTCGACGCCGGCCGCCGCCACGATGACGGTGATGGGAAGCCGCTCTTCGAAGAGTTCGGCCAGCCACGTGGCTCTGAGGCGGCCCATGACGAGGCGCGGGACGTTCGGGCTGGGCTGGGCGCGGGCCAGGAAGTTCGTGACGGTGTTGGTGCCGCGGCTGTAGGAGTTGGGGCGAAACAGATACTGCGCGGCGCCCGCCGTCTCAAGACGGTCGGCAGCGGAGGCCAGGACCCCCTCCCAGGGACGGCGGCAGAGGATTTCCCGCTTCCGGGGGCCGCGAGTGGCCACGACGACCGGGCCGCTACCTCCTGGGGCTCTGCGGACGTCGTGGACGCGCAGCGGGATGATCTCCGGTGAGTCGAGGCCCACACCGAGCCCGAGTGCCATGAGTGTCTTGCAGCCCCAGCGAAGTTCCTCGGTCGGCTGTCCGTCGACCCAGCCCCACAGGTCCGCGAGCTCGGTCCGGCTGTACGGGCTGTTGGGAACCGAGGCCGACAGCTTGGCGGGTTTCCCGGTCCTGCATTCGCCGCCCAGGACGATTTCGCTGAGCCGCAGGAGCCTGGTCCGGTAGTTGCCGCGGGTGCCGTCCTTCACGGTGGGGCAGCCGACCGCGATGAACCTCTCGATCACCTCCCGGGAGAGCCACACCTCGGCCTTTTCGGGAAGGCCCTCGCCGTTGCAGAAGAGCGCCAACTGAGCCAGCGCGGAGAGCAGTTCACGGGCTTGGTAGGGCAGCAGGGGATCGGCGAGGCGGATGACACGGCGCACTTCGTCGCCGACGCGGCTCCACCCCGCGGGGGAGCCGGACGGGCCGTAGGCATCAATCCGCTGACTCATCACATGTCGCCAAACCAACACCCCAGCCGGAGGGATGTTATTCGAATAACATGTAGCCGTGGCAGCAGCCGCGCGCGACCGGGGAGGACCGGATGGGTCAGACTTCACCTCATGCCCCAAGGAGATGCCCGCCGACTGCCGCCGCGCGCGTACCGCGCCGGCGGTGTGTGGCCTGAGGCCGTCATGGAGGAGCATCACGGGGCGCGGGTCGCCCAGGCCGTGGCTGCCCGGCTCAAGGCCGCGCTCGAACAGCGGGGCTGGTCCGTCGCCCAGTTGTCGCGCGAGAGCGGTGTCGCCCGCTACACGATCGCCAAGGCGCTCGCCGGTGAGGCGTGGCCCGACCTGCTGACCATTGCCAACCTCGAAAAAGCGCTGGATTGCGATCTGTGGCCGGGGCGGAATGTGTGAAACGGGCCGCTGCGGGGAGCCGCCGGTATACGGACGTGGGGCACGGAATGGCTGTTCGAAGGCGAACATCGCGGCGGTCATCCCTTCGGGCGAAGGGCAGGACCATATTTCGTCGTGCGCTACCGGCGGCCCTCGGCCGCTCGTAAAATGCAACGTGACGAACTGATCCGGCGCTGTGGAAGGTTCTAGGTGGGTTCGTCGCCGTTGGCCGTCACCTTGGACTGGACTCCTTGGTGGCGGCCTTCTTATGTTTAAGGCTGCTGAGGTGGTGCGTACTGGTAGAAGGCGTTCGGGAGCTTGATCAGAGATCCGGCCTTTGCCAGTTCATCCGCTGCCACGCGAACACTCTTGATCTTGTGCGCTTCGTTGAGGGCGTTGGCTACTTCCAGTGCTTTCCACTGCCGCATAGGGTCCTGGGCCATGAGCCGCAGGATGCGAGTCTTACGGGGCGCGACCTGAAAACCGCTGGCTGCTGCCGTCGTCTCGGCGTCTTCGGAGTCGGTGTCGGGCTGGCGCTGCTCGGGGATGCCTGTTGTCCGCCACTCGTCTGCGATCTGCATCTGCTTCTTTACCTGACGTACGAGGCGAAGCTCTTGGCGGACCTTGAATGTATCGCGCTGCAGTTCGACCTCCTTCTCCTCCAGGAGCTGGATGTACTTGTCGGGATTCCCGGCTACTTCTTCCCATGGAAGGGTTTCGATCATTGCAGAACCCTACCTATGAGAGTGCATAAGTTACCCCGATCGCAAGGGGTGCTTCACTCGAAGTAGCGACAAGGTCAATTACCTGTCGGGTTACCTGCGCGAACGTTATCGAAAATTCCCGTTTTGTTATCCAAGGCCTGTCTGGGGTGGAGGAACGTTTCGCTGTCTCGCTCGAAAGGCAGGACTGCTTCGTCCGGCTTGCATTCCCTGTCCTGTGGTGCGGAGGTAATTTCCGCAAGGGGAATTACCTTTTGTTTCATGCTTCTCTGTTCCCTGAGCCGGTGATCCCTGTTCTTTCCATCGTGCATGGAGAGGTAGCCCTGTCGTGGGGCCTGTGTCGTGAGTGTCATGGCCGGGGTCAATTGCTCTGTCAGGCGGTAGGGCGCGTTGGGAAGGGGCCTCTGTGCTTGCCATGGGTAATGGGTGGCTGATCCGGAGGCTCTGGTGGGCGTAGGACTTGTGCCTGGACAGGGCCGGCCAGCGCGGTGGAGGTCCGCCTGAGCTGCGCATGCAGTACATGGGGTTGCACGGCATGGAGAGCAGTGCATCCAAGGCGGCGACGGAGCTGGTTGCTCGGCACAAATGCGCTGACCTGGCGTACCGGGTTCTTCCGTAGGGTCTGTCAGTCTCGCCCTGGTATCTCGCAATCCCTGGGCGAGGAGGGTATGCACCCAGGGCCGGAAGCTGCCCTTGATTGCAACGGGTAGCGGATGACGGAGACAGGGCTGTGGAGGGAAGAACGGAGTGGATAGCGACGCTTCGGAGGGCCGTCCCTGACTACAGGGCGCGGGGAATGGCCAGGCTCAGCAGCACAGGGATGTGCGCCGGTTGTGGTGGCGTCGGCTCCTGCGCAAGTACCCCGTGGCGAGTGGGACCTGTCCGGCTGGGATGCCGAGACACGCACAAGGGAAGCCGGCAAGGGAGACACGCATGGGGGGATCTGTGTCTCTCAGGTCCTGTGTGTTGCCCTCAGATGCTCGGCGGGAGTTCCGTCCAAGGCGTGCTGCAGGTCTTGTCCTGATTGAGCGCGCAGTGCAACGCGCTGGTGGTGACCAGGCCGCGGGATGCGGTCGCGGTGGGAAACAGGTACGTGAAACCGACCAGTGTGCGCTCGCCCGCCGAACCTCTGAGGGGCCCTGTCATGCCCCTGAACGCTGCTCCCCGGCACGGCACGGTCTGTCACGCGCCGTCAGCGTCGAGCAAGCTGTACGCGAAACGAAGATCACTTGTCCGGGCAACGACGTCATCCGCGTGAAATGCCCCCGGTCGCCGGACCTTCGCCGCGTCGCGAAGTTACCGAATCGGGAGCTGTGATTCAGGGCAGCGGCTGAGTTTTCAGGCGCAGGCCACGCCCTCCCCCGCACGGAGGTGCCGGACCGCCGACGCGCGGGTCGGTCGGCCCGCCGCAGCTCAAGTGGTACAGCGGGCATCGAGCCCGACACTGCCGTCCGATGGCGTCGAGCGCGAGACGAAATACGAAGAAGGGCGGCACACACATGGCACAGGAACCCTCGCGGGCACAGCAGTTGCTCGGTGACCTCGCGCCGAAGATGGTTCAGTTGACCGACGACGTGCTGTTCGGTGACGTGTGGAAGCGCGAGGGCCTGTCCCCGCGGGATCGCAGCCTGATCACCGTCTCCGTGCTGGCTGCGACATACCGTCCCGAGCAGTTGAACAGCCATCTGCGGCTGGCGCTGGAGAACGGGCTGACCAGGGACGAACTCGTCGAAGCCCTTACCCATCTGGCCTTCTATGCCGGATGGCCGAGCGGGATGGGCGCGCTCACCCAGCTCAAGGCCATCGTCGAAGACGAGACGAAGTAGCGGGGCCGGGGTCCCATGAGGTTCCTCGACAGGAAGCCCTCGGCCAAGGCCCCTGTGGAACGGTTCACCGGCGAAGTGTGGGTGGACACGATCACGGAGGCCCAGGCGCCTTCACGAGTGCGGGCGGCCGTGGTGCGGTTCGCGCCCTGCGCCCGTACCGCCTGGCACCGGCACACGCTCGGGCAGACCCTGCATGTCACCGAGGGCGTCGGCCTGGTGCAGAGCCGCGGTGGCGAGGTCCTGGTGATGCGGCTCGGCGACACCGTCCACACACCCCCGGGCGAATGGCACTGGCACGGTGCCGCCCCCGACCACTTCATGACCCATCTCGCCCTGTCGGACAGCACGGGAGATCCCGCCGTGCCCGACGTCGAGTGGGGCGAGCACGTAAGTGACGACGAGTACGAAGGAAACGGCCGTGAAGCGTAGAGACATCGTCATGGGGCTCACCGCGGCCGCCGCGGTACCGGCGGTCGGACTGGCCACCGACGCGCAGGCATCCGGAGCGGGCGGAGGCCGGGGTGGTTCCGCACCGCTGACGATCCAGGAACAGGGCGGCTTCGCGGTCGGCGGCACCGTGATCACCACACCCGGGACCTTCGATCCCCGCAACCCGACCAACCCCGCCGGCCAGACGCTGCACGGCGACCACGCCCGTGTCTTCTTCCAGAAGCCGGTGCGCGCACGCACCCTGCCGCTGGTGCTGTGGCACGGCTACAAGCAGTCCGGGACCGGCTGGGGAACCACTCCGGACGGGCGCGAAGGCTTCCAGACCCTCTTCCTGCGCCGCCGGTTCACCGTGTACACCCTCGACCAGCCGCGCCGGGGCAGTGCCGGGCAGACCACGGTGAGTACCGCCACCGATGCCTCGACGTCCGACCAGTGGTTCTACAACCAGTTCCGGTTCGGCCTGTGGCCCGACACCTACCCGGGCGGCCAGTTCCCGCAGGGCCCGGAAGCGCGCGAGCAGTTCTTCCGGTCGATGCTCCCCGACACCGGCCCCATCGACGGCGAGGTCCTCGCCGACGGAGTCTCGGCGCTCTTCGACGAGATCGGCCCGGGCATCCTCATCACCCACTCGCACGCCGGCGGCTTCGGCTGGCACACGACGATGAGGAACAAGAACATCAAGGCCGTCGTCGCGCTGGAGCCGGGCAGCGGCTTCGTCTTCCCGGAGGGCGAAGTACCCGACCCGATGCCGAGCTCCGCGGGCACCCTCGCGGGCGAGGCCGTACCGCTGAAGGACTTCCAGCGGCTGACGAAGGTCCCCATCGTCGTCTACTACGGCGACAACATCCCGATCGAGCCGACCGACATCGCCGGCAGGGACAACTGGCGCGTCCGGCTCGCGATGGCCCGCCTCTTCGTCGATGCCCTCAACCGCCACGGCGGCGACGCCACCCTCGTCCACCTCCCGGAGATCGGCATCACCGGCAACTCACACTTCCTCTTCTCGGACCTCAACAACATCCAGATCGCCGACCAGATCTCCGACTTCCTCGCCAGGAAGGGCCTGTCCCGATGACCCAGAACGACGCCGTCACCACCCAGAAGGTCAGCTTCCCGCACGGCACGCACCAGGTCGTGGGCAACCTCTTCCTGCCCCCGGGCTTCGACGAAAGCAAGACCTATGCCGCCATCGTCGCCACCCACCCCTTCGGTGGCGTCAAGGAGCAGACCTCCGGCCTGTACGCCGAGAAGCTCGCCGAACAGGGCTTCATCACCCTGGCCTACGACGCCTCCCACTACGGCGAGAGCGGCGGTGAGCCGCGCCTGTACGAGGTCCCCGGCGACCGAGTCGAGGACATCCGCTGCGCTGTCGACTACCTCAGCAACCACACGCAGGTCGCCCCGGACCGCATCGGCGCCCTGGGTATCTGCGCGGGCGGCGGCTACACCGTCAACGCGGCGCAGACCGAGGCGCGGATCAAGGCCGTCGGCACCGTCAGCGCGTTCAACGTCGGCTCGGCCCGCCGTGAGGGCGTGCCGCGCGGGCTGTTCTCCGAGGAGTTCCGCGTGCAGCGGCTCAAGGAGATCGGCGAGCAGCGCACCAAGGAGGCGGCGGGCGTGCCCCTCCGCATGATCAACTTCGTGCCCGCGTCCGCCGACGAGATCACGCCGGACACACCGGAGCTGTACCGCGAGGGCTACGACTACTACTGCACCCCCCGCGGGCATCACCCCAACGCGCCGGGGAAGTACGTCTTCACCAGCCTGGACAAGCAGATGGCGTTTGACGCCTTCACCCACGTCGAGTCGATCTCGCCGCGGCCGCTGCTGATGATCGCCGGCTCCAAGGCGGACACCCGCTACTTCAGCGAGGAGGCCGTCGCCCAGGCGAAGGAGCCCAAGGAGGTGTTCGTCATCGACGGCGCCACCCACATCGACCTCTACGACAAGCCGGAGTTCGTCCCGCAGGTCCTCGCGAAGCTGACGGACTTCTACGCCAAGTACCTCTGATCCGAACGGTTCACGAAAGCCGTGGCCCGCCTCGCGTTGTGTGACGTTATTCCTGACGGGGCGTCACACTCGGTGAGGCGGACGCCATGTGGACTAGAAGGTACTCGGGTCCGTGCAGACATTCAGCTGTGAGGAACCCGCCCGTCGTGCCTCGCCCCGGCACGCTGGCCACGCAGGGGTCACCAGGTTGTCGCCACGGAGCGCAGGGCGATCCACTCTTCGCCGCCCCGGGCCCAGTCCATGATGAATTGCAGCGGCCAGTCGGCGTGGGTGCCGTAGACCGTCGCTTCGGTGACGATGCGGCCGACGAGGCGGGCAGAGTCGCCCTCCACGTCGACGGTGACGTTCTTCTCGGTCACGCGGTGGTAGACGAACTGGCCGGCCCGCATCTGGGACAGCCACTCGGCCTTGGGCTGCTGGTATCCGGTGATGTGCGTAAGGGTGAAGCCGTCGTCGAGCAGGTCGTCCAGGGCGTCGGTGTCGCCGTCGGCCATCGCCCGCAGGTGGGCGCGGTAGGCGGCCAGGACCTCGTCGCGGGCGTTCGCGTCCGGGGATACGGGCATGGTTTCTCCTGTCCTGATGGGGGTCATTCGGCGGCCGGCCGTCGGGACAGCCGTACTTCCTCCAGATCGAGACGGCGCTGGACCTGGCGCAGCACGGTGTCGTCGATCTCGTGGTCGTCGCGGAGGCGGAGCACTGTGGCGCGTTTGTGGGCCAGCAGGGCCAAACGCAGTGCGGTGTAGTGCCGGTCGTGGCGCAGGACGTCCTCGTCCTCGTCGTCGGTCTCGCCGTCCCCGGCACGGACGACGAGCAGGTGGGTCTCGTACTCCTCGCGCATGCGTTCGGTGACCGCCGGGTCCGTGTTCAGTTCCTCGGCGAGCGCGGGGAGGGCTTTGAGGGCCTCCTCCGTGGCGGTCGTTTCGGCGAGGAAGCGCTCCTCCTCCACCGAGGTGTCGCGTGGCAGCCGGGCCCAGCGCACCACGGCCGGAAGCAGCAGTCCCTGCAGGACCAGGGTGGTGACGATGACTCCTGAGGTGACGAAGACGATCGTGTCCCGGTCCGGGAAGGGCACGCCGGAGTCGAGCGCCGTCGGCACCGAAAGGGCCACGGCCAGTGAGACCGCGCCTCGGAATCCGGCGATCGAGGTGACCACCCGGGCGCGGTAGTTCATGCGGCGCAGCCGCTGCTGGGGACGGCGGTCGAGGAGGCGGATCAGGTAGGGGACGGTGAAGTTGAAGGCGAAGCGCGCGGCGATGAGGACGGCGGAGACGGCCGCGACGGCGATGAGGGCGCGGGTGAGGTCACTGCCGTGCAGTTCGCGTACGGCCGCCTGTGCCTGCAGGCCGACGAGGACGAACAGGGAGCCGTTGAGCAGGAAGGTGGCCAGCGACCAGAACTCCTCCGCCTGGCGGCGCATCGCGGCGGCGGCCATGCGCGGTCCGGCCTGGCTCATGATCAGCCCGGCGGAAACGGCCGCGAGGACGCCGGAGGCGTGGATGAGTTCGGCGAGGAGATAGGCGGTGAAGGGGGTGAGGATCATGGCGACGTTGCCCAGCAGCGGGTCGTCGAAGACCCGCCGAGCCCTGATCACCAGCCATGCGATGAAGGCTCCGGCCGCGGCTCCGCCGAGGTAGGAGACGGCGAACAGCCAGGTGACGTGCGGGAGGGTGAAGTGTTCGTCGCCGACCGTGATGCCGACGGCCAGCCCGAACACCACCAGCGCGGTGCCGTCGTTGATGAGGCTCTCGGCGCGCAGCAGGGTGACGTTGCGGCGGGGCAGTGCTTTGGCGAGGACGCCGACGGCGGTCGCGTCGGTGGGGGCCACGGCCGCGCCCAGCACCCATGCGGGTCCCCAGGCCAGGCCCAGTTGGTGTGCCACGGTTGCCACCGCGCCGGCGGTGCCGATGACCAGCACGGTGCTCATCAGGATGATGCCGCGCAGATCGCGCCGGATCTCCCGCAGGGAGGTGGTCAGGCTCTCCCAGTACAGCAGCACCGGCAGGAAGATGAGCAGCACCGCCTCCGGCGGCAGTTCCACCTCGCGCAGCGCGGGCACGAAGCCGAGCAGTGCGCCGAAGAGCAGCAGCATGACAGGTGGGGCGATCCGGTAGCGGTCACCAGCGGCGTTGCCCACGAGCACCGCCACGCCAAGTACCACGACGAGTTCGAGACCGATCACGGGATGTCTTTCAGCCGGGTCAGGAGTCGGATGACCGACCGCGCGCGGTCGAGGGAGCCGGAATCACGGCGTCCGACCGTGGTCGGAGTGAGGGGTTCGCCGGGTGACTGAGCGGCATGGGCGTCGACAGTGCACATTTGCTTTTCTCCTGCGGCGTTCAGCGAGGCAGGAGCCGCATGGTCGTCGAGCCCGCGGTGGAGCTCGTGATGCGCTGGATGGTGTTGGCCGAGTAGCGCCCGTACTTGCTGCGGTATGCGGCGTCGACCGCGTCGTTGATCTCGCCGTCGACGTCCTCGAACGCCACGTCCTTCTCAACCCCGCCCGCTTCGACACGGCCCTCGTGACGGGCTCGGGTGCCACGGAACCAGGCCGAGGTGGGGCCGTTGACGGAACGGACGTAGATGCCATCGCCCACGCGCACGACCCAGATGGTGCGCCGGCTGCCCAGCTCGCCGTCCGGCCGCCGGGAGGCGACATCCAGTTCCTCGGCCGCTCCGACCCGGTCGAGTTCGTCGTCGGTCCAGGGAGCGGTGGTGGTCATCCGGTCATCTCCTCGGTTCTCGTGCGGCTGTGTCTGCGGGGCGGGCAAGGGACACGGGGAGGCGGATTCCTGCGGGTGCAGGAGGATCTTCAACGAGCATCGAGCCTGGTCACTGTTCTCGCACCACGGCAGACCGTGCCATGCCGGGAATCGACGTTCCAGGGTGTGTCAGGGCCCCTCACGCGGCACCCCGTACGAGGGCTTCGGGGGCGCGGCTCCTCGTACGGGGTGGTCTCAGGTCGACGTGGCCGTGGCCGCGGGTCAGGCCAGCGTCGAGGTGTCGATGACGAACCGGTAGCGCACGTCGGAGGCGAGAACACGCTCGTACGCCTCGTTGATCTTCTCCGCCGGGATGACCTCGATCTCGGAGCCGATGCCGTGCTCGGCGCAGAAGTCGAGCATCTCCTGGGTCTCGCGGATGCCGCCGATCAGGGAACCGGCGTAGGAGCGGCCGCGCATGATCAGCGAGAACACGTTGAGCGACAGCGGCTCGGCGGCGGCGCCGACGTTGACCAGGGCGCCGTTCACGGCCAGCAGGCCGAGGTAGGCGTCGAGGTCGAGCTTCGCGCTGACCGTGTTGACGATGAGGTCGAAGGTGCCGGCCAGCTGCTCGAAGGTCGCCGGATCGCTGGTGGCGTAGTAGTGGTCAGCGCCCAGGCGCAGGCCGTCGTCCATCTTCTTCAGCGACTGCGACAGCACGGTGACCTCGGCGCCCATCGCGTGTGCGAGCTTCACGGCCATGTGGCCGAGTCCGCCGAGACCGATGACGGCGACCTTCTTGCCCGGGCCCGCGCCCCAGCGCCGCAACGGGGAGTAGGTGGTGATGCCCGCGCACAGCAGCGGGGCGGCCTCGTCGAGGTTGATGCCCTCGGGAATCCCTACGACGAAGTCCTCGGTCACCACGACGTGGGTGGAGTATCCGCCCTGCGTGATCGTGCCGTCCTTGTCGACGGAGCCGTAGGTGAGGGTGTTGCCCTTGAGGCAGTACTGCTCCTCGCCCCGTAGACACGACTCGCACTCACGGCAGGAGTTGACCATGCAGCCCACGCCGACCCGGTCGCCGACCGAGTGCCGGGTGACCTCGGCACCGACCTCGGTGACCACGCCGGCGATCTCGTGGCCCGGGACCAGGGGGTAGGTCGACGGGCCCCACTCGCTGCGGGCGTTACTGATGTCGGAGTGGCAGATGCCGGCGAACTTGATCTCGATGAGGACGTCGTGTGGGCCGACGTCACGACGCTCGACGGTGGTCGGGACCAGGGGTTCGGTGGCGGATGTGGCGGCGTACGCGTTGACGGTGAGCATGGTTTCTCCGGTCTGGTGGTTCTGGTTCAACTGCGGTTATCCGTAAGGGAATTCGGTCAGCGGGGTTCGAGACGCATCGTGGTGGAGCTCGCCTCGGCGCTTGTGATGGCCTTGACGATGTACGCGGCGTAGTGCCCGTACTTGGTCCGGTAGGCGGCGTCCACGGCGTCGTTGACCTTGTCGTCGGCGTCGATGATCGTGACGTCCTTGGCGACCCCGCCAGCCTGGATACGGCCTTCCTGGCGGGCCCGGGTGCCGCGGTACCAGTCGGAGCCGGGGCCGTTGACGGAGCGGACGTAGATGCCGTCGTCGACCCTGACCACCCAGATCGTCCGCCGGCTGCCCAGCTCGCCGCCGCGCCGCAGGGACGCGATCTCCAGTTCCTCCGCGCGTTCGATGCTGTCGAGCTCCTGGCTCGTCCAGGCCGATGTCGCCGATGTCGCGGTCATGAGGTCTTCTCCTTGAGGAGTACGGAGGCCGCCGCGGTCAGGACCACCAGCAGTGCGGCGATCAGGAGGCTGGTGCGTAGTCCGTGCAGGAAGTGGGTGTGGTTCGAGACCAGCGCGCCGAAGACGGCCACGGACAGGGCGCCACCGAGCTGGCGGGAGGCGTTCAGTACGCCGCTCGCGGTGCCCGCGCGCTGGGCGGGAATCCGGTCGAGGAGCAGCGAGGTCACCGCCGGTACGGCGAGGCCGCCGCCGGTTCCCACCGGGATCATCAGCAGGACCAGCAGCCAGGCGGGCGCCGACGCCGGCGGAACGCAGAGCATCACCAGGCCTGCGGCCATCAGGAGCTGCCCCGTGATGATCGGCATGCGCGGCCCGAATCGCGCGGCGAGTCGGGCGGCCGTCGGGCTGACGACCGCGGTCAGCAGCGTCATCGGCAGGAACGCCAGCCCGGTGGCCATCGGCGACAGGTCCTGTTCCTGCTGGAGGTACAGGCCGAGCAGGAAGATCATCCCGTAGAAGCCGACGTTGAGCGCGAACCCTATGGTCGCCGAGAGCGCCATCGTCCGGGCGCGCAGGAGCTCCAGCGGCACCATCGGGTTGCGGCCGCGCGCCTGGGCGACCAGGAAGACCGCCGCGGCCGTCATGGCGACGGCCAGTGCGAGCAGCACGCGCGGCGCGCCCACACCGACCGCGCCGGCCTCGATCGCCGCGTACGTCAGGCCGCCCATGGCCGCCACCGCGGCGATCTGCCCGGTCCAGTCGAACGGGGCGTCACTCTGGCGGGGCGAGCGGGCGGTCCGGGTGAGCATGAACAGTGCCAGTACACCGACCGGCAGATTGACGAAGAAGATCATCCGCCAGTTGAGTTCGCTCAGCACACCGCCCAGCACCGGTCCGGCCGCGGCGCCCACCGAGCCGCCCATCGCCCACACGGAGATCGCCCGGGCACGCGCGGCCGGGTCGGGGAACGCCTCGCGGATCAGCGCGAGCGAGGCCGGCACGATCACCGCGGCGCCCGCGCCCTGCACCAGCCGCGCCAGGATCAGCACGCCCAGGTCGGGTGCGAAGCCGCAGGCCGCCGAGGCGACGGTGAACACCACGAGCCCGGCCCCGAACGCCTGTCGCGCACCGATCCGGTCGGTCACCGACCCCGCGGACAGCAGCAGCGCGGCGAACATCAGCGTGTAGCCGTCCACCACCCACTGCAGTCCCGTCATCCCGCCGCCGAAGCCGCGCCCGATCTCGGGCAGCGCGACGTTGACGATCAGGGCGTCGAGCGTCATCACGAAGAAGCCGAGCAGTGCGGCCGCCAGGGCCCACCGGGCACCGTTCGCGGTGCGGGGCTGCCCGGCGGCGGTATCGGCCGGCGCCGACGGCTTGTCCGATGCGACAGAACTGGACACGGGTGGATCTCCTGATGAGGAAACGATGGGGTGGTAGCGGAATGGGTTCTTCGAACCGTCATCCAGCCTGCTCGCCGGACGTCTCGCGTGGCAGGCCGAGCTGTGCCGGGGAGCGCTGTTCGGGGGTGTGACAGGGCCCCCCAGGTCCAGCCCATGGATCCGTCCTGACCGCCCTGACACACTGGCCGCATGGCACGTGAGCAGCGCAACGGCAGCGACGGCACCGAACTGGGGCGCTTCCTGCGCGCCCACCGCACCCGCGTGACACCCGAGCAGGCCGGTCTCAAGGCCGGCCCCGGCCTGCGGCGCACGCCGGGGCTGCGTCGTGAGGAGCTGGCCACCCTCGCCGGGGTGAGCATCGACTACTACACGCGCCTGGAACGGGGCAAGGAGTCCCACCCCAGCCCCTCCGTCGTCGACGCGCTCGCCCGTGTCCTCTTGTTGGACGAACACGCCCACGAGCACCTGCGGGACCTCGCGGTGTGCGCCGCCCGCCCCACCACGGCCGAGCCACCGACGGCGCCCACTTCTTCGGTGGGGCCCGGGGTCGGGCTGCTGCTGGAAAGCCTGCGGCCCCACCCCGCGGTCGTGGTCAGCCGCACGATGGACCTGCTCGCGTGGAACCCGGGCGGGCTACGGCTGTTCGTGGGCATGGAGCAGTGGCCGGTCGAGAAGCGGAACGTCGCACGCTGGGTGTTCCTCAGCCCCGGCGCCCGCACCGTGTTCGACCACTGGGACGAGCAGATCCGCGCGTGCGTGGGGCGCCTGCGAGCCCTGGCCGGCACCGACCCGGATGCCCCCGACCTCGTCGGGCTCGTCGACGAACTCCTGGCCGAGAGCCCGGAGTTCGTACAGCTCTGGGACCGCTACGACGTACGGGCGCACACCCACGGCACCAAGACCTTCCACATCCCGGACGTCGGTACCCTCACCCTCGACTACCAGTCCATGCAGTTGGAAGGCTTCCCGGGCCACCGGCTGGTCGCCCACTACGCCGAGCCCGGCACCCCCGACCACGACAAGATGGTCCTGCTGGACATGGTCGCCACCGGGTCGGACGGGCCGGACGCCAAACCCGCCGAAGAGCAGCGGAACTGACGACCGACGGGGGCTCTCGACCGGGTCAGGGCTGGATCAGGACCTTCAGAGCGGTCCGGTCGGCCATGGCCCGGTAGCCGTCCGGTACGCCGTCGAAGCCGACGGTGTGATCGAAGACTCGGCCGGGATCGACCGTGCCGTCGAGGATGTCGGGCAGCAGTTCCTCGATGTAGGCACGCGCCGGGGCGGCACCGCCCGTGACCGTGATGTTGCCCATCATCGATTCGAACCCGAGCGGGATCTCGGTGTACTGCGCGACACCGAGCCGACTGATCACACCACCATGACGGACGATGCTCAGCGCCGTGTCCATCGCCTCCGTGGCACCGACGGCCTCGATCACCGCGTGCGTGCCGTCGCCACCAGTCAACTCCCGCACCCGCTCGACGCCTTCCTCGCCGCGCTCGGGCACGATGTCGGTGGCGCCGAAGTCGCGGCCCAGGTCGGTACGGTCCGTGTGCCGCCCCATGAGAATGATTCGCTCGGCACCGAGCCGCTTGGCGGCCAGCACCGCGCACAGTCCGACCGCACCGTCACCAATAACAGTGACGGACTTGCCGGGGGCCACCCGGGACGTCACGACTCCGTGGTGGCCGGTGCAGTACACGTCCGACAGGGTCAGCAGGGACGGCAGCAGAGCCGAGTCCTCGGCCACCGGCAGCTTCACCAGCGTGCCCTGCGCCTGCGGCACGCGGACGGCCTCGCCCTGGCCGCCGTCCACACCGTTCGGGCCCCACTGGCCGCCGTGACGGCAGGAGGTCTGCAGGCCTTCGCGGCAGAAGTCGCAGGTGTTGTCCGCCCAGACGAAGGGTGCGACCACCAGGTCACCGCTCGTCAGCCCGGACACGTCGGAGCCGACGTCCTCGACTACACCGAGGAACTCGTGTCCCATGCGCCGGCCCTCCTCGGAGGCGGGCATCGAGCCGTACGGCCACAGGTCGCTGCCGCAGACGCAGGAGCGAACGACGCGTACGACGGCGTCCGTTGAGTTCTGGATCTTGGGGTCGGGTACGTTCTCGACGCGGACATCGCCGGCGCCGTACATCACTGTTGCTCGCATGAGCCTTCTCCCAGGGTGTGATGGTGCTGATCAGAAATAGCGGCCTCCGGTAGGCACGGGAAGCGCATTTAGTTCGGCGAGGTCCGCGGCGCCCAGCTCGACATCCGCCGCCCCGGCGTTGTCCGCCAGGTACTTCGGCGTCTTGGTTCCGGGGATGGGGATGACGTACTCCCCCTGTGCCAGCACCCACGCCAGCGCCACCTGCGCCGGAGTCGCCCTCATGCGCTCGGCGATCTCCCCCACCCGTTCGGCGATAGCCAGGTTGGTGTGCAGCGCCTCCTGCTGGAAACGGGCCAGGCCTCGCCGGAAGTCGTCCTCGGGCAGGTCGTCGTGGGACGAGAACCGGCCGGTGAGGAACCCCTTGCCGAGGGGCGAGTACGGCACGAACGCGATGCCCTGTTCCTGGCAGTAGGGCAGCACCTCCGTCATCCAGTCCCGAGTCCACAGCGACAGTTCGGACTGCACCGCCGTGATCGGGTGGACGGACTGCGCCCGCTTGATCTGCTCGACGCTCACCTCGGACAGGCCGATGGCGCGGGCCTTGCCCGCCGCGACGGTCTCGGCCAGGGCGCCCACGCTCTCCTCGATCGGCACCTGCGGGTCGGTGCGGTGCAGGTAATAGAGGTCGACGTGGTCGGTGCCGAGCCGGCCGAGGCTCTCGTCGATCGAGCGGCGGATGTGCTCAGGGCGGTTGTTGAGGCCCATCACGGGGTTGCCCTGGGCATCACGGGTGAGAGCGCCGACCTTGGTCGCCAGCACCGCCTGGTCACGACGGTTCCTCAGCGCCCGGCCGAGGAGTTCCTCGTTGGTGAACGGGCCGTAGACGTCGGCCGTGTCAAGCAAGGTCATGCCCAGGTCCAGGGCCTGATGGATCACCGAAATCAGCGTGGCCTCGTCGCGCGGGGTGGCCTGGTCGTAGCTGAAGCTCATGCCCATGCAGCCCAGGCCGATGACGCCGACCTCAGGTCCGTCGGGGCCGAGAGTGGTGGTGCGCATGTGCCCTTCCTCCGGTTCGTCCTTCGGATTCGCCGTTCAGCGGGTACTGCTGCGCGGCGCGTTGTACTCGGCGTCGTCGACCTTCTCCAGCCAGGTCGTCTCCGGGCCGCCGTCGCCCGCGCCCTCCCACATCGCGAGGTGAGTCATGAAGTGGTCGGAGGTCGCACCGTGCCAGTGCTCCTCGCCCGGCGGCGTGTGGATCGTGTCGCCGGGGTGAGCCTCGATGACGGTGCCGTTGCGCGTACCGATCAGGGCGGTGCCGGAGACGATGTGCAGGGTCTGGCCCATCACGTGCGAGTGCCAGTCGGTGCGCGCGCAGGGCGAGAAGCGCACCATGTTGGCGCGCATCCGTGAGGGCTCCTCGCCGGCGTGGATCACGTCGAACCAGACGTCCCCGGTGAACCAGTCGGCGGGTGCTTTGACGGTGGGCTGCTTCTTCAGGATTTCCAACGCTCTGCTCCTTGCTGTCCTCGACGATGTCCTTGAGTTGCACGATCGCGCTCATGGCGTCGAGCCGCCCGGCGTAGGACGCCGAACGGAAATCTCCGATGACATCGACCCTTCCCCCATCACCCGCGGCGTGGCAGGGCGGGCTGTGCAGGGGAGCGGTATTCAGGGGTGTGACAGGGCCCCCCACGCATATGCCGAGGAGGCGGTGGGGGCCCGCAGACTGGAAGACATGAACAGCGAGCAGCGGAACGGCGGGGGCAACGAGCTGGGGAGCTTTCTACGCGCCCGCCGGGCCCGCGTGACCCCGGAAGAGGTCGGCCTGACGGCCGGTTCCGGCCTGCGCCGTACGCCCGGGCTGCGGCGCGAGGAACTGGCCACCCTGGCCGGGATCAGCATCGACTACTACGTCCGCCTGGAGCGCGGCAAGGAGACCCGGCCCAGCGCGTCCGTGGTCGATTCCCTCGCCCGCGCCCTCCTGCTGGAGGACGACGAGCACGAGCACCTGCGCAGCCTGGCCGCCCGCGCCGCGCGCAGTGCCCCCGAGCCGCCCGCCGCCCCCAGCCGCACCGTCCGGCCCGGCGTGAAACTGCTCCTGGAGAGCCTGCGCCCCCACCCCGCGCACGTCGTCAGCCGTACCAACGACCTGCTCGCCGCCAACCCCGGCGGAATGCGACTCCTTCCCGGTATCCAGGACTGGCCGGCCAGAGAGCGCAACATCGCCCGCTATCTCTTCCTCCACCCCGCCTCGCGTGACCTGTTCCACGACTGGAACATCCAGGTCCGCGGCTGCGTGGCGCGGCTGCGCGCTCTGGCCGGCACCGATCCCGACGCCCCGGACCTGACCCGGCTCGCCGGTGAACTCCTCCTCAAAAGCCCGGAGTTCGCCCGCCTGTGGGAGCGCTACGACGTCAAGGGCCACTCCCACGGCCGCAAGACCTTCCACCACCCCGAGGTCGGCGACCTCACCCTCGGCTACCAGTCCATGGAGCTGGAAGGCACCCCCGGCCACCGCCTGGTGACGTACTACGCCGAGCCGGGCAGCACCGATCACGACGCGATGGCACTGCTCGACCTGCTGGGGTTGGAACAGCCCGCCAAGGGGACGTCGGCAGGCGACGACCGGTCGACGACTGAGGCGGGGCACCCCGCCTCGCCCTGACAGTCGAACGCTGGTGGTCCTGTTGCCACCCGCTCCGCTTCGGACGCTCACGGGCCCGACGACGAGTTCTACGGCCATGACGCCCGCCCCGCGCCCCGGCCGATCGGCCATCCTTCGCGCGCCGGAAACCGCCGCACCGCGCTGTGTCCGACTCCGGCCGGACGAGGACGACGATGTGAGCGTCGTCGACGGCGGAGGCCTCATCGAGAGCCGCAACGTCCTCGGCACCTCAACAACCACGGCCCCAACCGGGCGCGGCACAGCAGTCGCCAAGACCGCCACGCCGCCGCCTCAGTTCTCCCTGCGCGGCACTCTCGATCGACGGCTCATGCGCCGGGACCGTACAGGCCGAACCGCCCCACCCGGACTGCGGGCCCGGATCAGGGCGGATCGGCGGCCGTGGCTCTCAGCTCGCTATGGCGTCGTCAGCTCACCGGCGCGCAGGGCCGCGGTCACGCCGCCGTCCATCAGGAGGTCGGCTCCGGTGATGAAACCGGCGTCACGGCCGAGCAGGAAGGCGGCGGCCGCGGCGACCTCCTCGGAGGTGCCGAACCGCTTGGCCGCCGAGGTCTCGCGCACCTTGTCGAACCACTCGCGGCGCGGGCCGGAGAGCTCGTCGAGAGCCAGTGGGGTGATGATCACGCCGGGGCTGACGGCGTTGACGCGGGCGCCGCGCTTGCCCCACGCCGCGGCGGCGGTCTGCACACGCAGCGAGTTGGCCCGCTTGGACATGGCGTAGGCGTGGACGGACGAGCCGAGCTGCTCCGGCTGCAGGAACGGCAGCGCGAGCAACTGTGAGGTCTGGGTGGTCGCGAGCGCGTGCTCGATCTCGGGTGCGTAGGGGCTCTCCCGGTGCCCGGCCATGCTGGCGACCACGATGCCGGCCCCGCCGGGCGCGATCACCTGGGCGAAGGCGTCCAGGACATACGCCGTGCCGAGCAGGTCGACGTGCAGCAGCCGCTCGATGGTCGCCTGGGTGGGTGAGACGCCTGCGGCCTGGATCACCTGGGTGACCGCGCCCATCCCGGCGGCCGTGGCGGTCAGCGCCTCGACCTGGGCCAGGTCGGAGATGTCGGTGGTCTGGACGGCCACGTCGTAGCCCTCGCCGCGCAGTTGCTCGGCTGCGACCTGCGAGGCCTTCTCATCGTGGGCGGCCAGCAGCAGGGTGCGTCCGGTGCCGACGCGGCGTGCGATGGCCAGGCCGATGCTGCCGGGGCCGATGACGACGACGATCTCCTTGGCGGGCCTGTTGTCCGTGCTCATGTTTCGGCTCCTTGATTCCATGTTCTCGGGGTGGGTTCGGGTGCCCGGGACAGGGCGCACGGACCGGCCGGCTGCTCGTCGCAGGCGCAGTGGATCCGGTCAGGACGCGGAAGCGGCGAACAGAGCGGAGAAGTCGATCTTCCCCCTACTGCAGTTTCGCGTCGCGGGACTCGACGAACCCACCAAGCGGAACCGTTGGCGGCTGTCCACGAGGGTGGGCAGCTAGTCGGGCACGGCCAAGTCGGCGGCGTTCGATGCGATGTCCCCGCGCCGGCGTTGTGCGAGCACACGCGATGTGTCCGGTGCCCTCGATCCGCGGTGTCGCGCGTGGCTCCTTGGCCCAGTGCCAAGTTAGGCGCCCGGCCTGGTGGGTGACAGGCCGGGCTGTACGGGGGAGCGGTGTTCCAGGCTGTGGCACGGCCCCCCACCCGCCGAACAGGCGCTGCGGCCCTAGCCGAGGGTCGCGCTGGCGTCGCCCGCGGCGCGCCGGACGGTGGTGTCGGTCAGTTCCCGCACCTTGTCGGCGGGTACCAGGACGCCCGGGACCTCGAAGAACCAGCGCCCCATCTCCTGGTCGGTCAGCCCGTCGGGCCGTGCCGGCAAGTACGGCTGGACGTAGACAGGGGTGCCCGGCTCGCTGCGCCAGCTGTCGGCGAGCGTGCCGATGTCCACGGCGTCGAAGCCCAGCGTGTCCAGCAGCCCGGCCACCTGTGCCTTGGCCGCCGGGTCGTCACCGGCGATGGGCAGGGCGCTGCGGTCGTCGGCACCGGCGGGCCGGGCGGCGCTGAACAGGCGTACGAAGTCGATGCTGTTGAACGCCTTCACCACCTGGGAGTCGGACAGGTGCCGCTGGACCAAGGCGCTGGAGGTCTGCTCGCCGGAGTCGAGCTCGGCGATCCTGCCGTCGCGCTCGGGGTAGTAGTTCATGGTGTCGATGACGGTCTTGCCTGCCAGGGCGGCGGCGGGCAGCTGCTCGTAGGTGTTCAGCGGGACGGTCGCCACCACCAGATCACTGGCCTGCGTGGCCTCGGCGGGTGAGGCAGCGCGCGCCTGTTCGCCGAGTTCGGCGACGAGGTCGGCGAGGGTCTCGGGGCCGCGGGAGTTGCTGACTACGACATTCAGGCCGGCGGCGACCGCCAGGCGGGCCAGCGCGCTGCCGATGTTGCCGGCGCCGATGAGGCCGAGGGTCTTGGTCATGGGGCGATCTCCTTGTGGGGCGGGTGGGATGGCAGGGCGAGATGGTCAGCGGCCGGCGGTGAGCACGGCGGTGCGCTGGGACCACGAGCCGTCGACGGCGGCCTCCAGCAGGAAGGCGGCGACGTCGGCTCGGGAGATCCTGGGCAGGCCGGGCAGACGGTCGAGCGCGGTCAGGTCGACCGCGTGGACGTCGCCGGTGGCGGGCTTGTTGGTCAGCAACACCGGGTAGGCCAGCGTCCAGTCCAGGTCGGAGGCGGTGAGGATCCGCTCCCCTGCGGCCTTGTCGGCGAACACGGCCTTGCCGCCCGAGTTGTAGAGGAACCGGGCGAAGGCGGAGGCCTTGGCCAGGGAGTCGCCGACGCCGAACGCCGACATGATCAGTACGCGTTTGGTTCCGCTGTTCTCGGCGGCCCGGACCAGTGCGCGTGTGGTGTCGGCGATCAGGTTGCCCGGGTCCTTGACCTTGCTGAGACCGAGCGTGCTGACCACCGCGTCGATGCCGCGCATCGCCTCGGTGAGCGCACGGGCGTCGCGGACGTCCCCCTCGACCACGGTCAGCCGGTCGGCCGGGGTGATCTTGGAGGCGTCGCGGACGAAGGCGACGACCTCGTGTCCGGCCGCGGTGGCACGCTCCACGAACAGGGTGCCGGTGGCGCCGGTAGCACCAAGGAGGAGGGATTTCATCGGACAAGGTCTCCCTTCAGGAGCCCGTAGCGGCTCATGCTTACGAAAATACAGTACTTACTCAGAATAAGTACGTTGCCCGTTTAGCATGAACGCATGAGCCGAGGGACGGACCGCGTGGCCGGGATGAGCGTGTTCGATCCGCAGTGCACGTCGCGGGAGGTCCTGGAGCACGCGACGGGCCGGTGGGGCGCCCTGACCCTCGCCGCCCTGGTCGAAGGCCCTCTGCGGTTCGCCGAGGTACGTCGTAACGTGTCCGGGGTCTCCGACCGGATGCTGTGGCAGACCCTCCAGCGGCTGGAGGACGACGGCCTCGTCGCGCGCACACCGCACCCGACGGTCGCCAGGCGCGTCGACTACGAACTCACCGGTCTCGGCCGCCCAATCGCCGAGCGTGTCTGCGACCTGATCGACGCCATCTACGAGCAACTGCCCGGCATCGTCGCCCACCAGCGCGCGAACGGCACCGGCTCGGCTCCGCCCGCGGAAGACACGGCGGGCTGAGGCAGTTCTTGGAGTCCGCCGGCGGGATCGGCGGCGGCAGCATGATCGCGGCAGGGAGTCGGAGGGCGGAAGTGTCCTTCCCGGGGCGCAGCGCGGATGTGCGTCCGACCGTTGCCACCGAACGCAGGACTCACAGAAGTGCCAGACTGAACGAATGGATCCCGAGCGACAGACCCTCGGCCGGAGCGCCGACAGTGAGCTGGGTTGTTTCCTACGGGCCCGTCGAACCCAGGTCAAGCCTGCGGACGTTGGCCTGTCCATTGGTCCGGGGCCGCGCCGGACACCAGGCCTTCGCCGCGAGGAGCTCGCCACGCTCGCCGGGGTGAGCATCGACTACTACACCCGGCTCGAACGCGGCAAGGAGACCCGGCCCAGCCCGTCCGTCGTCGAGGCCCTCGCCTCCGCTCTGCGGCTGGGCGAGACGGAGCGCGCCTACCTGCGCGACCTGGCAGCCAGGACGGCCCGTGGCGGTAACGGAGGCGGACAGCCGGATCGCGCCGGGCAGCGTCCGGCCGTGGACCGGGGCGTCGAACTGCTCCTCCGGACACTGCGGCCCCACCCCGTCCACGTCGTCAGCCGCACCTACGAACTGCTCGCCGCCACCCCCGGCGGCCTGCGCCTGCTGCCCGGTATGAAGGACACCCCGCCCGAGGAACGCAACGTCGTACGGTGGCTCGCCCTGCATCCGCGGGCCCGTGCCCTGTATCCGGACGACTGGGAGAACCAGATCCGCGGCTGTGTAGCCCGGCTGCGCTCACTCGCCGGCACCGCCCCCGACACCCCGGGGCTCGGCCGCCTCATCGCTGAACTGCGTGACAAGAGCGCGGACTTCGCCGAGTTGTGGGAGCACTATGACGTCCAGGGCCACACCACAGGCACAAAGACCTTCCACCACCCGGAGTTCGGCGTCTTCACGCTTGGCTTTCAAGCCCTTGACCTGGACGGCACCGACGGTCACCGAGTGATTTTCTACTA
Source organism: Streptomyces sp. NBC_00989 (assembly GCF_045162655.1). Lineage (NCBI taxonomy): Bacteria > Bacillati > Actinomycetota > Actinomycetes > Kitasatosporales > Streptomycetaceae > Streptomyces > Streptomyces sp. NBC_00989. The sequence continues at coordinate 5,810,356 of NZ_CP108728.1, read as the reverse complement.
CGCCGAACCAGGCACCCCCGCCTTCGACGTGATGGTGCTCCTCGACATGGACCAGCCCCAGACCGGGACCGGGTTGGCCACCGGTGCCCCCATGGCCAACCGGTAGCGCCGACGGCACGAACGCGCAGGTGTTCAGGCGTTCGACTCCTCGCAGTCCAGGTCGCCCCCGAGTTCGCGCGACGCCTCGGCCTGCGCCAGCAGTTCCTGGGCCTTGGCCTTCACACCCTCGATGGCGTCGGCACCGGCGACGAAGCGCAGCGGCGGCTCCTGCTGGTCGGTGATCGTCAGGAGGGCGCGGGCGAGCTTGGCGGGGTCGCCCGACTGCTGGCCGTTCATGCTCTTCCAGCCCGCGATCGTCGCGGTGGTGCGCTCGGCGTAGTCGTCGATGGTCGGCTCGGGCCAGGTGGTGGAGGCGTCCACGAGCAGCTCGGTGCGGAAGAACCCGGGCTCCACGACCGTCGTGTGGATGTTGTACGGCGCCACGTCGAAGCGCAGCGACTCCATCCAGCCCTCGACACCGAACTTGGAGGCGGCGTAGGCGACACAGAACTCCTGCCCGATGATGCCTGCGGAGGAGGACAGGGTGATGACGTGGCCGGCGCGCTGTTTGCGCATGATCGGCAGGATGGCGCGGGTGACGTTCATCGGGCCGAAGAGGTTGGTCTCGATCTGCTGGCGCATCTGCGCGGGCGTGATCTCCTCGAAGTAGCCGGCGAAGAAGTTCCCGGCGTTGTTGACCAGGACGTCGATGCGGCCGAAGCGGTCGACGGCGGCCTGCGCGGCCGTCTCGGCGTCCTCGATGCTGGTGACGTCCAGCTTGGTGACCAGGAGGTTGTCCTGCGGCCCGCCCAGAGTCTTCTCGACCTCTTCGGGGCGGCGGCCGGTGGCGACGACCTGGTGGCCGGCGGCGAGGGCCTCGCGGGCGATGTCCGTGCCCAGACCCCGTCCGGCACCGGTGACGAGAATGACCTTGCTCATGAGGGATGTCCTTTCGGGTGCCCATATTCGGCACCCTCGTGATGTGAGGTGTCTTCGGCGAACTGCTCTCGCAGAGACCTGAGTTGGCGTGCATTTGGGCGCGCTGCAACCTCAAGGGCACCGCCGACGGCCACAAGACCTTCCACCACGCCGACGGCGCCGAGGCTGCCCTCGGCCACCAAGACCAGGGAGCCGGAAGGTGTGTCGGTCAGGATCGTGTATGCCGTCGCTCGTCGGTCGTCCTGTCCGCATGCGCGGCGGGTCGGGATGAGGTCAGGTCGAGGAGAAGCATGGCGTCGTGGTCGGCGGTGCCGGGTTCGGCGGTGTAGACGCCGAGGCGCTGGCCGGGGGTGCCCTCAAGGTGCATGCTCTGGCCGCTGAGGGTGAGGACGCCGACCTCGGGGTGGTGGAACGTCTTCTGGATCTTCTTGCGGCCGACGACGTCGTAGCGCTCCCACAGCTTGGCGAAGTCGGGGCTCTTGAGCAGGAGTTCGCCCACCAGGTGGGTGAGGTCGGGGGCGTCCGGGTCGATGCCGGACTGGGCACGCAGCCGGGCGACGCAGCCGCGGACCTGGTAGTCCCAGTCGGGGAAAAGGGTCGGCGCGGTCGGGTGCAGGAAGAGGTAGCGGGCGATGTTGCGTTGACTGGCGGGCCAGTCGGCGAGGCCCGCGAACAGGACGAGGCCGCCGGGGTTCCAGGCGAGCAGGTCCATGCTGCGGCTGATGACGTAGGCGGGGCTCGGCCGCAGCGTCTCCAGGACCAGTTTCAGATGCGGGCGCACGGTACGGCTCGGCGGTGGCGGGGGTTCGGGGGCGTACTGGGCAGCGCGTGTTGCCAGTTCGCGCAGGTGCTGGTGTTCGGCGTCGTCGAGATGCAGGGCACGGGCGAGAGCGTCGAGTACGGCCGGGCTGGGGCGGGTCTCCCTGCCGCGCTCCAGGCGGACGTAGTAGTCGATGCTGATGCCGGAGAGCGTGGCCAGCTCCTCGCGGCGCAGACCGGGGGTGCGGCGCAGGCCGGTGCCCACGGTGAGGCCGACCCGGTCGGGGCTCGTCTGAGTGCGTCGCGCGCGCAGGAAGCGGCCCAGCTCTCCGCCGTCGCCCCTGTCGGTGCTCTGCTCGGGTGCCATGCCGCCAGTGTCACACCGCGCTGACCTGGGTGGCAGGCGCGTGGGGGGCCCTGTCATTACCCCGAACGCCGCTCCCCGGCACAGCTCGACCTGCCACCGGGGGCGCGAAGGCGGGATGCTCGAAGAACCCGCGAAAGGTAAGGAACGCCCCATGCAGACCGTCACCCTCAACAACGGCGTCGAGATGCCCATCCTCGGTTTCGGCGTCTACCAGATCCCGCCGGAGCAGACCGAGCAGGCCGTCAGCGATGCCCTCGCCGCGGGCTACCGGCTGCTCGACACCGCTGCCGCCTACGGCAACGAGGAGGCCGTCGGCCGCGCGATCAAGAACAGCGGCATTCCGCGCGAGGACGTGTTCGTCACCACCAAGCTGTGGGTCCAGGACGCGCCCGCCGAGGAGAACACCAAGCGCGCCTTCGAGACGTCGCTGACCAAGCTCGGCCTGGACCATATCGACCTGTACCTGATGCACCAGCCGTTCGGTGACGTGTACGGCCAGTGGCGCGTCATGGAGGCACTCAACCGCGAGGGCCGCGCCAAGGCGATCGGCGTCGCCAACTTCTACCCCGACCGGCTCCTCGACCTCGTCCTCAACAACGAGGTCACGCCCGCGGTGAACCAGATCGAGACCCATCCGTTCTTCCAGCGCACGGCCGACCAGGAGCTGATGCGCGAGCACGGGGTCCAGATCCAGTCGTGGGGCGGGTTCGCCGAGGGCAAGAACGAGATCTTCACCCACCCCGTTCTGAGCGAGATCGGCGCGAAGCACGGCAAGTCCGTCGCGCAGGTCGTACTCCGCTGGCTGACCCAGCGCGGCGTCGTCGCGATCCCCAAGTCGGTCCGTGCCGACCGCATGGCGGAGAACTTCGACATCTTCGACTTCGAGCTCACCGACGACCAGATGGCGGCCGTCGCCACCTTGGAGACCGGGGCGACGCTGTTCTTCGACCACCACGACCCGGCGATGGTCAGCTGGCTCAGCGCACGGCGCCTGGAGGCCTGAGCCGACAGGCGGCAGCTCCACCGCACCGGACAAACTCTCGCGCGAGCACTCCTCCCGTACGGCCCCGAGCACCCGCCCGGGAGGGGTACCCCTTGACGCCCTCAGACGGCACCCATCTCACGGACCAGGACCTCACCATGTCCCAGAAGCAGCACATCACCGACGTCCTCATGGTCGGCGCGACCGGCAGCATCGGGCGGCTCGCGGTGGAGGCCGCACAGCGGCACGGCCTGCGTCCGCGGGCACTGGTACGCGACGTGCGCCGCGCCGAGCGACTGCTTCTCGGCGTTGAACTGGTGCGGGGCGACCTTGAGGATCCCGCCTCCCTGCGGAACGCGGTCGGCGGAGCTGATGCCATCGTCCTCACCCACGGCTCCGGCGGTGATCCCGAGACCCGCCGCCGTGTCGACTACGGCGGCGTACGCAACCTCCTGCAAGCTTTCGACGGCGCCCAGCCGCGTGTGGCACTGATGACCTCCATCTACGCCACCCGCAGCGACATCCCGGGCAACTCCCCCTGGAAGCGGCGCTCCGAGCGCCTTCTGCGGGCCAGCGGCCTGCCCTACACCATCGTCCGACCAGGCTGGTTCGACCAGGCCGGCCCCACCCAGCGGCGCCTCGTCCTGGAGCAGGGCGGCACGGCCGACGGCGGAATCGCCCGCGACCAGATCGCCGAGACGCTCGTCCGAAGCCTGCTGATGGACACCGCGTTGGGCAAGACGTTCGAGCTCATCGCCGAAGAGGGCAAGGAGCCGTCCGACTGGGCCGGACTCTTCGGCGCCCTGAAGAGCGACGAATCCGGCTCCGTGGACGGCGTGCTGGACCCGGCCGACCTCCCCGTCGAAGCCGAACCGCGGGCAGTGCGCGCGGATCTCGACGCGGTCCGTTCCCTGAACGGAAGCAGTGGATGACAGCGCGCGGATTCGGCACCGCGAAGAACAGACCCGCTGCGCCGGGACGACGCACGCTCCTCCGTGGAGCACTTCTGGGAGGAGCCACCGTCATGACCGGTGTCCAGATCACGGGCTGTTCCCCGTCGCAGCCGAGCGAGGCGACGCCGGAGGTCAGTGAGAGAACTGGGGCGACGTCCCCGTCCGGGAAACGGGTACTGCTGGCCTACTTCTCCCGGGCGGGCGAGAACTACTACAACGGCGGACGTACCGACCTCAAGACCGGAAACACCGAGGTTCTCGCCCGCATGATCAGCGAGCACATCGAGTGCGACGTGCACCGCATCGAAGCCGCTGATGCCTACTCCGACGACTACGACGCGACGGTCGCCCGCAACGTCCGCGAACAGGACGCCGACGCCCGCCCGGCCATCGCCAACCCCCTGTCCTTGATCGACCGTTACGACGTGGTGCTGCTGGGCAGTCCCATCTGGAACGTCCGAGCGCCCATGATCATGTCGACCTTCGCCGAGAGCTACGACTTCCGCGGCAGGACGGTCCATCCCGTCACGACGTATGCGATGAGCGGACTGGGCACGACCGAGCGCGACTACGCGGCGCTCTGCCCAGGCGCGACCATCGGGGAAGGGCTCGCGGTGCGCGGCGAGGAAGTCGACAAGGCCGACGCCGAGGTCCGGTCCTGGCTGCGGCGTATCGGTGCTCTCCAGGACTGACCTGTTCGCCGGAGCCCCGCCGCCCTGCCTCTGGGCGGATACTCCTGGTGTTCGGCGTGCTGGTCGTCCTCTCCCTCCTGGTGTCGCCCAGTTCCCTGGGCGGGATCGCACGGCCCGGTGATGGCAGCCCCCGATTCCCCACCTGAAAATCGAGGCGTCGTCAGAGCCACCCGCCCAGAGTGATCAACCCGCGGTGCACCAGCGGTTCGACGAAGGGATTCGGCCGGAGCGAGGGGCCGTACGCCAACTCCGCCACGTCCATGTGCCATGGCCTGCGCCGGTGATCGATGAGCCGAAGATCGCCGATCCAGTCTGCGACCTGGTCGGCGGAATGCCTGCGGCGGAGAATCGAATCCGCGGCATACACGGCGGCCGCCACCCGAAGTGAGTCGGTCCAGGGTCTTCTGCCTTTCCTCTGTTGCTGCGAGGTACCCCTGGGGGAGCGCACCGCATAGCGCAGGAGGGGGTCACCGCGCCGCACCATCGACGGTGACAGGAGTGGGATCAGCACGGCCGCCAAGGCCACGAGTTGCCTGTCCTCATGCGTGGGAATCCCATCGAGCCATGCGTTGACACGCGCCTGCAAGGCCAGAACGGAGTCGTCGCTCACCGGCACCGGCTGACACATCTTCAGCGAGAAGCCGCATGGTTCTCTGAGGTCGTAAGCCCACTCGCCCTCGTCGGTCATGTTGTCGCAGGTTCGCTCAGGCGGGGCGTTGTGCCGGAAATCGACGGTGCCCCAGCATGCCTGGCACTCGGTCACCATGTACACGGCGTGGTCAACGCACGCGAACGACCAGGGAAGTTTCCAGCGCAGGAGCCAGCGACTGTCGTTGCCGCGTAGGCACTTGGTGCACCAGCGTGCCTGTGACCGGTGGAACCACGCACCCTTGTGCCACTGCTGGACCGCCACACCGTCAGACGAGACCGGTGGCAGATGCGGTAGCGCGTTGCCGGCATAGCGCGCCAGGGTCATAGCGCGCAGGCGCTCGGCGTCGATCCCGGTCAGCTTCTCCATCCGCCGAACCACAGGATCGGACAACCGCAGTTCTGCCCCGGAAAGTCCGCCGACTCTGTCGAGGTGAAGTTCCCGAAGGAGCGGCTTCATCTCGAAATCCTGTTGATGGGCGAGTGCGCCGATCCAGCTGGTCAGTGACTCCCCGGGGATTGGCTGCACCACGGGTTCGGTCAGGGTGCGGCGCGGTGGGCGACGCTTCTGCGCCGTCTTCTTGGCAGTACTCACGACGGGAATCCTGTGGCAGGTGCACTCTGCCGAACCGTGGCTTGTGAGCAGACCACCGATGTGGGTGATCAGGGAACGTCCTCGTTTACGGGATCTCGGTCGACCGCACATCACCCGTTAGGGCGTTTGGGTGTGCTATTCGAATAACATCAAGGAAGAGTTGGGGCATGGACGATGCCCACTCGGACGGCCGCGACGTAGTACGTCCAGTCCTCATCGATTCCCCGAAACGCCGACTCCTCCTGATGCCGGCAGAACTTGACACCGAACCCTGCTGCTGGACCGTGCCGACACTCCTCATGCGCCCCGGCGAGACCATCCGCCGCGCGGCAACCCGGCATCTGCGTCGCGATGCTCATCTCCCCGCGCTTCGCATCCCGCCGCTCATCGGCCGGCTCTCCCGCAGGGACGCACCACAGGGCATTCAGTACGTCGTCGTGGTGCGGCCTGCAGCTGAGAGCTGGCCGTCGGCCGTCCGCTTTGCGCTCGCCCCGGAAGCCCGTTGGTGGACGACGGCCGAACTGCGGTCGTCCGGAGAACTGGTCGAGCCCGCTGAGCTGCTCGACTTCATGGACGGCTATTGGGACGGGTGGCTGCCGGACGGAGAGATCTCGCTCGAATGACGACTGCGTCGAATCTCGTACACCGACACCGACACCGACACCGACACCGACACCGAACTCGTAGGAGCAGGAGGGCAAGAAATGACCTTGCACGCCATCGAGATCACCCTGACCCGTACGGTTGAAGCCGTCGAAGTAAAGGCAGCGCAGCAGGCAAGTTCCCTGCCTATGGCGGCCGCTGACGACCGCAGACGCCTCGTGGTCCTGGTGTCCGCCAAGGATGAACGGCGGGCCATGCGGAAGATCTGGAAGCGGTTGGAGGACTCGCTTCCCATCGACGTGCTCTGCAGTCTGTTTCCGGGAACCGACGGCAAGTACCTGATGAGCATCCCCATGAGTGCGGAGCTCCAGGAGCGGATCCGGAAGTGTGCCGCCGCCGAGCGGAAGACTCCGGAGAAGTACCTGCAGGATGCGATCGCAGAGGCACTGGCCCGTGACCGATCCACACGCCGGGCACAACTGAAGTGTTCGCTGAACGTGCTGATGCGTACATACGGTCCGGAGGAGATCACCGAGGTGGCGGCGCGACGAATCAGGAAATGATTTCTGCGACCGCTGCTCCTGTGTCTGTATCCCCGGGCCCGTCGCATGTTGTTGGGCGGCCTGTGTCAATGCGGCACTTGTACTCGCCCGACTGACCAGCCGCACGCATCACACCAGCGCAGAGCCGGGGTCCACGCGCAGCGACTCACGGGAGGCGAGGGCATCGTCACGAGGCTCCACCGTCGGTCAGATCGAGTCGGACGGTGCGCTTGTACTTGTTGCCGTGCGTCCAGTCGAGGGCTCCGTCGTGTTGGAGTCGTCCCACGACGATGCCGGGAGCAAGGCCTGCCTGCCGGGCGAAGACTTCGATATTGGTGAAGGGCATGGGCCTGCTGGCAAGGCGGCGGTAGGCCGCGCTGTGCTCGGGCGGGATCAGTGTCTCTGCTGCGAAGGCGTCGGCTTCTTCCTCGCTACGGTCGCCTTCCGATGTCCGCTCGTCCTCGCGGTCGGTGTTGTCCAGGAAAGTCAGCCGTTTGCCGTGCAGAAGGATGTGGCCGATCTCGTGGAACACGGTGAACCAGAAGTGGTCGTCCTTCTTGAATCTGTCGCTGAGGGCCACCCCGACTTTGTCAGGTGTGAGCCAGCGGGTGACACCGGATACGTGCGAGTGAGGTGGGGCGGGGATGAAGACGACGGCCACGCCGGCCTGGGCGCACAGGCGGGAGATCTGCCCAGGCCAGGTCTCCGGCTTTTCCAATGTGAGTGCGCGCAGACGCGGCAGGAGAGCGGTGAGTACCGCGCGATCAAACGGTTCGCAGGGCAGATCACGAGCCTGTAGTTCTGCCTGGCGCAGCCAGATCACGGTGGCGTAGTCGTTTACTTCCAGGACGGTGGAGCGGCGGAACGCGGTGCGGTAGCCGCGCCATAGATCTTCGGCGACTTCAGGATCGGCCACGCCGAAGAATGCCAGCAGGCGCTCGAGGTTTTCCGCGGTCTTGTCCTTGTTCGGCAGGATCCTGCGCTTAACGAGTTCGGACAGTGAGAAGTTGTTCAGCCAGTCGACGCGCCTGCCCAACTGCCGAAGTTCTTGGTCGCGAGTGATGTGGGTGCGCCACGCGGCTTCGAGTTGGTTCCACATCGAGGCCGGGATCTTCGTGGTGCGTTCGAGCAAGAGTGCGGTTTCCGGGGTGAGGACTGCGGTGCCTTGGACGATCTGGTTGATGTGCTTGGTCGACAGGCCGGTGCGCCGGGCCAGGTCGGCCTGCGGGATGCCAAGGGCGTCGAGCTGCTCCTTGAGGGTTTCGCCGGGTGGTCTGGCGGAGTCGGGGTTGTAGGCGATGTACGGGGTGGGCGGCGAAGTCACGAGGGCCTCTCTGAGGTCGGCGAGGCTGAGGGGCGGCAGGGTGATCAGCGGCTGATGGTGATCGCGGTGATTATCAGGGCCCGTACGGAGTGCTCGTCCAGCATGCCGTCACGGTCCAGCGCGGACGGCGCGTCGCGGGGGTGCACGAGAAGGTCGCCGTGAGCCCCGACGGAGATCAACCGAGCGAAGCGGTCGCCGGGCGGACCGGGGCGCAGACGGGCAGCCGCGAGATGGCGAAGGTCGGCCAGATGGGCGGCGGCGGCTATCTGGCTGAGACGTCTGTGCAGCGTGGCGGCGGCCTCCGGCCCGAAACGGGCCCTGCGCGCCGCGTCGCTGTTACAGACGCGGGCCAGCTCTGTGTCGTCGAAGACGATGTCCACCAGCAGCCCCAGAATCCACTTGCGTATACCTACTGGCTCCATGCTACTCTCTGGATCAAGGATAGTTTGCTTAACCTGTCGGGTGCATTCTTTTTTGGATCTTGTAGTGCGTTCCCGCAGGTCAATGGGATCTGTATCCCGGTAAGGAGGCCTCATATGACGGCCAAGCGCAGTACCTCCAGCAGCTCCGGCGGCAGTAAGCGTGGCCGCAGCGCGATCACGGGCCGCTTCGTGAAGCAGTCCACGGTGCGCCGCAACCCGGCCACGACCGTGAACGAGCAGGCCTCCGCGAAGGCCAAGAAGAAGAAGTAGTTCCGAGCAGGGCAACAGCCTGTTGAGACCGATACCGGCCCGTCCCACGGGCCGGGAAGGAGGTGGCCGTCATGACGACGGACACGGAGCACAAGGACCCCGTACACAAGACGGTGACAGTCACCGTGGATGGTGAGTCGGTCGCGGGTGTGCCCAGGCGCACCACCCCGAACGAGATCCTCCGCCTGGCTGGCATCGACCCGGCCACGCACTACCTGGTCCGTATCAACGGCCGCCACCAGGAGCCGTTCAACGGCGAGGGCGACAAGGAGATCGCCGTGCACGAGCGCGAGACGTTCGTGTCGGTGTCGACCGGTCCGACCCAGACCTCGTGACCACGACCCTGCCGGAAGCCGGGCCTGCGGGCATGCTCGCAGGCCTGGCCGCAGCCGGTTACACCGTCCACCAGCGTGACCAGTTCGCCGTCTTCGACTACACGATCGAGGTCGGTCCGCGCGCCGGAGAGACCGTACGGATCGGCCTGGCGATGGTGCCGGACTGGCCCTTGTCCCCGCCGCCCGGCCCGCACGTCAGCCCGCGCCTGGGCCACCCGAAGGGCGCCGTACACGCCTCCCCTCTCGAAAGAGAGGGAGAGGCATGGGAGTACTGGAGCCGCCCGGCCGTCAACTGGGCGGCCGACCGGACCGTGCGGGGCTACCTGCGACACCTGCGCACCCTGTTCTCGCAACTGGAGTCACCGGCATGATCACCCGCTTCTCGGTCGCCATGACCACCGACATCGCGCTGCGCCTCACGGAACATCTGCGCCGCGCGGACGGTCAGGAGGACTGCTGTTTCGTCCTCTGGCGGCCGAGCACCGGATCCCGCCGTACCACCGCGTTGATCGTCGACCTCGTCCTACCCGCGAACGGCGAGCGGATCGTGCACGGCACCGTGGACTTCACCAGCGCCTTCTTCCTGCGCGCCGCCGGCATCGCGACCGAGCGCGGCTGCGGACTCGGGTTCATTCACGCCCACCCACGGGGCCGCCGCTGGCAGCGCCTGAACGACATCGACCACACGGCCGAGGAATCCTTTGCCGCCCAGACCCTGGTCATCACCGGCCTCCCGCTGGTCGGCCTGACCTTCGCCGGCGCGGACGCCGGATACGGCGCCCGCGTCTGGCAGCAGCACGCGCCGCGCACCTACGTCCCCACCGAGGCGGAGAACGTCCGCGTCGTCGGCGGCCGCTTCGAGGTGACCTTCAACGACCGCCTCGTCCCCGTGCCCAGGGCCACGAACCGGCAGGTGCGTACCGTCTCCGCGTGGGGGCAGGACGCCCAGAACGATCTGGCACGGCTCCATGTCGGAGTGGTCGGTACCGGCTCCGTCGGCATGCTCGTCGTCGAAGCGCTGGCCCGTACCGGCATCCAGCATCTGAGCCTGTTCGACTTCGACACCGTCGAGGACGTCAACCTCGACCGGCTCCTGCACGCCACTCCCCGCGACGTGCGTCTACTCCGGGCCAAGGCGGACATCGCCGCACGCGCTGCACGTCGGGCCGCCACCGCCGCCGAACTCCTGGTCACGCCGTACGAGACGAGCGTGGTGGAGCCGGACGGATTCGCCGCCGCCACGGACTGCGACGTGCTCTTCTCCTGCGTAGACCGGCCCTGGCCCCGCGCCGCCCTTAACCTCCTTGCCTACGCCCACCTCATCCCCGTCGTGGACGGCGGCATCGCGGTCGATACCCGCGGCGGCCACATGAACGGCGCCGAATGGCGCGCCCACGTCGCCGCACCCGGTCGTGCCTGTATGGAATGCCTCGGCCAGTACGACCCCGCCCACGTTGCCGCGGAGCGCGACGGGCTGCTCGACGACCCCGTCTACATCAAAGGTCTGGCGGCCGACCATCCGCTGCGTCGGAAGGAGAACGTCTTCATCTTCTCCGCGAGCGCCGCGGCCGCGCAGCTCAACCAGTTCCTCACCATGACCACCGCACCGGGCGGTGTCGCCGACACAGGTGCCCAGCTGTACCACCTGACGACCGGCACCATCGACCGCCGCCTGGAAGGCTGCACCTCGGGGTGCCCCTACGACGGCCATCTTCGCGCCCTCGGTGACCACGCACCCGTGATTGTCATTGGCCGCCACCACGCAGCCGAACAGGCACGCAGCGCACGCCGTCGCGCTGTACGCAGGTGGCCGGTACGACTCCAGCGAGCCCTGGAAGACCTGTTCGCCCGGTTCCGATGATCATGGTTTTTCTCGGACCCGAGTCGGATATTTTGCAGGAATGGACCTTGGTGGACTGAAGTCGGCGATCCGTAGCCAAGAATGAAAGTACTCACAGAGGGAAAATGGACACGAGTAACGAATTTCGTATTCAAATGGAAAGGTTGTTCTCCCAGGTTGCTGGTCGAGAACCTGCCGAGCTGAGGGATGCATATGTGGCCACTCTTCGGGATGGGCAACTCACTCTGGAGGGGTCCACCATTCCTGCCATCGTTCCTCTCTGGAAGCAAAGAGCGAGCGGGATCATCGTTCCCCAAAATCTGGCGACACCTCAACCCCTGGACCTGTGCCTCGCCTACCTGACTGCGGAAGAAATCTTCGGATTCTGTCCACCGCCCGGTTATGTTATCTCACAGCTCCAGAGAATCCCTGTCGCTGACGTTCTTCTGTTCGTGTCACAGGTCTTGAACGAGGTGCGGATGCCTGGTGTCTCGCGGCGTGAGGTTGACCGCCGACACGTCGAGAAATGGTTCAACGGGGACAGCAAGGCCCGAGCTCTAAATCTTCTGAGGAATCCTGAACGCGGGCTGATCGTTCCGCAGGCGCTCTTCTTGCTTGCGAAACTCTCGCTTGTCCACAGTGGTGATGTATTGCTTCCGGGTGTTCGGCCAGGAAATATAGTGGCTGCGCTCATCACCTTGACTCAGTACCTTGGTCAGCGCCCAGAGGACGGTACAGGAACGGTAATTGGTGACGCTCCAGGGTCGCTGGGTCGTGAGCTCATCGCAAATCAATACTTCAACAGTTCCAACGACCCGGCGAAGCTGATGGCACGTTTTACTCGCTGTTGGTATCAAATTCCAGCGGAGAGGAAGGGGGAACCGGGAATCTGCGATCTCGCAGGTGCGTATCAGGCGGCAACCGGTGTTTCCCTCGCAGATCTCACCGTGGTCGGTTCGGTCTTGTGGGCCGCTGCTTTCAATGGAGGTCCGCATGTGGCACCGAGCTATCTTGCCGCGCTCGGATGGGAGGAATCTCGTCTGGAAGAAGTGTTGAAGCTGATTGTGTGCGACATCCCAGGATTTCGGGAGGTGATTGGAGGCGAACGGGAGGAAGAACGATCAGAGTGGTCTTTTGATGCTTTCGGTCGGTGGCCAGTAATTCGCCTCCATGATGACAGTCTACTTGTGCTCGACCAAGAGCTTCTTGTCAAGAGAATTTTTGGTTGGCTGCCATTCTTTGACATCAAATTCCCTCCCCTTGATTCGAAACCTTCCGGGCATCGGAGGCTCGTCGCGACGGCGGATCAGTGTTTGCGACACGTGGAGGAGATTTACGTCACGGAGATCCTGCACAGTATTGCCGACGGCGGTGCGGCTCGACGCGTCTACGACGATCCACAACTACAGGCAGCTTTCCGTCAAAAAGGGCGGCGAATCGCTGATGTCGCAATTGACTACGGTGACGCGTGGGTCGTCATCGAAATCACCACTACGACTCTAAAACGCGAGTCGGTCAAGGCTATCTCCGAGCAGGCGCAGATCGAAGATCTCGACAAGCTTGTCGGGGAGGTCGAGCAGATCGATGCAACTATCCGGTCTCTCAGGGAGGGAGAAGCCCGACTAACGGATACGCCTACGGGAATCAGGAAGATCTTCTTTCCGCTATTGGTGATGGCTGAAGGCTTTCCGGTCAACCCCGTGACGCTGACAGTTCTGCGGGAGCGGGTGAAGGCTCAGGGTCTTCTCGAAGGGGATGATGTTCGTCCCCTGGAGGTCGTCGATGTCGAGGACCTGGAGATCATCGAGGGCCTTCAGGAGGAGGGTGGTCCCAGCCTGAGAAGCATCCTGGACATGAAGAGGACAGCCGGACTCAGCAAGTCCGCAGTCCGTGACTACATCATCGTCGAGCTTGGCCAGACGCCGCAGCGGTCGCGGAGGGTCCACGCCTTGTGGGACCACACCGTCCGGCCCGTAGTGGAGGCTGTTGCTCATTTGGCAGGCGATTGAGCAGCACGTGGGATCACGTGCACGCCAGCTCGCCGGTTCCATCGGCTCGCGGATTTGTGACGAGACTGCCCGCGCTCCGCGCGCCTTATCTCCCACCTGGGCCGTGGGAAATGATCTTGATGATCGTGGGAAATGATCTTCGGGAAGTGGGTGTAGTGCCTGACCAGCCCATTCCGTCGGTTGCCCACAGACAGAAGCCCCCCAGGTCCTAGACCTGGGGGGCTTCTTCGTGTGCGGCACGAGCTTCGGCGAGCGCCAGGTCTGGTGAGGACAATCACACGCCGGCGGGGGTCCGCCGGAGGCGTGAAATGTCGGCGGGCGCGGGGTGGCGCAGCGGTCGGACGGGGCGGGTGGCAGGGGCGTGGTTCCGCGACCGGGCGGCCCCGCCGCCGGGCGAGTTCCGCGGTGGCTCGGGCCGCCGCCGTCGACTCCTTGCGTATCGACTTCAGTTACGCCGATACCGACAACAGGACCTATCGGACGTCCCGCGGGCGAACGTACCCGGAGTGCAAGATCGATCAGCAGCAAGGGCGGGAACAGTCCAGGGAGGCGCGACGGCGGTCGGCGGGGATCGCCGCGTTTGTGGCGGGCTTGTGGTCGCGCTCGTCTTCTTCGCCTTCTTTCCCGGGCTTCCGCACGTCATCGACTGGGGCGCGATCGTCGTTGCCGTCCTTGTAGGAGCCCTCGCCCGATGGATCTGCCGGTCCTGGATGGGGAAGCGGGGCAAGGGGGACACGGGGGACAAGGTGGGTGAGTGAGCTCGGGCTCGGTGCCTCGGCACTGGGGTAAGCGAGCACTGGGGGAAGTGATCTGGGCGCTGGCTTCGATGATGCTTCGGTGATCCCGTCTCAGGTGAGGACAATCACACGCTGTTCTCACCTGAGGTCGAGACGGAGGCCGGGTGTGGGGTCAGTCGTGGGGTCAGGCGGCGAGGCGGTCCGCCAGGGTCTTCGCCTTGGTGGCCGCGTCGCCGAGGGCGCGCTCGCGGGACGCCTCGTAGAGCGGGACCAGGTCGGCCATCGCCGGGTTCTGCGGGGCCATGGTCAGCTCCGGGACGATGAACTCGGCGTCCAGGCCGAGGGCGTCGACGAGGATCGCCTTCAGGTAGTTCTGGACGTAGTCGTAGCCCTCGCGCGGGGTGCCCGGCCCGTAGGCGCCGCCGCGACTGGCGATCACGACGGTCGGGATGCCCTTCACCTTCGAGTCCTCGGTGCCCGCGGTGCGGCCCATCAGGATCACGTTGTCCAGCCAGGCCTTCAGGGTCGAGGGGATCGTGGCGTTGTACATCGGGGCGCCGATCAGCACCGCGTCCGCCTGCTCCAGTTCCTCTATCAGCTTCACGCGCTCGGCGAAGGCCGCCGCCTGCGCGGGCGTGTGCGTGGCCGGGTCGGCGAAACCGGCGGTGTGGGCGTCGACGGTGATGTGCGGGACGGGGTTCGCGGCGAGGTCGCGGTGGATCACCGTGCCCTCCGGGTGCTGTTCCTCCCAGGACGTGCGGAAGGCGTCGGCCACGGCGCGGGAGGCGGAGGCGCCGCTGGGGAACACGGAGGAGTCGATGTGCAGGAGCGTGGCCATGGGGGTCTCCAAGAGGGGGCGAGTGCGCTCCGGGCACGGAAGCCCTGTCGCACGCCGCTCAGTAGCTGAAGTTTCGTACTCGACTATGAATAACACAGGTACTTACTTTTTTTCATCCCCGTACGGGAGGGCAGTACCCTGAGGGCATGGCGGTCGAGCAGAGTCACGACACGGGGCAGTGCAAGAAGGTCGACGACGGCATCACCCGTGTCTTCCAGCTGTTCGGAAAGCGCTGGACCGGGCCGATCGTGGCCGTTCTGATGGCGCAGCCCGTCCACTTCGCCGACCTGCGCCGGGCGATCCCGGGCATCAGCGAACGCATGCTCTCCGACCGCCTCACGGAACTCGGCGCCGCGGGCCTGCTCGTCCGCGAGGTCGACGAGGGACCGCCGCTGCGCGTCTCGTACCGGCTGACGGAGTCGGGGAAGGCGCTGGGACCGGCACTTC
Source organism: Streptomyces sp. NBC_00989 (assembly GCF_045162655.1). Taxonomy (NCBI): domain Bacteria; kingdom Bacillati; phylum Actinomycetota; class Actinomycetes; order Kitasatosporales; family Streptomycetaceae; genus Streptomyces; species Streptomyces sp. NBC_00989. Next base: position 5,795,015 of record NZ_CP108728.1, on the reverse strand, counting down.
GGGAACTCGGTGCGTGGGCGCAGGTGCATCTGCGCGAGGGGTGGCAGTCGGGCGGGTGTTAGGCCGGGGTCGGGTGCTCAGGCCGGAGCTGGCTGCTTAGGCCGAGGTCGGGTGCTCAGGCCGAGGTCGGTGGGCAGGCCAAGGTCGGTGGGTAGGCAGGCTGAGGCCGGTGGGCAGGTCGAGGTGGCTGGGTAGGCAGGTCGGGTGGGCCGGGGCCGATCGCTGGGGCTTTGATCAGTGAGGCTCGATCGGCACGGCACGGCACGATCGGCACGGCTCGATCGACGAGGCATCGACCGGCACCGGTTTTCCACAGCCGTGGAGTTGTCCACAGGGTCTGACGTGTTTTCGCCACCGGCTGTACGGTCTTCGCGAGTTGATGTTCGGGCGAGGGCACGTGCGAGTGCGTGTGTGCACGGGGGAGGCGGTCGGGATGACCGAGGCCGGTATCGGTGTGGGGCGCAGGCTGCCCGGGGTGCGGGGCTTCGCCACGTGGCCCGTGGAGGGGTCGCCCAAGGAAGAGGGCAAGGCGCTGCGGGCGAGCGTTCCGCACAGCGCGCACGCTGCTCTCGACCTGGACGGTTCCCGCCCCGACGCGGTGACCGCGGTCGAGGAGTCCGGCCGCGGCCGTATCCCCGGGCTCACTCCGATACGGGTGGGCAGGATGGCGGCCACGCCCTTCGCGTTCCTGCGCGGTTCGGCCGGCCTCATGGCCCACGACCTCGCCCGCACCCCCATGACCCGGATCGCCGCCCAGATCTGCGGCGACGCCCACGCGGCCAACTTCGGCCTCTACGGCGACGCCCGCGGCGGCCTGGTCATCGACCTGAACGACTTCGACGAGACCGTGCACGGCCCCTGGGAGTGGGACCTCAAGCGGCTCGCCGCCTCGCTGGTGCTCGCGGGCCGGGAGGCCGGCGCCGACGAGGACACCTGCCGTACGGCGGCGCACGGCGCGGTGGGTTCCTACCGCCGCACCATGCGGCTGCTGGCCAAGCTCCCGGTGCTGGACGCGTGGAACGCGATCGCGGACGAGGAGCTCGTCTCCCACGCCGACGCCCGTGACCTGCTCGGCACGCTGGAGCGGGTCTCCGAGAAGGCGCGGGGCAACACGAGTGGGCGGTTCGCGGCCAGGTCGACCGAGGCGGCCGAGGACGGCGGGCGCCGCTTCGTCGACGCCTCCCCGGTGCTGCGTCGGATCCCGGACGCGGAGGCCGCGGCGGTGGCGGCGTCCTTGGAGGCGTATCTGGACACGCTCTCCGAGGACCGCCTCCCGCTGCTCGCCCGGCACACGGTGCACGACGTCGCCTTCCGCGTCGTCGGCACGGGCAGCGTGGGCACGCGGTCGTACGTCGTCCTGCTCCTGGACCACCGCGGCGAACCGCTCGTCCTCCAGGTGAAGGAGGCCCGGCCCTCGGCGCTGGTGCCGCATCTGCTGAGCGCCGGGTTCGACGCACCGCCCGTCGCGCACGAGGGCCGGCGCGTGGTGCTCGGGCAGAAGCGGATGCAGGTCGTCAGCGACATCCTGCTGGGCTGGACGACGGTCGACGGATTCCCGTTCCAGGTACGGCAGTTCCGCAACCGCAAGGGCAGCGTCGACCCGGCCGCCCTCGCCGCCGACCAGATCGACGACTACGGCCGTATGACCGGAGCCCTGCTTGCCCGAGCCCACGCCCACAGCGCCGACCCGCGCCTGGTCGCCGGGTACTGCGGCAAGAAGGACGAACTGGACGAGGCGATAGCGACGTTCGCCGTGGCCTACGCGGACCGGACCGAGGCGGACCACGCGGAGCTGGTGGGGGCGGTGCGGGCGGGGCGGATCGCGGCGGAGATGGGGGTGTAGGCGGTCGGGAGCCGGGAGCCGGGAGCCGGGAGCGGGCAGCGGGGAGTCGGCAGGCGGGCAGCGGCGCGGCAGCAGGCGGGGAGGCGGCGCCGGTACGGATGCGGACGCCCGCTGTGATCGCGGACGGAGGAGCTGATCAGGGCGAGGATCTCCGACCGTCCAGTCCGGGGCGAGACCCGCACCCGCGGCGACATGACCCGTGGTCCACACGGCGCTCGCGCAGCCGGTGCCCCACCGTCGGTGAGGTCATCCGTCGTCCACGAGGCATCCGCACAGCCGATGCCCCATGGCCCGTCGGGCCGTGGCCTACGCTGGGCGGGTGACGACCCCGGAAGCTGAGCAGTCCCAGTCCGCGCCCGTTGGTGAACCGGTGCCGGAGCAGACGGGTGCCGAGGTGCCGTCTGCCGCCGGAGCCGCGGCGGGTGACGGTTCGGTGAGCGAGGGCACCGGGAGCGGTACGGCCGCCTCCCCTGAGGCCGACGCCCGACCGGACGACTCCCACCCCGCGGACGTTGCGGCGCCCCGGCCCGAGGAGCGGCTGGAGCGGGCCGTACGGGCTGCCGAGCAGGCGTTGATCGAGTACGAGATCGCGGTGGACACCTTCCGCATCGAGGTCGAGAACTTCTCCCGGCTGCACCACCAGAAGCTCGGCCCGATGTACACCCGCCTCGACGAGCTGGACGCCCGGATCGCCGAGGCCCTGGCCGCACGCACCGGCAACCCCGAGGACATCCGCAAGGCGGACGAGGCGCGGGCCCGGGTGATGCCGATGCCCGCGGTCGAGGAGTTGTTCCACGGCTGGATGGACGGCGACGGCCTGTTCCCCGAGGCCGCGGCGATGCTCACGGACCAGCCGGTCCGGCCCCCGCAGCGGGTGCGGCCCAGCGAGGAGGCCCGCAAGCTCTACCGCGAGCTGGCCCGCAAGGCACACCCCGACCTGGCGCAGGACGAGGACGAGCGCAAGGTGCGTGAGGAGTTCATCACGCGGGTCAACGCCGCCTACAGCCGCGGTGACGCACCGCTGCTGCGCGAGCTGGCCGAGGAGTGGGCGGCGGGACCGGCCCCCGCGGAGCGCGGCCCGAGCCCCAGCGAGGAGCTCTACGCCCGCCTCGAGTGGCTCGCCCAGCGCAAGGAGCTGCTCACGCTCGTCGCCCGCGAACTGGAGGAGGGTGCCATCGGCTCCATGCTCCGGATCGCCCCGGACGACCCGGACCGTCTTCTCGACGAGATCGCCGACCAGTTGCTCGCCCAGGTCGCCGAGCGGGAGACCGCGCTGGCGGACCTGCTCGCGCAGCCGCACGCGTCGGAAGGTCCGTCGGGTAGCGTCGGGCCATGAGTTTCGGAACTGGTGTGCCCACGGTCGAGGTCGGCGACCTCAAGGACGGCGACTTCCTGCTGGACGTCCGCGAGGACGACGAGTGGCAGGCGGGTCACGCCACGGGGGCGCTGCACATCCCCATCAGTGAATTCGTGGCCCGGTACGGCGAGTTGACCGAGGCGGCGCCGCAGGACGGCAGGGTCCATGTGATCTGCCGCTCCGGCGGGCGCTCGGCACAGGTCACGATGTACCTGGCCCAGCAGGGCATCGACGCCGTGAACGTCGACGGCGGCATGCAGGTGTGGGCGGCCGCGGGCCGGCCCGTCGTCACGGACGAGGGCCAACCGGGCTTCGTGCTCTAGGAGTTCGGGGCCTCAGAAGTTCGGCCTTCAGAAGTTCGGCCTTCAGGGCTTCAGGAGTTCAGGGCTTCAGACGTTCAGCGCTCTGGGGCCTTCACGGCCACAGTCACCGCCTGTGGTCGGATCTAGCCCAGTGGGTGGGCCGCCAGCAGGTCCCCCAGCGCCTCCTCGTGTGCCGCCGCCGGGCCGAGCGACAGCTCCAGGTGCTTGGCCCAGGCGTGGTACCGGTGCAGGGGATATTCGGTGTCGGCGCCGAACCCTCCGTGCAGATGCTGTGCGGTCTGCACGACCCGTCGTACCCCCTCCGCCGCCCAGATCTTGGCCACGGCCAGGTCCGCGGCGGCGGGCAGCGGGCCCGATGCCCCCGAGGCGATCCGCCACGCGGCCTGCCACAGGGTCGCCTCCATCGCGCGCAGGTCGATGTAGCGGTCGGCGGCCTGTACGGCGACGGCCTGGAAGGTCGCGACCGGGAACCCGAACTGCTCGCGCCTGCTGGTGTATTCGCCGGTCATGCGCAGGACGGCGGTGCCGAGTCCGAGGGCCAGCGCGCAGGTGCCGGCGGTCAGCAGGTCGCGCAGCCACTCCCAGGCGCCGTCGGCGTCGATGACGTCGACCCTCGCGATCGGCACGGATTCCAGGCGCAGTTCGGCGAGCCGCTCGCCCGTGGTGGAGATCTGCTCGGCGAGGACGACGCCCTCGCGGTCCGGGGCGACCAGCGCGAGGACGGTCCGGCCGGTGTCCGTGTGCGCCGGTATGACGACCAGGTCCGCGGTGTGCGCCCAGGACACGGCTGTCTGCACCCCGTCCAAGACCCACCGGTCACCGTCCCGCCGTGCCGTCACGGCGAGTTCGGCCGGATCGTGGCCGGTGCGGCCGTGCGCGGCGACGGTCAGCACGAGGTCGCCGCGGCCGGCCCGGGTGAGCAGCGCGGACCTCAACTCCTCGCCGCCGTAGGCCTGTACGGTCGCGGCGGCCGCGCTGCTCTCCAGGAGCGGCACCCTGGCCAGTACCTTCGCCGACTCCCGGAGCACCAGGCACAGGGCGATCGCGTCCAGGCCCGCGCCGCCGTGCGCCTCGTCGAGCAGCAGGCTCAGCAGGTCCGCCTCGGCTAGCCTCGCCCACAGCGCACGGTCGAAGTCGTCGGCCACGGCGCCCGTGGTGTCGGCCGGACTGGGTACACCGTCCGGCGCGACATCGGCGAACACCCCCGCCGCCGCCTCGGCCGCCGCCTGCTGCTCCTCGCTGAAGGTGAAGTCCACGGTCCCTGCCCTCCCGCACGCACCGGCCAACGGCCGGGCGTCCGACCAGATCTGACGGAGCGTCAAGATAGAACAGGTTCTAGAAGAAGGGAACGGGCGCACCTCCGGGGTATGTACTTGCGGTCGAGAGGTCGTTCGGCATCCGGCCATGGGTCACTGGACGACCGATCGTTCGGTTCGGGAATTCAATGGTGGGATGCGCCGAGGAGAGGTGTCAACGGCTGTGGATAACCTGCGGGCAGCCGCTGTGGACAACCTGTGTGGCCTGTGAGGCGGGGGACTGTGCCCGGGGCGTGCGCCTGAGTACCGTTCCGTGCGGCGCCGGGGAGTGGTAGGCGTGGAGCGCCACCGGGCCCCGCGGCCGGCCGGGCGGGCGCGGTGGACGGTGGCCGATGGACGGACGGGACTCGGAAACGGGGCGGAATGGACGCGAACGACGGAGGGTCGAACGCCCCCGAGGAGGGCGAGCTGACGCCTGTCTCCTCCGAGGACGGCGAGCGGACGCCTGCCCCTTCCGAGGGGCCACGCCCGCCTGCCTCCTCAGACGGGCCGCACCCGCCCGCTCCCCCGGAGGGCCCGACGCCCGCAACCCCGGAGGCCCCGCGGACGCTCGCCACCTCCGGGTGGCCGCACGTGCCCGCCCAGCAGCCTCCTCACCCGCCCCCGCCCGAGCCGCAGGCGCAGGCACAGCCGTCGTACGATCCCGCGGACGCCCCCACCGCCGTCCCCGCGTACCCCGACGCCCGTATCGGAGTCGCCGCGCTGTCCCTGCGCTATCAGGTCGGTGCCGCGCTGGCGGTCGCGGTCGTCGCGGTGGCCGCGCTCGTCCATCTCGGGATGGTGTTCCTGCACGTCGCGCCGTCGAACACGGTGACGAAGCAGCACGGCAAGGCGATCGACGAGTGGATCTACCCGGAGTTCGAGCAGAACTGGAAGCTCTTCGCCCCGAACCCGTTGCAGCAGAACATCGAGGTCCAGGTACGCGCCGATGTCCGCACCGCGGACGGCACGACCCGTACGACCGGCTGGTACGACCTGTCGGCCGAGGACGGCGCGGCCATCGACGGCAATCTGCTGCCGAGCCACACCGAGCAGAACGAGCTGCGCCGGGCCTGGGACTTCCTCACCGCCACGCACGACAACTCCAACCGTCCGATCGGCCTGCGCGGCACGCTCGCGGAGACGTATCTGCGGCGCATCGTCGTGCTGCGCCTGGACCGGGACGACGCGGCCGGAAAGGGCGGCGCCGTCCAGCGCGTCCAGGTCCGCTCCCGCACCACCAACGTGCCCCCGCCCGAGTGGAGTGACGAGCAGGTGTCGACGACCCCCCAGTACCGCCTGCTGCCCTGGTGGGCGGTCCCGGCGGACGAGGCCGCGGGAGGCGTCCGGTGAACGGTTTCGCCCTGTCGGTGTCCCGAGGCATCGCCCGCGTCACCGAGTCGGCCCTGGGCCCCTACCAGAGCGCCGTGATCCGCATCGGCTTCGCCGGCACCTGGCTGCTGTTCCTCCTCCGCGAACTGCCCCACCGCCAGGAGCTCTACGGCCCCGATGGCCCCTGGAGCTGGGACCTCGCCCGGCAGCTGATCGCGGACAACGGCGCGTTCACCGCCCTGATGTGGTGGAACGGACAGTTCTGGTTCGAGACGGTGTACGCGCTGGCCGTGCTGGCGAGCGTCCTGCTGCTCCTGGGCTGGCGCACCCGCACGATGTCCGTGCTGTTCATGGTCGGCGTGCTCTCGCTGCAGAACCGCAGCGTCTTCATGGGCGACGGCGGCGACAACGTCCTGCACCTGATGTCCCTGTACCTGGTGTTCACCCGCTGCGGCCGCGTCTGGTCCCTCGACGCGCGCCTGGCGGCCCGTACGCGGGAGGCACGCGCGCGTGGGGAGTGGATTCCCGACCGGGTCGGGCCCGTCCTGTGGGTCGTGCTCGGCGCGGCGCTCGTCGCGGTGACCGCGGGGGGCCGGTTCGACAGCGACTGGTTCGTGCCCGCGCTTCTGTGGGGCGTCTGGCTGGCGCAGGCCCTGTGGTGGGTGACCGGGCGGTACGCGAAGTCGTACGAGCCCCGGGTGCTGCTCGACGTCGTCGCGAACGTGATCCACAACGGCGCGCTGTTCGTGATCGCGAGCGAGGCCTGTCTGATCTACGCGACGGCCGGGTGGTACAAGATCCAAGGTTCCCGCTGGCAGGACGGCACGGCCGTCTACTACCCGCTCCACCTCGACTACTTCTCGCCCTGGCCCGCCCTCGCCGACCTGCTGGCCGGCAGCGGCACGATGGTCATGCTCGTGACCTACGGGACCGTGATCGTGCAGGTCGCCTTCCCGTTCACGCTCTTCAACCGGCGCGTCAAGAACGTCCTGCTGGCCCTGATGATGGCCGAGCACGCTGCGATCGCCGTACTCCTGGGGCTGCCGTTCTTCTCCCTGGCGATGATCGCGACGGACGCGGTCTTCCTGCCGACGTCGTTCCTGCGGCGGCTGGGAGGGTGGGTGGCACGCGCGCGTGGGCGGGTGTTCGCGCGGGGCGGCGCTACGGCGCCAGACGGGGATCCGGGGGAGCCTCGTGCCCCGGAGAACCCCGAGCACAGCCACGTAGGCTTTCCGGCATGACCGACCCCGCCGCAGCCGCCTGGCACCGGCTCGCCGACACCTCCGTGCTGCTCGACGGATTCCACGCCCTCAAGCACGCGCTGCGCTTCGGGGCGGAGGTGCCGCTGGCGGTCACCACGGACCGGCGGGCGGCCCTCGCTCTCGCCGACGACCTGGCCCCCGACGTACGGGACACCCTGGACGCGCTGCTGACGGAGGTCCCGGAGGACACGTACCGGTCCTTCGTGCCACGCCCGCATCCCACGGCGGTGGTGGCCCTGGCCGTACGCCCCGCGCGCGAGGCCAACCTCCAGACGCTCGCGCACACGCCCCGCACCGCGCCTGTGATCGTCCTCGACAACCCGCGCAACCTGGGCAACGCCGGGGCCGTGATCCGGCTCGCCGCCGGTTTCGGAGCGACCGGGGTGGTCACCACCGGGACGCTCGACCCCTGGCATCCGACGGTCGTGCGCGCCGGGGCGGGCCTGCACTACGCGACCGCCGTGGAGCGGCTGCCGGTCGACGAACTGCCGCCCGGCCCGCTGTTCGCCCTCGACCCGGAGGGCGACGACATCCGGTCCCTGAAGCTCCCGGACGACGCCGTCCTCGCCTTCGGTTCGGAGCGCAGCGGCCTGTCGACCGAACTACGCGCCCGCACCGACCACTTGGTGTCCCTCCCGATGCGCCCCCAGGTCTCCAGCTACAACCTGGCGACGAGCGTGGCGATGACCCTGTACCACTGGAGCGCCCTTTAGGGGTGCGAGGAACTGCGCGACCAGCCACAACGAACCGTCAGCCGCACAGCAACCGCACCCCCCGAGTTCTTAGGCGTCCCGACGAACCTCGACAACCCGGAACCGGTTCGCGACAAACGCCCCGTCACACAGCGCCGCGTTGGCCGCAGGGTTGCCCCCAGACCCGTGGAAGTCGGAGAACGCGGCAGTCTGATTGACGAACACCCCACCCGTCAGGTTCAGCGACAACTGGGCGGCCTCTTCCAGGCAGACCTCCTCGACGGCCTTCTCGACCTCCTCGTCGGTGGTGTACGCCCCGACAGTCATCGCCCCCTTCTCCCGCACCGTCCGCCGCAGCAGCTCCACCGCGTCACCCGCCGAGTCGACCGCGACGGCGAAGGAGACCGGCCCGAAGCACTCGCTCATGTACGCGGCCTCGTCGTCCGGCTTGGCACCGTCCAGCTTCACGATCACCGGGGTGCGGACGACCGCGTCCGGGAAGTCCGGGTTGGCGATCTCCCGTGAGGCGAGGGCGACTTCACCGAGCCCGGAAGCCGCCTCCAGGCGGGCCTTCACGTCCGGGTTGACCAGCGCGCCCAGCAGGCCGTTCGCGCGCGCGTCGTCGCCCAGGAGGCCGTCCACGGACCGTGCGAGGTCGGCGACGACCTCGTCGTAGGACCGGGGGCCCTCCTCGGTGCGGATGCCGTCACGGGGGATCAGCAGGTTCTGCGGGGTCGTGCACATCTGGCCGCTGTACAGCGACAGGGAGAACGCCAGATTGGACAGCATCCCCTTGTAGTCGTCGGTCGACTCCACGACCACCGTGTTGACGCCGGCCTTCTCCGTGTAGACCTGCGCCTGGCGGGCGTTGGCCTCCAGCCAGTCGCCGAAGCCGGTCGACCCGGTGTAGTCGATGATCCGGATCTCGGGGCGGGTGGCGAGCGTCTTGGCGATGCCCTCGCCGGGACGTTCGGCGGCCAGCGCCACCAGGTTCGGATCGAAGCCCGCCTCGGTGAGCACCTCGCGCGCGATCCGCACGGTGAGCGCGAGCGGCAGCACCGCGCGCGGGTGGGGCTTCACCACGACCGCGTTGCCGGTGGCGAGGGAGGCGAACAGGCCCGGATAGCCGTTCCACGTCGGGAAGGTGTTGCAGCCGATGACCAGGGCGGTGCCGCGCGGCACGGGCGTGAACCGCTTGTTCATCACCAGGGGGTCGCGCTTGCCCTGCGGCTTGGTCCACTCCGCGGTGTCGGGGGTGCGGACCTGCTCCACGTACGCGTACGCCACCGCCTCCAGGCCGCGGTCCTGGGCGTGCGGGCCGCCCGCCTGGAACGCCATCATGAAGGCCTGGCCGCTGGTGTGCATGACCGCGTGCGCGAACTCGTGCGTCCGGTCGCTGATCCGCTTGAGGATCTCGATGGAGACCACGGCACGCGCCTCCGCGCCCGCGTCCCGCCACGCCCGCTGCCCGGCGCGCATGGCCGGCAGCAGGACGTCGAGGTCGGCGTGCGGGTAGGTCACGCCCAACTCGACGCCGTACGGCGAGACTTCGCCGCCCACCCAGTCGTCCGTGCCGGGCTGGCCGAGGTCGAGGCGGGTGCCCAGGAGGGCGTCGAAGGCGGCCTTGCCCGCCGCCGCGTCCAGGCTGCCGTGCTCGCCGTACGCCTTGGGGTGTTCGGGGTGCGGGGACCAGTACGCGCGCGTGCGGATCGCTTCCAGCGCCTGGTCGAGTGTCGGCCGGTGCCGGGCGATCAGCTCGTGCGCGGTCAGTACGGCGGCCATGCGGGACCAACTCCTCGTTTCAAGAACTCGTCTGCGAGCTCATGACCTGGGCAGGAACAGGGAAAGGATCAGGGGCGGAAACAGGCGGTCAGAGTTAGAGTAACCGAACGATCGGTCGGGACAAGGGGGTCCGCCGCATCTGTGGAAAACCCCGTGCGGGAGGATCGCGCACATGACAGCACTCGACCTCAGCAGCCCCGTGGCCGTCGTCGGCACCGGCACCATGGGCCAGGGCATCGCCCAGGTCGCGCTGACCGCGGGCCACGTCGTACGGCTGTACGACGCCGTCCCGGGGCGGGCTCGGGAAGCGACCGCCGCGATCGGCGCCCGGCTCGACCGGCTCGTCGAGAAGGACCGGCTCACCGCCGCCGACCGGGACGCCGCACGCACCCGTCTGCTGCCCGCCGAGACCCTCGCCGACCTCGCGGACTGCACCCTCGTCGTCGAGGCCGTCCTGGAGCAGCTGGACGTCAAGCAGCAGTTGATGCGCGACCTGGAGGACATCGTCGGCGAGGACTGTCTGCTCGCCACCAACACCTCGTCCCTGTCGGTGACGGCCATCGGCGGCGCCCTGCGCAACCCCGGCCGCTTCGTCGGGCTGCACTTCTTCAACCCGGCCCCGCTGCTGCCCCTCGTCGAGGTCGTCTCCGGGTTCGCCACCGACGTCACGTCGGCCACGCGCGCGTACGAGATGTCCCGCGCCTGGGGCAAGACTCCGGTGGCCTGCGCGGACACCCCCGGGTTCATCGTCAACCGCATCGCCCGGCCCTTCTACGCCGAGGCCTTCGCGGTCTACGAGGCACAGGCCGCCGACCCGGCGACCATCGACGCCGTCCTGCGCGAGTCGGGCGGCTTCAAGATGGGCGCCTTCGAACTGACCGACCTCATCGGGCAGGACGTCAACGAGTCCGTCACCCACTCCGTGTGGCAGTCCTTCTTCCAGGACGTGCGCTTCACGCCCTCCCTCGCGCAGCGCCGCCTGGTCGAGTCCGGCCGCCTCGGCCGCAAGACCGGGCACGGCTGGTACGACCACGGGGACGACGCCGAGCAGCCCGAGCCGCACACCGCGGAACCGGCCCAGGCGCCCGCGTACGTCGTCGTCGAGGGTGACCTGGGCCCTGCGGCCGAGCTGATCGCGCTGATCCGCGAGGCGGGCATCGTCGTCCGCGAGGAGGAAGAGGACCACGGCACTCGGATGGTGCTGCCGGGCGGCGGCCAGTTGGCGCTCGCCGACGGACAGACCGCCGTGGAGTTCCGCGACGTCGTCTACTTCGACCTCGCCCTCGACTACCGCAGGGCCGGCCGCATCGCCCTGTCCGCATCCCAGGACACCGCCTCACAGACCCTCACCGAGGCGACCGGCCTCTTCCAGGCGCTCGGCAAGAACGTCAGCATCATCGGGGACGCCCCCGGGATGATCGTCGCCCGCACGGTGGCCCGGATCGTCGACCTGGCGCACGACGCCGTCGCCAAGGGCGTCGCCACCGAGGAGGACATCGACACCGCGATGCGCCTGGGTGTCAACTACCCTCTGGGTCCGTTCGAATGGAGCCGCAGGCTCGGCCGCAGCTGGGCCTACGACCTCCTGGACGACCTGCACCTGCGTGACCCGTCGGGACGGTACGCGCCGTCCCTCGCGCTCTACCGCCACGCGTACGCCACCGAGAAGCGGGAGGGCACCCCATGACCACCGCCAAGCGCGACACGTACACCCCGGAGACCCTGCTCTCCGTCGCCGCCCAGGTCTTCATCGAGCGCGGCTACGACGGCACCTCCATGGAGCACCTCGCCAAGGCGGCCGGTATCTCCAAGTCGTCGATCTACCACCACGTCACCGGCAAGGAGGAACTGCTCCGCCGCGCGGTCAGCCGCGCCCTGGACGGCCTCTTCGGGATCCTCGACGAGGAGCACGCATGCGTGGGGCGCGCCGTCGAGCGGCTGGAGTACGTCGTACGGCGGATGGTCGAGGTGCTGACCTCCGAGCTGCCGTACGTGACGCTGCTGCTGCGGGTGCGCGGCAACACCGACACCGAGCGGTGGGCCCTGGAGCGGCGGCGCGACTTCGACCACCGGGTGGCCGACCTGCTGAAGGCCGCGGCGGCCGACGGCGATCTGCGCGGTGACGTGGAGGTACGCCTCGCGACCCGGCTCGTCTTCGGGATGATCAACTCCATCGTGGAGTGGTACCGGCCCGACGGGCGGGGCATGGGCGAGCGCGAAGTGACCGACGCGGTGGCCCAGTTGGTCTTCTCCGGGCTGCGCAACCCGGCCCAGTAGGTCAGCTCTGGGGCTCCAGGTCCTCCTCCTCGAACACCAGCAGCGTGCGCGAGCTGAGCACCTCGGGGATCGCCTGGAGCCGGGTCAGGACCAGCTCGCGCAGCGCCCTGTTGTCCGGCGTGTGCACCAGCAGCAGGACGTCGAAATCGCCGCCCACCAGCGCGATGTGCGAGGCCCCCGGGAGCAGTCTCAGCTGCTCGCGGACCGTGCGCCAGGAGTTCTGCACGATCTTCAGGGTGATGTACGCGGACGTGCCCTGACCGGCACGCTCGTGGTCGACCCGGGCGCCGAAGCCGCGGATGACGCCGTCCTCGATGAGCCGGTTGATACGCGCGTAGGCGTTGGCGCGCGAGACGTGCACCCGTTCGGCGACCGACCTTATCGACGCGCGGCCGTCCGCCTGGAGCATCTGCAGGATGTCCTGATCAATGGCGTCGAGCGGGCGCGGGGGCGGCAAGGTGTTCCCCGCCTCCGGGCCTTCGGCCATTTGTTCAGGTGCCATGTCCCCCCGCCTCCCTACCATGGACGTACTGCGTTCATTTCAGGTTGTGGAGAACCGTTTGTCCACAGCCTGGAGGTGCCTGTAGCCAAAATGTGCCGACGACCGAACAATCGGTAGGGAGGCGCGGCACGTCCGACGCGTCTCTCCGAGCCACTCCCACGAGGAGGTGCCGTCATGACGGTCATGGAGCAGCGGGGCGCGTACCGGCCCACACCGCCGCCCGCCTGGCAGCCGCGCACGGACCCCGCGCCGCTGCTGCCCGACGCCGCGCCGTACCGCGTGCTCGGCACCGAGGCGGCCGCGCAGGCCGACCCCGGGCTGCTGCGCCGGCTGTACGCCGAGCTGGTGCGCGGCCGCCGGTACAACGCGCAGGCCACCGCCCTCACCAAGCAGGGGCGGCTCGCCGTGTACCCCTCCACCACCGGCCAGGAGGCCTGCGAGGTCGCCGCCGCGCTGGTCCTCCAGGAGCAGGACTGGCTCTTCCCCAGCTACCGCGACACCCTCGCCGCCGTCGCCCGCGGCCTCGACCCCGTGCAGGCCCTCACCCTGCTGCGCGGCGACTGGCACACCGGCTACGACCCGCGCGAGCACCGCATCGCCCCCCTGAGCACCCCGCTCGCCACCCAGCTCCCGCACGCCGTCGGCCTCGCCCACGCGGCCCGCCTCAAGGGCGACGACGTGGTCGCCCTCGCCATGGTCGGCGACGGCGGCACCAGCGAGGGCGACTTCCACGAGGCGCTGAACTTCGCCGCCGTCTGGCAGGCCCCGGTCGTCTTCCTCGTCCAGAACAACGGCTTCGCGATCTCCGTCCCCCTCGCCAAGCAGACCGCGGCCCCCTCCCTGGCCCACAAGGCCGTCGGCTACGGCATGCCCGGCCGCCTCGTCGACGGCAACGACGCGGTCGCCGTGCACGAGGTCCTCAGCGACGCCGTACGGCACGCGCGCGAGGGCGGTGGTCCCACGCTCGTCGAGGCCATCACCTACCGCATCGAGGCCCACACCAACGCCGACGACGCGACCCGCTACCGCGGCGACACCGAGGTCGAGGCCTGGCGCGCCCACGACCCGATCGCCCTCCTGGAGCACGAACTCACCGAGCGCGGGCTCATCGACGAGGACGGCATCAAGGCCGCGCGCGACGCCGCCGAGACCATGGCGGCCGAGCTGCGCGCGCACATGAACCAGGACCCGGTGCTCGACCCCATGGACCTGTTCGCCGACGTGTACGCCGAGCCCACTCCCCAGCTGCGCGAGCAGCGCGAACAGTTGGCGGCGGAGCTGGCGGCCGAGCGCGAGGGGACGCACTGATGACCACCGTCGCCCTCAAACCCGCCACCATGGCGCAGGCCCTCACGCGCGCGTTGCGCGACGCCATGGCCGCCGACCCCGCGGTGCACGTCATGGGCGAGGACGTCGGCACCCTCGGCGGAGTCTTCCGGGTCACCGACGGCCTCGCCAAGGAGTTCGGCGAGGACCGCTGCACGGACACCCCCCTCGCCGAGGCCGGCATCCTCGGCACGGCCGTCGGCATGGCGATGTACGGCCTGCGCCCGGTCGTGGAGATGCAGTTCGACGCCTTCGCCTACCCGGCGTTCGAGCAGCTGATCAGCCACGTCTCCCGCATGCGCAACCGCACCCGCGGCGCCATGCCCCTCCCGATCACCATCCGCGTCCCCTACGGCGGCGGCATCGGCGGTGTCGAGCACCACAGCGACTCCTCCGAGGCGTACTACATGGCGACCCCGGGCCTCCACGTCGTCACCCCCGCCACGGTCGCCGACGCCTACGGCCTGCTGCGCGCCTCCATCGCCTCCGACGACCCGGTCGTCTTTCTGGAGCCCAAGCGCCTGTACTGGTCGAAGGACACCTGGAACCCCGACGAGCCGACCCCCGTCGACCCGATCGGCCGCGCGGTCGTACGCCGCCCCGGCCGCAGCGCCACGCTCATCACCTACGGCCCGTCCCTCCCCGTCTGCCTCGAAGCCGCCGAGGCGGCCCGGGCCGAGGGCTGGGACCTCGAAGTCGTCGACCTGCGCTCCCTGGTCCCGTTCGACGACGAGACGGTGTGCGCGTCCGTACGGCGGACCGGCCGCGCGCTAGTCGTCCACGAGTCGGGCGGTTACGGCGGCCCGGGCGGCGAGATCGCGGCCCGCGTCACCGAGCGCTGCTTCCACCACCTGGAGGCACCGGTGCTGCGCGTCGCCGGATTCGACATCCCGTATCCGCCGCCGATGCTGGAGCGGCACCATCTGCCCGGCGTCGACCGGATCCTGGACGCCGTGGGCCGGCTCCAGTGGGAGGCGGGGAACTGATGGCACAGGTGCTGGAGTTCAAGCTCCCCGACCTCGGCGAGGGCCTCACCGAGGCGGAGATCGTGCGCTGGCTGGTCCAGGTCGGCGACGTCGTCGCCATCGACCAGCCGGTCGTCGAGGTAGAGACGGCCAAGGCGATGGTCGAGGTGCCGTGTCCCTACGGCGGTGTCGTCACAGCCCGCTTCGGCGAGGAGGGCACGGAACTGCCCGTCGGTTCCCCGCTGTTGACGGTCGCCGTGGGAGCACCGGCCTCCGACATCGAGACCGAGACCGGCGCCGAGACCGAAGGTTCGGGGAACGTGCTGGTCGGCTACGGCACGGGGGCGCCTCCGGCGCGGCGGCGGAGAGTACGGCGGCTGGCGGCGGATGTCGTGACGTCCGTGGCGGACGCCCCTGCTCCTGCCCCCGCCGCCGGGACCGGCGGTCGCGACGACGGTCCCGTACCCGTGATCTCCCCCCTCGTACGACGACTCGCGCGCGAGAACGGCCTGGAACTGCGGGAGTTGACGGGCTCCGGACGGGACGGGCTCATCCTGCGGGCGGACGTCGAGAAGGCGCTCCGCGCGGCGGCGACCCTTGAGGCGACCACACAGGAAGCGACCCTCCTCCCCCCGGCCACGCTCCCCACCCCGGCAGCCACCTCTGACCGAGTCACCCGCACCCCCCTCCGCGGCATCCGAGGCGCCGTGGCCGACAAGCTCTCCCGCAGTCGCCGGGAGATCCCCGACGCGACCTGCTGGGTGGACGCCGATGCGACGGAGCTGATGCGCGCCCGCGCGGCCATGAACGCCGCCGGTGGGCCCAAGATCTCCGTGCTCGCGCTCCTCGCCAGGATCTGCACGGCCGCGCTGACCCGGTTCCCGGAGCTCAACTCCAGCGTGGACATGGAGGCGAGGGAGATCGTCCGCTTCGACCGGATCCACCTCGGCTTCGCCGCGCAGACCGAACGCGGGCTGGTCGTACCCGTCGTACGGAACGCGCAGACACGGGACGCGGAGGCGCTGAGCACGGAGTTCGCGCGGCTCACCGAGGCGGCACGGACAGGGACACTCACGCCAGGGGATCTCACCGGCGGGACCTTCACGCTGAACAACTACGGGGTGTTCGGCGTCGACGGTTCCACGCCGATCATCAACCACCCCGAGGCGGCCATGCTCGGCGTCGGCCGTATCGTCCCCAAACCGTGGGTGCACGAGGGCGAGTTGGCGGTACGGCAGGTCGTGCAGCTCTCGCTCACCTTCGACCACCGGGTGTGCGACGGCGGTGCGGCGGGCGGTTTCCTGCGGTATGTGGCGGACTGCGTGGAACAGCCGGCGGTGCTGTTGCGCAACGTGTGATCACGGCGGCGCGGACAAGTTCCCTGTGATCAGGGCGGGACGCATACTCGGGGGGTGACCGCGTACGAGCCCCCCGACGCCGTGCCCGGCGACGCGTACGACGCCGTCGTGCTCGCCGGTGGTGCCGCCCGGCGACTCGGCGGTGCCGACAAGCCGGGCCTACGGGTGGGCGGTCGCGCGTTGCTCGACCGGGGGCTCGGTGCCTGTGCCGACGCCGGGACCACGGTCGTCGTAGCCGACCCGAGGCCCACCGCCCGGCCGGTGCGCTGGGCGCGTGAGGAACCGCCCGGCGCGGGCCCGGTCGCCGCGCTCGACGCCGGTCTGCGGCACACCACCGCCGAGGCCGTCGTGGTCCTCTCGGCCGACCTGCCGTTCCTCGAAGTGGCCACCGTACGGCGGCTGTTGACCGCTCTGCGGAGCGGTGGCGCCGAAGGGGTGCTGCTCACCGACGCCGACGGGCGCGACCAGCCGCTCGTGGCCGCGTACCGCGCGTCGGCGCTCCGCCGGGAACTGAGCGCACTCACCGACGAGCACGGCAGCCTCACCGGGCTGCCCCTGCGCCGGCTGACCGCCGCGCTCGATCTCACCCGCGTCCCCGACCCCGTCGCGTCCTTCGACTGCGACACCTGGGACGACCTCGCCACCGCCAGGGCACGCATCAGGGAGCATGGGCACGTGTTGGATGAATGGATTTCCGCAGTCAAGGACGAACTGGGCATCGACCTGGACGTCGACACCGGCATCCTGCTCGACCTCGCCCGCGACGCCGCCCACGGGGTGGCCAGGCCCGCCGCACCGCTGACCACCTTCCTGGTCGGTTATGCGGCGGCGCAGGGCAAGGGCGGTCCCGAGGCCGTGGCCGAGGCGGCCCGCAAGGCCGTCGCCCTCGCGCTGAGCTGGGCGGACGAGGAGACCTCGGAAGCCCCGTCCGACTCCAAGCCTGACGCCACGCCGGACGCCGAGGCCGACACCACATCCGGTGCCGAGCCCGATGCCCCCGCGTCCGCCCCGGGTCCGGACGTCGCCGGATGACCGCGCGCGGTATTCACGCCGGCGAGCACGCCCAGGACGCCGAGGACCTCGACGTCGAGGAGGTGCTCGCCCTCGTGAACGAAGGCAGCACCGGCGACTCCGCCATGCCCGCACCCGCAACCTCCCCCTCACCGCAGGGCCCTCCCCGCAAGCCCGACACGGACCAGCACCGGGCCACCCCCTGGCCCGAGGCCCGCGCGATCGCCGGCCGTGCCGCACGCACCGGTTCCCGCCGCGCCCCCGTCTCCGTGACCCTCGACTCCGCGCTCGGCCTCGTCCTGGCCGCCCCGCTCGTCGCGCTCAGCGACCTGCCCTCGTTCGACACCTCGGCGATGGACGGCTGGGCGGTCGCGGGCCCCGGCCCCTGGGCCGTACGCGAGGACGGGGTGCTCGCCGGGCACGCGCAGGCCGAGCCGCTGAGCGACGGTGAGGCCGTGCGAATCGCGACTGGTGCCCGGGTCCCCGCCGACGCCACCGCCGTCATCCGCAGCGAGCACGGCCGTACCGACGACAAGGGCCGCCTCCACGCGGCCCGGGACGTCGGACACGGCCAGGACATCCGCCCGCGCGGGCAGGAGTGCCGCAGCGGCGACCAACTGCTGCCCGGCGGCACCCTGGTGACCCCGGCGGTACTCGGCCTCGCCGCGGCCGCCGGCTACGACACGCTCACCGTCGTACCCCGCCCCCGGGTCGAAGTCCTCATCCTGGGCGACGAGTTGCTCACCGAGGGGCTGCCCCGGCAGGGGCTCATCCGGGACGCGCTCGGGCCGATGCTGCCGTCCTGGCTGCGCGCGCTCGGCGCCGAGGTCACCGCGGTCCGGCGGCTCGGCGACGACGAGAAGGTGCTGCACAAGGCGATCACGGGCAGCACCGCCGACGTCATCGTCACCACGGGCGGCACCGCCTCCGGCCCGGTCGACCACGTCCACCCCACCCTGCGCCGCATCGGCGCCGAGCTTCTCGTGGACGGCGTGAAGGTACGCCCGGGCCACCCCATGCTGCTGGCCCGCATCAAGGACGACCAGCACCTCGTCGGCCTGCCCGGCAACCCCCTTGCAGCGATCTCCGGCCTGCTCACCCTCGCCGAACCACTGCTGCGGACCCTGTCGGCACACCCCGCCCCGGAGCCGTACGAGCTGCCCCTCCAGGACGCGGTGCACGGGCATCCGTACGACACCCGGCTCGTCCCCGCCGTTCTGCGCGGCGACCGTGCCGTGCCGCTGCACTTCAACGGCCCGGCCATGCTCCGCGGGATCGCGGGGGCCGACGCGCTCGCGGTCGTACCGCCGGGTGGTGCGCGGCAGGGACAGCAGGCGGAACTCATCGATCTGCCCTGGGCGGCCTCCGGGATCGGGGTGTGTTTCACGTGAAACAGTCGGGCCATGATGCGATCGCCCGCCAGGCGGACGAGCATCTCGTGACCCATCGGGTGGAACTCCCGAGGAAAGTGGTCGAGCACCCTTTCCAGCAGGTCGCGAAACGGCTGTCCATCGCGCTGTTCCTGCTCGTCGCGACCGCGTTGATCGTCTATGCCGATCACGAGGGGTACAACGACAACTCGGACGGTTCGGTCGACCTCCTCGACGCCTTCTACTACGCCACGGTCACGCTCTCGACCACCGGCTACGGCGACATCACCCCGGTCAGCGACGGCGCCCGGCTCACCAACATCCTCGTCGTCACGCCGCTGCGCGTGCTGTTCCTGATCGTCCTGGTCGGCACCACCCTCGAAGTCCTCACCGAACGCACGCGGGAGGAATAGCGTCTCAACCGCTGGAGTCAATGGTTTGGTGGATGTACCACAAGGCGCCTGGCCGGAGGGGCATGGTCCGGGCCGATGCGGTGATCCACGCTGCATAGAAGATTCTGCGGGACTGCTGCTCAAGGCTGCGGCGTTCGCTAAGGCCGCGCCCGTGCGGGGGGATCGCTGCAAGCCAAGCCGTACCCGCCGCAGGATCCGCCGAGGCCGTGCCGGGTCCCGAGCGGCGGTTTCAAGGGCCAGGTCGCCGCCGGGTCAGCACACGCCTCGATTGTCAGTGGGGCGTGTGAGGCTGTCCGAGACCCACCGTATGAATCACCGGAGTTCAGGTATGACGACCCCTTCGCCCGTGACGGTCGCGGAATGGCGCGCGTTCCTCAGCGACTACAACGCCAGGCACATCAACTCGGACGAGGTCCGTGAGGCCATCGAGGAGCATCGGCAGGTCATCAGTGAGGAGCGGCTGGAGGCCGGGTGGGCCGGTGCCGAACCGGCTGGCGAGGAAGCGATCGTGGCCGCCGAGGAGCGGCTCGGGGTGAGGCTTCCTCCCTCGTACCGAAACTTCCTCCGGGTCAGCGACGGCTGGGAGGATATCGGGTTCGTCGACCTGTTCCAGGTCGGGGACATCGGTTGGTTCGCCGACCTGTGCGCCGACCTCATCGAAGCGTGGTCGGACATCGACTCCTTCGTGGACCATCTCGCCATACTCAAGCGCTGTCTGCTGATCGGCGACGACAACGGCGGCAGCGGCTGCTACTGGCTGCTGCACGCCGACAGCATCGGGGAAAACGGCGAGTGGACCGCGTATGAGTGGTGGCCCGGCGACGGTGACGACCCCGAGCCTTGCCACGACTTCGCCGCCATGGTGCGGGAAGCAGTGCACTCCTAGGTTCTGTCGGTGACGAGGCTCCGCAGGCGGTCGCGTGCGGTGCGGGCGGCCTGGTCCAGCGGCTGGGACGGGTCGGGCGGCTCCACCGTGATCGTTAGCACCACCTCCGCCGCGGCGAGCAGGTGGTGGGCTGACGGGATGGGGACGGGTCCGGCAGCGTCCTCGAATAGCGGGGCGGAGTCCATGTCGAGCAGCGTGCGGGTGATGCGAGAGCGCATCAGCCACAGCCACGGCATCGCGGCCGGGCAGGGCTCTGCCTCCATGTCCGGGCAGTCATCGGGCAGGCCGAGCGCACTGTGCAGGCTCTGGGTGTAGCCCTCGTACACCTGCTCCTGGTCGAAGCGGTCGGCGATGGCTGCCAAGGCTTCCACCAACATCAGCAGCATCTCCAACGCCACTGCCCGGGGCAGCCCTTCCGGCTCGGGCGCCCCCAGGGCCCGCAGGCATCCGTGGATCTGATCCGTGTGCAATACCGGGACCGGTGTGCCGTCTTCCATGCCCGCCATCTGCCCAGAGTCCTCCCCGCCGCGACCGACGGGAAGACGTGCCCGGGGGCGCATCGTGGCGAAGTGCCCGGCTTATGACCTTGGTTCGACCGAACCAAGGTCGCCCAACTTCGTTTCGACCGAAACAAAGTTGAAGGGCCAGGGTCGTGCGTCACGTAGGCGGTTCTGTTTCGCAGGGCGACGAGGATCAGATACTCGTGGTCTGTCACCGTGGGCAACTATGGGCCGCGTAGCCGTTCACTCGGATCACCCGGCTCACCAACGGCGATGTCCTCCAGGAAGACGGCGAGGCCCTCGTCTGCCTCAGTGACCCGCCCTCACCCGCCCCTGAGCCCCTTGCCTCGCTGCTGCTGGCCCACCTCGGCCAGCACCCGAACACCATGACCGCCACCAACGCCGACGCCCGCTGGCTGTTCCTCGGCCGCCGGGCATGCTCGGCGGCCACAAGGACACCACCGCCCCAGGTCCGCCAGTTGACCGAGGTCGGATTACGCGAGGTCGCCAGTTCTGGACCGGGGTTGACACGCACACGTAGTATGCATTGCATGGTAGCTGGCAAAGCAAGCAATCACGTGGAGGCCCGCGGTGTGAGCCAGCTGCGCAAGGGCGTGCTGGAGTACTGCGTCCTGGCGTTGCTGTCTGACAAGCCACGCTACGGGGTGGAGCTGCTGGAGGCTCTTGGGGATACGCCGGTCATGGCGACCAGCCAGGGGACGTTGTATCCGCTGCTGTCTCGTCTGCGCAGAAGTGGCCTGGCGGCCACGTACCTGGTGGAGTCGGCCAGCGGTCCGTCCCGCAGGTACTACGAACTGACCGACGAGGGCCGACAAGCCCTGGCGGAGTTCTCCGGGCACTGGCCCGGTTTCCGTGATGCTGTTGACCGTTTTCTCGTTTCTGGAGCTGAATCATGAGCGACGCCCTGACCCACCCGCTGGTTCGCGCTTACCTGGCCGCGGTTGACAGGGAGGCAGCAGTGCTGTCCGACGACCGGCGCCGTGACCTGTTGGCGGACCTGCGCGAACACATCGAGTCTGTGCTGCCGCAGGGTGCCGATGACGCGGCGGTCCAGCAGGCTCTGGACCAGCTCGGCACCCCGCGGGAGATTGCCGCCGCCGCGATCGCCGAAGAACCCGGCGTCACCCCGCTGCAGCCGCAAAGCAGCGCGCGCACCACTCTGACCCTGGGCATGATGGTTTTGGCTGCCCCGTTCTTCGAGGTCCTCGGCATCGGCCTCGTAGTGGCCGTCCTTGCCGCCGTGCGGATCTGGCGCTCTCCAGCATGGACCAGGCGGGACAAGCGCCTGGGCATCCTCTGCGCCTTCTCACCCCTACTGGTGATCCCCGCGGCTGCCGCACTGTTCGTTCTCGCCGGCGGCCTCGGTGCCGAGGAACTCATCGGCATATTCCTGATCGCCATGGTGATCCCGCTGGCCGGAGCTATCCGACTGGGACGCAGTGCCGCACGCCTGCGCCCCTACGCAGCCTGAAAGGCCCGCCTCGGCGAAGCGCGCTGTCATGCGGGCCGGGCGGGATGTGGAGGGTGGCGTTGTCGTAGTCGCCGAAGCGCAGCACGTTGTCCAGCGCCATGTTCACCAGGTCAGCGGTATGGGCCTTCACCGGCGCCGCCGCCCGCATTGCCGCCTCCGCGACTGCGCGGGCCTCGCCCGGTCTGTGCCTCAGCTCCAAGCGTTCACGTACGGCCGTCCGGTAGCGCTCCTCACTCCGCTCGGAGTCTGCCTGTGGCACCGTCCCCGCAGCGAGCCCCGCCCGATCGCGCACATGGGCTACGACCACCTCGGGTATCTCCCGGAGTTTGGGGACGCGGCCTAGGCCACGATCGAGTGTGTAGCCATCATCAGATAACCAAGAATCAATCCTTGGATTTCCTTGATCAGGTAAAGAGGGAATAGAAAAGGCAATATCCCCACGCGTGCGTGGTCGATTTGTGCCGAAGGTGTGGGGGATTTTTCTTACTTACCCGCAAGGGGGCGTGCCGTGAAAAGTAGCCCCGAGTCAATCGCCAAGCTCAAGTCTCGCTCAGAATGTTCGATTTTTCTTGACGATCACCCAGGCATTCGATGATTGTTCTGTTCATGTCGCTCCCGGAGGGGGCGAAACGGAGGGAACCAATGAACGCCACGCTGACTCGCGCATGCACAGCCGCTGTACTGACCGCCTTTCTGGCTGTAGGAGGGGGAGGGGCGGGCACTGCCTTTGCGGTGGACACCCCGACGACGGCCAATCCTGACAATGCAGACCAGGACGGGAACCCCATCCCTCAGGCGCCGGCCGACGCCGACGTCGACAGTACGGTCCACCCGGACGGCTGCCCGGCCGACCCGGGCTTCTCCTTCTCCAAAGTCAAGAGCACGTTCGTCGGTGACAAGACCAAGACCGTCCATGGACAGTCCGGCATCCTTCTTTCGGTCTCGGTGGCTCAGGGCCACACGTGGACCGGCACCGTCACGTATGCGGCCAAGTTCAGCGAGGGAGTCCTCTTCGCGTCCGCCGAGGAGACCATCAGCGCCTCGATCTCCTACGCCAAGACCACCACCGTCACCCTCGGTGGGGCGTGGAAAGTTCCGGCGAACCAGGCGGATGGATGGCTTGCCCTTGGTTCGAAGGGCTACTCCTTCAACTGGGAGCGCGGTTCTTACAACGGTGGCTGCAAGTGGATCGTCTCGAACCACGGGACCGCCAAGCTCCCGGCGCTCTCGCCCTACATCGCCCACTCGTGAGCTGAGGACGACCTGATGAAGCGCTCCCTGCTGGCCGCATCCCTGTCGGCCCTGGCCCTGGTATCGGCCTGTTCCGGCGGCTCTCACTCCCATGCGACCGCCACCCACGGGTCGACGTCGTCACCGGCCAAACCGACGACGGGATCCGACGCGACCCCTTCTCCGGCGCAGACCCCGACGAGCCCGGACCGCCTTCCCAATCCGGTCCAGTCGTCACTCCCTGTCGGGTCGAAGACGCTGTACACGAGGTCGGGGCATGGTGCGGGCGGCGTCACGCTTCCGGCATCAGCGGGGAAAGCCTCATCCGTCACGGTGATGTGGACATGCGCCGGTCCCTCCAAGTTCAACGTAATCGCAGCTGGAAAGTCCCTCATCGGGTCTCAGTGCGGTGACGGGAGCGGCGTGTTCACTGCCGAGATACCGCACGCCAAGATGCACGAACTGGCGTGGAAGTTCTCAGCAGCCAATTCGGTGATCTGGCGGATCGTCATCACCCAACCATCCGGGAACTAAATAGTTCACCAGGAGCATTACGGTTGGCTGCGCCGATCCCTCGCTCCCGTTTTAGGCGTGCAGTGCTTCTGGCTGACATCGAGTTCGGCCAGAAACACTGCACGCATGCATGTCGTGGATTTACGGGTGCCTTAAACCGCCGGAGCCAATGGTTTGGTGAATGTGCCACCAATCTCCAGCGAGTTTTGCCTGATCAGATGCTCGGTACGGACCGCTCGACTGTGATCAGGCGGTCTCCGGCCTTGAGGATTTGTGCCTCTGGCTCGGAGTAGGCCAGAACCTCTTTACGGCGGACGACGGCCACGACCAAGTCCTTGCTCTCACGCGGAGAACGTCCTACCTCATCTTTGGATGCGGGGCGCTCGATGAGATCAAGGCCAGAGCCGTAGGTCATGAGTTCTTCCAGGGTGTTGGCTGAGTGCGGGCTGGCTGTAGCCACACCGAGCAAGCGGCCGGCGGCGCTGGAGCTGGTGATCACCGTGTCGGCGCCGCTCTGCTTCAGCAGCGGTACGTTCTCGTCCTCGCGGATTGCGACAGCGATGGATGCACGTCTGTTGAGTTGGCGGGTTGTGAGGGTGACCAGGGCGGCGGTGTCGTCACGCTGGGGAGCGATGATGACTCGGGCCGCGTTTTGCGTCTCGGCTTTCCGCAACGTGTCGGCACGGGTCGCGTCTCCGCACACGGACACGAGTCCGTCACTGTTGGCGGCGTCCACGGCCTTCCGCACCGGGTCCACGACGATGATCCGCTCTTTGGGTACGCCCTGGCCCAGGAGCGATTGAACAGCGTGGCGCCCCTTGGTGCCGTAGCCGACAACGACGACGTGATCTCGGATTCGGGAACGCCACCTGTGCACACGAACGTGCTGCCGGGTGCGCTCGGTGAGCACTTCGAGCGTGGTGCCGACCAAGATGATCAGGAAGACCACTCGCAGCGGTGTGATGACGAGGATGTTCGTGAGCCGGGCGGGGTCACTGACCGGGGTGATGTCGCCGTAGCCGGTGGTGGAGAGAGTGACGGTGGCGTAGTACGCCGAGTCGAGGAGGTCGACCGAGCCGTCGGAGTTGTCGTTGTAGCCGTCGCGGTCGACGTAGACGATCAACGTGGTTACGGCGAGCACCAGGAGACCCAAAGCCAGGCGCCGCAGCACCTGTTGAAGTGGAGGCACGGCACTCTGCGCCGGCATCGTGATGGAGCGACCTGCTTCGGCGTCGTCTCGGGCCTCGGCATGCGAGCGGTACCAGAGGGACCGAAGGATTGAGAACTTCCCGCTCTTGAGCGATGGTCGCTCGTCGTTCCTCATCGCGTGCCCCCAGCGCTGGTGATCCAGGTACTCAGCATCATGATCCCTGATGCCGCTGAATCCGTCATGGATCGCTGAGGGCGACACCCCGTCCTCTGGAGATCCTGCCCTGTATGCGGGCCGAAGTTCTGCTCGATGAAGATCAGCCAAAGCATCACAGCGCAGTTCGGCGGTACGGCGGCTGCGGGGGCAACGGCTGAGGAGGTCGCTGAGGGGATGCTGCAGAAGTCGAAGGAGTTCGCGGCGAGCGGGAACCGGGTGTACTTGCCCCTGGCGGACTGAAACGACGAGGGGGGGCACACCCAATGGGCCTGCCCCCCCTCGCTACTTACTTGCCCTTGGGCTTGTGCTTGGTCTTATCGACCAGCTTCCAGCCCGTTCCCGGCTTAGGCGTCGGCGGCAGGGGTTTGCCCTGGACGGCGGTCACCTCGCTGCCGCCCCCAACGGGACGGTACTGCCCGGAGTTGGGTGCCGGCGTGCCGGGCTTGATCTTCTTTGTGGCCATCTTTGATCACCTGCCCTTCAAGCTGGACACAGGCCTGAAGAGCCGTGGGCTTCTAGAGGAAGCTGACTCCATGTAGGGTCAAACGGCGCCTCGACAACGCATGTAGACCCCAGTTCAGACAGTGCAGACCTCAACTCGGCCTTTCCGGGCTGGGGTCTTTCACGCTGCGTCAGATCGTACCGCGTTCCTCTGCCGAAAGTCCTGAACCAACCACAACTTGTGGGCATTGAGGATCTGTTCGCTACTACATGTTGTGCCTGACGCCTGCAACTGCCCAAAGTTTCGAGTCTATCGGGCCCCACTGACAGTGAACTGCCCCGGCCGCGCGGGGGCTGAGGCGCCAGCTGGGTGTCCAAGGGCGTGATCCCAAGGGGCAGATCCGCTTGTCGATCAAGATCCGTGCGGTCATCCTGCGGGGGCGGTTCGCGTCTTTGCCTGGCCAGGAGCTCAGTTTGGGAGCGTGGGCCGCGTGCGTGAGCCAACGCCCAATGATTTCTGAAAGGCTGGAGGTCCACGTTGCGGGATCACACCGTCGTCATCGGCTTCGGTACGAAGGGCCGGTCGGCGATCCAGACCGTGTGCGCGACGGGGCTGAAGAAGGAACAGGTCGTCGTGGTCGACCCCAGCGGGAAGGCGATCGAGGCGGCGAGCAGCGAGGGATACGTCGGGGTCGTCGGGGACGCCACCCGCAGCGAGGTCCTCAAACGCGCCGAGGTGCACAAGGCGCGGCAGATCATCATCGCGACGCAGCGCGACGACACGGCCGTGCTGGTGACCCTCACGGCCCGGCAGCTCAACCGCGGCGCGAAGATCGTCGCCGCGGTCCGCGAGGAGGAGAACGCGCCGCTGCTCAAGCAGTCCGGCGCCGACGCCGTCATCACCAGCGCCAGCGCGGCCGGCCGCCTGCTCGGCCTGTCCGTGCTCAGCCCCGCCGCCGGCATGGTCATGGAGGACCTCATCCAGCAGGGCAGCGGCCTCGACATGACCGAACGCCCGGTCATAAAGGCCGAGGTCGGCAAGTCGCCGCGCGACACGGACGACCTGGTGGTCAGCGTCGTACGCGGACACCGGGTCCTCGGCTACGACGACCCGGCCATCGGATCCCTTCAGCTGACGGACCGGCTCATCACGATCGTGCGGGTCTCACCGGGTTCGCAGGTCGCGCCGCACACCCGGCCGCTGCCCGAGTGACACACCTCGGCCACTGCCGGAGTGACCCACCTTCGGCGGTCGGCCGTATGACGAGGAGTAGCGTCGGCCTCATGTATGCGATCACGATTCCCGAACCTGGTGGACCCGAAGCGCTGGTGTGGGGCGAGGTCCCGGACCCGGTGCCCGGCGAGGGCGAGGTCCTGGTCGAGGTGGTGGCCAGCGCGGTCAACCGGGCCGACATCATGCAGCGCCAGGGCTTCTACGACCCGCCGCCCGGCGCGTCCCGCTACCCCGGCCTCGAATGCTCCGGCCGGATCACCGAGATCGGCCCCGGGGTGTCCGGCTGGTCGGTCGGCGACGAGGTGTGCGCGCTGCTCGCGGGCGGCGGCTACGCCCAGAAGGTGGCCGTTCCGGCCGGGCAGTTGCTGCCCGTGCCCGCCGGCGTCGACCTGAAGCAGGCCGCCGCGCTGCCCGAGGTGGTCTGCACGGTCTGGTCGAACGTCTTCATGGTCGCCCACCTCCGCCCCGCCGAGACACTCCTCGTGCACGGCGGTTCCAGCGGCATCGGCACCATGGCGATCCAGCTCGCCAAGGCCGTCGGCGCGAAGGTCGCCGTCACCGCCGGTACGAAGGAAAAGCTCGACTACTGCGCCGAGTTGGGCGCCGACATCCTCATCAACTACCGCGAGCAGGACTTCGTCGCCGAGATCCAGCAGGCCACGGGTGGTGCGGGCGCCGACGTCATCCTCGACAACATGGGCGCCAAGTACCTGGACCGCAACGTCCAGGCACTCGCCGTCAACGGCAGGCTCGCGATCATCGGGATGCAGGGTGGCATCAAGGCCGAGCTGAACATCGCCGCCCTCCTCGGCAAGCGGGCCGCGATCAGCGCGACCTCGCTGCGGGCCCGCCCGCTCGGCGAGAAGGCTGCCATCGTCGCGGCCGTACGCGAGCATGTGTGGCCGTTGATCGAGGGCGGTCACGTACGGGCGGTCGTCGACCGGGAGCTGCCGATGAGCGAGGCGGGGAGCGCGCACCAGGTGCTGGAGGACAGCGGGCACATCGGCAAGGTGCTGCTCGTCGCGCCGTAGGCCCGGCAGCTCCTAGCTACGGCGCACCCGGAGGGCGATGAAGGCGAGGCCCAGGCCGAGCCCGATGAGGATCAGGCCGCTGCCCAGCGGCAGGATCCGCAGCACGGGCTCGGCGGGGTCCTCGGCGTGGGTGACCGTCCGGTGCAGGGGCTGGAGCGGTGGGGAGGTCGGCACGGGTGTTGCCTCCTGGGAGGACGCGGAGTCGGCGGGCGCGGGACTGCCGGGACCGGCGGAACTGTCCGAGCGGCTCCCGTCGTCGTCACCGTCCGCTTTCAGGCCGGCCGTGTCATCGTCGTCGCCCTCGCCCCCACCTCCGCTCTCGTCCTCGTCCGCGGTCGGCTCCGCGGTACGGCCCGGCCGTTCCCGCCCTTCGCCCGCGAGGTTTCCGGCCCTGGACGGCTCAGCGGACGCACGGGCGGCGTCGGGGCCGGAAGCAGGCCTCAAGGCGGAGGCGGAGGGGGAACCAGAGGCAGAGGCCGAGGCAGAGCCGGACGCGGGCGCCGTGACCGCGACGCGACCATCCCCGGCACTTCCGGCATCACCGGCACTTCCGGCATCACCGGCATCACCGGCATCACCGGCATCACCGGCACCGCCGGTGCTCGCACCGCTCCCCACCTCCACTCCGTACGCCAGGAGGACACCTCCGTACGCCGGAACACCTCCGTACGGATTCACCACCGCGCCGGTGCCCAGCACCAGCAGCAGTCCCGTTGTGCGAAGCCATGGAGTCACGTCCGTGACCCCCTCCCGAGCCGAGGCGGCAAGATCGACGCAACCAGCGTCACACCGGGTGGACGCTCCGGCACTCCGGGTTCGGCCAAGCGGAAACGGTGGATCACTCTTCGAGGGGGGCACCCCGGCGGTGAGGAGTACGAGTGCGAGAGAATGGCGGGATGGAGATGCCGAGGAACGAAAGGTCACCGGAGAAGCCTCAGATCCTGGTCGTGGGACAGGACGGGATGGCGCTCGGTGGCACCGGGGACGAGGACTCCCGCGAGATCCCGGTGACGGAGATGGTGGAGCAGCCGGCCAAGGTCATGCGGATCGGCAGCATGATCAAGCAGCTTCTAGAGGAGGTGCGTGCGGCTCCCCTCGACGAAGCCAGCCGGGCCCGGCTCAAGGAGATCCACCGCAGCTCCGTGAAGGAGCTGGAGGACGGTCTGGCGCCCGAGCTGGTGGAGGAGCTGGAGCGGCTGTCGCTGCCGTTCACGGACGACGTGACGCCGAGCGACGCGGAACTGCGCATCTCGCAGGCCCAGTTGGTGGGCTGGCTGGAGGGGCTGTTCCACGGGATCCAGACCACGTTGTTCGCCCAGCAGATGGCCGCGCGGGCGCAGCTGGAGCAGATGCGGCGGGCCCTGCCGCCGGGTGTCGGCGACGGCGCCGAGGAGGGGCAGCCGGGCGGCGGCCGCGTGGGCGGCCCGTACCTGTAGTACCTGCACACGAACCCGCAGACGAACCCGCGCACGAACCCGCACCGTCAAAAGGGCCCGGCAGCCGATGCTGCCGGGCCCTTCCACATGACCGTCACCGGGGTCGGGACGGGGCGCTCTCGGGGGTCAGGACGGGTTGCCCGTCGATACGCCCAGCTGGATCTGGGGCATGTCCTTGGGGTCCACGTCTGTGCCGGCCGCGGGGAACTGGTCCATGACCGTGCCCTGGCCGTAGGTGTTCTCGTCCTCGGACTTGATCTTGACCTTCCAGCCCGCGGCCTGTAGGCAGGTCTTGACCGAGTCGATGTACTTGAACTGGAAGTCCGGGATCTGGATCTTGCTGGGGTCGTTGTACGACTCCTCGGGCTCCTTGCACGCGGTCGTCGCGATCGTCTTCGTCTGGTCGCCGTCGCGGTGTCCCTCGACCGCGGTCGCCGAGGTGCTCGCGCTCGCGCTGCTGTCACTGCCCTTCGCGTCGTCATCGCCGCCGCCGTTCATCGACAGGGCGACGATCAGCGCGCCGACCGCGACGAGGGCGACGACCACCGAGCCGATGATCACCGGCTTGCTGCTCCTGCCGCCGCCTCCCCCGGAGGCCGGCGTCGGGTGCTGCGGGGTCAGGTTGTACGGCGGCGGGGTCGAGATGCCCTGCTGCCCGAACCCGATCGAGGGCTGCGGCTGGTAGCCCGCGTGCTGCGGATAGCCGTAGGCAGGAGCGGGCGCGGGCGTGCCGCCGTAGGGACCCGGCTGGTACGGCGTCTGTACGGGGCCGGTGGGTGCCGGGGCCGTCTGGTCGACCGGCGGGAAGACCGCGGAGCCGACGCCCGCGCCGCTCTGCGCGGGCGCGCCCGGCACGATGCTCGGGGCGGCCGCGTGCAGCGAGGACATGACGCGCAGACACTCGTCGCGCATGGCCTCGGCGCTGGGAAAGCGCTCGTTCGGGTTCTTCTTCAGCGCGCGGGCGACCAGCGCGTCCACCGCCGGCGGCAGGGAACGGTTGATCGAGGAGAGCGCGACCGGCTCCTCCTGCACATGCGCGTACGCGATGGCCAGCGGCGAGTCCGCGTCGAACGGCAGCCGTCCGGTGACCAGTTGGAACAGCATGATGCCGACCGAGTACAGGTCGCTGCGCGCGTCCACGCCCCGGCCGAGCGCCTGCTCCGGTGAGAGGTACTGCGGGGTGCCGACGACCATGCCGGTCTGGGTCATCGAGGTGACCCCGGACTGCATGGCGCGGGCGATGCCGAAGTCCATGACCTTGACGACGCCGCGCTTGGTCATCATCACGTTGCCCGGCTTGATGTCCCGGTGGACCAGGCCCATCTCGTGGCTGATGTCGAGGGCGGCCAGCACGTCCGCGGTGATCTTCAGCGCCTTGTCGGCGGGCATCGCGCCGAGCTGCCGTACGTCCTCGTCGAGCACGGAGCCGAGCGGGCGGCCCTCGACGTACTCCATGACGATGTACGGCATCGTCGTGCCGTCCAGCGCGTCCTCGCCGGTGTCGAAGACGGAGACGATATTGGTGTGGGTGAGCTTGGCCACGGCCTGGGCCTCGCGGCGGAAGCGCTCACGGAAGGCCTGTTCCCGGCCGAGCTCGGTGTGCAGTGTCTTGATCGCGACCTGGCGGTCGAGCACCGAGTCGTACGCCAGGTGCACCGAGGCCATGCCGCCCTCGCCGAGCAGGTCGCGCAGTTGGTACCGGCCACCTGCGAACGCACGCCCCGCATACCGGTCCTGTGGGCCGTCCTGGCTCATGTTCCGTGTCCCCCATCGGCGCCGGCTCGGTGATCGAAAGTGTCATTCCCGGCCAAGTCTGCCGGAGGGCACTGACACGTCAAGCGCGGTGCCCGATCCGTGACCGTACGCGAAAGAAGAGTCGTGGAAGCGTTACAGGTGCTGTACCGGCGGTACACAGAATTTGCACGACGGCCCGTGATACCGATTTGATGACCGGTCCGTCTATGGACGATTCCGGCACTGATCCCGGAACGGCGGCTTGCGCCGAGCCTGTAGCGTGGCCGACGGAGACCGTAACAACACCGCGCGCACCGCGGGCAGAAACGACGGCGAGGACTGATGGCACAGCAGCACGCTCAGGGCCCGTCCGACCCCGAGGCGGCTGGCGGCGGAATGTCGGACGCACCGGAGCTGTGGGGTAACGGCGGACTGGTCGGCGACGGCCGTTACCGGCTCACCCACAGACTGGGCCGGGGCGGTATGGCCGAGGTTTTCGCGGCCGAGGACGTACGGCTGGGGCGCACGGTCGCGGTCAAGCTGCTCCGCTCCGACCTGGCCGAGGACCCGACGTCGAAGGCCCGCTTCACGCGCGAGGCCCAGTCGGTGGCCGGGCTCAACCACCACGCGATCGTCGCCGTGTACGACTCCGGCGAGGACTACGTGGGCGGCATGTCGGTGCCGTACATCGTCATGGAGATCGTCGAGGGCCGCACGATCCGCGACCTCCTCCTCAACGCCGAGGCGCCCGGGCCCGAGCAGGCCCTGATCATCGTCTCCGGGGTGCTTGAGGCGCTCGCCTACTCGCACCAGCACGGCATCGTGCACCGTGACATCAAGCCCGCGAACGTGATCATCACGCACAACGGCGCCGTCAAGGTCATGGACTTCGGCATCGCGCGCGCCCTGCACGGGGCGTCCACGACGATGACGCAGACCGGCATGGTCATGGGCACGCCCCAGTACCTCTCCCCGGAGCAGGCGCTCGGCAAGGCCGTCGACCACCGCTCCGACCTGTACGCGACGGGCTGCCTCCTCTACGAACTCCTCGCGCTGCGGCCCCCGTTCACCGGCGAGACGCCCCTGTCGGTGGTCTACCAGCACGTCCAGGACATCCCGGTGCCGCCGTCCCAGACGTCGAACGGCGTCTGCCCGCCGGAGCTCGACGGCCTCGTCATGCGCTCGCTGGCCAAGGACCCGGACGACCGTTTCCAGACGGCCGAGGAGATGCGCGGGCTCGTCCAGTACGGCCTGCAGATGCTCTACGACCAGGGCGGCCACAGCGGCACCTGGAACACCGGCCCGGTGACCGTGGCCAACGGGCAGGGGACCCCGCCCGGGGGCTTCGCCGGTACGACCGTGATGCACCAGGACGCCTCCGGCACCACGCAGATCCCGCAGCCGATCCTGCCCGGCGGCTACGGCAACGGCGACGACGGCGGCTTCGAGGGGCACGGCAACCACGGCAGCGGCCGCGGCAAGCTGTGGATCCTCGCGGTGCTCGCGGTGATCGCCATCGCGGCGGGCGTGGCGCTGGCCCTGAACACCACCGGCAACGGCAGCGGCGGTTCGGGCACCACCCAGTCGCCGACCACCTCCCAGTCCGCGACCGACGACACGGACACCGAGTCGCCGAGCGACGACACGACCGCCTCGCCGAGCGACACGAACACGGACGACAGCGGGACGAGTTCGGGTTCGAACTACACGCCGTCGTACACGCCCTCGTACACCCCGAGCGAGACGGCCACCGAGAAGCCGTCGAGCACCCCGTCCGCGACGACCTCCAGCGAGCCGTCGGACACCCCGTCCACGACGACCTCGGCGGACCCGACGGACACGGGCGGCACCGGTGACGACGGCGGTGACGACAGCGGCGGCACCGTCGCGGGCGCCCTGGGCGGCGGCTGACCCGGCCCGGATCACCGGCACCGAAACACTCACGCGCGCGTGCACCCCGTAACAGGGGTCCACGCGCGCGTGCTGTTTACCGGTGCCTAGGGGGCGCCCTCCGCGAACGCCTCGCACACCGCGTCGTACTCCCGCGTCCACCACACGGCGAGCGCCGAGGCCGCCGGGAACTGGGGGTCCGCGCGGGTGTCGCCGCGTTCGTAGTGCCAGCGCAGCATCCAGAAGTCGTTGAGGCGCTCCCACCACACCCGGTGCACCGCGGCGGCGAGTTCGGCGGGGCCGGCGCGCGCCGAACGCCGGTACGCGTGCGCGTACGCCCGCACCTTCGGCAGGTCCAGGGCTCCGTCCGGCCGTACGAAGAAGATCGCGGCGGCGCGTACGGCCTCCTCCGCGCGGGGCTGCACGCCGAGGCGGTCCCAGTCGACGATCGCGGCGGGGGCGTCGCCCTTGTAGAGCAGGTTGAACGGGTGGAAGTCCCCGTGCACCCACCCCACGGAAGCCCCGCTCGGCGGCCGCCGGTCCGCGTGCCGTTCCAGCAACTCCCTTCGCTCCAGCAGCCGGTGGCGGGCCAGTTCGTCGAAGGCGTCGGCGGGCCGGTGCCGGCGGACGTGCCCGAGCAGGTCGTCGATGAGGGCGAAGGTGTCGGCGGGGTCGGCCCCCGGCGCGCACTCCTCCCGGCGCCCCGGCATAACCCGTTCCAGGCTCGCGTGGACGACCCCCAGGAGCGCGCCGAGGCGTCCGCACTGGTCGGTGGTCAACTGGCCGCCGTGGCGGTGCCTGCCGTCGATCCAGGGGTGCAGGGCGTAGGCGTGACCGCCGACGACGGCGACCGTACGGCCGTCGCGGGCGGGCAGCGGGGGTGCCACGGGGACGCCGAGGTCGGCCAGGCGCCGGGTCGCGGTGTGCTGGCGGGCGATCGCCGCCGGGTCCGCGGTCTCGGGGTCGAAGTGGTGCTTGAGGAAGTAGCTGCCCCGGGTCGTGCGGAGTCGGTAGCCGCGGTTCAGCAGGCCCTGTTCGACGGGTTCGCAGGTGACGGCGGACCCGGCGGCGTACTGGCGGAGGAGGGCGCCCAGCGGGGGCGCGTGGGGCACGGGGGGTGGTACACGTAAGGGCGGCACGCGGCCGATGCTAGGGCACGAGACGGGGCCGTGAGCTGCGGTTTGTCACAGAAAGTCACCGCTCGGTCGTCGATGGTCGCTTTCGGTCACGAGGTGTGCCCGAAGCGCCGTTCCAGACCGCCGTCCGTCGAGTGCACGGTGCCCAGCTGCGGCTCGATGCGCAGATAGACCGGCTCGTACGACTCCCCGTCCACCGTGGCCGGAGCGGGGCCGAACCGTTCGACCTGGTCGGCCGTCGGCTCATGGGGCTCGCACGCGCCCACGACCTGCACGGACCACAGGCCCTCGCCCGGCCCGGCCGAGCCCAGGTTGTCGGCCCCGTAGGCGACGACGCTGCCCACGCACGCGTGGTGGTAGCCGTAGCTCCGGGGCATGCGCAGCAGCAGCCGGCCGTCCTGGACGATGTGGCTGGCGAAGGCCAGGAAGGGCAGCGCCCGCAGGGTGGTGGCGACCCTGCCGTGATCGGTGCGGGCGAGCAGATCGACGGCGAGCTGTTCGGCGCCGGGCTGTGTGTCGAGGGACATAGGAACACTGTCGGCCGGACCGCATGCCCAGGGGAGGGGTCTTTGGTCCCTAATGACGCTGCTGCTCGACCTGTCTCTGTGCCTGTTTCCGTGCCACGTAGGCCGCCGCCTGCGAGCGCCGCTCCATACCCAGTTTGGAAAGCAGACTCGACACGTAGTTCTTGATGGTCTTCTCCGCGAGGTGCAGCCGCTCGCCGATCACCCTGTTGGTGAGCCCCTCCCCGATCAGATCGAGGATCCTGCGCTCCTGGTCGGTGAGGGAGTCGAACTTCTCGTCCTGTTGCGGGCCTCCGTTGCGCAGCCGCTCCAGCACCCGGGCGGTCGCCACCGGGTCGAGCAGCGACCTGCCGGCCGCGACGTCCCGTACGGCACTCAGCAGTTCGTGCCCCCGGATGGCCTTCAGGACGTACCCGGAAGCGCCCGCCATGATCGCGTCGAAGAGGGCCTCGTCGTCCGCGTACGAGGTCAGCATCAGGCACTGCACGGACTCGTCCCGCGCGCGGATCTCGCGGCACACCTCGACCCCGCTGCCGTCGGGGAGGCGCACGTCGAGAATCGCCACATCGGGGCGCACGGCCTGGATCCGTACCAGCGCGTCGGCCGCCGTGCCGGCCTCGCCGACCACCTCGATGTCGTCCTCGACCGAGAGCATCTCGTGGACGCCACGCCGGACCACTTCATGGTCGTCGAGTAGAAATACGCTGATTTTTCCGTCTCCGGGCACGCGGTAAGTCTCACATACAGGCTCTTCCCGTGCCCGAGGTGAGCGGGATAACGTGCCGTTGTTCCGGCCCCCTGCAAGGCTGTGACCAGGACTTGTTCCCGACTTTCGCGATTTACTTGGAAATCCAAGCAAAATCGCAGGTCAGGAGGGGTTTCACAGAATTGTGGAGCACTGGGTAACGTGCCTGTTGCAGGGCGCTCGCCGGGGCACCTGTCACGCCTGTTCCCGACGAACCGCACCCACCCTGTGCGTCCGTGGGGCGCAGGTGAGCCGCACTGGCACCCGGCGAACCCGGGGAGCCGGACCGACGGAGGAGCACACGTGACCGTGGAGAGCACTGCCCCGCGCAAGCCGCGACGCAGCGCCGGAAGCAAGGCCAAGGGCGCCGACCCGGACCTCGTCCAGCTGCTGACGCCCGAGGGCAAGCGAGTCAAGAACGCCAAGACCGCCCCGTACGACAAGTACGTCGCCGGCATCACCCCCGAAGAGCTCCGCGGCCTGTACCGCGACATGGTGCTCACCCGCCGCTTCGACGCCGAGGCCACCGCCCTCCAGCGCCAGGGCGAACTGGGCCTGTGGGCCTCGCTGCTGGGCCAGGAGGCCGCGCAGATCGGCTCCGGGCGGGCCACCCGGGAGGACGACTACGTCTTCCCGACCTACCGCGAGCACGGCGTCGCCTGGTGCCGAGGGGTCGACCCGACCAACCTGCTGGGCATGTTCCGGGGCGTCAACCACGGCGGCTGGGACCCCACCACGAACAACTTCCACCTGTACACGATCGTCATCGGCTCGCAGACGCTGCACGCCACGGGCTATGCGATGGGTGTGACCATGGACGGCGCCGACAGCGCCGTCATCGCGTACTTCGGGGACGGCGCCTCCAGCCAGGGCGACGTCGCCGAGTCGTTCACCTTCTCCGCGGTCTACAACGCCCCGGTCGTGTTCTTCTGCCAGAACAACCAGTGGGCCATCTCCGAGCCCACCGAGAAGCAGACCCGCGTCCCGCTCTACCAGCGCGCGCAGGGCTACGGCTTCCCGGGCGTCCGGGTCGACGGCAACGACGTCCTGGCCTGTCTCGCGGTCACCAAGTGGGCGCTGGAGCGGGCCCGCAACGGCGAGGGCCCGACGCTCGTCGAGGCGTACACGTACCGCATGGGCGCGCACACCACCTCCGACGACCCGACCAAGTACCGGGCCGACGAGGAGCGCGAGTCCTGGGAGGCGAAGGACCCGATCCTGCGCCTGCACCGGTATCTGGAGGCCGCACACCACGCGGATGAGGGATTTTTCGCGGAACTCGAGACGGAGAGCGAGGCGTTGGGCAGGCGAGTGCGCGAAGCGGTCCGTGCCATGCCGGACCCGGACCGGTTCGCCATCTTCGAGCACGTGTACGCGGACGGGCACGCGCTCGTCGACGAGGAGAGGGCCCAGTTCGCCGCCTACCAGGCGTCGTTCGCGGACGCAGAAGGGGGTAAGTGACATGGCGGAGACCGCGATCTTCAAGAACCTGCCGCTGGCCAAGGCGATCAACGAATCGCTGCGCGCCGCCCTGGAGTCCGACCCCAAGGTCCTCATCATGGGCGAGGACGTCGGCAAGCTCGGCGGCGTCTTCCGCGTCACGGACGGCCTCCAGAAGGACTTCGGCGAGCGCAGGGTCGTCGACACCCCACTCGCCGAGTCGGGCATCGTGGGCACGGCCATCGGCCTGGCCCTCCGCGGCTACCGCCCGGTCGTGGAGATCCAGTTCGACGGCTTCGTCTTCCCGGCCTACGACCAGATCGTCACCCAGCTCGCCAAGATGCACGCGCGCTCCCTGGGCAAGGTCAAGCTCCCGGTCGTCGTCCGCATCCCCTACGGCGGCGGCATCGGCGCGGTGGAGCACCACTCGGAGTCCCCGGAAGCCCTGTTCGCGCACGTCCCGGGCCTGAAGATCGTCAGCCCCTCGAACTCGTCGGACGCCTACTGGATGATGCAGCAGGCCATCCTGAGCGACGACCCGGTGATCTTCTTCGAACCGAAACGGCGCTACTGGGACAAGGGCGACGTCAACACCGAGGCGATCCCCGACCCCCTCCACAGGGCCCGCGTGGTCCGCGAGGGAACGGACCTCACCCTCGCCGCCTACGGCCCGATGGTGAAGCTCTGCCAGGAGGCCGCCGACGCGGCCGCCGAGGAGGGCAGGTCCCTGGAGATCCTCGACCTGCGCTCGGTGTCCCCGCTGGACTTCGACGCGATCCAGACGTCGGTCGAGAAGACCCGCCGCCTGGTCGTGGTCCACGAGGCCCCGGTGTTCTTCGGCTCCGGCGGCGAGATCGCGGCCCGCATCACGGAGCGCTGCTTCTACCACCTGGAGGCCCCGGTGTTGCGCGTGGGCGGCTACCACGCCCCCTACCCGCCGGCCCGCCTGGAGGAGGAGTACCTGCCGAGCCTGGACCGGGTGCTCGACGCCGTCGACCGCGCTCTGGCGTACTGAGGAGAGGGCCGTGACGACGATGACAGAAGCGTCCGTACGCGAGTTCAAGATGCCGGACGTGGGCGAGGGCCTCACCGAGGCCGAGATCCTCAAGTGGTACGTCCAGGTCGGCGACACCGTCACCGACGGCCAGGTCGTCTGCGAGGTGGAGACGGCGAAGGCCGCGGTGGAACTGCCCATCCCGTACGACGGGGTGGTGCGCGAGCTGAGGTTCCCCGAGGGGACGACGGTGGACGTGGGCACGTCCATCATCGCGGTGGACGTGTCCGGGGGCGCGGCTCCCGGGGAGACCCCGGCCGCTCCCGTGCAGGAGGAGCCCGCTCCCGTACAGGAGGAGGCGAAGCCCGCGGCTCCGGCCCGCACACCGGTCCTGGTGGGCTACGGCGTCTCCACGTCCGCCACGAAGCGCCGCCCCCGCAAGGGCGCGGAGATCCCGGCCCAGGAGGCGTCGGCGGCGGTCCAGGCGGAGCTGAACGGCCACGCGCCGGGAGCAGTCGTGGAATCCCGCCCCCTCGCCAAGCCGCCGGTGCGGAAGCTGGCGAAGGACCTGGGGGTCGACCTGGCGACGGTGACGCCGTCGGGCCCGGACGGCGTCATCACGCGCGAGGACGTGCACGCGGCGGTGGCACCGGCTCCGGCGCCGCAGGTCCAGGTGGCTCCGCCCGTTGTGACGCCGACGTACGACTCGACCCGGGAGACCCGTGTCCCGGTGAAGGGCGTCCGGAAGATGACGGCCGCGGCGATGGTCGGCTCGGCGTTCACGGCGCCGCACGTCACGGAGTTCGTGACGGTGGACGTGACCCGGACGATGAAGCTGGTCGAGGAGCTCAAGCAGGACAAGGACATGGAGGGCCTACGGGTCAACCCGCTCCTGCTGATCGCCAAGGCGCTGCTCGTGGCGATCAAGCGCAACCCGGACATCAACGCGTCCTGGGACGAGGCCGCCCAGGAGATCGTCCTCAAGCACTACGTCAACCTCGGCATCGCGGCGGCGACCCCGCGCGGTCTGATCGTGCCGAACATCAAGGACGCCCACGCGAAGACGCTGCCGCAACTGGCGCAGTCGCTGGGCGAGTTGGTGTCGACGGCGAGGGACGGCAAGACGTCCCCGGGGGCGATGCAGGGCGGCACGGTGACCATCACCAACGTCGGCGTCTTCGGCATCGACACCGGCACACCGATCCTCAACCCCGGCGAGTCCGCGATCCTCGCGGTCGGCACGATCAAACTCCAGCCGTGGGTCCACAAGGGC
Organism: Streptomyces sp. NBC_00989; assembly: GCF_045162655.1. Taxonomy (NCBI): domain Bacteria; kingdom Bacillati; phylum Actinomycetota; class Actinomycetes; order Kitasatosporales; family Streptomycetaceae; genus Streptomyces; species Streptomyces sp. NBC_00989. Next base: position 5,756,042 of record NZ_CP108728.1, on the reverse strand, counting down.
AAGGTGAAGCCCCGTCAGGTGACGACGCTGGCCCTGTCCTTCGATCACCGGTTGGTGGACGGGGAGTTGGGGTCGAAGGTGCTGGCGGATGTGGCGGCGGTTCTTGAGCAGCCGAGGCGGTTGATCACCTGGGGGTAGGGGGCCAGGGATCAGGGCCGCGCATCTCTGCGAGCGGGGGTGCGCGGCTCAGCTCCGGTCCGCCGGGGGCCCGTAGTCGGCGCGCGGTACGGTCAGCCGGTCGGCGACCAGCGCGAGCCAGCCGCTCGGTGAGTACGGCGTCGGTGGGTCGACCTCCATGCCCAACTCGGCGACGGCGAGGGCGTAGTCGGACTCGTCGAGGTCCAGGGCGAGCAGTTCGTGCAGTTCGCCGGTGAGGCGGGCGACCAGCTGCGGATCGGTCGAAGCCCGGTAGTCGTCGATCGCCGCGTCATGGTCGTCGAACTCGTCCGGCATGTCCTGGGAGAACCAGCCACCGAGGAACTGACCGAGTTCCGGGAAGCGGGCGTGCCATTCCCAGTGGGTGACGGGGGTGGCCGGGGGCGGGACCTCGCCCTCTTCCACGCTGTGCTTGATGTGGTCGGCGAGACAGTACAGCCACTGCTGGATCTCGTTCTCGGGGAGCCCCACGTCCGGGATGGCGTAGAACTCGCCTAGCCGCAGGCGGAGTCGGCCCGGCGGATTGTCGGCGTACTCCCGCAGTTGCCGCTCCGCGACGGCGAGGGCCCACGGTCGGCTGTGCCAGGTGTGGCGCAGGTAGGCGACCAGTGCCTCGCTCGGCTTGTCCGGGGTGTCGTCCGCCGGCTGCCCGGCGTAGGCGCGGATCACCTGGTCCAACTCGCCGTAGCGGCGGTCGTGTTCGAGGGGGCTCAAGGGCACGGGATCAGCCTCTACGGGTCGTCGTCACAGGTACATCGGGAACGTGGCGTGGACGGCGAAGCCGTGCGGCCGGGATTCGTCCCGCTTCAGGATCACGCGGGCCGCGCGGACGTCCACCGGGTCTCGCCCGGCCAGCATCATCGCCTGGAGCAGGACCCGTCCGACCGGTGCGGGGCGGGACGGCCATGTCGCCTCGATGGTCAGACGGGGGCGGGTGGACTGGGCGAGCCAGCGATGGATCGCCTGCTCGTTGGCGGTGACGACCTGTTGGGTGGCCCATTGGGCGGTTTCTCGGTCGGGGTAGGCGGCGGTACGGGTGCGCATGCTGAACGGGTTCTCCTGATCCGGCTCGGCGGCCCTACCGCTCCTGCCACTGCCAGAGTGGTGAATGGGCTTCCTTCAGATGTTCTGTGCAAAGGCGGATGAAGAGGGGGAAGAAGTCAGTGAAATCCTCACTGCCCGATCCGCCGTGCACCACATAACTGAAGAATTGGTCCAGTTGTTCCTCGGTGTGGAAAAGCGTGAGCGCCTCCGAGCATTCAGCAACCGCTCCCGGGAGCTGCCAAGGGCATTGGGGGTGAGTTTCTGAAATGTACATCCGGATACCCTCCTCCGCAGTGGCGCTCTGCATGTCGTCACTGACCGCCACGCCATCCTGACCGAAGTAGATCGACAGGATATGGTCGAGGCGAGGGAAGCGCAAATGCAATTCTCGCGAGGTCATGGGGACGGCATACAATTCTTCGTTGCTCAACGGGGAGAGCCACTGCTCGACATAATCGGCGATCTGTCGATAGGTGGTCGGCGTATTCGACCCCGATTCCGCTTTCGGTAGGTTCTTCAGTGACCGGTGCGACCCGTCGGGGTATTGCTCGAACAAGTCCGCGGCGTGTCGTAGCTGGGCCGAGATCTCGTAGATGCTACGGCCACCGGATACCTGGGAGTTCCAGATTCCCCGCATCATCGGGAACAGGTCGGCGCGCCACGTACTCGCGTCATCGGGAATCACTTCGGGGAATCCCGAATAACACGACAGGAGGAGCCTGGCGCCGGACACGCTGAAATAGTCGGCCAGATTCTTTTTATTGGATGACAAGGTCGAGCACCTGACCCTTCTATGTGGCGACCGGCATGGATGTCAGGACAGTGAAAGGAGGGTCAAGTTTGTCGTTGTAGACAAGACGTACCTGTACTCCCGTGACATCCTTGGCCTGATCGGAGGGGAGCGGGTTCGACTGTATCGCTGATTTGGGAATGCTCCTTCCGCTCACGCCGTACGGGGTGTTGTCCACTGTGAAGTCTTCGCGTTTTCCCGGTGTCGGTTTCGGTGGCCCGTCGAGCCATGCCTGGATTTCTTCCGAACGTTTATCGAGAGTGTACTGTGTCAACTTCTGGGCGGATTCCAGATCCTTGAACGTGGAGGCCTGGGCGATCTTGGGCTGTCCGTAGGGCCATGTCGTTCCCGGCTTGGGCGGACCCTTCAGGTCGTCGCGCAGGCGTTGGGCCAACTGGTCGTCCGTCAGGCCGACATGCTTCGAGACGGTGTGGGAATTCTCCAGCCACTCCGTGGACGCCAGGTCGACTTTGTAGATCCCGTTGTCCGCGTCGCCGGGTGTTGACCACACATGACCAGGTTTGAATTCGGTCAGGGAACGCGCCCCGAACGCCTCGGCGCGGGCTTCCTCGGCCTCGTACGTCGGAGCGCTCATGGCGGCTTCGGTCAGTTCGGGAAGTAGTTTACGGAGGCGATCGGCGCCGTCGTGGAACGCCTTGTGGTAGGTCTCGACGGCGGCATCGCATCCTCCCTTGTCCATGTGTGACCGGAACTTCAGGACGATCTCGGCGAAAGTGGCATAGGCACTCAGCTTCGTGAACTCGCCCCAGGAGAAACCGTCCGGGACCATGTCGTTGACGGTCGCCTTCGTGGCCTCCAAGGCCAGGCGCTCGGTCGTCTTCCGGCATTTCTCGGCGGCGTCCGCGACATCGTGGAAGATCTGCTTCATGTCGTCACCGGTCTTCTTGAGGACCTCGATGACGGGGCGCCGGTCGGCGGGCGCCGTGCCCGGATTGGTACGCCAGTCACGGCCGCCGGTCTGGGACGGCGGTATGGCGTTGTTGTCGCCGTCACGTCGGCCGCCCCACGCGGTGGTGCCCCAGATCGACTGGCAGAAGGCGTTCATCGCGCTCTGCCAGTCGTTGTTGCCGCTGTCCGTCAGATACTCGATGTCCTGGGTGAAGCTGTCGGCCGATGACTGTGCCGCTTTGCCGGCCGCTTCCCATGCGTTTCCGATGCTGCGGAGGTTGTCCGTTTCGGCGCCGGGAGTGATCTCGTGGGTTCTGCCGAGTCGCAGCCCTTCCTCGATCGCCGGTTTGATCAAGTCGGCCAGAAAATCCGGGAAGTTGCCGATGGCTGCCACGAAGGGGATGTCCGAACCGTCGCCGGTGCCGGTCCACTTGATGGAGGCGACGGGTCCGTATGCGACTTTGCCGACGCCGATCGGAGGATCCCTGCGGGGCGGTGGCCCGTAGATGCCGCGGGAGTGCCAGTCGGCCGCCATGTAGTTGTTCGCCGTGTTGGTCAGCCCGAGCGAGACGCCGCCGATACTGGCCACGCACTCCGCCCACGTCTTCAGGAACTCCTTGGCCACGTCGTCGTAGGCACCGGCGAAGTCGTCGGGGCCACCGCCGTTCCCGGCCGCCTGTCGATGGTCGACGTCCTGTACGAGTCGGCCGGCCGTCTTGTGGAAGGTGAACTGCTCGTCGCGGATCACCGTGGACGTGTAGTAGACGTGCCCCGGTTTGATGTCGAAGCCGCTCCCGCTGTCGGGCGCGGGCTGCTTCAACTGTTCGCGTTCCCACGCTCGGCGAGCGTCCGAAGGGCGGCCGTCGGATTCGGTGGCCTTCGGGGGCGGCGGCTCGTAGTGGGGATCCGGAGAGGTGCCGGGGCTCGGTTCGGGCTGGGCGGCACTGGGTTCGGGAGCCGGTTCGGTGTCACCGGCGGCGGGGCTGGTGGACGGACTCGGCTGAGGTGAGGGCGTTGCCATCAGGCGGCCCCCCAACCCCGCAGCACCGCCCGGTGTGCCGCCGCGTAGTTGGCGTGACCGGTGGTGACATACGCGTGCAGCCACTTCTGCGCGGCCTGTAGGTCCTGCGCCGAGTGGTCCCACTCGTCGAGCTTCCCGACGAAGACCTCGCGGGCCTCGCCCTTCCACGACAGGACGACCGGTTCGGCCCGCTCGTAGAGGTCGTCGAGTTTGGTGTTGAGCTGTTTGAGGATGTCCTCCAGCTCGGCGGTGAGGTCGTGGAGTGTGGCGAAGGAGACGGCTATGTGGTCGTCGGCGGAGGCCCCGGTCGACATGATCCCCCTGGATATCGGTCGGCAACTATGGCTGGTCGATGGGCACTTGGCGGCCCGCGGGCGGAAGGATCAGAAGAATCAGAAGGAGTCGAGGCTGCTGCGGGGCGGCGGTGTCGGCGTATCCCCTGTCGCCCCCACGTTCGGCGTGGACAGCTTGTCGACCTCGCTGCCGACGTCGACCTGGATCGTCCGCATGTGCTCCAGCACCTCGATGTCGTGCGCGGAGAAGCCGTCCCGGCTCATCCGTACGGCCTGTTCCAGCAGCTTCATCACTTCGCGGATGCGTACGGCGTCCTCGGTCGCCGCGCGGTGGAACTCGCGGTACGCCGTCGCCGCGGGGCCGCGCCAGCCGGCCTCGACTCGGTCGACGATCGCGTCCATACGTCTGACCTGCTTGTCGAGGTGGTCCTGCATGTCGTCGAGGTCGGCGGCGAGTTTGGTGAGGTCCTTGGACGACACGTGCAGGTCAGGGTTGCCACCCTGGCCCGCGCCGGTTCCGGGCACTGCCATGCCGTATCTCCGCCCCCGTCGCGTCGACATCACACGTCACTTGCTGTTGCAATAATCCTACGGTTCGCGGTGACCTTGAAGCGAGGCGTCAGGGCCCGTGACGTCCAACTCCGCCCATACGGTCTTGCCCACCGTGAGTCTCTCCACGGCCCAACGGGCGGCCAGCGTACGGACGATGAGCAGTCCGCGGCCGAACTGGTCATCTGGGGTGGAGGTTTGAGGGAACGGGAACCGCTCGCCCCTCGGGTCGGTGACCGCGACGCGCAGGGCGTTGCCGGTCAGGGACGTCTCCACCCGGAACAGACGGTCCCGCAGGCACCCGTGCAGTAAGGCGTTCGTGCACAACTCGCTTGCCAGTAGCGCCGCGTCACCGGCGGAGTGGGGGTGTCCCCAGGCGGCGGTGAGGTGGGCGACGTGTCTGCGGGCGCGGGGGATGTTGATCGGGTACGGGGTGTAGGTCACGGCGTCGTAGTGGTCGTAGCGGCGGTCGTGGGGCTTGGGGAGTCCGGGAGGGCAGGAGTCGGTCACCGGGGCGCATCTCCTTGTGCGGTGTGGGGACGGGGGCCAGGTGGGGTGGCTCTGCCGTGCTGTGCCGGGTGCGGGCAGCGCGGTGCACTTCCGCCAACTGGTGTCGCTGGGTGGCTTGCTGTGCACTGACGGTAGCCGCTGTAAAGGTGAGCCAGCAACCCAATCGGACAGAAAGCTTGCTGTCCCTGAGTTGTGGTTGCTCGGCTCCGGGTCTCAGACTGGGGCGACTCAGCGGGAGGGAACGCGATATGGCAGGCAGGGACCCCAACCGGGGGAAGACGATCACGACCGTGTTGGCGCGTCGACTCGGTGGGGAGCTGCTACGGATGCGGGAGGCGTGTGATCTGCGCCAGCCGCACGCTGCCGAGGCGCTGACGGCGTCCGTCACGAAGGTGGCCAAGATCGAGCGCGGGCAGGTGCCGTTGCGTGATCCCGATGTCAGAGCGCTGTGTCATCTGTACGGCGAGACCGACGAGGCGGTGATCCGTAAGCTCCTGGCCCTCGCGAAGGCGGACCGGGACCGTCGCAAGGTCCAGGGCTGGTGGAATCAGTATCCGCAGCTGAAGGAACAGATGGAGTATGTGGCTCTGGAGGACATCGCCACAGAACTCCGGATGTGGCAATTGACCTTCATCCCGGGCCTGTTGCAGACACCGGACTACGTCCGCGCCCTCGCGGTGGGCAACGGAACCTGGGAGAACCCCGACGAGATCGGGCCCTTCGTCGAAGCGAGGATCGCTCGTCAGGTGCGACTGACCGGCGAGCACCCCCTGCAACTCTGGGCGGTGCTGCACGAGGGGGTGTTGCGGCAGTTGGTCGGTGGACGGGACATCATGCGGGCCCAGTTGGACCATCTCCTCGGAGTGGCCCAGTCGCCCAACGTACGGGTCCAGGTGGTGCCGTACACCGCAGGCGCTCATCCTGGTATGACCAGTGCCTTCACCGTGGTCTCCTTCGCGGAGCCAGGCGCCCTGGACCTCGTACAGGCGGATACTCTCTCGACGAAGGTCTGGCTGGAGAGCGAGGCTGACGCCGCGCGTCACAACGAAGTCTTCAGCCGCATCACGCGGTTGGCGCTGACGCAGCAAGGCTCCCTCAGTCTCATAGACAGTGTCCGTAAGGAGATGTAGGTCCCTTGTCCGAGTTCGAGTTCACGAAGTCCACGTACAGCAGCGGCGACGCGCACGGCGAGTGCGTCGAAGTCGCCCGCAACATCCCCACCACCATCGCCGTCCGCGACTCCAAGGAACCGAACGGCCCCCTGCTCCAGCTGACCCCCACCACCTGGGCCGCGTTCACAGCACACCTGGGTGTCGTCTAGCCCCGCTCCCACATCGGCGAGTGCGCCTCCCCCAAGTGCCCGGTGAAGGCATCGATGACGACCGGGAAGAAGTCGGTGAACCGTTCACCCGCCGACCCCCCTCCCATCCCGCCCCCGCCGAAGAACGCATCCAACTGCTCCTCGGTGTGGAACACCGCGCGCGCCTCCGCGCACTCGGCGATCAGTCCCGGTAACTGCCAGGGGCACCACGGGTGGGTGTCCGAGATGACCAGGCGGAGGCCTTCCTCCAACGTGGCGTCCTGCATGTCGTCGTCGACGGCGAGTCCGTCCTGGCCGTAGTAGTTCACCAGGAACTGGTGCAACCGGGGTAAACGCAGGGCGAGTTCATGGCGGTCAGGGGTGTCCGCCGGCCGGGTCGTGCGCGAACAGGTCGGCTGCCAGGTGGAGTTGCGCCGCGATCTCGTACAGGCACCGGCCGCCGTCCTCCCCGGCGTTCCACAGTCCCCGGATCACCGGGAACAGGTCCCGCCGCCACGCTTCGGTGTCGTCAGGGACGGGTCTGCCGTAGTCCCCGTACCGCCTCAGCAGAGTTCGGGCACCCTCAAGAGCGAAGTGCTGCGTCAGCTCCCGGTCGTTCGCCGACATCGCCGACTCAACTCCCCACGTGACGGTCGTACGACAAAGGGACCCGCCGCTGGCATGCGGCAGGCCCCTCGGTGTCGATAAGCAAGCTGACTGGACGTCAGCCGATCTTCGCGAAGCCGTAGGTGAGGAGCTTCTTCGCGTCCGACTCGCGCTGGGCGACCGACGTCGACGCGAGGACCGTGCCGATGACCGTCTTGCCGTTGCGGGTGGCGGCGAAGACGAGGCAGTACTTGGCCTCGGGGCCGGAGCCGGTCTTCACGCCGATCGTGCCGCTGTAGCTGCTGAGCAGGGTGTTCGTGTTGGTCCAGGCAGCCATCGTGCGGGTGCTGCCGGTCTTCGTGATCGTCTTCGCCTTGTACGACTTGGTCTTGACGACCGTCTTGAACGTGGCGTTCTTCATCACGTTGCTGGCGAGCTTCGTCAGGTCGCGCGGCGTCGAGTAGTTGTTGCCGTTGCCGATGCCGTCGAACGAGTCGAACTTCGTGTTCGTCAGGCCGAGCGTCTTCGCCGTCGAGTTCATCTTCGCGATGAACGACTTCACGCGCGCCGCCCGCGTCGAGCCCGAGCCGAACTTGTCGGCCAGCGCGTACGCCGCGTCGCAGCCGGACGGGAGCATCAGGCCGTAGAGGAGCTGGCGGACGGTGACCTTGTCGCCGACGATCAGGTGGGCGGAGGAGGCGGTGTTGGCGACGATGTAGTCGCTGTACGCCTTCTGGATGGTGACCTTGGCGTCGAGGTTGAGGTTCGACTGGGAGAGCACGACCTTCGCGGTCATGATCTTCGTGGTGGAGCCCGTCGACCGCTTGGTGTCCGCGGCCTTCGTGTAGAGCGACTTGCCGGTGGCGTTGTTCATCACGAACCCGCCCTTGGCCACGATCGACGGCGTCGTGACAGCCTGCGCGGGTGCCGCGGTCAGGGCGCCGGTCGCGAGCACGGCGCCTGCGGTCACGGTGACCGCGGCGGCTCTGCGGAAGCGGCTGCCCTTGATGCCGGTAATGGCAGTAATCAACTGAGGTACCCCGAATACGTTGAATGCCCCTGAGGAGCGGCCCAGTTGGAGGGGGGAAAGAAAGGGCCGCACGTGTGTGACACGTAAGTAGCACAGAAGGTTGTGCGGTTGCTGGGCCGGGTTCCCCGAATGTGTGAAACGCCCCCGAGAACCGGCCGAGGAAATGCACCTCCCTAGACGCACCCCCGACCCCGTTCGGTTCCGTCCGCATCCTGGACGTGGGTCCTCATGCGTACGTGTTGTATCTATGCTGTCCTCATGCCGTACCCGTCCCCCTCTTCGTCCCTCGCCTCACCGCCCGCCGTCAAGCAGCCCCCGGCCGCCGACCGCGTCTACACCCACGTCAAACAAGGTGTCCTGGACCGGCGTTACGAAGGCGGAACCCTGCTCACCGAGGGCGAGTTGGCCGAGGCCGTCGGAGTGTCACGGACGCCCGTGCGCGAGGCGCTGCTGCGGCTGGAGGCCGAGGGGCTGATCAAGCTCTACCCGAAGAAGGGCGCCCTGGTCCTGCCCGTCTCCTCGCAGGAGATCGCGGACGTCGTGGAGACCCGGATGCTGGTCGAGCAGCACGCGGTCCGCAAGGTCGTACCGGCGTCGCCGACCCTCATCGCCCGGCTCGAGGAACTCCTCGACCGGCAGAGGGAACAGGCCGCCGCGGGCGACCTGGCCGGCGCCGCCGTCACCGACCGCTGCTTCCACGCCGAGATCGTCCGCAGCGGCGGCAACGAGATCCTCTCCCGCCTCTACGACCAACTCCGCGACCGGCAGCTGCGGATGGGCGTCGCCATCATGCACTCGCACCCCGACCGCATCGCCAAGACGCTCACCGAGCACGCGGCGATCCTCGACGCCCTGCGCACCGGCGACGCCGAGGCGGCCGCCGGGATCGTGCACCAGCACGTCGACTGGTTCTCCCACCTGGCCCGGGGCGAGGTCCGATGAGCAGCAGCGCTAGCGGCAGCGGTTCCGCGATGTCCCTCCCCGGTGATCCGCCCGGCGGCCGCCGCGCCCTCGCCGTGTGGGGCATCGGCGTCTCCGTCTACTTCGTCGCCGTCATCTTCCGTACGTCCCTCGGTGTCGCAGGCCTCGACGCGGCGGAGCGGTTCCACGTCAACGCCTCGGCCCTGTCGACGTTCTCGATCCTCCAACTGCTGGTCTACGCGGGCATGCAGATACCCGTCGGCCTCCTCGTCGACAGCCTCGGCACCAAGAAGGTGCTGACCATCGGGGTGGTCCTCTTCACCGCCGGGCAACTCGGCTTCGCCTTCTCGCCCTCCTACGGCACCGCCCTCGCCTCCCGCGCGCTGCTCGGCTGCGGTGACGCGATGACGTTCATCAGCGTGCTGCGGCTCGGCACCCGCTGGTTCCCGGCGCGGCGCGGCCCGATGGTCGCGCAGCTCGCGGGCCTCGCGGGAATGGCCGGAAATCTCGTCTCCACCCTGGTGATCGCCCGCCTGCTGCACGGCATCGGCTGGACGGCCGCCTTCGCGGGCAGCGCGCTCGCGGGCGTCGTAGTCCTCGTCCTGCTCCTTCTGTTCCTGAAGGACCACCCGGAGGGCCACGAACCGGCCCCCTTCCCGCACCGCGGCGCCGCCTACGTCCGCCGCCAGATCGCCGCCTCCTGGCGCGAACCCGGCACCCGCCTCGGCCTCTGGGTGCACTTCACCACCCAGTTCCCCGCGATGGTGTTCCTGCTCCTGTGGGGCCTGCCGTTCCTGGTCCAGGCCCAGGGCCTGTCCCGCGCCACCGCCGGCGAACTCCTCACCCTCGTCGTCCTGTCCAACATGCTCGTCGGCCTGGTCTACGGCCAGATCGTCGCCCGGCACCACACGGCGCGGCTGCCGCTGGCGCTCGGCACGGTCGGCGCCACGGCCCTGGTGTGGGCGGTCACGCTCCTCTATCCCGGCGACCACGCGCCGATGTGGCTGCTGATTGTGCTGTGCACGGTGCTCGGTTCCTGCGGGCCCGCCTCGATGCTCGGCTTCGACTTCGCCCGCCCGGCCAACCCGCCGGAACGTCAGGGCACAGCCTCCGGAATCACCAACATGGGTGGTTTCGTGGCCTCGATGACGACCCTGTTCCTGGTCGGCGTGCTCCTCGACGCGACCGGCGACAACTACTCGATCGCCTTCTCGGTGATCTTCCTGCTCCAGGCGATCGGCGTCAGCCAGATCCTCCGGCTACGCCGCCGGGCCGCCCGCCGCGAGAGCGAACGGCTCGTGGCGAGCCGGGTGGAGACGGTGCACGTGCCGGCGTAACCCTGCCGGGGTGGAGCGGATGACCGGTGCCGGTGACCGGTGCAGATGACCGGTGCCGGTGCCGCCCACACGCCCCGTCGCCCCCGCCCCTTTTCACACCGCCCTCACACGACTTTCTTACGCGGACACGACGGGTACGAGCGTGAGGTAGGCGAGCCCCAATACGCCCCGGTAGCTCAGCCATTGGGCCCGGTGCCGGTCGAGGCGCTCGCGCGTCCCGGCGGCCAGGGGGTGGTCGCCGTGCCCGGCCAGCCACACCTCCGCGTCCGCCTGGTACGCCGACTCGAACTCCTCCCACTCGTCCGCGTTCGCCGTCTCGACCCACTCGGGGCGGAACCCGGCCGCCACGGCGAGGTCGACGAGCGTCCCCAGGTCGTAGTGCTCGCCGGCACGCGCCTCCGGCCACATCCCGGACAACTCGGCCGTCGTGGGCGGGCGTTGCCAGAACCCCTCACCGAGCAGCACACGTCCCCCGTCGGCGACGAGCCGCCGCAACTCCCGCAGGGCTTCAGTGGTGTGCCGGGGAGGCTCCTCGGTACTGAGGACATGGCTGGAGCCCACACACAGCACGAGATCGGCCGGCCCGCGCACCGTCCCCACGGCCGACTCCTCGACGAACTCGACCCGCCCCGCGAGCCCCCGCGCCCCGGCATCACGCCGCCCACGCTCGAGATCCCGCGCGTTCACATCGACCCCGACACCCCGCGCTTCCGGTACGGCGGCCAGGACCCGGAGCATCAAATCGCCCCAGCCACAGCCGAGGTCGAGCACCGTGCGCGGCCCCGCACCGGCCAGTCGCCGTACGATCCCGTCGGCGCGCGCCTCGGAGAGCGGGCTGTGGAAGGCGAGCCGGGTGAGCCGGGGTGGCCCGTCGCCGGGCTCGGTGTTCTCGGTGGCCCCGATGATGCCGGTGGCCTCGGTCTTCTCGGTTTCGGACGTCACGTCAGACATGCGGCGGAGGCTAGCGACGGACGGTCGGCCGGCGACAACGAATTTCCGCCGCGCCCCGCCCTGCTGCTCCCGCTCCTCCTTGGTGACCGTTGCTCGGTGACCGTTACTTGGTGACGGTGAAGTTCCGCAGTATCGAAGCCGCCAGCTCCGGATCGCCGTCCGCCTTGACGCGGTCCGTCACCGTGTCGAGGGCGACCCGTCCGCAGGCCAGCCGGACGTACGTCTCCCAGTCGAGGATCAGGGTCGCGGCGGGGCCGAGCGCGGGGGCCGTCTCCAGGGTGCCGCGGCCCTGGATGTCGACGCGGATCGTACGGAGGAACTCGATCGGGCCGTGCACGTCGAAGACGACCGCCGAACTGCGCGGTGCGCCCGAGTCGTCGGCGACGATCTTAGGGAGCGCGGCGAGGAGCACGTCACGGGCGACGTGCGCGCCGGGTGAGTCGAGGTTGCCGGGGCGGCCGAGGGCGGTACGCAGGTCCTGCTCGTGCACCCAGATGTTGAACGCGTGGGTGCGCATGGACTCTTCGAGCGTGACCTCGGTGCTGACGTGGCCGCGGACCTTCCGGCCGGGTTCCCGCGACTCGTTGCGCAGTTGCCGGTTGCGGCGGATGATCGTGTACTCCAGCTCCGACGTCATCTCCGGCGCCGTGTGGTGACGTCGTACGTCGACCTGCATCTCCATGTACCGCTGGTGCTCGTTGGTGACGTGGTAGAGGTCGCGGGGGAGGGTGTGGATGGGGCGGGGGTCGCCGAGCATCTCGTTGTCCAGCCCGATGACATGGGAGACCACGTCACGCACCGACCAGCCCGGGCACGGCGTTCGCCGGTTCCACTCTCCCTCCACGAGCGGGGTCACCAGCTCGGATATCGCTTCGATGGAGTGGGTCCAGGCGTCGGCGTAGGGCTGGAGAGTGGGATGCAGACTCACGGAACGGGACCCCTCGGCGGTCGGTACAGGTCGGGTGGCGGGCGGCGTTGCCAGCGGGAGGTGGCTGTCGGCGGGTGTCTTGGAACGCTAAGTTACGCTGCTGTGAGGCACCCCGGCAGTGCTTTCGTGTGACGATCGTAGGCCCGTGTGAACGGCTCGAATGCCAGGACGGTGGTAGTGTGCGCGCCTCTCTCATCCAGATCGCCGTAGAAGAGGACGAATCGGTCGATTCTCGCCGGGGTCGGATGGCGTCCCTCGTCCGTGAACAGGCAGGTGCCGATCTGGTCGTCCTGCCGGAGCTGTGGACCACGGGTGCGTTCGCCTACGAACAGTTCGACAGCCAGGCCGAGCCGCTGGCAGGGCCGACGTACGAGGCGATGGCCAAGGCGGCGAGCGACGCGGGCGTCTGGCTGCACGCGGGCTCGATCCCCGAACGAGCCCCCGAGGGACCCCTCTACAACACGTCCCTCGTCTTCTCCCCCTCCGGTGAACTGGCCGCCGCCTACCGCAAGATCCACCGCTTCGGCTTCGACAAGGGCGAGGCCGTGCTGATGGGCGCGGGCGGCGAACTGGTGACGGTCCGTCTGCCCGAGACGGTCATCGGTCTTGCCACCTGCTACGACCTCCGTTTCCCCGAACTCTTCCGTGGCCTCGTCGACGCCGGCGCCGAGACCCTCGTCCTCTCCGCGGGCTGGCCCGAGCGCCGCCGCTCGCACTGGACCCTGCTGGCCCAGGCCCGCGCGGTCGAGAACCAGTCGTTCGTCCTCGCATGTGGAACGGCCGGTACGCACGCCGGAGTTCCCCAGGCCGGTCACTCGATCGTGGTCGATCCCTGGGGCGAGGTCCTCGCGGAGGCGGGCGCGGGCGAGGAGATCCTCACGGTGGAGTTCGACCCCGCGAAGGTGGCCGTGACGAGGGACCAGTTCCCGGCCCTGAAGGACCGGATGCTGGGGCTGGAGCGTCCGCGGGGCGCGAGGTGAGCGGCAGAACCGGCCGGACCCTGGCCGCACTCGAACGCGCTTTCCTGTCCCTGGACCGCGGCCTGGGCGGAGCGAACCCCCCGCCCGCACCCCAGGCGTTCGCCGCCCGGCACCCGGCGGGCTGTGCCACGGTTGTCGGGCTGCTCGTCGCCATAGCCGTCGGCCTGGACTTCGCGACGCTCTGGGCGGTCCTCGTCGGCACGTGCGCGTGGCTGCTGTTCTGGTCCTTCCTGCGCCTCGAACGCCGCCGCCAGGCCCACTACACCCGCATCGGCTACGACACCGCACCCCGCGACTCCTGGTCGGCGGCCCGTCCCCGGGCCGTACTCGCCACCATGCTCGTCGCGTGGGTCCCCGTGACGGTGTTCGTCTGGCTCGTGGGCAGGATGGACGACGACTCTCCCAGCTGGACGGCCAGCGCGGTCTTCGGCGCGTTGGCCGTCCTGGGCGGCTACTTCGGGGACCGCCTGCAAGAGCGTCGCCGGGCACGCGCACGCGCCCGTGCGGCCGCCGACCAGGAAGTGGGTTAGTCCTCCCGCTCCTTCTCCGCGAGGTGGATCACGCACACCGCCACCGCGATCAGCAGCGCCGCGTCCGCGTCCTCCCGGACGATGTCGACGCCGTACGTCTCCCGGATGTGCAGCCAGCGGCGGGAGATCTGCGCGAGCAGCTCGCCGTCGTAGTCGACGCCGAACTCGCGGTCCAGGATCTTGCCGCTGACGTCGAGTTCGGTGCCGTCGACCAGGGACACCTTGTAGTGGTTGCGCAGCAGGGAGAACCGCTTGTGTCTGATGGTCGCCAGGGGCTCACCGTCCCGTTCGATGACCATCGTGTCGCGCAGGGCGAGCATCTTCTTGTGGATGTCGATGAGCACGCGCCCGTGCGTGTCCTTCAACTCGAACGTGTCCCTGATGCGCATGGCCTTGCCGTCGACCAGGAACACCTTGTTGCCGTTCTGGTCCTCGATCCAGTAATCCTCACCGAAGCCGAGGATCCGATCGCGTACGAGGAATCTCATGACATTACGGCTTCCCCGGCAGCCGGTCCGAAACGCCGCCGATAGGCCGACGGGCTCAATCCGGTCTCCCTCCGCAGCCGCACCCGCAGGTTCGCCCCGGTCCCCAGACCGCACCGCGCGGCGACCACGTCCAGCCGTTCCTCCCCGCGCTCGATCAACCGGCACGCCAGCGCCACCCGCTCCGCGGTCAGCCAGGCCAACGGCGTCGTCCCGAGCTGCGCCCGGAAGCGTCGGTGCAGAGTCGCCGGACTGACCGCCGCCCGGCCCGCCAGCTCGGCCACCGTCAACGGCTCCCCCAGCCGCTCCTGCGCCCACGCGAGCAGCGGCGCGAGCGACTCGTCGGGCACATCGGGCAACGGCCGCTCCACGAACTGGCGCTGCCCGCCGTCCCGGTGGGCCGCGAAGACCAGCCTCCTGGACACCGCGTTGGCGATCTCGGCGCCGTGGTCCCGCCGTACGACATGCAGACCGAGGTCGAGCGCGGCGGCGCTGCCCGAGGCGGTGAGGATGTCCCCGTCGTCCACGAAGAGGACGTCCGGTTCGAGCCGCACGCGCGGGTGCAGGGTGCGGAAACGGTCGGCCCACATCCAGTGGGTGGTCGCCCGGCGCCCGTCGAGCAGCCCGGCCTCGGCGAGCGCGAAGCTCCCGGTGCACAGGCTCATGACACGGGCCCCGCGCGCGTGGGTGCGCCGGATGGCGTCCAGGACGGCGGCCCCGCGCGGTACGACGTTGTCGGGCCGCCCCGGCACGACGAGCGTGTCCGCCGTGTCCACCGCGTCGAGACCGTGCGCCCCGGTGAGGGTGAAGAACCCGTGGTTCATCCGCACCTCACGCGCGGGCGTGCACACCAACACCTCGTACAGCGGCCCGGACAGCCCGAGTTCGGGCCGCGGCAGCCCGAACAGCTCGGTGGCGACACCGACTTCGAAGGGATTGGTGCCCTCGTCGACGATCACGGCGACCCGGTGGGGCCGTGACGGAGAGCGCTGAGAGGATCCTTGCGGCATGTGCGATTCCTAGCACTCGCAGAGCCGCCCGGCCACCCCCGACGATGACTGCATGACCACCACGGAACCCATCTCCCTCCCCGCCGCCCTCGCCTCCTTCACCGACCGCTGGAGCCCCCGCATCGTCACCACCGTCAACGACTACGACGTCCGCGTCGCGAAGGTCGAGGGCGAACACCTCTGGCACACCCACGACCACACCGACGAGTTCTTCCTGGTCCTGGACGGCGAACTGCACATCGCGCTCCGCGAACCGGCGGGGGAGCGCACGGTCGTCCTCCCCAAGGGCTCCGTCTTCACGGTCCCCCGCGGCACGGAACACAAGCCCTACGCCCCCGTCCCGTCCGAGATCCTCGTCCTCGAACCGACGGGCACACTCTCGGTCGGCGACCACCACGAGGCCGTACCGGAGCATGTGGACGCTACGACGGGGCACGCGCTGGCGTGACTGTCAGTGGCCGGTGGCACTCTTGATCCATGACCGACGCACCCTCGCCCCGCACCTCCCGACGCGCCCGCGTCCGCGCCCCCCAGCTCACCGGCAGGGGCGGCTGGCTGAACACGGGCGAGAAGCAGTACAGCCTCGCCGACCTGCGGGGACGCATCGTCATCCTGGATTTCTGGACCTTCTGCTGCATCAACTGCCTGCATGTTCTGGACGAGCTGCGGGAGCTGGAGGAGAAGCACCGGGACACGGTGGTGATCATCGGCGTGCACTCGCCGAAGTTCGTGCACGAGGCCGAGCACCAGGCGGTCGTGGACGCGGTCGAGCGGTACGGCGTCGAGCATCCGGTGCTCGACGACCCGGAGTTGGCGACCTGGAAGCAGTACGCCGTGCGCGCGTGGCCGACGCTCGTCGTCATCGACCCGGAGGGGTACGTCGTCGCACAGCACGCGGGCGAGGGCCACGCGCACGCCATCGAGCGCCTGGTCACGGAGCTGGAGACCGAGCACACGGCGAAGGGCACGCTCCGGCGCGGGGACGGGCCGTACGTGGCGCCGGAGCCGGAGCCGACGGTCCTGCGTTTCCCGGGCAAGGCGCTGGCCCTGCCGTCCGGCACCTTCCTGGTCAGCGACACCACCCGGCACCAACTGGTCGAGGTGGCGGCGGACGGGGAGAGCGTCGTACGGCGGATCGGTTCCGGCGCGCGCGGGTTCGGTGACGGTACGGCCGACTCGGCGAGCTTCAACGAGCCGCAGGGCCTCGCCCTCCTCGACGACGGTTCCGTCGTCGTCGCCGACACCGTGAACCACGCGCTACGACGGCTCGATCTCGCCACCGGCACCGTCACGACCCTCGCCGGTACGGGCCGTCAGTGGATGCAGGGCGAGCCCACGTCGGGCCCCGCCCGCGAGGTCAGCCTCTCGTCGCCCTGGGACGTGGCCTGGTGGCAGGGCAAGGTGTGGATCGCGATGGCCGGAGTCCACCAGCTCTGGGCCTACGACCCGGCGGACAACACCGTCTTCGTCACCGCCGGCACCACCAACGAGGGTCTCGTCGACGGACCCGGCGCCGAGGCCTGGCTCGCGCAGCCCTCAGGGCTCGCCGCGACCGCCGACCGGCTGTGGGTGGCCGACTCCGAGACGTCCGCCCTGCGCTGGGTGGACCTCGACGGGGCCGTGCACACCGCAGTCGGCACCGGCCTCTTCGACTTCGGGCATCGCGACGGATCCGCCGAACAGGCGCTGCTCCAGCACCCGTTGGGCGTCACCGCGCTCCCGGACGGCTCGGTCGCGATCAGCGACACGTACAACCACGCCCTGCGCCGCTACGACCCGGCGACCGGCCAAGTCACCACGCTGGCAACGGACTTGCGGGAGCCCAGCGACGCCGTGCTCGTCGGCGACGACATCCTGGTCGTCGAGTCGGCCCGGCACCGGCTGACCCGGCTGCGGCTGCCGGAGGAGGCGGTGCGCGTCGAGTCCGTGGCCCATCGCACCCAGCGCGCGGCCACCGAAGTCGCCTCCGGCGAGCTGACGTTGGACGTCATCTTCCAGGCCCCGGCCGGGCAGAAACTCGACACGCGCTACGGCCCCTCGACCCGGCTGCTCGTCTCCGCCACCCCGCCCGGGCTGCTCCTCGCCGGTGAGGGCGCGGGTACGGACCTGAACCGCACCCTGGCCCTCGACCCGGCCGTGGCGGAAGGCGTGTTGCACGTCTCCGCGATGGCCGCCTCCTGCGATGACGACCCAGCCAACGAGTACCCCGCCTGCCGTGTCCACCAGCAGGACTGGGGCGTCCCGGTCCGCCTCACCGAAGGCGGGGCGGACCGTCTCCCCCTCGTGCTGGCCGGCATGGACGACCGGGACGACCAGGACGACCAGGACGCCTGAGACGGGGGATCAGCGGACCGGTAGCGGGGAATCAGCGGAGCCGCAGGCGAGCAGCCGCAGTCATCAGCGGCGCCGCGCCCGCGGTGCCAGCTTGTACAGCGCCATCCCGGCCGCCACCAGCGTCGTCGCCGCCACCATCATCGCCATGCTGTTCAGCCACAGGCCCGTCGCGGCCAGGGTGGCCCCACCGGCGCCGGTCGTGCCGGCGCCGACAACTCTTCCGTACATAGACGTTTCTCCTTGAGGGGTGCGAGGGACGTGAGGGTGTGAGGGGTGGGCTAGGTGGCCACCCACTTCTCCTCGCTGCGGCGGGCCAGTCCCCACAGCGAGGTGAAGTAGACGGCGTGCTGGAAGAGGTCGTAGAGCATCTCGGGGATCATCAGCGCGGCGACCAGGACCGCGAGGGGTCCTGCGCGGCGGACCGAGACGGTTTTCTCGACGACGAAGATCAGGCCGATGGCGGTCCAGAACGGGGAGATGCCCGGGAAGCCGTAGAGCGTCGTGTAGGTCGCCATGAAGGTCAGGTAGACCAGGAAGGACAGCGCGCCGAAGCCCATCAGGAACTGCTGGAGGAAGTAGCGGACGGTGACCTTGGTCCAGCCGTAGTCGCGGAGGTTCTCCAGGGCGCCGCGCTGCCAGCGGAGGCGTTGGTGCCAGAGCTTGGGGAGGCTGGTCATGACCTCGGTGGTGACCGCGCAGCCCGCCGGGGACATGGCGCGGTAGCCGAGGGTCTTGACCGCCTTGGTCATCTCGTCGTCCTCGGTGAGGGAGGCGAGGCTGTAGTAGCCGGTGCCGCCGCCGATCAGTCCGGAGTGGCGGGCGTCCCGGACCTCCCGCAGGACGCGGGCGCGGAACATCGTGCCGGTTCCGGTGAGGACCTGGGCCTTGCCGCCGGTGCGGTCCAGCTCCCAGGCGTAGCGCTGGAACTCCATGCGCTGGAGCAGGCCGAGGAATCCGCCGCCCTGTTCGCCGTAGAAGACTCCGCCGACGGCGCCGACCTTGCGGTTGAAGGTGGCCATCGCGGTCTCGCTGAACCAGGGGTTGAGGACGGTGTCCGCGTCCTGGACGAGGAGGAGGTCGCGTTCGTCGAGGTGGGGCAGGACCCAGTCGATGGCCTGGTTGAGGGCGCCGGCCTTCTTGTGGGTGTTGCCGTGGGTGGCGAAGACCTCGGCGCCGTGCGAGGCGGCCACGGCGGCGGTGTCGTCGGTGCAGTTGTCGGTGACGACGACGATGAGGTCGGGTTTGTGGGTCTGGCGCCACAGGCCCTCGATCGCGGCACCGATGCGGTCCGCTTCGTTGTGGGCCGGGATCAGGACCACCAGCCGTGGTTCGAGCACGGCAGCGGCCCCCCATGAAGATCGTGAGACGGGCCCGGGGCTGCCTCTCCCCGGGCCCTCAACTGCACAGAGTCTTCACGAGGTTCACACAATCGCACAATGCGCACCGCGTCACGGAATGCTCACGGTTGTCTGTGGATGTCCTGTGCGGGCGATTCGGCCCGAGTGCGGACTACGCCCACGTATCCACCGTGGAAAGATCCCAACTGGCGTGGATCAGGCTCCTGTTCGCCCGTGTCCGCCCTTGCCCGCCCGTGATCAGGCGCCGTAGCCGCCGCGGTAGCCGCGCGACTCGTCGTCCTCGACGACGGTCGTCTGACCCGGTATCACCACGCGTCGGCGCCGGGCCATGCTGCTGAACGTCACGACCCCGATCAGCCCGACGACCATGAGAATGACGCCGACCAGGTCGAGATTGACCCCCTGCATCTGCCAGTCGGTCGCGAACGTGAGGATCGCGCCGACGGCGATGAGGATGATGCATCCGCCCAGGCCCATGAGTGTCGCCTCCCTGTCCGGTCCGGTCGGCCCGGTCCGCCTCCGGGTACCCGGGAAGGCAACACCCATGCGCCGGGCGGGAGTTGACTAACCCTTCAGGAACGACGTCAGCGCGTTGGCCAGCAGGAACGGGTCCTGGTCGCCGCAGAGTTCGCGGGCGCTGTGCATCGAGAGGATGGCCACGCCGATGTCGACGGTCTTGATGCCGTGCCGGGCCGCGGTGATCGGGCCGATGGTCGTGCCGCACGGCATGGAGTTGTTGGAGACGAAGGTCTGGAAGGGCACGCCCGCCTTCTCGCAGGCGGCGGCGAACACCGCGCGGCCCGAACCGTCCGTGGCGTAGCGGTTGTTGACGTTGACCTTGAGGATCGGACCGCCGTTGACCCGCGGGTGGTGCGTCGGGTCGTGGCGCTCCGCGTAGTTCGGGTGCACCGCGTGACCTGTGTCGGAGGACAGGCAGACGGTGCCGGCGAAGGCCCGCGCCCGGTCCTCGTACGACCCGCCGCGCGCGAACACCGAGCGCTCCAGGACCCCGCCGAGCAGCGGCCCGTCCGCGCCCGTGTCGGACTGCGAGCCGTTCTCCTCGTGGTCGAAACCGGCGAGCACGGGGATGTACGGCAGGTTCTCGCGGGCGGCGGCGGAGGCGAGCGCGGCGGCGCCGGCGTGCAGGGACAGCAGGTTGTCCATGCGCGGACCGGCGACCAGCTCCTCGTCGCGGCCCAGGTAGGAGGGTGCTTCCACCGAGTGCGTCATCAGGTCCCAGCCGGTGACCTCGCCCGGCGCGAGCCCCGACTCCTCCTCCAGGAAGGCGATCAGGTCGCCGTCGCGGACGTCGTCGCCCAGGCCCCAGATCGGCTGGAGGTGGCGCTGCTTGTCGAGCTTGAGGCCGTCCGCCGACACGGAACGGTCCAGGTGGATGGCGAGTTGGGGCACCCTGAGCAGCGGCCGGTCCACGTTCACCAGCCGCGTCGAACCGTCCCGCAGGGTCAGCCGGCCGGCGAGGCCGAGGTCGCGGTCGAGCCAGGAGTTGAGCAGCGGCCCGCCGTAGATCTCGACGGCGACCTGGCGAAAGCCGTGCGCGCCGGTGTCGGGACGCGGCTTGACCCGCAGGTTCGGGGAGTCGGTGTGCGCGCCGACGATGCGGAAGGGGGTGTGGGGAGCCGCGCCCTCGGGGACGAACCAGGCCACGATCGCGCCACCGCGCAGCACGTACTTGCCGCCGGTCGTCCCCTCCCAGGCGTCCGTCTCGGCGACCTGCCTGAAGCCCGCCTTCTCCAGCCGCTCGGCGGTGTTCGCCACGGCGTGGTACGGCGTGGGACTCGCCGCCAGGAAGGACAACAGGTCGTCGGTGTGGCCGCGGTCGAAGCGGGAGGGTGCGCTCATGGGGTTCACCTTAACGACGTACGAGGGCCCGCTCCCGGGGCTGGGAACGGGCCCTCACAAGGGCGATGTGGGGATTCGCGAAGCTGTACCGGTGTTGTCCTGGAACGTGTTCCGCGGTCGCCTAGAAGGCTGCCTCGTCCAGCTCCATCAGGTCCAGTTCTACGCCCTCGGCCACCTTGCGGGCGAGGGTCACGCCGGGCAGAACGTTCGCGGCGAAGAACTTCGCGGCCGCGATCTTGCCGGTGTAGAACGCCACGTCCTTGGCGGACACGGCCTTGGTGGAGGCGGCCTCCAGCTTCTCCGTGGCGATCGCGGCGCCCTTGAGGAGCAGGTAGCCGACGACGACGTCGCCGGAGGCGAGCAGCAGGCGGGTGGTGTTGAGGCCCACCTTGTAGATGTTCTTGACGTCCTGCTCGGTCGCCGCGAGGTCGGTGAGCATCAGGCCGACGATGGCCTCCAGCTCGACGGCCGCCTTGGCGAGGTGCTCGCGGGCGCCCGCCAGGTCCTCGCCGCCCGTGCCCAGCGCGAGGAACTTCTTGATGTCCTCGGCGAGGGAGTTGAGGGCCGCGCCCTGGTTGCGGACGATCTTCCGGAAGAAGAAGTCCTGGCCCTGGATCGCGGTGGTGCCCTCGTACAGGGTGTCGATCTTGGCGTCCCGGATGTACTGCTCGATCGGGTACTCCTGGAGGAACCCGGAGCCGCCGAAGGTCTGGAGCGACTGGGCGAGCTGCTCGTAGCCCTTCTCGGAGCCGTAGCCCTTGACGATCGGCAGGAGGAGGTCGTTGAGCGCGTGCTCGGTGGACGCGTCCTCGCCCTCGGCCTCCTTGACGGCGATCGCGTCCTGGATCGACGCGGTGTACAGCACCAGGGCGCGCATGCCCTCGGCGTACGCCTTCTGCGTGATCAGCGAGCGGCGCACGTCCGGGTGGTGCGTGATGGTGACCTTGGGCGCGGCCTTGTCGCCGAAGGCCGCGAGGTCGGAGCCCTGGACGCGCTCCTTGGCGTACTCCAGGGCGTTGAGGTAGCCGGTCGACAGTGTCGAGATGGCCTTCGTGCCGACCATCATGCGGGCGAACTCGATGATCCGGAACATCTGGCGGATGCCGTCGTGCTTGTCGCCGATCAGCCAGCCCTTGGCCGGGTGCCGGTCGCCGAAGGTCATCTCGCAGGTGTTGGACGCCTTGAGGCCCATCTTGTGCTCGACGTTCGTCGCGTACACGCCGTTGCGCTCGCCCAGCTCGCCGGTCTCGACGTCGAAGAGGAACTTCGGCACGAGGAAGAGGGAGAGCCCCTTGGTGCCCGGCCCGTGGCCCTCGGGCCGCGCGAGCACGTAGTGGAGGATGTTCTCCTCCATGTCGTGCTCACCGGACGTGATGAAGCGCTTGACGCCCTCGATGTGCCAGGACCCGTCGTCCTGCTGAACCGCCTTGGTACGGCCCGCGCCGACATCGGAACCCGCGTCGGGCTCGGTCAGCACCATGGTGGACCCCCAGGTCCGCTCCACGGCCAGCTGCGCGATCTTCTTCTGTACGTCGTTGCCCTCGTCGTAGAGGATCCCGGCGAAGGCCGGCCCGGAGCAGTACATCCACACGGCCGGGTTCGCGCCGAGGATCAGCTCCGCGTACGACCAGATCAGGGAGGGCGGAGCCGTCGTACCGCCGATGGCCTCGGGGAGGCCCAGCCGCCAGTACTCGGCCTCCATGAAGGATTTGTAGCTCTTCTTGAAGGACGCCGGTACGGGCGCGGTGTTGGTCTCCGGGTCGAAGACCGGCGGGTTGCGGTCGGCGTCGGCGAAGGACTCCGCCAGCTCGTTCTCCGCGAGCCGGGTCAGCTCCTCCAGGACGCTCTTCGCGGTGTCCGTGTCCATCTCCGCGAACGGACCCGTCCCGTACAGCTTGTCGCGCCCGAGGACCTCGAAGAGGTTGAACTCGATGTCGCGGAGATTCGACTTGTAGTGCCCCATGGCGACGACTCCGTAGAAAGATATGTACGACGAGACTTGTACTAAGCAGTAGCTACGATGATGCTACCCGTCGGTAATAAGACGCAACCCCAAGCCGTCCATCTGTGACTCAGTACTCTTGCGGGCATGTACGGCTACGACCAGAACGTGGGCGCTCAGCAGGGGTACGTCCCGCCCCAGCAGCAGATGGCCGGTGGCGCGGCCGGCTACGGCCAGCAGCCGCCGCTCTACCCCGAGCCGTCCCCGCCTTCGCTCGCGGACGCGGTGCGCGCGTTCACCACCGGGCAGATGGCGGCCGAGGACTTCCAGCAGGTCTTCGCGACCTCCAAGGTGTACTGCCCGCGCGGCGACAACCCGGGCTTCCTCGCACTCCACAACACCCAGCAGCCGGTGATCCCGATGTTCACCTCGCTCAAGGAACTGCGCCGCTACGCCGGCAAGGAGTCCAAGTACTTCGTGATCACCGGCGCCGAGGTCATCGACCTGCTGCCGACGGGCTACGGCTTCGTCGTCGACATGGAGGGCGAGCACCGGATGGTGTTCGACGCGAAGGCGGTCGAGCAGATGGTGGAGTTCGCGATGCGGAGGATGTACGGCTGATCGCGAGCCCTGTCGATCGCTCGATCTCGATCTCGATCGCTTCATGCCGGTGTGAGCCCGGAGGGAATGCCCTCCGGGCTTCTTCTGTTGTGGGGTAGCAGAAAGTTCAACGCTCAACTAAACTCGACGCACAAGGAGGTCCCGACATGCCTGCAGTGACCGTAGAGAACCCGCTGACCCTGCCCCGCGTGGCCGCGCCGGCCGACGCCGTGGCACGTCCCGTGCTCGCCGTCTCGACCGCGCCCAGCGGTTTCGAGGGTGAGGGCTTCCCGGTGCGCCGCGCGTTCGCCGGGATCAACTACCGCCACCTCGACCCGTTCATCATGATGGACCAGATGGGCGAGGTGGAGTACGCGCCGGGCGAGCCCAAGGACTCTACCAGTTGGGTGCGTACATCGGTACACGGTCGCTGAGCTGCGGATACTTCCACCTGAAGGAGAGTCACCATGCCTGCTGTAACTGTCGACAACCCCCTGACGCTCCCGCGCGTGGCCGCCTCGGCTGACGCTGTCGCTCGTCCCGTGCTCACTGTCACGACGGCGCCGAGTGGCTTCGAGGGCGAAGGGTTCCCGGTGCGCCGCGCGTTCGCCGGGATCAACTACCGCCACCTCGACCCGTTCATCATGATGGACCAGATGGGCGAGGTGGAATATCAGCCTGGAGAGCCAAAAGGGACCCCGTGGCATCCGCACCGTGGCTTCGAGACCGTCACGTACATCATCGACGGCGTCTTTGATCACCAGGACTCCAACGGCGGTGGCGGCACCATCACCAACGGCGACACGCAGTGGATGACGGCGGGTGCGGGCCTGCTGCACATCGAGGCGCCGCCGGAGTCGCTGGTCGTGTCCGGCGGTCTCTTCCACGGGCTCCAGCTCTGGGTGAACCTGCCTGCCAAGGACAAGATGATGGCCCCGCGCTACCAGGACATTCGTGGTGGTCAGGTGCAGTTGCTGACGACTCCGGACGGCGGCGCGCTGCTGCGGGTCATCGCCGGTGAGCTGGACGGTCACCAGGGCCCCGGCATCACGCACACCCCGATCACGATGGTTCACGCGACGGTTGCGCCGGGTGCGGAACTCACCCTGCCTTGGCGGGAGGACTTCAACGGCCTGGTGTACGTCATGGCGGGCAAGGGGTCGGTGGGCGCGGAGCGTCGTCCGATCCACCTGGGCCAGACGGCCGTGTTCGGTGCAGGCTCCTCGCTGACTGTTCGCGCGGACGAGCAGCAGGACGGGAACACCCCGGACCTGGAGGTCGTCATCCTCGGCGGTCAGCCGATCCGTGAGCCGATGGCGCACTACGGCCCGTTCGTCATGAACACCCGTGAGGAACTTCAGCAGGCCTTCGAGGACTTCCAGAAGGGGCGGCTGGGCACCATCCCCGCCGTCCACGGGATGGGCGAGGGCGGTCTGTAGACGCCTGTAGAGCGGAAATGCCCGAAGCCCCGTCCTTGTCTGGACGGGGCTTCGGACTTGGTGGCTCAGGTCAGGGCGTTCGGCCGGTGCTCAGTTCGTCTCTGCTGAGTTGTCCTGGCCGACCCCGTCACCTTCTACGGAGGCAACTGGGGCGGCTCTCAGGCACTAGACGAACCAGGATGCCCCCGGCTCATCCAGCCATGCGGTTTGCCCTTCTGCGTCGACAGTGAGCCCGAACCGCTCATGCCCCGGCCTGCCTGCCCTTTCCCACCATCCGTAGGCCGACTCCACTTCGTCCCACAGTCGGCGCGGACCCGATTGGTAGACAGTCGTTTCGGGGTGATCGTTGCGGAAGAACGCGCATGCCCATGACATGTCGTCGAGTCCGTAGAACCAGACACGTCGGGTGCCCTCGCGTTTCAAGGCAACGGTGTGGGTGCACTGCGGAACACGAAGACCGATCGCGAACGCGGGGGCACCGAACTCGCCCCCGGTGAATACTTCCTCCGGCAGGGTCGTCGACGACGTCTCCGCGCCCTGCACCCCGGCCGGCGCATAGGCGTTGTGCCCGGCGAAAGGGAGACGCTGCGAGCGGAGATTCATGAACTCGGCGGGGTCCGTGAAGTGCCCTGAGGCACTGGCACCGTCATCGGACACGATCAGTCGGGCTACGGCATCCTGGTTGCTGAAGTGCGTTCCCCAGGGCGCCACGATCACCCCGCCCGGTGAGGTCTGCTCCACCCAGGCGAAGGGGACCTCGCGCACACCCACAGTGGCGATCACGCGGTCGTAGGGGGCGCCTGCCGCGTACCCCTCGAACCCGTCTGCCGTGATGACGGTAACGGGCAACCGGGCTCGTTCGAGCGCTGTCCGGGCCGCCGCTGCAATGGCGGGATCGACCTCCACCGACACGACTTGGGAAAGTCCGAGCCGTACCCCAAGCAACGCGGCGTTGTAGCCCGTTCCGGTGCCGATCTCCAACACCCGGTCCCCTAGGCGGACTTCGAGGTCCCGCAGCATCGGGAACACGACGGACGGCATCGAGATGGAGCTAGTTGAGACTTCGCCGGGCTCCGACCCTTGATGCTTGCCGTCGTCCCACTGGGTGACGATCGGGACGTTGTCTTCCGCGTATCGGTGCCACAGTTCCGGGTCTTTGGTCCTGTCCACGGTCACGGTCCGGGCGGTGGCCATGTCGAACGGCCACATGAGGTCCGGCAGGAACGCGCTTCGCTGGACGAGGGCGAACGAGGGAAGCCAATCGGAGTCCAGCGCCCCCGACTTGAGAAGGGCACGGCCCAACTCGGATCGCACCCTGTGGTTCTCAGAGTCCATCAGCGGGGGCTGCCGTCGGTCGCCGTTGCCTCCTCCGTCGCCTTCATCTGCGGTGTCCACGGTCTCAAGCACGGTGACGCTCCTCTCTCGGATCGTTCCCTGATGCCCGCTTGGTTGCCTCTCACCGACGTGAGGCAACCAAGCGGAAGTGCCCTCGCCCGGACTCGAACCGGGGTTACTGGTACGCGCAGCGTGAATGCGAAAGGCGCCGTGCTACCAGGCTCTTCCTGACTGAGCTACAAGGGCAGGGCCCGCCCCTGCCGGGGCTCGTCGTGGTGCGGGGGAGCACTTGACTGGCTCGTCCGGCAGGGGCGGGGGTCTAGAACTGGCCTGGTGCCTCGGCTGTCTTCGGGCTGAATCTGGCCATGGTGTGGTCGCGCTCTGAACTGGGGTTCTGTACTCGCCGGCCTGCTGTATCGGCGGGCGAAAGCTCAGGGGGCGCCTCCAATACGGCGTAGTCGGCGAACACGCGCCGGTAGCGCACATGGAGGGTGTCTTGCGTGTGTTGGCGCTGCCACTCTTCGACGTCGCGCGGGGTCGGCAGGGCTCCGGACTCTGCGCCGCACTCGGCTTCATCCCCGGATACGCAGCGTGCGAAGTACTCGGGCTCTGCGGCCTGGTCCTGCACGATGGTGAAGGGGACGAAGCGAAAGACGCGTGTGGTCATAGCGCGCCTTTGGAACGGGAGTTGGCGGCTTTGAGTCCGGCGCTCAGTCGCTCCTCTTGGGTGGGTTCGTGGATCAAGGTGGGATCGGCTTCCCACTCGCGGCCTCCGCCTACGGGACGCAGCATGGCGTAGGGCCCTGCTTTGCCTTGGTACTCACCTACCTTTCTGGTCTCCGGGTCGTAGACAAGCGCCCCGCGCTCCGGGGCTGCTGTCTGTCCCTCGGCCTGTTGCGCCATGGCCACTCCGTATGTGTTGCCCCGGCCTTTCCGGGGAGGGGGTCTCTCCGGTTCCCAACCTTCGTACGGAGTAAGGGACCTGACTTCCCCATCATGGGTATCCCCATGATGGGTAGGCTGATGGTTGAGCCGGTGCTACACACTGTGACCAGTAGGTGCGACGGGGCCCAGATGACTGCATACCAACCGCCAACGGCGCTACCACGTGACCTGCTGCGCCGAGAAGACATGCGTTCTGCGATCGAGGCCCATGACTTTGGCGCCGTTTTCCGGATCGCACGGAGCGAGGCGGGCATCAGTTATTCGAAGATCGCCGCCGAGTGCGACATGAAACCGGAGCGGGTGGGAGCCCTCGCGCGCGGAGAAGGCAGAGTTAGTACCTTCAGCAAGATCACGCAAATCGCAGATGCCTTACGTATCCCCGGGCGCATGCTTGGTATTGTCCCGCGTTATTGGGAGACGGTGGAACCTACTACTGATAAGGCGTCCGCACGCGTCAATTCCACACAGAGAGATGGAGATTTAGTGCGGCGCAGGAATTTCGTTAAGTCATCTGTGGGTGTCGGATTGGCTGTAGGCCTGCCCGATCTCGAACCCGTAGAAATAGGGCAACGAATCGGTGAGAAGGTACCTGAACAACTTCGACGGAGGACGGCGCGTTTGCGTCGCTTGGATGACGTCCTTGGCGGCGGTGACACTTACCGTGTTTACATCGGTGAGTTTCAAGCGACCAAGAGCCTGTTCCATGATCGCAGTTACTCGCAAGAGACCCGAACGGGGTTGCTATCCGTTCTCGCCGAACAAGCGCAGCAAGCGGGATGGGCCGCCTTCGATGGTGGTAAACACGCTGTAGCGCGTGGCCTCTACGAAGATAGCTATGCGGCAGCATCGGAAGCGGCGGATTCGGCGCTTGCTGGAAACGCGTTGGCGTTTCTTGCCTATCAGGAGAGCAACGGGGATCGACTGGCGGGCGTTAAAATAGCTGAACAGTCTTGCCGGACGGCTGGTCCGGATGCACCTGCCGGCGTACGTGCGCTGCTAAACGAACGTCTTGCATGGGCCTACGCCGTGGCAGGAAATGCTACCGAGATGGAGCGGGCGCTCAAAGCGGCTGAGACTGCGCTCGGTGAGAAAGGGGCGAATCCGCAACCCGACTGGGTAGCATGGGTAGACAGCAATGAGCTTGAGATTATGGCTGGCCGTTGTTGGGCGGAGCTAAGGCGCCCTCTACGCGCAGTTCCTGTTCTGGAAAATGCGCTGAGTAAATATGGCGACACGCATGCACGAGATAAGAGCCTGTATTTGTCATGGTTGGCTGACTCTTACTTGACTTCTGGAGAAGTCGAACAGGCTGCCAGTGTAACCGGCCGAGCCTTTGAGCTATTGTCCGGTGTTGCCTCGGTTCGACCGCGTGAGCGTATGGCGTCGATAATTCAGAAGCTGAGTGCCCACCGTGATCTTCCTGCTGTTGCCGAAGTCTTGGAAATGGCACGCGCCTAAATTTTAGTCCGTTGATGTATCTGAAAGGCTGCTGCCGAGCCAACGCAGATAAGCGGCTGATCCAGCGATGATCGACACGGCTACGATTTCAGGGTTGTCCCACGGATGATTCCTTAGGAGATGAGCCTCCAAGCGGTCGTAGTGGTCCGCTCGCGTCTTCAGCAATAGTTGCCATTCCTCTCCGGTCCCGAACTCGCTGAGATGCCAAAAGGCGGAGATGACGGGGCCGATGACCTGGGCGCCTGCGGCCAGCCGCGATGACACTGCGGACTGAGCCAGCTTGACGGCTGCCTCGCGGGTCTCTGTCGCCGTGGACACCTGAAGGTAGTCAGTCATGGGCGCGAGCGTACCCCTGCGGGTTCGAGGGGCTCCCGACGGTTAGGCAACTCATCCGGATAAGTGGTTGACCTCTTGAGGTCGACTGGCGGATGCTGGCCACTCATCCGGATGAGTGGCTGCCTGGTGGCAGGTTGGCGGCTGCTCGTCCTCTTCCGAA
The DNA here is from genome assembly GCF_045162655.1 of Streptomyces sp. NBC_00989. NCBI lineage: Bacteria > Bacillati > Actinomycetota > Actinomycetes > Kitasatosporales > Streptomycetaceae > Streptomyces > Streptomyces sp. NBC_00989. The sequence goes on along the minus strand of NZ_CP108728.1, from coordinate 5,726,925 downwards.
TCGAAGGGGTTTTGATCATGGGACGTAATGCACTGCGGTCGCTGGCCGTGTCGACTGCGTTGGTGGCCAGCGTCGGCCTGGTGGGTGTCTCGGGTGCGTCGGCGCTGAGCCCGGACCTGGAGCGGTCGGGCGTTCAGTCCAGTCAGGCGGCGACGATCAACAGCGCGAACGACGGCCCGTACAAGACGGCCACGGTGAACGGGTTGCGGGTGCGCACGGGTCCGGGCACGAACCGGATGATCCTCGGCCTGATCTATCGGGGGCAGCGCGTGAAGGCCATCGCGTCGGCGCGTGACCGTCGTGGGCAGCGCTGGGACAAGGTCCGGCTCGTGAAGGCTTCGCGGGGTGGCCTTCCTCGGGGCTTCACGGGCTGGGTGACCGAGATGTATCTGTACTGATCGACTGCCGGAAGTCTGTAGGTCGACGGCCCTTCTCCGCTACGGCGGGGGAGGGCCGTTCCCGTGTGATCACAATCCGAAAGTGTGGAGAGTTCGTGAAGAAAGCATGTAGGGAATGTGGTGATTGGCTCAGTTCCGTGACCGCGCTGCCGGTGCCTGGACCCTCGTGTGACGCGTGAGCATATTCTGTTGATCTATTTGCTCGTGCTAAGCAATGCTCTACTCCTCGTGGCGTGGTGGGCTTCATTGGGGGTGTGGGCGGCAACGAAGGGGATAGGGGAGAGTGTGCGATGGTGAACAGCTCGGCGGGGGATTACTCCGAACCTGAGGACGCCGCGTATGTGCCGGGCGTCGACTACGTGTCGGGCTGGCGCATGGCGGCGGAGGCGGCCGACGAAGTCAACGGCGCGCTACGGGACATGGGCGTTGACGAGGGGGCAGTGCGGGCGGTGCCTCACTCGGGGGCGCACGGTGAACCGGTGGTGTGGCTGAGACCGGAGGATGCACGGCTGATAGCTCGGGTGTTACGGCGGGCCCGATGACACATGCTGGGAGATGAGAGGGAGGGGAGCGGGGATGGCGCGCGATGACTGGAGGACTGCGAAGGGCTCTCGGGTGACGGTCGAGACTGATCGGCACGGAGAGTTCATCGTCTGCGCGGGGTGCCGGAAGCGGATCAAGATCACGGGTGCGGGTCCTGCGATCTTCGCCGTTCGGCAGCACACGGCGAGCTGCACCCGGTAGGGCGAAACGGCTGTTCGGGCAGGCTGGGCCGGCGCATGGCTGGAAGTCTTCTGAGGACCCGATGCCTAGGGAAAGTGACTGGTCAACGTGCGGGATGACCTCAATCGCACACGGATCTTGGCCATGACGAAACCGGCATCTGCGATTGAGGTTGTCACGCGTGGGCGGGGTCCAGGGGTGTGCTGTAGCACCCCTGGTACCACCGCCCGCAACCACTCTCGTCACGGCGCTGGGCGCCACGCTGAGCAGCGTTGGCGTCCTTGGTGAACCGGAGAAGCGGCCGTGGTAGTCGCTCTAAGTGGTTTCTAGCTGACTCTGGTCACACTGTGCTGGTGACCGTGGTGACGCGTACTGTGAGGACAGCTCAGCTCGCTTTCACGGGGTGGGTGGTGTGCCGGGAAGTCTGGTCGGCGACGCATCCGTCGCGCCCGGAAGGCTTCCCGTGCCTCTCACGCTCTTTCTCCGCTTTCACGCTCGGACCGTGGTCCGGCTGCGGGGAGAGCTGAACTCCGGCAAGGCGCCTCGGGTCCGGAGGCAACTCCTGAGAGCCTTCGCTCGGGCTCCGAGCGTCCTGGAAGTAGACCTAGGCAAGGTCACCTATCTCGCCCCGGAGACCCGCGCGTTGCTCCTAGCCGCCGCAGCCGTCGCGCACCGATCCGGTACGCGTTTCATGATCACCCATGCTTCGGCCCGCAGTCTGCGTGTGCTGGGGGAGCTGGGTATGCAGCGCCTCATGGACGCACCACTTCTTCCTGACCCGTAGTTCTGCAACGAGACAAGAGTCTGCGATGCCATCCCCCAACGCTTCCTCCGCTCCGCCTCCCTCCACGCCTGAGCTCCTGATTCAGGAGGTACTCAACTGCTTCGACGCGTACGCCCGTATCCGCAGGGCGCGGGACAGCGTTCTTGCCGCCTCCCGCGTGAGTCCACGGGAGGAAGAGCGTGCCTTCACCAATTTGCAGCACGCCATCTCACGACTCCGCGCCAGTTCCCGGCCACAGTAGGACCAGAGGGCATCCAACGGCGGAGTGGGCGGAGTTGGGTCCCATGAGGGGGCGGGGGCGGGCCTCGATCTCGTGAGGCTCGCCTCCCTGGGGACGGATTGGACAGACGACAGAAGCCCCTCGCGCTGACTACGCGGGGGGCCTTCTGCTGGGTCGGGGCGTGTGGGGTGTCGGGCGGTTGCCGACCGGACGGGACCGGCCGAAGGCCGCACGCCCGGCCGGGGCGGCAGGACCGCCCGGCGCGCCCGCAGGGCGCGCCCTTGAGCAAGTAAAGAGAAGTTACTCCGATGCGGAGCGGCGACGGGCGAGGCGCTTGGCGGCGGGGGCCTTGGTCGGCGTCATGGTGTAGGTGAGCTGGCATGTGACGTCGGGCGCCTTCAACTCCTCGCACAATAGCGGGCGTTCCTGGTCGGCGTTGCCGATGCAGCGTGGTGCGCTCGATCGGGGCGGCGGGCGGTTAGGGGGACATTCGTGTGCCCTGTATGTCAGCAGCGATGGTGGACACGGAATGACTCAATGCGCCTCTGCCACCTCAGGTTGGGAGGCTCATCGCGTTCCGACGATGAGCAGCGCGACTATTGTGACCGCGATTGCCAAAGATGCATATACGAAAATTAGGCGTTTCCTCTGAAGGTGTCGCCCTCGCGCTTTTCCGGCCTCTTGGAGAGCTGAAAAATCCGCTCTGAAGTTCTGGGAGGTCGCATGCAGGGAATCTCTGAGGTTTGCCTCGAAATTTTTGTCAGTATGAGCCACAATCGTACCCGCTTCATGCTCGGAGGATTAATACAACATGACGCCATATGGTGGCTTCTTCCGAGACTACAAGCGCCATGCCACCCAAGTCTTTGATCGCTTGCATAGTGAGCCACTTTGTCCCGGTATGGAAAACCTGTGGCCACGTAGGATGGTAGCGGAGGCCGTAAGATCGGCGGGATTCCCAAGCCGGATCGCATCGCGCCTGACCAGGCTGCCGCTTAACTGCCTTACTTTGAGATGGCCAAATTTGCAACTCCTATCGTCCGCAATTTAGCGTTTTCGCCCTCCTCTAGCCCGCGAGAATTCTCCTTTATCAGAGACATCTGATAAGTACTCTCGACAGATGACCATATGCTGATGATATTCACCTTCTCCTTGCACAACACATCGGCGACCGCAACTTTTCTTTCATGCTCTCCAGGTTTTGAGGTTGAGAATTCCTTGTCATTTATGGCGGCAATTGGATCAGTGTATTTATGGCCTGCCGCGTTCATGCATTTCGACCACTCTTTAAACGCCGCTATTACCGCAGGATCTTTTTGTGACTCCTGGTAGCTTTTTACGTTTAGATCTTGTGCCCCCTGTAGGCTCTCTTGTGTTTTGACTTCGTTTAGCTCGCCTTGCGCCTCCCCTAGGCAGCCTTTCGCTGGCACCGACACCCCTTTGTAAGTGTCAATTCCGCCTCTCAGCAGTTTCAAGATTGTCTTCGAGTAATTCTCGCTCGGCTGCTGATCGAGGCCCGGCAAGTGATATCCGGATTCTTTGGCTAGCTCTATATCGTTCAATCCGTAGCGCCGTTCATTGTTGCCGATTTCAGGCGACGCCTCTTGCTCGGTAGGTTCATACTGAGCCCCAAGCCTAGTCATGCATTTTTTGATTAGAGCTTCACGCGCTTGAGAGATGATTTTCTGCTCGTCTGCTGTTAGAAGATACTTATCTAGGGGAAGCCTCAGGTCGGTGCTGTCCTCAGACTTCTGTGTCGACGCATTACGAGGCATTTCATCCGAGCCCTTATCTCCTTCCTTGGTGCTGCTCTCTGAGCATGCGGAAAGAAGTAGGAAGCTACATGCCATGGCTACAGCCGAGCCAGTTTTAATGGAAGAGAATGATTTCATCGGTGTACTTTCAAGTGACGGGTTGCAAGGGAAGGCACCCTGCAGTTGCAGGATGCCTTCCCTTGATCCCTTTTAGGGTTCGCATCGAAATCGATGCTTTATGATTCTTAGGAGAACGTCCGAAGCGAAGCGTCTTCGTTGTACGTGTTCACCAGGTTCTTCGCGGTCCCCGGTGCAAAGAGGTCAGACGGACCAGAGTAGTTCGAGTTGTAGTAGACCCGAACGTTGTAGTTGGTGAAATCGTTCCTGGCCGATGCGGCATTGTTCTTTACTGACTGGCCAGCGCCAGCACCGCAGCAGTCGAAGGTGTAGCCGGCGAGGTCGGCAACGCTGTTGTTGAAGTGGAGGTGGGTCCCGGCCATGCCGGAATTGTAGAAGAGACAGAAGTTGCCGATACTGCAATTTGTGTCCGCGCTCGCGGGAGTGGCCGTGGTGAATGCGGTCCCTGCTGCGAGGGCTATCACCGGCAAGACGTACTTGATTCGCATGCGTCATCCTTCGTGGTCGGTTCGCCATCCGTGACCGAAGAAAGGGCACCGTGTGAGGAAAACAAAGCAAAGGGAACTGCTGCTATCGGATTGCAATCACCGCAAGACAGCACTGAGTGCGTTCCCTCCCCAAAGAACCCCCGTCGTTCAGCCACGGCGGCATATCGCCTGTGACTTCCTTGTGGATCTTATGAAGAAAACTTGTCCTTGACCACCCCTTTAGACCGAAATCTCTGAAGTGGCGAGAAATCACCCTTGATTCCAATTGCGAAATGTACGGACTTTTAACTTGATCGTCGGCGAGTGGCGCGCTGGGTAGAGGTCTTGGCCGGCGTCATGGCGAAGGTGAGCTGGCACGTGGCAGCGGGCGCCTTCAACTCCTCGCACAGCAGCGGGTGTTCCTGGTCGGCGTCGCCGGTGATGCGGTAGGTGATCAGGAGGGGGCTGGCGTCGCTGATGCCCAGTGCTGTCCGCTCGTCCGGGTAGGGGGTGCGGGCGGTGACGTGCTCGGTGAACGTCAGATTGAGTCCGGCGTCGGCAAGCTGCTGGTACAGGTTGCTGATCTCGGCGTCGGGCTGCTCGGCGATCGAGGGAACGTCGGCCGCGGTGGACAGGGGGATCAGGACACGGTGGGCCATGCGGGCGCCGGTCACCGGGTCGTGGATCATGCGGTCAACACTGATGGCGTCTTGGTCCTGCTGGTTCAACAGGAGTGCCGGGGGCCCCTCCAGCGTGGTCCGGCTGACGGCGGGCGGCTCCGTCTGCGTCATCTCCGGCAGGCGCCAACTCCCCTTCGTGGTGCGCTGGATGGAGCGTTCAACGCGGGTCGCTGGCAGGACTCCGCCGGAGGGAAGAACGATGCTGCCCTTGCCCTGCTGCGACTCGACCAGCCCCATGGTGCGCAGCTCAGCAATGGCGGCCCGCACGGTGTGCTTGCCGACCCCGTACATCTTGACCATCTCGGTCTCGGACGGGAGGAGTTCGCCGGACTGGTAGCGGCCTCGCCGGATGTCGCCGGCTACACGCTGGGCAACCTGCATGTACATGGAGGGGGCACGTTCGATGTGCTCTCGGGCTGCTGCCATGTCTGGTGTCCTTGTCGGTCGCCGGTAACTCGTTCAACGGGTGCCGGGCGGTTGGTGGTCGGGCCGGTGCGTGGGTCGGTTGTCAGTGGTGCGTGGTAGCGCGTACCACGCCACTCATGAGGATAAGTGGTTGTCCGTCCTCCGTACACCTGACCCAACTCATCCGGATAAGTGGTTGACCTCGATAGTGTTTGCGAGTGAAAATGATCGCTCCACCTCGCCCGGACGGATGTTCGGGCCTGGTGCCTAGTGAGGGGAGAGGTGAACTTCCATGGATAACAAGCCGATCGATGTAGCGCGGCTGGGTGCCATCCGCTGTGTGATAGCTCCGGAACCGCGCACCACGCTGGAAGGTGACCAGCGCCGCGACCGTGAGGGCAACCCGTTGTGGATCACGGGTCTGTCCATCAGGCAGGCGGCGGGGCGGCGTACGGACGTCGTCCACGTGGTCACCAGCGGTCAGCCGCAGGGCGTCACGGAAGGCAGTGAAATACAGGTCACGAACCTGTGGGCCAATGAATGGGCGGTCGACGGCCGGACCGGTACGACCTACCGGGCCGATGCAATCATCCCCGTGTCGGCCTCGGGTGGCGGGGCGGGGCCGGCTCCTGCTCCGGCCGGTCTGCGTGGCAAGTCGGCGGGCGGTGATTCGTGATGGAGCGCTACTTCTGGCACCTGAGCGGCCCGCAGGCTGACGGCCTGGCCTGCGTGGTGTGCGCCGCGAATTTCCTGATGCAGAGGATCACGTCCATTGCGGTCGGTCGGTCGCCTGCGGACGAGTCTCAGGTTTTTGCATGCAAAGAGCCGTGCGCTGGACGCATCGCCGAAGAGGCGGAGCGCATGGCGCGCGAGATGCGGACGGCGACGGGCACAACGGCCCTGGACATGCCCCAGGGGGACGACTCGCCGTTCGGTGTCGACGGCCCCTTCGGCTCGCTGCTGCGGGACCTGCGGACGCTGGCCGGTACCGAAGCACTGCTCACCACATCCGACGACATACCCACGATCCGCTTCCTGCTGTCCCTGGCGGCCCGTCACGCCGAAGCGGCCATGATGCGCGCCCGGCTCGTGCTGGCCCAGACCCAGGAAGGGGAGGCGGAGTGATGCTCGGCTCCGTGATCGCGTGGGTGCTGTTCGCGCTCGTCCTGCTCGGCGTGGTGACTCGGAAGTCGTGGGTACCGCGTCTTGAGGCTCGGGGCGGGCTGTTTCGGCGGGGGCCGTGGCGCTGGTGGCTGACCGGCTATCCGGAAACCGCGCTGCGGGTCCTCACGACCTGGCGGCGGCTGGCCTACCTGAACGGGCTGTCGGTGAGCATGCGGCCAGACCGTCGCGTGATCGGCCGCGATCTGGTGGTGCAGGGGACGGCTCTGCGGCCTAGGCCGCCTCGGCTGGTCTGGCCGGTGCCGACGAAAACCGGGCTGCGGCTGAGAGTGTTGCTGCATCCGGGGCAGACTCCGGCGCCGTACTACCAGGCGGCCCAAGCCATGGAACACGCCTGGCGCGTCTACGGCGTGCGGGTCACCTCGCCTCGCCGGGGTCAGGTCCTCATCCATGTCACGGCCCTTGATCCGCTGACCGGTGAAGTCCCTTCTGCCCGTGGGCCGTTGCCGGTGCTCCTGTCCGCCGACGTGGGCCGCATCGAGGACGGCGAGCGCTGGCTGATCGACCTGCGGCGCGTTCCTCACTGGCTGATCACGGGGGCCACGCAGTCCGGCAAGTCGTCCTTGCTGGCCTCCCTGGTGCTCGCGCTGGCGCCTCAGCCGGTCGCCTTGGTGGGCATCGACTGCAAGGGCGGCATGGAACTCGGCCTGTTCGGCGGGCGCCTGTCCGCGCTGGCGATCGACCGCACACAGGCACTCGGTCTGTTGTCCGGCGTGGTCGACGAGGTCCAGGCACGCATGCGGGTATGCCGGGCGGCAGGCAAGCGGTCCATCTGGGCACTGCCCGACTACGACCGGCCGGTGCCCCTGGTCGTCATTGTCGACGAGCTGGCAGAGCTGTATCTCACGGACGGCTCGCGGGAGTCGCGTGACGAGGCAGAGCAGTGCGGAACGCTCCTCCTGCGCGTCGCCCAACTCGGCGCGGCCCTCGGCGTCCACCTGGTGGTGGCCGGCCAGCGGGTCGGCTCCGATATCGGCCCCCGCGTGACCGCGCTGCGTGCCCAGCTCGGAGGACGCGTTGCCCACCGAGCACATGACGAAGCGTCAGCGGAGATGACCCTCGGGGATATCAACCCGGACGCCGTGGTCACCGCGCAGAACATCACGGAGGACGAACAGGGCGTTGCCGTGGTCGCCATGAGTGGCCGGTGGATGCGCGCCCGGTCCCGCCTGCTCACCCCTGCCGATACGGCCGAGATCGCCCGGACTGATCCCCCGGTGAATCCGTTCCTTACTCAGCCCGACTCCGCGACATTCCAGAAAGGAGGGACTGGGTCATGAATCAGACGGACATGTGGGTTGTCGACTCGTTCCTGTTCCTGTACGTCGTCATGGTCGCCCGCTCGCGGGAAATCCGCTGGTACCAGGCAACCCTTATTTCAATGTTCGGATTCCTGCTGGCCGGAACCCCGTTCGCTTATCCCGTGTGGTTCATGGTGCAGAAAATCGGCGGAATCTTTTTCGGCTGAAGCAGGAATAAATGCTAAGGCCGCAAGAGATCATCCCTCAACTTTAAACACAAACTGCATTCTCATAGCTAAGCGAAGCCAAGTCGAATTTATAGCCAAGCAGAGACAAATCAGGAGCTGACTTATGAACGCCGCGCCCATCCCTCGCGAAAGGGGCCCTCCCCATGTTCCCGATTTCGGATAAGGCGCGGCGCTCGGTCCTCAATGAGGCTGAGCGTCTGCGCCTTCTTTCTTCTACCGAGCGCGACCTTATCCGGCTCGTACACGAACCAGGATTCTCGCGCTGGCTCGATCAGATCAAATCCACTGGCGGATGCGCGCACCCCATCTATCTCGCCGGACACACCACAACCCGTGACGCTCTCACCGGTGAAGTACTGCGGCACTACGACACAACCGAGGAACCTGGCGGCCGTATGCCGGTGCGCTGCCGCAACCGCCGTGAAACGCGCTGTGAGCCGTGCTCCTACCTTCACGCGGGAGACACGTTCCACCTCGTCCGCTCCGGCCTGCTCGGCGGCAAAGGGGTCACGGACGGCGTTCGGCACCACCCCCGGCTCTTCGTCACCCTCACCGCCCCCTCGTTCGGCCCCGTGCACCGTGCGGGCGGCCCTGACGGGAATGTGTGCCGTCCTCGACGAGGCGGCGGAGTCTGCGAACACGGGCGGCCTGTCGGCTGCGGTCAGAAGCATGCCGACGACGATTCTGCCGTGGGTCAGCCGCTGTGCCGGGACTGCTACGACTACCCCGGACACGCCCTGTGGCATGCAAGTGCCGGCGCACTGTGGAACCGCTATTGCCACATGCTCAGGCGGCATCTGGCAACTGCCGCAGGAATCACACAAACCCGCCTCGGTGAACATCTGAAAGTCTCGTTCGCGAAAGTTTCTGAATACCAGCGACGGGGTGCCGTGCATTTTCATGCGGTGATCAGGGTCGACGGTCCGCAGGGCCCTTCTTCGCCTCCACCTTTGTGGGCCACCACCGAACTGCTCTCGGGTGTGGTGCTCTCTGCTGCGGAATCGGTGGAGGTTCACACGCCGTATTCTCTGGCGACCGGTGAGCGGGTTATTAGGTGGGGTGAACAGATCGACGTACACCCCATTCGCAGCGACGCATTCACGGAATCCTCGGCGGTCACCGACAGTGCCGTTGCTGCCTACGTCGCGAAATACGTCTCAAAGAGCGTTGGTGACGCGGGCGGTATCGACTACCGCATCACTGACTTCGAGAGCATCCGTCTAGCCCCCGTGAATGCCCACCTGCGCGCCCTTATGGCCGTCTGCTGGCGCCTGGGCGCACTGCCGGAACTGGAGGCGCTCAACCTCCGCTCCTGGGCTCACACACTCGGATTCCGGGGACACGTCCTCACCAAATCCCGCCAGTACTCCACCACGTACGGGGCATTGCGTTCTGTCCGGGCCGAGCATCGGGGCAGGGGCGCCCTGCTTGCCCTGGAGGACCGAGAGACGGCCACTGAATCAGCCTGGCGCTATGTGGGCTCTGGGCACTCTCCGGCCGAAACAGACATTGCATACGGCATAGCCGAAGATCTGGCGAACCTGCGCGAGACCAGAAGGGACCTGATCGCCGAGGGGTGGAAATATGCTGCGTGACGATTGCGCGGGATGGTTTCACTTCGGCAGTCGGCAAAATGAACGTCCCGAAACTAGTCAATTCTGGCGGATTAATGCAGAGAAGGTGGGTGTTGCCGACGAACTTAGGGGGATATTTGGCGGCAGGATTCGGGACATTAATTCGGATGACTTCGCCGGAGTAGAGCTAGTCACGGGTGTCTCTCGATTTCAGATTCAGGTGGACGGGCCGGAATCGATAATCATGGAAATGATTTTGTGGGGTCGTGGTGGGGTGCAGCATCACTGTGACGGCGAGAACTTCCTCTCTCCGGTGGAGATGTTCGGTTCCTCTTGTCGCTGCCCCTCGCGTATGGAAGAGCGCAAGGTGAATGCCAAAAATGGAGTCGGCCCACAACCTAGTACATCAATCAATTTCCGCTTGGATGAATGCCCTGAACTGGGGATGTTCAGTTTCCATTCTAATTCGTGGGATATGGCTGAAAGTGCTGGGGCGGCAAGGTCTAGCATGATGATGGAAAGTAATGGGAAACTCTTGGGGTTGTGCCTGGAGGTGGTGCATTTTCCGGCCAATAGCGGGCTTATGGTCACCTATATTAGACCTGCTGTGAGGTCGTTTCGTTAAAAGAAATTTGAGAGCCCCGGCGATAGTGTCCGGGGCTCTCGTCCTTTTTTTGTTTCCTTGGTGTCAGGTCGGGGTCACCTCTGAAGCTACATTTTTGGGTTGGACGAATTCTAGTGTTACGCGTTCGGCAACCTCTGATCCGGTCCACTGGTTGCGCCGCTTGGACTCACTCTTGAAGACTGTGATCTTTTCAATGAAGAGGGTTACGAACTCCTGTCGTTCGGCCACGGAAGATTTATCCCACCAGGAACCTTCTCCAATAGGGTCGGATTTCGGGTCCTTGGGTAGCCACTGGCCTATAGGAAGTGCTGGCGTCTCTGCCGCCTCCAGCTCGGTTAGGCGCTCCTGTGTGGTCTCAACCTGGCTGTTCAATGACTGCTCCTCCCGCAGGAATCGACGGCGTCCTACATCGCCGCTGTAACCTCCGGCCTGGCGGTCGTCGTACAGGGTCTCTAGGGCTTGTTCGGCGTCGTTGCGCCTGGCTACCAATGCGTTACGCTCGCCCGCTCGTTCCGGCGACTCTGAGCGTTTGCCGAAGCGTCGTGTTGCCTCGGCAATCACGTCGGCAGTTTCCGGATCGTGCTCGGCGGTCTGGATAATGGCGAAGATCCGACGTGCCACGTAGTCGTCTAGGGCCTGCTGGCTAATGGTGCAGTCGCCTTCGTGGTGCTCCGGCTTCCGCAGCCCCCGAGTACGAGAACACCGATAGGCGCTCTTGTACGGCTTCGCGTCTCGATGAGACTTCTTCGGCTTACCGCACTCACAGAAGAGAATTCCTTGTGAGGTGAGCAACGCTTTACCGCGAGAAAGGCCCTTGCCTCGGCCGCGACTATTAAGCCATTCCTGAAGTTCGTGCCACTCTGCCGGAGGGATGATGGGCTCCCACATAATAATGGGTTCCATCGTCTCCGGATCACGCTTAATTCGGTACTCATCGATTGTGCTTGTCTTTCTACCGTCCTTCCCGATCTTGTAGATGATGTCGACTGCATACCCGGCAATGCGAGGGTCTCTCAGGATGCGGTCCAGGGTCTTTGGGTCCCATTCGCTATCTGCTTCTTCTTTCCCGACTGTCTGCCCTCGCGTGGCAACCCTGTCCACGTTCAATTGAACGCATATTCCAGTCTTCGAGCCCGGATGGTGTTTGCCGGGGCCCGGAGTGTAGGGAAGGTCCCTATACAGTTTGATGGTTGCCCATACGGCTTGGATTACGGTGATCTCGGTGATCTCGTGCTCAAGAAGCTGAATGACGATGATGCGTTCTTTCCCGTCATCTCCGACCACTGTCCGGGCTTCTGGTACCAGCTTGAATCCGTACGGTGGCTTACCGCCTAGGTAACCGCCCAATTCGCGGGCAGTCTTCTTGGCGTCGAGTACGGCGTCACTCTTGTTTTTGCTGTCGTTGTGTGCCGCGTCCAGACGCATAAACATGTGGATGAGATCCATAAGGTTGCCCTTACGGAAGGTTCCCTCCGTCACGCTCACGATTGTCACGCCGAGATTCAGCAACTCGGTTACGATCGGGATCGCGTCCAACGGGTCCATGCGGGACAGGCGGCTGATGTAGTAAACGATCAGGAGATTTATTTTTCCGGCTCGGCAGTCGCTCAACAGGCGCTCGAAGTCAGGCCGTTCGACACCCGTGAAGGCAGAGATTCCGAGATCTTCGTACAGCTCGATCCGAACTGCGCCCCGCCTCTTGGCTTCGGCGATGCCGGCTGTGTGTTGGGTGGCGGTTGAAGCCTCGGACTTGTTCTGTCGGCGTTCGGACTGGCGCCCGTACACGCCTGCATAAATCTCGGTGACTATAGGTTCCGCAATCGCTGTTGCCATGACGGTCATCACCCCTTGGTTTCCGAAGGTACGTCGCATTGGCTACGCACCCAACTGGATTTACTCAAGGGCACCCCCTGGCACCCGCACCGCGGCTTCGAGACCGTCACCTACATCATCGACGGCGTCTTCGACCACCAGGACTCCAACGGCGGTGGCGGCACCATCACCAACGGAGACACGCAGTGGATGACGGCGGGCGCGGGCCTGCTGCACATCGAGGCGCCGCCGGAGTCGCTCGTGGTGTCGGGCGGGCTGTTCCACGGGCTCCAGCTCTGGGTCAACCTGCCGGCCAAGGACAAGATGATGCCCCCGCGCTACCAGGACATCCGCGGCGGTCAGGTCCAGCTGCTCACCACCCCCGACGGCGGCGCGCTGCTGCGGGTCATCGCCGGTGAGCTGGACGGTCACCAGGGTCCCGGTATCACGCACACGCCGATCACGATGATCCACGCGACGGTGGCGCCGGGTGCGGAGGTCACCCTGCCCTGGCGCGAGGACTTCAACGGCGTCGCGTACGTCCTGGCGGGCAAGGGCTCGGTCGGTGCCGAGCGGCGCGCGATCCACATGGGCCAGACCGCGGTCTTCGGCGCGGGTTCGTCCCTGACCGTCCGCGCGGACGAGCAGCAGGACGGGAACACCCCCGACCTGGAGGTCGCGATCCTCGGCGGCCAGCCGATCCGCGAGCCGATGGCGCACTACGGCCCGTTCGTCATGAACACCCGCGAGGAACTCCAGCAGGCGTTCGAGGACTTCCAGAAGGGCCGGCTGGGCACCATCCCCGCCGTCCACGGGATGGGCGAGGGCGGCCTGTAAGCCCTCGTAGCAGACCCTCGCGGAACGGAAATACCCGAAGCCCCGTCCTTGTCCGGACGGGGCTTCGGGCACGTGTGGCTCGGCTCGCGGCTCGGCCTGCTCAGGCGTCGGGTGTCCACGCCGGTGCGGGTCCTCCGTTCGGGTGACCCGGAGCCGGCCGGGGCATGAAGGTGCCGCGCACGGAAATGGTCCGGCTGAAAGTGGACACCGAGTGCAAGGAAGTCACGCGTGCGTATCCGCATGAGTCTGGCCGTCGCCATGGCGGCCACCTGTCGCGCCCTGACGGGCGCGGCAAGCACCTCCCAGGCCCGTACCCCCTCCGCCTCCACCGGACAGGCGGCGAGCGCCGCGCTCCAGCGCGCGGACGAGAACTGCGGGGCGGGGGAGATCTGCTTCTGGCACGACAGGAACTACTCGGGCACCCCCTGGCGGTGGAGTCCCGCCTCCGGGTACCGCGACATGCCGTCGAACCTGCACGACCACGTGTACTCCTTCAAGGCCAACGCCAACGCGTGCTTCATCGACTGGGACCCCCAGGAGAAGCGACCCGTCGTCTCCGGCGACTACGCCCAGGCCTACGACACCAACTTCGGCAGGAGGATCGACGCGGTGGGTCCCACCTGCTGATTCCCTAGGGGTGTTTCCCCCGTCACCCGGGCGGGCCGTCCTGGCAGGACGGCCCGCCCGGTGCGTGATCGGGTGGGAGCGTGCAGCTACTCCCCGTTCCCGTACGGCGGCTCGCCGCCTGGTGTGCCGTCCTGCTGCTCGTCTCCGGGGTCGGCTACGTCGGGATCCGGCTCTGCGCCGAGTTGAGGACCGCCGTCACGCCCGTGCTGCTCGCGCTGCTCGGCACCGCGCTGCTCGGGCCGTTGTACCGGCGGCTGGTGAAGGCGCACGTGAACCGGTCGGTCGCCGCCATGATCACCTGTGTCGCGGTCGTCGCCGTCGTCGGCGGAGCCGTGTACATCGTGGTGGCCGCGCTGATCGACACCGGGGACCAGATCGTGTCGTCGCTCAAGGACGCGGGGAACTCCCTCGCCGACCACTTCGGGGCCGCGGGCACCTCGGTGGACGACCTCGCCTCCAACGCGAGGGAACTGCTCACCAAGTTCGGCGGGACGGCCGCCTCGAACGTCATCAGCGGGGTCAGCGTCGTCGGCGAGACCATCGCCATGGCCGTACTGGCGCTGCTGCTCGTCTTCTTCTTCCTCCGTGACTCCGACAAGGCCGCCGGGCTGCTGCGCTCGCTCTCCCCGCACGGCAACGCCGACCTCGTCGAGGCCATGGCCCGCCGTGCCTTCGAGGGCGTCGAGGGCTTCATGCGGGGGACCACCGTCATCGCCCTCATCGACGCCCTCTGCATCGGCGTCGGGCTGCTCGTCCTGGACGTGCCGGGGGCCTTCGGCCTGGCCGCGCTCGTCTTCGTCGGCGCCTACATCCCCTACCTCGGCGCGTTCCTCTCCGGCGCCGTCGCCGTGCTGGTCGCGCTCGCCGACCGGGGTTTCGTCATCGCGCTGTGGGCCCTCGGCGTCGTCCTCGCCGTGCAGGTGCTGGAGGGGCATGTGCTCCAGCCGATGATCCAGAGCCGGACCGTGCAGATGCACCCGGCGGTCGTGATGATCGCGATCACCGCGGGCGCGTCCGTCGCCGGAATCCTCGGCATGCTGCTCGCGGTGCCGCTGACCGCGGCCGTCTTCGGGGTCTTCCACGAACTGCGGGAGCGTTACGCGTCCCAGGAACCGAACTCCGAGATGTCGCCGGTGACCGCGCCGTCGCCCGAGCCGTCGGACTCGTAGAGCTCGAACCAGATGCTCTTGCCCTCGCCCCTCGGATCCACGCCCCAGGTCTCCGCGAGGAGCTCGATGAGGAGCAACCCCCGCCCGGAGGAAGCCAGTTCACCGGGGTGCCGCTTGTGCGGGAGGTCGTCGCCGGCGTCCGTGACCTCGACCCGCATCCGCCGCTCACCCACCTCGCCGGTCACCTCGGCGGTCAGCAGGGCGTCGGCGTCGGTGTGCACGAGGACGTTGGTGAGCATCTCGGAGACCAGCAGGACCGCCGAGTCGACCTGGTCGGCGCCGGTCCAGTCGTGGAGGAGTTCGCGCAGCTGCTGCCGGGCCACCGCGATCCGCTCGGGCTCGGCCTGCGCGACCGTGAGCACCGTACGGCGGATCTTCGGCGGGTCGGTGACCGTGTCGCCGCAGCCGCAGGCCTCGCCCTCCCGGGACAGCAGGAGGACGGCGATGTCGTCCTCGCGGCGGTCCGCGAGCGGGCCGGTGGTGTGGTGCGAGGAGGGTCCGTGGACGGCCTGGACGAGCGCGTCGGCGAGTTCCTCCAGGTCGCCCTTGTGCGCCTCCAGGATCGTCCGGATGCGCTGCCAGCCCGTCTCCAGGTCGTGGCCGCCGGTCTCGATCAGCCCGTCGGTGCAGATCATCATCGTCTCGCCGGGCTCCAGGGCGAGCGTGGTCGTCGGATAGTCGGCGTCCGGGTCGATGCCGAGCGGCAGTCCGCCCGCCGTGGGCCGCGCCAGCACCGTGCCGTCCGCCATGCGTATCGCCGGGTCGGGATGGCCGGCGCGGGCGATCTCCAGGACGCCGGTCGCCGGGTCGGCCTCGACGTACAGGCAGGTCGCGAAGCGAGGGTCGGCCTTCTCCGCGTCGCCGTTGGTGATGCCGTGCAGGAAGCGGGAGGCGCGGGACAGCACCGCGTCGGGCCGGTGCCCCTCGGAGGCGTAGGCACGCAGGGCGATACGGAGCTGGCCCATCAGCCCGGCGGCCCGCACGTCATGGCCCTGTACGTCGCCGATGACGAGGGCGATGCGTCCTCCCCCGGAGGGGGTGCCCCCAGGCAGCGGGATCATGTCGTACCAGTCGCCGCCGACCTGGAGCCCGCCGCCGGTCGGTATGTAGCGGGCGGCGACGCTCATGCCCGGGATCTCCGGGCCCAGCGTGGGCAGCATCGAGCGCTGGAGCCCGTCGGTCAGCTCGCGCTCGGACTCGGCGACACCGGCGCGGGACAGGGCCTGCGCGAGCATCCGGGCGACCGTGGTGAGCACGGACCGCTCGTCGGGCGTGAAGGCGACCGGGTAGGTGAAGGCGGCCATCCAGGCGCCCATCGTCCGCCCGGCGACCGTCAGCGGCAGGAACGCCCAGGACTGCCGGTGGAAGTGCTGGGCGAGCGGCCAGGTGACCGGGTAGCGCTCCTTGTACTGCTCGGGCGTGGACAGATAGACGGCACGGCCCGTCCGTACGACCTCGGCGGCCGGGTAGTCCGTCACCATCGACATGTGCGAGAACGGGTCCTCGTCGCCCGGCTGATGCCCGTGGTGGCCGACGATCGTCAGGCGGTCGCCCGATACGCCGAACACCGCGAGGCCGTCCGGTGAGAAGCCCGGCATCGACAGGCCCGCCGCGACCCGCAGCACCTCCGCCGTGGACCGCGCCTCCGCGAGCGCCCGGCCCGCGTCCAGCAGGAACGCCTCCCGGGATCGCCGCCAGTCACCGGTGACCGCCGTTCGCCCGGCCGGTGTGCCCGGCGTGGGTTCGGTGACCTCCTGGAGGGTGCCGATCAGCTCGAACGACCGCTTCTCGGGGTCGTACGACGGCTTGGAGCGGCTGCGGACGACGCGGATCACCCGGCCGCGCTCGTCCATGATCCGGATGCGGACCTCGGCGAGGGTGCCCTCGGCGACGGCCAGCCCGACGACCCCCGTGATCTCGTTCCAGTCCACGGGGTGGAGTCGGGCCCGGGTCTGGGCCTCCGTGAGGGTGGTCTGTTCGGGGGGCAGCCCGAGCAGCCGTGCGGCCTCGGCGTCCACCGTGACCAGCTCCGAGGCGGTGTCCCAGTGCCACAGACCGGTCGCGAGGGCGGCGAGTACCTCCCCCACGGCGGGCAGGGGCTCACCAGTGCGCATTGCCCCACTCTAAGAAGAGGAGATCGATAAGTGCCACCGATGGAGTCCCGAGTTAATGGTGGGGAGGCGATCAATGGGTGGCCGGTACCCTTGGGACGTCCGGGCTCCGGCCCCGGACGTTTCACGTGAAACACTCCCCGATCCGCGAAGGCTGGATGAACGACGATGCATCGGTACAGGTCCCACACCTGCGGCGAGCTCCGCGCCTCTGACGTCGGCACCGACGTCCGGCTGAGTGGCTGGCTGCACAATCGGCGCGACCTGGGCGGCATCCTCTTCATCGATCTGCGCGATCACTACGGCATCACGCAGCTCGTCGCCCGCCCCGGCACGCCCGCGTACGAGGCTCTCGACAAGGTGACCAAGGAGTCGACGGTCCGCGTCGACGGCAAGGTCGTCTCCCGGGGCACGGACAACGTGAACCCGGATCTGCCGACCGGTGAGATCGAGGTCGAGGTCGGCGAGGTCGAGCTGCTCGGCGCCGCCGCCCCGCTCCCCTTCACGATCAACACCGAGGACGGGGTCAACGAGGAGCGGCGCCTGGAGTACCGCTTCCTGGACCTGCGCCGCGAGCGCATGCACCGCAACATCATGCTGCGGTCGTCCGTGATCGCCTCGATCCGCTCGAAGATGGTCGCCCTCGGCTTCAACGAGATGGCCACCCCGATCCTCTCCGCGACCTCCCCCGAGGGCGCGCGTGACTTCGTGGTCCCGTCCCGGCTGAACCCGGGCAAGTTCTACGCCCTGCCGCAGGCGCCGCAGCAGTTCAAGCAGCTGCTGATGATCTCCGGCTTCGACCGCTACTTCCAGATCGCGCCCTGTTTCCGCGACGAGGACGCCCGCGCGGACCGCTCGCCGGGCGAGTTCTACCAGCTCGACGTGGAGATGAGCTTCGTAGAGCAGGAAGACGTCTTCCAGCCGATCGAGAAGCTCATGACGGAGCTGTTCACGGAGTTCGGCGGCGGCCAGGAGGTCACCTCCCCCTTCCCGCGCATCCCGTTCCGCGAGTCGATGCTGAAGTACGGCTCCGACAAGCCGGACCTGCGCGCCAAGCTCGAACTCACCGACATCACCGACGTGTTCGAGGGCTCGGAGTTCAAGGCCTTCGCCGGCAAGCACGTGCGCGCGCTGCCCGTGCCGGACGTATCGGCGCAGCCCCGCAAGTTCTTCGACCAGCTCGGCGACTTCGCGGTCACGCTCGGCGCGAAGGGCCTGGCCTGGGTCCGCGTGACCGAGGAGGGCTCGCTGACGGGCCCGATCGCGAAGTTCCTCACGGAGGAGAACGTCGCGGAGCTCACGAAGCGCCTGTCGCTGGCCCCCGGCCACGCGGTGTTCTTCGGCGCGGGCGAGTTCGAAGAGGTCTCGAAGATCATGGGCGCGGTGCGGGTCGAGGCCGCCAAGCGCGCCGGTCACTTCGAAGAGAACGTCTTCCGCTTCTGCTGGATCGTCGACTTCCCGATGTACGAGAAGGACGAGGAGACCGGGAAGATCGACTTCTCGCACAACCCGTTCTCGATGCCGCAGGGTGGTCTGGAGGCCCTGGAGACCCAGGACCCGCTGGACATCCTGGGCTGGCAGTACGACATCGTCTGCAACGGCGTCGAGCTGTCCTCCGGCGCGATCCGGAACCACGAGCCCGACATCATGCTCAAGGCCTTCGAGATCGCGGGCTACGACCGTGACACCGTCGAGGAGCAGTTCGCGGGCATGCTGCGCGCGTTCCGCTTCGGCGCCCCGCCGCACGGGGGGATCGCCCCCGGCGTCGACCGCATCGTCATGCTGCTCGCGGACGAGCCGAACATCCGCGAGACGATCTCCTTCCCGCTCAACGGCAACGCCCAGGACCTGATGATGGGCGCGCCGACGGAGCTGGACGAGACGCGGCTGCGCGAGCTGCACCTGTCGGTGCGGAAGCCGCAGCCGAAGTAGTAGGCGACTGGCGGGAGCTGAGGCTCCGGGGCTCGAAACCGGCATCGGTTTCGAGCCCTTTCGCTTGCCCACAGGATTCACAGCGCATTCTCATGTTCATGCCATGTTGGGCGCCCCTAGCGTCCCGGGCATGACGGATTCCCGAGTACCCCCCATGGATTCTCAACCCCCCACGGACTCCGAAGTCCCCGAGGAAAAAGGCCAGTTGGCGCGCCGTACGGTCCTGGTGGCCGGTGGTGTGGCGGTGACGGCGGTGGGCGTCGCCGGAGCGCTGTCGGTGAACGCCTCGGCGCAGGAGAACGCCCCGCACCCGCATCCGCCGAAACCGACCGTGTCGGGGGAGGCGTGCTACACGCTGACCTCGGAGCTGACCGAGGGCCCGTACTACATCGACGCCGACAAGATCCGCCGCGATGTGACGGAGGACCAGGAGGGCATCCCGCTCACCCTGGACCTCAAGGTGATCGACGCCGACACGTGCAGACCGCTGCGCAACGCGGCCGTGGACATCTGGCACTGCAACGCGACGGGCGTCTACTCGGGCTACGAGTCGACCGGCGGAGGCGGTGGCGGCCCGGCCCCCACGGGCCCGCCGCCCTCCGGCACCCCGACCGGCACCCCGACGGGCGGCCCGCCCGGTGGCGGCGGCGGCCACCAGGAACCGACCGACGACGACCGCTTCCTGCGCGGCACCTGGCACACCGACCGCCGCGGCCACGTCACCTTCAAGACGGTCTTCCCCGGCTGGTACCAGGGCCGTTGCGTCCACATCCACATCAAGGTCCACGTCGACGGCGAGTGGACCGACGCGGGCTACGAGGGCGGCCACACCTGCCACACGGGCCAGCTCTTCTTCGACGAGAAGTCGGTCATCGCGACGTCGGTCCTGGAGCCGTACGTCTCGAACACGGCGACCCGCACGACGCTCACCGAGGACGGCATCTATCCCCAGAACGGCCACGAGGGCGGCCTGCTCTACCTCAAGTACGACAGGCGGCACATCGGGCGGGGCGTGCACGGGCATCTGACGCTGGGGGTGGCGCCGGACGAGACGAACGACGGGGAGGGCGGGGGCGGTCCGGGCGGCCCGGGCCCGTCGGCTTCCGCTTCGCCGTCGGCTTCGGCGTCGTAGCTCCCGCCGTCGCAGGGGAGCCGTAGCCCTTGCCGTCTCCAAGGAGTCGTAGCCCCTGCCGTCGCCACGGAGTCGTAGCCCCGCCGTCGCTCCCGCTGTAGAAGACGTCGTCGCTACGGCCGCCAGGCCGCGACCACGTCCTTCGCCCCCCACACCAGGTCGACGGCGTCGTCCGACACCGCGCGGGTGACGCCGGAGAGGGACACGACCGCGAGGCCGGTGCCGCCGGGATCGAATCCGGGAACCTCGGCGGCGCCGGTCCGCAGGGCGTTCAGGTCCTGCTGGTCGAAGGGCGAGGCGAGCCACTTCACCGAGCCGGCGAAGTACACGGACCCGGCCACGGGGGCGCGGTCCGCGCCGATCAGGTCGATCTCCGGCGCGAACCGCCGGTTCCACCAGCCGCCGACGACCTCCGTGCCGGGCCAGGGGAAGCCATCGGAGGCGGCCGCGGCCAGTTCCAGCGCCTCACGGATCAGGGGCTCGACGGCCCGTCCCCGCCAGGCCGTCCACCGCCGCTCCACGATCCGGTACGCGGCTTCGGGGCGTCCGCGTCTGGAGAGTTCCTGCGCGGACCGGGTCGCGGCCAGGTAGAGCCGCAGGTTGCTGTCGGCCACGCGATAGAGGGCGGGCTTGCCGGGGCTGGTGGACAGCGGCGGGTCCACGGCCAGCACGCGCTTCTCGACGGTGAGGCGTCTGAGCAGCGGGGACAGCACTCCGGAGGGCAGCGCCCCGCTCTGGCTTCCCGCGGTCGCGGCGATGTTCGCGTGCGTACGGTCCCCGCTCCCCACGGCCTCCAGGACCCGGCGGGTCTGGTCGGGTGCCGGGAACTCGGCCAGGAGCGCCGCCTCCGGCACCCCGAAGAGCGGCGAGGCGGGGTCCGCGCACTCGTCCTTGACGAAGTCGAGCGCCGGTGTCGCGTGCGGCCAGGCACGAAGGATGCCCGGCAGGCCGCCGGACACGAGATGGGCGTCGATGGCGTCGGCGGCGTCCAGCCCCAGCACGTCTCCGGTCTCGGCGGGATCGAGCGGTCCGAGGACGAGGCTGTCGGCGCGTCCGTAGAACGGGCGGTCGTACGCCGTGAACCGCTCCATCATGTGCAGATCGCTGCCGAGCAGCAGCAGAAGCACCGGGCGTCCGGCCAGCAGCCGGTCCCACGCGGTCTGTAGCGCTCCGTCGAACACGGGGTCCTGCTCGGCGAGCCAGGGCAGTTCGTCGAGGACCACGATGCTGGGTGAGGCGGGCAGGACGGCCGCGAGCGTCCGGAAGGCGTCCGGCCAGTTCGTGGGGGCGGTGGCCGGCACGAGTTCGCGGGCGGCGGGCAGGGAGGACTCCCTCAGCTCCGCGGTGAAGTCGGCGATCCCCTCGACGGGGGAGGCGCCCTTGGTGGCGGTGAAGAAGACGTACGGCACCGCCGCGCCGTCGCAGAACTCCTGCACGAGCCGCGACTTGCCCACCTGCCGTCGCCCCCGTATGGCCACGGCGACGCCGGTGGCGTCCGCGGAGACGCGGGCGAGGCGCTTGCGGAGGAGGGCCAGCTCGGTGTGACGGCCGACGAAAGGGGTGGGCATGGGGGCTCCGGGGGCTCCGCGAGGATGTGGCCGAGGATGTGAGCAAGCGTATGTAGTCAGATTCTACGTAGATTGAGTCTACATAGATTCCCGGACGGATCCCGGAGCGATTCCGCATGGTCCCGTGGCGATTCCGGATGGATTGCGGAGTGGATCCGGCTGGATTGCGGTGGTTCATGGAGGGCTCATGGCGAGCACACAGACGGATCGACGGTCTCCCACAGTGGCAGGGAGTGTCATGGGGCATAGGGGTCGGATCGGCTCGTCCCGTGAACCACGTGAGGTCTGGAGGAAACGATGGGATTCGTTGTGCTGGCATTGCTGTTGATCGCGGGGGCGGTGTTCGCGGTCGTCGTGCTGAGGCGCTCGCAGGGTGGCCGGGACGGGTCCGACCTGTCCGATCTCGACGCCGAGGTCGAGGCGAGCGGTTCGGTGCTGCGGCTCGGCGCGAGCCTGACCGTCCCCGAGGCGAGGGTCTGGGCGGGCGCCGACGAGGCGGTGACGCGGGCGCTGACGAACGCCGTCGAGTGCCACCGGACCGCCGCGGCGCAGCTGACCACGGCACGCACGGTGACGGAGTACACCCAGGCGGCCCGTACGGCGCAGGAGGGGCTCGCGTATGTCGCTACGGCGCGGGCGGCGCTGGGCAGCGTGCCGGTGTTGGCGGACTCGGCGGCGGCGTAGGAGCGGGGGTCTGTCCACGGAGGGTGTGTCCCGCCAAGGTGAGGGTCTTCAAGTCCGCGCGGGGCGTGATGAGTTGTCGGACCTGGTCGGTGCTGTCCTGGGTCTGAGGTGGATCAAGGGCGGAGACGTCAGGCGGCTGTGGTCAGTTCGCACCAGACGTACTTGCCCCGGCTGCCGTTCCTGGACAGCGGCTGCCGGCCCCAGAGGTCGGCGCAGGCCCTGACCAGGCCCAGACCCCGGCCCTCCTCCCCGTCCAGGAGCTTGGCCAACTCCCGTGGAGGCTCCGGGGGTTCGGGGTTCGCGCCGCAGGCGCCGATGCGGAGGGTGCCGGGTTTCCAGGAGACCCGCAGGATTACCGGGCCCTTCGTGTGGCGTACGGCGTTGCCCACCAGCTCCAACGTCTGGCGAAGGAGCTGTAGACGTGATCCAGTGGCAGAGTCGACCTTCTCCAGCGGAAGCGACGGGGCCAACTGCGTGGAAGTGGCATCCTCAGAAGGCGAGTTGCTCCTCCGCGAAAGCGACGACCCCACCCGAACACTCCCCTCGCCCCCACCACCCTCGCCGCCCTCCTCCACCGCATACGCGAGCAGCGCACTCTCTGACCGGCGACCGCCCAGACAGACGGCCACTTCAGAATTCATGGGAACCCACAGCCCACACCCATGCTTCTTACAGACCTCTTACCTACCGTCCGGGCATGACGGGAAACGGAACAACCAACGAGTCGCCGGAACAACCGCGTAGCCAATCCCCCGCGCACAAACGGGACTTGACCCGGCGCAAGGTCGTCGTCGTGGGCGGGGCCGCCGTCGCCGCCGTGGGTGTGGGGGGAGGGCTCGCCGCGAGTGCGTTCGCGGACGGGGCCGCCTCCCCCGGGGCCGCGAAGGGCACGCCCAGCGCCGGCGAGACGTGTTACACGCTCACCTCGGAGACCACCGAGGGGCCGTACTACATCGACGCCGACAAGATCCGGCAGGACATCACCGAGGACGAGGTGGGCATTCCCCTGGCCCTCACCCTCAAGGTGATCGACGCGGAGACCTGCAAGCCGCTCCGGAACGCCGCCGTCGACATCTGGCACTGCAGCGCGCTCGGCATCTACTCCGGCTACGAGGCGATGAGCAGCGGAGGCGGTGGAGGCGGCGCTCCCACCGACGCGCCCTCCGGTACGCCGACCGGTACTCCCACCGGCGAGCCCCCGTCCGGCGCCCCCTCCGGCGGAACCGGTGGCGGTCACTCCGAACCGACCGACGACGAGCGGTACTTGCGCGGCACCTGGAAGACCGACAAGCGCGGCTACGTCACCTTCAAGACGGTGTTCCCGGGCTGGTACCAGGGCCGTTGCGTGCACATCCACGTCAAGGTGCACGTCGACGGCGAGTGGACGGACGCCGGGTACGAGGGCGGACACACCTGCCACACCGGCCAGCTCTTCTTCGACGAGAAGTCCGTGCTCGCGTCGGCGACGGTCGAGCCGTACTCCACCAACACCACCACCCGCACGACCCTCACCGAGGACACGATCTACCCGCAGAACGGCCACGAAGGCGGCCTGCTCTTCATCGAGTACGACAAGAAGCGCATCGCCAAGGGGGTTCGCGCCCACCTGACGATGGGTGTCGCCCCGGACGAGACCCACGACAGCACGGACACCCAGCCGAGCGCGTCGGCGTCGGCATCCGCGTCCTCATAACTCGTCAACTGTGCTCAGGATCAAGAATGTTGGCGAGCCGCGGCAACCTTCTTGATCCTGACGGCCACTGAGGAGTCGTAACCCCCTCACCGCACCGAAGGACTCCCCCGTGGCCGCCACCGCTTCACCCGCTCCCTCCCACCGCCGCTCCCTCCGCAAGCGCCGCACCATCGTCGTCACCGCGGCCGCCGCCGCCGCGGGCATCGGCGCCGGCATCCTCGTGCTCAACGCGAACGCCGCCAGTACCACCGCGACCGTCGACCTGTACCACCAGACGCTCGCCGCCAAGGACGGCTGGGCTTCCTCCGGTACCGGTACCACCGGCGGCGCGAAGGCCGACGCCGCGCACACCTTCACCGTGAGCACCCGCGCCCAGCTCGTGAAGGCGCTGGGGTCCACCAGTGACACCACACCCCGGATCGTGAAGATCAAGGGCACGATCGACGCCAACACCGACGGCTCCGGCAAGAAGCTGACCTGCGCCAACTACTCGGCGGGGACCGGGTATTCGTTGTCCGCGTATCTGAAGGCCTTCGATCCCGCCACCTACGGGACCTCCAAGCTGCCCTCCGGTACGCAGGAGAAGGCGCGAGCGTCGGCGCAGACCAAGCAGGGGAAGAACATCATCTTCCGCGTGCCGGCCAACACCACCGTCGTGGGCGTGCCCGGCACCAAGGCCGGGATCACCGGCGGCATGCTGCAAGTACAGGGCGTGGACAACGTCATCGTGCGGAACCTGACCTTCGCCGCCACCCAGGACTGCTTCCCGCAGTGGGACCCGACCGACGGGGACAGCGGGAACTGGAACTCGCAGTACGACGCCGTGACGCTGCGCGGTGCCACGCACGTCTGGGCGGACCACAACACGTTCACCGACGCGCCGGGGCTCGACACCTCCGACCCGACGTACTACGGGCGCCAGTACCAGATCCATGACGGCGACCTCGACATCACCAAGGGCTCGGACCTGGTGACCGTCGAGCGCAACCAGTTCACCAACCACGACAAGACCATGCTCATCGGCAGCAGTGACACCGACAGCGTCGGCAAGCTGCGTGTCTCCATCCACCACAACGTGTGGAAGGGCATCGTGCAGCGGGCGCCGCTGGCCCGGATCGGCCAGATCCACATCTACAACAACTACTTCGACACCACGACCCTCAACGGGTACGTGCTCCAGTACAGCGTCAACTCGCGGGCCAAGGCGCAGGTCGTCGTCCAGAACAACTACTGGAAGATTTCGGCCAGTCAGAAGGTCGGCAAGCTGTTCAGCGGTGACGGGACCGGGTCCATCGCGGGCGGCGGCAACCTCGTCAACGGCGCGGCCACCGACCTCGTCGCCGCCTACAACGCCGCCAACTCCAAGAAGCTGAAGACCACCGTGAACTGGACGCCGACCCTCACGGCCGGTCTGGAGACGTCGGCGAAGAATCTGCCGACGGAGCTCGCGACCACGACCGGGGCCGGCGTCCTCAAGTAGCCGATGGAGAAAGGCCGTTGCCTCAGATGAGCCAGAGGAGCCCGTACCCACCCAGGGCCGTGTCGCTCTTCTGGGTGAGGCCGACCGCAGGTCCGGTGAACAGCTTGGTGCCCGTGGCCGTCGGGCGGGAGGTGCCGCCGGGGAAGACCCAGACGGCGCCGGTGGCGTTGTTCTCGTAGGCCGCGCTCACGAACAGCTCGGGCTTTCCGTCCTTGTTGACGTCCCCGACCGAGACCGTCGTACCGAAGAAGTCGTCGGTCTCGGAGGCGCCGGGGACGCCTGTGGTGTCCTGGGTGAAGGAATAGGAGCCGGTGCCGAGCGCGCCCGTACGTCGGCCCGGGATCACGGTCACCGAACCGGCCCGGCTCTTGCCGGCGACGCCTTCGGTCGGGGCGCCGACGACGATGTCGGCGAGTCCGTCCCGGTTGAGGTCGGCCACGGCCAGGGCGCCGCCGAACTCGTCGTCCTTCTCGCTCGCGCCGGGCACCCCGGCGGTGTCCTGGGTGAGCTGCACGGGCTCGGTGGTCGCCGCGATGCCCTTCGCCGTGCCGTAGTAGACCAGGACGCGTCCGCCCAACGCGCCGTCCACACCTGCGACATCGGGCTCCCAGGGGTCGCCGACGACGAGGTCGGCGTACCCGTCGCCGTTGACGTCGCCTGAGGCGGCGATGAGACCGTTGCCCCGCTTCGGCTGCATGACGGTGGTGGCCGGGTCGACGTAGACCTCGCCACCGCTCAGGTCGCTGAGGCCCTGGGTGGTGACGGCCAGGTCGAGCACGGTGTCGCCGTCGAAGTCGCCGAGCGCGACGCTCGCCGGAGAGGCGGTGTTCTGGTCGGGTACGGCCGAACCGTAGGTGCCGGTGCGGCTGAACGGTCCCTTGAAGACCAGGGAGTCCGATCCGGCGACCGCGACCTGCGTCCTGCTGCCCGCGCCGATGCTCAGAGCGGCCAGGTCGGTGCCGTACCGCTCCAGGTAGTCCGACGGCGCCGGCAGGTCGGTGCCCGTCGTCAGCCCGCTCTTGCCGCCCCACAACACGGTGACCAGGCCCGCGTCCTTGCCGCGGGCCGTGTCCTCGTACGGCGCGGAGACCACGAGGTCCGCGTAGCCGTCCCGGTTGAGGTCGGCCGTCGCGGTGGCGGAGCCGAACCCGTCGCCCGCCTCCGCCGTGCCCGGTACCCCGGCGGTGTTCTGGGTGATCGTCTTACGGTGGGATGCCGACAGGCCCGACGAGGCCCCGTACAGGATGACGACCGCGCCCGCCCCTTCCTTGCCTGCCACGTTCGCGCCGGGCGCGGGCAGTACGGCGTCGCGGTACCCGTCGCCGTTGAAGTCGCCTGGCACCGCTCCGTGCACCGCGAACGCGGGCGCGGCGGGCAGCAGCGAGCCGCCGGCCAGCACCGCGGCCACCGTCGCGACGGCTCTCCATCTGCCCCTGGACGTCCGTGACTTGACCATGCGAGTCCCCTCCCACCCCGGGCGCATCCCCTGTGCGCCGACAACTGACGCGCAGTGTAAAGGCCCTGGCTGTGCGGGAGTTGGACTTTTCGGGGTCGGGGCTCAGCCGTCGTACGTGCCGTCCCACGGCGGCCCGAAGGCGTGCCGGTCCGGGTACAGCTCCGCCCAGCTGCCGTCCTCGTCCTCCTCCACCAGCAGGCCGAACAGGACGCCGTCCACGGTGCGTTGGAAGGGACGGATCGCGATGTCGGTGTAGCTGCGGCGGGGGAGGGCGCGGAGCAGTTTCGCCAGGTGGATGCGGGCCTGCGAGAGGACCGAGTCGTCGCCGTGCGGGGCGCGTTGCTGCTCGGCCCAGGTGCCGGCGCACCAGATCTCCGAGTCGCGGTAGCGGCCCGCGGGATCGAAGGTGTGGAGCACCGTGTAGAGACGTTTCTGCTCTTCCCAGCCGTCGTCGGGACGGAAGCCTTGGGGGAACGCGTAGGTGACCGACGCCAGGAACTGGCCGTCCGCGTAGCGGCCGACGGCACCGCTGCGTTGATTCGGCTCGTAGGCGATCGGAATGACCTCGGGGACTGCCATGGCGGAACCTTACGGGTTGGCGCGAACACGTCTACGACGGGGTCGGTCGGAGGAGACGTTCAGCGTGCCCGGCCGAGGAGTTCCGGCCGGATCACGCCGGGCCGTGCCGGGCTACGCCGGGTCAGGCCCTGTCTCCGCCGAAGCGCTCCTTGTACGTCTCCAGGTCCTCGTCCGTGAGCTTCGCGAAGAGGACCGGGGGGACGGTGAAGGGGGTGCCCGCGGGGACGGTGGTGAGGGACCTCGCCTCTTCGGGCGAGACCCACGTGGCCGTGTCCGCGGGCAGGGCGAACGCCGCGCGCATCGCCGCCGACGAGGACGGGATGAAGGGTTCCGAGACCACCGCGTAGAGGTGGATCAGGTTCATCGCGGTGCGCAGGGTGAGGGCCGCGGCCTCCGGGTCGGTCTTGATCTCCAGCCAGGGGGCCTTCTCCTCCAGGTAGGAGTTGCCGGCCGACCACAGGGCGCGCAGCGCCGCCGCGGCCTTGCGGAACTGGAGGGACTCCATCTGGGACTCGTACTCGGCCAGGAGTCCCGCGATCTCCTCGCCCAGCTTCGTCTCCGGCTCGCCCGCCGCCTTGCCCGCCGGGACCTCCTCGCCGAAGCGCTTCTTCGAGAAGGACAGGACGCGGTTGACGAAGTTGCCGAGGGTGTCGGCCAGGTCCTTGTTCACCGTGGCGGTGAAGTGCTCCCAGGTGAACGACGAGTCGTCCGACTCGGGGGCGTTGGCGATCAGGAAGTAGCGCCAGTAGTCCGCCGGGAGGATGTCCAGGGCCTGGTCGGTGAAGACGCCGCGCTTCTGAGACGTGGAGAACTTACCGCCGTAGTACGTCAGCCAGTTGAAGGCCTTGACGTAGTCGACCTTCTTCCACGGCTCGCGTACGCCGAGCTGCGTGGCCGGGAACATCACCGTGTGGAACGGGACGTTGTCCTTCGCCATGAACTCCGTGTAGCGGACCGGGTTCTCGCCCTGGTCGGACTCGTACCACCAGGACTTCCAGTCCCTGTTCTCCGGGTCCTCGTCCGACCACTCCTTCGTCGCGCCGATGTACTCGATCGGGGCGTCGAACCAGACGTAGAAGACCTTGCCCTCCGCGGCCAGCTCCGGCCAGGTGTCGGCGGGGACCGGGATGCCCCAGTCCAGGTCGCGGGTGATCGCGCGGTCGTGCAGGCCCTCGGTGAGCCACTTGCGGGCGATGGAGGACGCGAGCTGCGGCCACTCCTCCTCGTGGGCGGCCACCCACTCCTCGACCTCGTGCTGGAGCTTCGACTGGAGGAGGAAGAGGTGCTTGGTCTCCCTCACCTCCAGGTCCGTCGAGCCGGAGATCGCCGAGCGCGGGTTGATGAGGTCCGTGGGGTCAAGGACGCGGGTGCAGTTCTCGCACTGGTCTCCGCGGGCCTTGTCGTAGCCGCAGTGGGGGCACGTGCCCTCCACGTAGCGGTCCGGGAGGAAGCGGCCGTCGGTGGGCGAGTACACCTGGCGGATCGCGCGCTCTTCGATGAAGCCGTTCTCGTTCAGGCGGCGGGCGAAGTGCTGCGTGATCTCCCTGTTCTGCGGGGAGGAGCTGCGGCCGAAGTAGTCGAAGGCCAGCGCGAAGCCGTCGTAGACCGCCTTCTGCGCGTCGTGCGCCTGCGCGCAGAACTCCGCTACGGGGAGACCCTGCTCCTTCGCGGCCAGCTCGGCCGGGGTGCCGTGTTCGTCCGTCGCGCAGATGTAGAGGACGTCGTGGCCGCGCTGGCGGAGATAGCGGGAGTACACGTCCGCCGGGAGCATGGACCCCACCATGTTGCCCAGGTGCTTGATCCCGTTGATGTACGGAAGGGCGCTGGTGATGAGGTGTCGAGCCATCGGGGGGCTGCTCCCAGGTCGGTGTGTTGCTGTTGCCGCGAACCTTGAAATCGTAGCCGACATGGGTGTGCCGCCCGCCTCCCGTTTTACGGGGTGGGAAGCGGGCGGCACGGGGAGAAGCGGTTACGGCGGTTACGGGCGCCAGTCGATCAGGACGCCGTCGTAGAGCTCCGCGTCCGTGAGCTCCAGGGGGGTCGGGCCCGCGTGGAAGAAGGCCGTGTTGTCGGTCTTCAGCTTGCGGAGGTAGTCGAACGCCTTGTTCTCGTGGTCGCCGAACGCGACGAACGAGAAGAACACCGAGGCGTGGGACTTGGCCGCGTCCGTGAGGGACTGGGTGGCCGGGGTCTTCGCGTCCGGGGCGCCGTCCGTCTGGAAGACGACGAGGGCGGGGGTGCCGGGGGTGGCGTTCTTGTCGTAGTGCGCGAGTACGGCTTCTACGGCGGCGTGGTAACTGGTGCGGCCCATGCGGCCGAGGCCGGCGTGGGCCTCGTCGACCGCGTTCTCGGGGGAGGTGGGGGTGAGGTCTGTGGTGCCGTCGACCTCGGTGGAGAAGAAGACGACGTGGACGGTGGCCTCGGGGTCCAGGTTGGCCGAGAGGGCCACGGTCTGGTCGGCGAGGGCTTGTGCGGAACCGTCCTTGTAGTACGGGCGCATGCTCGCGGAGCGGTCGAGGACGAGGTAGAGCTTCGCTCGGGTACCGGTGAGGTTGGCCTTGGCGAGAGCGAGCGCGGCGGAACCGGTCCCTACGGCCTCGGCTGCGCCATCGGCCTCGATGCTCTCCCCACCCGCACCGCCCGTGATGCTCTCGTCGTCGGGTGCGGGTGGCCCCTGTGGGGCGTCCTCGCCGTCGGCGGCCGCGGCCAGGGGGGCGGGCACGGCTGCGTCGGTGTCTGCGTCTGCCTCTGCGGCGACTGGTTCCGCTGCGGGTTCGGCGACCGGTTCCGCGACGGGTTCTGCCACTGCTGCCGGTTCGGTGGTGGTGGCCTCGGCCGCGACCGGCTCGGCGACCGCGACTGCCTCCGGCTCGGTCTCGGGCTCGGCTTCCGGTTTCGGCGTGACGTCCGCGACCGGCTCAGCCTCAGCCTCCGGAGTCACCTCAGCCTCAGCCTCAACAACCGGCTCGGCTTCCGCGACCGGCTCCACCTCGGGCTCGGGCTCCGGCTCCGGAGTCACCTCAGCCGCAGGCTCAGCCTCCGCTGCCGCCTCAACGGCCGTCTCCGCCGTCGCCTCAACAACCGGCTCCACCTCCGCGACCGGCTCAACAACAACCTCGGTCACAGGAGGCTCAACAACAGCCTCAGCCTCAGCCACCGGCTCGGCAACAGCCTCAGCCGTCGTCGGCTCAACGACCGCCTCGTTCACCGGCTCAGCAGTCACCTCGATCACCGGCTCCGCGACCGCTTCAGCAGTCGGCTCGGTGACTACTTCGGTCACCGGCTCGGCGACCGGCTCGGTCACAGCCTCCGGCTCGCTCGCACCCGAACCCCCGCTACCCTCCGCCCCTTCCGACGAAGTCGCCGGCTTCGGGACCGTCACGTTGTCGAAAGCCAGCGCAACGAGGTCGTGCTCGTCGTCGTCCTCCAGCGTGGAGGACGGGCGCGGCTCCGGGACCTGGGGTGTTGCCGCAGGGGACGGGGTCGGCGTCGAGGTGAGGTCGGGTTCTGTGGAGGGGGACGGGACCTTCGCGTCCGGTTCTCCCGCTCCCGTCACCGTGGTCGGCTGCTCTTGCGAAGGAGTGCGTTCCGCACTCTCTGTCTCGGCGGCACGCTCCTTGCGTGACCTGCCGAACGCATTCCGCAGGAGAGTGAGAATGCCCATGTGCGCAACCCTTCGCGTGAGTTGAAGCCGTCAATCCCTGGCCAGGACGGACACGTAAGGTTAGCGGCCTCGGATGGCGATCTTAGGCATGGGCAAGGCGCATGAGACGCGTCTCGTCAACACCCCCTGTTTCAGCCACCACTTCGCTCACCCGTTCACCTGCCCGTTCGTGTCGGACGCCACGAAGTGATCTCAGTGTGGTGACGCGATCGCCCGTGCCGCCGCCACCTCCTGCCGCAGCGGCTCCAGCACGCTGTCCGCCGGGCCCGTCAGATCCGTACGGACCTCCACCAGCACCTCCGACTCGCGTACGCCCTCCGACAATTCCCGCAGCTGGCGGGCCACTTGGGTCACCTCGGCCGGTGACGGCGGTGGTGCTCCGTGCTTCACCCGTACCCTCGCCGCCGTCGTCGCGTCGACGATCCGTTCCACGGCCACGACGAGCGGGAGCCAGCCGGCGGCCAGGCGGCCGGTGGGCGGGGGTTCGGTGAGGGCGCGCTGGAACTCCGTACGGATGACGGACAGATCGCGGTAGAGGCGGCGGCGCATCCGGGCACGGGCCGCCGGGTCCACCTCCGCACCAGATCCAGGACCAGGACCGGCGCCAGGACCAGCACCGCCAGCGCCAGCGTCCGACGTGCCGAACGCCGACTCCACATACCTCGCCGTGTCCGTCACCGCCTCCGCCAGGCGGTCCCCCACCCGTGTGTGCCAGCTCTCCGGCCAGAGGAGATATCCGGCCACCAGCGCGATCCCGCAGCCGATCAGCGAGTCCACCAGGCGGGGGAGCAGCAGCGCCGTGCCCTGGTGGTTCAGGACGTCGGAGAGGAGCAGGATCACCGGCGTGATGGCCATCGTCTGGTAGCCGTAGCCGCGGGGGGTGAGGGCCGGGATCAAGGGAGCCAGGAGGAGCAGGACCAGGACCTCCCACCAACCCCGTGGTACCGCCGACAGCACCGCCGCCGCGATCACCAGTCCCGCCACCGTGCCGAGCGCGCGCAGCAGCGCCCGGGAGAAGACCGAGCCGAAGTCGGGCTTCAGGACGAAGGTGATGGTCAGGGCCACCCAGTACGAGCGCGGTACGGGGACCGTCGAGACCAGGATCTGCGCCAGGCCGATGCAGAGCGCCAGGCGCAGGCCGTAGCGCCAGGAGCCGGAAGACAGCAGCACGTTGCGCGCTGCCCTCGCGGTGCGGATGCGGAGGGCGGCCGGGCGGCCCAGGCGGTCGTCGATGCCGCGTGGGTCCACGTCCGGGGCTGTGACCACCTCCGCCGCGTGGCGCAGGGCGTGGTCGACCGCGCGGGTTGTTTCGCCGGTCGGAGTGGGGAGGTCGAGGCCTATCGGGCCGGTGTAGCCCGTCTCCACGGCGTGGGCGAGGTGGCGGACCGTCTCGCGGATCTGGGGTGGGAGCGGCCGGCCGGACTGGTGGACGGCGGGGGCCGCCTCGACCACCGGCGTGATGGCGTTCAACTGGGCGAGGAGACGGGTGAGTTCGGGGCTGCGGCCGTGGTGGCGGGCTCGGCGGGCCAGGACCAGGTCGTACGACTGGTTCAGGGATTGCGTGACTGCCCGGCGGGCCGCGTCGTAGGCCGCCGTAGGGTCGTCGCCGCAGGTGGAGAGGAGGTCGGCGACGGTCCGGTAGGTGTTCGCGACCGCCGAGCGCTCCGGGACCCCGGAGCGCAACGGCCAGGCCAGCAGGGCCAGGAGGAGGACCAAGAGGCCGCCGCCGGACATCAGGGCGGGGGCCAGCCACCACGCGCCGGGGAGCGGAAGTCCCGCGCCGATCACCGAGTTGAGGAGCAGGAGCAGGCCCGATACGGAGGCCACCGCGCCGATCGTCGAGATCATCCCGGAGACGAGCGCGATGCCGGTGAGCGCGGCGACGGCGTACCAACCGTGGCCGTACACCGCGGAGCCGAGCGTGACGCCGATCGCGCCGAAGAGCTGGGGGATCGCGATGTTGAGGATGCGCATGCGGTACGCGTCGGCGGTGTCGCCGATGACGCCGGAGAGGGCGCCCATGGAGGCGAGGGCGCCGTAGGCCGGTTGTCCGACGGCCAGGCCGATGGTGAAGGGGAGGGACATCGCGACGGCGGCGCGGGCGATGGCCGGCCAGTTGAGGGGGGCCTGCTGGGGTTGGAGGTTCCTCACCAGCCAGTCGGGGGGTGTGAGGCCGATGGGGAACTCGCGGGACATGCGCCCATTATGAGCAGCGCCCTCGCTTATTCGTGCTGGTGGAGCGTGATGTCGACCAGCAGGGCGCGGTGGTCGGTGTCGGCCAGGTCGAGGAAGCGGGCGCTGTTCGCGGAGAAGTCCGGGGACAGCAGGACGTGGTCGATCTGGGTGCCGAAGGTGGGCGCGAAACGCTCCGGCCAGCTGGGGGTGCGGTCGTGGCCGGCCATGCGGGCGCCGTCGCGCAGGCCCGTGTCCAGGATGCGGCGGAACGCGGCATGGTCCTGGGAGGAGTTGAAGTCGCCGGCGAGGATCGTGGGGGTGGTGCGGTCGGTGGCGGCGAAGGCTCGGAGCCGGCCCAGTTCCCGGCGCCACAGGGCGACCTGGTTCGGCAACGGGGGCATGGGGTGCGCGAGTTGGAGCCGTACGGAATGCCCGTTCACGTCGGCCACCGCGCCCGGCATGCCCATCGTGCCGGTGACGCCCTGCGTGCCCTTGAGCGGGAAGCGGCTCAGGATGACCGAACCGTGCGAACCGGCCGCCGCCACCGCCCGCCGGTAGGGGAACTCGGTGCCGAAGCCCCTTCCCAGCGTGGCCTGGCAGGTGTACTCGCACTCCTCCACGAACACCACGTCCGGCCGCTCCCGCCGGATCACCGGCACCAGCGAACCGGTCCCCCGCCCGAACTCGACGTTCGACGTCAGCACCCGGAACTGGGCGATCGCGGGACCGCTCGGGTCCCCGCTCTTCCCGTACGGCTCGATGAACCAGGCCAGCAGGCCCAGCACCGTGACGCCCCACACCAGGCCCAGCCGCCAGCGGGTGACGAGGGAGAGGAACAGGCCGACGCCGGTCGGGACGAGCAACCAGGGCAGGAACGCGAGGAGTTGGGGGACCGGGGTGATGCCGTCCGTGTCCGCCGTACGGCAGCCGACGACCACGCTCACGCCCGTGAACAGCAGCCCGGCGCACCATCGCCAGAAGCGGCGGGCGCGGTGACGCTCGGGTACGAAGTCGGCGGCGGTCCACTCGGTGGTCGCGGTGCCCAAGTGATGACCTTCCCGTCTTGGGGGCAGGTGTCCGAATCATCCCACGCGTTCCGAGATCATCCCCGTGTTCCAGGGTTATCCCACGTGTGTCAGGAACTCCCCCAGCATCTCGTTGAACTCCTTCGGGCGTTCGAGATTCGGCAGATGGGCCGCGCCCTCGATCACCCGGAGCGTGGAGTCGGGGAGCGCCGCGTGCGTCGCCTCCGCGTCGGAGACGGGGGTGTAGGTGTCGTCGGCGCCCACGACCACCAGGGCCGGGACCGGGACCCGGGTCAACAGGTCGCGGTAGTCGGGGCGTTGGGCACGGGCGCGCAGGGCGGCCGCCGCGCCCTCGGGGTGCGTGTCCGTCATCATGCGGTGGACGTGGGCTTTGACCTGGGGGTCCGCGTACGGCGCCACCATCCGCTCCAGCACCTCGTCGGCGTAACCGCGCATGCCCTCCCGTAGGAGCCGGTCGGCTGTCGCGTTGCGGGTGCGGGCGGCCTCCGGGGTGTCCGCCGACGGGAAGGTGTCGGCCAGGACCAGGCCCCGGACGCGCTCGCCGAACCGGCCGTAGCAGTCCATCGCGATCTGGCCGCCCATCGACAGCCCGGCCAGCACGAATGTCTCGATCCTCAACTCGTCCAGCAGGGCCTCGATGTCGGTGGTGAAGTCCGAGAAACGGGTGACGGTGGAGGGCGAAGGGGAGCGGCCGTAGCCGCGCAGGTCGGGGGCGACGACCCTGCGGCCGGGGGAGAACGTCTCGATCTGCGGGGTCCACATCGTGTGGTCGAAGGGGTGGCCGTGGATGAGGACAAGAGGGACATGGGAGGGCGTATGGGGTGGCATGTCCTCGACCCTAGGTCCCGTCCTCTTCTCGGTGCAATAAGATCTTTGCCCTCGGTGCGATATGAGGAAGGGAGGGTGAATGGGCGACTACCGGCGCATCGCCGACCGTGTCGCGGGCGACATCGCCTCGGGACGGCTCCGGCCGGGTCAACAACTGCCCCCGCAGCGGGTGTTCGCCCGGCAGCGCGGGATCGCCGGGTCTACGGCCGGGCGCGTCTACGCCGAACTCGTGCGCCGGGGGCTGGTGGTGGGGGAGGTCGGCCGCGGCACCTTCGTGCGGGCCGCGGCGGCGGGGCCGTACGGGCAGGCGATCGTCGAGGCGGCGACCTCGGCGCCGGTGAACCTGGAGCTCAACTACCCTTCCGCGCCAGGCCAGTCGGAGCTGCTGGCGCCCGCTCTCGCGCCGCTGCTCCGCCCCGACGTACTGACCGAGGCCCTGCGCCCGGCCCCGGCCACCGGCACGGCGGCGGCTCGCGAGGCGGTGGCGGAGCTGCTGGCCACGCCCACCTGGCGTCCCGCCCCCGACCGCGTCCTCTTCAGCGGCAACGCGCGTCAGGCCATCGCCGCCACCCTCGCCTCCCTCGTCCGGCCGGGCGGCCGGGTCGGGGTCGAGCCGTTGACGTATCCGCTGGTCAGGGAGATCGCGGGGCGACTCGGGGTCACGCTGGTCGCGTTGGAGACGGACGGGGACGGACTGCGCCCGGAGTCGGTCCGTGCCGCGCATCGCACCGCGCCCCTCTCCGCGCTCTACTTCCAGCCGACGCTCCACAACCCGACCTCCGTGACGACGAGTGAGGAGCGGAGGATCGACATCGCCCATGTCGTGCGGGAGTTGGGGCTGCCCGTCGTCGAGGACCGCATCTGGTCCTTCCTCCATCCGGACTCCCCCGCGCCGCTCGCCGCCTACGCCCCCGGTCTCGTGCACGTCGTGGACGGGCTGTCGAAGCGGGTCGCGCCGGGGCTCACCGTCGGGTTCCTCGTCGTGCCGGAGGGGCGGGTCGACGAGGTGGCCGTGGCGATCCGGTCGGGTGGGTGGAGTGCGGGGCGGTTCGCGTTGGAGGCGGGGGTGCGGTGGATGGGGGACGGGACCGTGGGGCGGCTGGTCGCGGCCAAGCGGGCGGGCGCGGCGGCCCGACACCGGCTCGTCGTCGAGGAGTTGGGCGAGTTCGCCGTACGGGCCGATCCGCTCACCTATTACGCCTGGTGGGAGTTGCCCGCGCCGTGGCGGGCCGACACCTTCACGGGGGCCGCGGCGGCGCACGGGATCGCGGTCACGCCCGGGACCGCCTTCAGTGTCGATCCGAAGGTGACCCCGGACGCGGTCAGACTTGGGCTCGCGACGGCTGCTGTGCCCGATCTGCGACGGGCGTTGCGGACGCTCGCCGGTCTCGCAGGAGGCGCAGGAGCAGGAACTCCCGTACCGGGCGGGCGTATCGGGTGAGCCAGGCCAGCGCGGCCACCGTCAGGCCCACGCCCAGCAGCAGCCAGGCGACCGTGCGCAGGGTCGAGGTCAGGGCGTCGTAGATCGCGCCGCCCGCCGCCCCGGAGATCTCCGCCGGCAGGTCGGCGACGGTGAAGTGGCGGCCGATCGCGAGCGCGAGGCCGAGCAGCGCACCGCCCAGGGCCGTGCCGAGCGCGGTCGCGGTGATCGCGCGCCGGCGGCGCACGGCGACGGCGATGCCGGTGACGGCGAAGACCGCGGCGGCCACGGGGAGCCAGAAGCCGGCTACCTCGAGCACGTGGAACTCCTTCCGGAGAGGGCCCAGTTCACCGGCCGGGAGAACCGCGACCTCGGTGTGCCGGACGGGGATGCTGTTCGCCAACGGCGGGTTCTCGCGGGCGAGTTGGTGTTTCACGCTGGCGGTGACCGGGGCGAGGTCGACGGTGACCGTGCCGGTCCGTCCCTCGTCCTGGAGGGCGTGCAGTACGGCGTCGTGCGTGACCCGGTTGCCCTCGTCCCAGGCCACGCGGAAGGCCTCGGTCTTCGTGAACGAGCGCATCGCGTCGTGCACGAACGGCGCCATCACGCCCCGTGTCGCGCTGATCTGGACCCCGCTCATCCGGACTCCGCCGACCCGGACCCCGCCGACCTGGACCTCGCGCAGGATGCCCGCGCCGACCGTGTCCGCGATCGCGTCCCGTACGGCCGGGTCCGCGGCGAGGGGGGCCATCGTCGTGACGTAGCGGCCGGAGTCGGTCAGCCCGTACGCCGCCCAGGCCGCCAGCGCGCCGAAGGGCGTGAGGAAGCAGGAGAGGGCGACGAGTACGGCCGACAGGGCGCTCCGGAGACGTGGGGGCACCTCCCCAGGACACGGCCGGGGGGCGTCGTACGCGAGCGGGTTGGGGTTTTTTGACTGCATATGGGTTAAATGTCAAACCGGATGGGTGGGGGTGGTCCCGGAACCCTTGGCGGAACTGGGGAGTCCGCTCTCCGGTGGAGGCTTCACCCGAACGGGTGTTTCCTGGAGCTGGGGAGAAGGAGGCCGATCATGCGCACCACTCCGGCCCTGCGGACTCTGGCCGCGGCCCTGCTCACCGGTGGCACCCTCGCCGTCGCGGCGGCGGGCACCACGGCGGCGGCAGCACCGTCAGCACCGTCCACGTACGCCGAAGGACATGGCGGTGGCGGCGGTGGCGGCAGTCCGATCTGGGGCACGATCGTCTCCCGCACAGATCTGAACGTGCGGGAGTCGCCCACCACCCGGTCCCCCGTCGTCGACTCGCTCTCACCGGGCAGTCAGGACCGCGTCCAATGCGTGGTCAGGGGACAGAGCGTCAACGGAAATCCCGACTGGTACTGGCTCGTCGGCGCGCAGGCCTGGGCCAGCGCCGCGTTCGTCGACACCGGCGGCCAGCGCGTGCCGTCCTGCTCGGACCCGTGTCCGGGCTGGAAGGACGGCGGAGACAGCTCCAACTGGGGCGGCGACAACTCCGGCTGGAACGGCAACGACTCGTCCTCGTGGAGCACCTCGGCCTCCGGGTCGTGGAGCGCCTCGGGCTCGTGGAGCTGGAGTTCCTCCGGTTCGTCGAGCGGCGGCGGCATCTGGAACTGGGCGCCGTAGAGCGGTCGTAGCGAAGGGATCGCAGGGAAGGGATCGTGGGGAACGGCGTGGGCCCCGGCACCAACTCGGTGCCGGGGCCCACGTGTTGCCGTGCCGGGTCAGCGGATGCGGTTGCCCTCTCCGTCCTCGCGTGTGTAGTAGCGGTAGAAGAAGACCAGGAAGACGGCCGCCGTGGTCGCGAGACCGATGGCCGCGGAGCGCAGCACGCTCTCGCCGGTCTGGCTGTAGAGGAAGCCGAGCGCCGCGCCCGCGAAGCCGGACTTGACCAGCGAGTGCAGTTCGCGCTTCAGCAGCGGCGCGAACCGTGCCACCGCCAGGCACAGCACGATGAACGCGAGCGCCGTCACGAAGCCGAACAGGATGTTCCAGCCCGTGATGGGGCCGCCGCCGCGACGGTTGGCCGCCGCCCAGTAGCCGTAGACGAGTCCCAGGACGACCGGGATCGCGACCTTCGCCACGCGGTGGACGCGGGCGTCGAAGATGTCGGGCAGACCGCTGGTGAATCCGCTCCGGCCGGTGGTGTTGCCCGGGCCGGTCATTCCGCCGGGCGTGGGTGCCGCATGAGCCATGAGAGCACTCCTCTCTCTCCCCGTACTACCAATGCACACCCCGGCGGAGGCGGTGGCAAGTCGGAGTGCGGCCTTGGTTGCCCCGTGCTTCGCTGGGGCGCATGAAGCTCGTACTCTTCGGCGCCACCGGCATGGTCGGCAGCCGGATCGCGACGGAGGCGTCGGCCCGCGGCCACCAGGTCCTCGCGGTCAGCCGCTCCGGCCAGTCGCCCGTCCCCGGGGTCACCGCCACGGCGGCCGACGCCTCGGACCCGGAGAACGTCGCCGAGGTCGCGCGCGGCGCCGACGCGGTCGCCTCCGCGTGCGTACCGCCCCGCGACGGCAGCGACCCGCGCGGCCCCTTCCTCGCCCTGAACGAGGCGCTCGTGGCGGGCGTCCGCGCGGCCGGTGCCGGGCGGCTCCTGGTGGTCGGCGGCGCCGGCGGCCTGGAGGTCGCCCCCGGGCAGGCCCTCAGCGACCAGCCCGGCTTCCCCGAGGCCTACCTCCCGGAGGCCCACGCCCACCGCGACGTCCTCGCCTACTACCGAGGCCTGGACGACAGCCTCGACTGGACCTACGTCTCCCCCGCCGCCGAGATCGCCCCGGGCACCCGCACCGGCCGCTTCCGCGTCGGCGGGGACCGGTTCATGACCGACGACCAGGGGCGCAGCTTCATCAGCGCCGAGGACTACGCGGTCGCCTTCGTCGACGAACTGGAGCGGCACACCCACCCGCGCGGCCGGATGTCGGTCGCGTACTAACGGTCGTGCGCCGACGTGGACCGGGGCTCGGACGGGTGCGTTACGGCGACTCCGGGCGCTCCTCGCTCGACCGGCTGCCCCGCGCCGGCGACCCCGACGCGATCCGGCGTCAGCATCTGCTGCGGGTGCGCGGGCGGAGCGTCGCCTGGATACCGCCGCTGCTGGTGCTCATCAGCATCCTGGTGATCGACTGGTGGACCGGCGGCGAGTTCCGGACCGTCTCGTGGATCGTGCTCGTGCCCGGGATCGCCGCGGCGATCTGCGGGGTGCGCGGCACGGCCGTGTTCGCGGTGCTCGGCCTCGCCACCTACGTCCTCGCCGACCACGCCTGGCCGCGCCAGTACCAGACCGGCCTGCCCGACTTCATCCTCGTCGGCGTCGGCGGCGCCTTCGCCGTGCTGGCCTGCGCGGTCCGGGTCCGCGGCGAACGCCGCATGCTGCACATGCGGGACGTCGCCGAGACCACCCGCCGCACCCTGCTGCGCCCGCTGCCGCCCGGCTGGGGCGGCCTCGACCACGCGGCCGTCTACCTCGCCGCGGACGCCTTCGCCCGCGTCGGCGGCGACTTCTACGACATCCAGCCCGGCCTGCACGGCACCCGCGCCCTCGTCGGCGACGTCCAGGGCAAGGGGCTCGGCGCGGTGGAGGCGGCGGCCGCGCTGCTCGGCACGTTCCGTGAGGCGGGGTACCACGAGCCGGAACTCGCTACCGTCGCCGCGCGGCTGGAGACCCGGATCCACCGGCACGGGCTGCATCTCGCCGCCCTCGACCCCGAGGACGACGACCGCATCGACCGGTTCGCGACAGCGGTCCTGCTGAGCTTCCCCGTCGCCGAACCGGACACCGTCGAGGTCGTCAACTTCGGTCACGAACCCCCGCTCGTGGTCGGCCCGCACGGGGTACGGTCCCTGCCGCCCGGGCACGGACTCCCGCTCGGGCTGGGCGAGTTGGCCCACATGGACGGGCCGCCGCCGACGCTCCGGATCAGCCTCGCGCCCGGTGAGACCCTCCTCGTCGTCACGGACGGGGTGACGGAGGCGCGGGACGGGGCAGGGGTCTTCTATCCGCTCAAGTCCCTTGTCGCGGAGGCCGTTTCCGTCGATCCGCGGCTCGCCGACCCGGACCGCCTCGTCGCCTTCGTCCGCGACAGCACCCTGCGCCACAGTGGCGGACATCTCGCCGACGACACCACGATCTTCGCGGTACGGCGGTCCTGACATCACCCTTTGCAGCAGCAGAGGTTGGGCAGAGGTTACGGTGCTTGGGTACGAAGTGAACGATGTGATCGCCGTGTTCGACGGTTCGGGGGAGGGCGCCATGCCTGGAACGGTGTTGCTGCTCGCGGCCTCGCCGGTCGGCAAGGGCCGGCTGGTGGACGCGGCCTCGGTACTCCCCGTGCTCGCGGCCGTCGACCCCGCCGTGCTGTCCGGCACGGACACCGCCAACGTTGTCGAACTCGCCGACCCGTTGGAGCCGCAGGCTGTACTGACCCGGTTGCGTGCCGCCGCCACGGCACCGGGGCCGTTGACCGTGTTCGTCACCGGCCAGCTCCAACTCGACCGGAAACAGCACCTTCCGCACCTGGCTCTTGCTCGTACGACTCCGGCGACCGTCCGTTACACCGGGTTCCCCTGGGCCTGGGTCCGGGAGGAGTTGCGCTTGCGCGCACCGGGGACGACGACGTTGCTGCTCGACCTCCACACCGACGCGGAGACCTGGCAGTGGCTGCACACGCATCCGCTCGACTCGGGCCGCACGAACGCCGTTTACGGTCGCATCGCCCCGCCTCCCGCTCGGCGCAGCGTGGCCGTCCCGGCGTACATGAAGGCGGTCGCGACGATTCTGCGCAGCGGGTGGCGTCCGCCGGTGGAGCAGTTGCATCAGCAGGCGTTGGGGCGGCTGGGGGCGGAGGGGTATGCGGATGTGGTGCTTGCGGCGCCGGGGGGTGTTGGTGGGCCGGGGAGTGTTGGTGTGCTGGGGGGTGTCGGTGCGCCGCGGAATGTGGGTGCGACGGGGGGTGTCGGTGCGCTGGGAGGTGTCGGTGTGCCGGGGGGTGTCGGTGCGCGGGGGAATGTGGGTGCGCCGGAGAGCGCTGGTGCGGGCGTCCCTGGGGGCTCCGCCCCCAGACCCCCATCGGCCCTGAAGGGGCCTCGTCCTCAAACGCCGGACGGGCTGGATTTTGCCGGCCTGAGTCGAGAGGGTGCGGCTCAGAGGCAGGAGGATGCCTTCCTGAGTGGAAAGAGCGTGCCGCAAGGCCAGGAGGATGCCGGCCTCGGTCGAAAGAGTGCGGCTCAGGGCCGGGGCAGTGAACTGCGGAGCCAGGACGGTGCGTCGCGGAGCCCGGAGGTTGCGCGGCCCAGCGAGGAAGGTGCGCCGCAGGGCCGGAACAGTGTGCCGCCAAGTCACGAAACCGGACGGCGTGGCCCGGAGGGTGCGGGGCGGAGCCAGGACGGTGCGCTACCAAGCCGGGAGGTTGCGCGGCCCAGCGAGGAAGGTGCGCCGCAAGGCCGGAACAGTGTGCCGCCAAGTCACGAAACCGGACGGCGTGGCCCGGAGGGTGCGGGGCGGAGCCAGGACGGTGCGCTACCAAGCCGGGAGGTTGCGCGGCCCAGCCAGGAAGGTGCGCCGCAGGGCCGGAACAGTGTGCCGCCAGGCCAGGAAGGTGCATGGCGAAGCCAGGACAGTGCGCCACCGAGCCAGGAAGGTGCGCGGCGAAGCCAATACGGGGCGCCGTCGAGCCACGACAGCGCCCCGCCGAGCCACGACAACGACCTACCGAGCTACGACAGCGCCCAGCTGAGCCACGACAACGACCCGCCAAGCCACGACAACGACCCGCACATCGCCGTCGCCTCCGCCGCGCAGGACGGGCGTCATCTCGACGCCGATGCCCTCGCCGTCGAGCACGAGCAGGCTGCCGTGCGGGCGCATGGGCGGGGTTCTGAAGAAGCTCTGCACTGGACCGAGGTACGGGCCGATCTCGCGATGTTGGCGGGGGACCCGGTGCGCAGTTGCCGGGCGTGGCTCGCGGTGGCGGCCGCGCGGCTGGCGGTGGGGCAGGCGCCCGGTACGGCGGCGGTCGAGGCGGCCGTGGACCGGGCTCATCATCAGTGGGGGCAGATCCACGACCCCGCGACCGCCCGTGAACTCGGCCTCACGCTCGCCGAGTTGAGGAGTCGGGTGCCGGGGCGCCGCGCGGGTGCCCTGGACCACGTACGCAAGCAGCTGCTCCAACTCCAGCCGCAGGGGTAGGCGTTGGGCGGTAGGTGGGCCGGCCGAACGCTCACTGTTAGCTCATGCGGGCCAACTTCCGCCATGGATCGCGTACGGAAGCAGCTGATTCAACTCCAGCCGCAGGGCTAGGCCTAGATACCGCGCTGGCCAGCGCTCACTGGGCGCCCGTTCGGGCCAACTCCACCCGCAGTGCTGTCATTTGCATGTCCAGCGCGAACTCGAAGCGTTCGTCGAAGGTGCCGGCGATGACGTAGGCGGAGGCTTTGCGCAGGGCCGGGAACGTGTCGTCGTCGAAGGCCAGCACGGGGTCGGGTGCGTCGGCGGACTGGGCCTGCTGCTCCTGGGTGATGCCGAGGATCAGATAGAACACGGTCCAGTTCGCCCAGGCCGCTGTCCGGGGCGGGAAACCCGCGTCCAGAAGGGTTTGGATCATCGTGTCGCCCAAGCGGTACGTGTTGATCTCCGTGGTCGCGATTCCCGAGACCAGGCGTGCTCCGTCGCGATGGGCCAGGAGGGCCCTCCGGCTCCAGTGGGCGAGGGCGCGGAAGCGGTCCTCCCACTGCGAGGGGAGGGTGGTGACGTCCAGTCCCGTGAAGATGGCGTCCGACATGAGGACGAGCAGTCGCTGCTTGTTCTCCGCGTGCCATCGGACGGTGTTGTGCTGCACGCCCAGCCTGTCCGCGACGGCGCGCATGGTCACCTTGTCCAGGCCCTGCTCGTCGAGCACGTCGAGTGCCGCGTCGACGACCGCCGTACGGCTGATGCCCATCGTGTCTTCCTCCGTGACTCCTCTTGTCCAGTGGCCAACAATATAGGCGAACATCCTTGTCCACTGGACAAGGGTGGCGTTACCGTTCGGTGCCCGAGAGGCGAGGAGTGCGCTGTGTTCCTGGATCCTGAGTTTCTTCCGGTTTATGAGTCGCTGCCGGAGATGGACGTGTTCGCCGATGTGCAGGGGGCCCGTGTGGCCCTCAGCGTGGCCAGCGGCGACGGCAAGTCGGACGGCGAGGTGAACGTCGAGGACCGTGAGATCGTCACGGATGGGCACGCACTGGGCCTGCGGGTCTACACCCC
Organism: Streptomyces sp. NBC_00989; assembly: GCF_045162655.1. Lineage (NCBI taxonomy): Bacteria > Bacillati > Actinomycetota > Actinomycetes > Kitasatosporales > Streptomycetaceae > Streptomyces > Streptomyces sp. NBC_00989. The sequence goes on along the minus strand of NZ_CP108728.1, from coordinate 5,683,014 downwards.
CGTCCCCAGGAGCGCCGCTCCGCTGCCGGTGGCGGTCTGGATCCACGGGGGCGGGTTCGTCCTCGGCGGGCCCAACGCGGAGGACGCCACCTGCCGGCGGCTGACCGCCGAGCTGGGTATCGCCATCGTCGCCCCGGACTACCGGCTCGCCCCGGAGCATCCCTATCCCGCCGCGTTCGACGACTGCTACGCCGCGCTGCGCTGGGTGGTCGACGAAGCGGACGCCTTGGGAGTCGACGTAGCGAGGGTGGCACTGGGCGGGCACTCCGCCGGTGCCGCCCTGGTGGCGGCTGTCGCGCTCGCCGCCCGCGACCGGCAAGGGCCGCACATCAGGTACCTCCACCTCGGATACCCGGTCCTCGACGACCGCCTGGAGACCGATTCGGCGCGGGCCGTCACCGATCCGAAGCTCTTCAACCGGCAAGGGGCGGCGGCCGGTTGGGAGCTCTATCTCCAGGGGAGCGATCCGGGGGCGGGCTACGCCGTGCCGGGCCGGGCGAAGGACCTGAGGGACCTGCCGGCCAGCTACATCCTGGTCGACGGGGTCGATCCGGCACGGGACGAGGCGCTGGAGTTCGCCGCCCGGCTGAGCGCGGCCGGCAACTCCGTCGAACTCCACCTTGTGCCCGGCGTACCGCACATGTTCGACGTCCTCGCCCCTGGTATCCGGGCGAGCCGCCGGGCCGTAGCGGCCTGGACCTCCGCGTTCGCCCACGGGATCGGAGCGTCATGAACCAACAGGTCGTCATGAACCAGCAGGTCGCCATGAATCAGCAGGTCGCCATGAATCAGCAGGTCGTCATCGCGGGAGCGGGGCCCGTCGGGCTCTGGCTGGCCGCGGAGCTGCGGCTCGCCGGCATCACGGTCACCGTCCTGGAGCCGCGCCTGGAGCGAGATCCGAACTCCAAGGCGCTCACCGTCCACCCCCGCACCATCGAGCTGCTGGCCTCCCGGGGCCTGGAGAAGCCCTTCCTCGAAGAGGGCGTGCAGATCCCCAGCGGGCACTTCGCGGTCCTCGACAGCCGGCTCGACTTCGGCCTGCTGGAGACCGGCTTCCCCTTCACCCTGGCGCTGCTCCAGAGCCGTACCGAGGAACTGTTCGAGATCCAGGCCCGGGCGGCCGGCGCGGACATCCGCCGCGGCCACCGCGTCACCGGTCTGACCGAGACCCCCGACTCGGTCACCGTGCACATCGAGGGCCCCGACGGCCCGTACGACGAGGAAGCGCTCTACGTCGCCGGCTGCGACGGCACGCGCAGCACGGTCCGTACGAGCGCCCAAATCCCGTACCCGGGCGACGACTTCACCGTGCTGGGCTTCCTCGGCGACGTCGTCCTGGACGATCCACCGCCGGGGGTGGCGTTCAGCAGGACCGGCATCGACGGCCTCCTGATGATCGTCGCGCTGCCGGGCGGCCTGCACCGCGTCGTGGGCACCGTGCCCTCCGACGTCCGCACCGACTGGCCCGGCGACCTCACCCTGGAGGAACTGCGGGCGAACGTCCGGCAGGTCACGGGTACCGACTTCGGTCTGCACTCGCCGGTCTGGCTGTCCCGCTACAGCAACACCAGCCGCCAGGCGGAGCGTTACGTCAAGGGCCGGGTGGTCCTCGCCGGCGACGCCGCCCACCAGCACATGCCCGCGGGCGGGGTGGGGCTCAACGTCGGCGTCCAGGACGCCACCAACCTCGGCTGGAAACTCGCGGCCACCATCCAGGGCCGGGCGCCGGCCGGCCTGCTCGACACGTACCACGACGAGCGCCACCCGGTCGGCGCCGACCTGCTGGAGCACACCCGCGCCCAGACGGCCCTGCTCTCCGCGTTCACCCCGACGGCCAGCGACTGCGTTCGCTGCTCAGCAAACTCGTCGCCGAGCAGCCGGCGCTGAGCCGGACCCTGGGTGAGCGCCTCTCCGGGCTGCACGTCGCCTACGACGCCCCCACCGCCGACGCGCACCCCCTGGTCGGCCGGCGAGCGCCCGACCTCGCCTTCACCGACGGCGGCGACACCGTGTTCGCCCTGCTGCGGACCGGCCGCCACGTCCTGCTCGACCTGCTCGGCTCCCGCGACGACCGGGGAACGCCCCTGGCCACCGCCGAGGACGGCCCCTTGGTCACCCGCACCGGCACGCTCACCGGGGAACACGCGCCCTGGGCGGAGATCACCGCCGCGCTGATCCGCCCAGACGGCCATGTCGCCTGGGCGACCGAGGAGCACGACTCCGAGAAGCGCGTGGCCGTCACCCGCGAGGCCCTCGACCGGGCCGGCCTCACCGGGACCAACTGCTGACGGTCCCGACCGCTAACAGCCCCGTCCGCTGACGGTCCCAACTGCTGACGGTCCCGTCCGCTGACGGTCCCGACCACTAGCGGTCCCGTCCGCGACGACCGGTCTGCCGCAGCCCCTCGGGGCTCGTCCGGCGGATCCTGTCGCGGACGCGGGATCCGGCACGCCAACCGGCGCTGATCAGGCGCCGCCGCTTTCCTGCGGCCTGATCCGCCGGATAGGCCCCCGCCACAGGCCGGGCTGTCCGGGCCGACCACGGCCCGACCTGACCCGGGCCGACGACGGCCCGACCGGACCCGGCCCGACTCGACCCAACTCACCCTCTCCACAACACCCTTGGGAGTACACATGTCCGCGGAAATGATCAACCCCCCGACGCTCGCCCCGCCCGTCATGAACCTCTACACGCAGGTCGTCGCCGCGACCGGCACCCGGTTCGTGGCCATCGCCGGTCAGGTCGCCATCGACACCGAAGGGCAGCTCGTCGGCCCCGGCGACTTCGCTGCCCAGGCCGAACAGGTCTTCCGCAACCTCCGGGCCGCGCTCGAAGCGGCCGGCGCCACCCCGGCGGACCTGATCAAGATGACGATCCACGTCGTGGGCCACCGCCCCGAGATGATCGACACGGTCTTCACGGCCGGCAGCAAGGCCTTCGACGGCGAGTGGCCGCTGCCGGCCAGCACGTACCTCGGCGTCGAGGCGCTCGGCCTGCCGGAATGGCTCATAGAGGTCGACGGCTACGCGGTCATCGCCTGACGCGGCGCCACCCCGGCACGGGCCGCGCCGAGGTGGCCGGGGACCGTGTCTACTTCACCGTGAGGATCTCCAACGCGCCCGACACCAGGGTCCGTACACCCGGTACGACCGTCACCAGGTCGGGTGCGAAGTTCGGGCTGTGGTTGCTGGGGACGGCGTGGAACTTCTCCATCAGGTCCGTGCCGGGAGCCACGTCCCAGGTGGCGGCCGGGGTGCTCGTCACGAACCAGTAGGAGTACGGCACCCCGTCCGGGACGAGGCGGGGGAAGTCCTCGCTGCCCGTCGCCGGGCCGGGGTCGAAGACCGTGCCCGCGCCGAGGACCTCGGTGTGCACGGCGCCGATCCGGCGGTCGGTGTCCGCGTCGTTGACCATCGTGGGGAGGCTGGTGCCCACGGTCATCTCGGGCTCGCGCGGGCAGCCCGCGGCGAGGGCCTCGCCGGCCGCGATACGGCGGATCGCGGCGATCATCCGGTCCCGTACGTCGTCGGACTGGGTGCGCAGGTTGAGGGAGATCCGGGCGGTGGCCGGGATGATGTTGTGCCGGGTGCCCGCCTCGATGCGGCCCACGGTCAGGACGGCCGAATCGCGGGCCGCGATCTCCCGGGACACGACCGTCTGAAGGCGGGTGACCAGGTACGCGGCGGTGACGACCGGGTCGACCGTCGCCTCCGGGCGGGAGCCGTGGCCGCCGAGTCCGTGGACGACGATGTCGAGGTCCGTCGAGGCCGACATGATCAGGCCGGGCACGTGCGGGTAGAACCCGGCGGGACCCGGTGCCGCGTGCTGGGCGAGCAGGACGTCCGGCCGCGGGACGCGCTCGTACAGACCGTCGGCGACCATCGCCGCCGCGCCCTCGCCCGTCTCCTCCGCGGGCTGGCCCACCAGCACCAGCGTCCCCGACCAGGTGTCCCGCCCGGCGGCCAGCGCCTGCGCGGCACCGGCCAGCCAGGTCACGTGCAGGTCGTGCCCGCAGGCGTGCATCACACCGGGGACCGAGGAGGCGTACGGCAGTCCCGTCTCCTCCTGCACCGGCAGCGCGTCCATGTCGGCGCGCAGCAGCACGGTCGGGCCCTCGCCGTTGCGGAGCACCGCGGCGACGCCGGTGCCGCCGATGCCCTCGACGGTGTCGTAGCCCGCCTTGGTGAGGCGTTCGGCGAGCTTGGTGGCCGTGCGGTGTTCGCCGCCGGACAGCTCGGGGTGTCGGTGCAGGTCCCGGTAGAAGTCCTCCAGGTCGGGGACCGGGAGGTCGGCGGTGAGGTCAAGTGCGGTGCGCGCGGCGGGTGATGAGGTCACGGGGGCAGCGTATGCGGGCCGGATGCGCGTGCGGGAGCCCCGGCGGGACAGGGGGGATGTCCCGCCGGGGCAGCGGCTGTTCAGGGGAGAGCGGCTACCTGCTGCCCGCCCTCGGCGCGAGGCGCAGGATGTTCGCGATCGCCTGGAGGGTGTCGAAGTGGTAGCGGCCGATGTTCGGGGTCGGCTGGGTGCGCGGGTTGTTCAGCCGGTTCTGGAGGTTGTTGCCGAGGGTCTGCCAGTTGTGGATCAGGCCCTCGTCGTCGTGGTCGAACTGGTAGCCGTTGTTCTCCGTGATGGCTGCCTCGATGCGGTCGGAGATCGCGTTGAAGCGGGCGCCCTCGGCGATGGCCTCGACGTAGAACAGCATGGCACCGACACGCTGCGCGCCCGTGGAGTTGGCGGCGGCCAGGATGCCCTGGTTGTAGGCCGTCCACGTGTAGGAGAAGCGGGAACGCCTGACCCGGGCCCGGCTCCTGACCGCCGACGAGGACGGCGTCCAGCTCGCCCACGAGGCCCTGATCACCAGCTGTCCCCGACTCCACGACTGGATCGAACGGGAACGGGAGCGGCTGCGGCATCACCGGATGCTGACGGACGCGGCACGCACATGGCTGGAGCACGACCGGGATCCGGGGGGCGCTGCACCGGGGGACGACGCCGACGAACGTCCGCCGGCCAGGCGGCCACCCTCGCGACCGACACCCTCAGGGGCGCGAGGCTGTATTTGATGTGCGGCTACCGCCACGCGGGCGCGACCAGCCCCCACGGACCCGCACCCGGCACCCAACCCCCCCTACTGCCCCCTGACCACCCCCGAACGCGCCTTCCTCACCGTCTCCCTCTCCGTCGTCCTCGCCATAGCCGTGCTGACAGCCGGGCCCTGGCACGGGTCTGCGCGAGGACGGGGAACGCGGAGCCGACGCGGGCGCAGTGGCGGACGTACGTGCCGGACGCGCCGTACCGCCGCATCTGCTGATCCGGCCGCTCCTCACCCGTACGGCCCAGCTCACGCGGCCACGCCCGTGCGGCGCTGCTCCACTGATGAATAACAACAAGGGGGCCGGTAGTACCCACTAGGACCCACCGAAGGAAGTGCCGCCCATGGCTGTTCCCGAAGCCAACCTCGCCATCAACTTCACCCAGGGGCTGAACGACGCCTGGTCGAAGGTCGCGCAGTTCGTGCCGAAGCTCGTCGGTTTCCTGATCATCCTGGCCATCGGCTGGTTCGTCTCGAAGATGATCGCCCGCGTCCTGGACCGGGTGCTGCGCAAGGTCGGCTCGGAGAAACTCTCCGAACGGGCCGGTACGGAACGGTACTTGCGGGACTCCAAGTACGACATGACCGGCATCGTCTGCAAGATCGTGTACTACGCGCTGATGCTGATCACCCTCCAGCTGGCGCTCGGCGTCTTCGGCGCCAACCCGGTCAGCACGATGATCAACGGCATCGTCGCCTGGCTCCCGCGCGGCATCGTCGCGGTCGTCCTGGTCGTCGTCGCGATGGCCATCGCCAACGCGGTCCGCGGCATCGTGGGCAGCGCTCTCTCGTCCATGTCGTACGGCAAGATGCTCGCGACCATCGTCTGGGCCTGCATCATGGCGCTCGGCGTGATCGCGGCCCTCGGCCAGGCGGGCATCGCCACCTCGGTCACCCAGCCGGTGCTCTACGCGGCCCTCGCGACCGCGGCCGGCATCCTGATCGTCGGTGTCGGCGGCGGCATGATCACCCCGATGCGCCAGCGCATGGAACGCATGCTGATGGCCGCCGAGCGCGAGACCACCAACGCGAGGGGCAGCCTCACGGCCTACCAGTCGGGCCGCGAGGACGCGATGACCAACCAGCCGGTGCGTGAGCGCACCGACATGGGGACGGACATGGGGACGGACGGACGACGGGACATGCCCGGGTCGTCGGGCATGCCGGGGTCGTCAGGCATGTGACCTGTGTGGACAGCCCTACCGGGCCACGTGGAGATGCGGAACCCGCGTGGCCTCGTGGGCCGGACGGGGCTCGGCCGCTTTGGCCGGGTTCGCGGCCGCCGCGCCGATCAGGGCGGCGACAGCGATGACGGCGGCGCAGAATCCTCTGACGTAACGCGCGGACATACCAACCTCGCAACGACAGTGACAGCGACGAATTAAACACGCTTAATGCGTGCCTAACTTAGGGGGTCGGGGTGCGCAACGGGAAGGGCTTCAGGGCGAGTTGAGCCATCGGAAACCCGTTTTCAGTCACCGTGGCGCTGCTCGGGGAGCAGACCGTGGCGGTGGATCAGCCAGCTGATGGCCGTCAGCCTGCACACCGCGTAGTCGTGGCCGACCGGCTCCCGCCAGTCCAGCTCCGCGAGGGCGTCCAGGAAGCCGAGCGCGTAGTCCGTGAGGTCGGTGTGGTCCGGGGGCGGGGGCGTCAGGTCCGGGCCGCCGGCCGCGAGGCGTTCCCGCAGTTCAGCCACGTGCTGGTCCACCGCGGCCGTGAAGGCAGGCTCGAAGGCGAACTCCGCGAAGCGGGGCCCGTACGCGCTGCTGATCTTGGCCAAAGGGGACATTTCTCCACCGTACGGCAGGCGGGGGCGGGTGGGTTGCGTGATTCCCGTCACCGGGATGCCACGGAATGATTACGCTCGGCGACAGGCCGTAACTGCTCGGAGGTGGCTGTCCCATGGCCCACGTTCGCCAACTCGACCCGAGCGCGTCCCCGTTGGAGCACTTCGGCTTCGAGGCGCGCCGGCGGCGGGAGGCGGCGGGAGGCGGCGGGCATGACGCTGGAGCAGCTCGGCAAGGTGATCTATCGCACGGGCTCCCTGGTCGGACAGGTGGAGACGGCGGCGAAGGTCCCCGGCCGGGTCTTCGCCGAGGCCATCGACGCGGCGTTCATGAGTACGTGTCGGCGCTGATGGCCGTCGAACACCCGGACCGGGTCGCGGAGTTGGTCGCGGCGCGGATGGAGCGGCAGCGCGTCCTGGAGCGGAAGCGGCCGCCCGCGGTGTGGGCCGTCCTCGACGAGGCCGTGCTGCTCCGCGAGACCGGCGGCCCCGAGGCCATGCGCCGACAGCTCGCCCGGCTGCTGAGCTACCGGGACAACCCCTGAGCGTTCCGTCGACTACGCCCGCCTCCGGGCCGACGCCCTCCCGGTGGAGGAATCGGCGGACTTCGTCGACTCACTCCTCGTGTAACCGAGTTACTCGCCAGTCTGTAACTCGGCTTACTGGCATGATTAATCGCATGGTGAGACGGGACGACCCGGAAGTCATCGGGCGCAGGGTCCAGCAGTTGCGGCACGAACGTGGGCTCACCCAGCGGCAGTTGGCCGAGCCCGCCTACACGCCCGCGTACATCTCCACCCTGGAGGCCGGCCGGGTGCGCCCCTCCGACGACGCGCTGCGCCACCTCGCCGACCGACTCGGCGTCGCCTACGACGAGTTGGCGACCGGCCGCCCCGCCCACCTCGCCACCGAACTGCGCCTGCGCCTGACCGAGGCCCAACGCACCCTGGCCACAGGGGAGTCCGAGGAGGCCACCGAGCAGTACGCCGATCTCCTGGCGGAGGCGGAGTCGCTCGGGCTGGCCGACGAGGAGGCCGTGGCGCTGCTGGGCCTCGGCGAGTGCGGCCTCGACACCGGTGACCTCACCGCCGCCCGCCTGCACTTCGAGCGCGCCGAGCAACGCCTGGCCGACGAACCGCTCCCCGCCCGCGTCCCCGCCATCCGCGGCCGTGCCGTGGCGCACTATCTCACCGGTGAACTCCGTTACGCCGTCTACCTGTTGGAGTCCACCCTCGACGAGCTGAACCGCGGCGGCCTGCACGACCCCGACGCGCTGCTGCTGCTCTACGCGAGCGCGATAGGGCCGTACATGGACATGGGCGCGCACGCGCGGGCGGCCCAGGCGGCCGAGCTGGCGCTCGCGCTCGCGCCGCAGGTCGCGGACCCGGCGCTGCTCGCGCGCATGCACCGGTCGGTGGCGCGGACGCTGATAGCGGAGGGCAAGGTCGCGGAGGCGGACGCCTCGCTCGCGAAGGCCGCCGACCTGTACCGGCAGCTCCAGTTCCGTACCGAACTCGCCAACTGCCACTGGATGCGCGGCTACGTCTACGCCCAGGACGGCGAACTGGAGCGCGCCGAGGTCGAGTTGAGGCAGGCGCTGGCCATGCTGACGGCGAAGCGCGCGGCCCTCTACAGCAGCCAGGTGGCCGTCGAGCTGGCCGACGTACTCCACAAACGCGGCAAGTCCGACGAGGCCGCCGCCCTCCTCCACGACGTCCTCAGCGACCTCAGCTCCGAACGCGGCGCCCTGCACTCCGCCGCCGCGCACCGCCTCCTCGGCATCATCGCCGAGGACGCCCGCGACACGGACGCGGCCGAGGAGCACTACGTCCGCGCCCTCAGCCTGCTGGAGCGCGCGGGCGCGGCCGGCGACCTGGCCGACCTGTGCCGCATGCTCGGCGACCTGCTGCGCCGTACCGGCCGGGTGGAGGCGGCCCTCGACGCCTACCGCACCGGCCTCGGCCACCGCACCGCCCCCGGCACGACGACCCTCGGCCCGGCCCCCGCACAGCCACCTCTTTGACAAATCGGGGATACCGCACAGCGCCGACGGTTACCGTGCGACGGACGAGTCGTAGTCGTAGTCGTGCGAAACGGGATGAGTCAGGCGTGTGCAGAACGAACGGACGGTGGTCGACGGCCTGCGCCTGGCCGTACGCGCGATGGTCTACGCGGTCCTGGGCGGCGCGGCGCTCATAGCCATCGCCACCGTGGTCTCCGTCCTCGGCCCGATGGTCGCGATCGACCTCTACACCCCGGCCGTGGCCGCCTGGTGGACGGTGTTCACGGCGGTGGCGGTGCAGGGGGTGCCGTTCCTGCTGCTGGGCACGGTGGTCTCGGCGGCGATCGGAGCGTTCGTCCCCGAGCGGGTGTTCACGAAACTCCTCCCCCGCAACCAGGCCCTCGCCGTCCCCATCGCGGGCGCTGCGGGCGTGGTCCTCCCCGGCTGCGAATGCGCGTCGGTACCGGTGGCGAGCAGCCTGATGCGGCGGGGGGTCGCTCCGGCGGCGGCCCTCGCCTTCCTCCTCTCGGCCCCCGCGATCAACCCGGTCGTCCTGGTGGCCACGTCGATCGCCTTCCCGGGGCAGCCGAAGATGGTGCTGGGCCGCCTGATCGCCTCCCTCGCGACGGCGGTGGTGATGGGCTGGCTCTGGGCGAGATTCGGCCGCGAGGAGTGGCTACGCCTCCCGAAGCGCACGCAGGCGGCCACTTCGTCGCCCACGGGTGTGAAGGCCTTCGTCGCCGGGTTGCAGCACGACTTCCTGCACGCGGGCGGCTTCCTGGTGCTGGGCGCGGCAGCGGCGGCGACCTTCAACATCGCCGTACCGCGCTCGATCCTGGACATCTTCACGGGTTCGTCCTGGCTGTCCCTCCTGCTGCTGGCCTTCCTCGCGGTGGTCCTGTGCGTGTGCAGCGAGGCGGACGCCTTCGTCGCGGCCTCCCTGAGCGGCTTCTCCCCGGCGGCGAAACTGGCGTTCATGGTCGTGGGCCCGATGGTCGACCTGAAACTGATCGCCCTCCAGGCGGGCACGTTCGGCCGCGCCTTCGCGTTCCGCTTCTCTTCGACGACATGGCTGGTGGCGGTGGTCAGCAGCACGCTGGTGGGGTGGTGGCTGCTGTGAGGCGCTACGGCTCGGCGGTCCTCCTCCTGCTGATGGGCGGGGCGGTCCTACGGATCTCCCTCTTCAGCGAGCTGTATCTGCGGTACGTGCAGGCGGCGTTGCGGCCGTACCTGATCGTGTCGGGGACGCTGCTGATCCTGCTGGGCCTGGCGGCGGCGGTGCGGGGAATGCGGCACGGGTCCCACGAGGAGGAAGAGGTAGACGAGGCAGACGAGGAGGAAGAGGGAGACGAGCATGGCCACTCCCACTCCCACTCCCACGCGCACGGCGGCCCCCGTATCGCCTGGCTGCTGACGCTCCCCGCACTGGCCCTGCTCCTCTTCCCGCCCCCGGCACTGGGTTCGTACAGCGCGTCGAGGGAGGAGGCGCAACGGGCGGCGCAGGGCACAGGCACCTTCTCGGCGCTGCCCGCCGGGAACCCGCTGGACATCTCGGTCGCCCAGTACAGCTCCCGCGCGATCTACGACACCGGCCACTCCCTCAAGGGCCGCACCCTCCGCATGACCGGCTTCGTGACCCACGGCTCCAACGGCACCTGGTACGTCACCCGTCTCCTCGTCACCTGCTGCGCGGCCGACGCGACGATCAGCAAGGTCGAGATCCGGGGCGACGAGGCGGACGGCGCCCCCCAGACCGACAGCTGGGTCACGGTCACCGGCACATGGATCCCCAAGGGTAAACTCGGGACGGACGGGGCGTGGCCACCGGTGCTCGACGCGGCTCAGGTCAAGCAGGTGAAGGAGCCGGCGGACCCGTACGACAAGCGGTGACTTGTTCTGATGCTTCCGGTGATTCCCGCGCAGTAAGGGCGTTATGGTGCCTCTGATGCGCTGGGTGTGGAGCGCGTCACACATCGCTACGAAACAGGGGCCGCCGGGACTGCTGTGCGGCCGTGCATCTGGGGGGCCTCATGCACGAGATGGTCAAGGGTGGGAACGTCGGTCTGGCGTCGCTGAGCGAGGACGTCGGCTCGGTGATGATGAGCCTGAGCTGGGGCAGTCCGACGGGAGAGGGCGACGCGGACGTCTCCGTGCTGCTGCTCACCGCGGACGGAAAAGTGCGCAGCGACGGGGACTTCTACTTCTACAACAACCCCGTCGCCGCCGACGGAAGCGTCCAACTCCTCGGCAAGGCGCCGACGGCGGACGGCAGCGAGGACCGGATCACCTTCGACCTGACCGCCATTCCGGCCGGAGTCGATCAGATCGTGGTGGCGGCGAGCCGCTATGAGAGCGCGCGGTTCTCCGAACTCCAGGACCTGCGGCTGACGTTGGCCGACGGCTCCGGCGAGAGCCTGCTGCGCTTCGCGATCGACGATCCCGGCGAGGTCAGCGCGCTGCTCTTCGGCGAGTTCTACCGGCGGGGCGGGGACTGGAAGTTCCGGGCGATCGGACAGGGCTACGAGTCCGGACTGGCGGGCGTGGCAACGGACTTCGGCGTCGACATCGACGACGACGCGGGTACGGACGTAGACGCGGAGGGCACTTCTGATGCCGACGCCGAGCCGGAGTCGGAGTCGGAATCCCCGGTCCGTAGGTCCGAAGCCGGCTCCGTGATTCCCGCGCAGCCGTCGAGCCCCGCGGTCGAGTCGGTGCCCGAGGCGGGAGGCGGGGCCGAGACGGCTCCGAGCCCGGCCCGTCCTCGTACGGCCAAGAAGAAGGTCACCCTGCCGAAGGTGGCCAAGAAGTCCCTCGCCGAGAACGACTCCTGGCGCGGCGCCCGGCTCTTCCCGGCGTCCGCGCTCAAGAGCGACCACGAGCGGGAGACCCGGGCGACCTCCGTGCTGCTGTCGGTGATGGCCCAAGTGCCGGAGTTCGGGCGCCGGTTGACGGCCGCGTTCGGTGCTCCGGTCGGGCGGATGGAGACGTTCACCGAGGTCACGCTGCCCAACGGCGAGTCCCCTCGGCGGCCCGACGGGGTGATCCGGGTCGAGCGCGCGGGCAAGCTGTGGACCGCGCTCGTCGAGACGAAGACCAACGGCAACCCGCTCAAGCCGGACCAGGTGCAGGCCTACGCCGACATAGCGGCCCGGCGCGGATACGAGGCCGTGATCACGCTCTCCAACGACGTCGAGCTGGAGGGCAGTCCGCTCGTCGAGGTCAAGCTCGACGGGCGGCGCAAGCACAAGGTGGCGCTCTGGCATCTGTCCTGGGCCGAAGTCACCCACCAGGCACAGCTGTTGATCCGGCACGAAGGTGTCGGCAACGCGGCGCACGCCTGGCTGCTCCAGGAGCTGCTCCACTACCTCCAACACGAGAACTCCGGCTGCCACGGCTTCCAGAACATGGGCCGCTCCTGGGTCCCGGTGCGCAACGCGATCGACGCCGAGACCCTGTGCCAGGGCGACTCGCGCGCCGTGGAAGTCGTAGAGAGCTGGGAACGGCTCGTCCGGCAGGTGTGTCTACGGCTCGGCGGTGAACTCGGCGAGAAGGTGCTGCCCGTGCAGCGGGCCAAGCGCGGCACCGATCCGGCGTCGCGGCGCGCGGCCCTCGCCGACCGGCTCTGTGTCGACGGCCGGCTCGACGCCGAACTCCGTATCGAGGGCACGCCCGGGGTCCTCGCCCTCTGCGCGGACCTGCGCACCGGCAAGCTGCGCACGTCCATCGAGATCGCCGCGCCCGACCAGGGCTACCCCCTCACCTGGGCCAAGCGGCTGGTCCGCCGGCTCGCCGAGGCACCGGCCGATCTGCATGTCGAGACCCTGCTGGAGGGGCAGCCGGGCGGGCCGCGCGGGACGCTGGAGCGCCTGCGGCCCGAACCGGCCGACATCCTCCCCAAGAACGGGGCGCAGATCACCGGTTTCCGGTTGTCCCTGTTCAGGGGCATGGGCAACACCCGGGGGACCGCCGAATCGGGCTTCATCCGCAGCGTCGACGAGTCCGTGGACCGTTTCCACGCGAGTGTGGTGGTGCACCTGGACGGGCGGTCGGCGCGGGCCCGTCGACCCGTCGACGCCTGAGCCTCTGTCCGGCTCGGCCGCTAGATCTGTACGCGGCCCTGCTTCTGTACGTCCGTCAGTCGCTGCGCGCCGATCTCCAACGCCTGGCCCATCGCGTCCACGGGTACGTTCCCCAGGCCGCCGTTCGTGACGGTGATGGTGTCGTCGCCGACGCGGACGGCGGCGGTGTCGAGGGTGAGGGTGGACTGGTCGCCCTCGGGGGTGGTGCCGGTGAGGGTGAGGTGGAGGCCCTCGCGGGCGTCGCCGACGGTCGGGAGGGTCGCCGCCGTGACCTGGACGGTCTGCGTGCCGGACCGTGTTGTCGTCGCCGTGAAGTTCGCGCATTTCTGCGGGAGGGACGTGAGCCAGGTCAGCGTGCGGTCGACGTCCGCCGGTTTGAACGCGGCCACCTGGTAACGGAGTTGGGCCTCGTCGTCGGTGTCGTCCAGGGTGGTCACCGCCTGGGTGGTGGCGGGGGTGCCGAGGAGTTCGTCGGCGTAGAGGGCGTCCAGGAGGCGTTGGCAGTCCGGCGTCGTCGTCTTCGCCTTGAGCAGGGTGTCCCGCCAGGTCGCCGTGCCCTGGGTCGGGGTCCAGGGGGCGCCGAGGTCCGCGTCCGTGAGCAGTGCGGCCTGTGCCTGGGCCGGGGTGAGGACGGGGGCGGCGGCCGGGGACGCGTGGGCGGCGGGGGGTGTCCGCACGGCTGAGGGGGAGGGGGCGGTCGTCACCTTGTGCAGGATGGCCTCGTTGGCGCAGCCGGCTGCGGTCAGCGGTGTGCCCGCGGCGAGTGTCGCGGCGAGGAGGACACGGGCCGGGGTACGGGTCATCGAGGGTCCCTCCTGGGTGGGGTGCGTCCTCCCAACGGCACCATTGCCCGGGCCTGCTCACCAGTGCGCCGGGCCGTCCGGGTGAGTGCCAGTACTTCGGGTGCGGGCCCAGTGGGGGCTTGTCGCGCCCGCGCGGTGGAGCCGCAAATCGATACAGCCCCGCGCCCCTAGGGGGTTGGCGCTCGGGTTGGCCTCAGCGCTGACCCCCACGGCGCCGCACCCGAAAATCCATGGCCGGAGTCTTCATACGACTGCTAGCGTCCGCCGCATGAAGCGCGCCAAGCCGTTCCCGTCCTCCTGGACGACGACGCCGGACCCTGTCCCGGCGCGCTGACTGCTGAACCGAGTCGAAGCCCCGGGGCGAGTGCCCCGGGGCTTTGTCGTCGCCGGATTCCTCGCCCCGCCCCCCATACCGCGAGGAGCCCCGTCATGTACGACCACCGTCGCCTCGGCCGCGAGCTCGACCTCTTCGACACCGATCCCCTGATGGGCGCGGGCCTGCCGTACTGGCTGCCCGACGGTGCGATCGTGCGGCACGAACTGGAGGAGTACGTAAGGGAGTTGGAGCGCGCCGAAGGCTACCGGCACGTGTACTCGCCCGTTCTCGGCAAACGCGAGCTGTACGAGATCTCCGGGCACTGGTCCCACTACAGCGAGGACATGTTCCCGCCGATGAAGCTGGGCGGCGAGGAGGTCGTGCTGCGGCCGAGTCTCTGTCCCCACCACGCCCTGATCTACCGATCCCGCTCTCACAGTTACCGCGAACTGCCCCTCCGTATCGCCGAGTTGGGCGGCATGTACCGTTCCGAACTCTCCGGCGTCCTCGGCGGACTGACCCGCGTCCGCGCCATCCAGCTCAACGACGCCCATATCTTCTGCACCCTGGACCAGGCCGTCGAGGAGGCCCGCACCGCCCTGAACCTCATCACCCGCGCCTACGCCGACCTCGGCATCCGCGCCTCCCGCCACCGCCTGTCGCTGCCGGGGGACGGCGGCAAGTACGTCGCGGATCCCGCCCTCTGGCGGCGGGCCACCGCGATGCTGCGCGAGGTCCTCGACGGTTCCGGCATCGCGTACGAGTCCGCCGAGGGCGAGGCCGCTTTCTACGGCCCGAAGATCGACGTCCAGATCGCCGACGCGGCCGGGCGCGAGGCCACCCTCTCCACCGTCCAGATCGACTTCCACCAGCCCGAACGCTTCGACCTGCACTACATCGGCGCCGACGGCGCGAAACACCGGCCGGTGATGGTGCACCGCAGCGTCGTCGGGAGTGTGGAACGGGCGGTGGCGCACCTGGTGGAGGAGCACGGCGGGGCGTTCCCGGCGGGGCTGGCGCCCGTGCAGATGGTCGTCCTGCCGGTGTCGGAGGCGCAGGCCGGGCAGGCGTACGACCTCGTGGCGCGGGCAGTGGCGCGAGGACTCCGTGCCGAGGTCTCCGCCGAGGGCAGCCTCGGTGCCCGCATCCGAGCGGCACGACTCGTCCCGTACCAGGCGGTGATCGGCGAACGGGAGGCCGCCGGCGACCTGGTCGCCGTACGACTGCGGGACGGTCGGCGGATCGAGCCGCTGGCGCCCGCCGAACTGCTGGACCGCGTCGCGGCGCGGGTCGAGGCGCGCGGCACCGCGCTGTGGGCGGATGCGTAAGGTCACCCTTGAACTGCCTTGATCCGCCGAACCGTCTCTGAGAGGAGCCTGCCGTGACCGGTCAGCCCATCCCCGTGATCATCGACTGCGACACGGGGGTCGACGACGCCCTGGCGCTGCTGTTCGCCGTCCGCCACCCGGGCCTTGACCTGCGCGCGGTCACCTGTGTCGCCGGGAACACGGACGTCGACCAGGTCGTACGGAACACGCTGATCGTCCTGGACCACGCCGGTGCCGGTGACATCCCGGTCGCGCGCGGTGCGGCCCGGCCGCTGATCGAGCCGGCGCGTTCGGCGGCGCACGTCCACGGGCAGGACGGCATGGGCGACATGGGGCTGCCCGACTCCACCCGTACGCCCGTCGACGTGGACGCGGTGACGCTGCTGCGCCGCGAGATCCTCGCCTCGCCGAGCCCGGTCACCCTCATCCCGACCGCGCCGCTGACGAACATCGCGCTGCTGCTGCGGACGTTCCCGGAGGTCACCCGCAACATCGAGCGGATCGTGTTCATGGGCGGCGCGGTGGCGGTCGGCAACGCCACGCCGGTCGCGGAGTTCAACGTGTGGCACGACCCGGAGGCGGCCGCGATCCTGCTCACCGCCGGGGTGCCGATCACGATGTACGGGCTGGACGTCTTCGAGCGGGTCCAGGTACCGGCCGCCGACGTGCAGCGGCTGCGGGAGAGTTCGGAGCCCCGGCTGAAGCTGGCCGGCGACCTCCTCGCCCACCGCGACCCGGCCGCCTCCGGCGATCCCACGCCCACCGGCGGCCTCGGCGACGCGGGCGCGGTCTGCGCGGTCGCCGACCCGGGCGGCCTCACCACCCGCCTCCTCCCCGTCGAGGTCTCCCTCGCCCCGGGTCCGAGCCGAGGGCAGACGATCGTCGACCGGCGCCCGCGCCACGGCGAGTCCGAGATCCACGACGGCGCCCGCGAACAGGCCCTGGTGGACGTGGGGTTGGACGTGGATGTGGAGCGGTACGTGAAGCTGTGGCTGGAGACGGTCGAGGGGTAGAGGCGGTAGGCAGGAGGCGGTAGGCGGTAGGGGGCAATGCAGGCGCCGGGCCGGGATCTCGTCCCGGCCCGGCGTCTTACTTGCTACCTGCTACTCGGCTTGCTACTTGCTAGCTGCTACTTGGTGCTTGCTGCTCGCCACTCGCTCTACCAGGGGTTACGAGTGCGAAGCCCGGCGGCGACGCGTCGCGACCACGATCGCCGCGCCGCCCGCCAGCAGCACCGCCGCTCCGCCGACCAGCACGCCGGTGTTGCTGCCGCCGCCGGTCTCGGCCAGGTCACCGCCGCCGCCGTTGGGCGAGGGCGCGTCGGCCGGGGGAGTGCTCGACTCGGAGTCGGACGGGGTCGGGGTGGCGGACTCCGGGGTCGACTCGGACGCGCTCGGGGTCGGGGTCGGGGTCGAGGACTCCGAGGCCGGCGGGGTGGACTCCGGGACCGATGGCGGGACCGACGCGGGGGCCGACGGGGTCGGGGGCTGGGCCTCGGTGGTCGTGCAGTCCTTCGTGCCGCCGTTCCAGGCCGCGATCAGCTTGTCCTTGATGACCGTGTGGTCGGGGCCCTTGGGCAGGTCGCCGTGGACGAGGCCGTCGCCGGCGGCGGGGTTGCCGTCGAACTTGACCGCGCCGCGGTAGAGGTCGATCTGCGCGAAGCAGCCCTCGTCCGGCACCGCGATGTCGAGCGAGTCGGTCTGGCCCTTCTTCACGGTGACCGTGTCGAAGTCGACGAAGACCTGCTGCCCGGAGGTGGCGAACGTCGGGCCGTGGGCGATGTACGAGGCGAGCGAGGCGGTGCAGGTGGAGGCGTCACCGGCGGTGCGGACCTTGATGTGGATCTTGCCGTCGTCGGTGGGCTTCAGGTTCTGGTCGTCGACCTTGACCGAGGGGAAGAAGTCGGTCCCGTTCAGCGAGAACTGGCAGCCCTCGGTCTCGGTGACCGTGCCGGCGCCGGATCCGGGCTTGTAGTGGCCCCCGGACTCCCAGCCGTCACCGCCGCCACCGTGGGCCCAGGCGCCGGAGGCGGCGCCGACGGATGCTGCGGCGAGGGCGAGGGAGGCGGCGCCCGTCCCCAGCAGGCGACGCACAGTGACACGACTCGCTATGGACATACTTATCCCATCTTGGCCTGGCAAAAGGAGTGGAGGAGCTGAGCAGCGAAGGAAACACCGGGCCCATTGGTCACATGCGCCACAGCGTGTGCACATCGTGGGTCCACCGGAAGATGACTGTCAACTTGCCTCGGGACAGAGGGAGTTCGTCTCGGGGCAGCGGGAATTCATAAGGAGACCACGTGTCCGACCTGTCCTCCCGTGACCCGAACTGGTGGCGGCAAGCCGTCGTCTACCAGGTCTATCCGCGCAGTTTCGCCGACGCGGACGGTGACGGGCTCGGCGACCTCAAGGGCGTCACCCAGCGCCTCGGTCACCTCGCCGCCCTCGGCGTCGACGCCCTCTGGCTCAGCCCCTTCTACCCTTCCGAACTCGCCGACGGCGGCTACGACGTCGCCGACTACCGCGACGTGGACCCGCGCCTGGGCACGCTCGACGACTTCGACGCGATGGTCGCCGAGGCCCACCGGCTGGGCCTGAAGGTCATGGTCGACATCGTGCCCAACCACACCTCGCGGCTGCACGGTTGGTTCCAGGAGGCGCTCGCCGCCCCGCCCGGTTCCGCCGCCCGCGACCGGTACGTCTTCCGCGAGGGCCGCGGCGCGGACGGCCAACTCCCGCCCACCGACTGGCCGTCGGTCTTCGGCGGCAGCGCGTGGCGTCAACTCCCCGACGGACAGTGGTACTTGCACCTCTTCACACCCGAACAGCCCGACCTGAACTGGGACAACGAGGAGGTCCGGGCCGACTTCCGCACCACGCTGCGCTTCTGGTCCGACCGAGGAGTCGACGGCTTCCGTGTCGACGTCGCCCACGCCCTGGTCAAGGACCTCGCCGAGCCGCTCCGCGACATCGGCCCGCTCGCGGCGAACTCCGAGGCCGTCCTCGACGACCTCCCGCCCGGCACCCACCCCTACTACGACCGCGACGCGGTCCACGAGATCTACCGGGACTGGCGGCGTACGGTCCTCGACACCTACACCCCGCCCCGCATGGCGGTCGCCGAGGCCTGGGTACCGGCCGCCCGCCGCGCCCTGTACGCCCGCCCGGACGAACTCGGCCAGGCCTTCAACTTCGAGTACCTGGAGGCGGGTTGGGACGCGGACGAACTCCGCGAGGTGATCACCGGCTCGCTCGCCACGGCCCGCGCGGCAGGGGCCTCGGCCACCTGGGTGCTGTCCAACCACGACGTCGTACGACACGCCTCGCGCCTGATGCTGCCCCCGGGCACGGACCCGAACACCTGGCTCCTGTCCGACGGCCACACGCCACCGGTCGACACGGCGGCAGGCCTGCGCAGGGCCCGCGCCGCGACGTTGCTGATGCTGGCGCTGCCCGGTTCGTCGTACGTCTACCAGGGTGAGGAACTCGGACTGCCCGAGGTCGCCGACCTGCCCGTCGAGGTCCTCCAGGACCCCGTCTGGGAACAACAGGGCCACACCCACAAGGGCCGCGACGGCTGCCGGGTACCGCTGCCGTGGACTTCGACCGGTCCGTCGTACGGCTTCGGGCCGGGGCCCGCGTGGCTGCCGCAGCCGGCGAGCTTCGCGTCGTACGCCGTCGAGACACAGGACGGGACCGAGGGCTCGACCCTGGAGCTCTACCGCACGGCACTGCGGCTGCGCCGCAAGCTGCTCGAAGGCGAGGCGCTGACCTGGGCTCCGGACAGCCGACCCGGAGTGCTGCACTTCACGCGCTCCTCGGGCTGGCGGTGTGTCACCAACCTGTCGGCCGTGCCGGTCGCCCTGCCGCCGGGAGAGGTGCTGCTGAGCAGCGAACCGGCGGCAGGGGGCGGTGAGTTGGGGCCCGACACGACCGTGTGGCTGGGGGCGTAGCGCGCTCGGTGGCGCACTCACCCCACGGTCGGGGTCTGGGTGGAGCTGGGTGACGCCTCGCCCGGCAGGACCGGCGGCTGGGTGGTGCTGTTCACCGGCGGGGTGAGCACCACCTCCGGCTGGCCGGCGGCCGGGGGCGGCGGGGTCAGGTCCACGGCAGGCAGCTTCGGCGGGGTCGTCTCCTGGAAGAGGACCTGGCTGAAGTTGACCAGGCCGGTGTCCTCCATCACCGTGATGTGGTCCAGGACCGTCGCGTTGGCCTGGTTGGCCAGGATCCGCACCAGGGTGTTCTCGGTGGTCCCGCGGATCTTCGCGATGGTGGCGAAGATCGAACCGTGCGTGACCCGCAGGATGTTGGCGAAGTCCGTGTCGAACTGCTTGCCGCTGTCCGCGGTCAGCGTGTTGATGAACCCCTGCTGCTGCGGGCTGGGCTGGTTCGGGATCGTGATGTTGAGCATGGGCGCGATCTTGCGGACCGTGGAGTCCAGCGCCGCGTGCCCGTCGATGAGGTGCTTGCTCGCGGTGATGACCGCCGGGCTCGCACCCTTCTTCAGTCCTATCTGGCCGACGGGGTACTCCCACAGCCCTGCCGCGCGCACCTTGACCACGAAGTCGCGGTCCGCCTCGGTCAGCGGCCCCCACTGCGTGTTGGCGATCACGCGTGCGGGCGCGCTGGAGACCGTGGTCACGCCCAGCATTGCCGGATAGGCCAGTGCGACGAGGGTCAGGCTGAGGGCACCGCCCACAACCATCGTTCCCGTCGCGTTCCGCGAAAAGCGCACCGTACCTCCTGTGTCGTGGACCGCCCGTCGGCGGTACGGACAGTCAGAAGTACGGATCGGGGAAGCGCTCGAAGTCTTTGGTTTTGGTAAAGCCCGAGTGGGGCGCGTCACAAGTGACGGACAGCAACTCCGGTTGCCGACGGGGTTCGGGGGGTGAGGATTGGGGCTGAGGGCTGGGGCTGAGGGCCGGGGTCGGCGCCCCGGCGGGACCGGCGCTGGTCGTGTGTCCGCGGTTCGAGTGCCGCATGCTGTTGGCCGGCGGGCGGGTGGACCAGGGCCCGGACGCGGCGCCGACGGCGCTGCTGCCCGATGTTCGACACTGGGCAGCAGCGGAATCGAACCTCGACCCCGCGCCCCCTCGACCCCGGGTTACTTGAACTGGCCGGGCTGGTAGTCGCCGGCGGGCATCGTGAGCATGACGTTCATGCGGTTGAAGCTGTTGATGAGGGCGATCAGCGAGACGAGCGCCATGAGCTGCTCGTCGTCGTAGTGCTTGGCGGCGTTCGCCCACGCCTCGTCCGGGACGCCACCGGCCGCGTCCGCGATACGGGTGCCTTCCTCGGCCAGCTCCAGCGCGGCGCGCTCGGCGTCGGTGAACACGGTGGCCTCGCGCCACGCGGCGACGAGGTTGATCCGCAGCGAGGTCTCGCCCGCGGCGGCCGCGTCCTTGGTGTGCATGTCGGTGCAGAACCCGCACCCGTTGATCTGGCTAGCCCGGATCTTCACGAGTTCCTGCGTGGCGGCGGGCAGCGTCGACTCCTCGATGACCTTGCCCGCGGCGATGAAGTGCTTCAGGGCCTTGCCGGCGAGGGGACTGGCGAAGGCGTTCAAACGGGCACCCATGGTGGGCTCCTCTGTTCTGTCGTGGCTGGTGGTTCCACAGCTCTGACGGAATGGGCCCCTACGAATGTGACAGCGCCGAATGTGACGTGGCTCTCACGCTCAGTGACGGGGGTGGAGGGGGTGGAGGGTGCCGGTTTGTATCGCTTGGAGGAGGGGGTGGTCGTGAGGTGGGCATGGGGTTCTCCTCCACGGTTCGCTCGCCGAGACAGCTTCCGGCTTGGCTTGGCTGTTCAGGCGTGGGTGGCACGTATGTGACCCAGCAACGAGTGGAGTCCCTCCAGAGTGGTGGAGAGGGGCCGAGTGGGGTCGTCGCTCTCCCGGAGAAGCAACTTGCCTTCGCTATAAGCGATTTCCACACATTCGTTGCCCGCTGCGCCACCGGAGTACGTGGACTTCTGCCACTGGATCACGTCTACAGCTCCTTCGACAGGCGGTGGATGAAGTCTCGTGACCGGATGGGGTCAAGAGACGCTTGTTCAACCTTACGGAAGAGCGTTCGCATGTCGTGGAGTTGGGCAGCGGCATCCAGGAAGGCGGAGCCGTACGGAGTGTCCCGCTGCACGGTGTCCAGCGTCGGCACCCGGCCACCCGCGTACATCAACGACGAACTCGCCCCGGCGAATCCGTCGACGTCGAAGGGGATCACTCGCACCGAGACACCGGGATGCTCCGACTGACGTACCAGCTCGTCGAGTTGGGCACGGGCCACTCGCCGGTCCGCGACACGGGTACGCAGCACGGACTCGTGCAGCACCGCCTCGTACGGAACCCCGCCGTCTCGCGAGAGGATCCGTTGGCGACGCATGCGATACGCGACCCAAAGCTCCAGCTCGCTGTCCGGGAGCGGCGGAACCCAGTACCCGAACACCGCTCGTGCGTACTCTTCGGTCTGGAGCAGTCCTGGCACATGGGCGGTCGCGATCACCTGAATGAAACGCGCGTGGTTCTCCAGCTCCGCCAGATCGAGGAATTCGGGTGGGAGGGCATCCCGGTACTCCTCCCACCAGCCACGCGTACGTTCCGTCGCCATCTCCACCAGCGCCTCGATCAACGCCTCGTCTCCGCAGCCGTAGAGCGCCGCGAGCTTGCGTAGGCGCTCTTCGCTGACCCCCGACAGGCCGGACTCGACCTGACTCATCTGCGCCGAGGTCGACGACAGGATCCCTACCACCTCGCGGGCCGACATCCCTGCGGAGACCCGCAACTTGCGCAGCTCGGTCCCCAGTCGCACCTGTCGAGCGGTGGGCTGACTTCTCGGCGCCATCCTGCTCATCCCCTCAACCGCACTGCTCACAGGCCCTGTTGGTGCCCTCGTTCGGGTGCCAGGTTACGCGAACAGCTTGCACGAGGAGAAAACTCTCCTCTACCGTCAGTGACGCGACGCACACCCTGCGGAACACCGGGACCCCGGAAGCGCACCGCCCCGCCCTGCCATGACGGCTGCGACAAGCCACCGCCCGCCGACCCGCACCACACGCCAACTCCCCCTCCCTGACCAGGAGTCACGCATGCCCGAAAGCGAACCCCCCGCCCCCTGGGAGTACTCCCTCAACATCCCCAACGACCCCCGCTCAGTCACCGTCTGCCGCCGTACCCTCCGCCTGATCCTCACGATGCACGGACTGATCGGCCTGGTCGACACCGCCGAACTCCTCGCAACGGAGCTGGTGGGCAACGCCGTTCGCCACACGGAGGGACCCGCCGCGCTACGCGTCTCCTGGGCGCCCAGCGTCCTCCGCATCGGCGCGTGGGACGCGAACCCCGAACCCCCGGATACCCCACGCGAGTTGACCGCGATCACCGATCTGGAGGAGGGCCGCGGCCTCGCCCTGGTCAAGGCCTGCGCCGACCTCTGGGGCTGGCAACCCCTGTCCAGGAACGGCCACCGCGACAAGTACGTCTGGTGCGAACTGGGCCGCTCGGTCTGAACGTCCCGCTGCTGAAGACAATTGGAGGAGCGTCATGGGTTTCGTCAACTACTTCCCCGGCCGGGGCCACCTCATGGAGAGGGCCTATCTCGAAGGTCAGGCCGAGGGCAAAGCCGAGGGCGAGGCCGCTCTGATCCTGCGCCTGCTGGAGAAGCGCGGAATCCTTGTCTCCGAAGACACGCAGGAGCGCGTCACGTCCTGCACCGACCTCGACACCCTCACCCTCTGGTTCGACCGGGCCCTGACGGTCACAGTCGCCGAGGATCTGTTCGCCGTAGGGGCGGCGGACGGTGTGGACGGCGCGGATGCTTCAGCGCCGGGATCGCAGGCCTCCACCCCCTGAGCCTGCCCTCGCCCCCCGATCCCACCGCTCAACCCCCCGCCCCCCACCACCCCTTCATTGACGGAATGTTGACCGGTGTATGGCACAGCATTGGTGAACCCCCGCTATACGTTCGGCCCCATGCCACCACTCCCCCCACACCCCCAGCGGGCCCGGCAGCAGGCCCCCCTCCCCGTCCTCCCGTACCGCAAGCCCACCAAGGGCCGTGACTACTGGGTGCTGAACGACGTGCTTCCGGACGTGGATGCCGTACGGGAGCGGTGTCTCGCGAAGGACGACTGGGTCAAGGGGTATCCGTACACGTCGGAGACCTGGCCGGGGCTGCGCACCATGCCGGGGCTCGAACCGGCCGAACTGGGGCGTATCGAGCGGCTGGTGAAGCAGACGATCGGGGTCAAGGAACTGTGGGTGGAGAAGGCGCCCGGAGGTGGGACGCTCAACCACAACTGCATCCAGGTCGTGGGGAAGGGCGAGAGCGAGCCCCGGCCGCACACCGACTCCCGCGCCCTGTGCCGGTACGCCGCCGTGCTGTACCTCAACCCCTCCGTGCCGAAGGATTGCGGGACCAGTTTCTACCGGCAGCAGATGCCCGGTGGACGGCTCGGTGGCAACGTCGTCCAAGCCCCGCACAACAACCTCGTCGAGGCGTTGGGTACGCGGTTCGTGGCGCCGGACGCCTTCGAAGAGGACGTGCGCGTGCCGCACCGGTACAACAGCCTGCTGCTCTACCACGCCAACCTCGTGCACAGCGCGACCGGTTACCACGGCAGCACGCTGGAGGAGAAGCGGATGACCGCAGTCTTCTTCTGGATGGCCTGAGTACTGGAGAGCCTGAGTACTTGATGGCTTGACCCCAACACCCCTGTCCCTACGGCGACTTCCGCCCCCGTCCCTCCGTCAGTGCCGCCCCGAACACCATCCCCACCGCGATCGCCGTGACGATCGTGACCAGTTTCAGCAGGTCGCGGAAGCCCTCGATGACGTGCCCGCCCGCCAGTGTCGTCAGGCCGCGCATGCCGAGGGAGCCGACGGTGAGGGTGAAGAAGGCGGGGAGGAGCAGGACCAGGCGGGGCGGGCGGTGCTCGGAACGGGCCAGGAGTGTCGCCGCCGCCGACAGCACCGCCGCCGCCACGAACGTTCCGCCGACCTCCCCCACCAGCTTCGTGAACAGCGACTGCACGCCCACCGTGACGTAGACGAGGACGAGCAGGGGCCAGTACAGGCGGCGCGGGACGGCGAAGGCGAGGACCGTGCCCGCGGTGAACACGATCCAGCCCAGGAACAGTGCCCAGCGCGCCATGTCGGAGTCCGCCGCGATGTCCCAGAGGGAATGCGTGGAGGTGCCCGTGGCGACCACGCCCAGCATCACGCCCAGATACAGCTGCACCAGCAGGAACACGGCGTAGACGAGGCGGATCGCGCCGGTGGTGATGAGGCCGGCGGCCAACTCGGCGGTGGCCGCGCTCAGATAGTCGCCGGGGACGAAGTAGAAGAGGGCGGGCAGCATCAGCAACACCGGGCCGCCGTGGGACGGTTCGCGGGCGAACACCTCAAGGGCCACCACCGAAACGGTCGTTGAGACGAACAGCGGCAACACCTTGGCCAGATGCGGGAGTCGGTCCGCCGCGATCGCCAACGCCGCCGCGATCGCGGCCAGTACCGCCGTCGACCCGACCTCGTACCAGGTGGGCTGCATGAGCGGGGCGAAACCCAGTGAGAACAGCACGATGCCGAGGAACTTGAGCGGCCAGGAGTAGGGGGCGGGGGCCGATTCGATCCTGGTCAGCCGTCGGGTCGCCTCCGTGACGGCGAGGCGACCCGCCACGACATCCGTGAGCAGCGGTTTCAGCGCGGTCACCTGGTCCAGGCGGAACACCTCGGGGAAGCCGCGCACCGTCACGGTCCGCGTCCCGCCCCCGGCGGTGACCGTGAGCGCCGCCGCGTCCGGCACCAGCAGGAGCGAGGCCTCGCCGCCCAGGGCGCGTGCCGCCGACCGTACGGAGTCCTCGATCAACTCGGCGCCCTCACCGCTGGACCGCAGCAGCAGGCCGGTCAACCTGGCCAGGAACGCGGTGAGTTCGTCCAGTTCGTCGAGCGCGGGGGCTGTGCGCTGTCGCTCCACGACCACCTCCCTCACGTAGACCACGGATACGCAGACCACGGATACGCAGACCACAGGTACGCAGACCACGGGCATGACCAGCCTGAACGCTCCCCACCCCACCGGCACCCCGGGCCCCCGCCCCTCACCCGAACGGCCCACCCCGACCTGCGCCCGCCCGCCCCCGCGCCGAGCCTGGCACCATCCCCGCAACCCCTTGGGAGGGCCCGTGGCCTCGATGGACGTCCCCGCCGACCTGCCGAAGCCGGTGCCGGCGGCTCGTACGGCGGCGAGAGCCCGGCCCGCGCCCACCCTGACCTGGGTCACCCTCGCGCTGATGACGACCTCGTCGGTGGCCAGTCTGCGGGCCGCGCCGACGATGGCCGTGTACGGGCTGGCCTGCGTGTTCCTCTACCTCGTCCCGGCGGTCGTGTTCCTGCTGCCGACCGCGCTGGTCTCGGCGGAACTCGCCTCCGGCTGGAGCGGCGGTGTCTACCGCTGGGTCAGCGAGGGGCTGACGAAACCGCTCGGATTCCTCGCCGTGTGGTGCCAGTTCGCGATGACGATCTTCTACTACCCGAGCCTGCTCGCCTTCGTCGCGAGCACCATCTCGTACGTCATCGACCCGGCCCTCGCCTCCAACGGCCTCTACACCGCGATCGTCATCATGGTCCTGTACTGGACGGGGGTGTGGGTGTCGTCCCGTGGGACCAAGGCCCTTGCCGGACTGTCCAGTTGGGGGCTGATCATCGGAACTCTCGTACCGGGCACCATCCTTGTGGTGCTCGGCATGGTCTTCCTCGCCCAGGGGAACCCGTCGGCCGCCCCGATGACGTCGAGCCATCTGCTGCCCGAGTGGACGGGCCTCGCCAGCCTCGTCCTCATCGTCAACAAC
Organism: Streptomyces sp. NBC_00989; assembly: GCF_045162655.1. Taxonomy (NCBI): domain Bacteria; kingdom Bacillati; phylum Actinomycetota; class Actinomycetes; order Kitasatosporales; family Streptomycetaceae; genus Streptomyces; species Streptomyces sp. NBC_00989. The sequence goes on along the minus strand of NZ_CP108728.1, from coordinate 5,656,764 downwards.
TTCCTCTCCTACTCCGGCATGGAGATGAACGCCGTCCACGTGTCGTCGCTGAAGGACCCGGCGAAGGAGTACCCCAAGTCGATGTTCCTGGCGATGGGGTTGGTGCTGCTGATCTTCATCCTGCCCGCGCTGGCGATCAGTTGGGTGGTGCCGTCGGACCAGACGAGCCTCACCGCCGGTGTGATGCAGGCGTTCAACGCGTTCTTCTCGTACTTCCACATCGGCTGGATGACCCCGATCGCCGCCGTGATGCTGGTCTCCGCGTCGCTCGGCGGCATGCTCACCTGGCTGGCCGGACCGTCCAAGGGCCTGCTGGAGATCTCCCGCAGCGAGGGCTATCTCCCGCCGTTCCTCCAGAAGTTGAACCGGTTCGGGGTGCAGCAGAACATCCTCGTCACCCAGGGCGTCGTCACGACGGTCATCGCCCTCGGGTACGCGTTGCTCCCCAACGTCTCCAACGTGTACTGGATCTTCTCGACCATCACCACGCAGGTGTACCTGATCGTCTACCTGCTGATGTTCGTCGCCGCGATGAGGCTCCGGAAGACACAGCCCGACCATCCGCGCGGCTACCGCGTCCCCGCCCTCCATCTCCTGTGCACCGTCGGCCTGTTGGCCTCGATCGCCGCGCTCGCGATCGGCTTCGTCCCGCCCTCGCAGTTCGGCGGCGGCAGCGTCTGGTCGTACGTCGGGATCATCGGTGGCGGTCTGGTGATCCTCGGCCTGCTGATCCCGTGGGCGTTCCTCAAGTTCCGCAAACCCGGCTGGCGTACGACCGCGCCCGCGGAGGACGGGACGACGGCTGGTGATGTCGCATGAGCCCCACCAAGTTCGCCTCCGAGCACCGGTGGATCTACGTCGGTGCGATCGTCCTGCTCGTCGCACTCGCCGTCGTCGGTGTCATCCAGTACGACAGCGTGAAGACCTCCAACAAGGCGACGGACAAGGCGAATCAGCTCGCCGACGCCGCGGTGGCCGCCGGCTATTCGCGCCCCGACACCAAGACGGTCGCGCGGGCGCTGGGCACCGACGGCGGGATCGTCTGCAAGGACCCCGGCAGCGCCCTGAAGTCGGCCCTGTGGAAGATCAACGTGTCCAACGGGGCCGCGTTCGTCGGCCAGCGGCCGGTCATCGGTGACTCGCAGGCGCTGCGGGCCGAGGCCAAGATCCTGGAGATCTACTGCCCGGACAAGCTGCACAAGATCCAGGACAAGATCGACGACCTGAAGACCGACGACACGGTGAGGGACTGATCACGATGGCCGAACTGGCTTCCCGCATAGCCGGGTTGATGCCCCGCGCGCAGGCCGACCTCACCGAACTCGTCGCGATCCCGTCCGTCGCCGACCCCCGCCAGTACCCGCCCGAGGAGTGCCACAAGGCCGCCCAGTGGGTCGCCGACGCCTTCACCGAGGCGGGCCTGCGGGACGTGCACCTCGCGGAGACCCCGGACGGCAGCCACGCCGTGATCGGCCACCGCCCGCCTCCGCCCGGCGCCCCCACCGTCCTCCTCTACTGCCACTACGACGTCCAGCCCCCGCTCGACGACAAGGCGTGGACCACCCCGCCCTTCACGCTCACCGAGCGCGACGGCCGCTGGTACGGACGCGGCACCGCCGACTGCAAGGGCAACATCGTCATGCACCTCACCGCCCTGCGCGCGCTGGGCGAAGACCTCCCGGTCGGGCTGAAGTTCGTCGCGGAGGGCTCGGAGGAGCAGGGCACGGGCGGCCTGGAGCAGTACGTCGCCCAGCACCCCGAGAAGTTCCTCGCGGACGCGCTGCTGATCTGCGACACGGGCAACGCGGCGGTCGGCGTCGGCACGGCGACCACCACCCTGCGCGGGCTCGCGAACGTCGTCGTCACCGTCAACACCCTTGCGGGCGAGGTCCATTCGGGCATGTTCGGCGGCCCGGCCCCCGACGCCCTCGCCGCCCTCATCCAGCTCCTCGCCTCGCTCCGCGACCCGGAGACGGGCGCCACGGTCGTCAACGGCCTGGACTGCGAGGGGACTTGGGAGGGCGTCGGCTACGACGAGCGACAGTTCCGTACGGACGCGGGCGTCCTGGACGGCGTACGGCTGACCGGCACCGGAACCGTCGCCGACCGCCTCTGGTCGCGCCCCGCCGTCACCGTCCTCGGCATCGACTGCCCGCCGGTCGTCGGCTCGGCCGCGGCCGTACCGGCGACCGCCCGCGCCCGTGTCAGCCTGCGCGTCCCGCCCGGCACGGACCCTGGCGCCGCCCGCGAGGCACTCAGCAAACACCTTACGGACGCGGCCCCTTGGGGTGCGAAGGTGACCGTCGAGACGGAGGGCACGGGCTCCCCGTTCCGCGCGGCCACGGACGGCCCGGCGTACACCGCACTCGGCACCGCGATGGAGCAGGTCTACGGCAAACCCCTCGCCTTCCTCGGCCAGGGCGGCTCCATCCCGCTCTGCAACGTCCTCGCCGAGACCTACCCCCGCGCCGAGATCATCCTCATGGGCGTCGAGGAACCCCGCTGCCTCATCCACGCCCCGAACGAGAGCGTCGACCCCTCCGAGATCGAGCACATGGCGCACGTGGAGGCGCTGTTTCTACGGGAGTTCGCGAAGGCGCAGCGGCACTAGAAGGACTCAGTAGCGCAGCGCCGTGCCGACGGTCGCCTTCACACCGCCCGACAGCCTGCGGTTGCTGCGGGCGGTCGCCGTGGCGGACTTGTGGGACGGGACGTCGGAGACGGTGACGACGACGGTGTCGAGGAGATTGCCGCCCTCGTCCTTGAACTCGACCTGTACGGCGAAGGACTTGGCCGAGCCGTCGGTGTTGTCGGCGGTGACCTCTACGGTGCTGCGGCCGGCCGAGTCCGTTGCGGGGGCGCCGAGTTGGACGGCGTCCTTCGCGTCGACGCCGTTCTTCACGTCGTCGAGCCTGCGGCCGGCCTCGGCGGTCGCCGAGGCGATCGCGCCGGTGGCCTGCGCGCCGATGGACGCGACGGCGGACGCGGCCTTGCTGGCGACGGAGGAGGGACCGCTGTCGTCGGAACAACCGGTCAACCCGGCCAGACCGGTCAGGCCGAGGGTGACAGCCGCCGCCGCCCGTACCGCACCGCGCCTGTTCCAGGCCATGTCGCCTCCATGAGTCGGGTCGTCCCGCAGGTCGTCCCTCCAGTGAAGGTCCGATGCCCTGCGGCCGCATGCCGGCGTCACCCGAACGGCACCGCACTGCTCGCGGCCCCGGGCCATCGGGGGTGCGCTGGCAGTCACACGCGCGGAGGAGGCAGGGGTGACGGAACTCGACCGGCTGCGGGCGCGGGTGGCCGAACTGGAGGCGGAGCGGAGGCCGCGGCACCGGGTGCGTTCGCTGGTCGCCGTGGTGCTGGTGGTCCTGGGGTGCGTCCTCGCGCCACTCGGCGTCGTGGCCGCCTGGACGGCGGACACGGTGGGGGACACGGACCGCTATGTGAAGACGGTCGCACCGCTCGCCTCCGACCCGGACATCCAGAACGCCGTGGCGAACCGGGTGACGTCGGCGGTGATGGACCACCTCGACCTCACCGCGCTCCTCTCCGGCGCGGCGCCCGACCAACGCCCGCTGCTGGAAAAGGCGTTGGGGGCGCTGGGCGGTTCGCTGGAGGACTCGGTCCGGGCGTTCGTCCACGACAAGGCGCAGGCGGTCGCCGCCTCGGACGCCTTCGCCACGATCTGGAAGGACGCGAACCGCCGTGTCCACAGCACTGTGGACAAAGCCCTGACCGGCAGCGGGGGCGGTGCGGTACGGCTCGACGACGGCGCGGTGACGCTGGACGTGGGCCCGGTGGTGGACCAGGTGAAACAGCGGCTGGTCGACGAGGGGATGACGGTCGCCGGGAAGATCCCCGAGATCCACACGTCGATCACGCTGCTCAAGAGCGACGACCTGGGCAAGTACAAGACGTACTTCCGCCTCCTCCAACTCGCCGGTACCTGGCTGCCGTTGGTGGCCGTACTGCTGGTCGCGGCGGGCGTCCTGCTGGCGCGGCGGAGGCGGCGCGCGCTGGTCACCGGCGCGCTGGGCGTCGCCGCCGCGACGGCTGTGCTGGGCATCGCGCTACGGATCTTCCGCGCCGTCTACCTGGACGCGCTCCCGGCGGGCGTGTCACCGGCGGCCGCGGCCGCGGTGTACGACGCGCTGACCCGGTTCCTGCACACGAGCGTACGGATGGTCGTGGCGCTGGGCGTGGTCGTCGCACTGGGCGCCTGGCTGACGGGTCCTGGCCGCCGGGCGGGTCTCGTACGACGGCTGTGGACGTCCGGGATCGGGGCGGTGCGGGCGGTGGCCGACGGGGCGGGGCTGCGTACGGGGCCGGTGGGGCCGTTCGTGCGCCGGTACCGGGTGTGGATCAGCTGGGTGCTGGTGGGCGCGGCGCTGCTGGCGTATCTGCTGTGGTCGTATCCGACGGGGTGGGTGGTGGTCGGGCTGGGGCTGGCGGTGCTGTTCGGGCTGGCGGTGGTGGAGTTCCTGGCGGCGGAACCGGGGCCGGGGCCGGAACCGGGGGCCGTGTCGGGTGTCACCCGTTCGGCGTAACTCCCCTGGTGGAGGGGCTGCCCCGGCCGGATGGTCGAAGCACCACACACCACAGAGAGGTGGGGTACGGCCATGACCCAGCAGCCGCACTCGACGCAGCAGCCGCACTCGCCGTCCGCCGGCGGCGAGGAGAAGCCCCCGGTCTGGAACGACTCCGGCCAGGCCCCCGGCACCCGAGGCTACGGACCGCCCCCGGGCGGCAGCGGCCTCGCGATGGGCGGCGCGGTCTTCGCCGGTGTCCTGATGCTGATGAACGGCGTCATCGCCATCCTCCAGGGCATCTCCGCACTGGCCAAGGACGACGTCTACACCCGCGTCGGCGACTACGTCTACAGCATCAACCTCACCGGCTGGGGCGTCATCCTGCTCTGCCTCGGCGCCGTGGGCGCGATCACCGGCTGGGGCATCCTCCGAGGCATGAGCTGGGCCCGCGTCTGCGGCATCGTCCTCGCCAGCCTCAGCGCCATCCTCCAGTTCATGTTCCTCCCGTACGCCCCCGTCTGGTCGGTGATCATGATCGCGGTCGACGTGTTCGTGATCTGGGCACTGGCGGTCTACAGCCCGGCGCGGGCCGGGGCGCAGCAGTAGGGCGACCGCGCAACAGCAGGTCGGCGCGCGCAGCCGTAGGTCGGTCCGGGGCGCCGGAGGTTCTTACGAAACAGGGACGTCCGGCGTCCTGAGCCGGTGCGGGCGGCATCGGCGGGGGATGTGGTGCGAGGCTGGCGGTATGCAGCAGCCGTACGAGAAGGTCGGGAAGGCCGAGGGGGCGGTCGGCGCCCGTGTCCTGGTGGTCGACGACGATCCGACCGTCGCCGAAGTCGTCTCCGGGTATCTGGATCGCGCCGGGTATGTCGTGGAGCGGGCCGCGGACGGGCCGGAGGCGCTGGCCCGGGCCGACGCGCACTGGCCCGATCTGGTCGTGCTCGATCTGATGCTGCCGGGGATGGACGGGCTGGAGGTCTGCCGGCGGATGCGGGGGCGTGGGCCCGTGCCGGTGATCATGCTGACCGCCCGGGGGGACGAGGACGACCGGATCCTGGGGCTGGAGGTCGGCGCCGACGACTACGTCACCAAGCCGTTCAGCCCGCGGGAGCTGGTGCTGCGGGTGGAGTCGGTGCTGCGGCGGTCCCGGTCGCCCGTCGGGCCCGCGACCCCGCTCAGCGCCGGGGGGCTGACCCTCGACCGGGCCTCCCGCCGCGCCACCAAGGACGGGGCCGAACTCACCCTCACCCACCGGGAGTTCGATCTCCTCGCCTTCTTCCTGAAGCACCCGGGGCGGGTGTACGGGCGGGAGGACCTGATGCGCGAGGTGTGGGGGTGGGACTTCGGTGACCTGTCGACCGTGACCGTGCATGTGCGGCGGTTGCGCGGGAAGGTCGAGGACGATCCGGGGCGGCCGCAGTTCATCCAGACGGTGTGGGGGATCGGGTACCGCTTCGATCCCACCGGCACCGAGGGGGGATGATCATGCGTGACGCCCTGCTCATCGCCCTGTTCGCCTTTCTCGGGGCCGCTGCCGCCGGTGTGCTCGGTGCCGGCGCCCTGTGGTTGCTGCGCCGACGGTCGCTCACCGCGTCCGTGTCCGTCGTCGCCGCGGTCGCCGTGACCGCGATGCTCGCCGGGACGCTGGCCGTCGCGCAGGCGATGTTCCTGTCCCGGCACGATCTGTCCGTGGTGACGACCGTGGTCGCGATGGCCGCCGTCGTCTCCCTGCTCACCGCCCTGCTGCTCGGCCGCTGGGTCGTCGCCCGCAGCCGTGAACTCGCCCTCGCCGCCCGTGACTTCGGTGACGGCGGCGACTACTTCGCCCCCGTGCGGCCCGCCACCGCCGAACTCGCCGACGTCAGCCGCGAGTTGGCCGCCACCAGTGCCAAGCTCGCCGAATCCCGCGACCGCGAGCGGGCGTTGGAGTCGTCACGGCGTGAACTCGTCGCCTGGATCTCGCACGACCTGCGCACCCCGCTGGCCGGTCTCCGCGCGATGTCCGAGGCCCTGGAGGACGGGGTCGCCGCCGACTCCGGCCGCTACCTCCGCCAGATCCGCACCGAGGTGGAACGCCTCAACGACATGGTCGGCGACCTCTTCGAACTCTCCCGCATCCACGCCGGCTCCCTCGCTCTCACCCGCTCCCGGATGTCCCTGTACGACCTGATCGGCGACGCCCTCGCCGGCGCGGACCCGCTCGCACGCGAGCACGGCGTACGGCTGGTCGGCGACCGGATCGAACCGGTGCCCGTCGAGGTCGACGGCAAGGAGATGAGCCGGGTGCTGGGGAATCTGCTGGTCAACGCGATCCGGCGGACGCCCGCCGACGGCACGGTGGCCATCGCCGCCGAGCGGTCCGCCGACGGGGTCGTCCTGTCCGTGACCGACGGGTGCGGTGGGATTCCCGAGGACGATCTGCCGCGGGTCTTCGACACCGGATGGCGCGGCACGCATGCCCGGACCCCGCCCGCCGGGGCCGGGCTCGGACTCGCCATCGTGCGCGGGATCGTCGAGGCGCATCAGGGACGGGCCGCCGTACGGAACGTGTCGGGCGGCTGCCGGTTCGAGGTGACGTTGCCTGCGGCGGAGGCGTGAGGCCACACGGCCACACGGCCACACGGCCACACGGCCACACCGTCACTCGGTCACACCGTCACGCGGTCACACAGTCACCCGCCGGTCACGGTCACACGTGGCCTATGCCGCCCCCGCCGAAGGAACCGCTCCTCCCGGGCAGCCAGCGCAGCCGGCTCTGGTCCTTGCCCGTTCTGGTTCCGGAGTGATGGAGCTGGTACGGCATCAGCCGCTCCTTCTCCTGTGAGGCGACGGGCATCTCGTCGGGTTCCCGCATCTCGCGCATCTCGTGGACGGCGCCGCCGACGGGGAGGTGGGGCTGCTCCTCGGGGAGCGGCCGGGGAAGTTCCTGGTCCCGGATCTTCATGCCGAAATGTATGGCCCAGACCAGTGCGCCCGCGATCACCAGGCCACCGAGGAAGGCGGCGCCCACGTCGAGGGTGTTGTGCGACGCGGCCAGCAGTTCATACGTTGCCATGCTCATACTCCGAGTATCACTCTTTTGGGGGGAATGTGGTGATCTGTGACAGGTAGCTCGTCACCTCGGCCGGGTCCCGGGTCAGCAGTGCCACGTGGTTGTCGGGGCGGATCAGGACGAGTGCCGGGCCGGTGACGCCGTACGCCCGCCGCGCGTGCCCCTCGTGGTCCCGCAGGTCACCGCCGTCCACGGTGCACGCCTGGAGCAGGTCGTCGTGCTCGGCCGCCAACTTGCCCACCGCGTCGGCGACTTCGGTGCCGAAGCCGAGCAGGGTGAAGCGGGGGTCCGCGTACAGCTGGAAGAGCCGGACCGGGTTGCCCGAGGCGTCCAGGCAGGGGGCGTCGGGGGCGCGGTCGCCGGGGCGCAGGACGGCGGGGTCGCCGGTGGTGGCGGGGGTGGTCGCGGCGGCGAGGGAGCTCCAGCGGTAGCCGGTGCCCATCGGGGGCGGGGCGGCGGCCTCCACACCGACGCCGGGTTCCTTGACCGCTTCGAGCACGCGGGCGTACAGCTCGGTGCTGACGCCCAGGGTCCAGGCGGCCACCGGGAGGCGCTCCTCCTCGTAGGTGTCCAGGAGTCCGGGTCCGGCCCGCCCGGCGGTCGCGAGGGCGAGCTTCCAGCCCAGGTTGTAGGCGTCCTGGATACCCGTGTTCATGCCGAGTCCGCCCGCGATCGGGTGGACGTGGGCGGCGTCCCCGGCCAGGAAGACCCGGCCGGCGCGCATCCGGTCGGTCATGCGGACGTTGACCCGCCAGACGGAGAGCCAGGTCGGGTCGGTCAGCGTGATGCCGGGCACGCGCGCGTACCGGTCGAAGATCCGCTGGAAGCTCTCCAGCGTGGGCGGCAACACCTCACCGCTCGCGTCGAGTTCGGGACTCGCCTGGAACTGGAAGGAGTTCGTGCCGGGCATGGGGCACAGCGCCACCCCGCCCCCGTCCGACGTGAACCACTGGTGCCAGACGTCCCGGCCGATTCCCTCGGCCTCGACGTCCCCGACGACCATCGACTGGGTCTCCTCCGTCGTACCGTCGAAGCGCGCCCCCATCGCCTTGCGCACCCGGCTGCGCCCGCCGTCGCAGCCGACCAGATGGCCGGCCCTGATGCGCTCCCCGTCGGCGAGGACGGCCGTGACACCGTCCGCGTCCTGCTCGAACCCGGTGACCTCCGTGCCGGGTTCGACGGTGACCCCGAACTCGGCGAGCCGTTCGCGCAGGAGTTCCTCCACCTGCCACTGCCCTATGAGGACCCCTCGCTCGTACGGCGCGTCGGGTGTGGGGCGGGCGTCCGCGAAGGGGTCGGTGTCGTTCACGTGCGCGCCGTCGAAGTACTTGCGGAACGGCAGCCGTGTCGTCCCGGTGGCGAGGGCGCGCCCGGTGACACCGACGTCCTCCAGGACCTCCAGGGTGCGTGGTTGCAGCCCCTTGCCCCGGGACTCCCGGTGCGGGACCGGGGCCGCGTCCACGATCCGCACCCCCGCGCCGCGCCGGGCCAGCTCGATGGCAAGGGTGAGGCCGGTGGGTCCGGCGCCCACGATCAGGACGTCGTCGTCGCTCATGGCGGTCCTCTCGTCGTCGTTGCGTCCAGTCGCATCGAACTGCTTCCAGGGAACACCGGACGAGAAGAAAATGCAACCAGGTCTCAGAAGATTCTCGGTCTCATCCGAACCCGAGTCTCACTCGCCTGGTAAAGTGATCGGCATGGACGAACCCGCCGGTCTGCGCGAGCGCAAGAAGGAACGCACGCGGAACCTCATCGCGCAGGAAGCCCTGCGCCTCTTCCGCGAGAAGGGCTTCGACGAGGTGTCCGTCGTCGAGGTCGCGGCGGCGGCCGAGATCTCCAAGGCCACGCTGTTCCGGTACTTCCCGACCAAGGAGGACCTGGTCCTGCACCGCTTCGCCGACCACCTGGGCGAAGCGGCGCGCGTCGTGGGCGAGCGCCCGCCCGGCCAGACCCCCACGGCCGCCCTGCGCGCCCACTTCCTTGCCCGCCTCGCCGCACGCGACCCGATCACCGGCCTGAACGACCACCCGGACGTGCTCGGCTTCATGGACCTGCTGTACGGCACGCCGAGCCTCCAGACCGGTCTGGTGCAGCGCTTCCGGAGCCAGGAGATCGACGCGCTCGCCGACGCCCTCCCCGGCTCCGGCGGCTCCACCCCGTTCATCCGCCGCCTGGCCGCGACCCACCTGATCGCCGCACAGCAGGAACTGGCCCTGGAGAACTGGCGGACGATGGCCTCCGGCCGCACCGCCGCCGACGCGTACGACGACGCGGTCAGCGCCGCGGAGGGGGCGTACGGACAGCTCATGACGGGCCTGGACGCGGTGTAGCCGCCGAACATGCGGGCAGCTCCGCCCGAGGACCTCTGGTCGTCGAGACGGAGCTGCCGTGCACCGATGAAGCTCGGTGAACTTCTATGAACTTCTGTGAACCGGGGGCTAGTTGGAGAAGTACAGGTACTTCCAGCCGGTGTACGTCGTCGAGTTGACGTTGTCGCCGGACGAACCGTTGATGTACGCGGCCCGGATGCGGGCCTTGATGCCGGACTCGCCGGGGGCGCCGAGGTTCACGGCGACCTTGCCGTTCGTGCCCAGGCCGAAGTACTCGGAGTCGGAGTCGTACCACCGGCCGTTGTAGTAGACCTGCAGGTCGAGCCGCTCCTGGCGGTTCTGGTAGTAGGTCATCGTCGTGGTGACGACCGGCGCCGAGTTCTTGTGGAACCAGTAGTACGACGTCGAGCCGATCTTCGCCTTCTTGTAGTGCTTGGTGATCGCGGTGGAGACCTTGACCTTGGCGTACGCCGTGGCCTTCACCGTCTTGGACGCGTACCGGGCGTCACCGGCGAAGACCGCGGAGACGGCGGTGTCGCGGGTCATGTCCACGGTCACCGTGATGTTGCCGCTGGAGTTGACCTTGCCGGTCTTGACCAGCTTCTTCGGCTTGTCGCCGCCGAAGGGGTCCGAGTAGATCGCGACCGTGCGGTTCTTGTACGTCTTGCCGAGGTGCGCGGTGAACTTCACGTCGGCGCCGTACGAGTACAGCTTGCCGTTGTTGTTCAGGCTCAAGGTCGTCGCCGAGCGGGAGACGGCGACCTTGTCGGAGGCGCTGACCGCCGCGTGCCCGGCGTCGCCCGCGTAGCTCACCTTGTACGTGACGGTGCCGCCGGCCGGCGGGGTGTCGGTGAAGGAGTAGGTGCCGTTCGCCTTCACCGTGACGGTGGGCAGCGCCTTGCCCTTCGTGGACTCCAGGTCGGTGCGCGTGACCTGGAGCTTCGCGCCGGCGGGCAGCGCGACCGTCGCCGAGAGCTTGCCGGTGACGGTGAGCTTCTTGGCGCGCGGCGCGGAGGAGGGGGCGTTGACCGTGAGGGTCGGGACGTTCTTCTCCGGGTCGGTCAGCGCCTTGAGCGTGTAGCCGCCGCCGGACTTCCCGACGAGCGCGAAGATCCGGGAGTTGTCCGGGGCCCAGGTCAGGTCGGCCGTGCCGTAGGAGCCGATGCCGTACGTGCGGATGGCCTTCGTGGCGTTCGGCTTGTACGTCATGATCGAGTTGCCGCTGACCGACGCGACCGTCCCGTCCGGGGCGATGTCGGCGTTCTGGCCGCTCGGGTAGGTGCCGGCCTGCGTGAACTTTCCGTCCGCGTAGGCGTCCCGCACCGAGCCGTTGACCAGCACCTCGTCGGCGCCGGGCACCAGGTCGATGTCGTAGATACCGCTGTTGAGCGTGTAGTCGCGGTTGTAGTAGGCGACCGTCTGCGGGGTGGCGCCGGAGACGTCCAGGACGGCCATCGAGTCCGTGGAGATGCCCGTCTCGCCGACGGCCAGCGTGCCCGGCCGGGACGCGGCGGTGTCGAGGAAGCCCGGGTCCCAGATCGAGACGCCCGCGGGCATCTGTCCGAGCGTGACCGGGTCGGTGCCGCTCGCCGGGTCCGTCGCCGGGTCGACCGAACCGAGGTTGCCGTCCCACTGGTCGCCGTAGGTGAACCACACCTTGCCGGCGGAGAAGGCGAGGTGACGCGGGCCCTCGCCGGTGGTGACCGGGTAGCGGGCCTTGACGTCGAGGGTGGCCGCGTCGAGCGCCACGATCTCGTGCGTGCCCTGGGCCGCCGCGTACACGGTCGCCCCGTCGTCGGACACGGTCAGCGCGCTGACCCCGCTGATGCCGCCCGCCGAGGCGAGGACGTTGCCCGAGTAGTCCGTGGCCGCGACCGTCCCGGCCGAGCTGTCGCCGACGAACACCCGCTTGAGGGCGCCGTCCGCGACGAGACCGCCGGGCGCGGCCACGTTGGCGGTGGCCGCCGAGGCCGTACCTGTCGCTACGACGCTGAGCGCCGCCGAACCGAAAAGGACCGCGAGCGCTGTCGCGGTCGAGATGCTGCGCATCCGCACCTGTCTGTTCCCCCCACAAGGAAAACCGGTCCGGGGACCGGGAGTTGAGAGCGCCGCGCAACACCCGGACGTGACCGCGGATGAGAGACGCGGTGACGCGCGGGGCGCGGCTGCTGGGAGCAGCGTATGACATGGCTGTGACAGCTGGGAAAGGAGTTATGGGGTTGTCGCGCACGCGCGCTGTTTGGGAGGCTCGCGCTCGCCATGACGAGGGGGCGTTCAACGAGGGGACGTTGATGAGTGCTGTGACCGGGCGGCGGCGGGTGCCGGTGTGGCTGGGGGTCGGTGTGGTCGTGCTCGCGGCGGTGGGCGGCGGGGGTACCTGGCTGCTGCGGGACGAGTTGTTCCATCCGCTCGGGGACGCCCGGGCGTGCGACGGGAGCGACCTGCGGCTGCCGGGCGTGATCACCGCAGGAGGCGCGACCCTTCCGGCCGACGCCTCCGACATCCACTACCTCACCCGGAACGGCAGCGTCGAGGTCACGTTCCTGAGCCGCAGGACACCGGACTATCTGCACCGCGCGGGCATCCTCCCGGAGGGGAAGGCCCTGTTCGACCAGAAGTACGGGACCAAGGGCGAGGCGGGGAACGCGGACGAGAAGATCGCGCTGCCGGACGGCCTGTGCGGCACCTCCCTGCGGGTCCCCGTCTGGCAGTACCACTCGACGGCCGCCAACGGCACCTCCGTCGACGTCACCGTCGAGCGGTCCACCCTGTTCCAGGACGCGCTCCGCTCGCCGGCCCGGGCCGTGGTCACCTTCACGTCCTGAGACCGGCCCGCCGATCCACCCCAACCATCCCTACGGGCGGGCCAGTTCGGCCGCGTCACGGCGGAAGGCCCACCGCAGCTCCGGTTCCATGGCGAAGCGGAAGAGCCGCCGCACCGGCGGGGTGCACAGCGCGGTCACGACGACCGCGGCGACCACGGTCACCGTGACCTCGCCGAGGGGGCCTCGCATCCACGAAGGGTCGTACCAGCCCCAGGACTTGGCGCCCTGCGCGACGAAACCGTGCAGGAGATAGCCGTAGAGCGTGCCCGCGCCCAGTGCGGTGAACCAGGTGCGGCGGCGCGGCACCCAGGCGAGGAAGCAGGCGACCAGGAGCGTCGAGCAGACGAAGACGGCCGGCGTCATCAGGGGCCCTTCCCAGGCGGGCGCGCCGAGTTGCTCCGCGCTCGCGTTGTGGAACAGCCAGGCGTAGTCGAAGCGCGGGACCGCCCAGTACGCCACCGCGAGCGCGACCACGAACACCACTGCCGCCAACTGCCGTACCTCCGGCCGCCGTACGAGCTGGAAGTGCTCCGGCTTCAGGCACAGACCGAGCACGAAGTACGGCAGGAACTGCAACACCCGTTGCAGATCGAGGTCGTTGCCGATGGAGGGGGACAGCGTCGCCAGCATCGCGATGACCAGTGCCACCGCCAGCGGGTGCCGCACGTGCCGCCAGATCGGCGTGGTCAGCCGCCAGACGAACAGCGCCGCCAGGAACCACGTCAGATACAGCGGGTCCAACAGGCTGATGGCGCGGTCGGGTTGGTGGTCGGTCCAGCGCGTGTAGAGCGTGTACGCCGTCTCGAACACGACGTACGGCACGACAACTCCCCCCAGCAGCCGCCTGATCTGCGACGGGGTCGCCCGGAAGCTGCGCGAGAAGTACCCGGAGATCACGATGAACGCCGGCATGTGCACGGCGTAGACGAGCGTGTACAACGCGGTGACGCTACGGCTGCCGGAGCGCAGCGGCTCCCAGGAGTGACCGATCGCCACCAGCACGATCGCCAGGTATTTGGCGTTGTCGAAGAAGGGGTCGCGTTGCTTTCCGGGTCCGCGCTCCGCCGCGGGGACGGTGGCGGGGGTGGCGGACGGCAGGCTGGAGCCGTGGGCCTGGGTGGAGCCGGAGGTCTCGGCGGAGGCGGTGGGAGAAGCACGCATTCGGCTCGCCTCACCGCTTCGCGGCGGATCAAACATCTCCCGCGCCTCTTTTTTTCTCACCTTCTTCTCGCCCTCTCCTTGCCTCCTGTGAGCAACCTGGCCTGCCGGAACACTGCCGGAGATCGCACAAGCGCTTGCCGTACGGGGGCTGGAACAGTCGTCGCCATGACCGAAGTCCGTGAGGTGATCTACCGTCCCCGCTCGCGCCGCGCCCTGTGGTTCTGCGTCGCGTCCGGCGCGGCGGGGGCGGGCGCCGCGGGGGTGTGGACGGTGTACCGCGGGCCGGACGCGCTGTGGCTGACCGTCGGCGCGTCGCTCGCGTTCGTCGGACTCGTGGCGGTCCACCTGGTCACCGCCCGGGTGGACGCCGACGCGCACGGTCTGCGGTCGCGGACGTTGCTGCGGCGGTGGAGCGTGCCCTGGTACGACGTCGCGGACCTCCAGATACGGCTGCGGCACACCGGCAACTCGCGGGGCGGACAGACCCGTCGCGTCAGCGTGCTGCTGCGGGACGGCCGCCGACGGACGCTGCCCCTGCCGGTCGGCCGGCCCATCGAACTCGCGCATTTCCAAGCGCAGTTGACAGCTCTGCGGGCACTGCACCGCCGCTACGGAACCGACGTCCCGGAGTCGGCCCGCTTCCGCGTGGTCTCGGACCGTACCGCCGGGAGCGTGCCGGTCGTGGCGGCCGCCTGGTGCGCGGCGCTGCTGGTGTGCGCGGGCGTGGCCGCGGCGTTCGTGCCGGACGTCGCGGCCGATCAGCGGGCCTGGGACGCGGCGACCCCGTGCACCGCCGCGACACCGGTCGCGCAGCGCGGTGAGTGCCTGACCCACACCTCGGCCGTGATCGCCCGGACCGACCCCAACGGGCCCAAGAAGACCAGCTGGGTGTACTTCACCGACAACCGGCCGTTCGAGCGCCTGGCGGTTCCGATCGAGGCCGCCGAGGGGTTCCACGCCGGTGACAAGGTCCAACTCACCTTCTGGCGCGACGAGGTGAGGACCGTCAGCGGCTCGCGCTACGTCTGGCACCGGCACGTCCAGTCCGCCGGAGCACTGGCCGTCATCACGGCGCTCGCCGCCCTCGCCGCGGGCTACCCCGGCGCCCGGGTGCTGCTGAGCCTGCGCGGCCGCCGCCTCCCCGGCGACGAAGTCCTGCCCTCCGCCCTGCCGTTCACGCTCGTCCTCGCCGGTACGGCCCTGTGGCTGGTGCCCCTCTGCTACCTCCATCCCACGACCCTGTTCGCCTCGACCGCGACGATCACGTGGGCGGCGGCGGGCACGCTCGGCACGGCAGCGCTCTTCGTCCGGGCCTGGCGGGCCACCCGCGTCCGCCCACCCCGACCGGCCGAAGTGCCCGCCGCACTACCGGAGTTGGACGGGGAGGTGTTCCTGTCCGCCCGGTTCCTGGAGCACACCGACTACAACCCGCACGGCTTCGGCACCCACATCGCCCTCGGCGACGGCCCGCCCGCGGTGACCCCGGGCCCGGGCCGGTTCGCGGCCCGCCGGATCCCGGTGGAACGGCTCACCGTCCGGACGGTACGACGGGCGCGCGGCGGCGACGGCGACACCGTGCCCAGCGGCTGGCACATCGCCGAACTCGACGACGGGGGGCGGCCGGTGAGGCTCGCGGCGGCGCCGGACGACCTGGCGCTGGTGCTGCGCGAGCTGAGTACGGCTGTGCGCGAGCCGTCGTAGGGAGGCTGCTGTCAGGGTGTCGTGGAGGGCTGTTCCCGGGGCGTCGTGGGCGGACCCGATCGAGGCGCACGTCGGGCCGCTGCGGCAGTTCACCCTCGCCAACTCCCACCACCCCGACCACCCCGTCCGGACACGCGAGTCGCACCGATGTCCGCGCCGGCGCGACCAGAACGCCCGGCACCCCGACGTCCTGGCCGTCCAACGACGGGAGCGCGCCCGGTTCCGCAGCGAGAAAGGCATCCGGTTCGGCGGTCGCCCCATCGCCGCGGCGGCCCGACCGCCCTTCCTGATCCCAGGACACCATCCAGGTCACGGACGACCGCCCGCCCCGGTGATCGTTCCCGGTCGGAACCCCTAGCCCTCCTTGGGCCCCGCCTGCTGGACCACCTCGAACGTCCACAGCGTCGCGTCCGTCGCCGCGGGCTTGGGCCGCTCACCCTGCGCGGATCCCTCCCCGGACCCGCCCCCGGGCCCGCCCCGGTGCGCCGCCTGCCCCATCCCCGACATCCAGTTCTGGAAGTCCTCCTCGCCGCGCCAGCGCGTGTAGACGAGGTAGGTGTCGGTGCCCTCGACGGGGCGGAGGAGTTCGAACCACTCGAAGCCGTCCGAGCCGTCCACCGTGCCGGCCCGGTTCGCGAAGCGCTTCTCCAGCGTCTCGCGCTGCTCCTCGGGGACGGTGAGTACGTTGATCTTGACGATGCTCATGGGCCCATTCTCACAGTCGCCGTCGGCCCGGTTCCGTCGTGGGTCACCCGTCGCACCAGGTCCACCCAGGTGGCCTGGAGGCGGGCGACCGGGATGCCGCAGCCGACGTGCAGATAGTCCCCCGTCTCGAAGTTCGCGAAGGCGAGCAGCGCGTGCGCGAGCATGTCGGGGTCCGCGTCGACTCCCGTCTCCCGGAGGAGAGTTGAGACGTGGAGGTGGAAGGCGCGGCCGGTCTCGGAGGCGTGCCGGCGTTCGTGGAGGACCTGCCGGCCCAGCTCGGCGCCCAAGTCGGCGTCGGCGGTGACCCGTTCGATCAGGGCACTGCCGAACGCGGTCAGCCGGTCCCTCGCGGGCGCCCCCGGTCCCAGCGGCGGCGGACCCGAGGTGTACGCCTCGTGGAAATCGGCCTCGGCCTCACCGAGCAACGCGAGCAGCAGCCCGTCCCGGTCGCCGAACCGCCGGAACAGCGTGCCCTTTCCGACCCCGGCCGCCTCCGCCACCTCGTGCATCGTCACGTGCTCCGCGCCCCGTTCGTCCACCAGCCGGGCGGCGGCCTCCAGCAGCCGGACCCTGTTGCGGGTGGCGTCGGACCGTTCGGCGTGCTCTTCGGCCGGGTCCATCTCCGCCTCCTCTCCACTCACCGTCCGTCAGAAGAACCCGTCAGAAGAATCCGGCAGAAGAAAACGCCGTAGCGCCTCCTCGTACTCCCGCGGCCGGCTCCGATGGATCAGATGCCCGGCCCCCTCGATCGTCACCAGCCGACCTGCGGGAAGGCGCCGGGCGGCCTCGGCCAGACCCTCCTGCGGGGTGTAACTGCTCGCCCCGCCACCGATGATGAGGGTCGGAGCCGTGATCTTCGGGAGGTCGTTCCACCAGGCCGGATCGGGATGGTGGATCTGGTGGACGAGCGCGGTGGCCGCGGCGAGGTCGAAGGACGATGCCCCCGGGACCTCTCCGGAACTCTCCGGGAAGTCCACGTCGATGGGCGCGGTGTCCTCCCACACCATCCGTTCGACCCGCTCGGGCCGCCCCTCCGCGGACACGCACCCGACCCGCGCGCCCATGGAGTGACCGATCAGCGTGAAACGGTCCAGGCCGAGCGCGTCCGCGAACGCTTCGAGATCGGCGCCGCCCAGCTCGAAGGAGTAGGTGCCCGGCCAGACGCTCGCCCCGTGGCCGCGCTGGGTGAGCGCGAGCACGTGGAAGTGCCCGGCGAGGAAACGGGCGACCTCGTCCCAGTCCCGCGCGTCGTACATCAGCCCGTGCAGGAGAACGACGGGCGGCGCGTCCGGATCACCCGCCTCGCGGTAGTGGAACGCCCCCGCCCGCGAGAGCTCCACGGTGTGATCCCTGAAGACGGTCCCGGTCATGTGAGGCGGATGGAGCGCCGGGAGATGCGCCAGCCTTCGGGCGTACGGCGCACCTCGTCGTCGTAGACCACACTGATCACGGTGCCGCCGTCGACGACGCCCAGGCCCTTGGAGCGGACCCGCACCTCGTCACTCGACCCGCCCGTCCCTCCCGCCTCTTCCGACACGACCACGTTCGTCGTGTGATGGGCCCGCGCGTGCCCGGCCGCGCCCAGGACGGTGGTGATCGCCTCCAGTCCTACGGCCGGTTCGAAGCCGAAGGCGCTGCCGTCCCGGACCGCGTCCTCGGCGAGCACCTCACCGAGGCGGTCCAGCCGGTGGTCGTCCATGAGGTGGCCCCACAGCGCCAGGACCCTCGTGATGGCGACGGTGTCCTCGTTCGTGAGCTTCATCGCGTCAGTCCTTGCCGATCCTTGCCAGTCCTTGTCGTTCGATTTCCGTCAGACGCCGCTGAGCATCGCGAGGACGTTGTCGTACGAACCGTTCGACTCCGCGTCGCGCACGAACCGGGCGCGTTCCACGACGAGTTCCTTGGCGTCGGGGTCGGCCCGCAGCAGGTCGAGGGTCTCGGTGAGGAAGTCGCCCAGGGGCATCGAGTTCTCGTTGTCCTCCTGGTCCAGCATGGTCGTGCGCACGCCCGGCGGAGCCACCTCGATCACCTGGACGCCGGCGTCGGCCTGGGCGAGCTGCACGCGCAGGCTCTCGGAGAAGGAGTGCAGCGCGGCCTTCGGCGCGTTGTAGGTCGGGGTGATCGGCAGCGGGACGAACGCCAGCGCGGAGGTGACGTTCAGGACGGCCGCGTCGTCCTTGCCGGTCAGCAACGGCAGGAAGGCGTACGTCATCCGGATCGTGCCGAGCAGGTTGACCGTGACGTGGTCCTCGGCGACCGGGAGGGACGCCGGGTCGAGGAGGTTCTCGCGGAGCATGATGCCGGCGTTGTTGACCAGGACGTTCAGCGCGGGGTGGCTCGCGGCCACGGTCTTACGGGCCTGGGCGATCGAGTCGGGGTCCGTGACGTCGAGGACAAGCGCCTCGATGCCCGGGTGCTCGGCCGTGATCTCGTCGAGCAGTTCCCTGCGGCGGCCGGCGACGATCACCTTGTTGCCGGCCTCGTGCAGGCGCAGGGCCAGACCGAGGCCGATGCCCGAGGTGCCGCCGGTGATCAGGACGGTGTTGCCGGTCAGTTTCATGGGGGTCTCTCCTTGCAGGTCACAGGTCGTCGCTGCCTCGACCGTAGGAAGGCGGGCGCGGGGGCGGGAGAGGAAGGCTTGTCCATGGATCGGGGATCCCTGGCTGGGGTGACGGAAAGCGGCGACGATGGAGGCCGAGGCCGAGGTCGAGATCGACGGCGGAGGCCGACGGTCGAGGTCGACGCTGGAGATCGACGGTGGAGGTCTCCGACGAGGAAGGGCGCGGGCGGGCATGGAGCGGAAAGAGCTGGCGGAGTTCCTGCGACGGCGGCGCGAGGAGCTGCGACCCCGTGACGTGGGGCTGGTCGAGGGGCCGCGCCGGCGCACGCGGGGGCTGCGCCGCGAGGAGGTCGCCCAGCTCGCCGGCATGTCCACCGACTACTACGCCCGCCTGGAGCAGCAGCGCGCCCCGCAGCCGTCCGTGCAGATCACCACCGCCCTCGCGCGGGCCCTACGGCTCACCCCGGACGAGCGCGATCACCTCTTCACGCTCATCGGCCACAACGCCCCGGTCCGCTTCCAGCGCTCCGAGCACGTCAGCCCGGCGCTGCTGCGGGTCCTTGAGCGCCTGAACGACGACACCCCGGCGATCGTGCTCACCGACATGGCCGACACCCTCGCCATGAACCCGATCGCCACCGCGCTCCTCGGCGACCAGACGCGCCACACGGGCCTGGCCCGCAGCGCCTACTACCGCTGGTTCACCGACCCCGCCGACCGGCTGGTGTACCCGGAGGAGGACCACCCCCGGCACAGCCGCACCCAGGCGGCCCGTCTGCGCGCCGCGCTCACGGGCGGCGGCAGCGACCCCCGGGCGGCCCGGATCGTGGCCGAACTCCGGGAACGCAGCCCGGAGTTCGTCCGCGTGTGGGAACTCCAGGAGGTCGCCCAGCGCTACGGCGAGAGCAAGACGATCCTCCATCCCTCCCTCGGCCGTATCGACGTGGACGCGCAGGTCCTGTTCACCGAGAACCGTGCCCAGACCCTCGTGGTCATGACCGCCCGCCCCGGTACGGAGAGCCAGGGCAAGCTCGAACTCCTCTCCGTCATAGGGCATCAGCAGCTCACGCCCTGAACTCACTCCACAGCGCGCCGGGTTCGCGCCTCCTCCCCGAACTGACATGACCCCGGGGGCGGTTGTGCGTCGAACGGCCGCCTCCAACCGCCCTCTTTCGGGTGATCTACGGGGGACATAACAGACGTAACGTTTCCTCACTTCGCTCTCTGAGCTGCACGTTTGCGAAAAAAGCGCCGAAAGTGGTCACGTGTTCGCATCGCGTCACGCCCTCGCCGCGATCTTCTTCCGTTCTACAGTCGTGCACGCTCGTCCAAGATCACTTCCCCATCGAGGCGTGTGTGACCTTCCGACTGCCCAGCGCAGCCCCGCTCTTGAGAACGCCGCAGACGGCCGTCCTCGAGGGCATCGCCGGTTTCGTCCCCCCGGACGCGGTGCCGAACCACGCCCTGCCCGCGGCGTGGGACGTCGACGACGCCTGGGTCCGCAGACGCACCGGCATCGGCGAACGCCGCCGCGCGGCACCGGGTGTGACCACCGGCGACCTCGCACTGGAGGCGGCCGGCCGCGCACTCGCGATGGCCGGCGGACCCCTGGTCGACGCCGTGATCGTCGCCACCTCCACCCCCGACCGGCCGATGCCCGCCATGGCCCCCCGACTGACCACCCGCCTCGGCCTCGGCGAGATCGCCGCCTGGGACGTCTCCGCCGCGTGCAGCGGTTTCGTCTACGGCCTCGCCGCCGCCGTCGGCACCCTGACCTCGGGGTGTGCCGACCGTGTCCTGCTGGTCGCGGCCGAGGTGTACTCGACCCTGCTCGACCCGCAGGATCGTTCCGCCGGAATCCTGTTCGGCGACGGCGCGGCCGCGGTGGTCCTACGGCGTGGTGAGCGCGACGAGCCGGGTGCCGTACTGGCGCTGGACCTCGGCAGCGACGGCTCGGGCGAGGAGCTGATCCAGGTGCCCGGCGGTGGTGCGCGGGAACGCTCCCGACCCGGTGAATTCGGCCCGGACGACCGTTACTTCCGTATGCGGGGGCGCGAGGTGTTCCAGCATGCGGTGACCCGTATGACCCAGTCCGCCCACACCGTGCTCAAGCGCGCGGACTGGGCGGTCGGGGATGTGGACCGGTTCTGCGCCCATCAGGCGAACGCCCGCATCCTGTCCGCCGTCGGCGACCGCATCCCGGTACCCGGCGAACGGCACGTCACCAACATCGCGCGCGTCGGCAACACCGGCGCCGCGTCCATCCCGCTGGCCCTGGCCGACGCCGCCGCGCGGGGTGAACTCCGGCCGGGGGAGCGGCTGTTGCTGACCGCCTTCGGCGCCGGACTCACCTGGGGCTCGGCGGCCCTGGTGTGGCCGGAGCTACCGCCAGTGCCACACGTCGACACGGGCGACACGGGCGACACGAGTGACATGAGTGACATGAGCGTCAAGGGCGACGCGAGCGTCACAGATGCCGCGGCCGTACCCGCTGTCGACCCGGCCGTACCCGCCGCCGACCTGGCCCCACGGACCGAGATCGCCTGAGACCGACTTTGCCCGAGACCAGCCTCGTCTGATACCCACCCCGCTTGAAACCCGCCCTCGCTGAGACCAACCCGCCCGTCCCCGGGCGTGCCTGTCGCCCCCGTCCACCGGCGTCCGCTCTGTAAAAAACAGGTCGGACGACTCGGTTCCGGAACCCCGCTCACCCCACTCGCCCCGCTCGCCCCGTCGAAAGGAACCCCATGTCCCCCGCCCAGACCGCCGTGACCGCCGTACTCACCGAGAAGTTCGAGGTCAGCGCCGAGAGCATCCGTCCGGAGGCCACCCTGGAGAGCCTCGATCTCGACTCGCTCGCGCTGGCCGAACTCGCACTGGCGCTCCAGGAGCAGCTCGGGGTTCCGGTTGCGGAGGAAGAGGCCGCCAAGAACAGCACCGTGGGTGAGCTCGTCGCCGCGCTGAACGCCAAGCGGGAGCGATGAAGGCGGCGTCCGTGCCCGTGTCCGTCACCGGCCTGGGGCTCATCACCCCGGCCGGGGTCGGCCGGGAGGAGACCTGGAAGGGGGTCCTGAGCGGGCGTTCCGCCGGTGCCACGGACCCCGAACTCAAGGGCTGCGCCGTGGACTTGTCCTGCCGTATCCCGCTCATGACCCCGGAGCAGGCCCGGATCGGCGGCGGGAAGGCCTGGCGGATGGGCCGGTTCAGTCAGCTCGCCGTGCTCGCGGCGCGCGAGGCCGTCGCCGACGCCGGGCTCGACCCGGCCGGGTGGGACGGGGCGCGGGTCGCCGTGGTGATCGGTTCGGGGCTGGCCGGTGCCGCGCATCTGGAGGACCAGACGATCCGCCACCACCAGGGCGGCCCCGAGCTGGTGTCGCCCGCGCTGGTGCCCATGCTGATCTCCAACATGGCCGCCGGGGAAGTGTCGTTGGACCTCCGCGCCCATGGTCCGTCCCTGGCGACCGAGACCGCGTGCGCCTCCGGGGCCAGTGCCCTGGCCGTCGCGCGGGGGCTGCTGCTCGCGGGGCTGTGCGACATCGCGGTGGCGGGCGGCGCGGAGGCGGCCGTCACCCCGGTGATCACGTCCGGCTTCCAGCGGATGGGCGCGCTGTCGTCCCGGGTCGACGAACCCGCCGCCGCCTCACGGCCGTTCGCCGCGGACCGGGACGGGTTCGTGATCTCCGAGGGCGCCGCGATCCTCGTCCTGGAACGGGAGGCGGACGCGCGGGCGCGTGGCCGGCGGCGGTACGCCCGGCTCGCCGGGGCCGGTCAGACGTCCGACGCGTATCACCCGACCGCCCCCGCCCCGGGGGGAGTTCACGCCGAGGCGGCGCTGCGGTCGGCGCTCGCGGAGGCGGGGCTGCGCCCGGCGGACGTCGATCACGTCAACGCGCACGGGACCTCGACGCCGCTCAACGACCTGACGGAGGCGGAGTTGATCGCGCGGGTGCTGCCGCACCGGCCGAGTGTCACCGCCGCCAAGGGAGTTCTCGGGCACGGTCTCGGCGCGGCCGGTGCGATCGAGGCGGCGCTCACCGCCCTGACCATCCACCGCTCCACCGTCCCGCCGATCGCCAACCTCGCCCCGGACAACCTCCCCTTCGACCTGGACTGCGTCACGGGCGCACCCCGCGAACAGCGTGTCCGGGCCGCCGTCAGCCACTCCTTCGGGTTCGGCGGGCACAACGTGGTGCTCCTCCTCACCGCCGGGGACTGACGACAACCGACCGAGGGCTGAACCGGATTGAAGTGAAGAGGGCTCAATGACCGTTCACAGCACCATCGTCCACGCCACCGTCCACATCCCCGAGGGACGCCAGAGCGTGGCCGCCGTGGAGGACCGATTCCGGGCGGGCAGCCCCGCCGTGCCGCTGTCGCGCGGGGTGCTCCAGCGGATGTACGGGCTGGCCGAGCGCACCGTGGCCGACGATCTGGAGCAGCCCTCCGACCTGGCCGCGCACGCGGCCCGGCGCCTGTTCGAGGACACCGGGACCGATCCGGGCGGCGTGGACCTGCTCCTCTACGCCGGCATCCTCGCCGACATGGAGGAGCCGGCCACCGCCCATGTCGTCGCCGACAAACTCGGCCTGGGCTGCCCGGTGTTCGACCTGAAGAACGCCTGCAACGGAGTCCTCAACGCGCTGGAGGTCGCCGACGCGTTCATCCGCGGCGGGCAGTACCGGCGGGTGCTGGTGACCACCGCCGAGGTCAGCACCCGGGAGAGTCGCTGGCAACTGGACGATCCCGCCGACCTGTTGACCGCGCTGCCCAGCCTCAGCACCGGCGACATGGGTTCGGCCCTGCTGGTGGAGGCGGGGGAGCGGCCCGGCATCCTCGGTTCGCGGTTCTTCGCCAACTCCTGGGGCTGGCGGGCGGCGACCCTGCCCAACCCGTACGCGCAGCACCGCCGGCTCGGGCATCTCCGCATCGACTCCGCCCAGTTGGTGGGGTCGTTCGAGGGGCTGCCCGGCAAAGTGCGGGGTGCGATGCGGGAGTTGGGTGTCGAGGGCGACGACCTCGACCTCGTCTGTGTGCACCAGCCGTCGGTGCCGTTCACCAAGGTCGTCTGCGACTGGGTGGGCGTGGACCCGGGCCGCATCCTGGCCACCTTCCCCACCCACGGCAACGTGGCGACCAACACCATCCCGCTCCAACTCGCCGCCGCCCTCGACAGCGGACGCCTCCAACGCGGGGACCTGGTCGGCATGTTCGGCTTCGCTAGCGGGGCGAGTGCGGGGGTGGTCGTGTGCCGTTGGTGAACGCCGCCGGCCCAGCACGACACCTCCCCGGCCCCGACACCGTACGAACGTGAAGGCACAAGGCACCATGACCACGACCCGCACCCCGCACACCCCGCGCATTCCGCCCCTCCCTCCTGCCGAATGGCCCCCGGTCCTCCGGTCGTTGCTCGCCGACTCCCGGCAGGACGGGCCCGGCCGGGAGAACCTGTTCGGCACCCTCGCCCACCACCCCGTGCTGGCCCACGCCTGGCTCTCCCTCGCCCGTGTCCTCACCCATGAGGGCACCCTCGGCCACCGCGGACGGGAGTTGGTCGTCCTGCGAGTCGCCCACCGGCTCGACGCCCCCTACGTCCACGGGCGGCACCGCACCCGGGCCACGGACGCCGGGCTGACGGACGAGGAGATCGACGCGACGGCGGCCGGCCTGGCCACCCACCCCTGGCAGCCGGAGGACCGCGCCCTCCTGGAGGCGGCGGACCTGCTGGCCGTCAACGCCTCGATCCCGGAGGGCCTTTGGGACCGTCTGGCCCGCGCCCTCACTCCCGAGCAACTCGTCGAACTTCTGGTCCTGGCCGGCCAGACCGCCACCATGTGCACCACGCTCAACACCCTCCGCACCCCCTCCGACCGGCAGCCCTCGCTCACCGTGCTCCTGGACCGCGAACTCTGTTGCAGCGCGGGCCAGTGCGTGGGCGCGGCGCCCGAGGTGTTCGAGCAGGACGAGTCGGACGGCCGGGTCGCCCTGCTCGTCGCGGAGCCGGACGCGCGGTACGCCGACGAGGTGCGCTTCGCCGCCGACCTGTGCCCCAGCGGAGCCATCACGCTCGTCGACCACGAGGAGACAGCCCACCCATGACCGCCCCGACCCTCACCGCCCCGCCCCTCAACCTCCCGGCCCCCTACGGCAGTTGCCCTTTCTCTCCCCCGCCCGCCTACACCGCCGCCGCCCGCGAGGCCGCCGTCTCCCGTGCCGTGCTGCCGGACGGCACCGCGTGCTGGCTGGTCACCGGCTACGACGAGGTACGGGCCGTGCTGGCCGACGCCCGCTTCAGCGCGGACGCGCGCACACCCGGGTTCCCGTTCCTCTCCGCCGGGCAGCGTGAACTGGCCACCGCCAAGCCGAGCTTCATCCGCATGGACGACCCCGAACACGCCCGGCTGCGCCGTATGGTCACCAAGGACTTCCTGGTCAAGCGCATCGAGGAACTGCGCCCCGGCATCCAGGACATCGTCGACCGGGCCGTGGACCGCATGACCGAGGGCCGCGTCTCGGCCGACCTGGTGGCGGACTTCGCGCTGCCGGTCCCGTCGCTGGTCATCTGTCTGATGCTCGGGGTGCCGTACGAGGACCACGACCTGTTCCAGTCGCTCAGCCGCACCCTCCTCGACAACCGGACCACCCGCTCGGAGGCGGAGCGGGCGCACACCGAACTCATGGGCTACCTGGCGGAGTTGGCGGAGCGCAAGCGTCGCGAGCCCGGTGACGACATCCTCAGCCGGCTCGCCGCCCGCGAGGACCTGACCGACCAGGAGACGGCGTCGCTCGGCTTCCTGCTCCTGGTCACCGGGCACGAGTCCACCGCCAACATGACGGCCGTCAGCGTGCTCGCCCTGCTGCGCCGCCCCGACCAGGCACAACTCCTGCGCGAGAACCCGGACTTGGTGCGCGGCGCCGTGGAGGAACTCCTGCGCCACCTCACGATCATCCACCTGGGCCTCGGCCGAGCGGCGACCGAGACCGTGCGGGTGGGCGAGGTGACGATCCCGGCCGGCGAGGGCGTGATCTGCATGCTGTCCACCGCCAACCGCGACGAGCAACTCTTCGGCACTGCAAGCAACTTCGACCTCACCCGCGACGCCCGCCGCCATGTCGCCTTCGGCTACGGCATCCACCAGTGCCTGGGCCAGACCCTGGCCCGCGTGGAACTCCAGACCGTCCTCACCACGCTGCTCCGCCGCCTGCCCGCCCTGCGCCTCGCCGTCCCGGCGGACCGACTCACCTACAACCAGGACAACATCGTGTACGGGCTGCGGGAACTTCCGGTGACCTGGGCGCCGTAGGTCAGGCACTCCAGCGGGGCGGGCGTTTCTCGGTGAACGCGCGGCTGCCCTCGACGGCCGACGCCGTGCCGAACACGGGCGCGCTGAGCGGGTCCTGCACGGCGAACGCGGCGCGGTCGGCCAGGCCGTGGGTGTCCTGGACGATCTGCTTGGTGATGCGCACGGCCTGCGGCGAGTGCGCCTGGACACGGGCCGCGAGCGCGAGCGCGGCGTCGAGTGCCTTGCCCTCGGAGGTCAGTTGGTTGACCAGCCCGTATTGTGCCGCGGCCGCGGCCGGCAGCGGGGCGGCCGTCAACAGGAGTTCCATGGCCAGGTGACGGGGCAGCCGGCCGGGCAGCCGTACGGCCCCGCCCTCGGCGGCGATCAGACCGCGGGCCACCTCGGGCAGCGCGAAGAAGGCGGTGTCGGCGGCGGTCACCAGGTCGCAGGCGAGGGCGAGTTCGAAGCCTCCGGCGACGGCCGCGCCCTCGACGGCGGCGATCAGAGGCTTGCGGATCCGGGCCCGGGTCAGCCCCGCGAGCCCCCGGTCGGCGACGACCGGAACGCCCTCGGTGGGGAACGCCTTGAGGTCCATGCCGGAACAGAAGTGCCCGCCGCTGCCGGTGAGGACGCCGACGGTGAGTTCGGGGTCCGTCTCCAGCTCGGTCAGGGCCGCGTCGACGGCGGCGGCCAGTTGCCGGTCGATGGCATTGCGGACGTGCGGCCGGTTGAGCGTGATGATCAGGGTGCCGTCCTGCCGCGCGGTCACCACCACGGGGCCGGGAGCGGGTGCGGGGTCCATGGTGCGGTTGCCCTTTCTCAGGTGCTGCTTCTGAAGTCCTTGTTCTCGTGTGCCGCTTCCCGGGTCCGTCAGCGGCGGACGACGGGCAGTGCGGCGAGTCCGCGCATCACGCGGGTCGGCCGCCAGGACAACTCGTCGGCGGGCTTGGCCAGTTGGACCGGGCCGAGACGTTCCAGCAACAGCGGGAAGGCGACGGCGCCTTCGAGGCGGGCCAGGGCCGCCCCGATGCAGAAGTGGGGGCCGTGACCGAACGCGAGATGGTTGTTGGGGCTCCGGCCCAGGTCCAGCCGGTCCGCGTCCGGGAAGCAGGCCCCGTCCCGGTTGGCGGAACCGATCAGGAGACTCACGATGTCCCCCGGAGCAATCAACCGCCCATGCAGCTCCACCGGTTCGGCGGCACACCGGAACGTGGCGTCCCGCACCGGAGAGTCGTAGCGCAGCAACTCCTCGACGGCGGTGGCGACGAACTCCGGTCCGGCGCCGGGGCCGGTGAACCGTGCGGCCTGGCCGGGGTCGCACAGCAGGGCGAGCATGCCGTTGCCGATGAGGTTCATGGTGGTGTCGTGTCCGACCAGGAGCAACAGGTAGGCGGTGGAGCGCAGTTCCTCCTCGCTCATCGCACCGGTCTCGTCACCGGCCCGCACGAGCGCGCCCAGCAGATCCACCCCGCTCTGCTCACCACCCGCCCGCTTTCCGGCGATCAGTGTGTCCAGCAGGACGTGCAGGTCGCTCTCGGCGCGGTCCTGGCCGGTGCCGGTGCCGGGGGCGATGGTGGCCATGAGGGTGTCGCGGGTCGCCGCGGTGTCGAGTTCCGCCGGGACGCCGAGGATCGCGCAGATCATGCGGAACGTCAGCGGCGCCGCGAAGTCCGCGATCACATCCACGTGCGGGTTCCGCTCGACCCGGTCCAGCAGCCGGTTCGCGACCTCGGCGACGACGGGTTCCAGGCTCGCGATGCGGCGGGGTACGAACGCCGTGTTCACCAGGGTCCGCAGCCTGGTGTGGTCCGGCGGATCGGCGTGCACCAGATGCCGGTTGAGCCCGGCCGGTCCCGGCACATAACCGGGCACCCGGCCGGGTTCCTTGCTCAGCCGGTCGTCGGTCAGCAGGGCCCGCACATCGGCGTGGCGGGAGATCTGCCACACCGCGGGCCGGCCGGGCCGGCGCTCCACGTGCGCGGGCGCGTTCCGGCGCAGCCAGGCGAAGTACGGGTACGGATCGCTCGCCCGCGCCGCGAGGAGTTCGGCGGGCGGACGGGCGACTGCGTCGGCGGGCATGGGCACTCCGGCTGGGCATCGGTGAGCGCCGCCCCGGTGACGAGGCGAACGCCTCCCTAACGATCAGCCGGGGCAACCGATGCGCGCCGGTGACGACCGTCGTCGTACCGTCATCCGCGCCGTGTGCCGTCATCCGTGTCGTTCAGAAGACCCATGTTCGCGAAGCGGCAGAACATCGTCGCGTCCGGGCCGGTCGGCCAGCGCAGTCCGCGCTCCAGCACCAGGGTGGAGACGCCGGCTTGGGCCAGGCGTAACGCGGTGACGCCGCCGCCGAATCCGGTGCCGACGACGACCGCCCGTTCACGAAGTTCCGTGACGGCGGCCCGAGTTGATGCGGCTGCCCGGGTCCGACCGGCGGCGGCCAGGGCGACCGCGCCGAGGGCGGTCGCGCCGAGCAGTCCGCGGCGGCTGAGGGCGGGGTGGGGGGAGGTGTTCTCGGGCATGGGGGACTCCGGGCCGGCAACCGTAGGGGGAGTGCGAGTCGCCGGGAGCGTAGCGCGTTTGGACATGTTACTGTCAATAAACGGAAATATAATTCTCGTTTGGGAGAGTCGTGATATCGCTCCGCTGTCCCTGAGTCGTGTGGTGGTTCGGGGTGGGTCCCTTTCACGTCCCGTGAATCCGATCACCCCCAAGTGCCCGATCTGTACACTCCGTTACCCGTCAGAGCTGTGTGTGAGGGTGAGAGGTGGGACGGTGTCGGTGGCGCCTGCGGCCGGGGACAGGATCGACGGCCGGTATCTCCTGCACGAGCCCATCGGCACCGGCGGCATGGGCGTCGTCTGGCGGGCCTGGGACGAGCGGCTGCAACGCTGGGTCGCGGTCAAGTGCGCACGCCTGGACGACGATCGGGCCACGCGCCGGCTCATGGGCGAGGCGCGCAACGCGGGGCGGCTGCACCACCCGAACATCGTCGGCGTCTTCGACTACGTCGACGAGGGCACCACCTGCTGGATCGTCATGGAGTACGTCCCCTCCCGCAGCCTCGCCCAACTCATGGCGGAGCGCGGCCCGTTGGCGCCCGAGGAGGCCGGGTCGATCGGCTGCCAGATCGCGGACGCGCTGGTGAAGTCGCACGGCGCGGGTGTGGTGCACGGCGATGTGACACCGGAGAACATCCTCGTCACCGACGAAGGCGTCGCCCGGCTCACCGACTTCGGGATCTCCCGGGCCCTGTGGAACGACGTCACGCAGAGCGCGACGGGCAGCGTGCGCGGCAAACCCCGGTATCTGGCCCCCGAGGTGGCCAAGGGGCAACCGGCCGGCCAGAAGGCGGACGTGTTCTCCCTGGGCGCCTCGCTGTTCGCGGCGGTCGAGGGGCAGTCGCCGTACGGCGAGGCCGAGCACCTGATGACGTATCTGGCCCGGGCCGGCGAGGGGCACATCGAGCCCGCCCTACGGGCCGGTCAACTCACCGGACCGCTCGCCGAGTTGCTGGAGGTGGAACCCCGGAACAGGCCCGACGCCGCCCGCGCGCTCAAGCTGCTGCGGCATGCCACCCCGCCGCCCGCGGAGGTCCAGGACCGGATCGACCGTGTCACCGTCGATCTCACGCACCCGACCATCCGGTTGGGAGCGGCCCTGCGTCACGCCCGGGACGCCGTCACGCTTCCGATGCGACGCCGGCGCGCGCTGGCGATCACGGCCGTGGCGGTGGTCACGACCGGCGCGCTCACCGCCGGCCTCGTCCTCTTCGGCCCCTGGAACTCCGGGGGCACGGACGGCAAGGACGGCAAGGACACCGCCCGGACCGACGCGAAGCCGTCCGCCACGGCCGCGGCGCGGGCCGGAACCATCGGCGACGAGCGTACGGCCGACCCCTGCGGGCTGATCGACGCCGCCTCGCTGAGCCGCTTCGGCGACACCGTGCTGGACCCGGACTACGGCGAGATCGACCGGTGCGACGTCGTGGTGCTCAACAACAGCGGTGACGACAACGCGGACGTGTGGGTCGACCTCGACTCCGACCGGGACACCTTCGACACCGTGCAGAAGACCCGACTGGTGCCCGGCACCCAGCTCACGGTCGTGACCCTCAAGCGGGACAAGGAGTTCTGCGAACGGGCCGTCCTGACCCCGGACGGCAAGCAAGTCCGGGTCACCGGGCACCAGTTGGACAAGTCGGCGCCCGACCCCTGCCAACTGGCCGACACGGCCACCGATCACGTGGTCGGCGTGCTGGCCCACGGCCCGGTACCCCGCCGTACGGCGGCACCCGCCGCGAAGTCCCTGGCCGGCCTCGACGCCTGCACGCTGCTCGACGCCGCCGAACTCAGGCGACTGCCCGGCGTCGAGTTCGCCAACCAGGACCGCGGTTACGGCTCCTGGGCATGCGACTGGTCCAGCGACGGCGACGGTGAGCGCGAGGTGCAGATCCAGTTCAGCCGGGACAACTCGCTCGACGGCGACGACGGAACGCTCGTGAACGTCGCCGGCACGAAGAGCTACTACACCGCGAACGACGTCGAGGACGACAGCTGCACCGTACGGACCCCGCACCAGACCTACACGGACTCCGTCGGCGAACGCACCACCGAGATCCTCCAGTTGACCGTCTACGCTCCGGAGCCGACCGGGCAACTGTGCGACAGCGCGGCCGAGTTCGCGGCCGTCGTGGTGAAGAACATCGCGAAGGAACTGGCGGAGCGGTGACATGACCTCCCCGGAGCCACGGATGGAGGGAAGGAGGGGTGGAGGGTCAGGGCTGGACGGGCATGGTCCAGCAGTTGGAGGGGGCCGGCCTGCCCGCGAGGCGGTCGGTGAGCCACGAGATCGCGTCGCCCTGGTCGGTCAGCAGGGGCGCGAAGTGGTTGAGGAGCGCGCTGCCGACACTGGGCAGGACGACGGCCTTGTACGTGACGTCGCCGCCCAACGCGCACCAGTCGCGGGCCAGTTGGCGCGCCTGGGCGTGCGGGACGAGGTTGTCGCTGACGCCGGTGGCGAGACGGACGGGCCCGGACGGTTTCAGCGTGCCGATGCGCTGCTCGTCAAGGAACGCCTGGAGCGCGGGAGTCGAGGCGATGATGTCGCTGATGGACTCCCCGTCGGTGGTCCAACTGCCGCTCCGCGTATAGCCGTAGCCGAACAGCGCGTCCCCGACGCACATGGTCGACAGGTCGGTCAGGGCGGCCTTTCCGGCGGCGTTGAGATGCGCCTCCGCGAGCGGCTTCAGAGCAGGGTCGGACTGAAGGAACCCGTTGAGCGACCAGCCGAGCGCGCCCGCGAGTTCGCTGCCGTCGATGGCCTTGGTGACGGAGGTCAGATCGGCGGGCGGGGCACCGGCGTACGTTCCGGCGAGGGTGACGTCCGGGGCGTAGGAGGACTGGAGTTCGGCGGCGGCCGCGGTCGCTCCGCCGCCCTGGCTGTAGCCGTAGAGCCCGACCGGTGACCGGGTGGTGACCGATGCTCCGGCGACCGAACGTGCGGCGCGCACGGCGTCCAGCACCGCGTGCGCCTCGTCGATCCGGTTGACGTAGGTGTGCAGCCGGTCGGTGGCGCCGAGTCCGACGTAGTCGGTGACGACGACGGCGACGCCCTTGGCGAGCAGCCGGTAGATCGCCAGATCCTCGTAACCCACGGAAACCGTCTGGCTGTTGAGGGACAGGGGATGCTCAAGACCCATGGACGCGGAGCACTGGTCGCCCTGTCCCAGGGTGCCGGGGGCGACCGCGACGAGGGGGCGCGGGCCGTCGCCGGTCCAGTCGGCGGACGGTTCGATGTAGGCACCGGTGACGGCGACGGGCTGCCCGTTCGAGTCGGTGGACTTGTACATCAGCCGGGTCGCGGTACCGGGGAGCGGGCCGTCGAGGCCGGGCAGGCTCAGGGCGAGGGGGAGGGGTTCACTGCGGACGAGGGTGCCGTCGGCGGTGGGGAGGGTGCTGGGCGGGTTGTAGAACTCGGGGATGGTGACGCCTCGGGAGACGACCTCGTCCGAGGTGCTGGAGTCGGTCGCCGCGGTGGCGGTCGTGAGGGCGAGGGCCTGGGCGGTGAGGCAGGCGGTGGCGGTGATCGCGGCGGCGAGCAGGCGCCGTTGGCGTGCGGGCATGGCGAACCTCCTGTGGAGCGGCCGTCCGGAGAATGGTTCGCCTGGAACTTACCTGCGGGTAAGTTACTCGTGATACCCGTCGGTAGGTTACGTTTCGGTAATGTGACTGACGGTCAGCCGATTCTGTGAGTCGGTTGTCGGGCGGCCGTGAGCCGTCAGCTGTCATTCGCCGGTGGCCGGTCGTCAGCCCGCAGCCGCTGCCCCCGCCACCAGCTCCAGGAACCCGGCGACGGCCTGCGGCTCGTTCACCATCAGGTCGTGACCGGTGTCGATGTCCCACAGCCGCCCGGCCGCGCGGGCCGCCTCCAGGTCGGCGGGATCGCGGTACGGCAGCGTCGAGGTGCATACGATCTGGGACTGCGGAAGCGCCCGCACCCCCGCCTCGTCGTGGAGCCGCAGCGGCTGCTCGAAGCACTTCCACGGATGCGGCGTGATCTTCGACGCCAGCCAGGCGATGTCGTCCGGATCGGTCAACCCGTAGGAGGGCATGGGCCCTTCGCCGGGGAATTTCACCAGCTCCACCCCGTCGACGACTCGCCCCATGGCCCGCGACGCGGCCATCAACTCCGGTGCGAGTCCGGCGAGGGACTGGCCGTTCGCCGGGGTGGCCGCGTGCAGGTAGGCGAGGTGGCCGACACGGTCGAGCGGGTTACTGCGACGACCTGGCGGTAGAACCCCTGTCGACCTCCACCAACACCGTCACGAACCCGGGCTTCGAGACGGGCGCGCTGACCCCGTGGACCCAGGGCACGGGCACGGCGTCGAGCGTGGCTGCCTCCAACTCCCGCATGGTTACGTACTCGTTGCAGACGGGGGCAGCGCGAGCGGAGCCATCCAGACGGTGACCGGCCTTACGTCCGGCGGCAGTTACCTGGTGGCGGCTTGGGCGAAGGTGGCCACTGCGGGTGAGGAGGTCGCGGTCGGCGTGAAGAGCTTCGGCGGCACGGAGACGTACCTGCGAGGCTCGACAACGACGTACACCCAGCAGCCGATCTTCTTCACGACGGGTGTCTCCAACACCTCGGCGTCGGTGTACTGCTACAAGAACTCCGGTTCGGCGGCGGGGTATTGCGACGACTTCACGCTGGTGAAGCTGCCGTAGCGCTGCTGACCAACGCACAGCCTCGGGGTCTTGCGACCCGGGGGTTGTGCGTTGTGGCGTCGCGCGTTGAGGGGCGGGGCCGTTGTCAGTGCCTACGACTATGGTCGCAAGCGCGCGGCCGGCTTCCGGGGGTTCCAGCTCCGTAGGGAATGGTTGCATCCCCGACCTGTCCGGGGGCGGCCCGGAGAACATGTCCGGGACCCAACCGACGGCCGGGCTCAGCTGATGACCAAGAGGTGACCTGTCAGCGCCGGCCGCGCACGACCTACCCCGCAAGGGGCAGTTTTCTCACAGGTGTTGCTTGCCCCGACTGACAAGTCGGCTGACTCCATCGCGGGTTCGCACCCTGAGAGCGTCGAACTCGTCCCTGCTGTCGGCCTTGGGCATCACCGTGCTGCCCACCTGGGTGATGTCAGTCCTTCGTGTCACCATCCTGGCGTGTTGAAGATCCCCGGATATGAAGGCGGCCCTCTGGTCGAGGGCGGCGCCTACCTGGACAATCCGTTGTTCTGGCCTGTGCACCTTGGCAGTTGTCTGCGTGGCGAGGACGTGCAACGAGCCGCCTTCGGAGCTGACTGGGACGCGGCGACGCAGCTCTCCGACGTGCTCTCCGCCGAGCGGGAGTGGCCGACGTTCATCGTGGCTCTCCATTCCGGCCACACCATCCACGTCGTCTACCGCAACTTCGACGGAGACCGGGGCGTGGACTACCTGATCCATGACCCGACCTGGCCGAGAGCGGAGACCCTCGCTGTGGACGACGGTCATTTCATGGGCCCTGGCCTGTCCTGGCCGGAGTTGCTGTCCGCTGCTCGCCAGCCGTCGACAAAGGGCGTCGGCGACCCCGACGCCCGTCTCTTGCTGCTCTTCCCCACGCTCGGCGACGCCCAACTACCCGACGACGCGGCCGTTGCCCTCACCACCGCGCTCAGCGCACTCACCTGGATCGAGGAACCCGCCGACGTCGCGAAGATGCTCCTTGAGAACCAGGGCCAATGGGCTCCGGCTCACTGGAGGCTGACAAACAGCGTCTGGATCAATGACGGTGGGCACTCGTACCGGAACCCCGGCAACGCCTTCGCTCTGCCCGAGGGCCGCCTTCGAGAGATCAGCAACGCACTGAACGGCGGAGAGGCGAAGGACCGCCAGACATCCTGCTGAGGCTCTCAGCTTGGGAAGCGGTGAGCATTTGGGGCTGGATCGGGCATCTCTTTCCGAGGGCCGTGTTCCCACCCGACGCCGAGGTCCGTGGCGCCGGCATCGCCGTCCTGAGCGGGACCGCTGAAGGGGCATTGGTCACAGAATGGTGACCCCCGCTCACACACCCTCCACATGCCGCTCGCCTGAGCACTACGGTCACTCCACCTGAAACACCGTGGGGGACGAGATGACCAACCCGTACACCACTCCTATACCGCCGACACCGCGCCCGCCCGACACCCGCCCGCTCTACAGGCGCGTACTCGTATGGGTCGGAGGCTCGGCTCTGTTCGTCACGGGTGCGCTTATCGGCTCCGCCGGGGACGACGGGCAACAGCCGGTCGAGACCAAGGTCAAGCCCGCGACGACCATCACCGCGACGGTCACAGCCGCGCCCGAACCCGGCCCGACCGTCACGAAGACCGTGAAAGCCAAGGCCAGCCCCGGCCCCACAGTCACCGTCACCGTCACCAAGACCGCCACCGCCAAGGCCGCCAACACTGGCAGTGGCAGTGGCAGTGGCAGTGGCAGCCAGGACAGCGCCGGCACGTGCACGATCGTCTCCAACGCGGGGAACTGCTACTCGGCGGGGCAGTTCTGCCGAAACAGCGATCATGGCGCCATCACCACCACCGCGAGCGGCACGAAGATCAAGTGCGCGTACAGCTCGAACGCCTGGCGCTGGACCTATATCTGAAGCCGCGAGGCCGGCACGGCTCAGACCGCTCTCTGGGTTCATGGGCGGCTGGTTGTCGGAGCCGGGAGGGCTGCGGGTCGCGCCCGAACAGTGGTGAACGGGGCTGAATGAGAAAGAAATTGAGACGGGCCGTCTCTGTCTGCACGGGTCCGGCGGCTAGGACTCCTGGCTGACTGACGTGGCCCATTCGCGGAACAGGCGGAGTGCTTCGCTGAGGTTGAGGGGGCCACAGGACGCGTGAAAGACGCCGTCCGACACCTTCGCCATCACCCAGTCGGAGTGGCTGCGTCGGATGTCCGTCCTCACATAGGGCCGGCCGGACAGTGCCGTCTCCTCAAGGTCGATGTGCACCGTCCAGCCTGGGTTGTCGAGCGTCGCGATGCGAACGCCCCATTCGTGCTCCCAGTCGCCGTCACACTGGGCTTGGTACCACTGCTCCAGCCAACCGAGTTCTCCTGGCGGGCGGTTAGGTGATTCACCGTCGGGTTGTGACTGTGGTCGCTTGGCTGAGCGGAAGCCGATCACGTACCCGAGGACGTAGGCGCAGAACATCAGCGAAACGACGAGCGCGACCAGTGCGATCTTGTCGTCTGCGGTGATCACGGCACGCACCATCATGGCCATCAGGAAGATCAACAGTGCTACTTGGAACCATTGCCGCTTGCGCAGGCCGCGTTGCCCCGTCATGACACCCCCCTCGCGCGCGCAGCCTATAGCGCAGGCCGCCTTGCGAGTCTCTGACGGTTCTGGCACGCGAGGGGCTCGGTCACGCTTCACGGTTCAGGCACACGAACTCATGAGCGGGAATGACGGGCTCTCCGGGGGTGGGATCGATGGCGCCGACCCTGATGGCCACTGTCGCCACGGTGATCGGGGTGTTCGCTGCCTTCGGGTGCATCAAACGCCAACGGTGCGCGGGAGGGACCTTCTTCGCCGGCAACTCGAACGTGGCCAGCTCGACCCAACGGTCATAGTTGGTGGGGTAGCAGCGCACCGGCGCATGGCACTGCCGGCAGGTGCGTGGCTCGACCCAATCCACGTCGTCCGGGTCGAACTCGGGGTCCGGTGCCGCCGTAGCGCCCTCACACACGGCAAGCTCGTTGGCGACCTTGTTCCAGCACCCGTCGCAGAGCTCGGCCGACAGGGGAATGATCCGTCCGCGCTCACGAACATCGGGCCCATTCGACAAGCACAACAGGCACTCAGGCTGGCTGACACCGTGGAGAACCGCCATTTTCCGAGTGTGAGTGCCCGGTACACCATTCAAACAGGGCGCCTTTCGGCCTTATTAGCCAAAGTCGCACTTCAGTGGCCCGATCAACGCACAGGCGCCACTACTGCCCCAAACCGCCACTCGCCCCTATGGTTCCGTGCGGGGACTTCGCTCCGGGGCGATGCGCACAACCCGGGGTTCCCGGCGGGTGTGCTGCTGCGGTGCCCCGACACCGACGATGCGCACGGGCGCGGGCTGCTCCTCAGTCCGTCGCTCCCGGCTTCACCACCGTGCTCACGAAGTCGCCGATCGCCCCCAACGTCGCCCCCAGCGCCTCGATCTGCGGGAAGTGGGCCGCGTCCGCGATCGGGGCGAAGTGGCCGTCGGGGAAGGAGTCGGCGTAGCCGCGGCCGTACTTCAAGGGGGCTATGCCGTCCTCCTCGCCCCAGACGACCAGGACGGGGACGGTCACGCGGTGGAGGCGGCCGCGGAGTTTCGGGTCGTAGGTGAAGTGGGCGCCGCCGTAGATCGCGAGGGTCTTCTGGTTGGCGGCGGTCGCGGCGCGCTGTTCGTCGGTGAACGTCGTGAAGTCGGGGCGGAACTCGGGCTTGGCGAAGGAGAGTTGGCTGATGTCGGACGGTGCCATGGTGCGCGGGTCTACGACGCGGTTCTCGACCATGTGGGCGTGGATGCCGACCGCGTTCAGCAGGGTGAGCGCGCCGATGCGGCCCTGGTTGTCGCGTAGGGCCATCTCTGCCGCGATCCAGCCGCCGACCGAGTTGCCGATCACCATGACGTCCTTGAGGCCCAGGGTGTCGAGCAGGTCCAGGTAGGCGATGGCCAGGTCGGCGACGGTGTCGAAGTGCTCCGGGCGGGGTGTGCCGTCGAAACCGGGGTGGGTCGGTGTCACGACGTACACGTGCTCGGACAGGGCGGAGGAGATGCCGGCGACCGTTCGCGGGCCGGCGCCGCCGTGGAGTATCAGCACGCCGGTGCCCTCGGTGTTCTCGCCGAACTCCTGGATGGTGACGGAGAGTTCGCCGGGGAGGGTGACGGTGCGGGTGGGGGTGGAGGCAGGGGTGGTCATGGTGAGGGGTCCTTGTCGCTTGTTCTCGCTTGCTGAGAGCTGACTCTCATGAATGTAGGGGGTCGACTCTCTTTATGCAAGTCAACTCTCATTAAGGGGCTCGCGTAGTGATGGGAGGGGGTGCGCGAACGCTCTTGAGGTTCGATGACAAGTACTGGGTGAGACCGTCGTCCGGCGGTCGGAAACGGAGACTCGGTGAAACCGGATGCACCAGATGAACCGGGTGACCGGCGACGTGGCGGACTCCGCCGTCACCGCCGCCGTGACAGCGACCAGCGCGGCACCACCGCCGAACACGGCCACAGCACCGAACATGGTCATGGCACCGAACACGGCCACGCTGTCCAACACGGCGACAGCGACGCCCAGTTGACGCGGTCGGCGCACGGTGACTCGGCGGCCTTCACCCACCTCGTGAAGGACCATTCCTCCGCCCTGCACGGCTACTTCGCCCGGCGTATGCCCGCCGCGTCGGAGGATCTGCTCGCCGAGACCTGGTTGCAGGCGTTCGCCGCACGGCGCACGTTCGACCCGGCGCGCGGTTCGGCCCGGGGCTGGCTGTTCGGGGTGGCCCACAACGTGCTCGCCCAGTACCTGCGGCGGGCGGGACGGCAAGAGCCCGCGCCGGGACCGGATGTCACCGACCCCTGGCAGGTGGTGGACCAGCGGCTCGACGCCGCCGCGATGGCCCCCGCGCTACGACGGGCGCTGGCCGAACTGCCGCCTGAGGAGCGGGAGTTGCTGCTCCTGATCAGCTGGGAGCAGCTCACCCCGTCCGAGGCCGCCGCCGTGGTGGGCATCCCGGCGGGCACCGCCCGTTCGCGGCTGCACCGGGCCCGCGGCCGACTGCGCGACCGCCTCACGATGCCCCGCCCGGCGGGACGGAACCTGACCGCGATGGGAGACCTCGCATGACCACGTATGACGACACGAAGGCGAACGGTATGAACGAGCGAGGCGCACTGCTGGACTTCCCCGGTGCCGATGAACTGGCGACGGCGGGTCACGTCGAGCCGCTGTCGGAGCGGGCGTTGGCCAGGGTGCTGGCCGAGGTCGAGGCGGCGGTGGCCACGGAGGGGACGACGGCCGGCGTTGCCACCGTGACGCCGATCCGGCGGCTGACCGGTCGCCGCCGGGCCCTGATCGGGCTGCTGACCACAGCCGCGGTGGCCACCGGCGTGGTGACCTACGCGAACAACGGCACGCCCTCGTCGAGCACCGGCACGCACAGCGAGGCGCGCGCGAACAGCGCGTCCGTCTTCCTGGACGACATCTCCACGGTGGCCGCCAGCCAGTCGGCTTCCTCGGGGAAGTACTGGAAGACGCGGACGACGGTCGGGACCACGTACATCTCGCAGTCCATGGACCAGTACGTCGTCAACGGCGGCAAGACCGCCAAGAAGGGGCGGCACCCCGACTGGCAGCTCGGGCCGAAGGACCTCGACTGGAACGGGTTGAACCAACTCACCACCGACCCGGCGAAGTTGCTCGCGCTGCTGCAGACTCCGCCGCGGCCCAAGAGCATCTCGCCCTTCGACCAGGCGGGCAGCCTGCTCACCGAGTCCCCGGCGGGCCCGAAACTGCGGGCCGGACTCTTCAAGGCGATGGCCGGGCTGAAGGGCGTCAAGCTGGTCGGCCAGGTCAAGGACAGTACTGGCCGTGGTGGTACGGCAGTTGAGTTCGCGGAGGCCAAGAGCGTCGGCCGGGTGATCGTCGACCCGAAGACCAGCGCGATCCTGGAGTACACCTTCACGTGGACCGCGGGTTCCAGCAAGGGCAAGGTCACCCGCTACACGGTCCTGTCGGCGGGCTTCACCGACAAGATCGGCTGACATGGGAGGGTGAGGGGGGCCTCCCCCTCACCCGTCCTTACAACTGGGCATCAGGCACCGCGCGTTCAGGCGTCAGGCAGCGAAGCCGCCAGATCCTCCCACGCCTCGTGCACATCCGCCCCGACCATCCCGAACTGCGTGATCACCGCGACGCATCGCCCGTCCTCGTCGTCGAGTTCGAGTGCCGAGGTCGGACCGTACGCCGCCGCCGAGCGGACGAGACGGCACGCCCGGACGGCGGCCAGGTCGATCTCCACCGAGCTCTCCGCGAGCGCCGCGAACACCCGCCCGCCCACGGTCCGATCGGTGACGTGGACGCGGCCGGCGCACGCCTGCATGGCGGCCGGGGCGAACACCGCGACGCCGATGGGCAGTCCGACGGAGCAGACGTGGTCGAGGACCGACGCCACCACGTCCACCTCGATCGGCCGGTGTTCGCCGCCTTCGTAGCGGTCGAAGGCCGCGCGCCGGGCGAGGCCGCCCTCCGTCAACACCGCGTCCAGCTGGGCCAGTTGGTCCCCGTCCTCCCATGCCGGGACCTCGGGAGGCGTGGACGTTACGGCTGCTCGCGCACCGGCCTGGATCGTCGGCGCCAGGCCGGCCAGCAGCCGGTCACCGTCGGACAGCAACCGTCCCTGGTGCACGGTCCGCCCCTCCGCGTCGAGCAGGCGCAGCGTGACGGAGTCCGTACCGCCGTCCCGCGCGAGCACCGCCGTGTCGATCCCGTCGGCGTCGAGCCGCAGCGCGATCGAACCCGCCTGTACGGCGAACGCCTCGCCGCGCAAGCTGGGTTGGGCGTAGCTGCCCGCCTGGTCGATCCGGGCGACCGGTCCTCCGGTCACCGCCTGGACGTACTGGAAGAGCGTCAGGCACCGCGCCAGCTCCGGCATCCGCGCGTCGATCAACCGCACGCTGCCGCCCGGCTGCCCGCCGCAGCATCCCTTGAACGCGCAGTGCCCGGACGGGTTGTTGTGGTCCGCCATGCTCAATACACGTCCCGTACATAGCGCTTGGCCCGCCGCAGGTCCGCGAGGTACTCCGCCGCGTCGTCGTCCCCGCGCCCGCGCTGCTCGGCCACGACACCCAGCAGCGCCGCCTCCACGTCCTTCGCCATCCGCGAGGCGTCACCGCAGACGTAGACGTGCGCGCCGTCCTCCAGCCAGCCGTACAACTCCCTTGAGCGTTCACGCATTCGGGTCTGTACGTACACCTTCTCGGCCTGGTCGCGGGAGAACGCGAGGTCCAGTTCGGTGAGCACGCCGCGCGTCCGGAGTTCGGTCAGCTCGTCCTCGTACACGAAGTCCGTCTCGCGGTGACGGTCGCCGAAGAAGAGCCAGTTGCGGCCGGAGGCGCCCCGCGCGGCGCGCTCGTGGAGGAAGCCGCGGAACGGGGCGATGCCCGTGCCGGGGCCGATCATGACCATCGGGGCGTCGTCGTCCGCCGGGACGCCGAAGGAGGCGTTGGGCTGTACGTATACGCCAACCGCCGTGCCCTCGCCGCCCGTTCGGTCCGCGAGGTACGTCGACGCGACGCCCTCGTAGCGGCGGTCCCCGCTGCCGTACCGCACCGACGCGACCGTGAGGTGGACGCGGTCCGGGTGGGCCAGCGGGCTCGACGAGATCGAGTACTGGCGGGCCTGCAACGGACGCAGGAGGTGGAGGAGTTCGGTCAGGTCCGGGGTGGCGGCGGGGCCTGCGTCGCGTAGCAGGTCCAGTACGTCCCGGCCCCAGAGCCAGGAGTCGAGGTCGGAGCGGCTGCCTTGCGCGACGACCGCCGCCAGTTCGCCGGACGGTGCGCGTTCGACGAGGTCGGCGATCAACTCCTTCGACGGGGTGCGGATTTCGCGGTCCCTGCGGAGCAGTCGAGCGGCCTCCTCGTCGGCGCTCGCGCCGAAGTGCTCCAGCAGGGCGCCGACCAGCCGTTCGTCGTTCAGCGGTACGACGGCCAGCGCGTCGCCCGCCTCGTACGTGATGCCGCTGTCGCCGAGGTCGAACTCGTAGTGGCGGATCTCCTTCGCGCTGTGCGGGGCGGACAGCAGCCTGTTCACCGCGAGGCGGGAAGGGTAGGGGGTGCGCTTGTTCCAGGGGGAGCGGGGTGCCGGGCCCGGGGCCGCCGCACTCGCGTCGCCGGTCGCGCCTGTCTCGGCCGCCAGCCGGTCCAGGACCGTCGTCGTCCACTCCGCCGCCGGGTCCTCGAAGTCGACGTCGCAGTCGACGCGTTCGTGGAGGCGGGCCGCCCCGAGTTGCTCCAGCCGGATGTCGATGAGCTTCGCCGCCTGGCAGAAGTCGTCGTAGCCGCGGTCGCCGAGGCCGAGGACGGCGTAGCGCACGCTCTCCAGGCGCGGTGCCGTGTCGGACTGGAGGGCCTCCCAGAACAGGCCCGCGTTGTCGGGGAGTTCGCCCTCGCCGTAGGTCGAGGTGACCACCAACACGTGGGACATCGTGGCCAGTTGGTCGGGGGTCACGGCGTCGAGCGCGGTCGCGGTGCCCGCGAGGCCCCGTGCCCGCGCTCCGGCGACCAACTCGTCGGCGAGGAACTCCGCGTTGCCGGTCTGGGTGCCGAACAGCACGTTGACCGTGGCCGTGGGCGCGGAGCCCGTCGCGCTCTCCCGGCGTCCGGCGGCGGCGATGCCGGCGATGAACCCGGCCAGCCAGGACTCCTGTTGGGCGGAGAACGGTGCGTCGGCCGGGATGAGGGCACCGGTCGGGGGCATGAGGGTCACGCGGTCACCGTCTCGGTCGGGGCCTGCGGGATGTGGGTGTGGCGGGCGGCGATGTCGTCGAGCGCGGCCGTCGCGAGCAGCTCGTCGAAGCGGGCGGCGCGGACCCGGTCGGCGTTCTTCGTGGTCTGGTGGACGATCCAGCCGTAGGTGCCGGGGGCGTCCACGCTCAGGTTGTTGCGCCGGCGGAGCGCGCGCTTGTAGTCGTCGAGGCGCTTGCTCGCGATGAGGGTCGCCAACTCGCCGTCGTCGAACCGCTCCAGGGTCCCGCGCAGGTACTTCACCACCCGTTGCTTGACGAAGAAGTCCTCGGTGAGGACGAGGTTGCGGACGGCCTCGGTGACCCGCGGATCGTCCGGGCCGCTCGCGCCCGGCACCCGTTGCAGTGCCAGGTCCTGGGCGACGCCGAGCACCGTGTACGACGACAGGAGGGAGAACATGTCGTCGCTGCCCTGGTCGCCGAACGCCGGAGCACGCCCGCCGAGCACGGTGCGGTGATCGCGGTAATCGACCTTGAACGCACGCAACTTGTCCGTCGCGATCGACGTCGCCAGCTCGTCCAGCAGCTCGTTGCGGGTCGCGGCGGCGAGGATCTCGCCCGCGTCCTGGTACAGGAGCAGCGACCGGGGCATCCCGCAGTACACGTACTGCCGTTGGGCCTCCCAGTCCTCCAACAGCCGTGCGGCGAGCGGGGAGTCGGTGGCCTCCACATGCCAGGACAGCAGCAGGCGTACGGCCTCCTCGTGGAAGGCGCCGTGCGCGGTGTCGGTGATGGAGAAGACGAGGAGGGAGTCGGCGCTCACCTGGCCGCTCAACTCGCCCGAGGGGTCGTACTGGTAGAGGAAACCGCCGCTCATCCCGTTGCCCAGGCCCTTGCCGAAGCCGCCGAGGTTGAGGACCGTACCGCCGGTCATGTACTCGCAGCCGAAGTCGCCGAGGCCCTCGACGACCGCTGTGGCACCGGAGTTGCGCACGGCGAACCGGTCACCGGCCTCTCCCTGTACGAACGTCCGCCCGCCCGTCGCGCCGAACAGCGCGAAGTTCCCGACGAGGACGTTCCCGCCGCGCTCGGTGCTGCCGCCGCCGGGGGCGCGGACCACGATCCGGCCGCCGCTCTGGCTCTTGCCGACGCCGTCGTTCGCGGTGCCGGTGTGTTCCAGGGTGATGCCGTCGTTGCAGAAGACGCCGTACGACTGTCCGGCGGACCCGGTGGTGCGGATGCGGACCGCGTCGTCGACGAGGCGTCGACGGCCCCGGTCGTCGGTCGTGACGGCCGGGATGTCCATCCCTGGTTGGTAGTCGAGTTCGTGGTTGAGGAGCCGTTCGACGTCGATGGAGAGC
This sequence comes from Streptomyces sp. NBC_00989, assembly GCF_045162655.1. Classification (NCBI taxonomy): domain Bacteria; kingdom Bacillati; phylum Actinomycetota; class Actinomycetes; order Kitasatosporales; family Streptomycetaceae; genus Streptomyces; species Streptomyces sp. NBC_00989. The sequence continues at coordinate 5,613,306 of NZ_CP108728.1, read as the reverse complement.
TGGCCGCCCACCGACTTGTCGCTGTTGCGGAGGTGGATGTCCTCGACGAGGAGGGCCGGTTCGCGCCGGTCGACGAGTGCGGCGCGGACGCGCTCGATGAGGGCGTCGTCGGTGGTGAAGTCCTTTTCCAGGTACTCCGGTTCGGCTACGACCTTCTCCGGCACGCGGGCCAGCAGGCGCCGTACGTCCAGGCGGCCCACGCTCGCCGGGTGGTCGAGGAGCTGGAGCAGGTCCGTGCGGCCCCGGGCCTCGCGCAGGGAGCGCAGGCCGAGGCGGGCGAGGATCTGGCGGACGTCGTGCGCGATGTTGAGGAGGTACTGGGCCAGGGCGCGCGGATCGCCCTCGAACGCCTCGGAGTTGGTGGTGAGTCCGGCCGGGCACTTCACGTTGCAGTTCTTCGCCATCACGCAGCCGAGCATCATCAGTGCCGTCGTGCCGAACTCGAAGCTGTCGCCGCCGAGCAGCGCCGAGGTCACCACGTCGCCGCCGGTCTGGTGTGCGCCGGAGCAGCGCAGGACCACCTTCTGCCGCAACCCGTTCGCCACCAGGGCCTGGTGGACCTCGGCGACGCCGATCTCGGCCGAACGGCCCGCGTACTTCAGGCTGGTGACGGCCGCGGCACCCGTACCGCCGGTGTTTCCGGCGACGTTGATGACGTCCGCGCCCGCCTTCGCGACGCCGACCGCGATCGTGCCGATGCCCTCCGAGGACACGAGCTTCACGATGACCCGGACCCGCGCGGCCTTGCAGTCGTGGATGAGCTGGGCCAAGTCCTCGATGGAGTACGTGTCGTGGTGCGGGGGAGGCGAGATGAGTTCGATGCCGGGGGTGCCGCCGCGGGCCGCCGCGATGTCGACGGTGACCTTCGGCGCGGGCAACTGGCCGCCCTCGCCCGGCTTCGCGCCCTGCCCGATCTTGATCTCCAGCTCCTGGAGCATCGGGTCGGCGAGATAGCCCGCCCAGATGCCGAAGCGTCCCGACGCGAACTGCTTGATCCGGGAGCCCCGGATCGTGCCGTAGCGGGAGCGGTGTTCGCCGCCCTCACCGCTGTTGGACATCGCGCCGACCATGTTGGTGCCGTGTGCGACGGCCTCGTGCGCGGTGGCGACGAGCGCGCCGTGGCTCATCGCGCCGGAGGCGAGGGCGCGGGTGATCTCGTGCGCCGGTTGTACGTCGGGGAGTTGGAGGCTGTCGGGGGCGTTGCGCAGGAGGGTGAGGAGGCGGGCGGCGGTGCCGGTGGCGGTGACCGTGACTCCGTCGGCGTCCGCGGGGAGAGCCGTCTCGACCTCGCCGGGGTGCGCGAGGGCGAGGCCTTCGGCGAGGGCGGTGTGCAACTCGGTTCCGGGGGAGGCGAGTTGGAGGCGGACGGTCACCGTGTCCGTGTCCGTGTCCGTGTGCGTGTTCGTTTCCGTGTCCGGCGTCCGCTCGGTGACGGTCGCGACGACGCCCCTGACCGTGACGCTCGCGTTGCCGTCCGTCGAGAACCGGCCCAGCTCACGGGCGAAGTCCTCCGCCGTACGCAGCCCGGTGACGTCGGCCGGCAGGGCGAGCACGTCCCGCAGCGCGGACGGGCGGCGCGAGCGTTCCTCGTGGGTGGACCGCAGGAAGGCGCGGTACCCGGGCGTGATCCGGAACGCGTCGATCTCGGCGTCGCTGAGCGCGTCGTAGCCGGTGTCGCGGTAGGCGGCGTCGGTGATGCCGAAGGCGTCGTCGAGCTGGCCGAGGGTGAGGAGACGGAGGCCCTCCGGGTCGCTCTCGCGCCCGAACTCCGGCCGCTCCTCGGCCATGTCACCGAAGCCGCGCACGGCCGAGACACCGAAGGAGTGCCCGGCTCCGTCCGAGCGTTCCTTGAACAGGCCCAGCAGCGGGACCTGTTGCTCGGTCTCGACGGCGCGGGCCCGCTCGTGCCACTCGGTCGCGGCCTGCGCGATCCTTGCGAACCCGACCCCGCCGACCGGCGCCTCCATGTGCGGGAAGGCCCGCGCGAAGACGTCGTCGCGGGTGTCGAGATAGTTCGGCTCGAAGAACGCGCCGCCGATGTAGCTCTCGGCCGTGCACAGTCCGACCCGCCCCATGGTCTTCGCAAGGGCCTTCTCGGCGGCCTTGCGGAACCGGGCCAACGCCCGGTCGGTCCCGGTGACTTCACCGGCGGGCGCCGGTGCGCTCGGGTGCTTCTCCTCGGCGCGCAGCCGGGCGCTGAGGCTGTAGACGGCGGAGGCGCCGAAGCCCAGCGCGGTGGCGACATGGTGCGAGGACGGCAACTGCCCGCTCTCCGCCACGATCGAGACCCGCAGCCGCAGCCCGGTCTCGATGAGCCGCTGGTTCACGGCGGCGACGGCGAGGACGACGGGCAGCGGAGCGCGCGTCGACGAGATCGCCCGGTCGGTGAGGACGGCGATGCCGCCCTGCCGGGTCGCGAACAGCTCGACGTCGTCGCAGAGTCGGGTGAGCGCGGCCCGCAACGAGTCGGCGTTGGCGGACTCGTCCCCGACCACCGGGTCGTAGAGCATGTCGAACCGTTCCAGCGGAACGATGCGCTGGTCCCGTAGCCGCACCATGTCGAGGTGGCCCAACACGGGCGAGGAGACGACGAGTTGGCGGCCCGCGGCGCTCCCGACGCTGCCCGTGCCGTCCGGCTTGGGGCCGAGGGCGACGCGCATGCTCATGCCGTCGGCCTCGCGGATGCTGTCGAGCGGTGGGTTGGTGACCTGGGCGAAGCGCTGCGAGAAGTACTTCGCCATGCCGCCCTCGGTGTCACTGAGCGCGTTGATGGCGTTGCCGTAGCCCATCGCGGAGATGCGTTCCGAGCCGTTGGCGAGCATCGGGTCGAGCATGAACCGGAAGCTCTCCTGGTTCAGCGAGTACGCCACGTACCGTCCGGCGAGGGCGAGATCGCCGTCGTAGCCGAGGGTGGTCGTGCCGCGGTAGTAGTCGGGCGCGGGCAGGTCGTCGAGGTTCACCCGGGCCGTGTCGAGGAGTTGGGAGTACGGGCGGCGGGAGGCGAGGGCGTCGAGGACCTCGCGCGTCCGCATCCGGCGTCCGGTGCGGTGGTCGACGACGAGCATGCCGCCGGCCTCGATACGCCCGCGATGCACGACTTCACTGTCGGGGAAGGCGACCTGACCGGCCTCCGACGCCACCATCAGGTACTCGGCGGTCTCGACCGTACGCAACGGCCGTAGCCCGAGCCGGTCGAGGCGGGCGCCGATGACGTCGCCGTCGCTGAAGATGACGGCGGCCGGACCGTCGTTCTTCTCCTCGTAGAGGGAGAAGTACTCGAGCATGTCCCGTACGGCGTCCGGCAGGGTGCGGTCGTTCTCCCAGGCGGGCGGCATGAGGGACACGACGGCCTCGACGAGGTCCAGGCCGTCGTCGAACACCCGGCTCTGCAGGGTCTGGTCGAGCCGGCTGGAGTCGGACTGCCCGGGCGGCCGCACGATGCTCCGGGTCCTGGCGCGGGCGAGTGCCTCGTCGCTGAGGCGGTTCTTGCGGTCGGTGTTCAGCTCGCCGTTGTGCGCCATGAGGCGGAAGGGCTGCGCCATGGTCGGGTGCGGTTCGGTGTTGGTGGAGAACCGGGTGTGGAAGTACAGCGAGCGGACGGAGTGCCGCGGGTCGAGGAGATCGCGGAAGTACCCGACGATCTCACCGGAGTTGAGGCGTCCCTTGAGCACCTGCGTGCGGGCGCTGAGCGACAGCGGGTACAAGCCGGCGTAGGTGTCGTCGGCGTAGGCGACGGCCTCGATCGCGAGCAGGGCGCGGTGCGCGGCGGCGTCGACGTCGGCACGGGCCCAGTCCGCCGGGGCGCGGAACACCCACTGCACGATGGGCAGTTGATGCGGCTCGGCGGCGGGGCGGGCGACGCTGTGATCGACGGGGACGTCACGGACGAGCAGCAGGTCGAAGCCCTGGTCGGCGATGCTGCGGCCGACGAGGTCCAGGGCGGCTGCGCGGCGGTCGGAAGTGCCGGTCGGGACAAAGCAGTTGGCGACGCCGAAGTGCCCCGCGCGCAGCGGCTCCCCGGTGATCGCGCCGAAGAACTCCACCGACAGGTCGACGCTCACACCCGCGCCGTCACCGACGCCCTCGGCCGATTTCCCGCCCCGGTGCGGGATGGCACGGAGCGCCTCGTCGCCCTTGACGACGACGTCGTGGCTCGGCATCCCGTCGAGGCGGGTGAGGAAGCCGACGCCGCAGTCGCTGTGGTCGCGGGCAGGGTCGTAGAGACCGAAGGTGGAGTGATTCACGGGCCCGTCCTGTGAGCGGTTCCGGCGGAGGACGGCCAGGCTGCGTCGGCGGAGCGCTTGCCGCGGGCGGACCGGGGGACGGTCGGGCCCTGAGTGGTGCGAAGAGCAATAGTAAGGTTTACCTAACTTGAATGGCAAGGGTGGACGCGGAGTGCCGATAGCACCCCGCGCACGCCGCTGACCAGCGCATCGGTGGTCCCGTTCAGGTTGTGTTCAGGTCCGCGCGGGCCTCGGGCAACTCATGCACCGCAAGCGCAAAAGCTCTGGCAAAGAGGGCTGGGACGACCGTCGGACATCGTGCCAGGGTGCCGCCATGACGACAGATCACCTCACCCACAACCGGCCCCCGCGCCGCATCCGGCACGCGGCGAGCAAGGTGCCGGAGGTGACCGTCTACTTCTGGATCATCAAGGTGCTGACCACCGGCATGGGCGAGACGGCCTCCGACTTCCTGGCCCATGTGTTCGGCCCGATTCCCGCGGTCGGCCTCGGCGGCCTGGCCCTCGTGGCGGCTTTGGCGGTCCAGTTCGCCGCCCGCCGGTACGTCGCCTGGATCTACTGGACGGCGATCGTCATGGTCAGCGTCTTCGGCACGATGGCCGCCGACGTGCTGCACGTCGGGCTCGGGGTGCCGTACGCCCTCTCCACTCCGTTCTTCATGATCGCGCTGGCCGCCGTCTTCGCGCTCTGGTACGCGAGCGAGCGCACCCTGTCGATCCACAGCATCACCACCCGCCGGCGCGAGATCTTCTACTGGGCCGCCGTCCTGGCCACGTTCGCCCTGGGCACCGCAGCCGGCGACCTCACCGCCACGATCGGTCTCGGCTACCTCGGCTCCGCCGTGCTGTACGCCGCCGCGATCGCCGTACCCGCCCTCGCCCACCGAGCGGGCCGGACGAACGCGGTCCTCGCCTTCTGGTCCGCGTACGTCATCACCCGGCCGCTCGGTGCCTCCGTGGCCGACTGGATGGCCGTCGGCCATGCCCGGGGCGGGCTGGCCCTGGGGCTGGGGCCGGTCACCGCGTCCTGGACGGTGGCCATCCTCTGCTTCGTCGGCTACCTGGCCGCCTCGCGCAAGGACATCCGGCCGGACGCGGTGGCGTGACGGCTCCTCGATGCCGCCGTCACCCCGTGGGCAGCGCGACCACGAACCGGGCTCCGGGTGCGCGCCCGGCGTCGTACGTCACCTCGCCGCCCGCGGATCGGGCCAGTCGGCGGGCCAGCGCCAGCCCCAGGCCCGCGCCGCCGTGTCCGTCGCCGGGATCCGCGCGGCGGCCGGGCTCGAAGAGCCGGCCGGTGAACTCGGGCGGTACGCCGGGTCCGTCGTCGACGACATCGAGGCGTACGCCGTCGGGTGCGCGGTGCGCGCGGACGGCGACGGTGGAGCGGGCGTAGCGGCAGGCGTTGGTGAGCAGCGGGCTGACGATGCGTTCGAGGTGGGCGGGCGGGACCCCGACCAGCAGATGCGGGCCGTCGACCGTGACCGTCAAGTGGTCCGGTACGTCCAGGACTTCGACGAGACGACGCAGCGTGGGCAGGACGTCGGCGGTGCCCGGAGCGGTCGGTGTTCCCTCGCGGGCGTCGTCCAGGAGGGTGTCGCAGATGGTGCGCATGGACTCGGCGGCGTCCCCGACGACCTGGTGGGTGGCGCGGGTCTGGGCGGCCGTGCGAGGCCGGGCCTGCCACCAGTCGAGTTCGGCGATGATCCGGCTCAGCGGGGTGCGCAGCTCGTGCGAGAGCTCCCCGGTGAGCTGCTGCTCGTGGCGCAGGAGGGAGTGGATGCGGTCCAGGATGGAGTCCAACGACGCCCCGAGACGGGCGAGTTCGGCCGGGTGCCGCATGCTGCCGAACCGTTCCTCGGAGGCTACGGCGCTCCACTGGGCGGCCTGGTCGGTCATCGTCCGGACGGGGCGCAGCGCGCGGCCGACCGCCAGCCGGGTCAGGGCGTAGGTGCAGACGAGCATGACCGCGTCCAGGGCGAGTGACCCCACGAGCAGGGTGTGGGCCGAACTCCGGTAGGGGGACAGGTCCAGCGCGGTGACCACCGTGGCCTTGCTCCGCCCTCCGGGCACCGGCTGGGAACACAGCTGGAGGGGGCCGTGGAGGTCGGCGGTGACGCACTGCCGTCCGCCCCGGGCGGCGAGTTCCCCGGCGACCCGGTTCAGGTGACCGTCGCCCGGTGGGCCCTCCAGCAGACGCCGGCCGGCGTAGATCCACACGTTGGCGTCGAGGAGGTCGTCGTGGGAGGTCTCCAGGACGCGGACGGCCGTGCCGCTGGTGTCGACGGTCGTGGCGACGGCGGCGGCACGGGCGCGCAGCTCGTCGTCCGCCTGGTGCTGGAGGCGGTGGCCGGCCACGGCGTTGAAGGCGACGGTGAGGACGAGCATCAGCAGCGTGGCGGTGGTGAGCGCGACGAGCGAGAGACGGCCGCGGAGGGTGCGGGGCGCGAGGCGGCGGGGGCGGAGGCGGGGTATCGGCCGATGCGGGAGGAGGCGGGGTGCCGGCCGACGGGAGAGGGCGTTCACGGTGCTCCGCGGTCCGTGACGGGCGCCGCTCATGACAGGTGGTGGCCGATGCCGCGGGCCGTGCCGATGGTCCGGTCGCTGCCCGCCTCGCGGAGTTTGCGGCGCAGCCGGGTCAGATACTGGTCGAGGGTGTTGTCGTGGACCCGGGCGCCCTCGGGCCAGCCCGCCCGGACCAGCTCGCGGCGGCCCACGATCCCGCCGGAGGCCGCCATGAGCGCGGCCAGCAGCCGGAACTCGGTCGGGGTCAGAGCGACCAGGGTGCCCCGGACGCCGACCGCGTGCCGGACGGCGTCCAGGACCAGGTCTCCCTCCGGGGCGACGGGCGGTGGAGCGGTCCGCTGCAGCGCCGCCCGCAGCCGGGCCGCGAGTTCGACCAGATGGAACGGCTTGGTCAGATAGTCGTCACCGCCGGCCGAGAACCCGGACAGCCGGTCGTGCAGCCGGTGTTGGGCGGTCAGGAAGACGACGGGAGAGCGGAAGCCGTTCGCCCGCATCGCCTGGCACACGTCCCGTCCGTCGGCGTCGGGCAGTCCGATGTCGAGCACGGCGGCGGCGATGTCGGCGCCGGCCAGCCGCAGGGCGGTGGCCCCGTCCGGCGCGGGCACGGTGTCGAAGTCCTCGTCGCGCAGCCCGCGCATCAGCACGTCACGCAGGGTGTGATCGTCCTCGACGACCAGGATGGTCGGGCGCATGGTCCTCCCTGTGCTGACTACGACCATGTCGACCACGGGCACGTCGACTACAGTCATGTAGACGGTCTACCGAACTGTAGACGACAGGGCGGTCGGCACGCGGTCAGGATCCGTTCAGGTGTCCGCTGGCACCGTCGGGCCCCATGACCTACGAGATCTCCCGCAGCGGTGACGCCGTTGCCCCGCCCTCACCCCGTCCGCGCCGGAACAAGGTCCCCGAAGTCACCGCGTACTTCTGGATCATCAAGGTGCTGTGCACGACGGTCGGCGAGACCGCGGCCGACCTGCTCAACGAGAAGGCGGGCCTGGGCCTGACCGGGGTGTCACTGCTGATGAGCGCCCTCCTCGCGGTCGTCCTGGTCGTCCAGTTCCGTACGACCGGCTACCGCGCGGGTGTGTACTGGCTCGCCGTCGCCCTGATCAGCGTGGTCGGCACCCTGATCAGCGACAACCTCACCGACAACATGGGAGTCCCGCTGGAGACCACCACCACGGTGTTCGCGATCGCCCTCGCGGTCGTCTTCGTCGTCTGGTACCGGCGCGAGCACACCCTGTCGATCCACGGCATCGACACCACCAGCCGTGAGGCGTACTACTGGCTGGCCGTGCTGTTCACCTTCGCCCTCGGCACCGCGGCCGGGGACCTGGTCTCCGAACGCATGAACCTCGGCTACTGGCTCGCCGCGACCCTGTTCGCGCTGGCCATCGGCGCGGTCGCGGTCGCGCACCTCGCGCTGGGCCTGGACGCGGTGTGGAGCTTCTGGATCGCCTACGTCCTGACCCGCCCGCTCGGCGCCTCGATCGGCGACTACCTCTCCCAGCCGGCCGGCGACGGCGGCCTGGGCCTCGGCACCGTCGTCACCAGCGTGCTGTTCCTGGCAGTCGTCCTCGGCCTGGTCGTCCACCTGGCGGTGACCCGCAAGGACGTCATGGAGGCGGAGGCGCACGGCAGTTGAACGGGGACGGGGCGTCCGGGGCGAGTTGTGGACGAAGACCAGCGGCATGCGGCGCCCCGAGTTGGTGGAAGCCGCCGCCGAACCCGTCCGCGGCTGCCGCTACTTCCCACCGCCGGCGCAGAGTTCGGTATCGATCAACGCGTTCTGCGCCGTCTCCGTCGACAGATCGGACGCGCCGTCGCCCGTCGCCTCCAGGACCACGGTCCGGCGGCCGTCCGCGCTGACCCCGTCGCGGGTGGTGTAGCCCATCAGGTCGCCGGCGTGGCTGTAGTAGACGCCGCCGCAGGTCAGGGGGATCTCCATCAGGCCCAGGCCGTAGCGGGCGCCGGGCCAGACAGGGTCGAGAGAGGTGGCTCGTACGGTCGTCTTCATCGCGGCGAGCTGGGCGGGGTGCAGAAGCCTGCCGCCCAGGAGCGCGGAGAAGAAGCGGCTCAGGTCGTTGGTCGTGCTGATCATCGCGCCGGCCGAACCGGCGATCGTCGGGTTGAGGTCGGTGACGTCGATGGTCGGGCCGGACCCGCCGAAGTCCGAGTAACCGTGCAGGTGTTGGCCCGGGATGCGGGACGAGGTGTCGGGTGCCGAGGTGTCGCGCAGGCCCAGCGGACGGATGACGCGCCGGGTCACCTCCTGCTGCCAGGTGTGGCCGGTGGCCTTCTGGATGATCATTCCGGCGAGGATGTAGTTGGTGTTGGAGTACTCCCAGTCGGTGCCGGGCGCGAAGTCCGGGGCGTGCCGCATCGCGATGCCCACCAGCTGTCGTGGGGTCCAGGTGGTGTACCGGTCGGCTTCGAAGCCCGCCACCGAGTCGATCGCGGGGAAGTCGGCGGTGTAGTTGAACAGTCCGCTGGTGTGGTTCAGCAACTGCCTTACGGTGATGGCGCTTCCGTCGTTGCCGTTGCCGTCCACCACGCCGGGCAGCCAGTGTTCGACGCTGTCGTCCAGCGACACCCGTCCCTCACCGACCAGTTGGAGCATCACCGTCGACACGAAGGCCTTGGTGCTGCTCGCGATCCTGAACTTGTCGGTCACGCGGGCCGCCCGGCCCGTGGCGGTGTCCGACACCCCGGTGGTGGCATACCGCCGCCCGTCCGGACCCGTCGACTGGGCTACGACGGCGACGGTTCCCGTCCGCTGGATCGCGTCCACGCTCTGCTGGAGCGTCGTGGTGCGCTTTCGGGACTCCGTGGCGCTCGCCATGGGTGTCGCGAGGCCGAGTCCCACGGCGGCCAGTGCGGCTGCGGCGGTGAGTTGACGGAACGTCATCATGGGCTGTCTCCCGTGGAGTTGGTGGTCGCTCGCACCGGCTTGCGGTGTGTTCACCAACCTAGGGAGACGGCACGCGGTGATCGATCCAGCCCGCGGGCCGGTCCGCCGTACAGCCAGCTGTACCAAGGACCTGTGGATAGCCTCAGGTCAGCCGCCGCAGATCCTCCAGGTAGCGCAGGACGGCCGCCACCCGGCGGTCCACCTGGTCCGTGGGGGACAGGTCGAGCTTGGCGAAGATGCTGCGGATGTGTTTGTGGACGGCGCCGTCGGTGACGACGAGCTTCTCGGCGATGGCGGAGTTGCCCAACCCCTCCGCCATCAGGGCGAGTACGTCCCGTTCGCGCGGGCTGAGCCGGTCGAGGCGGGTGTCCTGGCGGGAGCGGGTGAAGAGCTGGGCGACGACCTCCGGGTCGATCGCGGTGCCGCCGGCCGCCACGCGGTGCAGCGCGTCGAGGAATTCCTCGACCCGGCCCACCCGTTCCTTGAGGAGGTAGCCCAACCCGCTCACCCCGCCGCCGAGCAGCTCCGTGGCGAAGCTCTGCTCGACGTACGCGGACAGCACGAGCACCGCCAGGTCGGGCCGCCGGCGCCGGGCCTCGACCGCGGCGACGATCCCCTCGTCGGTGTGGGTCGGGGGCATCCGTACGTCGAGGATGGCGACGTCCGGCTTGTGCACGTCGATGGCGTCCAGCGCCTCGTCGGGGTTGCCGGCCGTGGCCACCACGTCGAGCCCCTCCGCCCGCAGCAGCAGGGCGAGTCCCTCGCGCAGCAACGCGTCGTCCTCGGCGATCACGATCCGCATGTCAGGCCTCATGTCGACTCACGTCCCACGCTCCACAGTTCACGCCGCACAGTTCACGCCGCACAGTTAATGTTCCACAGCTCAAGTTCCGCAGCTCAAGTCCCGCATCGCGGACTCTCTTCGCTCGTCACGGTCCCCAACTCACCGGCCACAGGGGAGATCCACGGCCAGGACGGTCGGACCGCCCGGTGGGCTGGTCAGGGTGAGGTCGCCGTCGTGCGCGGCGATACGGCGGCGGATGCCGGTGAGCCCCGAGCCGCCCTCGGTGTCGGCGCCGCCCCGGCCGTCGTCCTCGACGCGCAGCCGGAGCCGGCCGCCGCTGCCGCGTGCCGTGATCGTGGCGTGCGCGGCCCCGCTGTGCTTGGCGATGTTGGTCAGCGCCTCGGCGACGACGAAGTAGGCGGTCGCCTCCACGGAGGCCGCGCAGCGTTCGGGTACGTCCACGTCGATCCGGCACGGCACCGCGCAGTCCGCCGCGAGACCGGAGAGCGCGCCCGCGAGCCCCCGGTCGGCCAGCACCGGCGGCAGGATGCCGCGCGCCACCGTCCGCAGCTCGGCCAACGCCATCTCCGCGGCGGACTGGGCGCGTTCGAGGAGCTCGTCGGCGCCCGCCGGGTCACGGGCCACCATGCGGCGGGCCGCCCCGAGCAACACGGCGACGGAGACGAGCCTGTTCTGCGCGCCGTCGTGCAACGAGCGCTCGATACGGCGCAGTTCGGTGGCGTGGGCGTCGAGCGCGGCGGCGCGGGTCGCGGTCAACTCCGCTACGCGCAGGGAGAGGTCGACGTCGGGACCGGCCGCGAGGAGGTGCCGTCCGGGGCCCGACTGGAGCCGGGCCATGCCGGGCGCCAGCCCCAGGATGATGGTGATCCAGCCCACGCCCAGCAACGCCACGGCGAGCGCGTCCGGCCAGGTGTGCGCGTTGCCGATACCGAGCGACGTGGCCGTCGTGTTCTCCGGCATGAACGTCCAGTACAGCGGGAACGCGCTGTCCCGCACGGCCGTGATCGGCAGCACGACGCCGAGCAGCCCGAGCAGCAGCCCCAGGGTGGAGTGCCGTACCAGCCACCGCAGTTCGCGGTGGGTGGTGGGGTCGGCGAGGGCGAGTCGCAGCCGGGTGGGCGGGGGCTGCGGGGCGACGACCTCGGGTCCCCGGCGGGCGAGCCGGGCGCGCTCCCGGCCGGCCAGGGCGTGCAGGGCGCGCAGCGGCACGGGTGCGATCAGCAGTCCCACCCCGACCACGCTCGTCACGGCGGTGAGGGTCAGCAACAGCAGCAACAGCAGGGCGAGCACAGCCGTGTTGAGCCCGGAGGCGAGCTGGGCGATGGCTCGGCCGGCGGCGCCCAGGGTCCGTAGCGCGATGTCCTTGAAGCTCTCGCGCTGGACGGCCGCTCCACCGCCGCCCGCCTCGCTCGTGCTCGCTGTCATGCGAACGACCCTATGCCGTACGCGAGTTCTTCGTGGGCGCAGGAGGAGGGGAGTACAGCCTGCTGTACCCCGAACCGGGCGGGCTGCGGGATCGGCCGCGAGGGGTGCTGATCCATAGCGTCGGTGACGACAGCCGGACCCCTTCGGACGACACCGCCCAGCACCACGGGAGAAGCCCTCATGACGAACGCGACGACCACCGAACCCGACCGGCTCACCCCCGGGGCCATCGCCCGCACCCTCCTCTGGATCGTCGTGGTGGCCAGCGCGCTCGCCAACATGGCGGCGTCCTTCGGCGGCGCCAACACCTGGGTGCACCTGGTGTGCGGCGCGGTCACCGTCCTGTGCGCGGGCACCCTCGTCGTACGCAACGTGCGGGGCCGGCGATGAACACCGCGGCCACCGTCACGGCCACCGCCGCCATCGCCCTGGAGGGCGTCAGCAAGGCCTACCCCGGAGGCGTACGCGCCCTGGACGACGTGTCGTTGACCGTGGAACGCGGCACCTTCCTCGCCGTGATGGGCCCCTCCGGCTCCGGCAAGAGCACGCTGATGCACTGTGCCGCCGGGCTCGACTCCCCGACGTCGGGCAGTGTCCGCATCGACGGTCACGAGATCGCCGGGCTGAACGAGACCAAGCGCACCCAACTGCGGCGTGAGCGCGTGGGGTTCGTGTTCCAGGCGTACAACCTGATCCCCTCCCTCTCCATCGAGGACAACATCACGCTGCCGCTCCGGCTGGCGGGCCGCACCGCGGACCGCGACTGGCTGCGCACACTGGTGGACCGGGTCGGGCTCGCGGACCGGCTGAGCCACCGCCCGGCCGAGCTCTCCGGCGGGCAGCAGCAACGGGCCGCCGTCGTACGGGCGTTGGTGGCCCGCCCGGCGGTCGTGTTCGCCGACGAACCGACCGGCGCGCTCGACCTGCGCAGCGCCCACGAGGTCCTCGACCTCCTCCGCGACCTCGTGAACGACCTGCGCCAGACGGTCGTGATGGTCACCCACGACCCGGCCGCCGCCGCCCGCGCACACCACGTGCTGGTGATGGCCGACGGCCGGGTGGTCGACGCCCTCAAGGCACCGACCGCCGACGAACTGGCAAGCCGTCTCGTCGAGTTGGGGAGGGTCTGAGCCATGTTCCGTCTCGCGATACAGATGGTCGGGCACCGCGTCACCGCGCTGATCGCCGTGGCCTGCGCGGTCCTCGGCGGCGCGGCGCTGATCACCGCCACCGGCGTCCTGGCCGAGTCCGGCCTCCGCTCCCACCTGCCCGCCGGCCGCCTCGCCGGAGCGTCGATCGTGGTCGCGGCCGACCAGGAGTTCCACCCGGTCGGCGACCTTCCGCTCGCGCTGCCGGAACGCCGTAGGATCCCGGCCCAACTGGTCCGAGAGCTGGGTGAGTTGCCGGGCGTGACCGCGTCGGTCGGCGACATCGGTTTCCCGGCCGCTCTCGTCGACGCGCACGGTCGGGTCGTACCGTCGTCGTCCGAGGATCCTCAGGTGGCGGGGCACGGTTGGTCCTCGACGAAGCTGCTGGCGGGTGCGCGCGTCGAGGGCAGCGCGCCGACCGGTGCCGGCGAGGTCGCCGTGGACAGCGCCACCGCCGCCGCGGCCGGTGTCAAGCCGGGTGACCGTGTCCAGATCGTCGTCAACTCCCGCCCCGCGAGCGGCTATCGCGTATCGGCGGTGGTCGACGCACCGGGCGCGGGCGTCTACTTCGTCGACGCGACGGCCGTAGAAATGGCGGGTGTGGCCGGTCGCGCGGATCGTGTCGATCTCGTGGGCCTGCGTACCGCGTCCGGTGCCGAGGGGCGGGTCGCCGCCGAGGTCCGGGCGAAGGTGCAGGGCGCCGGACTGCTGGTCGTCACCGGGGACGAGCGGGGGGACACCGCCGCGCCCGGGGCCGGAGCCTCGCGGTCGCTGCTGGTGCTGCTCGCCGGTTCGCTGTCCGGGATCGTGCTGCTGATCACCGGGTTCGTGATGGCGAGCGCGCTGGCCGTGGCGATCGGCGGGCAGCGGCGGGACCTGGCGTTGATGCGGGCCGTGGGCGCGACCCCGAAGCAGATCCGTCGGCTGGCCGCCGCGCAGTCCACCGTCGTCGCGGCGGTGGCTGTGGCACCGGGCGTGGGACTCGGCTATCTGCTGGCCGGACAGTTCCGCGGGCTGCTCGCGGACCGGGGGGTCATCCCGGCCGAACTGCCGTTGACCTTCAGCCCGTTGCCCGCGCTCGCGGCGATCGTGCTCATGATGCTCGCCGTCCAGGTGTCGGCCCGTTGCTCGGCCTGGCGCACCTCGCGGATGCCGGCCACCGAGGCGGTCGCCGAGTCGCGGAGCGAGCCGCGCGAGCCGTCGCGGGTCCGGACCCGGATCGGCGTGGCCGTCATCGTCGTGGCGACCGCCATGTCGGCGCTGCCGCTGTTCTCCCGCACGGTCATCGGCGCCACGGCCACCTCCCTCGCCGGCATCATCGGGGCGATCGGGCTGGCCCTGGCGGGCCCGGCGCTGGTGCGGGGCATCGGTGGTGCGGCGGTGCGGATGACGAGGTCCGGGACCTCCGCGCCGACCTGGCTGGCGATGGCCAACCTGCGCGCCTACGCCCTGCGCAACGCGGGCATCGTCTCCACGCTGGCCATGGCGGTCGTGTTCGTGCTGACGTACACCCTCACCCAGACCACGGTGCTGGCCGCCACCGCGCAGGACACCAGTACCGGGACCATTGCCCAACTCCGTTTGAGCGCACCGGGGTTGGGCGGTCTGCCCGACGGCACGCCCGCCGCCGTACGGAAGACGCCGGGCGTACGGGCCGCCGCTCCCGTCGGGACGACGACCGTGGTGTGGGAGTACAAGGAGTTCGGTGACCCGGCGGTCGACTCGGGTTCGGCGACGATCCTCACCCCGGACGCGGCGGGCGTCCTCGACCTCGACGTACGGGACGGCAGCCTGAGCCGGCTCACCGGGGCGACGGTCGCCGTCAGCAGTGATGTGGCGCGTACGCGTTCCGCGGGGGTGGGGCGCACGGTGAACCTGGTCCTCGGGGACGGAACTCGCGTCGCCGCCAGGGTTGTTGCCGTGTACGGGCGGGGGCTCGGCTTCGGCGCGGTGGTGCTCTCCCACGACCTGGCCGCCGGGCACACCACGACGGCCCTCGACCAGTCCCTCCTGATCCGCACGGACGGCACGGCGAAGGCCAGGCAGAACCTCGCGGCCCTCGCCGCAGCCCGCCCCGGCCTCACCCTCGGACCCGCCAACTCCCCTTCCACCGGCGGCCTCAAGGACGCGCCGCCCGAGGTGTGGATCAACCTCGCGACGATCGTGGTCCTGCTCGTCTACCTGCTGCTCAGCATCGCCAACAAGCTCGTCGCGGCCACGGCTCAGCGCAGGGTGGAACTGGGCGCCCTCCGCCTCAACGGCACGACCCCGCGCCAGATCCGCGCGATGATGCGCCGCGAGGCCGCGATGACCGCGGCCACCGCGCTCACGGCGGCACTGCTGCTCTCCGCGATCCCTCTTGCCCTCCTGGGCCAGGGATTCCTCGGCCGCCCCTGGCCGGCGGGGCCGGTCTGGCTGCTGCCCGCGCTTGCGGTGATGGTCACGGGCATCGCCTTCCTCACCATCGAACTGCCTACGCGGCAGGCGTTGCGGACGGCGCCGGCGGATGCGATCCGGGGGCAGTGAAGGGGAGTTGGGGCTACAGCAGGGCGCTGGCCCGCCGATGCCCCGGGATGTCCAGCCACCAGGCCGCGGCTGTACGTGCCACCGGAAGGAAGTCCGCCCCCGTCAGGATGGCGGTGAGCAGGTCGTCGCGTGAGGCCATGCCGAGCGCGTAGACCAGGCTCTCCAGCGTGGCCGCGGTCACCGGGTCCCGGTCGCTCAGCCACGCGGCGTGGTGGTGGGCGACGGCACCCCGCAGGAAGTCGCCCGCGGAGCGGTCGGCGGCCACATGGCCGAGGCCCCGCACCGCGGCGTACGAGGTGGGCCGCGGCACGCTCGGCAGAACCGCCAGCCGCTGGAGCAGCCCGCGGTGACGGTGGTCGCCGAGGACGCGCAGCCCTTCCAGCAGCACCACCGCGAGCTCCTCGTGGCGGACGGCCATGGGGCGGACCAGCTCCGCCGCGAGCGCGTCCGCCAGCACCGGGCGGTACGGGGTGGCCGCGAGCAGGAAGGCGGCGTAGAGCCGGATGTCGAAGAGCGGACTGGCCAGGGCCTCGGCGATCAGCACGGCCGGTACCGCGGGGTCGCACGTCCGGTCGGGATCGACCGTGCCCAGCCGCGCGGTCACCCTGCGGACGGCCGCCGCCACGAGAGCACGGGCATCCGGATCGGCCCCGGCCCCGGCGGCCCCGTCCCCGGGTCGCCGGGTCGAGCCGCGGCGGCCCAGCACCGCGCGGGCGTACTCGGGGTGCGCCGCGGACAGATGCCCGCGCAGCGGCTCGATCTGATCGCCGAACGGGCCGGTACCGGTGGAGTCCCGCACCGCCCGGACGAGCGTCCGCAGCTGGTCCTCGTCGAAGTGCCGGTACCGCACCTTGCGGAAACACGCCATGACCGCGCCGCGATGCGCCAACGGCCCGCTGGGCCGGGCGAGTTCACTCAGCACCAGGTCGGCCGCGTCGGGGTGACCGCAGTTGTCCAGGGCGCAGACGATCTCCGTGGCCGTCAGCCGGGCCCGCCCGGCGGCCATCCCGCCGCACA
The DNA here is from genome assembly GCF_045162655.1 of Streptomyces sp. NBC_00989. Classification (NCBI taxonomy): domain Bacteria; kingdom Bacillati; phylum Actinomycetota; class Actinomycetes; order Kitasatosporales; family Streptomycetaceae; genus Streptomyces; species Streptomyces sp. NBC_00989. Next base: position 5,596,702 of record NZ_CP108728.1, on the reverse strand, counting down.
CGGCGATGACCGTACGGCCGCCCCGCCGGTGGTTCAACAGCCGGTTGAGCGACTCGAAGCGGAGCATCCACGGCAGGTCGTCGGCGATCACCATCTCCTCGACGAGCCGCTCGGCGAGCGCGGACCAGGTGCCCGACGGCATCAGCACCGCGTCGGGACGCGCACACAGGCCGTCCGTCAACTGGTCCCAGTCGTCACCGGTCATCACGTCGCCGGACACCGCCTGCTCCAGCAGGTCCTCCAGCAGCCTCGCGGCGGGGCCCGCCGGGTCGACGTCCAGGACGGGACCCGGTGCCCAGTACCGCCACACCGTGCGCGCGGTGGCGGTGAGCGTGTTGCGGGGGAGCGCGAGTAATTCCTCGTAGCGGCGAACGGCCCTCCAGGGAACGGTAGTTCGCCCCGTCTCCCAGCGCGAGACGGTACTGGTGCTCACCTCGCGGTCGTACATCCCGCCGTGGAAGGCCGCCGAGAAGGCCGGCAGTGATCTCAGCGGTTTCTCCTCCGCCAGCAGGCGGTTGACCCGTAACAGCCAGGCGACGCGGGCCCGTCGTCCCAGTGCGGCACCCGCGTCGGCCGCCGCGTGTGCGTCCATGCGGCCAGTCTGGCAGGACCCGCACGGCACCGGGGCAAGGACGACAAATGTCACCGCCATACCCCAATTCCCGCAGCCCTGGGGCCCCTCTTGCACCGCTCGACGAGGTGTGCAACGCACCGGGGCGCGGTGTCCCCCGCGCGGTACCAACGGTGAACCGGCCCGCGTGGACGGGCACTTGGGCAAGCAGCAGGGGGAGAACGATGGAGACGGCTCTGGCGCTCGGGCATGTGCTCGGGGTGGCGTTCGCGCTGTGGACCTTCAACGGGCGGGCGGGGGGCTCGTTCTGGCGCGGTATGCCGCCGGGGCTGATGCTCATCAGTCCGGAGTGGTTCCTGACCAGCATGGTCAAGGCGATCGGCTGGGAGATCACGCTCGCCGTGTGGCTGCTGAGAGGGCAGCCCTCCTCGCCGTGGGGCGTACGGCCCGGCAGCCGCTCGGGCCGGATCAGCCGGCTCACCGTCGCCGAACGCGCCGCCCGCGACCGGGAGATGCGGGCCGCCGAGCGCAGCCGGGTCCCCGGGGCGTGAGGCGGCGGCCGGAAAACGGGCGGCCACTGCGACAGGACATCCATCCACTACGGGAACGGAGGCCGGCGTGCGCTACACCGGCGACAAGGACACCTACTGCGCCGACCGCGGCTGCCGCAAGAAGGTGCGGGCGGTCCGCTGCCCCAAGTGCCAGGGAAAGGTCGGTTCCTGGACGACGTGCGGGCGGTGCGGCAACTCCGGCTACGTCTGCCCGAACTCCACGAACGAGCACCACGCCAAGGTCGGCTGAGACGCGATCCCGGCCGCGGCCGGGGCGCGAACGGAAGGAGGGGGAGCCGATGGAGATCCTGCACAGACTCCTGGGACCCAGGCAGCTGCCACCCACCAGGGACGGCTACCAGGCGCCACCGGGCGCCCTGGCCGCCGGCTGGCGGTGCGACGACCCGGACTGCGGGGGGAGCGGGTACTTCCCCGATCCCCGGCCCGGCATCCCGCGCCGCTGCGGGGAGTGCGGGAGCGGCACGTATCCCGTGCACGCCTGGCCGTGGTGGCATGGTGAGCGAGGGGCGGAACTCGATGCCCTGCTGTCCGGGGCGGAGCGGGAGAACGACGTGTATCTCGCCCTGCTCGTCCGCTTTCACCTGCTGGAGTGGACGTTCGAGGACCACTTGATGAAGGGCCACCGGCGCGACGCCCTCGTCACCCTGGAGGACACCGACGCCAGGCTGCGCGTGGCGATGCGCGAGAACCCGTACTTCACCGAGGGCTCCCACCGGTTCGGCCTGGTCCTCGGGGCCCTGCGCAGCGGCGGCCCGGACATCGCGCTGCGGGTGCTCGAACCCTGGGTGGCGCTGGCGCACGAACAGGGCCCGGGGTACGGCAGGGACCTGGAGTCGGACAACGCGAGCCGCACCGACTACCGGTGCCTGGTGAGCTCCTGCCTCGAGTGGCTGGGGGACGGGCGCACGGGGAGCCATCCCCGCCGGAGCACGGTCGTCGCCTGGGCCCTGGACACCGCGCGGCTCCCGCATGTGCGGAACTGGCTGACCGCCGACCACGACACGGGACTGACCCGCCTCGACCCCGGGTGGCAGTCCGGCCGCTGACGGCGGGCCGGCTCACCCGGGGCAGACAGCCGACGCCCCTGCGAGTGACGGTGCGAACATCGGTCCGATCGAGTGGACTCGCAGGGGCGCGCACCGCAGGTGGACCCCCCGCCCGACTCCGGATGGTGCCGTGGCACCCCAGCCCCGATCCGGAAGAAGCGCCCTCCATGCGACGTACCCCCACCCGACGCCTCCTGGCAGCCGCGCTGCTGGCGGCGTCCGTACTGGCCGCCCCGGTGATGGCGACCTCCGCCCATGCAACCGCGGTGGTCCACCCCGACCCGCACGACCAGGACCACTGCTCGTCCGGCGGCCTAGGCCGTGGAGTGACCGCTCGCCTGGACAAGGCCGTCGCTGACGTCCGTAAGGCGGCCGCCATCCCTGGTGTCGCCGTCGGCCTGTGGATGCCGGGCAAGGGTTGCTACGTCCGGGCGACCGGTGTCGCCGACAAGGTCACGCGGCAGCCGATGAGTACCGACTTCTACTCGCGGATCGGCAGCGAGACCAAGACGTTCACGGTCACCGCGCTGCTCCAGCTCGTCGACGAGCGGCGGATCGGGCTCGACGACCCGATCTCGCGCTACGTCCACGGCGTGCCGAACGGCCGTCACATCACCCTGCGCCACCTGGCCGAGATGCGCAGCGGGCTGTTCCCGTACAGCGCGGACGCCGACTTCGCGCACGACCTGCTGAGCGACCCGACCCGCTCGTTCACCCCGCAGGAGCTGCTCGCGTACGGCTACAAGCACCGCAACACCGCCGCGCCGGGCAAGGTGTTCGTCTACAACAACAGCAACCTGGTCCTCCTCGGCCTGGTGATCGAGAAGGTCACCGGTCACCACGTCGCCGACGTCATCAACCGGCGGGTGCTGCGCCCGGCCCACCTGGACCAGACGTTGTTCCCCGACGGCCCGAACGTCCGTGAGTTCCCCGAGCCGCACGCGCACGGCTACACCAACCAGACGCTGACCGGCGCGGTCGCCGACTCCACCGACTGGAACCCGAGCTGGGGCTGGTCGGCCGGCGCGATGATCTCGACCATGCACGATCTGCGCGGCTGGGCGAAGACCGTCGCCACCGGGGAGCTGCTCAGCCCGGAGACGCAGAAGCAGCGCCTGAAGACGCTGCCGACCGGATTCCCCGGCCTCACCTACGGCCTCGGCATCTTCGAGACCGGCGGCTGGATCGGGCACAACGGCTCCATCCCGGGCTACGAGTCCGTGACCGTCTACCTCCCCGCCCTCAAGGCGACCCTGGTCGTGCTGATCAACACCGACATCACCACCGGGGGCCAGGAGCCGTCCACCCTGCTCGCCCGCGCGATCACGCAGATCGCCACACCCGGTCACGTCTACGACGGCTCGGCCCCCACGCGCTAGAGACGTCCCGTCCGTTCGACACCACACCCCCGGGTCCTTGACCTGGGGGTTTCGTGTCGGGCCGGGTGGCCCCGCCACCTGTTTCGCCATTCGGCCAATCCGGCCCCCGACCTGATCCGGATTACGCGTGAACCCCTGATCGGCAGGAGGAGACGTGACGGAGATGGCGATGGAGCGGACAGCGCGGTACGGGCGCCGGACCGCGGTGATCGGTGCGGGGGTGGCGGGGCTGACCGCCGCGTACATCCTGGGCCGGGCCGGTCACGTCACCCTGTACGAGGCCGACGACCGGCTCGGCGGGCACGCGCACACCCATGAGCTGACGTCGGCGCACGACGGGCGGGTGCACCGCGTCGACTCGGGGTTCATCGTGCACAACCGGCGTACCTATCCACGACTGTTGCGGCTCTTCGACGAACTCGGCGTCCCCACGCAGGAGTCGGAGATGAGCATGTCCGTGCGGTGCGAGGGCTGCGGGCTGGAGTACGCCGGTGCGCGCGGCCCGACCGGACTGTTCGCCCAGCCCCGCAACCTCCTGCGCCCCCGCTATCTGCGGCTGCTCGCCGAGGTGCCCCTCTTCCACCGCGCGGCCCGCCGGTTGCTGGCCCGGGGTGGTGAAGAGGCCCTCACCCTGGGGGAGTTCCTCGACCGGGAGGGCTACTCCGCCTATTTCCGCGCCCACTTCGTCACGCCGATGGTGTCGGCGGTGTGGTCCTGTGATGCGCTCACGGCTCAGCGTTACCCGGCCGCCTACCTGTTCCGCTTCCTGGAGCACCACGGAATGCTGTCGGTGGGCGGATCGCCCGTATGGCGCACGGTCAGCGGTGGTTCGGGAACGTACGTCGACCGGATCGCCAAGCACATCGGCGAGATCCGGACCAACACCCCCGTGCGGTCCGTACGACGCCACGCCGACCGCGCGGACGTCACCGCCGAGGACGGCAGCACCGAGTCCTACGACGCCGTCGTGATCGCCGTCCACCCGGACCAGGCGCTCCGGCTGCTCGCCGAACCGACCGAACTGGAGCGGGAGTTGCTGGGCGCGTTCCCGTACTCCCGCAACACCACCCTCCTGCACACCGACACCCGGCTGCTGCCCCGCGCCCCGGGCGCCCGCGCCTCCTGGAACCACCTGATGCCGTCGTGCACGGCCGACTCCGGCCAGGTGCAGGTCAGTTACGACATGAACCGGCTCCAACACCTCGACGCCGCCGAGACGTTCGTGGTCACCCTCGGCGCCGAGGACCGCGTCGACCCCGGCCGGGTGCTGGCCCGCATGGTCTACGAACACCCCGTCTACACCCCCGAGTCGGTGGCCGCGCAGCAGCGGCTGCCCGAACTCGCCGGTGATGTCTGCGTGTTCGCGGGCGCTTACCACGGCTGGGGTTTCCACGAGGACGGCTGCCGGTCGGGTGTCGAGGCCGCGGCGGCGCTGGGGGTGCGCTGGTGAACGCCGTGCCCGCGACCACACCCACCGCCGCCCCGGATCTCGCCGTACCGGCGCTGTACTCCTGCACGATCGCGCACGTGCGGACCACACCCCGGCGTTACACGCTGCGGCACCGCACCTACATGTGGCTCATGGACCCCGACCACCCGCCCCGACTCCCGCGCCCGCTCCGCCCCTTGGCCCGCTTCGACCCCCGGGACCACTTCACCGGCGGCGACCGGCCCTCCATCCGGGCCGGCCTGGACGCCTTCCTCGCCGGGCACGGCGTGGACCTGGACGGCGGCCGGGTGCTGATGCTCACCCACGCCCGGGTGTTCGGCTACGTCTTCAACCCTCTGACCCTGTACTGGTGTTACGGCCCCGACGGGCAGCCGCGCTGTGTCGTCGCCGAGGTGCACAACACCTACGGCGGACGGCACTGCTATCTGCTGCACCCGGACGCCTCCGGCACCGCCCGCGCCGAGAAGAAGCTCTACGTCTCGCCGTTCTTCCCGGTCGACGGCGACTACCGCATGCGGGTACCGCGCCCCGGGCCCCAACTCGCCCTGACGGTACGGCTGGACCGCGAGGGCGCCCGTGCCTTCACCGCGACCGTACGCGGCACCCGGCGCGAGGTGAGCACCGCGAACCTGCTGCGGCTGGCGCTGCGCCACCCCTGGTCCACCCTCGCCGTGTCGGCCGCGATCCGCTTCCACGGCATACGGCTCTACCTGCGGGGTCTGCCGGTGCAGCCCCGCCGTCCCGAACACCGCACTCCGGAGAAAGCGACATGACGACAGCAGAACGCCGGATCACCACCACCGGCGCGCCCGATGCCGAAGCCGGCGCCGAGAGCAGCGTCAACCGGTGTACCGGGCCCGTGGATCCGACCCGCGTCGATCCCTCCCGCTGGCCCGACGTCTCCCGCGTACCGGCCGCCTCCCGCGTCCGTACGGCCCTCACCGCGGCCCTCGTCCGACGAGCCCTCGCCCAACTCCCGCTGCGGGCCCGGTTCGCGGGTGCCCCGGACGTCGGCAAGGGCGGCCCGCTGATCGACGTGCACGCCCCGGCCGCCTTCCACGCCCGCATCGGCGCCCACGGCCTGGTCGGGTTCGGCGAGTCGTACATGGCAGGTGAATGGGACGCCCCCGACCTGGTGGCCGCCCTGACCGTACTGGCCGGGCACGCGGCCGAGTTGATCCCGGCCCCGTTGCAACGGCTGCGCGCCCTGTGGGCACCGCGTCACCCGCACGCCGAGCGCAACACACCCGACGGCTCCCGCGCCAACATCAGCCGCCACTACGACCTGTCCAACGAGCTCTTCGCCCTCTTCCTCGACGACACCCTCACCTACTCCTCGGCCGTCTTCCGCGGCTTCCCCGCGAGCCTGGACCTCCTCGCCGCGGCCCAACACCGCAAGATCGACCGGCTGTTGGACCTCGCCGACGTGGGCGAGGGCACCCGGCTCCTGGAGATCGGCACCGGCTGGGGCGAACTCGCCCTGCGGGCCGCGGCCCGAGGCGCCCGCGTCACCTCGCTCACCCTCTCCCGCGAACAACGGGACCTGGCCGTGGAGCGGGTGCGCGCGGCCGGTCTCGACGACCGTGTCTCCATCGAACTGTGCGACTACCGCGAGGCGGCCGGGACGTACGACGCCGTCGTCAGCGTGGAGATGATCGAGGCGGTCGGCGCCGAGTTCTGGCCGGTGTACTTCCGCGCCCTGGACCAACGGCTCGCGCCGGGCGGCCGGTTGGCGCTCCAGGCGATCACCATGCCGCACGAGCGGATGCTCGCCTCCCGGGACACCTTCACCTGGATCCACAAGTACGTCTTCCCCGGCGGCCTCATCCCGTCCACCGAGGCGATCGAGGAGACCGCCCGCGACCGCACCGGCCTGCGCCTCGCCCGCCGCGACGCCTTCGGCGCCCACTACGCCGAGACGCTGCGCCTGTGGCGCGAACGGTTCACCGAGCGGGCCGGGGAGGCGGCGGCGCTCGGCTTCGACACGGTTTTCCACCGCCTGTGGACGTTCTATCTCGCCTACTCCGAGGCGGGTTTCCGCTCCGGCTACCTCGACGTCCAGCAGTACCTGTTCACCAAGCCGAACTCCGCCGAGGGTGTGACCCGGCCGTGAACGGCTTCCCTTGGAGCGCGTTCGCGCTCAACCTCGCCTGGTCCGCCGCCGCGGCCCTCGCGGTCATGCTCGCCACCTTCGCCGTCGCGGTGCGCGCGGGCGTGCACCGGATCGTCGACGTCGCCTGGGGCCTCGGCTTCACGGCGGTGGCCGTCGTGACCTTCGCGGTCTCCGCCGGTGAGGGCGATCCCGTACGACGCCTGCTGGTGACAGTGCTGACGGCGGTCTGGGGGCTGCGGCTGGCGGTGCACATCGCCCGCCGGGGCCGGGGCCACGGCGAAGACCCGCGCTACGAGGCGCTGTTGGCCAAGGCGCCCGGCAACCGGAACGCGTACGCCCTGCGCATGGTCTACCTCCTCCAGGGCGCCCTGGTCTGGCTGGTGTCCCTGCCCGTGCAGGCCGCGCAGTACGTGCCCGGCCGGGTCTCGGTCCTCACCTGTGTGGCCGGTACGGCGGTGTGGGCGGTCGGCATCGGCTTCGAGGCGGTCGGGGATGCCCAACTGGCCCGGTTCCGCGCGGATTCGGCGAACCGGGGCAAGATCATGGACCGCGGCCTGTGGTCCTGGACCCGGCACCCGAACTACTTCGGCGACTTCTGCGTGTGGTGGGGCCTGTTCCTGCTCACCTGCGACTCCTGGGCGGCGGCCGCCGTGTCCGTCGTATCGCCCCTGGTGATGAGCCTGTTGCTGACCCGGGGCAGCGGAAAACGGCTGCTGGAACGGCACATGGCCGACCGTCCCGGATACGCCGAGTACCGTGCCCGCACCAGCGGTTTCCTCCCGCGCCCGCCGAGGCGTGAGTGAGCTAGGAGCACCTCATCGAGCCACAGCACGACAGCACCGAACACACGGACGCGCGGCCCTCGTTGAGAGTGCGTCGACGTCCGCCGCACCCCCGAGCCGCCGTCCTCGTACTCCACGGCGGCCAGGAGACGAGCGAACGCCCCGCCAGGCCTTGGCAGTTGGCCGCGCTGCGCATGGGCCCGGTCGTTCGCGCGGTGACCGTCGCGCTCCCGCACCGGGACGTCCTCGTCGCCCAGGTCCGTTACCGCCTCCGCGGCTGGAACGGCGACCGCGCGGACGCGGCCCACGACACGCTGCGCGCGCTGGACGCGCTCGCCGAACTCACCGGCCCCGTACCGACCGTGCTGCTCGGCCACTCCATGGGAGGCCGGGCCGCCCTCCGCGCCGCCGGACACCCCCTGGTGACGGGCGTGGTCGCCCTCGCCCCGTGGTGGCCCTCGGGCGAACCCGTCGAGCAGACGGCGGGCCGCCACATCGTCGCCCTGCACGGCGAACGCGACCACGTCACCTCACCCACGGAGACGGCGGCCTGCGTACGCCGGGCTCGGGAGGCGGGGGCGACGCGGGCCGGGATGGCGGTCATCGCCGGCGGCGACCACGGGATGCTGCGCCGCCACGGCCTCTGGCATCACACGACGGCCGCGCTGGTCGCCCATGTGCTCGACCCGGGGGAGGTGCCGGAACCCTTGCCCGCGGGGGGTTATGGCGTGGGGGAGGTTCCGGTGCTGTGAGCGGTGTTCCCGATGAGCCGTCGCACCGGGCGCGGACCGGAATTCCCTTCGCCACGCGGCAAACCGGACCATAGGATCATGTCCATGACTGAGGCAACGCTCCCCGGTTCCACGCCCACGACGTCCCTCCAGGCAGTGCTGACCCGCCATGCGGAAGCCGAGACCTGTAGCGACCCGAGCAGTGTGATGACGCTGCTGGCCGACTCGGACGGTGCCGGTGGCGGCTTCACGAGCTACCGGTCCACCTTCGCCAAGGGTGCGGTGGGGGCACCGGCCCACTTCCACACCAAGGCGACGGAGCTGTTCTTCGTGATCAGCGGATCCCTGCGGGTGCTCGTGGGCGAGGACGTCACCACCCTGAACGAGGGCGACTTCCTGGCGGTGCCTCCGCACACCCCGCACGCCTTCGGCGCGGCGCCCGGCGCCGAGGCCGACGTCCTGTTCGTGTTCACCCCGGGCATGGGCCGCTTCGACTACCTGCGGCTGCTCGGCCGGGTGATGCGCGGTGAGGCCGACCCGAAGGAGATCGCCGAGTCCGCCGAGCGCTTCGACAACCACTACGTCGACAGCCCGGTATGGCGTGCCGCTCAAGCGGGCCCGGCGTGATCGACTCCACGACACACATCCGTGTCGCCCGCCCCTCGCGCGACCTCGCCGCGGCCGAACGCTTCTACGTGGACGGGCTCGGGCTCGACGTACTGTGGCGGACCACCGAGCACGTCCAGGGTGAGCACGATCTCCTGATGGTCGGCCCACCCGGCGCGTCCTGGCACTTCGAGCTGACCCACGACCCCGAGCGCCCGCTGGAACCGGCCCCGACCGAGGACGATCTTTTCGTGGTCTACCTCGGCACGCCCGTGGAAGAGGCCCTGGTCGAGCGTCTGGTGGCCACCGGCGGCACCCGGGTCCCCGCGCACAACCCGTACTGGGACGAGCACGGAGTGACGATCGCCGACCCGGACGGCTACCGCCTCGTCCTGTGCTCCCGCACCTGGGGCTAGCCGAGCCACCCGATCGGTGACGTGCGAAGTACGGAGCCGGTCCTCGCCCGCGTCCTGGTCGGGAGCGTCAAGGCGGGCACGTTCGACACCGTCCGAGTCACACCGCTTCGCGGGTCTTCGCCAGCTCCGCCGCGAACTGCGCCCCGCTCAGCAGCGCGAGGTTGGACAGCCACAGCCAGATCAGGAAGACGACGCTGCCCGAGAGCGAGCCGTAGAGCCTGCTGTAGGCGCCCAGCGTCGTGGCGTACGTCGAGAAGCCGGCCGAGACGGTCAGCCACAACGCGGCGGCCAGTACGCCGCCGGGCAGGCTGTGGCCGCGGCGGCGGGCGCCCGCCGGCCCGGTGTGGAAGACGACCACGACCAGGAGCGCGACCAGGCACAGCAGGACCGGCCAGCGCAGCAGGTCCCATGCCCAGGCGGCGGTCTCGTCCACGCCCGCCATCCGGCCGACGGCCTCCGCGAGCGGGCCGGTCAGCAGCAGCGTGAGCGAACCGACGAGGAGCAGGCCGAGCAGCGCCAGCGCGGTCAGCACGATGCGCGGGGCCTTGCGCCAGGGTGAACGCCGGTCCTGGGTGCCGTGCATGCGGTGCAGGGCGCGGCGGAACACCGCGAGATAGCTCGTGGACGACCACAGCGCACTGACGCTGCCCGCCACCAGCAGGGGCCATGCCGTGCGGTCCGTGCGCAGGACGTGGGTCAGGGCCGCGTGCAGTTCCGTACCGGAGTCGGCGGGGGCGTACGCCGTGACATGGGTGACGAACTCCTCGGCCGTCTCCGGGCTGATCATGCCGAACGCGATGACCGTCGCCAGCATGGCGGGAAGCACCGCGAGGATCGCGTAGTACGTCAGCGCCGCCGCGTAGTCCGAGATGTCGTCGTTCCACAGCGACACGGGCGTCCGCCGCAGCGCCGGCCACCAGGCCGCCGGCGGCCGGAACCCGGCGATCCGGCGGACCCGGCCGACGTACGACTCAGCGGACATGGGGCGCCCGGTGCGAGGCGGCGCTCAGCCGGAGCCGGGTGTGGGTCGTGTACGGGGCAGCCGCGCCCTCCGCCTCCGCCGTCACCGCGCGCAGGGCGGGCAGTACGGCGTCCGGGGACGTGTCCGGGTCCAGCCACACCCGCAGCTCCATCTCCAGGCGGCGCCCGCGTCGGGGCAGTACCCGGGCACGCGTGCGGGCCACACCGGGGACGGCGTCCGCCCGCGCCGTCAACGCCTCGGCCAGCGCCCGCGGTCGCACCGTGCAGCCGGGGGAGGGCAGCGCCATCCGCCGCCCCGACCTCGGACGCACCTGCCCGAGAGCCCAGCACGCGAACAGCACGGCCAGCCCGATCGCCGTGGCCGTGACCGTGGGCGTCCACCAGCCCTCGCTCCGCAACTGCGCCAGCCGGCCCGGCTCCAACAGCACGGCATTCTTACCGGTGTTGGGCCACCAGGCCGGCAACTGGCGCGCGACGGTCCGGTCCGTGCCGGCGAGCCAGGAACCGGTGAGGAGGAGGGCAAGTCCGGTGGCGCCGAGGGCGGTTCGGTTGACGGCTGTGTGGGCGGTGCGGATCACTGGTCAACTTCCTTGGCGACAAGGGGGGTTGTGGGTACGGAGGGCGCGGAGGGTACGGAAGGCACATCGGGTGCCGTCGGCGGTTGCCACACCGGCTCCGGGGTGACGGTGACCCGTACGCGCGGCTCGTGGCGCAGCCGACAGGAGGATACGGCGGCATCGGCGGCCGCCGTCACCGCGGCGGACGCCTCGACCCGGTCGCCGAAGGCGAGTCGCGCCCGCACGGTGATCCGCCGGCGGCGTACCCGCACCCGTACCGCTCCGATGCCGGGCACGTCGCCCACCGCGTCGCGGACCAGGGACCGCACCGCCGAGCGGTCCACGGCGGCGTCGACACGTCCGGCCGCCGTACGGACGGTGGAACGGTGACGTAGCCCCGGAGTGACCGCGAGCACGATCATCCAGACGCCGAGCAGGGCCGTCAGGCCGCCCGCGATCACGACGGCCGGGTCTCCGGGCCCGTTCCCGGACAGCCAGTGCACCGCCGAGACGCGCCAGGCCGCCGCCGCGTGGTGGGCGGTGTGCACCTGGATCAGGTCGAGGGCGAGCGCACCGCAGACCACTGCCGCCGAGGTGGTCAGCAGGGCGACCGGGGTCCGGCGCCCGGACCACCAACGCCGGGGTGTCCTGGGCGAGTTGGTCTCCTCGGCCGGGGACACCGGAGCGCGGGAGTACCTCGGGGGCGCGAGCGAGGTGACGTTGACGCGCGCGGTCGGTACGTCCAGACCCGTCAACTCCCGGGTGCGGTCCACCACATGGCGCTGGACGTCCCGTACGCCCTCGGCCAGCGAGGACGGATAGGGGAGCGTCACGCCCAGGGACACCTCCGCCTTGCGGCCCCGTACGGTCGCCGTCGCCTGCGCCGCGCGCCCGGGCAGCGCCTCGGTCGTCGCGCGTTCGGCGATCCTGCGGACCGCGCGCTCCGAGACGGTGGTGGTGCCCCGCTGTGCGGCGGCCGCGGGTACAGGTGTGGGTACAGGTGTGGGTGTGGGTGCTGCGGTGGTCATCGACGGCTCCGTTCGAACGCGTCCCGTACGTCCTGGACGGTGCCGCCGCGGTCGAACCACCGGCCCACCGCCCAGCCCAGGCCGCCGAGCGCCGCCACCAGAAGGAAGGCGCCGAAGCCGCCGAACCAGCCGGCGAACGCCAGGGCCATGCCCGCGATCATCCCGACGAACGGTGTGCTCATGCCCGTCCACCTCCACCTCTCCACCGGATCCACCCCTCCTGCCCGTGCCCTCGACCGGCCGCTCTACTCCACGCGGGCCTCGCCGGTGTGCGCGGGCTCGTCGTCGTCGGGCAGGTGGACGTCGTTGACGGTGACGTTCACCTCGACGACCTCAAGGCCGGTGATGCGCTCCACGGCGGCGATGACGTTCTCCCGGACGTCCTGGGCGACGTCCATCACGGACACCCCGTACTCGACGACCAGGTCCAGATCGATCGCCGTCTGCCGCTCGCCCACCTCGACCTTCACCCCGCGCCCCACGTTGGGCCGGCCACCGGGCACGCGGTCGCGCACGGCGCCGATGCTGCGCGAGAGGCCGCCGCCCATGTCGTGCACGCCGGGGATCTCCCGGGCGGCGATACCGGCCACCTTCACGACGACGACATCGGCGATCGACGTACGACCGCGGTCGGCGGCGGGCTGACCGGCGCCGGTGGCTCCGCCGGAGACGTCGGTGGTGGCCGGGTCCTTGGTGGGCCGGACCTGGGTGGCGACCGGTGCGGTCTGCGTGGTCATGGCATACCTCTTTCTGTCTCGTGTCTCTGTCTCGTGGCCGATGTGCTCTCACTTCTTCAGACCCGTGCCCGCCGCGTCTGTGACGCGGCGGGCACGGGAAATCCTTCGGAGCGTCAGCCGACCGGCATCAAGCCGACGTCAGCTGGCGGGCATCAGCACGGTGTCGATGATGTAGACGTTGGCGTTGGCCGTCTTGACGTTGCCGCAGACCACCTTCGCGGAGTCGTTGACGGTGTACGACTCACCGGAGCCGGCGGTGGTGAGCTTCGACTTCTCCAGGGTGTCGAAGGAGCCGTTCTCCAGGTTCGCGGGCGTCAGCTTCTGGCCTACGACGTGGTAGGTGAGGATCTTGGTCAGCTGGGCCTTGTCGTTCAGGACCTTGTCCAGGGTGGCCTTCGGGATCTTCGCGAAGGCGTCGTTGGTCGGCGCGAACACGGTGATGTTCTGGGCGTTGTTGAGGGTGTCGACGAGGCCCGCCTTCTTCACCGCCGCCACGAGCGTGGACAGCGCCGGGTTGTTGGACGCGGCGGTGGCCACCGGGTCCTGGGCCATGCCGTCGAAGGAACCGGAGCCGCTCTTCGGGACGGCAGCGCAGCCGGTGCCGAAGGGCTGGTCGGCCGTGCCGGCGTCGGAGCCGCTCATGCTGTTGTCGGTGGCGGTGGCGGACGCCTTGGTGGAGGAGTCGGCCTTCGTGGAGTCGCTGCCGCTGTCGGAGCAGGCGCTCAGGGCCACCGGCAGCACGGCCGCGGCGGCGAGGACGACGGCGGTACGGCGGATACGGGTGTTCATGCGGGTTCTCCTTGTGATCGGTACGGCGACGGGCGCCGGTACGCGGGGTCGGGGAAAGAAGGTCGGTGGGGGAGGGGGCGGTGGAGAAGGGGGCAGAGGGTCTGTGGGGTCAGTCGACGGTCACGACCACCGAGTGCCGGCCGCTCACGCCGTCGGGGATGGTCTTGGTCCGCTTGTCGGTCTGCACCGCGCCGGTGCGGTCGGTGGCGCGGACGGTGAGGGTGTGGCCGCCCCTGGTCGCCTGCCAGGGGAAGGACCACTGGCGCCAGGTGTCGCGGGTGTCCTCGGCGGCCAGCCGGGCCTCCTGCCAGGGGCCGTCGTCGACGCGGACCTCGACCCTGTCGATGCCGCGGTGCTGGGCCCAGGCGACCCCGGCGACCATCACCGTCCCGGACTTGGGCCGGGCGAACGGCTTCGGGGTGTCGATCCGCGACTCGGTCTTGATCGGCGCCTTCCGCGCCCAGCCGCGCTTGACCCAGTAGGGGTCGTAGGCGTCGAACGTCGTCAGCTCGATGTCCTTGATCCATTTGCAGGCCGAGACGAAGCCGTACAGGCCGGGCACGACCATGCGGACGGGGAAGCCGTGCGCGAAGGGCAGCGGTTCGCCGTTCATGCCCAGCGCGAGGAGGGCGTCGCGGCCGTCCATCACGTCCTCGACCGGGCTGCCGATCGTCATGCCGTCCACGGAACGCGCCACCAACTGGTCGGCGGGGCCTCCCTCGGAGGGCGGCTTCACGCCCGACTCGGCGAGCAGATCGGCCAGTCGTACGCCGATCCAGCGCGCGTTGCCGACGTACGGGCCGCCGACCTCGTTCGACACACAGGTGAGCGTGATGTCGCGCTCGACCAGTTCGCGCCGGAGCAGGTCGTCGAAGGTGAGGGTGAGCGGGTGCCGTACGCCCTGGCCGTGGATGCGCAGCCGCCAGGTCGTCGCGTCCACCTTGGGCACCACCAGGGCGGTGTCGACGCGGTAGAAGTCGGCGTTGGCGGTGACGAAGGGGCTGACGCCGGGGACGCGCAGCTGGGCGCCCTTCGGTACGGCCCCGGCCCGGGAACCCGGTACCGGCAGCACCAGGTTCCGGCGGGAGGCGACCGCGTCCCGGCCACCGGCACCGCTCAGCGAACGCCCGAGCAGCCCGGCACCGGCGGAGCCGACGGCCGCGGCACCCGCCGCGATCACGAAACCGCGCCGGTCCCATCCCGCACCGGGTGGCGCTACGGCCTCCGCGGCCGATCCCCGGGGCCGGAGCCGGCCGACCAGGACGTACAGCACCACCGCTCCGACGACGGCGCCGGCCACGGAGGGCAGCGCGTCGGTGATCCCGGTGGAGTCCGGGCGGCCGGTCGCCGCGAGGGCGCCGACGACTCCGAACAGCAGCACACCGGCCGCCCCCGTACGCCGGAATCGCAGCGCGACAATTCCCAGAGCCAGTGCGAAAAGCGCCAGTACCGCGAGAATTCCCAGCTGGAGAAAGAGTTTGTCGTCGGTACCGAAATGGCGGATCGCCCAGTCCTTCACGGCGGCGGGCGTACGGTCGATCGCCGCGCCCCCGACCGCGACGACCGGCCCGGCCTGCGGACGCGTCCCGCCCGCCACGGCCTCGGCGACCGCGAGCGCGGCGAAACCCGCCAGCGCGCCGCTGAGCGCGGCGAGCGGCAGCAGTGCTTTGGTGGGTTTCTTCTCGTTCTCGGTCACGGGGGGAATCCGGCCCCGAAAGCCGCGCGGATTGGTCGGCCCCACGATCGGATGAATTTCCCTTTCCGGCCAATCCGCGCACGCTTCGGCTCCGGAAGAAAAACAAGAGGGCGCACCCGCGTCACAGCCACCGAGCGGCTGTGTCCAACCCTCGGACAGACCGGACGAGAGGAGTCGCCCAGTGGTGGCGGATACGGACGACGCCCTGTTCGCGGTCCGGGCCGCGGAGGGGGACGAGGACGCCTTCGCCGTGCTCGTGCAACGGCACGCACCGGCGCTGCTCCGGCTCGCCACGAGCCTGCTCGGCACCGCGGCGGAGGCGGAGGACGCCGTACAGGACGCCTTCCTCAGCGCCTGGCGCAGGCTCCCGGAGTTCCAGGGCCGCTCCGCCTTCGGCACCTGGATGTACCGGATCGTCACCAACCGCTGCCTGAACGTGCTGCGTTCGCGCAGACCCGTCGCCTCGCTGGAGGCGGCGGACGACGTCCCGGCGGCCGAACACACCACCTCCCCGGCCCGGATCGCCGAGGGCCGCGACGCGGTCCGCGAGCTGCGGGAGGCCCTCGACCTGCTGTCGGCCGAACAGCGCGCCTGCTGGGTGCTGCGCGAATTGGACGGCCGTTCCTACGAGTTCATCGCGGACGCGGTCGGCATCAGCCAGGAGGCCGTCCGCGCCCGTGTCTTCCGCGCCCGCCGATCTCTGACCCAAGCACTGGGGGCCTGGCGATGACCGACCGCACCGACCCGCCGAACAACGCGTCCGCCCAGGCCGACGACGAACTCCTGCCGTGCGGAAGGCTGTTGTCACGGACCTGGGACGACTGGGAGCGGCAGACCGAAGATCCCCACCTCCGGTCCTGCCCGCACTGCCGACAGGCCGTCCACGGACTCGACGACCTGGAGTCCGTGGTGCGCGGCCTTCAGGCGGAGACGGACACCTCCGCCGCCGCCTACGACACCGAGCCGCTGACCCGGCGGATCATGGACGTCGTACGCCTCGAACTGCGTCCGGGCCGTCCCCTGCCCCTCGGTGAACCCGCCGAGGACCTGTGGATCATGGAGGCGGTCGCGGCCCGCGCGCTGCGCGCCGCGGCGGAGACGGTCCCGGGTGTCCGGGCCGGTTCCTGCCGCCTCCGTGACGGTGGTGCCGACGGCGGTGACGCCGGCACGGTCGAGGTCCGCCTCGACATCCACGCCCCGGCCGACGCGCCCCTGCCCGAGCTCGCCGCCCAGGTGCGCGAACGCGTGTGGGAGGCGGCGGACCGTGAACTGGGCATGGGGGTCACGGCAGTCGACATCCGCGTGACGGACCTCGTGTCCACCCCGATGTCCGACGATGACGATGACGATCAGGAAGGCGGTACGGCATGACCGCGCAGCACTCCGAGGATTCCGCGCCGTACGGGAACCCCACGCACGCGACGCTCGCCGCGGAGGTCGCCACGGCCGTCGAGGGCGTCTCGGGCGTCGCCTTCCTCCGGCCGGGGCTGACCGACCGGCTGCGGTCGATGGTGTCGCGGCCCGGGGCGGCGCCCGCCGGGGTGCGGATGACTCCGCCCGACGGTGACGGTCCCTGGCGGGTAGAGATCCACGTCGTCGCGCTACGGCGAGCCAGGACCGTCGACGTGGCGCGCGGCGTCCGGGACACGGTCGAGCGCCGCCTGGACGCCGTGGCCCCGGCGCGGCCCGCGCCGAGGGTCACGGTGACGGTCACCGGGCTGGTCT
Organism: Streptomyces sp. NBC_00989; assembly: GCF_045162655.1. NCBI lineage: Bacteria > Bacillati > Actinomycetota > Actinomycetes > Kitasatosporales > Streptomycetaceae > Streptomyces > Streptomyces sp. NBC_00989. Next base: position 5,579,523 of record NZ_CP108728.1, on the reverse strand, counting down.
GACGGGTCGCGCTGGTGCTGTGAGGTGGGCCTGGCTTGGCTGGGGAGGGGCATCGGGGCGAGCGGCGTCTGGACGCCCCGACACCGGCGCGGTCCGCGCCCCGGGTCACCGTGACGGTCTCGGGCCTCGTCCGACCGACCCGCCTCAGCTCGGGAAGGTCATCAGGGCGACCGGGGCGGAGGTGGGGTGTTTCGAGCCGCCGTCCGGTTCGACGGTGATGCCCATGCCCGACGCGCTGTCGACGTCGCCTCGCAGCAGGACGGCCTGGTCGGCGCGGTCGGGGTTCATCAGGCCGGCCGGCCGCATGGTCCCGGCGTCGTCGAACCACAGCTGGTAGACCTTCCCGCCCGGCGGACGGGCCATCCCGGAGACGACGAACACGGCCCGGTCCCGGTCGCGCGAGACGACGACGGTCCCCGTGGCACCCCCGGCCAGCCCGGCGGCGCGCGTCCTGGCGTCCGGCGCGGCCAGTACGGCGGCGATCTCGTCCGCCGCCCGCGTGGCGCGCTGTGCCTGGTCGCGGGCGTCCTCGGCCCGCTGGTGCTGCCAGATCGCCGTACCACCGAGGGCGGTGGCCGCCGCGAGACAGGCGGCGAGCGCCCAGCGGGACAGCGCGCGGGTGCGCGAGCCGAGTCGTGCGGTGCGGCTCTGGACCTGTCTGCCGGGGGTCTCCTGGCGGACGGCGGTGATCCGGCGCAGCACCTGCTCGCGCAGTGCGGTCGGGGGCGTCGAGGCGACGGCGAGTCCCAGGCGGGTGGCGGTCGCGCTCAGCTCGGCGGTCTCCTGCGCGCAGGGTTCGCAGCCCACCAGGTGCCGCTCGAAGGCGGTGCTCTCCTCCTCGGGCAGCGCGTGCAGGGCGTAGGCACCGGTCAGCCGGTGCAGATCGACGGTCGTCACGCGGTCACCCCCAGGCGGTCGGGCAGCGTGTGTGCGGTGTATGGGCTGGTCTGCTGGTGGGGGGCGGTGGTCGTCACGCGGTCACCCCCAGGCAGTCGCGCAGGCGGATCAGGCCGTCGCGCAGGCGGGTCTTGACGGTTCCCAGCGGTAGCGCCAGCGCCTCCGCCACCTCGCGATAGGTCAGGCCCCGGTAGTACGCCAACGTGACGGACTGGCGCTGGAGTTCGGTCAGGGTGCGCAGACAGCGCCGCACCTGTTCGCGCTCCAGCCGGGCCTCGACGCGCTCGGCCACCTCGTCGTACTCGGGGAGCCGGTCCAGCAGCGCGGCCTTGTGGTCGCGGGCGGCGGCGGCGTCCACCGAGCGCACCCGGTCCACCGCCCGGCGGTGCGCCAGGGTGAGGATCCAGTTGACTGCGGTACCGCGGTCGCGCCGGTAGCGGGGAGCGGTCCGCCACACCTCCACCAGCACCTCCTGTGTCACCTCCTCCGACTGCGCCTGGTCGCGCAGCACGGCCCGCACGACCCCCAGCACCGGGGCCGCCACGGCGTCGTAGACACCGGCGAAGGCGTCCTCGTCCCCGAGCGCCACCCGGCCGACCAGCTCCTCCAGGTCGGGCCCTGGGGCCGGGTTCCTGCCGATATGCACTGCTTCTTTCACCGAGGGCCTCCGCGGTCGGGACATGTCCGGACGTAATCCGTTCCCGCCGGGACCTTGGATTGGATGCGGTGCCAACGAAAACGCGGGGAGGGGGGTACGGGTCCGGGGCCCGCCGCTGTGCGGAGGCCCCGGTGCCTGTCCTGCCGTGGTCGGTGAAGGTGCCGCTGCCGGTGTCGCTGCCGGTGTCGGTCAGCCCGCGACGATGCCCTCGCCGCCGACCGCACCCGGTACGACGACCGAGCCGATCGCGGTGAGTGAACCGTTCGCGCCGACCCGGAACTCGTCCACCACGCCCTTGACGCCGGTCTGGACGTACAGGTACCGCCCGTCCGACGAGGCGGCCGCGTCGACCGTGCCGGCGTCGGTGGCCGTGTTGCCCAGTGCGGTCAACTCGCCCCGGGCGCCGACCCGGTAGCCGGACAGGGTGCCGCTGGCGGCGTTGGAGACGTAGAGGTGGTTGCCGGCGGTCACCGCCCAGCAGGTGGCGGTCTGGCCCGTCGGGACGGTCGCCTTGGCCGTCAGCCTGCCGTCGCGGCCGACCGTGAAGGTGCCCACCGAGTTGGTCCCGGCCTCCGTCACGCGGAGCCGCCCGGCGGAGTCGAAGGCGAAACCGAACGGGACGGCGCCCGGCGTCGAGGTCACCACGGGACGCGCGGACGGACCGCCGTGCGCGCCGACCGGGAAGACGTCGATGCTCTGCCCCGAGGCCTTCGTGGTGACGACGAGCTTCGAGCCGTCCGGGGTGAAGGAGATCTGCCCGACGGCCGAAGTCGCCTTGTCCAGCCCGAGGTCGCGGTTCCAGGAGGGGACCTTCACCAGCCGTTCGCCGGTCCGCACGAAGCCCTGGACCGAACCGCCGCCGAGCGTGTTGGCGACGTAGACCCGGTTGCCGTGGAAGGTGACGCTGACCGGGAAACTCCCGCCGCTGGAGATCTCCTGGACCCGCTGGAGGTGCGTGCCGTGCACGGCGAAGACGGTCACGGTGTCGCTGCCCGCGTTCACGGCGTAGAGGAGGTGGTTGTGGCGGTCGTAGGCGAGCGAACCCTGCGAGGCGAGGTGGTCGGCGACGGTGCCCGGCAGTATGCCGCCCTTGCCGCCGGTGGCGTAGACGCCCTTGCGGGCGAGGGTGCCGTCGGCGGCGCGGGCGTAGGCGACGACGGTGTTCGCGGCCGTGTCGTCGCTCTGGACGAACACCGTTGAGCCGCCGCCCTGTTGGGCACGGGAGCCGGGGGTGTGGTGGGCGTCGGCGGCGACGGCGGCGGGCGCGGCGAAGAGGGCCGCGGCGGCGATGGCGGCGCCTGTGGCGACGGTGCGGGTGATCCGGGAGGTGCGGGAGGCGCGGGCCTTGGCGAGGGTCATGCGTGCGTACTCCTCTTGCGAAAAGGGGAATGGGGGGCCGGCGGGGCGCTCACGCTCGGCGCCGGACGATTCGCAACGCTAGACCGAGATCAGGGGGATGGAATGAACATAAGGCGCATTTTGGGTCGATGTCCCGGGTTCGTAAGAACCATGTCCAACTCGGCTGCGGGGGAGTCGAGTTGGAGATGGCCCAGGTTCTGCTCAGGCCGTAGGGCGAGGGGCAGGGGCCGGGGCCGCGTCGGTGGTGTGCTCGTGCTCGGGGTCGTCCTCGGCGCCCGCGCGGCTGTCCTTGCCGAAGAAGAAGCTCAGTACGACGGTGACGGTGGAGGTGACGGCGAGCCGCAGCGCCCACGCGGCGGCGGAACCGTCCTCGATGGCGGAGGTGAAGTCGGGCCCGTGGAGCAGCGCGCTGCTCAGCGGGAGCGAGCCCGCGCAGCTCAACAGGTAGACCCACAGCGGGGGTTCGTTGGAGGCGATGAGGACCGTGGCCGCGACGACCACGATCACACTGAGTACGACGGTGAGCGAAGTGATGTCCATGGCCGTAAGCATTCCGTCGCCCGGACACCGAGTCGTCGACGCAACGGAGGAACGAGGCCTCTACCCAGAGATAGAGAAGCCCCCGCGGTGAAGTCCCCGTTCCGTGCGGCGAGTTCTACGCTCGTCCCCACATGGAGACGACGACACGACACTGGGCGCTGCCGCTGCTGCTCGTCGCCGTGCAGTTGGCGGAGCTCGGCCCCGCGGCCGCCTTCCTGGACGTCCGGACACCGGGCCCGGTGGGCGTCGCAGGCCTGCTCGTCGCCGTCACGGTGGAGACCGTCGCCCTCAGCCGACGCCAACGCACGCCCGTGCGGGCCCTGTTGTGGACCCTGGGCGCATCGGCACTCGGCCAGACGACGGCCTACGACGCCTACGCGGACCTGGGTCTGCCGGTCGCCCTGTACTCCGTCGCGGTCCGCTGCCCGGCCGCGGTGACCTCGCGGGCCCTCGCCGCGACCGTAGGCGTGTCCTGGTTGCCGGCGGCCGTACGGTTCGGGTCCCACCCGGCGCTCGCCACCCAACTGGCCATCGTGGCGGGCACGTACGTCGTCTGCGCGGGCCTCGGGCTGGCGCGCCGGCAGTGGTCGGCGAGGAGGCTGGCGGCGGCCCGTCTGCTGGCCGGCGCGGAGGAGCGGCGACAGCGGGCCGGCGAGGCCGAACGCGCCCGGCTCGCCCGCGAGTTGCACGACGTCGGCGCACACCATCTGACCTCGGTCGTGGTAACCGTCGATGTGGCCCGCAGACTTGGCGACCGCAGGCCGGAACTCGTCGCCGAGGCACTGGAGTTCGCCGAACGCACCGGCCGCGAGACGCTGACGGCGATCCACCGTCTGGTCGCGGTGATGCGGGACCCGCGCCACACCGAAGCCCGCCCGATGACCGACCGTATCCATGAACTCATCGCCGGATTCAGCCGGTTGGGCCGCCCGATCGCCACCGAACTCCCCGACGACCTCGCCGGCCCCGCCGCCGAGGCGGCCCACGGCATCATCCGCGAGGCCCTCACCAACGCCCTGCGCCACGCACCCGGGGCGGCCGTACGGGTCGACGTCCAACGCGTGGGCGGAGCACTGGAGTTGACCGTGGACAACACCGCCGCGCGGGGCTCCGCCGATTACACGGGCATGGGGTCGGGCCGGGGAGTCACGGGAATGCGGGAGCGCGCGGCGGCGGTGGGCGGGGTGCTGACGGCGGGGCCTGGTCCTGGATTCGGGGCGGGGGCGGGGGCGGGTTCGGGCTTAGGTTCGCGTTCCGGCCCCGGCCCCGGCCCCGGCCCCGGCCCCGAGGGAGGCTGGCGTGTCCGTGCTCAACTTCCCGACCCCACAGGCCCGTTGCGGTCCGCCGTGCGTCCCGCTCGTCGCCGTGATCACCCGCGAGAGCAGCGCCTGGCGGACGGCGCGCTGATGTTCACGGCGACCGTACTTCCGCTGGTCGTCCTGCTGACGGCGGCGGAGGACTGGGCCGAGGGCTCGACCGGGGCCGGGGCCATCGCTCTGGTGTCCGTGCTGCTCGCCCTGCACGCGCTGCCGCTGCTGTGGCGCCGACGCGCGCCTTGGCTGGTTCTGACCGCAGTACTGGTCACGTCATGGCTGTGGCCGCCGGCCTGCGCATTCGTCCCGCTGTCGGGTCAGGTGTCGCCGTTCCTGGCGGGCGGGCTGCCGGCCGAGACGCTGGCCGTCTACACCCTCGGCGCCTACGGCCGCGGCGCCACCCGCACCTGGCCCGCCCCGCTCGTGACCGCGGGCGCGAGTGCCGGCGCGCTGACCGTGACGGCCGCCGCCGACGGCGAGTTGGCCGGTGAGCCCGCGTCCGCGCTCACCGGGGCGCTGATCGCCGTACCCCTGGGAATGCTGCTGTGTCTGTTGTTCGCCCTGGCCTGGGGTGCGGGTCTGGTCGTCCGCGCCCGACGACTGCGTGCCGTGGCCCGCGACGACCTCGCCCTCGGCAACTCCCTGTGGGAGGCGCGAACGGCAGCGGGCGCGGAACGCCACCGACTGGCGGCACGGCTGCGGGAAGCGGTACTCCACCGCACGTCGACGCTCGTCCAACTCGCCCACCAGGGACGGCTGGAGAGCCACACGGTACGGCTGGAGGAGGTGGCCGCGGAGGCCCGCGCGACGCTCGCCGCGATGCGGGAACTGTTGCACGAGATGAGCGACGCGGACGTAGACGCGGAGGCGTCCGCAGACGCACAGGGCAACGAACACTCACGCCTGACACAACCCACCGCCGCCGACCTCGCCGACCTGTGCCGGACAGCGGGCCTTGCCGGGCGAAAGGTGACCGTGCGCGGTGTCCCCAAGTCGCCCGCAGGTCTGCCGGAACCGGTGATCCTGACGGCGTACCGGCTGCTGGAAACGGCACTCGGCGCGGGAGACCGAGGGCCGGTCCGGATACGACTGCGCCGACGTCGGCGCCGAGGCGTGCTGCACCTGACGATCACCGGCGTACGCCTGGCCGTGAACGGCCCGGTCACCGACCGCCTACGCGCACAGGCCACCGCCGCCGAAGCCCGCATCGCCTTCGAACAGCCCGGTACGGTAAGGGTGTTGCTGCCGGTCCCCGCCGAGGAGGTGTCCCCGTCGCCACACGTGTGATGGTCGTGGACGACCAGGCGGTGGTCCGCGCGGGGTTCGCCGCCATCGTCGACGCGGAACCCGACCTGACCGTGGTCGGTGAGGCGGGGGACGGCGCGACTGCCGTCGAACTGGCCACCCGAGAGGCGCCCGACCTGGTCCTGATGGACATCCGGATGCCCGGCATGGACGGTCTGACGGCGACCCGTTTCATCACCGCGCTGGAGACGGCCCCGCGTGTCCTGGTCCTGACGACCTTCGACCTGGACGCCTACGTCTACGAGGCCCTGCGGGCGGGCGCCTCGGGCTTCCTCCTCAAGGACGCCCAGCCCGAGGAACTCCTGAACGCCCTCCGCGTCGTAGCCTCCGGCGAGGGCATCCTCGCCCCGGCCGTCACCCGCCGCCTGATCGACACCTTCGCCCAGGGCGCACCCCCACCACCCGCGGTCACCGGCGCCCTCGCGGCACTCACCCCACGCGAACGACAAGTCCTCCTCCACATCGCCTCGGGCCTCGCCAACGCGGAGATCGCAACAGCCCTCGGCGTGACCACAGGCACCGTGAAAACCCACGTCAACGCCCTGCTGACCAAGCTGGGGCTACGGGATCGGGTACAGGCGACGATCTTGGCGTACGAGAGCGGGTTGATACGGCCGGGTGGCGGCGGGGGGCCCGCGGACTGACCGGCGCCTATTCCGTCCCCCTGGTCGCGAGCCGCCAGATCTGCGCCGCCGTCTCCTCCGCGGACTCGACCGGCGGCGGATCGTTCGGGAGTTGGGCGGGGACGGTCGTGTTCTTCTTCTCGCCGGGGCGGTCGGCGAAGAGGGCGACTGTCAGGGTGAGTTGGGGGTCCAGGGTGGTGGACCAGAGGGTCCGGCGGGTGATGCCGCCGCCCGCTCCGGCGGTGAAGGAGATCTGAGGAGTCTTCAGGGCGCTGGGGACCGAAGGGATCGCCTCCGCGGACGTAGCGGACTTAGCGGATGCATCCGATGTCTTGGACATCTGCGCGTTCACCATGAACGCTTCCTTCTCGTCCAGCGCGCGCCGCGTGGCAGGGTGCGCGGTGTACACCTGCCGGCCGTCCCGGGTGATCTTCGTGACCGTGTACGGGGTCGCGTACAGCCCGTTCGCCGCCACGGTCGCGTAGGCCGAGGCCAGCTTCAGGGGGGTGGGGGCCGGGGACTTCCGCAGGTCGGTCAGCGGGGCGCCGAGGAGGACCTTGCCGAAGGGGTCCAGTGCCGTTCCCGCCTCCACCGCGCCGCCCACCGCGTCGTTGAACGGTTGCCGCGCGTAGTCCGACCCTCCGTACAGCAGCCGGACCGCCCCGTCGCCGGGCTTGATCGCCACGACGGCCGTGTGCAGCGTGATGTCCTTGCCGTCCTTGTTGCCTTTGTTGTCTTTGAGGTCATTGCGGTTCTTCACCGCCTCCGTGGTCGCGTCCTGGAGGGCCAGGTCGAACGTGGTGTGCACTGTGTAGCCGCCGCGGGCCAACTGGTCCTCGGTGATGCCGAGTCGGTCCGCGGCCTCCTGCGCCGCCACGTCGATCATGTACTGCCGCTGCCCCTCGGTCGTCCCCGGCGGATAGAAACGGAAGGCGGGGAAGGCGGCATCGGCGCGTTGTCTCGGCGTGATGGCGCCGCTTGTCGCCATCGCGTCGAGGACCCATGCCCAGCGGGCCTTGAGCGTCGCGGTCACCTTCGGGTCGGAGCCCGCCTTCTCGTAGTACGACGGGATGTTGACGATCGATGCCAGTGCGGCGCCCTGGGAGACGGTCAGGTTCCGGGTGTCGACGCCGAAGTAGTTGCGCGCGGCCGCCTGGATGCCGGCCGAACCCCGGCCGAAGTAGACCGTGTTGAGATAGCCCGCCAGGATGTCGTCCTTGGACCGGGTGCGGTCGAGCTTGATCGCGATCAGGGCCTCGCGGGCCTTGCGGGACAGGGACTGTTCCGGGCTCAGGAGTGCGTTCTTCACGTACTGCTGGGTGATGGTGGAACCGCCCTGCCGTTCGCCGCCGGTCAGCGAGGCGAGCACCGCGCGGGCGATGGCTCGCGGCGAGACGCCGTCGTCCGTGCGGAAGGAGCGGTTCTCGGCCGCGATCACCGCGTCCTGGACGTAACGCGGTACCTGCGACAGCGGTACCTCCTGGCGGTCGACCGGGCCGCGCCGGCCCAGGTAGGAGCCCTTGTCGTCGACGAACACCGTGCTTTGCGTGACGGTCTCCGGGTGCGGCTCGGGGATGTCCGTCAGGCGGTACGCGACGACCGCGGCTGTGCAGAGCGTCGCGATCAGTACGACAAGGGCCGTGATCAGCCGGCGCAGCAGGCGGCCCCGGGTGCGGCGGAGGCGCAGGCGGAGCGGGATGCGCCGCAGGTGGGCGCGGGCACGGGCACGGACGCGGTGTGAGCCGGCGGGGCGTTTCGCACGCGGAGACCGGCTCGTGTCGGGCCGGTTCCAGGGCATCGTGGGGCGCTTCACTCGTCGGCCCCGCCCCGTACGACGACCTTGCCGGCCGCGTCGTACACCGTGACGGTCGGGCCACCGTCGACGGAGCTGGACTTGATCTCCTCCGGCGTCAGCGGTGCGCGTGCGTACCAGACACCCCAGCCCGGGCTGCCCGCCAGCGTGAGGACCGTACCGGTGATCCTTCGGTCGTCGACGGTGACCTCGACCCGAGCCGGGTCCGCGGACAGGCCGCGGTACAGGCCCGACACGAAATACCCGCTGTTCACGGGCTCGGGCTGAGCCGAGACACCCGGAGTGCCCTCCTTGCTGTACCTGCCGCCGGTCAGGCCCCGGAACTGGTTGGGCCGCTCCGGAGTCGACCAGTGCTTGCCGTCCGTGGTCAGCCAGACCTGCACCCCCGGTACGGCGTCCACCCGTTCGCCGGGTGCGACGATCCGGATCGGGCCCTGCGCCACGTCGGCAGCCCCGCCGCCCGCCCCGCCCGCGGAGCCGCCACCCACGAACCGGCCCGCGCCGAACACGACCCCCGGCACGAGCAACAGCCCACAGGAGGCCGCGATCACGCCGCTACGGCGCCGTCGTAGCGCCCGGCCTCGTTGCTCTACGGCATCGAGCGAAACGCCGGACGGAACGCCGAGCGGAATGTCGGACGGGACGTCGGACGGGACGACCCCGGCGGCGGCCTCCGCGAGGGCCGCGCGCAGCCGTTCCGCGTCACCTCCGCACGCCGTCAACCCACGCCGGGCCCGGCTCCTGACCGCACCGGCCGACCAGCCGAGCAACTGGGCGATCTCCGCCTCGCGCAGACCCTCCCAGTGCAGCAGCACGAGGACGACCCGTTGGCGCGTGGTCAGGTGTGCCAACACGCCCTGCGGAAGGGCCTTTTGGCGGCGCTCCCGTCGCTGTCCCCGCGTCCGCCCCCGCCCCCGAGCTCCGCGCAGACACTCCTTGACCAGGAACCGTCGTACATAGAAGTCCACGTCGTCCCGAGGTATCCGGCGCCACCGCGCGCACACCCGCACCAGGGTTCTCCGGGCCAACTCGGTCGCCTCGCGAGGGTCGTTCGGGTTGCGCGGGTTGATCGAGTCGCCCGGGTCGCCGGAGAGCAGGTGGGCGGTGGTGACCAGCCCGGGCAGGCGCGCGTGGGCGTAGGCGGCGAAGTCGTCGTGGGAGTGCGGCACTTCGGGGGTCCTCCGGTACGGCTGTGGGGGAAGTGGATCCAGGGACGCGTGTCTGTCGTCTTTCCTGTGGGGCGTGTTGTGACGGACGCGGCCATCGGGACCTGTACGCACGGCGAGGGCGGTCAGGTTGCACGGGAATTCCAAGACTCCGGTGAGGTCATGACCGAGGACGAGTTCGACGCTTTCTACGCAGCCACGTTTCCCCGTCTGACCGGCCAGCTCTCGGCGTTCACCGGAGACAGGGAAGAGGCGCAGGACGTGGTCCAGGAGGCGTTCGTACGAGCCTGGGACCGGCGCGCGGACTTCCTCGCGGACGAGGCACCCGAGGCGTGGATCCGTACGGTCGCCATGCGGCTGGCGGTCAGCCGCTGGCGCCGGGCCAGGCGCTGGCTGGAGTTGGTCCGCCGTACTCCACCGCCCGATTCCACCCCCGGACCCGGCCCTGATCACACGGCACTTGTCGCCGCGTTGCGCCAACTGCCCAAGGCCCAGCGGATGGTGATCGTCCTGCACCATCTGTGTGACGTGAGTGTCGAGCAGATAGCCTCCGACACGGGTGCGCCCGTGGGGACCGTCAAGGCAAGGCTGTACCGGGGAAGAGCGGCACTGGCGAAGCAGCTGACTCCGGACGAGACGGCGGACGGCCCGGTCCGGAACCGGAAGGAGAGCGGCCGTGTCGGATGAACTCTCCACCGAACACTCGACTGAACTCTCCGCAGAACTGCGCGAGTTGGCCGCGCGACAGGAAAGCCGTCCGGTTCTCACCGGCGCCGAGATCCGCGGCCGTGCCGGGCGCCGGTCGCGCCGTCGCATGGCGGGGACACTGGGCGCGGGTGCGGTCGCCGTCGCGGTGGTGGCGTACGCGCTGACCGTGGGTCTCCCGGACTCCGCGAGGGACGGGAACGAGCGTCAGCTTCCGGCCGCCACCCACGCCGACCCTGTCCCCTCACCCCGCGTCACCTCCGGCGAGGCGCCAACTCCCGTACTGCGCGCGCCCGTCGCCGGCACGGTCGGCCTCGGCAAGCGCGCGCTGGTCGTCGGGGACCGGGTCATGCCGCTGACCTACGGCCTTCCCGACAGCCCAAAGATCGTGGGGCCGTTGACGGTCTACAGGAAGCACGAGACCAAGGTGGTGACCGTCACCGAACTGACCGGCGCAACCGCCTACACCACGGAGGTCTCCCTCGCGGTCGAACTGCGCGACGCCCGCGACGAGCCGGTCTACGTCGGCATCGCCTTCTCCTACAAAGAGAAGAGCACCGGCACGCACGACACCGGGGGTAGCTGGATCGGCCTGGACTCGGCCGACGCCAAGTGGTTCTACGAGGACGCGAGGATCGGCGACGTCTTCTCGGTCGTCGGCACGATGTCCTGAGCTCCCGGACTCCTGAACGCGTCCCGCAGTGCCTCCCCACATGGGACTGCACGACGAACAGCCGCGACCCGAGCCCGCAACTCGGTGGTCTCCGCTCGTAGTTCATGCGCCGTCTGCGGCGGGCCGTTCCGGGTGAAGTCCTGACGAATCGTCGGGAGAAACACTAGCGTGGCATCGCCGAACGGCCGTCAAGGGGGACGCATGCCGGATGAACACGCCGACAGCCGCATCGAGTTGGCCGACGCCGTGCAAGTCGTACGAGATCAACTGATGCTCGCGGCGTCCCGGGCGTCCGGGCAGGACGTGGTCTTCGAAGTGGGCGACATCGAGCTGGAGTTCAACGTCGAGCTCCAGAAACAGATACAGGGCGGCGTCAAGGTGAAGGCGTGGGTCGTCGAGGCGGGGGCGGACGCGGGCGGCAGCCGTACGCGTACCCATCGGGTCGCGGTCACACTCAAGGCGCTGGACTCGCGGACCGGGCGCCCGTGGAAGGTGCGGAACGAGAACCTGGGGAGCGTACGGAAGTTCGGCGGGGGCGAGGGCGGGCGGTGAACGGGGGAAGCGCCCTGGACCGCGTCGTCGTGGTGTGGGGCGAGGGGCAGGGCAGCGGGGTGCTGCTCGACCGGCGGCAGGTGCTCACCGCGTGGCACGTGGTGGCCGACAGCCGGCGCGTCGAGGTGTTTCATCCCCTGTCGGGCGAACCGGTGATGTGCAAGCTCGGCTGGGCGGACAAGGAGAACGACGTGGCGGTGATGCTCGCCGAGAGAGACGTCATCAGTGCCGAACGCGCCGCGCCCCTGGGCCGCTTGAGGTACGGCGAGGTCGCCACCGACTCTCCTCTGTCGCACTGCCAGATCGTCGGCTTCCCCGCGGTCCAGCGCTATGGGGATCAGTGTGAGGATCTGGAGTACGACCAGTACCGCGCGACCGTGCTGCCGATGGCCGGACGGATGAGGGGTGGCCTCGTCTGCGAACTGGAGCGGTCGGCGGCCGAGGAGCCAGGGGACGGAACCACGCCTCTCGCCGGGCTGTCGGGCGCTCCGGTCTTCGCGGGTCCTGTGCTGCTCGGCGTGGTGACCCAGGTGCCGCGAGGCCGTGACCACCTCCGGATCGAAGGGGCGCTGATCAGGTCCGCCGATGTGAGCGACGGGCCGTTCCCGCCCAATTCGCGGCCGGAGAAGATCACCCAGGTACACCCCAAGGACGAGGACTTCGAGGCGCAGTACGCGAAGGATCTCAGCTCCCAGTACCGCAGGACGGAGATCTTCGGCATCGAGGAACTCGGCCGGAGCGAGGCCCGCTGGGACCTCGACACCGCTTACCTGAGTCTGCGGGCCGAATCCAGCGCGCACGCGGAGAGGTCGTGGTCCGAACCGGACTGGGGTATCACGCGGCGCATCGAGGACCTGCTGGCCAGACGGCCCCGCGTGCTGCTCCGGGGCGAGGCGGGGGCCGGGAAGACGACGCTCGTGTGGTGGCTCGCGGCCCATGCCGCCGGCGGCACCCTCGGCGAGCAGCTCACCGAACTGAACGGGCTCGTGCCGTTCGTGATCCCCCTGCGCGAAGTGCACGCACGCGGTGGTTTCCCCTCGGTGGCGGAACTCCTCTCCGCGAGCAAGACCATCTCGGGCGGGCCGCCCGACGGCTGGGCCGCGCGGGTACTCACGGCGGGCCGGGCACTGCTCCTGGTGGACGGCCTGGACGAGGTGTCCGCGCCGCAGCGGGAGGAAGCCCGGCGCTGGCTCTCGGACCTCCTCGACCGTTACCCCCTTACCCGGTGCGTGGCGACCGTCCGCCCCAACGCGGTCGAGGAACAGTGGCTCGAACAGGACCGCTTCGCCGAGCTCACGCTGCTGCCCATGAGCGACGACGACATCCGTGCCTTCGTCCAGGCCTGGCACAACGCGGCCCGCCTCGAATGCGATCACTTCTACGACACCGGGCGCGGCGGCGAGGAACAGGAACTCCTCACCTTCCTCGAAGAGGACCTCCTGCACCAGTTGGAGAAGAACCCCGCGCTCGGCGACCTCGCCCGCACCCCCTTGCTGTGTGCCGTGATCTGCGCGCTGCACCGCCGCCGCCGGGGACTGCTGCCCACCACACGCTGGTCGCTGTACCGGGCCGCCCTCGCGATGCTCCTCGGCGGGCGCGACGTGGGGCGGGGCGTCCGGCACGTCGACCACATCACGCTGGAACCCGACGACCAGCACGCGCTGCTCCAGCGGCTCGCCATCTGGCTGGTGCGGACCGGACAGCAGCAGATGACCCATGACGAGGCCGTCCACCAACTCACAGTGCCGGTACGGGACATGCCGCAGGTCCAGGAACAGGGCACCCCCGACCGCATCCTCCGCTTCCTGCTCGACCGCAGCGGACTGCTCCAGGAACGTGCGGACAACGCGATCCAGTTCATCCACCGCACGTTCCAGGACTTCCTGGCGGCCAAGGAGTTCCACGAGAGCGGATACCTCCCCGAACTCCTGAACCACGCCGGCAACGAAGCCTGGCAGGACGTGATCGTGCTGGGCGTCGGCCACGCGTCACGCTGGGACGCCGAAAGGTTCATCGAGCACCTCATCGCTTTCGGGGACGAGGCGATGAGCCGGGAGCAGCGGTGCTTCCTGTACGTCCTGGCGGCCCGCTGTGCGGTCAGCCTGCGGCAGCTGAGCTCCGGACTGATGTGGTCGCTGAAGAGCCGTGTGGGCGCGCTGATGCCGCCGCTGGACACGGAGGTCGAGGACATGGCGGCGCTGGGCGACTGGGCCGTGGAAGTGCAGCCGGACTCGGACGGTCCCGACAGTTCGGTGACCCGGTCCACCGTGCGGCTGCTCGCACTCGTGCGCAGTGACAAGGCACGACAGAAACTTCGGAAATACGCTACGCATCCGGATCCGCAGGTCCGCAGCGAACTCGCCAGGGTGTGGGACGCCCATCCCCTGAAGGCGTACGCCGACGAGGTGCTGGCAGGGACGCACGTGCCCTTTCTGGCCGTCGACCAGCAGGAGAAGCTCAAGCTGCTGAGTGTTTTCGGGTCCATCGCCGAAATCTCGGTGAGCGGTTCGTATCCGGAGGCCGAACTGGACGCCTGTCTGCCGGTGGACCTGGTGTCGCTCGCGCTGCGCGGAAACCCGGTGATCAGGAACCTCGACTTCCTCCGAGGCCGCTTGGGCCTGACACGGCTTGAGGTGTGGGACTGCCGGTCACTCACGGACCTCTCCGCGTTGTGTGACCTCAACCTGTCTTATCTCAGGCTCAGTTCGGGCTCGGCGGTCCTCCCGCCGCATCCGGGCGTTCGTGAACTGGTGCTCGGGGCGGAATACGGCAGGGCGTTCGTCGACCTGAAGTCCTGGACGTACATGGAACAACTGGTCCTCTGGGGCAACCGGAGCGTGCCGGACATCCTCCGGGCCGCGCTCCACGCGCCCCGGCTCACCCGGATCGAGCTGAGAATCGGCTCCCTCGACGACTTGACCTCCCTCGCCCCGAACCCTCGTGTTCGGAGCCTGAAGATCGGCGGCCTGCGGGACCACGCCCGCATCGGAGAGTTGCGCAGGGCCTTTCCCCACCTCACGACCCTGGAACTGGGGCTGGACGGTGATGGTCCCGAGGTGCTCGATCTGACGGACCTACAGGACCTCCCCGACCTCGATCTCTTCGTCTGGGGCGTGCTCCCGGAGCGCTCGGCCATCCTCGGCACGGAGGGGTTCGGCGACCGCCTCCAGCTCAGCAATCAGCAGTCGGCGACGGCGGTCACCGTCCCGGCCGTGAACCTCGACCCGGCTTAGGAGGAGATTCCGAGCCGGAGCCCGGTGGGGTTCTCGAAGGGGCTGGGCTTGGTCTCTGCCAGTGGCCGCCGCTACCCCGTGGCATGCGACGACGCGGTCCCACGGGTTCCCCTGCCGCCGACGCATGACCTATTGTGCATTCGATTGCGCAATCGAATGCACAGATGGTTCGGGCGACGGACGGAAGGACGATGGGCGAGATGACGGAACCGAGGACCGTGGACGAGGCCGCTGCCGGAGCGCCGGAGTTCGAGAAGCTCGACGCGTTCTGTCACGTGCTTCCGCGCGACTACGCCGAGCGCCTCTTCGCGCTGGACGGCGTCGCGGCGGTGGCGAACCTGCGCCAGCGCATCATGAACATCCCCGCGCTGGTCGATCTGGACGTCCGTTTCCGGCAGTTGGACGAGTTTCCGGGCTACCGGCAGGTCATCAACCTCGCCGCCCCGCCCGTTGAGGACTTCGGGGCCCGAAGGTCTCCGCCGACTTCGCGCGACGGGGCAACGACGGACTGGCCGCACTCGTGGCCAAGCACCCCGACCGCTTCGCCGGCTTCTGCGCCGCCGTGTCCCTCACCGACGTCGACACGGCGATCGCCGAACTCGACCGGGCCGTCCACCAGTTGGGCGCGGTCGGGGTGCAGATCTACACCCATGTGCAGGGACACCCGCTGGACGAGGACCGCTTCGAGCCGTTCTGGCAGCGCTGCGCCGAACTCGATCTCCTCGTGCAGGTCCACCCCTGCCGCAACTCCGGCTGGGCGGACTACCCCACCGAGGAGCGCTCCAAGTACGAGATCTGGTGGACGTTCGGCTGGGAGTACGACCTGTCCGCCTTCATGGCCCGCATCGTCTTCTCCGGCGTCCTGGAGCGCTACCCGAACCTGAAGTTCCTGATCCACCACGGCGGCAGCATGATCCCGCACTTCTCCGGCCGGGTCGGCCCTGGCTGGGACCAGCTCGGCTCCCGCACCCCGCCCCACCAGCGGGAGGACGTCACCGGCTACCCGCTCACCAAGCGCCCGGTGGACTACTTCAGGATGTTCTACGCCGACACCGCGCTCTTCGGTGCCACCCATGCCCTGCGCTGCGCCGTCGAGTTCTTCGGCCCGGACCGGGTCCTGTTCGGCAGCGATTCGCCGTACGACCCCGAGAAGGGGCCCGGTTACATCCGGTCCGCCATCGCCGACGTGCGTGCACTCGACCTGACCGACGAGCAGCGGGCCGGCGTCTTCGCGGGCAACGTCCGCCGGCTCCTGGGTGCGCGTCTGCCGGTCTGAGACTCAGGCGGGCCGTGCCGTGCTGCGGCGGGGGATGAGGGTCGGGGCGAAGGTCCGGGTCTCGGCGGGGGCGCCTGCCAGCAGGTCGATGAGCTGGTCGACGGCGGCCGTGGCGATGGACGTGAACGGGACGCGCACGCTGGTCAACGGCACGGGGAGACGGGCGGCCAGCGGCACGTCGTTGTACCCGACGACGGAGAGGTGCTCGGGGATGCGCAGCCCCGCGCGCTGCACGGTGGCGAGCAGGCCGATCGCGGTGTGGTCGTTGACCGTGCACACGGCGGTCGGGCGGGGGTCCAGGGACAGCAGCAGCCGGCCGGCCTCCTCGCCGCTCTCCATGCTGAACGTCGAGGGCAGCACGAGCCGTTCGTCGACCGGCAGGCCCGCCTCGCGCAGCGCGTCCTCGTACCCGGCGCGACGGCCCAGCGCGCTGCTGGCGTAGTCGGGCCCGGCGACCAGGGCGATGCGCTCGTGGCCGAGGTCGATGAGGTGCCGGGCGGCGAGGTATCCGCCGAGGTGGTCGTCGCCGACGGACGCGGCGCTGTCGCCGTAGGTGCGCAGGGCGAGGACGTGCGGGAAATTCCTGCGGGCGAGTTCCTCGCTGAAGCCGCCGTCGGTGCGGGCGGTGGTCAGGATCAGACCGTCGACGCGCCGCTGGAGCAGGACCTCGCCGCTGTCGCGCTCGCGGCCGGGGTCGTCGTGGGTGGTGGCGACCAGGGTGTGGTAGCCGCGCCGCAGGCTGGCCGCGGCGATCTCCTCGTACAGCATGGCCATCACGGTGTCGGTGAGGCGGGGCACCAGGACGCCGAAGGTGTTGGTCTGCTGGCGGCGCAGGTTGGACGCCACGGGGTTGGGTGCGTAGCCGATGGCCGCGGCCATCTCGCGGATCCGGGCCGCGGTCGGACTGCGGTAGAAGCGGTGCTCGCGGTTGAGGGCGCGCGAGACGGTGGAGGGGCTGACCTCGGCGGCCCGGGCCACGTCCGCGATGGTCGGTGGCTTGCTCCCGGTACCCGGCCCGCTCATCGTCGTAGTCCCTCTCGCTCGCGCCCTCTGGGACGCTCAGCGTACTCGTCCCGCAAGCCGTGGTGAAATCGATTGCACACCGGGTGAGCAACGTGCCTGAGCCCCGTCCGGGCCGTATGCCGCTCGGACGGGGCGCGGGCTCCGGCCCGGGCTCAGGGGGAGAGTTCCTCCAGGACCCGCCCCTTGGTCTCGATGGCGAAGCCGAGGGTGACCAGTCCGCCGAGGAGTGCTACGGCGGCGAAGGCGGCGAAGACGTAGCGGATGCCCAGGTCGGCGACGATCCACCCCACCAGCAGCGGGCCGATCGACGAGCCCGCCCGCAGCCAGGCGCTGCCGAAGCCGGTGCCGATCGCCCGCAGCCGGGTGGGGTACAGCTCGGCGGAGTACAGGTAGAGCGAGAACGAGATGGTCTGGAGGATCGCGTAGGCGACGGGCGCGAGGATGACGACCTGGGTGGCCGAGGTGGCTCCCAGTGCTGTCAGCAGGAGCAGTGGCACGGTGGCGGCCAGGAACGCGACGGCGTACCAGCGTCTGCGGCCGACCCGGTCGATCAGCAGCGCGCAGGCGAGCGAGGCGACGACGCCGACGCCCGAGGTGATCCAGCCGTAGGCGAGGCTGGTCTCCAGGGAGAGGTGGAAGACCTTCTTGTAGAGGGTGGGCAGCCAGGTCACCAGGCCGTTGTTGACCATGTAGACGCACACCCACAGGGCCCAGATCATCAGCGTGCGCTTCCGGTAGATCCCCTGGAACAGCTCGCGCCAGTCGGAGCGGGCCGTGGCCCTGGGGTCCACCGGGCGGGGCGTCGGCTCGGGCAGCGGCAGGCCCTGCCGGACCGCGTCGTCCTCCAGTTTCCGTACGACGGCGTCGGCCTCCTCGTGGCGGCCCTGGGCGGAGAGCCAGCGCGGCGACTCCGGCATGAGCATGCGCAGTGGGATGGCCAGCACCGCGGGGACGAGGCCGACGACGAAGAGGGCCTGCCAGCCGAACACCGGCACCAGGAAGTAGCCCGCGATACCGGCGACCATCAGTCCGGCCGGGAAGATGACCTCGTACAGGAGGAAGAAGCGACCGCGCTTGCGGGCGCCGATGAACTCGTTGACGTAGGCGCTGGCGACCGGTACCTCGCCGCCGGTGCCGATGCCCTGGACGAACCGGAAGAGCATCATGGACGTGCCGCTGAAGGCGAACAGGCAGGCGATGTCCATCGCCACGAACAGCACGATGGTGATGAACAGCGTGTGCAGCCGGCCGATCCGCTCCGCGAGCCAGCCGAAGAAGAGCGCGCCGACCAGCTGACCCAGATAGCCGGCCGACAGGATCAGGCCGACCTGGGAGTCGCTGAGGTTCCAGGCGTCCACCAGCTCCGGCATGGCGAACGCGATGGCCAGGACGGTGTAGGCGTCGAAGAAGGTGGCACTGCCGACGATGACGCGGATCAGGGTGAGGCGGCGTGTGACGGGGAGGCGTTCGAGGCGGGCGACCAGTTCTGCGTTGGCGGTCCTCGCTGCTCCTTCGTCGGCGACGTGGGTCGTCATGGTGTTCCTCGCCGTTGAGGTGGTGGGCCGGCGCGCTGCTGAACGGGGCACGCCGGCGGGTGGGGACGGGGACGGGGACGGGATCAGCGGCAGGGGCCGCCGATGCTGTCATGGCCCGGCGGGGTGGGGGAATGCCCGCGGGACCGATGGGAGACAGGAGGCGGTGGGGCCCGTCAGATGAGCTTGGCCTGCTGGAGGGCGGTCTCGATCTCGGCGACCGCGGCCTCGCCCAGCGGCTGGAGCGGCTGACGGACGGTGGCGTCCTTGAGGACCCCGCGGGCCCGCAGGCCGATCTTGAGCGCGACGGTGCCCTCCATGTGGGAACCGCGGTGGTAGACCGCCTTGGTCACCGGCAGCAGCCGGTCGTGGATCTCCCGGGCCCTGGCGTAGTCCCGCGCCCTGCCGGCCTCGATCAGCTCGACCAGCGGCTCGGGGGCCAGGCCGCCGTAGCCGACCAGGGCGCCGTCGACGTCGAACATCGTGTGCAGCAGGTACTCGTCGTGGCAGGTGAGGATCTGCAGGTCGGGGAAGTTCTCCCGCAGGACGGGGATCTCGGTGTCCCAACGGCGCATGTTGCGCACGCCGTTCTTGGTGGCTACGACACCGGGCTGGGCGGCGATGTCCAGCTGGGTGGCGAGGTCGTAGGTGGCCTTGGTGACGTCCGGGTACTGGAAGAGGACGCACTGGAGGCCGGACTCCTCGTGGACGGCCCGGTAGCGCTCCTGCGGGGCACCGGCCTGGAAGCCGAAGCGCAGCCAGCCGTGCGAGGGGTAGACCAGGGCACCGGTCGCACCGGCGTCCGCCGCGCGCCGTGCCTCCAGCGCCGCCGTCATCGTGCCCTCGCCGGTGATGCCCGCGATGACCGGCACCCGGTCGCCCACGGCCTCCACCAGCGTACGGATGAGCGCGACCTGCTCCTCGGCCGTCAGGTACGTGCCCTCACCGGCGTGCCCGAGACACACCAGTCCCTTCACCCCGTCGACGGAGACCAGCCAGCGCGCCAGGTCGGCGTTGGCCGCGTGGTCGACCTCGCCGTCGGAGGTGAACGCGGTGACGGGGGCCGGGACGAGGCCGCGCAGGTCCATGGGATTCATCAGCCACACTCCTTGAGCAATCGATGACGGAATCGATTGCACAACCTGGCGCGGGCTCCGTCAAGAGGTGCGGAGGGAGATTGTGGCCGGTGTCCTGAGCGGACGGAGGTCACGGCGGGTCGTCGGACGGCAGTTCCAGGCGGAGTTCGTAGCCGCCGTCGGTCGTCGGGCCGGAGGTGATGGTGCCGCCGAGGAGTTCGGCACGCTGGCGCAGGCCGACGAGGCCGTGGTGGGCGCCGGGCAGGGGGAGCGCGGGGCGGGTGGCGGTGGTGTTGGTGACGGTGGTTCGGAGGGCGCCGTCGCGGTGGTGGATACGGACCGTCGCGGTGGCGCCGGGGGCGTGTTTACGGACGTTGGTGAGTGCCTCCTGGACCGTGCGGTAGACGGCGCGCTGGAGGGTGGGCGGGAGTCCGTCGGGCAGGTCCGTGTCCAGTTCGGTCTCGATGCCGCTGGTGCCGATCAGCTGGTGCAGGTCCGCGAGGGAGGGCTGGGGCGTGAGCTCGGTGGGGCGGATGCCGGAGGCGCGCAGGACGCCGACCATGTGGCGCAGCTCCTCCAGGGTCTGCACGCTGAGCCGGCGGATCGTGGCCCCGGCCGCTCTCGCCTCGGCGTCCGGACTGCCGACCTGGAGCGCGCCGGCGGTCACGGCGATGAGGCTGACCTGATGGGACACCACATCGTGCATCTCACGGGCGAGTTGCGCGCGTTCCTTCGCCAACACGGCCTGGGCGCTGAGCAGTTGCTCCTGCTCACGGGCCGCCGAGATCTCCGCGAGGCGGAGCGTCAACTCCCTTCGGGCCTGCACGAGTTGACCGAGGAAGACCGGGGCGGCGGCCGTGGCGAGCGTGTAGGTGAGGTGGACCAGGCTGTACGTCTCGTCGAGTTCGTCGACATCGAGGGACGTCCACGGCCAGGGCATGAAGTCGACGGTGGCGAAGGCCAGAGCACAGCCGATGAGCAGCGCGCGATGGCGGCAGAGCGAGGAGAGGGTGTACAGCGCGGCCATCGTGGCGAACGCCGCGTCGCCGATCAGGGCGGAGGGCAGCGTGAGGGCGAAGGCGAGCAGCGGCCGGTGGCGGCGCAGGGTGAGAGCCAGGGCGGCGAGCAGGCCGTAGGCGGTGGCCGGGTGGTTCTCGCCGTCGAAGTTCACCCACAGGTCCAGCAGCGCGACGCAGACCAGCAGCGCGTCCAGCAACAGGGCAGGCGGGCGACGGGAGTTCGGCCGGGGACTCGGATGTGTCAGCCGGGGATGCGGGTCTGTCAGCCGGGGATTCGGCCGCGGGTTCACCGGGCGGCTCCGTCCCCGGGCGGCCTGAGCAGACCCGCCCGCTCGGCGACCAGCGCGGCCTGCACCCGGTTGTCGACCCGCAACTTCTCGAACACGGCGCTGACATGGCCTTTGACGGTGCCGGTGCTCAGGTGCAGCCGGTCGCCGATGTCGGTGTTGGACAGGCCCTCGGCCATCAGCGCGAGCACGGCACGCTCGCGACCGCTCAGCCGGTCGACGAGCTGAACGGCGTACGGCTCACGCCCGCCCTGGTCGAGAAAGCCGTCCACCACCGTGCGTACGACCTGCGACGACAGCACGGTCCTCCCCTCGGCCAATGCGCGTATCAGACCGGGCAGTTGCTCGGGGTCGGTGTCCTTGAGGAGGAAACCGGCGGCGCCGGAGCGCAGCGCCGCCTCGACGTATTCGTCGGTGTCGAACGTCGTCAGCATCGCCACCACGGGAGGGTCCGGCAGCCGGCGCAGCTCGGCCAGGACGGTCAGCCCGTCCACGTCGGGCATCCGGATGTCGAGCAGGACGACATCGGGCCCCAACTCCCGTACGGCCAGGACAGCTTGACCACCGGGAACCGCCGCCACGGCTCCGATGCCGTCCGCGGCGTTGAGGATATGGGTGAAGCCGGTGCGGACGAGAGCCTCGTCGTCGACCACAAGTACCCGGATCATGCGCGCTCCGCTCCTCAACTGCCTGCCGTTCGAGGGATAGCACGGCCGACGGTGCCCGTCCGCGGGAACCGGATCGGCTCCGGCCTCTCGTCGGCAGGGACCATCCGGTCGGCCGGTGCGGTTCCGGCCGGTCGGCGGGCCGGAACCGGACGGTCGCCGGGTGTGCTGTCCCCCGCCGCCCGCGAACCCTGAAGGCATGACACACGACGCACCGCCCACCGCGCCGCCGGCCGCGTTACCCGAGCGGCGCCCGGTCCCCTCCGACGCTCCAACGACCGGACGGCTGATCAGTGTCGACCTGGCGCGCGGGCTCGCCGTCCTCGGCATGTACTCCGCCCACGTCGGCCCCGACGTCACGGTCGGCGGCCCCGTCGGCTTCCTGCTGGAGACCGCACGAGGCCGCTCCTCCGCCCTGTTCGCGGTACTCGCCGGTTTCTCGCTGATCATCATCACCGGCCGCCCCCACCCCCGGCCCGGCCGCGCCGGACGCCAGGCGCTGACGAGGGTCGCGATCCGCGCCGTAGCCCTGCTGGCACTCGGCTACGCCCTGACCGCCCTGGACACCGAGGTCGAGGTGATCCTCAGCTGCTACGGCCTGCTCTTCCTCACCGTCCTCCCCCTGCACCGGCTACGCGCCGCGACCCTCGCGCAGATCGCCGCCGCCGGCGCACTGATCCTGCCCCAAGTCCTCTACGCGGTAAGGAAGTCCATAGAGGAGAGCGGGTGGTCGGACACCGTCGTCCAGGCGGACCCGCTGGCCCGGATCAGCGGCACGGACGGCGTCGTAGAGCTGCTGTTCACCGGCTCGTACCCGGCCCTGACCTGGGCACCGTTCCTGATCGCCGGCATGGCACTGGCCCGCCTCGACCTCACCCGACCCGGGACCCGCTCCCGGCTCACCCTGACCGGCGGTGCGCTCGCGGTCATCGGCTACGGCGGCTCCTGGCTGGCCCTGCACCTCGTCCCGCACGCGCTCACCACCATCGCGTCGGCCACGGGCGGCGGTTCGGCGTCATCGGCCTGGTGGTCCGACACGGTCGGCGAACCCGAGAACGGCACACCGCTCGCCTGGCTCCTGGTCGCCGCACCGCACAGCCAGACGACCCTCTCCGTCCTCGGCAACACGGGCGTCGCGTTCGTGGTGATCGCCGGATGCCTGACGGTCGCCGACCGGATGCCACGCCTGACCCGGCTGACGAGGCCCGTCGCCACGGTCGGCGCGATGGCGCTGACCGCCTACGTCCTGCACATCGTCGCCCTCTGGCTCCTGACCGACGTCTGGCCTGTGGCCGCGGTCGAGGACGAGACGATGGCCGGCCTGCCGGCACTGCTCGCGTTCATCACCGCCGCCGTGCTGGTGTCCACGGTGTGGGCCCGTCGCTTCAGGCGCGGGCCACTGGAGTATCTGCTGTATGCGGCCACTTGGCCTGCGCGGCACATTGCGTAGCTTCCGGGGGCGGGGCGGGCCGGGCCGGGGGCAGGGGCAGCGGCAGCAGTGACCGGAGCGTCATCGTCGTCAGGTCGGCTTCGACGGGGTCCCGGTCCGGGACGGCGGCCGCGCCGGGTGATGAGCGGGGGCCGGTCGCCCAGGCCAGCCCTGCCAACTCCCTTGATTTTGCGGCAGGTCGACGTCGATGTCGGCGTCGACGTCATCGCCGTAGAGCTGTATTCGCAGGGCAGGGTGGTGCCGGCGGGCGCGGCCGATCTCTTGGGGGAGTTCGCACGCCGTCCCCTTCCTCGGGACGGCCCGTAACGCGACGGCGTTCGGCGTCTTCGCGAACGGTCGTACCTGGTGGGGATGGCGGGCATGGGGGCGGGGCGGGCACTGACCTGGGCGAACGGTTGAGGTAGGGCATCGTCGGGGACGGTTGCTTTCACTGTGATGCCGGGCCTCGTGCTGCCATCGCCCGGCGAACGGTCGGTGTGAAGATCGCCCTTTCGGCTGTGAGGCTCCGCAAGTAGTGTCCACGCTGTGTCTATCTGATCGGGGGGACATGTCGGGAGAGCTGTTCGCCTTGGCGGGTGTGCTCGTGGGCGCGGCCGCGTCGTACGTGGGCGGGGCGTTGACAGAGAGAGCACGATGGCGGCGCCAGCTCTCGACGCGCTGGGACGAGCGTCGTTTGGAGGCCTACCTTCGATATGCCGACTCCATCAAGAGATTCACGTCGGTGGCCGGCCGCCTGGCAGCGGGCAAAGGGCTCTTTGACCTCCCCCAACCCTTGACAGGAGACGTCGGTCTGGAGCGTCTGGCCGACGCCGAGTTGGAGCGTGGGTACGCGTTCGAGGCCGTTCTTCTCATGGGAGACGCCGAGACCATCTCGGCGGCGCGGACACTGCAACGCCACGCGTGGGTGCTGGAGCAGTTCGTTCGCGATATGCGCTCGGGTACGGCGGAGGACTGGACGCGAGCGTTCAGGCAGTTCCAGGAGAAGCGCGACGCGTACTACATCGCTGCGCGAGAAAGCCTGGGTGTGCAGGCATCGTTCCGGTTGCGCGCCGAAGATCCGGTCATCCTTGGACAGGATCCCCGGCAGCTGTAACGCAACCGAGGTGCAGGTGATGGATCGACGGCGCGCGCTTTAGCCGATGACAGGCATGATCCCCAGCACGCTTCGCTTTCCAACTGTGGTGTTGGGGAGGTGGGTTGGGTGCGGGGTCGCTCACCTGGGTTCATGGGCGGCTGGTTGTCGGAGCCGGGGCTTACCTCCGTGGTCCGGTGTCTCATGCGCACCAACACGAGAGCGATCACCGCTTGACCATGGCGGTGTTTCGGATGCGTATGCGCCCCGGGGACGTCAGAATTGAGAGAACGTCATCTGGTGCGTGATGGTTGCAAGTTGACCCTGTAGCGGGAATACGACGGCCTGTTCGGGCCCGCTATCCGGCTGTTGCGTGCACGTCGTAGATGTTGGGGCGGAGGTCGCTGACATCACGCACGCCGCGACTACCCATTCTCGGCGTGCACTCAGGGGCATCGAGCGAGATAATTGTAAGTACGGAATTTCCACACAATGCCGAGTCATTCATTCCCGTGACGCGGGAGGCGAGGAACCATGGGTTTCTACGTAATACTCGGCGTGGCCGTATTCGTTGCCGCGCTAATCCTATCCATCGTCGCTCTACGTTGGCCGAGCGAGCCGCAGACGGACGCCGGCACCTCGGGCAGCCGTAGACCCCTCACTGCGCAAATCCGTACGGTAACAGGTGCGCTAATCGTGATTGCCGGTGATGCCGCGATCGCAGGAGCAGCGATCTGGGGCGTGCACAAAGCTAGTGGTGACGCTCAGTGGGCTGTCGCGATACTCACCAGCGCCTTTACCTCAATAGTGGCGATCACAACAGCCTACTTCGGCATCAGGGCTGTCTCCAACATGGCCGAGAAGGTTAGTCAACCTAACACGGGAGGGGGTTCTGAATAGTGTCGAAATAGTGGTCGAATCCCGTGAGTAGTGGTGAATCGGCTCGCAGCCGGTTTTGGTTTGATCGTCCCGGCCGGTTGGCAAGAGTAGATCTCTACACGTGATGCTCGGCTTGCCGTGCGGCTTCGATGAACGAATCGACCGAGGCCAGATAGACGTCAACGGCCTGGCGGAAACCGTCGGCCTCCTGGATCTCCTCCTCGACGGCTATGAGGCGGACGTACGCCTCGCCAGACGCTGTATGGACCGCGTTCGCCGCGGCTGTCGGCCCGGGGCGGCATTCCAGGGAGACGACAGCCAGTGAACGCATGAACGGTCCGTAGGCGTCACGCAGTTGATCCCGGAGCTCTGCGAGGGATGCCCGGCGTGCCGCTTGGTCTTCCACCTTCAAATACCTGGGGATTCTGCGGTACAAGATCCCCATGTCGTTGGCTTGCTGGATGAAACCCAGATGTGTGGCTCTGCGTGCCTCGCGCTTCCGGGCAACTTCAGCGGCTTCAGCAGCCGCCCGCGCCTGTACGCGAGCGGCTTGGGCGTTACCTTTGCTGGTCACCCAACTGGCCACCACTGCTGTGGCCGCAGTCAACAACGCCACCCACAGAGCGCCATCGTCCATGAGGCACAGTGTGAGTCACCCTGACCAACTTGGACAGAGTGCGTAGGTCCGAGCATCAACTGCACGTGAAGCAACACCTCGCGTGGTCCGCGGAGGAGATGCCGGACGGGTTGCTCTTCGTCGGTGAGAAAGGAGCCCCTTCCACCGCACTTCCTTCGGCCGAAAGCGGCGTCGGGCCCGCACCGCCGTCGGCCTCCCGGACGGCTTCCGTTTCTACGACCTCCGCCATACCGGACACACGCTCGCGACCCGCTCCGGCGCCACCCTCAAGGACACGATCGTCCGCGCCGGCCAGTCCTCCGAGAAAGCCGCGCTGATCTACCAGCACTCCGACGAGGACCGACAGCAGGAAGTTGCAGCCGGTCTCGACGCGACCGTACGCAAGGCACGCCAGGAAGCTGCTGCCGTGCCAGAACCGGAGACCGCCGACCCCGACGATCAACGTTCTGGCGCGAATCTGGCACGCGGCAACTGATCGCCGAGGACAGCAAAAAGGCCCGGGTCAATGACCTGGGCCTTTGTCATGGAGCGGGTGACGAGAATCGAACTCGCACTCTCAGCTTGGGAAGCTGATGTTCTACCACTAAACTACACCCGCGAAAAACGCCGGTTGAACCGGTGTCGGAACGCTCCGTCACTCTACCGCATGTCGAGCCCCGGGCGCTGAAGCCGTGGGGCTCGAGTGCGTTACGGGACGGGTGACGAGGCTGCGGCGGGCTGGAGTTGGGGCGTACGGTGGAGGCGTGGAAGAGGGTCTGGGTGGGACCGGAGTGCCGCCTGGAGAGTCGTGCCTTTCATCCCGTAATGTGGCATTTGGCGTCCGGCGAGCAGCAGCCGGGCGCGGCTCTTGGGGAAGGGACTCATGGACTTGATGGAGCGCACCGTCGTCCGATGTGCCGATGGGCACGTGTTCAGTACCGCTTCGTTCCCGATGCAGCAGGCGGAGCGGCTCGGCCCTGGCCGGCTCGTGCGGTGTCCACGGTGTGCCCGGCTCCGCAGTGTGGTGCTGGTGACCTTGGAGAAGCAGTAGAAGCAGTAGCAGTAGCAGTAGCAGTAGAAGTAGCACTAGAGATAGCACTAGAAGTAGCGGTATCGCCCTCGTAGAAGCAGCGGTATCGCCGTAGTCGCTGGCGCGCGGGTCCGTCCGATTGTGGTCGGTCCGCGCGTCTTGCGTATCCTCGGGGCGTGCTTCTCTCAGACAAGGACATCCGGGCCGAGATCGACGCCGGGCGGGTCCGGATCGATCCCTACGACGAATCCATGGTGCAGCCGTCGAGTGTCGACGTGCGCCTCGACCGCTACTTCCGGGTGTTCGAGAACCACCGCTACCCCCACATCGACCCGTCCGTCGAACAGGCGGATCTGACAAGGCTGGTGGAACCGGAGGGCGACGAGCCGTTCATCCTCCACCCCGGTGAGTTCGTGCTCGCCTCGACCTACGAGGTCGTCACGCTCCCCGACGATCTCGCCTCGCGCCTCGAAGGGAAGTCCTCCCTCGGCCGGCTCGGGCTCGTCACGCACTCCACCGCCGGGTTCATCGACCCCGGTTTCTCCGGGCACGTGACGCTGGAGCTCTCCAATCTCGCGACCCTCCCGATCAAGCTCTGGCCGGGCATGAAGATCGGCCAGCTGTGCATGTTCCAGCTCAGCTCGGCGGCCGAGTTCCCCTACGGCAGCGAGCGCTACGGCTCCCGCTACCAGGGCCAGCGCGGTCCGACCGCCTCCCGTTCCTTCCTCAACTTCCACCGGACGCAGGTGTGAGCATGGGCGACACGGACAAGGGCGTACGGGAGAACCTGACCTACGAGGCGTTCGGCGTCGCCGTGCGCGAACTCGCCCAGACCATCGCCGACGACGGCTACGAGCCCGACGTCATCCTCAGCATCGCCCGCGGCGGAGTCTTCGTCGCAGGCGGCCTCGCCTACGCCCTCGACTGCAAGAACATCAGCCTCGTGAACGTCGAGTTCTACACGGGCGTAGGCACCACCCTCGACATGCCGGTGATGCTCGCCCCCATCCCCAACGCGATCGACTTCTCCTCCAAGAAGGTCCTGATCACCGACGACGTCGCCGACACCGGCAAGACCCTCAAACTGGTCCGCGACTTCTGCCTCGACACCGTCGCCGAGGTCCGCAGCGCGGTCGTCTACGAGAAGTCGCAGTCGCTGGTGAAGTGCGAGTACGTGTGGAAGCGAACCGACGAGTGGATCAACTTCCCGTGGAGTGTGTTGCCTCCGGTACGTAGGTCGGGAGAAGCGGCGAAGCCGAACAGGGAAGCTGTCTGACCTGCGGATGTCGTTGGGGTTGCGGTCCTGGTGAGCGAAGAGGCCCCCGGTTGATAACCGGGGGCCTCTTGTCCAGGTGGGTTCGGGTTCGCAGAGTTCTCAGGCGGCGGGTTCTGTTCGGCTGAAGGTCCGTAATCCGCGCCGGGTAGGCTCACGGCGCCATGGAACAGATGCCCGAGAGTGTGGACCGCGACATCCTGGAGCAGCGGATCATCGCGGCTCTCAGGACGATCCGCGAAACGCTGGGGTGCACTCTCCACCAGGCGCTCGATGTCTTCGCGCAGCGGTACGAGGAACTTCGCCGCGATCGTCCGGACGACTTCGATGTGAGCCGGAACGAATACGGCCGAGGCTTCTACTCCTGATCCAGCCGACCCAGCCGAAGCGGGCCGCTGACCTGAACGGCCGCTGCTCAGGGGCAACGGAACCCGGCTGGCTCCGTGGGGAGTTACGCACATCTCAGCCGTGGATGTCACTGACCAGGACGGACATGGGCGGCGGTGGGGTCCACTCCAGTCCATTCTTGGAGAGAGTCGCCAGGATCCATGCTTGGCCGGCCGGGCCTGCCACACTCCAGGTATAGGCCATGGGGCGGTTCTGCTTACGCCAGAACTTCCACAGGGGTTCTCGTCTCGCACCCATGGCAACGTTGTGAACAAGGTCGGCAAGCCAGGCGATGCATGCGACGTAGTCATCATCGGGCCAACTGGCCAGTGCCTTGTGCTGCCGGGCCATGGCACGAATGTCGATCACGGCGGAGTAGGTCAGCATGGATATGGCTGCGTGGTCGTCGATGTGCCGATCGTTGGTCATGAGGACCTCCAGTCCGCTGAGGCCACGCACTCTGACGTGAGGCCTACGGAGTGGCCTGGAGCAAGAGTCATTCGTCGTCACACCTCTCCAGTACGAGGCCTATGGACCTCTCTTTGAGTCCGTTGTTCTCGTCCAGGTGAAGGTGAGTGCCATCTGGTGTGGCGTCCTGGGCGAGGGTGAGGAGGTGGCCTGCCAGCGTCCTCAACCCGGCAGCGTTAGCCTCGATGACGACCTCTCCGCCCAAGTTGCGGACTTCGACGCGCGCGCCTTCCTCCCACGTGAAGACTCTGGTGACTCCGTCGGTCACCGTATCTATGCGAGTGGTCATCGACGGAGCAGCGCTGGGTTCACGGGTCATGCCCAAGCATCGCGTACTCAGGGACCGCCAGGCATCGAGGGTGCACGCTTTGCAGCTGTGGTGGTGGGGCGGTGAACGGGGTTGAACGAGACGGAATCTGGGACGGCCTGCCGTGCCCCTACGGGCACGGCAGGCCGTGGGGCAGGTCGCAGACGTCGTCGCGCATGTGCAGCCTGCGGAGGTCCTGGACGAGTGCGACGGGGTAGGGATGCATTGCCCACTCGGCGAGATAGCCGGCCTCGCCATGCTCCGTGAGCACAGTGTGGGCCGCTTCCAAAACAGCGTGAGCGAATGCCGAACGCGGATAGGTCGCCTGCCACATCACCGTGCCATGGAAGTCCGGAAGGTCGGGGCTGACGGCGACGTCGGGAAACTTGCAGATCGTCACGTTGACCGCGTCATCCGTTGTGCGGAGCACCCAGCGAAACTCCTGCGGCTCGGCGTCGAAGAAGAACCGGGCTGAGCGCTGCTGCCCGTACAACTCGCCTGCTCCCGCTACAAGGTCCGCCAACGCGTCAGTGCAGTAGCTGGCGGTCACCGATGCCGTCTGGGAGTCATCGGACAGGTGGCACCTTGCCCAACCATGCCCTGAGAGTTCCCACTTCAACTGAAGGGCACCGGCTGACCCTTGATCCATCGACACGGGCTCAGGCTAGTGGCATCGATTGGCCCTGAGCTTGGGAAGCTGAGGTTATCTGCGGCCCGTTCTGAGGCTGACCTGCGGTGAAGCAGCATCGGGGCTCGGTGGCCGGTCGGTTGGTTCCCCAGTGTTCCCCCTGACTCCCCGCACGATCTGGCACACGTCTGGCACGTGGCCTGTCACCGATCACATGGTGATGTCGGTGCTGTCGGACACAATGCGCGCCATGAGCGACCACTACGAAGTTGTCTTCTCCTCCTTCCTGCGCGACGACACGCCGGCCCCGGTTCTGGCGGCCCTGCGCTGGCATATGGGCATTGACGACGAAGGTCCGGACGACCTGGATCCAGACGATCACCCGTACCCGTTGCTCCTCCCGGGCCGGAGCCGGCTTCCCGGTGGCGACATCGTGTTCCTGGACCGCACGGTGCAGGAGTCCACGTCATCGGGGAAGCTGTACGAGTGGGAGCTGTTCGTGCGCATCTACTGGGTCGATGACCTCACGCTCTACCTCGACACACTGCTAGAGCTGATCGCTCCTTACGTCGCGCGCCGGGGTTACGGCGGCTACATACGCGACGAGTACGACATCGAGGTGAAGACCTTCAAGTTCCATGACGGCACGTACGATCCGGTCAAGATCTAAGAAGGGGCGTTTTCACCCTCGACGGCAAGAGACATCGCATTTTGCCCGACTGCTGCCCCTGGGGGAAACCCGTATGACCGAGCGCCTCTGACCAGGGGCTTCACTGTTGGTTGCAATGGCTCGGCTGTCGCTGTCGGGCGTCGTCGAGTGACCTCGGGCGCCCTCGCTTGGCCCGGAGGCGGCCCCACTCGTGGGGTGTGATCTCGGCTCGCTCCACTGTCAGTGCGGACGGCTATGGTGCCGCCAGCGAGGGTGAGGCTATGGGGAGGGACCATGGGAGCCAAGACGGGCCTGCTCGTATACGCCGACGGCGAGGTGCCGGACCTCCTGCGACAGGCAGGGACGGCGGACCTGGCGCGGACGTCGGCCATGATGCAGCGCCTCTACCCGGCCTGCGACATCGAACCGCACGCGGGTACTGAGCTCTGGGACGGCGTCTACCCGCCGAAAGGCACGGCTTACGCAGCCAGTTGGCCGGGCGTGGATGTCGTGGGCGACCGGAGAGTAATGATCGACTTCCCATCCCAGCTCCCGGAGCACCTGGTCGCAGCGAGCGCCGGCCGACGGCTCGTCCTGCACGCCATGCACAGCGTCGTCGACTGGCTCGCGTCGCCCTCTGGGAGGACGGCCGACTGCTGCGCTCACTGAGTCTGTCTCCGGACAGCGGGATCATCGAGAACATCGGCGAGCCGCTCCCCTTTGAGCTGCCTTACTGGGCCGGGGCCCGTCCCGCCGACGTCATCCCATGGCCTGACGAGGACGAAGAACCGTACGCGTTGCCCTTCCATCCTCTGGAGCTCGGCGAGGACGCGCTGCGCGCGCTCTACGGGTTCGTCCTGGAGGGCCGCCCCGAGCCCGAGGACACCGATGCGGGCAGCATCGCCCTGCACGGATTCCATGTGAGGGACCCGCACGCGCCCGATACCGCAGAACAGGAGGCGCAGCTGCGGAGGGCGATGGAGGCCATGGGCCCGCCTCGCTTCTTCTCGCCGGGACCGGATGGTTCGCTCATCGAGCGCGACGGCTTTTAGCCCACGACCTCTTCGTCCCGAAGCAACTTGGGTGGGGGTGCTGCCTTGGGCTCGCGCGCCACTCACCTGTGCTGATGGTCCGTAGGCGTCCGCGCTTGTCTGCCGGTGTGCGTCGGCGTTGTCACGCAGTTAGACACTCATAGCGGCCCTGCCTGAGGCTCGCGTTCCGATGCCCGTGATTCGGTGACCGGGGCTCTAGTGCTCTGACCGCGTTGGTTCGCCGGGTTGGTGGTCGTGGCGGTTGGATGTGGGGTGACGTCCGATCCGACTACTGGAGGCGCGGTGGCCGAGCCTGTCCGTGTGCGCAGACTGACCGACCAGGAGGGGCAGAAGCTGCAGCAGATCGTGCGCCGTGGCAGCACGAGTTCGGTGCGTTACCGGCGGGCGATGATGCTGCTGGCCTCGGCCGGCGGGAACCGGGTGCCGGTGATCGCCCAGTTGGTGCAGGCCGACGAGGACACGGTGCGGGATGTGATCCACCGGTTCAACGAGATCGGCCTGGCCTGCCTGGACTCTCGGTGGGCGGGAGGCCGTCCCCGCCTGCTCAAGCCTGACGACGAGGACTTCGTCGTGGCGACGGCTACCACCCGACCGGCCAAGCTCGGCCAGCCGTTCACCCGCTGGTCACTGCGCAAACTCGTCGCCTACCTGCGCAAAGTGCACGGCCGGGTGATCCGTATCGGCCGTGAGGCGTTACGGTCTACGCTCACCCGCCGCGGCGTCACCTTCCAGCGCACCAAGACCTGGAAGGAATCACCCGACCCCGAACGGGAGGCGAAGCTGGAACGGATCGAGGAGGTCCTTGACCGCTTCCCCGACCGGGTGTTCGCCTTCGACGAGTTCGGACCGCTCGGCATCCGGCCCACCGCGGGCTCGGGCTGGGCGAAACGGAAACATCCCGACCGGGTGCCGGCCACCTACCACCGCACGCACGGGGTGCGCTACTTCCACGGCTGCTACTCCGTCGGCGACGACCGTCTGTGGGGCGTCAACTGCCGCAGGAAAGGTGCCGCGAACACGCTTACTGCGCTGAAGTCGATCCGCGCCGCCCGGCCCGACGGTGCACCGATCTACGTGATCATGGACAACCTGTCCGCCCACAAGGGCACGGACATCCGTCGTTGGGCGAAGAAACACAAGGTCGAGCTGTGCTTCACCCCGACCTACGCCTCGTGGGCGAACCCCATCGAGGCCGACTTCGGACCGCTGCGGCAGTTCACCATCGCCAACTCCAACTACCCCAACCACACCGTGCAGACCCGGGCCCTGCACGCCTATCTGCGCTGGCGCAACGCCAATGCACGCCACCGCGATGTCCTGGCCGCCGAACGCAAGGAGCGCGCCCGCATCCGCAGCGAGAAGGG
Source organism: Streptomyces sp. NBC_00989 (assembly GCF_045162655.1). NCBI lineage: Bacteria > Bacillati > Actinomycetota > Actinomycetes > Kitasatosporales > Streptomycetaceae > Streptomyces > Streptomyces sp. NBC_00989. The sequence goes on along the minus strand of NZ_CP108728.1, from coordinate 5,546,633 downwards.
CATCCGCTGGGGCGGACGCCCCCTCAAAACTGCAGCGTGATCGCCCCTTCCCGCCGAGTGCGCAGCTCCTTGTGAAAGGCTGGGAGCATGATGGGCGGACGGTCCGAGAACCCAGAACTCTGGGCGTTCCTGGAATCACTGCACTACGGCGACATCCTTTCCGGCACCGTCACAGCGATCGAACGGTTCGGCGTGTTCGCGGCACTGGACGACGGCCCCGACCACCCGGTCTTCCCCGGCGTCGGGTTCATCACGATCCCCGAACTGTCCTGGCGGCGCATCGAAACCGCCTTCGACGTTGTACAGGTCGGACAGCGCGTCTCGGCCGAGTTCCTCCAGTTCGACACATGGAACCTGGAGGCCAGGCTGTCCTTGCGGGCGACACAGCCGGACCCCTTCCAGATATTCGCCGACCGCACCGCGGTGGGGCAGAAACTGCACGGACGGGTCACCAAATTGGTCCCGTTCGGCGTCTTCGTCCAGGTCGCCGACGGGATCGAGGGGCTGGTCCACCTGCGAGAGCTCGCATCGACGCCCGTGGAAAGTCCGTCAGATGTCGTCCAGGCCGGCGAGGAGGTCACGGTCGTCGTCACTGAAATCGACCGGGAGCGACGCAGGCTGGTTCTCTCTCGACGACAAAGCTCCTCCGACCACCCGTGACTCCCGCACGTTCCCGCGACGGTTCCTCGCACCAGCGTTCCTGAGCGTCTGAGCGCCCGCTCCGCGCAAGGGAAGCACCGCTCCAACCCGGTGAACCTAGGCGGTCACAGCACTAGCTGCGTGCTCCACGAGTTGGCCAGGGGTGTCCGTCGGGGGACTGGTCCGAGGGCCGGCCCGCTCGGACGAAGTCGCCGTATTCGTCCTGGACGATGTTCTCGTTGACCCACCGTTCCCGCACTGCGCCCGTGGCCTCCTCGGCAGCGGCCACCGCGTTCGACGGGTCCTCGGCCACGGCAACGAGCCGGCCGAACTCTTCTTCGCCAGCGTCGGCGTCGAGCGGTGGAAACTCGCCCAGGTCGAGGAACGCCTCACACCCGACATCCTCAACGGCATGGATGTAGACCTCGTATGACGCATTCACTGGGCGGACCTCGACGTAGCTGACGCCAAGTGGCCTCGGAGCACTGACCGGACCGAGGAACTGCTCCACCGGCCGACCTCGCTTCAGGGCCCCGATGATGAAGGCTTCTGTCAGGTAGCGCACCCTGCAAACCCTACCCAGCCATCAGACGAGGGGCGCGGGCGAAGCTCTCAGCTTGGGAAGCTGCGGGATTGGGGGCGGTACGCGCGGTGACCTGGGCGAAAGGTCGAACAGGGGTCTCGCAGGGCTCGGTTGCTTTCACCGTGGTTCCCCGCTGTTCCCCGCTGTTCCCCGCTGGATCTGGTGCGGTTGTGGTGCGAGGACTTCGTACCGCAGTCTGAGTGTCTGGCCATGGGTTTGGGCAACCGTTGGGCACTGGCTCCGGCAGCCTGTGAGCTGATCGCTGACGCTCGGAGCTTCAGCTTGTGTGCCGTCGTTGCCGTCAACTCACCAGCTCCTCACACCTCCTGGATCGGTACGCTTCCGTCCGGAGGCGGGAATGTTCAATGCAGTGGCTTTCGGGGCCAGTGGTGCCATCTGCCTGGCTCTTGGCATGTGGTTCGTCTGGCGGCAACGCCGCAGGCACGCCAGCACCCTCGTGGGCTGGGGCGCACTGACCCTCGGAGCAGGGCAGTTGATACGCGCCGCGGGATCTTTGACCGGAGACCGCCAGCCGCTTGGCGTCATCCTTGCCACCTGCTTTGCAGTGGTCAGCGTGGTCGGCTGCATCCTGGTGGCGCGTGGCCGGGATACGGTCCCTAACGGTCGCGGCGGGCGGAAGCGCCGGAAGCTGCCTCCGATCCGCCCATGACGAGTTGCTTTCAACACGCTTTCCAACTCTGGTGGTGCGTCCCGGGGCTGTTCACCTGCGTTCATGGGCGGCCGATCGGCTGGTCCGTTACGTCCCCCGGTCCCGTCTGAACGGTCGTGAACGGTGCTGAATGGGACGGAAACTGAGACGGAGAGCAGGGCCGGACTCGCTAGCATCGACGCTGTTGAAGGGGGAGTCATGGCGCTGGTCCGCAAGGGTTCACGACGGATCGTTGTCGACGGCACGGTCTACCGCTGGCGGCTGCGAGGGAGGCCGACGTACTTCCAGGGGCTGGCTTGGTCGCCGTGCACGTTCGTGGTCGAGCATGCGGACATCCCGGGCGTGACGCTCGTGGTCACCACCGACCAGCCGCATTCGAGCAACTGGTTCGGTCGTGAGGCTGAGCCTGTGCTGCCGTCCGGTGTTGCCGCGGCTGTTCGGCTTGCCCTGCGTGAGGGTTGGACTCCGACGGCTCCTGGCTCCGCGTTTCACCTCGATCAGTCCGCCGGCTTCACGCCTTCGAACTGACCGGATGCGGGGCATTGTTGGTGCTCGTACCTCAGCCGACGACAGTCAGCCACGATGGCGGGTGCGTCAATGGATCAGGCGCGCGCGTGCCTCGCTGTACCCCCACCGGCCTCAGCCACGCTGCCTGGTGACGTCCGTCAGAGCATGCGGCGACGGCGGAATCGTGATGACGAAGCATTGGGCAAGGACTTCTTCGTCCCGAAGCAACTGGGGTGGGGGCTCTGCCTTGGGGCGGTGTGGCTCTGAGCTGCTGGGATGTTCCGTGGGTGTGCGTGGGCGTCCGCCGGTGTTCGTCGGCGTTGTCACGCAGTTAGACACTCATGTGGAATCTGGCGTAGTCGTGATTCCGGGCCGATCTGACATCTGAGGTGCGGCTGCCGCCATGAGCGCCCGGCGAACCGCGCGCTGGCCATGCTCTCGTTCCAGGCCGCTCTCCTCGATCGCCCTCCGAAGTGCAGCCTCACCCGCTTCAATAGCTTGTTGCAGTCTGGCTCCCTCAGCATCGACGTCAGGGCTCCAGCCACCTATCGGCCCATGCGCACGAACATGCTCGACAACCCTCAACCGAGCTGAGTACACGTTGAGTTGGAGAGCGATCAACGCCGGTGGAAGCTCAATGTCGACCATGTACGGAGGGTAGATGCAGCGCAATGACGGTTGGTCCTCCTGCTCAGGGGTAGTTGGCCGGATGGTGACCGAAGTGGCGGCGGGCCAGCCGCTCCAGACCCGTTCGTCGCTGTTCTGAGAGGGGTCGGAGTCCGGTGGCCTACTCGTCGACTCGTGCTTCCGCGACCTGACTCCTCCTCTGCTGTGTGCTCCGTACCAAAAGCGAGGCTGCTCCTAGCACCGAGACTCCCGTGCTGATCGGTAAGGCAATGCTAGGGACGATCGAGGCATCGAAGACGACCGCGAGCGTCACAAGTCCGAGCGCGATCGTCTAGACGGGTAGAGGGAACTGGTGGTCCGTCGAACCGCCGGTCGTACGCCGAACCGGTCAGGTCCTCGACGCCTGAGCAGTGGCGACAGCATCTCGTACGACGACGAAGGGCTCCCGGCGTGAACCGGGAGCCCTTCGTCGTCGTAGCGGAAAAGCTGTCGTAGCCGAGGAGCCTCTAGAAGGTGCCCAGTTTCACGATCGACAGCAGGGCGATGAGTTGGATCGCCGATGCGCCCAGGGCCTTTGGCCAGGGGAGGTCGTGGGAGCGGGTGACCATCATCGTGAGGAGGGCGCCGGCCGCTACCCAGGTGGCCCAGCCGAGGGCCTGGACGAAGGTCGCGTCACCGCCGAAGAACATGGCGAAGACCAGGCGGGGGGCGTCCGTGAGGGACATGATCAGCATGGAGAGGCCGACCGTGGGCTGCCAGGCTCCGTCGCCGCCCAGCTGGCGGGCCAGGGTGTGGGTGACCACGCCCAGGACGAAGGACGACAGCACCATCGCCACGGCCGTGATCAGGACGATCGGGACCGCGTTCGCCAGGGTGGCGCTTATCGCGTCCGCGCGGGCGCCGTCGAAGCCGAAGACCGCGAGCAGGCCGTAGAGGAACGTCACGATCAGGGCGGGGCCCCACATCGTGTAGTCCCGCATCTGGAGGAAGGTCTGCTGGGGGGCGAGGACGATGCCTCTCAGCAGGTCCTTCCAGTGCAGGCGGGGGCCGACCGGGCCCGTGGGCGCCTGGGCCGAACCCGCGCGGTACGTACCGCCCTGGGTGTACGGGTCCTCACCTACGGCGAAGGCCTGGGTGCTGCCCGGGTTGTTCGCCGCGTACGGGTCCGGGGTGCCCGGGTGACCACCCTGGCCGTACCCACCGCCGTCGCCGAAATACTCCGGCTCGTCGCCGTAGGCGCCGTTGCCGCCGTTCCCCTGGGACCACTGCCGGCCGCCGCCCGCAGGGCTTCCGTACTGCGGTTGCTGCTGCGGGTACGGCTGCGGGGCCGCGGGGTAGCCGTACGGCTGTCCCTGCGGCACCGGGGGTGCCTGCTGCCCGTACGGAGGTTGTTGAGGGCGCGCTTGCGGGGCCCTGCCGTCCCGGCCGCCGCGTCCGATCCTGAATCCAGCCACGTCATCGAACGTACCTGGTTCCGCGCGGACACGTGCCGGGGCGGGGGTTTCGGGCGGGGCTTTGCTGCCGACCTGTGACATCCCCTAAGGGGAATCCGGTGGGAGCCCTGAGGGGGTGACAGGGGCCGGGCCCGTGTCGGCCGTGGTGCTCGGTCGACACGGGCCCGGCGGAGAAGAAGTGCAGGCCGGGGCGGGTCCTAGTCGGCGAAGAGGGAGCCGAACTGGGCCGTGCCCGAGGTGGAGACGCCCACCGAGGTCACGGAGAGGGCGCGGGAGCCGGTCGTACCGATCTTCGTGCCGGTGGAGGGCAGGTAGGTCACCGCTCCGTCGCCGCCGTCCTCGGCCTGGCCGATGATCAGGTCCGCCTTGCCGTCGCCGTTGACGTCGTCGAGCTTGACGTCCTCGCCGAACAGGTCGTTCTTCTCGTCGGTGCCGGGGACACCCGCGGTGCTCTGCGCGAAGGACTGGAGGCCGGTGGAGGTGTTGATGCCGCTCGCGGAGCCGTACATGACGGTGACCATGCCGGCGTTGGAGACGCTGCCGAGGTCCTCCGCCGGGGTGGAGACCACGAGGTCCTGGTAGCCGTCGCCGTTGACGTCACCCAGGTCCAGGTCCCAGCCGAAGCCGTCGCCCTTCTCCGAACTGCCGGGTACGTTCCCGGTGTTCTGGGTGATGCCGGTGGTCGAGGCCGGGCCGGACGCGGAACCGTAGGTGATGCTGGCCTTGCCGCCGTTCGCGGCGTCGGGGATGGTCTGGCCGGCGCTGGTGGTCGCGTCCCAGTCGGCGCCGGTGACGATGTCGCCGTAGCCGTCGCCGTTGATGTCGCCGATGCCGGTGACGATGCCGGGCTTGAGGGTCTTGACGCCCGCGACGCTCAGGCCGGTCGCGGTGCCGGGCAGGTAGTAGTTGGTGTTCCAGCCGTTGTCGGTCTGCGTCTCGTAGCCGTCGACCACCAGGTCGGTACGGCCGTCGCCGTTCACGTCACCGGCGGTGAGCTGCTCCGGGCCGTACGGGAAGCCCGAACTGCCGGGCTGGATCGGGGGCTTGACGGTGTAACGGCCGCCGGGCTGGCCGGTGGAGCTGCTGAAGCCGCCCTTGTAGACATAGAGGGTGGCGGCCGAACTGCCCACCGCCAGGTCCGCCTTGCCGTCGCCGTCGAAGTCGCCCGCCGCGAGGGACAGGCCCCAGTAGTCGTGCGAGGAGACGGCCGGGTCGGGTACGTCGCTGCTCTTGCCGGTGAGGCCGCTCGCCGAGCCCCACAGGATCGCGAGGGCGCCGCCGTCGGTGTCGGTGCCGACCTTCTCGCTCGGCGAGGCCACGGCGAGGTCGTCGTACCCGTCGCCGTTGAAGTCGGCGTACGCCGTCGCGCCGCCGAACCAGTCGCCGGCCTCGGCGGTGCCGGGCACGGTGCCGGAGTTCTGGCTGATGACCGAGCGCTTGGCCGAGGTCACGCCGGAGGCGCTGCCGTACAGCGCGACTATCTGGCCGGCGTTGGCGTGGCCGCTGACGGAGGCGCCGGGGGCCGAGGCCACGACGTCGCCGAAGCCGTCGCCGTTGAAGTCGGCCTTCGCGACCTTGAACGAGTCCGCGGCGGTGGCCGTCGTCGCCGAGAGCGTGAGCAGACCGCCCGTGAGCGCGGCCGCGACGGCCGTCGCGAGGGCGAGGCGCAGGTGCGGGTGATGCTTCTGGTGCATGCGGGGTTCTCCTGCGGCATGCGGGGGATGCGTGGCGGGCATCCGCGTCGATGGGGTGCGGACCGTCCGTGTTTGCCAGGAGTTGTCCGTGGCTTCACGGGTGGTTGGCGATCAGGAGACCTGCGGTGGTGCGTAAAGGTTGTACGTGACTTCAGAGGTGGGTGGGGCTGTCGGGCCGGGTGCGGCGATGACGACTGCCAGGGCTCAACTTGCCTCCCTGGGCTGCCACTTGCGCACGTCGCGAAGTGACTGTCGGGCCGCCCGCTTCTGGGCCGGGGTGAGGGGGCGCGGTCGCGTCTCGCCTGCACGCCGGGTGCCGCGTCCGCCTTCCCTACGTCGTGGCTTACGACGTGCAGACGTTCTTGAGCTGGGTCGTCGCCGCGTCGATTTTGCTGGAGTCGGGGTTCGTGTCGCCGTTCAGGATGGCCTTGTTGTAGTCGGAGATCGCCTTGTTGAGGTTGTCGACCGCCTTGTCGACCTTGGTGTTGTCCGAGTCGGCGTCGATCTTGGCGATGGATTCGTTGTCGTGGATCGCCCTGAGGCTGTCGGAGATCGTGTTCCAGCTCTTCAGACAGCTCAGGGAGCTGGAGGCATCGGAGGTGTCAGAGGGGTTGGTTGGGTCGCAGGCCGTCAGTAGTCCGGCAGCGAGGGCTATGGCTGCGGCTGTGGTGGCGAGGGTGGCCGTACGGCGGATGCGGCGGCGGTTCGTGGTCATGGAAGTCCTTCGGGGGTGATTTCTGCCTGGGGGACTGCGGGGGCATCGGGTCGGGGTCAGGCCCAGGGCTCATCCACCCGCGCCTTGGTGGCCGGCTCGCGGCGGTTCGCTATCAGGCCGCCCGCCGCGCCCAGGGAGACCAGGCCCATGCCCGCGGCGGTCGCGATGCCCTTGACGCCGTCCATGGAGAGGTAACAGAACGCCGCCACACCGCCGTTGAAGAGGAACAGGAACCACAGCGTCGACGACTTCGACAGGAACGCCTTGATCTTCGGCTTCTTCGCGATGCGTGAACCGGTCAGCAGGGAGACGGCGATTCCGGCGTAGGTGGCGACGGTCTTCGCCGTACCGTCCAGCACCGCCCCGGAGGCCGTGCTCGCGGTGAGGCCGCCGACGAAGAACGACCACAGCAGCAGGTTGGCGACGAACGACTTCACGGTGGCGAGCAGCGACTTCACGGGAATTCCTAGGGGAAGTAGGGGACGTGATCTCTGCCCTCTACGATTCCGTCGCGCGCCCGCCGTCACGAGGGACCGCCCTCCCGGATCCGTGGTGTAGCGCGCTACACCACGGGGACGGACGGCGGACGCTACGACGACGCCCCGCGCCCTCCGATGAGGGTGCGGGGCGTCGTCGTAGCGGACGGGCTGGTTGTTACTTCACCGGCTGGGGCTCCGGGGCGTTCTCCGGTTCCGCGGTGCCCGCCGGGGGCTCGTCATCGGCGGGCTTCCTGACCGAGTCGAGGAGGAGTTGGGCGACGTCGACGACCTGGATGGATTCCTTGGCCTTGCCGTCGTTCTTCTTGCCGTTGACGGAGTCGGTGAGCATGACGAGGCAGAAGGGGCAGGCCGTGGAGACGATGTCGGGGTTCAACGACAGGGCTTCGTCGACGCGTTCGTTGTTGATGCGCTTGCCGATGCGCTCTTCCATCCACATCCGCGCGCCGCCGGCGCCGCAGCAGAAGCCGCGTTCCTTGTGGCGGTGCATCTCCTCGTTGCGCAGGCCGGGGACGCTGGCGATGATCTCGCGCGGGGGTGTGTAGATCTTGTTGTGGCGGCCCAGGTAGCAGGGGTCGTGGTAGGTGATGATGCCCTCGACCGGCGTCACCGGGACCAGCTTGCCGTCGTCGACGAGGTGTTGGAGCAGCTGGGTGTGGTGGATGACCTCGTAGTCGCCGCCGAGCTGCGGGTACTCGTTGCCGATGGTGTTCAAGCAGTGCGGGCAGGTCGCGACGATCTTCTTCGCCGACTTCGGCTTCGCGGACCCGGCCACGACCTTGCCGTCGTCGTCGAGTTCCTCGCCGAACGCCGTGTTCAGCGCCATGACGTTCTCCATGCCGAGTTCCTGGAACAGCGGCTCGTTGCCCAGGCGGCGGGCGGAGTCGCCGGTGCACTTCTCGTCGCCGCCCATGATCGCGAACTTCACGCCCGCGATGTGCAGCAGTTCGGCGAAGGCCTTCGTCGTCTTCTTCGCCCGGTCCTCCAGCGCGCCGGCGCAGCCGACCCAGTACAGGTACTCGACCTCGGTGAGGTCCTCGATGTCCTGGCCGACGACCGGGATCTCGAAGTCGACCTCCTTGAGCCACTCCAGGCGCTGCTTCTTCGCCAGCCCCCAGGGATTGCCCTTCTTCTCCAGGTTCTTCAGCATCGTCCCGGCCTCCGACGGGAACGCCGACTCGATCATCACCTGGTAACGCCGCATGTCGACGATGTGGTCGACGTGCTCGATGTCCACCGGGCACTGCTCGACGCAGGCGCCGCAGGTGGTGCAGGACCACAGGACGTCCGGGTCGATGACCCCGTTCTCCTCCGCCGTCCCGATCAGCGGGCGCTCGGCCTCCGCGAGCGCGGCCGCGGGAACGCCGGCGAGCTGCTCCTCGGTGGCCTTCTCCTCGCCCTCCATGGACTTGCCGCCACCCGCGAGCAGGTAGGGGGCCTTGGCATGGGCGTGGTCCCGCAGCGACATGATCAGCAGCTTCGGGGACAGCGGCTTGCCCGTGTTCCACGCCGGGCACTGCGACTGGCAGCGCCCGCACTCCGTACACGTGGAGAAGTCCAGCAGACCCTTCCACGAGAACTGCTCGACCTGGGAGACACCGAACACGTCGTCGTCACCCGGGTCGGTGAAGTCGATCGGCTTCCCGCCCGACGTCATCGGCAGCAGGGCACCCAGCGACGTCTCACCGGTCGCGTTGCGCTTGAACCAGATGTTGGGGAACGCCAGGAAACGGTGCCAGGCCACGCCCATGTCCGTCTTCAGGGCGACCGTGATCATCCAGATGAAGGAGGTCGCGATCTTCACGCCCGCGAAGAGGTACGTGAGGTTCTGGAGCGTGGAGACGTCCAGGTGCTCCAGCGCCGACACCACGGGGTAGGAGATGAAGAAGGACGCCTCGTAGGCGTCGACGTGGTGCTGGGCTCCCTCGAGCGCGTGCAGCATGAAGATGCAGACGCCGACGATGAGGATGACGGCCTCGACGAAGTACGCCTGGCCGAAGTTGGAGCCGGCGAAGCGGGACTTGCGGCCCGGCCGGTTCGGCTTGCTCAGCTGGCGGATCACGATCAGGGCGAGAATGCCGAGGACCGTCATCGTGCCGATGAACTCGACGAAGACGTTGTACGGCGCCCATTCGCCGATGATCGGCAGCAGCCAGTCGGCCTTGAAGAGCTGGCCGGTGGCGTTGACGATCGTCAGCAGCAGCGAGAAGAAGCCCACCGCCACGAACCAGTGCGCGACTCCGACGACACCCCAGCGGTTCATCCGGGTGTGGCCGAGGAACTCCTTGGCCACGGTGACGGTGCGCTGGACGGGCTCGTCGGTGCGGGTGCCCGCTGGCACGTTCTGGCCGAGTCGCATGAAGGTGTAGATCTGTAGGACGGCGCGGGCGAACAGCGCCACACCGACCACGATCAGTACCAGCGACACGATGATCGCGGCGAGTTGCATTTCAGGGCTCCTCGGGCCTGCGAGGGGTCATGGCATTACCACTCAGCACATTACTAAGCGGTAACTTAATCGGTTCGACCGAGACTACCCCTATCTTGCGTCGCACTGTAGCCAGCCGTGCGGTGATCTGTGTCGCTGAGGGTTGCCTAAAAAGGCCTGCTCCGGGCTTGTTCCCAAGCTTGTTACGGTCCGATCGTGTTATTCGTACTGAATTGGTACATTTGCGTCTAATTTAGATCCGTGCTCTACGGGATTCTCGCCGCCACGACCGCCCTCCTCCTCTCCGCCCTCCTGGCCGCACTGCTCCGGGTGCCCGCCCTGAAGGCCGGTCTCGTCGACCGGCGGCGCCGGACGCGACCGGTACCGCTGCTCGGGGGACTCGCCGTGGTCGTCGCCGCCGCACTGGTCACCGGCGCCGGTGACTGGACCGGTGCCGCGCCCCTCGGTGACGGCGTCGGCGGGCTGCTCGCCGCCGGGTCCGCGGTGGCCGCGCTCGGGCTCGTCGCCGACGTCTGGCGGCTGAAGACCCGGTTCCTGGTCCTCGGTACGGCGGTGGCGGCCGCCTGTGTCGTGCCGTACGGCGAACTGGGGGTGCCCGGCGGGCTGCTGGCCGCGGTCTGGATCGTGTTCGTCGCCGGTGCCTTCAAGGGGCTCGACCACGCCGACGGGCTCGCGGGGACCGTGGGGGTGATCACCGCCTTCGGGGTGGGGGCCTGCGCCGCGATGGAAGTGATGGACGGGCTCGCGGTGTTGCTGAGTGTGCTGGCCGCCGCGCTCACCGGGTTCCTGATGCACAACTGGCATCCCGCGCGAATCGCGCTCGGTGCGTGCGGGTCGCTGTTCACGGGGTTCGTGCTCGCCTCGGCCGCCGTGGTCACGCAGGCCGGGCGTGGGTTCGCGTCCAGTGCGGGGGTGTTGTTCGCGCTCACCGCCGTCGCGAGTGCGGATGCCGTACTGGTGCTGCTGTCGCGGCGGCTGGCGGGGCGGGCTCTGCTGCGGGGCGGGCCGGACCATCTCGCCCACCGGCTGCGGCGGTTGGGGCTCACTCCGCAGGGGGCGGTGGTGCTGCTCGCGATCGGGGGGTTCTCCGGAGTGCTTGTCGGGGTGCTCGTGCACAACGGGTGGGTGGGCGAATCCGCCGTCGCGTGGGTGGCGGGCGGGGCCCTGGTGGTCGTGTTCGGACTGCTTAAAGTCGCTGTCTACGGGGCACGTCGTGCCGCGTCCACGCAGGTCAGGGCTCAGTTGCGTGTAAGGAACGGATAAGAGTTGAGCCTGGTCGACTCAGCTCTGTTGACCCAGCGGTGAGTGTCGTGCACACTTGAGTCCGTTCCACTCAAGTCATTGCTGGAGGAATCAACCATGGCACGTGCGGTCGGCATCGACCTGGGCACGACTAACTCCGTCGTCAGCGTTCTTGAAGGCGGCGAGCCCACCGTCATCACCAACGCAGAGGGCGCCAGGACCACGCCGTCCGTCGTCGCCTTCGCCAAGAACGGCGAGGTGCTCGTCGGAGAGGTGGCCAAGCGTCAGGCGGTCACGAACGTTGACCGGACCATCCGTTCCGTGAAGCGCCACATGGGCACGGACTGGAAGATCGAGCTCGACGGGAAGAACTTCAACCCGCAGCAGATGAGCGCCTTCATCCTGCAGAAGCTGAAGCGCGACGCCGAGGCCTACCTGGGCGAGAAGGTCACGGACGCGGTCATCACCGTCCCGGCCTACTTCAACGACTCCGAGCGCCAGGCGACGAAGGAAGCCGGCGAGATCGCCGGTCTCAACGTCCTGCGCATCGTCAACGAGCCCACCGCGGCGGCGCTGGCGTACGGCCTCGACAAGGACGACCAGACGATCCTCGTCTTCGACCTCGGTGGCGGCACCTTCGACGTGTCCCTCCTGGAGATCGGCGACGGCGTCGTCGAGGTGAAGGCCACGAACGGCGACAACCACCTCGGTGGTGACGACTGGGACCAGCGCGTCGTCGACTACCTGGTGAAGCAGTTCGCCAGCGGTCACGGCGTGGACCTCGGCAAGGACAAGATGGCCCTGCAGCGTCTGCGCGAGGCTGCCGAGAAGGCCAAGATCGAGCTGTCCAGCTCCACCGAGACCTCGATCAACCTGCCCTACATCACGGCGTCCGCCGAGGGCCCGCTGCACCTGGACGAGAAGCTCACCCGCGCTCAGTTCCAGCAGCTGACGGCCGACCTGCTGGAGCGCTGCAAGACGCCGTTCCACAACGTCATCAAGGACGCCGGCATCTCCATCAACGAGATCGACCACGTCGTCCTCGTCGGTGGCTCCACCCGGATGCCCGCCGTCGCCGAGATCGTCAAGGAGCTGACGGCCGGCCAGGACGCCAACAAGGGCGTCAACCCAGACGAGGTCGTCGCCATCGGCGCGTCCCTCCAGGCCGGTGTCCTCAAGGGTGAGGTCAAGGACGTCCTGCTCCTCGACGTGACCCCGCTGTCCCTCGGTATCGAGACCAAGGGCGGCATCATGACCAAGCTGATCGAGCGGAACACGACGATCCCGACCAAGCGGTCCGAGATCTTCACCACCGCCGAGGACAACCAGCCCTCCGTGCAGATCCAGGTCTACCAGGGCGAGCGCGAGATCGCGGCGTACAACAAGAAGCTCGGGATGTTCGAGCTGACCGGTCTGCCGCCGGCCCCGCGTGGTGTCCCGCAGATCGAGGTCTCCTTCGACATCGACGCCAACGGCATCATGCATGTCACGGCCAAGGACCTCGGCACCGGCAAGGAGCAGAAGATGACCGTCACCGGCGGCTCCTCGCTGCCGAAGGACGAGGTCGACCGCATGCGCCAGGAGGCCGAGCAGTACGCGGACGAGGACCACCGTCGCCGCGAGGCCGCCGAGTCCCGCAACCAGGGCGAGCAGCTCGTCTACCAGACGGAGAAGTTCCTCAAGGACAACGAGGACAAGGTCCCCGGCGAGGTCAAGACCGAGGTCGAGGCCGCCGTCGAGGAGCTGAAGGCCGCACTCAAGGGCGAGGACACCGCCGAGATCCGCACCGCCACGGAGAAGGTCTCCGCCGTCTCCCAGAAGGTCGGCCAGGCCATGTACGCCGACGCCCAGGCCGGGCAGGCCGCGGCCGGCGACGCCCCGGGTGCCGAGGCGCCCAAGGCGGACGACGACGTGGTGGACGCCGAGATCGTGGACGACGAGCGCAAGGACGGTGCCGCGTGACGGAGGAGACTCCGGGCTTCGACGAGAAGCCCGACGTCCCCTCCGGCGCCACCCCCGACGACGCCGAGCCGCAGGCCGCCTCCCCCTCCAGCAGTGGGGAGGGGGCGGCCCCGGCAGGGGACGCAAGTGCACAGATCGCCGGTCTGACGGCCCAGCTGGACCAGGTGCGCAAGGCGCTCGAAGAGCGCACCGCGGACCTCCAGCGGCTCCAGGCCGAGTTCCAGAACTACCGCCGCCGGGTCGAGCGCGACCGGATCGCGGTCAAGGAGATCGCCGTGGCGAACCTCCTGACCGAGCTGATGCCCACGCTCGACGACATCGGCCGCGCGCGGGAACACGGTGAACTCGTCGGCGGTTTCAAGTCGGTGGCGGAATCACTGGAGACCGCCGCGGCGAAGATGGGACTGCAGCAGTTCGGCAAGGAGGGCGAGCCCTTCGACCCGACGATCCACGAGGCCCTCATGCACTCGTACGCGCCGGACGTCACCGAGACGACCTGCGTGGCGATCCTGCAACCCGGGTATCGCATCGGCGAGCGCACCATCCGCCCCGCGCGGGTGGCCGTGGCCGAGCCGCAGCCCGGGGCTACGGGGACCGGCAAGGCGGAGGACGAGTCCGAGGCCGGCGACGAGAAGGACAACGGCCCTGAAGAGGGCTGACGTAGCTGACGTAGCCGACGTATCGAGCGGACAGAAGGAGGGACGTCGAGGATGAGCACCAAGGACTTCATCGAGAAGGACTACTACAAGGTCCTCGGCGTCCCCAAGGACGCCACCGAGGCCGAGATCAAGAAGGCGTACCGGAAGCTCGCCCGCGAGTTCCACCCGGACGCCAACAAGGGCAACGCCAAGGCCGAGGAGCGCTTCAAGGAGATCTCCGAGGCCAACGACATCCTCGGTGACCCCAAGAAGCGCAAGGAGTACGACGAGGCCCGCTCCCTCTTCGGCAACGGCGGCTACCGCCCGGGGCCGGGCGGCGCGGGCGGCGGCAACTTCAACTTCGACCTGGGCGACCTCTTCGGAGGCGGCGCGCAGGGCGGTGGAGCCGGGGGTGCCGGCGGTTTCGGCGGCGGGATCGGTGACGTCTTCGGCGGCCTGTTCAACCGTGGCGGCACGGGCACGACCCGTACGCAGCCCAGGCGCGGCCAGGACATCGAGTCCGAGGTCACGCTCAGCTTCACGGAGGCCATCGAAGGGGCCACGGTGCCGCTGCGGATGTCCTCGCAGCAGCCCTGCAAGGCCTGTTCGGGCACCGGCGACAAGAACGGCACACCGCGCGTGTGCCCGACCTGCGTCGGCACCGGCCAGGTGGCGCGCGGCTCCGGCGGCGGTTTCTCGCTCACGGACCCGTGCCCGGACTGCAAGGGCCGGGGCCTGATCGCCGAGCACCCGTGCATCGAGTGCAAGGGCAGCGGGCGCGCCAAGTCCTCGCGGACCATGCAGGTCCGGATCCCCGCGGGGGTCACGGACGGCCAGCGCATCCGGCTGCGCGGCAAGGGCGCACCGGGTGAACGGGGCGGTCCCGCAGGGGACTTGTACGTCATGGTGCACGTCGACGCGCACCCCGTGTTCGGCCGCAAGGAGGACAACCTCACGGTGACGGTCCCGGTGACCTTCACCGAGGCGGCACTGGGCGGCGAGGTCAGGGTGCCCACCCTGGGCGGGCCGCCGGTGACGCTGAAGCTGCCCCCGGGCACGCCCAACGGGCGGACGATGCGGGCCCGCGGCAAGGGCGCCTTCCGCAAGGACGGCACCCGGGGTGATCTCCTCGTGACCGTCGAGGTGAGTGTCCCGAAGGACGTCACGGGGAATGCTCGTGACGCACTGGAGGCGTATCGAGAGGCGACCGCGGGCGAGGACCCGCGGGCGGAGCTGTTCCAGGCCGCGAAGGGAGCATGAGAGTGATGGACGGCCGTCGACGCAATCCGTATGAACTGACCGAGGAGACCCCGGTCTACGTGATCTCGGTGGCGGCCCAGCTCTCCGGCCTGCACCCGCAGACGCTGCGCCAGTACGACCGTCTCGGCCTGGTCTCCCCGGACCGCACGGCCGGGCGCGGCCGGCGCTACTCGGCCCGCGACATCGAACTGCTGCGCACCGTCCAGCAGTTGTCGCAGACCGAGGGCATCAACCTGGCCGGCATCAAGCGCATCATCGAGCTGGAGAACCAGGTGGTCGCGCTCCAGCAGCGCGTCGCGGAACTCCAGTCGGCGGTCGAGGGCGCGGCGGCGACGATGCAGCAGCGCGAGGCCGCGGTGCACGCGTCGTACCGGCGCGACCTGGTGCCGTACCAGGAGGTCCAGCAGACCAGCGCGCTGGTGGTGTGGCGGCCGAAGCGGCAGCAGTCCTCGGACTGACGTCCACTCACTCGCGGAAGGGGCCCGGAGGTTCAACCTCCGGGCCCCTTCCGTGTGCTGGGGATGTTCAGGGCGCCAGGGCCACCCAGGCGTCGCCGGGGGCGGATTCGGTGCCGTCGGTGTGGAGGGCGGTCACCCAGTAGAAGTGGGTGGTGCCGGCGGCGGCCGTGGTGTCGGTGTACGACGTGCCGGTGACCGGGTCGGCGGTCAGGGGTTCGTACGCGGCGGTGGCCGGGTTCCAGCGGTACACCCGGTACCCGGTGATGTCGTCCCCGTAGTACGAGCTGGACAGGTCCCAGGTGAGATCGACTGCCGTCGAGCCGTCGGCGGCCCGGGCGTCGACGCTGACCAGCCAGTCCGAGGGGGTCTCCACGGTGGGCCGCAGGTCGTACTCGGTGACGGTGGTGGACACCATGGTGTCGGCCGACGTGTAGTTGGAGTTGCCAGAGGTGTCCACGGCGTCCACGAAGTACGTGTGGCTCTCGCCGTCCTGGAGATTCGCCGAGTCGACGATCCGGCTGGTTCCCGCTTTGACCGTGCCCACGTGCGTGTACTGGGTGCCGTCGTCCACCGTGCTGAGCCGGAACACGTTGTACTCGGCGAGGTCGGCGGCCGGGCTGTCGTCCCAGTCCAGGACCGTGCCGTACTCGGTGGCGGTGGCCGTGAACCCGGTGACGAGCGGCGGCGCGGTGGCGTCGCCGTAGCCGTGGGAGACGGTCTGCGAGGGGGCCGACTCCCGCCCGAGCGCGTCGACGGTCGTCACCCAGTACACGTAGAACCCGTCGCTCGGGCTCGGGACGACCGTGGTGTCGGTGCAGCTGTAGGTGTGGCGGGTGCCGTAGGCGGTGTCGGTGAGCGTCGGGGCGCAGGGCACCACCTGGGAGTCGACGACGTCGAACGTGCCGGTCGCGTTGTCGAAGCGGTGCTCGTCGCGGTGGACCCGGAACTCGGCCGGCGCGTACGGCGACACGTCCCAGGCCAGATCGATGCCGCCGCCGTCCTCCGGCCGGTTCTCCGTCTTCCAGAAGTAGGGCACGGCGAGTGGCCGGGCGTGGGAGACCACCGCCGAGTACCCGGTGTTTCCCGCCGGGTCGGTCGCCGCGACCTTGTAGTAGGAGGTCTCCCCGTACGGGGCGGTGGCATCGGTCGCCGAGTTGCTCAGATTGCGCGCGGCCACCGTGAACGGCCCGCCGGGTGCGTCGGATCTCAGCAACTGGTACGTCAGCGACCCCTCACCGGACATCCACGAGAGGCCCACCCCGTCCAGGGCGCTGTCGCCGTAGACGGTCAGATCCGTGACGGTCGGCGCCAGCCGGTCCGCTGTGGTGACGAGTTGGTCGGCACTGCCCGCGGACTCCAGGCCGGCCTTGTCCACGGCCCGCACCTCGTAGTAGTGCGCGTGACCGGAGGCCACGAGGGACTCCGCGAACGACGTACCCGTCAGCAGGCTGGTGCCGCTGACCCGATGCCAGTCGGTGTATCCCTTCGCCCGCCGGTAGACGCGATACCCGGCGAGGTCCATCTCCTTGTTCTTGGACCAGGTCAGCTTGGCCTTGCCGGCGGCCGAGTCGTACGCCACCGAAGCCCCCGTCGGGGCCAGCGGTTTCACCTTGTCGACGGTGGCCGAGGTGCGGGGTGTGTAGGCGAACTTGACGGTCGCCTTGCCGGTCCAGTTGGCGTAGTCGACGCGGAGGGTGTGCTTGCCCTTGGGGATGGTGACGTTGACGGTTTGCCTGACCGTCGAGGAGACGTTCTTCCAGAGGCTGATCTTGCGGACGCCGTCGAGGTAGACGCGGATGCCGTCCTGCGCGGAGCCAGTGAGGGCGAAGGGGCCGCCGGAGCCGAAGTCCCGGGTCACGCTCCAGCGGACGCCGAAGTTGTCCTTGGGGAGGCCGGAGGCGGGGGCGCCGCTCCAGGTCTGGTCGATCGCGTTGTCGCAGTCGGTCTTCTTCGCCGTACCGGAGAAGGCGGTGTTCGCGAAGAACTGCCGCTTGAAGACCGGGGAGGCGCAGGTCGTGGCGGCGGAGGCCGGGGCCGCGGTGGCGGCGAGGAGCCCGCCCGCGGTGGTGAGCACGACGGCGCCGGCTGCGGCGGCGGTCGTGCGTCTCGCTGGGTTCATTCGGTCCTTCGAGTCCTGATCGTCCAAGCGTCAATGGAAGGTAAAGGACGCTGTTGACGATCAGGACCCGCGAAGGACGGGCTTGGTTGTACGGGATGTGCGGTCGAGGTCGGAGACCTGCTCCGCTACTCCACCGTCACCCCTCTACAGGCGGCGTGGGTCTCGTCCTGGTGGCGAAGGTGTGGCCGTCGTTCTCGGACTCGTTGCCGTGGGCGTCGGAGGCGGTCACGGCGTAGATGTAGGTGAGGCCGGCGATACCGGTGAGGTCGGCGAACGAGGTCTCGGTGGTGCTGCCGATCTTCTCCCAGGGCCAGGACACCGATCCGAAGTACTCGATGGACACCCGGTACACGTTGTAGGTCGTCCCCGAGACCCCGGTCGAGGCCCAGGACAGCGCCACTCCGCTGTAACTGCCGCTGCCGGTGAGGCCGATCGGTGCCGGCACGGGGAGGGGGGCGACGGTGGCCGACCGGGCGGAGGTGTGTCCCGCCCTGTCGACGGCGACGACGTAGTAGTCCCTGGTGTCACCGGCCGCCAGGTACGCCGAGGTGTACGAGGCGGTGGTGAGCGGTGCGGCGCCGCTCACCAGGGTCCAGGTGCCGTCGACGTCGCGATACACCTGGTAGCCCTTGACGTCGGTCTCGGGGCTCGGGTGCCAGGTGAGGGTGGTGACCCCGGTGAACCCGGAGTGTCCGCCCACGACACCGGTCACCCGGGCGGGGGCCGCGTCGACCGTCGTGACGGGCTTGTCCGCGGTGCCCGTGGACTCGTTGCCCGCCTTGTCGTGGGCGCGGACCTCGTAGTAGTAGGTGTCGCCGGTCGCGGGCGGGGTGTCCGTGTAGGTGGTGGAGGTGGTCGTCGCGAGCGGCTCGGTGCCGAACGAGGTGCCCTTCAGGCGCCGGTAGACCCGGTACCCGGTGAGGTCCATCTCCTTGTTCTTCGACCAGGTGAGCTTGGCCTTGCCGGTCGCGGAGGAGTAGGAGACGGCGGTGCCCGTCGGGGTGAGCGGCCGGACCTTGTCGACGGTCGCCGAGGTCCGGGGCGTGTACGTGAACTTGACCTTGGCGGCGCCCGTCCAGTTGACGTAGTCGATCCGCAGGGTGTGTTTGCCCTTGGGGATCGTCACGTTGGCCGTCTTGGCCACGGTCCTGGAGGTGTTCTTCCACAGGTCGATCTTGCGGGCGCCGTCGAGGTAGACGCGGATGCCGTCGAGCCCGGAGGCGGCCAGGGCGAAGGGGCCGCCGGAGCCGAAGTCCCGGGTCACGCTCCAGCGGACGCCGAAGTTGTCCTTCGGGAGGCCCGAGGCGGGGGCGCCGGTCCAGCTCTGGTCGATCGCGTTGTCGCAGTCCGTCTTCTTCGGGGTGCCCGTGAAGGTGGTGTTCGCGAAGAACTGCCGTTTGTGGACCGGCGAGGCGCAACTGACAGCGGCGGACGCGGAACTCGTCGCGCCGGCGAGCAGGCTTCCCGCGACGGAGAGCACGACGGCGACGGCCGTCGTGTGTCTGGCTGGGTTCATGCGTACCCCTGTCGGATCGATCGCGTCGGCACACGGCCGCTGATGATCACGACTTGTGAAGAAGGGAGTTGGTTGTGCTTATCTTTGCCCGTTGATGAACTCCCCTTGAGTGGAGGGTCCGTAAAGAGCGTTTGGATGGGGTTCCGCAACGTCTCCACATACCAAACGGAACGTGGCGTTGCCATCTCGTTAAGTAGTTCCGCTTGACGCCGGTGGTCGCGGCCGCGTTGGCTTTTCAGTCACCTGGGTTGCAATGCTGCACCCACGTCCGCACGGCACCAGAAGTGAGCTCCCAATGCGTCGTATCGCCATATCCGTGGCCGCGTCCTCGCTGGCCCTCCCCCTGGCCGCCTGTGGCGTGCTCAACTCGTCGGGGAGCAGCACGGACGCGACTCCGGCGAAGGGCAACGACATCACGGTGGGCGTCCTCATGCCCGAGAAGACGAACACGCGGTACGCGGAGTTCGACTTCCCGATCATGAAGGCGAAGATCCAGGAACTCACCTCGAACAAGGGCAAGGCCGACTACGAGAACGCCGGCGGCGTCGCGGCCACGCAGGACAAGCAGATGCAGAAGATGATCGACGAGAAGGTCGACATCATCGTGCTCGACGCCGTCGACTCGCACGCCATCCGGACCATGGTGAAGAAGGCCAAGACCGCCGGCATCCCGGTCATCGCCTACGACCGGCTGGCCGAGGGCCCGATCGACGCGTACGTCTCCTTCGACGGCGAGCTGGTCGGCGAGGTGCAGGGCCGCTCCCTGGTCGAGGCGCTGGGCAGCAACGTGGACACCTCCGACAAGATCGTCATGATCAACGGCTCGCCGACCGACCCGAACGCCGCGGTGTTCAAGGGCGGGGCGCTGTCCGAGTTGCAGGGCAAGGTGACGATCGCCGAGAGCTACAACACCAAGGCCTGGGACCCGGTCGTCGCCCAGCAGGAGATGACCGAGGCGATCGGCAAGCTCGGCAAGAACAACATCGCCGCGGTGTACTCCGCCAACGACGCGATGGCCGGCGGCATCATCAAGGCCCTGAAGGCGTCGGGCCTGACGAAGATCCCGCCCGTCACCGGCCAGGACGCCGAACTCACCGCCGTGCAGCGGATCGTCACCGGCGAGCAGTACATGAGTGTCTACAAGCCGTACCCCGACCTCGCCGAGGCCGCCGCGAAGATCGCGGTCGCCAAGGTCCAGGGCAGGGACATCGAGTTCGACGCCCTCACCCGTGACACGGTCGACAGCCCCACGAACAAGAAGATCCCCTCGCAGCTGGTGTCCGTGGTCGCGCTGACGAAGGACAACATCAAGTCGACGGTGGTGGCGGACGGCATCTACAAGGTCTCCGACATCTGCACGTCCGACTACAAGTCCGCGTGCTCGGTCATCGGCCTGAAGTAACCCGCCCGCCCCGTACGGGAGTTCACGCCACGCGTGTGAACTCCACCGTCACCTCGGGCGGTCCGCCCGCCACTCCCCGGTAGATCCCCTTGTGCGGGGTCACGTCGTCGTAGTCGCGCCCCCGTCCCACCACCACATGGGACTCGTCGGGCCGGGTCCGGTTGGTGGGGTCGTAGCCGCACCAGTCGCCCGCCCAGTACTCGACCCAGGCATGGCTCTGGCCGGCCACCGGGCGGTGCAGCTCCGCCTCGCGCTCGGGGTGCAGGTAGCCGGAGACGTAGCGCGTGGGCAGGCCCAGGCCGCGCAGCAGGGCGATGGTCACGTGGGCGATGTCCTGGCAGACGCCGGCGCCCTGTTCCCAGGCCTCGGCGGCGGAGGTGTTCACACCGGTGACGCCGGGGAGGTACGCCACCCGGTCGGCGACCAGCGCCGAGACCGCCACCGCCGTCCCGTGCGGATCGAGTCCTGCGGCCGCCTTGCGCGCCTTCTTCAGCAGCTTCGGCGGGACCGTCGTACGGACCGTCGGGCCGATGAACTCCAACAGGCGTGAGTTCGTGGTCCGTTCGGTCACCTCCTGCCAGCCGGGGGAGGGGCCGAGCAGCTCCGGCGGGGACGTCTCGACCAGGCTCGACGCCGTGATCGTGAGGTCCGCGTGCGGGTCCATCAGGTCGAAGCCGGTGACCTGGGTGCCCCAGTAGTCCCAGTACGACCAGGTCGGCGTCGTCGGGTTGACGGTCACGCGCGCGTCCAGCGTGGTCTGGCCGGGGAGTGTCAGTGGTGTCATCCGGACCTCGTTGTGGGAGGACACGGCCGCCTGGGCGTACGACACGCGGGTGGTGTGGCGGATGCGAAGCCTACGGGTCATCTCAGGCTCCTTCCTGGGCCCACTCGACGGGCCCCTGGTACGGGAAGAACAACTCCGCTACCGCCTCCGCCGAGTCCATGCAGGCGTGCTGCAAGTCCTTGAGGAGGGCGGGCAGTTGCTCTTCCAAGGCGTGCGAGTCCAGGTATTCGAGACGGGTGCGCAGCCGGCCGATGGGACGCCGGGCCGGGTCCTGGCGCTGCCGGCCGAGCGCGGTCAGGCACTCCTCGGCCGTCGTCAGCGCGTGCAGCGCCGAACGCGGGAAGTCCCGGTCCAGCAGCAGGAATTCGGCCACGCGCGGGGTGTCGCCGAAACCGCCGTACACGCGCGCGTACGCCTCGTCGGCGCCGCTCGCGCTGAGCAGCGTCGGCCAGTCGGGCGCGTGCGCCGCGTCCAACACGCGTACCGACAGCAGCCGTACGGTCATGTCCACCCGCTCAAGGCTCCTGCCGAGGACGACGAAACGCCAGCTGTCGTCGCGGCTCATCGTGGAGTCCGCGAGGCCGAAGAACAACGCGGCGCGTCTGCGCACTAGTTCGAGATAGGCGTAGGGGCCCGTACGGCGGGCCGCGAGGCGTTGGTCGGCGAGGGCGTGCCAGGTGGAGTTGAGGCACTCCCACATCTCCGAGGAGACGGCTTCCCGGGCGCTGCGGGCGTTCAGCCGGGCGGCGCCGAGCGCGCCCTCGATGGAGCACGTCGAGCGCGCGTCGAAGGCGAGCTGGTCCAACACCTGCTGCATGTCGACGCGTTGACCGCCCGCGTCGACCCCGAGGATCGCGTACAGCGACCGGCAGGCCACGTCCTCGTCGCGCCAGGGATCCTCCAGCATGCGGTGGAGGTAGGCGTCGAGGATGCGTCCGGTGTTGTCGGCGCGCTCGACGTAACGGCCCGTCCACGTCAGGGCCTCGGCTATCCGGGAGAGGATCACGTCGTTCACTGCTGCGCCCCTTCCTGTACGACCATGGGGTTGCCGTCGGGGCCGAGTTGACGGGGTGCCACCTCGGGCAGTCCGCCGTCCGGGGTGATCGGCCCGGGCTGTTCGGCGGGGCCCTCCGCGAGCACCCAGGTGTCCTTGGAGCCGCCGCCCTGGCTGGAGTTGACGATCAGGTTGCCCTCCTGGAGGGCGACGCGGGTGAGGCCGCCGGGCAGCACCCAGACGTCGGTGCCGTCGTTCACGGCGAACGGGCGCAGGTCGATGTGGCGCGGTGCCATGCGTTCACCCGCGAGGGTGGGGGAGGTGGACAGGGCGACGGGGCGCTGGGCGATCCAGCCGCGCGGGTCGGCGGCGACGGCTTTGCGAGTGCGTTCGAGGGTCTTCGCGTCGGCCTTGGGCCCGATGACGATGCCTATGCCCCCGGCGCCGTCGACGGGCTTCACGACCAGTTGGTCGATCTGGTCGAGGACCGCCTCCAACTGGCCAGGCTCGTCGGGCCGGTAGGACTCCACGTTGGGGAGAATCGGTTCCTCGGAGAGGTAGTAGCGGATGAGGTCGGGGACGTAGGTGTAGAGGAGCTTGTCGTCTGCGATCCCGTTGCCGACCGCGTTCGCGAGTGTGACGTTCCCGGCCTGGGCGGCGTTCATGATGCCCGGGCAGCCGATCACCGAGTCGGGGCGGAAGTGCAGCGGGTCGAGGAAGTCGTCGTCGAGCCGCCGGTATACGACATGGACGGGCACCTCGCCGCGTGTGGTCCGCATCCACACCCGGTTGTTGCGGCACGTGAGGTCGTGCCCCACCACCAACTGCACGCCCATCAGCCGCGCGAGCAGGGCGTGTTCGAAGTAGGCGGCGTTCCCCGGCCCCGGAGTGAGGACCACGACCCGGGGGTCCTGGGTGCCCGCGGGCGCGGCGGCCCGCAGCGCGGCGAGCAGCTTCTGCGCGTACCCGTCGACGGGGACCACGTGCTGCTCGGCGAAGAGCGAGGGGAAGATCCGCGTCATGGCTCTGCGGTTCTCGATGACGTACGAAACCCCGCTGGGGACCCGCACGTTGTCCTCCAGCACCCGGAAGTCGCCGGCCTCGTCGCGCACGAGGTCGATGCCGGCGACATGGATGCGCACCCCGCCCGGTGGCTCGACCCCTTGTGCGGCCCGATGGAAATGAGCCGAGTTGAGGAGCAGCCGCCAGGGCACGACACCGTCCTCGAAGGCGCGGCAGTGCGCGTAGGCGTCGGAGAGATAGGCCTCCAGGGCCCGCACCCGCTGCGCCACCCCGCGCTGGATGAGATCCCACTCCAGCGCGTCGATGATCCGGGGCACCAGGTCCAGTGGCCAGGGCCGTTCCTCGCCCGCGAAGGCGTAGGTCACGCCGCGGTCGGTGAACGCGCGGGCCATCTGGTCCGCGCGGAAGCGCAGTTCACTCGGCTCGATGGGCTGGAGTGCCGCCAGTACCGGCTCGTAGGCGGTTCTGACCTCACCCGGCCGCACAAACATCTCGTCCCACGCATCGGCCAATGCGTATGCGTCAAATATGTCCGCCATGAGGGGACGTTAAGTGCGATACGTAACACGACGATCTCTGAGTGATTTCCGGCAGCTCACGCGGAAAGTGATACGACGAGGGACTCGGTGCTACTGGCCGGACACCCCCCAGCTTGTTGCAAGGTGAGGCGCGGAGGCCGGGAGATAGTGGGTGATATCGGCGGTTTTCGGGGCCCGTTCGAGGGGCAGCCGTGTTGCGGAGCAGGACCGGTCCGCGCATAGTTGCGCTGCAAAGAGCCGGGAACCGGGGGTGGGATGGGCGATGGCCGGGCACGGGACGGACGAGCATCCACACGGTGCTGACCGACTCTGCGACGCCGGGGACCGCGTGTACTCCCGGGCCGTACGGCGGGGCCGCGTACCGCGCACGGACGCCGAACCGGTGCCGTGCCTGCTGGAGCTGGCCCTCCTCCACCCCGACCCCGACGACATGGCCTGGCTGGTGCCGACCGCCCCGCAGGAGGTCATGACCCGGCTGCTGCGCGGGGTCTACGACGAGGTCAGCGAGAGCCACCGGCGGGTGGGTTCGGCGGTGGCCGCCTTCGAGTGGTACGCCGGTCTCGGCCGCCGTATCCAGGCGTCCGCGATGGCGTCGGCCTCGGCGTCGCTGGAGGGCGGCGCCGCGATCCGCGTCCTCGACGGCCTCTCCCGCATCCAGGCGGCGATGGACGACGCGACCGAGGCCTGCACCGGCGAGGTCCTCACCATCCAGCCCGGCGGCATCCGCCGCGAGCCGGAACTCACGGAGGGCCTGCACCGGGCGCTGGCGCTGCGCTCGCGCGGGGTACGGATGCGCGATCTGTACACCCACGTGGCCCGGCACGGCCAAGGCCTGCTGACCTACCTGGAGTTGATGGGCGAGGCGGTGGAGGCGAGGACGCTCGACGAGGTCGTCGACCGCCTGATCCTCTTCGACCGCACGGTCGCCTTCATCCCCGCCAACGCCGACCACACGATGGCCCTGGAGCTGCGCCACCCCGCGCTGATCGAGTACTTCGTCACGGTCTTCGACCGCCTGTGGCGCCTGGCGATCCCCGTCGGCGCCCCCTTGCCGGACACCGGCATCGAGGGCATCTCCCACCGCGAACAGTCCATCGCCGCCCTCCTCGCGGACGGCCACCAGGACGCGGTGATCGCGGAACGGCTCGGCATAAGCGTGCGGACGTGCCGCGCCCACATCGCCCGGCTGTCGGAGACGCTGGGCGCGGCCAGCCGTACCCAACTGGGCGTCCGCATAGCGCAAGTGGGTCTGGACGGCGCCTCGGCGCGGCTGCCGGACGTCCCCGTGCAGCTCACCCCGGCGGATCGAGAATCGCCGACTGCCCGATGAGGTAGCCGAGTTGGGCCCTGCTCTCGCTGCCGAGGGTGGCGGCGAGCTTGGCTATGTGGACGCGGGCGGTACGGATGTTCAAGCCCAGGCGGTCGGCGATCACCGCGTCGGTGTGGCCCTCGACGAGCAGGCTCGCGATGGCGCGCTGGCGTGGACTGACCCCGTTCAGCGAGGGGCGTTCGACCGTGTCGGGGAACATCGGGGTGGCGAGGTGCCAGAGCCGGTCGAAGACCGTGGCGCAGAAGGCGACCAGGGAGGGGTGGCGGACCTCCAGCGCGAGGGTGCGGTCCTCGTTGGCGGGCAGGAAGGCGACCGTGCGGTCGACGACGATGAGGCGGTCCGGGATCTCGTCCAGGGTGCGCGCCGCGACATCGCCGCGGAGCCGCTCGTGGCGCGCGAGGACGGACGGCGCGTGGCGCAGGGTGTGCTGGTAGAGCGTGCGCAGCCGGCCGCCCCGGTCCAGCAGGGCCTGGTCGCGGGCCAGCGCCTCGGCGTGGAACTCGGGGGCCGTATAAGAGGTGTGCGTGATGTGCGGCTGGATGGTGAGGACCTCGCCCGAGGAGGCGGCCATGGCCTGGGTGATGGCGGAGCCGATGCGGTCGAGCCCGCTGAGGACCTCGACCGTCGGGACGCGTTCCGTTCCCGGGCCGTGGCCGGCGATGCGCATCAGCGGTTCGAAGACGGCCTCCAGACGGTCTTCGAGCCGCCGCTCGTCCGCGATGCGCTCCGCCGACTTCCGCAGCAGCCGGTGGAGCACCGAACCGGGTGCGACCGGGCGCAGCCAGCGGGGATCCTCCACGTCGGGGTGGAGCAGCCCGAGACCGACCAGGCAGCGTGTGCCCTCCGAGTCCCCGGCCGGGACGTGCCCCTCGCGCAGCGCGTGGACGTACAGGCCCTGCCCCTCCGCACACAGCTCCGCCACCCCGTGTGTGTGCGCCCCGGTCACGGCCCGCTGTCTCCCTCCTGCGTCGGCTGGTCCTGCTGCAGGATGCCCGACTGGGCTATGAGGAAGCCGAGCTGGGCGCGGCTGCCGCTGCCCAGGGCCGTGGCGAGCTTGGCGATGTGGGCCCGGCAGGTCCGTACGTTCATGCCCAGCCGGCGGGCGATCGCCTCGTCGACGTGGCCCTCGACGAGGAGCTTGGCGATGGAGTGCTGGATGTCCGTGATGCCGTCGGGGGCGGTCTCGTAGGGGCTGCCGGCGCTCAGCGGGACCGCGCGGCTCCACATGAACTCGAAGACCTTGATCAGGTAGCTCACGAGCCCCGGGTGGCGCAGCTCCAGCGCGACCTGCCGGTCGTCCCGGATGGGGATGAAGGCGACGGTCTCGTCACAGATGACGAGGCGCTCGACCAGCTCGTCGATGGTGCGGTACTCCACCTTGCCGTTGGCGAACTGGTCCACGTAGGCCAGCCGCTCCGGGATGAACCGGGCGGTGTGCTGGTAGAGCGTCCGGATCCGCACGCCGCGGTCGGTCAGGGTCTTGTCGCGCTCCAGGCCCTCCATGATCCGGCGTTCGGGATGGCGGACACTGGGCTGGACCGTCAGTACCTCGTTGCGGCACTGGTCCGTGGCCAGGTCGAGGGCGCCGTTGATGCGGTCGAGGCCCTCCAGCACGGTGATCGAGTGCTCCGGGGCCGAGCCCTGGGCGGTGAGCGTCATGAAGGGCTCGAAGACCTCGGCCAGCTCCATGGACGTGCGTCTGCGCTCGGAGATCTCGCGTTCGAGCGGGTTCAGCCGCAGGGACAGCGCCACCGAGGGAGGCACCGGCCGGAGCCAGTTCTCGTCGTCCGGATCGGCGTGCAGGAGGGCGAACTCCATGAGGCAGGGAGCGTCCTCCACGTCCACGCGGGCTACGCGCCCCGTGCGTAGTGCGTTGGCGTATACGCGCCTTCCTTCCTCACACAGTTCAGCGATCGTGTGGGGATGTGTCGCTTCTGTCGGATTTGTCGTCAAATCTCCACCCCCCAGGGTCCTGAACATGCAGGAACATGATGCACTCATTGTGTGGTCATGACGTGCCTGAATGAGCCATCGTCTTATCAGACGGGGGAAGAGGGGACCTTCAAGTGAGGACGAAGCCGACTATGCGTAAGAGAATGCTTCGCTCGGTGCTTGTCGCCGCCTTCTCCGCCGTTGTGGCCTTCGGAACGCTGAGTGGCCTTTCTGGTGCGAAGAGCGACATACGGGCGGGGGACACCCAGTGGTCATCGGTGCAAGCCGACGCGGCTCTCGACGACGTCGTGGCCACGCCGGGCGACACCCAATGGTCTTGACATGACGACGCCTCCCGACGACCGCAGCTTCCGCCGAGAAATGGCCACGGCCTACCGCTCCGGCTGGCACTTCATCGACCTGGCCACCGCCATCCCCCACAGCGGTGACTCGCTCATGGTGACCGTGTTCGGTGAGCCGGTCGTCGTGACGCGGGACGAGGACGAGGACGTACGGGCGTACCGGTGTCTGCGGCGGCCTCGGGGGGCGCCGCAGCCAGTGCGATGTGCCATTCGGTACGGAATGATCTTTGTGAATCTTGACCAGCGAGACCACCGGCTGGTGGAAACGGATGCCCCCGACGTCCAGACCATCTCAGCCACCCCCCGCAGTGCCTGACGCGATTCCCCCGTCGTAAAAAGATCGCTCAGGTGCTTCCCCCCGCAGCGGCGTCACCGTGACCTGAACACGGTGACGCCGCTGCAGTTTGTGCGAAATGTCTGGGTATGGGCCCCACGTCAGTGGCTGGAACTGATCGCTTCAGCCCTTCCTGATCGCCTTCCCCATCGCCCGCGTGAGCTCGATCTCGATCACCGCCCGGGACGGGTTCGGCGACGGCGTCCGCCCGTAACGCTCCGCGTATCGGCGCTCCGCCTCCGCGACCCGGTCGCGTTCGAGGCGTACGAAGGCCCGGCCCTCCAGCGTCGCCCAGCGCCGCCCGTCCACCTGGCACACGGCGACCCGTGCCCCCTCGGGTCCGGCGGCCAGGATGTTCGTCACCTTCGTGCTCGACTTGTTCGCGATGACCCGAGCGAGGCGCGCCTCCGGGTCGTATGTCACTCCGACAGGAACGACGTGCGGGGTGCCGTCGGGACGGAGGGTGGTGAGGGTGCACAGGTGCCGTTCCTGCCAGAAGGTGAGGTACGACGGGTCGGGATCGCCCGGGTCCAGCGGATATGCGGCCATGGTCCCGGAACTTAGTCCCTCGATCCTCCCCGCCACTGCCTTGAGTGGAATAGACTCAACTTTGTGCACGTTGACCGTGTCATTCCGTGCACGAAGGTCGTAGGAGGAGGAGTACCGGAACGTGGACGCCGAGCTGACCAACAGGAGCCGGGACGCGATCAACGCGGCCAGCAACCGTGCCGTGACCGGGGGGCATGCCGACCTGACCCCGGCGCATCTGCTGCTCTCCCTGCTCGAGGGGCAGGACAACGAGAACATCACCGACCTGCTGGCCGCCGTCGACGCGGATCAGGCCGCCGTACGGTCCGGGGCCGAGCGGGTGCTCGCTTCGCTGCCGAGCGTGACCGGGTCGACCGTCGCGCCGCCGCAGCCCAACCGCGAGCTGCTGGCCGTGATCGCGGACGCCGGCCAGCGGGCCAAGGAGCTCGGCGACGACTACCTCTCGACCGAGCACCTGCTGATCGGTATCGCCGCGAAGGGCGGCGCGGCCGGGGACGTACTCTCCCGGCAGGGGGCCGGCGCGAAGAAGCTGCTGGACGCGTTCCAGAAGAGCAGGGGAGGGCGCCGGGTGACCACACCCGACCCCGAGGGGCAGTACAAGGCGCTGGAGAAGTTCGGTACGGACTTCACGGCCGCCGCGCGCGAGGGCAAGCTCGACCCGGTCATCGGGCGGGACCAGGAGATCCGGCGGGTCGTCCAGGTGCTCTCCCGCCGCACGAAGAACAACCCCGTGCTGATCGGCGAGCCCGGCGTCGGCAAGACCGCCGTCGTCGAGGGGCTGGCGCAGCGGATCATCAAGGGGGACGTGCCGGAGTCCCTCAAGAACAAGCGGCTGGTCGCGCTGGACCTCGGCGCGATGGTCGCGGGCGCGAAGTACCGCGGCGAGTTCGAGGAGCGGCTCAAGACCGTCCTCGCCGAGATCAAGGACTCCGACGGCCAGATCATCACGTTCATCGACGAGCTGCACACCGTCGTGGGCGCCGGTGCCGGAGGCGACTCCGCGATGGACGCCGGCAACATGCTGAAGCCGATGCTCGCCCGCGGCGAACTGCGCATGGTCGGCGCGACGACCCTCGACGAATACCGCGAACGCATCGAGAAGGACCCGGCGTTGGAGCGCCGCTTCCAGCAGGTGCTGGTCGCCGAGCCGAGCGTCGAGGACACGATCGCGATCCTGCGTGGCCTGAAGGGCCGCTACGAGGCACACCACAAGGTCGTCATCGCGGACAGCGCGCTGGTCGCCGCCGCAACCCTCTCCGACCGCTACATCACCTCCCGTTTCCTCCCCGACAAGGCGATCGACCTCGTCGACGAGGCGGCCTCCCGCCTGCGCATGGAGATCGACTCCTCCCCGGTCGAGATCGACGAACTCCAGCGCTCCGTCGACCGGTTGAAGATGGAGGAGCTGGCCCTCGACAAGGAGACGGACGCCGCCTCCATCGAGCGGCTGGAGAAGCTGCGCCGCGACCTCGCCGACCGCGAGGAGGAGCTGCGCGGCCTCAACGCCCGCTGGGAGAAGGAGAAGCAGTCCCTCAACCGGGTCGGCGAGCTGAAGGAGAAGCTCGACGAACTGCGCGGCCAGGCCGAACGCGCCCAGCGCGACGGCGACTTCGACACCGCGTCCAAGCTGCTCTACGGCGAGATCCCTTCCCTGGAGCGGGACTTGGAGGAGGCCTCCCAGGCTGAGGAAGAAGCCTCCAAGGACACGATGGTGAAGGAGGAGGTCGGCCCCGACGACATCGCGGACGTCGTCGGCTCCTGGACGGGCATTCCCGCGGGCCGCCTCCTGGAGGGCGAGACGCAGAAACTCCTGCGCATGGAGGAGGAGTTGGGCCGCAGGCTCATCGGCCAGCGGGAAGCCGTAGGAGCGGTCTCGGACGCCGTACGGCGCACCCGCGCCGGCATCGCCGACCCCGACCGCCCCACCGGTTCCTTCCTCTTCCTCGGCCCGACGGGCGTGGGAAAGACCGAACTGGCCAAAGCCCTGGCCGACTTCCTCTTCGACGACGAGCGGGCGATGGTCCGCATCGACATGTCGGAGTACGGCGAGAAGCACAGCGTGGCCCGACTCGTGGGCGCCCCGCCCGGATACGTCGGCTACGAAGAGGGCGGTCAGCTCACGGAGGCGGTGCGCAGGCGGCCGTACTCGGTGATCCTGCTCGACGAGGTCGAGAAGGCGCACCCGGAGGTCTTCGACGTACTGCTCCAGGTGCTGGACGACGGGCGGTTGACGGACGGTCAGGGCCGGACGGTCGACTTCCGCAACACCATCCTGATTCTCACCTCGAACCTGGGCAGCAACTTCCTGATCGACCCGCTCACCGGCGAGGAGGAGAAGAAGGCGCAGGTCCTCCAGGTGGTCCGGGCGTCCTTCAAGCCGGAGTTCCTGAACCGGCTGGACGACCTGGTCGTCTTCTCCGCCCTGGACAGGGAGGAGCTGGGCCGTATCGCCGCCCTCCAGATCGGCCGCCTGGCCAAGCGCCTCGCGGAGCGCCGCCTCACCCTGGAGATCAGCGACGAGGCCCTGACCTGGCTCGCGGACAACGGCAACGATCCGGCGTACGGCGCGCGACCGCTGCGGCGGCTCGTCCAGACGGCGATCGGCGACCGGCTCGCCAAGGAGATCCTGGCGGGCGAGGTCAAGGACGGGGACACGGTACGGGTGGACGCGTTCGGGGAGGGGCTGATCGTGGGGCCGGCGACGGGCAAGACGTTGTGACGCCCGGCATTCAGGTCATGACGTCAGGCGCTCAGTAGGAACTCGCGTCGAAGGTGACGAGGGCGGTGTCCCCTGCGGACCCGCCCTCGTAGCGCACGCTCACCGTCACGTCGTAGGCGCCGGTCGTGTGCGGGTCGTGGACGGTGCGGACGCACAGCTCGCCGTCGTCCTCGCAGGAGATGCCCACACCGTCCGGGAACGACTCGGTCAGCCATCCCCGTAGCGTCGCGCGCGGCATGCGGAAACTGCCGTCGTACGCCTGGCCTCCCCAGGTGTACGAGGTGCAGTGCGCGTCCCGGGTGTCCTCGGGCAGCGCGGCGCCGGAGAAGTCCATGGCCTCGGCGCAGCCGACCCTGGCGACGGTGTCGGGAGGGTCGTCACCGGAGGAGGCGCGGAGCATCCCCTGTACGAACGACCAGCCCGCCCACACCACGAAGACCAGGCACATCCACCACAACCCCCACGGCAGCCACCGCATCCCCCTCCGCATGTGCATGACCGTATCCGGTCAGCCCGTGGCGGACAGCCCCTTCAGGGGTTGCCACCCCCCTCCCCGGATGGGGGAGGATGGCGGAATCCGTACGAAGGGAAATACACGGTGAGCATCGACCCGTCCTCGATTCCGAACTTCGGGGGCCAGCCCGAGCCGAACCCCCAAGGACCGGCGGGCCCCGTCGTCCCGGATCAGGACCTCGTGAAGCAGCTCCTCGAACAGATGGAGCTGAAGTATGTCGTCGACGACGAGGGTGACCTCGCGGCGCCGTGGGAGCAGTTCCGTACGTACTTCATGTTCCGTGGTGAGGACGACCAGCTCGTCTTCTCGGTACGGACGTTCTACGACCGTCCCCACGAGATCGACTCCAAGCCGCAGCTGCTGGAGTCCATCGACGACTGGAACCGGCGCACCCTGTGGCCCAAGGTCTACAGCCACACCCACGACGACGGCACCGTCCGTCTCATCGGTGAGGCGCAGATGCTGGTCGGCACCGGCGTCGACCTGAACCACTTCGTCTCCTCGACGGTCAGCTGGGTGCGCGCCGCCATCGAGTTCGACCGCTGGCTGGTCGAGCAGCTCGGCCTCACGGAGGAAGTCGACGAGGCCGTCGAGAAGCCTGAGGACGACGAGGAGTAGTCCTCCTCGGTCCCGCACGACCTGCGCGAACGTACCGACGGCGCCCGTCCACAGCCTGTGGACGGGCGCCGTCGTCATGTCCGCTCAGCCGGCCAGCTTCTTCAGCCGCCCCACCGCTTCCTCCAGCACACCCACCTTCTTGCAGAACGCGAACCGCACGAAGGGCGCGCCCGCGTCCCGGTGGTCGTAGAAGACCGCGTTCGGGATGGCGACGACCCCGGCGAGTTCGGGCAGGGCGCGGCAGAAGGCGAAGCCGTCGCCGTTCTGGGACAGGGCCGCGCCGAGGGGGCGGATGTCGGTGGTGACGAAGTAGGTGCCGGCCGGGCGGAAGACCTCGAAGCCCGCCTCCGCCAGGCCCGTCGCCAGGAAGTCCCGCTTGGCCAGCATGTCCGCGCGGAAGGCGTCGAAGTAGGAGTCGGGGAGGGCCAGCGCCTCCGCCACCGCGTACTGGAACGGGCCCGACGCCACATACGTCAGGAACTGCTTCGCCGACCGCACGGCCGTGACGAGGGCGGGGGTGCCCGTCACCCAGCCGACCTTCCACCCCGTGAACGAGAACGTCTTGCCCGCCGAACCGATCGACACCGTCCGCTCCCGCATCCCCGGGAAGGTGGCGAGCGGGATGTGCTCGGCCTCGTCGAACACCAGGTGCTCGTACACCTCGTCCGTGATCACCAACAGATCGCGTTCCACGGCGAGTTCGGCGATGGCGGCGAGTTCCTCGCGGGTGAGGACGGTGCCGGTCGGGTTGTGCGGGGTGTTGACGAGGAGGAGGCGGGTGCGGTCGGTGACGGCGGCGCGCAGCTCGTCCAGGTCCAGGCGGAAGCTGCCGTCGGCGGGGCGGAGCGTGACCGGTACGCGGGTGCCGCCCGCCATCGCGATGCAGGCGGCGTAGGAGTCGTAGTACGGCTCCAGGGCGATGACCTCGTCGCCGGGTTCGACCAGGGCGAGGAGTGCGGCGGCGATGGCCTCCGTGGCGCCCGCCGTGACCAGGACCTCGGCGTCGGGGTCGTAGGAGAGGCCGTAGCGGCGCTGCTGGTGGGCGGCGATCGCGGTGCGGAGTTCGGGGACGCCGGGGCCCGGCGGGTACTGGTTGCCGCGTCCGTCGCGCAGTGCGCGGACCGCCGCCTCGCGGATCTCCTCGGGGCCGTCCGTGTCGGGGAAACCCTGGCCGAGGTTGATCGACCCGGTCTTCAGGGCCAGGGCGGACATCTCGGCGAAGATCGTCGTTCCGAACTCGGCGAGCCGGCGGTTGAGGAGGGGGCGTGCGGTGGAGGTCATGCCCGCCATCCTGCGCTCAAGCTCTGGAGTTCCTCAACTCTGCTTTGGCAGGTGAGACGGCCGGGCATCCCTGCTTCACGCACCAACCGGGGCGCCCACGGGGGGCCGCTTCGGGGGAACTGGAAGGAGGGTGACGTCATGTTCTTCTTCGTCATCCTGGCGGTCGTCGCAGTCGCTTTCATCGCGGCGATCGTCCGCGCGGGGCGCAAGAGCAGGATCAGCAAGGGCTCGGGCCGTCGGACCGGGTTCTACGGCGGGAGCGCCGCCGGTACGAGCAGCAGCTGGTGGGCCGGGGACGGGGGTTCGTCGTCCTCGGGCGGCGGGCACTCCGGGGGACACCACGGGGGTCACCACTCCTGCGGAGGCGGCGGGCACTCGTCCTGCGGGGGCGGCTCGTCGTGCGGCGGGGGGTCGTCCTGCGGGGGTGGGGGCGGCTGCGGCGGGGGCAGCTGAGCCGGACGCGGTGACCGGACGGGCCGGATGCGGGGACAGCTGACACGGGGCAGCTGAGCGCCGCGAAGGAATCGAACGGGCGCTGCGAACGGGATCGAAAGGCATCGAAAAGTATCGGACGGGGGGTCGTGGCGCCCGTCGGGAGCCCGCTCCCGGCGGGCGCTCCGGCGCGCGCCTGACACGCCTGGGCGTACGCCTTGGTTGAACAGTTGAGCTGTGCAGCCCCCTGAGGGATGGAAACCCCACGAAGTTGGGTAAAAACGCTGTGGTGGCGCCACCGCTCATGATTCCCTCTAAATCACCAACGCAGCCCCAACGCAACCCCTCGGGCGCCTGCAGACACCTTCTCCTCACTGGGCTGACCGGGCCGATGTCCCGGTGTCGGCCGGGGTGTGCCGGACCCCCACACCTCCCCTTACCTCCCCTTTCTTTGCGTGCTAGCGGAGCCGATCCATGCTCACGACCCTGAAGACCTCCTACACCGATACGCGCGCGGCCGACCTCGCCTGGACCCTGGGGCGCGAGCCGCTTCCCGCCCTGGCCACGCTCGATCTCGAACTGGCCGGTGCGAAGCTCCAGTTGAGACTGCTCGGCGCGTCCCACCAGGTACTCCTGGACGAGGAGCGGGGCTGCTGTTCGGAGACGGTCGCGTGCATCCCGGGTTCCAGCACGCCGTTGCCGCTCGGGGTGGCCAAGCGGGTCGGCGACTGGGAGTACGAGTTCGCGGCCCGGGTCGAGGTGCTGTCCCCGGGGCAGTTCGCGGGCCGCGCCCAGGAACTGCTCGCCCTCGTTGCCGACCATCCCAACGGCCTGGCCGGGGTCTTCCCCGGCAGCCCGCACGCCT
This sequence comes from Streptomyces sp. NBC_00989, assembly GCF_045162655.1. Taxonomy (NCBI): domain Bacteria; kingdom Bacillati; phylum Actinomycetota; class Actinomycetes; order Kitasatosporales; family Streptomycetaceae; genus Streptomyces; species Streptomyces sp. NBC_00989. Next base: position 5,511,925 of record NZ_CP108728.1, on the reverse strand, counting down.
TCACCGCGATGCTCGCCCAGCGGCACGAGGGCCAGGTGCACTGGCGCACCTGGCACGCGTATCCGCAGGACGGGCAGCTGGTGGCGACGCGGACGCGGGTGGGGGTGCGGGTGCCGGTGGGGCACGCCCTGCCGTCGCCCGTATGACCCGTAGGGGCCACATGCCCGAGCTGTGCGGCCGACACCGACCCCGGTCGCCGTAAACACATTCCACACGTGTGGGTGACGAAGCGTGCCCATCATGTGACGTAACGTCGCAGCGTGATCGAACCGCACGCGCCGGCCCGGCCGGGTACCCAGCCACCGTGGGCCGGCCCCGCGCGGCTGCCCGTACGGCCGGGCACGGGCCGGTTCCTGGTGCTCGCGGGTGTCTTCGTCTGCGCGGCCTGCGGACTCGTGTACGAACTCGAACTCGTCGCCCTCGCCTCGTACTTGATCGGCGACTCGGTCACCCAGGCGTCCGTCGTCCTGTCCGTCATGGTCTTCGCGATGGGCATCGGCTCGCTCGCCGCGAAACGGCTGCGCTGGCACGCGGCGGCCGGGTTCGGCGCGGTCGAGGCGGCCCTCGCGCTGATCGGCGGCTGCAGCGCGATGGCGTTGTACGCGGTCTTCGCCTGGACCGGGAACTGGGGCGGGCTGTGGGCGCAGGGCCCGCGCTGTCTCCTGGTCGCGTTCTCCCTGGCCATCGGTCTGCTGATCGGTGCGGAGGTTCCGTTGCTGATGGAGCTGATCCAGCGGATCCGCCGTCAGGACGCGGGGGGCGCGGTCGCCGATCTGTTCGCGGCGGACTACGTCGGTGCGCTCGTCGGCGGGCTGGCGTTCCCCTTCCTGCTGCTGCCGTTCCTGGGCCAGTTGACCGGCACCCTGCTCACGGGCACGGTCAACGTGGTCGCCGGCGGCTCGCTGGTCCTGGGCCTGTTCCGCCGCGACCTGACCCGCCGGGGCCGCTGGCTCCTGATCATCGCCAACCTCACCGTCCTCGGCCTGCTCGCCTCCGCCGCCGTACTGGTCGACGACTTCGAACGGGCCGCACGGCACGCGGTCTACGGCAAGGACGTCCGCGTCGCGCTCCAGACCGACGTCCAGGAGATCGTCCTCACCGGCGGCACCCACGGGCGCCCCCTGGACCTCTTCCTCGACGGCCGCCTGAGGGTCAGCGGACGCGACGAGAACCGCTACCACGAGGCGCTCGTCGCCCCCGCGATGAACGGCCCCCACGCGCGCGTGCTCGTCCTCGGCGGCGGCGACGGCCTCGCGGCCCGCGAGGTGCTGCGCCACCGGGGCGTGCGCCGCGTCGACATCGTCGAACTCGACGCGGGCGTCGTCCGGTTGGCCCGCCACGATCCCGCTCTGTCCGGTCTGAATGGCCATGTCTACGACGACCCGCGCGTCCACGTGACCACGGGCGACGCCTTCGACCTGCTGCGCGGGGTGCGCCCGGGGTCGTACGACGTCGTCATCGCGGATCTTCCCGACCCCGGTATCACCGCCAGCACGAAGCTGTACTCCCAGGAGTTCTACGGCCTCGCCCGCCGCGCGCTCACGGAGCGGGGGCGGCTGGTCGTGCACGCCGGGCCGGTCTCCTCGCGGCGCCATGTCTTCTGGACGGTGGTCGCCACGGTCCGCGCGGCCGGGCTCCACACGGTCCCGTACCGGGTGGGGGGTCGTGCCTCGGGGTTCGCGGCGGGGCCCGATCGGACGACCGGGACGTCCCGGGCTCCGCGGGACTGGGGGTTCGTGCTGGCGGCGCGGGGGGTGGGGCGGCCGGCGCTGGGGCTGGATCCTCGGGGGCCGCGGTTGGGGACGCTGACGGAGGCGGGGTTGGAGGGGGATGTGAGGGCGGCGGAGCGGACGTGGGTCGGGGGAGTGGCGGCCTCTACGTTGGTGCATCCGCGGTACTGATGGTGGATGGGTCGGGGTCGGGGCGGCTGCGGGCTCATGGTGCCGGGAGGGGTGCTGCCCCAGGGGATGCCCGCACTGAGCCGCTCACACCAACACGGCCGCACTTCTGGGCAACGGCAGGTGTACCCCCGGGCAACCTAGGTAGGCTCGGCAAGCATGGAGCATGAGGTGTACGTTCCGGTTCCCGCCGAGCGACTGCGGGCCGCGCTCGCGGACCCCGCCCGGGTCGCCCGCGCCGTCCCCGGCTTCCAGCAGGACGCCGGCAGCGAACCCGTCGCCGGACGCCTGAAGGTCCGTGTCGGCAGTCACTCCATCACCTACCGGGGAGCGGTGCGCGTCTCCGCGCAGGACGACGGTACGTACGCCGTGGAGGGCGACGCCACGGAGGCTCGCGGCAGCGGCTCCGTCAAGCTCGCGCTCACGCTGCGCGTCCGTGAATCCGACGGCGGCTGCACCCTCGTCTTCGACGGTACGGCGACCGCGGACGGCCGGATCACCGAACTGGCGCCGGACGCGGTGCGGTCGGCGGCGAGCAGGCTGCTGGACCGGTTCGCGGAGAACCTGGGCGCGGACATGGATGAAACGGGCGTAGACGAATTGGGCGTGGACGAACCGGAGAAGTCCCAACCCGCGGACCCCACCTCCGTGTTCGAGCCGGCGGAAGCCGACGGGACGGACGAGCCCGACGACATCGATGAGCCCGATGACATCGACGAAGTCGGCGACGTCGGTGAAATCGGTGCCACCGTGGCCGGCATCGGGGGGCTGGACGAACCCGGACCCCATGTCTCCGAGACCTTTGCCGACACCCCCGAACCTCCCGCCGAGGCCGCCCACGCCCGGCGGACGATGATCGGGCGCAGTGCGGAGGAGGTCGATCACGCGCCGCCGCGCGGGCGTTACGCTCCCGTTCCCGCCCCGCAGACCGTCTCGGCGAACGCCACGCTCCGTTGGGCGGCCCCGGCCGCGGCGCTGGTCGTGGCGTCGGCGATCGTGGTCAACAGGGTGCTGCGCAAACGCCGTTGACGGGTCGCCGTCCGCCTTTCCGATCAGCCCAGTAGGGTCGTGCCGTGAGTAACGAAGAGATCACGCTGACCGCGGGCGACGCGGAAGTGACGGTGCAGCCGGGCAACGGCGGCCGTATCGGAGGGCTCCGCGTCGGCGGCACCGAACTCCTGCGCCAGGGCGAGCGGTTCGGGTGCTTCCCGATGGTCCCCTGGTGCGGCCGGACCCGCGACGGCCGCTTCCTGGACGGCGGGACCGTCCGCCAGATGCCCCTCAACTCCCCGCCGCACGCCATCCACGGCACCGTCCGCGACGGCGCCTGGCGCACCGCCCGCAGGTCGGCCGACGAGGCGGTCATCACGTACGACCTGGTCGAGCCGTGGCCCCACCCGGGCCGCGTCACCCAGGTCGTCGCGCTGACCGGGGACGCCCTGACGCTCACCATGGCGGTGGAGGCGTACGACGACTCGTTCCCGGCGCAGATCGGCTGGCACCCGTGGTTCCACCGGAACCTCGGCGGTGAGGACGTGACCGTCGACTTCAGCCCCGCCTGGCAGGAGGAGCGCGGCGACGACCATCTCCCCACCGGCAACCGCGTCGACCGTAAGCCGGGTCCCTGGGACGACTGCTTCGGTATGCCCGGTGGTGTGGATGTGACGCTGACCTGGCCGGGGCAGCTGGAGCTGAAGGTGACGAGCCCGGAGGAGTGGGTCGTCGTCTACGACGAGCAGGAGGCCGCCGTGTGCGTGGAACCGCAGACCGGCCCGCCCAACGGCCTGAACACCCTGCCCCGCCTGGTCACGCCGATCGAGCCGCTCGAAGCCACGATGACCTGGGCGTGGACCCGCCTCTAAGCTGGGCGGCATGACGGACGTACGCGGCGTGGTGCTGCAGCAGATCAAGGACAAGGCCGTGGTGCACGGCAAGGTGACCCTGTCGTCGGGGCTGGAGGCCGACTACTACATCGACCTCCGCCGCGTCACCCTCGACGGGGAGGCCGCTCCGCTCGTCGGGCAGGTGCTGCTGGACCTGACCGCCGGCCTCGACTTCGACGCGGTCGGCGGGCTGACCATGGGCGCCGACCCGGTCGCCACGTCGATGCTGCACGCCGCCGCCGCGCGCGGCCGGAAGCTGGACGCCTTCGTCGTGCGCAAGGCCGCGAAGGCGCACGGCATGCAGCGTCAGGTGGAGGGTCCGGAGATCGCGGGCCGCCGGGTGCTGGTCGTCGAGGACACCTCCACCACCGGCGACTCCCCGCTCACCGCCGTCGAGGCCGTGCGCGCGGCCGGTGCCGAGGTCGTCGGCGTCGCGACCATCGTGGATCGGGCGACCGGTGCCGCCGAGAAGATCGAGGCGGGCGCGGGAGTGCCGTATCTCTTCGCCTACTCCAAGGACGAGCTGGGCCTGGACTGACCGCCTCCGCCCGAGTTATTCACTTATCCACAGGTCGAGACGGACAGGGGCGACCATCCGGTCACGTCTGGAAAGATGGGGCCGACGATGACGTCGCACCCAAGGTCTAGGTCAGGGCCGTAGCACGCAGATCGCGAAGATCGCCAACCCGCACATACCAAGGAGCGGACAGATGCCCATCGCAACCCCCGAGGTCTACAACGAGATGCTCGACCGGGCGAAGGCAGGCAAGTTCGCCTACCCGGCCATCAATGTGACCTCGACCCAGACCCTGCACGCTGCGCTGCGCGGCTTCGCGGAGGCCGAGAGCGACGGCATCGTCCAGATCTCCACGGGTGGCGCCGAGTTCCTGGGCGGCCAGTACGCCAAGGAGATGGTCACGGGCTCCGTGGCCCTGGCCGAGTTCGCGCACATCGTCGCCGAGAAGTACCCGGTCACGGTCGCGCTGCACACCGACCACTGCCCCAAGGACAAGCTCGACGGCTACGTCCGTCCGCTGATCGCCGTCTCCGAGGAGCGCGTGAAGGCCGGCGGCAACCCGCTGTTCCAGTCGCACATGTGGGACGGCTCGGCGGAGACCCTCGCCGACAACCTGGCCATCGCGCAGGAGCTGCTGGCCCGCGCGGCCGCCGCGAAGATCATCCTTGAGGTGGAGATCACCCCGACCGGTGGCGAGGAGGACGGTGTCTCGCACGAGATCAACGACTCCCTCTACACCACGGTCGAGGACGCGATCCGCACCGTCGAGGCGCTCGGCCTGGGCGAGAAGGGCCGCTACCTGCTGGCCGCGTCGTTCGGCAACGTGCACGGCGTGTACAAGCCGGGCAACGTCGTGCTCCGCCCCGAGCTGCTCAAGGAGCTGAACGAGGGCGTGGCCGCGAAGTACGGTCAGCCGGCCGGCAGCAAGCCGTTCAACTTCGTCTTCCACGGCGGCTCCGGCTCCACGCCGGAGGAGATCGCCACCGCGCTGGAGAACGGCGTGGTGAAGATGAACCTCGACACCGACACCCAGTACGCGTTCACGCGCCCGATCGCGGACCACATGTTCCGCAACTACGACGGTGTCCTGAAGGTCGACGGCGAGGTCGGCTCCAAGAAGACCTACGACCCGCGCACCTGGGGCAAGCTCGCCGAGGCGTCGATGGCCGCGCGCGTCACCGAGGCCTGCTCGAACCTGCGCTCCACGGGCACGAAGATCAAGTAAGGGTCTTCCGGGGCGCCCGTCGGGACGCCTCTTTCGCGAGCCCGGTGCTACGGCACCGGGCTCGTTGTATACCTGGGTCATGTCCGATGTCCGGCTCGCCTCGCCCCAGGGCAAGTGGATCCTGCTGACCACGGTCCTCGGTTCCAGCATGGCCATGGTGGACTCCACCGTCGTCAACGTCGCGCTGCCCCGCATCGGCCGCGATCTCGACGCCGACCTGGCCGCCCTCCAGTGGACGGTCAACGCGTACATGCTCACGCTGGCCGGACTGATCCTGCTGGGCGGTTCGCTCGGCGACCGCTACGGCCGCCGCAAGATCTTCGTCCTCGGTGTGGTGTGGTTCGCGGGGGCCTCCCTGCTGTGCGGACTCGCGCCCAACGTGGGTGTCCTGGTCGCCGCGCGTGCGTTGCAGGGCATCGGCGGCGCGCTCCTCACGCCCGGCTCCCTCGCCCTGATCCAGGCCTCCTTCCACCCCGACGACCGGGCCAGGGCGGTCGGCCTGTGGTCCGGCTTCGGCGGTATCGGCGCGGCGATCGGCCCGTTCCTGGGCGGCTGGCTGGTGGACGGCCCCGGCTGGCGCTGGGTGTTCCTGATCAACGTCCCCATGGCGCTGATCTGCGCCCCCATCGCCGTACGCCACGTCCCCGAGTCCGCGGACGGCCGCAAGCACGGCCGCTTCGACATCCTCGGCGCGGCGCTGGGCGCTGTGTCGCTCGCGCTCGTGACGTACGCGCTGATCGAGGCGCGTAACGGCTCGCTGGTGGTCGTGCTGACCGCCGTCGCGGGCGTGGCCGCGGGCGTCGCCTTCGTCCACGTCGAGAAGCGCAGCGCCGATCCGATGATGCCGCCGGACATCTTCGCGTCGCGTCAGTTCACTGCGGTCAACCTCGTCACCCTCTGCGTGTACGCGGCCTTCGGCGGCTTCTTCTTCCTCACCGCGCTCCAACTCCAGGTCGTGGCGGGCTACTCGGCGCTCCAGGCCGGCACGGCCCTGCTCCCGACGACCGCCCTGATGCTGCTCTTCTCGGCCCGCTCCGGCGAACTGGCCCAGCGCATCGGCCCCCGCATCCCCCTCACCGTCGGCCCCCTCCTGTGCGCGGCGGCGATGCTGCTGATGCTGCGGGTCGGCCCGGACTCCTCCTACCTCACCGACGTCGTGCCCGCCCTCCTCGTGATGGGCACCGGCATGGTCGCCCTGGTCGCCCCGCTCACGGCCACCGTCCTCGCCTCCGTGGACACCGCGCGGGCGGGCCTGGCCAGCGGCGTCAACAACGCGGCGGCCCGCGCGGCCGGCCTCATCGCGGTCGCCGCGCTGCCGCTGCTGGCGGGCATGGGCCCGGAGGCGTACCGCTCGGCGCCCGCCTTCGACCACGCCTTCGACCGGGCGATGCTGTGGTGCGCGGGCGTCCTGGTGGCGGGTTCCGCCCTGGCCTGCGCGACCGTACGGCGCCCGGCACCGGACTGCCGCCGCCCGGAGTGCCTCACTCACGGGTGGGTGACGGCTCCGCCGCTGGAGCCGCGGGTGGGGAAGGGACGTCTCGAGTAGCGGCTCGTGTGGCGGCTTGTGTGGCGGCTCGTGTGGCGATTCGTGTGGCGGTTCGATGCCGTGCGGTACCGGGATGCCGGGCATTGGCCGCCCCTGGGGGAGACTGGAACCCATGACGATTCACGAGAACCTCCTCGGGGGACCGCCCCCGACCCACCTCCCCGAAGACCCCGGGCCGCGCGACCTCCTCGCGAGCGGTGCGACGCCCGCCGACGTCGCCGCCAAGTACCCGACCTCCTCGCTGGCCTGGGCGCTGTTGGCCGACGACGCGTTCGAGCGCGGCAGCGTCGTGGAGTCGTACGCCTATGCCCGTACGGGCTACCACCGCGGCCTGGACTCGCTGCGCCGCAGCGGCTGGAAGGGCCACGGCCCCGTCCCCTGGGAGCACGAGCCGAACCGCGGCTTCCTGCGCGCCCTGCACGCCCTCGCCCGCGCCGCGCAGGCGATCGGCGAGCAGGAGGAGTACACGCGGTGCAGCCAGTTCCTGAAGGACTCCTCGCCCACGGCGGCCCAGACGCTCGGCTAGTCCGGGGACGTTGATGCAGGTCCGCCTGGTGTGACCAGGCGGACCTTGCGGTTCCGGGGGACGATTGGGGAGGATGCCCGGTGGGGACCGGGGCCACCGTGTCGAAAACGGCAGGGGCGGACCGCTACCCGGAGTACGCATCAGGAGACAGCGATGTCCCAACCGGCTCAGGAACCTCAGGAGCCCGAGGCCCCGCATCTCGACTTCCAGGGGACGACCCCCTACGAGGACTACGTCCAGGCCGACGTCCTCACCCACCTCCAGCACACCCGCTCCGACGACCCCGGCGAGATGGTCTTCCTGGTCACCACCCAGGTCATGGAGCTGTGGTTCACCGTCATCGTCCACGAGTGGGAGACCGCCGCGCGGGCCCTGCGCGAGGACCGGGTGCCGGTCGCGATCGACGCGCTGAAGCGTTCCGTACGGGAACTCGACGCGCTCAACGCCTCCTGGCGGCCCCTCGGCCAGCTCACGCCGGCCCAGTTCAACTCCTACCGTGCCGCCCTCGGCGAGGGCTCCGGCTTCCAGTCCGCGATGTACCGCCGCATGGAGTTCCTCCTCGGCGAGAAGTCCGCGTCCATGCTCGTCCCGCACCGCGGAGCGCCGCGCGTGCACGCCGAGCTGGAGAAGGCCCTGCACGAACCGAGCCTCTACGACGAGGTGTTGAGGCTCCTCGACCGGCGCGGGCACGCGGTCCCCGAGGCCGTACTGACGCGTGACGTGACGCTGCGGTACGAGCCGTCGGACGCGGTGGAGGAGGTGTGGACCGCCCTCTACTCCGGTGCCGCGGACGACGAACTCGCCCGGCTGGGCGAGGCGTTGACCGACGTCGCCGAACTGGTGTGGCGATGGCGCAACGACCATCTCGTCGCCACCCGGCGCGCGATGGGCGCGAAGACCGGGACCGGCGGCTCCGCGGGCGTGGCCTGGCTGGAGAAGCGCGCCCAGAAGAACGTGTTCCCCGAGCTGTGGACGGCGCGCTCCCATGTCTGAACTTGCCGCGGAAGCAGAGAAGTTGGACGCCGGTGACGAACTGGCCGGTGTGCGTGCGCAGTTCGTCCTCGACACGGTGTCCGATCATGCGGCTGATGCCGCGGGTGTCTATCTGGACGGGAACTCTCTCGGCGCGCTGCCGGCCGGTGTCCCCGGGCGGGTCGAGGACGTCGTCCGGCGTCAGTGGGGCGAGCTGCGTATCCGCTCCTGGGACGAGAGCGGCTGGTGGACCGCGCCCGAGCGGATCGGCGACCGGATCGCTCCGCTGGTCGGGGCGGCGGCCGGGCAGATCGTCGTCGGCGACTCCACAAGTGTCAATGTCTTCAAGGCACTTGTGGCGGCGGTGCGGATGACGGCCGGCTCGGGCCGGGACGAGATCGTCGTCGACGCGACGACCTTCCCCACGGACGGGTACATCGCCGAGTCGGCGGCCCGGATGACCGGGTGCACGCTGCGGCCGGTGCTCCCGGCCCAGGTGCCGGACGCGCTGGACGACCGTACGGCGGCGGTGCTCCTCAACCACGTCGACTACCGCACCGGCCGGCTGCACGACCTGCCCGCGCTCACGGCCGCCGTGCACGCGGCGGGCGCCGTGGTCGTCTGGGACCTGTGCCACAGCGCGGGCGCCCTGCCGGTCGGACTCGACGAGCACGGAGTGGACCTCGCGGTCGGCTGCACCTACAAGTACTTGAACGGCGGCCCTGGTTCACCCGCGTACATCTATGTGCGGCGGGAGTTGCAGGACCGCTTCGACTCGCCGCTCCCCGGCTGGAACTCGCACGCCGAACCCTTCGGCATGCGGCCCGCCTACGAACCGGCGGCGGGCGCGCTGCGCGGCCGCGTGGGCACGCCGGACATCCTGTCCATGCTCGCCCTCGAAGCCGCCCTCGACGTGTGGGACGGCGACGGCGTCTCGATCGGGGCGGTGCGCGCCAAGTCCCTCGCCCTGACGGACTTCTTCCTGGAGTGCGTGGCGTCGTACGTCCCCGCCGGGCAGGTGGAGTCGGTGACTCCGGTGGCCCACGCGGAGCGCGGCAGCCAGGTCGCGCTGCGGTGCGCGGACGCCGGGGACGTGATGAAGCGGCTGATCGAGCGGGGTGTGGTCGGCGACTTCCGGCATCCGGACGTGCTGCGGTTCGGATTCACGCCGTTGTACGTCGGGTTCGGGGACGTGGAGCGGGCGGCCCGGGTTCTCGGAGACGTGATCCGCTAGAAGCTGTACCTCGATCTAACTGTCGTAGGAGATATGGGCGGTTAGGTTGCCGGAGAGGCCGGTGACGTACACCCCTGCCACGGCGGCGGCCCGCGCGGCCTGCGCGGCGCGCTCCGCGGCGGGGGTGTCCGGGGCGGTCCCGGTGGTCAGCAACTCGTAGTAGAGGGGCGCCGACACGGCCCGTACGACCTGGGAGGCGTCGGTGCCGGCGGGCAACTCCCCACGCGCTACGGCCTGTTCGACACAGGGCACCCACTCGGCGACCCGCACCTCGTAGAAGTGGCGCAGCGCGTCGGCCGTACGGGCGTCGCAGGTCGCGGCGGCGATGACGGCGCGGAACAGGGCGCCCTGCCGGGGATCGGCGAGCGTGCGCTGCACGAGCAGGGCGTTGGCGCGCAGGTCGCCGAGCAGCGAGCCCGTCTCCTCGCGCGGCAGCGACTGTTCGGCCATGTCGACGAGGAGGTCCGCGACCAGTGCGGTCACCGAACCCCAGCGCCGGTACACCGTGGTCTTGCCGACCTCCGCGCGCCGGGCGACGTCCGAGAGGTCGAGCCGGTCGACGCCCTGCTCGGCCAGCACGTCACCCGCGGCCCGCAGCACCGCCGTACGCACGCGTGCCGTGCGGCCACCGGGGCGCAGGGTGCCGGGTTCGGGGTCGGGGTCAGGGTCGGGCCGGCGTCTGTGCTCGTGCTCGTCCTCGGCGGACATTGCGGACTCCTTGGAGTGCTGATGAGGTGCCGTGACGGGCACGGCGTCAGCGTAACGAAACAGCAGAACCGTTTAACCCTCACCCAGCGTGACATCCGCGTGTCCGCGCACGTCACCGGCCTGGTAGCGTCCCGCCAACGGCCGCAATCTTCTCCAGGTCCGCCACATCCGAACCGTCCAAATCCGTTTCTTCGCTGAGAGGTTGGAGCATGCCGGACGACGCAGCCGCACGTGCCGCAGCAGAAGAGGAGTCGGCCTTCTCGCACCCCGCCGTCGACCCCGACAGCACCGCCGTGTACGGCGACCACCCCGACCAGGTGATCGACTTCTACGCCCCGCGCGGCGAGCGCGTGCCGGGCGAGGCCGCACCCCTGGTCGTAGTACTCCACGGGGGCGCGTGGCGCGCCCCGTACGACCGCCGGCACATCACCCCGTTCGCGGACTTCCTGGCGCGACGGGGGTTCGCGGTGGCCAACGTCGAGTACCGGCGGGGGCCCGCGAGTTCTGCTGAGGGTGCCTCGATTCCGGCGCAGGGCAGTGCGATCGGCGCCGCCGGAGGCCCGGTCGCGGGGCGCTGGCCGGACACCTTCGACGATGTCGCCGCCGCGCTGGACGCGCTCCCCGCGCTCGTACGGGAGGCGCTGCCGCAGGCCGATCCGCGCCGCACGGTGATCACCGGGCACTCGGCGGGCGGCCATCTCGCCCTGTGGGCGGCGGCCCGGCACGTCCTCCCGAAGGACGCCCCCTGGCGCACCGGCGCCCCCGCCGCGCTGCGCGGTGTGGTCGCCCTCGCCCCGATCGCCGACTTCACGGTCGCCGAGAAGCTCGCCGTGTGCGACGGAGCGGCCGGTCAACTCCTGGGCGGGCAGGCCAGGTTCGCCGAGCGCCTGCCGTACGCGGACCCGTCGCTCCTGCTCCCCACCGGCATCGCGACCACCCTGGTCCAGGGCCGCGCCGACGACGTCGTCCCTCAGGCGGTCGCCGAGTCCTACGCGGACGCGGCGGCGAAGTCGGGTGAGGTCGTCGGCCTCACCCTGCTGGAGGACGTCGGCCACTTCCCGCTGATCGACCCGGCGGCGGACGCGTGCGCGGTGGTGGCGGAGGAGATCGCACAGCTGGCTTGGTGAGCAGCCGCCGCGTGGGTGCCTGCCCGCCCCGGTCATACCCGTAATACCTGAGAGCTACGGCGCAGATGAGCTCCCTGGTGTGACGCGGACGACGAGCACGGATCCGTAATTTTCCTTCCAGATGAGCCCGGCGGCCGACCGGCGGGCGGACTGGGAGGGATACGGGAATGGGGATCGGGGCGGGGACAGGGGCGGGGACAGGGGCGCGGCTCGACGTGGGCGTGGCCGAGGCAGCGACCGGCGGGCTGGGCGCGGAAGTCTCCGTGGGGTCCGTGCCGCGGGCGGGCACCCGCGCCCGTACCGGCAGATGGCGCCGCGCACTGCTCGCCGCGCTCGTCACCGGCGCCGTGGTGATCCCCCTCTCGGCCGCCGCGCGGCCGGAGATCCCCGCGCCGGTGCCCGCCACCCTCGCCCCGCTCACACCGGCCACGCTGGACGAGGCGTACGCGGCGAACCGGGCCAACGCCGCCGAGGCGTCCCGTATGGCCGCCGCCGACGGGGACGACGGTCGCGCCGCGGCGGACCGCGCGATGGCCGACCCGGACCGGAACCTCCTCGCCTTCGACGGCCGGGGAGAGGGCCAAGCGACGGAAGTCTTCGGCGACTTGGCGCACGCCGACCGCGTGGCCGTCCTGGTCCCCGGCTCGGACACCACGCTCGACACCTACGACCGCTTCCGCGCGACCGCGCTCAACCTGCACCGCCGGCTGACCCGGGACGCCCCCAACTCCCGTACGGCGGTGGTGTCCTGGCTCGGCTACCAAACCCCGCGCACGGTGAGCACCACGGTGCTGACGGCCGACAGGGCGGACCAAGCGGCCCCGCACCTGCGGGAGTTCATACGCCGGCTGCACGCCGTCACCGGCCGCGGGGCGCACGTCACGCTGGTGTGCCACTCGTACGGCACGGTCGTCTGCGGCCGGGCCGCCGCCGGTCTGGCCGTGTCCGACATCGCCCTGATCGGCAGCCCCGGGACGGGGGTCGACTCCGCCGCCGGTCTGCGCACCCCGGCCCGCGTCTGGGCGGCACGCGGCGCCGACGACTGGGTCGGCGGCGTCCCGCACGTCAGCGCGGACCTGTTCGGCACGACCGTCGGCTTCGGTACCGATCCGGTGTCCCCGGCGTTCGGCGCCCACGTCTTCGCGGCCGGCGACGTCGGCCACAGCGACTACTTCACCCCGGGCACGGCCTCCCTGGCCAACCTCGCCCGGATCGTCCTGGGCGAGACCTCGGAGGTGACCCATGCGTGACCGGACCCTGAGCGGCACGACGGACGGCATCGGGATACCGCACGGCGGCCTGCGCGGCATACGGCGCGGCACGCACGGCATACGGCGCGGTGCCGCCCGCCTCGACGCCACGACCCCGCCCGACCGGGACCGCGCCGTGGACGCCCTGCGCGCCCTCGCGATCCTCGGTGTCGTCCTGGGCCACTGGCTGGTGACGGCCCTGGTCGCGGACGGCGGCGCGCTGCACACGGCGAGCCCGTTGCAGCACATGCCGTGGCTGGCGCCCATCTCCTGGGCCTTCCAGACACTGGCGGTGTTCTTCCTGGTGGGCGGCCATGTGGCGACCCGCGGTTACGCCTCCGCGCGGGCCCGGGGCACGACGTACGGCCAATGGCTGACCGGCCGGCTGACCCGGCTGTTCCGGCCGGCGGCCGCGGTCCTCACCCTGTGGACGGTGACGGCGATCGCGCTGCTCCTGTCCGGCGCGGACTTCGAAACGGTGCGCACGCTGGTCAAGTTGGCGCTGTCACCGCTGTGGTTCCTGGTCGTGTTCGCGGGCCTGACGGCGGCCACGCCCCTCGTGGCCCGGCTGAACCCGCTGTGGCCGCTGGCCGTCGTACTGCACGTGGACCTGATCCGTTTCGGACTCGGCGGCCCATCCTGGCTCGGCTGGGTGAACGTGGCGGCGGGCTGGCTCGTGCCGTACACCCTCGGCGCGGCCTGGACCCGGGGCGAGTTGGACCGCGCCCGGGCGGGCTGGGTCCTGCTGGCGGGCGGTACGGCGGCGACGGCGGTACTCGTCCTGTGGGCCGGCTATCCGGCGTCGATGGTCGGCGTCCCCGGCGCCACGATCTCCAACCTCGACCCGCCGACCCTGGCCGCCGTCACCTTCGGCCTGGCCCAGTGCGGCCTCGCCCTACTCCTCCGCGACCGGCTGCGCCGGACGATGCGCCGTCCGCTCGCCTGGTCGGCGGTGGCCCTGGTCAACCTCTCCGCGATGACGATCTTCCTCTGGCACCAGACGGCCCTGATGGCGACCACGGCCACGACTCTCCCCGCCGGCCATCTGCCCGGACTGCACACCCACCCCGACGGGCTGACGTGGGTCGCGGCTCGGGTGGCCTGGCTCCCGGTGTTCGCGCTGGCCCTGACGATCTGCTGGACGGCGTTCCGGACGTACGAGCAGGACCCGCGCCCCCGCCCGATCCGCGCCCTCATCCACACCCGCACCCGCACCCGAGCGAAGAGCCTTCACCGTGCCTAGGGTTGACCAGGTGAACCCAGCCGCCGACGGTGCCGAGCCCGCACCCGGACCATCCGCACCGGCCTCCGCGCCACAGATCTCCGAACGCCGCTGGCTCCGTCGCCTGACGTACGTCCTCATCGTCCTCGCCGCCCTCGGCGTCTTCCTGTCCGGCACGGACGAGCTGATGCGCGACTACGAACTGGGCGAACTCCAGGGCCTGTTGGCCGGCCTCGCGCAAGCTGCCGCCCTGGTCCTCGCCCTGCGGCGCCCCGTCCCCGCCTGGGCCCTGTCCCTCGGTGCCACGGCCGTCACCGCGCTGGCGGGCCGCCCCGCGCTGTCACACAGTCCGCCGCTCCCCGGCCCCAACTGGCCCTGGAGCACCACCGAAGTCCTCGTCCAGGCCGTCGTCCTCCTGTTCCTGGCGCTGCGGGAACCCACCCGCAGAGCCCTCGCGGCGCTGGCCGTGACCGGTCTGGTGACCTACGTCGTCCAGGGACTGATCGGCGCCCAGCGCTACTCCTCGACGGGCACGGTCGCGGTCGCCGTCTGCGCGGTGGCCGTCCTCGTCGGCACCGCCCTGCGCGGTCGCAGCGAGGCCCGTACCCAGCTCGTCGAACAGGTGACGATCACGGCGGAGGAGCGGCACCACCGCACCCTCCTGGAGGAGCGCAGCCGTATCGCCCGCGAGCTGCACGACGTGGTCGCCCACCACATGTCGGTGATCTCCATCCAGGCACAGGTGGCGCCCCACCTGGTCGAGAACCCGTCGGCGGAACTCAGGGAGAACCTGGAGGGCATCAGACAGAACGCCCTCGAAGCCCTCATCGAACTGCGTCGGGTCCTCGGCGTGCTCCGTTCGGAGGACCCGGAGTCCCCGGACGACCCGTACACCCTGGCCGCCCCCGGCACCGGTGCCGCCCCCGACGCCCCGCAGCCCACGCTGGACCGGCTGGACGCCCTGATCGAGAACACCAGGACCGCCGGTCTCGACGTGCGCAGCGACGTCAGGGGCGAGGCGCGCCCGCTGGCACCCGGCGTGGAGCTGTCGGCGTACCGGATCATCCAGGAGGCGCTCAGCAACGCGCTGCGGCACGCGCCCGGTTCCACGGTCGCCGTCGAGGTCACCCATCTCGCCGAGGGGCTCCAGCTGACGGTCACCAACTCCCGGCCGCAGCAAGCCGCCCCGCCCTCCCCGGGTGCCGGTCACGGCCTGCTCGGGATGCGGGAGCGCGCGTCGATGCTCGGCGGACACCTGACCGCGACGAGAACATTCCAGGGCGGCTTCGCGATCGTCGCGTTCCTGCCCCGGGACGGCGTCGCCCTCCCCGACGAACCCGTCATCCCCGGCGGGCCTCCCTTCCCCGAGATCATCTTCCCGAAAGGAGACGAGAACCCATGACGAGCGGCACCAGTGGTACCAACGGCAGCATCCGTGTACTCATCGCCGACGACCAGCAGATGGTCCGGCAGGGCTTCACCGTGCTGCTCAACGCCCAGCCCGGCATGGAGGTGGTCGGCCAGGCGGTCGACGGCCTGGACGCGGTGGCCAAGGTCGCCGAACTCGCCCCGGACGTCGTCCTCATGGACATCCGCATGCCCGAACTCGGCGGCATCGAGGCGACCCGCCGCATCACCGTCGCGACCCCGCAGATCAAGGTGCTGGTGCTCACCACCTTCGACCTCGACGAGTACGTGTACGAGGCGTTGCGCGCCGGCGCCTCCGGCTTCCTCCTGAAGGACGCGTCCGCCGACCAACTGGCCGAGGCGGTACGGGTGGTGGCGGCCGGCGACGCGCTGCTCGCGCCCGGTGTCACGCGTCGCCTGATCGCCGAGTTCTCCCGGCTGAACGGGACACCGCGCACCCCGCTGAAGTCACGCGTCGGCGACCTCACCGAGCGCGAGACGGAGGTCCTCGCGCTGATCGCGCAGGGCCTGTCGAACGCGGAGATCGCCGAGCACCTGCTGGTCGCCGAACAGACCGTGAAGACCCATGTGGGCCGCATCCTGGTGAAATTGGGCCTGCGGGACCGTACGCAGGCGGCGGTGTTCGCGTACGAGTCGGGGCTGGTCAGGCCGGGCGGCGGCCGCTGAAGCCACGGTGTCCGCGGCGGTGACCACGGCAGCCACGGCAGCCACCCGTGCCCGTGAAACCAGGCCGTCAGGCATACCCGTAGTACTTGAGACGGACGGACCAGGACCCTTCTCACAGGTGACGACGGCTACCCGCCCCGCCGCCTACCGTTTTGAACGTGACCGATACGACCCAGCAGATGCCGCCAGGCGCCGCCACCAAGCCGCGCAGCCCGGAGTACAGGCTGGCCGTGGACGCCCTGCGCGGGCTGCGGCAGGAACTGTTCCTCCACGACGCCTTCGCCTACCGCCCGTTGCCCCGATCCACCGCCCAAGGCCCGCTGACCCGGCGCCTGAAGGGGCGGGCGCGGGAGTACGCGGCCTGGACCCCGCACGCCCTGATCGTCGCGGCCGGCCTGCTCGCGATGTTCATCGCCTCGGACAACGCGATCCGCGGCGCGGGCACCAACACGATCCTCGGTCTGCTCGCCCTGCTGCCGGTGCTGCTGACCCTGGTGCGGCCGGTCGGCGCGTTCTGGGTGTCCATGGTCGCCACCCCGGTCGGCACGATGCTGGCGAACGAGTGGGACGACTCGTGGCCGTGGCTGGCCGGCAGCTTCGCCTGCCATCTGTTCGTGCTGACGATTGTGGCCATCCGCACCCGGCCGCGCACCGCCGCCTGGATGTGGGCGCTGACGGCGGTCTACGGCTTCATCGCCGGCAGCGTCGCCGGCGGCCGCTCCTTCCGCTCCGACACGGCGGAGGTGCTGTTCAGCTCCGCGCTGGTCCTGCTCGGCGTCGCGGTCTGGCAGATACGCCGCGAGGCCCGGCAGGAGGTCACCGCCCAACTGACGGTGACGGCCCACGAGCGCTCCCGGCGCACCCTCCTGGAGGAGCGCACGACGATCGCCCGTGAGCTGCACGACGTGGTCGCCCACCACATGTCGGTGGTCGCCATCCAGGCGGAGGCCGCGCCCTACCGCGTGGAGAACCCGCCGCCGGAGCTGGAGCGCGCGTTCGTCACGATCAGGGAGAACGCGGTGGCGGCCCTGACCGAGCTGCGCCGGGTCCTGGGCGTGGTCCGCGCGGAGGACTACGAGGCGCCCGACGCCCCGCAGCCCACCCTCGCCGACATGGACGCGCTGCTCGCCAATGTGCGCGACGCCGGCCTGAGCGTCGACAAGGCGGTGACGGGGGCGGTGCGTGAACTCCCGCAGGGCGTCGAGCTGTCGGCGTACCGGATCGTGCAGGAGGCGTTGAGCAACACCCTGCGGCACGCGCCCGGCGCGAGTGCCCGCGTGGAGATCGGTTACGTGCTGGGCGGGCTGGGCCTGCGGATAGTCAACGGCCCGATGCCCGAGCCGAGCCTGGTGAAGCCCTCGCCGGGCGCGGGGCACGGCATCACCGGGATGCGGGAGCGGGTCTCCATGCTGAACGGCGAGATGACGTCGGCCCCGGCGGACGACGGCGGCTATGAGGTGACGGTGTTCCTGCCGGTCCCGAGTGCGGTGGAACCGGTGCCGAGTGCGAGCGGAGGTGACGTATGACGATCCGCGTACTGATCGCGGACGACCAGATGATGGTGCGCGAGGGCTTCTCGGTCCTGCTGGGCGCGATGCCGGACATCGAGGTCGTCGGCGAGGCGGTGAACGGGCGCGACGCGGTCGAGCGGGTGCGTGAACTGGCCCCGGACGTCGTCCTGATGGACATCCGCATGCCGGAGATGAACGGCATCGAGGCGACCCGGGAGATCGTCGCGGCGGACGGCGCGGCGAAGGTGCTGGTGCTCACCACGTTCGACCTCGACGAGTACGTGTACCAGGCGCTGCGCGCGGGAGCCTCCGGCTTTCTCCTCAAGGACGCCTCGGCACGTCAACTCGCCGACGGGGTAAGGGTGGTGGCGGCAGGAGAGGCGCTGCTCGCGCCCTCCGTCACCAAGCGGCTGATCACGGAGTTCTCGAAGCTGTCCGAGACGCCCCGCCTGATGCCCAGCGCGCAGCAGGGGACGTACGGGGATCTGACCGAGCGGGAGACGGAGGTGCTGGTCCTCATCGCGCAGGGCCTGTCGAACGGGGAGATCGCCGAGCGGCTGGTGGTCGCCGAGTCGACGATCAAGACCCATGTCAGCCGCGTCCTGGTGAAGCTGGGGCTGCGGGACCGTACGCAGGCGGCGGTGTTCGCGTACGAGGCGAGGCTGGTGAGACCGGGGTGATCCGGCACCGCCAGCGCGCCGGGCCGGACGATCTCCTCGAACTGGTCGACCATCACCCAGCTGTCCGGCTCCCCGTCCCCCGGCACCAGCAGATGCCCGTGGGTCGCGACGGGCGTGGCCGCCGGGGTGAGCACGCGCAGCACCGCGCAGCCGTCCGCGGCGAGCGAGGGCAGCCGTTCACCGCCGGCCGCCTGTGCGAGGGTGGCCGCCGAGTAGTGCGCGCGCCGGGCCGTCACGCGGTACGACGGTCCACAAGGCTGTGGACAACACTCAAGACACCCCTGGTCAGAAGCCCGCCCAACGGTTAGCGTCCGTCCATGGCAGCTGCTGACGACCTCGCCTTCGACCCCTGGGACCCGGCGTTCGTGTCCGACCCGTACCCCGCCTACGCCGAACTGCGCGACCGGGGCCGGGTCACCTACTACGAGCCCACCGACCAGTGGCTCGTCCCCCGGCACGCGGACGTCTCGGCACTCCTCCGCGACCGCCGCCTCGGCCGCACCTACCAACACCGCTTCACCCACGAGGACTTCGGCCGTACGGCACCCCCGCCCGAGCACGAGCCCTTCCACACCCTCAACGACCACGGCATGCTCGACCTGGAGCCCCCGGACCACACCCGCATCCGGCGCCTGGTCTCGAAGGCGTTCACCCCGCGCACGGTCGAGCAACTCAAGCCGTACGTGAGCCAGTTGGCGGGTGAACTGGTGGACGCCCTGGTG
Source organism: Streptomyces sp. NBC_00989 (assembly GCF_045162655.1). NCBI lineage: Bacteria > Bacillati > Actinomycetota > Actinomycetes > Kitasatosporales > Streptomycetaceae > Streptomyces > Streptomyces sp. NBC_00989. The sequence continues at coordinate 5,492,810 of NZ_CP108728.1, read as the reverse complement.
GCCAAGGGCGGCGGCGACCTGCTCACCGACGTGGCCGAGCCCCTCCCCGTCGCGGTGATCGCCGAGATGCTCGGCATCCCGGAGTCGGACCGCGCCCCGCTGCGCCCCTGGTCGGCGGACATCTGCGGCATGTACGAACTCAGCCCGTCCGAGGACACGGCGGCGAAGGCGGTCCGCGCGTCGAACGAATTCTCCTCGTATCTACGCGAGTTGATCGCGGTCCGCCGCAAGAACCCGGGTGACGACCTCATCTCCGGCATGATCGCGGCCCACGACGAGGACGACGACCGCCTCACCGAACAGGAGCTGATCTCCACCGCTGTCCTCCTGCTGAACGCGGGCCACGAGGCGACGGTGAACTCCACGGTGAACGGCTGGTGGGCCCTGTTCCGCAACCCGGATCAGCTGGCGGCCCTGCGCGCGGACCACTCCCTCATCCCCTCCGCCGTTGAGGAGCTGATGCGCTACGACACCCCGCTCCAGCTCTTCGAGCGGTGGGTGCTGGACGAGATCGAGATCGACGGTACGACGATCCCGCGCGGCGCGGAGATCGCGATGCTGTTCGGCGCGGCCAACCACGACCCGGCGGTCTTCACCGACCCCGAGCGGCTGGACCTCACCCGCGCCGACAACCCGCACATCAGCTTCAGTGCGGGGATCCACTACTGCATCGGCGCCCCCCTGGCCCGTATCGAACTGGCGGCTTCCATGGGGGCGTTGCTGGCGAAGGCCCCGACGCTGCGGCTCGCGGCGGAGCCGGAACGCAAGCCGAACTTCGTGATCCGGGGACTGGAGGGGCTGAGCGTCGAGGTGGGGTAACGGCCCGTCATAGGACTCGAGTTGGGCCTACGTCGCCGCCCCGCCCCGGGGTCCCCGGACCTGCCGGCCGCCCGTCCGGGCGGGGCCGGCGGCGGGCGTCTTCCGCAACCGCTCGACGTGCTGCTGCTGGACGTCGCGGGAGAAGGTCAGGTAGTCGATGACCAGTTCCAGCTGCTCGGGGGTGTAGCGGCCGAACACCTTCCGGCCGGCGTCGTCGAGGAACGGCCCGATCAGGCCGAAGGCGCGCTGGGCCGCCTCCGGAGTGACCCGGATCAGGGTCTTGCGCCGGTCGTCGGGGTGCGGCGTGCGGGTGAGGTAGGCGAGTTTCTCCAGCCGGTCGAGCATCGTGGTGACGCTCCCGGTGGTCAGGCCCAGCTGCCGGCTCAGTTCACGAGGGGTGATCTCCTCGACCGCGAAAAGGATCTCCAGGCACCGCAGGTCGGTCTCGTTGACCCCCATGAGCCGGGCCAGCTCGCGGTCGAAGTCGTCGACGGCGCTCTGGTAGGCCTGCACGGCCGCGCCCAGCCGCGCTTCTACCGACCCCGGGCCTGACCCCGAGGCCGTCCCCGAGCCCGCGCCCGACTCCGTTCCGCTTGACATTCGAGATATCTCCCTGCATCGTAACTGTCGGCTATTAACTTGAAAGCCAAGATATATGAAAGTCAAGCTGAACTCGATGAGCTGAGGAGCCGACGCCATGTCGTCCAGCACGACCAACACCATGAACGTAGCCGCTGGCGGCGGCAGCGGGGCGGTGCCCTATCCCAAGCGCTGGGCGGCGGCGTTCGTGATGATCCTCGCGGCGCTGCTGGACATGATCGACGGGTCGATCGTGAACACCGCGCTGCCCTCCATCGGCAAGGGCCTCAAGGCCACCCCGGCCGACCTCCAGTGGACCGTGTCCGCGTACATGCTCGGCTTCGCCGCCACGCTGATCATCGCCGGGCACCTGGGCGACCGGTACGGCCGTAAGCAGCTGTTCCTGCTCGGTGTCACCGCGTTCGCGCTGACGAGTCTGGCCAGCGCGCTGGCGACCTCGGCCGGGGTGCTCGTCACCGCGCGTGGCCTCCAGGGCGTGGCCGCGGCCGTGATCATGCCGCAGATCCTCGCCTCGTTCCGCACGATGTTCGACGGCGAGGAACGCGGCAAGGCCTTCGCCCTGTACGGCGCGATCGCCGGGATCTCCACCGCCGTGGGCGTGCTGCTCGGCGGCGTGCTGACCGACTGGGACCTGTTCGGCTGGGGCTGGCGCACCATCTTCGTCATCAACCTCCCGCTGGCCGCCCTCGTCCTCGTCCTCGGCGCCAAGTGGATCCCGGCCTCCAAGGACCATGCCTTCAGCGGCCGCATCGACCTGCTCGGCAACCTCGTACTCGCCGCTGGCCTGGTCGCGATCGTGCTGCCGCTGGTCCAGGGCCGTTCCAACGGCTGGCCGTTGTGGGGCTGGCTCTGCCTGGCCGCGGGCGTGGCCGCGATCGCCGTGCTGACGGTCTCGGAGAAGCGGCGAGGCCTCGAACACCCCCTCCTCCCCACCGACTTGTTCAGGAAGCCCGCCTTCACCGCCGGTCTGCTCGTCCAACTCCTCTTCTACGGCGGCATGTCCGGCTTCTTCCTGGTCTTCACCATCTGGCTCCAGTCCGGCCAGGGCTACACCCCCACCCAGGCCGGTCTGCTGATGGTCGCCTTCAGCGCGGGCTCGATCCTCGCCGCCCCCGCCGTCGACCCGCTCGTCGCCACGTTCGGCCGCGGCGTGCTGATCCTCGGCGCCCTGGTGATGGCGGGCGGCCTGTTCTGGGTCCGGCACGCGGCGCAGGGCTCGGCCCAACTGCACACCGGCGCCTGGCCGTTGGTGCCCGGCCTGTTCCTGGCCGGTGTCGGCCTGATCTTCCTGATCATCCCGCTGGTCAACACCATCCTGAGCACGGTCCCCGGCCGGCTCGCCGGCGGCGCCTCCGGAATCCTCTCCACCGCCCAGCAGTTCGGCGGAGCGCTCGGCGTCGCCGTCATCGGCAACGCCTTCTTCTCCCACGCCGACAAGGGCCTCACCGACGCCCTCACCCACGCGGGCCCCTGGGCGATCGCCGCCTACGTCCTGTGCGCGGCCCTGTGTCTCGCCCTGCCCCGCAAGGCGGTCGGCAACCAGGCCGAAGCCACCGCCTGACCCTCCACTCCAACAGCGCGCTGCCCTACGGCAGTTGCGCCCCACCCCGCACCGGCGAAAGAGACCCCCATGTCCGAGAAGACCACCCCCACCGAGATCCTGACCCCCGCCGAGAAGCTCACCCTCCAGACCGCCGCCCACGGTGTCGTCTCCCTGATGGCGGCCGCCGACCCCGGCCTGATCTCCTCCACCCGCTCCGGCATGGCCGGCGGCAAGGCGCTCTCCGCCGCGACCGGCCTGGTCGGTCACGTCCTCGCCGAGAAGCCCAAGGGCCTTGATCTGGAGGGAGGTTCCACCGCCGGCCTGGCCGACCGCACCTTCACCGCGCTGGCCGACTCGGTGACCCTCCTCAAGGCCAAGGCGCCCGGCGAGGTCGAGAACTTCCGCGCCACCGTCGCCACGATCACGGAGGCCGCGTCCCGCGCCCACAAGGGCGCCGCCGGGCCCGCCGAAGCGGCCATGATCCAGAAGATCACCGCGGCTCTCGCCGACGCCTGACCAGCTGCCCTGCAAGTCAGTCGCGGGTGGCGCCCTCGGGCCAGAGGACCCGCACGGGTACGTCGTGCTCCCGCGCGTAGGTGACGACGTCGGCTGTGCCGCCGTAGCCGCGCGCGGGCCGGCCGTCCCAGACGGCGAGGAGCACATCGATCTGGTCCACGAGAAGCTCGCTGCCCGCCATGTAGGCGTCGGGGCCTGAGGCGTCGAGCCCTGTGCGGTGGACCTCCGTGGCCCGGTGGAGGAGGTCGTCGTAGGCGGGGTGGTGCCAGTCGGGCAGGTCGGCGCGGTACCGGGCGGCCGGCAGGACGGCTTCGAGTTGCCCGCCCTGGTCGAGGACCGCCCGGGCGAACCAGGTGTCCGGGCCGTCGGCGAGACAACTGACGCCCACCAGGCCCGCGTTGCCGGGTCCGGTACTGGTTCTGTACGACGCGACCGTCTCCTCGATGAGCGCGCGCACCTTCCGCTCCACCTCGCCGGACAGGCCGCGGTGTCCCGTGACCCCGACTCTCATGGGGTGGTGACTCCCGTTGTGTGAGGGGGAGTTCGGGTGATCGCGATCTCCGTCGTGTCGCGGACGCCGACCTCGCGCAGCGCGTCGATGAAGACCTCCGCGAGCCAGGCCGCGGCGTCCGGGGTCCACTCGGGCAGCGCGCACACGAAGGCCGTACGGTCACGCGCTCCGGCTCGGTGTTCGGCGCCGAGCTGTCCGTGGCCGCGCTGTACGACCAGTTCGCGCACCCGCTCCGCCTCGGTGTCCCCCGCGCCGAGGACGGAGACGAACGCCTCCGTCCGTGCGTCCGGTGCGGCCAGGGCGAACCAGGCCGCGTCCCCCACCAGATCGAACCGGGTGTCCGGCGCGAGCTGTACCGGCACCCGCACCGTCAGCCCCCTGAAGTCCAACTCGCCCACCCGGCCCAGGGAGTCGACCATGACCCGGGTCAACGGCAGGACGGGCAGGTGCTGTTGGCGCAGTCCGGTCGCGGGATACACGGTCAGCCAGGCGAGTTGCCGCACCCGGCCGTCCCGCGACCAGTCCCCGCCGGCGTCCGCGTGGCCCCAGCGCTGCCCGCCGAGTTCGGCGCCGGCGCCGAGACGGGTGGAACTCCAGCCGTAGGCGGCGGCCCGTTTGACCGCCAGCGCGAACAGGTCCTCGTCCAGGTCGTGGTCGGCGCTGACCTGCCCGATCCAGGCGTGCTCGCGCAGCACCCCGTGGACCTCGGCGGTCATCGTGAGGTCGACGGGGTCCTCCGTGCTCGTGCTCAACGCCGTTTCCCCTCAGCCCGGTCGAGTGCTGCCCGAGAGTGCTACCTGCCCCGCTGCACCAGGGCCCAGACGCCGAGCGACACCAGGACCCCACCCAACACCGCCAGCGGCAACTCGGCGTACAGGACACTCCAGTCGGGGCTCGCCTCGAAGCGCCGGAAGCGGTCCCGGACGTCGTACGACCACACCGCCAGCCCGACTCCCGCGCCGAGCAAGGCGGTCAGACATCCTCCGGCGGCCTGCGCGCGTTGTCCCATGCCCGGGACGGACGCGTGCGGGCCGCCGGAGGTTCCCGGCCGTGTTCCGGGTCGCGGTCCCGGTCAGGTCGTGAGGTCGCGGCGCCGTAGAGCCGTCAGTCCTACGGCGACCAGGGCGGCGGCGATCGCGGTGAGGACGATCACCGGGCCCCACGCCATGTCTCCGCCCGGGAGCTTCGGCAGGTGGCCGAAGGGGGAGATGTCCAGGACCGCCCGGGGCAGGTTCAGCGCGGGGCCGATCCAGCCGAGCAGGAGGGCGAGTCCGGCCGCCGCCCAGGACGCCGGGGACAGGCGCGGCGAGAGTCCGTGGAGCAGGACCGCGAGCGCGCCCAGGGTCCAGATCGCCGGGAGTTGGACCAGGCTGGCCGCGAGGATGGGGCCCGGGTCGGCGCCATAGCCGAGGGTCAGGCCGAGGCCGCTCAGGAGCATGATCAGGACCGCGCCGCCGAAGGCGATGACCAGGTGGCCGGCGGCCCAGCGCAGACGGCCGACCGCGTTCGCGAGGATCGGTTCGGCGCGCTGGCCGGTCTCCTCGCCGTGCAGCCGTAGGACCGACGAGACCGCGTACAGCGCGGCCAGCATGCCGAACATGCCGACCATCGTGGCCAGGAACGCGTTCTCGATGCCGGACTGGCCGCCCATCCGCTCGATGATCTCGCGGGTCTTGGCGTTGTCCCCGACCAGGTCCGCCGCGCCCTTCGTGATGCCGCCGAAGGCGACCCCGGCCGCGAAGAACCCGAGGCTCCAGCCCAGGATGCCGCCCCGCTGGAGACGCCAGGCCAGCGCGCCCGCCGTACCGAGACGGCCGTGGGCCGGACCCGGCCGGGCGGGCAGGAAGCTCATGCCCACATCCCGGCGACCGGCCAACTCGTAGGCCAGCGAGCCCTGTACGAGGGTCGCGGCGGCGAACAGGGCCAGCACCCACCACCGTTCGGACGCGAACGGGCGCAGGTTCTCCAGCCAGCCGATCGGGGAGACCCACGTCGCGGGGGAGGAGCCGTCGTCGGTGGTCGAGTCCCCTACCGCGCGGAGCACGAACGCCGCGCCCACCAGCCCGCCGGTCAGGCCCTTCGCCAACCGGCCGCTGTCCGTGAACTGCGCGACGATCGCCGCGAGCGTCGCGAACACCATGCCCACTCCGCCGATCCCGAGCCCGAGCGCGAGGGCTCCCGCCGCCCCCTGACCGGCCATACCTCCCGTGATCAGCAGCGCCAGCGCGGAGTTGGCGACCAGCGCCGCCAACAGGGCCGCCGTCAGCGGTGCCCGCCGGCCCACCATCGCCGAGGAGACGAGTTCCTGACGGCCGCTCTCCTCCTCGTCACGGGTGTGCCGTACGACGACGATCAGGCTCATGACCCCGGCGAGGATCGCGGCGTAGCCGCCGATGCGCCAGGCGGTGAGACCGCCGAGCGAATCGCTGAACACCGGGCCGTACGTGGCGCGCAGCGAACTGTTGGTGAGCATCTGGCGGGCGATGTCCGCGCGTTCGGCGGGGGTGGAGTAGACGCTTCGCAGTGAGCCGGGGAGGGAGAGGACCATCAGGCCCGTCACCGCGACCCAGGCCGGGATCACCACGCGGTCGCGGCGCAGGTTGAAGCGCAACAGGGCGCCGGTGCCCGCGAGTTGACGCGAGGCGCCGGTGCCGGTGCGGGTGCCGGTGCGTGCGGGGAACGCGGCGGCCGTCATTCCGTCTCCTGGTAGTGACGGAGGAACAGCTCCTCCAGCGTCGGCGGATTCGAGGTCAGCGAGCGCACGCCGGACTCGCTCAACGACCGCAGTACGGCGTTCAGTTGGCCGGCCTCGACCTGGAGGCGGACGCGGTGGCCCTGACTGTTCTGAATTTGCTGGATGGCGAGGTCGTGCACGCCGGGGATGGACGCCAACCCGTTGGGGGCGCCGGTGAGTTCGGCCGTCACGCTGGTCCGGGTGAGGTGCCGCAGGTCGGACAGCGAACCGCTCTCCACCGTGCGGCCCTTGCGGATGATGCTCACCCGGTCGCACAACTCCTCCACCTCGCTGAGGATGTGGGAGGAGAGCAGGATCGTACGGCCCCGGTCGCGTTCCTCCTCCACGCAGCGCTGGAAGACCTCCTCCATCAGGGGGTCGAGGCCGGAGGTCGGTTCGTCGAGGATCAGCAGGTCGACGTCGGAGGCGAACGCGGCGACCAGGGCGACCTTCTGGCGGTTGCCCTTGGAGTACGTGCGGCCCTTCTTGGTGGGGTCGAGTTCGAAGCGGTCGATCAGGTCGGCGCGGCGGGACTTGTCGAGACCGCCGCGCAACTTGCCGTAGAGATCGATGACTTCACCCCCGGAGAGGTTGCGCCACAGCGTCACGTCGCCGGGGACGTAGGCGACCCGGCGGTGCAGTTCGACGGCGTCGGTCCACGGGTCGCGGCCCAGGAGCTGGGCCGCGCCCGAGTCGGCGTGGAGGAGGCCGAGCAGGACGCGGATGGTCGTGGACTTGCCGGAGCCGTTGGGGCCGAGGAAGCCGTGCACCTCGCCGGTCTCGACGCCCAGGTCGAGGCCTGCGAGGGCTTGTGTCCTGCCGAACGACTTGTGCAGTCCGGAGACGGTGATTGCCTTCGTCATGGAGCCGAACGTACGCTTCTTTCAGAAATTTGTGAAGTTAAGGAAACGTGTGAAGCCCGGGTAGGGTGGGTCCATGACGGATACATCTGGTGCGACGGATACGTCTGGTGGGCGGGACGCGGAGTCCGTGTCGAAGTTCGTCGAGTCCTTCGCGGCGCAGCTCGTCGAGGCGGGGATGCAGCGGATGCCCGCGCGGATCTTCGCCGCGCTGCTGTCCTCGGACGAGGGGGCGATGACCTCCGTCGAACTGGGCGAGCAGCTGCGGATCAGCGCGGCGGCCGTCTCCGGCGGGGTGCGGTATCTGGCGCAGCAGCACATGGTGTCGCGTGAGCGCGAGCCCGGTTCGCGGCGCGAGCGGTATCGGGTTCAGGGCAACCAGTGGTACGAGGCGCTCACCAACCGCGAGGCCGTTCTCAAGCGGTGGGAGGCGGCGCTGAGCGAGGGGGTCGCCAGCCTCGGCGCGGAGACCCCGGCGGGGCGCCGCATGGCCGAGACCCTGGCCTTTTTCGAGTTCGTCGACGGGGAGATCGCGGCGATGATGGAGCGTTGGCGGGTGTACCGCGCGGAGAACTTCGGGCAGTGAAGAACGCCGGTTCGGGGGTCGCCCTGAAGGGGCGCGGGGCTGTATCGATCTGCGGCTCCGCCGCGTGGGCGCGACCAGCCACGACGCTCCCGCAGATTCGCACTCGTCTGAGGGCCGTGGCGGGCTGGTCGCGCAGTTCCCCGCGCCCCTAAAGGCAGGGAACCTCAGCGCTCCTTGGTTTCTTCGAGGACCGTTCGGCCGATCAAGGCATAGCGCTCAGGGGCCCGGCGCTTCAGGTACTGGGCGTAGCCGATGCCTGTCGCCGCGACCAGCAGTACCAGCCACGGGGTTGCCTTCAGGACCAGGGAGTTGGACTCCGAGCCCGCTGCCACGCTCATGTTGGAGACCAGAAGTACAACGACCGCCAGCATCGCGATGCCGCCGACGAGGGGCGCGGTGAACGTCTTGAACCAGTGCCGGCTCTCGGGGTGGTGGCTGCGGAAGTATGCCAGTACCGCGAAGGAGCAGACCGCCTGCACCACGAGGATCGCCATCGTGCCGAGGATGGCGAGCAGGACGTAGAGCGCGTTGGCGGGGTCCTTGCTCGTGGCCCAGAACGCGAGGATCAGGAGGGCGCTCACCACGGTCTGTACGAAGCCCGCGATGTGCGGGGAGCCGTGCTTGGCGTGGGTGCGGCCGACGGTGTTCTTGAGGGAGGGGAGGACGCCTTCGCGGCCCAGGGCGTACATGTAGCGGCTGGCGCAGTTGTGGAAGGCCATGCCGCAGGCGAGCGAGCCGGTGATCATCAGCCACTGCATGAGGTCGACCGCCCAGTGGCCGACGTAGTGCTCGGTGGGGTTGAAGAAGAGGGCGAGCGGGTTCGCCGACGAGGCGACCTTGACGGCCTCGCTCTCGCCGTTGCCGATGATGGCCATCCAGGAGACGAAGACGTAGAAGACGCCGACGCCCAGGACCGAGATCATCGTCGCCTTGGGGATGATCCTCTTCGGGTCGCGGGACTCCTCGCCGTACATCGCGGTCGACTCGAAGCCGACCCACGACCAGAAGGCGAAGAAGAGACCGAGACCGGCGGACGTCCCCTTGAACGCGTTGACCGGGTTGACCGGGCCGAAGGTGAAGCCGTGCGGGCCGCCGCCGTGCAGGGCCACCGAGATCGCCATCGCGGCGAGGACGGTCACCTCGGTTCCGAGGAGTACGACGAGCAGCTTCTCGGCGACCGAGACGCCGAACCACGTGCCCGTCGCGTTGACCGCGAGCATGACGATCGCGAAGACCCACCACGGAACGTCAAGTCCCGTCTGGTCCTTGAAGGTTCCGGTGGCGAAGGTCGAGAAGATGCCGATGAGGGCCGGCTCGAACACCATGTACGCGAACGTGGCGAGCATCCCGGACGCGAGTCCGACGGTGCGGCCGAGGCCGTAGGAGATGAAGCCGTAGAAGGCGCCCGTCGAGGTGATGTGCTTCGCCATCGAGGTGAAGCCGACGGAAAAGATTGCCAGGACGACCATTGCGACGAGGTAGCTCGCCGGGGCGCCTATGCCGTTGCCGGACGAGACCATGAAGGGCACGTTGCCGGTCATCGCGGTGATCGGGGCGGCGGTCGCGACGGCCATGAAGACCACGCCCAGCAGGCCGATGGCGTTGGGCTTGAGCCGGTGAACGGCGCCGTCCTCGCTTGCTTTCGCCGCCGGGGCGACTGACTCGTCCACTGCCATCGGGATGGTTCCTCTCGTGCTGCTCGGGTGGTGCACTGGACCGGAACTCTGTATGTCCAATGAGTCGAGAAAGGGTTGCGGGACGTTAAATGTTTGTCAACCAGACCTTTAGAAATCTGAGGAAATCTGGGGGCAACACGCGCCTCGTACGGTCACCGGCATGAGTACGTACACCTCCACGCTGGGCGGCCACAGCTACCGCTTCGGCTCCCTCGCGCGCCTGCTCGCCGCCGCGAACCCGGAGCGTTCCGGTGACCGGCTGGCGGGGCTGGCCGCCGCGTCCGCCCAGGAGCGGGTCGCGGCGCGCTGGGCGCTGGCGGACGTACCGCTGACCGCGTTCCTCGCCGAGCCGGTGATCCCGTACGAGACGGATGACGTGACCCGGCTGATCCTCGACACGCACGACGCGGGGGCGTTCGCGGCGGTGGCCGGTATGACGGTGGGCGGGTTCCGGGAGTGGCTGCTGGCGGCGGATGGCGGTGAACTGGCCGCCGTGTCACCCGGGTTGACGCCGGAGATGGTCGCGGCGGTGTCGAAGCTCATGGGCAACGCGGACCTCGTCGCGGTCGCGCGGAAGGTGCGGGTGGTGACCGCCTTCCGCTCCACGATCGGTCTGCCGGGGCGGTTGGCCACCCGCCTCCAGCCCAACCACCCCACCGACGATCCGGCGGGTGTCGCCGCGGCCCTCCTGGACGGACTGCTCCTCGGCTCCGGCGACGCGGTGATCGGCATCAACCCGGCGACGGACAGCCCGAAGGCGGTACGGGACCTGCTGGAGCTGTTGGACGGGGTGATCCAGCGCTACGCCATCCCCACCCAGTCCTGCGTGTTGTCCCACGTCACGACGAGCATGGACCTGATGGCGGCCGGTGCCCCCGTGGACCTGGTCTTCCAGTCCATCGCGGGCACCCAGGCGGCGAACGCGTCCTTCGGCGTGACGCTGGGTTTGCTGGACGAGGCGTACGAGGCGGCGAAGGCGCTCGGCCGGGGCACGGTCGGCGACAACGTCATGTACTTCGAGACGGGCCAGGGCAGCGCCCTTTCGGCGGACGCGCACCACGGGGTGGACCAGCAGACGGTGGAGGCGAGGGCGTACGCGGTCGCCCGCCGCTACGACCCGCTCCTCGTGAACACGGTGGTGGGCTTCATAGGCCCGGAGTACCTGTACGACGGCCGCCAGATCCTCCGCGCCGCCCTGGAGGACCACTTCTGCGGGAAAGTCCTCGGCCTCCCGATGGGCCTGGACATCTGCTACACGAACCACGCGGACGCCGATGACGACGACATCGCCACGATGCTCACCATGCTCGGCGTGGCCGGCGCGTCCTTCGTGATCTGCACTCCGGGCGGCGACGACATCATGCTCAACTACCAATCCGCCTCGTACCACGACGCGTTGTACCTCCGCGAGGTCCTCGGGCTGCGCCCGGCACCGGAGTTCGAGTCCTGGCTCGCCTCGATCGGCCTGCTGGGCGAGGGCGGCGAGATCAGGGACGTGTCCGGTACGACCCACCCGTTGACGGCGATCGGAAGGGAACTGGTGGCATGACACTCAGTCAAGTGACTCCTGTGGAACTGGAGTTGTGGCCGTCGTTGCGCCGTCACACCCAGGCGAGGATCGGCCTGGGCAGGGCGGGCACGGGCCTCCCCACCCACCACCGCCTGGAGTTGCAGGCGGCGCACGCGGCAGCGAGGGACGCGGTCCACTCCCCGTTCGAACCGGACGTGGTGGCGGCGGCCCTGAGGGGCGAACCGACCGTACGGGTCCGCAGCGCGGCCCCCGACCGCCTCACCTACCTCCAACGCCCGGACCTGGGCCGCCGGTTGGACCCCGCCGACCGCGCACACCTCCCGGTGGGGGAGTGGGACGTGGTGTTCGTGGTCGCCGACGGCCTCTCCAGCCGTGCGGTCCACGAACACGGCGCGGCGATGGTCCGAGCGACGACGGCACTGCTCCCGACCACCTGGCAGGTCGCCCCGGTGGTGCTGGCGGAACAGGCCCGCGTGGCCCTCGGCGACGACGTCGCCTCGGCGATGGGCGCGACGATGGTCGTGGTCTTCGTCGGCGAACGCCCCGGTATGTCGGCGGCGGATTCCCTGGGCGCGTACCTGACGTACCGCCCGAAGCCAGGCGTCACGACGGACGCCGACCGCAACTGCCTCAGCAACATCCGCCCGCCGCTGGGCCTGACGTACGAGACGGCGGCGGGGAAGCTGGCGGGGTTGATGGGGAGGGCGAGGGAGTTGGGGGCGACGGGGGTGGCGCTGAAGGACGACTCGGACGCACCGATGCTGAACAACTAGCCCAAATCCACCCGGCCCGGTGTTAACTCAGCCTCTCCGTTCCTTGATCAGCAGGGCCCGGAAAACCCAGCCCCTCCGGCGTTTGAGGAGCGGGGGTCCGGGGGCCGGCCCCCGAGTCGGGGTCGAAGGGGCAGAGCCCCTGGAGGATGGGATGGGTAGGGGCGGCGGGGGCGAAAGAAACCCTCACCCCACCACCGGCAGCGTGAGCCCCCAAGCCCCCTCCCGCGCAACCCACGTCCGCGTCCGCACCGGCCCCGCCACCACCGCATCCGCCCGGTACCGGAAATCCGCCCCGGACACGGTGACCGACCGCCCCCGCGCGTACAACGGCGAAGCCTCCGCCCCCACCGAGACCGGCCGTACCACCACCTCGGCGAACCCCGACGCCCCCGGCGTCACGGACAGCCCCTCCACCGGCTGGTCCAGGTCCACCAGAGTCACCCCGTCGACCTCGACCCGCAGCCGGGCCGGCGGCCCGAGCCGGGTCACACCCGCGAGCGGCTCCCGAGACGGCCGCACCGGCACCAGCGTCCGTACCAGCGACTGACACGTCCGCAACCACGACGCGTGCGCGGAGCCGGAACCGGAGCCGGACGAGGACGACGCCGTCAGCGTCTCCTCCTGATCCGCCGGCGGAGCCTCCCGCATGGGAGGAAGCGAAGGAATCCGCAGCGCCCCCAGCACCACCCCGTCACTGTCGTCCACCAGAAGATCCATCCGCCGTACGACCCCGTCGAGCACGGCGCGCGCCGCGGCGACCGCCCCCGTGGGGATGCCCAGCGCCCCCGCCAGGGACAGCCCACCCCCCACCGGCACCATCGACAGCGCACATCCGGCCAGCTCCCGCTGCCGGTGCAAGAGGGACACCGCACGCATCAGCGCCCGGTCGTCGCCGACCACCACCGGCCGGCGCGAACCCCGCCGCGCCAGGACCCGGGCGAATTCCTCGGGCCCCTCCGGCAGGCACACCTTCGTCGCCGCACCCGCGCTGAGCACGTCTTTCGCGATACGGACGGACTCCGCGTCGGTGCGCCGGGCGACCGGATCGATGACGATCAGCAGCTGATCGGAAGTCGCGAAAGTCGCCACCTCGGCCATGCCTCGCTTCCTCGGGTAGCATCTTTGTGCAAGAGCCCCTTGCGCTATTGCGCCAGGGGCTTCGTCTATTCCGGGGCATCCGGTCCGACGGGTCGCGACCGACGAGGGTCGCCGGCGTGCGGGGCACACACGTGCCGCGTACGCCCCTGACCTTGGACATGCCCCGCCCGGAAGGGGTGTACGCGCGTGCCCGCACTTGTGCTGCTCGGTGCTCAGTGGGGTGACGAAGGCAAGGGAAAGGCGACGGACCTGCTAGGTGGGTCCGTCGACTATGTGGTGCGCTACCAGGGCGGCAACAACGCCGGCCACACGGTAGTCGTGGGCGATCAGAAGTACGCCCTTCACCTGCTCCCTTCCGGGATCCTCACACCGGAGTGCACTCCGGTCATCGGAAACGGTGTCGTCGTCGACCCGTCGGTCCTGTTCTCCGAGCTGAACGGACTGAACGAGCGCGGCGTCGACACGTCCAAGCTCCTGATCAGCGGTAATGCTCACATCATCACGCCCTACAACGTGACGGTGGACAAGGTGACCGAGCGCTTCCTCGGGAAGCGGAAGATCGGCACCACCGGCCGAGGCATCGGCCCGACCTACGCGGACAAGATCAACCGCGTCGGCATCCGGGTCCAGGACCTCTACGACGAGTCGATCCTGACCCAGAAGGTCGAGGCGTCCCTCGACAACAAGAACCAGATGCTCACCAAGCTCTACAACCGCCGCGCGATCGCCATCGAGCAGGTCGTCGAGGAGCTGCTGTCCTACGCGGACCGCCTCAAGCCGTACGTCGCCGACACCGTCCTGATCCTCAACAAGGCGCTGGACGACGACAAGGTGGTCCTCTTCGAGGGCGGCCAGGGCACCCTCCTGGACATCGACCACGGCACGTATCCCTTCGTGACGTCGTCGAACCCGACCGCGGGCGGCGCCTGCACCGGCGCGGGCGTGGGCCCGACGAAGATCAGCCGGGTCATCGGCATCCTGAAGGCGTACACGACCCGTGTCGGCTCGGGCCCGTTCCCCACGGAGCTCTTCGACGCGGACGGCGACGCGCTGCGCCGTATCGGCGGCGAGCGGGGCGTCACCACCGGCCGTGACCGGCGCTGCGGCTGGTTCGACGCGGTCATCGCCCGCTACGCGACCCGCGTGAACGGCCTGACCGACTTCTTCCTCACCAAGCTCGACGTCCTCACCGGCTGGGAGGAGATCCCGGTCTGCGTGGCGTACGAGATCGACGGCAAGCGCGTCGAGGAACTCCCGTACTCGCAGAGCGACTTCCACCACGCGAAGCCGATCTACGAGACCCTGCCCGGCTGGAGCGAGGACATCACGAAGGCCAAGACCTTCGCGGACCTCCCGAAGAACGCGCAGGCGTACGTGAAGGCGCTGGAGGAGATGTCGGGCGCACCGATCTCCGCGATCGGTGTCGGCCCCGGCCGCACGGAGACGATCGAGATCAACTCGTTCATCTAGGGCGACGGTTGGAGCGGCTGTCGGAGCCGCGGCTGAGTGGTCCCCTTGGGCCGGTCTTGGGAATCCTTGACCGGCCCTTGGGCTGTCCGTGGTTACGCCGGTAACAGGTGAAGGCCAGCATCTACGCGGGTAGCCCCGCCGCGCCCCGCACGCCACACCCGCTCTCTTTGCCCTTCCAGGAGTCCTGAATGCCCGTCAATCCCATGAACCGCCGTGAGTTCGTGCAGAAGTCAGCCGTCACCGGCGCTGCCGTCGCCGTCGCGGGCACGGCAGCGGCGACCCCGGCCGAGGCCGCCGACCGCCACCCCAAGCCGCACCCCCACCCGAAGCCGAACAAGACCTGGTCGTTCTCCATCCTGGGCACGACCGACCTGCACAGCCACGTCTTCGACTGGGACTACTACCTCGACAAGGCCTACTCCGACTCCAAGGGCAACTCCGTCGGCGTCGCCCGCGTCGCCACCCTCATCAAGCAGCAGCGCAAGGCGAAGGGCGAGGGGCACGTCCTCCTCGTCGACGCCGGTGACATCATCCAAGGCACCTCGCTGGGCTACTACTTCGCGCGCGTGGACCCCATCACCAGCGGCTCCAAGCACCCGATGGCCACCGCCATGAACCACATGCGCTACGACGCCGCCGCCCTCGGCAACCACGAGTTCAACTACGGCATCGACACCCTGCGCAAGTTCGAGCAGCAGTGTCACTTCCCGCTGCTCGGCGCGAACGCGCTGGACGCGAAGACCCTGCGCCCCGCGTTCGCCCCGTACACCGTGAAGAAGATCCGCGTCCCCGGCGCCCCCGACATCAAGGTCGGCATCCTCGGCCTCACCAACCCGGGCATCGCCCTGTGGGACAAGGACAACGTCAGCGGCAAGATGGTCTTCCCGGGCCTCGTCGAACAGGCCAAGAAGTACGTCCCGCGGCTGCGCGCGCTGGGCTGCGACGTCGTCTTCCTCACCGACCACTCGGGCCTGGACGGCAGTTCTTCCTACGGCGACGAGCTCCCGTACGTCGAGAACGCCTCCAACCTCGTCGCCGAGCAGGTGCCCGGCATCGACGCGATCCTCGTGGGCCACACCCACGTCGAGGTCCCGTCGTACACGGTGAAGAACGAGGAGACCGGCGAGGACGTCCTCCTCTCCGAGCCGTACTGCTGGGGCTACCGCCTGAGCGTCTTCGACTTCGAGCTCGAACTCGTCCGCGGCCAGTGGAAGATCACCAGCAAGACGGCGCAGACCCTCAACCCCAACACGGTGGACGAGGACCCGGAGATCAGGAAACTCCTGGAAGCCGACCACGAGTTGGTCGTGAAGTACGTCAACACGTCCGTCGGCACCTGCACCGAGGACCTCTCGGCGGCGGAGTCCTGCTGGAAGGACGTCCCGATCATGGACTTCATCCAGCAGGTGCAGATGGACTCGGTCAAGGCGGGCCTCTCGACGGCCGACGCGGCGCTCCCGCTGATCTCGGTCGCGGCCCCCTTCAGCCGCACGGCCGACATCCCCAAGGGCTCCGTCACCATCAAGGACATCGCCGGCCTCTACATCTACGACAACACCCTCTACGGCAAGAAGCTCACGGGCGCCCAGCTCAAGGACTACCTGGAGTACGCGGCGAAGTACTACTACCAGGTGCCGGCGGGCACGAAGGTGGACACGGCCACCCTCACCAACGCCAACAGCTTCTGGGACTACATGTACGACGTGGCCGCGGGCGTCTCCTACGACATCGACATCGCCCAGGCCGAGGGTTCGCGCATCAAGAACCTCACGTACAACGGCACTTCGGTCACGGACGACCAGGTCTTCGTGGTCGCGGTGAACAACTACCGCGCGAACGGTGGCTCCGGCTACCCGCACATCGCCGCCGCGGAGACCGTCTACAGCGCCACCGACCAGGTCCGCGACCTGATGATCGCCTACGTCACGGCGAAGGGCGCCCTGGACCCGGCGGACTTCGCGGCGGTCAACTGGAAGCTGACGCAGGCCGGCACGGCGGTCTTCTAGACCCCGGACCTGCCTTCGGCGCCGAGCGCGAGGAGCACGGACGACCATGGAAGTCCTGGGCGGGGTGAGGCCCGCACCGCCCTGGTCCTGGAGTCCGTGCTCAGCGCGGCGGCCGTCATGTGGTCGTCGTCCCTGCTGTGGGCCCACCGCGACGCCCTGTACGCCGACCCCGCCCCCGCGACGCCCCCTTTGTCCGGGCATATCCTGAATGTGTCCACCCCGCGCACGCCGACCAGAAGAAGGTGACTGCGATGCGCATGATGCTGAAAGCGTCCATGGACACGGAGAAGGGGAACGAGGCCATCCGCAACGGGACTCTCGGGAAGCTGATGGAGGAGACCCTGGAGCAGATCAAGCCCGAGGCCGCCTACTTCACCGCCGAGGGCGGCAAGCGCACCGCGTTCCTGTTCTTCGACCTGGCGGACCCCTCGGACATCCCGTCGATCAGTGAGCCGCTCTTCCTCAACCTGGGTGCCGAGCTGACCTACACCCCGGTGATGAACGCGGAGGACGTCTCGAGCGGTCTCTCCAAGATCCGCTGAAGGTCCGCTAGCTGAACACGATCATCGAGCCCTGCGCCAGACTCCGCGTCGCCGCCGCGTGCAGGCCCAGCCACACGTGACGCTCCCGGGCGAAGGGGCTCGGATCATACGGTGCGGCTACGGCCGGTTCCTCCAACTCCGTGGGAGCGGAGGGGGGTTCCGGGGGCGACGGCGGGTTCGCCGGGTCGATGCCGATCGTCGGGGCCACGAACTCCAGCTCGCGCAGCAGGGCTTGGGAGGAGCCCAAGGGCCCGCCGCCCGCGAGGAGTTCGTCGTTCGCGAGCGGGTGCGGGAAGTCGACGGGGACGTACGCGCCCGCGTGGTCGTAGTGCCAGACCAGGTGGGACTGCTGTGCCGTCGTCTCGAACATCTCCAGGAGTTGTTCGTAGTCGCCGCCCAGTTCGTCGACCGGCGTCACCGGGAGACCGCACACCTGGAGGAGGTAGGCCCGGCGCAGGAAGTGCAGCGCGTCGTAGTCGAAGCCCGCCACGGGGGCGACCTCGCCGGACAGCCCCGGCATGTACTGGTACACCGGCACCGGAGGGAGCCCGGCCTCGGCCAACAGGGAGTTGTAGAGCGCGAGTTCCTCGGCGAACGGATTGTCGGGGGTGTGGCACAACACGTCGACGAGCGGGACCAGCCACAGGTCACAGGCCAAAAGGGGGCTCCTCGGTTACTCGCTGCGCAGCGTGGATCTCGCATGGTGGTCAGGCAAGAGTAGGGGGAAGAGTAGTCGGTGCGGCCCGGGTCAGCTCCCCTCGTGCAGGTCCCATACCCACACGCCGTCCACCCACTTACCGGGTTTGCCGACCAGCTTCTCCACCGCCGTGCGGAGCTTGTCGTCGTTGGGCTGCGGCGCGATCACCAGCGCGCCCGCGTGCCAGAACGCGAAGTCGACCTTGGCCTGCGCCTGCCAGTTCTTGCCGATCGTCGGGATGACGCCGGTGTAGCGCACGTCCCGCAGCATGTTGGAGGTGTAGCGGGGCGAGGCGCCGTAGATGCCGATGCGGTCGTCGCCGTAGGGGCCGTTGAAGTAGCCGCCCGGCATCTTGAAGCCGAGGCCGGACGCCGTCTGCCAGTGCAGGGGTTCCGCCGAGCCCGGGTCGGCGAGCGGGACCGGGACGATGGATTCGCCGGCGCGGACGTACGACTTGTAGGTGCCGTCCGTGAAGAAGGCCGGCACCGTGGCCCGGTCGACCGCCTTCAGCGGTGCCGGGATGATCGGGATCACGGCCATGCACACGGCGAGCAGACCGATGTACTGCGTGCCTATCTGCCGTGTCGCCGCCAGCTTGTCCACCGCTATCGCGAGCAGCATGCCCAGCGCCGGTGCGCAGATCATCGCGACCCGGCCCTCGATCACCGACTCGAAGAGCGGCTTGTGGGCGAGCAGGGCCCACGGGCCCGGGTAGACCGTGTCCGTGAGCGGGATGCGGATCTTGGGGCCCATGGAGAGGACCGCCGCCGCGACCGCCGTGAACGCCAGCGCCTTGACGAGCGCGTGCTCCCACAGTCGTACGACGATCGCGAGGGCGAGGAGGACGAGCGGCCAGCCGTAGAAGGCGTTCTGCTCGGTGGGGTTGAGGGAGAGGGCGTCGGCCCGGACCTCGTTGCCCGCGATCAGGGAGCGTTCGGCGAAGGAGAGCAGGGCGAGGGGGCTGTTGCCGGCGTTGTCGCCGTGCAGGACGCTCTTGTAGCTCTGCGGGCCCATGAACTGGTAGTAGAGCGGGATCAGGATGATCGGCGCGCAGATCCCGGCCGCGATGCCCAGGCCCTTCAGCAGGGGGCGCCAGGACGTCTTCACCACGTCCCTGCGGATGACGCCGTACGACGCCGCGAACAGGACCATGCCGATCGACGCCAGGAGCAGGGGCTCCTCGCCGAGGAAGATCTGGTAGGCCGCCATCAGGCCGAGCACGACGCCGTCGCGGACGACCCGCGTGCCCGTGCACAGGCGCAGGGCGCGGTCGATGATCAGCGGGATCATGAAGAGGATGACGAAGTTCGGGTGCGCGTTGGCGTGGCTGACCATCGGCGGGGCGAAGGCCGCCAGCGAGGCGCCGACGAAGGCCGCCGCCCGTTGCCGTACGACGCGCTTCACGATCAGCCAGTACCAGGCGGCGGCCGTGGCCGCGAGGCCGAGCGCCATGCAGACGCTGAGCGAGACCGCGGGGCCGGCCAGCAGGGTGAGGGGCGCGAAGGGGACCGACAGGCCCAGCATGACCGTGTTGGCCATGAGGTTCACGCCGTCGGGGAAGCCCTGGAGGTTCGAGAAGAACGGGTTGTGGAGGTGGGCCACGTTGTCGGCCGTGACCGCGAAGAACCACTCCCACTGGTTCTGGTCCTGGAGCGAGTCGACCAGGTAGCGGTGGTCCGGGTCGAAGAGGCGGCCCGAGTAGAGGCCGACCGACATGAGGAGGAAGAGGACGGTGACCAGGACGTCGACCGGGCGCAGGGAGCGGGCGCGGAGGCGGCCGAGTTCGGTGAGGACCTTGGCGTAGTCGAGGGGCCGTACCTTCGAGCCGGACTGGTGGGCCCAGCGCACCGGCACCTCGGCGACCTCCCAGTCCGCGCGGCGGAAGTGCTGGAGGACCTCCACGTCGATGCCCCAGCCGTTGATCCGGGAGGCGGCGAAGGCCTCGCGGGCGCGGTCGCCCTCGAAGAGCTTGAAGCCGCACTGGGTGTCGCGTATGCCGGGCACCGCGGCCTGGCGTATCAGGAAGTTGCCCGCGCGGCCCAGGAGTTCGCGTATCGGATGCTGGTGGCTCTCGATCGTCGCGCCCGGCGCGGCGCGGGAGCCGATCGCGGCCGCGCGGCCCTCGCTCAGCTCCTTGTCGAGTTTCTCCAACTCCTCGATGGGCGCGGCCAGATCGGCGTCGGTGACCAGCACCCGGTGCCCGCGCGTGGCGGCGACCCCGAGGCGCAGGGCGTGGCCCTTGCCGCGGTTGCGGGGGCTGGTGACCAACTGCACGCGCGGGTCGGCGCGGGAGGTGACGACGTCCGGGGTCCCGTCGTCGGAGCCGTCGTCGGCGACGATGATCTCCCAGTCGCCGAAACGGCCCTCGTTGTCGCCCAGGTACGCGGTGATCGCGTCGAGCGTCGGCCCGAGCCGCTGTTCCTCGTTGTAGGCGGGCACGACGACGCTGAGGTCCACGGCGAGACCGGGGTCCACTGAGGCACTGTCCACGGCCGGAGTGGCCCTTTCCGGTCCGGTCACCGGGCGGCCAGCCGCTCGATGAGGTCGAGGGAGTGCGTGTTGTACGCCAGGACGATCGAGCGTGCGGCCGGGGTGTCGCGGCGCGCCAGGGCGTCGACCAGCTCGGTGTGCTCGGACCACAGCCGGCCGCGCAGATCGCTCAGCCGGCGCAGATGCTGCACCGTGCACACCCAGGACTGGACGCGCAGCCGGTGCAGGAAGTCGCCGAGGTAGGGGTTGCCGAACATGGCGCTCAACTCGCGCCAGTAGCGCAGGTCGTAGCCGATCAGGACGCTCAGGTCACCGGCGTCGGCGGCGCGCTGCGCCTCCTCGCCGCGGCGGCGGACACCGGCGAGCGCGGCGACCGTACGGGGGTCGTCGGTGCGGTCGAAGACGGGGTGGCCCTTGATGAGGGCCAGGAACATGCCCTCGGTGACCAGGGCGCGGGCCTCGATCATCCCGCGGTGGTCGGCCACCGAGTACTCGTGGACGCGGAAGCCGCGGTGCTGGTCGGCTTCCAGGAGTCCCTGCGCGGAGAGATCGACGAGAGCTTCCCGGACCGGAGTCGCGGAGACGCCGTACTGCTCGGCGATCTCCTTCACCGTGAACTCCTGACCGGGCTGGAGCCGGCCGGCGAGGACCTCGTCGCGCAGCGCGTCGGCGATCTGCTGCCGCAGGGTGCTGCGGGTCACGGCGCCGCTGCCGCTGCTTCCTCCGGGCATCGTCGGGGCGTCTCCCTCGTCGCGTTCGATGGCGTACTCGTATATGTCTACGAGCACGCCACCTTACGCGTTCGGGTTCCCCTCCTGCCCGGATGCGGGCACCCGTTGAACGGACCCGCCCATTCCGGGTGTTAAGAGGTGTATTCGGCGCCGAATTACACGCCGTTTTACGCGGTGAATTCGTCCGCGACGGAGAGCGCCGCGTCCAGAGCCGCGAGGCCCTCCTTCAGCTCGGCCTCGCTCACGTTGAGCGGCGGGACGACGTGGGTGCGGTTCATGTTGACGAACGGCCACAGCCCCTGCTGCTTGGCGGCGGCCCCGAAGGCGGCCATCGCCGCGTTCGCCTCACCGGCCGCGTTGTACGGCACCAGCGGCTCACGCGTCTCCCGGTCCTTCACCAGCTCCAGCGCCCAGAACATCCCGACGCCCCGCACCTCGCCCACGCTCGGGTGCCGCTCGGCCAGCGCCCGCAGCGCGGGCTCGACGACCGTCGTACCGAGGGTCCTCGCGTTCTCCACGACTCCCTCCTCGGCCATCACGTTGATCGTCGCGACGGCCGCGGCACAGGCCAGCGGGTGCCCGGAGTACGTCAGCCCGCCCGGGTAGGGCCGCTTGCCGAAGGTGTCCGCGATCGCGCCGGAGATGGCGACACCGCCGAGCGGCACATAGCCGGAGTTCACGCCCTTCGCGAAGGTCATCAGGTCCGGTACGACGTCGAACAGATCGGCCGCGAACCACTCACCGGTCCGCCCGAACCCGGCCATCACCTCGTCGAGAATGAAGACGATCCCGTACTTGTCGCAGATCTCCCGGACCCCGGCGAGATAACCGGGCGGCGGCACCATGATCCCGGCGGTCCCCGGAACGGTCTCCAGGACGATCGCGGCGATGGTCGCCGGCCCCTCGAAGGAGATCGTCGTCTCCAGGTGCTCCAGCGCGCGCTCGCACTCCTGCGCCTCGGTCTCGGCGTAGAAACGGGACCGGTACAGGAAGGGCGCCCAGAAGTGCACGACCCCGGCCGCGGCGCTGTCGCTGGCCCAACGGCGGGGATCCCCGGTGAGGTTGATCGCCTGCTGCGTACCGCCGTGGTACGAGCGGTAGGCGGAGAGCACCTTGGGGCGGCCGGTGTGCAGCCGGGCCATGCGCGTCGCGTGCTCGATCGCGTCCGCGCCACCGTTGGTGAAGAAGATCTTGTCCAGGTCGCCGGGGGTCCGCTCGGCGATGAGCCTGGCTGCTTCGGACCGGGCCTCGATCGCGAAGGCGGGCGCGAAGGTGGTCATCGTCGCGGCCTGCTCCTGGATCGCGGCGACGACCTTCGGGTGCTGGTAGCCGATGTTCGTGTAGACGAGCCCGCTGGTGAAGTCCAGGTAGCGCCTGCCGTCGTAGTCCCAGAAGTACGACCCCTCCGCGCCGGCCACGGCGAGCGGGTCGATGAGCTCCTGCGCGGACCAGGAGTGGAACACGTGCGCGCGGTCCGCGGCCTTCACGGCGGCGCCGGCCTGGGGGTTGGGCTGAGGGGTCATGCGGGCGAGCGTAAATGTCCGCGATGCGGAAAAGGAATCGGCGTCCTGTCTGTGGTCGGGCGGTTTCCGCGACAGGTTGTCGGGGCTGGACGGCCCCACGGGCACGGCCCCGCCGTTACGGAACCGTAGACACCGCTCCGTCCGTCCCGTCGTTTGCCCGCACTATTCTCGGTCTGTCGCGGAGCACAGGGGCGCGACCGGGGCGTGACCGGGGAATTCAGGGGAGGCGGCGCGGTCGTGGAGAAACTGGGGGCGGCCGATCCGCAGCGGATCGGGGCGTATCGGCTGCTGGCCCGGCTGGGGGCCGGTGGCATGGGCCATGTGTATCTGGCCCGGTCGGACCGGGGGCGCACGGTCGCCGTGAAGCTGGTGCGGGAGGACCTCGCCGCGCAGGAGGAGTTCCGGGCGCGGTTCCGGCAGGAGGTGCGGGCCGCGCGCCGGGTCGGCGGCCACTGGA
Organism: Streptomyces sp. NBC_00989; assembly: GCF_045162655.1. Taxonomy (NCBI): domain Bacteria; kingdom Bacillati; phylum Actinomycetota; class Actinomycetes; order Kitasatosporales; family Streptomycetaceae; genus Streptomyces; species Streptomyces sp. NBC_00989. The sequence continues at coordinate 5,469,647 of NZ_CP108728.1, read as the reverse complement.
CGGCGCCCGTGCTGGACGCGGACACCGAGGCCGAGGTGCCGTGGGTGGCCACCGGGTATGTCGCCGGGCCGAGCCTGCAACAGGTCGTCGGGCGCGATCACGGGGCGCTGCCCGAGCGGTCGGTACGGATCCTCGCGGCCGGTCTCGCGCACGCGCTGAAGGACATCCACGCCGCCGGCATCGTCCACCGCGACCTCAAGCCGTCCAACGTGCTGGTGACCATCGACGGTCCCCGCGTCATCGACTTCGGCATAGCGCGCGCCCTGGAGACCCAGGCCGGGGACGGGCTCACCCGCACCGGTTCGCTGGTCGGCTCGCCCGGTTTCATGGCGCCGGAACAGGTGCGGGGCGACCGCATCACCCCGGCGTGCGACGTCTTCTGCCTCGGCTCCGTCCTCGCCTACGCGGCCACCGGCACGCTCCCCTTCGGCGCCGCCAACAGCGGCGTCCACGCCCTGATGTTCCGCATCGCCCAGGAGGAACCCGACCTGTCGGGCGTCCCCGAGGGCATCGCCGACCTGGTCCGCGACTGCCTCCGCAAGGACCCGGCCACCCGCCCCACCCTCAACCGCATCCTCGACCGCACGGGCGCCGAGGACACGGTCTCCGGCGGCCGCTCCCGCGACCCGTGGCTGCCGGGCGCGCTGGTCGCCCAACTCGGCCGCCACGCCGTGCAGTTGCTGGACGCGGAGGACCCGGAGACGACGGAGCTCGAACGGGTGGACGTGGACCGCGAGGACGCGGAACGCGTGGACCTGGAGAAGGCCGCGCCGGAGACGGGGGACCCGGGCCCGGCTCCGGCCCCGGAGAGAGGGGCCCCGGAGGCGGTTCAGGGGACCGCGCCCGTTCCGGCGGCCGCCCCTGCCCCCGCTGCTGCTCCCGCCCCCGCCCCCATTGCCGTGGCGAAGCCGGTTCCCCTCCCTGAAAAACCCGCCAACGCTCCCGAAGCCTCGCCCGAGCACGCTCCCGCCTCCGACGACTCCGCCCCGGCACCGGCACCCGACGAGCACCTCCCGACGGTGGTCGCGGACCCGGCCGGGGCCACCCGGACGCCGCCGCCCCCACAGCCCCCGCACCCGGCCTACGGCTACCCGCAACAGCACCCCCAGCCCTCCACCGCCTACGGCGACCCGCAGCGGCCCGACCAGCCCACCGCCTACGGCTCCCCCCAACCCTCCCCGGCCGCCGGCTACCCCCCGCCCCCGGCCCGCCAACTCCTCGGCTGGGGCGGCCAGGTGCCGTACAACCCCTACCCGCACAACGGCGGCCTCGGTGCCACTCCGCCCTACGGCCCGGGGCCGGCCGGGGCGGTCCCGCCGTACGGGGAGCCCCAGCCGCCGCGCAGGAACGGGCGGTCGACCGTGCTCCTCGTCGTGGTCGCGCTGGTCGTCGCGCTGGGGGCCGGTGGCTCGGTGTACGCGCTGATGAAGGACGGGGGCAACGGCGGTCGTACGAAGGCCGGTTCGGGCGGCCAGGCCACCAGCGCCGCGCCCACGACCCCGGGGCCGAGCACCGGGGAGCCGTCGCCGAGCCGATCGCCCTCACCGACAACGTCCGGCGACGGTGACGTACCCAGCGGATACCTCGGCACCTGGAACGCGGCCATCGACAACGCCACGGGCCACAACACCCGCCAACTCACCATCCGGCAGGGGAAGGTGGGGTCCCCGGTCCTCACCCTGGTCGCGGACGGACCCGGCTACCACTGCGAGTTCACCGCCGACCTCGCCCAAGAGCCGGGCGGCGAGAGCCCGTTGGCGATCGGCGCCTCCACCGTCACCTCAGGGAAGCCGCTGTCGTCCTGCAACCCGGGCTCCGCCACCGAGATCACCCTGCTGTCGGCCACCACGCTGGAGCGCGTGAGCACCAGCAACGGGGAGAAGCTGACGTACACGAAGGCGGGCTGAACGTCAGGCTGGGCGTCGGGCCGGCGTCCACCTCACCGGGGCTCGGGCGGCCGCTGCCTCGGCATGTTCGGGCGGGTGCCGCCGCCCGGTCCCGGCGGCATCGGGAACCTGCCCTGGACGACGGTCCCCTCCGGACGGCTCGCGGGCACCACCGCCGACTGGATGCCCAGCGGCCCCGACCCGGTCCGGAACTCCACCATCCAGTCGGCCGTCTCCACCCGGACCAGTTCCGTCACGTCCTCCGAGAAGCGCCGCAGCACCCCAAGACACCGGTCCGCGGCCTCGCTCGCCGTGCCCTCCGCGGGCCCCAGGAACTCCCGCACACCCTCCGACGCCCAGTCGAACTGGAGCACCTGGAGACGGCGCTGCACGGCCTGTGCCGTAGCGACGTCCCGCATCCAGCCGGACGTCATGCCGAAGAACCGGTCCCCGGCCACGCACGCGACCCCCAGCAGCAGCGCCAGATAGCCCCAGGCGGCCACCCCGCCCGCCACCCCGGTGAGGTCCAGCAGGGGCAGCGCGGCGCCCGTCAGCGCGCCCAGCGCGGCGCCCGCGCGCAGCACCCGCGCCCCGCGCCGCTTCCACACCCGGTCCGTGAGGTAGCGGGTCGCCGTCTCCAGCGCCCCGCGCTCGACCCACCGGTACAGCTCGTCCAGCCGGGCCGTCGGCTCGCCCCAGTCCCCGAGCGGAAACGTCCGCCCGGCCAGATCGCCGCCTTCGGGCTGAATCTCCGGCTGACCCACCCGGCACTCCCTTACGTCGTGTGACACCTGATGCTGATGTGCCGGACCCTTCCTACCGCCCAATGGGTGGCGAAGGATCTGGTTTCACCTCTTTTCCGCCCGGAAGTGGGTCTTGATCAGGTATAGGACACGGTGAAGACTCACTCGAAAGAGTGCTGAAGCGATGACTGCCCGGACCACGTAGGCTCGTGCCGAGCGGGGGAAACCTCGCCCATACAGCCGTATCCATGGCCGTTCCACGGCCGTATCCATGACTGACAACCGACCGACAGCCGTACGAAACCAGGAGCTGATCGTGATTCCCGGTGGTGGCCAGCCCAATATGCAGCAGCTGCTCCAGCAGGCCCAGAAGATGCAGCAGGACCTGGCGAACGCGCAGGAGGAGCTGGCGCGGACCGAGGTCGACGGACAGGCGGGCGGCGGGCTGGTGAAGGCCACCGTCACCGGCTCCGGCGAGCTCCGCGCGCTGAAGATCGACCCGAAGGCGGTCGACCCGGACGACACCGAGACCCTCGCGGATCTGATCGTCGCGGCGGTCCAGGCGGCCAACGAGAACGCGCAGACTCTCCAGCAGCAGAAGCTCGGCCCGCTCGCGCAGGGCCTCGGCGGCGGCAGCGGTATCCCCGGTCTGCCTTTCTAAGACGGGCCGCGGCCAACTACGGTACGTACGGCACGTACCGCACGACTTCAGGAAGGGCAGGCAGTCCGTTGTACGAAGGCGTGGTCCAGGACCTCATCGACGAACTGGGGCGACTCCCCGGCGTCGGTCCCAAGAGCGCGCAGCGGATCGCCTTCCACATCCTGCAGGCGGAGCCGACGGACGTCCGCCGGCTCGCGCAGTGCCTGATGGAGGTCAAGGCGAAGGTCCGCTTCTGCGCGACCTGCGGCAACGTCGCACAGGAGGAACTGTGCGGGATCTGCCGCGACCCGCGCCGCGACCTCACGGTGATCTGCGTGGTCGAGGAGCCGAAGGACGTCGTGGCGGTTGAACGCACCCGCGAGTTCCGGGGCAAGTACCACGTCCTGGGCGGCGCGATCAGCCCGATCGAGGGTGTCGGACCCGACGACCTGCGTATACGAGAACTTCTCGCGCGGTTGGCCGACGGTACGGTCACGGAACTGATCATTGCCACGGATCCGAATCTGGAGGGCGAGGCCACGGCCACGTACCTCGCCCGCATGATCAAGCCCATGGGCCTCAAGGTCACCCGCCTGGCCAGCGGCCTCCCGGTGGGCGGCGACCTGGAATACGCGGACGAGGTGACCCTCGGCCGCGCCTTCGAGGGGAGACGACTCCTAGATGTCTGACGCCACGCTGCATGCCACCGCTCAGGACCCGGACGACTTCGCGGTCCAGATCGCGGACCAGGTCGAGAGCTTCCTGGTGGCCGTGTCGGAGGTAGCGAAGGGCGAGGACCCCGACTCGGCGGTCCCCTTCCTCCTCCTGGAGGTGTCCCAACTCCTCCTGGCGGGCGGCCGCCTGGGCGCGCACGAGGACATCCTCCCGGACGAGCGCTACGAGCCCGACCTGGGCCCGGAGCCGGACGTGGACGAGATCCGCGAGCGCCTCGCGGTGATGCTGGAGCCGATCGACGTGTACTCGGAGGTCTTCGACCCCTACGAGCCGCGCAAGGCCCCGGTACCGGCCCGTATCTCCGACGACCTCGCGGACGTCATCACCGACCTCCGCCACGGCATGGCCCACTACCGCGCCGGCCGCACCACGGAGGCCATGTGGTGGTGGCAGTTCTCCTACTTCTCCAACTGGGGCTCCACCGCCTCGGCATCCCTGCGCGCCCTCCAGTCCCTGGTCGCCCACGTCCGCCTCAACCAGCCCCTCCCGGAACTGGACGGCCTGGACACGGACGTGAGCATGGGCGACGAGACGCTGGAGTTCGAGGCGGGCGCGGTGATGGCGGAGGAGATCGCGGGGCCGTTGGGGATCAGGCCGGTCAAGTAGTCCTTGGTAGGGGGGCGTTGGGGGTCACAACCCCCACGCCCCCTTTCCCACGGCCGTGAGCCCGCCCGCGAGCGCCAGCGACAACACCAGTAGCCGCGCCCGGGGTTCAGGTATTCGCCCAGCCAGCCCCCGCCCGATCACCCCGCCCATCACCATCGCGGCGACGACCGCGACCCACTGCGGTGTGCGCAGGCTGGGCAGGCCGTTCGCGGCGACCGAGAACGCGTTGACGACGACGCCGTAGAACTGGGCATTGGGGACGAACTCCCGTACCGTCCAGCCCGCGTTGACCGCGTAGAGGGAGATCGGCGGGCCGCCCACGCCCGCCGCCGCGTTCATGAAACCGCCCACCGCGCCCGCCGCGACCGCGCCCTTCGTGCCGCGCAGGGCCGGGACCCGGGCGCCGCGCATCACCAGGAGCACGGCTACCGTCACCAGGCCGCCCATGACCAACAGGAGGACCGGCGGGGGGAGTCGGCGGGTCATCCACGCGCCCGCCGGTACCGTGCAGACCGCCGCCGCGCACAGCGGGACCATCGCGCGCGCCCGCACCTGCCGCCAGCCGCCCGCCAGTCCTACGACGCTGATCGCGCCGGCGGCGCAGTTGGCGAGGACGACCCCCTGGGACGGGCCGAGCAGCAGGACCAGGGCCGGTACGGCGACCAGGGCGAAGCCCATGCCCGTGAGCCACTGGACGGAAGCGCCGAGCAGGACGATTCCGCCCAGGAGTATGTCGGTGGTCATGGACCAACATCATTCAGGGGCCGGGGTGTAGCCCGCTACACCCTCGGTTCGGGACCGCACTCCCTCGTCGCGGACCTGCGGAAACGGGATCGTTGAACTCGTCAGCCGGTGAACGAGCCACCGGCTCCGAGATCCCAAGGATGCCCGTCATGAAGAACCTCCTCTCCTCCAAGCCCGTCCTCTGGTTCCTCTTCCTGTTCAACCTGGCCGTCGCCGCGGTCGCACCCTTCGTGGTCGACGGAACGCAGGGCGTGATGACCGCCGTGGGGATGGGCGTCGTATCGCTGGGAGCCGGTGTCAGCCTCGTCCGGGACCGTGGTCAGGCGGTCGCAGCACGTTAATTGGGCCAGTCCTTCCTCACCCCTGTACGTCCGTTGCACGGGCCCTAACCAGCGGAAAGAGAGTCTGGAGTCATCCCAAAGAGGCACCAGTACAACTGGAGTTGAGATGACCCGCAGATCCATCAGCAAGCGTGCAGCCGTCGTCACCGTCACCACCGTGCTGGCCCTCGGCACCGCCGGAACCGTCGTCGCGACGGCCGGTCCCCAGCAGGACGCCAAGCCCAGCAAGAAGCAGATAGCCGCCCTCTTCGACGGCTGGAACGCCGCGCTGCAGACCGGTGACCCGAAGAAGGTCGCGAACCGGTACGCGCCGGACGCCGTGCTCCTGCCCACCGTCTCCAACGAGATCCGCACCGACCGCGCCGAGATCATCGACTACTTCGACCACTTCCTGCCGAACAAGCCGGTCGCGAAGAAGGTCGAGACGTACATCAACGTCCTCGACAGCAACTCGGCCATCGACGCGGGCGCCTACGACATCACGCTCACCGACCCGAAGACCGGCAAGAAGCGTGTGGTGGAGGCCCGTTACACCTACGAGTACGAGAAGCGCGGCGGCAAGTGGCTGATCGTCAACCACCACTCCTCGGTGATGCCCGAAGGGTGATGACCACCGACAGCCCGTTCCCGGGAGCGTCCCGCAGGGTCACCGTCCCGCCGTCGTCCATCACCAACTGACGTACGACGGCGAGGCCCAGGCCCGAACCGGAGCGCCCGGTGAGGCCCTGACCGCGCCAGAAGCGGTCGAAGGCACGGGACTTCTCCGCGTCGGACATACCGGGACCCTCGTCCGCCACCGTCAACTCGACCTCTTCGCCCCGGAGTTCGGAGCCTACGGTGATCGTGGCGCCGTCCGGTGACACCTCCAGGGCGTTCGACAGCACGTTGTCCAGGACCTGTTCGAGATGACCGGGACTGGCCAGCACGAGCGGCCGGCCGTCGACGACACTCCCCCTGAGCGCGATGTGTACTCCGCGCTCGTCGGCGGCCGGTCTCCACACCGAGAGTCGTTCGGCCACGATCTCCCGAAGCGGTAGAGGTTCCGCCGCCGTCACCTTCGCCTCCGCCCGCGCCAGTACCAGCAGGCCGTTGACCAGGCGGCTCATCCGGACCACCTCCGCCGTCGCCTGTTCCACGTCCTCCCGTACGAACTCGTCGTCCACGCCGTCCGCGATGTTGTCCAAGGACAGCCTCAACGCCGTGAGCGGGGTGCGGAGTTGGTGGGAGGCGTCGGCGACGAAGATGCGCTGCGAGGCGATGAGGGTGTCGAGGCGTTCGGCACCCTGGTTCAGCGTCCTGGCCAGTGTCTGCGTCTCGTGCGGGCCCGTCACGGGGGAGCGGGCCGTCAGGTCGCCGTCGCTGAACTTGCTCGCCATGTCGTTGAGCTGGCGCAGGGGGCGAGTGAGACGGCGGGCCACGATCGCGCCCAGACCGGCCGCCACCGCCAGCACCGCCAGCGCGAGGATCGCCCGGAACCCCCAGATCTGCACCAGGCGCCGGGTCAGGTCGGAGGTCGGGTACGTGATGCGCACGGCGCCGACGGTCCGGCCGTCGCGCTTCGCCGGTGCCGTCACCTCCAGTTCCCCGTCGCCCCAGTGCGTCGCGGTCTTCGCCCGGGAGGCGGGCAGCACCTCGGCCGTGCCAGGGGTCTCCTGCGCGTACGCCACCACCATGCGGTCCAGGGCGGCGCGCGAGGCGGCGTCGCCGCTCAGCAGGAGGGCCATGGTCTTCGCCTCGCGCTCCACCGACTGCTCGGTGTCACCGCGCAGTTGGGCGGTCAGCGTGAAGGCGACGGGCACGGTGAACGCGGTCAGCGCCACGGCCACGAGCAGGACGTAGCTGACGATGAGCTGCCGGATCATGAGGGGGACGTTCCCTCGGCCGTGCCGGGCGTGATCTCCAGGCGGAAGCCGACGCCCCGTACCGCCTCGATGGTGATCGCGCCCGCCAGCTTCCGCCGCAGCGCCGCCACATGGACGTCGAGCGTCTTCGTCGGGCCGAACCAGTTCGCGTCCCAGACCGCTTCCATGATCTGTTCGCGCGACATCAGCGCGCCGGGCTCCTCGGTGAGGAACGACAGCAGGTCGTACTCCTTGGGGGCCAGCGGGATCTCCTCGCCGTCGAGGCGGACCCGGGCGGCCTTGCGGTCGATGGTGAGGCGGGTGCCGTACTCGTCGGGGCCCGCGGCCTCGGCGGCGGCCCGGGGCTGGGCGCGGCGCATCACCGCCCTTATGCGCGCGATGACCTCGCGGACCCCGAACGGCTTCGACACGTAGTCGTCGGCGCCCAGCTCCAGGCCGACCACCCGGTCCGTCTCGTCGCTGCGCGCGCTGATCACGATGATCGGCACGTCGCCGCGGGCGCGCAGCGCCCTGCAGACGTCGAGGCCGTCGGTGTCGGGCAGGCCGAGGTCGAGGAGGACGACGTCGTAGGGAGCGGAGTGGGCCAGGGCCGCCCCGCCCGTCGTGACCCAGTCGACCTCGAAGCCGTAGCGGATCAGTCCGCGTCGCAGGGACTCGGCGACCGGCTCATCGTCTTCCACCAGAAGTACGCGCACACGGCGCACCTTAATGCTTGAAACTTAATTCACAGGCGTGACCTGTGACGCTCGGCACTTTTCCCGCACCCCTTAAGTGGGCATGCGCTGACCTGGGCGTCCGAAGCTTCCGAATCTCACGATGCGATACCACGGAAGCGAATTTCGGGTGCTCGTTAAACTGAGCCGACACACCAGGACTGAGCGAGGAGCGCACGTGGGCCTTGTCGTGCAGAAGTACGGAGGCTCCTCCGTAGCCGATGCCGAGGGCATCAAGCGCGTCGCCAAGCGAATCGTCGAAGCGAAGAAGAACGGCCACCAAGTGGTCGTCGTCGTTTCCGCGATGGGCGACACGACGGACGAGCTGATCGATCTCGCCGAGCAGGTATCTCCGATGCCCGCCGGGCGTGAGTTCGACATGCTGCTGACCGCCGGAGAGCGGATCTCCATGGCGCTGCTGGCCATGGCGATCAAAAACCTGGGCCACGAGGCCCAGTCGTTCACGGGCAGCCAGGCAGGCGTCATCACCGACTCGGTCCACAACAAAGCGCGGATCATCGACGTCACGCCCGGTCGGATCCGCACGGCGTTGGACGAGGGCAACATCGCCATCGTCGCCGGGTTCCAGGGTGTGAGCCAGGACAAGAAGGACATCACCACGCTGGGGCGGGGCGGCAGCGACACCACCGCCGTCGCCCTCGCCGCCGCGCTCGACGCCGAGGTGTGCGAGATCTACACCGACGTCGACGGTGTGTTCACCGCCGACCCGCGCGTGGTGCCGAAGGCGAAGAAGATCGACTGGATCGTCTTCGAGGACATGCTGGAGCTCGCCGCATCCGGCTCCAAGGTGCTGCTCCACCGCTGTGTGGAGTACGCCCGCCGATACAACATCCCGATCCATGTGCGGTCCAGCTTCAGTGGACTTCAGGGCACCTGGGTCAGCAGTGAGCCGATTGGGGACCAGCAGGTGGAGCAGGCCATCATCTCCGGTGTCGCGCACGACACCTCCGAGGCCAAGATCACGGTCGTCGGCGTGCCCGACAAGCCGGGCGAGGCCGCGGTGATCTTCCGGACGATCTCCGACGCCCAGGTCAACATCGACATGATCGTGCAGAACGTGTCGGCCGCCTCGACCGGTCTCACGGACATCTCCTTCACCCTCCCCAAGGCGGAGGGCCGCAAGGCCATCGACGCCCTGGAGAAGAACAAGGGCGGCATCGGCTTCGAGTCGCTGCGCTACGACGACCAGATCGGCAAGATCTCCCTGGTCGGCGCGGGCATGAAGACGAACCCCGGCGTCACCGCCGACTTCTTCACCGCCCTGTCCGACGCGGGCGTCAACATCGAGCTGATCTCGACCTCCGAGATCCGTATCTCGGTGGTCACCCGCGCCGACGACGTCAACGAGGCCGTCCGCGCCGTGCACACGGCGTTCGGCCTCGACTCCGACAGCGACGAAGCCGTCGTCTACGGAGGCACCGGCCGCTGATGGCCACCACCGGAGCGACCGTGCGTCCGACGCTCGCCGTGGTCGGCGCGACCGGGGCCGTCGGCACGGTCATGCTCCAGATCCTGTCCCAGCACGCGGACATCTGGGGCGAGATCCGCCTGATCGCCTCTCCGCGCTCGGCCGGCCGCAAGCTGACCGTGCGCGGGGAGCAGGTCGAGGTGGTGGCCCTGACCGAGGAGGCCTTCGACGGGGTCGACGTCGCCATGTTCGACGTCCCCGACGAGGTCTCCGCCCAGTGGGCGCCGATCGCCGCTGCCAAGGGCGTGGTCGTCGTCGACAACTCGGGCGCCTTCCGGATGGACCCGGAGGTGCCCCTGGTGGTCCCCGAGGTCAACCCGCACAAGGTGCGGCACCGTCCGCGCGGGATCATCGCCAACCCGAACTGCACGACCCTGTCGATGATCGTCGCCGTGGGCGCGCTGCACGCCGAGTTCGGGCTGCGCGAGCTGGTGGTGTCGTCGTACCAGGCCGTGAGCGGGGCGGGCCGGGCCGGGGTGGAGACCCTGCGCCAGCAGCTGTCCCTGGTGGCCGGTACGGACCTGGGCACCAAGCCCGGTGACGTACGGCGGGCCGTCGGGGACAACACCGGGCCGTTCCCGGAGCCGGTCGCGCTGAACGTCGTACCGTGGGCCGGGTCCCTGCGCGAGGACGGCTGGTCCTCGGAGGAGATGAAGGTGCGGGACGAGTCCCGCAAGATCCTCGGGCTGCCCGCGCTGCCGGTCGCGGTGACCTGCGTGCGCGTCCCGGTGGTCACCACGCACTCCCTCACGGTCCACGCCCGCTTCCAGGGCGAGGTCACCGTCGACGGGGCCCGCGAGATCCTCGCTACGGCCCCGGGGGTCGTCCTCTTCGACAATCCGGCCGCCGGTGAGTTCCCGACGCCCGCCGACGTGGTGGGCACCGACCCGACGTGGGTGGGGCGGCTGCGGCGGGCGCTGGACGATCCGACCGCGCTCGAACTGTTCGTCTGCGGGGACAATTTGCGCAAGGGAGCGGCCCTCAATACCGCGCAGATCGCCGAGCTGGTGGCGCGCGAACTGGCCTGAGTGCGGGCCCGACCCCTCCTGCCCCGCCGTAAATCCGCTGGCCAGTGGCGCACGGGTTTGTAGGATCAGTGTGCGCGATGTGGCCGGATTAATGGTTGGGAGCCCTTGAATCCAGCCACCTCCGCATCCGAAGATTTCACTCCCCGCTTTCCGCAACCGCGCGGTGAGCGGGGAGCGTCTTTGCGAACGCCCTTCAGGTGGGCGTGGGGATGCGGTGAGGGCGTGGGGACGCCCTGCACATTCGTGACACAGGGGAAGAGCGGGTAGGCATGAGGGTGTTCGACGCACTGCCGGTTGTGCTGCCTGACACCAGACGGGTGGGTGAGGACGCAAGACAGGTGCGTGGACTGTCTGTTTCGTCTGACGTAAATGTGACGGCCGACGCGTACAACCCCCAAGGGGGGAAGCGTGTCCAACTGGCGTGGCTCAGGTACTCGACTTCACTGCGGCACGCGGCACGGCCCTACGGCCTCCGCGTGGATCCCGTGCGCCCGGCGGCATGCCGGTGATCGCGCCGATGCCCGCAGCGCGGCCCGCCCGCATCCCGAACCAGCGCGACGGTGTCGACGACGCCGTCGCGGCCGGAACGACGGTCGACCATCTCACCGAGACCTATCGGGCGCACTACCGCTCGCTGCTCGGCCTGGCCGCGCTCCTCCTCGACGACACCGCCTCCTGCGAGGACGTCGTCCAGGAGGCGTTCATCCGGGTCCACTCGGCGCGCAAACGCGTTCGTGACCCCGAGAAGACCCTGGCCTATCTGCGCCAGACCGTCGTCAACCTCTCCCGCTCGGCCCTGCGCCGCCGCATCCTCGGCCTCAAGCTCCTCTCGAAGCCGATGCCGGACATGGCCAGCGCGGAAGAGGGCGCCTACGACCTGCTGGAGCGCGACTCCCTCATCAAGGCCATGAAGGGACTCCAGCGCCGCCAGCGCGAGGTCCTGGTGCTGCGCTACTTCGCGGACATGACCGAGGCGCAGGTCGCCGAGTCGCTCGGCATATCGCTGGGCTCGGTGAAGGCGTACGGCTCGCGCGGGATCGCCGCCCTCCGGATCGCCATGGAGGCCACGGCATGAGCGACAAGGCCGACGGAAACGGCACGGCCGAGGGAAGCGGCTCGCGTGAACGGCGCGAGCCGGACGTCCGGCGCGGCCCGACCTGGGCGCGCACGGAACAGCCGAACGAATCACATGCTGGGAACGGAACTGTGAACCACCTCCCCGACGAAGAGAGCCCGAACGGGCCGAGCCTCGACGGGAACCCCGAGAACCCTGAGACCTCCGGGGACTCCGAGGACATCGAGGGCCGGCACCCCGTAGGACCCGTAGGACCAAGCCCCGTAGGACCAGGACCCGGAGGACAGGGCCCCGACGACCACGGGCCCGACGTGCACGCCGCCGAAGGGTTCGACCCCGACGAGCTGGCCCTGCGCCGACTGCTCCACCAGGCGGTCCAGGAGGTCGAGCCGCGCGACGGCACGCTGGACCACCTGCGCAAGGCGGTACCGGCCCGCCGGGCCCGCAAGCGCCAGGCCCTCGTCGGCATGGCCGCCACCGTGCTCTTCTTCGGCACCGCCATCCCGGCCCTCGTCCACGTCTCGAACGCCACCGGCTCGGACGCCGACCCGTCCATCATGGGCAACAGCTCACAGGCACAGGGCGGTACCAGCCAGGGCAAGGGCCCGGACGGCGGCTCCAGCACCTCGGGCGGCACCTCGGGGCACGCCTCGCAGAACCCGGGCGGCCACAAGAACGACGGCACGGGCAAGACCACCGGCCCCGGCACCGTGAGCGCGAACCCCACCTCGAGCGCCGGCACGGCCGCGCCCGTCTGCACGGCCGACCAGTTCGGCGCGTCCAACTCGACGGTGGACGCCGCCGATTCGGCCGGTGTCGTCTACGGCACGTTCACCGTCACCAACACGTCCACCACGAGCTGTACCGTCGGCGGCCCCGGCACCATGGGCACCGCCGCGGTGGGTGCCGCCGACTCCACCAAGATCGGCGTGGCGCAGCACAGCTCCGCGGACGCGGCGAGCGGCCTGCCCGACCCGTCGACGGAGGCCTCGCAGCTGGTACTGCTGCCGGGCTCCTCCTACCTGGTCAAGTTCGGCTGGGTGCCCTCCGAGACCTGCCCCACCAGCGGCAGCACCGGCGGCACCGGCACCGGCGGTCCGACGGCCACCCCGTCGCCCACCGAGGACGCCAGCACCACCACCGGGTCCACGAGCGGCGACACGGGTTCGTCCACCCAACTCCTGGAGGACGGCACGCTCGACGGCAGCGTCCAGGTCTCCTACACGGCGCCGACGGGCTCCCCGACGGTCACGGCCACGGTGTCCAACGCGTGCGCGGGCACGGTCTTCCGGACGGGCCTGCTGGCGGGGTCGTAGACCGGACTGCGGGTCTACAGGTGGTCAGCCGGGTCGGGGGACCCGGCTGTGTCCGTGCCGGGCCACGTCAGACCGTCGCGTGGGCCGCTTCCTCGTTCTCGTCCTCGGGTACCAGGCCCAGTTCCGCGTCGCGTGCGAACTCCACCTCGCGGCGCAGCAGCCGGAACCACATGAAGACGACGAAGCCCGCGAAGACGAACCACTCGCCGGTGTAGCCGAGGTTCTGGAACGCCTTCAGGTCAAGGCCGGTGTTCGCGGGCGCGGTCGCCGGTACGGCCTTCATCCCCGAGTCGCCCTCGTCGAGCGTGATCCACGCGTCGTACACGGGGTACGGGACCAGGTTCACCAGCGAGGCCGCGCTGATCGCGGCGGTCTGACCGGACGGCAGTCCGCCCTGGGCGCTCACTCCGTTGTCACCGGGGGTCTCGGACGCCTGGAGCGAGCCGGTGACGGTGACCTCGCCGGTCGGCGCGGCCGGTGCCTTCGCGGCGTCGGGCTCACCGGGGATCCAGCCGCGGACGACGGGGAGGGCCTTGCCGTCGTCGGTGCGCAGCAGGGTCAGGACGTAGAAACCGTTCTTCCCGTCCAACTGGCGGTCGGGGACGAGGAGTTGCTTGCCGTAGCGGCCGGTCGCGGTGGTCTGCCGGCCCGAGGTGCTCTGGTCGACGGGCAGCAGTGAGGCGAGGGGGCTCGCGGCTTCCGTGCGGTCCGTCTCGACCTGCTTGGTGGCCTGGTGGCTGCTGTCCACGCGCGCCTGGAACCGGCTCAGCTGCCACGACCCCATGAAGATGCAGAAGGGGATGGCGAGCAGTACGAAGACGTTGATGCCCCACCAGCGCGATGTCAGCAGAAACCGGTACACGCGTTCCACGGTACGGGGCTGCCGTGGGGCGCTTGGCCCGGGGGTCGGCCCGAAGGTTCACCCGGCGTCGGCAATGCTCCGGCCGGGACTTGGTCGAAGTTATCCACAGGCTGAGGATCCGGTCAGTGCAATGTCTGTGTGGGCGGGCAGTATGGGGCCATGACTGAGAGCAACGGGTCCGAGTACACACCGGACTGGGAGAAGCGCTTCCGGGCGCCCCGCGTGTCCCTGCCCGACTGGGCGGAGGACGCACCCGACCGTTCCCTGTTCGTGTCGAACGCGACAGGGACGTATGAGCTGTACGCCTGGGACCGGGCGACGGGCGAGCAACGCCAGGTCACGGACCGGCCGAACGGCACGACGGACGGTGTGCTCTCCCCGGACGGGGAGTGGATCTGGTGGTTCGACGACAAGGACGGCGACGAGTTCGGCGTCTGGCGCCGCCAGCCCTTCAAGGGAGGGCCGGACGAACCGGCGGTCCCCGGCCTGGAACCGTCCTACCCGGCCGGGCTCGCCCTCGCCCGGGACGGCAGGACCGCCGTGGTCGGCCGCTCCACGGACGAGGACGGTACGACGATTCACCTCGCCCGCACCGGTGACGAGACCACGCTGATCTACCGGCACCGCGAGTCGGCGGGCGTCGGCGACCTCTCGCACGACGGCTCGCTGATCGCCATCGAGCACACGGAGCACGGCGACGCGATGCACTCGGCGCTGCGCGTCCTGCGCCCGGACGGCACGGCGGTCGCCGACCTGGACGACACCAAGGGCGGCACCGAGGAGCTGGGCCTCGAAGTGCTCGGCTTCGCACCCGTGGAGGGCGACACGCGTCTCCTCATCGGCCATCAGCGGCGCGGCCGTTGGGAGCCCCTGGTGTGGGACGTCGTGAAGGGCGGCGAGAGCGACCTGTCCCTGGACCTGCCCGGGGACGTGAGCGCCGAGTGGTACCCGGACGGCTCGGCCCTCCTCATCGCGCACAGCTTCGAGGCCCGCAGCGAGGTGTTCCGCTACGACCTCGCGACGGGCGAGCTGGACAAGGTGCCGACCCCGCCCGGTTCCGTCTCGGGCGCGACGGCCCGCCCCGACGGCAGCGTGGAGTACCTCTGGTCGTCGTCCGCCGAGCCGTCCGCCGTGCGCTCCACGACGGGCGAGGTCGTCCTGGACCCGCCCGGCCTGAAGTCGCCCGGCTCGGTCCCGGTGGAGGACGTGTGGGTGGAGGGCCCCGGCGGCCGCATCCACGCCCTGGTCCAGAAGCCGGCGGGCGCCACGGGCCCCCTCCCCACGGTCTTCGACATCCACGGCGGCCCGACCTGGCACGACAGCGACTCCTTCGCGGCGGGCCCGGCGGCCTGGGTCGACCACGGGTACGCGGTCGTACGGGTCAACTACCGAGGTTCCACCGGCTACGGCCGCGCGTGGACCGACGCCCTCAAGCACCGGGTCGGTCTCATCGAGCTGGAGGACATCGCGGCGGTGCGGGAGTGGGCGATCACCTCCGGTCTCGCCGACCCCGCCCGCCTGATCCTCACCGGCGGCTCCTGGGGCGGCTACCTCACTCTCCTCGGCATCGGCACCCAGCCCGACGCGTGGACCCTGGGCATCGCGGCCGTCCCGGTCGCCGACTACGTCACGGCGTACCACGACGAGATGGAAGCCCTGAAGGCCATGGACCGCACCCTGCTGGGCGGCACCCCCGAGGAGGTCCCGGCCCGCTTCGAGGCGTCCTCCCCGCTGACCTACGTCGACAAGGTCACGGCCCCGGTCTACATCTCGGCCGGCGTCAACGACCCCCGCTGCCCGATCCGCCAGATCGACAACTACGTGAAGCGGCTTGAGTCGCGGGGCGCGGTGCACGAGGTGTACCGGTACGACGCGGGGCACGGGTCGCTGGTGGTGGACGAGCGGATCAAGCAGGTGAAGCTCGAACTGGACTTCGCGGAGCGGCACTTGGGGAAGTAGGCAGGGTTTCCCGAAGGGCTGGTCCTCTCGCGAGTCGCGTGCGGAGCGGGGATCCGAACTCCCCGCTCCCTACGTCCCCGCCCGGTCCCGGGGCCGCCGCCCCAGCAACTCCGCCAACCCCCGACGGGTAGCGGCCAGCACAACCCGGTCCGAGCTCCGCAGGACATACGTGTCGGGGAGGTCCCACACCAACCCCGAGCGCCGTACGTCCTCGGAGGCGTCCCGGGTCGCCGTATCCAGCGCCAGGACCCGCCAGGACCCGGCCCGGAACGCCTCGGCGATGGTCTTCCCGTCCAGCTGGGGATGCCCGCCCACGGTCATCGCCGCGAACAGCAGCACCCGCCGCTCGACAGGGATCGCGCCCAGGATCTGCCGCCCCATCATCGCCCCGGCGAACGCGGGCGCGGCCAGATGGGACACGCTCCGGCTCCGGGTCAGGGCACCGGGGTGCGCGGCCCGCAGGGTGCGGTACACGGCGGTCGCGAAGTCGTCGTCGTACAGCCGGAGCACGACCCGTAGATCGGGCCGCACGGACCGGGCGTACAGCACCGCTTCGAGGTTGGTCGTGTCGGAGCTGGTGACCGCGAGGAGGGCGTGGGCGCGGTGGACCTTGGCGGATTCCAGGACGCCCTCCTGGGTGACGTCACCCAGGATCACCGGCACCCGCAGCCGGCGCGCGACCGCGAGCCCACGCGCCTCGGGGTCGGCCTCGACGCACACCACGGGGATGTTGAGTTCGCGCAGCCGGGTCAGCACCCGGGTGCCGATCTTGCCGAGCCCGAGCAGCACGACATGCCCGCCGAGCCCGCGGGGCGGCTTGCGCAACGCGGACGCCGTACGGAAGGTGCCGAGCGCTTCCAGCACGGCGGCCAGCAGCACCGGCAGCATCAGCAACCCGACGAGCCCGGAGAGGAGTTGAAGGATCTGCCGGCCCAGGGGTTCCCCGATCGCGGGGTCGTCGATCGCGAAGAGATCGAGCAACGTCAGATAGAAGGCCCGCAGGGGATGGATACCGGTCACCAGCCACAGCGAGACGGCGAGCGCGATGACACACGCCAGCATGCCCGCCAGCGACCACCGCAGCCGCCGCGAGAAGAGCGAGGAGAACGCGGGCACGACACCGCCCCCGCGCCCGCCCGGCAACTGCGGCCCGGCGTACGACACCTGCTCCAGGACGACGGTTCCGCGCCCGGTGGCCGAGGCGACGGCCGCCGCGTCGGGCAGCAGGCGCGGGCCCTGTTCGCCCATGCCCTCGGAGCCGTCCGCGCCGGCCGGGTCGCTGCTGGTCGCCGACAGCAGGGCGAGCGTGGCAAGCCCCGGGTCGGCCACCTCCCCGGGTCCCGGCGGCGGCCGTTCCACCGCGCGCAGCAGCAGCCCGTCGGTCTGGACGACCTTGCTGGTACCGGCGAGCGCGGTCGCGGCCAGCGCGGGTGCGGCCGTGTCGGCGTCGGAGAGCACGGTCGTGGACGCGTCGAACCCGGTACCGGGCCCGGTACCCGTGCCGTCGCCGGTCGCCAACGCGGCGGCCTGGTCGAGGAGTTCCTCGATGTGCTGGCCGAGCCGCCGGTTGTAGAGACGCAGCACCAGCCGGATACGGGGGTTGAGGCGGCGGGCGGTGAGCGCGGCGCGGATGTTCGTCTCGTCGTCGTCGTAGACGAGGGCCAGCGCGGTCGCCCGTTCCACGCCCGCCTCGGCGAACACGGCCTCGGTCAGCTCGGCGACCTCCAACACCCGTTCCCCGCGCGGGGGTTCGGAGGTGACGGGTCCGGCGTTGCTGTTGCCGCCACCACCGCCAGTGCCGCCGCCGTTGCCGTTGGCCCGGCCCACCGCCGCGTTGACCCGGTCGAGCAGCGCCGCCGACGCGGCACGCGCGCGGCCGACGACGGGTGGTCGGGCGGTGGCCTCGGAGAGCGGGACGACGAGGGTGATGTGCTCGCCGTAGACACTGCGCAGTTCGACGGCGAGTCGGTGCGCGAGCGCGTCGTCGCCGCACACCACCATGTGCGCACGGGCACCGCCCGGGGGGCTCTGATTCGGAACGCTGCTCGCCACGAGGGGAAAGACTGCACCAAGGAGGCGGGTGGTTCCAGTATTCCGCTGAACACCCGTGCCCCGACTGCCGTATGCAGAGACAGGGAGCAAAACTCGCGAAACCCCGCGCCTGCCGGAGGTACTACACCCGTGGCCATCACCACCGAACCAGCCGCGCCGACCACGGACCCGCCTCAGCCGCCACCCGTGCCCGCGCCGCCGGTCACGCTGGCCAAAGAGTCACCGGCCGCGCCCGCCGAGAAGTCACCGGCCGCGCCCGCCAAAGAGTCGAAGGACGGCTGGCAGCTCAACTCGCCGCTCGTGCTGACGATGGTGCTGCTCGTGGTCGTGCTGGCGCAGGGCCCGATCCGGCAGGCCCTGTCCGCGCCCGTGATGCAGAGCTGGATGACGGTCTTCGTGGCCGTGGTCGTGCAGGCCCTGCCCTTCCTGGTGCTGGGCGTGCTGCTGTCGGCCGGGATCGCGGTGTTCGTACCGGCGACGTTCTTCACCCGCGCGCTGCCGAAGAACCCCGTGCTGGCCGTGCCGATCGCCGGGATGGCGGGCGCGATCCTGCCCGGCTGCGAGTGCGCGTCCGTGCCGGTGGCCGGGGCGCTGGTGCGCCGGGGTGTCACCCCGGCGGCGGCGATCGCGTTCCTGCTCTCCGCCCCGGCGATCAACCCGATCGTGCTGACGGCGACGGCCGTGGCGTTCCCGCGCAACCCCGAGATGGTGCTCGCCCGGTTCGCCGGCAGTCTGCTCGTGGCCTGTGTGATGGGCTGGCTGTGGACGCGGATCGGCCGTACCGACTGGCTGCGCCTGCCCGCCCACGAGCCGCACGAGGGGGAGACCAAGGGGGCCGCGTTCTGGGGCTCGGTCCGGCACGACGTGATGCAGGCGGGCGGATTCCTGGTGCTGGGCGCGATGTCCGCGGCCACGCTCAAGGCGGTGGCGCCGGCGAGCTGGCTGCGCACGGCCGCCGACAACCCGGTGGTCGCGATCCTCGCCCTCTCGATCCTCGCCGTGCTGCTGTCGATCTGCTCGGAGGCGGACGCGTTCGTGGCCGCGTCGCTCACCCAGTTCTCGCTCACGGCCAAACTCGCGTTCCTGGTGGTGGGCCCGATGATCGACCTGAAACTGTTCGCCATGCAGGCGGGCACCTTCGGCCGGGGCTTCGCCCTGCGCTTCGCACCCGCCACCTTCGTCCTCGCCATCGCGGGCGCGGTCGTCACCGGGGCGGTGCTCCTGTGAACCGCCAGGCACAGGCGGCGGTCCTGTTCCTCGTCGGCGCGGCCCTCCTGCACGCGGGCTTCACCAACCTCTACCTGCGCTACGTCAAGGCAGGCCTCCAACCGCTCCTGCTGCTCTCCGGCGCGGTCCTCATCGTGACCGCGCTGGCGACGGCCTGGTACGAGTGGCGCCGGACGCGGATGGAGAAGGCCCAGGCGGAAGCCCACGGGGAAGCCCATACGGAAGCGCACGCGGAGGCCCACCCCGAGGGCGACGCCCACGAGGCCCACGAGGGACACGTCCACCGCGAACCCCGTATCTCCTGGCTCCTGATCCTCCCCCTCTTCGCCCTGATCCTGGTCGCCCCGCCGGCCCTCGGCTCCTACAGCGCGGTCCGCACGGGCACCGCACTCCAGCAGCCGTACGGTCTCCTCAAGCTCCCCGACAGCAACCCGCTCACCCTCGGCCTGGTCGACTACGCGAGCCGCGCGGTGTACGACCACGGACGGTCCCTGGGCACCCGGCAGTTGAAGGTCACCGGTTTCGTCGCGCTGGACAAGTCCGGTGCGCCGTTCCTGGTCCGCATGGCCCTCAACTGCTGTGCGGCGGACGCCCAGCCGGTGAAGATCGCGCTAACTGGCAAGATCCCGCCGGTACTTCAGCCGGACACCTGGCTGGAGATCACCGGCACCTACACCCCCAAGCAGACCAAGGACCCCATCAACAACCGCCCGATCCCCTACTTCCAGGTCACCCAGGCCAAGCCGATCCCGACGCCGAAGGACCCGTACGACGAGAGCTGGAACCAGTAACTCCCCTGGTTTTAGAGGGGGTTGGCGACCGCGGCGGCCATGATCGGCTCGGCCGCCTCCTCGGTCAGCTCCGGCGGTACGACCAGCAGGTCCCAGCGGCCGCGGCCCGGCGCGAGCAGGACGACGGTGTTCGGGGCGTGCACGGCGGTGGTCCGGTGCAGCCGTACGACCTGGTTGGCCACGAGCATCCGGCCCGGGGCGGTCGACCAGACCCGCCCGTTCACCATCACGCTGACGATGTGACCCCAGGTCCGGGGCAGCCCGGCGAGTAGTCGGGGTACCTCGGTGAGCACGTCGTAGGAGTGCGGCCACCAGGCTCCGTCGAGGCGGCGCGGCACCGCGGTGTGGGCGGCGAGGCGCAGCCGGAGGAGGGGCGGGGGGCTCTGCTCCACGTCGGGGGAGGAGGCGATGGTGTCCGAGGCGGGCGAACTGTGGGTGTCCGTGGGCGCGTTCATGTCGCGGTCCCTGTCCCCGGCCGTCCGTCGTGCGGCGGTCCGGTGCCGTGGTGCACTGGGAACGACGCCGGCGCCAGAGCCGAGGTACGGAGAACTCCCGGTACCGCTCACCGTACTCCCGCCCCGCGCGGGCAGGTCCGAGCCAAAGGCACGCCGACCCCCTCCGCGGTCCGCGGGCGTACCGTGAAAGGACCGAGGATTTCTCGTGCGCCGGATCGCACCGGTGTCGTTCTCGGCGAACCACGACGCCGGGGCGGATGTGTCCGCGCCCGGGGCAGGGCTCAGCCCATGACCGTGAATGTGCCCGGTCGGCCGGTGACCGCGGACGCGCCCGTGGCCCTCGACAGGCGTGGCGGTGCCGGTACGGCGGGCTGGCAGAGGACGTGGTCCACATCGGGCCATGAACGCGGGACGCCGGGCCACGGGCGGGGTACGTCCGGCGGGGAACGCGGCACGTCCGTCCGCCCGTCCAACCGTGAGCGCGGCCCGTCCCCGTGGGAGGGGGACCGCGTCCGTCCCCTCAGCCGCCGCCAGATCGAGGACCGTTTCCAGGACCTGGGCACGCTGTACGAGGAGAGCCGCGGCGGGACCCGCACAGGCAACCGTTCCCGCACCGCCTTCCTGCGGCGGCTGGCCGGTGACGTCCGGCGCCCCGGTTTCACCCTGCTGATCGCCGAGAACACGACCCTGACGGCCTGCGCCTACGGCTTCCCCGTGCGTGCCGCCGATCCCTGGTGGCAGGGCCACGACACCCGGCTGCCCCGGCTGCTGCACGGCCTCGCGGTCACCGGCGGACTCTTCGCCGTCTCCGGGATCGTCGTCCCGCCCCGCGTGCGCACCCACTACCAGGACCGGGACTGGAACCTCGCCCGGCGCCTGCAACGCCGGCTGCTCGCCGATCACGCGCCGGCCCTCGGCGTCACCCTGGTGCCCCGCACCGACACCGAGACCCTGTCGGCCTACCGGGCCTGGGGCTGGCAGGACGTCGTCATGGGCCGCGACAGCCTTGATCCACGGCTTCCGGGTGCCTGCCAGGTGCTGGTTCTGGGCCCCTGAGCGCGTCAACCGCCGTCAGGACATCTGTGCTCGCCGCGACAGAGTTTCCCCGGGTGCGACTAGAGTTCCCGTACGGGGGAACCAGCTCCCCCGGCGGCAGGCCGTCCCCTCCCGGTGGCCGCAGGAAAGGTGTTCATGCCCGCAGAAAGCCAGCAGCCCGCGGCCGACCGGCTCGACGACGACGACTACCCCGCCTACACCATGGGCCGGGCCGCCGAGCTGATCGCCTCCACCCCCGGTTTCCTCCGGTCACTGGGTGAGGCAGGGCTGATCACCCCGAAGCGGTCGGACGGCGGTCACCGCCGTTACTCGCGCCGTCAGCTCCGTACGGCCTCCCGGGCGCGCGAGCTGGTCGACCAGGGGACGCCCATCGAGGCCGCCTGCCGCATCATCAGCCTGGAGGACCGGCTGGACGAGGCCCTGCGGGACAACGAGGAGCTGCGCTCCCACGAGGGCCGGCGCGGCTCGTCCCATGGTGAGAAAATCTGATGTCCTCGAAACAGAAATTCACCGTTTCGGGTGGTGCTTTTCCCGCCCAATTCCGCCGCCCCGGAAATGGGTTCCGTGCTAGGCTGACTTCAGTTGCAGTTGTGGTTGCCAATTTTGAACCGGTTCTCCGGGCAGGTGATCATCACGGCGATGGAGGAGATTCGTAAAGTGCGGATCTCGTGCACTGCCTAGGAGTTAAGACATGGCCACCGGTACCGTGAAGTGGTTCAACGCGGAAAAGGGCTTCGGCTTCATCGAGCAGGACGGCGGCGGCGCTGACGTCTTCGCCCACTACTCGAACATCGCCACCCAGGGCTTCCGCGAGCTGCAGGAGGGTCAGAAGGTGACCTTCGACATCACGCAGGGCCAGAAGGGCCCGCAGGCGGAGAACATCGTTCCCGCCTAAGCACGCGAAGCTGCGAAACAGGGGCCCGCACCTTGGGTGCGGGTCCCTTTTCGTATCTGCTCATTTACTTGCCGTTCTTCGGTCACCCGCCGTTCCACGGCCGTTCTTCCGCTTTCCCCGCGGAGAAATCCTCCCCTCTCCGCCCGCTCGCACCCCTAGGTGAGGCACCATGCGCTGCGTGATCGCCCGTTACCCCTTCGATCTGACGAAGAGCGAGGTGGAGGCGATGCTCAAGGGCATCCGCCCGGAGCAGCCCGTCACCGGTCCCTGCGCCGTCATCAGTCGCAAGGTGTACCCGGTGAAGCAGGTCGGCGAGGTGATCACCAAGCAGGATCGCCGTGACTTCACCGCCTTCGAGGTGACCAGGGCCCTGACCCGGCTCGGCTTCACCTGCCACGAGCAGCCGCCGGCGCCCGCCACCCCCGCGCCCGAACCGGCCCCCGCCGCGGAAACCCCCGCGGACTCCGGCCCCGACTCGACCTCGTACATCGGCACCACCCTGGGCTGACGCCTCCGCCCGCACGTCCCCGCACACCCCGAGCGACCACGCCGCCGATCCATCCGGGCGCGAGGTCGCTCTTTGCGTCGCGGCTCCTCACAACTCCTTGTCGGGCCAGTCCAGCAGACGCGCCCCGATGACCGCCGTCTGGAGCGTGTACCGCTGGCCGGGGTCCGCCGGATCCGCGCCGGTCAGCTGATGGATGCGTTCCAGGCGGTACGTCAGCGCGCGCACGCTCAGTGAGAGCCGGCGGGCGGTCTCCGCGGCCACACAGCCGCAGTCGAAGTACGTCGACAGGGTGTCCAGCAACGGGCGCGGACCGCCGCGCGCCCTGGTCAGCGGGCCCAGCGCGTCGAGCACCAGATCCGCCATCGCCTGCCGGTCACGCGTGAGCACCGGATAGACCAGCAGATCGGCGGCGCGCAGGAGCGGACCCTCCAGGTTGAGCCGCTCGGCCAGTTCGAGGGTGTTCAGGGCCTCTTCGTACGACTGGACGATCCCGCCCGCGCCCGGCTGCGGCCGGCCGATCGCCGCGCGGGCGCCCTCCGCGGCGGCGTACGACTGCTTCGCGAAGTGGGCGAGGATGTCGTCCTGGTCGCCGGGCGCGACGCACAGCATCCGGCCGGCCTTCGTGGTGAGCAGGATGTTGCGGTCACCGAAACGGCTGATCATCGCGCGCTCCACCTGACGCGGCACCGGCGCGCTCTCGTCGTACGGCGTCGGGCCCTCGACCACGGCGACGGCGTGCGAGTGGGAGAGGCGCAGGCCGAAGCGCTCGGCGCGTTCCGCGAGCCGGCCCAGATCGCTGCGGCCGTAGAGCAGGTCGTCGATGAACTCCCGCCGCGCGGCCTCCTCCTGTCGTACGGCGAGACGCTGCGCGCGTTCGTAGCCCTCGGCGAAGGCGTCGACCGCCTGCTGCACCGCGGCAAGTGTGCAGTCCGCGGAACCGGGGGTCTGCGGCCAGGCGGCGCGGGTGGCGGCGAGATGGGCGTCGACCAGGGAGCGCAGTCCGTGACCGGCCTCGGCGGCTTGTTCGCCCAGGGTGCGGCGGGCCTCCAACTCGGCCCGGGTCAGGCGGCGTCCGGTGCCGGCGACGTCCGCCAGGAGCCGTGCGTACCCCGCCAGATAGTGCTCAGGTATCTCGCGCTCCGGCAACTCCGCCCCCCGTTTTCTTGACGCCCTGGTGACGCTTTCTTAGCGCGTCACCGGCATCAAGACCCTAATGAACACTGCCGGGTTCCGGCAATGCGCGGGCGTGCACCCCGCGTGCACCATGGCGCCAGGGGAGCACCGCGGAAGGTTCCGGTGCCGGACACCGGCAGGTGTCCCGCACCGGTTCCGCGATCCGCGGATCCCCGTGGACTGTCGGGGCGAGTGAGGGAACGGGGGGCCGGGATCATGGGGGCGTTCTTCGCTGCCGCGATCGGGTTTCCCGCCATCATCTTCAGCGCGGCACTCGTCGTGGTCGTCCTCTACTGGCTGCTGGTCGCGCTCGGCGCGGCCGACGCGCACGGACACGCCCACCTGCACGCCCACGTCCACTCGCGGGCCCACGTCGACGGCCGGTGGCTCGGCGGGGTCCCGGTGACCATCGCCTTCTCGCTGTTCGTCGCCGTCGGCTGGCTGATCAGCTACTGCGCGAGCGTGCTGCTCGTCCCTTCGGGCCCCGTCGGCGTCCTGGTCGGGGTGGCCGTGCTGATCGGCACGGTGTACGTCTCCTGGCAGACGACCAAGCTGTTCGTACGACCCCTGCACCGCCTGTTCCCCGACGAACGCGGGCCCTCGCGGCTCGACTTCGTCGGCCTGACCTGCACCATCCGCACCGGACGGGTCGACGCCGGGTTCGGACAGGCGGAGGTCAGGGCGGCGGACGGCTCGGCGGCGGTGGTCCAGGTCCGGCAGCCGGACGGCGACTCGGCGGCGGGCGCCCTCGCCAGTGGCAGCACCGGGCTGCTCTATGCCTACGACGAGACCGGAGAGTTCTTCTGGGTCGCGCCCTATGACAGCGCGCTGGACCCGAGGACCGGCCCGGGCACGAAGGGATAGACCGCCAACACCTGTTGGCCCACGGCCGTTGCCTACGCCTGTTGGTCAACCCCTGTTGGTCAACCTCTGTTGGCCCACGCCCGTTTCATCAGCCTTCTCATCCCTTGGGGACCCATGTCATGAACGCCATCACCGTCGGCATCGGTGTGTTCGTCGCCGTTGTCCTGCTCATCGCGCTCACCCTGCTCCTGGTGGTCGGCCGGCTGTTCCGCAAGGTGGAGCAGGGGCGGGCGCTGATCGTCTCCAAGACGAAGAAGGTCGACGTCACCTTCACCGGGGCGGTCGTGCTGCCGGTGCTGCACAAGGCCGAGTTCATGGACATCTCGGTGAAGACCATCGAGATCCGCCGCACCGGGCGCGAGGGCCTGATCTGCCAGGACAACATCCGCGCCGACATCCACATCAGCTTCTTCGTGCGGGTCAACAAGACCGTCGAGGACGTCATCAAGGTCGCGCAGGCCATCGGCACCCAGACGGCGAGCGACCCGGTGGCGATCCAGGACTTCTTCGCCGCGAAGTTCTCCGAGGCGCTGAAGACCGTGGGCAAGCAGCTGGACTTCGTCGATCTCTACACCAAGCGCGAGGAGTTCCGGGACCGCATCATCCAGGTCATCGGCACCGACCTCAACGGCTACCACCTCGACGACGCGGCCATCGACTTCCTAGAGCAGACGCCGATGACCCAGCTCGACAACCAGAACATCCTGGACGCGCAGGGCATCCGCAAGATCACCGAGCTGACGACGATCGAGCACGTCCGCACCAACGAGTTCCAGCGCACCGAGCAGAAGGAGATCACCCGGCAGAACGTCGACGCCCGGGAGACCATCCTGGAGCTGGAGCGCAGGCAGGCCGAGGCGGAGATCAAGCAGCGCCGTGAGGTGGAGGTCCTGCGGGCACGCGAGGAGGCCGCCACCGCGAAGGTGCAGGAGGAGGAACGGCTGGGCGCACAGGCCGCGTTCCTCCGTACCGAGGAGCAACTCGGCGTCCAGCGCGAGAACCAGGCCCGTGAGATCGCCGTCGCGCAGAAGAACCGCGAGCGGGTCATCGCCGTCGAGAACGAGCGCATCGAGAAGGACCGGCTCCTCGAAGTCATCGCGAGGGAGCGGGAGACCTCGCTGTCCGGGATCGCCAAGGACAAGGAGGTCGAGGCCGAACGCCGCGAGGTCGCCGACGTGGTCCGGGAGCGGATCGCCGTGGACCGCACGGTCGCCGAACAGGAAGAGGCCATCAAGAAGCTGCGGGTGGTCGAGGAGGCCGAGCGCACCCGCCAGGCCGTGATCATCGCCGCCGAGGCGGAGGCGCAGGAGAAGCTGGTCAAGGACATCAAGGCGGCCGAGGCCGCGGAGGCCGCCGCCAAGCACCGCGCCGGTGAGCAACTCACCCTCGCCGACGCCCGGTTGAAGTCCGCCGACCTCGACGCCCGCGCCAAGCTCCGGCTCGCCGAGGGCATCCAGGCGGAGGCCGCCGCGGCCGGACTTGCCGAGGTCCAGGTCCGCGACAAGGAGGCCGAGGTCACCGTGAAGGCCGGCCGCGCGGAGGCCGAGGCCACGGGGGCGCGGCTGCGCGCGGAGGCGGAAGGCACCGAGGCCCGGCTGCGTGCGGAGGCCGAGGGCACCCGGGCCAAGGCGCTCGCCGAAGCCGAGGGCACGCAGGCGAAGGTGCTCGCGCAGGCCGAAGGCGTACGGGCGAACGCGCTCGCGGAAGCCACCGGCATCGGCGAGAAGCTCAAGGCCGAGGCGGAGGGCCTCACCGAGAAGGCCGCCGCGATGGCCGCCCTCGACGACGCCTCGCGCGGCCACGAAGAGTACCGGCTGCGGTTGCAGGCCGAGAAGGAGATCCGGCTGGCCGGCCTCGATGTGCAGCGACAGGTCGCGGAGGCGCAGGCCACGGTGCTCGCGACGGGGCTGGAGCACGCCGACATCGACATCGTCGGCGGCGACTCCCTCTTCCTCGACCGGCTGATGTCGTCGATCTCCTTCGGCAAGAGCGTCGACGGCTTCGTCCAGAACTCCCAGACGGCACAGGCGCTGGCGGGTCCCTGGCTGAACGGCACGTCGAACGTCGCCGACGACCTCGCCCGCGTCCTCGGCCCGGTCTCCACGGCCGACGTGCAGAACCTCACCGTGTCCGCGCTGCTGATGAAGCTGATGACCTCGGACACGGCCAACGCCGGTCAGGTACGGCAACTGCTGGAGAAGGCCGGTGAGTTGGGCCTGGCGGACACCCCGCTGGCCGCGCTCAACGGCCACCCGGTGAAGGCCTGACCCCACAGACGGTCCGGAACTGCCGCACAGGGGACGGCAGTTCCGGACTCACCCCCTGAGAATCCGAGAGGGACCCATGACCACCGGCCTGGACACCGGCACCTACGAGGTCCTGCGCGACCGTCTCGCCGCACAGGCAGCCGAACTCGCCCGCCGCGCCGAGACGCTCAACGCCCGCCGCACCGAGGAGTTCGGTTCCACCCGCCTCGAACTCACCGGCACCGAACGCCTCGACACCGACCACCCAGCGGCGCCGCGCGACCTCGTCGCCGTAGGAGACACGCTGCTCTTCGGCCGGCAGGTCTCCCTCGGTGTCACCCGGGAGACGACGGTGGCCGACGTCCTCGCCCTGCACGACCGCCACGACCTGCGCCGGCTGCCCGAGGACGCCGTACCCGGACTCCTCGACGACCCGGACTTCGTGCGGGAGTTCGGCGCCCTGCACCGGTACTACCGTCAGGCCCGGCTGCTTCAACTCCGGCGTGTGGACGGCAAGTTGCTGGCCGTCTTCCGCACCGGTGAGAAGGCCGACGACATCCGGGTGCTGCGCTGGGCACTCGCGGACGACGGCCGGTCGGCGACCTTCCTGGACGCGCACGGCGAACGCGACCACGTCTTCCCGCCGCCGTACGACGTCGACTGGACGGCGACGACCCGCGAGGACCTCGTCCCCGGCCGGCATCCGCACGTCCGGATCCAGGACGGGCTGTACGTCGACACGGTGGGCGGGACTCTCACCGTCAAGGTGGAGGACAACACCGAGACGGGGGAGGGGATTTACTCCGAACCGGTGGACGAGCCCCTGCAGTCGGCGGCCGACGCGGAGATCGCGTATGCGCGGGTGGGTGCGCTGGTGCTCATCGACGTCCGCCCTTACAAGGAGGACGTCCACCGCCATCTGGTCTTCAACACACTGACCAAGGGAGTCGTACGGCTCGACGGGATCGGGCTGTCGTGTCAGCGGCTTCCCGAGGAGCAGGGGATCGTGTTCCCGGGCGGGTACTGCCTGGCCACGGGGGTGTGGAAGACCTTCGAAGTGGACACCGCCGGGCTGGAGTTGGAGCGGGTGGTGCGCTCGCCCAACGGTGAGGACGTGCTGTTCGCGTACCGGGCGCGGGTGCCGGGGCGGAGCCTCCTGCTGCCGTACAACATGATCCGCAAGGAGGTCGCCAACCCGCTGTCCTGTCAGGGGTGGGCGCTCTTCGACGACGGTGTGCTGATGGTGCTGCGCGGGGGCGGTGAGGGGGAGGCGGCTCGCGTTCATCCGGTGCGGACCTGGCGCACCCCGTTCGTCTCCGACACTTATGCCGCCGATCAACTCGTCGGTTCCGGGCCGCTGTTCCGCATCGGGAACGCCGATCTCGTGCGCGGGATCTCCGACTGTCTGTCCCTCGCGGGTGCGGTGGCCGGGATGGAACCCACGGCGGAGGTGTACGAGGCGCTGGTCGGCGCGTGTGTCCGGGCGGCGGACTCGTACCACTGGCTCGGGGACGCCGAACTCGGTGATCTGCTGGGCCCGTTGGAGGACGTCCGGGTCACGGCGGAACAGGTCCTGGCCGAGTTCGAGACCGTCCGGACCCTCACCGCCCGCGCGGCCGACGCCCTTGCCGAGGCCACGGACCGGCTCACCGGGCTCGTACGACGGCTGCGGGGCGAGGCGCCCCGGGACGCGGCGGGGTGGGTCGCCGGGCTGTCCGAACTCCGGCGTGCGCAGGGGCACTTGCTGACGTTGAAGGAGATGCGGTACGCGGACACCGCGCGGATCGACGAGTCGGCGGCCGGGGTGGAGGCGGAGCTCGGGGCGTTCGGGCAGCGGGCGGTCGCGTACCTGGCGCGCGAGGACGCGTTCACCGGGCACCATCAGCTGATCGGTGAGCTGATCACGGAGGCGGGGGAGCTGGCCAAGGTCGCCGAGTCGGCGCCCGTGGCCGCCCGGCTCGACGAACTCACCGACGGGCTGCGGACGGTGACCGAGGTGATCGCCGGGCTCGACATCGGTGACGCCACGGTCCGTACGTCGATCCTGGAGCGGATCGCCGAGGTGCTGGGCGGGGTCAACCGGGCCCGTGCCACGCTGGACGCCCGGCGCAGGGAGCTTCAGGACCGGGAGGGCCGGGCGGAGTTCGCGGCCGAGTTCGCGCTGCTGGGCCAGTCGGTGACGGGAGCGCTCGCGGACGCGGCGACACCGGAGGCCTGCGACACCCAACTCGCCCGGCTGCTGGTGCAGTTGGAGAACCTGGAAGCCCGCTTCACGGACTTCGACGACTTCCTCGCCGAACTGACCGGCAGACGCACCGAGATCTACGAGACCTTCTCCGCCCGCAAACAGACCCTGGCCGACGAACGCGCCCGCAGGGCCGAGCAGTTGGCGGCCTCGGCGACCCGGGTCCTGGAGACGGTGGGGCGCCGGGCGGCCACGCTCGCCGACGCCGACGCGGTCAGCACGTACTTCGCCTCCGACCCGATGGTGACGAAGATCCGCCGTACGGCAGCCCAACTGCGGGACCTGGGTGACCAGGTGAGGGCGGAGGAGCTGACCGGCCGGCTCGCGGCGGCCCGCGAGGAGGCGGCCCGCGCCCTGCGCGACCGCACCGACCTCTACACGGACGGCGGCCGGACCCTCCGCCTGGGCCGCCACCGTTTCGCCGTGAACACCGAGCCCCTCGACCTCACCCTGGTCCCAGCCGGTGACGGTCTCGCCTTCGCCCTCACCGGCACGGACTACCGAAACCCGGTCACCGACCCGGAGTTCGCGGCCACCCGCAGGTTCTGGGACCGCCCGCTGCCCTCCGAGTCACCGCGGGTCTACCGCGCCGAACACCTCGTCGCCCGCCTCCTCGACGAACACGGCGCCCAGGCCCTCGCCCAGGAACCCGACCTCGCCGCCCTGGTCCGCCGGGCCGCGCAGGAGTCGTACGACGAAGGCTACGAACGCGGCGTGCACGACCACGACGCGACCGCGATCCTGGCCGCCCTGCTCCGCCGGTACGAGGGCGCGGGTCTGCTGCGGCACGAACCGGGCGCCCGGGCACGGGCGTTGCTGTTCTGGACGCACGGCACGAGCGAGGAGGAGCGCGCGAGCTGGACGCGCCGGGCGTGCTCGCTCGCGCGGGCCCGCGACACCTTCGGGCCGACCCCGGCCGTCGCCGACTTCCTGACGGAACTGGCCGGGCGGACCGGCGAGCCCGCCGCCGCGTATCTCTTCGACGAACTGACCACCGGCCCCGAGGGCTTCGTGATCAGCGCGGCGGCCCGCACCCTCCTCGACAAGTTCCGCCGCACGGTGGGGAGTCCGGCCTACGACGACGATGTGCTCGCCGTCGACGACCTGGCCGCCCGTCGCCAGTTGGTGGAGGCCTGGCTGACGGCGTACACGACGGCGTCCGGCACGGAGGCCGACCCGGGGGACCTCGCGGAGGCGGTGGCCGCCGAACTCTGCCCGGACGTACGGCGCTACGAGTCGGACGCGCGGCTGACGGAGACGGTCGGGGGGCTGCTGGGCACGCATCCGCGGATCGAGGCGGGGTCGTTGTCGCTCCGGGTCGATGAACTCCTCGCCCGGACACGGGAGTTCAGGGCGTCGGACGTCCCCGGCCATCGCGCCTACCAGCGGCGCCGTACGGCACTCGTGGCGGCGGAACGCGACAGGCTGCGCCTCGACGAGTACCGGCCGCGCGTGCTGTCGTCCTTCGTGCGGGGCCGACTGGTCGACGAGGTGTATCTCCCGCTGGTCGGCGACAGCCTGGCGCGGCAGATCGGTACGACGGGGGAGGGACGGCGGACCGACACGAGTGGCCTGCTGCTGCTCATCTCGCCGCCGGGGTACGGCAAGACGACCCTCATGGAGTACGTCGCCGACCGGCTCGGGCTGGTGCTGGTCAAGGTCAGCGGGCCCGCCCTCGGGCACGGGGTCACCTCCCTCGACCCGGCCGAGGCACCGAACGCGACCGCCCGGCAGGAGGTGGAGAAGGTCAACTTCGCGCTCGCGGCCGGCAACAACGTGCTGCTCCACCTCGACGACATCCAGCACACCTCGCCCGAACTCCTCCAGAAATTCATCCCGTTGTGCGATGCGACGCGGCGGGTGGAGGGCGTGTGGGAGGGCGTACCGCGTACATACGACCTACGGGGGAAACGGTTCGCCGTCTGCATGACCGGTAACCCCTACACGGAGTCGGGCGGGCGTTTCCGGGTGCCCGACATGCTGGCGAACCGCGCCGACGTCTGGAACCTCGGCGACGTACTGACCGGCAAGGAGGCGGTGTTCGCGCTGAGTTTCCTGGAGAACGCGCTGACCGCCAACCCGGTCCTCGCCCCGCTGGCCGGCCGCGACCGGGCCGACCTGGACCTGCTGATCCGCCTCGCGGAGGGCGACGCGACCGCCCGCGCGGACCGGCTGTCCTACGCCTGCGACCCCGCCGAACTGGCCCGGATCGTTGGGGTGTTGAGGCACCTCATCACCGCCCGCGACACCGTGCTCGCGGTCAACTCCGCGTACATGGCGTCGGCGGCGACGGCGGACGCGGCCCGCACGGAACCGCCGTTCCGGCTCCAGGGGTCGTATCGCAGCATGAACCGCATCGCCCAGCGCGTCGAGCCGGTGATGAACTCACCCGAACTGTCCGCCCTGTTGGACGACCACTACACCGCCGAGGCGCAGACCCTGGGGACCGGAGCCGAGGCGAACCTGCTGCGACTGGGGGAGCTGCGCGGCACCCTGACCGCCGAACAGGCTTTGCGCTGGGGTGAGTTGAAGGCGGCGTACGTGCGGTCGCGGGGCATCGAGGAGGGCGACCCGTTGAGCCACGCGGTGGCGGCTCTCGGGGTGCTGGCCGAGCGGGTCCGAGCGGTGGAGTCGGCGATCACACGGGCGTCGGCTACAACTGAAGGAGCCGCTGGGTGAGTTCGCGGTACTGCCGCAGAGCGTTGCGGAACTCCTCGGACTCGGACTCGGAGGGGGACTCGGGGTCCTGGTCCGCCCAGCCGGCGCGGAGGAGTTCGCGGCGCGCCGCGAGGGCGGCGACGAGCTTGGCGGTGGCCTCGTCGTAGGCGCTCTCCGCCTCCGCCAGGGCGTCGCGCGGGGTGTCGGCGAAGGTGTTGAGGGCGTGTCGCAGCCGCTGGAGGACCTTGTCCCGCTCGCTCGACGGGAGCAGCGGCTCCGGGCCCGGGGTGCGGCGTTCGGAGGGGGTGCGGTTCTGGCCCGCGGGTTGTTGGGCGCGTGTCTGGTCGTACATCATCGGGAGTCGCTTCCGTCCCGCCCGAAGGCGTTATTGGGATCGTCCGTGCACCGGCCACTGCCCTGCGCCGTGCTGCCAGTCAACGTGCGGCGACGGTTCGTGTCAACGCGGCGGTCACGCGCTCCCGGCCGACCCGTTCCGGCGTGTGCCGGAGTACCGTGGAAGGACCGAGGCCTTCGCGCGCCGATGTCCCGCTCCGGCGCCGTGTCCTCGTGTTTCCCTTCACAGGGGCAGCCCGTGACCCCGGCCGCGCCATCCGCAGCGAGGCCGAGGAGTCCCGGCATGTCCATCATCTCCACCCCGTCGTCGACGGGGATCCCGGCGGGCACCGACCCGCCGCCCCCGCCCTACGACGGCACCTCCCCCTTCCCGCCGGACGAGGGCCCGGCGCCCGTCCGGGACAGCGGGGACCGGATCTACGTCGGGGTCACGGCGGCGATCGTCGTCCTGCCGTTCGTGGGGCTCGGCCTGGCCGGCTGGCTGCTGTGGGGACGGCTGATCCACCCCGTCGACGTCGTGCTCGCGGCCGTCCTCTACACGGTCACCGGCCTCGGCGTCACGGTCGGCTTCCACCGCGGGCTCACCCACGGCTCGTACCGCGCGGTCCGTCCCGTGCGCGTCGCGCTCGCGGTGGCCGGGTCGATGAGCTTCCAGGGCGACGTCATCGGCTGGGTCGCCACCCACCGCCGCCACCACGCCTTCACCGACCGGCCCGGCGACCCGCACTCGCCATACCGCTACGGCACCCATCTGCGCGGCCAGTTGCACGGACTGTTCGACGCCCATGTCGGCTGGCTCTTCCGCAACGAGCAGACACCGCCCGAGCGTTACGCCCCCGACCTCGTCGCCGACCCCGACATCCGGGCCGTCTCCCGCGCCTTCCCGCTGCTGTGCCTGCTCACCCTCGCGCTGCCGTTCGGCCTCGGCTGGGCGATCGGCGGCAGCTGGCTGTACGGCGCAACAGGCCTGCTGTGGGCGGGACTTGTGCGTATCGCACTGCTCCACCACGTCACCTGGAGCGTCAACTCGCTCTGCCACATGATCGGTGAGCGCCCCTTCCGCACCCGGCGCCACGACCGCGCCACCAACCTGTGGCCGCTCGCCCTGCTCTCCTTCGGCGAGAGCTGGCACAACCTCCACCACGCCGACCCCACCAGCGCCCGGCACGGCGTCGACCGCGGCCAGATCGACCCGTCGGCCGCCGTCATCCGCCTGATGGAGCGCGCCGGTTGGGTCTACGACGTCCGCTGGCCGTCCCCGGACCGGGTCGCCGCCCGCCGCACCTGACCCCGGCCACGAGCGGCTACGACCGGTTACGACTGCTGCGGTGCCGGGATGGTCCGGGTGTCGAAGTCGCCCGCGATGATCTGCACCGCGAGATCCGACAGGCGCAGATGGCGGGCACGGGCGTAGGACCGGAAGGCCGTGAAGGCGTCGTCGACGGACGTGTTCCAGCGCTCCGCCAGCACACCCTTGACCTGCTCGACGAGGATGCGGCTGGTCAGCGCGGTCTGCAACTGGCTGTTCTCGACGTGCGACTGCTCCAGCGTGCGCTGCTGGAGCACCGCGATGGTCGCCACGTCGGCGAGGGCCTGGGCGAGCGCGATGTCGTCGTCGCCGAGGCGGTGCGCGGTGGTCTGGAACAGGTTGAGCGCGCCGACGACCCGGTTGCGCAGCCGGAGCGGAATGGCGTGCGTGGCCACGTACCCCGTCTCGCGGGCCTGCGCCGCGAAGCGCGGCCAGGCCGCGGTCACCTCCGCCCGGGTCAGGTCGATGTTGGTGCGGGCGGCGCCGGTGCGGTAGCACTCGACGCACGGGCCCTGGTCGTGCTGGAGCGCGAGCAGTTCCAGCAGCCGGGTGTGCTCGTCCGAGGCGGCGATGATCTGCAGCTCGCCGTGCGCGTCGACGAGCAGGATGCCGGCCGCCGACACGTCGAGCAGCTCGACGCAGCGCGCGGACAGCCGGTGCAGCAGGTCGATGACGTCGAAGTCCTCGACCAGGGAGTCCGCGACCTCCACGAAGATCTCGGCCAGACGTCGTTCGCGGGCCATGGCGATCATCCCTTTCCACTGTCGGGCGAATACGGCCCGCTCATATCGTCGTCCAATTCGTCGCCGAAGCGCAGCCGTCGGGCGACCACATCCGCGGCGACCTCTCCCAGGGGGCGTTCACTGCCGTAGGCGTGGGCCCGCAGGCGCAGCAGGGCCTCCTGGATGGGCACGCCCAGCTGGACACTGATCATGCCGGTGGCCTGGTGCACCACGGGGCGGTTCAGCCCGGTCGGCCACGCCGGAATCCTGCCCTGCCCGGACGCGGTTCCGTTTACGTGCCCGTTTCCGTTCAGGAACGCGCCGGTCAGGGCGGCCGTCAGGGCGGTGGCGTCGGCGTACTGCTGCTCGTCGATCCGTCTGTCCCCGTCGCACAGCACGGTCAGGACACCGACCCGGATCGCGCCGATGCCCAGCGGGAACCCGCACACGCCCTGGACGCCCATGTCACGCGCGGCCGGCAGCAGCACCGGCCACCGCTCCGGGCGCACCCGGTCCAGGTCCGGCTCCAGCACGGGCGAGCCAGTGTGGACGGCCTCCGGGCCTGGGCCCTCGCCCAGGGTGAACTGGAGCTCCTCGAAGCGGGCGCTCAGTTCGGGGTGGCACCACAGCGGCTCGGCCGTGCGGTCGGCGCCGACCAGCAGCGACAGGGCGACGCCCTCGGCACCCAGCGCCCGGGCGCAGGCCTGCGCGGGATCGCCGCCCTCACCGAGGCGTAGCGACCGCAGGACTTCGGCCATGCCGTCGCTGATCACCAAGCTCCGTTCCGCGGCCGCCGGGGCGCTTCGAGATGAGGCACCGGCCGACGTCTGCCGTACCCTACGTGGCCCGGCGCTCCAGAGCGCGGTCGGCGAGCACGCCCTTCCAGGCGTCCTGAACGCTCGCGTACCGCGGGAACCGCTCCACCAGACCGGCGGCCCTGAACACGAGTAACGGCCCTGGCCGGGAGTGCACGACGCGCAGCCACCCGAGCCGCTCACGACACTCCTCCCAGGCCGCGCACAACGGGTCCAGAACACTGCCGTCCATGAAGGTCACGTCGAGCAGATCGACGACGAGGAAGAGCCGTCCCGTGCCGTGCCGGGCCTCCTTGAGCTGCTGTGCGAAGGCCGGCACGGTCGTCAGATCGAGCTCATCGCAGGCCCGGACCACTCGTAGTCCGTCCGGTTGGCCGTCTGGCTGTCCATCCCGTTGGCCGTTCGGTTGTCCGCCTGGTTCGTCGAACAGATCAGGATGCGGGCCCATGTGCCCCATCTCCCCTGTAAGAGAGTGGCTTTCGCCTTCTTGCGCAGGGCCTCTGTTGCGCGGAACGTGACTGCACGGAGAGGGCCGGGGTCCTGGGCTGCCGTACGACGAGCGTACTGCCGGGAAGGGATGTGCCGGGAGCCGTTTCCGGCTAATGGGTACCGGTTTCGGCCTTGTGCTCACCTCAGTCGCCCTGATGCGGTATCCACTCGCTGTCGTCCAGCGAATAGCCGTAGCGCGGCCGCCCGCTCATCCCGCTGGTGTGGAACGGCTTCCCCTGGTCGTCGATGCGCAGCACGCCCTTGCGGGTCCCGCTGGTCCACGCCAGCTCCAGATACCAGCGCACATCGTGCGACGCCGCGGCGGCCGTGATGTACAGGACCTCGGGATCACTCTCGCTCACCTTGTACGGCAGCCCCGTCTGCCCGGCCTTCGGCGAGGCCACCGGCCGGATCGCGTCCAGCCCGACGTCGAAGGAGTGCGTGGGCACCCCGCCACCGCAACCGACCCCCACATACCCCATGGCGTACGCGTTCCAGGCGAGCGGCGCTCCGCTCTGCACCACCCGCACGTTCAGGGACTGGAGTACGACGGTCTCCTGCCCGGTGCCCTGAACAGTGAGCTCCAGATACTGACTGTCCGCGGAGACCGCCCCCAGCGCACTCACCCAGCTGGGAGCGTCCTGCTCGGTGGGAGGCGGCGGCACCTTCGCCGCGTCCTCGTCGACCAGATAGGTCTGACTGCACGGACTCTCCCAGGCATACGGCCGCGAGGTCACCGTCAGCGGAACGCCCGCGGCCACATCGGCCTTGCCGCCCGGGGCGGCGGACACACCGGCCTTCGCCGTGGCGGCCTCGGAGGAGCTCGCGCTGGTGGAGGGCGAGGCGGAGGAGGAGGGCGAGGAGGCCGACTTCGCCTTCGCCCCCGACTTCGAGGAGGCGGAGGGGGCGCCGTGTTCGGCGGAGGTCACGGAGCCGGCTTCCTGCTTCCGGTCACCGCTGCCGTCGCCGTCGCCGGATACGAGACGGGGGACGAGTGCGGTGGCGGCGAGGACTACGGCTACGGCGGCGGCTGCGAGGAGGGTGGTGCGGCGGGGGGTGCGATTGGTGTTGTGGGGGGCGGGGTTGGGGTTGGGGGGCTCGGCTGTCTTGGGGTGGGTTATGTCGGGGTGGGTTGCTTCGGGCGTGGGAGTGGAGGCGGGGGTGGGTGTGGTGATCGGTTCGGTACCGGTACCGGTGGGAGTGGTGGGACTAGGGGGAGTGGGAATGGAGGGGGCGGTGGAAGCGGGGGCGCCGGTGCTCGCGCTCGGCCCCGGAGCCGCCGCTGTCCCTGTCCCCGCGCCTACCCCGGCGCCAGTCCCGGCCCCGGCCCCTGCCCCTGTACCTGTCCCGGCGGCAGCCTTCCGCTCGCGCTGGCGTGCCCCGTCGGCCAGGATCCACCGGCGGTGGGCCTCGACGAGCTCGTCCGGGGTCGCCTTGCAGAGCCGGGCGAACCGCTCCACGGGGGCGTACTCCGTGGGGACGGCATCGCCGTTGCAGTACCGGTGCAACGTCGACGTACTCATGTGCAGCCGCTTGGCGAGAACGCCGTAGCTCAGCCCCGACCGGTCCTTGAACTCCCGTATCAGCGCCGCGAAATCGGCGGTCTCCTCAGGCCCTGCCACCCTGCCCCCATTCCAGTCGAGCGTTCCAGGGAGTCACTGTTCCCCCAGGTAAGAGCCGGTGCGAACGTTCCAGGTTCCCGTAGATCCCGGCTGTCGTAGCGGGTGGGACGGAAGGCGGCACAGGCTGCGGTCATCAAAGCACGCCGCCCGCCGACCGGTTGGGCGTCGGGCCACTTCCCGCCTTTCCGAAAGGGACCACCACCATGTCCGCGTTCACCGCCCGTCCCCGTCCCCGCACCCGCCTCTTCGCCGCGGCCACCGTCGCACTCGCCGCGCTCTCCCTCACGGCCTGCAACGACAGGTTGGGAATACAGGACGAGGGCGCGGCCACGCCGACTTCCTCCACGGTGGCTACGCCGGCACCGGCGGCGACGAAGACGGGGGGTTCGACGGGTTCCACGTCGGGCGGTTCTTCGACGGGCGGCAACAAGACGAGCGGGGGATCGGGTTCGGGTTCGGGATCGAGCTCCGGCTCAGGTTCCGCCGCGGGTTCGGGTTCGGGTTCTGGTACTGGCTCGGGTTCGGGTTCTGGTACTGGCTCGGGCACCTCCGCGAGCAGCGTCCCGTGCAACGGCGCCAACACCAAGGTGACCGCCCAGACGGTCACACGCCCCATCAACCACATGCTGCTCACCGTCACCAACACGGGTTCCAAGACCTGCGACCTCTACTACTACCCGGCCGTCAACTTCGACGACGCCCAGTCCGTACCGCCGGTGATGAAGGACTCCCAGCCCCAGGCGGTGACCACCCTGACCCCGGGCCAGTCGGGCTACGCCGGCGTAGCCCTCTCCAACGGCGACAACGGCACCGGCACCAACGGCCGCACCGCCAAGTCCCTCTCCGTCTACTTCTTCGACCGCAACAACAACAGCATCAGCCCGGCAGCGACGCCGGCTCTCCCTGCGAAGGGTGTGTACGTGGACGACTCGCTGAAGGTGACCTACTGGCTGTCGGACGCGCAGGACGCGCTGACGTACTGAGCGCCGGGGACGGGGGGACGCCGAGAACGCCAGAGGGCCGGTACTGGGATCAGTACCGGCCCTCTGGATTACTACCTGTCTGTCGGGGTGGCGGGATTTGAACCCACGACCTCTTCGTCCCGAACGAAGCGCGCTGCCAAGCTGCGCTACACCCCGATGTCGCCACTTGTCTTGCCCGAGCTGCTGCTCACCGTGGCGACGTCGTTTACTTTAGCCCACCGGTGGCCGGAGACGAAATCCGGTTTTGGCGCGGTGGCGGATCGGGTTGGGGCGGGCGTGGTCGAGGGCCACGAGGAGGACGGAGAGGGCGTAGAAGGCGAGGCCGAGGAGGAGGGCGTTGCCCAGGACGCTCTTGTAACCGTGCCGTTCGACGTCCAGGAAGGCGTAGAGATAGCGGCCCGGTGTGCCGGGGAGGATCAGCTCGCCCCGGCCCAATGACACCGCGAGGTACGTCATCGGGTAGAGCAGCCACGTCGCCGCCATCCGCAGGTGCAGCCGGCCGGGGGCGGTCAGCAGCAGCCAGTCGATCACCGCCGCGATCGGAATCACCGTGTGCAGGACTTGGTTCGTCACCGCCTGCCAGCCGCTGAGGGTTCCGCCCGTCATCGCGAACGGGCTCGACGCGTGCGCCAGGACCAGGTGGTACACCAGGCCGGTGATCGTGATGTAGAGCAGTGCCGCGCCGGTGACCAGGGGGGAGAGGGGGCGGCGGGCCGTCCAGGCTCGGCGGGCCGTGACGATCATGACCAGGGCCAGCAGGATGTTGCTCTGGATCGTGAAGTAGGTCAGCACCCGGATCGGGCTGCCGAGGAACAGGTCGACGGTCACCGCCGCTGCCGCCACCAACGCGACCAGCAGTCGGTACGCCGCCGTCAGCGGACGGCGGTAGGGGGCCACCACCGCGGTGGCGGGAACGGGTGAGGCGAACAGTGCGGGCATGCCGGGTACCGCGGGGAGGTCCGGGATGTCCCTGGGTATCGGGGCGGTCATGCCCTCACGCTAGGCAGCGGGGACGAATCGGGCGATACGGGTGGGCTGGACGAGGTAACTTCACTGACCGCGACCCCACGAGGCACCCCGCGCCAGTCCCCGATACTTCCCTGCACCCGTTCCCCGGAACTCCTTACTAACCCCCACGCCTCGGGTCCCCCACGCCTCGGGTCCCCCACGCCTCGGCCTCCTGCGCCTTGGCCCCCCCCACGCCTCAAGCCCCCTGCACCGCCCCCACGCCTTAGGCCGCCCCCTGCACCGACCCTCCGCCGGTACTCCCCAGCCGCGCTCCCCAGCACTGCCGTTACCCCCGCGCCCCGGGCATTCCCCACCCTGCCCCGGTCCCGCCCCCCCCTTAACCTCCAACTACCGTCCCCCGCCCCCGGAAACCTCCAACTACGGCCCCCGAGGGCACCCCCACCTACTACCGGCTACCTACTCCCGCCCCACCAACGTCAACAACGTCGCCTCCGGCGGACAGGCGAACCGCACCGGCGTGTAGCGATTCGTCCCGCACCCCGCCGACACATGCAGATACGACGTCCGCCCCTCCGCCGAGTGCCGGGACAGCCCCTTCACCCGGTCCGTGTCCAGGTCGCAGTTGGTGACCAACGCGCCGTAGAAGGGGATGCAGAGCTGGCCGCCGTGGGTGTGGCCGCCGAGGATCAGGGGATAGCCGTCCGCCGCGAACGCGTCCAGTACCCGCAGGTACGGCGCGTGCACCACGGCCATCGAGAAGTCGGCGTCGTCGGACGGGCCGCCGGCCACGCGCGCGTAGCGGTCACGCTTGATGTGGGGGTCGTCCACGCCGGTCAACTCCACCGACGCGCCTTCGAGTTTCAGCGTCCCCCGGGTGTTCGTCAGGTTC
The DNA here is from genome assembly GCF_045162655.1 of Streptomyces sp. NBC_00989. NCBI lineage: Bacteria > Bacillati > Actinomycetota > Actinomycetes > Kitasatosporales > Streptomycetaceae > Streptomyces > Streptomyces sp. NBC_00989. The sequence goes on along the minus strand of NZ_CP108728.1, from coordinate 5,429,326 downwards.
AGCCAGCCCGCCGCGTCGAAACCGTCCCGCAGGTCCTCCCACGGGTTGTGGATGGCTCCTACGACGGGCGGGTTGCCGTTCAGCCCGTGGCGGCCCGCGGTCTTCTCGAACAAGTACCGGGCGGGATTGCGGGGTCGGGGGCCGTAGTAGTCGTTCGAGCCGAAGACGTACGCGCCCGGGAAGTCCATCAGCGGGCCGAGCGCGTCCAGGACCTCCGGGATGGCCTCCGGGTCGGAGAGGTTGTCGCCGGTGTTGATCACGAAGTCGGGGCGCAGGCCCGCCAGCGAGCGCAGCCAGCGCTGCTTCTTGCGCTGGCTGCCGACCATGTGGATGTCGGAGACCTGGAGGACTCTGAGCGGGCGCATGCCGGCCGGCAGCACCGGGACCGTGACCCGGCGCAGGCGGAAGGAGCGGACCTCGAAGGCCGCCGCGTAGACGACACCGGCGGCGCCGGCCGCCGCAATTCCCAGGGGTACTCCATATCGCGCGCGCATACCGCCATCGTGTCAGACCCCACTGACACCCCGTCCGCCAGTGCCCGGTAAATCGGCGGGCGGAGCCGGTTGCGCACCTGCGAGAATCAAACCCATGACCACCACGCTCAAGTCGAAGCTGCAGGAAGACCTCAACACCGCGATCAAGGCGCAGGACAAGCTGCGCTCCTCCACGCTCCGGCTGACGCTCGCCGCGATCACCAAGGAGGAGGTCGCCGGCAAGGAGAAGCGCGAACTCTCCGACGACGAGGTCCTCAAGGTGATCAACAAGGAGGCGAAGAAGCGCCGCGAGGCCGCGGACGCCTTCGCGCAGGGCGGTCGCCCCGAGTCGGCCGCGCAGGAGAAGGCGGAGGGCGAGATCCTCGCCGAGTACCTGCCCAAGCAGCTCGGCGACGAGGAGCTGACCGCGATCGTCTCCCAGGCCGTCAAGGAGGCCAAGGCGGCCGGTGCCGAGGGCCCGCGCGCCATGGGCGCCGTCATGAAGATCGTGAACCCGAAGGTCGCCGGCCTCGCCGAGGGCGGCCGCGTCGCCGCCGTGGTGAAGAAGCTCCTCGCCGGCTGACGGCTGAGCCGCCTGCCGCCTGCCGCCTGCCGCGCGACAACGGCAGACGTGCGTCTACGACGACGGGGGCGCCCCTTTCCACAAGGGGCGCCCCCGTCGTCGTAGACGAAGAAGCGGAAGGACTGCCGACAGCCGGGGTGCTAGCCCCTGTTGCCGCCGTTCCCGTTGCCGTTGTTGCCGCCGTTGTCGTTGCCCTGGATGAAGCCGTCGGGGAGGGAGAACGTCGGGGTCGGGGTGGTGCCGCCGTCGGTCGTGCCGGTGGTGCCGCCGTCGGTGGTCAGGCCGCCGTTGTCGTTGCCCCCGTTGTCGTTGTTCTTGCCGCCGTCGTTGCCCTTGTCCTTCTTGACGGGGTCGGGGATGTTGACGAGCTGGAAGTTCTCGGCCTGCTTGCCCTCCAGGGCGCCGGACATGGCGTCCTTCCAGATCGGGCCGGGGGTGTCGGCGCCGTAGACCTCGGTGTGCCAGACGCCGCCGATGCGGATGTTGGTCATCTCGACGTTCTGCTTGGGGCTGCCGACCCAGACCGCGCCGGCCAGGTTCGGGGTGTAGCCGACGAACCAGGCGTTCTTGCGCGCGTCCGTCGTACCCGTCTTACCGGCGCTCTCGCGGTCGGTGAGGCCGGCCTCCTGGCCGGTGCCGGAGTCGACCACGCCACGCAGCACGGTGTTGATCGTGTCGGCGGTCTTCTTGCTCATCGCCCGCGAGCAGGTGGACTTGGGGACGGCGAGCGACTTCTGCTCGTTGCCCACCTTCTGGGTGATGGACTCGATGGCGATCGGGGTGCAGTACGTGCCCTCGTTGGCGAAGGCCGCGTACGCGGAGGCCATCGTCAGCGGCGAGAGGCCCTTGGAGCCGAGCGCGATGGCCGGGACCTCGGGGATCTTGTCGCCGTTGCCCTGCACGACCCCGAGCTTGCTGGTCATGTTCACCACGGGGCACAGACCGATGTCGGAGATCATCTGCACGAAGTAGGTGTTGACCGACTTGGCCATCGCCTCCTTCAGCGCGTACGGACCCTTCTCCGACTCGCTCTCGTTCTCCACCGTCGCGCCGCCGGTGTTGACCCAGTTCTTGCCGCTACAGGTCGAGACGGGGCTCGGGTAGTCCATCGAGTACGGCGCCGGGTACTGCTGGGTGGCCGGCAGGCCCTGCTCCAGCGCGGCCGCGGCGACGAACGGCTTGAACGTCGAACCGGTCGGGAAGCCGAAGTTCGAGCCGCCCATGTCGGCGTTGACCGAGTAGTTGTACTCCGTCTCGTTCTTGCCGTAGCCGTACGGCCTCGACTGGCCCATGCCGAGGATCTTGCCGGTGCCGGGCTGGACGAGCGTGGCCGCCGCGGCGACCGAGTCCGACTTGTAGATGTGGTCCTTGAGCGAGGCCTGCACCGAGGCCTGCGCCTGCGGGTCCAGCGTCGTACGGATCGTCAGGCCGCCCTGGTTCCAGATCTTCGCCCGGGCCTCCTTGGTCTTGCCGAAGACCGGGTCGCTCAGGAAGACGTTCTCGACGTACTTGCAGAAGAAGCTGGCGCCCTTGACCGCGGTGATGCAGCCGTTCTTCGGCTGGCTGACCTTCAGGCCGAGGTCGGTCTTCTCGGCCGCCAGGGCCTCCGCCTTGGAGATGTCGCCGACCTCGGCCATGCGGGCCAGGACGGTGTTGCGCCGCTTCTTGGCCTCGGCCTCGTCGTTGATCGGGTCGTAGCGCGTGGGCGACTGGACGATGCCCGCGAGGAGTGCCGACTGCTGGAGGTTCAGGTCCTTGGCGTGCTTGGAGAAGTAGCGCTCGGACGCGGCCTCGACGCCGTAGGCCTGCTCGCCGAAGAAGGTGATGTTGAGGTAGTTCTCAAGGATCTTCTTCTTGCCGAGCTTCTCTTCGATCTGGATCGCGTACTTCAGTTCCTTGACCTTGCGGCCGAGCGTCTGCTGGGTGGCCTGCGCGACCTTCGTCGGGTCGTCACCGGCCTCCTCGACGAAGTAGTTCTTCACCAGCTGCTGCGTGAGGGTCGAGGCGCCCTCGGACACCCCGCCGCTCTGCGCGTTCTTGTTGAGGGCGCGCAGGACGCCCTTGAGGTCGATCGCGCCGTGCTGGTAGAAGCGCGAGTCCTCGATCGCGACGATCGCCTTCTGCATGTACGGCGCGATGTCCTTGAGCTCCACCACCGTGCGGTCACGGGAGTAGACCGAGGCCAACTGGTTGCCCTTGCTGTCCAGGATCGTGGTGCGCTGGCTCAGCTGAGGGCTCTTCAGACTGTCCGGGATGTCGTCGAATCCCTGGACCGACCCCTTGGCGGCGAGTCCCAGCGCGCCGGCGGCGGGCATCGCGATCCCGGCCATGACGGCACCGGCGAGCACACTGACACCGAGGAACTTGGCGGCCTGCTGCATGGGGGACAGACCACCACCCGAGCGCTTTTTTGGCATGGGGGCAGCCTACGTTCTCATTCGCCGGACACGTGTATAGGCCTTGGCCTAAGCTGCACTCAACTGTCACAGCAGAGCGGTCACGTATCAATACGTCCGGCGACCCCGAATCGTTCCGGTCGTTCCCCAGTTTTTGTCGGGGGCGTGTCCGAATCCGCCTCCTGTGTCACCTGGTGCCCCTTGTGGCGCATGTCAACCGTCCCGCTTTGCCGGGAAAGTCACGCATGTCGCCAGCTCACTCCCCCGGGTGATCTGCCGCTTACCCATAGTCCGTTCGGGCCATTCAAGATTGGGCCCGAAGGGGGTGTTGCGCTGTGCCCGCCTTCCGTAACGTCCTCAACTGGCGGCGGTGAATATGCCGCTGCCGCCGTGGGGGAGCCTCGATTCGGGAGAGGACGGCGCCGGTATGGGCTGGGTTACCGACTGGAGTGCGCAGGCGGCCTGCCGCACTACCGATCCGGATGAACTGTTCGTTCAAGGAGCAGCGCAGAACAGGGCGAAGGCAGTGTGCACCGGATGTCCGGTACGCACGGAGTGCCTCGCCGATGCGCTCGACAACCGCGTCGAATTCGGCGTGTGGGGAGGAATGACGGAGCGGGAGCGCCGCGCACTGCTGCGCAGGCGGCCCACTGTCACTTCATGGCGCCGGCTACTGGAGACCGCGCGTATCGAGTACGAACGAGGGGTCGGCATCATCCCCCTCGACGACGACGAGATCTACGAGAACTACGCGGCGGTGGGCTGACGCCGGTCCCGTAGGGGCCGATCGACCCCGGGCGATCCCCGGGGCGCGCGTCAGACCTTCGTCTCGGGCAGCTCCGGCCGACCGGCCGCGAGCCGGTTCCCGATGTCCCGCAGCCCCGCGAGGTCGTGTACATCGCCGGGCAGCGCGGCCACTTCGGCCACGGCCACCTCGGGGTGGCGTGCGGTGAAGCGGTCACGTGTGCGCTGCTCACGTGAGAGCAGCCGCATCCGATCGGCATGCAACTTGAGCAGGCCTGCGGTGAGTTGGTCCACGGATCGCTCGTCGTCGGTCGGCTGATCGTCCGTGGCGGCGGACCGCTCCTGGTCCGTGTCGGCGGGGGAGCCTTCGTCAGGAGCTGCGGCACGAGCCGCTGTCTCGGAAGCGGGAGATTCTGAACTGCCGTACGTGTCGGGAGAGTTACGAAGTCCAGCTTTCCCGCCCATCTGATCGACAATGCGGGGCTCCTCAAGATTTTCCGCGGCGGCGAGTGCCCGCTCGGCCGACAGCCGGGCGGCTCCGCTGCCGTGGACCCGGTTGAGGACCAGACCGGCCAGCGGCATCTCCTCGGCCGCCAGCCGCTCCACGAAGTACGCGGCCTCGCGCAACGCGTCCCGCTCTGGGGCCGCGACCACCAGGAACGCGGTGCCGGGCGCCTGGAGCAGCTTGTACGTCGCGTCCGCGCGCGTGCGGAACCCGCCGAAGGTGGTGTCCATCGCGGCGATGAACGTCTGGATGTCCTTGAGCAGTTGACCGCCGAGCAGCTTGCCGAGCGTGCCGGTCATCAGCGACATGCCGACGTTGAGGAACTTCATCCCGGCCCGGCCGCCGAGCTTCGCCGGCGCGGTCAGCAGCCGGATCAGCTTGCCGTCCAGGAACGAGCCGAGACGTTTCGGCGCGTCCAGGAAGTCGAGCGCCGAGCGGGACGGCGGGGTGTCCACCACGATCAGGTCCCAGTCGTGCTGGGCGCGCAACTGGCCCAGCTTCTCCATCGCCATGTACTCCTGCGTGCCCGCGAAGCCCGCCGAAAGCGACTGGTAGAACGGGTTGTTGAGAATCGCGGCCGCCCGCTCACGGTCCGCGTGCGCCTCGACGATCTCGTCGAAGGTGCGCTTCATGTCGAGCATCATGGCGTGCAGTTCGCCGTTCCCGTCGACGCCCTTCACGCGCCTCGGGGTGTTGTCCAGCGAGTCGATGCCCATGGACTGGGCGAGCCGCCGGGCCGGGTCGATGGTGAGGACGACGACCCGGCGCCCCCGCTCCGCGGCCCGCAGCCCGAGCGCCGCCGCGGTGGTCGTCTTGCCGACCCCGCCCGAGCCGCAGCACACCACGATCCGGGTCTCCGGGTCGTCGATCAGTGGATCGACGTCGAGCACGCGCGCGTGGGAGATGTGATGGGAGCGGGAGCCGTCGGCGGTGTCCTGTGCGCGGGCCGGGTCCGGACTCATGACATCCCCTGCTTCCGCAGCTCGGTGGCGAGTTCGTACAGGCCCGCGAGGTCCATGCCCTCGGCGAGCAACGGCAGTTCGTGCAACGGCAGGCCCTGCTCGCCGAGTACGGCCCGCTGGTCGTGTTCCAGCGCGTACCGCTCGGCGTACTCCTCGGCCTGCGCGAGCAGCGGGTCCACCAGCTTCTCGGCGTTGCCGCCGCGCCGGGCCCCGCCGAGGCCCGCGGCGGACAGCGCCTGGGCCACCGCGGTGCGCGGCACGGCCCGTACGAGATCGAGGTCGGTCGCGTCCAGCACCTCGGGGCGCACCATGTTCACGATGATCCGGCCCACCGGCAGCCGCGCCGCCCGCAGTTCGGCGATGCCGTCCGCGGTCTCCTGGACGGGCATCTCCTCAAGGAGCGTCACCAGGTGCACGGCCGTCTCCGGGGACTTCAGCACCCGCATCACCGCCTGCGCCTGATTGTGTATCGGGCCGATCTTCGCGAGCCCGGCGACCTCGTCGTTGACGTTGAGGAAGCGGGTGATGCGGCCCGTCGGCGGCGCGTCCATGACGACGTAGTCGTAGGCGAACCGTCCGCTCTTCTCCTTGCGGCGTACGGCCTCGCAGGCCTTGCCGGTCAGGAGGACGTCCCGGAGGCCGGGTGCGACCGTGGTGGCGAAGTCGATCGCGCCGAGTTTCTTCAGGGCGCGGCCCGCGCCGCCGAGTTTGTAGAACATCTGGAGGTAGTCCAGAAGGGCCAGTTCGGGGTCGATGGCCAGGGCGTACACCTCCCCGCCCCCGGGAGCGACGGCGATTTTCCGCTCCTCATAGGGCAGCGTCTCCGTCTCGAAGAGCTGCGCGATGCCCTGGCGACCCTCGACCTCGACGAGAAGCGTCCGCTTCCCCTCGGTGGCCAGGGCCAGCGCGAGGGCTGCGGCCACCGTGGTCTTGCCGGTACCGCCCTTGCCACTGACGACCTGGAGCCTGCTCACGCCTTCGAGCCTAACCAGTCCGCGCCCGAACCAAGCGGGAGGCTGTGGATAACGCGACCACTGACGGCCGGTTCGCAGCGGCTAAAGTCGGCCGCATGACCAAGTGGGAATACTCGACTGTGCCGCTGCTCGTCCACGCCACGAAGCAGATTCTGGACACCTGGGGCGAGGACGGCTGGGAGCTCGTCCAGGTCGTGCCCGGGCCGAACAACCCCGAGCAACTGGTGGCCTACCTCAAGCGGGAGAAGGCATGAGCGCCGTCGACGCCCGGCTGGCCGAGCTCGGTCTGACCCTGCCGGCGGTCGTCCCGCCGCTCGCCGCGTACCAGCCCGCCGTGCAGAGCGGTGTCTACGTCTACACCTCGGGCCAACTGCCCATGGTGGACGGCAAGCTCCCCGTCACCGGCAAGGTGGGCGCTGAGGTCACCGCCGAGGAGGCCAAGGAACTGGCCCGAACCTGCGCGCTGAACGCCCTCGCCGCCGTCAAGTCCGTGACCGGCGACCTGGACCGCGTCGCGCGCGTGGTGAAGGTCGTCGGCTTCGTCGCCTCGGCCTCCGACTTCACCGGCCAGCCCGGCGTGATCAACGGCGCCAGCGAGCTGCTCGCCGAGGTCCTCGGGGACAAGGGCGTGCACGCGCGGAGCGCGGTCGGCGTGGCCGTACTGCCGCTGGACTCGCCGGTCGAGGTCGAGATCCAGGTGGAGCTGACGCAGGCGTAGTCGCTGTCCCGGAGTGCGCGATCGGGCGTAATCGCTGTCCAGGGGCACGTGTGGTTGCCTCTCGAACATCCGCGCACTACGGGATAGCCTCCGCCCATGGCGAACGGTCAGTGGTACCCGGCGGAGTGGCCCGAGCGCATCCGGGCGCTCGCGGAGGGCCGGCTCACGCCGGTGGTGCCCCGGAGGGCGGCCACGGTGATGCTCCTCAGGGACACCGGACCCGACACCGGACCCGCCGTCCACATGCTGCGCAGACGCGCCTCCATGGCCTTCGCCGGGGGCGCGTACGCGTACCCGGGCGGCGGTGTCGATCCGCGCGACGACGACCACCACGTCCGCTGGGCGGGCCCCACGCGCGCGTGGTGGGCGAACCGGCTGGGCGTCGACGAGACGGCGGCCCAAGCGATCGTGTGCGCGGCCGTACGGGAGACGTACGAGGAGGCGGGCGTCCTGCTCGCCGGACCGACCCCCGACTCCGTGGTCGGCGACACCACGGGCGCCGGCTGGGAGACCGACCGCGCCGCCCTGGTCGCCCGTGACCTGTCCTTCGCGGAGTTCCTCGACCGCCGCGGCCTGGTCCTGCGCTCCGACCTGCTGGGCGCGTGGGCCCGCTGGATCACCCCGGAGTTCGAGACCCGCCGCTACGACACCTGGTTCTTCGTCGCCGTCCTCCCGGAGGGCCAGCGCACCCGCAACGCCTCCACGGAGGCCGACCGCACGGTGTGGATCGCCCCGGGCGAGGCGGCGTCGTCGTACGACAAGGGCGATCTGACGATGATGCCGCCCACCATCGCGACCCTGCGCGGACTGATCCCGTACGGCAGTGCGGCCGAGGCGCTGGCGGCGGCCCCGGAGCGCGATCTGACGCCCGTCCTCGCCCGGGCCCGCCTGGAGGCCGACGAGGTCGTCCTGTCCTGGCCGGGCCACGAGGAGTTCACGAAGCGCATCCCCACGGGTGGGGCGCCCGCATGACCACCCCACCGAGCGGCACCTCCGCCACCCCCAAGGAAGGCGCCCCCGCATGACCGACGCAGCCGCCCTCCCCGGCCAGCCACGCGGCGGAGTTCTCACCGGCCCCGCCACCGCCCGTGCCGTCAACGTGCTCGCGCCCAACGCGTCCGCGATGACGCTGGACGGGACGAACACGTGGATCGTCGCGGAGCCGGACTCCGAGTTGGCGGTGGTGATCGATCCGGGGCCGTTGGACGAGGGACATCTTCGGAATGTCGTCGACACCGCCGAGAAGGCGGGGAAACGCGTCGCGCTGACCCTGTTGACGCACGGGCACCCCGACCACGCCGAAGGTGCCGTTCGGTTCGCCGAGTTGACGGACACGAAGGTGCGCGCGCTGGATCCGGCGCTGCGGCTCGGGGACGAGGGGCTCGCCGCCGGGAACGTGATCCGGGTCGGCGGGCTGGAGCTGGTCGTCGTGTCGACGCCCGGGCACACCGGGGACTCCCTGTGCTTCCATCTCCCGGCCGATCAGGCCGTCCTGACCGGGGACACCGTCCTGGGGCGCGGTACGACCGTCGTGGCCCATCCTGACGGCCGCCTGGGGGACTACCTGGACTCGCTGCGGCGGCTGCGGTCCCTCACGGTCGACGACGGCGTCCACACCGTCCTGCCGGGCCACGGGCCCGTCCTGGAGGACGCCCAGGGTGCCGTCGAGTTCTATCTCGCCCACCGCGCCCACCGGCTCGCCCAGATCGAGACGGCCGTCGAGAACGGTCTCCGGAGCCCGGCCGAGGTCGTCGCCCACGTGTACGCGGACGTCGACCGCTCCCTGTGGCCGGCGGCGGAGCTGTCCGTACGGGCCCAGTTGGACTACCTCAAGGAACACGGCCTGATCTAGGCGATGTCCGGGCGGGGCGCCTTGATGCCGTGCACGCGCGCGTACTCGGCGGCCAGCCACGGGCCCAGATCGTCGAGGTACGACCGCAGGACGCCCGCGTCGCCCGTCGGCTCGTAGCCCAACTCCGCCGCCTTGCGCAGGTCCTGCGAACGCTCCGGGTAGTACTCCGCGAACGCCTCGGCCATCTCCCGCAGGTCGCTGGTCCAGCCGTTCCAGCGGGGCATCACGAGCGTGAAGCCGGTGCGGACGAGATGCCGGGACATGAAGCGGACCAGGGGTCTACGGGCCTCGTCCGTGTCCCCGGCGGCGGCGACGCGTTCGCGCCAGCGGGGGAGCAGCCGGGCCAGGTCGCCGTTCGTCTCCCGGGCGAGGAGCGCGTCGGGACGGTAGCGGGGCAGGTCCTCGGCGAGGTCCTCCCCGAGCAGCGGTGTGCACAGGCACGCCACGAACCATCCCAGGTCGTACGTCTCCGGCTCGCTCAGCAGCCGTGCCCGGCCGTACAGGAGCGTGCCGACCCCGTCGATCTCCGGGAACTCCTTGTCGAGCGCCTCGCCGAGGCTCCGGGCCGCGTCCCGGTCCTCCTCGGTCGGCTCCCGGCGCGTCACCACGAGCAGGTCCAGATCGCTGCGCCCCACGCGCGCGGTGCCGCGCGGGATCGACCCGTAGAGGTACGCGCTGTTGAGGCGTCCCCCGTAGACGTCGATCAGCCGGTCCCGCGCGGTGGCGACGACCGGCCGAAAGGCGCGCGGGATACGGCCCAGGGAGCCCTCGCGCTCGATGTGTCCCTGGGCGTCGAGCCCTCTGCGGTGAACGGTTCCGGCCATGGGAGCACTGTGCCGGGAGACGGGTCCCCGGAGAGTGCATTTACGGGCGGCGGACGGGGGTCACCTCCAGCGGAACACCCGTAACCCGTGGCTGTAGTCGCCGGCCTCGCAGCCCACCGCCACCAGGTCGCCGGACGCGGCGACGAGCGAGTCGAACGCGGTGCCGGGCAGCCTGCGCCGGGCCACCACGCTGCCGTCGGCGGGGTCGAGCACGCTGAGGCGGCCGCCGTACTCGTGCACGACCAGCAGCCGGCCCCGGTGGGCGAGGACGCCGTCCTGGTACGTCTCCTTGCCGTGCCACTCCCACAGGAGCTCCCCGGAGGAGACGGAGTACGCCCCGAGCCGGTTGCCTCGGTCCAGCTCGGCCCTGTCCTTGGGGACCAGGCCCACCACCAGGACGTCACCGGCCACGGCGACCTGCTCGCCGAACCGCTCGTACCCCTCCGGGAGGGCAAGCGTCACGGCCCCCGTCCCGCCGTCGCCCAGGACCAGGAGACTGTGCCGGCCGCGCACGCCGCGCGTCCTCAGGGCGGCCACGAAGGGACGGGCGCTGATCACGGACGCGCTCTCCACGCGCGGGTCGGTGAGTTCGTGTTTCCAACGGACCTCGCCCGTGTCCACGTCGAGGGCGCGCATCACCGGCCGCGCCTCCCCGTCCTTCCAGGACTCGCCGGCCGTCGCGAGGAGACCGCCGCCGAGGGCGACCTTGGACGGTATGTGACCCAGCGGGGCCGTGTCCTGCTTGCGGCGCCGTACGACCTCGCCCGTGGCCACCGCCAGCGAGGTGAGGCCGACCCGTCTCATGTCCCGGCGCCGGTCGTCGTCGTAGTGCATCACCACCCCCACGCCGCTCTCGGCGTCGGCGGACACCATGCCGACGACCTGCTCGCCCGGCGGCCGCCAGGTCCACCGCGGTTCGCCCGTGGTGGCCCGGAAGGCCCGCACCCCGTCGGCGCGGGCGATGACGACGGTGTCGTCCGTCAGCCACAGGCCCAGCGGTTTTCCGCCGAGGTCGCCCTTCTCGTCGGGCGTTCTCCACAGCCGGCGCGCCGATCTTCGCCACCAGGAGTGTTTCCAGCCCGGATCCGACGCCTTGTCCTCGTACATCCCCACCCCTGGCGATACGCGAAGGGCCCCGCCGTACGAGCAGGGCCCTTCGAAGTCGTACGAAATGCTGTGGCTAGCGCGAGCGCTTCGCCAGCCGCTCCACGTCCAGCAGGATCACCGCGCGGGCCTCCAGGCGCAGCCAGCCGCGGCCCGCGAAGTCCGCGAGCGCCTTGTTGACCGTCTCGCGGGACGCGCCGACCAGCTGGGCCAGCTCCTCCTGGGTGAGGTCGTGCACCACGTGGATGCCCTCCTCGGACTGCACGCCGAAGCGGCGGGAGAGGTCCAGCAGGGCGCGGGCCACGCGGCCGGGGACGTCCGAGAAGACCAGGTCGGACATCGCGTCGTTGGTCTTGCGCAGCCGGCGGGCGACCGCGCGCAGCAGCGCGGAGGCCACCTCGGGGCGGGCGCTCAGCCAGGGCTGGAGGTCGCCGTGGCCGAGGCCGAGCAGCTTGACCTCGGTCAGCGCGCTGGCGGTCGCCGTACGCGGGCCCGGGTCGAACAGCGACAGCTCGCCGATCAGCTCGCCGGGGCCGAGGACGGCCAGCATGTTCTCGCGGCCGTCCGGGGAGGTGCGGTGGAGCTTCACCTTGCCCTCGGTGACCACGTAGAGCCGGTCGCCCGGGTCACCCTCGTGAAAGAGCGAGTCCCCGCGCGCGAGGGTCACCTCACTCATGGAGGCGCGCAGCTCCGCGGCCTGATCGTCATCGAGCGCCGCGAAGAGCGGGGCGCGCCGCAGAACGTCGTCCACGAGTTCTCTCCTTGTCGACCTGCTCAGGGGATGGTGCTCCCCCTTGGTACCAGGGGACCGTGCTCCCCATTTTGCTGGACCGTCCAAACAGTGTGATCTGTCACAAGGATGCCGCACTGGTGTCCCGAGGTAAGCGGCAGGGGTCCAATTGGGGGCTGATCTTCGGGGTCCGGGGCGGATGTCAGTGGCGGGCTCTAGGCTGGCCGGGTGTCCAAATCGCCGGTGAGAGCACAGGCCAAGGGGGCTGGGCGGATGGTTGTACCTCGTGATTCCGCTGTGGGCGAACAGGGCCCTGACGGCGGCAAGGGTGGCGGCAGGAAAGCGACAAAGGGGGCAAAAGTGGTGGCCGGCGTGAAGAGCGAATCGCACACCGCCCTCGTCCGCCGTGCCCGCCGCATCAATCGCGAACTGGCCGAGATCTATCCGTACGCCCACCCGGAACTCGACTTCGAGAACCCCTTCCAGCTCGTCGTCGCCACGGTCCTGTCCGCCCAGACGACCGACCTGAGGGTCAATCAGACGACGCCGGCCCTGTTCGCCAAGTACCCGACCCCCGAGGACCTGGCCGTCGCCGACCCGGAGGCGGTCGAGGAGATCCTCCGCCCGACCGGGTTCTTCCGGGCCAAGACCAAGTCGGTGATAGGGCTCTCCAAGGCCCTGGTGGCCGACTTCGGCGGCGAGGTTCCCGGCCGGCTCGAAGATCTCGTCAAGCTGCCCGGTGTGGGCCGCAAGACCGCCTTCGTGGTGCTCGGCAACGCCTTCGGGCGGCCCGGCATCACCGTGGACACGCACTTCCAGCGGCTCGTACGGCGCTGGAAGTGGACCGAGGCGACCGAGCCCGACAAGATCGAGGCCGCCGTGGGAGCGCTCTTCCCGAAGAGCGACTGGACGATGCTGTCCCACCACGTGATCTTCCACGGCCGCCGGATCTGCCATGCCCGCAAGCCCGCCTGCGGCGCCTGCCCCATCGCCCCGCTCTGCCCGGCGTACGGCGAGGGCGAGACCGACCCGGAGAAGGCGAAGAAGCTGCTCAAGTACGAGAAGGGCGGCTATCCGGGCCAGCGTCTGAACCCGCCGCAGGCCTATCTGGACGCGGGCGGCAAACCGGCGCCGCCGCTGGGATCGGCGTGACGGGAACCGGCAGGACATCGAGGGCCGGATGACGGAACGATCTCGGAGGTATCGGGCGTTGATCAGTGGGAACGGGGGTGGGGGATGACACACGCGAGCAATACCCAGGGTGTGGTGCTCAGCAAGGAGGGGCTGCCCGGCTGGCTCGATCCGGTGGTGCACGCCGTGGAGACGGTCGAGCCGCTCCAGTTGAGCCGGTTCCTGCCGCCGGAGGACGGGGCGGGGCGGCAGTCGGCGGTGCTGATCCTCTTCGGGGAGGGCGATCAGGGGCCCGAGTTGCTGCTCATGGAGCGGTCGAGTTCGCTCCGGTCGCATGCCGGTCAGCCGTCCTTCCCCGGTGGTGCCCTCGACCCCGAGGACGGTGATCCGACGGGCGACGGGCCCTTGCGGGCCGCTCTCCGCGAGGCCGAGGAGGAGACCGGGCTCGACCCGGCCGGAGTGCAGCTCTTCGGGGTGCTGCCCAAGCTGTACATCCCGGTGAGCGGCTTCGTGGTGACACCGGTGCTGGGCTGGTGGCGCGAGCCGACACCGGTCGGGGTGGTCGATCCGAACGAGACGGCACGCGTGTTCACGGTCCCCGTGGCGGATCTCACGGATCCGGCCAACAGGGTCACCGTCACGCACCCCAGCGGCTTCCTGGGTCCGGCATTTCTGGTCGAATCGACCCTCGTCTGGGGCTTCACGGCCGGAGTCATCGACCGCCTGCTGCACTACTCCGGTTGGGAGCGCCCCTGGGACCGCGAGAAGCAGGTCCCTCTCGACTGGCGGTCATGACAAGGTGTCCGTCGTGAATGTGCTGGACATCCTGTTGCTGGTCGCCGCCGTGTGGTTCGCGATCGTGGGCTATCGCCAGGGGTTCGTCGTCGGCATCCTGTCGGTGATCGGGTTCCTGGGCGGCGGTCTCGTCGCCGTCTACACGCTGCCCGTGATCTGGGACGCGCTGACCGAGAAGTCGGAGGTCAGCACCACCGCGGCCGTCGTCGCGGTCATCATCGTCATTGTCTGCGCCTCCGTCGGCCAGGCCCTGACCACCCACCTGGGCAACAAGCTGCGCCGGTACATCACCTGGTCCCCGGCCCGCGCCCTGGACGCGACCGGCGGCGCCCTCGTCAACGTCCTCGCGATGCTCCTGGTCGCCTGGCTGATCGGCTCCGCGCTGGCCGGCACCACCCTGCCGACGCTCGGCAAGGAGGTCCGCAGCTCCAAGGTGCTGCTCGGGGTCTCCCGGGCGCTGCCCGCGCAGGCCGACACCTGGTTCGCGGACTTCTCCTCGGTCCTCGCGCAGAACGGCTTCCCGCAGGTCTTCAGCCCGTTCGCGAACGAGCCGATCAACGACGTCCAGCCACCCGACCCGGCCCTCGCCTCCAGCGCGGTCGCCACCCGCGCCCAGCAGTCCATCGTCAAGGTCATGGGCACGGCCCAGAGTTGCGGCAAGGTCCTGGAGGGCAGCGGCTTCGTCTTCGGCGACCGCCGCGTCATGACCAACGCGCACGTCGTCGGCGGCGTGGACGAACCCACCGTCCAGATAGGCGGCCAGGGCCGGAAGTACGACGCCAAGGTCGTCCTCTACGACTGGCACCGCGACATCGCCGTACTCGACGTACCCGACCTGAAGGCGCGCTCCCTGCAGTTCGCGACCAAGGACGCGGTGAGCGGCAACAGCGCGATCGTCGCCGGCTTCCCGGAGAACGGGTCGTACGACGTCCGTGCCGCACGCGTGCGTGGCCGCATCACGGCCAACGGCCCGGACATCTACCACCGCGGCACGGTCCGCCGCGATGTGTATTCCCTCTACGCGACCGTCCGCCAGGGCAACTCCGGCGGCCCGCTGCTCACGCCCGAGGGCAAGGTGTACGGCGTGGTCTTCGCGAAGTCCCTCGACGACCCCGACACCGGGTACGCGCTCACCGCGGACGAGATCCAGGCGGACATCGTCAAGGGGCGCAGTGCCAACGAGCAGGTGGACAGCGACAGTTGCGCGCTGTGAGCCCGGCTTCTTAAAAGGGGGGGGCTGCGTCAGCCTCGAGGATGACGCAGCCGTACCGAGACCCAGCGGGCCCGGCGGCGCAGAATGCGCGGGATCCCCACCCTGAGGTCTGTGCCCTGGAGTTGCGGGGCGCCTCGTTGGTGGGAGCTCAGACCGTGGTCCGAGCGGCGGTTGCGTGCTGCGTCACTGTAGTCGTGCGTCCAGCCCATACCCCTCCGTCTGCCCCTGCCCCAAGGTCGATAACCACCCCTTGGGGCCCCAATTGGCCTATGCGCGAGGCAAGTAGCCGTTCGTAGGACAGGTGTTCATATCCGGATACCGGGCGCAGCGGACCGGTCACGCATCGGTCATGCATGGGTCACCCGTCGGTCAACGATCGGGTTCGGGGTCCTTGAGCCAGTTGACCAGTTCGGTCGAGAAGGCCACCGGGTCCTCCTCGTGCGGGAAGTGCCCGAGACCGTCGAACAGCCGCCAGCGGTACGGCGCTTCGACGTACTCCCCGGAACCGGCCGCGCTGCGGGTGCGCAGCACCGGGTCGAGCGAGCCGTGCAGATGCAGCGTCGGAACCCGCACCGGGCGCTTCATGCGCCGGTTGAACTGGATGCCGTCCGGGCGTGCCATCGACCGCACCATCCAGCGGTACGGCTCGATCGAGCAGTGCGCGGTCGACGGGATCAGCATCGCCCGCCGGTACGCCTCGACCGCCTCGTCGTCGGGCAGGCTCGCGCCGGACCAGTCCCGGATCAGCTTGCCCACCAACTCGGCGTCCTCGGCGAGGAGTTGCCGCTCGGGGATCCAGGGCCGCTGGAACCCCCAGATGTAGGAACTCGCGGTCGACTGCCTGACGTCGGAGAGCATCGCCGAGCGCCAGCGCCGGGGGTGCGGCATCGAGGAGACGGCGAGCCGGCGCACCAGCTTGGGGCGCATCGCGGCGGCCGTCCACGCGAGATAGCCGCCGAGGTCGTGCCCGACGAGCGCGGCGTCCGGCTCGCCGAGGGAGCGGATCACGCCGGTGATGTCGAGGGCGAGGTTGGCCGGGTCGTAGCCGCGCGGGGTGCGGTCGCTGCCGCCGACGCCCCGCAGGTCCATGGCGACGGCCCGGAACCCGGCGTCGGCCAGCGCGCCGAGCTGGTGCCGCCAGGTCCACCAGAACTGGGGGAAGCCGTGCAGCAGCAGCACCAGCGGCCCGTCGCCCACCTCCGCGATGTGGAAGCGGGCGCCGTTGGCCGCGACATCCCGGTGGGTCACCTCGCGCCCGCCGGGAATGTCGAGCCGTACGACCGAAGCAGGTTGCGCCCAAGGATTGGCGGGGTCCGTCATGAGGACGAGCGTGCCACAGCCTCGATGGCTTCGGGGACACGGTCCTCGATCGCCGCGCGGGGATGCGGCTTGGCGTTGCCCAGGACGCCCGCGGTCTCCTTGACCGAAGCGGCCACCTTCTGCGGGCCCTTGCTCTTCGCGGCCTTCTTAAAGAAGAGCACGCCCACCAGCGCGAGGACGACCGCGACGAGCACGTTCGCGGCGAAGGAGAGCAGGAAGCAGAGCGCCATGTTCCAGCCGCTCCACGTCCGAATGCCGTACGCCAGCGCGAAGTTGAGCATCGGCAGGGAGAACAGCAGAACCACTGCCGCGACCGTGAACGCGCCGCCGCCCGCGACACCGCGCTTGACGTCCTGCTTGAGCTGCGCCTTCGCCAGCGCGATCTCGTCGTGCACCAGCGCGGACATCTCGGTCGTCGCCGAGGCGAACAGCTGGCCGATGCTGCGTTCGGCGCCGACCGGGCTGCCGTCGGGTGCGCTCATCGCGTACTCCCTCATCTGCATGTGTTTGTACCGTCTGGTCAGATCATGCCGGACCGTCGTTGTCCTCGCCTGCCCCGCCCGCCACTTCGGCAAGCCCGCGTCGCTCGGCGGCCTTCACCTCGGCGAGCCTGCGGTGCTCGGCGGCCTTGCGGTCGTGGAGTTCGGCCATGCGCAGGTGGTACGCCGGGTCGTCCTGCTCGTAGACGTCGGGGATGCCGTCGAGATCTTCGTCGCGCTCCTCGTCCTCGTACATCCTGCGGTACCTGGCGTTGCGCAGCTTGAGCAACACGGTCGCGCCGAGGGCCGCTATGACGGAGCCGACGAGGACGGCCGCCTTGACCTCGTCGGTGAGCAACTGGTCGCCGTCGAACGCGAGTTCCCCGATGAGCAGTGACACGGTGAAGCCGATGCCGGCCAGCGAGGCGACCGCGAACACGTCCGGCCAGGCGAGGTCGTCGCTGAGCGAGGCCCGGGTGAAACGGGCCGTCAGCCAGGTCCCGCCGAAGATGCCGACCGCCTTGCCGACGACGAGTCCGAGGACCACGCCGAGGGTCTCGGGCTTCGTGAACACGTCGCCCAGCGCGCCGCCGGAGATGGCGACCCCCGCGCTGAACAGCGCGAACAGCGGCACCGCGAGGCCCGCCGACAGGGGCCGTACGAGATGTTCGACGTGCTCGCCGGGGGAGTGCTTTTCGTCCTCGCGGGTGGTGCAGCGCAGCATCAGGCCCATCGCGACACCGGCGATGGTGGCGTGGACGCCGCTGTTGTACATCAGCGCCCAGATCACGAGCGCGAGCGGGACGTAGACGTACCAGCCGCGCACGCCCTTGCGCAGCAGCAGCCAGAAGACGGCCAGGCCCACGGCCGCCCCGGCGAGCGCCACGAAGTCGATGCCGGCGGTGAAGAAGACCGCGATGATCAGGATCGCGAAGAGGTCGTCGACGACGGCGAGGGTGAGCAGGAAGGCGCGCAGCGCGCTCGGCAGGGAGGTGCCGATGACCGCGAGGACGGCGAGCGCGAAGGCGATGTCGGTGGCGGTCGGCACCGCCCAGCCCTGGAGGGAGCCGCCGCCGGTGAGGTTCGTCAGCGTGTAGACGAGTGCCGGTACGGCCATCCCGCACAGGGCCGCCACGACGGGCAGGGCGGCGGCCTTGGGGTCGCGCAGGTCACCGGCGACGAGTTCGCGCTTGAGCTCGATGCCGGCGACGAAGAAGAAGACGGCGAGGAGGCCGTCGGCGGCCCAGTGGGCGACCGAGAGGTGCAGGCCGAGGGCGCCGGGGCCGAGGTGGTAGTGGCTGACGCTCTCGTAGCTGTCGTGCAGGGCGGGGACGTTGGCCCAGATCAGCGCGGTGACGGCGGCGATCAGGAGAAGGACACCGCCGACGGTCTCGGTGCGCAGCGCGTCCGCGACGAAGTTCCGCTCGGGCAGGGACAGCCGTCCGAGCACTTTGCGGGTGGCGGTGGGGCGGGGCGCGGTCACGGGGAGACCTCCGGTCGGTGGGCAGCGCGGAGCACTTGCCGACCAGACTTCCCGGCACACCTAGACGATCTTGGCGCGTTCTTGACGCTCTGCATACCTTACCCAGGGTGCGGCGGGATGCGTCCGACGCGTTTCACGTTAGGCGCAAAAAGGGCGCCCGGCATGTTCGCCGCCGGGCGCCCTTCGTCGTCGTATGCGCAGGTCAGTCCGCTGTCCTGGTCAGTCCTCGCTGGGCGCGGCCGGGAGCTTGTCCTGGATGAGGGTCATGACGGTCGAGTCGGTCAGGGTCGTGACGTCCCCGAGCTGCCTGTTCTCCGCCACGTCCCGCAGCAGGCGGCGCATGATCTTGCCGGAGCGGGTCTTCGGCAGCTCGGCCACCGGGAGGATCCGCTTGGGCTTGGCGATCGGGCCGAGGACGGTGCCGACGTGGTTGCGCAGGTCGGCGACGAGGTTCTCGTCCTCGGCGTTCGCCGTGCCGCGCAGGATGACGAAGGCGACGATCGCCTGACCGGTCGTCTCGTCGGCCGCGCCGACCACGGCGGCCTCGGCGACGGCGGGGTGGGAGACGAGCGCCGACTCGACCTCGGTGGTGGAGATGTTGTGCCCGGACACGAGCATCACGTCGTCCACGCGGCCGAGCAGCCAGATGTCGCCGTCGTCGTCCTTCTTCGCGCCGTCACCGGCGAAGTACTTGCCCGGGAACCGCGACCAGTACGTGTCGAGGAACCGCTGGTCGTCGCCCCAGATCGTGCGGAGCATCGACGGCCACGGCTCGGTCAGGACCAGGTAACCGCCGCCGCCGTTCGGGACCTCGTTGGCCTCGTCATCGACGACCGTCGCGGAGATGCCGGGCAGCGGGGTCTGCGCGGAACCGGGCTTGGTCTGCGTCACGCCCGGCAGCGGCGAGATCATCATCGCGCCGGTCTCGGTCTGCCACCAGGTGTCCACGATCGGGGTCCGGTCGGCGCCGATGTGCTTGCGGTACCAGATCCACGCCTCGGGGTTGATCGGCTCACCGACGGACCCCAGGATGCGCAGGCTGCTGAGGTCGAACTTCGCGGGGATGTCGTCGCCCCACTTCATGAACGTACGGATCGCGGTCGGCGCCGTGTACAGGATCGTCACCCCGTACTTCTGGACGATCTCCCAGAAGCGGCCCTGGTGCGGGGTGTCGGGGGTGCCCTCGTACATGACCTGCGTCGCGCCGTTCGCGAGCGGGCCGTAGACGATGTACGAGTGACCGGTGACCCAGCCGACGTCGGCCGTGCACCAGTAGACGTCGGTCTCCGGCTTGAGGTCGAAGACCGCGTGGTGGGTGTACGCGGCCTGGGTGAGGTAGCCGCCGGAGGTGTGCAGGATGCCCTTGGGCTTACCCGTAGTACCCGAGGTGTAGAGGATGAACAGCGGCTGCTCCGCCTCGAACGCCTCGGGCATGTGCTCCGCCGACTGCCGGTCGACGATCTCGTGCCACCACACGTCCCGCCCGTCGTTCCACGCGACGTCCTGGCCCGTACGGCGGACCACGAGCACGTGCTCGACGCCGCTGTCCGCGCGGTCGACCGCGTCGTCCACGGCCGGCTTGAGCGCGGACGGCTTGCCGCGCCGCCAGCCGCCGTCCGTGGTGATGACGACCTTGGCGTCCGCGTCCTGGATGCGGGTCGCGAGCGCGTCCGCCGAGAAACCGCCGAACACGACCGAGTGCGCGGCGCCGATGCGCGCGCAGGCCAGCATCGCGACCGCGGTCTCCGGGATCATCGGCATGTAGACGGCGACCCGGTCGCCCTTCCGAACTCCCAGCTCCAGCAGGGCGTTCGCGGCCTTGGAGACCTCGTCCTTCAGCTCGGCGTAGGTGATCGCGCGGCTGTCGCCGGGCTCGCCCTCGAAGTGGATGGCGACGCGATCGCCGTTGCCCGCCTCGACATGCCGGTCCACGCAGTTGTACGCCACGTTGAGCGAGCCGTCCTTGAACCACTTGGCGAACGGCGGGTTCGACCAGTCCAGCGTCTCGCTCGGCTCCTTCGCCCAGCTCAGGCGGCGGGCCTGCGCGGCCCAGAAGCCGAGCCGGTCAGCCTTGGCCTGCTCATACGCCTCCGCCGTGACATTGGCGTTCGCCGCCAGCTCGGCGGGGGGTGCGAACCTGCGCTCCTCGCGCAACAGGTTGGCCAGGCTTTCGTTGCTCACGGCATCTGCCTTTCCCAGGGTGTCCGTTGTGTCCCGGGCCAGCTCATCAGACCCGGGGGTCCGATGACAAGGGTCGCCGAAATATTGGTTTAGACCTGTCATCGGACCCGCTGGGCGATGCGCGTGACGGGGGTCGTTCGTACCCACGGACGCCGGGTGAACAAGGTTCAGGCCGACAGATCCGCCACCCCCACTCCGTCGAAGAACTGGTCCCCCTCCTCCTCGGTCAGCAAGTACGCCTGCGCCTCACCGACATGGAAGTACATCCCGTGCAGTTCCAACGCCCCCTCCCGCAAGGCCCGAGCCACCGACTCATGCCCCCGCAGATGCTCCAACTGCTGCACCACATTGGTCAGACACAGCTGCTCTACGGCGTCGGCGGGCGCCCTTCCGGTGAGCCGCGCCCAGGGCCGGCTGTCGTCGGCCATCCGCTCCAGGCTCGGCAGCCCGTGCCGCAGCCACCGCTTGAGCGGCGTCTGGGCGCCCCCCGGCTCGGAGTTGAGCAGCGCCTGCATGGCCCCGCACCCCGAGTGCCCGCACACCGTGATCGATCTAACGCGCAGCACGTCCACCGCGTACTCGATCGCTGCGGCCACCGAGTCGTCCCCGCTCTCCTCGCCGGGCGGCGGCACGAGGTTGCCCACGTTCCGCACGACGAACAGGTCGCCTGGACCACTGGAGGTGATCATCGAGGTCACGAGCCGCGAGTCGGCACAGGTCAGGAAGAGCTGTGAAGGCCGCTGCCCTTCCTTGGCCAGCCGCGCCAGTTCACCCCGCACGAGCGGCGCGGTGTTGCGCTGGAACGCGCTGATGCCACGGGCCAGTTGGTGACCGCCGGGGCCGGGGTTGGTGCCGGTGCCGGCCCCGGTGTCCTTGCCGGTGCCGTCCGGTGTGGCGGCGGTGTCGGGTGCGGGACGGTCCGTGGGCTCGCCCGGGTGCCCGCTCGGCGGGGCGGACTGCGGGTGGTCGCACTGGTGGTTGCGCCAGGGCGTCCAGGGGTGGCAGCGGCAGGCGGTCGACGTCGTCGGCTCGCCGGCCGGAGCCTTGGCCGTGGTGCGGGCCGAAGCCTCGGTCGTCGTGCCGCTCGTCGCGCCGGTCGCGGTGTCGGCCGGTGTCGCGCCACTCCCGGTGCGGCCCGGCTCGGCGTCACGAACTCCCGTACGCCGCCCGGTCAGTTCGGCGGAGCCTCCGCGCGCGGTGTGCGCGTTCTGCCAGTCCTGCAGTGACTCGTACGCCGCGTGGTCCATGAACGAACCGTCCAACTCCACGACGACGTGGGTGCCTTGAGGTACGAGATGCAGGGTGCGGCTGAGCCGCGGCACCGCGAGGAACGTCAACTGCCCCCGGACGTGTACGTGATGGACTCCTTCCTTCTCGTCGTGCGTGATGCGGGTGTGGGCCAGGCGGTTGAGGGCGACGGCGACGGCCACGGTGACCCCGAGGAGCACGCCCTCCAGGACACCGAGGAAGACCACGCCGAGGGTGGTGACGGCGTAGACCAGCACTTCGCGGTGGCGGGTCACCGTGCGGATGTGGTGCAGGGACACCATCTGGATGCCGACGGCCATCACGAGTGCGGCGAGCGAAGCGAGGGGAATCAGCTCCAGCACCGGGACCATCAGCAGCGCGGCGATCACTACGAGAACGCCGTGCAGCATCGTGGAGTTCCGGCTCACGGCACCGGCTTGCACATTCGCCGAACTCCGTACGGCCACGCCCGCGACCGGCAGTCCGCCGAGTGCGCCGGAGACGATGTTGGCGGCGCCCTGGCCCAGCAGTTCGCGGTTCAGGTCGGAGCGGCTGACGTGGGCGGAGAGCCCGGGCTGCCCGGCGACCAGCTTGTCCACGGCGACCGCGCCGAGCAGTGACTGCACGCTGCACACCAGGGTGGTGGTGAGGACGGCGGCGGCGATGCCGAGCACCGGGCCCTCGGGGAGTCCGGCCAGCGCGTGGCTGCTCCAGGACGGAAGGTCGACCTTGGCCAGGCTCAGCCCGGCGAGGGAGGCGGTGAGGGTGGCTCCGGCGACGGCGACGAGCGCGGCCGGGATCTTGCGCATCAGATGCCCGAGCCGGCCGGGGACGCGCGGCCACAGCAGGAGAAGGGCCAGCGTCAGCACGCTCATCGCCACGTCGGCGGGGTGCAGGTCGGCCAACTGGGCGGGCAGCGCGCGGAGGTTGGCGAGGACCGAGCTCTGTGGGGTGCCGCCCAGCACGATGTGCAGCTGGGCGACGGCGATGGTGACACCGATGCCGGCGAGCATGCCGTGCACGATCGCGGGGCTGACGGCGAGCGCGGTGCGGGCCACGCGCACGCAGCCCAGGGCGAGTTGGGCGAGTCCGGCGAGGACGGTGACCGCGCAGGTCGTACGCCATCCGTAGCGGTGGATCAGGTCGGCGGTGACCACGGTGAGTCCGGCGGCCGGGCCGCTGACCTGGAGAGGGCAGCCGCCGAGCAGGCCGGCGACCAGTCCGCCCGCGGCGGCGGCGACCAGGCCGGCCTGGAGGGGCGCGCCGGTGGCGAGGGCGATGCCGAGGGACAGGGGGAGGGCGATCAGGAAGACCGCGATGGAGGCCGACACATCGGCGCCCGCGATACGGAAGCGGTGGCGCGGGGGTGGCGGCGGGCTGTGGGGTGGGTGGACGCGCTTCGTCCGATGCGCGTTGGCAGTCGAGTCGGTGGCGCGGGTGGGTACGCAGGCTGACATGTCTTCCCGTCTCCTCCGGGGCAGCGCGGTCGCGTAACTGGTGGTCCCCGTCGATGGCGGGGGTCGGTCGCGGCCGTGGGTCACGGCGTGCAGCGGCGGGATATCTCAACGCTCGGTAAATGGATCGTAATGCAGAGTAAAGGTCAAGCATAGACTTTGCGGGCAAATGGGCGAATAAGTCACCTCGGAGAGTGAACTGGAAATTTCATCGGCTTGTCGTACTAATCCCACCTTCGGCCCCATGCGACCTTGGCGGCGCTGCCGGGATTCCCGGCGCATCACCAGAAAACGCCCTGATCGGCGTCGGTCCGAACGAAGGAAGAAGGTGGGCGGACATGGCCGCCACCCAGAGGATCACCGCGGGCGCCGTGATCGCCGCGGCCTGTGCCGCGTCGCTCGCCGGTTGCGCGATCGGTGACAACGGTTCCCCGCAGGGAGCGCACGGTCCGCGCAAGGCGGCGCCCGCCCCGGCACCCAAGAGCGGAGTCCGCCTGATCGGGGACGGCTCCACGTCGTACACCGGGGCCCAGCCGCACCTGCCCAGACCCGAGCGGCTCAAGCCCGGCCAGAAGCCCCCGCAGTTCGTGGTCTTCTCCTTCGACGGCGCCGGCGAGGACAGCCAGAAGCTGTTCTCCCACTTCCGCAAGGTCTCCAAGGCCAACCACGCGAACATGACGTACTTCCTCAGCGGCGTGTACATGCTGCCGGAGGACAAGCGCGACCTCTACAAGCCCCCGGAGCACTCGCCCGGCAGCTCGGACATCGGCTTCAACGACGAGCAGGGCATCGCCGACACCGTGAAGCAGCTGCGCCTGGCGTGGCTGGAGGGCAACGAGATCGGCACCCACTTCAACGGTCACTTCTGCGGCAAGAACGGCGGGGTCGGCGAGTGGTCGGTCGCCGAGTGGAAGAGCGAGATCGCCCAGGCGAAGCAGTTCGTGAAGACCTGGAAGACCAACTCCGGGATGAAGAAGGCGTCTTCACTGCCCTTCGACTACGACAAGGAACTCGTCGGCGCCCGCACGCCCTGCCTGGAGGGCCAGGCCAACTTCATGAAGGCGGCGAGCCAGTTGGGCTTCCGCTACGACACCAGCGGGGTCAACGACCAGATCTGGCCCAAGAAGAAGGAGGGGCTGTGGGACCTGTCCATGCAGCTCGTCCCCTTCCCCGGCCACACCTACGAGCAGCTGACCATGGACTACAACTTCATGGTCAACCAGTCCGGCACGCAGACCCAGGGCGACCCCGACAAGTTCGACCAGTGGGGCGACGAGATGCGTGACGGCCTGCTCAAGGGCTTCGACCGCGCCTACGACGGCAACCGTGCGCCCCTGGTCATCGGCAACCACTTCGAGTCCTGGAACGGCGGCACGTACATGCGTGCCCTCGACGAGGTCATCGAGAAGGTCTGCAACAAGTCCGAGGTGCGCTGCGTGTCGTTCCGTCAGCTGTCCGACTGGCTGGACGCCCAGGACCCGCAGACCCTGGCCAAGCTGCGCACCCTGAATGTCGGCGAGGCGCCGAAGCCGGGCTGGACGTCCTTCCTGACCGGCCACCCCGCCCCGGCCCCGAAGGGCGTCCCCGGGGCGCCGGCGGTCAAGCAGTAGACGATCGACAAGGGGCGCGCCTCACACCGTGGCGGTGACGCTCTCGTCGAGCACGAACCCGGGGTCGACCTGCGCGGCCAGGTCGGCCCCCGTGCGCTCGTTGCCCCAACTCTGCGCGTTCTTCAGGTGGAAGTGCACCGTCTGACGCGTGTAGCGCTCCCAGTCACGCAGTTCGTACGTGGCGTCGGCGGCGATCTCCAGCAGGCGCAGGGCGCGGCGGTTGGCGTCCTCCAGGAGCTCGAACCGGGGCGGCCGGCCCTTCTCCATGGCGCGCACCCAGTCCGAGTGCCCCACCGTCACGAGCAGGTCGTCCCCGACTTCGGCGCGGAGGAAGTCGTGGTCGCCCTGGTCCCGCACCTTGTTGCCGACGACCTTCAGGACGACCCCGTAGTCGCGGGCGTACTCCTTGTACTGGCGATAGACGGAGACCCCCTTCCGGGTCGGCTCGGCCACCAGGAACGTGATGTCGAAGCGGGTGAACATGCCGGAGGCGAAGGAGTCCGAGCCCGCCGTCATGTCCACCACGACGAACTCGTCGCGCCCGTCCACCAGGTGGTTCAGGCACAGCTCCACCGCTCCCGTCTTGGAGTGGTAGCAGGAGACCCCCAGGTCGGCGTCCGTGAAGGGGCCCGTGACCATCAAACGGACGGCGCCGCCGTCGAGTTCCACCGGTCGCGCGCAGGCGTCGTAGACCGGATTGTTCTCGCGCACCCGCAGCAGCCGGGAGCCCTCGCCGGGCGGGGTGGTCTTGATCATCGTGTCGGCGGAGGTGATGCGCGGGTTGGTGCCGCGCAGGTAGTCCTTGATCAGGGGGAGGTGCTCGCCGAGTGCGGGCAGTGCGGCGGCCTCGGACTCGTCCAGGCCGAGTGCGGGGCCCAGGTGCTGGTTGATGTCCGCGTCGACGGCGACGACCGGTTGGGCGGTGGCCGCGAGGTGGCGGACGAACAGGGAGGACAGGGTGGTCTTCCCGCTGCCGCCCTTCCCGACGAAAGCAATTTTCATGTTCACGAAGCGTAGTCGCGTCATAGCTGTACGTGGCAGGTGTGCGTGAAGAAGACCACTCAATCGTGGGGCGCGCCCCTGGGATGGCTACTGTCGTACTCATGAGTACGACAGGTGCGACCGCCGATCCGCTCGCGGCCCTGGGCACACTGCCCGGAGTGGCCGAGTCCGTCGAGTCCATGCGCAAGGCCGTGGACCGGGTCTACGGGCACCGCGTCATGCGGCGCCGCAGCAACGAGCTCACCGCCGAGGCCGCACTGCGCGGCGCGCGGGGCTCGGCCGCGCTGTCCGGGGCCGACTGGGCACTCGAAGAGGTGCGTCGGCGCACCGACTTCAGCGGCGACGCGGAGGCGCGCACCATGGGCGCGGCCCTCCGGCTGTCCGCCGAGGCGGGCCAACTGCTGTCCATCTGGCGGCAGTCGCCCCTCCGGGTCCTCGCCAGGCTGCACCTGGTGGCGGCCGCGAGCAACGACGACACGATCGGCCGGCCGCGACAACAGGGGGAGTTGGTCGAGGAGCCGCTCGTCGAACTGCCCCTGCCGGGCGCGGCCGAGGTGTCCGGGCGCCTGGACGGACTCGCGGACCTGATCATCGCGGGCGGCTCGGCACCGGCGCTGGTGACCGCCGCCGTCGTGCACGGCGAGCTGCTCGCGCTGCGCCCCTTCACCTCCCACAACGGCCTGGTCGCGCGCACCGCCGAGCGGATCGTCCTCATCGGCAGCGGCCTCGACCCGAAGTCCGTGTGCCCGGCGGAGGTCGGCCACGCCGAACTGGGGCGCGCGGCCTACCTGGCGGCGCTGGACGGTTACGTGTCCGGCACCCCGGAGGGCATGGCCGCCTGGATCTCGCACTGCGGCAGGGCGGTCGAGTTGGGGGCGCGCGAGTCGACGGCGGTGTGCGAGGCGCTTCAGCGCGGGGTCGCCTGACATGAAAATGGCCCTCTACGGAGGGCCTGACAAAGGGTTGCGGCGGTACGAGGATTCGTACCGCCGCTGGCATGGTCCACCGGGTTACCAAGCGTCCTCGAAATATTGCCCATCAGGTCGGGAACAGTGCCCGTCACCTGGTGCGGCTGGCCCGTAATCGACGGGTCGACGTCGCGTGGGTGCTCGGTGTTCATGCGCGGTCCGTGGGCCAAATGCGTTATTAAGGTGATCCTTTCGGATGTCCTTGGTCTCGCGGGCCGTTGAATCCTTTGTACTCCAGCCCTGGGGGAAGCGGAACCCCTGGCCGCGCTTCTTTACTTTTACGTTCAAAGGCTCACTAACCGGCGTAAACGGTCGCCGCCCTGCGTCGGCTCGCGTACCAGACGAGCCCCGCCGTGGCCGCCGCCGCACCCACGGCCGCGGCCACGACCAGCGCCGGGCGGGGCGGTACGGAGAGTGCGGGCAGCCGCTGCTTGAGCCGGACCGGGCGGTTGAAGTCCAGAATCGGCCACCCGCGCGCGAGTGCCTCGCGGCGCAGCGTGCGGTCCGGGTTCACGGCATAGGGGTGGCCCACGGACTCGAGCATCGGAACATCGGTCGCCGAGTCGCTGTAGGCGTAGCAGCGCTCGAGGTCGTACCCCTCGGACTGCGCCAGCTCCTTGATCGCCTCGGCCTTGGTCGGGCCGTATGCGTAGTACTCCACCTCGCCGGTGAAGCAGCCGTCGTCGCCCACGACCATGCGGGTCGCCACCACCCGGTCCGCGCCCAGGAGTTCACCGATCGGCTCGACCACCTCGGCGCCCGACGTGGAGACGATCACGACGTCGCGGCCGGCGGTGTGGTGCTCCTCGATGAGGGAGGCCGCCTCGTCGTAGATGATCGGGTCGATCAGGTCGTGCAGCGTCTCGGCGACGATCTCCTTGACCTGCTGGACGTTCCAGCCGCGGCAGAGTGCGGACAGGTACTTGCGCATCCGCTCCATCTGGTCGTGGTCGGCGCCACCGGTGAGGAAGACGAACTGCGCATAGGCGGTCCGCAGGGCGGCCCTGCGGTTGATCAGTCCGCCTTGGTAGAAGGACTTGCCGAAGGTGAGCGTGCTCGACTTCGCAATGACCGTCTTGTCCAGGTCAAAGAAGGCTGCTGTGCGGGGCAAGGAGTGGTTTTCCACAACCCAGAGCATAGGCGCAGCCCATTCGGCGTAAGGTGAGGCGCGTGGGTTTGCCTGAGAGGCCTCTCGGGTACACCATGGAAGTCACGGATCGTTCGCGACCGTGCTAACGCGGTCCGGCTCCTCCCCCCCCCGAGTCGGCCGTGAAGGCGACCCCCACTCTCCCCCCCGGTGGGGGTCGTCGCATGTCCGGACGCGTTTTCCCTCCCTGTACGTGGTCGTGAGGCCAACCCGAGGCGGCTGATGCCGCCTCTTTTTCATGCCCAGGGCTCGTCACCGTGTGTAGTCGGCGTGCTGCGCTGGGGAACTCGTACAGAGGCCAGTACAGGGGTCACCGGTATGGGTGAAGGCGATATTCACAGGCCCTGAGTTGTCCACAGTTTTGGACCAAGATCCACACGATTTCCGCGATGCCCGCACCGTGATTCCAACGCGTCCTCGCTCGCGGCGAGTTCAAGGCCCGTTCCGTTTGTCGGACGCGTTTGGCCGGTTTCTGTCGGCCGTGCATATGGAGGGCCGGGTGCCGGTTCTCCACACCTTTGGAAATCGCGGAGCCGCAGACGTGACGCGAGAGACACAGCGATGGGGGATGGAAAACATGGCCGGAACCGTCACACACGATCCGCCGCACGCCGCCGGAGGGCGACAGGGCGGACCGCTGATCGTCACTGAGGACGCCGAGCTCCTCGACGACCTACTGCGCCTGTGCGCGGCGGCCGGCGCGACGCCTGAGGTCCACCACGGGGTGCCGGAGCGCCGGGGCGGCTGGGAGACGGCGCCGCTCGTCCTGGTCGGCGATGACGCGGCCCGGCGGGTGCGCGGGGCCGCCCGCCGACGCGGGGTGGTGCTCGTCGGCCGGGACCAGGACGACTCGGGGGTCTGGCGGCGGGCCGTCGAGATCGGCGCCGACCACGTCCTGATGCTGCCCGACGGCGAGCAGTGGCTGGTCGACCGCATCGCCGACGTGGCGGAGGGCGTCGGCCGCCCCGCGCTCACCGTGGGCGTGATCGGCGGCCGCGGCGGGGCCGGAGCGTCCACGCTCGCGTGCGCCCTCGCCGTCACCTCCGCGCGTGAGGGGCTGCGCACGCTCCTGGTGGACGCGGATCCGCTGGGCGGCGGACTCGATGTACTCCTCGGCGGCGAGACGGCGGAGGGCCTGCGCTGGCCCGCGTTCGCCGCCTCGCGTGGCCGGGTCGGCGGCGGCGCCCTGGAGGAGTCCCTCCCTGAGCTCCACTCGCTCCGGGTGCTCAGCTGGGACCGCGGCGACTGCGTCGCCATCCCGCCCCAGGCGGTACGGGCGGTGCTCGCCGCGGCCAGGAGGCGCGGCGGCACGGTCGTGGTCGACCTGCCCCGCCGCCTCGACGACGGGGTCGCCGAGGCCCTCGCCCAGCTCGACGTGGGCCTCCTGGTGGTCCCCGCCGAACTCCGCGCCGTGGCGGCGGCCGGACGGGTGGCGTCCGCCGTCGGCATGGTCCTGCGCGACCTGCGCGTGGCCGTACGCGGGCCGTACGCCCCCGGCCTTGACGACCGGGAGGTGTCCCGCCTCCTCGGACTGCCGCTGGCCGGTGAAGTGCCGGTCGAATCGGGGCTGTTGCGGCCGCACGAGGGCAAGTCGCCGCCAGGGACGGCGGGGAGGGGGCCGTTGGCGCGGTTCTGCCGGGAGTTCCTGGAGCGGGCGTTGGTCGAGGTGGGTGGCGTATGAGGGGGTTGGCGGGGCGTACCGGGAGTGTGGGGAGCGGGGTGCCTGGGCTTGCCGGGACGGGCGGTTCGGCGGGTGCGCCGAGGGCGGCTTCCTTCGGGGACGCCGGTTCGGCAGGTGCCCCGGTGAAGAGGGCGGGCGCTTCGGACCGATGGGCCTCGGGTGGGGCCGGGGTGAGCGGCGAGCCGGGGTTGCTCGACGGGGTGCGGCGGTGGCTGGCCGAGAGCGGGGGTGAGCCGACGCCCGCGCGCGTGGCGCAGGCGTTGCGGGAGCAGGGGCGGGTGCTGGGGGATGCCGAAGTCTTGGGCGCGGCGGAGCAGTTGCGGTCCGAACTGGTGGGCAGCGGCCCGCTGGAGTCGCTGCTCGCCGACCCCTCGGTGACCGACGTTCTCGTGTCGGCCCCGGACCGGGTCTGGGTCGACCGGGGCGGCGGCCTTGAGCTGACCACCGTCTCCTTCCCGGACGCGGCAGCCGTACGACGCCTCGCGCAGCGCCTGGCCGCGGTGGCCGGACGCCGACTGGACGACGCCCGCCCCTGGGCCGACGCCCGGCTGCCCGACGGCACCCGCCTGCACGCCGTGCTGCCCCCGGTCGCCGTCGGCTGCACCTGCCTGTCGCTGCGTGTCGTACGACCGCGCGCGTTCACGCTGGACGAGTTGGTCAAGGCGGGCACGGTGCCGCCGGGCGGGGACCGCATCCTGCGGGCGCTGATCGAGGCACGGCTCTCGTTCCTGATCAGCGGCGGTACCGGCAGCGGCAAGACGACGCTGCTGAGCGCGCTGCTCGGGCTTGTCGGACCGGGTGAGCGGATCGTGCTGGCAGAGGACTCGGCGGAGTTGAAGCCGGACCATCCGCACGTCGTACGGCTGGAGAGCAGACCCGCCAACCAGGAGGGCGCCGGGCTCGTCACACTCCAGGACCTGGTCCGCCAGGCACTCCGGATGCGGCCGGACCGGCTGGTCGTCGGCGAGGTGCGGGGCCCGGAGTGTGTCCACCTCCTCGCCGCCCTCAACACGGGCCATGAAGGCGGGTGCGGGACCTTCTCTGAACTAAGAAGAGGTGCTGGCAGACGCTCTGCCAGCACCTCATAGAGAAACGGCTCCGGCGTGATCGCCGGAGCCGTTATGCGGGTCGTGACTTAGTTGCTGCGCCCGGCAATGGTGCCGAGGTAGGAGCGGTTCACCAGTTCCTGCAGCTGGCGCGCCGACTCGGTCGCGACCCTCGTGTTCTCCATCGCGCGACGAATCGGCTCGGTGACCGAGGCGGCCAGTTCCTGGAGTTGAAGCGCCGGCAGGACCGAGACCCTCACGTTCTCCGCCATCGCGCGACGGATCGGCTCGGAGACCGAGGCGGCGAGGTCCGGGAACTGGAACGCCGGCACGACCGGGACCCTCGCGTTCTGCATCACCGCGCGACGGATCGGCTCGGTGATGGAGGCGGCCAGCCTCGCGTATGCCTCTGCGAGGGGTTGCGCCGAACGCATCTGCGTGTTGATTGAATCGGCCAGCGGCTGGAACCGGACCACCTGATCAGGGGTCGACTGCGGTGAGACCGCCTGCGCATCGTTCTGCGCAGAAAGGTCATCACGCTGAATACGATCGGCGCCGACCTCGGTGGTGGGGGCGGCCCGGTGCTCGGCGAGCACGGCCCGGCGGGCCTCGGTGTAGGACTCGCCGGTTTCCGACATGCGCTCGCGGATGGCCTTCTTGAGGGCCTTATTTTCCGTCATGTTCAACTCTTCCCTCGGCGTGGACCCACGCTCCCCGCCCGGAGAACGCACATGCGCGCGTTGAACGACGAGAAGACCTTGCGCGAGTCTTGGACCCTTGGCCGTCATCACGGACCCCGCGTGGGGGAGTCCGATCAAGCGAGAGGCAGGCGCTTGCTGCCTAACCCCGTAAGATACCAGACAAGATCCCGTTCCGCTAGCACGGATGCCCAAACCGCCTGTGAGGTGGGGTTTTCCGAGAGTCTTGGGCGTCAACTCCGGGAAACTCCCTGGACTGTTCGGGCTGCTATCTGACTGAAAGTCGGCATCCCGAGTTCGACGACGGTCGACCGACGGGCCCTCTCGACGTCGAGCTGGACGAGTTTGTCGTCGGCCTTGGCGAGACTGACCTTGAGCCCCTCGATCTCGCCGAGCCAGCCCTCGTGTTCGGCTTCTGCGATCCGATCACGGAGGTTGTTCCTGATCTCGATCAGTCGAGGTTTCTGCGCCGGGTCGACACGGAGCATGGGGCAGCGGATGCATGCGTGTTCGTGGATGCATGCGGTCCCGAAGGCCCTTCCGCAGGTGCCGAGGGAGAGCTTCCGGAGCTCGAAGTGGCCCAGGAACTCGTTCCATTCCTCGTCGGTCGGGGTGCGGTACTCCTCGCTCGGACGGGTTGCCCGGCGCCGGGCAATGAACGCGCGGTGGGCCTCGATGGCCTCCGTCGGGTAGATCGCCTTGTAACGCATGGTGGTTGAAATATCGTCGTGGCCGGCGATGATCTGCGCGATGTGCGGCGGCAGGCCGTTCATGATGGCGTCGGTGATGAAGATCCTTCGGAAGTCGTGGGGCTGGTAGCCGAGCGGCTGGCCGGTGTTGTCGGTCAAGCCGGCGAACTCAAGCGTCTCGTCGAGGGCCCGGCGGATCAGGCTCTCGGAGATCGGCCGGTCCTGGCCCCCTGTGCGCCACTGGAACAGCAGGGGTATGGGCGGACTCCAGATCCTCTCGCCGCGGTCGTAGGTGCGGACCAGCGGGACCGTCCCGGAGGCGTTGCGGACGCGGCAGACAATGGCACTGAGGACATCGGCGAGTTCGGGGCTGACCAGCAGAAGTCGTTCCTGATCGGTCTTGGACGGGGCGATCTGCAGGAGCGGGACGACCTCACCGGTGTCGGGCAGTGTGTACTGAGTGATGCTGTGGTGGCTGACCTCGAGCATCTCTTCGATACGAACGCCGGTGTGACGGAGGAACTCCACGGTCGCCCAGGCCCAGAAGGCCCGGTTCTCGGAATAACCGAGCGTGCATCGTCGGCCCTCCACGTCGTAGGCGCTGGTGGCGGGGACGCCGTCGGCCCAACGAGGATGCAGGACGCGGGTGTAGGTCTCCCCGAGAACGGTGAACTCCGCCCCGGGAGCCGCCTCAAGAGCCGCCTCGTGTCGCATCCGCGCCTCCTTGAGCTGCCGGTCGGCGGCTTCGACGAGGGCGGGCAGGACAGGAAGCCGCTCCCGGGTGCGCTGGTCGGCCTTCGCCTTCTGCCGCTTGGCGTGCTTCTTGTGGGAAAGCTCGGAGTCCTTGATGGGACTGGGGGTCACCCAGGGACCCCAGCGACCCGGCTCCTCGGCTGCCCACTGGGCTATGTCGAGGTAGAAGGCCCGGACAATGTTCAGAACCGAGATCGCGCTCTGCCGTTCAGCGGTG
This sequence comes from Streptomyces sp. NBC_00989, assembly GCF_045162655.1. NCBI lineage: Bacteria > Bacillati > Actinomycetota > Actinomycetes > Kitasatosporales > Streptomycetaceae > Streptomyces > Streptomyces sp. NBC_00989. The sequence continues at coordinate 5,396,346 of NZ_CP108728.1, read as the reverse complement.
ATCTCGATGTAGCTGCCGTCCGGCTGCCGCTTGCGGCGTTTCTTGGTGCGGATGCGGTCCTTCCAGGCGGTCGCGACACTCTTCGGGAGGCGAAGGGAGTCGATCCCGGGGTGGTGGCGCTCAAGGTCTGCCCAAAACAGCTGGGCGAGGTTGCGCGACAGCCCTTCCAACGACGTGTAGTCCAGGGCGGGTTGGCGCTCGGTGATGTAGTCCACGATCAGGTCGCGGACCGGACGGCACTGCAACTGGTAGCGGTCCACCAACTCTTCGACGCTGACCTGTCCGGACCGCTGGCGGAAGGAGCGGAGGGTGGCCGGCGAGTCCGGCGGAAGAACTTCCAGATCCTTGAGCCAGAGGTAGAACAGCGTCCGGCCGCTGTTGTGCGTCAGGACCTCGATCTCGATCTCCCGGAGTTCCAGGCAGTCTCCGACGGTGATGTCGCGGACCTTGCCGCCCTTGGCCAGGACGATCGTGGCGATCTGATTTCGGGCCTGGAGCCCGAGCTTGGCGTCCCAGACGCCGGGAGCGGCCCCAGCCTCCAGAGCGGCGAAACCGTCCGGATCACGGTGCTGGGCCACGATCTGGCGCATGTGGCGCGAACGACGGGTCAGCAGCCAGGCAGGAGCGGGGCGGATCACATCGGCGCAGGCCAGCCCGAGGATTCCGGATCGAAGAACACCATCGGCAACTGGGCCCACGTGCTGCCGGACCCAGGCTTCAAGCTCGGGCAGGCCGACAGTGAAGTTCTTGTCCAAAGGACAGTTGAGCCAGCGTTCCTGCCAGGTCTCGCCCTCGAACTGCTCAAGCCATCGCAGGACGTTGCGAGCTCCGTGCCATCGCATGTAGCGCGTCTGCTTCGGGATGTCCTTGAACAGTTCGTTCAGCCCGTCGAGGGCCAGGTAGGAGCTGACCGCGGTCTTGGCCCAGGTCACCGGGACGGACCGTGGAGGGTAGGTCTTCTGCAGGGCCCGGTGGAGCGATCCGTGAAAGGCCAGAACGGGTGCTTGAGCTGGCACTTCCACCAGAACTCGCGTACTCGTCATGACCGTCCGAACAGGACGTCAAGGCTCGCCGCGTTGTAGCCGGGTGCCGGCGGCCGCGGTGCAGGGAGCTTCCCGGCAGCCCGGCGGGCGTGATGGGCGAGCAGCTGCTCGATGATCTCGTCCTGGCTGGCCGCCAGGTAAATCTCCGTCGTGGACAGATGCGCATGATTGAGGACCCACTGGACGTCGGCCAGCGACAACTCGGGATCGCGGGCCATGCGGTAGGCGGCGGTGTGCCGCAGGTCGTGAAGGGTCCAGTTCGATCCGAGGAGTTCATTGGCCCGGGTGAACATCGCCCTGGCAGCGTGGTAATTCAGCGGGCGCCAGGGTTTCCTCAATGTCCACCACAAGGTGTGGTTGCGGCCCCGGGGCACCCCCTGACGCCAGGCCTCCTCCTGGGCCAGGCGAAGCCAGACGAACGCGTCCGTGGAGGCGGGGACTTCCTGGTACTCGCGGGTGCCCTTCCTGATCACACCGATCAGCTGCTGGCCCGGGTGAGCGTCCTTTGACTTGCTGGTGAGGAGTTCCTCGGCCCGGACCCCGGTGGAGACCCAGAAGGCCAGCAGGGCCCGATCCCGGTTGTGGTTCAGCGCGGCGAACAGGGCGTTGAACAGCTCGTCGGGAATCCGCTTCGGGATCCGCTTGGGAACGGTCGGACGGTAGCGGCCCTTGCGTTCCTCCTGGAACACCTCCATCGGGCTGCGATGAGCGTTCGGCCGAGCCGCCGCCTGGACCTTGCGGGAGCGACGGGACCGGTCCAGGGGGAAAGGGTTGAGCAGCGGTCCGGCGCCGCCCTCATCGCAGTGGAAGTCGTAGAAGTTCCGGATCACCGTCTCGCTGTGGGCCCTGGTCGTCGGCGCGTACTTGGTGCCCGGACCGGACTTGCCCGTGAGCGCGTTCGAGGTCCCGCGGTCCGGCCGGCTCTGCCGTGGGATCCCTTCCGGAGGTATCCCGTACTTCTGGTAGCGCCAGTGCAACCGCACTGGTTTGTCGGCGAGTTGGAGCCATCGGGTGAAGTCCCGTGCATCGACTCGGGCCGCCTTGTCCCACGAGATCTCCAGCGTCCACAGGAACCTGTACCAACGCAGCAGGTCCATGCCGTACGACCGGATCGTGGTCGGCGGCTTCGAGGCCGCCTGTAATTCGGCGAACCACTCCGCCACCGGCTCAACGAGGACGTCCGAAGGATCGAGCAGCCTGTACGGCTCCTCCGCCCTCCCCGTCTCCTCAAGCCTGCCTATCTGTGGCACAACGAGGTTCACCAAGTCCCTCTTGGGACCGGTTCGATCAAGCATGCCGGGAAGCTAGCAGAACAGCATCTGACCTGCGAAAACTACGTACTTAGTTCAGTCAACAGGCAGTCCACGCGAACGCCGCGGGCGATGTACCGGCCCGCCTGGAGGCCCTGGGTACGGCCGCCGGCCTCGACCGGGCCGCGCTGCACAGCCAGTTGGCGGCAGCCCTGTCGGTGGTCCTGCATCTCGTACGGGACCGCGCCGGGCGGCGACGGATCGCCGAGGTCCATGTCCTGGAGCGGGACCCGTCGGGGCTGGTCCGGACGGTGCCGGCGCTGCGGTGGGGGGTGGAGGCGTTCGCGTACGAGCGGGGGTGGGAGCGGTTGCGGGAGCTGATTCGGGGCGGGGGTGACGGGGGTCAGGAGCGTGGGTGACGAACTCCGGTGTGCGGGACGGGTGGCAGTGACAGCGAACGGGAGCGGAGAGGGCTGTGGGGATGGATGAGATGTCGGTCGGGGTGGCCGCGGTGTGTGTCGGGGGCCTGGTCTGGCTGACGGGCGGGTGGCAATCCGGGTCTCGGCGGGCGGAGTTGTTGTTCGCGGGCGGGGGGACGGTGGGCGCCGGGCCGCCCTCATGGGAGCGAGCCGTCGGTGAACTGCGGCTGCTCCGAGGGCGGTTGCGGGCCGAATGGTGGTCGCTGGGCGCCGGGCTGGTGCTGGCGGTGCTGGGGGCCTCGGTGGTTCCGGTCGTCGCGGGGGCGGTCGGGGTGCCGTTGCTACGGCGGGTGCGGCTGGCCGGGGAGGCGCGACGGGCGCGGGAGGTGCGCGGCGACGCGGTGATCGCGCTGTGCTCGGCGCTCGCCGGCGAGGTGCGCGCCGGGCGGCAGCCGGGGGAGGCGTTGTTGCGGGCGGCGGGTGACTCCGGCGGGCTCGGTGAGGCGCAGGCCGGGGTGTTGGCGGCGGCGCGGTTCGGCGGGGATGTGCCGGGTGCGCTCACCTCGGCGGCACGGCAACCGGGTGCGGAGGGGCTGTTGGGGCTGGCCGCGTGCTGGCGGGTCGCCGTGGATCAGGGCGCCGGGCTTGCGGCGGGACTCGACCGGCTCGAAGGGGCGTTGCGTGCCGACCGGGACCAACGGGCCGACCTCCGTGCCCAGTTGGCGGGGGCGCGGGCCACCGCGGTGATGCTCGCCGGGTTGCCGGTCCTCGGGTTGCTGCTGGGCGCGGCGATGGGCGCCGATCCGCTGCGGGTGCTGCTGCACAGCGGGGCGGGGTTCGGGTGCCTGGTGGTCGGGGGGTTGCTGGAGGGCTTGGGGTTGTGGTGGGCGCTGCGGATCGTGCGGGGGGTGGAGGCGGCGTGAGCGGGGGTGGGGTGAGCGCGGGAGCGGTGGTCGTCGGGTTGGGGGTGGGGGGTTTCGGTTGTGTGCGGGGTGCGGGTGGGTGAGGGCTGGGCGTGACCGCGCGGCCGAGCCGCATATCGATACAGCCCCGCGCCCCTAAGGGGGCTGGGGTGGGCGGAGGGCGGGGTGCGGGTGTGTGGGGCTGGTCGCGCCCGCGCGGCGGAGCCGCATATCGATACAGCCCCGCGCCCCAAGGGCATCAGGGCTCGCGGGGTGCCGGGGATCGCTTGGTCGTCGCGGGGCTGGAGGGGATCCGGCGCTGGGCGAGAGCCCGGAGCGGTGTGGGTGTGGAGGCGGAAGTTGGCCGGGGTCGGCGAGAGGAGACGGCGTGAGTGCGGAAGTTGTCCACAGGCTGGGGGTCGTCTTGGGGGCGGTGTTGGTCGTGGGGTGGTTGGTGCGGTGGCTGGACGGGGTGCGGTGTGAGCGGAGGGCGCGGCGGCGACTGGCAGGGCTGTTGCTTCGGGAAGTCCGGGAAGTCCGGGAAGTTCGAGGGGCTGGGAAGGCTCGGGAAGTGGCGTTCGCCGGGCGGCGGTTCGAGGCTCGGGACGTTGCGCGGCGGTGGTTGCCCGTGGTGGGCGTGATGGGTGCCGGGTGGGTGGTGGTCGGTGGGGCCGCCGGGGTCGTGGTGGGCGTGGTCGTCGCCGTCGGGCTGTGGCAGTGGCGGCGTCGGCAGGTGGCCGCCGACACCGTCGCCGAGCGCGATGCCGCGACCGCCGCCCGCCAACTCCCGCTCGCCGCCGATCTGCTGGCCGCCTGCATCGCCGCCGGGGCCTCGCCGGTGATCGCCTCCCAGGCCGTAGGAGAGGCCCTCACGGGGCCCGTGGGGGAGCGGCTGGCGCGTGCGGCGGCGGAGGTGCGGCTCGGTGGCGAACCGGCCGACGCCTGGCAGAGGTTGGCCGCGCTTCCGGGCGCCGGCCCGCTGGCCCGGCTGCTCGAACGGGCCGACGAGTCGGGGCTCCCCGCCGCCGGACCGGTCGCACGGCTCGCGGCGGAGGCCCGCGCCGACTGGACCCGCACCACGACGGCACGGGCCCGGCGGGCGGCCGTCCTGATCACCGCACCGGTGGGGCTGTGCTTCCTGCCCGCGTTCATCGCGGTCGGCGTGCTGCCCGTGGTGATCGGGCTCGCGGGCGGGGCGACGGGAGGGGGCGGCGGCTGACGGGAGGAGCGAGCGGTGACGGACGTATGACGAACAACGGCTGATCTGAACCAACAGGACCGAACCAACAGGACCGAACCTCACGGGGGTTGAGATGTACAAGGCAGTGCAGGCGATGCAGGCGGTAGCGGTACGGGCGGTGCGAGCGGTACGGGTACGACTGGGCGGCGGGGCGCGCGGGGACGCGGGAATGGCCACCGCCGAGTACGCGATGGGGCTGATCGCGGCGGTGGCGTTCGCGGTGGTGCTCTACAAGGTGGTGACCAGCGGGGCGGTCAGCGCGGAGCTGCAGAGCATCGTGAAGCGGGCCCTCGATGCGAAGGTGTGAACGCCGGGGCGGGGACGAGGGGTTCGTGACGGCGGAGGCGGCCGTGGTGCTGCCCGTGCTGGTGATGTTCGCGATGGCGCTGGTGTGGGGGCTGCTGGTGGTGGCCGCGCAGATCCAGTGCGTGGACGCGGCCCGTTCGGGCGCCCGGGCCGCGGCTCGGCAGGACCCGGCCGACGCGGTCGTCCAGGTGGTCCGGGACACGGCACCGCGCGGCGCCAAGGTCACGGTCGCGCGGGAGGGCGATCAGGTCCATGTGGTCGTCGTCGCGAAACCGCCGGTGCTGAGCGGGCTGCCCTTCGAAGTGCGGGAGGAGGCCGTGGCGTTGGCGGAGGAGACGGTGGGCGAGGGGAGGGCGGGGCCGTGAGGTGTCGTATCGGCGCCCTAGGGGACGTGATTCCGGGCCTGGGGCGCGTGATTCCCGCCCTGGGGCGGCATCTGAGGTCCCGTCACTCGGACCGTGGGTCCGCCACCGTGTGGAGCCTCGGGGCGATGGCCGTGATGTGTGTCGTGTTCGGGGTCGTGCTGGCGCTGGGGCAGGCCGTCGTGGCCCGGCACCGGGCGGCCGGCGGGGCGGATCTCGCGGCGCTCGCGGCGGCCGACCACTGGGCGGAGGGCGGTACGGGGGCCTGTGCCCGGGCGGAGCGGGTGGCGCGGGCGCAGGGGACGCGGCTTGTGCGGTGCGCGGTCGTGGGCGAGACATCGGACGTGACGGCGTCGGCGGGCGGGGGACCGTTCGCGGCGGAGGTCAGGGCACGGGCGGGGCCTGCGGGACCGGTACCTCCACCTGCGTCTCCGCTGATCCCCGCACCGCTGGCGTCTTTGCCGGTCCCCGCGCCTCTGGTGTCTCCGCCACTTCCCGCGCCTCCGGTGCCTCCCGCAAAAGCTCCGTGAGCAACCGCACGGCCCCCCGCTTGTGCAACGGCTCGTTGCCGTTGCCGCACTTGGGGGACTGGATGCAGGACGGGCAGCCGGCGTCGCATTCGCAGGAGGCGATGGCCTGGAGGGTGGCGGTGAGCCAGGCGCGGGCGGTGTGGAAGGCGCGCTCGGCGAAGCCCGCGCCGCCCGGGTGGCCGTCGTAGACGAAGACCGTGGGGAGCAGCGTGTCCGGGTGGAGCGGGACCGAGACTCCGCCGATGTCCCAGCGGTCGCAGGTGGCGAAGAGGGGGAGCATGCCGATCGAGGCGTGTTCGGCGGCGTGCAGGGCGCCGCCGAGGATCTCGGGGTTGATGCGGGCGGCGTCCAGTTGGTCTTCCGTGACCGTCCACCAGACGGCGCGGGTGCGGAGGGTGCGAGGGGGGAGGTCGAGTTTTGATTCGCCGAGGACTTCGCCGGTGATGACACGTCTGCGGAGGAAGGAGACGACCTGGTTGGTGACTTCGACGGAGCCGTAGCACAACCGGCCCTGGCCCCAAGGGATTTCGACGTCCGTCTCCAGGACGGAGATCGCCGTGGTGTCGCGGGCGACCGTCGAGTAGGGCGGGTTGGCCTCCTCGACCAGGGCCACCGAGTCCTCCAGGTCCAGGGAACGCACCAGGTATGTGCGGCCCTGGTGGAGGTGGACCGCGCCCTCGTGGACGGTCGCGTGGGAGGCGGCCTCGTCGACCGTGCCCAGCAGGCGGCCCGTGCCGTTCTCGACGATCTGGACCGGCTTTCCGCCCCCGCCGCGGATGTCGGCGAGGTCGGCGGCCCGTTCCCGGCGCGTCCAGTGCCAGGCCTTCGCCCGGCGGCGGAGCAGCTTCGCGGCCTCCAGTTGCGGCAGCAGGTCCGCCGTCGCCGGGCCGAAGAGGTCCAAGTCCTCTTCGGTGAGCGGGAGTTCGGCTGCCGCCGCGCACAGGTGCGGGGCCAGGACGTACGGGTTGTCGGGGTCCAGGACCGTGGACTCCACGGGCTGGTCGAAGAGGGCCTCCGGGTGGTGGACGAGGAAGGTGTCCAGCGGGTCGTCGCGGGCCACCAGGACGGCCAACGCCCCCTGTCCGGAGCGTCCGGCGCGGCCCGCCTGCTGCCAGAGGGAGGCGCGTGTGCCGGGGTAGCCGGCGATCAGTACGGCGTCCAACCCCGAGACGTCGATGCCGAGTTCGAGGGCGGTGGTGGCGGCGAGGCCGAGCAACTCGCCGGAGTGGAGGGCGCGTTCGAGGGCGCGGCGTTCCTCGGGGAGGTAGCCGCCACGGTAGGCGGCGACCCGGCGGGCCAGCGAGCGGTCGACCTCGGCGAGGCGTTCCTGGGCGATCAGCGCGATCAGCTCGGCGCCGCGCCGGGACCGTACGAAGGCCACCGAGCGCACGCCCTGGACGGCGAGGTCGGTCAGCAGGTCGGCGGTCTCGGCGGTGGCCGTACGGCGGACCGGGGCGCCCTTCTCGCCGTGGAGTTCGGTGAGCGGGGGCTCCCAGAGGGCGAAGACCAGTTCACCGCGGGGCGATGCGTCGTCGGCGACCTCGACCACCGGGAGGCCGGTGAGGCGGCGGGCGGCGACCGAGGGTTCGGCGGCGGTCGCGGAGGCGAGGAGGAAGACGGGGGACGAGCCGTAGCGGGCGCAGAGGCGGCGCAGGCGGCGCAGCACCTGGGCGACGTGGGAGCCGAAGACGCCCCGGTAGGTGTGGCACTCGTCGATGACGACGTACTTCAGGGACTTCAGGAAGGAGGACCAGCGCGGGTGCGAGGGCAATATGCCGCGGTGGAGCATGTCGGGGTTGGTCAGGACGTAGTTGGCGTACTGGCGGACCCACTCGCGCTCTTCGAACGGAGTGTCGCCGTCGTACACGGCCGGGCGAACGGCATTGCCCAGCGGTTGTGAAAGTTCCTTCACGGAGCGGAGCTGGTCCGCTGCCAGGGCTTTTGTGGGGGCCAGGTACAGCGCGGTGGTGCCGCGGCCGTTCGGCGCCTCGGAGCCGTCCAGGAGCGCCGAGAGCACCGGTACCAGATAAGCCAGCGACTTGCCCGAGGCGGTGCCTGTGGCAACGATCACCGACTCTCCGTCGAGGGCGTGCTCGGCGGCCTGTGCCTGGTGGGCCCAGGGGTGTTCGATACCGGCTTCCTGGACGGTGGCGATCACCTCCGCACGAATCCGGTCAGGCCAGACGGCATGGCGGCCCTCGCGCGGGGGCAAGTGCTCCGTATGAGTGATGCGCGAAGCCCGGCTCGGTCCCGACGCCAGCCGGTCCAGAACCGTGCTCGGCGAGAGGCCGGACACGGGGTCCGCCGAGGGTCGATCGGTTCGCTGATTCTTGGCCATCGGCACCGAGTGTGTCACTGGCGTGACGGACAATGGAGCCAAGGCGTCGTGCACGCCCTGCGGTAAGTGATTGAATGCCATCGCGGCTGGCGAACCGTCCTGGGGGCTCTGCCGAGGTGTCCCATGGGATGACCGCTCGATAGCAAGGTGCTGGAGGATCCGTGGACCTGTCCCTGTCGACCCGTACCGTCGGCGATCGTACGGTCGTCGAGGTCGGTGGCGAAATCGACGTATATACCGCGCCCAAGTTGCGCGAACAGCTGGTCGAGCTGGTGAACGACGGGAGTTTCCACCTCGTCGTGGACATGGAGGGAGTCGACTTCCTCGACTCCACCGGGCTCGGCGTGCTGGTCGGCGGACTGAAGCGGGTGCGTGCCCACGAGGGCTCGCTGCGCCTGGTCTGCAACCAGGAGCGCATTCTGAAGATCTTCCGTATCACCGGCCTCACCAAGGTGTTCCCGATTCACACCTCGGTCGAGGAAGCGGTGGCGGCCACCGACTGACCGACCGCTTCGGGAGCGGCGTGTGACCGCTCCCCGATCGGCCGTATAGACGACCGGTGGTCCGGGCTTTCGGCAGCCCGGCCCTCCGACAGCACGCCCGTAGTCCCGAGGGGGATGCATGGCCACCGTTGAACTCCGCTTCAGCGCGCTGCCCGAGCACGTCAGGACCGCCCGACTGGTGGCGGCAGCGGTGGCGCGCAGGGCCGGAGTGGACGAGGCCGTACTCGACGAGGTCAGACTCGCCGTCGGCGAGGCCTGCACCCGTGCCGTCGGGCTGCATCAGAGCAGTGGGATCACCGCCCCGGTGAAGGTGCTGCTGATCGAGGAGGAGAAGCAGTTCTCCATCGAGGTCGGCGACGAGGCACCACGTTCGGCTCCCGGCGACAAGGCGCCCGGGTCCCTGGGCGACGATCCGGACGCGGAGACCGAGGAGGACGAGATGGGCCTCGCTGTCATCAGCGGGCTCGTCGACGACGTCGAGGTCACCGCTGGGGAGCACGGCGGAACGATCCGTATGACCTGGCCGACCACCCCACCGGCCGCGACGCTTTCCTGAGAACCGTCGCACACCACAGCCGAAGGGCCCTGCTGAGCAGGGCCCTTCGGCATTTCCGGAAGAGTTTCCAGGCCGCGTACCGGTTCGTGCCGGCGGTGCGAAAGAATTCGTGAATCAATTCACGATCAATGCGGATCGACGTCCCGATCATTGCCGCGATCGGCGCCCCGATAATTTGATCAAGCATCAATGCTTTTAAGGCATTACTATGCGAAAGCCAATTCCGTTTGCCGCGCACTGTTTTGATCAGGTTCCGGTACCTACAATCCGTCCACATCTTGAGCTCAGCACAGGCGTCAAGGAGGACGAATGGCGGGGCTTTCTACCCCTCAGCAGTTTGACCACCCCACAACCTTCGCAGCCGCAGTACTGACCGACGACAACCGCATCCTCGTGATGGTGATCGGCCTCGTGGCGCTGGCAGCGCTCGTGGTCGCGGGCATCCTGGTCCGCGAGGTACTCGCGGCCGGCGAGGGCACCGACAGCATGAAGAAGATCGCGACGGCGATCCAGGAGGGCGCCAACGCCTATCTGGGACGGCAGTTGCGCACGGTCGGCGTATTCGCCGTGATCGTTTTCTTCCTGCTTCTGCTGCTGCCCGCGGACGACTGGAATCAGCGCGCCGGACGATCGATCTTCTTCCTGATCGGTGCGGTGTTCTCGGCGACCACCGGCTATATCGGCATGTGGCTCGCCGTACGCAGTAATGTCCGTGTCGCCGCGGCGGCCCGGGAAGCGACCCCGGCGGAGGGTGAGCCCGAAAAGGATCTCACCGCCGTCTCGCACAAAGCAATGAAGATCGCTTTCCGCACGGGCGGCGTCGTCGGCATGTTCACGGTGGGGCTCGGTCTGCTGGGCGCCTCGTGCGTGGTGCTGGTGTACGCGGCCGACGCGCCGAAGGTGCTGGAGGGATTCGGCCTCGGCGCCGCCCTCATCGCCATGTTCATGAGGGTCGGCGGCGGCATCTTCACCAAGGCCGCCGACGTCGGCGCCGACCTGGTCGGCAAGGTCGAGCAGGGCATTCCGGAGGACGATCCGCGCAATGCCGCGACCATCGCCGACAACGTGGGCGACAACGTCGGCGACTGCGCGGGCATGGCGGCCGACCTCTTCGAGTCGTACGCCGTGACGCTGGTCGCCGCACTGATCCTCGGCAAGGCGGCGTTCGGCGACTCCGGGCTCGCCTTCCCGCTGCTCGTGCCGGCGATCGGTGTGATCACCGCCATGATCGGGATCTTCGCGGTGGCGCCGCGCCGGACCGACCGCAGCGGCATGTCCGCGATCAACCGGGGGTTCTTCATCTCCGCGGTGATCTCGCTCGTGCTGGTGGCGGTCGCGGTCTTCGTCTATCTGCCGTCGTCGTACGCCGACCTCGACGGCGTCACCGACGCGGCGATCAAGGTCAAGGACGGCGATCCGCGGATCCTCGCGCTCGTCGCCGTGGCCATCGGCATCGTGCTCGCCGCGCTGATCCAGCAGCTGACCGGCTACTTCACGGAGACGAACCGCCGTCCCGTGATGGACATCGGCAAGACCTCGCTCACCGGCCCGGCCACCGTCATCCTCGCGGGCATCTCCCTCGGCCTCGAATCGGCCGTCTACACCGCCCTGTTGATCGGTCTCGCGGTCTACGGGGCGTTCCTGCTCGGCGGCGCGTCGATCATGCTGGCGCTCTTCGCGGTGGCGCTGGCCGGTACCGGTCTGCTCACCACGGTCGGTGTGATCGTCGCCATGGACACCTTCGGGCCGGTCTCCGACAACGCGCAGGGCATCGCCGAGATGTCCGGCGACGTCGAGGGCGCGGGCGCGCAGGTGCTCACCAACCTGGACGCGGTGGGCAACACCACCAAGGCCATCACGAAGGGCATCGCCATCGCCACCGCCGTCCTGGCGGCGGCGGCGCTCTTCGGGTCGTACCGGGACGCGATCACGACCGGCGCGCAGGACGTCGGCGAGAAACTGTCCGGGCCGGGCGCGCCGTTGAACCTGATGATGGACATCTCCCAGCCCAACAACCTGGTGGGGCTCATCGTCGGCGCCGCGGTCGTCTTCCTCTTCTCCGGGCTGGCGATCAACGCGGTCTCCCGGTCCGCCGGGGCCGTGGTCTACGAGGTGCGGCGGCAGTTCCGCGAGCACCCCGGGATCATGGACTACTCCGAGACACCGGAGTACGGCCGCGTCGTCGACATCTGCACCAAGGACGCGCTGCGCGAGCTGGCCACGCCCGGTCTGCTCGCCGTGCTCACCCCGATCGCGGTCGGGTTCACGCTCGGCGTCGGCGCGCTCGGCTCGTTCCTCGCGGGCGCCATCGGCACCGGCACGCTGATGGCGGTCTTCCTAGCGAACTCGGGCGGCGCCTGGGACAACGCGAAGAAACTCGTCGAGGACGGCAACCACGGCGGCAAGGGCAGCGAGGCCCATGCCGCCACGGTCATCGGCGACACGGTCGGCGACCCCTTCAAGGACACCGCCGGTCCGGCCATCAACCCGCTGCTGAAGGTGATGAACCTCGTCGCGCTGCTCATCGCGCCCGCGGTCATCAAGTTCAGCTACGGCGACGACAAGAACATCGGGGCGCGGATCACGATCTCGGTGCTCGCGTTCCTCGTGATCGCCGTCTCCGTGTACATCTCCAAGCGGCGCGGGATCGCTGTGGGGGACGCGGACGACGCCGAGCAGTCGGCCAAGTCGGCGGATCGGGCGGTCGTTTCGTAGGCGGTCCTACGAGGCTCGGTTCAACGGGCGGGCGGGTGGCGCGAGTTGTGGGCGCCGCCCGCCCGTTCTGTCGGTGTTCAGAGCCTCGCCGTGAGCCTTCTCTCGCTTGGTGCAAATGGCTTCAAAAAGTCTCCTATCGGACCTTAGGCCCGGGGGTGTGGTCCGTCCGCCGTGTATGTTCCGGGGCCGAGAGCCATGGAAGGGACCAATCCGGTGAACAAGAAGCTCGCGGCCGCACTGTCCGGCGGTGCGGTACTGGTACTGGGGCTGTCGGGATGCGGCGGCAGCGGCGACGACAGCGACGCCAAGCTGGACGCCTGGGCCAAGCAGGTCTGCGTCGCCGTGCAGCCGCAGGCGAAGAAGATCGAGGCCGCCAACACGGCGATCCAGAAGGAGACCTCGGACAACAGCACCCCGGAAGAGGTCCAGAAGACCGACTCGCAGGCCTTCCAGGACATGTCCGACGCCTACAAGGCGATCGGCGCCGCCGTGAACACCGCCGGGGCACCGGACGTCGACAACGGCGCGAAGAAGCAGCAGGACGCGGTCAAGGAGCTCAACGACATCTCCACGTCGTACGCCACCCTGAAGAAGCAGGTGGACGTGCTGAACACCAAGGACCAGGCGAAGTTCGCGGACGGCCTCAAGGGCATCGCGACCTCGCTGGACAAGCTCAGCACGAGCGGGAACGACGCCCTGAAGACCCTCGAAGAGGGCGATGTCGGCAAGGCGATGACCAAGCAGGAGGCCTGCAAGACGGCGACCCCGGCGGCCTCGTCGTCGTCGGCCTGACCCCTCCTGGAATCGGCCTCTCCTGTAGGCAGCGATCTTTCAGTTGCTGAAAGATGCCCCGGTACGCGTGCGTGCCGGGGCCTTCGCATGCGCGGGGGCTTGTCGGCCGGTGTCACGCGGGTTGTCGGTGCGAGCGGCCACAATGGGGGTGTGAGTAACTCCAGCCTGCCCACCCTGCCCGCATCCGACCGCCCGGAGGTCGCCGCCCGGCTCCGGGACGCCCTGCTCGGCGCCGCCTTCACCGCCGACGGACTGCTCGAACTGCTCGGTGCCCCCGCGTACGCGGCGCTGGCCCGCAGCGAGACCGTGCCGGCCCTCCGGGCGACCAGAGGCGACACCCCGCTGGAGACGCTGGTCCGGCTGTTCCTGCTCCAACAGCCCGTGCCGCACGCACGCGTGACGGACGTGCTGCCCGTCGCCGAGTGCGTGGAGAGCGGGTGGCTGGCGTCCGTCGGCGCCGACGAGGTCGCCGCGACCGTCGACGTACGGCCCTACGGCGGGCCCGACGGCGAGGACTGGTTCATCGTGTCCGACCTGGGCTGCGCGGTCGGCGGGGCCGGCGGGATCGGCAGCCGGGAGGAAGGCGTCGTCCTCGGGGTGGGCGGCGCGTCCACCACGCTCGCGGGCATCACCGTACGGACGCCGGTCTCCGCGGCGCTCGACCTCGGCACCGGGTCCGGCATCCAGGCGCTGCACGCGGCCCGGCACGCCACGCGCGTGACGGCCACCGACCTCAACCCCCGTGCCCTGCACATCACCGCGCTCACCCTCGCGCTGTCCGGAGCGCAGGCCGCGGACCTCCGCGAGGGCTCGCTCTTCGAGCCGGTCCGGGACGACGAGACGTACGAACTCATCGTGTCGAACCCGCCGTTCGTGATCTCGCCCGGTGCCCGGCTGACCTACCGCGACGGCGGGATGGGCGGGGACGATCTGTGCCGGTCGCTCGTTCAGCAGGCGGGGGAGCGGCTGCGTGAGGGCGGATTCGCGCAGTTCCTCGCCAACTGGCAGCACGTGGAGGGGGAGGACTGGCAGGACAGGCTGCGCTCGTGGGTGCCGCGCGGGTGCGACGCCTGGATCGTGCAGCGCGAGGTCCAGGACGTCACGCAGTACGCCGAGTTGTGGCTCCGGGACGCGGGCGACCACCAGGGCGACACGACCGCGTACGAGGCGCTCTACGACGCGTGGCTCGACGAGTTCGAGGCGCGCAAGGTCAAGGCCGTGGGCTTCGGCTGGATCACCCTGCGCAGGACGGGATCCGACACGCCCTCGATCACCGTCGAGGAGTGGCCGCACCCGGTCGAGCAGCCGCTCGGCGACACCGTGCGGGAGCACTTCGACCGCGTCGACTATCTGCGTGCCCACGACGACGCGGCCCTGCTCGCCGCCCACTTCAGGCTCGCCCCCGAGATCATCCAGGAACAGGTCGGGCTGCCCGGCGCCGAGGACCCCGAGCACGTCGTGCTGCGCCAGCACCGCGGCATGCGCAGGGCGACCAAGGTCGACACGGTCGGCGCGGGCTTCGCCGGCGTCTGCGACGGCACGCTGAGCGCGGGCCGCATCCTCGATGCCATCGCCCAACTCGTCGGCGAGGACCCGGTCCTGCTGCGCGACCGGACGCCGGCGCAGATCCGGCTGCTGGTGGAACAGGGGTTCCTGGAGCCGGTGGGGTAACCGGTGTCCGGCGGCTGATCGGCGCGGGGCGAGGGTCCGTTGACCGTCCCCGAGACGGGAGGGGGCCCGGCGCCCTCGGCCGACTGGCCGTTCCCGGACGGGCGTTGGTCCCGTTCGGGCGGTTGCCCGCGGTCGGCGCCTGCTTCCGCCCACCGGCTGCCCGCGGCGGCCGACTATGGCCCAGCTGCCGGTCTCTCGCGTCGTCGACCGTCCCTACGGCCGGCCGGCCCGTCCGCCGCGCGCCGACCGCCGTATCCGCCGCCCGCCCCGCCGTACGGCGCCCCGGGTTCTCTCAGCCCCTCCCCGCCCCTGGCACGCCTGAGGCCTGCCCGTACCACTGAGCCGCATGTGCCCATGTCCGGCGTGATTGTTCGGATCGGTGCGGAAAAGCCCTCTTGTCAGTGGCGGCTGCGAGGCTACCTTCGGAGACAGGTTCCACGCGTCCTCGGGGGAGGCGCGCCGTCTCGGGGGAGGCGTGATGGCAGGGGATACGCCGGAACAGGGCGAGGGCAGGGTCGTCAACGGGCGCTACCGACTGCTGCGCATGCTCGGCGCGGGCGGCATGGGGCGCGTATGGCTCGCGTACGACGAGGAGTTGGCCTGCGAGGTCGCCGTCAAGGAGATCTCGCTGCCGGACGTCCCGACGGGCGTGGGCGAGCCCGCACAGCGCATCGCGCGGGCCCGTAGCGAGGCCCGGCACGCTGCCCGGCTGCGCGGCCATCCGCATGTGGCGACCGTGCACGACGTGGTGATCCACGAGGGCCTGCCCTGGATCGTCATGGAGTACGTCCCGGACGGCGTCGACCTCCAGGCGGTCCTACGGCGTTCGGGCCCGCTGCCGCCCGCCCGGGTGGCCCGCATCGGGCTCGCCGTCCTCGACGCGCTCACCGCCGGACACCGCATCGGCATCCTGCACCGGGACGTGAAACCGGCCAACATCCTTCTGGCGCCGAACGCTTCGGGCGATCCGTACGCGCGCGTGCTGCTCACCGACTACGGCATCGCCCTCCAGCCCGAGTCCCACGAACCGCGTCTCACCGCCACCGCAGGCATCCTCGGCACACCCGGCTACCTCGCCCCGGAGCGAGCCCGCGGCGAGCCGCCCACCCCGGCCGCGGACCTGTTCTCCCTGGGCGCCACGCTGTACGCCGCCGTCGAAGGCCGCGGCCCCTTCGACCGCCACGGCGACTTCGCGACGTTCACGGCCCTGCTGGGCGAGGAACCGACACCGGCCGTCCGCGCGGGCGAACTGGCGCCGGTACTCCAGGGGTTGCTGGTCAAGGACCCGGTGCTGAGGTCGGCGCCGGAGACCGCGGCGCGGGGGTTGGAGCGGGTGGGGCGGGCGGTTGGGGCGGCGGGGGCGGCGCCGGGAGGTCTGTCGACGCCGGACGGGTTCGGACGAGGGATGGACAGGGGCGGGTTCGGTGGAGGGGCGGACGGGGGCGGATTCGGCCGGGGGCCTGATGGCTTCGGTCGGGTGCCGGACGCGTTCGGTCCGCCGCCGCAGGGCTTCGCGCCGACACCGGGCGGTCCGGGCCCGGCACCGGGCGGCTCCGCATCGGCACCGGGCGGTTTCGGCCCAGCACCGGATGGCTTCGGCTCGGTGCCGGACGGTTTCGGCTCGGCACAGGGTGGTCGGTCCTCGGCTGATCAGCCGCCGGGGCCGGGGCCTGTCGCCGATGGTGCGCCCGGCCAGGCCGGGAGCTGGCCGCCGGGTTACGTCGGGAGTGGTCCGGCCGGCCAGGGTGGCAGTGGTCAGGCCGGCTACGCGGACAGTGGTCCGTTCGGCGATGACGCGAGCGGTCCGCCCGGCTGCGTCGGGAGTGACCAGCCCGGCCATGTCGCGAGCGGGCCTCGGGGGCAGGTCCCCGGCGAGCCATGGGGTCAACTCCCGGGCGGGCCGCCCGGATACGCCGTGGGCGGTCCCTACGTAGGCGGCCCCTACGCCCCGCAGACCCCGGGAGGGCCCGGGGCCACCCACCAGGACCCGGCGCCGTACGGTGACCGGTCCGCGGCCGCCCTCGGGGGCTCCACGCCGGAAGGTCGGCCCGCCCCGGGAGCCCCGCGGACTCCGGAGACCCCGCACACCCCCGGCACCCCGCAGGTTCCTGGTGCCCCGCCGACCCCCGACACCCCGGCCGGCTCCGCCTCGCCGTACACCCCGCAGGCACAGGCCGGTTCGCCCGGCGGTGGGTCGTACGGCCAGTGGAATCCGTATTCCAACAGCCCCACGATGTCCTACCAGAGCAGCGCGCCGACGCCCCCCTACGCGGGCGGTCAGGGGCCGACGTATCCGGGCGGCCCGGGGTCTGCCGGCGGCAGGCCGCCTGGCGGGCGGCGGAGGCCGGTCGGGGCGGTCGTCGCCC
This sequence comes from Streptomyces sp. NBC_00989, assembly GCF_045162655.1. NCBI lineage: Bacteria > Bacillati > Actinomycetota > Actinomycetes > Kitasatosporales > Streptomycetaceae > Streptomyces > Streptomyces sp. NBC_00989. Next base: position 5,379,353 of record NZ_CP108728.1, on the reverse strand, counting down.
TCGTGGTGGCCGTCGTGATGGTCGTCGCCGGTGGGGTGTGGGCCGTGACCTCGCTGAACGACGGCAAGGACACGGCGGCGACGAAGAAGGCGTCCCCGTCCGCGTCGGTGTCGGCGACCGGATCCGCGTATCCGTACGGCGAGGACGTCGGGCTCAAGAAGGCGCTGCAGACCGGGGATTGCGTGCACGCGGTGTGGACCGGGACGGCGTTCGCGTCGCGGCCCAACCTGGGGGTCGTGAGCTGTGCGCACGACGTTCCGGACGGGCAGGTGATGGCGGTCGACGAGGCGAGCGACTTCGCCGACGCGCGGGACCACGGGGCCGAGCGGTGTGCGGGCAAGGCGAAGGCGGCGGCCGATTCGCTGCCCGACGCGGACGTCTACGCCCTCACGCCGACCGAGGCGGGCTTCGGGGCGGCCGGGGGCGGTACGGCGTGTCTCGTCCTCGGCCGTCATGTGCCGATCGGCGGCGAGATAGGGCGCTTCCGCAGCACCGGGTCGAACGTGTGGACCACCGAGATGAGCGTCGGCGACTGCTGGCTGTACGTCGACCACGAGACCTACTTCACCGCGACCCTGACCGACTGTGCCGATCAGCACACCGACCAGGTGATCGGTTTCGTGACGGCCCCGAAGACGATGGCGTTCCAGGAGGCGCTGCAACAGGGGAACAAGCTGTGCGGCAACAAGTTCGAGTCGACTTGGGCGCCCGGATCCGACCGTTCCGTCTTCGGGTATCTGTCCGACGAGAACAACTGGAAGGCCGGTTTCGACTCGGTCGTGTGCACCGTGGGGGAGACCGACCGCTCCCGGACGACCGGGGCGATATCGTCCTCCGGCACGACCGCCTGAGCGCCGTCCGCCGCGAATTCACCGGGGGTTGGCCTGCCCGTCGCCCACGGGTGCCAGCCTCCCGGACCGGGGTATCCGGTCGGGGAGGGGACACACATGGAGAGCGGGCCTGCGGTCTTCGCGGGGTTGGTGTTCGCCCTGTTCGGAGGCGGGCTGTTGTTGTGGACCGTGGTCAGGGTCCGGCACCGCGAACCCGTCGCCCAGGGTGTGAACCCGGTCGCATCGGCGACCCTCGCGGGCCTCGCCGCGATCGCCGCCCTGCTCCTCGGAACCTGGTGCTTCCTGCACGTCTGAGCAGCGCGCCGGAGCCGCGGCGCGGGCAATGGGCGGACAACCAGGAGATCACCCTCCGGATGGCTCCGAAAAGGCCGGTGGGGACTCCGGGCGGCAGGAATGGCGGTAGTCGGGTTACCGTTCGAGTGGCCGTTGCGGGCTTTTCCCGTTTGACACGGGGGCGGGATGTACCGTCACACTCCGCAGCGTCACCATGACCCGACCCCGGGGCAAGCGACCCCGGGGGAGGCCCCAGCGTCGACCGGAGAGAAGAGCGAAGTTGTCCCCGACCAGCGAGACCGCACACGGCGGCCGCCGACTCGTCATCGTCGAGTCCCCTGCCAAGGCGAAGACGATCAAGGGCTACCTGGGCCCCGGATATGTCGTCGAGGCGAGCGTCGGGCACATCCGCGACCTTCCCAACGGCGCCGCCGAGGTGCCCGAGAAGTACACCGGTGAGGTCCGCCGCCTCGGTGTGGACGTCGACCACGACTTCGCGCCGATCTATGTGGTCAACGCCGACAAGCGGGCCCAGGTCAAGAAGCTCAAGGACCTGCTCAAGGACTCCGACGAACTCTTCCTGGCCACCGATGAGGACCGCGAGGGCGAGGCCATCGCGTGGCACCTGCTTGAGGTTCTCAAGCCCAAGGTCCCGGTCAAGCGCATGGTGTTCCACGAGATCACCAAGGACGCGATCCGCGCCGCCGTCGCCAACCCGCGCGACCTCAACCAGCCCCTGGTCGACGCCCAGGAGACCCGCCGTATCCTCGACCGCCTCTACGGCTACGAGGTCTCGCCGGTCCTCTGGAAGAAGGTCATGCCGCGCCTGTCGGCCGGCCGTGTCCAGTCCGTCGCCACCCGGCTCGTCGTCGAGCGGGAGCGCGAGCGCATCGCGTTCCGTTCCGCCGAGTACTGGGACCTGACCGGCACCTTCGGGACCGGCCGGGCCGGCGACGCGAGCGACCCGTCCACCCTTGTCGCCCGCCTCCAGGCCGTCGACGGCAAGCGGGTCGCCCAGGGCCGCGACTTCGACTCCCTGGGCCAGATCAAGGGCGCGAACACCCTCCACCTCGACGAGGCCAACGCCCGTGCGCTGGCCGCCGCCCTGGAGGACACGCGGTTCGCCGTCCGGTCCGTCGAGTCGAAGCCGTACCGACGTTCGCCGTACGCCCCGTTCCGTACGACGACGCTCCAGCAGGAGGCCAGCCGCAAGCTCGGCTTCGGTGCCAAGGCCACCATGCAGGTCGCGCAGAAGCTGTACGAGAACGGCTACATCACCTACATGCGTACGGACTCCACGACCCTGAGCGAGACGGCGATCACCGCCGCCCGCGCCCAGGTGACGCAGCTGTACGGCGCCGACTACCTGCCGGCCCAGCCGCGCGTGTACGCCGGGAAGGTCAAGAACGCCCAGGAGGCGCACGAGGCGATCCGCCCGTCGGGTGATCGTTTCCGCACGCCCGCCGAAACCGGCCTGACCGGCGACCAGTTCAAGCTCTACGAGCTGATCTGGAAGCGGACCGTCGCCTCCCAGATGAAGGACGCGGTCGGCAACTCCGTCACCGTGAAGATCGCGGGCACCTCGTCCGACGGCCGGGACGTCGAGTTCAGCGCCTCCGGCAAGACGATCACCTTCCACGGCTTCTTGAAGGCCTACGTAGAGGGCGCCGACGACCCGAACGCCGAGCTGGACGACCGCGAGCGCAGGCTGCCGCAGGTCACCGAGGGCGACGCGCTCAGCGCCGAGGAGATCACGGTCGACGGGCACGCCACCAAGCCCCCGGCCCGCTACACCGAGGCCAGCCTCGTCAAGGAGCTCGAAGAGCGCGAGATCGGCCGCCCGTCGACGTACGCGTCGATCATCGGCACGATCCTCGACCGCGGCTACGTCTTCAAGAAGGGCACGGCCCTGGTGCCGTCCTTCTTGTCCTTCGCCGTGGTCAACCTCCTGGAGAAGCACTTCGGCCGGCTCGTCGACTACAGCTTCACCGCCAAGATGGAGGACGACCTCGACCGCATCGCCAGCGGCGAGGCGCAGGCCGTGCCGTGGCTGCGGCGCTTCTACTTCGGCGAGGGCGAGGCGACGGGCGCCGCCGAGGCCGGCAACGGCGACGGCGACCACCTGGGCGGCCTCAAGGAACTCGTCACCGACCTGGGCGCGATCGACGCCCGCGAGGTGTCGTCCTTCCCGGTCGGCAACGACATCATGCTGCGGGTGGGCCGCTACGGCCCCTACGTGGAGCGCGGCGAGAAGGACTCCGAGAACCACCAGCGCGCCGACGTGCAGGAGGACCTGGCCCCCGACGAGCTGACGGTCGACCTCGCGGAGGAGCTGCTCGCCAAGCCGAGCGGTGACTTCGAGCTCGGTGCCGACCCGGAGTCGGGCAACCAGATCATCGCCCGCGACGGCCGCTACGGCCCGTACGTCACCGAGGTGCTCCCCGAGGGCACCCCGAAGACCGGCAAGAACGCCGTCAAGCCGCGTACGGCCTCGCTGTTCAAGTCGATGACCCTCGACACGGTGTCGCTCGCCGACGCCCTCAAGCTGATGTCGCTGCCGCGCGTCGTCGGCAAGGACGCCGAGGGCGTGGAGATCACCGCGCAGAACGGGCGCTACGGGCCGTACCTGAAGAAGGGCACGGACTCCCGTTCGCTGACGGCCGAGGACCAGCTCTTCACGATCACCCTCGAAGAGGCGCTGGAGATCTACTCCCAGCCCAAGCAGCGCGGCCGGGCCGCCGGCAAGCCGCCGCTGAAGGAACTGGGCACCGACCCGGTCAGCGAGAAGCCCGTCGTCGTCAAGGACGGCCGCTTCGGGCCGTACGTCACCGACGGCGAGACCAACGCGACCCTGCGCTCCGGCGACAGCGTCGAGGAGATCACCCCGGAGCGCGGCTACGAGCTGCTCGCCGAGAAGCGGGCCAAGTCGCCCGCCAAGAAGACGGCGAAGAAGGCCCCGGCGAAGAAGACGGCGGCCAAGAAGGCGCCCGCCAAGAAGACGACGACGGCCAAGAAGGCCGTGGCGAAGACGACGACGGCCGCCAAGAAGACGACCACCGCCGCCAAGACCGCGACGGCCAAGAAGACGGCCACCTCCAAGGTGACGTCCGAGGACTGAGAGGGCTGAGCCGAGCGCCGGTCGTTGGTCTCGGCTTCGAACCGTCCGCTTCGGACCGTCCGCTTCGGTTTCGGGTCCTCCACATCGGCCACATCGGCTTCGCGAAACGAACGCCCCGGCATCACTTTGGTGTCGGGGCGTGCGCAGGTCCGGGCGGGCGCGGCTTGTTGTCGGTGGCTGCCGATAGGCTGAAAGCATGACGCCAGCCGAGCAGCCAACGGCCCACCAGCCGGCCCCCGACGACGCCCTTGTCGCGGACTCCCGCGAGCGTGCCGTCCGCGCCCTGCTGCGCCAACCGCAGCTCAAGCGGCTGTGGAGCGCACAGCTCGTGACGGGTGTCGGTGACACCCTCGCCCTGCTGGTCCTGGTCGTGCTCGCCTTCCAGGCGGCCATTGCCCAGGGCTCGTTCGGTGGTGGTTATCGGGGTGTGGCGTTCGCGGTGGCGACCGTCTTCGGGGCGCGCATCCTGGCGACGCTGCTCTTCGGGGCGGTGCTGCTCGGCCCGCTCACTTCGCTCACCTCCCAGGAGGGGCCCCTCGACCGGCGCTGGACCATGGTCGGCGCGGACGGTCTGCGGGCCGCGCTGCTGATCGTCGCCCCGCTGTGGATCGACTGGACTCCGGACAACGCACTGGCCGTGCTCCTGGTGACCGCCTTCGTGACCGGGGTCGCCGAGCGCTTCTGGACGGTGTGCCGCGAGAGCGCAGGGCCCGCCCTGCTGCCGGCCCCGCCGCTGGAGGGCGCCACGGTCCGGCCGCTGCCCGACCACATGGACGCGCTGCGCCGGCTCTCGCTGCGCACGAGCTTCGTGGCGATCCCCCTCGCGGCCGCCGCCCTCGTCGTGGCGGCCCTGCTCAACAACCTGCTGGGCACGGGCATCGCCTGGTTCGACCAGCACCAGGCCGCGCTCGGTTCATACGTCGCGGCCGGACTGTTCGCCGCGTCCCTCTCCGTGCTGACCGCACTGGAACTGCCCGGAATCCGCACCCCGCGCGCGCGGTCGCCGCTTGAGGGGCTGCGCCGCCCCAGGACCGGCACGGGCGTCGACAAGGGCCGTACGGGCGCGATCGCGCTGCTCGTGGTCGCCTGCGCGGCCGTCGCCGCGGCGGTCTCCGCCGCCGTCGCCGTGTCCGTGCTCCAGGCCCAGGACCTGCACGGCGGCCCGGTCACCTTCGGACTGCTGGTCCTCGGACTGACCGGCGGGGTCGTGGTCGGCATCCGTACGGCGCCCGCCCTGCTGCCGACGCTGTCGCGGCGCCGCCTGCTGACGCTGGCGATCGCCTTCACCGGCATCGCGCTGCTGGCCGCGGGCCTGGTCCCGGACGTCACCACCGTGCTGCTGATCGTCGCGCTCGCCGGCATCGGCGCGGGCGTGGCCGCCAACACCGGGCACACCCTGCTCGACCAGGAGGCCGAGGACTACCGCCGGGCCCGCACGACCGAGCACCTGCACGCGGTCGTCCGGGTCGCCGTGGCGCTCGGCGCGCTGATCGCCCCCCTGGTGGCCGCGCTGATCGGCCCGCACCGCCTGGAGAACGGCAAGTTCGTGTTCGCGCACGGCGGCGCCGCGTTCACGCTGATGCTGGTCGGCGCCCTGCTGCTGCCGGTCGCCGCGCTGGTGCTGGCCAAGGTCGACGACCGCGCGGGAGTGCCGCTGCGGCACGATCTGCGGGACGCGCTGCTCGGCGGCGACGACCCCGAGACCGTGCCCGCGAGCACCGGCTTCTTCATCGCCCTGGAGGGCGGCGACGGCGCCGGGAAGTCCACCCAGGCCGAGGCCCTCGCCGAGTGGATAAGGGGCAAGGGACACGAGGTCGTGCTGACCCGCGAGCCCGGCGCGACACCGGTCGGCAAGCGGCTGCGGTCGATCCTGCTCGACGTGTCGTCGGCGGGACTGTCCCACCGCGCGGAGGCGCTGCTGTACGCCGCCGACCGCGCGGAGCACGTCGACACCGTCGTACGACCCGCTCTGGAGCGCGGCGCGGTCGTCGTCTCCGACCGTTACATCGACTCGTCCGTGGCCTACCAGGGCGCGGGCCGCGATCTGTCCCCGACCGAGATCGCCCGGATCAACCGGTGGGCGACCGACGGACTCGTCCCGCACATGACCGTCCTGCTGGACGTGGACCCGGAGACCGCCCGCGAGCGGTTCACGGAGGCGCCGGACCGACTGGAGTCGGAGCCCGCCGAGTTCCACGCGCGCGTACGGTCCGGTTTCCTGACCCTGGCCGCCGCCGACCCGAGCCGCTACCTGGTGGTCGACGCGGGCCAGGAGCCCGAGGCCGTCACCACGGTGATCCGGCACCGGCTCGACACGGTCCTGCCGCTCTCCGAGGCCGAGATCAAGGCCCAGGAGGAGGCGCGCAAGGCCGCCGAGGAGGAGGCCCGCCGCAAGGCCGAGGAAGAGGCCGCCCGCAAGGCCGAGGAGGAGCGCCTGGAGCGCGAGCGCCAGGAGCAGCTCGCCCAGCTGCGCGCCGAGGAGGAGGAGCGCAAGCGGCGCGAGCTGGAGGAGGCCCAGCGCCGCGAGGCGGAACGCCAGGCCGAAGAGGCCCGGCAGCGCGCCGAGGACGCACGCAGGCGTGCCGAGGAGGAGAAGGCCCGCCTCCTCGCCGAGGAAGAGGCCCGCGCCGCCGAGGAGACCCGCCGCAGGGCCGAGGCCGACCGCTTGCGCAAGCAGGCCGAGGACGAGGCCCGGCTGCGCGCCGAGGCGGAGGCACGGCGGCTGGAGAAGCAGCGCAAGGCCGAGGCGGCCCTGCTCGCGGCCGAGGAGGCCCGCCGCTTGGCGGCGGAGGCGGCGGCCGCGGCGGAACTCGCCGCCCGCCAGCCGACGGCTCCTGTGACTCCTCCGGTTCCGGCTGCTCCGGAGGCCAGGCCTGAGGCGTCGACTGTGCCGACGCCGTTGGTGAAGCCGTCGGGTGCGGGTACCGGCACGGGCGCGCGTGGGCGGTCGGCGGAGGACACGGCCGTGCTGCGGCCGGTGAGCTCCGGTTCCGGGGACGAGACGGCTGTGCTGCGGTCGGTGTCCGGGAACTCCGGGGCGCCCGATTCCGAGGTGAGCGACTCCGACGTACATGACTCCGAGACGACGGCCGAGCTGCCGCAACCGCCCGCTCCTGCGGGGGCCGCGGACGAGACCGCCGTACTGCCGCCGGTGTCCGCTGCCGAGGAGACGGCTGTGTTGCCGCCGGTCGGTGCCGCGGACGAGACCGCGGTGCTGCCGCCGGTGCGTGGGCAGGGGCCGTCGGACCGGGTGCCCGCGGGCTTCTTCCGGGACGAGCGGCCGGCCGGCCGGGCCGATGGCGAGGACCGCACACGGGAGCTTCCCCAGGTCGACGAGCAGGGCACGCCCCGACGCAGGCCGCGCCCCGACTGGGCCGAGGAGACTCCGCTGGACGACCTGCCCTCGCTGGCCGACGAACTGCTCGGTCCGCGCGAGGACGGCGACTTCGGCCGTGACGACGACGGCACCGGGCGTGGGCGGGGTCGTGGTCGGGGGCGCCGGGGCTGATAGCAGCGGGGGCGACGACTCGCGTCTCGCCCCCCCCCCCCGAGCCGCTCCCCGACCCTCGTTGTCAGTGGTGGCCCGCACAATGGATCGCGTAACTCGAAACGTGACGAAAGGGCCGGTGCCCCATGACCGTGTGGGATGACCTGGTGGGGCAGGAGAAGGTGAGCGAGCAGCTCGACGCCGCTGCTCGGGACGCCGACGCCTTCGTCACCGCGGCGACCACCGGCACGGCCCCGCCGGAGGCGTCGAAGATGACGCACGCCTGGCTGTTCACGGGGCCGCCCGGCGCGGGACGCAATCAGGCGGCGCGGGCCTTCGCCGCCGCACTTCAGTGCGTGAGCCCCGACCGCGCACTCGGCGGCAGCCCCGGCTGCGGCTTCTGCGACGGCTGTCATACGGCGCTGATCGGCACCCACGCCGACGTCACCACCGTCGCCGCGGTGGGCACGCAGATCCTCGCCGACGACATGCGGGACACGGTCCGCAAGTCCTTCACCTCGCCGGCGACCGGCCGCTGGCAGATCATCCTCGTCGAGGACGCCGAGCGGCTGAACGAGAAGTCGGCCAACGCCGTCCTCAAGGCCGTAGAGGAGCCCGCCCCCCGCACGGTGTGGCTCCTCTGCGCCCCCTCGATCGAGGACGTCCTCCCCACGATCCGCTCCCGCTGCCGCCACCTGAACCTGAGCACGCCCTCGGTCGACGCCATCGCCGACCTGCTCGTACGGCGTGAAGGCGTCGAACCCGGCGTAGCGGCGGCCGCCGCGCGTGCCACGCAGGGCCATGTCGACCGGGCCCGCCGTCTGGCCACCGACCCGGAGGCACGCGCGCGCCGGGCTGCCGTGCTGAAACTGCCGTTGCGTGTCGAGGACGTCGGCGGGTGCCTCAAGGCCGCCCAGGAGCTGGTGGATGCGGCGGCCGAGGACGCGAAGCAGTTGGCCGAGGAGGTGGACGACAAGGAGACCGAGGAGATGAAGGCCGCGATGGGCGGCGGCCAGGGCAGCCGGATGCCGCGGGGCACCGCCGGGGTCATGAAGGACCTGGAGGACAAGCAGAAGCGCCGGAGAACGCGTACGCAGCGCGACAGTCTCGACCTCGCGCTGACCGACCTCACGGCGTTCTACCGGGATGTGCTCGCCCTCCAGTTCGGTTCCCGGGTGGCGATCGCCAACGCGGATGCCGAGGACGCGCTGGAGCGGCTCGCGCGCGCGGGTTCCCCGGAGTCCACGTTGCGCCGTATCGAGGCGATCGGGGCGTGCCGGGTGGCGCTCGACCGGAATGTGTCGCCGCTGCTCGCGGTGGAGGCGATGACGTTGGCGCTCAGAGCGGGCTGACCAGCGGGTTGCGCAGGGGCGGATCTTCGGGCGTGAGGTTGACGGCGTAACTCTTCCGGGGTGGATCGCGTACGCAGGGCATTCAAGTGATCGCGCAGGGTTACGCTCGGTCGATGCAGATCAGGCGCCCCCTCCGCCGGCCCAGCGAGCGCAGCCAGCCGAGTCAGCCCAGCCAGGACCGTCGAAGCGACGGACGCGACGGACGCGATGGAAGCCGCGGAAGCCGCCGTAGCCATCGCACCCGTCGGACCGGTGGCACTCTGCTCGCCGTCGCCGCGCTGCTCGTGTCCGCGTGTTCCTCGGGGAGTTCGACGACGGCGACGAGTGCGGCCGCGGACGTGGCGCTGGCCGCGCTGCCGAAGTCGACGCCGTCCACCCTGGCGTCGTACTACGGGCAGAAGCTCGGTTGGCACACCTGCGGTGTGCCCGGTTTCGAGTGCGCCACGATGAAGGCGCCGCTGGACTACGCCAAGCCCACGGCGGGGGACATCCGGCTCGCGGTCGCCCGCAAGAAGGCCACCGGCAAGGGCAAGCCGCTCGGTTCGCTGATGGTGAACCCGGGCGGGCCGGGCGGTTCGGCGGTCGGCTATCTCCAGCAGTACGCCGGGATCGGCTACCCGGCCGAGGTCCGCGCCCGCTACGACATGGTCGCGATGGACCCCCGCGGCGTCGCCCGCAGCGAGCCCGTCGAGTGCCTCGGCGGGCGGGCCATGGACGCGTTCACGCAGACCGACACCACCCCCGACGACAAGCGCGAGACCACCCAACTCGTGGGCGAGTACAAGAAGTTCGCGGAAGGCTGTGGCGCGCACTCGCCCGACGTCCTGCGCCATGTCTCGACGATCGAGGCGGCGCGGGACATGGACATCCTGCGGGCGGTGCTGGGGGACCGGAAACTGACGTACGTCGGGGCGTCGTACGGGACGTTTCTCGGCGCGACGTACGCGGGGCTGTTCCCGGACAAGGTCGGCCGGGTGGTCTTGGACGGCGCGATGGACCCGTCGCTCCCCGCGCGCCGCATGAACCTCGACCAGACGGCGGGCTTCGAAACGGCGTTCCAGTCGTTCGCGAAGGACTGCGTACGGCAGACGGACTGCCCGCTCGGCGGCAAGGGCACGAAGCCGGCCCAGGTCGGCGACAACCTGAAGGCCTTCTTCAAGAAGCTCGACGCGCACCCCGTCCCCACCGGCGACGCGGACGGCCGCAAGCTCGGCGAGGCGCTCGCCACCACCGGTGTGATCGCGGCGATGTACGACGAGGCGGCCTGGCCGCAGTTGCGCGAGGCGCTCACGTCGGCGATGAAGGAGAACGACGGCGCGGGGCTGCTCGTCCTCTCCGACAGTTACTACGAGCGTGACGCCGACGGCCGCTACTCGAACCTGATGTTCGCCAACGCCGCCGTGAACTGCCTCGACCTCCCGGCCGCGTTCTCGTCCCCCGACCAGGTCGAACAGGCCCTCCCCGCCTTCGAGAAGGCGTCCCCGGTCTTCGGCGACGGCCTCGCCTGGGCCTCCCTGAACTGCGCGTACTGGCCGGTCAGGGCGACGGGCGAACCCCACCGCATCGAGGCGAAGGGCGCCGCCCCGATCGTGGTCGTCGGCACCACCCGCGACCCGGCTACGCCGTACCGCTGGGCCCAGTCCCTCGCCCGCCAGCTTTCGTCGGCTCGTCTGCTGACGTACGTGGGGGACGGGCACACCGCGTATGGGCGGGGCAGTTCGTGCATCGACTCCGCGATCGACAGGTATCTGCTCCGGGGGACCCCTCCTGGGGAGGGGAAGCGCTGCTCGTAGCCTCGGCGCGGCTGCGTCCGGGGGTGCGTCCGGGGGGTGTACGGAGCACCCCCGGAAACTGTGTAGACTTTCCGACGTTGCTGATCGCACCATGGTGTGGACAGCGCGCCGCCTTAGCTCAGATGGCCAGAGCAACGCACTCGTAATGCGTAGGTCTCGGGTTCGAATCCCGAAGGCGGCTCTGTGGAAGCCTCAGGACTCACTCGCCGTGACCTGGGGCTTTTGCTTTTGTTCGACCCGAGACTCGGGCCAATCGGGCATGTGATCTGCGCAAGGTTGTGGCCGGCTGTTCTGACCGGTCGAGCCGCGCCGGACGCGTCCGCCCGCCTCCCTGACCCCCGGTCCTCTTCCCAGGTTGCCTCTGGGGGCGCGCCCTGCGGAGTCGGCCATCACGGTCGGCTGGGTCCGGTATCGAGAGCCAGAGCGTGCGGGTAGGCAGCAGCAGGATCGGGTGGCAGCGTGCACGCCCCAGGCGACGGCGCGTTCACGGCCTGCGCGGAGCGGCTTCGGCCTGCTTGTCGTTCTGCTTGGCTGCACTCCATTAACTCCTTGGCTGCGCTCCATCAATCGGAGGAGCATCGGCAGACCCGTGTTGCCCGGCCTTGACGCGCAGCGACGATGAGGGCGTTTTACCGGGTCCCCACGGTGTGGTGGTGCCGTCGGACCGCGTGATGAGTCGCTGCCAGTGCCACACCGAGTGCGACGACGATGGCGTAGAGGACGGCTACGGCCGCCGCGACGGCGACAGCGCCGAACCGGGAGGGACGTAGGAAGAGGTAGGGCATCGTTGCCGCGCCCGACCACGAGAGGGTGCCTACGACGGCCAGGTAGGTGGTGGGCCACCAGGCGAGCAGGGTGGCCTCGCGCCAGGTGGCGGGGAGGGAGTAGGGGGAGAGCAGGAACTCCGCGATCACCAGGACCGGTGCTGCCCCATGGAGGAAGAGCGTCGCCGTACGTGCCCAGGCGTCGTCGTGGGCGCCGAACCAGGTGCCCGACGGACTGCTTGGTGCGATCACCGTCACGTAGACCAGCGAGGAGAACACCACCCCGACCACGGCGGCGCCCCGGACCCGGTCGCCCCAGACGGTGCCGGCGGGACCGCGCACCAGGCGCCAGATCATGACGGTCGCGGCCAGGATCGCCGAGTCGACCGTGAAGTACAGCAGCGAGGGGGTCGGGTCCGTTCGCTGTACGAACTGGCAGACCACGCCGAGCGTGAGCGCCACCGCGGCGATTCCTCTGAGCCGCGCGGCGGTCCGGCCCGGTCCGGTCGGTGAAGAGCTCACGAGGGGAACGTCCCCAACGCGTGTGCCAGGTCCGTCACGGCGGAGCCGACCGCCGGGAGCGAGTGCCAGAAGGCGTGCGGGCCGGGGACGCTCAGGAGGCGGGCTCCGATGCCTTGCCCCTCGGCGGCCGTCACGAGGTCGCGCACCGCATGCCGAGGCGACAGGGAGCTCTGCTCTCCGCGGACCACGACCAGGCGGCGCGTCCCTCGGACCGGGCGTCGTGCGGCGGCCCCGAGGTCGGTGGAGAGGCGGCCGGCGCGCAGCGCGTTCGCGAGGAGCAGCAGGTCCGCGCGGCGGCGGGTGCTCGGCGACTCGTCCGGGCGGGCCTCCAAGGGCGGGACGGCGCCGGCCACCGTGGCCGTCTCGGCCAGGTAGGTCCCGACCAGACGGTTCTCACGGCGTACGGCCGACACGAGGGCCGCCGCGCTCCACCGCCGGACGGCGACCGGTTCGACCAGCACGACGGTCTCCATCGGCGGCCCCGTCCCGGAGGTACCGGAGACGGCGGCCATGGCAGCGGCGAAGGACGCCCCGAGGGAGTAGCCCAGCACGCCCGTCGTACCCGCGGGCCCGTCGGAGCCGATGACCTCGGTGGCCGCACGCAGCATCCGCCGCGCGGGCGCCCTGAAGTCGCCCCGCAACAACGCGCGTCGCTCTTCGGGAAGCAGCCGTGAGGAGGCGAATCCGGCGCCCGGCGTCTCCACGATCACGAGCCGCGCGCGCAGCATCGCGGCGATCACCTGGAATCGCTGCATCTCGAACGGTTCCACGAACGCCAGGAAACCCTGCGCGACCACGAACGTGGGGTCGTCGCTGTCGTGTCGGCCGTCCACGACGCCGAGCAGGATCTCACCGCCCGGCCGGCCGGTGGTGTCCACTCGTGCGGGCCGCCATGCGGGCGCTGTCATGGGGGTGATCCTCACGGAAGCTCGCCTTCCGGCGCGATGTTGCGGTAGTACGTCAACGCGGCCCGCACATCTCTGGAGTTGAAGAAGGTGTCGTACGCGCCCGGTTTCACGTACTCCAGCACGGGGTTGCGCTCCGCCCAGGTCTTCGCGGAGACGCCCGCCGAGAGGTCCGGCCAGTCCGAGGTGTCGTTGCCCCAGGCCCGCACGAACGCTTCGAGGTCGTTCTGCCACTGCGTCATCATCGGGAAGAACGTCTTCTCGTTGTCGACCCGGATCCGCAGGCCCAGCAGGCGGCGGACGGCACCCGCGACCTGGGTGTGCGCCCGGGGGCCGTTGCACTCGCGGTAGCAGCGCAGCCAGTCGTACGCCTCGGTCAGGTGTCGACGGCTCAGACAGCTGTCCATCAGCCGGCGGAAGGGCTCGGCCGAGTCGCGCATCTTCCGGTGGGACGCCTGGAGGTGGGCCTGTTCCCCGTCGCGGTCGAGCAGGACCCGGCGCAGGATCTCCGGCGGCTCGTCCACGTTCAGCGGCTCGGCGCCCAGCCAGACGGAGGCCGCGGCCAGGAACAACTGCGCGTGGCCGTGCGGCAGTTCGGTCATGCCGTACACGTTCATCAGCGGCGCGTGCTGCTTCAGGTACAGCATCACGCCCATGCCGGTGCGCACCTCGACCGGCTCGTCGTACAGGGCGGGATCGGTGATCGTCAGCGGGCGGTAGCCGGAGCTGGACGAGGTGTTCAGATGGAAGTCGACGATCGCGCCGTCGAACTCCTCCAGGTCGTCCGGGCTCAGGCCCAGCAGCCGCTCCGGGTCGTCCACCATATTGAACTCCAGCTCGCCGGGTACGGACACCTGCTCTTTGAACACCCGGCTGCGCTTGCCCTGGTCGTCGACCAGGAGATATTCCAGCGTCATCGTGTGGACCCCCTCTTGAGCCTGGGCGGACGGACACTCCATACGCCGCGGATTTCCTTGCCCCCGGCCACCGCGGTCTGCGTCATGTCACCGCCGAGCCGGCGCAGCCGGCCCCGCATGACCGCCAGTGTGCTGCCGTCGGGACACCACGCGGCCGCCGGAATCAGCGGGAGCGGGTCCCGGATGCTCAGGTGGATCATTCCGTCCGAGACCTGTCCGGACACCGAGACCGGCCGATCGTGGATCTCCAGGCGCGCCATCGCCTGGGCGGCGTTGGCGACGACCGTGGTGATCAGCTGGCGCACGAGTTCCCGGTTCTCCGGGCGCAGTTCGCCGAGGCCGAACTCGGCGGTGACGCGCAGGGAGTGGTCGCGCCCGAGTTGTTCGACTACCCCTTCCAGGGTGATCTCCCTGCCCTGGGCCTCCCAGGCGTACTCGTCGACCATCTCCTTGACCAGGGTGAGCTTCGGCGCGAGGTCGGCGGCATCGATCTTGTACTCGGGGCTGACCGAGTCGTCGCGGGCCAGCGCCCTGCTCAGCGAGCGGACCGCGTTGAGCGTGTCATGGAAGTCCTGCGCCAGCCGACTACGGGCCTCGGTCATCGCGACGGCGGCCTCCTCGCCGCTGGCGCGCAGACAGCGGTCGTAGTCGCGCATCTTCAGGCCGACCGCGTACGGCAGCGCGCACACCGCCCATGCCAGCGGAACCATCTCCGGATGCCACCGTCCCAGGTGTACGGACAGGCCCACGACGAGGGCCAGTACTCCGGTGACCAGCAGCCAGCCGTACGCCCGCAGCGTCACCAGAATCCGGGGCAGGCTCTGGTTGGCCGAGTAGTAGGTGCCGTCCGTGAGCACCTGGTAGATCCCCGAGTTGGCGTACGCGAGAGCCACCCCCAGGGCGGCGACCTTGACCCAGCCGGGGTGGCCCGGGCCGGTGAAGAACAGGACGGCGACGACGTTCGCCGGCACGGCGATCCCGCCCAGTAACCCGGTGGCGTTGAGCAGCGTGCGCTCCCACTGCCAGTTGTCCTGCCAGGCGAGCAGCAGGCGCGTGAGGGCGAACCGCGCCCTCTTGCCGCCGTGGGCCTGGCCGTCGAGGTGGATCTCCAGGAGTGTCTGCGTCACGCCCACGGACAACAGGGCCCACGCGGCCGGCCGGACGCCGTCGGCGAGGACGAACAGCACGGCGAGCACCACCAGCAGGAACCCCCGGGTCGCGAACGGCCGGAGACGGTCGTGGCGGTGGATGCGTGCCGCTGTCACCCGGGTCGACCAGTGGCTCATCGGGGCCGGAGCGTGCAGATCCCGCAGGATCTGGGCCCAGGGATTCGTGGGCCGGCTCGGCGCGGGCAGGAAGTCGACGAGCGACAACCGGTCTTCCTGCTGGGACAGCGACATCTCATGTACCCCCGTGACGTCTGTCGGGCCTTGGCGCCCTCAGTGTGGAACAGCGGTCGCGCGGGGGGTCGTGGTTTTCGTGACCCCCTGACGACGGGGCCCAGGACCGGCCGATGACCGTGCCTCGGGACCGGCCGATGACCGTGCCCCAGGACGGCCGAAGACCGTGCCCTACGACCGGGCCGCACGACCAGGCCTCACGACCGGGCCCTGAACTGGACATCTCGTGATTTCCACGAGGCGGGCGGAAAGCCGCCCGCTATTCCTTTCCTCCACGGTGGGGCACGGTCTTCGGCCGGTCCCAGGTCCCGAGCGGCGACGGAGGAATCCATGGCCATCACACGAGGACGACGCAGGCCCCGGCGGAACTGGCCGGTCTGTGCCGAGACCGGCAAGCGGCGGCTCGGCGAACGCAAGGACGCCAGGCTTCTCCTGGTGGCGGCGCGGGAGTCCAGGGCGCGAGCCGAGCGCGACGGCGTGCGCGCCGAGTGGACGGTGGTGCGGGCGTACCGCTGTCGGTACTGCGGGGGCGGCTGGCACCTGACCTCCGTCGCGCGTCGAGGAGGTGCCGCGTGACCGCCTTCCGGTCGACGAGCCGCCACGTGACGGACTCCCCTACAAGGCCGTACGCGGCCCGCGCACTGCGTGCCCTGTCACTGACCCTGGGCCTGGCCGGCCTGGCGGTGGGCACCCTCACCGCGTGCGGGTCCGTGCCGGCCCCGGAACCGCTGACCATCGCCGTCACCGGCAGCATGGCGGAACCGGCGCCGTGGGCCCCGGTCCTGGAGGACCTCGCGGTGCGCCACGCCCTGCGCGCTGCCGATCCCGGGGACGGGACGGTCTCCGTGGTCGTGTCCACCGACCCGGAGGTGACCGAGGTCGATCTGACGCCCATGCGCGGTGAGTCGGAGGTCGAACAGGACTCGGCCACCGCGAGGCGGAAGGTCCTGGAGAAGACGGCGCGGCTGCGCTCGGCGCTGACCGTGAACACGCCGAACGCGGACGGACTGGACCTGCTCGGCACCTACCGCCGGGCCCTCCAGTCGACCCCGGCCGGAGGCACGATCGTCCTCGTGTCGTCCGGCGTCCAGACCGTCGATCCGCTGGACGTCCGCACGCTCGGCTGGAACTTCGACGCCGCCGCCGTGGCACGCGACCTGCACCGGCGTGGACTCGTTCCCGACGGGAGCGGCCGGCACGTCGAGTTCGTCGGCCTGGGCATCGCGTACGGCACGCAGCCGGGGCTGCCGCTGCCGGCGGCCAAGCGGATAACCGACCTGTGGCGAGCGGTGTGCACGGCCTCCGGGGCCGCGTCCTGCACGGTGCGCGGCGACGACGTCCCACGGCTCCCGTCGGCGTCGGACCGGCCCGTCCCGGTGGTGCCGGTGGCCGCGACCCCCACCTCCTGCACGGGCACCTTCGTCGTCCCGGCCTCGGTCACCTTCGGCGCGGACGACCCGACCCTCCGCGAGGGCGCGGACCGCTACCTGAAGCCGGTCGCGGACAGCCTCAAGGGCTGCCCCGCCGACCGCGTCGTACGGATCACCGGCCACACCGCCCAGGTGGGCAGCGGGGCGAGCGGCTTCGCCCTGTCCGCGGCGCGGGCGCGTGCCGTCCGCGACCGGCTGGTGCGCCTGGGTGTGGACCCGGACCTCCTCGGCCCCGTCGAGGGGGTCGGCTCCACCCGGCCCGTCGTGGACAACATGCCCGGCGGCGTCTTCGCCGAGCCGTTGGCCCGCCAGAACCGGCGGGTCGAGATCACCGTCACCACGAAAGAAGGACCCGACCCGTCATGACCCACGACAGCACCGCAATGACCTACGACAGCACCGCAACGACTCACGACAGCACCGCAATGACTCACGACAGGACCGTACGAGGAGCGGACCGCGTCCCGCGCGGACGCGTCCGTATCCCTGGCACACAGACCCTCACCTCCGCCGTGGGGATGGGCCCCATGCCGTTCACGAAGATCGTCCGCTGCCATGAACTGGTCGGCGAGGCGCGGCGGATCGGGCGCGATCGCCCGGCCGGAGAGTGGACCAACTCCGAGGACAGCCTGCGCAGGGCCGCTGAGCGCCGCGCCGATGCCTGGGCCAGGACGGAGGCCGCCCGGACCGTCGAACCGACGGTCGCGACGATCAAGGGCCTGCACGCCGAGGCCCAGTTCATCGACCACCAGATCGCCTCCCTGGGCGAGCGCCGCTACGTGGGGCCGCACGGCGAGTCCTACACCTCGGACGAGGCCCATGGACGCCACGCCGAGTGGTCGGCGCTCGTCGAGGAGCAGGAACAGGCCGGTTCCCGGGCGCACCGGCGGGTCTCCGCCCGCGTGAAGAAGGTCCTGCTGGCGCTGCTCGGGCTGGACGTCGTCATCCTGACCTTCCTGATGGCCAAGTTCATCAACGTGGACCTGCGCCGGTTCTGGCTGACCTCCGACGGCGTCCTCCGAGCCGTCACCGCGTTGCTGTTCGGACTGCTGGGCACGCTCGGGGTCGCGCTGGCCATGAAACTGTTCGGCAGACGTCATCGCGCGCACCGTGCCGCGCACGGCGGGTGGGACTTCTCCAAGGGCGGGGCGAAGACCCTCGTGGCCGAACTCCTCCTGTGCTGTCTCATCGCCGTGTTCCTCGGCGCGGCCATGGCCTGGCGGATCGTTCTCGACGGCCCCTCCGACCAGCGCTTCCTGACCGCCGTCATGGCCGGGCTGTTCACCCTCGTGATCAGCGGGGTGGCCTACCTGTCCTACCAGTCGGAGTTCGCGGACGGTTCGACGGTGACCGAGGCGCTCGACGTGCTCGCCCCACAACTGCACGGCACCCGGTCGACCGAGACCGCGCTGCGCGCCAGGCGCGAGATCGTGGTGCGCCAGGCCGCCCGGCTCGTCGGCCAACTGACCCGAGAAAGCGCGCGCATACGCACCGAAGCAACGCGCAAGGTCGTGGAGAGCACCCAGGACAAGGCCATCCGCTACGCCCGCTCGATCCACCAGCACAGTGGCTACGGCGGCTCGCTTCCCGCACCGCGGCTCGCCCTGGCCGGTCTCGACCTGGCACTCGCCCAGGCAACCCAGTGGTCCGACGGCGGCCTTGAGCCCGGCACCACCGGCACCACATACGGCGACGACGACACGGGCCTGGCGGTGGTCGCATGAGCCTCTGGAGCAAGGCCAAGCGGGCCCGGAGCATCGGCGGCGTCATCGCGGCCATCGCCGGCTCCGGCCAGGCCCCGCCGCCGGCGGACCTGCCCGTCTACCTGCGACAGCAGTACGCCGAGTACAGCAGGACCCGTGACCAAGAGCTCGGCCGTGACATCAAACGGCTCACGACGCAAACCCGTCAGCCCACGACCCGACTCGACCGAGGCGCCGCACGGAACCTGCGCGGCACGAAATAGGCAGCACCGGCTTGGGCGCGGCCCGCGCCCGAGCCGTATCCCTGTCACAGACGGGTTCACCTGCCGGACGCTCTGGACACGCAGGGGGATGTCCTGGATGTAGGAACGGGTACCCCTTGGTGATGGCCATGGTGAACAGTTGGTCGGCGGGAACGAGGTGGTCGTGTGCGGTCGGCTGCGCTCGCCGGGCCGTCCGTACCGTGGTCGTGGTCGTGCGCGATGATGACGACCTGGGCGAAAACGGGGGCGCTGTATGGCAGTTGAGGGTGTTCATCCGGTGAATCCGGCCCGTCTGATCCGTGACGAGGACCCGTGGCAGTCCACGCCGGGGTGGTCCGGCCGTGCGCATGTGCGGGTCTGGCGGGCGGAGTTGGGGCGGGTGGTCGTGGTGGTCAGTGGGCTTGGTGTGGAGGGTGAGCTGGGGACCGTTGTTCCGCTGCTTCGTGGGGAGTATCCGGACGACACGGTCGATTTCTTCTTCCATCGTCCGATGGACTGGGCGGCTCCGGCGTACTACGCCCAGCTGACGTCGGGTGACGACGGGACGGTGGCCGTGGCGCGCATCGCGGGTGATGTCCTGGCCGCGCGTCTTGGGCCCAGTCTGTACGAGACCGAGGACCCGGACGATCACTCGACCGGGTGGGGTGGTGCCTGAGCGGGTGGAGCGCCGGGGACGGAGAGCGGGCGGTTGGTACCTGGGGAGTACGCTCGAAGTCACCGAGGGTATTCCGCGCACCGGCCTCCATGCCCGTGTCGTTTTCGGCGATCGAATACGCCGGGCCGGTCGCGATCGGCCCAGAGCAGGGTTCGCGTCATGACTGCGCCCGTTTCCATCACGCCGACGCCCGAGGACGGGATGACTGTCCCCGCCGCTCCCGCCTCCGCCCTTACCCCCGACCTTCCGCTTCGTATGTCGCTGGCTCCGCTCGGGTCGGCGCCCGCTCTGCTGGACGGCGCCTGGTGGCCCCGGTCCCGGGATCTGGCGGCGGAGCTTCCCCCGCTGGTCGCCGTGCTCGACTCGTTGTGGGGGCGGATCACGCGGGTCACGGTGAATCCCACGCACTGGCCGGCCGCCTTCCCGCGCAAGGTGCCGGTCGAGGGGCATGTCGTGAAGGTGGGCTGGTTCCTGGCCGAGCAGGACCCGCACCAGCTGCTGCTCCTGTCGTACCGGACGAGTCGCTGGGACCTGCTCGTCGTACCCCCTGAGACGGACCCCACCACGGCGGCCTGGCTGATGACCGCCGCGAGTGATCCGTCGCGTACGTCGACCGGGAGTGAGCTGGTCGCGGAGGCGGCGAACATGCCGAGTCCCGCTATGACCACGCCGAGTGCCGTTACGACGCCCTCCTGAACGCGCGCGGTTCGGCCATCACCTGGTCGTGCAGGCGGGCGCAGGTGCGGGTGATCAGGCGGGAGACGTGCATCTGGGAGACGCCGAGCTGGAGACCGATGCGGGCCTGGGTCATCTCGCAGTAGAACCGCATGTAGAGGATCTCGCGCTCACGCTCGGGCAGCGCCCGCAACAGGGGGCGCAGGGCCTCGCGGTTGACGATCAGGTCGAAGTCGGGCTCGATGTCGCCGAGGGTGTCGGTCAGCGGGTGGCCGTCCGTGGGGTGGCCGGGTACGGCGTCCAGGGACCAGGCGGTGTAGGCCTCCAACGCCCCCTGGCCCAGCCGTACTTCGGCCTCCGTCAGTCCGGTGTGCGCGGCGATCTCCTGGACGCCGGAGATCGTCCCGCCCCGCGTGGCGCTCAACTCGTGGTCGGCGGAACGGACTTGACCGCGCAACTCCTGCACCCGGCGCGGGACGTGGACGACCCAGAGTTCGTCACGGAAGTGCCGCTTCACCTCGCCGAGGATCGTCGGGATGGCGAAGCTGGGGAAGGCCGTACCGAGACTCGGGTCGAAGCGTGACACCGCCTTGACCAGGCCGAGTTGGGCGACCTGCGTGAGATCCTCGGCGGACTCGCCGCGATGCCGGAAGCGCCGGGCCAGCCGTACGGCCATCGGCATCCACGCGCACACCACTTCCTGGCAGAGCGCCGCCCGCTCCGGGCCGTCCGACAGGGCGGCGATACGGCGGAACGATTCGGTGGTGTCGGGGGAGTCGTCGTAGGAACGCTTGGTGGTACGGGTCTTACGGGTGCGTTCGGCCTGCATGGGGACGTGCTCCCTCATCGGTGGTGTCACTCACCGTGGGGTCGGCAGACCGCAGCACACTGGGGAGCAGCGAACACCGCTCCCACGGGGGTGCCTCCGGTCCGAAGCACACCGGAGGAGTGCCCGGGGGGACGGCTTTCAAACAGGCTCATTCGAACGGGTTTTCGTGATACCCGTGGCTATGCTGCTGTACAGACGTCCCAGACCCCGGCGCCGCACCACCCCACCGAGTCTTCTGAACCGAGGCGTCTCATGAGCAGCCCGCTGCAAGCGCACGAACCCGAAGGCCAGAAGCCGGAGCCGACCGTCATGGGCGTGGCGGACGCCATGGACACGGTGCGGCTGCGCCGGCTGAACCGCTGGCAGGCCGAGGGCCTGCGGGAGGATCTCGCGGATCTGTACGTGGAGTCCTCCGACGCGGAGGCGGGCGAGGAGTTCAACGACCGGCAGAAGTTCCTGCTCCGGCTCGCCGACGACGTGAAACTGCCCGGCTTCGACATGCTCGTCGCCGAGGCGGCGGCCCTGGCCGGGTGCGTCTGCGGTTTCTCCGTGCCGCGCGACGGGTCGTGGTGGCAGGGGTTCGAGGGGCCGCTGCCGCAGAACCTGGAGCAACTCACCGCGTCCGGGCATGTGTTCGCGATCCTGGAGACCCTCGTCCATCCGCACCAGCACGCGCGCGGGCTCGCCCGTCTGATGCAGGAGCGGCTGCTCACCGACCACCAGGCCTCGCTGGGCGTCACGTTGGTCGACGAGCCCGCCCGGTGGATCCTGGCCGCCCTGAAGGGCTGGGGGTGGCGGGAGGTCGGGCGGATCCAGCGCGAGGACGACTCAACACCCGTACGCGTGCTGGTACTTCCGCTCGGTGAGCGTACGGAGGACCATCCGGACGGGCTGGCGCACAACGACCGGACACAACGTCCCGAGTAGGTCCGCCAGTTCACGTAGATTGCGGGCTGTTTAGGTTCCGCGGGCCGGGCTACCCAGCAGGGGCGTCCGTCGGCCGTTCTGGACGAAGGCACCGGAGAGTTGGAACCACAGCTCCCGGTGCCGACCCCATCCACACCTGATCTGCTACGGCCGTTCCGCCGCGTGGAGGCGGCGCAGTGCGCGGCGCAACTCCCGTTGGATCTGGGCCGGCAGCGTCTGGTCCTCCGTCGTGGCGACCAGTGCCGCCGCCACGGCCCGGAGCTTGATGTTGCAGTGCTGGGAGACGCCCACCAGCAGGTCCCAGGCCTTGTCGCTGGAGCACGGGGCGAGGGCCATCACCATGCCGCGTGCCTGGTCGATCACCGCCCGGGTCTCCAGGGCCACCGTCAACTGCGCGTTCTGGACGCGTAGTTGGAGCAGTTCGGTCAGCAGGGCCGGGTCGGGGGGCGGGGGAACGGCCGTCAACAGGGGGCGTAGGGACCGTTCTTCGTGGGTTGTGGTCGGTTGGTGCGTGGTGCAGGGCGCGTGCCTCATGCCGCAGTCCTTCGACGCGGTGGTTGTGCCCGATGCGAAGCAGGGCGAACACCGCGGCCTCAGCCTAGCCCCGCCCGGGGCTCAGCGGGTCGCGTCCGGCTGGTTGCCGCGGCGCAGGGCGCGGGCGCACCAGCCGATGATCGAGGCGTTCACCAGTGCGCCGAAGACGACGGCGACGATGAACATGGCCTTGCCTTCCGGCAGTACGAGGAGCACGAGGCTGGCCGGGGCGGTGGCGAGGACGGGGATGACGCCCGCCATGGACTCGCCCGAGTCGTCCATGACGGTCACGACGACCGTCCAGACGACTATGGCCACGCAGATGCCGAGGTAGGCGAGGGCGAAGGGGTCGCGGAGGTTCTGGCCGAGTCGGTGCAGCGGGGAACGGGCGCTGTGGGCGTCGGTATGGGGCATGGCTGTACTCCTGAGTGCCGGTGGCTGAAGGGGTGTTGGCGGTCAGAGGTGGTCCGCGCCTGGCGGGTTCGGGCGGGTGATGCCCAGGTCGTAGGCGAGGATCGTGGCCTGGACGCGGTCGCGCAGGCCGAGTTTGCGGAGCAGCGCGTTGACGTGGGACTTGACCGTGCCGACGGTGATGTCCAACTCCGCCGCGATCTCCGCGTTGTTGAGGCCGGAGGCGAGCAGGGCGAGGACGTTGCGCTGGCTGCCGGTGAGGCTCTCCAGTTCACGCGGGCCGTTCCCGGAGCCGGAGTTGGGGTCGGAGGAGCGGAATCCCGTGCCCGCCCCTGACGCGTAGTGGCCGATCAGCCGCCGGGTCGCGGACGGGGCGAGCACGCTCTCGCCGCTCGCCACCACCCGGATGCCGTCGAGGAGTTCGGAGGCGTGCACGTCCTTGAGGAGGAAGCCGGAGGCTCCCGCGCGCAGGGCGTCGAAGACGTAGGCGTCGAGGTCGAAGGTGGTCAGCACGAGGACGCGCGGCGCGTCCTCCCGGGCGGTGATGATCCGGGTCGCGGCGATACCGTCCAGTTCGGGCATCCGTACGTCCATCACGACGACGTCGGGGGCGAGTTCGGCGGCCAGGACCACCGCGGTGGCGCCGTCGGCGGCCTCGCCCACGACCGTCATGTCGTCCTCGGCGTCGATCACGGCGGCGAAGCCCGCCCGGACGATGCCCTGGTCGTCGACGACCAGCACCCTGAGGCTCATCGTTGTCTCTCCTCGCCGTCCGGCGCCGCGAGCGGCAGCCGGAGATGGACCGTGCCCGGTGGGCGGCCGGCCGTCAGGGTGCCGCCGAGCGGCGCGATCCTTGCCGCCAAGCGGTCCCGTACGGCGGTGCCGGCGGCGCGGGGTACGCCGGTGGCCGTGATCGTCAACGTAGCGTCGTCCGCGTCGAGTTCGAGTACGGCGGGGTCGTTGTCGCCGGTCGCCAGGAGGGTTTCGGCGACGTGGTAGGCGGCGAGGTCCACTTCGGTGGGGAGCCGTTCCGGTACGCGGTCGGTCACGCGTATCTGTACGTCTCGGCCGGTGGCCCGGCACTGGTGTGCCAGCAAGTCGAGGGCCTGGACGGTGGGTTGGGGGCGCAGGGCGGGGGTTGTCGTCTCGTCGGCGTCCCGGACCGCGTCCAGGAGGGCGCGCATCGCTGCGAGGGCCTCTCGGGCGCGGTCGGCTGTCGCGTCGAGGTGGCCTGCCTCGGCTTCCGTGATCATGTCTGCGGTGCGGGCCAGGACGGTGGTTTCCAGCCCTGCTGCGATACGGCGGCGTTCGGCCCAGGCGTCTCTTACGGCTTCCTCGGTCCAGGTGGCCAGTTGTTCTGATTGGGCGCCCTGGGTTGCCTTGTTGCGTTGGGCGATCAGGGATCCGGCGTAGTAGGCCGCGCCAATTGCCAGTGCGGTAGCGGTAGTTGCCGCCGTGGCCACCGCCCAGGTGGGGGTGGTTGTGCCTCGGTGCAGGATGGCGATCGTCAGGGCGGTGGCGTGTGCGGCTGTGGCTGCGATGAGGAAGACAGAGAGAGGGGCCTGAGGTAGTCGGCAGGTGCGCGCTCGTGGGGGCTGGTTGCGCCCCGCGGCGGAGCCGCAAATCGATACAGCCCCGCGCCCCTTAAAGGCCGTGAGGGCAGCGCATGTTGCCAGCATGCTCAGTGTTGGTGGGAGCAGTACCGGGCCTGTGTAGTTGCCCGTGCTCATCGCCAGGGGCCATAGCAACGCCAAGCCGATCAAGGCCAGTTGAACAGTCCTCGGTGCTCTGCGCAGCCATAGCAGTGCCACCGCCTGGGCTGCTGCCAGCAAGGTGAACAGGACTCCCGCCGACACATGCGTGCTGGTCGATGTCGAGTCCGCGCGGATGATCAGGACCGGTAGCAGGGGCTGGAAGCACAGGCCGAACGCGGCGACGACCTGGGCTGCGCGGTAGCTGCGCGGGACGACGTGTTCCACCGGGGCCGCCGTACGGCCGGGGAGGATCGCGCGTACCTCCCAACCGCCCTCCGGTGTCGGGCCGGTGGTCAGGGTGCCGCCTGTCTCCCGGGCCCGGGAGCGGAGGAAGCCCTGGCCTCGGCCGCCGCCCAGGCCCGCGCCGTGGGCCGGGGTGCCGGACGGCGGGGCCGCGCTGGTGATCACGATGTCGGTGCGGGTGTCGCCGTAGCGGACGGTCACCGTGGTGTGGGCGCCGGGAGCGTGGCGGGCCACGTTGGTGAGGGCCTCGCGGACGATGCCGTAGGCCGCGTCCGCGACGGCGCCGTCGGGGAGGGGCTCGATCTCGTGGTCGACCGGTTGGTTGAGGCGGCGGAAGCCCGCGATCAGGGAGAGCAACCGCTCCTCGGGGGAGGGGAGTTCCTCGCGGGACGGGGCCGGGGCGCGGACCGCGCTCAGTGCCCGGGTGACCTCGCGGCCCGTCTCGGTCGCGAACTCCAGTGCCTCGGCGGCGAGTTCGGGACGGCGTTCGCGCAGGCCGAGCGCGGCGCCGGCGGTGACGACCACGGCGGTCAGATGGTGGGCGCTGACGTCGTGCAACTCCCGCTCCATACGGCGCCGTTCGGCCGCCGGGAGCCGGTGGCGCTCGGTCTCGGCGCGGTTCAGGAGGAGTTCGGCCGCTTGTCGGGCGCGACGGGTGCGGCGTACGGAGAAGCCCGCGCCGCACGCGGTGGCGTAGAGCAGGGTGATCAGGACCAGGTCGAGACCGTTGTTGTCGCTGAGCCCGTGCAGGGTGATGTCCTGCAGGAACTGCCAGAGCGCGAGCGTGACCACGCACAGGACCGTGGTGAAGGTGTCGCGCTCGGCCGCCACCGTGAACAGGGCGAGCGCGACGCCCGCGGTGCCGAAGACCGCCATCGCCCCGGTGGGCAGCGGGCCGGCGCCCACCGCGCAGGCGGCGGCGACCACGATGAGCGTGATCACCGGACGGGTCCGGCGCAGCGCGAGCGCGGCCGTCACGGGTCCCGCGACCAGGGCGGCCACGAGCAGGTCGGCCGCGGTCGGCACGGTGCCGCGCAGCAGCGGAGCCACCGGCCACACCAGGGCCTGGGCACAGATCAGCAGGACCGGGAGCAGCCGGTCGTCGGTTCGTTTCATGACACTCAAAGGCTATGGGCCCAGGTGAACGGCCCGGCTCAGGCTGAGGGGGGATTCCGGTCCCGCCCTCTCTATCTCTGGTTCAACGCGGCAACCGTCCTTGGGCCCGAGGACCGGGCCCCGTCCCGCTCCTAGGCTCGATCACATCGAGGGAAGCGGTCGACCACCGCCTCCCACACCATCCACACCACACAGGGGGACCTCTCATGTCCATGTCCAAGCGCGCTCTCCTCTTCTCCCTCGCCGGCGTCGCCGCGGTCGGCGGAGTCGTCGCCGGCGGTCTCGCCGCGTCCGCCGCCTCGGCAGCCCCCGAGAAGCCGGCCCTGGAGAACGGCTCGGCCCACTACACCGCCCCGTCCGCGAGTGGCGCCGGCTCCTTCACCTACACCGTGGACGTCAGTGACGACTCGGGCATCCGCGGCCTCAAGGTCGTTGCGTGGCCCGCGAGTTCGAAGCTGGACCCGACCGAGGCCGACCTGCGGTCCGTCGAGTCCGCGACGTGCAAGAGCACCTCGGACGACACCTCCCGCTGCACCTACACGTTCAAGGTCACCAAGAAGGAGGCGGCCGACGCGGCCAAGGGCACCTGGTACGTCTCGGCGCTCGCCACCGCCAAGGACGGCGACACGACGTTCGTGTCCAAGGCGGCGACCTTCGACGTCGCGGGCTGACGTCGCCGGCTGATACCGGCACGTCGACACCAGCACGCGGTCACTGGTACGCGCTCACCAGTACGCGGTCATTTGGGATACGGTGCCCCGTCTCGGTCGAGACGGGGCGCCGGTCGTTGTCGTGGAAGGCGGTAGAAGAACATGGTCAACTCCCCTGCTGCGGCCGGAGGTTACTCCGGCACCCCGCTCGCCAAGAAGATCGGCGTCAAGCCAGGCCACCAGGTCCACCTGCACCATGCCCCCGCCCCCTGGACCGTCCCCGGGCTCCCCGCCGACTGCGAGGTCGCCGCCGGTGGGCCGCGCGGCGCGGACGTCACGGTCGCCTTCTACCGAGAGCGGAAGCAACTGGACGCGGAGGCGCAGGAGTTGGTGCTCGGCCTCGCCGACACCGCCATGCTCTGGATCGCCTGGCCCCGCAAGGCCGCCGGGCATGTCAGCGACATCGGCGAGAACGACCTGCGCGACGTCTTCCTCCCGCTCGGTGTCGTCGACGTGAAGGTCGCCGCGCTGGGGGACGACTGGTCGGGGCTGAAGTTCGTGCGGCGGAGGGAGAACCGGCAAAGCCACAACAAAGGTCCCGCAAAATGAACTTGAGTCGGAGCAACCGGCCGACCTGAGGCAACATCTTGGTGAACGGTGAGTGCTGCGCGGTCAGGGCGCGGGCATCGCCGGATCGCTGGATGGAGCGAGAGACGTGCCGGATGGAGT
Organism: Streptomyces sp. NBC_00989; assembly: GCF_045162655.1. Lineage (NCBI taxonomy): Bacteria > Bacillati > Actinomycetota > Actinomycetes > Kitasatosporales > Streptomycetaceae > Streptomyces > Streptomyces sp. NBC_00989. The sequence goes on along the minus strand of NZ_CP108728.1, from coordinate 5,352,052 downwards.
GAGCGACGTGGTCGGACCGAGGATCGCCGTCGCCGTGGTGACCATGGGAAACCGGCCCGCCGAGGTCGACGCGCTGCTCGAGTCCGTGGCCAAGCAGGACCTGCCGCCCACCCGCATCGTGATCGTCGGAAACGGCTGCCGGCTCCCGGAGTTCACCGACCGGCTCTCCCTGCCCGGTGAGGTCACGACCATCGACCTCGACGAGAACCTCGGCTGCCCCGGCGGCCGCAACGTGGGTCTGGCCCGGCTCCGCGCGTTCGGTGACGTGGACGTCGTGGTGGAACTCGACGACGACGGACTGCTCGTCGACGCGGACGTGCTGCGCCGCGTGCGCGATCTGTACGCGGCCGAACCCCGCCTGGGCATCGTCGGGTTCCGGATCGCCGACGAGCACGGCGAGACCCAGCGGCGCCATGTGCCGCGGGTCGGCGCGGGGGATCCGATGGAGGGCGGGTACGTCACCGGGTTCCTCGGCGGCGGGCACGCGCTGAGCATGGCGATGCTCGCCGAGACGGGGGACTGGCCGGCCGAGTTCTTCTTCGCGCACGAGGAGACCGACCTCGCCTGGCGGGCCGCCGACGCCGGCTGGAGCATCCTGTACGCCCCCGAACTGCTCCTCCAGCACCCCAAGACCTCGCCCGCCCGGCACGCCATCTACTACCGGGTCACCGCCCGCAACCGCGTCTGGCTGGTCCGCCGCCGGCTCCCGCTCGCGCTGATCCCGGTGCACCTGGGCGTCTGGACGCTGCTCACCCTCGTACGGACGCGGTCGGTCGCCGGGCTGCGGGCGTGGTTCGGCGGGTTCGTGGAGGGCGTGCGTGAATCGGCGGGGGAGCGGCGGCCGATGCGCTGGCGGACGGTGTGGCGGCTGACGCGGCTGGGACGCCCGCCCGTCATCTGACCAACCCGTAGTGCCCCGTAGTACCTCAGCTGTGCCCGTAGTACCTCGGATGTAAGGGACGAGGGCCCCGGTCGTTCACCTCCGCCGACCGGGGCCCTCTCGCGTCCCCGGACCCGGCCGCGACGGCGACACTCCCCCGAGTTGCGCGTCGTACGCGCGCACCGTCGGGCCAGATCCGATGATGTGATCACATCAGGTCGCACCAACGGATCGCTAACATGTGGCCAAGGGTGCGCACGATGCTCCTGGGCCGCGTGGCCTGAAGTCGCCGGGCGGCGACGGGAGACGGCCGGTACGGTAACGGATTCCGGCGTTCGGCGCCCGGGACAAGGTGGCGGGAAACCGTCGTGAACAGGGCGGATATCCGCCAAGGACGGCGGAACCTCCGCCGCGGAGCACGGCCGTGAGCGGCCGCGCGGAAGGGTGACGGGTTCGGTGTGATGTGGTGCGAGCTCCGGTTCGGACTGCTGGGCACGCCCGTTCTCTTCAACGCCGACGCCGGTGTCGAAACCGACGCCGACGCCAACGTCAGTGCCATTGGCTACGGCGATTCCGTGCACCCGATCGGCAGCCCCAAGGTGCGGGTCCTGCTCGCCGCGCTGCTCCTGGAGGCCGGCCGGGTGGTCTCCGTCGAGGCACTCAAGGACGCCCTGTGGGGTGACTCGCCGCCGGCGTCGGCGCACGCGTCGCTGCACAACCACGTGACCCGCCTGCGCCGCCTCCTCGACGACCCCGAACGGTTGCGCGCGGTACCGCCCGGCTATGTGCTCCGCGTCGACGAGGGCGAGTTGGACGTCCACGTCTTCGAGTCCCACGTCGCCGCGGCCCGCACCGCGCACGCGGCGAAGGACTGGCCGGTCACCGTCCGCGCCTGCACGGCGGCCCTCGCCCTCTGGCGCGGCACCCCGCTCAGCGGCCTCCCCGCCGAACTCGGCGGCTACGCCTTCGCGCAGCGCCTGGCCGAGGCCCGCCTCCTCGTCCTCGAATGGCGCTACGACGCGGAGTTGGCCCTGGGTGGCGTACGACTCGGCGCTCTCGTACCCGAGTTGGCCGCGCTGGTCGCCGACCATCCGCTCCGCGAGTCGTACCACCGCCAGTTGATGCTCGCCCTCCACCACACCGGCCGCCAGGCGGAGGCACTCGCCGTCCACCGCGACCTCCGTAACCGCCTGATCGAGGAGCTCGGCATCGAGCCGGGGGCGGGGGTTCGGGGGGCGCATGCGGAGGTGTTGCGGGGGGTGGGGGTTCGGGACGGAGATGAGGGCGGGGAGGTGCGGGAGCCGTGGGACTTGCCGCGAGGGGCGGCAACGGGGTGGGCAGCGGGTGCGGAACGGGCGGCGGGCGTCGATTGCGTCGAGGGCGCCGGGCGCATCGGGGGTACTGGGCCCATCGGGGGTACTGGGCGCGCTGGCGACGTTAGGAGCACCGGGGGCGCCGATCGCGCCGGTCGCACCGAGCAGACGGATCGCACCGGGCCGACCGGGGGCGTCGGTCGCGCCTTGGCTCCGGGGATCGTCGAGGTTCCGGGGCAGGACGGAGCCGCCGAGGCCACCGGAACCGCTGACGCCACCGGCGTGGGCGAGGTCACCGGCGTGGACGAGTCGGTCAACGCGCCTCACGCGTCTGCGCCTCGCGCGCCCGCGTCCGAGTACCAGGCCTCCGCGCACCACGTCCCCGACTCTCAGGCCTTCGCGTCCGGCACCCACGACGCCGAGGCCCCTGCGCACCACGTCCCCGACGCCCAGGCCCCCGCGTCCGGCGCCCACGACGCCGAGACCCCTGCGTCCCACGTCCTCGACTCCGAGGCCCCTGCACCCGACGCCCGCGACTCCCAGACCTCCGCGTCCAACGCCCCCTACGCCCAGGCCCCCGCGCCCGACGCCCGCCAGCCCAACACCCGCGAGCCCCTTGCCCCTGTGTCTGGCGCCCCCGAGCCCATCACCCCAGAGACGATCGCCCCCAAGCCCAGCACCTCCAACCCCACCAAGCCCAGCACCTCCACGCCCTCCACCCTCACCACGCCCGCCCTCACCACTCCCACCCCCCGAGACCAGCCCACCCCCCACTCACCCCCCTCGCTCCACCCACCCTCCTCACCCCCCTCCCCCCGCCCCGCCCAACTCCCACCCCCACCAGCCCACTTCACCGGCCGCACCGACACCCTCCGTGCCCTGCACGCCACCCTCGCCCCCCTCTCCGCCGCCCCCGGAACCCAACCCCTCGTCGTCATCAGCGGCATGGCCGGCGTAGGCAAGAGCGCCCTCGCCCTGCACGCGGCCCACGCGTTGCGGAACCGTTTCCCCGACGGGCAGTTGTACGTGAACCTGCACGGTGCCACCCCCGGCATGACCCCCTTGGCCGTCGGCCAGGCACTCCACGCCCTGCTACGCGACCTCGGTGCCGAACCGCGTCACATCCCCGAACACCCGGACGCGGCAACGGCGTTGCTCCGCTCCCTGCTCGCCCCGACCCGCACGCTGATGGTGCTGGACGACGCCGAGAACGCCGCTCAGGTACGGCCGTTGCTGCCGGCCGGCCCCGGCTGCGCAGTGATCGTCACCAGCCGTTCGCCGCTGACCGCGCTCGACGGTGCCCGCCGCTTTCCGCTGGCGCCCCTGCCCTGCGAGGACAGCGCCGCACTGCTCCGCGCGGTCTCTGGTCGCGACGGCCTCGACGCGACCCACCCGCTCGTCGAACTCACTGGCCGCCTCCCGCTCGCCCTGCGCGTCGTCGCCGCCCGACTGGCCGCGCGCCGGGCCCTCACCCCGGACGTCCTGGCCGGTCAACTGGCAGCCACGGAAGGCCGGTTGCATCACCTGGAGTACGACGACCTCAGCGTTCGCCGTTCCCTGGCCGTGGCCCACGACGCCCTCGCCGCCTCCGACCGCGAGACCGACCGCGACGCGGCCCGCACCCTGCGCCACATCGGCGCCCTCGACCTCCCGTCGTATGGCGCCTCCCTGCTTGCCCGCATCGCCGACACCAACGAACGCCGCGCCGCCGCCGCCCTCGACCGCCTCGTCGACGTAGCCCTCCTGGAGGAGACGGCCTATGGCCGCTACACCCCCCACGACCTGATCCGCGACTTCGCCCGCGAACTGGCGCAGGGTGAGCCCCGCAGCGCCGTCACGAACACCGAGCCACCCAGCGCCACCGCAGCCACCGAACCACCCGGCGCCCTCATCGAAACGGACCTCGCCGAACCCGCCCTGACGGAACCCGAGTTCACGGGACCCACCCCCGCCGAACCCGACCCCGTATCAACCGCCCTCGCCTGGTACGCCGCCCACGCCGAACGCGCCCTCACCGCGATCGTCGAACCGGGCCTGGACCAGGACGACCGCCGTCGGCCGACCGCCGCGCAGCCCCTCGACCACTCCACGGAGGTGGCGGCCACCACCCCCTTCCCCCGTTCCGAAGACGCCTTCGCCTGGGGGGACTTGGAGCTGGAGAACGTGGTGGTGCTGGTGACCCGGTACCACGACACCTCCGATCCCGGTCTCCACCGGACCGCCCACGTCTCGACCCTCGTCCGGCTCCTCTTCCCCTACGTCCTGCGCAGTGGCCGTGTCGCCGAGATGGAGGTGCTCGGCCGGGCCGCTCTCGGTGCGGCCCGGCGGCTCGGGGACGCGGCGGCGGAGGCGTACGCGCTGGGGGATCTCGCCGGACTGCACTTCCTGACCGGCCGGCAGAACGAGGCCCTCGGTCTCAACGACCAGGCCCTGGAGATCTGGTGGCGGCTCGACGAGGTCTCCTGGATCCGCCGCTGCCTCAACAACCGCGGCCTGCTCCTCGAAGGCCTGGGCCGCTACGCCGAGTCGGGCGTCGCCCTGCGCCAAAGCCTCGCCCACTCACGGCAGTTGAACGACCCGTACGGCGAGGCAGTGACCCACAGCCACCTCGGCAACCTGTACGAGCACACCGACCCCCGCGCCGCCATCGAGCAGCACCGCCGCTCCCTGGCCATCGGCGACGAGATCGGCGCCGTCATCGTGCAGCACTCCGCGCACTGCAACATCGGCTACGCCCGCCTCACCCTCGGTGAACCGGCCGCCGCCGTACCGCACTTCGAGGAGAGCCTGCGCATCCTCGGCGGCCACGGCGACTGGCACGGCGAGTCGCAGACCCGCCTCGGCCTGGTCCGCGCCCTCCGTCTCCTCGGCCGCACCGAACGCGCCGACACCGCACAGACCGACACCGCCCAGGCCCACACCGCCCAGGCCCACACCGAACGCGCCCACACCGAGTGCGCCGAACTCCTCCGCCGCGCGGACGCCCGCGCCGACCGCTACATGGGCGGCCTCGCCCGGCACCAACTTGGCCTGCTGCTACGGGAACAGGGCCGCGAGCAGGAGGCGTACGACCAATGGCGGGCAGCCCTCGACGCACTCGACGGGACGGACGAGAAGGCCGTCGTCCAGGAACTCGGCGAGCTGTTGTCGCAGCGTGACGCGCGTTGACAACCCGAATCCCTGCCCCGCCCTACTTGGCATCGGCGTAACACTCGACCACCGCCACCGTGAAGGGAAACCGCACCGGTGTCTCCCCGAACGTCAGCCGTCCGGCGAGGTCGGCCGCCGCCTGTATCGCGGCGGCCACGGTCTCGGCCTCCGCCTCGGGGCAGTGCACGATCACCTCGTCGTGCTGGAAGAAGACCAGCTCGGCCGCCAGTTCCGCACAGGAGCGCCGAAGCGCGGCCAGCATGAGGAGGGCCCAGTCCGCCGCGCTGCCCTGGACGACGAAGTTGCGGGCGAAACGGCCCCGGGCGCGGGAGTTGGTGGACGCGTAACCGGGCACCCAGCCCTGGTCGGTGGGGGCCGCGACGGGATCGTCCTGGGGGATGCCCGCCTCCTCTCCCGCGTCCTCGCCCCCGGCCACCGGCGGGCAGGTCCGGCCCAGCCAGGTCCGTACGAGCCGCCCCTCCTCGCCCGCCTTCGCGGCGTCGTCGACGTACGCCACCGCCTTGGGGAACCTCCGTCTGAGCGCGGCGAGGTTCTTGAGGCCGTCGCCGGAGGTCTGGCCGTAGACCGCGCCGAGCACGGCGATCTTGGCCTGGTCGCGGTCGCCGGAGAAGGCGCGGTCGGAGACGGACTGGTAGAGGTCGGTGGCCCGGCCGGCCACCTCCATCAGCCCGGGGTCGCGGGAGATCGCGGCGAGGACGCGCGGTTCCATCTGGTCGGCGTCGGCGACGACGAGCCGCCAGCCCGGGTCGGCGACCACGGCACGCCGGATGACCTTGGGGATCTGGAGCCCGCCCCCGCCGTTGGTGACCCAGCGCCCGGTGACGGTCCCGCCCGCGATGAACTCCGGCCGGAACCGCCCGTCCCGCACCCAGTCCTGCAACCAGGACCAGCCGTGGGCCACCCAGATCCGGTACAGCTTCTTGTACTCCAGCAGCGGCTTCACGGCGGGATGGTCTAGGGACTGGATCTCCCAGCGCCGGGTCGACTTGACCTTGATCCCGGCCTCGGCGAAGGCCTTGACCACATCGGCGGGCAGATCCGGCCGCACCCGTCTCCCGAAGGCGACGGACACCTCGTCCGCCAGCTCGGCGAGCCGCCGCGGCTCCCCGCCGCCCGCATACCGCTCGCCCAGCAACTCGTGCAGCATCTCCCGGTGCACATCGGCGCTCCACGGCAGCCCCGCCCGGTTCATCTCGGCGGCGACCAGCATCCCGGCCGACTCGGAGGCGGTGAGCAGCCGCATCCGGTCGGGGTGCGTGGCGGCGTCGTGCCGCCGCTGCTGCTCGGCGTACACGGCGAGCAGGTCGGTCAGGGGGAGATGGACACTCTGCGGCTCGAAGAGCGAGGGCTGCGCACCAGGCTCGGCGGCCCGCTGCGGCGGATCCGGCGGTACGGCCCCACCACGCAACCGGGCCAGCGCTGCCACCGCCGACCGCGGCTCACCGTGCCGCCCCTCGTGCCCGAGCAGCAGCGTCTCGGCGTCCTCGACGTCGTAGCACCGCTCCACCCGCACCCCCGCGGCGAGCAGCACCGGATACACCTCGGCCGTGGACCGCCACACCCACCGGCCCACTTCAGGACGCCCGCGCACGGCCTCGACGAGATCCGCCTCCCGCCGCACCGCAGCCGCGGGCAGCCCGTCAGGACCGAGGGCGGCGACCTCCACACCACCACCCTCGGCCGGAGCGAGCGCCCAGCGATCGGTCATGTCCGCGAGTGTGGCAGGCGGCACTGACAATCCCCGTGACCTGCGGCTCAGCCCTGCAGCCGGTTGAGCATCTCGGCGATGTGCCCTTCGGTCGTGGGCTTGTCGATGCCCAGGCCGTTCAGCACGCCCTCGCCGTTCTCGTGCTCCAGCACGGCGAGCAGGATGTGTTCGGTACCGATGTAGTTGTGGCCCAGGCGCAGGGCCTCGCGGAAGGTGAGTTCGAGGATCTTCTTGGCGTCGGGGCCGTAGGGGACGAGGTCCGGGACCTCGTCGGCGGCGGGCGGGAGCGCGGCGGTGGCGGCCTGGCGTACGGAGTCCAGGACGACCCCCTGCGCGACGATCGCCTTGGCCGCCAGGGCGTCCGGTTCGGCGAGCAGACCGAGGACCAGGTGTTCGGGCCGGCCCTCGGGGTTGCGGGCGGCGATGGCTTCGTTGTGCGAGGCCATGACCACGTTGCGGGCGCGCGGGGTGTACCGGCTGAACCCCTGACTGGGATCGAGGTCGACCGACTCCTTGGCCACGAAGCGCTTCTGCGCCGCCTGCCGGGTGACGCCCATGCTCTTGCCGATGTCCGTCCAGGACGCCCCGGAGCGCCGGGCCTGGTCGACGAAGTGCCCGATCAGATGGTCGGCCACGTCGCCCAGGTGATCGGCGGCGATGACCGCGTCCTGGAGCTGGTCGAGCGGTGCGGGGTGGACCTTCTTGATGGCGTCGATGAGGTCGTCGAGACGTACGGATGAGGTGACGTTCGGGTTGGTCGTCATGTGTCAACCCTAGGTTGACAGGGTGTGGGTGTCAACTCTTGGTTGACAGTCGGCTCGAAGGTGGGGCGCGATCAAGTCCGGTGTCACTCTCGATCCCGTACGGCGTCATCCTCGGCGCAGCAACGGCGCGACCGCGTCCCGGAGTTGACCGACGTGCTCGTAGTGCAGCCCCGTCAGCCCGGCCTCCCTGGCCGCGACCACATGCCCGAGGGTGTCGTCGACGAACAGGCAGCGCGGCGCCTCGACTTCGACGCGCCGTGCGGCCAACTCGAAGACGCGCGGGTCCGGCTTGGCCACCCCGACGCGGGAGGTGTTGACCACCGCGTCGAACGCGTCGGACAGCCCGACCGAGGCGAGGTAAGTCTCCAGCCGGGTGGTCGCGTTGGAGACGAGGACCACGGGCACCGTGCGCCGCACTTCGGCGAGCAGTTCCATCACGTCGGGGTCGACCCGGCCGGTGAGCGCGCTCCACGCGTCCACCAGTTCACGGGCCCGCTCGGCCGATCCGCAGGCGGGCGTCAGGCCGTCGGCGATCCGGCACCGCCACTCCTCGTCGCCCAACTGCCCTGTCACGGCCGCCTGTAGCAGCCCGCCCTCGAACGCGGCCCCGGCCAACGTCCCCTCGGCCAGCCCCCACGCCCGGTCCAGCGCACTCATCCCGTCCGGATCCCACACGTGCACGACCCCGTCGAAGTCGCACAGCACGGCGTCGAACGGCAAGGTCTCCATACGATGCGATCCTGCCAGTCGCCGCACTCCGCACTCCTCCTAACGCCCGTAGTTCTGACGGGAGTTGGTTATCCACAGGGTGTGGACGAGTGGGCCGCTTCGACACCGGTCGAAACGGGATCAGTACCGCAGATCGGCACAACACACCCTCCAGCCCCGTCAGGCACACTCCAACCTCACCCCCTCCCACCCCATGACACGATCAAGCCGTGAGCAGCAAGACCACCACCGTCGAGCGCGCCTTCGAGGCCGCCCTCTACAACGACACCCACGACGCCCTCGACGCGGGCGCCTCGATCCTCGCCGCCGACCCCGCGGCGGACCCCGAACTCGCCCGCCGGGGCCGGGAGTTCGTGGCGGGGGCATGGCGACGCGGCTGGCAGCCCGCAGATGTCGTACGGCTGGTGCGGCGGGAGTTGGAGGACGTACACGTACGACTCGTCTCGGCGCTGATCCGCGAGCAGGCGCCGGACGACCGGGCGCGCGGCCCCCGTTGGAAGGCCCAGCTCGACGAACTGACCGCCGACGCGCCGCCACCCCGCACGGACCGTTTCACGCACGCCACCACCGTGCTGGAGCTGTACCGCCTGCTGCTGCGGCTGCCGAGCCTCGAACCCCTCGACGAGCACGAACCGAAACGGCACGAGAACCGCCGCCCCGCCTCCCGCATGCTCACCCGCATCCGCGCGCTGCTCGCGAAGGCGGAGGCGACCGGGTTCCCGGAGGAGGCGGAGGCGCTGAGTGCCAAGGCGCAGGAGCTGATGGCGCGGCACAGTATCGACGAGGCGCTGCTCGACGCGCAGGCGCCGGCGAAGGACGCGCCCGGCGCGTGCCGGATCGGGGTCGAGGCGCCGTACGAACAGGCGAAGGCGGTGCTGCTGGACGCGGTCGCCGGGGCGAACCACTGCCGGGCCGTGTGGAACGAGGCCTTCGGTTTCTCGACCGTCGTCGGGTTCGAGGGCGACCTGGAGGTGGTCGAGCTCCTCTACACCTCGCTCCTCGTGCAGGCCACGACCGCGATGACACGGGCGGAGGCGGCCCAGCGGGCGGGCGGCCGCCGGCGGACCAAGACCTTCCGGCAGTCGTTCCTCGCGGCCTACGCCCACCGCATCGGGGACCGGCTGGCGCGGGCCGCCGAGACACAGGTGACCGACGACCTGCTCCCGGTGCTCGCCACCCGCGAGGTCGCCGTCACCGACCGCGTCGACGCGATGTTCCCGGAGACGACCACGACCCGCCTGCGCGGGGTCACCGACGAGGCGGGCTGGACGCAGGGCGCCGAGGCGGCGGACCGGGCCCAGGTCAGGGCCCGACCGCCACTGGACTGACGGACGTCAGTCGCCGGCCTGCGTGAACGCGCTGACCGAGGCGTCCGAGTCGCTCACCGAGGTCTTGCCCTGGACGGGTCCGTACGACCACTTGTAGCTCGCGGTGTCGCTGCTGCCGGGCAGGGTGATGACCACCTTCGTCGCGGCCAGGCTCAGTTTGTCGCCCGCCTTGCCGCGCACGTAGGTGATGGTGAAGGACGCCGCGTCGCCCTTGGCGAGCCTCAGCTTCTGCGCCTTGGCGCCCTTCTGCGTGGAGAGGACGACCTTGGTGCCGCCGCCCTCCAGCGTGGCACCCGGGAAACCGTTCAGGTCACACGGCTTGCTCTGGTTGGTGAGCGAGACGGGCACTTCACCGGTGTCACCGGCGGCCGGAGCGGTACTGGCCGGCCCGACCTGGACGGCGACCCCGTCGAACGAGCAGGCCGACCCGTTCTTGCTGTCGGAGGAACCACCGCCGCCGCCACTGTCGCAGGCGGTCAGAAGCAGAGCCGACGCGAATACGGCGGCGGCGAGGGGAATGGTGCGCATGAGCCGATCATCCCGCACCGAACCCCACTCCGCTGACAGCCCTGCGCCTCAGGAGCCACACCAGGCCCACGTCCCCCGCTACGAGCCCAAGCCCCCGCCTACGACGACCCCAAGCTCGCCGTGGGCAACCCCGTCGGCCACTGCCCGCTCTCCGAGCGCGTGTACGTCTCCTTGCCGAGACTTCCCGACCAGGTGACGGTGAGCCCCGACTTGCTGACGGAGTCGACCATCCCGGTCGCCCGGGTCTTGCTGCCGTCCGTGCACTTGAGGTGGATCATCTGCATGCCCGCCTCCTCACCGGCGGTCCCGCTGCACACGCTCCCGCTCGTGCTGAACATCGCGGCCTGCTTGCCGGTGACCACCAGGGCCACCGCCTTGCCGTCCGTCGTGGCGAGCCAACTGCCCTGCAGCCCGTCGGACGCGGCCGACGGGCTGCTGCTGGAACCTCCGGAGTCCGCGGACGCCGTAGAGGTGGCGGACGCGCTCGGTGTGGACGAGGAGTCGTCCTTGGAGTCGCCGCCGCTGCACGCGGTCAATACGAGCGCACCCGCCAGAGCGGCGCCAACGGCCACGATCCGTACCGCAGACACTCTCGACGCTGCCGACACCGTCGAATTCGCCGTAGTCACTGGTAGCTCCCAAGCTAGTAGCCGGACGCGGACGGCCGCCCGATCGGCGTTGGCCTCGGCCTTGGCCGGAACGACCGCAGCAAGCTACCAGTGGTTACCAGGAGGACTTGCGGACGCCGGGTAGGTATCCGCTGTGAGCCTGCCCGCGCAGGTTCACCCGGGACAGTCCGAACGCACGGAAGTAGCCCCGGGGCCGCCCGTCGACCTGGTCGCGGTTGCGAACGCGCGTGGCACTCGCGTCACGCGGCTGGCTCCGCAACTCCCGCTGCGCGGCGGCCCGTTCGGCCTCCGTCGAACCGGGCCGCCGGATGATCTCCTTCAGCTCGGCCCGCCGCGCCGCGTACCGTGCGACGACCTCCCGCCGCCGTTCGTTCGCCGCGATCTTGCTCTTCTTCGCCATCAGACCCTCACCCCGCGCTCGCGGATCCTGGCCACGGCCGCCTCGACGCCGATCGCGTCGACGGTCTTGATCCCCTTCGTGCTCAGCCGCAGCCGTACGTACCGGCCCTCGCCGGGCAGCCAGTAGCGCTTGGACTGGATGTTCGGGTCGAAGCGGCGCGACGTGCGCCGGTGGGAGTGGGAGATGCGGTTGCCGAAGCCGGGCTGTGCGCCGGTCAGCATGCAGTGGGCGGACACGAGTGACGTACCTCTCCTCGATCGGGGCCGTAGCCGGTGGTGCTAATGGAATTCATTTTCAGTAAGGTATCAGGCATGGCTCGCAACGAACTCCGCCCGGTCATCAAACTCCGGTCCACCGCCGGCACCGGCTACACCTACGTGACCCGCAAGAACCGCCGCAACGACCCCGACCGCCTGACCCTGCGCAAGTACGACCCGGCGGCCGGCCGCCACGTCGACTTCCGAGAGGAGCGCTGACCGAGATGCGCGCGAACACCCACCCGCCCTACGGCCCCGTCGTCTTCCGGGACCGGGCCGCGAACCACGCCTTCCTCACCCGCTCGACGATGACGAGTGCGAAGACGATCGAGTGGGAGGACGGCCACACCTACCCGGTCGTGGACGTCGAGATCTCGGACGTCAGCCACCCCTTCTACACCGGCACGGCCCGCGTCCTGGACACGGCCGGCCGCGTGGAGCGCTTCGAGCGCCGGTACGGGAAGCGGGACTGACGGTGCACGACCTCTCCGTCGCGATCGTCGCCGGCCTCCACACCGACGCCCGCAGAGCGACCGTCGCCCAACTCCTCCACGACGTCCCCGGCAGCGTCGTACTCCACCACGACCTCGCTACGGCGGCTGCCGGCACGGTCGTCCGCACGATCGGGGACGCGACCGGCATCCTCTCCGCCGGCGAGACCCCCCTCGTCAACGACTGTGCGTGCTGCGCACTGCGCGAGGACCTGGTCCCGGAGCTGCGCCGGCTCGCCGCGTCCGGTCAAGTCCGGCTCGCCGTCGTCGAGTTGTGGGACTCCGTCGAGCCCAAGGCGATGGCCGAGGTGATCACGGCCGGCGGCCTCACGGTCACCGGCGTCATCACCGCCGTGGACCCGGCCCTGCTCCTGCCGTACCTCGGCAACGGCGACGACCTCGCCGAGACCGGCCTCGCGGCGGCGGCCACGGACCAGCGGACCGTCGCGGACACCTTCGCCCGGCAGTTGGAGTACGCCCCGGTCCTCGCCGTCCTCGACTCGGAGGAGGCCGACGACGAAGACCGCGAGCTACTGGGGCAGTTGCACCCGACGGCCCGCCAAGTGCCGGTCGGGGGAGGCGACTTGATGAGGAGCAGAAACACCCAGGGCGGTCGCGACGCCCCGGCGCAGGCTCCCACCCCGCCCACCCCCAACCCCCCAGGGGTGCGGGGAACCGCGCGACCAGCCCCCACCGACCCGTACCCCGCACACAACCCAAACCACCCACCCCCACCTCGGTCCCCCCAACGCACCCCGGCCAACACCGCCCCGCCCCCACGCAGCGTTCTCGCCCGCGCAGCCCTCGCCGGGTTCGACGTAGAAGCCGCAGCCGCCGCCCAACATCCCGCCTGCGCGCTCCTCCCCGTCGATGCCGACGCGCACGGTGTGACCACGCTGGTCTGGCATCGGTGCCGGCCCTTCCATCCGGAGCGGCTGTTCGCGGCGTTGGAGGATCTGACCTGCGCCGCGGCCCGTAGCCGGGGGCGGTTCTGGCTTGCCGACAGGCCCGACTCGCTCATCCACTGGGACGCGGCCGGCGGTGCCCTGTGTGTGGAGAGCGCGGGGCCGTGGCTCGCCTCGTTGCCGGACGCCGCCTGGGAGTTGGTGCCGCCGGTGCGTCGTGCCGCCGCCGCGCTCGACTGGCACCCGGAGCACGGGGACTGCTGCCAGCACCTTGTCTTCACTTCCCCCGGTCTCGACCGGGACGGGCTCGAACTGCTCCTGGAGTCCTGCCTGTTGACCGACACCGAGTACGCCGCCGGGCGTACCGCCTGGAAACGCCTTCCGTCCGCCTTCGACGCCTTCCTGGAGATCTGACCGTGCCCCGCAAGCCCGACGGCAAGCCTGACCGCAGGCCTGCCAAGTCCCGTCGTAATCCGCTGGATTCGGCCCGAGTGACGTACATCGACTACAAGGACACCGCCCTGCTGCGGGCGTTCGTCTCCGACCGCGGCAAGATCCGCAGCCGCCGCGTCACCGGCGTATCTGCCCAGCAGCAGCGGCAGTTGGCGGCTGCGATCAAGAACGCTCGGGAGATGGCATTGTTGCCGTACTCGACCCGATAGCCGCCCGGATGGAACATGCGGGCCCCCGTACACGTCTTCCTCAGTACATGTCCTGCCCGGTCGTGGGCAGACGCTGGAACGGCATCGGTAAAGCGGTCGTCAAAGCTGTAACCGGAGGACCACCCCCCGTGCACGTGCATCTGCCCATGCATCTGCACATGAACAGGGCTATGATCCGGAACAGTTGACCACTGCATCAATGGCCACACCAGCCAGTGCACAACCGGGAGCGACCTGTGGACCACCGCGTTGACAGCGTGTACTTGGGGTTCGACGTGTACAACGGCATGGCTGCCACGCAGCTGGACGGAGTGGCCTGGCAGAAGAGCCGGCACAGCAACTCGCAAGGATCCTGCGTGGAGTTCGCGCGGCTGCCCGGCGGAGACGTCGCGGTGCGCAACTCGCGCTTCCCCGACGGTCCGGCGCTCGTCTACACCCGCGCCGAGATCGAGGCGATGCTCCTGGGCATCAAGGACGGCGAGTTCGACCACCTGATAGCGGGTTAGCGGACCGGCGTGCCCACGTGGCGACAACGCGCGTAGAACCGCGGCCCGAAAAAGAGCCGCGGTTCCTCACGCGTTGTTCTGTGCCGGTTCGCCCTGAAGCCGGAACAGCGCCCAGACCACCTTGCCGCTGAGCGTGCCCGCCAGCGGGTGCCAGCCCCAGCCGTCGGCGAACGAGTCGACGAGGAACAGGCCGCGCCCCGACTCGGCCGAGAAGTCCTCCGACTCGCAGGCGATGGGACTGTCGTGACTGGGGTCGCGCACGGCGCACACGAGCCGCTCGGTCCAGCGCATCAGGTGCAGCCGCACGGGCGGGTTCTGTTCCGGGACGCGCGGGGTGTTGGCCGGCAGGGCGTGCCGCAGCGCGTTGGTCACCAGTTCGGAGACGACCAGGCAGACGTCGTCGAAGCGGTCGCCTATGTCCCACTGGTCGAGGGTGCGGCGGGTGAACTGCCGTGCCTCGCGCACCGCTTCGTAGCGGGCGGCCAGAGCGCACGAAGCCGCGCTGGACACGGCCGAGGGGTCCAGTGGCGGAAGGCCCTGCCGTAACGGCTCGAGCATGGTCGATCCATTCGTCCCCATGCGAGGCACTCCCGGGAATTCGCGGTCGTTGCGATGCAGCGGTGGCGCGAGACCATGGTTTCGGATGCGTACAGCAGATGCAAGGGCAGATGCACGTGCAGCTGACCGAATTGGACCCTCCCGTACCGCTTGTTGGCCATTTTTTCCGCCAACTTCACGCCGTTCTCGCGCTCCGGCCTTGCATCTTCCTGACGACTTCCTGACGACTTCCTGTGAACAGGCGCCTCTTCTTTCCATTTCTGTAATCGAACGAGTACTGCTCGAAGTGTTTTAGTGGCAGACTGCGGCCCCTGAAGACGGTTGGGGAGGCTGGCGAACGTGAGCGCGGGAGAGCCCGGATCGGTGGTGCGGCGGATGCTGCTCGGCTCGCAACTCAGGCGACTGCGGGAAGCACGCGGGATCACCCGGGAGGCCGCGGGGTACTCGATCCGCGCTTCCGAATCCAAGATCAGTCGCATGGAGCTGGGGCGAGTGAGCTTCAAGACCCGGGACGTCGAGGACTTGTTGACGCTGTACGGCATCACGGACGAGGCGGAGCGCATCTCACTCCTCTCCCTCGCGAAGGAAGCCAACGTAGCGGGCTGGTGGCACAGTTACTCGGACGTCCTGCCCAGTTGGTTCCCCACCTATGTGGGCCTGGAGGGCGCCGCCTCCCTCATCCGCGTCTACGAGGTGCAGTTCGTGCACGGACTGCTCCAGACCGAGGCCTACGCCCGCGCGGTCGTCCGGCGCGGCATGAAGGGCGCGAGCGAGGCCGACGTGGAGCGGCGCGTGGCGCTGCGCCTGGAGCGGCAGAAGTACCTGGTGAACGAGAACGCGCCGGACTTCCACATCGTCCTGGACGAGGCCGCCCTGCGCCGCCCGTACGGCGACCGCGAGGTGATGCGCGGTCAGTTGCAGCATCTGATCGAGGTCTCCGAGCACCCCAACGTCCGCCTCCAGGTCATGCCGTTCGGCTTCGGCGGGCACGCCGGCGAGTCCGGCGCCTTCACGCTCCTGTCCTTCCCGGAGTCCGACCTCTCCGACGTCGTCTATCTGGAGCAGCTCACCAGCGCGCTGTACCTCGACAAGGCCGAGGACGTCGCCCAGTACGAGAAGGCGCTGAAGGAGCTCCAGCAGGACAGCCCGGGCCCGGACGAGAGCCGGGATCTTCTTCGGGGACTGCTCCAACTCTCTTGAAACACAAGTACGATGACGTGTGATCAGACCGTGATGATCGATGATCGGGTCTGCTGTTGATCGTGTCTGCTAGCGATTGAGGGATCACACATGTCGTCCTACTTCACCGACCTGGCTCAGCAGTACATCGACGGTGAGTGGCGCCCGGGCACCGGCTCCTGGGACATCATCGACTTCAACCCGTACGACGGCGAGAAGCTCGCGTCGATCACGATAGCCACGGTCGACGAGGTCGACGAGGCGTACCAGGCGGCCGCCCGCGCCCAGAAGGCATGGGCCGCGACCAACCCCTACACCCGCCGTGCCGTGTTCGAGAAGGCCCTGCGGCTCATCGAGGACCGCGAGCAGGAGATCGCCGAGGTGATCATCGCCGAACTCGGCGGCACGCACCTGAAGGCCGGCTTCGAACTGCACCTCGCCAAGGAGTTCCTGCGCGAGGCGATCCACCTCGCGCTGCGCCCCCAGGGCCGGATCATCCCCTCGCCGGTCGACGGCAAGGAGAACCGCGTCTACAGCGTCCCGGTGGGCGTCGTAGGCGTGATCAGCCCCTTCAACTTCCCCTTCCTCCTCTCCCTCAAGTCGGTAGCCCCCGCACTGGCGTTGGGCAACGGCGTGGTCCTCAAGCCGCACCAGAACACCCCGATCGTCGGCGGCTCCCTGGTCGCGAAGATCTTCGAGGACGCGGGCCTGCCGGGCGGTCTCCTCAACGTCGTCATCACGGACATCGCGGAGATCGGCGACGCGTTCATCGAGCACCCGATCCCGAAGGTCATCTCCTTCACCGGCTCCGACAAGGTCGGCCGCCACGTCGCGACCGTCTGCGCCGGGCTGTTCAAGCGCACGGTGCTCGAACTCGGCGGCAACAGCGCGATCGTGGTCCTCGACGACGCCGACATCGACTACGCGGTCGACGCCGCGGTCTTCAGCCGCTACGTCCACCAGGGCCAGGTCTGCATGGCCGCGAACCGGGTCCTGGTCGACCGGTCGATCCGGGACGAGTTCACCGAGAAGTTCGTCGCCAAGGTCAAGTCCCTCAAGGTCGGCGACCCGCGCGACCCGCAGACGGTCATCGGCCCGGTCATCAACTCCTCGCAGGCGGACGCCCTTTCGGGTGTCGTCGAGCAGGCGATCGCGGAAGGCGCGACGGCGCTGGTCCACGGCACGACCACCGACAACCTGGTCGCGCCCTCGGTCCTCACCGACGTCCCCGCCGGCTCGGACCTGCTCCGCCAGGAGGTCTTCGGCCCGGTCGCCTTCCTCATCCCGTTCGACGGCGAGGAGGAGGCCGTGAGCATCGTCAACGACACGCCGTACGGCCTCAGCGGCGCCGTCCACACGGGCGACATCGAGCGCGGCGTGAACTTCGCCAAGCAGATCGACACGGGCATGTTCCACGTCAACGACGGCACCGTCCACGACGAGCCGATCGTCCCCTTCGGCGGCGAGAAGGCCTCCGGCGTGGGCCGCCTCAACGGCGAGTCGATGCTGGACGCGTTCACCAGCCTGAAGTGGATCTCGGTGCAGCACGGGCGGAGCGGGTTCCCGTTCTGATCCCTTGTCTGATCCCTTGCGTAGCTGGTTTTTGAGTACGACGCCGTAGCCCGGGCCATTGAGGACAGAAACTGACCTCAATGGCCCGTAGCTTCGTCGGTGTCAGGCAGGGGACAGGCTCCCTGCCGGCACCGGCGAAAGGCGAACGTCATGGTCACGCACGTACCCGCAGAGGCACAGGGCGACGAGCGCGGGGCGCTGCTCTCGTTCATCGAGGAGCAGCGGGGCGGTATCCGCAGGGCGCTGCTCGGGCTGACCGAAGAGCAGGCCGCGAGCAAGCCGAGCGCGAGCGAACTCTCCCTCTCCGGGCTGCTCAAGCACTGCGCCGAGGTCGAGCAAAGCTGGATCGCGCGGGCGAAGCAGGAGCCGCCGGCCGTCCAGCGCGACCAGACCAACTGGCACGAGACGTTCCAGCTGGTCGACGGCGAGAGTGTCGAGTCGCAACTCGCGTACTGGGAGAAGGTCGCCGCCGAGACCGAGGCGTACGTCCGCTCGGTGCCCAGCCTCGACGACACCTTCCCGCTGCCGGACCAGCCCTGGTTCCCCGAGGGGAGTGTCTCCGTGCGGTGGGTGTGCCTGCACCTGATCCGCGAGACCGCCCGGCACGCCGGTCATGCCGACATCATCCGCGAGTCCCTCGACGGCGCCACCGCGTTCGAGCTGGTCGCCAAGGAGCGGGGCACGACCTGGGGCTGACCTGCCGGGTCATACGCTGGCCCCATGTCAGCGATCCGTCTCCTCGTGCTCAACGCCGTGCGCCAGCACGGGCGGGCCCACGGCTATCAGGTGCGCAACGACCTGGAGTACTGGGGCGCGCACGAGTGGTCCAACGCCAAGCCCGGCTCGATCTACCACGCGCTCAAGCAACTGGCCAAGCAGGGCTTCCTGCACGCCCACGAGATCGCGCCGTCCACCGTCGGGGGTCCGCCGCGCACGGAGTACGAGATCACCGACGGGGGCAACGAGGAGTACTTCCGGCTGCTGCGCGAGGCGCTGTCGTCGTACGACCAGCAGATGGACGTGAAGTCGGCCGCCATCGGGGGCATCGTCGACCTGCCCAGAGCCGAGGTGGTGGCGCTGCTTGAGAAGCGCACCCGGGGTATCGCCCAGTGGCGGGCCTCGGTCACCGACTACTACATCCCCGAGGGCGGCCCCGAACAGCTGGGCCACATCGGCGAGATCATGAACCTCTGGGTCCACACGGCCGACGCCGAGGCCGCGTGGACCCGGGGGCTGATCGAGCGCATCGAGGGCGGGGCGTACACCTTCGTGGGGGAGGGTGGCCAGCCGTTCGTCGGTGTCTTGAAGGACGGCGATGAGAACCCGTACGCGACGGGGGAGCCGCATCCCGGGGACGCCCGCTAATCAAGTTTGACTAACGAGCCTTCCGGGGTTACTTTCGAGCGTGTAGTCAAGTTTGACTAGCGAAGGGGTGTCCAGTGGCCGACGCGGCGATCATCGTCGAGGACGCGCACAAGACGTACGGCGAGAAGAAGAGCCGGAAGAGCCGGAAGGCCAAGGGGGCTGATGGGGGTGACGGCTCCAAGGGGGTCAAGAAGGCGCTGGACGGGCTCGACCTGAGCGTCGCGCGCGGCACCGTGCACGGGGTGCTCGGGCCCAATGGCGCGGGCAAGACCACCCTGGTGCGCATTTTGTCCACCCTGTTGCGGCCCGACTCCGGTCGTGTCGAGGTCGCGGGGTACGACGTGCTGAGCGAGGCCCGCGCGGTTCGCTTCCGTATCGGTCTGCTCGGTCAACACGCGGCTTTGGACGAGGAGTTGGGTGGTCGGCAGAACCTGGAGATGTTCGGCCGGCTCCATCACCTCGGCGCCCGCCACGCGCGTGTGCGTGCCGATGAACTCCTGGAACGCTTCGACCTCGCCGACACCGGCCGTAAGCCGGTTCGCGCCTACAGCGGAGGCATGCGGCGTCGGCTGGATCTCGCCGCCTCGCTCGTCACCGCGCCCGAGATCCTCTTCCTGGACGAGCCGACCACCGGCCTCGACCCGCGCGGCCGGGCCGAGGTGTGGACGGCGGTCCGCTCCCTCGTCGGGGGTGGTACGACGGTTCTGCTCACCACGCAGTACCTGGAGGAGGCCGATCAACTCGCCCATCGGGTCTCGGTGGTTGATCGGGGGCGGGTCATCGCCGACGGCAGCCCCGACGAGCTGAAGTCCCGAATGGGTGGCGACCGTATCGACGTCGTTCTGCGTGACGCGGGTCAACTGGGGGCCGCTGTCGCCCTGTTGCCGCTGCCTGCTGGCGACATCCGGGTCGATGCGGATCAGCGGCTGCTCAGCGCGCCGGTCTCCGACCGGATGACGGCGCTCTCCGGAGTCGTGCGGGCGCTGGAGGAGGGCGGGATCGATGCCGAGGATGTGGCGTTGCGGCGGCCGACCCTGGACGAGGTGTTCCTGCATCTCACGGGGGACGGGGATAGGGATGGGGACGGGGATGGGGCGGGCGTGGGCCGTCGTACGAATCTGAAGGAGGCCGTGTGAGTGCCTACGCTCTGACCGATTCCTGGACCATGACCCGGCGTGAACTCGCCCACTGGGCGCGGCAGCCCGTGCAGGTCGTGGTGAGTCTGGTCTTTCCGGTGATGCTGTTGTTGATGTTCGGCTATCTGGTCGGTGGTGGGCGGGCGGTCGAGGGTGACTACGTCGACTACCTGGTGCCCGGGATGCTCGCGCTGACCATGGCCTTCGGCCTGGAGGGCACGATGCTTGCCGTCACTCAGGACCTCAACAAGGGGGTGATCGACCGTTTTCGGTCGATGCCGATGGCCGACGGGGCGGTCCTGGTGGGGCGTTCGGCCGCCGACATGCTTCAGTCGGCGATCGGGCTGGTCGTGCTGATCGGGGTCGGGCTGGGGCTCGGCTGGCGTCCGCATGCCGGGCCGGGGCAATTCCTGGGCGCCGTGGGGCTGTTGCTGCTCTTTCGGTTCGCCATGCTGTGGGTCGGGATCGAGTTGGCGTTGGTGGCGGGGCGGCCTGAGATGGTGCAGGCCGTGCAGATTCTGGTGTGGCCGGTCGGGTTTCTGTCCAATGCGTTGGCTACGCCTGCTGCCATGCCCGGGTGGTTGGGCTCGGTCGTTCAGTGGAATCCGATGTCTCAGACCGCGACTGCCGTGCGTGAGCTATTTGGTGGGCCCGGGGGTGAACCGGGGCACGTCTGGGCCGCCGTGGTCTGGCCGTTGGGCTTGCTGGTTGTGTTCTTTCCGCTGGCGGTGCGGCGGTTTCGGGGGCTTGGGGGCTGAGTCTTCGGGTGCGGGTGCGTAGGGGCTGGTCGCGCCCACGCGGCGGAGCCGCACATTGATACAGCCCCGCGCCCCTGGGTGGTGTGGGGTGCGGCTTCGTTCTGGGTGCGGGTGCGTCGTGGTTCGCCTGCGGTTTGTTGGGGGGCGGCGCCGCGCCGGGGGGTCTCCGTCCTCGGATTGGCGCGGGGGCTGTTGGTCATCGGCTCGGGCGTGCTTGACGCGCCAACCGCTGCGGGCGGACACCCCCCGACACGTCACCTTCTCGCCGTACGCGGCCTGCCGCCCTCGTGGCTCAGTGGTGGAAGCCCGTTGCCGCTCCCTTGTCGGGGGTGAAGGGGTGGGGCTGGCGGCGTAGTTCGGGGAGTAGGCGGGTCAGGTCGTCCAGGAAGAGTTCCGCCAGGTCTGCCGAGAAGCCGTTGCGGCATACGATCCGGAGGACCGAGAGGTCCTGTCTGTTTGCTGGGAAGGTGTACGCCGGGACCAGCCAGCCGTGTTCGCGTAGGCGGCGGGAGACGTCGAACACGTCGTAGGTCTCGACGTGGGGTGCGGTGGTGAAGGCGAAGACCGGCAACTCGTCGCCCCGGGTGAGGAGTTTGAAGTCGCCGAGGGCTTCGACGCGGTCGGCCAGGCCGCGGGCCACGTCCCGGGTGGACTGCTGCACCGCGCGGTAGCCCTCTCGGCCCAGGCGTAGGAACGTGTAGTACTGGGCGACTACTTGGGCGCCGGGGCGGGAGAAGTTGAGGGCGAAGGTGGGCATGTCGCCGCCCAAGTAGTTGACGCGGAAGACGAGTTCCTCCGGGAGGGCCTCCTTGTCGCGCCACAGGGCCCAGCCGACGCCCGGGTAGACCAGGCCGTACTTGTGCCCCGAGGTGTTGATCGAGGCCACGCGCGGGAGGCGGAAGTCCCAGATCAGGTCCGGGTCCAGGAAGGGCGCGACCATGGCGCCGGACGCGCCGTCCACGTGGACCGGGATGTCGAGGCCGGTGCGCTCCTGGAGGGCGTCGAGGGCGGCGCACAGGTCGGCGATCGGCTCGTAGGAACCGTCGAAGGTGGAGCCGAGGATGCCGACGACGCCGATCGTGTTCTCGTCGCACAGCTCGGCGGCGGCCTGAGGGTCGAGGTGGAAGCGGTCGCCCTCCATGGGGACTTGGCGCGCTTCGACCTCCCAGAAGTTGCAGAACTTCTCCCAGCAGACCTGGACGTTGACGCCCATCACCAGGTTCGGGCGGGCGGCCGGGTAGCGGTCCTTGTTGCGCTGTGTCCAGCGGCGCTTGAGGGCCATCCCGGCGAGCATGCAGGCCTCGCTGGAGCCGGTCGTCGAGCAGCCCACCGCGGATGAGGGGTCCGGCGCGTTCCACAGGTCCGCGAGCATTGCCACGCAGCGTTTCTCCAGCTCCGCCGTGCGTGGGTACTCGTCCTTGTCGATCATGTTCTTGTCGCGGCACTCCGCCATCAGGACGCCGGCTTCCGGCTCCATCCAGGTGGTCACGAAAGTCGCCAGGTTCAGGCGGGAGTTGCCGTCCAGCATCAGCTCGTCGTGCACGAGCTGGACCGCCGTCATCGGAGGCAACGGTGCGTCCGGAAGCCGGTGCTTGGGCGGGGCCTCGGTCATGCCGCCGACCGGATTGGCCTCTCCGTAGAAGGGGTTCACGGACATGGGGCGCTCGGCGGGCGTCTCGGGACCTTCGTGCAACGGCATGGGCTTGCCTCCGATAAGGATCAAAAGAACCAACGGGTACTAGCGAACCGGAGTTCCGTCCGCGCGCAACTGCATCTGCGGCCGCCCGGTCACCAGCAGCCAGGCCGGCAGTGAGGCGATGCAGAGAAGGGCGAGGATCGCCGGGGAGGCCACCAGGATCGCGGCCGTGAACAGGCTCACCCAGCCTTGCCTGGTGATCGCGAGGAGCATGCCCAGGACGCCGGCGGCGACCGCTAGTGCCGGGTCCACGGCGGGCACGACCGCGTGGGCGAAGAGGCCGAACGCGACGCCGATGAAGACGGAAGGGAAGATTCGGCCGCCCCGGAAGCCGCAGGACGCGGCGACCAGCAGTGCCGCCAGTTTCACGACGGTCATCGTCGCGAACTGGCCCGCCGACCAGCCCTCGGGATCGGCCGCCAGTTCCCCGACCTCGTCCAGCCCCTTGAAGAGCGTCAGATGGCCGCCCACGGCCGCCAGAAGGCCCAGGACCAGTCCACCGGCCGGGAGCGTCAGCATGGGGTGTTTGAGCCGGGAGAAGGCGCCATGGGCGTACGGGAAGAGGTAGACGGCCACCATGCCGAGCGCCGCGGCCAGCGGAGCCAGCACCAGCACGGCCAGCAGATCGCCCCAGCCGGGCCTGCCGAACGCGGGCAGATGCAGGTCGAAGGTCGGATGGGCCACCAGGGTGGTCGTCATGGCACCCGCCCCGGCCGCGGCGAGCGGCGCGAACACGTTGTCCCACAGCGCGCCCTTGGTCTGCCGCGCGGCCAGCGCCTCCGAGATGAGCAGCGCCGCCGCGACCGGCGTCCCGAACAGCGCCCCGATCGTCGCCGACTCGGCCAGTGCCCCCCACACCCCGCCCGGCACCCGCGGCGCCAGCCTGCGCCCCGCCCACAGCGCGAGCCCCACGTTCACGGCGATGATCGGGTTCTCGGGCCCCAGACTCGGCCCGCCGGCGAGCATCAGCGCGGTCGCCAGCACCAGACCGGGCAGCACCGCGGGCGGCAGCGGTACGGCCTCCAGGCCGGTGGTCGCCGGATCGGGACCGGCGTGTCCGGGCACCTTCCACACCACCAGCCCGACGACGACTCCGGTGGCCGTCAGCATGACGAGCATCCACAGCACCGAGTACCGGCCGATACCCAAGGCGTCGGGCAGGTTCTTCCAGAGCACGTGTTGAAGCTGCTCGGCCGCCTCGCTGACCCCGATGAACAGCAGACTCGCGAGCACGCCCACGACCAGAGCGGGGACGATCAACGGCAGCAGGGCGCGCGCCGGGGTCGTAGGGGCAACGGGTGCCTGTTGCGCGCTGTCCTGGGCCACGGGCTCACCATAAGCGGGCAAAACGGACCGAACATCTTGAGGAGGCAGGGCCTACGGAGCTGTGCGGCTTGGCCGTGGGGGCTTGCACCTCACGTGACGTGAGGCCTCAGCGTGGAGCGCGTACACAAGAAGGGAGCGGAAGTGAGCTACTCCGTAGGACGGGACGACTCCTACTCCGTGGGGCAGGTCGCCGGATTCGCCGGGGTCACCGTGCGCACGTTGCACCACTACGACGACATCGGCCTGCTCGTACCCAGCGAGCGCAGCCACGCGGGTCATCGGCGCTACGGCGACGCCGACCTCGACCGGCTGCAACAGATCCTGTTCTACCGGGAACTCGGCTTCCCGCTCGACGAGGTCGCGGCCCTGCTCGACGACCCGGAGGCGGACCCGCGCGCGCATCTGCGCCGCCGGCATGAGCTGCTGACCGCCCGGATCGAGAAGCTGCGGAAGATGGCCGAGGCCGTGGAGCACGCCATGGAGGCACGCACGATGGGCATCAACCTCACCCCCGAGGAACGCTTCGAGGTCTTCGGCGACAAGGACCCCGAGCAGTACGCCGAAGAGGCCGAACAGCGCTGGGGCGGCACCGAGTCCTACGCCGAGTCGCAGCGCAGGGCCGCCCGCTACACGAAGGCCGACTGGAAGCGGCTCCAGGCCGAGGTCGACGCCTGGAGCGAGCGTTACGCCACCCTGGTGACCACCGGCCAACTCCCCACCGCCGACGCGGCGCTGGACCTCGCCGAGGAACATCGCCTGCACATCGACCGCTGGTTCTACGCGTGCTCCTACGAGATGCACGTCTGTCTCGCCGAGATGTACG
Organism: Streptomyces sp. NBC_00989; assembly: GCF_045162655.1. NCBI lineage: Bacteria > Bacillati > Actinomycetota > Actinomycetes > Kitasatosporales > Streptomycetaceae > Streptomyces > Streptomyces sp. NBC_00989. The sequence goes on along the minus strand of NZ_CP108728.1, from coordinate 5,327,368 downwards.
TCTCCGACGAGCGCTTCAAGGCGTTCTACGACGCGATGGCCTCGGGCCTGGCCGAACACCTGAGGGACGCGATCCTGGCGAACGCGTCCCGGCACACCTCCTCCTAGGAGCCCGGCCCGGGGGTACCGCTACTCCCGGGCCAGGATCACCGCCGTCCCGTAGGCGCACACCTCGGTGCCCACGTCCGCCGCCTCGGTCACGTCGAAGCGGAACGCCAGGACGCCGTTGGCCCCACGCGCGCGTGCCTGCTCGATGAGCCGCTCCATGGCCTGGTTGCGGGTCTGCACGAGGGTCTTGGTGAGCCCCTTCAGTTCACCGCCGACCATCGACTTCAGACCCGCGCCGATCTGGCTGCCGAGATGCCGTGAGCGCACGGTCAGCCCGAAGACCTCGCCGATCACCTGCTCGACCCGGTAGCCGGGGATGTCGTTCGTCGTCACGACCAGCACATCGGCCTGCGGCCCCTGGCCGCCGCCGTATTCGTCGATACCCATGGCTCACAGCTTTGTCCTATGGGGCGCACAGTGCATCCTGGAGTCACCGGTGGAACCTGGGACGGACACATCGCGTTGATAGCTTTGTGCGGCTGTACCTGGACGCTGGCACCTCCCTCCACCCCTCAGGAGCCCGGAACCGTGATGACGCTCGCCCTCGGCCCGAGCTGGCTCGATCCGAACACCATGCTCGACCGGTTCGGAATCTGGGGCCTCCTGCTCGTGGTCTTCGCGGAGTCCGGCCTGCTCATCGGGTTCTTCCTGCCGGGTGACTCGCTGCTGTTCACCTGCGGCCTGCTGATCACCGCGGGCACGCTCGACTTCCCGCTGTGGGCGGCCGTCGCGCTGATCTGCGTCGCCGCGATCCTCGGCGACCAGGCGGGCTACGTCTTCGGCAAGAAGGTCGGCCCCTCGCTCTTCAACCGCCCGGACTCACGCCTCTTCAAGCAGGAGAACGTGGTCAAGGCGCACGAGTTCTTCGAGAAGTACGGCCCCAAGTCCCTGGTCCTGGCCCGCTTCGTGCCCATCGTGCGCACGTTCACGCCGATCATCGCCGGCGTCAGCGGCATGAAGTACCGCTCCTTCATCACGTTCAACATCATCGGCGGCGTCCTGTGGGGCGCGGGCGTGACCCTGCTCGGCTCCTGGCTCGGCAACATCGACTTCGTCCACAAGAACATCGAAGCGATCCTGATCCTGATCGTCCTGATCTCCGTGGTCCCGATCATCATCGAGTTCCTCCGCGCCCGCTCCAAGGCGAAGAAGAACCCCCAGGGCCCCGGAGAGCAGCCTGGCGACCCGGCCGCGACCCAGCCCTTCCCGGTGATCATGGACGACTCGACGACCCAGCTCCGCCGCATCGACGAGCCCCAGAGCAACAGCGGCTACGACCAGAACAACGGCTACGACCAGAACAACGGCTACGACCAGTACTACGCCCAGCCCCAGCCGCAGCAGCAGCCGTACCCCCAGCAGACGTACCAGCCGCAGCAACAGCCGTACGGCAACCAGCAGTACCCCCCGTACGACAACCCGGGCCAGGGTCAGGGGCAGGGGTATTCACAGAACGGCGGCTATCCGCAGGCCTAGCGACAGCGCGCCCCATAGGGGCGCGGGGCTGTATCGATGTGCGGCTCCGCGTATTGGGCGCTCAGAACCCCCTGGTCCGCTTGGCAGCCCGCCGCGCCCCCGCCGAAGCCCCCGGAATCCGCAGGAACAGCCGCGAGATCTCCGACCCCAGATTGACCCCGATGGCGATGGCCATGGCGAGAGACGCCGCCGAGGCCAACGACACCAGCCCCTTGTCGACCTCGTTCTGGGCGATCGCCAACAGCCCGAAGTAGGTGGCGGAACCCGGCAACAGGGGCCCGATCGCCGCGGTCGTGTAGGGCAACGCCGACGCGAACCGGTATCGCGACAGCAACTGCCCGAACAGCCCGACCAGCCCCGCCGCGACGGCCGTAGAGGCGACCGGCGAGATCCCCGCGACGAAGTACATCGCCCCGTAGACCGACCAGGCGACACCCCCGTTGAGCGACACGAGCAGCACGGTGGATCGTTCCTGCTGGAGCAGTACAGCGAAGGTCAGCGACAGCAGGACGGACGCGCCGATCTGCCACAGCGGCCGGTCGGAGTTGCCGAGGGCCACGTCCGGGTTGAGCTGGGCGCCGAGCTTCACGCCGAAGTACAGGACGATCAGGACGCCGGCCACGATGCCGACGAAGAAGTACATGACTTCCAGGAGCCGGGCCGCCGCGGTGATGTAGAAGCCGGTCAGACCGTCCTGTACGCCCGCCACGAGCGCCCGCCCGGGCAGCAGGGCGAACAGCCCACCGGTGATGACCGCGGAGGCCTTCACGTCGACGTTGGCGACCGTGAGCGCGACCCCTATCGCGGCGGGCGGCATCGCGGCGACGGTGAACTGGTAGAACTCCGGCAGCCCGCGCCCCGCGCACAGCCACGCCAGCCGGTCGCCGAGCATCGCGCCGAGCGCGGCGGCGAAGAACACGATGATGTCACCGCCGACGAGCACGGAGGCGGCACCGGCGAGCAGTCCACTGGCGGAGGTCAGCACCCAGCCGGGGTACGGGTGCCGGTTGCGCCGCATCTCCGCGAGCCGCCGGTAGGCGTCCTCCAAGGAGAGCGCGGTCTCCGGGTCGCTGAGGTCCTGGACCAGCCGGAACACGGCCGCGAGCCTCGTGTAGTCGGTGCCCCGGCGCCGTACGGTCCGTGACGCGGTGACCGGATCGTCCACCAGGGAGGGCTGATAAGAGATCGAGAGCAGGGTGAAGGTGACGGTCGGCTCGCAGCGGTCGAGGCCGTAGGAGCGGCAGACCGCGAACATCGCCGCCTCGACGTCCTCGGCGCCCTCGCCGCCCGCGAGCAGCAACTCGCCGATGCGGAGCGTCAGATCGAGCACGCGCGGTACGGCGGGACCGCTGTCGTCCGGCTTCTGCACCGGCTCCGGAGCGGGCCGCTCGGTCACCGGCATCCGCAGCATCGTGCGCATGCGGTCCTGCCAGGGCACGTCCTTGGTGAGGCTGACGACGGGGATCCCGGTCGGCGGCGTGAAGGCGGGCGGCGCCTTGCGCGCGCTGTAGAGGCTGGGCGGACTGAACGCCGAACCCTCGGACTCGTCGACGGCCGGCGCGGCTACGCCGAGCCCCTGCGGAACGGCGAACTCCGATGTCGTGGACGACTCGCCGTCAACGGCCGCGACACCCGAGGGCGCCGTGAACGCACTCCTGGCCTCGTCCGACTGCGGCTTGCGGTCCTCCGCTTCCGTCACTCCGTAGCACTCCCTGTACGACACCTCCAGTGATCCTCAGTATGCGCACAGACGATCAGGAGGGGCGGCGCGTAGCGCCTCGTTGAGGGGTGGTGGTCGGGCGACGGGCGGGCGGGCCGCACGCGTGTGCGTGCGGCCCGTCAGTGCGCGGGGGGCTCAGTGGCCGCCCTGCTCCTTGAGTCGCTTGTACGAGCGCTCGATCTCCGCCTCGGCGTCCGTACGGCCCACCCAGTTGGCGCCCTCGACCGACTTGCCGGGCTCCAGGTCCTTGTAGACCTCGAAGAAGTGCTGGATCTCCAGGCGGTCGAACTCCGACACGTGGTGGATGTCACGCAGGTGCTCCACACGCGGGTCGGACGCCGGGACGCACAGCAGCTTGTCGTCGCCGCCGGCCTCGTCGGTCATCCGGAACATGCCGATCGCGCGGCACTTGATGAGGCAGCCGGGGAAAGTCGGCTCCTCCAGGATGACCAGCGCGTCGAGCGGGTCGCCGTCCTCGCCGAGAGTGTTCTCGACGAAGCCGTAGTCGGCCGGGTAACTGGTCGAGGTGAAGAGACGACGGTCCAGGCGGATCCGACCGGTCTCGTGGTCCACCTCGTACTTGTTCCGCGAACCCTTCGGGATCTCGATCGTGACGTCGAACTCCACCGGTGGCTCCTCCATGATCAGCACATAGTTCTGGTGGTTAAGTGTCCCTCACGCAGGTGTGTGATCGCGAAAGGGGCTGGTGGTCGTGCCGGAGCTGAGGCCTTGGCGGGCCGCGAGACCGCAAGTGAAGCGGGTCGCGCGAGCCGTCCGGCCCCGTCTCGAGCGGGCCGCGCAATCCGTGAAACCGCAGGTCACACGGGTCACACAAGCGGTGTCACCCCAGGTCGCGCGGCTCACCCGAGCCGTGGGACCACAGGCCACGCGGCTCACCCGAGCCGTGTCACCGAAGGTCGCCCGGCTCGTCGGATCCGTGTCACCTCAGGTCGCGAAGTTGCCGCGGCCGAACAAGACCTGGCAGTTCACCGCCGTCGCCGCCACCGCCGGAATGGCGCTGGCCGCCGGTGTGGTGACCGTCGCCGGTCCCTGGGACTCCTCGGGTCAGCGTACGGCCGAGCGGGACTACGCAGCCGCACAGGAACAGTCAGGTGGCGTAGATCACGGCCGTAATTACGATACGTCCGCCAAGGCACCCCGACCCGCCCCCAGCGCCGCATCCGTCCTCGTCGGTCTCGGCGGCGCCGCCAGCACCGTGAAGTCGGCCCCGACCGGCACGGCCCTCGCGGACGTCCTCAGTCCCCTTCTGGACAACTCGGCGCTCGGCACCCGCCACACGGCCGCCGTGGTGGACGTCTCGACCGGAAAGCGCCTCTACGGAGTCGGCGCGGACGACGCGTTGACCCCGGCTTCCACGACGAAGATCGCCACCGCCGTGGCCGCCCTCTCCGCGATGGGCGCCGACCACCGCTTCACCACCCGTGCCGCCCTGGAGCCCGACACCGGGGAACTCGTCCTGGTCGGCGGCGGCGACCCCACCCTGACGGCCCACAAGGACGCCGACGGCTGGGCCAGCCTGCGCACGCTTGCCGACAGCACGGCGGCCGCCCTGAAGAAGCACGGCACGCGCGCGGTGACGCTGTCGTACGACACGACCCTGTACGCCGGTTCCGAACTCCACCCGATCGGGGTCAACGACAACCTCGCCCCGGTCAGCGCCCTGATGGCCGACGAGGGTCGTACGGACGACTCGTCCAGCGGCCAGGTCAAGCGTGTGACGGACCCGGCGGCGGACGCGGCCGAGAAGTTCGCGGGCTTCCTCCAGGACCACGGCATCAAGACGACGTCTCCGGGCCCTTCGAAGGCGACCGGCCGCGCCGCCACCCTCGCCACGGTCTCCTCGCCCCCGCTGTCCGACATCGTCGAGCGGATGCTGACCAACAGCGACAACGACATCGCGGAGGCGCTGGCCCGCCAGACCGCCGTCGCGACGGGGAAGCGGGCCGACTTCGGCGGTGGCGCCGCCGCGATCCGCGCCCAGCTGACGAAGCTTCAACTCCCGGTCAGGGGCGCCGTGTTCAACGACGGCAGCGGTCTCGACCGCGACGACCGCCTCACCGCCGACCTCCTGACCGCCCTCCTGGTCAAGGCCGGCGACCCGACCCACCCCGAACTCCGCCCGGTGCTCACCGGCCTTCCCATCGCCGGCTTCACCGGCACCCTGACGACCCGCTACACGGACGCGACGGGAGCGGCGGGCGTCGTCCGCGCCAAGACGGGCACCCTGACGGGCGTCAACACGCTCGCGGGCACGGTCGTGGACAAGGACGGCCAACTCCTCGCCTTCGCCTTCCTGACCTCCAACACGACGAACGCCCTGGAGGCCCAGTCGGCCCTGGACCACACGGCAACGGCGCTGGCGGCCTGCGGCTGTAGCTCGTAACCGGGTGCCGTTCAGGCAGACGCTCACCTGACCGACCTCGCGGCCTGCCCCAAGCGGCAGCGCTCACGTACGGTTGACGCATGACGAGCATCGGTGGTGCCGAGATGGTCGACTGGAATCTCGCGGTGGCGACCGCGACCCGACTTGTGCGGCCGGGCCCCGAGGTGAGCCGTGACGAGGCCCGGGCCGTCGTCGCGGAGCTGCGCCGGCATGCGAAGGCCTCGGAGCAACACGTCCGGGGTTTCACCCGGATGGGTACGGACGACATCCACGACACCCCGATCCTGGTCGTCGACCGCCCCGGCTGGGTCCGGGCGAACGTCGCCGGGTTCCGGGAGGTCCTCAAGCCGCTGCTCGACAAGATGCAGGAGCGGCGCGGCAACACCCCCGGGGGCGCGGTCTTCGGCGCGGTCGGCGGCAAAGTCACCGGCGTGGAGCTGGGCATGCTGCTGTCGTTCCTGTCCTCGCGCGTGCTCGGTCAGTACGAGACGTTCGCCCCGGCGTCCCGCGAACTGCCGGCGGGGGCGAAGGGCGGACGGCTGCTGCTCGTCGCGCCGAACATCGTGCACGTGGAGCGCGAACTCGACGTAGAGCCCCACGACTTCCGCCTGTGGGTGTGCCTGCACGAGGAGACGCACCGCACGCAGTTCACGGCCGTGCCCTGGCTGCGCGACCACCTGGAGGGCGAGATCCAGTCGTTCTTGGGGGAGACCGAAGTCGACCCCATGACCGTCCTGGAGCGCATCCGGGAGGCCGCCCAGTCGTTGGCGGGCGGTCGGCCCGAGGGCGAGGAGGACGACGAGGGCCGGTCCCTCGTGGAGATCGTGCAGACGCCCGCCCAGCGGGAGATCCTCGGCCGGCTCACCGCGGTGATGTCTCTCCTGGAGGGGCACGCCGACTTCGTGATGGACGGCGTCGGTCCTGACGTGGTGCCGAGCGTCGCCGAGATCCGCGAGAAGTTCCAGCAGCGTCGTGCGAAGGGCGCCTCCCGGCTGGACTCGGCGCTGCGCAAGCTGCTCGGCCTCGACGCCAAGCTGAGGCAGTACCGGGACGGCGAGCGGTTCGTGCGGGCGGTCGTCGACCAGGTGGGCATGGACGGCTTCAACCGCGTGTGGACTTCCCCGAACACGTTGCCGACCAAGACGGAGATCGCCAAACCGGCGGACTGGGTCGCGCGGGTGCATCGCAAGGCCGAGTCGTGAACCGGTCGCGGGCGTGGTGAAACGAATCCGGCCGACGGCAGGCGAACGCCCCTGCAATCACCCGTCCGAGGGACCGTGAGCGATGGGTAGGCGTGCGATGCTCGGGGAACGCCCCGGTTCTGTCACCATCTACACACTCTGAGTGACTGAACCTCGGGCCAACCCCCCGAAAACTTCATGAAGGGAACCGGACATGGGTCCCCATCCTGCGGTCGCGGCGATACGCCTGGCGGTCCGCCGCGTCCTCCACGACATCCTCACCGACCACGAGGCCCTGCAGACCGCCGGCGCCTCCCGGCACAGCTCGCACGAGCGCCCGCCCTCGCCGCTCGTGCTCGTCGCATGCTCCGGCGGCGCCGATTCCATGGCCCTCGCCTCCGCCCTCGCCTTCGAAGCCCCCAAGCTGGGCATCCGGGCCGGCGGCATCACCGTCGACCACGGCCTCCAGGCCGGCTCCGACCTCCGCGCCGACGAGGTCGTCCTGCGTCTGCGCGAACTGGGCCTGGACCCCGTGGAAGCCACTTCCGTGACCGTGGGCCGCGAGGGCGGCCCCGAGGCAGCCGCCCGGGACGCCCGCTACGCAGCCCTCGACGACTGCGCCGCACGACACGGCGCCGCCGCCGTCCTGCTCGGCCACACCCGCGACGACCAGGCCGAAACCGTCCTGCTGGGCCTCGCCCGCGGCTCCGGTATCCGCTCCCTGTCCGGAATGGCCGCGGTCTCGGGGGCCGACGGCCGTTACCGCCGCCCCTTCCTGCAACTCGACCGGCAGACCGCCCGCAAGGCCTGCATGGTCCAGTCGCTGCCCGTCTGGGACGACCCGCACAACGCCGACCCCGCGTACACGCGTTCCCGTCTGCGCCACGAAGGCCTGCCGGCCCTGGAGAAGGCGCTCGGCAAAGGGGTCGTGGAAGCGCTCGCCCGTACGGCGCAGCTGTCCCGGGACGACGCCGACGCCCTCGACACCTGGGCCAGCCAGGCAGAGGCCTCCGTACGGGACGCCACCGGCCTCCTGGAATGCGCAAAGCTCTACGCCCTGCCGCCCGCCGTGCGCCGCCGCATCCTGCGCCGCGCGGCCATCCAGGCGGGCGCCCCGGCCGGTTCGCTGTTCGCCCGGCACATCGAGGAAGTCGACCGCCTGATCACCGGCTGGCGCGGCCAGGGAGCCATCAATCTCCCGGGCAAGGTCGTCGCCCGGCGCCAGGGTGGCAGACTGGTGATTCGGCAAGGCTGAATCGACACCCCCTCCGGGCCTCCGGGGGCGGGGCCAGGTAGTAGCCGGTTGGACGACCGAAAGTGATGCGGGTGGACGCGAAAGACATGGGTGACGACCTCCAGTCGGTGCTCATCACCAAGGAAGAGATCGACGCGAAGCTCGTGGAGCTCGCCGCGAAGATCGACGCGGAGTACGCGGGCAAGGACCTTTTGATCGTCGGCGTCCTCAAGGGCGCGGTGATGGTCATGGCGGACCTCGCCCGGGCGCTGTCCACCCCCGTCACCATGGACTGGATGGCCGTGTCGTCGTACGGCGCGGGCACCCAGTCCTCCGGTGTCGTGCGGATCCTCAAGGACCTCGACACCGACATCAAGGGCAAGCACGTCCTCATCGTCGAGGACATCATCGACTCGGGTCTGACCCTGTCCTGGCTGATCTCCAACCTCGGCTCGCGCGAGCCCGACTCGTTGAAGATCTGCACCCTGCTCCGCAAGCCGGAGGCGGCCAAGGTCGCCATCGACGTGGAGTGGGTCGGCTTCGACATCCCGAACGAGTTCGTCGTCGGCTACGGCCTCGACTACGCGGAGAAGTACCGCAACCTCCCGTTCGTCGGTACGCTCGCGCCGCACGTCTACGGCGGCTGAGCCACTCGGCCCAAGCCCTGTAAGACGATCGGGAACCCCAGCGGGTTTCGCGCCGTTGGAGCATGCAGACGCGTCTCCCAGCAGTCCTGTGCGGCCTCGGCCCACAATGCTGGGGTACGGTCAGAAGAACTGTCTTTATCAAACTCACTATGGCAGGAGGGACGGAGCGACTTCGCTCCGTATGGATGGACGTGAAGCGATACTTCCGTGGGCCGGTCATGTGGATCGTGCTGGCCGTCCTTGCCGTGGTCGTGTTGATGCAGGTCGTCGGCTCGTCCGGCGGCTACAAGACGGTGGACACAGGCCAGGTCGTCCAGGCGATCAATGACAACAAGGTCGAGTCGGCCAAGATCACCACCGGCGACGAGCAGACCATCAAGGTCACGCTCAAGAGCGGTTCGAAGGTCGACGGCAGCTCCAAGATCCAAGCGAGCTACATCGGCGACCAGGGCGTGGACCTCGCGGCCACGCTGCAGACCAAGTACCAGGACAAGCAGATTCCGGACGGCTACACGGTGTCGCCGACGAAGCAGAACGCTTTCGTCGGGATCCTGCTGTCCCTGCTCCCCTTCGTCCTCATCGTGGTCGTCTTCCTGTTCCTGATGAACCAGATGCAGGGCGGCGGCTCCCGAGTCATGAACTTCGGGAAGTCCAAGGCCAAGCTCATCACCAAGGACACTCCGAAGACGACGTTCGCGGACGTCGCGGGCTCCGACGAGGCCGTCGAGGAACTGCACGAGATCAAGGAGTTCCTCCAGGAGCCGGCGAAGTTCCAGGCCGTCGGCGCCAAGATCCCCAAGGGCGTACTCCTGTACGGCCCTCCCGGCACCGGCAAGACCCTGCTGGCGCGCGCCGTCGCGGGCGAGGCCGGGGTGCCCTTCTACTCGATCTCCGGTTCCGACTTCGTCGAGATGTTCGTCGGTGTCGGTGCCTCCCGAGTCCGTGACCTGTTCGAGCAGGCCAAGGCGAACGCTCCGGCGATCGTCTTCGTCGACGAGATCGACGCGGTCGGCCGCCATCGCGGCGCCGGCCTCGGCGGTGGTCACGATGAGCGCGAGCAGACGCTGAACCAGCTGCTCGTCGAGATGGACGGCTTCGACGTCAAGGGCGGCGTGATCCTCATCGCCGCGACGAACCGGCCCGACATCCTCGACCCGGCCCTCCTGCGCCCCGGCCGCTTCGACCGCCAGATCGCGGTCGACCGCCCGGACATGCAGGGCCGTCTGGAGATCCTCAAGGTCCACCAGAAGGGCAAGCCGGTCGCACCGGACGTCGATCTGTCGGCCGTCGCACGCCGTACGCCGGGCTTCACCGGCGCGGACCTGAGCAACGTCCTCAACGAGGCCGCCCTGCTCACCGCCCGAGGCAACCGCAAGCTGATCGACAACTCCATGCTGGACGAGGCGATCGACCGTGTGGTCGCGGGCCCGCAGAAGCGGACCCGGATCATGTCGGAGAAGGAGAAGAAGATCACCGCGTACCACGAGGGCGGACACGCCCTGGTCGCGGCGGCTTCCCCGAACTCCGACCCGGTGCACAAGATCACGATCCTCTCCCGAGGCCGTGCTCTGGGCTACACGATGGTCCTGCCGGAAGAGGACAAGTACTCGACCACGCGCAACGAGATGCTCGACCAGCTGGCCTACATGCTGGGCGGCCGCGCGGCCGAGGAACTGGTCTTCCACGACCCGACCACGGGCGCCGCGAACGACATCGAGAAGGCCACCGCGACGGCCCGCGCGATGGTCACGCAGTACGGCATGACCGAGCGCCTCGGCGCGATCAAGTTCGGCGGCGACAACACCGAGCCCTTCCTGGGCCGGGAGATGTCGCACCCGCGCGACTACTCGGAAGAGGTCGCCGCGCTCGTCGACGAAGAGGTCAAGAAGCTCATCGAGAACGCGCACAACGAGGCCTGGGAGATCCTGGTCGAGAACCGTGACGTGCTCGACGCGCTCGTGCTCCAGCTGCTGGAGAAGGAGACGCTGAACAAGGAGCAGATCGCCGAGATCTTCACTCCGATCATCCGGCGTCCGGCCCGTCCCTCCTGGACCGGCTCCTCCCGCCGTACGCCGTCCACCCGCCCGCCGGTGCTCTCCCCCAAGGAGCTGTCACTGACGAACGGGACGAACGGCGTGGGTCCCGCGATCACCGCCGGTGCGACCGCCGAGTCCTCTCCCACGCTGGAGAAGGCCCCGGAGGAGCGCCCCGACAACTGACGCGAGTCTCACACGGTCCGAAATGGAAGCCGCGCCCCCCTGGATTTAGCCTGGGGGGCGCGGCTTTTCCATATGCCCGCAACTGAGGCGTGTGTCCGCACACGCGCGACCCGCACAGGAACGAGGCACGACATGACCGACCCCGTGACGCTGGACGGCGAGGGAACGATCGGCGTCTTCGACGAGAAGCGCGCCGAGAACGCCGTACGCGAACTGCTGATCGCGGTCGGCGAGGACCCGGACCGGGAGGGGCTCAGGGAGACGCCGGCGCGGGTGGCGCGGGCGTACAAGGAGATATTCGCGGGGCTGTGGCAGAAGCCCGAGGATGTGCTGACGACGACGTTCGACCTGGGGCACGACGAGATGGTCCTGGTGAAGGACATCGAGGTCCTCAGCAACTGTGAACACCATCTGGTGCCGTTCGTCGGGGTCGCCCACGTCGGGTACATCCCGTCCTCCGACGGGAAGATCACCGGGCTGTCGAAGCTGGCCCGGCTGGTGGACGTCTACGCGCGGCGGCCGCAGGTGCAGGAACGGCTGACCACGCAGATCGCCGACTCGCTGATGGAGATCCTGGACCCGCGTGGTGTCATCGTCGTCGTCGAGTGCGAGCACATGTGCATGTCGATGCGGGGGGTGCGGAAGCCGGGCGCCAAGACCATCACGTCGGCTGTGCGGGGGCAGCTGCGGGATCCGGCTACCCGTAACGAGGCGATGAGTTTGATCATGGCTCGCTGACGGTTCGCTTCGCTGGATGGAGCGGGTGGGGCGTCGGTCGGGTGCGGGTGCGTTGTGGCTGGGCGCGCAGTTCCCCGCGCCCCTTTGGGGCACTCAGGTGACCGGCGGTGCCGCGGCACGGTGGCTGGTCGCGCCCGCGCGGCGGAGCCGCAGATCGACACTGCCCCGCGCCCCTTTGGGGCGCCTCAGGTGACCGGGCTTGCCCCCGCCGCGTTGTTGTCGTCGTCCTCCGGGAGTTTGCAGACTCGCTCCAGGAAGATCGCGGCGACTATGACCGCGATGCCTGCCAGGACTGAGAAGCCGGCGTAGATGGCCTGGTCGCGGCGGGCGGGGATGTCCAGGGACTCCAGGAGGTAGGCGCCCGTGCCGCCGTACATGCCGGCGACCAGGGCGGCCACCAGGGCGCTGGCCTGGCCGAAGACGACCGCGCGGGCGGCCATCAGGGGGTCGACGCCCTTGGCGCCGGCGCGGCGCTCGCGCTGGGCCTTGAGGCGGGCGCGCAGAGAGAGCGCCGTGGCCAGCAGGACCACGGCGATCACAGCGAGGACGATGGGCGCGGCCAGCGGGACGCTCGGCAGGGTCCCCACCGCGCTCCACAGCCGGGCCCCCGCCCAGGACAGCACTCCGGCGATCACGAACACGCCGGCCAGCACCCTGATCCGCAGCTCTCTCACGGTGTCCCTTCAGCTCCCCGTGCCCTGTCCGGGCGTAGTGGTCGTCTCGACCTTAACGACTACTCGGGCAGCCGGAGTTCCAGATCCTTGCGGGGCGCCACACCGTCACGTGTGACGGTGTCGAGGAGAACGGCCACCGGGCCGCGGCCCGGCAACTGCGCCTCGGGCTCCACGTCGTGCCACGGGGCGAGCACGAAGGCCCGCTCGTGGGCGCGCGGGTGGGGGAGCGTCAGGACCGGGTCGTCCGAGACGACGTCGGCGTACGCGACGATGTCGACGTCGATCGTGCGCGCGCCCCAGCGCTCCTCGCGGACCCGGTGGAAGGCCTCCTCGACCGCGTGCGCCCGCTCCAGCAGGGAGGACGGGGGCAGGGTGGTCTTGAGGACGACGACCGCGTTGAAGTACGACGGCTGGCTGCCGGGCTCGACGCCCCACGGCTCCGTCTCGTAGACAGGCGATACGGCCTTGATGCGGACGCCGGGGGTGTCCTCCAGGGCGTCGATGGCGCCCTGGAGGGTCTCCAGGCGGTTGCCCAGGTTCGCGCCGATGGAGATCACGGCGCGCCTCGGGTTGCTGAGCGTGGTGTCGGCGGCGTCCACCTGCTGCACCACGGAGGCGGGCACCGGCTGGACGGTCGGGTCGCTGTGACCCTCGGTGAACGAGAAGGTCATACTCGGCTCCGGGTGATGGTGACGGTCACGTCGTCGAAGGGGACGGTGATCGGGGCGTCCGGCTTGTGGACGCGGACCTCGACCTCCTCGACCCCTTCGTGCTTCAGGCAGGTCTGCGCGATGCGCTCGGCGAGGGTCTCGATGAGGTTGACGGGCTCGCCCTGGACGACGGCCACGACCTCCTCGGCCACGATGCCGTAGTGCACGGTCTTCGCCAGGTCGTCGTCGGCGGCGGCCGGCCGGGTGTCCAGGCCCAGGACGAGGTCCACGATGAAGGTCTGGCCCTCCTCGCGCTCCTTGGGGAACACGCCGTGGTGCCCGCGGGCCTTCAGGCCGCTCAGCGCGACACGATCCACGCGAATCACTCCTGCAATCGTCGGTGGTGGCCGGTTCGTACCGTGTGCGGGCGGTACCCCGGCCTCGAACGAATCTACCTGCGGGCACTGACAATGCCGGGCCACGAGGGCGTGGGCACTGTCCGGGGCCAGAGGGTTCATCGAGCGTTTCCCCTGGGGAACCCGGTGGCTCATGGGTCGGTAGCCGCCCCTACCCGGGGGTTCGTGATTCCAACCACTTCTTGGTCCTGATGGGCGCCTACCCACTCAGGTGGGGGTGTCCTCGCTGTCGTCCTCGTCGTTTTCGGCCAGAACCGGGGACGCGTGGTGCGACCAGAGCTTCCAGCCCTCGGGGGTGCGCCGGAACACGTTCGTGGCGACCACGAGCTGGCCCACCAGGGGGCCCAGTTCGTCGCTGTCGTCGGGGGAGGGGCCGCCGCTGAGGATGTTCTCCGTACAGGTGACCAGCGCGGTGTCGCCGGTCACCGAGACGTGCACGTCGGTGAGGAAGAACTGGATGTACTCGGTGTTCGCCATGATCAGCGCGTACGACCGGAGGACCTCGCCGCGGCCGGTCAGCACCGGCCAGCCCGGGTGCACGCAGGAGATCACGCCGCTGTCCGCCGGGTCGTGGTATTCCTCGTCGACGCCGAGGTCGGCCGGGGTCAGCCAGAGCGCGGACAGCTCGTCGAAGTCGCCGCGCTCCAAGGTCTCGTAGAACGCGGTGTTGGCGAGTTCCACCTGCTCGACGTCGGTGTGCGGGGCGGTCACAGGGCTCCCTCGGAGCTGGTGTGCGAAGCCGCTCGGGCGCCCGGGGCGCGCGCCCCCTCGACGGCGCGTGCGACGCGTACGGCGTCGGCGGTGGCGCGGACCTCGTGGACGCGCACCGCCCAGGCGCCGGCGTGCGCCGCGAGCGCGGAGACGGCGGCCGTGGCGGCGTCGCGCTCGCGCGCGGGCGGGGGCGCTCCCTCGGGTCCTGCCAGGACGCGGCCGAGGAACCGTTTGCGGGAGGCGGCGACCAGGACGGGGTGGCCGAGGGCGAGCAGACGGTCGAGGTGGGCGAGGAGCACGAGGTCGTGCTCGGCGTCCTTGGAGAAGCCCAGGCCCGGGTCGACGATGACACGGTCGGGGGCGACACCGCCGGCCAGAACGGCCTCCACGCGTGCGTGCAGTTCGTCGACGACCTCGGGGACGACGTCGTCGTAGACGCCCCTGACGTTGCCGCCCTCCAGGAAGCCGCGCCAGTGCATGACGACGAAGGGGGCGCCCGAGGCGGCGACGACCGGGATCATCGCGGGGTCCGCGAGGCCGCCGCTGACGTCGTTGACGAGGGCGGCGCCGGCGGCGAGGGTCTGCTCGGCGACGGAGGCGCGCATGGTGTCGACGGAGACGGTGACGCCCTCGGAGGCGAGGCCGCGCACGACGGGGATGACGCGCTTGAGTTCCTCGGCCTCGTCGACACGGGAGGCGCCGGGGCGGGTGGACTCACCGCCGACGTCCACCAGGTCGGCGCCCTCGGTGACCAGGTCGAGGCCGCGCTTGACGGCCGCCGTGGTGTCGAAGAAGCGGCCGCCGTCGGAGAAGGAGTCAGGGGTGACGTTCACGACTCCCATGACCGCGCACCGGTCCCACTCCGGAAGGCCCGTGACGCGCCCGCGTCCGCTCTGCTTGCTCATACGTTCAGCCTAGGCCCAGAGCGAGGGGGTACGGCCCTGCGGGCCGAGTGGAAGCGCGCTGGTCCGGTGCGGGAGGGGTGTCTGTCGGCGGGCGTCGGTTCTCGCCGTGGTCGCCCGCGGTCCTCGGCGGATCGGACCGCGTCCGGCGCCGAAGGGCCCCGCGCGAAGAGCCTCCGGGCCGGGCAGGGAAGGAACCTCGGCCCGGCCCGGGCGATCCCCCAGCCGGAGCTGGGGTTCTCGCTCGGGCCGGGCCCGATGGTCAGGCTGCCCGTACATCCCGTTCCGCCAGCCCGTGGGTGCACGCCGGGGCCGCGGCCGTGCGGCGGCGGAGGAAGCGCGGGAGGGGGAGGGCCAGGTTGACGAAGCCTTCCGCCTGCATCGCGGCGAAGCCGATGCGGGGGAGGTCGCCGGAGGCGCGGTAGACGACGAAGCGGGGTTCCCAGCGGGGCTGGAACTTCGCGTTGAACTTGTACAGGGACTCGATCTGGAACCAGCGGGACAGGAAGACGAGCAGTCCGCGCCAGGCGCGCAGCACCGGGCCCGCGCCGATCTTCTCGCCCCGCGCGAGGGCCGCGCGGAACATCGCGAAGTTGAGCGACACGCGCGTGATGCCGAGCTTCGGTGCCGCCTGGAGGGAGGCCACGATCAGCAGCTCGTTCATCCCCGGGTCCGCCGCGCGGTCGCGGCGCATCAGGTCCAGCGACATGCCGTCGGTGCCCCAGGGCACGAAGTGCAGGATCGCCTTCAAGTCGCCGTACTCGCCCGGCTGTTCGTCCGTCTTGTGGGCGGTGGCGATGAAGCAGTCACCGTCCTCCGGGTCGCCGATGCGGCCGAGCGCCATGGAGAAACCGCGCTCGGTGTCGGTGCCCCGCCAGGCCTCCGCGGCGAGCCGGATCCGCTCCAACTCGCCCTCGCCGAGGTCACGTACACGCCGTACCCGGGTTTCGTAGCCGGCCCGCTCGATGCGCTTCACCATTTGGCGTACGTTGCGCATCGCGCGCCCGGCGAGCGAGAAATCCGCCACGTCGACCACCGCCTCGTCGCCCAGTTCTAGGGCGTCGAGGCCGGTCTCGCGGGTCCACACCTCGCCGCCCGTCTCCGAGCAGCCCATGACGGCCGGCGTCCAGGAGTGGGCCTTCGCCTCGTCCATGAACCGCTCGATGGCGCCCGGCCAGGCCTCGACGTCGCCGATCGGGTCACCACTGGCGAGCATCACTCCGGAGACCACGCGGTATGTCACCGCCGCCTTGCCGCTGGGCGAGAAGACGACGGCTTTGTCGCGGCGCAGCGCGAAGTGGCCGAGCGAGTCGCGCCGGCCGTGCTTCTCCAGGAGGGCGCGCAGATGCGTCTCGTCCTCCGGGGTGAGCTGCGCGGCCGGGTGCTCGGGCCGGAACGCGAGGTAGATCGTCGTCACGGCGGTGAGCAGCCCCAGGGCGCCGAGGGAGAAGGCGACCGTCCAGGAGGTGCTGCCTTCGTAGTCGACCGGGCCCTCGAAGCCGAACAGGCCGTACAGGACGTGCGTAATCCGATCGGCCAGGCTCGGGTCGCCGACCATGCGCTTGGAGTGGACGCTGACGATGACCAGTCCGAGGACGAGGGAACCGGCGCCCATGAGCACGAAGTTGGCGAGCGCGCGCCACCTGCTGCGCGGGTCGGGCAGTGCCCGGAACTCGTCCCGGTGCAGCAGCAGCGGCGCGAGCAGCGCCGCCGAGATGACGACTCCTATGAGCGAGTGCCGGTACGCGAACTGCGCGACCGCGCCCGCCGGCAGCAGCGCGACGGCGGCGCGCCAGGCCCGGCGCTTGCGCCGCCTGAGCCCGTGCGCGAGGAGCAGCAACAGCACGCCGGCGCTGAGCGAGAGCGCCGCCGCGAAGGGGCCGAGCGCACCCGGCAGCACCTCCGCCATGGTGTGCATACGGCTGTGCCGGAAGCGCGGGAACACCCCTGCGGCGATGTCCAGCAGGCCGACGAGGGCACAGGCCCTGGCGACGAGCGTGGGAACGACCTCGGGGCGCGGACCTCGGACTATGCGCCGGACCCGACCTGAACGGCTCGGAACCCCACCCGACAATTCCCCATCTATCCTGACAGACATCGCATCCCGTAGTTCTGCGAGAGACCTTGGATCCGGGCCCGATTCGGGCATCCGGCGACATTGCGCCCTCTAGGACGGTGTCTAGGGGAAGAAGGTTCCTTCCTCACCGGAAAGCCGGTTCAAAGGCAGAGGAAAGCCAGGGGCAAACACTCGCGAAGGTTGAGTGGCGCCATGGCGGAAAGCGCAGGCGGGGACAGCTCATGGGACTCACGAGCAACAAGGTGCTGGTACTGGCGTTCGCGTGCGCGGTGCTGCTGTTCATCGGCACGGTATGGCTCTGGCCCCGCCTGGCCAGACGGAACTGGCGGGCCGTCAGCGGACGGGTCGGCCTGCTCCTGGCCACCCAGTTGGTGCTCTTCCTCTCCGTGGGCCTCGGCGCCAACCAGGCCTTCGGGTTCTACGCCAGCTGGGCCGACCTGTTCGGCAAGGAGACCGACCAGGGCGTCGTCGTCGACCACTCCTCGCTCCAGGGCGCGGGCGGACCGCTCCAAGTGGTCGAGACCCGGCAGGTGGACGCACCGGGCGGTGCCACACGGCCGCAGAGCGTGGGCCAGGTGCAGCGGGTCGACATAGTGGGCCGTACGACCCACATCGCCACCCCCGCGTACGTGTACCTACCGCCGGAGTACTTCCAGCCCCGGTACCGCACGCGCACGTTCCCGGCGACGGTCGTCCTCACGGGGTACCCGGGCACCGCCCAGGCGCTCGTCGACAAGCTGAACTACCCGCGCACGGCCCTGGGGCTGGCCAAGAACGGCCGTATGCAGCCGATGATCCTGGTGATGATGCGGCCCACGGTGGCGCCGCCGCGCGACACGGAATGCGTGAATGTCCCGGGCGGACCGCAGACCGAGTCGTTCTTCGCCAAGGACCTCCCCGACGCCGTACTGGCCCACTACAGGGTGGGCAAAAAGCCCGGGAGCTGGGGCATCATCGGCGATTCCACGGGCGGTTACTGCGCCCTGAAGCTCGCGATGCACCACCCCGAGGTGTACGCCGCGGGCGCCGGCCTGTCGCCGTACTACAAGGCGCCGAGCGACCCCACCACGGGCGACCTCTTCCAGGGGAACAGGACGCTGCGCAACGAGTCGAACCTGTGGTGGTACCTCAAGCACCGGCCCGGGCCCGACACCTCACTGCTCGTCACCAGCAGCAGGATCGGCGAACACAACTACAAAGACACCCTGAAATTCATCGACCAGGTGAAGGCCAAGAACTCCACCCGTATCTCGTCGATCATCCTGGACAGCGGCGGGCACAACTTCAACACCTGGCGACGGGAGATCCCGCCGACCCTCCAGTGGATCAGCGGGCGGCTCACCGACCGGTGAAAGTGACCGCTGAACCCGTGTGAGGGAATAGGGGTGGCTGTGTTTTTACCGGGCGGGGCACCACGATTCGCCTACGCGCGGTAAGTTTCTGGCCATGCCACGTGGACGTCACCGCCATTCCCCGCCGTTGCACCGGCTGTTGCCCCCCTCGGCGATCGCAGGCGTGTCGCTCGTCTGCGCCTTCGGGCCCTGGGTCTTCTCGCAACCGGCGGCGCTCCGCATAGTCGCGGCGATCGCCGCCGCGACCGCGCTCGTCGGCGCGGCGTTCATGCGCCGCTGGGACACACAGGCGGGCAAGCAGGTGGCCGACCTGATACGCGCGCGTACGAGCGACGAGTGGCGCTACGAGGAGCGGCTCGCCGAACTCGAGTCCGACCTCGACGAGTCGCGCGAACTCCGCGTCAAGCTGGAGCACAAGCTGCGCGCCAAGCGCACGGAACTGGCGGGCCTGCGCAACGAACACGCGGCGCTGCTGCGCCGGTACGCCACGGCGGAGACCGAGCGCGCGAGCGCCCTGGAGGGCCGCCGCCTGCTGGAGATAGAGGCCGCGGAACCCGCGCGCGCGTTGCCGCCGGTTCCGGCGGACGGCGACGAGGACGCCTCGGCGGCGGACGTGGACACGGACCTGGAGTTCCAGGACGACGATCTCGCGACGGACGACACCGAGGCTGTGGCTGCTTCGGTCGACTCCGAGGACGAGACGGACGCCGAGGGCGAGATCGACGCCGAGGGCGGGACCGAGGACGAGGAGTCGGAGGCGGCCGAGGTCGTCGCGGCCGCCGCGCCCGTCGCGGAGAAGCCCGCGGAGTCCATGGTGTTCTCCCCGGAGGGGTCGAAGCTGTTCCTGCGCGCCAAGGCGGCGCTGGTCAAGCTCGACGACGACAGCGAGACCCCGGCGCGCGCGCCGAAGGACTCCGGGCCGAAGAACTCCGACCCGAAGGACCTCCCGCCGAACGAACCCGCGCCGAAGAACCTCGCCCCCAAGGACGAGGACACCGCGCGGGCCGAGCCCGCCCCGGTGCGGGCCGACAGCGGCGGTACCGAGTCGGAGGCCGCGCAGGAGGACGAGGCGGAGGGGAAGCCCGAGGCGGTCGACGGGCATGAGCACGCGGCCGCCGTTCCCCCGGCCGCGAAGTCCGCACAGCCCGCCCAACTCGCCCCGCCCGCACAGCCGTCCGGCCACTTCACCGTGCCGACCGCGGTGGCGGTCGTACCGGCGTCTCCCGTACGGCGGCCGATGATCGAGGGCGGGTTCGACTTCTTCGGTATGCAGAAGGGGGCGACGTCCGCCGCGATGGACGCCGTGCAGAACGAGGATCTCGCCGACGTGGTGGGCCAGGAGGCCCTCGACGTGCACAAGGCGGAGGCCGAGGCGCAGTTCAAGCCGGCCGACGAGCGGTCGCGCGATGTCGGCGTCGGCCAGGTCATCGACCTCACGGCACACGACGAGACCGAGCAGATCAACCTCCACGGGCTGCGCAGCGCGGCTTCCTGAACGGGTCCTGACGTGACGTCAGGCCATCCAGCGGTCCGGCCGCGCGTCCCTACGGCCGGTCCGTGACCGCTCGGCCTGCCCGCTGAGCAGCTCCGCGGCCTCCTCCGCGTCCCGCAGACGCGCTGTGACGGTCTTGTTGGCCCCGGTGTCCACGTGCACCTCGGCAAGCCGCCAGAGACGCTCCCAGGGCCCCTGGCTCAGCCGTACGCTCTGCACCTTCGCGTGCGGCACCAGCGCCAGGCTGCGGCGCAGCAGTCCGTGCCGGGCCGCGAACACCGTGTCGGTGACCGCGAGGCCGTAGCCGCGCCACCACAGCGGCACGCACCGGCCGGCCCGTCGCGGCGGGCGGGACAGCGCCGCGAGCGGCGGGACCGTCACGCCGGGCAGCACGCGCGCGACGACCGACTCGGCGATCTCGCGCGGGGCGACCGGCACCAGCACGGAGTTGGACGAACCGGCCACGTCCAGCTCGACCCGCACCCATCCGCGCCGCCGCCACAGCAGCGGCTCCACGATCCGCACGGTCTGCACCCGCCCCGGCGGCACCGTCTCGTGCGTGCGGTCCAGCAGTCCGTGGTCGATGCGCAGCCCGTCCGGGGACTCGCCCACCGTCCAGTCGTACTCGCCGACGAACCGCCCCACACTGCTCGCGCCCGCCGCGCCCAGCAGCGGCAGCGCGGTCGCGAGGACCGTCCACACGCTGTGGGTGGCGAACCACAGGAGCGGCGGTACGACGAGTGCGGCGGCCAGCGATCCCCAGGTGGCGCCGGTCAGCACCAGGGACACCGCGAGGACCCCGGCCGGCACGTGCAGCAGCTGCCGCGCGGGCGCCTCGCCGACCTCGTGCGCGGTCTCGGGCGCGAAACCGGCCGCCCGCGCGAGCAGTTCGGCCCGCAGCGCCCGCGCCTCGCCCTCTCCGAGGAAGGCGAGCTCGTCCTTCTTGTCAGCCCCTACGACGTCCAGCTTCAGCTTGGCGACGCCCGCCACGCGCGCGAGGAGGGGCTGCGTCACATCGATCGCCTGGATGCGTTCCAGCCGGATGTGCGCGGTGCGCCGGAACAACAGGCCGGTACGGATGCGCAGTTCGGTGTCCGTCACCGCGAAGTGCGTGAACCACCAGGTCAGAAAGCCGTACAGGGCGGCCGCCGGGACGAACACGGCGAGCCCGATGAGCAGCGTGACCGTGGTCAGCCGGGTCAGCTGCTCCTGCGCCTGGTTGGGGTCGTGCACCGCCCACCCGATGATGACGGCGACCGGCGCCCACGCCCGGCGCAACGGCGTCACCGGATGCAACCGCCGCTCCACGAGCGGCACTTCCTCCCGTACGGCCTCGGTCGCCTCGGATACGTCCTTGTCGGCGCCCGGCGTCGTCACAGCCCCGCCGATCGGGCCTCGCCCAGCTCGGTGAGCCGGTCGCGCAGCCGTTCGGCCTCGGCCGGGACGAGCCCCGGAATCGTCGCGTCGGTCGCCGCGGCCGCCGTGTGCAACTGCACGCTGGCCAGCCCGAAATGCCGCTCCACGGGCCCCGAGGTCACCTCCACGAGCTGCATCCGCCCGTACGGCACGATCGTCTCGTGGTGCCACAGCACACCCCTGCTGATCAGCAGGTCGTCGGCGCGCTCGGCATATCTCCAGGAGCGCCAGTTGCGGCCCAGCAGCACCCAGCCCCACGCCATCAGGGCGAGCGGCAACAGCGCGAACGCCGCCCAGGCGGACCCGGCGAACAGGTTCAGGAGTACGCCCAGGACCACCGCCAGCAGCCCCAGCCACACCACCAGCAACAGCCGTCGCATCTTCAGCAGCCCCGGCGGCAGCCCGGTCCACACCGGCTCGCGCGCCGCGCCGTCCTGGGCGGCAGTCCCCGTATCCATGCCGCAAGCGTACGTACGAGAGACTGTGTCCATGACTCCCACGACGGAGACCATGGTCGGGATCGGCGGCGCCGCGGAGAGCACCGACATGGTGCTCAACATCGGACCCCAGCACCCCTCCACACACGGTGTGCTGCGCCTGCGGCTCGTCCTCGACGGCGAGCGCATCCAGCACGCGGAGCCGGTGATCGGCTATATGCACCGCGGCGCCGAGAAGCTCTTCGAGGCGCGCGACTACCGCCAGATCATCATGCTCGCCAACCGCCACGACTGGCTGTCGGCCTTCTCGAACGAGCTGGGCGTCGTCCTCGCCGTGGAGCGCATGCTCGGCATGGAGGTCCCCCCGCGCGCGGTGTGGACGCGCACCCTGCTCGCCGAGCTGAACCGGGTGCTCAACCACCTGATGTTCCTGGGGTCGTACCCCCTCGAACTCGGCGGGATCACCCCGGTGTTCTACGCGTTCCGGGAGCGCGAGGTGCTCCAGAACGTCATGGAGGAGGTCTCCGGCGGGCGCATGCACTACATGTTCAACCGCGTCGGCGGCCTCAAGGAGGACCTCCCCGCCGGATGGGCCTCACGCGCGCGTGAAGCCGTCACCGCCGTGCGCTCCCGGATGGACCGCTTCGACGACCTGGTGCTCGGCAACGAGATCTTCCGGGGGCGCACGCGCGGGGTGGGCGAACTGTCGCCGGAGGCCGTGCACGCGTACGGCGTGAGCGGGCCCATCGCGCGCGCCTCGGGCGTCGACTTCGACCTGCGGCGCGACGAGCCGTACCTCGCGTACGGCGAACTCCAGGACACCCTGAAGGTCGTCACGCGCCAGGAGGGCGACTGTCTCGCCCGTTTCGAGGTGCTCCTGGAGCAGACCCACAACGCCCTCGACCTCGCGGACGCGTGCCTCGACCGGCTCGCCGAGCTGGAGCCCGGTCCGATCAACCAGCGGCTCCCGAAGGTCCTGAAGGCGCCCGAGGGGCACACGTACGCGTGGACCGAGAACCCGCTCGGCATCAACGGCTACTACCTCGTCAGCAAGGGCGAGAAGACCCCGTACCGGCTGAAGCTGCGCTCGGCGTCGTACAACAACATCCAGGCGCTCGCCGTGCTGCTGCCGGGGACGCTGGTCGCGGACATGGTGGCGATCCTGGGGTCGTTGTTCTTCGTGGTCGGGGACATCGACAAGTAGTCGGGGACCAAGCAGTCGTCGACAAGTGATCGGCAAGTAGCGGTTGTTCAGGGCTCGTCGAGCGGGTCCGGAATTCCGACCGGCTGCACGAGCCAGCCGAAGTCGCCGAGTCCGCCCGGTGCGGTGAGTTCGGCGGCTTCTCCGGCGCTCGCGAGGGCGCGGACGTACGCCGTCGGGTCGGTGGAGGCCAGCGTGAGCGGGGGGCGCGCGCCTGTGATGCCGAGGGCGCGCAGGGCGGCGCGTTGGGTGAGCAGGCGTGCGCCGGGGAGTGCGTGTGCTGTAGTGGCCGCCACCCCGCCCGCTTCCGCGCAGGCGTCCAGCGCCACATGCGCCGTGATGTCGCACGAGCCGTCCGGTACGGGTGCCGTCTCGCGGCCCTCGCGGAAGCCGGTGAGCGTGCCGAACGGGGGGCGGGTGTCCCTGGTGTGCGCGTAGTCGACGGCGATCGCGAGACCGCGGTCGACGGTGGCGACGGCGGACGCCCAGGCCGTGTCCCTGGGGAGGCCGATCTCGGCGCGCAGCCCCGCCTCGGGCGCCTGCGGCCACCACCGGGCGAGCCACTCGGCCTCCGCACAGGAGAGGGGCTCCCCGAGCCGTTCGGTCCCGTCCTGCCGTACGAGCACGAGCCGCGGTACGTCGGCGTCGTCCACCTCGGCCACCTCCACGGGCACGTTGTCCAGCCACTCGTTGGCGAACAGCAGCCCGGTGACGCCCTTCGGGGGCTCGGCCAGCCACTCGACGCGGGGGTCGAGCCCTTCGGGACGGTCGGCGATCTCGACGGCGTACGCACGCACGCGTGCGGCCACTTCGGCGGGCAGCGCGGCGAGGACGCCGGTCACCAGCTCACCGCGGCCCGCGGCCAGGTCCACGAAGTCCAGCGTGGCCGGCCGGTCCAACGCCTCGTCCACCCGGCACAGCAGCCGTGCCACGGCGCCCGAGAACAGCGCCGACGCGTGCACCGACGTACGGAAATGCCCGGCGGGTCCCTCGGGGCTGCGGTAGAAGCCCTCGGGCCCGTACAGGGCGTCCTCAGCCGCCTTCCGCCAGCCGCGCCACCGGCCCGTGGTGTCTTCCGTCACGCCGTCAGACTAAGTGCACAGGACAACGGGGCCTCCACCTTGGGGAGTACGCGAGACGTATACGGATCGATCCTCCGGTTGACCCCGGCACACTGCACGCATCCCTACGCTGGGTTACGTGCAGCGCCTCTACGACTTCCTCCGCAGACACCCGACATGGGTCGACACCTTCTGGGCTGTCTTCCTGCTGGGGCTGAGCGGCGTGAGCATCGCGAGTACCAGCTACGCGTCGGGCCGTCACGGGACGGCGGCCGGGGCGATCGGGGCATCCGCCGTGATGTGTGTGGCGATCGCGCTGCGCCGCCGCTGGCCGGAGAAGATGCTCGTCCTGGCCGGGGCGACGGGCCTCGCGCAGCTGGTCCTCGGCATCGAGCCCGTGGTGGCCGACTTCGCCATGCTGGTGATCGTCTACACCGTCGCCGCGATCGGCGCCCGCTGGGCCTCCCGCTTCGCCCTGGCCTCCGGTCTGTCCGCGGCGACCCTGGCGCAGATCCGCTGGCCCCAGGAGCACACCAGCTCCGCCGGGCTGGTCGCGCTGGCGATCTTCCAGACGGTGCCGTTCGCGCTGGCCTGGGTGCTCGGCGACTCGATGCGCACCCGGCGCGCGTACTTCGCGCAGCTGGAGGAGCGCGCCGCCCGGCTGGAGAAGGAACGCGAGGCGCAGGCGAAGGTCGCGGTGGCCGCCGAGCGCGCCCGCATCGCACGCGAACTGCACGACGTGGTCGCGCACAACGTGTCGGTGATGGTGGTCCAGGCCGACGGCGCCGCCTACGTCCTCGACTCGGCGCCGGACCAGGCGAAGAAGGCCCTGGAGACGATCTCCTCCACCGGCCGCCAGGCCCTCGCCGAGATGCGCCGCCTGCTGGGCGTGCTGCGCACCGGCGAGCACAAGGAGGCAGGCGAGTACGTGCCGCAGCCGGACGTCGAGCAGATCGACGACCTGGTCGAGCAGTGCCGTACGTCCGGACTGCCCGTCGACTTCAAGGTCGAGGGCACCCCGCGCCCGCTGCCGAGCGGCGTCGAGCTGACGGCGTACCGGATCGTGCAGGAGGCGCTCACCAACACCCGCAAGCACGGTGGTCCGAACACGGGCGCCAGTGTGCGGCTGGTCTACTTCGACGACGGTCTCGGGCTGCTCGTCGAGGACGACGGCAAGGGCGCCCCGCACGAGCTGTACGAGGAGGGCGGCGCCGACGGCCAGGGGCATGGTCTGATCGGTATGCGTGAGCGGGTGGGCATGGTCGGGGGCACCCTGGACGCGGGCCCGCGGCCGGGCGGCGGTTTCCGCATCAGCGCGCTGCTGCCGCTGAAACCCGCGCACTGATCTTTCGTACGCCGAGTAGTGACACCTGTAAGGAATTGTTGAACGACCGGTCGTCGAACGACTTGTTGAGCCAATTGTTGAACGATCCTGTTGATGGAACGGAAGAGGACCCGATGGCGATCCGCGTGATGCTCGTCGACGACCAGGTGCTGCTGCGCACCGGGTTCCGGATGGTGCTCGCCGCCCAGCCGGACATGGAGGTCGTCGCCGAGGCGGGCGACGGCGTCGAGGCCCTTCAGGTGCTGGCCGCGACCGCGGTCGACGTGGTGCTGATGGACGTCCGTATGCCCAAGCTGGACGGGGTGGAGACCACCCGCCGCATCTGCCAGGGCGAGAACCCGCCGAAGGTGCTGATCCTGACCACCTTCGACCTCGACGAGTACGCCTTCTCCGGGCTGAAGGCCGGCGCCTCCGGCTTCATGCTCAAGGACGTGCCGCCCGGCGAACTCCTCACCGCGATCCGCTCCGTGCACAGCGGGGACGCCGTGGTGGCGCCCTCGACGACCCGGCGCCTCCTGGACCGCTTCGCCCCGATGCTGCCCGCCACCGGCAAGGAGCCCCGGCACAAGGAGCTGGAGCGGCTCACCGAGCGCGAGCGCGAGGTCATGATCCTCGTCGCCCAGGGCCTGTCCAACGGCGAGATCGCGGCCCGCCTGGTGCTGTCCGAGGCGACCGTGAAGACCCACGTCGGCCGCATCCTGACGAAGCTCGGCCTGCGGGACCGGGTGCAGGTCGTCGTCCTGGCGTACGAGACGGGACTGGTGCGGGCGGGCGGCCACGGCTGAGGAGACCGCCGGCGGGCTACGGCGATACGGCTCTACGGGGGCTGCCGTCCGCCCGGCGCCGCCTATCTGAGGATGCCCTCCAGGAAGTCGCTGCCCAGGCGGGCCACCATCGTGACGTCCAGCTGGTGCAGGGCGTAGCGGCCGCGGCGGCGGGTGGTGATCAGGCCGGCCTTCTTCAGGACGCCGAGGTGGCGGGATATCTCGGGGGCTGTCATGCCGTGCACCTGGGTCAGCTCGCTCGTGGTGAACGCGCTGCGGGCCAGGCTGCGGCACAGGCGCATGCGGACCGGGTGGGACAGGCCGGTCATCCGCAGGGTCAGCTGCTCCAGGGAGGTCGGCGCGGCGAGCTTGGGGGTGTTGTGCACGGGGTAGTGCACGACGGGCTGCCAGCCGTACCGGTACAGGACCGTCAGGTGCGGCCAGCCCAGGGCCGTGGGCACCAGGAGGAGGCCGCCGTCCTGGGTCGCCGTACGGCCGGTGCCGAGTTTGTCGATCGTGATCAGCGTGGCGTCCTCGTCGAGGGTCACCGCGGTGGACATCGACGTCAGCGCCTCAGCCAGGCCCTTGTGGTGCAGGAGGTCCGTCTTGTGGCGGGCGTCGGTGGCGAGTTGGTGGTGCATCCGGGACCAGGTCTCCGCGAAGAACGCCTCGTCGCAGTCCTCCAGGAACTGCCGCAGCCACGCCCTGGTCCGCGGCGGGTCGGCCAACAGCCGCTCGGTGAAAGCCAGTTGATGCGGCCCGCGCGCGGCCGCCTGCTCCAGGGCGCGCCGCCGGATCCCGGCGTCGGTGAGCGGGCCGGGTCCGCCCGTGCTGTAGGAGGTCGCGCAGGTGGTGAACTCCATGGCCGCGTCCACGAACTGCTCGTCCGTCAGCTTGTCCAGCAGGTCCAGCTCCTCGGCGAGCGTGGCCCCGGGGAGCGCGCCGCGGCCCGGGATGCCCGCGTACGGCAGGAACAGGTCGGAGAACGTCGACCGCCACAGGAAGTCCGCCTCGCACATCCGGTCGGCCAGATGCGGGTCGAGCCGGGCGGTGACGCCGGTGACCCAGCCTTGGAGGCCGGGGTGGTGCCCCGGCTCGGACATCGCGTGCAGCGCCATGCACAGCTCGCCCAGGGGTGAGGGCGCGAAGGTGATCCGCTCCCGCCGCAGCCCGGTGATGTCGATGTGCACGCTCATGTCGTCAATCGTGCACCCAGCCACTGACAACGCCCCGTCGTTTGACGGCGCCCGTCAATCGACGCGACAGCCACCGGGCGGCGGCGCAGCCTGGAGACATGAGCAGCACCCAGCAGTACCTCCTCGACACCTACCGCGCCCAGTGGCTCGGCGAGGCCCCACCACCCCCGCCCGGCACCCACGACTGGCAGACCGCCAGCGAACTGCGCGACTACCGGCAGTTCCGCGCGGTCGTCGCGGAACACCCGGCTCACGGTCGGCTACGGCGGGTTCTGGGGCGGTGGCTGCACCCGCGGGCGTGTTCTGCTTGCTGACGGCCCACAGATGCCGTTGCCGGGAGCCCGCGCGCGTTCCGGCCACCGACATCGCCCTCGACGGTCCGACTGCTGACGGCACGCACGCGCGTGTCGACGGTCCTGGGGGTGGATCTTCGCTCCGCTCAGCCTGCTGACGGCACGCGCGCGTGCCGTCGGGCGACAACCCGCGCGCGGTGGGCCGGCACCCGCGCTCGCGTTCCGGCCGGCTGACATCGGCGTCGGCGTTCTGGGTGCTGACGGCCTGTGCGTCTGTCGCCTGCCGGCACCGAGGCCGGCGTTCCGCCCTGTTGGCGGCGCGCATGCACGGGCCGCTTGCTTACAGCCCTCGACTGCCGTGCACGCCTTCACGGGCGGCGGCCGCCCCGCATTCCGCCGATCCGCCTACCCCACCTCTTCCTGGCGGGCCGTCTCCTCCTTCAGCCGGACCACGAAGTCCGCGACCGCCGCCTTCACGTCGTCGGCCGTCCACTCCAGGGCTGCGGCCCGCACGTAGACCTCGGTGACCGCCAGGCCGGGTCCCTTCGCGTCCCAGGGGTTGGCGAAGAGGGCGGTCTTCGTCTCCTCGGCCTGCCGGATCGAGGCCTCCGTGACGGCGTCGAGGTCGTACGGCAGCCAGACCTGGAAGTCGTTCGTGTGCGGCTGCTCGGGGTGGACGCGTATCCAGGGCACCCCGGCCGCCGCGAACCCCTCGCGCAGCGCCTCGGCGACCACGCGCGCGTGGGCCACGTACGAGGGCAGCCGGGGGAGTTCCCGGTCCAGGCCCGCGAGGGCCGTCAGCGCGGTGGGGAACTGCTGGAAGACCGCGCCGCCGTACCGGTGCCGCCAGGTCTTCGCCTCGTCGATCAGGGTCTTCGGGCCGGCGAGCGCGGCGCCGCCGAGACCTTCGAGGGACTTGTAGAACGACACGTAGACGCTGTCGGCCAGGTCGGCGATCTCGTCGAGCGGGCGGCCGAAGTGGGGGGTGGACTCCCACAGGCGGGCGCCGTCGAAGTGGACCACCGCGTCGCGTTCGCGGGCGGCCTCGACGACGGCGGATAGTTCCTCCCAGGAGGGCAGGACGAGACCGGCGTCCCGGAGGGGCAGTTCGAGCATCAGCGCGCCGAAGGGCTCCGGGAAGTCGCGCACCTCGTCGGCGGTCGGCATCCGGGGCTCGCTCGTCACATGGACCGGGCGCAAGCCGCTGACCTGGCTGAACGCATCCCGCTCGTGCACTTCGGGGTGGGCGAGCGGGTGCAGGGCGACGGTCGGGTTGCCGGTACGGCCGGCCCAGCAGCGCAGGGCCACCTGCTGGGCCATCGTGCCGGTGGGGAAGAAGGCGGCGGCCTCCTTGCCGAGCAGTTCGGCGACCCGCCTCTCCAGGGTCTCGACTATGCCGCCGCCGTACATGTCCGACGTCTCGTCCAGGTCGTACAGCTCGGCGGCCTCCTGGAGGAACGCGAGCCGCTCGCGGAGCGGGTCCAGGAAGCCGAGGCGCGCGAGGGCCCGCTCAGCGCTCCGGTTCGCGCTGGTACGCCGCTTGCGGCGCTCCAGGAGCCGTTCCTCGTCGGTTGTCGGCTCCGCTCCCTGCTCGCCCTGCGCCGCTTGATCCTCGCCGTGTTCCGCCGTATCGCTCATGCTCGGGATGATGCCTGTCACGGGCCCCCGCGAGCACCCGGATTTCCCCGGGCTTTCCCGTGCGCCGGTGCTGTGCGACAACCCACAGCCTGTGGGCAACCGGACGCCCCTCGAACCGATCGCGTTAACATGACGAGAAATCGTCCGGTACCCGGAGCGGACTGGAACGGGAAGGCCGCCGTCGCGTGAGTACATTCCAACAGCCAGAGCCCAAGGACCGCCCCGCGCGGCTCGCCGTCGGTGTCGTCGGCGCCGGCCGGGTGGGCCCCGCGCTGGCCGCCTCGCTCCAACTGGCCGGGCACCGCCCGGTGGCCGTCTCCGGAGTGTCCGACGCGTCCAGGCGACGGGCCGCGCTGATGCTCCCCGACGTCCCGGTCGTCACGCCCGCGCAGGTCCTGGAGCGCTCCGACCTGGTGCTGCTGACCGTCCCGGACGACGCCCTGCCCGGGCTCGTGGAGGGCCTCGCCGACACCGGGGCCGTGCGCCCCGGGCAGCTCCTGGTGCACACCTCCGGGCGGTACGGCGCGAAGGTCCTGGACCCCGCGCTGCGGGTCGGCGCGCTGCCGCTGGCCCTGCACCCCGCGATGACGTTCACGGGCACTCCGGTGGACGTTCAGCGGCTCGCCGGATGCTCCTTCGGGGTCACCGCGCCCGAGGAGCTGCGGCTGGCCGCCGAGGCCCTGGTGATCGAGATGGGCGGCGAGCCCGAGTGGATCGCCGAGGAGAGCCGCCCGCTCTACCACGCGGCCCTCGCGCTGGGCGCCAACCACCTGGTGACCCTGGTCGCCGAGTCCATGGAGCTGCTGCGCACGGCCGGCGTCGAGGCCCCCGACCGGATGCTCGGCCCGCTGCTGGGCGCCGCCCTGGACAACGCCCTGCGCTCCGGCGACGCCGCGCTCACCGGCCCCGTCGCGCGCGGGGACGCGGGCACCGTCGCCGCGCACGTCACCGAGTTGCGCAAGCACGCCCCCCAGACCGTCGCCGGCTATCTGGCGATGGCCCGCGCGACCGCCGACCGGGCCCTGGCCCACGGGCTGCTCAAGCCGGAACTCGCCGAGGACCTCCTCGGAGTGCTCGCCAACGGCACCGAGGGAGATGCCGGATGACCACCATCCTGCTGCGCACCGCCGACGAACTGCACGCACGCACGCGTGCGGGCCGTCGCGCCGTCGTGATGACGATGGGCGCCCTGCACGAGGGCCACGCCACGCTGGTCCGCACGGCCCGCGAGGTCGCCGGACCGGACGGCGAGGTCGTGGTCACCGTCTTCGTGAACCCGCTGCAGTTCGGCAAGGGCGAGGACCTCGACCGCTATCCGCGCACCCTGGACGCCGACCTCAAGATCGCCGAACAGGCGGGCGCGGACGTCGTGTTCGCGCCCTCCGTGGACGAGGTCTACCCGGGCGGCGAACCCCAGGTGCGCATCTCGGCGGGCCCCATGGGCGAACGACTGGAGGGCGCGGTCCGCCCCGGTCACTTCGACGGCATGCTCACCGTCGTCGCCAAACTGCTGCACCTCACGCGCCCCGACGTCGCCCTGTTCGGCCAGAAGGACGCCCAGCAGCTCGCCCTGATCCGCCGCATGGTGCGCGACCTGAACTTCGGCATGGAGATCGTCGGCGTGCCCACCGTGCGCGAGGCCGACGGCCTGGCCCTGTCCAGCCGCAACCGCTATCTGTCCCCCCGGGAGCGGCGCACCGCGCTCGCCCTCTCCCAGGCCCTGTTCGCGGGCCGCGACCGGCACGCCGCCCAGGAGGCGCTGCGCGCGCGGGCCCGCGAAGTCCCCGCCACGCACGCGCGTGCCGAGGCACTCAGCGCCATAGGGGAGTCCCGCGCGGCGGCCGACGCGCACGCCGTCGCCAAGGCCGCCCCCGGCCCCGGCAACCCGGCGTCCGTCCGCGCGGCCGCCCGCCTGGTCCTCGACGACGCCGCCCGCCTGGACCCGCCGCTCGCCCTGGACTACCTCGCCCTGGTCGACCCGTCCGACTTCACGGACGTCGACGAGGACTTCACCGGGGAGGCCGTCCTCGCCGTCGCCGCCCGGGTCGGGACGACCCGGCTGATCGACAACATCCCACTCGCTTTCGGAACCTTCGGAGCCGCCTCGTGACCAGCACAGGCATACGTCTGCACGCGCCCGCCCCCGGGTGGTCCATCGCCGCCGACGTGGTGGTCGTCGGCTCCGGAGTGGCCGGCCTGACCGCGGCCCTGCGCTGCGAGGCGGCCGGGCTGCGGACGGTCGTCGTCACCAAGGCCCGCCTCGACGACGGCTCCACCCGCTGGGCCCAGGGCGGCATCGCCGCGGCCCTCGGGGAGGGCGACACCCCCGAACAGCACCTGGACGACACCCTGGTGGCCGGCGCGGGCCTGTGCGACGAGGAGGCCGTACGGATCCTCGTCACCGAGGGCCCCGACGCCGTACGGCGGCTCATCGAGACCGGCGCCCACTTCGACGAGTCCTCCGAAGGAGGACTGGAGCTGGCCCGCGAGGGCGGCCACCACCGGCGCCGCATCGCGCACGCGGGCGGCGACGCGACCGGCGCCGAGGTCTCCCGGGCGCTCGTCGAGGCCGTACACGCGCGTGGCCTGCGCACCATCGAGAACGCGCTCGTGCTGGACCTCCTGACGGACGCCGAGGGCCGTACGGCGGGCGTGAGCCTGCACGTCATGGGCGAGGGCCAGCACGACGGTGTGGGCGCCGTGCACGCGCCCGCCGTGGTCCTCGCGACCGGCGGCATGGGGCAGGTCTTCTCGGCCACCACCAACCCGTCCGTGTCGACCGGCGACGGGGTCGCACTCGCCCTCCGCGCGGGCGCCGAGGTCTCCGACCTGGAGTTCGTGCAGTTCCACCCCACCGTGCTCTTCCTCGGCGCCGACGCGGAGGGCCAGCAGCCTCTCGTCTCCGAGGCGGTGCGCGGCGAGGGCGCCCACCTGGTCGACGCCCACGGCGTGCGCTTCATGGTGGGCCAGCACGAACTCGCCGAACTCGCGCCCCGGGACATCGTCGCCAAGGGCATCACGCGGCGCATGCTGGAGCAGGACGCCGAGCACATGTTCCTGGACGCCCGGCACTTCGGCGCCGACATGTGGGAGCACCGCTTCCCGACGATCCTCGCCGCCTGCCGCAGCCACGGCATCGACCCGGTCACCGAGCCCGTCCCGGTCGCCCCGGCCGCCCACTACGCCTCCGGGGGCGTGCGCACCGACTCCCGGGGCCGTACGACCGTCCCCGGCCTGTACGCGTGCGGAGAGGTCGCCTGCACCGGCGTGCACGGCGCGAACCGGCTCGCCTCCAACTCCCTCCTCGAAGGCCTGGTCTACGCCGAGCGCATCGTCGCCGACATCACCGGCAACCAGGCGGAGAACGCCCTCCACGCGCGCGTGCCCGAGCCGGTCCCGCACCCCCAGAAGCCCGCGCACCCGCTGCTCGCCCCCGAAGCACGCTTCGCGATCCAGCGGATCATGACCGAGGGCGCGGGCGTCCTGCGCTCCGCCGACTCCCTCGCCAAGGCCGCAGGACAGCTCCAGCAACTGCACACCGACGCCCGCGACGCCCTCGACGAGAACGGCAAGACGGCCGAGCCCGGCGTCGACACCTGGGAGGCCACCAACCTCCTGTGCGTGGCCCGCGTCCTGGTCACCGCCGCCGCGCAGCGCGAGGAGACCCGGGGCTGCCACTGGCGCGAGGACCACGCCGACCGCGACGACACCGCCTGGCGCCGCCACATCGTCGTACGGCTGAATCCGGACCGCACGCTGGCCGTACACACCACGGACACCGCAGACTTCCCCCCGACCCGGCAGCACCGTCCCCAGGAGCAGTGACAGAAGTGAGCACCCACGACCTTCCCCTCGCCGACAGCGGTGGCTGCGGTGACGGCTGTGCCTGTGGCGAGGGCGCCGACGCCGAGTACATGCAGTGCGGCCTCGACCCCGCGCTCGCCGAGCTCCTGGCCGACGCCGGACTCGACCCCCTGGAGGTCGAGGACATCGCCAACGTCGCCCTCCAGGAGGACCTGGCCGGCGGCGTCGACGTGACGACCGTCGCGACCATCCCCGAAGAGGCCGTCGCCACCGCCGACTTCACCGCGCGCGAGGCCGGTGTCGTGGCGGGCCTGAGGGTCGCCGAAGCGGTGGTCTCCGTGGTCTGCACCGACGAGTTCGAGGTCGAGCGGCACGTGGAGGACGGCGACCGCGTGGAGGCCGGACAGAAGCTCCTGTCGGTCACCACGCGCACGCGTGACCTGCTGACCGCCGAGCGCAGCGCGCTCAACATCCTGTGCCGCCTCTCCGGCATCGCGACCGCCACGCGCGCGTGGGCCGACGCGCTGGAGGGCACGAAGGCGAAGGTCCGCGACACCCGCAAGACGACGCCCGGACTGCGCTCCCTGGAGAAGTACGCGGTCCGCTGCGGCGGTGGGGTCAACCACCGCATGTCGCTCTCGGACGCGGCCCTCGTCAAGGACAACCACGTGGTCGCCGCGGGCGGCGTCGCGCAGGCCTTCAAGGCCGTACGGGAGGCCTTCCCGGACGTGGCGATCGAGGTCGAGGTCGACACCCTGCACCAGCTCCGCGACGTCCTGGACGCCGGCGCCGACCTGATCCTGCTGGACAACTTCACGCCCGGAGAGTGCGCGGAGGCCGTCGGCATCGTCCACGGCCGCGCCGCCCTGGAGGCCTCGGGCCGGCTCACCCTGGAGAACGCCAAGGCGTACGCCGACACCGGGGTGGACTACCTCGCCGTAGGAGCCCTGACCCACTCCGCGCCGATCCTGGACATCGGCCTCGACCTCCGTGAGGCGCAGTAGTCATGCTCCTCACGATCGACGTGGGCAACACGCACACCGTCCTCGGCCTGTTCGACGGCGAGGAGATCATCGAGCACTGGCGCATCTCCACGGACGCGCGCCGCACCGCCGACGAACTCGCCGTACTCCTGCAGGGCCTGATGGGCATGCACCCGCTCCTCGGAGAGGAGCTGGGCGACGGCATCGACGGCATCGCGATCTGCGCCACCGTCCCGTCCGTCCTGCACGAACTGCGCGAGGTGACCCGCCGCTACTACGGCGACGTGCCCGCCGTCCTCGTCGAACCGGGCGTCAAGACGGGCGTCCCGATCCTCACCGACAACCCCAAGGAGGTCGGCGCGGACCGCATCATCAACGCGGTCGCCGCGGTCGAGCTCTACGGCGGTCCGGCGATCGTCGTCGACTTCGGTACGGCGACCACGTTCGACGCGGTCTCCGCGCGCGGGGAGTACATCGGCGGTGTCATCGCCCCCGGTATCGAGATCTCGGTCGAGGCCCTCGGTGTGAAGGGCGCCCAGCTGCGCAAGATCGAGGTGGCCCGGCCGCGGAGCGTGATCGGCAAGAACACCGTCGAGGCGATGCAGTCGGGCATCGTCTACGGGTTCGCCGGCCAGGTCGACGGGGTCGTCACCCGGATGGCCAAGGAGCTGGCGGACGACCCGGAGGACGTGACGGTGATCGCGACCGGCGGCCTGGCCCCGATGGTCCTGGGCGAGGCCTCGGTGATCGACGAGCACGAGCCCTGGCTGACGCTGATCGGCCTGCGGCTGGTCTACGAGCGGAACGTCTCGCGGATGTGACCCGGCGCCGGGGTGCGGGACGAGGCCGCCTGCTGCCGGGCGGCGCCCCGCCGGTGTCGGTCACGGGTGCCCCCACGAGGTGCCGACGCCACTCGGGCCCACCGGGTGCCGTCGCGCCTGACGACGGCTGCCGAGTGCGGCGGAGCAGTAGTACTGGCGGGTGGCGCTCTGTCGGCGTCGTTCAGGCCCGCGCCTACGAGGTGCGGGTCTACTCGCGGCCCAGGCGGGCGACACCCCTTCCGCCGACCTCGCTCACGCCGGTGTCGCTCAGCACGGCGAACACGACAACAACCCGCGCCATTCGCTCGCGCCCGCCCGCCGGTGTCGCCGCCGCTCCCGCCCGCACAGGGTGCCGCCGCGCCCGACGATGGTTCCGCGCGCGGCGGAGCGGGCGACGACCGTCCCTGGGCGAAAACCACGCGCCACACCCGCCCCCTATGTCGAATTTGTCTGATTAGCGCGTACCGTCGCCGCATGCCCACGCCATACGGATCCCGCGGCGGCATGGCGTTCGGTGCGGAGGAGCTGCGTGTGCTCCGTCGCGCTCTCGCCCTCGCCCTCCAGCCCCGAACCGCCTCGGCCGAGGACGTCCAGGACTGCCTCCGGCTCGCCGAATCCCTCGACGAGGCGGTACACGAGGGAGTCCGGCTGCGCGCCTTCCTGGTCGCCGACCTCTCCCGGTACCGCGCCGCCCTGCCCGGCACCACCGCCGGTTACCTCACCCTCCTGGAGGAGGCGCTCGGCGCCGGGTACCGCCCGGACGTCGACGACCTCTCCGCGCTGCGGGCGCTGCGCGGGAACCCCTCCGCCGCCGCCCTTCTGGACCGCTGTCTCGCCCTCGCCGAACAGGACGTACGCGCGCGCCTCGCCCGCCGTACGACCGTCCGGCCCGCCCCGACCGTCCCCGCCTCACGCACCCGCCTCCTGGCGCTCCCTGGAGGCCTCTCCGGCGGCCTTTCCGTGACGGCCGGGGAATTGGTCGGGGAGGACGCCAAAGAGCCCGTACGCAAGCCCTTGGAGCGGCCCGGCGAGCGGCCCTCGCCGACGCCGGCGCCCGCGGGCCCGAAGCCGTCCCGGCCCGTCCCCACCCCGGGCGAGGTCTTCCCCCGGCGCAAACCGGCACCGCCCCCCACGAATCCGTCGCAGCAACTCGCCGCAGGCTGAACCGACCCCGCCCCGTCCTCCGTGGAGCCCGTGGCTACTCTGGAGGACATGGACTATGTCTCCGCGCTCGTGCCCCCGGTCGTCATGGCCGTGTTCTTCATCGGACTGATCCGGGTCATCGTGAAGACCCAGGGCGGGGCCATGAAGGCCAAAGAGGACGCGGCCGTCGACGCCGCCATCGCGCGCGCGGAGAGTGCCCGCCAGGCCTCATCGACCACCGAAGTCTGAACCTCCGCCTTTCTGCGGCGTCTTCAGGCAGCGCCTTCAAGGGCGTACGACTCCCGCACGCGCACGCGTGCTTTCCGAGTCGTACGCCCTTTTTGTTCCTTTTCCACTATGGTTCTGAGCTGTGCCTCGCCCATTGGGAGAACTCGAAGACTCGGTCATGACGCGGGTGTGGAAGTGGAACCGCCCGGTGACCGTTCGAGAAGTCCTGGAAGACCTTCAGCAGGAACGGTCCATCGCGTACACCACGGTGATGACCGTTTTGGACAATCTCCATCAGAAGGGCTGGGTGCGCCGTGAGGCGGAAGGCCGGGCCTATCGATATGAGGCGGTCTCCACACGGGCCGCCTACTCCGCCGCCCTGATGAACGACGCCTGGTCCCAGAGCGACAACCCCGCGGCCGCTCTCGTCGCCTTCTTCGGGATGATGAGCGACGAACAGCGTGAGGCCCTCCGCAGCGCCGTACGCATCGTCCAGGGACCGGAAACACCCGAACCCGCGGATGGCGTCCAGAACCCCGGCTCCGCGCCCTCGGGCGGCGGGCGATAGCGTCCGCTCATGTCAGCAGAGCACCCCGAAGTCACCGCGAAAGCCATCACCGTCCGGCGGGCCCGGACCGGCGATGTCGAGGCGGTGCGCCGACTCCTTGACGCCTACGTCCGCGGTCGCATCCTGCTCGACAAAGCGACGGTGACTCTTTACGAGGACATCCAGGAGTTCTGGGTCGCCGAACGGGACGACAACGCCGAGGTCGTCGGCTGCGGGGCACTGCATGTCATGTGGGAAGACCTCGCGGAAGTCCGCACTCTCGCGGTGAAGCCCGGCTTGAAGGGCGCCGGTGTGGGTCATCAGTTGCTGGAGAAGTTGCTGCACACGGCTCGTTGGCTAGGCGTTCGTCGCGTTTTCTGTCTCACCTTCGAAGTGGACTTCTTCTCGAAGCACGGCTTCGTGGAGATCGGTGAGACACCCGTCGACACCGATGTCTACGCGGAGCTGTTGCGTTCCTATGACGAGGGCGTGGCGGAGTTCCTCGGTCTCGAACGAGTGAAACCGAACACCTTGGGCAACAGCCGGATGCTTCTGCATCTGTGATCGCGGCGCTCAATTCGGCCGGGTCGCCCTGCCCAGGTTCCCTATGTCCGAAACGCACATCTTTCTGGAGGAGGGAGCTCACTCCGTCTCTCCCAGGGGTTTGTGTTTTTCCAGCAAAAGCGGTTTGCTTTCCGACGTACTGCAGTACTGCATATAACAGGGGACGGCGAAACGGCGGACGCCGCAGACCCCAGGCCCGCAAGTAATCGATGAAAGGAAATCCGGTGGCACAGAAGGTTCAGGTCCTTCTTGTCGATGACCTCGACGGCGGCGAGGCGGACGAGACGGTGACGTTCGCGCTGGACGGCAAGACGTACGAGATCGATCTCACCACCGCGAATGCGGACAAGCTCCGGGGACTTCTCGAGGCTTACGTGAAGGGTGGGCGCCGTACCGGTGGCCGCGCTTCGGGCGGCCGCGGAAAGGCCCGCGTCGCTACCGGTGGTGGCAGCCAGGACACCGCGCAGATCCGCGCGTGGGCCAAGGAGAACGGCTACGAGGTCAACGACCGCGGCCGTGTTCCCGCGACCATTCGCGAGGCCTACGAGAAGGCCAACGGCTGAGCGCACGAGCGCCGCAGCCGTACCCGGTGGCACTGAGTGGCCACCGTGTCCACAAGTCGTACGAGATCAGGGGCGTCCCCCACGCCCCCCACGGCCGGCATTGTCGGCAGCGAGGCCTCGACCTCGCACCCCGGCTCGGGGGGTCGCAGCCATACGGCGGCCCCCTGCAAGGGACCCGAGCGGCCCGCGGGAAGCGGCCGCCCCTTCGTGGACCCCGCGCCGGGCAGCGGCGCCTCCGCGGGCCTCGCCCCGGGGAACGACGGTGCCTCCATGTGCCCGTCCGCGCCGAGCGCCACCAGATCCAGCGTCGGCGCCAGAGCGCCCCACTCCAGCCAGTCCAGCAGCCCCGGGAGTTCCTCCGCGCTGCCCGCGGCCACCAGGAGCCGCATCCGGTCGCCCTGTACGGCCACCGGAGAGTCCGGGCCCAGCCGCCACAGCGCCGCGATCCCGGCCTCGACCGGCACGTCCAGGACGTCGAATCGCAGGCCCGTGACGAGCCGTAGCGGCTCTCCGGGCACCGTGCGCCACCCCAGTTCGTTCTCGTACCGGTGCCGCTGCCGGTCGTCCGGATCGAGCGGGCGGCGGGGGAGCGGGACCGTGGTGAGAGGGGGGACTGTGCCAACCATGCCAAGAGCAACCGTCGAAGCGGGCCGAGAGTTACGCTGGGTGGTCCAACGAATGCGCTGGGTACGGGAAAAGGGGGCGTTCGGGGGTGCGGAGCGGCGCAAGGTTGTTCGCCCGTAGCGGAGGGAACCGGTGCGAACGGCATGGAGTGTCAGTCCGTGCGGGTAAGACAATCCCTAGTGGGAGGGGGCGACACGCAGAAAAGGGCGTCTCACGTTCGCCATCGGCGTACTCATGGTGAGGGTAACTGCCTGGCCTGCGGGAACATCGTCTCGCACCATCAGGTTGGAGCAGATGTCGGCGTTACGGTTCAGGAGGCAGTGTTGGTTCTCGGTCCGGTGTCGGCAGTTGGAATGAGCGGTCCCCGCTTGCGGGACTAAGCTGCGGAAGGACAGGGAGGGGAGCGTCCCCTTACTGCCTGACCGCTCTGAGGAGCGATTAACGATGTTCGAGAGGTTCACCGACCGCGCGCGGCGGGTTGTCGTCCTGGCTCAGGAAGAAGCCCGGATGCTCAACCACAACTACATCGGCACCGAGCACATCCTCCTGGGCCTGATCCACGAGGGTGAGGGTGTCGCCGCAAAGGCCCTGGAGAGCCTCGGCATTTCGCTTGAGGCGGTCCGCCAGCAGGTGGAGGAGATCATCGGACAGGGCCAGCAGGCGCCGTCCGGTCACATCCCCTTCACTCCCCGAGCCAAGAAGGTCCTGGAGCTCTCGCTCCGCGAGGCCCTTCAGCTGGGCCACAACTACATCGGCACGGAGCACATCCTGCTCGGCCTGATCCGTGAGGGCGAGGGCGTCGCCGCCCAGGTCCTGGTCAAGCTGGGCGCTGATCTCAACCGTGTGCGGCAGCAGGTGATCCAGCTGCTCTCCGGTTACCAGGGCAAGGAGACCGCCACCGCCGGCGGCCCTGCGGAGGGCACCCCCTCGACGTCCCTGGTCCTCGACCAGTTCGGCCGGAACCTCACCCAGGCCGCTCGTGAGTCCAAGCTCGACCCGGTCATCGGGCGCGAGAAGGAGATCGAGCGGGTCATGCAGGTGCTGTCCCGCCGTACGAAGAACAACCCGGTCCTGATCGGTGAGCCCGGCGTCGGCAAGACCGCCGTCGTCGAGGGCCTCGCCCAGGCCATCGTCAAGGGCGAGGTGCCCGAGACCCTCAAGGACAAGCACCTCTACACCCTGGACCTCGGCGCGCTGGTCGCCGGCTCCCGCTACCGCGGTGACTTCGAGGAGCGCCTGAAGAAGGTCCTCAAGGAGATCCGCACCCGCGGCGACATCATCCTGTTCATCGACGAGCTGCACACGCTGGTCGGTGCGGGTGCCGCCGAGGGCGCCATCGACGCCGCTTCGATCCTGAAGCCGATGCTGGCCCGCGGTGAGCTGCAGACCATCGGTGCGACGACGCTGGACGAGTACCGCAAGCACCTGGAGAAGGACGCCGCTCTCGAGCGCCGCTTCCAGCCCATCCAGGTCGCGGAGCCGTCCCTGCCGCACACCATCGAGATCCTCAAGGGTCTGCGCGACCGCTACGAGGCGCACCACCGTGTCTCCATCACGGACGAGGCCCTCGTGCAGGCCGCCACGCTGGCCGACCGGTACATCTCGGACCGCTTCCTGCCGGACAAGGCGATCGACCTGATCGACGAGGCCGGATCCAGGATGCGCATCCGCCGGATGACCGCGCCGCCGGACCTGCGCGAGTTCGACGAGAAGATCGCCGGCGTCCGCCGCGACAAGGAGTCCGCGATCGACTCGCAGGACTTCGAGAAGGCCGCCTCCCTCCGCGACAAGGAGAAGCAGCTCCTGGCCGCCAAGGCCAAGCGGGAGAAGGAGTGGAAGGCCGGCGACATGGACGTCGTCGCCGAGGTCGACGGCGAGCTGATCGCCGAGGTCCTCGCGACCGCCACCGGCATCCCGGTCTTCAAGCTGACCGAGGAGGAGTCCTCCCGGCTCCTCCGCATGGAGGACGAGCTCCACAAGCGGGTCATCGGCCAGAAGGACGCCGTCAAGGCGCTCTCGAAGGCGATCCGTCGTACGCGTGCGGGCCTCAAGGACCCGAAGCGTCCCGGTGGTTCGTTCATCTTCGCCGGCCCGTCCGGTGTCGGTAAGACCGAGCTGTCCAAGGCCCTCGCCGAGTTCCTCTTCGGTGACGAGGACGCGCTGATCTCCCTCGACATGTCGGAGTTCAGCGAGAAGCACACGGTGTCGCGGCTCTTCGGTTCGCCCCCCGGATACGTGGGCTACGAAGAGGGCGGCCAGCTCACGGAGAAGGTCCGTCGCAAGCCGTTCTCGGTCGTCCTCTTCGACGAGGTCGAGAAGGCGCACCCGGACATCTTCAACAGCCTTCTCCAGATCCTGGAGGACGGTCGCCTGACCGACTCCCAGGGCCGGGTCGTGGACTTCAAGAACACGGTCATCATCATGACGACCAACCTCGGCACGCGGGACATCTCCAAGGGCTTCAACCTTGGCTTCGCGGCCACGGGTGACACGAAGTCCAACTACGAGCGCATGAAGAACAAGGTCTCGGACGAGCTCAAGCAGCACTTCCGCCCCGAGTTCCTCAACCGTGTCGACGACGTCGTCGTCTTCCCGCAGCTCACGCAGGAGGACATCCTCAAGATCGTCGACCTGATGGTCGGCAAGGTCGACGAGCGCCTCAAGGACCGGGACATGGGCATCGAGCTCTCCTCGGCCGCGAAGGAGCTCCTCTCCAAGAAGGGTTACGACCCGGTGCTGGGCGCGCGTCCGCTGCGGCGCACGATCCAGCGCGAGATCGAGGACACGCTCTCGGAGAAGATCCTCTTCGGCGAGCTGCGTCCCGGTCACATCGTGGTCGTGGACGTGGAGGGCGAGGGCGACGCGAAGACCTTCACCTTCCGGGGCGAGGAGAAGTCGGCGCTTCCGGATGTTCCGCCGATCGAGGATGCCGCTGCCGGTGGCGCGGGTCCGAATTTGAGCAAGGAGGCGTAAGGCTCAGCGGTTTGGGTTTTACGGCTGGGAAAGGGGCCGGTGCTTTTGGCACCGGCCCCTTTGCCGTTCTCGGGATTGACACAGCGCAGGCTCAGGATCGACTACGGGCTGACTCATACCTGGTTCACGTTGATCACGACGCCGGGGAAGAGGCCGGCATAACGAGCGGCGGAAATCTCGTCGCCGATGTCGTCCACAAGGTTCAGCGAACGCAGCCCGGGCAGCCGTGGCACCAGAGCCGAAAGGTCCTCGGCGGTGCGCATCGAGGTCACCTGCAACGTTTCGATGCCGGGCAGTTCCGGCATCGCGTGGATGGAGTGGGGGAAGTCCCGGATGAGCGCCGCGTTCAGGCGGAGGTGGGCCAGTTCCGGCAGTGCGGCGACCTCCTGCCAGTCGGCGACCGTCAGCTCGGCGGTCAGGGCACCGAGGCTGAGCGAGCGCAGCCCGGCCCAGTGGCGCAGCCCGCGCAGGCCTGTGTGGTCGGTGCTGTGCTTGCCTAGGAAGAGGGTTTCCAGCGGTGAGAGGACCGGCAGCACGTCGGTGAGTGCGGCGCCGGGTAACTCCTGGCTGAGCGTGAGACGGCGGATCGACGGAAGGACGCGTAGCCCGGTCACGTCGGCGAGGAGGTTGAAGCTGAGGCCGGTGAGTGGCAGCGCCGAGAGCCGGTCCAGCCCCTCGGTCGGGCAGTACGACAGCCACAGCTCACGGAGCGATTCGAACCCCAGCAGGGCGCCCGCGTCGGTGAGGAGCGGGTTGTCCCGGAGCTCCAGCCTCGTCACGGTCCCCGGTGCCGGTACCACGGCCAGGATTTCCTCGGCCGGGT
Organism: Streptomyces sp. NBC_00989; assembly: GCF_045162655.1. Taxonomy (NCBI): domain Bacteria; kingdom Bacillati; phylum Actinomycetota; class Actinomycetes; order Kitasatosporales; family Streptomycetaceae; genus Streptomyces; species Streptomyces sp. NBC_00989. Next base: position 5,284,944 of record NZ_CP108728.1, on the reverse strand, counting down.
GCGGGCCGAGGAAGGACAGACAGTGCCAAGGCCGCATCCGGGCGACGGCCGAGCGCTGCTCGGCCGACTTGCAGGTGAGGAACAGCCCTGCCCGCTCCAGGTGGTCCAGGACCTCGGTGGCGTACTCCGCGGTGTCGAACCGGTCCCAGGTGCCTGCCAGTTGACGTCGTACGTCGATCTGCGGGTGTTCCCGGAAGCGCCGCAGCACCGCGAGTGCCCCCTCGGGTTCCTCCCCGCCGAGGCGCGAGGCGGTGACCGCGACGTTCTTGGCCTCCTCGTCCGTGAGTCCCTCCGGACCGGGCAACAGCTCCAGTACCAGTGGTCCCGCCTCCGCCAGGGTCTTCGCCTCCTCCGCCGTACGGGGCGGGATCAACGCGGCGGCCTGTGACTCGACCTGCGCCCGTGTTCCCGGGTCCAGGGCCGTGGTGTGTTCCAGGCAGGCGAGCGCCAACAGGGTCAGCCTGGGGATGTTCCGGGACAGCAACTCCTTCAGCAGACGGGCTCGTTCCCGCGGCCGGGCATGCGCCACGGCCAACCGGATCACGTCCTCCCACTGCGTGTCGTCCGCACGGCTGGCGAGAACGTCGAGATGTCCCTCCGCCACCGCGTACCGCGCCCCCAGGTAGTCCTGAAAAGTCCGGTGTACGAAGTCCAGGGCGCCCTCGGCGGGTTGGCGCAGCAGGCCGCTCCGCAGCACCAGGCTTCGTAGCACGGTCCCCGCATCGCCCTGCCCAGTGGCCGAGGCCAGCGTCGGCAGGAACCGTTCCACGATGCCCTCCGCCGCGCCGAGGTCCATCTCCGTGCGGCCGCTCAACACCAGGGGGTAGGCGAGGCGTTGGAGGAGTTCGAGTTGGGCTTCCTCGCCCAGTTCCGGGCCGTCCAGTGCGGGCATGCCCCGCTCCCGGTCCCGCCGTGCCAGCAGCATCGTCAGAGCCGCGTCGTACAACTCCTTGCGGCCCGTGGGGAGATAGCCCCTCCGCTCTCTGTGCAGGGCACAAATCAGGCCGCACATCAGGGGGTTCGTGGCGAGCCGTGCCAAGTCACGTTTCGTGCGGAGGGAGTCCAGGAGTGGGCCCTCGTACTCCGGGGCCTGGGCCGCCGTGTGCCAGCGCTCGACGAAGGTCCTCACCTCGGGGCGGCGCATCGGGGCCAGGGTCAGTTCGCGGAAGCCTTCGGAGGCGAGCCAGTCGGGGCGGACCGCCGTGGGGCGGGAGGTCAGGAGCCAGCGGTTGCCCGGGAAGGCTCGGATCAGGGACAGGAGCCAGTCCCGGGTGCGGTGGCGGTCGGCCGACGGGATCTCGTCCAGGCCGTCCACCAGGACCAGGGCGCGGCCGGCGGTCAGGACGCGTTCCGTCCAGCCCTCGGGTGGGGTGTGGGGGCAGCCGGTGGAGGACAGGAAGGCTGCGGGGGACGGGAGTTCGCCGGCTCGGATCAGGGTGCGGAGGGGGAGGACGTACGGGATGCGGTCGCCGTCCCTTGCCGCCGTCACCGCCAGCCACTGCACCAGCGTCGTCTTGCCGGAACCCGCGTCGCCGCGCAGCAGTACGCGGTCGTGGGTCGACAGGGCTTCCTCGGCGGGGAGTTGGACGGTGAAGGCGGCGCCGGGGTGTTCGTCGGGGAGATGGCGTTCCTCTGTCGCCGTCGCCTCCAGGCTCAGGTACGCCACTTCGAGGGGCCAGCGGTCCGGGGAGTCGCGGAGGTCGATGCCGTAGATGGTGATGTGGTTGTGGCGTTCGGCGACGTACGGGAGGTAGCGGCGTTCGAAGGTGCGGTCCTGGGTGCCGGGGCGTGGGGTGCGGGCGATCAACTCGTCGACGCGGGCGATCAGTTCGGCTTGCGTGCGGGTCTGTTCCACCAGGGTGCGGGCTACGAACGTGGAGCGGCGGGTGAAGAACTCCAGGATCTGGAGGCAGGCCCACTCGGTGGCGTTGCCGAGGAAGTAGCGGGCGTCGGTGGAGAGTCCGGCGGGGGCCGGGGCGCCGTACTCCAACTGCCGTGCCAGTTCCCGGTGTCCGAGCCGGACGGCCTGGACGTCGTCCATGTCCAGGTCGCCGAGGGCCAGCAACCTGCGGGCCAACGCGTCGGCCACGGAGGGCTGTTCGTCGGGTGGGAAGGGTGCCTCGCCGGGGGAGTCCACCGCCCGCGCGACCAGGTGGTCGGCGAGCCTGTGGACGTCCTGTTCCGTGAGTGTGCGTTTCTCGCCCTTGAAGGAGACGAGGGAGGAGAGGCGGATCGGTCTGTCGACCAGGCCCGCGCCGGGGGCCTCGGGCACGAACAGCTTCTTCAGGAGCGGTGTGATCAGGCCTGACGCCAATTTGCCACCGAGTACCGCGGGCTCCATCCGCCGCTCCACCCCCGTCGTCGCGCGAACGGACGGAGCCTAACGGGTTACGACAACTGGCCGTCGTAGTCCGGGAGTTTGAACGTCTTCTCGGCGTGGCCGCCCGACAGGTCGGTGGCGCTGTTGCCGATGTTCGCGATGATCGTGTAGCCCTTGTTCTCGATCGCGGTGCGCTGGGCCGTCTTGTAGTCGGCGACGTCCTTGAAGAGGTCGAAGAGGCCGCGTACGTAGAGGCCGTCGACGTCGTAGCCGTCGTGTTCGAGGTTGTACTCGGTCGGCAGGTAGATGATGCCGGGGCGGGCCGTGACGAAGAACAGTGAAACGCCGTGCTCCTGGGCGTACTTGGCGACCGCGAGGACCGGCTTGTTGGCCGGCTGCGGCCAGCTGAAGCCGAAGTCGGTCTCCAGGGTGGTGTTGTCGATGTCGAAGACGATCGCCTGCTTCTCGCCGGGCTCGGTGGCCGCGATGCGCTGCTTCAGGTAGGGCAGGGCCTGGTTCATGACCGTCTGGCAGTCGGTCTGCCAGGTGGTGTAGTCGACGGTCGTGGCGGTGGTGCTCGTCGCGGCCTCCGCGGGGACGGTCAGCGTCGCGAGTGCGGCCGCGGTCACGGCGACTATGGCGGTACGGCGGGCCCAGGGGCGTCGTCTCGTCATGGGGGTGGGGGTTCCTCTCACGTCTGTGCGCTGCCGGTCGGTGCAGAAGGCATGGTCGCGGGCGAGGGTGGCGTGAGGGGAACCGTAAGGTTACTGAACGGTAGGTGTATAGAGGTCTGCGCCACATTTCGGTGCCCGGCGATCACCCCGGCCGGTGACAAGCCGCACAGGCGATTCGGTCCCTACTAGGGGAGGTAGTCGTCCGCCCCGATCTGGGCAAAAGGGACTTTCTTCTCGGGATTCGTGGAACCGAATGACCGATTTCGCCGTCCGGGGGACGGAATCAGGATGCTTGGGTGGTCTGTCAAGAAGGTGGAAGTTTTATGGTGAAGTACTAGGTTCCGTCGTAGAAGAGGGGTTTGGGCGTCCGCGGGGTCCGGGGTTACCAATGAACGTGCCATCCGGCGGCCGTATGCGTGCCGGGTGGCTTTTCTGTCCCCGTCCCCCGTGAGGTTTCGATGTTCCAGCGCGCCACGTCCCGCTCTTCCCGTACGTCTCCGCTCCGCACCCGTGTGGCCGTCCTGGCCGTCGGACTGGGGGCCGCCGCCGTGCTGGGCACCGGGGTCGCGAGCGCCGCCACCGCGAGCGTCGCGCCGAAGACGGTCAGTGCGAAGACCGCCGCCTCCTGGGTCGACCCGGTGAAGAAGTACACGCTGTCCGCGAGCTTCGCCCAGGCCGGCAGCATGTGGCAGTCCACCCACAGCGGGCAGGACTTCGCCGTGGCCAGCGGTACCAACGTCGTCGCCGCGCACGGCGGGACCGTCGTCAAGGCCGGCGGCAACGGCGCGGGCGACGGTGCCGCGTACGGCAACGCCATCGTCATCAAGCACGGCAACGGCACGTACTCCCAGTACGCCCACCTCTCGCGCATCGACGTGAAGGTCGGCCAGGTCGTCAGCACCGGTCAGCACATCGCGCTGTCCGGCAGCACCGGCAACTCCAGCGGTCCCCACCTGCACTTCGAGATCCGCACGACCGCCAACTACGGCTCGGCGATAGACCCGGTCGCGTTCCTGCGCGGCAAGGGTGTGTCTGTCTAGGGACACCTTGGGCCCCTGTGGCCCGTGCGGCCTCTGCGGGCCGGCCCTTACGGCTCCTTCGAGCCCGCGTGGGCCTGCGTGATCATGTCGGTGGCGACCTCCAGGACGGCCTTGCGCTTGTCCTCGGGGTCGCCTTCGAGGTCCTGCACGGCGAACATGCCGGCGTGCAGCGTGAAGATCGCGCTCAGGGAACGGACCTGGTCGACCAGGCTCGCCCCGGGGTCGATCATGATCTCCCGCAGACCGCGCATGCGCTCCTTGAAGCGTTCGCCGATGCGCAGGTCCCGTACCGTCGCCTGGTTCTCCTGCATGAAGCGGAACAGCGGGGTCGCGCCGTCGAGCGCGACGGCGTAGCGCCGTACGATCTCCTGCTTGGTCTCCAGGGTGTGCGGCTGGTCGCGGCCCCACTCGATCAGGTCTTCGATCGGCCGGGTCAGGTCTTCGAAGATGCTGACGAGGATCTCTTCCTTGGTCTTGAAGTGGTAGTAGAGCGCCGCCTTCGTGACGTCCAGGTGCTCGGCGATCTCGCGCAGCGAGGTCTTCTCGTAGCCCTGCTCGGCGAAGAGCTCGAGGGCCACGTCCTGGATGCGCTGGCGGGTGTCTCCGCGACGCTGCCGCTTGGTGCCGTCCATGGTGCCGCCCATTCGTCTCATGCTCCAGCAAACTTACTTGACGCCCGGCTAGTTACGGGTCTACTTTCCCTGAGTGTAGTCAACTAGCCGGGCGGCAAGTAAGTGGCCGGACGGTAGCGGTATCAAGGGGAGTGGGAAAGATGGCGGACACACAGAGGGTCGAGGCCGGGCCAGAGGCGCCCGGGCCAGAGGTGGACGGCAAACAGCCGAAGAGCGTGCGGGTCGTCCTGCTCGCGCTGATGATCACGATGATGCTCGCGATGCTCGACAACATGATCGTGGGTACGGCGATGCCGACGATCGTCGGTGAGCTGGGCGGGCTGGAGCACCTGTCGTGGGTCGTGACCGCGTACACGCTCGCCACGGCCAGCTCCACGCCTCTGTGGGGCAAGCTCGGTGACATGTACGGGCGCAAGGGCGCCTTCATGACCTCGATCGTGATCTTCCTGGCCGGTTCCGCACTGAGCGGAATGGCGCAGGACATGGGGCAGTTGATCGGTTTCCGGGCCATCCAGGGTCTCGGTGCCGGTGGTCTGATGGTCGGCGTCATGGCGATCATCGGCGACCTCATCCCGCCGCGTGAGCGGGGCAAGTACCAGGGCATGATGGCCGGCGTCATGGCGCTCGCGATGATCGGCGGACCGCTGGTCGGCGGCACCATCACCGACAACTGGGGCTGGCGCTGGTCCTTCTACATCAACCTGCCGCTCGGTGTCGTCGCGCTCGCCGCGATCAGCGCGGTGCTGCACCTGCCGAAGAAGCGGTCGCAGGCGCGGATCGACTACCTGGGCGCCGGGCTGCTGACCGTCGGCATCACCTCGATCGTGCTCGTCACCACGTGGGGCGGTTCGCAGTACGACTGGACGTCCGCGCGGATCATGGAACTGATCGGGCTCGGTGTGGCCGCGCTCGTCGGGTTCGTGTTCTGGCAGACCAAGGCCGCCGAGCCGGTCGTACCGCTGCACATCTTCCGCAGCCGGAACTTCACGCTGATGGCGATCATCGGGTTCATCACCGGGTTCGTGATGTTCGGTGCGACGCTCTTCCTGCCGCTGTACCAGCAGTCCGTGCAGGGCGCGTCCGCTACGAACTCCGGGCTGCTGCTTCTGCCGATGCTCGGCGCGATGCTCGTGACCTCGATGGTCGCGGGGCGGGTGACCACCAACACCGGTAAGTACAAGGTGTTCCCGGTCGTCGGCAGTGCGCTGATGATGGTCGGGCTGTATCTGCTGTCGACCATGGACACCGATACGACTCGCTTCATGTCCGGTGTGTTCATGGCCGTCGTCGGTCTCGGCATGGGCTGCCTGATGCAGATCACCATGCTGGTCGCGCAGAACAGCGTGCAGATGAAGGACATGGGTGTCGCGTCCTCTACCAGCACCCTGTCCCGGACGCTTGGGTCGTCGTTCGGTGTCGCCATCATGGGGGCGCTGTTCAACAACCGGGTCCAGGACGTCATGACCGAGCGGGCGGGTGCGCTGGGGTCCAAGGTGACCGAGCAGTCCGCGACGCTCAACGCGGCGAGTCTGGCGAAGCTGCCGGCGGTGGCGCGGGAGGCGTATCAGCACGCGGTGTCTGCGGGTGTCCACTCCGCGTTCCTGCTGGGGGCGGTGGTGGCTGTGGTCGCGCTGGTGGCCGCGGTGTTCGTGAAGGAGGTTCCGCTGAAGGGGGCGGGGCCGGCTGCGCCTAAGCCTGGCGAGGATGCGGGATCGGTGGCGCCGGCGTCGATCGTCGAGGCCGTCTGATCTGCCGACAGTGAGCTGAAGGTCCCCCGGTTGGTGTCCGCCCCGGGGGGCCTTCTTTTGTGTGGGCGGCTGCGGCTGCGGCTGCGGCTGCGGGTCCGTTGCCGGGGGCTCCGCCCCCGGACCCCCGATCGGCCTGAACGGCCTCGTCCTCAAACGCCGGACGGGCTGAATGGGTGGGCCTGTGTTGGGAAGTGCGGGACGGGCTGGATTTGTGGGGCCTGTGTCGGGAAGCGGCGGAGCGGCCGGATTGGTCGGACTGGCTGCCCGGTATTGGGAAGCCCCGGAGCCGTCGGATTCATCGGGCCGGCGGTGATGTCAGTGGGGCGTGCCACCATCGGCGTATGGACAAAATGCGGCAGTTGCGTCTTGCCAAGGACGCCATGGATCGGGACTGGGCCGAGCCGGAGCTCGACCTGGGAGCGGTGGCTGCGCATGCCGGATATTCGCGGTACCACTTCCTGCGGGCCTTCAAGGAGGCGTACGGCGAGACGCCCGGCCAGTATCTGACGCACCGGCGTATCGAGCGGGCCGAGGAGATGCTCCGTAGCGCCGATCTCTCGGTGACGGAGATCTGTCATCTGGTCGGCTTCAGCAGCCTGGGTACGTTCTCGGCGCGGTTCAAGGCGCGGACCGGGCTGACGCCGAGCGAGTACCGGGTCAAGCATGTGGGGCGTGGGGCCGCGCTGATTCCCGGGTGCTACGCGATGCTCTGGGCCGGCGGTTTCCCCACCGCAACTTTGAAGAAGCGTCGCGCTGCCCGCCCTGCCTACGGTGATGAGCGGGAAGCCACCTCGGCATCAACCTCGTCCGACAGGAGTGCGGAGTCATGATCCAAGGCTTGGGTATCGCCACCGTATGGACCTTCGACCAGCAGCGCACCAAGGCCTTCTTCACCGAGAAGCTCGACCTGGAGATCCGCGACGAGATCTCGATGGGCGACATGCAGTGGGTCACCGTGGGCGCCAAGAACCAGCCCGGCCTCGCGCTCACGCTGATGAGCCTGGACGGGCCGGGCCTCGACCCCGAGTCCGCCGAGGCGCTGAAGAAGCTGGTCAGCAAAGGGGTGTTGGGTGCGGGGGCGTTCACTACCGATGATTGCCGTGGTGACCACGCCACCTTCAAGGCACGCGGCGTCGAGTTCCTCCAGGAGCCGACCGAGCGGCCGTACGGCATCGAGGCGATCTTCCGCGACGACAGCGGCAACTGGTACTCGCTGACCGAGCGCAGCGCGGAACTGGACTTCTCGAAGGACTTCGGATGACCCGGGAGCAGCCGGTGGCGGAGGTCGAGCCGGATCACACGGCCGTGCGGGTCGCCCTGTGGCGGGCCCTGCACGTCCAGGCCGATCCGCCGCCGCACGTGATCGAGGACGAGGTCGGGCTGCGGCTCGCGGACCCCGGGGACGACTGGCGGGAGCGTCCCGACATGGACGTCGACGCCACGCGCCGTATCCGCGCGTCGATCGTGGCGCGGGCCCGTTTCGTCGAGGACGTGGTGGAGGAGCAGGCCGGGCGGGGTGTGGAGCAGTACGTCATCCTCGGCGCCGGTCTCGACACCTTCGCCCAGCGGCGGCCCGAACTGGGCGCGAAACTCCGGGTGTTCGAGGTCGACCAGCCCGGCACGCAGGCCTGGAAGCGGCGGCGGCTCAAGGAGCTCGGGTACGACGTCCCGGACTGGCTGCGGTTCGTGCCGGTCGACTTCGAGGGCGACTGGTGGGGGCAGCTGGCCGCCGCCGGGCTCGACACCGGGCGCCCCGCCGTGGTGGCCGCGACCGGCGTGACCATGTACCTCACCCTGGACGCGATCACCACCATGTTCCGCCGGGTCGCCGGTCTTGCCCCGGGCTCCACCCTGGTGACGACGTTCCTGCGGCCGGTCGACGACGTGGAGCCGGAGCAGCGCGCGCAGTTGGAGGTCGCGGTGCGAGGGGCTCGTGCCGCGGGCACACCGTTCCTGAGCTTCTTCACGCCGGAGCAGGTGCTGGCGGTGGGGCGTGAGTGCGGGTTCCGGGAGGTGCGACATGTTCCGGCCGCCGAGCTCGCGGAGCGGTATTTCGGGGGCAGGGTGGAGGGGGCTGCGCCGTCTCGGGGGGAGGAGGTGATGGTGGGGAGTACGTGAGACACGTGAGACACGTGAGGGGTTTGCTGGTGGGGAGTGGGGGATGGGCTTGCCGGTCGGGGATTGTGTGAGGGCGCCGCTTGGCCGCGGGCTGGTGTGAGAGTCCCGCCAGTGGGGGAAGGTGCGGGGTCCCGCCGCCGGCGGAGCGCGTGAGTTGCCCTGATCCGCTCCCGCCCTGGCGGCCTCACGGTCGTGCCGGACAGCTGCTGGAGACTCACGGTCGTATCGGACAGCCGCCGAAAACTTACGGCCGTACTGGACAGCCGCTGAAGATTCACGGCGGTACCGGATAAACGCCGGAGGCTCACGGCCGTACCGGACGGCCGCCGGAGGTTCCGGCCGCGCCGGCCCCCGCCGAAAGCCAAGGCCCACCCGGCTCGCCCCCATAAGCCAAGGCCCACCCCGCTCGCCACCGAAGCCCAAGACCCAACCCACCAGCCGCCGAAGCCCGCCACCTCGAACCCCCGCCGAAAGCTACGGCAACATCGGATAGCTGCCCGTACTCGTCGGCGCATGTTCCGGCAGCCACAGGACCGCGACCGCGCCCTCCGCCGGGATGTGGTCCGGTGCTCCCGCCGGGCGTACGTTGCGGAAGGTCAGGCGGGCGCCGAGGACGCGGGCCTGGCCGGCCGCGATGGTCAGGCCCAGGCCGTGGCCGTGGCCCGCGCGGTCCTTGCTGCCGGTGCGGAAGCGGCTCGGGCCCTCCGCGAGGAGTTCCTCGGGGAAGCCGGGGCCGTGGTCGCGGACCCGGATGACGCGGCCCTCGACGGAGACCTCGATCGGCGGCTTGCCGTGCCGGGCCGCGTTGGCGAGCAGGTTGAACAGCACGCGCTCCAGGCGGCGCGGGTCCGTCGTCACCTCGGACTCGTGCACGACGTGCACCACCGCGTCCGGGTCCTTCGCGATCACCCGGCGGCTCACGAAGTCGCCCAGCATGAGGTCCTGCAACTCGGCCCGCTCGGACGCCCCGTCGAGCCGGGCGACCTCCAGCACGTCCTCGACCAGCGTGCGCATCGCCTTCGCGCGGTCCAGGACCAGCTCGGTCGGGCGGCCGGGGGGGAGCAGTTCGGCCGCGGTCAGCAGACCCGTCACCGGTGTGCGCAGCTCGTGCGCGATGTCCGCCGTAACCCTGCGTTCGGCCTCAAGTCGCTGCTGCAGCGCGTCCGTCATCGCGTCCACCGCGCGCGCGAGGTCGTCGGTCTCGTCCCGTACGACCCCGCCGATCGCGTCCCGCACCCGTACGTCCGTCTCGCCCTTGGCCACCTGGTTCGCCGCGGCGGCCGCCTTGCGCAGCCGGCGCGAGAGCTGGCCGCCGATCAGGACACCGAGTGCGCTGCCGCCGAGCACGGCCGCGATCGAGCCGATCACCAGGGCCTGGTCGAGGTCCTTGAGGATGTCCGTGCTGCGGTCGGTGAACCCGGTGTGCAGGGACATGACGTGACCGTCCTTGAGCGGTACGGCCGCCCAGATGTCCGGCACTCCGTGCGGCCGGTCGGTGACGTAGGTCGCCCGGCGGCCCTCCTCGACCTTCTCGCGCAGCGCCGGCGGCAGCCGCGGGTCGTCGATCTTGATGCTGGGGAAGTTCGGCCGCCCGGACAGCTCGTAGTTGCGCTGCGCGATCTGGACGCGCTCGTCCGCGAGGTCGCGTGCGTTGTCCAGCATCGAGACCCGGGCCGCGTTGTGCACGACCAGGCTGAGCGCGATCGCGACCAGCGTGCCGACCAGCGCGATGGCCGCGCTGAGCTTCCATCTCAGGCCGGTACGGATGCCCGCTCTGTCCATGAACGACGGGACCCTGCGCCGTGAATTCCCCCGCATACCCCTGCTCAGGCCTTCAACTTGTAGCCGAAGCCGCGGACCGTCTCGATCCGGTCCTGGCCGATCTTCGTCCGCAGCCGCTGCACATGGACGTCCACGACCCGGGTGTCACCGCCCCAGCCGTAGTCCCACACCCGCTCCAGAAGCTTGTCGCGGGACAGCACCGTGCCCGGCGCCGAGGAGAACTCCAGCAGTAGCCGCATCTCGGTCGGCGTCAGCGCCACCGGCTGGCCGGCCTTGCGTACCTCCATGCCCTCGGTGTCGATCTCCAGATCGCCGAAGGTGAGCACCCCGCCGCCGACCGGGGCCGCGTCCGCGTCCGTCGTACGGTCGCTGCCGCTCGCGTGTCCGAAGCGGCGCAGCACCGCGCGGATGCGGGCCACCAGGACGGCGCCGTCGAAGGGTTTGGTGACGTAGTCGTCCGCGCCCGCCTCCAGGCCGAGTACGACGTCGATCGAGTCGGCGCGTGCCGACAGCATGATCACCGGGACCGTCGAATCGTCCCGGATACGGCGGCACAGGCTCACCCCGTCCAGGCCCGGGACCATCACGTCCAGCAGTGCGATGTCGGGGCGGTCCGCCCGGAACGCCTCCAGGCCCGACAGCCCGTCGGGCATGGCGGTGACCACGAAGCCGTCCCGCTCCAGGGCGAGTTGGGTGGCCTCGCGGATGACGTCGTCGTCCTCGACGAACAGGACGTGGGTCTGGTCTGCCATCCCGGTGCTCTCAGTCCTCGTGTGGGTCGTTCTCATGCATGGGACGCCTGGGGCGGCATCCGCGTTCACTGAAGCATCGGATCGGGGCGGCCGATCGGTTCAGTGTCGATCGGTTCAGTTCCCACCGGTTCGGTTTCGACGATGTCCGTTCCGATGAGGTTCCGGTGGGGCCTGTTCCGGTCGGTCCCGATCGTCTCCGGTCGGTTCAGTTCGTGCTCGGGGCGGGCGAGGCGTCGCCCCCGACCGCGTTGCTGTACTCGTTGTGGGTGCTGTACTCCTGGACGAAACGGCCCGAGGTCCAGCGGTACGTGATCACGTTCTCCCCGGAGGGACTCGACACCGGGTCGCCCTTCTCGTACACCTGCTTGGTGACGACCAGATCGCCGCGGTCTATCTCCGCGTAGACCGGGGGTTCCTCGGCCTTGAACACATTCTCGTACGTCCCGCCCGTGTCGCGATACACGTACGAGCCGATCCCCACCGCATCGCCGCAGGTCATCACGTTGACGACGACGTCGTTCGCGGTGCTTCCGGTCAGCTCGCCGTACGACACGTCGACCGCGTACTCGTCGGCGACGCACGGCTTCAGCTCGTGCTTGACCGCCGCCGAGACCTTCGGGTCGTCCATGACGAGTTTGACCGCGTCCACGTGGTCGTCGGCGGTCGCGGAGGGCGAGGGGGACTTGGCCTCCGCGACGCCCGCCACCGAGTCGGAGTGCGCCGGGCCCTCGTCACGGGCGCCCGTGCCGCCGGTGGCGCAGCCGGACACCAAAAGGGCGAGGGCGGCGAGCACGGCCATCGCCGCGAACGCCGCCTCGAAGCTTCCGCGCACCCTGCTGGGCCCGGGGACGCTGCTCGACCCGGGCCCAGAGGTGTCGTCGCTCAGGCCGCGCAACGCTCCCGCTCCTCACGCTCCAGCGCGCGTGCGTCCAGGTCGCGGGCCTCCAGCTCCTCCCGGAGCCGGGCGAGCGCCCGGTGCAGCGTGCTCTTGACCGTACCGGCCGACATGCCCAGGGCCGCGGCCGTCTCTTCGGTGGACATCTGCTCCCAGTGTCGCAGGACGACAACACTGCGCTGTTTCGGAGCGAGAACTTTCATGATGTCCATAAGAAGCGCCCGGTCCGCGTGCTGCTCGGTCGCGTCGTCGACGCTCGCGTCCGGCAGCTGCTCGGTGGGGACCTCTTCGAGCTTGCGGGCCCGCCACCACTCGGTCCGCGTGTTGATCATGACGCGGCGCAGGTACGCGTCCGCGAGGCGCTTGTCCTCGATGGTCTCCCAGCGGCCGTACGTCCGTACCAGCGCCGTCTGGAGCAGGTCCTGGGCGTCGACCGGGTCCGGCACCAGCCGGCGGGCGCTGCGCAGCAGCGCGTCCTGTCGGGTGCGGACGTACTCCTCGAATTCGAGCACCTCGCCCTGCGCCATGATCAACCGCCTCCATCCCCGTTTCCGACCCGCCTGCTGCCGGTTGTCCTCTGCTGCCGTCCCGCCGGTCTGCGGTACACGAACGAAGTTACGGAGGGGTTGTCACGGCACTGTGCGGAGCAGCCTGCGGAGAGCGCTCGGCTGTCCGTCGGTTGTGTAACGGAAGTAGGTCCGGGGTAAGGGGGATGGGTTGTTGGGGTTGATATGGGGTGTTTTGCCTGGCGCGGTGGGCGTGCAGGAGTGTTGCGGGAGCTTGGTGTGGGCTGTGGGGCGGGTTGGGGTGAGGGCCCTGTCTGTGAAATGACCGTGCGTCAGGTCGTGACGGGTCGTGTCCGGTTGTTTCAGGCTCGGGTCGCGGGGAGCTGGTACAGGCCGTCCGGGAGGGGTTCCACCAAGCCGTCCGCCACCAGGCCGTCCAGCGCCCTGGCTCGCTGTACCGGCTCGTGCCAGACGCGGTCGAGTGCGGACTGCGGGACGGGGGTGTGCGCTTCGCGGAGTACGGCGAGGAGCTTGCCGCGGACCTGGCGGTCCGTGCCCGCGTACGTCTGGCCCTTGCGGGCCGGGCCCTCGTGTTCCGGTTTGCCGGCGAGGTTCCACGCGCACTGGGCGGAGATGGGGCAGCGGTGGCACGTCTCGTTCTTCGCGGTGCAGACGAGTGCGCCCAGTTCCATGGAGGCCGCGGCCCAGCGGGCCGCGGTGTCGTCGTCCTGGGGGAGCAGGGCGCGGGCCAGTTTGCGTTCGGCGGCGGTGGTGGCGTTCGGGGGGTACTGGGTGCCGGTGACCACGCGTGCGAAGACCCGGCGGACGTTGGTGTCCAGGACCGCGTGGCGCTGGCCGTAGGCGAAGGACGCGACCGCGGCTGCCGTGTACTCGCCGATGCCGGGGAGCGCGAGGAGTTGGGAGTGGTCCGTGGGGACGTCGCCGCCGTGGCGTTCCGTTATGGCGGTGGCGGCGCCGTGCAGGCGGAGGGCGCGGCGGGGGTAGCCGAGGCGGCCCCAGGCGCGGACGGCTTCGCCGGGGGCGTCCTGGGCGAGGTCGGCGGGGCGGGGCCAGCGGGCGAGCCACTGTTCGTAGACCGGGAGGACGCGGCTGACCGGGGTCTGCTGGAGCATGAACTCGCTGACCATCACGCCCCAGGGGTCGGCGTCGGGGTGGCGCCAGGGGAGGTCGCGGGCGTTGTCCTCGAACCAGTCGATGACCGGGGTGTGGAGGCGGGCTCCGTCCGGGGCGGTCGCGGACAGGGTGTGTGGGGGATTCGTGGGCGCAGTCATGGCGGGTCCGATCCTGCCATGGTCGGTGGGTGGGGTGCCTGCGGTTGGTGCGTGGGTCGCCCGCGGTGTGCGGGTGCGTTCGCGCGCAGGTGTGTGGGTGGGTCGAGGTCGTGGCGGTACGGCGAGCCCGCCGCTGGTCGGGCCCCTCTGGTGTTGTCACGGTTGGACGGGTTGGTGCCGGGTGCGCGGCGGGCTGCGCCGTACCGCCACGACCCGCTCCCGTTTCGTCGGCGGCTGCGGGTGCGTGGGCCATCCCGGCCGATTCCAGGGTGGGTTGCCGGAATGATGATCCGGAAAAGTTGGGGCTGGGGCGGCGGGTGGGGCGAGGTAACTCGCCGATCTCTCGTACAGTTTGCGCCGTGGGATCACTGCGCAATCCGGTCGGGCCGCTTCCCTCCTCCATCTATTGGCGACGGAGGGTCCTCATGGTGTCCGTGGTCGCCTTGCTGGCGCTGCTGATCACCTGGATCGTCAACTCCGGTGGCGGGGGCGGCAAGAACGGTGCGGGTGGGGCGAAGAACGGTAAGACGCCTGCTCCTACGATCACTGCCGGGCCGTCGGGGACGGGTCCCGCCATCAGTCAACACCCGGGCGGCCGCGATGAGTCGGGGGGCGCCAGCTCTTCCAGCGGCGCGAGTGGGTCGGGCGGGTCGGGCGGCGCGAGTGGGTCGACTGGGGCTAGTGGGGCGAGTGGTGGGGGCTCCGGGGCCGGGTCCGCCGGTGGGTCCAACGGTGGCAGTAGTACGGGGACTACGGTTCCTGCCGACTCGGCGTTGCCCAACTGCACTGCCGGCGCTGTGCAGTTGAGTCTGCGGAGTCTTCACAACTCGTACTCGCCGGATCAGACTCCTACTTTTGTGCTCACCGCCAAGAACTCCTCCGGCAGTGACTGCAAGGTCGATCTCGGGCCCAAGAGTGCCGTGTTGACCATCACGGAGGCGGGGGGCGCGTCCGACTTCTGGTCCTCGGCCGACTGCCCGAAGAATGCCGCGAGCGTCTACTACCGGGTGTCCGCCGGGAGCAGCGTCACGTACACCCTGAAGTGGGACCGCAAGCCGAGCGCGCCCGAGTGCGCGACTCCGGCTGCCGGTTCGGCCGGGGCCGGGACCTATCTGGTGGAGGCGGAGGCCTCCGGGTTCGCCAAGGCGCAGACCTCGTTCGTTCTGGCGAGTGACTGACGGGCCGTCGGTTTCGTCAGACGTAGCGTTCCAGGATTGACGATTCCGCGAGGCGGGAGAGGCCTTCTCGTACGCTTCTCGCCCTTGCCTCGCCCACGCCGTCGACCGTCTGTAGGTCGTCGACGCTTGCCGCCAGGAGTTTCTGGAGGCCTCCGAAGTGCTCCACCAGGCGGTCGATGATCGCGCCGGGGAGGCGCGGGACCTTGGCCAGGAGGCGGAAGCCTCGCGGGGAGACCGCCGAGTCGAGGGCCTCGGGGGAGCCGGTGTAGCCCAACGCGCGGGCCACGGTGGGGAGTTCGAGGAGTTCCGCGTGGGAGAGGGCGTCGAGCTCGGCCAGGGCTTCGTTGACCGTGCGGGAGCGTTTGGCCGTGGGCTCGGGGACGTAGTCGCGTACTACCAGTTCGCGTTCCGGTTCCACGCCCGCGATCAACTCCTCCAGCTGGAGGGCGAGCAGGCGGCCGTCCGTGCCGAGTTCCAGTACGTACTCGGCGATCTCGGTGGCGATCAGGCGGACCATTTCCAGGCGTTGGACCACTGCCGAGACATCTCGGACCGTCACCAAGTCCTCGATCTCCAGGGCCGACAGCGTGCCCGCCACCTCGTCCAGGCGGAGCTTGTAGCGCTCCAGCGTTGCCAGGGCCTGGTTGGCGCGGGACAGGATCGCCGCCGAGTCCTCCAGTACGCGGCGTTGGCCGTCTACGTAGAGGGCGATCAGGCGCATGGACTGAGAGACGGAGACCACGGGGAAGGCGACCTGTTTGCTGACGCGGTCCGCCGTGCGGTGGCGGGTGCCTGTCTCTTCGGTGGGGATGTTCGGGTCGGGGACCAGCTGGACGCCCGCCCGGAGGATTTTGGAGAGGTCGGACGAGACGACGATGCCGCCGTCCAGCTTGCAGAGTTCGCGCAGGCGGGTGGCCGTGAACTCCACGTCCAGGATGAAACCGCCTGTGCACATCGCTTCCACGGTCCTGTCGGAGCCGAGCACGATGAGTCCGCCCGTGTTGCCGCGGAGAATTCGCTCCAGGCCGTCGCGCAGGGCCGTGCCGGGTGCCACGGCGCTCAGTGAGGCGCGCATCAGGCCATCGGCACCGGAGCTCCCGCCGGACTTTCCGGGAGCTGACGCCCGGTCGTTGGCTGCCACTGCACTCCTCCGGTCGCAGGTTTTTCTGGTGCTCCCGTTTCGCGTACCTGGTTCGTACGGACGGGCGAGACCAGGGCAAAGTCTACCGGCGGTCCTCGGCGTCCCGTGGGGCCTCTCGCTTACGGGAGCGCGGAAGGACCCGGAGAGCGTCTCCCATGTCGGCTACTTCGATGACCTTCATGCCTGCTGGGATCTTGCCCGGGTCGCCCGGGACGAGGGCGTGGGTGAAGCCCAGACGGTGTGCTTCGGAGAGCCTGCGCTGGACGCCCGTAACCCTTCTGACCTCGCCCGCGAGGCCTACTTCGCCGATCGCCACCAGGTTCTTGGGGAGGGGGACGTCGCTCGCCGCGGAGGCCAGGGCCAGGGCGATGGCCAGATCTGCCGCCGGTTCGGAGAGTTTCACTCCGCCCACCGTCGCGGAGTAGATGTCCCGTTTGCCCAGGGCGGTGATCCTGCCGCGCTGTTCCAGGACCGCGAGCATCATCGAGACCCGGGACGTCTCCAGGCCCGAGGTGGTGCGGCGGGGGGAGGGGATCTGGGAGTCGACCGTGAGGGCCTGGACCTCGGCGACCAGGGGGCGGCGGCCCTCCAGGGTGACGGTCAGACAGGTGCCCGGGACCGGCTCCGCGCGGCGGGTCAGGAACAGGCCGCTCGGGTCGGCCAGGCCCGTGATGCCCTCGTCGTGGAGTTCGAAGCAGCCGACCTCGTCGGTTGTGCCGTAGCGGTTCTTGACGCCCCGTACGAGACGTAGGCGCGCGTGGCGGTCGCCCTCGAAGGACAGGACCACGTCCACCAGGTGTTCCAGGAGGCGGGGGCCCGCGATCGCGCCGTCCTTGGTGACGTGGCCCACGAGGAGGGTGGACATGCCGCGCTCCTTGGAGGCGCGGATCAGGGCGCCGGCCACCTCGCGGACCTGGGCCATGCCGCCGGGCGCTCCGTCGATCTCCGGGGAGGCCACCGTCTGGACGGAGTCCAGGATGAGGAGGGAGGGCTTCACCGCGTCCAAGTGGCCCAGGATCGTGGCCAGATCGGTCTCGGCGGCGAGATACAGGTGGTCGTCGATCGCCTTGATGCGGTCGGCGCGCATCCGGACCTGGCTCGCGGACTCCTCGCCGGTGACATAGAGCGTGCGGTGCTCCTCGCTCGCGGCCTTGGCCGCCACGTCGAGGAGGAGGGTCGACTTTCCCACGCCCGGCTCGCCCGCGACGAGGACGACCGCTCCGGGGACCAGACCGCCGCCCAGCACCCGGTCCAGCTCGGGCACGCCGGTCGAGCGGGCGGTGGCCTGACGGGCGTCGACCTGGCCGATCGGTACCGCGGAGGTGGTGACGCGACCGGGGGAGGTCGTCCGGACTGCGGGCGCGCCGTACTCCTCGACCGTCCCCCAGGCCTGGCACTCGGAGCAGCGGCCGAGCCACTTGGCCGTCTGCCAGCCGCATTCGGTGCAGCGGTAGGACGGACGGTCCTTGGTGGTCTTCGTACGGGCAGCCATGCGTGAACCGTAACCGCCGCCACTGACAACGCGGTCGGCGGTCGGGTCGTGCCTCTTCGGTATCCGGCCACCGCCCGTCGGGAACGAGCCACGGAGGTATGGATGGCTGTCCCCTTTTGAGGGATCGTTTCACCCGTACGGATTAAATGTGCTCAAGGGGGCGGAAGGGGGCATCGCCCGCCGCCTACGGTCGCACGGGTGATGAGCAGCAGTCCGGAGACCTCGACCCGCACCACCGGCGCACACCGGGCGCATCGGGAGGCGCGCGACCGCGCTGCGGCGCACACGCTGGCGCAGCGCCCGCCCGCGCGCTACGAGCCGTATCTGGACGGCCTGTTCACGTACTGCCTGTCCGTCCTCTGCGACCACGACGCGGCGACCGCCGCCCTGGGAGACGTGCTCGCGCTGGCCGAACGCCGGGGCGCGCGCGTGCCGGAGACGGCCGGTGACCGCCGGGCCTGGCTGTACGCGCTGGCCCGCTGGGCCTGTCTGCGGAAGCTGGCCGAGGCCAAGCAGAAACGTCAGGGCACGCACGCGGTGGGGCGTACCGAGGCGGAGGAACCGGCTGTCCCCGAGGAGTTGCGGGAGCAGCGGCGGCGTGAACTCGCCCTGCTCGCCTGGCCGGAGGCCGCCGGGACCACCCCGGAGCAGCGTGAGGCGCTCGAACTCGCCGTGCGCCACCGGCTCGCCGCCCACGAGGTCGCCGCCGTCCTCGGCATGGACCTCGCCCGTGCCCGGGAGTTGCTGGCGTCCGCCGCCTGCGAGGTGGAACGCACGCGTGCCGCCCTCGCCGTCGTGGAGACCGGGAGCTGCCCGAGCGTCGCCCGTCTCACCGGTGACCATCAGCTGGTGCTCAGCAGCGCCCTGCGCCGCGAACTCGTCCGGCACGTCGACGACTGCCCGCACTGCCGCCGTACCGCCGAGCGCGCGGCGCCCGGCAGTTGGCCCGGGGCGAGTGTCACGCCCGCCGAACTGCCCGTCCTGGAGGCGCCCCGCGCGGCCCTGCACGTCGCCATGGCGCATCTCCCACGCGCGCGTGGAGCCGCCGCACCGCGCTTCGACCGGCGCGGTTTCCCGATGGACCCGAAGGACCGTGCCGCCCGAAGGGACCGCCTACGCGCGCGTGCCGTCACGACGACCGTCGTCGCCACCGTCATCGCGGCCCCCGTCCTCGCCCTGTGGGCCGCCTACCGCGGCACCCCGACCGGCGAGGGCGTCGACGGCCGGGCCGCCACCGCGAGCGAGCAGCACGGCCCGGGCAGCATGGAGGGCGAGGTGGCGAGCGGCGGTTACGAGAACACCGGCAATGCCGGCACGAGCCCGCGGCCCGGCAAGAACGGCAAGAACGACGTCTCCGTAGAGGTCATCAGCGTCACCGGCGCCGGCCAGAAGGGTGCCGGTCACCTCGCCGTCTCGGCCGCCAACAGCAGTGACACCACGCTCATCACCCTCACCGCGTCCGGCTCGGCCCCGGTCCGCTGGTCCGCGACCACGGCGGCGCCCTGGCTCTACCTCAGCCAGTCCTCGGGAACCCTCGCCCCGGGCGAATCGTTGACGATCAAGGTGTACGTCGACCATCTGCGCGAGCCCTCCGGCCACTGGACCGCGCGCGTGGCCGTCTCGCCGGCCGGAGCCGTCGTCTCGATCGAGGGCTACGGCACCGCGCCCGCCCCGACCGACCCGGGCAACCCCTCGCACCCCACGGATCCCGGCCCCGGCGGCCCGCCCTCGTCCGGCCCGGACCCGACGCCCACCAGCACGGCGCCCACCGATCCCACGCCGAGCGACCCGCCGCCCTCGTCCGCCGACCCGACCCCGACACCGACCTCGACGGACTCGTCCTCCGCAGACCCGGGGGGCTCGACGCCGCCGTCCGACGACGGCGGCGACCCGAGCTCGTCCTGACCCGTCAGGCGACCGGGTCCGCCGGATGGGGTGCCAGCAGCGGGAGTTGCGAGGCCAGGCGCTGCTCGCAGAGCTCGACCAGGCGGTCGTAGCCGGCCTTGCCCATCAGCTCGGTCAGCTCCGGGCCGTAGGACACGTAGACCGGGTCGCCCGCGCCGTGCGCCGAGGTCGCCGACGTGCACCACCAGTGCAGCTCGTGGCCGCCGGAACCCCAGCCGCGACGGTCGTACTCGCCGATCGACACCTGGAGCACGCGGGTGTCGTCCGGGCGGTCGATCCACTCGTACGTCCGCCGCACCGGGAGCTGCCAGCAGACGTCCGGCTTGGTCTCCAGGGGCTCACGGCCCTCCTTGACGGCCAGGATGTGCAGCGAGCAGCCCGCGCCGCCGGCGAAGCCGGGGCGGTTCTGGAAGATGCACGAGCCCTTGTAGGGGCGGGTCTGGCGGTCGCCGTCCTCGTCCTCCGAGGTCCAGCCGTTCGCCACGCCCTCGTCATGGTGCTGCCAGATGTCGGGCGTGAGCCTCGCCACATGCCCGGCGACCCGTTTCTCGTCGTCCTTGTCCGAGAAGTGCGCGCCCAGGGTGCAGCAGCCGTCGTCCGCGCGGCCCGCCTGGATGCCCTGGCAGCCGCTTCCGAAGATGCAGTTCCAGCGAGAGGTCAGCCATGTCAGATCGCAGCGGAAGAGCTGCTCGTCGTCCGCAGGATCCGGGAACTCCACCCACGCGCGCGCGAAGTCGAGCCCCTTCTCGTCCGCTTTCAGGGCCTTTTTCGACGGCTTCGGGGGCTTGGCCGACGTCACCGGCGAAGAATCGCCGGGTGATTTGGCCGCCTTGTCGTTCTTCGCCTTTTTCGTCTTTGGCACGGGTCCAGGGTAAGTCGCCCGAGGCGGCCCCAGAAACCGCTCCGGGGACGGAGATCGGTGCAGGTGGCAGTAGCGTTCCGTATATGAGACTCGGTGTCCTCGACGTGGGATCGAACACGGTGCATCTGCTGGTGGTGGACGCACACCCGGGCGCGCGCCCGTTGCCCGCGCACTCGCACAAGGTGGAACTCCGCCTTGCCCAACTCCTCGACGATGACGGGGCGATCGGCCCCGAAGGTGTCGACAAACTCGTCGGCGTCGTCCATGAGGCACTGCAGGCCGCCGAGGACAAGGGCGTCGAAGAGATCCTCCCGTTCGCCACCTCCGCCGTCCGCGAGGCCAGCAACGCCGACGACGTCCTCGCGCGCGTGCAGACCGAGACCGGCGTCGAACTCCAGGTCCTCACCGGCGCCGAGGAGGCCCGGCTCACCTTCCTCGCCGTCCGCCGCTGGTTCGGCTGGTCGGCGGGGAAGCTCCTCGTCCTCGACATCGGCGGCGGCTCCCTGGAGATCGCGTACGGCATCGACGAGGAACCCGACGCGGCCGTGTCGCTGCCCCTCGGCGCGGGCCGCCTCACCGCCGGCTGGCTCCCCGGGGACCCGCCGGAAGCGGACGCGATAAGGGCCCTGCGCCGCCATGTGCGCGCCCAGATCGCCCGCACGGTGGGCGAGTTCAGCCGTTTCGGCGCCCCCGACCACGTCGTCGCCACGTCGAAGACCTTCAAGCAGCTCGCCCGCCTGGCCGGCGCCGCCCGCTCCGCCGACGGCCTCTACGTCCAGCGCGAGCTCAAGCGCGAGTCCCTGGAGGCGTGGGTCCCGCGCCTGGCCGGCATGACCACCGCCCAGCGCGCCGTCCTGCCCGGCGTCTCCGAGGGCCGCGCCGAACAGCTCCTGGCCGGCGCAATGGTCGCCGAGGGCGCGATGGACCTCTTCGGCGTCGAGACGCTGGAGGTCTGCCCCTGGGCGCTGCGCGAGGGCGTGATCCTGCGACAACTGGACCAGATGCCGACGACGTAGGCGGGGGTGCGGGGGCGGGCTCGGCTGCGGGGCACGCGTGCGTGGCCATTCGTGCCGTACACGCGCGTGGCCGTTCGTCAGGCACGCACGCGTGGCGGTCGTCGGGGGTGTGGGCGATCGCAGGGAGGCTGGCCGCGTCATGTACGCACGCGTGGCCGTTCATGGTCCACACGCGCGTGGCCGTACTGAACGCCCGACCGGTACGGGACGTATCGAACCCGCATGAAGTATCGCCACAACGCGGCCCCGCGCCGGAGATGGCCGGTTGCCGCACCTCGCACAGGGCGGGCACAGCAACCGGCTCCCGTACGCAAAGCGCCGCCCCGTAGTCTGTCCTCCGTGGCAGAACCAGTCGTGCGCATCCCGGATGCGAAGGTCGCGCTGTCCACGGCGTCCGTGTATCCGGAGTCGACGGCGACGGCCTTCGAGATCGCCGCACGCCTCGGCTACGACGGCGTCGAGGTCATGGTGTGGACCGACCCGGTCAGCCAGGACATCAACGCGCTGCGCCGGCTCAGCGACCACCACCAGGTCCCGATCCTCGCCGTCCACGCGCCCTGCCTGCTCATCACGCAGCGGGTGTGGTCCACCGACCCGTGGATCAAGCTCCAGCGCGCCCAGGCGGCCGCCGAGAAGCTCGGCGCGAGCACGGTCGTGGTGCACCCGCCGTTCCGCTGGCAGCGCCAGTACGCGCGGGACTTCGTCAGCGGGATCTGGCGGATGGCGAACGAGACGGATGTGCGGTTCGCCGTAGAGAACATGTATCCCTGGCGCTACCGCGACCGCGAGATGCTCGCCTACGCCCCCGACTGGGACGTCACGCGCGAGGACTACCGGCACTTCACGATCGACCTCAGCCACACCGCGACCGCCCGCACCGACGCGACCGAGATGATCGAGCGCATGGGCGACCGTCTCGGCCATGTCCACCTCGCGGACGGCAACGGCTCCAACAAGGACGAGCACCTCGTCCCCGGCCGCGGCACCCAGCCCTGCGCCGAGCTGCTGGAACGGCTGGCGACGACCGGTTTCGACGGCCATGTCGTCATCGAGGTCAACACCCGGCGCGCGATGTCCAGCGCCGAACGCGAGGCCGACCTGGCGGAGGCGCTCGCCTTCACGCGGCTGCATCTGGCCTCGGCCGTGAAGGTGCCCCGGCGGTGACCGACGCCACCGCCAAGCGCCGGGGCCGACCCCCTCGTACGGAGTCCGCCGACACCCGCGACCGCATCCTGGCCGCGGCCCGGGAGGAGTTCTCCGAGCGGGGGTACGAGAAGACGTCCGTGCGCGGTATCGCGAAGGCGGCCGGGGTCGACTCGGCGCTCGTGCACCACTACTTCGGTACCAAGGAGCAGGTTTTCGAGGCGGCGATCGAGGTCGCGTTCGCCCCGGCGACGAACGCGCCGGCGGCGGTGGCCGACGGGCCGCTGGACGGTGTCGGCGAGCGGCTGACCCGCTTCATCTTCGGCGTCTGGGAGAACCCCGCCACCCGCAAGCCCTTGCTGGCGGTCGTCCGTTCCGCCGTCAACAACGAAGCCGCCGCGGCCGTCTTCCGGCGGCTCGTGGTCGCCCAGGTGCTGGGCCGGGTCGCCGCCCAGCTCGACCTCCCGGACGCGGAACTGCGCGCCGAGCTGGCGGCGGCGCAGCTGGTCGGTACGGCGATGCTGCGCTACGTGATCAAGGTGGAACCGCTGGCCTCGGCGGACGTGGAGCAGCTCATCGCGCGGGTGGCGCCGGTGGTGCAGGGGCATCTGACCGGGCCGTAGGGCTGTCTTCGGTCCTGTCTTCGGTCTTGTCTTCGTGGTGAGACCTTCGTCCCGCGATACGGACACCGTGTCCGACCCCTGGATGACCGGCGTACGCTCGTTAGCAGCCCTATCTGTCTGAAGGAGCGATCGACGATGCCCGAGCTGAGGTCCCGTACAGTCACCCACGGCCGCAACATGGCGGGCGCACGCGCCCTTATGCGCGCCTCCGGTGTACCCGGTGCGGACATCGGCCGGAAGCCGATCATCGCGGTGGCGAACAGCTTCACGGAGTTCGTGCCCGGCCACACCCACCTCCAGCCCGTCGGCCGGATCGTCAGCGAGGCGATCACCGCGGCCGGCGGCATCCCGCGCGAGTTCAACACGATCGCGGTGGACGACGGCATCGCGATGGGCCACGGCGGCATGCTCTACAGCCTGCCCTCCCGCGACCTGATCGCCGACTCGGTCGAGTACATGGTCGAGGCGCACTGCGCCGACGCCCTGATCTGCATCTCCAACTGCGACAAGATCACCCCCGGCATGCTCATGGCGGCGCTCCGTCTGAACATCCCGACGGTCTTCGTCTCCGGCGGTCCCATGGAGGCCGGGCGCGCCACCCTCCAGGACGGCACCGTCCGCACGCTGGACCTGATCGACGCGATGGTCGACGCGGCCAACGACAGCATCTCCGACGCGGACGTCCTCAACATCGAGGAGAACGCCTGTCCGACCTGCGGCTCCTGTTCCGGCATGTTCACCGCCAACTCGATGAACTGCCTGACCGAGGCCATCGGCCTGTCGCTGCCGGGCAACGGCTCGGTCCTCGCCACGCACACGGCCCGCAAGGGCCTGTACCAGGACGCGGCCCGCACGGTGATGGACATCACCCGCCGCTACTACGAGCAGGACGACGAGACGGTCCTGCCGCGCAACGTCGCCACCTTCGCGGCCTTCGAGAACGCCATGGCCCTCGACATCGCGATGGGCGGCTCCACCAACACGATCCTGCACCTCCTCGCCGCGGCGCAGGAGGGTGGCGTCCAGTTCGGCCTGGAAGAGATCAATGCCGTCTCGCGCCGCGTGCCGTGCCTCGCGAAGGTCGCCCCGAACGTCGCGAAGAACCGCACGTACTACATGGAGGACGTGCACCGCGCGGGCGGAATCCCGGCCCTGCTGGGCGAGTTGCACCGCGCGGGCCTGCTGAACGAGGACGTCCACTCCGTCCACAGCCCGTCCCTCGCGGACTGGCTCAAGACGTGGGACGTGCGCGGCGGTTCGCCCTCTCCGGAGGCCGTGGAACTGTGGCACGCGGCGCCCGGCTGCGTCCGCTCCTCCGAGGCCTTCTCCCAGTCCGAGCGCTGGGAGGCGCTGGACGAGGACGCGGCCGAGGGCTGCATCCGCTCCGCCGAACACGCCTACTCCAAGGACGGCGGCCTCGCGGTCCTCAAGGGCAACCTCGCCGTCGACGGCTGCGTCGTGAAGACGGCCGGCGTCGACGAGTCGATCTGGACCTTCGAGGGCCCGGCGGTCGTCTGCGAGTCGCAGGAAGAAGCGGTCGAGAAGATCCTCAACAAACAGGTGACGCACGGCGATGTCGTCGTCATCCGCTACGAGGGCCCCAAGGGCGGCCCCGGCATGCAGGAGATGCTCTACCCGACGTCCTTCCTCAAGGGCCGCGGCCTCGGCAAGACCTGCGCCCTGATCACCGACGGCCGCTTCTCCGGCGGCACTTCGGGCCTGTCGATCGGCCACGCGTCCCCCGAGGCGGCGTCCGGCGGCACGATCGCCCTCGTCGAGAACGGCGACCGCATCCGCATCGACATCCCGAACCGCACCATCGAACTCCTCGTCGACGACGCCGAGTTGGCGCGCCGCGAGGCCGCGCTGGACGGTCGGTACGCCCCGAAGCAGCGTGAGCGGAAGGTGTCGGCCGCGCTGCGTGCGTACGCGGCGATGGCGACCAGCGCGGACAGGGGCGCCGTGCGGGACGTCAGCAAGCTCGGCTGAGGGCCCCTGAGAGGCCCCGAGGGGCCGCAACTCCGGTGCTCCTGTGGTTCGTTCGTCCTTGGGCCGTCCTCCTCGTGGGGGCGGCCCTTGTGGGTGCTCGCGCCACCAGGCCCCGGGTGTACGGGAGTTCACCTTGCTACGGCTACCAAGCTCCAGGCGTACGGGAGTTCGCCCTGCTACGGCTATCAGACGCCAGGGGTGCGGAAGTTCGCCTCGCTACGGCTACCAGGCCCCGGGAGCAAGGGAGTTGACGGCGAAGACCGTGCCGTCGGGTGCGGCGGCGTAGACGTGGTCGTTCGCTACGACGGGTTCGGGCAGCGCCGCGCTGATCCGGTCGGAGTTGGAGTCGAGGCGCGCGGGTGTCTGCCCGACGAGCCGTCCCGCACGGGCGTCCACGGCGAGCAGCCGCCCGTCCCCGGACGTGACGTACACCTGCCGTCCGTCCGCGACCGGTGCGGAACTCCGCAGTACGGCCGTCTCCAGACTCCACAGCTGCTTGCGCGCGGCCATGTCCACGGCCCGCAGCGATCCGCCGGCCCCCATGAGGTAGACGACGTTCCCGCGGACGGTCCCGTGGGCCTGGTCGACTCTCACGGGCAGCGTCACGCGCCGCGAGGCCCCGGTGCCCGGGGTGTAGCGGACCACGGCCTCCGTGGCCCCGTAGACGGTGTCGACCGAGAGGAGATACACGGACCCGCCCGCCGCGCCGACGGGCTTCAACGACCCCTTCAGCCGCGCGTCCCAGCGCACCGCACCCGTGTCCGGATCGACCGCCGTCACCCGCGTGTGCGCTCCGTCGTCCGACGTGCTCGTCACGTAGGCCGACGAGTCCCCGGTGAACGAGGTGAAGTACGGCGCCTGTTGACCCGGAATCCGGTTACTCCACTTCGTGGCGCCCGAAGCGCCGTCCACACCGGTGACCGTCCCGTCCGCGTGGGTGAGCAGGAGCATGCCGCCGGCGTCCGCGAGCCCGGTGTACACGGGGACGGTCTTCCGCCAACGGACCTTGCCCGAGGCGGGATCGAGCGCCTCCAGATGCCGCCCGGTGTCCAACGAGGGCTGCACCAGGCCGCCCGACAGTACCGGCGGCCCACTTCTGTGGGTCGTGGCGACGGAGTGCCGCCACAGCACCCGCCCGTCGGACGGGTCCAGGGCGAACACCACCCCGGGCTGCGCGCAGAGCAACTTCCCCGCCCCGTACGAGCATTGGGGCGTGCTCTTCTTGGAGACCGGTGTCGTCGTCCACTCGCCGAACGCGGTGCTGGGCGTGGTGTGCGGGGTGCTGGTCTTCGCGGGCGCGTCGCCGTCGTCGGACAACTGGAGCGCGGTGAGCGTGCCGATCGCGGCCAGGCCGAGCGCTCCCGCCCCGAGGGCGAACCGCTTGCCCAACAGCCGCCGCCCACGCGGCCGTTCGGACTGTGCGGGCTCTTCGGTACCGTGCTCCGGCAGCGGCGCGACAGTGGCCCGCTGCGCCGGTATGTACGCCTGCGTATCGTACGAGGCCGACACGGACCGCAGTTCACGCATCAACTCGTCGGGCGTGGGCCGGTCCTCCGGCTCCTTGGCGAGGCAACGCAGCACCAGTGGCGCGATGTTCTCCGGCAGTCCGGCCAAGTCCGGCTCGTCATGGACGACTTGATAGGCGACGACGTACGGGCTGTCGGAGTCGAACGGCCCGCGCCCCGTCGCCGCGTGCACCAGTACGGACCCGAGCGCGAAGATGTCGGCGGCCGGCCCGACCTCACGCGGCCGACGGAACTGCTCGGGTGCCATGAAGGGCGGCGTCCCGATCAACTTGCCCGTCTCGGTGCGCAGTTCGCTGTCCTTTGGCCGAGAGATGCCGAAGTCGATGACCTTCGGCCCGTCCTCGGCGAGCAGGACGTTGCTGGGCTTCAGATCACGGTGTACGACCCCCACCCGATGGATGTCGCGCAACGCCTCGGCCAGTCCGGCCATCAGCCGGCGCAATTCTCCGGGTGCCATGGGCCCGTTCCGCTTCACGTGCTCGGACAGGGTCGGCCCGGGGATGAACGACGTTGCCATCCACGGCCGTTCGGCCTCCGGGTCCGCATCCACCACCGGCGCGGTGAACGCCCCGCTCACCCGCCGCGCGGCCGCCACCTCCTGCCGGAACCGCCCCCTGAACTCGGGGTCCTGGGCGAACTCCGCGTGGACGACCTTCACGGCGACCTTCATCCCGGAGGTGCTCTGCGCCAGATGCACCACGCCCATGCCGCCGGAGCCCAGGCAGGACTCCAGGCGGTAGTGACCGGCGTACTCGGGAAGTTCCGCTTCCGCGCCCGCTCCGGTGTTGCGCTGTGGCGCCATGGAACCACCCCCGTGCTGATCGTCCGCGCGCGCGACGCACGGAGCCTAGTCGATGACCCGTACGGGACAGAGGCGGCTTGCCCGCCTCCGGGCGCGAGGTGGGCACATATGTTTCATGGCGTGTTTTAGGGGAATCAACGGGACCCCATGGCAGTCATGGGGTCCAACGGGGGAGGTTTTTCATGTCTGTTGACCGTATTGAAGAGGTCGAGGGCGACGGCACGACGGAGGCCGTCACCACGACGGCGACCGCGGCGGCCGCACTGCACTACTACTCGATCGCGCCCAACACCCGCGTCAACGTCCGCAGCGGCCCCGGCACCGGCTACACCATCGTCCGCGTCCTGGCCGAGGGCTCCCAGGTCCCGATCTACTGCCAGACGCCGGGCACCACGGTGACGGGCTACTACGGCACGACGAACATCTGGGACAACATCGACGACGGCGAGTACATCTCCGACGCCTACGTGAACACGGGCAGCGACGGCTACGTCCGCCCGCACTGCTCCTGATCGCACAGCCGCGCGGGGGACACGCATAACGCCCCCAGCACGCGCGCCCGTCCCGCCCGCCGACCGTGACCGGAGCCCTTCTCCTTCTCTTGGAGCGGGGCTCACCGGTCACGGCCGGCGGGCACGGTCCCGTAGATCCGCCGAGACCGACGCCGAGGCCGACGCGAACAGCAACAGCAACAGCAACAGCAACAGCAACAGCGTTGGGGTCGGAGTCGGCGTCGGGGTCCGACAAGGACACCTGAGCAGCCCCAACGGGACCCCCGCCCCCTTCTCGGAGCCATAATCGTCCCGTGAACGACGAGACCGGCACCGGCACTGGCACCCAGGACACCCCCGAGGGCTCCCCAGGCGAAGGCACAGGCACAGGCCCCCGCCCCGAACCCCTCCGCTTCTTCGGCACCACCTGGGTCAACCACGACAGCGGTTACAACGGCTACGCCGCCCGCCGCATCGCCACGGCAGCCGGTTCGCTGGCCGCCGCAGTCGCCGCCTGCCTGATCCTCCGCTTCGCCTACCAGGGCATCCAGATCGCGAACGTGGGCAGCTTCGTCACCCTCCTCGTCATCGTGATGTTCGCGATCTGCAGCGCCCTCGCCTTCGGCCACACCTGGGAAGCCTTCAAAAAACGCCCCGACCCCGCCCGCCAGGCCTCCCTCCGCGGCCTCCTGGCCATCGGCTTCGTCGGCTCCCTCCTCGCCTACTTCGCCCGCTCCCTGGTAGAGGCCCCCGGCGAGACCCTCCACCGCCAGGAGTACGAGACGGCCCTGACCCAACACGAAAAGCGAACATCCCGCCGCACCCGCAATCCGTCTAAGAAGCGGCGGGGCGCCTGATACGGGGCCATGGGTTCTGGGCCAGCCACGAAGCGAGGCTCTGGGCACGGGTAAGCCGTCGGGCAGCTGAACTCTTGGGTGGGTGGGGGTGGGGCGTACGGCGGTTCGCGGCTGTGCGGGAGGCGTCGAATCCTTGGGCACGGGCAAGCCTTCGGGTGCGTGAGGGGCGGTAGTACGGCGGCTCGGGGTTGTGCGGGAAACGGAGATTCCTCGGACACGGGCAACTCCCCGGGTGTGTGAGGGGCGGTTGTACGGCGGCTGAGGGTTGGGCGGGAAGCCGTGATTCCCGGGGCATGGCCAACTCCCCGGTCACGTGAACGTCGGTCGTACGGCAGCTCGCGCTTGTGGGGGGAGCTGCGATTCCCCGGACCGCGCGATCCCCTGGGCGCACACGGCTCGCGGCATGCCGGGCACGTACGGTCTTTGGCGCCCTGGGGGGACCTACGACCCCAGAACCCCGGAACCCGGCAATCACACACCCACGGCACCCGGGCAGTCCCGACTCCCGAGACACCTCACACCCCCAAGGCCCCCACCTCCACCCAAGGCACCGCACCCCACCAGCCCCCACCGCCCCGAACCCCGCGAGCCACCCAAGGCCCGCTCCCGTCCCCACCCCGCCCGACCCACGCTGCTCCACCGAACCGAACCGAGCCGCTCCACCGCACCGCCGAACCGAGCCGCTCCACGGCACCGAGCCGCTCCACCGCACCGGAGGCTCCGCCGAACCACCCCCACCCCACCCCGACTTCAGCAGGTCAGTCACCGACCCACCACGTCACGTCTCGGCAACCCCCTGACGGCCGCCACGTCCCGCCCCCAGCGGCCGCCGACCCACCACGTCACGCCCGGGCAGCCCCCAACCCCCAACCCCAATTCTCACCAAAAACCACCTGCACCCCGCACCCACCCCAGTAACCATGGCCATATGACCACCTCCCCGAGGCCGTCCTCGCCCGTCACCCGAGCCCACTCCTTCAACGCCGCCGCAGCCCAGTACGCCGAGAACCGCCCCTCCTACCCACCCGCCCTCTTCGACACCATCGAGGAACTCGCAGCTCACCCCCTCACCGGCGCCCGCGTCGCAGACGTCGGCGCGGGCACCGGCATCGCGACCGCCCTCCTGCACGCTCGCGGCGCCGAAGTCATCGCGATCGAACCCGGCGACGGCATGGCGGCCCAGTTCCGCCGGACCCTCCCCGACGTCCCGATCGTCCGAGGCAACGGCAACGCCCTCCCCCTCACCGACCACTCCGTCGACTTCCTCACCTACGCCCAGGCCTGGCACTGGACCGACACCACCCGCTCGGTCCCGGAAGCGCTCCGCGTACTACGCCCGGGCGGCGCCCTCGCGTTGTGGTGGAACACCGGCGCCGTCGACGTGCCCTGGATCGCCGAGCAGGCGGAACGCATCCGGATCCACTTCGGCATCGACCCCGTCGTGGAACAGAACGGCAGCGGCGTACGTACCGCGCTCGCCGACCCCACCGGCCGACTCGACTTCGCCCACCGGAGGGTTCGCTGGAGCCGCCGCGTCCCGATCGACACGCACCTGGCCAACATCGGCAGCCACTCGGCCTTCCTGGTCCACGACGAAGAGAGCACGAACGCCTTCCTCACCGAGGAGCGGAACCACCTGCGAACCGCGTTCCCGGACGAGACCGTCGAGGAGACCTACGTCGTGGAACTCGTCGTAGCCCTCACGCCATGACCCCCTGACGGCCACCCCGCCTCACCCCACGCCGCCTCCAGCAGTCAGTCACCGACCCACCACGTCACGCCTGGGCAACCCTCTGATGGCACCACGTCCCGCCCCCAGCGGCCGCCGACCCACCACGTCACGCCCGGGCAGCCCCCTGACGGCCACCACATCTCACCCCCGGGCCCCGCCGGCCCCCCGGCCGTCGCCGACCCACCAACTCACGCCCCCGTCACAGCCGTTACCCCCTCACCCCGCCCCTGCCCACACTCCCGCTCCCGCCCGACGACCCACCCCTCCAGCGCCGCCGCACACGCATGATCCACATGCCGCAACCCGCCCAACTCCAGCCGCACCACCCGATCACCCGGCAACGCCTCCAACGCGTCCAACAGCTTCGGCAACCGCAGGAACGTCGCATGCCCCAGCACCCGTACGACGATCCCCGCGTCCCCGAGATCCTCCGTCTCCACCTGCACATGACTGATGTCCCACGCGGTCTTCGCCACGGCCAACGCCAGCCCGACCAGCACGCCCTCGAACAGATTCCCCACCACGATCGCCACCGCGGTCACCCCGAGCACGACCACCTCACCCCGATGCCCGCGCCACAGCCCCCGCACCTGCCGCACCGGCACGAGCTTGCACCCGGCATGCACGAGCAACCCCGCCAGCGCCGCCACCGGAACCAGCCCCAACACCCCCGGCAGCAGGACCGTGAACAGCAACAGCCACCCACCGTGCAGCACCCGCGAAGCCTTGGTCCGCGCCCCCGCCTGCACTCCCCCAGAGGGGGCACCCCCAGCCGCACTCCGCACGATCACCGCGGTCATCGGCAATGCTCCGAGCACCCCGCACACCACGTTCCCGGCGCCCTGCGCGACCAACTCCCGGTCGTAGTCCGTCCGCGGCCCCCGATGCAGCCGGTCCACCGCCGCCGCGCTGAACAACGACTCCGCCGACGCGATCAGCGCGAACGCCACGACCGTCCCGATCACCCCCACTTCCGTAAGCCGCCCGAAGTCCCCCCACTCCGGCACCCGCACGGCACCGACCAGCCCCCGCACCTCCACCCGCCGCACCGACAGGTCGAACCCCCCGGTCACCGCCGCAGCCAACCCCACGGCCACCAACGGCGCGGGAACCAGCCGAGCCCCCCGCCCCCACCGAGGCCACAGCAGCAATACGGCAATGGTGGCACCCCCCACTGACAACGCCACCGGATCCACCATCCCCGGCAACGACACCAGCCCGGCGAGCTTCCCCAACCCGCCCGCCGGCGCGGCGACATCACCGAGCGCGTACACCTGCCCCGCGACCAGCACGAGCCCGATCCCGGCGAGCATCCCCTGCACCACGGCCGAGGACACCGCCCGGAACCACCGCCCGAGCCGCAGCACGCCGAGTGCCAACTGCACCACCCCGGCCGCGAGCACCAGCACCCCGAGCGCCTCGACGCCGTACGCCCGCACGGCCTCGTACACGAGCACGGTCAGCCCCGCGGCCGGACCGCTCACCTGCAGGCTGCTCCCGGGCAACGCCCCGACGAGCAGCCCGCCGACGATCCCGGTGACCAGCCCCAACTCGGCCGGTACCCCGGAGGCGATCGCCACGCCCACACACAACGGGAGCGCGACGAGAAAGACGACGAGAGAAGCGAACAGATCGGCCTTGCTCACACCACAGCGCACGACACGCATGACAACGGCACCTCCGAAGACGGGACAAAGCCGGACGGGAGATGCGTGGGCGCCGCACCGGGGGAGGGTACGGCGAACTGAAATCCATTGTCGGGAAAGGGAGTTGGCCCCGCACTCGATTCGTGTTGCCACCCGGTGAACGCGGAGGCATCCAAACCGGAGCGCCCCACTCCGATCACGCCACCACGCGCCTGCGCCGTCCCGCACACCCACCGGGCGACATCAACCCGCCTGGACAACACAGCCCATCCGGACAGCGCAGCCCACCCGGACGACACCAACCCGCCGGACGACACCAACCCACCCGGACGACGCCAACCCGCTTGACGGGTCCCGTTTCGCGAGAGCATTATTCATCACATGATGAATTACCTCCCCGGCCCGTCCGAATCACCGGACACCCCACCCGGCACGGACCACGAACCCGCCGTCCAGGCCGAAGCCCTCACCGTCGCCCGCGGCCCCCACACCGTCCTCCGCGGCCTCGACTTCACCGTCCCGCGCGGCCAGATCACCGGACTGCTCGGCCCCTCCGGCTGCGGCAAGTCGACCCTCATGCGCTCGATCGTCGGCACCCAGGCCAAGGTCACCGGCACCCTGAACGTCCTCGGCCGCCCCGCAGGCCACCCCACCCTCCGCACCCGCATCGGCTACGTCACCCAAGCCCCCTCCGTCTATGACGACTTGACGGTCCGTCAGAATCTGGACTACTTCGCCGCGATCCTCGACCCCGGCCGAGCCGCCGCCACCCGCCGCCACGACGACGTCACCCGCGCCATCACCGACGTCGACCTCACCACCCACGCCGGCACCCTCGCCGGCAACCTCTCCGGCGGCCAACGCAGCCGCGTCTCCCTGGCCGTGGCGCTCCTCGGCACCCCGGAACTCCTCGTCCTCGACGAACCCACCGTCGGCCTCGACCCCGTCCTCCGCCGCGACCTCTGGGCCCTCTTCCACGACATCGCCGCCTCCCGCGGCGCCACCCTCCTCATCTCCTCCCACGTCATGGACGAGGCCGAGCGCTGCCACCGCCTCCTCCTGATGCGCGAGGGCGAGATCCTCGCCGACGACACCCCGGACGCCCTCCGCGCCGACACCGGCTCCGACACGGTGGAAGAGGTCTTCCTGCACCTGGTCGACGAGGCCGTAGCCACCGCCCGCCAGAAGGAGACGACCCGATGAGCACGACAACGACCCCGGCCGCTACGACGACCACCGCACCCACCCCGGCCAGCGGCCTCAGCACCTCCCGCACCACAGCCACCGCGGCCCGGGTCCTGCGCCAGCTCCGCCACGACCCCCGCACGATCGCGCTGCTGATCCTCATCCCGTGCGTGATGCTCGTCCTGCTGCGCTATGTCTTCGACGGCAGCCCGCGCACCTTCGACAGCATCGGTGCCTCACTCCTCGGCATCTTCCCCCTCATCACGATGTTCCTGGTGACCTCCATCGCCACCCTGCGCGAACGCACCTCCGGCACCCTCGAACGCCTCCTCGCCATGCCGCTGGGCAAGGGCGACCTGATCGCCGGCTACGCCCTCGCCTTCGGCATCCTCGCGATCATCCAGTCCGCCCTGGCGACGGGCCTCGCCGTCTGGTTCCTGGGCCTCGACGTGACCGGCAGCCCCTGGCTCCTCCTCCTGGTCGCCCTCCTCGACGCCCTGCTCGGCACCGCCCTCGGCCTCTTCGTCTCGGCCTTCGCGGCCTCCGAGTTCCAGGCCGTCCAGTTCATGCCGGCGGTGATCTTTCCCCAGCTCCTCCTCTGCGGCCTCTTCACTCCCCGCTCCGACATGCACCCCGTCCTGGAGGCCATCTCCGACGTCCTGCCCATGTCGTACGCCGTCGACGGCATGAACGAGGTCCTCAAGCACACCGACATGACCGCCACCTTCGTACGCGACGCCCTGATCGTGGCCGGCTGCGCGCTGCTGGTGCTGTGCCTGGGCGCGGCGACCCTGAGGAGGCGTACGGCATAGAGGAGACGTACTGCACTGAGGAGACGTACGGCACAGAGGCGGTCCACTCAGAGGCGATCCCCAGAGGTGTTGTTCCGCCAGCCGGACAGCCGTCTCAAGGGCACACCGCCGGTGCGAGGATGACCCCATGAGCCAGAAAGTCGCAGTCCTCGGCACCGGCAAGATCGGCGAAGCCCTGCTCAGCGGAATGATCCGAGCGGGCTGGGCCCCGGCCGACCTGCTGGTCACCGCCCGCCGCCCCGAGCGTGCCGAAGAACTCCGCACCCGCCACGGAGTCACCCCGGTCACCAACCCGGAGGCCGCGAAGAGTGCCGACACCCTGATCCTCACGGTCAAGCCGCAGGACATGGGCACCCTCCTCGACGAGCTCGCCCCGCACGTCCCCGCCGACCGCCTGGTCATCAGCGGCGCGGCGGGCATCCCCACCTCCTTCTTTGAGGAGCGCCTGGCCGCAGGCACCCCTGTCGTCCGTGTCATGACGAACACCCCCGCCCTCGTCGACGAGGCCATGTCCGTCATCTCCGCCGGCAGCCACGCCACCGAGGCCCATCTCGCGCACGCGGACGAGATCTTCGGCGCCGTGGGCAAGACGCTCCGCGTCCCCGAGTCCCAGCAGGACGCCTGCACCGCCCTCTCCGGCTCCGGCCCGGCGTACTTCTTCTACCTGGTCGAAGCCATGACGGACGCGGGCATCCTGCTCGGCCTGCCGCGCGACAAGGCCCACGACCTCATCGTCCAGTCCGCGATCGGCGCCGCCGTCATGCTCCGCGACAGCGGCGAGCACC